>CAVSQV010000001.1:0-13642 GCA_963730155.1 uncultured Acidobacteriota bacterium
GACGCCGCCCTGGTCGAGCCGTTCTGGAGCGCTGATCTCGCCAAGGCGCGCGAGCATGAGGCGGCGGGGCGGCTGTGGGCCGCCTGGCGGGCCTACAAGGCGATCGCCGCCGACTACCGCGGCCTGCGCGACACCTCCGACCCCGAGCGCAAGGCCGCCGAGCTGGGCCGGAGCGAGGCGCTGCAGCGCGACCTGCGGGAGCGGGCGCGGCGCGACCAGCGCGACCGCGAGGCGCTGGTGCGCGCGCCGGCCGCCTTCGAGGCGGCGGGCCTCGAGCCGCGGCCCGGCGGCGTCCAGAAGCTCCTCGCCGACCTCGATGTGCCGCAGCTCCAGGCGCGCAAGGAAGCGAGCGACCCGGAGGAGCGCAAGGCCGCCGAGCGCGTCCTCTACGCCCACTACATGCAGGCCGGGATCTACCTGCCGCGGGCGGCGATGGCGGCGGGGCAGTGGGACCGCGCCATCTTGTTCCTCCAGACCGCCGCGGCGATCAACCCCGAGAGCCCGCGCATTCCCTACCGGTTGGCCACCGCGTACGCGGGGAAAGGCGACATCGAGAAGGCGCTCGCGGCCCTCCGCCGCGCCGTCGAGGTGGAAGGCACGAACCTCGAAGAGCTCGAATCCGACCCCGCCCTCGCTCCCCTGCGCGGCGAGGAACGCTTCCGCATGTTGGTCGCTGGGCTACGGCGACCCTGACAGCACTCCCGCCCGCGGCGCCGCACCATGTGGGTCTGCGCGTTGATGCCCTCTGTCTTGTGATTGGGCGAAGTAGCGGAGGAGGAGTGGATGGTAGAACTTGTAGCTGCCGCCGAGCCGCTGAAGTAGACGGCGGTCGATAGCATTGTCGAGGAATCGCACCAGTCCCGGGGGGAAACAACCAGTCAGCCGCAGGATCACGCGTAATGTGAAATGCTGGACGAAGTCCAGGCCTCCGAAGCCGAGGCCCAGCCAGAAGCCGACCGCTAAGCCGACTCGTAGCGCGCTTGAGAGATCCTGCCGCCAATCGCCGCCGTTGCCGAGGACTTGATCGATAGCGATCAGCAAAGCAAGAGCGAGCGTCGTCGCACTGCCTGCCCCGAGCGACACCTTGACTGTGTTGAACAGGCCACGCCAGGTCCCATGGTTGGGCCACAGGTTGCGCTCAAGCGGTCTCCGGCCGATGCCTCCGACGGCCCCGCCGAGCAGTCCGCCGAAGCCGCCGAGGAGCGCCATCAGCAGTAGCCACGTCCAGATCTCATAGCGACGCAGCTCTGGAGTCATCCGAGCAATCGCAGAGAACGCCGCGCCTACGAAGACTCCCCAGCAGGCGCCCAGCAAGGTGGCGCGCATAGACCATCGCCTCCACGACAACGTCTCGGCGACGCGCACGTCATGCCTCCGACCGCGCGAGGCCCCGCGAGATCCGAAAGAGAATCCGATCCACGCCGCGAGCAGTATCGTCGCCTTGAGGAGGCTGCGGAATCCTGCGGTCCCAGGCCCATAACCCGTCAGCTCCTCCCCCCACAAGACATGGAAGAGGAGGAGCATCAGTGCGGTGCCAACACCGACCAAGGGGCCCCGCACGAGCGGATGCTGCAGGCCCCGTCTGGCGTCACTGTGCCGGCCGGTCGAGCGCTGCAGGGTGATGGCATCCACGGCGCCCGCGACTGCTCCCGGCAAGATTCCCATGAAGAGGATCCAGACGAGGGGGATCGAGGGATAGAACCAAGCAAGCGGCAGAGCGATGAGGGCGCCGCCGATCGCCCGAGATATGAGGGCGTAAGCCCAGATCCGTGCGCGGCTCTCGAGCCAGGAGGGTTGGAGGCGCTCGATCTGGAAGAGCGACGGGTTGTGCTCGGCCATGCGGTGGGCGAGCCAGGACAGCACACGACGGGCCGCCGCCACACGACGACGGTGTCCCGGGGCGGGCTCCCGACCTCGCAGCCGGCGACGCCGTGACAGCCATCGGTTGGTGAGGGAGGGTCGCCTCGTTGGGAGGGGAGGTGGTCGCCACGGCTCTAGCGCCTTGGTGACGTACTCCGCCATCACCTCTTCCGCTTTGCGGACGCCGATCTCTTCAAGCTTTGTACCGTAATACGTCTGCTCCAGGAAGCTCAGAAGCAGCGGCGAAGTGGCAATCTCCTGCAGTTCAGAGCTCTCACTGATTGCCGCGCGCAAACCTGTCAGCTCCGGACCGCCGCTGGCGAGGTGGTCGTCCACCTGCGACGACGTCAGGGGCTGGAGAACAAGGGCACTCTCGAGGCCCAGTAATAGCTTCTCGTACTCGTAGACGTCTGTGCGGCAGCAAACCGCGATCCGCGCCTCGACCCCGCGTTCGGCTAGATAGGCGTTGATGGCTTCTACGCAGTCGGCTCTGTAGTCTGCCGCGACCTCGTCCAAGCCGTCGAGGAGCGGCAGGATCTGGTCAACCCAGTTCACGGCCTGTGTCTCACTGGCGCCATAGGCGCTCTGGAGCTGGCCGGCCATCCAATCAGCGAGCTGCCATGGTCGCGGCTGCGCTGGAAGGACGCGGTTGACAAGGTCCCGTCGCCATGAGGCGAGGTTGAAAACGACGGGGATAGGCATCTCTGAGCTTGCACGCGCCAGTCGCCCTAGCTCCCGGGCGAGCTCCAGCAAGGCAATGGTCTTTCCCGCACCAGGTTCACCCAGGATGAGCAGGGTCCGCACGCGCTTCTCGAAGAAGTCGTAGATCGGCTCGGCCACGGGCGGAACGGGCGACCGAGGGGCGAGCGTCGCCATCGGAATAGGCCGTCCGACCGCCTGTGGGCGCTCTTCTCGTCCGATCTCGATCCGGCGCCCCTCCGGCACCGCGGGCCAGAGGACCCCCTCGAGCCAGTCCTTCTGTACCCTTCTCCAGAGGTCGATCAGCAGTCGGCGTCCCGGCGTGAAGTCGGCTTCCCTGTCGACGCGTTCCTTCAGTGCTGCGTAGATCTTGTTCGCGAGGTCGCACGGATCGCAAAAGATCTTGACCGTCCGCTCGCGCCTTAGTCGGGCCTTCAGCTCGGCGAGACGGCGCGCGCCCTCTCCGTCCGCGACGTGCTCGGCGGGCCAAGATGCACGAAGGGACTCATCGGCCACGAAGGCCAGGATCGGCCTGCCAAGGGTCTCCGCTGTGAGCAGCTCGCGCTCGGTGATGGAGAAGGGGGATTCAGCGGGCACGTGCCCGTACCGCCAGGCATAGATGCCGACGAAGAAGTCGGCCCTGACGACATCCTGGATGCAGGCCTCGACCGGCTCCTCGCTGCGGGCGGTCATTGTCTCCATGCGGAGCACCCCGAATCCCTCCCGATCCAGCCGGCGCGCGACTTCTTCGCGGTAGGAGATCAGGTCGTCGTGCGTGCTCGAAACGAAGACCCTGCGGGCCATGGCGGAGGCTCTCGAGGCTTCCCCGTGAGGGGAACTGCGGGTAGAGCTCGTTCAGAAATGTGGGATGATCTTAACAGGAAAGATGCGAGAAGAAATTAGGCTCTGGTGGCGCAAAGGGTCCGACCATCGCCGCCGACTCGTGGTCCTCCTTTGCCTGGCGGCGGTGGTGAGCCAACCGGCCGCTGGGCAAGAGGGTCGCGCCGCCGCCGATGTGGACTTTACCCACGGTGTCCTCGCTTTCCAGGAGGAGGACTACGAGGAGGCGGCGCGTCTCCTGGAGAAGGCGGTCGGCTTCCTGGAGAAGGCGGACCGAAACGCCCCCTCGATGGGAACTTACCTGCACTGGCTGGCGGTGACCTACGTGCGCCTGGGCCGGGGCGCCGAGGCAGCGGAGCGGCTCAAACAGAGCCGGGATGCGAGGCACCCGCGGGCCTCCGGCCGGCGGCAGGTACGCGATGACTTGCGGCGGGTGCGGGAGAGCCTGGACCGTGGGACGGCGCTGCCTCCGCTTGCCGACCCCGACGTCGAGCTGACCGTTGGTTTTCCGGGCGGGCCGCCGCGCTGGGAGCGGGAGCTGGGCCTCCAGGCCGCCTACGACTCCAATCCGGGTCTTCTCGCCGAGGAGCTGGGCGTGTCGGTGCCCGGAGTCGCGCCCGGCGACGTTCCCGGCGCCGCCGCCACGCTCGTCGACCTGCGCCTCGATCATCGGCCGCTGTGGGATCGTCGCGGCTGGAGTCTCGGCATGCAGGTCGCGGGGCATGGCGCGCTCCATCCGAACCACGACGACACCGACCTCGCCTTGGGGCGGGGCACGCTCTCCCTCGGTTGGGGACGGAATCCCGGGGGCTCTGTCCCCGGAGCGCTCGGATCTACGCGTACACCGGTCGGCGAGGGTCCCGCCGTGCTCCTCCAGGGGAGAGGCGTCTACGCCCAGTTCGGCGGCGAGGAGCTGTTGCAGGCCTGGGAGGCGGCAGTCACCGGCGTCGTCCGCACGACAGCGCGAAGCGAGACGACGGTGGCCGGTGCGCTGCGGGACCGGGAGTACGGCGGCGGCGCGGGTACGCTCCGCGAAGGCGGCGAGGACGAGCTTTCTATCGCCGTTGGGCAGTCCCGCTCCTTCGGCGGTCGCGACCGCTACCTCCGAGTCGGGCTCGAGGCGGGCGACATCCGCGCCGAGCGGGCGCTGGCGGCCAGGTTCGGGGAAGCGAGGGTCGAGGCGGGGCGGCTGCTCTCGGTGCGGTGCCGGCTCCTTTTATACGCCGCCCTCCGCGCTGACCGCTACGACCACCCGGAGTCCAACATCGGAAGTCCTGGGGGCCCGGGAAGGAGCGACCGCACCTGGCGCGCGGGAATCGCAGGTGCCTGGCAACCCTCCGCGCATGTGCCCTTCGACTGGATCGCTCGTGCGGAGTACGTCCGCCGCAACTCGAACGTCGAGCTTCCCGCCGGCTCGCCGCTCTTCGACTACGAACGGACGATTCTGGCGCTGGGGCTGCGCTGGAGACCATAAGGATGCGCCGCCGCACGCTCCCGCTTCTGCTGCTGCAGCTCCTCATCGGCATGGCCGGCGAGGCGGCCGCCCAGAGCCCTCGCGTAGTGGGTCGGGTCATCGCGCGGAGACCTGACGTTGAAGGCAAGATTCTGCCGAGGGCTCCCGAGTCGCTGGCGCCGCGGTCCGCCATCGAGCACGGCATGTGGGTGAACACCAAGCGCCGCGGGCGGGCGCGCATCGCGCTCGGCAAAGGAGAACGGAAACGTGGCTTCGTCGAGCTCGGCCCCCGGACCGAGGTCGAGTTCGTCGGTCTCATCCTCGAAGGGAAACCGCCGGCCACGGGCCTGTGGCTGGGGTACGGCGATCTCAGGCGCGTCTTCGGCGAAGAAGAAGAGGGGGTCCAGCCGGGCGAGGGGGGGTATTGGATCCAGACCCCGAGCGGAGAGGTGATTCCCCTCGGCACCGACGTTTACGTACGAGTCGACCGACGCGACAAGAGCACGCTCGTCGCGGTCGTCGAAGGCCGCGCGTTGGTGAAGTCAAGGACGGGGGTCACGGTCGAGGTCGGGCCGGGAGAGTGGACCCATGTTCCGATCGATGGGCCGCCGACGCCGCCGAGGCCCACTCCGCCTCCTAGCGACGGCGTCTGGCCGCCCTTCCCGCGCGAGCTCCTGCCCGTCGATCCGCCGCAGCTCCGGGATCTGCGCTTTGATCTCCCGAAATGAGGCGGACTGCCATGCGCACGAACTTCCTTCCGATCCTCGCTTCTCTGGTCCTGCTGGGCGCCGTCCAGTTCTCGCCAGACTCACCGATCGAGCTCGCTACCGACCTCTTCCCGGTCGAGCCGGGGGTGAACGCCGAGCGCGGCTTCGCCGTGGCGCTCGACGACAACCTGCTCGCGGTGGGTGCGCCGCTCGACGACGAACGGGGGATGAATGCGGGCGCGGTCTACCTCTTCCGGTGGGACCTCATTTCTTCCTGGAAGCAGGAGGCAAAGCTCTTCGGCGATCCTCCACCATCGACGGCGGAAGAGCCCGCCCGCTTCGGCTCCTCGGTCGCGCTCCGCGACGGCGTGCTCGTTGTCGGCGCGCTCGGCGAGGGCGCGGTCTACGTGTTCGGGCAGGAAGATGGGAAGTGGACTCGGCAACAGCGGTTGACCGGCCTGGCGCGGCACGGCCCGGGTGCCTTCGGGCGGGCCGTCGCCGTTGACGATAACTGGCTTGCTGTTGCGGCCGTGCATCCGCATGGGCGCGGAGTGGTTTACCTCTATTCGGGGCCGCAGTGGGCTTTGCAAACACGTCTGGCACCCGCGCAGCGCCTGGGAGAGCGGTTCGGGGAGGCGGTGGCTCTGGCCGACGGGCTCCTCGTCGTCGGCGCGCCAGGTCATGGGGACGGTACGGAGAGCCGCGCCGGAGCGGCCTATGTTTTCCAGCTGAGCAGCGGTGCGGTTCGGGAGATCGCGCAGCTCATCGCCACCGGCAGGAGCGCCGGCGCTCAGCTCGGCGCGGCGGTCGCGACGGATGGAACGACCGTCGCGCTTGGGGCTCCGACGGCCGATCCCGAGGCAGGGAGCAACGCCGGGGCCTTGTACGTTTCGACATGCACTGCCCGCGGGTGCGACCCGCCTCAGTCGGTCGCTGCCGGTGCGAGACGCGAGGACCTGTTCGGCTTCTCGGTGGCGGTGGAGGGCAATCTCCTGGCCGCGGGGGTGCGCGGGTCCGCCGCGCCCGGCGATCCAGGAGGCCTTCGCATCTTCCGAGGCGCCGGCGCGGCTTGGACCGAGGAGGCGGTGCCGCTGCCCCACAACGCCGAGGAGCGCGACCTGGTGGGCTTCGCGGTCGCGCTCGATGGCGGAAGAACGGTGGCCGCGGCGGTTCTCGGCGACCAAGGGAGCGCAGCGGCTGGTGCGGTCTGGTCGTTCTCTTTCGTTGCTGCCGTGGGGTGGCGCGAAGAGGCGGAGGCCGTGGCGCGGGATCCGCTGCTGCGGCCGGAGGACCTGCAGGCAAGCAGCCGCTACGGCGTCTCCGTCGCCGCCACGGAGCAGTACCTCGTCGTCGGGGCCTTGCGCGAACCCCAGGATCCCTCCGCCGGCGCGGTCTACGTCTACCGGCGGGCGGGTCTCGGCTGGCGGCAGGAGGCCCGGTTGACCTCGCCGGCCGGCGAGGACGCGCGCGACGGCTTCGGGACCGCGGTCGCGGTCCACGGCGAGTCGCTGCTCGTCGGGGCGCCGATCGCGTTGGAGGACGACGGCGACGTGTCCCCGCCGGTAGCGATCCAGCCCAGGGTCTACCTCTTCTCGCGTGGCTCCGGCCGCTGGGAATTCGAGCTCTGGATCCAGCCCCGTCCTCCGGTCTCGGGAGAAGCGTTCGGCACCGCCGTTGCGATCGAAGCCGACATCCTGGCCGTGGGGGCTCCCCGTTCCGGCGATGAGGGCGTCGTCGTCACCCTCGAGCGCGTGCAAGGAGAGTGGATTCAGACCGGCGATCTCCGGGGCGCCGACGGGCATCCTGGGGACGGTTTCGGCGGCGCGCTCGCGCTGCGGCAGGGGACGCTGGCGATCGGGGCTCCTAGCGAAAACGGGGGTGGCGCGGTGTACGTCGCACAGCGCCTGGAGCAGGGGGAGTGGACGGCGCCGGCGCGGCTGGCGGACACACCGGTCTTGCTGTCCTCTGATCGACTCGGTGCTGCGGTGGCGCTCGGGGACCGCGTCCTCGCCATCGGGGCTCCCGGGCGCCGAGAAGGTGATGGCGCGGTGCTCGTGTTCACGGCGGCTGGTACGACGTGGACTTACCGCGCGCAGATCGCGCTCCTCGAGGAGCACGAACGGGAGTTCGGGACGTCTGTGGCGCTGCAAGGCAAGCGGCTGCTCGTGGGTGCTCCGGGTGAAGGGAATCTCCCTCCGGACGATCTCGATCACGCGTTTCTTTTCGGAGGCGAAGGGGCCCAGTGGACGCTGATCGCAGCGGTGGACGCGATCAACCCGCCACACGGCGACCGCTTCGGCACCGCGGTCGCGCTGACGACGACCTTCTTCGCCGTCACCAATCCGGGGCCAGCCGGCGGCGATCGGGCGACCGTCTTCAAGCTACGGCGACCCGCGGCGGTGGAGGCGACGCCATGAGATTGATCGGCGCCGCCGGTTTCGTGCTCCTCCTTCTCGGTTCGGTGCCGGCGTATGCCGCCCATTGGAAGGGGACGCGCCTTCTCGCGAGCGGTCCCGGGCAAGGGGATCAGTTCGGCGCCGCCGTGGCGGTCTCGGACCGGTACATCGCGGTGGGCGCGTACTCGGCGCGCAGAGGCGCGGGCGCGGTTTACCTCTATACCAAGGTCGACGGGGTATGGACGCCTTCCTCCCCACCGATGCTCACAGGGCCAGAAGGCTCGCGCTCCTTCGGCTTCGACGTGGCGTTCGACTCGTCGGGCAAGAAACTCATCGTCGGCGCGCCGGCCACCGGCTGCGGCGCCGCATTCCTCTATAACCTGAATAACCTGGCGAATCCATCGCCGCCCCGACGCCTCGATCCGCCTAGCTGCACCCCCGGAGACGAATTCGGCTCCGCCGTCGCCATCGGTCCAGGTGTTATCGCCGTGGGCGCCCGCAGCACAATGGCGCGAGCAGGCCGAGTGTGGGTCTTGCGGGGTGGTGCCTTCCAGCAGGTTTTGGCGCCGGGTCTCGTCTCTGGCAGCGAATTCGGCCAATCGTTGGCCGTCAGCGGCCCGTTGCTGGTTATTGGCGCGCCGGCGCCCTATCCGGGAGCCGACTCTCCGGGCGCGGCGTACGTCGTCGACCTCGAGAGCCAAAATCCGTTGGAGGCGACCCCCCTGTCGCTTCCTGCGCTTAAGCCCGGCGCCGCGTTCGGCTACGCCGTCGCGATCTCGGGCGGTCAGATCGCCGTCGGCGCTCCCCTCGCCGGCGCGGACGCAGGGGCCATCTTCCGCTACCGTAGACAGTCGACCGACGGGTGGCTCCTCGAACCCGCGCCGGTCCAGTCCGGTGCCCGCGGGGACCAGCTGGGGGTCGCCGTCGCCCTCGACGGCGGCGTGCTGGTCGCCGGTGCTCGTTACGCGGGTGGTAAAAAAACCGGTGCGGCCTACATCGTGGGTCACAGCCCCCTCGTTCCGGATGCGGATGCCGCACCGGGACCCGGCGCCGAGTTCGGCTTCGCAGCGGCCGTCCGCGGCGGGACGGTGGTCATCGGCGCGTTCCGGCAGGAAAGCAAGGGAGCCGCCTACGTCTTCGAGCCGGTGGAGCTACCGAGGCTCCGGCTTGACGCGGGCGACTCCGTGATAGAGGGGAACCAAGGGCTCGGCACTGTCGAGGTGGCCGTGACGGTCACGGCCGGCGCCCCCCTCACGCGCGACGTTTCGGTGCGCGTCTCGATCGTTCCCGGCACGGCGAGTGCCGGGGAGGATTACGTTCGAGCTCTCGCAGGTCCTCGTCATCTCGCGGGAGGGCACTCGTGCGACCGTGCTCGTCCAGATCGTCGGCGACACGGTCTGCGAGCCGGACGAGACCTTCACCGTGCAGCTCTCGAAGCCGGAGGGTGCCACCCTCGAAGGGCCTGGCGAGCAGACCGTCACGATCCTCAACGACGACACCGTCGGTGCCATCGTGCTGAGCCCTTCCCCCCTCGTTACGGCGGAGAATGGCCCCTCCGTGCCGCTGAAAGTTCGCCTAACGTGCCCGCCCGCGGCACCGATCACCGTCTCGCTCAGCGCCTCGCCGCCGCTCGCGACCATCGCGCCGGCCGCGGTCCGGTTCGTCCCCGCGCGGTGGAACGTGCCGGCGACCGTCCAGGTGACCGGGCTGGACGATCCGGCCTGCCAGGCGGCCACCGCCTTCTACACCATCACCGGCGTCGAGCGCGAGCGTCAATCCTGCCTATAGCCCCCAGACCATTCCGGCTCAAAACGTCAACGACGACGTGACCTGCCTCTCCGGCACGAAACGGGTCTGTCCCGCCGCCGACGGCACCGTCCTCTACGAAGTCGTCGTGGAAAACTTGGGCAGCGCCGAGCAGAAGGACCTACCGGCGACCCACGAGCTCTTAGACGCCTTGCCGCCCCAGCTCTCGGTGGTGTCCGCGAGCGCCACGAGCGGCGTCGCCACGGTCGATTACGCCGGCGACGCCGTGGCCTGGAACGGGCGGATTCCGCCCGGGGAGGCGGTCGCGATCACGATCGTCACCGCCCTTCACCCCGTTCTTGTCGGCACGCCGGTGAGCAACACCGCTGAGCTCACGTTCGATCGCGACCACAGCGGCGGGCTCGAGACCGCCACGACAGCCCCGACCGTCTTCGCCGCGGGCGACACCTGCACCTCTCTGCCGCCGCCCTGAGGCTCATGGCGGGAAGCCTGCGAAGTGGGATGCCTGGACCCGGGTCTCGCCCAGGCGCCGGCCGATCTCCTGCAGCTCGGCGACGTGCTCGATCGAATCGAGCTTGCGCACGGCGTCGGGATCGACGTGGTCGAGGCCCAGGCCGTCGAGACCGGCGCGGTCGAGCTCGACGTTGTAGCGGACGTAGGTGAAGAGCTTGCGGCTCGACCGGGCCGCCGCCCTCTCGACCATGTCGCCGACCTCGCGGTCGAGCGGCGGTCGCCGCCGAGACAGCGCGCCGAAGACGCGGCAGAGGAAGTCCTGCTCGTTGCAGGGCGGCGGCCATCAGCGCCGACGGGATCGAGCCCGCGTTGTAGAGCAGGTTCATGTCGGCAGGCCGCAGGTTGGCGTTGGCAGCGGTGCTGGTGCCGGTGCCGACCGAGACGAGCAGCATGCTGGTCCTTGCCGGCCGGCCAGCAGAGGTTGTACGGCTCGACCGTCGCCATCAGGAAGAGCTGGAAGGCGGGGTTGTTGTACATCGTCACGCCGCCGTCGACGAAGATGAACTCCCGCGGCCCCGATGCGTCACCTCGGGCGGGAAGAACGTCGGCGCGGCGGTGCTCGCGCGCACGAGCTGCCAGAGCGGCAGCTTCGAGGTTGCAGCCCGGGTGCTCGCGGGTCGGTGTACTTGGCGCGGGGGTTGTTCGACAGCGGCCACGGCGAGTCGGTCGTCGCGTTGCGCATGACCATCAGCAGCAGCGTCCGCAGGCGCTCGCTGCCGAGCGTCGGTCTCGGCGCCGAAGACCTCCCGGAGCTTCGCCGCGAGCCGGTCGTCGTGGAACTTGTAGCGGTACAGCTCCCAGAGCGCGGCGCTGTCGAACATCGCCGGGCCGTTCTCGCTCGTAGAAATCGCGGACCTCCGCGACCGGCATCCCGAGCGACAGGCAGGTGGCGATGATCGCGCCGGTGCTGGTGCCGGCGACGTAGTCGAAGTAGTCGGCGAGGACGAGGCCGGGTCCCCGCTCGGCCTCGCGCAGCAGCTCCTCGATCCGGCCAGCACCTCGATCGTCAGCATGCCGCGGATGCCGCCGCCGTCGAGCGCCAGCAGCTTGCGCGGGCCGACTTTCTCCAGTTTCTCTCGGACGCTCATGAGTGCGCTCCCAGTCGGGCGGGGTCGATGACCGCCCGCTTGCCGCCCAGGCTCTCGACCTGCTGCGCGAAGTGCGCCGTGCCGCCGGGGCCCTCGGCTGGGGCCTTCTCGTCCCAGACCAGGAGGGCGTAGAACGGCGGCAGCGGCGGCGCCGGGGCCTCGACCCGTGCGGTGTTGAGGATCCAGAGGTTGTTGCGCGCGAAGGGCCTCTCGCCCTCGGGCGGCGGCCCCAGCCGGTCCGGCTGGAACCAGACCTCGGATTTCGCCTTGACTGCGAAGTAGCGGTCTTCCCAGTCGGTGTCGGGCAGCCGCACCGACTGGCTCAGGAACTCCCCCTCCGGCAAAGGCACGAGCAAGCGGACGTGCGCCCCGCGCCCCAGGCAGAGCTCGGCGAAGAGGAGATCGGCGCCGCGCGCGGCGCCGCACAAGGCGAGGTCCCCGGCCCCGACCGCCCAGCGCTCGAGCTGGGCCGCAATCGCGTCCCGCACGCCGTCGATCACTTCCTTCTCTTGCGGGAAACGCTTCTCGCGGCCGGGCCGGTCGGTCATGTGGCCGCTCGCCACGACGACCTTGCCGAATGCCGGGGCGGGGCTCGCGGCGTGCTCCGCAAGGAGCCGGCGCAACGGCTGCACGAGCTCTGGTCGAAAGCCGAGGCCGTCGAGGATCTCGAGCTGGGAGAGCATCGAGCTGGCCTTGAAGCGGGTGATCCCGGGGGAGGCGAGGGCGTCGCGATAGTGACGGCGTGCCGTTGCGCCGTCGCCGGCGAGGAGCGCGAGCTCGCCGAGCGTGGCCCGCGCCCACACCGCCGCGTCCTGGCTCCGCTCGTCGACCGCGTCCTCGGCGCGCTCGAGGTCGGCGGCCGCCGCCAAGCGGACGACGGCCGCCAGGTCTTGCAGGTCGTCGATGCCCGGGTCCGGAAGCACCTCGCCCGTCGCCAGCTGCAAGTGATCGAGGAGAGTGGCGAGCGAGACGACGTTGATCCCGGTGTAGTAGTCCCCCAGGTGCAGCCGTTGCGCCGCGGCGTAGCGGCGGGCCGCGGTGACGGCCAGGTTCGAGAACGTGACAGCGGCTTCCTGCCGGGCCTGCGGGTCGGCCTTTCCCTCCCAGCGCGCGCGCCAGCGGTCTTTGTAGACCCGCCCGAGGATGCCCTGCGACTCGGGATCGGCCTGGTGTTCCGCCACCACCCGCTCGAGCAGCACCTCGGCCTCCTCGACTCTACCCAGGCGGTTTAGCGTCAACCCGAGCTGGCACTGCGCATCGAGATGGTCCGGGGCGACGCGCAGCAGCTCTTTCAGGACCCCGACTGCGGCGTCGAATCGGCAGAGGTCGACCAAGGCCTTCGCCGCCGCGAAAAGGAGCTGCTGGCGGTGGTAGCGGGTCGGCGCGTCTCCTGCCAGAGTCAGGATGTCCCCCGGCCAGCCCTTCATTCGCGCTACCCGCAGGCGCTCGCGCCAGTCGTCGAGGATGCCGCGGAAGTAGCGGGCGCGGGCGGTCGAGATCTCCCGCCAGTCCACCGGCTTCAAGCCGACCAGATGGCTGTAGACGGGGCTGCCGGTCGTCCTGTCGTCCTGAGCGACCACCTGACGAAGGGCGCCGGCGGTCGCCGCCACCTCGGCCCGCAGCCGCTCCTTCCAGCTCGCGGTGCGCTCGACCGGCTCTTCCCAGAGCGATCCGTCGTAACGCACGACGCGGTCCGGAGCGATGTCGAACGGGAGCTTGTCCCAACCGCCATGGAGGTGGGCCACGCCGCGCGGTGCGACGCCGTGCCGGATGCCGAGCTCGTAGAACACGTTGGGGTTGAGGATCGAGACATCCGCGAAGACGAAGTCCGCCGTCACCAGCTCAAAAAACATGTCCGTGCGGATGTCGCCGGCGGCGCGCTCACGGTCGGCGCGGAACGCCTCGCAGCCCGCCTGGAGAAGCGCCGGCTCGACGAGGTGAGCGTAGAGCTCGTCGAAATCGACGAAGACCTGCTCTTGGGCCGGCTTGCCGTCTTGGGCCGGGCGGCCGGCTCGCACCGGCTTGCGACCGAACGGCATGACGACGAAGACGCGTGGCAACATGGGTATGGCGGAGCCTTTCGTCGCTATACCTACCGCGCCGCGCCCACAACGTCAACGGCGAGGGCGGTTTAGCTTGTCCGACCCCCCGCGCTTGCTCTAAGCTGAACGCGCTCTTTTCGCGTAGTGCCATGCGGGGGGCGTGTGCACACACGATGGTAAAGCCCTGGATCGTCCTGGCGGTAGCCCTGCTCGCGGCGGGCGGTCCGGCGCTGGCGCAGGACGAGCCCGCGGACGGGCCCGGCGCCCAGGCCGCCGG
>CAVSQV010000002.1:0-1546978 GCA_963730155.1 uncultured Acidobacteriota bacterium
CAGCGCTCGGTCTGCTGGTAGGCATCGGCCGGCAGGACCAGCGAGACGCCGAAGGCCGAGGCGTGGAGGTCCCCGGCGGCGACCGCGTCGCCGGTCCAGGTCTGGCCGTAGGCGCGGCCGAAGTAGGGCACGCGCCAGGAGGCGGTGAAGCCGTCCGGGCCGATCTCGCGCTCCGCCGGGAGGAAGGCGCCGCCGAAGCCCGGCGAGTGCCAGGACGAGGCCATCGCCACCCGGGTCTCCTCGCCCGCGGGGAGGAAGCGCAGGTCTCCCGAGCCGCGCAGCACCAGCTCGAAGGAGAACGGCACGCGGTCGCCGGGGGCGGCGCCGGGGAGCGCGGGCAGGGGGGCGTGGATGCCGGTGCCGAGCACTGCCGCGGCCCCGGCTCCGGGCAGGAACTCGACCTCGCGGCCGCCCCAGGTCAGGCTCGCCCGCTGCTGCAGGCCGCGGACGTCGGGGACGCCGAGGGCGAGCGCGGCGCGCTCCCAGGCCACCCGCACCTCGCCCTCGGCGCTCTCCGGGCGCGGCAGCTCGAAGACGCCGGTGACCGCGAGGCGCGCCTCGTAGACCACCACCTGGAAGAGCCCGCGCGAGCGCGTCTCGGGCTCGACCCGCACCTGCCAGGCGACCTCCTTGGGGAGCGCGTGGAGGAGGTAGTCCTGGGTCGTCGTCCCGGTGCGCCGGACGGCGGCGCCGGGCTCGCCGCGCCCGCCGGGCTCCTGCTCGACCGTCACCCACTCCCGGGTCACCGTGTAGGGGACGGTGACGACCGGTCCGATCAGCGTCTGGCCGCCGCCCCAGGAGCCGGCGATCTCGCTCGCCGCCTCGTCCTGGCGGCCCATCCGCTCGCGGACGAGGCCGGTCACCCGCACCACCGGGATCAGGAGCAGGAGCACCAGCAGGGCGAGGGTGGCCAGCTTGACGAAGGTGTGGTCGCCCCAGCGGCGGGCGCCGGGCGGCCGCACCGGGCGTGCCGCGGGCGGCGCGCCCGCCGTTCGATCGTCGCCGGCCGCCGGCCGGCCGAGGTCTCCGTGGCTCATCGCGCGTCCCTCCGGGGTCGTGGATCGAAGCGGGCCGGGGGCGGGCCGCCGCCCGGCGCCGGGGCCATTCGAGCCGCGGCCGGGGGCGGCGCCGGGGCCGGACGGCGGCGGGCCGGCGACGCGTTGCGGCGGCGCCGTGGCGGGTCGATGAAGCGCCGCGAAAGAGAAGTGCGAGAGGGGGGCTTGCCTCCGGGCGCAGAGCGTGCTAACGTGCCGTCAGCTTTCGTCTCATCCAACGGACCGCTAGCTACTCCCGCCCCCGCAACGAAGCGACTTCAGTTTCTGGTCCTTCCCCGCGTCAGAGCCGAGTATCGACCCGTCTTCCCTTGGGCGAGATGCACGCAAACGCACTACCCGGCGGTGTCGCCGGGAGCTTCAACGACGGTCGCGCCTTCGCGGTGGACCGGGAGAAACGGAATCATGTCGAAGAGAATCTACGTCGGGAATCTGCCTTTCAGCGCCAGTGAGGACCAGGTCCGCGAGCTGTTCGAAGAGTACGGCTCGGTGGACTCCGTCCACATGGTCACCGATCGTGACACCGGCCGTCCGCGCGGCTTCGGCTTCGTCGAGATGTCGAGCGGCGGCGACGAGGCGATCGACGCCCTCAACGGCCGCGACATGGGCGGGCGCAGCCTGACCGTGAACGAGGCCCGTCCGCGCGAGGATCGCGGCGGCGGCGGCGGCGGTGGCGGCGGTCGGGGCGGTGGCGGCGGCGGCCGCCGCTGGTAGGCGGAAGGACCGATCGGACGCCCGCCGGATGCCGGTCCTTCGGGGCCGGCGCTCGGCGGGGTTCGTCCGCACCCCCTTCGCTCACTTCTCCGATTCCGGCCGCCTCGCGCGGCCGCTCGGCGTAGCTCTCGGCTTGGCGATCGCCGGCCGAGACGTCGAGGTCGCACCGAGATCGCCGGCGGGGTCGAAGACGTGCAGGCCGCCGGCGCCGGCTGCCTTGGCCTGGTACATCGCGACGTCGGCGTAGCGCAGCAGGTCGTCCGCATCGAGCGGCCCCTGGAGCGCGGAGCTTCGCACCAGGCCGAAGCTCGCCTGGACGCGGACCTCGGTGCCGAGGATCCGGAACGGCTCCTCGAAGGCGGCGCGCAGGCGCCCGGCCAGGAGCTCGAGCAGCTCGTCGATCGACCGCGACTCGATCAGCGCCGTGAACTCGTCGCCGCCGAAGCGGGCGACGGTGTCGACCTTCCGGAAGCAGTGGGCCAGCCGCTCGGCGACCTCCTCGAGGAGCCGGTCCCCCCCGCGGTGGCCGAGGCTGTCGTTGACCCGCTTGAAGCGGTCGAGGTCGACGAACAACACCGCCACCTCGTGCCCCTCGCGCTCGGCGCGCGCCAGCGAGCGCGCCAGGCGGTCCTCGAACAGCCGGCGGTTGGGCAGCCGGGTCAGCGGGTCGTACAGGGCGAGGAATTGCATCTCGCGCTCGGTGCGCCGGCGCTCGGTGACGTCCTGCGCCACGGTCAGCAGGCAGGGTCGGCCGTCGATCTCCATCCGTTCGGTGAAGAACGACACCTCGACCTCCTGGCCGTCCTTGGTGCGCAGGGTGCGCTCCTCGCCCTGGCGCGGGTCGGGCGCGCGGCGGCGACGGCGGCCGGCGGCCGGGCGGCGCTCCTTGCGGCTCGACCAGGGCCCGAGGTCCTGCGTGGTGGTCCCGATCACCTCGTCGCGGCCGTAACCGAAACGGCGCAGGAAGGCCGGGTTGACGTCGAGGAAGCGGTCCTCGTCGGCGGTCGTGATGTACATCGGCAGCGGGCTCATCCGGAACACGGCGGCGAACTTCTCCTCGGAGCGGGCCAGCGCCTCGAAGGTGGAGGTGCGCTCGATCGCCTCGCCGATCATCCGGGCGAGCGCGTCGAGCAGGCGCTCCTCCTCGGGGAGGAACGCCCCTTCGCCCGCGAGCGCCGAGGGGGGCGGCTCGGTGCAGGCGACCACCAGCCGGCCGCGCACCCTGCCGCCGGCGCGGATCTGCTGGCGCAGCGTCCTGCGCGTCTCGCGGAAGTCCTCGGTGCGGTAGCGGACGCCGTCGGCGACCAGCAGCGTCTCGGTGATCTCGGGGCGCTGCCAGCCGGCCGGGATGCGCCGCACCACCTCCCGCAGGCGCTCGGCGAGCGGCAGCTCGGCGCGGCCCAGGATCTCCGACACCGCATACAGGCACGACTGCTCCTTGACCCGCTCCTGGAGGGCGCGGCGGCTGGCGTCGAGCTCGGCCTCGCGGCGCTTGCGGTCGCGGATGTCGCGGGCGATCGTCGACAGGTACGCCAGCTCGCCGTCGGCGCCGCGGTGGGCGATGATCACCTGGGACACCGGGATCTCCTCGCCGCCGGCGCCGATCATGGCGGTCTCGCCCCTCCACGACCCCTCGCGGATCGCGGTCGGCAGCCCCTGGTCGCGGATCAGTTCCCAGGCCCACGGCGGCGAGTAGGAGGCGATCGGCCGGCCGCCGATCTCCTCGTCGGGGCCGATGCCGAGCAGCAGCCGGCCGGCGCGGTTGATGAACAGCGTCCGCCCCTGCGGGTCGGCGCTGCCCACCATGTCGGTGGTCTGGCGCAGGATGTCGGACAGCCGGTCGCGCTCGCGCTGGAGCTCGGCGAGGTCCGGCGGCAGCGCCGGCGGCTCGGCGGAGCCGCCGGGGGAAGGAGACCGGGGGTGGGGCTTGCGGCTGGATCTCATCGGCTAGGGTCCGTCCTCGGCGCGCGCCGCCGCCACCCAGGCGCGCACGCCGGCGCGCAGCGCCCCGGCGTCGAAGAGCACGCCGCCACGGATCGTCCACAGCACGCCGCCCGCGCGCCCGACCTCGCCGCCGGCGGTGAGCCGCGGGGTGCCGGTGCCGTAGAGGACCTTGAGGTCGGCGAGCGGGTTCTCCGCCACCACCAGCAGGTCGGCCCGCTTGCCGGGCTCGACGCTGCCGGTCTCGGCCGCGATCCCGAGCGACTCGGCGCCCCACAGGGTGGCGGCGCGCACCACTTCGAGCGGGCTCAGGCCGGCCTCGCGCAGGAGCTCCATCTCGCGCACCGCCGCGAAGCCGTAGAGGGAGTACATGAACCCGGCGTCGCTCCCCATCGTCACGCGCCCGCCGCGGTGCGCGTAATCGGCGAGGAAGTCCATCCAGCGCCGGAGGTTGGCGCGCCAGGCCACCTCGTCCTCGGAGGTCCAGGCGTGGAACGGCGAGGCATAGCCGGTGCGGCGGGGGGCGAACGACCGCCAGAGCGCGGGCGAGGTGTACTCGGCGTGCCACTCGGCGCCGCGGGAGCGCATCACGTCGCGGTGCGCCTCGTAGAGCGAGAGGGTCGGGACCAGCGCGACGCGGCGCGCGGCCAGCTCGTCGATCACCTCGCCCCAGCGCTCGCTCCCGGGGCCGGGCGCGGCCAGCCAGAGCCGGCCGGCGGCGGCGAAGCGGTCCTGCTCGTCGGCGTGGTTGTAGTCGGGCGGGTAGTCCTGGAGCACGCCGCCGGCGAAGAGCGCCTCGGGCAGCCCGTACCAGTGCTCGAGCAGGTCGAGGCCGCGGCGGGCGGTGGCGAGGGCGTCGGCGCGGGCCACCGACAGCGGCTCGTGGTGGGCCGCGGTGGCCAGGCCGCGCGCATCGGCCTCCTCCAGGGCGGCGAACAGCACCTCCGGCCGGCCGCCGCGGAAGCGCACCCCGCGGGCGCCGCCGTCCGCCGCCCCGGCGATCCAGCGGCGCGCCTCTTCGGGGGTGGTGATCGGGCCGTCGTGGCCGCGGCCGAAGGCGATCCACGGGACGACCCGCGGCACCGCGATCCGGCCGCCGGCGCTCTCGGCGGCGAGCTCGAGGCAGGCCGCGAAATCCGGCGCGCAGAGCGGCTCGCGGACCGTGGTCACGCCGTGGGCGAGCATCAGGGCGTAGGCGTACTCCGGCTCCTCGCCCGCGTGACCGAAGGTGTCGACCAGGCCGGGGAGCACCCAGGCGCCGTCGAGGTCGAGCTCGCGGCCGCCGGGTCCGGCGGCCGGCCGCCGCGCCGGGTCGATCGGCGTCCCGGGCGCGCCGAGCGCGACCACGGCGGCGATCCGCCCGCCCTCGACGACCACGTCGGCGGGGCCCCAGGGCGGCGCCCCGGTGCCGTCGAGCACGGTCACGCCGCGCAGGATCAGGCGCGGGAAGGGCCCCGCGGCGGCGTCCGCCGGCACCACGGGCGGCCGCCCAGCCGGCGCCTCGGCCGGCGGTTCGCCGCCGGCCGCCGGCACGGCCGCCATCGCCAGGGCGAGGACGGCGGCGGCGGCGCCTGGGCCCGCCCTCTGTGGGGCTTCCCCGGCTCGGGGCCGGCGAGGGCCGCCGCGGCGCCATCGGTTCATCGATGTACCTACTTTCCGCGTGGTATTCTCTCCCACCTTCGCGCTCGCTCAACACGGAGATCCCATACTGCATTCGATGCGCGTTCCGCATCCCGGGGGAGCTGCATGCCCGCGTCAGTCGTTCCGCGGCGGTCCGCCGCGCTGAATCGCCCGCTCGGCGCCCTGCTTGCGCTCCTGTTGGCCGCGGCCTCGGCGCCGGCCGCGGCACAGGAGGGGCCGCCGCCGGAGGCGCCGCTCGCGACGCCGGCCGCGCCGCCCGGCCGCGCGATCGAGGTCGCGCCCGCCGTCTCGCCGATCGAGATCGACGGCCGCCTCGACGAGCCGGCGTGGGCGGCGGCGGCGGTGGTGCCGCTGACCCACGAGTGGCTCCCCGGCGACAACGTCGCGCCGCCGGTCGAGACCGAGGCGCTGATGACCTTCGACCGCGACAACCTCTACGTCGCCTTCCGCGCCCACGACCCCGATCCGGGGGCGATCCGTGCCCACCTCGCCGACCGCGACAACGACTTCGTCGACGACACCGTCGCCTTCGCCATCGACACCTTCGCCGACCGCCGGCGCGCCTACCGCTTCACGGTCAACCCGCTCGGGGTCCAGGGCGACGCCATCGTCAGCGACGTCGACGACACCGAGGACGCCTCCTGGGACGCGATCTGGGACGCCGCCGGCCGCATCGACGACGGTGGCTGGACGGTCGAGATCGCGGTGCCCTTCCGCCAGCTCCGCTTCCCGCGCACGGCCGGCGGGCAGACCTGGGGCTTCCTCGCCAAGCGGGTCTACCCGCGCTCGGTGGTGCACGAGATCTACTCGACCGCCAACCGGCGCGACCTCGACTGCCTGGTCTGCCAGTACCAGCCGGCGGCCGGCTTCGCCAGCGTCGCCAGCGGCCACAACGTCGAGCTGACGCCGACGGTCACCGCCGATCGCACCGACCGCCGCCCGGCCCTCGAGGAGCCGCTCGCCGAGGGCGACGAGGAGGTCGAGGCCGGGCTGACCGCGCGCTGGGGGATCACCCCCAACGTCACCCTCCTCGGCGCCGTCAACCCCGACTTCTCCCAGGTCGAGGCCGACGCCGCCCAGCTCGAGGTCAACGAGCGCTTCGCCCTCTTCTTCCCCGAGAAGCGGCCGTTCTTCCTCGAAGGGGCCGACTACTTCTCGACCCCGATCAACGCCGTCTTCACCCGCACCGTCGCCGACCCGGCGTTCGGGCTGAAGGTCACCGGCAAGGAGGAGGAGAACGCCTTCGGCGTCTTCGTCGCCGAGGACCGGATCAACAACCTGATCCTGCCCGGGCCGGAGTCCTCGCGGCTGGCGACGATCGAGGAGGACGTGCTCTCCGGCGTGGTGCGCTGGCGGCGCGACGTCGGCGCGCGCTCGACCCTGGGGCTGCTTTACGCCGGGCGCGAGGGGGAGAGCGACTACCAGAACCACGTCTACGGCCTCGACGGCACGCTACGGCTGACCGACTCCGACTCGCTGCGCTTCCAGCTCCTCGGCTCGACCACCCGCTACCCCGAGCCGTTCGCCGCCGAGCGCGGCCAGCCGCAGGGCTCGTTCGACGACCTGGCGTGGACCCTCAACTACAACCGCGCCACCCGCAACTGGAGCCTCTTCGGCCAGCTCCGCTCGTTCGGCGAGGACTTCCGCGCCGACAGCGGCTTCCTCCCCCAGGTCGACGCGCGGCGCGCCGGCACCCAGGTGATCCGCACCTTCTGGGGCAAGCCGGGGGGCTGGTACAGCCGGCTGCTGGTGATCGCCGACGGGGTCTACACCGAGCGCCAGGACGGCGAGCTGATCGAGAACAGCTACAACTTCGAGGGGCGCTACGAGGGGCCGAGCCAGACCAAGGTCACCTTCGGCCTGCGGCCCAACCGCGAGCGCTTCGCCGGCGTCACCTACGACAACCTGAGGAGCGACGTGCGGGTGTCGATCCGCCCCTCGGGCGACCTCTTCGCCGAGCTGTTCGTCCGCGGCGGCGAGATCATCGACTTCGTCAACGCGCGCCAGGCGGAGTTCCTGCGCGTCGTGCCGCGGGTCGAGGTCAACCTCGGCACGCGCTTCTCGGCCGAGGCCGAGCACCTGTGGGAGGAGTCGCGGGTCGCCGGCGGCACCTATCTCGAGGCCAACCTGTCGCAGACGACGCTGCGCTACTTCTTGAACGCCCGCACCTTCGTCCGCGCCATCGTCCAGTACCAGCAGCTCGACCGCGACCTCGCGCTCTACGTCGTCCCCGGCTTCCAGGAAGAAGAGGACGACCTCTTCACCCAGCTCCTGTTCTCCTACAAGCTGAACCCCCAGACCGTCTTCTTCGCCGGCTACTCGGACACCCGGCTGGGGACGCAGTCGATCGACCTCACCCAGGCCGACCGGACCTTCTTCCTGAAGGTCGGCTACGCGCTGCTCTGGTAGGCCGAAACCAGCCCGGCCACCACCCGCTCCAGCTCGGCGAGCGGGATCGGCTTGTGGAGGAAGGCCTGGGCGCCGCGGCGGCGGGCGGCGAGCTCGACTTCGGGCGAGCCGTAGGCGGTGAGCACGACGACGTGGGTGGCGGGAGAGCGGCCGGTCGCGTAGCCGACCAGCTCGAGGCCGTCGTGGCCGTCGCCGGCCAAGCGCAGGTCGGCGATCAGCGCCGCGTAGTTCCTGCTCGCGATCAGAGCCTCGGCCTCCGCGCGCTCGGTGGCGCAGTCGACCTCCCACCGCCGCGCCGTGAAGTACTCCCGGAGCGCGAACAGGATCGGCTCCTCGTCGTCGACGATGAGCAGGCGGGCGGCCGGTATCGGGGGCGGTATCGGGGTCACCGTGCCGGCGGAGCAAGCAGTCTCCGTGCCGGCGCGGCGGCCGCCGAAGGCCCGCGCGCCGCCGCCGCCGGCGCCTCGCACGGGTGCCGCGGCTGTCCCGGTTCCGGAAAACCTGTCCAGTCCCTGGACGGCCCGCGAAGGCGCCGCGTCACTCCTCGGTCGGCAGCGGAATGCCGTGCTTCTTGAGTTTCTGGTAGAGCGAGCTGCGCGGCACGCCGAGGCGGGCGGCGGCGCGCGCGACGCGGCCCCGTTCGGCGGCGAGGGCGTGCTCGATCGCCTGGCGCTCGGCCTCCTCGAGGGTGCTCGGCGGGGCCGCGGCGGCGACCGCCGCCGGCTGCGGGTCGAAGCGCAGGTCGTCGCGGCCGATCTCGGGGCGGTCGGCGAGCAGCACGGCGCGCTCGAGCACGTTGCGCAGCTCGCGGATGTTGCCCGGCCAGGGGTAGGCGGCGAGCGCCGCCAGGGCGCCCGAGGTCAGGGTCATCCCCGCGCGCCCCAGCTCGGCGGCCAGCCGCTCGAGCACCGCGGCGGCGATCGACGGCAGGTCCTCGGTCCGCTCGCGCAAGGGCGGCACCGCCAGCGGGATGGCGCTGATCCGGTAGTAGAGGTCGCCGCGGAAGCGGCGCTCGGCGGCCAGCCGGGCGAGGTCCTGGTGGGTCGCCGCGATCAGCCGCACGTCGACCTGGCGGTCGCGGACGTCGCCCAGCCGGCGGAAGCGCCCCTCCTCGATCACCTTGAGCAGGTTGGGCTGGACCGCCGGATCGAGGTCGCCGATCTCGTCGAGGAAGACGGTACCGCGGTGGGCCACCTCGAAGAGCCCGAGCTTGTGCACGGCGGCGCCGGTGAAGGCGCCGCGCTCGTGGCCGAAGAGCTCGCTCTCGAGCAGCTCGCGCCCGAGTCCGCTGCAGTTGAGGTCGACGAACGGCTCCTCGGCGCGCGGCCCGGCGGCGTGGAGCCACGCCGCCAGCACGCCCTTGCCCGAGCCGGTCTCGCCCTGGATCAGCACCGTCGAGTCGCTCGCCGCGACCCGCCGGGACAGCTCGGCCAGGCGGCGGATCGCCGGGCTCGCGCCGAGGAACGGCTCGGGCGGCCGGCGGGCGCCGCGCGCGCGGCCGGCGGCCTCGCGCCGGCGGGTGCGCTGGTTGGCGAGCGCCCGCTCGAGCACCACCGCGAGCGCCGGCAGCTCGACCGGCTTGGTCAGGAACTGCTCGGCGCCCTCCTTGATCGCGCGCACCGCGAGGTCGATCGAGCCGTGGCCGGTCAGGATCACGACCGGCACCGCGATCTGCGCCTCGCGCAGCCAGGCCAGGAGCTCGAGCGCGTCGCCGTCGGGCAGGTGGTGATCGACGACCGCGGCGTCGGGGGGCGCCGAGCCGAACGCCTCCTGGGCCGCGGCCAGGGTCGCGGCCTCGGCTACGTCGTAGCCCTGCCCGCGCAGGAAGTCGGCGACCCCGAGGCGGATCGCCGGCTCGTCGTCGACGATCAGGACGCGGTCGCGGCGCACGTCATCCTTCCGGCTCCGCCGGGGGCCTGGCCGGCTCCGCCGGGGTGCCGGCCGGCTCCGCCGCGGGCAGCAGCAGCTCCATCACCGCGCCGCCCTCGGGGAGGTTGCCGGCGGTGATCCGCCCGCCGTGCTGCTCGACCACCCCCAAGACGATCGAGAGCCCGAGCCCGGTGCCGCCGCGGCGGCGGCTGAAGAACGGATCGAAGACCCGCAGCCGGTCCTCCTCCGGGATGCCCGGGCCGCGGTCCTCGATCCGGGCGGCGACCCAGCGGCGGGGTGCGCCGCCGTCCTCGCGGCGGTCGTCGTCGCCGCCGCCGTCGGGATCCGTGGCCGCCGCCAGCGCGACCCGCACCCGGCCGCCGCGCGGGCTGTACAGGATCGCGTTGTCGATCAGGTTGCGGAAGGCCTGGACCATGCGCGCGCGGTCCATCGCCACCGCCGGCACCCCGGGGCCGGGCTCGACCGCCACCTCGACGCCGCGCTCGGCGGCGAGCGGCGCGCAGCCGGCGGCGGCTTCGGCGGCGACCTCGGCCGGGTCGGCCGGCACGCGCTCGGACGCCGGCGGCTTGCCGTAGTCGAGGAGCTGCTGCATCAGCGCGTTGAGCCGGCGCACCTGCTCGTGCATCAGGTCCAGGTAAGAGCGCTGCGCCTCCTGGTCGCCGAAGCGGCTCTCGAACGCGTCGAGCACCGCCGAGAGCCCGAAGAGCGGGTTTCTCACCTCGTGGGCGACGCCGGCGACCAGGGTGCCGAGCGCCGACATCACCTCGCTCCGACGCAGCGATTCCTGGAGCTGGACCAGGCCGGTGACGTCGCGCATCACGACGATGATCCGCTCGCCCCCCTCGCCGGGGCGCGCGGTGACGCTGGCCGCGAGGTCCCACACCCGGCCGGCGCCGGTCCCGGCGCTTGTTCTGGCGCCCGTCCCGGGCGACGGTTCGTGCGCCGAGGCCGAGCGCGGGCCGCTGCGGTCGGCGGTCGAGCGCACCAGCTCGGCGGCGGTGCGCCACGGCTCGCCGGCGCCGAGCCCGGCGAGCGGCCGGCCGATCAGCTCGGTGAAGCCGCGGCCGGCGAGCCGCTGGGCGGCGCGGTTGAGGCGCGCCACCCGGCCGTCCGCCCCGATCACCAGGAGCGGCGTCTCGACCGCGTCGAAGGTGAGCTGCCACTCGCGCGCGGCGTGGGTGAGCGCCTGCTGCAGCCGCGCCTGGTCGCTCTCGGCGTGCTTGCGCTCGCCGATGTCGGCGACCAGCCGCACCCAGCCGCCGCCGGCGAGCGGGGCGGCGTGGACCAGGACCCAGACCCGCCCGCCGTCGCGGCAGCGGAGCTCGAGCTCGACCCCCTCGCCTGCCGCCGTCCCGGTCGGCCGCAGCCAGGCGCTCTCGGTCGCCGGCAGGACCTCGGCCGCCGGCAGCCCGACCAGGGCGGCGGCGGCGCAGCCGGCCAGCGCCGCCATCGGCGGGTTGGCGTAGACCACGCGGTCGTCGGGATCGGTCAGGAGCAGCCCGTGCGGGAGCGCCTCGAGCACGTCGCGGCGCCCCCCGGGCGCCGGGAGTGGCGCTGCGGAAGCGGTCATCGGTTTCCACCTATCGACCGTTGATTCTAAGAGAAGAATTGTTTGTGTCAAATGAACACCTATGCCCCTACCCCCCGGGGCCGCTCCGTCCACGTTCAGGACGCGCTGTCCAGATCCCGGACGCGCGCCGCTCGCCGGCCCCCGAAAAGGGCTTTCAACTGACGCTGGCTCACTGGAACACTGATTGCAGACATATTCCAAGTTGACTCTAGTCAGCTCTTAGAAACGTCCGAACGAGGCGGCCGGGCGCCGGCCTTCCGCGGCCCGGCCGTCTCGTGGCATGTCCGACGAGGTATTCGGAGATGGAGACTCGACCCGATCCGTCGGCGAGCGACTTCGCCGACCTCCTTCGCGCCGGGATCGCCGCCGCCAAGGCGGGCGACAGGGAGCGCGCGCGCCTGCACCTGCGGAGCGCCGCCGGGCACCCCGATGCCTCGGCCCTGGCCTGGCTCTGGCTCGCCTCGGTCGCCGAGGACCGCGAGGAGGCGATCGGCCACCTCGAGCGGGCGCTCGATCTCGACCCCGGCCACGAGCGCGCCCGCGCCTGGCTCGGGCGGATGCGCGCCGCTCGTGGCGCCGCGCCGGGCCCCGCCCAAGGTCTGGGCCACAAGGGCAAGCCGCGCCGCGCCTGGCGCTGCCCGCTCTGCCTCGCCGAGGGGGTGGTCGAGATGGGGCAGTGCCCGACCTGCCGCTCGGTGCTCCGGCTCGAGGACGTGCCGGCGCTCCTCGCCAACGACAAGGTCGACCGCGCCGCGGTCCGGCGCGCGATCGCCCGGCTCGAGGCGCTCTCCGGCGACCGCGTCGGCGTCGAGGTCCACGTCCACCTCGGCATCGCCTACCTCAACCTCGGCCGGGCCTACGAGGGGATCACCCGCCTCCGCGTGGCGAGCCAGCTCGCGCCCGATCACCCCGGGCTGCGCGAGGCGATCGCCGAGCTGGCGCGGCGTCTCGAGGCGGCGAGCGCCTTGGTCGAGCAGGCCGCGGGCGCCGAGGCGGCGGCCCCGGGCGGCCACGCCAAGCGGACCGTCCTGGTGGTCGACGACAGCCCGACCGTGCTCAAGCTGGTCGGCATGGCGCTCGAGCGCCAGGGGCACGGCGTGCTGGTCGCCGCCAACCCGCTCCAGGCGCTGGCCAAGCTCGACGAGGCGGTTCCGGACCTGATCCTGCTCGACATCACCATGCCGCACATGGACGGCTTCCAGCTCTGCAAGCTGGTCAAGGCCAACCCGGTCACCGCCCGCGTGCCGGTGGTCATGCTCTCGGGCAAGGACGGCCTCTGGGACAAGGTCCGCGGCCGGCTCGCCGGCGCCGCCGACCACATCGCCAAGCCCTTCGACCCCGCGGCGCTGGTGCAGGCGGTGGAGAGGCATTGCCGCCAGCTCTGACCCGGCTGGCGGGGGGCGTCCGATGCCGATCGAAGGGGACCTCAAGGAGATCGACTTGACCAGCGTCATCCAGGTGATCTGCACCGAGCGCCGCCGGGCCGGGCTGGTGGTGCGCCGCCGCGGCGAGGAGGGGGTGCTGTTCTTCGACGAGGGCGAGATCGTCCACGCCACCCTCGGGCCGCTCGAGGGGGAGGACGCGGTGTTCCAGCTCCTGTCCTGGAAGGACGGCCGCTTCCGCATGACCGACCGGGTGCTCTCGCCGTCGCGCACCGTGCGCCGGGGCTGGAACCAGCTCCTGCTCGAGGGGCTCTCCCGGCTCGACGAGGAGCGCCGCGGCGACGTCGAGGCGCGCCCCGACTTCGGCTTCGGCTGGGACGACGACCAGGCCGACGTCGGCTACGAGGCGCGCCTGGCGGGGTTCCTCTCGGAGCTCGAGCAGGAGATGGCGCGGCTCGGCGAGCGCCGGGTGGCGCGCCGGCCGCCGGTCGCGCTCGAGGTGCTGGCGGCGATGGTCGACCGCCTGATCGAGTTCGCCGAGGTCCACACCGGCGCCGGCGCCGGCGCGCTCTCGCTCGACGCCCACCTGCGCGCGCTCGGCCAGCGCTATCCGATGGCGCGCCTGCTGACCGCCAAGGACAACCGGCTCGGGATCGAGACCGCCCTCGGCCTCTACCGCACCTGGTCGCGTGACTCGAACGAGCGCCGCGCCACCTTCCGCGAGCTCGGCCGCGGCATGGCCGAGGTGATGCGGGTCTACCTCGAGCTCCTGGCCGGCCAGTTCCATTCGCGCACCATCGCCGCGCAGTGGCGCGAGAGCTACGCCGTCTTCCTGCGCGACCTGGCGCGCGCGATCGACCACGTCCGCTTCTGAGTCACGACCGCTTTCGAAACGGGGGAGGAGAGCCGATGGCCGCGGAGACGATCCTGGTGGTGGAGGACAGTGCGACCGACCTCAAGCTGATGACCGGAGCGCTCGAGCCCAAGGGCTACCAGCTCCACACCGCCGGCGACGGCGAGGAGGCGCTCGAGAAGGCGCTGAGCCTCCGCCCGCGGCTGATGGTGCTCGACGTCGTGCTGCCCAAGAAGAACGGCTTCCAGGTCTGCCGCCAGATCAAGTCGGCGCCCGAGACGCGCAACATCAAGGTGCTGATGGTGACCAGCAAGAACCAGGAGACCGACCGCTTCTGGGGTTTGAAGCAGGGCGCCGACGAGTACCTGATCAAGCCGTTCGACGCCGAACAGCTCCGCACGGCGGTGGCCCGGCTGCTATGAGCGACCTGCCCGAGCACGACCTGCCGGAGGGCGGGATCCCCGAGGGCGATCCGCTCGGCGACCCTCTCGGCGACCTCATCGCCGCGGTCGACGAGGAGATCGCCGCCTCGGGCGCGGCGGGCGGGCCGGGGCCCGCCCGCGCCGAGCCCGAGGCGCGCCAGCACCTGCTCTTCTCGCTCGCCGGCGGCCGCTACGCGGTGCCGCTCGAGCACCTCTCGGAGATCGGCCTGCCGCCGCCGACCACGCCGGTGCCGAACGTGCCGCCGTGGGTGCGCGGCGTCGCCAACCTCCGCGGCGACGTGCTGGCGGTGCTCGACCCGGCGGAGCTGTTCGGCCTGGTGACCGAGGCGGAGGCGCGGCCGGCGCACATGCTGGTCGTCCGCGGCGGCGCGCCGGAGGAGATCACCGCCGGCCTCCTGATCGACCGGGTGCACGGGTTGGTCGGCCTGGGCGAGCTGGACTCGCCCACCGCCGAGGTCGCCGACCGCGTCACCCCCTTCCTGGCCGGCGTCGCCGAGCACGGCGGCCGGCTGGTGGCGGTGCTCGACGTCGAGCGTTTCTTCGCCTCGCCCGAGGTGCGGCGGTTCGAGGCCGCGTAGGCGGCCGGGCGAGATCGTTTTTTCCGGGGATCGTGGAGAGATCGGAGGAGGATGTCATGGCGAATCGAAAGGGCTTCTGGAGCCGCGTCCGCGGCTCGCGTCCGGTGGCGGCGGTGGGCGACAGCATCCGCAACAAGGTGCTGCTCTCGCTGCTCGTCCTGGCGCTGATCCCGCTGGTGGTGCTCGGCGTCGTCGGCTACATCACCGCCTCGAACACGCTCAACGCCGAGGCCTTCCGGGCGCTCGAGGCGGTGCGCGACCTCAAGACCAACGGCATCGCCCGCCTGCTCCAGGTCTGGCGGGTCGACGTCGAGGACGTGTCGACCGACCCCGGCGTGATCGGCGGCATGGAGCAGATGGCCGCCGGCTTCCGCGAGCTGGGCGCCCCGCGCCTGCGCTCGCTCTACCTCGGCAAGCCCGAGCTGGCCGACGCCGGCGACGGCAGCGGCTACGCCGCGGCGCACGCCGAGCAGAGCACCTTCTTCCCGTTCTACCTGCCGATCCACGGCTACCTCGACGTCCTCCTGGTCGACACCTCGGGCAACGTCGTCTACTCGTGGACCAAGCGGCCGGTGTTCGCCACCAACCTCGAGACCGGCCCCTACAAGGACACCAACCTGGCCGGCGTCTACCGCCGGCTCGCGGGACAGCCGGGGGAGCGCACCTTCTTGAGCGAGGCGGCCGAGATCGACGGCGAGGTGGCGATCTTCGTCGGCTCGCCGATCTGGACCTTCGACCTCGAGGGGAATCCGCTCGACTGGGTGGGAGTCCTGATCTACCAGGCGCCGTTCGCCCAGGTCAACGCCATCATGCAGGAGACCGCGGGGCTGGGCGCCAGCGGCGACAGCTACCTGGTCGGCGCCGACCGCCGCTGGCGCAGCGACTCGCGCTTCGAGGACCGCCGCGCCGCCGGAGGGAGCGTCCTCAGCGAGCGGATGACGGTGAGCACCCGGGCCACGAGCGAGTCCCTGGCGGGCCGCAAGGGCACCGCGGTGATCGAGGACTACCGCGGCGTGCCGGTGCTCAGCTCGTGGTCGCCGCTGGTGGTCGAGGGCTCCGAGGAAGCCGGCACCACCTGGGGTCTGGTCGCCGAGACCGAGCTGGCCGAGGTCCAGGCGCCGGTGCGGCGGCTGGCGCTCTTCACCGGCCTGGTGGTGCTGGCCGCCGCGATCCTGGTCACCGCCGCCGCCTTCGTCCTCTCGGGCGGCCTGGTGCGCCAGATCCGCGCCATCACCAACCTGTTCTCCCAGATCAACGTCGGCAACCTCCAGGCGCGCGCGCCGGTCGTGAGCCGCGACGAGCTGGGGACCATGGCGACCTCGCTCAACTCGATGCTCGACAGCACCCTGACCCTGATCCAGTCGCGCGAGGAGCGCGACCGCATCCAGGGGTCGATCAGGAAGCTCCTCGACGAGGTGTCGGGCGTCGCCGAGGGGGACCTGACCGGCGAGGCCGAGGTCACCCCCGACGTCACCGGCGCCATCGCCGACTCGTTCAACGTGATGATCGTCGAGCTGCGCCGGGTCATCGGCGAGGTGCGCGACACCACGCTCCAGGTCAGCTCGTCGGCGAGCGAGATCCAGACCACCACCGAGCACCTGGCCCAGGGCAGCGAGCAGCAGGCGCTCCAGATCGTCGACACCACCGCCGCGGTCGACGAGATGGCGGTCTCGATGCAGCAGGTGTCGGAGACCTCGGCGCAGGCGGCCGCGGTCGCCGAGCAGGCGCTCACCAACGCCCGCACCGGCACCGACTCGGTGGGCAAGACCATCGCCGGCATGAACGCCATCCGCGGCCAGGTGCAGGAGACCTCGCGGCGGATCAAGCGGCTCGGCGAGTCGTCGCAGGAGATCGGCGAGATCGTCCAGTTGATCGGCGACATCGCCGACCGCACCAGCATCCTGGCGCTCAACGCCTCGATCCAGGCGGCGATGGCCGGCGAGGCCGGGCGCGGCTTCGCGGTGGTCGCCGAGGAGGTCGAGCGGCTGGCCGAGCGCTCGGCCGAGGCGACCAAGCGGATCGGCACCCTGATCAAGGCGATCCAGAGCGAGACCGTCGAGGCGGTCTCGGCGATGGAGGCGACCACCCGCGAGGTGGTCGCCGGCTCGTCGGTGGCCAACGAGGCCGGCCGCGCCCTGGGCGAGATCGAGGCGGTGTCGAACCGCCTGTCGGAGCTGATCCAGTCGATCTCGATGGCCTCCAAGCAGCAGGCGCGCGGCTCGGAGTCGGTGGCGCGGTCGATGAGCGAGATCTCCGAGGTGACCCAGCAGACCTCGGCCGGCACCAAGCAGGCCGCGGTGGCGATCCGCAACCTCGCCGAGCTGGCCGACGAGCTGCGCGAGTCGCTCGACCGCTTCCGCCTGCCGCAGCGGCGGGCGGCGGCGTAGGAGCCGCGAGCGATGCTGCCGAGGCCTACAGCGGTCCTCGAACGACCGCCCGCTGCGGTCGCTGGCGTCCGCCCGGACCTCAGCGCGGTCGAGTTGGCGGCGTGGAGCGAGCTCATCGAGAGCCGCTGTGGCCTCACCTTCGGCGCGAGCCGGGCACGCTTCCTCGGCTGGTGCCTCTGGCAGAGGATGCGCGAGCTGGGTCTCGACCGCTACGCCGACTACCACCGGCTGGTCGCGCGCGAGCCGGAGGGAGGCCGCGAGTGGCGCGAGCTGGCCGAGCTGGTGGTCAACCAGGAGTCTGGGTTCTTCCGCCACCCGCCGTCGTTCGAGGCGCTGATGCGGCGGGTGGTGCCGGAGCTGGCGGCCGAGCGGGCGCGCCAGGGGATCCCGGCGTTGACCGCGTGGAGCGCCGGCTGCGCCGCCGGCCAGGAGGCCTGGTCGCTGGCGATGGCGATGCGCGCCGCGCTCGACGGCGCCGGGCTCGGCGGCTGGCAGATCAAGGTCTGCGGCTCCGACCTCTCGGAGCGGGCGCTGGCGCGGGCGCGCGCCGGCCGCTACCCGCCGGCGCGCCTGCGCACCCTGCCCGACTCCTTCCGCCGCCGCTGGCTCGAGCCGGTCGCGGGCGATCCCCAGGGCGCCTGGCGGGTGCGCGACGAGCTGCGCCGGTCGGTCTCCTTCGCCCGGCTCAACCTGGCGCGGCCGGAGGAGTACCGGGTCGGGCTCCAGGACGTCATCTTCTGCCAGAACGTCCTCATCTACTTCCGCCCCGAGCGGCGGCGGCGGGTGGTCGCCGACCTCGCCGGCCGGCTGCGCCCGGGCGGCTACCTGTTCCTCGCCCCGGGCGAGATGGTCGGGCTCGACCCGCTCGACCTCTGCCCGGTCTTCTTCGACGGCGCGCTGGGGCACCGGCGCGCCGAGCGGGCGGCGGCATGACCGCGGAGGAACGGCGATGACTGCGGAGGACCGCTGATGACTGCGCCGATCGACCGTGACCTCCTGGCCGGCTTCGTCGCCGAGGTGCGCGGCTATCTGCCGCGGATCCGCGAGGGGATCGACGCCTGGCGCCGCGGCGCGCCGGCGGACGAGGCGCTCGAGGAGGCGCACCGCTTCACCCACAGCATCAAGGGCGCGGCGGCGATGATCGGGCTCGGCGTCCTGTCGCAGATCGCGAACCTCCTCGAGGAGGCGCTCGAGGAGGCCGCCGGCGGCGGCGTCGCGAGCGGCGGCGAAGCGGCCGCGGCGCTCGGCGCCGGGGTGGCCGGGATCGAGTCGTACCTCGAAGGGCTGGCCGGCGGCCGGCCGGCCGACCGCGCCCACCTGGCCGAGGCGGTGCGCGCCTTCCGGCGCCTGCGCGGCGCGCCCGAGGGCGAGGACGAGGCCGAGGTCGAGCGCCTGCTCGCCGCCGCCGGCGCGGCGCGGCGCGAGCCCTCGGCCGCGGCGCCGTCGGCGATAACGCCCGCCGTGGCGCATCCGGCCGGCGCGCCGCCCGCGGTTCACGCCGAGGCGCTCTCCGCCGAGCTGCTCGAGGCGTTCCACGACGAGGCCGGCGACCACCTGCGGGCGATCGCCGGCGCCCTCGAGCGGCTGCGCGACGGCCACGGCGAGGCGCTCGGCGAGGTCCGCCGCTCGGTCCACACGCTCAAGGGCGCGGCGTCGCTGGTCGGCTACCGCCGGGTGGCGGGGCTCGCCCACCGGATGGAGGACCTGCTCGACCGCACGGCATCGGGCGCGGTGCCGGTGGACGACGTCGTCGTCGACCTCTTGCTCGCGACCACCGACGCGCTCGAGGACGGGGTGAGCGGCGGCGACGGCCTCGAGGACGGCGGCTTCGAGGGTGGCGCCGCGGCCGGCGCGCTCGAGGCGCGCTACCGCGCCCTCCTGGGCGAGGAGGATCTGCCGCCGGAGCTGGCCGACCCGCGCCCGGAAGGGCTCGAGCCGCTCGGCGAGGAGCCGCCGCTCGACCTCGCCGGCCTCGCCGCGCTCGGCGCCGCCGCGCCCGCCGCCGGCCGGGGGCGCGCCGAGCCCGCGCTCTCCGGCCGCTTCGTGCGGGTGCCGATCGAGCGCCTCGACGAGCTGGTGCGGCTGGTCTCCGAGCTGGTGGTCAACCGCTCGACGTTCGAGCAGTGCCACGGCGAGCTGGCGCGCGAGGTCGGCGAGCTGGACCTCTCGGTCAACCGCGTCCGGCGGGTCGCCGGCCGGCTCGAGGCCGGCTACGAGGTGCTGGCGCTCGGCGCCGGGGCGCCCGCGGTGCCTCTGGCGGTGGCCGCCGGAGGGGGCGGTCGCGGCGCCGTCGTGAGCTTCGCCGCCGCCGGCTTCGACGACGCGCTCGAGTTCGACCGCTACACCGAGCTGCATCTGCTCTCCCGCGAGCTGACCGAGACCGGCAGCGACCTCGGCGCGGTGGGCGGCGAGCTGGGCGATTCGCTCGGCGACCTCGACAGCTACCTCGGCCGCCTCGGCCGGCTGACCAGCGAGGTCCAGGACAAGCTGATGCGCCTGCGCATGGTGCCGCTGGCCCAGCTCGCGAGCCGGCTCCAGCGCGCCGTGCGGGTGACCGCCGGCCGGCAGGGCAAGCGGGTCCGTCTCGCGATCGAGGGGGGCGAGGTCGAGCTCGACAAGACCGTGCTCGAGGAGGTCGCCGACCCGCTCCTCCACTTGATGCGCAACGCCGTCGACCACGGCATCGAACCGCCCGAGCTGCGCCGCGTCGTCGGCAAGCCCGAGCCGGCGATGGTGCACCTGTCGGCCGCCCGCGAGGGGACCCAGGTGGTGCTGCGGGTGGCCGACGACGGCGCCGGCATCCAGCCCGAGCAGGTGCGCGCGGCGGCGGTCGCCGGCGGCTACCTGACCGAGGAGGAGGCCGCCGGGCTCGCCGACGGCGCGCTCCTGCCGCTCCTCTTCGCGCCCGGCTTCTCGACCGCCGGCGCGGTCTCCGAGGTCTCCGGGCGCGGCGTCGGCCTCGACGTCGTCAAGGCCACCGTCGAGCGGCTCGAGGGGACGGTGACGATCGACTCCGAGCCGGGCACCGGCACGACGGTGACCATCCGCCTGCCGATCACGCTGGCGATCACCCGCGTCTTGATGGTCGGCGCCGCCGGCCAGACCTTCGCCCTGCCGCTCGCGGCGGTGGCGCAGATCGTCCGCCTCGACCGCGCGGAGGTCGAGCGGCTGGGCACCGAGCCGGTGGTGCGGCTCGACGGCCGCGTCCACCCGCTGATCCGGCTCGAGACCGCGCTCGGCCTCGCCGAGGCCGCCGACGAGCCGCCGGCGCGGATGCCGGTGGTGGTGCTCGAGCTCGGCGGCCGGCGGCTGGCGCTCGGGGTCGACCGGCTGATCGAGGCGCGCGAGGTGGTGGTCAAGCCCCTGGGCGGCCTCCTGCGCCGGGTGCGCGGGGTGAGCGGCGCGACCCTCACCGGCGACGGCGGCGTGGTCTTGATCCTCGAGCCCGGCGAGCTGGTCGCCGCCGAGGAGCGCCCCGGCGCGCTGCCGGCGCGGCTCGGGGTTGAAATCGGACGTCGCCGGCTCGCCCGGCGCGCGCTCGACGTGATGATCGTCGACGACTCGCTGTCGGTGCGCCGGGTGCTGACCAACCTGGTGCGCGGCGCCGGCTGGAACCCGATCGCCGCCCGCGACGGCGTCGAGGCGCTCGAGATCCTGCAGCGCGCGGCGCGCCTGCCCGACGCCATCCTGCTCGACATCGAGATGCCGCGCATGGACGGCTACGAGCTGGCGGCGACTCTCCAGGGGCAGCCGGCGCTCGCCGCGGTGCCGATCGTCTTCATCACCTCGCGCGCCGGCGACAAGCACCGCGCGCGGGCGTTCGAGCTGGGCGCCTCCGAGTACCTGGTCAAGCCCTACCCGGACGCCGTCCTGCTCGACGCGGTGCGCCGCCTGGCGGCGCGGCCGCGGCCGGAGGCGCCGCCGTCGTGACCTTAAGGAGCGGGAGCCCCGCCTTCGAGGCCGGCGGCGAGCGGCCGCTGCGCGTCGTGGTCGCCGACGACTCGCCGTTCGTCTGCCGGCTGCTCGCCTCGTACCTCGCGAGCGCGCCCGGGGTCGAGGTCGCGGCGACCGCGCTCGACGGCGAGCGCGCGGCGGCGCTGGTGCGCGAGGTCGCGCCCGACGTCGTCACCCTCGACCTCGAGATGCCGCGCCTCGACGGCCTCGCCGCGCTCGGCCGGATCATGGCCGAGACGCCGACCCCGGTGGTGGTGATCAGCGGCGTCTCGGGGCGCGCCGCCGGCCGCACGCTGGCCGCGCTCGAGGCCGGCGCGGTCGACTTCGTGCTCAAGTTCCCGCCCGAGGGCGGCCTCGACCCCGAGGCGCTGCGCGCCGAGATCGTCGCCAAGGTGCGCGCCGCGGCCGGGGTGCGGGTGATCCGGAGCCTGGTGCGGCGACCGGCCGCCGCGCTCCGTCCGGCCGCCGCTCCCGAGTACCTGGCCGGGCGCCGTCCCGGCCGCCGGCTGCCGCCGGGCGGGGTGGTGGTGATCGGCGCCTCGACCGGCGGCCCGGTGGCGGTGCGCGAGCTGCTCTCCGACCTCCCCGCCGACTTCCCGGCCGCGGTGCTCCTGGTCCAGCACCTGCCGGCGACCTTCACCCGCGTGCTCGCGGCGCAGCTCGCGCGGCGGGTATCGCTCGCGGTGCGCGAGGCGTGCGAGGGGGACGAGCTGGAGCCGGCGACGGTGCTGGTGGCGCCGGGCGGCCACCAGCTCGTCCTGCGCCCCGACCTGCGCGTCGGGCTGATCGCGGGCCACGAGGTCCACGGCCACAGCCCGGCGGTCGACGTCACCATGCAGGCGGCGGCGCAGGCGTTCGGCGGCCGGACCCGCGGCGTCGTCCTCACCGGCATGGGGAGCGACGGCGTCCAGGGGCTCTCCGCGATCCGCGCCCGCGGCGGCCGCACCTTCGCCCAGGACGCGGCGAGCTGCGTGGTCGCCGGCATGCCGCAGCGGGCGATCGAGCGCGGGCTGGCCGACGCCGTCGGCTCGCCGCGCGAGATCGCACGCCTGCTCGCCGCCGGCTCCCCGGCGCCGGCCCGGCCGGAGAGGAGAGAGGCGTGCTGAGCGCGCGGGCGGCGGGGGCGGCGGCGGTGAAGGGCGCCCGGGCGGCCGGCGCGGCGATCGGCCCCGCCCCGCGGCCGGGCGGCGCCGCGGGGGTGCTGCTGCGCTGCGAGGCGGGCGGCCAGAGCTACGCGATCGAAGGCCGGCGGGTGGCGGCGATCGAGCGCGCCGACCGGATGGAGCGCGATCCGGGGGCGGGAGGGCGGGTCGGCCGGTTGCCGGAGGCGGCGGGCCGGAGCGGGGCGCGGCCGGCCGCGGGAGCCGCGCCGGGCGATCCGGCGCAGGAGCGCCGCGAGGGCGCCGCCGGGGACATCCCCGTCTACTCGCTGGCGGCGCTGCTCGGGCTGCCGGAGACCCCGGGCGCCGACGGCCGCGGGCCGATCCTGGTCGTCGGCGGTGCCGGCGACCGCCGGGGGCTCCAGGTCGACCGGGTGGCGCGCGCTGCCGGCGGCCCCGGCGAGGCGCCGCTGGCGCTCCCCGAGGCGGTGCGGGCGGCCTGCGGCGGGCGCTTCACCGCGGCCCTCCCGCTCGACGACGGGCGTCTGGCGCTGGTGATCGCGCCGGATCGCCTGCGGCCGGACGGCGAGGCGGCGGAAGCGGCCGTCCGGGCGGCCGGCAACGGCGCGCGGGGCAAGGGCGACGCCGGCGTTTCCGGCATCTACGGCGCCGTCGCCAGCAACGGCGCGTCCTTCCGCGCCGGCTCCCGATCGCCGCGCGCGGCGGCCCCCGCGCCCGCGTCGGCCCAGCCGTCCACGCGGCGCCTCGGCGCGGTCGCGCTCTTCTCGTCCGACCCCGACGGCCGTCCGGGCGCGACGCTCTTCGGCCTCAGCCTGGCGCAGGTCGAGGAGGTGCTGCGCGCGGTGCCGGTGACGCCGGTGCCGGGCGCCGCCGACGACCTCCTCGGCCTGGTCGTCTGGCGCGGCCGCGCGGTGCCGGTGGTCGACCTCGGCCGCCGCTTCGACCCGCGCCGCCCGGGCGCCGGCGGGCCGTCGGGCCGCTCCGACGCCGCCGTCCCCGGCCGGCTGCTCGTGGCGCGCGCGGTGCGCCGCCCCGAATGGATCGCTTTTCCCGTGCGCGCGGACCTCCGCGTCGAGCCCTTGCCGTTGCCCAGCCGGGCCTGGGCCGACGGTCCGCGCATCTCTCCGCTTGCGGCACTGGGCGTTTTCGAACTGGCGGCGGGGACCGTGGTGGTCCCCGACGTCGATCGTATTCTGACCCCCGATCGCGCGGCCCCGGAGGGCGGGCGTGCGGCGCGGTCGGCTGGCGAAGAGAGAGGAGAGAGCGATGAAGAGAGCTAGCACGATCGCTGCAGCGCTGGTCCTGGTCTGGATTGCAGCCGCCGACGCGCAGGAGGAGGCGGCGGCGGAGGCGGAGGCGGAGGAGGCGGCGGGATCGCCGACGTTCGTCGGCGGTGTCACCCTGACCACCGAGTACGTCCTCCGTGGCATCTCGCAGACCAACGAGGATCCCGCTGTCCAGGGCAACATCGACTTCCTCGCCGGCGGGTTCTACGTCGGGGTCTGGGGCTCCAACGTCGAGGTCAGCGCGATCGGTCTCGGGATCGAGACCCACGCCGAGTTCGACCTCTATGCGGGCTATCTCTGGCAGGGGGAGAGCGGCTTCGGCTGGGAGTTGGGGGCGATCCACTACGAGTACCCGAAGCACGAGGAGATCAACTACGAGGAGTACTACGCGTCCCTCCTGTACAAGACGTTCAAGGTCAAGTACTCCTACGCCGACGACTTCCTCGGCTTCGGCGGCGACGGACACTACGTCGACGGCAAGGTCGACATCCCACTCGGGAAGGGTTTCAACCTCGGCCTCCACGCCGGTTACAGCACGTTCGCCGACATAGTCGGCCTCCGCGAGTACTTCGACTTCCGCGGCGGGCTCGGCTACACCCACGGTGCGTTGACCGTCGAGGTTGCCTACACCGACACCAACGAGGACCAGTTCCAGGAGCTCGAAGAGGGCCGGGTCATCGGGTCGGTGAGCCTCAAGATGTGACGGCCGGCGACGCGCTCGCGAGCCGGCCCCACCGGGAGGGATGAGGCCGCGGCGGCGGAGCGGGGAGGGGCAGCCGGCGCCTCCCACGAGGTGGCCGACGCCGCTCCGCCGCCGCGGGTCTTGTCTCCAGCGGTAGGCTCGGCTCGATGGTCAACGGACGCCGGCCGCCCGATCCGTTTTCAAGGCCCGCCGGCGGCGGCGCCGAGAGCGAGGAGGCGCTCGCCGCCCGCGTCGCCGCGGCGGGCTCCGAGGAGCTGACGGCGCTTGCCGCCGACCCGCGCGCCGGCGTCCGCCGGCGGGTCGCCGCGCATCCCTCGACCCCGCCCGCGGTGCTCGCGCGGCTCGCCGAGGACGGCAACCTCTGGGTCCGCGCCGACGCCGCGGCCAACCCCTCGACCCCCGCCGAGGCCCTCGATCGCCTGCGCCGCGCCGGCAGTGCCCGCGGCCTCGCCGGCCCGTCGCCCCCCGATCCGAGCCTCGATCCCGCGGAGCTGGCGGCGCTCGCCGCCGGCGGCGAGTGGGCGCGCCGGCTCGCCGCGCGCCATCCGGCGACCCCGCCCGAGGCCCTCGCCCGCCTCGCCGCCGACCCGGTGCCGGCGATCCGCGCCACCGCCACCGCGCACCCCTCGGCGCCGGCCGCCCTACCGGCGCCGCCCGCCGGAGGGGTGCCGCCGGCGCGGGCGCCGGTCCCGCCCGAGCGTCTCTCGGCGGAAGCGGCGGAAGGGGCCGACCCACCGCTCGCCGTCGCCCTTGCCCTCGCCGCCGACCCGGCAACCCCGCCGCCGCTCCTCGCCCGCCTCGCCGAGCATGGCGCGATGGCGGTCCGCGCCGCCGTCGCCGAGCATCCCGGCCGCGACCGTTCCCTGGAGGAGCCCCTCCGCCGCGCCGGCAGCCGCGCCGACCTCGCCGGCTTCGAGCCGCCGGACCCGAACCTGCCGGCCGCCGACCTCGCCCGCCTCGCCCGCGGCGGCGGCTGGTCGCGCCTCCTCGCCGCCCGCCACCCGGCCACCGACCCCGCCGACCTCGCGCACTTGGCCGCCGACGCCGATCCGCTGGTCCGCGGCGAGGCGTTCCGAAACCCCGGCTGTTCGGGGCGAGCGCGCGACCTCCTGCACCGCGCCGGCGGCGGCGCAGACCCGTTCCTCGGAGCCTTCGGCGAGAGCGCGCCGAACCGTCGGGGCGACTGGACGGCCGCGGACCTCGCGGACCTGGCGGCGCTCGGTCCCTGGGGCCGGAACCTCGCGACGCGGCTTGGCGCCCGCGGGGCCGGCCGCGATGGCGTAGACTCGCCCGAGGAGACCCACGGTGAAGACGCTCGAAATCGACCTACCCGACACCCTGGCGGATCAGCTCAGGGGGCTCGTTGACGAAGGCTGGTTCACGAGTGAGAACGAGATCGGCCGGCTCGCGCTCGTTGAGTTCCTGAACCGGCACCGCTTCGAGCTTCAGGAGCGGTTTCAGCGCGAGGACATCGCTTGGGCCCTCGGCGAGAAGGGCACGTCGCGTTGAGGCGCGTGGTCAGCGATACCGGACCGGTTCTCCATCTCCACGAAGCAAGCGCTCTCCACCTCCTCCAGCTCGTTGGCGAGGTCGCCGTGCCCCCTGCGGTGGACGAGGAGCTCGGCCGCTGGATCGGAGGCTGGAGCAGCCTGCGGCCGCCGTGGATCAGCTCGCGAGAAGTCGCCGTGACCCCGGCGGACGACTGGCGGTCCTGGCGTGAAGCCGGGGTTCTCCAGGCCGGCGAGGCGCAGGCGCTCTCCCTCGCCCGCCAACTTCGGGCGGACTGGTTTCTAACCGATGATGCCGCGGCTCGCCTGGTCGCCAGTCGTCTGGGATTCGAGGTTCATGGCTCGCTCGGCGTCGTGCTCTGGGCCGCGGCGATGGAGCACCTGAACGCTCAGGAGGCTCGTGAGGCCCTTGAGCGGCTGTTCGGATCCAGCCTCTGGGTGTCGGCACGCGTGCGCGCCGAGGCTCTGGCGGCTGTCGAAGCCCTCTCCGGAACTTAGCGTAGGTCGCCGGCGGCGGCCTTTGTCATTCGCTGGCCCCGGAGCGAGCTGATCCACCCGTCCATCCCCGCTCCCGTCCGCGCCGACACCTCGAGCACCGCCATTCCCGGCCGCACCGCCTCGACGTTGGCGAGGGCAGCGGCGCGGTCGAAGCCGGTGGCTTCGGCGAGGTCGGTCTTGGTGATCACGGCGAGGTCGGAGGTGTTGAAGATGGTCGGGTACTTGAGCGGCTTGTCCTCGCCCTCGGTCACCGAGAGCAGCACCGCACGGAGGTCCTCGCCCAGGTCGTAGCTCGACGGGCAGACCAGGTTGCCGACGTTCTCGATGAACAGGTAGTCGAGGCCGGCGACACCGCCGTCCGTGTCGGGCCAGCCGTCGAGGTGGCCGGCGACCATCTCGGCGTCGAGGTGGCAGACGGTGCCGGTGGTGATCTGACGCGCCGGGGCGCCGGTGGCGGCGAGGGTGCGGGCGTCGTTGTCGGTGGCGAGGTCGCCGACCAGGGCTGCGACTGCGGCGCCCTCGGCGCGCAGGCGGGCGAGCGTGGCGGCGAGGAGCGTGGTCTTGCCCGAGCCTGGGCTCGAGACCAAGCTCACCACCAGCGGCCCGCCGGCCCAGCGCGCCCGCAGCTCGCGGGCGGCCAGGTCGTTCTTCTTGAGGACCGCCTGGCGGACCTCGACGATGCGTGCGGTCACGGCCTCGGCTCCTCCTCGATCTCCATCGACAGGATCTCCAGCTCCCGCCCGCGCCGGACCTCCGGCGTCGGCGTGCCGCACTCCGGGCAGGCGAGGCGCGGGAACGGAAAGGCCGCCAGCTCCCGCTCAGCCTCGCAGCCGGGGCACCAGACGGCGAGGCCGACCTCCTCGATCTCGAGCCGCGAGCCGGCGGCGAAGGTGTCGAGCGTAGCCGGCTCCCAGGCGAACGAAAGAGCCGCCGGGACCACGCCGGAGAGCGCGCCCACCCGCACCGTCACCGCCACCACCCGTCCACCGCCGGCGACCGCCGGGTGCCGGCCGAGGCTCTCGACGATCCCCTGCGCCACCGACAGCTCGTGCACCGACCGAGCATACCGCCGCGGGCCGGTGAGTAGTCGCCTGGCACTCTGGTCCTACGAAAGATGCGCAGGCTTGCGGCCTGCCCGACGATTGGCGTAGACTTACTCCAACTGCTTAGATCTTCGTCAGCTGGCGGTAGAGCTATTCAGGGCGTCGGGGGCGCCCTCGCGCTGAGGCCTTCCTCCTTCTTGCCGGCGCAGATCCGCGAACTTGGGAGGATTCGGCTCAACAATGGAGGAGAACCGATGGAAGTAAAGCTTACATCACTACTGTCCGGTAGAATGGTTGCAATCGTCTCCGCAAGTGTCGGCATCCAAGTGACTTAGGTGCTGATTCTGGGGTGTCATGGACTTGAACGCGATCCGGCCTGCTCCGCTCCGGGGAGCGGCCCTCCGCCGGCCCTCAGCCAGCCACGAGGGCCAGCTCGGCTCCAGCCCGTACCTGCTGCCGCGGTGCCACACTGCGGGCAGGAGGAAGGGACATGTACGAAGGCCGGACGGTCTTCTCTCAGGTGGTCGACTTTGTGCCACGGCACACGTTCCGGCGTCGTGTGGAGCGCTATCAGGGCGACAACGGAGTGCGGCGCTTCAAGTGCTGGCAGCAGTTCCTGGCGATGCTGTTCGCGCAGCTCACCTATCGGGAGAGCCTGCGGGACATCGAGGCCTGCTTGGCCGCCGTTCCGGGACGGAGCTACCACATGGGCTTCACCGGGCCGGTGGTTCGCAGTACCCTGGCCGACGCCAACGAGGTCCGGGACTGGCGGATCTACGCGGACTTCGCGCAGGCGTTGATCGGGGAGGCGCGGCAGCTCTACGCAGACGAGCCGCTCGATGTAGAACTCGGTCGCACGGTCTACGCTCTGGACTCCAGCACGATCGACCTCACCCTGTCGCTGTTTCCGTGGGCCGGCTTCCGAGCGACGAAAGCCGCGGTCAAGTTGCACACTCTGCTCGACTTGCGAGGAAGCATCCCGACCTTCATCTGGATCACCGACGGGAAAGCGCACGATGTCCGTGTCCTCGATGTCCTGGTTCCCGAGCCGGGTTCCGTCTACGTCCTCGATCGCGCGTATGTCGATTGCGAGCGCCTGTGGCGCCTTCAGGAAGCCCGCGCCATCTTCGTCACCCGGGCGAAGAGGGGGCTTCGCTACCGGCGGCGCTACTCCAAGCCGTGCGACCGCTCGACGGGCATCGTCTTCGACCAGACGATCGTTCTGACCGGCCAGCAGACCCGCAAGCACTACCCGCTCCCTCTACGGCGAATCCGGTACCGCGACCCGGACTCGAACAAGTCCCTCGTCTTCCTCACGAACGATCTGGTCCTTCCTGCCCAGAGCATCGCAGCGCTCTACCGCAGCCGTTGGCAGGTCGAGCTCTTCTTCAAGTGGATCAAGCAACACCTCCGCATCAAGGCGTTCTATGGCACCTCGGCCAACGCCGTGAAGACCCAAATCTGGATTGCCATCTCCGCCTACGTCCTGGTCGCGATTGTACGCAAGCGCCTAAAGATCGAGCGCGACCTCTACACTATTCTCCAGATCCTGAGCGTGTGCCTCTTCGAGAAAGTCCCGCTGTTTCAACTACTTACGGCCACGACCGATTCAACCGAGCCAGACGATCCGCGCAAACAGCTGATTCTGTTCGGCTTCTAGCCGGACACTAGTGAGCTTACATCTACTGTTGAACGCACGGCAAAGGAAGCCGAAGCCTTCCGCCCCTTTAGTGGCCTGAACATTCTCCACATTAAGCGTCAGATTGCCATCCTTCTCGGATTGATCGGCCGTGACGGTCTATTTGACGAGTATACGCGTCACGACATCTCTCACATTGAAGAGATGCTGCGGATCCTCGATTGGCTCGTTCCTAAGGAAACATGGTCTCTGCTGAGTCCGACGGACTGTCTGATGGTGGTCCTGGGCATCTATTTCCACGACCTAGGGATGCTTGTAACGCGACAGGAGTTCGAACGCCGCAACGAATCCGGCTTTCCCGAATTCCGTGATGGCTCCCTGTTCGCTGGCGATGAAGGAACCGACTACAGGGAAAAGGTTCGCCGACTTCCCGCTGATCGCCAGGAGAGGTTTCTCTACCAGGAGTTCGTCAGGAGCAATCACGCAGCGAGAGTTAGAAACTGGATCATGGGAAGGCCGGTCGATCATCTGGGGGTGTCCCACGATGCTCTGAGAGAAGTCGAAGATCTTTTGGCGCCTCTGGGTCAGCAATTCCGCAGGGATTTGGCTGTTGTCTGCGAAAGTCATCACTTGGATGACTTGGCGGATCTTCAGAAGTATAAGGTATGTCAGCCCTACGGCAACAGCGACGCCGAAACAGCGAGTCTCCAATATGCGGCTGTTCTCCTTAGGTCGTGTGACCTCTTGCATATCACCAGTGATCGCACCCCTTCCATTGCGTTCCGTGTCATTTCCCCTTCCGACCCAATCAGTCAATCCGAATGGGCCAAGCAGATGGCAGTGAATCGAGTCAAGCCAAAGCTGGGATTGAACCGGGAGGGGACTCCGGATGGTACAGCCCGGGCACATGGGTAACACATCAGACCGGGCACATGGGTAACAGGTCTTCAGGCGAGCATCGGTCCCCAAGGAGGAACCGATGCCGTGGAAGGAGACGACGCCCATGGACCAGCGGATGCGCTTCGTCGCGGACGTGACGAGCTGCCGATACACGATGACCGAGCTGTGCCGGATCTACGGGATCAGCCGCAAGACGGGGTACAAGTGGTCTCGCCGCTATGGTGAGGGAGGCGTGGACGGGCTGCGAGATCGTTCTCCCCGCCCGCACAGCTGCCCTCACCGGATCGAGGTGCGTAGTGAGGAAGCCCTGGTGGCCGAGCGCCGTGCGCATCCTCTTTGGGGTGCCCGCAAGCTTCTGGTGCGGCTGCGGCGAAGGCATCCGAGCTGGTCCTGGCCGGCGCCGAGCACGGCCACGGCGTTGCTCAAGCGTCACGGTCTGGTCGAGCCGCGCCAGCGTCGCCGAGCCAAGCTGCCGCCGGGCAAGCCCGAGCTGTGGGTCGAGCATCCCAACGACCTGTGGACGGCGGACTTCAAAGGGGAGTTTCGCACCGGCGACGGCCAGCTGTGCTATCCGCTGACGGTGGCCGATCGCTTCAGTCGGTTCCTTCTGGCCTGCGAGGGCCGCACATCGACGGCACGGGTCGGTGCGTTGCCTGTCTTCGAAGAAGCGTTCCGCAGCTATGGCCTGCCGGCAGCGATCCTCACCGACAACGGACCACCGTTCGCCGCTCCACTGGCCCCGCGCCGGCTGTCCAGGCTGTCCGTGTGGTGGATCAAGCTGGGAATTCGCCCGGTGCTCATCCAGCCCGGCCACCCGGAGCAGAACGGCAGCCATGAGCGGATGCACCGGACGCTGAGGAGCGAAACCGCCCGTCCCCCGGCCGCCAACCCGACCGCTCAGCAGAAGGCCTTCGATCGTTTTCGGGGGGAGTACAACCACGAGCGGCCCCACGAAGGCATCGGGCTGGTGCCCCCCGCGGAGCGGTACCGCAGCTCACCGCGTCTTTACCCCCGGCGGCTCCCCGAGCTCTGCTACCCCGGCCACTTCGAGGTCCGCACGGTCCGTTCGAAGGGCGAGATCAAGTGGCAGGGCAAGAAGCTCTTCCTCAGCGAGATGCTGTACCGTGAGCCGGTCGGCCTCGAAGAGGTCGACGACGGCCTGTGGTCCGTCTACTTCGGCCCCGTCCTTCTCGGACGCTACGATGAGCAAGAGACCGGCTTTGAAGCGCTGTAGCAAGCCCGCGGCCGGGAGTGGGCTGTGGAAACCGTGGAAACTGCCCAGCCCCCCGCCCACCCTGGAAATCCCTGCGGGATTCCCACAGTTCCCACCGTTCCCACAGCCCCGGCGGCGGCGGGAGATAGAACCAGAACCTGTAACCTATGTCCCTGGACTAACCTGTTACCTATCTCCCCGGCTGTTCAGATGAGGCCGCACCGCAAGACACTCTTGAAGTTTTTGCCTACTTCACGTCCGCTGATGCGTTCTTCGGTCTCACGTCCTACCTCAGCTATGCACAGGAACAGATCGCGAAGAGTCGAGAGTGGATTGAAGCGACACGGAGGCGGAACCTTGCTCCTCACGCGTTTCCATGGCGCTGGATTGACGAGACAAATGTCGAGGCCGAGGGATTCCTTCGGGAAACTTTTGAATTCAGCCTAGATCAAGCCCGCATTCTGGATCTCCTCACGGGACATACTCTGTACAACGATACCCGGGTTGTGGCGAGAGAACTGGTCCAGAACTCCCTGGACGCGATAAGGCTACAGCAACACATTACGCCGGCCTTCAATGATGGCAGGATCGAGATTCGATGGGATCGCAATAGTAGGGAACTCACTGTGCGTGACAACGGAACCGGCATGACCCAGGACATTATCACGAGTTTCCTGTTGACGGTGGGTTCCTCGAGATATCAGGATGCAGAGTTCTGCAAGCAGTTTCCGGATTTTGCACCAATCAGTCGATTCGGTATCGGTGTACTTTCTGCGTTCATGATCGCCGACACCGTCGAAATTGTTACTTGTCATCCTGACGAGAGCGAAGCTCGGCAGCTCTCATTGCGATCTGTTCACGGCAAGTACCTTATTCGCCTGCTCGACAAGGCAACGGATCCGGTTGCTCAAGAGGTATCGCCGCATGGCACTCTCTTCACTCTCAAGGTGCGGCCTAGCGCGGATGTTCCTGATGTTGTCCAAACAGCCAAAGAGTGGATCGTCCTTCCGGGTGTGAGGTGACCGTACAGGTCGATGATAACGAACCTACAAGGATTGGCTACGAGAGCGTCGGCGCGGTCCTTCGCTCCCAACTGAGCCAGCTAGGATACAGTGTCGTTGAAGATGGAACGCCGGTTGCTGATGCAGACCAGCGCCGGCTGCTTAAAGTAGTTGAACGGGAGAGACCGGGGCTATCGTTTGCCTACGCTCTTAAGTGGAACCAGTGGTTCCGTGATTGGACCTTCTTGACGGTTGCCGGCAATGAAGAGAAGGAAGATCTGAGAATTGGCACCTGCGTCGGCGGAATTCGCGTGGAATTTGGATCCCCGGGCTATAGTCGACCCTACCTAGTCGCGGTTGCCAATGCCCATGGGCATGGCGCGCCAAGAACCAATGTTGCGCGGTACGGACTAGACGACACTCGAGAGCGCGATCGCTTGTTGTCATCCGTCTACTCTCTCTATTGCGAACACATCACGGAGGAAATCGAGCATCTTCGACGCGGTGGGCAATTCTCTTTGACATGGTCAACTCAAGAGGGGGCATTCCTGGTTTCGCCACTCTTGGAGCCGAGACACGAGGAAGGAGCGAGGCTTCAGAAGCCGGCTTTGCTGAGGGAAGCAATCCGAAGTATCCCGCTTGCGGTCGTAGAATTCGATGGCTCCCGGTCGGCTATGGCGATCTCAGATCTCCACTCCCATTCGGTATTCTGGACGATTGATTGTGCTCTTTTTAGATCGGTGGAGTGGTTCCTGAGGGAGTTCCCCCGGGACTCATCTCTTCGCGCGGTGGCAGACGCAGTGGCGAACCGGGCGATAGAGCTGCCGAGTGAGCCTTTGCTTTGTCATTCCGTCGCTGCGCGGGGCGCCAGTGATTTGGCCCTCGTTGACAGGGAGATCGATCGCGTTGTAATTCGTCAGAGCCAACGGAGAGTGGATTTCCGATGGGTAGCTGCTGCGGAGGAACCGAGATGGACACGATTTCCAGTGGCAGTTTTTAGAGCATTTCCTGACGCTCGGGAGCTGGTTGGCCATAGGCGGCACGGGCACCATGGTGTAGATTTTCCGATGGTGGCGCGACATTCTGTTGAAGTTGACGCTGAACAGCAGGTGGGAGCAGTGATTCGAAGCAACGGCGAGTTGCTCGTACTCCCGAGTTGTGGGGGGGTCGCAGACTACCTTCTAGAAAGGTATGCGGAATTGGAAGCGGAGGAGAGCGTTCCTAACATAATGAGGTGCGCATACACCAGCGCATTGTTTGCAAGGTTCTGGGGGCGAAGTGAACCGCCAGATGTTGGTCGCGAGGAAATAGTCGATTGGCTCGAGCGCGAGCGACTAAGGCAGCGTATCGCGGATCCGAGCGGTTTGCGAATCAGCGAACTCTTCGAGATCGACGAATTGATGGAAATAATTAGAGGGGCCTGTTGGATGGTCTTTGATCCTTCTGTTTGGGAACGCAGGGCGGACTGACTGTACGGGGAGCTCCAGCAGCAGGAAGTGCTCCGCGGAATGGTTTCCGCCCTAACGCCGGCACCTACCGGGTTATTCATATCTCTGAATTCGCCGTTGCGGGTGGCAGCCGCTTCCCGGTCATACTGAGCGTCGCCGGCTCCCACACCCGCTCGGCGACCTGGAGGCCGAGGAACCACAGGAAGAACGGGTTGTGGTCGAGATGCTCCACCATCTGGCGGGTCCTCCGGATGGTGTGGAGTGCCGGCAGAAGCAGCGCCCGGATAGGCGCTCTGGAGGGAATAGACGGCCGGTTGTGCTCGGTGCAGAAGCATCGAAGCTGTCTGACAGCGCCGTATCCGCCTCGGCGCCGCGCCCCCTGAACCTTGCGCAGCGGATTCCGCGACGGCACGCGCTGCTCCAGCGACACGTGAATCACCTGCTGGTTCGAATCTCGGCTGCGCATCCTGCCGGCTCCGGGTCTCCCAGAATCCAGCAGCGGAGGGGAGTAGTTGAGAGCTGCCGCGGGGGACTACGGTACTGTCGGAGGTGGGCTTTGAGAAGCGCTTATTACACCGCCCAAGCCTGCTTTTCGCCCTCGACGATCCCCGCCCTCCGCTCCTTCCGAGGCAGATGCCCCGCATCCACCAGCGTAGCCAGCACGTCCAGCATCGCGCGCACCGCGAGGAGCGAGGTGATGTCCGAGACGTCGTAGGCCGGTGCGACCTCGACCACCTCCATGGCGCAGATCCCTTCCTTCGCGACCAGGCGCAGGAGCTTGAGCACCTCGCGCGGCAGGAAGCCGCCGGGCTCGGGCCAGCCGGTGCCGGGGACGAAGCCGCAGTCGACGCTGTCGATGTCGAAGGAGAGGTAGACCGCCTTGGCGTTCTTCCACGCCGCCTCGAGCGCGATCTCGGCGACTTTGTCGATGCCGAGCCGCTCGACGTCGTCCATGGTCAGGATGTTGGTGCCGCGCTTGCGCGCCTCGGCGACCCCGGCGCGCGGCACCTGCCAGCCGCCGATGCCGATCTGCACCAGGTTCGACGGCGGCGCGTTGGGGATGTTCGTGGCGTGGAACCAGGGCGTGGTGTGCATCCGCTCGTCCATGTCCTTCTCTTGAAGGTCGATGTGACGGTCGATGTGGATGATGCCCAGGTTGCCGTCGACGTGGGGCGCGATGCCGCGCACGTTGGGGTAGCCGAGCGAGTGGTCGCCGCCGATCAGGAACGGGAAGCAGCCGCTCCGGTAGACGTGGGAGACCGCCCGGCTGATCTGGTCGAAGCTCTTCTCGAGGTTGGCCGGGATGACGAAGACGTCGCCGAGGTCGACCATCGAAACCGCCTCGAGGAGGTCGACGCCCAGCTCGTAGAAGTAGGTCGTGTAGAGCGACGAGATGCGCCGGATCCCCTGGGGCCCGAAGCGGCAGCCCGGCCGGTAGGTGGTGCCGAGGTCGAACGGCTCGCCAAGGAAGGCGACGTCGTGCTCGCCGACCCGGCGGACGTCCTCGAGGTAGGGGAGCTTGAGCAGCGTGTTGATGCCGGCGAAGTGGGGCAGCTCGCCGCGGACGAAGGTCGAGATGTGGCGATCGCCGATGCTCGGCGCCGCGGTCAGGCCCAGCTCGAGGCCGCGCTCGACCCGCTCGCGGGCGCGGGTGTGCGGGATCTCGCTCTCGGCCTCGGCGGCGCGGCGGCCCGCGGTGTCGTCGAACGGCGGCGCCGGGGTGCGGTCGGCCATCGCCTACAGGATCTCCTGGGCCAGCGCCGAGGACTCGCCGACCGCGAGCAGCTCGGCCGGCTGCCGGGGGTCGGAGTGGATCAGCTCCTCGATCCGGTAGCGGGTGGCCAGGAAGTAGGGGTCGAGGCACTGCTCCTTGGTCCGCGGGCGGGGGAGCGGCACCTCGATCACCTCGCGGACGCGACCCGGGTTGGCGTCGAGCACCACGATCCGGTCGGCCAGGTAGACCGCCTCGTCGAGGTCGTGGGTGATGAAGAGGATCGTCACTTCGACATTCTGCCAGATCTGGAGGAGGTGGCTCTGCATCTGCGTCCGGGTCTGGGCGTCGAGGGCGCCGAACGGCTCGTCCATCAGGAGGATGCGCGGCCTGTTGGCGAGCGCGCGGGCGATCGCGACCCGCTGCTTCATGCCCCCCGAGAGCTGGTACGGGTAGGCGTCGGCGAAGCGGCGCAGGCCGACCAGGTCGATCCAGCGCGCCGCCTCCTCTTCGGCCTCGAGGGCGTCGCGGCCGGCGGTCACCGGCCCGAACATCACGTTCCCCTGGACGGTCAGCCAGGGGAACAGGGTGTAGCTCTGGAACACCATGCCGCGCCCCGGGCCCGGGCCGTGGACCTCGCGGCCGTCGAGCAGAATCCTCCCCGAGGTCGGCTCCTCGAGGCCGGCGACCAAGCGGATCAGCGTCGACTTGCCGCAGCCGGACGGGCCGATCACGCACATCAGCTCGCGCCGGTGGACGGCGAGGTCGATGCCGGAGAGCGCCGCCACCGGCCCGGCCGGGGTGTCGAACGCCTTGCCCAGCCCCTGCGCCTCGAGCACCACCGGCCGCTGCCGGAGGCGCTCGAGGCGGGCCGCCACCTCGGTGGTGGGGCGGCGGTAGTCGGGGAGGTCAATCGGCCGCGACATTGCCCCGGGCCGCCACCGGGCGCGGCGCCATCGGACGGGTCCTGAGCAGGGCGCCGGCGCGGCGGCCGAGCCCGCCCAGCCAGCGGTGCACCCGGCGCTCCGCCGGCGACAGCGCGATCCCCTGCCACGGGAAGAGGTGGCGGGCGAGCTTGGCCAGCACCTGGTCGGTGACCAGGCCGACGGCCCCGATGATGAGGATGCCGGCGAAGACGTTGTCGTAGTTGCGGTACTTGCCCTGCTGCTGGATGAAGTAGCTGATCCCCGAGGTGGCGCCGATCAGCTCGGCGACGATCAGGTAGGTCCAGGCCCAGCCGAGCAGGATGCGCAGGTCGTTGTAGAGGTTCGGCAGCACCCCGGGGACGATCACCCGGCGGACGAGCTGGAACCGGCGCGCGCCCAGGGTCTGCGCCGCCTCGATCAGCGAGCCGTCGAAGTTGCGGGTGGTGTTGGCGACCACCAGCACCATCTGGAAGTAGGTGCCGATGAAGATGATCGCCACCTTGGGCGCGTCGGCGATCCCGAGCACCGCGATCGCCAGCGCCCCGAAGGCGGGCGCCGGCATGTAGCGGATGAAGTCGGTGAACGGCTCGACCAGCCGCGAGAAGAGCACGTAGGTGCCGCACAGGAGGCCGAGCGGCACCCCGATCAGCGCCGAGAGGAGGAACCCCCAGAAGATGATCCGCATGCTGTGGGCGAGGCTCTCGTGGAGCCACGGCTCGCCCGCCCGCGGCGGCGTCGTGAACGAGGTGTAGAGCGCGCGCGCCACCTCGTGCGGGGCGGGGAGGAAGATCGGGTTGGCCGCCACCCCGGCCGCCGGCCGGCCGCCGGCGGCCTCGAGGCGGGCGTTCTCGGCCGCCAGCTCCGCCTTGGGCAGGCGGGCGTCGACGGCGAGGAAGCCCGAGTCGCCCGGGTCCGTGATGCGCACCATCGGGTGCCAGAGGAACGGCACGTAGGAGACCGCGGCCCAGGTCGCGAGCGGCAGCAGGAACGCCATCGCCTTGAGCACCCCGCCGCGCCGGCCGGGCAGCTCCTTGCGCACCGCCAGCCAGGAATCGAGCCGGCCCGGCCGCCGGCCGCCGTTGCGGTGGACCTCGCCGGTGGGGCTCACGGTGCCGCTCACCGCGCCGCCTCCGCCACCAGGTCGGGATCGACCCGCCGCGCCACCCCCTCGACCAGGGTGCGATCGAAGTAGGAGGGCACTTCCTGGGCGTCGGTGTAGACCAGCTTGTCGCGGTTGAAGCGGTCGACCAGCTCGCTCGAGCCGTAGATCGAGTCGAGCCCCGCCCCCTCGCGGAAGGCGGCGATGTTGCCGGCGAGGTCGAGGAGTTGGGTGCCGCCGAGGAACTGGGCGTAGCGCTCGGGCGTGGTGCCGACCCGCGCGGCCATGATGCGCAGGGCGTCGGGCTGGGTCTCGGGGCTGCGGATGTAGTCGACCACCCGGAACCAGATCTCGACCACCTTCGTCCAGTCGTCGCGGCGCGCGGCGAGGCTCGCCGGATCGACGTAAAGCGCGTCGTAGATCAGCCCCGGCACCTCGCGGCTGGTGAACACCGGCTGCGATCCCGGCACCTGGCGCAGGGTCTGTGCCGCCACCGGGTTCCAGGCGCAGATCGCGTCGACCCCGCCGGCGGCGAGCGCCTGCGGCGTGTCGTTGGTCGGCATGTTGACCAGCTCGACGTCGTGCTCGGAGAGCCCCGCCGCCTCGAGCCCCTTGAGCAGCAGCAGGTGATCGACGAAGCCCTTCTCGACGCCGATCCGCAGGCCCTTGAGCTCGGCCACCGAGCCGATGCCGGCCCGGGCGATGCACATGTCGTTGCCGTTCGAGAAGTCGTTGATGACGATGGCCTGCGAGAGCTTGCCGGCGCTGCCGGTGACCATCGCGTCGCCGTTGGTCATGCACACGGAGTCGACGCGGCCGGCGGCGAAGGCCTCCATCGACGGGACGTACTCGAACCAGATGAACTCGACGTCCACGCCGGCCTCTTCGAACCAGCCGTTCTGGACCGCCACTTCCCAGGCGACCCAGCCCGGCCAGTCGCTGTAGCCGATGCGCAGCGGCTCACGCTCGGCGGCGCACCCCGCGAGCATCCCTGCCGCGGCCAGCGCCACGATCCCGATTCCGAACCCGATCCCGCGAGTCCCCAGAGGTCGTCTCATCGCTCCACCTCCTCGCCTCCACCGCGCACCCCCTCCCCATCGACCCTGAAGCCACGGTCCCGGCCGGCGATCGCCCCTCGACGTCCAGGAAGCCGAACAGATGAAAACCTCTGCGCAGATTATTCCGCCATCACTACGGAAAATGCAAGTACCCTTCTGAACGGCACATGTGGAAATGCGCGCATATCTTTCTATATGTCGGTGTGCACATGTTTCGACGAATCCGGGCCACCGCTGGCGGCGCCTCCGCCCGCGCCCGTAGAATCGCGGCCGCCATGGCGACCCTCCCGCGCTCGAACCACCGCCCCCTGCTCGCCTTGCTGCTGGCGCTCGCCGCCGGCGCCGCGGCCGCCCCCGCCGCCCGCGCCTGGGACGCCCGCGGCCACCGCGTCGTGGCGGCGGTCGCCTGGGAAGAGATGAGCCCCGCCGCCCGCGACGAGGCGGTGCGCCTCTTGCTGGCGGCGCCGGCGGACTCCGACCTGCCGGCGCTGATGCCCGCCGCGGGCTCCGAGGCCCAGCGCCGCCGTCGGCTCTTCCTCGAGTCCGGCACCTGGCCGGACCTCGTCCGCGACGACGACCGCCCGGCGCGGCAGGAGAAGTACCACCGCTCGAACTGGCACTACATCAACCTGTTCTGGGAGGAGGGGCCGGACGGCGCCCCGCGCGAGCGGACCGACCTCCGGCCGCAGCCGACCAACGCCGCCGAGCGGCTCGACGCGCTGATCGAGACGCTCGCCGACCGCGGCGCCGACCCCGGCGAGCGCGGCATCGCCCTCGCCTGGATCGTCCACCTGGTCGGCGACCTCCACCAGCCGCTCCACACCAGCGCCCGGGTCACCGCCACCGAGCCCGAGGGGGACCGCGGCGGCAATCTAGTCCTCCTCGACCAGCCCGTCGGCGACCGCTGGCCGCGGAACCTCCACGCCTACTGGGATTCGATCCTCGCCGAGACGGCGGAGTGCCGCTCCTGGTTCCGGCGGTGGCACTGCACCGACGATCGCCTCGCCCGCCGGCTCGCCGCCGGCCATCCGCCGTTGGCCGCGCCCGAGCCCGCTCGCCCGGACTCGATGTCCTGGGTGCGCGAAGGGCTGGTCCTCGCCCAGACCGTCGCCTACCGCCCCGACCTCCGCCGCGGCGCGGCGCCGCCGCCGGCCTACCGCGCCGCCGCCGTCGGAGCCTCCGAGGAGGCGATCGCCCGCGCCGGCCGGCGGCTGGCTGCGGTGCTCGAGGGCGCCCTCGGCGCGCCGTGACGGCCGGCTGACCGCGGCGCGTCGTTTCCCGCTTCCCTCGCCCAGCCCTCCGTCCGGCTCACCTGCCGGTCCCGATCGCGGGCGCCGTGCGCACCTCATGAATGATGTAGAGTCTCAAATCTGAACCTATGCATTTGTGGATATGTACGCCAGTGCATCGCTCCACCTCGGGGCGGGTGGGGGACGCGACGCATCGCCTAAATGCCCCATACCGCTAGGAGGTCGCTGATGACCAGGACCCTCGTTTCGAGAGTGCTCTTGCCGATCGCGCTGCTGGCGCTGCTCGCCGCGCCCGCGGGGGCCGGCGTGATCAAGGCCGGTTCGGACCTGTGGCGGACGCCGGGCGACGGCTCGACCCACGTCGACTTCGGCGCCGATCCGCTCCCGGCCGGGTTCTTCTGCGCGGGCTCGCAGCCGTTCGCCGGCAACGTCGTCTTCCAGGGCGCCCCGCTGGTCACCAGCCCGGCCGGCGTGCTCGGCGAGACCGACACCATCGTCGCGCGGCTCGACGACGCAGCGCTCGACGCCCGCGGCGTCGGCCTCACCCGCGTCCGCGTCATCGCCCTGTCGTTCGCCGCCCGCGAGCCGGTGGTCACCTCGTGCGGCATCTTCGACGTGACCGCGACCCTCGCCGGCCCGCAGCCGGAGACCCAGATGCGGATCACCCGTGTGGACAAGCACGGCGGCACGTTCTCGGCGCCGATCTCGGTCGTGGTGCGGACCGTGTTCACGCCGCGCCGGGGCGGCACCCCGATCGAGCTCCTCCGCCGGCTCGACTTCGTGGCGCATCCCGAGGCGCGCTGGTCCTATCCGGGCGCCGGCCACTCGCTGGTCCGCAACGGCTCGGTCCTGGTCGACACCGACGGCGACCGCCGGCCCGACACCTACGCCCCCGGCACCTCGAACTTCGTCGCCGGCGTCGGCCTCGACGTCCATCCGGCGACCGGGGAGACCTCGCCCGCCGTCGCCCAGATCCCGCACTGCGCCGATCCCCCGGATTGCACCAAGCAGCACGGCACCCTGCCGACTTACCCGGAGTATTAGCGCAAGCCGATCCGCGCTCTCCGCGCGGCTCGCCTCCTCGGGGCCCGGTGCCGCAAGCGCCGGGCCCCGAGTCGTTTCGGGGCCCGGAATCCAGACCCTTCAGGTCCGCCCGGTCGCGCCGGCCGCCGCGAGCAGCCGCCGGTAGGCCTCCTCGGAGTCGGCGTCGAGGAGCGGCGTACCGTCGTCGAGCGGCACCCGGACCACCCGCTCGGGATGGCGGGCGACCAGGGCGCGGCCACCGACGTCGCCGGTCAGCGCGGCCAGCTCGGCGAAGAGCGAGCGGTCGAGGAGGACCGGCGAGCCTCGGCGTCCGGCGAACGACGGCTCGACGATCGGGCCGCCGGTCTCCCGGTAGGCCGCGATCAGGCGGTCGAGGAGGTCGGGGCCGGCGAGCGGCTGGTCGGCGGGCACGAACAGCGCCGCCGCGGCCTCCGGTGGAACGCGGGCGAGGCCGGCACGCACCGAGGTCGAGAGCCCGCCGGCGAAGTCGGGGTTGTCGGCGATCTCGACCGCGAGCCCGGCGAGCGCCGCCCGCACCTCGGCGGCGCGGTGGCCGACCACCGCGATCACCCCGGAGAGGCGCGAGGCGAGCGCGTTCTCCGCGGTGCGCCGCACCATCGGCTCGCCGAGGAAGTCGAGGAGCTGCTTGGTCCGGCCGCCGGGGAAGCGGGTCGAGAGCCCGGCGGCGAGGATCACGCCCCAGACGGGTTTTTTGGAGGGCATCCTAGCCGGGAGGCCGGCGCTCCAGCCTCACCCCGTGCTCGGCGGCGACGATCTCGGCCAGGATCGCGAGCGCGATCTCCTCGGGCCGGCGGCCGCCGAGCGGGAGGCCGATCGGGGCGTGGATGCGCGCGATCTGGTCGTCGCCGAAGCCGTCCGCGCGCAGCGCCTCGATCCGCTTGGCGTGGGTCTTCTTCGAGCCGAGGGCGCCGATGTAGCCGGCCGGGCTCGCGAGCGCGAGGCGCAGCGCCGGGAGGTCGATCTTCAGGTCGTGGCTCAGCACCGCCACCGCGGTCGCGCGGTGGAGGCCGACCGCCGGCAGCGCGCGGTCGGGCCACTCGGCGAGCAGGCGGTCGGCGTGGGCGAAGCGCTCGGGGGTGGCGAAGGCGCGCCGCGGGTCGACCACCACGGTCTCGTAGCCGGCGGCGGCGGCCATCGCGACCAGCGGGATGGTGACGTGCCCGGCGCCCACGGCGATCAGCCGCGGCCGCGGCGCCATGGCGTCGAAGAAGACGTCGGCGCCGGTCTTCGAATCGGGGCCGCCGGCCGCCACCGACTCGCGCGCCGAGGTCAGCCCGGCGAGGTGGCCGCGGCCGATGCGCTCCGCCTCGCGGTCGAGGTCGGGCGAGCCGAGCGTGCCGAGGGTGCCGCCGTCCGCGGTGAGCAGGAGCCGGGCGCCGACCTCGCCGCCGGCGACCACGGTCGCCGCCAGCGCCGGTTCCTCGGCCGCCAGGCGGCGCGACAGCTCGGCGAAGACCTCGGCGCGCACCGGCTCGACGAAGACTTCGATCTCGCCGCCGCAGGAGAGCCCGACCGACCACGCCTTCTCATCGCTGACCCCGAAGGAGAGGAGCTTTGGCGCGCCGCCCGCGAGCACCGCCTGCGCCGCCTCGACCACCGCCCCCTCGACGCAGCCGCCGCTGACCGAGCCGGCGACGTCGCCGGCCGACGACACCGCCATCTTCGCCCCCGGCTGGCGCGGCGCCGAGCCCCAGACCTTGACCACCGTTGCGAGCGCCACCCCCTTGCCGTCGCGCCGCCACCGCTCGACGTAGTGGAGGACCTCACGCACGGCCGGCCTCCTTCCGCTTTGGCGCCCCCCCCGCGCGTCGCCCGAGCCCGGCGAGCAGCTCGGCCAGGCGGTCGAGGCTGGCCAGGTCGTGGACCGGCAGGAAGTCGTCGACGTGGGGGAGCGCGGCGAGGAGGCCCCGGGTCAGGGGCTGGAAGCCCGGGCGGCCGGCGAGCGGGTTGAGCCAGATCAGCCGGTGGCTGCTCCGCGCCAGGCGCGCCATCTCGCGGCCGAGGAGGTCGGCGTCGCCGCGGTCCCAGCCGTCGCTGATCACCAGCACCGCCGCGCCCTGGCGCAGCACTCGCCGCGCCCACAGCCAGTTGAAGCGCTTGATCGCCTCGCCGATGCGGGTGCCGCCGGCCCAGTCGGGCGCCGCCGCCGAGGCCCGGCGCAGCGCCTCGTCGGGGTCGCGGCGTCGCAGCTCGCGGGTGATCCGGGTCAGGCGGGTGCCGAAGACGAAGACCTCGGCGCGCTCCATGCCGCGGGTCAGCGCGTAGACGAAGCGCAGGAGGACGCGGGCGTAGGACTCCATCGAGCCGCTGATGTCGCACAGCACGACCAGCGGCCGCGGCCGGCGGCGGCGCCGGCGCCAGGCGAGGTCGATCGGCTCGCCGCCGTGGCGCAGGCTCTTTCTCAGCAGCCGGCGCGGGTCGGGGCGGCCGGCCTTCGCCGCCGCCAGCCGGCGGGTGCGCCGCTCGGCGATCCGCCACGGCGCCTGCTCGATCAGCCGGCGCACCTCGGCGCGCTCGGCCGCGGTCAGCTCGGCGAAGTCCTTGTGCCGGAGCGACTCCGCGGCGCTGTAGGCGAGCGGCGAGGCGGCCGGGAGGTCGGCGTCGCCGGCGTCGCCAGCCGCCCCCTCGCCCTCCGCTCCCTCGCGCATCCAGAGCGCCAGGGCGCGCGACGGCTGCGGCCGCTGCCGCGCCACCCGCTGCAGCATCCGCCCCATCGCGACCGGCGCGGCGCCCGGGCTGCGGGCGCGGAAGAAGAGGTCGAAGGCACGCTCGAACGGCTCGATCTGCTCGCGCCGGCCGACCAGCACGGCACGCGCGGCGTCGCGTACCTGCTCGCGGTCGCCGAGGTCGACCTCGCCCAGGGCGCGCGCCAGGAGCTCGATCCGCGCCGGCGTGACGTCGAGGCCGAGGCGGCGGAGGAGCCGGCCGAAGAGGACCAGGTTGGCGAGCAGGTGGCCGCCATCGGAGAGGTCGTCGCCGCGCGCGTTCATCCCGCCGCGGCCTCCGCCGTCCGCGCCCGCTCGAGCGCTCCGGCGATCCCGTCGCGCCGCACCTGCTCGAGGTCGTCCTGGTACTTGAGGAGCACGCCCAGGGTGTCGTCGATCACCGTCTCGTCGAGCGCGTCGCGGTCGAGTGCGGCGAGGGCGTTGACCCAGTCGAGGGTCTCGGCGACGCCGGGCGGCTTGTAGAGGTCCATCCGCCGCAGCTCCTGGACGAAGCCGGCGGCCCGGCGGGTGAGATCGGCGGGCGCGCCGGGGATCCGCGCGCGCACGATCTCGACCTCGCGCTCGAGCCCCGGGTAGTCGATCCAGTGATAGAGGCAGCGGCGCTTCAAGGCGTCGTGGATCTCGCGCGTGCGGTTCGAGGTCACCACCACCACCGGCGGTGCGGCGGCGCGCACGGTGCCGATCTCGGGGATCGAGATCTGGAAGTCGGAGAGCACCTCCAGCAGGAACGCCTCGAACTCCTCGTCCGCGCGGTCCAGCTCGTCGACCAGGAGCACCGGCGGCACCCCGTCGGGCGGGTCGATCGCCTCGAGCAGCGGCCGGCGGAGCAGGAACTCGCGCCCGAAGACGTCGCCGGCGTCGGGCTTGCGGTCGCCGCTCCCGTGGGAACCGGCGGCTTCGAGCAGCCGGATCTCGAGGAGCTGGCGGGCATAATTCCACTCGTAGACCGCGGAGTGGACGTCGAGCCCCTCGTAGCACTGGAGGCGCACCAGGCGCTTGCCGAGGAGCGCCGAGAGCGCCTTCGCGACCTCGGTCTTGCCCACCCCGGCTTCCCCCTCGAGGAAGAGCGGCCGGCCGAGCCGCAGGGCGAGGAAGATCGCGGTCGCTAGCCGGCGGTCGGCGATGTAGCCCTGCCCGCGCAGCCCCTCGACCAGCGCCTCGATCGACTCCGGCAACGCCGGGGCCGCCCCGGCGGCCGCCTCGGGGGAGGAACCCGTCACGCCCGGTCGCGCGCCAGGGCCAGTGCCCGGCGGCCCAGCTCGTGCGCCAGCGCCGTCCGGTAGCGGCCGGAGGCGAAGCCGTCGGTGAGCGGGTCGGCGACCGCGAGCCCGCCGGCGATCGCGGCGGCGATCGCGGCGTCCGAGCCGTCGCCGCCGGCGAGCGCGCCGGCCACCGCCGCGGCGTCGAGCGGCGTGGCGGTGACGCCGTTGAAACACAGCCGCGCGCTCGCCACCCTGCCGCCGCCGTCGAGGGTCACCACCGCCGCCGCGCCGCACACCGCGTAGCCCGAGGCCGGGTGCTCCTGCTTGACGTAGGCCGAGCCGGTGCGCGCGGCGAAGGCCGGGAAGCTGACCGCGGTCAGCAGCTCGCCGGCCCGGAGGTCGGTGGTCATCAGGTCGACGAAGAAGTCGCCGGCCGCCACCGTGCGCTCGCCGCCCGGCCCGCGCAGGTGGACCGTGGCGCCGAGCGCCATCACCACCCCCGGCAGGTCGGACGCCGGGTCGGCGTGGGCGACGTTGCCGCCGATCGTGCCGCGGTTCCGGACCTGCGGGTCGGCGACCTCGGCCGCCGCCTCGGCGAGGAGCGGCGCGTGGCGCTTCAGGGTCTCCGAGGCCGCCAGCTCGCCATGGGTGGTGAGCGCGCCGACCCGGACCGTGCCGCCCGCCTCGGAGACGCCGGAGAGCTCGGCGAGGCCGCCGATGTCGATCACCGCCGCCGGCTGCGCCAGGCGCAGCTTCATCATCGGGATCAGGGTGTGGCCGCCGGCCAGGAGCTTGGCGTCGCCGAGGCTGCCCAGAAGCGACAGCGCCTCGTCGAGGCTCCCGGCCCGGTGGTAGTCGAACGCCGCGGGGAACATCAGTGGCCCTCCTCGGGGTGAATGGCTCTCCAGACCTTCTCGGGTGTCAGCGGCATGTCGAGGTGCGTGACGCCGTGGCCGCTCAAGGCGTCGACCACGGCGTTGACCACCGCGGCCGGCGAGGCGATCGTGCCGGCCTCGCCGATCCCCTTGACCCCGAGCGGGTTGTGCGGGCACGGCGTGACCGTGTGGTCCAGCTCGTAGGACGGGAGCTGGTGCGCCTTGGGCAGCGCGTAGTCGAGCAGCTCGCCGGTCACGAGCTGCCCGGCGTCGTCGTAGACCGCGTGCTCGAAGAGCGCCTGGCCGACGCCGTAGGCGATGCCGCCGTGGACCTGGCCGGCGACGATCATCGGGTTGATCTGGTTGCCGCAGTCGTCGACCGCGATGTACCGCGCCAGCTCGACCTGCCCGGTCGCCGGGTCGACCTCGACCACCGCGACGTGGGCGCCGAACGGGTAGGTGAAGTTCGACGGGTTGTAGAACGTCGTCTCCTCGAGCCCGGGCTCGATCCCGTCCGGCAGGTTGTGCGCCAGGTAGGCCTGGAGCACGACGTCGCCCCAGGCGCGGTTCCGGTCGGGCGAGCCCTTGACCCGGAACGCGCCCTCGGCGAACTCGACGTCGTCCTCGGCGGCCTCGAGCAGGTGGGCGGCGATCTTCCGCCCCTTGGCGATCACCTTGTCGACGCTGACCGCGATCGCGCTGCCGCCGACCGCGGCGCTCCGGCTGCCGTAGGTGCCCATCCCGAACTGCACCTCCTCGGTGTCGCCGTGGACCACGTCGACCGCCTCGACCGCGAGGCCGAGCCGGTCGGCGACGATCTGCGCGAACGTCGTGTGGTGCCCCTGGCCGTGCGCCGAGCTGCCGGTGTAGACGGTGATCGTGCCGGTCGGGTGGACGCGCACCTTGGCGCTTTCCCAGAGGCCGGCCTGGGCGCCGAGGGCGCCGACCACCTGCGACGGCGCCAGCCCGCACGCCTCGATGTAGGTCGAGAGGCCGACCCCGAGGAGCTTGCCGCCCCCGCCGTTCGCGCGCCGCCGCTGCTGCTCGGCGCGCAGATCGTCGTAGCCGGCGATCGAGAGCGCCTTCGCGAGCGCCGGCGCGTAGTTGCCGGAGTCGTACTGGAGCGCGACCTGGGTCTGGTACGGGAAGGCGTCGGGCGGGACGAAGTTGCGGCGGCGGATCTCGGCCGGGTCGAGGCCGACCTTGCCCGCCGCGAGGTCCATCATCCGCTCGACCACGAACGTCGCCTCGGGCCGCCCGGCGCCGCGCACGGCGTCGACCGGCGTGGTGTGGGTGAAGACGCCGAGGACGTGGACGTGGATCGCCGGGATGTCGTACTGCCCCGACATCAGCGTCCCGTAGAGGTAGGTCGGCACCGCCGGCGCGAAGGTCGAGACGTAGGCGCCGATCGCGGCGTGGGTGTCGACCTTGAGGCCGAGGATCTTCCCCTGGGCGTCGAGCGCCATCTCGGCGCGGGTCACGTGATCGCGGCCGTGGGCGTCGGTGAGGTTGGTCTCGGAGCGGGTCGCGGTCCACTTGACCGGCCGGTGGGTGCGGATCGCGCACCACGCGGCGATCGCCTCGTCCGGGTAGTGGTGGATCTTGCTCCCGAAGCCGCCGCCGACCTCGGGCGCGATCACCCGGATCTTGTGCTCGGGCAGCCCGATCGAGGCGAGCGACATCAGGAGGCGATGGACGTGCGGGTTCTGCGTCGTCATCTGGACCGTCAGCTCGCCCTTCCGCTCGTCCCACTCGGCGAGGCAGGCGCGCGGCTCGATCGCGAACGGCAGCATGCGGTTGTTGCGCAGCGTCGCCGCGACCACGTGGGCGGCGCCGGCGAACGCCTGCGCGACCTTGCCGGCGTCGCCGAGCTGCCAGTCGAAGCAGACGTTGCCGGGGGCGTCGGCGTGGACCAGCGGCGCGCCGGGGGCGGCGGCCTTCTCCGGATCGGCCACCGCCGGCAGCGGCTCGTAGTCGACCGCGACCAGCTCGGCGGCGTCGCGCGCGGCGTAGCGGCTCTCGGCGACCACCACCGCCACCCCGTCGCCGGCGTGGCGCACGGTCTCGGTGGCGAGGATCGGGTGAGCCGGGGTCTTGATGTCGGGGAGGAGCCAGGCGGTCGGGACCACGCCCCCCTTGTCGGAATCGCGCAGGTCGCGGCCGGTGAAGACCGCTACCACCCCGGGCGCCGCGGCCGCCCGCGAGACGTCGATCGAGCGGATCCGCGCGTGGGCGTAGGGGCTCCGGACGATGACGGCGTAGACCATGCCGGGCGCCGAGAGGTCGTCGGTGTAGCGCCCCTTGCCGGTGAGGAGAGCCGCGTCCTCGCGGCGCTTGACCGAGGTGCCGAGCACGCCCATCAGCCACCCCCTCCCTGGGCCGCCTGCTGCACGGCGCGCACGATGTTGTGGTAGCCGGTGCAGCGGCAGACGTTGCCCTTGAGCCCCTTGCGGATCTCGGCCTCGGACGGGCTCGGGTTGGCGTCGAGCAGCGCCTTGGCGGCGATCAGGAAGCCGGGCGTGCAGTAGCCGCACTGGAGCGCGTGCTGATCGTGGAACGCCTCCTGGATCGGGTGCAGCCGGCCGTCGCCGGCCAGCCCCTCGACGGTGGTGATCGACCGGCCGTCGGCCTGCACCGCGAGCTGGGTGCACGACTTGACGGCCCGGCCGTCGATCAGGACGGTGCAGGCGCCGCACAGGCTGGTCTCGCAGCCGACGTTGGTGCCGGTCAGCCCGAGCACGTCGCGCAGCAGGTGGACCAAGAGCAGCCGCGGCTCGACCGAGCGCTCGTAGCGCCGGCCGTTGACCTCGACGGTGACGGTTCGCTCCATCGGTGGCCTCCTCGGGGCGGGGTCGGAGCTTCGGGGATTCGCTGAGGGCACTTTTTAGCACATCGGGCGGCCGGGTGGAGAGGGGCTGCGGCCACGAGAACCGTCCGGCGCCGGCCGGTGTACCTACCGACCGTGACCCCGAGCCCGAACCCTCCCCCGGCTGCGGCGCGGATCCCCGCGGCCGGCCTCGCCGCCGCGGCGGCCGACGCTCTCTGGGGCATCGGGTACTTCGTCGTCTACCGGGACCTGATCACCGCCGGCCGCTTCTTCCAGTCGATCGCGCGCGGCCTCCTCGGCCGCGCCGCTTTTGACGGCGGCGCCGCGACGGCGGCGCTCGGCGCCGTGCTCCACCTCGCCATCGGCTGCATCTGGGCGGCGCTCTACTGGCTCGCCCTCCGGCGCTGGCCGGGCCTGCGCGCGCGAGTAACCACCCGCGGCCGCGCCTGGGTAGCCGGCATGGTCCTCGGCGCCGTGATCTGGCTCGGCATGGACCTCGTGGTCCTGCCCCTCAGCGCCGCCCCTGCGGTGCCGATCCGCTCGACCGCCTTCCTGCTCCAGCTCGCAGCCCACGTGCTGCTGGTCGGCCCGCCGATCGCGCTGGTCCTGCGGCCGAGGTAGCGGCCACGACCGGAACCGCTAGACTGGCCGGGCGCGGAGACCGCCCGATGCCCGAACCTCAGCCCCCTCGCTTCCAGACCCGCTCCGCCGACACCGACCCCGAGGCCGAGGCGGTCCAGCTCGATCTCCTGCGCCGCGCCGGCCCGACCCGGCGGGCGCAGATGGCGCTCGAGCTCAGCGCCCGGGTCATCTCGCTCGCCAAAGCGGCCTACCGGCGCCAGATGCCCGGCGCGAGCGAGACCGAGATCGGCCTCCGCTTCGTCGAGCTGAACTATGGCCGCGAGCTGGCCGAAGCGGTCCGGCGCTACCTGGCCGAGAGGAAGCCTTGACCTCCGGCGACGTGCTCTCGGCGCTCGAGCCGGTGGTGCGGGCGCTCGAGGAGCTAGGCGTGCGCTACTACGTGGGTGGATCCCTCGCCAGCTCGATCTACGGGGTCCCCCGGGCGAGCATCGACGCTGACGTCGTTGCCGAGCTGGAGCAGAGGCACGTCGCCCCGCTCATCGAGCGTCTCGCCGGCGCCTACTACGTCGACGAGGAGAGGGCGCGGGCGGCGATCCGCGCCCGGCGTTCGTTCAACCTGATCCACCTGGGGTCGGTGTACAAGGTCGACCTCTTCGTCACCCGGGGCAGACCCTTCGATCGGCTGGCGATCGAGCGGGCGAGGTCCAGAGCGCTCGACGAGGGCGACGCCGGTCACCTCTATGCGGTGGCGTCCCCGGAGGACACGATCCTCGCCAAGCTCGAGTGGTTTCGGCTCGGCCGCGAGGTCTCGGAGCGGCAGTGGACTGACGTGGTCGGCATGATCAAGGCCCGCGGAGCGGCGTTGGACCGGCAGTACCTCGAGACCTGGGCGGCGGCGCTCGGCGTGGAGGATCTCCTGGAGCGTGCTTTTGCGGCGAGTCGGGAGGACGTCGGGTCCGGTCGGGATTGAGTCGCCCGACCGCTCACCCCACCAGACACCCCAGCAACCGCTCGAGCTGCCGCACCGGCTCGTCGGTCAGCCCGGCGTGGACCGGGCCCGGCTGGACCACCGTGCTGCGCGGCGAGGAGAGCCAGCCGAAGCGGCTGCGCGGGCGCTCGCGGGCGACCGGGCCGCCGGCCTCGGCGTCGCCGCGGCAGATCGCTTCGAGGACGGCGAGGGCGCCGCGCACGGCTTCGACGTCGACGTCCGGGGCGAGCGCGCGGAGGCGCGCCGGGTCGACCGCGCAGCGGGCGCCGAGGAACGCCGCCTCCGGGCAGAAGAGCACCACGCCGACGTTGACGAACTCCTCGCGATCGACGCGCGGTACGCAGCGCAGCGCGAAGTACTCGAAGGGCATCATCGCGGCGCCCCCGGAAGCCATCGCCGCGGCGGCGCGATGCGGGCCAGGAGGTGCTCGACGTGGGCGGCGCGGGCGGCCTCGGGGGTGAGGTCCGGGACGTCGCCCAGCCACTCGTCGGGCACGAGCGCGACCACCTCGCGCACCAGCGCCTCGGTCACCCGCGGGGCCAACTCGCGGTCCATCTCGGGGACGGCGTGGGCGGCGTCGATCATCACGTGGCTCTTGGCGTCGTAGGGCTGGGCCGCGAAGCGGGCAGCGTCGGGCGTGCCCCAGGCGTGGTGATAGTAGAGCGCCGCGCCGTGGTCGAAGCACCAGACATCGCCGTGCCAGACCAGGAGGTTGGGGTGGCGCCAGGTGCGGTCGACGTTGGCGATCAGGGCGTCGAGCCAGAGGATCCGCGCCGCCTCGGCCGGCGCCGGGACGTGGCGGACGCCGTCGTAGCCGAAGGCGCCGGGGAGGAAGTCGACCGCCAGGTTGAGGCCGACGCTCGCGGTGAGGAGGTCCTGCACCTCCTGGTCGGCCTCGTAGCGCGCGATCGCCGGGTCGAGCTCGATCGCCCGCAGCTCCGGCACCCGCAGCCCGAGCCGCCGCGCCAGCTCGCCGGCGATCACCTCGGCGACCAGCGCCTTCGGCCCCTGCCCGCTGCCGCGGAACTTGACCACGTAGGTGCCGAGGTCGTCCGCCTCGCAGAGCCCGGGCAGCGAGCCGCCCTCGCGCAGCGGCGCGACGTAGCGGGTGGCGAGGATCCTCGGCAGCATCGGGGCCTCAGACTATCCGGTGCCAGGGCGCGGCGAGGATGCGGTCGGCGATCCAGAAGGTGTCCTCGCCGGCGTGCAGCAGCAAGCCGCCGCGGAAGCGGTCCGGGTACTCGGTGCGGGAGACCTCGAGCGCGCGCACGTCGCCGCCGCCCGGGCGTGCCGACGCCTTGACCTCGATCGGGATCAGGCCCGCGCGGTGCTCGATCACGAGGTCGACCTCGAGGTCGGTCGAGGTGCGCCAGAAGAGGACCTCCGGCCGCGAGATCTGAACGTCCCGCCAGGCCAGGAGATCGGCCAGGACCAGGTTCTCGAGGTGGGCGCCGGTGGGCTCGGGATCGCCGGCCAGGTGCAGCGCGAGGCCGGGGTCGCTCCAGAAGAGCTTCGGGGTCTTGACCAGCCGCTTGGTGCGGTTGACCGAGTAGGGCTCCAGGCGGACGAGCTGGAACGAGGTCTCGAGCAGGTTGAGATAGCGGTGCGCGGTCGGCCGGGAGAGCCCGGTGTCGCGCCCCAGCTCGGCCTGGTTGACGAGGTTGCCGACGCGCAGGCAGGCGGCGCGCATCAGCCGGCGGAAGTCGAGCAGGTTGTCGATCGCGGCGAGGTCCTGGAGGTCGCGCTCGAGATAGGTCCGCAGGTAGCCCTCGAACCAGATCGCGCGCGCCTGGTCGGTCTCGAGCTCGACCGCGGGCGTCGGGTAGCCGCCGCGGCGCACCTCGGCCCGCCAGTCGGCCGCCGGCGCCTTCTGCCCGCGGACCAGGTCGTACCATTCCTCGACGGGCCTCTCGAGCAGCTCGCTCCAGATGCCGGCGCTCCCCAGGCCGAGCCGCTCCCGCCGCGTCAGCGGCCAGAGCGTCAGGTAGGTGGCGCGGCCGGCGAGGGTCTCGGAGATGCGCTGCATGAGCAGCAGGTTGGCCGAGCCGGTAAGGAGGAAGCGCCCCGGCCGGCGCGGCCGCTCGTCGTCCACCGCGCGCTTGATCGCGAGGATCAGGTCGGGCAGCCGCTGCACCTCGTCGATGGTCAACCGCGGCGCGCTGCGCACGAAGTCGTCGGGCGCGGTGGCGGCGCGATCCCGCGCGGCGATCTCGTCGAGGGTGATGTAGAGGCGGTCCTCGTCGAACGGCGCCGCGCGGACCAGGGTGCTCTTGCCGGTCTGGCGGGCGCCCATGAGGACGACCACGGGGGAGACGTCGAGAGCCTGCTCCAGGATGCGCCGGGCGAGCCGTGAACGATAAGCGTTCATGACGTGAACGATTATCGTTCACGACGTGAACGGATTGCAAGGCGCGGAGGTGTTCCGCCCGCGCACGTCCGCTCGCTCGTCGTCGGCATGTGAACGAGTTGTGAACGCCCCGGTGCGACGCGGTAGGCTCAGCCCCGCACCCTCCACCCACCGACGACGACCCACGGAGCGACACCCATGCCCCGCAAGCCCTCCCGCAGCGCCGTCCTGCCGACCCTCGCGCTCTCGCTCGCCCTCCTCGCCCTCGCCGCCGCCGCCGGCGCCGCCGACTGGCCCCAGTGGCGCGGCCCCGGCCGCGACGGCAAGTCGCCCGACGCCGGGCTCCTCGCCTCCTGGCCCGCCGGCGGGCCGCCGCTGGCCTGGAAGTCGAGCGGGCTCGGCGCCGGCTTCTCGTCGCTCGCGGCGGTCGGCGACCGGCTCTACACCATGGGCGACCTCGGCGACACGCAGTTCGTGCTCGCGCTCGACCGCGAGGACGGCCGCGTGCTGTGGAAGACCGCGGTCGGCCCGTCGTGGATCGACCAGTACGGCGGCCCGCGCGGCACGCCGACGGTCGCCGGCGGGCGGGTCTACGCGATGTCCACGGAAGGCGAGCTGGTCTGCCTCGAGGCGGCGACCGGCAAGAAGGTGTGGAGCCGCAACCTGCCGAAGGACTTCGGCGGCAAGATGATGTCGGTTTGGAAGTTCGCCGAGTCGCCGCTGGTCCACGACGGCCGCGTGGTCGTCACCCCGGGCGCGTCCGGCGCCGGGTTGGTCGCGCTCGAGCCGGCGACCGGCAAGGAGATCTGGCGCGCGAAGCTCCCCGCGCTCGGGCCCGAGGGGAAGGACGGCGCCGGCTACTCCTCGGTGGTGGTCTCGAACGGCGGCGGCGTCGAGCAGTACGTCCAGGTGATGGGACGCGGCGCGGTCGGCGTCGAGGCGGCGACCGGCCGCTTCCTCTGGGGCTACAACCGGATCGCCAACGAGGTCGCCAACATCTCGACCCCGCTGGTCGACGGCGACCGGGTCTTCGTCTCGACCGGCTACGGCACCGGCGCGGCGCTCCTCGAGCTGGCGAAGAAGGGGGACGGCGTCGAGGCGCGCGAGGTCTACTTCCTCCCCGCCGACACCTTCCAGAACCACCACGGCAACATGATCCTCCACCGCGGCCACGTCTACGCCGGCTCGGGCCACAACAAGGGCTTCCCGATGAGCGTCGCGCTCACCGACGGTTCGGTCGCCTGGGGGCCGGAGCGCAACGCCGGCGTGGGCTCGGCGGCGGTCAGCTTCGCCGACGGCCACCTCTACATGCGCTACCAGAACGGCGTCATGGTGCTGGTCGAGGCGACCCCCGAGGGCTACCGCGAGAAGGGCTCGTTCCCGATCCCGGAGGTGAAGCACCCGAGCTGGTCGCACCCGGTGGTCGCCGGCGGCAGGCTCTACCTGCGCGAGCAGGACCGGCTCTACGTCTACGACCTCGCGGCGGGCGCGAAGGCGGAGCCGGCCCGCTGAGACGCCGCTACTCGGAGATCAGCCGGCTCCCCTCGTCGTAGACGCGGTAGATCTCCTCGATCGACATCGGGCAGCCGGCGGTCATCACCTCGTGGCCGTCCTCGGTCACAAGGACGGTGTCCTCGAGCCGCACGTGGACGCCCTGCTCCGGGATGTCCAGGATCGGCTCGACGTTGAACACCACGCCGGCCGTGAACGGCTCCATCATGCCGCCGACGTCGTGGACGCTCATGCCGACGAAGTGGCCGATGCCGCGGGCGGCGTGCTCGGCGACGCCGTGCTCCTCGAAGACCGCCCGGGCGGTCTCGCGCAGCTCCTCGTAGGTGACGCCGGGGCGGACCTTGGCGATGGTCTTCTCGTGGGCGTCGAGCACGGCGCGGTAGAGCTTCTCCTGCTCGGGGGTGAAGCGGCCCGAGACCGGCCAGGTGCGGGTGAGGTCGGCGGCGTAGTAGTCGTACTCGGCGCCGGCGTCGATCAGCACCAGGTCGCCGGCCTTCATCTCGGCGTCGTTGGCGGAGTAGTGCCAGACGTTGGCGTTGGCGCCCGAGGCGACGATGTTGTCGAAGGCCATGCGCCGGGCGCCGCCGTTCTGGACCACGAACTCGACCACCGCCGAGAGCTGGTACTCGAAGCGCCCCGGGCGGGTGGCGCCGATCGCCTCGCACATCGCGTCGGCGGTGAGCCGGGCGGCCTCGCGCATCTTCTCGATCTCGCGCGGCGTCTTGACCCGGCGCAGGCCGGCGACCAGCGGGTCCCAGGAGTCGATCTCGATTCCCGGCAGGCGCTCCTTCAGCCAGTGGGCGAAGCGCAGCTCGCGGTTCAGGCCGCCGTCCCACGGCAGCGACTGGACGGCGAGGAACTGGATGTAGGCGGTGTCGGCGCCGGGCAGCTCCTCGGGCAGGGTCGAGAGGTAGACCCTGGGCGGCTCGCCGCCGCCGTGCATCAGCGAGCGGAAGGTGATCCCGGCCAGGAGCGCCGGCACCAGCTCGTCGATCGCCGCCACCCGGTCGAGCCCGGTCAGCTCCGCCGCCTCCTCGCCGGGCGCGAGCTGGGGCCCGTCGGAGCGCGTCTGCCGCTCGTCGAACCGCGGCACGAAGAGCGTCGCGCGCTTCATCGCGCCGTCGAGGAGAAGCACCGCGCCCGGGGTCTCGACGCCGGTGAAGTAATAGAACGGGTTGTTCTGGCGGAAGCCCTGGTAGTCCGCCCTGGGCAGCGCGCCGAGGAAGATCGCCATGCCGCCGCCGATCGACTCGTAGACGCGCCCCCGCCGCTCCGCGAACTCCTCCTTCGGGAAGACGGGGTCGTAGGCCCCGGCCGCGGCGGCGGGCGAAGGCGGGGCGGCGGCGATCAGGGCGAGGGCGAGGGTGAGGGCGACGAGCGGCAGGCGGCGGGCGGCCATCTTCGGGATCTCCTTTGGAGAGGTGCGGCGCGGACTGTAACAGCCCGCGCCGCACCCCGGAGATCCACGCGACGCCGGCGCGCTAGACGCAGAACTCGGTGCCGCCGCCGCAGGAGATGAAGATGAACGCGAAGCTCTGCGCGAAAGCTCCGGTCGGATCGCTCACGGTGAGCGTCACGGCGTAGCCGCTGCCGCCGTTCTCGAAGTACATGCGGCTGGTGGTCTGGCCGGTGCCGGAGCCGCCGTCGCCGAAGTCCCAGTCATAGTTCAGGGGCGTACCGTCGGCGTCGCTCGAGCACGAGGCGTCGAACTCGACGAAGAGCGGCGCGTCGCCGGACGTCGGCGTGGCGAAGAAGCACGCCGTGGGCACCCGGTTGGCCCGGATGTTGGTCGCGTTGAGGAGCGCCACCGCGTTGTTCCCCTCGTCCGCCTCAGCCACCGCGTTGAGCGGATCGACGATCCAGCCCAGGAAGTGGTTCCCGGTCGGTGCCCCGGCCGGGATCAGGACGCCGACGTTCGCCGTCGAGGAGACGCCGGCGTTGAGCGTCACCGTCGACGAGCCGACGAGGGTGTCGGCGGTGGTGACGTTGCGGTCGGCCGAGAGATAGAACCGCACGGCCAGGAGCGACTGGTTCGTGGTGCCGCGGTTCGAGATCGTGAACGGGAACCCGACGAACGCGTTGCGGTCGGTCGCGCCGGGCGCCGCGCCGACGTCCGAAATGCCCGCCCCGGTGCGCCGGAAGATCGAGGCCGCGAGGTCGCGCGAGGTGAACGCGGTGCCGTAGCCGGCGCGGTTGCCGAGGGTGTCGTCGGCGTGCGGGTGGGCGTCGTTGTCGGCGCCGATCACGCCGCTGTTGGGATAGAACGCGTTCATCGTCGCCATGACGTCGTTCTCGTGGTCGAGGCCGAACGCGTGACCGTGCTCGTGGATGCCGACCAGGGTGGAGTTGAAGGGCCCCTGCGGGTGCGGGGGCGCCGGACTGACGGCGTTGTCCCAGAAGGTCGGAAACCCGAACAGGTCCGTAGGGTTGGGATTGAACACGATGTCGGCTTCCTCCAGCTCGGCGCGCGGGAACGGCCAGATCGGGCAGCCCGAGCGCCGGGTCTGCGTGACCGCCAGCGCGTTGCCCCAGATCCAGTTCGCCGGCGCCGCGATCACGATGCTGTTGCGGCCGTCGTTGGTCGCCCAGCCGGCGTTCGGCGACCAGGTGTGCTGGATCTGGTAGTTGGCGCCGGGGGAGTTGGTGTTCCAGATCGTGCGCATGGCGTCGACGGAGGCCTGCCAGGCCGAGCCGTTGGGGAACGACACCAGCGACGGCTGGAAGGTGACGTTGCTGTGGTCCCAGGTGACGTTGCCGCGGCAGTTCCAGATGTACTGGTAGGCGGCGGCCGGAGCGGCCGCGGAGACGAGGGCGAGGCCGGCGAGGATCGCCGGCAGGATCGAACGGCGCGTGCTCATCGAGGGTTCCTCCTTGCGCGCGCGGCTCACCGGCCGGACGCCGGGTGGGCCTGGAAGTGGAACGACGGCGGCACGTCGGCCGGCGAGGCCGACTCGACGACTCGCGGCGCCCGGAAGCTCGGCGCCTTGGCGCGGGCCTGGACGTGGGCGCGCAGGGCCTCGACCACTTCGACGGCCGGCGCCGGGGCTCCGGCCAGCTCGGCCGCGGGGTCCTCGACCGTGATCTCGACCCCCTCCTGCGACAGCACCACCATCCCCGGCTCGCGCGGCTCGCGGAACATCCCGCCCTCGATCGGCGGCCCGCCGTGCTTCCAGTCGCCCGCCTCGATCCCGGCGAGCCCCCGGCCGCGGAAGTCGACCAGGATCGTCTCGCCCGAGAGCGGGTGAGCGGCGAAGTCGAGCCGTCCCTGCCCCCAGCCGACCAGCGGCACGCCGAGCCGCCCGTTCCCCTCGACGAACAAGAGGTGCCGGCCGCCGGGTGCAAAGCGCGGGATGCCGACGACGTCGTAGCTCACTTCCTCCAGTTCTCCGCCCGCGAAGCGCAGTGTGAGCCGGCGGTCCCGCGCGCTCCCCTTGAGCGCGTCCTCGACCTCGAACGTGACATAGGTGAACGCGAAGGCGCCGTCGCCGGTCAGCACCGGCTCGGCGTGGAGCACGGTGCCGACGAAGATCAGCTCCGCCTGGTCCACCAGGTCGCCGAGGTCCTGGTGGAGCAGCGTGGTGGCCTGGACGCACGGCGCGCCGGCCGCGGCGAGACCCGCGGCGAGCAGCACCGTGACGAGTCGCGCGGTCGCTCGACCCATGGTGCGGTCCTCCTCAGGGAGGCATGAGGCCGGCTGGATTGCCGGTCCTGGGGGAATGGGCGCGGAGTCTACGCCGCTAATTCTGAATTGGCAATGGAAGAATTAGAAGAGCTTCGACCCGAAGGGATTGCGGCCTGAGGAGAGGAGCCGACCGACTCAGACGCCTGCGGGGACGCCGGCACCCCGGGCCGCGCCATCCAGGCGCGTGTCCAGGGTCCAGAGGCCGCTCCCGGCCACGAGTGCACTGGCGAGGAGGTGAGCGTCCACCCAGCCGATCCCGAGTCCGGCGAGTCTCCGGTTCACGATCAGGTCGATCACCTCTGGATGCGGAACCTCGGGTGCGGCCGGCAACCGCCCGAGGTCGGCGAGCACCGCCGAGCGTCGCGAGCCGAGCCCTCCCAGCGCCAGCTCGCCCAGCACCCAGGGATGGAGGAGGACCTGGTCGTCCGCGAGGAGGTCGGCCAGCCGATCGGCCCGGCGGTCACCGCGGAAATGCTCGACCCAGACCGAGGTGTCGACCAGGATCACCGGGTGTCCGCCGGCGCCGCCCGCCGGCGTGGAGGCGTGCGCATCTCGGGGAGCTGCCCCCGAAGCGCCGCCAGCCGCCGCCGGGCGGCTCTGTCGACCAGCGCTTCCAGCCCGAGGCGGACGGCGGCCGTCTTGGTCGGGGCGCCGCTCGCCGCCATGGCGTCATCGAGCAGCTCGGGGTCGATCTCCAGCGTGGTTCTCATGCATAAAGAGTCGCATGGAGAATCTGCATGGTCAAGGGCCGGGTAGCTTGACCGCGGCGTCGTAGCGGTGAAATCATTGCAATCACCAGGAGCGACCAATGGCTAGCATCACCATCCGCCGTCTCGACGAAACGGTCAAGCAGCGTCTGCGCTTGCGCGCGGCGCGGCACGGGACGTCCATGGAGGATGAGGCTCGGAAAATCCTCCGCGCAGCGCTGGCCGACCAGGAGGCGAGCACCCCGAACCTCGCACTGTCGATCCGCCGCAGGTTCGAGCCGCTCGGCGGGGTCGATCTGGAGCTTCCTCCGCGGCAGCCGATCAGGGAGCCGCCCGACCCGCGGCGATGATCGTCCTCGACACCAACGTCCTCTCGGAGCTGATGCGCCCCGAACCGGACGCCCGCGTCGTGAGCTGGCTCGGCGCTCAGCCGGCTGCGAGCGTCTTCACCACGAGCATTACCCAGGCCGAGATCCTCCACGGCATCCTGCTGCTGCCGCCCGGAAAGCGACGGCAGGCCCTCGACGAGGCGGCCAGAGCCATGTTCGAGGAGGACTTCGCAGGTCGAGTGCTCGCCTTCGGCGGCGGCGCCGCGCTCTCCTACGCGACCATCGCCTGCGATCGCCGCCGCGCGGGACGACCAATCTCGCAGTTCGACGCCCAGATCGCCGCCATCGCGGCGGTCCATACGGCGTCGGTGGCGACCCGCAACGTGGCGGACTTCGAGGGCTGCGGCATCGAAGTGATCGATCCCTGGGGTCGAGGCGAGGAACCGGTGAGGGATCATGGCTGACCACAGCTACTCAATCAGGCCGACCAGCTCTTCTTCGATCAGATCGTGGAGACCGCGAGGACGGCTTCGAGTGGGTCGCCGTCGAGTCGCGGCACCCGCTACGCCAGGGAATGGTCGTTCGAGATCACCGCCGAAGGCAGAGTCGGCGCGGTCTCGAGCTGACCCCGGCCGAGCGGCTGCGGTGGCTGGAGGAGACGATGGACGAGCTGCGCGAGATCCAGGGGAAGGCGGCCGTTCGTCGATCACCGGCAAAAGACGACTGAGGCACCGAACCGCGGGCTAGCGGCCACGAACGTTGGCGGCCACCGACGGGAGGGTTGGGAGTCCGAAATGCCCGAGATTACTCGGTTTTTTGGGATCATCGTCCGGATGTATGCGGAAGCCGGCGAGCAGCACCACCGGCCGCACTTCCATGCCTACTATCAGGAGAACGTGGTCGTTTATGGCATCGACGGCGTTGAAGCGCTGGCCGGCTCCCTGCCACGCAGGCAGCAGCAGCTGGTGGAAGCCTGGGCAGAGCTGCATCAGCAGGAGCTGCTGGAGAATTGGGACCGGTTGCAGCAGGGCCGGGCACCGCGTAGCATTGAGCCCCTGCGGTGAGGAGAGCACATGGCCCATGCAATCCACAGCGTGACCGCTGTCCAGCTCATCGGCACCTACGAGCTCCGCGTGAATTTCGAGGACGGCAGCTCGCGCAACATCGACTTCGAACCGGTTCTCGAAGGCGAGCTTTTCGGGCCTCTGCGGGACCCGGGCCTCTTTGCCAAGGTCGAGGTCGATCCTGAGGTCCACACTCTCGTCTGGCCCAATGGAGCTGACTTCGACCCCGCGATTCTGCATGACTGGCCGCGGCACGAGCAGGCCATGCAGAGCCTTGCAAGGCGTTGGGCTCTGGCCAGTGTGTGAAGGGCGAGGCTTCAGGTCGCCCCTACCCCCCGCAGCAGCTCCAAAAACCCCCCTTCGTCGAGCACCGTCACCCCCAGCTCCCGCGCCTTGTCAAGCTTCGAGCCGGCGTCCTCGCCCGCCACCACGTAGTCGGTGTTCTTCGACACCGAGCCGGTGACCCGCGCGCCCAGCGCTTCGACCTTCTTCTTGGCGTCGGGGCGGCTCATCGCCTCCATGCCGCCGGTGAAGACGAAGGTCTTGCCGGTCAAGGGTCCCTCGGCCGTTGCCGCGGGCTCGCCTTCGATCAGCTTCACCCTTCCATCCAGCAATCGATCGATCACCTCGGCGTTGTGGGGCTCGGCGAAGAAGGCGGCGATCTGCTCGGCCATCCTCGGGCCGACGCCGCGGACTTCCTGGAGCCGTTCCTCGGAGGCGGTGCGGATCGCGGCGAAGGTGCCGAAGTGGGCGGACAGGTCGCGGGCGGTGGCGAGGCCGACCTCGGGGATGCCGAGGCCGTAGAGGAAGCGGGGCAGCTCGACGTTCGAGGCTTTTTCGATCGCCGCCACGAGGTCGTTGGCGGACTTGTCGGCGAAGCCCTCGAGGGGGAGGAGCTGCTCGGCGCGGAGGTCGAAGAGGTCGGGGAGCGCGCGGACCAGCCCCTCGGCGACGAAGAGGCGGGCGGTCTTCTCGCCCAGCCCCTCGAGGTCGAGGGCGTCGCGGGAGGCGAAGTGGACGATGCGGCCGACGAGCTGGGCCGGGCATTCGAAGCTGTTCGGGCAGACGGTGAACGGGCCGCGCTCGACGAGCCGGGTGCCGCAGGAGGGGCATTCCGCCGGCATCCGCCACGCCGGGCCGCGCTCGCGGTCCGCCTCCTCGATCACCTCGATCACCTGGGGGATGACGTCGCCCGCCCGCTGGACGCGCACGGTGTCCCCCTCGCGGACGTCCTTGCGCGCCACCTCCTCGCGGTTGTGGAGGGTGGCGCGCGAGACGGTGACGCCGCCCAGCTCGATCGGCCGCAGCATCGCCACCGGGGTCACCACGCCGGTGCGGCCGACGCTGGGGACGATCTTGAGCAGGCGGGTGACCTGCTTGCGCGGCGGGAACTTGTAGGCGAACGCCCAGCGCGGGTGGCGCGAGGTCGCGCCGACCTCGTCGCGGGCGGCGAGGTCGTCGAGCTTGATCACCACGCCGTCGATCTCGTAGGGGAGGTCGTCGCGCTGGTCGAGCAGCTCCCGGTGGTAGGCGAGCACGTCGTCGACGCCGGCGCCCGGCCGGGTCATCGGGCTGGTCTTGAGCCCCCAGCCGGCGAGCGCCTGGTGGACGTCGCGCTGGGTGTCGATCTCGGCGCCGGCCGGCGGGTCGCCCCCCTCGCCGTCCCAGTCGATCGCCAGCACGTCGTAGAAGAAGACGTCGAGCGGCTTGGCCGCGGCCTCGCGCGGGTCGAGCTGGCGGAGCGCCCCGGCGGCGACGTTTCTCGGGTTGGCGAACGGTTCGCGCCCTTCCTCGATCAGCCGCTCGTTGAGGCGCTCGAACTCCTCGATGCGCATGATCACCTCGCCGCGCACCGAGAGGAACGCCGGCAGCGGCCAGGCGCCGCGCGCGCCGCCGTCGCCGCCGCGCAGGCGCAGCGGCACCGCCGGGATGGTGCGGACGTTCTCGGTGATCCCCTCGCCGACCCGGCCGTTGCCGCGGGTGGCGGCGTGGAGGAGGAGCCCGTCGCGGTAGACGAACTCGACCGAGGCGCCGTCGAGCTTGGGCTCGAGGACGTAGCGCACCCGCTCGTCGCCGAGCGCCTTGCGCAGCCGCTCGTCGAAGCGGCGGAGAGTCGCCTCGTCCTGGTCGGAGTCGAGCGACAGCATCGGCGATGCGTGCTCGATCGAGGGGAGCGAGCCGACCGGCTCGCCGGCCACCCGCTGGGTCGGCGAGTCGGGGGTCAGGAGGTCGGGGTGCTCCTCCTCGAGCGCCCGCAGCTCCTTGAACAGCTCGTCGTACCGGGCGTCGGAGATCTCCGGCGCGTCGCGGACGTAGTAGAGGTAGTCGTGGCGGCGGATCGTCTCGCGCAGCTCGGCGATCCGCGCGGCGGCTTTCTCCTGGTTCATCCGCACCCCCGTGCGCCCGCGGCGGGGCGCCGGGCAGGGTAGCACAGGGGGAGACCCATAGAATCCCCGCCGATGACGCCCCTGCGCCGGCTGGCCGGCCGGTCCACCCGCTCGATGTGGCGCCCGCGGGGGCGCGAGTGGCTGACCCTGGCGCGGGGGGTCGGCCGGCAGATCGCCGAGGACGACATCCTCGGCCGCGCCGCCGAGCTGGCCTACTTCTTCCTGCTCTCGGTCTTCCCGCTGCTCCTGTTCCTGACCACGCTGCTCGGCTACCTCGCCCAGGGGCAGCTCTCGGCTGAGCTCTTCGGCTTCGTCTCGACGCTGTCGCCCTCGACGGACATCACGGCGCTCCTACGCGGGACGCTCCTCGAGATCACCCTCGAGCGTTCGGGATGGAAGCTCTGGTTCGGCGTCGCGGTGGCGCTGATCGCGGCCTCGAACGCGGTGATCGCCGCCGGCCGGGTGCTCAACCGCGCCTACCGCTACCCGGAGCGCCGGCCGTGGCTGCTGCGGGTCGGGGTGGCGGTGCTGGTCACCGCCGTGTTCGCGGCGCTCCTCGGCACGGTGCTGGTGACCTTCTTCTTCGGCGAGCACTTCGCGGTGCTGGCCGCCGAGACCCTGGGCATGGACGTGGTGGGCGGGGCGATCTGGACCGTGGTCCAGGGGCTCGCGATGGTGGTGCTGGCGGTGCTCGGCTTCGAGCTGGTCTACAACTTCGCGCCCGCCGCGGCGCCGGCCGACCGGGTGTGGCTGACCCCGGGCGCGGTGTTCGGGGTCGCGCTCTGGCTCGGCGCCTCGGTCGGCTTCCGCGTCTACCTGGAATTCGCCAGCTTCTACAGCCGTATCTACGGCTCGCTCGGCGCGGTGATCCTGCTGCTGCTCTGGTTTTACTTGACCGGGGCGGCGATCCTGATCGGCGGCGAGATCAACTCCGAGATCGTCGCCGGGGAGCGTGTACAGTATCCGGGGTCCGCCGCCGACCCGTCCAACTCTCGGGAGGAACCGCCGTGAAGAAGAGCCTCGGCTGCATCGTCGCCGTGGTCGCGCTGCTGATCGGTCTCGCCGTGCTCGGCGTCGGCAGCTACAACAACCTGGTCGGTCTCCAGGAGGGGGTCGAGAGCGCCTGGGGCGAGGTCGAGAACCACTACCAGCGGCGCGCCGACCTGGTGCCCAACCTGGTCGCCACGGTCAAGGGCGCCGCCGAGTTCGAGCAGGAGACCTTCACCCGGGTCACCGAGGCGCGCGCCAAGGTCGGCCAGGTCTCGGTCGGCGGCCTGCCCGACGCCCAGCAGCTCGAGCAGTTCCAGGCCGCCCAGGGCGAGCTGTCGTCGGCGCTGTCGCGCCTCTTGGTCGTGGTCGAGCGCTATCCCGAGCTGACCGCGACCCAGGCGTTCCGGGACCTCCAGGTCCAGCTCGAGGGGACCGAGAACCGGATCGCGGTCGCCCGCGGCCGCTACAACGAGGCCGGCCGGGACTACAACACCGCCCGCCGGCGCTTCCCGACGGTGGTCTTCGCCGGCATGCTCGGCTTCGACGAGCGCCCCTACTTCGAGGCCCAGGAAGGCGCGGCCGAGGCGCCTCAGGTAGATTTTTCGTGAACGACGTCTTCACCGGCTCCGACCGCGAGGCGATCCGCGCCGCGGTGGCGGCCGCCGAGGAGCTGTCGGGCGGCGAGGTGGTGCCCTACGCGGTCGGCCGCTGCGGCGACTACCGCGCCGCTTGCTGGGTGGGGGCGACGCTCGCGGCGGCGCTCGTGGCCGGGGTCTCCGCCCTGGCCCACGACCTCGGCGGCTTCTGGGGCGGCTCGGCGCTCGCCTGGGTGGCGCTGCCGGCGCCGCTCGGGGCGTTCGCCGGCTACGGGCTGGTCGCCGCCTGGCCCGGGCTGCGCCGCCGGCTGACCCCGGCCGCGGCGATCGACGACCGGGTCGAGATGCGCGCCGCCGCCGCCTTCCTCGAGGCCGAGGTGTTCGCCACCCGCGACCGCACGGGGGTCCTGATCTTCCTCGCCCTCTTCGAGCACCGGGTGGTCGTCCTCGCCGACTCCGGCATCGCCGCCAAGGTCGTCCCCGGCGAGTGGAAGGCGATCAGCGACCGGCTCGCCGCCGGCATCCGCGAGGGGCGCGCGGCGGCGGCGCTGATCGAGGCGATCGAGGCCTGCGGGCGCCTCCTGGCCGAGCGCCGCGTCGAGCGCCGGCCGGACGACGTCTCCGAGCTGTCCGACTGGCTGAGGTCGACCGATGAATAGGGCGGGGCGCGGGATCGCGCGGGTCGTCGCCGCTGTGCTCACCGTCACCTTCTGCCCTGCCGCCGCGGCGCCGGCGGCCGCGCTCGAGGTGCCGTTCCTCTCCGGCCGGGTGGTCGACGAGGCCGGGATCCTGAGCCCCGAAGCCGAGCAGCGTCTCTCCGCCACGCTCGAGCAGCTCGAGGCGCAGTCCGGCGCCCAGGTCGCGGTGCTCACCGTGCCGAGCCTCGGCGGAGAGGCGCTCGAGGAGTACTCGCTGCGGGTCGCCGAGACCTGGAAGCTCGGCGGCGCCGAGCGCGACGACGGCGTCCTCTTGCTGATCGCGCGCGACGACCGCCAGATGCGATTCGAGGTCGGCTACGGCCTCGAGGGGGCGATCCCCGACGTCCTCGCCGGCCGCATCCTCGATCAGGCGGTGCGCCCGCGCTTCCGCGACGGCGACTTCGACGGCGGCGTCATCGACGGCATCGACAAGGTGGCGGCGCTCGTCCGCGGCGAGCAGCCCGAGGCCGTGCTCCCCGAGCCGCCGTCGGCCAGCCGTGTCCCGATCGGCGGCTGCGCGGTGGGGCTGGTCTGGATCTTCCTCGTCTTCGTGCTGCCGACGCTCGTCGGCCGCAAGAAGCGCCGCTTCCGGGTCTTCGGCATGCCGGTCGTGATCGGCGGCTTCGCTGGCGGCTCCTCGGGCGGCTCGTCGCGCGGCGGCGGCTGGAGCGGCGGCGGCGGCGGGGGAGGCGGGGGAGGGTTCTCGGGCGGCGGCGGGAGCTTCGGCGGCGGCGGGGCGTCGTCTAGCTGGTAGCCGGAGTCGAGGCCCTCACTCCCCGGCCGCTTCGAGCGCGCGCTCGAGGATCGCGGCGAGCGCCTCAACGTGCGGCGCGCGGATCAGCGAGTGGTGGTCGCCGGGGACGGTCGCCCGCTCGACGCGGGCGGCGAGGCGGTCCCAGCCTCCGCACGGGTCGCCGGCGGCGAAGCGGTCGGAGCCCTCCGCCCGCACCACCAGGACCGCGCCGGGGTAGGGGCGCGGGCGGAAGCGGCGGGCGGCCTCGAGGTTGGCCTTGAAGACCGCGAAGAGCGCCTCGGCGCGGCGCGGGTCGAGGTCGGCGGGGAGGCGGCCGGCGGCGCGCGCGCGGGCGAGGAGGGCCTCGAGCTGGGCGCGGTCGCCGAGGCCGCGCAGCTCCCCGGCGACGACCGGGAACGCCTCGCCGAGCGCCCGCGCCAGGAGCGCCGCGTCGTCCTCGCCCTCGGCTCCGGGGCCGCCGGGCGACGGGTCGGCGGCGATGTCGACCAGCGCCACCAGGCCGACCCGCTCGCCCGCCGCGCGCAGCCGGCAGGCCATCTCCCAGGCGACGCGGCCGCCGAACGACCAGCCGCCGAGGTGGTAGGGGCCGGCGGGGACCGCGGCGCGTAAGGCGGCGAGGTAGCGCTCGGCCATCTCCTCGATCCGGCCGAGCGGCGGCTCCCCGCCGTCGAGCCCGACCGACTGCAGGGCGTAGAACGGGCGCTCCGGGGCGAGCGAGCGCGCCAGCTCCTCGTAGCAGAGGACGCTGCCGCCGCCCGGGTGGACGAAGGTCAACGGCGGCCGGTTCCCGGCGGCGCGGATCGCCACCAGCGGCGAGGCGGCGGCGACCGTCCGCCGGCCGTCCGCGGGGCGCAGGAGCGCGGCCAGCTCGGCCGCGGTCGGCCGCTCGAAGAGCGCCGCCAGCGGCAGGCGGCGGCCGAACCGGCGCTCGATCTCGCCCAGGAGCCGCACCGCCAGGAGCGAGTGGCCGCCGAGGGCGAAGAAGTCGTCGTCGGCGCCGACCGGCCGGACGCCGAGGACGCCCTCGAAGACCGCCGCCACGCCGGCCTCGAGCGGATCGGCGGGCGGCCGCGGCGGCGCGGCACGCACCTCGGGCGGCGGCGGCAGGGCGCCGCGGTCGAGCTTGCCGGTCGGCCCGAGCGGCAGCCGGTCGAGGACCACGATCGCGGCCGGCACCAGCTCCGGCGGCAGCCGCCCGGCCAGCCGCGCGCGCAGCCGGCGCGGATCGAGCTCGGCGGTCGTGACCCCGGCGCCGGGCGCAGCGACGCAGTAGCCGGCGAGGACCTCCTCTCCGCCGCGCCGGCGGAGCGCTGCCGCCGCCGCGGCCACTCCCGGGCAGGCGGCGAGCGCGGCCTCGACCTCGCCCAGCTCGACCCGCACGCCGCGCACCTTGACCTGGCCGTCGAGGCGGCCGAGGATCTCGAGCGCGCCGTCGGGGCGGTAGCGGCCGCGGTCGCCGGTGCGGTAGAGGAGGTCGGCGGGACTCGTGGTGGGATCCTCGGTGCGGAACGGGTTGGCGGCGAAGCGCCGCCGGTCGGCCTCGGGCGCCGCCAGGTAGCCGAGGCTGCGGTAGGGGGTGCGGAGGACGATCTCGCCGATCTCGCCGATCCCGCAGCGCCGGTCGCCGGCGAGCACCAGCGCCTGCCCGCCGGGGAGCGGCCGGCCGACCGGCTGCACCCCGGGCGCGGGCGGATCGGGGACCCGGAAGGCGCACTGCGCGAGGGTGGTCTCGGAGGGGCCGTAGAGGTTGACCAGGCCGGCGGTGGCATCGGACGTACCGCCGCCCGAGGCCGGGCTGGCGGGGAAGACCCGCCGCCAGCGCTCGACCAGCTCGGCCGGCAGCGGCTCGCCGGCTAAGAAGACCCAGCGTAGCGCCCCGAGCGCCACGCCGGGGGGTGTGCCCGCGAGCCAGGCGCGGGCGAGCGCCGGCACCGCGTGGAGGACGGTGGCGCGCTCACGCTCGAGCCAGGGGAGGAGCCGGGCCGGGTCGAGGCGGTCGTCCGGGCGGTCGGGGAGGAGCAGGCAGCCCCCTGAGGCCGGCGCCAGGAAGAGGTCGCGCAGGACGACGTCGAACGAGAGCGCCGTGGTCAGCGCCACCCGGTCGCCGGCGCCGATGCCGAAGCTCTCGCGCTGCCAGGCGAGGAAGTGGGCGAGCCCGCGGTGGGCGCCGAGGATCGCCTTGGGCTCGCCGGTCGACCCCGAGGTGAAGGTCAGGTAGGCCGCCTCGCCGGGCGGCGCGAGCGGGCGGGGGGCGCCGGCGGCGGGCGCGGCGTCGCCGGGGGCGGCGGTCTCGGGATCCACCGGGATCCAGCCGGGGAGCGGGCGCTCCGGGACGCCCGGGTCCGCGGGGTTGCCTACGCCGGGCGGGCTCCCCGCGCCGGGCTTGCCGGGCGCCCCGCCGGGACCGATGCCGATGCCGTCCCCGAGAACGGCGCCGTCGCCGCCGACCGCCAGGGTCAGCCGTACCCCGGCGGTCGCCGCCATCCGCCGCCGCCGCTCCGCCGGCAGGGTGGGATCGACCAGGAGGAGGACTCCGCCCGCGCCGATCGCCGCCAGCGCCGCCGCGACCAGCCCGAAGCTCGGCACGCCGGTGACCGCCACCGCCTCGCCCGCCGCGAGGCCGGCGGCGGCGAGCGCCTCCGCCAGCCCTCTCGCTGCGGCGGCCAGCTCGCCGTAGCACCGCTCGGCGCCGTGCCAGCGCACCGCGGGGCGCTCCGGCGCGCGCCGCGCCAGCTCGAAGAAGCGCTCGGCGACCGTCTCCCGCGCGACCGGCGGCGGCAGTGCCGCGGCGGGATCGGGGAGGAGCGCCCGGGCCGCCGCGGTGAGGAGCGACAGCTCGCCGATCGGCCGCTCGGGCTCGGCGGCGGCCTGTTCGAGGAGCAGCGCGACCTGCTCGAGCACCTCCCGGATCCGCGCCCCGTCGAAGAGCGCGCCCTGGAAGACCGCGGAGAGGTGCAGCCGGTCGCCTGCCTCGGCCGCGTAGACCGTCAGCGCCAGCTTGGCCTCGCGCTCGACCGGCGGCGAGAGGCCGATCCGCAGGCCGGGCAGCTCGACCGGCGCGGGCGGCGGCGGCATCAGGTTGAACAGGACCTCGACCAGCGGGTGGCGGCCGGGGTCGCGCGCCGGGGCCAGCGCCTCGACCAGGCGCTCGAACGGCACCTCGCGGGCGAGGGCGTCGAGCACGGCGGCGCGGACGCGCCCGGCGAGGGCGCGGAATCCGGGGCCGCCCGCGAGGTCGATGCGCAGCACCGCGAGGTCGAGGAAGGGGCCGACCAGCTCCTCGACTTCGCGCCGGCCGCGCCCCGCCACCGGCGTGCCGATCGCGAGGTCCTCGCGGCCGCTCCAGCGTCCGAGGACCGCCGCCAGCGCCGCCAGGAGGACCATGAACCGGGTCGCGCCGGCGCGCCGCGCCAGCGCGTCGACACGGGCGGTGGCGGCGGCGTCGAGGGCGAGGTCGACCCGGCCGGCGCGGAAGTCCTGGCGCGGCGGCCGTGGATGGTCGAGCGGCAGCTCGAGCGGCGCCAGCCCGGCGAGCCGGCGGCGCCACCAATCGAGCCCGCCCGCGAGCCGCTCCGGGGTCGACCGCCGCCTCTGCCAGGCCGCCCAGTCGGCGTGGCCGAGCGCGAGCGGCGGCAGCTCCGGCGGCCGGCGCGCCGCCGCCGCCGCGTACAGCTCGCCGAGGTCGCGGGCGAGCACCGACAGCGACCAGCCGTCGGCGACGATGTGGTGGAGCGCGAGGAGCAGCCGGTGCGACTCTCGCCCGCGGCGGACCAGGAGGGCGGCGAAGAGCGGCCTCCGGGCGAGGTCGAAGCTCCGGCGGGCGGCGGCTGCCGCAAGCCGCTCGGCCGCGGCCGCGCGCGCCGCCGGCGGCAGCGCCGAGAGGTCGGCCAGCGGCAGCGGCACCGGCGCCGGTGGATCGACCATCGCGACCGGAACCCCCTCCGGCGCCGGGAAGCAGGTGCGCAGGGCCGGATGGCGCTCGACCGCGGCGGCGAGCGCCGCCGCCAGAGCGGCGACCGCGAGCCGCCCCTCCAGCTCAACCCCCGCGGCGAGGACGTAGGCAGTGCCGCCGGGGGCGAAGCGGTCGAGGAACCAGAGCCGCTCCTGGGTGAACGAGAGCGGTCCCGGTGCGCCGGGCGGAAGCGGCTCGAGCGGTGGCTCGGCGGCGTCGCCGAGCGGCGGCGCGTCGCCGCCTTCGGCAGCCCACGCAGTAGCGGCGGCCCCGGTGCCCGGGGCGGTGGCGACTCCGGTGCCCGGTGCGTCCCTCGGTCCCGCGACCTCGAGCCGCGCGGCCTCGACGGCAGTGGCCCCGATCCCCGCGGCGCCTCCGGTCCCTCCGGCGCTCCCGGTCCCTCCGGCGCTCCCGGTCCCTCCGGCGCTCCCGGTCCCTCCGGCGCCGCGTATTGCGCCGGCCCCGGATGCCGCGGCCTGGAGCCGCGCGGCCTCAACCGCGGCGGCCATGGCGGCCAGGGTCGGCGAATCGAAGGCGGTGCGCACCGGCAGCCGGACGCCCAGGCGATCGGCGACCCGGGCGAGCACGCGGGTGACCGCGAGCGAGTGGCCGCCGGCGGCGAAGAAGTCGGCGTCGCGCGCCGGCTCGCCGATCCTCAGCACCTCGCGCCAGATCGCCGCCAGCTCCCTCTCGACCGGGGTCGCCGGGGGCCCGCCGCCCCCGAGCCGGCCGGCGCGGGCGGCGGCAGCGCCCGGAGGTCGAGCTTGCCGTTGGGGGTGCGCGGGAGCGCGTCGAGCGCGATCACCTCCGACGGCACCATGTATGCCGGCAGCCGCGCCGCCAGCCAGGCGCGCAGCTCGCGGCTCGGCTCTTCACCCAGCTCGTCGCGCTGCTCGTCGCCGAGAGACGCGCCGCCCGCCGCGGCCGCGCGGGCGACGTACGCAACCAGTCGCGCCGGATCCTCCGGATGCGGCACCACCGCCGCGGCGCGCACCCGCGGATGGGCGGCGAGCGCGGCCTCGACCTCGCCCGGCTCGACGCGGAAGCCGCGGATCTGGATCTGGCGGTCGCGGCGGCCGAGCGGCTCGACGGCGCCGTCGGGACGGTAGCGGCCGAGGTCGCCGGTCAGGTAGAGCCGGCCGCCGCCGGCCGGGCCGGGGCCGCCGAAGGGATCGGGCACGAAGCGCCGCGCGGTCGCCGCCGGGTCGCCGAGATAGCCGGCGGCGAGGTGCGGGCTCCGCACCGCCACCTCGCCGGCCTCGCCGACCCCGCACAGGCCGCCGCCGGCGCCGAGCACCAGGAGCTGGACGTCGGGCATGCCGCGGCCGAGCGGCACCACCGCCGAGCCGCCGGCGACGGCGCGCCGCCGGCCCACACCCATCCCACCCTCCGCGCCCCGCCCGCCGTTCGGATCCGGCACGCCGTCCTCGCGCCCCCAACCGCCTCGATCCGGCCCGCTGCCGCCCCGCCAGCCGTCCGCGCGCTGCCAGGAGACCGCGCGCTGGGTCTCGGTCGCGCCGTAGAGGTTGACCGCCGCCGCCTCCGGCGCCAGCTCGGCGAGCCGGGCGACGTCGGCGCCGGTCAGCGCCTCGCCGAGGAAGAAGGCCCAGCGCAGCGCCGGCAGCCGCGCCGGTCGGCCGCCGGGGGCCTCGCCGAGGAGCCGCCCGGTGGCCGGGGTGAGGTGGCAGACGGTGACGCCGGTGCGGGCGGCCCAGTCCGCGAGGTAGCCCGGCTCGGCGAGCCGTGCCGGGTCGGGCACGACGATCGCCGCGCCGGCCCAGAGCGCGGTGAAGAGGTCGCGGTGGAGCGGGTCGTGGGCGAGCCCGGAGAGCATCGAGAAGCGGTCGCCCGGGCCGAGCCCGAAGGTCTCCGTCTGCCAGGGGAGGAAGTGGGTCAGCGAGCGGTGGAGCCCGAGCACCCCCTTGGGCACGCCGGTCGAGCCCGAGGTGAAGGCGACGTAGGCGAGGTCGTCGGGACCGATCGGCACGCCGAGGTCGTCGTCGCCACCGTCGATCGCATCACAGGCGCTGCCGGGCCAGTCGTCCCCCCCGGCCGCGAGCGGCGGCAGGTCGATCCGCGCCGCCCCGGCGCACGCCGCGGCCAGCGCCGGGTCGGGCGCTCCCGCCTCGGCGATCGCCAGGAGAGCCCGCGGCGCCGCGCGCGCGGCGGCGGCGGCGGTGCGCGCCGGCGGGTAGGCGGGGTCGAGGATCACGAAGGCGGCGCCGGCGCGGTGGACGGCGAGGACGGCGGCGACCAGCGCCGCGCTCCGCTGGGCGTGGATCGCGACCAGGTCGCCGCGCCCGACCCCCGCGGCGCGGAGCCTGCCGGCGAGCGCCCGCACGGCGCGGTCGAGGCGGCGGTAGTCGACGATGCCGCCCCCGGGATCGATCACCGCCGGCCGACCGGGGGCCTCGCTCGCCCAGCGCGCCACCGCCGCGTGCGGCGGCCCCGGCCAGCCCGCGTCCTGCGGCTGCCGCGGGTCGGGCAGCACGCGCCGCGCCGTCGGGGTCACGAGCGAGAACGCGGAGAGCCGGCGCCCGGGATCGGCGGCGGCCTGCTCGAGGAGGCCGGGTACTGGGCGATCGCCTCGTCCATCCGCGCGGCGAGAAGAGGCCGGCGTTGTAGACCAAGTCGAGCCGCACCGGGCCGCCCGGCCCGCGTCGTCGGCGTAGACCGTCAGGTCGAAGCGCGCCGGCGGGCGCGGCGGCGCCATCGGCGCGAGGGTCAGCCCGGGCACCTCGGCGGCGGCGGCCGGGAAGCTCAGCAGGTTGAAGAAGACCTGGAAGAGCGGCGTGCGCGAGAGGTCGCGCGGCGGCTCCAGGGCCTCGAGCAGGCGCTCGAACGGCAGCTCCTGGTGGGCGAAGGCGCCGACCACGACGTCGCGCACTCGGCCGAGCCAGCTCCGCGAACGGCGGGTCGCCCGAGAGGTCGGTGCGCAGCACCAGGTGGTTGAGGAAGAGCCCGATCAGCCCCTCGGCCTCGCGCCGCGTGCGGCCGGCGATCGGGGATCCGACCGACGACGTCGGCGACGCCGCTCCAGCGCGCGAGCAGGAGCTCGAAGCCGGCGAGGAGGACCATGAAAGGGCTGGCCTCGCCGCCGGGGAGCCCGCGGCCGAGCGACGCGCAGCCGGTCGGCCAGCGCCGGCGGCAGCTCGCCGCGCACGGTGCCGGCGGCGAAGGTCTGCACCGCGGGCGCGGCCGGTCGAGCGGCAGCTCGAGCGCCGCCGGCGCAGCCGGCGAGGCGCCGCCGCCACCAGTCGATCTCGTCGTCCAGGCGCTCGCCCGCGAGCCGCTCCCGCTGCCAGGCCGCCCAGTCGGCGTACTGGATCGGCAGCGGCGGCAGCGGCGACGGCCGTCCGGCGGCGAACGCGGCGTAGAGCGCGGCCAGCTCGCCGAACAGCACCGAGAGCGACCAGCCGTCGGCGACGATGTGATGGACGTCGAGGGCGAGGAGGTGCTCGTCCGGCCCGAGGGCAGCCAGGCGCGCGACGAGGAGCGGCCCGCGGGCAAGGTCGAAGCGGTGCCGCGCGGTCGCCGCGGCGAGCCGCTCGGCGGCCGGGCGGCGGCGGCCGGGGGGAGCGCGGCGAGGTCGACCACGCGGCAGCGGCACCGGCGCCGGCGGCGCGACCTCGGCCGCCGGCCGGCCGTCGCGCTCGTGGAGCCAAGTGCGCAGGACCCGTGGCGGCGGACCACCTCGGCGAGCGCCCGCGCCAGGGCCGCGGCGTCGAGCCGGCCGCGCAGCCGGAGCGAGGCCGGGATCGCCAGGCCGGGTTGTCGGGATCGAGCCGGTCGAGGAACCAGAGCCGCTCCTGGGCGAAGGAGAGCGGCGGCGGTTCGCCCGCGGCGAGCCGGGGGATCGCGTCCTCCGCGGCCTCCAGCCCCTCCTCCCGCAGCGCCTCGCGCACCAGCTCCAGGCGCCGCCGCGAGACGCCGAAGAAGCGCCCGCTCAGGCGTCGTGGCCTTCGGCGGCCGTTCCGGCTGCCGCCTCCGCCGCCGGCGACCTCGTCGCTCGGACAGCCGCTCAGCTCGAGGAGCAGCTCGGCGGTCCGCTCGACCCGGCGGCGGGCGCCGGCGTCGGCGGTCAGGGCCGCGGCCAGCCCGGCGACGGTGGGCCGCTCGAACAGCCTCGCGCAGCGGCACCTCGACCTCGAAGGTCTCCCGCACCCAGGAGATCATCTGGGTGGCGAGGAGCGAGTGGCCGCCGAGGTCGAAGAAGCCGTCGTCGACGCCCGACGCGCTCGACCCCGAGCGCCTCCTCCCAGGCGCCGGCGAGCACCCGCTCGAGCGGCCGTGCGCGGCGCGACGTAGGCGCGCGCCAGCTCGGGCCGGCGCGCCCTCGGCGGCGCCGGCAGAGCGCGCGGCGGTCCAGCTTGCCGTTGGCGGTGAGCGGCAGCGCCGGCGAGGAAGACGAAGCGGCCGGGACCATGTACTCCGGCAGGCGGGCGCGCAGGGCGGCGAGGCAGCGTCGCTCCGCCGCGCCGGCCGCGCCGGCCGCGCGCACGTACGGCCACCAGCCCCGGGCCCGCCGGCAGGTCGTCGCGCAGGAGCACCGCGGCCGCGCGCACCGCCGGGCAGCGCCGCGCAGCGCGGCCTCGATCTCGGCCGGCTCGATGCGGAAGCCGCGCAGCTTGACCTGCTGGTCGATGCGCGCCCAGGTACTCCAGCTCGCCGGCCGCGGAGCCAGCGCGCCAGGTCGCCGCTGCGGTAGAGGCGGCGCCGGCCCGGCGCCGCGGCGAAGGGATCGGGCACGAAGCGCTCGGCGGTCAGGTCCGGCCGGCCGAGGTAGCCGCGGGCCAGCGCCGGCCCCGCCGACGCAGCAGCTCCCCGGCACGCCCGAGTCGGCACCGGCTCGCCGCGGCGGTCGAGGACGTGGACGGCGAGGTCGGGGATCGGCACGCCGATCGGGCTGCGCCGCGCTGCTGCAGGTCCGTCGCCGGGCGAGCGGCCGGTAGGTGACGTGGACCGTGGTCTCGGTGATGCCGTACATGTTGACCAGCGCGGGCGTCGCCGCGGCGCCCGAACCAGCCGGCGAGCGAGCGCGGCGATCCAGCGCCTCGCCGCCGAAGATCACCCAGCGGAGCGCCAGCGCGCCGGCGCCGCCGCGCGCCGCGTCCCGAAGCGAGCTGGGGAAGGCCGACGGCGTCTGGTTGAGCACGGTCACCCGCTCGGCGGCCAGGAGATCGCAGGAGCGCCGGCGGCGAGCGGGCCACCTCGTGCGGCGACGACCACCAGCCGGCCGCCGTGGGCGAGCGCCCCCCAGATCTCCCAGACCGAGAAGTCGAAGGCGGCGGAGTGGAAGAGCGTCCAGACGTCGTCGGGCCGTCGAAGCCGAACCAAGCCCTGGGCGGCCTCGAGCAGCCGCGACGACGGCGGCGTGGGTCACCAGGCACCCCCTTGGGCCGGCCGGTCGAGCCGGAGGTGTAGATGACGTAGGCGAGCCGGTCGCCCGCCGCGGCGGAATCCTGGTTGGCGGCGCGGTAGGCCGCATCGGGTGCGGGCGGTTCGGCCGCGGCAGGCTCTGGCAGGGCGCCTCGCGGCGGCGCGGCGGCGGGCTCCGTTGCGGCGCGTCGGTGGGCCGGATCGGGTGCGGCTGTGGCGGGTTCTGCGTCGGCGCCTCGGCTGGCCGGTCCGAGCGCGGCCGCGCCGGGCTCGGCCTCCGGCCGCGCCCGCCGGCTACTCCAGACCCGCGGCGCCACGACCGCGATCCCCTCCGCCCCCGCCGGCGCCGGCCGGTCGCTCACCAGGAGGCGGCAGCCGGCGTCGGCGAGGACGGCGGCGGCGCGCGCCGCGGGCCATTCGGGGTCGAGCGGGACGTAGGCGCCGCCGGCCTCGAGGATGGCGAGGATCGCGATCACCAACTCGGCCGAGGGCGCCACCAGCACCCCCACCGGGACCTCGGCGCCGGCGCCCAGCCTGCGCAGCCGCCCGGCCAGCTCGCGCGATCGCGCCGCCAGCTCGCCGTAGCTCACGGTCGCGCCGCCGGCGGTGAGCGCCGCGGCGTCGGGGCGCTCGCCGGCGCGGGCGGCGAAGATCTCGGTGAGGCCCGCCGCGGCGGGGAAGCGGGCGCCGCCGCCGCGGAGATCGACCAGGAGCCGCCGGCGCTCGGCCGCGCCCAGGAGCGGCAGCTCCGAGAGCCGCCGGCCGGGCTCTCGGAGGGCGCCGTCGAGGAGCGCCGCGAAGTGGCCGGCGATCCGTTCGGCGGTGGCGCGGTCGAAGCGGGCGCCGGCGTACTCGAGGACCCCGGCCAGCTCGCCGCCGGCGCCGGCGCCGAGCTGGAGCAGGAGGTCGAGCTTGGCGCCGCCGTTGTCGACCGCGACCGGCTCGGCGGCGAGGCCGGCGAGCGCCAGCGGCGGCAGCGGCCGGGGGTGCCAGGCGAGCATCGCCTCGACCAGCGGCGGGCCGCCGCCGCGCTCGCGCGCGACCTCCGCGGCGACCCGGTCGAACGGCACCTCGGCGCGCGCCAGGCCGGCCAGGAGCACGCGCCCGACCCGCGCCGCCAGCTCGCCGAAGCGTAGCTCGCCGGAACACGGATCGCCGGCGAGGTCGCAAGGGAGGGCGAGGGTGTTGACGAAGTAGCCGACCGTGCCCTCGGCGGCCGCGCCGCCGAGGCCGCCGCGGTCGTCGACCGGCGTACCGATCACCACCGCGTCCTCCCGACCGTAGCGGCCGAGCTGGGCGGCGAAGGCGGCGAGGAGGACCGCGAACGGGGTGGCGCCGGCCGCGCGCGCCGCCCGCCGGAGCGCCGCGGCGGCGCCCTCCGGGAGCGGCAGCGGCACCCGCCCGCCGGCGGCCGACGGCAGCGCCGGTCGTGGGCGGTCGGCCGGCAGCTCGAGCGGCGGGACGCCGGCGAGGCCCCGGGTCCACCACTCGAGCGGCGCCGCCAGCGCCTCGGCGGTCAGCCGCCGCCGCTGCCGGAGCGCGAAGTCCCCCGGCTGGAGCCGCGGCGGCGCGAGCGGCGACGGCATCCCCGCGGCGAAGGCGCGGTAGAGGGCGCCGATCTCGCCGGCGATCGCGCCCAGCGAGCGCTCGTCGCAGACCGCGTGGTGGAGGGTGAGCGCGACCACGTGCTCGTCCGCGCCGAGCCGGATCGCCGCCGCGCGCCAGAGCGGCGCCCGCGCGAGATCGAACGGGCGGCGGGCGAGCGCGCGCGCCGCCCGCTCCGCCGCGGCGCGCCGGCGGCCGGCGGGGAGGGCGCCCAGCTCGACCCGGCCCCACGGCAGCGGCAGGCGGCCGAGCACCCGCTGTACCGGCGCCCCGGCGCGCTCGGGGAGGGCGGTGCGCAGCGCCTCGTGGCGGCGGCCGACTTCGGCGAGCGCGCGCTCGAGGGCGCCGAGTTCGAGCCGGCCCGCGAGGCGCACCGCGAGCGGCACGTTGTAGGCGCTCGACGCCGGGTCGAGCCGGGCGAGGAACCAGAGCCGCTCCTGGGCGAACGAGGCGGGGAACTCGGCGCGCAGCGCCTGGGCCGCCGGGCGTGCGGGGGACCCGGCCCGGCCGGCCACGGTCGCCGTCCGCGGGGCGGCCTCGGCGGGTTCGGCGGCCGGTCGCCGCAGCTCCTCGCCGGTCGCGGCCGCCGTCCGCCCGGGGGCCGGCCGCGCGGCGGCTCCGGGGTCGCCCTCGTCCGCCGCTCCCGCCGCGCCGGCGAGCCGGGCCTCGAGGGCGCGGGCGAAGCCGCCCAGGGTCGGCGCCGCAAACAGCTCCGCCAGCGGCAGCTCGACGCCGGCCGTCTCGCGCACCCGCGCCGCCAACCGCATCGCCGCCAGCGAGTGGCCGCCGAGGGCGAAGAAGTCGTCGTCCGGTCCCGGCTCGACGGCGCCCAGGACCTCGGCCCAGAGCGCCGCCGCCTGCTCCTCGATCGGCGTCCGCGGCGCGCCACCTGCCGCCCCCTCGCCGGCCTCCGCGGGCGGCGGCAGCGCGGCGCGGTCGACCTTGCCGGCGGCGGTGCGCGGCAGCCGGTCGAGGACCACGAAGCGCGCCGGGACCATCGCCGCGGGGAGCCGGCGGCCGAGGAAGCTCCGCAGCTCGGCGGCGTCGAGGCCGGCGGCGGGCGCCGGCGCGGCGGTCGAGCCCCCCGGCGGCGGCTCGCTCGACCGCCGCGCCGGCCGAGCCGTGGGCTCCGGAACTTCCAGATCATCGGCGAGTTCTTCTGGGGCGATGTCGACGGCGCGCGCGGCCGCTGCCGGCGGGCCAGACGGCCGCCCTCGGTCGCCGCTGCGGGCCGACACCACCCAGGCGACCAAGCGCAGGGCCCCCGGCGCGGCGGGATCGGCGGCCGCGGCGACCGCCGCCTCCGCCACCGCCGGGTGGGCGGCGAGTGCCGCCTCGACCTCGCCGGGCTCGATCCGATGACCGCGGACCTTGACCTGGAGGTCGAGCCGTCCGCGCAGCTCGAGCCGGCCGCCGGGCCGCCGCAGCGCCCGGTCGCCGGTGCGGTAGAGGCGCGCGCCCGGCTCGCCGGCGGGCGCGAACGGGTCGGGCGGAAGCGGTCGGCGGTCTCCGCCGGCCGGCCGAGGTAGCCGCGGGCGAGGACCGGACCGCCGATCGCCAGCTCGCCGGCGACCCCGGCCGGCACCGGCCGCAGCGCTCGGTCGACGACGTGGATCCGGCTGCCGGGGACCGGGCCGCCGAGCGGCGGCCCCTCGCCGCGCTCGCCCGGCCCCTCGCCGACCGTCGCGTAGACCACGCCCTCGGTGGGGCCGTAGAAGTTGAGCAGGCGCCGCCCGCGCGCCCAGCGCCCGGCGGCCGCCGGCGGCCAGGCCTCGCCGCCGCCGCCGACGATCCCGAGCGCCGGGAGCCTTTCGCTCGGGGTCGCCGCGGCGAGCGCCGGCGCCAGGATCAGGACGCCGGCGCCGGCGGCGCGCACCTCGCGGGCGAGCCGGCTGCCGTCGGCGACCGCCTCGCCGGGCATCAACGCCAGCCGGCCGCCGGTCGAGAGCACCGCGAAGAGGTCGATCACCGAGGGATCGAACGTGGCCGGGAAAGTCTGGGCGAGCACCGTCGCCGGGCCGGCGCCGAGCGTCCCGATCGCCGCCGCCACCCGCATCGACGCCGCGCGGTGGCTCACCGCCACCCCTTTCGGCCGGCCGGTCGAGCCGGAGGTGAAGATCACGTAGGCGAGCGCGTCGGGATCGGCGACGCGGGGCTCCGGCGCGGCCTCCCCGGCGCCGCCGCCGGCGGCCGCCGCGGCGTCGATGACCGCCGCCAGCCCGGCCTCGCCGGCGAGCGCCGCCACCCGCTCGGGCGGCCAGGCGGGATCGAGCGGCACCCAGGCGGCGCCGGCCTCGAGGACGCCGAGGACCGCCGCCGGCCACTCGAGCGAGCGCGGCAGGAGGAGCCCGACCCGGTCCTCGCGCCCCGGCCGGCCGATCCCCCGGGCGCGCAGGCCCGCGGCGATCCGGCGCGCGCGCCGGGCGAGGCGGCCGTAGCTCGCATGGTAGCTCGCATAGCCGCCGCCGGCGGTCACCGCCACCGCGTCCGGCCGCTCGGCGGCGCGGGCGAAGAAGGCGGCCTGGAGCGCCCCTCCCGGCGGCGCCGGGACGCCGGCGCCGGCGTGCTCGCAGAGGAGGGCGTGGCGCTCGGCGGCGGAGAGCAGCGGCAGCTCGGAGAGGCGCCGCCCCGGCGCCGCGACCGCCCCGTCGAGGAGGGCGGCGAAGGCGGCGGCGATCCGGCGCGCGGTCGACCGGTCGAAGAGGCCGGCGTCGTACTCGAGCTGCCCCGCGAAGCCGCCGCCGGCCTCGGCGAGCGCGAGGCCCAGCTCGTAGCGCGGAGCCCCGGTCTCGGCGGCGAGCGGCGCGAGCCGGATCCCGGGCGCCTCGGCCGCCGGCCGCGGGGCGTTCTCGAGCGCCAGCAGGACCTGCGCGATCGGCGCCCGGCCGCGGTCGCGCGGCGGGTTCAGCTCCGCGACCACCACCGCGAACGGCAGCTCCTGGTGGGCGAAGGCGTCGAGGGCGCGCTCGCGCAGCCGGCCGACCAGCTCGTCGAAGGCCGGGTCGCCGCCGAGCGGCGCGGGCAGCGCCAGGGTGTTGGCGAAGAAGCCGACCACCCGCTCGAGCGCCGGGTGGCGCCGGTTGGCGACCGGGGTGGCGACCGCGAAGACGTCGCCGGCGCCGAAGCGGTGGAGCACGGCCGCGAACGCCGCCAGGAGCACCATGAACGGCGTCGCGCCGAGCCGGGCCGCGATCCGCGCCGCCCCGGCGCCGTCCGGCACCCCGGCCGCCACCCGCCCGCCCCGGCGCCGCACCCCGGTCCCCCGCGGCCGGTCCACGGGCAGCTCGGCGGGGGCGACCCCGGCGAGCGCGCGGCGCCAGAACCCGACCTGGCGCTCGCGCTCGGCGCCGTCGAGCCGGGCGCGCTCCCAGAGCGCGAAGTCGGCGTACTGGAGCGGCGGCGGCGGCAGCTCCGGCGCGCGCCCCGCGGCCGCGGCGCCGTAGAGCGCGACCGCTTCGCCGAGGACGATCCCGAGCGACCAGGCGTCGGCGACCGCGTGGTGGACGGTGAGGAGGAGCCGGTGGCGCCCGGGCGCGAGGCGCACCAGCCGGGCGCGCAGCAGCGGCCCGCGCGCGAGGTCGAACGGGGTGGCGGCCTCGCGGCGGCCGATCTGCGCGGCCTCGGCGTCGCGGCCGCCGGCGGGGAGCGCCGTGAGGTCGATCTCGGTCCACGCCGGACCGGCGGCGGACGGCGGCGCGATCCGCTGGACGATCCGCTCCCCGGCCTCGGCGAAGGTCGTGCGCAGCGCCTCGTGGCGCGCCGCCACCCCGGTCAGGGCGCCGCGCAGGGCGGCGCGGTCGAGCGCGCCGTCGAGGGCGAGCGCGAGCGGCATGTTGTAGGCGCTGCTCCCGGGCTCCAGGCGGTCGAGGAAGACCAGGCGCTCCTGGGCGAACGAGGCCGGCGGTGGCCCGCTCCCCAGGGCGCGCGGCACGGGCCCGCCGCCCGCGGCGCGGCCGGCATGGTCACTGGCGTCGGCACCGCGGCCGCCGCCGCGGGCCTCGGCGAGCGCGGCGTCGACCCGGGCGGCGAAGGCGGCCAGGGTGGGCGCCTCGAACGCCGAGCGCACCGGCACCTCGACCCCGAGCCGCTCCTCGAGGCGGGCGAGCACCTGGATCAGCCGCAGCGAGTGGCCGCCGAGGGCGAAGAAGCCGTCGCCGCGGCCGACCCGCTCGACCCCGAGCACCTCCCGCCAGACCGCCGCGACCAGCTCCTCGGTCGCGCCCCGCGGGGGATCGGCGGCGGCCGCCGCGTCCCCGCCGGGCGCCGGCGCGGCGGCCGCGATCGCGTCGCGGTCGAGCTTGCGGTTGGGGGTCAGCGGCAGCGCCGGGAGCGCCACCAGCACCGCCGGCACCATCGCCTCCGGCAGGCGCGCCCGGAGGTGGTCGCGCAGCGCCTCGGCCGGCGGCGGCGCGGCGCCCGCGGCGGCGACCCAGGCGGCCACCAGATGCCGGGCGTCCCCGTCGCCGCGGGCGATCACCGCCGCCTCGGCCACCGCCGGATGGGCGGCGAGCGCGGCCTCGACCTCGGCCGGCTCGACGCGCACCCCGCGCACCTTGACCTGGCGGTCGCCGCGGCCGAGCGCCACCACCGCGCCGTCGCGCCGGTAGCGGCCGAGGTCGCCGGTGCGGTAGAGGCGCTCGCCGTCCCGCTCACCGCCGTCCCGCGGCGCCGGGACGAAGCGCGCGGCGGTAGCGGCGGGATCGTCGAGGTAGCCGGCGGCGAGGTGCGGGCTGCGCACCGCGATCTCGCCCACCTCGCCGATCCCGGCCGGCACCCCGGGCGGGCCGGCGGCGGCCGCCGGGGCGAGGAGCACGAGCTGGACGTCGGGCATGCCGCGGCCGAGCGGGATCGCCGCCGGGGCGTCGCCGTCGCCGCCGCCGTCGCCCCTGCCCTGGCCCGCGCCCCCGGCGGGGTGCCAGGCGACCGCGCGCTGGGTCTCGGTCGCGCCATAGAGGTTGACCGCGCGCGCCGCCGGCGCCAGCTCGGCGAGCCGGGCGACGTCGCGGCGGGTCAGGAGGTCGCCGAGGAAGAACGCGCGCCGGAGCGCCGGCAGCCGGGGCGCCGTCCCCGCGGCGCCCGTCCCCGCCGCGCCGGCCCCCGCTGCCGGCTCGGAGAGCAGCCGCGCCGTCGCCGGGGTCAGGTGGGCGACGGTCACCTCCGCCGCGCGCAGCCAGCGCGCCGGCGCGCCGGGCCGGTGGAGCGCCCCGGGGTCGGGGAAGACCGCGGCGGCGCCCAGCCAGAGCGGCGTCCACAGCTCGCGCTGGAGCGGATCGTGGGCGAGCCCGGAGAGGACGCTGAAGCGGTCGCCGGCGCCGAGCCCGAACTCGGCCGCCATCCAGGGGATGAAGTGGGTCAGCGAGCGGTGGCGGCCGACCACCCCCTTCGGCCGCCCGGTCGAGCCGGAGGTGAAGGTGAGGAAGGCGGCATCGTCGGCGGTCACCGCGACCGCCGGCGGAGTCTCCGGCAGCGCCGCTAGCTCGGCCAGCGCCGGCCAGCCGGCGAGGGGCGGCAGCGCTAGCCGCCGCTCGGCCGGGACGCCGGCGGCGATCAGCTCGGCGCCGGCGCGGGCGCCGCCGGTCGTCGTGCCGCCGTCCTCCGCGCCGCCGTCTTCCGCGCTGCCGCTCCCCGCGCCGCCGGCCGTGAGGTCGATCCACAGCCGCGGCCGGGCGGCCGCGCAGGCGGCGGCGTTGCGCGCGGGCGGGTGCGCGGGATCGAGCAGCAGCGCCGCCGCCCCCGCCTTGTGGATCGCCAGCACCGCCGGCACGAGCGCGGCGGCGCGCACCGCGAGGATCGCCACCGCGTCGCCGCGCCGCACCCCCCGCCGGGCGAGGAGATGCGCCAGCCGGTTGGCGGCGGCCTCGACCGCGCCGTAGCCGAAGGCGCCGCCGGGGTCGGCGACGGCAACGCGGTCCGGGCTCGCCGCGGCGTGCCGGCCGACGGCCTCGTGCAACGGCCCGGGCCAGCCGGCATCGAGCGGCTCCTCGGGGTCCGGCAGCGCCGCCCGCGCCGCGGCGGTGCGCAGCGAGACGCGGTCGAGCGGCAGGTCGGGCCGCGCGGTCACCTGCTCGAGCACCAGGGCGAGCTGGTCGAGCGCCTCGGCGGCGGTGGCGCGGTCGAAGCGGCCGGCGTCGTAGACCAGCTCGAGGTGCAGCGCGCCGCCCGGCCGCTCCTTGGCATACAGCGTCCAGTCGAACATCGCCCGCCCCTCGGCGGCCGGCAGCTCCTCGAGGGCGAGCCCCGGGAGCGCGGCCGCGGCGGCGGGGAAGTTCAGCATGTTGAGGAAGACCTGGAAGAGCGGCGTGCGCGCCAGGTCGCGCTCGGGCCGCGCTACCTCGATCACCCGTTCGAACGGCGTCTCGGCGCGGGCGAAGGCGTCGAGGGCGGAGGCCCGCACCCGGGCCAGGAGGTCGCGGAAGGTGCCGCCGCCGGCGCGATCGGCGTGCAGCCCGGGGAGGTCGGAGCGCAGCGCCAGGTGGTTGAGGAAGAGCCCGACCGTGGCCTGGCCGTCGCTCGCGCCGCGGCCGGCGACCGGCGTCCCGACCGCGAAGTCGAGCTGGCCCGAGAGCCGGCCGAGGAGCACCTCGAGCGCTGCCAGGAGCACCATGAACGGCGTCGCCCCGCCCTCGCGCGCGAGCGCCCGCACCGCGCGGGCCAGCTCGGCGGAGAGCGTCCGTCCGGCGGCGCCCCCCGGCGGCCGGGCGCGGCGGCGGCGCGGGCGGTCGGCCGGCAGATCGAGCTCCGGCGGCAGCCCGGCGAGCCGCTCCCGCCACCACGCGAGCTGCGCCGCCGCCTCGGGTCCGGCGAGGAAGGCGCGCTCGCGGCGGGCGACCTCGGCGAGCGGCAGGGAGGGGGGCGGAGCGGCGATCTCGGGGATGGAGCCGAAGCCCGGCTCGGCGCGAGGGCCTGCGGCCGGGCTCGGTCCCGGCGCGGCTCCGGCGTCGGAGCCGGCGACGCGGCTGGATCCGGATCCGACGGAGTAGGCGGAGTAGGCGGCCGCGATCTCGCGCACCAGCACCGAGATCGACCAGCCGTCGGCGGCGATGTGGTGGAGCGCCAGGTGGAGGTCGAAGCGGGGCGCACCGCCGTCCTCGGCGCCGGGTTCGCCAGCGGTCTCGGCGCCGAGCGTGAGGAGGACGGCGCGCAAGAGCGGCCCGCGGTCGAGCGCGAACGGCAGCGCGCCGAGGGCGTCCAGGAGCCGCCGCTCCTCGCCGCCGCGCGGCTCCGGGGGCAGGGCCGCGAGATCGACCAGGGGCAGCGGCACCTGCCGGGGCGGCGCCACCCGCGCCACCGGGCCGGCCGCGGTCCGGTGGAAGGTCGCGCGCAGCGCCTCGTGCCGCGCCGCCGTCGCCGACAGCGCCCCCGCCAACGCGGCGCGGTCGAGCCGGCCGGTGAGCCGGACCGGGGCGGCGATGTTGTAGGCCGGGTTGCCCGGCTCGAGCCGATCGAGGAACCAGAGCCGTTCCTGCGCCGAGGTGAGCGGCACCTCGCCGGGGGCGGAGGCGCCGGCCGCGTCGAGCGCGTCGCCCACCCCGGCGCTACCGTCCGCGACGATTCCAAAGCTCGTGCCGCCTCCGCCGTCCGCGCTGGTTCTTCCACCCGAACCGCTCGCCAGTGACGACGACGCCGAGCCCACGACCGGCCCCCCTCGCGAAAGCCCCTCGGGATGGCGCCCGGCAGCGCCGTCCTCCGCGCGCAAGGCGAGCGCACCGGCCTCCGCCCGCGCCGCGCCGGCGGCCAGCTCGCCGAGGGCGGCGAGCATCCGATCGAGCAGCGAGGCCACGGTCTCGCGCCGGTGGCGGGCGCGGCCGTAGCGGCACTCGATCGTGAGCCGGCCGCCAGCGAGCCAGGCGTCGATCTCGAGCGGGTAGGGGCGCCGGTTGGCCGGGGCGCGCGGCGGCCGGGGCGGCTCGGTCTCGACCGCGAAGACGCCGCCGGCGCCGGCCAGGGCGTCGAGCCGCCCGAGGTAGTTGAAGCTCACCGGCGCCGGCCCGGCCGGCGTCGCTTCCGCAGCGGTGTCGGTCAACCCGCCGGTCCCATCGGCCCCCGCCGGCCGCGGCCGCGCCAGTGCGGCGAGCGCCGCCGCGGGGTCTCCGGCCGCAACGCCGGCGAGATCGATCCGCCGGCGCTCCACCGCGGTCAGCCAGCCGACCGTGCGCGACAGGTCGGCGTCGCCGCCGCGGCCGTGCCCCTCGACGTCCACCACGAGGCCCCGGCCGCCGGTCCACGGTGCCGCCGCCTCCGCCAGGGCGGTGAGCAGCAGCGCCTCGATGCCGGCGCCGGCGCCGGCCGCCCCGGGCGCGGCGGCCGCCGCGCCCACCGCAGCGGCAAGCAGCCGGCGGGTGGCCTCGGCGTCCAGCTCTCGCCGCTCGGCCGCGGCCCTCGCCTCGATGTCCTCGCCGGCTCGCCACGGCGGGTCGCCGGCCAGGCCGCCGCTCGACGTCTGGCCAACGGCCCCGATCGCCTCCGCCGTCGGCGGCAGCTCGATGTCCTCGCCGGACCGCCCCGGCAGTTCGCCGGCCAGGCCGCCGGCAGATCCGCTCACCGGCGCCGCCTGTGCCTCGACGTCCTCGCCGTCCAGGTCACTGATGGCTGGCGCGCCGGCAGCTTCGATCGCCGGCGCGGTCCGTTCGCCCGCCCATCGCTCCGCCCATTCCCGGTAGGAGACCGGCGGCGGCTCGAGCCGCGGCGGGGCGCCGGCGGCCGCCTGCCGGCAGGCGCGCTCGAGGTCGGAGAGGACGACGCCCCACGACACGGCGTCGATCGCCAGGTGGTGGACGGTCAGGAGCAGCCGCCGCTCGCCCGCCTCGCGGACCAGCGCCGCCGAGAGCGGCCCGCGGGCGAGGTCGAGCGCCCCCTGGAGCCGCCCCCCGGCGCGCCGCCGCGCCGCGGCCGCCGCCGCCGGCGGCAGCGCGCCGAGATCGATCTCCGGGAGCGGCACCGGCTCGGCCGGCGCGATCTCGGCCGCCGGCTCGGGCGCGCCCTGCGGCACGAAGCGCAGCCGCAGCGCCCCGTGGCGGGCGGCGACGGCGGTCAGGCCGGCGGCCAGCGCCGGGGCCGGCAACGGCTCGAGCAGGCGGCACCAGAGGCTCAGGTTCCAGTGGTGGGGCGCGGCCAGACCGAGGCCGAAGAACCAGCGCTGCATCGGCGTCAGCGGCACCGGGCCCGGCGGGTCGGCGGCGGCGGCCGGGCCGGCGGCGCCGTCTACGACGAGTCCGGCGCTCTCCGCCGCGGCGGCCTCCCCCGCGCCCCCGCTCTCGCGGGCCGCGGCGGCGAGCGCGCCGAGCCGCGGGTGGCCGAAGACCTGCTGCGGGGTGAGCCGGATGCCGGCGTCGGCGGCGCGGGCGATCATCCGGATCGAGGCGATCGAGTCGCCGCCGAGGGCGAAGAAGTCGTCGTCGACGCCGACCCGCTCGACGCCGAGCAGCTCCCGCCAGACCTCGGCCAGGGCGCGCTCGACGCCGTCGCGGGGCGCCTCGCCGCGGCGGCCGGCCGCGCCGGCCGCGCCGGGTGCCGGGAGCGCGGCGCGGTCGATCTTGCCGCCGGCGGTCCGCGGCAGGGCGTCGAGCCGCACCCAGGCCGAGGGCACCGCGGCCTCGGGGAGGCGGCGGGCGAGCGCGGCGCGCAGGGTCTCTAGGGCGAGCGCCTCGGGGTCGAGCGTGGCGGTCCCGTGAGCGCCGCCGGCCCCGGTATGCGCGACCACCCAGGCGGCGAGAGTCCGGCGGCCGGCGCTCTCGATCGCCGCGACCGCCGCCTCGGCGACCCCGGGGAGGGCCGCGAGCACCGCCTCGACCTCGCCGATCTCGATCCGCTGGCCGCGGATCTTGACCTGCCGGTCCTCGCGGCCGAGGAATTCGAAGAGGCCGCCGGCGAGCCGCCGCGCGCGGTCGCCGGTGGCGTAGGCGCGCGCCCCCGGCCGGCCGCTCCAGGGGTCGGGGCGGAAGGCCGCGGCGGTCGCCGCCGGGCGGCCGCGGTAGCCGCGGGCGAGGCCGCCGCCGGCCAGCCACAGCTCGCCGGGGACGCCGAGCGGCGCCGGCCGGCCGCCGGCGCCGGCGATCCAGGCCGCGGTCCCGGGATCGGCGCGCCCTATCGGAAGGCTCGGCCGCGCCGCCAGCCGGCGGTCGCCGGTCGCCTCCCAGGAGAGCGCCTCGATCGCCGCCTCGGTCGGACCGTAGGCGTTGATCAGGCGCCTCCCCTCGCGCCAGCGCGCGGCGAGCGCCGGCGGGCAGGGCTCGCCGCCGGCCACCAGCAGCCGCAGGTCCGGGAGCGCCGCGGGGGCGTCCTCGGGGAGCGCCGCGAGGAGCGTCGGCACGGTGGCCAGGACGCTCACCCGCCGCCGCGCCAGCTCCTCGACCAGGCCGGCGCCGGCCAGGAGCTCGGCACGGCCGATCGGCTCCAGCCGCGCGCCGGCGGCGAGGGCGGTGAAGACCTCCAGGATCGAGGGGTCGAAGCCGGGCGCCGCCACCTGGGCGACGCGGTCGTCCGGGGTCAGCCGCCAGGCGAGGCGGCAGTTTTCGATGGTGTGGACCGCGGCGCGGTGGGTGACCTCGACCCCCTTCGGCTCGCCGGTCGAGCCGGAGGTGTAGAGGACGTAGGCGAGGCGGTCGGGGTCGCCGGCCGGGCGCGGGGGGAGTGCCGCCCCGCCCGTCTCGCCGGCGCCGCCGCGGACGGCCTCGTCGCGGACGGCCTTGTCGAGGTCGATCCTCCCGACCCCCTCCGGCAGCTCCGGCGGCGGCGCCCCGGCCGGCCCGGCGACCACCAGTCTCACCCCCGCGTCGGCGATCATCCGGCGCAGCCGCTCGGCCGGCAGCGCCGGATCGAGCGGCACCGCCGCGGCGCCGGCGGCGAGGATGCCGTAGAGCGCGACCGCCTGCTCGGGCGAGCGGTCGCCGAAGTAGCCGACCGCCGGCTCGGGGCCCGCGCCCAGCGCGGCGAGGCGCGCCGCCACGGCCGCGGCAAGCCGGTCGCCGCGCGCCGCCAGCTCGCGGTAGGTCAGCACCGCGCCGTCGCCGCCGGCGGCGGCCGTGTGATCGGGGTGGCGGGCGGCGCTCTCGCGCACCAGCTCGTCGAGCGTCGCGCCGTGCCGGTGGCCGGCGGCGTGCGGCGGGAACGCCTCCTCGACCAGGAGCTGGTGCCGCTCGGCCGGCGACAGCGGGTCGAGCCGCGACAGCCGCCCCCCGGGATCGGCGAGCGCGGCGAGGAGCAGCCGGCGGTAGTGCTCGGCGAACCGCACGATCGTGGTGCGGTCGAAGAGCGCCACCGCGTACTCGAAGCCGCCGCGCAGCCCGCCCTGCCAGTCGAACCAGCCGAGGGTCAGCTCGAAGCGCGCCGAGCGGGCGTCGGTCTGCTGCGACGCCACCAGCTCGAGGCCGGTGAACTCGGGCGCCGGGATGTGGACGTTCTGGTGGACGAAGTTGAGCTGTACCAGCGGCGGCCGCGACAGGTCGCGCTCGACGCCGGCCGCCTCGAGCACCTTGTCGAACGGCAGGTCGCCGTGGTCGAAGGTGGCGAGCGAGGACTCCCGCACGCGCGCCACCAGGTCGCGGAAGGCCGGATCGCCGCCGGCGTCGACGCGCAGCACGGCGTTGTCGATGAAGAACCCGATCAGCCCGTGGGTCTCGGGCTGCGAGCGGGTGGCGATCGGGGTCGCGACGAGCTGGTCGCGGCGCCCGGTCCAGGCCAGGAGCAGGGCATTGAACGCCGCCAGCAGCACCATGAACACGGTCGCCCCCTCGCGGTCGGCGAGCGCGCGCACCGCGGCGGCCTCGGCGGCCGTGAGGTCGAGGTAGTGGCGGCGCCCGCGTAGCGACTGCACCGGCGGCCGCGGCCGGTCGGCCGGCAGCTCGAGGACCGCCGGCGCCCCCGCCAGGCGGCGCCGCCAGAACTCGATCGCGTCCTCGAGCGCCGGCCCCGCGAGCCAGGCGCGCTGCCAGAGCGCGTAGTCGGCGACCTGGATCGGCGGGTCCGGGAGCGGCGACGGGCGGCCGGCGCGGATCGCCTCGTAGATCGGCGGCAGCTCGCGGAAGAGCACCGCCATCGACCAGGCGTCGGTGACGACGTGGGGCATGGTCACCATCAGCCAGTGGTCGCGCGGCCCGCGGCGCACCAGGCCGACCCGGTAGAGCGGCCCGGCGGCGAGGTCGAACGGCTGGTGCGGGTGGGCGTCGACCAGGCGCTCGGCCTCGCGCTCGGCGGCCGGCGCCGGCAGGGCGGCGAGGTCGGCCACCGGCACCGGCACCGCCGCCGGCGGCGGGTCGACGAGCTGGACCGGCCGGCCGTCGACCGCCGCGAAGCGCGAGCGCAGCACCTCGTGGCGGCGCACCACCTCGCGGAAGGCGGCGGCCAGCGCGGCGACGTCCAGCTCGCCGGCGAGCCGCCCGGCGAACGGGATGTTGTAGGCGGTCGAGCCGGGGGCGAGCTGATCGACGAACCAGAGCCGCTGCATCCCCCAGGTCAGCGGCCAGGGGCCGGGATCGGCGGGATCGCGGAGCGGCACCGTGCGGGGCCCGCCGCGGCGGCCGAGCCCCTCGCGCTTGAGGCGCAGCTCGAGGAGGCGGCGCTTCTCGGGCGGGAGCGCCGCGATGCGCCGGTCGAGCTCGGTCAGGGGTTCGCTCACCGCAGCGCTCCGGCGGGTGCGGCGGCGGTTTCCTCGGCGGCGTCGGGAGCCGCTCCGGCGCGCCGCTCGCGGGCCAGCGCGGCGAGCGCCGGCAGGCCGGCGAGCACCTCGCCGGCGGGGAGGCCGAAGTCGATCAGGCAGGCGATCTCGTCGACCCCCGCCGCCGCCAGCCGGTCGAGCAGGCCGCGGCAGCTCTCCGGGGTGCCGAGGAGCGACGCCTCGCGCACGTAGTGCTCGAACGCGATCGGCACCAGCGCCTCCTTGTCGGCCTCGGTGATCCCCGGGATGGCGAGGAAGTTGTCGCGCTGGGCCAGATAGGTGCGCAGGTAGTCGCCTAGCGGCTCGCGAACCCTGGCCTTGACCGCCGCGAGGTCGTCGCCGACGAAGGCGTGGAGCATCACGCTGACGATCCCGGCGGCGGGGTCGTGGCCGGCGAGGGCGCGCGCCTCGCGGTAGCGGCCGATTTTGCGCGCGAGGTCGGGGAGCGGCTGGCTGCCGAGGGTGGCCAGGAGGTTGGCGCCGGCGGTGCCCGCGCGCTCCCAGGTCGCCGGCGAGCCGGCGCTGGTGATCCAGACCGGCAGGTCGGCCTGGAGCGGCCGCGGGCGCAGGCGCACCTCGTAGGGGGCGCCGTCGCCGCCGGTGACGGTCAGCGGCTCGCCGCGCCAGAGCCGCCGGATCGTCTCGAGGTCGCGGAACAGCACCTCGCGGCGCTCCTCCCAGGTGCCCGGCCGGAGCGCGAAGTCGCTCGGGTGCCAGCCCGAGGCACAGGAGATCGCGGCGCGGCCACCCGAGAGGTTGTCGACCACCGCCCACTCCTCGGCCACCCGCACCGGATGATGCAGCGGCAGGACGACGCTGCCGGCGCGGAGCTGGACCCGCTCGGTGACCATCGCCAGCGCCGCGGCGAGCACCGAGGGGTTGGGGTAGAGGCCGCCGAAGTCGACGAAGTGGCGCTCCGGCGTCCAAACCGCGGCGAAGCCCTCGCGGTCGGCGAAGCGGGCGGCCTCGAGCAGCAGGCGGTACTTGCCGCCGGGGCCGGGGTCGGAGCCGGGGGCGCCCCCGGCTCCGTGGGCGGAGAAGAAGAAGAGCGAGAAGTCGAGCGGCCGGCGGCCGGGCGCGGAGGCGGCGGCGGCGCGGGAGCCGGGCGGATCGGGCGCGGCGGCGGCGCGGGCTGCGGCCATGCCGGCGAGGTCCGGCGCTGCGGCCGGGGGCTCCCGCGGCGCCGGCTCGAGGGCACCGGCGCCGCGGCGGGCGCGCTCGCGGGCCAGCCGCAGCTCGAGCAGCCGGCGGCGCTCCTCGGGCAGGGCGGCGAGCCGGCGGTCGAGGTCGTCGCGGCTCATCCGGCGCTCCGCTCGGCCTCGAGCAGCTCGTGGACGTCGCCGTCCGCGAGCGCCTCGATCTCGGCCAGGAGCTCCGCCGTGCGCGCCTCCTCGTCGGCCGCGCGCCGCCGCTCGGCGGCCACCGTCTCGGCCATCCCGGCGACCGTGCGGGCGGCGAAGAAGCTCTCGAGCGGCAGCTCGACCGCGAGGCCGGCGCGGAGCTTCGAGAGCACCTGGAGCCCGGCCAGCGAGTCGCCGCCGAGGAGGAAGAAGTCGTCGTCGAGGCCGATCCGCTCGACTCCGAGGACCTCCTGCCAGACCCCGGCGATCAGCGACTCGACCGCGTCGCGCGGCGCGCGGTAGGGCGTGCCGGCGTCGCGCCCCGCGGCCGCCTTCGGGCGCCGCGGCCGCAGCGTTCCGGCCCACTCGGCGACCCGCGCCTCGAGGTCGCCCGCCGACACCGCGAGCCGCGGCAGCGGCGACCCCGCGGCGGCGGCAGCGCGCACCGCCGCGGCGACCCGCTCGAAGCTGTCGAGGACCTCTGGCGTCGAGAGCGCCAGCGCCGCCTGCTCGGCGCCCAGCGCGCCCGGCGCGGCGCCGCCGGCGGCGAAGGGCTGGTCCCAGACCTCCCAGTCGACGCTCGACCAGGGGAGCGCGCCCGGGGCCACGGCCTGGGCGGCGGCCTCGGCGGCGGCGCCGAGCGCGGCGTCGGCGGCGGCGTGGAGGCCGAGGCCGACGCCGCCCAGGAGCGGTGCCAGCGACGAGGTGGCGACGGCGAGGCGCGGGCGGTCCCCGACGGCGATCGCCGCGGCGGCCGAGAGCGCCGCGAGCCCCCCGAGCTTGGGCCGGAGCCGGGCGGCGAGGTCGCGCCCGCCGGCCTCGGCGAGCGGCGCGAAGTCGCCGGCGGCCGCCCCCGCGGCGTGGACCACGGCGTCGAGCCCGCCCCAGGCCGCCCCGGCGCGGCCGAACGCCTGGGCGGCGACCGCCGGGTCGGCGACGTCCCCCTCGATCCAGACCGCCTCGCCGCCGCCCGCGGCCGCCGCCGCGAGCCGCGCCGCGACCTCGGGCGGGGGCGGGCGGAGGTCGAGCAGCAGTACCCGCGCCCGCCGGCCCGCCAGCAGGTGCTCCGCGAGCGCCGACCCGAACCGGCCGGCGGCGCCGGTGATCAGCCAGCGCTCGGCGGGGGCGGCGGCGGGGGCGCCGCCGGCCACCGGCAGCGGCTCGTGGACCTGGCGCCAGCGCCGGCCGCGGCGGAGCGCCACCAGCGGCTCGGCCGCCGTCGAAGCGACCTCGGCGGCGAGCTGGTCGAGGTCGGCGGGGCCGAGCGACTCGGCGGCGGCGACGTCGACCCAGCGGCAGCCGAGCCCCGGCGTCTCCTGAGGGAGCACCCGGGCCAGGCCGGCGGCGGCGGCGCGCCCCGGCCGGCGCGGCGGGCCGCCGGCGGGATCGAACAGGGCGTCCGAGACCGCCACCAGGTGGACCGTCTCGGCGCCTGCCGCGACGCCGGCCGCGGCGAGCGCGCGCGCGGCGTCGAGCAGCGCGGCGCCTGCCGCGGCCGCCTCGGCCACAGGGTCGCCGGCCTCTTCGGGCCCGGCGGCTGCGCCGAGCCAGACCGCGCGGCGCACGGGAGTTCCAGCGGCGGCGAGCGCGTCGAACAGCTCGCGGAGGTCGTCGGGCTCGGCCGGGCGGATCGTGAACTGGCCGTCGCCGCGGTCCGCGAACCGCTCGCCGGCGAGCGCCGTTGTCGCCCCGATCCCGCGGCGACGGAGTGCCTCGGCGAGCCCGGCCGCGAGGCCGGCAGCCGCCGCGCCGCCGGTGGCGAGGAGGAGCACCGGGCCGTGCTCCGGCTTTACCTCGCCGGCTTCTCTCGCGGGCGGTCCGGCGGGCGCCGTCCGCCGCCAGCCCGGGAGGTAGAGCCAGTCCGCAGGATCGGGTCGCCGGGCGACGATCCCCGCGGCGGAAGGGGCAGCGGCGGCGCCGGCCGCGGCCCTCGCGGCGCCCGCGGCGGCGGCGCCCCCGGCGGTTGCGGCTTCGGCCGCAGCCGGAGCGGCGGCGGTTCCGGCGTTTGCCGGCGGATCGATCCAGTGCCGTTCCCCGGCGAAGGGGTAGACCGGCAGCGGCACCCGCCGGCCGCCGTCCCCGGCGCGTTCGAGCCGCGCTCCGGCCAGCCACAGCCCGGAGGCGGCGGCGAGTAGGGCGTCCTCGTCGTCCTCGCCGCTCCTCGGGTGAGGCAGGGAGTGGATCAGCGCCCGGCCACCGGCCGCGGGGTGGCGGCGCGCGAGCGCGGTCAGCGCCGTGCCCGGGCCGACCTCGAGGAGCAAGCGCCGGGGCTCGGCGAGCAACACGTCGAGGACGGCACCGAAACGGACCGGGCGCAGGATCTGCTCCGCCCAGTGGCCGGGGTCGGCGGCCTCCTCGGCGGTCAGCCAGCGGCCGGTGAGCCCCGAGACCAGCGGGATCGCCGGCGCCGCCGGCGCCGCCGCGGCGACCCGCTCGCGGAACGGCGCCACCGCGGCCGCGGCGGCCGGCGAGTGGAAGGCGTGGGCGGCGTGGAGGCGCCGGGCGGCGATGCCGTCCGCGGCGAGCCGGCGCTCCAGCTCGGCGATCGCCTCGGGCGGTCCCGCGGCGACCGCGGCCGCGGGACCGTTGATCGCGGCCACCGCCAGCGCGGGCGAGACCTCCGCCAGCCGCGCCACCAGCTCGTCCTCGGCGAGCGGGACCGCGGTCATCGCCCCGGGCGGCATCGCCGCCATCAGCCGGCCGCGCTCGGCGGTCAGCGCCAGGGCGGTCTCGAAGTCGAAGACCCCAGCCAGGCAGGCGGCGGTCAGCTCGCCGACCGAGTGCCCGGCGAGCGCCTCGGGCTCGGCGCCCCAGCTCCGCCAGAGCATCGCCAGCGCGTGCTCGACCGCGAAGAGCGCCGGCTGCGCCACCGCGGTGCTCGCGAGGGCGTCCTCGGCGCCGCCGGCCGGCGGCAGCGCGGCGGCGATCTCGGCGCCGCCCTCGCACGCCGCGAGCAGCTCGCGGGCGCGGTCGATCCAGTCGCGGAAGACCGCGTGGCGGGCGTAGAGCCCGGCGCCCATCCCCGGGTGCTGCGAGCCCTGGCCGGGGAAGACGAAGGCGAGCGGCGCCTCGCCGGCGGCCGCGGCGGCCCCGGCGCCTGCGAGCGACGCGGCGGCTTCGGCGAGGTCGCGGGCGACCAGCGCGCGCCGCCAGGCGAGCGGCTTGCGGCCGGCCTGGAGGGTGAAGGCGACGTCCTCGGGATCGAGCGCCGGCTCGGCGGCGAGGCGGTCGGAGAGATGGCGGGCGAGGTCGGCGGTGCGGCGGTCGAGCGCCTCGGGGTCCGCGGCCGAGAGCCAGAGCGCGAAGGGCGCCGGGGCGGCGGCCGCCGTCTCCTCCGGGCGGCCCGTCGCCGCCGGCCGCCTCCGGGGCAGCGGCGCCGGGGCCGCCTCGATCACCACGTGGGCGTTGGTGCCGCCGATCCCGAACGACGACACCCCGGCCCGCCGCGGGTGCATCGCCGCGGGCCACGGGATCGCCGCGGTCGGGACGTAGAACGGGCTCGACTCCAGCTCCAGCCGCGGGTTGGGTCGCCGGAAGTGGAGGCTCGGCGGGATCGCGCCGTGTTCGAGCGCGAGCACCGCCTTGAGCAGGCCGGCGACGCCGGCGGCGGCGTCGAGGTGGCCGAGGTTGGTCTTGACCGAGCCCAGGGCGCAGGCGCCGCGCTCGCGTACCCCGGCGAAGGCGCGGCGGAGCGCCGCGACCTCGATCGGGTCGCCCAGTCGGCGTGCCGGTGCCGTGCGCCTCGACCAGCCCGACGGTCGCCGGGTCGATCCCGGCCGAGCGCCAGCGCCTCGGCGATCGCCTCCGCCTGCCCCTCGACCCGCGGCGCCGTGTAGCCGGCCTTGCCGCCGCCGTCGTTGTTGACCGCCCAGCCGCGGAGCACGGCGCGGATCGGGTCGCCGTCCGCGAGCGCGTCCTCGAGCCGGCGCAGCACGACCACGCCGACGCCGCTCCCCGGCACCGTGCCGCGGGCGCCGGCGTCGAAGGCGCGGCAGCGGCCGTCGGGCGACAGGATCCCGTCGGCCTCGAATGGAGTAGCCGGCGCGCTGCGGCAGCCGCAGGGCGACGCCGCCGGCGAGCGCCGCGTCGCACTCGCCGGTCATCAGGCTCTGGCAGGCCAGGCAGACCGCGACCAGCGAGGTCGAGCAGGCGGTCTGCACGGTCAGGCTCGGCCCGCGCAGGTCGAGCTTGTAGGAGACCCGGGTGGCGAGGAAGTCCTTGTCGTTGGCCAGCACCTGGCATAGGCGGCGGCGAGTCGCGGGCGCGCCCGGCGGGCCGCACGTGGTCGAGCAGGTAGAGCGGATGGCCGGCGCCGGCGAACACCCCGATCCGCGCGCCGGCGGTCGGCCGGGGTCGAGCCGGCGTCCTCCAGCGCCTGCCAGGCGTCCTCCAGGAGGAGCCGGTGCTGGGGGTCGAGCAGCTCGGCCTCGCGCGGGCTGAAGCCGAAGAAGCGGGCGTCGAAGCGGTCGACGCCGTCGAGCACGCCGGCCGGCGCGCACGTACGCGGGGTCGTCGAGCCGCTCGGCGGGGACCCCGGCGGCCGGCCGCTCGGCGGCCGAGAGCGGGAGATCGACTCGATCCCGCGCTCAGGTTGCGCCACAGCGCCGCGACCGAGCCGGCGCCCGGGAAGCGTCCGGCGTAGCCGACGACCGCGATCCCGCCCGCCCCGTCGGTCATTCCGCCGCCCTGCGCGCCGCGAGTGAAGCCCGGCGCCGCGCCGCCAGCGCCGCCCGCCGCCGCGCCGCGGCCGGCGCCGGCTCGCCGGCCGGGGCCGTCACCGCCGTCGTCGCGGATTCCAGCTCGCCCGCGCGCACGGAGGTGAGCCGTGGCTCGAGGTGGGCGGCGAGGCCGGCGACGGTGGCGTGGCTGAAGAGGTCGCCGAGCGGGATCTCCCGCCCGAGCGCCGCGCACAGCCGCGGGTGGATCCGCGCCAGCGCCAGCGAGTGGCCGCCGAGGTCGAAGAAACTCGCCCCGGCGGCGATCTCGGCGATCCCCAGCTCCTCGCTCCAGAGCGCGGCGATCGCGCGCTCCAGCTCGCTCCGCGGCCGCGGGCCGGCGGCGGGCGGCGGCGGGCACTCGAGGGCGTCGCGGTCGAGCTTGCCGTTCGGGGTCAGCGGCAGCCGGGCGACGGTCGCCCAGAGGTCGGGGACGAGGTGCGGCGGCAGCCGCTCGGAGGCCCACCGGCGCAGCTCGCCGGGGGGCGGCAGCGCCTCGCCCGGGCGCGCGGCGAGCCAGGCGACCAGCCGCTCGCCGCGGCCGTCGACCGCCGCCGCCACCACCGCCGGGTGGCGGCCGAGCGCGGCCTCGACCTCCGCCGGCTCGATCCGGACGCCGCGGACCTTGAGCTGGCGGTCGGTCCGCCCGAGGAACGCCGCGCCGCCGCCGGGGAGCCGGCGGGCGCGGTCGCCGGTCGCGTAGAGCCGCTCGCCCGGCGCGGAGGCCCAGGGGTCGGGGCGGAAGCGCTCGGCGGTGGCGGCGGGGCGGCCGGCATAGCCGCGGGCGAGGCCGGCGCCGCCCAGGTGGATCTCGCCCGCGGCGCCGGGCGGCACCGGCTCGAGGCCGCGGTCGAGCAGGCGCAGCCGCCCGCCGGCGATCGGCTCGCCCAGGTCGCGCATCCGATCGGGCTCGCCGGCCGGGCAGCGGCGGAGGGTGGCGAAGACGGTGGCCTCGGCCGGCCCGTAGGCGTTGACGAGAACGCGCCCGGGCGCCCAGCGCGCGGCGAGCGGCGGCGGGCAGACCTCGCCGCCGACGCACAGGGTGGCGAGGCTCGGCGGCTCGGCGCCCGGTTCGATCAGCCCGAGCACCGAGGGGGTGAGGATGAGGTCGGTCGCGGCCAGCGCCTCGATCTCCTCGGCCAGGCGGCGGCCGGAGCGGCGCGCGCCCGGGCCGGCCAGGCAGACCGCCGCACCGCAGGCGAGCGGCATCAGCACCTCGGCGACCGAGATGTCGAACGAGAGCGGCGCGAAGTGGAGCTGGCGCGATCCCGGCCCGAGGCCGAGGTCGGCGGACGCCGCGGCGGCGAGGGCGGCGATCGCTCGATGCGGCACCACCACCCCCTTGGGCTCGCCGGTCGAGCCCGAGGTGAAGACGACGTAGGCCGCGGCCTCGGGGTGGGCGGGCCCGGAGGGCGGGAGCGGAGGGCGGGCCCCGGCGTCCGGCCGCAGCAGCTCGACGCCGCCCCCGGCGAGCCGCCGCGCCCCCTCGTCGTCGGCGATCGCCAGTCGCGCCCCGGCGCCGGCGAGCAGGCGCCCGAGCCGCTCCGGGGGCTCACCCGGCTCGAGGGCGACGAAGCAGCCGCCGGCGGCGAGCACGGCGACGATCGCGGTCACCCGCTCGGGTGAGCGGGCGCAGACCACGCCGACCGCGGTCTCGGCGCCGACGCCTCGGCCGCGCAGCTCGCACGCCAGCCGGCCGGCGCGGGCGGCGAGCGCGCCGTAGGTGAGGACCGCCGGCCTCCCGCGGCGGTCGCGCCAGACGACCGCCGCGGCGTCGGGGGCGCGCGCCGTCCAGGCGGCGAAGGCGGCGGGCAGCGACGGCGGCGCCGGTGCCGCGGGCCCCTCGGCGCCGGCGAGCTGGCGGCGCTCGGCGGCGGTCAGGAGCGGCAGCCGCGACACCCGCTCGGCCGGCCGCTCGAGGGCGCCGGCGAGGAGCGCCGACCACCCCCGCGCCAGCCGCTCGGCGGTCGCGGCGTCGAAGCGCCCGGCGGCGTAGCGGAGGGCGGCCGAGTAGCCGGCGGCGTCCTCGGCGACGTAGAGCACCAGGTCGAGCTGCGGCGGCCGGCCGGGCAGCGGGAGCGGCTCGAGGATCAGCCCGCCCAGCTCGAGCCGCCCGCCCGCCGCGCCCACCACGAGGGCGCCGCCGCCGGCGCGCCCGGCGCCCTCCGCCCGGCGTGGCTGTTCGAAGGCGAAGCCGGCCTCGACCAGCGGCTGGCGGCCGCCGATCCGCCGCGGCGCCAGCTCCTCGACCAGCCGCGGGAACGGGAAGTCCTGGTGATCGAGGGCGCCGGCCAGCCGCCGCCCCGCCGCCGCCGCGAGGTCCGCGAACGCCGGGTCGGCGCGGAGGTCGGCGCGCACCGGCAGGAGGTTGACGAAGTGCCCGACCACCGCGTCCAGCTCGGCCCGCGGCCGGCCGGCGGCGGGGATGCCGACCACCGGCTCGCGGCAGCCGGCGACCCGCGAGAGCAGCGCCTGGAAGGCGGCGAGGAGGACCGCGAACGGCGTCGTCCCGATCGCGCGCGCCCGCGCCGCCACCGCCGGCGCGGTCTCCGGCGCCAGCTCGACCGCCACCGAGCCGCCGCGGCGCCGGCCGGCGCCGGAATCGCCGCCGCGCGGTGGGCTCGCCGGTCCTGACGACCGGCCGGCCGGCGGCTCGACCGCAGCCTCGACCGGCGTCTCCACCGCCAGCCCGAGCGACTCCGGCGCGCCGGCCAACTCGTGCCGCCACCAGGCGGCCAGCTCGGCGCCGCGCGGGCCGGCGAGCAACTCCTCCTGCCAGCGCGCGAACGCCGCGTAGGTGGCCGCGGGCGGGGGCGGCAGCGGGCGCCCGGCGAGGAGCAGCGCCAGCTCCTCGGCGAGGAGGTCGAGCGAGGCGAGGTCGGCGGCGACGTGGTGGACCGCGACCGCCATCACCGCCGGCGCCGCCGGTCCGCCGGTGAAGAGCCGCAGGCGCACCAGCGGACCGCGCTCGAGGTCGAAGGGCGCGCCGGCGGCGTCGGCCAGGCGGCGCTTCAGCTCGCCGGCGCTCCACCGGGCGGCGTCGGCGATCTCGAGGTCGAGCGGCGCGCCGCCGGCGATCGCCTGGACCGGCTCGCCGCCGGCCGGGAAGCTGGCGCGCAGCGCGGGGTGGCGGGCGATCAGCTCGCGCCAGGCGGCGGCCAGCCGCGCAGGATGGGGAACCCTGCCGGGGGCGCCGCCGCCGGGCTCCGAGACCCGCGCCGCGAAGGCCAGCTCGAGGCCGGCGTTGCCGGGATCGAGCCGCTCGAGCAGCCAGAGCGCCCGCTGCCCGGCGGAGAGCGGGTGGTGCGAGCCGGGCGGCATCGCGACCGGCGCCAGCTCCGGCTCGGCGGCCGCGGCCGGTCCGCCCGCCGCGAGCGAGAGCGGAGCCTCGCCGGCGAGGAGGCGCGACACCGCCAGCTCGAGCCCGAGGTCGCGCCGCGCGCGGTGGGCCAGCTCGACCGCCTGGAGCGAGTCGAGGTGGAGGGGCGCCGCGATCTCGGCCAGGGGGAGCCCGGCGACCTCGGCGGCCAGCGCGGCTAGCCGCTCGGCCGCGGCCGGGAGGCCGCCGCCGGAGATCCGGCCGGGCTCGGCCGCCGCGTGCGCCCGGTCCCGAGCCGCGTCCGCTCCGGCCGCGGGCTCGGCCGCCGCGGGTCCGTCGCCATCCACGCCCACCCGCGGCAGCCGGCCGGCGAGGTACTCCTCGCGCGCGGCGCTCCGCCGCACCTTGCCGCTGGTGGTGCGCGGCACCGCTCCCGGCGGCACGATCACGACCTCGTGAGCGGCGACCCCGTGCGCCTCGACCAGTGCCCGGCGCACCGCGGCCGCGGCGGCGCCGGCGTCGGCCCGCCGGGCGCGCTCGATCTCGACCGCGACCACCAGCCGCTCCTCGCCCCCGGCATCGACCGAGAATGCGGCCGCGGCCCCCTCGCGGAGCGCCGGGTGGGCGGCGGCGGCAGCGGCCTCGAGGTCCTGGGGATGGAGGTTGCGGCCGCGCAGGATCACCAGGTCCTTGATCCGGCCGGTGACGTACAGCTCGCCGGCGGCGTCGACGAAGCCGAGGTCGCCGGTGCGCAGCCAGGGGCCGCCGCCCTCGCTGTCCTCGCCAGAGACGCGGGCGCCGAAGACGCGTTCGGTCTCGCCGGCACGCCGCCAGTAGCCGCGCGCGACGCCGGGGCCCGCGATCCAGATCTCTCCCTCGCGGCCGGGCGGGCACGGCCGCCGCGCCCGCGGCTCGACGATCCGCACCTCGGTCGCCGGCGCCGGCCGCCCGCAGCCGACCCGCGGCGGCTCGCCGGCGCCCTCCGCCGGGCGCGCGGCCGCCGGCGCCTCGGCCGCTCCGGCGGCGGTGACCAGCAGCGTCGCCTCGGCGAGCCCGTAGCAGGGGCGGAGCGCTTCGCGGCGGAGGCCGCAGGGGGCGAAGGCGCGGGCGAACCCGTCGAGTGTCTCGGCGCGCACCGGCTCGGCGCCGTCGAAGGCGACCTCGAGGCTCGACAGGTCGAGCCCGGCGCGCTCCTCCGGCGGCACGCGGCGGACGCCAGCGCGTAGCCGAAGTCGGGGCCGCCGCTGGTGGTCGCGCGGTGGCGGCCGATCGCCTCGAGCCAGCGGCGCGGGCGCTGGAGGAACGCCAGCGGCGACATCAGCACGGCGCGGCCGCCGCTCCAGAGCGGCTGGAGCACGGTGCCGATCAGCCCCATGTCGTGGTAGAGCGGCAGCCAGCCGACCACGACCGAGCGCTCCGTCTGGCCGAACGCGGCCTGGATCGCCGCCTGGTTGGCGAGCAGGTTGCCGTGGGTGACCTCGACCCCGCGCGGCTCGGCGGTCGAGCCCGAGGTGTACTGGAGGAAGGCGACGTCGCCGGCCGCCGCAGCGCGGCCGCGGCCGTCGAGCCCGTCCGGCTCGTCCGCCTCGGCCGGTTCGTCTCCGCCGGTGGCGTGCCAGGCTGCGCGGGCGAGCGCCGGCGGCGGGCCGGGCGCGCCTCGCCTGCGCAGCCGCTCGAGCTGCCCGGCGGTGCCGAGCACCAGGCGCGGCTCGGCGTCGGCGGCGAGGCGGGCGAGTGTCTCGAGCCCGGCGCGCCGCGGCGGCGGGTGCGCCGGCACCGCGACCACGCCGGCGTCGAGGCAGGCGAGGAAGGCGACCACGAAGTCGAGCCCGGGCGGGTAGACCAGGAGCGCGCGCTCGCCCGGCGGCGACCAGCCCGCGATCCGGCTCGACAGCGCGGCGACGGCGCGGCCGAGCTGGCCGTAGGTCAGCCGCGCGCTCTCGCGCTCGCCGTCGGCGAGGAACGTGTACGCGATCCGCGGCGCGTGCTCCCGGGCACGCGCCGGCACCACCTCGGCGAAGGACGAGAAGCCGGACGCGGGGCGGTCCGAAGACACCTCCCCCACGATCGGCAACGACATGGAAACTGCGACTCTCCTTGGCCGGCGGCGGGCCCCGGCGTGAGGGCCGGAGTCCTACCGCCGTGTTTCCCTAGAGTGCGGTCGCGGGAGAACGCCGGGACAGTCGCCGGTCGGGACCGGGGAGAGCCGGAAGCGCGGGCTACGGCGCCGCCTCGAGCTCCATCTTGAGCGAGAAGAACGCGAGCAGGTCCTTGAGCGTCAGGATGCCGACCAGCCGGTCCCCCTCGACCACCATCAGGCGCGAGGCGCGGCCGCGGTTCATCGCCGCGAGCGCCTGCATGGCGTCGGTGTCGGGGGCGATGGTGTTCTCCGCGCACGGCGCCTGGGCGATCGCGCCGACGGTCTGGCGGTCCCATTCCTCGCGCGGGAGCTGCTTGATCTCGCGGGTGGTGACGCAGCCGACCAGGCGGTCGCCGTCGACCACCGGGTAGAGCTTGTGGGTGTAGCGGAAGAGGTAGTCGTCGACCAGCTCGCGCACCGAGATCTGCCGCGGCACGGTCACCGGGTCGGTCTTCATGAAGCGCGACACCCGCTCGCCCTCGAGCGCGGTGCGCAGCATGAGCTGCTGGTAGGACATCCGCGCGGCGTTGCGCAGGAAGAGGCCGATCAGGGCCATCCAGAGGGCGGAGAAGTCCTGGGTCCGGATGAACTGGAGGACGCCCAGCACGATCAGCGCCATCCCGAACGCCGAGCCGATGCCGGCGGTCACCCGGGTCGCCCAGCGCAGGTTCCCCTTCCACTGCCAGAGCGCCGAGCGCAGCACCCGGCCGCCGTCGAGCGGGAACGCCGGCACCATGTTGAAGACGACCAGGGTGACGTTGATCCAGGCCAGGACGCCGGCGATCGACACCGCCGGCCCCGGCCAGCCGGCGGCGGTGCCGAGCGCCCACAGCGAGAAGCAGACCGCGCCGATCAGGACGCTCGCGATCGGCCCGGCGATCGCGACCAGGAACTCCGCGCGCGCCGTCGGCGGCTCCTCGGTCATCTCGGCGACGCCGCCGAAGATGAAGAGCGTAATGCCGCGGATCGGCAGCCCGTGCCGCCGCGCCATCAGCGCGTGCGAGACCTCGTGGAGGATGATCGACAGGAACATCAGGAGCGCCGTCGCCACCCCCATCGCCCAGTAGGTCCCGGCGCCGAGCCCCGGCCGCGTCTCCGGGAACCAGCGCGCCGCGAAGGTCCACGACAGGAGCACCGCCAGGATGCCCCACGACAGATCGGCGTTGATCTGGATGCCGAACAGCTTGAAGAGCTTGATGCGGGGTCCGAACATGGCGCGGGATCGCCCCCTCCGATCCGGGCTGGTGGCGTGAGGATGGTAGCACCGGGGGCGGGCCCGGGCGGCTCGCCCTGCCGGTCGGGGACCTTCGACGCCACGAGATCGACCCGCTCGCCGGAGCCGTGCGAGGGGCTGGCCGAGGGGGGTGAACGTCCTGACCGAGCTCACCGGGGGCGAAGCGGCCAGAGCAGGCCGCCCGCACCACCAGAACCTCCGCCCCGGGTAGCGGCGCGACCGGAAGCGCCGCGCCGCCCCGAGGTTGGCCTTGAAGCCTGCGGCCGATGTGCTGGGAGGTTCCTATCCTGAGTGCCCGTCGAGAAGCGCGAGGAACCGATCGACAGCCTCTCCCTCTCTCTCGAGCTGGCCGGCGACCTCGAACGAGGCGATCTCCTCGGACGTCAGACACTGGCTGGGGGCGAGCAGCAGATCGGTCGATGCCAGCTTGCCTTCGGCCAGCGCGCATCCCGGCCCGCATTGGCTGGGCGGAGTCCCTTCGCACCGGCAGCAGGCGTAGCAGGCCGAGGTTTCATTGCAGATGTCGCACCACCTGGGGGCCTCGACTTCGACTTCTTCTTCTCCGAACGACATCGGCGCTACCAGCGTCAGCGACACGGCCAGGACCATGAGAAGTGCACGGCGCATACGTACTCCTTTCCGTAGGTGAGTTAGACAATAAAACCATTCTATAAGAGCAGTAACATGATAGTCAAGCATCCGAGCTTTCGGATGCGGGAGCGCGGGTATTACCTGCCGGCCTGCCAGCCGGCCGCAGCGGCCCGCAGGGTATGATCTCTGCGCCCCGCGATGCGCTTCCTCCACACCAGCGACTGGCAGCTCGGGATGCGCCGTTACTTCCTCGACGGCGAGGCCCAGGCGCGCTTCACCGGCGAGAGGTTCGACGCTGTGGTCCGGATCGGCGAGCTGGCGCGCGCCGAGCGCTGCGATTTCGTGGTCGCGGCCGGCGACCTCTTCGAGTCGAACCAGGTCGATCGGCGCACGGTCCTGCGTGCGCTCGACGCGGTGCGCTCGGCCGGGGTGCCGCTGTACCTCCTGCCGGGCAACCACGACTCCTACGACGCCGCCAGCGTCTACCGCTCGGCGGAGCTGCGCGACGGGCTGCCGGAGGGGGTCCGCGTGCTGACCGACTACCGGCCGGTCGAGGTGGCCCCGGGGGTCGAGGTCGCCGGCGCGCCGTGGCCGACCCGCCAGCCGCGCGGCGATCTGGTCGCCGAGGCCGCGGCGGAGCTGGCGCCGATGCCCGGGGGCGTGCGGGTGCTGGTCGCCCACGGCCGCGTCGACGCCGGCGCCCGCGACCCCGGCGAGCCGGCGCTGATCCGCCTCGAGGCCGCCGAGCGTGCGATCGAGGAGGGGCGCTTCCACTACCTGGCGCTCGGCGACCGCCACTCGGCGACCCGGGTCGCCGACCGCATCTGGTACTCGGGCACGCCGGAGCCGACCGCGTTCGACGAGGAGCGCCCCGGCCGCGTGCTCCTGGTCGACCTCGAGCCCGGGAGCTGCCGGGTCGAGGAGCGGCGGATCGGCGCCTGGCGCTTCCTCGCCGAGGAGCGCCGCCTGGGTGGCGAGGAGGACGTCGCCGAGCTCGGAGCCTGGCTCGAGGCGCTCCCCGAGAAGCCCCGCACCGTGCTCCGGCTGACCCTGGTCGGCCAGCTCCCGCTCCACGCCCGGGTGCGCCTCGACGAGCTGCTCGAGCGCGCCGGCGAGCGCTTCGCCGGGGTCGAGCAGTGGCAGCCGGGGAGCGACCTGGTGCTGGTGCCCGACGACCTCGACCGCGACCGGCTCGGCCTCGGCGGCTGGGCCGGCGCCGCGGTCGACCGCCTGCTCGCCGAGGCGCGCGGCGAGCGGGTCGGGGTCGCGGGTTCCGGCGCGGGCGCCGCCGACAGCGTTCGAGAGGAAGGGGCCGAGATCGCCGCTGCCCGCGACGCCCTGGCGCTCGCCTACCGCCTGGCCGGCGGCGCGGAGCCCGCTTGAAGCTCCTGCGCCTGCGGCTGGCCTCGGTGCGCGGCGTCGCCGAGCGCGAGATCGAGCCGGCGCCGCGCGGCGTCACCGTGATCCAGGGACCCAACGAGGCGGGCAAGACCACCCTCGCCGAGGCGCTCGACCTGCTGCTCGAGAAGCTCGACTCGTCGACCGACAAGGCGGTGCGGGCGCTCCAGCCCGCGGGGAGCGACGCCGGCAGCGAGATCGAGGCCGAGATCGAGGCCGGCCGCTACCGCTTCCGGATCTTCAAGCGCTTCAACCGCAACCGCGAGACCGTGCTCGAGGTGTACTCCCCGAAGCACGAGCTCTTGACCCATCGCGAGGCGCACGACCGGCTGAGCGCGATCCTGGCCGAGACCACCGACCTCGACCTCTGGCGGGCGTTGCGCGTCGAGCAGGGGCGGAGCCTCGAGCAGGCAGCGCTCGGCGGGTCGCGCTCGCTCCTCGCCGCGCTCGAGGGGGCGCGCGCGGCCGGCGAGGCGGGCGGCGCCGGCGGCGAGCGGGAGGAGGGGCTCTTCGACCGTGCGCAGGCGGAGTACTGCCGCTACTTCACGCCCGCGCGCGGCCAGCCGACCGGCGAGCTGAAGGAGGCCGAAGCACGGGCGGTGGCGCTCCGCGCCGAGGTGACGCTGTGCGAGGAGGAGCTGGCCCAGCTCGACGCCGACGTCGAGCGCCACGAACGGCTGCGCCGGCGCGGCGCCGAGCTGGCCGGCGCGGCCGAGACCGCCGAGCGCGAGCGGGCGGCGGCGGCGCGCCGGCTGGCCGAGATCGAGCGGCTGGCCGGCGAGGTCGAGAGCCGGCGCTCGGCGCTGCGCGACGAGGAGGGGCGGCTCCGCCTGCTCCAGGAGCTGTCCGCCGCCGAGGCCGCCGACGCCGAGCTGGCCGGCCGGCTCGCCGCCGCCGAGCGGGCGGCGGCAGCGGCGCGCGAGGGGGCGGCGCCGGCCGAGACCGCGGCCCGGGAGGCTGCCGAGGCGGTGGCCGCGGCGCGCGCCGAGGTCGAGCGCACGGCGGCGGCCGAACGGCGCGCCGGGGAGGCCCGGCGCCGGGCCGAGCGCGCCGAGGCCCGTGCCCGCCGCGACGCCGCCGCGGCGCGGATCGCCGCGCTCGACGAAGCGCTCGCCGCCCACCCGGTCGCCGAGCCGGCGCTGCGCGACCTCGAGATCAAGGACCGCGCCGCCGAGCGCGCCGAGGCCGCTCTGGCCGCGGCGCGGGCCGGCGTCGCGGTCGAAGCGATGGCGGCGCTCGAGATCGAGGTCGGCGGCGAGCGGGTCTCGCTCGGCGCCGGCGAGCGGCTGGAGCGGCCGGTCGCGGAGCCGCTCGAAATCGAGCTGCCGGAGCTGGCCCGGATCACCGTCACCCCCGGCCGCGACGCCGTCGAGGTCGCCCACCGCGCCGCCGCGGCGCAGCGCGAGCTGGCGGCGGCGCTCGAAGCCCTCGGCGTCGCGAGCTTCGCCGAGGCCCGCGAGCGCCACGCCGAGCGACGCGGGCTCGAGACCGAGCGCACCGCCGCCGAGGCCGCTCGCCGGGAAGCCGAGCGGGTGCTGGCGGCGGCCGGGGCGGGGGAGGACGAAGGGGAATCCGATACCGTGCTCGAAACCCTCGACCCCGAACAGGCCGCCCGCGTCCGCGCCGCCGCCGAGCGGGCTCTCGCCGCGGCGCTCGAGCGCGAGAAACCGCTGGCGGCGGCGCTCGCCGAGCGTAGGCGCGCGGTCGAGCGCGCCCGCGAGGTGCACCTGGCGCTGACCATCGAGCGCCGCCACGCCGGCGAGCGGCTGGAGCGGGGGCGCGCGGGAATCGGCGCCGTGGTCGCCGCGCTCGCCGAGGAGGCGGATAGCGGCGCCGCCCCGGCCGCCGGCGCTCCGTCCACTTCGTCCGCCCGGTCCGCTCCCTCCGCTGGCGCCGACGACCCCCAGCTCGGCCTCTTCCGCGTCGACCTCGACCGCCCCGAGCTGGAGCCGGCCCTTGCCGCCGCGGAGCGCCGGGCGGCGGCCGCCCGCGCCGCCCTCGCCGAGGCGCGCGACCGGCTGGCCGCGGCCGAGCCCGAGGCGGTGGGCCGCCGCGCCGCCGCCCTCGCCGAGACCGCCGAGCGCGGGCGCCGCGAGGCCACCGCGGTCGAGACCGAGCTGTCCGAGGTGCGCGGCCGGCTCGAAGCGCGCGGCGAGCGCGGCCTCTTCGACCGCGCTGCCGACGCCCGCGCCGAGCTGGCCGCAGCCGAGCGCCGCGCGCGCGCCCTCGGCCGTCGCGCCGCCGCGGCGAGGAAGCTCCACGAGGCGCTCTCCGAAGCCCGCGACCGCGCCCGCACCGCCTACGGCGAGCCGCTGCGCCTGGCGATCGAGGATCTCGCCCGCCCGCTCTACGGCACGGGCTTCGCGGTCGAGCTGGACGACGGCCTGCGGATCGCCCGCCGCACCCTCGGCGGCGTCACCCTCCCGGTGGAGCAGCTCTCCGCCGGCGCCCGCGAGCAACTCGCCCTCCTCGCGCGCCTGGCCTGCGCCCGCCTCGCCTCGCCCGGCCCCGACGGCGGCGTGCCGGTGGTTCTCGACGACGCCCTCGGCCACACCGACCCCGAGCGCCTGCGCGCGCTAGGCGCGGTCCTCGCCCGGGCGGCGGAGTGCTGCCAGGTGATCGTGCTCACCTCCGATCCGCGGCGCTACGAGGCGGTGGATGCGGCTCGGATCATCCGAGTCGGGCCCGGAGCACGATGCTAGTGTGCTTCCGATGGCCCTGCCTGTACGCCAGCGATTCACCTTCGAGGACTACCTCGTTCTCGAGGAGACCAGCACCGTCAAGCACGAGTACTCCGACGGGCACGTCTGGGCGATGCCCGGGGGTCCACCGGAACATGGAGCCCTGGCAGCCAACGTGATCGCGCTCCTCGCGCGCCAGCTCCGCGACCGTCCTTGCCGCATCTTCACTTCGGACGTCCGCATCCGGGTCAGGGCGACCGGCCTCGCCACGTATCCGGACGTGAGTGTCGTTTGCGGCACGCAGCAGGCCGATCCCGACGATCCCAAGGGCAGTACTCTGATCAACCCATCCTTGATCGTCGAGGTGCTGAGCCCCTCCACCGAGGACTACGATCGCGGCGAGAAGCTGGCGCACTACAAGCAGATCGCATCGCTCGAGGAGGTCGTCCTCGTTGCGCACGAAGAGCGGCGCCTCGAGATCTGGCGCCGCGAGGGTGACCACTGGACCCTTCATGTGAGCCGCGGCGAAGGAGCCGCCCCGGTCACGTCTCTCGGTTGCGAGCTGTCCCTGGCAGAGGTCTACCGGAACCCGCTGTCGGGCTCCGATCGAGCCGCGGCTCGTCTCGCCGACTGATTCCTGCCCATCACCCAGGGCGGCCTCGAAGTGCGGGCGCCTGGAGCCGACGCGTCGCGGCACATTGATCGCGGCCGCGAAGAGAGACGTGTATACTGCCCAGGATATACAGGGGGTGCTGCGGATGACCATCGCCCGCGTCTTCAAGTCCGGCAACAGTCAGGCAGTCCGGCTTCCCAAGGAGTTTCGCGTCAGCGGCAAGGAGCTGGAGATCTTCCGGCGCGGGCAGGAGATCGTACTGCGCGAGCCGGCCGAGGGGCTGTCGCGCGCCTTCGAGCTGCTGGCGGGTCTCCCCGACGACTTCCTGCCGGAGGGGCGTCGAGACGCCCCTCCCCAGGAGCGGAAGGGGTTGGGATGAGAGAGCCCGCTACCTGCTGGACACCAACATCTGCATCGATATCGCCCGGGAGAGGCCGGCCCGGGTCCGGGAGCGCTTCGCGGAGCTGGCCCCGGGGGAGGCGGTGATCTCGGTCATCACCTGGGGAGAGCTGCGGTACGGCGCCGAACGGAGCGCCCGGAGCGAGAGCGTCGCGCAGTCGCTCGACGAGTTCGCCGCTCTGGTGCCGGTAGAGCCGTTGCCCAAGGCGGCCGGCCAGGATTACGGCGCCATCCGCGCGGCGTTGGAGGCCAGCGGAACGCCCATCGGCAACAACGACCTGTGGATCGCGGCCCACGCGCGGACCGCGGGTCTGATCCTAGTCACCAACAACGAGCGCGAGTTCCGGCGCATCCAGGATCTCGAGGTCGAGAACTGGGTGGCGCCGTCGTCGGAGACGGCTGGCGAGCGGTAGCGGCCGTAAGCGCCCGTCTCCGACGCGATAAGCCGTCCGTAAGCAGCGCTCGCCTACTCTCCGGCTCGCGGCGCGCGAACCTGGCGCGGGTCGACGCGCGGGGCGAGCGAAGCCGATAGTCTCGCCGAGGTGGAGACCTTCGCCGAGGTGGACGCTCTGGTGGTGAAGGAGACCGAGATCGACACCTCGATCGGGATCACTTGGTCGAGCCAGATCGGAAACCACTTCTTCAGTGTCGGGTACGAGCGCCGCAACAAGCACACGGGCGGTGCCTCGGCGGAGGTGTGCGCACCGATCGAGGCCGATGGGGCCGTGACGCGCTGCATCGACACGACTGCAGGAGCGCCGAAGCGAATTGACCAGAACCTCGGGCTCGTCGAGTGGCGAACCTACGTCACCGGAAGCGTTGGGCTCAAGCTACGCACTTTCTACATCGACGACGACTTCCGCCGTGGGACGCCGATCGAGGACGAGTGGGAGCTCCATGCCCTGCTCTATTTCCTGCCGCAGAAGGAGAAGGGGCTGAACGGGGGGCGGGATGTCGGCTACGACACCGCCTTCGAGGATCTCACCGCGCGTGTCTTCATCGGTCAGAGCTTCGACATCTTCAAGTGAGGTGGACACCGTCCGCACGTGACGCGGGCTCGTCCGCGAAGATCAGCGGCCAAGTTGTCCGCGATCCGTTGGCGGTGGCAGCAAGTCCAGTGTCGATGCGACTGGATTCAGGGAGGAGAGGAGAGAGAGTCTACTCGATGAGCATAGCCACACTGGCCGATGAAGAGATCCGCGTCACCGAGCGGGGGAAGCCGCGATCGAGTCACGCGCCGGCGATCGCCGAGACCGCGACGAGGCTCCAGACGAGGTTCCATCTCGCCGTCGATCGGATCCCCGAGCTGAATCAGGAGCTTGTGCTGCTGGCGGAGGCGCCGACGGAGGACAAGACCAAAGCGTCGAGCGCACTGGATGCGCTCGTACGATTCATCCCGACCGAGACGATCACTTTGTATGTGGCCGCGCTAGCCGCAATGCCGGCCCTCCAGGCGACCTTCTCGTGGATCGACGAAACCAACCTCTACTGGACCTTCGCGGTCCTGACGCCGATGCTGGTCGTCCTCATTATCCTCGGCAAGAGGAGGAGCGCAGGCTTGGCGGTCCTGCCCCCCCTGCGGAAGTGGCCCTGGTACACGATGTTCGCCGCTACGATCGCCTTCCTGGTCTGGGCCCTGGCCGTTCCGTCCTCACCCTACCTGACGGGCGAGGCAGGAAAGGTCGTCGCGGCGTTCGGTGCGGTGCTCGTGTCAACTTTCCTGACGCTCCTTGAGCCGGTGTTCAGCGCCAAGGCACCGGCCAAGGCCTAGTCGACGCCGAACGCCGCCGCTCCCCCTCCCGCAGCGCCTCCATTGCGGCTGATCGACCGTAGGATGCCTCGATGACCTGTCGAGTGGTTCAGGTGGAGACCGGCCGCATCAGCGACGGCCTGCGTAATCGGCTCGACCGTGTCCGTCGAGTCCAGAAGACATCTGTCACGGTGTTTCGGTGGCAAGAAGCGCCATAGCCAATTCGGTGGGAGGAGGGGTCGTGGTTCGCTTGATTCGCTTTCCGGACGTGTCGGATCGTCAGATCGCCTTCGTCTATGCGGGAGATATCTGGGTCGTGGCCAAGCACGGAGGCCGCGCGCGACAGTTGGCGCGAGGTGTGGGGGAGGAGAGCTTCCCGCGCTTCTCGCCGGACGGCGACCGGGTGGCCTTCACCGCCAGCTACGACGAGGTCGGAGCGCCACCTTCGGGCGGCGATGTCTACGTGGTGGGCGTCGGAGGGGGCCGGCCGCAACGCCTGACCTACCATCCGGTCCCCGACCGGTCGCTCGACTGGTACCGACACGATGGGGAAGAGTGGATTCTGTTCGCTTCCAATCGCAATACCGGTTGGTTTGGATCTCGCCAGCTCTTCCGCATACGACCGGGCGGTGGCCTGCCCGAGAAACTTCCCGTCCCCCTCGGTGAGCTGGGTTCGGTGTCCCGGGACGGGAAACTGGCCTACCAGGTGGTGGCCCGCGATTTCACCCCGTGGCGCGGCTATCGGGGCGGGCACTCGCCGCGGATCTTCGTCCACGACCCTGAATCGGACCCGCCGAGCCGGCCACTGCTCGGTCCAGGTCTCGGCCAGGGACGGTTTCGTGCCAACGAGTCGCATCCGATGTGGCATCCCACCGAGGACCGGCTGTACTTCCTCTGCGATCACTGGCCGACCCGCGGTCCCCGCCGGCACGTCTTCAACCTCTGGGTCTTCGATGTCCAAGTCGGGAAGCCGGTGCGGCTGACTTCCTTCACCAACCACGACGTCCGCTTTCCGGCGACCGGCCCGGAAGACCTGGTGTTCGAGCAGGGAGGCGACCTGTATTGCGTCCCGTTGTCGCAGCTCGAGCGCCAGCGACCGTTCACTCCAGCCCAATGCGAGCGGTTCAAGGTGGACGTCGAGGTGAGCCCGGCTCAGATCACCACGGCGAACCTCGACCACACGCGGCCGGCCTCCGGTGTGATCCGGTCGGCCTCCGTTTCGCCGGACGGAGGTTCGGTGGCGTTCGAAGCTCGGGGACAAGTCCTCGTGCGCTCAGTAGCGACTGGAGGGGTCCTGCGGATGCCGCAGCAATCGGCGTCAGCGGCGCGCTACCCGGCCTGGTCGCCGGACGGCCACCACCTTGCCTACTGGTCCGATCGCGAGTGCAAGGGGAGCGACGTGTCCGAGTACCAGCTCGTGATCCGAAGCGCCGACGAGGAGCCCCTGGAGGTCGTCATCGGTCGGTATGAGGTGGTCGAGGGCGACGAGGCAGAGGAGCACCGCTCGGAGGAGCAGTTCTGCTCTGGTTATCGCTACCGGCCGTACTGGTCACCGTGCGGTCGCCGCTTGGCTTTCGTCGATGACCGGCGCACGATCCAGGTGCTGGTGCTGCCGGGCGACCTCGGCGATCTCGGGGGTGACCCACTGCCGAGTCTGTATCGCATCGATCACGCCGTCGGCGCGGAGCATCCCGATCGCGAAGGGATGGTGTTCTCCTGGTCGGGAGATGGTCGCTGGCTCCTCTACTCGCGCCGGCGCCGGGGCAATCTCCAGGAGGCGCTCTACCTGTGGGACGCCGAACGGCCCACCGCCGGACCCGTCCGGCTGACCTCGGGCGCGCAGGGAGACTTCGCTCCTCGTTTCGATCCGACCGGTGGCCGGATCTGCTTCTTGACCCGTCGTGCCGACGAGAGGTTCGCCAGCGATCTGCGCGACGGCTTCTCCGCGCCGGACTCCCCCCGTCTGGCGCAGGCTCCGATCCCCTCGGGCAAGGAGACCGACGAGCTCGACGGGCGAGTGCAGATCCTCGTGCATCAGGAGGTCGGAAGCGTCAGTAGGTTCGAGATGGGTAGAAACGGCGAGATCTTCTACTGTTGGCATCCGTCTGTCGGAGCGACCGAGGCTGCGACGATTCGCGTCCTCGAACCGAACCGGGCACAGTCGCTGGCGCTGGCCGCGCCGGACGTCGACCCAGAGCCGTCGCTGACCTCGCTATCGGTAGCCCGTGCGGCGGACCGCGTGCTGGTCGGTACCGAGGGCTCCGCTCCGCGCTACTGGATGGTCGATGCCACAAAGAGCGGCCGGAACCCGGGCGAGCCGATGTCGCTCTCGGGACTCACTGTGCCCGACGACCGACCGAGCGAGTGGCGGCAGATGTTCTACGAAACCTGGCGGACTGCCCGAGACCAGCAGCTCCCCAGGGTGTTCGCGGGCGCCGAGCTCCAGAAGCGATCGGAGGAATGGGACGAAGTACGGGGTCACCACGAGCCCTTGTTGGCCGATTTGGCGACCCGCTGGGACCTCGACTTCGTCCTCGACTCGATGCTGACGGAGCTGAGGACCTCCCACATCGGCCGCTCGGGAGGCGGCGACGTGGAAAGCAACCCGAGTCGCAACGTCGGCACTCTGGGAGTCGACTTCACCGTGGCGGGCAACCGCTACCGGATCGAGCGCATCCTGGAAGGCGGGGGGTGGAACCGCCTTGAGCGATCTCCGCTGGTGGGCACCGTGATCGGGGCCAGCGATCTCCTCCTCTCCATCGATGGTCGGGAGGTCACCACCGACTGCGAGCCCTGGGCCTGGCTGGTCGGCAAGCTCGGTCAGCGGGTGACCCTGCGAGCCCGCAAACCCGATGGCTCGGAAGTCACTGCGGTCGTCGAACCGCTCTCGAATCCTGCCCAGCGCCAGTTGAGAATGCTCTCCTGGGTCGAGGCCAACCGCCGTTCGGTCGAGAACCGTGCGGGGTGCCGGGTCGGCTATCTCCATTTTCCGATCCTCGAAGTACAGGGAAGAGGTTACGCGATCCAGCAGCTCCGGGAGCTCTGGAACCGCGACGTCTGGATCCTCGATCTGCGGTTCTGTTCCGGCGGCGATTTCTTCGACGGTCTGTTCCACCTGTTGACGCGCCGCGACTATGCCACCTTCCGCCTTCAAGGGGACGGCAGCGAAGGGTTTCCGATGCCCGTGTACTCCCGCCGTCGCGACCTGGTCCTCCTCATCAACGGCTGGGCCGCTTCGGCGGCGGATCTCCTCGCTCACCGTCTGCGAACGGCCCTCCGGCACTCCATCCGGATCGTCGGCACACCGACCATGGGATCGTTCACCGTCCCCGCGCTCTGTCCCCTCCTGATCGACGGTGGAGAGGCTCGCCCGACGAACCGGCTGCTGGTCGACCCCGATGGGGAGCGCATCGGCGAAGGTAAGCCGGTCCTACCGCACGACTGGATCCAGGAGCTGCCGTCCAGCGCCGGGGGTGCGGAGGCCGATCCGCAGCTCGCGCAGGCGATCGTGCGGGCGAACGAGTTCCTGAGCGGGTCGCCTTAACCCTGAGCTTCGAGCAGCGGAAAGGCCGAGAGTTCGGGCTGCTCGAGATCGGCCGCCAGGGTCGCCAACGCCAGCGGGCCGCGGAACAGGCTGGTTTCCCGGCCCTCTTCGAACTGTGGCTCCGCTGCACAGCGCTCGGCCAGGGTCGTGGCGCGGTCCAGCCAAGCCCGGTCGCCGGTGGCCCGATAGAGGCTGAGCAACGCATAGGCGCGGCCGACCCGTCCACAGCAGAGGCTCCCGGCCGGTTCTCCCGCCTCCCATACGTGCCAGCCGAAGCGCTCGGCCAGGTCGAGATGGCGGTCGTCGCCGTAGGTGGCGGATGCCTGGCACCACAGCAGAACGTGGCCGGCGCTGCCGTTGCACCAGCCGGACATCGAGCCACGCGAGCCGGAGCGCAGGATCCACGGCAGCTCGTAACCGCGCCCGACCGGCGTGGCGAGTCCGCCCAGCTCCTCTAGCCGCCGGGCGACGCGTTCGGACGGCGGCTCGCCGGTGACCTGAGCCCAGCGTAGCAGCGCGAACAGCAAGCCTCCCCATCCGTGTGCGATCCCGGGGTGGTCGATGGCGGACTCCGCGATCGCCGGTTCCGAGGCGATCGACGCCTCCAGGCGTTCCGATGCGGTCCTGGCGAGGGGGGCGAGCACACGGCGGTGCTCGTCATCCGGCGTGCTCTCCGCGAGCAGTGCGCAGGCCGACAGAGTCCCGGCGAAGCCGAATGCGAGGTCGAGGTGGCGAGGCTCGCCCGAGCTTTCCACGAAACGCTCGAACGCCGCTTTCTCCAGCATCGGCCTGCCGCGGGCACCCGCAATCAAGGCGCCGACCGCCCAGACGCCGCTCTCGGTGTGGAAGGGTGAGGTTTCACCGACGGTTTCGGGTACCAGGCTCGTGCCCTCCGCTCGGAACGCCGCAGGGTCGCCGGCCGTGAGCGCAGCCGCTCGACGCCACCAAAGATCGGCCAGCGCCAGCGTCTCGCCGTCGGTCCGGAGGCAGGCGATCCGGTACAGAGCGAGGGCGATGCCAGCGGCTCCGTAGGTGACCGAGGCGGTTGGAGCGGGCAGCGGATCGGTGAAGCGCTCAGCGTCGGGGTCGACCGCGGCCAGCTCGCTCTCGGCTACGTGCCGCAGGTGGCTGCGGGCGAAAGTTGCACGCCGTTCGCCGGTCGGTTTGCCAGTCGTGGTCGCTTCGCCGGCAACCCGCTGGAGCTCGTCCGCCAGTTCCCTTGTCGACGGGAATCGATCCGCGGGATCGCTCGCCAGGGCGAGCCTCAAGATCGCTTCGAGCTCCGGCCACGGCTCGCATCCCTGCTCCGAGAACGACGGCGGGGAGCCGTAGGCGATCCGCTCGAGCGCGCGCTGCCGCTCCAACGTCGTTCCGGTGACGAAACCGCCGGTCATGAGGTGATAGAGCAGTGCGGCGATCGAGTATTGCTCCGCGGCGGCAGTGACCGGCGACGGGGTTTCGCCGGCGAGGAGCGATCGGGCGTGCTCGGGATCGAAATAGAACGGCACGCCGACCCGAGGGATAGGCTGGTTGTCGTGGCGGCCGACGATCGCACCGCAGCCGAAATCGAGCAGGGTGATTTCGCCCTCGCGGCCGACGAGGATGTTGCCGGGATGAATGTCCCCGTGCAGCACTGATCGGGAGTGCAGATCGGCGTAGGCGCGAGCGATGTAGGCACAGAGCTGCCCACGGTGAAGCTCGTCTGCCGCCTCCGTGCTGCGGACCCCCTCGCACCAGCTCAACAACAGGAATGGACCGCCTGCGATCTCGCCGCGGTCGAGCAGGCGTGGTGCCCCTTCGCCTCCCAGCCGCTCGAGGATCTCGGCTTCCCGTTGAACGAGGGCATGAGGGCTCGGATTGCCGGCACGCAACCGCTTGAGCGCGGCGTGCTCACCCGACGAGCGCCGAACCAGCCAGACGTCGCTGTCCGCCAGCTCCCGCACGAGCCGGAGGCAGCGTGCGCCGGCGACCACGGCCCCTGGCGACAGGCTGGCCGGGTCTCCCTCCGCCTCGGTGCTCCCGAGCCAGGTCTGCTCGTCGGGGGCGATGAGGACGCCGTCACGAGTGAGTTGCTCGAGCACCCCCACCGCCTGCCGCAGCGTCGTTGCGGGATCGAGGCCGCGTGCCAGGCTGAAAGCGAGAATCGCCTCGGGTACGCTACGGGGAGCTTCGAACAGACGCAGCAGGGAGGCGCCGTCACCGTCGACGAGGGTCGTGGTCGATCGGCCGTGCCGGACCGTCACCGCGAAATCCGTTTCCCGGCAGCCGATACGCTCGCGCAGCTCGGCGCTCATCTCGCTCGCCGGCACGATGTCGGTGCCCGGATGGAGGCGGAGACGGGCGGGAGCGCTCATGACGAAAATCCGGCCTGGCCGGTGGGGGCCCACGAGCGGAGGTCGACGCCGTCGGCGCTCAGCCGTGCCAGGGCGAAGCGCCAAGCCGGCGGATCGTCGGCGAGCCGGCCGGCGGCCAGCGCCAGGGCACGAGCGAGCCGCTGGATGAGCCATACGCGCCAGCTCTCGGCTTGCAGTCCAAGCCGCCGGCGGACGGAGGCGTCGGGGTCGAGACCCCAGGACAGCAGCCCATCGGCGGTGACCGCGGCAGTGAACGGAACGCCGTGAGCGGCGAGCCCGTCCAGCTCCTCGGCGAGGCGATGGGCGACGACCGTCAGGGTCTCCAGGTCGTCGAAGTAGGCCACCATCTTGTCCGGGCGGAGCAGGCCCGGCAGGGTCGCCCCCAGCTTGACCTGGCGAGCGCCGGCGGGCAAGCAGGTGGCGAGGACCTTCGGCAACGCGGTCGCCACCGCGTCGGGTTGCGGGCTGATGTAGAGCTTGTAGGTGGCGGCAGCGGGGCCACCGTCTGGTTGCGCCTTGCGGCTGGAGCGCCACGCCAGCCAGGGCGCGTTCCCATCCGGGGCGCCGACGGCCTCATCCGTGGCGCTACCGGCGGGCCTGGGCTCGAGATCCCGGGGCAGGGCGGCGACCCCGGAGTAGGAGCGCAGAGAGGTCGCGTCGGCCAGGCGCCGCCGCCGGCTCGGAGTGCCGGGCAGGCCGTTGTAGCCGTACAAGAAGTCGACGATCTCGGCAGGTCGTGGCGTGGCGAGCTGCGCCGCCCGCCGAATCGCGCGCAGTGACAACTCGGAGAGCCGTCCGTCCCCAGAGACGATCGACTCGACGCCGTCGTCGCTCCAGGCAGCCGCGCCCGACAGGAAGCCGTCCCCTCGATCCACCTCGACGATGCCGTCGAGGATCAAGCGTCGTACCTCTCCGGGAGACAACTGGTCGCTCCAGCGTGGCAAGGGGCCCGGCTGGCCGAGCGAGAGCAGCAACAGCGCCAGCTCGCGCCCGACCGCCTCCACCGGGCCGCCGCCGCCCACCCGGCGGAGCACCCCGAAGACCGTGCGGTCCTGGAACAGCGACGGGTGCTCCGCCAGCTCGTCCGGGGACAAGAGCTCGCAGCGAACGACCTCCCAGCCCGGAGCCAACCGGTAGCTGCAGTCGTCGGCGGGACGGTCCGAGGTCATTGGCCGTCTCACTTCTTCTTGCGCACCACCTTCTTCTTGCGCACCACCTTCTTCTTGCGCACCTCGTCGAGCGCCTCGAGAAGCCGCGCCTCCAGCCTGGCGGCCTCTTCCGGGGTGGGATCCGCGGCGGGCAGCAGGTCCTTCTCTACGGCCAGCCGTTCGAGCGCCACTTGCAGCCCTTGGACCTCCTCCAGCAGCTTCGTCAGGTCCGCGGCCGAAGCCGCCCCGTAGTCCTTGGTGACCGACTCGCAGATCGAGGGCTCCGGGCAGTGCGTGGCCTCAGGACACAAGCCGGCGGCGCCGAAGAGATTGCGCAGGCGGAGGTTGACGACGACATTGGTCTGACTGATGGTGGTGTCCGGGCAGATCGAGGGATCGGGACAGGTGTCGGCCGGACACATCATGGCCGTACAGTACGAGTCGAACCGGACGATGGTGCGCTGGAACTGGAACTTGTCGCTCACGGCGGGTACCTCCCTACTCAGTTGAAGATGGTCGATACTACAGCCTCGATCGCAGGAGACGGACACGGCCGGAACCTTTACGGCTCCAGAGGGCGGTCGACGAGGTCAGCCAGCCCCTCCCGATCGCTCAGGAAGCTCCAGATCGGATCGTATTGCAGGTGGGCTCGGGTGATCGAGTGCATGTACTGGGTGCCCAGGAGCTGAGAAAGCTTGCGTAACGCTGCCGCGTCGCGGCCGAGGACCGCGTCTCCCATCGCTTCTAGCTCGAGAAAGCGACCCTTTGTGTAGTGGTCGGTCTGCGCCCTGCTCCGCGCCGCCTCGAACGACCGATCTGCTTCCTCGTGTCGGCCGCGGAACGCCTGGTAGAGCCCGCGGTAGCTATGGTGAAACGGAAGCTCAGGACTCCGAGCAATCTGGCTCTCGGCCAGATCGAGGGCGCGGCGCGCTGCTTCCTCCAACTCCTCGTCTCGACCCAGGATCCTCAGGGCGGTGAGCTCGCTTGTCGCCAGGAGGTGGCGATCGAAGACCGTCGTCGACGCCAGGTCGACCTTCGCCAGCCGCTCCAGCGCCGCCTGGGGATTCCCCGCGAGCAGAGACAGCGCGACCCAGTAGGGAGCCAGTCGCGGTGAATCCGTCCCCGGGGATCCTCGCAAGACGGCGGCCATCCTCGGCACCGATCCCGTGCGGGCGAACTCGTTGACGGCGCGTTCCCCGATGGCATGGAAGTTCGGGCCGCAATCGATCCTCGTAGCGATCGACACGGCTTGGTCGAAATAGTATGCCGCGTTGTCGAAATCACGGAGGGCGCGATAGGTTTCAGCCAGCTCTTCCGCCAACCGTGCGTTCTCGGGGTCGAGAAACAAAGCGTTCTTGAGCGCCTCGGCACCTTGCCGAAGCTGACCCGTCTTGCGGAGCGCGTGCCCTAGCGCGTCCAGGGTTGCCGGCCTGGCAGGGAATCGGTTCTTCGCTTGCCGATACAGCTCGGCCGCGGTCTCGAAGTCTCCCCTGGCCAGATAGCTCCAATCGGCGATCGCCAGGTCCAGACACAGCAGTCGCTGGTCCGGCAGAGCGGCTTGCGCGGCCTCCTGGGACGCGCCGATCAGCAGCGAGGCGCAGTCTCGTACTGCATCTCCCCGCACGTAGTTGAGATCGAGCCGCAGGAGCGTCTGCGCCAGCTCGGCGTAGGCACAGGCGAGCTGGGGATCGACCGTCTCCGGCTCGCAGGTGGCCGGGTCGTAGTCGTCCGAGATCTGAAGGTGCGCCGCTCGCTCGAACCAGTACCGAGCCTCCTCGAGGTGCTTGCGGCTGAAGTCGCAGTGTTCCTTGAACCCCAGGCCGGTCACGTAGCTCGCAAACTCACGGTCGCGACCGACGAAGAGGTCTCGCTCGGCGGTTTCGGAGTCGGCGACCGGCTGGCCCATTTCGGCGAGCACTCTCCGCACGATCGCCTCGCGAACTTGCACCGTGTCGTCCAGGACCCCCTCGAAGTGCTCGGTCCAGACTTGCATCTCCCGGGTCCGGCCCAAGCGGAGATCCTCGATCTCGATCAGCCGAACGCTGAGCCGCGCGTCGTCCTCCGAGCTCCACTCGACTACGCTGCCGAGGTAGTACGCGACATCGTCTTCGGGCTCGCCGCCGGCCCGGATTTCGGCCGCCTGCGTCTGCGCGCTATAGATCGGGACGACGCGGGCGGTCTCGACCGGAGCGAAGCCGTCGATCAAGTCGCTCGCCCAGCCGATTGCGAATGCGAGCTGCTCGTCGGAAGGAGACCCCTGTCCGTAAGTGGTGTGGGTGTCGGGCGGGATGACCAACAGCCGGTAACGCTCGGAGGATGCATTCGGCCAGATTGCGATCAGCAGCGCGAGGAGACTGACTGTAACCAGTCCACTCCAGGTGATCAAGCCGTTTCGCTTCGGGAACCCCGGCCGTCGTCCGGCCGCGCTCGGCTTGCTCGTGGGCTCGACCGGCTCGACCGATGCGATGAGTCGATAGCCGCGCTTGGGGATCGTCTCGATGTAGCGCGGCGACCGGAAGTCGTCGCCCAGCGCCTGTCGGATCTCACTGATACAGCGAGCGAGCGCTGTTTCTTCGACGAATGCGCCCTCCCAAACGCGCTCCAGGATCAGGTCCTTGCCCAGGACCTCGCCGGGATGCTCCATCAGCAGTTGGAGGACCTCCATCACCTTCGGCTCCAGGCGCTGGACCTCCTCGCCCCGCCGCAGGGTGCCGTCCGTGGTCAGGACTTCCCACTCGGCGAGCCGGAAGCGGCTCGGCGGGTGCCGTGGGGGACCTGTTGGTCTCATGGTCGGGGACACGTTTTCGCGGGGGGAGGCCGCTCGATTCTATAGGGACCCGGCACGGTCCGGTGCGCTGTTTCTCAGGGGCGTTCGGCTCGAAGAGGTCGACCCGGGTCGTAGCCCGCCTGCTGCGGTCCCGCCCTGCTCGGACACTGCGATGAACGGGGGGACGACTTTGAAGCGCTGTAGCAAGAAGTCTCCAGCAGTGAGGGGGCACAGGTTCAGCTCCGGCGCACATGACCCTGGACCGACCCGCTACCCATCCGTCCGGCTGTCGAGGGAGGCCCCGGAGCACTCGCGAAGGATTCCCGAAGTGTTCCCGAAAGACCCGTCTGCCTTTCGCTGGGATCTTCGTCGAGGTGCCGGGACCTACCTCCCGAGTGCTGATCCAGGAGGGGAAGATGGGAACATTCAGGGGGGAGGGGGAACCCAGTTCGGAGAGCGCGATGATCGAGCGGCTCCCCGTGATCGAGAGCATCTGTAGAGCCGTTTGCCGGCGCCGCGGCCTGGCGGACGACAAGGCGGAGGACTTCGACGCGTGGGTCAAGCTGCGGCTCGTCGAAACCGGTTATCGCGCGATCCGGCGTTACCGGGAGGGCAGCAGCTTTCCCGCCTACATGAGGAGGGTGATCGAGAACCTATTCTGCGACTACCATCGCCAAGTCGCAGGGCGCTGGCGAGCTTCCGCTGCCGCCCGGCGGGCAGGCCTGGTGGCGATTCGGCTGGAGCGGCTAGTCATTCGAGACGCGATCGCGCTCGATCAGGCGCTCGAGATTCTCCGCCGGAACTACGGTCATGAGCTGGGTGAGAGACAGCTCGCAGCGCTGTTGGAGTCGCTCCCGGTGCAGCCATCGAGAAAGCCTTCGTTCGAGCGATGCCTGGAGGGTCTGACGGATGACCGCAGGAGCGATCGGCAAGCAGAAGACCGCGAGCGTCGGCGCTTGATCGCTGCACTGTTGAGGGTCTTGACGGCGAGGATGGCAGCGCTGGCGGTAGAGGATCAGAGGATCGTCCGCGCGCACTGCCTGGACGGTGTCCGAATCTCCGCTTTGGCTCGGCAGCTCGGCCTCAGTCAGAGATCGCTCTACTCCCGGCGGGACAAGACTCTATTGGCGCTCCGCCGCGGCCTGGAGGAGTCGGGCTTCCGCTGGTCAGAGGTAAGGCAAGCGATGCCGTTGGAGGCCGCCTGATGATTCGGCGACAGCGCTGGAGGCGAGAAGTCTTCGGGTCGTCGCTCTTGGTGGCGGCGCTTGCACTCGTCGTCGGGTGGGGGTTACGGACTCGGACGAGCGCACGCGAGCTGGTGGGCGCCCTGGAGCCGGCCGAGCTGCAGGCCGGCGATCAACTCTCCTGGGTGTACCTTGACCCGAGACTGGATGTCGGTACGCCAGTCCCGAGGTCGGAAGTGGTCGCCGGTGTGCACGCGGTGGACCTGGCGTTTGCACTGGAGCTCAACGACCGTCGGGTGGCGCGCACGGCACTGGGCGAGCTGCTCGGAGTGGCTCATGCACGGCAGGCCAAAGATCTGACCCAGCACCACCTGAGAGTGCTGTGGGCGCTCCAGGACGGACTATCGAAGCGGGCGATCGATCTGGCCGACCAAGCCGACGCCCGGTTCGCTCGGCAGATGGACAGCTCGGTCTACGCCTTGGCCGAATGGTCCGAGGCCGGACGGATCGCGTCCGTGCTGTCGAGGGAGAGATACTTCGAGAGCGCAGCCTTCGAGCGACCGATGAGACGATTCCGGGGGCTCGAAGACCAATCGGGTTGCCTTGCGCAGGTCGCCGGGTTGACCGAGGACGGTATTCTCTGCAGGCGAATTGGAGCGTCTGCGAGAGCACTTCGTGGCTCTCATCTCCAGCCTGGCCGCTGAACGGCCGGCGGACTGTTGATCGGCAGTCCCGTGACTCTGCCGGAGCCGGTGCCGGAGTAGCGCCGTGAACCGGGCGCCGGCCTGCCCTCAAGCCGACCTCAGAGATCCGGTGCCCGGTCGGCGATCTTCCCCCTCACCAACCCCGCAAACTCCTCGACTCCCATCCCGTCCGCCCGCGAGCCGTCGCGCTTCCTCAGCGACACCGTGCCTTCGGCCACCTCGCGGTCGCCGACCACGGGCATGTAGGGCACCTTCATCAACTGGGCGCGGCGGATCTTGGCGTTCATCCGCTCCGAGGAGACGTCGGCGGTGGCGCGGACGCCGTCGGCGGTGAGGCGGGCGGCGAGCTTCTCGGCGTATTCGGCGTGGCCGTCGGAGATCGGGATCAGGCGCACCTGCTCGGGCGCCAGCCAGACCGGGAAGTCGCCGGCGTAGTGCTCGAGCAGGAAGCCGATCATCCGCTCGTGGGTGCGAGAGCGGCGCGCGGTGGATGCAGAGCGGCGTCGCCTCGCCCGCCCTCGGGGGTGACGTAGCGGAGGTCGAAGCGCGCCGGCTGGGCGAAGTCGACCTGGTTGGTGGCCAGCGTGAACTCGCGGCCGATCGCGCTCCAGATCTGCACGTCGATCTTCGGGCCGTAGAACGCCGCCTCGTCGGCCACCTCGACGAACGGCACGCCGCCCTTGTCCATCGCCCGGCGCACCATGTCCTCGGTCTTGAGCCACAGCCGCTCGTTGTCGACGTACTTCTTGCCCAGGCCGCGCGGGTGGTGGGTGCTGAGAAGCGCATCACGTAGCGCTCGATGCCGAAGAGCTGGAAGTACTCGTAGTAGAGGTCGATCACCGCCAGGAACTCCGGCCTCGAACTGCTCCTCGGTGCAGTAGATGTGGGCGTCGTTCATCTGCATCGAGCGCACGCGCATCAGGCCGAACAGCTCGCCCGACTCTCTCGTAGCGGTAGCACGTGCCGTACTCGGCCAGGCGCAGCGGCAGGTCGCGGTAGCTGCGCGGCCGGGCGGCGATAGATCTTGTGATGGAACGGGCAGTTCATCGGCTTGATGTAGTAGCGTCTCCCCTTCCAGCTCCATCGGCGGGTACATGCTCTCGGCGTAGTAGGGGAGGTGGCCGCTGTGGAGGAAGAGCGCCTCCTTGGCCACATGCGGCGTGCGCACCCGCTGGTAGCCGCGCCGCGCCTCGATCTCCTTGGCCAGCCGCTCCAGCTCCTCGATCAGGATCGCGCCGGCCGGCAGCCAGAGCGGCAGGCCGGGGCCGATCTCGTCGTCGAAGGTGAAGATTTCGAGCTCCTGGCCGAGCTTGCGGTGGTCGCGCCGCTTGGCCTCCTCGAGGAGATCGAGGTGGGCCTGGAGCTCCTTCTTGTTGCGCCAGGCCGTGCCGTAGATCCGCTGGAGCATGGGGTTCGCCTCGTCGCCGCGCCAGTAGGCGCCGGCGATCGACATGAGCTTGAAGGCGTCAACCGGGATCTGCCCGGTGTGCTCGACGTGCGGGCCGCGGCAGAGGTCCTCGAAGGCGTCCTGGCGGTAGGTCCAGATCTCGGGCGCGGCGGCGATCTCGTTGCCGTACTCGTCGACCTCGCCCTGCTCGAGGCCGTCGATCAGCTCGAGCTTGTACGGCTGGTCGGCGAAGAGAGCCTTCGCCTCGTCGGCGGAGAGCACCTTGCGCTCGAACGGGTGGCGGCCGCCGATGATCTTGCGCATCCGGCGCTCGATCTCCTCGAGGTCCTCGGGGGTGAAGGTGCGCGGCTTGCCGTCCTCGCCGGTGCCGAGGTCGAAGTCGTAGTAGAAGCCGGTCTCGATCGGCGGCCCGATCCCGAGCTGGGCCTCGGGGTAGAGCTCGAGCACGGCCTGCGCCATCACGTGGGCGGCCGAGTGGCGGATCTCGTAGAGGCGGTCCTGGGGTAGCTGGCTGGACTTGAGCATCTCGTGGGTCCTCGTAGACCCGGCAGCGGCCGGGGGCGAGATGTTGGCACGCCGGTCAGTGCGCGGTCCAGTCGAGGCAGTAGAGGTCGCGCCGGCGGGTCAGGTCGGCGATCACCGCGGCGTGGAAGCCGGCCTCGCCGTGCTCGGCGAGCAGGCGGTCGCGGTAGGCGGCGACGTCGACCACCTCGAACGCGATGCGCACGGTCTTGAACAGGCGCGGCAGCTTCTCGCCCGGCGCCTGGACGTGGTGGAGGCCGGCGCTGTAGCCGAGGAGCAGCCGCCCGCCGGGGGTGGCGAGCAGGATGTCGGCGATGCCGGCGCGCACGGTCATCGGCTTGCCCTCCTTGTCGAGGCCGCCGGCGCGCTTCATCCGCCCCTCGGGGAGGAGGGCGACGATCCGCTTGGGGTCGTCGACCTTGGCCAGCACCTCGCGCCAGGTGCGGTCGCGCTGGCGGCTGATCGAGACCACGTGGGCGGTCAGGCCGCGGAAAAAGCGGCCTACGATCGGGCGCTGGAGCGTGACGTCGGCGATCGGCACCACGCCGTGCGTGGCCAGCTTGCGCAGGAACCGATACGGCGCGGCGCCGGCGAAGATCGGCTCGTAGAGGCTGGTGTGGTTGAGGATCGCGATCACCCGGATGCCCGCCCAGCGGTCCCCCTCGGGCACCTCGCCGACCCAGCGCTGCTCGATGCGCCAGAACGTGCGCGCCACGGCGCACACAGCGAACAGGAGACAGGTCGAGAAGAAGGCCTGCACGGTCGGATCAGGCGCTCGCGGCCGGTTCGGAGGGCTCGGCGGCGCCGGCGGCCGCCGGCGACAGCCCGGCCGCGGCGCGGATGTCGCGCACCAGCCGCAGGTGGTGATCCTGGTGGATCGCGAGGAAGCGCAGCCATCGGCGGGCGTCGAACTGCCCGAGCACCATGTGCGGCCGGGTGGCGTGCGCGGCCGCGATCTCGGCGGAGCAGGCGGCGAGCGCCGCGGTCCGCCCGGCGAGCGCGGCCACGGCTTGCCGGGCGCGCTCGGGCGAAGCCTCCGGCGGCGCCCACTCGGGGCGGGTCTTGACCTTCCCGCGCGGGATCCGCCCGGTCAGGAGCACCATCCACCCCGAAGGGTTCGGCCGCCCGCGCGGCGGAGTCTCCGGATCGGCCAGGATCGCGTCGATCGCGTCGATCACCCGCCCCCCGGTTAGCCCCAGGTGCTCGAGCTGCTGCGCCACCGCCCAGGCCGAGACCCCGTCGGCGCGGGCGAGGAGCGACGAGTCCGGCTCGGCGGCGAGCGCGGCCATCTCCCGGCCCTGCTCGGCGAGGCGGGCGAAGGAGGTGGCGACGCCGGCGGGGAGGGAGGGCTGAGCGGAGGGCGCGGGGGTCATCGGGCGGGATCTTACCGGAGCGGGGGAGGGCTGGACGACTGGAGCCAACGCCCTTGACTGTGCGACGACGGCGCCTTAGGCTCTGTTAAGTAATAGACGGTGCTGCATATCCGGGCTCCGCTCGCTCTTTCGCCAAACTGGGCTGGCGGACTTGCTGTGGCGGTATTTGTCACGTTTCGGGCCGCGACTCGGTACGCCCAACCAGGCGGTCCGGACCTTGGGTTCGAATCTGTCCACGGAAGGTGAAGGAGAACCCGCTGTTGGAAGCTCCAGGACTGCCATGGTGAGGCGCGCTGGGGTGGTGCTGCTGCTAGTCATCCTATGGGCCGCAGGGCTCGTAGGCGGCACCCTCTTTGGCTGGTGGCGGCGGCCGCTCGCGCCCCGGGATGATCCGCGTGCCTTCATGCGAGCCGCAATCCCCATCGTCAACGCGGGCAATCGTGCCAACACGGCCCTCATCCTGATCGAGAGCGGTTCCATCAGCGCTGAGTACTACTCCGCAAACGCCGATTCCATCGACCGGAACACCGTCTTCGCAACGGCGTCCTTGAGCAAGTGGATCACCGCACATGCCGTGATGAACCTTGTGGAGCAAGGCAAGCTAGACCTCGATCGGCCGGTCGAGAGCTACCTGACGAGATGGCAACTGCCAGCAGGCTCGTTCAGTTCGCGCGACGTCACGGCGCGGCGACTTCTGAGTCACACCGCCGGACTTACCGACGGGCTGGGTTTCGGCGACTACCGACGTGATGAGCCGCTGCCGACGTTGGAGGAGGCGCTGGACGCACCTCGGGCATCGACCGGCCGCCCTGCGACGCCCATCACCGTGGCGATCGAGCCAGGCACTCAGTTTCGATACTCGGGCGGTGGCTACTTGCTGCTCGAGCTGTTGGTGGAAGAACTCTCAGGCGAGAAGTTCGAGGCCTTCGTCACTCACGAGATACTCCAGCCCCTCGGCATGCTGCGCTCTGGCTACGCCGACCTGTCTGCAACGACCAACTCGGCAAAGTCATATGACGCCGAGGGCCGGCCGGCACCGATCTACCGATACGCTTCGAGAGCTGCGACGGGCTTCACCACGTCAGCTAGCGACTTGGCTAGGTTGGTCCTTGCGCATCTACGAACGGTTGAGGGTAGCCCCCTCGGCAAGATGACGCTCGAGTCGATGCGCACAGCAGAGGCAACATCGATGGGCGCCGACATCTGGGGGTTGGGCACGATCCTCTACGCACCAACGGAGCATGGCGGCGCCGTCTTCGGCCATGACGGCGCCAATGAGCCAGCGATCAGCGCAACCGTCCGGATCAACCCCAAGACGGAGGACGCGATCATCGTACTCGCGACCGGCAGCAAGACGCTCGCGCCGCAGCTCGGCGCGGAGTGGGTGTTCTGGCAAACCGGCCTGCCTGACATACTCACCATCCCCGCCGAGATCCGCCGGGTGATGCCTGTGCTCGGTGCGGGCGCATGCGGCATCGTGCTACTCGCCTTCGTGCCAGTCTGGCGCAAGCGACGGAGACACACCAAGGGCGCCGCCTAACAACCGGTTGCAGCGGACGGCGCTACGGGCCGCCGCTGATGCTGAGCATTGATTCAGGAAAACGGAATGCGACCCCTTCGGTACTCCATCAACGTGACCTTGGACGGGTGCTGTGATCACACTGTAATGACCCCCGACGAAGAGTTGCACCGTCACGCGGCCGAGAGCATCGGCGCTGCCGATGCTCTTCTCCTGGGCCGGGTGACCTACGAACTGATGGAGGCGGGGTGGCGGTCGGTCGCGCGGACGGGAGTGAGGCCCGAGTGGATGGCCGATTGGATGGAGCCCTTCGCCAAGACGATCGATGCGGCGAAGAAGTACGTCGTGTCGAGTACCCTGGACCGGGTCGATTGGAACGCGGAGCTGGTACGCGGGGATCTGGGGACGGCAGTCCAGCGGCTCAAGCGGGAGTCGGGCAACGGACTGTTCGTCGGAGGCGTGAAGCTCCCGCTGGCGTTGGCGGAGCTGGGATTGATCGACGAGTACGAGTTTGTGGTGCATCCCAGGCTGGCGGGCCATGGGCCGACGTTGTTCGCGGGGCTCTCGAGGCATCTCGACTTGAAGCTCGTGAGCCAGCTGGAGTTCGCATCGGGGGCGGTGGCGATGCGGTATGAGCCGAAGAGGTAGGATTCCAGGCCGAAGGAGGAGTGCGAGCCATGGAGCCGACCTTTACGGCGGTATATCGGCGGGTTCCCGAGGGCTATGCAGCCTTCGTCGAGGAGCTTCCCGGCGCCAACAGCCAGGGGGCCACGCTCGACGAAGCGCGGGAGAACCTACGCGAGGCGGTCGCCCTCGTCCTCGAGGCCAACCGGTCTCTGGCGGAGGAGCAGCTCGGCGACGCTGAGGTCATTCGGGAATCGCTCGAGCTTTCGGCGTGAAACGCCGCGCCCTGGTTCGGCATCTCCTGGCTCATGGGTGTGAGCTCCTTCGCGAAGGCGGCAACCACTCAGTGTTTGTGAACCGGGCGAAGCAGAAGATCTCCACGGTTCCTCGACACCGGGAGATCAATGACTTCACCGCTCGGAAGATATGCAGGGATCTCGACATTCCGGCACCGAAGCGATGACTTCTCGGGCGGGGCCCGTCAGGTGCGGGAAGACGACCTTCCTCCCCCCTACCCCACCTCGAACGCCAGCCCCACCCGCGCGCCGCGGCTCATGTTGAGGACCGCGGTGTCGCCGCGCGGGGCCATCCGCACGAAGGAGCCGGCGGGGCGGTCGCCGAAGACGAAGAGGCCCCAGACCGCCTCGTGGGGGGCCCAGCCGGCGGTGGGGTGCCAGCCGGCGTAGGGGCGCGGGCGGAGGTACTCCTGGATCACCCAGCCGCCGGCGTCGAGGCCGCTCCGGACCGCCGCCTCCCAGGCCGCGGGGTCTGTGGCGCGGCCGACCAGGACGTCGGCGCCGCCGAAGGAGAAGCCGGCTTTGAGCACCATCGACTCGCGCTCGTCGAGGGCGAGGCGCTCGAGGTCGCGGCGCTCGCCGCGGAAGCGCGCCGGGCCGGGGCGGAGGTGGCGGGTCCAGGGGATCGAGTCGCGCACGAGGCGCTGCTCGTCGCGGTCGAGGAGGTCGCTCTCCTCGAGCATCGAGAGGACGACCAGGTTGCGCTTGTCGCCGAGCACCAGGCCGGCCGGGCCGGTGTACTGGCGGACGCCGCCGGCGACCGCGGCGGCGAAGAGGCCGGGCTCGGGCTTGCCGTCGTTCTGCTCGACCACCGCGTGGTAGCGGCGGCCGGCGACCCGCACCTGGTCGCCGCGCAGCTCGAGTCGCGAGACCGGGGCGACGTCGAGGCGGCCGGATAGGCCGCTCCGGGCGGCGGCGTCGGTGAACGCTCGCCGGTAGGCGGCCGCCGGGTGGGTCTGGGGGCCGGTCAGGCCGCGGTCGGAGGCGACCACCAGGAGGTTCAGCTCGCCGTCGGCGCGCACCGCGTCGCTGGCCGCGGCGTCGGCGATCACGTGCTCGCAGAGCGCCCGGATCGAGTCGCGCGGCGCCGCCTCGACCCCCAGCACGCGCTCGTCCTCGAGGAACTCGGCGAGCGCCGGCGCCTCGGCGAAGGCGGGGGCGAAGGCGACGTGCTGCCAGCCGCCGAGGTTTCCGACGTTGAGCTCGATCACGCGCGGGCCGTCCTCGGCGTCGACGACGTCGGCGCGCGCCAGGGTCAGCTCGCCGAGCCACTCCTGGGCCAGGACCAGCTCGGCGGTCTCGAGGTCGATGCCGTACCAGGCGGCGACCCGGTGCGGGTCGCGGTCGAAGATCAGGTCGGGGAGGCGGCGGATCAGCCGCACGACGCCGAGCGCGGTCCGCTCCAGCTCGCGGCGGCGTCCGGCGCCGAGCCAGATCGGCCACGGCTGGAGGCCGAAGTCGTCCCCCGGCTCGAGTCCGGAGATGTGCGGGACCACCCGGCGGGCGGCGGCGAAGAGGCCGTCGAAGGCGCCGGGCGCGGTCAGCCGCGGGTCGCCGGCGGCACGGTCGAGGAAGCGCCGCGCGGTGGCCGAGAGCCCCTCGTGGACGGCCGTGACCTCGGTCGGGAAGGCGGGCGGAGGGCTCGTCACTGGCGCCATCTCTTCTCTACGGTCATGTGATGATGTCTACTTGTCCCGCTTTGCATATCCGAGCTGTACATATTCAGTAGTGCCGGAGCGCCGGATGGGAGGGACGTGTGCCCGGCGGGCACGCCTTCGGACGGCCGGACCCGGTGCCGAGAGGATGCCGATGACCCGCATGAAGCCCCGATCGCGCCCCGCTCTCCTGCTCGCCGTCGTGCTCGCCGCGGCCGTCGCCGCTGCGGTCCCGGGAGCCGCCGCGCGCCCCGCCGCCGGCGAGGCGCCGGCCGCCGCCGCGCCGGCCGGCTCGGCCGAAGCCTTCAGCGGCCTCTGGCTCGGCGCGGTGGTCTACGAGGAGGCGAAGAAGGAGCTGGAGATCGTCGTCGAGCTGGCGCCCGCCGCCGGCGGCGCGCTCGCCGGCACGATCGACCTGCCGTCCTTCCGCATCGAGTACCGGCCGCTCGAGGAGGTCGGGGTCGACGGCCGCGCGATCACCTTCCTCTTCCGCCACGACTCCGAGACCCGCGGCGCCAAGGCGCCGTTCCTCTTCAAGGGCACCCTCGGCGAGGACGGTACGACGATCACCGGCATCTTCACCGAGTTCGTCGGCGAGATGCCGTTCCGGCTCGAGCGGATCGGCGACGCCTTCTCCGAGCGGCCGTCGCGGGCGACGCCGCCGGTGACGCCGATGGCCGCCGGCGGCGCCGAGCTGCGCGACGCCTTCAACCGCGACGCCGGCCGGGTCCGGATGCTCCTGATGCTCTCCCCGCGCTGCGGCATCTGCCTCGCGAGCGCGACGATGATCCAGCGCTACGTCTTCGACCGGATCGAGGGGCCCGGCCTCGCCGGCTACGTGGTCTGGGGGCCGATGCTCGGCGACGAGACCGCCGAGCACGCCGACACCGCCACGGGCTTCCTCAACGACCCGCGGGTCGGCCACTTCTGGACCCCCGAGCACACCCTGGCGCTGGCGCTCTCCGGGCCGGTCGGGATGCCCGCCGACGAGCCGGCGTGGGACGTCTTCCTGCTCTATCCGCCCGAGGCGGCGTGGGGCGACAAGCCGCCCAAGCCGGCGGTGGTGATGCACGTCGACCGGCCGCTGCCCGAGGAGCAGCGGCTCGACGCCCGCGAGCTGCACGCGCGCGCGGCGGAGCTGCTCGAGCTGGTCGAGGGTGGAGACCGGGGCGCCGGCGACGACGGGGCGGGGGAGCGCTGAGGGCGCGGACGGGCGAGGGCGTCCGGACGGCTCAGCGGCGGTCCGGCCCGCCCGCGGCACGGGAGAGTGAAACGGGGAGCGCAGGGCGGAGACGGACCCGATGACCACGCTGGAACGATCGATCGCACAGGAGACGGCCGAGGCGGGGACGCCCCGGACGGCGCGGGCGGGCGAGGCCGCCAGGCTGCCGCGGGCGACCTCCGTCCACGAGCTGGCGGCGGCATGGGCGGCGCGCGCCCCCGAGGCGCCGGCGCTGGCCGGCGCCGGCGGCGACGCCGTCTCCTACGGCGAGCTGGACGAGCGCTCCGGCAGGCTCGCCGCGGCGCTGGTCCGGCACGGCGTCGGCGCCGAGACGGTGGTCGGGGTCGCCCTCGGGCGCTCGCCCGAGCTGGTGGTGGCGCAGCTCGCGGTGCTCCGCGCCGGCGCCGCCTTCCTCTGCCTCGACCCCGAGTACCCGATCCAGCGCCTCGCCTACCAGGTCGCCGACTCGCGGGTGCCGCTGGTGCTCGCGGCGGCCGAGGACGCCGGGCGGCTGGCCGAGGCCGGCGCGCCGGTCGTCGAGCTGGCGGCGGCGGAGGAGGCGGCGCGCGGGCTCGAGCCGTTCTCGGCGCCGCCGGCGTCGCCGCAGTCGCTCGCCTACGTGATCTACACCTCGGGCTCGACCGGCCTGCCCAAGGGGACCGCGCTCGGCCACGGCGGGCTCTTGAACCTGGCGCTCTGGCACCGCCACGTCTACGCGGTGACGCCGGCCGACCGCGCCACCCAGGTGGCGAGCCCGGCGTTCGACGCCTCGGTGTGGGAGGTCTGGCCGTACCTGGCCGCCGGCGCCAGCCTCCACTTCCCCGACCGCGAGACCCGGGTCGAGCCGGCGCGGCTCTACCGCTGGCTCGGCGAGCGCGGGATCACGATCGCGTTCCTGCCGACGCCGATCGGCGAGGCGCTGATCGCCGAGGCGGCCGAGCGCGAGCCGCCGCCGGGGCTCGCGCTGCGGGCGCTCCTGGTCGGCGGTGAGCGGCTCCATGCGCCGCCGCCGACGGGGCTGCCGTTCCGGCTCTACAACCACTACGGCCCGACCGAGGACACGGTGGTGACGACCGCCGGCGAGGTGCCGCCGGCGCCGGCCGGTGCTCCGACCGCGCCGCCGCCGATCGGCTCGCCGATCGCCGGGACCCGGGTGCGCATCACGGACGCCTCGGGCGCCGAGGTCGAGGACGGCGAGGTGGGGGAGCTGCTGATCGGCGGCGCCGGGCTCGCCCGCGGCTACCTCGGCCGGCCGGCGCTGACCGCCGGGCGCTTCGTCCCCGATCCCGCCGCCGGCCGCGCCGGCGTGCCGCGCGGTGCCCGGCTCTACCGGAGCGGCGACCTGGTGCGCCGCCTGGCCTGCGGCGAGACCGCCTTCCTCGGCCGCATCGACCGCCAGGTCAAGGTCCGCGGCCACCGGATCGAGCTGGGCGAGATCGAGGCCGCGCTCCTCGCCCATCCGCGGGTGCGCGCCGCGGCGGTGATCGCGCGCGGCGGCGGGGCGGGGGAGGGCGAGGCGCGGCTCGTGGGCTACCTGGTGCCTGAGATCGACGGCGGCGCGCTGGACGGTGTTGGTCGAGACGGTGCTTCGATCGACGGCGCCGATCTGGCCGCGCACCTTGCGACGCGCCTCCCCGCCTACATGGTGCCGGCCGCGTGGGTCGCGCTCGACGAGCTGCCGCTGACGCTCAACGGCAAGCTCGACCGCGACGCCCTCCCCGAGCCGGCGGCGTGGCGCGGCGGCGGCGAGGTCGCGGCAAGCGGTGAGTCCGCGGATGCCGCCGAGCCCGCGACCGAGGTCGAGCGCGCCCTGGCCGCCTTCTGGCGCGAGCTCCTGGGCGTCGAGCGGATCGGCGCGGAGGACGACTTCTTCGCCCTCGGCGGGCACTCTCTGCTCGCCGGGCGCCTCCTCACCCGGGTGCGCGAGCGGCTCGGCGTCGAGCTGCCGCTCGACCGCATCTATGCCGCGCCGACCCTCGCCGCCCAGGCCGCTGCGGTCGAGGCGTCGCGTGGCGGGCCCGGTCGCGCCGCCGGTCCGCCGGGCGCCGCGCGACCGGCCGCTGCCGCTGACCTTCCCGCAGGAGCGGATCTGGTTCCTCGCCCAGCTCGCGCCCGACAACCTCGCCTACAACTCGCAGATGACGATCCGCTTCCGCGGGCCGCTCGAGGCCGGAGGTCTACGCCGCGGCGCTGACCGAGATCGTCCGCCGCCACGAGGTCTTCCGCACCCGCTTCCCGGCGGTCGGCGGCGAGCCGGTGCAGGAGGTCGGGCCCGCGATGCCGGTGCCGCTGCCGGTGGTCGACCTGTCCGCGCTCCCGGCGGCGCGCCGCGAGGGGCACGCCGAGGCGCTGATCGCGGACCTCGCTCGGCCGGCCGTTCGACCTCCTGGCGCCGCCGCTCGCCCGCTGGACCTTCCTGCGCACGGCGCCCGAGGACCACGTCGCTGGTCCAGGCCGAGCACCACTTCGTCCACGACGGCTGGTCGTTCGCGGTGCTCCTGCGCGAGATGAAAGAGCTCTACGCGGCCTTCGCCGCAGGGCCGGCCGTCGCCGCTGCCCGAGCCGCAGGTCCAGTGCGGCGACTTCGCCTTCTGGCAGCGGAGCTGGATGCAGGGCGAGGTGCTCGAGCGCCACCTCGACCACTGGTCCGCCGCCGCCTGGCCGGCGCGCCGACGGTCCTCGACCTGCCGACCGACCGGCCGCGCCCGCGCGGCCCTGAGCCTGCGCGGCGACGCCGTGCGCACCGAGCTGTCCCCCGAGCTGTGCGAGGCGCTGCGCGCCTTCTGCCGCGGCGGCGGCGCGACGCTCTACAACGTCATGCTCGCCGGCTTCTACGCCCTGATGCACCGGCTGACCGGGGCGGCCGACCTCCTGGTCGGCGCCGGCTACGCCAACCGGCGGATGCGCGAGGTCGAGGAGCTGATCGGCATGGTCGTCAACACCCTCGTGCTGCGCGCGCGGGCGGCCGGCGACGACCCCTTCGACGAGGTGCTGGCGCGCGCCCGCGACGCCGCCCGCGACGCCTACGGCTGGCAGGACATGCCGCTCGACAAGCTGGTCGAGGCGCTGGCGCCGGCCCGCGACGCCGTCGCGCAACCCGCTCTTCCAGGTGATGTTCAGCTTCCACGACTCGGCGGTCCCCGACCTCGACTTCTGCGGCCTCTCGGGCGAGGTCTACGAGCGCCACAACCGCACCGCCAAGGCCGACCTCAACGTGGTCGCGATCCCGCGCGCCGAGCAGCGCATCGGGCGCGCGGCGCGCGCCGACCGCCAGGGGATCACGCTGATCTGGGAGTACTCGACCGACCTCTTCGACCGCACCACGATGGAGCGCTTGGTCGGGCACTACCTGCGTCTCCTGGCCGCCGCGGTCGCGGCGCCGGGCGCCCGGGTCGGCGAGCTGCCGCTGCTCTCCGCCGCCGAGCGCCACCAGGTCACGGCCGGCTGGAACTACACCGCCGGCCGCCGCTCGAGCGAGGCACTCCTCCACGAGCTCTTCGCCGAGCACGCGGCGCGGGCGCCGGAGGCGGTGGCGCTGGTGAGCGACGCCGGCACGGTCACCTACGGCGAGCTGGACGGCGGGCGCCAACCGGCTGGCGCGGCGCCTGCGGCGGCTGCGGCGTCGGCCCGGAGACCCGCGTCGGCGCTCTGCCTCGAGCGCTCGCCGGAGCTGGTCGTCGCGCATGCTCGCCGTCCTCAAGGCCGGCGGCGCCTACGTGCCGCTCGACCCCGCCTACCCGCGGCGAGCGGCTGGCGTTGATGCTCGAGGACTCGGCGCGCGGCGGTGGTGATCGCCACCGGAGCGACCGCCGGCGCGCTGCCCGCGACGGCGTGCCGGTCGCTCCTGCTCGACCGCGACGGCCGCGGCGATCGCGGCGGCGAGCGCCGAGCCGATGCCGCCGGCGCGCCGGGCTCGCGCCGGACGACCTCGCCTACGTGATGTACACCTCGGGCTCGACCGGCCGGCCCAAGGGCGTCGCGGTGCCGCACCGCGCGCGTCGTGCGGCTGGTGCGCGGCGACCGACTTCGCGCGACTTCGGGCCCGGACCAGGTCTTCCTCCAGCTCGCGCCGGTCTCCTTCGACGCCTCGACGCTGCGAGATCTGGGGGCCGCTGCTCAACGGCGGCCGGCTGGCGTCTGCCGCCGCCCGGGCGCCGCGCTCGCTGGACGAGCTGGGCGCCGCGCTCGCGCGCCACGGGCGTCACCACGCTGTGGCTGACCGCCGGGCTCTTCCACCAGATGGTCGACGCCCACCTCGAGGCGCTCGCGGCCGCTGCGCCAGCTCCTCGCCGGCGGCGACGTGCTCGTCGCCCGCGCACGTGCGCCGCGCGCTCGCCGGCGCTGCCGGGCACGCGCCTGATCAACGGCTACGGCCCGACCGAGAACACCACCTTCACCTGCTGCCACCGCGATGCGCCGGCCCGCGCGACGCCGGCGGCCGGCCGGTGCCGATCGGCCGGCCGATCGCGAACACCCGGGTCTACGTGCTCGACCGCGCGCGCTGCAGCCCGGTGCCGGCCGGCGTGCCCGGGCGAGCTGTTCGCCGGCGGCGACGGCCTCGCCCGCGGCTACCTCGGGCCGGCCCGGACGCTGACCGCCGAGCGCTTCGTCCCCGACCCGTTCGCCGGCGAGCCCGGGCGCGCGCCTCTACCGCACCGGCGACCTCGCCCGCTGGCGGCCGGACGGCGACGCTCGAGTTCCTCGGCCGCGTCGACCACCAGGTCAAGATCCGCGGCTTCCGCATCGAGCCCGGCGAGATCGAGGCGGCGCTCGCGCGCGCACCCGGCGTGCGCGAGGCGGCGGTGCGTCGCGCCGCGAGGACCGGCCGGGGAGCCGGCGGCCTGGTGGCCTACGTCGTCGCCGGACGCGGCGGCGAGGCGCCGCGCCGCGCCGACGCTGCGCGCGCCTTCCTGCGCCGAGCGGCTGCCGGAGTACATGGTGCCGGCGGCCTTCGTCGTCCTCGACCGCGCTGCCGCTGACCGCCAACGGCAAGGTCGACCGCGCCGCGCTGCCTGCGCCGACCCGCGCCGGCGCCGGCCGCGGCGGCCGCGCGGGGCCGGTCAGGAGGTGATCGCCGGCTCGCCGAGGTGCTCGGCGCCGGCGGCGGCGTGCGGGGTCGGCGAGCCTGCGGCCGGTCCGGTGGCACTGGCGCACGGCGGCCGGCGCGGCGCGAGCGCGTCGGCGTCGAGGACGACTTCTTCGCCCTCGGCGGCCACTCGCTGCTCGCCACCCGGATGGTCGCCCGGGTGCGCGAGGCGTTCGGGGTCGAGCTGCCGCTCGCGGCGGTGTTCGAGGCGCCGACGCTGGCCGGGCTGGCGCGCGCGGTGGCGGCGGCGCCGGCCGCGCGGACGGCGCGGCGACGGCGGCCGATCCCGCGGCGCGCCGCCGGCGCGGCCGGCCCGGACGGGCACGCCGACCGCGCCGCTGTCGTTCGCCCAGGAGCGGCTCTGGTTCCTCGACCGGCTGGCGCCCGGCACCGCGGCCTACAACATCGCCGCGTCGCCGTCGACGCTCGACGGCGCGCTCGACGCCGCCGCGCTGGCGCGCGCAGCCGCTCGACGGCGATCGGCGCGCCGCCACGAGGCGCTGCGCACCGACCTTCGCCGATGGAGCGCCGGCGGCCGCCCGTCCAGGCGATCGCGCCGCCGCCGAGCGTCGCGCTGCCGCTGCCGCGGGTCGACCTCCGCGCGCCTGCCGCCGGCCGCGCGCGGACCGGCGCGCGACCGCGCCGCCGCGCGCCGAGGCGCTCGCCGGCTTCGACCTCGAGCGCGGGCCGCTGCTGCGCGACGCTCCTCGCTGCTGCCGCCCGCCGGCCGCCCGCGCCACGTCCTGGTCGCGGTCGTCCACCACATCGTCGCCGACGGCTGGTCGATGGGCGTGCTGTTCGCGCGAGCTGGGCGCGCTCTACGCCGGAGGCCGGCGGCAGGCTCACCGTGGGCGCCGCGGCGCTGCCGCCGCTGCCGATCCAGTACGCCGACTTCGCCGCCTGGCAGCGCGCGCGGCTGACCGGCGAGGCGCTCGAGCGCCAGCTCGCCTTCTGGCGCGAGCACCTCGCCGGCGCCCCGGCCGCGCTCGAGCTGCCCGCCGACCGGCCGCGCCCGGCGGTGCCAGACGTTCCGCGGCGGCACGCGGTCGAGCGGCTCGATCGCCGCCGCTCGCGCGACGCGCCTGCGCGCGCTCGCCCGGCGCGCCGGGCGCGACGCCGTTCATGATCCTCCTCGCCGCGCTTCGAGGCGCTCCTGTCGCGGCTCACCGGCCAGGACGACCTGGTGATCGGCACGCCGGTGGCCAACCGCACCGCGCGCCGAGCTCGAGGGGCTGATCGGCTTCTTCGTCAACACCCTGGTGCTGCGCGTCCGCGGCCGCGCCGGGCGACCCGGCGCTTCTCGCCGAGCTGCTGCGCGCGGGTGCGCGAGACGGCTCCTCGACGCCTACGCCCACCAGGACCTGCCGTTCGAGCGGCTGGTCGAGGAGCTGCGGCCGGAGCGCGACCTCGTCGCGCTCGCCGCTCTTCCAGGTGCTGCTTCGCGCTGGAGCAGAGCGCCGGCCGAGGAGCTGCGACCTGCCCGGGCTCGCGACCGCGGCGCGGCCGATCGACCGCCCGGCACCGCGCAACTTCGACCTCACGCTCTGCGCTCGCCGAGGCGCCGACGGCGGCTTCCGGCTGGCCTCGACTACGACACCGACCTCTTCGACGCGCTCGACCGATCGCGCGCCAGCTGCGGCCAGCTCCGTGACGCTCCTCGACGCCGCGGTCGCCGACGCCCGAGCGGCCGGCTCGCGACGCTGCCGCTGCTCTCCGCCGGCCGAGCGCGCACCAGGTCGTCCGTCGAGTGGAACGACACCGCGGCGCCGATGCCCGCGGCAGGCCGTGCCTCCACGAGCCTGTTCGAGCGGCAGGCGGCGCGGCACGCCGGAGGCGACCGCCGTGGTCTGGACCCGGCGGCGCGACGACCTACGGCGAGCTGACGCGCGAGGCCGACCGGCTGGCCCGCCACCTGCGCGCCGCCGGGGTCGGCCCGGGAGCCTGGTCGGCGTCCACCTCGGGCGCTCGCCGCGAGCTGATCGTCGGCGTGCTCGGCGATCCTCAAGGCGGGCGGCGCCTACGTGCCGCTCGAGCCGTCGTGGCCGGCCGACCGGGTGCGCTGGATCCTGGTCGCCACGGGGGTGCGCCACCTGGTGGTCGAGGCGGCGACCGCCGGCACGGTCGCGGCGATGGAGCCGGCGCCGCCGGTGCGGCTGATCTCGCTCGACCCGCCGGCGGAGGTGCCGGCCGCCGGGGCGCTCGCCGCCGCCGGGGTCGAGACTCCTCGCCCGTGGGCGAGGCGGCCGCGGAAGGCGGCGACGATCCGGCCGGCAGCCCGCCGGCCCCGACGACCTCGCCTACGTCATCTTCACCTCCGGCTCGACCGGCACGCCCGAAGGGGGTCATGGTCCGCCACCGCCCGGTCGCTCAACCTGATCCGCTGGGTCAACGAGACCTTCGGCGTCGGCGCCGGACGACCGGGTGCTGTTCGTCACCTCGCTGTCCTTCGACCTCTCGGTCTACGACGTCTTCGGCATCCTCGCCGCCGGCGGCACGATCCGCATCGCCGCCGACGACGAGCTGCGCGACCCCGAGCGGCTGGTCGCGATCCTGGTCCGGGAGCCGGTCACCTTCTGGGACTCGGCGCCGGCGGCGCTCCAGCAGCTGCGCGCCGTTCTTCCCGCCGCCGGCGACCGAGCGAGACCGCGCTCCGGCTGGTCTTCCTCTCGCGGCGACTGGGTGCCGGTCACGCTCCCCGACCGGGTGCGCCGCGCCTTCACCGGCGCGCGGGTGGTCGCGCTCGGCGGCGCCACCGAGGCGACGATCTGGTCGAACTCGTTCCCGATCGGCCGGGTCGATCCGTCGTGGCCGTCAGCATCCCCTACGGGCGGCCGATCGACAACGCCCGCTACCACGTCCTCGACCGGCGGCTCGCGCCCTGCCCGGCCGGGCGTGCCGGGCGACCTCTACATCGCGGCGCCGTGCCTCTCCGACGGCTACGCCGCGGCGCCGCGGCAGACCGCGGCCGTCCTATCTGCCCGACCCGTTCGCGGCCGCGTTCGGCGAGGCGGCCGGCGCGCGGATGTACCGCACCGGCGACCGGGCGCGCGCCTTCGGCCGGACGGCAACCTCGAGTTCCTCGGCCGGCGCGACCACCAGGTCAAGGTCCGCGGCTACCGGATCGAGCTGGGCGAGATCGAGACCGTGCTCGAGGAGCTGCCCGGGATCGCGCGAGGCGGTGGTGCTGGTGCGCGAGGACGTGCCGGGCGACCAGCGGCTGGTCGCCTACGTCGAGCCGGCCGGCGGCCGCGAGCTGCCGCCCGCCGACGAGCTGCGCCGGGCGGCGCGCGCCAAGCTCCCCGAGTACATGGTGCCGCACGCCTGGGTGCGGGTCGCGTCGTGGCCGCTGTCGCCGACCGGGAAGCTCGACCGCGACAAGCTGCCGGCGCCGGACGCCGCGGAGGCGCGGGTGGCACCGCCCGGCGCGGCGGGCCGGCCGGCCGCCGCCCTGCCTCGCGCGGCCGCCCTGCCTCGCGCGCCTGTGCCGCCCGCCCCGCGACCGGCCGCGGCGTTCGCCCTGGCCGCCGGCGCCGGCTCCGCGCTCGCCCTCCTCGAGCGGCGGATCGCCGTGCTCTGGGCAAAGGTGATCGGCGTCGAGCGGGTCGGCCCGGACGACAACTTCTTCGACCTCGGCGGCCACTCGCTCCTGATGGCCGAGGTCCAGGCCGGGCTCGCGCCTCTGGTCGGCCGGCGGGTGCCGATGATCGAGCTGTTCCGGCATCCGACGGTGGCGTCGCTCGCCGCCGCGCTCGCCGCCGACGAGCAGGTCGCCGCCAACCTGCGCGACGCCGCGGCCGCCGAGCCGGCGCCCGCGCCGCCCGCGGCGACCGCCGCCTCGGGCGCGGTCGCCGTGATCGGCCTGGCCGGCCGCTTCCCGGGCGCCGCCGATGTCGACGAGTTCTGGCGGATGCTGGCCGAGGGGCGCGAGGGGATCCGCCGCTTCACGCGCGGGGAGCTCCTCGCCGCCGGCGTCCCGGAGGAGCGGATCGACGACCCGCGCTTCGTCCCGGCGCGCGGCGCCCTCGACGGCGCCGACCTCTTCGACGCCGACCTCTTCGCGATGACCCCGCGCGAGGCCGAGATCACCGACCCGCAGCAGCGGCTCTTCCTCGAGGTGGCGTGGGAGGCGCTCGAGAGCGCCGCGGTCGACCCGGCGCGCTTCGCCGGGCGGATCGGGGTCTTCGGCGGCGCCGGGGTCAGCGAGCACGCCCAGCGGGTGCGCGCCGACCGGCGCCTGCTCGAGACCATGGGGAGCTTCCAGATCGCGATCGCCAACCACCCCGACTACCTGGCGACGCGGGTCTCCTACAAGCTCGGCCTGACCGGCCCGAGCCTGGCGGTCCACACCGCCTGCTCGACCTCGCTGGTGGCGGTGCACCTGGCGGCGTCGAGCCTCCTGCGCGGCGAGTGCGACCTGGCGCTCGCCGGCGGCGCCAACGCGCGGCTCGACGAGGTGCGCGGCTACCTCCACTTCGAGGGCGGCATCGATTCGCCCGACGGCCGCACCCGCGCCTTCGACGCCGCCGCCGGCGGCGTGGTCAACGGCAGCGGCGCCGGCGTCGTCGCGCTCCGGCGGCTCGAGGACGCGCTCGCCGACGGCGACCCGATCCGGGCGGTGATCCTCGGCTCGGCGGTCAACAACGACGGCGCCGCCAAAGTCGGCTTCACCGCGCCGAGCGAGGAGGGGCAGGCGCGGGCGATCCGCGACGCGCTCGCCGCGGCCGGGGTGAGCGCCGACACGATCGGCTACGTCGAGGCCCACGGCACCGGCACGCCGCTCGGCGACCCGGTCGAGGTCGCCGGCCTGGTGCGCGCGTTCGCCCCCGACACCTCGCGCCGCGGCTTCTGCCGGATCGGCTCGGTCAAGACCAACGTCGGCCACCTCGACGCCGCCGCCGGGATCGCCGGCCTGATCAAGACCGTGCTCGCGCTCGAGAACGCGACCGTGCCGCCGAGCCTCCACTTCGAGCGCCCCAACCCCGAGATCGACTTCGAGGCGAGCCCGTTCCGGGTCGCCGCGCGGGCCGAGCCGTGGCCGGGCGACAGCGGCCCGCGGCGCGCCGGGGTGTCGAGCTTCGGCATCGGCGGCACCAACGCCCACGCGGTGCTCGAGGCGGCTCCGGAGCCGGAGCCAGGGAGCGAGACGCGGCCGGCGCAGCTCCTCGCGCTCTCGGCGCGCAGCGAGGCGTCGCTCTCCCGGCTGGCGGAGCGGCTCGCCGCGCACTTGGAAGCGCGGCCGGGGATCGACCTCGGAGGACTCGCCGACGCCGCCCACACGCTGAGCCTGGGGCGCCGCCCCTTCGCGCACCGGCGGGCGGTGGTCTGCCGCTCGGTCGCCGAGGCGGTCGAGCGGCTGCGCGGCGAGAGCCGGCCGATCGCGGGCCGCTTGGAGACCGGGCGCGCCAAGACCGGCCCGCCGCCGGTCGTCTTCCTCTTCCCCGGCCAGGGCGCGCAGCACCCGGGGATGGGGAGCGAGCTGTACGCCGGCGAGCCGCACTTCCGCGACGCCATCGACCGCGCCGCCGAGCGGCTGCGCCCGGAGATCGGCTGCGACCTCCGCGAGCTGCTCTTCCCGGTCGGGGGCGCCGCCGGCGAGGCCGCCGAACGGCTGGCGCGCACCGAGATCACCCAGCCGGCGCTCTTCGCGGTCGAGCACGCGCTGGTGACGCTCTGGATGAGCTGGGGAGTCCGGCCGGCGGCGATGATCGGCCATTCGCTCGGCGAGCTGACCGCCGCCTGCCTGGCCGGGGTCTTCGACCTCGAGAGCGCGCTCGGGCTGGTCGCCGCGCGCGGCCGGCTGATGGCCGAGCAGCCGGGCGGCGACATGCTGGCGGTGGCCGCCGGCGGCGAGGAGGTCGCCGGGTGGCTGGCCGCGCCGGAAGGCGAGGGTGTGTCGCTCGCCGCGGTCAACGCCCCCGGCTCGTGTACCGTCTCGGGGTCTGCCGAGGCGGTCGCCCGCTTCGCCGCCGCGCTCGCCGCGCGCAAGGTGGGGACGAAGCCGGTCGCCACCTCCCACGCCTTCCACTCGCCGGCGATGGCGCCGGCCGCCCGCGCCTTCGCCGGCCTGGTCGCCGCGGCCGCGCCGGCGCCGCCGGAGATCCCGTTCGTCTCCAACCTCACCGGCACCTGGATCACCGCCGAGCAGGCGACCGACCCCGGCTACTGGGCGGCGCAGCTCCTGAGCCCGGTGCGCTTCGCCGACGGCCTGGCCACGGTCCTCGGCGACGGCGAGCGCCTGCTCGTCGAGGCCGGTCCGGGTCGCACGCTCGCCGGCTTCGTCCGCCGTCACCCGGCGCGCGCGGCGGCGCGGGCGGTGGTGGCCTCGCTGCCGCGGCCGGAGCGGGGCGGCCCGGAGCGCGAGAGCGGAGACCGTGACGAGAACCGCGGAACGGCGCGGGACGGTGCGGTGCGTGCCGGGTCGCCGGCGATTCGCTCCGACGGCGACCTCGACACGATGCTCGCCGGGCTCGGCCGCCTCTGGTGCGAGGGGGTCGAGGTCGACTGGAGCGCCTACTGGAGCGGCGAGCGCCGGCGGCGCGTGCCGCTGCCGGCGACGCCGTTCGAACACCGGCGTTACCGGGTCGGGGCCGCCGCGGGCAGCGGCACCGGAGAGGGCTTCGTGGCGGTGTCGCCGGCCGAGCGGACCGCGGCTCTCCGCGAAGAGCAGGCGCCAGAGGCGCCCACGGAGGCGGCGGACGGCGCCGGCGCCCCCGCCCCGGCCGTCGATCTCACCGACGTCGAGCGCGGCATCGCCGCCGAGTGGACCGACTTCCTCGGCATCGAGGAGATCGGCCGCGGCGACGACTTCTTCGACCTCGGCGGCAGCTCCCTCGCCGGCATCCAGCTCGGCGCCCGCCTCGGCCGCCGCTTCGGCGTCGAGCTGCCGGCCGGCTACCTGCTCGAGGCCTCGACCGTCGGCGCCCTCGCCGCGCTGATCGAGCGCCTCCAGGCCGGCGGCGAGGCCGCGCGCCCGACCTGCCTGGTCGCCCTCGAGCGCGCGGCGGGCTCCGAGCGGCCGCCGCTCTTCCTGGTCCACCAGGTCGGCGGCCACGTCTACACCTTCCGCGCCCTCGCCCGCGAGCTGGGCCGCGACCAGCCGCTCTTCGGCCTCCGCTCGCTCGGCCTCGAGCCCGAGGAGGCGCCGCTTTCGACCGTCGCCGAGATGGCCGATCACTACCTCGCCCTGCTCCGCGCCGAGCGCCCGCGCGGTCCGTACTTCCTGGGCGGCGCCTCGATGGGCGGCACGGTCGCCTTCGAGATGGCCCGGCGCCTGACCGCCGCCGGCGAGGAGGTCGCCTTCCTGGTCCTGATGGACACCCCGCTCGCCGAGGTGCTGGAGAGCCGCGAGGGCCCCGCCGAGGCGGTGGCGGCCGTCCTGCGCGACCGCCTCGGCCGCTCGCCCGACCTCGGCTGCCTGCGCGCCGCCGTCGAGCGCGGCGGGATCGAGGCGGCGCTCGACTTCGGCATCCAGCACGCCGCCGCTCACCGGACCGCCGCCGAGGCCGGCGACGAGACCCCGGGCGCGGCGGCCGCCCTCGACCGCGCCGAGGCCCTGCGCGCCGCCCGCGTCATCGCCGCCAACGCCGCCGCCCTCCACGACTACCGCCCCGAGCCCTGGGACGGGCGCCTCCTCTACCTCCGCGCCGCCGAGCGCCGCCCCGGCGACCCGCCGCGCCCCGAGCTGCCCTGGATCGACCTCGCCCGCACCGGCACCGAGATCCTGGTCGTCCCCGGCGACCACCAGTCGATGCACGCCGCGCCGCACGCCGCCGCGATCGCGAAGCACCTCCGGAGCGCCCTCGACCTGCGCCAGGACCAGCGCTGGCGGGAGCTGCTCGCCGGGCGCGGATAGCGATTCCTCTTCGATCCCCTTGACAGCGCCGGACGTCCCCGGGGGACGATGGCGGGGAAGGAGGGGAGCATGAGACCGATCCGAGCCCTGGCCGCGGCATTGGCGGTCGCCGTCCTGCCGTTGCCCGCGGCCGGCGAGACCGCCGCGCCGCTGACCCTCGACGAGGCGGTCGCCCGGGCGCTCGCGAGCTACCCCGCGGTCGCCGCCGCCCGCGCCCGCTTCGAGGCCGCCGGGCACCGGCTGGCCGAGACCGAGTCGTCGCGGCTGCCGCGGCTGCGCGCCACGGGATCGGCCTATCAGTACCAGGAGCCGATCCCGGCGACGCCGATCCACGGCTTCGGTCCGTTTCAGTTCCCGGAGTTCGACGAGACGCTGTTCCAGGGCGCGCTGATCGTCGAGTACACGGTGACCGACGGCGGCGGCCGCAGCGCACGGATCCGCGGCGGCGAGGCCGAGGCCGCGGCCGCCGAGCACACGCTCGACGCCGCCGCCCAGGCGGTCGCGGCGCGCACCGCCGCGGTCTTCCTGCGGGCGATCGGGCTCGAGGAGACGCTCGCCGCCCATGACCGCCGCCTCGAAGCCCTCGACGCCGAGCGCGAGCGCACCGTCCTGCGCCTCTCCGCCGGCCGCGCCGCCGAGGTCGAGGTCCAGCGCCTCGACGCCGCGCTCGCCGCTGCCGCCGCCGACCGGGTGACGGTCGAGACCGAGCTGGCGACCGCGCGCGCCGACCTCGGCCGGCTGACCGGCGAGCCGGGGGTCGCGGCCGGGCGTGGGCTGGTGCCGGTGGCGCTGGTCTCCCCGGAGCCGCCGCCGGCCGCGGAGCTGCTGGCCCGGGCGCGTGCGGCGAGCCCGGAGATCGCCCGCGCCGCCGAGCGGCTGCGCGCCGCGGAGGCGGCGGTGGGGCAGGCCGAGGCGATCCGCCGGCCGCGGCTGTCGGCGGTCGGCAACCTCCTCGGCTTTGCCGGCGCCGACGTCTCGTACAGCGACGAGTGGAACGCCGGCCTCCAGCTCGCGATCCCGCTCTGGGCCGCCGGCGCCGACCGCGAGCGGATCGCCGCCGCCGAGTCCGAGCGGCAGGCGGCGGCCGAATCGCTCCGCCTGGCCGAGCTGGACGCCGCCGAGGCGCTCGACCGCGCCGCCGCCGCGGCGCGCCAGGCGCAGGCACGCGCCGGGAGCCTGGAGCGCGCGGTCGCCGCCAACGCCGAGGTGGTGCGCATCGAGGCGCTACGGCTCGACGCCGGGGTCGGCGTCACCGCCGACTACCTCGCCGCCGAGGCGGATCTCCTGGCCGCCCGCGCCCGGCTCACCGAGGCGCGCCAGGGCGAGATCGCGGCGCGGGTCGAGCTGGCCCGGCTCACGGGCGACCTCGGCCCGGAGTGGATCGCGAGCGAGCTGACCGACGCCCCCGAAGAGCCGGACGACGAGGGTGGGCCGAATCCCCTCAAGAGCGAGGGCGGTCCGACTGCGGCCCCCGCGCCGCCGGAAGACGCCGGCGAGCCCGGTGCGGCGGAGAGCGACGCCGACCGGGCCACCGAGCCCGCGGCACCCGCCACGGCCGGCGAGCCCGTCACCCCCGAGGAGGCCTTGCCATGAAGCGCCGAGTGATCGCCGTCGTCGTTCTCCTGCTGGCGGCCAGCGCCGCCTACGCCGCCTGGCGGCTGCTCGGCACCGACGAGCCGGACGGCGTCCTCGCGGCCTCCGGCACCGTCGAGGCCACCGGCGCCCGGCTCGGCTTCCAGGTGCCCGGTCGCCTGATCGAGGTCACGCCGCGCGAGGGGGACGAGGTCGCCGCCGGTACCGTCGTCGCCCGGCTCGACGCCGCCTCGGCCGGGGCGCGCCGCGATCAGGCCTCGGCGCAGGTCGAGGCCGCCCGCGCCCAGCTCGCCGACCTCCTCGCCGGCGCCCGCGACGAGGAGATCGCGGAGGGCCGCGCGGCGGTCGATGCCGCCCGCGACCGGCTCGCCGACGCCCGCCGCGACGTCGAGCGGACGCGCATGCTCCACGAGGGCGGCGCCTCGCCGCGCGAAGCGCTCGACAAAGCCGAGCTGGGGGAGTCGCTGGCGGCGAGTCAGCTCACCCAGGCCGAGGAGCGGCTGCACCTCCTCGAGGCCGGCCCGCGGCCCGAGCGGGTGGCGGCCCAGCGCGCCGCGGTGAGCCAGGCCGAAGCGGCGCTCGCGGCCGCCGAGACCGCGCTCGGCGACCTCGAGCTGGCGGCGCCGTTCGCGGGCGTGGTGACCGTCCGCCACCGCGAGCCCGGCGAGGTGGTGGCCGCCGGCCAGCCGGTCTTGACCGTCCTCGACCTCGACGACCGCTGGGTGCGGATCTACGTCCCCGAGGACCGGATCGGCGCGGTCGCGCTCGGCGCCCCGGCGGCGATCGCGGTCGACACCTACCCGGACCGTTTCTTCGCGGGCGAGGTGCGCTTCATCGCCTCGGAGGCCGAGTTCACGCCCAAGACAGTGCAGACGCCCGAGGAACGGGTGCGCTTGGTCTACGCGGTCGAGGTGCGGGTGACGGGCGACCCCGCGCGGGTGCTCAAGCCGGGGATGCCCGCCGACGTCGAGCTGGAGGCGCGGTGACGGCGGCGGCCGAGGCGGTGGCGGCCGAGGCTGCGGCCCCGGCGGTCGAGCTGCGCGGCCTCACTCGCGCCTTCGGCGCGCTGACCGCGGTCGACGGCCTCTCCTTCACCGTCGAGCCCGGCGAGCTGTTCGGGCTGGTCGGCCCCGACGGCGCCGGCAAGACCACCACCCTGCGCATGCTCGCCGGCGTGCTCCGCCCGACGGCCGGCGACGCCCACCTGCTCGGCGTCTCGGTGGCGCGCGACCCGGAGCGGGTCAAGGGCTCGATCGCCTACATGTCGCAGCGCTTCGGCCTCTACGCCGACCTCACCGTGCTCGAGAACCTCCACTTCTACGCCGACCTCTACCGCGTGCCGCGGTGCGAGCGGGCGGCGCGGCTCGAGCGGCTGTTCGAGTTCTCGGGGCTCTCACCGTTCGCCGGGCGCCTCGCGGGGAAGCTCTCGGGCGGCATGAAGCAGAAGCTCGGCCTCTCCTGCGCGCTCGTCCACGAGCCCGAGGTCCTGCTTCTCGACGAGCCGACCTTCGGCGTCGACCCGGTCTCGCGGCGCGAGCTGTGGCTGATCGTCCACGAGATGGTCGGCCGCGGGGTCACCGCGGTGGTTTCGACCGCCTACCTCGACGAGGCCGAGCGCTTCGACCGCCTGGCGCTGATCCACCGCGGCCGGATGCTCGCGCTCGACCGCCCGGAAGCGCTCCAGCGCTCGCTCCCCGGCGCCCTGGTCGTGGTGCGGTGCGACGTCCCCAGGCGGGCGCGCGAGGCGGCGCGGGGGCTCCCCGGCGTGCGCCGCGCCGAGCTGTTCGGCGACCGCGTCCATCTCCAGGTCGACCCCGAGGGCGGCGAGACCGCTGCGGACGCCGCCCGCCGGATCGAGCGCGCGCTCGCCGGCGCCGGGATCGCTGCGGTCGAGGCGCGCGTGGCCGAGCCGTCGCTCGAGGACGTTTTCCTCCAGCTCGTCGGCGACGCCGGCGACCGCGAGGCGGCCTGAGCGCCATGAGTGGCGAGAAAGCCGGTGGCGGGCCTGCGGTCGAGGTCGAGGAGCTGACCCGGCGCTTCGGCGCCTTCGTCGCGGTCGACCGGGTGAGCTTCGAGGTCGCGCGCGGCGAGGTGTTCGGCTTCCTCGGCCCCAACGGCGCCGGCAAGACGACCACGATCAAGATGCTCGCGGGCCTCCTTGCACCGAGCGCCGGCCGCGGCCGGGTCGCCGGCTTCGACGTCGCGACCGAACCGCGCCGGATCAAGCGGCAGATCGGCTACATGTCGCAGCTCTTCTCGCTCTACGGCGACCTCACGGTCGAGGAGAACATCGGCTTCTTCGCCGGCCTCTACGGCGTCCCGCGCTCCCGCCGCGCCGAGCGCCGCGGCTGGGTGCTCGAGATGGCCGGCCTCGGCGAGGCGCGGGGCCGGCTCGTGCGCGAGCTGCCGCTCGGCTTCAAGCAACGGCTCGCGCTCGGCTGCGCGGTGCTCCACGAGCCGCCGATCCTGTTTCTCGACGAGCCGACCTCGGGGGTCGATCCGCTGTCGCGGCGGAGCTTCTGGGAGCTGATCTACCAGCTCGCCGGCGCGGGGACCACGGTCTTCACCTCGACCCACTACATGGAGGAGGCCGAGCACTGCCACCGGCTGGCGCTGATGAACCGCGGCCGGCTGATCGCGCTCGACACGCCCGAAGCGCTCAAGCGCGGCGCGGGGGAGCCGCTCCTCGAGGTCGCGACCGCCGCCAGCGTGCGCGCGATCGCGGCGCTCGAGGGCGCCCCCGGCGTGGTCCGCGCCGGGCTCTTCGGCCGCGCCCTCCACGTGGCGGTCGCGGACGCCGCCGAAGGCGAGCGGGCGGTGCGCCGGGCGCTCGAGACGGCGGGGGTCGAGGTGCGCTCGATCGCCCCGGTCGAGCCCTCGCTCGAGGACGTCTTCATCGCCCGCGTCGAGGCCGCCGGCGGCGCGCCGGCCTGAGGCTCGGACGGATGCGCGCGCCGGTCGATCCCGTCCGTCTCTGGGCGGTGGCGCGCAAGGAGACGATCCAGCTCCGCCGCGACCCGCGGAGCCTGGCGCTCGCCTTCGCATTGCCTCTCCTCCTCCTGGTGCTCTTCGGCTACGCGATCACCTGGGACATCCGCGACGTCCGCGCCGCGGTGCTCGACCAGGACCGCTCGGCGCGGAGCCGCGAGCTGCTCGACGCCTTCGAGTCCTCGGGCTACTTTCGCTTCGTCCGCCGGCTCGACGGCCCGCGCCAGGTGGCGCCCGTGCTCGAGCGCGGCGAGGCGCAGATCGTCCTGGTGGTGCCGCCCGGTTTCGCGGCGAGGCTCGACGGCGGCCGGGCGGCGCCGCTCCAGGCGGTGGTCGACGGTTCCGACGCCAACACCGCGCAGATCGTCCTCGGCTACGCGCGCGGCGTGGTCGCGAGCTTCTCGGCGCGGGCGCGGCTCGAAGGGGCGGGGCTCGACGGCGTTGGCTTCGATGGGCGGGTCCTCGCGCCGCCGCTCACCGTCGCCTCGCGGGTCTGGTACAACGAGGAGCTCGAGAGCCGCAACATGATCGTCCCCGGGCTGGTGGCGGTGATCATGATGATCATCGCTGCCATGCTGACGTCGCTGACCCTCGCCCGCGAGTGGGAGCGCGGGACGATGGAGCAGCTCGCGGCGACGCCGGTGACCCGGCTCGAGGTGGTCGGCGGCAAGCTCGTCCCCTACCTCGCGATCGGCCTCGTCGACGTCGTCGCCTCGACCGCGGTCGGCGTGCTCCTCTTCGACGTGCCGCTCCGCGGCAGCCCGGCGCTCCTGATGGCGCTGTCGTTCTTCTTCCTCCTCGGCGCGCTCGGGCTCGGGATGTTCATCTCGGCGGTGGCGCGCTCACAGCTCCTCGCCACCCAGGCGGCGATGGTCGCCACCTTCCTGCCGGCGTTTCTGCTCTCCGGGTTCATGTTCGCGATCGAGGTGATGCCGGCGCCGCTCCGCGCCTTGACCTACCTGATCCCGGCGCGCTACTTCCTGGTCGTCACCCGCGGCATCTTCCTGAAGGGGGTGGGGATCGAGGTGCTGCGCGTCCAGGGTCTCCTGATGGTCGCCTTCGCCGGGATCGGGATCGCGCTCGCGGTCGCCCGCTTCAAGAAGGAGCTGGAATGAACGGCGACCACGCCCCCGCGAGCGGCCTCGCCGGGAGCCTCGAGCGGATCGCCGAGATGGTGAAGAAGGAGCTGCGCCAGATCGCCCGCGACCCGCGCTTGCGCCGGGTGCTGTTCGTGGCGCCGGTGATCCAGCTCATGGTTTTCGGCTACGCGGTCTCGACCGACGTTCGCCACACCGCGACCTTCGTCGTCGACCAGGACCGCTCGGCGGCGTCGCGCGAGCTGCTCGACGCGTTCACCGCCTCGGGCTACTTCGACGTCGTGGGGAGATCCCAGCGGGCGGGCGACGCGGTGACCGCGCTCGACCGCGGCGACGCCGTGGTGGCGCTGGTCGTCTCGCCTGGCTTCGCCGAGTCGGCGGCCGGACCGGGCGCCACCGTCCAGGTCCTGGTCGACGGCACCAACTCCAACGTCGCCACCATCGCGCTCGGCTACGCCGAGCGGATCGCCGCCGAGCACGGCGCGCGGATCGCGGCCGAGCGGGCCGGAGCCGAGCCGGCCGCGGGCGTCGACCTCCGCGAGCGCGCCTGGTACAACCCGTCGCTCGAGAGCCGCAACTACAACGTCCCGGCGGTGGTCGGCGCGCTGATCCTCCTGGTCTGCCTGCTCCTGACCGCGCTGGCGGTGGTGCGCGAGCGCGAGATCGGCACCCTCGAGCAGCTCATGGTCACCCCGCTCACCCCGGCCGAGCTGATCGCGGGCAAGACCCTGCCGTTCGCGCTGATCGGCCTGCTCGACCTGGCGCTGGTGACGACGCTCGCGATCCTCTGGTTCCGGGTGCCATTCACCGGCAGCCTCTGGGTGCTCCTCTTCGCGAGCGTCCTCTTCCTCTTGAGCGGCCTCGGCACCGGCCTCTTCATCTCGACCGTCTCCTCGACCCAGCAGGAGGCGTTCATGTCGAGCTTCCTCACCTTCATGCCGGCGATGCTCCTCTCCGGCTTCATGTTCCCGGTCTCGGCGATGCCCGAGCTCTTCCAGTGGCTGACCCTGCTCAACCCGCTGCGCCACTACCTCGAGATCGTCCGCTCAGTCTTCCTGAAGGGCGCGGGGCTCGACGTGCTCTGGCCGCAGCATCTGGCGCTCGCCGGGCTCGGGGCGGCGATCCTGACCGCGGCGGTGGTGCGGTTCGGGAAGCGGCTGGGGTGAGGAAGCGCGGATCGGCCGATCACGGCGAGGGCCCGCGCGGCCGCCCGACGTAGACGGCATAGAGCGGCCGCAGGAGGCCGCGCTCGGCGAGCCAGGTCTCGAGATCGATCGCCTCGCGCAGGACCGCCGCCACCTCGGGGTGCTCGAGCGCGCTGCCGCGGATCGCCGAGACCAGCGGCAGGAGGACGTTGCCGTAGTACGGCCGGTGGTCGACCAGGTCGAAGTGCCGGCGCAGGATCGGGTCGATCGCGGAGGAGCGGATCATCTCCGTCGGGTCTTCGATCGCGATCGGCGGCCACACCGCGGGGGTCCGCCGGTGCTCGGGCGGCACGAGCCCGAAGAGGCCGGCGGCGAACCCGAGGTCCTCGGCCGTCCACTCGTCGCGCGACGGGCCGACGTACTCGTCGACGTAGAGGAGGCCGGGGCTCGCGCCGGAGAGCGCCCGCGCCGTCAGCTCGAGGACCTCCTCGAGGTTCTCGACGTGGTGGAGGCTGCCGTGGAAGAAGACCAGCCCGTAGCTGCCCGCGCCCTGCGCGCGCAGCCAGCGCGCGGCGTCGACGCGGTGGTAGCCGATGCGGTCGCCGAACCCCTGCTCCGCCGCCAGGCGCCCGGCCTCGCGGACCGACACCTCGCTCACGTCCACCCCGTCGATCCAGCGCGCGGCGCCGTGCCCCGCGACGCCGCGCTCCAGCTCCCCGGTGCCGCAGCCGACCGAGAGCACCCGCTCGACCGGCGCCCCGAGCCCCTCGACGAACTCGGTGATGTAGAGGGTGTCGGGCTTGCCGGTCAGCCGCCGGTTCACCGCCCGGCGGACCTCGGGGACGGCGAGCCAGTACCGGACGTCCTCGGCGGGAGCGAGGTTGTGGGCGTCCCAGTAGGTGCCCGACCGCTCGATGCGCTCGTCGCCGGTCACGGTTCGGTGAGGGTACAACAGCGGCGCGCTTCTCGGGTCTATCGCGGAGGCGACGGTGCCAGCCTGTCGTACTCCTCCGGCTCGACGTCCGGGACCTTCGCGAGCACCGCCTCGAACTTCTCACGGCTGCCGCGAGCCGCTCTCGCTTCCAGATAGTCCTCGGTCATCAGTGCGGACATCTTCTCGGCCAGGGCCGTGGTGATGAGCTGGTTGATCGAGATGCCTTCCTGCTTCGCCAACTCGCGGGCCTTTCGGTGGAGGGAGGCGGGGAGCCTCAAGCTCAGGGTGCTCATCACAGATTGCTAGCGCTTGCCTCGCAGCGGGTCGTGCCAACGTAGGCCGCTGAAGCGACCGAAGTCCCCATCGCTACTGCAGAGCGTCAGCCCGTGCTCGATGGCGAGAGCAGCGAGATGGGCGTCTGGAACGAGCTCCGCCTTGTTGCCGATCTCCAGAAGCACCTCGGCGAGCACCTGCGGATGCCGTGCGGTCGGTCCCGGAATCCAGGTCGACCCCAGAGCCAACCAGTCCGCGACCTGACGCCACGCTCGGGCGATCGGGACCGGTGGGTCGAAGATCCTCCGATTGGAGACCAATCGGACAAAGGCAAGCAACGAGGGCCAGGGCAGCCCTACCCGGGGAGTGTCGTTGAGGCGCTCGTCGAGCCAGCTCCGGGCGGCCTCGTGGTGAGGAACGCTCGGCGAGAAGGCGTAGACCAGCAGGTTGGCGTCGACGAGGATCAGCGGAAGTCCTCGCCCTCGGCGACAGCCAGTACCGCCGCCACGTCATCGAGGTCCGGGAGCAGGCACCTGCCGACGTTGACGCCCGGAGTCCGGTAGCGCTCGGTCGGCTCCGACTCCCGCTCGAGATCGTCCAATCCCTGCCGCAGAGCCTGGTTGACCAGCTCCTTGAGGCCGAGCCGTCGCTCCCTTCTGAGCCGTTCTAGCTGCGCCGTCACGTCGTCGTCCAGTGTCAGGGTAGTGCGCATGCACTTGACCATAGAGTGATTGATGCCGTGATGTCAATGCCCGGAGAGCGGCTGGTTCAGGCAACGCCGATCGCTAATCCCCTTGAGGTGCGCGACAATCGGGGCGAGGAGTTCCGGGTCCGGTTTTCTGCCGGCCGCGCTGGCGCATGCCGAGCAGGCTTCCACCAAGCTGGTCATCAGCGGCGCGAACGTGGCCGGCACTTGGAGGAACAGGGGGGCAAGGGCTCGTATAGCGTTCTCTACAGCCGTCAGCGCTTCCCGTGACCGCTCCATTGAGCTGAGCAACTCGCCCTGCACTCCCAGGCTCACCGCCAGTTCCTGCCGATAGGCACCGGGGCGATATTCGGACAGGGCGCGATACAGCTCGGCGGACTCTCGGATTGCCGCCAATGCCTCGTCTGAACGATCCACGCTGATCAGCGTCTGGGTCAGGTTGTAGAGACTCTTTGCGAGAGTTGCTTGGTAGACGTCGGGATAATGGTCCACCAGCCGGCGATACAACTCGGTAGCCTCCTCGCTTGCCGCCAGGCTCTCATTCCAGCGGCCCAGTTCGCGTAAGATCAGGCCCAGGTTATTCCGGCTCATTGCCAAATCTGGAAGGAAGTCACCCGAGGACTCGTGGGCCAGCTGATGAAAGATCTCAGCGGCCTCTTGGCTTGGCGGAACGGCCTCGTCCCAACGCCCTAGGCTACCGAGGTCCGCGCCCACTTTGCTCAGACTCTTCGCTAGAACCGGTAGAAAAGCAGCGGGGCGGACTTGCGCCAAGTGCCGCCTCAGCTCTACGGACTCCTGGCTCGCCGCGAGGGCCTCCTCCCGTCGATCCAGTGCGCTCAGTTGTGAACTCAGAGTGAGGAGGCTCATCGCCACGTCGGGCAGGAAGGTACCGGGCCGCGATCGCGCGAGTCGGCGATACAGCTCGACGACCTCCTGGGCCGCCGCTAGGGCCTCTTTCGGACGCTGCAGGCTGCCCAGACACAGGGCGAGGTTATTCAGACTCCCCGCCAATTGGTTCAGGAAAGCGTCGGGGCGCTGGAAAGCCAATTGCCGATTCAGGTCGACAGCCTCCTGTGCCGCCGCCACAGCTTCGTCGAGGCGACCCAGTTCGCCGAGACGACCGCCCAGGTTGCTCAGGCTCCCCCCTAGGTAGTGTTGGAAGGCGTCTGGATGTTGTTGGGCAAGCCGCCGGCACAACCCGACCGCCTCCTGCGCCGAAGCCAGCGCCTCGTCCCGGTGCCCGGCCGCGCTGAGAAGAGCCCCCAAATTATTGAGATTGGAAGCTAGATCGTGAAGGAACCTCTCCGGCCACTGGGCGGCGAGTTGTCGCACCAGGTCAACTGCCTTCTGAGTGGTGGTCAGGGCCTCCTCGCGACGGCCCAACTCGTTGAAACTCAGCCCCAGATTGGTCAAACTCGACGCGAGATCGGGTAGGAAAGCTCCGGGGTTCTGGTGCGCGAGTTGCGCCCGAATTTCAACCGCTTCCTGGGCCACTCCCAGAGCTTCCTCTCGGTGGCCCAACGCGCTGAGGGCGATGGTCAAGTTGCTGAGATTTCGCGACAAGGCGTCAGGAAGGACGTCGGGATGATCGTTAAGCACTTGCCGACACAGGTCCACGGCTTCGTGGGCCATCGTCAGGGCTTCCTCCCAGCGACCCAACTGGCCGAGACAGACGCCAAAGCTACCCAGGCTCGAGGCGAGCTGATCTCGGAAGGCAGCGGGGCGATCGTGGGCTAGCTGACGATACAGCTCGACGCTCTCCTCAGCCGACCGCAAGGCTTCTTCCCGACGACCCAACTCGCTGTGAGAAACGCTCAGGCCTTCCAAAGCGGAAGCCAGGTCGTGTCGGAAGGTATCTGGGTGCTGGTGGGCCAGCGGGCGATAAAGATCGACAGCCTCCTGGGCGGCGTTCAAGGCTTCTTCCCGTAAGCCAACTGCGCTCAGATGTCTGCCCAAGGCGGATAAGTCGGACGCGAGTTCGGGTAAGAAGACATTGGGACGATGGAGGGCTAGTCTCCTTGCGGACACGACTCCCTCTTGGCTCACCGAAAGCCCCTCCTCTGGACGCCCCAGCGCCCTGAGAAGGACGCCCAGGTTGTGAAGACCTAGAGCGAGGTCTGGGAGGAAGGCATCAGGGCGCTGTCGGGCCAGCAGTCTCCTCAGCTCAACCGCCTCTTGCGTCGCTCTCAGTGCCTCCTCGCGCCGACCCAAAGTAGTGAGACGCGCTCCCAGATTGGCCAGACTTCGAGCCAAGTTGGGCAGGAAAGCATCGGGCCGCTTGTGGGCAAGTTGTGTCATTAACTCAACGGCCTCCTGGCTCGCCTCAAGAGCTTCTTCCCTTCGATCCAACGCGCGAAGACTGGTGCCGAGGGTATCCAGGCTTTTCGCGAGGTCGGGCAGGAAGACATCGGGCTGCTGGCGGGCAAGGTCCCTCCTCAACTCCACGCCCTCGCGAATCGCTGCCAGCGCCTCCTCTCGACGCCCTAAAGCCCTAAGAAGAACGCCTAGATTGTTCAATCTGGAAGCCAGATCCGGCAGGAAGGAGTCCGGTTGGTCCAGGGCCAACTGCCGTGTAAGCTCGACCGCCTCTTGACTCGCCTCCAGTGCTTCCTCCCGACGACCAAGCTGGCCGAAACCCGATGCCAGATTGTTGAGACTCGTAGCCAGCGCGGGCAGGGCGGCGCCGGGCTGCTCACGCGCTAAGCGCCTTGTCAGCGCTGCAGATTCTTGGGTTGCTGCCAGGGCTTCCTCCCGGCGACCCACCGCGTCGAGATAACCGCCTAGGTTGCTGAGAAGCCGCGCCAGTTCTCTTATGCCGCCATCGCCCTCCTGTGCCTCACGTTCCCGCTGAAGAGCCACGGCCTGTTCCGCCGCCGCCAAGACCACTTCCCGTAACGGCACAGACCCCTTGTAGTCCGGGGTCTCACAGCGCTTTAGAATGCGACCGATGAGTTCCGCCCCGGCCTGCGTCACCACGAGTTCCGCCAACACCTTTCCGATGGGGTCACCGATCTCGACCGCTACATCCAAGGCTTCGAGGGCAAGGTAGTCCAGATTGAGCTCGAAGGCCTGGCGTATCCACTCTGAGGCGGCCTCAGGAGTCAGGTCCCGAGCGATGCGGGTCAGGTGAGTCAGGGTCTTCTTGGGGTTGTCAAAGACCGATCCCATGCTTAGCTTTTCCCGTGTGCGGAAACAGGTCACTCAGCGTGAGGTGCAGCCTTGATCGTCATCTGCAAGAGCTCGGTGGGATCTTTCTCCATCTCCCGACGGGTGAGGTGTTCACCGAGAAGGTCGGGCAGCAGAGGGTCGATCCAATTGTCCCCTGGATAAGTGTCCCGCAGCAGGCGGGCGATCTGAGCCAACACGCCCCGGTCTTGACCGGAGAAGAGACGCAAGCTGGACAGAATAGAGACCGCGTGGCCTTCGTCCAGCGCTCCTCCTCCGAGGTTGATCGCGGCCACGGCTCGACCAATGCCTTCGACCAGCGAAATCGGCAGATCGCGTTCGGTGGCGAGGCGTTCCCAGAACCTGCGTTCCCGCGCCAGGATGTAGTCGAGGAGACCGTCCCGGTCAGTGATAGGCACCTCGTCAACGTCTGCCAGAGCACGCATGTGCAGCAGGAGCACTCGCTCATAGAACTCGGCACCGAGATCCAGCGGCGCCTCTGCGCGAGCCGGCTTTTTCAGGTGGCTGGCGAAGACCTGATGCGCGCTCCGGTACAACCGCTGCCGCGTCTCCTCGTCGGTGGCCAGGGGCTGGAGAGTGAACCATCGCGTAGCTGGACCGCTGAGGATCTCGCCTACTCCATCCCCTTCGACCTTGAGTGCCTCCCACCAGCCCAGGGCCGCCCGGGCGAGAAGCAGCAATCGAACTTTTCCTTGATCTAGGCGGTACATCTCCCGCAGCAGAGAGATTAGCAGCTTTCGGTGCGCTTCCGCGTAATCCACCACAACCAGCAAGGGCTTTCTTCTAACCATCATGGCCTTCAAGCGGCTCGCTGCAGCAGAAGGACCGGAGTCTTGAGTGTGGAAGCCGGCCTCCCAGCCATTACGCCGCGCCCTGCGGCATAGCTCCAGAGCCAACCGGGTCTTCCCCATGCCACCAGCGCCCGTGTACAGCCGTACTCCCACTTGTCCGCCGTCGCCGCACCAGGCCTCAAGATCGGAGAGCTCTTCTACCCGGCCGTCAAACGGCACCACACCGTACTCCGCACGAAGCAGGGCACCAGGCGGGGAAAGGCCCGGCCGCCAGTGGGATTCGGGGATCCAAAGTGGTGTCGGGCCCATCCCCAGGCGCAGACGTGCCCCGGGATGGGCATAGACCGTGTACGCAAGCCAACCTGTGACATCGGAAAATTCCTGCCTCACTTGGAGACGAGCCTGTCGGGTGGCTGCGGCCACCGTAGCTCCATCCTCCAGGGCCGTGTAGAAGCTCCTGGCGAACGAGGCCGCCTGGGCATCGTCCACCTCCCACACCGGGCCCAGGAAGGCGCCGCAGCCGCAGTCGAGGATCCAATGGGGCACCCACCCGGCCAGGCGGGTCACCGCCGGAGCCTGCCGAGCCGCCTGGCAGCTGTTGAAGACGACCAGCGGCCGGTCCTTGCGCATCCGGATCTCGATGGGCCCGTAGAGATCCCGGGGGCGAAAGCTCCTGCCATCGGCGAGGAGAAAGAGAGAAGCGTTCGGATCCCGCTCCTGAAACATGCCATGGCCCACGAAATGCAGCACGCCACAGCCCCCATCGGTCAGCAAGCGATCCACCTGCTCGTAGCGAGCGTCTGCGAGCACTCGCGCCTCGACGCCTCCGTGGCGCGCGGCAAACTCCTGGAGGAAACGTCCCTCATCCTTCGCGTGTCTGAGCACGGATGCTCGCGGTACCTCTCCCGCCTCGATCACTGCAATCCGGTTGGCGCCGATCTCGTCGGCCCCGAAGTCGGTCGCGGGCGCGGTCTGGCCGGTCAGCCAGCGGGAGAGATCGAACTGGCAGCAGAGAAAGTCGTCCTCGAATCCGTCCCCGGACGGTTTGATTAGCTCCCACGGTATCCATGGGTCGTTCGAGACGATCAGCAGCGTGGTGATCCGCTTCCGGAACTCCCGATAGGCAAGCTGCAGGGCCTCCGGTACGAGATCCCGATAGAGCTCTTGCCCAAGGGCGGACAGCTCCCGCTCAAGCCCCCCGGGTGCGTGCTTCGCAACGTGGCGAGGATCGTCCAGGTCTCGGAAGATCTGAAGCTTGCGGGTCGAGTAGTCCGACAGCGACTCTGGAAGCGTCGTCGGCGATTGAATGGGGAATCGGGTGTAGGGCACCTTCCCCATGGCCGAATGAAGGACAAAACTGATCTGGCTTCCACCCGCCTGGTGCGTCGTAGTGATGTGAATCTCTAGGTCAGCAGTCTCCATCTTGCCTTCCATGGCACTGCCGAAGGACGATTCAGTCCCCCAGAGTGCTGCCCGAACGCGAGGAAGCGATCCGCGGCGACGCATTCGCGTTCCTAGTCCGCATTGAGCTTAGCAGCTTCTCGATTGCGAAGGACGGAGAGAATGAGGCCCTATCTCGGCGCGGTGGGCCGAATGGACAGCAGATATGGTCCCCTCGGCCAGGATCGGGACCGCGCGATAGGATCACTCGGACCGGAGGACCGTCATGCCCGCCCCTACCCCCACCCAGCCCCCCGCCCCGGTGGCGGCTTCGTCCACCCCCGCCCGCCCCCGGGTCTCCGCCATCGTCACCACCTTCAACGAGGAGGCGAACATCGCGGGGTGCATCGAGTCGCTGCTCTGGTGCGACGAGATCCTGGTGGTGGACTCGTTCTCGACCGACCGGACGCCGGAGATCGCGCGGCGGTACGAGAAGGTGCGGTTCGTCCAGCGGACCTACTACGGGTCGGCGTCGCAGAAGAACTGGGCGATGGACCAGGTCGCGCACGACTGGATCCTGATCTTCGACGCCGACGAGCGGTGTACGCCGGCGCTCCAGCGCGAGATGGAGACGATCCTCGCCGAGGGACCGCGGTTCGACGCCTACACGATCACCCGGCGCTGTTACTTCCTCGACAAGGTGATCCGCTTCTCGGGCTGGCAGCACGACCGGGTGGTGCGGCTGGTGCGCAAGGGGACGGCGCGCTACCCGCACCGGCGCGTCCACGCCGACATGATCACCGACGGGCCGGCGTCGGTGCTCAAGAACCCGATGATCCACTACATGGTCGAGACGCTCGACGAGTACATCCCGCGGATCTTGAAGTACAGCTTCTGGGGCGCCGCGCAGGCGTGGCGGGACGGCAAGCGCTCGGGGTTCTTCCAGGTCTGGGGGCGGTCGAGCTGGCGGTTCTTCCGCACCTATCTGCTCCAGGGCGGGGTTTTCGACGGCATGCACGGGGTGGTGTTCTGCATGCTCCAGGCGTTCGGCACCTACATGAAGTGGTCGATCCTCTGGGGCTGGCACGTCAACGCCGCGCGCGGCCGCCAGCCCGACCTGCCGCCCTTCGACGACGACGAGGCGACCTGGCAGGAGCCCGAAGGGGAGTCGCCGCCGCCCGGTGAGGGGCAGGCGGCGGCGCTGCAGGAGATCCGGTAGCTACGCCGCCACGCCGCTCTCGCGCGGCGCCTCGGGCATCACGATCCAGAGGATGACGTAGACGAGGATCCCCGGGAAGCCGGCGGAGAGGATCGACACCAGGGCGTAGAGCAGGCGCACCCAGGTCGGCTCCCAACCGATCCACTCGGCGATCCCTCCGCAGACCCCGGCGATCATCTTGTTCTTGCGCGATCTCATCAGGCTCATGGCGATCCTCCGTGTCGACGACGGGCGCGGTCGGCCGCGGCCTCGATTCTAATTCCGGTTCACGCGGCACACTACGTGCCGCGGGGCGGTGAGGTTCCGCCCGGGTCGAGGGAGCAAGACGCGCACCACCGGGCAGCCGCGAGGGCGAGCGGCGAGGAGATCATCCACCCGGGCTGTCCGCGCGGGCGTCGCCTTCCCCCACCCTGCCGGCGCTGCCGATCGAGGCATCGACCAGCCCGGTGCGCATCATCCACCAGAAGAGGATGACGCCGGGCAGGGCAGCGGCGGTGGTCAGCAAATAGAAGCCGATGTAGCCGAGGCTCTCGATCAGCCAGCCAGCCGTGGTGCCGGTGAGCAGCCGGCCGGCGATGCTCGCCGCAGCCGAGATGAGCGCGTACTGGGTGGCGGTGAAGCGGAGGTTGGTCAGCGCCGAGAAGTAGGCGACGACCGCCACACCGCCGAAGCCGCTGGCGGCGTTCTCAAAGCCGATCGCGCCGGCCATGCCCCAGTTGGTGTGCCCTGCAGCAGCGAGCGCGGCGAAGCTGATGTTGCTCACTGCCATCAGGAGCAGGCTGAGCATGACGGCGCGCTTCATGCCCATGCGGGTGTAGAGAACACCTCCGATGAAGATCCCGACGAGAAAGGCCCAAAAGCCGATGCCGACGTCGTAGAAGGCGATCTCGTCGTTCGTGTAGCCCAGGTCGTCGAACAGCAGGCGCAGGGTGAGGTTCGCCAGCGTGTCGCCGATCTTGTGGAGAAGGATGAAGACGAGCACCAGTAGAGCCCCGTGGCGCCGGAGGAACTCCGCGAACGGGCCGACGAGCGAGGCGGCGACCTGGCGCAGGCCCTTGCGATCCGCCGGTGGGCGGTGGCGCTCCGGCTCGCCCAGCACGAGCGCGGTGATCAGCGCGGGCAGTGCCAGGGCGGCGCAGGCGAGGTAGGCGGGCTCCCAACCGAAGCGAGTGGCGACGACCAGCGCGAGCGCGCCGGCGCCGGCGGCGCCGATCCGCCAGCCGTACTGCGACATGCCCGAGCCGACGCCGAGCTGGCGTGGCTCCAAGAGCTCGATGCGATAGCCATCGATGACGATGTCGAAGGTGGCGCCGGCGACGCCGACCAGGATTGCGGCGTAAGCGGTCGACGCAATGCTTGCCTGAGGGTCCGCGAGCGCGAGGTTGACGACCGCCGCGATCACGAACAAGGCCGACGCGACCATCCAGGAGACCCGCTGACCGAGCCGCCCCAAGACGGGTATCCGCACACCGTCGACGACCCACGCCCACAGCCACTTCAGGTTGTAGACCAGGAACGCGAGCGTGAAGGCGGTGACCGTCTTCTTGTCGATCCCGTCCTGCGCCAGGCGCGTGGTCAGCGTCGCGCCGATCATCGCGTAAGGAAAACCGGAGGAGACGCCGAGGAACAGGGCAGCGACCGGCGCGGCCTCTGTGTACGGCCGGATCCCGGCGGGCAGCCGGTCGCGCCAGTGCCGCGGAGCGGTGGTCGGGTCGTTCATCTCAGAGGTCACGCGAGCCGCTCGATCGCCGCCCGGAGGTCGGCGAGGCCGGAGCGGGCCGCGGCGAAGCCGTCGCGCTCGGCGGCCAGCCGCTCGCGCTCGGCGCGCACGAAGCGGGTGTAGGGGGCGATCCCCTCGCGCAGGCGGCGGGCGCCGGCCTCGATCTCCTCGGCGAAGCGCTCCTCGAGGGTCGCCGAGAGGCGCCGGCGGAGGTCGGCGACCTTCTCCTTCAGCTCGGCCTTGGCCTGGCGCCGGCGCGCCGGGATGATCACCAGCCCGAGCACCGCCAGCGCGCCGGCGGCGAGGAGGCCGGTGACGTCGACCGCGGTCGAGGTGGCGATCGCCGCCACCGTGGCGCCGAGGCCCACGGCGCCGACCTCGAGGAGCGCCGCGCCGGCCACCGCGGTGCGCACCGAGTCGGCGAGCCGCGCCGACTCGCGCTCGCGGTCGTAGCCCTCGACGGTGCGGCGGGCGGCGTCGCCGACCCGGCCGAGGAGGCGCGAGCGGTCGGCGTCGAAGCCGCCGCCGGGGCCGGCGGCGATGCGGTCGGCGTGCTCGGCCTGGCGCTTGGCCAATCGCGCGGTGACCCCCTGCCAGAGCCGGAGCTCCGAGCCGACCATCCAGTCGATCACCTCGCCGACCCGGCTCTCGATCTCGCGCGGCAGGTCGGCAACCACCTTGCGCTCGAAGTCGGCGCGCAGCCGCTCCCGGTTGAGCAAGTCGGCGACCCGGGCCAGGCGCAGGGTGTCGTCGAAGAACTCGTGGCCGCGGTTCTCGAAGGCGTGGAGCACCTTGTCGACGTCCGAGAGCCGGTAGCGGAACTCGCGCTCCATGTCCTCGCGCCAGGCGCCGAGCTGGCGCTCGATGTCCTCGATCGCGGCGACGTCGTCGGCCAGGAGATCGAGCCGGCCGCCGGCGATCTCGAGGTACCGCCCGGCCAGCCGCTCGCCGACCCCGACCGGGCTTGCGAGCTTGAGCCGCAGCCGCTCGGCCTCGTCGAGGGTGTCGGCGAGGTAGCGCTCGAGCGCCGGGAAGCGGCTCGCCGAGAGCGCCTCGTCGCGGCCGGCCGCGTTCTCGCCGAGCTTGGCCGCGAGCGCCCGCCGCGACGACACCGGGAAGATCGCCGGCGACGCCCCGAGGAGCGCCCGGGCACCCTCGGCGATGAAGCGCTCGATCCGCCGGACGTCCTCCTCGCGCTCGATCAGGTCGACCTTGTTGAGGACGATCACCACCTTCTTGCCCCACTGCCGGATCGATTCGAGGAACGAGCGCTCGCTCTCGGCCAGCGGCCGGTCGGCGGAGGTGACGAAGAGCACCAGGTCGGACTCGGGGACGAAGCGGCGGGTGATCTCCTCGTGCTCGCGCAGGATGGCGTTGGTGCCCGGCGTGTCGACGATCTGGATCTCGTCGAGGAGCGGCGAGGGGGCGGTCACGATCTCGATCCCGCCCTCCTGCCGCGATGCGCGCTCGGCGCCGTGGCGGAGGACGTGGATCCGCGAGGTCGTCGGGGTCACCCCCTCCTCGAGCAGCCGCTCGCCGAGGAGGGCGTTGATGAAGGCGCTCTTGCCGCTGTTGAACTCGCCGGCGACGACCAGGAGAAACAGCTCGTCGAGTCGTGCCAGGGACGCCGCGAGGGTGCGCTGGTCGTCGTCGACGGCGCCGAAGCGGGCGAGCGCCGCCTGCAGCTCGCCGAGACGGCGGCGCACGGAGCTCAGCAGCTCCTGCTGCGGGCCGCTGAGGATGCGCTGGAGCATGGCGTTCGAGCGGCGACGTTAGCACGCGCCTCCGGGACACCGCCGGTCCGCGCAGATCCGATCTCGGGCCGGCGCCGGCGGCGGGAGCCGGCAGGGTGGATCGCCCGGGGCTGTCCGCGACACTCTTGCTCCGGAAGCGAAGTTGGGCAGTTTCTTTTACTTTCAAGGGGGCATAAGTTGGCCTCGGAGGAATCAATCCGCCTCGGCACGTCACCGGAATGGAGTCCGCAAACCCTTCCCTGTCAGAGATTTACTTTGCCGGCTCGGTCCGGTAACGGGTAGATTCGGCGCTTATGGCCGCGACCGACCGCCTGGACATCGCTCTCAAGATCCTGCGCATCGCCCGCGGGATGAGCCAGAAGGAGCTCGAGCACGCCTCCGGCGTGCGCAACAACGCGATCTCGAAGTACGAGAGCGGCAAGGCGGTGCCGAAGCTCGAAACCCTGCTGCGGCTGACCGCGGGCCTCGGGCTGCCGCTCGCCACGATCGAGGAGGCCAAGGCGTTCATCGAGCGGCTGAACCACCTCGCCGACCCCGGCGGCGTCAACCCGGGCGCGGCGCCGAGGGTGGGCGCGCGCGACCTCCGGCGCGAGATCGACCAGGTGTCGGCCGAGGCCGGGCGCGTGGCGACGCGGCTCTCGGCCCTCGTGCTCGACCTGCTCTCGCGGCTGCCGGAAGCGGCGCCGGACGGCGACCCCGTCCGCCGCCGCCGGGAGTGATCAGGCGAACGAAGCCAGCACCGCGAGCACCTGGTCGAGGTCGGCCTCGGTGTGGTCGGCCGAGACCTGGAAGCGGATCTCCTCGTCCCCCTTGGGCACCACCGGGTACGCGAGGCCGGTGGCGAGGACGCCGTGCTCGCGCAGGTGGGCGACCAGCGCCCGGGTCCTGGCGGTGTCGCGCACCATCAGCGGCACCACCGGGTGGTCGCCGGGGATGACCTCGAACCCCAGCTCGACCAGCCCGCGCTCGAAGCGGCGGGTGAGCGCGCGCAGCCGCTCGAGCAGCTCGCGGCCGACCGGCCCGTCGAGCAGCTCGAGGGCGGCCCGCGCCGCGCACGCCTCGCCGGCGGTGATCGGGTTCGAGTAGATGTAGAGCGGCGCGGTCTCGCGCAGGTAGGCGACCACCGCCCGGCTCGACGCGACGTAGCCGCCGTTGACCCCGAGCGCCTTGCCCAGGGTCGCGACCAGCACGTCGGCGCGGCCGCCGGTCGCCTCCTCGGTGCCGCGGCCGGTCGGGCCGAAGGCGCCGACGCCGTGCGAGTCGTCGACCACCAGGACGACGTTCTCGGCGAAGCGGCCGTCGAAGCGCCGCGCCAGCTCCGCGATGCCGGCCAGCGGGGCATGGTCGCCGCGCATCGAGAAGATCCCGTCGGTCACCACCACCGCGCGGCGGGCGCCCGCGGCGGCGGCCTCCTCGAGCGCCCGCTCGAGCCCGGCGACGTCGTTGTGCGGGTAGACCGCCTTGGTCATCGGCCGCGCCATCTTCACGGCGTTGATGATGCAGTTGTGGTTGAGCGCGTCGGAGATCACCGCGGTCTCGGCGGAGACGAGCGGCACCAGCACGCCGAGCACGGTCGCGTAGGCCGACGAGAAGAGCATCGCCGCCTCGCGGCCGTGGAACTCGGCGAGGCGCTGCTCGAGGTCGACGTGCGGCCGCAGGGTGCCGCTGATGAAGCGCACCGCGCCCGGACCGGCGCCGTAGCGGCGGGTCCCCTCCTCCTCGGCGGCGATCACCTCGTGGCGCAGCCCCATGCCGAGGTAGGAGTTGGAGTTCATGCGGATGAAGCGGCGGTTCTCGGCCCCCTCGAGCAAGAAGCGCGGGCCGAAGCCGTGGGCCGCCGGCACGACGCCGGTGACCACCGACTCGTCCCCCTTGGCGGTGCCCTGGCGGCGCAGCTCCTCGACGTGCCGGGAGAGGGTCTCGGAGAGGCGGTCGAGCGGCATCGGGATCTCCTCGCGGCGCGCGCCCTTGGAAGTCAGCCGGCGGGGACGACGGGCGCCAGGTGCGCGATCATGTCGGCGGTCAGCGCGGCGAGGTCGTACTCGGGACGCCATCCCCAGTCCTCGCGGGCCGCCGAGTCGTCGAGCCGGCGCGGCCAGGAGTCGGCGATCCGCTGGCGCACCGGATCGACCCGGTAGTCGATCGCGAAGCCGGGCAGGTGGCGGCGGATCTCGGCGGCCAGGCTCTCCGGGGTCACCTGCATGGCCGTCACGTTGTAGGCGTTGTGGTGGCGGAGCCGGTCGCCGTCGGCCTCCATCAGCTCGATCGAGGCGCGCACCGCGTCGGGCATGTACATCATGTCGAGCTGGGTGCCCTCGGCGAGAAAGCAGGAGTAGCGCCCCTCGGCGAGCGCGGCGTGGAAGATCTCGACCGCGTAGTCGGTGGTGCCGCCGCCCGGCGGTTGGGTGTAGGAGATCAACCCGGGGTAGCGGACGCCGCGGGTGTCGATCCCCCAGCGCTGCCGGTAGTAGTCGCACAGCAGCTCGCCGGCGACCTTGGTGATGCCGTAGATCGAGGTCGGGCGCTGGACGGCGACCTGGGGGGTCGGGTCGCGCGGCGAGTCGGGGCCGAAGGCGGCGATCGAGCTGGGGAAAAAGAGCGCGCAGCCCGCCTCGCGCGCCACCTCGAGGGCGTTGACCACGCACTCCATGTTGACCCGGTAGGCGCGGAGCGGCTCGCGCTCGCCCTTGGCCGAGAGCATCGCGGCCAGGTGGTAGACGGTGTCGGCGCGATGGCGGCGGACCGCCTCGGCGAAGGCGGCGGCGTCGATGCAGTCGAGAAGCGCCGAGGGGCCCCCGGGCGGCGGGTGGAGGAGGTCGGTGGCGAGCACGGCGTCCTCGCCGTAGGCGCCGCGGAGCGCCGGTACCAGCTCGGAGCCGATCTGTCCCCCCGCGCCCGTGACCAGGATCCGCTTCACGGGCGCGGATCATAGCAGCGGGGGTGGGGTACGATCGGCCGGGATGCGATTCCCCGCCTTGTTCCTCTCCGCCCTCCTCGTCGCCGCTTGCGCCGCGGCGCCGGCCGCCGCCTCCTCGCCGCCCACCGTCGACCCCGGCGGCCTGGTCCGCTGGAGCGGCCCCGGCACCGAGCGCTGCGCGATGGAGGGGGAGAGCTGGGCGCCGATCGGCGACGTCTGCTGGTACCCGATCGACCTCCTGCGCGGCGCCGGGCGGGTGACCGTGGTGCGCATCACCGGCGAGCGGCGCGACGAGGCGGCGGTGCGGGTCGGCGCCTACCCCTACCCCGAGCAGCGGGTGACCATCGAGGACGAGAGCAAGGTCCACCCCTCGCCCGCGGACCTCGTGCGGATCGAGCGCGAGAACCGCGAGATCGGCGCCCTCTGGTCTCTGCGCACGCCGCGGCGGTTCACCCTGCCGCTGGCGCACCCGCTCGCCGACCCTCCGCCCGGAGGCCGCTTCGGCGCCCGGCGGGTGTTCAACGGCGAGCCGCGGAGCCCCCACACCGGCGCCGACTACGCCGCCGCGGCCGGCACCCCGGTGCGCGCCGCCGCGGCCGGCACCGTGGCGCTGGCGGACGACCACTTCTTCGCCGGCCGGAGCGTCTTCCTCGACCACGGCGACGGCCTGATCACGATGTACTTCCACCTCTCCGCGATCGCGGTCGAGGAGGGGCAGGAGATCGCCGCCGGCGCGACGATCGGCAAGGTCGGCTCGACCGGCCGCTCGAGCGGCCCGCACCTCCACTTCGGCGCCCGCTGGCGGGGCGCCCGGATCGACCCCGCGGCGCTCCTCGGCGAGGGGCGGGTCGTGGCGGTGGGGGAGTAGGGCTAACTCAACAGCCGCGCTTCGAGGTGGATCTCGACCGCTGCCAGCGCCTTCGAGACCGGGCACCCTTCCTTGGCCTGCTTGGCGTGGCCCTGGAACGCTTCGTTGTCGAGCCCGGGCACCTGCGCCTCGCAGTCGAGGTCGATGCGGGTGATCGCGAACCCCGCCTCCAGCTTCTCGAGGCGGACGCGGGCGGTGGTGGCGACCCGGTCGGCGCGATGGCCGGCGCGCTCGAGCCCGGCGGCGAGCGCCATCGAGAAGCAGCCGGCGTGGGCGGCGGCGATCAGCTCCTCGGGGTTGGTCCCCGTCCCCTCCTCGAAGCGCGAGCCGAACGAGTACGGACCCTCGAACGCGCCGCTGCCGAGCGCCACGGTGCCCTTGCCGTCCTTGAGGCCGCCCTCCCAGGCGGCGTTGGAGGTCCTGACTGGCATGATCTCTTCTCCTCTCGAGAGTCCAAGGTGAATGGGTCGTGCCGCCCTCAATCTCCGAGATCGAGCGCGGTGTCGGGCGGCAGCTCCTCGATCCGGCTGATCCGGTAGGGATCGTCGCTCTCCCACTCGACCTCGAGCGTGAAGGCGACCTTGTCGCCGGGCTCGATGCCGGCGAGGTCGATCCCGCCGGCGAGCGGGAACGGCATGATCATCGACTCCATCGCGACCACCTCGCCGTCGAAACCGACGAAGTCCGGGATCGTCTCGTGCCGCACGTAGAGCGCCGGCGCCGACTCGGTCGGCAGCCGGCTGACCACCCCGCGCGCCTCGTAGCGCTGGACCGCCGCCGCCTCGTCCGGCCCGGCGGCCGCGGTCGCATCGGGCTCGGCCGAGCACGCTCCGAAGACGGCGATCGCGACGAGCGCGAGGAGCGTCTCGAAGAGGCGGTAGCGGCGGGAGGGGACCGGCGGTTTCATGACGCGCGAGCCTATCAGCGGCTGGACGCGGGAGCGCCGACCCTGTGAGAGGATCCGGCCGGAGGAGGCGATCCCGATGAACCCGCTGCGCAAGCTCCAGGAGGCCGGCCAGGCGGCGTGGCTCGACTTCATCCACCGCGGCCTCCTCACCGGGGGCGGGCTGACCCGGCTGATCGCGGAGGACAGGGTCGCCGGCGTCACCAGCAACCCGTCGATCTTCCAGCAGGCGATCGCCGCCGGCGGCGACTACGACGCCCAGATCGCCGAGGTGCTCGCCGCCGAGCCGCGGGCCGGCGCCGGCGACCTCTACGAGCGGCTGGCGGTGGCCGACATCCGCGCCGCCGCCGACCAGCTCCGCGGGGTCTGGGACGAGACCGGCGGCGCCGACGGTTACGTCTCGCTCGAGGTCTCCCCCTATCTCGCCCACGACACGGCGGCGACGGTCGAGGAGGCGCGCCGGCTCTGGCGCGCGGTCGATCGGCCCAACCTGATGATCAAGGTCCCGGGGACCGCGGCCGGGGTGCCGGCGTTCGAGACCCTGATCGGCGAGGGGATCAACGTCAACGTCACCCTGATGTTCTCGCTCGCCGACTACGAGGCGGTGGCCCAGGCCTACCTGCGCGGCCTCGCGCGTGCGGCCGAGCCGGCGCGACTCGCCTCGGTGGCGTCGTTCTTCGTCAGCCGGGTCGACACCGCCGCCGACGCCGCGCTCGAGCGGATCGGCACCGCGGAGGCTCTGGCGCTCCGCGGCCGCACCGCGATCGCCAACGCCAAGCTCGCCTACCGGCGGTTCGAGGAGATCTTCCACGGCGAGCCGTTCGCCGCGTTGGCCGCCCGCGGTGCCCGCCCGCAGCGCGTCCTCTGGGCGAGCACCAGCACCAAGAACCCGGCCTACCGCGACGTCGTCTACGTCGAGGAGCTGATCGGCGCGGAGACCGTCAACACCCTGCCGCCGGCGACCGTCGAGGCGTTCCGCGACCACGGCGGGGTGCGGCCGAGCCTGACCGAGGCGGTCGGCGAGGCCGAGGCCCACCTCGGGCGGCTGGCCGCGGCCGGGGTCGACCTCGACGCGATCACGGACAAGCTCCAGCGCGACGGCGTCGAGGCGTTCGCGGCGTCGTTCGACACCCTGCTCGCCGCGGTCGAGGGGAAGCGCCGGCGGATGCTCGCCCGCCGCGCGCGCCGGCCCGAGCTGCGGCTCGGCGAGCTGCGCGGCGACGCCTCGCGCCGGCTCCAGCGGTGGCAGGACGAGCGCTTCTCGGCGCGGCTCTTCTCGCGCGACGTCTCGCTCTTCGCCCCCGCCGCCGCGGCCGCCGGCGAGTGGCCGCCCGAGGTCGCCGACCGGCTCGGCTGGCTGGTGCTGCCGGAGTCGATGGCCATGGCCGCCGAGGCGCTCGCCGGCTTCGCCGCCGAGGTGTCGGCCGAGGGGACGCGCGACGTCGTCGTCCTCGGCATGGGCGGCTCGAGCCTGGCGCCGGAGGTCTTCGGCGCCGTCCTCGGCGGCGGCGACCCCGGCGCCGGCGGCTGGCCGCGCCTCTCGGTCCTCGACACCACCCATCCCGCGGCGGTGCGCGCCGCGCTCGACCGCCTCGACCCGGCGGCGACGCTCTTCGTGGTGTCGAGCAAGTCGGGGACGACGGTCGAGACCGACGCGCTGTTCCGCGCCGCCTGGGAGCGCGCCGCGGGTGCGGTCGCCGAACCGGGGCGCCGCTTCGTCGCGGTCACCGACCCCGGCACGCCGCTCGCTCGGCTGGCCGCCGAGCGCGGCTTCCGGCGCCTGATCACCGCCCCGCCCGACGTCGGCGGCCGCTACTCGGCGCTGACCCCGTTCGGCCTCCTGCCGGCGGCGCTGGCCGGAGCCGACGTCGGGAAGCTCCTCGACCGCGCCTTCGTCATGGCCCAGGCCTCGGGACCCGGCGTCCCCGAGATGGAGAGCCCGGCGCTCGCGCTCGGCGCCGCGATCGCCGCCGCGGCTTTGGCCGGCCGCGACAAGCTGACCCTTCTGACCTCGCCGGCGCTCTCGTCGTTCCCCGGCTGGATCGAGCAGCTCGTCGCCGAGAGCCTGGGCAAGGACGGCCGCGGCGTGGTGCCGGTGGTCGGCGAGCCGCTCGGTGCGCCTGCGGCCTACGGCGGCGATCGCCTGTTCGTGGCGATCCGGCTCGAAGGCGACGCCGACGCCGGGCTCACGGCCGGCCTCGCCGCTCTCGCCGCGGCCGGCCACCCGGTGGTCGAGATCGTCCTCGGCGACCGCTACGACCTCGGCGCCGAGATGCTCCGCTGGGAGCTGGCGACCGCGGCGGCCGCCGCCGCGCTCGGCGTCCAGCCGTTCGACCAGCCCGACGTCGAGGAGTCGAAGCGCCTGGCGAGACAGATGATGGCGGGCGGCGAGGGCGCCCCCGCGGCCCCGGAGCTCCTCGCCTGGACCGGCGACGGCACGGCCCGCGCCGCGCTGGAACGCTGGCTCGAGGGCGCGTGCGAGGGCGCCCTGGCGATCAACGCCTACCTGGCGCCGGACCCGGAGACCGCCGCCGCGCTCGCCGAGCTGCGCCGGGCGGCGGCGGCGCGCAGCGGGCTCGCGGTCCTGCTCGGCTGGGCGCCGCGCCTGCTGCACTCGGCGGGGCAGCTCTACAAGGGCGGCCCCCCGGGCCTGCGCGTGCTCCAGCTCGTCGATCGCCCCGCCGAGGACCTCGCGGTGCCGGGGGCCGGCCACACCTTCGGCGCCCTGATCCGCGCCCAGGCCGCCGGCGACGCCGCCGCGCTGGTCCGCCGCGGCCGGCCGCTGCTGCGCATCGACCTCGGCGCACGCCCGGCCGAAGCGCTGGGCGACTTGGCCGCCGCCCTGACCGCGGTCGCGGTCTGATCGGGAGGCGCGATGGCGAACCAGGACCAGGCCGGTCACCCGACGCTCCCGGCTCTCCACCTCCTGACCCACCGCTCCGAGACCGGCGTCACCCGGGCGGCGGTCGCCCCCGCCTGGGGGGCGGCCGTGGTCGCGCTCACCGTCCAGCAGACAGACTGGTCGTGGCCGGTGCCGGTGCTCGAGGCGGTCGATCCGGCGACCCTGGCGGTCAAGCCGACCTCCTACGGCATCCCGCTGCTCGCTCCCACGCCGGGCCGGACCGGCCGCGACCAGAGCGGCCGCTGCACCTACGGCGGCGAGGAGTACCGGCTGGTTCCCCCCCGCCACGGCTTCCTCCGCGACCTCGAGTGGCAGGTCGACCGCCGCTCGGCCGAGGCGATCGTCTGCGCCGTGGAGGTCCGGCCCGACGGACCCGGACCCGGTCGCCACGGCTTCCCGTTTCAGTTCCGCGCCGAGCACGAGGTGCGCCTGACCGAGGGCGAGCTGCGCTCCACCGTGCGCCTGACCAACACCGGCGACCGCGTCCAGCCGCTCAACGTCGGCTGGCACCCCTACCTGCACCGCGCCGGCGAGTGCACGGTCCGCGTCCCCGCCGCCGGCCGCTGGCAGCTCGACGGCCGCCCGGAGCCCATCCCCACCGGCCGCGTCGTCGCGGTGACCGGGGCCGACGACTTCCGCGCCGGCCGCCCGCTGCGACCGGACGAGCGCTGGGACGACGTCTTCACCGACCTCGGCCCCGACCACGGGATCGTCGAGTGCTGGATCGAGGAACGGACCGCCCTCGCGACCCGCAGCGGTATGGCCGGCTTCCGCCTGCGGCGCTTCGTCCGCTTTGCGGCCGATGGCGACGGCGAGCGGCGGCCGGTCCGTCACGTCCAGCTCTACACGCCGCCGGGGCGGCCGGCGCTGGCGATCGAACCGCTCTCGGCGCCGCCGGACGGCCTCAACCTGCTGGCGGCCGGGAACCCCCGCGCCGACGTCTGCGAGCTGGAGCCGGGCGCGAGCGCGGCGTTCGAGATCGCGGTCGGGCTGGAAGCGGCGGCCGCCGGCGAAGGGAGCTGACTAGCCCGAAGTTCCACGGTCTCGCCGCGCCCAATCCATTGATCTGACGGGAGTTGTGTCCGCTTTTGGAGTTCACATCGTAGCCACTAAAGTGTAACAAGTAGCTCTGCGCAAAAGAGCTGCTGCCTGCTAATATGCAGTCCATGGCTCGCAGAGGCAATGCAGTCCACGTAGCCACAACCAGGCGCCTGTACAAGGGCCGCGTCTACGAGACCCACCTGCTGCGTCGCACCTACCGCGAGGACGGCAAGGTCAAGCACGAGACCCTGGGCAACCTCTCGCACCTGCCGCCGCACGCGCTCGACGCCGTCCGGCGGTCGCTGCGCGGCGAAGCCCTGGTGGCCGCCGAGGAGGTCTTCGAGATCGTCCGCAGCCTCCCCCACGGCCACGTCGCGGCCACCCTGGGGACGCTGCGCAACCTCGGCCTGGAACGGCTACTCGGCGCACGCCGGTGTCGCGAGCGGGACCTGGTCACGGCCATGATCGTGGCGCGCGTGGTGGAGCCGGGCTCCAAGCTCGCCACCGGCCGCGCCGTGCACCGCGACACCGCGCGCTCGACGCTCGGGGAGCTGCTCGGCGTCGAGGACGCCGAGACCGACGAGCTGTACGCGGCGATGGACTGGCTGCTCGCCCGCCAGGGCCGCATCGAGGTGGCGCTCGCCCGGCGTCATCTCGACGGCACCCTGGTGCTCTACGACGTGACCTCGACCTACTTTGAGGGGCGCACCTGCCCGCTGGCCCGGCTCGGCCACAGCCGCGACGGCCGGCGGGACAAGCTGCAGATCGTCATCGGCCTGTTGTGCGATCCAGAGGGCCGGCCGGTGGCGGTGGAGGTCTTCGACGGCCACACCGGCGATCCCACGACGCTCGGGCCGCAGATCGAAAAGCTCCGCCAGCGCTTCGGCATCGCACGCGTCGTGCTGGTGGGCGACCGGGGCCTTGTGACCTCGGCGCGCATCCGCAACGAGCTGCGCCCGGTGGAGGGTTTGAGCTGGATCAGCGCCCTGCGCGGCCCGGCGATCGCCAAGCTGCTCGCCGAGGGGGCCTTCGAGCTCTCGCTGTTCGACGAGCGCGACCTGGCCGAGATCACCTCGCCCGACTATCCCGGCGAGCGGCTGATGGTGTGCCGCAACCCGCTGCTGGCCAACGAGCGGGCGCGCAAGCGGGAGGAGCTTTTGGCGGCCACCGAAAAGCAGCTGGCCGCCATTGCCGCGGCCACCACCCGCGAGCGCCGTCCGCTGCGCGGCGCGGCGGCCATCGGCCTGCGGGTGGGGCGGGTGGCCAACCGCTACAAGGTCGCCAAGCACTTCGAGATGACCATCACCGACGACGGCTTCACCTTCGCGCGCAAGCAGGAGCAGATCCGCGCCGAGGCGGCCCTCGACGGCCTCTACGTGATCCGCACCGACGTAGCGGCCGAGCAGATGTCCGCCGAGCAGACGGTGCGCAACTACAAGTCGCTGTCGACCGTCGAACGGGCGTTTCGCTGCTTCAAGACGGTCGATCTGAAGGTGCGGCCCATCTACCACCGCACGGCCGAGCGCGTACGCGCCCACGTCTTGCTGTGCATGCTCGCCTACTACGTCGAATGGCACATGCGACAGGCCCTCGCGCCGCTGCTGTTCGACGACCACGACCGCGCCGCGGCCTCAGCCCAACGATCCTCCATCGTCGCGCCCGCCCGCCGCTCGCCGGCCGCGCTGGCCAAGGCCGCAACCCAAAGGACCCCCGAGGGCTTCACCGTCCACAGCTTCCGCGACCTGCTCGGCCAACTCGCCACCATCGTCCGCAACCGCGTGCGCCGCACCGGAGCCGGCGACGACGAAACCTTCCCCATGACCACGCGGCCCAACGAACACCAGCGAAAGGCCCTCGAGCTGCTCGGCGTCGGCCAACGAATGTAGCCAGAACCCTACCCACCAGATCCGACTCAAAGCACAGCAAACATTGGGGCCCGCCCAATCGGTAACACTGGAACTTCGGACTAACCGGCGGCTTCGCCCGCCTTCCGTTCCGTCAGCTTCTCGAGGTAGGCCTTGGCCGTGGTCACGAAGTACTCCTGCCCCCGGCGCCGATAGCCTTCGACCGCTCGGGAAGCACATTGGACGGCGTCGGTGCCCTTGCCTTTGACGATCCCCTGGTCGAGCATGCGAGCCTGGACCAGCGCGTAGTACGGCTCGTCGTTGCAGCGCGGGGCCTTCCTTCCTTTCCCGGCCTGAACGAACGCGGCGGCCGCCTCCTCGCGGTAACACGCTCGCAGATCGGACCCGACCTTCTCCGCCAGCAGGCAAGAGAACAGGGCGAGATTGAGCCGGTTGCGGCAGGCTCCGCTCGCGGCGTCGAGGGCCAGCGGCTCGAGATCGGGGTTCTTTCGGCTCGAGAGGCGGCTCAGCGAGACGTTGATCCCGAGCGCCTCGCGGGTCAGGTGGAGACCCAGGGCCAGGCGCCGGGCGGCGTCCGAGCCGAGGCCGACGAGGTCCTCGCGGATCCCGTCGTAGCCGAAGCTCTCCTCGAGCGGCGGCTGCCCCTGGCCGGTCAGGTCCCGGGCATAGAAGAACGCCAGGACCGCCAGGAGCTGCGCCCGCAGGCGCTCCTCCTCGCCGTTCGCGGCCGCCCCGAGGAACCGCCGCGCCTCCGCCGCCGAGCGCAGGAGACGGTCCTCCTGCTCGAACACGTAGCCGCTCGGGGCGTCGAGCCCGAGCAGCCAGTACCAGGCCTGGGTTCGGAACACGTCGGCCATCAAGAGGTTGCGGTGCGATCGCACGCGCAGCAGCGCGTGCCGGGCCCTGCGCCGCTGGTCGCGGCTGCCGGGGTCGGGAGCCTCGGGGGGCTCGTCATCCGCCGGCTTCGGATGCAGCGCCGCCTCGAACGGCGCGCACAGCTCGGCCACCCGGTCGGCGTCGGCCAGCCGGTTCATGATCGGAACGAGCTGCGGGGACGAGGTGGCTCCGCCCGCCCCGGCCCAGGCATCGAGGTTGAGGAACCGTGCCCGGGTCAGCATGGCGAGGTTGGTCGGTTTCTCGATCAGCAGGCCAAGCAGCCGCGCCGCGCGCAGGTCGGTGCGCCCGCGCACGCCGACCTCGAACGACTCGGCGAGGTCGAGGAGCAGATCCTCCATCAGGGTGCCGTCGAGGTCGAGCTTGCCGAGGCCGTGGACCCCGCGCTCGGCCATCGCCTGGAGGCGGTCGAGGCGGGCTTCGTCGTAGTGCGAGCCCTGGGGCAGCGCGAGCAGCAGGCGTCGGTCGTCGATCTCGCGGAGCAGCTTGCGCAGCTCGTCTCCCTGGGCGCCGTCGCCCGGCGGCGCCGGGTCCTCTGGCGAGATCTCTTTGCCGGCGCCGCGCCGGCCCATGCTTGCGAGCGCGTCCTCGAACAGGCGGACTGCGGCGCGGCGGACGCGGGGGAACAGCACCCACTGCCCCTCCGTCCGGAGGAAGAGCGAGCGCAACGGCCCCTGGACCGAGGCGCGGGCGGCGAAGCCCGGAAACGCCAGGTGCAGCGCCTCGTCCGGGGCACCGTCGGAGAGCCGGGCGAGCGCGGCGACGGCGTCGCGGTCGGTCGCGCCGAGGGCGGCCAGGCAGGACAGGCTGACGCGGTCGAGCAGCCGCTCGGGGAACGGCGTCAGGGTCTGGGGCACGCTCAGGACGGCCAGCTCGTGGAGTAGGGCGCCCCACGCGCGTTTGGTGGTGAAGCGCCGGGCGTCCCGGTGGGCCGCCCGCTGCGCCGGGACCACGACGTCGGCCAGCCAGCGGAAGAGCTGGCGTTCCACCGTGAGATTGCCCTGGGCCAGGCGGTCGACGCTCCGCTCTACGTCCTCGCGCACTCGCCGGGCATCCTCGCGCTCGTCGGCCGGGTCGTTGCCGAGGACCAGGCGGCCCACCGCCTCGGCCAGCCGGCGCCGGTCGCCGCGGGTGTCGAGCCTTTGGTCGACCGACCGGTAGGCTTCGACCAGCTCCGCGGTCTCGAACACCGGGCCGACGGCGCGGTCGCCGCGGTTGGTCACGAACACCAGGCGGTGGGAGGCCGGTAGCTGGTTGAGGAAGCCGACCAGCTCCGCCCAGGGTTTGTCCCCCAGCCGGTCGATGCCGTTGAAGATCAGGACCCGGCACTCCCGCTCGAGATCGCAACGGCAGTCGGCGAGGCGTCCGAGCAGCTTCGCCGCGGGGGTGTCGGCGGTGGTCGAGCCGATCCCGAGCGCCTCGACCAGCTCGCGCACCAGGCGGTCCTCGGTCGAGGTGCCGGAGCCCAGGTCGAGGCACCACTGCTCGTCGCGGCCGACGCTCAGGAGGCGGACCTCGAAGCGCCGGGCTCGCCTCTCTGCGGCTCCTGCGCGGCGAGGCGCGCCCAGCTTGTCGCGGAGGATCGCGGCGACGTCGGAGTTGCCGTAGCCCTCCGGACCCAGCACGGTCAGGATCCGGTAGCAGGAGGCGGGGAGCGACTCATCCTCCGGGAGCCCCAAGGCGGCGGGGAAGAGCGCCGTCGCTCGCGTGCCGGTGGTGCTCCGCCACAGCTTTTTCAACTCGCGGTGCTCCTCGTTCCGGGGCGCCGGCTCCGCGGGCGCCCCGGTCTCGGGTCGGCCCGGCCAGCTCCGGTCTCTCTCGTCGGCGCCGAAATCATGGCCGAGGACATAGGCGGGTCGCGGCCCGCAGAAGGCCAGGGCCTGGGCCTCCATGCCCAGCCGCACGATCCGGCAGGCCTCGTCGATCGGGATGAAGCGGTCGTCCAGGACGGGGGCGAAGAACGCCTCGAGCATCGCCGCCTGGGCGACCTCCGCCTCGACGTTGCCGCCGGCCCGGTCGGACCTCCAGCCGCCGTCGAACTCGGGCGCCTTGAGCGGGTGGGAGTCCGCGACTTCGCCCGGCGGCGCGAACTCCTCGCCGCTGTGGCGGCCGGCGAAATCGCACACCGTGTACCCCGCGGCGCCGAGCGAGATCCCGAAGTAGACCGCGTCGACTCCGCGCCCGGGGCCGCGGACCCGACCCGTGCAGGTCTCGCAGTCGAGGCGCAGGAAGCGGTCCCGTCGGGCGGCGGCCTTGGCGCTCTCGAGGACGAGGTCGATCCTCCAGCCTCGCGCGTCGCCGTCCGCCGGCGCGATCCCGGGCTCGTGGTAGGTGCCCTCGACCCGCGCCGCGGTCTCGGCGAGGACCGGGACGATCAGCGGCGCCTTGGCGTCCGCACGCTCGCGCAACTGGAAACCCTCGGCGCTCTCCCAGGTGATCGCCCGGTGGAGGTCCGGCGGCTCCGCGGCCGGTCCGGTCTGGGCTTCGCGGAAGTGCCGGGCCTGCTTGACCAGATAGCTGAGGGGCCCGAGACCGTGGGTGATCGCGACGTCGAGGAGGCTGCCGTCCTGCATCGCCGCCGGGCGCGCGGTCAGGGCCTCGCGCGTCGCCGTCTCGAAGAAGCTGAAGTGATAGCGCAGCCGGTGCCCCAGGTGCCGCTCGATGAACCCGTCCAGCGGCTGCAGCGCGTCGGTGAACCCCTTGCGGAACGAAAAGTGATCGCATCCGAAGACCCGCTCCTGCCCGCCGGCGGGGAGCTCCCGGGCCAGGCGCCGGAACCGGCCGTCGACCGGATCGACGTCGCGCACCAGCTTCGAGATCGGTTTTTCGACCAGCACCCGGTCACAGCAGATCGAGAGCACCTGAGTGTAGGGGTAGTGCTCCTCCGCGCCGGTGACCACGTAGCCCAGCCGCAGATACTCCCGCTGGTGCTCGAAGAGCTGGGCGGCGAGGTGATGGAGGTGATCGTCGAAGACATAGTCGATCGGCTGCCCGTCGGCGCGCAGGTCGTCGAGGCACTCCTTGAGCGAGCCGTAGCGCTCCCACTCCTTGATCGAGGGTCGCCGGTTGCGGAAGAGGTGCTCGAAACGCCGCGCGACGATCAGGGTGACCCGGCCGCCGCGGCCGATCGAACGGTGCAGGACGTGGGCGCAGGCGTGCTGGCCCCACTGGCTGGCGCCGGCAACGACCAGGTGGACCTTCTTGCGAGGAGCGTCGTCAGACGACCTCCGCCGTCGGGCTCGGCGCAACGGCGAGGACGCCGCCGGCCGGCTCCTCCGCTCCGCCGGCTTGTTGCTTCCGCCGGACGGCGTGGCCGCCGAACTCGTGGCGGAGCGCTGCGAGGAGCTTGCGGCCATAGGCATCGTCGTCCCGCGAGGCGAACCTCTCGAACAGGGCCTGCGCGATCACCGGCGCCGGCGAACCCAGCTCCACGGCCTCGAGGACCGTCCAGCGGCCCTCGCCCGAGTCCGGGACGAAAGGCTCGACGTCGCCGAGGGAGGGGTCCCGCTCGAGCGCCCGGCCGATCAGGTCCAGCAGCCAGGAGCGGATCACGCTCCCGTTCCGCCACAGGTCGCAGACCGCGCCGAGGTCGAGGTCGAGGTCCCGCTTCTTCTCCAGCAGCGAGAAACCTTCCGCGTAAGCCTGCATCAAACCATATTCGACGCCGTTGTGGACCATCTTCACGAAGTGGCCGGCACCGCTCGGTCCCAGGTGGCGCCATCCGCCCTCGGCCGAGTACGCCAGGGTGCGCAGGATCGGCTCCACAAGGCGGACGGCGACCGCGGTGCCGCCGATCATCAGGCAGTACCCCTGCTCGCGGCCCCAGACCCCGCCGCTGACTCCGACGTCCAGGTACTCGACGCCCGATTCGGCGTACTCGCGCGCGCGCCGCTGGCTGTCCCGGTAGTAGGAGTTGCCGCCGTCGACCACCAGGTCGCCCGGCGCCAGCCGCGGCAGCAGGGAGTCGAGCGCGGCATCCACCGCCCTCCCCTCCGGCAGCATCAGCCAGACCACGCGGGGCGGGGAGAGCCGCGCCACCAGGTCCTCGAGAGAGTCCGCCGGCCGCCCGCCGGACGCGGCGAGGCGCTCGGCGGGCGCCCGCTCGCGGTCGCAGCCCACCACCTCGTGGCCGCCGGCGACCAGGCGCGCGGCGATGCCGCCGCCCATCTTGCCCAGGCCGAGAATCCCGACTCTCAAGCGGTTCCTCCTCCGGCGATGCGGTCGCGGACCCGGAGCCGTGGCTTCGCCGCGAAGGGGCCCCTGCGCGGATCGTAACCCACTGCCGCGGCTGGGGCGGCTTTCCCCGGCGCGCGGGATGGCCGGCCGCTCGCCGCGGTCTCCGCGGGCTAGAATCCACGGAGTGAATCCGAACCTCCACCTCTCGCCGCGCCGCCTCGCCGGCGCCGCCGCGCTCGCCCTCCCCCTCGCCGCCGCGCTCGGCGCGCCGCCGCCGCTCGCCGCCCAGGACCTCGAAGACCAGCTCAACGCTCGCTATCGCGGCGCCTGGGTGATCGTGCGCGTGCCGGTCGCCTCGGACTGCGGCGGGCTCTACACCGACAACACCGTCGTCGGGACGCGCACCGACAGCAAGGGCGACCACCGCTTCGAGGCCGGCGAGCTGGCGCGGGTCGACAAGGTCGAGGTGCGGATGGGGGGCCGGGTCGACCTCTTCCTCGATCTCGCCGAGCAGGTGCTGGCCGAGTTCCGCGACGGGCCGTTCACGCTCTACGAACCGCTCTCCTGCAAGGTGCAACTCGAGCTGGGCGCGCCGCGCCGGGCGCCGGCCGCGGAGGTCGAGGGGGTGCTCGACGGGCTCCTCGAGCGGCACGGCGACGCCCGCGCCGCCGAGGCGTCGCCGGCCTGGAACGGCCGCCGGCGCGCGGAGTACCCGGAGGGCTACGAGCGCACGCTCGCCGAGCACGCGGCGTGGAAGGCCGCCGAGGTGAACCGGGCGGTCGACGCGCGCCTCGCCGAGGCGGTCGAGGAGGCGACCCGGGTCAGCGACCGGGTCCGCGAGGATCCCGACTACCTCGCCGGCTTCGGCGCCGGTGTGATCGAGGTGCGCGACGACTACCTCGGCGACTGCCCGGCGCTCCTCGGCGCCCGCATCTACCCGGACACCGAGGGCGGCGAGAGCGCGGTCTGGAACGACGGCTACGAGGACGGCCAGCGCCTCGCCTTCGCGCTCGAGCTGATCCGGCTGCTGCGCGGCTGCTACGTGCCGGTACCGCCGCCGCCGGCGTAGAGCCGCCGAGCCTCCGCGGGGCGCGGCCGCTACGACCCCGCCTTCAGGTGCCCGGCGAAGAACGCCGTGGTCTTCTCCCAGGCGTCCTTCGCCGCCTCGGCCTGGTAGCGGGTGCCGGAGGGGTTGGCGAAGGCGTGGCCGGCGCCCTCGTAGACGTGGATCGCGACGTCCTTGCCGAGCACCTCGAGCGCGGCCTCCATCTTGCGCACGTCGTCGACCGGGATGCCCTGGTCGTCGGCGCCGAAGATGCCGAGGAGCGGGGTGTCGAGCGCCTTGAGCTCCTCGGGGTCGGTGACCACACGGCCGTAGTACATGACCGCGGCGTCGAGGTCGGGGATCAGGAGCGCGGTCTGGAGCGACCAGCCGCCGCCGAAGCACCAGCCGATGACGCCGGTCGAGGGCGCGCCGAGCTGTCCGGAGAGGTAGCCGTGCGCGGCGCGCAGGTTGGCCTTCGCCGGCTCCATGTCGTCGAGGGTCTTCTGCATCAGCGCGCGCGCCCCCTCGGGGCTGTCGGCCTTCTCGCCGCCGTAGAGGTCGACCGCGAGCGCCGCGTAGCCCTCGTGGGCGAGCATCCGGGCCATGGTCTCGACGTTGTCGTTGAGGCCCCACCACTCGTGGATCACGATCACGGCGGGGAGGCCGGTGCCGGCGCCGGCCGGACGGGCCAGGTAGCCGGTGATCTCACGGCCGTCGACCGTGCCGTAGATCACCCGCTTGGCCTCGACGCCGCCCTCCGCGGCCGGCTCGGCGAGGCCGGCGGGGGCGTCGGCGGCGGCGCCGGCGGCCGGGTGGTCGCCGTGGTGCTCGGCGGCCATGCGGTCGGTATGCGACGGCTCGCCGGCCGCGGGCTCCTGAACGCCGGCGAAGGCGGTCGGGCCGGGGAGGAGGACGAAGGCGGTGGCGAGGGCGAGGACGGCGGATGGGACGGGTTTCATGCTGGGCTCCTCCGGATCGAGGGCGCCCGCCTCACTCCCGCGCGGCGGCGGGGAACGCCACCGGGCTGCGATAGCCGTCGCGGTCGTAGGCGCGGACGCCGAAGAAGTAGTTGTCCTTCGACAGCGGCAGGGTGACCTCGACGACATCGCCGACGTCGCGGACCTCCTGCCAGTACACGGTGTCGGTCGGGCGCCAGACCACCTCGTAGCCGGCGAGGTCGGGCTCGGCGCCGCGCCGCCACCGGAGGGTGGTGTCGTCGGCGAGCGCGGCGGCGACGATGCGCGTCTCGGCCGGCGGCGCCGGGGCGTTGGCGAGATGGCCGAGCACCGCCGCGTTGAGCCGCGCGACGCCGGCCAGGTAGTCGGCGTCGACGTGCTCGGGGAGGTCGCCGTAGGCGACGCCGCCCTCCTCGCGCACGTCCTGGTGCTGGCGGGCGTAGTCCTCGGCGACCTCGGTGAAGCGCACCGCGGCGAAACCCAGGTCGTTGAACGCCGAGTGGTCGCCGCCGCGGAGGAAGCGGTCGAGGCGGAAGACCAGCATCGGCCGGACGCCGGTGCGGTGATGGGCGGCGACCCGCGCGACGAAGCGCGCCAGCTCGCGCGACGGCGAGTCGTTCTCGGCGCCCAGGCGGCGGATCTCGGCGAGCTGCTCGGGGGTCGGCTCGGCCGGGAGCGCCTCGGAGAACACCCGCACCCGCTCGGGGTAGGAGTGGCCGGAGGGCGCGGTCGGATCGCCGACGATGTCGTTGCTCAGGACGCCGCGGACGTCCCACCCCTCGCGCCGCGCCCGCTCGGCGTGGGCGCGCGCGCCGAGCAACCCCTGCTCCTCGCCGGCGGTGGCGAGGAAGACCAGGGTCGAGTCCCAGCTCCGCGGCGCCATCACCCGCGCCAGCTCGAGGACGACCGCGGTGCCGGAGGCGTCGTCGTTGGCGCCCGGGGCGTCGCTCTCGGCGTCGAGCGGGTCGCTCGCCCGCGAGTCGTAGTGGCCGACGACGTAATAGCGGCGGTGGCGCGCCTCGGCCATGCCGCCGGGGAGGACGGCGACGACGTTGACCACCTCGACCGCTCGTGTCACGCGCCGGCCGTCGCCCTCGAGCCGGTGGCTCTCCAGCTCGACCGTCATCCGCTCGCCGCCGGCGCCGGCCGCCGACTCCTCGAGGCGGTCGCGGAGCCAGCGCCGCGCGGCGCCGATGCCGCGGACCTCGCTCTCGGTCTCGGAGAAGGTGTGGCGGGTGCCGAAGCCGGCCAGGGCGTCGACCGCGGCGCGCAGGCGCTCGGCGTCGATCTCGCGCAGCACCTCCTCGACCTGGGCCGGCGGCGGTCCCTGCGGCACCGCGCCCGACTCGGTGCGCCGCTCGCTCTCCGCGAACGAGACCTCGGCCTCCCCGGGCTGCGCCGCCGGATCGAGCGCCGCCGGCCGATCCGGCTCGCCGCAGGCGGCGAGGAGGGCCGGGAAGGCGAGGACGGTGAGGACGGCGGGCCAGCGGGCCGGCGCTGTTCGCTGATTGGCCATATCGGAAAATTACCATGCTCGCGCGGCTCCGGTTGCCGGCCGCGCCCGCGCGGGGAACAATCCCTACCGGCCGCGGGTTGACGGAGCCTGATCGGCGCCCGAGCCACCCACCGATGCGCACCGCCCTCAAAGCCCTCGCCGTCCTCGCCCTGCTCGCCGGCGCCGCCTGGCTGCTACTGCGGCCGCTTCCGAGCGAGGCTGCGCCGGCGGCCGAGGTGGCGCTGGCGACCGGCACCGCCGCCTGGCGGCTCGATCCGGTGTGGGACGACGGCCGCGCCGAGTACTGCGCCTACGAGGTCGACTGGGCCCGCTACGGCCACCTCCACCCGGGGCGGGCGCTCCTGATCCTGGTCAAGGAGCCGTGGAACCCCGATCTCGAGGTCAAGGCCGACGAGCCGGGGCCGGACGGCTTCGAGGTGCTCAAGCTGAACCACGTGCGCGACGTGGCGACCGGGATCTACACCTACCACCAGATGGCGAGCGTCTACCTGCGGCGCGACAACGGCGCTCTGCGCAAGGTCGCCGCCACCAGCTCCGAGGCGTGCGGCGTCTCGACCGCGGATCTCGTGCGCGGCCGGCTCGCCACCCGCTCCTACTTCGACGGCCAGGGCGACCGCAGCCGGCCGTGGCCGGACGAGGCGCTCCCCGAGGACGGCCTGCCGGCGCTCCTCCGCGGCTTCGCCGCCGGCGCTCCTCCGCCGGCCGAGCTGGCGGTCTTCCCGTCGCTGATGATGGGCCGCTTCGCCGCGCTCGAGCCGGCGTCGTACCGGCTGACCCGCGGCGAGCCGGGGCCGGTCGAGACGCCGGCCGGCACGTTCGAAGGGGTCGAGCTGCGCCTGGAGAACCGCGACGTCTGGCTCGCGTATACGTTCGAGACGGCGCCGCCGCACCGCCTGCTCACGCACGAGCGGAGCGACGGCACCCGCTACCGGCTGGCCAAGTGCGAGCGCCTCGCCTACTGGCAGCTCCACGATCCGGGCGACGAGGCCTGGCTGCCCGAGACGGTCCGCTAGAGCGGGTGCGTTAGAGTCACTCGTCGCACCCGCGGCCGCAGCCGGCACTTCATGATCGAGACCCGATGACCGACTCCTCCGACACCACCGCGCTCCCCGCCGCGCCCGCCGCCGCCGACCTGCCGCTCGCCGGAGCCCCGGCGTCCGGCGTTCCCGAGGCCGCGGCCGAGGGCGGCGCCGCGGCCCGCCCGGCCTGGCACGGCGTCTGGCGCGAGTGGGTGCGGCCGTTCCTGGTCGTGCTGGTGGTCGTGCTTCTCGTTCCGCTCGGCGGTCGCCGACTGGAACGACGTGCCGACCGGCTCGATGAAGCCCGACGATCCTCGAGGGCGACCGGATCTTCGTCAACAAGCTCGCCTACGACCTCAAGGTCCCGTTCACCCGGCTGCGGCTGGCGAGTGGAGCGAGCCGCGGCGCGGCGACGTCGTCGTCTTCTACTCGCCCGCCGACGGGGCAAGCGCCTGGTCAAGCGCGTGATCGGCGTCCCCGGCGACCACATCACGGTGCGCAGCGGCCGGGTGCTGGTCAACGGCGAGCCCGCCGACTACCGGCCGCTCGGCCCGGTCGAGCAGGCGGAGCTGGGGATCGCCGGCGGCCTGCTCGAGCACGGCGAACGGGTGGTGTGGGAGACCATCGACGGTGCCAGCCATCCGGTCGCCTGGCAGGACGCCCTGGGCGTCGGCCTTGGCCAGCGCGACTGGGGGCCGGACACGGTGCCCGCGGACAAGTACTTCGTCATGGGCGACAACCGCGACAACTCGAGCGACTCGCGGTTCTTCGGCTACGTCGACCGCGACCTGATCGTCGGCCGCGCCACCGCGGTGGTCATGTCCCACGAGCCCGGCAACCTGCTGATCTGGCGCTGGGGGCGGTTCTTCCAGCCGCTGCCGTAGGGCCGGCTCAGCCCCTCAGCACCGCGGTCAGGTGACCGATCGCCCAGTCCAGCTCTTCTCGCGTGATCACCAGCGGCGGCGCCAGGCGGATCGTGTGCTCGTGAGTCTCCTTGCACAGGAGGCCCCGGTCGCGCAGCGCCTCGCAGAAGCGGCGCGCGCCGCCGGCCGCGGCGTGGAGCTCGATCCCGACCCAGAGGCCGATGCCGCGGATCTCCTTGACGTGCGGCGAGTCGAGGCCGGCGAGCCGGTCGAGGAGGTACTCGCCCAGCTCGGCCGAGCGGTCGGCGAGCCTCTCCTCGACCAGCACGGCCAGCGCCGCGCGGCCGACCGCCGCAGCGAGCGGGTTGCCGCCGTAGGTCGAGCCGTGGCTGCCGGGGGTGAACACGTCCATCACGCGGTCGTCGGCCAAGAGCGCCGAGATCGGGTAGAGGCCGCCCGAGAGCGCCTTGCCGACGATCACCGCGTCGGGCCGGATCCCCTCGTGCTCGAAGGCGAAGAGCTTGCCGGTGCGGCCGAGGCCGGACTGGATCTCGTCGCAGATCAGGAGCACGTTCTGCTCCCGGGTCATCCGGCGCAGCTCGCGGAGGTAGCCGGCCGGCGGCATGATGATGCCGCCCTCGCCCTGGATCGGCTCGACCAGGACCGCGGCGGTGTTCGGGCCGATCGCCGCCGCGACCGCCGCGGCGTCGCCGTAGGGGAGGAGCTTGAAGCCGGGCGTGAACGGGCCGAAGCCCTGGCGCGAGCCGGGGTCGGAGGAGAAGCCGACGATGGTGGTCGTGCGGCCGTGGAAGTTCTGCTCGAAGACCAGGATCTCGGCCTGCCCGTCGGGCACGCCCTTGACCTGGTAGGCCCACCGGCGCGCCGCCTTGATCGCGGTCTCGACCGCCTCGGCGCCGGTGTTCATCGGCAGCGCGCGCGGGAAGCCGGTCAGCTCGCACAGCTCCTGGTAGAACGGCGCCAGGAGGTCGTTGCGGAAGGCGCGCGAGGTGAGCGTCAGCCGGCCCGCCTGCTCGACCAGCGCGGCGACGATCCGCGGGTGGCAGTGGCCCTGGTTGACCGCCGAGTAGGCGGCCAGGAAGTCCATGTACCGGTTGCCGTCGACGTCCCAGACCCAGACCCCCTCGCCGCGCGTGATCACGACATCGAGCGGGTGGTAGTTGTGGGCTCCATAACGGTCCTCGAGCTCGATCAGCTCGGCGCTCCTGGTGCGGGTGGCGATCTCGGCGGTGCTCATGAAGTGGCTCCTCTAAACCCCGAATTGAACCACATCCCCGGTCCGCGGGAAAGGGCGGCGCGAGACGTCCTGGTGTACGAATTCACCACTTGCGCCCCGCCAGCGTGTACAATGCCAACGAGTTGCGGGCCGCCGTGGGGACCACTCATCGCACGCTCCCATCCCCCGGCGCGGTGCCCGGCACACCCGCTCCCCGCCGACCGAGCCGGGCGCGACGCAGGCCAGACACGCACGAGGCCTTGCGCGACCAGGACTTGGACCGGTGCGCGGCCGATCCCTCCGGAGGTTCCGACCCCGGATCTCGGCCGCCTGCACCGCCCGCGCCGGTCGGGTCGGCGGAGAAGCGGTAACGACAACCGTCCGAAGGAGAGCCGCGCGGCCCACGGCTGACAGGCTCTGACCGGAGACCAGATGGAGTTTTCTGACTTCGCGCTCGACGAGCGGCTGCTGCAAGCGGTCGCCGACGCAGGGTACGTCGAGCCGACCCCGATCCAGGAGGACGCGATCCCGCCGGCGCTCGAACGCCGCGACGTCCTCGGTGCCGCGATGACCGGCAGCGGCAAGACCGCCGCCTACCTCCTGCCGACCTTGAACCGGCTCCTCCCGCTGCCGCGCGGCACCACGCGGGCGCTGGTCCTGGCGCCGACGCGAGAGCTGGCGCAGCAGGTCGAGCAGGCGCTCGCCGGCTTCGCCGTCCACACCGACGTGTCCTCGGCGGTGATCCACGGCGGCGTCGCCTACGAGCCGCAGGAGAAGGCGTTCCGGCGCGGCGTCGACGTCATCATCGCCACCCCGGGCCGGCTGATCGACCTGATGCGCCGCCCCTACGTCCGGCTCGACGAGGTCGAGGTGCTGATCCTCGACGAGGCCGACCGGATGCTCGACATGGGCTTCATCCCGGACGTGCGCAAGATCCTCGCCCGGCTCCCCGCCGAGCGCCAGACGCTGATGTTCTCGGCGACCATGCCGGCGCCGATCGTGGCGCTCTCGCGGGAGATCCTGCACGACCCGGCGACCATCAACATCGAGCGCAAGGCGCTCCCCGCCACCGGCATCACGCAGGCGGTCTACCCGGTGCGCCACGAGCGCAAGTTCGCGCTCTTCCTCCACCTCCTGGTCCACGGCGGCATCGGCAGCGCGCTCGCCTTCGTGCGCACCAAGGAGCGCGCCGACCACCTCGCCGGCTACCTCGAGAAGGCCGGGATCTCGGTGGCGGCGATCCACGGCGACCGCACCCAGATCCAGCGTACCAAGGCGCTCGAGGCGTTCCGGCGCGGCGAGTACCAGGCGCTGGTGGCGACCGACGTCGCCGCCCGCGGCCTCGATCTGGTCGACTTGACCCACGTCGTCAACATCGACGTCCCGGCGCAGCCGGAGGACTACATCCACCGGGTCGGCCGCACGGCCCGCTACGAGGCCACCGGCGACGCCTTCACCTTCGTCGCCGCGCGCGAGCTGGCCGATCTGCACCTGATCGAGAAGGTGATCGGCACCAAGATCCCGCGCCTCTACGCCGAGGGCTTCGATTACCGCCCGGCGGCCGACCGGATGGAGGCGAGCGCCCGCGTCCTCGCCCCCGCCGCCGCCGAGGTGCGCGCCGAGCGCGAGCCCGCCGAGCGCGAGCCCGATGCGCCCGACTCTGGACCTGCGCCGGAGCCGAGGCCGCGCCGGGAGCGCAAGCGCCGCGAGCCGGAGGCGGAGCGTGCGCCGGCGCGCCGCGAGCCCGACGAGGAGCGCGAGCCCGAGCGCCGCGAGCCGGACGAGGAGCCGGAGCCGGCGCGCCTCGCGGTCCTCGCGGGGGACGGCGGCGAGGAGGCGGCCGAGATCGACGAAGCGAAGCCGGCACCGAGGCGCCGGCGGAGCGCCGGAACCGCCGGCACCCGCGCCGCCGCCCCGCGCCGCCGGGCCGAGGCCGAGCCGGAGCCCGAAGAGGCGGCCGCGGTGGCCGCGATCCCGGCCGAGGCCGTCGCCGCAGACCACGACATCGACGACGAGGACGAGCCGGTCGCCGCGAGCGGCGCCGGCGAGCCGGAGCCGCCGGAGAGCGGCGACGAGCGGGAGGCGGGCCGCGACCGGCCGCGCCGCCGCCGTCGCGGCCGCCGGCGTGGCAAGGACGACAGCGCAGCCGCGGCAGCGACCGCCGGCGCGCAGGACGAGGAGAGTCCCGAGATGAGCGAGAGTGCCGCCGGCCAGCCTGCCGGCGACCCCGAGAGCGAGATCGTCGACGAGATCCAGCCCCCCTGGGCCGATCACAAGGTCACCAGCCGGGTCAAGGTCGGCCGCAAGGGCGGACCCGAGACCGAGCGCCGGCCGCCGAAGCGCTCGGGCAAGCCGCGCGCCGGCAGCGTCCGGCCGTGGTGGGAGCAGCCGACGCGCGAGAGCGAAGGCGAGGCCGCGGGCGGCGCGGTGTCGGCCGCCGAGGCCCTAGACGAGATCTACGACTTCGAGGGCGACGAGCTGTACGTCGAGCCGGAGCCGCAGCCGACGTTCGAGGAGCCGCGGCCGGCCGCGGCCGCCCCCCGCGAGGCGGGGGACGCGGGCCGCCGAGGCTCGCGCCGCCGGCGCCGCCGGCGCGGTCGCGGCGAAGCCGCCGCGCCTCCCGAGCGCCGTCCCGCCGAGCGCCGTTCCGCCGAGCCCAGCCGCGAGCCCAGCCGCGAGCCCAACCGCGAGCCCAGCCGCCAGCCCGGCCGCGAGCGCGACCGCGGGCGGGAAGGCGACCGCAATCGCCCACGGGACCGCGAGCGCGACCGCGGCGGCCGCGGCGGCGATCGCGACCGGGCGGCGCGCGGGCGTGACCGCGCCCCCGAGCCCGCAGCGCGCGCCGAGCGCGCCGCCCCGGCCGCCGAGCGCTCCGAGCGCTCCCCCGCCCCGGCCGCCGTCCGGGCCGAGCGCGCCGCGGCTCCGGCCGCCGCCCGGGCACAGGCTCCGGCTCCGAGCGCCGAGACGCGCCGGTTCGGCGAGCTGCGCGGCCGCCGGGCCGAGGCCGACCGCCTGACCTCCGGCGCGCCGCCCTGGCCGGCCGACTTCGGCGGCTCGGCCGCGGCGGCCGCCCCGGTTCCGGCTGCGTCCGGCCGCGAAGTGCCGCGCCGCGACGAGCCCCGGCGCGAACCGCGCCGCGACGAGCCCCGGCGCGAGGCGCGCCGCGAGGGGCCGCGCCGCGACGAGTCCCGGCGCGAGGACGCCCGCGGCCGCGACGCCCGCGGCGGAGACGCCCGCAGCGGAAACTCCCGCGGCGGAGACGCCCGCGGCGAGGACGCCCGCGGCGAGGACGCCCGCGGCGGCAGTCTCCGGGGCGACGAAGCCCGGGGCGACGAAGCCCGGGGCGACGATGCCCGGAGCGACGACGCCCGGCGCCCAGCGGCCGCGGCAACGCGCCCGGCACCGGCCGCTCCGCCCGCCGGTCCGCCCGCCGATCCGGTGGTCGCGCGCTTCGCCGAGTTGCGCGCCCGCCGCGCCGCCGACCGCCTGGTCGGGCCGCTGCCGTCCGACGTCGGCCTGACGGCGGGCGAGGGCGGCGCCCGTGGCGGCGACGACGAGCGCGAGCGCGGCGGCGGCGACCGGCAGGGCCGCGGCCGCAGCGATCGCGGGCGCGACCGCGGCCGGCAGCGCCGGCGCGGCCGCCGGGGCGGGCGCGGCCGGTCATGACCGGCGCCGGCCCGGGCCGCGGCCCAGGTCGGGGCGGGGGCTGGGACCTGTCGCCGCCGCCGCCGTCCGACCTCGGCGACCACGACGTGCCGCGTGACGGCGACCACCTCGCCGGCCGTCGGGTCGCGCTCCTGGTCACCGGCGGCATCGCGGCGATGAAGGCGCCGCTGGTCGCCCGCGCCCTGCGCCGCCAGGGCGCGGAGGTGGTCGCCTTCGCCTCCGAGGAGGGGCTGCGCTACGTCACCCGCGACACCCTCGAGTGGAGCACGGTCCACCCGGTGGTCACCCGCCTGACCGCGGACGCCGAGCACCTCTCGGACGCGGCGCCGTTCGACGCCTACCTGGTGGCGCCGGCGACCTACAACACGATCAACAAGATAGCCGCCGGCATCGCCGACGGAGTGGTCACCGCCGCGGTCGCCTCGGCGCTCGGCCGGTCCGCCGCCGGCACCGCCCGGGTGCTGGTCGCTCCGACCATGCACGGGAGCCTGCACAACGCGATCCTGACCGCCTCGCTCGAGCGGCTCGCAGCGCTCGGCGTGCGGGTGATCCCGCCGCGCGAGGACTACGGCAAGCACAACCTCCCCGACGAGGCGGTGCTGGTCGCCGAGGTCTGCCGGGCGGTGTCGCGCTCGCCGCTCGCCGGCCGGCGGATCGTGGTCACCGGCGGGCCGACGCCGGTGGCGGTCGACGCGGTGCGGCGGCTGACCAACCGCTTCTCGGGGAAGCTCGGCACGCTGATCGCCGAGGAGCTGCACCTGCGCGGCGCCGAGACCGTGCTGATCCACGGCGGCTGGGCGGCGCCGCCGCCGCATCTCCCGGTGCGCCGGATCGACTCCTACGACGAGTACCTGGCGGCCGTGCTCGAGGAGCTGGAGGGCGCGCGCGCCGGAGTCTTCTCCGCCGCGGTGGCCGACTACCAGCCGCGTGAGCCGCTCGCCGGCAAGACGCCGAGCGGCGGCACGCTGCGGCTCGATCTGGTGCCGACCGAGAAGGTGATCCGCCGCGCGCGCGAGCGCTTCCCCGATCTCCACATGACGGTCTTCAAGTACGAGGAGGGGGTCGAGCACGAGCGGCTGATGGCGATCGCCCGCGAGCGGCTCGGGCAGGGCTATCAGGCGGTGGTCGCCAACCGCGGCGAGGAGCGCGGCGAGGACGGCGCCCAGGTGGCGTGGCTGGTCGCCGGCGCCGGCGAGCCGCGGCGGCTCGAGGGCAAGCCGGTGATCGCGCGCGCGATCGCCGATCACCTGGAGGCGACGCTCGCTTGAGCGCGCGGAGGCCGGTGCGGTGAGCGAGGCGCGGCGGAGCGAGGAGCGGCGGAGCGAGGAGACCACCCGGGGGGTGCGGGTCGAGGTCGAGAGTTTCTATGACGCCGAGCGGAGTGTGCCGCAGGACCGCTATTTCTTTTTCGCCTACCGGGTGCGGATCACGAATGTCGGCGGCGAGCGGGTGCAGCTCGAGCGGCGGCGGTGGCGGATCACGGATGCCGACGGGACGGTGCAGGAGGTCGAGGGGCCGGGGGTGGTGGGGGCGCAGCCGGTGCTCGGGGCGGGGCAGAGTTTCGAGTACACGAGTTTTTGTCCGCTGCGGACGCCGCTGGGGTGGATGGAGGGGGCGTACTCGATGGTGGGGGCCGGGGGGGAGCGGTTCGAGGCGGCGATCGGGCGGTTTGCACTGGAGGCGCCTCACACGGTGAACTAGCTCCGGCCACTGGGCCGGGGCGTGGCTTCCCTCGGAGGGGGACGGGGCGGCACGGCCGGGTTGCCTTCGCCTTCGGGCCGGGGCGTGGGCCTCCCTCCCAGGGGGCGGGGCGCGCTCTGAGTGAGCGGGGGGCGGTCGGCGCGCCCCTCGTCAGCCCCGGCGCGGGTCCGCCTCGCCTTGCGAATCGATCCGTTGAGCGCCGGGGCTGGCGCCCCTGGGAGGGAGGCCCACGCCCCGGCCCTGCCTGCCCGCCCCCCGGATGGGGATTCGCCGCGAGCCGTGCCAGTCCGACCTCCTACCCAGCTTCTTCTCTGGCGCATCACGGTTCGAGTGGGGTGTAACAGATCTCGCCTGGGCGCGTGGAGCAGACGGAGGTGCGCTTTGCGGATGAGCATCTGGTGGAAGGCGTTGGTTGTGATGGGGCTTGCCTCGGGGGTAGGGGCGGAGGAGCTGGCTCGGGTCACCGGGGTTAGGGCGGGGGAGGTGGGGGTGGCGGGGTTCGTGATCGAGGGGGCGGGGGAGGTGGAGGTCGAGGTGGTGGTGCGGGTGGAGGGACTGAGTGAGGTCTCGGAGGCGTGGGTGCTCGCGGCCGGGAGCCGGGAGGTGGTCTGGAGGACGGGGGAGGGGCGGCCGGCGGGGCAGGCGCGGCGGTCGAGCCGGTATCGGGAGCGGGTGCGGCTGGCGGCGGGGGGTTACGAGGTCTATTACGCGCTGCGCGAAGGGGCGGGCGGATCGGGGGATGCGGTGGAGGGGGTGTTGGCGCACGTCCTGGGCGCCGAAGGGTCGGGGGGTGAGGACCTCGGGGTCTGGGTGCGGGGGAGCGGGCGGGCGCTGCCGGAGGAGGAGCTGGCGCGGCGGCGGGAACGGGGGAAGGCGGGGGGGCTGGTCGATCTCGCGGGGCTCGGGGACGGGGTCTGGGAGGCGCGGGGGTTCGTGCTCGGGGCGCCGGCGGAGGTCGAGGTCTATGCGCTGGGGGAGCTGGGGCCGGAGGATGCGAGCGACGTCGGCTGGATCGTCGATGCGGGGACGCGGGAGGTGGTCTGGGAGCTGACCTGGGAGGGGAGCGCCCCGGCCGGGGGGGATGAGCGGAACCGGGTGGCGAGGGCGCGTCTGGCGCTGCCGGCGGGGCGGTACGAGGCGCGGTTCATCACCGATCGCGGTCACTCGGCCGCGGGTTGGTTCGGGGCGCCGCGGGATCCCGCGTTCTGGGGGCTGACGGTGCGTTGCGCCGGTGGCGGCTGTGACGCGGCGGCGTCGATCGAGGCCGGGGCCGGGCCGGGGCGGCTGGCGATCGGGGAGCTGACCGGGCTCGGGGACGGCGAGCGGCGCGAGCTGGAGCTGACGCTCGAGCGGCCGGCGCGGCTCTGGCTCTACGCGGTCGGCGAGGGGACCGGCGAGATGTACGACCGCGCCTGGATCGAGGACGCCGCGACCGGCGAGACGGTCTGGGCGATGGAGTACGAGCGCACCCGGCCGGCCGGCGGCAACGGCAAGAACCGGCTCGCCGACGAGACGGTGGTGCTGCCCGCCGGCCGCTACAAGGCGGTGGTCGAGACCGACGACTCGCACTCCGCCGGCGGCGGCTGGAACGCCGAACCACCCGCCGAGCCCGAGCGGTGGGGGCTGACGATCCTGGCGCCGGTGGGCGGGCTGGTGCCGTAGCGGGGCGGAGGGGGCGGGGGGCGCAGAGACGCAAAGGCAGCGGTCTAGGCTAGGCTAGCTTCCCGAGAGGAGCCGACTAGGATGACCACCGCGCCGAACCTGACCCTGGACGAGCTCGAGGACGAAGCGCTGCGGCTGCCCGTAGAGAGCCGCGCCGAGTTGGTCGAGTCTCTGCTAGCGAGCTTTACCGGTCCGGATCCCCGCGTGCAGAGAGAGTGGCTGGACGAGGCTGAGCGCCGGCGCCGGCAACTGATCGAGGGGCGAGTCCAGGGGATTCCTGCTGTGGAAGCGTTCGCGCAGGCTCGCGCCAGGCTCCGGTGAGTCGAGTCATCCTCCATCCGGCCGCTCGGGCCGAGCTGGCCGACGCCGCGGCACGCTATGACGAGCAGGTGTCTGGGCTCGGTGAGCGCTTCCTTCAGCGGGCGGAGGAGGCCACCGACTTCATCGAGCATCACCCGGAGGGGGCGCCGGTCGTCGAGGGCGCCATTCGCGGCAAGCTGGTCCCGCGATTCCCGTTCACTCTCTTCTACAGCATCGAGGAAATGGACATCCTCGTGCTCGCCGTCGCCCATCACAAGCGCCAGCCCGGCTACTGGCGGAGTCGTCTAGACGACCTCTGAGCTGCGGCCCCCTACACCCCCCACCCGCACCCCGAAGAACTCCGCCGCCACCTCCGCCGGATCCCCGGTCAGCGCCTCGGGCGCCTCCCCGCCCAGCCAGTGCTCCGGCAGGTAATCCGCGTAGGGCGCCTGCAAGAACCTCCGGTCCAGGAGCGCGATCACGCCGGTGTCGTCGGCGCTCCGGATCAGCCGGCCGGCCGCCTGCACCACCCGGGTCATCCCGGGCACCACGAACGCGTACTCGAAGCCGCGCTCGAAGCGCTCCTGGTAGTACTGCTTGAGGAGCTGCTGCTCGAGGGAGAGGCCGGGGAGGCAGGGACCGACCACGGCGACCGCTTTGAGGGCGTCGCCGGGGTAGTCGACGCCCTCGGCGAAGGCGCCGCCGGCGACCGCCAGGAGCAGGACGTCGCCGAAGAGGGCGTTTCTCAGGTGGCCGAGGATCTCCTCGCGCTCGCGGTCGCCGGCGGCGCGCTCCTGGATCAGGACGCGCTTGGTGCCGGGGGGGAGGCGGGTGGCGATCTCGGCCAGGAACTGGTAGCTCGGGAAGAGCGCCAGGAGGTTGCCGGGGACCGAGTCGGCGAACGCGGCCAGGCGCTCGGCGATGCGCGGGTAGTAGGCCGGGCGCTCGCGCCAGGTGGTGGCGACGGTGCGGTCGATGACGATCCGGCGGTTGTCCGCCGGGAACGGGTTGGGGAGGGAGAGTGAGGAGGTGCGCGCCGCCTCGAAGCCGAGGAGGTCGCGGTAGAACTCGGGCGGCGAGAGCGTGGCCGAGAGCCCGATCACGGTGTGGCAGCGCCCGATCACCCCGCCGAGGAAGCGGCTCGGGTCCTTGCACAGGACGCGCACCGCCGCCCCTCCCGGGCCGATCGACGCGCAGTGGCTGAAGGCGGCGTCGCCGGAGGAGTGCAGGAGGCCGTTCAGGAAGCGCAGGACGTCGAAGTAGAGCCCGACGAAGGGGTCGTCGGCGCGGTGGGAGCGGGTCTCGCGGTTGTGCTCGAGGTAGTCGACGAACGCCGCGTCGAGCGCCGGGCGCAGCTCCCAGAACGGCTCCTCGGCGAGCGGCGATTCGACCGCCCGCTCCCCCTCCTCGTCGAGGCCGGAGGCGCCGGCACCGAGCTCGAGGGCGTCCTCGGCCGCGGACTCGACGAGCGCCGCCAGCTCGCCGCACAGGCGCGCGATCCGCCGGTGGATCGGGGCGCCGCCGTCGTGGAGGATCCGCTCGCCGGCGCGGCGGGCGGCGGCCGCGGTCAGCTCGGGGCTGTAGTAGCCGCGCCCGCGGTCGACCAGGTTGTGGATTTCGTCGATCACCAGCACGACGTCGGCGAGGTCCTGGTCGGGGCCGAAGTCGGAGAGAGCGACGTAGGGGTCGAAGGCGTAGTTGTAGTCGCAGACCACCGCCTGCACCCGGCCGGTCAGCTCGAGGCTGACCTCGAACGGGCAGACCACCGCCTCGCGCGCGGCGTCGAAAATCGCCTCGGACGGTAGGTCGGCGTGCTCCGCGAGGAGGCGCGGCACCACCTGAGTGGCGTGGAGCTTGGCGTAGTAGTCGCGGGCGTAGGGGCAGTACTCCTCGTGGCAGAGCACCTGGTCGTTGGCGCACATCTTGGCCTTCGCCTTGAGGCGCAGCGAGCGGAAGGCCTCGTCCTGGTTGAGGAGCGCGAGCACCGCGGTCGCCATCTCCTGCTGGGTGGTCTTGGCCGTCAGCACGAACAGGCGCTTGCCGTGGATCAGGCAGTAGCGCAGCGCCGGGAGGAGCGCCGCCACGGTCTTGCCGATGCCGGTCGCCGCCTCGAGGAGCAGGTGCTCGCGCTCTTCGAGCGCCCGCTCGACGGCCGCGGCGATCTCGGCCTGCCCCGGCCGCGGCTCGGCGTAGGGGAAGGTCATCCGCGCCGCTGCCTCGCGCCGCTCGGCCGCCGCCTGCCGCTCGGCGTCCCAGGCGTGGATCAGCGCGTTGAGCCGGCGCTTGACCGCGGCCTCGATCCCCTTCAGGTCGAGGTCGACCGGCACCCGCTCGACGCCGCCCGACCCGATCTCGATCAGTACCAGCTCGGCGGCGACCGCGACCCCCTCGGCGCGGTGGAGGAGCCAGGCGTAGAGCTGCGCCTGGCGCTGGTAGAGGTCGCGCTGCGCCGGGGTCAGCGCGCCGCCGCGGCGCACCGACTTGATCTCCTCGACGACCAGCGAGCCGTCGGGCTCGCGGCGGAGGCCGTCGGCGCGCCCGTGGACGGTGACCAGCCAGCCGCGGTGCTCGAAGCCGTGGGCGACGGTGACCTCGCGCCGGTAGCTGCCGTCGCCGGCGAGCGCCGCCTCCTGGTAGCGGCTGTGGATCGCCTGTCCGAGCCAGAGCCGCTCGTAGCCGCCGCGCTGGGCGAAGCCGAGGCTGCGCAGGAGCGCGGCGTCGAGCAGATCGTGGACCGACAGCTCGAGCGCGCACCGCTCGGCGTCGAAGCGCACCGCCATGGGCGGGAGTATACGGAGCGCACGGCTCCCGCCTTGAGGAACCCTACCCGTCGATGTCGATCGTGATCATGAAGCCGTTGGTGCCCTTGAATTCGAAGGCGTCGTCCCCGACCCGGTAGGCCTCGACCTCGTTGGGCATCAGCACGAAGCCGTCGTTGCGCGGGGCGCCCCAGTAGCGGAGGTTGGTCAGGACCACCGGCCCGTCGGCGAGCGCCGTCGACGCCCGCTTGAGCCGCATCTCGCCCGCCTTGCCGCCGTCGAGCAGGGCGACCGCCGTGTCTCCGCTCGCGCTCCATTCGACCGGCTTGTCCTCGAGCACCCCGAACCGGTTCCACTCGACCGGGAAGAGGGCGCCGAGCGCCGTCGCGATGCCCTGGCGCTGCTCGGCGGTCACCGCCGGGTCGAAGTGCACGGCGGCCCAGTCCATCTTGCCGTCCTCCCAGCCCGCGCCGAGGTCGCCGGCGATCCAGAACTTGGCGCCGTCGAGTCGGGTGGCGCCGTGGCGGCCCTCGTTGACCTTCCAGGCCATGTTGAACTTGCAGAAGTGCCCGGCGGCGCCGTCGTGGTCGTGCCCACCGTGGCCGCCCCCGCCGTGACCGGCGGGCTCGCTGTTGAAGTAGCACTGGCAGAACATCGGGCAGCTACAGGCCTCGATCGCGGTGGCGTTGAGGCTCCAGGTGGGCTCCCCGGCGGCCTGGACCGCGGCCAGCGCACCGAGTCCGAGGACGGCGGCGCAGGCGGCCGCGGCGACGATTCGAAGGATGCTCCTTCGGGTCATGGTCTCTCTCCTTGGAAAACAGGATGGGCGCGGCGGCGCGCCGTAGCGTTACGGATCACGTAAGCCTAAGCGCTCCCGGCGGCCGCCGCAATCGGCCGAACGTCCCGGAGCCGGTACAATCGCTGCGGCCCACCTGGGACCTTTGTCCCGTTGCGGCGAGGAGGCGACGATCGGCTCGACGGATCCCCGGCCGAAGCAGAGCATCCGCTTCCTGCGCACCCGCGACGGCGTGCGCCTGGCGTGGGCCGTCGCCGGCTCGGGCCCGCCGCTGGTCAAGGCCGCGAACTGGCTGACCCACCTCGAATACGAGTGGGACAGCCCGGTCTGGCGGCACTGGATGGCCTTCTTCTCGGAGCGCTTCCGTTTCGTCCGCTACGACGAGCGCGGCTGCGGGCTGTCCGACTGCGCGCTGGGCGAGCTGACCGTGGCGCACTGGCTGGCCGATCTCGAGGAGGTCGTCGACGCCGCCGAGCCCGGCGGTCCCGCGGTCCTCCTCGGCATCTCCCAGGGGGCCGCCGCGGCGGTCGCCTACGCGGTCCGCCACCCCGAGCGGGTTTCGCACCTGATCCTCTACGGCGGCTATGCCCAGGGCGCGGCCCGCCGCGGCGGCGAGGCCGAGCGAGAGCGGCACCGGGCGATGATCCAGCTCGCGCGGTACGGCTGGGCGAGCGACAACCCGACCTTCCGCCAGGTCTTCACCTCGCGCTTCATCCCGGGCGGCAGCGACGAGCAGCTCCGCTGGTTCAACGAGCTGTGCAAGAAGACGATCTCCGCCGAGAACGCGGCGAGACTCCTCGAGATGCGCTCGACCCTCGACGTCATGGAGCTGCTGCCGCGCGTCCGCACCCCGACGCTGGTGCTCCACGCGCGGGGCGACGAGGTGACTCCGCTCACGCAGGGGCGTCTGCTCGCCACCGAGATCCCGGGCGCCGAGTTCGTCGAGCTCGACTCGCGCAACCACGTCCTGCTCGAGGACGAGCCGGCCTGGCGGCGCTTCGGCGAGGCGGTGGTCGACTTCACCGGCGCCGGCGGCCGCCGGCCGGGGGAGGACCCGGCGTTCGAGGCGCTCTCGCCGCGCGAGCGCGAGGTGCTGGCGCTGGTCGCCGAGGGGCTGGCCAACGCCGAGATCGCCGGGCGGCTCGCGATCAGCGACAAGACGGTGCGCAACCACCTGTCGCGGGTCTTCGACAAGCTCGGCGTCGGGACCCGGGCGCAGGCGATCGTCTTCGCCCGCGACCGGGGCTTCGAGAGCTGAACGTCGAAGCCCCGGGGCGCCTGGTAGAGTGAGGCCGTCATGAGCCCGCGCGCCGCCAACCTCCGCCTCACCGCGCGCCCGGTCGCGCTGCGGCTCCTCGCCGCGGCGGCGGCGTTCGTGGTGCTCGGCGGCGCGGTCGAGCTGCACCCCGAGGTGCACGGGCAGCCGGGCGGCGACGGTCTGGTCTACACCTGCGCCGACGGCTCCGGCGACGCCCTCCACGTCGAGGCCGCGCGCGCCGAGGAGCGCGAGCACTGCCCGGCCTGCCTCCAGCGGCTCCAGAGCCGCGCCTCGGGGACGGCGGCCCCCGCGCCCCACGGCGACCGGGTCGCCGAGCGGGTCGCGCCCGCCGATCCCGACCCGGCGCTCAGCCCCGCCCACCCCCGCCGCCAGCGCTCGCGCGCGCCGCCCGTTCTCGCCTAGCTCCGCTCCCGATCGCCGCCGCCTCGTGCGAGGCGGCCGCGCCGCCGCCCCCGGCCCGACCCGGCCGCGGGCGGTGAGCCCGCATCCACCCGGCGCCCTTCGCCGCGGCGGGCGGGCGCGCCGGCACAGGGCCGCGACAACCACAGACGCGACAACCGCAGAGCTGGGAGAGAGAGATGAACCACCGAGCTTTCGAGACGGGCCCGCCCGTCGCGCCGCCGCCGCGCCCCGCAGGCGCGGGACGGTCGCCGGCCCCGAGCCGTCCACGGCACCCACGAACCATCGCCGGGCGGCTCGCGCCGCTGGTCTTCGCCGTCCTCGCTCTGCTGAGCGCCGGCGCCGCCGCCGCCCAGGAGGTCCAACCGCCGGCCGCCGAATCGGCTGCCGGCCGTGCCGCCGGCGCCATCGCCGGCACCGCCTTCGACGCCGACGGCCACCGCGCCGGCGAGGGGGAGGCGCTCCTGATCGACCTCCGCCGCCGCGCCGCGCTCGACGCCGAGGGGCGCTTCCGCTTCGACGGCGTGCCGCCGGGCGAGTACCTGGTCCAGGTCCAGAGCCCGACCCTGGGCGGCGGCGTCCGGCGGGTGATCGTCGCCGCCGGGGAGACCGCCGAGGTCGAGATCGCGCTCGACCGCTCGATGCTCTCGGACGAGCTGTTCGTCACTGCCGGACCCGATCCGCGGAGCCAGCTCGAGGTGGCGCAGCCCACGAGCGTCCTCTCCGGCGAGGACCTCGACCTGCGGCGCCAGGCGACTCTCGGCGAGACCCTGGCCGAAGAGCCGGGGGTCAGCTCGACCTACTTCGGTCCGGGCGCCAGCCGGCCGGTGATCCGCGGCCTCGGCGGCGACCGGGTGCGCGTCCTCTCCGACGGAGTCGGCAGCGCCGACGCCTCGAGCGCCAGCCCCGACCACGCGGTCTCCGTCGACCCGCTGTCGGCCCAGCGGATCGAGGTGCTGCGCGGGCCGGCGACGCTCCTCTACGGCAGCTCGGCGGTCGGCGGCGTGGTCAACGTCCTCGACGGCCGGATCCCCGACTACGTGCCGGCCGCGGTCACCGGCCAGGTCGAGATCGCCGGCGGCTCGGTCGCCGAGGAGCGCTCGGGGGCGGTGTCGCTCGACGGCGGCGGCGGTCGGCTCGCCTGGCACGTCGACTACCTGGCGCGCGAGACCGACGACTACGAGATCCCGGGCCGCGCCGAGCTGGAGGCGGAGCACGAGATCCAACCTTCCAATGTCCTTCCCAACAGCGCGCTCGAGTCCGAGGCCGGCGCCTTCGGCCTCTCCTGGATCGGCGACGACAGCTACGTCGGCGTCTCGTTGAGCGGCTACGACACCCTCTACGGCGTCCCCGGCGCCCACCACCACGAGGAGGAGGGGGAGGAGCACGAGGGGGAGGCGGTGCGCATCGACCTCGAGCAGCGCCGGTTCGACCTGCGCGGCGAGCACGGCGGCGCCGCCGGACTCCGCGGTCTGGGCGGGCTCTTCCGCGGCGTCAAGTACCGCCTCGGGGTTACGGACTACGAGCACGCCGAGCTGGAGGGGACCGAGGTCGGCACCCGGTTCACCAACGAGAGCTGGGAGGGGCGGCTCGAGCTGGTCCAGGAGCGGCGGGGCATCCTCACCGGCTCGATCGGGGCGCAGCTCGCGAGCAGCGACTTCGCCGCCGCCGGCGCGGAGGCGTTCGTGCCGCCGTCGGTGACCGACTCGTGGGCGCTCTTCGCGTTCGAGGAGCTGGCGCTCTCCGAGCGCGTCCGGCTCCAGCTCGGCGGCCGCCTCGAGCGCCAGGAGATCGACCCCGAGAGCGACGACGCGGGTCGCGCGGACGACGGCCTCTCGGGCTCCGCGGGGCTGGTCTGGGACCCGAGCGAGGGCTATAGCGTCGGCCTCTCGGCGGCGCGCTCCGAGCGCCTGCCGGCCGCGACCGAGCTCTACGCCGACGGCCCCCACGCGGCGACCCGGGCGTTCGAGATCGGCGACCCCGGGCTCGACACCGAGACCAGCCTGGGCGTCGACCTCTCGCTGCGCAAGCGCGAGGGGCGGCTGACCGGAGTGCTGAACCTCTTCGCCAACCGCTTCGACGGCTACGTCTTCGAGGACTTCACCGGCGAGGAGGAAGACGGCCTGCCGGTGGTCCGCTTCGAGCAGGAGGACGCCGAGTTCTACGGCGCCGAGCTGGACGCCGTGGCACGGGTGGCCCAGATCGGCGAGGCCCATCTGGACCTCCGCTTCGGCGCCGACCTGGTGCGCTCCGAGCTGACCGCGACCGGCGAGCCGCTGCCGCGCATCCCGCCGGTCTCCGGCCACCTCGGGCTCGACTTCCACCACGGCCCGCTGCGCGCGATGGCCGAGGCGATCCGCGCCGAGGAGCAGGACCAGACGGCCGAGAACGAGACCCCGACCGCGGGCTACACCCTGGTCAACGCCTCGGTCTCCTACCGGCTCTTCCTCGGGCGGACGGTGACCGACCTGATCCTCCGCGGCCGCAACCTCGGCGACGAGGAGGCGCGCAACCACGTCTCGTTCCTCAAGGACGTGGCGCCGCTCCCGGGGCGGGACGTCAGCCTGGCGCTGCGGCTGGGGTTCTAGAGGGGGGCAGAACTGGCGCGGCGGCGATCCTCCGGTCCTATAGATTGCGCGGGATGAGAGTCACCATCGACCAAGCCGGTCGGATCATCGTGCCGAAGCCGCTCCGCGATGCGCTGAGGCTCGAAGGAGGCACGACTCTGGAGATCCGTGCCCGCGGGGGTCGACTCGAGCTCGAGCCCGTCGCCGTGCCGATGCGCCTGGTCCGTCGCGGGAAGGGGCTGGTCGCGACCACGGACGAGCCGCTCCCCAGGATCGGCGCCGACGAGGTGCGAGCGGTCACCGAGTCGCTGCGGCGATGATCGCCGTCGAGCCGCCGGTCTGAGTGCGCAGGGCGGGCGATCAGCCCTCCTCGTCGCGCAGCCGATTCACTTCCTCCACGGTCACCGGCCCCGAGCCCGGGCGCGGCGGGAGGAGCGGGACGCCCGCCAGCCGGACCAACTCGCGCACGAGATCGCTACGGTCCAGCGCCCGCTCCATGAGGGTGAGGATCGACCTGCAACGGTCGAGATCGAGCGACTTGCCGCGGACGGCCAAAATGCCGCGGACGTCCTCGATGTCCTTGGAGCGTCCGCTGAGGAGCTTGCCGGCCACCAGGTCTTCGGGGGAGATGACGGGCACCTGCTCGCCGCCGATCGCGACCGGAACGGCGCGCGCGAGGAACTCGTCCTCGAAGCCCGGGCCGGCGAACACGACGTCGACGGGCAGGCCGGTCGGGAGGTGCTCGAGGGGGAGGACCCGGGTCCGCTCCACGAAGGCTGCGACGTCCTCGACCAGGGGGCGAAAGCCCTCGCCGGCGAGCGCCACGGCCAGGTCCCGCGCGTCTTCGAGCGGCAGACGAACCGTGACGTCCACGTCGGCCGAGAGGCGGGGCCGGCCCCAGCAGACGACCGCCTGGGCGCCGAAGAGGTACCACGGTACCCCTCGCTCGCGCAGCACACGGCCGAGGGCGGCGAGGACCTCAGCCGCCGCCGGGTCGGACACGTCCCAGAGCCTCCTGGAGGGCGACATGGGCGGCGAGATCGGCGTCCCGCTCCTCCCGGCTCGGCCAGTGCGGGCGCAGGGTCTTGACGTGGCGCCGGAGGTCGTCGGCGACGCGGAAACTCTCGGCGGGACCCAGTCGCCGCAGGCGCTCGACCCAGTAGGCGGTCCTCACCCGGTCGGCAGCGGCGTGGTCCGCGGTGGTGGGGGTGGTGTTCTCAGGTGCGGAAGACACGCGCCCATGGTAGCAGCCGGTGCGCCTGTCCCCGGGTCGCCGAGGCGACGCTGACGATCGACGTCACGTCGCCAACGAGCTGCCGACGGCGGCCGACGACGACAAAGCCTCGGCTCTCATTCTCCAAAACCTCGCCGCGTGCTCCGCTTCAGACCGACGTTAAGCCGAGATCCGGGGAGGGCGGCCCCTGGATCTCGACCGAACGCCAATCATGACACTCGATCCCACCTACGGATTCTGTGTTAGAATTCAGGACGCGGAGGGCCACAACCATGCCGATCACTCAGCAGGAGCTCGGAAGCCGCCTCAAGAAGGCCCGCGAAGCCGCGGGTCTGACGCAGCTGCAGGTGGCCGAAGGGACCGGCCTTGCGCGGTCGGCTATCGCGCAGATCGAGAGCGGGAACCGCAGCGTCTCCGGGCTGGAACTGGAAGAGCTGGCGTACCTCTATGGTCGGGACATGGGCGATCTCGTCCGCGTGGAGCCCCTCGCGGAGCGGAGTGCACTTACCGCCCTCTTCCGTGCGGCGCCGGCGATGGCCGAGGACGAGGCGATGGCCAACACGCTCCGCCATGCGGTCCAGCTCGGGCGCGAACTGACGAACCTCGAGGAGCTGTTGGGCATCGCGACCGCGGGCGCTGTAGCCGCCTCCTATGGAGTGCCTCGGCCCCGCTCCCGCTGGCAGGCGATCGTCCAAGGAAACCAAGCCGCAGACGAGGAGCGCCGGCGACTGGGCCTCGGGGACGGTCCCATCGACAACCTCTCGAAGTTCCTTGAGGGGCAGGGTGTGCGCACCGCCTGGATCGAGCTGCCAGATGACGTCTCGGGGATGACGCTCCACGACCCCGGGTTCGGCTGGATGGTGGTCGTCAACGCCGGGCACTCGTGGGAGCGCCGGCGCTTCTCCTATGCCCACGAGTACGCCCACGTGCTCTTCGACCGCCAGGACGTAGGGACGATCAGCAAAGCCTCCGACCGGGCTGAGCTCGGGGAGGTCCGTGCTAACGCCTTCGCGGCGAGCTTCTTGATTCCCGCATCGGGGGTCGCGAGCTTCCTTGAGCGCCTGGGGAAGGGACAGCCGAGCAGGCCCCGTGCGGAGGTGTTCGATGAGGCCGACTCGGTGACGGTGGAGGGCCGAGAGGAACCGGGCACTCAGGAGATCCAGCTCTATGACGTGGTGCTCATGGCCCATCACTTCCGCGTGAGCCGCCTGGCGGCGCTCTACAGGCTGAAGAACCTGAAGCTGTTGAGTGACACGCGGTTCGAGACCCTGAAGCGAGCGGAGGAGGAGGGGCTCGGTCTACGAACGCAAAAGGTACTCCAGATGGAGCCGCCGGACCCGAAGGTCCTTCGGATGGAGTTCAAACGGCGATTCCTGGGGCTGGCCCTGGAGGCCTATCGCCGCGAGCTCATCAGCAGAGCGAAGCTCCGTGAGGTCGGCGGGCTGCTGGGCTACGAGCCGCGGAAGATCGACCAACTCCTCGACCAGGCCGGCATCCTCGATCAGGCGCCGGTGCTTCCGAGGGTTCCGGGAGGCTGAACGATTGAGCACGGTTTCGGTCGATGCATCGACGCTGATCAACTTCCTTGTCGTCGACCGAGTCGATCTGTTGGGCTCGCTCACCGAATTCGATTTCTGCGTGCCGGCCGAGGTGGTGGGAGAGATCCTCGATGAAACGCAGCGGGCTCGCCTGGACGCCGCCCTCGAGACGGGCCACCTCGCGGAGGTCCGACTGGCGTCGCCGCGGGAACTCGCCACCTATGGGCAGCTCAGGCATCGTTTGGGACGGGGCGAGTCGGCGTCGCTCGCTCTGGCGTTTCACCGCGAGCTGCTGTTGGCCTGCGACGACCGCAAAGCGGTCCGCATCGCCGATGAGCTTCTCGGACCGGACCGAGTCCTCAACACGCCGGGGCTCCTTCTGCTCGCGATCGCCGAGGGCCACCTCTCGATCGACGATGCGGATCAAGCCAAGGCGATGTTGGAGAAAAAACGCTTCACGATGGCCTTCGATTCTTTTTTGGAGGTATTGGTCCCCCCACGAAAGGAGCAGAAGAAATGATCGCGCAGTCTGTTTCCCTCGACACCTCGCTCGTTGACGAGATTCTGCTTTACGTTTGCGAGCGCCTCCAGCTTACCGATACCCAGCATGCTGATGCTGTGCGGTCTTATCAGGCCGTCGGGGAGTGGCTCCAAGCCCCGGGTAGCCCATTCTATTACCTCGAGGCGAGGATCCATCCCCAAGGATCGATGGCGTTGGGCACGACCGTCAAGCCGAGGCACCAGGAAGAGTTCGACCTCGATCTGGTCCTCGAGATGTTGCGCTGGTCTGACGGGCCGTTGTCGCTCTACCAGGCGACGCTCGGCCGTCTCCTCGCTCACGGCGACTATGCCGCTAGGGTGGAGCCGCTGAGGCGCTGCATACGGCTCCATTACGCGGGTCAGTTCCATCTCGATGTCTTGCCCGCCCGCCTAGACCCTATCCGTGGGGGTACCTGCATCGAGGTCCCCGACAGGAAGCTCCGTTGCTGGAAGCCGAGCAACCCGAGGGGGTTCCGCGCTTGGTTCGAGGCATGCTCGGAGCTACGAGTTCATATGAGGGCGGATCAGGAGCCCGTCCCGGGAAACGGAAACGCTCGTAGCAAGACCCCCCTACAGCGCAGTGTCCAGCTCCTCAAGCGGCGCAGGGATGTCCTGTTTGAGCCCGACGCGGAAGTGGCGCCTCGCTCTGTCATGCTGACCACCCTTGCGGGAGAGGCGTTCAACGGAAGCGACTCAACGGCGCTTGGGCTGCTCGAGATTCTGGAGAAACTGGAGGATCGAATCGAGGCGGCTTGGCCCGGCCACATTAGAGTCTTGAATCCGACGAATCCCGACGAGTGCTTCAGCGAAATTTGGGATAGGGAGCCGGGCGGCTATCGAGCATTCGTTCACTATGTCCGCGACTTCCGTAGTCGCTTCGTTGAGCTCCTGAGCCGGTCTGGGCTGGAGGGGGTGACCACCTTGGCGGGTGAGCTATTCGGTGAAGAGCTCGCGCAGGCCGCGGCCAAGCGGGTGACCGAGCGAGTTCGGGTGGTCAAGGACAGCGGGCGCCTGAAGCTCGGGACCGCTGGGGTCATTGCCTCGGGAGCGGCTGGGAGGAGCATCCAGGCGCACTCCTTCTATGGGCGGTAGCTTCAAGAGGTTCCGTCGAATCCTGGGTCCCCGGGAGCAGGCCGCATACGTGCGCTTGGCTTGCCCCGGGCTCGGCGTCCGGGTCACGGGCGGGCGTCTCGTCGTCAGGGGCAACTTCGGCAGCGTGCCCTTGACTCGAGCGTACCAAGGCCGGATCGTTTATGAGGTTGGCCGTCGGCCCCGCACGTTCATCGACATCCCTGCTCTGGAAAGGCGCGATGGCGGTCTGCAAATCCCACACGTGTACGGCGATAACGAGCCGTGCACGTTCCACCCAACGAACTGGAGTGCCGATCAGCCACTAGCCTTCACTGTTGTTCCCTGGTTGATGACGTGGCTTGTGTTCTATGAGGGGTGGCGCGTGACCGGGGAATGGGATGGCGGTGGTCTGCACCCCCCTCCAACGAGCTCTAGGGTGAGAACGTAAGCCATGGCGACTCGTTACCGCGTCCTTAGCCTCGACGGAGGCGGTATCAAGGGAGTCTTTAGCGCCGCCGTGCTGGCGGAGCTTGAGGAAATGACAGGCAGGCGAATCGTCGAGCATTTCGACTTGATCGCAGGAACGTCAACCGGCGGGATCATCGCGGTCGCTCTTGGTCTGGGTGTGCCGGCGTCAGAGATCTTGAGGCTCTACGAACGGAGGGGTGCTGAGATCTTTGCCGGGACAGGCCTGTTCCCCGGGCTGGGTGGCTGGTTGAGGCCCCGTCACCGTTCAGAGGCACTCCGTGCTGCGCTCAGAGAGATTTTCGGCGAGAAGCGGCTTGCGGACGCAATCTGTCGCCTGGTTGTTCCGGCCTTTGATGTGGACTCCGGTAAAGTCCACGTCTTCAAGACAGGGCATCACCCGAGGATTCGTCAGGACCCGAAGGAGTTCGCTGTGGACGTTGCTCTTGCGACCTCGGCTGCGCCGATCTTCTTTCCGGTTCATGTCAGCTCAGCAGGGAAGGCCTTGGTCGATGGTGGAATCTGGGCGGGCTCTCCTTCACTTTCCGTGGAAGCTCAGTAGCGTGAGTCCGCTGCAGCAGAGGTAGACCAGGGAGATGAGAGCTTCGGCCGAATGGAGTCCAAAGCTGCGATGACTGAGCAGGCGGATGCGGTTGTTCATGCCTTCGAGGCGTCCGTTGCTGATCTGCCAGCCGACCCAGCCGACGACGCCGTCGAGGTGGTTGCGGATCATCCGAGCGACCTTCTTGATGGGTTCGAGCTTGGAGTGCATCGCGCGTCGGAGCCAGCCGTCGAGGAAGCGCCGAGCCCATCCCTCCCTCTGGTAGGTGTAGAGGTCCATGAAGTCGTCCTTGAGCAGCATCGCTCGGTAGAGCCGGCGGTTGCCCCGGACCTGCTCTTCGAGCACCTGTCGATCCTGCGGGGTCCGGCTTTCGGGCCGCTTGAGCACCGGGAAGCGGGTGTTTCTCAGGTCGCGCCGGGTCTGGGGATCGGCGTCGCGGATGAGCTGCTGGCGCACCTTGGTAACCGCGTTGTTGAGATGGCGGACGATGTGGAAGCGATCGAAGATGATCCGGGCCTGGGGAGCTTTGCGCCGCAGCACGATCAGGTAGGGCTCCCACATGTCGGCGCTGATGGCTTGGAGCTGAGCTGCCCGTTGGGGGCCCAGCTTCTTGAAGAAACGCAGCAGGGTCTTGACCTTGCGGCCCTTGCCCGCCCACACCACTCGGCCGCTGACATGGTCCACGACCACCGTGAGGTAGTTGTGGTGTCGGCGGTAGCTGATCTCGTCGACCCCGATCACCCGCAGACCTTCCAGCGCCGTCTCGGAGTCCCAGGCCCGCTCGACCACCCGATCGACGATCCGCCGCACGCTCGGCCAGGAGATCCGGAAGTACTGCTTCACGGCGGTCAGGTCGCAACGCTGCGCCAGCCAGGCCACCTGCTGCTCGAAGTCGCGGCTGAAGCGGCTGCCGGCTGCCGCCCAGGGCACACTCTCCGTACGCACACCGCAGTGCCGACACCGCACCCGACGGATCTGGTAGCGCAGGTAGCAGCGCCAGCCGAAGACATCCAGGTGACGCCACCAACGCCACGCGCGATCGTGCCGCTGCCGAGCCTCGCGCCCGCAGCTGCCGCAACGGTGGATCCGCCCACGGGGCACGACGCCGATCCAGATCTCCCGATCCCGAAACTGGAGCTGGACGTTCCGCACCCACACCCCTTGCGCGGCGAGCAACTTGTTCAGTACCGTGGTCATGCGCATCACCGGACGCCTCCTTTCTCGTTGGCACAAGAAAGTCTAGCGCCTTGGTGGTGCGCATCTTCTTCCCTACCCAGAACTTACGCGGCGACAAGCTCGCTCGACCACGGACCGCGACTCGGTACGCCGAACCAGGCGGCCCGGACCCCGGGTTCGAGATCTGTCCACGGAAGGTGAAGGAGAACCTCTGGGCGAACTGCCCGGTCACAGTGGCGCTCCTCGAGAGCCGCTGGGTGCTCGGGTGGCCTGCTTCCGAGATCGACGTGCTGAGCATCGGAACTACCATGGAATCGTTTCACCTACCTAGCAGGCTCTTCGACCTTGGGCTCCTCAGGTGGCGCAAGAAGCTGCTGAGCCTCATTCTTGTGGCACAGGAGCAGGCTGCGCTAGCGCAGGCGAAGTTGTTGGTGAACGAATCGTTGCTGCGTATCGACGAGAGTGTGGTGCCGGGTCGTTTCAAGCTCGACGATCCGAAGCAAACCCGTGAGCTACGATCGATGGGAATCTCCGCGGCGCGACACACGGCTCATGAGGTCGAACGCCGCTTCCTGATGGCGCCGGCGCTGTCCTATCGCGACGGCGTAGGTGCCTAATGCCGCTCTGCCAAGAGCCGCGGAGTCTCTTTCGGCCGCGAACAGGTGAGTGCCGGGTGGGGTGATGGGAAGGACGTGCGAGACCGCCGATGCGTTGCCGGCGCAGGAGTCGCCTGACAGGGCGCTCCAACCAGTGGTATTCAGCCGCTCAGTTGGTTGGCCGCTCCCTGTCGCACCGGCGGTGCCGCCGGCATCGGCACGTCCGCCAGCGGGCTGCGGCCGAGCCAGCGGGGGAAGGAGCGCTGGAGCCAGCGCGGGCCGGTCAGCTCGACGGCGCCGCCGGCTTCGGCCTGGCGCCAGGTGATGCGGCCGAGCCAGAATCGGGTCAGGGCGCCGAGGTCGGCGGTGACGAAGAGGTCGACCTCGAAGCCGGGGTCGGTCAGGCAGATATCGGGGTCGCCGCCGCCGGCGAGGAGCCACCAGAAGCGCCGCGGGCCGGCGAGGCGCGGGAAGTCGAAGCGCACGACCGTCCGCCGGTCGGGGAGCTGGTCGCCGCGGAGGTTGCGCCGGAGGTCCCACATCAGGAGCGAGGGATCGAGGTCGCGCTCGTCCAGCTCGTGGGTGACCCAGCGCTGGCCCCAGGCGCCGAGCCCCTCGATGATCGGCCGCAGCTCCTCGCCGGCCGGGGTCAGGAAGTACTCCTGCGCCTCGCGCCCGGGCACCCGCCGGCGCTCGACGACGCCGGCGGTCTCGAGCTCGCGCAGGCGCTTGGCCAGGAGCGAGCGCGACATCAGCGGCACGCCGCGGCGGAGGTCGTTGAAGCGGTGGCTGCCGAGCAGCAGCTCGCGCAGGACCAGCGGCGTCCAGCGCTCGGCGAGCACCTCCGAGGCCTTGGCGACCGGGCAGAACTGGCCGTAGGTGGTCATGACCCGTCTATGCTAGGTCCGGCGGCCGCGCGATTTCCAGTCCAGAAGTCGAACCGGGCAGGTCCACAACTTGTACTGGACCGCGGGTCGCCGCCCGCGCCAGACTGCACCTCCACGCGATAGGAGCAGCTCCTGGAGGACCATCCATGACCACCGCCTTCGACTCCCGCACCGCTGAAAACGCCGCCGCGCTCCTCGGCCCGGAGCTGGCGGCCGCCTGCCTCGCCGCCGGCGATCCCGGCTATGACGACGCCCGCCGGATCTGGAACCACATGGTCGACCGCCGCCCGGCGCTGATCGCCCGCTGCGCAGGCGCCGGGGACGTCCGGCGCTGTCTCGAGCTGGCGCGGCGCCAGGGCGTGCCGCTGACGGTGCGCGGCGGCGGCCACAACATCGGCGGCCTGGCGGTCGCCGACGGCGGCGTGATGATCGACTTCTCGGCCGAGCGCGGGGTGCGGGTCGATGCCGCCGCGCGCACCGCCGAGGTGGCGCCCGGCGCCACGCTCGCCGACGTCGACCGCGCGACCCAGGCGCACGGCTTGGCGCTCCCTGCCGGGGTGATGTCGGAGACCGGCGTCGCCGGGCTGACCCTGGGCGGCGGCTTCGGCTGGCTGTCGCGCCGCTGGGGGCTGACCTGCGACCACCTGCTCGCGGCCGAGGTGGTGACCGCGGACGGCGAGACGGTGACCGCCGACGAGGAACGCCATCCCGATCTCTTCTGGGCGCTGCGCGGGGGCGGTGGCGGCTTCGGCGTCGTCACCTCGTTCCGCTTCCGCCTGCGTGAGCTGGGCACGACCGTGACCGCCGGCATGCGGGTCCACGCCGGCGCCGACGCCGCCGGCGCAATGGAGCGTTTCCGAAGCCGCACCGAGGAGCTGCCCGAGGAGATGGGCTGCCTGCTCAAGCTCGGCAACGCGCCGGCGGCGCCGTTCCTCCCCGCGTCGCTCCACGGCCGCCCGGCGGTGATCACCGCCGCCTGCCACGGCGGCTCCACGGACGATGCCGAGCGCGACCTCGAGCCGCTGCGCCGGGGCGCGCCGGCGGCCGCCGACCTCCTGGCGCCGCGGCCGTTCGTCGAGTTCCAGGGGATGTTCGACGCCGCCGAGCGCAAGGGGCGCCGCAACTACTGGAAGTCGGAGTACATCGACGGCATCGACGACCGGCTGGCGGCGCTGCTGCTCGAGCAGCTCGAGCGGTTCCCGGCGCCCTCGGCCAACATCAAGGTCTTCCGGCTCGGCGGCGCGGTGGCGCGGGTGCCGGCGGCGGCGACCGCGGCCGGCCACCGCGACGCGAGCTACATCGTCGTGGTCGGCAGCGCCTGGGACGACCCCGAGGACGACGCCGCCAACGTCGCCTGGGTGCGCGAGGTCTGGGCGCGGGTCCACGCGATCTCCGGGCGCGGCGGCTACGTCAACTTCCTGACCGCCGACGCCGACGCCGAACAGGTCGCGGGCTCCTTCGGCGGCGTCGATCTCGACCGCCTCGAGGCGATCCGCCGGCGCTACGACCCGGAGGGGATCCTCCGGCCGCGGCGCGCCGCCTGAGCCGGCCGCTCAGTTGAAGTGCTTGGCCGACGCCCAGGCGTCGGCGAGCGGCACCACCAGCCCGCGGGCGATCCAGATCGTCTGGTCGTCCTCGTAGGGCATGCAGTCGGCGCAGCGGAAGACGCCGCCCGGCTCGACGAGGGCGAAGCGCTGCTCGAGGTCCTCGCGCTCGCCGCCGAGGACCAGGAGCACCTCGCCGGTGCAGTCGCCCGGGCCCCAGAGCCAGTAGGAGTTGTGGCCGGAGATCGCCGGCGGCAGGCCGAGCGCGGGGCCGAAGTGGTCGATCGCGCCGGCCTCGCCGTAGTTGCCGGTGAAGACGCAGGCGCGGTCGCGGTCGGCCGGCGGCAGCGTGCGGTGGACGCGGGCCACCTCGAGGGCGAGGTCGCGCCAGCCGCGCATGTCGGCGAAGAACTGCGGCAGCCGGCCGATCTCGTGGCTCTCGTCGCTCCCCGGCTCCTGGCCGAGCCCGGCGGCGTAGCGGACGTAGGTCTCGATCGGCAGGAGCGGCTTCGCGAGCGGCGCGGCGATCAGGATCGAGAGCGCGAGCGCAAGGCAGACGCCGCGGAGCGCGCCGGTGAAGCGGCGCCCCGCGGTCCAGCGCTCGACGGCGGCGCCCGCGGCGGGGAAGAGCAGGGTGAAGGCGGGGGCGAAGTAGTAGGGCTTCGAGACCGAGAAGGCGAGCACCGCGAGCACCGCCAGGGCGGCCCAGCCGAGCGGCCGGAACGGGCGCGCGGCGCGGGCGGCCAGGAGCCAGCCGAGGCCGGCGAAGGCGAAGAGCGCCGCCGGGCCCGCCATCTCGAGCTGGGCGAGCACGAAGCCGTGCGGCGCCAGCTCGACGATCTTGCCGCTCTGCGCGTTGGCGACGAACTCGCGGGTCGGCCAGCCGTGCGCCGCCTGCCAGAGGACGTGGGGGAGGAAGAGCGCCGCCGCCACCGCCCCGCCGGCCCAGAGCCACGGCATTCGCAGGACCTCCCAGCGCCGCGCCAGCACCAATCCCGCCGCGAGCCCGGCGCCGAGGAGGCCGACGTCGAGCTTGGTCAGAAGGCCGATCCCGGCGAGCGCGCCGAAGGCGAGCCAGAGCCGCGGCCGGCCGCCGTCGAGGAGCTGCGCCGCGAGCCGCGCCAGCCCGGCCCAGATGACGACGTCGAAGGCGTTCATCGAGAAGATCGTGAAGAGCGAGAGATAAATCGGCGCGGTCGCCGCCAGCGCCTGGGCCAGGAGGCGCCCGAAGCGCCCGGCGCCGAGCCGGCCGGCGGTGTCGCCGACCAGGAGCACCGTACCCGCGGCGGCGAGCGCCGGGAAGAGCCGCAGCCCGACCAGCGAGCCGCCGAAGAGCGCCTGCGCCAGCGCCGCCAGGAGGGCCACCATCGGCGGGTGGTCGACGTAGCCCCAGTCGAGGTGGCGGCCGCAGGCCAGGTAATACAGCTCGTCGCGGAAGACGCCGTAGCCCGGCGCGGTGGCGGCGAAGAAGGCGAGCGTGGCGAGCGGCAGCGCCCAGCGCACGGCGAGGCCGGCGGCGCGGCGAGGTCGGTCGGCGGTCATTCGAATCCCTCCCGGTGACCGGCGATCTTACGGAGCAGGGGGGCGCGGGTTCCAGCCCGCCCCGGCTACAGCGGTGCCGGACGTAACGACTCGCTGCACGGCGCGCCCCTGAGAGCGATCGAACCGACGAGATAAGACCGGCCCCTTCTCGAGGGGCCGTGAACTGGAGGTCGCTAATGCGCCCGCTCCGCCGACCCGCCCTCGCCGTCGCCCTCACGCTCCTCGCCGCCGTCCTCGTCACGCCGCCGGCGGCCGAGGCGCAGACCTGCTTCGCCTACGTCAACACTCCGGCCGCCCTGCCGCTCTCCTGTGTCGAGCAGGGCGACCTCACGACGGCCTGCTCGTGGGACGGCGAATGCCACGAGGACGGCGATCCGAGCGACTGCTGCGCCACCGTCCCCGCCGCCGGCGCCCAGACGGTGCGCGAGATGCACGACGTCTGGCACCAGTGCTTCGGCAACATCGGCGACACCTCCGACGGCAACAACCCGCCGCAGCGCGGCAACCGCTGGTATGCCTTCCACCGCCAGATCGAGGCCGACTTCAACCTCTGGCGCGAGGGCCTGACCTGCAACCCGATGATGGGCCAGTTCCTGGGCTGCAAGATCGAGTCGGTCGACTGGTGCCCGAGCATGCAGCTCCGCTGGGGCTTCACCTGCGGCGCCGCCAATCCCGGCGGCTGCGGCGCGGCGGGCTTCGTGGCCGACAACAACCCGAACGGCACCGACTGCAACCCGGCCGTCGGCCCGGTCCAGGCCTGCCGGCCCGACAACGCCCCGTGCCCCACCTGCCAGGCCTTCCCGCAGTGCTTCTTCCTCTCCGGCGCCGGGCCGCTGGCGTGCCCCGGAGCGCCGTCGGCCTCGTGCTCCTCGGGGCCGATCGTCCTGCCGCACACCGCGCTCGAGGACTTCCAGAGCGTCGAGGAGATCACCAACCTCCTCGACCTCTCGTTCCACGGCAACATGCACGGCGCGGTCGGCAACGCCGGCCCGTGCAGCGACATCAACAACCCCCAGTGCTCGGTGCGCGACCCGATGTTCTGGCGCCTGCACAAGGCGATCGACGACGTGGTGCGCGCCTGGCAGAACGTCCACGCCGCCGACGTCATGCTGGTCATCGACCGTTCGGGCTCGATGAACCAGCTCGACTCCTCGGGCGATCCCAAGCTCCAGGTCGCGCTCGAGGCCGCCGACCTCTTCGCCGACCTCCTCGAGGGCGCGGCGCCGGCCGGCCAGACCAACCACGTCGGGATCGTCTCCTATGCCTCGAACGCCGGCAACGCGGCGCTCAACCTGGTGCCGCCGGTCGCCGCCGGCCCGAACCTCCGCGGCGCCGGCCAACCGTTCCCGAACACCCTGACCGCGATCGCCGGCGCGGGCGGCAGCGGCTGCACCGGCATCGGCGCCGGGGTCGAGGCGGCGCTCGCGGCGATCTGCCCGGGCGGCGACTGCGGCTCGATCCCCGACCCGCCGCCGGCCGGCACCAACCGGCGGAAGGGCCTCCTGCTCCTCACCGACGGCGTCGAGAACATCCCCCCCTGCCTGCAGCCGGCCGGAGCCGCCGGCGGTAGCTGCGGCAGCCAGTGCTCGGCGCCGAGCTCGACTTCACCGACCTCCACGACGCCCAGGTCTGCGCGGTCGGCTTCGGCGACACCGGCTCGCTCAACGGCGATCTCCTGACCCTCTTCGCCGAGCGCCAGGGCGGCATCTACATGCAGAGCCCGGCGGCCGGCCCGGACGGCACCTGGATCGACCTCAAGGACTTCTACGCCAAGTGCTTCGGCCAGCTCACCGACGAGTTCCTCGGGCTCGATCCCAAGGGGGTGCTCGCGCCCGGCGAGGCGGCCACCGAGGTGGTCGAGTACACCTCCTGCGGCGACGGCAAGCTGACCTTCGTCTCGGGCTGGAAGGAGCCGGTGGCGGCGGGCGAGCTGCGCCTCCTGGTCACCGCCCCCTCGGGCGACCTGGTGCTCGCCTCCGAGCCCGGGGTCGAGTCGTCGACCCAGCCGACCTGGGACTTCGACCGCGTCCACCTGCCCTACCGCGGCAGCTCGTCGGGCACCTGGAAGGCGCAGCTCGTGCGCGCCCACTCGACCTTCGTCAACGGCTTCGCCAGCGACGCGTTCCCCGACTTCGAGGCCGGCGTCGCGCTGGTGCGGCGGGAGGTCCAGCGCCTGTGCCCCGAGGGCTGCCCGCGGGCGCTTCTGTTCGAGGACGACGTCCGCGGCGACTCGGTCTACCGCAAGGCGGCGGCGATCGAGGAGGCCGCGGACCTCCTCGGCCGGGTCGAGACGGCGCGCGACGCCGCCGACTTCGCCCGCCTCCTGGAGCGCGGCCGCTGGGACCTCGTGGTCTACGCCCACCAGGGGCCGGCGGTGCCCGAGCCGTACGACGACCTCCTCGCCCGGCGCCTGTGCGACGGCCAGCGGGCGATCGTCACCGACACCCGCGGCGAGCTGGCGGCGGCGATCCTGCGCTGCGCCGGCGCGGTCGCCGACGGCAGCACGAACCACCGCCGGCTCGCGCCCGAGGCGACCCTCGCCGCCGGCCCGCTCGAGCTGGCCGATGCCGACCATCCGGTCTTCAGCTACGGCCTGAAGCCGCTCGGCACCGGGATCGAGGCGCGCTTCGAGCAGGGCCAGATCGGGGTGGTGGCGCGCTTCGAGCGCGGCCAGGAGCAGCGCTGGTTCCTCGACGTCCTGGTGCGCGGCCTCGCCCGGCTCGAGCCGCACCGGCCGAAGTCGAAGGTGGTCACCGGCGACGACCTGCTGCCCACCGTGCGCATCTCGCCGATGACCGTCCCCGCCGGCGGCTACGACCGGGTCGACGCGCGGGTCGAGATCGAGCGGCCGCTGATCGGGCTCGGCACGCTGATCGCGCGCGCCGGCCTGCGCCGGCCGACCCGCATCGGCGAGGAGATGATCGACGGCCGCGCCGCGACCCTGATGGCGCTCGGCGCCGGCGGCACCGCGGTGCCGACCGCGACCGACGTCTATCCGCTCTTCGACGACGGCACGAACGGCGACCAGGTCGCCGGCAACGCCTACTGGAGCGCCCAGCTCCCCGGCGTCGCCGCCGCCGACGGCATGTACCGCTACCGTTTCATCCTCGACCTCGAGAAGGACGGCTGCACCACCCGCCGCGAGCTGGCGCAATCGGTCTGGGTCGAGATCGGCGTCGACCCGCAGGCGAGCGGCGTCAAGGTCGAGCCGGGCCCCAACGGCGGCCACGTCGTCACCCTTACCCCGCGCGACCCCCTGGGCAACCTCTGGGGACCGGGGCGGCCGGTGGCGCCGAGCTGCGGGCCGGCCGGCTCGTGCAAGTGTGACGCCGCCGGCGTCCAGGACCTCGGCCAGGGCAGCTACTCGATCGCGATCGACACCGCCGCCGGCGCCCGGGCCTGCACCCTCGACGCCTTCGGCACCCGCTTCCAGGTGCCGCTCGCCGGCGCCGGCGCGTCGGCCTCGTGCGACCGGCTGCGCAAGGCGATCGAAACCGCCGACCTGCAATCGGTGATGCGGCTCCGGCTCCAGGAGATCGCCGCCCGCACCTGCGCCGACCTGACCGTGGCGCGCGGCGGCCTGGCGCTCGCCGAGGCCGGTGCCGCCGCCGGGCTGGCCGAGGTCGGCCACGAGCTGACCAGCCACGCCCAGGACCTCTCCGCCGCCGACCGGGCGGAGCTGGAACGGGCGCTCGCGGAGGTGGCGGCGGAGCACGGGCTCGCCGGCGCCGGCGCGGCCGACCACCAGCACTGAGGCGGGGGAACTACGCGCGGCGGGAGCGGCGGAGCACCCTCCGCCCTCCCCCGACCGCCAGCATCAGCGCCCCGCCCAGGAGGACGATCACCGGCCCGGACGGCAGGTCCCAGGCCCACGACAGCGCCAGGCCGCCGAGGGTGATCGCGGCGCCGATCAGGGTCGAAAGCAGCATCACCAGGCCGAAGCGGTGGACCAGCATCAGGCTGATCGCCGGCGGGATGGCGAGGAGCGCGATCACCAGGAGGATCCCGACCAGGTGGATCAGGAGCACCACCGAGAGCGCCACCACGACCAGGAGCAGCGTCCCGGCGGCCCTCACCGGCACCCCCTGGACCGCCGCGAACTCGGGGTCGAAGGCGAGCGCGGTCAGCTCCTTGAACCAGAGCGCGAGCATCGCGAGCACCACCGCCACCAGCCCGACGGTCAGGAGCACGTCGCCGTCGCCGACGGTGAGGATGTTGCCGAAGAGGTAGGTCATGAGGTCGGGCGCGTAGCCGGGCGTGGCGTGGAGGAAGACGATCCCGACCGCCATGCCGACCGCCCAGAGGATGCCGATCGCCGCGTCCTCCGAACGGCCCCGGCCCCCCTCGGCGCGGCCGAGGAGAAGCGCCGCGAGCACCGCCACCGCGGCGGCGCCGATCCGCGGGTCGATCCCCGCCCAGTAGCAGGCGCCGAGGCCGCCGAACGCGGCGTGGGCGATGCCGCCGCCCAGGAAGACCAGCCGCCGCACCACGACGAAGGTGCCGACGACTCCGCAGAGCACGGAGGCCGCGAGCCCCGCCGCCACCGCGTTGCGCAGGAAGCCGTAGGAGAGCAGCTCGCCGAGGTCGCTCACCGCGCACCGCCCGGGCCGTGCGAGTGGCCAGGCGGATGGACGTGCGCGTGCCCTGCATCGTGGGCCGCGAGCACCCGGTGCGGGACGCCGTGGGCGACCAGCTCGACCGGGCAGCCGTAGGCCTCCTCGAGCATCTCCGCGGTCAGCTCGCCGTGCGGGTGGTAGTAGAGCTTGCGGTTGATGCACGCCACCTGGCGCACCGCGCCCGCGAACGGGGTGAGGTCGTGGGTCACCACCACCAGCGGGATCTCGCGCTGGATCTCGACCATGGCGTCGACCAGCCGGCCGCGGTACTCGGGGTCGATCGAGGCCAGCGGCTCGTCGAGGAAGAGCACCTCGGGCTCGGCGACCATGGCGCGGGCGATCAGCGTCCTCTGGAGCTGCCCGCCCGAGAGCGCGCCGACCGGGTCGCGCGCCACCCGCTCGAGGCCGTAACGCTCGATCGCCGCGGCCACCGCGCGGCGGTCCTCCTTCGTGTAGCGGCGGAACGGCCCGCGGAGGCCGAGCCGGCCCATCCGCACGGCGTCGACCACGCGCAGCGGGAAGGCGCTGTCGAAGCTCGCATACTGCGGCACGTAGCCGATCGCCCCGCGTCGCGGCGAGAGATGCAGGCGCACCGTCCCCGACCAGGGCTCGAGCAGCCCGAGGATCACCTTGAGGAGCGTCGTCTTGCCGCCGCCGTTGGGGCCGATCACGGCCAGGAAGTCGCCGCGCCGGACGGTCAGCGACACCTCCTCGAGGATCGCCTCGGAGCGGTAGCCGGCGGTGACGCGGTCGACCTCGATCAGGACGTCGCCGGCGGCCGCCGGGGCGGGCGTGGAAGTGGGCTCCGAAGCAGGCGCGGCGGTCATCGGCTCTCCGCGGGCGCGGCGGGCTCGGCCGGCGGCCGGCCCTCGGCGGCCCCGAGCGCCGCCGCCATCGCCGCCGCCACCCGGCGCAGGTTGTCGTCCCAATCGTAGGCCAGCGGGTCGAGCGCGACTACCTCGGCGCCGATCTCCTCGGCGATCACCCGCGCCCCGCGGCTCGAAACCGAGGTCTGGACGAAGATCGTCCGCGTCCCGCGCGCGCGCGCCGCGGCCACGAGATCGACCAGCCCGCGCGTCCCCGGCTCCTTGCCGCCGATCTCGACCGCCTCCTGGATCAGCCCGTAGCGGGCGGCGAAGTAGCCCCAGGCCGGGTGGTAGGCGAGGAAGCGGCGCTCGGGGAGCGGTGCGAGGAGGGCGCGGAGGTCGCGGTCGAGGGCGGCGATCTCGGACTCGAGCGCGGCGAGCCGCTCGCGGTAGGCGGCGGCGCCGGCGGGGTCGAGGACGGAGAGGGCGCCGGCGATCCGCGCGGCGGCGGCGCGCATCGCCTGGGGATCGAGCCAGACGTGGGGGTCGGTGGCGTGGCCGTGCCCCTCGGAGTCCGCGAGCAGGGCGACGCCGTCCGACATCGCCACCACCGCCGGCTCGCCGTCCCGGCGCGCCGCGGCGAGCAGGCGCTCCTCGAACGGCAGCGCCGGGTGACCGACCACCACCACCAGCCGCGCCCGCGACAGCGCCATCAGCTCGCGCGGCGCCGGCTCCCAGGTGTGCGGCGAGCGCCCCGGCGGCAGGAGCGTCGTCACCGCCACCCGCTCGCCGCCGATCCGCTCGGCGACCCATCCCGCCGGCGGCACGCTGGCGGCGACCGGGATCGGGGCGCCTGCGGCCGCCTCGGGCGGCGGCGAGGCGGAGCCGGAGCAGGCGGCGTGACCGGCGGCGAGGAGGGCGGACAGGAGCACGCGGCTCGGACGGCGGGCTCGGGATCGGCGGCTCGGCACGGGCGGGACTCCCGCGAGGATGATAATCGATTCTCAGCTACCGGGCGGCTCAATCGCCCCCGGCGAGCCGCTCCAGGACCGCGACGCACCGCCCGCGATAGGAGCGGCCGAAGAGGTTGAGGTGGTTGAGCAGGTGGTACAGCTCGTAGACCGCGAGCCGCTCCTCGCTCCCCGGCGGCAGCGGCCACTCCTCCTCGTAGGCGGCATAGAACCCGGGAGCGAAGCCGCCGAAGAGGCGCGTCATCGCCAGGTCGGCCTCGCGGTGGCCGTAGGAGCAGGCAGGGTCGATCAGCACCGGCTCGCCGGCCTCGCCGGCGAGGAAGTTGCCGCCCCAGAGGTCGCCGTGGAGGAGGCACGGCGGCTCCTCGGGGAGGTCGAGCCAGCGGTCGAGGCGGTCCATCAGCCGGTCGCCGAGGCGGTCGAGCGCGGGGTCGGAGAGGCCGTTGCCGCGCGCGAGGCGGAGCTGGTGGCCGAGCCGCCGCTCGCGCCAGAAGCCGACCCAGCCGTCCATCCAGCCGTTGGGCTGCGGCGTCGCGCCGAGCCAGTTGTCGTGCGGGAAGCCGAAGCGGCCTCCGTGCCCGCCTCCCTCCGCGGTCAGCCGGTGGAGGCGCGCGAAACCTCGTCCGAATCGCTCGAAGAAGTCGCCGCCCGGCCGGCCCGTTTCGATCCACTCGAGGACCAGAAACGAGAAGCCGCCCCCCGCGCCGGGCAGCGGATCCCGCGGCACCCGGAGCGCGCCGGGCGAGGCGAGCGCCGCCAGCCCCTCGGCCTCGCGCTCGAACATCCCAGGCGGCGCGCCGCGGCTCGCCTTGACGAACACCCGCCCGCCGCCGCCGGCGAGGTCGACTCGCCAGGCCGAGTGGATCGACCCGCCGGCGACCGGGGCGGCAGCGGCGATCTCGACCGGCCCGCCGCGCGCCTCGGCGAGATGGCGGGCGACGGCCTGGCGGAGACTGGGGTCCATCAGCCCGGCGCGGCGCGCCGCCCGTCGAGCAGATCGTCGAGGATCGCCCCCGCGGCCCGCTCGAGCAGGTCGAGCACCTCCTCGAAGCCGCGCTCGCCGCCCCAGTAGGGATCGGGCACATCGGCCGGCGAGCCCTCCGGCAGGTAGCTCGACAGCAGCCGCACGTGCCCGCGCGGGCTGCCGGCGAGCCGTTCGAGATCGGCGAGGTTGTCGCGGTCGAGAGCGATCACGCGGTCGAAGCGGTCGAGGTCGCCGGCCGTGACCTGCCGCGCGCTGCCGTCGATCGCGAGCCCGCGCCCCTCCCCGGCCCGGCGCATCCGCGCGTCGGGCTGCGAGCCGGCGTGGTAGCCGATCGTCCCCGCCGAGTCGATCTCGACCTCGCCGTCGAGCCCGCGCTCCGCCGCCAGCCGCCGCAGCACCGCCTCGGCCGCCGGCGAGCGGCAGATGTTGCCCATGCAGACGAAGAGGACGCGGGCGGGTGGGGCGGGGGGCGGGTCGGAGGCGGCGGGCATCGCGATCGAAAGTTAACATGGCGGCAGGTGGTCGCAATGTGTAGGATGTGGTCTCCTGGAGGAGCCGAGATGAGCAGCACCATCGTCGGAGTCCGCGACCTCAAAGCGAACCTCAGCGCCTACCTCCGCCGCGTCCGGGCCGGCGGCACGGTGGTGATCACCGACCGAGGCCGGCCGGTCGGCCGCATCGTGCCCGAGCGGGCCTCGGTCGAGGACAAGCTCCACGACCTCGCCGCCGCCGGGGTGATCGCCTGGAGCGGCGAGCCGCTGCCGCCGGCCGCGCCGCCGGCCCGCCTCCGCGGTGCCCGCACCGTCGCCGACCTGCTGCTGGAAGACCGCGAGTGATCGCGTACCTCGACGCCAGCGCCCTGGTCAAGCGCTATGTGGCCGAGACCGGCTCCGACCTGGTGGCCGGCCTGCTCCGCGGGGCCGAGGTGCTGGCCACCGCCGCGATCACCCATGTCGAGGTGACCGCGGCGCTGGCCAAGGCGGTGCGGGTCGGCGCGCTCGAGGAGGGCGAGGCGCTGGCGGCCCGGCAGCTCGCCGCCCGCGACTGGCCGCACCTCGCGCGTCTCCCCCTGTCCGAGGCGATGGTCCAGCGCGCCGCGGCCCTAGCGTGGAGCGACCGGCTCCGCGGCTATGACGCGGTCCACCTGGCCGCCGCCTGTGCGTGGCGGGAGAGCCTCGACCTGCCGGTGACGTTCGCGACCTTCGACGCCCGGCTGTGGGAGGCCGCCGGCCGCCAGGGGCTCACCGCCTTCCCGCACGACCTCCCCGCGCTCCTCGATGACCGGCGCAGCCGATAGCGCCCGCCCGCTCCCGAAGCCGGTCAAGGCGCTGGTCCTCGGGCTGATCTCGGCGCTCGCCGCGCTCGCCGCGCTCGAGGTCGCGGTACGGGTCCTTCGGCTCGACGCCTCGCCGGAGGACGCGCTCCGCTGGCACCCGCGCTTCGGCTGGACGCTCAACCCGGCAAACCAGGCGCGCGACGGCGTCGACGACCTCGGCTTCCGCCATCCGCCGGTGCCGATCGCGAAACCCGCCGGGGTGCGCCGTCTGGTGATCCTCGGCGACTCGTTCGCGCAGGGGACGGCGTACCCCTACCGCGCCACCTTCGCGGGGCTCCTCGGCGAGTGGCTCGGCGAGCGCTGGCAGGTGATCAACCTCGGGGTCAGCGGCTGGGGCACCGCCCAGGAGTACCTGGCGTTGCGCGACCTCGGGATGGCCTACGAGCCGGACGCCGTGGTGCTCCAGACGCTGCCGTTCAACGACGTCTGCAACAACGCGCTCGCCCTCGCCCACCTCTGCGACACCGAGGACTCCTACCGCCCCTACTTCGTGATCGAAAGACCTGTCCTCGACGACGGCGGGCGCCTGCGGCTCACCTGGGACCAGCCGTGGCGGGCTCGGCTGCGGCGCTCGGCGCTCTTCCGGCTGCTCGAGCGGCGGGTGCCCGCGCTCGCGCCGCCGGCGCCGGCGGCCGCAGGTGAAGGAGAGGACGCCGAGGCGAGGTCGCGGGCGGTCGTCGAGTTCCACCGCCGCCACGCCGAGGCCGCCGGCGTCGAGCACCGCATCGGCCTCTACACGCTGCTGCCCGACGAGCGCCAGCCGCCCGCGGTCGAGGAGGCGTGGGCGGTCACCGAGCGGTTGGTCGGCGAGATCGCCGGCCTGACCGAAGCCGCCGGCGTCCCCCTGATCGCGATGGCGATCCCCTACGCCGACTCGTTCGATCCCGACTGGCGGCGGCGCGCCGGCCGCCCGGGGCACTGGCCGCGATCCCCCGAGCGGCTCGATCTCGACCCCGCGCTCGGCACCGCGCGGATGGAGCGCGTGCTGGCTGCCCGCGGCGCGGCGGTGATCCCGGTCTACCGCGGTCTCCTCGAGGGGCCGATGACGCCGGCCGACCACTTCTATCCCTTCGGCAAGGCGTACGACCGCCACCTCGACCGCCTGGGCCACTGGCAGGTAGCGAAGTGGATCGTCGACGAGCTGAACCGGCTCGGCCTCACCTCCGCCCGCCCGCCCGAGGCGGCGATCGAGCGCGCCGATCTCCTCGCCGGCGCCGGCTGGCCGGTGGCGGAGCGCGGTTTCGACCGCCCGCGGCGGACCGCTGGCGGGTCGCGGGGAGCGGGCTTCGGACCGGAGAGCCGGCTCGTCTTTCCCGCCGCCGCCGCCGTGCCGATGCGCCTGCGCGTGGCGGCCCGGCCGCGCGGCGCTACCGAGGCGATCGAGCTGATCGCGAACGGCACGACCGTGGGAATCCTCGAGCTGGCGAAGGGCGCCACGGCGGCGGCCGAGATCCCGTTCACCGCCGTCCCGGGCCGCAACGAGGTCCGCCTGGTCTACCGCGGCTGGCGGCCGGACGGGGGGCGGGCGGCGGTGGAGATCGCCGAGCTGGTGTTGGAGACGACGGACCGCAGAAACTCGAGCATCGCCGCGGTCACGGCCTCCGGCTGCTCGAGCGCCGACAGGTGGCCGGCGCCCGGAACCTCCACGAGCCTCGAGCCGGACAGCCCTCGGGCCAGTACTCGCGAGTGGATCGGCGGCAGGGAGGCGTCTTCCTCACCGACGACTATCAGCGCGGGCACGGTGATCTCCGGGAGCCGCGGAACGACGTCGTCGCGATCCTGGAGCGCCCGCAACATCCTGAGAATCGAAGGCAGGTGGACCCGGCTGAATCGCTCTCTCCACTCCGCCACCAGGTCGGGCCGGTGCCGCCGGGTGGTCGATCCGAACATCAGACGCTCGACCTGGGGAAGGACCGGCCGCAGCCCGACCGTCCTTGCGATCCTCCCCAGCGCGGAGTACTTGAAGCGCTTCCATGCGCTCTCCGGTCCCGCGTCGGTGTCCAGGAGGATCAGAGCCTCGACGCGCTGCGGCACGACCAGGGCCGCGCGGAGTGCCACCATGCCTCCGATCGACAGGCCCGCCCAGATGGCCCGCCTCACGTCCAGGTGATCGAGGACGGCGACGACGTCCTCGACCATGTCGTAGAGCGTGAATCCGGCGTCGATCCGCCCGGACTCCCCATGCCCACGCGCATCGACGTTGATGACCCGATACCCGGCCGCGGCCAGCGGCTCGACCTGCGGCGCCCACATCTCGCCCGAGCAGAGGAAGCTGTGGCCGAGCACGATGGGCCGGCCCTCGCCCAGGACCGTGTAGTGGATGTCGAGGCCGGATCGCCGCACGGTCGGCATCGGTACTCCCCGCGGGTCGTTCTCGGAGGGACGGCTTCCTGGGACGCCGGAGTCGCCGGCGCCCGGTCAGTATCGCACCGAGCGGGTCGAAGACCGAGCGTTGTCGGCCTCTCGGCGAACGAGGCATCTGCCTGCAAGGCGTATACTTACGCGGTGAGCGAATCGACGCGGGAGCGGCGCTCCGAAGCCAGGTCCTCCTGGCCGATCCGCAAGTACCGGCTCGGCGAGGAGCCCTCGGAGGACCTCAGCGCCACGACCACGGTCGAAGAGCGGCTCGGCATGATGTGGCGCCTGGCGCGCGACGCCTGGGCCGTGACCGGCCGCCCGATCCCCGACTATCCGCGCGAGAAGACCCCGATCTCCAAGAGGCGGCTCCACGATCCTCCGGCGGATGGACTGGAACGCTGACTTGTCGCGGCGGTGGAGGTTCGCCGGCCATGGTAGGTTCGTAACCGATGACGAAAGCGAGATTCATTCCGAACTACACCGTCCGCGCCGACTGGGACCCTGAGGCCAGCGTCTGGGTGGCGGTGAGCGGCGAGGTCCCTGGGCTCGCGACGGAAGCGGCCACGCTGGAAGCGCTCGCCGAGAAGCTGCGGGTCATGATCCCGGAGCTTCTCGAAGCCAATCACTGCGCGACCGGCGAGCCGGGGAGCGAGCTCTCGTTCGAGATCGTCGGCCACCGCCGGGAGCGACTGCTCCTGGCCTCGTAAGTGCCGAAGTCCTTTACTCCTCACCTCAAGAAGCTCCTCCGGCGGCACGGCTGCCGATTCGAGCGCCAGGGCAAGGGCGATCACGAGATCTGGTACAGCCCGATCGTAGATCGCTGCTTCGTGGTCGACGGGTCGATCCTGTCCCGCCACACCGCCAACGGCGTTCTCAGGCAGGCAGGGATCGAGGAGCGGCTGTAGGCGAGCCCTGCCACGACCCCGCAACCGCCTCCAGATCCTCCAGCTCCTCGCGCCGCCGGAAGTAGGCCTGCTTCTCGACCAACCGCCGCGCCTCGGCGAGGGCGGCGCGGTCGTGGAAGAGGCGGGCGCGGTAGAGGTGGACGTCGGCGAGGTGGAGGGGCATGGGGCCGCGCTCGGCGATCTCCTGGGCTTCGTCGAGGTCGGCGCGGGCGGCGTCGGGGCGGCCCTGGGTAGATCGGAGCCAGGCGCGGGTGAGGAGGCCGAGGGGGAGCATGTGCTGATAGCCGGCGCGACGGAGGCCGTTGACGGCCTGGTCGATCTCGGGCTCGGCGCCGTCGGGGGCAGAGCTTCGGAGGATCGCCCGGTAGAGGCGGGCGCGGACGAGGGTGAGATGGTCGAGGGCGATGTCGAGAAGCGATCGCTTCGATTGGATCACCCACTCCAACGTCTGCGCCGCCCTTCGCTCGACCTCCCCGCAAGCCTCCCCGGCGCCCCGATCCCCCAGCCCGCCTCCGGCCGCGCGCTCGGCGCCGGCGAGGAGGAGGTCGCAGTACCGGAAGCCCCAGATCGAGTAGAGCAACGGGTACTCGGGCTGCTCCTCCGCCTGCATCGCCTCGGCCTCGCGGAAGCGCGCCAGCGCTTCCTCCCGGCGCCCCGCTTGGTGGAGGGCGTCGGCGAGCGTGGTTTTCAGGGCCAGCCCCACGAACCCATCGCCGCTGCGGTCGGCGTAGACCACCGACTGCTCTGCGTCGCGCACGGCGCCGGCCACGTCTCCCAGCGTCAGCTCCAGCTCGCTCAGGTTGCCGGCGCCGATGGCTGCCGACTTCCAGTCCTCCTGGTCGATCGCCATCCGCAGCCCGGCCCGCATCGGCTCGATGGCCTCGGTCAGCCGGCCCAGGCCTCGTAGGCGGTTGGCGGCCTCGTTGAGCAGCCAGGCCTGGTCGGCCTCGGTGAGCGCCGGCGAGACGCGGCTCCACGGCGGGTCGAAGAAGGCGGCCACGGCACCCAGGTCGGCACCGAAGGCGCCGAGCTTTTCCAACTGTAGAAGCCGTCGTTCCCCGTGCCGCGGAGGATGCGTTCGTCGTAGACTCCGGCGCACGCCTCCTGCTGCCGCCCCGCCCGGCAGCCGTGGACGACGGCCTGGTAGAGCGGTTGGAGGCCCTCGAGGGTGTCGGGTCGGTGCTCGGTCTTGTCCTTGAGGTGATCGAACAGCCGACCGTGGGCGGCCTGCCAGGCTTCGGGGCTCCGCTCGTGCAGCCGGAGGCCGAAGTGCTCGCGGACCAGCGGGTGAGCGTCGAGGGCGCCCGAACCATCGTCCGGCAGGAGGAGGCGGGCGTCGCGCAGGCGCTTCAGGGCTAGGTTCCAGCGCGGCGCCGGCAGGCCCACCAACTCGTCGGTCACCTCCGGGATCGCCGGCTCACGGCGCAGCGCGGCGACGAGCCCGGCTTCGGCCGGGCGGTCGAAGAGGCCGATCAGGGAGAGCACCTGCCGCTCGGGGCCGGGCCCGAACCAGTCGGAGTAGGCGGACATCACCCGGGCCGGCCACTGGTCGCCGATCAGGTCGGCGGCGGCCAGGAGCGGCAGGTCCTTCCAGGCGCGAACGTCGCCCCGTTGGGCGTCTCGCAGGTAGGTCCCGAGGAGGGTCAGGGTCAGCGCGTGGCCGTGGACCGCCTTCACCACCTGGCGTAGCTCGCCCTCCGGCCCGTTCACCCCCAGCCAGCGCAGGAGCGCAGCGCCGGCCTCGTCGCCGAGCCGGTCGAGGTCGTGGACCCGCGCGCCGCCCCCCTTGCGGCTCGCCAGCTCGGCGACCGGCTCGCGGGTGGTGATCACCAGGAGCCCCGGGTTGTCCGACGCCAACTGGAGGATCAGCGCCGCCACCGCCGGGTCCCTGAGCCTGCCCGCCTGCTGCGAGGACGGCGGCTCCTGGAGCGGCTCGAGGCCATCCAAGATCAGCAGGGTACGCCGGCGGCGGACGCGCTCCGCGAGCCGCAGGCCCCGGTCCCGCGGCGAACCCGCGGCCGGGTCCCGGTCGCCGAAGAAGCGCAGCGCCTCGGCGATGAAGAGGTCGCCCGACGCCTGGCCGTCCGCGCTCGCGCCCTGCCGGTAGAACGACCAGGCGAAGGCGGCGGAGGCTCCCTTCGCCTTCCACCCGGCCTGCTCGAAACGCTGCATCCAGTGGTGGACCAGCGCCGTCTTCCCTGCGCCGCCCAGCCCCACCAGCGAGAGCACCCGGATCGATCGGTCCGCCCAGGCCTCGTCGAGCACGGCCAGCTCGGAGTCGCGGCCGATCAGCCGCTCGCGGATGGAGGAGGGGAGCCTGCCGACGTCGACCAGCGGCGGCGCCGCTCCGAGCACCGGCTCCCAGAGGCGGTAGAGGTCGTCGTTCCGGGTCAGCTCGCGGAGGAGATCGTCCCAGAACCAGATCTCGACCTCGAACGGTGCCTCGAGCCCGCGCGCGTAGTCCTGGAGCGTCGGATCGCGCGGCGCGGTGGTGGCGAAGTAGAGCTTCCGGAACGGTGGCTCGTGGACGCGGGCGCTTTTGACGTCCGTCTTGACGTCTGCCCGGCTCAGCTTCCCCTCCCGCTTCTTGCACTGGACCGCGACGTACTCGTCGCCGACCTTGCCGTAGAGGTCGATCCCCTTCTGATCGTGACCGCGGCGGCCGTAGAGCTGCGCCGTGCCCCAGCGGGCGCGGAAGAGGTCGAGGCACAGGTCCTCGAAGACCTGCTCGTCGCGGGGTGGGTGGAGGAGGATCGCGCTGGTCGGCATCTTTCGGCTCGGCTCCTCAGACCCTCCGGATCTCCTCCCAGGTCCGCCGATCGGCCTCCAGCTCGGCCTCGTCGTAGGCCAGCGGAACGCCGGCCTGCTCGAGGAAGCGGGCGACGTCGAATCGGGAGGGGAGGTCCAGGATCCGCTGCACCTCGGCGGAGGGGAGGATGCCCTGCCGATAGGCGCTGGCGACAAGCGCTTCCAACTCGTGTCGCGGCAGGCCTCGGAACAGTTCGATCGGGAGGGAACCGAGCTCATCGGGGAGGATCATTCGGCCCTCACAGCTCCACGTCGCGGGGGAGATCCTTGCGGCGGGTGAGATCGATTCCCTCGAGCGGCGCCGACTCGATGAGTGCCTTGAGGTCCACGGCGGCGGCCTCCTCGGGCCGCCACCCGGCCGCCGCCTTCTCCAGATCCTCCAGCTCCTCGCGCCGCCGGAGGTAGCCGTGCTTCTCGACCAGCCGCCGCACCTCGGCGAGGGCGGCGCGGTCGTGGAAGAGGCGGGCGCGGTAGAGGTGGACGTCGGCGAGGTGGAGGGGCATGGGGCCGCGCTCGGCGATCTCCTGGGCTTCGTCGAGGTCGGCTCGGGCGTCCTCGGGGCGATTCTGGGTGGAGCGGAGCCAGGCGCGGGTGAGGAGGCCGAGTGGGAGCATGTGCTGGGTGCCGGCGCGGTGGAGGTCGTCGACGGCCTGGTCGATCTCGGCCTCGGCCGCGCCGGCAGCCGAGCCTGTGAGGATCGCCCGGTAGAGGCGGGCGCGGCCGAGGGTGAGGTGGTCGAGGGCGGTGTCGAGGACTGAGGGTGCATTGGGGAAGACCTCCCTCCAGGCGCGCTGGGCTCCCGCCGCCCGTCGCTCGCCCTCGTCGCAAGCCTCCCCGGTGCTGCGATCCTCCGGCCCCCCTCCGGCCGCGCGCTCGGCGCGGGCGAGGAGGAGGTCGCAGTACTGGAAGCCTCGTAGCGAGTAGAGCAGCGGGTACTCGGGCTGCCGCTCAGCCTGCATCGTCTCGGCCTCACAAAAGCGCGCCGCCGCGTTCTCCCGGTGCCCCGCCTGGTGGAGGGCCTCGGCGAGCACCGTACGCATAACGCTCCGCAAGAACCCGTCGCCGCTACGGTCGGCATAGACTACCGCCTGCTCGGCGTCGCGCACGGCGCAGGCCACGTCGCCCAGCGTCAGCTCCAGCTCGCTCAGGTTGTTGGCGATTCTAGCGGCGCTCGTCCAGACCTGCTGGTCGATCCTCATCCGCAGCCCAACCCGCGTCGGCTCGACGGCCTCGGCCAGCCGGCCCAGGGGGCGCAGGCAGAAGGCGGCCTGGTTGAGCAGCCAGGCCTGGTTGGCCTCGGTGAGCGCCGGCGAGACGCGGCTCCATGGCGGGTCGAAGAAGCAGGCTACGGCGGCCAGGTCGGCACCGAAGGCGCCGAGCTTACTCAAGCTGAAGTAGCCGTCGTTCCCCGTGCCGCGTAGGATGCGGGAGATATAGACATCGACGCCCGCCTCCTGCTGCCGCCCCGCCAGGCAGCCGTGGAAGATCGCCTGGTATAGCGGCTGGAGGCCCTCGAGGGTGTCGGGCCAGTGCTCGGTGCTGTCCTTGAGGTGGTCGAAAAGCCGCCCATGGGCGGCCTGCCATGCCTCCTGACTCCGCTCGCGGAGCCGGCGGCCGAAGTGCTCGCGTACCAGGGGGTGGGCGTCGAGGGTGCCGCCGTCCGGGACCGCCAGGCCGCTCTCGGCGAGCCGGGTGACGGCGAGGTTCCATTCCGGGTCGCTCAGGCCGGCGAGCGCGTCGGTCAGCCCGGGGATCGCGGGCGGACGCCGGAGGACGGCGAGCAGGTCGGCGGCGGCCGGGCGGTCGAAAAGGCCGAGGAGGCGGAGTATCGCCAGTTGCTGTCGGCCTTCGGGGCTACCGGGGCGTTCGGTTCGCCGTACCAGGCGAACCAGCCTCTTGACGATACCCTCCTTCGGGGCCAGCCACCGCTCGTAAGCCTCCATCACACGGAAGGCGTGGCCGCCGCGGATTCGCGCATCGGCTTCCTTGAAGGGGAAGAGGTCACGTCTGCGCACGTCGCCGCCGTGGGCACCGTGCAGGTAGCGGCCGAGGAGGCTCAGGCTCAGCGCGTGGCCGCGGACCTCTTCGACGAGCTTCGCGAGATCGGCCGCCGCCCCGTGAACGCCGAGCGACTTCAGCAGCTCGACTCCGGCGGTCGTCGAGAGCCGCTCCAGCTCCCACCGCGGCGCGGTCGTCCCCTCGAAGCCGGCGAGGTTCTCGACCCGCTCGCGCGTCGTCACCACGCAGAGGCCGGCGTTGCGTGCCGCCAGGCCTTTGAGCAGGGCGGTGATCGCCGGATCCTTCAACTCGCCGGCCAGCGGGCCGGGCGGGTGCTGGAGCGGCTCCAGCCCGTCGAGCACCAGGAGCGTCCGCCGCGCGCCCACGAGCTGCGCGAGCCGCGCCCCCTTGTCCCACGGCGACTTTGCGCTGTCCGCCGTCGCCTCGTCGCCGAAGAAACGCAGCGCCGCATCGATGAACGGATCGGCCGAGGCATTGCTCCGATCGCTGGAGCCCTGGCTGTAGAACGACCAGTCGAAGTAGTCGGCGCCGTCGAGGTCCCGAGTCGCCAGGTTGGCCACCCACTTGGTGACGAGCGAGGTCTTGCCCACCCCGCCCCAGGCGACGAGGGTGACGACGTGGATCTTCGAGTCCGCCCATGCTGCGTCGAGCGCCGCCAGCTCGGCGTCGCGCCCGAACAGGCGGTCGGCGGTGTGACGGAGCCGGCTCACCGCGACGCGCGGGGACGTCTCAGCGGGAGCTTTCGGCGGTGCCTTGTGCGGCGGAATGCGGTGTCTGACGAGGTCTTCGAGATCACGGTCGAAGGCTTCGTAGCGGACGATTGCCGTTTGGAAATCGAAGAGCCGCGTCATGCTCGGTGGGCAGGTGCCGCGCGCTGCGGTCAGATCGAACGATCCTTCGCAAACGGGCACGATGTTGCGACGGTTCAGTAGCGCCAGCTCGAACTCGCGCCGAACCCAGTCGTCCGGGTCGTCGCAGCGGTCGAGGGCACCGGGCGTCAACAGGAGGAGGAAGTGGGCGCGCTGCGGCACCTGGGTGAGGATCTGCGCCGCCCATTCGCCGGCCTCGTTCGTCTTGACATCGAGGTAGACGTCGTAGCCCTCGTTCTTCAGAGGTCCGGCGATCGCATGCGCGAACCCACTCCCGGTCTCCCTCCGATAGCTGATGAAGACCGTCTTCCCGCTCATCGCCCGCCCCCGCCGTCGTTGCCGATTTTGCGAATCTTACACGTTGCGCCCGGTGCTGCCATGAGCCTCGGTGGTGTCTAATGCACCTATGAGACTCCCCGCCCCCCGCCTCCGCCGTGCCGTAGCCGCCGCCCTCGCCGCCGGGCTGGTCCTCGCCTCCGCCGCCGCCTGGCACGCCGCCGCCCGCCCGGCGTCGCCACCACCGCAGGAGCAGTCCGCGGAGCCCGCCCCACCCACCGCCACCGAGGAGCCCGCCGCCGTGCCGACCTGGAAGGAGATCGAGAAACTGATCGAGGACGACCAGGTACGGGCCGCGCTCGAGAAGGTGGAGATCGTCCTCGCCGCCGCGCGCGAGCGCGGCGACGCGGCCGAGTGGACGCGGGCGCTCATCCGCGCGGCGCAGCTCGAGGTGGCGCTCGGGGAGTTCGAGACGGCGGTCGAGCGGCTGCGCGGGACGCCGTGGCCGGAGGAGGCGATCCACCGGCTGCCGCTCCAGCTCGCCTCTGCGCACTCGCTGGTGGTGTATCTCCAGGCGTATCGGTGGGAGATCGCGCAGCGGGAGCGGGTTGCGGGGGCCGAGGGGGAGCCGGCGGGGGATCTGCGCTCCTGGACGCTGGAGCAGATCCACGCCGAGGCGCAGGGGGCGTTTCTCGCCGCCTGGGAGGGGCGCGAGGCGTGGGGCGGCGAGGCGGTGGCGGCGCTCGAGCGGTATCTCGAGCCGGGGAACTACCCGCGCGAGGTCCGCGGCACGCTGCGCGACGCGGTCTCCTACCTGTGGGCGGAGCTGCTCTCGGACAGCTCGCTCTGGACGCCGGCGCACAACGACGCCGTCTACCGGCTCGACCTCGCCGCGCTGATCGCGGGCGAGGCGCTCGACGGGGAGGCGCTCGCGGACGCCGGCGTCCACCCGCTGCGCAAGCTGGCCGCGGCGCTCGGGGATCTCGAGCGCTGGCACGCTGGCGCGGGGCGGCCGGAGGCGTCGTTCGAGGCGCTGCGGGCGCGGCTGGAGCTGCTCCACGGGCACTTCGACGAGGCCGAGGACCGCGCCGCGATCCGTGCCGCGCTCGAGGGCGGGCTCGAGGCGCTCGGGCGCGAGCGGCCGTGGTGGTCGATGGGGATGGCGACGCTGGCCCGCTTCATCGACCAGGGCTCCGAGCCGGACGCCCGGGTGCGCGCGCTCGCGATCGCCGAAGAGGGCGCCGCGGCGCATCCCGGGTCGCCCGGCGGCGAGACCTGCCGCCATCTCGCGGCGGCGATCGTCGCGCCGTCCTACTCGGTCGTTTCGATGGCCGCCGACGGTTCCGGGCGGCGCTCGATCCAGGTCACGCACAAGGACCTGCCGCGGCTCTGGTTCCGCGCCTACCGGCTCGACCTCCAGCGCTGGATCGAGGGCTCCGCCGAAGGCGGCCGGCTGCTCCCCGATCACCGCGACGTCCCCGGCATCCTGCGCGGCACGCCCGACGCCGCCTGGTCGGTGGACCTGCCGGCGACGCCCGACCACCGGCCGCACGAGACCTACGTCACGCCGCCGCTCGAGCGGCCGGGGCTGTGGGTGGTGGTCGCCTCGGCGGCCGAGGGCTTCCGGCGCGAGGGCAATCACCTCCAGTCGCTCAACCTCGTGGTCACCGACCTGGTGCTGGTGTCGCGGCCGCTGGCCGACGGGATCGAGGTGACCGTGCGCGCGGGCGCCGGCGGCGAGGCGGTCGAAGGGGTCGAGGTCGCGCTCTACCGCTTCGACTGGCAGAAGGGCCACTCGCGGGTCGCGTCGGCGGCCACCGCGGCCGGGGGCGTCGTCGCCTTCCGGGATCCCGACTCCGGCGGCGAGGAGTGGCCGACGTTCTTCCCGCTCGCGCGCCGCGGCGAGGACGTCGCCGGCTACCTCTCGCACCTGCGCCCGGAGCCCGAGACCCCGCAGGCGGGGGTCGAGGCCTCCCTGGTCTACACCGACCGCAGCGTCTACCGCCCCGGCCAGGAGCTGCTCTGGAAGGTGGTGGCGTTCGCCGGCGATTACGATACCGGCCGCTACGAGGTCCTGCCCGGGCGCACGGTCACGATCGAGCTGCGCGGTCCCGACCACCAGGCGGTGGCGAGCCAGGAGGTCGTGACCAACGAGTACGGCTCGGCCTCCGGCCGCTTCACGGTGCCGCGCGGGCGGCCGCTCGGCGCCTGGTGGGTGCAGAGCTCGCTCAACGGCGCCCAGTCCGTGCAGGTCGAGGAGTACAAGCGGCCGACCTTCGAGGTCACGGTCGAGCGAGCCGCCCGAGCCGCTGCGGTTGAACCGCGAGGCGCGGCTCGCCGGGGAGGCGCGCTACTACTTCGGGCTGCCGGTGGCCGAGGGGCGGGTGCGCTGGACGGTCCACCGCGAGCCGGTCTTCCCCTGGTGGTGGTGGTGGTGGGACCGGCCGTCGGGCGACCGCCGGATGGTCGCCGCCGGCGAGGCCGAGCTCGGCGCCGACGGCGGCTTCGAGGTCGCATTCACTCCCGAGGCCGACGAGCGCGACGCCGGCACCGGCGTCAGCTACCGCTTCCGGCTCGAGGCCGCGGTCACCGATCCCGGTGGCGAGACCCGCACGGCGGAGCGCGCGTTCCGCCTCGGCTTCGTCGCGGTCGAGGCGCGGATCGACGCCGAGCGCGGCTTCTGGGACGCCGGGTCGCCGATCGAGCTGCCGGCGGTTCGCACCGACCTCGACGGCACCCCGCGCGCCGGCGCGGCGAGCTGGACGCTGCTCGCGATCGACGTCCCCGAGGAGACGCCGCTGCCGGCCGAGCTGCCGGTGCCGAGGCCGCCGAATGCACCGGAGGACGCCTTCCGCACCCCGGGCGATTCGCTGCGCCCGCGCTGGCAACCCGATTACCAGCCCGAGCGCGCGCTCGCGCTCTGGCCGGACGGCGAGCGGATCGCCGCCGGCACCGCCGAGCACGGCGAGGACGGCCGCGCGGTGCTCGCGCTGCCGGCTCTTCCCGCCGGCGCCTACCGCCTGCGCTACACGACCGAGGACGGCGCCGGCTCGACCTTCGAGATGCAGCACGAGATGGTCGTCGCCGCCGAGGGCGCGACGAACCTGCCGCTGCCGCTGGTGCTCCTCGCCGAGCGGTCCTCCGTCGACGCCGGCGGCAGGGCGCGGCTCTTCGTCCACTCCGGCCTCCCCGGGCAGGAGATGGTGCTCGAGCTGTTCCGCGGCGGCCGATCGGTCGAGCGGCGGACGCTCCGCGGCGGCCAGGGCGGCCACCTGGTCGAGATCCCGGTCGGCGACGATGACCGCGGCGGCTTCGGCGTCCGGCTGACCGCGCTCGCCGACTACCAGCTCATGACCCTCGGCACCGACATCATGGTGCCGTGGAGCGACCGCGAGCTAAAGATCGAGTTCGCGAGCTTCCGCGACCTCCTGCGCCCGGGCCAGGAGGAGACCTGGCGGGTCACCGTGCGCGGCGAGGAGGGGGCGCTCGAGGCGGGCGCGGCGGAGCTTTTGGCCTACATGTACGACCGCAGCCTCGACCTCTTTGCCGCTCACCAGCCGCCGCAGCCGCTCGGGTGGTACCCGCGGCTGACCGGCTCCCAGGTGCCGCAGGCAAGCCTGGGCGTCGCCCATCCGAGCTGGCGCGACGGCAAGGACTGGGCCGAGGTGCCGGGGGCGCCGGTGCTGACCCCGGCGCGGTTGAAGGTGTTCGAGGGGTACGGGATCGGCGGGCCGGGGGTCCGGTTCTTCGATGCGTCGCGGCGGCTCGGCTCCACGGCCCCGATGGCCCCCGGCATGGTCGCCGAGGAGTCGGTGGCGATGAGTGCGATGGAAGGCGAGGCGCGCCAGGATCTCTCCACCCTCGGCTACCTCGCCGACCAGGGCGGAGCCGCCAAGGCGGCCTCCCCGCCGCCTCCGCCACCGCAGCCCCAGGAGCCGATCGAGCTGCGCTCCGACTTCGCCGAGACCGCCTTCTGGCACCCCCACCTGGTGCTCGGCGAGGGGGGCGAGGTCTCCTTCGAGTTCACCGTCCCCGAGGCGGTCACCGAGTGGAGCGTCTGGGTCCACGCGCTGACCCGCGACCTCCGGGCCGGCGCGGTCGAGCGCCGCACGCGGACCGCCAAGGAGCTGCTGGTCCGCCCCTACCTACCGCGCTTCCTGCGCGAGGGCGACCGCGCCGAGCTGCGGGTCGTGGTCAACAACTCGGGCGAGGAGACGCTCTCGGGCACCGTCGAGGTGCGCGCGGTCGATCCCGAGACCGGCGAGGATCGCTCGGCCGAGCTGGGGATCGCCGCCGGCGGCGTGGCGCGCCCGTTCACCGTCGAGCCGGACGGCGGCGCGACGGTCGAGGTTACCCTCGAAGCACCCCGTCACGTCGGCGCCTACGCGATCGAGGTCACCGCCCGCGCCGGCGGCCTCTCGGACGGCGAGCGGCGGCCGCTGCCGGTGCTCCCCGGGCGAGTCCACCTGGCGCAGTCGCGCTTCGCGGCCCTTCGCGACGCCGAAACGCGCACGCTCGCCTTCGACGACCTGGGCAGTCAGGCCGGCCCCGGGGCCGATCCCACCCTGGTCACCGACCGGCTGGTCGTCACCCTCGACGGCCAGCTCTTCTACGGCGTCCTCTCGGCGCTGCCGTACCTGGTCGAGTACCCCTACGAGTGCACCGAGCAGACGCTCAACCGGTTCGTCTCGACCGCGATCGTCAGCTCGGTCTTCGAGCGCTATCCGGCGGTGTCGGCGATGGCGAAGGAGCTGGCGGAGCGCGAGACTCGCTTCGAGCAATGGGATGAGCCCGACCCCAACCGCGACCTCCTGCTCGAGGAGACGCCGTGGCTGCGCCAGGCCCAGGGTGGCACGGAGCCGGCCGAGGGGCTGATCAAGGTGCTCGACCCGGCGATCGCCGCCGCCCAGCGCGACGCCGCGCTCGCCTCGCTGGCCGAGGCGCAGACCGCCTCGGGCGGCTTCCCCTGGTGGCCGGGCGGGCCGCCGTCGCCCTACCTGACGATCTACGTCCTCGAAGGGCTGTCCCGCGCGCTCGAGCGGGGTGCCGAGGTGCCGGCCGAGCTGACCGCGCCGGCCTGGCGCTACCTGCACGCCTGGTGGACCGAGGAGGTCCGCCGCGAGCTGGTCTCGGGGAAGAACTGCTGCGTTGAGCTGGTCACCTACCTCAACTACGTGCTGTCGTCGTACCCGGAGAGCGGCGAGTACACCGGCGGCGTCTTCGGCGAGCCCGACCGGGCGCGGATGCTCGAGCACTCGTGGGAGCACTGGCGCAGCCACTCGCCGCGGCTCAAGATCTACCTCGCGCTCACCCTCGCCCGCGCCGATCGCCGCGCCGACGCGATGCGGGTCTTCGACAGCGTCATGGACTCCGCGCGCACCGACCGCGACCTCGGCACCTACTGGGCGCCCGAGGAGCGCTCGTGGCTCTGGTACAACGACACCGTCGAGACCCACGCCCTGGCGCTCGCCGCGCTCACCGAGCTGGCGCCCGGCGACCCGCGCCGCGGCGGGCTGGTGCAGTGGCTCTTCCTCAACAAGAAGCTCAACCACTGGAAGTCGACCCGGGCCACCGCCGAGGCGATCTGGGCGCTGGTCCGGAGCCTCGAGAAGGACGGCGCCCTGGGCACGGCGGAGGCGGCGCGGGTGGCGGTCGGGCCGGTCGAGCGGACCTTCCGCTTCGAGCCCGACGAGTTCACCGGCAAGGGCAACCAGCTCGTGATCCCGGGCCGCGAGGTCGATCCGGCGACGATGTCCGAGGTGGTGGTGTCGAAGGAGACCGTCTCGCCGGGGAAGGGGGGCCTCCTCTTCGCCTCGGCGACCTGGCACTTCTCGACCGAGGAGCTGCCCGAGGACGCCGCCGAGGGCGGCCTCTTCACCGTCCGCCGGCGCTACTTCCGGCGCCTCGAGCAGGGCGGCGAGCACGTGCTGCGGCCGCTCGTCGAGGGGGAGCGGATCGCGGTCGGCGACCAGGTCGAGGTCCACCTCTCGATCACCGCCCGCCACGCCGCCGAGTACGTCCACCTGCGCGACCCGCGCGGCGCCGGCTTCGAGCCCGAGACGCTGACCTCCGGCTACCGCTGGGACCTCGGCCTGGCACGTTACGAGGAGATCCGCGACAGTGCCACCAACTTCTTCATCGAGTGGCTACCGGCCGGCGAGTACACCCTGAAGCACCGCCTGCGCGCCGCCACCGCCGGCACCTTCCGCACCGCGCCGGCGACCCTGCAGTCGATGTACGCGCCGGAGTTTACGGCGTACTCGTCGGGGCAGGTGATCGAGGTGGCGGCGGAGTAGGGGGGGCCGGCCGGTCCCCGCGACGCATCGATCCAACGGCTTGGAACGCCGTTTCCGGCGGCCTGGATCGAGGGTGTGTAGAGGCGTAGGGAGGTGGCGAAAAGCCCAGTTTTCGCAGGCATTTCGGGACGCTCGATCCGCTGGCATCGCGGTTGCTAAACCAGCGCGATCGAAGGGGGCGATTCAACCCGGCCGCCGGGCGCTTTCCGCGCCGGGCCGGAAAGGAGAATCGCCATGAGACCGAACCGTTCCGCCGCCCCGCTGCTGCTGCAGGTCCTCGTCGCTGCGCTCGCCGCCGCCGGCCTCGCGCCGCCGGCGGCGGCCGCCGAGGTCGAGCTGACCCCGACCGTCGCCTACCGCTCCGACGACTGGGAGTGCACGGGCGCCTCGGCCGTCATCGCGGTCTTCCCGCCGCCCTCCTGCGCCATGGTCCATGCCGAGAGCGAGGACGGGCCGGCCTACGGCGCCGTGCTCGGCGTCGGCCTCGGCCGGAGCTGGGAGCTCGAGGTGCTGGCCTCCCGCCAGGAGACCGAGATCAAGCTCGAGCAGCAGTGCTGCTTCGAGTCGCTCATCCTTTTCACGGATCCCGACTTCACGATCACCCACCTCCAGGTCGGCCTCGCGCACACCTGGGGCGCGGGCACGGTGAGGCCGTTCGCGGGGTTCGCGCTCGGGGCGAGCCGGGTCGAGGCGGACGATCCCAGGCAGCGCATCGTCGACTTCGAGGAGGACGCGGCCTCGGGCAGCCTCGGCGCCGGCGTCAAGGTCTACTTGTGGCCGCGCGTCGGCCTCCGGCTCGAGGGGCGCGGCTACTGGATCGACCTGCCGGCGGAGGTCGGCGGCGACTTCACGCAGAGCGAGGCCGCGGCCGGCCTCGCGATCCGCTTCTGAGCGCCCGGCTCATCCCGCGAGCCTGACCAGCGGATACCCGGCCGGCGGCAGCCCCTCGGGCTCGATCTCGAGGTCGTAGCGGCCCGGGGGGAGCGTGCGGAGGTCCGCGAGCGCGACGCCGACCCAGCCGTCGCGCTCGCGGTAGCCGCACATCCAGTTCGCGTGCGGCCACGGGCGGCCGCCGATGCGCACTCCGGCGTTGCCGATGCGCTGGGGGAGGAGGCGCCCGACCGCGGCGCGGCCGGTGGCGGTCACCGCGCCCTCCTCGGGCGCCGGCGGCCGCCGGAACAGCACGGTGCGCCGGCTCCAGCCCGGGCCGCGGTCGCCGCCGCGGGCGAGCGACAGTACGTGCGCGCCCTCGGTCAGGTAGGGGGCGCGGACGGTGGCGACGAAGCGGTCGCCGTCGATCAGCGCGCCGGCCAGCTCGGGGAGACGCTCGCCGTCGAGGTCGAGGCGGGGGAGCCAGCGGCCGTCGAGGAGTAGCCGGCGCGGGTCCCAGCGGCGCACCCGGCCGGTGACCACCAGCGGGTCGGTGACGGTCTCGCCGTCGAGCGGACCGTCGAGCCAGGGTGCCCGCGGCGGGACGGCGGGCGCCGCGCCGGCCGCGAGCGGACGGGCCGTGCCGGGGGCGACCGCGGCGAACCAGGGCGACGCGAAGCGAAGGTCGTCCATCGTCTCGGACTCCTGCCGGCTTGGAGCGCCGCCGCCGTGGCGATGCTCTTGTGTCATGCGGACAATGCTGCTATGGCATGGTACGCGCCGACCTCCCGCCTCGTCACAGCCGACGGGCGCGGCCGCGGGCGTTGACACTCCCGCCGCCCGTCCGTAGGCTGGCCCGCCGTCACCCGAACGTCGCACCCGAACGTAACGGCCCGGCCCGCCGGCCCGGCCGCTCCGTATCTCAGCGCAGGAGGTCTTCGGATGAACCGCGCCCTGACCGCCGCCCGCTCCGCCCGGCCCGCCCCCCGGCACGCCTCGTCGATCGCCCTCACGATCGCCGCGCTCGCCCTCCTCGCCGTCTCGCCCGCGGTTGCAGCCGATAAGGGCAAGGACGACGAGTGGGACGTCCAGGCCGCGCACGGCCCGGCGCGCACGGTGGCGATCGACGTCGACCAGGGGACCTGGATGAGCCTCGACGTCTCCCCGGACGGGCGCGAGATCGTCTTCGACCTCCTCGGCGACCTCTATCTCCTCCCGATCGAGGGCGGCGAGGCGCGGGCGCTGACCTCCGGGCTCGCCTGGGACATGCAGCCGCGCTTCTCGCCCGACGGGCGCTGGATCGCCTTCACCTCCGACCGCGCCGGCGGCGACAACGTCTGGGTGATGGGGCGGGACGGCTCGGCTCCGCGCCAGGTCACCGACGAGTCGTTCCGCCTGCTCAACAGCCCGGCCTGGTCGCCCGACGGCCGGTGGATCGCGGCGCGCAAGCACTTCACCTCGGAGCGTTCGCTCGGCGCCGGCGAGATCTGGCTCTACCACACGAGCGGCGGCAAGGGGATCCAGGCGACCGAGCGGCCGAACGACCAGAAGGACGTCGGCGAGCCCGCGTTCTCGCCCGACGGCCGCTTCCTCTACTTCAGCCAGGACACCACGCCGGGCGACCGGTTCGAGTACAACAAGGACCCCAACCCGGGGATCTACACCGTCCGCCGGCTCGACCGCGAGAGCGGCGAGATCGTCGACCTCGTGGGCGGCGCCGGCGGCGCGGTGCGACCGACGCCGTCGCCCGACGGCACCCGCCTCGCCTTCGTGCGGAGGGTGCGCGCGAAGTCGGTGCTCTGGTTGCGCGACCTCGCGAGCGGTGCCGAGCGGCCGCTCTGGGACGGCCTCGACCGCGACCTCCAGGAGACCTGGGCGGTCCACGGCGTCTACCCGGGGATGGCCTGGACGCCGGACTCGGGGGCGGTCGTGGTCTGGGCCGGCGGCGGCCTCCACCGCGTCGACGCCGCGACCGGCGCGGCGGCGCCGATCCCGTTCCGGGTGCGCTCGGAGCGGACGGTGATCGAGCCGCTGCGCTTCCCGGTCGAGGTCGCGCCGGAGCGCTTCGACGTCCGCATGCTGCGCTGGGTCACGGTCTCGCCGGACGGCTCGCGGGTGGTCTACCAGGCGCTCGGCAAGCTCTGGGTGCGCGACTTCCCGGCCGGTGAGCCGCGGCGGCTGACGGCGGACGAGGCCGGCCAGCCGGCGCGCTTCGAGCACTTCCCCGCCTTCAGCCGCGACGGCCGCTGGGTCGTCTACGCGACCTGGAGCGACGAGCGGCTCGGCGACCTGCGGGCGGTGCCGGCGGCCGGCGGCGCGAGCCGGGTGCTGGTCGAGGAGCCCGGCCACTACGTCGAGCCGGCGGTCTCGCCCGACGGCCGCTGGCTGGTCTACCGGCGCGAGGAGGGGGGCGGCCTCCTGAGCCCGCTCTACTCGCACGATCCCGGGGTCTACCGGGTGCCGTTCCGCCCGGAGGGTTCCGAGGGCGCCGCGACGCCCGAGCGGGTCTCCCGCGGCGGCATCGAGCCCCACTTCGGCGCCGATCCCGCGCGGGTCTACCTGCGCCGCTTCGGCGAGAAGGAGCGGACCCTGGTCTCGGTCGAGCTGGACGGCAGCGACGAGCGGGTCCACGTCAAGACCGAGAGCGCCGGCCTCTACCGGGTCTCGCCCGACGGCCGCTGGCTCGCCTGGCAGGAGCGCTACCAGGCCTACGTGGCGCCGTTCACCGCCGCCGGACGGCCGCTCGAGCTGGGTGCCAAGAGCGAGGCGCTGCCGGTGACCCGGGTGTCGCGCGACGCCGGCGACTGGCTCGACTGGAGCGGCGACTCGGCGGCGCTCCACTGGTCGGTCGGTCCCGATCTCCACCGCCTGCCGCTGGCCGCGGCGTTCGACTTCCTGGCCGGCGCGCCGCCGGGGCGGGAGCCGAAGGCGAAGGGGAAAGAGAAGGGGGAGGAGGAGCAGGGCGACGGCGGCGGGAAGGGCGAGCGCGGGAAGAGCGGGCGCGGCGGCAAGGGCGAGGACGCCGAGGAGGACGACGACGCCGACGAGGCCGAGGACGTCTACGCCAAGGCCGAGGTCACCCCGATCGGCTTCAGCCACCCGACCGACGTCCCCTCCGGCACCCTCGCCCTCGTCGGCGCCCGGGTGGTGACCATGAACGGCGACGCGAGCCGATCGACGACGCCGTGGTGGTGATCGAGGGCGACCGCATCCGCGCCGTCGGCCGTCGCGGCGAGGTCGCGGTGCCCGCCGGCGCGCAGGCATCGTCGACGTCGCCGGCAAGACCCTGATCCCGGGGCTGATCGACGTCCACTGGCACGGCTCGCAGTCGGAGCACGAGGTGATCCCCGAGCAGCAACTGGGTCGCACTACGCCGAGCCTGGCGTTCGGCGTCACCACGATCCACGACCCGTCGAGCGACACCGCCACGTCTTCGCCGCCTCCGAGCTGGCGCGCGCCGGGCATCGTCCTGGCGCCGCGGATCTTCTCGACCGGCACGATTCTCTACGGCGCCGAGACGCCGTTCATGGCCGAGGTCGAGAGCCTCGACGACGCCCGCGCCCACCTGCGGCGGATCAAGGCCGTCGGCGGCTTCAGCGTCAAGAGCTACAACCAGCCGCGGCGCGACCAGCGCCAGCAGGTGGTCGCCGCCGCCCGCGAGCTGGGGATGATGGTCGTACCCGAGGGCGGCTCGCTCTTCCAGCACAACATGACGATGGTCGTCGACGGCCACACCGGCATCGAGCACGCGATCCCGGTCGCCCGCGTCTACGACGACGTGCTCGCCTTCTGGGGCGCGACGCCGGTCGGCTACACGCCGACCCTGGTCGTCGCCTACGGCGGCCTCTGGGGCGAGAACTACTGGTACGCCACGACCGACGTCTGGGCGCACCCGCGGCTGACCGCGTTCGTGCCGCGCGAGGAGCTCGACGCCCGCGCCCGCCGGCGGGTGACCGCGCCCGAGGAGGAGTGGGGGCACTTCGAGACCGCGCGCACCGCGGCCCGGCTACGCGAAGCCGGAGTGCCGGTCCAGGTCGGCGCCCACGGCCAGCGCGAGGGGCTGGCGGTGCACTGGGAGATCTGGATGCTGGCGCAGGGCGGCATGACCCCGCGCCGGGCGCTCGCCGCGGCGACGATCGACGCCGCCCGCTACCTCGGCCTGGACGGCGACCTCGGCTCGATCGAGCCGGGCAAGCTCGCCGACCTGGCGATCCTCGGCGGCGATCCGCTCGCCGACGTGCGCCAGACCGACACGGTGGAGCGGGTGGTCCTCGGCGGCCGCCTCTACGACGCCGCCACCCTCGACCGGCTGTGGCCCGACCCCGCGCCGCGCGAGCCCTACTGGTGGCAGCGCGGCGCGGACGGGCGGCTGCTCTTGGCGCCGTAGCCGGCGGTCAGGCTCCCGCGCTGCGCTTGGCCCACATCCGGCCGCCGAGCACCGCGCCGAGGGCGCCGATCAGCGCGACGCCCCAGTCGTACCAGACCGGGGCGACCGAGATCGAGGCCGCCTCCATCATGGTCACCTCGGAGACCGAGCGCCCGGCGAGGACCTCCATCGCCATCGCCTCGCGGTCGATCGTGGTGTTGTAGAACGCGAAGGCCAGGCCGAGCACCAGCATCAGCACGGCGAGCCAGGTCGCCGGCTGCTGACTGCGGCCGACCAGGGCGGCGACCCAGCCGGCGAGCACGGCGCCGATGAAGCCGAGGACCAGCATCAGGAGCGACCAGCCGGTCGAGGCGTGGGGAGTGTCGCCGGCATAGGCGAATCCCGCTCCGAGCGCCATCCACGCCAGCGACAGCGTGATGAACACCCAGACGAAGCTGACCAGGTATCCGACGATCACGGCGAGGATCTTCCGGCCCATCTCGCTCCCTCCTCTCGATTGTTGATGGTTCGCGACTGCGGACTATATCGAGAGCGGCGGCCGGTCCGGATGCCGGCGGCGCCCTACTCGGCGCCGGGATCCAGCGGGATCTGCTCGACCTTCCAGCGCACCTCCCCGTCCCGGCGCGCGAGGCGCACGGCATGGAACGGTCGCTCCGCGACCACGCACACGATCCCCTCGGCCGGCGGCTGCTCGAGCAGGTCGACCACCAGGGCGCCGGCCTCGGCGCGGATGCCGCGGATGGTCACCCGCGACACGCAGCTCTGGGTCGGCATCGCGGCGGCGATCGCCATCTCGGCCGCGAAGTCGACCGCCGGCGCGTCCCCGGCGGGGCCGCCGTCGCCGGCCAGGTCGTCCCAGATGCGTTGCCAGGTGGCGGCGTCGCGCGCCACCTCGCGCACCTCGCCGCCGACCTTGCCGGGCATCGACCTCTGCTCGATGGTCTCGAACGGGATCGCCTCGCCCTCGGCGGCCACGGGCGGCTGGTAGGCGGCGCCGTCGTCCGAGGCGGCCGGGCCGTCGGCGGTGCCGCAAGCGAAGAGCGCGGCGGCGATCAGCATCGCGGACAGGTTCGCTGGGTTCATGACGGGATCTCCTTTCAGGTTTGGCGTCATAACGTTGAATCGTAATCCGTAGCATCGTAATCCATGGCATCGTCTCTGCACCCGCCGTGCCCGGAAGCCCGGAGCGACCGAGAACCAGCCGCCAGCCAGGAGCCGACCATGACCCTCGAGAGCATCAACCCCACGACCGGCGAGACCGTCGCGACCTACGAGGAGACCCCGCCCGAGGAGGTCGCGGCCGCCGTCGACGCCGCCCACGACGCCTTCCTCGGCTGGCGCGAGCGCCCCTTCGCCGAGCGCGCCGAGCGGATGACCGCCGTCGCCCGCGTCCTGCGCGAGCGCCGCGACGAGTACGGCCGCCTGATGGCGGTCGAGATGGGCAAGCCGATCGCCGACGGCCGCGCCGAGGCCGACAAGTGCGCCCTGGCGTGCGAGTACTACGCCGAGCACGCCGAGCGTTTCCTCGCCGACCAGCCGGCCGCGACCGAGGCCGTGAGGAGCTACGTGGCGTTCCGGCCGCTCGGCGTGGTGCTCGCGGTGATGCCGTGGAACTTCCCGTTCTGGCAGGTCTTCCGCTTCGCCGCGCCGGGGCTGATGGCGGGCAACGCGGCGCTCCTCAAGCACGCCAGCAACGTCCCCGGCTGCGCGCTCGCGATCGAGGACGTCTTCCGCCGCGCCGGCTTCCCGGAGGGGCTCTTCCGGACCCTCCTGATCGGCAGCGGCCGGATCGAGGACGAGCTGCTCGCCCACCCGAAGGTCCGCGCCGTCACCCTGACCGGCAGCGTCGCCGCCGGCGAGGCGATCGGCGCCCAGGCCGGCCGGCGGATCAAGAAGACCGTCCTCGAGCTGGGCGGCAGCGACGCCTACCTGGTGCTCGAGGACGCCGACCTCGACCAGGCGGTGCCGGCCTGCGTCGCGAGCCGGCTGATCAACAGCGGCCAGAGCTGCATCGCCGCCAAGCGCTTCATCGTGCCGCGCGCGATCGCCGCCGAGTTCACCGAGCGCTTCGTCGCCGAGATGCGCGCCAAGCGCATGGGCGACCCGCTCGACGAGTCGAACCACATCGGCCCCCAGGCGCGCCGCGACCTGCGCGACGAGCTGCACGAGCAGGTCGAGAAGAGCGTCGCCCGGGGCGCCCGCCTCCTCCTCGGCGGCGAGGTCCCGGACGGCCCCGGCGCCTTCTACCCGCCGACCGTCCTCGCCGGCGTCGAGCCCGGCATGCCGGCCTACGACGAGGAGATGTTCGGTCCGGCCGCCGCGATCATCCAGGTCGAGACCGAGGAGGAGGCGATCCGAGTCGCCAACGACAGCCGCTTCGGCCTCGGCGCCGCGGTCTTCTCCCGCGACGTCGAGCGCGCCGAGCGCATCGCCGCCGACCGCCTCGACGCCGGCTGCTGCTTCGTCAACGCCTTCGTCAAGAGCGACCCCCGCCTCCCCTTCGGCGGAGTCAAGGAGTCCGGCTACGGCCGTGAGCTGGGCCGATTCGGGATCGAGGAGTTCGTGAACGTGAAGACGGTGTGGGTGAAGTGAGGGGCGCTTATTGGAGCAAGCCGCGTTGCCGGCGAACGGCATGGGAGATCGAGAAAAGGAACCTGAAATCCGTCTAGTAAGGGTGAGCGACGAAATGCTCGCATCGTCCAGGAGGAAGACGGATGGAAACGGTTCTCGACCAGCCTTACCGATCCGCGGATGCCGGCGCCGGCTCGAGCGATGGCTATCATCGAAATCTGCTGGTGCTCGGGGCCCGCCCGCAGGCGGCCCGGTTCACCGACGCCCCAGCCTTCCATACGCTGAGCGTCGGGGACAACGAGGCCCCCGGCTTCGGCCTTCTGTCGATGCTCGAGCAGGCGGGCGCGGTGCGCCAGGTTTACTCCTTGGGGCGCCGCGCGATGAGCCCCGGACTTGTTCCTGCCTCCGCCGGCGTGGTGGCGAGGCTCGCGGCATCGAGCCTGGAGGTCGGCGCCCGGGATCCCCTGGCCGGTATCAGCGTGGTCGAGCTTCAGTCGGAGCAGTATCTCGCTGCCGTTCTCCGCGCACTCGCCGCGGATCCGAACGTCGAGTTCGCGGCTCGTGTGCCGGTCCGCTATCTGCTCGACTCCCGCGCCGGAGCGGCACCATTGGCGATGCCGCTGGCCCAACCGCCGGTGGGGTTGGTGATGTGGAACCTCGTCAAGATCCAGTGGCAGGAGGCTCGTCGAGAGGCGGGCTTCGCCGATGCGGAGGCCGTGCGGGTCGCTGTCCTCGACACCGGGATCGATGCCGGTCACCCCGACCTCGCGGCCAGCATCGAGGGTTATGTCTACGCCTACGACCACGCCGTAACCCCGGTGCAACTCTCCGATCGCGACACGGTGGGTCATGGTACGCATGTCGCCGGTACGATCGCTGCCGGGATCGACAACGGCATCGGAGTCCATGGCGTCTGTGCCGCCCGGATCCAGGCCTACAAGATCTTCGACGACCGGGAGATCTTCCTGGGCTGGGACCGCGGTTTCAGGCAGGTCGTCGATCCGATCGCCTACCGGCTCGCCCTGCGGGACTGCTACGACCGCGGAATCGAGGTCGTCAATCTCAGCATCGGCGGCCCGAGACCGCCGGAGCCCTCCGAAGCCGCTCTCTTCCGCGACCTCGTTGCGAACGGCACGGTGGTGGTTGCGGCGATGGGTAACTCGCGACCCCAGGGCAGCCCTGTGGACTATCCCGGAGCGATGAAGGGAGTGATCGCGGTCGGGGCGAGCCGTCCCGACGATCGCTACGCCGACTTCTCGAGCGGGGGATCGCATCTGGCTCTCTGTGCCCCGGGCGTCGCCATCTGGTCGACCTATCCGACCTATCCCGGGATGCGGGGGCATTGGGCAGTGCCGGGGCCGGACGGTCATCCGCTTTCAGGCGCAGCCATCCCGCGGGAGCAGGACTACGGCGTGTCGAACGGCACCTCGATGGCGGCGCCCCACGTGGCCGCGGCGGCCGCGCTCTTGCTCGCGAACCAGGGCGGTGCGCCGGAGGGGGTCCGCGGCCGGCTCATGAAGACAGCGGACCGCCATCCGTCGATGATGGGCGACTGGGATCGCGATCACGGCGCCGGCCGGCTCAATCTCTTCCGGGCGCTGTTCGAGTGAGACTTGCGGTTTCCAAGGTACCGCTGCTAGCTTCCTCCAAGAGGTCGCAGCGATGACCCCAGTTCTCTTCAGCTTCCGCTCCAGCCTGTCGGCCGAGGCGCTATCCGGCGCGCTGGAGCGGGTCCGTTCTCTGCCTCAGGTGGAGCGCGCGGGTTGGCTCTTCCCGGACGCTCGGTCTGGGGAGTCCGCCGGCACGCTCGTTGCCGTGACGGGCACCGGCTTCGAAGCGGGCGACCTAATCGCCGCCTTGACCGCCCTGCCAGAGGTCGAGGATGCCTCGGTTTCGGCTGAGCGGGCGCTGGTCGACGGCTGACGCGCGCCCCTCACTCCGCCCGGAAGTCGATCCGCACCGAGTAGTAGACGTCGACCTTCCGGCCGTCGACTTCGGCCGGGCGGTAGCGCCACTCGCTGACGCGCTGGGCGGCGGCCAGGGCGAGGAGCGGGTGCGGCGATTCGAGGATCACCGGGTCGCTGGTGGTCCCGCGGCGGTCGATCCGCACTTGGAGCATCACCGTCCCCTCGATGCCGCTGCCGCGGAGGGCCGGGGGGTAGGGCGGCGGCGGCACGTCCTGCTCGTCGGGGAGGCGGGTCTCGACGCCGGCGGGCGCCGCGAAGAGGTTGACCGGCGGGCGGCCGGCGGCGTCGGGGTCCGGGACCACGTCGCCGTCCTGGGCCTGCGGCCGTGCCGGGCGCGCGGCCAGGAACTCGCCCTCCTCGCCCCACAGTCCGTGCTGCTCGGCGGTCAGCGACGGGTCGAAGCTCTGGGCCAGCGACCAGTTCCAGGCGGCCTCCTCGGACAGGCGGCGGCCGGCGGCGGCGAGCGCCAGGTACTGGAGCAGGCGGCCGATCGCGGCATCGTCGACCGCCGCCGGGCCGGCCTGGAGCAGGTCGTCGAGCCCCTGCTCGGCGGCGCGGTAGGCGCGCTGGTGGTTGTCCTCGCGCAGCTCGCGCTCGACCGTCGAGGTGACCGCGGAGAGGCGCGGATCGGCAGCGGCGGGGGCCTGCTGCGCCGGCGCGATCGCCGGCCAGGCGATCAGGGCGGCGAGGAGCGCAGCCCTCGCTGCCGGGGAGCGGGCGGCCGTCCGGCGGGGGGCGGGCGACGGTGGGGCGGCGGCGGTAGCGCGGCGGTGCGGCGATCGAGCCATCGAAGCGGGACCTCCCGGCCGAAGTGTAAGGGAATCCGTCCGCCCTTGCCTGGCCGCGGTCGCCTGCTACCATTCGGCGGCTCGAAAAGGAACCGGGGGAGGCAGCGGCGATGCGGGACGGCCGAAACGGAATCGGAGCGCGGGGGATCCGGAGGCGCGGTCGGGCGGCGGGTCGTTGGCTGGCGGTCGCGATCACGCTCGCGGGGGCCGGCGCCGGGGCGTCCCGCGCCGCGGCCGTCGAGTGGGGCGCGGCGCTCGCCGACTACCTGCCGGCGGGCGCCGAGCACGACCCGGCGGTGCCGCCGCCCTCGGCGGTCCTCGGCCACGAGATCGGCGAGCGGCACGTCCGGCCCGACGACCTGGCGCGCTATCTCGAGGCGCTGGCCGCGGCCTCCGACCGGGTGACGTTCGAGATCCAGGGGCGCACCCACGAGGGACGGCCGCAGCCGCTCGCGATCGTCACCTCGCCGGCCAACCACGCGCGGCTCGAGGAGATCCGGCGGGCGCACCTGGCGCTCTCCGACCCGGCGGCGCCCGAGCCTTCGGCCGGTGCGCTCGACGGCATGCCGGCGGTGGTCTGGCTCGGCTACAGCATCCACGGCAACGAGGCGAGCGGCGCCAACGCGGCGCCGGCGGTCGCCTACCACCTGGCCGCCGCGCGGGGGCCGGAGGTCGCCGCGCTGCTCGACCGCCTGGTGGTGCTGATCGACCCCAGCCTCAACCCCGACGGCATCGGCCGCTTCGCCCAGTGGGTCAACTCCCACCGCGGCGAGCACCCGGTCGCCGACCCCGCCGACCGCGAGCACTCCGAGCCGTGGCCGGGCGGGCGCGGCAATCACTACTGGTTCGACCTCAATCGCGACTGGCTCCTGGCGCAGCACCCGGAGTCGCGCAACCGGCTCGCCACCCTGCGCCGCTGGCGGCCGAACCTCCTGGGCGACTACCACGAGATGGGGAGCGACGCGACCTACTTCTTCCAGCCCGGCGTGCCGAGCCGGCAGAACCCGCTCACGCCGCCCGAGAACCTCGAGCTGACCCGCCGCGTCGCCGCCTTCCACGCCCGCGCGCTCGACCGCCACGGGCGGCTCTACTACACCGAGGAGACCTTCGACGACTTCTACCCGGGCAAGGGCTCGACCTACCCGGACCTGACCGGCGCGGTCGGCGTCCTGTTCGAGCAGGCGAGCGCGCGCGGCCATCGCCGCGAGACCGACCGCGGGCCGCTCAGCCTGCCGTTCGCGGTCCACAACCAGGTGCTGACCTCGCTCTCGATGCTCGAGGCGGCGGCCGAGCTCCGGGCGGACCTCCTCGCCTACCAGCGGCGCTTCGCGGTCTCGGCGCTCGAGGCGGCGGCGGCCGACCCGGTGCGGGCCTGGGTCTTCTCGGCGCCCGGGGATCCGGTGCGCGGTCACCTCTTGATCGAGCAGCTCGCCGCGCACGGCGTCGAGGTGCGCCGGCTGGCCGAGACCGTCGAGGCCAACGGCTCGCGCTTCCAACCCGGCGACTCGTGGGTGGTGCCGGCGGCGCAGCCGCACTACCGGCTGGTGCGGGCGCTGTTCGAGACCCGCACCGAGTTCGCCGATTCGACCTTCTACGACATCTCGGCCTGGAGCCTCCCCTACGCCTACGGGCTCCCCTCGGCCGAGCTGGAGGCGCGCCACTTCGAGCCCGGCCTGCTAGGCGAGCGGGTGACGGTCGCTCCGCCCGCCGGCGGCGATCCCGCGACCGTCCCGGCGGGGCGCCTGCCGTCCCCGGCCGCCGCGGCGCCGCCGCCCTACGCCTACCTCTTCGAGTGGCGCGGCTACCTGGCGCCGCGCGCGCTCCAGCGCCTCCTCGCCGCGGAGTTCGCGGTCGAGATCGCCACCGTGCCGTTCGAGGCCGCCACCGACGCCGGCCGCCGCCGCTTCGTCGGCGGCACGGCGGTGGTGCCGGCGCCGGTCGAGGAGGCGCGGCGGAGCGAGCTGACCGCGCTCCTTGCGCGGATCGTCGCCGAGGACGGCGTCGACGTCTACGCCGTCGGGACCGGCCTGACCGTCTCCGGAGTCGACCTCGGGAGCCCGCGCCTCCGCCGGGCGGTCGAGCCCGAACCGGCGCTCCTGGTCGGCGACGGCACCGTGTCCGCCGAGGCCGGCGAGGTCTGGCACCTCCTCGACCACCGCTTCGGCATCCCGGTGAGCCTCCTCGAGCGCGACCGCGTGGCGCGCACCGACCTCGACCGCTACACCCACCTCCTGATGGTCGACGGCGACTGGTCGCGCCTCTCCGAGGAGGCCGCGCGGGCGATCCGCCGCTGGATCGAGCGCGGCGGCGTGCTGGTGGCGCAGCAGCGCGCGGCGCAATGGGCCGAAACGGCGCTGCTCCAGCCGCCGGCAACCGGGGGCGCGGCGGCGGCACCGCCTGGAGGCGGCGGCCCGCCCGGAGGCGGCGGCCCGGGCGGAGGCGGCGCGCCGGGCACGGCCGGGGGACCGAGCGGCGCCGGGATGGCGGGCGGGAGCGGGACGCCGGGCGCGGCCGGGACCGGCGCGGTCGGGACGCCGGACACGGGCGGACCGGCCGGGTCCGGGCCGGGAGCCACCGCCGGCGCCCCGGCCGTCCCGCCGGCCTCGCGCACCGCCTACGTGCCGCCGCTCCGCGACCGCCCGGCCTACGCCGACTACGAGAGCGCGCGGGCGGCCGAGACCCTGAGCGGCGCGATCTTCCGCCTCGAGATCGACGCCACCCATCCGCTCGGCTTCGGCCTCGGCGGCTCGGAGCTCCCGGTCTTCCGCGACTCGACCCTGCTCTTGACCGCAAGCGCCAACCCGTTCGAGAACGTCGCCCGCTACGCCGACCGCCCCCTGATCGCCGGCTACGCCTCCGAGCGCCGCGCCCGGGAGACCGCCGGCACCGCCGCGGCGGTGGCCACCCGCCTCGGCGAAGGCACGGTGATCCGCTTCGCCGACGACCTCAACTTCCGCGGCTTCTGGCTGGGCACCCAGAAGATGTACCTGAACGCGCTGTTCTTCGGCGGGATGATCCAGGAGACCGAGGCGCCGGAGCGGTGGCGGTGAGCGTGGAGATCAGCCGGAATCCTCGCTCCCGATCACGAAGAGCCTGGGCTGGGAGGAGATGCGCCGGACGAAGGAATCGTCTTCGGCCCGCTTCGTCCGCCATTCCTCCCGGGTCAGGACGGTCGGGTTGACCGGCCGGGCCAACGCACGCTCGGCTTCCTCGAGCGCTCCGTACAGGTCGGGGTAGCCGATCCGGTCGCTGACGACGAGCAGGTCGACGTCGCTGGCCGCGCGGTCCGTCCCCTTGGCGACGGAGCCGTAGACGAAGGCGACGTCGATCCTCTCGGCCAGGGGTTCGAGTGCGGTCCGCAGGGGCTGGAGAAGGCCGACGGTCTTGACTACGAGCCCGTGCAGCTCGGGGTAGAGCGGCGAGTCACGGTGCGCCTGGTAGTACTTCTGATTTCCCTCGCGGGTCACCACGACCAAGCCCGCCCCTGCGAGCCGCTGGAGCTGGCGGTGGACGGCGCCGGTGCCGCTGCCGGCCAGGCGGATGATCTCGGCGCTCTGGAACCTCCGATCGGGCTGACCGAACAGCAGGCCGAGCACCCGCTGCTGCACGGGCGTGAAGAGGGCGTCCGCGAGGCCGCCCACGGAACGCTCCGGCACTGTCGTTCCCATATCGGTAATGGTCCTACCCGTTTTGGGAACGCGCGGCGAGATCTCTTCGGGTGAGCTCCCGTCTCCCCGATCCTCGATGATGGTCTCCGAGAGCGGCGGACCCGGCACCTTCACCTTCCGGATCGTCGGCGAAGGTCGGCGGATCGGTAGGCGGAGCAACCCCTGGGTTGCCAGCTCCTGGAGTCGCGCGTCAAGGTCGAGCGGCGCGGGGGAGAGCGGGCTCACCCCCGTCCCAGGGCGGTTGACCTTCGCCTGCTGCCCGCGTTGCCGGCTCACTCAGTTTTCTCCCGCGCCAACTCGTCGATCCGCGCCGCAAACTCGCTTGGGCGAGCGTTGAGGGCAGGAGCCAGGGGATGACCGGGCGCGAACCACTCGGCCTCGAAGAGTGTGGTGCCGCCCTCCATCCGCAGGCCGAGGAGGCGAAGTGCAGTCTCCATCTCGCCGGGGCGGAGGAACGGTAGGTGAGCCCGGGCCCAGGCCGGGTCGCTCAGGATGTCCACCTGCAGCTCGATCGAAAGCCAGTCCCTGGAACCGCCGCGGCCGAGGAGCAGCTGCCCGAGGTAGTGCAGGACGAGGAGGCCGGGCGAAGCGGCGGGTGAGGTCGAGGTGGGTGGCGTCGGAACGAAGCCTTCATCGCCCACAAGAAAGGCGGTGAATAGGCGTGAGTAGCCCCGCCCCCGGACCTGCGATTTCTCACTCTGAGCCCATTCCAGATCCCGATCCAGACCCCGAGCGAGAACCCGAGCCAGATCCCGATCCAGATCCCGAGTCCGATCCCGAGCCCGATGCCGAGCCCCAGCCCCAGACAGAGCCTGAGCCAGCGGTCGAGCCTGAGCCAGAGCCAGAGCCTGAGCCTGAGCCGGAGCCCGAGCCCGAGCCCGAGCCAGAGGCCGCTCCAGATCCAGATCCAGAGCCCGAGGCCGAGCCCGATTCTGATCCAGATCCAGAGCCAGATCCCGAGCCTGAGTTCGATCCAGAGCCGGCGAATCGGCCAGGAACAGTTTGATCAGGAGCCATGCGAGGGCCTCATCACAAGCCGCGCACCAGGCGAGGAAGTCCTGCCGACCCCACGTTGCTGTCGGGATCTCGCGGCTGGCCAGCCGCGCGAGTGGCGCGTCCCATGCGGATGCAAACCACAACTCCATCGGCAAACGTGACACCAGTTCGCGAAAGACCGGGCCATCGCTCGCCCACGACAGTGGGTAGAGGTAGTAGAGGGTCCTCGCTTCGATCCTCGCCAGCGCCCTGTCGGCTAGAAGTGCCTCCAGCCGGTCCGGTTTGAGCAAGGTCAGGTTCTGGAGGAAGAGGAGTCCGTCGGCTCCCGAAGGTTCGGCGTTGCTGAGACGTCGCTCGACCTCGTTGAGCAATTTCCGGCGGCTCGTCTCCTCCGACAGGGCGTCGAGGCGGTCGAGAAGGGGCTGACTGTAGGTCTCGAACCCCACGCTCACAACCAGAGACGCGGCCCGCTCCAGGTTCTCCTCGGAGAGACCGGAGTGGAGATCTCCCAGGAGCTCAGCAGCCAAGAGGGCTTCCACCTCTCCCACGTGCCTTGTCTCCGGGAAGAGCTGGCGGAAGAGCCAGTCGGAGGCCCCGGAGTGATCGGAGAGCTTCTCGAACAGGAAGATCAGCGTCTCGTGCCAGACCGCCTCGCCGGCCAGCTCCCTCACCTCCGTGGCCGCCTCGTCGCGAGTTCCGAAGCCCATCAGCCGGTCGTAGAGGTGGCAGGCAGCGAAGTACTCCTGAAAGGAGAGGTGGACGAAGCTGAAGAAGCCCGGCTTTCTCGGTAGCAGCAGGCCCGAGCGCCGGGCGATGTACGACAGCTCGCGCGCCGCGTCCGCGTCCGGCCCGAGTCCCCGGCGGATCTGCGCCTCGACCTCGCTCTCCGCCACCAGGATCTCCGAGGCGTCGGCGCCGGCCCGGGCGCGCTGGCGCTGGAGGTCATAGGCGAGGCTGCCCAGCCAGCGGCGCTGGCGGCTCGCGGGCACCGCCGACTCCTTGATCTTCCGGGACTCGTCGATGGACTCGAGGTAGGCCTCGGCGATCCGGTCGTAGAGGAGGGCGCGGCCGGAGGGTAGCCGCGCGTAGACCTTGTGGATCAGCGCCATCATCTGGAGCAGGTTGGGGGTGTGGGCGAGGCGCTCGATCGAGGGGGAGCCCTGGATCGCAGACAGCAGCGATTTGACGCCTTCCCGCCGCTGGACCGGATCGGCCTCGCGGAACGCATACCAGTTCTCGGCGAAGCGCCGGATCTGATCGAGGTCGAAGGGCAGGAGGTAGAGACGCCGAGGAGGGGGGAACGGGCTCGTGGGCCGACGACGCATCAACTTCCACATCGAGTCGGGGCTCGACCGCGCAGGAGCCTCATCGAACGGAACGTCCTCGTAGCCGACGATGCGGCTCGTCAGCAGCCAGCAGCTCGACGGGAATCGGGCCAATCCTTCCTCCAAAACTGCTCGGCGCAGGTCCCGGCGCCGGTCGACGTCGCCGATCTCGTCGAGACCGTCCAGCAACACCAATCCCTGGCCGCGCTCCAGCGCCCCCAGTAGATCCTTTCGGGTGAGCTTCGGGCTCCAGTAACGCTCGGCCAGGAACTGATCCAGGAGCTGATCGAAAGTGACTTTCGCCGGGATGCTGAAGTCCCGCAGGACGAATGGGAGCGGAATCAGCGGACCCAGCGCCTCTTCCAGGGGGTGGCTTCGACGGGAGGCGAAAGCGGTGACAAGGTACGACGTGAGCGTCGACTTGCCGGAGCCCGGGTCACCCAGGACCACTAGATGGCGGAAACGATCGATCGCCTCGATGTCGTTGAGTACTGTCTCCGCCTGCCTGTCGGCGCCGGGCGCAAGGTGGTGCGGACCCAGGCGGAGTGGCACGTAGAGCCGCTCCAGGGGGACATCCGGGACATCCTTGAGGCTTGGCAGCCCGACGAACCGAATGTAGCGGAACCGAGGCAGGAGGTTCTCGAAGTACTCGAGCCAGCCCCGGTGGTTGAAGGGGTCGATGAACGCCTCGCGCCGGGGGCTCGGGAGGTCGCCTCCGTAGTGCTCGAGAGGTTCCAAACGACCTTACCCCACCCTCAGGAAGTAGGCGTCGAACTCGGCGGTAGTCGGCGGCGTGCGCCTTTGTCGGATGAGACCCGCCACCCGGAACAAGCGCTCATCCGCCGGGTCGGAGAAAGCCGAGCTGTATTCGTAGCCGAACTCCGCCCCCGCGATCTGTGTGGCCTTCTCCAGCATCGTGCGATGTTTCAAGGCTTCGTGCGTAGACTCGGTGCCCCGGCAGAACTCGGCGAGCGGGTCCCAGAAGTCTCGATCGGCGGCCAGGACGCGATAGACGTCGTTGGCCAGCAGCCGGAGGTAGAGGACGATGAGCGCTAGGTCGGGTTCAATCTGGAGCTCCTTGGCCGCGAGCGCGGGGCGAAGCTGCCCGAGGTAGAGGGCCAGGCCGTTCACGAACGACTTGATCTTGCGCGGGTTCGGGGGCAGAAGCCGGGCGCCGCAGATGCGCGCGATCCAGCTCTCGGGGTCGTCGAACTCCGGCTCCTTCAGCAGGGCCTTTAGATAGTGCTCGGGCCGGATGGGCTGAGGGAGGTGGTAGACCATCTGAAAGATCTTGTGCAGGTAGTCGGAGGCGTAGATCTCCCGTGCCGAGTTCCCCTCCTCGCCCTTCCGGGGCGGAGGCAGCAAGCCGGCCTTGTCGAGCTCGGCAGCCACCGCGCGGCGTACGTTGCGCTCGTCGAGGCCGAGGACGAAGATGCAGCTCGGGATCGAGAAGTAGATCTTGAGCGCCTCCAGCAGCCGGAAGGCGACCGGTCCCTGGCAGCGGTCCAGGTCATCGATGAAGATCACCAGCCGTCGGTCCTTGGACCGGTTGCGGCCCAGGAGGGTACGGATGTTCTGCTCGAGAAGCTGGCGATAGAGCTGCGAGGGGAGGGGCTGTGCGCCCTGATCGGCGTCCCACTTCTCGCCGGCCTCGATGGCCTTCGACGGCTGGATGCCGACCTTCTTGGTCAGCTCCTCCAGCGACATGATGGCGGCGAAGGAGAGCTTGCCCGCTTCGCCCAACAGCTTGCGCGACCAGGTGAAATGGGAGCGGATCTCCTGCAGCAGGGCGACCACCGGGTTGGTCTCGAACTGGTAGCGCCAAGCCTCGAACCAGATCGTCTCGTAGGGTCGGGTGCTCCGAGACGTGTTCGGCCAGAGGCCCTCGCGGACAATCTGAGCATCGGGATAGCCGCTCTCCTTGCCCGCCAGAAGGAGGTGGAGCTTCTTCAGGAAGCTGGTTTTCCCGCTCCCCCAGTCGCCGTGGATCCCCAGCACGTAGGGCGCTTCGCAGCCATCGATCATCCCCGCCACCGCCGCCACCAACGGCGCATGCCCGAGGTGGTCGTCGAGGGTCGGCTCGTCGCTGTGGAACCGGGGGAGGGATGGCATGGATCGACCTGACGCAGAACTCTAGCGCATGCGATCCCGCCGCCTCGAGCCCAGCCGCATCCGCATCACATAGGCGCTCTCGTAGTCCCGGTAGTACTCGCGCCACAGTCCCACGACCTTGAAGCCGAGGCGGGTGTAGAAGTCGATCGCGGGGAGGTTGGAGAGGCGGACCTGGAGGCGGCAGCTCCGCGCGCCCTGGCGGCGGAGGTCGTCGAGGACGGCGTGGGTCAGGAGGCGGCCCAGGCCCCGGCGGCGGTGGGCGGGGTCGACGGCGAGGGAGACCAGCTCGCCGCCGCGGGGGGGGAGCCAGCCGATCGAATAGCCGGCGAAGGCGCCCTCGACCTCGGCGACGAAGAACGCCGCGTCCATCACCCGGAAGTCCTCGAAGTCGTCGTCGTCGTAGGCGTCCCGGCCGAAGGCCTCGGCCTCGAGCCTCAGGAGGGCGCCGAGGTCGGAGTGGGTGAAGGGGCGGACGACGATCGGGTCCGGGCTCGGGGGTCCCTCGGGGCCGGCGGCGGTCACCGGGCTAGGCCTCGGGCAGGGCTCGATGGGTGAACCCGCGCTTGCCCGGGCCGTAGTCGGCCGCCGCCTGGCCGGTCCCCTCGAGCAGCCAGCGGCAGGTCAGGAGGCCCTCCGCGCCCACCGGCCCGCGGGCGTGGATCCGGCCGGTGGCGATGCCGACCTCGGCGCCGAGGCCGTAGCGGTAGCCGTCGGCGAAGCGGGTCGAGGCGTTGTGGAAGACCGAGGCGGAGTCGACCGCGGCGAGGAAGCGGGCGGCGGCCTCGGGATCGGCGGTGACGATCGCGTCGGTGTGGGCGCTGCCGTGGCGGTGGACGTGGTCGATCGCCTCCTCGAGCGAGCCGACGGTGCGGATCGCGAGGGTCAGGTCGCCCCACTCGCGACCCCAGTCGGGGTCGGCGGCGGGCTCGGCGGCGGGGACGGCGGCGCGGGCCTCGGCGTCGGCCTTGAGGGTGACGCCCCGCTCGGAGAGCGCCGCGGCCACCGCCGGCAGGTGGGGGAGGAAGGCGCGGTGGACGAGCAGGGTCTCGGTGGCGTTGCAGGCCGCCGGGTAGTCGCATTTGCCGTCGACCGCGAGCTTCGCCGCCATCGCCGGGTCGGCGGCGGCGTCGAGGTAGAGGTGGCAGACCCCCTCGGCGTGGCCGAGGACCGGGATCCGGGTCGACTCCTGGATGCTCCGGACCAGCTCGCCCGAGCCGCGCGGGATCACCAGGTCGATCAGGCCGTCGAGCGCCAGGAGGCCCGCCACCGCGGCGCGCCCCTCGACCCCCTGGACGGCATCGGCCGGCAGCCCCTCGGCGGCCAGGGCGTCGCGCAGGCAGGCGACCAGGACGCGGTTGCTGCGCTCGGCCTCGGAGCCCCCCTTGAGCAGCACCGCGTTGCCCGAGCGGATCGCCAGCGAGCCGATCTGGATCACCGCGTCGGGGCGGCTCTCGAAGACGATCAGGAGGACGCCGAGTGGGCTCGTGACCCGGGTCAGCACCAGCCCCTCGTCCAGCTCGGTGCGGCGGGTCGGGCGGCCGAGCGGGTCGGGCTCGGCGGCGAGGGCGAGGACCCCCTCGCGGAGGGTGGCGAGCTTGTCGCGGCCGAGACCCAGCCGGTGGAGGAGCGGAGCGGCGACGCCGGCGGCGCGGGCGGCGTCGAGGTCGGCGCGGTTGGCGGCGAGGATCGCCTCCTCGCGCTCGACCAGGAGGGCGGCCAGCCGCTCGAGGGCGGCGGTGCGGCGGGCGCCGGGCGCGGCGCCGAGGCGGCGCTGGGCGTCGCGGGCGGCCCGGGCGCGCTCGGCGAGGGTCTGCGCCGCGGCCTCGGCCGCCCTCGCGGGCGCTTCCGCCACCGGCTCTCCGACGGCTGCCACGGTCTCGGTTCGGCTCATTCGCTCTCCCGGCAGCTCGATCCGCCGCCAGCCTACACGGCGCCGAGCACGAGGTGGCGGCGGTTGACCAGGGCGTGGCGGTTCCTCACCCAGTCGGGCGGGTCGCCGGCGCACCAGCGGCGGGCGGTGGCCGCGTCGCAGAAGACGACGCCGCGGCCGACCACGCCGCCCGCCGGGTCGCGCAGCTCGACCACGTCGCCGGCCTTGAACTTCCCCTCGACCCGCCGCACGCCGGCAGGGAGGAGCGAGGCGCGGCGGTGGCAGACCGCCTCGACCGCCCCCTGGTCGAGGTGGAGGACGCCGCGCGGCGCCACCGCGAACGCGATCCAGCGCCGGCGGGCGTCGATGCCGGTGCCGGCGGGCACCCAGGTGCCGACCTCCTCGCCGGCCAGGACGCGCGGCAGCGCGGTGGGATCGAAGCCGCTCGCGATCACCGCGTGGCAGCCGGCGCGGCTCGCCACCGCGGCGGCCGCGACCTTGCTCCGCATGCCGCCGCGGCCGGCCGCCGAGCCGGCGCCCGCGACCACGCCCTCGGCCGCGCCCGCCTCGGGGAGGGTGGCGACGAGCCGGGCGCCCGGCCCCAGGCGCGGGTCGCGGTCGAAGACCCCTTCGACGTCGGTCAGGAGCACCAGGAGGTCGGCGTCGAGCTCGGCGGCGACCAGGGCGGAGAGCCGGTCGTTGTCGCCGAAGACGCGCCGGGTCTCGCCCTCGATCGGCGCCAGCTCCTCGGTGCCCACGGCGTCGTTCTCGTTGATCACCGGCACCGCGCCGCGGCGGAGGAGCGCGGTCAGCGTGTTGCGGAGGTTGAGGTAGCGGGTGCGGTCCTCGAAGTCGCCCTGGGTCAGGAGTACCTGGCCGCAGACCACGCCGAGGCGCCGGAAGGCCTCGCTGTAGAGGCTCATCAGGAGGCCCTGGCCGACCGCGGCGCAGGCCTGGCGCTCCTCGACCTCCTCGGGGAGGGAGGCGAGGCCGAGCGCCTCGCGGCCGAGGCCGACCGCGCCCGAGGTCACCACCAGGACGTCGACGCCGCGGCGGCGCAGCCGGGCGGCGGCGTCGACCACGGCCGAGAAGCGCGCCAGCGCGATCCGGCCGTCGTCGTCGGTCAGCACGCGCGTGCCGACCTTGATCACCGTGCGGCGCGAGCGGGCGACCGGGGACCGGGCGGGCTCGGGGGCGGGCTCGGCAGCCGGCGCGGGGACCGGCGCGGCCGCGGCCCGCGGCGTCAGCTCGGACATACGCCCCCCGGTGCCTTGAGCCGCCGCGGCCGGGACGGTATAGTCCCGCAATTCTTTGCTGTCTTCTGCACTGCTATCTCCTGGGCCTGGCAGTCGGGGGGGATTCGATGAGTTTCTCGGGCAAGTTGGAAGAGCTGCCGCTGCCGCACCTGCTGCAGATCATCGCCACGAATCGCGTCAGCGGCAAGCTCAGCCTCACCCGGCGCGACGGCCACGGGCTGGTGGTCTTCCGCGGCGGCAAGATCATCTACGCCGCCACCAACTCGGCGCGCGAGACTTTCGGCAACATCCTGCTCCTGCGCAAGGAGATCTCGGCCTCGGTGCTCGAGGAGGCGCTGGAACGCCAGGGGCGGAGCAGCGAGGAGCGCCGGCTGGGGAGCATCCTGCTCGAGATGGGGGCGATCGGCGGCGAGGTCCTCGAACGGGTGATGCTCGAGCAGGTCGAGAAGGTCCTGCTCGAGCTCTTCGCCTGGCCGAGCGGGTTCGTCAAGTTCGAGCTGCTCGACATCCCCGAGCGCGGCGAGGTGGCGGTCGACGCCACCGACTTCCTGGTCGCCGAGGGGCTCCCCACCGAGCGGCTGGTGGTCGAGGTCATGTCGCGCATCCAGGAGGTCGGCGCCGACCCGCTCGACAGCGACCTCGCGGCGGTCCTCGGCGACGACGAGGAGGGGCCAAAGCACGCGGTCGGCTCGTCGCCGGTGGTCGGCGGCGGCAACCTGCCGACGCTCAAGTCGCTGATGACCGAGATCCGCAGCCCGGCGTTCACCGGCGAGGTGACGCTCGGCATCCTGCGCTTCGCGTCCCGGCTGATGCGCCGGGGCGCGCTCTTCCTCCACGCCTCCGGGTTGGTCACCGGCATGGGGCAGTTCGGGCTCGACGACACCGGCGCCGAGCCCGCCGACGCCCGGGTGCGCAAGATCCGCATCCCCGCCGAAGAGCCGTCGGTCTTCCTCGACGTCATCGAGCGGCGGGAGACGGTGCGCGGCCCGCTCGAGCGCCGCTACTGGAACGTCGAGCTGACCCGCGCGCTGGGCGGCGGCTTTCCCGCCGAGACGGTGGCGGTGCCGATGGTCGCCGGCAGCCGCGTGGCGCTGATCTTCTACGGCGACAACCTCCCCGACGGCGGCCCGCTGCCGGCGGTCGACGAGCTGGAGCTCCTGATGATCCAGGGCGGTCTCGCGATCGAGAAGGCGGCGCTCGAGCACAAGCTGCGCGCGCTGGAGGCTTCTCGCCGCGGCGCCGGCGCCCCGGGCGGCTGAGTCAGAGCGCGTCCGCCCAGCGGGCGGCGGTGCTCGCCAGTTCGTCGAGCACCTCCTCGCCGGTGCGGCCGGAGCGCTTGAGGACCGCGAACGAGTGGTCGGCGCCGTCGACGACGTGGAGGGTCGCCTTCTCGCCGAGGGGCTCGAGGACGGGGCGGAGGAGGTCGAGGTCGGCGAGCGCGTCGCGGGTCCCCTGGAGGAAGAGCATCGGCACGCCGACCCGCGCGAGGTGCGCGCCGCGGCCGGCGCCCGGCTTGCCCGCCGCGTGGAGCGGGAAGCCGAAGAAGACCAGGCCGTGCACCCCGGGGAGCGGCGCCTCGGCGGCGGCGGTCGAGGTCATCCGCCCGCCCATCGACTTGCCGCCGGCGAGGAGCGGCAGGCCGGGCGCCGCCGCGGCCGCCGCCGCCGTCGCGGCGCGCACCGCGGCGGTCAGGACCGGCGGCCGGTCGGGGCGGCCGGCGCCGGCCTCCATGTAGGGGAACTGGTAGCGGAAGGTGGCGATGCCCTGGTCCGCCAAGCGCCCGGCGAGCGCCTCGAGGAAGCGGTGGCGCATCCCGGCGCCGGCGCCGTGGCCGAGGACCAGGAGCCAGCGGGCGCCGGCCGGCCGCTCGAGGAGCGCCGAGACCTCGCCGCCGGCGCCGGCGTCGAAGCGAAGCTCGCGGGCGGTCATCCGCCGTCGCCGGGCTCGGCGGGTGCCGGGGCGGTCTCGGCGTCCGCCTCGTCCTCGGGCTCGGCCTCCGGCTCGGCCTCGGCCTCGGGCTCGGGCTCGGCGGCTTCCTCCGCGCCCTCGCCCTCCGGCCGCTGGGCCTCGATCTCGCGCGCCAGCTCGGTGGCGCGCGCCACCTCGGAGGCGGGCAGGATCACCGCCGACAGCACCTCCTCGAGCCGCGTCGACTGCCACATCGCGGCCATCGCGCCCCCGCCCAGGTTCGCGTCGTCGGGGAACTGCATCACGGTCACGCCCAGGAGCTCGCCGCCGGCGGCGAACACCGGCAGGCCGTAGCCGGCGGTCTGGGCCGCCGGCACCCACAGCCGGCGCGGCTTGGTCACCTCGCCGCCGATCCGGCCGTCGACCACCGCCGGCGCCCGCGCGAACACCTTGTCGAGCCGGCGCACGGCGACGAACGGATCGCCGACGCGGGCGGCGGCGCCGGTCGAGAGGTCGATCGCTGCGAGCGGGCTCGGCGGCGGCTCGGCGAGGCGCAGCCAGGCGAGGTCGAGGTCGGTGTCGCGCGCCACCAGGCGCGCCGGCAGCCCCTCGGTCGAGTCGCCGGCCAGGATCTCGATGTCCTTGGGCGTGGCGCTGATCTCGAACTCCGAGCCGCCGCCCATCAGCCGCCCCATCAGGCCGGCGAAGCCGCCGATCAGGGTGTTCGAGCAGAGCACCAGGCCGGAGGGGTCGATGACCACGCCGCTGATCTCGGTCTCGATCTCCTGGCCCTGGTCGCCCATGGCGCCGCCCATGGTGCCGCCGAGCTGGATGTCGAGCACGAAGCGGACGGTCACGACCGCCGGCGAGCGCTGCTCGAGGATGCGCCGGTAGGCCTCGGCGTCGACCTCGGCCGCCGCCGTCCGGCCGGGCGCCGCTGCGGCGGCGGTGAGGGCCAGCGCCGCGATCGCCGCCGCGCGCCGCCGTGGATGGGTTGCCTGGTCACGCATCGCCGTCCTCCTCCCGATTGCCGTCCGCCGTCTCGCCGCCGCCGACCGCGCCGCCGACTGGGCCGCCGTCCTCGGGGAGCGGGCTCCACTCGGGCTCGAGGTAGAGGAAGTGGGTGCGCGCGCCGCGCAGCACCACCACCTCGACCCGCTCGTCGCGCGCCTCGACCGCGGTCTCGAGCGCCGCCTTGAGGTCGTCGAGGCCGCCGATCGCGCGGCCGCCGAAGCGCTGGACCAGGTCGCCCGGGCGGACCCCGGCGAGGCCGGCCCAGCCGGCGGGCTCGACCTGCTCGACCAGGACGCCCCGGACGCCGTCGTCCCAGCGCTGGTCGTCGCGGTCGAAGAAGGTGACCTCGCGCGCCGCCAGCTCGAAGTCGGGGTCGCGCAGGCGGCGCGCCTCCTCGGGGCCGGGGCGGGTGCGCTCGAGGGTCACCGTCACCTCGCGCGACTCGCCGCCGCGCGCCACCGTGAGCACCGCCTCGCCGCCGATCGACATCCGGCGCACCCGCCGCGCCAGGAGGCCCGCGTCCTCGACCCCGCGCGGTTCGAGCGGCTCGCCGTCGAGGGCGGTCACCACGTCGCCGACCTCGAGCCCGGCCGCCGCGGCCTCGGTGCCGGGGTAGACGCGGGTGATCCGGTAGCCGGTGGCGTCGGGCGCGCCGAGAAGCGCGGCGAGGCTCGGCACCACCGGCTGGGTGGCGACCCCGATCCACGCCTTGGGCAGCTCGAGCGGGCGCTCGGCGTCGGTGTCCGGTCGCGGCTCGAGGACAGTGACCAGGTTCTTGCCCTGGCGGTCGAAGGCGATCAGGAGCTCCTCGCCCGGGGCGCCGTCGCGGCCCGGCAGCTCCGCCTCGTAGGCCGCGGCGAGGTCCTCGAGGGTGGCGATCTCGCGCTCGCCGACCCGGCGGATCACGTCGCCGTCGGCGAGCGGCGGCACCGCGAGCTGCGCCGGTCCGCCGCCGCGCACGCCGCTGACCAGCGCTCCGGCGGTCGAGCCGAGCCGGCGGTCGCGCGCCATCTTGTCGGTGATCTCCTGCGCCACCACGCCCCAGGCGCGGAACGCCGCCTCGGCGCCGCGGTCCTTCTCGAGCCGCACGGTGGCGAGGGTGGCGGTGTGCCGCTCGCCGCCGCGGACGACCGCGACCTCGATCTCGGAGCCGAGCGGCAGGTCGGCGATCCGCTTCATCAGCGGCGGCACCTGCTCGGGGAAGCGGACCTCGACCGGCCGCCCCTCGAGCTCGACCAGGAGGTCGCCGGCCTCGATCCCGGCGGCGTCCGCCGGACTGCCGTCGATCACCGAGTCGATCAGGACCCCCCGGTCGTAGCCGGTCTTCTCGATCGGCCGGAAGCCGAGGCCGACCCAGCTCCGCGGCACCTCGCCGTGCTCGATCAGGTCGTCGGCGACCCGCCGCGCCAGGTTGCTCGGGATCGCGAAGCCCATGCCGACGCCGCCCAGCTCGTTGACCCCGACCACCACCCCCTCGAGGTCGACCAGCGGGCCGCCGCTGTTGCCCGGGTTGATCAGCGCGTCGTGCTGGATCCAGCGCGTGAAGAGGCCGGTCGTCTGCCCCTCCTCGATCTCCATCTCGTCGCCGGCGGCGCCCGGCCCGCCGCTGAACACCCGCTCGCTGTTGCTGACGATGCCGAGGGTGACCGAGCGCGAGAGCGCGAACGGCGAGCCCATCGCGAGCACGTAGTCGCCGACCCGCAGGCGGTCGGAGTCGCCGAGCGCGGCGTGGGGGAGCGGCGCCGCGGGGTCGTCGAGCGCCGAGCGGTCGATCGCGAGCACCGCGAGGTCGGTCAGCGGGTCCTCGCCGACCAGCGTGCAGGGCAGCTCCTGCTTGTCGCCCAGGGTGCAGCGGAAGCGCCGGCCGTTGTCGGTGACGTGCTGGTTGGTCAGCACGTAGCCGTCGGGGGAGATGATCGTGCCGCTCCCCACCGAGTTGCTCTTGACCTCCTGGCCGCCGTAGTACTGGACGGTGACGGTGTGGATGTGGACCAGCGCCGGGAAGACCCGGTCGCGGGCGTCGCCGATCAGCGTCCGCAGCTCCTCCTGTAGCTCGTCGAGGCGCGGCGTCTCGACCGCGGCAGGCGCCGCCGGCGCCGGCGGCGGCACCTCGTCCTGCCCGTCGGCCCGCGCCGCGGCCGCCGGCGCCGCGGCCGCGGCGAGCGCCAGGAGCGCGGCGCCGAGGCCGCCGGCGGCGGTCGTGCGGAAGCGGCGGCGGGGGCTCGTGCGAGGACTGCTCGTGCGAGGTCTGCGGCGTGCAAGGCGGTGCGGCATCGGGTCTCCTCGTCGGCGGGTGGCCGGCGCCCGGGCGCCGGGAACGGCGGTGAGTATAAGGGCCGTGGGCCGTCCCGGCGTCTAAATCTTTGCGCGAGCGCCGCGATCTGATAGAACGAGCGGCGACGCAGATCACGGCGATCTCCACGGAGGGTGAGCGATGGCGTCCCGACGATCCCCCGATCGGCTTTCCCGATTCGCGCGGACGGCGGCCAGAGTCCGGCAGTTCGTCCGGCAGTGCGTCCGGCCGTTCGTCCGGCTGGGCCTCCTCGCGGCCGCGCTCGCGGTCGCCCTCCCCGCCCGCCCTCAGGCCCCGGCCCAGGAGCCGCCGACCTTCGGCGAGGTGATCGAGGTCAGCGTGGTCGAGGTCGAGGTGGTGGTCACCGACGAGCGCGGCGATCGGGTGCGCGGCCTCGCGCGCGGCGACTTCCGCCTGCGCGTGAACGGCGGCGAGACGCCGATCGACTACTTCGACGAGATCCGGGACGGCCTCATGATGCCGGCCCCCCGCGCCGCCGAGGCCGCCGGCGCCGGCGAGGAGAGGGCCGCCGCCGCGGCGGCCGCGCCGGAGCCGGCCCCGGTCCGCTTCCTGGTCTTCCTCGACGACTACTTCACCGACCGCCGCTACCGCGCCGCGATGCTCGACCGGGTGACCGCGGAGCTCGACACCCTGCGCACGGACGACCGGATGGCGGTGGTGCGCTTCTCCGGCCGCGGGCTGGAGGTGCTCTCCGACTGGACCTCCTCGCGCTCCGAGCTCGAGCGCGTCCTGCTCGAGGCGCGCAAGATGCCGACCTCGGATCTCGAGCGCGAGACGCGCCTGTCCACCTTCGTCGACTCCACCGACCAGGTGCGCCTCCTCGCCAAGCAGATCGAGGAGACCGTCGGCGCCGTGGTCGCCGCGATGCGCGGCTACTCCGACATGCCGGAGCGGAAGGTGCTGCTCCTCGCCTCGAGCGGCTGGCCGTACCAGCTCTGGCCGCTGCCGCCCTCGCGCCGGCTCTCGATCGACGGCCCGGCGGATCGCGGCGCGGCGGTGACCGAGGACGTCGCAGCCGACACCCTCGGGGGGCGCGCCCGCTCGGAGGCGGTCCGCGCGGGCGGCCGTAAGCTGATCGCGCCGGTCTCGGACGCCGCGAACCTCCTCGGCTACACCGTCTACCCGATGCACCTCGGCGCCCACGCCGGCGGCCCGGGCGCCGGCGCGAATACCATGACCGGCGGTGCCGACGTCGAGGAGATGGAGCCGTTCCAGGCGCTCCAGTACGTCGCCGACGAGACCGGCGGCCGGGTGGTCGCCTACGCGCATGCGATCGAACGGCCGTTCGAGGTGGTCGCCGAGGACACCGCGACCTACTACTCGCTCGGCTTCCGCGCCCCGATGACCGGCGACGGCGGCCGGCGCGAGATCGCCGTCGAGGTGCTGCGCCCCGGCCTCGAGGTGCGCCACCGCCTCGGTTACCGCGACCTGACCCGCGCCGAGCGCGCCGACCTCGAGACCGAGGCGGCGCTCCTGACCGGCGGCACCGGCGGCCCGCCGCTCGAGGTCGTCCTCGGCGAGCCGACGGGCGGCGCGCGCTCGGTCGAGCTGCCGTTCACGGTGCGCATCCCGATGGACTGGGTGACCATGGTGCCGGCCGGCCCGGGCGTCTACGTCGCCAACCTCGAGCTGCGGGTGGCCGCGCTCGACGAGAAGGGCGACCGCTCCGAGCTGACCGCGATCCCGATCGAGCTTCGCGGCCCGGCGCCGCCGCCCGGCAGCCACGCCACCTACGAGGCGGCGGTCAAGCTGCGGCGGCGCGTGCAGCGGCTGGTCTTCACGCTCACCGACCCGGTGGGCGGGGAAACCCTGAGCGCCGCCCACGACTTCGCGCCCTGACGCTTGACCTCAAGACGGCCGCTTCGAGACTTTTGCATTAGGCTATGAGCCCTAGATGACGACGGCCGCCAACGATCCGTCCGAGGTCCTCCGCAGCGGCATCCGCGCCTGTCGCGAGAACCGTTGGCGCGAGGGGCTCGACCTCTTGACCCGGCTGGCGCAGGAGCGCGAGGCCGAGGGCGGGCTGCCGGGGGTCTTCTACTCCTTCCTCGGCCAGGCGATCGCCCGCTGCGAGGGGCGCAAGCGCGAGGGGCTCGAGCTCTGCCGCCACGCGGTGTCCATGGAGCCGTTCCGCCCCGAGAACCACCTCAACCACGCCGAGGTCCTGCTCATGGTCGGCAACCGCCGCGGGGCGATCCGCGCCCTGCGCGAGGGGCTGTCGCTCGACCCCGAGCACCGCGGCCTGTGCGAGCTGCAGAAGCGGCTCGGCGTCCGCCGCCGGCCGCCGATCCCGTTCCTGCCGCGCACCAACCCGCTCAACGTCTGGCTCGGCAAGCGGCGCCACGAGGCCGAGGTCGCCGCCGCCGAGCGGCGCCGGTGGCGCGAGGAAGAGGCGAAGCTCGAGCGGGTGTAGTCCCGGCCCGGCTACGGTCCGCCGCTCCCGATCAGCCCCAGGTGCACCTCCGGCCGCATCGGGTCGGTGCTGACGATTCTCAGCGTCGCCTGCTGGAGGCCGCTCCGCTCCGGGCTGAAGGCGACCCGCACCAGCCGCTCGCCGCCGGGGGCGAGGGTGAAGGGGGCGCCGCCGTTGTCGACCTCGAAGGCGGCGGCGTCGGGTCCGGCGGGCTCGGTGATCTCGACGGTCAGCGCCGCGCCGCCGGCGTTGACGATGCGGAAGGAGCGGCGCACCGGCTCGCCGCCCGGCACCGCGGTGCCGAAGTTGTGGCCGTCCGGCGTCGCCGACAGCTCCGGCTCGACCCCCTCGCCGAAGAACGAGAGGACCAGCGGGTCCTCGTCCGGGTCGTCGCTCGCGAGCGCCAGCTCGGCCCGGCGGTCGCCCAGCCGGACGGGCTCGAACGCGATCACCATCTCGCTCTCGGCGCCCGGGGCGACCACGAACGGCGGGCCCCCCGAGACGATCTCGAACTCGTTCGAGCCGCCCCAGACGCCGCCGGTGACCTGGAGGTCGAGGAGCCCGACGTTGGCGACCGTGAAGGTGCGCTCGCGCACCACGCCGCGGCGCACGGCGCCGAAGGAGAACGGCGCCGGCGGGTCGACCTCGACGTCCGGCCCGAGCGCGCGGCCGGCGAGCGCGGCGTCGGTGCGCGGCGCCGCCGGGTCGTTGGAGAGCGCCGCGAGCGTCGCCGCCATCGTCCCCACCGGGCCGCCGGGCTGGAAGCGCACGGTCACCTCCCGCGAGCCGCCGGGAGGGACGGTCACGGAGCCGTGGCCGAGCACCTGGAAGGCGTCGCGGCCGGGTCCGGTGAAGCCGAAGGCCGGGACGCTCAGCGGCCCCGCGCCCGGATTGGCGATCGTGAACGGCTGGTCGAGGTGGCTCTCGGCGTCGCCGTAGACCAGGTCGCCGAAGTCGTGGTCCGGCGGCGACAGCGCGATCTCCGGCACGCCCCCCTGGCCGCTGAGCGTGATCGCCGGCGCCGGGGCCGGGTCGTCGGTCGACAGGGCCAGGAAGGCGCCGCGGCGGCCGATCCCGCCGGGGGTGAAGCGCAGCGCAATCCCGCGCCACCCGCCGGGCGCCAGCGTGAACGGCACCGGCGGTCCGAGGCCGCCGCCAGGACCGAGTAGCTCGAACCGCTCTGCGTCGCGGCCGCCGATCGCCGCCGCCGAGACGGTCAGCGCCGCGGTCCCCTCGTTGCTCACCACCAGCGCGCGGTCCCGCGATCCCGCCGGGTCGATCGCGCCGAAGTCGAGCGCCGCGGGCGAGATCGCGATCTCCGGTCGCGGCCCGGCCGCCGGCAGCCCGAACGAGATCGCCTGGAGCGTGTTCTCGGTGCCGGCGAACCCCTCGGGGATCGAGTAGGCGTCGTCGCCGAAGTCGACGTCGAGGTCGTCGGCGGTGCCGAACATCCCGTCCGGGCCGAGGCCGAGGAGGACCGCGAGCCGGCCGCCGCGGTCCATCAGGTGCGGGGGACCCACGTCGCGCTCGGTGTGGAAGTTGGCCAGGAAGTGCCCGGCCTCGTGGGCGACCAGGTTGCCGAGCGCGACCCCGATCAGCTCCTCGATCGGCACGCCGGCGGCGCGCGGGACCCGGTTGAGCGAGTCGAGCCGGGTCGCCGGCGCCGAGAGGAGGTCGAGGAGCACGACCGCGGTCTCCTCGCCGGCGAAGTCGCCGGGGTCGATCGACTGCGCGATGCCGATGGTCTGGAGCCCCAGCTCCTCGCGCGTGCCGCCGGCGATCACCCGGCTCACCCACGGCAGCCCGAAGGGGTCGGGGTGGTCGCGGCTGTTCCGGATCTCGACGTCGAACTCGCCGAAGCGGCCGCTCGCCGCGAAGTCGCCGTTGCCGCCGTGGAGGCGGAGGTCGGCGTCGAGGTTGTCGGCCGCCGCGGCGAGGACGAGGTCGATCACCGCGTCCTCCTCGGCCGGACCGAGGCCCCAGCCGCCGAGGAAGGCGGCGAGCGGCGACAGCGTCACCTCGCCCGGGGGGCCCCCGACGTCGGCGGCGTCGAGCGTGGCGCCGTCGAAGTCGACGAAGACCACCTGCCGCGCGAGCCCGGCCCGGAGGTCGAGCGGCGGGCGGAGGACCGCCAGCTCCAGCTCCCAGGCGGCGTCCTCGAACGAGGCGGCGCGGTCGACGCCGACGGCCCAGCGGCCGTCCCGGTCGGCGACGTAGGCGAGCGCGGCCTCGCCCCCGCCGGGAAGCGGCGAGGTCTCCGGGTAGACGCCCGAGAAGTCGCGCCCCGGGCTCGCCACCCGGGTCGCGCCGGCGGGATCGGCGAGCGCCACCCGCCGCGCGCCGCCGCGCACCACGGCGCCGACCGCGTCCCCCGCGCGCAGCTCGACCGCGAACCAGTCGAGGTCGCCGGGATCCGGCGCCGCAAGCGCGAACGCCGCCTCGTAGACGCCCAGGCTCCCCGGCGCCGGCGCCGATCCGGGATCGAACGGGTCGCTCGGGAACATGTCCTCGGGATCGATCCCGGTGCCCTGGTTGAAGCCGCCGACCGCGACGAAGTAGGCGCCGTCGGCGGGGAGTTCGACCGCGAGGTAGCTGTCGAGCGTGGTCAGGATCCCCGACACCGGGCGGTTGTCGTTGAGGTCGATCAGCGTGCCCGCGGCGTCGTAGAGGGCGACGATCGGGTCGAGCCCGGCGAGCGGCTCGGGGGTCGTCACCGCGACCTCGAGGAGCTGCCCGGCCAGGCCGTCGAAGGCGTAGAAGTCGAAGTCGGCGACCGCGCCGCCGCCGTCGCCGACCTCGCCCGGCGCCGCGACCACCTCGCCCGCGGCGAGCGCCAGAGCGCGCGCCTCGGGGATCGCGCCGTCGGGCTCGGCGGAGGGCGGCTGGGGGAACGGCGGCGCGCGCAGCGTGCCGCGGATCAGCACTGCGCCGGTCTCGCCGGCGCGCGAGCCGACCCCGGCCAGCGGCTCGGCGAGGAGCGGCAGGTCGTTCGCCTCGGTGACCCCGGGCGGCTCGGCCTCCACGCGCTCGGGCAGCGGCCCGTCCGCCGCGGCGGCCCGCTCCGCTCGCCGGAGGTCGGCCTGCCAGGCGGCCCAGGCGTTCCAGTAACCCCAGTCCGGCTCGTCGCCGGCGGGGAGGAAGGCGAGCCAGGGATTGGGGCCGGGTGGGGGAGTGCGGGCCAGCTCCTCGGCGGTCCAGACCTTGGGGGCGGCGCCGGCGGGCGCACCGGCCGGCGGGGCGGCCAGGAGCGCCGCGCCGATCGCGGCAAGGGCGAAGGAGGCCGAACGGGTCACGCCCCTACGCTACACCCTCGGCCGCCCGCACGCGCAGCGACGCCGTTTCGCCGAAGACCGGGTGGAGGTCCGCCTCGATCCCCTCCTGGAGCCGGCGGAGGATCGCCGCCCGCGCGGCATCGCCCCACGGCGGCAGCGGCGGCCAGGCGATGGCGAGCCGGTGGAGCCCGGCCGTGAGGCGGCCGGCGGGTGGATGCAGACGGTGGCGGGTCCAGGCCTCGCCGGCGCTGAACGAGCCTATCGGCTCGCCGTCGAGGAGCAGCTTCACCTCGCCCCGCCGCTCGCCGGGCGCGCCCTCGATCGCCGGCAGGCGCACCGTCGCCTCCAGCTCGAGATCGGCGCCGCCGCCGACGACGAGGGCGAAGCCGGTCTCGGGCCACGGCGCCCGCAGCGTCGCGCGGCCGGGAAGGCCGGCGGGGGCGATCGCCTCGGGGAAGAAGCGCTCGAGGGGCTCCCAGAGCCAGGGCGGCGAGGTCAGCTCGGTCCAGCGGGGACCGGCGATCGCCAGCCCCTCGACCAGCCGGCGATCGATCTCGGCGGCATCGGCGTCGCGGCCGGCCGCGGCGAGCGCGCGGCGCATCGCGAGCAGGAGGTCGGCGTCGAGGTGGTCCCAGCGCCAGCCGTGCTGGAGGCCGAGCGGGTACGGCGCGGCCAGCTCATCGCGCTGCTCGGCGGTGAGGATCGCCGGGCAGGGCGCGGCACGGACCGCGGCGAGCCGGACCATCTGGGCCGCCGCTTCCGGCGCCGCGGCCAGCGCGTCGCGGCACCAGGCCTCGAGGACCCGCACCTTGCCCGGCCCGGCGAGCCGGTGCGCCGAGTGGAGCGCCGCGCCGAGGAGCGCGGTCGCCTCGGCTTCGGGCGGCAGGGCCGGATCGACCGCGGCGAGCGCGGCAGGTCCGATGTCGATCCCTGCGGCCTCGGCGCCGGCGGCGGCGAGGAGGTCGGCGGCGATCGCGGCGGAGGCGCGGCGGACCCCCTCGCGGGTCAGGTGGCAGTAGTCGAGGAACCAGCGGCGGCCGGGCAGCGCGGCGTCTGGCGGCTCCGCGTCTCCGGCGCCGCGGCCTGCGTCACTCCGGCCAGCGGAGTCGCCGGTGTCCGCGGCGAGGGCGCTCGCGCCCGCCGCCAGGACCCGCCGCAGGTCGACCGTCCCGAAGCCGTGCCGCCGCGCCGCCTCGGCGAGCAGCTCGCGCGCCACCGTGCCGGCGCGCGGCGCGCCGAGCTGGCAGAGCAGCGGGTAGCGCTCGGCGTCGACCTCGGCGCGGGCGGCCTCGGCGGCCACATCGAGGTCGCCGCGAGCGAGCGCGGCGCGGGCGAGGAGGCGGTGCGGAGTCGGCGCCGAGCCGCCGTCGAGGTCGATCATCGCCCGTGCGGCGGCCTCGGCCGCGGCGAGGAGGTCCGCCGCCGCGTCGCCCCGGGCGCCCCCGGCTTCGTCCAGCGCCGCCTCCGCTTCGGCGAGAAGCGCGTACCAGCGCGCGCTGCCGTCGCCGGGGAGCCACGGCGCCGGCTGGCGGGCGGTCCAGCCGGCGAGGTCGACCTCGGGCAGCACCAGGGTCACCGTCGCGCCGCCGGTCCGCGCGGCAGCCGCGATCCGCTCGAACGCCGCCTCGGCGAGCAGCGCAAGACGCCGGCGAGCCAACTCGACCGGCCCGCGCCAGCCGGCCTGGGCGAGCGCGACCGCGAAGCGCTGGCGCGCCTCGACCGACGGCGCGTAGGGCGAGACCTCGGGGGTCTCGAGCAGGTCCCAGTTGTTGCCGGCCCAGACCACGAAGGCGTCCGGCGCGAGCTGGAGCGCCGCCTCGGCGGTCGCGGCGAGCCCGGCCAGGCTCTCGTTGGTGCGCGCGAGGTCGATCACCTCCCAGCCAGCGCCGCCGGCCGCCCGGAGGTGTTCCTCGATCGCCCGCGCGGGCGTCAGGTGCGGGGCGAGCAGGTAGCCGGCGGCGACCGATTCGCCGAGCAGGACGACGCGCCGCCCGCCCGCTGGCTTCGCCGCAGGGATCGTTCGCCGCACCGCGTAGTGGTCGCCCAGCGGCAGCGGCTCGGGGCGCTCGAAGACGATCTCGCCGTCGCGCTGGCGCGGCAGCCAGACGCTGATCGGGCGCGGCGCGGCGCCCGCGGGGGCCGTCGCAGTCGCCTCGCCGCGCTCCTCCTCGCCGCTCTCCGGCGCCGCCACGACCCCGAGGAGCTGGAGCAGCCGCGCCGTCCGCGCGCCGCCCTCGGCGAGCCGGCCGGCCAGCTCCTCGGCGAGGTCCTTGCGGGCATCGGGGCGGCGGGTGTCGTTGGGCATCGGCCGGGTCGCCAGGTTCAGACGAAGGTGTAGAGCGACTCACCGAGCACACCGGCGCGCGGCCGGCGGCGCGATCCGCCCTCCCAGGCTTCGATCAGTCGCGGCCAGCCTTCGGGCAGCGCCGCGCGGTCGATCACCTGGTCCTCGAGCACCAGGACGTCGATCGCGGTGCGCGCGAAGCAGGAGAGCGCGTCGGCGGGCGAGCGGACGATCGGCTCGCCGCGCAGGTTGAACGAGGTGTTGAGCAGCACCGGGCAGCCGGTGCGCCGCTCGAAGGCCTCGAGCAGAGCGGCGAAGCGCGGCGCCGCGGCGGGATCGACGGTCTGCGGCCGCGCCGAGTCGTCGACGTGGGTGACCGCGGGCAGCGCGAGCGGCGAGCGCACCGCGCAGGTCTCGGTCATGAACGGCGCCGGGCGATCGAGGTCGAAGTGCTCGGCGGCGCGTGCGGCGAGGACGCTCGGCGCGAACGGCCGGAACGCCTGGCGGCGCTTGACCGCGCGGTTGAGCCGGTCGCGCATCTCCGGGTCGCGCGGGTCGGCGAGGAGGCTCCGGGCGCCGAGCGCGCGCGGGCCGATTTCCATCCGGCCGTGGAACCAACCGACCACGCGGCCGGCGGCGAGCCGCTCGGCGACCGCCGCCAGGAGATCCGCCTCGCGGCCGCGATGGTCCTCGGCGTCGAGTCCGGTGGCCCGAACGACCCGGGCGACCTCGTCCGCGTCCCAGCCCGGCCCCCAGAAGGCGTGCGGCAGCGGCGCGTCCCGCCCGCCCCCGCCAGCCCGTGGCCGCTCGCCGCTCAGTTCCACCCAGGCCAGCGCGGCGGCGCCGAGGCCGCCTCCGGCGTCGCCCGCCGCCGGCTGCACGAACACCCGCCGGAACGGCCCCTCGCGGGCGATCCGCCCGATCGCCACCGCGTTGAGCGCGACGCCGCCGGCCAGGCAGAGGTCGGCGCAGCCGGTGCGCCGGTGGAGCCAGCCGGCCTTCTCGAGCAGGACCTCCTCGAGCACGAGCTGGAGGCTCCGCGCGACGTCCATGTGGCGCTGCTCGATCGGTCCGCCGGGCGCCCGCGGCGCGCCCCCGAGGAGGCGCGGCAGCTCGTCCGAGTACATCCGGGCGCCGCGCACGAAGTCGAAGTAGCGGAGGTTCAACGCGAACTGCCCGTCCGGCCCCATGCCGACGAGCCGGCAGATCTCGTCGACCTTGCTCGGCTCGCCGTAGGGCGCGAGCCCCATCACCTCGTACTCGCCGCCGTTGACGCGGAAGCCGAGGTAGGCGGTGACCGTCGAATAGAGGAGGCCGAGCGAGTGCGGGAAGCGCACCTCCTCGAAGGTCTCGAGGCGCGAGCCCTCGCCGACCCCGTAGGCGGTGGTCGCCCACTCGCCGACGCCGTCGGCGGTGAGCACCGCGGCACGGTCGAAGCCTGAGAAGTAGAAGGCGCTCGCGGCGTGCGAGAGGTGGTGCGGGTAGCAGAGGAGCGGCCCGTCCCAGCCCAGCCGCTCGCGGATCGCCCGCTCCGGCGCCCCGGCGTCGAGCCACGGCAGCCCCGGCGGCGCGGCGCCGAACGCCGCCCCCGGCGACCCGCTCCAGAGCTGCCGCGCCAGCTTCGCCCGGGGCTGCTCGTAATAGGCGACCGCGTCGAGGTCGGCGACCGTCAGCCCCGCCTCCTCCAGGCACCACCGGAACGCCGAAACCGGCAGCCGCGGATCGTGCTTGACCCGGCTGAACCGCTCCTCGGCCGCCGCCGCCACCAGCTCACCGTCCCGGAGCAGGCAGCAGGCGGACTCGTGGAAGAAGGCGGAGAGGCCGAGGAGGTTCATGGCGGACGGGATGCTAACGGGTGGCGAGAGCAGCCCCCGCTGATCGCCGCAGGATTATGCGGCTTTGAATTATGCGGAGCCGCATAATCCCGGCCTCCGTCGATCGGGTGGAGTCCGGGGTGCCGCTCGCTCCGGGCTAGCCGCCGCCCCCGGCCGGTGCCCCCGCCGGGAACCTCTCCGCCATCCACGCCTGCCAGACCGGCTCCGCGGCGGCGGTGGCCGTGCTGGCGTCTTCGCCGTAGAGGTAGACGCGGAGGAAGAGCAGGACCTGGCCCCCCATCGGCAGGGCGAAGAGGTGGGCGATCCCCGGCGCCGGCTGGTCGAGCCGGAGGAGGAACTGCGGATGCCGCGCCGGGCCCTTGAACTCGACGACCGCGGCGAGGTTGGGCGCGCCGGCTCCGGCGCGGATCCGATCGCCGGCGGCGGGGTCGCCGAAGCCGAGGCCGCCGGTGAGCGCCTTCCACGCCCGGGACTTGGGCTTCGGCGCGGCGCCCATGACCTGGAACGAGGCGCCGGGCAGGCCGCGGAAGTGCTCGAGATAGAGCCGCAGGATGCGGAAGAAGGTCGGCCAGCCGCTCTCCCAGCCGTGGAGCTGATCGTCCCAGTCGTCGCCCGACGCGAACAGGCTGTGGACCACCCGGACGACGCACTTGCCGCCGCTCCGGGCCTCGACGATCCACTCGGTGGCGACCGGCGGCGCTCCGGGCCCGAGGTCGAGGCTCTCGGCGGCGAAACGGCGCGGCGGATCCCACTCGGTCACCGTGGCGACCGATTCCATGCCGGGGCCGAAGTCGCTCACCGCGCGCACCGGCCGGCCTCCCTCCTCCTCGATCCTGGTGGGCACGAACCAGGCCGAGATCCCGGGTCCGCTGGCGATCGCGCGCCAGACCTCCTCGGGGGTTCCCGGGACCTCGATCTCGACCTCGACCCAGCGGCGTCCGGACTCGTCTTTCCTGACCGGCATCTCACGACTCCTCGTCGTCGTCGGCCTCCTACGTCGTCGCGCCGGACGGTGCCATTGACAAGAAAAGTTGTCAATCGGTGGAGGCCCCGGCGGTAAGCTCCACCGGTGGCCGCCGAGCGCGCCCTCTCGCCCGCCTACCGGCGGATCTACGCCGTCGTCCGGCGCATCCCGCGCGGCCGGGTGGCGACCTATGGGCAGGTGGCCTCGCTCGCCGGGCTGCCCGGGCGCGCGCGGCAGGTCGGCTACGCGCTCCATGCGCTGCCCGACGGCTCGGACGTCCCCTGGCAGCGGGTGATCAATCACAAGGGCGAGGTCAGCGCGCGCGCCGAGCCGTTCTACGAGCCGGTGCAGCGGGCGGCGCTCGAGGCCGAGGGGGTGGCGTTCGACGCCCGCGGGCGGATCGACCTCGGGCGCTTCCGCTGGGAGCCCGAGGCGCGGCCGGGGCGGCGAGCGGCGACCGGCGGCGCCCGGAAGACAGCGCGCACGAAAGGAGGCCTAGGATGAGCGATCGAGTCCACCGAACCGCGTCCGCCGCTCTGCTGGCCCTGGTCCTGGCGGCGGCGTCCGCGGCCGCCCAGGAGACCGAAGCGCCGCCCCAGGACGACCTCGCCGCCGCCCACGCCGCGCGCTTCGCGGCGATGGTGGCGGGCGACCTCGAGGCCCTCGGCGGCATGCTCGCCGACGAGTTGACCTATGCCCACTCGGACGGCCGGGTCGAGAGCAAGGAGCAGCTCCTCGCCTCGCTCGCCGGCGGCGGCCTCGCCTACCTGGCGATCGTCTCGGAGGGGGAGAGCGTGATCCGCCGTTACGGCGGCGGCGAGGTCGGCGTGATCACCGGCGCCGGCCGCTTCCGGGTGCGGCTCGGTGAGCGCGAGGGGGAGGTCGTCCTCCGCTACACCAGCGTCTACGTCCGCCGGGACGGCCGCTGGCGGCTCGCCGCCTGGCACTCCTCGGCCGTCCGGCCCTAGTCGGGTCTGGCCTGGTCGAGCGGCCGGACCTCGATGCCGCGAAGCTCGACGTCCGAGACCTTGCGCATCCGCTCGGCGACGAAGGCAGGGGTGACCTGGTCGACGCGCAGGCCGGCCTCGTCGATCCCGAGGTTCTCCTGGTCGGAGAAGAGGATGCCGCCGATCCGCCGGTAGTCGCGGCCGCGGCGGAAGCGCAGCCCGCCCGGGTTGCCGGAGAAGCTGTAGGCGAACTGCTCCAGGCGGCCGCTCTCGGGATCGAACCAGTAGAGGTACTGGTCCTCCGCGGCGGTGCTCGAGCCGGGCTCGAAGGTGACCTTGACCTTGTGCAGCCGGCGGCCGCCCCACTCCTCGAGGCCGAGGTCCTGCTTGTAGACCCCGGGGTCGTTGAGCCGGAACGGCAGGAACGGGAAGTAGACGCGGGCGTCGGCGAAGTCGCGCTCCCGCCGCTCGCCCTCGGCGTCGAGCGCCACCGGCTCGCCGCCGTCCCAGCGCTCGGCGCGCTGGTTCGAGACCAGGACCCGGCGCGCGACGCCGCGGACCTCGCCCTCGACCTCGTACTCGTAGAGGCCGCCGTCGACCCGCGCCCGGACCCGGAAGCAGCCCGACAGCGAGCAGAGGTCGAGCCCGGTCTCGGAGCGGCGGTAGACGTCGCCGCCGTGATGCTCGATGGCGCGGTCGACGATCTCAAGGCGCTCGAGCTTCGGCGGCTCGGCGGTGGCGCCGGGTGCCGCGACGGCGGCGGCCAGGGCGAGGACGATCGCAGTGACGGGCATCGGGACCCCCCGGTCGATGAGGTCGTGGTCGATCGATCGCGGCGATCCGGGACGTCCCCGATCGCGCCGACCGCGATGGTAGCCTGGACGGCGGAGGACCGCCATGAAGGTGTGGGAGATCCAGGGCTCGTTCGGGCTCGACAACCTGCGCGCCGCCGAGCGGCCCGAGCCCGTGCCCGGTCCCGGCGAGTTGCTCCTCGCGGTGCGCGCGGTGTCGCTCAACCACCGCGACCTGACCACCGTCCTGGGCGTCTACAACCCCAAGCAGCCGCTGCCGCTCGTCCCCTGCTCGGACGCCGCCGCCGAGGTCGTGGCGGTGGGCGCCGGGGTCGATCGCTTCGCCGCCGGCGACCGCGTCTGCCCGCTCTTCGCGCCGCGCTGGCTGGCCGGCGAGCCCGAGCGCGAGCGGCTGCGCTCGACCCTCGGCGGGCCGCTCGACGGCACCCTGGCCGAGCGCGTGGTGGTGCCGGCCGAGGCGGCGGTGGCGATCCCCGCTCACCTCTCCGATGAGGAGGCGGCGACCCTGCCGTGCGCCGCGCTGACCGCCTGGAGCGCGGTGGTGACCCTCGGCCGCACCGTCCCCGGCGACGTCGTGGTGGTGCTCGGCACCGGCGGGGTGTCGCTCTTCGCGCTCCAGTTCGCGCGCCTCGCCGGCGCCGAGGTGATCGTCACCTCCAGCTCCGCGGCCAAGCTCGAGCGCGCCCGCGATCTGGGTGCTTCGGCCGGGATCGACTACCGCGCCGAGCCCGACTGGGCGCGCCGGGTCAAGGAGCTGACCGGCGGCCGTGGCGCCGACCTGGTGGTCGAGGTCGGCGGCGCCGGCACCCTCGCGCAGTCGCTCCACGCGGTCCGGATGGGCGGCACGGTGGCGATGATCGGCGCCCTCTCCGGGCCCGCCGCGCCGCTCTCGGTGATCCCGATCCTGATGCGCCAGGTGCGCGTCCAGGGAGTCCTGGTCGGCCACCGCGAGGGGTTCGAGGCGATGAACCGCGCGATCGCAGCCCACCGCCTGCGTCCGGTCGTCGACCGCGTCTTCCCGTTCGACGAGACCCCCGCCGCCTTCCGCCGCCTCGCCTCCGGCGGGCATTTCGGCAAGGTGGTGGTGCGCGTGGCCTAGTTCTCAGGTGGGCCTAGCGGCCGGTCAGGAAGTCGACCACCTCTCCGACGACCTCCGGATCGCGCAGCACCCGCCGGTGGCCGAGGCCGCTCGTGGCGTGGAGCCGCGCCCCCGGCCAGGCGGCGGCGAGCGCGGCGCCGGCGCGGAAGTCGACGTCGGCGTCGTCGCGGTCGTGGACCACGAGGAGCGGCGCCCGCTGGCGGCGGGCGACCCCGAGGCCGTGGAGGTCCTCCCAGGCGAGCCCGATCCGCTGCTCGACCCGGCGCTGGAGGCGCTCGGGGAGCCCCGGCGGCAGGCCGACCGCTCGGCCGAAGGTCTCGGCATAGGAGGTCAGCTCGGCGGGCGGGGCGATGTAGGCCACCCGCGGCGCCGGCAGCCCGCGGGAGAGCGCCCAGGTGGTGGCGGCGCCGCCGGCCGAGTGGGCGAGGACGCCGGCGATCGGCCCGGCCTCGGCGGCGACCGCGAGGAGCGCGTCGCTCATCGCCACCAGGGTCGAACGGCGGCCGGGGGAGTCGCCGTGGCCGGGGGCGTCGAAGGCGATCGCGCGCAGGCCGGCGGCGGCGAGGACGCCGGCGAAGGCGCCGAGCTGCGAGCCGCGCCCCGCCCAGCCGTGCATCAGGAGCACCGCCGGGCCGCGCGAGCCCCACGACCAGGCGGCGAGCCGCCGGCCGTCGAGGTCGACCGTGAACCGCTCGGCCCCCTCGAGCCAGCGCCGCTCGCGTGGCGGGCGGCGGGAGCGCACCGGGGTCAGGAACAGCGCTTCGGCGACGCCGGCGGCGAGCCCGGGGGCGCGCCGGCCGAGCCAGCCGAAGGCGGCGCGCACCGGGGCCGGCGCGACCAGCGCCGCCGGCGCCTCCTCGGCCGGCCGGCGGGGAGAGGCGTCGACCTCCCGCGAACGAACGGTCGTGCTTTTTTCGAAGACGGCGGTCGCTGGCATCGTCTCGTTCTCCATCGGTCGGTCTCAGGCCGCGGCGGTGCGGGCGCCGCGCAGCAGGTCTTCGAACGCCATCACCGCGCGCTCCCGGGCGCCGGGATCGTGCAGCAGGCGGCGGAAGTGGTGGTAGGCCAGGGCGATCGCGTACATCTCGTAGGCGAACTGGTCGGCGTCGAGGTCGGCCCGGAAGTGGCCCTCCTCCTGGGCTATACGTGCTGCGCGGGCGATGACCGCCAGCCACTGCTGCTGCGAGGCGACCAGGAGGTCGCGCAGGGGGCCCGGCCGGTCGTCCAGCTCGTTGGCGGTGGCGATGAAGATGCAGCCGCCGGGGAGGAAGCTCGCCTCGGCCCACGCGAGCCAGTTCTCCCACAGTGCGCGCACCCGCGGTTCACCGCGCGGCCGGCCGAGCGCTGGCCCCACCACCGTCTCGGCGAAACGCTCGATCGCGGTGGCGAGGACCTGGAGCTGGAGGTCCTCCTTCGAGCCGAAGTGGGCGAAGAGCCCGCTCTTCGACATCCCGCACCCGCGCGCCAGCGAGCCGATCGACAGCCCCTCGAGCCCCAGGCGGCTGGTCTCGGCCAGCGCCTGATCGAGGATCGCGGACCGGGTCTCCTCCCCTTTGGACATGCGGCGGAGAATAGCACGAACGTTCGTTTCGTCAAGAGGGTGTCCCAGCCCGATCGTGGTAGATAGGACGCCACCCGACCGGCAAGGAGCCCGAACCATGTCCATCGCCATCCACCGCCGCGCCGGGCTCGTTCCCCTGGCCGTCGCCGCCTGCCTCGCGGCCTCCACGGCGACCGCGACCCCGGACGCTCCGCGGCCGGCGGCCGCGCCGGCGACCGCCGCCGATCCGGCCGGCGACACCTTCGGCGAGGCGGCCGTCCAGGTCGACCTGGTCTCCTTCGCCGCCGTCGTCGAGGGCCCAAACCTGGTGATCGAGATGACCTTCGCCGGGCCGGTGGCGCTCCCGGGCACCGCCGGCGACGACGCCCTGACCGGCTACGTCGACCTCGACGTCGACCGGGACGGCGACATCGGCAACGAGGGCTTCGTCGAGTTCTTCAGCCCCCACGAGACCGGCCTCGGCATCGAGTACTACCTCGACCTCGGGAGCTACGGCTCCGGGAGCCTGGACGTGATCGACGACGGCGACGCCACCATCGCCGGCCAGGCGGCGGCCGACTTCTCCGCCGGCGACACCCGGCTCGAGATCCGCGTCCCGGCGGCCGTCCTCGGCGGCGACGCGGTGGTCCACGCCGCGGTCGTGGTCGGCACTGCCCTCGAAGCCACCGACGCCGCGCCCAACGCCGGCTTCGTCACCTCCGGCCCCGGCCCGGGCACCGGCGCCGTCCGCCTCAACGGCGACCGCTTCGCCGTCGAGATCGAGTGGCGCGACTTCCTCGGCAACACCGGCACCGGCCAGCTCGCCGTGCGCAGCGACGACTCGGCGAACTTCTGGTTCTTCAACCCGGACAACTGGGAGCTGCTGATCAAAGTCCTCGACGGCTGCGGCACCAACGACCGCTGGTGGGTCTTCCTCTCGGCCGTGACCACCGTCGAGTACACGGTGACGGTCCACGACACCCAGTCGCAGGTGACGAGGACCTACTCCAACGACCTGGGCGAAACCCCAACCGCGATCACCGATACGGCGGCGTTCGACACCTGCCCGTGAGGCGGCTGGTCACTTGAACAGCTTGAGGAACACGATGAACGCCACGAACCCGTCATCCGGCCCCGCCACCGGCGTCCCCGCCTCGACGTTGACCAGCGTGTCCCACGGCCCGATGAAACTCCCCCCGAACCCCACCCCCGCGAGCATCTCGTCCTCGAACCCCGCGATCTCGTCCGTCACCCAGGCCGCGTCCCCCTCCGCCTCCAGCCGCAGCACCTCCCCGACCTCGATCCCGTACGAGAGGTGCGTCGCATACCCGCTCTCCGCCCGCACCCGGTCGTTCTGATACCCGTTCACCGTCACGTCGCCGAAGAACCCGAAACCGTACTTCGAGAACCGGTCGAGATCGCTGCCGTCGAAGTACTCGACCTCCGCGCCGAGATTGCGGAATCCCGAGAAGTGCCAGGTCTTCGACAGCCCGGCGCGCCATTGCAGCCAGTCCTGCTGATCGGGATCGAACTCCAGATTCCCCGGCTTCCCCCAGATCTCCCAGTCCGCGCGCCGGCCGAACGTCCCCGCGAGATCGAGCTGATAACCGCCCCGAGCCGCGCGCGCCGAGAGCGACCCGAGATGCACCAGCGTGCTCTCCGGCACCACGAAGTCCGCGGCCGTCTCGTCCGACTCCGAGTAGTCGATGTAGCGCAGCCGGTACTCGGCGCCGAGCTTCACGAAGCTCCCGATCGGCCGCCCGAGCTTGACCGCCACGCTGCCGCTCATCGACTCGACCTCCTCGTCCCGGACCTCGACGTCGTCGCGGAAGAGCTGATCCGTGGTCGGCACCGCGAGCACGAAGAGATCGCCGCCGAGGTCGAAGCGGCTGCCGAAGAGACTCGGCTCGGCCAGGCTGACCGTGTTGAAGGCGCCGGCGAGGAAGGCGTTGAGCTGATTGCCGCTCCCCTTGAAGTCGAACGAGAAGTAGTCGACCCCGGCGAGCGGCAGCGGGTAGTCGAGCGAGTCGTCGTGGAAGACGCCGCCGGCCAGGAACCACTTGCTGCGGTCGTAGCCCTCCTGGACCACCCGCTCGCCGGTCTCGGGGTCCGGGACCAGGTAGCGCAGGCCGGCCTCGGTGTCGCGCACCATCGTCACCTCGGTGTCGCCGACCGCGCGCAGCTTCTCCTCGTACGCCGGGTCGTTGACCGTGACCGCGGTGAGGAGCGTCTCGCGCTCGACCTGGGGGCTGGCGTTGACCACCGACCAGAGCTGGTTCGAGACCACCCGCAGCGGCAGCACGAAGGCGCCGCCGGCGCCCCACTCGGCGGCCGCGCCGGCGGCGTCGATCGGCCGGTAGTGGAGGGTCTCCTCGTTCGACAGCACCTCGCCGACCAGCCCGAGCTGGACGGCGCGCGTGCGCACCCGGGCGTAGACCTCGCGGTCGACCCAGACCGTGCCGCGGAAGAGCTTCGGCTCCTCCCCCTCGCCGACCTCGCCCTCCTCGCCGCCGCCGGCGCCGGGCGCGAACTCGATCACCCAGGTGTCGCGGCCGTCGATCGTCTCGGTGCCGCGCAGCCGGTAGCGGTAGGTCTTGTCGAAGGTGATCACGAGCGGCGGCGCCGCGGCGCGCTCGGGCTGGATCAGCGGCATCTCGGGGATCGACTTGCCGCGCCAGCGCACGCCGTTCAAGAAGAGCGCCTGCCAGGCCCAGTCCGAGCTCCCCTCCGAGGTCACGAAGTAGGCCCCCTCGAGGGTCGCCTCGAAGGACTGGCCGCCGGCGCCGAAGCGCAGGTGGGTGGTGTTGGTGGCGGTGTAGTTGTCGATCGCGCGCGCCTGGGCGTCCTCGAACGCCTGGAGGCGCCGGAGGATCTCCTCGACCGGCATCTGGCGCTCGTCGGCGACCGTCAGCCGCTCCTCGACGCCGGCCACGCCGCCGGGGCCGAGCAGCTCGGCGGCCCCGGGGCGGGTCAGCCGCAGCACCGCCACCGGGCCGGGGTCGGCGACCGCCAGCTCGAGCCCGTCGCGGCCGCGGCTTGCGCCGGCGAGCGGGATCGTCTCGCCGGTCGCGGGGTCGACCCGTTCGGGGTCGCGCAGGGTGGCGTCGGAGAAGGTCAGGACCAGCTCGTCGGCGGGCGCGCCTCCGGCGGCGCGCGGGGCGCGGGCGATCACCCGCAGGCCGAGGTCGGCGCCGCGGACGAAGCTCCAGGCCCCCTCGCCGCCGGCGGGGGAGGAGTAGGGATCGTAGGCGACGTCGCCGCCGAACTCGCGGGCGAGGACGGCGAACGGCGCCAGCGACCCGGGCGTGGGCGCATCCTGGACCTCGAAGAGGGTCGCCGAGGCGCCGGCCACCGCGAACCGCGCCGCCTCGGCCAAGGCCAGCAGCGGCTCGGCCGGGAGTGGCAGGGCGTCGATCACCAGCGGCAGCCCGGGGTCGAGCCGGGTCAGCCGCTCGGCGGCGGCCGCGATCGCCTCCTCGGACGCCGGCGCCAGCGCCACCGCGTCGAGGTAGGCGGCGACCTCCTGGGCGTAGAGCGCCTCGAGCGCCTCGGGGTCGGCCGGCAGCGGCCGGCTCGCCACCCGCGCGCCCGGGGCGGCGCCCGAGACCGCGACCGTCGCGCGCTTGAGCAGGAAGGCGTACTCGGCCGGCCCCGCGGCGGCGGCGCCGCCGGGCGGGTTCCAGAGCACCTGGAACCAGGGCGCCGGGCCGCCGGCGGATCGTGTGCCGGACGGTGCGGCGGCCCGCGCCAGCCGCGCCGCCTCGGCCAGCTCGGCCTCGAGCGCGGCGCCGCCGGCCGCGAGCGGCGGCGGGCTCTCGAACTCGAGCGCGAGCCAGGGCGTGCCGCCGGCGGCCACCACGGCGGCGGCGGCGTCGGCCGAGCCGCTGCCGTCGAGCGGCAGCCGCCAGGCGACGAGCACCGGGGCGATGATCTCGGCCACGGTCTCGGAGTCGGTCGCGGCGGCTCCTCCGGCGCCGGCCGCCGGCTCGGCCGCCGGCGGCTCGGGCGCCGCGGCGGCCGGGGGGAGGCCGAGCCCGGCGAGCGCCGCGGCGGCGGCGGCCGGATCGGTCACGCGGATCCCGGCGCACGGTGCGCAGGGGAGGGTTTGGCCGGCGGCGGGCGCCGGCGTCGCGAACGCCGCCCCGGCGAGGGCGGCGAGGAGCAGGAGCGGTCTCTTCGGATATACGGGGGTCGAAAACATGCGGCGAAGGATAGCCCGCGCTCCGGGGCCTGTCACCCGCTCCGCGGCGGCCGGGACTGAAACGTCTCGGGGTAGTTGCGACACTTCCCCAGCGACCGAGCTGCAGCGAGACCAGCTACAATGACCGCACTTCCGATGGAGTTCTCGGGGCGCCTCTCCGCCTTCGCACCGGCCAACCTGCTCCAGTGGGCCGATCACGAGCGCCGCACCGGCGCGCTGGTGGTCCGCCGCACGCGCGGGGAGAAGCGGGTCTACTTCCGCGACGGCGCGGTGGTCGCCTGCCTCTCCTCCGACCCCGCCGAGCACTACGGCCAGCACCTGCTGCTCCACGGCCACCTCGACGAGCCGGACTTCCTGCGCGCGCTGCGCCACTGCCGCGAGAGCGGCCGCCGGCTCGGCGCCTCGCTGGTCGAGTTAGGCCTGCTGGCCGAGGACGCCGTGCGCTCGACCCTCGCGGCGCGCATCGCGGACGCCGTCTGCGACCTCTTCCTCTGGCCCAAGGGGGTCTTCTACTTCCAGTCCGAGCCGCCGCCCGAGGAGGAGATCGCCCCCCAGCCGCTCGAGACCATGTCCCTGGTGTTGGAGGGGACGCGCTGGATCGACGAGCTGGCGCGCATCCGCCGCGTCTTCGTCCACGACCAGGTGGTGCTGCGCCGGGGCGCCGGCTGGCCGCCGTCGCGCCTCGGGCCGCTCGAGCGCCGGATCTGCTCGGCGGTCGACGGCGCCCGCAGCCTCGGCCGGTTGCACGAGACGGTGCACGGCTCCTACTTCCGCTTCCTCGAGGCGGCCTACGCGCTCTGCCTGCGCGAGGTGCTCGACATCGCCACGGTGATCGAGCTGGACGAGCCGGTGTCGACCGAGATCCGCGTCCTCGACCTCCTGCTCGAGCAGACCGCCGACGAGGAGCGGGCGCTCCTCGCCGAGCGCCGCCGGTCGGTGTCGCTCGCGGCCCTGACCGAGCTCTACCCGGCCTGGACCGGGCCGCCGCCCGAGCCCGAGGAGATCGGCGCCGGCGGCGGCGGGACGGCCGCCGGCCTCGCCGACTTCATCGCCCGCCTCGACGGCCGCACCCGCCTCGGCGCCGCGCTGTCGGCCGATCCCGCCCTGCGCGAGCGCGAGGTCGAGCTCTTCGAGGTGGCGCTCTCGCGCGGCCGGCTGGCGCTCCTGCCGGCCCCCGCCGAGAGCCTCGACCTCGCCGCCGCCGGCGCGGCCGACGCCTGGTGGCGGCGATTGCTGGTCGGCTGAGCGCTCAGGCCACGCGATAGGCGAGCGCGTTGGCGTTCATGCCGGCGCCGACCGAGGCGAAGACCACCACGTCGCCGCTCTCGAGCCGGTGGCCGTCCAGCTCGCCGCGGGTGAGGAGGTCGAGGAGCGTCGGGAGCGTGGCGACCGAGCTGTTGCCGAGCCAGCCGACGGTCATCGGCACCAGCGCCTCGGCCTCGGGCTCGATGCCGGTGCCGCGCAGGACGCGCTTGACGATCGCCTGGTCGAGCTTGGCGTTGGCCTGGTGGACCAGGATCTTCGCCACCTCGCCGATCCCGATCCCGGCCGCGGCCAGGCACTCCGAGATCACCTCGGGCACGGTCTTGACCGCGTACTCGTAGACCTTGTGCCCGTCCATCTTGAGGTAGAGCGCGCCGCAGTCGCCGTTGCGGGCGCCGCCGGCGAGCCGGAGCAGGAAGGCGTGCTCGGCGGCGTCGGTGCGCGCGGCGTGGGCGAGGACGCCGGCCTGCTTGGCGGACGGCGGCTCGGCGGACTCGCGCGCCTCGAGCACCGCGGCGCCGGCGCCGTCGGCGTAGATCATGCTGTCGCGGTCGTCCGGGTCGCACACCCGCGACAGCGTCTCGGCGCCGATCACCAGCGCCCGGCTGCCGGCGCCGGCGCGCAGGAAGCAGTCGGCGTGGATCACCCCCTGGAGCCACCCCGGGCAGCCGAAGGCGACGTCGTAGCCGACCGCGCGCGGGTTCTCGATCCCGAGCCGCGCCTTGACCCGCGAGGCCAGGCTCGGCACCTGGTCGGTGCGCCGGCCGGCGTCGGTGACGTCGCCGAAGTTGTGGGCGACGATGAGGTGGTCGAGGGTCTCGGGATCGATGCCGGCGGCCTCGATCGCCCGCTCGGCGGCGATCGCCGCGAGGTCCGAGGCGACCAGCTCGGGGCCCACCCAGCGGCGCTCGCGGATGCCCGTGATCTGCTCGAACTTCTCGATCACCCGCTCGGTCGGAAGCTCGATCCGGGTGCCGTCGGCGGTGTGGAACTCCCGGTCGAGGAACGCCTCGTTCGCGATCGTCCGTTCGGGCAGGTAGCTGCCGGTGCCGATGATGACGCTGCGGCGGGTCTCCTGCATGGCGCTCCAGCCTAACTCTGGCCGCGTGAGGCGGCGTCACGTGTGCGTCAGGGTTCGGTCCGCGGCTGCTCGACTCGGCCGCCCAGCCAGAGCACGCCGCCGATGATGATCGCCGTGCCGGCGGCGAGCGAGATCCACGGCGAGAGCCCGAACGCGGTCGGGATGTCGCCGACCACCACGCCGAGCACGCCGATGCCGAGAGCATAAGGGAGCTGGGTACGGGTGTGGGCGATGTGGTCGGAGCCCGAGGCGATCGACGACAGGATGGTGGTGTCGGAGATCGGCGAGCAGTGGTCGCCCCAGACCGAGCCGGCGAGCACCGACGACACCGTGCCGAGCAGGAAGACCTGGTAGGTCTCGGAGCCCACCGGGTGGCCTTCGGCGATCGACAGGCCGTGGATGATCGGGATCACCAGCGGCACCAGGATCGCCATCGAGCCCCACGAGGTGCCGGTGGCGAAGGAGATCACGGCCGAGAGCACGAACACCAACGCCGGGAACCAGTGCGGGTCGAGCACCCCCTCGGTGATCCCGACCAGGTAGCCGGCGGTGCCGAGCGCCTCGCACACCGAGCCGATCGACCACGCCAGCACCAGCACGGCCAGCGCCAGGACCATCGAGCGGAGGCCCTCGACCATCGCCTCCATCGCCACCTTGAGGGTCAGCAGGCGCTGGGCCAGCGGCAGCGCCACCGCCACCAGCAGCGCCGCCAGGCTCCCCCAGAGCAGGGTCGAGTAGGGGTCGGCCGCGCTGAACACGGCGCGCAGCCAGGGGATCAGACCGTCGAAGCTCGCGCGCACCCTCCCCTCGGCGGCGAGCGACGCCGCGCCCGTGCCGTAGAGCCCGGCGATGGTGACCCCGACCATGGTCAGGAGCGGCACGACGGCGTTGAACGCGCGCAGCGGGATCCCCGGCGCCGGCTCGGTGGCCGGCGAGGCGAAGTCGGCGAGCGGCGTGTCGCCGGCGGCGATCAGCTCGCCGGTCACCGCCGCCCGCCGCTCGGCGCGCAGCATCGGCCCGAAGTCGCGCCCGCTGGCGGCGATGGTGAAGCCGAGCACCAGCGCCAGGATTGGATAGAAACGGTACGGGATCGACTCGAGGAAGACCTGGTAGGCGTTGAGGTCGAGGCCGAGCCCGGCCAGCGCCGCCGCGATCAGCCCGACCTCGAAGCCGATCCAGGTCGAGATCGGCACCACGCTCGCCACCGGCGCGGCGGTCGAGTCGACGATGTAGGAGAGCTTCTCGCGGCTGATCCGCAGCCGGTCGGTGACCGGGCGCATGGTCGGGCCGACGATCAGGGAGTTGGCGTAGTCGTCGAAGAAGATCAGGACGCCCATCACCCAGGTGGCGAGCTGGCCGCGCCGCGAGGTGGTGGCGAACGGCGCGATCCGCTCGACGATGCCGCGGGTGCCGCCGCTCTTGGCGATCACCCCGACCATGCCGCCCAGGAGGAGGGTGAAGAGGATGATCTTGCCGCGGTCGGGGTCGGCCAGCGAGCCGGAGACGAAGCGGTCGGCGGAGCGCGCCAGCGCGGTCAGCGGGTTCCAGTCGTAGAGGATCAGCGCGCCGCAGAAGATGCCCAGGCAGAGCGAGACCAGGACGTCCTTGAAGATCAGCGCCAGGGCGATCGCGATCAGCGGCGGCAGGACGCTGAGCCAACCGAAGTCGGGGGCCGGCGCCGCGGCCTCGGCGCCCTCGGCGGGGGCCGGTGCCGCGTCCTGGAACGCGCCGGCGGCGCCGGCGATCACGACCGCGATCGCCAGGGCGGCCAAGAGCGCCATCGCCGGACCCCGCCGGCCCTGCCCGGCGAGCTGGAGCTTCGCCATCCTCGTCCTCCCTCCCGGATCCGTGCGCGGAAAACCGGCGCGAGGATATGGCAAGCGGGGGGACCCGGCAAACCGGCGCCGCCGGAGGCGCGCGGCGCCGTGCGCCTACGCCTCGACCGCCGCCTCGGTCACCACCTCGACCGGCTGCGGCGGGCCGCTGGGGAGGGCGAGCGCCTGGCGCAGCCGGGTCTCGATCTCGTCCGCCAGATCGGGGTTGTCGCGCAGGAACTGCTTGGAGTTCTCGCGCCCCTGGCCGATGCGCACGTCGCCGTAGCTGAACCAGGCGCCGCTCTTGGTCACCACCTTGTGCTCGACGCCGAGGTCGACCAGCTCGCCCGGGCGCGAGATCCCCTCGCCGTAGTCGATGTCGAACTCGGCCTGGCGGAAGGGCGCGGCGACCTTGTTCTTGACCACCTTGACCTTGGCCCGGCTGCCGACCACGGTGTCCCCTTCCTTGAGCGAGGCGATGCGCCGGATGTCGATGCGGACCGAGGAGTAGAACTTCAGCGCGCGGCCGCCGGTGGTGGTCTCGGGGCTGCCGAACATGACCCCGATCTTTTCGCGGATCTGGTTGATGAAGACCAGGCAGGTGCCCGACTTGGCGACGATCGCGGTCAATTTGCGTAGCGCCTGCGACATCAGCCGCGCCTGCAGGCCGACGTGGGAGTCGCCCATCTCCCCCTCGAGTTCGGCGCGCGGCACCAGCGCCGCCACCGAGTCGACCACCACGACGTCGATCGAGTTGCTGCGCACCAGCATCTCGGCGATCTCGAGCGCCTGCTCGCCGCTGTCGGGCTGCGAGACCAGGAGCTGGTCGATGTCGACCCCGAGCTTCGAGGCGTACTCGGCGTCGAGCGCGTGCTCGGCGTCGATGAAGGCGGCGACGCCGCCGCGCTTCTGCGCCTGCGCCACCACCGACAGCGCCAGGGTCGTCTTGCCCGACGACTCCGGGCCGTAGACCTCGATCACCCGCCCGCGCGGGAAGCCGCCGACGCCGATCGCGGCGTCGACCGCCAGGGAGCCGGTGGGGATGGCGGGCACCGCGACCGCCTCGCGCTGGCCGAGGCGCATGATCGAGCCCTTGCCGAACTGACGCTCGATCTGGGTCAGGGCGGTGTCGACCGCCTTGAGCTTGTCCGACTTCGCTGCGCTCGTGTCTGCCATGAGATCCTCGCTCCTTTTCCGGTGCCGCGGCCCGGGGTTCCGGCCCCGGAGCCGCGAGTGTATCGGAGCCCGGAAGGCCGGACCCGGCCGGGACACGGCCCGGCGTCGGGGCGGTAACCGATCGTAAGTCAGATCGCCCCTCGACATCAAGAGACGGAATCGGGAGCAGGGATCTTGCGTCGTCCGCAGTACACTCCGGGTCTACCGCGGGCGCGCCGAACCTGCGGTGGGGAGCAAGGAGTCTCGACCTGGGTACGGCCGGAACGTGGTTCTCCCGGTGCGCCGGTCTGCTCGTCCCGGCGACGCTCGTCCTCGGCGCCGCCTGGCCGGGCGCGCCGCCGGCGGCGCTGGCGACGGCCGCGCTGTTCGCCCTGCTCGCCGCCCTGGCGATCGCGGGCTGGCGCCTGGCGGCGCTGGCGCTGCCCGAGGCGGGCGGCGCCACCCGGGGCACGGCGGCGGTGGTCTTCGCCACCGCGGCGGCGATCCTGCCCGCGATCGCGCTCGGCCACTTCGGCCGGCTCCGTCCCGGACCCTACCTGCTGGTCATGGCGGCGCTCGCGGCCGCCGCCCTCCTGCTCCCACGCGCGCCGCGGCCGGCGCCGCCGGCGGAGGGCGACGATCCGCGGCGCGCCTGGCTGCGCAACGTCGAGCGCGGGCTCGCGGTCGCCGCGGCCTGCGCGCTCGCCGCCGCCGCCCTGCACCAGATCCACGAGGCCCGCTACCTGCCGGCCGGCACCTTCGGCTTCGACGACGCCTCGTACCACCTGACCGCGGTCGCCACCTGGGCCGAGCGGGGCGACCTGGCGATGGTCAAGTTCGCGGTCGGAGACGCCTCGACTCCCTACTACCCGATCGCCGGCGAGCTGACCGCCTGGGCGTTCCTCGCGCCGTTCGGTGACTCCGACTTCGCCGCCCGCTGGGCGCAGCTCCCGTTCGCGCTCGCCGGTCTGGCCGCGATCGCCTCGCTCGCCGGGCGGCTCGGGATCCGCCGGCGCTCGCTGCTGCCGGCGCTGGTCCTCTATGGGTCGGTCCGGCGGGTCTTCCCGTCCTGCGCGCTGGCCGCGGGCAACGACCACGCCGCCGCGTTCCTCCTGCTCGCCGCCGCCGACGGCGCCCTCGAGCTGGCGCGCCGCCGCAGCGCCGGCGCCGCCCTCTACGCCGGCGCCGCGCTCGGTCTCTTGATCGGCACCAAGTACCTCGGCGTGCTCCTGACCCCCCTGGTGGTCGCCCTCTACGTGACCGCGCGGATCGCCGACCGCCGGCGCGCCGAGCCCGGCGGGCGCCGCGCTCCGGAGCTCGTCGCGGTGGCCGCGGCGGCGATCTGCGGCGGCTACACCTACCTGCGCAACTGGGTGACCGCCGGCAATCCGATCTTCCCGGCGCCGGTCACGATCGCCGGCGTCGAGGTGTTCCCGGGCTGGGAGGCGGTGACGCTCGCGATGCGGCGCAACCTGCCGGAGTACGCGATCGAGCTGCCGGATTTCTTGATGAAGGTCGGCCTCTGGGGGCCCGTCCCCCCCTGGTCGCTGGTGCCGGCGGCGGTGCTGGCGCCGCTCGCGGTGCTCCTCTTCCCGCGCCTGGCGTGCCCGGATCGGCCCGGGGCGGCGGAGCCCGCGCCCCAGTGGAGCCGCTGGACCCAGGCGGCGCTGTTTCTCTTGCCGGCCGGGTCGTTCCTGGTCTTCCTGCGGCTGGTGCACGACCACCGCGACATCCGCTACTTCCTCGGCGGCGTCGCGGTGGCGGCGGTCTGCTGGGCCTGGCTCACCGACCGGCTGGAGCGCTCGGGCCGGCGCCGCGGGGCGGCGCGGGCAGCCCTGCTGCGCGCCGCGGCCTGCGCGGCCGTGCTGACGGCGGTGGTGGTCAGGACGCCGCCGGACGGCGCGAGCCCGCTGCTGCTCATGGCGGCGGCCGCGGCCGGGGTGCTCCTGGCGGCGCGCTGGAACGCCAGGCCGCGGTGGGCGACCGCCGTCGCCGCGAGGCCGGCCGCCGTCGCGGTGGCGGCGGCGGCGCTCCTCTGGCTGCCGATCGCCCATGTCGCGGAGCAATACCCCGAGCGCAAGCTCGTCCGGCTGCCGCTGACCGCGCTGATCGAGTCCTTCGCCGAGCCCGGCGGCGCCACGATCGCCTATGTCGGCCTCAACTCGCCCTATCACCTGTGGGGGAGCCGGCTCCAGAACCGGGTGGCGATCGTGCCCAGCGGCGGCGATCCCGCCGACCGCCTCTACGACTGGGGCGGCACCACCCGGCAGCCGTTCCGCGACCCGGAGAAACCCGGGCGGTGGATCCGCAACCTCGAGCGCCTCGGGGTCGGGTGGGTGGTCGTGGTGCACGCCGGCGAGGCTCACCCGGAGCGGCCCTTGATGCGCCGCCGGCCCGAGCGCTTCCACCGCGTGGCGACCTTCGGCGACCAGGAGCTGTGGCGGTTCCTGCCGCGGGGGCGGCCCGCGGTGCCGCCGCCCGAGCCGCGGGCCGGGAGCGCCGGCCCGCCGGGGTAGACTCCGCGGCGCCATGCCGGTCCTCTCGATCGTCATCCCCGCCTACAACGAGCGGCCGACCGTGAAGGAGCTGCTGCGCCGGGTGGCCGCGGCGCCGCTCCCCGAGGGGCTCGAGCGGGAGGTGGTGGTGGTCGACGACGGCTCCACCGACGGCACCCGCGAGCACCTGCGCGAGCTGGCCGCGGCCGGCGAGCCGATCCCGTTCCGGCTGGTCGAGCAGCCGGAGAACCGCGGCAAGGGCGCGGCGATCCGGGCCGGGTTCGCGGCCGCCGCCGGCGACTATCGTGCTGATCCAGGACGCCGATCTCGAGTACGACCCGCGCGACTACCGCAAGCTGCTTGCAGCCGATCCTCGACGACGAGGCCGACGTCGTCTACGGCTCGCGCTTCCTCGGCGGCCCGCACCGGGTGCTGTTCTACTGGCACTACGCTCGGCAACCGCTTCCTGACCATGCTCTCGAACATGTTCACCGACCTCAACCTCACCGACATGGAGACCTGCTACAAGGTCTTCCGCCGCGAGGTGCTCGAGGGCATCGACCTGCGCTCGGACCGCTTCGGCATCGAGCCCGAGCTGACCGCCAAGGTCGCCCGGCGCGGCGCGCGCATCTACGAGGTGCCGATCTCCTACCACGGCCGCACCTACGCCGAGGGGAAGAAGATCGGCTGGAAGGACGGCTTCGCCGCGATCTGGACGATCCTTCGCTATAATCTGCTCCGCTGAGCCGCAGGGCCTTGTTCCACAGGCCTTTTCGTCCCATCGCAACCTGAAGGAGGCAGTCGTGCGCAAGACCTCGGCCCCGCGCCGGACCCTGCAATTCGCCCTCGCCGCCGCCGCGCTCCCGGCAGCCGCCCTGCTCGGCGCCGCCTGCGCCCAGCCCACCCCCGAGGAGCGGGTCGCCGGCCTGCGGAGCCACTACGAGGCGACGCTCCAGAACTTCGTGATCCGCGAGACGCCGCTCGTCGACCCCCTGGTCGACCCTCTGGCCGACCCTCTGGCGGATGCGGAGCCGGCGCTCGAGGGGGAGGAGCCCGCGGCCGAGGAGGCGCCCGCCGAAGGCGAGGCAGCCGCTCTCGGCGAGGAGCTGATCGAGGAGGTGCCGGTGCGCCAGGACGTGGTGCTCGACATCCTGGTCCGCCACGACAACCACGAGAACCTCCCGGGCCTGACCGTCGAGGTGGCCCAGCTCGGCGAGGGGGCGTCCGAGGAGCTGAGCTGGGAGGAGATCCAGTCCGGCGCCAAGGCGACCTGGCGGGTCTACGTGGAGACCTCCGCGATCGGCCGCGGCCAGGGCAACTCGGTGCTCCACAAGCTCGAGGACGTCGACGTCGCTCCCGGCGACCGCTTCGTGGTCACCGTCCGCGACCCGGTGCCGCCGGAGGATCGCGGCGACTACCGCGAGTTCTCCGAGGCGTCGTGAGACCAACCGTTCGACCGCCGGCGCCGTAAGAAGGAGCGCATGCAGACCATCGCCGCCGGCGTCGCGCCGCTCCCGGCCGCCGCGGACACCGAAGCCGTCCACCGGCTCGAGGACAACGTCGCCCGGGTCATCCGCGGCAAGCGCGAGGTGATCCGCCTCGCCACGGTCTGCCTGCTCGCCCGCGGCCACGTCCTGATCGAGGACGTGCCCGGGCGTCGGCAAGACCACCCTGGCCCAGGCCCTGGCCCGCTCGCTCGGCCTCTCCTTCCAGCGCATCCAGTTCACCAGCGACCTGCTGCCGTCGGACATCATCGGCGTCTCGATCTTCAACCAGAAGAGCCAGGCGTTCGAGTTCGTGCCCGGGCCGCTGTTCGCCAACGTCGTGCTGGCCGACGAGATCAACCGCGCCACGCCCAAGACCCAGTCGGCGCTGCTCGAGGCGATGAGCGAGCGCAAGGTCTCGGTCGAGCGCAAGCGCTACTCGCTGCCCGAGCCGTTCGTGGTGCTCGCCACCCAGAACCCGCTCGAGTACCAGGGCACCTTCCCGCTGCCCGAGTCGCAGCTCGACCGCTTCCTGATGTCGCTCTCGCTGGGCTACCCGCCGCGCGCGGACGAGCGCGAGCTGCTGCTCTCGGGCGGCGTCGAGGACCTGCTCGAGCGACCTGCAGCCGGTGCGTCTCGCGCGACGAGCTGCTGGACGCTGCAGGCGCGGGTCGGCCGGGTGCAGCGTGGCCGAGAAGCTCGCCGACTACATGCTGTCGCTCGCCGAGGCCACCCGCCACGGCGGCGAGTTCCTGCTCGGCGTCTCGACCCGCGGCGCTCCAGAGCCTGTTCCGGGCCACCCAGGCGCTCGCCCTCTGCGAGGGGCGCGCCTACGCCATCCCGGACGACGTCCAGCGCCTGGCCGCCCCGGTGCTCGCCCACCGCGTGGTCCTGAAGCGCGGCGCGGCGACCTCGACAGCGCGCGCAAGGCGCATCGAGCGGGTGGTGGCGGCGACGCCGGTCCCGCTGTGAGGCGCGCCGCTGCTCGCGCCGCCGCGCCGTCCCGAGGGGATCCGCATCACCACGGTCGGGCTGTGGTTCGTCCTGTTCTCCGTCCTGGTGGCGATCGCCGCCACCAACACCGGCAACAACGCGCTCTACATGGTGCTGGCGGCGATGTTCGCGGTGCTGATCGTCTCCGGGCGTCGCTGTCGCGCGAGAACGTGCGCGGCCTGGAGGTCGACGCTCGAGCCGCCGGGCGAGGTGTTCGCCAACCGGCCGTTCGCGCCTGGGCTTCACGCTGCGCAGCCGGGCCCGCCTGTTCCCGCGCTGGTTCCTGCTGTTCACGTCTCGCCGCTCGGCGCAGCCGCTGCTCGTCCCCTACCTGCCGCGGCGGGGCGAGAGCGTCGGCCAGCTCGAGATGCATGCTGCCGCGCGCGCGGCCGCCACCGCTTCCCGCGCGCCCACGTCGTCGAGCCTCTTCCCCTTCGGCTTCTTCCGCAAGGGCGTGCGCTACCGCGTGGACCTCGAGGTGCTGGTCTTCCCCGAGATCTTCCCGCCGCCGGCAGCCCGCCGCGAGGACGAGTCCGGCCAGCATCGGGCGACGACGCCAGCCGCCGCGCCGGCTGGGGGCACGACCTCCACTGCGCTGCGCCGCTTCCGCCACGGCGACGACCCGCGCGGCATCCACTGGAAGCAGACGGCGCGCACCGGCGCGATGGTCTACATGGAGCGCGAGGCCGAGCGACAGCCGGCGGCTGTCGATCCTGTTCGACAACGCCGTCGGCGAGCTCGCGGACGAGGCGGCCGCAGCGGCGCTTCGAGCGGCTGGTGAGCGAGGCCGCCACCGCGGCGGTCGACCATCTGGCGCGCGGCTACGAGGTCGAGCTGGTGACCCGCGACCAGGCCCTGCCCTTCGCGGGCGGCGCGCGCCAGCGGCTGGCGGTCCTCGAGGCGCTGGCGCTGGTCGAGCCGCGGCCGCCGGCGCCGAGCCGCTCGCCGCGGGCGACCCGCGGGCGCCGCAGCTGCGCCTGGTCCACGTCGAGCCCGAGCGCCGGCCGAGGTGCGGGATGACGCTTCGGGCGCGCAGAAGCGGCTGCTGCTCGGCTGGCTGGCCCTGCTGGCGCCGGTGCCGCTGCCGTTCAACGAGGTCCTCGGCTGGCCGGTGCTCGCTGGCTCTACCTGGTGGGCGTGGCGCTGCTTCCTGCGCCGCGCCGCGCGGCGACCCGCCGCGCTGGCTGCCGATCTGGGCGCATGAACGTCCTGGGGCTCGCCTACCTGCCGTTCTTCTTCCTCGACCTGTGGTGCTCTCCGGCGGCCGGCTGGTCAGGCCGGTCCTCCATCTGTGCCTGTTCGCGCTGCTGGTCAAGCTCTTCGCGCTGACGCCGCGAGCGCGACAAGTGGCAGGCGCCGATCGGCATCTTCTTCCTCTTCCTGGCCGCCATGGGCACCAGCGTCCACCCGTCGATCGTGCTCTACCTGGTCGCCTTCCTGGTGCTCGCGCTGCTGCTGCTCGCCGCGCTTCGCCTTCCTCCACGTGCTGGCCGGCTTCGGCCGCGAGGACCCCGCGCTCGCCCAGATCCCGCTGCGCGGCTTCCTGGCCTTCGACCGCGGCCTGCTCGATCCTGCTGCTCGCGGTGCCGCTCTTCGCGCTGCTGCCGCGCGTGCGCTCGCCCGTATCATCGTCGGCCGCGGCGCGGCACCGGCGCGCGGAGTCGAGGCCGCCGGCTTCTCCGACGAGGTGACCCTCGACTCGATCGGCCGCATCCGCGACAGCCGCGAGGTGGCCATGCGGTCGCTCCAGCGCGAGGGGCCGCCGACCCGAGGCCGAGATGCGCTTCAAGGCCGCCACCTACGACCTCTACCAGGCGGCACCTGGCGCCGCTCGCCGCGGGCGCGCGGACGCTGATCGCAGCGGGGCGCGCGCTTCGCGCTCACCGGGAGCCGGCCGGACAGCTGGGCCGACGATCTAGCTCCAGCCGCTGCGCAGCCCGAGCCTGCCGCTGCCGGTCGACGCCGCGTGGTCGAGCTCGAGCGCCGGGCGCTCGAGATCGACGACGGGGGCGCGGTCGTCCCTGATCGCCCCCGCCGCCGAGTACGCTGGAGTACCGCGTCGGGCTCGGCCCGCGGCCGGTGTCGGTGGCGCAGCCGCCCCGCTCCCGACGACGCGGCGCCGGCGACCCTCGACCCGACCGGCGTGACCCCGGCGATGACGCGCGCTCGCCGCCCGGGTCGATGGGCGCGGGCGGCCGCCGCGAGCGGGCGCGGCGCCTCGAGGCGCACCTGCTCCAACGACTACGACTACACCCTCGACTTCGTCGGCCGCGGCGGCGGCAACGCCGATCGAGGACTTCCTCTTCCGCTACAGGAGCGGCCAGTGCGAGTACTTCGCCTCGTCCATGGTGCTGATGCTGCGCTCGCAGGGGATCCCGGCGCGGCTGGTGACCGGCTTCCTGGGCGGCGAGTACAACCCGTTCGAGGGCTACTACATCGTGCGCCAGAACAACGCCCACGCCTGGGTCGAGGCCTACGTGCCGGGCGAGGGCTGGCGGATCTTCGATCCGACGCCGCCGGCGGGCCGGCCGGCCGGAGGCGGCACGAGGCGTCTGGCCTGCTGACGCGGCAGGCCTGGGACTTCGTGCTCTTCCGCTGGGACCGCTACGTCCTGACCTACGGCCTCTACGACCAGCTCCACCTCTTCGGCGGCCTGCGCGACCTCTGGCTGCGCCTCTGGGAGCGCGGCGAGGAGCCGGAGGCCGGCGAGGCCGGGGAGCCCGCCGCCGAGCCCGGCGAGGCCGCGCCCGCCCCGGCGGCCTCCGAAGCCGGCGGCGGCCTCCTGCTCCTGGCGACCGTCCTGGTCTTGTCGGCCGCCGCCCTCGGCCTCGGTACCTCCGCCGCCGCGGCCCCCTGACCGCCACGGCCGCCTACCGCCGCCTGCGCCACGGCCTCGCCCGCGCCGGCGTCCCGGTCGCCGCCTCGGTCCCCCCCCTCGCGCTCGCCCGCCGAGCCGCCGCCGCCCGCCCCGCCGCCGCCGAGCCCACGGGGAAGGTGATCGACTTCTACGTCCGCGAGAGCTTCAACGGCGAGGCCCTCGGCGAAGGCGAGCGGGGCGAGCTGATCGAGGCGCTCAAGCGGGCGGAGGCGGCGTTGAGGAAGGCGGGGTAGGTATTTGCGGCCGATCGCCTCGTATCGCGGACCCGATACCCGACCGCCAAAGGATGACCTTGACGCGACCGCCATGGCATCCTAGACTCTCCTAAGTAAATAGATTGGCTTGCATGCGTTGTCCTGCGGCAGCTCATCCCCGGAAACCGCGGAAGCGAGCGATGGAACTTGTCGCACTGTAAGCTCAGTTCGTAGTTCTGCTGCGAAGATCAGACTCAACCGCCCTTAATGCAGTCGCAACCAGACAAGCGCTCCCGGAGCCAGAGATGACCAGACCTCGGCTCGAGGAGGTATTCAAGACTAGCGGCGTACCCACATATACCTTTGTGGAGCCGCGAGAATACCCCCAGCTCATAGTCAATCTCCGAACTCCTGGCCGCGGACTGGTGATCGAGGGTCCCTCTGGCATTGGCAAGACGTCCGCCGTCGAGACCGCTCTGAAGCAGCTCGGACTTGCGGCTAGGGTTACCAAGCTATCCGCTCGCAGGCCGGACGATGTAGAAATGATCGCGATGCTCCCGGTACTCAGTGGAGCAGGGATTGTCATCATCGATGACTTTCACAAACTGTCGACCGACATTCGCAGCAGAATCGCAGACTACCTCAAAATCCTTGCTGACGCTGAGACGCCTTCCGATAAGTTGATCGTTGTTGGGATCAATAAGGCGGGTGAGAATCTGATTACCTTTGCCCACGATCTCGTGAATCGCCTTGACATTATCGCCTTTGAGACCAACCCGGAGCACAAGGTTAACGAGCTAATCGCCAAAGGCGAGACAGCCCTGGGAGTGCGTTTCAATGTGCGCAAGGAAATAGCCGGGCTCGCTCAGGGCAGCTTCTACTTGGCTCAGATGCTCTGCCACGAAACGTGTTTGCACGAGTCCGTCCTTGAGGCCCAGGATCCCGCCGCCGACGTAAACGTTAGCCTTGAGGGAATTCGCTCAGCTGTTTGGGAGCGTCTAAGTCGTTCATTCAGGGCACGATGCGAGCGTTTCTGCCGCGGCACAAAGTTTCGCAGCGAGGGTCGTGCGCCGTATCTTCACATTCTCCGCTGGCTAGCCGAGTCGGACGCTTGGACGCTATCGCTTAGAAGTGCTGCTCGCGAGCACAAGGAAATGCGCGGCAGCGTGGGACAAGTGGTCGACAAGGGTTTTCTCGAGAACCTAGTAAATGGTGACGAAGAGATTCGCGCGGTGCTCCACTACGATCCTGTATCCGAGCAACTTACTGTCGAAGACCCACAGTTCTACTTCTTTATTCGAGAGATTCGTTGGCGCCAGTTCTCGGAAGACCTGGGCTTCAGCGCGCTGGATTTCGAGCGGCGGTACGACTTCGCCCTCTCCTTCGCGGGGGCTGACCGTTATGTCGCAGAGGCTATAGCGGAAAGGTTGGTCGACTATCAGGTGGAGGTTTTCTACGATCGCTACGAGCAACATCGCATCCTTGCTGAAGACGTGGAAGAGTATCTCCGGCCGATCTACCAATCGGAGGCACAACTTGTCGTAGTTTTGCTTGGCCCAGACTACCCAAAGCGGGTCTGGACCAAGATTGAATCCGAGGCCTTTAAGGAGCGGATTGCGGACGGCGAAGTCGTGCCGATCTGGTTTTCGGACGCTCCACCTTCGATGTTTGACGAGACGCGCAGGATCGGAGGCTTGAATTTCGATCGCTCTGGAGATCTATCAGTCCAGACCGACCAGATCTCACGCCAGCTGATCCGAAAACTTGCCGACATCCGCGGCAGGAACGTATGACGCCTCGTTGAGTTTTACGGCACGGGTACATTGGCGGCTGTCTTGCGACGAAACACATCCACGCTGTTAACCCTGAGAGCCTGACGATGCTGTCATTCGCGACGGAATTTCCGATCAACCGCGTTAGTACATCCGGAGATTTTCTTCATTCGATTGAAACTTGGGTCTTGGGATCACCACACACCCGGCTGAGCCAGGATGACCTCGCGGGACTTTCTGCATCTGATGAGTCGCGAATCCAGAAAGGCAATGAGGGTATGGAAGTGCTGCGGTTCTCCGCAGCTAACCAGGAGGCAGCAGGCATTAGGTACATCAGGCGTGACGACGGGATTGAGTGGGTCACAACCGTCGTGTTCTCGCGGACGCGTACTGAGTCCTGGGTCGGGATCCGAGTGTCACGCGAGTCGAGCCAACCTGCCGTCCGTTTACCTCCCGCCAAGAAGCCGGTCGTGGTCCGCACGCTTCTCCACGAATTGGGAGGAGCGGCTGACGGAATGCTCCCAGTGGGCAGTTCCCCTTTCCGCCTCCAAAACACGGACATTGATCTTGCTGCTCAGTTGATCGCAGGCAAGTCGGGGTGTCGTCTTCCGGTCGACTATGTGAGTGCCGGGTTTCAAGGGCAGTATATAGTCGACTGCGATCGCTTGGCGAGCGAGTTGGCTGGAATGGCTCATGTGGTCGTCGAACCGAATCGGCCGTTCTCGCGACGCCTGAAGATCGAAGTCGATTCCGCAAACGTGTATGGTGGTACCATCGGTGTGTACTGGCCAGACGGTGCAGGCCGACGGTCATTCTTTATCGGGCAGGAGTTCGAGTCGCCCGACGAAGTGGCTGGCGCGCTTCTCGACGAGATCCGAACGGCGCTCACGAATCGGCGAGCGCTCGACCGATGTACTTGGGCATTCGTCCAGGAGACGGCATCGCGGCTGGCCATACAAGCACTTCGGGCGTCGGGTTCGCAGGAGGTCGACAGGTATGTCGAAACGTTCGACAAGGAGCTTAGAGCGAAGGACCAGCGGCTTGAGAGCGCTGAGAAGGAGATTGCGCGGTTGCGAGCAGAGCTTGGGATCTATGAAGCACGGCTGCCATTTGGAACAGCTTCGCTGCTCCGAACGGGGAGGGACCAGGATCTCTACCCGAACGAGATGTTTAGCATTGTGCGGGACGCGATTGAGGATGCCCGTAAGCGCGTCCCGGCGGACAGCAGGCGACAACACGTGCTCGATACCATCCTCAAGGCCAATCCCGAGAGCAACGATGTCGCCGGTTCCATGCGCAATCGCCTGAAGGAGCTTCTCCGAGGGTCGAAGGGCATGGACGCGAAGGTGAAGCGTGGGCTTGAAAGTCTGGGTTTCTCGATCAGCGAGGAGGGCAAGCACTACAAGCTCGTCTTCCAGGGAGATGACCGCTACACGTTTACGCTTCCGAAGAGTGGCAGTGACCATAGAGGGGGCTTGAATGCTGCCAGTGACATCGGGCGACTACTATTCTGAGAGCTAGCAAACCGGTTGCAGCCGCTGATCCCGAAGAGGTCATGCCAGCCCAACATCTCGTGGCGTAGTGGCTCGGGCCGTCCGGTCCCTTCGAACGGCGAGCGCTGGATCTCTTCGATCAGCTTGACGATTCGGAGTGCGGTCTTGCGATCTGGCGGATCCACCAGCCGAGATCCTCGAAGCCGGCGGGGTCAAACTCCAAGCTTCGCACGCGCGTCCTCGAAGGGGATCCCCTCGGTGCGCTTTGCGGCCTCCCGAAGGCGCCGGCGCATCGCCTCGCTGCTCATCAGGTACGCCGTCTCCTTCTCGGCGGCGATCTCGCGCCAGAGGTCGATCGGCACCAGGACTGCGGTCGGCTTGCCTTCTTCGTCGGAGACGTACTGGATCTCGGCGGCTGTCATCGTCGCAACCTCGCCGCAATCTTAGCAGCGTCGCCGGGGACGCGCAGTCGGCCTGCCTCAGTACGCGTTGTGATGCCGCAGCCCGTGCCGCAGCGTCATCCACAGGATCTTGAGATCGAGCAGCAGGGTCCAGTTCTCGATGTAGTAGAGGTCGTACTGCAGGCGCTTCTTGATCGAGGTGTTGCCGCGCCAGCCGTGGACCTGGGCCCAGCCGGTGATGCCGGCCTTGACGCGGTGGCGGACCATGTACTGCGGCAGGGTGTGGCGGAACTCGTGGACGAAGGCGGGGCGCTCGGGGCGCGGGCCGACGATCGACATGTCGCCGGTGAGGACGTTCCAGAGCTGGGGCAGCTCGTCGAGCGACCAGCGGCGCAGGAACTCGCCGATGCGGGTGCGCCGGGGGTCGTCGCGCACCGCCCACACCGGGCCCGAGGAGGACTCGGCGTCGTGGCGCATCGAGCGGAGCTTGAGGATCATGAACGGCCGCCCGTCGAGGCCCATCCGCTCCTGGCGGTAGAGGATCGGGCCCTTGTCCTCGAGCCAGATCGCGAGCGCCAGGAAGGGGTAGAAGGGGAGGAGCAGCGCCAGGCCGGCGGCGGCGAGGGCGACGTCCATCACCCGCTTGATCAGGCTGCTCCAGCCGGTCAGCGGCACCTGCGAGAGGTTGATCACCGGGGTGCCGTCGAGGTCCTCGACCACCGCGCTCAGGGTGGCGTACTGGAGGATGTCGGGCACCAGCCGCACCTCGACGCACTCGCGCCCCATGCGCTCGAGGATGCGCAGCATCTTGCGGTGGGCCTCGAGCGGCAGGGCGATGAACACCTGGTCGATGCGGCTCTCGGCGAGCACCCGGTCGACGTCGCGAAGGGTGCCGATCACCGGCACTCCCTCGAAGCTCCGCCCCTGCTTGCCGGGGTCGTCGTCGAGGTAGCCGACGACGTCGAATCCCAGCTCGCGGTGGGCGACCACCTTGCCGGCGATCTCGCGCCCGAGCGCGCCGGCGCCGAAGATCAGGACGCGCTGGAGGTGCTCGCCCTTGAGCCGCCGGCGCATCAGGTGGGCGCGCATCGCGAGACGGGAGAGCGCCACCAGCACGAGGTCGGTGGCGGCGAAGAGGGCCAGGAACGGCCGGCTGTAGGTGAAGTACTCGAGGCTCCCGGGCTCGAGCGGCGGCCGGTACCAGGCGAGGAAGCCCGAGAGCAGGAGGCTCCCGACCAGCACCGCCATCGCCAGGGCGAGGATCTCGTCGATCCGGCTGCGCCCGCGCCGCGGCTGGTAGAGGCCGTGGAAGTAGAACACCACCGGCCAGAGCGCCAGGACCACCGGCAGGAGCGTCAGGTAGCGGGCGAACTCGGGCTCGGTCTTGGTCAGCGGCACCACCTCGAGCTCGAAGCGGAGCGCCCAGGCGGCGAAGAACGCGGCCAGGGTGGCGAGGAGGTCGCCCGCCAGGTAGAGCGCGACGGTGTTGCGGTGTCGGCGGTGGATCAAGAGGACCGGTCTCCCAGACGCAGGCCCCCCCGGCCGGGGACCCGTTCGGCGAGCAGCGAAGAGAAGCGGTCGAGAAAGCGCGCGAGAGAGAACGCCTCCGCCCGGCCGCGAAGGTCGCCGATATTCCAGCGAATCCGGGCGCTCTTGTCAATCGCCGCCGCCAGGGCGGCGGCCTGGGCCTCGATCGGGGCGGCGCCGGCGGCGGGCTCCGGGACGTCGTAGAGGACGCCGTGGACGCCGTCCTCGATCACGTCGAGGACGCCGCCGAGGCCGAGCGCCACCACCGGCGTGCTGCAGGCGAGCGCCTCGACCGGCGCGATGCCGAAGTCCTCGACCCCCGGCTGGAGCAGGCAGAGGGCGCCGCGGATCTCCTCGCGCAGCGCCTCTCGGGCGATCCGGCCGAGGAAGCGGGTGCCCGGCGCCGCCAGCCGGCGCAGGCGCTTCTCCTCCGTGCCGCCGCCGACCACCCGCAGCTCGACCCCGGCGCGCGCGCAGGCGGCGATCGCCACCTCGAGGCGCTTGTAGGGGGCGAGCGCGGCGACCGTCAGGCAGTAGCCGCCGCCGGCGCGCCCGCTCCCATCGGGGCCCTCGCCGCCGGGGGTGAAGAACTCGACGTCGACCGGCGGCGGGATCACCTCGGCGGTCCGCCGGTAGTAGCGCTCGATCCGGCTCGCCACGAAGCGCGAGTTGGCGACGAAGAGGTCGACCCGCGCCGCCGACGCCGCGTCCCAGGTCCGGAGCGCCGAGAGCGCGAGCCCGCGCAGCCGGGCGGCGGCGCCCCGGCGGCGGGGGAAGTAGGCGTGCTCCTGGTCCCATGCGTAGCGCATCGGGGAGTGGCAGTAGCAGAGGTGGAACGCCCCCGGCGCCGGGATCGCCCCCTTGGCGACGCAGTGGCTGGTCGAGATCACCAGGTCGAAGCCGCCGAGGTCGAAGTCCTCGATCGCGGCCGGGAAGAACGGCAGGTAGCGCCGGTAGTGGCGGCGGACGCCGGGCCAGCGCTGGAGGAAGCTGGGGACGATCGGGTGGGCCTCGAGCGCGGCGCTGACGCTCCCCGGGAAGTGGAACAGGGTGTGGATCGGCGCTCCCAGGTAAAGCGAGGCGATCGCCTCGAGCACCCGCTCGCCGCCGCGCATGCCGGTGAGCCAGTCGTGGACCAGGGCGACGCGCTCGCTCAACGGCGGCTTCTCCCGCCGAGCGGCGGGCGCACCCGCTGGGTCTCGCCGAGCGGCGGGGGCTCGGGGCGCTTCTCCGCCCGCGGCCCCTCGGCGACCGGCGCGTCCCCGCCGGGCGCCTCGCCCGGCCCGGCGGCCGCCTCGCCCCGCCCGAGCACCCGCCGGCGCCACGACGGCTGGCGGTCGGCGAGCGCCGCCCGGTAGACCTCGAGGGTGCGCTCGGCGGTGCGCCTCCAGTGAAAGCTCTCGGCGCGCTTCAACCCGAGGTCGGCGAGCGCCTTCCGGTGCCCCTCGTCGGACATGCAGCGGGCGATCGCGCGCGCCATCCCCTCGACGTCGAGGGGATCGACCAGGTGCGCGTAGCCCTCGGCGATCTCCTTGAGCGCGGAGGTGTTCGACGTGATCACCGGCACCCCGGAGGCCATCGCCTCGACCACCGGCAGGCCGAACCCCTCGTAGAGCGTCGGGTAGAGGAAGAGCGCCGCCCCCTGGTAGATCGCCGGCAGCGCCTCGGCGGCGACGTGGCCGAGGAGCTTGACGTGGTCGCCGAGGCCGAGCTGCTCGGCGCGCTGGCGGAGCTTGTACTCGGCGCTCGAGCGGTCGCCGACGCAGACCAGCGGCACGTCGAAGTCGAGGAGCTGGCGCGACCGGGCGTAGGCCTGGATGACGTTGTCGAGGTTCTTGTGCGGCTTCGAGGCGTTGCCTACGAAGAGCACGTAGGGCCGGCGGAGCTCGAGGCTCGTAAGCGCGCGCTCGAGGTCGTCGGGCGCCAGGCGGCCGCGGAAGGAGTCGTCGACCCCGTTGTGGATCACCTCGACCTTGCCCGGATCGATGTCGAAGTGCGCGATCAGGTCGCTCCTGGTGTGGCGTGACACCGCGATGATCCGGTCGCCGCGCGCGAGGCTCCGGCGGATCATCCGCTGGGCGTAGAGGAAGGCCAGCCGGCTGGGTAGGAACTCCGGGTAGAGCAGGTGGATGATGTCGTGGATGGTCACCACCACCCGGCACGGCACCACCGCCGGCAGCACGTAATGGGTCGAGTGGTAGAGGTCGAGCTTGAGCCGGAAGAGCTTCCACGACAGGGCCAGGAGCTCGCGGATCGAGTAGACCGGCGAGCGCTCCTGGACGACCTGGAAGTTGCCCGGCAGGTCGGACAGCGCCGCCTTGCCCTGCGCGGTGCGGGTGAACAGGATGTAGCGGGTCTCGGCGTCGATCTCGGCCAGGTGGCGGACGAGCTGGCGGGTGTAGGTGCCGATCCCGAAGTCCTGGACCTTGCGCGCGTCGATGGCGATGGTGTGGGGCAAGGGGCGCTCGGCGGTCGATCGAAGGCACGGACCGGCGGCGAAGGGCCGTCCGGCGGAGGCCATTCTAACGTCAGCTCGCCAGCGCTTCCCCGATGACCGCGTCCATCGCCGCCGCCGCGGCGCTCCAGGTGAAGCGGGCGGCGCGCTCGCGGCCGCGGGCGCCGAGGTCGGCGGCGAGCGCGGGGTCGCCGAGCACCCGGGCGAGGGCGTGGCAGAGCGCGCCGGGGTCGCGCGGCGGCACCAGGAGACCGGCGTCGCCGACCACCTCGGGCAGGCTCGAGGAGTCGCCGGCCACGACCGGTACGCCGCACGCCATCGCCTCGAGCGGCGGCAGGCCGAAGCCCTCGTAGAGCGACGGGTAGGCGAAGACCCGCGCGCCCTGGAAGAGGCGCACCAGGCGCGCGCGCTCGACCCGGCCGAGGTGGACGACGCCCGCGCCGCGGAGCGCCTCGATCCGGCGCAGGAGCGCGCGCGAACCCCAACCGTAGCCGCCGGCGAGGACCAGGGGCGGCGTCCCCTCCTCGTCCTCGGCCCGGAGCGCCTGCCAGGCGTCGAGGAGAGCGCCGACGTTCTTGCGCGGCTCGAGGGTGCCGGCGTAGAGGAGGTAACCCGCGGGCGCGCCCAGCTCGGCGCGGATCGCCGCCACCTCGCTCTCGCCGGCCGGCCGAAACGCCGGCTCCACCCCCTCGCCGACCACGCGCACCCGCGCCGCGGCCTCGGGGAAGTGGAAGGCGAGGTCGCGCGCGGTCGCCTCCGACACCGCGACCACCCGGCGCGCCGCGGCGAGCGAGCGGCCGAGGAAGGGGAGGAGGCTCCAGCGCACCTTGAGCGTGTGGGTCTCGGGGTAGAGGAGCGCGGTCAGGTCGTGGACGGTGACCACCGCCGGGATCGGGCAGCGGAGCGGCAGGGTGGCGAGCGGCGACCAGAAGAGATCGGCGTCGCCGCGCGCGAGCCGCCGCGGCAGGACGAGCTGCTGCCAGACCACCCCGAGCGGCGCCCTCTCGGACTCGATCGCGATCCCCAGCTCGCGCAGCCCCGCGGCGCCGCGCGGCTCGCGGTGGGCGAGCCCGAGCCAGCGCCGGCCGCCGCGGGCGGCGAGAGCGGCGAGCATCTCGCGCGTGTAGACGCCGATGCCGGTGGCTTCTGGCACCAGCGCGCGGAGGTCGACGGCGACGGTCGTCATCCCGCCCCCCCCGCCGCCTCGCGGAGCACGCGGGCGGTCTCCTCGGCGGTGCGCGCCCAGGTGAAGGTCGCGGCGCGCGCCCGGCCGCGGGCGCCGAGGTCGCGGGAGAGCGCGGGGTCGGCGAGCAGCTCGCCGAGCCGGTCGGCCCAGCTCTCGACCCGCCGGGGATCGGCGTAGAGAGCGGCGTCGCCGGCGACCTCGCGCAGGACCGGGATCTCCGACAGCACCACCGGCGCGCCGGCGCCCATCGCCTCGAGCGCGGGGAGGCCGAACCCCTCGTAGAACGACGGCACCGCGGCGGCGGCGGCGCGGCGGTAGAGGGCGAGCAGGTGCTCCGGCGTGACGTAGCCGTGGTGGACGAGCCACCCCTCGGCTGCGGCGCGCTCGACCTCGCGCCGCAGCTCCTCGGACATCCAGCCGTAGCGGCCGGCGAGCACCAGCGGGACCGCGCGGCCGCGGCGATGAAGCAGGCGCACGGCGGCGAGCAGGGTCGGTAGGTTCTTGCGCGGCTCGAGCGTGCCGACGTGGAGGACGTAGCCCTCCGGCGTGCCCGCGGGCGGCTCCGGGATCGCGCCCTCCGGCGCGCCGGGCTCGATCTGACCGGGCTCGATCTGACCGGGTCCGAGGAGGACCGGCCGCAGCCGCGCGGGACCGGCTGCGCCGTGGCGGAGCAGGTCGGCGGCGACCGCCCGGCTGTCGGTGATCAGGAGGCGTGCCTCGAACAGCGTGCGGTCGAGCCGGCGCTCCATCTCCGCGCGGGTGTCGGGCCGCACCGCCCAAGGCACCTCGCGGATCGAGAGGTCGTGGATCGTCGCCACCAGCGGCGCGCGCGCCAGGCGGAACGGCGGCGGCAGGATGTAGTTGGGGGCGAAGACGACCCGGTTGCCGTCGGCGGCCAGGAGCAGCGGCTCGAGCTTGCGCACCAGCGGCACCAGCCAGCGCCGCCCGAGCACGAGATCCTCGGGCACCGGGTAGACGACGTGTTCCAGCGCCGGTCCCGCGGGCAGGGCGGTGACCGGCCCGGGGATGCCGGGCGCCTCGACCAGGGCCAGACCATAGAGCCGCAGGCGCAGGTCGTCGCGGGAGGCGAGCGCGGCGAGCAGGCGATGGAGATACCAGCCGATGCCGGTCAACGGCTCCCAGAACGGCAGCACGTCGACCGCCACCGTCAGCCGCGTCTCGCGCCGCCGCCGGCGGATCGCGGCGGCGATCCCCGCTGCCCAGCGGGCGGTGCGCACCCAGGCCCCCGGCGAGAGCCGGCGCGCCGCCCGCCGGCCGAGCCGGACCGCGGCGACCAGCAGGCCGACCCGCTTGAGCCGCGTGCGGAGGCTTGGATCCGAGGCAGTCGGCGCGGGACCCTCGCTGCTCGATCGGAGGAGGCCGGCGTCGCCGGCATGCCCGGCCCCTTCGACGGAGACAGGACCTTCCCGCGCCGGCGGGGCACCGGGCTCGCGGGTCTCGGGGTCGGTCACGGTATCGAGCGGCGGCAGGTGTGGAGGAAGCGACCGGCGAAGCGCGCCCCGCGCGACTTGCTCGCGCGGTGAGGGGGACCCGCCCGGCCGGTATGATAGCGCCACCGATGCAGCCGCGGCTCCCCTCCCTGCTCTGGCCCGCGCTGGGCCTGGCCGCGATCCTCCTCGGCCTCGCCGCCGGCGCCGGCTCGCCCGCCCACCCCCCACCCGGCGACGCCGCGACCCACCCCCTGATCGCTCTGAGCCTCCTCCACGACCGCGACCTCGCCTGGGACGAGCGCGACCTCGCCCGCGCCTACCGCCTCTGGAGCGCCGGCCCCGACGGCCTCGCCCTGACCCCCTCCCCCGACGGCACCCTCCGCTACGCCCGTCCGCTCGCCTACCCCCTGGCGATGCTCCCCTTCCTCCTCCTCGGCCCGAGCGGCCCCGCCGTCCTCAACACCCTCCTCCTCCTGGCGATGGCGTCCACCGCGCTCTGGCTCCACGACCGCGCCCGCCCCGGCCTTCCCTGGCCTCTCTTCGTCTTCGTCGCCGGCTCGTTCCTCCTCTCCCAGACCCTCGTCCACACGAGGCGGCCCGACCCCACCCTCCTCGAGGCCGCCGGCCTGTTCTTCCCGTTCGCCTTCGCCCTCGCCCTCGACCGCCTCCCCCACCCCCTGCCACCGCGCCGCGAGACCGTCCTCGGCCTCGCCGCCGGCCTCCTCCTCGGCGCCGCGATCGTCTCCTCGCCCCCGCTCGCCGCGTTCGCCCTCGCCCCCGCCGCCGCGCTCACCCTCGGCCGCCGCCGACGCGCCCTGGCCGGCCTCGTCCTCGGCGCCGTCGTCGCCGCCGGTCTCCTCGCCGCCGCCGAGCACCGCCTCGCCGGCCGCTGGAGCGCGTGGCAGCCCGGCGTCGAGCACTTGACCTTTCGCGGCGCCTTCCCCGGCGACCGCGCCACCGGCCCGGACGCCGCCGTGCCGGCGCCGCCGCGGCCGAGCCCGGTGCGCTCCGCCGGCCGCCTGGCGAGCGAGGCGTGGTGGCTGCTCGCCGGCCGCCACGGCGGCGCGCTGCCGTACTTCCCGTTCGCGGTGCTCGCGGTCGTGCTCGCCCTCGCCGCGCCGATCGACCTCGCCCGCGGCCTGCTGCTCGCCGCCGCCCTGGCGCTGGCCGCCTGGGCGCTCCTCGCCCTGCCGGCCCCGCTCGCCGGCGGCGATCCCTTCGCCGGCCATCGCTGGCTCGCCGTCCTGGCGCCGGCGCTCGCCCTGCTGCCGGCGCCGGCGGCCTTCGGGCCGCGCGAGCCAGGCGCCTCCGGTGGCCGCCTCGCCGCCTGGGGCGCTGCCGCGGCACTCCTAGCCGCCGCGGCCTGGACCGTGCCCGCGCTCGCCGGCTCGATCGTCCCCGCCGCCCCGCACCTCCGCCTGGCGAGCTTCCGCGCGCTGCCGGTCGAGCTGTCGCTCCTGCCGCGCCTGCCGGGCTACCTGCTGCGCTCCTGGGGACGGGGCACCTGGGCCTTCCCGGCGGGCGACGTCTACGCCGCCGAGGGGCACCCGCACGGGGTCTGGCTGCGCGGCGGGGCCGAGGCCGAGCTGGTGCTGGCGAGCCCGGAGCCGGTCGAGTCGATCGCCTTCACCGCCTTCTCGCCGCTCCCCGGCAACGTCCTGACGGTCGACGCCGGCGGCGAGGCGGTGATCGTCCGCTTCGACTCCCCGGGCAAGCGCGCCGGCGTCGCGGTGACGATGCCGGCCGAGCCCGCGGCGCGCGGCCTCGGCTTCTTCCCGCGCGCGCCGGGCGACGCCGTCTACCGGGTGCGGGTGACCACCACCGAGGGCTGGGTGCCCGGCCGCCGCGACCCCGGGAGCGCCGATCCGCGCTACCTCTCGACCTTCCTGAGCTTCACCGGCGAGCCGCCGTAGCGGCCGATGGGGGAGAATCGGCCCGTGACCTCCACCGACGACCTCGCCGGCGATCCCGAGCGCGAGCGCGTCGCCGCCGTCCTCGCCGGTCTCGACGCCGGCGTGCGCCAGCGCCGCGCCGAGCTGGCGACCCTCGGCGACGCCGCCGAGGCGGTGCGCCCCGCGCTCGCCGAGCTGCGCGCGCGCGAGGTGCTCCAGGAGCCGGTCGCGGCGTCGCCGCGGCCGCTGGTCGGGCGCCTCGTGGCCTTCGCGCGCAAGGCGTTCTTCCACCTCTTCGGCAAGTGGTACGCGCGGCCGCTCCTGATCCAGCAGAACGAGCACAACCGCGCCGTGTCGCGCCTGCTCGAGGACCTGGTCGCCGGCCAGGAGCGGCTCGCCGCCGAGGCGGCGCGGCTCGGCCGGCGGCTGGACCGGCTGGAAGGCGGCGCCGGCGGCGCAGGTCCGCCGGCCGGGGATCGATGAGCGAGCGGATCCTGATCTGCAACAGCCAGATCCCCTTCGCCCGCGGCGGCGCCGAGATCCTGGCCGACTCGCTCGCCGCCGAGCTGTCGGCACGCGGCCACGAGGTCGATCACCTCCGCCTGCCGTTCTCCCTGGCCGGCCGCGGGCGCCTGCTCGAGAGTGCGCTCGCCTGGCGCCTGCTCGACGTCACGGCGGTCGAGGGGCGGCCGGTCGACCGGGTGATCGCGACCCGCTTCCCCTCCTATCTGGTCAAGCACCCCAACAAAGTCGTCTGGCTGGTCCACCAGCTCCGCCAGGTCTACGACCTCCGCGGCACGCCGTACAGCGACTTCGCCGCCGGCGATCCGGTCGACGAGCGGGCGATCGCGATGGTGCGCGCGATCGACCGCCGCACCCTCGGCGAGGCGCGGCGGCGGTTCGCGATCTCGCGCAACACCGCCGAGCGGCTCTCGCGCGACGTCGGGCTCGAGGCCGAGGTGCTCCACCCGCCGTCGGCGCTCGCCGGGCGGCTCCGCTCCGGACCCGCCGGCGACTACGTCCTCGGCGTCGGCCGGCTCGACCCGCTCAAGCGCTTCGACCTCCTGGTGCGCGCCCTCGCGCAGGCCGGCCCCGCCGTCCGCTGCCGAATCGCCGGCGACGGCCCCGAGGCCGGCCGGCTCGCCGAGCTGGCCGGCCGGCTCGGCGTCGCCGACCGGGTCGAGCTCCTCGGCCGGGTCGGCGAGGGCGAGCTGATCGACCTCTATGCCGGCGCCCTGGCGGTCTTCTACGCCCCCTACGACGAGGACTACGGCTACGTCACCGCCGAGGCGTTCGAGGCCGGCAAGCCGGTGGTCACCTGCGCCGACTCGGGCGGCGTGCTCGAGCTGGTCGAGGACGGCGTCAACGGCTTCGTCTGCGACCCCGGCTCGCCGCGCGCGATCGCCGAACGGATCGACCGCCTCGACCGCGACCGCGCCCTGGCCGCGGCGATGGGGGAGCGCGGGCGCGCCGCCGCGGCGGCGATCGGCTGGGACCGGGTGATCGCGGGGCTCTTGTCGTGAGCGGGCGACGGCGCATCGGCTGGGCGTCGCCCCTGCCGCCGCAGCGCTCGGGGATCGCCGACTACTCGGCGCGCCTCCTGCCGGCGCTCGCCGAGCACCTCGAGATCGAGCTCCTGGCCGAGCCGGGGCAGCGCCCCGAGCCCGGGCTCGCGGAGCGCTTCACGGTCCAGCCCCTCGCCGGCCTGCCCGGCCTCGCCGCCGAGCGCGGCTACGACGCCGTGGTCTACCAGATGGGCAACCACCCGGGCTTCCACGGCGGCATCCAGCGGGCCCTCGTGCGCCACCCCGGGGTGGTGGTGCTCCACGAGGCGGTCCTCCACCACATGGTGCGCGAGCTGACGCTGGCCGCCGGCGACGCCGAGGGCTACGCCGAGGCGATGCGCTACGCCTACGGTCCGACCGGCCGGGCGCTGGCGCGGCGGGCGATCGCCACCGGCGTGCCGCTCGACCCCTGGCGCTGGCCGCTCTTCGAGCGCACGGTCGACGCCGCCCGCGCGGTGGTGGTGCACAACCGCACCACCCGCGACCGGGTGCTGGCGGCGCGGCCGGCGGCGCGGGTCGAGGTGATCCCGCACTTCGTCGAGCTGGACGAGCTGGGGCGCGGCGGAGCGGCCGCCGACCCCGCGGCGGCGCGCGCCCTCCTCGGCCTGCCGCCGGACGCCCTGGTGGTCGCCACCTTCGGCTACCTGACCGCGGCCAAGCGGCTCGACGCCTGCCTCGCCGCCTTCGCCCGGCTGCGTGCCGCACGCCCCGAGGCGGTCTTCCTCCTGGCCGGCGAGGCCGGCCCCGAGGTCGACCTCGAGCGCCGGCTCGCCGGCTCCGCCGGGGCCGGCGTGATCCCGCTCGGCCACCTGCCGCTCGACCGCTTCCTCGCCGCGATGGCCGCGACCGACGTGGCGCTCAACCTCCGCCACCCGACCGGCGGCGAGACCTCGGGCACCCTGATGCGCCTGCTGGCGCTCGGCAAGGCGACGGTGGTGACCGACGCCGGCGCCTTCGCCGAGATCCCCGACGGCTGTGTCGCCAAGGTGGCGCCGGACGCATTCGAGGCCGAGGTCCTGGCCGAGGTGCTCGCGCGGCTGGCCGGCGACCCCGCACTGCGCGCCGCGCTCGGCGCCGCCGCCCGCCGCTGGGTGGCGGCGAGCTGCGCCCTCCCCGCGGTCGCCGCCGCCTACGCGGCGCTGATCGAGGAGGTCGCCCTCGACGAACTCCGGCCGGCGCCGGTGGTGCCGCCCCTCGCCCCATACCCGCCCGAGGACCTCCTCTCGGAGCTCCTGCGCCGCGCCGGCGCCGAGCTCGCCGATCTCACTCCGCCCGGCCCCGAGACCTCGGGCGCCGAGGCCGAAGCCGCTGCCCGCGTGGCGCGGGCGGTGGTCGAGCTGGGGCTCGCCTGACGTGCCGCACACGAAACTCGAGCCCAAGCTCGTCACCTGCCTGCGCGAGGGGATCCCGCGCGCCCAGCTCCTGCGCGACCTCGGCGCCGGGGTGATCGTCGGGGTGGTCGCGCTGCCGCTGGCGATCGCGTTCGGCATCGCCTCGGGGGTGACGCCGGAGCAGGGGCTGGTCACGGCCGTGGTCGCCGGCTTCCTGATCTCGGCGCTGAGCGGCAGCCGGGTCCAGATCGGCGGCCCGACCGGCGCCTTCATCGTCCTGGTCTACGACACCGTCCAGCGCTTCGGTTACGAGGGGCTGGCGGTCGCCACCCTGCTCGCCGGCGGGCTCCTGGTGGCGATGGGGCTGGCCCGGCTCGGCTCGGTGATTCGCTACATCCCCTACCCGGTGACGATCGGCTTCACCACCGGGATCGCGGTGATCATCCTGGTCGGGCAGATCGGCGACTTCCTCGGCCTCGAGACCGGACAGGTGCCGGCCGAGCTGGTAGGCAAGGTCGGGGTCTTCGCCGCGGCGCTGCCGACCTTCCAGCCCTGGGCGCTCGGGATCGCCGCCGCCACCGCGGCGATCGTCACCTTCTGGCCGCGGATCACCTATCGCGTGCCGGGGTCGTTGGTGGCGCTCCTCGCGACCACCGCGGCGGTGCACCTCTTCGACCTGCCGGTGGCGACCATCGGCGACCGCTTCGGCGAGGTCTCGGCGGCGCTGCCGCGGCCCTCGCTCCCCGCGATCGACTGGGCGATGGTGCCCCAGCTCGTCCCCTCGGCGGTGGCGATCGCGTTTCTCGCCGGCATCGAATCGCTGCTCTCCGCGGTGGTCGCCGACGGCATGACCGGCCGCCGCCACCGCTCGAGCATGGAGCTGGTGGCGCAGGGGGTGGCGAACCTGGCGGTGCCGTTCTTCGGCGGCATCCCGGCCACCGGGGCGATCGCGCGCACCGCCACCAACGTCAAGAACGGAGGCCGGACGCCGGTCGCCGGCATGGTCCACGCCGTCACCCTGCTCCTGATCGTGCTGTTTCTCGGCCGCTGGGCGGCGCTGGTACCGATGGCGACCCTCGCCGGCATCCTGGTCGTGGTCGCCTACAACATGAGCGAATGGCGCCTCTTCGTCGGCTTCGTCAAGGCGCCGAAGAGCGACCTGATGGTCGCGCTCTCGACCTTCGGGCTGACCGTCGCGGTCGACCTGGTGGTGGCGATCGAGGTCGGGGTGGTGCTCTCGGCGCTCCTCTTCATGCGCCGGATGGCCGAGGCGACCGGCGTCTCCGGGCTCGCGGCGATGGGCGAAGGACCGATCGCGGGCGACGGCGAGGAGGAATCCGAGGCGCGGCGCCTCCACCGGCGCGACGTGCCGCCCGGGATCGAGGTCTACGAGGTCGACGGGCCGTTCTTCTTCGGCGCCGCCGAGCAGTTCAAGACCGCGCTCGGGCGGGTCGACGAGCGGCTGAGCGTGCTCGTGCTGCGCCTGCGCCGGGTGCCCTTCATCGACGCCACCGGCCTGCGCGCGCTCGAGGAGCTGGCCGCGCGCTGCCGCCGCGAGCGCATCCTGGTGATCCTCGCGGAGGCCCAGCCGAAGGTGCGCGCGGCGCTCGAGAAGGCGGGCCTGGCCGCGACCCTGGGCGAGGAGAACCTGGTGCCGAGCGTCGCCGCGGCGTTGGAGCGCGGGCGCGAGCACCTCGACGGGGTGGGCGGGGGGACGGCCGGCGAAACCGCCCCCCGCCAGTGAGCGAACTGGACCGCGCCAACTGGACCGTGCGAACTGGACCGTCGCCTACGCCGCGCGCAGCCTCCAGATGCCGAGGCCGAGCAGCAGGCCGATCAGCGCGAGGAGGCCCCACCGGCCCAGGGTCGGGATCTCGAGCACGCTGCCGAACACCAGGGTCGCCGTCGAGGTGTTGTTGCCCGGGTTGGGATCGACCTGGTCGCCGCTCACCGAGGCGGTGTTCGGAACCGTCCCCTCGCAGGTGGAGCCGTCGACCAGGATCGTGCAGGTCACCGACGCGTTGACCGGCAGGTTGGGGATGTTCCAGGTCCACGGCGGGAGGTTCATGCCGCCGCAGTCGTCGGAGATGTAGGTCGTGCACGCCGGCAGGTTGTCGATCACCACCACGTTGGTCGCCGGGCCGGGACCCGAATTGCCGACCGTGATGGTGTAGTCGACGGTGTCGTCCGGGTCGAGCGTCGCTCCCTTGACAATCGAGAGGTCGGCGTCGCCGCCGATGATCACGTCGGAGGTCGAGCTCTCGTTGCCCGGGTTGGGGTCGGTCTGGTCGGCGGTCACCGAGGCCGTGTTCGACACCGTGCCCTGGCACCCGGTGGCGTCGACGGTGATGGTACAGCTCACCGGGGTGTTGACCGCCAGGTTGCCGATGTTCCAGGTCCACGGCGGGACGTTGGCACCGCCGCAGGTGTCGGAGACGTAGGTGGTGCAGGCCGGCAGGGTGTCGGTCACCACCACGTTGGTCGCCGGATCGGGACCCGCGTTGTCGACCGTGAGGGTGTAGTCGATGGTCTCGTCGGGGTTGACCACCGCCTCCTTGAGGATCGACAGGTCGGCGTCGCCGCCGAGCACGCCGGGAATGGCGCGGATCAGCTTGGCCCGGTAGCCCGGGAACACCGTCTGGGTCGCCTGCCACAGGCTCGGGTTGTTGAAGTTGACGAAGCCGGGGTGGAGCGGGGTCGCGACCGACTCGTCCGAGCAGATGAACCGGCTCGGGAAGGTCATCGGGTTCCAGCGCACGCCGATCCAGACGTTGCCGCTCGGGATGTTGAGGCCGAGGCTGGTGATGTCGTACTCGAAGAACGCGCAGGGGAGGCCGCCGGGGATGCCGGCTGCGGAGACCGGGAGCGCGCCGAGCAGGGTGCCGGGCCCGCCGGCGGTGCCGTCGTCGTCGCGGACCTCGATCTCGAAGGTGAGGGCCGGGCCGCCGAGCGAGACCAGGCCGACGCAGACGGAGTCGTAGGTGCCGGGGAAGGCCGCCGGGGTGAACCGCTGCACGCCCTCGAAGCTGCTGATCAGGGCCGGGTTGCCGCTGTAGCCGTTCTCGGCGCCGCCGTCGTCGTAGATCTCGCCGCCGGCGCAGTTGGTGCCGCCGATGGCCAGCGGCCCGTCGCCGGCGAGACCGGGATCGAGCGCGATCCCCTGCGCTCCGGCGGCGGTGGCGACCAGCAGCCAGGCCGCGGCGAAAAGAAAACCGAGTTGCAGACGCGACGGACGTGTGCTCATGACGCGATCTTCTCCTCTCTCGAGATCAACGAGTTACCGCCCCCCCGACGGTCGCTTCCAATACCTGCTGACAATCCGTTGGAAGGATACCAGAACATTCCCAGGATCGAAAGAGGTGGAGACTTGAGGCTCAACCGCCGCCGATCGAGACCAGCATGCCGCAGGTCGAGCAGCTCGGGCTGCTCGGGACCGCCAGGCGCCGCTCGCGCGTCTGCAGCCACAGCTCGGGGAAGGGCGCCGCGCGCAGGGACCCGAAGGCATCGGGTACGAAGGTGCACGGGGTGACCGCTCCCTCGGGGGTGATGCGCAGCATCGCCCGACCGGCGCCGCAGTCGGGGCAGCCGGGGTCGCCGGCCGGGTCGCCGGCCGCGCCGGCGTTCGCGGCGGCGGTCGCGAGCAGGGCCACGGTGCGGCTGTCGGCGATCAGGTGGACGCGGCCGCGGTACTCGGCGGCGAGCGCCAGCCACTCGGCGGCCAGCCGCTCGCGCTCCGCGGTGTCGAGGCCCATCGCGGGCGTGCCGCGGCCGGCCGGCGCGTACTCGGAGAGGCTGACCGCGGCGGCGCCGAGCTGCCAGGCCAGCTCGACCACGCCGCGGGCGTCGTCGCGGTTGTCGCGGATCGGGGTGAAGTTGACCACCACCCGCACGCCGCGCCCGGCCAGCCGCCGGATCGCGCCCAGCGCCCGGGCATGGAGGCCGTCGAGGCGCCGGATCCGGTCGTGGACGTCCGGCCGGTGGCTGTCGAGGCTGACCGTGACGCTCTGGAGGCCGAGCGCGGCCAGCTCGGCGGCGACCTCGTCGTCGACCCGCGAGCCGTTGGTGACCACGGTCACGATCAGGTCGCGCTCGACCGCGTGCCGCGCCAGCTCGCGCCAGTCCGGCCGCAGCAGCGGCTCGCCGCCGGAGAAGGCGAGGATCATCTCGCCGGCCCCGGCGAGCTGGTCGATCAGCGCCAGCGCCTCGGCGGTCGAGAGGTCGCCGTCGAACGGTGCCTCCGGTCCGGCCTCGGCGTAGCAATGGACGCACCGGGCGTCGCAGCGCCGGGTGATCTCCCACGAGACGTAGCGCAGCCCCTCGCAGATCAGCTCGCGGCTCTCGGGCACGGTCATCGACCTGTCGGGGATCAGGGGAGGAGGTCGGCGCCGGCGACCTCGAAGCGGCCGCCGTCGGGCAGGAGCAGCCCTACCGCATCGCTCTTGGTCAGCTCGCGGCGGTCGCGGTAGACGCCGCGCTCGCGGTCGGGATCTTCGTGCAGCTCGATCCGGCGGACGGCGAGGTTGATCAGGCAGTACTGGGGGATGCCGGCGCCGGCGTAGATGCGCTGCTTGGTCGTGCGGTCGCGGGCGAGCGAGCTGTCGGCGACCTCGATCACGCAGCTCGTGTCGGCGGGCGTGGGGTGGCGGTCGATGTAGTCCTCGGGGCGGCCGCGGACGATCGAGCCGTCCGGCTCGGGCTCGTTGCGGGGCAGGATGGTCACCGGGCTCTGGGTCCGCAGGTGGCAACCGAGGTCTTCGAGCGCCCGCGCCAGCCGGACGAGCTTGTTGACGATCAGGCTGTGGAGCGGATGGACCGTCATCCCGGGCCCCCTGTCCTTGGCCACCAGCAGGCCGTCGAGCAGCTCGATCGGCTCACCCTCCTCGAGGATGCCCGCGGCGATCATCCGGTGGTACTGGTCGACGGTCAGCGGCACCAGCTCGGTGCGCTCGGCTGCGGGCTCTTCGAGGAGCAGGGGCAACATCTCGTTCTCCAAGTGTTCGGAGGATACCATCGCGTTCGTTCGGCGGTCGTCCGGCGATTGACACGCCCCGCCTCTTCCCGTAGCCTTGCCGTTCGGCCTTGGGGGGCCGCCATGCGCATTCGCCTCGAAGACGTCCGCCGCGAGCCCTTCTCCTGGGCCGAATCCGTGGAGATCCCGGCGGGGTCGCTCGAGCGCGAGGAGCTGGTGGCACTGAGCCCGGTCGCCTGGCGCGGCCGGATCACCTACGCCGATCCCGGTTTCCACCTGCGCGCGCGGGCGAAGTACGAGCAGACGCTGCGCTGCGGCCGCTGCCTCGGGGAGTACACCGAGCCGGTGGAGTCGGAGCTGGAGCTGATGGTGCTCGAGCACCCCGAGCCCGAGGCGGAAGGGGAGCGCGAGCTGAGCGAGGACGACCTCGGGCTGGTCTATGCCGAGGGCGGCGTGCTCGACACCCGGCCGATGCTGGTCGAGCAGCTCCAGCTCAACGTGCCGATGAGGCCGCTCTGCCGGGAGGACTGCCAGGGGCTGTGCCCGGTGTGCGGCGTCAACCGCAACGCAGAGGAGTGCGATTGCCGGGTCGAGACGGTGGATCCGCGGTGGGCCGGGCTGGCCGAGCTGCGGAGCCGCTTGACCGAAGATCGATAGGTCCGACGAGATCCAACCACCAGTCGAGGAGCCGACGATGCCCAATCCGAAACGACGCCACTCGAAGGCGCGCCGCGACAAGCGCCGGGCGCACGACGCCCTGGAGCGGCCGGCGGCCTCGCTGTGCCCCAACTGCGGCGAGGTCAAGGTCCCGCACCGCGCCTGCGGCCACTGCGGCCAGTACCGCGGCCGCGACGTCATCGAGCCGAAAGCGGCACTGTAAGCCCCACCTGGGTTCGGGCATCCTGCCGCAGAGCAGCCGTCGGCAAGCGCGGTGATCCGCGAGCCGACGGCTGCATGCATTCGTCCATACCAGCGGTGGAAGCGGACGACGCGCGCCTTAAGGGCGCGTGTGCGGCGGCCGCAAGGCCGCCGCCAGTGTCGGACTGCTGAGGCCGGTCCGGGTCGAGGGCATCCCTCCCAGGGCACGGCGCCGGCTTTGAGTGAGCGGGGGGCGGTGGGCCGGCGCCTCGTCAGCCCGCGCGCGGGTCCATGTCGCCTTGCGAATCGACCCGTTGAGCGCGCGGGCTGGCGTCCCTGGGAGGGATGCCCTCGACCCGGACCTCCTCGGCGGTTCTTGGGACTCGGGGGAGGGACCCGCGCCCCCTCGAACAAGACCGTCACTCGCGCGGGGAGGGGGCGGAAAGAGCCCCCTCAAAGAAAGAGGGCCGCCCACCCGGGCGGCCCTCGGTACTTTCGGGACGCTGCTCGAGGCGCTTACGCGCTCCGCATCCGCCAGATGCCGACGCCGATCAGCAGGCCGATCAGGGCGAGGATGCCCCAGCGGCCGAGGGTCGGGATCTCGAGCACGCTGCCGATGACGACGTTGGCGGTCGAGCTCTCGTCGCCCGGGTTGGGATCGGTCTGGTCGGCGGTCACCGCCGCGGTGTTCGACACCGGGCCCTGGCAGCCGGCGGCGTTGACCGTGATCGTGCAGCTGACCGGCGCGTTGACACCCAGGTTGCCGATGTTCCAGGTCCACGGCGGGACGTTGGCGCCGCCGCAGGTGTCGGAGACGTAGGTGGTGCAGGCCGGCAGGGTGTCGGTCACCACCACGTTGGTCGCCGGGTCGGGACCCGCGTTGTTGACGGTCAGGGTGTAGTCGATGGTGTCGTCGGGGTTGACGTCGGCGGTCTTGGTGATCGACAGGTCGGAGTCGGTGGCGAGCACGCCCGGGATGGCGCGGATCAGCTTGGCCCGGTAGGCCGGGAACACCGTCTGGGTCGCCTGCCAGAGGCTCGGGTTGTTGAAGTTGACGAAGCCGGGGTGGAGCGGGGTCGCGACCGACTCGTCCGAGCAGATGAACCGGCTCGGGAAGAGCATCGGGTTCCAGCGCACGCCGATCCAGACGTTGCCGCTCGGGATGTTGAGGCCGAGCGAGGTGATGTCGTATTCGAAGAACGCGCAGGGGAGGCCGCCGGGGATGCCGGCCGCGGAGACCGGGAGCGCGCCGAGCAGGGTGCCGGGCCCGCCGGCGGTGCCGTCGTCGTCTCGGACCTCGATCTCGAAGTCGAGGGCCGGGCCGCCGAGCGAGACCAGGCCGACGCAGACGGTGTCGTAGGTGCCGGGGAAGGCCGCCGGGGTGAACCGCTGCACGCCCTCGAAGCTGCTGATCAGGGCCGGGTTGCCGCTGTAGCCGTTCTCGGCGCCGCCGTCGTCGTAGATCTCGCCGCCGGCGCAGTTGGTGCCGCCGATGGCCAGCGGACCGTCGCCTGCGAGGCCGGGATTCAGCGCCAGCTCCGACTTCTGGGCGGCGGCCGGTCCGGCAGCGAGCAACGCGACAGCCAGGGCGAGGACAGGAAACATCATCCGCAGAATTCTTCCGCTCATGGTCAGCATCTCCCTCTGAAAGCTCCCTCTTATGGCTTCTTGGATCGGCCGCCTCGGAGGCGGATTCTTCGGCTTGATCGGGGTCGTGGGAATTGTAACAGACTTTTTCGGGCTGGAGGAAGCCCCGCAATCAATCCCCCCCGCCGTTCCCGGTCTCCCCCCCGGTCACTTCCCCGGCCGGCCCCCGGCGGCGCCCGCGCGCCAGGGCCTTGACCACCCCGCGCAGGGAGCGCACCTCCTTCTCGGTGAGCCGCGCGCGCAGGAAGAGGTTGCGCAGGTTGCGCACCATGATCGGCCGCTTCTCGACCACGCGGAGGAAGCCGCTGGCGTCGAGCTCGGCGAACAGGTGCTCGAAGAAACCCTCCAGCTCGGCGCGCTCGGCGGGGCGGCTGCCGGCGAGCGGCAGCTCCTCGGGCGGGGCGGCGGCGCCGGCCTGGTACCACTCGTAGGCCACCAAGAGCACCGCCTGGCCGAGATTGAGCGAGGTGAAGGCGGGGTCGAGCGGGACGACGATCAGGGCGTCGGCGCGCGCCACGTCGTCGTTGTCGAGGCCGGTCCGTTCGGGCCCGAACAGCACGCCCGCGGGCTCGCCGGCGGCGGCCGCCGCCCGCAGCTCGGCGGCCGCCGCCCGCGGCGTCGCGACCGGCTTGACCTGGTCGCGGCGGCGGGCGCTGGTGGCGTAGAGCAGGCGCAGGCCGGCGACCGCCTCGGCGGTGGTCTCGAACACCCGCGCGCCGTCGATCACCGCGTCGGCGCCCGAGGCCGCGGCGCGCGCCCGCGGGTTCGGCCACGGCTCGCGCGGCCGCACCAGCCGCAGGTCGGAGAGCCCGCAGTTGGCCATCGCCCGCGCCGCGAAACCGACGTTCTCGCCGAGCTGCGGCTCGACCAGGATCACCGCGGGAGAAGGACCGGCCATCGCCTCGACGATAGCCGAGGCCTCTTAAAATCTCATCCGGATGCCGAGGTAGACCTTGGACTGCCGCTCGGCGATCTCCCCTTCGAGGATGTCGATCCGGCCGGTGCCGAAGAGCGAGGTGCTCCCGCTCACGTTGACGTCGAGGCCGACCTGGAGGTTGCCGCCCATCCGCGTGTCGTCGCCGACGATGACCGTGTCGACGCCGGCCACCTCGCGCTGCAGCTCGGCCTCGAAGAAGTGGACGCCGAAGCCGACGCCGAGGAAGAACTCGGCGCCGCGGGTCGGCACGACGCCGATCAGGTTGACGCCGGCGAGCAGGTCCTCGATCGTCCCGTTGTCCCCGTCGACCGACCAGTAGGCGACCTCGGGCTCGAGGTAGCCGCGGATGCCGCCGTCGCCGCCGGTCGGCGGCTTGCCCTTGTAGTGGTCACCCTCCCACTGGCCGTCCTGTTCCTCGGAGTCCTCACCGCCCGCGCCGAGCCGGATGCGCAGCGCCGCGGAGTAGTAGACCTCGGCGCTCTCCGAGTCCTCGGCTTCGACCAGGCCGGCCCCGAGGCCGAGCTGGACGTCGTGCCCTCCGCTCTTCTGCTCGTCGCTCTCCTCCTGCGCGTCCTCCTGCGCACGCGCGACGCCGCCGCCGAGCAGCAGGACGGCCAGCGCGGCGGGGAACGCGGTCCGAAGCCAACGTGAACCGTGCATCATGTCGGTGCTCCCTCCCTCGGAATCCCGTCACGGAAGCGCGGACGCCCTCGGGCGTTCCGCCGGCATCGGCGCGCGGCGGAGCGGCCGCCGGCGCCATCGGAAAATGGGACTGAACCGCGGTCAGGATACTCCAGGCCCCGGGGGCAGGCAAGCCGCCGCCGGCATGCGCCGGGCGGCGCCGGACCCGGCGCCGCGCGGATTAGACTCCCGGACCAATGACCAGCCCTCGCCAGCCGCGGAGCCGCGCCCGCGGGCCGCTCCCGCCGCGGGAGGCGGCGGCCGCCCTGGCCGTGCTCGCCGCCCTCGGCTGCGCGGCGCCGGCCGTGCCGCCCGCCGCCGCGCCCGCCGAGCGGCCCGGGACCGCCGCCGCGACCCCGGCGGTCGAGCTCTTGGCCAGCGCCGTCCTTGCCACCGGCCACCTTTTCGCCGGTACCGAGGTCGGCGGGCTCTCGGCGCTCGCCCGCGACCCGGCGACCGGCGACTGGCTGGCGCTCTCCGACGACCGCGGTGAGCGCGCCGAGCGCGGGCCGGTGCGCCTCTACCGCCTGCGGCTGCCGTCCGGGGAGGGCGGCGCGCCCTTCGCCGGGGGCGTCGAGGTGATCGAGGTGATCGGCCTCACCCGCGGCGGTGCGCCGCCGCCGCCGGGCGACTTCGATCCCGAGGGGCTGGCGGTCGCCGGCGACGCGCTCTGGATCTCCTCCGAGGGGGTCGCCGCCTTCGGCGTGCCGCCGTTCGTCCGCCGCTTCGACCGCGGCGGCGCCGAGCGCGCCGAGCTGCCGCTGCCGTCCGCCTTCGTGCCGTCAGCCTTCGAGACCGCCCGCGGCGGCGCCGCCGGGGTGCGCGACAACCTCGGCTTCGAGGCGCTGGCGCTCACCCCGGACGGCCGCCGCCTGATCGCCGGCGCCGAGAGCGCGCTGGCGCAGGACGGTCCGGCCGCCGACTTCGAAGTGCCGGCGCTGGCACGGCTGGTGGTCTGGGACCCGGCCGCCGGGGCGGTCGTAGCCCAGCACCTCTACCCGCTCGATCCGGTGCCCTGGGAGCCGGCGCCGGGCGCCTTCCGGGTCAACGGCCTGGTCGAGCTGCTGGCGCTCGACGACATCCGGCTGCTGGCGCTCGAGCGCGCCTTCGCCGAGGGCCGCGGCACCGCGCTGCGCCTCTACCGGGTCGACCTCGCGGCCGCGGGCGACGTCGCCGCCGTCCATTCGCTCGCCGTGCGCGAGGCGTCGGGCGAGCCGCCGCCGCGGCCGGCGGAGAAGACCCTGCTCGCCGACCTCGGCGAGCTGCTCGCGGCCGCCGGCGTGCCGCTGGACAACGTCGAGGCGATGGCCTTCGGCCCCGATCTGCCGGACGGCCGCCGCCTGCTCGTGATGGTGTCGGACAACAACTTCAGCCCCCTGCAACGCACCCTGTTCCTGGCCTTCGCGGTGGCGCCCTCGGCGCTGGCTTTCTGAGGGGGGCTGTTCCAGTCCGCTGCGGTACGCTGGAGGCCGAACTGGCACGGAGGAGCGAGATGCCGCCGACGGTCGAGACCTACGAGAAGCTGGGCGCCTTCTACCTGGGGCGCCCCTGGGACCCCGCCGCCGGGGCGACGGGGGAGCGGCCGACCCTCTATGACTCGAAGGACCTGGTCACCCACGCGGTCTGCGTCGGCATGACCGGGAGCGGCAAGACCGGCCTCTGCGTCTGCCTGCTCGAGGAGGCGGCGATCGACGGCGTGCCGGCGCTGGTGATCGACCCCAAGGGGGACCTCGGCAACCTCCTCCTGACCTTCCCCGACCTCGCGCCGGCCGACTTCCGCGCCCTGGATCGACGAGGACGCTGCCCGGCGCAAGGACCTCTCGCCCGACGACTTCGCGGCGCGCGAGGCCGAGAGCTGGCGGCGATGGCCTGGCCGACTGGGGCGAGGACGGCGCCCGCATCGCCCGCCTGCGCGCCGCCGCCGACTTCGCGATCTACACGCCGGGGAGCGAGGCCGGGCTGCCGGTGTCGGTGCTGTCGTCGTTCGCGGCGCCGCCGGCCGAGGTGGTCGCCGACGGCGACCTCTTGCGCGAGCGGGTCGGCACCACCGCCGCGAGGCTCCTCGGCCTCCTCGGCGTCGACGCCGACCCGGTGTCGAGCCGCGAGTACATCCTGATCACCAGCCTCCTCGAGGACGCCTGGCGCGCCGGGCGCGACCTCGACCTCGCGGCGCTGATCCACGGCGTCCAGCAGCCGCCGTTCGAGCGCGTCGGCGTCCTGGACGCTGGAGTCGTTCTATCCGGGCGCCGAGCGCTTCCAGCTCGCCATGCCCGGCTCAACAACCTGCTCGCCTCGCCCGGCTTCGCCGCCTGGCTCGAGGGCGAGCCGCTCGACGTCGACCGCCTGCTCTACACCGCCGAGGGCAAGCCGCGGGTCGCGATCTTCTCGATCGCCCACCTCTCCGACGCCGAGCGGATGTTCTTCGTCTCGCTGCTCCTCAACCAGGTGCTGGGCTGGATGCGCACGCCGCCCGGGGACCTCGAGCCTGCGCGCGCTCCTCTACATGGACGAGGTCTTCGGCTACCTGCCGCCGGTCGCCGAGCCGCCGTCGAAGCGCCCGCTCCTGACCCTGCTCAAGCAGGCGCGCGCCTTCGGCCTGGGGGTGGTGCTCGCGACCCAGAACCCGGTCGACCTCGACTACAAGGCGCTCTCGAACGTCGGCACCTGGTTCCTCGGGCGCCTCCAGACCGAGCGCGACCAGATGCGGGTGCTCGACGGCCTCGCCGGCACCGCCGGCGGCCGGCCGTTCGACCGCGCGGCGATGGAGCGCACTTTGGCCGGCCTCCCGGGGCGGGTGTTCGTGCTCCACAACGTCCACGAGGACGAAGCCGAGGTCTTCCACACCCGCTGGGCGATGTCCTACCTGCCGGGGCCGCTGACCCGGGTCCAGATCGCCCGGCTGATGGCCGCGCGAAAGGCCGCGGCGGCGCCGGCGGGTGCGGCGGCGGCGCCGGCGGGCGCGGCGGCGGCACCGGCCGCCACCGCTTCGCCGCCGGCGGCCGCGGCCCCGGCCGCCTCCCGGCCGGTGCTGCCCCCCGGCGTGCCGCAGGTCTACCTGCCGCTCGCCGGCCGCGCCGAGGGGGTCGAGTATCGGCCGCGGCTCGCCGGGATGGCCCGCATCCACTACTCGGACCCCAGGCGCGGCATCGACCACCGCGAGGAGATCGCCCTCCTCGCCCCGCTCGAGGGCGGCGGCGCCCCCGATTGGCACCGCGCCGCCGAGGCTGGCGCCGCCGGCGAGCCGGCGGCCGACCCCGATCGCTTCGAGCGCGAGCCGGCGGATCCCGGCGCCGCCTTCGCGCCGCTGCCGCCGGCGGCAGCCGACCCGCGGAGCTACCCGCGCTGGGAGAAGGAGCTGGCCGACGCGCTCTACCGCGGCCGGCGGCTCGATCTCCACCGCTGCGCCCCGCTCGACGCGGTCTCCGCGCCCGGCGAGAGCGAGCGCGACTTCCGCATCCGCTTGGCCGAGGAGGCGCACGAAACGCGCGACCGCGAGGTCGAGGAGCTGCGCGCCCGCTACGCCGACAAGGTCGCCCGCCAGGGCGAGCAGGTGCGGCGCGCCGAGCAGCGGGTGGGCAAGGAGCGCGACCAGGCGCGGAGCTCCGGGCTGTCGAGCGTCTTGAACGTGGGCTCGACCGTGCTCGGCGTGCTCTTCGGCCGCAAGAAGCTGTCGAGCACGACGATCAGCCGCGCCTCGACCGCGGCGCGCGGGGTCGGCCGCAGCCTCGAGCAGCGCCAGGACGTCGGCCGCGCCGAAGAGACCCTGGCCGCCGAGCAAGAGGAGACGGCGGCGCTCGAGGCGCGCTGCGCCGAGGAGGTGGCGGCGCTCGCCGAGCGCTGGGACCCGGCCCGGCTGACGCTCGAGAGCTTCACCGTCAAGCCGCGCCGCGCCGACGTCGAGGTGCGCTCGGTCGCCCTCGCCTGGGCGCCCTACCGCGCGGAGGCGCCGGCCTGGGATTGAGGGCTACGCCTCGCGGCGGCGGAGCAGGATCATCGCGCCGAGCGTGATCCCGAGCAGCAGCAGGAGCGTGCCGGCGCGGCCGAGGGTGGGGATCTCGAGCGGCGCTCCGACGCCCGCGATCGCCTCGCCGGAGTTGTTGTCGGCGAGCGGATCGTCCTCGTTGGCGACCGCCGTGGCGACCGTGTGGAGCAGGCCCGGCGGGCAGGCCGAGGCGTCGACCAGGAGCCGGCACTCGAGGCTCTCGCCGGCCGCGAGGTAGCCGGCGTTCCAGCGCCAGGGCGAGAGCGCGAGCCCGCCGCAGTCGTCGCCGACGATCACCGTGCAGGCGTCGAGCGGGGCGGTCACGACCACGCCGGTGGCGTCGTCCGGCCCGAGGTTCTCGACCCGGATGCCCCAGGTCACCGCGGTGCCGTCGGTCAGCTCCCAGGCGGCGACCCCGAGGTCGGCCTCCCGGAGCTCGCACGAGCAGGTCGAAAGCTCCAGCCCCCAGGAGATGAGCAGACCCCGGTCGCCGTTGGCGTCGTCGTGGACCTCGAGCCGCCAGGTGCCCGCGGGGTCCTCGCCGATCAGCGCTGCGAGCGCCTCCTCGGGCACCAGCGGGGTGGCGGTCACCTTGTTGACGTAGGCCGAGTCGGTCACCGGGCCCGGCGGCCGGGCGGCGCCGGCGCCGTCGTCCCAGAGCGTGCCGTCGAAGACGTCGTCGAGCTGCCCGCCGTTGTCGGTCGTGAGGGTCACCGCCGTGCCGGCGGGCGAGATCAGCGTCACGTCGAGGTCGGTCGAGAAGCTGTGGCGGATCTGGGTGACGACGTCGGCGTCGCACAGGTAGCCGCCGGCGCCGGAGACCGCGATCGTCGAGCCGATGGTGACGTGGTCGCGGATCTCGATCGGCGCGCCGGTCGAGGCGAACGACGACTCGACCGCGATCGGCGCCAGGTTCGAGGTGGTCAGGGTCAGGCTCCAGCCGCGCAGGGTGCCCTGGTCGCCGTCGGCGTCGTCGTGGACGTCGAGCTGCCAGGTGCCGTTGGGGTCCTCGCCGGCGAAGGCGCCGAGCGCCTCCTCGGGCACCAGGGCGGCGGCCGCCACGGCGTTGGCGAAGGCGTGGTCGCTGACCGGCCCGGGCGCCGCGACGTCGCCGGCGTCGTCGTCCCAGGTGGTGCCGGCGAAGACGTCGTCGAAGATGCCGCCGTTGTCGGTGGTCAGGGTCACCGTCGTCCCCGCGGGCGAGGTCAGGGTGATCTCGAGGTCGCCGTTGAAGCTGTGGGTGATGTCCGTGAGCACGTCGAGGTCGAGCAGGTGGCCGCCGACGTCGGAGACCGCGATCGTCGAGGTGGTGGTCGCCTCGTCGTGGATCGGCCGCGGCGTGTCGGTCGCGGCGACCGTGGTCTCGGCGGTGGTGCAGTCCGGCGGCGGCGCCGGAGCGGCCGCGGCGGCGGCGCCGGCGCCGGCGAGGATCGCGGCCAGGGCCAGGAGAGCGGCCGGCACCGGGATCGCCGGCCTCGGGGCGGGCTTTGAATCGGTTGGGCTCGCCGAGAGGGCGAACCGGGACTGCGGGCTCATCGTCGCTCCTGGCCGGCGAAGGTCGCCGTAACCTCTCAAGAAAAAGATGTTAACCGGGGGAGAGTACGTGATTCGCCGGCACTCGGTCAAGAGCCCGCGCGGTCGCCGGGCGAGGTGGCCGCGGCCGGCGCACGGTCGTAGTCGTCCTCGTAGCGCACGATGTCGTCCTCGCCGAAGTAGCTGCCGAGCTGCACCTCGACGACCTCGACCGGCTCGGCGGTCGGGTTTTCGATCCGGTGGCGGGCGCCCGCGGGGACGAAGACGTGGTCGCCGGGGCCGAGGTCGAGCACGCGCTCGTCGAGGATCACCCGCGGCCGGCCGGCGACTACCACCCAGTGCTCGCTGCGGTGGCGGTGCGACTGGTAGGAGAGGCGCCGGTGCGGCGCCACGCGGAGGATCTTCGACTTGAAGCGCCCGGTGTCGCGCAGCACCTCGAACGAGCCCCAGGGGCGGACCTCGAACGGGTGGCGGTCGGCCTCGGGCCGGCCCGCGGCGGCGAGCGCGGCGACCAGCTCCTTGACCCGCTCGGTCGCGCCGCGGCGCGCCACCAGGAGGGCGTCGGCGGTGTCGGCGATCACCAGGTCTTCGACGCCGACCAGGCCGTAGACGCGGTCCGGGCGGCCGAACACCCAGTTGGTCCCCCCGCCGTCGTCGGCGACCTCGAAGCGCGGATCCGAGGGGCGGACGCGGGCCACCTCGTCCCACGAGCCGAGGTCGCTCCAGCCCGGGTCGCAGGGCACGGCGGCGAAGCGCTCGAGCCGCTCCATGACGCCGTAGTCGAGGCTCTCGGGCAAGATCCCGGCGTAGACCTCGGCGAGGTTCGAGAGGTCCGGCGCCAGCGAGCGGATCCGCCGCCAGAGGTCCGGCATGAGCCGCTCGAAGTGCCCGGCCATCGTCCCGGCGCCGAAGACGAACATGCCGGCGTTCCAGAGGAAGCCGCCGCGGGCCAGGAAAGATTCGGCGGCGCCGCGGTCGGGCTTCTCGCGGAAGCCCACGGCGCGGCGCGCCTCGAGCGGCGCCGCCCCGCCCTCCCCCTCGTCGCGCGCCAGCACCTCGCCGCCGGTCTCGATGTAGCCGTAACCGGTCGCCGGGTGCGCCGGGCGGATGCCGAGCGTCACCACCTCGCCGGCGCGGGCGCAGCGGGCGGCGAGCCTCACCGCGCGCCGCAGCGCCTCGGGGTCGGCCACCAGGTGGTCGGCCGGGAAGATCCCGACCACCTGGTCGCCGCGCCCATCCGCGAGGAGCAGATGGCAGGCGAGCGCCACCGCCGGCGCGGTGTTGCGCCCGCACGGCTCCCAGATCGCCGGCCCGGTCGCGACCCCGGCCTCCTCGGCCGCGGCCGCGACCAGCGCCTCGGCGCCGCGCACCGCCACCACCCGCGGCTCGCCGAGCGGCGCCAGCCGGCGCAGGGTCTGGGCCAGGAGCGAGCCGCCGACCAGGTCGACGAACTGCTTGGGGAAGGCCGCGCGCGACACCGGCCAGAGCCGGGTGCCGCTGCCGCCGCAGAGGACGATCGGCAGGACGGACTCCGGGCGGGGCGTCGAGGGGCTCGCGCTGGGCTCGGCGGGGCTCATGGCGAACGGCGATCTTACCGTGGCCGGTCCTTCGTCGGGCCGTGGTAGAAAGCGCCGGTGGACGCCCTCGAGATCCCCGACCTCGCCGCCGTGCGGGCGGCCGCGGTGCGCATCGCGCCCTGGGTGCGGCGCACGCCGGTCCTGACCTCGGCGTCGCTCGACGCGCTCGCCGGCGGGCGGCTCTTCTTCAAGTGCGAGAGCTTCCAGCGCGTCGGCGCGTTCAAGTTCCGCGGCGCCAGCAACGCGGTGCTGTCGCTCTCCGAGGAGGAGGCCGCGCGCGGCGTCGTCACCCACTCCTCGGGCAACCACGGCGCCGCCCTGGCGCTGGCGGCGCACCTCCGCGGCATCGCGGCCTGGGTGGTGGTCCCCGAGGGGACGCCGGCGGTCAAGCGCGCGGCGATCGAGGGCTACGGCGGCCGGGTGGTGCTCTGCGCGCCGACCCCCGAGGCGCGTGCCGAGACCGCCGAGCGGGTCCGGCGCGAGACCGGCGCGGTGCTGATCCACCCGTTCGACGACCCGCGGGTGATCGCCGGCCAGGGCACCGCGGCCCTCGAGCTGCTCGACGAGGTCCCGGACCTCGACCTGGTGGTGACGCCGGTCGGCGGCGGCGGCCTCCTCTCGGGCACCGCGATCGCCTGCTCGGGCGCCGCGCGGCCGGTCGAGGCGGCTGCGATCGAGGTGGTGGGGGCCGAGCCGGCCGCGGCCGACGACGCCGCCCGCTCGCTCGCCTCCGGCCGCATCGAGATCCCAGGCCCGGGCGAGGCGACCCTCGCCGACGGCCTGCGCACCGGCCTCTGCCCGCGCACCTTCGCGGTGATCCAGGCCCGCGTCGCGCGCATCGTGACGGTCGAGGAGGCGGCGATCGTCGCCGCCATGCGCACGGTCTGGGAGCGGCTCAAGGTGGTGATCGAGCCCTCGGCCGCGGTCGCCGCGGCGGCCCTCTTCGGCACCGGCGTCGCCGCCGGCCGGCGCGCCGGCGTGATCTTCACCGGCGGCAACGTCGATCTCGACCGGCTCCCCTGGCAGCGGTGAGCGGCTAGGGAGCCGCGGCCGGGGGATCGCCCAGCCCGCAGGCCCGGTTGCGCAGGCCCGCGCCCGGTTCCGCGAGCGGGCGCAGCAGGTCGACGGCGAGCGAGACCTCGCCCTCGGCCGGCGTCACCACCTCGAACCGCGACCCGCCCGCGCGCTCGCGCCGGAACAGAGCGCACAGATCCTCGACCGGGTACGAGCGCCCCGAGGTGTCGGCCAGCTCCTCCGGGGCATAGGAGAGGTGGAGCGTGAACGGCTCGGGATCGCCCCGGCGCGCCTCGAACAGCATCGCGAAGGTGGCGACCTCGGGGTTGCCGTGGCGGCCGTTGCCCTGGACCACGTAGTGCCGGGCCCGGACCCTACGGAAGAACTCGACCGAGACGTTGCGGTCGCTGCCGTAGTGCGGCAGGGTCAGGAGATCGACGGCGACGGTGCCGTCGGCCTCGGCGTAGCCGGCCTGGGCCAGCGCCTGGAGCAGGACGTCCGAGCGGGCGTCGGCGGTGAGCAGCATGCGCCGGCCGTCGAGCTCGAGCATCAGGACGATGCTCGCGAGGTTGACCGGCGATTCGTCCTGACCGGGCGGCACCGGGATCTCGACGATCTCGATCGGCGACGGCAGCAGCTCCACCCTCGGGCTGGCGAAGGTCTCGACCACCTCGGCGCGCTCCGTGGAGAGCCGGACGTCGGAAGACCTCCGCGCCTGCCGGGCGAGGATCTTGAACCACGAGTCGGCGAACTCCCGCAGCCACCGCACCGGCGGCCCGAGGACGGTGACCGTCAGGCCGCCGTCCCAGTGCACCCGGGCGGCACCGGCCTCGGGCAGCGCGATCAGGTGGGTGAACGGGTCGTTGACCGGGACGCCGAGCCGCCGCGCGTCCTCGACCAGCCGGGTCTTCCAGTGCAAGCCCGAGGCGCCGGAGAGGGCGTCCGGGACCACCAGGTTGGTCCACAGCGCGCCGACCTCGGCGACCGGCTTCCCGCCCCGCTCGGCGGCCTCCCTCAGCTCCGCCGCGAGGTCGAGCAGGCCCTGCAGCGCGTCGACGTCGGTCTGCGCCGAGACCACCAGGTCCAGCGGCAGCGGGCCGCCGCCCGGCCGCCGGCCGGCGAGCGCCTCGAGCCGCGGCCGCAGGGCCTCGCGGAAGACGCCCGGGCTGCCGCCGTCGACGAGCAGGTGGCGGGGAGCCGCGGGATCGCCGTAGTGGACCAGCAGCGAGCTGCCATAGCGCGCCCGGATCACCTCGGCCGAGAACACGCGGCCGGCGTCCGCCGGCTCGATCCCCCGCTCCGCGCGCCAGGCCTCGAGCGCCGACTCGAGGCCGCCGGCGCGCGCCGACTGCTCCCGCGCCTGCGCGAGGTACTTGGGGGCGATCGCGGTCAGGGCGCGGGCGCGGTCGCCGCCCGGCTCCTCGTCCGGGATCCGCGCCAGCACGCGCTGGTGTTCGGCGAAGTTCTGGGCCGCGAGCGCCCGGGCGCCGGCCAGCTCGGCCTCGCGGGCGCGCTCCTCGGCGGCGAGCGCCTGGCGCTCGGCGTCCGCGCGCGCCGCCCGCGCCTGGAGCGCGAAGGCGAGCGCCGCCAGCGCCAGCAGAATCGCGGCCACCGCGCCGCCCGCGACCGCCCGGAGCACCCGCTTGCGCCGCGCCTCGACCGCCGCGGCGCGGGCGTTCTCGGCGCGCCCGGCGGCGGCGACGAAGGCGACCTCGAGGTCTTCGAGCGGCAGGTCGCCGGCCGCCGCCAGCTCGCGCGCGCGGACCAGGCGGCCGCCGCGCCAGAGGTCGTCCTCGGAGCGTCCCGACCGCTCCCAGCTCTGCGCCGCCGCCCGCAGCTCGCGGCGCAGCCGGAGCGCCTCGGCGCTGCCCTCGAGCCAGCCCCGGAGCCGGCCCCAGGAGCGGAAGATCGCCTCGTGGGCGACCTCCAGGACCGCTCCGCCGGCGTCGCCGCCGGAGACCAGGAGCCGGGCGCGGACGAAGCGCTCGAGCAGCGGGTGGACCTCGGCCGGGAGGTCGTCCCAGCGCACCGGCTGGCGGGCGTAGCCGCCCTCCTCGGTGACCCGCACCATGGCCAGGAACGCCGCGCGCAGGCGGGTTTCCTGGGCCGGCTCGAGCGGTTCGCCGAAGAGCGCTCCCTCGGCCGCCTGGGCGATCGCGCCCTGGAGCCCGCCCAGGCCGCGCCGGTACTCCTCGGCGGTGAGCACGCCGTCGGCGCCGTAGCGCTCGTTCAGCTCGCGCAGGGTGAAGGCGAGGAGCGGCAGGGCGTCCTCGGTCGCCGAGTCGGCGAGGAGGGCCTGGACCAGGCCCGGCCCGAGCTCGATGCCGGCGATCTCGGCGGGCCGCTCGATCACCGCGGCGACCTGCTCGGGCGCCATCGGGCCGAGCGACAGGCCGTGATGCCGCAGGCCGAGGAGCGCCGGGCTCCCCTGGAGGCGGCCGAGGAAGTCGGAGCGCAGGGTGGCGATCGCGACCAGCGGGCCGTCGGGGTGCTCGACCGCCGCGCGGATCAGGGTCAGGAAGTGCGCCGAGACCGCGCCGTCCCCCTCGGCCAGGAGCTCCTCGAGCTGGTCGATCGCCAGCACGATCCGGCAGTCGGGGCGGCCGCTCGCGAGCCGCAGCTCGTGGGCGGCGGCGAGCAGGAACGCCGCCGCCTCGTCAGCCGGGGCGACCAGCGCGGAGCGCAGCTCGTGCCACGGCCGGGGCCGCCCGGCGCGCTCCAGGGCGGCGCCGAGCGCGGCCGCCAGCTCCCGGTAGGGGTCGTCGCGGCGCCGGATCGGGTCGATCACCAGCCAGCGGTCGGGATCGCGCCGCAGCCGCGGCAGCAGCCCGGCGCGCATCAGCGAGGACTTGCCGGTGCCCGAGGCGCCGAGGATCACCACCAGGCGCGTGCCGTCGAGGCGATGGATGCGGTGGAGGAGGTCGAGCCCCTCGCCGGTCTCGGCCTCGCGGCCGAAGAAGACCGCGGCGTCCTGCTCCTGGAAGGCGAGCAGGCCCGGGTAGGGCGGCCGGCCGCCGTCCCAGTCGAAGGCGTCGGCCGGGTCGAGGCCGGCGGCCAGCAGCCCGCGCGCGAGACGCTCGTACCCCGCCTCGGCGCCGGCGGTGAGGTCGATCGCCTGACGGTCGGCGAGGATCCCCTCGAGGTCGCAGTCGTCGATCCGGACCGGGAACAGCTCCTTGCCCAGGGCGCGGGCATGGGTGACCTCCATGAAGCACCAGCGCGAGGCCATCGAGCTGCGGCTGCACAGCACGACGACCGCCCGGCAGGCTCGGATCCCGCGGTACAGCTCGCGCTCCCAGTCGCGCCCGGCGGGGATGCCGTCGGCGGGGTCGAAGTCCAGGAACAGCGAGCGATGCCCCAGTCCGCGCAGGCGCTCGCGCAGCTCGGCCGCGGCGGCGGCGTCGCGGCTGCTGTGACTGATGAAGATCCGGCTCACGTCGATTTCGCGAACGATGGGAGCGCAAGTCTACGCCGCTCCCGGGCCGACTCGCGCCGCGGCACGTAGAATCCCGTCGTGGTGATCCATCGATCCGCCGGCAGCACGCCCTCCGCCCGTCGCCGCCGCCTCGCGGTCGCGGCCGCCGGCTCGGCCCTCGGGCTGGCGTCCTGGCTCGCCGCGTCCTCGGCCCAGGAACCGCAGGCGCCGCCGCCGGAGCCGGCGGTCGAGCGGGCGGCCCCCGCGGCGGCGGTCCGCCGCCCCGCCTCGGTCCAGGTCGCGGTCACCGACCGCCGCGGCGGCACGCCGCGCGATCTCGCCGCCGGCGACCTGGCGGTGGTCGAGGACGGCGAGGCGCGGCCGATCCTCGGGGTGACGCTGCCGTCGCCGGCGGGCGAGCCGCCAGTGCCCTGGCGGCTGACCGTCTGGTTCGACCTCGCGCTCGCGGCCGACGGCTCGGTCGGGCGCGCCGCGCAAGTGCTCGAGGAGCACGCGGCCGCCCTCGCCGCCCTGGGCTGGGTCGAGGTGGTCGCCGCCGGCGACTCGCCGCGGCTGATCCTCCCGGCGAGCCGCGATCCGGAGCCGATCGCCGCCGCCTTCGGCCGCGCGTTCCTGCTCGAGCGCGGCGAGGACCGGCTGGTCGAGGAGCGCCGCGCCGCGCTCGCCTCGATCGCCGCCGCGCCCGACGGCGAGGCCCGGCGGCGGGCGGTCGCGGCCGCCGCGACCGACGAGGCCGAGCGGGTGCGCCGGCGCCAGGACCTGCTGCTCGGCTGGCTCGCCGAGCGCCCCGCCGGCGGACGCGAGCCGCGCGCCCTGCTGCTGGTGACGGACGGCTGGGACCTCGATCCGGCGGCCTACTACCGCCGGGCGGCCGAGGAGCGGGGGGAGGGCGCCGCCGGCGAACCGTCCGAGCCGGAGACCGGCCCCGCCGCCGCACCGGCGCTGCCGGAGATCGATCCCGCCGAACCGCCGGCGGGCCCGCCGAGTTCGACGGCCGCCGGCGGCCTCCTCGCTGCTCCCACCCGCGAGCTGGGCCGCGCGCTCGCCGCCTACGGCTGGGTCGTGGTGCCGGCGGCGCCGCGGCTCTCGGGCGAGCGCACCGACCCGCGGGTGCGCGCGGTCGAGGAGATCGACCCGGTGACCGGCGAGCGCCAGGTCCTGGGCAGCGTCCGCCTGCCCGGCCGCCGCCGCGGCGCCGCCGCCGAGGCCGCCGCGGCGCCGCCGCCGGTGCCGGCCGATCCCGCCGCCGCCCTCGCGCTCCTTGCCGGCGCTACCGGCGGCGAGCTGGTGACCGACCCCGCGGCGCTCCCCGCCGCGCTCGCCGCGCTCGGCCGCCGCGTGCGCGTCGACTTCACCTCGATCCAGCCCCCCGGCGCCGAGCCCCGGCCGCTGGCGGTGCGCGCCGCCCGCCCGGGGCTGACCGTGCGGGCGCCCGAATGGGTCGGCGGCGGCACGCCGCGGGCGGTGGCGGCGCTGCGCGCGCGGCGCCTCCTGGCCGGCGAGGACGCGCAGGGCGGACTGGCGGTGCGCGCGGTGGTCGAGCTGCCGCCCGTCCCCGAGGCCGGCGCCGCTCCCGGTCCGGCCCGCCTCGAGGCGCGGGTCGGGCTCGACGCGCCGGAGGTCGCGGACGAGGAGGGGGGCGCGTCCGACCCGTCGCCCGCCGGCGCCGCGGATCTCGTCGCCGCGAGGGTCACCGTCGCGGCGCTCGACACCGAGGGGCGGACCACCCTCGAGCACCCGGCCGCGGCCGTCCGCCGCGAGGGTGGCGACCTGGTGCTCTCGCTCCCGCTGCCGGTCGCCGCCGACGTCGACCGGGTCGCGGTGGTGGTCGAGGACCTCGCCTCCGGCCGCTGGGGCGGCACGCTGGCCGGCCTGGTGGTGGGCGGTGCCCAGCCCGGCGCCGCCCAGTTCGACGCCGAGCTCGGCCTCCTGCCGGCGCCCAAGCCGGTCAACCTCCTGCGCCCCGAGGGGCGGGTGTTGCGCGGCAAGGTGCCGCTCGAGGCGGTGATCAGCGACCCGGCGGTGGCGCGGGTCGAGTTCCGGCTCGACGGCCGCCGCGTCGCCGACAGCACGAGCCGGCCGCACTCGGCCGAGGTCGACCTCGGCCGGCTGCCGCTGATGCGCCGGATCGAAGCGATCGCCTACGACGCCGCCGGCGCCGAGCTGGGCCGCGACGCCCTGGTGGTCAACCAGGGCGGGCGCGACTTCACGATCGAGATCAGCTCGCCCGCCGACGTACCGCCGCCGGGGCCGGTCGACCTCGCCGCCGAGGTCGCCGCGCCCGACGGCCGCCGGGTCCAGCGCGTCGAGCTGTACCGCAACGGCGACCGGCTCGCGACGCTCTTCGAGCCGCCGTGGCGCCATCGCCTCGCGGTGCCCGAGGGGCCGCGCCGGGGGTTCCTGCGCGCGGTCGCCTACCTCGACGACGGCACCCAGGCCGAGGACGTCTTCTTCCTCGACGAGCCGGGCGGCGGCGAGCGGCTCGAGGTCAACCTGGTCGAGCTCTTCGTGGTCGTCTCCGACCGCTCCGGCCGGCCGGTCCGCGGGCTCGACCGCGAGATCTTCTCGGTCACCGAGGACGGCGTCGCCCAGGACCTGGCCGGCTTCTCGGAGGCCGGCGACCTGCCGGTGACGGTGGGGCTCGCGATCGACTCGTCGGCGAGCATGTTCGTCAAGCTGCCGGCGGTGCAGGAGGCGGCGAGCGCCTTCCTCGCCGCGCTCGAGCCCGGCCGCGACCGGGCGTTCCTGGTCGGCTTCGCCAGCCGGCCGGCGCTCGCCGCCGAGCCGACCCTCGACCTCGACCGGGTCGACGACGCGGTCGGACGGCTCCGCCCGGGCGGCCGCACCTCGCTCTGGGAGGGGATCGTCTACTCGCTGGTCCAGCTCCAGGGGCAGGCCGGCCGGAAGGCGCTGATCGTCTACTCCGACGGTGCCGACCAGGACGAGGAGTTCTCCTACCGCACCTGCCTGTCGTTCGCGCGCAAGCTGGGGATCCCGATCTACATCGTGGTCTCGAACAACGAGGCGCTCCGCACCGAGGGGCTCTCGCTGCGCACCTTCGGCGACCGCCTCGACCGGCTGACCGGCGCGGTCGGCGGACGCACCTTCCTGGTCCGCACCGGCGAGGACCTGACCGCGATCTACGCCCAGATCGAGCGCGAGCTGTCGAGCCAGTACCTCCTGACCTACTACTCCGACGGCGCACCCCGCCGCGGCGCCTGGCGCGAGGTCGAGGTCGAGGTCGACCGCCGCGGCCTGACCGCGCGCACGGTCACCGGCTACCAGATGTGACCGCGGGCGCCGGATGTCTCGGCGCGCCGTGCCGGGGGCACTCTGGAAGCGGCGGCCGCGCTGGAGCGGCGCCGATCGAGGAGCACCCCGCCATGCGCAAGGCCCTGATCGCCCTCGTCCTCGTCTTCGCCACCGCCTTCGGCTTCGGCGCCCTGACCTCGACGCCGGCCGAGGCGGCGCCCGGCCCCTGCTTCTACAAGTGCGTCTGTCCCGGCGTCCCGGTCTTCTGCTGCGGCACCTCGTGCAAGCCGGTGACCGGGCCGTCGCCGATCCAGTGCCCGCAGGTGGCCTGCTGACGCCGAGGCGCGGTCACGGCGGGGCTCCCGCGGGGGAACCGCCGCGGGCGGGCGCCCGCGGGGTCTCGAGCCGATGACGCCGGACGGACGCTCCACGCTGCTGCGCGGCGCCGGCTTCGCCGCCGCGCTGATCGCGGTCGGCGCCGCCGGCCTCTGGACCGGCCGCGCCGTCCAGCGCGCGCGCCAACCCGACCCTCCGCCGGCGCCGGCGCCACCGGTCCCCGCCTTCGCCGCCGGCGACCCGTTCCCAGCGGTGCCGCTGGTCGCCGCCGACGGCTCCACGGTGTCGAGCGACGCGCTCTTAGGCGGCCGCGGCGGCGTCGTGCTCTTCCTCGACCCCGACTGCCCGGCCTGCGGCGAGGCGGTCGCGGTCTGGCAGTCGTGGCTCGACGCCGGCGCGCTCGACGGTCTCCCGGTCGTCGGCGTCTCGGGCGATACGCCCGAATCGGTCGCCGCCTACCGCTCCGCCCACGGCCTCGACTTCCCGATCCACACCGATCCCGGCCGCGTCTTCGCCACCGAGCACGGGGTCACGATGGTCCCCACGACGGTGCTGATCGACCCCGCCGGCACCGTACGCTTCGCCGGCTTCCAGCCGCTCGCGGGGGTCGAGCCCGAGGAGATCGTCGAGCGGATCGCGGGCTGACGGGGCGTCAGCCCCGCCGCCCAGCCTCGCTCCGCGGATAGATGACCACCCGCCGGTAAGGCTCGACTCCGCGGCTCTCCGAGGCCAGGTGGTGCTCGCCGGCGACCTCGTGCTGGAGCCGCCGAAGGTGGCTCGAGCGCGGCGCCAGCTCGATCGGGCGCCCTTCCTGGACGACCGAGGTCGCCGCCTCGCGGGCGTCGGCGACCGCCTCGTCGCGGTCGCGCGCGGGGCCGCCCTCGGGGAACATCGCGCGCAGGAACTTCTCCATCTGCGGCACGGTGTTCGATCGCAGGACGTGGAGCGGCGCGCCGCGCGCCTCGGCTTCGCGGAGGCGGCGCGGGCGGCGCTTCTCCTGGGCCTTGGTGGTCAGGAGCGCGTCGGCCTCGAGCGGGTCGTCGACCAGGAAGACGGGGAGGCGGAGCTTGTCGACGGCGTGCTCGAGGCGGGCGCGGGCGATGGCGTAGGGGAAGACGCGCAGGATCCGGCTCGGCCGGCCGCCAGCGGCGCTGGCGCCCGCGTGGGCTTCTTTCGGTCCGCCTGGGGCGCCGCCACGGCGTCCCTCCATCCCCGGCCACGCCCGCCGGGGCTCCTCGGGCGGCGGCGCCTCGATCTCGACCTCGCCCTCGGGGGTTCGGCGCCGCACCTCGGGCGCCGGCTCGTCGCCGCGCAGGAGGCGATCGACCACCTCGGCGACGTCGCGGTGGACCGCCAGCACCTCCTTGGCCTGGATCTCGATCAGGACGTCGAAGGTCGGCGGCGCCTTGCGCTCGAGGACGGTCTTCTGGGTCCGCCGCCGGCGCGCCTCCTCGTCCGAGAGGGTGACTGCTTGGACCCCGCCGACGAGGTCGGAGAGGGTCGGGTTCTGGAGCAGGTTGTCGAGGGTGTTGCCGTGGGCGGTGGCGATCAACTGCACCCCGCGCTCGGCGATCGTGCGCGCCGCCTGCGCCTCGGCGCGGGTGCCGATCTCGTCGATCACGATCACCTCGGGCATGTGGTTCTCGACCGCCTCGATCATCACCGCGTCCTGGGCGTCGACCGACGGCACCTGCATCCGCCGGGCGCGGCCGATGCCGGGGTGCGGGATGTCGCCGTCGCCGGCGATCTCATTCGAGGTATCGACCACGATGACCCGCTTCTCCAGCTCGTCGGCGAGGACGCGTGCGGCCTCGCGCAGAAGCGTGGTCTTGCCCACCCCGGGCCGCCCCAGGAGCAGGATCGACGAGCCGTCCTCGATGACGTCGCGCAGGATGTCGACGGTGCCGAACACCGCGCGGCCGACCCGGCAGGTGAGCCCGACCACCGCGCCGTCGCGGTTCCTGAGCGCCGAGATGCGGTGGAGCGTGCGCTCGATGCCGGCGCGGTTGTCGCTGCCGAAGCGGCCCACCCGCTCGACCACCGCGTCGAGCTCCTGGCGCGACACCGGCTCGTCCGACAGCTCGCGCCCGCCCCCCGTGTAGCGCGCCTCCGGCCGCCGCCCGAGGTCGAGCACGATCTCGAGCAGCCCGGCGCGCTCCGGATCGGCCTCGATGGCGCGCAGCACCCGCTCCGGCATCACCGCCAAGAGGAGGTCGAGGTCGTCGGTGCGCAAGAACTGGCCGGGGGGGCGGGTGGAGGAGGGCATGGGGGCATTCTACGGCCGGGTCGTGATCGCTCTGCTATCATCCGCCACCCCGCGCGCCGCCACCCGACCGGGACGGCGCGGACCGTCTCCCGAAACCTGAGCGCGACACGCAGCGGATGGACGCCGCCATGAGAAGACACGTCGAGACCGCCCCGCTCCGCCTCCTGCTCATCGCCGCCCTCGCCCTGGTCGCGCCGGCCGCCGCCGTCGCTGCCCAGCCGGCCGGTGCCGAGCCGCGGGTGGTGATCCTCGGCTTCGACGGCGCCGACGCCGCGCTCACCGAGCGCTGGATGGACGCGGGGGAGCTGCCCAACCTGGCCCGCCTGCGCGAGGAGGGGACGTTCGCGCCGCTGCGTTCGACCATTCCGTCGCAGACGCCGGTGTCGTGGTCGACCTTCGCGACCGGGCTCAACCCGGGGCGTCACGGCATCTTCGACTTCCTGAAGCGCGACACCGCGGACTACCGGCCGAGCTTCGCCGCCGCCGACGAGGGGCGGGCGCCGTTTCTCTGGGGCGAGAACAACCCGCTGATCCTCGGCGTGCTGGCGTTCGCGGCGCTCTTCGTGCTGGTCTTCCTGGTGCTGCTCCTGCCCTGGCGCCGGAAGCTCGGGCGGGCGGCGATCGTCGCCGGCGTCTTCGGGGTGGCGGCCGGCGCCGGCGCCGCCTGGGCGGCCGGCGAGTACCTGCCGGTCGACCACCCGATCGCGATCAACCGCCAGCAGGGCGCCACGTTCTGGGAGGTGCTCGGCGAGGCGGGCAAGGAGGTGCGGGTGATCCGCGTGCCGGTGACCTTCCCCCCCGAGCCGTTCCCGCACGGCGAGCTCCTCTCCGGGCTCGGCACGCCGGACATCTCGGGGCGGATCGGCAAGCCGTTCTACTTCACCTCGGAGCTGTTCTTCGAGCCCAAGGGGGGCGGCGACTTCTCGCTCGAGATCGTCGAGCTGGTCGACAACCGCGGCGTCATCGAGACCGAGATCAAGGGGCCGCCCAACGAGCTGTTCCCCGAGGTCGGCGGCTACATCACGATCCCGATGACGCTGACCGTCCCCGAGGACCGCTCGAGCCTGGGGATCGACGTCTCCGGCCAGCGCCTCGACCTGGCGACGGGGGAGTGGAGCGACTGGGTGCGCTTCACCTTCCCGTTCAACGCGCTGGTCAAGCTCCAGGGGATGGGCCGCTTCCGCGTCCTCTCGCTCGAGCCCGAGGTGCGGCTCTACCTGTCGCCGATCCAGTTCGATCCGATGGCGTTGCCCCCGGTCGTCGACATCACGGCGCCCGAGGGCTTCGTCGGCGAGCTGACCGACCGCTTCGGCCGCTTCAAGACCATCGGCTGGAAGATCGACACCTGGTCGATCACCGACGGCACGATCGACGAGGCGGTCTTCCTCGAGGACGTCGACCACTCGGTCGCGAAGGGGCGCGAAATGCTCCTCGGCCTGCTCGGCGATCCCGACTGGGACGTGCTCGTCCACTACTTCGAGTTCACCGACCGCGTCCAGCACGTGATGTTCCGCCACTTCGACCCCGAGAGCCCGTCGTACACCGAGGAGGGGGCGGCGAAGTGGGGCGGCTCGATCCTCGATAGCTACAAGACGATGGACTCGATCGTCGGCGAGGTGATGGCGAAGCTCCCCGAGGACGGCGTGCTGATGGTGGTCTCCGACCACGGCTTCGCGCCCTGGCGGCGGACCATGAACTACAACACCTGGCTCGCCCGCGAGGGCTACCTGGTGCTCGACGGGGAGGGCCCCGAGCGCGCCAACCTCGAGGACCTCTTCGACCAGGGCGAGTTCTTCGTCAACGTCGACTGGAGCCGCACCCGCGCCTACGCGATGGGGCTCGGCAACATCTACATCAACCTCGCCGGGCGCGAGGCCGAGGGGATCGTCCAGCCGGGCGAGGAGTACCGCTCTCTCGTGACCGAGATCAAGACCAAGCTCGAGGGCTTCATCGACGAGGAGACCGGCGAGCCGCCGGTGGCGCACGTCTTCACCCGCGACGAGGCCTACGGCACCTACGACCCGGCGCTGATCCCGGACATGTTCCCGTCCAACAGCTCGGGCTACCGGGTCGGCTGGCAGGACAGCCTGGGGATCGTCGCCCGCGCGGTGCTCGAGCCCAACACCGACGTCTGGAGCGGCGACCACTGCTCGGTCTACCCGCCGCTGGTCAACGGCATCCTGTTCGCCAACCGCCGGCTCGACGCCGCCGACCCCTACATGGCCGACATCATGCCGACGCTGCTCGAGATCTACGGCGTGGCGCCGCCGGTGGAGCTGGACGGCGACAGTCTCTGGCCGAACTGACTCAGGGGGCCCCCAGACCAGTGCGGTAGGCTGGCGGGGCGATGGTCACCAGGATCCTCCCGTTCGACCCCAGCTACCCCGCTGCCGCGGACCGGCAGGTCGGGCGCCTCTGCCGGGACGGGTCGATCCGCTTCCGCGGCCGCCGCTATCCCACGATCAAGGAGCTGCCGCCGGAGTGCACGGCGCTCCACCTCGACGCCGAGACCCACCGCCAGTGGCGGTCGATCTACCGCGCCATCGACCCCAGCCGGCGACGTTCTTCAGGGGGGTTGTTCCAACCCCCCTCCCCGCGCGAGTGAATCGCGCGGGGGCCCCTCCCCCGAGTCGCCGGCTGCGCCGGCGGTCGCCCTGCGGGCTCCTTCGCTGCCCACGGCTTGCTCGCTGGGACTGCGGCGCGCGGGAGCGGGATCATAGAATCTCCTTGTGACGGCACCTCTTCGAGCGCGCGCGGTGGCTGCGGCGCTGTTGGCCGCGCTGGCGCTGGCCGGGCTCGCCGCCTCGGCGCAGGAATCTCCGCCGGCCGCCGCGGTTCCCGATCGCGAGCGCGAGCTGGTGCGCGTGCGCGAGGAGATCGGGCGACTACAGCGTGAATTGTCGCGGCTCGAGCGGCGGGCGAGCGGCGCCGCCGGCGAGCTGGAGCGGCTGGAGGTCGAGCTGGCGCTCCAGCGCGAGCGGGTGACCGAGGCGCGGACGGCGCAGGGGCTGGCGGTCGAGCGGCTCGCCGGCAGCGAGGCCGAGCTCGGGCGGCTCGAGCGTGAGCTGGCGGCCACCGCCGACGAACTGCGGCGGCGCCTGGTCGGCCTCTACCGGCTCGGCCGTCACGGCTATCTGCGCCTCCTGCTCGCGGTCGAGCCCGGGAGCGACCCGCTCGAGGCGTTTCGCCTCCTGCGCTTCCTGGTCCGTCGCGACGCCCGCGCCTTCGACCGCTACACCGCGGCGCGCCACGGTCTCGCGCTCGAGCGCGACAAGGCGGCGGCGTGGCGCGAGGAAGCCGAGAGCTGGTTCGCGCGCGAGGAGGCGCGCGGGCACGAGCTGACGCGGTTGGCCCGGCGCCAGGAGCTGATCGTGGCGCAGCTCGGCGGCGCGCGGCGCGAGCTGGCGGCCGAGACCGCCCGGCTCGAGGACCGCGAGGAGAAGCTCTCGAACTTCCTCGACTTCCTGTTCGGGCGCAGCGACGCGCCGCTCTCCGGGCGGCCGATCCAGGAGTTCCGCGGCGTGCTCGACTGGCCGGCGGCGGGTCCGGTGACCCAGGGCTTCGGCCCGCGCCTCGACCCGCGTTACCGCACCCAGGTGCCGCACAACGGCGTCGAGCTGGCGCTCGCACCGGGCACCGCGGTGCGCGCGGTCTACCCGGGGAAGGTCCTCTTCGCGGCGCCGTTCCGCGGCTATGGGCCGACCGTCATCGTCCACCATCCGGGGCGGGTCTTCACCCTCTACGCCGGGCTCGCCGAGCTGGCCGTGGGGCGCGACGCCGTGGTAGCTTTGGGCGATGTACTGGGGACCTCGGACGACGCGCTCTACTTCGAGATCCGGGTCGAGAACCGTCCGGAAGATCCCCGCGGCTGGCTGCGTTGACGGCTTCGTGCCGCCCCTTCCTTCGAACCTGCCGCCCGGCGTTGCGTAACCTTCCCGAGACGGCTGATTCCCCAGACCATCGCTCCGACACCACCGGCGAGCCCGAACCCCCGCGAGGAGCCACCCCCCATGAACCGTAGCCGCACCGCCTTCTTCGTCTGCTCCGCGATCCTGGTCCTGTCGCTCCTCTCGGGGAGCCTGCTCGGCGCGGTGGCGGACGGCGAGGGGGGTCCGTCGGACGACTCGCTCTACAAGCACCTGGCGATGTTCACCGAGGTGCTATCGCTGATCCGCCAGGCCTACGTTGACGCGCCCGACTTCGAGACCCTGATGGCCGGCGCCCTCGACGGCACCACGGACGCGCTCGACCCGTTCTCGCTCTACGTCCCGGAGAGCGAGGTCGAGTCCTTCCGCCAGGCGCGCGAGGTCGGCACCCGGCTCTCCGGGCTGACCCTGCTCAAGGAGCGCGGCGTCGCCTACGTGGTGGCGGTGGCGCCGGGCAGCCCGGCGGCGGACGCCGGGATCGAGGCCGGCGACCTGGTGACCGAGATCGCGAGCCGCAACACCCGCACAATGCCGCTCTGGGAGGTCAAGGAAGAGCTGGCGCGCGAAACCGGCACCAAGGTCCGGCTCGAGCTGCTGCGCCTCGGCGAGCCGGTCTCGACCTCGCTGACCCTGGCCGCGTTCACGCCGCCGGCGCCGGCGCTCGAGCGGGTCGACGGGGTGGCGGTCCTGCGCATCCCGTCGTTCCTGCCGGACACCGCGAGCCGGGTGCGCGACCTTCTAGGAGAGGTGCGGGCCGAGAACGGCGACCGGCTGGTCGTCGACCTCCGCGGCATCGCCGGCGGTGACCCCGAGATGGTCTTCCCGATCGCCGAGCTGTTTGCCGCCGGCGAGCTGGGCGCGCTCACCGCCAAGGGGGAGCGCCTCGCCGAGTACCGCTCCGAGGCGGCGCCGGTCTGGAGCGGGCCGCTGGTGGTGCTGGTGACCCGCGGCACCCTGGGGCCGGCCGAGCTGCTGGCCGAGGTGCTGCGCCAGGCCGCCGGGGCCGAGCTGGTGGGCGAGCAGAGCTTCGGCTGGGCCGGGCGCGAGGAGTGGGCCGACCTCCCCTCGGGCGGCCGGCTGTTCTTCACCGGCGCCTTCTACACCGGTCCGGACGGCGAGCCGCTCAACCAGGGGCTCGAGCCCGACCTGCGGGTCGACCGCACCTCGTTCAACGAGCGCGAGCTGCCGATCGACCAGCTCATCCTCGACCGCGGCGTCGAGCGGGTGCGCCAACTAACGGGCGAGCCGGCGGCCGAGACCGCGGAGGCGGCGGCCGCGTAGCGGTTTCCTTTCGAGGGCGCGGCTCTCCCCATGACACGACGGAAGCCGCCCACCGGGGCGCCCCGAGGGCGTGCCGTGCGAGCCAGGCGCCGCCGGAGCCCCCGGCGCAGCGCGCGCCGGCTCGGCTTCGGCAGCGTGCTGGTGTTCGTCGCGGGGGCGATCACGGGGGTTGCGGCGCTCTGGCTCGGCTACCGCTGGCTGACGCCGCCGGCGCCGGTACCCGCGCCCAGCGCCACCGAGGCCGAGCGGCCCGAGGAGCCGCCGGCCCCCGCCGCCGCTCCGGCCGCTGCGCAGCGCCCGGCTGAGCAGCCGGCCGCGCCGCCTCCCGCGGTCGCGGCAGCGACCGAGCCCGAACCGGCGGTCGCCGCCCCTAACGGTGCCGTGCACGGCACGCCGCCCCCCCCGGCCGCGATCGGCCCCGGCGAGGAGGCGCTGGTGGCGCTGGTGATCGACGACCTCGGCCGCAGCCTCGGCGACGTCGAGGCGCTCGCGGCGCTCGGCGTGCCGGTCACCTACGCCGTCCTGCCGTTCGAGAGCCGCACTCCCCAGGTCGCCGCGGCGCTCTCCGGCCGCGGCGCCGAGATCCTCCTCCACCTGCCGATGGAGGCCGCCGGCGGCTCCGACCCCGGCCCCGGCACCCTGCTCCGCGCGATGAGCGCCGCCGAGCTGGCCGCCGGCACCCGCCGCGCGCTCGCCGCGGTCCCCGGCGCCGTGGGCGTCAACAACCACATGGGCTCGGTGCTCTCCGCCGACGAGGCCGCGATGCGCGCCGTGCTCGGCGTGCTCGGCGAGCGCGGCCTCTTCTTCCTCGACTCGCGCACCAGCCCCGAGACCGTCGCCTACCGCGCCGCCACCGAGCTGGGCATCCCGGCCGCCGAGCGCCAGGTCTTCCTCGACCCCGACCCGAGCCCCGAAGCGGTGCGCGCCCAGTTCCACCGCCTCCTCGCCACCGCCCGCGCCCGCGGCGCCGCGATCGCCATCGGCCACCCGCTGCCGTCGACCCTCGCGGTCCTCGCCGACGAGGTGCCCCGCGCCCGCGCTCTCGGCTACCGCTTCGTGCCGGTGAGCTTCCTGGTCGATCGGCCGGGGGAGCTGCCGTAGCGGCGGCGCGGCGCGCGCTTCACCGCGAGTGCAGGATCTACCCCTCGCTCCGGAGCGCCTCGACCGGCCGCCGAGAAAGCGCCCGCGTCGAGGCGGCGAGGCCGGCGCCGGCGGCCAGGAGGATCGCGCCTGCGAGGGCGGTGGCCAGGAGCAGCGGGCGGGCCGAGAAGCCGACCTCCATCCAGCGCGTGAGCACCACCCAGGCGACCGCGGTGCCGCCGCCGGCGCCGAGGAGGCCCGCCAGCGCGCCGACCGCGGCGTGCTCGGCGCCGAAGAGGGCGGCGACGCCGGCGCGGGTCAGGCCGAGGGTCTTGAGGAGCGCCACCTCGCGGCCGCGGCGGGCGGCGCCGGCGGCGGCGGTGCCGGCGAGGATCGCGGCGCCGGCGGCGACGGTGAAGCCGCCGAGGAAGCGCACGGCGAGGCCGATCCGGCGCATCACGGCGGCGATCCGCTCGAGGATCTCGCGCAGCCGCAGCACGGTGACGTTGGGGTAGGCGGAGGCCAGACGGTCCTGGAGGAGCTGCTCGCGGCCGGCCGGCAGGCGGGCGACGGCGATCCGCATTTGCGGCGCGCCGTCGAGGACGCCCGGCTCGACGACCAGGAAGAAGTTGATGCCGAAGGTCTGCCAGTCGACGGTGCGGAGGCTCGTCACCGCCAGCTCGAGCGGCACTCCCTGGACGTCGAAGGCGATGGTCGAGCCGACGCCGACGCCGAGGTCGCGCGCGAACTCCTCCTCGACCGAGACCTCGGCGCGGCCGGGGTCGCTCCAGAGCGAGCCGGCGATCACCGTGTTGTCGTCGGGCAGGCGGTCGAGGAAGGTCAGGCGCTGCTCGCGGGTGAGCGCCCAGCGCTCCTCGCCGCGGCCGGTGCGCTCGGCCGCCAGCTCGGTGGCGGGGCGGCCGTCGATCGCGGCGATCCGCGCCATCACCACCGGCACCGAGTCGACGTCGAAGCCGCCGGCGCCGTCCAGCTCGGCGCGCACGCCCTCCCACTGGCCGGGCTGGACGTCGATCAGGAAGACCGTCGGCGCGTCCTCGGGGATCTCGGCGGACAGCTCGGCGCCGAGCTGGCGCTCGACCAGCGCCATCGCCACGACCACCAGGACGCCGAGGCCGAGCGCGACCACCGCGCCGACCGTCCCCGCGCCCGGCCGCCCGAGCGCCGCGAGCGCGAAACGCCAGCCGAGGCCGCCGCCGGACCTGGGCAGCCGTGCGGCGCCGCGGGTCAGCCCGAGCGCCGCGAGCGCCAGGAGCCCCGCGGTGCCGGCGACCGCGGCGGTGAACTGGAGCCCGCGGAGCGGCGAGCCGGCCTGGAGCGCCGCCATCGCGTAGACCCCGGCGGCGAGGCCGGCGGCGAGGAGGAGCGAGAGCGCCCGCGACGGCGGCGGCGGCTCGGCGTCGCGGCGGAGGACGCGAAGCGCCGGCACGCGCAGCACCGCGGTCAGCGGCGGCAGCGAGAAGAGGAGCGCCGCGCCGAGCCCGAGCGCGAGGCCGCGGCCGATCGCCGCCGGCTGCCAGGGATCGACCAGCGCCGCCGGCACGAGGTCGGCGAAGGCGCGCGGCAGGACCACCAGGAGCGCGACGCCCGCGGCGGCGCCGGCGAGGCTGCCTGCGAGCGCGAGGAGCGCGGTCTGGCCCAGATACAGCGCCAGCACCTCGCGCGGCCGCACGCCCAGGCACTTGAGCGCGGCCACCGCGTCGAGCCGGCCGGCGACCCAGGCGCGCACGGTGTGGGCGACGCCGACGCCGCCGACCAGGAGCGACAGCAGGGCGACCAGGCCGAGGTAGCGGTCGACCTGCTCGAGGCCGCGGCGCACCGACGGCTGGGCCTGGCGCCAGCTCTCGACCCGGTAGCCCGCCGGCAGGCCGTCGAGCAGCCGCTCGCGCGCCGCCGCCAGCGCCGCGGCGTCGGTCGCGGCCGGCATCGCGATCAGCAGCCGGTGGTCGACCCGGCTTCCCTTCTGGACCAGCGCGGTCCGCTCGAGCCCGGCGACCGAGACGAACACCCGCGGCCCGAAGGCGAGGCCGACCGACAGCCGGTCGGGCTCGGTGCGGAGGATGCCGCGGATGCGTGAACGGCTCGCCGCCGATCGCGAGGGTGTCGCCCGGCTCGAGACCGAGGCCAGCGAGCAGCTCTGGCGCGGCGAGGGCGCCGTCGGGGCCGAGGCGGCCGGCGAGGCCGGGCTCGCCGATGTCCGCGCCTCCGCCGTCCTGCCAGTCCGCGACCACCGTGCCGTAGAACGGGTAGCCCGGGCTCACCGCCTTCAGCTCGACGAGCCGGCTCGGTCCGGGCGCGCCGTCCGTCCCCGGCGCGGCGACCACGGTCACCAGCTCGCGCAGCTCCGCGGTCGCCTCGGCGCCGATCTCCTCGAGCAGCCGCTCGATCTCGGGCGGCGGCGGGCGGCGCGCCTCGACCGCCAGGTCGGCGGCGAGGAGCTCCCGGGCGCGGTCGCGGATGCCGGCGTCGAGGCTCGCCGACATCCCGGCGACCGCGACCACCGCGGCGACGCCGACGCCCAGGCAGACGATGAAGAAGGTCAGCCGGCCGCGCGCGCCGCGGCCGTCGCGCGCCAGCCAGCGGAGCCAGGTCGAAGCGCGCAAGATCAGCTCCGGGCGGCCGCGCCGGCAATGGCCGGTTCGGGCTCGCGGGCGGGCTCGGCGGCCACCGTTCCGGCGCCGGTTCGGACGGTGGCTCCGTCGCGCTCGTCGCGCACGATCCGCCCGTCGCGCAGGTGGATCCGCCGGTCGGCGATCGCCGCCACCGCGGGGTCGTGGGTGACCAGCACCAGGGTCGTGCCCCTCGCGCCGGCGGAGGTCGCCGAGCATCTCGAGGATGCGCCGGCCGGTCGCGCAGTCGAGGTTGCCGGTGGGCTCGTCGGCGAGGAGCAGCGGCGGCCGGGTCGCGAAGGCGCGGGCGAGCGCCACCCGCTGCTGCTCGCCGCCCGAGAGCTGCGACGGGTAGTGGTGGCCGCGCTCGGCGAGGCCGACCTCGGCCAGCAGATCGTCGGCGCGCCGGCCGGCGCCGCGCTCGCCGGCGAGCTCGAGCGGCAGCAGCACGTTCTCGCGCGCGGTCAGGTTGCCGAGCAGCTGGAACGACTGGAAGACGAAGCCGATCTTGGCCGCGCCGCAGGCGCGCCAGCCGGTCCTCCGAGAGCGCCTGGATCGGCTCGCCGTCGAGGAGCACCTCGCCCGCGGTCGGGCGGTCGAGGCCGGCGAGCAGCGCGAGCAGCGTCGACTTGCCGCTGCCCGAAGGCCCGAGGATCGCCACCGACTCGCCCGGCGCGATCGCCAGGTCGACCCGATCGAGGACGGTCAGCAGGCGGTCGCCGGAGCGCAGCCGGCGGGTCAGGCGGCGGAGCTCGAGGCGGGGCGGAAGCGGCGATGCAATGGTGGCGGCGGAGGAAGTCATCGCTCAGCTAACAGGCCGGCCGCGGCGGATTATTCGCCGCCGCCGGGCGGTTGGAGCGCGCGATGGAAGGCCCTGCCCGCAGCTCCTCCCGAGAACCGGTCCCGTTGCGGCCGTCGCTGCCGATCGGGCGGCGCGCGCATACCCGGCGGTTCGCGCTGGCCGCCGTCCTCCTCGCCGCCGTCCTCGCCGGCTGCGGCGGCGACGCGCCCTCGGCGGGATCGCGCGGCGAGCTGCGGGAGCCGAGGATGGTCGCCGAGCTGGGGCGGGACGCCGAGCCGGTGCGGGGATCCGCGTCCGAGCGGGCGGCGGCGGCCGCCGTCGAGCGGTCCGCCGGCTCAACCGATGCGCCCGGCCCGGCCGCGGCGCCCGCGAGCGGCGAGCCGCCGCGGGTGGTCTTCCTCGGCGACAGCCTGACCGCCGGCTTCGGCCTCGGCGAGGGCGACGCCTGGCCGGCTCGGGTGACCGCGGCGCTGGCCGCCGAGGGGCTGCCGATCCGCGCGGTCAACGCCGGGATCAGCGGAGACACCTCGGCCGGCGGGCTGGCGCGGGTCGACTGGATCCTCCGCCTCCAGCCGGACGTGGTGGTGGTCGAGCTGGGCCCCAACGACGGCCTGCGCGGCCTGCCGCTCGAGGCGACCGAGGACAACCTGCGCCAGATAACTCGCCGGATCGAGGCCGCCGGCGCCGAGGTGCTCCTGGTCGGCCTCCGCATCCCGCCCAACTACGGCCCCGACTACTCCGGCCGCTTCCACGACCTCTACCCGCGCCTGGCCGCCGAGCTGGGCGTGCCGCTGGTGCCGTTCCTCCTCGAAGGCGTCGGCGGCGAGCCCGACCTCAACCTCCCCGACGGCATCCACCCCAACGTGGCGGGGCACCGGCTGGTCGCCGGCAACGTCCTGCCGCACCTGCGGCCGCTGGTGGCCGAGGCCGCCGGCGGTTAACCGCCCGTCTCGCCGCCTTCCTCCCGCTTCGCCGCCTCCCACAGCTCGTCCATCTCCTCGAGGGTCGCCTCGCCGGCGGGCCGGCCGCGTTCGGCGAGGCCGCGCTCGACGCGGGCGAAGCGGCGGCGGAACTTGGCGTTGGCGGCGGCGAGGGCGGCCTCGGGATCGAGGCCGAGCTTGCGGCCGAGGTTGGCGGCGGTGAAGAGGAGGTCGCCCAGCTCCTCGCGCAGGCGGTCGCGGCGCTCCCCGGCGGCCTCGGGCGCCTCGGACGCCTCGGCCGCGGGCGCCAGCTCGGCGCGCAGCTCGGCCAGCTCTTCGTCGAGCTTGGCCAGGACGGCCTCGGCGTCGGGCCAGTCGAAGCCGACGCCGGCGGCCTTCTGGGTCATCCGGTAGGCGGCGGTCAGGGCCGGGAGCGAGGCGGGGACGCCGTCGAGGAGCGAGCCCGAGCCGGCCTCGGCCGCCTTGCGCCGCTCCCAGGCGCGGGCGACCGCGGCGGCGTCGCCGGCCTCCTCGCCGCCGAAGACGTGGGGGTGGCGGGCGATCATCTTGGCCAGCGAGCGGTCGATCGCGTCGCCGGCGGTGAAGGCGCCGCGTTCCTCGCCCAGGCAGGCGACGAAGGCGGCCTGGAAGAGCAGGTCGCCGAGCTCACCGGCGAGGGCGTCGAGATCGCCGGAGTCGATCGCCGCGGCGGTCTCGTGCGCCTCCTCGATCAGGTAGGCGCGGACGTCGCCCAGGGTCTGCTCGCGGTCCCACGGGCAGCCGCCGGGGCCGCGCAGGCGCCGGATCAGCTCGAGCAGCCGGGAAAGGTCGCTGGCGGTCGGCTCGCTCACGGGGCGCCAGCGTAACGCAGCGGACGACGCGCCGCTCCAAAAAAGACCCTGCTACGATAGCCCGGCGCGAGCGTCCACCATCAACCAGCCGGCCTTCCCAGCACGCCGCCGCAGGCGGGTGCGCCGCCGGCGATCGGAGCAGGCTCAGTGGCAGGATCGAACGAATCGACGACCGACGAGCGGAAGCCGTCCGAGGCCGCTCCGGCCGCCCCCCGGGAGCCCGAGGCGGCGATCAAGGTCACCGACCGGCGGATGTTCACGCCGGACGGCCGGCTGCGCGAGGAGTACAGCCACCTCGCCGACGCGCCGCCGCCCGAGGTCGCGGCGCCCCGCGCCGAGGCCGCGCCGCCCCAGCCCGCGCCGCCGCGGCCGGAGCCCGCCCGGCCGCCGGCGGGTGCCGGTCCGGGCGGCGCCGGCCCGGGCGCGCCGCAGGCGCCACCGGCGGGCCGTCCCGCGCCGCCCGGCTTCGACCCGGAACCGTCGCACCCCGGAGCGCCCGGGTTCTTCGACCTGGTGGCGATGATCGCCGAGTCGGCCGCCGTCTACCTCGGCGACGCGCGCCTGCCCGACGGCTCCTCGGCCGAGGACCTCGAGCTCGCCCGCCTCCACGTCGACCTGCTCGACGTGCTGCGGCGGAAGACCGCGGGCAATCTGACGCCACAGGAGTCGGCGGCGCTCGACGACGTCCTCTACCGGCTGCGCGTGCGCTATGTCCAGAAGCGGGGGTGAGCGGGGCCGGCCGCGGGCTGCCGCGCCGGTCGTCGCCGCCGCGTTGCTCGTCGCGGCCGCCGGGGCCGCCCTCGCCGCCGCGCCGGCGCTCCCCGGGCCGGCGCCGCTCCCGGAGTCCGCCGCCGAGACGGCCGCCGACCCGGCCGCCGAGGCCGCTCCCGAAGGCGCGCCGGAGGATCCCGCCGCCGCGGCCGCCGCGGCCGCTCCCGCGGGCGCCGCCGCGCTCTCCGGCACCGGCTATCCGGGCCAGGCGGCCGTCGACCTGCCGCCGGCGACGATCCAGGCCCTGGCGCTGGTGCCTCAGCTCTGGAGTCAGTGGCTGCGCGCCTTCTACCAGGACCGCCCGGAGGGGATGGAGAAGGCGGTCAGCGACCTCCTGGTCGCCGCCCGCCAGCTCGGGATGCGCCGGCTGCCCGACCTGTCGCTGGCCGCCGCGGTGCGCGCGGTGGAGGCGGCGGGAGAGGGGGAGGGCGCGCGCGCCCAGCGGGCGCTGGTCGCCGCCGAGGTGCTCGACCCGGGACGCCCCGAGACCGCGTTCGCCGCCGCCGAGGTCGCGCGTCGCGAGGGCCGCTGGCCGGCCTCGGTGATCGAGGTCGGGCGCGGCTACGCCCGGCTCCTGGCATGGCCGGCGCTGCGCCGCCTGGCGCTGTACAACGCCGCCCGCTTCGCGCTCGGCGCGCTGCTCGCCGCCGGCGTGCTGTTCGTGGCGCTCCAGGCGGCTGCCAAGGGCGGCGCGCTGGTCGCCGACCTCGTGCGTCTGCTCGAGACCCGGCTGCCGCGGGCCGTGGCCTACCCGGCGGCGCTGGTCCTCTTGCTCTGGCCGCTGGCGCTGCCGCTGGCGCCGCTCTGGCTGCTGGTCTGGTGGACGGTGCTGCTCTGGGGCTACGGCTCGCCGACCGAGCGGGCGGTGATGGTCGCCGTCTGGCTGGCCGCCGGCGCCGCGCCGCTCGCGCTCTCCGAGCTCCGCCCCCGGCTGGCGGCCGAGCTGTCGCCCCCCGCGCGGGCGATGGAGGCGCTCGCCGAGCAGCGCCTCTACGGCGAGCTCTTGACCGATCTCGCGGCGCTGCCGTCGCTCTTCCCCGACAGCGTGCCGGTGCGCCACCTCCTGGCCGACTTCCACCGCCGCTTCGGCGACTGGGCCGGCGCCCGCGAGCTCTACCTCGAGGTGCTCGAGGCCGAGCCGGGCAACGTCGACGCCCTGATCGGCCTCGGCGGCTACTCCTTCGACCAGGGCGATTACGCCCACGCGGCGATCTGGTCCCAGCGCGCGGTCGCCGCCGATCCCGCCAGCGCGGCCGCCCACTTCATGCTCAGCCAGGCCCTCCTCCAGCAGTACCTGGCCGGCGCCGAGGGGAGCGTCGACGAGGAGTCGAAGCGGGCGGAGGCGCGGGCGCGCGAGCTGGCGCCGGATCAGGTCAGCGCCTGGATCGCGGCCGGCGCCGGCGAGCGCCTGCAGCTCCCCGAGGGCGGGCTGGCGCGGGTGCCCGAGCTGCACCGGCGGCTCCTTGCGGTCGAGCGCGGCCGGGGCGCCGCCGTCCGCGGCGCCGCCGAGGCCCGGCGCTGGGCGGCGCTCCTGGCGGCCGCCGGAGTGGCGCTGGCGGCGCTGGCGCTGCACCTGGCGCGGCGGCCGTTCGGCTATGCCGAGCCGGTGCCGGTCGCCGGCCGGGCCGGCCGCTGGCTGCGGGCGCTGGTGCCGGGCTACGGCTCGGCGGTCGAGGGCCGCGGCCTCTTCGCCCTGGCGGCGCTCCTGACCCTCGCCGGCCTGCTCCTGCTGCCGCTCGGGCCGCGCATCGGCTATCCGCTGCCCGTCCTCTTCGCGCCGGGCGTGGCGCCGCTCGCGGCGATCGCCGGCGTCGGGCTCGGCCTGCTCCTCGGCCTGCGCGTCTGGGGAGGCCTGCGCGGCGCCTGAGCGCCGTCGCCGGGAAGCGCACCATGGCGGTCGAAGGCAGCCTCGACATCTTCCGCCTGCCGGAGATCCTGCAGGTCGTCTCGCACCAGCGCAAGACCGGCATCCTGACCGTCCAGGGCGAGAGCGACATCGTCGCGGTGTCGTTCCTCGACGGCTCGATCGTGGCCGCGGACTCGCTCAACCGGACGGTCGAGGAGAAGCTCGGAGAGGTGCTCGAGCGCGAGGGGCTCGCCGGCCGCGAGAGCTTCGCCGAGGTCGCCGCCGCGGCCCAGCAGGGCGAGGGGCGGCTGTTCGACCTCCTGGTCGCGCGCGGCGTGGTCGAGCGCGAGGGGCTCCTCGCGGCGATGCGCGCCCAGACCTACGACCTCTTGTTCGAGCTCCTGGTCTGGGAGAGCGGCGAGTTCAAGTTCTACAGCGGCGACGAGGTCTCCTACGAGGAGGGCTTCAAGCCGATCGCGGTCGAAGAGCTCCTGCTGCGCGCGATCGCCGAGAGCGAGGACGAGGAGGAGGCCGCGCTGCCGGCGGGCGGCGTGCTCTACATCCTCGCCGAGCCGGCGCCGTGCGAGGTGCGCGAACGGGTCGGGCCCCCGCGCCCCGGCGAGGACGGCGGCGGAGTGCTCTGGGTCTCGCCCGAGGAGGAACGGCTCCGGCAGCTCCTCGCCGAGCCGCAGTCGGTCGAGGCGCTGATCGCGACGACCGGCCTCGGCGAGCACAAGGTGCGCTTCGCGCTCTACCGCTTCCTAGCCGCCGGCGTCGCCGAGACTCACGAGCCGGAGGAGGCCGATGAGCCGGCGCCGCTGACCGCGCCGCCGCCGCTGCCCGAGCCGTCGCCGGCGGCTCCGCCGGCCAGCTCGTCGCGGCGGGCGAGCGCGGCCCCGGCGGCGACCGCCGCGGGAGCGGCGTCCCCGGCCTTGCTGGGGGTCGAGATGCCGGGCGAGGACACCCTCGCCGGCCTGGCGCCGCCGGTGGAGGCGCCCGAGCCCCGCCGCCGCCCCAGGCGCCCGCCGCGGACGGCGGTGCCGCGCCCGGCGGCCGTCGCCGTGCCGGCCCTGGTCGCGGCGGTCCACCTGGCGGCGCTCGGGCTGGCGCTGGCCGCCGCGATCGCCGTGCTGCGCGAGCCGATCCGCCTGCTGCTGCCGTTCCCCTGGCAAGAGCAGGCGCGCGAGGTCGAGGCCGCCGCGCGCTTCGACGCCGCGGCGACGGAGATCGACCGCGCGGCCAAGACCTGGTATCTCCTCGAGGGCGTCTTCCCGCGGAGCCTCGGCCCGTTGAGCGGGGCGGGCCTCCTCGCCGGCGGCGACCTCGCCGCCCCCGGCGACCGGCCCTATGTCTACCTCCCGAGCGCCGACGCCTACCGCCTGCGCCCCGCCGACAGCGCCGAGGACGCCGGCCTCGGCGAGGCGATCAGCGGCAACTTCCTGCTCGACGCCGACTTCCAGGCCACCGCGGAGGCCGGCCAGTCTCCTCCCCTGGTGCTCCTCGACTGACGCTCCCGCCAGCTCGCGGCCCGCGGGGCTCCTCCGCGCCGGAATAAATATGAGTCCGTATCTGTCAAGATGACTGTGACGCGAGTTTGACAGCACCGGACTAAGGTCCTAGGATCCGCCGCGAGCAGAATCCCAACGGAGGAGAGAGCGTTGAGCAAGATCATCGGAATCGACCTCGGCACCACCAACAGCGTGGTCGCCGTGATGGAAGGCTCGGAAGCCAAGGTCATCCCCAACGCCGAGGGCAACCGCACCACTCCCTCGGTCGTCGCCTTCACCAAGAGCGGCGAGCGCCTGGTCGGCCAGGTCGCCAAGCGCCAGGCGGTGACCAACCCGGAGAACACCGTCTTCTCGATCAAGCGCTTCATGGGCCGGCGTTTCGACGAGGTCAGCGAGGAGATGAAGATGGTCCCCTACCAGGTCGAGCGCGCCGACAACGGCGTCGTGCGCGTCAAGGTCGGCGGGAAGACCTACTCGCCGCCCGAGATCTCGGCGATGATCCTGGGCAAGCTCAAGCAGGCGGCCGAGGACTACCTGGGCGAGAAGGTCGAGAGGGCGGTGATCACCGTCCCCGCCTACTTCAACGACGCCCAGCGCCAGGCGACCAAGGACGCCGGCAAGATCGCCGGCCTGACCGTCGAGCGGCTGGTCAACGAGCCGACCGCGGCGGCGCTCGCCTACGGCCTGGACAAGAAGAAGGACCAGACGATCGCCGTCTACGACTTCGGCGGCGGCACCTTCGACATCTCGATCCTCGAGGTCGGCGAGGGCGTGGTCGAGGTCAAGTCGACCAACGGCGACACCCACCTCGGCGGCGACAACATCGACCAGCGGATCATCGAGTGGCTGCTCGAGGAGTTCAAGAAGGACCAGGGGATCGACCTGGCCAAGGACCCGATGGCCCTGCAGCGCCTCAAGGAGGCCGCCGAGAAGGCCAAGATCGAGCTGTCGAGCGCGCAGGAGACCGACATCAACCTGCCGTTCATCACGGCCGACGCCTCGGGGCCCAAGCACCTCAACCTGCGGCTGTCCCGCTCGAAGCTCGAGCAGCTGGTCGAGGACATCATCCAGCGCTCGGCCGGCCCCTGCCGCCAGGCGATCAAGGACGCCGGCGTCGACGCCACGCAGATCGACGAGGTGGTGCTGGTCGGCGGCCAGACCCGCATGCCGGCGATCCAGAAGCTGGTCAAGGAGCTGTTCGGCAAGGAGCCCCACAAGGGGGTCAACCCGGACGAGGTGGTGGCGATCGGCGCCGCGGTCCAGGGCGGCGTGCTGCGCGGCGACGTCAAGGACGTGCTGCTGCTCGACGTCACCCCGCTGTCGCTCGGCATCGAGACCCTGGGCGGCGTGTTCACCAAGCTGATCGAGCGCAACACCACGATCCCGACCCGGAAGAGCGAGATCTTCTCGACCGCGGCCGACAACCAGACCTCGGTCGAGGTCCACGTGCTCCAGGGCGAGCGCGAGTTCGCGCGCGACAACCGCACGCTCGGCCGCTTCCACCTGGTCGGCATCCCGTCGGCGCCGCGCGGCATGCCGCAGATCGAGGTCACCTTCGACATCGACGCCAACGGCATCGTCAACGTCTCGGCCAAGGACCTCGGCACCGGCAAGGAGCAGAGGATCACGATCACCGCCTCGAGCGGTCTCGGCGACTCCGACATCGAGCGGATGGTCAAGGACGCCGACGCGCACCGCGACGAGGACAAGAAGCGGCGCGAGACGGTGGAGGCGCGCAACCGCCTCGACTCGCTGGTCTACTCGACCGAGAAGACCTACGACGAGAACCGCGAGAAGCTCTCCGCCGACGACAAGGGGACGCTCGAGTCGGCCCTCGCCGAGGCCAAGAAGGCGCTCGAGGGGGACGACGCCGAAGCGATCCGCGCCGCCGCGGGCAAGCTGAGCAGGCGTCGCACAAGCTCGCCGAGGCGATGTACAAGCAGGCGGGCGCCCAGGCCGGCGGTCCGCAGGACGGTCCCCAGGCCGGTCCGTTCGGCGCGCAGCCGGGGGGTCCCGCCGGCGGGCCGGGCGCGGGCGACGACGAGGTGATCGACGCCGAGTACGTCGAGGTCGGCGACAAGAAGGCGGCCAACAACTGATCCCCGGCGGGCGCGGTCCCGGCCGCTCCGGCGGCCCGGCCGCGCCCGCCCCGGACCGAGGGGGCCGAGCATGAGCCAGCGACGCAGGCCGAGCAAGCGCTACGTGATGATCAGCGCGGTGGCCGAGCGGTTCGAGATCCACCCCCAGACCCTGCGCCTCTACGAGCGCGAGGGGCTGATCACACCTGCACGAAGCGCTGGTAACACCCGCCTCTACGACGAGGAGGCGATCGAGCGCCTGGAGACGATCCTCACCCTGACCCGCGACATGGGGGTCAACCTCGCCGGCGTCGAGGTGATCCTCAACTTGAAGCAGCAGTTGAAGCGCGTGCAGGCCGACCTCGACCGCCTGACCCAGGCGCTCGAGGAGGCCGCCCGCGATCGGCGCGCCGGGATCACCCGGACCCACGCGCTGGTCAAGGTCACGACCGGGCTGCCGGTGCGGCGGGCGGGGGGTGGTTAGCCGGGAACCAGTGCTACCATCCCGGCCATCATGCCGGCCACAGCCGAACAGGCGGCTTGCCCGCGGTGCGGCGGCCGCGGCTGGGTCGTGGAGGCCGACGGCGGCGCCGGGAGCGCGCGCCCCTGCCCGTGCCGGGACGACAACCGGATCGCCCGCCTGCTCGACGCCGCCGGCATCCCCGAGCGCTACCGCGGCTGCAAGCTCGACAACTTCCAGGTCAACCTCCAGGGCTCGAAGCTCCACCTCCAGCGCGCCCTGGCGCTGGCGCGCCGCTACGTCGACGGCTTCCTGACCGAGGACGGCGGCTTCCGCGAGACCGGCCTCCTCTTCGTCGGGCCGCCCGGGGTCGGCAAGACCCACCTCGCCGCGGCGATCCTCTCCGAGCTGATCCGGCGCTACCGGGTCCACGGCCGCTTCGCCGATTTCACGTCGCTGATCCACGAGATCCAGGCGACCTTCGACCCGCGCTCGCCGGAGTCCAAACGCGAGCTGCTCGACCCGGTGATCGAAGCCGAGCTCCTGGTCCTCGACGAGCTGGGCGCGCAGAAGCCGACCGGCTGGGTCAACGACCTCCTCTACCTGATCGTCAACACCCGCTACACCCGGCGCCGGCCGACGCTCTTCACCACCAACTTCCGGCTCGACCCGGCGCCCGAGGCGGCGCGGTGGGAGGAGGCCGGCGCGGGGACGCCCGGCGCGGGCGAGACGCCGGGAGCGCCGCCCGCGGGCGGTTTCGCGTCGCTCTCGACCCGCATCCCGCCGATGCTGGTGTCGCGCCTCTACGAGATGGCGCAGCCGGTGGTGCTCACCGCGGTCGGCGACTTCCGGCGCGAGTACAAGGTCCACCAGCACCGGCTCGAGGCATGAGCGACGCTGATCGTCCGTCCACCCGGTCCCTGGTCGAGGCGGGCCTGGCCGCGGTGCGCCGCGAGCCGGCGCTGGTCGCGGTGCGCTGGGCGGGGGACCTGGCGGCGCTCGCGCTCGCCGTGGCCGGCACCCTGGCGCCGGCGTGGGCACTCTTCGGCCCTCGCTTCGCCGGGCGCTTTGCGCCGCTCCTCCGCGCCCGCGACGCCGACGCGGCGGCGGAGGCGGTGGTCGACCTCTACCTCGCGGTGACGGCGGCGCCCGGGCGGGTGATCGCCGGCCTCGGCGCCCTGGTCGCGCTCTGGACGCTGGCGCTCGCCGTCCACTGCTGGGTGCAGGGGGGCTTCTACGGCGTCCTGGCGGCGGCCGACCGCGGGCCCGGCTCCGGCCCGGCGTTCTCGTTCGGCGCCTTCGCCGCCGCCGGCCGGCGCCGGTTCTGGGCCTTCTTCTGGTTCGTCAACCTCTACGCCACCGTCCTCGGGTTGATCGCGCTGATCGCGCTCCTGCCGCTGACCCTGGTGCCGCCGGTCGAGCCGGGGGAGCCGCCGCTCGCCGCGCTCGCCCTGCTCGCCGCGGTGACGCCGCCGGCGGCCGCCGCTGCCGCCGCGGCGGCGCTCTGGTACGCGCTCGGCCGCGCCGACCTCGCGCGCGCAGGCTCCGGGGTCAAGACCGCCGCCCGGCGGGCCGCGGCCGTGATGCGCCGGCGCCCGGGGCCGGTGCTCTTGACCGCGCTGATCGCGGCCGGCGCCGGGCTGGCGGTCTCCGGCGTCGGGGCGGCGCTCGGCCGGGCGGCGGCCGCGCTCGGGGGCGCGGCCGGCATCGCGGCGGGCGCGGCGCTGGCGGCCGCGCAGGGGCTGGCGATGGCGGCGGTCGCCACCGGCCACGCCGCCGCCATGGTGCGCCTGATGCGGGCCGAGATGCCGACGGAGGAGGGTGCGTGATGGGGCGGCGGCCCCCGGCGAGGCGCGGGACGGCGGCAGCGCTCCAGGCCGGCGCGGCCGTGCTCCTCGCCGTCGCCCTTGCGATCGCCGCCGCCTGCGCCGGCTCGGGCGCCAAGCCGCAGACGCCGCCCGCGACCCCGCCGGAACCCGCGGGCGCCGAGGCGCCGCCGGCTCCGCCCTCCTCGTCCGCCCAAGACGCGACCGCCGCCGCCGAGCCGGTCGAGCCGCTGGCGCCGCTGCCGCCCGGGGTCGAGCCCGCGCCCGACGACGGCGCCGCGCCGGCCGACCCCGCTTCCTTCGGCCCGATCGTCCTGCGCGTCGGCCTGGCGAGCGACCTCGACCAGGTCGAGCTGCCGGCCGGGCTCGAGCTCTCGGCCGGGGACGCCTCCGGAGCCGAGCCGCCACTGGTGCCGGTCTTGACGCCGGTGAGAGTGCTGACGCCGGTGCGGGTGCGCCCCGGCGGCGCGCTCGCCGGGGTCGCCGTCTACCGCCTCCAGGTCGCCGCCCTGCGCGACGAGGGGCAAGCCGAGGAGCTGGCGCGCCGGCTCCGCGCCTCGACCGGCGAGGAGGCCGAGGTCAGCTTCGACGCCGCCACCGGCTTCTACCGGGTGCGCCTCGGGCGCTGGCCCGATCGCGCGGCGGCCGAGGGGGCGCGCACCCGCCTCGCCGGCCGCGGCGTCACCGAGGCGTGGGTGGTCTCGGAAGGGGGCGCACTGCGCGACCCCGAGCTGCTGCTCGCGGGCGCCGGCGGCGAGACCGCGATCCGCGGCCGCTGGCTGGCGGCGAGCCCGGCCGCGGGGACCGATCCGGTCGTCGCCGGCGGCATCCGCGTCGCCGGCGGCCGCTACCGCGGGCGGGTCTTGATCTACTTGAACGACCGCGGCCGCCTCAACCTGGTCAACGAGCTGCCGCTCGAGGACTATCTCCGCGGCGTGGTGCCGGCCGAGATGGGGCCCGACCTGTATCCGCGGCTCGAGGCGTTGAAGGCCCAGGCGGTCGCCGCGCGCACCTACACCCTGCGCAACCTCGGCGAGTTCGACGGCGAGGGCTTCGACATCTGCGCCACGCCGCGCTGCCAGGTCTACCGCGGCATGGCGATCGAGCACCCGCTCTCGGACCGCGCGATCGCCGAGACCACCGGCCAGGTGCTGCTCTGGAACGGCGAGCTGGTCGACGCCCGTTACAGCGCCACCTGCGGCGGCCACACCGAGGACGTCGAGACCGTCTTCCCGCTCGAGGACGCCCCCTATCTCCGCGGCGTGCCGTGCACCGAGAACGGCGGCGACCGGCTGGCCGGCGCCCTGCCGCGCGGCGAGACCTTCCCCGACGCCCTGGTCCGGCGCCTCTTCCCGCAGCCCGGGGGCGCCACCGCCGAGGAGCTCCTGGCCTCGCTCGAGGAGATCGTCGGCTACCACCGCGCGCTCGCCGGCACCGCCGGCGGCGGCCGCCGCCTGACGCTCCGGGTCGGCGCCGAGGAGCGCGCCTTCGAGCTGCCGGCCGCCCTCGCCACCTTCCGGCTCCGCCGCGAGCGGCTGGAGTCCGCCGACCTGGCGCTCGCCCCGGGCGACCGCGTCCGCCTCTACCTCTTCGACGGCTATCCGGTGGCCCTGGTCCAGGAGGCCGAGCCGGACTACGCCGCCCCCGAGCGCCCCAGCTCCTACGCCGCGTGGAGCCGCTTCCGGAGCGACGCGCGGCTCGCCCGGCTGGTCGAGGAGCGCTACCCGGGGCTCGGCTTCACCGGCCTCGAGGTGCTCGACCGCGGCGTCTCCGGCCGCGTGCGCAGCCTGCGCCTCCTCGGCGCCGGCGGCCGCAGCGCGGTGGTCGAGGGGCTCGCCGTGCGCTGGACCCTCGACCTCCCCGACACCCGCTTCACCGCCGAGCGCCACCGCACCCGAGGCGAGACCGGCTGGCTCTTCCGCGGCAGCGGCTGGGGCCACGGCGTCGGCCTCTGCCAGCTCGGCGCCTACGGCATGGCGGGCCGCGGGCAGACCTACCGGCAGATCCTCCAGCACTACTACAGTGGGGTGACGCTCGCGCGCGTGCGGGCTAGAGCGGCGCGATTCTGAGGGGTCCCGGCGCTTGGGCCGGCGGAGCGCACGCGGTAGCATGAGCCGCCGCCGACGAGGAGACCCGCGATGACCGTAGCCGACGTCCAGGCCGCCGAGAGTCCGACCCTCGACTTCTCGTTCACCGCCGAGCAGCGCGCCGTGCGCGAGGCGGCGCGGGACTTCGCGCTCAAGGAGATCGACCCGATCGTCGACGAGATCGACGAGGCGCAGAAGTTCCCACGCGAGGTGTTCAAGAAGGCGGGCGAGCTGGGCTTCCTCGGCGTCATCTTCCCCGAGGAGCTGGGCGGCGCCGGCCTCGGCTACGTCGACTACGTGCTGGTGATCTCGGAGCTGGCGCGCATCGACCCCTCGGTCTCGCTCAGCGTGGCCGCCCACAACTCGCTCTGCACCAACCACATCTACAAGTTCGGCAGCGACGCTCAGCGGCGCCGCTGGGTGGCGCCGCTCGCGCGCGGCGAGAAGATCGGCGCCTGGAGCCTGACCGAGCCGGGCGCCGGCTCCGACGCCGCCGGCACCCGCACGCGCGCCGTGCGCGCCGCCGGCGGCTGGGTGCTCAACGGCTCGAAGACCTTCACCACCCACGGCTCGGTCGGCGACGTCTGCGTCGTCTTCGCGGTCACCGACCCCGAGGCCGGGCGCAACCGCAACCTCTCGGCGTTCGTGCTCGAGCGGGGGATGGAGGGCTTCCGCCCGGGCAAGAAGGAGAACAAGCTCGGCTGCCGCGCCTCCGACACCGCCGAGGTGATCATGGAGGACTGCTTCGTCCCCGACGAGAACCTCCTCGGCGAGCCCGGCAGCGGTTTCAAGCAGGCGATGGGGATCCTCGACGGCGGCCGCATCTCGATCGCCGCGATGTCGCTCGGCACTGCCCAGGGCGCGTTCGACGCGGCGCGCGACTACGCTAAGGAGCGCGAGCAGTTCGGGCGCGCGATCGCCACCTTCCAGGCCATGCGCTTCACCCTCGCCGACATGGCCACCCGCATCGCCGCCGCCGAGGCGCTGACCTTCCGCGCCGCCGCGGCGATGGACCACGGCGAGCCAGTGACCCTCGTCTCCTCCCAGGCCAAGCTCTACGCCAGCGAGGCGGCGGTCTACTGCGCCGAGCGCGGCGTCCAGATCCACGGCGGCTACGGCTTCATCAAGGACTACCGCGCCGAGAAGTTCTACCGCGACTGCAAGCTGTGCACGATCGGCGAGGGCACCAGCGAGATCCAGCGCCTGGTGATCGCCCGCCGCATCCTCGGCGAGCGCGATTGACCGGGGACGCGGGCGCCATGATCGAAGGCCTCGACCACGTCGGCATCGCGGTCGAGTCGATCGCCGAGGCGCGCAAGCTCTACGAAGCGATGGGGCTAGAGGTCGAGGCGATCGAGGAGGTCCCCGCCGAGGGCGTCCGAGTCGCCATGATCCCCTGCGGCGGCGCCCGCCTCGAGCTGCTCGAACCGACCTCCCCCGACTCCCCGATCCGCAAGTTCCTCGACAGCCGCGGCCCCGGCATCCACCACCTCTGCCTGCGCAGCGGGGACGTCCGGGGCGCCGATGCCGCGCTGCGGGCGGCGGGCTACCGGGTGCTGCGCGACGAGCCGACACGGGGGGCGGGGGGGTGCTGGGTGCAGTTCGTTCATCCGAAGAGCACGGGGGGGGTGTTGCTGGAGCTGTCGGAGGAGGGGAGATGGTAAGGCACTCGCACGAGCGGCAGAACCAGATCGAAAAAAGTGGGGAATCCAAAATAAACCGTCATGCACCCCTGATTCCAATCGTTCTGGGATCTGATCGCCGTTTGTCCTCTGCGCGTGCCAGTACTTGCTGCTTACGATCCTGCTGATAGGTGAAGCGTGTGTTGCGTAGTAGAGCCGACTCGAGTACCGCATCCCTCTCTTCCCAAAGTTCATCGGGTAGGTCCCCAAGCAGGACAACGACCCGCTCCCAGGGGTCCTTGGAGTTCGTGGACGATAGCACCGAGGATATCTCGGAAATCCACCGTTCCCTTCGATCCTGTAGCTCGCGATGCAAATGATGCGCGGTTAGTTCAGCAGATCGCTGCTGGGCATCGGCGGTTCGTCGAAGTTCGAGCCGAGTCATCTCAAGTTCCTGACGCTGAAGTGCCAACTCCTCCCGCTGAAGAACGATGGCGTAGACTACTCCGGCCAAGGCCAAGCCAGAGAATAGAGTGTTAACAGCGCCAAACATATCTCCGAAGGAGCCGCGTGTCGCCCAATCTCCAAAAGTTAGATACAGTACTACGCCAAGCAGGGCTTGACTTGTCACGATTACTCCGGCAATGAGGGCGAACATGCCAATGCTTTTGCCCATCATGACCTGCCTTCAATCTGGCGCCGGCTACCTTACAACACCTAGCGTTGGTGGGCGCGCTCGTCGGGGAGAAACCATTGATAGGGCGAAGGTCTACCAGGAAAGGGGAACTGAAAGCGAATCTATGGAGTCCATCGGGATTGCAGATGCCATAGATCTCCAATTCCCTCCCTGACCGCGATGTCCAACACTATGCCACTTATATTGTTAAACTTATCCTTCAAATCCGACATCTCCTCCTCGTAGCATAGCTCAGGAACAACATAAGAATTGTGCCCGAACCTGTCCAGGTAGGTTCGCAGTCGTTGCTCCTCTCCCACCAGCCACTCGACGGCCCTGTGGTCCCTTCCCGCGGGTGGGGCGCAATCGATGAACTTCTCCGCATTTAGAATCATCAACTTGAGAACCTCAACGAGCTGTCTGAAGGTCGGGAGCCGACGGGAGATTAGGTCGTGAAGTGATCTGCGAGCCCGGAGGAACTGAAGCAGAAATATAGTCGCTTTGCCGTTGCCTGCAAGTTCCTCCGTCAGTTCCCTGAGGCCAGGCACATCGCCACCGGTGTCAGCAACGAGCTCTGAAAGAGAAGCTTGGTTTCCGTGGTAGGAAGTCGCAATCGAGCGTGACTGAGCGGGGTCACTCGCCCAGGATCCTGCGAGTGATCGCACATCCTGACTTACCTCCTCCGAGAGGACTCGTCGCTTGTCAAGAGAGGCTAGTGCACCCTCCACCTGATCAAGGAACGGTTTGTAGAGAACGAGATATCCCGTACCGCCGTAACACCTCTCATAACGAGACTGCCAGACTCGGATCTTTTCGGTGAGGTCCTGCACAAGGGTTTCGAGGCCCCGGCGATACTCTCCGCTCCTTCGCAGGCCAAGTGCGATCTCTAGACTGCCTACGGCGGTAGCCAGCGTTGAGTAGAGTAGTCGAAGGGTTATCATCTCGCTCACATCAAGATGGTCAGAGAGGCTAGCGTTGGCGTTCTCGCTGGCTCGATGGAAAGCAATTTGTTTCCATTCGGTCTCGCCTACCAGGTCCACCAGCCGGAGATACTCCTCAAGCTTATTCCTAAATGTGAGGGATAGTACGCTCACATCTCTATCAGCGAGCTCGGCGGCACAGTACCATACATACTCAAAGTTTCCGAGGACGCGTCGAAAGTACTCGTGACCGTGTTCTGACATTACTACGTCCTGCTCTAGGTCGCGACTTCTAGTCGGGCGAAGTTCCCTATTTTTGCTAAACCAAACCAAAAGCCGGAACTTGTTCTGCAAGGAGTTCAGTGCGTCGATGGTAGCCTCCGCCGGAATTCCATGAAGGGTGAGACGGGCGAGGAGGTCGTGGACACGCATTCTGGGTCTTCCCTTGAGGTAGGAAAGAATGCGAAGCTTGGTCAAGGAGGGCAGGTTCGGGTGCGCACCAGATCGTGCTGGGAGGAACAGATTGGAAACTCGCGGAATCGGGATGGGGTGCGAGTTCTCGGCAATTAGAGTGTAGACCAGATTACCATAAGCAATCGGAATCTTAGTTGGCAAGTCAGTCTCAAGGCGTGCGATCAATCCAGGTAGGATAATCGGACGAGTATAAAAGTTTGTTACAAATCGTTGTGCATGATCGAGGGCATATCTGCAGCAGCGACCTACCAAGGCATCGAGAATTATAGCCAATTCACGCAGAGGGCCGTCGGATACCTCAAGGTGGGTAAGGAACTTGTGGTCACTGTGAAGCAATGGGCGCAGAACATCAGTCGGGTCTCGCTCAGGCTCCTTGCCTGCCGATAGGATCAGTGCATAGATGTAGATGCAGCAGAGGAAGGAGCGGTACTCCTCTTCGGTCGGTTTGCAGCCCATAGGCCACGGGGATGCGAAGGACTCCCCGTTGAGAAGGTCTGGCCTGGAGCGATGGAGTACATACTTCGAGAGGCGTTGGAGGACAAGCGCGAAGTTGTTGGGCCCCCAGTGATAGCGGAAGTTAATAATCTGTTTGTAGGTCCGATTCGCTACCGAGCTGGGGCGTAGAGGAATCAAGAGCTGGAGATGCGGGGCCTCTGCAGCCACGTCGTGCAGTTCGTCGACGATGTTTTCGATTTGGCCCGTAGGTAGTTCGTCGAGGTTATCAAGCACTACGATGTTTAACGGATTGGTCGGCGCGCAGCGCGAAACGTAGAATTCTAGTAATAGACGCATGAAATCCCGACTCTGCTCGGAACTTTCTGTTAGACGATGAATCTGATCGTCCAAGAGCAGCGCGCTGCCTCGGTACTGCTCGACCAACTCTCGAACTAGCGGCAGGGTAGGTGTTCGTTCAAGAAGATTGCCCTGCAAGTCAAGAAGACTTGCGCGGAACTCGAGGTTGCGGTTTGGATGGATGGGGCCTGCCCACCTCGCGATGTCATTGGTGATAAGAAGGCGCCGCAGGACGATATACTCATTGTCTATGCTGCGGACCTCTCCTGCGTCCAATCCATGAGGGGCAAGCCACTCTTCCACGAGACGAGTGTATATAGCAAAGCGCAGTTTCTTGAGGACCTGGCGGGTGGCGGCCTTCTTCTTCTTTGCTTCGCCGATTCCAAGGCAGTCGACTATTAGGGGTGTCCTTGGGCAGGGTGACTTTCCGCACGCGCAGGTACTCACGCCAGCGCGTACACGTTTCAGCAGAATCCTCGTGATGTAGCGTACGGTGGTAGATTTTCCGGCTCCGAGGCCTCCCACGAGAATGAGTGGTTTGTAGTCCTTTCCTCGCCCAATTCGGTCGAGGAGCGCCTCCTCATGGGGATAGGCCTTTGGTTTGTTCGCGATCTCGTCAGCTTCGAGATCGATACGATTCACAGCTCTTTGTAGCTCCGGGTAGAAGTCTATTCGCTGCGATCCTTGTATATAGTCGTCATCGTCCCAGAGTCCATCTGGAAAAGGGTCGAGGAGATCTCGAAGGAATCCCGTCGTGTTCTGAAGGTACTGTTCGTACCTATGCACTTGGCGCTTCGTCCCCTCGACCTTCATGACTTTTAGACCTTTAACCCGAAATCTTCCGTGAAACCAAAGGGGTTGGTGTGCATTGCCGGCGAAGGGTCCCCGCAACCCGCTGGTCCTTCGCGGCTCGACTTTGCTTAAGATGCGAGATCCTAAGTGCGCAGCATGGATCATGGCAAGCCTTTGCAGAAGTGGCGATATGCGCACGAAGTGATGCGTCGCGGATGTCACTGTAGGCTAAGGAGATAGAGCATTTCTACGCCTGCGAGGACTTGTTTAGTCGGCAGTGCCGATTGGTGGCTCATGGCACCCCCACCGGCCACCCGCCCCCGGAATCAACCCCGGGCAGGTCATCCTGCTTTACCTGATCAACCCCCCAGAGAAGTTCTGGGGCGTGCTCGCGGAACTGGGCGTGGCGGGGGTGACGTTCCGCGGCATTTGCGTCGAGTCGTTTGACGACTGGGGGCGCAGGCCGTGCGAGCGGCGGTCGGAGCCGCACAGTCCAGGGCCCTCGACGATGTCCGTGCCGTTTCTTCCGGTCGAGCGGATCTTCCTCGACGAGGCGGCGGGCAGGTCGAGAGCTACGAGTAGCGCGTCGAGTGCCGGGTCGGCTTGACGGTGGAGTGCGAAGGGCTCGACGCCGGCGCGTTTGGCGGCGTCGAGCAACGCTGGCCTCGGGCCGGTGGAACGTAGATGGGCGATCCGCTAGTCTTGGATCGTCCGCCAGCGTAGGGAATGTGATGGCCGCGCCGAAGATCGAGATCCCCCGCCAGCTCGTCGCCGAGTTCTGCCGCTGCAACCATATCCGCCGCCTCGCTCTCTTCGGCTCGGTGCTGCGGGACGACTTCGGGCCGGAGAGCGACGTCGACGTCCTGGTCGAGTTCGAGGAGGGGCACACGCCGGGTCTACGCTTCTTTGCCCTCGAGCGCGAGCTTTCCGGGCTGCTCGGGCGGCGGGTGGAGCTGCACACGCCGAGCTTCCTCGGTCGCCATTTCCGCGATCGGGTGATCCGCGAGGCCCGAGTCGAGTATGACGCGGCGTGATCCGCTGCTGCCGCTCGACACCCATGACCCCTCACCGCCCCCGCCCCGGCATCCACCCTGGCCAGATCATCCTGGCCCACCTGATCAACCCCACCGAGAAGTTCTGGGGCGTGCTCGAGGAGCTGGGCGTGGCGGGGGTGACCTTCCGCGGCATCAGCGTCGAGTCGTTCGACGATTGGGTTGCGCAGGCGGTTCGGTCGGGGTCGGAGCCGCAGAGCCTGGGGCTGTCGACGATGTTCGTGCCGCTGTTCCGGGTCGAGCGGATCTTCCTCGACGAGCCGGTGGGGCAGGTCGAGAGCTACGGCCAGCGGTTCGAGAGGCGGGTCGGGGTGGCGGTGGAGGAGTACCTCGGGCTCGACGCCGGGGCGCTGGGCGGCGTCGAGCCCTCTTGAGATCTGCTACTTCCCCGCCGCCTCCGCCAGCGCCGCCTTTCTTGCCGCCTCGAACTCGTCGCCCGGGTTCCAGGCCGGCAGGGCGTCGGCGTTGGCCACCGCGAGGCCCGCGAGGAAGCCGAAGCGGGCGTCGAGGACCATGCCGGCGAAGTCCCACTCGCCGGTCAGCTCGTCGCTCGGCTGGTGGTAGTCGGTGGCGGTCCAGGCCTCGACTTTCTCGCGGCCCCAGCCCTCCGGGCGGCCGACGAAGTCGAGGCCGTTGTCCGGGTAGAGGGCCGGGACGCCGATCTTGGCGAAGCTGAACTGGTCGGAGCGGTAGTAGTAGCCCTTGTCGGCCTGCTGGTCGCCGGTCACGGTCCGCCCCTGGGAGGCCGCCACCGCGGCGGCTACCGCGTCGAGGCTCGACTTGCCTTCGCCGATCAGCGTGATGTCGGTGGTCGCGCCCCACAGGTTGCCGCCGTCGAAGTTGATGTTGGCGGCGATCTTGCCGGCCGGGAAGGTCGGGTTCTCGGCGTAGTACTTCGAGCCCAGGAGGCCCTGCTCCTCGGCGGCGACGAACAGGAACAGCACCGAGCGCCGCGGCGGCTCGGGGAGCGCGGTCATCGCCTGGCGATCGCCGAGCGAGCTGGGCGCAGCCGGAGGCGTTGTCGATCGCGCCGTTGTAGATCCGGTCGGCCTCGGGGTCCTCGCCCTCCTCGCCGATCCCGAGGTGGTCGTGGTGGGCGGTGTAGACCACGACCTCGCCGGCGAGCGCCGGGTCGCTGCCGCGCAGGAGGCCCGCGACGTTGGCGGTCTCGACCCGCGAGATCGCGTTGTCCAGGGTGAGCGAGGTGTGCACGCCGAGCGGCACCGGCCGGAAGTCGCGCGAGCGCGCCGACGTCGACCAGCGCGGCGAGGTCGTGGCCGCCGAGCTTCACCAGGCGGGACGCGGCGTCCTCGGTGACCCAGCCGGTGACCTCGAGGCGCGGCTCGTCGCCGGCCGGGAGCTCGAACTGCTCGCCGCTCCACGAGGTCTGGACCACCTGCCACGGGTAGCCGGCCGAGGGGTCGGTGTGGACGATGATCGCCCCCGCCGCGCCCTGGCGCGCCGCGCTCTCGTACTTGTAGGTCCAGCGCCCGTAGTAGAGCCGCCGCTTGCCGGCGAAGAGCTCGGGGTCCCAGTCGGGGTCGTTGTTGAGCATCAGGAGGACCTTGCCCGTGAGGTCGACGCCCTTGAAGTCGTCCCAGCCGTACTCCGGCGCCTCGATCCCGTAGCCGACGAAGACCACCTCGGCGCCCTCGATCGACGCCCGCTCGCGCTGGACGCCCGAGGCCGCGATGTAGTCCTCCGAGCGCGCCAGCGAGAGGGTCTCGCCGCCGGCGCTGAAGCTCCACTCGGCCGGCATCGCAGCGGTGATGCCGACGATCCCGAACGGCTGCTCCCAGCCTGCGGTGCCGGCCGGCTCGAGGCCGAGGAGCTGCATCGTGGTGGCGAGCCAGAGCCGGGTCAGCTCGTCGCCGCGGGTCGCCGGGCCGCGCCCCTCGAGGAGGTCGTCGGCGAGGAAGCGCACGGTCGCCTCGAGCGCCGCGGCGTCGATCGCCTGCTGCGCCTCGGCGGCGGCCGCGGGGACGCCGGCGGGCAGGCCGGTGTGATGGTCACCGGCCGCCGGGCCGGCCGGGAAGGCGGCGACGGCGAGCGCGAGGGCGATGCCGGCGAAGGTGCCGGCGAAGGCGGCCGCGGGGCGGCGCGCTGCGGCGGCGGTCGGAGCGGTCGGGCGGCGGTCGGGGCGTGACGGGGTCATCGGCGTCCTCCTCGGCAGTGGTCTCGGGGGACCTGGTCTTGGGGGCCGCCGGAATCTACCAGAGCCGCCGCGGCCTCTCCTCGCGGAAGGCATAGACTCGGCGCGCCGATGAAGCTGCGCACCCTGGTCCGCGACGGCCTCTACCTCAACTGGGCGCTGCCCGCCGAGGCGCTGCCGCCGCCGCCACCGCCGCTGGTTTACGAGCGGCACGCCGAGGGCGGCAGCGACTGGGTGTTCGCTTCGGTGCTGCTCTTCCGCCAGGAGGGGCTGCACCTGCCGGCGCTGCCGATGGTCCGGCTGTCGCACCCGCAGGCCAACCTCCGGCTCTACATCCTCGACGGCGACCGCATGCCGTCGGTGCTCTTCCGGCGCATGCTGGTGCCGGCCTGGGTCAGCCCGGCGGCGCGCCTCTTCGGCCGCCAGCCGACGCGGCCGGCGCGCTTCGACTACCCGCGGCCGTCCGACGACCCCGAGGCCGGCGAGTGGCGCTGGCGGGTGCGCGCCGGCGCCGCGCTGGAGGTGACCGCCCGCCGCGGTGCCCCGATGGTGGGCGTCGGGCCGCGGCTCGGGAGCTGGGAGGCGACGGTGCGCTACTTCCGCGACCGCCGCCGCGGCTATGCCGAGGTCGGGGACCGCCTGCGCCGCATCGACACCGAGCACCCGTCGGTCGCGGTCTGGCCGCTCACCGCCGAGGTCACGGACTCCTCGCTCCTCGAGCGCGCGCTGCCGCTCCAGGGTGGCCACGGAGGGGGCGGCGGCGACGGAGACGGCGCCGCCGGCCCGCGCCCCTGGCCGCCGCTCCACTCGGCCTGGCTCTGCCCGGAGATCCCGTTCGTCTTCGAGCTCGGCACCGCCGCCCGCGCCGAGCTCGGGGCCGGCCGCCTGCCCCAGGCCGCCGCCAGCTCGCGCAGCCGGCTCTGAAGAGCCTGGAGGGAGGAAGCCGATGGAAGGCACCGCCGCGGCCACGACCCTGATCTCGTCGCCGATCGCCGTGACGGCGACTCTCGCCGCGGTGGCGGCGTTCTTCTTCTGGCTCGAGCGGGCGACCGGCTGGAAGCTGTTCAAGTACCTGATCCCGCTGATCTGGATCTACGCCGTGCCGATGGCGCTGTCGAACACCGGCGTGCTGCCCCACAGCTCGCCCGCCTACGACCTCCTGGGCACCTACGGCCTGCCGGTGGTGATCGTCCTGCTGCTGCTCTCGGTCGACGTCGGCGCGGCGGTGCGGACGATGGGGCGCGGGATCGGGGTGTTCCTGCTCGGCACCCTCGGCGTGGTGATCGGCGCTCCGATCGGCTATCTCGTGGTCCATCGCTGGCTGGCGCCCGAGGCGTGGACCGGCTTCGGCGCGCTCGCGGGGAGCTGGATCGGCGGCACCGGCAACCTCTTCGCCGTCGCCGAGGCGCTCTCCGCGCCGCCCGAGATGAGCGGACTGGCGGTGCTCGCCGACTCCGCGATCTACGTCATCTGGCTGCCGGTGCTGCTCGGCTCGAAGAGCATCGCCGAGCGCTTCAACCGCTGGGCCAAGGTGCCGCCGGAGCGGCTGCGGCGGCTCGAGGCGCTCGAGACCGAGGCGATCGGCGGCACCGTGCCGGCGACCGTCGCCCAGCTCCTCTACCTGGCGGCGATCGCGCTCCTCGCCACCTTCGGCGCGATCTGGCTCTCCGGGATCCTGCCCGAGGTCAGCCTGCCGGCGCTCTCGATCGGCGGCGCGACGATCCCCGAGGCGGTGGTGATCTCGGGCGGCACCTGGCGGATCCTCCTGGTCACCACCTTCGGCATCGCGCTGTCGTTCACCGGCGCCAAGCGCATCCCCGGTTCGCACAACCTGGCGATGGCGCTCCTCTACATCTTCGTCGCCCGCATGGGCGCCTCGGCGTCGCTCGAGGCGTTCGCCGAGCAGGCGGTGCCGTTCATCGCCGGCGCGGCGATCTGGATCGCCATCCACGGCCTGTTCTGCCTCGCCGGTGCCCGGCTCCTGCACGTGGACATCCACAGCGTCGCGATCGCCTCGGCGGCCAACATCGGCGGCGCCGCCTCGGCCCCGGTGGTCGCTGCCCACCACCGCGAGAACCTGGTCCCGGCGTCGATCCTGATGGCGCTGATCGGCTATGCGCTCGGCAACTACCTGGGGATCGTCACCGGGCATCTCTGCCGGCTGGTGGGGGCGCTGTAACGGGTCCTTCGCGTCGCCGCGTCGCCGCCGTCGCGCGTGTTACGATCATCGCCCCATGAGCGCGGAGCACGCCGAACCCGACCCCTCCCGTCTCGAAGACTTCTCACATCTGGACCCCAGGGACCGCCGCCCGCAGCGCATCGCCGTCATCCCCGGCGACGGCATCGGCAAGGACGTCACCGCCGAGGCGGTGAAGGTCCTCGAGGCGGCGAAAGAGCGCTGGTCGCTGCCGCTCGAGCTGGTGCACCTGGACTGGGACGCCGACCGCTACCTCAGAACCGGCGAGACCCTCCCCGAGGGGGCGCTCGACGAGTTCTCGCGCCGCTACTCGGCGATCTTCATCGGCGCCTACGGCGACCCGCGGGTGCCCGACATGAAGCACGCCGCGGACATCCTCCTGGGCATCCGCTTCGGCCTCGACCTCTACGTCAACTTCCGCCCGGTCAAGCTCTACGACCCGCGCCTCTGCCCGCTCAAGGACAAGGGGCCGAAGGAGGTCGACTTGGTGGTCTTCCGCGAGAACACCGAGGGCGCCTACGTCGGCATCGGCGGCAACTTCAAGCACGGCACCCCCGACGAGGTCGCGGTGCAGGAGGAGATCCACACCCGCAAGGGGGTCGAGCGGATCCTGCGCGCCGCCTTCGAGTGGGCGGTCGCCCACGGCCGCCGCGAGGTCTGCATGGCCGACAAGTCGAACGTCATGCGCTACGGCCACGACCTCTGGCAGCGGGCGTTCGCCGAGGTCGCGCCCGACTACCCGCAGGTCGCCTCGCGCCACATGTTCGTCGACGCGCTGGCGATGCAGATGGTGCGCAAGCCCGAGGACTTCGACGTCATCGTCACCAACAACATGTTCGGCGACATCCTGACCGACCTCGGCGCGGCGCTCCAGGGCGGCCTCGGCATGGCCGGCTCGGCCAACCTCCACCCCGGCCGCACCTCGATGTTCGAGCCGGTCCACGGCTCGGCGCCCAAGTACGCCGGGCTCGACCGCGCCAACCCGTTCGGCGCGGTCCTCTCGGCGGCGCTGATGCTCGAGTTCCTCGGCCACGACCCGGCCGCGGCGGCGCTCGAGCAGGCGGTGCGCGACTGCCTGGCCGAGAACCGCACCACCGCCGACCTCGGCGGCGCGCTCGGCACCCGTGCGGTCGGCGACGCGCTGGCGGACAAGGTCTCGGCGCGCGTGGCCAGCACGGTCTGAGCTGCCCGCGCCCTTTACTCCCCCAGAGATCGAGCGGTCCCGGCAGCGGCGGAGCCCGCAGGGCGACCGCCGGCGAAGCCGGCGACTCGGGGGAGGGGCCCCGCGCGATTCACTCGCGCGGGGAGGGGGGCTTGAAAAGCCCCCCTCCAAGGAACGGCTACGGCGCGCGGCAGAGCCCGACCGCGCTCAGGCTCCCCGGGAACCCCTCGAAGATGCAGGCCCACCCCTCGTCGACGAACGGCGGGCTCTGGGTCGGGAACGTCGAGCGCAGGAAGGTGCCGACGAAGTCGTCCGAGCAGCCGCCGGCGAGGATCTTCTGGCCCGCCGGGCAGATCGCGTGCGGCACGCCGGGGACGGCCAGCGTCTCGCTCACCCGCGTCAGCCCCGCCGCCTCCGCCGCGTCGATGCAGGCGGCCTGGACGGTCAGGCTCCCCGGGTTGACGTCGTGGAGGCACGCCCACCCCTCGCCGGCGAACGGCGGGTTGGTGAACGGGAAGGTCGAGCGCAGGAGCGTCGAGGTGAAGTCGTCCGAGCAGCCGCCGCCGATCACCTTCTTGCCCGCCGGGCAGTTGACGAACGGCGAGTTGGTGGCGCCGGTGGTGCTGGTCGGGCGCACCAGGCCGAGGTCGCCCGGGTCGGTGATGCAGATCGCGGTGGCGGTGAGGCTCCCCGGGTTGGTCTCGTGGACGCAGGCGAACCCCTCGAACGCGAACGGCGGGCTGGTGACCAGGAAGCCCGAGCGCATGCGGGTCGAGGTGAAGTCGTCCGAGCAGCCGCCGCCGATCGCCTTGAAGCCGGCGTTGCAGCGGGCGAACGGCGCGTTGGTGGTGGTGCTGGTGGCGCTCACCAGGTCGACCCTGACCTTGCACAGCCCGGGCACGTCGAAGCCGTTGACCGGTGCCAGGCCGTTGGGGCCGCCCGAGATCGCGTCGTTGCCCAGGCCGTAGCCGGCGAAGGCCCGCCACACCCGGCAGACGTCCTCGCCGCCGTAGTTGTTGATCGTCGCCTGGATGATGCCGTCCCGGGTGTCGGTGAACGCCGGGTTGCAGATCGCGCTCTTGAGCCCCTCGTTGACGTAGAGCATCGCGCGCTGGTTGCCGGCGCCGCCGTTGGCGGCGTAGAGGTTGGTCGAGAAGCCGTGGGCGCCGACCAGCGCCCAGTAGACCTCCCAGGCGCCCTGCGCCCACACCGCGCCGACGCCGTGGGGGACCGCCTTGCCGGCGACCGAGGCGTAGGTCCAGTTGTTGATCGCGTTGTCGGTCGAGTAGGGAAGGAGCCGGATGCCCGTGCCGTTGGTCGGCTGGCCGAGGACGTAGGTGCCGATGCCGCGGATCGTCGGGCCGGTCTGGGCGGCGGTCGCGGTGTAGGCGAGCGCCCACCAGTCCGACAGCCCCTCGCTCGGCCGCTGGAGGTTGGTCAGGCAGTTGACGTTGGCCGGCCCGCCGACCAGGCGGTTCGAGATCCCGTGCCCGTACTCGTGGACGATGATCGAGCTCTCGAGGTCGCCGTCGCGCATCGGCGCGGTGAAGTTCCACAGGAACATCTGCATCCGCGGCCGCTGGCCGTCGGGCGGGGTGAAGAAGTTCGCGTTGTTGAGGCTGATCCCGTCCTGCGCCTCGGCGCGGACGTCGTCGTTGCCGAGGCCGAGGGCGCCGTAGGTGTTGACCTGGAAGTTGCCGGCCGGGGAGTCGAAGCCGTACTGGAACTGGACGTCGTGGATGAGGTTGTTCCAGTAGAAGAGGTTGGTCACCGCCGCCGCGGTGTAGGTCGACGGCTGGCCGAGGAGGTTGAGCGGGAAGTTGCAGTTGAGGCCGGCGCCGCAGTTGGGCTGGACGGCGGGCGGCAGGTCGTCGAAGTTGATGTCGTCGTAGGCGTGGACGTTGTTGCCGCGGTGGATGGTGAACTCCGCCCCCGGCGCGCCGTTGGTGTCGTGCCAGGCGAACGGCGAGGCGGCGGCGTCGGCCGGGTTGGCGACCACCACCCGGGCGTCCGCGGGCGGCGGCGGGGCGGTGTGGTTCGGGCTCTCGACCGGCTGCGGGTAGACGTTGTAGCTGTCGCTCGCCACCCAGTCGAAGCGGGTCCAGACCTCGCCGCTCGCGGCGTCGACGTTCAGGTCGTAGACGTGCTGGCGGTCGCGCGTGTGGAGCTGGAAGTTCCAGACCAGACGGACGTCGCCGCGGCGGATCGGCAGCCAGAAGAGCCGCGCCTCGATCGGCTCGAGCGAGGCCTGCTTCGAGGCCAGGAGGGTGACCCGCCGCGCCCCGCGCTCGGCGCGCAGCTCCTCGGGCGGCGCCGTGAGCGCGATCCCCAGGTGGCCGGCGGCGCTCTCCACCGCCTCGGCGGCCGAGAGCGCCGGCTCGAGGACGTTGACCGCCGTGGCGAGGCCGGGGACGAAGGCGTTGTTGACCCCGAGCAGGCGCCCGCCGCGGCCGACGTTGAGCTGGAGCTGGCCGTTGTAGACCGCGATCCCCTCGTGGACCTGGCGCAGGTAGAGGAAGGTCGAGGCGGAGACCTTCGAGTCGACCCGGTCGGTGACCTCGAAGCCCTCGAAGTCGGCCGCCGAGAGGCCGAGGAGGTCGAGGTTGGCGCGCGCGAACTCGAGCGCCAGCTCGGCGGCGTCGGCGTCGCTCTCCGCGGTCAAGTAGCCGACCGCGTTGAAGAGCGAGCGGGTGGCGCCGGTGGCGTCGTCGTAGGTGACCAGCAGCTCGGGGACCTCGGCGCGCAGGCGCTCGGCCGCGGCGAGCTGGCCGGCGCCGGGCGCGGCCTCGAAACCGAGGTTGGCCGACACCCGGGCGTCGAAGTTGCGGCCCTCGTCGGCCGGTGCGGCCGCGGCGGGCGCGGCGGTGAGCACGGCGGCGGCGAGCGCCGCGAGGAGGATCGAAGCGAGGTCGGAGCGATGGCGCATTGGCGGGACCCTTTCTGCCGGACGGGAGCCGCGCGCCGGACGGGGCGCGGGACGCCGCCGGCTGGAGTTCACTTCAGGACTCGAAGAAAGGGTGCTGAAAATGCGCGAACAGGTGACCGGGCGGGCTTACGGCTCGAGCTCGATCTTGCTCTCCTCGACCCGGGTGTAGGCGCCGAACGCGCCCTGGATGCGGCGGTAGACGTCGCCGTTCTTGGCCCGGTAGATGATCACCACGTCCGGCCCCTTCTTGAACTTGGCCAGGATCTCGAGCTTCTCCAGCTCCTCGGGGGTCGGGATCGACTCGTCGATCGACCACTCCGAGCGCGGCTCGACCGTGGGCGGCGGCGGCGGGGTGCGCGGCGGGCGGACCCGCGCCTCGGGGCTGGCGTTGACCGGGGCGGGCTCGGGGGTCTCGGCGGGCTCGGCGGGCTCGGCGGCGGCCGGCGCCGGGGCGTCCTCGGGGCGCGAGACCGGCTCGGCGGCGCCGCCGCAGCCGGCCGTTGCGAAGACCGTGGCGAGGGCGGCGGCGAGCGCGATCGCGGCCAGCGCGGCCGGGAGACGGAGTGCGGACGGGTTCGGTTCGATGGCCATGGCTCCTCCTGGGTCCGCGGGCGCGCGGCGGCCCGACGACGAATGGATCGAAGGCCGCGGCGCCGGTCGGGCGCGGCGGCGAGCGCAGTCTAACCGACCGCCGCCCCGGCCCTGCGCGCTATCATCGGCGGGCGATGACGCTCCGTGAATCCGACCTGATCTACGACTGGAACCGCGCCGAGGGCCCCGACCTCGCGCCGGCCCGCCCGCGGGTCGAGCTCGACGACGAGACCCTGCGCGACGGGCTGCAGTCGCCGTCGGTGGCGAATCCCGTCGATCGAGCGAGAAGATCGAGCTCCTCCACCTGATGGCGGCGCTCGGCATCGATTCGGCCGACATCGGCCTGCCCGGCGCCGGGCCGCACGTGGTCCGCGACGTCGAGCGGCTGGCGCGCGAGATCGTCGAGCGCGAAGCTCCCGATCGCGGCCAACTGCGCCGCGCGCACGGTGCTCGCCGACATCCAGCCGATCGTCGAGATCGCCCAGCGGACCGGCTTCCGATCGAGGCCTGCTGCTTCATCGGCTCGAGCCCGATCCGCCAGTACGCCGAGGACTGGGACCTCGACCGCATGCTCGGCCTGGTGCGCGAGGCGGTCGCGTTCGCGGTCGGCGAGGGGCTGCCGGTGATGTTCGTCACCGAGGACACCACCCGCGCCACGCCGGACGACCTGCGCCGGCTCTACACCGCGGCGGTCGAGGCCGGCGCGCGCCGGGTCTGCGTCGCCGACACCGTCGGCCACGCCACGCCGGACGGGCGCGTCAGCGTGATCCGCTTCATCCGCGGCGTGGTCGGCGAGCGAGGACGTCAAGATCGACTGGCACGGCCACAAGGACCGCGGGCTCTCGGTGATCAACGCGCTCGCCGCCGCCGCGGCCGGCGCCGACCGCCTGCACGGCACCGCGGTCGGGATCGGCGAGCGGGTGCGGCAACACGCCGATCGATCTGCTGCTGGTCAACATGCAGCTCCTCGGCTGGATCGACCGCGACCTCTCGCGCCTGCCGGAGTACTGCCGGCTGGTCGCCGAGACGACCGGCGTGCCGCTCCCCGACAACTACCCGGTGGTCGGCCGCGACGCCTTCCGCACCGGCACCGGCGTCCACGCGGCGGCGATCATCAAGGCGCGCGCCAAGGGCGACGACTGGCTCGCCGACCGCATCTACTCGGGCGTGCCGGCGAGCGCTGATCGGCCGCCGCCAGGAGATCGAGGTCGGGCCGATGAGCGGCGAGTCGAACGTCGTCTACTGGCTCGAGGAGCGCGGCATCGAGCCGACCGCGAGCTGGTGGCGGCGATCTTCACCCGCGCCAAGGCGGCGGCGAAGGTGCTCGGGGAGGCCGAGATCCTGGCGATCTGCGGCGAGCACCGGACGCGCCGGTCGGCCTAGCACCCGGCCGTGGCCGCCGAGCCCGAGCGCCAACCGCCCTCGCCCGCCCTCCGCACGCTCGACCGCTAGCTCGAGGCGCTGGCGGTCGAGCGCGGCCTCTCCGCGCAACACCGTCGCCGCCTACCGGCGGCGACCTCGCGCCGGCTCGGCGAGTGCGCTCGGCCGGCGCGCCGGCGGCCGCGACCTCCTCACGGCGACGCCGCGACGACCTCGCCGCGCACCTGCGCGACCTGCGCCGCCGCGGGCTCTCGCCGCGCTCGATCCGGCGGGCGCTGTCGGCGATCCGCGGCTTCTACGCAGCACCTGGTGGCGGCGGCGAGCGCGCCGACGACCCGGCGGTCAATCTGCTGCCGCCGCGGCTCTGGCGGACGGCTGCCCAAGGTGCTGACCGAGGAGCGAGGTCGAGCGGCTGCTCGCCGCGCCCGACGTCGCGACCCCGCTCGGCCTGCGCGACCGGGCGATGATCGAGCTGCTCTACGCCACCGGCCTGCGGGTCAGCGAGCTGGTCGGGCTGACCCTCGGCCAGCTCCACCGCGATCCGCGCGGCCGGCTCGACACCGGGTTCCTGGTGGCCTTCGGCAAGGGCAGCAAGGAGCGGGTCGTGCCGGTCGGCGAGGAGGCCGAGGACTGGGTCGAGCGCTGGCTCTGCGCGACGGCGCGGCCGGAGATCGCCGAAGGGCCGCCACCAGGCGGTCTTCGTCAACTGCCGCGGCGGTCCGATGACCCGCCAGGGGTTCTGGAAGATCCTGAAGGGGCTACGCACGTCGCGGCCGGCGTGCCGCGACCTCTCGCCGCACGTGCTGCGCCACAGCTTCGCCACCCACCTGCTCGAGCACGGCGCCGACCTGCGCGCGGTCCAGACCATGCTCGGCCACGCCGACATCTCGACCACCGAGATCTATACCCACGTCCACAGCGCGCGGCTGAAGGGGCTCTACGACCGGTTCCATCCGCGGGCGTAGGGGCCCGGGCGTGACGCCCGCGGCGCCGTGCGCGTAAAATACCCGGGACGCTTCGCGCGAGAGGGCTGCCGCCGGAGGAATGAAGGCGGGCCGTGGCCGGTTGGGCGAGAGGCGTCCCCGCGATCCCGAGAGCCGCTGAATGACCGCCCCGCCCCCTCGTCCCGGCCGCCGCACGCCCCGCTCTTCCGCGGCCCGCGCCGCCGCCGCCCTCGCCCTGCTCGCCGCTCTCGCGGCGCCGGCCGGGGCCGAGCTGGTCGTCTTCGAGGACGGCGGCTGGCTCAAGGTCGACTCCTACGAGGTGCGCGGCGACCGTGTGCGCATCGGTCTCGAGGGCGGCGGGGCGATGACCGTCGATCTGGCCCGCGTCGAGCGGGTGATCGACGACGAGGTGATCCGCCCGGCCGAGGTCGCCGCGGCGGAGGCGGCGCCGGCGCCGGCCGCGGGGCCCGAATGGCGGTTCGCCGCCGGCGGCGCCGCGCCGGCGACACCTTTCTCCGCCGAGATCTTCCAGGCCGCCGAGCGCCACGGCCTCGACCCGGCGCTGGTCGCCGCGGTGGTGCGCGCGGAGTCGGCGTTCGACCCCCGGGCGGTGTCGCACAAGGGGGCGCGCGGCCTGATGCAGCTCATGCCCGCGACCGCCAGCCGCTTCGGCCTCTCCTTCGCCGAGATCCACGACCCGGCGAAGAACCTCGACGCCGGCGCCCGCTACCTCGCCTGGCTGATCGAGCGCTTCGGCGGCGACGTCCTGCGCGCGCTCGCCGCCTACAACGCCGGCGAGGGGACGGTCGACCGCTACGGCGGCGTGCCCCCGTACCGCGAGACCCGCAACTACGTGAAGCGCATCTACGCCACGCTCGGATTCTCGACCTGACCACTCGCCCCTGACGTCAGCTCGGCGCCGAAGCCTTGTAGCGCATCACCACCACCGTGCGGTCGTCCTCGACCGGCCGGCCGCCGGCGTGCGCCTCGACCGCGGCGAGCAGGCGGTCGCGGACGGCGGCGGCGGTGAGCGAGCCGGCGGCGCTCTCGAGGTTGGCGGCCGCGGCCGCGGTCGCGAGCCGTAGCCCCTCGGCGGCGGCGGCCGCGAGCGCCGCGAGGACGCCGTCGTAGCCGAACGGCCGGCCGTCCGCGTCGGTGGCCTCGATCAGCCCGTCGGAGAGCCAGACCAGGACGTCGCCCGGTTCGAGCGCGAGGAGCCGCCGGCCGTAGTCGCGGCCGAGGCCGCCGAGCGGCGAGCCGGGGAGCAGGATCTCCTCGACCGTCCCGCCGCGCAGCAGGTAGGTCGGCGGGTGGCCGGCGTTGGTGATCTCGAGGGTGCCGGCGGCGAGGTCGGCGAGCGCCAGGGTGGCGGTGACGAAGACCCGGCGGTCGTCGCCCGAGCGCACCATCTCGTCGCAGGCGCCCGAGGATCCCCTCGGCGTCCAGCTCGGCCTCGACCAGGATGGTCAGCGCCGCCTTGAGCATCGCCATCCGCAGCCCCGACGGCAGGCCGTGGCCGGAGACGTCGGCGATCACCACCGCGAGGCGGCCGTCGCCGAGCCCGAGGACGTCGAAGTAGTCGCCGCCGATCGCCGCGCTGGGCGCGAAGAGGGTCGCGAACTCGACCGCCTCGCCGCCCGGCAGCTCGCGCGGCAGGAGGCTCCGCTGGAGCTCGCGCGCGATCGCCAGCTCCTTCTCCAGCACCTCCTTCTCGGCCGCGGTGGCGACCAGGTGCTCGAGCTCCTGGGTCATGCCGTTGAACGAGCGCTGGAGCTCGCCGACCTGGTCGCGGCGCTTGACCGGGATGCGCACCGAGAAATCGCCCGCGCGCACCGCCTGGGTGGCGCTCGAGAGGCGGTTGAAGGCGCGGGAAAGGGCGAAGATCATCACCGCCGCCATCACCGCCGCCACCGCGTAGGCGTCGAAGAGCAGGAACGCGAAGGTCAGGAGCGCGCCCCAGATCGCGGCGTCGAGGCCGGTCTCGTCGGGCGACTGGAAGCGCCCGGCGAGACCGCGCGGCGTCGACCGCAGGGAAGAGAAGAAGTAGGGGTGGAGCTCGGCGCCGTCGGCGAGCGACAGCACCGGCCCGGAGAGCTGACCCCAGAAGAGGAGCGGGCGGTCGCGGAGCGGCGGTTCCTCCGGGTCGCCTGCGGTCTCGCCGGCTCCCTCGCCGGTTTCGCCGGGCGGTGCCGGCGGCCGGCGGGCGGCGAAGAACGCCTCGGCGCGCGCCTTGCGGGCGGGATCGTCGGGCGGGGTCTGGAAAGTCCAGCGGCGGTCGCCGACGTCGACCGTCAACCCGTTCCCGGTGTCGGCCGACGGCGGCAGGTGGTCGACCCAGACCCCGGCGCGTTCGCGCAGCTCCTCGGCGAGGTCGCCGGGCCAGAGCGCGATCGCCCCGGGCGCGCCGTCGCCGGCGGCGGCGGCGAGGCTCGGCGCCTGGTCGGGGCCGGCGACGAACCAGGCCTCGCCGGCGCGCGCCGCCCACCCGGGCCACTCCGCGGGCAGGCGGGGATCGCCGGCGGTCCGCCGGCCGCCGCGGTAGAGCGCCCAGCCGGACGGCTCGCTCCCCTCGCCGGTAGCGGGCCCGGCGGGGGAGCCGTCCGCGGTGCCGGCCGGATCGCCGGGAGCGCCGCGGGAATCGACCCGGAGCGCCTCCGGCTGCGCGACGCCGGCCCGCGCCAGCGCCAGGCGCGCCGCGGCCTCCCCCTCGAGATCGGCCCGCACCGAGGCCACCGCATCGCGGTAGACGTGGCCGAGCAGGAACCCCGCGCCGAGGTAGCCGGCGGCGCCGAGCAGCAGGAGCGCGAGCGGGATCGGCACCACGCCGATCAGGAAGTAGGAGAAGGCGAGGCGCCGGCCGACCTTCCAGAGCGCCCGCCGGTAGAGGCGGCCGAGCGCCCACAGCAGGGCGAGGATCGCCACCGCCACCAGCACCATGCGCGCCAGGGTGGTCACCACCGGCAGGCCGGCGAAGGCGAGCGCGAGGAGCGCCGCCAGCAGGGCGAGGAGGGCGATTCGGCGCTTGCTCACGGTTCGGGGGTCGCGGCGGGGAGGAGTCGCCCTCTCTACGCGGGGGACGGCCCGGGGTTACGCCGGCCGCGCGTGCGGCGGGTGGCCGGCCGCCGGCATCTTGCATAGAATGCGACCGCACCCGGCGGCATCTTAGCCCGCCGCAGCCTTCCCGGGGACGCCCCCGCCCCCCGGACGACCCCGCAGGACCGCGACAGGAGACCGACCCCGTGTCCAGAATCCCGCGAGCCCAGGAGCACCTGAAGACCGGCTTCACCGCCGAGGCGGTGGCCGCCGCCCGCTACCGCGCCTACGCCGCCCGCACCGAGCGCGACGGCCTGCCCAACCTGGCGGCGCACTGGCGGCGGCTGGCCGCGGAGAAGGACCGGCTGGCGATCGCCCAGCTCGAGGCGGCGGGGCAGGTGCACGGCGCCGGCTCCGACCTCGCCGCCGCGATCGCCGACGAGCGCTACGAGAACGACGTCCTCTACCCGAAGATGCGCGGCGAGGTCGGCGACGAGGCCGGCGGCACCTTCGAGTCGGTGATCGCGGCCCAGCGCGGCCACCTCGACGGTCTGATCCGGCTGCGCGACCGCTACAACGCCGCCCGCGGCGACGTCGACCTGCCGGCCGAGGTCGCCAGTCAGGAGCCACGATGAAGCCGACCACCGGAGAGAGCTGGGTCACCACCCGGTTCGACGACGCTCGAGGACTGGGGTCAGCGCCACTCGTTCTGGCCCTTCCCGTTCGGCACCGCCTGCTGCGCCATCGAGTTCATGTGCACGGTGTCGAGCCACTACGACCTGTCGCGCTTCGGCTCCGAGGTGGTGCGCTTCTCGCCGCGCCAGAGCGACGTGCTGCTCGTCGCCGGCACCATCAACGACAAGATGGCGCCGGTGCTCAAGCGGATCTACGACCAGATGGCCGACCCCAAGTGGGTGATCTCGATGGGCGCCTGCGCCTGCTCGGGCGGCTTCTACCGCGCCTACCACGTGATGCAGGGGATCGACGAGATCATCCCGGTCGACGTCTACGTCCCGGGCTGCCCGCCGACGCCCGAGGGGCTGATCTACGGCATCCTCCAGCTCAAGGAGAAGGTGGTGCGCGACCGCGCGAAGCGCGCAAGCGCGGCGCAGGAGCACGACGCGGCGGAGGCCGAGAGCGCCGAGGCCGCCGCAGGGTCTGAGAGATCCGCCACGAGACCTGCCGCGTGACGGTCGCTGACTGGCCGCATGACCCGCAGACGGCCGTGACCGTCGCCGAGCTCACCGCCGCGCCGCCGTCCGAGCGGTCGCCGCGGTTCGCCGGCAAGTACGCGGCAAGGTCGCCGTCCGGAGACCGCCACGGCGACCGCTCGACCAGCCGACCTGGATCGTCGGCCGCGAGGTCCTGGCCGACCTCGCCCGCGAGCTGCGCGACGACCCCGCGACCCGCTTCGACCTGCTGCTCGACCTCTGCGGCGTCGACTTCCCGGACCGCGCGCGGCCGACGAGGCGGCGCTTCGAGGCGGTCTACCACCTCTACTCGATCCCGCGCAACGCGCGGCTGCGCCTCAAGGTGCCGCTCGCCGAGGACGACCCGGTCGCTGCCGTCGCTGATCCCGGTCTGGAAGGCCGCCGACTGGTTCGAGCGCGAGGCTCTTCGACATGTTCGGCTTCCACTTCGAGGGCCACCCGAACCTGCGCCGCATCCTCTGCCACGAGGGCTTCCAGGGGCACCCGCTGCGCAAGGACTACGACCCGGCGCGGCGCTGGATCCTGACCGAGGACAAGATCTACAAGCCCGCACTTCGACCTCGCCCGAGGGCGAGGACGACATGTTCGAGCGGATGACCATCAACATCGGCCCCTCGCACCCGGCCATGCACGGCACCTTCCGGCTGATGGCGGTGCTCGACGGCGAGACCATCGTCGCCTCGCGACGTCGAGATCGGCTACCTCCACCGCTGCTTCGAGAAGATGGCGGAGACCCACACCTGGCAGCAGGTGATCCCCTACACCGACCGGCTCAACTACTGCTCGTCGTTCATCAACAACGTCGGCTACTGCCGGACGGTGGAGAAGATGCTCGGCGTCGAGGTGCCGCCGCGGGCGGTGTGGGCGCGCACGATCCTCTCCGAGTTCTCGCGCATCATGGACCACTGCGTCTGCAACGGCACGACGCTGGTCGACGCCGGCGCGCTGACCAACTTCTGGTACATGTTCCAGCCGCGCGAGGAGATCTACGGCCTGCTCGAGTCCTGCTGCGGCGCGCGCCTGACCGTCTCCTACTGCCGCATCGGCGGCCTGGCGCAGGAGCTGCCGCCCGACTTCAAGGCGCGCTGCCGCAAGCGCCTGCTCGAGATCATCCCGCCGTTCCTCGACGACGTCGAGAAGCTGGTCGACAAGAACCGGATCTGGCTCGACCGCTCGGTCGGGATCGCCGCGATCTCCGGCGAGGAGGCGGTCAACTGGGGCTGGACCGGCCCCTGCCTGCGCGCCAGCGGCGTCGGCTACGACGTCCGCCGCGCGCACCCCTACGACCTCTACGACACGGTCGACTGGGAGGTGCCGGTGCTCTACGGCGGCGACGTCTACGACCGCTACCGGATCCGCATGCTGGAGATCCGCCAGTCGCTCAAGATCATCCGCCAGCTCCTCGACCGCGGCATGCCGGAGGGCCCGTTCATCGTCGACGACCCGCACGTCGCGCTGCCGCCCAAGGAGGCCTGCTACAACCAGATGGAGGCCATGATCTACCACTTCAAGCTGATCATGGACGGCATCCAGGTGCCGGCGGGCGAGCGCTACGGCATGGTCGAGGGCGCCAACGGCGAGCTCGGCTTCTACATCCTCAGCGACGGCTCGGCCAAGCCCTACCGGATCAAGGTGCGGCCGCCCTGCTTCCCGATCTTCTCGACCTTCCCGCGCCTGATCAACGGCGGCTCGCTGTCCGACGCCATCGTCTCCCTGGGCGGCCTGAACGTGATCGCCGGAGAGCTCGAACGATGACCCCGCCGCCTCGCCTGAGAGCGCCACCCGCCCCGCCCCGCCCGGCCTCGCCGAGCACCCGAGCGAGGTCCGGCCGAAGCGGATGACCTGGCCGAGCGGCTCTACCTGCCGCTGCTCGGCGGCCTGGTGGTGACCCTCCGCCACTTGCTCGCGCAACCTCTTCCGGCCCGGCGAGCGCTACACCATCGAGTACCCCGAGGAGCGCCGCGAGTACAGCCACCGCTTCCGCGGCCACCACATCCTGACCACCCGCCCGGACGGCTCGGTGCGCTGCGTGGCCTGCTTCCTCTGCGCCACCGCCTGCCCGGCCGAGTGCATCCACATCGAGGCCGGCGAGCATCCGGACGTCAACATCGAGAAGTACCCGGTGGTCTACGAGATCGACATGCTGCGCTGCGTCTTCTGCGGCTACTGCGTCGACGCCTGCCCGGAAGAGGCGATCATCATGTCGAACAACTACGACATGGCCTACTTCACCCGCGAGCAGTCGATCGTCGGCAAGGACGACCTGATGAAGCCCTTCACCTTCGACCGAGAGCAGCTCGGCTACCGCCCGGTCTACCCCGAGGAGGACGGCCGAGCGCGACCGGATGCGCCGCGAGGCCTTCGACCTGGTCGCGGCGGCGAAAGCGAAGGCGGCGAGCGGCGGCGAGGCCGGAGCCGGCGCCGCCGGTTGAGCCGCGCGCCGGATCGCGGCCCCCGATCGCCATGGCCGCCGACCTCCCGGACCGCCTGCGCGAGCTGCTCGCCGGCCGGGACGACATCGCCGCCGCCTGGCTCTTCGGCAGCCGCGCCCGCGGCACGGCTCGGGAAGCGAGCGACGTCGACCTCGCCCTGCTCCTGAGCGAAGATCCTCCCGAGACCCTCGAAGGGCTCCTCCTGGACCTCCAGGACGACCTCGCCGGCGCCCTCGGCCGCGCGGTCGACCTGGTGGTGATGAACCGGGCGCCCGCCGACCTGGTCCACCGCGTGCTGCGCGACGGCGAGCTGGTGATCGAGCGCGACCGCTCCCGCCGCGTCCGCTTCGAGGTCGCCCGGCGGGCCGAGTACTTCGACCTCCTGCCGATCCTCGAACGCTACCGCCGGCGCGAGGCACGGCCGTGACCGACGCAGACCTCGTGGCCAAGAAGCTGGCCGAGATCGAGACCTACCTCCGGCAGCTCCGGACCCTCGCCCGCCTCGATCTCCTGACCACCGACATCAAAGAAGAACGCTTCGTCTCCCACACCCTCCAGCTCGCCGTCCAGGCGGTCCTCGACGTCGCCTCGCATGTGGTCTCCGACGAACGGTTGGGCGAGCCGGAGAACCTGCGCGAGCTTTTCGAGCTGCTGGCGCGGGGCGGGTGGTTGGAACCCGCGCAGGTGCCCGACCTCCAGCGGATGGTCGGTTTCCGCAACCTGCTGGTCCATGAGTATGGACGAGTGAATCTGGTGATCGTCCGCGAGGTGATCGAGAACAGGTTGGGCGATCTGGAGGGGTTTGTGGCAAGATTGCGTGCCCGACTTTGATGAGAATCAGCTTCGAGAGTGGCCCTGGCGGGACGAGGCAGGAACAGCGAGATGGACGACCTCAAGTCGCGCATACTTGGGCGAAGCTTGAACGAACTCGTCAGCGAGCTTCTATTCGAACAGGTGCCCCATGTGTTCGAAGGGTGTTGGGCAACTTATCGGTCCTGGAGGCAGACTCTTGCTGCCGCGATTGGTGTGGACCCATCTGAACTCATTATTGTCGGCAGTGCGGCGACCGGCTGCAGTCTCAGCCCAAGCAAGAACCTCAGAGCATTCGACGGCCAGTCTGATATCGATGTCGCAGTCGTATCCGACTACTTCTTCTCGGAGGCTTGGCACTGTCTTAGGTCCCTCGATTGGACGCTCTCTCCTCTTACGCCACCTCAGCGAGCCGCCGTTATAGACCACCAACGCCGATACATCTATTGGGGTTGCATTGCAATGGACCGAATCCTTCCTATAATGCCTTTTGCTGCGCCGTGGCTTGAGGCCCGCTCAAACCTGGCAGGAATCCCTAGTACGCTAAACAGGCAGGTCAACTTTAGGATCTACAAGGATTTTAGCGCGCTTCGCAGCTATCAGTTGCTTGGGCTAAAGAGGCTAAGAAATGTCTTGCTCGATCCGGAAGGAGGGCCTGGTGCAGAGCTTCCTTAACTCAACTACGCACAGCGTTGCCTGGTTTGCCAAGCGCCACAAGAGCGGAGAACTCGAGCTAAAGGCTCCATTTCAGCGCAATCCTGTATGGACTGCGAGACAAAAGGCCTTCCTGATCGACACCATTTTGCGTGGTTTTCCTGTTCCGGAACTCTACATGCAGGAGTTCACTGATGCTGAGGGACATGATCGCTATGTCGTTGTCGATGGGCAGCAGAGATTGCGGGCCTGTCTCGAGTTTCTTGATGGGGATGTGGCCCTAGATCCATCTGATTCACCAGACTTCTCGGACATGTCGTTCGATGACCTGAGCAGTGAGCAAAAACGGCAGGTCTACAATTACAACTTCGTTGTCCGAGTACTGCCTGATATGCCAGATCCTGACCTAAGGGCTATGTTCCAGCGGCTGAACAGGAATGTAGTGGCGCTGAATGCTCAGGAGTTGAGGCATGCGACCTACTGGGGAGAGTTTATTAGCAGCGTAGAGGGTCTTGCAAGCGACGATCGGTGGTCATCCTTCGGAGTGTTTACGGCTAATGACATACGCAGAATGATTGATATAGAATTTGTCAGCGAGCTGGTCGTGGCCTACCTTCACGGCCTTCAGAACAAGAAGGACTCCCTTGACGACTGGTATCAAGCATACGAGCGCGTTTATTCTCGACGAGAAGAGGTCGAATCCGTTGTCCAGAAGACTCTGGGCGAACTGTCGGCACTTCTGCCGGATATGGTGAGGACGAGGTGGAGGAAGAAGTCTGACTTCTATACGCTTTTCTTGGTTCTTGTTCGGTACGCGGAGATCGCACCGTTCTCGCGTGAGGGGCGAGCTCGGGTCAGAGAGAATCTTCTCGACTTTGGGCGCTCGGTTGACCGCTTCCTGGCAGATCCAGAGGACAGCACCATCGCCGATAACGTACGGAGATACGCTCTTGCAGTGGAGCGAGCCGCCTCGGACTTGGCGAACCGCCGCGAACGTGATATACAGCTTGCGAGTTGCCTTAGAGAAGCTCTGGACGCCGAACGAGCTGCGGCCGCAGGAACATAGCGATGCTGTTATCGCAAGAGGTACAGCGGCTTCGTCTAGTCGGATTGCGAGCTTTTCGCTAGCCAGACGCAAGGCCCACTTTGGGACACGGGCAGTACGATGATGACCTTCGTTCGCAGATTCGCCAGGATCGGGGAGAGAGGGTAGGTTTGGGGTCAAGCGACGTATGGCTTCAGCGAGCATTGGAAGAGGTGGGCACCCCTCGCGCCAGGCTGTGGACCGAGGTTGAGTCGCGCTTCTTGCGGGTGCTGTGGGACCTTGATCGATCAGATGGTGCCGATGCGCCAAGAGCGGCTAATAAGCAGCAGCGCAGGGAGCGCTTCTTCGGCAAGTTGGTCAAGTTGCTGCTTGAAAACTCTTCTGGTTGCATGCTGTCCGGTCGCGGGAGCAGCTCGGGTGTCATTTTTCGTGAGCACCAGCTCTCAACCCATTACCCTACTGATGGGAGAGTCGAAATACTGGTCGAGTCCAAGGTAGTGAGCGGGCCGAGGGCTGAGGATTCACGACGAAGGAATGCTGCTGTCCGCTCCAGTAGCGCCGAGTTGCGGAGGAGAATCAACGCTCCTTTCTTGAGGGCCATAGACTTGAAGGCCGAGCGGGCGCGTAGGGAGGGAGCAAGCCAGGGTCCTGCCGCGAGTCTCGAGTCGTGGTTGCGTCAAAGCCAGCCAATGTGCTTCTTGTTCTTAGCCGTAGAGGTCGTCGATGATCGAGAACTCCTGAAGACTATCCAGGTCGGGAGTGACGCGAGCAAGATGATGGACTGCGTAAGTTTGGTCGCCTACCGACGGGATTGCGAGGGACCAGGCTATGCTGGATTGAAGGTGCCCGCGTCGTTGGAACTAGATCGCGGAGTGAGTCGATTGGCGAGCATCCTGCGGGATCACGCAGAACCCGAGAGAACACCCGCAGTGGACGCTAGAGGCAGAAGATCAGTTTAGTGTCCCTTTGCGCGATCTAGGCCCCGCCGCCCCCGCGGGCACGCCCCGCACCCACCCGCCCGCCGTCAGGCTGCACGCCGTCGCCGCCAGCGAGGTGGGGACCGGCCACGGCAGCCAGGGCGCGAAGAAGGTCTCCCAGCCGAGGACGTAGTGCGCCAGCCAGAGGCCGGTGCCGGTGGCCATCGCGGCGAGGGCGGGAGTCTCGCGGGCCGGCGGGCGCCAGAGGCCGAGGGCGAGGGGGGACGACGAGGCCGACCATCGGCAGCTCGTAGGCGTCCTCGAGCAGGCTGTAGGCGTCCTCGCCGGCGTAGGTCATCGCCACGCTCGCCGCGGTGACGCCGAGGACGGACCGGCGGTTGAGGGTCAGCGCCGGCGCCCGGCTCCAACGCGGCAGGACGTTCTGGGCCAGGACGCCCGAGGAGGAGAGGATAGTGCCGTCGAGGGTCGCGAGCACCGCCGAGACCAGGGCGAGGACGAAGATCACCGCCGGCACCCGGGGCCAGGAAGAGGTGGGCCATGGCGGGGAGGATGCTCTCCTCGACCGAGCCGGGCAGGAGCAGCCGCGCCGAGAGCCCGAGCATCAGCGGCAGCAGGCCGAAGGTCAGGTAGGCGCCGCTGGCGACCAGGCAGGCGCCGCGGGCGACCGCCGCCGAGCGGGAGGCGAAGACGCGCTGCATCAGGTCCTGGCCCGGGAGGTTGCCGAGCGCGCCGACCGCCAGGCTGCCGAGCCAGCCCCAAGGCGAGGGAGGAGGGGGTCGCTTCCATGGTCGGGTGGCCGCGCGCTGGCCGCGTATCCTATGGTGAAGTGAGGCGCCGAGCCCCCGCACTGCTAGACTGACCCGTCATGACCACCGACCTCGCCCCCCCGCCGTCCTCGGCTCCGAAGAAGGCCGTCCTCGAGCGCTACCGGGACGTGGTGATCCGCTTCTCGGGCGATTCGGGCGACGGCATGCAGGTGACCGGCACGCAGTTCACCAACACCTCGGCGCTCCTGGGCAACGACCTCTCGACGCTGCCCGACTTCCCGGCCGAGATCCGCGCCCCGGCGGGGACGCTGGCCGGGGTCTCGGGGTTCCAGGTGCGGATCGCCGACCACGACATCCACACTCCGGGCGACGCCCCCGACGTGCTGGTGGCGATGAACCCGGCGGCGCTCAAGAAGGACCTCGGGGACCTGAAGCGCAACGGCGTGCTGATCGTCAACACCGACGAGTTCAACGAGCGGAACTTGAAGAAGGCCGGCTACGCCGCGAACCCGCTCAAGGACCACTCGCTCGACGCCTACCGGCTGTTCGAGATCGATCTCACGACGCTGACCCGGCGCACCCTCGAGGACACCGGCCTCGACACCAAGGCCAAGGACCGGTGCAAGAACTTCTTCGCCCTCGGGGTCGTCTACTGGCTGTTTTCCCGGCCGATGGACAACACCCTCGACTGGCTGGCGAAGAAGTTCGCGAAGAGCCCCGAGCTGGCCGACGCCAACGCGCGCGTGCTCCGGGCCGGCCACGCCTTCGCCGAGACCAGCGAGATGTTCCAGGCGCGCTACGAGGTCGAGCCAGCGGCGCTGGTGCCGGGCACCTACCGCAACATCCTGGGCAACTCGGCGCTCGCGCTCGGGCTGGTCGCGGCGGCGCAGAAGGCGGGCCTGCCGCTCTTCCTCGGCGCCTACCCGATCACGCCGGCCTCCGGGCTCCTCCACGAGCTGGCGCGCTTCAAGCGCTACGGGGTCACCACCTTCCAGGCCGAGGACGAGATCGCCGCGGTCTGCTCGGCGATCGGCGCCAGCTTCGGCGGCGCCCTGGCGGTGACCACCTCGTCGGGCCCCGGCATCGCGCTCAAGGCCGAGGCGATGAATCTGGCGGTGATGGTCGAGCTGCCGCTGGTGGTGATCGACATCCAGCGCGGCGGCCCCTCGACCGGCCTGCCGACCAAGACCGAGCAGAGCGACCTCCTCCAGGTGCTCTTCGGGCGCAACGGCGAGTCGCCGCTGCCGGTGATCGCCGCCGCCTCGCCCAAGGACTGCTTCGACGCCGCGATCGAGGCCTGCCGGGTGGCGATCCGGTACATGGTCCCCGTGGTGCTGCTCTCGGACGGCTACATCGCGAACGGCTCGGAGCCCTGGCGGCTCCCCGATCCGGCCGGCCTGCCCGAGCTGCCGGTCGCCCGCCGCACCGATCCCGAGGGCTTCACCCCCTACCTGCGCGACGAGGAGACCCTGGCGCGGCCGTGGGCGGTGCCCGGCACGCGCGGCCTCGAGCACCGGATCGGCGGCCTCGAGAAGGAGGACGTCACCGGCAACGTCTCCTACGACCCGGCCAACCACGAGCGGATGACCTGGCTGCGGGCCGAGAAGGTTGCGCGGGTGGTCGCCGAGGTGCCCGACGTCGAGGTCGACGGGGACCCCGCCGGCGGGCCGCTCCTGGTCCTCGGCTGGGGCTCGACCGCGGGCGCGATCACCGGCGCCGTCGCGGCCGCGCGCGCCGAGGGGCTGCCGGTCTCGCGCGCCCACCTGCGCTGGCTCAACCCGATGCCGGCCAACCTCGGTGCGGTGCTCGCCCGCTTCGACCAGGTCCTGGTGCCCGAGATGAACTCGGGCCAGCTCGCCTTCCTGCTCCGCGGCCGCTATTTGAAGGACGTGGTCAGCTACGGCAAGGTCCAGGGCCGCCCGTTCTTCCGCTCCGAGATCCACGAGAGGATCCGCTCGATCCTCGGGGAGACCGCCCGTGTCCACTGACCCGATCGCCTCGCCCACGAGCAACGGGGCCGCCGCCGTGCCCGCGCCGCCGTCGCTGTCGAGGAAGGACTTCCAGACCGACCAGGAGGTGCGCTGGTGCCCCGGCTGCGGGGACTACGCGATCCTCTCGGCGGTGCAGCAGGTGTTCCCCGAGCTGGGGATCCCGAAGGAGGACTTCGTGGTCGTGTCGGGGATCGGCTGCTCGAGCCGCTTCCCCTACTACATGAACACCTTCGGCTTCCACACCATCCACGGCCGGGCGCCGGCGGTCGCCTCCGGGCTCAAGATGACCCGGCCCGAGCTGGAGGTCTGGGTGGCGACCGGCGACGGCGACGCGCTGTCGATCGGCGGCAACCACCTGATCCACTGCCTGCGCCGGAACGTCGGGCTCAAGATCCTGATGTTCAACAACCGGATCTACGGCCTGACCAAGGGGCAGTACTCGCCGACCTCCGAGCAGGGCAAGCGCACCGCCTCGACCCCGGTCGGCTCGGTCGACACGCCGTTCAACCCGCTGGCGCTGGCGCTTGGCGCCGGCGCCACCTTCGTCGCCCGCGGCGTCGACATCTTCCTGCCGCACCTCAAAGAGATCCTCCACCGCGCGGCGAAGCACCAGGGCTCGGCGTTCATCGAGATCTACCAGAACTGCAACATCTTCAACGACGACGCCTTCGCCTACATGACCGACAAGGAGAACCGCGACGACGCGATCGTCTACCTCGAGCACGGCAAGCCCCTGGTCTTCGGCAAGGGGCGCGACAAGGGGATCCGCCTCCACGGCACCGATCTCGAGGTGATCGCGCTCGGCGACCGCTTCACTGAGGCCGACTGCCTGGTCTGGGACGAGTCGACCCCCGGGCCGGTGCTGCCGTTCCTCGCCGCCCACCTGCTGCCGCCCCAGTTCCCGACCCCGCTCGGCGTCCTGCGCGCGATCGAGCGCCCGCCCTACGAGCAGGGGGTGGTCGAGCAGATCCGGCGCGAGCGGGAGGCCAAGGGTGCCGGCAGCCTCGAGGAGCTGATCTGGTCGGGCGACCTCTGGCGCGTCGGCGACGACGGCAAGGTCAGCCGGCTCGACGCCTGACTCCGGAGCGGCCGCCTCGAGGAGCCGCCCGTGCACGTCCTGATCCTCGCCCACGGCGGCTCCTGGGACCGGCGCTTCCAGGCCACCTCGCTCGCCGCCTCGGTCGCCGCCGCCGGCGGCCGCGCCGACCTCGCGCTCTTCTTCGCCGCCCTCGACGCCTGGGCGCGCGACCGCTGGGACGCCCTCGACCCCGACCCGCCGCTCGCCGCCGCCGCGATCGAGGCCGCCGCCTTCCCGCCGCTCTCCTCGCTCCTCGCCCCCGGCCGCGAGTCCGGCGCGATCCGCCTCTACGCCTGCTCGGCCTCGACCGCGCTCCTCGGCCTCGACCCGGCGGCGGTCCAGGCCCGGGTCGACGCCCTCGCCGGCTGGCCGACCTTCGCGCGGCTGATCGGGGAGGCGGGGAGGGTGGTGACGTTTTGAGAGCGGCCCGGCGTCCAATCGGTTAGAATCACGGCGATTGCTCGTTTCGCGATGCCGGCCAGGTGTCTTGCGGTGCCCCGAAGACCGACCCGGAGGTGAGCCATCCCGACACGCGCCCTTTCCCGGCGTCGGAACCCGAGGCGCACCAGCCGTCGCCAGTCCGCCTCGGCCGTGCTTCTCTTCGCCGGCCTCCTCTCCGTCGCGCCGTCGCCGGGCGCTGGCGCCACCGGTGCCTCCTCCGCCGAGGCTGCCGAGCCCGCTGCCGATCCAATCCAGGAGAAGATCGCCCAGGGCCAGGACCTCCTCGAACGCAAGCTCGCCGACGACGCGGTGCGCGCCTTCCGCGAGGCCGACGAGTTGGCCGGGGGCGGCTCGGCGGAGGCGCTGATCGGGCTTGCCCGCGCTTATCAGCAGCTCGGCGCCCTGGCGTCCGCCGAGAAGGCGGCGCGGCGTGCGGTGGCCGCGGCGGGCGACGATCCCCCGCTCCGGTTCCGGGCGCAGGAGACGCTCCGGCAGGTGGTCTCGGCGCGCGCCGCCGGCGCGGCCGAGGCCGGAGCCGAGAGCGCGACCGAGTCCGAGAGCGACGCCTACTCGATGACCACCCTCGAGGGTCGCTCGCTGACCCCGGATCACTTCGCCGGCCGCGCGGTGCTGCTCGACTTCTGGGGCACCTGGTGCCCGCCCTGCCGCGAGGCGGCGCCGGTGCTCGGCCGGCTGGCCCAGGAGCTGCGCGGCGAGCCGTTCGAGCTGGTCGGGGTGAGCACTGACGCCTCGCGCGGCGACCTCGAGGTCTTCATCGAGCAGCACGACATGGAGTGGACCCAGGTCTGGGACCAGAGCGGCGAGGTGACTCGCGAGCACTTCCGGGTCAGGGTCTACCCGACCTACGTCCTGCTCGACCACCAGGGGCGGGAGGTGTTCCGGATCACCGGCTGGGACGAGAGGATCCGGAGCCGGCTCGAGCGTGCGGTCCGGGCCGCGGTGCGCACCGCGCGCGAGGCGGGCGGGCCGGCGGACGGCTGACTCGAACGACCGGGCTAGATCACCTTCCAGAGCCACCCCGCGCGCCGCATCCGCCCTTCGATCCGCTCGACCTGGCGGCGGTAGCCGCGGCTCTCGACCCCGGGGTGCCAGCTCCGCGGCCGCGACAGCGAGGCCGCCAGCTCGGCGGCTTGGCGCTCGGTGAGGCCGGCGGCCGAGGTGCCGAAGTAATGCCGCGCGGCGGCCTCCGCGCCGTAGATCCCCGGGCCCAGCTCGGCGACGTTGAGGTAGATCTCGAGGATCCGGCGCTTCTCCAGACGGCGCTCGAGCCCGCGGGTCAGGAGCGCCTCCTCGACCTTGCGCAGCGGGTCGTAGGAGGGGGAGAGCCAGAGGTTCTTGGCCACCTGCTGGGTGATCGTCGACGCCCCGCGCGGCGCCCGGCGCTCGCGCCAGGCGGTCGAGAGCGCCTCGCGGATCTCCTCCTCGGCGAAGCCCTCGTGGTCGAAGAAGTCGATGTCCTCGGCCACCAGCACGGCGCGCTTCAGATGCGGCGAGATCCGACCGTAGGGCACCCAGCGCCAAGCCACGGCATCGCTCTCGCCGGCCCGCCGCCGCTGCTCGCGCCAGCGCTCGATGAACGCCGTGGTCTCAGGGTTCTCGGTCGCGAGCGCCGCGACGTCCGGCCAGGTGAGCGCCTTCCAGCCGATCCACAGGGCCAGGAGCGCGCAGGCCGCCGCGAGCCAGCGCAGGCAGCCCCGGCGGCGGCGGGCCGGCCTGCCGGACGGCGGCGGCGCGGCGGTCTCCCGGGCCGGGGCGCCCTCCGGCGGCTCACCGGCCGGGGGCGGGGCGGGCGCTGCCGGCCGGTGCTCCTCGTCGCGGATCACGCCGCGGATGATAGCCGCCGGCTACCGAGCCGCCCCCGGCAGGGGCCGCCCGAGCAGCTCGAGGATCCGGTAGAGCCCGTGCTTGGGCAGCCGCGTGTAGCCGCTCCAGGCGGCCGCGGCGAGGGTGCCGTCGGCGAGCAGCTCGGCGAGCCAGCCGCCCGGGTGGTGGAGGTTCCGCTGCTTGAGACCGGCGCCGTTTTCGACCAGCCAGCGGCGGTTGTAGCGCTCGTGGGTGCCGACCGGCGACGACAGCACCAGCGGCAGGCCGAGCGCGGCGAAGAAGGTCAGCTCGCTCGGCTTGGTCCAGAGCACGTCGATCTCGGCGAGCAGCCGGTTGAAGCGCGCGAGGTACGACAGGAGGTCGGGCTCGAGGACGATCTCGACGCTCTCCCTCGGCAGCCCGCCGAGGCCGGCGGCGTCGAGCGCGCGCTCGAACCCCTCCGCCACCTCCGCGCGCACGCCGGCGATCAGAGCCAGGCGCAGCCGGCCGTCCCGCAGGTCCGGCGCCAGCGCGGCGGCCAGGCGCTCGCCCAGCTCGGACTGGGCGCCGGCGCCGCCGACCGCGAAGGCCACCAGCGGCGGCCGGCCCTCCTCGGCGGCGGGGAGCGGGCCGAGATCGCGCTCGAGGTCGCGCCGCAGCTCGCCGCGGAAGAGCCCTCGCGGTCGAGCCGGACCAGGCGCGCCGCGAGGTTGCGGCGGAGCACCGGCAGGTCGGGGCCGCCCAGGAGCTCGTGGGGGAGCGGGAAGCCGGTCAAGTGGACGTCGTCCGGCGGCACGCCGTAGGCCTGGAGGCGGCGCAGCGCGCGGCGGCTCGGCGCCAGGTAGCGGATGCCGCCCGCCGCGGGGTCGAGCGGCGCCCAGACGCGGGCGATGTCGCTGTCGGTGACCAGGCACTAGACCGGCCCGCGGCCGGCTCGCGCGGCGGCCAGCGCGGGGGTGAAGAAGGTGGTCAGGAGCGGCTCGCTGGTCTCCGCCAGGCGCGCCGCCAGGCCGCGGCCGAGCCCCTTGGCCAGCCGCCTGCCGAGCGCCCGGCACTGGAAGTCGGGCTCCGAGAGGTCGCGGTGGGGTGAAGCGGCGGGATGTCGGTGATCGCGTCGAGCAGCGAGCGCAGCGGCGCGCCGACGACCGGGAGCTGGGAGAGCCGCGAGACGCCCTCGTAGAAGCGCCGGCAGGCCGCCCAGAGCAGCAGCTCCTCCCCCTCGGCGAGCGGCGGCCGGTCGACGAGCAGCACCTCGGTGCCGAGCGCGCCGGCGAGCGCGTGCGCCGCGCGCAGATGGCCGTAGCCCATGTCGAGGGCGACCACCAGCGGCAGCGGACCGGTCGGCGTCAAGACGCGACGATACGAGAAATCCAGCCGCAGGCGGCGCCGAGGAGCGCCCCGGCGGCGACGTCGAGCGGGTAGTGGGCGCCGAGGTAGACGCGCGACACGGCGATGCCGCCGGCCAGGAGCGCCACCACCAGGCCGAGGCCGCTGCCGGCGCCGGCGAGCGCGACCGCCGCGGCGAACGCCACCGCGGTGTGGCCGGAGGGGAAGGAGAAGGCGTCGGGGTCGGCGGCGTGGGTGCGCACGAGGCACGGGCGGCCGTCGATCCCCTCGCTCGGCCGCGGCCGCTTGCAGGTCCGCTTGAGCACCTGCGAGACCGCCAGCGCGAGCACCGAGCCGATCGCCAGGAGCGCCGCCGAGCGCGGGCCCTCGCCGCCCGCGGTGGCGAGCACGGCACAGAGCAGGAGCCAGTTGAGCGGGTCGCCGAGTGGGTGAGCGCTCGCATCAACCGGGTCAGCGCCGCGCTCCCAGCGCTGTACCCGGCGCAGCAGCGCGAGGTCGCAGGCGAGCACCAGCCGGAGCCAGCCCTCGGCGCGGCCGAGGGTCTCCTGAGCGCCGGCGAGCGGGGTCACGCCGCCGCCTCCGGGCCGGCGGCGGCCGGGGTCAAGCGGGGCGCGCGCTCGGGGACCGGCTCGAGCCGGCTGCCCGGCCCGAGCCGCAGCCGGTGGCCGCGCCAGCAGATGGTGCGCCGGAAGAACCCGACGACCCAGACGCCGGCGATCAGGAGGTCCTTGACCGGCGTCCACGGCAGCTCGGCGAGCGCGGCCGCGGCGCCGGTCCCCAGGCGCCGGGCGAGGAGCGCGTCCGCGGCGGCCTTGACCGCGATCCCCGCGGCGGCGATCGCGGCCGCGGTCTCGTCCAGCGCGCCGGGGCCGCCCGCGGCGAGCGCCGCCGCTCCCGCGAGCGCGAACCACGGCACCGGGTTGAGCAGCGGCTCGCCGACGTAGGCGGCGGGGGAGATGCGGCGCCGCATCTGGCACCAGCGCAGGTGGCGCTCGAGGAACTCGCCGACTCCGCGGCGCTCGTCGATCACGGGCAGCGGCAGCGGCGAGAGCGCCACCCGCAAGCCGGCGCGGTGGAACGCTGCCCGAGCACGTAGTCCTCGGCCAGGACGTCGGCGACCGCCTCCCAGCCGCCGAGCGCGGTCGAGCACGCGCCGGCGCAAGAGCATCGACTTGCCGACCACGCAGGGGTGGCCGGCGAGCTGGGCGGCGCAGACCGAGGCGGCCACGAACGAGTTCAGGTGCAGGTTCTCGAAGAGGGCGCCCAGGCTCTCCTCGCCGCCGCCGGCGAGCACGCTCGAGACCAGCCCGACCGGCCGGTCGTCGCCGCGCCGGTGGGTCGAGGTCATCTCCTCGACCATCGCCGCAGGTAGCCGGGCCGGGCGCGGACGTTGGAGTCGGAGATCAGCAGGTGCTCGTGGCGGGCGTGCCGGGTCAGCTCGGCGAGGACGCGCACCTTGGGGTTGAGACACCGTTTTCCATGCACGCCGTGGCGCACCGGCGACGATCGTGATCGCCGCCTCCGGGAAGTCGCGGCGCAGCCGCTCGGCGACCGCGAGCGCGGGGTCGTCCGGGTCCTCGGCGCCGAGCATCAGCTCGAACGCCTCGTAGTCCTGGCGCGCCAGCGAGGCGAGGTTGTCGTAGAGGCCGGGGTCGACCCCGCGGAGGGGCCGGAGGACGCTGACCGGCGGGTGCCACGGCGGAGGCTCGGACCCGCGGCCGGGCTTGCGGGCGAGCAACCGGTAGGCGGCGGCGTGCGCCGCCAGCGTCACGGCGAGCGCGAGGAGCGCGAACAGCAGCAGGGAGCAGACGAGGAGGGTGGCGGCGAGCGGGCTCATGCCGCGTGAATCTTCGCCCGGGGCGGTGACGCGGCGGTGACGGCGCTGTCCGGGGGCGGTTACGTCCCGGTTTCGCCTTTCCCGGCCTCGACGGCGGCGTGGACCCGCACCGCCTCGCCGGCCTCGATCAGCACCACCGCCGGGGCCTCGGCGAGCAGCTCGTCGAGCCACGGATGCTCGCGGCGGAGCGCCGCGGCCTCCTCGGAGCCGGCCGCGACCTCGCGCGGTACGGCGTCCGGCGGCAGGTCGATCTCGAGCCAGGCGTCGCCGGCGCGCCGGAACGAGCGTCCGCCCGCGCTGCGCAGCTCGCCCGCCGGGGCGCCCGGCTCGCGGAAGGCGCGCGCGGCCTCGGGCGGCGGGATGACGATCGCCGGGCCGCGGTTCTCGATCTCGACCAGGGTCTGGGCGAAGAAGTAGAGCATCGTGGCGAGCGCGAAGACCAGCGTGAACGGCATCAGGACGGCGATCCGCGGGCGGAAGCGCGCGACCTCGTCCTCGACGCGGGCGAGCAAGCCCGTCCGGCGCCCCTCGAGCGCGATCCGGCGGGCGACGTGCTGTTCCAGCGCTGGCGGCGGCGCGGCGCGGTCGAGGCGGCGCAGGGTGTCCACCACCCGGCGCAGCGAGTCCAGCTCGGCGCGGCAGGACGGGCAGCGGCCGAGGTGCGCCGCGATCCGCTCGCCGTCGCGGCCCGGCAGCTCGCCGTCGAGGTAGGCCGAGAGCAGGTCGGTGGTGGCGTGGGTGCCCAGGGCGGTCATCGGACGGTCTCCTCGGCGGCGGCGGTGAGGATCTCGCGGAGCTGGTCGCGGCCGCGCGCGATGCGCGAGCGGACGGTGCCGACCCGCACGCCGAGCACCTCGGCGATCTCCTGGTAGGCGAGCCCCTCGAGGTCGCGCAGGACCACCGCTTCGCGGAACGCCGGCGGCAGCCCGGCGAGCGCGGCGGCGACCCGGCGCCCGGCGTCGCCGGCGAGCGCCCGCGACTCGGGGCCGCGCGCGGGATCGACCGGCTCGGCGCCGGCGTCGTCGAGCGGCTCGAGCGGGCGGCGGCGGCCGAGCCGGCTGCGGCAGTGGTTGAGCGCCACGCGGTAGATCCAAGTCTTGAGCGAAGAGCCGCCGTGGAAGCGGCCGAGGTGGCGGTAGATGCGGAGGAAGACCTCCTGGGTCAGGTCGGCGGCCTCCTCGCGCTCGCCGGCCAGGCGGTAGGCGAGGTTGAAGACCATCTCGGCGAAGCGCCGGTAGACCTCTTCGAAGGCGGTGGCGTCGCCCCAGCGGTGGCGCTCGACCAGCGACCGCTCGCGGCTGCCCAGCTCCGCCGCCTCCGCGGCGGCGGCCAGTGCGTGGGCGGTGGGGATGGTGCTCGTCACCCTGCACCTCCGGGACCGGTCGATCGAGGCGGGCCCCTGGCGGCCCCGCCCTCGATCCCTTTGGACGGCGCGGGCGGCGGAAAAGTTCCCGGGGACCCGGCGGGCCGCTGGCCGCGCCTACCGCGCCCGCGTGATCGCGACCACCTCGTAGCGCTCGCCGCCGGCCTCGGCGCTCTCGCCCGGGGCCTTGCCGAGGAGGGCCGCCGCAAGCTCCGACTCGTAGGAGACCACGCCCGCCTCGGGGGCGCTCTCCCAGGGGCCGAGGAGGGTCACCGTCCGCTCGCCGGTGCCTTCGCCGCGGAGGGTGACGCGGGTGCCGACGCGCACCTGCGAGGGGTCGATGGCGGCGAAGTCGATCGCCCGGGCGCGCCGCAGGTCGCGGTCGAGCTCGGTGGCGAGCGCCGAGAGGAACTCGTGGCGCTGGCGCGCCGACTTGTATTCGAAGTTCTCGCGCAGGTCGCCGTGCGCCCGCGCCTCCTCGATCGCCTTGCGGTTGGCCGGCAGCTCCTCGCGGAGGAGCTTGTCCAGCTCGGCGCGCTTGGCGGTGATCGACTCCGGGGTCGCCCACAGCGTCTGGCTCGCCGAGGCGGCGCCGGTGGCGCGCGCGCGCAGGATCGGGAAGCGGAGCTCCAGGGCGGTGACCAGGTCGGCGCGCTCGTGCGGCTCGAGGGTGGCGGCGCGGTGGATCGCCTCGGCCGCGGCCGGCGCCTGCTCCTCGGAGAGGAGCTTGAAGAGGCGCGGCACGGTGCCGCCCGAGGCGACCAGCTTCTTCAGGCGCAGGCGCTGGGCGGACAGCTCGTCGCGGCCGATCGCGGCGAGGATCTGCTGGAGCAGGCGCAGCGGGTTGCGGCCGGCCAGCTCGTCGTCCTCGGCGGCGCGCTCGGCGAGCCAGGCGAAGGCGCCCGGGGCGCGGTGCGGCTGGGCGAGCACGCCATCGAAGAAGCGCTCGAGGCCGCGCTCGCTGGCCCGGCGCAGCTCGCCGGTGACCTGGTCGAGGGCGCGCGGGTCGTCCTCGACCTCGAGCGCCGAGAGGTAGATCTCCTGCCAGTCGTCGCGGCGCTCGCGCACCGTCCGGTAGGCGCGCTCGCGCACCGCGCGGTCAGCGATGCCGGCGAAGAGCGGCTTCAGGCTCCCCGGCCGTGCCACCAGCCGCTCGGGAGAGAACGGCAGGCCGTCGCCCGCGCCGCCGGACGGCAGTGCGCCGTCGCGCTCGAGCGCGCACCAGATCTCGAACGCGAGGCCCGGGTCGTCGCCGGCGGCGCGGCCGGCGGTCGCGGCGAGCGCCGCCGCCATCCGCCCCTTGAGCGCGGGCTCGCGGGCGCCGTCGCGGCGCAGGAGGGCGATCTGCTCGCGCGGGGGGGCGGCCGCGAAGGAGCCCCACACCGCGTCCACGGCGTGGCCGCTCGAGGCGGCCCAGGAGTAGGTCTGGCGGCCGCCGCGACCGGCCACCACCTGGGGGTGCTTGCGCGCCGCGGCCCACCAGGAGGTCCAGTCGCTCTCGGGCACCAGGTTGCCGAGCATCTGGCGGATCTCGCCCGCGGTCATCGGCTTGCCGACGCTCTCGAGGACCAGGCGCAGCAGCTCGGGCGGGTCGTCGCGGCGGAGCGCGGCCAGCTCCTCGGGCCGCTCGAGCTTGCGGCGCAGGAAGTGCCCCTCGGGGAGCGGGGTCAGGAGCTTGCCGGCGGCGCGGAAGCCGACGTTGAGATGCGACGCCTCGACGAAGGAGACCCGGAAGCTCGAGAGCGCGAAGTTGACGTCCTCGACCCGGCCGGGGCCGCGCCCCTCCATCGCCACCGCGGTGCCGATCTCGAAGCGCAGCAGGTCGCGCAGCCGGTCGGCCTTCTCCCACGCCTTGGGCAGGTCGTGGGGGGCGCGGTGGAGGCCGACCTCCTCGGCCAGGCCGTCGAAGCTCGGGCTCCCCGGGTAGAGCCGCCGCAGGGTGTCGACCAGCGCCGGATGGAGGACCTCGCCGGCGTAGAGCAGCGAGCCGGCGCGGCGCAGGAGGCCGAGCCGCACCTCCCAGCGCCCGCGCTCGGCGAGCTGGTCGTCGAGCAGCTCGAGGAGCATCCGGGCGCGGTCTTCCTCGCCCTGGCCGGCGAGCGCGCGGGCGGTTCCGACGAAGTAGTCGAGATCGACCTCGTCCTCGCCGGCTCGGCCCAGCCAGTCGTTCTCGAGCGAGTCGAAATCGCCCTTCTCGATGTAGCTGCGGGTGCTCTTGGAAACAGCCATATGGGGGCAGGCAATCTAGCACACGGGGTAGCATCGCGCGGTGTCCGGGACCGAGGTCGCCGACGACCTCGGCCGCCGCCTGCGCGAGGCCGCGGCCGAGGAGCTGGCCGCGCTGGTCGAGGCCCACGCGCCGGAGATCGGCGCGCGCGAGGCCGAGCAGGCGCTCGCGAACCCGTTCGCCGGCGCCGAGGTGATCGCCGCGCTCGCCGAGGACCGCCGCCTGGCGCGCGCCTACGGCTTCCGCCGCGCCGTCGCCTGCCACCCGCGCACCCCCGAGGCGGTAGCGCTACGCTGGGTCGCCGGCCTCTACTGGCGCGATCTCGTGGCGCTCGGGCTCGAGACGCGGGTGCGGCCGGTGGTCCGCCGCGCCGCCGACCGCCACCTGGTGGCGCGCCTCGAGGGGTTCGCGCTGGGCGAGAAGATCGCAGTGGCGCGCCGCGCCGCCCCGGGCGTCCTCTCCCATCTCCGCCACGACCCGAGCCCGCGGGTGATCGCCGCCCTGCTCGAGAACCCGCGCCTGACCGAGGGGCTCTTGATGCCGCTCGTCCACCGCGACGACGCCCGCCCCGAGGTGCTGCGGGTGATCGCCGAGAGCCCGCGCTGGAGCAGCCGCTACCCGCTGCGCGCGGCGCTCGCGCGCAACCCGCGGACCCCGGTCCAGACCGCGCTCGGGCTCCTCCCCGCGCTCAAGAAGGTCGACCTGCGGGCGGTCGCGGCGAGCCCGAGGGTGGCCACGCCGGTGCGCCGGCGGGCGCAGTTGTTGGCCGGCGGGTGAGCACCCCGGGAGTCGCGCAAAGGCCGGTCAGCGCAGGGTTTTGGCCGCGCGCGCCGATTTGACGCCCGATCCCGGGGGGTTTAGAGTACGGGGTCTGCGAACGATCGTGCGGGGGCGTTCGCGAAGACCGTTTCGTTACGCCGAGGGGGAGCCGATCTCAGCCGCCGTGCGCAACCACGAGCCCGAGCAGGGCGAGCCGGAAGGCACGCCGGTGGCGGGAGCGCGCCGCCGGCCGCCCTGGGCGCCCGGCGATCCGGGGGCCGAGGGCGGCTCGTTCGGGTCCTGGCTGCGGCGCCAGCGCGAGATGCGCGAGATCCACCTGCACGAGATCGCCGAGCGCACCAAGATCAGCCTGCGCTACCTGCAGGCGATGGAGCAGGACCGCTTCGAGCTGCTGCCGGCGCCGGTCTTCGCCCGCGGCTTCCTGCGCGAGTACGCCAAGTACGTCGGCCTGTCGCCCGACGAGGTGGTCAACTACTACCTGTCCGCGATCGGCGCCACGATCGACGGCGACGAGGGCGCCGCCGAGGCGCCGGTGATCCGCCGCCGCGGCGCCGCCGCCTCGCCCTGGAGCTACGGCGTCTTCCTGGTCCTCGGCGGCATCCTGCTGGTGGCGGTGGTCGCCTACCTCGCCTTCTACGCCGAGAGCCGCCGCCGCGAGCGCCGGCCGCCGCCGCCGATCGCCGCGCCGCCGGCCGTGGTGGTGACTCCCGAGGCCGCGGCGCCGCCGCCCCGGGCGCCGGCCGCGCCGGCCGCGCCGCTGGTCGTGACCCTCGACTTCACCCAGGAGTGCTGGGTCGAGCTGGTGGTCGACGACCGGCGGCGCCTGAGCGAGCTGCACGCCCCGGGCGAGTCGCTCCTGATCGAGGCCGAGCGGAGCGTCCTCCTCGCCAACGTCGGCAACGCCCAGGGGGTCGAGGTGCAGGTCAACGGCGCGCCCTACCCGCTGCCGATCGACGGCCGGGTGGTCCGCGACGTGCGGATCGAGCTGCCGCCCCGGGTCGAGGCCGACGATCCCGACGTCGGCCCGGAGCGCCGGGACGGCGCCGCGCCCGCGGAGCGCGCTCCCTCCCCCGCGGCCGCCGCCGGAGCCGCCGCTCCCCTTGAGCGCCGGCCTGAGTCCCCTCGGCTCCCGCATCCTGGCCGGGGACGACCGCGAGCTCCGTCTGCTCGCCGCGCGCGGCCTGCTGCCGATCCATCCCGAGGAGCTGATCCCGATCCAGGTGGCGCTCGCGCGCGGCGACGCCCCCGATCTCGCCGCCGAGGCCGCCGGCTCGCTGCGCGCGCTCACGCCCCGGCTCGCCAACGCCTACCTCGAGCGCACCGCGGGCGCCGACGAGCTGACCTACTTCGCGCTCGAGATCGGCCACCCGCGGCAGGTCGAGGTGGTCCTGCGGCGGCGCGACGTGCCGCGTCCGCTCTTGGTGGAGATCGCCCCCCGCCTCTCCGAGGACCTCCAGGAGATGCTCTTGCTGCGCCAGGACGCGGTGATCGAGGAGCCGGCGATCCTGGACGCCCTGGAGAAGAACCCGCGCCTCTCGAGCTTCGCGCGCCGCCGCATCGGCGAGTACCGCGAGCACCTGCTGCCGCGCCGCCGCCGCCCGGAGGGCGGCGCCGAGGGAGCCGAGCTCGAGGAGGCGAGCGACGACGAGGTCTCGGCGGCGGTCGCCGAGGTCAAGGCGAAGCGGCAGGCGACCCCCGAGGACGCCGAGACCGAGGCCGCATTCGGGCTGTCGGAGAGTGAGATCCGCGCCCTGCCGATCAAGGTCCGGCTGCGCCTCGCCCGCGGGGCGTCGCGCGTCCTGCGCGGCATCATGCTGCGCGACCCCAACCCCAACGTCGCGCTCCACGTCCTGCGCACCAGCGCGCTCTCGGACTCCGAGATCGAGCAGATCGCCCACAGCCGTACCGTCGTCGAGGAGGTCCTCGAGTACATCGTCAACGACCGCGGTTGGATCCGCAAGTACCCCATCCTGAAGGCCGTGGTCGCGAACCCGCGGACCCCGGTCGGGGCCGCGGTGCGCCTCTTGTCACGGATCGCGGTGCGCGATCTCAAGGCGCTCTCGCGCGACCGCAACGCATCCCAGGCGGTGCGCGACACCGCCGGCCGCTTGTATAGAATCAAACGTCGCTGACTTCCGACAGCCTGAAGCACGTGCCGAATTACTATAACATCCTCGGGGTGTCCCGAAACGCCACCGAGCAGCAGATCCGCGACCGCTTCCGGCAGCTCGCCCGGCAGCGCCATCCGGACCGCTTCCAGGGCGCCGACAAGGAGAAGGCCGAGGCCGAGTTCCAGGCCATCACCGAGGCCCACAACGTGCTCACCAGCCCGGACCGGCGGCGCCAGCACGACCTCGAGCTGACGCGGCCGGAGACCCAGCGCCAGGGGGTCGACCGCCAGCAGCTCGCGCGCGTCCACCTCCAGCGCGGGGTCAAGGCGTTCCGCGACGGCAACCACCTCGAGGCGGCGGACAACTTCGACCGCGCGACCAAGGCCGAGCCCGAGAACGCCCTCGCCTGGTACAACCTGGCGCTCGCCTGCGAGCAGCAGGCGCGCTGGCGTTCGCGGGCGATGTCGGCGATCGAGGAGGCCTGCCGGCTGGAGCCGATGAAGGCGCAGTACCTGCGCGCCGCCGGCCGCATCTTCGCCGCCGGCGGGGTCACCGCCCGGGCGCTCGCGTACTACGAAGAGGCGCGCAACTGGGGCGGCGGCGACCTCGAGATCGAGGCCGAGATCAAGCGCCTCCAGGACGGCCGGCGGGCCCGCGCCGGGCGGTTCGGGAAGGGCGAGTGATGGGCGTCGAGGTGAGCGCCTTCGGGCTCAGCGACCGCGGCCTCGCGCGCAGTCACAACGAGGACTGCTACGAGATCGACCGCGCCCGCGGCCTCTACCTGGTCGCCGACGGCATGGGCGGCCACCGCCACGGCGAGGTCGCCTCGCGGCTGGCGGTCGACACCATCCGCGGCTTCATCGACCGCGTGGCCGGCGGCGACGCCACGCTGCCGACCCTCCCCGAGCCCAAGCTCAGCCGGCAGGGGAACCTGATCAAGATGGCGGTGCGGCTGGCCCACGACGAGGTGATCCGGGCGATCCGCGACGACCACCGCCTGGCCGGCATGGGCACCACCGTGGTCGCGCTCTGCCTCGACGGCGGCCTCGCCTCGGTCGCCCACGTCGGCGACAGCCGCGCCTACCTCCTGCGCGACGGCGCGATGCGCCTCCTGACCCAGGACCACACCTGGGTCAACGAGCAGGTCAGCGCCGGCTTCCTCTCCCACGACCAGGCGCGCACCCACCCGCTCAAGAACGTCGTCACCCGCGCGCTCGGCGGCGAGAGCCGGCTCGAGGTCGACATCTGCGAGATCGAGGTCGAGCCCGGCGACCTCTACCTGCTCTGCTCCGACGGCCTGACCACCATGCTGAGCGACGGCGAGATCGAGCGCAGCGCCAAGGCCGACGGCTCCCCGCGCGAGGTCTGTCGCGCCCTGGTCGAGGCCGCCAACGGCAAGGGCGGGCTCGACAACGTGACGGTGGTGGCGCTCAAGATCGAAGGGTCCCAAGCTTGACAGCGATCCTCCCGTAGACTACGTTTCGAACGGTTTCCGCACAGTCTTTTTCTTTCGAGGTCGCCGCCGCCGCGCGGACCTCATCTCGTTGGGAGGTCCGACATGCGTGCGTTCTCGAGGCCCCGGTCCGCGCACTTCTCCGCCGCCGCTGCGGCGATCCCCATCCTGCTCCTGGCCGGCTGCGCCTCCCCGGGCGCCCCGCCTCCCGCGGCCGCGCCGGCGCCGGCCCCCGCGGCACCTCCAGCGGCTGCCGCCCCGGCCGCGGGCGAGCTCCAGCTCCTGCCCGGCGAGGCTCTCCACCGGAACCCGTCCGAGCTGCCCCCCGCCGAGAGCTACCGCCTGGCCGTGGGCCTCGCCAACGTCCGGATCGGCGACAAGCACTACTGCCTGCGGACCTACAACGGCCAGGTCCCGGGGCCGACGATGACCGTCGCCGAGCCGACCACGGACCCCGCCGCGCGCCAGCTCCGGGTCGAGCTGGTCAACACCTTCGGCCGGGCCTGCCCGGGCAAGGCGGCCGCGGGCGCCGGCGACGACAAGTGCGCCTGCCAGGGGAGTGCCTGCTACGACTTCAACGCCACCAACCTGCACACCCACGGCCTGCACGTGCGGCCGGACGTCAGCCCGTTCGCGCCCTACCTCAGCGACCACGTGCTGATGGAGCTCAGCCACGACCGCGTGTCCACCCACCACGGCGGCGCCCCGATCCCCGCCGGCGCCTGCGCGCCCATGGGCGGCGGCGGCTATCGGTGCGGCTACGCGTTCGCGATCGACGAGGGGAGCCGCTTCGTCCCCGGGCGCAACCAGCACGAGCCGGGCACCTACTGGTACCACGCCCACCTCCACGGCGCCACCGCGATGCAGGTCGCCAACGGCATGGCCGGCGCCCTGATCATCCGCGGGCCGGTGGACAGGATCCCCGAGATCGCCCAGGCGACCGAGCAGCTCATGGTCCTGCAGCAGATCGCCCTGGAAACGGCACGCGAAGTGGCTCCCGACTTCGTCTGCGATCCGAAGAACCCCGACCACTACTCGATCAACGCCTTCAAGCAGACCACGACCGCCGAGCGGACCCTCCTCGGCGGCGTGCGCGTCCCCGTGATCGGGATGCAGCCGGGCGAGGTCCAGCGCTGGCGCCTGATCCACGCCGGCATCACCGAGGAGCTGAAGCTCGCGCTCGAGGGGCCGGTCAAGGCCGGCGAGTGCCGGAGCGGGCGGCCGCCCTCCGGGCGCCTGCCGCTGCACGAGATCGCCGCCGACGGCATCACCATGACCCACGTGCGCAGCCAGGAGATGGTGCGCATGGACCCCGGCTATCGCTCGGACGTCATGGTCCAGCTCCCGCGCGACGCCGCCCCCGGCACCGAGTACTGCCTGATCGACCAGACTGGCGTCAGCCTCCAGGACGAGACCCAGACCGAGCCGCGCGAGCTGATCGCGGTGGTGCGGGCGTTCGGCTCGCCGAAGCCGATGAGGCTGCCCACGGACGCCCAGCTCGCCGCGGTGGCGAAGCCGCCGCTCGACTGCAAGGCCCCGCCGGGACCGGTGCGCAACACGGTGTTCTTCCAGCAGCAGTCCGCCGGGGGGGCGCCCTGCCCGACCCTCAACATCGACTGCAAGGTCTTCCCGGACGTCAAGTTCGATCTCGCGCTGGGGGCGACCGAGACCTGGAAGATCACCTCGCAGACCGGCCGCCACCCGTACCACATCCACGTCAACCCGTTCACCGTCTGCGAGGAGGCCGGGGTCCGGCTCGACAAGCCCTACTGGCGTGACACCCTGCTGCTCGATCCGGGCAAGAGCTACGAGATCCGCTCGCGCTACCTCGGCTTCACCGGCAACTTCGTCCTCCACTGCCACCGGCTCGACCACGAGGACCGGGGCATGATGGGCCTGGTCTCGATCAAGTAGGCAGGATCGACGCCATGGCCCACCGAGCCCACCACCACGACGCCGAGCAGCTCCTCACCCGCTTCAGCGACCTCCAGGAGCGGGTGATCAGCCTGCACGTGGCGGAGAACGTCCTGCTCTTCGACGACCTCGCCGAGGTCTTCACCGACGACTGCGGCGTCGAGCACGAAGACTTCATGTACCAGCCGGCCCAGGGCACCGACCGGTTCAACGGCGCCCTGGCCGCCTTCCTCAACCGCGGCTTCGGCCTCGAGGGCGAGCGGGCGCTCGGGCCGGGCACGGTCACCTGCTGCGCCGGCGTCCGCGGCGCCCTCGAGCTGGCGGGCCGGGCTCTCCTCGAGCCGGGGTGCTCGGTGCTGATGCCGGCGCCCTTCTGGCAGGGGTTCCAGTGGATCTACGCCGGCCGGCTCGGCGGCCGCATCGTCCCGGTGCCGCTCGACTCCAGGAGCGGCTTCGAGCTGACCCTGGAGCGGGTGAAGGCGGCCTACGCGGCGGCGCGGCCGGCGCCGGCGGCCCTGGTCCTGACCCATCCCAACAACCCGCTGGGCGTCAACTACCCGGCGGAGACCCTCGAGGAGATCTTCCAGTGGGTGCTCCGCGAGACCCGGATGCAGGTCTTCTCGGACGAGATCTATGCCCACTGCCAGATGCCGGGCCAGATGACGGAGCGGCCCGGCCCGGCGTTCCGTAGCGCCCTCGCCCTGCCCTCGGCGCTCCGGCACCCGGACCGTGTCCACGTGGTCTGGGGCTTCGCCAAGGACTTCGGCCTCTCCGGCTTCCGCGCCGGGGCGCTGGCGTCGCGCAGCAAGGAGCTTCACGCCGACGTCCGCTCCTCGGCCGGGGTCGGCTTCACGCCGCTGCCGTCGTCCAACGAATGGTTCCTGCGCAAGCTGTTCGCCCGCCCGCGCGAGGGCGGCGACCCGACCTGGGCCGACCGCCTGATGCGCGAGCTGGCGCCGCGGCTCGGAGCGGCCCGCGACACGGTCGCGGCGGAGCTCGACCGGTGCCGGATCCCGCACTTCCCGGGCACCCACGCGGCGCTCTTCTTCTGGCTCGACCTGCGCCGGTGGCTGGCGCCGGCCGGCCTCTTGAAGGCGGACCGCCCGCCGCTCCTGGGTGCCCACCTGCTCGAGGCGCTGGCCGGCGACCCGCGGGAGAAGGCGCTCTACGAGAAGCTGATCGCGCGCGCCAAGGTGTCGCTCCTCCCGGGCGGGACCCTGGAGACCGCCGAGCCCGGCTTCTTCCGGCTCTGCTTCACCGCCGAGCCGGCGGCCACCGTGGTCGAGGCGGTCGATCGCATCGCCGAGGCGCTGGGAAGCCCCGGGTAGGGCCGGCCGGAGGCTCGACCCATGGCGTTCTCTCGATATTCGTATTTGACCATCGCCGGGTGATTGGCGCAGTCTCTCCGCCGCTCCTCGCCAACTCGGAACCGCTCGCGCCACGTCCGGACGGAGGCTCGATCCATGAACAAGTCGATTCTCGTTCTCGCCGTCGCTCTCACCACCCTGTCGCCGCTTCCGGCCGCCGCCCAGTCGGTCGGCATGGAGGAGTCGCTGTCCGCCGTCGAACAGAGCCGGGTGGCGCTGGCGCCGCTGCGTCTCGCGCAACGGACCTCGGCGCCGTCGACCGCCCTCGCCGCCGCGATGGAGGCTGCGCCGGTCGAGCTGGCCGACCTCGCGAGTTGGAACCGTGAGCGCCGGGAGCCGGCCAGGATCGGCTTCGCGCGGCCGCTGCCGGAGGCGCTCCAGGTCGATTTCGCCGCCGGGGAGCCCGACCCGTCGCTGCGGACCGGCGAGGCGGTGGCGCACGCCGGCGGCCTCCTGGCCCGGACCGCCGCGGGCGAGCTGGTGTGGGGCGCCCGGATCGAGGTCGCCGATGCGCATCGCCTGCGGCTCCACCTGACCGAGGTCGCGCTCCCCCCGGGCAGCGAGATGTGGGTCTACGGCGGCGAGAACGAGATGGTGGCGTTCGGCCTCGAGCTGCTGTCCGAGGAGGAGCGCTCGCTCTGGACGCCGTCGGTCGGCGGCGGCGTGATCCACCTCGAGGTCCGCGCGCCGAGCGGGTTCGAGGGCGCCGCCGGGTCCTTCGTGCTCGCGGAGGTCGCCGAGATCTTCCGCCTCGACGGCGAGGGGCGCCCGCTCGTCGGCGTCACCCCGGCGCCGGGCCTGGACGTCTCCTGCCTGGTCGACGCCCAGTGCATCGGTCCCGGGACCTTCGACGTCATCGAAGGAGTGCAGCGCTCGATCGCCCACCTGCAGTTCATGGTCGGCTCGGCCGTGGGCATCTGCACGGGCGGGCTCCTCAACGACACGGTCCTGGCGACGACGATCCCGTTCCTCCAGACCGCCAATCACTGCCTCTCGACCCAGACCGTGGCCAACTCGATCGAGGCGTTCTGGGACTACTTCACGCCCAACTGCGGCGGCAACTTCCCGAACCTCGGGAGCCTGCCGCGGAGCAGCGGCGGCAAGCTCCTCGCGACCGGGCAGTCGAGCGACTTCACCCTGCTCCAGCTCAACAGCATCCCGCCGAACCGTGCCCTCCTGGGCTGGAACGCCGATACGCTGGCGGTGCCCCACGGCACTACGCTCCACCGGATCCACCATCCGCTCGGCTTCGCCCAGGCCTACTCGCGGTCGGCCGTCACCACCACGTCCCCGACCTGCTCGGCGCTCCCGCGGCCGAACTTCCTCTACCAGGACACCACGCAGGGCGGCAACCAGGGCGGCAGCTCGGGCTCGCCGGTGATCCTCCCGGGCGGGCAGATGGTCGGCCAGCTCTTCGGGGTGTGCGGTCCGAACCCCTCGGAAGGCTGCGATCCCGCCAACCTGGTCGTCGACGGCGCGTTCTCCGAGTCGTTCCTCTCCGAGGAACCGTTCCTGCACGGCACCGGCTTCTCGCCCTGCGTCCCGAGCCCGACCTCGCTCTGCCTGCACAACAACCGCTTCCGCGTCCAGGTCGATTGGAAGACCCCTCCGGGCAACCAGGGCGACGCGGTCATCCTCTCCAAGCTGAGCGACGCCTCGGGCGTCTTCTACTTCTTCAACCCGAACAACGCCGAGATGCTGGTCAAGATCCTGAACGCCTGCGTCGCGCCGTTCAACCGCTACTGGGTGTTCTTCGCGGCGACCACCAACGTGGAGTTCACCGTGACGGTGACCGACACGCAGGCCGATGTGACCAAGACCTTCTTCAACCCCCAGAACCGGGCGGCGGCGCCGATCCAGGACACCGAGGCTTTCGCGACCTGTCCGTGATCCCGCGTCAGAGCATCGCCCGGCCATGCCGGTCCTTGAACGTGTAGTACGGACGATCCGGCACGTTCTCGCCGAGCAGCCGGCGTTCCGCGCGGTACTTGCGGTCGGTGAAGGCCTCGTTCTCGTAGCCGCCGAGCCCCACCGTCCGATACTCCTCGCGCGAGACCTGCCTGCCGCCCTGGTCGTGGAGGTCGATGGGATCGGCGCGGCGCGTCGTCTCCGCGGTGACGTAGTCGGTGGGGCTGAGGACCTCCCCTCGTTGGAGATGGGAGGCGTGGACCAGCTCGTGGAAGAGACCGACATCGGTGTGCTCGGGCACGACCCACGGGTTGTGCACTTGTTGCTGCTCGTATTCGGCCTGGACCTGTCGCGCGCGATTGCCCTCGTCGCTCGCTTCCACCAGCTTGGCGCGCCGGAACGACGACGGCGTGTACTCGACCTCCGCGCGCTGGCGCCGGCGGCGCTGCTCCGCCTGTTCCTCCTCAGAACCCTGGTGCTTGATCCGCGGCTTGGCGAAAGGTGCGATGTACTGCGTGTAGGGCGTGACGACCACGCGGTTCCCGCGATCCCGGTCGGCGTCGGCGACGGCGACGCGGTGAAGGAGGCCCCGACCCTGGGAGGTCTGGGTGATCGTGATCAGGTCCGAGACGGTGGCGTCGCGCAGCCGCCGGGCGGTGTCGCGGCCCTCCTCCTCGTTCGGGGCTCCGAGCTCGGCGACCGAGGTGTCGATGCCGAGGTTGGTTCCGCCGGCATGGACCTGCTCGAGCAGGCCCACCACACGGTCGTGCTCCTCCGGCGTGAGGTCGTTCGGGCGCACCTTGTCGCGGGCTCGGGCGACGACGCGATGCGACCGGCGAAGCTGCTCCCTGAGCCCATCCGGGAGGGTCGAGCGATCGATGCGCTCCGCCTGGCGAGTCTCCGGTGTCTTGGAGAACCAGGACGCGGCGAGGCTGCCGAGCCCGGCGACGGCGAGGCCGGCGCCCCACCACGGCGAGGTCGCGATCGCCCCGCCCAGGGCGAGACCGCCGAGCGCAACGCCGCCGACGGTGGCGAGCGCCCCGCCGATGCCGGTGGCTTTCTTCTCGCCCCGGGTGAGAGTCAGGCGCTGGATCGGAGCCCGGGACTGGACGACCGGTCCGGTCTCGGCCGCGGGCGCCGGCGCCGGAGAGGGCGGCAGGGCGCGTGCGGCCGGCATGCCGAGCCGGTGGCCGGGCAGGCCAGGCAGGGCGTACGCGTGCCGGCTCGCCAGGGCGCCCGGACCGCGGGTTGAGGCGAGGGCGCCGCGCGCCTCCGCGGCGCCCTCGTCGCGGAGGCGGATGCGCGAGATCTGGTGGCCGAAGGTGCGCTCCGTCTCCTCGCGCCGGGGTGCTCGCGGCGTGCCGCCCCGCCCTCCGGGCGCCGGCGTCGACGGCGCGGTGTGCACCGGAGCCGCGTGAACCCGTGGTGGGAGGGCGGTGTGGTGAGCCATTCAGGAATCCGAGACCGGGCCTCAATATAGCAAGGAAACGTGGGCCTCCGCGGCGCCGCCGTCGCGGAGGGGTCAGGCAGCCGGACCGTCCTCCGCCAGCGCCTCGACGCACTCCGGCACGTCGTTACGCGGGTTGTTGACGGTCTTCGACACCCGGTCGGCGGTGAGCCTCTCGTCGCGCGGACGGAGCAGGCCCTCGAGGCGCTCGCGGTCGCGCCCGGCGGGGTCGAGCCAGGCGTCGAAGGCGGCGGCGGGGAGGACGGCGGGCATCCGGTCATGGATGCGCGCGATGCCGGGCGCGGCGTCGACGGTGAGGATGGTGAACGAATCGACCGGCTGGCCGGGCGCCTGCCACCAGCGGTCCCAGAGGCCGGCGAGCGCGAACGGGGCGCGGTCCTCGCGGCGGATCCGGTAGGGCTGCTTGCCGCCGTCCTCCTTGCGCCACTCGTAGAAGCCGTCGACCGCGACCAGGCAGCGCCGGCGCTCGAAGGCGCCGCGGAAGGCGGGCTTGTCGGCCGCGGTCTCGGCGCGGGCGTTGATCATCCGGTTGCCGATCCCCGGGTCGTCGGCCCAGTAGGGGATCAGCCCCCAGTGGAGCAGGCCGAGCGTGCGGCGGCCGGCGTCGCCCGGGCGGCCGGCGGCCGCGGCGTCCTTCTCCGACAGAACCCGCACCACCGCCGCCTCCTGGGTCGGCGCGACGTTGTAGCGCGGCTCGAGCTCCGGCACGTCGTCGAGCCCGAACAGCTCGGCCACCAGCTCGCCGGGAGAGGTCAGGGAGTAGCGGCCGCACATGGTCAGACCTCCACGGTCGCCGGCGCGGGCGCGACCGCGACGGCCGGGAAGTAGTCCTCGGGATCGAAGGCGTCGGCCGCGATCACTGCGGCCCGGGCCGCCTCGGCGGCGGCCAGCGCGGCGGCCGCCTCGACCGTCCCGGCCTCCGCCGCCTCGGCCCGCGCGGCGAGCAGGAAAGCCTCCTCGAGCCGGGCCAGCGCCTCGCCGCGGCCGGCGCCGGCGGGCAAGCCCGCGATCAGCCGGTCGCGCCGCGCCCCGGGGCGGGTGATCGCCGCCGCGGCCTCGGCGCCGAGCCGGTCGGAGGGCGGAGCGGCGATCGGATCGAGGCGCAGCCCCCAGAGCCCCGGCCCGCGCAGCCAGAGGCCGATCGCGCGCCCGGCGCCGCGCCCGCCGAGGTTGCGGCAGACCCCCTCGAGCGCCTGCTGCACCCGCGAGAGCGCGTGGGCGGCGCACCAGTCGAGGAGCGGGCGGTCCTCCTCGCGCCGCTTCGAATCCTCGCCGGCCTCCGCCTCGAAGCGGCGCAGCACGGCGGCGCTGGCGATCAGCCAGGTCAGCGCGTCGGCGAGCCGGCCGGAGACCTGCTCGCGGCGCTTGATCGCGGGTCCGAGGGCGGCGAGCGCGAGGTCGGCGGTCCAGGCGAAACGCGCCGAGGCGCGGGCCAGCCGCCGCCACCAGCGCGTCGCCGGGGCCTTCGCCGGCACGCGTACGAGCCGGCCGCGGGTCGCCGCCAGCCAGCCGGTGCGCAGCCCGTTCACGGCCATGCCGCCGAGGAACCCCGCGAGCGCCCGCGCCTGCTCCCACCGCCCGCGCCCGGCCGCGGCAAGGAGGCGCCCGAGGCGCGGGTGGCAGCGCAGCGCCCCCTGGCCGAAGACGATCAGCGTGCGGGTGAGGATGTTGGCGCCCTCGACGGTGATCCCGATCGGCACGCCGATGCAGCCGTCGGCCAGGAGGTTCCGCGGCCCGCGGCAGATCGCCGCGCCGCCCAGCACGTCCATGCCGTCGTGCGACCAGCGGCGCGCGCAGCTCGGTGGCTAGCACCTTGACGACCGCCGAGAGCACCGACGGCCGCTCCCCGCCGTCGATCGCAGCCGCGGTCCAGACCCGCACGGCGTCGATCAGATAGGCGCAGGCCGGCGATGCGCGCGAGGCGCTCCTCGATGCCGCTCGAAGCGCCGCCATCGGCGCGCCCGAACTGCCGGCGGACCGCGCAGTAGGCGCCGGCCACCCGCGCCACGTGCTTGGCGCCGCCGCCGACTGGGCGGGAGCGACATCGCGCGGCCGGCCGGCCAGGGCCTCCATCAGCATCCGCCAGCCGCTGGCCGGCCTCCGGCGAGCCCGCCGAGGATCGCCGACGCCGGCACGACCACGTCCGCGGCCGCGGATCGGCCCGTTGGGGAGCGGCAGCCCCATCGGGTCGTGGCGCCGGCCGACCTCGACCCCGGGCGTCGCCGCCGGCACCAGGGCGACGGTGATCCCGGGCTCGCCGCCGCCGTCCTCGCCCCCCGGCTCGGCGAGCAGCCCCTCGGGATCCGCGAGCCGGAAGGCGAGGCCGATCAGGGTCGCCACCGGCGCGAGCGTGATGTAGCGCTTGTCGAAGTCGAGCCGGAGCATCGGCTCGCCGGCGGGGCCGGCGGGATCGCGGAAGAGCACCCCCCGCGAGCGAGAGCGCGGCGGCGTCCGACCCCGCCTCCGGCTCGGTGAGCGCGAAGCAGGGGATCTCGTCGCCGCGCGCGAGCCGCGGCAGCCAGCGCTCGCGCTGCGCCTCGGTGCCGTACTCGACCAGCAGATCGCCCGGGCCGACCGAGTTGGGGATCAGCACCACCGCCGAGAGCGGCAGCGAGCGCGACGCGAGCTTGCCGAAGATCGCCGTCCGCCCGAGCGCCGAAAACTCCAGCCCGCCCCAGCGGCGCGGGATCGTCAGCCCGAAGAAGCCGTGGCGCCGGAGATACGCGCCAGACCTCCGGCGGCACCTCGCGCTCGCGGTCGAGCCGCCACGGGTCGACCATCGCGCAGACCTCCTCGACCGGGCCGTCGAGGAACGCCTGCTCGCGCTCGGGGAGGGCCGTCGGCCACGGCTCGGCGGCGAGCCGCCGGAGATCGGGCCGGCCCGAGAACAGCTCGCCGTCGATCCACACGGTCCCCGCCCCGAGCGCCTCGCGCTCGGCCGAGGAGAGGGCGGGGGCGAGGCGGTTCGGGTCGCGGAGGGCGCCGGTCACGGCCGGTGCTCCCGCCACCGCCCGCCGACCGAGGTGGCGGCGACCGCGCCGTTGCCGCAGCCGGTGATCAGCGCCTCGGCCAGCGTGTCGTCCTCGGCGCCGGCGAGGGCCGGGTGGCCGAGGTCGATCGCGGCGAAGTCGGCCCAGAGGCCGGGGGCGATCGTGCCCGCGGGGAGACCGAGGGAGCGGGCGCCGCCGAGGGTGGCGGCGGCGAGGAGGCACGGGGCGAGCCGGCCGTCGGGGCCGGCGAGGGCGCCGCGGCGCTCGCCGGCGAGGCGCTGGCCGTACTCGAGCCAGCGCATCTCCTCGATCATCGCGATGCGGGCGTTGGAGTCGGTGCCCAGGCAGAGGCGTTCGACCACGGTCGGGGCTGCGGAGGGCGCGGCGACGAGCGGCGGGATGCCGTCGCCCAGGTTGGCCTCGGTCAGCGGGCAGACGCAGACGTTGCCGCCGGCCGCGGCGAAGCGCGCCAGCTCGCCGGGGTCCGTGTGGGTGCAGTGGACGGCGGTCGTCTCGGGGCCGATCTCCAGCTCGCGCAGCAGGAGCGCCATCGGCCGCGCGCCGTGGGCGGCGAGGCATTCCTCGATCTCGCGCCGCTGCTCCTCGAGGTGGAGGTGGAAGACCAGGCCGCGCCGCCGCGCCTCGGCGTGGAGCGCGGCAACGTCGGCGAGCGGCACCGCGCGCAGGCTGTGGGCGGCCGCGCCGAGGCTCTGGGTCGCCGGGTCGAGCGCCTCGGTGAGGCGGTCGAGCTGATCCCAGTAGGCGGCGAGCGAGGGAGCCCGGAAGCGCCGCTGCGCCGGCTCGAGCGGCCGGCCGAAGCCGCCCGCGGTGTAGCAGGCCTGGAGCAGCACGATCCGGATGCCGGCCTCGCGCGCGGCGTCGAGGACGACCCGGTCGAACGACCAGTCGGCGGCGGTGTCGTCGTCGTGGTGGAGGTAGTGGAACTCGCCGACCGCGGTGATCCCGGCCGCGCGCATCTCCTCGAAGGCGGCGAGCGAGAGCGCGTGGAGGCGTTCGCGGTCGAGGCTCCCGACCAGCCCGTACATCGCTTCGCGCCAGCTCCAGAAGCTCCCGGCGCCGGCGGGGAAGCGCTCGCCGAGGCCGCGCAGGCCGCGCTGGAAGGCGTGGGAGTGGGCGCTGACGAAGCCGGGGAGGAGGGCGCGGCCGGGGAGGCGCAGGACGGGGGCGCCGCCCGCCGCGCCGGCGTCGCCGGCCGCCGGCCCGGCCGGCCCGACCGCCTCGATCCGCCCGCCGGCGCCCACCACGACCCGCACGCCGCGCTCGAAGCGCTCGCCGGTCCAGGTCAGCTCGGCCTCGATGACCTGCGCAGCATCGGCCCGGCGGGCCGCCTCGAGGCCGCCCGCGCCCGCCGGGCTCAAGCGCCCTCCGCACGCCCGCAGAAGCGCTCGACCAGCGCCTCGAGCACCGGCCGCGCCGCCTCGAGGTCGGCCTTGGGGATGCGCTCGTCGGGCTTGTGGGCGACGGTGATCGAGCCGGGCCCCCAGATCGCGCAGTCGAGACCCAGCCGTGCGAGCCAGCCGCCGTCGGTGGCGTAGGAGACCGTGCCCGGCGCGCCGCCGCCGGTCAGCTCGGCGAGGGCGGCGAGGATCGGCGCCTCCGGCCGCACCGCGAGCGGCAGGCTCTCGGCCATCGGCTCGAAGGCGACCGCGGCGGCCGGCTCGCCGCTTGCGGCGGCGGCCTCGATCGCCGCGCGCACGCGGGCCGCGAGCGCTGCCGAGTCCATGCCCGGCAGCACCCGCACGCCGATCTCGATCGCGCACCGCTCGGGGACGACGTTGACCGCGGTGCCGCCCTGGACGGTGCCGACGTTGAGGGCGGCGTACGGCGCCTCGGGGAAGCGCTCGCCGCCCGCCGGCCGCTCGGCTGCGAGGCTCCGGCGGAGGTCCGAGAGCGCGGCGATCGCCCGCCCCGCGGGCTCGATCGCGTTGATCCCGAGGTGCGGGTAGCCGCTGTGGGCGCTCCGGCCGCGCAGCACGGCCCGGAGCTTGACGTGCCCCTTGTGCGCCCCGACCACCCGCAGCTCGGTCGGCTCGCCGATCACCGCCGCCCGCGGCAGCGGCTCGCGGTCGGCGAGGCCCGGCCAGGCCTCGACCAGCTCGCGGGCGCCGAGCATGCCGACCTCCTCGTCGAAGGTGAGGATCAGCACCAGCGGCGCCGCGAGCCGCGCCGGTTCGACCGAGCGGGCGACGTTGGCGGCGAGCGCGACGAAGCCCTTCATGTCGGCGCTGCCGCGCGCCACCCAGGCGTCGCCGGCGTCGGTCAGGGTGAACGGGTCGCTCGACCAGCCTTCGCCCGCCGGCACCACGTCCATGTGGCCGGAGAGGACCAGCCCCGGCCCGTCCTGGTCCAGCCGCGGTCCGGCGAAGGCGACCAGGTTCGCCTTGTCCCCCGCCGCCGAAGGCACCAGCCGCACCCGCACCCCGGGCCGGTCGAGATAGCCGGCCAGGAACTCCGCCATCTCGAGGTTCGAGCGGTGGCTGGTGGTGTCGAACGCGACCAGGCGGGCGAGCAGCTCCGGGTCCGAGAGCGGCGCGGCGGCGGGCATGGCGGCACGATAGCGACCGGCCGGGGGCGGCGCAAGGCGCCGCTCCGCGGTTAGACTCATCTCCGCATGTCGATCCTCGAGAAGCTCGGACTCCGAAAGGGCGGCGGCGACGGCCCGGGGGGCGCCGGCGTCGGCGACACCGAGACGGTGCGCAAGATCGTCGCCTCGCTCGAGGCGATGCCGCCCGAGCAGGCGCGGTTCGTCGCCGCCTTCGCCTACACGCTCTCGCGCGTCGCCCACGCCGACCTCGACATCTCGGCCGCCGAGACCGCCAAGATGGAGGAGGTCGTCCACCGCGTCGGCGGCCTGCCCGAGGAGCAGGCGGTCCTCGCGGTGCAGATCGCCAAGAGCCAGGCGCGCCTCTTCGGCGGCACCGAGAACTTCCTGGTCACGCGCGAGTTCCGCGACATCTCGACGCGCGAGCAGCGCGAGAGGCTCCTCGACTGCCTGTTCGCGGTGTCGGCCGCCGACGGCTCGATCACCGGCCCCGAGGAGATGCAGATCAAGCTGATCGCCGGCGAGCTGGGCTTCACCCACTCCGAGCTGGTGGCCGCGCGCTCGCGCTGGAACGACTACCGCGCGGTGCTCCAGAAGGGCCCATGACCGAAACCGACCGTCTTGATCAAATGGGGCTCGATCAGCTCCGCATCGACCGCGCCGACGAGCCCGCGGGCCGCCCGTGGCTGCGCTGGGCGATCTTCGCGCTCGTCGCCGCCGCGTCGGTGGCGGCGGCCGCCTGGTGGCTCCTCGGCCGCGCCGGCGCGATCGAGGTCGCGACCGCCGAGGTGACCGAGGTCGCGGCCGGCGAGGACGCCCCGCTCTCGGTGCTCGACGCCTCGGGCTACGTCACCGCCCGCCGCCAGGCGACGGTGTCGTCCGAGATCACCGGCCGGCTGATCTCGGTCGCGATCGAGGAGGGGATGGCGGTCGAGGAGGGGCAGGTGCTGGCGCGGCTCGACGACGCCACCCAGACCCGCGCGCTGGCCCTCGCCGAGGCCGAGCTGACCGCCGCGAAGAGCCGCCTGCGCGAGACCGAGGTGATGCTGCGCCAGGCGCGCCTCGAGCTCGGGCGCGAGCGGAGCCTCCTCGCCTCGGGCGTCTCCAGCCAGGCGAGCGTCGACGCCGCCGAGGCCGGGGCCGACTCGCTCGCCGCCCGCCTCGAGGCCGCCCGCGACGAGGTGTCGGTGGCCGAGCGGCGGCTGGCCCTGGCCCGCCAGGACCTCGAGCGGACCTACGTGCGGGCGCCGTTCTCCGGCGTCGCGATCTCCAAGGACGCCCAGCCGGGCGAGATCGTCTCGCCGATGTCGGCCGGCGGCGGCTTCACCCGCACCGGCATCTCGACCCTGGTCGACATGACCTCGCTCGAGATCGAGGTCGACGTCAACGAGGCCTACATCGGCCGCGTCGAGCCGGGCCAGGAGGTCGACGCCGTGCTCGACGCCTACCCCGGCTGGCGGATCCCGGCGCGGGTCATCACCACCATCCCGGCCGCCGACCGCCAGAAGGCGACCTTCAGGGTGCGGATCGGCTTCGTCGAGCTGGGCGACCCGCGGATCCTCCCCGACATGGGGGTCAAGGTCTCGTTCCGGGCCGAGGACGAGGCGGAGGGCGGCGGGGGGGCCGCGGCCCGGCGCCTCCTGGTGCCGCGCGCCGCGGTGCGCGGCCGCGGCGGCGAGGGGATCGTCTTCGTCGTGCGCGACGACCGCGTCGAGCGCCGGGCGGTGTCGCTCGGCGGCGCCTCCGGCGAGCGGGTGGAGGTGGTGGCCGGCCTGCGCGCCGGCGAGCGGGTGGTGCTAGAGCCGCCCGAAGAACTGGCCGACGGCGCCCGGGTGCGCCCGGCCGCCCAAGGAGTCGACCGAGGAGAGGGAGCTTCCGATGACTGAGCCTCTGGGTGAGCCGCTGGTACGTGTCGAGGGAGTGCACAAGGTCTACCGCCGCGGCTCGGCGCAGCCGGTCGACGTCCTGAAGGGGCTCGACCTGTCGGTCGCCGAGGGGGAGTTCCTGGCCCTGATGGGGCCGTCCGGCTCGGGCAAGACGACGCTCCTGAACCTGATCGGCGGCCTCGACAAGCCGACCTCGGGCAAGGTGACCGTCGCCGGCACCGACCTCGGCCGCGCCTCCGGGCGCGACCTGGCGCGCTGGCGCGCCCGCCACGTCGGCTTCATCTTCCAGTTCTACAACCTCCTGCCGGTCCTGAGCGCGGCGAAGAACGTCGAGCTGCCGCTCCTCCTGACCCGGCTCTCGGGCGCCGAGCGCCGGAAGCGGGTGGCGACCGCGCTCGCGCTGGTCGGCCTCTCCGACCGCGCCGCGCACTACCCGGCGCAGCTCTCGGGCGGCCAGGAGCAGCGGGTCGGGATCGCGCGCGCGATCATCAACGACCCGACGCTTCTGCTCTGCGACGAGCCGACCGGCGACCTCGACCGCGAGACCGGCGACGAGATCCTCGACCTCCTGGCCGCGCTCAACCAGCGCCAGGGCAAGACCGTGATCATGGTCACCCACGACCCGCGGGCGGCCCAGCGGGCGCGCCGGATCCTCCACCTCGACAAGGGGGCGCTGGTCGAGGAGCGCGCGGCATGAAGTACCTCCACCTCCTCTGGCGCAACCTCGGCCGCCGCAAGGTGCGGACGCTCTTCACCTTCCTGGCGGTGACCACGGCGTTCTTCCTATTCGGCTTCCTGATGGCGGTCAAGCAACGGCTTCGACGCCGGCATCGAGATCGCCGGCCAGAAGCGCCTCCTGACCATCCACCGGGTGTCGATCATCCAGCCGCTGCCGATCCGCTACCTCGAGGAGATCCGGCGCGTGCCGGGCGTCGCGAACGCCACCCCCAACTCCTGGTTCGGCGGCGTCTACATCGACAAGAAGAACTTCTTCGCCCAGATCGCGGTCGATCCCGCGGACCACCAGGCGATCTACCCGGAGCTCGAGCTGCCGCCCGACCAGGAGCAGGCGTTCCTCGCCACCCGCACCGGCGCCATCGCCGGGGTCAAGCTCGCCGAGCGCTTCGGCTGGGAGGTGGGCGACAAGATCCCGATCGAGCCGACCTTCTGGCGCCCGCGGGACGGCGGCCCGACCACCTACACCTTCGACCTCGTCGGCATCTACGAGGGCGCCTCGCCGGACGTCGACGAGACCCAGTTCTTCTTCCGCCACGACTACCTGATGGAGCGGATGGGCGACGTCGGCATCGCCGGCTGGTACGTCGTCGAGATCGAGGACCCCGAGCACGCCGACCGGGTGGCGCTGGCGATCGACGACGGCTTCGCGAACTCCTCGGCCGAGACCAAGACCACCACCGAGAAGGCGTTCATGAAGGGGTTCGCCGAGCAGATCGGCAACACCGGCGCGATCCTGATGGCGATCGTCGGGGTGGTCTTCTTCATCATCCTGCTGATCGCCGCCAACACCATGGCGCAGTCGGTGCGCGAGCGCACCGCCGAGCTGGGCGTGCTCAAGACCCTCGGCTTCACCGACGCCGCGGTGCTCGGCCTGGTGGTCGGCGAGGCGCTGCTCCTGGTGCTGACCGCGGCGGCGCTCGGGCTCGCGCTGGCCTGGCTCGCGGTGCCGGCGCTGCGGCCGCTGGTCGAGGTGTTCCTGCCGGTGTTCCGGGTGCCGCCGCGTTCGCTCGCGCTGGGCGCTTTGGTGGCGGTGCTCCTCGGCGTCGCCGCCGCCAGCGTGCCGGCCTGGCTGGCGATGCGGCTGCGGATCGTCGAAGCGCTGGGGAGGAGGTAGCGGCATGCTCTGGCTGAGACAGACCCTCGCGGTCACCGCGGTCAACCTGAGGAGCATCCCGCGGCGGATCGGCTCGTCGCTGGTCGCGATCGTCGGCTTCGCCGGCGTCGTGGCGGTGTTCGTGGCGGTGTTCTCGATCGCCGCGGGCTTCGCCCGGGTGATGGAGCGCGGCGGCTCGCCGGACACCGCGATCGTCCTCCGCGCCGGCAGCGACACCGAGATGTCGAGCGGCTTCGGTCTCGAGCAGACGCGGGTCATCGCCCAGGCGCCCGGGGATCGCCCGCGGCGAGGATGGGCCCCTCGCCTCGGCCGAGCTGTTCGTCATCGTCGACGTCGCCAAGCGCACCACCGGCACCGCCGGCCAACGTGCCCTTCCGCGGCGTCGAGCCCGGAGGCGTTCGAGGTCCGCCCCGAGGTCGAGATCGTCGAGGGGCGGCGCTTCGAGCCCGGCCGCAACGAGGTGATCGCCGGCCGCGCCGCCGCCGGCCAGTTCGAGGGGCTCGAGGTCGGCAACCGGATGCGCTGGGGCGACGCCGAGTGGGAGGTGGTCGGCATCTTCACCGCCGACGGCGGCATCCCCGAGTCCGAGATCTGGACCGACGCCCGCGTCCTCCAGCCCGCCTACGACCGCGGCAACAGCTTCCAGTCGGTGACCGCGAAGCTCGCCTCGCCCGCCGACTTCCAACGCTTCAAGGACGCCCTGACCGCCGACCCGCGGGTCGAGGTCGACGTCTACCGCCAGGACGAGTACTGCGCCGAGCAGTCGACCGTCCTGCGGAGCCTGGTCAGCGTCCTCGGCGTCGTGGTCGCCCTCGGCATGGCGCTCGGCGCCACCTTCGGCGCGCTCAACACCATGTACACGGCGGTCGCCGCGCGCAGCCGCGAGATCGCCACCCTGCGCGCGCTCGGCTTCCAGAGCGGCCCGGTGGTGATCTCGGTCCTGGCCGAATCGCTTCTCCTGGCCCTCGCCGGCGGCCTCCTCGGCGGCGGCCTCGCCTACCTGGCGGTCCACGGCTACCAGACCGCGACCATGAACTGGCAGTCCTTCAGCCAGGTCGCCTTCAGCCTGACCGTCACCCCGGGCCTCCTGATCGCCGGCCTGGTCTACGCCCTCTTCATGGGCTTCTTCGGCGGCGTCTTCCCGGCGATCCGCGCGGCGCGCCTGCCGGTGGCGGTGGCGATCCGCCAGCGCTGAGCGCGGGGGCGAGAGAGCCGATGGACTCGACCATCGAAGAGCGCGCCGCGGCGCTCCTGAGCGCCTGGATCGCCGAGCGCGGAACGACCCCGGCGAAAGTGGCGGGGGAGCTGGGGCTCGAACCGGCGGTGCTGGAGCGGATGGTCTCGGGGCGCGAGCCGCTGGAGCTGTCCCGGCTGGAGCGGGTGCTCGGCGTGCTGGGCGTGGGGCCGGGCGAGTTCTTCGGGCGGCTCTACGGGGCGGGGGAGGGGAGCCGCCGGCCCCTCCAGCTGCCCCCGCCCCCGTTCCCGCCGCGGCGGCGCCGGGCGCCCCCACCGAGGCCGCCGGCACCGACGACCGCCCCGAGGAACCGATCACCCGCCGCGAGGTCGAGGAGGTGGTCGCCAGCCTGCGCTCGATGATCGACGGCATGGCGCGGATGCTCGATGCGGAGCGGGCGGCGGCGGAGGGCGAGAAGTAGGCAGCCTGCCGATTACGCGCGCCGCCGCGCGGCATGCGAGAAGTAGCTGGCCGTCGCCTCCTCGAGGATCTGCGCGGCGACCTGCATCGGGCTGACCTTGCGGTGCTCGTCGCTCAGCAGCCGCGCGAGCTGCTCCAGCCGGTCCTCGGTCTCGGCGGCGAGCGGGATCTTCGAACGCTTGCTCCAGTGCGCCACGCTCGGCCGCCCGGGCCGTTTGCCGCGCCCGGGCTCGAGTCGCTCACGGAGCGTCTCCGCCAACTTTGCGACGCCGAAGGCACCGGCCGAGTACTCGGGCACGGTGCCGACCACCTTCGCCCCCATCTTCCCTGCGATCTCCTCGATCTTGCGGTCCATGGTGACTCCCTTCTACTCCGGGAACCGGATTTCGAGATAGGTCCGGTCGATGACGAAGCCGACGGCACCCTGACGGGTCTCTTCTCCCATGCGCATCAGGAACGCCTTGAGGTCGTCGGCCCGCTTGTCGATCGCCTCGATGCTGGTGTAGCACTGGACGATCACGGGCGCATCGAAGACCAGCCGGCCCCCGCGCTCGTCGTCGCGCCAGACGCCCCGGCCCTGCGGAAACGCCGTGGCGCCGCCGAACAGGTTCCCCAACATCGAAAGCGCCTCGGACTCCCAGCGCCCCTGGTCGATAGGCTGTTCGTCCCGGTCCACGCTCGGGATGAAGAGCACGAGCACGGTGCTGTCGGCTCTGTCCGTTGCGAAGCGCTCTCCCCAGTCCGGCATGGCGCCACTCTGCGACTTTCTGGCCCAAAAGTCAACGCGCCCGAACCGAGCAGACACTGAGCAAACCCTGAGGGCAACTTCGACGCCTCTTGCGCAAGCAGCGTGTAAGATCGGCGGTGTCCCCTCGGCTTCGGACTGCCGATGGGCTGTTGCGGGATGGCTCCTGACCCTTGCCGACGCCGCTACGACTGGGCGGCGGCCGTAGCACTATGGAAATAGCGCGCAGACATCATTACGTCCCCCAATGGCTCCAGCGACGGTTTCTGGACGGTCGCAACCGTTTCTACTATCGCGATCTCTCGCCAGACCGAATCTCAAAGCCCGATGGAGGTCATTACACGAGGCGGAGCACCCTGCTCTGGGGGCCTGAGCAGTGCTTCGCCTCAACTGACCTATATAGTGCCAGCTTTCCCGGACAGCAGAGTGATGTTGTTGAACGTGAGTTCTTCGGTGTCATCGATGACCAAGCAGCCAAAGCCATTGACTTCTTTGCCACAGGGAGTCTTGCGCCACACAATGATTACTACGAGTGGTTTCTACGTTACCTGAGCGTTCAGAAAATGCGCACTCCCAAGGGGTTGGACTGGCTGCGGTCATTTGGCGAGTATGCGCTGGGCCCGATGCCTATAGCGACAATTCTCCTGAGCACCCTTCGAGAAATCGGAGAGATGCATGTAACGACGTGGGCGGAGTCCGTCTGGGAGGTAGTTGAAGCTCCAGCGCAAGGTGTCGGGTTTATGCTAACTGATCACCCGGTTACAGCATACAACCTCAAGGCGTTTCCGGGTAGCCGCTTCACCAAGTATCCACTGGATCCGGTTATCGAATCGATCGGAACCCGCACACTTTTCCCGCTCGACGTCCGCCACTGTCTCATCCTCTCGAATCGGGAGTTCGTCGACAACCCGCGGCCGAGCTCCTGTTTCCGGTCGCGCACGAATCCACGATCCTTTGGCTTCACCTTTTTTTCGCCTCTCCATGTAGCACGTGGCCGGCGGATAACCGAGGAACATGTCTGGTCGATCAACGTCATCCTCAAGAGTAGGGCCGTGCGCTACATCGCCGCTCCGCAGCGGGAGTGGCTCGATCCTGAACGTCACATACAGACTCCTGGTTGGGCTAGGCTGGACCAGTTCTTACGACCGGAGAACGCCACATTGATAAACGAGATATGGGCTGAGTACAGCGATGGCACCAGAATCGCGCTTGATCGCTTCGGTCGTCCGATTACCGATCCAAAGCGAATTGCGGAGATGGAAGAGTTCGAGCGCCAAATTCGGAAGAAGTGAGAATCGGCTGACGGCTAACCATCCCAGGTGGGCTCGACATCCGGAAGTGATCGCCCTCTGACGCGACGCCCTTCGGCGCGCAGGACTGAGCGGCGCGCTCCACCGTCGCCGGTTGACCACCGGCGCGCGAATCCGTACTGGTGGCTCTGCCAATAACTGGCGCGAAAGAAGGTCAAGCCATGCTGTACGAGATCGACGCCGGAGACCACAACGACTTCGCCGGGCAATGGCCCGACCTCGGGGATTCCGAACGGATGACCGGCCGCACCCGCGAGCCCCGTGATTCTCGGGAACCACGCTCACCACGAGCTCAGAAACTCCCGCCGGTTCCTCATCTCCTCGGCCGGGACGGTCGCCGCGAGCCGCAGTAGGCGCCGGAGCTGATCGCCGACGCTGAACCGGTTCTGGTGGGAGAGGACCAAGCCGGCGTGCTCCTGGCCGGCGGCGAGCATCTCGTTGTGGATGCGACAGAAGTCGCCGACGTTGAAGCTGCAGAGGACCCGCTTCTGCTCGGTGGCGTAGGCCAGTTGGTCGCGATCGGAGCGGCGGCGCATCCCGCTGGTCAGCACGCTCTCGACGTCGAGCCCGCGCGCCTTCAGGGCTCGGATCAGGTCCTGGTCGAGGGAGTCCTCGTCGAAGTAGAGCCGGAGCGTCACCGGCCGGTCCGCGCGGCGAGGTGCTGTCGCTCCAGGTCGGCCGCCTCGGCCTCGTCGGCCGCGATCTCCTGGTCGATTCGCGGCTGGTCGGCGTGGTAGTAGGCCAGGGCGGCGTGGATTTGTGCCAGGGACAGATGACCGATTCGCTCGGCGATCTCCTCGGGCGTCAGGCCGAGCTTGTACCAGCCCACGACCCGATGGACGCTGACGCCGGTGCCGGCCAGGCAGGGCCGGCCGGCACGGATGTCGGGATCGATCTCGATGAGGGCGCCGATCTCGACTGCGGTTGCGGTGGCCATGGATTCTCCCTATGCGGTCGCCTTGGCGAGTCTAAGCGATGCCGAAGCTGGGTTCCAACCAGCAGCCCCCGACCGCCGGGAACCTCCGCTCCCCCCGCGGTGTCTATCGAGACCGAAAGGAGACCTCGATGGGCACCGAGCACTCCATGATGGGCTGGACGCAGGACGGCGGCTGGGTGATGTGGGCGCTTCTCGTCTTGTCGTTGGCGAGTCTGGCGGTCGCGACGGAGCGCGCCTGGGTGCTGCGGCGCGCGCTGACCCCCGTGGCGCCGCTGTCGGAGGCGCTGCGGCGGAGCCTCGGAGGCGCGCCGCGGCCCGCGGCGGCGCTCGAGGCGGTCCGGCGCGCCGGCGGCCCCGCGGCGCGCGTCCTGGCGGTCGGTCTCGAGCGGTTCGGCCGCTCGGCGGTGCAGATCGAGGCCGCCATGGAGCGGCAGGGGCAGGCCGAGCTGCGCCGGCTCCAGCGCGGGCTGGGGGTTCTCGCCAGCACCTCGGTCACGGCGCCGCTCCTCGGCTTCCTGGGCACCGTCACCGGGATGATCGCCTCCTTCGGCGTGCTTGCGGACTTCGGGACCTCCGACCCGGCGCTGGTGGCAGAGGGGATCGAGGAGGCGCTGATCACCACCGCGGCCGGCCTGATGGTCGCGGTGCCGGTCCACCTGCTCCATGGTCTCCTGGCCAGCCGCGTCGAGCGGATCGCGAGCGAGATCGAGGACCTGGCGCATCTGCTCCTCGAGCTGCGCGAGCAGGCGGAGTGAGGGGTCCAGATCTGGAGCGGGCCGGAGAGCTGCCGCCCTGGTTCAGACCTTCGCCAGACTGGCGCGGAGGGTCTCGTTGATCACTCGCTGGAGTCCCTTCTCGCCAGCCCGCTTGCGAAGCTCCTCGGCGAGATCTGAGTCGAGGAGCATGCCGACGAAGGACTTGCCTTCAGGCACCGGTCGGCCACCGACCCACAGGACGGCCCCCTGCAGATTTTGTGCGGTGACCTCAGGGATCTCGGAGAGATCGACGTCTTCGTCCCGCATTGACCGGAGCCGGTCCCAGTCAGTCTGCGAGCCGTTCGAAGTGGTTCTGCTGCTCATTGCGTATCGCCCGGCGGCCGGGGGAGCCCGAGCAGCCCGAGGAGGATCCTAGCCACCACCTCCGGCCCCGGGTCCCGCTCGTCTTGAGTGGGGTCGTAGGAGGTGAACGCCACCGCGCCGAGGCCGGCCCCGGCGAGCGCCGCGGCGGCGGCTTCGACCACCTCGTCGGGCTCGAGGCCGCCCGGCGTCGGCAGGTAGTTGGCGCGGATCACCTGCGGGTCGAGGGCGTCGAGGTCGACGTGGACGTAAAGGCGCTCGACTCGCCGGCCGAGCGCGGCGAGCGCCTCGCGGCCGGCCGGCTCGCGCAGGCGGTCGGGCGGCAGCGCGAGGATCCCGCCGCTCGCCACCAGCTCGTGCTCGCCCGGGTCGAGGTCGCGCGCCGCGAGGAGCGCCGCGTGGGCCGCCGGGAGCGGCGAGAAGCCGGGGACGGTGGCCGCGAGCCCCTGCCAGCCGTGGCCGAGGAGCATCGCGTAGCCCATGCCGTCGAAGAAGCCCGAGGGGCTGGTCTCCGGCGTGTTGAGGTCGCCGTGGGCGTCGAACCAGAGGACGCCGGTCGACTCCGGCCCGAGCGCGCTGACCGTGCCGACCGCGGTGCCGCAGTTGCCCGAGAGCACCACGGGGAGCCGCCCGGCCTCGCGCGACGCCGCGACCTCTCCGGCCACCCGCCGCATCAGCGCGACACCGGCGGCGACCTCGGTGTGGAAGCCGTCGGGGAGGCGGATCTCGACCGTCTCGACCTCGTGCCCGGCCGCGCGCAGGCGTTCGGGGAGGCCGCGCTCGATGAGGTGCCGCGGGCCGGCGCCCATGCGCTCGAGCGGGCGGCCGGAATCGTAGGGTACGGCGATCAGGGTGAGTTGCATCGCGCGATCCTATGCCCGCGACGCTGCCGCCGCGAAGGGGTGAGCGGAGGTGCGAAGGGAGCAGGGTGCGGGGGTGGGGTAGAGTCCGGCGCTGTCTCCTGCTCGAGACCCCGACTGCCATGCCCCTCGACGAGTTCCCCCCGGCAGGGCCTGTCCCGCCCGGCGGCGGCGATCCGACGATGGAGGTCTACCAGGAGCTGCGGCGCATCGCGCGCCGGCAGTTTCGCCGCGAGGCGCAGGGCCACACGCTGCAGCCGACCGCGGTCGTCCACGAGGCGTTTCTCCGGCTCGCCGCCGCGCCCGCCTCGCGGTGGCGCGACCGCGGCCACTTCCTGGCCACCGCGGCGCGGGTCATCCGCCACATCCTGATCAACCACGCGCGCGACCGCGCCCGCCTCAAGCGCGGCGGCGGCTTCCACCAGACCACCTGGGTCGAGTCGAGGCTCGAGGAGGCGCCCGAAGGCGCCGCGGACCGGGTCGACCTGCTGGCGCTCCACGATGCGCTCGACTCGCTCGCCGATCTCGATCCGCGCAAGGCCTCGATCGTGGAGCTGCGCTTCTTCGGCGGCATGACCTTCGAAGAGGTGGCGGCCGAGCTGGACCTCTCGGAGAGTACGGTGAAGCGGGAGTGGCGCAGCGCCCGGGCGTGGCTCGGGCGGACGCTCTCCGGCGCGGGCCACGGCGCAGGCTGAGGCCTCGGGCCGCGGTGTCGGCTCGGGACGCTGACCCCCTTTTTCCGCGGATGGGGCGATCCCGTTTGGAAGGCCCCGCGCCCGCCGCCGATCGTGCGGCGGTGGCGCGGGGTCCGGAACCCAACGAGAGGAGATCGAGAATGACCCGTTGCCGATCGGGATTCCCTGGCTTCTTCTTCGCCGCCGCTCTGGTCGCCCTGGTGACGCCGCGGGGCGCGGCGGCTCAGACCGTCGGGCTCAGCAATCCGCAGGTCGTCGTCGGTGCCGATCAGCTCGATGCCAACCCGGGCTTCACCGGCGATTGGTGGCCGGGGTCGATCGGGACCTTCTACAACACCTCGGTCACCAAGGTGAGCGGGACCTACTACATCTGGGCTCAGACCGGCTGGTCGGAAGCCGGCTGCACGAGCGCCGCCGACGGCCTGGACAACGTCGTGGTGTTCAAGTCGACATCGCCGACCGGCGGCTTCCATCCGCGCGCTTGCTCGAACCCGAGCTGCGACGGCGCGATCGGCCAGTCCGAGATGCGCCGCAGCCTGGTCACCGACAGCCTCGCCAACAACCTCTGCGACGACAGCTTCATGTGGGGGCTGGGCGACGTCATCCCGTACAGCGGCAGCCAGTACCTCGCCACCTTCGACCTGGCGAAGGACGGCGCGGCGGCGGGGGACAGCGCCAAGCGCTTCTTCTACCTCGCGAAGTCCGACGGCCGGGACCGGACCTCGCCGATGCATCTCTTCGCCCAGCTCGCGCCGAGCCTGGGCCGGATCATGGTCGACCCGGTGCCGTTCAAGGTCGACTCCAACACGGTGGGGGTCTTCTTCGTCCACTCGTGGAGCAACTTCACCTTCACCGAGATGGGCTACCTCACCATCGACTTCACCAGTTTCCCGGGCAGCTTCACGGTCAAGGCCCTCGACAGCACCGGGGCCTACCGCACGTTGAGCCCGGCCAACAGCTACCTGATCGACTTCCAGCTCGGCTTCCTCGACCACCCGCAATCGATCAACCGAGTCCTCGGGAGCGGCACGGTGGCCACCGCGTACTACTCGACCGTCGCGGACCAGGACGCGGGGACCTGCGGGGGCGGTGATGGCTTCCACTCCGAGCTCGGCTACCGGTCGTTCCAGGTCCATCCGGACGGCCGCTTCCTGGGTTGGCTGCAACCGCCCCAGGCGATCGGCGGCAGCGCCTGGGACTACGAGACCGGGATCAACTTCCCCTCGCCGCTCCTGGACACCAACGGCACGCGGATGTTCTACACCCGCGACAGCCAGTGTGCGGGCAACACCTTCACGCACCGCGACATCGTGCATGCCACGCTGTTGCCCTGAGCGATCCCGGGGTGCCGGCGGGCCGATCGGCGGTGGGACCGCCCTACCGCGGCACGAACCGCAGCTCGCGGTCCCTCCTCGCGCTGCGCAGGTAGCCGGCGAGGTCGCGGATCAGCCGCTCGTCGGCCTGGCGCATCGCCACCGCCTCGCGGAAGAGGATCAGCGCCGCGAGGGCGCCGCGGTGGAGGGCGCGGGACTGGAAGATCGGGAACATCTCGCGCGCCAGCTTCTCGAGCCGGAGGGAGTCGCGGTCGCGGGCGTAGATCTCGGCGAGCTGGAGCGAGACCAGGGCGGCGTCGTAGGGCATGCCGCGCTCGACGAAGCCCTCGCGGACCTCGGCGAGCGCGCGCTCGGCGCGCGGGAGGAGGCCCAGCTCGCGGTCGATCTCGGCCGCCATCCAGTCCAGGCGGAGGAGGTTGATGCGGTCGCCGAGCCGCTCGTGGAGGCTCCGCACGGAATCGAGGAGCGAGCGGGCGGCGATCGAGTAGCCGGTCGAGTTGAGGCACGCGATCGCGTTGTGGGCGGCGATCGAGAAGGTGCGCGGGTCGCGCTCGGGGCGGAGAAGAGGCAGGGTCTCGAGGGTGGCGCGCAGGGCGTCGGCGTGGCGGCCCTCGAAGAGCAGGAAGCTGCCGCGCTTGACCAGCGCCCGGCCGAGCCGCTCGCCGAGCTGCTCGCGGCGGTAGACGACGATCGCCCGGTCGAGCAGCTCGTGGGCGCGCTCGAAGCGCTGTTGGTCCTTGTAGAGCGACGCCTCCAGCTCGGCGATGCGCGCCCCGAGCACCCGGTCGCCGGTGCCGAGGTCGCGGTGCTCGCGGGCGCGGCCGAAGGCGCGCTCGGCCGCCGCCGGGTCGCCGGCGACGCGCAGGGCGTTGGCGTGCTGCGCCCAGGCGCGGGCGTGGAGGTCGGCGCGCGCGGGCCGGACCGGGCCCTCGGGCCGCTCGGCCGCGGCGATCGCCAGGCGGGTCAGCTCGACCGCCTCGTCGGGCTGGTCGAACAGCCGCTCGCGGCCGAGCGCGATCAGCCGCTCGACCAGGCCGGGATCGCCGAAGCGGGGATCGCGCGCGACGAGGCCGGCGCGCGCGGCGCGGGGGAGGGAGCGCAGCTCGCGGAGGAGGGTCTCGGGATCGGCGGCGGGCGGGGAGTCGGCGTCGTAGAGGCCGGTCTCGCGAGGGCCGGTGTGGGGGACCTGGATAGCGGGCTCGAGCATCGGTTGCTCCGGCCGGCGGCCGCCGCGGTGCACGTCCGCGGGCGGCGGCCGCGTTCGCTGTCGGGCTCCGCCGGGGCGCCGTCGCCGCCGGCGGGCGGTGTCAACTCCCCTTCGGCCGCCAGCCGTCGGGATCGATTCCGGCGCCGGGCGTGCGGTCGGTCTTGGTCGGCGGCGCGCCGTCCAGCCGGTCGCGCACGCGCTCCCAGATCGAGAGCACGACGTCGGAAACGATCTCGCTCAGCGTCGACTGGCGCTCGGCCGCGGGCGCTTCGCCGCGGTCGGGCGCCGCCGCGGCCGGCGACGCCGCCAAGAGCGCGGCGACGGCGAGCGGCAGCAGGGCGCGGGGGACTCGGTTCGGGCGCATCGTCACGTCCTCCTCGGCGGGTCCAAGCCAACGCAAGCACGATACAGCAGAGAGGACTTCATGGTGGAGAGGTACGCCGGCCCGGGGCGAAAGGTTCTCACCGGCGTCCCGGCGGCGGGCGCGGCGGGCACGCGTTTTTTTGGATGAGCAACCGAACTGGAGGTCCCCATGCAACGCATCGCTTCGCTTCGCACTGTCCGCACCGTCCTCGCCGTTCTCGCCGTCGCCGTCTTCGCCGCCTTCCCCGCGCTCGCGGCTTCCGCCGCGCCCGCCTCCGCTTCCGAGCCGATCGCCGCCGGCGACGGGAGCCGCGCCTGCGCCGCCGCCGTTGCGATCGAGAGGATGTCCGCCGCCGAGCTGGAGCTGTGGATGGCGGAGGCCGGCGTCGAGCCGATGACCCCGGCCGCCGCGGAGGGCGGCACCACCGACCCGCCGCAGTGCCCCAAGCGCCGGTCGTGCGATCCATGCGGCGAGGGCAACGGGCCGTGCTTCCTGACCCCGTTCGGCAGCGACAGTTGCTGCACCTCGCCGTCCGGACCGTGCTTCCAGTGCCCCAAGGGCACCACGATCCAGGTCTCGAGCTGCCCGTGCTTCGGCGACCTCGGGGAAGGGCTCGGCCGCTGCCCGGCGCGGGATCAGGACTGGTTCTGCGGCTGAGGACCCGCGCCTGAGGCTGGCGGGCGGCGGACAATCTGCCGCTGGTCGCCGATCCGGCGGGTGCGGCCGGTCGAGTCGAGGTGCTCGAGCAGCGGGATCGCCCACTTCCGGGTGAGCCCGAAGCGGTCCTTGAACTCGGGGACGCCGAAGCGGTCCCAGCCGGAGGCGGCGAGGTCGGCGGCGAGCTTCTCGATGGCTTCGGCCGAGATCAGGAGGCCGCCCGGGAGCTTGACCAGGCGCCCCTTGTCGGTCAGCCAGCGCATGACGCCGTCGAGGATCGGGCGCTTGGCGCCCAGCTCGGCGGCGAGGTCGCCGGGCGACGGCGGCTCGAGGCCGGCGGCGGCGAAGCGCTCGGCGATCCGGCGCGCGAGGTCGGATTCCTCGCCCGAGAGCGACGCCCGCCGGCCCGGCCGGTGGACCAGGTCGCCGTCGGTCTCGAGCACCCCCTGGGCCGCGAGCCACCCGAGGTAGACCGGCGCCAGCGCGGCGGCGCGCTTCGGCAGGATGCGGCCGACCGCCTCGGCCTTGGGCATGCCGGGGGAGAGCCGGTCGCGCTCGAAGTGGGCGGCGACCTCGCGGCCGGCGCGCTCGGCCACCTCGCGGTAGACCGCGGGGGCGATCCAGCGCCGGTCGCGGCCGGGGCCCGCGGGCGCCTCGAGGAGCTTGCCGGCGGCGGCCAGCTCGCTCAGCTCGGGGACCAGCGCGCCCGGGCGCAGGCCGAGCCGGCGCGCGAGATCGGCGTCCGAGGCGCCCGGCTCGCCGGCCTCGCGCACCCAGAAGCCGAGGGCGCGGGCGCCCGGCGTCTCCGCCGCCGGATCGTCGAGGGCGGCGATCGCGGCCGGCAGGGCCGTCGCCCGCGGCCGGCGCCAGGCGGGATCGAGCACCTCGCCGCCGCCGAGGGTGGTCTGGGGCGACGGCCGCCGGAGGACGAAGCGGTCGCCGCGCACCGCCACCACCGGCGCGCCCAGCCGCAGCTCGACGACGGCGGTCTCGCCGGGCTCGATCGTCTTCCGGGCCAGCGGGCGCAGCTCGCCGAGGACGCGCGCCGAGTAGAGGTGGAGGCGCACCGGCGTCCAGCCGGACAGCTCCTCGGGGGCGTCGTCGAGGACGGTGCAGCGCACCGCCAGGCGCCGGGTGGCGGCGAAGGTGCCCGGCTCGGCGAGCACCATGCCGCGGGCGAGCGCGGGCAGCTCGACGCCGGTGAGCTGGAGCGAGGCGCGCTCGCCGGCCTCGGCGCGCTCGCGCGCGTCGCCGTGGACCTGGACCGAGCGGACGCGCGCCTGGGCGCCGCCGGGGAGGAGCTCGAGGAGGTCGCCCGGCGCCACGGCGCCGCTCGCCAGGGTGCCGGTGACCACCACGCCGAGCCCCTTGAGGTGGAACGCGCGGTCGATCGGCAGCCGCGCCGGCCGGTCGGGGTCGATCCTGTCGATCGCCCAGCCCTCGCCCAACTCGACCAGCGCCGCCTCCAGCTCGGGGATCCCCGCGCCGGTGCGCGAGGAGACCGCCACCACCGGCGCGCCCGCGAACGGCGTGCCGGCAAGGAGCTCCTCGGTCTCCATCCTGGCCAGCTCGAGGAGGTCGGGCGCCACCAGGTCGGCCTTGGTCAGCGCCACCAGCCCGGCCGGGATGCCGAGCAGCGAGCAGATCGCCAGGTGCTCGCGGGTCTGCGGCATCACCCCCTCGTCGGCGGCGATCACCAGCAGCATCACGCGGATGCCGCCGAGGCCGGCGAGGGCGTTGTGGAGGAAGCGCTCGTGGCCGGGGACGTCGACGAAGCCGACCTGGAGGTCGCCCCGCACGAGGTGGGCGAAGCCGAGGTCGATGGTGATCCCGCGCTCTTTCTCCTCGCGCCAGCGGTCGCAGTCGACGCCGGTCAGCGCCTGGATCAGCGCGGTCTTGCCGTGATCGATGTGGCCGGCCGTGCCGACGACGAGTCGCCGCAAGGAGCCCTACCCGGCCTGGCGGGCGACGAGCACCTCGCGGGCGAGGCGGCTGACCGTCTTGCCGTCGGCGGCGGTGCCGAGGCGGGCGATCGCGGCCTTCATCAGCGGCCCCATGCCGGCGTTGCCGGAGAGGTTCTCGGCGGCCGCGATCTCCTCGATCGCCGCCCGGATCTCGGCCTCGGAGGCCTGCTTCGGGAGGTACTCGCCGAGCATCGCCGCCTCGCGCTCCTCCTTCTCGGCCAGCTCGGGGCGGCCGCCGGCGCGGTAGCTCTCGGCGCTCTCCTGGCGCTGCTTGAGCGCCCGGCGCACCACCGCGGTGAAGGCCTCCTCGTCGAGGTCCCCACCGCGGCGGATGCGCTCGTTCTTGACCTCGGTCAGGAGCAGGCGCAGGGTCGAGAGCCGCTCCTTGTCACCGCTCTTGAGCGCCGCCTTGAGGTCGGACTCGACGCGCGTCTGGGGTGTGGTCATGCGCGGGAGTATAGCGGCCGCGGCGCCGGGTGCGCCGCGGCGCGCGGGCCGCCTGGCTCAGACGCAGTTGACCTGCCGGCAGCCGTTCGGGCAGCCGCCCTGGGGGCCCGGTTGCCCGTCGCAGCGGCAGATCGACTGGCAGGGGACGCCGGGGTCGCCGGAGGGCGGGGGCGGCGCGGGCTGCTCGGGGCAGACGCAGCACTTGCAGGCGGGTTGGCAGAAGCCCTGCTGGCCGACCAGGTCGAGGCAATAGTTGGCGCACGTGTTGACGCCGGAGGTACAGGAGTTCTGGGGCGAGTCGCAGTCGCTGCAGACGTTCTGCTCGACGGGCTCCTGCGAGCCCGTGCCGTCGGCCGGCGCACAGGCGCCCCCGTCCGCCGCCGAGGGCGCGAGGAGGAGGGGTTGCGAGGCGGGCGCGGTGGCGGCCGGGGCGCTGGCCGTGGCGGCGGTGGAGTCGTCGGCGGCGAGGCCGCCGGCAAAGGCGAGACAGGCGGCGATACCGAGCGCTGCGGCGAGTCGGAGTGGCGTCTTCATCGATCCTCCTGCGGTCCGTAGCGGTGCGATCGATCGGGCGGTGCTGCGAGCCCGGGTTGTCCTGCCAGGGCTGGAGAGCAAGCCGGCTGCCACGGCCGGACGGCGCGGGAGATTCCTGACAAGTGACTGACGGGAAAGTGTTTGCGGTCTGGATCAGGGCGCCCGTTAAGACTGCCAGACCGGTGCGCTCCCGCACTCCCCGTGCGGATCCGCACGCGCGCCCGCGCTCAGCGCGGCGCGCCGGCGAGGCCGTGACGCTCGAGCCGGCGGCGCAGGGCGAAGCGCGAGATCCCGAGGAGGCGCGCCGCCCGCTCCTGGTTGCCGCCGCTCCGCCGCAGCGCCTCGGTGACCGCCCGGCGCTCGAGCGCGGCGAGGTCGAGGTCGCCGCCCGCCGCGGCCGGTCCCGCGCCGCCGGCCGGGGTCTCGATCTCCGCGCCGAGGGCGCCGGCGACCCGCTCCTCGGTGATCGCTTCCGAGCCCGCCGCCAGGTAGACCAGCCGGCGGACCAGGTGTTCCAGCTCGCGGACGTTCCCCGGCCAGGGGTGCTCGCAGAGCCGCCGGAGGGCGCCGGCGGTGAGGCCGCGGACGCCGCTCCCCGCCTCGCGCGCCGCCCGGCGCAGGAAGTGCTCGACCAGGAGCGGGACGTCCTCGCGCCGCTCGGAGAGCGCCGGCACGCGGAGGACGCAGCCGGCGAGCCGGTAGTAGAGGTCGCGGCGGAAGCGGCCGCGGTCGAGGCTCTCCGAGAGACCGGCGTTGGTCGCCGCGAGCACGCGCACGTCGGCGGGCGCGGGCGCGCCGCCCACCGGCTGCACCTCCTTCTCCTCGAGCGCGCGCAGGAGCTTGCTCTGGAGCCCGAGCGGCATCTCGCCGATCTCGTCGAGGAGCACCGTGCCGCCGTCGGCGGCGCGGAAGACCCCCGGCCGCGGCGCGACGCCGGTCGCGGCGCCAACGGCGACCCCGAACAGCTCGGCCTCGAGCAGCTCGCGCGGGATCGCCGCGCAGTTGACCGCCGCGAGCGGCCGGCCGGCGCGCGGCGAGGAGGCGTGGAGAGTGCGCGCCACCGCCTCCTTGCCGACCCCGGTCTCGCCGGCGATCAAGACCGGCAGCTCCGAGCGCGCCACCGCCGCCATCTGCCGGTACAGCTCGCGCATCGGCGCCGACTCGCCGGCGACGTGGCCGTCCGGGAAGCGGAGGACGGCGCGCCAGCCGTCCTGGCCGCCGGTGCCGGAGGCGGTGAGCGTGGTCTCGCCGTCGAGCCGCGGCGCGGCGGTGGACGACCCGGCGGCCAGCTCGATCGCCAGCTCGGTCTCCCCGGGCGCGGCGGCGTGGAGGGTCAGCCGCACCGGCCCGAAGCCGACCTCGTCGCCCGGCCGGACCTCGGCGTCGACCACGCGGCGGCCGTTGACGAAGGTGCCGTTCTTCGACGCCAGGTCCTGGACGGTGATCCGCCCGGGCTCGATCAGGAGCGCGGCGTGGCGCTTCGACAGGCCGTCGACCTCGAGCACCACGTGGTTGGCGTCGAGCCGGCCGACCCGGTTGAGGCCGGGGCGGAGGAGGTAGGAGCGCTCGCAGCCGCCGATCTCGCCGCGCAGGAGGAAGCGGCAGCCCCCGCCGCCGCTCATGACGGCCCGCCGGGGGCGGCGAGCCAGGCGTCGATCTCCGCGAGGCGGGCCGCGGGTGGCGGCTCGAGGCCGGCGAGGACCGCCCGCGCCTCCCACGCCCGGGCGTCTGCCGCCGCCCGCTCGCCGGCCGCCTCGAGCGCGCGGGCGAAGAGGAACAGGGTGCCGCCGAGGTCGGCCGGCCGCCCCGGTCGCGCGCGGCGCGCCGCCAGCGACCGCTCGATCGGCGCCCGCGCCTCGGCGGCGCGGCCGAGGGCCAGGAGCGAGCGGCCGAGGCCGTCGAGTGCGTCGGCGGTGTCGAAGTCGTCCGGCTCGCCGGCGCGCGCCAGGACGTCGAGCGCGTGGCGGTAGCGCTCGACCGCGCCGTCGAGGTCGCCGCGCCGCGCCGCGAGGTGGCCGATCTGGGTCACCGTCTGGGCGATCGCCCGGTGCTCGCCGCCGAGCGCCGCCCGGAACAGCCGGTCCGCCTCCTCCAGCTCGCGCTCGGCGGTGTCCAGCTCGCCCAGGGCGGAATACTGGCGAGCCAGGTGGAGGTGGGCGTAGGCGCGGCCGACGGAGCCGAAGCCGGCGCTCAGGCGGAGGTAGGCGCGGTGGTGCTCGATGGCGTCCTCGTAGCGCCCCTCGAAGTGAGCCAACTCGCCGAGGAACAGCTCCCGGTGGCCGGCGACCCCGTCGCGGTCGGCGAGCCGCTCGAGCGCGCCGCCGGACAGCTCGCCCCAGAGGTGCGCCTCGGCGGCGTCGCCCTGCATCACCGCGGCGGCGATCAGGAAGGTGAAGGCCATGCCGACCGCGCGGTCGTGGCCCGCCCCCTCGGCGACCGACGCCGCGGCGATCAGGCTCCGGCGCATGTCGGCGAAGAGGCCGGTCCGCCCCTGCGCCTGGGCGAGCTGGATCAACGCCTCGGCCTCGACCGGCGGGTGGCCGATCTGGCGCGCCCGCTCGAGCGCGGCCTGCGCGATCTCGAGGGTTTCGCCGTAGCGGCCGGCGGCCTCGAGCGTCTTGGCCCGGGCCAGCCGCGTCCGCACCCCGGCGACCGCCGCGGCCGCCTCCGGATCGGCCGGCGGCGCCGGGCCGGCCCGGAGCAGCGCGCGGTTGGCGCAGCGCTCGAGGCTGGTCAGGCTCTCGGCGACGCCGACCGCGCGGCCGACCAGGTCGCGGTCGGCCCGGGCGAGGATGCGGGCGACCGTCGCCAGCTCCTCGCGCCGCGCGTCGAGGCACGCCATCTGGAGGTCGAGCACCTGCTCGGACTGCTCGCCCCGGAGCCGGGTCGCCTCGCACGCCTCCCGGTACACCGCCGCCCAGCGCTCCGCGTAGCCGTCGAGCAGCGCGCGCGTGCGCCGCGAGAGATCGGCGGCGGCGCCGTGCCCCGAGGCGGCGAAAGCGCGCTCGACCTCGGCGCGCGTGCCCTCGTCCCAGACCCCGGCCAGCCGCTCGTCGGCGCCGGTGCAGGCGGCGGTGCGGCTGGCGCCGACCACCGTCGCCGCCACCAGCGCCGCGGCGGCCGCGCCGCCGGCCCAGGCCAGCCGCCGCCGGCGTGCGTGCGCCGCGCGGCCGAGCGCCCGCACCAGCTCGTCCATGGAGGCGAAGCGGCGGCCGGGATCGCCGGCGAGGCCGCGGGCGAGGACCCGGCGCAGCGCCGCCGGCACGTGCGGGCGGGAGGGGAGGCGCGGCGGCCAGGGGCCTGGGCTTGGGTCCGTGCCGGTGCCCGCGGCCGGCAGGACGCCGTAGAGCGCCCGGTGGAGCGTGACGCAGAAGGCGTACTGGTCGGCCCGCGGGCCGGCGGCGCCGCCCCGGCGCAGCTCGGGGGCCATGTAGGCGGGGGTGCCCTCGGGGGCGGCGGGGTCGGCGTCCGCCGCAGCCGGATCGTCCGCCGCCGCCCGTTCCGCGGCGCCGTCGCCATCCGCTTCGACCGGCCGCGCCAGCCCGAAGTCGAGCACCAGCACCCGCCCGTCGCGGGCGACCATCACGTTGCCCGGCTTGAAGTCGCCGTGGACCAGCCCGGCGGCGTGGGCGGCGGCGAGACCGGCCCCGGCCGCGCGCAGCACCCGCACCGACTCGCGCCACGGCCGCGGCCGCTCCCCGAGCCAGCCGCCGAGCGTGACCCCGTCGACCCGCTCCATGGCCACGAACAGCCGCCCGTCCACCATCCCGGCGTCGTGGACGGTGACCACGTTCGGATGATTGAGCCGCGCCGCCGCCTGCGCCTCGCGCAAGAGCCGCGCGCGGTCGGCCCCCCCGCGCAGCACCTTGAGCGCGACCTCGCGGTCCAGCTCGGGGTCGTAGGCGGCATAGACGTTCGCCGACCCGCCGGCGCCGAGCGCGTGGAGGACCCGGTAGCGGCCGAGCGAGGAGCCGCGGGCGACCGCGCCGCCGGCGGTGGGCTCGGCGGTTCCCGGCGTCTCGGCCGCTACGCCTACAGAGACCGTCTCGTCGGCGCTGGCTGGACGTGCTCCGGGCACCGACGCCGGGACGCGCGAGGGCACGCGGCCGGAGCGCAGGCGGTCGAACAGGCCGAACCGTCTGTCGTTCGACATCCCAAGTGCGTAATACCCGGAACGCGGGTGGAAGTTCTCCGCGAGCGGCGGGAGGGATGGTCGTCCGGCTACAGCTCCGGCTCCTTCAGCGGCGTAGAGAACCGCGCACGCGCCTTACGGCTGCAGCTACGCCTCCTTGGGCTGCCAACCCGGAGGCACGGCGAGACTGCCGGCCTCGACGTCCTCGGGCCGCGTGCTCATGATCTCGGCCCAGTCGTCGTCGTACAGCTCCCGGGAGGCACCGTTGCTCACGGCATGCTCGGCGACCGCACGCACCCGGGCGTCGAGATCGGCGAGCTCTTGCTCCAGGCCCCGCTCGAGGAGGCGTTGGGCGAGATCCTCGGTCGGCGTGCCTTCCACGCCGCTCAGCCTCTCCAATCGCGCCGCTCCCAGTTGCCTTCGATGTGCAAGGTCAGCATGGCGAGTTCCTCGTCAACGGCGGCCAGTCTCGCAGGATGAACCAGCCTGGGGCAAGGAGGAGCGGGCGCACGAGACCGGGGCGACTGGACCGAAACGACTCGCCTCTCGGGCGGTGGACTATGCTCCCTGGGTGGAGGCAGTTCAGTGAAGACGCCTTGATCTCCTCCAAGCGAGCACTCTGAGAACATGCATGAGCAAAGACCTCACCGTTACTGCGTGTCCAACGTGCGGTAGCCGCCGGATCCAGCGAATCTGCGGCAAGTGGAGCGGTAGTTACAGGGGAAAGGCCTACGAAGTGCCGGGGGTCGAGTACTACTCCTGCCCCGACTGCGGCGAGAAGGTCTATCCACCTGAAGCCATGCGGAGAATCCAGGAGGCCTCGCCTGGCTTTACTCGGCGGGTCGTTCCTCCGCAGAGGCGATCGAGGCACGAAACCAACACGAGAGCGCTCGGCTGAAGTCCGCTTCGGGCTGCTTACCGTACCAATCAGGCAACGAGGCTGGCTCGCCACATGATCACGTCGATCCTCCGCGCGAAGTGGAGGAGCGCGGGCTCTCCGGCGACTTCCAGGCCATGGCTCGAAAGGTACGAGTTCCGCCCGATCTCGGCCTCGGCCGCCTGGAGCGGCCACGGCGCGTGGTGGACGTCGTTTCTCCAGATCGATCCGTCGGGCGCCCGGGCGTAGAGGCAGTAGCGCTCCGTGAGCCAGTGCTCGAGGGTGCCGGGTCGGCTTTCGTAAGGCGGCGAGATCGGCCGGTAGGTCGTTTCGAGGAAAGGCCCGTCGTTCGATCGCCGGCACGTGTAGTGGACGGCGTCTCCCGACTCTTCGATGCGGATCCGGGCGCGATGGTAGGGCAGGTGGAAGAACCGCCGCGCCGCCCACACCGCGAGCGGGTTCGTGGCGTCCAGGCTCAGGAACCAGACCCCTGGCTTGCCCTCGTGCTCGACATACAGGCGGACGTTGAGCTCCGGGAAGGCGGAGATCCAGGGCAGGTCGGGCAGCGGACGCCGCATGACGCCGGCCATCCGGAACGGCACCAGCCCGATCCAGGAGGTGCCGTCGAACTCCTGCACCTTCAGGGGCGGCGGCACGAAGCGCTGGAGCAGACGGACGTCGACCGGCCAGTGCGCGAAGAGCAGGTCCAGCCAGCTCTGCCGCCAGGCCCACGGCGTGCCCGGCAGCGGCCACGGCCGGTGCTCGAGGCGTTTCAGGGAGGGGTGTGGCACGTCAGCCGCTGGCCCCCTCCCCCCGCCCGCATCCGGCAGCTCGACCGTGAACACCGTCCCCCGCGGCGCGTTGTCCTCCACCCGGATCGTCCCGTGGTGGTCGGTGACGATGCGGTGGACGATGGCGAGGCCGAGGCCGGTGCCGCGCCCCTTGGTCGAGAAGTAGGGGAGGAAGAGCTTGTCGCGGGACTCGGGCGGGAATGCCGCGGCCGGTGTCGGCGACCTGGATCTCGACGCGGCCGTTGTTCGCGGCGGGCGCGCGACGGTCACCCGGCCCGGCGCGTCGGTGGCCTCGACGGCGTTGTCCAGCAGGTTGATCAGGGCGCGGCGGATCTGCTCGCGCGTCGAGCCAGACGCGGCCGAGGCCGCCGGCGCACCTCCGCCCTCGACCTCGACGCCCGGCTTCAGGTCGCGGTAGAGGTGGAGCGTGTCGCGCGACCAGGCGGCCGAGGTCGACCGCGGGCCGGGCGCGGGCGGGGCATGCGGGCGTAGCGCGAGAACTCGTCCACCATCCCCTGCAGCGTCACCACCTCGCGGACGATGATCTCGACCCCGTCCTCGATCGCCTTGCCCAGATCGGGGTCGCCCTGCCGGTGCTTGCTAGAGCAGCCGCTCGGCGGAGAGGCGGATCGGGGTGAGCGGGTTCTTGATCTCGTGGGCGATGCGCCGCGCCGCCTCGTTCCAGGCCGCGAGCTGCTGCGCCTGGATCAGCTCGGTCAGGTCCTCGAGCACCAGCACCCGGCCCTGCACGGCTCGCCGCCGGCGCCGTGCAGGGCGGTCACCTTGACCTCGAAGCGTCTTCCACTCGCCGCCCAGGAGCAGGTGGACCTCCTGCGGGTCCGGCCGGCCGGCGCCGGCCGCCGCTCCTCGCGGAGCAGCGCCGCCAGCTTGCGCCCGCTCGGGGTCGCCCCAGGCCTCCTCGAGCGGCCGGCCGACCACCTCCGTCCTCGCGCTGGCGCAGCATCGTCGAGGGCCGCGTCGTTGCAGGTGAAGATCCGGCCCTCGGAGTCGATCGAGACGACGCCGGCCGCCACGTTCTCCAGCACCGCCGCGATCAGCGCCCGCTCGGCCGGCGATCCGCTGGTTGGTCGGTCACCAGCTCGCGGTTGCTCCGCTCGAGCAGCTCCTTGTTGCCGCTCCAGCTCCGCGGTCATGCGGTTGAACGAGTCGACCAGCACGCCCAGCTCGTCGTCCGCCTCCACGTCCACCCGGTGGGCGAGGTCGCCGCCGCTGATCCGCCGCGTCCCCTCGGCCAGCGCCTGGATCGGCACCGTCACCCGCCGCGCCAGGTAGAGGCCGACCCAGGACGAGGCGAGCAGGATCAGCAGCGTCACCATCAGGAAGATCAGGAGGTGGCTCGCCCGCAGGTCGTCCTTCTGGACCTCGAGCTGGCGGTAGGTCTGGTAAGTCCTGCACCAGGCTGCGCCCGCTGCTCGGCGAGCACCGGATCGAGCAGCGATGCCGGCGACCACCACGACGCGCGGCGGCGGCGGTCCGGCGCCGGCCCCCTCCGGGGCGCCGGCCGCGGGCGCCGGCGCCGCCGCCGCGGCGAGGAGCAGCGCCGGCCGGCCGCGGTCCGCGGCCGGCCGGCGCGTCGGCCCGCGCCCTGCTCGGGCGCGTCCGCGCAGGAAGTCGCGGCCCGGCTCCGGCAGGTCGGGGATGCCCGGACTGCGAGTCGAGCACCGCGTGGACGAACTCGGTCCCCTCGTAGACCGCCAGGAGGTCGAGCTCGCAGCTCGCGCAGCAGCTCCTGGAGGCGCCGGGTCAGCGCGCGGCCGCTCCTCGGGCCGCCGCAGGTCGAGCCCCTCGATCTCGGCCAGGGCGCCCGCGCGGCGTCGCGCAGGCCGGTCCGCTCGATGCGGTCGTAGAGCGCCTGCGGCCACCGCGTTGCCGCGCTCCAGCACCGCGCCGACCGGGCGTGTTGAACCAGCGGTCGATCGAGCCCTGGAGCAGCTCGGTGGCGATGGCGAAGAGCAGCAGCACCGGGATCAGCGACAGGCCGACGTAGGTGGCCACCAGCTTGAACTTGAACGTCGAGCCCAGGATGCGGTGCCGGCGCTCGACCAGCAGCTTGAAGAGGTTGCGCAGCAGGACGAAGAGGATGGTCAGGATCAGGACGACGTTGACGTACCAGAGGACGAACAGCAGCACCCGGTTGGTGACCAGGTCGGCGGGCAGGTCGCGCCCGCGCTGGAGGAGGTAGAAGAGGCCGGTGAGAGACGAGCAGCAGCGCCACGAGCACCGCCGACGATCAGCCGGTGGTCCTTGCGGTGGCGGAGGAACTGCTCGCGGAGGTCCACGGCCTCACGGCTCGGTCTGGCCGGGGTCCGGAACTTGTGGGACTCGCCCAGTCGGTGCTGCACCGTGACCGGGATGAAGGAGAGGATGGTGCGTGAGCCGAGCTCGGCGCGCACCTTGACCAGCAGCCGCCACGGCCGCGGCAGGCCGCTCGAGCGGAGAAGACGGGGAGCGACTCGATCCGGGTCATCGCCGCTCGAGCGCCTGGCGGTCGCGCACCGTGCGGCTCTCGATCAGCTCGCCGTCGAGCTTGGAGTGGACGGTGTAGTCGCGGGCCACCGCGTCGTACATGGCGACCACCTCCAGGGTGGTCTCCTCGAGCGGCCGGTCGTACCACCGCTTGCGGTCGCTGTGCAGCTCGAGCCGGTAGAGGATGGAGGTGGGCAGGCCGCTGTCGAGGCGGTCGAGGAAGCGCTGGTCGAAGGCGTCGTGGAGCGTGAACGAGACCAGCACCCGGTCGCCGTCGACCTCGACCCTGGAGGTCGGGATCTCGGCGTCGCCGGCGGCGAAGACCAGACCGCGAAGAGCGCCGGGACGAGGGCCGCGGCGGCGGGGAGGATCCGCATCGAAGTGCCGATGATAGCAGGGCTTGCCGGACGCCGCGGGCGCCAGGAGCGATGCCGGAAGCGATGCGGCGGTGCGCTATGCTGCCCGGCCCCGGGGACCGTGCGAGCCGGGGACGAACCGATGAGCAAGCAGCCGACACCGACGGGGCAGGGCGCCGGGCGCTCCCGGGGCGGACGGGACGAGTCCGCCAAGCCGGTGGTCCGCGACCTCGCGAGCAACCGGCGGGCGCGCCACGACTACCACATCCTGGAGACCTTCGAGGCGGGCCTCGCGCTCACCGGCACCGAGGTCAAGGCGGCCCGCGGCGGGCAAGGTGCAGCTCAAGGACAGCTACGTCGAGTTCCGCGACGGCGAGGCCTGGCTGGTCGGCGCCCACATCAGCCCCTACAGCCACGGCAACCGCGAGAACCACGCCGCCGAGCGCGACCGCAAGCTCCTGCTCAAGCGGCGCCAGATCGACAAGCTCTTCGGCCGCACCCAGATCAAGGGGACAGACCGTGATCCCGCTGTCGGTCTACCTGAAGGGCAACTGGATCAAGGTCGAGATCGCGCTCGCCCAGGGCAAGAAGCTCTACGACAAGCGCGAGGCGGCGAAAGGGCGGAGCTCGACCGCGAGGCCGAGGCGGCGGTCAAGGGCGCCCGCTAGCCCCGCGGCGCCCTGCAAAGACGGGCCGTTTCGCGCTCGTTGGTACGATTTACACGCGCTCCCGCCGGCCGGCGGCGCTCGAAAGACCCCGATTCCAGCAGGTGCGGCCGACCCGGGCTCCGGCGGCGTCCCGTTTTTGCCCTGGGAAGCGAGATTCTTCATCGCCGGCCGCGGGTAGGAAGCCCCGTGCCGGTTTCTGTCCCGCCTGCTGCTTCCCGGGCACCCGGTTGCTGGTTTTACCCCCGCTCTCCTCGGGTATTCACCCTAGGACGCTCCCCGGACTCGCCGCCGCGGCGGCGCGAGGTGGTATGCGCCTTGCTATTCGAGGATCGCGGCTGAGCTTTTTTCTACTCGCACGCCACCACCTGCAGGAGAGGGAGTACTTCGATGAATGGGCCGAGTCAAACCCCGTCTCGCGCGGACCACAACGGCGGCGGCGGCTCGCACGGGTTCTTCCCGGCGGCCGACCCCCGCATGCTCGAGATCAAGGAGCTTGCACGCCGGGTGGCGCCGACCGACGCGCCGGTCCTCATCATCGGCGAGTCGGGCGTCGGCAAGGAGGTGCTCGCCCGCTTCATCCACGCCGCAGTCGAAGCGCGCGCGGCCAGCCGTTCGTCAAGGTCAACTGCGCGGCGCTGCCCGCACGACCTGCTCGAGTCGGAGCTGTTCGGCCACGAGCGGGGCGCGTTCACCGGCGCGCATCCGCGACAAGGCGGGGAAGTTCGAGCTGGCCGACGGCGGGCACGCATCCTCCTCGACGAGATCGGCGAGATGACGCCGCCGCTCCAGGCCAAGCTCCTGCACGTGCTCGCAGGACGGCGAGTTCACGCGGCGTCGGCGGCAACAGCGCGATCCACGTCGACGCGCGCGATCATGGCCACCACCAACATCCAGCTCGAGGAGGCGGTGCGCGAGCGGCGAGCTTCCGGCGAGGACCTCTACTTCCGCCTCAACGTGATCCGCATCGAGGTCCCGCCGCTGCGCGAGCGGCGCGGACGACATCCCGCTGCTCTGCGCCCACTTCCTGCGCATCTACGCCGCACGTACCACAGCGCCGTCCGGGACGCGCTCCCGCGAGCGCTGCGCGAGGCGTTCCTGCGCTACGACTGGCCGGGCAACGTCCGCGAGCTCGAGAACGCCGTCCGGCGCTACGTGATCCTGCCCGACGTCGAGATGGTGCTCTCGGACCTCGCGAGCCGAACCGACGCGCGCGAGCGCTCTGGCCGCGCCGGACCCGCGGCGGACCGGATCAGCGCCGAGTCGAGCGCGGCAGCGGCAAGATCTCTGGCTCAAGGCGATCGCGGCGCCAGGCGGCCGAGGAGGCGGAGAAGCGAGTCATCTGCGCAGGTGCTCGACGAGACCCGGTGGAATCGCCGCCGCGCCGCCGTCGCGGCTCGACATCTGCTACAAGACGCTGCTCAACAAGCTGCAGCCAGTGGGAGCTCGACGACCAGACCGACCGCCGCGTCGGCGACGCACTGCCGCCGCCGCGGTTCAGCCGCCGGCCGGCCGCCGTGCCTCGCCTGGGGGCGCCGCTGGCCCTCGCCGGAGCGGGGAACGGTTGAGCCCGGGGTGCCCCGCTCCGCGTGGCGGGTGCCGGCGGGGACCGCCGGGTCCCGGCCGGTTCGGGTCAGCTCGTCGGCACGAGGACGAACGTGATCTCGAGCTCGCCGGTGCCGCTGCCGCTGCCTCCGGTGCCGCCGCCGCGGCCGACGACGATCTCGAAGGCGTCGGCCCAGACCCAGGCGCCGGCCGACTGCGGGCCGGCGTTGCCGGTGGCGATCACCTCGAGCACGTGCTGCCCGTCGGGCAGGCCGTCGATCGAGAACAGCACCTGCTGCGAGCTCGCCGGCGAGGCGTAGGTGTCGACGGTGCCGCGGAGCTGGCCGTCGACGCGCACGCGGGCGATCCCCGACCACTCGTCGCGATAGCCGATCCAGCGGATGCCGGTGCCGCGGAAGGTGACCCTCACCTTCGAGCCGGGGTCCATCGCCATCTTCGCCGAGCCGCCGCTGTGGCCGCCCGCGACGTTCTCGTACCAGCTCCCGGCGTAGGTAGCGGCCGGGGAGTCCTCCTCGATGCGGCCGCCGCCGCTCGGAGGCAGCGGGTTGCCGCCCCCGCCGCCGCCGGTACCGCCGCCGCCGGGGGGCGGCGGCGCCGGGGCGCCGCCCGCGAGCTGGATCAGGTAGGCGTCCGAGTAGTCCGCCGGCCGGCCCAGGATCTGCTGCAGGTTGAAGTTGCTGGCGAAGACCAGCCGCGAGCCGTCGCGGCTCACCGTCGCCCGCGGCGAGTAGTTGTAGCCGTTGGCGGCCCGGCTGCGGTGGTGGGCCAGGCGCCGGACCTCCGAGCCGTCGAGCTTCACCCGCAGCAGCTCGTTGGTGTAGGTGGGCCAGCCGAGGCCGGGATCGGGCTCGCTGGGCGCGTAGGTACCGACGATGCACCAGCCGCCCGAGTCGGGGCAGGAGACGTGGACCGCGAGGCTCCAGTCGAGCGCCAAGGCGCAGCTCTGGGCGCCGTTGGCGAGCTTCACCTTGACGATGCCGTTGTCGCAGATCGGCGACGGATCGGCGGAGCTGGTCCAGACCAGGACCTCGCCGCCGTCGGCGTCGCGGGTGACGTCCATGTGGCCGCCGACCCGGGCGACCTGGCGGCGGAAGACCAGGTCGCGGTCGTACAGCTCGATGCCGCTCCAGCGCGCCGAGCCGGTCGGGTAGTAGGAGACCAGGACGTTGCCGTCGGGGGTCAGGTAGAGGCTGTTGAAGCTGTGCGAGCCGGTGTCGAGCACCGCGCTCTTGGTGTTGGTGGCGATGGTGTAGACGAAGACGTGGCGGGCGTCGCCGGCGAGCACCAGGGCGTCGCCGCCGAAGCCGATGTCGCTCTCGCCGTGGCCGGAGATGGCGCCGTACTCGCCGAAGGTGCGCACCACGCTGGTGGCGCCGGAGGCGACGTCGAGGCGCTTCAACCGGTTGCCGTTGATGTAGTAGAGGAGGCTCGCGCTCGAGCGCGACCAGCGCGGCTCGGAGCCGGCGTGGACCTCCCACGGCAGGTCGCCGAGGTGGTTGCCGGCGGCGTCGTAGAGACCGAAGTAGCTGTCGTGCTGGAGGATGAAGCGCGTGCGGTCGGCGTTGAACGCGCTCATCGTCGAGTACTCGTTCATCACCCAGGTGAGGCTGCCGCCGTCGGCGTTGTTGGGCGAGGCGACGGCGTCGGAGAGGCGCTGGATCGAGGTGCCGAACACCGGGTCGTTCCAGCTCTGGCCGCGCGCCGGCGGCAGGTAGCCGTCGTAGTCGGGAGGGATGTGGGGAACGAGATCGGTGAGCTGGCCGAGGGCCGGGCTCGCCGCGGTCAGCGACGTCAGCAGGAGGAGGCTGGTTGCCAGTCTCTTCACACGTACTACCTCGTGTAAGAGCCCGGGCCGCACGGAGTTCGTCGGAGGAGACGCACCTCCTCCGGAAGATCGATCGAGCCCCGTTGGCGCCGGCGCTGTTCGGGCTCGGGTCTGGAGTCCCGTAAGCCGGCGCGGACTCTAAGGCCCTGGGAAACGGAATGCAGTGAAGTGGCTAACAGGGAGGGCGCTACGTTGTTCGCCCCCGAGGTGTCACAGCCGGCAGAGATCGGCCAGTACGTCGGGCCGGTGGAGGGTGATCCGGCTCTGCGGATCGACCGACATCACACCGGCTTTCTTGAGCCGCACCACGATCTGGTTCACCCGCTCGCGGGTCGCCGCGATCATCTCGGCGATCTCGCCCTGAGTGACCGCCAGTGGAATCTCGGTTCCGTGCCCGGGGCGCGGCCGGCCGTAGCGCTCGGCCAGCTCGAGGAGCTGGCGCGCGACGCGGCCGGTGACGTCGAGGGTGCCGAGCGCCTGGAGGCGCTCGTTGGCCGCCTCGAGGCGCCGGGTCAGCTCGCGCACCAGGTTGCGGCTGAGCGCCGGCGACAGGTCGAGCGAGCGCAGGAACGCCTTGCGCTCCATCCACACCAGGGTGGTCTCCTCGCGGGTGATGACGTTGGCCGAGCGGCCGTGGCCGTTGGTCAGGCTCATCTCGCCGACCATCTCGCCCGGGCCGAGGAGCGCGATAGTCAGCTCGACGCCGCTCTCGCTGACGAGCTGGACCTTGAGCGAGCCGACGATGACGAAGTAGATCGCGTCGCCGGGCACCGAGGCGGAGAGGAGCAGGGTGCCGGCGGGCACCGTGGTGCGGTGGATCATGCCGGAGAAGCGCTCCAGCTCGTGCTCGGGCAGGTCCGAGAAGAGCTGGAGGTCGCGCAGCTCGCGGGTGTCGATGGCGTCGATCACGCCGCGCTCCCGTCCGCACCGGATTGCAGGCGGTGCCGCCGGGCCAGCTCGCGCGCGATCGCCGCGCGGGCGCCCAGGATCGCCTCCGGCCGCCGCTGCCAGCGGCAGGGGGAGGGCGCGATCGCCGCGGTCCGCTCGCGCGCGACGTGGCCGCCGCCCGCGGCCTCGAGCAGGGTCAGGTACTCGTAGTCCTCGAGGCCGTCGCGGATCAGCTTGAGCCGGAGGCTCTCGACCGGCACGTGGCTCGTGCCGCCGATCCGCTCCGGCGTCCCCGGGTAGAACAGCGTGCCGTCGCCGTTGCCGCCGTGGCGGTGGAGGTCCCGCCACGGGTCGCCCGCGCCGGACCAGGCCTCGACGGTGTTGTAGTACAGCTCGCCCTCGACGCCGTGGCCGAAGGCCAGCCAGGGCATGATCCGCGCCGCGGCGGCCGGGGCGTCGACGACATAGGTCGGCCAGCGGCCGCTCGAGCGCGGGCCGACGACGCCGCAGCCGTGGCTGACGCACGACTGGTACCACCAGAGCGCGGCGCCCTCGCGCTCGACCGCGGCGTAGGCGCGCCGGGTCACCGAGCGCTCGCACGGGCTCGGGCCGCAGCCGTGGTCGAGGCAGTTGATCAGCGTCGTCCAGAGATCGACGCCGCCGGCCAGCTCGGGCACGAGCTGCTCGGTCAGGAGCGTCGGCAGCGCCGGATCGGCGCTCCTGGCCAGGCGCCCGAGCCGGCCGACCTCCGCGTAGTCCGCGACCCCGGGCTCGTCGGGCAGATACAAGAACAGGCGGTCGAGCCAGCCGCGGCGCCGGAAGTGGTCGGCCCAGGCGCGCCAGTAGAGGAGCGTCTCGCGGTCGTCGAGGCCGGCGGCGGTGACGACGTCGATCGAGGTCAGCCGCGCCCCCGGCAGCGGGTCGCCGGGGCCGAACACGGTGCCGTCGAGGAGCGGGCCGACCTCGCGGTCGTAGCGTGTCCAGTCGACCACCGCCCGGGAGCCGTCGAACTTCGCCTCGGGCGGCGCCATGCTGCCGCCGTGGAGGCTGATCCGGTGGCGCAGCGCGGCCGCCGCGTAGCGCGCGGTCAGCTCGTGGAGCTCCTCGTCGCCGAGGTAGCTGCCGTGGTGGCGGCGGAGCGCGGTCGGGCCGGAGAAGCCGAACGAGTTGCGCAGCGACGAGGTCGAGGGCAGGGTGAACGGCCAGACCTCGAGGCGCACCGGCACCTCGGCGCGGGGCGCGCCCGCGACCGCGATCCAGACCGCGCCGCGGTAGAGGCCGGGGGGCGTCCCCGGCGGTACGTAGATCTCGAGCCAGAGCGGCTGGTTCCGCGCCGCCGCGAGGTCGAACGGGAAGGCGTCGCGGCGCTCGCCGGCGTAGCGGTCGGTGCGCGGCAGGAGCGGATCGGGCCATTCGCCGGCGGCGCCGGCCCCGGACGACGGCGTCACGACGTCGAGCCAGCCGACTCGATAGATCGCGGCGTGGCGGCGGTCGATGACGTGGCCGCCGTCGTCGGCGACCAGGTCGCCGATCTCGGCGTCGACTCCGGCCAGCGGCCGCGCCGAGCGCAGCACCACCTGGAAGGGCTCGAACTCGTTGCGCGCGGCGGCGATCTCGGCGCGGCGCGCGCTCCCCTGCGGGTCGGCCGGGCGCACCTTGTCGAGGCCGTGGGTCACCCACACCTCGAGGCCGCCGTCGCCGCGGCCGGTGTCGCCAGGTCTGCCATCGCTACTGCCGGGCGCGACCGCCAGCGCCGCGAGGGCGAGGACGCCCGCGACCGCGAGGACGGCGCCCGCCCCTCTCACGACGCCGCCTCCGCCGGGCTCGGCCGCCGCGCCGGCCCGGCCGCGCGGGAGAGCTGCTTCTTCGCCAGCGCCTCGGCCGCCAGCTCCTCCATCGCCTCGACCTTGCGCTCCCAGGACTCCTCGTCCATCCGGCGCGAGGCGGCGAGGTCGGGGCCGCGCCGGCCGGCAGCCAGGAGCTCCTCGATGGCCTCGACGAAGCCGGCGTCGCCGCGCGCCGGGCGCACCAGGTCGCCGAGGCGCTCGACCTCGGGGATCGGCGTCGCCACCACCGGCAGCCCGGCGGCGAGGTACTCGCGCAGCTTGAGCGGGTTGGCGGCGAGCGTCAGCTCGTTGACCGCGAACGGCAGCATCGCGACGTCGAAGCCCTTGCACTAGGCCGGCAGCTCGCCGTAGTCCCGGCGCCCGAGGAGGTGGACGTTGGGGAGGCCCGCGACCGGCGCCGGGTCGGTGTCGAGCTTGCCGACCAGGGCGCAGCGACCAGCCCGGGCGCGCCAGCGCCACCCGGCGCAGCAGCTCGAGGTCGACCCAGTCGGCGATCAGGCCGAAGAATCCGATCACCGGCCCGGGCAGCGCCGCCAGCTCGGCGGGCACCCGGGTCTCGGGCAGAGCAGGCGCGCCGGAAGTGCTCGACGTCGACGCCGTGGGTGACCAGGTGGACGTTCGGGTTGTGCGCGCGCTTGGTCTCGAGCAGACGCTCGGCCGAGACGATCACCAGGTCGGCGCGATCGAGCAGGCGCCGTTCCATCGCCGCCGACCGCGGCGCGGTCGGTGCCGGTGAACTCCGAGAACTCGTCGACGCAGTGGTAGACCACCAGGCGCTCGCCGAGCGTGCCGGCGACGTCGGCCGAGGTGGGTAGGAAGGTCCAGGTGATCGGCGCCGCCGAAGCCGAGCTTCCTGGCGGCGCGGCGCAGGCCGCCGGCGAGGAGAGCCCGGTTGACCCGCCGCGCCGCGGCGCTGCCGAAGAACGGCACGACGAGCGGCGGGTAGACGCGGATGCCCCCCTCGACCCGGCGCAGGCCGCGGGCGAAGCGGCGCGATCTTGCCCGCGGCGCGCCGGAGGTCGCGCGGCCGAGGCGCGCGGCCGCCGGTTGCCGAGTCGAGTTGACCCACAGCACGCGGTTGTGGCGCGCCAGCCGGCGTCATCACGTGCTTCTTGCTCAGCGGATCGCCGTCCCAGTCGTTGGCGAAGCAGACGATGTCGTGGCCGCGCAGCATCCCGTCTCCTCAGCCGCCCGGCGGCGGCGAGTCGTGCGGCGTTGGCCGGTCGCCGGCTCGAACCGGCGGTCGAGGAAGACCCCGTGCCAGAGCTCGAACGAGAGCAGGCTCCAGATCTCCTGGTCGCGGCGGACCGCGCCGGTGCGGTGCTCGGCGAGCAGAGTCTCGACCTCGGCGGGGTCGAACCAGGCGCGGCAGGCCGAGCCGCGGTCGAGGAGCAGCTCGCGGGTGTAGTCGCCGAGCCGGCGCAGGAGCGGCGCGGTGGGCACCGGGAAGCCCTTCTTCGGGCGGTCGAGGATCGCCTGCGGCACCAGCCCGGCGACGGCGTCGCGCAGGAGCGCCTTGCCGCGGCCGCCGCGGAGCTTCGCCTCGGGCGGCAGGCTTGCCGCCAGCTCGACCAGCCGGTGGTCGAGGAACGGCACGCGCAGCTCCTGGCCGTGGGCCATGGTCATCTTGTCGGCCTTGACCAGGAGGTCGTCCGGCAGCCAGGTCTTGAGGTCGACGTAGAGCATGCGGTCGAGCGCCGGGGCGCCGGCGGTGGCCTCGTAGAGCGGGCCGAAGACGCCGTCGAGCAGCTCCGAGCGCCGCTCGGGGCCGCGGTCGCCGTGGCCCAGGAGGCGCGACCAGCTCTCGGGGAGGAAGCCCCGGGAGACGCCGTGGTAGCGCCGCTCGAGCGGCAGCGAGGCGAGGTGCAGGGCGTGGCGCAGCCGCTCGCCGGCGCGGCCGCCCGCGGGGAGGCGGCCGGCCAGGCCGGCGAGCGGGCCGGCCAGGCGATGGGCGCGCCCGAGCGCGAGCATCCGCCCGTAGATGCCGTAGCCGGCGAGGATCTCGTCCGCCCCCTCGCCCGAGAGCACCACCGTGACGTCCTCGCGCGCCCGCCGCGAGATGAAGTAGAGCGGCACGCAGGCCGGGTCGGCCACCGGCTCGTCGAGGTGCCAGACCAGCTCGGGGAGGACGTCCCGGAAGTCCTCGTCGGAGAGCCGCACCTCGGTGTGCCGGGCGCCGAAGCTCTCGGCGGCGAGTCGCCCGTAGCCCAGCTCGTCGGCCTGCCGCTCCTCGGGCAGGTCCCGGCCGGACCCCGAGCTCTCGTAGCCGACGGTGAAGGTGCGGATCCGCCGCTCGGGCTCGATCTTGTGCAGCATCGCCACGACCGCGGTCGAGTCGAGGCCGCCGGAGAGGAAGACGCCGAGCGGCACCTCCGACATCCGCCGCAGGCTGACGCTCTCCTCGAACAGGGCGGCGAAGCGGTGGCGCGGCTCGGCGCCGTCGGCGGGCGGCGGCGGTCGCGCCGGCGCGGGGCACGTCCCAGTACTGGCGCAGCCGCAGCCCGCCCTCGTCCCAGGCCAGGAGGTGCCCGGGCTGGAGCTTGCGGATGCCGCGGAAGAGGGTGCGCGGGCCGGGGACGTAGCGCAGCGCGAGGTAGAGCTCGAGCGCCTCGCGGTCGACCTCGCGCGGCACCTCGGGGTGGGCCAGGAGCGCCTTGATCTCGGAGGCGAAGGCGAGGAGCCCCGGGCCCAGGAAGTAGTAGAGCGGCTTGACCCCGAGCCGGTCGCGGGCGAGGAGCAGCCGGCGCCGGCGGCGGTCCCAGATCGCGAAGGCGAACATGCCGCGCAGCTCGTCGACGCAGGCCTCGCCGTGCTCGTCGTAGGCGTGGACGATCGCCTCGGTGTCCGAGCGGGTGGCGAAGACGTGCCCCCGGGCCTCGAGGTCGGCGGTCAGGTCGCGGTAGTTGTAGATCTCGCCGTTGAAGACCAGGGCCGCCGAGCGGTCCTCGTTGAAGAGCGGCTGGCGGCCGCCGGCGAGGTCGATGATCGCGAGGCGCCGGTGGGCGAGGCCGACGTTGCCGTCGATGAAGAAGCCCTCGTCGTCGGGCCCGCGGTGGGCGAGCCGGCCGGCCATCGCCTCGAGCAGCGCCGGCTCGGCGCGCGCCGAGCGGTCGAACCTAAGGTACCCGGCGATCCCGCACATCGATCGGCTCCTCGCGAGTCGCGGCCGGGCCGGCGGCCGGGATCGGCCGCTCCGCGGCGCCGCGGTGGAAGTGGAAGGGGGCGACGGCGTCGAGCATCGGCACGCCGTCGACCTCGCACGCCTCGGCGCGCACCGCCAGGAGGCGCCCGGTGGCGCCGTCGCGCCGGGCCCAGAACAGCTCGCCGCGCCCGCGCAGGCGGCCGGCCTCGAACTCGCCGCCGTCGGGGGCGAGGACGGCCAGGTCCTCGCCGCCGGGGTGGCGGACGGCGAGCGCCAGCGCGGCGCCGCAGCCGTTCTGGACCGGCACCGGCCGGATCGACCAGGGGCCGTCCGCGCTCTCGCCCCAGCCGCCGCCGCCCCGGCCGCCGCCACGCCGCCGCGCCGCACCGGCGGCCGCCGGCAAGAGCACCGTGATCGCCGCCGCCGGCGCGGCGGCGCGGAAGCGCGCGACCGCCACCGGCGCCGGCCGCCGCTCGCCGTAGCGCCGCGACACCCAGCCCTGGGGCCCGCGCGGGGCGCTCTGGCCCTCGACCGCGCGCACCTCGAGCGGCGCCGAGGCGTAGAACGCGAGGTCGAGCCCGGCCGCGGCGGCCGGCGGGCCGGTGACGGCGCGCAGCGCCGCCTCGCGCCGGTCGCCGCCGTACTCGACCGGCGACAGCGAGCTGCCCGGCGGCAGGTGGTAGAGCAGCTCGTAGTCGTGCACAGTCTCCCCGGGCGCCTCGCCGTCCGGGCCGTCCGGGCCGCGGAAGTCGTCGAACACCAGCCAGTAGTCGGGGCGCACGAAGAGCACCCGGCGGCGGTGGATCACCCCCGCCGGCTCGCCGGCGTAGCCGTCGTGCTCGCCGGCCAGGTACTCGACGCCGCCGAAGCGGGCGTCGGCCAGCAGGCGCGCCGTCGCCTGCCGGCGCCAGCGGAAGGTGTCGCCGGGCACCGACTGGTCGCGGCCGTCGATCACCACCGTGTTGTGAGCCGCGGTCGAGCGGAAGTAGTCCCGCCACTCGGGCGCGCCGTTGTAGCGGTAGGTGCCCGGGTCGACCAGCAGCTCGGCGCCGCCGGCAAAGAGGCTGATCGACAGCGCGTCGGCGTGGCCGTGGCCGCCGCCGAGGCCGCCCAAGCCGCCGCAGTCGAAGACCAGGTGGCTCGCGCCGGCGTCCCAGCCCGAGCGCTGGACGAAGTAGCCGGCGTCGGGGAAGGAGGCGGCGGCCGCCTCGGGCGGCGCCTCGGGCAGGGCGTCGAGCTCGGCGAGCCCGGCCTCGCCGAGCCGCCAGAGGACCTCCTCGAGGGCCTCCGTGGAAACCTCCCCGCCGGCGTCCGCGCCGGCGCCGGCACCGGCCTTGAACGCGCCGCGGCCGAACAGCACGGCGCCCGCCGCCAGCAGGCCGGCCGAGCGGCCGTAGTCGGTGCGCACGAGCGCCAGCGCGCGGCCGCCGTCGTCGTCGCCCAGGAGCGGCAGGCTCCCGTCCGGGCGGGTCACGTGGAGCAGGAAGTCGAGCATCGCCTCGACCCGGTGGACCGCCGCCGCCGGCAGGTGGCGGCCGTTGCGGCGGGCGACCGCCAGCGCCTGGAGGCAGAAGTCGAGGGCGTAGCAGTGGTACCAGGGCGACAGCTCGGCGTGGGCGCCGTCGGGGCCGACCTGGCGCTCGATCTCGGCCCCGAGGAGCGCCTCGCCGCGCCGGCGCCAGGCGCGGCCGGAAGGAGAGCCGCCGAACGCCGAGCCGGCGACGTAGAGCGCCGCCGCCTCGCCCAGGAGGTGGGTGTTCGGGCTGCTGTAGAGCGACGGGAAGCGGCGGACGTGCTCGAGCTGGGCGAAGAGCGACTTGACGATCCGCCGCGCCGCGGCCTCGTCGAGCGCCGCCGAGCCGAGGAGGTAGGCGAGGGTCCAGAGCCAGGACAGCGCGCGCAACGCGACGTCGAGGCTCGAGTGCCAGTGGATGCCCAGGCCGGGCGGGTTCTGCTCGATCCAGCCCAGGAGCTGGGCCACCGCCTCGCGGGCGAAGCGCTCCTCGCCGGTCAGCAGCCAGGCCTTGGCCAGCCGCGGCAGGTGCTGGTGGCGGTTCAGCTCGAGCACGAGCTTGGGGTCGCCCGCCGCGCTGTCGCGCACCAGGTCGTAGTCGGCCCAGAAGCGGCGCGGCCAGACCCCGCCGGTGACCGGGTCGCGGTGCCAGTCGATCGCGGCGCCGCAGTCGACGACGCCGTGGCCGAGGAGCTCGATGCGGTGCGCGCACAGCCGCTCGGCCTCGGCCTCGATCGCCGGCAGCCGGGCGGCGAAGCGGCGGCGGAACGACGCGGCGAGCCGGGCGCGCTCGGCGGAGCCGGCGGGGAGGTGGAAGCGCGCCGCCATCGAGCGGGAGAGGAAGCCGAGCACCGGGGCCGGGTCGCCGGCGCCGTCCGCGGCCGCGCGGCCGAGCCGGCGGACGAAGCGGGCGTCGCTCTCCTCCGCCGCACCGAAGCCGGCCGCCGCCCGCTCGACGCCGGCGAGGAGCTTCTCGCGCAGCCGCCAGGCGATCTCCGGCGCGTCCATCCGGGTCAGGCGGTTCAGGTCGGCGAGCACGTCGCCTCCCAGCGCGGCGGCGCGGCGCGCGCGACGTCGAGGTAGATCCCGAGCAGGCGCTCGGCGGCGCCGTCGGTGGAGGGGGCTTCGAGCGGCCTCCCGCGGCCGGCGGGCTTCGCGGACGCCGGCCGGCCCGGCGCGGCCGCGGTCGTGCCCGGGGCGGTCGTCCCGTCGGCCGCGGCGGCGGCCAGCACCTTCACGATGCCGGCGGCCAGGCAGGCGGCGTCGCCGCGTGCGAACAGCACGGTGCCGGGCGGCCGGGGGCCGGCGTCGCTCGCCACCACCGGCACGCCGAGCGCCAGCGCCTCGCGCACCGACAGGGCGTCGCCGTCGGCCAGGGTCGGGCGGACGAAGAGGTCGGAGCGCGCGATCAGCGCCCGGCACAGCGGGTGCGGCAGGTCGCCGGTGAAGAGCACCGAGCCCTCGAGCCCGCGCTCGCGCACCTGCCGGAGCGCCTCCGCCGCGCCGTCGCCGCCGCCGCCGATCACCAGGCAGCCGAGGCCGGGGCGGCCCGGCACCACGCAGGCGAGCGCGTCGAGCAGCACCTCGAGCCCGTACTCGGGGCGGAAGAAGAGCACCGTCGAGAGCACCGGCGACCGCCCGGCGAGCCAGGCGGCGATGCCCGCCGGCGGCTCGACCGCGGGCGCCGGCTCGGGCAGGTGCGCGGGCGCCACCTCGAGCCGCGCCGGCCCCGCGCCGAGACCGGTGTCGAGACCGGCGAAAGCGTCGCGGATCGCGGCGTTGACGCAGATCACCCGCTCGAAGCGGGAGAGAGCGAGGCGGACCAGCGCGCGCGCCGCGGCGCCGGCGCCGGCCAGAAACTCGGGCACGATGCCGGAGTGCACGGTCAGGACCCGCCCGGGCGCGCCTCCCGCGGCGGCGCCGCAGGCGAGGGCCAGGATCCAGCTCCGGGCGGCGTGGCCGCTGACGTGGACGTGGACCAGCCAGCCGCGGCGCGCCAGCCGCCGTACCTCGGCGAGGAGGCCGAGCCGCGAGCGCCCGCCGCCGGCGGCCGGTCCGGCCGGCCGGTGGCCGCCGGCGTCGAGCACCCGGCACGGCACGCCGGTGCGCCCGGCGAGCCGTTCGATCGCGGCGACGTGGACCGAGATGCCGCCGTGGGGCGGCGGGTAGGGGCCGATCAGCAGCAGTCCGGCGGCGGCGCCGGGGAGGGTTGCCGGCGCGCTCACGGCTCGCTCCTCACCGGCCCGAGCGGCACCGGCTGCCGCCGGCTGCGGGCGGAGCGCACGGCCGCCTCGGCGAGGAGGCGCCGGTAGAGGGCGCCGGTCTCGGCGACCATCCGGCCGACCCCGAAGCGCGCCGCGCCGCGGAGCCTTCCCGCGGCCCCGAGCCGGGCGGCGAGCGCCGGCGAATCGAGCAGGCGGCCGATCGCCTCGGCCAGCCGCGCCGGCTCGGCCGGCGGCACCAGGAGGCCGGTGACCCCGTCCTCGACCACCTCGGGGTTGCCGCCGACCGCGGTGGCGACCACCGGCACGCCGGCGATCGTCGACTCGATCAGGGCGTTCGACAGCCCCTCGCTCTCCGACGGCAGCACCGACACCGCCAGCTCGCCGAGGATCCGCGGCACGTCGTCGCGGCCGCCGGTCAGGATCACCCGCTCGGCGAGCCCGAGGCCGGCGATCCTGTCGATCAGCTCGCGCGCCACCCGCTCGAACACCGGCGAGCCCTCGGCCGGGCCGATGATCAGGAAGCGGGCGTCCGGGCGGCGCCCGGCGAGGAGAGCGGCGGCGTCGACGAAGTCGCCCAGGCGCTTGACCGGGTGCAGCCGGCAGATGACCCCGACCAGCGGCGCGCCCGCCGGCAAGCCCAGCTCGGCGCGCAGGCCGGCGCCCGGGTCGATGCCGTCCGCGGCCGCGGTCGCGGTCGCGGAGGGCGTGGCGACGCCGTTGGCGATCACCTCGATCCGCGCGCCGTCCCACCCCTCGGCGGAGAGCCGGCCGGCGACCGCGGCGGAGTTGACCACCACCGCGTGGGCGAGCCGGCAGACGGTGCGCTGGAGGCGCTCGAGCGGCTCGCAACGCATCGCCGGCGAGCCCATGTCGCGCACCGAGGCGATCGCCGCCGGCACCCGCGCCAGCCGGGCGGCGGCGATGCCGAACGAGTTGGCGTAGGGGGCGGTGGCGTGCAGCACCTGGATCCGCTCGCGGCGCAACCAGCGGGCGAAGCGCGCGAGGCAGAGCGCCGTGCGCGGGCTGCGCAGGCTCGGGATCGGCCACGAGGTCAGCGGCAGCCCGAGCCGCCGTACCTCGGCGAGCTGCGGCCCCTCGGGGCGGAAGCAGGCCAGGTGGGGCTCGAACTCGCCGCCGTCGGCGAGCGCCGCGACGAGCTGGATCACCTGCCGCTCGCTGCCGCCGATGCACAGCGAGTCGATGAAGTGGAGGGTGCGGATCGGCGCGTCGTCCGCTCCGTGTCGTCGTAGGTCCATGGTGTTCGATGTCTTCACGGGCTCTCGGGCCGTCCTCGGGTCGGGTGCGGCCGGCAGGTTGGAAGGGCAAGCGCCATGCCAGCGGACGTGTCGGTGTAAAGCATTGGATTTCCTGGCGTTCTCAGGCGCCGGCGGGGCTCGTCCGGGAGCGTGCCGCCGGGCGCCGGGGTTCGGTGTGAAGGCGGGGCTCTCTTTCCTGGAAGCGGCTTTCCCACCGGGTTTCGGGCTTGGCCCCCGGCGCGGCGGCGGCGCCGTCCGGGCGGGCGCAGAGCGCGGCGAGCCGGCGGTCGACCCGCCGCGCCACCGCCGGCCAGGTGAAGCGCTCGCGCACCCGGCGGCGGCCGCTCTCGCCGAGGCGGCGGGCGAGGCCGGGGTCGCGCAGCAGGCGGACGATGCGCTCGGCCAGGGCCGGCGGATGGGCCGCCGGCACCAGGAGACCGGTCTCGCCGTCGACCACGATCTCGGGGATCGCGCAGAGGTCGCTGGCGACGCAGGGCACGGCGTGCTCCATCGCCTCGAGCAGCACCAGGCCGAAGGGCTCGAAGAGCGACGGCAGGACGAACACCGAGGCGCGCGAGTAGAGCCGGACCAGCTCGTCCCGGGGCACCGGACCGAGGAGTCGCGCCCCCGGCGGCAGCTCGCCGGCGATCCGGCGCGGCCCGGCGATCAGCAGCTCGGCGCCGGGCACCGCGGCGCGCACCCGCCGGAAGGCGTCGAGCAGCACCGCGCCGCCCTTGCGCTCGAACTCGTAGCCGACGTAGAGGACGGTGCGGCCGTCGTAGCCTCGATCGAGCCGGTCGAGCCGGGGCGCCGGCAGGTTGCACCCCTCGCCGACCGCCACCGCGCGCTCGGGCGGCACGCCGTAGTCGGCGATCAGCGACCGGCGCACCCACTCGCTGGCGGTGAAGATCGCGCCCGCCCCCTGGTAGAGGCCGCGCTCGCGGGCGTACCAGCGCTCGGCCGCGCGCGACGAGGCGAAGTCGGTGCCGGCGTGCTGGAGCCCCTCGCCGAGCTTGACCGTGCAGTCGAGGAAGAGCGTATAGGGCACCCGGAGCGCGCGCGCCGGCGACGACATGCCGCCGACCTGGAGCACGCAGGCGGCGCCACGGGCGGCCGGCGCGATGGCGCGCTCGGTGGCCCGGCTGCGGCGCTCGAAGGCCCAGGGCGAGCGCTGCACCCGGTCCCAGGCGTGACGGACGGAGCGGCCGCCGGCGGCGGGCGGCCAGCGCCCGGCGAACCGGCCGCCCCAGTGGAGCGCCGGCGGGTCCTCGACCTCGTGGAGGTCGACCCGCCAGCCGAGCGCGCCCAGCTCGCGGTAGAGGCCGCCGATCCGGCCGAGGCCGGCGGGCGCGGCGATGACAAGGTCTCCACGGATGCCGTCGCCGCGCAGGGCGTCGCCGCGGATGCCGTCGCCGCGCATCACCCGGTCTCCGCTTCCGGGCCGGCGGGCGGGGACGCCGCGGTGCCGCCCGCCCCCGCGGTCAGCCGGCGCCAGCCGCGCGCGAGCCACGGGCGCGGGTCGGGGGCGAGCCCCCACCAGCGGACGAGCGCGGCATAGACCGCCGCGTAGACGGCGCCGGCGACCAGGATCGCCGGCAGCGGCGGCAGGTCGGCCGCCCCCTGCGCCGCCCGGCCGGCGGCCCAGGCGAGGGCGGCGGCCAGGCTCACCAGCCCGAGGACGCGCCAGGGCAGGAGCCGCCCCGGGCCGAGCGCGAGGAGGCGCCCCACCGCGGCGAGCCCGATCCCCTTCGACGCCGCCAGCGCGACCAGGGTGATCAGCACCGCCCCGGGGAGGCCGAGCCGGGAGATCAGCGGCCCGATCAGCGCCGCGATCACCGCCAACTGGATCAGGCTGATGACCAGGAGCAGCCGGGTGCGGGCAAAGACGCGCAGCACGCCGTCGGTCTGGATCGGCGCCAGGAGCACGCCGAGGGTCCAGAGCATGAAGATCGGCACCGCCGCGGCATAGGTCGAGGTGAAGAGGAGGACGATCAGGTCGCCCGCGACCAGGAGCAGGACCCCGACAAGCGGGAAGAGCAAGAGCGCCAGGCTCCCGACCGCGTCGTGCCAGGTCGAGCGCGCGCCGGCGGCGTCGCCGTCGCGCAGCTCCTCGGTCATCCGCACCATCATCACGTCGCCGGTCGGGGTGGCGACGAAGTCGACCAGCGGGATCTGCAGGCAGCCGACGGCGTAGATCGCGAAGGTGGCGGCGTCGAATTGGTGCGCCACGGCGTACTCGTGGAAGTGGGTCTGGAGCGTCGCCACCAGCACCGCGAGGCCGAACGGCAGCGAGTAGGCGAGCTGCTGGCGGAGCAGGGCGCGGTCGGGACGGACGCCGCCGGTGACGCCGCCCCCGACGCCGGCCGTGACGCCGGACGTGACGCCTCGCCGCAGCCAGACCGCCATCGCCGCCGCCCGCGCCAGCGCGAAGCCGACCGCGCCGGCGAGGAGCCAGCCGAGGTCGGCGGTGAGCGCCGCCGGGACGATGAAGAGCCCGGCACGGAGGACGTCCGAGAGCGCGTAGGCCCAGGTCGCGGCGCGGTGGCGGCTCCGCGCGATCATCACGATCTCGAGCGGCGCCGAGACCAGCATCAGGAGGAGGTAGATCGCGATCGGCCAGGCGTAGCCCGGCATCGCCGGGTTGTTGAACAGCCAGGCGAGCGCGCCGCGGAAGCCGACCAGGAGCGCGCCGCAGGCGATCCCGGCCGCGGCGAGCACGGCGACCGCGTTGCCGACGAAGCGGCCGGCGTGCTCCGGCTGCCGCGGCACGAAGTAGAAGAGGCTGGTGGCGACGCCGAGCTGGACGATGTAGTAGAGGGTGGCGACGAGCAGGAAGACCTGCTTGTAGGTGCCGAACTCCTCGGCGGTGAAGACCCGGACGAGCACCACCGGGATGAAGAACGCGGCGCCGAAGGCGAGCATCCGGCCGGAGGTCAGGAGCAGCGCGGGGCCCAGGACCGAGGTGCGGCCGGCGGCCGGCGCGCCCGCTCCGCTCACGCCGGTTCCGCTCACGCCGACACCGCCCGCGGCAGGGCCCGCCCGCCCTTCACTTCAGGAGAGGCCGTCCGCGCCGTGGCCTGCTCCCGGGACCTGCGCACCCGCTCGGACGGCCGCGGCGCGCGGGCGCCGGCGCGCCGGTCGACGAAGACCCGGCACCACAGCTCGAAGGAGAGGAGGGTCCACAGCTCGAGGTCCAGCGGCCGGCCGTCCCGGTGCCGGCGCAGCAGCTCCTCGAGGTACTCGGGGCGGAAGACGCCGCGCGCGCGGGCGGCGTCGGAGAGCAGGATCTCGCGAACCAGGCCGGCCAGCTCGCCGCGGAACCAGTGCCCGAGCGGGATCGCGAAGCCGCGCTTCGGCCGCTCCAGGATCTCCCGCGGCACCCGCCCCGCGAGCGCGCGCTTGAAGAGATGCTTGCCGCGGCCGCGGTGCATCTGGAGCCGCGCCGGGATCCTCGCCGCCAGCTCGACCAGCGGGTGGTCGAGGAGCGGCACCCGCGCCTCGAGCGAGGCGGCCATGCTCATGCGGTCGACCTTGGTCAGGATGTCGAGCGGCAGGTAGTTCTCGAGGTCGAGGCGCTGGAGCGCGGAGAGCCAGTGGAGGTCGGGCCGATCGAGCCCGGCGAGCCCGGCCCGGGGATCGGAGCCGGCCGTGCGGTCGAGCACCTCCGGCCGGAACAGCCGCCGCTTCTGGTCGTCGCGGAAGAGGGTGGTGGCGTCGAGGTAGCGGTCGATCCCGACCCTGGCCAGGTGGCGCAGCATCTCGCGCCCGGTGGCGCCCTCCGGCATCCGTTCGCCGATGGCGCCGATCAGCCGGCGCAGCGGCGCCGGCAGGAAGCGGTTCGACCGCTCGCGCCGCTCGACCCGGTAGCGGTCGTAGCCCGCGAACAGCTCGTCGCCGCCGTCGCCCGAGAGCGCCACCGTGACCTCGGCCGCGGCCATCCGCGACACCTTCCAGGTCGGGATCGCCGAGGAGTCGCCGAACGGCTCGTCGAGGTACCAGGCGAGCGCCTCCAGCTCGCCGCTGTCTTCGGGGCCGATGACCTCGGGGTCGACGACCTCCTCGCGGTGGCGGGTGCCGAAGGTCCGCGCCGCCAGGCGCGCGTACTCCAGCTCGTCGTAGTCGGCCTCGCGGAAGCCGATCGAGAAGGTCCGCACCGGCTCCTCGCCCCGGAGAGCGCCCTGGCGCGCGAGCGACTCGACTACCGCCGAGGAGTCGACGCCGCCCGACAGGAACGCCCCGAGCGGCACGTCGGCGACCCGGTGCAAGCGCACCGACTCGTCGAGCGCGGCGCCGAGCGCCTCGATCCATTGCGCCTCGCTCTTGCCGTGGTCGGGCTCGAACTCGAGCCGCCACCAGCGGCGCACCGCCACCCCCTCGCGCGCCGAGGCGGCGAGCAGGCACCCGGGCTCGAGCTTGTGCACGCCCGGCGACGATGGTCCGGTCCGGCGGCGTGGTCGAGAAGGTGAACAGGTGATCGAGCGCCGCAGCGTCGATCTCGACCGGCATCTCGGGCAGCTCGAGGATCGCCTTCAGCTCGGAGGCGAAGACCAGCGCGTCGCCGATCCGCGCCCAGCAGAGCGGCTTGATGCCGAGCCGGTCGCGGGCGATCAGGAGGCGCCGCCGGCGGGCGTCCCAGAGCGCGAACGCGAACATCCCGCGCAGGTGCTCGACGCAGCGGTCGCCGTACTCCTCGTAGAGGTGGACGATCACCTCGGTGTCGCTGGCGGTGGCCAGGCGGTGGCCGCGCGCCTCGAGGCGGCGGCGCAGCTCCTGGTAGTTGTAGATCTCGCCGTTCTGCACCACCTGCACCGAGCCGTCCTCGTTGGCGATCGGCTGGCGGCCGCCGGCGAGGTCGATGATCTCCAGCCGGCGCATGCCGAGGCCGACCCCGGCGCCGAAGTAGAAGCCCTCGTCGTCGGGCCCGCGGTGGACCAGTGCGTCGGTCATCGCGCGCAGCCGCTCGGGGGCGACCGGGCGGCCGTCGAGGTGGAGGATGCCGGCGATGCCGCACATCGCGCTACGCCCTCCCCCAGGCGCCGTCCCGCGAGACGTCGGGCCAGACCCGGACCTCGCCCGGCGCCTCGGGCGGCGGGTCGGGGATGCGGCCGGCCGCCGAGACCAGGCCGAGCAGCAGGTAGGGGAACCAGCTCAGGAGGTAGCCGCCGGCGAGGCCCGAGATCAGGAACCCCCAGAGCCCCATCTCGAGCGCCGACACCGCCCGGTAGAGGTCGGCGCGCCCGCGCCGGCGGCAGCGCCGGGCGAGCCGGTGCGCGGCGAGGAGCGACGCCGCCATCGCCAGCCCGAAGGCCAGGCTGCCGAGGACGCCGGTCTCGCTCAGGAGCTGGATGAAGGTGTTGTGGGTGTGGAGCCAACCGGCCTCGGCGATCTCGCGCGGCGCGTACTCCGGCCAGGCGAGGAGCGAGCAGCCGAGGCCGGCGCCGAGGAGCGGCCGGTCGGCGAAGACTTTCAGGCCGATCTCGATCGTCAGCAGGCGCTGGGCGACCGTGGCGTCGGCCGAGAGGTCGTCGAACCCCTCCTCGCGCGACCAGTGGGAGAGCATCGCCCACGAGGCGATCGCGGCGACCAGGAGCAGCACCGGCAGGCGCAGCCCGGGCCGGCTCCAGCGCAGCAAGCAGATCAGCGCCACCGCCCCGAAGGCCAGAAGGCCGCTCCGCGAGTAGGTCAGGAACACCGCCGCGGCGTAGGCGGGGAGCGCGATCCGGCCGAGCCAGCGCGCCCGGCTGCCGCGGTCGAGCGCCAGCGCCAGGGCGAGCGGGAAGAGCAGAGTCAGCGCGTAGGCGAGGTCGTTGGGGTTGGCGAAGATCCCGATCCAGCCGGCGCGGTTGCCCTCGACGCGGTCGCCGCCGGCCCAGAAGACGAGCGCGCCGATCGCCGGGAAGAGGCCGCCGGCGACCATCGCGCCGTAGACGATGCGGAGGCGCTTCCAGCTCTCGACGGTGTTGGTCATCAGGAGATAGATGGCGATGAACTTGAGCAGCATCAGGGTGTTCTCGAGCGCGTAGCGCGGCCACAGGGCGGTGAAGCCGGAGATCGCGGCGAGGCCGAGGAAGGCGAGCAGCAGGTGGCTCTCTGGCCAGGCCAGGGCGAGCCCCTGGCGGGCCAGCGTGCGTTCGACGAAGAGGACGCCGAGCGCCGCCACCGCCACCCACTGCGCCGGCGACGCCGCCCCCAGCTCCGGCACCAGCAGCGCGGCGTTGCTGTAGAGGAGAAGCAGGAACAGCAGCAGGAGCTGGAACGACCAGGGCGTGCCGACCGCGCGCGCGCCGAGCGGCAGACCGCGCGCCCCGGCGCCGGCGAGGCTCAGGCCGCCGTGGCCGTGCGCTCGCACGTCGACCTCCTGCGCAGCCGGCGGTAGCGCTCTCGGAGCCGGTCCGCCTCGCCGGCGATCGCGGCCGCGATGCGCGGCGCGGCGGCGCCGTCCCACAGCTCGGGCACCCGCCCCGCCGGCCAGTCGCCGGCGAGCGCCTGGGACGCCGCCGCGACGATCGCCTCCGGCTCGGTGCCGACGATCCGGTTGGTCCCCTCGGTCACCGTCGCCGGCCGCTCGGTGTTCGGGCGCAGGGTCAGGCACGGGACGCCGAGCACGGTGGTCTCCTCCTGGAGGCCCCCCGAGTCGGTGAGCACCAGCGCGGCGCCCTGGACCAGGCGCAGGAAGTCGAGGTAGCCGAGCGGCTCGACCGGCCGGATCCCGGGCGCGGCGGCGATCCGGCGGCCGGCCTCGGTGCCCTCGAAGCGCGCCCGGGTCCGCGGGTGGACCGGGAAGACCACGGGCAGCCGGCGCTGGATCCGCTCGAGCGCGGCGACGATGCCGAGCGCGTCGTCGGGGTCGTCGACGTTCTCGGGCCGGTGCAGCGTGACCACCGCGTAGCCGCCGGGCGCGAGCGCGAGCCGGGCGAGGATCTCCGAGCGCTCGATCCGGTCGAGGCTGCCCAGGAGGGCGTCGACCATCACGTTGCCGGACAGGCGCACCCGGTCGCCGGCGATCCCCTCGCGCGCGAGGTTCTCGACCGCGGCGGGCTCGGTCGCGAACAGGAGGTCCGAGAGCTGGTCGGTGACCACGCGGTTGACCTCCTCGGGCATCTCGCGGTCGTGGCTCCGCAGGCCGGCCTCGACGTGGGCGACCGGGAAGCCGAGCTTGACCGCGGTGAGCGCCGCGGCGACCGTCGAGTTGACGTCGCCGACCACCAGCACGAGGTCGGGGCGGCGCTCGAGCAGCACCCGCTCGAGCCCCTCCATCAGGCGCGCGGTCTGGACCGCGTGCGAGCCCGAGCCGACCCCGAGCGAGACGTCGGGCTCGGGCAGGCCGAGGTCGCGGAAGAAGACCTCGGAGAGCCGGCGGTCGTAATGCTGGCCGGTGTGGACCAGGAGCGGCTCGAGGCCGTCCTGGCGGCGCATCGCCCGCATCAGCGGCCCGAGCTTGACGAAGTTGGGCCGGCAGCCGGCCACCGCGAGGACGGAGAGCCGGCTCACGCGGCGCTCCTCTGGGCGATGCCCGCCCGCCGGCGGTGGTCGCAGCGGCGCGGGCGCAGGCGGTCGAAGACGCCGGCCGCCTGGCACGACGCGAGCGCCGGCGAGAAGCCGCCGCACGGGCCGGCGGTGGTCCCCTCCCAGAAGGTGCGCCGCGGGATGGTCAGGAGCGGGTGCGCGGCCGAGCGGTGGAAGCAGGTGGTGTAGGCCCAGCGGTAGCCGGCGGCGCGGGCGGCGTCGAGCACATCGGGCGAGAACTGGCCGTCGGGGTAGGAGAGGTGGCGGACCTCGCTCCCCAGCCGCTCCTCGAGGAGGCGCCGCGAGCGGGTCAGCTCGGCGGCGACCTCGGCCGCCGGCTCGTTGGTCAGCACCCGGTGGCGGTGGGTGTGCGAGCCGATGGTCATGCCGAGGGCGGCGAGGCCGGCGAGCATCTCCCAGCTCATCGGCCGCAGCTCGTCGCGCACCTCGGCGGGGAGCGCGGGGACCGGGCCGAGCCGCTGCCCGAGGAGGTCGAGCAGCCGTTCGAGGCGGCGCCGCGGCAGGTGGCGGAGCAGCGCCTCGGAGAGCCCGGCGAGACGCGCCGCGGGCGGCTCGACCCGCCGCCGGCGCCGCCACGCCGCGCCCAGCCCGCGCCCGCCCAGCACCTCGGCGAGGGCGCCGTCGCCGAACCGGCCGGCGACCGCCAGGAGGCGGGCATGGAGCTCGTCGTGGTCGAGCAGCCCGCCGGTGCCGACCAGGCCGCTGACGACGAAGAAGGCGGCCGGGATCCCCTTCGCCCGCAAGAGCGGCAGCGCGTGGTGGTAGACGTCGGCGTAGCCGTCGTCGAAGGTGACGACCGCGGTCGGCCGGGAGGCCGGCCTGCCGGCCTCGAGGTCGCGCGCCGCCTCGTCGAGCGTGGCGAAGCGGAAGCGGCTGCCGATCCAGTCGAGCTGGCGCGCGAGCGTCTCGACGCCGACCAGCATCGCCGGCGCGCTGTGCGGGTGGCGGCGCGGGTCCTCGACCACGCGGTGGTAGCAGAGCACCAGCGGGAGCCCCCCGGCCGGGCCGAGATCGCCGAGCAGCCGGTCGGCGCCGGTGGCGTGGAGGCCGAGGGCGGCGGCGCCCTTGAGCGCGGTCCGGATCACTCGCGCCGCCCTCCCGCCGGCAGGCGCCGTCCAAGACCGTTTCGTCCAAGACTTGTGCGCCCCGGACCGGTGCGCCCCAGCAGGGCCGCGACCAGCGGCTTGAGCCGCGGCGCCAGCGCCCGCCGGGCCGCCCGCAGCGGCTCGCGCACCCGCCGGCGCAGCTCGGCGGCCAGGGTCGGCGGGTAGAGCTCGATCCGCGCCAGCTCGCGGCTCCGGCTCGCCCACAGGAACTTGTAGGGCTCGTCGCCGTGCAAGAGGTCGTACTCGCGCGCCCCCTCCGCGATCGCCTCGCGGATCGCCATCCCCATGATCACCAGCCCGACGCTCAGGTCGGCGAAGTCGGGGTCGAAGCCCGACTGGTAGAACAGGAACCGGCCGTCGCGCAGGAAGCCGTAGAGCGCCGCCGCCGGGCGGCCGTCGAGGTGGAGCACGTAGAGCCGCAGCCAGCCGCGGTCGAGCGCAGCGCGCGCGATCTCGCGGTGGAAGCCGACCACCGCCGGGTCGTCGAGGGCGTCCGAGCCGCCGCGGTCGCTCCAGCGGCGCTCGTGGAGGTCGAGCAGGGCGTCGAGGGCGCGGTCGAGCGCCGCCGCCGTCGCCACCCGCTCGAGGCGCACCTCGAAGCGCTCGTGGAGCTTGCGCAGCCGCCGCCGGAGGTTGGCGCGGTGGCTCGAGCCGAGGCCGGCGACGTAGCCCTCCCAGCTCACCCCCTCGAGGTCGATCCAGGGGCAGACGTCGGTGACCCGTTCGAGCCGCTGCCAGCCGCGCCGCTCGAGCAGACCGGCGAGCCGCGCCGCCGCCGAGCCCTCGCGCGGCACCCGCTCCAGCTCGAGCAGCGGCCGGTCGCGGTCGAGCTGGTCGGCGAGCGCCTCGAGCGCCCCCTCGTCGCCGGTGCGCACCACGACGTCGAGGTAGTCGGCGCCGACCGTGGCGGTGCCCGGGAAGCCGAGCCGCTGCGGCGGCAGGAGGCGCGACGAGCGCGTCGCGGCGAGCGGCGCCAGGACGGCCAGCCGGCCCCCCTCGCCGCGCACCGCGTAGAGCGCCGGGCGCCGGCCGTCGCGCAGGTGCCGCCACCAGGCGAGCAGCCACTCCGGGGTCAGGAACAGGCAGTCCGAGCGGCTCGCGGCCAGGAGCTCGCGCCACTCGCCGGCCAGCCGCTCGAGCTGCGCCGGCCGGACGATCCGCTCGACCCTCCAGGCGGTCCCGGCGGCGGCGAGCACCGCCGGGACGGGCCCGGCGGCCGGCATCGGCAGCGCGGCCGGCATCGCCACGGCGGGCGCGAACGGGGGCGCGAGCGCCGGCGGCGCGGCCCCGAACGAGGGGGTCGCGCCGGCGGTTCCGAGCGGCAAGGCATCGCCTCCGAAGGTCATGACTTGGACGGATCGAAGGCGCGCCCGCGGCCGCCGGCGGCCGGCGCGGACCACAGGGTCTCGGAGCCGTCGCCGCGCAGGTAGCACCAGAGGGCCTTCATCGCGGCCCAGTTCATCAGCGTGAAGGTGTAGGGAACGAGCAGCAGGCGGGTCATGGGCGTTCTCCTCGCAAGAGCGGCGAGCGCACCGCCGAACCGCGGCGGCCGCCGTGATGGACCATGGCGCCGGCGGCGGCGAGCAGGTACCACCCGCACTGGCCGGCGAAGAGGACGAGGTAGAGGCCGCGGTCGAGCAGCAGGGCGTTCGAGACCAGGAGCACGATCAGGAGGTGGGGGACCAGGAGGCGCCCCAGCTTGTGCGAGACGAACTGCAGGAAGACCGGGTTGCGCCACGGCTGGAGCAGCTCCGGCATCAGCCCGAGGAGCTGGAAATTGCCGGCCAGGGTGCGCACCTTGCGCCGGAACTCGACCTCCGGCGGGCAGACCCGGTCGTAGGCGCGGGCGCGCGGCTCGTACACCGTGCGCCGCCCGGCGAGCACCGCGCGCATCGGCACGATGACGTCGTCGAGGATGGCGCGGCGGGGGAGCGGCGCGTACAGCTCGCGGCGCACCGCGTAGAGCGCGCCGGTCGCTCCCACCGTCGAGTGGATGCGGCTCTCCATGGCGCGCATCGCCTTCTCGTAGCGCCAGTAGAGACCGACGCCGTCGGCCGCCGGGCGGTCGCGGCCGTCGAGCAGCACCAGCTCGCCGGTGACCGCGCCGACCTCGGGGTCGGCGAGGTTCGCCACCAGCTCGCGGACGGCGTCGGGCGCGACCTCCTGGCGGGCGTCGCAGAACACCACCACCTCGCCCCGGGCCGCCGCCACGGCGCGGTCGAGCGCCGCCGCCTTGCCGTCGTGGCGGGTCGACTCGACCAGGGTCAGCGCCGGGTGCCGGCGCAGGCTCTCGCGCGCCACCCGCTCGGTGCCGTCGCTCGGGGCGTCGAGCGAGACGACCACCTGGAGCTTGTCCGGCGGGTAGTCGAGCGCCAGGCAGTTCTCGATCTTCTGCTCGATCGTGCCGCGCTCGTTGTGCGCCGCGATCACCAGCGACACCGCCGGCTCCCAGCCCCCCGGCGCGGGGACGCGCCGGCGCACCGGCCGCGGCGCCAGCCGCGACCAGGCGGCGAGCAGCAGCGGGTAGCCCAGGTAGACGTAGGCGACCAGCGCCAGGGCGGTCCAGAAGACGGCTGCGATCGGGTTCATCGGCGGCTCACAGCTTGTGGACGTTGCCCCCGGCGGCGCTCCCGCCGGCCGCCCTGGCCGCGCTGCCGACGGCGTTGCGGGTGTCGAAGAGGAGCGGCGCGGCGGCGGCGATCGCCGGCCAGTCGAACGCCGAGTGGTCGGTGACCACGATCGCCAGGTCGCAGGCGGCGAGGAGCTCCGCGTCGGGCTCCTCCGAGCGCAGCCGGCGCCCGTCGACGGTCAGCTCGGGGACGTGCGGGTCGCTGTAGGAGACCTCGGCGCCGCGGCCGCAGAGCAGCGCGGCGATCTCGAGCGCCGGCGACTCGCGCAGGTCGGCGACGTCGCGCTTGTAGGTCACGCCCAGGAGATGGACGCGCGAGCCCTTGCAGCGGCTTGCCGGCGTCGTTGAGCAGCTCCATCGACCGGCGGACCACGAACTGCGGCATCTCGCCGTTGACCTTCTGGGCGAGCTGGATGAACTGCGGCTCGAAGCCGTCGAGCCGCGCCCGCCACTGCAGGTAGGCGGGTCGATCGGGATGCAGTGCCCGCCAAGCCCGGGCCCGGGGTAGAACGGCATGAAGCCGAACGGCTTGGTCGCCGCCGCCTCGATCACCTCCCAGACGTCGATGCCCGAGCTGCGTCGCACATCAGCGCCATCTCGTTGACCAGCGCGATGTTGACCGCGCGGAAGGTGTTCTCGAGGAGCTTGACCATCTCGGCGACGCGGGTCGACGACACCGGCACGACGCGCTTCATCGGCCCGGCGTAGAGCGCCGCCGCGAGCCGCGTGCAGGCCGGCGTGACGCCGCCCACCACCTTGGGGATGTCGCGGGTCCTGAAGCGCGCGTTGCCGGGGTCGACGCGCTCGGGCGAGAAGGCGAGGAAGAAGTCGCGGCCGACGGTCAGGCCGCGCTCCTCGAGCAGCGGCAGGAGGACCTCCTCGGTGGTGCCCGGATAGGTCGTGCTCTCGAGCACCACCAGCTGCCCGGCGCGCAGGCGCCGCGCCACCTGCTCGGTGGCGGCGATGACGTAGGTGAGGTCGGGGTCCTGGTCTTGCGCAGCGGCGTCGGCACGCAGATGGTGACGATGTCGGCGTCCCACAAGAGCGCCCCAGTCGGTGGACGGCGGTCAGGCGCCCGGTGTCGACCGCGGCCGCCAGCTCGCGGTCGGAGACGTCGGCGATGTAGCGAGCGCCCGCGGGCGAGCGCCGCCACCTTGCCGGCGTCGACGTCGATGCCGGTGACCGAGAAGCCGGCATCGGCGAAGGCCAGCCCGAGCGGCAGGCCGACGTAGCCGAGGCCGACCACCGCGACCCGGGCGGTGCGGGCGGCGATCCGCGCCTCGAGCGCGTCGGCGGCCGGGATCGCCGGCACGGCCCCCTGGAGCGGCCCAACCCGGAGCGGCCCAGTCTGGAACGGCAGCCCGCCGGCCGGCCGCGGGCCGGGCGGGCCCGGCCGCGGGGCGGGCTGGCGGAGCGCTCTGGGCTGGATCTCGGGCTGTGCGGTCATGCGGCCTCCGTGGGCGTGGCGGTCAGGGCGGTCGGGACGTGGTAGCTGGCGAAGGGGAGCGTGCGCGCGAGCGCCACCACCACGGCCGCCAGCTTGTCGGGGTCGTGGCGGTTGGCGAAGCGGCCGCCCGGCAGGAGGTCGGCGATCACCGGCTGCGGGCCGGCCGGGGCCGTCGACGGCACCCAGCGCACCGGCACCGTCCCGGACGCCGCGAAGCGCTCGGCGACGGCGGCCGGGAGCCGGCCGCCGTTGACCAGGCAGAGGTCGATGGTGCCCGGGCCGAGGTAGCGCTCGACCGCCTCCAGGTGGCCGCCGGCGTCGAAGCCGTCGGTCTCGCCCGGCTGCGTCATCAGGTTGCAGACGAAGAGGCACAGCGCCGGCGAGCGCCGGATCGCCTCGGCGACGCCGTCGACCAGGAGGTTGGGCACGACGCTGGTGTAGAGGCTCCCCGGGCCGAGCACCACGACGTCGGCGGCGGCGATGGCGGCGAGCACGCCCGGCGCTGGCGCCGGCCGCTCGGGCTCGAGCCAGACGCACTCGACGCGGCCGCCGGCGGCCGGGATCAGCGACTCGCCGGCCACCCTGCCGCTCCCCTCGACTTCGGCGCACAGGGTCACCGGCTGGTCGCTGACCGGCAGCACCCGGCCGCGCACGCCGAGCGAGCGGCCGAGGCGGGCCGCGGCCGCCGAGAGCCCGCCGCTCTTTTCGACCAGGGCGGCGACGATCAGGTTGCCGACCGCGTGCCCGCTCAAGCCGTTGCCGCCGCCGAAGCGGTGCTGGAACACCTCGCCCCACAAGCGGTCGCCGCCGGCCAGCGCGACCAGGCAGTTGCGCAGGTCGCCGACCGCCGGGATGCCCAGCTCGCGGCGCAGGTAGCCGGTCGAGCCGCCGTCGTCGGCGGTCGAGACGATGCCGGTGACGTCGAGCCGGGGCCCGCCGTCCCGCTCCGACCGCGCGGACTGCCGGCCGAGGCCGGCGAGGAGCACCGACAGCCCGGTGCCGCCGCCGATCCCGACCACGTGGATGCTCCGTGTCATCGCTCGTCCCCTCCCGGGATCGGTCCGCCTCAACGCCCGCGCCCGAGGACCATCGTCCAGACGGTGAGGAGCAGGATCCTCAGGTCGAGCGTGAGCGAGACCTCGCGGCTGTAATAGAGGTCGTACTGGTGCTTCTCGTAGGCGTCCTCGACCGAGCCGGCGTACGGGAACGAGATCTGCGCCCAGCCGGTGATCCCGGGCTGCACGCAGTGGCGCAGGTCGTAGAACGGGATCCGCTCGCGCAGCATCTCGACGAAGCACGGGCGCTCCGGCCGCGGCCCGACGAACGACAGGTCGCCGCGCAGCACGTTGATCGCCTGCGGGATCTCGTCGAGGTGGGTCTTGCGCAGGATGCGCCCGATGCGCGTCGCCCGGGTGTCGTTGGCGCACGCCCAGGTCGGGCCGGAGTCCTTCTCGGCGTCGAGGCGCATCGAGCGGAACTTGAACAGCGTGAATGTCTTGCCCAGCCGCCCGACGCGCTCCTGGCGGAACAGCACCGGCCCCGGCGACTCGAGCTTGACCGCGAGCGCGATCAGCGCCAGCGCCGGCGCGGCGGCGATCAGGAGGACGAGCGCGCAGGCGACGTCGATCGCCCGCTTGGCCCGCAGGTAGAGCGGCGTCAGCCGGAAGCCCTCGGAGAAGGCCAGCCGCCGCGGGTCGATCGCTTCGAGCCAGAGCTTGCCGTGCAGGCGCTGGTAGAGGTCGACCGCGTCCTCGACCGCGACCCCGAGCAGGCGGCACTCGAGCAGCGCCGCGGCGATCTCGCGCCGCCGGCCGACGTCGGCCTCGGCGACCACGATGCGGGTGATCCCCTGGTCGCGGACGAGCTGGCGGAACTCGGCGGGATCGATCGCCAGGCCGCCGCTCTCGCGGTGCAAGCCGTCGAGCCGGACCGGATCGCCGGCCGAGCCGCCGCCGGCCGCGCGGCCGTAGAGGCCGTGCTCCTGCTGGTCGTGGAGGAGGTCGAGGCAGAGCTTGGCCGCCAGCTCGCCGCGGCCGAGGATCAGCACCCCCTCCATCACCCGGCGCCGCCCGACCAGGAGCGGCAGCGCCGAGCGCACCGCGACCAGCAGCAGCGCCGAGCAGACGCCGAGCACCGCGGCATCGCCGAGCCCCAGACGGAGCGGCGGCACCAGCCGCACCGCGAGCCAGCCGAGCGCGAGGCCGGCGGCGCTGGCGCCGACCGCCTTGAGCAGGAAGCCGCCGAGGTCGCGGCCGAGGAGGGCCCGCCCGACGCCGGACCAGACCAGGCACGCCTCGTAGGCGGCCAGCACCACCGCGAGGGTCGCCAGGTCGGCGGCGGTATAGCCGCGCGCCGCCGGGGCCGAGATCAGGTGGAGGACGACCGCGACCAGCGGCGCGGCGGCCGCCGCCAGGAGCAGCGCCCCGGGGCTGGGGGTGTGGAAGGCACGAGCGAGCACGGTCATGAGCGACCTCCAGTGAGATCTGCGCCGCCGCCCGTCAACCGGGCCGGCGGCAGGATGCGGCGGCGGCCGGCGGGCGGCTCCTCGGCGCCGCCGTCGTCGGGGTAGTAGCCGTCGTAGTAGCGGGCGTTGTAGCCGGGTCCGCCGGCCGGCGCGTCGTTGATCAGGACGCCGGCGAGGCGGGTGTGGTCGAGGCTCGCCACCGCCCGGCGCACCAGCTCGCGGGGGGTCTTGCCGGCGCGCACGACGAGCAGGGTCGCGTCGACCATCCGCTGCAGGATCAGCCCTTCGGCCACCGCCAGGACCGGCGGCGCGTCGACCACGATGTAGTCGAAACGCTGGCGCAGGCGGGCGAAGACCCTCTGGCCGAGCGGCGAGGCGAGGGCGGAGCGCGTCCGCTGGGAAGCCTCGCCGGCCTCGAGCAGGTAGAGCCCCTGGTGATAGCGGACGTAGCGGCCGAGGTCGTCGTCCGGGCTGGCGAGCAGCCGGGCGAGGCCGTTGCCGAGCGGGAGCTGGAGCAGCCGGTGGGCGGCCGGCCGGCCGAGGTCGGCGTCGACCAGGAGCACCGACTCGTCCCTCATCATGCGCGCGAGCGCCAGCGCCAGGTTGACCGCGGTGGTGGTCTTGCCCTCGCCGACCGTCGGGCTGGTCACCAGGAGCACGGTCGGCTGCGGCTCGCCGCCGCGGCTGATCAGCTTGGTGGCGAGGATCCGGTACTGCTCGGCGGCGCCGCTGCGGGGCTGGTCGAGCAGCGCGACGATGGGCCCCGCGGTGGGCCCGGCGGCGCGCCCGGGCGCGCGCTCGAGCCGGCGCACGCCGCTGCGGCCGAGCCTGGGGATCGAGGCCAGGACCGGCAGGTTCATCGGCGCCTCGATGTCGCCGGCGTCGCGGATCGAGGTGTCCATCTGCTCGCCCAGGAAGGCGGCGCCGATCCCCAGGCCGAGCGCGACCGCGAGCCCCAAGAGAGCGATGCGCGGCCGGTGCGGCGCGAACGGCTCGGCGGGGACGCGCGGCTTCTCGACCACCGCGAAGCCGCCGTTGCCGGTCGCCGCCAGGTGTTCCGCCACCCGCGCCTCCTGCAGCCGCTCGGCCAGCGCCTGGTGGCGCTCGGTGGCCGCCTCGTGCTCGCGCGCCATCGCCTCGAGCGCCAGCTCGTGACGCGGCGCGGCCTCGGCGCGGCGGCGGTAGTCGGCGCTCTCGGCGACCAGCGAGCCGCGCTCGGCGCGCGCGCTCCCGAGGCGCTGGGCGACCTCCTGGCGCTCCCCCAGGAGCTGGAGCTGGCGCAGCCGCAGCGGCGAGGGCTCGGGCAGCGCGGCGGCGCCGCCGGCGCTCTCCGCCGCGCGCGCCAGCTCGGCGACCTCGGCCTGCGCCCGCAGCACCTCGGGATGCTGGTCGGTGTAGCGGCCGCGCAGCCGCTCGAGATCCCGCCGCGCCGCCTCGAGCCGGGCGGCGGCGGGGTCCTGGGCGACGTCGTGGCGGCCGATCTCGGTCAGCTCCTGCTCGATCGCCGACTGGCGCGCCTCGAGCTGGGCGATGGTCGCCGCGTTGGCGTGGACCCGCTCGCGGCTCGACTCGAAGAGGCCGAGGACGCTGGTCTCGGCCTCCGGCAGCTCGTCCGTCCAGCGCTCCTGATAGCCCTGGATCTCGCCCGCCTGCTCGGCCAGGCGCTCCTCGAGCGGCCGGACGCGCGCCTCGAGGCGGGCGACCTCGGCGCGCGCCTCGGCGACCTGGCCGGCGCGGGCGCCGCCGATCAGCTCCTCGACGAGACGGGCGACGACCGCGGCGGCGCGGCCGGGCTCGGTGTCCTCGAAGGCGATCGAGAAGGTGCTCGGCCCCTCGGCGCGGACCCGGATGCGCTCGCGCATCGACTCGATCTCGGCGCTTTCGACCCGCTCGACCGGGTAGAGGCCGAAATGCCGGATCACCGGCACCAGCACCGCGCGCCCGGACAGCTCCTCCTCGACCCGGTCGATCCGGGCGTCGAGGTCGGGCGCGGCGGCCCCGGGCTCGGCCGCCGCGGTGTTCTCGACCGCCACCAGCGCCTCGGCGCGGTAGCGCGGCGGCAGGAGCAGCGCGGCGGCGGCGAAGCCGGCGGCCGCGAGCAGGGCCGGGACCGCGAAGTGGAGCCAGCGCCGGCGCAGCACCCCGGCGACGCCGTGGAGCGAGAGCCCCTCGTGCAGCTCGGGTGGTGGTTCGGCCGGGCCGGCGAGCCGGGTGCGGGCGGCCAGCCGCGCCGGGCTGGCGATCCGGGACGGCGGCTGCGGCGCGCGGAGTCTGGGGTCCATACCGGTCGTGCTCCTCAGTCGATACCGTCTTCAGTCGAGACCGGGCCGCAGGGTGCGCAGCAGCAGGGTCGGCTCGTCGCGCAGACCCCAGGTCGAGGGGGGGCCGCCGAGGCCGACGATCACGCCCGCCGACCAGCGGGTCCGCGAGAACTCGCCGGCGGGATCGGAGCCGGTCGGGTCGACGCCGGCCTGATCGAAGTAATCGAGCCGGGTGTAGAGGCCGAAGCGGTCGCCGGCCGGGAAGACCAGGCGGGTGGTCACGGCCAGGGCGTCGAGGTCGTTGCCCCCGTCTTCGCCACCATCGAGCTCGGCGCGGGTGCCCCACAGCCGCTGCTCCCAGCGCACCCAGCGCGCCGGCTCGAGCTCGAAGCTGAAGGTCACGGTGTGGGCGACGCTGTCGCGCTGCGCGATGGGCACGGGGACGCCGCCGCCGGGCTCGGTGATCGGGCCGCTGCCGGCCCCCGGACCGAGCGCGAGCAGCGAGTGGTCGTAGCGCAGGCGTAGCGAGAGGACATCGCCCAGGCGGCGGATCTCGCCGCTGGCGAGCCACGACCCGTCGTCGAGGCCGGCCGCGCGCTCGGCCGCGGTCCGCTCCTGGCGCAGCCAGCCGGCGGCGAGGTCGAGGATCACCCGCCGGCTCATCTCGCGGCTGAAGCCGAGGAGCAGGCTCTGCACCGGCTCGGTGACCGGCGGCGGCAGCCCGCCGTCCCCGGTGAGCGCGAAGAGGTCGGGGTCCTGGGTCGGATCGACGTACGAGTAGCTCGCGGTCAGCGTCGTGCGCCGCGAGGCGGCCCACTCGAGCCCGAGCGCCGCGGCGTCGTCGGTCTGATCGACCCCGACCGGCATCAGCTCGCCGGCGGGCTCGATCAGGGTGTCGGTGCGGGAGACGTGGAAGCGCAGCGCGGTCCGCTGCCAGCGCCGCTCGAGGTCGAGGTGGGCGCGGCCCTGCCGGTAGGGCGTGCGCGGCAGCAGCAGCACCAGCCCGTCGAGGTGGCGGCTCGGGTCCTCGCCGTCGAGCCACGACGCGCCGCCCTGGATCAGCGTGCGCTCGGACGGCGCGAAGCGGTAGAGCGCGCCGGCGGCGTGGTGCTCCGCGTCGAGCTCGGGGCGGTCCGGGAAGCGCTCGATCTCCGGCTGGTAGCCGATCGACAGCTCGGCGCGCTCGGACGGGCGGGCGAGCAGGAGCACGGTCGGCACCGCCTCGTAGACGTCCTCGCCGACCTCCTCGCCGGCACCGGTCTCGAGGCCGGTGTCGTGGGCCGCGCCCAGCTCGATCGAGGTCGAGAGCCAGAGCCGGCCGCCCCCCTCGTCCTCCTCGCGGGCGGCGGCAGGGTCCTCGAGGGGATCGGCTCCGAACAGGTCGTCGGCGCCGGCCGTGTCCTCGGGCTCCTCGGCCTGCTGCGCGGGTTCCTGCGCGCCGCTCGGCGCGCCGAGCGCGAGCGCGACCAGCACCGCCAGCGCCGGGCGGAGGAGGTGGTTTTCAGTCGACATAGACGGTGTCCCCCGGCTCGAGGTAGAGCGGAGCGGCGCCGGCGTTGAGCGCCCGCTTGACGTTGACCGGGATGCGGCGCACCCCGTCGCGCCCGTTGCGCAGGACCACGACGTCCCCGCGGTCGGCGAACTCGGTGAAGCCGCCGCCGAGGGCGATCGCGTCGAGCACGGTGGTGCGCTGGGCGATGCGGTAGCGGCCGGGCCGGCGGACCTCGCCGAGCACCGAGATCTGGCGGCTGTTGATCGCCTCGACGCTGACCGTGACCACCGGCCGCTCGAGGTACTGCTGGAGCTTTTCGGTGACCTCCGCCTGGAGCTGCCGGGGCGTCTTGCCGGAAGCCTCCAGCTCGCCGGCGAGCGGCAGCGTGATGCGCCCGTCGGGGCGCACCGTCACCGTCGTCGACAGCTCCGGCTCCTTCCAGACGAAGACCGCGAGCACGTCCTCGGGGCCCAGGGTGTACTCGACCTCCGGCCGGCTCCCGTTGCGCTCCGCCGGCTCCTCCGCCGGCGCCGGCGCGGCGAGCGCCGTCGCGATCAGGAACAGGGCCAGGGTCTGGATCGGCTTGCAGGTCATCGCTCTCTCCTCGCCCAGACCCGGAGAGCAAGGCCTGTGCCCGCCGCAAAGCTTTACGCTCCAACCACTTGTGACAGGGGTTTTCGGCCGTTCGGCAGAACCGCCGTTCATAGGGTGGGAAGCGGCGTTCCGTCCCCGCCGGAGGCGGGGCGGCAAGGAGTTGCCGCGGGCTTTGTAATCGGTGGAAACCGGTGGAGAACCGGCCGCGAGAGACGGCGTCTAAGGTCGACGCGAGCGGCAGGACGCCCGGCGGCGGACGTGGGATCCGATCCTCACGGCGCCGCCGGAGCCGCCTCGACCCCCACGACCTCGAACCCGTCCAGCCAGAAGAAGCTCCCCGACGCCCGCTCCGACGCGGTCCCGGTGACCTCGACCGTCAGCGTGTGCCGTCCGGGTGCGAGGCCGGTGAAGGAGACCAGGGAGGAGCGCCCTTCGGGCTGGGGCGCGTGGACGTCGAGGATCAACGCCTGGCGCTCGGGGTCGGCGTCGAGGGAGATGCGGACGATGCCGCCCGAGGGGTCGCGGCGGCCGAGCAGGCGGATGCCGGTGCCCTCGAACTCGATCGTGGCGCGGGCTCCGGCCGCGCCGGCGCGGCGGGCGGTCCGGCCGCTGTGGCCCTGCCAGGTGTCGGGCGCCCAGTCGCCAAAGTAGGCGATGCGCGGGTCGTCCTCCTCGTGCTGGGCGCCGGGGGTATCGCCCCGGCGGAGGCGGATCAGCCAGCCCTTTTCGAGCTCGATCGGGCGGCGCCACGGGTCGTGCGCGGCCCAGGTCGGCAGCAGCGGCGAGCCGGTGCGGCCGGCGACGTAGAAGGCGCCCGGGCCGGCGGGTGCGATCACGCTGCCGCCGAAGCCGTAGTGGCCGGAGAGTGCCGGCGCCGCGGGATCGACCTCGATCAGGAACGCGCCCGCGGCGGTGACGAAGAGAGTGCCGGCGGCGTCGACCGCGACCGCGGCGCACGGGATGCGCGAGGTCACCGGCGGCGGCGGGCAGTCGGCCGGCACCCCGGTGGGCAGGTAGGTGGCGAACTCGAGGCGCGAGCCGGCGGCGTCGAAGCGGGCGACGAAGGCGTCGGGCGCCGGCGGGTAGGAGAGGCCGTCCTGGAGCGGGTCGCGGGTCGGCAGGTCGAGCGAGTCGGTGGTGCCGGCGACCACCGCCGCGCCGCCGGGCGCCGCCGCCACCCCCTCGCCGCGGTCGCGGCCGGCGCCGCCGAAGTAGGTGACGTACTCGAGCCCGCCGTCGAGGGTCCAGCGCGCGGCGAAGGCGTCGGAGGAGCCGCCGCCGTAGACCGCCTGGTAGGGCTGCGCCGGACCGAGCGCCGCCACCGGCAGGTCGCTGCTGGTCGTGGTGCCGGCGACGAGCACCGAACCGCCGGCGAGCGCTACCCGCGCGGCGGCGTCGTCGCCCGAGCCGCCGAGGTAGGTGGCGAAGGTCAGCCGCGAGCCGTCGGGCTCGAGGATGGCGACGAAGGCGTCCTCGCCGCCGCCGGGCAGCGGCTGGGTCGGCGCGAAGGTCGGGAAGTCGGACGAGGTGGTGACGCCGGCGATCACGATGCGGCCGGCGGGGTCGATCGCGAGGCCGGTGGCGCGGTCGTCGCCGCTGCCGCCGAGGAAGGTCGAGTAGAGGATCGTGGCGCCGCTCGGATCGAGCCGGGTCAGGAAGGCGTCGGCGCCGCCGGCGTTGTCGGCCTGGAGCGGGTCGACGGTCGGGAACGGCCGGCAGCAGCGGCTCGAGCGGGTGGTGCCGGCGACCCAGAGGTTGCCGGCGGCGTCGATCGCCACCGCCTTGGCCTCGTCGTCGAGGTGGCCGCCGAACTCCTCGAGCGCGACCCGCTCGCCCGCGGCGGTGTACTTGGCGAGATGGACCTCGAGCGGCCCCTGGTCGCAGTCCCAGGGGCGGTAACCGGCGACCCAGACGTCGCCGGCGGCGTCGACCGCCAGGTCCTGGATCCCCTGGTAGCCGCGGCAGCCGCCGTGGTAGCTGGCGAACTCGACCACCGAGGCGGCGGCCGGTAGGACGGCGAGCGCGGCCGCGGCGGCGGCGAGCCAGGGCAGCGCGGGCGATTGGCGACGGACGTCAGGCGAGAGCACGTACGGGCCTCCTCGGGGTCTCCTCCGCCGCGGGCACGGAAATCAAGAGGTTCGAGCGGGTGGCGCGGAAGTCGCGGCTCCAGTAGTCGCTCGGGAAATCGATCCGGCGGCAGTCGTGGCCGCGCTCGGCGACCCGCTCGCGCAGGCGGTCGAGGTCGTACTCGAGGGCGACGAGCCGCCGCTCGGGGGCGACGCCGGCGAGCCGGTGCAGGAGCGTCTTGACCGGCGCCGGCAGGAGCAGCGAGGCCAGGAGCTCGATCCGGCCGCGCCAGCCGCCGCGCCGCCACTGCTCGCGCCGCGCCCGCCAACGGCGCGCGCGATCGGGCACCGAGCCGACCAGCACCCGCCCGCCCGGCGCGCAGACGCGGGCCAGCTCGGCGACCACCCGGGCGCCGTCCTCGCGGCTCGGCAGGGTGTGGATCGTCGAGACGCAGTAGACCTTGTCGAAGGCGCCCGACCGGAACGGCAGCCGGCGGCCGTCGCAGGCCAAAAACGCGGGCCTGGCGCCGCTGCCGGTGCGCACGGTCAGGACCGGCGCCGACCAGAGGAGGCCGGGCACCAGGTCGACGCCGGTGAGCCGCCGGCAGTGCGGCGCGACGCGGCGGCTGAGCATCGCGCTGTCGCAGCCGACGTCGAGGACGTCGTCGCTCCCCGGGTCGAGCTCGAGGGCGCCGGCGACGAACCGGCCGGCGGCCTCGAAGTACTCCTCGGGCAGGGTGCAGAAGCCGCTCGAGCGCTGCTCGAGCGGGCGCTCGAGCCAGCTCTCGAACCACTCGAGCCAGCGGCGGGCGCGGGCGGAGCGGCCGCCCTCGCCCTCGAACGCCGGCTCGGGAGCGAACCATAGTCCGGGAATCCGGCCGGCGCCGAGGAGCGCGCTGGCGCCGCCCAGGCGCAGGCAGCGCACCCGCCCGAGCGGTTCCTGCCAGCGCCGCGCGGCGCGCAGGCCGGCCGGGTTGTCGGCGCGCACGTAGGAGACCGCGCGCCGGTGGCCGCGCTCGGCGAGGGCGCGGAAGAGGGCGCAGCGCATCGCCGCGTCGACGCCGCGCCGGCGCGCCTCGGGACGGGTGTAGCCGTCGTAGAAGTAGGCGTCGCCCGGGGCCAGGATCAGGTGGCGGCGCAGCTCGGGGATCCACGCCGCGTCGGCGGTCGCCCACCGGCTGTGCACCGCCCGGCCCGCTTCGTCGACCACCACGAAGCAGAGATCGCCGCGGCGGAAGCGCTCGCGCAACGTCCCCGGCGGCCGCTCGGGGTCGCTGCCGCGCCGCACCTCGTCGAGCTCGGCCGGCGAAGCCTCGCGCACCCGCCAGCCCTCCGGCGGCGCGGCGGCGGGGAGCGGGGCGCCGAGGTCGCGCGCGAAGAGATCGACGCTCCCGATCCCGGCGAGCGGTGCCGCCGCGCGGCGCAGGCCGCGGGCGATCCGGCGCACCGGCAGGCGGCCGGCGGCCGCGGTCGAGGTCGAGGTCACGGTCACGCCCACCACTCCCCCTCGAGGCGGGTGAGGAAGGCCTCGCCGGTGTGGACCGCGCGCACCAGCCGCTCGTCGCGGCCGTGGGCGAGCAGCCAGTGCGGGCCGGAGGAGCGGTGGATCAGGCAGTGGCGCGCGGTCAGCGCCGGCATCAGCGCCGGGTCTAGCCGCCCCGCCGCGGCCACCGCGCCGTGCGCGCGCAGGTCCTCGAACAGGTCGTCGACCACCTCGGCCGCGTCGTCTTCGGCGGCGCCGATCTGGACCACCTCGGCGATGCCGTGCGGGCGCAGGAACCCGAGGTGCCAGCCGGCGATCTCGCCGTCGCGCCGGAGCAGCCGGCCGCGGAGGGTGCCGCCGGCGGCGTGGCGGTCGAGTACCTCGAGCATCCAGGCCAGCTCGGCGGCGGCGTAGCGCGGCGCCAGCGGCACGCCGCGCGAGCGCCGGCGGATCGCCGCGGCGAGGCCGGCGGCGTCGAGCGGCGCGGCCTCGAGCGCGGCGCCGGCGCCGTCTCGGGCCGCCGGCCGGCGGCGTCGGAACGGGCTCCGCGGCAGGCGCGCGGCGATCCCGTCGGCCGCCGCGCCGAGCGGCCGCAGCCACGAGGCGGCGCGGACGCCGCGGCGGGCGAGCAGCGCCAGCGCGTGGCGGGCGGGCTCGAGCGGCCGCGTCCAGCGCAGGCTGAAGGCCGGCGCGACGGTGCCGCCGAGCGCCCGCCAGAGCCGGCGCGAGTCGTCGGTCCCCTCGGCCAGCGACAGGTCCTGGGGCCCGGTCATGAACGCGCGCACCAGCTCGATCGCGCCCAGCGACGACCGGCGGTCGGGCCGGACCATGAAGTTGTGGCCGACCGCGGCGAGCACCGGCTCGCCGTCGTACACCATCGGCCGCGGCATGATGCCGAGGAAGCCGACGATCTCGCCGTCCTCCTCCCAGACCTGCGACTCCAGCCGGCGGTCGGGCCAGGGGTGGTGGAGGAGGATGTCGCCGAGCAGCTCCTCGAGCCCGCCGCCGGCGCCGCCGAAGACCTGGCGGTGGAGCCGGGCGAGCGCCGGCAGGTCGGTCGGCTCGAGGTCGCGCAGCCGCCCGGCTTTCTTCGCGGGGGGCGCGTAGCGGGCGAGGGAGCGCATGGCCTCGCTCACGCGGCGCAGCCTTCGGCCTGCTCGGCGAGCCAGCCGGCGATCGTCGACACCGAGCGGAAGTCCGACATCTCGAGCCGCTCGAGGCCGACGCGCACGCCGAGCCGCTCCTCGATCGCGGCCAGCAGGCGCACCAGGACCAGCGAGTCGAGGATCCCGGAGTCGAGCAGGTTGGCGTCGGCGGAGGGCACCTCGAGCCCGAGCCGGCGGTCGAAGAGGTGCAGGAGGGTCGCCTCGAGATCGGGCGACCGGCGCGGTGCGATGTCGACGGTGTGGTTCATCCTCTTCCTCCCGAAGGTCCTTCCGATGCTCGCTCCGGCCCCGTCACGGGCCCGCCGCCTCGCCGTCGCGCTCGGCGAACATCTGCCGGACGCGGTTGCGGTCGAGCTTGCCGTTGGGGGTGCGCGGCAGCCGATCGAGGCGCTCCCAGCGCGCCGGCAGCATGTAGGGGGGCAAGAGGCGGCCGAGCTGGCGGCGCAGCTCCGCCGGCCCCGCGCCGGCGGCGGGCACGAAGGCGCAGCAGATCGACTTGCCCTCGAAGCCCGCGGTCTCGACGGCGGTGACCACCGCCTCGCCGGCCAGGCCGGTGGCGGCGATCGCGGCCTCGATCTCGCCCGGCTCGATGCGGTAGCCGCGGCTCTTGATCTGGGCGTCGGCGCGCCCGACCAGGTGGAAGAGGCCGTCGCCGTCGGCCCAGGCGAGATCGCCGGTGCGGTAGAGGCGGCCCCCCGGCCCCTCCGGGCCGGCTTCCGGGTCGGGCAGGAAGGCCTCGGCGGTGCGCCGGGGATCGCGCCAGTAGCCCGGGGAGAGCCCCGGGCCGCGGATGAACAGCTCGCCGGCCTCGCCCGGCGGCACCGCTCCCAGGCCCCGGTCGAGCACCGCCAGCCCCTCGCCGTCGCACGGCCGGCCGATCGGCACCGGCCGGCGCTCGTCGCGCGGCACCTCGGGCACCCGGTAGTGGCTGCTCGCCACGGTCGCCTCGGTCGGGCCGTAGAGGTTGGTGATCTCGACGTGCGGCAGGCGCTCCATCCAGTAGATGACACCGGGCGTCGGGAACGCCTCGCCGCACCACATCAGCCGGCGGAGCGACGGCAGGTCGCCGTGGCCGAGGACGTCGAAGCCGGCGATGTAGGAGAGCACCGAGGGGACCGACAGCCACTGGGTCAGCTCGTGCTCGCGGATGAAGTCGAGGAGGCGCGGCGCCAGGAGCGAATGCTCCGGCGGCACCAGGTGGAGCTCGGCGCCGGCGGCGAAGGCTCCGAAGACGTCGAAGGTCGACAGGTCGAAGGCGAGCGGCGAATGGCCGGAGAGGCGCTCGCCGCGCTCGATGCCGAAGTGCCGTACCCCCCACTCGACGAAGTGGACGACGCTCGAGTGGCGGACCACCACCCCCTTGGGCGCTCCGGTCGAGCCCGAGGTGTAGAGGACGTGCGCCGGGTGGTCGCCCGGGTTCTCGGCCGGCGGCGTCTCGGCCGGCTGGCCGGCGACGTCGGCGGCGGTGAAGTCGGGCTCGGGGCCGCCGGCGGCGATCTCGGCGGGGTCGCCGAGCCAGCCCACCGGGGCGCCCGCCGGGAGGGCGCCGCCCGCGGCCAGCTCGGCGAGCCGCGCGCCGGCGCCGCTGCCGGCGACGACCGCCCGGCAGTCGCTCGAGCGGAGGATGCGCTCGAGCCGCGCCGGCGGGCTGGTCTCGTCGAGCGGCACGGCGATCGCGTCCGCCTTGTAGATGCCGAGGAGCGCCGCCAGCGCCGCTGGCGACTTCGGCACCAGGAGGGCGACCCGGTCGCCGCGCCGGCAGCCGGCGGCGCGGAGCTGGTTGGCGATCCGGCCGCTTTGCTGGTCGAGGCCGCCATAGGTCAGCGTCTGGTCGCGGTAGACCACCGCGACGTCCTCGGGCCGCCGCTGCGCGTGCCGCGCGGTCCACTCGTGGAGCAGGGTGACTGTACTCATGCCGTCACTCTGCCCAGGCCGTCACTGTGCCCATGCGGTCACCGTGCTCGTGGTGCTGGTGCCGTCGCCCTGCTCGTGTCGCCGCCACCGTGACGCCGCAGGCGCCGCCGCCGCGACGCTCTTGGCGCCGGCGACGCTCACCGGCTTGTCGAGGGCGCAGACGTCGGTCAGCCCGGCCTCGGCGAACCAGCCGCGGACCTCCTCGGTGGTGTGCTTCCACTGGTAGCGCGGCGCCAGCCAGTCGAAGGTGTCGCACAGCCGCACCCGCGGGTCGGGGTGGTCGGAGACCGGCGGCAGGAGCAGCGGCCAGAGCGCGAGCTTGAGCGCGCGGCTCCTTCCGGCCTGGCGCTTGACCCAGCCGAGCGGCACGGCGGCGCGGCAGAGGCGGTGGAGCCAGGGGTGGGGCAGCCGCGTGGTCACCGCCCGCACGCCGTCGCTGACCCACTCGGCGAGCCGCTCGAACGCCCGTTTGTGGGGACCGGCCGGCGCCTCCGGCTGGAAGGTCCGGTAGACCCAGACGGCGATGCGGCCGCCGGGCGCGAGCAGCGGGCAGAGCGAGAGGAAGGCGCGCCGGGTGTCGGGGGTGTGGTGGAGGACGCCGAGGCTGAAGATGCGCTCGAAGGCGGCGGGCGGGAAGGGCGGGTTCATCAGGTCGCCCTGGACGAAGTGGACGTTCCGCCGCAGCGAGGGGTGCCGGCGGCGGTCCTCGCGGAAGGCGCGCTCGACGCTGCGCGAGAGGTCGATCCCGACGACCTCGGCGCCGAGGCCCGCCGCGACTTCGGTGAAGCGCCCCATGCCGCAGCCGGCGTCGAGGGTCAGCCGGCCGGCGAGGTCGCCGGCGCCGAAGCCGGTGGCCCGGGCGAAGAAGGCGGCGTTCTCGGCCGGCCCGGTGACCTGGTAGCGCAGCCACTCGAAGCCGAAGCTCTCGCGCGTCGCCAGGTGGGCGGCGCGGAAGGCGCTGATCGACGCCGTGCTCTCGCCGGTGTGGTCGAGGGCCGGCCGCCGGCCGCGCAGGAACGGCTGCAGCTCCGGGCCGTGCACCTCCCAGCGGTCGGGCAGGAAGCGGGGGATGCCGCCGGACACCGGGTAGGCGCGGCCGCACGAGCCGCAGTGGAGGACACCGCTGATCACCTCCGGCGGCCGGCTCTCGCGGTCGACCTCGAAGCTTTCGAGGTCGAGGTCTTCGTGGCCGCAGGCGGGGCAGGCGAGCAGGTCGAGCAGCCGAGGTCTCATCGCTTCGGGCTCCCGGTCGTCGGGTTCGGCAGGTCCGTCGAGTGGATCGGCATCGGCTTCGTCGCCGCCCGGTCTCCGGGCCGGCTGAAGCCCTTCGAGCAAGCGGTGTGCCATGGCGCCGGGAGCCGGCATGCGGGCGCGCTTTCGGCGCTCCGCCGGGTGCCGCGTGGAGGGGATCTACCGCCGAGTGGAAGTCGGTTTCCGTCAGGGCTGGACCAGGCCGCGGCGGATCGCGTAGCGGACCAGGCCGGCGACGTGATGGATCTCGAGCTTGCGCATCATCCGCGATCGGTGGGACTCGGCGGTCTTGACGCTGACCCCGAGGCTGGCGGCGACCTCGCGGGTGGTGCTCCCCTCGGCGACGAGCTGGAGCACCTCGCGCTCGCGGCCGGTCAGCGGCTCGTCGCCGATCTCGCGCCGGCCGAGCGAGACCTCGACCAAGACGTGCGAGACCCGCGGACTGAGGTAGACGCCGCCCTCGGCGACCTCCTCGAGCGCACGCAGGAGGTCACGGGCGGGCTGGCTCTTGAGCACGTAACCCTTGACCCCCGCCTGGAGCGCCTCGGTGACCAAGTGCTCGCCGGCGTGCGCGGTGACGAACACGACCTTCGGCCAGGGCCCGCCGCGCGCGATCCGGCGCGCCGCGTCGATGCCGTTCAAGGCCGGCATCTCGAGATCGAGCAGGACCAGGTCCGGCCGCGCCTCGCGCGCCAGGCGCACCGCCTCGCGGCCGTCGCCGGCCTCGGCGACCACGTCGTACCCCTCGCGCTCGAGCAGCGCCCGCATCGACTGGCGGACCAGCGGCTGCGGGTCGGCCAGGAGCAGTCGCTTGGGCACGGCGTTCATCGCCGCCCGGCCGTTGCAAGCCGCGAGCCCGCTCGGCTAAGACGGAAGGATCGGGATCGCCCCGGTCTCGGTCACCGACTCCGGGGCGGTCCGCCGGCGGGCGTGGCGGCGGCGGCGGCCGCCGGTGTCCTGGATCCGCTCGAGCGCGGTCTGGCCGCCGTACTTGTGCGCGATCAGGTCGTCGAACTCGTCCGCGACGTTGGCCACCGCGGCGATCGCCGTGAGTAACGCGCGCGGAGTGAGGTCGCGGCCGAACACCGAGTGGGAGAAGAAGACGTCGCCGCCCACCGCCGAGAAGGCGCCGAACGGGATCGAGTGGTTGATCTCGAGCAGGTTGATCAAGAGCCCCTGGGTGATCTCGGCGCCCTGGACGCAGTAGCCGACGATCTTGACCGCGGCCTCGTGCGGGCCGTAGGGGTCGACCGAGATCTCCAGCACCGTGCTGCCGTAGCTGACGTAGAAGTGGCCGTCCTCTTCGTCCTGGAACGGATCGTCGAAGAAGTCGGGCAGGTACTCGGCGACCCGGTTGAACGTCTCCTCGTGGACCTCGTGCGCGAACTCCATGGCGTGCCTCCGCCGGTACTCTAGCAGCAGACCGGCGGCGCGCGGGTCCGGCCGCGGCGGCACGGGCGGGCCGGGCAGCCGATCGGCCCCGATTCCGTTGACTTCGCCGCCGGGGTCGCACTACTGTGACCGCGGAGACGAGCAGACGTCACGGCCGGAAGTCGATCCGGTAATTACCTCGAGAGGAGAGCAGGGATGACCAACAGATCGATCGCGCTCGGCGCGTTCGCAGCGGCCGCCGTGCTCGCGGCGGCCACCGCCAGCGGCGCCGGCTTCGGCATCTTCGAGCAGGGGAGCGAGGCGATGGGGATGGCCGGCGCCTACACCGCCCAGGCCGACGACCCCTCGGCGATCTTCCACAACCCGGCCGGCCTGGCGTTCCAGCACGAGCGCGACTTCGCGGCCGGCTTCACCTGGATCCGCAGCACCGAGGCCGACTTCCAGGGCGCGGCGCCGTTCCCCGGGCCGGACGTCACCGGAGAGCAGGAGACCCTGTCGGAGTTCCCGCCCCACGCCTACTGGGTCGAGCCGATCAACGACCACGTCACCTTCGGCCTCGGCGTCAACTCGCCGTTCGGCCTGGTCACCGAGTGGCCGGAGGACTTCCCGGGGCGCTTCATCAGCCGCAAGGCGGCGCTGCGGGTGATCGACGTCAATCCGGTGATCGCCTGGCAGTACGGCAACTTCGGCCTCGCCGCGGGCGCCATCGGCCGCTTCTCCGACGTCGAGCTGATCCAGCACGTCGCGCAGGTCAACCCGTTCACGCAGACCGCGCAGGACGTCGCCACGCTCTCGCTCGAGAGCGACTTCGAGACCGGCTACGGCTTCAACCTCGGAGTCCTCCACCGCTTCAACAACAGCTTCTCGTGGGGGCTGTCGTACCGCAGCAAGGTCGAGGTCGACTACGCCGGCGAGGGCGACCTGACGCAGAACCTGACCGGCACGCCGTTCGATCCGATCATCGCCGCGGTGCTGCCGTTCGGCGACCCGATCTCGGTCGAGACCGGCATCGAGTTCCCCGACCAGGCGAGCCTCGGCCTGCTGTTCGCGCTGTCGCCCAACGTCCGGCTCGAGACCGACATCAACTGGACCGGCTGGAGCAGCTTCGACGTGCTCGAGATCGACTTCACCGAGAACCAGCTCCCCGACGCCGAGCGGCCGCAGAACTGGGACGACGCCATGAACTACCGGCTCGGCGTCTCGTGGGGCGCGCCGAGCGGCAACGAGTGGCGGTTCGGCTTCGTCCTCGACGAGACGCCGCAGCCCGAGGAGGCGGTCAGCCCGCTCCTCCCCGACGCCGACCGCAACGGCTACACCATCGGCTACGGCTGGGAGGGGCAGAAGATCAGCTTCGACGTCGCCGCGATGTACCTCGACTTCGACGAGGCCGAGCGGTTCGAGAACTTCGAGGGCGAGGAGGCGTCGACCTTCTTCGGCACCTACCAGAACAAGGCCGTCCTGCTCGGCATGACCCTCGGCTTCTAGCTAGGAGGCACCCCCGATGAAGACCCCGAACCAGAAGACCCGCATCCTCCGCGCCGCGGCGCTCGCCGCCGCGCTGCTCCTGGCGGCGGCCGGCGCCGCCGATGCCCAGGACACCGGCAGCGCCGACTTCACCCGCTACGTCGCGGTCGGCGACAGCCTGACCGCGGCGTTCGCGAGCGGCGGCCTCCACGTCGACGTCCAGCAGCTCTCCTACCCGGCGCTGATCGCCCGCCAGGCCGGCGGCGCCGGCTTCCAGCAGCCGCTCGCGAGCAACCCGGGCATCCCGGCGCTGCTCGAGCTCAAGAGCCTGGTGCCCGGGCCGGTGATCGCGCCGCGCTCGGCGACCCCCGGCGCGCCGCTCAACCTCACCCTGCCGCGCCCCTACGACAACCTGGCGGTGCCCGGCTTCCGGGTCCGCGACGTGGTGGTCACCCGCACCGGCAACCAGATCATCGACATGATCCTGCGCGGCATCGGCACCCAGCTCGCAGCAGGCGGTCGGGCTGCAGCCGACCTTCGCCTCGGTCTGGATCGGCAACAACGACGTCCTCGCGGCGGCGACCAGCGGCATCGTGATCGACGGCGTCACCCTGACCCCGGCGGCGCAGTTCCAGGCCGACTACCAGGCGATCGTCGGCGCGCTCGCGCTCGACCGGCGCCGAGCTGGTGGTCGGCGACCATCCCCAACGTCACCGCGATCGCCTTCGTCAACGCCATCCCGCCGGTGGTGGTCAACCCCGCGACTCGCCAGCCGGTGCTGATCAACGGCCAGCCGGTGCCGCTGATCGGCCCGGGCGGCCTGCTCGGACCGGCCGACAAGGTGCTGCTCACCGCCTCGTCGCTCCTCGCCCAGGGGATCGGCATCCCGGCCGCAGCTCGGCGGCACCGGCCAGCCGCTGCCCGACTCGGTGGTGCTCTCGGCGTCCGAGGTGCAGAGGATCCAGCAGCGCACCGGCGAGTACAACGCGATCATCCGCAGCGCGGCCTCCGCGACCGGGGCCGCGGTGGTGCCGATGGACGTCATCTTCGACGAGCTGGCCGCCGAGGGCTTCGCGGTGGGCGGCGGCCTGACCTACACCACGAGCTTCCTGACCGGCGGCATCTTCTCCTACGACGGCGTCCACCCGACGCCGTTCGGCTACGCGCTGGTCGCCAACGAGTTCATCGCCGCGATCAACGAGCAGTACGACGCCGCCATCGAGCCGGTCGACCTCTTCCCCTTCGTCTTCGGCCCCGAGGGCTCGGCCGGCGCCACCACCCCCGACAACACCAGCGCCGCGGCGATCGCCGGGGCGGTGTTCAGCAAGGAGGCCGGCGACGGCCTGCTCGCCTCGCTGCGGGTCAACGTCCGCCCGCGGCCGGCGCGCCCGGCCGACGGCGGCGGCGGGCCCGGACCGGCCGGCCCGGGCGGCGGCGAGGGCCCCACCCTCGACGGACCGCCGGCCGCCGGAACGGTGCGCGCGGAGCGGCCGGGGCACGGCGGGATCGAGTAGCGGCGGAGCCGGCGGTGCGTCCGCCGGCTCGGTCTGGATCGCAAGGGAGCCCGGTTCGCCGGGCTCGTCAGCGGGTGACCTCTCGCCGCAGCCGGCTGAGCGTTTCCCGCAACGGCCGCCAGTAGGCTTCGTCTTCGCTGCGGAGTGCCTCCTCTTCGGTGCGCAGCGCGCGTGCCAGGGTGCCGCGGTCGAGGTCCTCGGGTGTCGCGAGATCGAGCAGGGGCCGGTCGCGGCGGGCGCGCGCCACCTCTTCCGGGTGCGCCCGCGCGGCCTCGACCAGCAGCTCGGGGCTGCGCAGCTCGCGGAGCCAGAAGGCGACGCGCTCGGCGGTCGGCTGCTCGCGGTGGTCGAGGTAGTTGATGTCGACCAGCCGGCGGACCATCGGCCAGTCCTTGTCGCGTTGGGTCTTCTTCGCGGCCACGAGGTCGGGCAGCGAGAGGACGTCGAGCGCCTCGTCGCCGAAATCGAACGTGGTCCGGCGTTCCCAGAGCCGTGGGAAGGGCTCCACGCCGCGAAGCCGCGTCATCACGTCGATCCGCAGTCCTCGCGCTTCGGGATGGCGGCAGCGGAAGTGGACCGCGAGCCCGGCATCGAGGAACTCCTGCGAGAACGGGGGCACGGCGATCACCTCGGCGTCGAGGTCCGCGAGGGCGGCGCGCAGCCGATCGAGATTGTCCGGGTCGGGGAGGATGGCCAGGTCGACGTCGCGGCTAAACTCCGCTGCGCCGTACAACACGCACGCTTGGCCGCCCATCAGCAGGTGGTCGACGCGATGAGCCCGCATCGTAGAAAGGGCTCTGTGGATCGGGCTCGGGATCAAGAGAGCCTCCGAAGGCGAGGTAGTGGGCGAAGAGCCGGGCGCTCTCGTTCCAGCGCTCCTCGGGGGTCATCCGGCACCAGTCCACCCATTCCGGCTCGTAGAGGTCCTCGATCTCGACCACGCGGAGAATGCTAGCAGGTCACCGGCTGACGGGTCGGCGCGAGATGCGGGCAACCGCGCGAGGCGCCCGTCGCTCTCGGTCAGGCGTTCGAGGTCGAGCTGAAGGCTGGCAGTCTCTCGATCCAGGCGGTCTGAGCTTCGGCCGCCCGGCCGGTCGGCGCCGGAGTTCGGTTCCGCTCGTTGTTGGTGTTGCTGTCGCGCCGGCTCCGCGAGCACGCCCGGCTGACAAAAAAGGGGGAGACGCGGAGCCCTCGAGGCTCTTGTGCTCTGGGTCTGCGTCTGCTGCAAGGCTCTTCGGAATGCGCTCTGGCGCTTCTCCGGGGATTCGGGTCCCAGCCCTTGGAAGTAGTTGGCGTCTCAGTGCCATCCCCTGGGCTATGTGCCGTTGCCGGCACAGTCGCGCTTGCTCCCCTGTCTCCCCCGAAACTACTGGCTCTGTTCGTCTCGGAAATCCACCGACACTTCGAACGAGGCCGCCCGGAGCCTCCGGTTGAGCGCTCGGAAGGCGAGCCGGGCCTTGTCCAGGCGCTCGGAGCACTCGTTGTACGACAGGCCGCTCTCCTCGACGATGTCTCGGTCCTCCTTGTAGATGACTCGTTGGAACGCCGAGTCGACGAGCTGGCTGTGAAGCTCGCCGATCGCCTCGTTGAGTGCCTTGCGCACCTCCAGCGCTTCACCCAGGGTCATCGACTCCCCGTCGTGCTCGACCCGATGCTGGAAGTTGGCGTGCTGGATCGCCGAGTTCAGCTTGCGGCGGCGCAGCTCGAGGCGCTTCAGCCCCGCCCGGGCGGCAGCGACGTCGAACTCCGGGCTCGGCCGGCGGTTCCCATCCTCCCGGAAGGAGAACAGCCCCTTTCGGTTCTGCCGCGCCTCCGGCAGACAATCCTTGATCGTCTTGATCCGCGCGTCGAGCTCCGAGCGGAGTTCGAGCGCCTCATAGAGCTTGAGTCGCTCGCTCTTGTCGGCCATCGTCGAATGCCTCCTGCGGAATCGCTGGGATCGGGCTGCTTGAGTCGCAGGGCGTCATAGCGGCCCGGATTCTGAAGAAGCGATACCGGTTCCGATAACTTATTCTCTGGATACGATACCACGCTCCATCCTGCAAGGCCGGCGGTGGCGGGCCTTCGCCGGGGCGCCGGTGACGGTCGAGTACTCGATACGCCGAAGCGCCGGAGGTGCCGCGTCGAGCATCTGCTAGCTTCCAGCGATGGCCGAACAGCTCGATCCGGGGGACGGCCCGCCGCGGGAGGGCGAGACTCCTGGCCACCGCCCGGCGCTCAAGCTCCGCTACCTGGCGATGCTCTTCGCCAAGGAGGTGGTGCTGCGCAGCAGCCAGGACCCGCGGCTCGAGCTGCCGCTCGAGCCGCTCGTCGAGGTCGCTGCCTATGCCGACCGCCAGCTCTCCCGCGGGCGCGGCGCCCGGCGGAGCGAGGAATGAGGCGGCCGGGCGCGCCCTGCCCTCGGCGTGGCGCCGCCGGCTTCAGTCTGATCGAGACGCTGGTCGCGCTGGCGGTGCTGGCGCTGGTGCTGCTCGCCGGGATCGCCGCCGTCACCGGCCACCGCCGTGCCCTGGTGCGCCTGGCCGCCGAGCGCGAGGCGACGGCGGCCGTCGGCGCCGTGCTCGAGGGCGTTCGGGCCGGCGCCGTGGCGCTGGCTCCGGACCAGGGACCGGCGGCGCTGCCGCCCCCGGTCGCCGGCGGCCGTGCCCGCGGGCTGCGACTGTGGGTGGAGACCCGGGAGACCCCGGAGCACGGTCTCTGGGAGGTCGAGGTCCGCGCCAGCTACCTGGCCGCCGGCGCGCCCCGGTGGCGCAGCGTCAAGACCCTGGTCTGGCGCCCCGACAGCGGGGTCTGAGGCGCCGCCGGCCATGCGCTCGCGCTGCTGCCGCAGCCCGCTCCCGTACCGCCGGTCCACCGCCGGCTTCACCCTGGTCGAGATGCTGGTCGCCCTGGCGGTGCTCACCGTCGCCCTGGCCCTCGCCGCCGGCCTCCTGCGCGAGGCCGCCTGGACCCTCGCCGGCGCCGCGCGCGAGGCCCGCGCCCCGCTGGCGCCGCTCGCCGCCGCGACCCTGCGGAGCGACCTCCGGGCGAGCGCCGGCGCCGCTCCCCACCCGCTGGCCGTCCCCGGCTCGCCGCTATGGGTGAGCGACCCGCTGGTCCTCCTCGGTCACCCGGCGGGCACGGTGGTCTACGCGCGGGAGGGCGACCGCCTGGTGCGCCGGGTGCTACCTGCCGCCGGCGGCGTGCCGAGCGAGCGCGATCTCCTGCGCGACGTGACCGTCTGGGGCTGGCGGCTGCCGGCGGCGGGGCTGGTCGAGGTCCGCGCCACCTTCGCCCCGCCGGCGCCTCCCGGCGGCCTGCGCCACCGCCGCTTCCTCACCGGCACCACCGCCGGCGGCGCCGGCGACCGCACGGTGTGGCTCCAGGCGGCCCCGCGCGCCGCGCCGGGGGGTGCGGGATGGTGACCGCCTGCGCCCGCGGCCGGCACCGCCGGTGCGAGTCGGGCCAGGCGCTGATCGTCGCCCTCCTGGCGCTGCTGATGGTGTCGGTGGCCTGCGCGCTCCTCGCCGGGAGCCTTCTCCTTCACCTTCGCGCCGCCCGCCACGAGGCCGAAGACGTCCGGCTGGCGGCCCTCGCCGACGCCGCGGTCGCGGCCTCGCTGGCCGAGTTGGCGGCGAGCCCGGCCAGTCGCGGGGTGATCGAACGCGAGTTCGACGGCGGCAGCATCGCGAGCGAGATCGCGCGCCCCGGACCAGGCCGGGCGGTGGTCGTCGCCCGGGCCGACTACCGCGGCCGCACCCGCCGGGTCCGCGCCGAGATCCGGCTCAGCGCCGCCGGGCCGCGGGTGGTCGCCTGGCGGCCCCTGCCGACCGCCGGCGGTCGATCGACGCCCCTGACCCGCAGGAGCGGTCCTCGCGCCCGGCCCGCCGGGAGGTCTTGAAGGCGTCCGCGGGACCGTGGCATCCTGGCGGCACCATGACCGTGCGCCCCTTCCTGGTCGCGATCGCACTCGCCGCCATGGCCGCCTTCGCGGGGCTCGCTGCTCCGGCCGCCGGCCAGACCTTCTGGGTGGCCACCGACGGCGACGACGGCTCGGGGAACGGCTCCACGGGCGCTCCCTGGGCGACCATCGAGCACGCCCTCTCCCAGGTGCCGGACGGCAGCCTGATCCTGGTCCGGCCCGGGACCTACAACGGCCGCGTGCGCCTCGACGAGAGCTTCGCCGCCGGCGTCACCGTGCGCTCCGAGCTCCCCTACCGGGCGCGTCTACGCCATAACGCGACCGTGGTCACCTGCTTCACCGGCCAGGGCATCTCGCTCGAGGGGTTCGACGTCGCCCACAGCGGCCCCGGAGCCGGGGGCCTGGTGATCCAGGTCCAGGACCTCCTTCCGGGAGCGGACCGCGTCGAGCGCATCACGCTGCGCGACAACGTCATCCACGACAGTTGGAACAACGACCTCCTGAAGATCAACAACGGCGCCGCCGACGTCGAGGTGGTGGGCAACCTGTTCTACAACCAGGCGGGGAGCGACGAGCACATCGACGTCAACTCGGTGTCCGACGTCGTGGTGCGCGACAACGTCTTCTTCAACGACTTCGCCGGCAGCGGCCGGCCGGTCGGCAACGACACCTCGAGCTTCATCGTCATCAAGGACTCGAACGGCTCGGACGACGGCCTCCTGGGCGCCGAGCGGATCACCGTGCGCCGCAACGTCTTCCTCCACTGGGAGGGGTCGACCGGCAGCAACTTCGTGCTCCTCGGCGAGGACGGCCAGCCGTTCTACGAGGCGCGCGACGTCCTGGTCGAGAACAACCTGATGCTCGGCGACGGCCCCAACACGATGCGCGCCCCGTTCGGCGTCAAGGGGAGCCGCGACGTCGTCTTCCGCCACAACACGATCGCCGGCGACCTGCCCGCCCTGGCGTTCGCGATGCGGCTCAACCTCGAGGGGGACAACCTCGTCGTCGACGAGGTCGCCTTCCGCAACAACGTCTGGTCCGACCCGACCGGCACGATGGGAGCGGTCGCCGGCGGCGGGTCGAACGACTTCTCGGACACGCCGCCGGGCGAGACCCAGGACTGGATCCTCGAGCGGAACCTCTACTTCAACGGCGGGCAGCCGATCCCCGACGACCCGGCCGAGCTGATCAACCCCACCGACGACCCCTCGCCGCTGGTGGCCGATCCCGAGCTGCCGGCGGCCGCCGGGATCGTCCTGCCGCGCTGGCTCCCGGCGAGCAACCTCTTCGCCGACGGGTCGACCTCGATCCGCGAGGTCTTCGAGCGCCTGGTCGCCCTCCACGGCGCGTTCCCTGCGACGAGCCCCCTGCGCGACGCCGCGCTCCCCGGCCACTCCCCGGCGGACGACGTCCTGGGCCGGCCGCGCGACGGCTCGCCGGACCTCGGCGCCTGGGAGTGGCGGCCGCCGGTCGAGGTCGTCTTCGCCGACGGTCTCGAGAGCGGCGACACTACGGCGTGGAGTGCCTCCACACCGTAGCCCCCCCCGAGGCGCCTAGGTCACGCCGGTGCGCGCCTGGAGCATCGGGCGATAGGCGGCCCGGTACTTCCAGACCAGGTACAGCTCCGGGACGAGGAACGCGATCGCGAACGGCAGGCCGGACGGCTCGAGAAAGGCATGGAACGCGACGCTGTGGACGAGGAAGGGCGCCAGCAGCGCGAGGGCCAGCGGTACGAAGCGGTTGGCCAGCAGCAGGACGCCCACGACGAGGTGCGTCGCCGCGATCAACTGCATCATGTAGCCGGTCTGGACCAGCGCGCCCACGAAGGCCATGGCGCCCTCCGGCAGCGGCGCCGTGGGCGGCGGGATGAACTCCAGGAACCCGTTCAGCCCGAAGACGAACAACGGCGCCCCCAGCAGAACTCGCACGATGCCGGGCAGGAATCGCGTGAGGGATCTTGGCGTGCGGCTTTCCTGTCCCGTGTCCTGAAGCGTGCTGCCGGTGCTCATCGTGGCTACCCTCCGGTCGATGGTCGGAATGCCGAGGTGCTCTCGGGCGCGGTGCTCGATAGTAGTCGTTCGGGCCGCGCCCGGATCGACATTCACGGCCCCGCGGAGTGGCCCTGCTGAACGTCGAGCCGCCGCTTTACGCCTCTTGACCGCCCTGCTAGAGTCCGCTCCCTATGGACTCGATCGTCGTCCGCGGCGCCCGCGAGCACAACCTCAAGAACCTCGACCTCGAGATCCCGCGCAACCGGCTGGTGGTGATCACCGGCGTCTCCGGCTCGGGCAAGTCGTCCCTCGCCTTCGACACCCTGTTCGCCGAGGGGCAGCGGCGCTACGTCGAGTCGCTGTCGGCCTACGCGCGGCAGTTCCTCCAGCAGATGGAGAAGCCCGACGTCGACTCGATCGAGGGGCTCTCGCCGGCGATCTCGATCGAGCAGAAGTCGGTGTCGAAGAACCCGCGCTCGACCGTCGGCACGGTGACCGAGATCCACGACTACCTGCGCCTGCTCTACGCCTCGGTCGGCGTGCCGCACTGCCCGAGCTGCGGCAAGACGATCCGCCCGCAGACCGTGCAGCAGATGGTCGACCGGGTGATGGCGCTCGCCCGAGGGCACCCGCCTGGTGCTCTACGCCCCCTACGTGCGCGGCAAGAAGGGCGAGTACAAGAAGCAGCTCCAGCAGATGGCGCGCGAGGGCTTCGTCCGCGCGCGGATCGACGGCGAGATGGTCGAGCTGCGGCGGCGAGCCGCCCGACCTCGACAAGCAGAAGAAGCACACGATCGACATCGTGGTCGACCGCCTGGTGGTGCGGCCGGACATCGAGAAGCGGCTCGCCGACTCGCTCGAGACCGCGCTGCAGGTCGGTGGCGGGCTGGTGATCGTGGCCCCCGATGGACGGTGCCGAGGAGACGCTGTCGCAGAACTACTCGTGCGCCGACTGCGGCAGCGGTCTGACCGAGATCACGCCGCGCCTCTTCTCGTTCAACAGCCCCTACGGCGCCTGCCCGGCCTGCTCCGGGCTGGGCTCGATCTGCGGCGTCGACCCCGACAAGGTGGTGGCCGACCCGATCACGCTCGATCGACGCCGGCGCGGTGGCGCCGTGGCCCGAGGGGCGGCGAGTCGTGGCGCATGAAGATGATCCAGAACCTCGGCACCGCGCTCGGCTTCCCGCTCGACACGCCGTGGCGCGAGCTGCCCGAGGAGGCGCGGCAGGTCCTGCTCTACGGCAGCGGCGGCCGGGAGTTCGACTTCAAGCTGCGCAAGGCAAGCGCTCGAGCTATCGCCTGGCACGGCACGTTCGAGGGGCTGATCCCGATGCTCGAGCGCCGCTACCGCGAGACCGACTCGGCGGTGGTGCGCGGCGAGATCGAGAAGTACATGTCGGTCCACGCGATGCCCCGACTGCAACGGCCGGCGCTTGCGGCCGGAGGCGCTCGCGGTGCTGGTGGCGGGGCAGTCGATCGACGAGCTCGGCTCGATGTCGGTCGCCGACCTGCGCCGCCTGGGTCGCCGGCCTCCGGCTCACCGAGCGCGAGCGGCAGATCGCCGTCCAAGGTGGTGCAGGAGGTCGAGCGACCGGCTGCGCTTCCTCGACGACGTCGGCGTCGGCTACCTCACGCTCGACCGCTCCTCGGCGAGCCTCTCGGGCGGCGAGAGCCAGCGGATTCGTCTCGCGACCCAGATCGGCAGCAAGCTGATGGGCGTCCTCTACGTCCTCGACGAGCCGTCGATCGGCCTCCACCAGCGCGACAACGCGCGCCTCCTGGCGACCCTCCAGGGCATGCGCGACCTCGGCAACTCGGTGCTGGTGGTCGAGCACGACGAGGAGACGATCCGCGCCGCCGACTGGGTGATCGACCTCGGCCCGGGCGCCGGCGTCCACGGCGGCGAGGTGGTCGCCCAGGGCACGCCCGCCGAGGTCGCCGCCGCCGACTCGCTGACCGGCCGCTACCTGCGCGGCGAGGCGGCTGTGCCGGTGCCCGAGCGGCGCCGCGAGGGGCACGGCGAGCTGGTGATCGCCGGCGCCCGCGCACAACAACCTGCGCGGCATCGACATCGAGATCGCGCTCGGCGCCTTCACCGTGGTGACCGGCGTCTCGGGCTCGGGCAAGAGCAGCCTGGTCAACGACATCCTCTACAAGGCGCTGGCCCGCCACTTCTACCGCGCCGGCGACCGCCCCGGCGATCACGACGAGATCCGCGGCCTCGAGCAGCTCGACAAGGTGATCGCGATCGACCAGAGCCCGATCGGCCGCACGCCGCGCATCGAACCCCGCCACCTACACCAACGTCTTCAACCACATCCGCACCCTGATGGCGAAGACCCCCGAGGCGCGGATGCGCGGCTACGAGCCCGGGCGCTTCAGCTTCAACGTCAAGGGCGGCCGCTGCGAGGCGTGCCAGGGCGACGGGCAGATCAAGATCGAGATGCACTTCCTCCCCGACATCTACGTCACCTGCGAGGTCTGCGGCGGCAACCGCTACGACCGCGAGACGCTCTCGGTGCGCTACAAGGGCCTCAACATCGCCGAGATCCTCGACCAGTCGGTCGAACAGGCGCGCGAGACCTTCCGCCACATCCCGCCGGTCGAGCGGATCCTCTCCACCCTGGACGAGGTGGGGCTGGGATACATCCGGCTCGGCCAGCCGGCGACCACCCTCTCGGGCGGCGAGGCGCAGCGGGTGAAGCTGGCGCGGGAGCTGTGCAAGCGCAACACCGGGCGGACCTTGTATCTGCTCGACGAGCCGACCACCGGATTGCACTTCGACGACGTGGGCAAGCTGCTGAGATTGCTGCACCGACTGGTGGATCTCGGCAACACCGTGATCGTGATCGAGCACAACCTCGACGTGATCAAGACGGCGGACTGGATCCTGGACCTGGGACCCGAGGGCGGGGCGGGGGGTGGGATGCTGGTGGCGGTCGGGACGCCGGAGCAGGTGGCGGCGGTCGCGGAGAGCCACACGGGGCAGTACCTGGCAAAGGTGCTGCCGGTGCGGCGGGGGAGGGGGAGGAAGAGGGCGGCGGCGGGGTAGGTCATCAGAACAGTCTGAGGATCTTCCCGAGAACATTCTCAGCCGCCTGGAATTCGCCGGCGCAGCGTGAAAGCTGGCCAATGTTCTCGTCGATTGCGGCGACCGCTAACCGTTTGCCGCGGTTGAATCTTGAGCTTCCTCTCGGGTACGCTGCGGTTTGATCGCGAGCAGCTGCCGCACTAGTCATGGTTGTCTCTAGGAGCGCTCGAATGTTCTTTACTTGCCCGAGTTTGTCTTCGAACATCTCGCGAGTTGCTGGCTCGAAATCGCTGGCCACGGCAGAAGCGCGGGAAAGGGCTCGCAGCATGCTAGTAGAGGCGGCAGCCAAGGTATCGCCTGCCGCGACCAGGTCGTTGCTGAAGGCCGTCATCTGATCCCCACCAAGGTGGTCGAGGGACTTTGCCGTACGGAGGTTCAGTCGAGGGCTCGACAGGAGGGCCTGTATCTTCGCCATCCTTTCTGCTATTTGAGCATTGTGGCGGGAGAGGACTCCGCTTATATCGCGCAGCGCCTGCGTGCTGCGTGCAAGGTCGTGCCGATACTCAGCAATGTAAAAACCGAGCTCCCCTTGTGCAAGCAGGGCTGACGAATCTTCACCAGGGGTTCCGCGAAGCATCGACTCCAAAAACCTTCTGACTGCATCATAGAGTGCCGTACGGTAAGTCTTAACTTCGTCTATCTGAAGGCCCTTCGATTGGCGAGTCTTGCCGTCGTATCGGTCGTGGTGCTCGAGGCAGAGCCACACCAGATTATCGATTGCATTGTTCTCCGGGTTATGGTCTAGATGTGCGATCTGTCCTGGCTTTTCAGATAGGTCAGCACTGAGTCCAAAACAGATTGCACAGCGCCGCCTGCTCAACGTGAGGAGGCGCGTTTGAGTGTCAGCAGGGATCTTCGGGCGAGTCATAGGTGCAAGGCACTCTGGGAGAGGTGCTGGGTGCAGCGGACTGGCTCAGTTACGAACGATCGCCGGCGCCAGCCGCAGCCGCGCGCCCAGGAGCGCGCTCTCGAAGAAGCCCTCGGTGTCGACCTTCATCGCCACCAGCGTCTCGCCTTCGCGCCGGAAGCCGGCGGCGTCGCGGCCGTCGGGCCAGGCGTAGTAGTACTCGCCGACGCCGCACTGCTGGTAGGCGAGGAACTTGGCGCCATGGGGGGCCATGTCGCGCTCGGACGTTTCCCGGCTCAGCAGTTCGATCACCAGGTCCGGCACGCGGGAGACCGTCCTCGTTCCCGGGACGAAGTCGGGGGCCGAAGTGCAGTGGATCGCCAGGTCCGGAAACACCACGGTGTCCGCGGGCCAGGGCAGCCGATGCCGCGCGTCCAGGCTCATCCGCCATCCGCGTTCCTGGACCAGGGGCCGCAGCACGGCGGCGAGATCCGCGGCGGACTCGCCGGTGAAAAAATCCCCCGGGCTCATCGGCACCACCCAGCCGGCAATGAGCTCGAGGGGACGCTCTGGAGCCAAGGGCCACTCCTCGAATTCCGTTGCGGTGACGGGCCCAGGGCTTTCCGGGTGGAGCCCGAAGAGGGCGTTGGGCGGGAGGATCTGATCGGCGATCGCCATCGCGGTTCCCTCGCGGCCATAGTAGCAAGACCTCACCGCTCCCATGATCCGGGGGTGCCATCCTTGGGGGCGGCGGCACGGTGGCCGGGAGCGTCGAGCTGATGTTACGCCTTGTTTGCGCCGCGGTCAAGCGCGCGCGGGATGATGACGCGCTTGACCCTCAACTCCGAGCGCGCTCCGCGTACACCGGCCCGTAGCGCCTCGAAGTAGGCCGCATCCGCGGGCTCCGCCGGGAGGGACGCGGCCCCCTCCAGGAGCACGCTCCGGAAATGAAGGCGATCCGGGTCTTTCTGGATCAGCTCGCGCACGGGCTCGCTCGCCGTGCCGTGGTAGCCGCACGGCGCGGCCTGTTCCTCGACGCAGACCTTGAGGGCCTGGGGTAGCGGGACGTTCGTCGCGCGCATGACGGGCAGCGTAGCGAGCTAGGAAGGACTCTGGCAAGACAGGTGCGGCAGAGGGTCTTGCCCGCGGAGGCTCGGGCGGGCTCGGCAGGGTCGCCGAGCCCGCTCAGCGGCCTCGTTCTTGGATGAGACGGCGGAGTCCTACTGCGCCGCGCTCGTACCGTGCGCCGCCACCGGGCTCACCCCCTGGTTCACCGGCGCCGCCGGGACCTCGAGCATCATGAAGTACATCAGGTCGGTGCTGACGGCGCTGCCCTTGCTCACCAGGGCGTTGGTGTGGCAGCCCATGCAGTTCGCCCGCTCGTAGCTCTCCATCGAGGTGTTGGCCAGGTAGGGCACGACCCGGGTGCCTTCGCTCGAGGTCAGAGTGACCTGGGGCGCGTATTCGTTGACCGCGCCGGGCAGGGCGACGATGGTCACGTCGTTGGCGCAGGTCTTCTTTTGGGTCGAGCTGAAGGCGGTGAACCACTGGGTTGAGATCAGCGCGTAGTTCGACCAGACCGAGGAGGCGCCGGTGGCCTGGTTGCAGGCCTGGGTCTGGGCGTAGGCGGTCGGGTAGTTGGCCTGGAGTGCGAGCTGGCGGCAGAGCCGGGAGTAGCCGCCCGTCTGGTTGGGGGCCTGGTCGACGCAGTAGCTGTTGTTGCACGCCGTGGTGCCGTTGGTGGCCGGCGTCGCGTTGCACGAGGCGAAGCGCGGGTCCGAGGTGTTCGCCGGGAAGAAGTTGTAGGCGCCGCCGGTCGACGGGCAGCCGGTGCTCGGGTCGTTCTGCTTGACAGTCAGCTCGGGCGGCGGGGTCGAGGTGCAGTCGGGCCCGTTCGCCGCGTGCTCGAAGGTCGACCAGGTCCAGGCCGACTGCTGCGTGGTCTTGTGCGCGATGTGCTGGCCGACGAGCGCCATGGTGGCCAGCTCGCAGGTGTCCTGGCCGCTCGCGTTCTGAGACGCCGGCGTATAGAGCAGCAGGTTCTCCATGTGGTACTTCGAGGCGTCGAGGCCGTCGGCCTCCATCCACGCGTTCTTGATCGTGATCGAGCCGACGCCGGGGTCGGACGGGCTCGCCTTCGGCCCGCCGCCGTTGTACGTCCCGCACGGGAACGAGAGGCTCTCGGTCAGCCCGTTCAGCACCGAGCTCAAGTACCACTTCTTGGTGACGATGGTGTCGAAGGTCACCTCGCTGATCAGGATCTCGTAGCGCAGGAAGGTGCCGTTGGCGGCGATCACCGGGTTGGCCGAGAGGCCCTGCTTGGTGGCTTCGAAGAAGCCGTCGTCGACCTTCGAGATCTCGTCGAGGACGCGGTAGTTCTGATACCCCTCGATCGAGGTGCAGACGCTGGGGTAGTAGTGGGCGCCGTAGGCCGGCGTGCTGGTGGCGGTGGCGGCGAGGAGCAGGTCATCGGTGGACGACCAGCCGGGATCTGCGGCGGTGATCGGGGCCGCCACCGAGCCGCCCCAGAGCGTCCGGTTGTCGCCCGTGGTGCTGACGCTCTGGCCGACCGCCGGCGCGTTGAGCGCCAGGAACATCTGCCAGGAGTAGGTGTCGAGGTTGGCCTGGTCCGGCGGATCGTCGCCGAAATCGCCGATGTCGCCCGGCAGGTCGTAGGAGATGTCGCAGGTCTGGGCGGCCGCCTGAGCGCCGGAGAGCGCCAGGACCGCCATCAAGAGGACCGGGATCGAACTGGGTCGGGCACGGAAGAACGTCGGGTATCGCATCATCTCCTCCTTGGGATTGGATTGGTCACCGTGGCTCACGGGCCCCGATCGCGGGCGGGGTCGTCGAGTGGGGTGCCACGCTTCGAGGTGACCTGGCCCGCGGAACTGTTTCCTCGATCGCCGGTCGCTCGGTCCCGCGGGTGGCCGGCGCCCTAATCCTCTTCGCTCAGCTTGGGCGGCGTGCGGATATTGGTGGTCAAGGGGGGCGTCGCGGCTCGTTGCTGCAGGAGAGCGACCTCCTGATCCCCTTGCCCCCGTGCCTGCGCCATCGCGTTGTGGACGCCATGGTAGCGCCCGATCATGTTGCCGAGGAAGCGCGCGGGCATGGCGGGCCGAATGGGGTCGTTCTGGTCGGCCATCGGCCCCCGGATGGCGCTACGCCCCGCGAAATAGCCGCCCACGAGTCCGGCCAACCCGAGGCCCATGCGCCCCCTCCGCACCCATGGGTTGCTCCAGGCCTTTCCCACGCTCGATTTCTGCCAGGCCCCGTACGCCGACGTGAAGCGACTCCTCCAGCGCTGGATGGGCGGCGAGGAGTCCGCTCCCGGGGACGCCGCACCGGTCCCGGCCGGCCCCGGGGCGGCCGCCTCTGGAACCACTGTGCCCGCGGCTCGGGCCCCGGCGGCCGATGGCTGCCGCGCCGCTTTCCGGCCGAGCTGGTCGGCCTCGGCCTCGAGCGCCGGATCGGCGTTGATCGGAGCGCCCTTGCCCTGGGGCACCGCCACCCGCCCGGCCTGCTGCTGGGCGACGTGGGCGAGCTCGTGGCCCAGGATCTCCTGACCGTGGCGGGTTACCGGGCTGTACTTGCCCGGGGCGAAGTGGATGTCGCGGCCGCGGGTGAAGGCCAGGGCGCCGATCGACTCCGCCGCGCCCCCTTCATGGATCCGGACGTCGGAGAAGTCCTGGCCCAGGGCGCGCTCCATCCGGGCGCGCACCGCGGCCGGCATCGACTTGCCGCGACCCGCGGGAGCGAGGTGCCCGCCCGGGGGGCGCGGCTCCGCGGCCAGGGCCTGGAGCGGCTGGGAAGACGCTCCGGCGGCCGGCGGCGCCACCCGGACCCCGCCGAGATGATGGCCCAGGAGCTGGGCTCGCTCGACGGCAGCCTCGCGGTCGAGATCCGCGGAGCCGCGGGACCGTGTGCGGGACCTCGAGGCGGGCGCGGCGAGCCCCACACGCGAAGCGGCCGCCGGAGGCTGCGAGGAAGTCTGAATCGGAGCCGAGATCCTGGTCATCCGGTCACCTCCCCGCGGTCGAGTGGCCTGGATCCATCAGAGGGAGCGGAGCGACAGCCATTGTATGCGAGTCCGCGCAGTCGCGGACGGATGCTCGGCCGATCGCCATGCCCAGGCTTCGCCCACTGATCGGCCCGCGTGGGCTCCCAGTCGGCGGCGCTACGGTTTCCTCACCCGGTCGTCTCGCAGGCGTCCGGATCCCCGGTCTCCAGCCCACGCCGCAGCCACTGCCGCCGCTGGTCGCTCGACCCGTGGGTCCAGCTCTCCGGCCGCACCGTGCCGGTGGACTGGCGCTGGATGGCGTCGTCGCCGATCGCGGCGGCGGCGCGGAGGCCTTCTTCGACGTCGCCCGGTTCGAGGAGGTCGGCGGCGTGGTGGCCCCAGACGCCGGCCAGGCAGTCGGCCTGGAGCTCGAGGGACACCGACAGGCGGTTGCCCTCGGTCTCGGAGACCCGGCCGCGGGCCCCGTGGATGCGGTCGCTGATGCCGAGCAGGTTCTGGACGTGGTGGCCGACCTCGTGGGCGATGACATAGGCCTGGGCGAAGTCGCCCGGGGCGCCGAAGCGGCGCTCGAGGTCGCCGAAGAAGGTGAGGTCGATGTAGAGCTTCTCGTCGGCGGGGCAGTAGAACGGGCCGACCGCGGCGCTGTTGAAGCCGCAGGCCGACTGCACGGCGCCCGAGAAGAGCACCAGGGTCGGCTCGCGGTAGTCGCTGCCGGCGGCGGCGAACAGCTCGTTCCAGGTGTCCTCGGTGTCGGCCAGGACCACCGCGGCGAACTGCCCGAGCTGGTCGCCGGGCGCGCCCTCGGGACCGGGCGCGGAGCCGGCGGGGGCGCCGCCCGGGATCTGGGCCGAGGGCCCCTGGGTCTCTTGGAGGACGTCGAGGAGCTGCTGCGGGTCGCCGCCGAAGAGGAACATCACCACCAGGAGCACGACCAGCCCGCCGCAGCCGATCGGCACGCCGCGGGTCAGGGCCGGACCCCGGCCCCGGCGGTCCTCGACGTTGGTGCTCGTCCGCCGTCCCTGCCATTTCATCGCGCGCCTCCTTTCCGGCCGCCCACGACCGTGCGCCGGCATTCTCGCACCGATGCGGCGGGGAGGGGGGCTCGAAGGCCCCCCTCGAAGAGACTCAGAGCCGCCAGTTGATCGTCGCGGTGAAGTGGCTCTTGTACGACGAGGCGCCGCCGAAGCCGGCTCCACCCCAGACGTCGTAGAGGTTGCAGGCGTTCGGGTGCTGGATCTTGGTGTCGAACGCGGCGTGGTTGGAGGAGTTGCCGACGTTCTGCAGCTTGTTGGTCTTGGCCTGCCGCAGGTCGAACTGGTTGTTCGGGCACTCGTCGGTGTTGAGGACGCTGCCGCCGTCGCACTCGGAGTCGGTGTGGTAGAGGGCGTGCTTGCTCTCCGCCGAGAAGATGTCGACGAACCCGGTCTTGGGCAGGCTGTCGTAGCACCGCCAGGTCGACTGGCTCGCGCAGCCGCCGTTCCAGTTGCAGCCGACGGACGGCGTGCACTGCGAGGGTGTGCGGTACGAGGCGCAGCCGCTGTGGACGCCGGTGCAGGACGCGAAGTACGAGCAACCCGGGGTGGCGTAGCAGGCCGCCGAGTCGGTGACCTCGCCGCACGCGGTGCATCCGTAGCCGCCGACCTTGCTCGAGTCCGAGAGCCACTCGCCCCAGTGGGCGGAGGTGAAGTCGCGGATCATCACCCAGGGGTCGGGGCTGGACATCGCGGGGCCCTGCGAGGTGGTGCGGCGCAGGACCGCGGCGTACATCTCGCTATCGCCGAGGTGCGAGTAGGCGCCGCCGGGGATGTCGCCGCGGTCGTTGAAGAACGTGATGCCGTAGCGGATCTCGAGGCACTCCCACAGCTCGTCGCACAGCGCGTTGGTGCCGGTGAAGAAGGGACGCATCGTGTAGGGGGTCGCGAAGCCCCGGAACAGGTAGCTCTCGTCGCGGTCGACGCTCGCGTGCTGGAGCAGGACGCGCGGGAAGAACTTGTGCGCGAGGTCGAACTCGAGCGGGTCGGGGATGCCGTCGAGGTCCTTGTCACCGCTCCACGGCCGCTGGCAGTCGGAGCAGGTGTCGGCCGTGCAGGCCGGCGGGGCGCCGCCGCCGCAGTCGGCCGGGCAGTTGGTGGCGTTCTCGGGCGGGATCGCGGTGGTGGCGCAGATGCCGTTGCCGCAGACGTCGATCGCCTGGGCGGCGCCGGGTGCGAAGAGGGCGAGCAGGGCGAGCAGGCAGAGAGCCGCCGGTACGGCGGCGCGGTCGATGTGGCTGCGAATCATGGTCGACGACCTCCTGGAAGTCTGGTTGTGGGAATCGGGGGTGCGGAGCCTCCCGGGGGGCGGCACCGCGCATGATCCGAGCTACGTAAGTCCCGCGGAGAGTCCGACACGCCGAGTGCGCCTGGCTCGAGCCGCGCTGAAACGCCCCGCCGGCGGCGGGCGTAAGATCCCCCGTATGGCGAACCTCCCCTCGCTCGCCGAGAAGCGCCGGATCCTCCAGCTCGAGACGCTGTACGACCTCGCGCTCGAGCTCCACGCCGACCGGCCCGAGCAGGAGATGATCGACGAGCTGCTCCAGCGGGTCTGCGCGGTGGTCGATCCGGCGGCGGCGGTGGCGGTGACCCGCGACGCCTACGGCGGCCCGCGGGCGGTGGCGACGGTCGGCTGGCGCGGCTCGGCGCCGGCCGGGGTGACGCTCTTGGGCGACCCGCTCTGGCGCGAGCTGCTCTCGGAGGGGGGCATCCTGACCCGCCGCGGCGGCTCGATCGCCGGGCTCGGCTTCGGCGAGCTGGTGGCGGCGCCGATGTCCTACCGGGGGGTCTTCCTGGGCTTCCTGGCGGTCGCCGACAAGGAGGTGCGCGGCGGCGAGGCGCCGTCGTTCACCGCCGACGACAAGCGCTTCCTCGACTCGGTCGCCTCGCTCGCCGGGGTCGCCCTCGACTCGATGCGCCAGGTCGAGGCGCTCTCCGAGCAGCGCGAGCGGCTCGAGGAGGAGAACAAGGCCCTCCGCGGCCAGCTCGCCGAGGAGATCGGCTCCGGCCGCATCGTCGCCCAGGCGCCGCCGATGCGCCGCGCCCTCGAGCTGGCCGACCGGGTGGCGCCGCGCGGCGTCACCGTGCTCCTGCGCGGCGAGAGCGGCACCGGCAAGGAGCTGGTGGCGCGCCTCCTCCATCACCTCTCGGGCCGCAAGGGGGCCTTGATCGCCCTCAACTGCGCCGCGCTCCCGGAGTCGCTCCTCGAGAGCGAGCTCTTCGGCATCGAGGGGGGCGTCGCCACCGGGGTCGCTGCTCGCCCGGGCAAGCTCGAGCTGGCCGAGGGGGGGACGCTCTTCCTCGACGAGATCGGCGACATGCAGCCGGCGGTGCAGGTCAAGCTCCTGCGCGCGCTCCAGGAGCGCGAGGTGACGCGGGTCGGCGGCCAGAAGGCGATCCCGGTCGACGTCCGGCTGATCGCCGCCACCCACCGCGACCTCGAGGAGCTGGTCGCCGCCGGCGGCTTCCGCGAGGACCTCTACTACCGGTTGAAGGGGGTCGAGATCGAGCTGCCGCCGCTGCGCGACCGGCGCGCCGACGTCCCGCACCTGGTGCGCCATTTCGCCGAGCGCTTCTGCCGCCGCGAGGGGATCCCGGTGCCGCCGTTCCGCCCCGAGGCGCTGGCGCTGGTGATGGCGCACGACTTCCCGGGCAACGTCCGCGAGCTGCAGAACCTGGTCGAGGGCGCGGTGTCGCTGGCCGAGGGCGAGGTCGGCGCCGACCTCGTCGGCTCGCTCCTCGGCAGCGTGCAGCACGGTCCCGAGGCGCTCGACCTCGCCACCGTCGAGCGCCGGCACATCCGGCGCGTGCTCGAACTGGCGGGCGGCAACAAGAGCGCCGCCGCGCGGATGCTGGGTCTCGACCGCAAGACGCTGCAGCGGCGCGGGTTCTGAAGGGGCGGGAGAGCGATTGGGACATCCTGACGCAGGCGCGACAAAACGCCCCGGAGCGGTCTCGGCCGCCCCAGTTTGGGGCTTTACGGGGCGCGCCTCGGGCCGGCCGGGAACTGTCTGGGGCAATTTGTCGCATTCAGGGGTGCGGCAAGGTGCCGCAGCCGCCTGCCGGCACGGGAGGCAAGTCGTTGATCTAGCTGGATTTGTGGATCGCTGGCGACGCCGCCGCGGCGACCTGGCAACGGCCTTGCGACAGGGGCCGGTGCACAAGGAGGCCGCCGATGCTAGACTCCATCCGCAGATTCGTCGACGTCCCGAGCATCTCGCTGAAGGCCGTTTTCGCGGTGGGCACCTCGGTCAGCTTCGTCTGGCTCCTGGCGCACGACCTGATCCATCCACTGGTGATCTACGCTCTCGAGCTCTACCTGGTCTTCTAGCCCGCCTCATCTCGCGCAGGCAGCCGCTCGAGACTCCCCATCATCAGACCCCGCGCCCACGCACGCCCGGAACGTCATGGCTGACCAGGCCGTCCTCAGGGAGGTCACCCTCACTCTCCCGCTGGAGCAGCCCGACGTCGAGATCGCGGCGAGCAACACCGCGACCGCCGTCGCCGCGTCGATGGCGATGAGCCCGGATAAGATCGACGAGATCCGTCTGGCCGTGGTGGAGGCGTGCATCAACGCCAAGGAGCACAGCCGCGCCGACGACCGCCGGGTGCAGATCGTCTGCGAGGTGCTCGGGGAAGGCGCGCCGGAGACCCTGCGTATCACCGTCCACGACAACGGCATCGGTTTCACGCCCGCCGCGGTCGAGAAGCCGAAGATCGAGACCAAGCTCCGCGCCCGGGACAAACGGGGTTGGGGCCTCGAGATCATGCGCGGCCTGATGGACGAGGTCGAGATCCACTCCGGGGACGAAGGCACCACGGTGGTGATGACGAAGGCGAGAGGATGATGGGGAAGCGTCGATGACCGAAAGCCTGAAGCTCACCGTCGATCCACGCGACGGCGTCGCCATCCTCTTTACCGAGGGGTACATCAACAACGAGGGCGGCGAGCAGATCGCGCGCGCCGCCTACCGCCTGCTCGAGGAGCGCTACGACACCCTGCTGCTCAACCTGCAGGGGACCAAGATCGTCAACTCGATCGGCATCTCGATCCTGATCGAGATCATCGAGAAGATCCTCGAGATCAAGGGCCGGCTGGCCTTCTGCTGCCTGACGCCGACGATCGAGAAGACCTTCCACATCATGGGGCTGGCGCAGTACGCGTCGATCTACCCGGACCAGGAGACCGCGCTCGACGCGCTCGCCGCCGCCCCCAAGCCGAGCGCGTAACCGGGGCCGCGGATGAGCGCCGAAGCCGCCGCCGCCGTCGCCAACCCCGCCCGGCCCGCCACCGCCGCCGCGTCCGCCCTCGAGACCTCCGCCGCCGAGCCCGCCGCCGCGGCCTGGCAGGAGCTCGAGCACCTCTCCGGCCGCGAGTCCGGCGAGCGCGCCTACCTCGGCCGGCTGCTCGACCACTGGCGGCGCGCCCGCGGCGCCTCGGGCGCGGCGCTCTACCTCTGCCGCGACGGCTCCTGCCGGCGCGAGATCGCGGCCGGCGAGGGGCGCTTCCCGGAGGCGGTCGACGGCGAGCCGCCGCCGGGCTTCACCGCGCTCCGCCTCCCCGAGGGGCTGGCGCTGGCGCTGCCCGCGGCGCTGCCGCGGCCGGACTCCGGTGCCGCCGCGCCGCTGACGCTCCTCCTCGCCGCCGCGGTGCGCAACCTCCAGCTCGAGCGCCGGCTCAAGGAGCAGCACTTCCAGGTCAACTACCGCGGCGTCGAGCTGGAAGCGCTCTACGACGTCGGCCTCGCGGTGGCCTCGACCCTCGACCTCGACGCCCTCTCCGACGAAGTGCTGCTGCGCGCGGTCTCGCTTCTCGACGCCCGCCTCGGCGCGCTCTACCTCTCCGAGGGCGGCGGCTACCGGCTCGACGGCACCTTCGGCGGCTCGGCGCGCGACGCCTTCCCCGCCGATCTCCCCGGGCTCGAGGAGTTCCTCGACGGGAAGGGGGAGTGCCCCGAGGAGCTCCTGCCCGACGCCCGTCACCTCCTGGCGGTGCCGATCGAGAGCGACGGCCGGCGGCGCGGCGTGCTCCTGGTCGGCGACAAGGAGAGCCGCCGCGGCGTCGGCCCGTTCGAGGACGACGACCGGCGGACGCTGTCGCTCTTCGCCAACCAGGCGGCGATCGCGATCGAGAACGCCCAGCTCCACCGCCAGGCGCTCGAGAAGGAGCGCCTCGAGCGCGAGATGGAGCTGGCGGCCGAGATCCAGCGCGAGATCCTCCCCGACACCCTGCCCGAGCTGGCCGGCTGGGAGCTGACCGGCTGGAACCGCCCGGCGCGCCAGGTCGGCGGCGACTACTACGACCTGGTGCTGCTCGAGGGCGGGCGGCTCGGCTTCGCGCTCGGCGACGTCACCGGCAAGGGGATGCCGGCGGCGCTCCTGGTCTCGACCCTGCACTCGGCGCTGACGCTCCTGCGCGACCGCGGCGACCTGACTCCGGCGCTCGTGGCGCGCCTCAACCGCCACGTCTGCGAGTCGAGCGCGGCGAACAAGTTCATCACCCTGATCGTCGCCGAGCTGGACCCGGCGTCCGGCCGGGTGAGCTACGTCAACGCCGGCCACAACGCCGGCTTCGTGGTGCGCGCCGGGGGCGACGGCGACCGCCGGCTCGAGCGGCTCGGCTCGACCGGCGTGCCGCTCGGCCTCCTCCCCGCCGGTGCCTGGCGCGCCGCGACCGTCGAGCTCGAACCGGGCGACCTCCTCTGCCTCTTCTCCGACGGCATCACCGAGTGCGCCGACCGCGCCGACCGCGAGCTGGGCGAGGACCACCTCGGCGAGCTGCTGGCCGCCCTCCACGCCTCCCCCCTCCCCGAGATCGTCGCCGCGATCGACCGCGCCACCCTCGAGCACGCCGCGGGGCTGCCGCAGCTCGACGATCAGACGGTGGTGCTGGTCCGGCGGGCGGGGGGCGGGTAGCACAGGAGCGATGTTAGGCTGCTACCACCATGGCCGCCTTCGGTCCACCTCCCGCTCGGTTCCTCAAGCATGTTCAGCTCAACAACATCCGGGCATTCCAGGAGCTCACTCTCGAGATCGAGACGGCGAGCGGGGCTCCGCGGTTTCGCACGCTCCTGATCGGCAGGAACGGCACCTGCAAGAGCACGCTCCTGCGTGCCATCGCGCTAGGCCTGGCCGACCACGCGGACGCTCAGGCGATGCTCGCCAGCCCAATCGGCCGGCTGATCGGTCGAGAAGGTCCCCACGGCCAGATCACCCTGAGCCTCGGGGATCGCCGGGACGAGCTTCCACCGCAGGACAACCTCCGAATCATCAGTAGCTACGGCGACAAGGAGATCCTGGACGGTGCGTTGGAGCCCGAGCTCGGAGAGACGCCCTTTGTAGTCGCCTACGGTGCCGGACGCTTCTTCAGCGGCGGCGAGCCCTCGAGCTTTCGCGACTACCGCATGCTCGATGCGGTCGCGGGTCTCTTCAATCACCCCCGACCGCTGACCGATCCAGAGCTCATCCTGCGCCGCCTCCACGACTTCTTCGGCACCGGCCTCTACGAGCAGACCTTGGCCGGTATCAAGAGGGTCCTCGGCCTCGAGGAGGAGCACGCGATCACGTTCCGGCGCGGCGGCGGCATCGAGATCACCGGCCCCGGGCTGGCAGGGCCCGTCAGCCTCGACGCCTGGGCCGATGGCTACCGGGTGACCTTCGCCTGGCTACTGGACTTCTACGGCTGGGCGCTACGGGCGGGGGCGATCGATGACAAGGGAGTGGTCAGCGGCATCCTGCTGGTCGACGAGGTCGATCAGCACCTCCACCCGTCGATGCAGGCACAGATCCTGCCCCGGCTCTCGGAGCTCCTGCCCCGCGTCCAGATCATCGCCAGCACGCACAGCCCGCTGGTGGCGCTCGGTGCCGAACCCGACGAGCTCGTGGCGCTTCGCCGGGAGCCCACCGGAGAGGTGGTGGCGGTTCCGCCCCCCGACTTCCGCCTCTACTCGGTCGAGGACATGCTCACCGACGATCGCCTCTTCGCCACCCCTCCTTACAGCGAGGAAGTCAACGAGAAGACCGAGCGCTACCGGGAACTGCTCGAGATCCCGGTCACCGAACGGGAGCCGCCCCAGGAGCGGGAGCTTCAGACCCTGGCGCGCCAGCTCACTCCCGCCCCCGATCCCTCGGCGCCCGCGGTCGCGGCGCTCGAGGAGATGAAGGGCATCCTCGCGCGGCACGGTATCGAGTGACGCCTCGATGATCCGGATCGCCCGCGATCGTCTCGACGAGCAGACGGGGCAGCCGATCCGGCCCGACGCCGCCTGGTTCGCCCTCGCCGCGGCCTCGGAGGAGCAGGCGCTGCAGGACGGCTCCGACCACGTCGGACTGGCCAGCGTCTATGGTGCCGACGCGGTCCGCAAGGCGCTCGAGAAGCTGTTCCACGACAAGTGCGCCTACTGTGAGGGCAAGTCGATGGGGCAGGCGGACTGGGACGTCGAACATTTCCGGCCAAAGGGCAGCGTCGCGGAGCGCGACGACCACCCAGGCTATTACTGGCTCGCCTACGAGTGGGAGAACCTCTATCCCTCCTGCCAGCACTGCAACCAGAAGCGGCGTGATCGCCCGCGTTGGGGCGACCTCTCGGCGGCGTCCGGCCCGGCCAAGGGCAAGCTCGATCAGTTCCCCTTGGCCACCGAAGCCTTGCGCGCGATGTCGCCGGCCGACGACCATCGCCAGGAGAACCGACTCCTGGTCGATCCTTCGACCGACGACCCGGAGGAGCACATCCGATTCGACGTCCACGGCCAAGCGCTGCCGGTCCAGGGGAGCCTACGCGGCGAGGCCTCGATCGACGTCTTCCATCTGAAGCGGAAGCGGCTTAGTGTCCCGCGCAAGGAGCACGCCCAGAACGTCGCCGGCCTGAAGAAGCTGGTCGACAGACTCGAAGCGGCCCGCGGGGCGAATGATGCGGCGGTCGCCGAGGCCCGGCGGCTGCTCGAGTCCACCTACCTCGGGGACTGGTGCCCGTACGCCGGCGTAGCCCGCTGGGTGATCCGGGATCCCGCCGCCTTCGGGCTCGATCCCGGATAGTCCTATGCCCTGCGCTCCCCTGCACCGAGCTCCTCGCTGATATCCCGGGCCGCGACGAGAACCGCCCCGACTCGGCCCGCGGCGAGGAGCTCGCGCGGAGCGCCTCCGAGGTCGGGGTCCTCGGTGGCGAGCCAGGAGGCGATGGTCCAGCCGGTGGCCGGCCGCTCCGGGTCGTAGCCGGCGGCGTCGAGGACCTCGCCCAGGCCGGGGAGCGGCGCGCCGTCGCGGAACTGCCAGAGCGGGTAGACCAGCCGCCCGGTGTCCGTGCGCAGGGCCAGCAGCAGGCGGTCGCGCGGGCTCGGGGAGACCTCCCGAGGATCGTCGTCGCCGAGCAGCGCGGTCACCCCCTCGCTGTCGAGAAACGGACCGACTTGATCGACCCAGAGAGAGCCGGCGGCGGTCACGACAACCCCCCGACCGGCCCCGGCAGCGCCAGCGCCGGCGCCGTCACCGCCTCGAGCACGCCGTCGCCGGCGGCCAGGCAGACCGGCTCGGCGCCGAGGCCGGCGACGCGGGACAGGAGATCGAGCAGGCGCCCCTCCCAGGGGCGGTCGGGGAGCGGGCCGCCGAGGGCGCCGCCGCGGATCTCGCGCAGGCCGCGGGCGGTGGCGCGGAAGCGCAGGCCGCCGGGGTCGAAGCAGCGCAGGTCGTCGAGCCAGCCGATCCAGACGCCGTCCCCGGCCGCCGCGAGGAGGCCGTCGCGGTCGAGCGCGCGCGCGGTCAGGAACAGGTTGCCCGGGCGCGCGTCGTCGGGGCCGATCGCGTGGTGGGTCGGCAGCAGGCCGAGCGCGGGCGCCAGCTCGGAGTCGACCGCCGGCGTGCGCAGGACGCCCGCCTCGATCATCACCAGCGGCTCCTTGCCGGCACCGAAGAAGTCGAACGGGAAGGGCAGGCCGGCGGGATCGCCGGGGCGGTCGGTCAGGGTCAGCGCCGGGTCGAGGGTGCGCTCGCCGAGGGCGCCTCGGAGCGGCGAGGTGCCGTCGTGGAACGAGCGCGCCGAGAGCGCATGGTGGGCGAGCAGCTCGATCAGGCGCGCCACCGCCTCGGGCGCGAGGACGGCGGCGGGATCGGCACCGAGCGCGCCGGGGGCGGCGGCGTCGCCGGCGCGCCGCGAGCGCGCCCGCTCGATCACGTCCGCGGCGGCCAGCGCGGCGAGCGAGCGGGCCGAGGCGGCGGCCCAGCCGGCGCTCCCGGGGTGGGCATCGTCGCCGCCCGAGCGGACCGTCAGGGTGACGGCGGTGACCTCGGCGGCGCGGCGGAGGTCGCGGCTGTTGGCGGCCACGATCCGCATCTCGGCCCACTCGAGGCGCCCGCGCTCGTCGCGCTCGAGCCGCTCGGCGAGGAACGCCGCGCCGGCCTCGGGGGTCAGCCCGGCGAGCGCCGGGTCCCAGGAGCCCTCGGGCGGCTCGAGCGGTGGTCCCTTGGGGGTGAGCGGCGGGCGGTGCGCCGGCGGCGGGTCGACCTTGGCCTGCGCCAGCGCGTAGCGGACGGCGTTGTCCAGCTCGCCGGGCGAGCCGGCGCCGGTGCGGTGGACGCCCATCCGGCCGCGCTCGAACACCCGCACCAGGACGCCGCGCTCGCGCGCCGGCGGCGCCGCCGGCCGGGCGCCCGGGGAGCCGGCGGCGGCGCGCGCCACCTCGTGGAAGACGATCTCGGTCTCGTCGGCGGGCGAGGCCGCCAGCGCGGCGTCGAGGCGGTCGAGGATGTCGCCCTGCGAAGTCAGCTCGGCGCCGTGCACGGCCGCAGCTTAGCAACTCGCCGCGGGCTCCGGGCGGACCCCGGTCCGTGGCTTGTCCTTTGCAGCTCAAGGCGGCAGAATGGCGCCCGGAAACGCCCGCGGCACCTGCTCCTGAACGGCTGGTCCGGCCCCCCGGCCGGCACGCCGCGAGGCCTTCGAGGAGTCCCGACACGCGATGCGACGCCCTGACCCCGCCCTGCCCGAAGCCCAGCGCCCGAACGGCTTTCGCCGCCGCCCGGGGCGCCCGCGGAGGCTCTCGATCGTGACCGCCGGGCTCGCGGCCGCCGCTTTCGCCGTGCCCGCCGCCTGGCCTGACGCCTCGGCCCGGGAGGACGCCGCCGCCGCCCCGGCGCCGCGCCCAGAGGACGCCGCCGACCTCATCCTGCGGCAGGGGGTGTTCTACCCGGTCGAGCCCGCGGCGCCGGTCGAGGGGAGCCTGGCGGTGCGCGGCGGGCGGATCGTCTACCTCGGGCCGGACGCCGGCGCCGCGGCGCTGGCCGGCCCCGGCACCGAGGTGATCGAGCTGGGCGGCCGCGCCGTCACCCCGGGGCTGATCGACGCCCACTCCCACCTCGCCGGCCTCGGCGCCGCGCTCGAGCAGGTCGACCTGGTCGGCACCGGCAGCTACGCCGAGGTGATCGGGCGGATCGCCGCCGCCGCCGCCGCGCTCCCGGCGGGGAGCTGGGTCCTCGGCCGCGGCTGGGATCAGAACGACTGGCCCGAGCCCGCCTTCCCGCACCACCGCGAGCTGTCGGCGGCGGTCCCCGGCCACCCGGTGTGGGTGACCCGGATCGACGGCCACGCCGCCCTGATCAACGCCCGCGCGATCGCGGCGCTGGGCATCGACGCCGGCACGCCCGACCCCTCCGGCGGCCGCTTCCTGCGCGACGAGGCGGGGGAGCCGAGCGGCGTCCTGATCGACCACGCGATGGGCGCCGTGCGCGGGCTCATCCCGCCGCCGTCCGCCGCCGACGTCGAGCGCCGGCTCGCCGCCGCCGCTCGCCACTGCCTCGAGCGCGGACTGACCACGGTCACCGACATGGGGGTCGGCGAGCCCGAGATCGCCGCCTACCAGGCGCTCGCCGCCGCCGGCCGGCTGCCGCTCCGCGCCGGCCTCTTCCTCGGCGACGACACCGACCTCCTCGCCGGCTGGTTCGCCCGCGGCCCGGCCGCCGACCCCGCCGGCCGCTGGACCCTCCGCGGGGTCAAGCTCTACGCCGACGGCGCCCTCGGCAGCCGCGGCGCGGCGCTGGTCGAGCCGTACAGCGACGACCCCGGCAACCTCGGTCTCCTGACCGCCTCCGGCGACCACCTGCGCGACGTCGCCGGGCGCGCGCTCGCGGCCGGCTTCCAGGTCGCGATCCACGCGATCGGCGACCGCGGCAAGCTGGTCGCGCTCGACGCGCTGGAGGCCGCGCTCGGCGGGCCGCGCCCCGAGGCGCGCTTCCGCGTCGAGCACGCCCAGGTGATGCGCCTCGCCGACCTCGAGCGGATGGCGCGCCTCGGGGTGATCGCCTCGATGCAGCCGACCCACGCCACCTCGGACATGCCGTGGGCGGGCGCGCGGGTGGGCGAGCGGCGGCTGGCCGGCGCCTACGCCTGGCGCAAGGTGCTCGACGCCGGCGGCCGGCTCGCGCTGGGGAGCGACTTCCCGGTCGAGAGCGCCGATCCGCGCCTCGGCCTCTACGCTGCGGTCACGCGCCAGGACCTCGCCGGCGAGCCCGCGGGCGGCTGGCTCCCGGGCGAGCGGCTGACCCGGGCGGAGGCGCTCCGCGGCTTCACCCTCGACGCCGCCTGGTCGCTCTTCCTCGCGGACGAGATCGGCTCGCTCGAGCCGGGCAAGCGCGCCGATCTGGTGGTCTGCGGGCGCGACCCGATGACCGTGCCCGAGGCCGAGATCGCGGCCGCCGAGATCGACCTCGTGCTGGTCGACGGCGCGGTCGCCCACCGCCGGGCCGACGGCGGGGCGGGCGCCGGAGCGGAGGGCGGGCGATGAGCCGCCGCCGTCGCGTCGCGCGCGCCGCCGCCGTAGCCCTGGCGCTCCTGGCGTTCCCGGCCGTCGCGCCGGCCCAGCAGAGCCTGCGCCAGAGCCCGGTGCGGCCGGCGCCGCCGATCTTCGCGCCGCCCGCGGCTCCCGAGGCCCCCGGCACCTACGCCGAACGGCGCCAGCGCATGGTCGCCGCGCTCAGCCGGGTGCACGACATCGACGAGCCGGCGGTGCTGCGCGCGATGGCCGAGGTGCCGCGCCACCTGTTCGTGCCCGAGGCCTACCGCGACCAGGCCTACGAGGACGTGCCGCTGCCGATGGGCTGGGGGCAGACCGTCTACCAGCCCTACATCGTGGCGCTGATGACCTCGCTCCTCGACCTCGAGCCGGGCGACGTCGTGCTCGAGATCGGCACCGGTTCGGGCTACCACACCGCGGTCTTGTCGCGGGTCGCCGGGCGGGTCTACTCGATCGAGATCAGCGAGCCGATCGCCGAGCGCGCGCGCGAGCGGCTCGACTCGCTCGGCTACCGCAACGTCGAGATGCGGGTCGGCGACGGCTACGAGGGGTGGGCCGAGAAGGGGCCGTTCGACGCCATCATCCTGACCGCCGCGCCGCCCCACCTGCCGCAGCCGCTGCTCGACCAGCTCAAGGAGGGCGGCAAGATGGTGGCGCCGGTCGGCGAGTACTTCCAGGACCTGCGGGTGATCACCAAGACCCACGAGGGGCTCGAGACCGCGAGCGTGATCCCGGTGCGCGTGTCGCCGATGACCGGCGAGGTGCGCGACGGGGGCGGCCGGCGCTGATGCGCGCGGCGGCGGCCTTGCTGGCGGCCGCGGCGGCGATCGCGGCCTGCGCCGGCGCCCACCCGGGCGACGGCGGGAAGAGCGCCCCGGCCGCCGCCGGCGCCAACGCCGAGGCGACCTTCGCCGCCGAGCGCGAGCGGATGGTCGAGAGCCAGATCCGCGGCCGCGGCCTCGCCGACGAGCGGGTGCTGGCGGCGATGCGCGAGGTGCCCCGCCACCGCTTCGTCCCTGATGCCGAGCGCGCCCGGGCCTACGCCGACCGGCCGCTGCCGATCGGCTGGGACCAGACCATCTCGCAGCCCTACATCGTCGCCCTGATGTGCGCGAAGCTCGCGCTCGAACCGGGGGCCCGCGTGCTCGAGGTCGGCACCGGCTCGGGCTACCACGCCGCGGTGCTCTCGCGCCTCGCGGCCGAGGTCTACTCGATCGAGATCGTCGAGCCGCTCGCCCTCCGCGCCGGCGCGACGCTCGCCGAGCTGGGCTACGGCAACGTCCACGTCCGCGCCGGCGACGGCTACGGCGGCTGGCCGGACGCGGCGCCGTTCGACGCCATCGTCCTGACCGCCGCGCCTCCCGAGATCCCGGCGCCGCTGCTCGACCAGCTCGCCCTCGGCGGCCGCCTGGTGGCGCCGGTCGGCGACGGCTGGAGCCAGGAGCTCCAGGTCGTCACCCGCACCGCGGACGGCTTCCACCGGGAGACCGTGGCGCCGGTGCGCTTCGTGCCGATGACGGGCAAGGCTCAAGGATAGCTGCTCGCCCGGGTGGTAGTGTCCGCTCACTCCGGATGAGCGAACCCTCGCGCGAGACCGTCCTCGGCATCGACAACATCCCGCTCGACCTGCCGGTGGCGGGGCTCGGCAGCCGCACGCTCGCCGCGCTGATCGACTATCTGGCGCTCGGGGTCGGAGCGACGCTGCTGGTCTTCCTGGCGCTCGGGATCGGCGGCGCCGTCGGCGGCGGGGGGACGACGCTCGCGATCGTCGTGGTCGGGCTCTTCCTCCTGCAGTGGGGTTACTTCGCCGGCTTCGAGATCGCCATGGGCGGGCGCACGCCGGGCAAGGCGGCGGTCGGATTGCGCACGGTGCACCGCACCGGCGGCGCGGCCGGCGCCGGGGCGCTGGTGGCGCGCAACCTCCTGCGCACGGTCGACCTGATGTTCGGAGCGCCGCTCATGGCGCTCGATCCGCTGGCGCGGCGGCTCGGCGATCACGTCGCCGGCACGCTGGTGGTGCACGTCCGGCCGGCGGCGCCGCGGCCGGTGCTCGGGCGGGTGCCGCCGGGCTGGGGGGCGCGCGAGGTGGCGCTCGCGGAGTCGCTCCTGGCGCGCTCGGCCGACCTCGAGGGGGACCGCGCCGACCGGCTGGCGCGCCGGCTCCTCTCCTGGGTCGAGCGCGACGCGCCGGAGATGCTCGCCGCCGCCGGCGATCCCGCGAGCCTCGGCGCCACGCCGGTCGAATCGCTCCGCCGGGTGCTCGCCGCGGACGAGGGGGGTGCCGGCGGGGGCCGCGCCGGCTGACGCGCCGAGACCGCCCGACCTATGCACTACGACCGCTTCGTCCGCCTCCGCCGGCCGCTCTGGGACGCCTTCGAGCAGGGGCTCGGGCGGCTCGCCCGCGGCGGCGTCGGGCACGCCGAGCTGGAGGAGCTGGCGATCGGCTATCGCCAGGTGCTCCACGATCACGCCCTGGCGGCGGCGCGCTGGCCGGGGACCGGGGTCGCCGAGCGGCTGCGCCGGCTGGCGCTCGAGGGGACCCATCGGCTGGCGGTCGCCGACGAGTCCGGCGGCCGGCGGCGCGGGCTCGGTCACTTCTTCGCCCGCACCTTCCCGCGCGCCTTCCGCGGTCAGCTCGATCTCCTGGCGGTGGCGGCGCTGCTGTTTGTCGCCGCCGCGGCGCTCGGCTTGGCGGTCTCCGCCGTCCGCCCCGGCCTCGGCCTGGCGTTTCTCGGCGAGGAGGCGCGGGCGGGGCTCGCCGAGGGGCGTCTGTGGACCGAGGACCTCGGTACCACGCTGCCGCCGGCCGCCACATCCTCGGCGATCGCCACCAACAACATGTCGGTGGCGATCACCGCCTGGGCCGGCGGCGCCACCGCGGGCCTCCTGACGCTCTGGGTGATCGTGATCAACGGCCTCCTGCTCGGCGCCATCTTCGGGGTCACGGCGCACTACTCGATGGCCGGCGAGCTGGGCGGCTTCGTCGCCGCCCACGGGCCGCTCGAGATCACCATCGTCCTGGTCGCCGCCGCCTCCGGCCTCGGGGTGGCGCGGGCGCTGGTCGCCGCCGGCGACCGCCCGCGCGGCGAGGCGCTCCGCGCGGCCGGGCGCTCGGCGCTGGCCGTGCTGCTCGGCGTTCTCCCCTGGCTCGGCCTCCTGGGCGCGGTCGAGACCTGGGTGTCGCCGTCGCCCGACGTACCGGTCGGGGCCAAGGCGACGCTCGGCGTGACGCTCCTGGCGCTCTTCTGGCTCGCCGCCCTCAACCCGTTCGTCGGACCGCACGACGAGGAGGAGAACCGATGGACCCCGTGAGCCCGGCCGCGAGCCCGGCCGTCAGCCCAACCCTGCCGCCCGGCGCGATGCCGCTGCGCATGCTGCTCGACCAGGCAATGCGCTCGACGCGCACCGCCGGGCGGCGGCTCTACCCGACGCTGGCGGCGGTGACCGTGCTCTGGTCGGCCTCGATGGTGCTGTTCCAGGTGCACCTGATGCGGAGCCTCCTCGCCGAGGACTGGCTCAGCACCTGCGGCAGCTACCTGGTGATGCTCGCCGTCATGCCGGTGATCGGCCTGGTCTTCGCCGCCGCGCAGGTCGCGGCGCTCGACTCGCTCGCCGGCCGGCCGGCGTCGATCGGGCGCGGGCTGGGCTTTCTGCTCCGGCCGCGGCGCCTGCTGACCCTGGTCGGCGCCGGGGTGCTGGTGGGCGCCTCCTACATGGCCTGCCTGCTGCCGGCCCTCTACGTCGGGCCGCTCCTGGCGCTGGTGCTGCCGGTGATGGTCGAGGAGGGGCGCACCGGGATGGCCGCGATCGAGCGCAGCGTCCGGCTGGTCGGCCCCAACCCGTTCACCGACTTCCCGCGCAACCCGCTGGTGCGCATCGCGGTCTTCCTGGTGGTGGCGATGGCGATCTCGATGCTCGGCTCGTTGGTGGCGCAGATGCCGTTCGAGATCGCGCGCCAGGTGCTGTTCCTGCGCCACGCCGCCGCCGAGGATCCGCTGTCGGCGATGACCTCGCCGGGGGCGCTGGCGCTCCAGGGGGCGGGCGGCGTGCTCGGCGGGCTGGTCAGCGCCGCGGTCGGGCTCTACTCGGCGTTCGGCATGGCGCTGCTCTTCCACGACACCCGCAGCCGGCGCGAGGGCGCCGATCTCGAGGCCGCGGCCGCGCTGATCGAGATGCAGCGGACGGGCGGCGCCGGCGGCGGCGAGGCGCCGGCTTGAGGGCGCGGGCGCTCGCGGCGGCCCTCGCCGCGGTGATCGCGGCGGGCTCGGGAATCGGGCCTCGGGCGGCGGCGGGGGCCATCGCGGCCGAGGCCACCAGGGACGCACCCGCCGCCACGGTCGCTCCCGCCGCCGCCGATCGCGCACTCCTCGCGCGGGTGATCGAAGAGAGCCGGGTCGACACCCGCCGGCCCGATCCCGGGTGGGCCGCCTACGCCCGCGAGCTGATCCGGCGCTGGGCGCTGGAGATCGGCCGGATCCTGCGCGACCTCGCCGGCAGCGTCGGGATCCCGGCCGGCTTCGTGCGCGTGATCGCCTGGTTGCTCGCGGCGGTGGCGGCGGCGGCGCTCGCGGCGGCGGCGGTGATGGTGGTGCGCCGGCGGCGGCGCCGCGCTGCGCCGACCGCCGCCACCGCCGGCGGCGACGGGGCGATGGGGCCGCCGCCGGCCGCGGTCGACTGGCGCGCCGAGATCGACCGCCGGCTTGCCGCCGGCCGCGTCGCCGAGGCGCTCGAGGCGGCCTGGTGGTGGCTGGCGCGGGCGCTCTGCGGCGAGCGCGCCGAGGCGAGCTGGACCGGCGGCGAGCTGGTCGCGCGCGGCCGCCGGCCCGACGTGGCGCCGGCGGTCGCCCGCCTCGACGCCATGACCTACGGCCCGCGGCGGCCGGCGCCGGCCGAGGTGCGGGCGCTGATCGAGCGCCTCGAGCAGCGGCTCGTCGATCTCCCGGGCGCGGCTCCGGGAGCGGCGCCGTGAGCCGGCGTCAGGCCTGGATCCTGGCCGCCGCCGGCGTCTTGGCGGCGGCGATGATCTGGATCGCTGCGGCCGGCGAGGGGGGGCGGGGCAGCGCGCTCTCGCGCGGCCCCGAGGGGTGGCTCGCCGCCCGCCGCTACCTCGAGGCGCGCGGCGCCGAGGTCCGGCTGCTCGACGCGCTGCCGGAGGCCGAGGGCGCCGGTCCCGCGGGGGTGCTGGTCGAGGTCTTCCCCTGGTCGGCGGCCGTCCCCGCCGACCGCCGCGCATCGGCGCTCCACCGCCGGCTCGCCGCCGGCGGCGACCTGGTGATCGCCTACTCGGGCGGCTACGACCCGCGGGAGGACCGGGTGCTCGAGGCGCTCGGCATCGGGCTGGTCGCGGTCCGCGACGAGCCGCCGCTCGGACCGCTGGCCTGGCGCCGCGACGCCCGGCTGAGCTGGCGGCTGGAACCCGAGGCCGGCGTCGCCGAGCGGGCGTCCGGACCGGCCGGCGCCGCCGTCGTCGAGCTGCCGGCGCCGCGCTGGGCGCCGCGGGCCCCCGCGGAAGCCGAGGTCCTCTACCGCTCGCCGGAGGGCGCGCCAGAGGGTGCGCCGCTCGTCTTCGTCGTCGAGCGCCGGGGCGGTGCCCGGCTGGTGGTGCTGCCGGCCGCGGCGCTGGCCAACGCCGGGATCGCCGAGGCGGGCAACGCGGACCTCCTCGAGGGGTTCCTAGCCGCGTTCGGGCGCCGCTGGGCCTTCGACGAGAGCGCCCACGGTCTCTCCGCCCCCGGCGCCGGCGATCCGGACGCCGAACGCGCCGGCCGCGCCTTCGACCTGGTGCTCGCCCACCTGGCGCTGCTCTACCTGCTGGCGGTGGCGGCGCTCGGCCGCCGCTTCGGGCCGGCCTGGCGCGAGCCGCCGGTGGCGACCGGCTCGACCGCCGCGTTCCTGCTCCGGTTGGGTGCGCTCCATCACCGGCTCGGTCATCACCGCGACGCCGCGGTGCGGCTGGTCGAGCGCTGGCGCGAGCTGCACCCGCGCCACGCCGTGCCGGCGGCGGTCGCCGGGCGAGCCGAGGAGGCCGACGCCGACGGGCTGGTCGCGGTCGCCCGCGCGCTCGCCCGCCGCGACCGGCGATCCGCTATCCTCCCCGCCGGGCGCGAGGCCGCGCCCGCCCCGGAGCCGAGACCATGACCGAGCCCGCCCCGCCGCTCGCCGCCGCCGCGCCCGCTGCCGCTTTTTCCGACGAGGCCGCGACCTCCGATCCCGTCGCCGGCACCGCCGACACCGGCCTCGCCGGCGCCGCCGAACGGCTGCTCGCCCGCCTGCGCGACCGCGTGCTCGGCCAGGAGGAGGCCATCGAGCTGCTCGCCGCCGCCTACATGGCCGGCGGCCACGCTCTGCTCGAAGGGGTGCCGGGGCTGGGCAAGACCCTCCTCGCGCAGAGCTTCGCCGAGGCGCTCGGCGCCGCCTTCGGGCGCGTCCAGTTCACTCCCGACCTGATGCCGGCCGACGTCGTCGGCACCAACGTCTACGACGCCGCCGGCGGCAGCTTCCGGCTGCTGCGCGGGCCGGTCTTCACCCAGCGTGCTGATGGCCGACGAGATCAACCGCACGCCGCCCAAGACCCAGGCGGCGCTGCTCGAGGCGATGCAGGAGCGGCAGGTGACGATCGACGGCACGAGCCACCCGCTCGAGCCCGGCTTCTTCGTCGTCGCCACCCAGAACCCGATCGAGTTCGAGGGGGTCTACCCGCTGCCCGAGGCGCAGCTCGACCGCTTCCTGGTGCGCATCCGGCTCGGCGTGCCGGCGCCGGCGGCCGAGCTCGAGATCTACCGCAAGGCGGTCGCCGGCGAGCTGGCCGACTGGGACGACCGCGCCGGCGCCGCCGCCGAGGCGCCCGCGGGACCCCGGAGGAGGCGGCGGTGCTCCGGGTCGCGGCGCGCTCGGTGCACGTGGCGCCCGAGCTCCTCGGCTACCTGCGCGCGCTCGCCGACGCGGTGCGCGCCTCGCCCCAGGTCGAGCTGGCGGTCAGCCCGCGCGCCGCCCTGGCTCTCCTCGAAACCGCGCGCGCCCGGGCGCTCCTGGCCGGTCGCGATTTCCTGTCGCCGGACGACCTGAAGCGCATCCTCGTCGCCTGCTGGGGGCACCGGGTGATCCTCAGCGCCGAGTCGGAGCTCGAGGGGTTGACGCTCGAGCGCCGTCCTCGCCGCCGCCGCCGAGGCGGTCGAGGTGCCGCGGTGAGCGCCCGCTGACCGTGCCTGCTGGCCGCCTGTTCCGGGTGCTCGCCCTGGTCACGCTCCTGCTGCCGGCGGCGGCGCTGGTCCCCTGGGTCGCGGCGGCGGCGCTCGCCGCCGACGCGCTGCTCCTCGCCGCCTTCCTCGTCGACCTCCGCCGCGCCCGCGCCGCGGGCCTCGAGGCCCGCCGCGAGTGGCCGCCGCTCCTGGTCCAGGGGAGCGCCGCCGCGGTCTCGATCGAGACTCGGGCGGGCGAGACCCGCCCGGCGGCCGCTCGCTCGCCGGCCCCGCGGCCGGTGACCGTGCGCCTCCGCGAGGGGCTGGCGCCGGCGCTCGCCGGCTCGCCGGTCCGGCGCGAGGTGCGCCTCGCGCCCGGCGGCGCCGACCGCTGGACGATCCCGCTCGTGCCGCGCCGCCGCGGCGAGCACCCGACGGCGCCGCTCACCGCGCGCGTCCTCGGCCCCTGGAAGCTCGCCTGGGCGCAGCGCGACCTGCTCCCGGCCGAGCCCGTGCGCGTCTACCCGCAGGTGCGCTGGGAGGGGCGAGGTCGGCCAGCTCCTCGCGCTCGCCCAGCGCCGGCGCCTCGGGCTCGGGCCGCTGCGGTTCCACGGCGTCGGCACCGAGCCCTACGCCCTGCGCGAGTACCTGCCCGGCGATCCGCTCGCGCAGTCCACTGGAAGGCGACCGCCCGCCACGGCCGGCTGATCACCCGCGAGGACACCTGGGAGCGCGGCGCCCGGCTCGTCGATCCTCCTCGACTGCGCCCGCGCCATGGCCTCGATGGACGGCGCGCGCAGCAAGCTCGACTACAGCGCTGGCGGCCGCGCTCGCCCTGACCCGGGTGGCGGCGGCGCGCGGCGACCGGGTGACGATCATCGCCTTCTCCGACCGCATCGTGCTGCGCGGTGCGCGTGCGCTCCGGACGGCGCGGCGCTCGCCCTCGCCTACGCGGCGCTCTACGACCTCGAGGCCGGCTGCACCGAGCCCGCCTACGACCTCGCGGCCGAGGCCGTCTCCGCGCGTCGAGCGCGCGGAGCGCCACGGCCGTGCTCTTCACCTCGGTCGTCGACCTCGCCGCGGCCGAGCTGCTGCGCGAGTCCCTGCTGCGCCTCGGGCGCCGCCACCGCGCCCTGCTGGTCAACCTGGAGGACCCGGAGCTGCGCGGCCCTCGCCGACGAGCCGCCGGCGGACCCCGCCGAGGCCTTCGCCCAGGTGGCGAGCCTGGAGATCCAGCTCGCCAACCGGCGCCTCGCGCGCCACCTGCGCCGCGGCGGCATCCGGGTGTCGACGACGCCCCGCCGACCGCCTGGCGCTCGCGACCCTGGAGGCCTATCTGGCCCGCTTCCAGGGGGGACTACGTCGAGCCATTCGCGCGCCGGCTGACGCGCCCCGTGAACCTTGCGAGCTACGCGTCCAGGATCGTGCGCAGGGAGGCGCGGATGATGTCGGCCTCCGACCGCCGCTCCTGGAACGCCTTCAGGCGCAGCTCCTCCGCCTCGTCGACGGGGAGCCAGAAGTTCTTGCGGACCATGCCGCTCTTGGTCAGGGTCGTGGTGCCGCCACGGGGTCCGATCCGCTCCTGCTGGTCGTCGTGGATCATGGTCGCTGCCCTCCTCGGTTGACGTTTCCCGGATTCCAGTCGATCGCCAAATTCCGGCCGGCGCCGGGCTCCCGCGCTCCCCGCGCGTTCCGCCCTTACTCTCCTAGGTAGGTGAGCCACCGTGGCACTTTCGAGACACCTACGCGTCTTTCCGGTGCTTTTTTTCAACCATGCGGATATCGAGCGCCCTGGAGGGCACGCAGAGGTGTAACGAGGGGAAGACCTCAGCCCGCGGCGAGCTCGGCGCGCACCGCGCGTGCCGCCTCGACCAGGTTGCGCAGCGCGGCGGTCGATTCCTCGACGCCGCGGGTCTTGAGCCCGCAGTCGGGGTTGACCCACAGCCGCTCGACCGGCAGCACCCGCGCCGCTCGGCGCAGCAGCTCGGCCATCTCCTCGGCCGGCGGCACCCGCTCGCTGTGGACGTCGTAGACGCCGGGACCGATGCCGCGGTCGTAGTCGAAGTCGCGGAACGCCTCGAGCAGCTCGCCGGCCGAGCGCGAGTTCTCGATCGAGATGACGTCGGCGCCGAGGTCGTAGATCGCCGCCATGATGTCGTTGAACTCGCTGTAGCACATGTGGGTGTGGATCTGCGTCTCGGGTGCGACGCCGGAGGACGAGAGCCGGAAGGCGCGGGTCGCCCAGTCGAGATAGCCGGGGCGGTCGGCGTCCTGGAGCGGCAGCCCCTCGCGAAACGCCGGTTCGTCGATCTGCACCGCGCGGATCCCGGCCGCCTCGAGGTCGCCGACCTCGTCGCGGATCGCCAGCGCGAGCTGCATCGCCACCCGCTCGGCGGGCAGGTCGACGCGCGGGAAGCTCCAGAAGTAGATCGTCACCGGCCCGGTGAGCATCCCCTTGAGCGGCTTCGCGGTCATCGCCTGGACCCGCTGCGAGACATCGACCGTCATCGGGTGCGGCCGCGACACGTCGCCGTAGATCAGCGGCGGCCGCACGCAGCGGGTGCCGTAGGACTGGACCCAGGCCTCGATGAAGGCCATGCCGTCGAGCCGCTCGGCGAAGTGGTCGACCATGTCGGCGCGCTCGAACTCGCCGTGGACCAGGAGGTCGAGCCCGAGGTCTTCCTGGAGCGCGATCACCTCGCGGAAGCGCTGGTCGAGGAAGGCCCGGTACGCCTCCTCGCCGATCTCGCCCGAGCGGTACTGCGCCCGCGCGTGGCGCACCTCGGCGGTCTGCGGGAAGCTCCCGATGGTGGTCGTCGGCAGGAGGTCGGGGAGGCCGAGCCGCCGGGTCTGGCGGGCGAGCCGCTCGGCAGGGGGCGTGTCGCGCCGGAAGTCGTCCGGGGTCAGCCCGTCGAGCCGGGCCGCGACATCGGGGTTGGCGACCCGGCGGTCGGCGCGCCGCCCGGCGGCGATCCGGCGGCCCTCGGCGAGCGCCGGCTCGACCGCGCCGTGGCCGCTGTCGACCGCCCGCCGCAGGGTGGCGATCTCGGCCAGCCGCTCGTCGGCGTAGGCGAGCCACTCGCGGATCGTCGGATCGAGCTTCTCCTCGAGCGTCACCGTCACCGGCAGGTGGAGCAGGCTGCAGCTCGGGCCGAGGTGCGCCGTGCCGTGGTCGGCGACCCGGCCGATCCGCTCCAGGGTCTCGAGCGCCTGGTCGAGGTCGGTGCGCCAGACGTTGCGGCCGTCGACCAGGCCGATCCCGAGCGCCTTGTCGCGCGGCCAGCCGCCGGCGTCGAGGCGGTCGAGGTTCTCGCGGCCGCGCACGAGATCGAGCCCGACGCCCTCGACCGGGAGCCCCACGACCGTATCCCAGTCGGCGCCGAGGTCGTCGAAGTAGGTCTGGAGCATCAGCTTCGGCCGCCGGCCGCCTGCGAGCGCCCGGTAGGCCTCGGCCAGGAGCTCGCGGTCGGCCGGGCCGAGGTCGGTGACCGCCACCGGCTCGTCGACCTGCACCCACTCGACGCCGGCCTCGGCCAGCTCGGCGAGCACCCGCGCGTAGAGCGGCAGCAGGACGTCGAGCAGCCCCGGCAGCGCCAGCCCGCGCGGGTTGTTTGAGAGCTTCAAGAAGGTCACCGGCCCGATCAGCACCGGCTTGGTCGCAAGCCCCAGCTCGTCCTTGGCCTCGCGCCAGGCGGCGAGCGGCTTGTTCTCGGTCAGCGCGAAGTCGCCGGTCAGCTCGGCCGCGATGTAGTGGTAATTGGAGTTGAACCACTTGGTCATCTCCATGGCCGGCGTCCGGTCGTCGCCGCGCGCCATGGCGAAGTAGGTGTCGAGGCCGACCGCGCCGCCCTGCCAGCCGTAGCGCTCGGGGATCGCCCCGAACATCGCGACGTGGTCGAGGAAGGCGTCGTAGAGCGAGAAGTCGTTCGAGGGGACGAGGTCGATCCCCGACGCCGCCTGCCGGCGGAGGTTGGCGAGCCGCAGCTCGCGGGCGGCCGCGAGCAGCTCTCCGGCGCCGGACTGCCCCTTCCAGTAGCTCTCGACGGCGCGCTTGAGCTCGCGCCGCGGCCCGATGCGCGGATACCCGAGGTTGGTCGTGATCATTGGGCGGACGGTCTCCGTGTGAGCCGGGCGCGCGCGGGAGGCGGCCGGCCGGGTCGGTGGGGTTCAGGGGCGTCGGGCAGCGCCGACGGGGCGGAGGATACGGGGAACGGGCGCGGGCCGCAAGCCGGGGGCGCAACCCGGCGACGTCGCGGCGCCTAGGGCGGGCGGCGTAGTAGCGTCTACGCTCTCGCTCGTGGAGGAGGGACGACGATGATGATGATCCTCCTGGTCGTGGCGATCGCCGCCGGGATGTTCGCGGTCGAGCGCCTGTGGCCGGCGATGGCGCTGCCGCGGGTCGACAACTGGTGGGCGCGGGTGGTGCTGGTCAACCTGGTGCAGCTCGGGATCGTGCTCCTCGCCGGCTTCACCTGGGACCGCTGGCTGGCCCAGCTCGCGCTCTTCCGGCTCCAGGACCACCTCGGCACCCTCGGCCAGGCGGCGGTGGCCTACCTGGTCTCGACCTTCGTCTACTACTGGTGGCACCGGCTGCGCCATGGCTCGCGCTGGTTCTGGCGGGTCTGCCACCAGCTCCACCACTCGCCGCGGCGGATCGAGCTGGTGACCTCGTTCTACAAGCATCCGGTCGAGATCACGATCAACTCGCTCCTGAGCGCGGCGATCGTCTATCCGCTCCTCGGCTGCACCATCGAGGCGGCGGCGCTCTACACCCTGTTCACCGCGGTCGCCGAGTTCTTCTACCACTGGAACGTCCACACCCCGCACTGGCTCGGCTACCTGATCCAGCGCCCCGAGGCGCACCGGGTCCACCACCAGCACCGCCACCATCGCCAGAACTACGGCGACCTCCCGATCTGGGACATCCTCTTCGGCACCTACGACAACCCGCGCCGGTTCGCGTCGACCTGCGGCTTCGACGACTGGCGCGAGGACCGCTTCGAGGACATGCTCGCCTTCCGCAACGTCCACGCCGAAGGCGCCGAGGAGCGCCCGCCGCTCGCCTTCCTGCCGGTCTGCATCGGCTGCCGCAAGCGCTGGGCCTGCGCGGCGACGGCGGTGGGGCCGTCCGAACGGCGCGAGTAGCGCTTAGGTCCGCCGTCTTCCGGTCGTCGGTTTTCCGCCCCTCAGGCGGCCCGTTAGCCGTCGCAACCGAGCGGCAGCGTCGAGCGGAGCACCCCCGAGCCGCGGGCTGTCCGCCGAGCGGACGCTGCGGCAGCAGGGAGGATGCCCTCGATGTGAAACCGAGGCGACGAGGAACTGGCGATGGAAATGATCGAGGCAGCTCGTGAGGCCGTGCGGACCCTACCCCCGTGGTACTGGCCGCTGGCCGCCTATCTGCTCTGGTTCGTCTCGGCCGTTCTCTATCTCCTGGTTCGCGGGTGGCTCTGGGCGGTGGGCGCGGGTCGCCGGTGCCGGCTGACCGCCCCCAGCGACGCAGCCCTGGCTGACGGGTTCGCCCCTCGTGAGCATACCGGCGCGGATCTGCTGGTTACCTCGTACACGGAACCTGGGGCGGCCCCAGCGACTGGCACCAGCCGGGGAGCTGGTTCCGCACGCGGCTCGCCGAAGAGCTCGGCAGGCGGGGGGTCCAGAAGCTGCGGTTCCGGCAGTTCCTCTGGTCAGGGAGCAACTCGGTCCGGGGGCGGGAACGGGCGGCGAAGATCCTCGGCGAGATCGGTGCCCGCGGTCGATCGGCCGCGACCGAGGTGGTCGTCGCGCACAGCCATGGCGCTCACGTCGTGCTCCGCTCGTGGCTCTGCGGCAACGGGCGGGGGCGGGCCGCCGGGGCCGTCGCGGGCCTCGCCTGCCTCGGCACCCCGTTCCTGGTCGGGAGCCCGCGGGAGCGGCGCCGCAGGGCCGCAGTGGCGGTCGGTCTCGCTCCGCTGATCGCCGCGCTCCCCCTGGCCTGGGAGGCCTGGACATCCGGCAGTCCGGCGCCATGGATCGCAGCCGCCATCCTGATGCTCCTCCTCCTGGTGGGTTCCGCCCTGAGGATCGGCCTGGGGGTCAACCGGTGCCTGCTCCCGGGGACTGGACTGCCCGCCGCGGTCGGCGGCAAGCTCCTCGTGGTGCGCGCTTCCGGCGACGAGGCCAGTGGCGTGCTGAGCGTCGCCTACATGGCGACCTGGGTGGTCAACAAGGCGGTCGCCCTGCTCGGGGCCAGGACCACTACCCGGCGTTCCGTCGCGACCGCCTCCGGCTCGCGATCCGTCCTCCGCCGCTTGGCGCGGCTCTACCTCAGGCTGTTCGCGGGTCTCGTGATCCTCGCCGGCATCGTGGTGACGGTCGGCCTGGTCTCGGATCCCTCGAGCCGACAGGCCTGGTGGGAGGCGGCGGTCGGTGGTGTCTTGCTTTCGGGGATACTTGCGCTGGTCATCCTGGGCCTGTGCCTTGTAGTTCAGGGCCTCGGGAAGCTGGTCTCCATGGTGGTCGAGCTACTCGGCCAGCTGGCCGTTGGCGCCCTCCTCCTTCCCTTCGGGCCGGAGTACATCCTCGCATCACCCTTCGTCCTGGTGACGTCAGAGGCGGTTCCCCCGGTCGAGAACGGCGGCCGCGTCGCGGCGGTGGTGCAACTGGGCCTCGGTGTCGGCGACCGGTCCGGCATTCAGCACTCCGTCTACAACCACGAGCGAACTCCCGAGTGCGTCGCGGAGTGGATTCTGCGGGACTGCCTCCCGGCTTCGCGGCCCGCTCCCCGCAAGCCCCGGACCGCGCGGAGGCGCCGGAAGGCTAGGGCACGGTCTCAACCGAGCAGCCGCTCGCGCGCCTCCGGCGGCGGCAGCTTGCAGACGTCGTAGCGGCCGAACCAGCGGTAGCGGTTGGCGGCGACCCAGCGGTAGACGGCGTCGCGCAGCGGCCGCGGCAGGACGCGCAGCCACGACGCCGGCCGCCAGATGCCGCCGAGCGCGTCGAGGGTGGCGAGCACGCCGTCCGAGCGCAGGTAGGCGCGCTCGCGGTCCGATCCCTGGTCGCGGAGGAAGACCATCGTCCCCGGGGCGCCCGGCTCGGCTCCGCTCTCGGTGCCGGTCTCGGTCCCGCCGTCCTCCCCGGCGCCGCCGGCCGCCAGCTCGCCGAGCCCGATCTGTTCGAGCGCCCGGCGGGCGGTGTCGCCCTGAAGCGGCGCATAGGAAAGGACGCCGTCGCGGTCCTCGGCGAGGAGGAACTGGACCAGCCGGTCGCACAGGCCGCAAACGCCGTCGTAGAGCACCAGGTGGCGGGCGCCCGGGACCGGCCGGCGGCCGGGGAGCCAGCGCCGGTCGAAGGTGAAGAGGTGGGCCAGGAGCATCCCGGCGGTGAGGTCGGCGAAGGCGACCATCGACAGGATGCCGAGCTGGAGCAGCACCGCCGCCAGCCACCACCAGGGGCGGCTGCGGCGGAAGAGCGCGAGCGGCACGGCGAGGATCTCGACCGCCAGCGCGCCCCAGGTGGCGAGGTGCAGGAGCGGCGCCGCCGCGCCCAGCACGTCGCGTAGCGGCCCCGGCCGCGCCAGCGGGTTGTCGAGCACGTGGGCGAGCGCCGAGCCGTCGACCCAGCTCGGGCTCGCGAGCTTGACCAGTCCGCTGAAGGTGTAGCCGGCCGCGAGCAGGATCCAGGCGACGTGGAAGACCGAGGCCGGGAAGCTCCAGCCGTCCGCCGCCGCCCGCCGGCGCAGCGACCAGCCCTCGCCCGGCGGCACCAGCGCGGTGAGCAGCAGCATCGAGCCGACGTAGGGGAGCGACGGGTTGGCGATCAGGTTGTTGCGGCCGAAGAGACAGGCGAGGCCGAACCAGAGCGCCACCGCCACCGTCCGCCGTGCGACGCCGGCGGCGAAGAGGAGCGACAGGGCGGTCAGCGCCACGAGCCAGCCGGTCACCGTCCAGGTCGCGTCCCAGAGCGCGAGCGGGTTCGGGAAGAGGCCGTGGAGCGGGTTGACCGCCGGGTCGGGGAAGACCCCCGCGCGGCTGAAGAGCTCCGGCCCCCAGGGCACCAGGCGCGCGCAGTGCCAGGCCAGGTAGAGGCCGAAGAGCCAGCGGAAGAGCGCGAACTGGTGGGGCGTCACCGGCGCCGCGCCGGAGAACCAGCCGGCGAGCCATCTCCCGGCCGACTGGATCACGGCGCGCACGCCGCCTCCAGCCGCCACGAGTCGCGCGAGCCGCGGGTCCTGGACTCGATCTCGACCGTCACCCGCACCGCATCCACCGGCACTCCCAGCTCGGCGCGCAGAGGGCCGCCCGGTTCGAGACCGTGGCAGAAGACCGCCTCCCACACCTCGCGCGGCAGCTTCGGCCCGTAGGCGAGCGCGGCGCCGTAGACATTGCGGCGGTTGTACGGTCCGGCGAGTCCGCGCGCCGACTCGGGGGTCAGCTCGATCGCCGTCTCCGAGCCGTCCGGCCGTTCGGCGATCAGCGTGAAGCGCGCGGCGAAGGTCTCGTAGCCGTCGACCGCCGAGAACACCTTGGGCAGCGGCGACGCCATGGTCGCGAGCGCGATCCCCTTGACCGGCGCCCACCCGGCGGCGTCGCCGGCCATCGCGGCCAAGCCGACGACCAGGAGCGCCAGCGCCCCGGCGTCGCGGCGGGTGAATCGAGGGGTCATCGGTTCGGCGTCCGGGATGCCCGCCGAGTCTATGGGAAGCGGCACCCGGCCGGCCCGGCGGGACGAGGCGGCGCCGGAGGCTGGCACGCTGGGCGGCTCCGACAGTGAGAGGATCCTGATCCGCGGTGGCTGTTAAGCTACGGGTGGCTGACGAGCGGCGACTCGCTGTTTCAGCCGGGAGTCGACGATGACGATCACACTGGACCTGCCCAAAGATTTGGAGCGCGACCTGGCAGCCGAGGCTGCTCGACAGGGCCTGCCCGTCGAACAGTACGCCTTGAGCCTGCTGTCCAAGGACCGCGGCATCGGCGAGCAGCCGAGGACAGGCGCCGAGTTGGTCGAGTACTGGCGACGCGAGGGGCTGATCGGCTACCGATCCGACATTCGGGACAGTGCATCCCACGCCCGGCGGCTGCGGCAGAAGGCTGAGCGCCGGACCAGCGCCTGACATCGAACATGCTCCTGCTGGATGCGGACGTACTGATCGACGTTCAGCGGGGGCATGCCCCGGCGGTCCGGTGGTTCGCGAACCTGTCCGTCCCCCCTGCGGTGCCGGGCCTGGTCGTCATGGAGCTGATCCAGGACGCCGAGAACCGCGAGCAGGTGGAGATGGCCCGGAAGCTGGTGGCGCCGCTACCGGTGGTCTGGCCCACCGAGGCCGACTGCAGCCGCGGCTTGGCCCTCTTCGAGACGTACCACCTGTCCCATAGCATTGGGCTGCTCGACGCGCTGATCGGAGCCTGCGCCGTTGGGCTCGGTGCGACGCTCTGCACCTTCAACCTGAAGCACTACAGGGTGATCCCGGATCTCGTGACGGAGAGGCCATACTCCCGGACGTGAGGTTCCGGGTGCCTAGGTAGAGTCGGGCAATGGACCCGCAGCACGCTCCGGCCGCCGCCTTCCCGCCGCTCACCCGGCTCGACCTGCGCGGCCGCGTGCCGAGCGCGGAGGAGGCGGCGGGGCTGGCGGCGGCGGTCGCGGCCGGCGAGCTGGTCGAGATCGACCTCCTGACCCCGGCCGAGGCCTCCGCGCTGGCCGAGGACCTCCTGGCGCTCCAGCGCGCCCGCGTGCCGGCGGGGGAGGAGTGCTACAGCCAGGTGCTCGCCGGCGAGGGGGGCGCCGCCTACAACTGGGGGACGGCGGCGGGGGAGGGGGCCGACCTCCTCGATCTCGCCGCGCATCCGCTGCTGGCGCGGGTCGCCGCCGGCGCTGCGGCGGTGGCGCGGGCGCTCGCGGGGGCGGCGGGAGAGGCCGCCGGGGCGCCGCTCCTCTCGCTGGTGCCGGCGCTGCGCAAGACTCGCACCTTCCCGCGCTTCTTCCACCGCGACTCGCACCGCTCGGTCGACGAGCTGGACGCCGAGGGCGCGGCCGCGCGGCCGAGCGACTACGCCGCGGTCTGGGACCTCGGCCTCGAGCACAGCTCGGACGTCCTCGACGTCGCCTTCGTGCCGCGCGCCGCGCTGGCGGGCCCGGAGGGCGGCATCGCGCCGCGCTTCCGGCGCCTCTTCCAGCTCCAGGACCTCGACTTCCGCAACCTCACGGACGCCGAGATCGACGCCGTCCAGCCGCAGATGCGCGAGGAGGCGCTGCCGTTCCCCGAGCGGCAGCGGCGGCTCCTGCCGGGCCGTGCCTTCCTCTGGCACGACGACCGCTGGTTCCACTCCACCTACCTCCGCCGCGGCCGGCGGATCAAGGAGCTGGCCGGCCGCCCGCGCTCGATCCTGGTCGTCCGCGCCTTCGCCGGCGACGCCTACCGTTCGATCCCCTGGTCGGAGGCGGTGCGGCGGGTGCTGCCCGTCCTGCTCGGCGCCGGCGCGAACGGCGCGCCGGTGGGGAGCGCGTCGGCCGGCGACCGCGGGCCGCGCAGCGCGTAGAGCGCGAGCAGCAGCAGGGCCGGCGAGGCCGGCAGGCGCATCCGGTTGCCCTCGAGACCGTCGGTCAGGCACGGCACGACCAGCAGCCAGGCGAGGTGGAAAGCCCCGAGGGCGACGACCCAGTCGGCGGCGCCGCGCCGGCCGCGCCGGCGCAGCCAGCGCCACGCCGCGCCGGCGAGGACGGCCGGCAGCACGATCAGCCCGAACGCCGTGTAGGGGACCGGGCCGCCCCACACCAAGGTGTCGCGGTGGATCCCCAGTCCGGGCAGCGCGGCCTCGACCGCCGGCCGGAGGTCGGCGAAGGCGACCGCGGCGTGCGCTCGGCACCAGCCGCGCCAGACCGCCGAGTCGGGGCCCCGCGGCGTCCCCCAGTAGGAGTCGACCCAGGTCGGGCGCGCCCACATCAGGTAGTGCGCCACCGCCAGCTCGGCCCACGCCGCCGGCTCGGCGAACCGCCAGGCTACCGCTCGCCGGGTCAGGTCCGCGCGGGTGAGGAGGAAGACGTAGTGGTTCCAGTTGCGGCCGCCGAGGGTCTTGTCGGTGGCGTCGAGGAGCGGCGACCGCGCGACCCACTCGGGATGCTCCGCCGCCGCCCACTCGCGCGCCAGGGCCGGCGCCACCTCGCCCTGGTCGAGGAAGCGGGCGAGGTCGGGCTCGCGCACCGGCGTGCCGCGGGCGAGGTTGAAGCCGGTCCACGAGCTGTGGACCGGCGCGCCGAAGACGGCCAGGTTCTTGAGCGGCCAGAGGACGGCCATGGCGGCGAGGAGCGCCGCCGCGGCGACCAGCCGGCGCGGCCGGAGCGCCCCGAGACCGCCCAGCCGCGCCCGCGCCAGGACCGCCAGCGCGAGCGCCGCCGCCGCCCACAGGGGGTGATAGAGGCTCCGCGTCAGCACCGCCGCGGCCAGGGCGGCGGCCAGCGCGAAGAACCAGCGGTCGCCGCCCCCCTCGAGCCAGCGCAGGAGGCAGAGCAGCGAGGCGAGGAGCAGCGCGTAGAGCGGCAGCGTGTAGAAGAAGACCGACGAGTAGAAGTGGAAGCCGGGGTCGGCGAGGGCGAGCGCTACCGCGAGGGCCGCCGCGGCAGTCCCGCCGCCCGCCGCCCGGGCGAGCCGGAAGAGCATCAGCGCCGAGGCGAGCCCGAGCGCCGCGAAGAGCGGCGCCGCCACCGCCTCCGGCGCGACGCCGAGGCGCGCTGCGGCGTGGACCACCAGCGCGAGCAGCGCGTTGAGCCCGGGAGGCTGGCCGTGGAGCAGCGCCAGCGCCGTCCAGGGTCGGGCGATCAGCTCGCCCCGGTCGAGGAGCTGGAGCACCGGCCAGATGATCTGGAACCGCACGCCGGCCAGGTGCGCCAGACCGGCCGCCGCGAACCAGAGTGCGGCGGGGAGGGCAACCAGGAGCGGCCTGGGCCGGGGACCGGTCATCCGGCGGAGTCTAGTGACTCGGCGCTTCGGCGCGCCTGATAATCTCGCGCCGTCATGCCCCGCATCACCCGCGTCACCACCCGGCAGGGCGACCTCGGCGAGACCGGCCTCGGCAGCAACCGCCGGGTGCCCAAGGACGATCCGCGGGTCGAGGCCTACGGCACCGTCGACGAGCTGATGGCGGCGATCGGCCTGGCGCTCGCCGGGGGCGAGCTGGACGAGCCGACCGCCGCCTGCCTCCAGCGCGTCCAGAACGAGCTGTTCCACCTGGGCTCCGACCTCTGCATCCCCGAGGCCGACAAGGAGCGCTTCCCGGGCCCGAAGATCGAGCCGCGCCACGTCGAAGCGCTCGAGGAGTACCAGGACCGGCTGATCGAGCGGCTCCCCCCGCTCCGTAACTTCGTCCTCCCCGGCGGCACGCCGGCCGCGGCGGCCCTCCACCTGGCGCGCACCGTCTGCCGCCGCGCCGAGCGCCGCGTGGTCACCCTCGCCCGCGCCGAGCCGGTCGGCCCGGAGGCGGTGCGCTACCTGAACCGGCTCTCCGACGTCCTGTTCACCATGGCGCGCTGGGAGATGCACCGCCGGGGCCTCCCCGAGCCGACCTGGGACAGCCGGGCGTAGGTCCCCGCGGGGGTTGCCGGAGATGAGCCCCGCGGCCGACCCCTTCGACCGCTTCGCCGCGCTCTACGAAGAGGTGGTGGCGAGCGGCGTCGGCGAGCCCGACGCCTTCGTCCTCGCCACCGCGGGCGCCGACGGCGAGCCGTGGACCCGCGCCCTCCTGCTCAAGGGCTTCGACCGCCGCGGCTTCGTCTTCTACACCAACCTCGGGAGCCGCAAGGGCCGTCAGATCGCCGAGAACCCACGGGTCAGCCTCCACTTCTTCTGGCGCAAGCTCGGCGGCCGCAACCGCCAGGTGGTGATCCAGGGCCTCGCCGAGCCGGTCGCGCCCGAGGAGGCCGACGCCTACTTCGCGACCCGCCCGCGCGGCAGCCAGCTCGGCGCCTGGGCCTCGCGCCAGAGCGAGCCGCTCGCGAGCCGCGCCGAGCTCCTCGCCGCCGTCGGCCGCGCCGCGGTCCGCTTCCCCCTCAAGGTCCCCCGGCCGCCGCACTGGTCCGGCTTCCGGGTCGTGCCGCGCCGCTTCGAGTTCTGGGACGAGGGCCGCTTCCGCCTCCATGAGCGGACGGTCTACGAGCGTGAGGGGGAGGGGTGGCGGGTGGGCCGGGTTTATCCCTAGCCCGGGGCGGCGATCAGACCCGAGCGCCGCGTAGCGGGTTGTCGAACCCGCGCCGCTCGCCGCGCTCGATCAGGCGGCGGGTTTCCCAGATCACGTGGTCGTCGCCGCCGTCGGGCCGGGGCTCGGCGATCGTGATCGAGCGGCTCGCGTAGGTGCCGGCGGTCGAGAAGTGGACGACGAAGCTCTTGCGGGTGCGCGCGGGATCGCGCACCGGCGAGCCGCCGTGGCGCAGCGAGGCGTGCCAGATCAGGGCCTGGCCGCGGCGCGGCGTGAAGAACCGGGGCTCGAGCCCGCGGCGGCGCGCCTGCTCGTCGTCGAAGGCGGTGGCGGCGGCGACCTCGGCGGCGCCCATGACCCGGCCGTCGTATTCGTAGACCCCGGGCGCGAACTCGTAGTAGGGCAGCCGGTGCGAGCCCGGGATGTAGACCAGCGCGCCCGAGTCCGGGTGGATGTCCTCGAGCGCGATCCAGGCGGCCAGGAGGCGAAGCGGCGCGCCGGTCGGCACCACCACCGGGTCGCGGTGGAGGATCTGCTCGCTGCCGAACTGGAAGTAGAGCGACTGGATGGCAACCGCGTCGCCGCCCAGGATCCGCCGCGCCGTGCCGTGGATCTCCTCGTCGAGGTAGAGGTCGAGCGCCGTCGCGCTGTGCGAGTGGAGGTCGTGGATTCGGCTGCCGCGCTTGCGGTCGCGCGGCTCGTCGGCGGTCGGGAAGCGCCGCGCCGGCCCGCCCGAGGCGTAGGCGAGGTCGGCCGGCTTGTCCTGCCAGGCGCGGTCGACGTCGGCCTCGATGGCCGCGAACGCCGCCGCCGGCAGCTCGAGGTCGAAGACCACGAACCCGTGCTCGGCGAAGTGGGCGAGGCGCTCGGCCTGGAGGTCGGAGACCTCGCCGCGCCGGAGCTTCTCCTCCAGCCGTTCGGCCCAGTCGGGCCGGTCGAGCCAGAGGCCGCTGTCGAGGTGGAGGCCGGGGCCGGGGGTGGAGGTCGGAGCGGTGCCGGGAGGGGGGACCGGGGATCGGCTGCATGGCGGGTCAAGCTAGCACAACGAAACCGGCGGCGCCGCGAGTGGCGCCGCCGGTGATCGAGACCGAAGAAAGCTCTGAGTCGGGCAGGTTCCCGCGGGCGGATCCAGATCCGCCCGCGGGCGCCCGGGAAGCCGGCCTCTACGGGGGAACCGTCGCCGTCCAGGCCGACGTGTCGCCCGACTCGAAGCCGTCCTCGAAGATGTCCGGCCCGAGCCCGGAGCAGGTCGCCAGGACCGTGTTCAACATCTCCTCGCGATCGGCGGCGGCCTGGACCTCCCACGGGTAGACCAGGAAGAAGGTCTTGTAAGTCCCGCTGTCCTTGTACAGCGCCGCGTTGCTGGCGTTGTTGCCGTCGATCACGACGCTGGCCGTGCCGTTCGGGTTGATGACGTCGGAGAAGTCGGTCACCCCGTTGCCGGCGTAGTTGAGAGCGGCCGGCCCGAAGCCGTCGAACGGTCCGCCCGCGAGGCCGAGCACCGACGTGTAGTTGCCGTTGTCGTCGGTCACCGAGGCCGTGCCCAGGAAGTTCTGCATGAAGGTGGTCAGGCCGCGGTCGAAGTGGTAGTCCTGGCTGCTCATGAACAGGCACTTGCTGCCGGTGTTCAGCCAGGTGCCGAGCGCCGCCTCGCCGGCCGCGCCGGGTCCGGCCGCGCCGCCGAACTCGTCGCCGGTGAACCAGAGGACGAACTGGTAGGGGGCGAGATCGGTCGCGGTCGGCTCGCTGTCGGAGTTGCCGGTGTCCCAGACGTCGAAGCCGGCGATACCGACGATCGTGTTCAGCGTCGCCTCGTTCAGCGCCCGGGTGTCCGGGGTGTTGTCGTCGTCGTCGACCAGGAGGATCGGCGGCACCGCCGCCGTCGTGAAGCTGAAGATCGCCGACGTGGCGCCCGCGCCGCAGATGTTGGCGGTGCGGACGCGCCAGAAGTACTCGGTCTCCGGATCGAGCGCGGTGGTCTGCACGTGGCTCGTGCCGGTCACCGTCACCGTGTAGTCGATGCTGCCGAATCCGCCGTCGTCGTCCACCTCGAGGATGTACTCGTCGCCCTGGGTCGAAGCCGACCAGGTGTAGGTCGGAGCCAGCGCGACGTCGATCGCGTTGTCGGCCGGAGCGGTCAGGCCGGGCGCGGTCGGGACGGCGGTGAAGACGCTCAGGTTGAGGTTGACGTTGAAGAGCGTCACCGTGTCGTCGCCGGTTGCCGTCATCAGATAGTCGCCGGCGGTGACTCCCACGGTGTTGCCGATGGTCAGCACCGTGTCCTCCGGCAGCGGACCCAGCACCGGATCGGGCACGAAGACCGCGGTGGTGCCGGCCGGGTTGCCGGTGACGCTCATGTCGACCGGCGGCGCGAACGGCGCCGAAACGGTGATGGTGTAGGCCGCGTCGGTGCCGGCGCAGATCGCGACGTCGTTGTCCGCCGCCGCCAGGCCGGCCTGCGGCGTCACGCTGGTGCAGGCGCTCGCCGGGCCCATGCAGGAGTCCGAGGAGCCGAACGCGGCGACGACGTACGAGTACTCGCGGTCGTTCTGCAGACCGGTGTCCGAGAAGTTCGTGCCGGTCGTCTCGCCGACGATCACCTTGCCGAACTCGCACTGGAACTCACCGTCGGTGCGGTAGATCAGGTAGCGGGTGGCGTCTGGCACCGCGGCCCAGGAGAGATCGGCGCCGTTGTCGTTCGGCGAGCCGGTGACGATCGGAGCCGTGGCCGGCCGGTTGGCGCAGCCGCTGTCCTGCACGGTCGGCGTGTTGCACGCGATCTGGTGGCGGTTGAAGGCCGAGAAGATCGCCTGCATGTGCGGCGTGCCGTCGGTCAGGTTGCCGTTGTCGTCGTCGACGCCGAGGAACTGCTGGTAGCCGCTGACGGCGGCGCAGCCGCCCTGGGTGCCGTTGGTGAGCACGAACCAGGTGGTGACGTTGTCGGCGCCGAGGTAGGTCAGCCGGGTGGTGATCTCCTGGGAGGTTTGGTCGTCCATGGTGTAGATCGTCGGCAGGTCGCGCTTCCAGAGGTCCCAGACCGACTCGGAGTAGAGCGTGCCCCGGCAGTGGACGCTGCCGCAGTTGGGGTTGCCGTTCACCCAGGCGACGGTGTGGGGCAGGCCCGTGGTGCGGTTGGCCCAGTCGACGTCGCGGATGCCGGTGCAGCCGGAGGCCGGCGTGCACGGGTCGCCGTAGCCGCCGCAGAGGGAGCCGTCGATGAAGAAGCCGCGGCCGACGCAGGACTGGGCGAGGCGCAGCGCCGCGTAGAGGTCCGCGATGCCCTCGCCGGGCGAGGAGACGGTGCCGGCGGTGCCGTTGTCGTCGATGCCGTGGCCCCACTCGTGGTCGAACACGCCGGCGAGCTGCCCGGTGTTGCCGCAGGCGCTGCCCTCGCGGTAGAAGTTGACCGTGCCGCCGCGCCCAGAAGGCGTTGCAGGTCTGGTTGATGTTCATGTTCGAGGTGAGCTGGCTGTTGAGCCAGGTGTTCGCGGGGGCCAGTGGCCGCGGGCCTGCTCCGCGATCCGGTTCAGCTCGTAGAAGCCGGTGCGCGACGAGTGGGTGTTGCCGGCCGAGGCGCCCGCGGGCGTGGCGCAGTCGACGCCGGCGCTGAACCCGAGGTCGAGGTCGCCGTCCGGGCTCGACTCGTTGATCGCGCCGCAGTTGTCGTTCATGCGGATGAACGGCCCCTCGAGCGTCGGTGCTCATGGTGCCGGTGGCGTCGAAGACGTTGCCGCCCGAGTCGGTGGTGGAGGTGCCGCTCGTGTGGGTGACCTTCGCGAACGGCATCGGGTAGCCGGGCACCTCGACGCCGTCCGGGATCGCGCCGTCGTAGGAGGCCGGGTAGACGCCGCCCTTGACGTTGCGGCCGGCGTAGTGGTTGGTGTCCTGGAGGCTGATCACCGCTCCCGTTGTGGGCGTCGATCGCCGCCTCGTAGCGCTGGCCCAGGCCGTCGAACTCGGGCTCGAGGATCCAGGCCAGGCGGTGCGACCAGCCCTGGCCGGCCGGGCCGCCGGTGCCGACGGGCAGCAGCTCGAGGCGGGGCTTGTCACGGTAGCGGTCGGGGACGGCCGGCGCGAGGTGGTCGCCGAGCCGGTCGATCGCCGCCTCCGCGGTCAGGGTCGGGACATTCGATTCGCCGATCGTCCCCCAGCGCTCGGTGCCGAGCAGGATCAGGTTGCCGTGGTTGATCGTCGCGACGACCGCGGCGCCGCGCACCGGGACGCCGTTGATCTGCCGGGCGGCGTGGATCTGGACGATGTCGCCGCCGTCGGCGATGCCGACCTGCTTCTCGAGCTGGGCCGGGTCGATGCCGAGCTGCTGCCGGTTGGCGCGGAGGAAGTCGACGAACTCGTTCCAGGCCGCGTCGCCGAGCGCCTGGCCGTTGAGCGACGCGGCGTGACCGAGCTGGTTCCAGGTCAGGTCGTTGCCGACCCCGCCGCCCGGGATCAGCGGCCGCTTGAGCCAGAGGGTGGCCCAGTGCAGGCCCCGGGTGTCGACGATGGCGTACTGCGAGTCGAGCCCGAGCACCGTGAGACGGCTCTCGAAGTCCGCCGCGAGGCCGGGGGGGAGATCCGCGATCCGCGCCAGCGACGGCTCGGCGTCGAGGCCGGCGAGCCGGACCTCCTTGTCGGCCAGGGGCGAGGCCGGCGGCTCGACCAGCGCGAGGGCCGACCCGGCCGTGAGCAGAAGGGCACCGGCAACCAGCGAGAGCTGCTTCTTCATTCCTAGTCTCCCGGTCATTTTGAGGGTTTGCATAGGATACACCATTGGCTACTCCTGTCTATCCTGCGAATCCTCGCGCCGTCAGGGCACTGCGTCCGTCCAGGCCGAGGTGTCGCCCGACTCGAAGCCGTCGGCGAAGAGCGGCCCCGGCGTCACGCCGGCGCAGGCGCTCACCGGACCCATGCAGGAGTCCGAGGCGTTGAAGCCGGCGACGACGTAGGAGTACTCGCGGCCGTTCTGCAGGCCGCTGTCCGAGAAGCTCGTTCCGGTGGTCTCGCCGACGATCGCCTTGCCGAAGTTGCACTGGAACTCGCCGTCGGTGCGGTAGATCTTGTAGCGCGCGGCGTCGGGGACCGCCGCCCAGGACAGCTCGGCGGCGGTGTCCCCCGGCGTCGCGGCGACCACCGGAGCCGTCGCCGGGCGGGCGGCGCAGCCGCCGTCCTGGACCGTGGGCGTGGCGCACGCGATCTGGTGGCGGTCGAACGCCGAGAACAGCGCCTGCATGTGCGGCGTGCCGTCGGTCAGGTCGCCGTTGTCGTCGTCGGCGCCGAGGAACTGCTGGTAGCCGCTGGTGGCGGCGCAGCCGCCGCCGGTGTTGTCGAGGACGAACCAGGTGGTGACGGCGTCGGCGCCGAGGAAGGTCAGCCGGGTGGCGATCTCCTGGGCGGTCAGGTCGTCCATGCCGTAGATCGTCGGCAGGTCGCGCTTCCAGAGGTCCCAGACCGACTCGGAGTAGAGCGTGCCCCGGCAGTGGACGCTGCCGCAGGAGCCGTTGCCGAGCACCCAGTCGACGTCGTGGGGCAGGCCCGAGGTGCGGTCCGCCCAGTCGACGGTGCGGACGCCGGAACAGCCGGACGCCGGCGTGCACGGGTCGCCGTAGCCGCCGCAGAAGGTGCCGTTGATGCGGAAGCCGCGGCCGACGCACGACTGGCCGAGGCGGAACGCCGCGTAGAGGTCGGCGATGCCCTCGCCGGGCGAGGAGACCGTGCCGGCGGTGCCGTTGTCGTCGATGCCGTGGCCCCACTCGTGGTCGAACACGCCGGCGAGCTGGCCAGTGTTGCCGCAGGGGCTCCCCTCGCGGTAGAAGTTGACCGTCCCGCCGCCCCAGAAGGCGTTGCAGGTCAGGGGGATGTTCATGTTGGAGATGAGCTGGCTGTTGAGCCAGGTGTTGGTCGGACCCGGGTCGGGCCAGTGCGTCCGGGCCATCTCGACGATCCGGTTCAGCTCGTAGAAGCCGGTGCGCGAGGAGTGGGTGTTGCCGAGCGAGGCCCCCGGCGGCGTGGCGCAGTCGACGCCGCCGCTGATCCCGAGGTCGAGGTCGCCGACCGCGGCCGACTCGGCGATCGGGCCGCAGAGGTCGTTCATGCGGATGAACGGCCCCGCGAGCGCGGTCGTCATCGTGCCCACGGCGTCGAAGACGTTGCCGCCCGAGTCGGTGGTCGAGGTGCCGCCGCCGTGGACGACCTCGGCGAACGGCATCGGGTAGCCGGGGACCTCGACGCCGTCGGGCAGGGCGCCGTCGTAGGAGGTCGGGAAGACGCCGCCCTTGACGTTGCGGGTGACGTAGTGGTTGGTGTCCTCCAGGCTCAGCACCTCGCCGGAGTGAGCGTCGATCGCCGCCTCGTAGCGGTTGTTCAGGCCGCTGAAGTGGGGCTCGACGATCCACGCCAGCCGGTGCGTGTAGCCGCGGCCGATCTCGCCCTCGCCGCCGACCGGCAGCAGCTCGAGGCGCGGCTCGCCGCGGTAGCGGGCCGGGTGGAAGGGGGCCAGGTGCCGCTCGAGCCGCGCGATCGCCGCCTCCGCGCTCAGGGTCGGGACCGTCGGAACGTCGATCCGCCCCCAGCGCTCGGTGCCGAACAGGATCAGGTTGCCGTGGTTGATCGTGCCCGCGACCGCGGCGCCGCGGACCGGAATGCCGTCGACCTCGCGCGCGGCGTGGATCTGGACGATCTCGCCGCCGGAGAGGACGCCGACCCGCCGGGTCAGCTCGGCGGGGTCGATGCCGAGCTGCAGGCGGTACTCCCCGAGGAAGGCCACGAACTGGTCCCAGGCCGCGCCGGCGAGGGCTTCCCCGCCGGGTGCGGAAGCGTGCCCGAGTTGGTTCCAGGTGAGCTGGTTGCCGACCCCGGTGCCGGGGATCGTGGGGCGCTTGAGCCAGAGCGTCGCCCAGTGGGCGCCGCGCGTATCCACGACGGCGAACCGCGAGTCGAGGCCGAGCACCGTCAGGCGGCTCTCGAAGTCGCTCGCGAGGGCGGGGTCGAGGTCGCCGATCCGCACCAGCCTGGGCTCGGCGTCGAGGCCCGCGAGGCGGACCTCCTTGTCGCCGAGAGGCGACGCCGAGGGTTCGACGAGCGCCTGCGCCGAGCCGGCCGAGAGCAAGAGGGCGGCAGCCACCAGCAAGAGCTGATTCTTCATTCCTAACCAAGCCTCCCAGAGAGTTGAAGGGGCGCCAGAGGATACACCGTCGGCGGCGGTTCCGTCCGCCCTGGGCGATCGTCGCGGGCTGCCGAACCGCTAGGGTTCGTGGTCGCGGCCCGGCGAGCCCGCCGATCGGGCCCCGCCGTCCCGGTAGGGCCGAAGGAGCTTCCGCGCCAGCGCCAGCTTGTGGACCTCGTCCGGCCCGTCGTAGATCCGCGCCGCGCGCTCGTGGCGGTAGAACCAGGCGAGCGGCGTGTCGTCGAGCATGCCGAGGCCGCCGTGGACCTGGAGCGTGCGGTCGAGCACCCGGCCGAGCGCGGCGGCGACCTGGAACTTGATCATCGAGACCTCGGCGCGGGCGGCGCGCCAGCCGCGGCGCTCGATGGTCCACGCGGTGTGCAGGGTCAGGAGGCGCGCGGCGGCGATCTCGGCCGCGCACTCGGCGATCCAGGCCCGCACCAGGTCGCGGTCGGCGAGCGCCTCGCCGGGGGCGATCTCGCGGCTCACGGCGCGCCGGCACATCAGGTCGAGCGCGCGGGCGCAGATCCCGAGCCAGCGCATGCAGTGGTGGATCCGCCCCGGCCCGAGCCGCTCCTGGGCGATCACGAAGCCCCGGCCGCGCTCGCCGAGGAGCGCCTCCGGGCCGACCCGGCAGCCCGAGAGCCGCACCTCGGCATGGCTGAACCAGCCGCCGCCGGCCTCGCCCATCACCGGCAGATTGCGCACGATCTCGAAACCGGGCGCATCGGTCGGCACCAGCAGCATGCTGGCCCGGCGGTGGGGCTCCGCCTCCGGGTCGGTCACCGCCATCACCACCGAGAGCGCCGCCCCCTCGGCGCTCGAGACGAACCACTTGTGGCCGTCGATCGTCCAGCCGCCCCCCGCGGACGCCGGCGCCTCCTCGGCGCGCGTCGCGAGCACCGTCGGGTTCGAGCCCGGGCTCCCCGGCTCGGTCATCGCGAAGCAGCTCCGGATCTCCCCGGCGGCGAGCGGCCCGAGCCAGCGCTCGCGCTGAGCGGGCGAGGCGTGGCGGTCGAGGATCTCGAGATTGCCGGCGTCCGGCGCCTGACAGCCGAACGCGAGGTGCCCGAGCGGCGAGCCCCCGACCGCCTCCGAGAAGAGCCCCAGCTCGACCAGCCCGAGCCCCATGCCGCCCAGCTCGCGCGACAGCCCCGGCGCCCACAGGCCGAGCCGGCGGACCCCGGCCCGGAGCGTGATCACCGCCGCCTCGGCCTCGGCGTGCCGGCCGGCGAGGAGCACGGGCTCCAGCGGGTGCAGCTCCGCCTCGACGAAGGCGCGGACGCGCGCCAGCATCTCCTCGGTGGCGGGGGGGATCGCGAAGTCCATCGGAGGGCTCGGGTCGGTCAGGCGAGTGTAACCGGTGGCCGGCCCGGAATCGACCCGATCTCGATCGACCCATCGTGGAAGGTGGTCTGGAGAGTGCCGTCGGGCAGGACGCGTTGGGAGACGACTCGCGGGCGGTCACCGAGGAGGGCAAGGCAGATCCGATGATGGAGCTCGTCGAACGAAAGGCGCTCGTACTCTGCGCCGGTGAAGACCAAGAGGGGATCGATGTACTCCTGGCCGGCGCGTTCGCTGCCCTTCGTCGTCTCCTCGGTGACGATGTACACCGCGCGGAGTCGGTGATCGTCCTCGCCGTCCAGCTCGATCGCCGGAGGCAGGAAGTCGACGAACGGATCACCGTCCTCGTAGCCGAAGCCTTCGGTCGGAGTGCCGACATGCCCCGGCACGGCTTGACCATGAACCTCGATCCATTCGCAGCCGAGGTAGTACTGCCCGGTGCGTGGAAACTTGAGGCTCCACAGCGTGGCGTAGATGCTCATCGTTCTCTCCCCGGCGCCGTGAGGCACCGCGTTCAGAGCCTACGATAGGGCGCGGCTGCGCGGCCGTCCCGGCACGCGCCGCCGGACTCGCTCGGGGAGCCCGTCGGCAGGCGCTTGTAGACTCGCGTCCGCGATGCACAGGCTCGAGGGTCAGGTTCCGCGGCCGCCATCCGCCGGCGATGGGCTCGACACGGCGGCCCCGGTCCGCCCCGGCGAGGAGCTGAACCTCGACCGCCTCGCCGCCTACCTCGCCGAGCACCTCCCGGGCGCCACCGCCGACCTCTCCGCCGCCCCCCTCTCGGCCGAGCAGTTCCCGAGCGGTTTTTCCAACCTCACCTACCTGCTGCGCCTCGGCGACCGCCGGCTCGTCCTGCGCCGGCCGCCGTTCGGCGCCAGGATCGCCACCGCGCACGACATGGCGCGCGAGCATCGGATCCTCTCGGCGCTCGCGCCGGTCTACCCGAAGGCGCCGCGGGCGCTGCTCTTCTGCGGCGATCTCGAGGTGCTCGGGGCGCCGTTCTACCTGATGGAGCGGGTCGAGGGGGTGATCCTGCGCTCTTCGGTCGCACGCGGGCCGGCACCGGCGGCCGAGCGGTTGGCTGCGGCCGCGGGCGCTCTGGTCGAGACGCTGGCCGAGCTGCACGCGGTCGACTGGCGGGCCGCCGGGCTCGGCGACCTCGGCCGGCCCGAGAGGTACGCCGGACGCCAGGTCGAGGGGTGGACCGGGCGCTACCGGAAGGCGGCGCCCGCTCTCGACGGGGGCGGGATCGAGGAGATGGACCGCGTCGCCGCCTGGCTGGCCGCGCGCGTCCCCGCCGGCTCGGGCGCGGCGCTGATCCACAACGACCTGAAGCACGACAACCTGGTGCTGGCGCCGGGGGATTGGGGCGGGTCCTCGCGGTGCTCGACTGGGAGATGGCGACGGTCGGCGATCCGCTGCTCGACCTCGGCACCACGCTCGGCTACTGGGTCGATCCCGGCGATCCGCCCGAGATGGTCGCGCTCGGCCTCGGCCCGACCGCGCTCCCGGGCAACCCCGACCGCGCCGGCGTCGTCGAGCGCTACGCCCGCGCCTCGGGGCGCGACGTCGGCGACGCCGTCTTCCTCTATGCCTACGGGCTCTTCAAGCTGGCGGTGATCGCGCTCCAGATCTTCGCCCGCTGGCGCGCCGGGCACACCCGCGATCCGCGCTTCGCCGCGCTCGACCGGAGCGTCGCCGCCTGCGCCGGCACCGCCGCCCAGGCGATCGCGCTCGGGCGGATCGATCGGCTGTACGGCGCCTTATCCCGATCCGCTGACCGCGGGGTGCCGTACCTCGACCAACTCGCCGGGCGCGGCGTGCGAGTCGTTGGTCGAGGGGCAGTGCGGGCGCACCAGCCGCCGCCCGCGCGGTAACATCCACGAAACCTGGCGGAGACCGTCGCCGAGGCGAGGGGCCTCCCGGCGGACCGCCGCGGAGATCGCAGGTGACCATGTCTGCCCAGGGCCGGCTGGAAGAGCGCCTTCGCGGCGTCCTCGAGCGTCACCCGGAGATCCTCGGTGCCTACCTGTTCGGATCGCGCGCGCGGCGCGACGAGCGCGACGGCTCGGATGCCGATGTCGCGGTGGTCTTCGACGGCCCGGCGGGTCTCGAGCGGACGGTCCTCCTCGCGGACGAGTTGGAACGCGCGGCCGGCCTTCGGGTGGACGTCGTCGACCTGTCCCGGACCGGGGCGTTCCTGGCCCTCGAAGCGATCCGCGGCGAGCGGATCTTCGAGCGCGACGGCCGGCGGCTCGACGAGCTCGACCTCTACATCCTGCGCCGCGCCGGCGACCTGGCGCCGTTCGAGCGCTGAGCGCCGGCGGGCGCTGCTCACACCGGAGGAGCGGTGAGCCCGGCCCGCATGCGGAGCGCCGTCGTCTCGGACAAGACCCAGACGGTCGAACGGATGCTCGCCGGCGTGCGCAGCCTGCCGCTGGCGAGCGAGTCCGAGTTCCTGGCCGATCTGCGGATGGTGGCCGCGGGGGAGTCGTTCCTGCGCCGGGGGCTCGAGGCGCTGTTCGACCTGGGGCGTCACATTCTGGCCAAGGGGTTCGGCGAGCCGATCGCCGAGTACAAGTCGATCGCCCGCCGTCTCGGCGAGTTGTCGGTCCTCGATGCCGCGCAGGCCGAGCGTCTGGGGACGATGGCGGGTTATCGCAACCGCCTCGTCCACTTCTACGACGAAGTGACGCCGGCCGAGCTCTACCGGATCCTGACCGAGCACGTCGACGACGTCCGCCGGCTTCTCGATGCGCTGCGGCAGTGGGTCGCTGCACACCCGGATCTGATCGACGATTCCCTGTAGAGATCGCTCTCCTCGAAGTGCGCGGAGCCGCCGGCCGCGATGAGCACCGAACGAACCACGACCTGTCCGGGGTGCGGCCTGACGGTGGCCGACGTCGCAGGACCGTCCCACCCCTACATAGGCGCCGCCACCGGGTGCTGGGCTCTCTACGGCGAGGTGCTGGCGCGCGAGTACGGCGAGCTGCGCTACCCGGAGGTCCACCGGCTGACGGTCGACGCCTATGCCGCTCAGCATCCCGGGGTGCCGTCGCGGCGCTCGATCCAGTCGGTGGCGGTTCACCTGGTGAGTCTCCACCTCGTGCTCGAGCGCGGCTTCAATGGCGCGCGCGCGACCGCGGCGATCCGGCGCGTGCTGGCCGCCCGGCCTACGTTGGTCTGGCTCGAGCCGCCGGCCCGGCTCGGCGCCGGCACCGTCGCCGACATCGTCGCCGCCCGCACCGCCGCCGAGCACGAGAGCAGGGTGCGGCGCTGGGCAGCCGCCGTCTGGACCGCCTGGGCACCCCACCACGGGACGGTCCGCGGGTGGGCGGCGCCGGCGGCCGAAGCGGACGGCGGTCCGCCGCCGCCGCGGCGCCGGCGCTGATGCGCCGCCGGGCGACGCGACGTCGACCTGGTCGCTTCTCGCTCGACGTTCGGCCAGGTTTCCCGGGATCTTCTCGACGCATTCCGAGCATGGGTCGCTGCCCACCCGGAGCCGATTCGACGAGTCGTCGTAAGCGGCTTCAGTGCTCGTCGCGGTCCCGCCGGATAGCCTCGACGACGTCGGGCATCGGGTCGCCGGTCGCCGTCCGCTGCCAGGAGTCGGGCGACTCCGCCCTCCCCTCGCCGCGCGACACCACCACCGCCGCGGCGAGGTCGCCGGTGACGTTGAGCGTGGTGCGGCACATGTCGAGGAAGCGGTCGACGCCGAGGATCAGGCCGATGCCTTCGACCGGCACGCCGACCATGCCGAGGATCAGCGCCACGACCGGGATCGAGCCGGCCGGGACGCCGGCGGTGCCGATGCCGCCGAGGATGCAGATCAGCACCACCGTCGCCTGCTGCGCCGAGCGACAGCTCGACGCCGTAGAACTGCGCCAGGAAGAGCACGGTGACGCCCTCGAAGAGCGCGGTGCCGTTCTGGTTGGCGGTCGAGCCGATGGTGAGGACGAAGCGGGCGACGTGGCGGCGGCAGCCGGAGGTGGTCGCTCGGCGACCTCGAGCGCGGTCGGCAGCGTGGCGTTCGAGGAGGCGGTCGAGAACGCGGTCAGCATCGCCGGCTGGATGGCGCGGAAGAAGCGCAGCGGGCTCATGCCGCCGAGGAGGCGCACCGCGAGCGAGTAGACGACGAACTGGTGGATCGCGAGCGCCAGGACCACGACGCCGACGTAGCGCGCGAGCTGGCAGCAGGATCTCGTAGCCGAGCTGCGGCGGTGAGGGTGAAGAGCAGCGCGGCGACGCCGATCGGGGCGACGGCGATCACGAGCCCGATCAGCTTCATGGTGACGTCGTAGAGCCCCTGGAGCGCCTCCTCGAAGCGGCGCGCCGCGTCGGTGCGGGTCGAGCGACCAGGCCGATGCCGAGCAGCAGGGCGAAGAACATCACCGCCAGCATGTCGCCGCTCGGCCATCGGCGCGCACCGGGTTGTCGGGGACGATCTGGATCAGCAGGTCGAGGCCGGTCTTCGGCGCCGGCGGCCGTGGCCGAGGCCGGCGGCGCGCTCGGCCGCTCGCTCGGCCAGCCGCGCGCCGCGTCGCGTCCGACATCCCGTCGCCCGGGCCGCAGGACGTTGACCAGCGCGACGCCGATCACCACCGCGATCGCCGACACCACCACGGTGTAGGCGAGGGTCTTCAGGCCGATCCGGCCGAGGCTCTTGAGGTCGCCGAGCCCGGCGACGCCGAGCGCCAGCGCCGAGACGATCAGCGGGATCACCAGCATGAAGAGCAGGCGCAGGAAGATCTGCCCGACCGGCTGGGTGACGTAGCGGACGAAGGCGTCGAGCGCCGCCGATTCGCCGAGCAGGAAGTGGGCGGCGACACCGCCGGCGGCGCCGGTGGCGGCGCCGATCAGGACCCATTTGGCACGCACCCGGGAATCATATGCGCCGGAGCCCGCGGGCGGGCCGCCGATCGGCCGGATCGCCGCCTCCGGCGCAGGAAGGTCTCGTGGACCAGGGCCGAGACCTCGAGGGTGTGGTCGGGCCGCTCGTGCTCCGGTGCCTACATTAGGAAAGGCTTACTCCAGCGGGCTCCTCGATGCCGAGGCTGCCCTGGAGGCGGCCGAACGTCAGCCGCCGCCGCGCCGGCGCAGGTAGAGCGCCGGCACCACCACCAGGTTGAGGAAGGTCGAGGTGAGGAGCCCGCCGAGGATCACCAGCGCCATCGGGCTCTGGATCTCGTTGCCCGGCTCGCCGCCGGCGATCACCAGCGGGATCAGCGCCAGCCCGGCGGTCAGCGCCGTCATCAGGATCGGCGCCAGCCGCTCCGCGCGAGCCGCGGCGCACCGCCTCGGCGAGCGGCAGCGCCTCCTCGGCGATCAGGTGCTGGTAGTGCGCGACCAGCAGCACGCCGTTGCGGGTGGCGATCCCGAACAGGGTGACGAAGCCGACCAGCGTCGCCACCGACAGCACGCCGTCGCCGAGGGCGACCGCGAAGACGCCGCCGATCAGCGCCAGCGGCAGGTTGACCAGCACGACCAGGGTCTCGCGGTGGCTGCGGAAGGCGACGATAGAGGAGCCCGTACATGCCGGCCACGATCGAGGACCGCCAGGAGCGCCAGGTGGCGCACGCTCTCGGCCGCCTCCTCGAACTGGCCGCCGAAGGTCACCAGGTAGCCGGCGGGGCAGGTCGACCGCCGGCGTCGACCGCGGCGCGGGCGCGCTCGACGGTGCCGGCGAGGTCGGCGCCGGCGACGTTGGCGGTGAGCATCGCGACCCGCTGGACGTTCTCGCGCCGGATCATCGACGGACCGAGGTCGAAGCGCACGTCGGCGACCTCGCCGAGCGCGACGACCAGCTCGCCCGGCGGGGGTCGAGACCGGCAGGTCGGCGATTCGCTCGCGGCGAGGAGCGCAGCTCGGCCGGCAGCCGGACCACGACGCCGCGACGTGAGCCCTTCCTCGACGATCTCGCCGACCGCGACCCCCTGGAAGAGCGCCTCGACCGCCTCGGCCGAGCGCGTCGGCCGAGAGCCCGTGGCGGGCCAGCGCCGGGCGGTCGAAGTCGACGATCAGCTGGGGGATCGCCGCCTGCTCCTGGTTCGAGAGGTCGACGATCCCCGGCACTCCGGAGAGCGCCCGCTCGACGCCGGAGGCGACGCTGCGCAGGACCGCCGAGGTCGGGCCCGAAGACCTTGACCGCGAGGTTGGTCTTGCTGCCCGAGATCATGTGATCGATCCGGTGGCTGATCGGCTGGCCGAAGGAGACCGAGACGCCCGGGACGGCGGCGACCGCCCGCCGCATCGCCGCCAGCAGCTCCTCCTTGTCGCGGCCCTGGTCGAGCGGTCCGAGGACGACCTCCATCTCGGAGGCGTTGACGCCCTGGACGTGCTCGTCCTTCTCGGCGCGGCCGGTGCGCCGGCTGGTCGACACCACCTCGGGGAACGACGAGCAGCGCCTCCTCCACCTGGCGGCCGAGCCGGTCGCTCTCCGCGAGCGGGATGCCCGGCGGGCTGACCACCGACACCGTGAGCGAGCCCTCGTTGAACGGCGGCAGGAAGCTCCGGCCGAGGCCGGGGACCACCGCGAGCGCGGCGGCCACCGCGACCGCGGTCGCCGCGATCACCCACCGCCGGTGGCCGAGGCACCACGCCAGGGTCGGCCGGTAGGCCGCCTGGAACGCGCGCAGGAGCCACGGCTCCTTGGTCTCGAGCGCCCGCGAGCTTCCCAGGAGGAGAGCGCAGAGCACCGGCGTCACGGTCAGCGCCACCAGCAGCGAGGCGGCGAGGGCGGTGACGAACGCCAGGCCGAGCGGCTCGAGGAGGCGCCCCTCGAGGCCGGGGAGGAAGAAGATCGGCAGGAAGACCAGGATGATGATCAGGGTCGCGAAGAGGATCGGGCTCACGCACTTCGGAGGTCGCCGCCGCCACCGTCTCGCGGACCGGCCGCGGGTCCGGCCGCCCGTGTTCCTCGCGCAGGCGGCGGAAGACGTTCTCGACGTCGATGATCGCGTCGTCGACCAGGAGCGCCGATCGCGATCGTCAGCCCGCCGAGCGTCATGGTGTTGACGGTGCAGCCCGAAGGCCGACAGCACGACCACCGCGGCGACCAGCGAGAGCGGGATCGCGAGCGCCGAGATCAGGGTGGTACGCACGCTGCCGAGGAAGAGGAACAGCACGACCACGACGAGCACGGCGCCCTCGCCGAGGGCGGTCAACACGTTGTCGGATCGCGACCCGGATGAAGTCGGCCTGGCGGAAGTTCTCCTTCTCGATCACCACGCCTTCGGGGAGCGCCTCCTGGAGCCGCGCGAGCACGCCGTCGATCGCCGTCGGTCAGCTCCAGGGTGTTGGCTCCCGGCTGCTTCTGGACCGAGAGCACGACCGCCGGCCGGCCGCGGTAGGAGGCCGTGCCGCGCGCGGGCTCGGCGCCCCACTCGACCTCGGCGAGGTCGCCGACGGTGACCGGCACGCCGCCGCCGACGGCCACCACCGCGGCGGCGACGTCGCCCGGGTTCCGCGCCCGGCCGAGGCCGCGCACCAGGTACTCCTGGCCGCCCTCGACGTGGAAGCCGGCCGCCGGGCTGCGGCTGGCGCCCGCCACCGCGTCGATCACCTCGTCGAGGCCGATGCCGGTGCTGCGCGAGCGCCGCCGGCCGGACGGTCACCTGGAGCTGGCGCACCTCGCCGCCGATCGGGACCACCTGCGAGATCGCCGGGCATCGCCAGGAGGTTTCGCCGCACCACCGTCTCGGCGAGCCGCCGCAGCTCCATCGGCGGGACGGTCTCCGAGGTCAGCGCGATGAACGTGATCTCGCCCATGATCGAGGAGATCGGCCCGAGCTCGGGCTGCTGCGCCTGGGCCGGCAGCTCGACCCGCTGGAGCCGCTCGGCGACCACCTGGCGCGCGCGGTAGACGTCGGTCCCCCACTCGAACTCGACCCACATCACCGAGATCCCGTCGGCCGAGACCGAGCGCAGCCGCCGCACTCCGGGCGAGCCGTTGACCGCCGACTCGATCGGGAAGGTGACCAGCGAGCTCGATCTCCTCCGGCGCCATGCCGGGCGCCTCGGTGATCACCGTCACCGCCGGCGCCGAGAGGTCCGGGAAGATGTCGACCGGCAGCCCGGCGATCCAGGCTCCGCCCGCCGCGAGCAGGAGCGCGGCCGCCGCGAGCACCAGCCAGCGGTGCTCGATCGAGCCGCGGATCAGCCGGTCGAGCGCGCCCGCCGCCGGCTCAGTGGACATGGCCGTGGGCCTCCCCGCTCGCCATCAGCGAGGAGCGGCGGATCGCCTCGCCCCCCGCGGTCACCAGGCGCTGCCCGGGGAACAGCCCGTCGACCAGCGCCCGCTCTCCCTGCCGTTCCACGACGCGCACCGGCTGGCGGGCGAAGCGCTCGCCGGAGAGCTGCAGATAGACGACGGCGACCCCGCCGTCGTCGACCAGCGCCGAGGCCGGCACGACCACGCCCTCGACCTCGCCCGCGAGCAGGAGGCGCGCCTCGACCGAGGTGCCCAGCACCAGGCCGTCCGCCGGCACCTCGACCAGCGCCGAGACCCGGCCGTTGGCGGGGTCCACCTCGGGCGCCACCGAGACCAGGCGCACCGCGGCCGGATCGAAGGTCACCGGCCGGCCCTCCGGCAGGGTCACGACCGCACCCCGGACGGCGCCGGCAGCCAGGACCCGGGCGTCCTCCGGCGCCAGCGCCACCTCCAGCCAGGCGCGGTCGGTGGCGACCAGGCGGGCGAGCGGCGTGCCCGCCCCGACCGCCGCACCCGGCGCCGCCGTCACCTCGGCCACCGTGCCGGCGAGCGGCGAACGGAGGGTCACGGCTCCGGCGGTCCCGCCCTCGCGCGCGGCGCGCGCCGCCGCCAGGTCGCGCCCGGCGGCCTCCCGCCGCGCCGCGAGCACCGCCTCCTGCGACCGCGCCTCCTCGACCTCGCGCCGGCTGGCCGCCTCAAGCGCGAGCAGCTCCTCGAGCCGCCCGAGGCGGGCCCGGGCGGCCGCCAGCTCGGTCTCGAGCGCCGCGACGTCGGCCTCGAGGCCCGGGAGGCTCCTCTCGGAGGCGACCCTCGGCACGAGCCGGAAGAGCGCCGCGCCGGCGGCCACGCGCTGGCCGGGGTAGGGCCAGGGCTCCGGCAGCAGCACCGCGTCCACGGGTGCGGTGACCGCGGCCTCGCCGCCCGCGGGCGGGCGGACGCGGGCGAGCCCCGCGACGCTCCGCTCGAGCGCCCCGCGGCGCACCCATTCGGTGGCGAAGCCGTCCGCCACTGCTCCTCCTTGAGGAACGGCACCGGCTCGCCGGCGTCGGCGACCCCCGGGGCGCGGGCGCCGCCAGGAGCCCGCCGGGCGATCCGGCGGTGCCGACCGCGACCCGGCCCGCCGCGGATCTCCTCGTCCCCGGCGGGCGAGGAGATCCGAAAGCCGAGCTCGTAGTCGCCGGCCGCCTCGGGCCGGATCTCGACGTCGAAGATCCCGGGCCGGACCGGCTCGGTGGCGGCGAAGGACCTGTTCGCCGTCCGGACCGCGGAGCACGATCTCCACGCGCCCCTCCGCGAGCGGCGTGAAGCCGTCGAGCACGGTGACGTGGGTGTGCGCCGAGACCGCCTCGCCGGCGACCAGGGGAGCGACCTCCGGAAAGACCTCGTAGCGCTCGCCCCAGGCGGTCACCGACCAGCTCTCGCCGCCGCCGGTCACCGCCTCGGGGGGCTCGTCCGCGCAGCCGCCGGCGCCGAGCAGCAGGACGGCGAGAGCGGCGAAGCGAGCGTCGGCGATCTTCATGGGGTCTCTCCCGGAGGCTCGGAGGTCGATGGGTCGAGCAGGTCGAGGGCGCTCCCGGCCAGCTCCTCGAGACGGCGGTGGGCGGTCAGCGCGGCGGCGTGGAGGTCGAGCGCCGTCGACTCGGCTTCGGCGGCCGAGCGCAGGGTCTCGAGCAGGTCGGTCAGCCCCGCCTCGCCGTGCTCGAAGCCGGCGATGGCGGCGGCGATCATCGAGTCGTTGCCGGCCGCGGTCGCGCCGGCCTCGCGGGTGGCCGCGGCAAGGCGCCGGTAGGCGGCGAGGCGGCCCGCGCGATCGGCTTCGAGGTGCGCGCGGGCCGCCGCGAGGCGCGCCGCGGCGGCCTCCTCGCGGGTCGCGGCGAGGCTGCGCTCCGCGCGGTTCCGGTCGAGCAGCGGCAGCGGCCAGGAGAGGCCCAGGAGCGGCCCCTCGACCGCGCCGGCGTCGAGCTCCTGGCGCTGCCAGCCCGCCACCAGCTCGGGCCAGCGCGCGACGCGAGCCGCGACCTGCCGCTCGAGGCCCGCCGCCGCGAGGTCTTGCTCGAGGGCGGTGAGCCGCGGGTGCCCGGCCGGCAGGCCCGCCGGCGGCGGCGGCAGCCGGGGCAGCTCCGGGACGGCATCCTCGCCGAGCGCAGGCTGCCAGCCCCGCGCGGCCGCCCGGGCGGCCGCGGCCTCCGCCTCGGCGAGAGCCACGCGCGACCCGGCCTCGCCGGCGGCGAGCGCGAGCCGGCGGGCCTCGAGCCCCGACGCCTCCCCGCGCTCGGCCCGCAGCCGCTCGCGGCGGGCCAGCTCCGCCAGCCTCTCGGCGTGGTCCGCCAGGAGCTCGACCCGCGCGGTCGCGATCGCCCACTCCGCGTAGACCTCGCGCAGCGCCAGGCGCAGCGCGAGGCGGTCGGCGGCGAGGCGGGCCTCGGCGGCGTCGACGCCGCGATCGGCGGCGGCCATGGCGAGGCGGCGGCCCGGCCGGGGGGGCTGCCACGCGACGGTCAGGTCGATCTGCTCGGCGGCGCCGTCGGGGTCCTCGCGCAGGATCCCGAGGCCGGGATCGGCGAGGACCGACGCGGCGAGGGCCTCCGCGCGCGCCTCCCCGACGGCTTCGCGGAGAGCCACGACGGCGGGATGGTCCTCGCCGACCGCGGCGAGGAACTCGGCTTCGGTGACGACGACGGCGGTCTGCCCGGCCGCCGAGGGTACGGCGAGGAGAGCCGCCGTCAAGGCGGCGAACGCGCGATGCATGCCTGCTCCTTTCCCGAGTCGTTCAACGGCGGGCTCACGGCGAGCCCGGCGGACGACTCGGGATCAGAGCAACAGCGAACAGTGGGCGGTGAAGAGCGGAACCGGCGGCCCGTGGCGGGCCGGAAGGAGGGTGACGGCCGCGGCGCCCGCGAGTCGCGGGGCGGGATCGGCCGGCGGCGCCTCGGCGGCCGGCGGCGCGCTCGGCTGGGTGATCGTGCCGCCGGTCACCGGCGCCGAGTGCTCGTGGTCGGGGACCGCCCCGAGATCGTGGTGGTGTCCGTGGACCGCGGCCAGCGCCAGCTCCAGCGCCGCGGCCTCGTGGCGGTGCCGTGCCTCGGCGTGGTGGTGCTCGAGAGCGAGGTGGGCGCCGGCCGCGAGCGCGCTCGCCGCCGGGGCGATCCAGAGCGCCAGGACGGCCGAGGCGATCAGCCGGCGCCGGAGCCGCGGTCTCTCGAGCGGGATCATGCGCGGAGTGTCGCACAGCGGTGGGGGAGCGTCAAAACCGGGGGCGTCGAGCCCGCACGGCGGTGCTAAGCTTCGCGAGTCTTTCGACAGCCAACCCCGGTTCGGCGCATGCGCTCCGGCGGCGCCGGGCTCGAAGCTCAGAGGGAGGGTCCGAGATGATCTCGATCCTGTCGTTGTGGGCGCCGATCCTGCTCTCGACGGTCCTGGTGTTCATCGCCAGCGCCGTCCTGCACATGGTCCTCCCGTTCCACCGGAAGGACTACAAGCAGCTCCCGGACGAGGCCAAGACCCTCGGCGCGCTGCGCGGCGGCGGGGCGCTCGGCCCCGGCCTCTACGTCTTCCCCTACTGCGCGAGCGGCAAGGAGATGGGCACGCCCGAGATGCAGGCGAAGTACAAGCAGGGGCCGGTCGGCCTCCTGGCGGTGCTGCCGAGCGGGCCGCCGTCGATGGGCAAGAACCTGATCCAGTGGTTCGTCTACTGCCTGGTGGTGGGCGTCTTCGTCGCCTATCTCGCGGGACGGACGCTCGGCGCCGGGATCGACTACCTCGACGTCTTCCGCTTCGCCGGCACGGTCGCCTTCATCGCCTACGGCCTCGGCGGCGTCCCCAACTCGATCTGGAGGGGCGAGCCCTGGAGCAACACCTTCCGCGGGCTGGTCGACGGGCTGATCTACGCGCTCCTGACCGCGGGCTGCTTCGGCTGGCTCTGGCCGTAGGCCCGAGCGCGGCTCAGGGGACGGCGCCGGCGGGCTCCGTCCCCAGCTCGACGTGCATGGCCCGGGCGGCGACGAGGCCGGTCTCCCAGGCTCCCGGATAGGAGCCGTTGTAGATCGTGCGCGAGCACGCCTCGCCGGCGAAGAAGAGGCGCAGCGGGCCGCTCTCGCCGGGTCCCGCGGCCACCGGCTCGGCGAGGACCGCGCGCTGGTCCCAGCCCCCCGGCCGGGCCGCCGAGTAGGCGCCGAGGGTGTAGGGTTCGAGGCTCCAGCGGGTGACGTGGATCCGGTCGGCGAGGAGGGCGCCGTCGATCGCCGCGGCGCCGTAGATCTCGCGCAGGGGGCGGACGGCGGCGTCGATCGCCGGGTCGTCGCAGCCGCCGGCGCTGCGCGGGCCGGAGCCGCGCTCGTCGCCCGCGCACTCCCCCTCGAAGAGCCGCGCCCAGTCGCCGCCGTAGAACGCGATCGCGATCTCGGCGCCGAGCGGCCGGAGCACGTAGGCCATCCCTCGCCGGCCGCGGTCCGCGACCGGCGAGCCCCGGCGCCGGGCCAGCTCGCGCTCGGCGGGGTGGACCGCGGTCTCGACCAGCACCCAGGAGTTTTCCGGGGCGTCGCCCAGGACCTCGCCCGCGAACGGCAGGATCACCTTCTGCATGTGGCCCATCTGGAGCGATTCGATCGCCCGCCGCTTCCACTCGGGGAGCGGCGGCTCGAAGGCGATCCCGCCCGCCTGGAGGACGCCGACCGACACCGTCACCAGCGCATGGGCGGCCCGGTAGCGGCGGCCGCCGGCCTCGACCTCGACGCCGTCCTCGCCGTACTCGATGCGGGTGACCGGGGAGCGCAGGCAGACCGGCAGCCCCTCGCCGTACTCCTGGACGAAGGTGCCCAGCCCCTGCGCGACCAGGTCGTCCTCGCCCGCCTCGAAACCGCCGGCATCGACCGCCGAGCTGGCGACCAGCTCGGCCGCGGTCTCGAGCGGGCCGGCGGAGGCGGCCAGGAGCGGCACGACATCGGCGAGGCGCTCGTCGCGCGGCAGGTAGTCGGCGGCGATGTCGCTCGTGACCGCCAGCGCGAGCCGCGCCTCGGCGCAGAAGCGGTCGGGCTCGAGGCCGCCGCCCTCGATCTCGCGGGCGCGCCGGCAGAGGCGACCGGCGACCTCGCCGCCGTTCGTGCCGCCGAGGCGCTCGCACAGCTCCTCGGCGGCCAGGGCGCCGGCCTCGATCCGCTCGCCGTCCGCGCACGCCTCTTCGGCGAGGGCGTGCTCGTACTCGATCCGCGCCATCGCCCGCTCGAGCGCCTGCTCGTACTCCTCGAACGCCTCGACCAGCTCGGCGTCCTCCTCCGGCGTCGCCGGGCGGCCGTCGATGTAGAACGGCACCTCGAACTCGCTGCGGACGCGGTCGAAGCCCATCCGGTCGACCAGGCCGACGAGCGGGTTGGTCGGGACGCCGTGGAGCCACGCGCCGCCGTAGTCGATCGGCACCGGCGGCGCGCCCGCGCCCCCGGCCTCGATCCGTCCGACGTGGCCGCGGCCGCCGATCCGGTCGTTGGCCTCGAGGATCAGGATCGAGCGCCCGAGGTGGGTCAGCTCCCGTCCGGCGGCCAGCCCCGCGAGGCCGGCGCCGACGATCACCGCGTCATAGCCGGAGAGCCGGCCGCAGTCGGCGCCGCCTACCGCCCGCGGACCCGGCTCGGCCGCCGTCCCAAGCGTCGCCGGCGCCGGCGCGGTGTGGGCGCAGCCGGCGAGGAAGAGGGCGGGCAGGAGGAGCCCGAGGAGGAGCCTCTCGCGCGGCGGAGAGGTGCGCGGGTGCCGGTGCAGAGCGGATTTATTACGCATGCAGGACTCGGTGCGGGATCCTACTACTCGAACGGAGTCCCACTTTCCGAGCCGATTTGCACATGAAAGTGCAGAATGGTGAATACGCTGCAATGTGCGTCGCTGCGGCGGGCGGACCGTCCGACTCGAGAGGAGGAGTGCATGAGGACCTGCTGCAGGACGATCGTGTCGGCGGCGCTGGCGTGCGGGATCGCCGCCGCGCTGCCGGTCGCCGCCCAGTCTCCCGGAGAGCCCCCGCAGAACCCCGACATCCTGACCGCCGCCGAGGAGGCCCTGGCGGGGCAGGTGGCGGAGGAGAGCCCGGAGGTGGCGGCTTACCTCGCGAGCCTCGAACCGGTCTACCGGGTGCGGGTGGAGCTGCTGCGCCTCAAGGAGGCGGAGGAGCGGCGCTTCGCGCTGGTCACCCACTACCGCTACGAGGGGGACCTCACCATCCAGTCGGCGGTCGACCTCGAGGCCCGGACGGTGTTCGAGGTGACGGCGACGCCGGCGGTGCCGGCGCCGCTGGCGGCCGAGGAGACCGACCGCGCCCGCCAGCTCGCGCTCGCGCACCCCGAGGTCCGCTCCGGCCTCGGCCAGCACCTGCCGCCGATCCAGGCCGGCGCGCCGGGCTATGCGATCCAGTCGCTGGCGCTCCACACCACCGACCCCGAGGACCCGATCTACGGCCACCGGGTGGTCGGCGTGCTGTTCGAGACGCCGGACGGCTACATCACCGGCCTCGACGTGCTGGTGGACCTCTCGACCGGCGCGGTGACGGTCGAGCTCCAGGAGGTGACCCCGTGAACGGTCGCACCCGTACCGCTCCCGCCGCGCTCGCCGCGGCGCTCGCGCTCGCCGCAGTCTGGATCCTGCTCGCGGCGCCGCCGCCGGCGGCCGCCTGCTGCCCGACCCACACCAACCCGCCCGGCCCGAACAACCAGGTGATCCAGGAGTTCCCGTCGGCGGGGCCGTTCGAGACCGGCTGGAAGGTCCACTACGCCCACGGCATCGGCAAGGGGCTCTACATCACCGGCGCCTGGTTCAAGAAGGACGTCGGCGCGCCCTGGATGCGGGTGCTCTGGGACGCCCGCGTGGCCGACATCTTCGTGCCCTACCACAAGGGGTCGCCGCGCTACTACGACCTCACCCAGTTCAGCTTCGGGCTGGTGCCGGCGACCGCCGCCGACGCCGGCTGCTGCGGCGTCCTGCTCGACACCTACGTGATCAAGGAGGTGCGCGACCGGGGCGTGCTGTGGAAGGACGACCAGAAGGTGCGCCGGGGCGAGGAGCTGGTGCTCTGGGCCACCCTCGACGCCGCCAACTACAACTACATCATGCAGTACTCCTTCCGCGACGACGGCTCGATCGGTTTCCGGGTCGCGGCCACCGCGGCGAACCTGCCGGGCCTCCCCTGGGAGCCGCACATGCACGACGCGCTCTGGCGGGTGGACCTCGACCTCGACGGGTGGCCGAACGACACGGCGCTCCACGTCAGCCACTCCGAGACCACCCTCAGCAACGTCGCGACCGACGCCGCGACCGCGTTCGGCACCGAGGGCTGGCTCAACTTCAACGACCTCCAGTTCACCCACGTCCGGGTGCGCGACACGGTGACCAAGAACAGCCACGGCGAGGCGATCGCCTACGACATGATCCCGGTCCGCGCCGGCACGCCGCGGCACAAGGAGGCGTTCTCGCACCACGACTTCTGGGTCACCCGCTACCGCGGCACCGAGCTCAACTACAGCAAGGTGCCGAGCTACATCAACGGCGAATCGGTGAGCAACACCGACGTCGTCCTGTGGCACATCTCGCCGCTCCACCACCACCCCCGCCGCGAGGACGGCGAAGTGGTCAGCGGCGTCTGGCAGGGAGTCGCCCTGGCGATGTGGTCGGGCTTCGACCTCAAGCCGATGAACCTCTTCGACCGCACGCCGCTCCACCCCTGAGCCGCGCCCGCGGTGAGGACCGCCGGGGAGCGAGGAGGGCGCTCCCCGGCGGTCGCTACCAGCTCTCCACCGCGAGCCCCTCGACGTGCTCGAAGTGGGCGTCTCGGGTCGCCAGGACGAGGCCGTGGCGGAGAGCGGAGGCAGCGATCCAGAGGTCGTTCTCGGGGATCGGCCGGCCCAGCCGCCGGAGCGTCGCCTTCAGGGCGGCGTAGCGCCGGGCGGTCTCCAGGTCGTCGCCGATCACCGGACAGATCGCGAGCAGCCGATCGATCCGCGCCCGGTTGGCCTCCGGCTTGCCGGAACACTCCGCCCCGAAGTGCAGCTCTCCGACGACGGTCAGGCAGAGAAACGCTTGAATACCCGTGCCGCGGCGCGTCTCGAGATCGACTTCCTTCTCAAGAACCCGGATTGCGACATTGGTGTCGAGCAGGTACCTACCACTCATCGAGGTCCACTCGCTCGCAACCCGCCTCGACGGCCGCCGTCATCTCGCGGGCGGACACCGCGTCGAGCGTGCCGGCGACGCTCAGGAGGTCCTCGACGGTGGCGCCCCTGGGGAGCGTTGAGGCGAGTCCGTGGACGAGGTCGGCGGCCTGCTCCTGCTGCTCGGGGGAGAGGCGGTCGAGATCGGTGAGGATGCGTTCTTTGATCGCGGGGACCACCATGGTAGATGCCTCCGAAGGGCAGCCCGCTGCCAACGGGGCTTCGGGACTTCCATTGTACGCCGCGGCGTCGTACGCGCCCTTGCGGTTCCGACGCGCGGCGGCCGGTATCGTAGCGAGATCGCCCGCGGCCGGGAACCTCGGCCGCCAGCCGTGTCTCTCCGATCGAGCAAGAGCCCCGAACCGACCGCCCCAGGAGGTACTTCCATGGCGACCCCACCCACCGCCGCCGGCAGCGTGGCGTTCGAGACCTCGACCGCGCTCGGCTTCGAAGCCGCCGTCGCGCGCTGCCGCGAGGAGCTGGCGAAGGAGGGCTTCGGCGTGCTGACCGAGATCGACGTCCAGGCGACGATGAAGAGGAAGCTCGACGTCGATCGCGAGCCCTACCTGATCCTCGGCGCCTGCCACCCGCCGTCGGCGCACCGGGCGCTCACCGCCCGGCCCGAGGTCGGCGTGCTCCTGCCGTGTAACGTCACGGTCTCTCGCGAGGGCGGCCGGACGGTGGTGCGGGCGATGAACCCGGAGAGCGCGATGACCCTCCTCGGCGACCCGGTGGTCGCCGAGGTCGCCGAGGAGGTCGGAGCGGCGCTCCGCCGGGTGGTCGAGAAGCTCAGAACTGCAGTCTGACCCCGAGCTGGAACTCCCGCGGGTTGAACGCCGTCTGCGGGGTCAGGAAGTTGCCCTGGCCCGCGATGTTGCCGCCGACGCCGTCGAAGTTGACCTCGTCGAGCGCGTTGAAGACATCGGCGATCACCTGCGCCTCGAAGCTCCCGGCGATCGGCATCGAGTAGCGGAACGACAGGTCGAGCCGGCTGAAGTCGGGCTCGTCGGCGCCGCCGAGCTTGCCGTTGAACGCGGTGCCGTCCTGGGCGATCCCGGACGGCTGGGTGGCGTCGTAGGTCCCGCTCGGCAGCGGCGCGCGCTGGCCGTTGTCGAGCCGCAGGGTGTTCTCGAACAGGGTCTGCGGCTCGCCGCTCATGTAGCGGTAGATGCCGGCGAGCACCAGGCCGCCGGAGCCGCGCCACGAGGTGTTGGGCACCAGGTACTGCCCCGAGAGCACGAGGTTCAAGTCGCGGTGCCAGTTGACCGGCACGTCCTGCGCCCGCGGGTCGTCGAGGCCGAGGTCGAGCGGTTGGCCGATGATCTCGCCGGTGTCGAAGTTGTAGCCGGTCTCGGTGCGGCGCTGGAAGTAGGCGTCGGCGGTGCCGGCGACGCCGCCGAAGTTGTTCCCCTCCGACTGCGCCAGGGTCAGCGACGCCTGGCCGCCCCAGCGCCCCGAGAAGCGCTTGCGGATCGCGAGCTGCGCCGCATCGTAGTTGCCCTCGCCGCCGTTGACCCAGGTCAGGATCGAGCCCATCGTCACCGGCTGGCCGTTCCGGATGCTCAGGTTGGGCCGGCCGCCGGCCGCCGCCGACGACGGGTTGAGGTCGGCGAGGAGCAGCACGTCGCGGTTCTCGCCGTGGACGAGGTCGAGGCTGACCGCGATCCCGGGCGAGAGCTCGTGCTCGGCGCCCAGGCTGATCGAGTCGAGGTAGGGCTGCTTGCGGCCCGGGTGGTCGACCGTCGGCTGGGTGTTGAGCGGTGCCGAGGCACCCCCCTCGAACATCGAGATCAGGACCGCGCGCAGCTCGTCGAGGCTGGTGACGCCGTTGGCCTGGGCGAGGTTGAAGAAGAACTGCTGGTTCGCCGCGACGTCCGGGACGCGGATGATGAACCCCCCGGGGAGGTCGACGGCGTCGAGGAAGAAGTTCTGGAAGAAGCCCATCTCGAAGCGGTCGTAGAACCGGCCGTAGCCGCCGCGAACCACCGTCCGGCCGTCGCCGCGCGGGTCCCAGGCGAAGCCGAGCCGGGGGCCGATGTTCTCGTCGTCGGTGATGTCCTCCTCGTCGTAGCGGAGGCCGAGGTTCAGGGTCAGGCGGCCGTTGATCCGCCAGTCGTCCTGGACGAAGAGGGCGAGGGTCTCGTTGTCGGGGATCGCCGCGGTCAGGCCGTCGAGCACGCGGATCGAGAACGCCCCCGGGTAGGTGGTGATGTCGCCGGGAGCGAACACGCGGTCGTTGTTGAACAGGAAGAACTGGCCGTTGGCGAAGCCGAAGTCGGCGAACTCCTCCTGGCGCTCGGAGTACTGGAAGCCGGCCCGCAGCTCGTGCTCGCCGTGCCACTCGGGGAGGAAGAACGACAGCGTGTCGTCGATCTGGGTCGAGCGGTTGACCCGCGCCTGGGCGACGGTCGAGGCGCCGCCGGTGAAGGTCGGGTGCGCCTCGCTCACGGTCAGGCCGCGCTGGGCGTCGAAGCTCTGGCCGCCGCCGTTGAAGCCCGGGTTGGCGAAGGCGACGTCCTCCTTGGTGAACGAGACGCGCGCCGAGTTGAAGGTGCGGGCGCCGAACACCGAGTCGAGGGTCAAGACCCAGGAGCTGTCGGTGTCGTCCTCCTCGCGCGCCCCCTGGCGAGGGTGACGTTGCCGATCACCTGGTTGAACTGCGGCGACTCCTCGAGCAGGTAGCGCAGCACCAGGTGCTGGCTGTCGAGCGGCCGGTAGTCGATCCGCCCGAGGTAGTTCTCGATGTCGTTGTTCTCGATGGTGGTGAAGTTGAGGTCGGGGCGGGTCGAGAAGGCGCCGGTGATCCCCTCCTCGTTGAGGTTGTCCTCGTAGGAGACGAAGAAGAACGCCTTGCCGCGCACCAGCGGGCCGCCGGCGGTGAAGCCGAGCGAGCGGTACTCGGCGTCGGGCTGCTCGAGGTCGTTTCGCTCGGTGAAGAAGTTCGGCTCGTTGAGGCCGGAGTCCTGGAAGAAGCCGAACGCCGAGCCGTTGAAGGCGTTGCCGCCGCTCTTGGTCACCGCGTTGAGCACGCCGCCGACGGTGCGCCCGAACTCGGCGTCGAACTGGGTGGTGACGACCTGGAACTCCTGGATCGCCTCGATCGGAGTCCGCGTCTGGGCGCCGGCGCGGGCGCCGATGACGTCGTCGTCGTTGTTGGCGCCGTCGACGTTGAACGAGTTGTTGTTGTCGTCCTGGCCGTTGACGAAGAGGGCGTCCGAGGCGGTCGACTCGGTCGACGGGAAGCCGATCACGCCCGGCAGGAGCGAAGCGAAGAGGAGCGCGCTCCGGCTCTGGCTCGGCAGCGCCTCGAACTCCTGGGCCGTGAAGGTGCCGCCGATCTCCTTGCTCGTGGTCTCGATCAGCGGCACGGTGCCGACCACGCTGATCGACTCCTCGACCGAGTGGAGCTGGAGCCGGACGTCGAGGCGCGCCTCGCTGCCCGACCCGCAGCTCGATGTCCTCCTGCTCGAGGGCACGGTAGCCCTCGAGCGCGAAGGCGACGGTATAGAGGCCGGGCTGGAGGCCGTGGATCGCGAAGCGGCCGTTGGCGGCGGTGGTGGTCGTGCGCGAGAGCCGGGTGCCCTCGTGGGTGGCGGTGACCAGGACGCCGGGCAGCGGCGCCCCGTCGTCGCCGGTCACGGTGCCGGCCAGGTCGGCGGCCGCGAACTGGGCGACCGCGGCCGGGGCAAACCCCAGGATCAGTGCGGTGGCAGCGAGAGGGATCAACAGACGTCGCATGCCGTCCTCCTTTCGACGGAAGGTCACGGGCGGGCGTCTGCCGCTCCTACGTCGCCCCCTGCAACACCTCGAACGGGCAGGCGCAACGCGCGCGAATGGGTAGATGACCAAAGAAACAAGGCAGAGTATAGCTATTCGGCCATATGAAGTCGAGTGGCGAGAGGCGGCGTCGATTCGCCCTGGGTTCTGGAACGCGGCTTCCGTGACCCGCTTCACAGAGCCCGCCGCGGCTGCTGGTGTACGCTCGCGCGGATGCGGATCCATCGATATCTGCCGGCGCCGCTGGCGCTCGTGCTGCTGCCGCTCGCCCTCCCCGCCGGCGCCCAGGTCGCGGCGCCGGTGCTCAAGTGGCAGCACGGCGGCTGTCACGCCTCATGGTGCGAGACCGGGTGGTACTCCTCGCCGGCGGTCGCCGACCTCGACGGCGACGGTGCGCCGGAGGTGGTGGCCTCGGCCTACTCGGTGGTCCGGCTCGATGGCGCCACCGGGGCGCTCGAGTGGCGGGTGGCGTCGGGGCACGACCGGAGCGAGCCGGGGGCCGGCAACGCCGGGCGGACCTGGCCGGGGATCGTGATCGCCGATCTCGACGGCGACGGCGCGCTCGAGATCGCCACCGCGCACGGCGGCGGCTGGGCCTCGGTCTACCGCGCCGACGGCTTCTTCGAGGACGGCTGGCCGCGCCAGCCGGTGACCGCCGAGCTGCGCGGGCTGACGGTCGGCGACCTCGAGGGGGACGGCACGATGGAGCTGGTGGTCTCGGCCGCGCGCGGCAGCATCACCAACACCTGGGTGCTCGAGCACGACGGCTCGACCCGGCCCGGCTGGCCGCAGCTCGCCCCCGGGACCGACGGCTTCGCCTGGGGCGTCTACAACGACAACGCCGCGCTCGCCGAGCTGGACGGCGATCCGGCGCTCGAGATCGTGGTCCCCTCCGACGTCCACTACATCTGCTCCTACCAGCCCAACGGCACCCCCCGCGCCGCCTCGCCGATCTACGCGCCGCGGGTCTGGGGCGAGGTCGGGGTGTGGGAGAGCCCGATCACCGAGCTGACCGGCTTCGGCCTGTGCAACGGCATCCGCGCCGAGAGCTACCGCACCAACTTCGCCCACGGCGCGGTGACCGTCGCCGACCTCGACGGCGCCGGCGGCCTCGAGCTGGTCGCCACCGGCCGCACCTACGACTGCACCGGCGGCGAGACCACCAAGTACACCGGCGTCTACGTCTTCCGCGGCGACCGCAGCCGCTTCGTGGCGCCGCCCTACGATTGGACGACGGTGCCGGCCGACCTCGGCGCGCCGCTGTCGCTCGACTTCGAGGTGATCGAGCACGCCAACTACAACCCGGCGGTGGGCGACCTCGACGGCGACGGCGAGCTGGAGATCGTGTTCGCCGACTTCTCGGGCCGCGTCCACGCCTTCTGGCTCGACCGCACGCAGCACGGCACCTGGCCGTTCCGGGTCTGGACGCCGGCGGCCGGTCCCTTCCGCTACGCCTCGGAGCCGGCGATCGCCGACCTCGACGGCGACGGCGACGCCGAGGTGCTGTTCACCACCTGGACCGAGAAGGGCTCGAACGCCGGCGGCTCGCTCTTCGTGCTCAGCGGCACCGGGGCGCTGCTGCACCAGGTGCCGCTGCCGCCGGCCCTCGGCGCCGTCGACTGGAACGGCGCCCTGGCGGCGCCGACTCTCGCAGACCTCGACGGCGATCCCGACCTCGAGGCGGTGATCCAGACCGCGTTCTCGGGCGTCGTCGCCTACGACTTCCCGGGCACCGCCGATGCCGTGGTCCACTGGGGCACCGGCCGCGGCTCCTACCTGCGCGCCGGCACCCCGGCCGAGCCGCCGCCGGCGGGCGGCGAGACGATCTTCGCCGACGGCCTCGAGTCCGGCGACACCTCGGCCTGGTCGAACGCGGTCCCCTGAGCCGCCGCGCGGTGCTCTTCGAGGTCGCGCGTCTTCGTGGCCGAGGGTCAGGTCCAGAGGAAGCGGGTCTCCTCATAGGGCGCCAGCGCCTGGTCCGAGGTGAGCAGGTGGAGGCGCTCGAGTTGGGCTTGGGCGATCAGCAGCCGGTCGAAAGGATCGCGGTGGTGAAGCGGCAGCACGGCGACGTGAAGGGCGTGGCGGAGCTCGACCGCGAGAGCGAGCACACCCTGGCGCTCCAGACGGGACGGCACGTACTCGGCCGGCGGCGCCGGCAGCGGGAGCTTCCCGAGCGACCACTTCACCGCGATCTCCCAGGCGCTGGCCACCGATAGGAGGAGATCGTGCTCAGGGTCGGCCAGCAGGTCGCGGATCTCAGCCGTCAGCCGTTCGGGCGCGACCTGGAGCCAGAGCCAGCAGTGGGTGTCGAGGAGGATCCTCATCCCTCGAAGTCCGCCAGCACGTCCTCGGGCAGCGGAGCGTCGAAGTCGTCCGGGACCTCGAACAGCCCGGCATCCTGTCCGAAGACGCGGCGCTCCGCCCTTGCGGCCGGGACGAGCCTCGCAACCGGGCGCCCGGCCTTGGCGATGACGATCACCTCGCCGGTGGCGACCCGCGCCAGGAGGCTCGAGAGGTGGGTCTTGGCTTCGTGGATGTTGACCTGGGTCATGGCGAGCAAACTAGACCAAGCAGTGGACTAAGTCAATCCAGGCGGCGCTCGGCGAAGCCGCGGATCGAGCGGGTGAACAGGCGGAGGGCGCGCGCGCCGCGGCGGCCGCGGAGCCCCTCGAGGCGGCGGTCGGCGGCGTCGAGGAGGCGGCCGGCGCGGGCCAGCTCTTCGACGAGCCAGGCGCGCACGGCGGCGGTGGCGACCAGCTCGTCGTGGTCGAGCGAACTGCAGCCCTCGGCGCGGGCGGCTTCGATCACCTCGCGCGGGACGTTGACCAGGCCGGCCTCGAGGTCCTCGCGGAGGTCGCGCATCGTCGAGCACCAGCCGAGGGCGTCGGCCAGCTCGGGGGCGTCGGCGGAGCGGAGGTCGGAGCCGGCGGCGAGGAGCATCAGGTCGAGCGATCGGGTGAAGGTGGCGCGGTGGTGCTCGAGGAGGGCGCGGCGGTCGAGGAGCGTCCGCTCGAGGACGCGGCGGCGGTCGCGCTGCATGGTGCGCAGGAGTTCGACGGCGATGGCCAGCGCGGGCTCGCCGCCGCCGCCGCGGAGGTCGGCCGCGAACGCTTCGGCGAGGCGCATTCGGTCGGTCTCGCCGAAACGGCCGCTCTCGATCGCCGCGATCAGCTCGTCGACTGCTTCGAGCGGCTCGCGCTCGCACGGGCGGTCGCCGTCGAGGAGGTCGTCGGCGTGCTGGAGGAGGCAGAAGCCGGTGCGGAGCACCCGGCGCGAGCGCCAGCGCGGCAGGCTGGCGCCCGCCAGGACCAGCCCGATCAGCCAGTAGCGCGGGTGGCGCCGGCCGAAGAGCGCCGCCTCGCGCAGGCAGAGGAGGTCGACCTCGAAGGCGGCCGCGACCTCGGGGCGGCGCGCCCAGCCGCCGGCGATCCGCCAGCCGGCGGCGCCGAGCGCGAGGCCGGCAGCGACGTCGAGCAGGTGGTGCTCGTGGATCAGGACGGCGCTCGCCGCGACCGCGCCGGCCCAGGCGACGAGCAGGGCGCGGCTGAGCCAGCCGCGTGACCCGCCGAGGGCGCGGCCGTAGGCGAGCGCGGCGGTGAGCGCGAGCGCGACGTGGAGCGACGGCAGCTCGTTGCGCTCGAGGTTGAGCGCGTCGGCGAGCCCGAACAGCGCCGCCGTCACCCCGCCCTCCTCGACCAGCCGCTCCGGGAACGCGCCGCGCACCGGCAGGGCGAGGAAGACCGCGGCGCCGAGTACGGTCTCGGCGGCGAGCGCGCAGAACAGCGCCCAGAGGTCGCGCCCCCGCCGGAGCACGAACGGGGCGAGCGCCAGGAGCACCGTCCCCGAGAGGTAGACGGCGGCCGCCGCGGGGACGAACGGGACCTCGCGCTCGAACGGCAGCGCGACGTCGAGCCGCCGGGGGTCGAGCCCGGTGAGCAGGCTGGCGCCGCCGTAGAGGGCGGCGAAGAGGAGGGCGAAGCCCCCGGTCAGGATCGCCGCCGCCCAGGCGTCGAGGCCGCGCGGCAGGCCGAGGAAGGGGGCATTGCCGGGCAAGGTCTCAATCCCGCGGCCCGGCGCCGGGCTCGTCCCGCCGCGCGGCGGCTCGTCCAGGGGACGCTGCCGCGAAATCGAGCCCGGGCTCCCGCCGCGGCCCGCCCCACATCGCCCGCCAGACGCGCCAGAAGGTCGGCTGCGGCTGGTCCCGGTCGGCGGTCTCCGGGAGCCGGCTCCACGGCACCCGCGGGTTCCGGTGGTGGGCGCGGTGGAAGTGGTAGTTGAGGAAGACCGCGCGGGCGATCCGGCCGACGCGCAGGTTCCAGGCGCCGTCGCGCGGGTCGAGCGGCGAGAAGGCGTGGTCGGCGTACTGGAGCGACGACCAGGTGAGGCCGAACGCCGCATAGCAAGCGAACCAGCCGCTGGGCGTCAAGTCGAGGAGCGCGAAGAGCGCCGCGTGGAAGCCGAAGGAGAGGAGGATCTCGAGCCGCGCCGCGAGCGGATCGAGGGCGTCGAGCGCGGCGTGGTAGGGGCCGGCGCTGGTCTGCTCGGCCGCGCGCGGGCCGGCGGCGGCGAGGAGGCGCGCCCGGAGCGCCCGCGGCACCAGGAGGTAGGCCGCGGCGCCGGCAACCGTCACCGCCCAGTAGAGGCCGGTCAGGATCGCGTACCACTGCGCCAGCTTGAGCCAGCGGACGTCCCCGTCGTGGATCAGGTCGAACTGCTCGAGCCGCGAGCGGTTGTTGCGGTGGTGGGTCAGGTGGTAGGCGCGCTGCATCGCGAAGCCGGTCGGGAACCACGCGGCCGCGACTCGGCCGGCCCACTCGTTGACGCCGCGGCGCGGGCTGAAGACGCCGTGGACCGCCTCGTGGAGGAGCGCGAAGGCGGTGTTGGCGGCGGCGGCGAAGAGCACCGCGCAGGCCGCGAAGGCCCACGGCCCCGGGGCGTGCGAGGCGCCCCAGAGCAGACCGGCGCAGGCGAGCGAGACCGCGCCGAGGAGAGCCAGGTTGAGCCGCGCCGGGATCGCCGCGGGGGAGTCGGAGGCCGGGCGGTCCGCGATCACGCCGCCTCCTCCGCCTCGGGCAGCGAGCGCAGGAAGTCGCCGAGCGCGGTCACCCCCGGGTCGTCCGCTCCGTCGAGCGCGAGGCGCATCCCCTCGACCACCGCGAAGTCGCGGCGCAGGAAGGCGGTGAAGAGCCAGCGCGCGAGCGCCAGGCGCAGCCGCTCGCCGGCGCCGCCGCGCGGCGTCCCGAAGGCGCCGAAGGCGCGCACGCCGCCCTCCTCGGCGGTCAGCCCGAGGACGGCGGCCGAGCGCGCCCGCCCGAGGTCGCTCTCGATCACCACGGTCGGGCCGTGGCAGGTCTGGGTGACCCGGATGCGGTCGCCCGAAAGCCATTGCATCGCCCGGTCGGAGAGGCCGCCCCCGCGGGTCACCCGCGAGACGTAGCGCAGGCGCAGGGCGCGGTCGAGCCGGGTCAGCTCGTGCGGCTCGACCAGCTCGCGGTGGTGGACCGCACGCAGGTGGAGGAGGTCGAAGCCGTTGACCATCATCGAGTGCCAGTCGGTGCGGAGGAAGACCGGCCGGCCGGTGGTCCAGGCCCACTCGCCGGGGGACTCCGGTGCCGGCAGCGGCGGCGGCTCGCCGGGACCGTCCGGCGGATGGAGGAAGACCAGCCCGTAGCGCTCGGCGACCGGCCACGGCCGGCCGCGGTGGCGCCCGTCGGCGTCGGGGCCGCGGCAGGTGCCGTCGGCGCCGATCGTCCAGTGGTGGAGCGCGCAGCGCAGGCGCTCGCCGGCCACCGCCGCCCCGCGCAGGTGGGCGCCCATGTGCGGGCAGTGGGCGTCGAGCGCCGCGAGCGCGCCGCCGCGGCTTCGGAAGAGCACGTACTCCCGCCCGGCGAGCCGGCCGGCGGTGACCGCGCACGGGGCGAGGTCCGCCGAGTGTGCGACGACGTACCAGGCGCGCGGCCAGCGCGGCAGCGGCGCCAGCGCGGCGCCCGCCGGGCCGGCTTGGGCCGGGAGGACGGCGAGCGCGCTCATCCCGCGCGGCGCCGGGCCAGGAAGCGCCCCAACAAGAGCCCCGCGATCAGCATCGCGACACCGAGCCCGGCGGCGATCCAGGTCGCGGCCTTGCGCTGGGCGGCGAGGATCGGGTTGTCGAAGACGTTCGTCGAGTAGTGGAACGCCGCCACGAGCCAGCGCCCGTCGCGCCGCACCAGGGTCCCGGTCCAGCGCCCCTCGATCTCGAACTCGCGGCCGCCGCGCAGCACGTAGCGGTCGTGGCTGTGGCCGGCGGCGATCGCGACGTCGTCCTCGACCAGGGTCGAGAGCGCGTCGGCCTCGAAGTGGGAGGTGACGCTGTCGACCACCCGGTCCGGACCCTCGAGCATCTTCCGGAAGTAGTCGCGGATGCCGTCCGGGCCGGCCACCACGTCGTTGTTCATGGTGGTGAAGACGACGTCGTCGGTGACGTGGGCGACCAGGGCGTCGAGGTCCTGGGCGTTGAGCGCGGCCTCCATCGTGGTGCGCAGGGCGCGCAGCTCGTCGTGGAGCTGCTCGGGGGTCGGCGCCTCGGGGGCCGCCGTCAGGTCCGGGGGCGGCTCCTGGGCCGCGGCGGGGAGGGCGAGGAGGGCGAGGAGTGCGACCAGGACCGCCGGCGGCAGACCTCGCCGCGGGCTAGGGGTACTCCGCGTACAGCGCTGCTTCATCGGGGCGGCTCCATTCCTTGAGACGTTCGTTCGGACCTTCGGTCGGACGTTCGATCGGGCTTCCGTTCGCGGCCTCGCCGGCCGCCGGCGCCGGCAGATACCGGCCGGGGAACCTGCGGCTCCAGCCGCTCTCGGCGGAGAGCGCGGCGGGCTTGACGTCGCCCAGGCGCTGGCCGGCGCGCCGGCGGTGCTCGAGGTACTGGTGATGAGGGTCGCCGTCGACGCGGAAGACCCGCGCCGGGGCGAGCTGGCCGAGCTGGACGCACCAGCGGTAGTGGGGGTTCTCGGCCAGCGCGCGCTCGAGGTCGAGGGCGAGAGCCGGCGGCGCCGGGTTGCGGGCGTCGAGGTAGAGGGTGTAGCCGGTGCGGCCTCCCTCGTCGTCGGGCGCGAGCATCGCGAAGCCGGCGCCGCCGCCGAGCAGGCGCTCGAGGACCGCGGCGACGTGGCCGTCCGAGAGCTTCTCGCCGCGGCGGTCGGAGACCCGGTCCTCGCGGCCGAGGAAGCGCAGGCACGGCGTGGCGCCGAGGAAGCCCTCGACCCGCACCCGGTCGCCGAGCCGGTAGCGGTAGAGCCCGCCGCCGGTGGTCACCGCCACCGCGTACTCGCCGCCGGCCGTCAGCTCGCCGGCGAGGTGCGGGCGGTCGGCGTCGTCGATCAGCTCGAAGAAGTGGCTCCGGACCGCCAGCGGCCGGGCGCCGGCGAACGGCAGCGAGACGAACGCCTCGGTCGCGACCAGTCCCTTCGGCTCGATCGCGACGCCGGGGAAGCGCTCGGCCAGCGCGGCGGCGGCGCCCGCGGCGTGGCCGTCGGCCCAGGCGCTGATCACCGCGAGGCGCGGCCAGATCTCGCGCGGCGGCGCGGTGGGGCCGAGCCGGCGCAGCTCGGCGGCGCGGGCGCTGTCGGCGGCCGGGGCGCGGACGGCGGCGGCGTCGGCCGGACTCGCGCCGGGCAGGGTCAGCGTGCCCGCCGCGAGGTCGTCGAGGAGCGGCTCCCACCAGCGCTCGAGCGGCTCGAGGAGCAGGGTCAGGAACGACGGGTGCCAGACCGAGACCAGGGCGAGGTCGCGCGCCGCGAGCAGGTGGAGCAGGGTGGCGTAGCGGAAGTCCTCGACGCCGGCCAGCCGCGCCACCGCGCCCGGCACGGCCAGGGTGCGGTCGACCAGGCGCCGGAAGACGCCGCCGAGGTAGGCGGTGTCCGCGGCGAAGCCGACCGGCACCGCGTCGGTGGCGGCACCGGCCGTCGAACCCGAGCCGGGCGCCGGGCCGCCGCCGGCCCCCGGGCCGGCCGCTTTCGATTCCGACGGCTCCGCCTCGGCCGCCGGCGACGCGGCCGCGGGAGAGACCGACCAGTAGGCCCGCCCGTTCGCCAGACCCGGGTGGCGCTCGAAGAGGTCGACCACCCACGGGCCGATCGCGCGCTGGAACTCGGCCAGGAGCGTGCGGGTGAGCGGCACCAGCTTGGCCGCCGCGGTCGAGCCCCCCGACGGCATCAGCCGCAGCACCGGCTCGCGGGTGAGCACCCCCGGCTCGCCGCGCCGGATCCGCTCGATCCAGGGCGCCAGCTCGTCCCAGCGGGTGAGCGGCACGCGCTGCTGGTACTCCTCGATGGTGGCGATTCGATCGAAGCCGTGCCGGCGACCGTAGGCGGTGCCGGCGTTGGCGCGCAGCGTGGCGAGGAGGAGCCGGCGCTGGGCGGCGCCGGGATCGCCGAGCGCGGCCCGGAAGCGCCGCCGGCGCGGCCGGTTGGCGGCGGCCCAGAGGCGGTTCGCCCAGCCCGCGGCGCTCACCGGGCGCCTCCGCCGCCTTCGCCCGCGGCTCCGCTCCCGCCGGCGCGCTCGCCGTGCCCGCGCGCACCTCCGCCTCCGCCGTCGTCGCCGGCTCCGTCCCGATCGCCGATCCAGCCGCCGCGCTCGCCGCGGCGGACGGCTCGCCGGCCGGCCGGGGTCAGGTTGTGGTCGCCGAGGTCGGCCAGGCAGACCAGCTCGTCGCCCCGGGCGTGGCCCGGGTTGGCGCGGGCGAAGAAGGCGACGTGGGGGTCGGCCCGGCGCCCCTCGGGGATCCCGCCGAGCCCGTCGCGCAGCACCTGCGGCTCGGCGAAGCGGACGACGCCGGCGGCCGGGTCGTAGCAGGCGCCGAAGCGCTCGCCGGCGAGGCGGTCCATCAGCGCCCGCTCGGCCGCGGTGGCTGGCCGGTCGTGGCGCGGCGCGAAGTCGCGCCAGAAGACCGGCAGGAAGCGGTAGGTGCGGAAGCCCGAGGCGATCAGCAGCCAGACCAGCCGCCGGCCGGGGCGGCCGCGGTGGAGGTGACGCACCGCCGCGATCCACGCCGGCGCCAGCACCGAAGCGCCCCAGCCGGCCGGGTCGACGATCGTGTCGCCCGAGGTGACGACGGAGAGCGGCTCGCCGTCCGCGCCGGCGGCGTCGGGGTCGTAACGCAGGGTCGAGAAGCCGGCGAGATCGCCGCCCTCGTCCTCGAGCAGGAGCGCGTGGGTCTTGGCGCCGAGGTCGGCGGCGAAGCGCTCCGGCGTCACGCCGGCGAAGAAGCGGTCGAGGAGCGCGTGCATCCGGCATCGCTCGGCGGCCGAGAGCGCGGCGACGGCGGCCAGGCGCGGGATCACAGGACGGCGACCTCGACGTGCGGGCACCGCCCCCCGAGGGCGCCGATCGCGGGCGCGGCGTCGGGGCGGTGGACCAGGTAGAGGACGCTCGCCAGCTCGCGGGCCGGAAACCTTCGCCGCACCGCCGGCAGCATCGGGTTGGCGCGCGCGAGTCCGAGCGACAGCAGCTCGATCCCGCGGGCTGCGGCGCGGGCGCGCGCGGCCGCGATCAGGGCGACCGCGGTCTCGGGGTCGTCGCCGTCGACCGCGAGGTGCGACAGGAACCCGAGCGCCAGCGCGCTCCCCGGCGGCGGCAGCCGGGGCCGGCCGGCGAGCGCCGCGGCCAGGTTGACCAGCGGCCGGAGGCGCCCGAGCGCCGGCGCATAGCCGCGGACCACCACCTGCTTGAAGCCGCGCTGGTCCCAGAGCGCCAGGCAGCCCCGGACTTGCCCGGGTGGGTCGCCTGGATCGCGGGCGAGGAGGAAGTCCTCCGGCGCGAGTCCGCGCGCGTGCACCGGGTCGGCGAGGTCGGCGGCGGTCCATGCCGGCGCGAACTGGTAGCGCCGGAGATTCCGCTCCAGGCAGGCCGCGATCGCCGGCAGGTCGGCCGCGGCCGCCGGCGCGATCCAGGGCGGCAGCGGCCGCGCCCGCCGCGTCGCCGGGAGGGTGAGCGTGACCAGCTCCGCCCACGGGCGGTAGACCGGCAGCTCGGGCAGCCCGCGCTCGAGCAGGCGCCGGGCGGCGCGGTTGTCGGCGACGATCGTGGTGAGGTCGAACGGCAGCTCGTCGAGCCGGCGGGTCGCCTCGCAGGCGGCGTAGCCCTCGGCGAGGAGCGCGCGGCCGCGCAGCTCGGGGATCCGCCGGAGCTGCGCCAGGTAGCCGAGGCGGACCGGCCGTCCGTCCACCCACGCCCGGCGCACCGCGCGGCTCCCCATCCCGACGATCCGCCCGGTGGCGCGGTCGCGGGCGACCACGGTGTGGTGCCGCTCCCCCTCGACGCCGGCGGCCAGCCACGCCGAGGGCTCGCGCTCGAGGGCGAGCCGGATCGCGTCGCCCATCGGGTGGCGGCGCAGCAGCTCGCGGATCGCGGCGTCGTCCCCGGGCCGCGCCGTCTCGATCGCGAGCCGGCCGGGCGCTGGCCTGCCGGGCGCAAGCCTGCCGGGCGCTGGTCTGCCGGGCGACGCCTCGGCCGCGGTCAGTTCGCGGGCAGGAGCGTGCCCCGCCATCCCTGGTCCCCCAGCGGCAGGCCGCTGCGCCGGTCGACGTCGAGCTGATGCATGGCGTTGATGACGAAGAAGTTGCCGAGCATGAGCGCACCCCGGCGGTTGGCCGGCTTGACCGCCCGGCGGAGGATGCTCGGCCACCCGTAGAAGCTCCGGCGCGCCTGGAGGCACCCCGCCTCCAGCTCCTCGGGCGACATCCGGAGCGGCCGGTAGGGGACCTCGTTGTAGCGGTAGGCGGGGTCGAGCCACCAGGCGTCGTAGAGGAGGCGCCCCTCGCCCTCGAGCCGCCGGTAGAGCGGCGTGCCGGGGAACGGCGTGATGTGGTTGAAGGCGGCGATGTAGAGCCCCTGGTCGACCGCGAAGCGCACCGTCTCCTCGAAGGTCTCCGGGCCGTCGCCGTCGTAGCCGAAGATGAAGGTGCCGTAGATCCGGAGCCCGGCGCGGCGGAAGTTCTCGAGAGCAGCGGCCGGCCCGCCGTGGGCCAGGTTGAAGCGCTTGTTCATCGCGGCGAGGTTGCCCGGGTCGAGGCTCTCGAAGCCGACCAGGAGACCCTGGCAGCCGCTCCGCTTCATCAGCTCGAGCGCCTCCTCGTCCCAGGCGACCGCGGTCGACGACTGGCTGACCCAGCGCACCCCGAGCGGGATCAGCGCCCGCATCAGCTCCTTGGCGGCGGGCAGGTCGGAGGTGATGTTGTCGTCGATGAAGAAGATCATCTGCCCGGGGCGGCGCACCCGCCGCACCTCGTCGGCGATGCGGTCGGCCGGGACGTGGTTGTGGGTGGCGCCGAAGAACGAGGTGACGGCGCAGAACTCGCACTGGAAGCGGCAGCCGCGCGAGAACTCGACCAGCCGGATGGGCAAATAGCCCTTGCCGCGGAAGATCGAGCGGTCGGGGAGGACGCCGCCCAACCGCGGCCGCTCGGCGGCCTGGTAGAGCTTCTTCGGCGTGCCCGAGCGGTAGTCGTCGATCAGCTCGGGGAAGGTCTCCTCGGCCTCGCCGACGACCACCGAGTCGGCCCAGCTCGCGACCTCGCCGGGGCAGAGCGTGGCGTGGAAGCCGCCCATAGCGACCGGCACGCCGCGCCGGCGGTACTCGCTCGCGATCTGGTAGGCGCGGCGGGCGGTGTAGGTCTCGACGCTCATCGCCACCAGGTCGGCGGGCTGGTCGAACGGGATCGGCTCGACCCGGTCGTCATGGAAGCTCACCTCGACCCCGGCCGGCGCCAGGGCGGCGAGCATCGCGGGTGGGATCGGCTCCATCCGCCAGGTGCGGATGTAGCCCTTCATCCCCGGCCGCCGGCCGACGCAGGGGTGGATCAGGGTCAGCCGGAACGGCCGGCTGTTTCCCGACGGCCGCCCGCGGCCGATCACCGCCGGCCGCCCCCGGCCGCTGCCACGGGCCGCTCCGCCGCCGCCGGTCGCTCCGTGGCCGCCGCCAGCGGCCAGTCGCAGGTGTAGAAGCGGTGCAGGCGGTGGGCGTAGAAGCGGTAGCCGAGGTTGGCCGGGATCGCCACCCGCCAGGGCGCCGCGGTGGCGCGCAGCCGGCGGAGCGTCCCGGGCACGGAGTAGGCGTGCTTCCACGCCGCCTCGGTGCCGCGCTCGAGCTCCCTGACGCTCATCTTCGCCGGCCGGAAGACCGCGTGCTGGCCGTCGTAGCGCTCCCAGTCGCGGGTCAGGAGACGCCCCTCGGCGTCGAGCCGCTTGAAGAGCTTCGTACCCGGGAACGGCGTCACGATCGCGAAGCGCGGCAGGTCGATCTTCGCCGACACCGCGAAGCGGGCAGTGCGCAGGAAGACGTCCGGCTCGTCGTCGTCGAGGCCGAAGACGAAACAGCCCTGGAGCGCGATCCGCCGCTCGTGGAGCAGCTCCACCACCTCGGCGTAGCGGTCGGGGTCGTTGAATCCCTTCGAGGAGCGCCGGAGGTTCGCCGGCACGATCGACTCGAGCCCCATCAGGAGCCCGCGGCAGCCGCTCCGGGCGACCAGGTCGAGCAGCGGCCGGTCGCGGCAGAGGAGCGTCGTGGCGAGCCCGAACCACTGGATGCGCAGCGGGATCAGCGCCTCGAAGAGCCGCGCCGCGTAGCCCTTGTCGGCGATCAGGTTGAGGTCGATGAAGAGCGCCCGGCGGGCGCGCTGGCGGCGGATGTCGTCGACCACCTCCTCGACCGGCTTCTGGAGCGGCTTGCGCCCCCAGGCCGCCGGCACGACGCAGAAGTCGCAGTCGTGGACGCAGCCGCGGGTCGCCTCGAAGACGTTCGAGGTGAGGTAGCGCCGGCGCGGCAGGACGCTCCGGTCGGGCGGCGGGAAGCCGGCGAGGTCGAGGCCGGGCCGCTGGTCGTAGCGCGGCTTCAAGCTCCCGGCGGCGAAGTCGCGCAGGAGGCGCGGCCACTCCTCCTCGGCGTAGCCGACGACGACCGCGTCGGCGTGCGGCTGGGCATCCTCGGGGATCAGCGTGACGTGCGGCCCGCCCAAGACCACCGGGATGCCGCGCCGCCGGAACCCCCGCGCCAGCTCGTAGGCGCGCGGCGCGGTGCCGGTGATCACCGAGATCCCGACCAGATCGGCCGCGGCCGCGGGGTCGACCTCGCCGCCCCCCTCGTCGACGCAGACCACCTCCGCCCCCAGCTCGCGCGGCACCAGCGCCGCGAGCGTCGGCAGCGTCAGCGGCATGTAGCGCAGCGAGCGCTTGAAGATGCCGCCGCGGTGCCGGTAGAGCGGGCCGCGCGGGCTGATCAGGAGGATTCTCAAGGTCTCGATGATACAGGGCTCGACGATACTCCGGCGGGAGCGGGGTCGATCGCCCGGGGGACTGGTCGGCCTCGGAGCCGGCCGTGCACACCTCGCGGGCACTTTGTCATGCAAAGTGCCCGCGGCCTATACAGATTGCACAGAGTTCGCGGCGATTTGACAAATCCGTTTGTCCAATCTACGATCCCCGCCCATGAGCGCGGCGATCGACGTGGTGGAGAGCGGAGGGCGGCTGCGCGGCGGGCTGTCGCCGCTGCGCCGGGCGGTGCTCGCCGAGCTGCGCGAGCCGGGCTCGGCGACCGAGGTGGCGGCGCGGCTGGGGGAGAGCCGGCAGCGCGTCGGCTACCACGTGCGCGAGCTGGAGAAGGGGGGCCTGCTCGAGTTGGTCGAGCTGCGGCCGCGGCGTGGCTGCGTCGAACGGGTGGTGCGCGCCGCTTCGCGCGCGGTGGTGCTCGATCCCGAGGTGCTCGGCGACCTCGGCGCCGCCGCCGACCAGGACCGCTTCGCCGCCGAGACGCTCCTCGCCCACGCCGCGCGCGCGGTCCGCGACGTCGGGCGGATGCGCCGCGAGGCCGGCCGGCAGGGCAAGCGCCTGGTCACCTTCGCGATCGAGGCCGAGGTCGGCTTCGAGCGCCCGGCCGACGTCCGCCGCTTCGCCGAGGCGCTGGCGCTGAAGGTGGCGGAGCTGGCGGCGGAGTACGACACCGGCGCGTCGAAGCGCCGCTATCGAGTCATCGTCGGGGGCCACCCCGCACCCAAACCGGAGGAGGCGTCATGAGCGAGGAGAAGGAGCCGAAGCCGTTCCGAGTCGAGGTGGTCGTCGATGCGCCGCGCGAGACGGTCTGGCGCGCGCTCACCGATCCGGCCGAGATCCGCCGCTGGTTCGGCTGGGACTACGAAGGTCTCGAGGAGGAGATCCGCTACATCTTCATCGACCACGCGGTCCCCGCCGCGCCCGACCGGATCGGCTTCGACGAGGGCGAGCAGCGGCTCGAACTGGAAGCCGACGGCCCGCGCACGATCGTCCGCGCGGTCAACCCCGGGCCGCTCGACGACGCCGAGTGGGCCGACCTCTACGACGAGATGGAGGAGGGCTGGCGCGCCTTTTTCAACCAGCTCAAGCACTACCTCGAGCGCCACCCCGGCGAGGACCGCCGGAGCCTCTTCCTCGCCGGCGACGCCGCCCCCGCCGAGCTGCTCCCGGCGCTCGACGCCCGCGCCCCGGGCCGGGCGTGGCACCGGAGCCGCCACCAGCGCGGCACCGCCCTCGACCTCTACGGCGGCGGCCTCCTGATCGCCAAGTGCTCGCGCCCGCTGGAGTCGGCCGAGCCCGGCCGGATGAACCTGATCCTGACCACCCACGGCCTCGACGCCGCCGCGTACGACGAGCTGCGCCGCGACTGGATCGCCTGGTGGTCCGAGCGGGCGGGGAACGTCAAGGTACAGCCGTAGGAGCCCGTCCGAAAATCGGACGGGCTGCTAGTTCTTAGGCGGGGCTGGGCCGGAGAATCCGCCGCAGGCGGGTTCTCCGGGGCTAGCGGCGGGGCGGGCGCGGATCCGCCCGTTGGGGTGGTTCAATCCGGACTGGATCCGTACTATATTGCGCGGGCGATGGATGCGACTCGTTCTCAACAAGGCGCCGGCCGGTCTCAAGAGCCCGAGTCTCCCGATGCGCGGCCGATCGGCCTGACCCGCCTGCGGGTCGGCTCGCACGCCTGCTACCACGGCGCGCGGCTCGACCGCGCCGACCTCGACCTCCTCGAGTCGCTCGGGCTGACCGGCGCCTGCCGGCTGCGGGTCTGCCAGGCGGGCGATCCCTGGGTGGTCCAGGTGCGCGCGACCCGGATCGGGCTCGCCGAGAGCGTGGCGCGCGCGATATTGGTCGTCCCGGAAGGGTAGCGGTGAGCGTCGCGCTGCTCGATCCCCGCCCTCCGGCCTCGTCGCCGTCCACGGCGCAGCCGGGGCGCCCGGCGGAGGTCCGGCGCCCGCGGATCGCCCTCGTCGGCAACCCGAACACCGGCAAGACCACCCTCTTCAACCACCTCTGCGGCCTGCGCGCCAAGACCGCCAACTACCCCGGCACCACGACCGACATCCGCACCGGCCGGGCGCGGCTCGGCGGCGGCGAAGCCGAGATGGTCGATCTCCCCGGGCTCTACCGGATCGACCTCGACCTCCCCGAGTCGCGGCTGGTGCGCGGGATCCTCGACGGCGCCGGCGTCTTCCGCCGCCCCGACGCGGTGGTGGTCGTGGTCGACGCCGCCAACCTGGCGCGCAACCTCTGCCTGGTGGGGGAGCTGCTCGACTTCGGCGTGCCGACCGTGGTCGCCCTCAACATGGTCGACCTGGCGCGCCGGCGCGGCATCTCGATCGACCAGGAGCGGCTCGCCGCCGAGCTGGGCTGCCCGGTGGTGCCGCTGGTCGCCCGCCGGCGCACCGGCGTCGCCGAGCTGCTCCAGGCCCTCGAGGGCGAGCTGGCCCGGAGGGCGGGGGAGGCGCCGGACGGGTCCGGCGAGGGACCCGCCGCCGCGGTGCGCGCCGCGGCCGGGCGGCCTCCGGCTGGCGGCGGCTACGGCGAGCTGGTCGCCTGGGCCGAGCGGATCGCCGCCGACAGCCTGGGCGGCGAGCACGCGATCGGCGCCGCCGGCGACACCGTCACCGAGCGGCTCGACCTGGCGTTCACCCATCCGCTCGTGGGCGTGCTGGTCTTCGGCGGCGTGATGTTCGGCCTCTTCTGGTCGATCTTCGCCCTCGCCACCGTGCCGATGGACCTGATCGAGGCGACCTTCGAGCACCTCGGCGGCTGGCTCTCCGCCCTCGTGCCGCCGGGGCCGGTCCACGACCTCCTGGTCGAAGGCGTCGTCGGCGGCATCGCCGGGACGGTGGTCTTCCTGCCCCAGATCTGCCTGCTCTTCTTCCTGATCAGCCTGCTCGAGGACACCGGCTACCTGGCGCGCGCGGCGTTCGTGATGGACCGCGTCCTCTGCCGGTTCGGGCTGCCGGGGCACGCGTTCGTGCCGCTGCTTTCGAGCCATGCCTGCGCGATCCCGGGCATCCTCTCGACCAAGCTGATCCCCGACCGCGCCGACCGGCTGGCGACCATCCTGGTGGCGCCGTTCATGAGCTGCTCGGCGCGGCTGCCGGTCTACGTGCTCCTGACCAGCCTGCTCTTCGCCGGCCGGCCGGCGTTCGCCGGGCTGGCCTTCGTCGGCTGCTATCTGCTCGGTGCCGGCGCGGCGCTCGGCACCGCGTTCGTCGCCCGCCGCACCATCCTCCGGGGCCGCTCGCGGCCGATGGTGCTCGAGCTGCCGTCGTACAAGATGCCCTCGCTGCGCTCGGCGCTGATCGTCGCCTGGGACCAGGGGTGGACCTTCCTGCGCAAGGCGGGGACGGTGATCGTCGCGATCTGCATCGTGATGTGGTGGCTCTCGAACTATCCGGTCGCCGGCCCCGCTCCCGCCGCCGAGGCGCTGCGGGCCGAGGCCGCGGCCGCCGCGCCGGCCGAGCGAGCGGCGCTCGAGGACGAGGCGCGCCACCTCGACGCGCGATATGCCCAGGCGCAGAGCTTCGCCGGCCGGCTCGGCCGCGCCGTCGAGCCGGCCTTCGCGCCGCTCGGCTTCGACTGGCAGCTCACGGTCGGGGTCCTGACCAGCTTCCTGGCGCGCGAGGTCTTCGTCTCGACCATGGCGGTGCTCCTGGTCGGCGACGAGGAGGCCGACGTCGAGGAGCTGGGCGTCATCGACCGCATCCGCGGCGCCACCCGCGACGACGGCCGGCCCGTCTTCACCCCGGCGACCGCGGCGAGCCTCCTGGTCTTCTTCGTCCTCGCCATGCAGTGCCTGCCGACCCTGGCGGTCACCCGCCGCGAAGCCGGCGGCTGGCGCTGGGCGGCGCTCCAGCTCGGCTACATGACCGGCCTCGCCTGGCTCGCCGCCTTCGCCGTCTACCACGGCCTCCACGCCTTCGGAGTCGCCTGATGGACTTCCCGCTCTACGATTGGCAGTTCTGGAGCGTCACGGCGTGCGCGGTGGGCGCGGTGTGGATGCTGGTCCGGCCGTTCCTCGGGCGGAGCGGGAGCCCCACCACGGGCGCGTGCGCGAGCTGCCCGAAGATCCTGCGGGCGGTCGAAGGCGAGGACGCCGGGCGCGAGCGGCTGGTGTCGATCGGCAAGTTGCGCTGAGCTGCGCTCTAGTTCCCGACGGCGCCCGAATCGATCGCTTCGACCTCGCTGCCGATCCCGGCGGCCTTCACCGTCGACCAGAACGCCGCCCGAGCGTCCTTGCGCAGGTCCTCGCGCCTTCGGAGGTCCTGTCCAAGAGCGGCCTCCGCCCCGGCGAGCAGGAGAGCATCGATAGCCTTGGGGATCACCGGTGCACCGGCGAGGAGCTCCGGTAGCTGACTTCGATTCTCTGCCACCCATGTGGCGGCGAAGGCCGTGGCCGCCTGGACCGCCAAGCTGGAGTCGCGCGCACCGTCTTTTGAAACCGTGAGCTTCGGTTGGGTGCGCGGCTGGGTGTGCGACGGACGCAGACCGAACCCCCGAGAGGTGATGTGGGGTTCGAGGAATCCCGCTGGGAGCAGGATGTGCTGGTCAGCCTCGCGAATCAGCGTGGCTGCCTGGTTGGCCCCGCTCGCGCTGGTGGTCGGGATGCCGAGAACGTTGACCGCCACGCCCATCTCCTGGGCCGCCACCATCCCCTCTCGGAGGTCCTCGTCGCCGGCGAGCAGGAAAGCGGTCGCAATGGCTCGCTCCCGCGCCAGGGTCATGAGGTCTCGGACGATCAGGGAGTCAACGCCCTTTTGCTTGCCGCCGCTGAGCCGGCCGAGCCGCAGCTTCGTGAAGGGGAGCGCGCCGATGAGCAGGTGATCCCTGGACGGCACCCCGTCCCGTGCGCCGTCATACCAATACACACGGAGAAGCGGCAGGCAGCAATGGTTCGCGCAGAAGCCCGAGAGTGCGATCACCAGCGCGGGATAGTCACAGTCGAGCGCGGAGCGGCTCTTGGTGCCGCAACACAGACTCCCGCCTTCGGCCAACAGGTGCCCGGCGTCGACGAACAGGGCGAAGCGATCCATAGAGTACCCCGCAAAAAGCAAAAGGGCCCCGGACAGGGACCCATCAAAAAGCAAAGCAACGGCATTTTAGTGCCATCGCCCCGTTCCGGTCAAGCCTCTCGGAAAGCTCGGAACCAGCGCCCGCGGCCGGGCGTGGAACGTGATCGCGAGGGCGGGGAAACTCTAGCACCGCGGGTCCGTATCCCGCGGTCGGATCACCCGGGAGACCGCGTGGGCGGTAAGCTCCGTCGATCCGCGCCGCCGACGTCCGTTTCGCCGGAGCACCCGCCCGTTTCGATCGGAGGGAGACGATGACCTCGAGGCCTCGAACCGCCCGCCGCCGTTCCGCGCCCCGCCTGGTTCGGGGCTGGCTCGCCGCCACGTTGCTCGCGCTCGCCGTGCCGGCTGTGGCCGGGGCGCAGGTCCAGCCGCCGGCGCCGGTGGCGCCGGAGGGCTCGCCGAACGAGGCGCGTCTCCTGCGCTATCCGTCGATCCACCGCGACTTCGTGGTCTTCGTCTACGCCGGCGACGTCTGGCGGGCGCCGGTCGCCGGCGGGCGCGCGTTCCGGCTGACCAGCCACCGCGGCACGGAGCTGACGCCGAAGGTCTCGCCGGACGGGCGGTGGGTCGCCTACTCGGCGGAGTACGCCGGCACGCGGCAGGTCTACGTGATGCCGTCGGCCGGCGGGCCGCCGCGGCAGCTCACCTTCTACAACGACATCGGGATCCTGCCGCCGCGCGGCGGCTTCGACTCCTGGGTCCTGGGCTGGCACCCGGACGGCCGGATCCTGGTGCGCATGATCCGCACGCCGTGGGGCGATCGCGAGGGCCGCTACTTCCTGGTCGACCCCGCGGGCGGTCTGGAGCGGCCGCTGCCGATCCCGATCGCCGGCAGCGCCTCCTTCTCGCCGGACGGCGGGAGCCTCGCCTACACCTACTACGACCGCGAATTCCGGACCTGGAAGCGCTACCAGGGCGGGCGCAACCAGGACGTCTGGACCTTCGACCTCGCGGCGATGCGCTCGCGCCGGCTCCTCGACTGGCCCGGCTCGGACAACTTCCCGATGTGGCACGGCGGCACGATCTACTTCACCTCCGACCGCGACCACACGCTGAACCTCTTCGCCGTCGACCTCGCCTCCGGCGCGACCCGCAAGCTGACCGACTTCGCCGAGTACGACGTCCTCTGGCCGAGCCTCGGGCCGGACGCGATCGTGTTCATGAACGGCGGCTGGCTCTACCGGCTCGACCTCGCGACCGAGGCGGTCGAGAAGCTCGCGATCGAGCTTGGTGGCGACCTGCCGGGCGCGGTGCCGCGCTGGGAGACGGTGAGCGACAACGTCGCCGGTGCGGCGGTCTCGCCCGGCGGCGAGCGGGCGGTGTTCGAGGCGCGCGGCGACCTCTTCACCGTGCCCGCGGCGAAGGGCTCGACGCGCAACCTGACCGCCAGCCCGGGGGTGCGCGAGAGCGCCCCCGCCTGGTCGCCCGACGGCGCCACGATCGCCTACTGGTCGGACGTTTCGGGCGAGATGGAACTCTACCTCCTGGCGCAGGACGGCCGGGGCGAGCCGCGGCAGGTCACCCGCGGCGGCGGCGTCTGGCGCTACCCGCCGGCGTGGAGTCCCGACTCGGCCAAGCTCGCCTTCGGCGACAGCGACCATCGCCTCCAGGTCGTCAACGTCGCCAGCGGTGCGATCGAGGTCGTGGACAGCGACGACCAGGGCGACATCGACACCTACCGCTGGTCGCCCGACAGCCGCTGGCTGGCCTACGAGAAGAGCCACCCGGAGACGCGGCTGCCGAGCCTGGCGGTGTACTCGCTCGCGGGCCGGACCGCGCACCTCCTGGGCGACGGGCTGACCTTCGACATCCAGCCCACCTGGAGCGCCGACGGCAAGTACCTGTTCTTCCTCGGCAACCGCGACTACGACCTCACCTTCTCCGACTTCGAGTTCGACTTCGTCGTCGCCGATGCGACGCGGATCTTCGCCGCCGCCCTCGACCCGGAGGCCGAGCCGCTGTTCCCGCCCGAAAGCGACGAGGTCGAGATCGACGCCGAAGAGGAGGACGGCGAGGAGGGCGAGGAGGGCGAGGACGAGGACGGCGAAGAGGGCGAGGACGGCGAGGAGGGCGAGGACGCCGCTCCACCGGCGACGCGCGTGGTCGCCGAGGGCTTCGCCGCCCGCACCGTCGCGCTCCCCGGGCTCGAGGCGGGCGACTACGCCGACCTCGCCGCGGTCGAGGGGGCCGTCCTCTACCGCGTGCCGGTCGACGGCGAGGCGGGCGCCCTCTACCGCTACGACCTCGGCGAGCGCAAGGCCGAGAAGATCGCCGACGCCGTCGACGGGTACGTCGTCGCCGCTCGGGGCGGGAAGGTCCTCTACCGCTCGGGAGCGGCCTGGAAGATCGCCGCCGCCGCCGCCCCCGCCGCCGACGCCGAGGAGGCGAAGACGCTCGACCTCTCGGCGCTCCGGGTCAAGCTCGACCCCCGCGCCGAGTGGGCGCAGATGTACGACGAGGTCTGGCGCATCGGCCGCGACTGGTTCTACGACGAGCGGATGCACGGTCTCGACTGGGCGGCGCTCGGCGCGCGCTACCGGGCGCTCCTGCCCTGGGTCGCCGACCGCTCCGACCTCGACTTCCTGTTCAGCGAGCTGGCGGGCGAGCTCGAGGCCGGCCACGTCTACGTCCAGCGCGGCGAGGAGACGCGGGTCGAGCGGGTCGAGGGCGGCCTCCTCGGCGCCGAGCTCGAGGCCGACGAGTCGGGCCGCTACCGGATCGCGAAGATCTTCCCGGGCGAGAACTGGGACGAGGAGTGGCGCTCGCCCCTCACCGAGCCGGGCGCCGGGGTCGCGGAGGGGGAGTACCTGCTCGCGATCGACGGCGAGGAGCTGACCGCCGCGGACAACCCCTACCGCCTGCTCGAGGGCAAGGGCGGCCGGCAGGTCGAGCTGACCGTCGGCCCGGCCCCCGACCCCGGGAGCGCGCGGCGGGTGACGGTGCGGACCGTCACCTCCGAGCTGAACCTCCGCTACCTCGACTGGGTGGCGAGCCGCGCGGCGCTGGTCGACGAGCTGTCGGGCGGCCGGATCGGCTACATCCACCTGCCCAACACCGCGGAGGAGGGCCAGCGGGCACTCCAGAAGTACTTCTACAGCCAGTCGGCCAAGGACGGCCTGATCCTCGACGACCGCTACAACGGCGGCGGCTTCATCCCCGACGGGATGATCGACATCCTCTCGCGCACCACCCTCTCCTACTGGGCGCGGCGCGGCCTCGATCCCTTCACTTCCCCCGGCTTCGCGCACGACGGCCCCAAGGCGATGCTGATCAACGGCTACGCGGCCTCGGGCGGCGACGCCCTGCCCTACTACTTCCGCAAGACGGGGCTCGGCACGCTGATCGGCACCCGCACCTGGGGCGGGCTGATCGGCATCTCCGGCAACCCGATGCTGGTCGACGGCGGCGGCATCGCCTATCCCACCTTCCGCTTCTACGACACCGCGGGGGAGTGGGCGGTCGAGGGCGTCGGCGTGGCGCCGGACGTCGAGGTCTGGGACCTTCCCGAGGCGCTCGCCGCCGGCCGCGACCCGTCGATCGAGAAGGCGGTCGAGATCCTGCTCGAGGAGCTGGAGGGCTTCCAGGGCCGGCCCGAGACGCCGGCGTCGCCGGACCACTCGCGGCCCGAGTAGCGGCGCGCGCCGTCGCTTTCTCTGATATGAAGTGTCTCGAAAACAACCGGAGGGACGCAATCATGACCAGGGCCGGAATCCGCTGGGCGATCTGCGCGGTGGCGCTTTGTACGACGTTCTGCGGCGGCGAGCCCCGGCCGGAGCCGGAGGCCGCCGCCGACGCCGAGCCTGCCGCCGTCGAGGCCGAAGCCGAAGCCGAGGCCGATCTCGGCTCCCTGCCGAGCACGGTCGCCCCCGTCATCGACGAGTGGACCGGCGACCTCGGCGGCATGATCGAGCGGCGCCGGATCCGTGCCCTGGTGGTGCCGACCCGCACGCAGTACTGGATCGACCGCGGCCAGCAGGTCGGCGTCGAGTACGAGCTGCTCAAGGCCTTCGAGGAGGAGGTCAACCGCGCCCATCCGAGCGCCGATAAGAACGTCAAGATCCACGTCGTCTTCGTGCCGGTCGCGCGCAACGAGCTGATCCCGGCGCTCCTCGCCGGGCGCGGCGACCTCGCGGCGGGGGTCCTCACCATCACCCCCGAGCGCCAGGCCCAGGTCGACTTCGGCGCGCCGTACGCGCGCGACGTGGCCGAGATCGCGGTCGCCGGTCCGCAGTCGCCCGCGGTCGCCGCCCTCGCCGACCTCGCCGGCCAGGAGGTCTTCGTCCGCCGGTCGTCGAGCTACTGGGGCCACCTCGAGACTCTGTCGGCGCGGTTCGAGTCGGAGGGACGGCCACCGATCCGCCTGCGCGCGGCGCCCGAGGACCTCCAGGACGACGACCTCCTCGAGATGGTCAACGCCGGCCTGGTCGGACTCACCGTCGTCGACCGCTACGCCGCGCTGCTCTGGGCCAAGGTCTTCACCGACCTCCGGCCGCTGGAGGAGGTGGTCGTCCACTCGGGCGGCGAGATCGCCTGGATGATGCGCAAGGGGAGCCCGGAGCTCAAGGCCGCGGTCGACGCGTTCGCCGCGGGCCACGGAAAGGGAACCCTCTTCGGCAACACGGTGATCAAGAAGTACACCGGCTCGACCCGCTTCGCCAAGCCGGCGACCTCGGCCGAGGAGCGGGCGAAGCTCGAGCGCATGGCCGAGCTGTTCCGGACCTACGGCGATCAGTACCAGCTCGACTTCCTGCTGATGGCGGCCCAGGGCTACCAGGAGTCGCGCCTCGACCAGGACGCCAGGAGCCACGTCGGCGCGATCGGCGTCATGCAGGTGATGCCGGCGACCGGCGCCGAGCTGGCGGTCGGCGACATCCAGCAGCTCGAGCCGAACATCCACGCCGGCGTCAAGTACATCCGCCAGATCATCGACCGCTACTTCGACGACCCCGCGATCACGGAGGTCGACAAGGGCCTGCTCGCGTTCGCCGCCTACAACTGCGGCCCGGCCCGCGTCCGCCGGCTGCGCACGGAGGCGGCCGAGCGCGGGCTCGACCCCAACCGCTGGTTCAACAACGTCGAGCTGATCGCCGCCGAGCGGATCGGCAGCGAGACGGTCACCTACGTCTCCAACATCTACAAGTACTACATCGCCTACCAGCTCGTCATGGAGCAGCGGGCCGCCGCGGACGCGGCGCGCGAGGAGGCCGCCCCCGGCCGCTGACGCTCAGCTCGGCCGCCGGCGCGGTGCCGGCCGCAGGCGGGTCCCGGCCTCCCCGCCCCTGGCATCCCGGACCTGCCTCCCGGCCCTGGCATCCCGCGTGCTTTCGCCGGGACCGGTATGAGGACGGCCGATTCGGACCCCGCCGGCCCCGCCGCGTCTGCGGTGAGAGTCCGCGGCCACTACCGGCTGCCGGAGGACAAGGCCCCCGCCATGCGGCGCGCCCGGCGGCTGGAATGGGCGACGCTCGGCTTCATGGCCAGCATCGTGGCGGTGGTCGGCTGGACCATGGGGTCCTCGCAGGCGATGAAGGCGGCGTGGATCGAGGACCTCCTGAGCCTGGTGCCGCCGCTCGCCTTCCTGGTCGCCGCGCGCTACCAGGACCGCCCTCCCAACCCGAAGTTCCCCTACGGCTACCGCCGGGCGATGAGCATCTCCTTCCTGATCGCCGCCACCGCGCTGCTCGCGTTCGGAGCCTTCATCCTGGTCGACTCGGTGCTCTCCCTGGCGAAGGCGGAGCACCCCGTCCTCGGGACGCTGGAGATCCTCGGCGTGGAGGTCTGGGCAGGCTGGCCGATGATCGGCGCCCTCGCCTACAGCATGGTCCCGCCCATGCTGCTCGGCCGCCTGAAGCTGCCGCTGGCGCGCGAGCTCCACGAGAAGACCCTGCACGCCGACGCCGCCATGAACAAGGCCGACTGGCTCACCGGCGGCGCCGGCATCCTCGGTGTCCTGGGCATCGGGATCGGCTGGTGGTGGGCCGACGCAGTCGCCGCCGGCGTGATCTCCTTCGAGATCACCCGCGACGGGATCGGCAACCTCAAGAGCGTCATCGAGGACCTGATGGACCGCCGCCCGATGACCGTCGACCGCAAGGAGGTCGACCGGCTCCCCGACCGCGCACGTCAGGAGCTGGAGAAGCTCCCCTGGGTCGAGCGCGCCGCGATCCGCCTCCGCGAGGAGGGCCAGGTCCTGGTCGGCGAGGCCTTCGTGGTGCCGAGCGACGCCTCCGACCTGCCGCAGAAACTGGTCCGAGCCTCGGAGCACGTGCAGGCCCTCCACTGGCGCCTGCACGAGATCGTGATCACCGCCGTGCCCTCGCTCCCGGCCGGAAGCGCTTCCGGTTCGCCGGTGCACCCGCAGCCGAGCGGGCGCGGATCCGACTATTGACTCCCCAAGGCGCGCACAGCCGCCTTGCGAACGTGGCCGTCAGTATCACTGGTCATGGCCTGTAGGGCGCCAGAGACCGCGCCAGCGCCATATAGACCGGCAAGCTGACATGACCAGACTCTATGCCGTGGGAGGGGGTCGACCGACCACAGGTCAAAGACAGTTTTCCACGTCGCGCCGCTTACCTGCTGACGTAGGGTCCAGGCGATTTCGCGCTTCGTGTCGGTGTGCTGCTCGGTCTTGAAGTGGCCGAGAAGCACCTCAAAGTCATCCGGGCCAGCGACAACCGCGAGAGCACGAGCTGCAGCCGAGCGCGTGGCCGGCTCAGGATTGCCGAGGAGCACGAGCAACGCCGGTCGCGCAGTGGTCAGTTTCATCGTGGCGACCGCGTCGCAAGCTGTCCGCACGACAAACGCCGAGGAGTCCGCCAGAGCGTTCACCACACGGAGCGCCACGCGACTTGCGCAACTGTGGTTGGCCACCGCTTCTATCGCGGACCGCCGGAATCGCCAGTCGTTGGAGCCCATGAGTTCGGCAAGTACGTCGATCGCCTCTGGTTCTTCAGAGAATCCCAGAGCGACAATAGCGGCCCAGGCATCAGGCGTCGCCTTTCCCACCCTGTTGCGCAGGTCTTTCACGGAGCGGCCGTGCGGGACGGCAACTTCGGCTGGTAGTCGTATAGCCATCTGTCTAGGTTCTAAGGATTTAGGCAAGTCTACATCCAGTCGAGACCTCCCCGACCACGCCCTGCGGCGAGCTCGAGAAGTTGCCCTGGGTCGAGTGCGCCGCGATCCGGCTGCGCGAGGAGGGTCAGGTCCTGGTCGGCAAGGCTTTCGTGGTCGCGAGCGATCCCGCCGACCCGAGCGGGCGCGGATCCGGTAGAGGGAAGTTGGTGGACCCGACGGGCCTCGGAGGCGATCTGGGCCCTCGAACGGGCCGGCGGGGCTGGGCGCTTGCCAAAGGACGCTGACTAGGTGTATGACTAGTCAGAGAGGCCCCAGGAGGAACCACGATGAGCGCCAAGAAGACCGCGTCCCGCTGGCCCGTACAGGACGCGAAGGCTCGCTTCAGCGAGCTACTGGAGACGAGCCTGCGGGAAGGTCCCCAGGTCGTCACGCGGCGAGGCGTCGAGACGGTGGTCCTTCTACCCGTGGAGGAGTGGCGCCGGCTCCAGGAGGCGGCTCGGCCGACCCTCAAGGATCTCTTGCTCGCGGATTCACCCCGCGGCGAGATCCCGATCCCGAGCCGACGTCGCTGGCGCCGTCGGGCACCGGCTGCGCTCAAGTAGGGCTCGCGTGTACCTCCTCGACACCAACGTGGTCTCGGAGCTCAGGAAGCCACGTCCCCACGGAGCCGTCCTGGCGTGGCTCGAATCTGTCCCGAATGAGGAGCTCTTCGTCTCCGCCGTCACGCTGGGGGAGCTCCAAGCCGGCGTCGAGATCACGCGCGAGCAGGACCCCGGGAAGGCCTCGGAGATCGAGGCGTGGATCGACGGTGTAGAGAAGACGTGGAACGTCTTGCCCCTCGACGGCCGAGTGCTTCGCCTTTGGGGCAAGCTCACCCACCGGCGCTCCGACGACTTGCTCGTCGACGCTCTGATCGCCGCCACCGCCCTCGTTCACCGCCACGTGATCGTGACCCGAAACACCCGCGATTTCGTGCCACTCGGGGTCGAGGTGTTCGATCCGTTCACAGCCGGCGGAGCCGATCCTGGCGACCGGTAGAGGCTCGAAACGCTGCTCGCTCAGGCGGCGCCAGCGCGGGATACTCGCCCGGGTCGTCGAGCAGCCGTTCTTCAAGCACCTCACGCTGCACGGTGGCCGAACCTCGAGCGTAAGTGCCTCAACGTCAACGAGATCGGGAATGGTGGAGCAGAAGGGATTCGCCTCCCGTAGCGCCGCTCCTTGAGCGGCGCTACGGGCCCCCGTGTCGCTTCTGGGCCGCCTAATCTGAGCGCAGCGAAGATTTGGTGGAGCAGAAGGGATTCGAACCCTCGACCCCCACGTTGCGAACGTGGTGCTCTCCCAGCTGAGCTACTGCCCCACAGGTAGGACTCCCGCCGGAGCGGGAAGCAGGCATTCTACCCAAGGCCCGGAGGGACGGCAAGAGCGCCGCGCACGTCGCCGCCACTTCCGGCGAACGTCCCGGCCGAGCGGGGCCCGGGACGCTAAAGTCCTAGAAACCGGAGCTTTAGCGCCCGGCGGAGCCCTGGAGGTCGGCGGCGCCTACTCCGTGACCCGGCCGGCGAAGTGCTCGGTCGAAGCCAGCGCGTCGGCTCTGGTGGCGTGGACGGTGCCGTCGGCGTGCTCGGGGGGCGCGTAGAGGGTGTAGAGCTTCATCGGCTCGCGGCCGGTGTTCTTGAGGTTGTGCCGCGCGCCCGCGGGGACGACGATGGCGAAGGCGCCTTCGACCTTCGACATCCGGCCGTCGATCCAGACCTCGCCCGCGCCCTCTTCGACCCGGAAGAACTGGTCGCGGTCGGGGTGGACCTCCTCGCCGATCTCCTCGCCCGGCGCGAGCGCCATCAGGACGAGCTGGAGGTTCCTGCCGGTGTAGAGCACCCGGCGGAAGTCCGAGTTGTGTCCGGTCATGTCTTCGATGTCGGCTACGAAGCCTCTCATGGTGGTTCCTTTCCAAAGCCGCTGTCGGCGGCGAATCTCGCCCCCACACTAGGACCCGCAACGCGGCAGCGCGCCGTGCGTCCGGGTAGGGCTCGCCGCCGCGGGCAGGCGGGGTGGTGTCGTCCTTCAGGAACGCCGTCATGACGGCCTGCTCCGCGGCGTCGGCCAGGAGCTGGCGCACCACGTCGTTCGCAGGGGTCGGCGGTCATCGGACAGAGACTCTGGGCGCACTCGGCGGAGGGGCCTTTACTAGAAGGCTTTACTAGAACGTCGAGGATTTCACGGCGTCTAGTAAAGCCCAAGTCCCCGCTCGCTCGTGACTTACCGTCACGAGCCGGCTGTGGGGTGTTTACTCGTGGCCGACTCTCTTTTCATCGTGAGCCATCGTCCGAACCCGACCCCGAAGGCGGTCGACGAGCGCGATGTGTTCACCGACGGTCACGGCTCACCCTCCTCGCGGACCTCGTCCAGGGCCGCGAAGGAGAGCTCGAACTGAGGCGTCCAGCTCGGTTCCGGGGAGATCTTCGCGCGGAGGGCTGCGGCGAGTCCCTCGGCGTCCTCGGGACTCGGCCACGGCAAGGCTCCTTGGTCGCGCAACGCGGCGAGGCCAGGGCTCGCGTTTCCCGTCGAGCGCACGTAGACCGGCACCCGGTGCGGGGCCTTCAACTGCTCCACCGCACCGGTCCAGGTTCCGCCCTGGTTCACCTCGGCCTCGACCACCAGTGCCGCATCCGAGAGGGCATAGACGACCTTGTTGCGCTGCATCGCGTGGCCGACGTTGAAGCCGGCGGCGGGGTCGTACGGCGAGATCAGGACCAGCCGGCCGTCGAGCAGCAGGTTCCGGTTGTCGCGATTCAGGACCGCGGCTGCGAGGCCGTCGGCCAGCACGCCCGCGGCCCGGCCGCCCGATTCGAGGGCGCCCCGCATCGCGGCGCGGTCGACGCCTCTGGCGCCGCCGGAGACCAGGGTGCATCCGGCGCTCGCCGCGAGGCGGCCGATCCCGGCCGTGAAGTCGAGCAGCGCATCGTCGGCCTTGCGCGACCCCACCACCGCCAGCCCGCCCGTGTCGAGGATCCCGGCCTCCCCGCAGCCGTAGAGGATCGGCGGCGAGTCTTCCTTGAGGCGCGCCTTCAACCTGCGCGGATAGGCGCGATCGGCGCGGCTGACGACCCAAATCGCCCGCGCCTGCCAGCGCTCGACGGCTTGGCCGAGGAGGAAGCCCCGGTCGAGCAGCCGTTCGAGCCGGGGCCGGTCGATCTCGGCTCGGCACTCCTCGAGCAGCCGGTCGCCCGACGGCGCCATGAGGTCGGCGGGCTGCCCCCCGATCTCCCGAAGTCGGCGGGCGAGCCGCCTGTACTCCCCGGGGGTCAGGAGGTCCGCGGACCGTTCGCCGCGGCCCGCGATCAGGGGCGCGGTCAAGAGCAGGATCGCCCGGGTGTTGGGCGAGAGGGTGCTGGTCGAGGGGGTGCTGGGCACGACCGTCCCGCTCATGAGCCCGACCCCGCCTGAGCGAGCACCAGCGGCCAGACCTCGCCGCTCCCGTTCGACCGCAGCAGCCACGCCGCGACGGTGAGCGTCCAGCGCGAGTCCACCAGGTCGTCGACGAGCAGGACGGGTTCCGCGGGCAGCACTTCGCCGGCCAACCCGAGCGCGCCGTCGACGTTGCGCGCCTGTTGGGCGCTGTTGGCCATGCGCTTCTGCTCGGGGCGGTCGTCGGTCCTGACCAGCGCGGCCTCGAACGGCAGGCCGAGCGCGCCGGCCAGCCGCCGCGCGAAGTCCGGAACCAGGGCCGGATGGCGTCGCGACGGGACGCAGGTGACCCAGGCGGGGAACGGGTCCGGCTGCCACTCCTCGATCAGGTCGATGCAGGCGTCCACCAGATCGTCGCCGAACCGTCCGTCCTCGTACTTCCCCCGCCGCACCAGCGCGCCCCAGCCGGCATCGCCCCACAGGCACAGGGCCTTTCCCGGCTCCGCCCGGACGCTCTCGTCGATGTTGCCGGAGACGCCGAGCTGGGGCAGCCCGCCCGGCGGCCACCTCCGGCGGGGCTCGATCGGCAGCCGAGAGCGCTTGAGGAACGCGATCGCCTCCTTCACCAGCTCCGGGTCCGGCGTCGCCGGCAGGGGCGGCAGGTCCGGCCCGTGGCCGTCGCCGGGTTCGCCGTCGAGCGCTCGGATCAGGAACTCCATGTGCCCGGCCGTCAGGTCGATGTACTCCTGCATCTGCCGCTGCTCCTGGCGCCGGAGCTCCGTGAGCCGCTCGGCCCGCTCCCAGAAGCTTTCGCCCAGATGAGCGGCGGTGAGCTGCCACTTCGATCCCTGCCGGACGATCGGCGCGGGGGATTCGAGCGACAGGAGCTGGAGCGTCTTCTCGATCCGGCCCTGGCCGACGTTCACGTGGGCGAGGAGCTGCGGCACCGAGAGCCCGGCGGGCGCGGCCTCCAGGGCGGCGAGCACCTGCTCGACCTGCGGGCGGGTCGGGAACGCGGTTTCGATGAAGAAGTCGGTGATGTCGGTGTCCTCGTCGCCGCCGAGCAGCACGCCGTATGCCGCGTCCAGCGCGCGGCCCGCACGGCCGACCTGTTGATAGTAGGCGACCACCGAGCCGGGCGCCTGGTAGTGGATCACGAACGCCAGGTCAGGTTTGTCGAAGCCCATCCCGAGAGCGGTCGTCGCCACCAGCGCCTTGATGCGGTTGTCGAGGAGCGCCTGCTCCAGCTCGGCGCGCCCCTCCCCCGTCTCGCCGGTGTAGGCCTCGACGGCGAGACCCCGGGAGCGGAGCCACTCGGCCACCTGCTCGGCGTCGCGCACCGTCAGCGTGTAGACGATGCCGTGGCCGGGCAGCGACGGCAGGTTCCCGGCGAGCCACGCTAGCCGCTCCGCCCGGGTCCCGAGGCGCAGGGTCTGGAGCGCGAGCGACGGCCGGTCCAGACCGCCCCGGGACACCCGGAGGTCCGGCCCGAGCACCCGCTCCAGGTCGGCGAGCACCCGGTCGTTCGCCGTCGCCGTCGTCGCGAGCAGGCGGAGGCTCGGGGGCAGCGAGCCGGCGACGCGCTCGAGGATGCGGTAGTGAGGGCGGAAGTCGTGGCCCCAATCGGAGATGCAGTGCGCCTCGTCGATCACCAGGAGCGACAAGCCGCCGGCGATCCGGTCGAGCACCTCGGTCCGGAAGCGCTCGTTCGCCAGCCGCTCGGGCGAGATCAGCAGCACGTCGACCTCGTCGCGCGCGACCGCCCGCTCGACCTCCTCCCAGTCGTCCCGGTTCTCGGAATGGATGGTCCGCGCGCGCACGCCCATCCGCTCCGCCGCCGCGATCTGGTTGCGCATCAGCGCCAGGAGCGGCGAGATCAGGAGCGCCGGGCCGCGGCCCGCCTCGCGCAGGAGCTTCGTGGCGATGAAGTAGACGAAGCTCTTCCCCCAGCCCGTCTTCTGGACCACCAGCGACCGGCCGGGTCCCTCGACCACGGCGCGGATCGCCTCCTCCTGACCCTCCCGGAACTCCGCGTCGGGCAGGCGGCAGCCGGCTCGCAGGAGCTCGAGGGCACGGGGGGCGTCGTAGGTCAGACGGCGGCGTGGAGGCTCTGTGGTGACGGTGATCATGGGTGGTTATGCGGACTCGGAACGCGGCCCGCGAAGGCTAGTTTCGCCGCCGTCCCTCATGCCCTCTCCCAGAGCTTGCGGATCGGAACGGCGAACAGGCCGTCGCCGAAGCTGACCGTTGCGGTGCCGTCGTACAGGACGACCCCCGCGACGAACCGCTTGCCGGCGGCGGTTCGGAGCTTGCGAAGCCCTCGGAGGTCGGCCTCGCCCACCGTCGCGCCGGCCTTCACCTCGACCCCGGCGACGGTCGCGTGCCCTTGCTCCAGGACGATGTCGACCTCGAAGTCGTCGCGATCCCGGAAGTGGAAGAAGCCGAGCGGGTCCGGCCGCCAGCTCGCCTGGCGCCGCAGCTCCTGCAATACGAACGTCTCCAGCATCGAGCCCAGCACCTCGCGGTCGGCAGCCAGCCTCGCGGCATCGATGCCGAGCAGCGCACAGGCGACCCCCGTGTCGCCGACGTGGAGCTTGGGTCGCTTGACCAGCCGGCTCAGCCGGTTGGTATGCCACGGCGGCAGCCGCTCGAGCAGGAAGACCCGCTCGAGCAGGGTCAGGTGCTCGTGGATCGTCTGGCGGGTCAGCTCGAACGGTGCCGCGAGATCCGTGACGTTGACGAGCCGAGCGGTCTGCGCCGCCGCCAGCGCCAGGAGCTTCGGCAGCGTGTCGAGCGAGCGAATACGGCTCAGGTCACGAACGTCGCGCTGGATCTGGGTCTCCACATAGTCGCGATACCAGGCGCGCCGCCGCGCCGGGGCTCGCCGCGCCAGGGCCGCGGGGTAGCCTCCTGCTGCGATGCGCTCGGCGAGGCCGCCGCCGAGGCGCTCTGCGATCCCGGTCTTGAAGGCGCCGCGGAACAGCGCGTCGAGGAAACGCGGCCGTTCCCTCGCGATCTCCGCTTGCGCGAGCGGATGGAGGCGCAGGATCGCCATCCGGCCGGCGAGCGAGTCGGCCAGCGCGGGAACGACGAGGACGTTCGCCGAGCCGGTGAGGATGAAGCGCCCGGCGGTCCTCCGCCGGTCGATGGCGACCTTGAGCGAGGTGAAGATCTCCGGGACGCGCTGCACCTCGTCGAGGATGGTCCTCGCCGGCAAAGCGCTGATGAAACCTGCCGGGTCGCTGCCTGCGGCGGTGCGGATCGCCTCGTCGTCGAAGGACAGGTAGCGGTATCCGCGGGGCTCGCCGACGGTACGCGCGATCGTCGTTTTTCCGCTTTGTCGCGGGCCGTGGATCAGAAGGGCTGGACTGTCGCGGAGCGCTTCTCGGAGGCGGGGCACGAGGTAGCGCGGGAAGGTGCGGGGAGCCGGGGGCATGAGCGCATCCTAGATCCATCCGTCGGCTGAACGCTAGTTGGAGCGTCGGCTGAACGCTAGTTAGAGCGTCGGCTGAACGCTAGTTAGAGCGTCGGCTGAACGCTAGTTGGAGCGTCAAGGTCGACGATCACGATCTGCGGCGCAGGTGGCGACGCACCATGAAAATCAGGAGGCTATGCCCCGATTTTCATGGTGTGCTCCCCGGGTCGGAAGTCTCCGTCGATCGCGGGCGCGAAGCCGCGCCGATGATACCGGCCGCAGCGCTGCGCTATCCTCCAAGCACCCGCACGACTCCGGCCGGCGATCGACCGCCGCCGGGCCGACGGTCCCCCGGGCGGGCCCACCCACGACGAGGAGGAACTCCATGACCGTAGCCAAGGTGACCGAGCTTTCCAGCCGATCGACGATCAGCTTCGAGGACGCCATCCAGCAGGGCATCGCGCGCGCCGACAAGACGCTCGACCAGGTGAAGGGCGCCTGGGTCAACGAGATGAAGGTCGAGGTCGAGGACGGCAAGGTCGTCGCCTACCAGGTCAACCTCAAGGTGACCTTCGTGCTCAGGGGCTGAGCGAGCGCCGAGGGGGCGCCCTCAAGCCCCAGCCCGCCAATCACTTGCGCGGCATGGCGCGCTACTTGCTCCTTCTCCGGACCGGAGCCCGAACGGACGGGTCCCGGAAGGAGGAGACGATGTCCCTGATGAACTTTGGTGGAAGCGAGCGGCCCGGGTTGCGGATGCTCGCCGTGCTGTGTTTCGCGTTCGTCCTCACTGCCGGCTGCATCGTGATCGACTCGACCGACGAGGAGGCCGCCGGCGCGGCCGTCGAGTCCGAGGAGCCGGCCGAGGTTCGGGCCGAGCGGGTGGCCGACGAGGCCGAGCCGGCCGGCGAGGACCGCAACTTCTTCGAGCGCGTCTTCGACCGCGGTCCGGTCGAGGTGACCGTGCCGGCGGGCACCCAGGTGGCGGTGCGCTTCCTCGACACCGCGTCGAGCCACGCGAGCGCGGTCGGCCAGTCGATCGCCGCGGAGGTGGTGAACGACGTCGCCGCCGGCGGCGAGGTGGCGATCCCGGCCGGCTCGACGGTGATCGGCCGGGTGAGTGCGGCCCGCCGGCCCGGCATCGGCGGCCAGGCCCTCGTCGCGGTCGACTTCGTCAGCGTCGACCTCCCCTCGGGCGACACCGCGCCGTTCGCGGCCAGCGTTTCGGCGGTCGGCAAGAGCGAGAAGGGCAAGGACGTCGCCACCATCGTCGGCGGCGCCGCGGCGGGCGCGATCCTCGGCCACCAGGTCGAGGGCGACGACGAGGGGAAGGTGTTGGGCGGCCTCGTCGGCGGCGGCCTCGGCACCGCGATCGCCAAGGGGACGAAGGGCAAGCCGGTGGCGATCGCGGCCGGCACGGTGGTCGACCTCGTGCTCGAGGGGCCGGTGACGGTCGAGGTCCCTAGCTGAGGCGGGGCCGGAATCTCGGGATCACCCGCCGCCGGGCGCCGAGGGGAGCTCGGTGAAGAACAGGGCGCCTCGTTCGCGGCCGTTTTGCGCCCAGATCCGCCCGCCGTGGGCGGTGACGATCGTCCGGCAGATCGCCAGACCGAGCCCGAGCCCGTTCGCCTTGGTGGTGACGAAGGGCTCGAAGACGTCGAGGACGCGGTCCGCGGGGATGCCCGGACCGCTGTCCGAGATCGACGCCAGCACCAGCTCCTTCGGCTCCCGGGACGAGCGCACGGTGAGGATCCTGTCCGCCGACTCGGTCTCCGCCATCGCCTCGCAGGCGTTGGTGATCAGGTTGAGGAAGAGCTGCTGGAGCTGGATCCGGTCGCCTTCGATCGGCGGCAGCCGGGGCACCAGCAGGGTCCGGACGGTCACGTAGTGGGCCACCGTCTCGCCGTGGGCGAGGTCGAGGGTCTCCTCGAGGACCTCGTTGAGGTCGAGCCGGACGCGCTCGCCCTCGTCCTTGCGCAGCAGGGCGCGGTGTCGGTGGATGACCGTGGTGGCGCGGTGGTCGGCGGTCTCGATGTCCGCCATGATCTCGCGCAGCTCGGCGAGGTCGACCGGCGTCTGTGACAGGAACCGCTGGGCCGCCTGGGCGTTGGCCAGGATCGCGGTCAGCGGCTGCCTGAGCTCGTGGGCGAGCGCGCCCGAGAGCTCGCCCACCAGGTTGACGCGCGCCAGGTGGGTGAGCTGCCGCCGCTGCTGGTGTGCCTCGATCTCGGCGCGCCGCTCCCTGGTGACGTCGCGGATCGTGGCGAGCCGGCAGGCCTCGCCCTCGAGCTCGACGGTCTCGATCGCGACGACCAGGCGCAGCCGGTCGCCGCGCCGGTTGACGGCGTCGAGCTCGAGGTCGCGTACGGAGCCGGCCGCCGAGCCGCGCTCGAACTCCTCCAGATCGCGGCCCGCGGCGCCGAGGAGGTCGAGGAGCGGCTGCCCCAGCGCCTCTCCCCGCGGGCAGGCGAAGAGATCCTCCCAGCGGTGGTTGACGTCGATCAGCCGCCCGTCGCTCGCGCGGCTGATCGACATCGCGTCCGGGCTCGAGAGAAAGGCCTTCGAGAACCGCTCCTCCGAGCCGTGCAGGCGGCTATCCGCCGCCTTGCGTTCCTCGAGGACCGCGGTGAGCGCCAGGAGGGGCGGGGCGAGGAAGATCAGGTAGAGCTGGATCGCCCGTGCGCTCTCCGCCGGCGTCCCCAGGGCGAACGGACCGTTCCCGTGGCTCGCGCCCCAGATCGCCAGGAATGCGACGAGCGCGAACGCGGCGCTCATGCCGACCGGACCGAAGCGGAGCGCGGCCCAGATCAGGATCGGCACCGGCAGGTAGAGGAGCGAGGGGAGCGCCGAGGTGGTCGCCGCGACCTCGGAGTCGAAGGCGAGGACGCCGAAGACCACCAGGGCGAAGACCAGGAGCGCCGCCTCGACGAAACGAACGGCGCTCGCGCGGCGCAGCGAAGAGAGGCCGGCCGTCCACCCGGTGACGATCAGCGGCACCAGGGTCATCTGCGCCAGGACGTTCGAGAAGAACCGGCCCTCCCAGACCTCGAGGTAGCCGGCCCCGCCCCAGCGGTTGAGCGCGACCAGCCCGGCGTCGAGGTAGGAGGAGAGGAAGGGCGCGAGGAAGACGGCGAAGGCCAGGAACGCCATCACGTTGCGCAGGCGGTCGAAGGCGAACGGCGGGCTCGTCGCCAGCCGCACGCCGGCGGCGCCGAGCAGCGCCTCGGCGCAGTTGCTGACGTACCAGGAGAGCGCCATCGGCAGCGGGATGCCGGCCGGCAGCTCCGCCAGCAGATGGGCCGGGAGCACCGCGGCGAGGATCAGCGGCCACACCCGCGGCGGCGCGATCAGCAGCACGGCCAGGAGGATCGCGTTGGGCGGCCAGAGGACCGAGACCGGGACCGGCGCGAAGGTCAGGGAGAGGCCGAACCAGGCGCCCGCGAAGTAGGCCAGCCCGGCCGCCAGCGCGATCCGCCACGGCAGGCCGGCCGCCCAGGCCGGGCTCGCGTTTTCCCCGCGGGAGGTCGGTGCCGAGTCGATGCCGAGGTCTGCCATGGTTCGAACTTGGGCCGCTGAGCGAGCCTAGCATCCGGGTCGCGAGTGGGACCAACGTCCAATGTCCGCGCCTCCGCGCGCTCCCTAGAATCGGTCTCGAGAGGGCCTTCGGGCCTGGGGGGGACGTGCGCGACGTGCAGACCGAGCGGACGGCCGGATCGACCGGCCGTCGCCGGGCGGGGCGAGACCGCGGAGCGGCCGCCGCCTGGCTGATCGCCTTCGCCTTGCCGGCGGCCGCGGCGGCGCAGGAGCTGGAGCCTCGCTCCTATGCCGGCGCGCCGGTCGGCATGCAGTTCGTGGTCGTGGGCGGCGGGCACGCATCGGGCGAGCTGCTCTTCGATCCCAGCCTGCCGATCGAGGACGCACAGGCGAGCCTCGCGTACGGCGTCGCCGGCTATGCGCGGACCTTCCCGCTCTTCGGCCGCGTCGGGCGGCTGGCGTTCGCCGCGTCCTGGTTCGACGGCGAGGCCGAGGGGCTGGTCGACGGCGAGCCGGCCCAGCGCGTGCTCGAGGGGTTCGGCGATCCCCGGATCGCCCTGACCTGGCTCTTCCACGGAGCGCCCGCGCTCGCGCCCGCCGAGTTCGCCGCCGGCCCACGCTCTCCCACCGTCGCCGGCTTCACTCTGGCGGTCGGCATCCCGGCCGGCGAGTACGACCCCGAGCGCCTGATCAACCTGGGCACCAACCGCTGGGCGCTCAAGGCGGAGCTCGGGGCCAGCCGCCGCATCGGCCGCTTCTGGATCGAGAGCGCCGCCGCCGCGGCGCTGTTCGGCGACAACGACGAGTTCCAGCGCACCCGGGTGCGGGCGCAGGAACCGATCTTCTCGCTCCAGGGCCACCTGGTCTGGGAGCCCAGGCCGCGCCTGTGGATCGCCCTCGACGGCACCTATTTCTGGGGCGGGCAGGTCGAGGTCGACGGCGTCCCCCGCGGCACCGAGCTGGGCAACAGCCGGGTCGGGATCACCGGCAGCGTGCCGGTGACCCGCCGGCACTCGATCAAGGCGTCGGCGGCGCGGGGTCTGTCCACGCGCACCGGCACCGACTTCGAGACCTACGGCCTGGCCTGGCAGTGGACGGTGCCGCCACGGTCGGAGTAGGCCTGTCGAAGTAGACCTGTCGAGCTAGACCTGTCGAGGTCGACCGGCCGAGGCAGGAGGCCGCCGGGGAGGTCCCCCGGCGGCTCTCAGGCGGTGGGTCGAACGGTTGGTCCGAAAACGGTGGGCTGATGGGCCGGTTGGAGTGGACGGGCAGGGTCAGGCGCGAACCCGACGGTCGACGACGCCGAGGCCGAGCCCGGCGAGAAGCAGTGCGATCCCGACCAGTCCGACCAGCGGCCAGGCGCTGGCGGTGGGCGGCAGTTCCGCGGCCGCCGGCTCGGCCGCCGCCTCCGCGGCCATCGGCTCCTCGGCCGGCGCTGCGGCCGCCGGCTTGACCGGCGGCGCCGGCGTGTCCGGCAGCCCCATCTCCTCGGCCTGGGCCTCGGTCACGATCGCGGGCGCGGGCACGTCCTCGAAGCGGACCGCGTGGAGCTTCATCCCCTCCCGGATGTCCTCGAACTTCGCCGGCTTGCCCTCGATGTAGAGGGTGAAGCCCGCCGGCAGGTCGGTGTACTGCTTGATCTCGCCCTTGTCGTTGCGGATGACGATGGTGTTGCCGACCTTCTTGAGCACGACCGCCGAACGCTCCTCGACCACCACCCGCTCCTGGGCCAGGAGCGGCTGCACGGAGGCGGCGACGATCGCGACCACGGCGACCGCCATCAGGATTCTCAGGGACAGTTTCATCTCTCTTCTCCTTCTAGGGTTCGCGGACGCCCCGGGGCGGGTTGTCCGCAGGATCAGCGGCCGCAGTGCCTTCGCCGCCGCTTTCTAGCGGGTCCTCGCCCGCGCGGTCGCCGTCGATCGCGCTTGCGCGGACCACGAATCGTTGGGGTGCCTTGCCGACGAAGTAGAACGGGTAGCAGGTGACCAGGGTCAGGCTCGGCTCCGGGGTCGGATCGAGTACCCAGACCGACTGCGGGTCGACGATCCAGGTGTCGGTCACCGCGAAGCCGCGCACGCCCCCGAGCGTCTCGAGCTCGACCCGGTCGCCCGCCGCGATGTGCTCGAGGACGCGGAAGAAGCCGTCGCGGTGGCCGGCCAGGGCGACGTTGCCGGGACCCTCGAGCGGCGCCGTCCCCGGGATCCGGCCGAGGCCGCGGTTGAGGGTCGGCTCGTCGACGCCGTGCCAGACCGGGACCTCGAGGCCGAGGCGGGGGATCCGCAGCACGCCCAGCGGCAGGCCGAGTTCGTGGGCCCGGCTGGTCTCCCACGCCGCGATCCGGCCCTGCGCCCAGAGGCTGCGGTCGGGATCGCCCCCCTCCCAGCGCGCCGCGGCCGCGCCGGCGTCGCCGACCCCGGCGCGCGCCTGGCGGAAACGCTCGAGCCCGGCCTCGCTGCCGGTGACCGAGAGGACGCGGGCGCCGGCCGCGAGCGCGACGAGGGCCGCGCCGGCGACGATCAGCGCGCGGGCGGCCCGGCCGGCTCGGCCGGCCGCTCCGCGCGGAGGCGGGGGAGGGGTGTCGTTCATGGGATCGGCCGAGGGATCGACGCCCGCGGCGCTCGGCGCCCGGGCCGCCCCCAATCCTGGCCCCGCCGGCGGGCCCGCGGCCATTGGACCTTGGTCTCATCCAGCGATCCCGCCCGCCGGCGTGCGGCGATCCCGCCCGTCGGAGTGTGGCGACCCACGGCGATTGTCGGAAAGATTGAGCTATGCTCGCGAGTGCTGAGATGAAACTCGGTTTCCCGCGGGGTCGGGCTGGCTTTGGTGACGTCCGACCGGTCCATCGATGGACCCCCGCCGCCGCGGCCGTGGGCTCCTGGGCGAGTGTCGATTCAGGAGGAGCTCTTGACTACCGAGTCTGCGTTGATTTTTGTCGTCGACGACGACCCGTCTGCGCGCACCGGGATCGCGCGGTTGCTCGCCTCGATCGGGCACCGGGTTGAGGCGTTCGCCTCGCCCGGGGAGTTCCTCGGGCGCGAGCCCCACCGCGGCCCGTGCTGTCTCGTGCTCGATCTCCAGATGCCGGGGATGGACGGGCTCGAGCTCCAGGAGCTGCTCCACGAGCGCGGGCACGAGCTGCCGATCGTCTTCGTCACCGGCTACGGCGACGTCCCCTCGAGCGTGCGCGCGATGAAGGGGGGCGCCGTCGACTTCCTGGAGAAGCCGTTCGGCGGCGAGGAGCTGCTCCGGGCGGTCGGGGCCGCGATGGAGCGGGGGCGGGCGGAGTCGCTGGCGCGCGAGGAGACGAGCGCGCTCGCCGCGCGCGCCGCGTCCCTGACGCCGCGCGAGCGCGACGTGCTGGCGCTGGTGGTCACCGGCCTGCTCAACAAGCAGGTCGCCGCCCGGCTCGGGATCAGCGAGAAGACGGTCAAGGTCCACCGCGCGCGGGTGATGGAGAAGATGGCGGCGCACTCCCTAGCCGAGCTGGTGCGCCTGGCCGAGCGCCTGGAAGCCCACGGCGAGCCGGCCGCCCGCCCCCCCGGGGAAGCCTCCGCTCCGCACGCCGAGATCCCCGCGATCGGCGGGCAGTAAGCCCTCCTACCACCGGCGGCAGCGTGCCGAGCCCGAACGGCGAGCGGCGGCGAAGCCGCCGCCCCCTCTGAACATGAGACCAAAGGCCAATAGCCAGGGCCGGGGCCTTGCCGCAGCATACGCATGGAAGGACCCGCCGAGGCCTCAAGCGCCCGCGGATCACACGAACGGAGAGGCACAGGAGAAACGACATGAAACGGAATCTGCTGATCGTGCTAGCGGTGTTCGCTCTCGTGATTGCGCTGGCGCCCGCCGAGGCGTCGGCGACCGGCAAGTTCGAGGTCTTCGCCGGCTACTTCTTCCCAGAGGAGCTGGACGAGGACCTGACCTACGGCCTGCGCTTCGGTTCCAAGGGTGCCGGCAACTGGGGCTGGGAGGCCGCCGGCTCCTGGTTCGACGTCGCCGACTCGCAGGGCTTCAGCGGCTTCGACGTCGACGCCGACATCGTGCACGTCGACTTCTCGGCGGTCTACTACCCGGGCGGCAACGACTTCGGGATCCTGTTCGGCGTCGGCTGGGCGTCCGGCAACGTCGACCTCCCGGGCACCACGACCGATCTCTCCGACGACACCTTCACCGCCCACGGCGGCGTGGCCTACGACTTCAACTTCACCGAGTCGTTCTACCTGCGGCCCGACCTGCGGTTCCGCTGGTACGAGCTGGAAGGGTTCGGCCCCGACGGCGGCAAGGACAGCCAGCTCACCTACGAAGCGGCGCTCGCCCTCGGCTGGCGTTTCGGCGGCTGACGGGGGTCCTTCCCCCCGGGGGGGAGCGGACGGGTCCAGAGGGGCCCGCCGCTCCCCGCCCTCACGGGACGCGAGTCCCGCACCCAACCCGAGCCTCGCCGAGGGCGGCGAGGCTCACCCACCTCCGGAGGACGAACCGTGAACAGAACTCCCACCCGGCTGGGGCTTTGGACCCTGGCCCTCGCGCTCCTCTTCGCCGGCTCGGCGGCGGCGCAGCAGGTGACCTACGACTACGACCGCGGCGCCGACTTCTCCCAGTACAAGACCTATCGCTGGGTCGAGATCGAAGGGGCCGAGCGGCCCAACCAGCTCACCGACGACGCCATCAAGTCCGCGATCGACGCCAACCTCGGGGGCAAGGGCCTGACCCGGGTCGAGGACGACAGCGCCGGCCTTGTGATCGCCTACCAGGTCTCGGTCGAGCAGGAGCGGCAGCTCCACGCCTACAGCTACGGCGGCTACGGCTACGGCGCCTGGGGCGGCTACGGCGGCATGGGCATGGGCGACACCAGCATCACCTCGTCGACGATCAACGTCGGCACGCTGGTGCTCGACGTCTACGACCCCGCCAAGAAGCAGCTCGTCTGGCGCGGCCAGGCGACCAAGACGCTCAACCCGAGCAAGGACCCCGACAAGAACCGCAAGAAGATCCAGAAGGCGATGGACAAGCTGCTCAAGAACTACCCGCCGAGCGCGCAGGGGTAGCCCCGTGAAGCGGCTCATCCTCCGAGCGGTGGGGCTGGGTGCGGCCGCCGCGCTGGCGGCCGCCGCGCCGGCCGCGGCCGCCGGCTTCGAGGCGGCGGGCTCGGTGCCGGCCGCGGATTACCTGCCCGCGGCGGAGATGTCGGGGCCCGAGTGGAAGGTGGCGCCCGAGGCGTTCAACGACGGGGTGTTCAACAACTACTCCGTCGACAGCCGCTTCGGCAGCTTCGAGGCGCGCGGGCGGGCCGCCGTGGCGATGCGCGGCAAAGAGGTCGCCGCGCTCGTCGAGCTGGAGCGGATCTCGAAGTCCGACGTCTTCAAGGACGCGGTCAAGGACTCCGCCATGGGCTCGGTCCGGGCGGTCCAGAGCTTCGCCTCCAAGCCGGTCGAGACGATCAAGGCGGTTCCGGCCGGCGTCAACCGCTGGCTCAAGAAGACCCGCTACCAGGTCGAGGAGACCTACGTCGACACCAAGGAGACGGTCGCCGAGGCGAAGAAGGACGACGGCGGCGACGGCGAAGGCGGGCGGTCCGCCGAGCTGGCCGACAAGGGCAAGGAGGCGGCCCACGCCTACGCGCTCGACTACCTCAAGATCTCGAGCGCGGAGCGGCAGTGGTACGCCGAGCTGGGGGTCGATCCCTACACCGACAACCAGGTCCTGCGCGAGGTGGTCAAGGAGTACGCGCGGGTCGGCGGGTTGACCAGCTTCGGCATGCGGTTCGTCGGGCTGCCGTCGATCCCGGGGGCGCGCGAGCTGAACAAGACCATGGACCTGGTCTGGAAGACCGATCCCTGGGAGCTGCGCCGGCAGAACCGCGAGAAGCTCCTGGCGGCCGGGATCTCCGAGGCGACCGCCCGCGAGTTCGAGGACAACCCGTACCTGAGCGTGACCTACCAGTGCGCCCTGGTCGCCGCCTTCGAGGAGATGGCGGGGGTCGAGGGCCGCCAGCACCTGCTCGCGCGTGCCATCGACGTCGAATCGCGCGAGGACGGCGTCGCCCTGGTCGGGTCGATCCTGATGCTCGCCCGGCACCACCGCGGCGACCGCCCGCTGGCCGCGATCCTCCCCGGCACCCAGGCTCCGGTCGGCCGGGCGAAGAACGGCTCCCTGGTCGCGGTGGTGGTCACCGAGGCGGTCTTCTGGACCGACGACGTGGCGGCGGCGGTCCGCGACTTCGCCGAGGTCTACGGCGGCCAGCCGGCCAAGGTCCGCGAGCTGTGGACCACGGGCCGGGTCTCCGAGCGCTTCTCGGCGGAGACCGCGGCCCTCGGCTGGACCGTGCGCGAACGCTGGCAGCCGCCGGCGCCCTAGGGCCGAGCCGTGGAGACGATCCGGTGCAGGACGATCCCGATCGGGATCGGCGCGGCGTTCCTGGCGCTCCTGGCGCCGCCCGCGACGGCGGCGCCGGATGACCTCCCGGCCGCGGTCTCGATCGCCTGCGGGTCGGCCGCGGGCGAGGGCCGGCGCTATTGCCCGGCGGACGTCTCGACCGGCGTGCTGCTGGTGCGTTCCACCGGGGAGATGGCGTGTCTCCTGGGCCGCAACTGGGGCTACGACGACGCCGGGGTCTGGGTGATGGACGGCTGCAGCGGGGAGTTCCTGGTCCGCGCCGTCCCGGTCGCCGAGGCAGCGCCGCCGGCCGTCCCCGAGCCGGCGCCCGCCCCCGAGCCCGCGGCCGAGGCGGCTCCGGAACCGGGCACCACCGAGACCGCCGAGGTCGGCGAGGCGAGCGAGCCGGAGTTCGAGACCTGGAGCGTCTACGACCCCGGCAAGGGGGTGCTGGTCGCGCGCCAGAAGTACGGCGAGCTGGGGCTCAGCGCCTACGCGATGGCGCGCTACATGAACCAGAACGACGACGACCAGGTGTTCACCGACCACCTCGGCAACGTCCGGCCGGTCGATCCGCGCAACGACATCTTCTCGCACCGGATCATGATCTTCGTCAAGGGCTGGGTCGGCAGCCCGAAGCTGATCTACAACATCACGCTCTGGACGGTGAACACCACCGACCAGGACGCGATCTTCGCCAACCTCGGCTACCAGTTCAGCCGCCGGTTCAGCTTCTACGCCGGTCTCACCGGCAACCCCGGCTCGCGCTCGCTCCTGGGCTCGCACCCGTACTGGCTCGGCCACGACCGGGTGATGGCCGACGAGTTCTTCCGGCCCTACTTCGGATCGGGGGTCTACGCCAACGGCGAGATCGTGCCCGGGCTCTGGTACAACGCCACGCTCTCGAACAACAACAGCGCCCTCGGGGTCACTGCGAACCAGCTCGACCGCAAGTTCACCAGCGGCGGTTCGATCTGGTGGATGCCGACCACTCACGAGTTCGGGCCGCGCGGCGCCTACGGCGACTGGGAGTGGCACGAGGAGGTCGCGACCCGCTTCGGCGTCTCGACCACCCAGAGCCCCGAGCAGAGCTTCCGTTCGACCGCCGGCGGCAATCCCGAGAACACGACGCTCCGGCTGGCCGACAGCGTCAACGTGTTCGAGACCGGTGCCTTGGCGCCCGGGGTGACGGTCGAGGAGGTCGACTACCGGGTGATCGCGGTCGACGCCGGGATCAAGTACAAGGGCTTCTTCCTCCAGGCCGAGTACTACCGGCGCCGGCTCGACAGCTTCCTCGCCGACGGCCCGCTCCCGGTCCGGGAGATCGTCGACGACGGCTTCTACCTCCAGGCCGCCTTCTACCCGATCCCGCGGAAGCTCGAGCTGTACGGGCTGACCTCGCAGATCTACGGCGACGACGACGCCGGCTTCGGCGACAGCTCCGAGTACGGCGGCGGCGCCAACTTCTACCCGTTCCCCAGCCGCAGCCACCGCCTGAACCTCCAGGTCCTCGACGTCGAGCGGTCGCCGGTCAGCAGCGTGTTCGGCTACTACACCGCGGGCCAGGACGGCGTGACGGTGGCGAGCTCGTTCTCGATCTTCTTCTGAGGAGAGAGAGCCATGGACCCCATCGTTCGCGATCGAAACCTTTTCGCCCGGATTCCGGGAGCGGCCGTCGCGCTCGGGCTGGCCCTGGCCCTCGCCGCCGCCGCCCCCGCCCGAGCCCAGGCTCCGCAGCCGCTCTTCCACGACTCCCACTTCCACCTCACGAACTACGTCCAGGAGGGGACCGACATCGCCGACTTCGTCGCCATGATGGGCTCGACGATCGGCCGCTCGACCGTCTTCGGCATCCCGCTCCAGCAGCAGTGGTCGTACCACAACACCGGCGACTGGGCGCCGACCTACTACCTCCAGACCGACGCCCCGCTCTACTACTACTCGTTCACCGACGCCCACATCGCGATGGCCTACCGGTCGCTGCCGCCGGCGGACCAGGCGCGGCTCGACCCGATGATCACCGGCTTCCACCCGGCGGACATGTACGCGGCCGACCACGTCCGGCGGGTGCTCGAGACCTTCCCCGGGGTGTTCACGGGGATCGGTGAGTTCACGGTCCACAAGGAGTTCGTCTCCGCGAAGATCCCGGGCGAGGTGGCCAGCCTCACCAACCCGGCGCTCGACCGGCTCCTCGACTTCGCCGCCGAGACCGGGCTCGTCGTCCTGCTCCACAGCGACGTCGACATGCCCTTCCCGCGGCCGGGGCAGGAGCCCTACATGCTGGCCCAGTTGAAGGCGCTGTTCGAGCGCCACCCCGACGCCGCGATCATCTGGGCGCACATCGGCCTCGGCCGGGTGGTGCGTCCCCTCGCCGATCAGGCCGACATCATCGAGCGGATCTGCACCGACCCCGTCCTCCGCCACGTCCACATGGACATCTCCTGGGACGAGGTGGCGAAGTACGCGGTCGCCTCCCCCGAGGCGAGCCGGCGGGCGGCCGAGCTGATCGAGGGCTGCCCCGACCATTTCCTCTTCGGCACCGACGTCGTGGCGCCGTCGTCGGTCGAGGCGATGACCGCCGTCTACGACCTCTGGGCGCCGGTCTTCGATCAGCTCACCCCCGAGGCGAGGCAGAAGCTCCTCAAGGGCAACTACGAACGCATCTTCGACGAGGCGCGGCGGCGCGTCCGCGCGTGGGAGGCGGCGAACGTCCGCTAGCGGGCCGGCCGCCGGCCGCGAGCCGTGAACTCTGGAAAGGAGCACTGAGATGGGGTCTCGAGACAGAAAGGTTTTCGCCCCGCTGCCGGCGGCAGCGGCCCTGGCGCTCCTCTTGGCGGTGCCGGCGGTCGCGCAGGAGCCTGAGGCCGAGGAGAAGCCGGGGCCGACGATGGACATCTACGGCTTCGTCATGCTCGACATGGGCTACCAGGCGCGGCCAGAACGACCCGGACTGGTTCGACGTCCTGCGGCCGACCAAGCTCCCGTCGTTCGAGGACGAGTTCGGCGAGGACGGCCACTTCTTCGCCGGCGTCCGGCAGAGCCGCCTCGGCGTCAAGGCGAACATGCCGACCTCCGCTCGGCGACGTCAAGACGACCTTCGAGTTCGAGCTCTTCGGCACCGGCGTCGACGCCGGCCAGACGACGTTCCGGCTGCGCCACGCCTACGGCGAGCTCGGCCAGTTCGGCGCCGGCCAGACCTGGAGCCCGTTCATGGACATCGACGTCTTCCCCAACTCGGTCGAGTACTGGGGACCGAACGGCATGGTGTTCTTCCGCAACGTCCAGGTGCGCTGGATGCCGATCCAGGGCGACAGCCGGCTGACCGTTCGCGCTCGAGCGGCCGGGCGCCTCGGCCGACGGCGGCGACTACGCCGACCGCATCGAGATGCAGAACCTCCGCGGCCGCTTCCCCTACCCCGACCTCTCCGGCGAGTACCGGCACGCCGGCGACTGGGGCTACGTCGAGGTCGCCGGCATCGTGCGCTACATGAGCTGGGACGACACCCTCGACGACGAGTTCGACCTCTCCGGCAGCGACGTCGGCTGGGGCATCAACCTGAGCTCGAACCTCAAGACTCGGCGACAGCGTCGTGCGCCTGCAGGCGGTCTACGGCGAGGGCGTCCAGAACTACATGAACGACGCGCCGGTCGACGTCGGCGCCGTGGCTCGACCCGGGCAACACGGCGAGGCCGATCGACGGCGAGGCGCTGCCGATGCTCGGGCTGGTCGCGTTCGTCGACCTCAACTGGAGCGACACGGCATGACGAGCACGATCGGCTGGTCGATCCTCGACATCGACAACTCGAACGGCCAGGCGGACGACGCCTTCTCGAAGGGCCACTACGCGCTGGCGAACATGCTCTGTTCTAGCCGGTCCACGAACGTCATGTTCGGGCCCGAGGTCCAGTGGGGCGGCGCAAGAACTTCCGCGACGGGTTCGAGTCCGACGACCTCCGGCTCCAGTTCTCGGTCAAGTACAACTTCGATCACCATTTCGGAGGATAGCGACGTGAACAGAACGCAGAACAGCGCTCGTCTGCGCGGTCGCGGCCTGGCGCTCGCCCTGTGCGGCTGCTCGCCGCGGCTCCAGGCGGCAGCCGCAGGCGCCCGGCCGAGATCCAGGCCGCCCTCGACGCCGCCTACGCCAAGTACAAGGACCTCAAGGAAGGCGCCAACGCCGACTACATCCCGGCGCTCGCCAAGGTCGACTCGAAGATCTACGGCATCGCGCTCGTCACCGCCGACGGCAAGGTCTACACCGCCGGCGACGTCAAGTCGCAGGTCTCGATCCAGTCGATCTCCAAGGTCTTCACGATGGCCAAGGTGATCGAGGAGCAGGGGCCCGGACGCGATCGCGCAGCGGATCGGCGTCGACGCGACCGGCATGCGGTTCAACTCGATCGTCGCGATCGAGATGGCGCAGAAGTCGCTCGGCGGCCCCGAGATGAACCCGCTGGTCAACCCCGGCGCGATCACCGCCACCAGCATGGTCCAGGGCAAGGACCGCGACGAGATCTGGAAGAAGATCCTCGGCTTCTACTCCGACTTCGCCGGCCGGCCGCTCACCGTCGACCAGGAGGTCTTCGAGTCGGAGGCCGCCACCAACCAGCGCAACCAGGCGATCGGCTACCTGATGCTCGCCTACGGCTTCATCAAGGAGGAGCCGGCGCGGGCGACCGACATCTACACCGAGCAGTGCTCGGTGGCGGTCAACGCCAAGGACCTCGCGGTGATGGCGGCGACGCTCGCCAACGGCGGCAAGAACCCGGTCACCGGCAAGCAGGTGATGAAGGCCGAGAACGTCCCCGAGGTGCTGGCGGTGATGGCCACCGCCGGGCTCTACGACGACTCCGGCAAGTGGCTCTACCGCACCGGCCTGCCGGCCAAGAGCGGCGTCGGCGGCGGGCTCATCGCCGTCTCGCCGGGCAAGTTCGGGATCGCGGTCGTCTCGCCGCCGCTCGACGACGCGGGCAACAGCGTGCGCGCGCAGAAGGCGATCGCCGACGTCTCGAACGCGCTCGGCGGCAACCCCTTCGAGGCGCAGTAGCGCGGCCGGGCTGCCGGCGGGGTGGGGGAGGCAATTCACCAGGAGGAAGCGATCGATGCGAAGAAAAACCTTTAGCAACCTGACGGCCGCCCTCTCGCTCCTGATCCTGGGCGCGGCGGGGCCGGCCCTCCTCGCCCAGGAGCCCGCGGGCGGCGCCGCCGCTCCGGCCGCGGCCCCGGCCGCCGTGCCGGCCGCGGCGGGCTTCTCGACCGAGCAGCTCGAGCAGCTCGTGGCGCCCATCGCGCTCTACCCCGACTCGCTGCTGACCCAGATCCTGATGGCCTCGACCTACCCGCTCGAGGTGGTCGAGGCCGACCGCTGGCTGCAGGCCAACGCGGGCCTCAAGGACAAGGCGCTCGAGGAGGCGCTCAAGGAGCAGGACTGGGACCCCAGCGTCAAGTCGCTGTGCACGCTGCCCGACGTGCTCAAGATGATGAGCGAGAACCTCGACTGGTCCCAGGACCTGGGCGACGCCTTCCTCGGCCAGAAGGCGGAGGTGCTCGACACCGTGCAGCGGATGCGCGGCAAGGCCAACGAGTCGGGCAACCTCGAGACCACCGAGCAGCAGGTGGTCACCGTCCAAGAGGACAAGATCATCGTCATCGAGTCGCCCTCGCCCGAGGTGGTCTACGTCCCGAGCTACTCGCCGACGGTGGTCTACGGGTCGTCGTGGGGCTACCCCTCCTACTACTACCCGCCGATGTACGCGCCGTACCCCCCGGGCTACGGGCTGGTCTCGTTCGGCGTCGGGCTGGCGGTGGGTGGGGCGATCTGGGGCAACTGCAACTGGGGCTGGGGCCACGGCGACGTCGACATCGACGTCAACCGCTACAACAACTTCAACCGCAACACCAACATCAACGCCGACCGCACCAACCTGAGCGGCAACCGCTCGAACTGGCAGCACGACGCCAGCCACCGCAAGGGGGTCAACTACCAGAACCAGCAGGTGGCCTCGCGCTACGGCGGCGAGGGCGGCACCAACCGGGTGTCGCGCGACCAGGCACAGGCGCGGGGCCACTCGGGCGCGACCGCCGGGACGCGCGAGGCGCGGACGCCGAGCGCCGGGACCGGCGAGCGGGGCACGCGGCCCACGACCGCCGACCGCGGCACCGGCACCGGCGCCGGCGCGGGCAGTCGCGAGCGTCCGTCCGGCACCGGCGAGCGTCCGTCCGGCACCGGCGAGCGTCCGTCGGGGACCGGCGAGCGTCCGTCGGGGGCCGGCGAACGTCCGTCGGGGACCGGCGAGCGGGGCACCCGGCCGTCGAGCCCGAGCACCACCCAGGCCGGGTCGCGCGACCGCAGCTCCAGCGCCGGCGCCAGCGCCGGAAGCCGGCCGAGCTCGTCGTCGGGCGCCTCCAGCCGCTCCAGCGCCTACAGCGGCTCGTCGCGGCCGAGCACCGACCGCTCCGCGAGCAGCCGCGGCTCGGCGAGCCGCGGGACGTCGTCCTACGGCGGCGGCGGCAGCTACGGCGGCGGCGGCAGCCGCGGCGGCGGCGGCGGTGGTGGCGGTGGCGGACGCGGCGGCGGCGGCGGCGGGCGCCGCAGGTAAAGGAGGAGAGCCATGAAGACGACGACATCCGAGCGCACCTTCCCGGCCGTCGCGGCCGCCGCGGTCATCGTGGGGGCGGCCGGGCTCCTGCTCCTGGCCGCCGGCTGCAGCCGCGAGCCGGGCACCTTCGCCACCCCCGAGAAGGCGGTGGCCGCCCTCGACGAGCTGATCGGCAGCGAGGACACGCGCGCGGTCGAGGAGATGTTCGGCCCCGGCAGCGCCGAGCTGTTCTCGACCGGCGACCGCAACGAGGACCTCCGGATCCGCGAGCGGGTCAAGGGGCTGATCGCCGAGCGGGTCGCCTTCGAGGAGATCGACGCCGACACCCGGGTGGCCTACTTCGGCGAGGAGGACTGGCCGTTCCCGATCCCGCTCGTGCGCACCGGCGAGCGCTGGCGCTTCGACACCGAGGCCGGGCGCGAGGAGATGCTCAACCGGCGCATCGGCTACTACGAGCTCCAGACCCTGAGCAGCCTGCACGAGCTGGTCGACGCCCAGATCGAGTACGCCGCCGAGGGGCGCGACGGCAACCCGCGCGCCTTCGCGCACCGCTTCCGCAGCAGCGAGGGGCGGCGCGACGGGCTCTACTGGCCGCCGGTCGAGGGCGAGCCGCTGAGCCCGCTCGGCGACCTCCTGGCCGCCGCCGACGTCGCGGACCCGGAGCCGGAGCCGTTCCAGGGCTACCACTACCGGATGCTCACCGGCCAGGGCGGGCACGCGCCCGGCGGCGCCCGGAGCTACCTCGACGCCGGCGGCCTCCTGACCGGCGGCTTCGCCGCCGTCGCCTGGCCGGCCAAGTACGGCAACTCGGGGGTGATGACCTTCGTGGTCAACCACCGCGACATCGTCTTCCAGAAGGACCTCGGGCCGGACACCGAGAGCGCGGCGGCGGCGATCGAGCTGTTCGACCCCGACCCGAGCTGGGGCCCAACGGCCGACCGGCTCGAGGAGGCCGAGGCCGCGGCGGCGGCCGCTGACGAGGCCACTGACGAGGCCGCTGACGAGCCCGCAGACGAGCCCGCCGAGGACGCCGAAGCCGGCGCCGGGGAAGCGATGTAGCAGCGGGGGACGCGCTCGGAGACGGGAACCACCCGCCCCCGAGCCGAGGCGGGCGCCGCGGAGGCGCCCAGGAGGGCATCGAGATGACGAGCATCGCGCTTCGGACCGAGCACGACCTCCTGGGCGCCAAGGAGGTCCCGGCCGACGCCTACTACGGCGTCCAGACCGCCCGCGCGCTCGAGAACTTCGCCATCTCGGGGGTCGAGCTGCGCCTCTACCCGGACCTGATCCAGGCGCTGGCGATGGTCAAGCTCGCCGCCGCGCGCGCCAACTTCGACTGCGGCCAGCTCGCCGGCGGAGATCCTGGCGGGCATCGAGGGCGCCTGCCGCGAGCTGATCGAGGGCAAGCTCCACGACGAGTTCCGGCTCGACGTCCTCCAGGGCGGCGCCGGCACCTCGACCAACATGAACGCCAACGAGGTGATCGCCAACCGCGCGCTCGAGCTGATGGGTCACGCGAAGGGCGAGTACCGGTACTGCGACCCCCACGACCACGTCAACTGCTCGCAGTCGACCAACGACGCCTATCCGACCGCGCTCCACGTCGGGCTCGCGCTCGGCAACGTGCGGCTCCTGGCCGAGGTCGGCGAGCTGATCGCCGCGTTCCGCGCCAAGGGGCGGGAGTTCGCGCCGATCTTGAAGATGGGGCGCACCCAGCTCCAGGACGCGGTGCCGATGACGCTCGGCCAGGAGTTCGAGGCGTTCGCCGCGACGCTCGAGGGCGAGGTCCGCGCGCTCGACCGCGTGCAGCGGACCGTGCTGTGCGAGACCAACATGGGCGCGACCGCGATCGGCACCGGCTTGAACGCGCCGCCGGGCTACGCGCCGAAGTGCACCGACGCACCTGGCCGAGATCACCGGCTTCCCGATCCAGCTCGCCCCGGACCTGATCGAGGCGACCCAGGACACCCAGGCCTTCGTCCTCTACTCGAGCTGCATGAAGAGCCTGGCGATCAAGCTGTCGAAGATCTGCAACGACCTGCGCCTGCTCTCCTCCGGGCCGCGCTGCGGGCTGCGACGAGATCAACCTGCCGCCCAAGCAGCCGGGCTCCTCGATCATGCCGGGCAAGGTCAACCCGGTGATCCCCGAGGTGGTCAACATGGTCTGCTTCCGGGTCATCGGCAGCGACCTGACGGTGACCATGGCGGCCGAGGCCGGGCAGCTCCAGCTCAACGTCTTCGAGCCGGTGATCGCGGCCTGCCTGTTCGAGGCCCAGACCATCTTCATCAACGCCGCGCGCACCCTGCGCGTCCACTGCGTCGAGGGGATCACGGCCAACCCCGACGGTCTGCCCGCGACTACGTCGACTACAGCGATCGGCACGGTCACCGCGCTCAACCCGGTGATCGGCTACGAACGCGCCACCGAGCTGGCCACCGAGGCGATGCGGACCGGCCGCGGCATCCTCGAGCTCGTGCGCGAGCAGCGGATCCTGACCGAGGCCGAGATCGCCGCGGTGCTCGATCCCGCGGCGATGACCGGCCAGGGGCGGGTCATGAGGGTCCTGGCTGGCGCGCGCCGCCACCCTCGCGATCGTCCTCGGCATCTGGTTCTCGCCCGCCCCCGGCGGGCTCTGCGCCCGAGGCCTGGCACCTCTTCGCGCTTTTCGCGGGCGCGATCGCGGCGGTGGTCCTCGGCGCGCTCCCGATCCTGACCTCGTCGGTGCTCGCGCTGGCCGCGGCCGTCCTCACCGGCACGCTCGGCGGCCGAGGCCGCCTACGCGGGCTTCGCCAACGCCACCATCCTGCTCATCGTCATCGCCTTCCTGGTGGCGCGCGCGGTGGTCAAGTGCGGCCTCGGCCAGCGCCTCGGCTACCTGGCGGTGAGCCTCTTCGGGCGCTCGACGCTGGGCCTCGGCTACAGCGTCTTCGTGGTCGACGGCGTGATCGCCCCCGCCTTCCCGAGCAACACCGCCCGCTCCGGCGTGCTCTACCCGCTGGTGCTCTCGGTGGCCGAGGCGGCCGGGGCGCGGCCGGGCGACGGAGTCGCGGCGGCGGCTGGGCGAGCTTCCTGATGTTCTCCGGCATCGCCAGCCTCACCGTCTCGTCGGCGCTCTGGTTCACCGCCATGGCGGCCAACCCGCTGGGCGCCGAGATCGCCCGCGAGCTACGGGGTCGAGATCGGCTTCGGCTCGTGGCTGATCGCCTCGTCGGTGCCGACCCTGGTCGCGATGGCGCTGCTGCCGCTCTTCCTCTACAAGGTGATCCGGCCCGAGGTCGACGGCGACGCCCGAGGCGCCGCGCGCCGCGCGCCGGGCGCTCGCGGCGAGCTGGGCCCGCTGACGCCGCGGCGAGAAGATCGTCGCCGCCACCTTCGTCGGCATGGTGGCGCTCTGGGGCGCGGCCGCCGACGCTCGGCCTCGACTCGACCGCGATCGCCTTCCTCGGCCTGGGCGACGCTCCTCGCGACCGGCGTCCTCACCCTCGGCGACATCGCGAAGGAGGGCGACGTGCTCGCCACCTTCATCTGGTTCGCGGTGCTCTTCACCCTGAGCGCGCAGCTCGAACGAGCTCGGCTTCATGGAGCTTCTTGGGCAGCCGCCTGGCGCGTGCGCCTCGACGGGCTCGCGCCGCTGCGTCGCCGGGATCGCTCCTGGTCGTGGTCTACGTCGCTGCTGCACTACCTGTTCGTCAGCCAGACCGCGCACCTGCTGGCGCTCTTCGGCGTGTTCCTCGACGTCGGCGGCAAGCTCGGCGTGCCGCTCGCGCCGCTCGCGCTTCCTGCTGCTCTTCGCGACCAACTTCTTCTCCGCCATCACGCCGCAGGGGTCGAGCGCGAACCTGCTCTTCGCGGGCAGCGGCTACCTCTCGCAGGCGCGAGCTGTACCGGCTCGGCGCGCTCACCACCGCCTTCAACCTCGTCGTCTACCTGGTCGTCGGGATCGCCCTGGCTGATGCTGGTGACCCGATGATCCGGCGCTGCGAAGAGTCCAAGGAGGACCGTCATGAACGCTTCGAAGCGATTCCACGCGGCGGCCCTGCTCGCGGCCGCCCTCCTCGCCGCCCTGGCCGCCGGGCCCGCCGCTCGCGGCCGAGCTGCCCAGCGTCGTGGTGCTCGCCACCGGCGGCACCATCGCCGGCGCCGCCGCCAGCGACGTCCAGGCCGGCTACACCTCGGGCCAGGTCGGCGTCGAGCAGCTCCTCGCCGCCGTGCCCCAGGCGCAAGAAGCTCGCCAACCTCCGCGGCGAGCAGATCGCCAACATCGGCTCGCAGGACATGAACGACGAGGTCTGGCTGAAGCTCGCCACGCGGATCAACGAGCTCCTGGCGATGCCCGACGTCGACGGCGTGGTGATCACCCACGGCACCGACACCATCGAGGAGACCGCCTACTTCCTGAACCTGGTCGTGAAGTCGCGACAAGCCGGTGGTGCTGACCGCGGCGATGCGCCCCTCGACCGCGCTCTCGGCCGACGGCCCGCTCAACTTCTACAACGCGGTGGCGGTGGCCGCCGACCCGGACGCCGCCGGGCGCGGCGTGCTGGTGGTGATCAACGACTGGATCCACGGCGCCTCGTCGCTGACCAAGACCCGCACCACGGCGGTGCAGACCTTCCTCTCGCCGCAGCGCGGGCTGGTCGGCACCGTGGCCTACGGCGATGCCGAGTTCTACCGCGGTCCGGTCGGCAGCCACACCACCGGCAGCGAGTTCTCGCTCGACGGGGTCACCGACGCTGCCGCGGGTGGACATCGTGATGGCGCACGAGAACATGGACGGCGCGCTGATCGACGCCGCTGTGGCCGCGGGCGCCAAGGGGATCGTCATCGCCGGCGTCGGCAACGGCAACATGACCAAGGCCGCGCTCGACGCCCTGGCCGCCCAGGCCAAGAAGGGGATCGTCTGCGTCCGCTCGTCGCGGGTCGCGACCGGCCGCGTCGGCCGCAACGTCGAGGTCGACGACGACAGCTCGGCCTGATCGCCTCCGACGACTTGAACCCGCAGAAGGCGCGGGTGCTGCTGCGGCTGGCGCTGCTCCAGAAGCGCGACCTCGCCGACCTCCAGCGCCTGTTCATCGAGTACTGACCGGAGCCACCGGGCCGACACGGAGGGTGCGATGAGAACGCTGCCGATCCTGCTGCTCCTGCTCTCGCCCGGCGCCGCCCTGGCGGACGAGGTCTACCTGCGCGGCGGCGGCCGCGTCTCCGGCGTGATCGTCGAGCGGACCGACGAGAAGATCACCGTCGACATCGGCGCCGGGCGGATCTCGGTCGAGACCTCGAGCGTCGAGCGCATCGAGCAGGGTCCCTCGGACCTCTCGGTCTACCGGGAGGCGTCCGCGGACCTCGCGCCCGACGATGTCGAGGGGTGGCGGGCGCTCGGCCGCCAGGCGTCGAGGAAGGGGCTGGCGTCGCAGGCGCGCGAGGCCTGGGGCCACGTCGTGGCGATCCTGCCCGACGACCCGGAGGCCAACGAGGCGCTCGGGCGGATCTTCTACGACGGCCGCTGGATGAAGGAGGACGAGGCCTACCGCCTCCAGGGCTACATCGAGTTCGAGCACGAGTGGATGACGCCGCAGGAGCGCGAGGCGATCCTCTCCGAGCGCAGCGCCCGCGAGGAGGCCGAGCGCCAGGAGCTCGACGCCCGCATCGCGGCCGACGAAGAGGACCGCGCGGTGCGCGAGGCGCAGGAGGAGGCGTCGCGGCAGGAGTTCTGGGACTCCCGCATGCCCCCCTCGGGCGGGGTCGCCTACTGGGACTGGGGCGTCGGGCCGACGGTCTGGCCGAACGAGCCGCTGGCGGTCGGCACGGAGTGGTAGCGCGGGCCGGGATCCGAATGGACGAAGAGAGGAGAGACGCCATGATGCGCTCACTGGTTCAGCACCGAGTCCCGGCCGCCGGCGCGGCTCTGAGCGCGGCGCTGCTCGCCGTCTTGCTCGCCGCGGCGGCCGCTTGCACTGCCGCCCCCGAGGGTCCGCCGCCGGATCCGACCGTCGACGAGATCGTCGCCGCCCACGTCGCGGCGCGCGGCGGCGCGGAGCGGATCCACGCCCTGCAGTCGATGCGCGCGACCGGCCTCGCCTACGCCAGCGGCGGGCGGGTGGCGCCGGTCATCCGCGAGATCGAGCGCCCGGGCCGGATCCGGCTCGAGATCACCTACCAGGGGCTCACCGGCGTCTACGCCCACGACGGCGAGGCCGGCTGGCAGGTCGCGCCGCTCGAGGGGCGCTTCGACCCCGAACCGCTGCCGGCGGCGGTGGCGGCGCCCTCGGTCGACCAGCTCGACATCGAGGGCCCGCTGCTCGACTGGCGGGAGAAGGGGCACGAGGTCGCCATCGTCGGACACACGGATGTCTCCGGCCGCAAGGCCTGGGAGCTGGAGATCAAGCTCGCCGGCGGCGCCGTCCGCCGCGACTTCATCGACGCCGAGAGCTGGATGCTGGTGCGCACCGAGACCGAGCGGGTGGTCGGCAGCCGGAGGGTGCAGATCGAGGCCACCTTCGGCGACTTCCGGGAGGTCGGCGGGCTGGTCTTTCCGCACGCGATCGAGACCCGGGCGAAGGGCCGGCCGCAGGGCCTGCGCTTCGTGGTCGAGTCGATCGAGCTCGATCCGGAGATCGACGACGCCCGGTTCCGGCTGCCCGAGTGAGCGGCGGCGGGGCCGGCAGGGGGGAAGGCGGGGCATCGCGAGACGGGACCAAGGTCCAATGGCCGCCCAATGGTTAGGAGCGTAGCCTGTGAACATGGTGCGTCGTGACGCGGACGGAACGGAGCGGTCGGGGCCGTCGTCTGCGTGCTGCGCTTCTCCAGCGGGTGCAAGTCCCGTCCCGGTAAGCGCCGGAGCGCCGGGTAGCAGGCCCCAGTCGAGCGGGGAGACCCCGCGGCCGAGCGGGGCGTCAAAAGCCCGTCAGGCGGCGAGAGCCGTGCAGCGGGGAGCAAGCACGCGGGCCGCAACATGAAGTGAAGCCTGCAGCCTCGACAGAGGAACAATCCGGGAGGCCGAGCCGCTCATGTCACGGCGAAGGCAACATCCGACGGCGCGAGTACCGGAGCGCGCGTCGGTCCCGGCGGGGTATGGGGCGCAGCACGCGTGCAAGGAGAAGCGCGGAACACGAGAGACCCGTCTGCGCGGCCGTCGTCACGGCAAGGCGGCTCGTATAAGCCGAAGGCGAAGTCGAGCGCTGCGCAGCGGGAGTCCGAGGGGATCGTAGTACCGGTGATGGCGCGCGACGAACGAACGCGGCGCGGAGGGAAGGGTCCCTGCGGTGGTCACGCTCGACGGAGCAGGTAAGCGCGAGGGAATGGCCGGCACGACCGGACCTAACGACCCCGGCGGCCGTAGGCCGCGCGACAAAGTGCGACAACTGCAACGGCGACTGTGGGCCGCAGCCAAGCGGGCACCGGGAAGGCGTTTCCACGCGCTGTACGACCACATCCGCAGGAGTGACGTCCTCTGGGAGGCGTGGAGGCGAGTGCGGAGCAACCGCGGCGCGGCGGGCGTCGATGGCCAGACGATCGCGCGACGTGGAGCAGTACGGCGTCGAGCGCTTCCTCGAAGAGCTCGGCGACGCGCTGCGGACGCAGGCAGGTACCGGCCGAGCGTGGTGCTGCGCCGGTACATTCCAAGGCCGATGGAAGGAAGCGGCCGCTGGGCATTCCGACGGTGCGGGACCGGGTGGTCGCAGATGGCGGCGAAGCTGGTGCTGGAGCCGATCTTCGAGGCGGACTTTCTGTCCGTGCTCGTACGGCTTCCGGCCGAAGCGGAGCGCGACGGATGGCGCTGGAGACGCTGAGGAAGCTCGGCGCGAAGGGACATCATCACGTGCTCGACGCCGACATCCGCGACTACTTCGGGAGCATCGACCACGAGAAGCTGATGAAGCTCGTCGGGCGGCGCGTCTCGGATCGACGGGTGCTCAAGCTGCTGCGGCAGTGGCTCGAAGCAGGGGTGATGGAGGACGGCGCGGTGCACCGGTCGACGGTCGGGCACTCCGCAGGGCGGGGTGATCTCGCCGTTGCTGTCGAACATCTACCTGCACGTGCTCGACTGTTGTGGACGCGCCACAGCGCCCCGCTCGGGACGCTGGTGCGCTACGCGGACGACTTCGTGGTGATGTGCCGCACGAAGAAGGAGTGCGAGCAGGCCGAGGCGCGGGTCCGAGTGATCCTCGCGCGGCTCGGTCTCGAGCTACACCCGGACAAGACGAGGCGGTCGAGCTCTACGACGGCAAGGAGGGCTTCGACTTCCTCGGCTGCCACCTGCACAAGCGCATGAGCGGCCGGCTGTGGGAGAAGACGGGGCACAGCGCCTCTACTTCCTCCAGCGCTGGCCGTCGCAGCGCTCGATGCAGCGGATCCGGCAGCGCGTGAAGGAGCTGACCCCGAGGTGGCGATGCCACGCGGACCTCCGCGAGGTCATCGCCGATCTGAACCCGGTGCTCCGGGGCTGGGGCAACTACTTCCGCACCGGCAACGCCGCGCGGCGGTTCAACCAGCTCGACAGCTACGTCTGGCGACGGCTGCGTCGCCTGCGCGTCAAGCGCAAGGGACGTCATCTCCGACCAGGCGAGGCGGAGCGCTGGACGCGCGAGTACTTCTGGAACCTTGGGCTCCACCGCCTGCGGGCACCGTGCCAGTACCCGGAGGCTGCGTAATGCTGCGTCCCGAGAGACCACCCGTAAGCCGTGTGCGGGAAATCCGCACGCACGGTTTGAAAGGGGGTCTTGACTTCCAATGCCGTGGTGACGCGGTAAAGGAGTAAGGATCTACCAATGACACCCCCCGTGCGCGTCGCCCTCGTCGACGACGACCTCTCGGTGCGCCGCGCGCTGCCGCGGTTGCTGCGCTCGGCGGGCTACGAGGCGCGGGCCTTCTCGTCGGCACAGGAGCTGATCGATTCGGGCTTCGTCGATCTGGCGACCTGCTTCGTGCTCGACATCCACCTCGAGCGGGAGTCGGGGTTCGACCTGCTCGACCGGCTGCGCGCCCAGGGCACGACGGCGCCGGCGATCTTCATCACCGCCTTCGACTCCGCCGACCACCGCGAGCGCGCCCGGCGCGCCGGGGCGACCGCGTTCCTGCGCAAGCCGTTCGACGGCGGCGTCCTGCTCGACGCGATCGCGGGGACGGCGCGGGCGCCGTGCGTGGAGAACGGGCACTGAGCGGCTCGCGGTGACCGGCATCGATCTGCAACCCGACGAAACCGAAACCCAGGAGGCATAAGCTATGTCGAGGAGAATGCGCGTGATCGGAATCGGACTGTTGGCGACCGTGGTCGCGGCGTCCGTGGCGTGGGCCCAGACCGTCCAGACCGAGGTCACGGCCGGGGAGGGGACGCTCGAGGCCGCCGAGCTGATCCGTTTCGCGGTCACCGTCGACAAGGTCGACGTCGCGACCCGCGAGGTCACGGTGCGCCGCGACGACGGGACGGTCGAGACCGTCAAGGCCGGCGACGAGGTCCAGCGTCTCGACGAGGTCAAGGCCGGCGACCGGGTCGAGATCGCGGTCTACCGCTCGCTCACCCTCAGCCTCGACAGGGTCGAGGGGGGCGAGCCGGCCGCGGGCGCCACCGGGGCCGACGTGCGCACCCAGCCCGGCGAGCTGCCCGGCGGCATCGCCACCCGCCAGGTCACCCTGACAGCGAAGGTCACCGCGGTCGACAAGGAGGCGTCGACGGTCGCCCTCATCGGCCCGAAGGGCCGCTCGGCCGTGCTCGAGGTCGATCCCGAGGTCCTGGCCAAGGTCGCGGTCGGCGACCTGGTCAGCGCCGTCTACACCGAGGCGCTGGCGGTCGCCCTCGAGCGGGTGCCGGCCGAGCCCTAGGACGATGCGAGCGCCGCGGCCCATTCGAGCGACCGCCCTGGCGCTGGCGCTCGCCTGGGCCGTGGCGCCGGCCGCCGCCGGGGAGCCGCAGCGCGTGCTCGTGCTCTCCGGCGACCCCGGCGCCTCGCGCGGGCTCGCCGAGCTGAACACCGGGCTGCACCGCGCCCTCAACAGCGCCTTCTCGCCGGAGGACCTCGAGGTCCTCGCCGAGCCGCTCGACCTGGTGTGGGCCAGCTCGCCCGAGTACCGGTCGAAGCTCGCGACGCTGACCGACGAGAAGTACCGCGACCGGCGGCCCGACGTCGTGCTCGCGCTCGGCGCGCCGGCCCTGGAGTTCGCCCTCGCCGAGCGGGAGTTTCTCTTCCCCGACGCATCGCTGCTCTTCGGTCACGTCGAGCGCGGCGAGCTGGCTCGGTTCGAGCTGCCGCCGGACGTCGCGGGCGTGGTCAGCCACTGGGGGTTCGACGCCGAGGTCGACCGGGCGATGTCGCTCCTGCCGCGGACGCGCCGGGCGGTCGTGGTGATGGGCAGCGGACCGGTCGAGCGCAGCCTCGAGCCGGGGCTCCGGCGCGACTTCGCGCGCTTCGCGGGGCGGGTCGAGGTCGACTGGTGGGTCGGCGTGCCGATGCCGGCGCTGGAGCGGCGCATCGCCCGCCTGCCGCCCGGCACGGCGGTCGTCTACGTCGCGATCTACCGCGACGACAGCGGCGCGAGCTTCATTCCGATCGACGCCATGGAGCGGCTCGCGGCCCGCTCGAGCGCGCCGATCTTCGCCATCCCGGCGCACTTCGTCGGCCTCGGCGCGGTGGGCGACGGGCGCCTCGACCTCGCCGCCCTCGGCGAGGAGCTCGGCGTCGCCGCCGTGCGCCTGCTGCGCGGCGAGAGCCCGGAGGACCTCGGCGTCGCCGAGGCGCCGCCCGGGCAGCCGCGTTTCGACGCCCGCCAGCTCTCGCGCTGGCGGATCCCGCGCCGGCGCCTTCCGGAGGGGAGCCGGGTCGAGTTCGAGGTCTCGATCTGGCGCCAGCACCGGCGCTGGATCCTCGCCGCCGGCGCGCTCTTCCTGCTCCAGACGCTCTTGATCGTGTTCGTCGTCGGCGAGCGCGTCCGGCGGGGGCGCGCCGAGCGCGGCGAGCGCCGGATGCGGCAGCTCTACTCCGGGGTCTTCCAGTCGCTCCACGACCGCGTCGCGATCCTCGACCGCGGCGGCGGGATCGTCGCCGCCAACCGGGCCTGGAGCGAGCGCGCGCGCGAGAACGGCGGCGGGACCGCGGTCGGCGAGAGCTACCTCGATGCCGCGCGTCGCGCGGTCGCGGCCGGCCGGGAGGACGCCCGGCGGACCGTCGAGGGGATCGAGGCCGTGCTCGCGGGCCGGCTCGGGCACTGCCGCCTGGAGTACCCGCTGGTCCACGACGGCGAGGAGTCCTGGCACGAGATGGACGTCGTCGCCTTCGAGGCCGAGGAGCGCGGCGCCGTGGTCGCGATCTCCGACGTCACCGAGCGGCGGACCGCCGAGAACCGGCTGCGCGTGGCTCTCGAGGCCCTGCCCGTCGCCATCGTGCTGGTCGGTCCCGAGGGGAAGATCGAGCTGGTCAACGGCGAGGCCGAACTGCTGTTCGGCTACGCCGCGTCCGAGCTCCTGGAGCGGCCGATGGAGATGCTGGTCCCGCCCGACGCGCGCGGGGCGTTCCGGAAGCTCCTGGCCGAGTACCTGGAGAAGCCAGCCGCTGGCGCGCTGGTCCCCGGGCGCGAGCTCACCGGGTTGCGCAAGGACGGCGGCGAGGTGCCGATCGAGGTCCGCCTGCGCCCGATCCGGATCGGTGGCAAGACCCTGGCGCTGACCTCCATCCTGGGCCTCTCGGAGCGCCAGCGGCTGGAGGCCGAGGCGCTGCGGCTGCGCGCCGAGGCCGCGCACTTCGGCCGCCTGGCCTCGGCGGGGGAGATGTCGGCGGCGATCGCCCACGAGCTGAACCAGCCGCTGACCGGGATCCTGACCAACGCCGAGGCGGCGCAGCGCTTCCTCGAGAGCGGCTCGCTCGAGGCCGCCGACCTCGCCGAGGTGCTGGCCGACATCGCCGCCGACGCCCGCCGCGCCGGCGAGGTGATCCGCCGCCTGCGCACCCTGCTCAGCAAGGGGCCGATCGAGCTGCGGCCGCTCGACCTCAACGAGACCGTCGAGCAGGTGGTGCGGCTGGTGGCGGCGGACGTCAGGCTCCGCGGTTCGGCCCTCGACCTCGAGCTGGCGCCCGGGCTGCCCCAGGTCGTGGGGGATCGGATCCACCTCCAGCAGGTGGTGCTCAACCTGGTCCTCAACGGCATCGACGCGATGGCCGGCTCGCCGCCCGAGCGCCGGCGCCTGCTCCTGCGCACCACCCGCGGCGTCGGCCACACCGTCGAGCTGGAGGTCCGCGACGCCGGCAGCGGCATCCCGCCGGAGGCGATGCCGCACCTCTTCGAGCCGTTCTTCACCACCAAGGCGCACGGCATGGGGATGGGCCTGTCGATCGTGCGCTCGATCGTCGAGAGCCACGGCGGGACGATCGAGGCTGCCGGCAACCCCTCGGGGGGTGCGACCTTCACCGTCCACCTGCCAGCCCTCGCCTCGGCCGAGGACGCGGCGTAGGCGGCGGACCCGGCGCCGCGGCCGGTGAGACCTAGGTCCAATACCCCGGGCGGGGGCCGGTGCGCTCCAATGGCCGCAGGGGGATCTCCATGCGCCAGGGCTCAGAACTGCCAGCCGACGCTCGTCACCCAGCCCCAGTCCTCGGTCGCGGCGGTCGCCGCGGGGGGACGGCTGTCGTAGGAGTAGTAGGGCGTCACCGAGATGGTGAAGTCGCTGCCCAGCTTCTGGCGCAGGGCGGCGCGGACCTCGATCCGGTGGCGCGAGGGGCCGGAGAGGACCGGGAACCAGAGCGTCGAGAGCGACGCCCGGGTGCCGAAGCGGCCGAAGCTGTGGTACTCGCCGACGGCCAGGAGCACGCCGCTGGTGACCACGCTCTCCTCGCTACGGTCGACGTAGCGCTCCTGGCTCTCGGCGGCGCCCGGGCCGAGCACGACCCGCCCCCTGGCGGCGTTGACCGGCACCCAGCCGAAGATGCCGCCGAGCGTGGCGCGGGCGTCGAGGCCGAGGTCGTCGTTGCGCTCCCAGACCGCCCAACCCCTGCCCAGGAAGCGCCGGCCGACCGGGACCTCGTAGGAGGTCTGGGCGACGTGGCGTTCGCTCCGCTCGGTGGCGTCGTCGTCGGTGATGGTCGAGGAGACGGCGTTGGTCCAGCGCGCCCAGCGGCCGTGGAACGTCACCTCGGCGGCGAGCGAGAAGCTGACATCGTTGTCGGCCTGGGCGAAGTTCCAGCCGAGGTCGAAGTAGCCGCGGCGGCTCCGCCAGAGGTTGGCGCCGAGCTGGTCGATGCCGACCACCTCCGCCATCGGGACCGGCGTCGCGGCCTCGACCCCGGCCCGCACCACCAGCATCCCGGGCGGCTCGCTGACGTCCAGGGTGCCGATCAGGCGCACGCCGTCGGCGCGCTCGACCTCGAAGAGCTGGGTGCTGACCAGCCCGACGACGTCCGGCCAGTCGACGTCGACGGTGCCGAGGTTGCGGGTGCGGACGCTCAGGTTGGCGGACTCGAGGCGGATGATCTCGCAGGTGATCCGGTCGCCGCGCTCGAGCAGCAAGAGGTCGGTGCGCTCGCGCGCCGCGGCGGGGGCGGCCAGGGTCAGGGACAGGGCCGCGGCCAGGACCGCGGGCGGGACCACGGTCTTCCAGGCTGTCCTCCGGGCTCGTCGCACCGCGGCATTCTAGCGGGGATCGCCGCCGCCGCCCTGGTCGTGGCGCTCGGGGCGGGCGGCGCCCACGGCCAGCAGGCGCCCGATGCGCCGGTCGACGCGCCGGTCGAACGGGCCGCGGTGGAGGTCGACGGCAGGATGCTCTTCAGCGTCCGCGGCGGGGCATCCCTGGGGGCGGAAGAGCGCGCCGCGGCGATCGCCGACCGCATCGCGGTGCTGGCGGCCGATCCCGGGTTCGATCCCGAGGAGCTGACGGTGGTCGAGGCCCCGGTCGGCTCGGTCGTCCAGGGCGGCAAGGAGCGCGTGGCGGCGATCACCGACTCCGACGGCCAGCTCGAGGGCCTTCGCCGGCAGGAGCTGGCCGAGATCGCCCGGGTCCGCATCCGGGAGGCGATCCTCCTCCACCGCGAGGAGCGCAGCCGCGCCTGGCTGCTCGCCGCGCTCGGGCGGGCGGGCGCCGCGCTGGCGGTCTTCGCCGTCGCGCTCGGCGTCCTGCTCGCGGTCGGGCGGGGGGCGCAGGCGCGGCTGGGACGGATGTTCCAGCGCCGGGTCGGCGGCGTCGCGGTCGCCTCGTTCGAGGTCGTCCGCGCCGAGCGCCTCTGGTCCTACTTCGGCTCGTTCGTGCGCGCCGCCTACTGGTTGGTCCTCCTTGGCCTCACCTTCGCCTGGCTGGTCTACACCCTGCGCCAGTTCCCGTGGACCCGCGGCGTCGGCGTCCACCTCGACGACTGGCTGGTCGGGCCGTTGACGGCGATCGTCCGCGGCGTCCTGGGGAGCATCCCGGACCTGATCTTCCTGCTCGTCCTCACCGTCGTCGTGCGCTGGTTCCTCAAGCTGGTGCGCCTGTTCTTCGACGCCGTCGGCCGCGGCGAGGTCACCCTCGGCTCCTTCGACGCCGAATGGGCGGCGCCGACCTACAAGCTGGTGCGGATCGTGATCGTCGCCTTCGCGGTGGTGGTCGCCTACCCCTACATCCCGGGCTCGGAGTCGCCGGCGTTCAAGGGGATCTCGATCTTCCTCGGCGTCGTCTTCTCGCTCGGCTCGTCGTCGGCGACCTCGAACCTCATCGCCGGCTACGTCATGACCTACCGCCGGGCGTTCAAGGAGGGGGACGTGGTCCGGATCGGCGAGGTCACCGGCGTCGTCGCCCAGATCCGCCTCCAGGTCACCCAGGTGCGGACGCCCAAGAACGAGATCGTGGTGATCCCCAACTCGAAGATCATCGAGGCCGAGGTGGTCAACTTCTCGGCCCTCGCCCGCAGCGAGGGGCTGATCCTCTACACCACCGTCGGCATCGGCTACGAGACGCCCTGGCGTCAGGTCGAGGCGATGCTCCTGCTCGCCGCGGAGCGCACCCCCGGCCTGATGAAGGAGCGCCAGCCGTTCGTCCTCCAGCGGGCGCTCGGCGACTTCGCGGTGACCTACGAGATCAACGTCTACGTCCAGGAGGCGACCCGGCGGCTGGCCACCCTGGCCGAGCTGCACCGCCGGATCCTCGACGTCTTCAACGAGCACGGCGTCCAGATCATGACCCCGGCCTACGAGGGCGACACCGCGGAGCCCAAGGTGGTGCCGCCGGAGCGCTGGCACGCCGCGCCGGCGCCCGCGGAGGCGCCGGAGGAGGCGCCGGAGAAGGCGTGACCGGCATGAGCGTCGAGAAGGAGAAGGACCGCATCCGCGCCGCCGCGCGCCTGCTCTACCAGGCGAGCCGGCCGGTGCGGGTGCTCGGCGCCCTGACCTGGCCGCCGGAGGTCAAGGAGGCGTTCCTGGCCGCCGGCGGCCGTGCCCTGCCGCCGCCGGTCGACTACCCGGCGTTCGACCCCGCCCCGAGCCTCGAGGCGGTGCGCGAGGCGCGGCGGCGGATCGCCGGCGATGGGCCGATCGACCGCTGGATCGAGCGCCAGGCCGAGGCGATCGAGGGCGGCGCGCGGATGCTCGCGGCGGTCGGGACCCCGGCGTTCTTCGAGCACGGCCGGCGCGTCTACGGCGAGCCGAAGGCGCCCCTGCGCTACTTCCCGGTGACCCCGCTCGACCTCGCCCGTAGCGTGCTCGAGACGATCGACCAGCTCGCCCGCGTCCGCATCGACGTCGCGCCGCCGTCGCGCCACCCGGCGGAGGAGATCGCCGCCGGCCTCGAGCGGGAGGTGCGCGCGCACTTCGGCGACCAGGCGCCGGCGGTGGTGCTGGTCGACAGCCTGTCGGCCAACGCGCTCGCCAGCCCGCGGGCGATCAAGGTCCGCCGCGGCGCCAGCTTCACCGACCGCGACTTCGTCCAGCTCCTGCACCACGAGGCCTACATCCACGTCGGCACCTCGCTCAACGGCAAGGCCCAGGTCGACCTGCCGATCCTCGCCGCCGGCCACCCCGGCACCACGCGCACCCAGGAGGGGCTGGCGGTCTTCGCCGAGGTGATCAGCGGCTCGATCGAGCTCGACCGGCTGCGCCGGCTGGCCGACCGCGTGATCGCGATCCAGATGGCGGTCGAGGGCGCCGACTTCCTCGAGGTCTACCGCTTCTTCCTCGAGCGCACCGGCGACCCCGGGCAGGCGTTCGAGAACGCGCGCCGGGTCTTCCGCGGCGGCCCGGTCACCGGCGGCGCCCCGTTCACCAAGGACGTCACCTACCTCCTGGGGCTCCTCCAGGTCAACAACTTCGTCCGCGCCGCCTTCGCCGCCGGCCGCGCCGACTGTCTCCTCCTGCTCTTCTGCGGCAAGCTCGACCTCGCCGACGTCCCGGCGCTGTGCGAGCTGTCCGCGCTGGGCCTCTGCCGGCCGCCGCGGTTCGTGCCGCCGTGGGTCGCCGATCCGCGCTACCTGCTGGCGCTTCTGACCTTCACCACGTTCACCGGCCGCCTGGACCTCGAGCCGCTGGTCACGGCGGCCCGCGAGCTGCTCGACAGCGCGCCGGTGGTGCGGATGCCGGGGGCGGCCCGGGAGGGATAGAAGCCATGGCGGAGCGGCGGCGCCGGATCCTGCGGCGTACCGCCTGGACGGTGGCGGCGGTCCTGGTCGCCCTCGCCGCGCTCGCCCTGGTGCTCCGGTCCGCGCTCGACGCCGAGCGGCTGCGGCCGCGGCTCGAGGAGGTCCTGACCCGCGAGCTGGGCCGCGAGGTGACGATCGGCCGGCTCGCCTACTCGCTGTCGCTCCGCCCCGCGGTCTCGGCCCGCGACCTGCGGATCGCCGGCGCGCCCGCGGATTCGGGCGCCGACCTCCTGCGCGCCGGGCGGGCCGACCTCCAGCTCGACCTCGAGGCCCTGCGGAGCGGCGGGATGGCGGTGCGGAGCCTCTCGGTCGAGGACGCCGATCTGCTGCTCGATCCCGCCGCCTGGGGCGCCGGCGCGCCGGCCGTCCCGCCCAAGCCTGCGGGCGGCCGCCTGCCCTCGCTCGGCGGCGTCACGCTGCGCGACGTGCGCGTGAGCTGGCGCGGGGACGACGGGAGCCTCGAGACCGCGACGATCGAGTCCGCCTTCGCCGTCGTGCGCGACGACCGGCCGTTCCGGCTCGCCGGCCGCGGCGTGGTGCGCGCGACGCCGGTGCGGTTCCGGCTCGCCGCCGAGACGCCGCTCCTGGCCGCGCTCGCGGGGGAGCCGTGGCGGGCCACGCTCGCCGTCCACGGGGCGGGGGCTGAGGCCGAGGTCGAGGCGTTCCTGGCGGCACCCCGCGCCGCGGGCGAGATCGACCTCCGCTGGCGGCTGGCGGGGGAGGAGCTGGGCGCGCTCTCGGCGCTCGCCGGCCGCGAGCTGCCGCCGTGGGGGCCGTACCGCTCCGCCGGGCGCCTGCGCCGGAGCGGCGGCGAGGTCCGCCTCGACGAGCTGGCGCTCCTGATCGAGGGGCTGCCGCGGCCGCCGCAGCGCATCGAGGTCACGTCCGGCGAGGCGGTGCTCGGCGACCTGGTGCCGACGCGGGTCGCGCTCGCCGGCACGCTCGACGGCGCGCCGTTCGCGCTCGACGCGGCGACCGCGCCGTTCGCCGAGCTGCGCGCGCGGCCGGCGGCGCTGCCGCTGACCGCCCGGTTCGAGCTGGCGCGCTTCGCGGCCGCGGCGCAGGGGACGATCGCGCCGGGCGAGCGCGGCGCCGGCGCCGATCTGGTCGACCTGGAGGTGACCGCCGAGGGCGACGTCTTCGCGGTCGCCGACCTCTTCGCCGGCCGCTCGCTCGGCCGCTCCCTGGCGATCGACCTCACCGGCCGCGTCGCCGTCGCCGGGCGGCGCTGGCGGGCGCGCGGCCTCGCCGGCACGGCGGCCGGGCTGCCGGTGGCGGGGGAGCTGGAGCTGGACCTGGGCTCTGACCTGGACCCTGCCGGCAAGCCCCGCCTCACCGGGGAGCTGGCGTTCGAGCGGTTCGACGTCGGGGTGGTGCGCGAGCTGACGCGCCGGCGAGGCGGCCCCCGCGCCGCACCCGGGCGGCGCTGGTACGAGCGCTTCGAAGCCGCGCTCGACCTGCGCGCGGCCGTGCTCGAGGGGCTCGGCTGGCCGGTCGAGGAGGTGGCGGTGGACCTGGCGCTGGCGGGCGGCACGCTGCGGTTCGACGACCTCCACGGCCGGCTGGCCGGGTCGGAGGGGGCCGGCGAAGCCGCGCTGAGCTGGCCCGGCGGGCGGACGCGGCTCGACGCCCGGCTCGACTTCCCGGCGCTCGACGTCGCCGCCCTCCGCCGCCGGCCGGGCGCGCGCCCCGAGGCTGTGCCGTGGCCAGACCAGCCGTGGCTCGACCGTCCGCTGCCGTGGCGCCTTCTCGGCGTCCTCGACGGGAGCCTCGCGCTGACCGCCGGCCGCGTGACCGGGACGCCGGTCGAGCTGACCCGCGCCGCCGCCGCGCTCGATCTCGAGCGGGGCCGCCTGGAGCTGACCGCGCTCACCGCCGAGGTGGCGGGGGTGCCGGTCGCGGCCTCGGCGACCCTGACCGCCGGCGCCGAGCCCGGGCTGCGGGCGGCGGTCGAGACCGGCGGCGCCGACCTCGCGCCGCTCCTCGATGCCCTCGGCCGTGGCGCCCGGGCCGGCGGCCGCCTGGGGCCGGCGAGGGTGACCGTGGCGGCGGAGGGAGCGACCCTCCGCGCCCTCGCCGCCTCGGCCCGGATCGAGGCCACGGCGCGCGACTCGACGCTCACCCTCGCCGGCGGGCCGCGGACGATCGCGTTCGACCGGCTCGCCGTCGCCGCCGCGCCCGGGGCGCCGGCCCGGCTCGAGGCCGCTGTCCGCTTCGAGAAGATCGCCCTCGAGCTGACCGCCGAGGGCGGCCCGCTGGCGGCGCTTCTCGACGGCGGCGAGGGGTGGGAGCGGATCGACGCCACCGCCGCCGCGACCTACGAGGCGCACCGGATCGACCTCACCGCGGTCGCCGGCCCGCGGCCGCGCCTCGTCGGCGGGCACGGCCTCGCCACCCGCGAGGTGCCGGTGCGGGTCACCGCGCGGAGCGCCGGGATGCGCGGCGAGGCCGAGGGGACGATCGCCGACCTCCGCCGTCCCCTGGAGAGCCGCCTGCGCGCCCGGGTCGAGGTCGACAGCCTGGCCCGGCTGCCGCCGGAGCTGTCGGCCGGGACGATCTCGGCCGCCGACCTGCCCGACCTGCCGCTCCGCGCCTCGGCGCTGGTGACGGTTCGGCGCGGCGCCGTCTCGGCGGAGGAGCTGGATCTCGAGGCCGGCGGGAGCGACGTCCGGGGGAGCCTCGCGGTCGCCTGGGGCGAACGGCCGGCGATCGAGGCCGATCTCGAATCGCGCCTCCTCGACCTCGGACCCTGGCTGCCGCGCGCGGCGCCCCGGCCCCGCGACGACAGCCGGCCCCGCGACCGCGGCCGGCCGCTGCCGCTCGACCGGCTGCGCGCCCTCGACGCCGCGGTCCGCCTCTCGGTGGGCCGGCTGATCGTCCCGCCGGTCGACCTCGCCGAGGTCGAGGTCGAGGCGACGCTCGCCGACGGCGTCCTCGATCTCGACGCGGGCACCGCCGAGGGCGGGCTGCGCGGCGCGCTGCGGGTCGAGGCCCGCGGCGACTCGCCCCGCCTCGCGCTCCGCGCCTCGGCGCGCGACCTCGACGTCGCCGCCCTCCAGCTCGACGGCGTCGACACCGGCTCGCCGTCGCCGCGCTGGGGCGGCTCCGCGGTCCTCGCCGCGAGCGGCGACACGGTGCCCGATCTCCTGGCCTCGGCCCGGGGTCGGGTGCTGGTCACCGCCGGCGGCGGCGAGGTGCGCCAGCCGACGCAGCCCTACCTGGTGCAGGCGGTGGTGCGCGGCCTCCTGACGGTGCTGGCGCCGCGCACGGTTTCGCGGCAGGAGGGGCGGCTCCAGTGCGCGGCCGTCCTCTTCGACGTCGCCGGCGGCACCGCCAGCTCGCCCCACGGCATCGCGCTCCGCTTCCGCCGCATGGACGTCTTCGGCGGCGGCGCGATCCGGCTCGACGACGGCGAGATCCTGTTCGGCTTCCGCGCCGCCCGGCGCCGCCTGAGCCTGACCTCGATGATCCTGTCGGGCGACCTGGCGCAGGTCAGCGGCACCGTGCGCGCGCCCAAGATCGGCATCGACCCCGAGGGGCTCCTGCTCAAGGGCGGCGCCGCCTGGGCGACCGCCGGCCTGTCGCTCGTGGCCACCGACCTCGGCCGCCGCCTGCGCGCCGGCGGCGACCCGTGCGGCGCGGTCGCGGGCCGGGCGGAGCTGGCGCCGGATCAGCCCGAGGAGCCGCTCGAAGCCTTGATCCGGGCCCAATAAGTCGAATATGCGAAGCACCTTGCATCTCGCGGTAGAATCATCTCTAATACCATCGGTTGTACGGAGGCAATTGCGGAACAGGCGTGACAGCCCGTCGAGAAGAAGGGCAAGGGGATGAGCGACCACAACACCCACCTGCCGAGAGCGTTGGTGGCGCTCGTACTCTCGGCGTCGGTGACGCCGAGCCTCGATGCCGCGGGTACGGCGGAGTCACCGGCTACCCTGACGGCGGACTACGCCGAGACGACCATCCGCGCGATCTACGACCGCTTCTCCCTGCAGACCCGGGACTCGGGCAACGAGGTCACCGTCTCCCTCTCTGGCTTTCAGACCCTCTGGCCGGAAGAGTTCGACGACCACTACTGGGTCGACCTCGTGACGCCGCCGCAGGGCTGGACGCTCAGCGCAGGGTTGACCTACTTCGTGGAGCTTGAAGACATCGGGAAGACTGACGGAGCTTTGGGGATGTACCTCGACCCGCAATGGGGGGAGAAAGAGGACTGGCTGGCGACGCAACCGGCGGTGGTCCGCAATTGGACTCTGCAGTATGTCGTAGACGGAAAGCGACTGGAGGATCCCGCGGCCCCTCGTCCCGTCGCATTCACGACTTACGGTGTCGACGTTTCCTTCGCTGGCCGGGCGCGACGCTACCAGGCGGCGACCCAGTGGCTGGATACGAAGGACGACCAGCGCTCCGCGATCATCCACGATCACGTGATACCCGAGATCATGCTCGTCGTGGGTGAGGATCTCGAGGTAATGCGGGAGCACCCGATGGTGTCCAGAGGCAATCCAGAACCTCCGCCCTCCGCTGCCTCATGCCAAACGCTCGATCGCTCGTGGGACGTCTCCGATCCGTCGCATGGTGATGCCGAATGGGACAACACGGGTCACACTACCGGACGTCACGAGGCGTTTTCGATCCATAGCTTCAAGTGCACTTGTGATTCGGGTTGCCAATCGAGGTGCGATCCCACACGCAAGACGCGGATCTGCGCGGACACCGGGAACGTGATCGGAATCGGCGTCTGTCACAGCCCCTATCAGCAGGCCCGTGGCGCTCCTGGCGGTCGGTTTATGGAAGGTGCGGAGTGTGCGTCGGCGATGGGATGCTTCTTCGAGAGGTGTACCTTCGGCTGCAACTGCGGCGGCATCGTGATCACGATCGACGGGGGACCCGCGGAGCTAGAGATCAATGCGGCCGGCCAGATCTTCTGGAGTTACGAGTCGACGCCGACCTGGAGCTGCCCAGGCTGCACGCTCACCGTCGAGCCCCCCACGCCCACGCCGGACGTCCCCTGCCACGATCCCGTGCCGCAGCTCCAGGTCGAGCCGGTGGCCGGCAAGGTCCTGCCGGGAGCGGAGTCCCTCTTCAGCAACTTCCCGCTGGAACGCTTCGAGGTCCTGGAGGGCCGCCATTACCTCATGGAGGAGTGGGCGATCCTGGTCGTCGAGCGCGACGCGGCCGGCTCGCTGGTATCCGTCGAGGTGCCCGCCGCTTCCTCGAGCGCCTACGCTGCCCATCAGCGGCAGAGCCTCGTCGACAACTCGAACGGTGGCATCGCTTCGCCGCCGGCGGCCGATGGAGCCGAGCGGTCTGTGCTACTCGTGGTCCACCACCCGGACCACCCGCACAACGAGCGCTGGATCCCGACACCGCAGGCTGGGCTGACCGCGGCCGCGCTCTCAGGTGACGCTGCGGAGGGGCGGGCGGTGGTACGCGCGGACTTCTCGGAGAATCGCGATCTCCGCGCGCTCGACATCCTGTACAGCGACCGCCCGCTGACGCCGGAGGAGCAGGCCCACCTCGAGAGCCACCTCAGCCTCGTCTACGCGAACGACGACCGACACCGCGTCGTGCTGTACGGTGTCGTCCGGCTCGGCGGCGGGACGATCGGCCTCGAGGGCATGATGCCGCTGCCCTCCATGTGCTGCTGCCCGAGCAACTGGCCGAACTGCAATAGCGGTCCGTAGCGGCGCGCTCGTCGCCGCCTACCAGCCGGCGCCCGGACCGTGGCCGGTCGCAGCAGGGAGCGCCGTCACCGACACCGAGGGGAGGTTCGTCGTGCCGCGCGCGGCGGCCGGGCCGACCCGGCTGTTCGTGACCGGCCCCGGGTGCCCGCTGCGCGCCGCCGACGTCGCCGCGGACCACCCGCGCGACCAGGAGCTGACGGTCGCGTGCACCGACGCGCCGGCGAACCTGGTGCTTCACCTGGCCGCGACCGACGGAGCGCCGCTGACCGGCAAGGTCTTGACCCTCCGCCGCGGCGCCGCGCTGGTGCCGGCCGCGGTGCTGCGGGCGCATCTGGGCTCGCTCGGGCTGCCGGCGGCGACCGACGGTGCCGGCCGGGCCGCGCTGGTGGCCCTCGAGCCGGGCTCCTGGGAGCTGTACCTCGAGGAGGCGTCGAATCCGGAGACGATCGCCGCCGGCCTCCCCCACGGTTACCTGACCGCGGTCGATCTCGCCCCGCTCGCCACGCGGGAGGTGGAGGTCACCGTGGGACCTGGACCGTAGGGCAGGCGCGACTCAGAGTGAACGGCGGGAGCCGGGCGGTGCGGCGCCGGCGTTCCGCCCGTAGGGATCCTCGGCCAACAGCTCGGCGAGGCTGGCGGCGAGCGCCTCGCCGGTCGCCTTCCAGGCGGCCGGGGTGGCGAGGAGGCCCTGGTTCGCCTCCAGCTCGATGCCGCTGTAGCGGTCCGCGGGATGGCGCCGCCGCAGCCAGGTCGGCAGGCCGTCGGCGAGGCCGAGATAGGGGTAGTTGAAGCGCACCCGCACGGACGGCGCGCGCCGGCGCAGCAGGGCCGCCCAGCGGCGCCAGATCTCGGCCTCGGGGTGCCGGCGGCTGTCGTAGAGGAACGACACGTCGCAGTTGCGCACCTCGCCGTCGAGCACCGCGGTGAAGGTGTGGACCGCCACGTGGAGCACCCGCTCGCCGCGGGCGATCGCCCCGTCGACGGCGTCGATCACTTCCTGCCGGTGCGGCTGCCAGTAGCGCTCGAGGATCGCGTCGCGCTCCGCCCGCGGCAGCCCGCGGGTGTACTGCGACCAGATCCGCGGGTTGTGCGAGGAGCGGTTGGACTCGACCAGCAGGCGGCTCCAGTGCGTCGCGAGGAGCGGGAGGTCGAGCCGCTTGGCGAGGAGCTTCGCCAGCGGCAGGGCGCCGGGGTCCCAGCCGCGGTGCGAGGCGAGCGCCTCGCCGGCGCCGGCGAAGAGCGCCTGGTAGGGCTTGGGGATCTTGTTGTCGGCGTGCTCGCAGGTGAGCACCAGGCGGACCGGCGCCGGGCCGCGTCCGCCGCCTTTGCCGCGTCCGCCGCCGCTCATGACGCCGCTCCCGCCGCCGCCTCCGGCGCGCTCCGGGCGTGACCCTTGGGCCGGATCGCCAGCAGGTTGCCGTCGTCGGTGCCGACGCCGAGGAAGATCGCGCCGAGCAGCCGGAAGAAGCCGACCCGGTAGTACTTGGTGCCGTGGGCCGGGTTGTCGAGCAGCGGATCGGAGACCGCCACCGACCGGTCGGAGTCGCGGTAGCCGCAGACGACGACGAAGTGGCCGAAGGCCTCGCCCGCGACGTCGTCGGGCCCTGCCTCGGTCTCGCGGGAGCACTGGTAGAGGTAGGTGCCGTTGGTCCCGGTCAGGAGCGGCACCCCGTTGCCCAGGACCTGGCCGAGCAGCTCCGGGGTCAGGTCGCCCCAGTGGAACTTGCCGCCGAGGCGGACGTACTCCTCGACCGCCTCGAGCGCGGGGCCGTAGCGCGGGTCGTCGGTCAGCCCCTTGGCCTCCGCGCGCGCCCGGAGCTTGGCCACCAGGTCGGTCGGCTGCTGGAACCAGGTCGGGTCGAGGTGGCGGACGTTGCACGCCCACATGTCGACCTCGTAGCCCCGCCGCAGCGCGTGCAGCGCCAGGTGCACGAGCAGGGTGCCGCCGGTCGGCAGCTTCGGCGTCTCGGCGATCACGGCGGCGAGGTCGATCGGGTCGCCGAAGAAGCGGTAGACCGCGTGCAGGCTGGTCGGGCCGCAGGTGGTGTAGTCGGGTTGGCGCTCGATCAGGAGCGGAAGCTCGATGTCCATGGGCCCGAATTGTGAGGCCACGCGGGGCCGCCCGCCATCGGACGAAAGTCTCATGTGGCGGATGAGACCAAGGTCCAATTCCCCGGCGTCTATGAAAGGAGTGAGATAGACAACGAGACGGATTCCGGAGCGCCGCCCGCTTCGTCCACCCCCCCAAAGGAGAGCACTTCCATGAGCTCCACCGCCCCCGTCAAGGCTGGCTCCTGCGGCACCTGCGCGACGTCGGCGTGCTCGACGTGCGCCCCGCCGCCGCCGACTCCCCTGGTCTCGGCCCTCAGCCGGAGGTCCTTCGGCCTCACCGTCCTCGGCGCCTCGGCGGGTGCCCTGATCGCGGGCTGCAAGCCGCCGGCGCAGGAGGCCCCGGCCGCCGCCGCTTCCGCCGCCGCCCCGGCCGCGCCGCCGCCGACCGCCGGCATGTCCGAGGACCTCAACGTGGTCCAGAAGTCGAAGGGCCACATCATGACCACGCTCGACGAGTTCTACAAGATGGGCCCGGGCCCCTCGAGCTCCCACACCATGGGGCCGATGCGGATCACCTACGACTTCTTCGAGCGCGTCAATCAGCTCCCCCAGGACCAGCTCGAACGCGCCACCGGCCTCAAGGTCCACCTCTACGGCAGCCTCTCCGCCACCGGCAAGGGGCACGGCACCGACCGCGCCTCGCTCGCCGGGCTGCTCGGCAAGGCGCCGGCGACCTGCCCGCCCGAGTTCCTCGACGGCCTGGCCGCCGACCGCACCAAGGTCTACCCGGTGACGATCGGCCCGAAGACCCACCAGTTGAGCCTCGCGGACATCGTCTACGACGAGACCAAGGGGGACTTCCACCACCCCAACACGATGACCGCCAAGCTCCTCGCCGGCGACGAGACGCTCTACGAGCTGGAGTACTACTCGGTCGGCGGCGGCTTCATCGAGTGGAAGGGCTACACGCCGCCCGACAAGGGCCAGCCCAAGTACATCTACTCGTGGGGCAAGGATCTCAAGAAGTACGCCATCGACGACCACATCCCGCTCGCCCAGATGCTGCTCGAGAACGAGCTGGCGATCTCCGGCAAGTCCGAGAAGGACATCTGGGAGTTCCTCGACCAGGTGATCGACGTCATGGTGCGCGGGGTCGACACCGGGCTCACCGTCGAGAGCGTGCTCCCCGGTCCGATCCAGCTCCACAGCAAGGCCGCGGCGATGCACCGCAACCTCAAGACCTCGGCCAAGGGGGAGGCCGGCCGGGCGATCACCCGGGTCGCCTCCTACGGCTTCGCGATGGGCGAGGAGAACGCCCGCGGCCACATCATCGTGACCGCGCCGACCGCGGGCTCGGCCGGGATCATCCCGGCGGTGGTCAAGTCCCTGATCGACCTCGACACGCCGACCCAGAAGATCCGCGAGGGGCTGCTCGCGGCGGCCGCGATCGGCTACCTGTGCAAGCACAACGCGACCCTGTCCGGCGCCGAGGGCGGCTGCCAGGCCGAGGTCGGCGTCGGCTCGTCGATGGGCGCGGCGCTGATCGCGCAGGCGATGGGCGCGCCGGCGAAGGTGGTCTCGAACGCCGCCGAGTCGGCGCTCGAGCATCACCTCGGCATGACCTGCGACCCGGTCGCCGGCTACGTCCAGGTGCCGTGCATCGAGCGCTGCGCCTACGGCGCGGTCAAGGCCTGGACCGCCTACTGCATCGCCAGCGAGGAGATCCCCGAGGAACGGCGCGTCGACCTCGACACCACCATCGCCGCCATGGCGCTGACGGCGAAGGAGATGAACTCCAAGTACAAGGAGACCTCGGAGGGCGGGCTGGCGGTTTCGGTCGTGCTCTGCTGAGCGGGACGCCGCCGTGACCAGGGGGACCGCTTCATCCGCGACTGCCTCGGCCGGGGCGGGCGCCCACCCGGGCGCCCGCATGGCCACCGTCGCCTGGCTCCTGACGGCGGTCTACTACTTCTACCAGTACGCCCTGCGCTCGGCGCCGGGCGTGATGATGCCGCAGCTCTCCGATGCGTTCGGGCTCGGCGCGCTCGGCGTCGCGTCGATGGTCGGTCTCTTCTACTACGGCTACTCCCCGTTCAGCCTGATCGCCGGCGCCGCCATCGACCGCCTCGGCCCGCGCCGGCTCTCGCCGGCGGCGGCGGTCGTGGTCGGCGTCGGCGCCCTGCTGTTCGCCACCGGCAGCCGCGAGGCTGGCGAGCGTCGGGCGGTTCCTCCAGGGCGCCGGCGGGGTGTTCGCCCTGGTCGGCGCGATCTACATCGCGACCAAGAGCTTCCCGGCCTCGAAGGCGGCGACGCTGATCGGCGCGACCCAGATGTTCGGCATGGCCGGCGGCTCGGCCGGGCAGTTCGTGGTCGGGCCGATGATCGGCGGCGGGCTCTCCTGGAGCGCCTTCTGGGTCGGGATGGGGGTGCTCGGCCTGGTCATCGGCGCGGTGCTCTTCTTCCTGCTGCCGAAGGAGGCGCCGCGCGAGAAGCCGAAGGCCGGGGCGGGCGGCCTCGCCGCCGGCTTCGGCGTCGTCTTCCGCAACCCGCAGTCGATCCTGTGCGGTCTGATCGCCGGGTTCCTGTTCATCCCGACCACGATCTTCGACATGATCTGGGGCGTCCGCTTCCTCCAGGAGGCGCACGGCATCGACTACGGCACCGCGGTGCTGCGCTCGGCGACGGTGCCGCTCGGCTGGATCATCGGCTGCCCGCTCCTCGGCTGGCTCTCCGACCGGATCGGGCGGCGCAAGCCGGTGATCCTGGGCGGCGCCTCGTGCTCCTGGTCTGCCTGGCCTGGATCCTCTTCGGCGACGCCACGCTCCTGCCGCCCTACGTCCTCGGCCTGGTCGCCGGCCTCGCCTCGGGCGCCGCGATGCTGCCCTACACCGTGATCAAGGAGGCCAACCCGTCGCAGCTCGCCGGCACCGCGACCGGGGTGGTCAACTTCATCAACTTCACCTTCAGCGCGCTCCTCGGTCCGGTCTTCGGCGGCCTGCTCCAGCGCGCCGCCGGCGGCTCCGAGGCGATGGCGCTGGCGCACTACCAGACGGCGTTCGCGCCGCTCCTGGTCGGGGTCGTCCTGGCCATCGTCCTGACCCTGCTGCTGCGGGAGACCGGAACGGCGGTGCGGCCGGTCCGCGAACAAGGAGTGACTCGATGACCACCACGACCACGGTCCCTGGCACCGGCAAGTACGAGCGGCTGCTCGAGCGCTGCAAGGGCTTCGAGCCGGTCCCCACCGCGGTGGCGCACCCGTGCGAAGCGAGCGCGCTCGCCGGCGCCGTCGACGCGGCGCGCCACGGGCTGATCGAGCCGATCCTGGTCGGCCCGCTGGCCAAGATCGAGGAGATCGCCCGCGAAGCGGGGATCGACCTCGCCGGCGTCCGGATCGTCGACTCGCCGCACAGCCACGCCTCGGCCGCAGAAGGCGGTCGAGCTGGTGCGCGGCGGCGCGGCGGAGCTGCTGATGAAGGGGAGCCTCCACACCGACGAGCTGATGGCGGCGGTGGTCGCCCGCGAGGTCGGGCTGCGCACCGGCCGCCGGATCAGCCACGTCTTCGTGATGGACGTGCCGACCTACCACAAGGTGCTCCTCGTCACCGACGCCGCGATCAACATCGCGCCGACGCTCGAGGACAAGGTCGACATCTGCCAGAACGCGATCGACCTCGCGATCGCCCTCGGCCTCGAGCGGCCCAAGGTGGCGATCCTGGCCGCGGTCGAGACCGTCAACTCGAAGATGCCGGCCACCCTCGACGCCGCGGCGCTGTGCAAGATGGCCGAGCGCGGCCAGATCACGGGCGGCCTCCTCGACGGGCCGCTCGCCTTCGACAACGCGATCAGCCGCGAGGCGGCGGCGACCAAGGGGATCCGCTCCGAGGTCGCCGGCGACCCCGACATCCTGCTCGTCCCCGACCTCGAGGCGGGCAACATCCTGGCCAAGCAGCTCTCCTTCCTGGCCAACGCCGACAGCGCCGGGCTGGTGCTCGGCGCGCGGGTGCCGATCATCCTGACCAGCCGCGCCGACAGCGTGCGCTCGCGGATCGCGAGCTGCGCGGTGGCGGTGCTGGCCGTCCAGGCGGCTCTCCGGAAGCCCTAGGAGGCGCCGTGCTCGACTACGCGCTGGTCCTCAACGCCGGCTCGTCGAGCCTCAAGTTCTGCGTCTACCGCCGCGGCGGCGACGAGCCGTGGCGGATCGAGGCCAAAGGGCAGATCTCGGGCATCGGCACCGCCCCCAAGCTCGCGGTCAAGGACGGCGCCGGCGCGAAGCTCGCCGCCGAGGAGCTGGGCGCGGACGTGCGCGACGCCCGCGGCGCCCTCGACGGCGCTCGCCGCCTGGCTGCGCGGCGCCTACGGCGGGGCGCGCGTCCTCGGCGTCGGCCACCGCGTGGTCCACGGCGGCGCGCGCTTCGACCGCCCGATCCTGGTCACCCCCGAGGTGATCGAGGAGCTCCGCCGGCTGGTGCCGCTGGCGCCGCTCCACCAGCCCTACAATCTGGCGGCGATCGAGGCGGTCGCCGAGCGGCTCCCCGGGGTGCCCCAGGTCGCCTGCTTCGACACCGCCTTCCACCGCGGCCACTCGGAGGTCGCCGACCTGGTGCCGCTGCCGAAGCGGATCCGCGATCAGGGGGTCCAGCGCTACGGCTTCCACGGCCTCTCCTACGAGTACATCGCCTCGGCGCTGCTGGCGGCGGCGCCGGAGATCGCCGGCGGCCGCGTCGTCGTCGCCCACCTCGGCAGCGGCGCCAGCCTGTGCGCGCTCGCGGCCGGCCGGAGCGTCGACTCGAGCCTCGGCTTCACCGCCCTCGATGGCCTGTGCATGGGGACGCGGCCGGGCGCCCTCGACCCGGGCGTGGTGCTCCATCTCTTCCAGGGGCTCGGGCTGTCGGCGAAGGAGGTCGAGGCGATGCTCTACAAGGAGTCGGGCCTTCTCGGCATCTCCGGGATCAGCAACGACATGCGCGACCTGGTGGGGAGCGACGAGCCGGCCGCGCGCCTGGCGGTCGACTACTTCGTCTACCGCGCGGCCAAGGAGATCGGCGCCCTCGCGGCGGTGCTCGGCGGCGTCGACGGCCTGGTCTTCACCGCCGGCATCGGCGAGAACTCGCCCGAGGTCCGCCGCCGCATCGTCGAGGCCTCGGCCTGGCTCGGCCTCGAGCTGGACCCCGCGGCCAACGCCGCCGGCGGCCCACGGATCTCGGCGGCCGGGAGCCGGGTCTCGGCCTGGGCGATCCCCACCGACGAGGAGCTGATGATCGCCCGCCACACCGGCGTCTCTGCTCGGCCTGATCTGACCTCCGACTGACAAGGAAGCAACGCCATGACGACCCTGACGGCCGAACCGATCTCCGAGACGGCGATCCCGCAGTGGGCGGGCTTCGCCGGGGGGCTGTGGAACTCGGAGATCAACGTCCGCGACTTCATCCAGCAGAACTACCGCCCCTACGAGGAGGACGCGTCGTTCCTCGCCGGGCCGACCGCCCGCACCACCGCGCTCTGGGCGCGCCTCAACGAGCTGTTCGTCGAGGAGCGCAAGAAGGGGGTGCTCGACATCTCCCAGGTGCCGGGCGCGATCACCGCCCACGCCCCGGGCTACATCGACAAGGACAACGAGATCATCGTCGGCCTCCAGACCGAGGCGCCGCTCAAGCGGTCGATCATGCCCAACGGCGGCCTGCGGATGGTGCTCACCGCGCTCGAGGCCTACGGCCACGAGCCCGACCCGAAGATCGTCGAGATCTTCACCAAGTATCGCAAGACACACAACCAGGGGGTCTTCGACGCCTACACCGCCGACATCCGGCGCTGCCGCAGCTCGCACGTCTTGACCGGCCTGCCCGACGCCTACGGCCGCGGCCGCATCATCGGCGACTACCGGCGCGTCCCGCTCTACGGCGTCGCCCGGCTGATCGAGCACAAGAAGCGCGAGCGGGCGGCGCTCGACTCCGAGATGTCGACCGACGCGATCATCCGCGACCGCGAGGAGCTGTCCGAGCAGGTCCGGTCGCTCGAGGAGCTGGTCGAGATGGCGGCCGGCTACGGCTGCGACGTCTCGCGGCCGGCGGCCACCGCGCGCGAGGCGGTGCAGTGGCTCTACCTGGGCTACCTCGGCGCGGTCAAGGAGCAGAACGGCGCCGCGATGTCGCTCGGCCGCACCTCGACCTTCCTCGACGTCTACTTCGAGCGCGACCTGGCGCAGGGCGTCCTGACCGAGGAGCAGGCGCAGGAGATCGTCGACGACTTCGTGATCAAGCTGCGCATCGTCCGCTTCCTGCGCACGCCGGAGTACGACGACCTCTTCGCCGGCGACCCGACCTGGGTCACCGAGTCGATCGCCGGCATGGGCGACGACGGCCGGCCGCTGGTGACCAAGACGCAGCTTCCGCTTCCTCCAGACCCTCTACAACCTCGGTCCGGCGCCGGAGCCGAACCTGACCATCTGGTACTCGCCGCGGCTGCCCGACGGCTTCCGCGACTTCGCGACCAAGGTCGCGATCGACACCAGCTCGATCCAGTTCGAGAACGACGACCATCATGCGCTACGCCTGGGGCGACGACGGCGCGATCGCCTGCTGCGTGTCGCCGATGGCGGTCGGGCGCAGATGCAGTTCTTCGGCGCCCGCGCCAACCTCGCCAAGTGCCTGCTCTACGCGATCAACGGCGGCCGCGACGAGATGACCGGCAAGCAGATCGGCCCGAAGAGCGGCGCCGTCGAGGGCGACGTCCTCGTGTTCGACGACGTGCTCGCGCGCTTCGACCGGATGATGGAGTGGCTCGCCGGCGTCTACGTCAACGCCATGAACGTCATCCACTACATGCACGACAAGTACGCCTACGAGCGGCTCGAGATGGCGCTCCACGACTACGCGCCGCTGCGCACGATGGCGTTCGGCATGGCCGGTATGTCGGTGGTCGCCGACAGCCTGTCGGCGATCCGCCACGCCAAGGTGCACGTCGTCCGCGACGCCACCGGGCTGGTCACCGACTACCGGATCGAGGGCGACTTCCCGAAGTTCGGCAACAACGACAACCGGGTCGACCAGCTCGCCACCTGGTTGGTCTCGACCTTCATGGGCAAGCTCCGCAAGTACCCGACCTACCGCGACGCGGTGCACACCCAGTCGATCCTGACCATCACCTCGAACGTGGTCTACGGCAAGAGCACCGGCAACACCCCCGACGGCCGGCGGCAGGGCGAGCCGTTCGCGCCCGGCGCCAACCCGATGCACGGCCGCGACCAGCACGGCATCCACGCCTCGGCGGCGTCGGTGGCCAAGATCCCGTACCGCGACGCCGCCGACGGCATCTCGCTGACCGCCTCGCTGGTGCCGACCGGGCTCGGGCGGGTGGAGAAGGAGCGGATCGAGAACCTCCGCTCGATGCTCGACGCCTTCTTCGGCGTCACCGGCTTCCACATGAACGTCAACGTGCTCAACCGCGACACCCTGCTCGACGCCATGGACCACCCGGAGAACTACCCGCACCTGACCATCCGGGTCTCGGGCTACGCGGTCAACTTCGTGCGGCTGACCCGCGAGCAGCAGATGGACGTCATCAACCGCACCTTCCACGGAGGGTAGACGCGATGGTCGCCGCAGCCCCCGTCTCCCTCCAGGCCAAGAGCCCGTTCGAGCTCCGCGTCGACCTCGGCGCGGGCGTCCCCGAGACCGACGTCCGCTCGGCCCTGGCGAGCGGCGACATGGGCTTCCTCCACTCCTTCACCACCGGCTCGGCGGTCGACGGCCCGGGCGTCCGGGTGGTCGGCTGGACCACCGGCTGCCAGTTCCGCTGCCAGTACTGCCACAACCCCGACACCTGGAAGATGAGCAACGGCATCCCGGTCAAGCTGACCCAGGCCGTCGACGAGCTGCGCAAGTACCGCCACGGGCTCCAGGTGATGAAGGGCGGCTTCACCCTGAGCGGCGGCGAGCCGCTGATGCAGGACCGCTTCGCGGTGCGCCTCTTCGGCGCCGCGCGCAAGATGGGCATCCACACCGCGATGGACACCAACGGCGTCCTCGGCGGCCGCCTGAGCGACGAGGATCTCGAGCAGATCGACCTGGTGATGCTGTGCATCAAGGCCTGGGACCCGGAGCGTCACCGGCGGGTGACCGGCGTCGACGGCGCCGCGGCCCTCGAGTTCGCGCGCCGCCTGGGCCGGCTCGGCCGGCCGGCCTGGCTGCGCTACGTCCTGGTGCCCGGCCTGACCGACGACCCGGGCGAGATCGACGCGGTGGCCGGCTTCGTCGCCGGGCTCGGCAACTTCGAGCGCGTCGACGTGCTGCCGTTGCACCAGATGGGCCGCTTCAAGTGGCAGAACCTCGGCATCCCCTACGAGCTCGCCGACGTCGAGCCGCCGAACCGCGAGCAGATCGAGGCGGCCTGCGCGCGGTTCCACGCCGCAGGCCTGGTGGCCTACTGAACGTTCCGAGGAGGAGGGAGCGATGAGCACGCCGCTGTCCGCCCCGGCCCCCGCGGCGCCCGCCGCGGCGGCGTCCGGCGCCCGGAAATCGAGCCGGATCGCCACCATCGACTGGATGCGCGGCCTGGTGATGGTCCTGATGGTCATCGATCACGCCTCGATGGCCTTCGACGCCCAACACCTGTCGCACGACTCGGCGCAGTACGCGGACGCCGCCACCATGGCGCTGCCGGGGGCCGAGTTCTTCACCCGCTGGATCACCCACCTCTGCGCGCCGACCTTCGTCTTCCTGGCCGGCACCGCGCTCGCGCTGAGCATCGAGAGGCGGGTCGCGCGCGGCCTGCCGGCCTGGGACATCGACCGCAACATCCTGACCCGCGGCGCGATCATCGCCGCGCTCGACCTCACCCTCGTGTCGCTCGGCTCGGGCGTTGGAACTTCGGCGTCCTCTTTGCGATCGGCGTCTCGATGATGTGCATGGCCGGGCTCCGCCGGCTGCCGACCTGGGGGCTCTGCACCGGGGCGCTGGGCTGGATGTTCCTCGGCGAGCTGGTCACCGGCCTGATCTGGCACCCGCCGGGCAACGCGCCGCTCGCCTGCCGCGTTCTTCGTCGCGCCGTACAGCACCGATCTCCTGTCGATCAAGTACCCGGTCGTCCCGTGGCTCGCGATCATGATGCTCGGCTGGGTCTTCGGCCGCCACCTGCTGGCCTACCGGGCGCGGGCAGAGCGCGGTCTCCGGCGTCAAGGTGCTCTGGCTCTCGGGCGCCGCCGGCCTCGCGGTCTTCGCCGTCTTCCGCTACCTCGCCGGCTACGGCGACATGTTCCTGAACCGCACCGGCGACCGCTGGCAGCAATGGCTCCACGTCAGCAAGTACCCGCCGTCGCTGACCTACTGCGCGCTCGAGCTGGGGATCCTCTACCTCTGCCTGGCCCTCCTCCGCACCATCGAGCCGCGCATCGGCGTCCGCGACAACGGCGTCTTCCTGGTCTTCGGTCAGACCGCGATGTTCTTCTACATCGTCCACCGACTGGTGCTCGAGGTGCCGGCCACCTGGTTCGGCCTCCGCGGCGTCGGCGACCTCGCCACCACCTACTGGGTCTCGGCGGTGCTGCTGGTCCTGCTCTACCCGGCCTGCCTCTGGTACCGGAAGTTCAAGGCGGCGCATCCGGACTCGGTTTTGAAGTACCTGTGATCGAGGAGAGGGAGCGGCCCGCGGTCCGGGGATTCCCGGAGCGCGGGTGCCGAGCCTACCGATGGACCCCGAGAACCACGACCTCCCCGATCTCGCCCCGCCCGCCCGATCGGTCGCCGATGGCGTCGCCGGGGCGGCGTTCGGCCTGCGCGACGCGGTCGCCGGCGGCATCGCCGGCGCGCGGGGCCTCGGGCAGCGGGTGGTCGAGGAGATCACGGCGCCGGTGGTCGACGGCCTCCTCCGACATTTGGCGGAGAGCCGGCAGCTCGACGAGCTGATCCGCGCCAAGGTCGCCGCGCTCCTGCCGCAGCTCGTGGCGGACCCGGCGGTGGCCGCGCTGGTGCGCGAGCAGATCGAGCGGGTGCTCTCGGGGCTGGTCGGTCACGCGCTGGTGACCGAGCTGGTCCGCACCCAGGTCGAGGCCGTGATCGAGCACCTGCACAGCAACCCCGAGGCGCTGGAAGCGTTGGTCAGCGGGCAGGGCCAGCGGTTCCTCGACGAGCGGCGGCGGATCGTGCGTGCGAAGGCGGCGGCCGCGGCGGGCGTGGACCTCGCGCTGCTCGACGAGATCCGCAACCGCAGGGAGACCGGGGAGTCGGTGCTCGGGATCGCGACCCGGCGGCTGCTCCGGAGCCTGCGGCGGCTCCTGGGCGGCGGCGAGCGCTGACCACGACGCCGAGCGCCCGTTCTCGGGCGCTGTCCGCCGCGGATCGAGATCAGGCAGCTCGAGGAGCGCGCCGGCGTCGAGCCTGACGGCGGCGCGCGGGTCCCCGCACACACTGCGAACTCGAGCACCCTCGGACTATCGTCGGACCTGATGCGCTGTACCAGCAGAGACGGGTGGTGCTGGGTCGGCGCCCTACTGGATCTGACCGCCCTGAACCCTGGTCAGAACGGACCGGCGACCTGTGACCAGCACCAGCAGATCGACGCGTCCTCGTAGATCTGGAGCGTCCGATCGCGCGGACAGCCGCGGCACGTACCGGGCGTGCCGGTATCGCACCGGATGAGGAGCCAGGTCTCGGGATCGCCGAAGTCGGGATCGAAACTGAGCGCCTCCGTGGTGACTACCTTGATACCCCGACGCCCGGAGCGCTCCGCCACGCCCCGCACCGTGCTGCTCCCGTGCTGTTCGTCCTCGACCGTCAGAGCCACCTCGTGGGTCCCGGTGAAGCCGTCGAGCACGGGTGCTGGGAGGCGCTGTACGAGGTAGCCGTCGGGGAGGTGCTTCAGTCCATGACCGGAACAGCCCCCGAGCGCCGAACAGGTGAGGAGTATCCCGAGGCATTGGAATACCGCGCGATGGGTGAGCATGCTGCATCCTCCTTGGGTGGTTGTATTGAGGCGATACAAACATAACTGAAATAAAGGAGGGCTGCATCTCGCCTATGTGCATGTACCCAGCCTGCGATCGGCCCTTCGCTGGATCGGTCCCCTGGCGCACCGGCGTCCCAGGGGTGCGACCAAGGTCCAATGGACGGTCTCGAGTCCGCTCGGCGGCGACGGCTGGCTGTTCGTGACCCACGCCGAAGTCGCCTTCTGAGGCGCGCCCGGGCGTTACCGGGCCAGTAGGACCAAGGTCCAATGGTCCCCCGCCGCCGGCGGAGGCTAGCCTGCGACCAGACCCAGGAGGACGCGAAATGAAGGCCATCACCTCGACGCGCGGTAGCCGGTCCGTTCGCTCTGCCGCGGCCCCGCTGGGCGCGTTCGTCCTCGCGGCGCTCGCGGTCTTCCCGGCCGCCGGTCAGGAGGCGGAGGAGCCGGCGGAGCCCGCCGCGGCGGCCGCCGCCCCGGAGACCCCCGCCGAGGAGGCCGCCGCCGAGCCGGAAGAGCGGCCGACGGGGCTGCCGAAGAAGCTCGACTGGACGTTCAACTTCGACTTCGGGATCGGGACCTTCGGGTTCGGGAACTCCCTCTACACGAACGTCCGGCCCGATCCCTCGGGCGACCTGAGCGACAACTGGTCGGAGAGCTTCGCCAAGCCGGCCCTCTCGATGGACTACGACATGGGCGAGAGCGACGCTCTACGGCAAGCTCAGCGCGGTCGGCGAGCGCACCTTCTCGGCGCCGCCCTCGGAGGTGGTGGGCGAGGAGGCCTCGTCGTTCCACATCGAGGACCTCTACCTCGGCTGGCGCTCGGGCACCTCGCTCGGCGAGTCCGAGAACCTGCTCGAGCTCACCGGCGGACGCACGCCCTACCAGATCGGCCACGGCTTCCTGCTCTGGGACGGCGCCGGCGAAGGGCGGCAGCCGCGGCGGCTTCTGGAGCAACGCGCGCAAGGCGTGGGAGATCGCCGGCGTCGTCCGCCTGAAGCCGGGCTCGCACACCTTCGAGGTCTTCTACCTCGACCGCGACGAGGTGCCGGAGAGCGACACCAAGGACGAGCTGTGGGGCGGCAACTACGAGCTGCGCTGGGCGAGGCGACGACCCTCGGCGTGACCTACCTCGACGTCGCCGCCGATCCGGCGATCAAGCCGCTCCGCGACGGCCTCGAGGTGATCAACGCCCGCGCCTACACGGCGCCGTTCTCGGGGGCTGCCCGGCCTCTCCTTCGAGCTGGAGTACGCGCTCGAGGACAACGGCGACCTGGTGCGCTCCGAGGCCTACTCGGCGCAGGTCGCCTACGAGTTCGGCGCGGTCGCCGTGGACGCCGAAGCTCTCCTACCGCTACGCCTTCTTCGAGGGCGACGACCCCGCGACCGCGGAGATCGAGGCCTTCGACTCGCTCTTCCTCGGCTTCTACGACTGGGGCACCTGGTGGCAGGGCGAGATCGGCGGCGAGTACTTCCTCTCCAACTCGAATCTGATCACGCACCAGGTGCGGCTGCACGTGACGCCCAGCGACTCGGTCTCGACCGGGCTGATCGGCTTCCTCTTCCAGCTCGACCATCCGGCCGCGCTCGACCCCGCGGTCACCGCCGACGACGTGACGGTCGAGATCGACGCCTACTGCGACTGGAAGATCAACGCCAACTTCCTGCTCAGCGTCGTCGCCGCCTACGGCAACCCTCGCCAGGCCGTCGAGCAGGCGTTCGGCCGCACCGACGACTTCACCTACGGGATGCTCTACCTCACCTACAGCTACTGATCGATTCCCTTCCGAACACCACGCGGGGAGCGGCCATGATCGAACGCACGACCCGAGCCCTGGCACGCCGAGTCCTCCTGATCGACGACCGCCTCGCCGCCGCGCCGGCGACTGCCGGCGGCCGCGCCGTCCGCGCGCTCGCCGAGGAGCTGCGCGCGCGCGGCATCGCGGTGGTCGAGGCGTTCTCCCTCGAGGACGGCATCGCCAACGTCACCTCCGACTCGGCCCTCCACTCGGTGCTGCTCAACTGGTTCCTGGGCGGCGACGACGGCGCCTCCCACGAGCAGGCGACCGAGCTGCTGCGGGCGCTCCGCGGTCGCGAACGCCAAGATCCCGATCTTCCTGATGGCGGACCGCAAGGTGGCGGGCACCGTCACCGTCGAGGTGGCGACGCTCGCCGACGAGTTCATCTGGATGCCTCGAGGACACCGCGGCCTTCGTCGCCGGCCGCGTCACGGCCGCCGTCGACCGCTACGTCGAGGGCCTCCTGCCGCCGTTCGCGGCCGCCCTCGCGCGCTACGACCGCGAGCGCGAGTACTCCTGGGCGGCGCCCGGGCACCAGGGCGGCGTCGCCTTCCTCAAGTCGCCGATCGGGCGCGTCTTCTTCGACTTCTACGGCGAGAACCTGTTCCGCACCGACATGGGCATCGAGCGCGGCGCGCTCGGCTCGCTGCTCGGCCACAGCGGCCCGATCGGGGCGAGCGAGCGCTACATCGCCCGCGTCTTCGGCGCCGACCGCTCCTACTCGGTGCTGAACGGCACCTCGGCGTCGAACCGGGCGATCATGTCGGCCTGCGTCGGCGACGGCGAGATCGCGCTCTGCGACCGCAACTGCCACAAGTCGATCGAGCAGGGGCTGGTTCTGACCGGCGGCATCCCGGTCTTCCTGCGCCCCACCCGCAACCGCTACGGCATCATCGGGCCGATCCCGCCGAGCGAGCTGGCGCCGGCGGCGATCGCGCAAGCGCGATCGCCGGCCAATCCGCTGCCGCGAAGCGCGGCGACGCGGCCAGGCGCCCGGTCTATGCGGTGGTCACCAACTGCACCTACGACGGCATGTGCTACGACGCCGCCGGCGCCGAGACGCTGCTCGGCGAAGAGCGTCGATCGCGATCCACTTCGACGAGGCCTGGTACGGCTACGCGCGCTTCAACCCGATGTACGCGCGACCGCTTCGCGATGCGCGGCGATCCCGGCCGACCACCCGGCGGACGGACCCACGGTCTTCGCCACCCACTCGACGCACAAGCTGCTGGCGGCGCTGTCGCAGACCTCCTACATCCACGTCCGCGACGGCCGCGGCGCCATCGACCACGGCCGCTTCAACGAGGCCTACTGCACGCAGGCGAGCACCTCGCCGCTCTATCCGCTGATCGCCTCGAACGAGGTCGCCGCGGCGATGATGGACGGCCCGGGCGGGCAGGCCGCTGACCCAGGAGATGATCGACGAGGCGGTCGCCTGCCGGCTGGCGCGTCGCGCCGCGTCCGCCAGGAGTTCCTCGGCCGCGGCGACTGGTTCTTCGCCCCCTGGAACGCCGCCGAGGTGGTCGGATCCGGCGAGCGGCCAGCGGATGCCCTTCCACGAGGCGCCGCCGGAGCAGCTCGCGACCGACCCCGAGTGCTGGGTCCTCCGCCCGGGCGAGACCTGGCACGGCTTCGAGGGGATCCCCGACGGCTGGTGCATGCTCGATCCGATCAAGTTCGGCATCGTCTGCCCGGGCATGGGCGAGGACGGGCAGCTCGCGCCCGCCGGCATCCCGGCGGACCTCGTGACCGCCTACCTCGGCCGCCACGGCATCGTGCCGTCGCGCACCACCGACCACATGGTGCTCTTCCTCTTCTCGGTCGGCATCACCAAGGGGAAGTGGGGCACGCTGATCAACGCGCTGCTCGACTTCAAGGCCGACTACGACCGCAACGCGCCGCTCGAGGAGGTGCTGCCGCGCGTCGTCGCGGCGGCCCCGGACCGCTACGCCGGGATGGGGCTCAAGGATCTCGGCGACGCGATGTGGGAGCACATGCGGGCGAGCCGGCCAGGGGCACTGGCAGGCGCAGGCCTACGCCACCCTGCCGGTACCCGAGATGACTGCCGCGGCAGGCGTTCCAGCTGCTGATGACGGGCGACGTCGAGAAGGTCCCGCTCGTCGGAGATGGCGGGCCGCGTCGTCGCGGTCGGCGTCATCCCCTACCCGCCGGGCATCCCGATCGTCATGCCGGGCGAGAACCTCGGCGCCGACCGACGGCCCCTGGCTGACCTACCTGCGGACGCTCCAGGAGTGGGGGCACACCTTCCCCGGCTTCGCCAAGGAGGTCGAGGGGACCGAGGAGCACGACGGCACCTACCGCGTCTACTGCCTGACCCGCGAGGCCGCTGCGGCCGTCCGCCGGTGACCCGCCAAGCACATACAGACCCGAGGCAAACACAGGGGATCCAGCCATGCAAACGCCGAAGAAGATGAGTCTGATGCAGCTCACGTTCATCGTCGCGGTGAACATGATGGGCTCGGGCATCATCATGCTGCCGACCAACATGGCGCAGGTCGGCGCCATCTCGCTGCTCTCGTGGCTGGTCACCGCGGTGGGCTCGATGGCGATCGCCTACGGCTTCGCCCAGGCCGGCCTCTTCAACCAGCGGGCCGGGGGCATGGCCGCCTACGCCGAGGACGCCTACCAGAAGCCGGGCTACTTCCAGGTCTTCTTCCTCTACTTCCTGTCGCTCGCGATCGGCAACGTGGCGATCGCGATCTCCGCGGTGGGCTACCTCTCGGCCTTCTTCCCCTGGCTGTCGTCGACGACGGTCGCCACCACCGTCGGGGTGATCGGTCTGCTCTGGCTGACCACGATCGCCAACTTCGGCGGTCCCGGCATCACCGGCAAGATCGGCTCGGTCACCGTCTGGGGCGTCCTCATCCCGGTGGGCGCGCTCTCGCTGATCGGCTGGTTCTGGTTCAGCACCGAGACCTTCGCCGCCGCCTGGAACCCGCAGGGCCTCAGCGTGGCGCAGGGGATGGGCTCGAGCATCGCGCTCACGCTGTGGGCCTTCCTCGGCATGGAGTCGGCGGCGCAGAACTCCTCGGCGGTCGAGAACCCCAAGCGGGACGTTCCGCTCGCCTGCCTGTTCGGGACCCTCGGCGCCGCGGTCATCTACGTTCTGTCGACCACGGTCATCCAGGGCATCGTGCCGAACGCCGATCTGGCGAACTCGAACGGCCCGTTCGGGCTCGCCTACGCCCAGATGTTCAACCCGACCGTCGGCTCGATCATCATGGTGCTCGCCGTGCTCGCCTGCCTCGGGTCGCTCCTCGGCTGGCAGTTCACCATCGCGCAGACCGCGAAGTCGGCCGCCGAGGACCGCATGTTCCCCTCCTTCTTCGCGAAGGAGAACCGCATGGGCGCGCCGATCGCCGGGATGATCGTCCTCGGCGTCGTGCAGACGATGCCTGGCGTTCATCGACGTCGTCGCCCGACCTTGAGCGAGACAGTTCGGGGTACTGGTCAACCTCGCCGTCGTCACCAACGTGGTGCCCTACATCGTCGCGCTCTCGGCGCTGCCCCTGATGATGAAGGTGGCGGGCGTCGCGGCGGGGAAGTACCGGCTCAACATGGCGATCCTCGGCGTCGCCCTGCTCTACAGCCTCTACGCGATCTACGCCTCCGGCAAGGACGCGGTCTTCGGCGGCATGATCGTCCTCGGCGTCGCCTACGTGATCTGGGGCACGATCGCCCACCGCTTCTCGTCCGGAGCCAAGGTCGCGGCGCTCCTCTTTGCGGCCGGGCTCGCGGCGTTCGCGGCCCCGGCCTCCGCCGCCACCCTCGACCAGATCCGCGAGACGGGCACGATCCGGCTCGGCTACCGCACCGACGCTCCGCCGCTCTCCTACCGGGAGACCACGGGCGGCGCGGCCGGCTACTCCGTCGCGCTCTGCAAGGAGGTCGTCGAGGCGGTGAAGGAGGAGCTCGGAGCGCCCGCGCTCGCGGTCGAGTGGGTCCCGGTCACGGCCGAGGACCGGTTCCGCGCCCTCGTCGAGGGGCGGATCGACCTGCTCTGCGGCGCCAGCACGGCGACGCTCTCCCGGCGCGCCGAGGTCTCCTTCTCGATCCCCACCTTCCCGGGCGGGATCGGGGCGGTGATCCGCGCCGACACCGCGGCCCGGCTGCGCGAGGCGCTGGAGGGCAAGCCGCAGCCGGACCGGCCGGCGTGGCGCGGCGCTCCCAGCCGGCTGCTCCAGGCGAAGAGCCTCGCCGTGGTCGGCGGCACCACCGCCGAAGCCCGGCTGGCCCAGCGGCTGGACGAGCTCGAGGTGGTCGCCGAGACGGTGACGGTGAAGGACTACCAGGAGGGGGTGCGCCGGGTCCTCGAAGGGCAGTCCGACGCCTTCTTCGGCGACCGCATCCTGCTCCTCGGCGCGATCGAGAGCGGGGGCGCCGGCGACGAGGTGGTCCTGCTCGACCGGCTCTTCACCCACGAGCCGCTGGCGCTCGCGCTCCCGCGGGGGGACGAAGACTTCAGGCTGCTCGTCGACCGCACCCTGAGCGGGCTCTACCGCTCGGGCGAGATCGAGGAGCTGTATTCGAAATGGTGCCGGGAGCCGGACGAGACCGCTCGCGCCTTCTTCCGGATGAACGCGCTGCCCGACTGAACGCGACCCGCGGAGAGACGAGAATGATCACCCGAAGCACGAAGAGACTGAGCCTGCGGGCGTTGGTGGTGGACGACGAGCTGGGCGCCGCGACCGCGGAGGGCCGCGCCGCCCGGACGCTGGTCGAGGAGCTGCGAGAGCGCGGCGTCGAGGTCGTGGAGGCGGCTTCCGCCGAGGACGGCCGCTCCGTGATCGTCTCCGACTCGGCGCTCCACGCGGTCCTCATCGACTGGACGCTGGCGGACGACGACGACGACCACTCCCGCGCCCGCGGCCTGATCGAGCTGGTGCGCTCCCGCAACGACAAGATCCCGATCTTCCTCCTGGCCGAGCGCGACCAAGCGTCGTCGATCCCGATCCCGGTCATGGAGCAGGTCGACGAGTTCATCTGGACGCTCGAGGACACGGCGGCCTTCGTCGGCGGCCGCGTGGTCGCGGCGATCCGCCGCTACCTCCTGATCATGATGCCGCCGCTGGCGGCCGCCCTCATGCGGTTCAGCCAGGAGTACGAGTACTCCTGGCACACCCCGGGGCACGCCGGCGGCACGGCGTTCTTGAAGTCGCCGATCGGGCGGGTCTTCTTCGACTACTTCGGCGAGAACCTCCTGCGCTCCGACCTCTCGATCAGCGTCGGGGCGCTGGGGTCGCTGCTCGACCACAACGGCCCGATGGGCGAGCACGAGGCGTACGCGGCGCGGGTCTTCGGCGCCCATCGCACCTACTCGGTGACCAACGGCACCTCGATGTCGAACCGGGTGATCTTCATGGCCGCCGTCACCCGCAACCAGATCGCGCTCTGCGACCGCAACTGCCACAAGTCGATCGAGCACAGCCTGGTGATGACCGGGGCGATCCCGAGCTACCTGGTGCCGCTGCGCAACCACTACGGCATCATCGGCCCGATCCCGCCCGAGCGCCTGACCCCGGCGGCGCTCGCCGCGGCGATCGCGGCCAACCCGCTGGTCGTCGACGGCATCGACCGCCGGCCGGTCCACTCGATCGTCACCAACTCCACCTACGACGGGCTCTGCTACAACGCCCGCCGGGTGACCGAGCTGCTCGACCCGACCGTCGACCGCATCCACTTCGACGAGGCCTGGTACGCCTACGCGCGCTTCAACCCGATCTACCGCGACCGCCACGCGATGCACGGCGACCCGAAGGACCACCAGGGCCCGACGGTCTTCGCCACCCACTCGACGCACAAGCTCCTGGCGGCGCTCTCCCAGGCCTCCTTCCTCCACATCCGCGACGGCCGCAGCGCCATCCCGCACTCGCGCTTCAACGAGTCGTACATGCTGCACGCCTCGACCTCGCCGCTCTACACGATCATCGTCTCCAACGACGTCACGGCCGCGATGATGGACGGCCCGGGCGGCCCCGCGCTCACCCGCGAGTCGATCGAGGAGGCGGTCTCGTTCCGGCAGACCATGGGCCGCGTCCACCGCGAGTTCGCCGAGAAGGGGGAGTGGTTCTTCGACACCTGGAACGCGGCCGAGGTGACCAACGAGAAGGGCAAGCGGGTCCGCTTCGAGGACGCCGCGCCGGAGCAGCTCGCGAGCGACCCCGAGTGCTGGGTGCTCCACCCGGGCGACGCCTGGCACGGCTTCGGCGACCTCGAGGACGGCTACTGCATGCTCGACCCGATCAAGGTGTCGGTGGTGACGCCCGGGGTCCTCGCGGCCGGCCTCGACGAGCGCGGGATCCCGGCGATGCTGGTCACCGCCTACCTGCACCACCGCGGCGTCGAGGTCGAGAAGACCACCGACTTCACGATCCTGGTCCTGTTCTCGATCGGCATCACCCGCGGCAAGTGGGGGACGCTGCTCAACGCGCTCCTCGAGTTCAAACGCGACTACGACCGCAACGCCCCGCTGGCGGAGGTCCTGCCGGAGGTGTCCGCGGCGGCGCCGGCGGTCTACTCCGGCGTCGGCCTGCGCGACCTCGCCGACCGGATGTTCGAGCAGCTCAAGGAGGCGCGGCAGACGCAGTGGATGTCCGAGGCGTTCTCGACCCTCCCCGAGCTGGTGATGAGCCCGAACGAGGCGTACCAGAAGCTGGTCCGCGACGAGATCGAGCACGTGCCGCTCGAGGAGCTGGCCGGCCGGGTCCTCGCCACCAGCGTCGTGCCGTACCCGCCGGGCATCCCGATGCTGATGCCGGGCGAGGCGACCGGCGCCGCCGACGGTCCCTACCTGAGCTACCTGCGGGCCCTCGAAGAGTGGGACCGCATTTTCCCCGGCTTCGGCCACAGCACCCACGGGGTCGAGGTCCGCGACGGCGTCCAGTTCGTGCAGTGCGTCCAGGGGATCACGGCCTGATGCGCGCGCGCCATGGAGGCGGCGTCGCGCCGGCGGGCGCGGGTCGCGGCGCCGATAGGAGAACCCACGTCATGAAATCGAGACCCGGCGGTTGGCCCTGGATCCTGGTCCTCCTGGCACTTCTGGCGCCGCGGGAGGCGCGAGCCTCGATCTTCGAGGGGGAGACCCTCGACGCGATCGCCAACGTCCTCGCCTGGGTGGTGCTCGTCATCGTGCCCGGTCGATCGCCATCGCGGTCTTCTGGCTGGTCCACATCCTGCCCGAGAAGATCGCCGAGAAGCGCAACCATCCGCAGGCCAAGGCGATCCAGACGCTCTGCCTGCTGTCGCTCTTCTTCGGCGGCATGCTCTGGCCGCTGGCCTGGCTCTGGGCCTACTCGAAGCCGGTCCTCTACAAGATGGCCTACGGCACCGACCAGGTCGAGCACGGCGACGGGGACGCCGCCCACAGGCTGCGGACGACGACGAGGCGCTCGAGCTGAAGCGGCTGCGCGAGCGCGTCGCGAGCTCGAGCCCGACGCCGGCACCCGCCGGCCGAAGGAGAGGCCTGAGCCATGGAAATCCTGCTCCTCGGCATCTACTCGTTCTTCGTCTGGCTGATCTTCTTCAAGTTCAAGCTGGCTGCCGTGGAACATCACCACCCAGGTCATCACCGTCACCATCCCGATCATCGCCCTGACCGCGCTGATCCTCCTGCTCAACATCGTCGCGCCCTCGTCGCACGACGTCCGGGTGGTCAACTACGTGGTGCCGATCAACCCGCGCGTCACCGGGCTGGTCACCGAGGTGCCGATCGAGCCCAACCGGCCGATCAAGAAGGGCGACGTGCTCTTCAAGATCGACCCGACGCCGTTCGAGATCGCGGTCAAGAACGCCGAGGCCGAGATCGCCCGGCTCGAGGTCCAGCTGATCACGGCCGGCGCCACCACCGACAACCTGGGCGAGCAGCTCCGCAGCGCCGTCGCCCAGCGCGAGACGATCGAGGTCCGCATCGGGCTCGCCCGCCAGCGCGCCGAGCAGTTCCGCGAGCTGACCGCGACCGGCGCCGGCAACCGCTTCGACTACGAGCAGGCGCTGGCCGACGTCGAGGACCTCGAGGGCCAGCGCCGCACCGCCCTCGCCGCCGAGGCGCAGGCGCGCAAGAAGCTCACCGCCAAGACGCCGGAAGGCGAGCAGGACGAGATCGCCAACGTCAGGGCGCAGATCCTCCGCGCCGAGGCGGTCCTCGCCGAGGCGCAGTGGAACCTCGATCAGACCACCTACTATGCGCCGGCCGACGGCACGGTGGTCGCCATCACCCTGCGCCCGGGCGCGATGGCGGTGCCCTTCCCGCTCAGCCCGGCGATGAACTTCGTCGAGGACGAGCAGTGGCTCCTCGCCGTCTACCACCAGAACGAGGTGCGCAAGGTCGAGCCCGGGCAGGAGGCCGAGGTCGCGTTCAAGATGTATCCCGGCCGCATCGTCAAGTGCAAGGTCGATTCGGTGCTCTGGGCGACCGCCCAGGGACAGCTCCCGATCGGCACCGGCAACACGTCGGGCGGCCTGGCCCCGATCCCGCCGGACAGCCTCGCGGTGCGCCTGCTGCCGGCGGGCGACGGACGAGGACCTCTTCCTCGCCGCCGGCGCGCACGGCGCCGGCGCGATCTACACCGACAGCGGCCACGCGATCCACATCCTGCGCAAGGTCATCCTGCGCGTCGGCGCCAAGCTCGACTGGCTGATCTTGAAGCTCCACTGAACGCCATGAGCCGCACACTGCGAGCCTTCGCGACCGTCCTCGCCGCCGCCGCCCTGGCCGGCGGGTGCGCCGTGCTGTCTCCGCCCACCGGCCCCGAGGTCCGGCAGCAGGCCGGCACCCTCGAGCCGCTCGGGCTCGAGGAGCCCTGGCGCGCGGCCGCCACGCCCCCAGGCGAGATCGCAGGACGACTGGATCGCGACCTTCGGCGACGACCGGCTCTCGGCCCTGGTGACCGAGGCGGTCGCCAACAACGCCGACCTGCGCGTCGCCTCGGTGCGCGTCGAGCAGGCGGCGGCGTACGTCGCGCCTGGCGGAGTCGGCGCTGCGCCCCCAGGTCGCCTTCTTCGGCACCGGCGGCGCCAACGCCACCGGCGGCGACTTGAGCTCCGCGCTCCAGGGCGCGCTCATCGGCGTCTCCTGGGAGCCCGACCTCTGGGGGCGCCTGCGCTACGCCCGCAACGCCACGCGCGAGACCGAGGTCGCGGTCGCCGCCGACTTCGAGTTCGCCCGCCAGTCGATCGCCGCGAGCGTCGCCAAGTCGTGGTTTTCCGCCACGCTCGCCGGCCAGCAGCAGCGCGCGACCGAGGCGATGGCCGCCTCGGCGAAGAACCTCCGGGACCTCGCCGAGCAGCGCCTGGAGGTCGGCGTCGGCAGCGAGCAGGAGGTGGCCTCCGCGCGGGCGCAGCAGGGCAGCCTCGAGGACGCCGCGCTCCAGCTCCGCCTGACCCAGACGCAGACCCTCCGCGGCCTGGAGCTGCTGCTCGGGCGCTATCCGTCCGCCGAGCTGGCCGCCCGCCCCGAGCTGCCGGGTCTGCCGCCGGCGATCCCGGCCGGCCTGCCGCTCGCAGATGCTCGAGCGGCGGCCCGACCTCATCGCCGCCGAGCGGCGGGTCGCCGCCGCGTTCAACCGTGTCGGCGAGGCGAAGGCCGCCCGCCTCCCGAGCATCACGCTCAACGCCAGCGTGAGCGCCATCTCGAGCGACATCATCGAGCTCAGCCCCGACCACTCCAACCCCTCCGGCGGCTTCGGCGCCCGCCTGCTCGCCCCGATCTACCAGGGCGGAGCGCTGGTGACCCAGGTCGAGATCCGCACCCTGGAGCAGAAGGAGGCGGTCGCCGACTATGCGCGGATGGCGCTGCGCGCCCTGGGCGACGTCGAGCGGACGCTCGCCGCGCTCGAGAACCTGGCGGCGCGCGAGGCGCTCCTCGCGCGCATCGTCGCCGACAACGAGCGGGCGCTCGAGCTGGCGAGCGCCGACTACGAGGTGGGGACCGGCGACCTGCGGGCGGTGCGGCAGCGCGAGATGGACGTGGAAGGCGTGCGCCTCGACCTCCTCGCCGTGCGTAGCGCCCAGCTCGCCGAGCGGGTCAACCTCCACCTCGCGCTCGGCGGCAGCTTCGAGGCGCCGCCGGCGCCGGCCGAGGCCGAGGCGGGCACCGAGGCCGCGGCCGGGGACGCGGCTCCGGCCGAACCGGCCGAGAGCCGGCGCTGAGGCTCCGAAGCCTCGGTGGGGCCGGCCGGGACGGGACGCGAGCACTCCGATGAGCGCCGCCGCCGAGAGGCGCAGGGTTCTCGACCCGGTCTCGCGCTTCGGCGAGATCGTCTTCGGTCTGGTGATGGTGCTCACCTTCACCTGCTCGCTGAGCGTCGTCGAGGCGGACCGGGTGGAGGTCCGCGACATGATCGTCGCCGCCCTCGGCTGCAACCTGGCGTGGGGGATCATCGACGCCGTCTTCTTCCTCGTCGGCGCCATCGCCGAGCGCGGCCGCAGCGCCCGCCTGCTCCGGCGGGTGCGGGGCGAGGCCGACCCGGAGGCAGGGCGCGCGATCGTCGCCGACCTCCTGCCGGATGTCTTCTCGGACGAGCCGTCGCGCGAGGACCTCGAGCGGATGCGGCTGGCCCTGGCGGCCCTGCCGGCCCCGGTCGAGCGCGTCCGCTTCGGCCGCGAGGACGCCCTGGGCGCCCTCGGCGTCCTCCTCCTGGTCTTCGGCTCGACCTTCCCGGTCGCCCTGCCGTTCTTCTTCTTCGCCGAGGTCCAGCCCGGGCTGCGGGTCTCGAACGCCGTCGCGCTCGCCCTGCTCTTCATCCTCAGCTATCGCCTCGCCAGGGAGGCAGGGCTGCGGCCGCTCCTGACCGGCACCGCGATGACCGCCGTCGGCACCGTGCTGGTCGCGGTCGCCATCGCCCTCGGCGGGTGAGGGGTCGGGACGCCGGTGAAGGTGGACAGCTTGACAGCGAGCAGCCTCTCCGGTTGACTGCCGGGATGAAAACGACCATCGACATGCCCGATGATCTCTACCGCGAGGTGAAATCGAAGAGCGCGCTGGAAGGTCGAGCGATCCGTGAGGTCGCGATCGAGCTGTTCCGGAGCTACGTGGACCGAACCGGCTCGCCGCCCGTGGCGGCGCTCGGCGCAGCGGAAGAGGCCGCCCGCGCGTTTCCCGGAGAGCCGATACCGGCCTGGTTCGGCATCCTTGGCGATCGGGCTCGGGAGGTCGAACGTCACGACATGGACGCGATCCGCGAGAGCATCGCGCGCGGTGTCGCGAAGGAGCGCGGTCTTTCTTCTGGTGCCGGAGGCGGGCGCGAAACGCCGCGCCGCGCCGGCGGCCGGTAGACCACCTCTACCGAGTCAAGACCACGATCACCGGCCCCCAGGCCGTGAGCAGGATGTTGCCGAGCGCATAGGGCACGGTGTAGCCGAGCACCGGCAGCTTGCTGTCGGCGGCGTCCTGGATCGCCCGTAGCGCCGCGGTGGCGGTGCCCGCGCCCGCGCAGGCGCCGAGCAGGACGACCGGGTTCATCCGCAGCGCGTAGCGGCCGAAGAGGACTGCCGAGAGGTGCGGCAGGAGCGCCACGACGGCGCTGACCACGACCAGGCTCGGCCCGGTCTCGCGTAGCCCGGCGACGAAGCTGGGGCCGGCCTCGAGGCCGACGCAGCCGATGAAGACCGCGAGGCCGACGGTGTCGAACACCCAGAGCGCCGGCTCCGGGATGCGGCCGAAGGTCGGGCGCACCGAGCGCAGCCAGCCGAAGACGAGCCCCAGAACCAGGGCGCCGCCGCTCGCGGTCAGGCTGATCGGCACGTCGCCCAGATGGAGGGTCAGGGCGCCGAACAGCCCGCCGATCAGGATGCCGAGCCCGACGAAGACGACGTCGGTCTCGCTCGACGGCCGCTCGATGTAGCCGAACAGCGGGGCCACGCGCTCGACGTCCCGCTCGGAGCCGGCGATCCGCAGCAGGTCGCCGCGGTGGAGGACGGTGGCGGGGGAGAACGGGATCTCCTCGCCGGCGCGGACGAGCTTCAGCATGGCCACGCCGCGGCCGTGCTCGGCGGCCAGCTCGGCGAGGCTGCGGTCGGCGACCGCCTTGCGGGTGACGACGACGTCGAGGGCCGTCATCGGGAAGTCGAGCAGCTCGCGGTCCTCGACCTCCTCGCCGAACGGGGTCGCCGCGCCGAGCAGCACCTCGCGCCGCGCCCCGACCGCGACCACGTCGCCCCGCTCGAGGCGCTCGTCCGGGGTGCAGTCGAGGATCCGCTCGCCCCGGCGGACGCGCTGCAGGAAGACCCGCGCCGGCGCCAGCGAGCGCTCGACCTCGCCGACGAGCTTGCCGGCGAAGCTCGGCGGGAGCCGATAGGCGCGCACGTCCCACGCCCGGTAGGCCGAGCGGGTGGCCGACTCGGCCTTCGGCCCCGCCCCGCTCGCGGACTCCAGCTTGCGGGCTTCCGCCTTGAGGTCGATGCCGAGCAGCCTCGGCGCGAGCCGCGAATGGAACCAGACGACGAGGCTGGTGCCGACCAGATAGCTGACCGCGTAGGCGACGGGGATGGAGTTGGTCAGCCGCGCCGCCTCCGCCTCCGGCAGGCCGAGGCCGGCGATGGTGTCGCTCGCGGTGCCGATCACCGTCGACTCGGTGAAGGCCCCGGCGAGGAGGCCGGCCGCGATGCCGCAGTCGTAGCCCATCAGGCTGGCGGCGACCAGCGTCGTCGCCAGGCTCATCAGGCACAGGACCAGGGTGAGGAGCGCCTGCGGGATCGCGTTTTTGCCCAGGCCGCGGAAGAACTGCGGGCCGACCTTGTACCCGGTGGCGAACAGGAAGAGGTCGAAGAAGACGACCTTGACCAGCGGGTGGACGTCGAGGCCGAGCTGCCCGACCAGCACGCCGGCGAGGAGCGTCCCGACCACGTTGCCCAGGCTGAAGCCGCCGATCCGGATCCGCCCGATCGCAAAGCCCAGGGCGAGGGTCAGGAAGACCGCCAGCTCGGGGTTCGCGCGCAGCGAGTCGACGACCCAGCTCATCGCGCGGAGCCTTGTCTAGAGCCCGGGCGGCAGCAGGTAGAGGGTGAGGGCGAAGATCGAGTAGACCATCAGCAGAAGCACGCCGACGAACCAGGCCGAGCGCCCGCTGTTGGTCACCATCGTCGCCGACAGCGTCGCGATCATGATCATCACCACCGAGCCGGGCCAGAACTGCAGGTCCATCGGCGCCGGGCCGAGCACCAGGCTGAGCAGCACCAGGAGCGGGGCGATGAAGAGCGCGATCTGCGCCGAGCTGCCGAGCGCGATGCCCACCGCCAGGTCGAGGCGGTCCTTGCGCGCGGCGGAGAACGCCGACGCCATCTCCGCCGCGCCGCCGACCAGCGGGACGACGATGAAGCCGACGAAGGCGGGCGTCATCCCGAAGCTCTCCGCAGCCGCCTCGACCGAGACGATGAAGACCTCGGCGACCAGCGCCACCAGCACCGTGGCGCCGGCGAGCACCCCGAGCGCGACGCCCATGGGCCAGTGCGCCTCGCCCTCGTCCGGGGCGTGCCCGGCGCCGCTGAAGAAGCCGCGGTGCGTGCCCAGGGAGAAGTACGTCCCGAGTGCGTAGGTGGCGATCAGGAGCACCGCGATCCCGACGCTCAGCGTGATCGTAAACTCCTCCGCCGGCGCCCGGTCGGCCCCGGCGACCGCCGACGGCACGAGGAGCGCGAACGTGGCCAGGAACAGCAGGCCGGCCTGCAGGCGGGCGCCGGCGCGGTTGTACTCCTGAACCCGGTGCTTGAGGCCGCCGAGCAGGAACACCGCGCCGAGCATGAACAGCGAGTTGGTGACGATGACGCCGGCGATCGACGCCTTGACCAGCAGGTACTGGCCGGCGCGCAGCGCCGCGATGGTGATCACCAGCTCGGTCAGGTTGCCCAGCGTCGCGTTGAGCAGGCCGCCGACCGCGTCGCCGGTCTTCGCCGCCACCGCCTCGGTGGCATGGCTCAGGAGCGCCGCCAGCGGCACGATCGCGAGCACCGCGAGCACGAAATGGGCCGTGTGCGCGGCGGGCGCCATGCGCTCGGCGATGAACACCGCCGGCACGAAGACCAGCAGCCAGAACATCGGGTTGCGTCGGATCTCCTGGAGCGGGCTCGGCATCACGATCCTCCGCACGAGTCGGCGCGTATACCGGCGATTCTAGGGACCGCCCCCGGCGGCCGCTACTTGGACCTTGGTCCCACCCCGGGCGCCGCGGGAGCGGATTAGACTGCAACGAATCAGACTGCAACGAATCAGACTGTGGTCCGGAGGCCCCGTGCGGCGCATCAGCTCCTGGCTCCACGACTACCGGTTCACGGCGCAGCTCGCCGCCCTCACCCTGCTGCTGCTGCTCTTCCCGTTCTTCGAGCGCGGCAACGCCGGCCGGCTCCTCCTGCACGGCTTCTCGCTGCTCCTGGTCGCCTTCGTGATCAACGCCGTCAGCGCCAACCGCCGGCAGCTCGCGGTCGGCCTGGCGCTCGCGGCGCCCGAGATCGTGATCCGCCTGGCCGAGGTCGCCGCCGGCGTCGAGGCCCCGAGGCTCACCGCGGCGACCTCGGCGCTCTTCCTCGGCTACGCCACCCTGCGCGTGCTCCGGGTCGTGCTCACCAGCGACGAGGTCACCTTCGAGACCGTCGCCGGGGCGCTCTGCGCCTATCTCCTCTTCGGGTTGGTGTGGGCCTCGTTCTACTCGCTGATCGAGCTCGGGGCGCCGGGGTCGTTCCGCCTGACCGACGCCGCCCGCCTCAGCTCGGAGGCGCTCTGGGGCGAGATGGTCTTTTTCAGCTACGTCACCCAGACCACCCTCGGCTACGGCGACATCGTGCCGGTGTCGCCGCCGGCGCGCTCGGTCGCCACCGTCCAGGCGCTCCTGGCCCAGATCTACCTGGCGACCCTGGTGGCGCGGTTGGTCGCGGCGGCGGTGATCCGGCGGCGGTGAGGCGGCCGCTCAAGGCTCGTACATGAACCGCGCGATGGCGCGCTCGAGGTCCTTCGGGCGCCGGGCCCGGGCGAGCTTCCGCGCGTAGACCTCCTCGGCCACGCTGACGGCGATGGCGAGCGAGATCCGGCGGATCTCCCGGAGCGGCGGATAGAGCGAGCCGCGGCCGAGGTCCGTCGTCGCTCACGAGCCGGCCAGCGTGCGCGCCGCGGTGAGGAAGACCTCGTCCGGGATGCGGCGCGCGCGGCAGACGACCGCGCCCAGGCCGATGCCGGGGAACACATAGGCGTTGTTGCCCTGGCCGGGCCGCAGCTCGCGGCCTTCGCAGGTCACCGGCGCCGAAGGGGCTGCCGCTCGCGAAGACGGCGCGGCCGCCGCTCCAGCGGTAGGCCTGCTTCGGCGGTGCACTCCGCTTTCGAAGTCGGGTTCGACAGCGCGAACAGCACCGGCCGTTCGTTGTGCGCGCACATGCGCTCGACCACCGTCTGCGTGAAGGTGCCCGGCGCGCCGGTGGCACCGATCAGGACGTGCGGCCGCAGGGCGTCGATGGCCTCGACGAAGCCGAGCGGCGCGTGGTCGTGCGCGTACGGCAGGTTGTGCGCCAGCAGGTCGGTGCGGCTCTTGACCACGAGACCGTTCACGTCGACGAACCAGAGGCGGCGGCGGGCCTCGTCGAGGCTCAGCCCTTCGTCCACCAGCGCGGAGACCATCAGGTCGGCGATGCCGGTCGCGGCCGAGCCGGCGCCGAGGAACATGATGCGCAGAGGTCGCGGAAGGCTGACCGGTGATCCGCGTCGACGCGTAGACGCCGGCGAGCGCCACCGCCGCGGTGCCCTGGATGTCGTCGTTGAAGCAGAGCACGCGGTCGCGATAGTCGTGCGAGCAGCGCGTAGGCGTCGGGCGTGAGGAAGTCCTCGAACTGGATGAGCGCGTTCGGGTACTTCTTCTGCACCGCCTCGCACGAACTCGTCGACGAGCGCGAAGTACGCCTGGCCGTCGAGGCGGCGGTGCGGATAGCCGAGGTAGAGCAGCGTCGTCGAGCAGCGCCGCGTTGTTCGTGCCCACGTCGAGCATCACCGGCAGGCAGTGCTCGCGGCGGGATGCCCGGCGCAGGCGGTGTAGAGCGCGAGCTTGCCGATCGGGAATCCCCATGCCGTTGGCGCCGAGGTCGCCGAGGCCGAGGATGCGCTGCCCGTCGGTGACGACGATGACGCGGATGTCCTGCTCGGGCCAGTTGTCGAGGATCTTCGCGATCCGCCCGCGGTCGTCGGGCGTGATGAAGAAGCCCTTCGGCTCGCGCGCGATGTGCGAGAACTCGCGGCACGCCTCGCCCACCGTCGGCGTGTAGATCAGCGGCATGATCTCGTCGATGTGGTCGATCACCGTGCGGTAGAAGAGCCGCTCGTTGCGCTCCTGCAGCGAGGAGAGCGCCATGTAGCGGTCGATGTCGCGCGGCAGGCGCCGCAGGCTCGACCATCACGCGCTCGACGAGCTGCGGCCTGGGTCGCGACCGCGTGCGGCAGGAGGCCCTCGAGCCCGAGCCGCAGCCGCTCGCGGTCGCGTGAACGCGATCGACTTGTAGCGCGACTTGTCGCGCAGGATCGCGGCCCCCGTCTCGCTCCGAGCGCCTCGCGCGACCTTGCCTTTCGCCATGGCCACCCCCTGTCCGACGCTCAGTAGAGCCGCGGGATGAACCGCCGCCCCGCGAGCGCCTTCTCGTCGTCGTAGGCGCCCTTCCTGCTCCGCGGCGGCAGCTTGACCTCCTGGTCCGGCAGGTCCTGGTACGGGATCTGGCCCAGGAAGTGGGAGATGCAGTTGAGGCGCGCGGTGCGCTGGTCGTCCGAGGGGACGACGTGCCAGGGCGCGATCGCGGTGTCGGTCACCTCCAGCATGGCGTCGCGGGCGTGCGAGTAGTCGTACCAGCGGCGCCGCGCCTCGAGGTCCATCGGGCTCAGCTTCCAGCGCTTGCGGCCGTCCTGGATGCGCTCGCGGAAGCGCTTCTCCTGCTCCTCGTTGCTCACCGTCAGCCAGTACTTGATCAGTTGGATCCCCGAGCGCACCAGCGCCGCCTCGAAGTTGGGGCAGGTGCTCAGGAACTCCTGGTACTCCGCCTCGGTGCAGAACCCCATCACCCGCTCGACGCCGGCGCGGTTGTACCAGCTCCGGTCGAACAGCACCACCTCGCCGGCCGCCGGCAGGTGCTGGATGTAGCGCTGATAGTAGAGCTGGCTGCGCTCGCGGTCGCTCGGCGCCGGCAGCGCCACCACCCGGAAGATGCGCGGGCTGACCCTCTCCATGATCCGCTTGATGATGCCGCCCTTGCCCGCCGCGTCGCGCCCCTCGAAGACGACGACGATCTTGAGCCCCTCGTGCTTCACCCAGTCCTGGAGGATGACCAGCTCGACTTCGAGGCGCTCCAGCTCGCGCTCGTACTCCTTGCGGCTCAGCCGCTGCGGCGCCGGCGCCGCAGCCGCCGCCTCCGGGGCGCCGGCCGCGTCGGCGCCGAGGTCCTTCTTCTTCTTGTCCTTGCCCTTCTTCGGGTCCTTCTTCTTCGCCATCGTGGTTTCCCCTGTCGTGGTCGGGCGGGGCGGCCATTTCAACCCAGGCCCGGCGGAGGGTCAATTGGACTTTGGTCCGGTGCCGGGCGCCCGCCCGTGGACCAAGGTCCAATAGACCTCCGGCGCCGCGGTTCCTAGGATCGCGGGGCGGGGGTCGGCCGGGTCCGGCGCGAGACCTCCAAGGAAGGACACCCGATGCGATTCGACCGATCCCTCGCCCCGCTCGTCCTCGCTCTCCTCGCCGCGCTGGCCGCCGCCTGCGCCAGCCAGCAACCCAAGGCCGCGGCGCCGGCGCCCGCCGCGCAGGCCGCGGCGCCGGCCGAGCTGGAGGAGCCGGCCGAGCTGGAGGAGCCGGACCTTGATCCCTGGCCGCGCCTGATCGAGGGCGACACCCACTCGGTGCGCGTCCACCCGCCGCAGGTCGAGAGCTGGGACGGCACCCGGCTCGCCGCCCGGGTCGCGGTCGAGGTGCTGGAGAAGGGCAGGGAGAGCCCGATCTACGGCGTCGTCGCGTTCTCGGCCCGGACCCGCGTCGACAAGGAGGCGCGGCTGGCGGTGATCGACGACTTCCTGGCCCGCACCGCGAGCCTGCCCTCGGCGCCCGAGGCCGAGCCGCGCCTCCTGGCCTTCGTCCAGAAGAGCTTCCACGATGGCATGAAGGTGGTCTCGCTCGACCGCCTGGAGGCGGCGCTCGCGGCGAGCGACCAGGAGCGCGAGGCGCGCTCGCTGCCGACTCTCAACGAGCCGCCGAGGATCGTCTTCGCCGAGCGGCCGACGCTCCTGGTCCTGGTCGGCGGCGAGCCGGTCTGGCGCGCGGTCGAGGACGCCGCCGGCTGGGAGCGGCTGATCAACACCCGGCCGCTGATCCTGCGCGCCGCCGCCGGCACGCTCTACCTGCACCTCTTCGACGGCTGGCTCGCGGCGCCCGCGCTCGAGGGGCCGTGGCAGGTCGCCGCGCAGCCGCCGGCCGGCCTCGCGGCGGCGGCCGAGAAGTCGGCGGCGGCGCAGCCGGCGGACCTCCTCGACGGCGGCGCCGAGGAGCTCGACGAGAACGCCCAGCCGATCCCGAAGCCGACGCTGGCCAAGGGCCCGGTCCCGGAGATCCTGGTCGCCACCGAGGCCACCGAGCTGGTGGTCTTCGACGGTGTTCCGGGGTGGACCACGATCCCGGGCACCGGCCTGGAGTTCGTCACCAACACGCGCGGCAACGTCTTCCGCCAGAGCGGGACGTTCTGGGTCCTCCTCTCCGGCCGCTGGTTCCGCGCGCCGTCGCTCTCCGGCCCCTGGAGCTTCGCGCCCCAGGACCAGCTCGCCGCCGACTTCGCGCGCATCCCCGACGACAGCCCGAAGGAGAACGTCAAGGCCTCGGTCGCCGGCACCGCGCAGGCCGCCGAGGCGGCGATCGCCAACTCGATCCCGCAGACCGCCCAGGTCGACCGCGCCAAGGCCGAGCTCAAGCCCCAGATCGACGGCGCGCCGAAGCTCGAGCCGATCGCGGGGACCGGCCTCTCCTACGTGGTCAACTCCCCGACGCCGATCCTCGAGGTCGCGCCCGGCTCGTACTACGCGGTCGACAAGGGGGTCTGGTTCCAGGCGCCGGCGGCGACCGGGCCGTGGACCGTGGCCGAGGCGGTGCCCGATGCGATCTACGAGATCCCGTCCGAGAGCCCGCTCCACTACGTCACCTACGTGCGGGTCCTCGGCTCGAACGACGAGGTGGTCGAGGTCGCCTACACGCCGGGCTACTACGGCGCGGTCGAGTCGGGCGGCGTCGTGGTCTGCGGCACCGGCTACTCCTACGACCCCTGGGTCGGCTCCTACTACTACGCCGCGCCGGCGACCTACGGCTACTCCTGCACCATGGGCTACACCCCCTGGGGCGGCTGGGCCTGGGGCTTCGGCGTCGGCTGGGCGTGGGGCTACTGGGGCTCCTGGTACGGCCCCTACTACGCGCCCTACTGGGGCGCCTATGGTGGCTACTACCCGTATTACGGTGGCGTCGCGGTCGGTGCCGGGGGCGGCTGGGCGGCCTGGGGGCCGGGCGGCTGGGCCGGCTCGACCGGCAACGTCTACCGCCAGTGGGGCTCGGTGAGCACCGTGTCGCGCTACTCGGGCGGCTACGACGCCTGGAGCGGCACCGGCTGGCGCAGCTCGGTCGGCGCCGCCTACAACTCACGCACCGGCAACCTCGCCGCCGGCCAGCGCGGCGCGGTCGGCAACGTCTACAGCGGCCGCTACGCCTACGGCGGCCGCGGCGCGGTGCGCAGCACCGAGAGCGGCGCGACGGTCGCCGGCGGGCGGGTGACCATGGGCGACGTCGACAGCGGGCGCCAGGTCACCGCCGGGCGGGTCGGGGCGGCCGATCCCGGCAGCGGCCAGGCCGGCTCGGCCGGCTGGGTGCGCGGCGACCAGGGTGGCGTCGCCCGGGTCGGCGACGACTACTACGCCGGCAAGGACGGCTCGGTCTACAAGCGCGGCGACGACGGCTGGAGCCAGGTCGAGCGCTCGGGCGACTGGGGCCGGGTCCAGGACACCAGCCGGACGCGCGACCTCGACCGCCAGCAGCGGGCGCGCTCGACCGGCGCCCAGCGCTACGGCGGCTACAGCGGCTCGATGCCGCGCGGCGGCGGCGGCTACCGCGGTGGCGGCGGCGGCATGCGCGGCGGCGGCGGCGGGCGCCGGCGCTAGCGCGCGGGCGGCTAACGGCGGAACCGAACCAGGGAGGAGACGACCGTGATCAAGCTCGTCCAATGCGTGCGCAGGAGCCCTGCGCTCTCGATCGCGGAGTTCCGCGACGCCTGGGAGCAGTACGGCGACCGGCTGGCGGTGGCGGCGACCGAGCTGGGCGCGGCCGGCGCCCGGCTCTCGACCACCCTCCAGACGTCGATCAACCAGGAGCTGACCGAGGCCCGCGGCTCCGCCGAGCCCTTCGACGGCGTCGCCGAGGTGCTCTGGCCGAGCGGCTCGGAGGTGCTCGCCGCCGCCAACGTGCCGTGGATGCGCGAGCGGATCGCCGAGATGCGCCGCTACCAGGCGTCGTTCATCGACGTCGCCGCGTCGTCGTTCTTCTTCGTCCACGAGCTGGACGTGCTCGAGGAGGCCTGATACCCGGCGCGATAGGCTTGCCCGCGTACCCGCCAATGCCGACCAGGCCGTCGTGGAGGGAGAGCGCGTGCGCAGACCATCCGATCGGGGCCGCCGTCCGTCCGTCCTCGTCCTCGCAGTCGTCGCCCTGGCGCTCGGCGTGCCGCCGGCGGCCGCCGTCCCCGCCGCACCCGTCCGCCCGAAGGTCGGCATCGCCTTCGCCGGCGGCGGCGCCAAGGGGTGCGCCCACATCGGCGTGCTGCGGGTGCTCGACGAGATGAGGATCCCGGTCGACTACGCCGCCGGCACCAGCATGGGGGCGATCATCGGCGGCCTCTATGCCTCCGGGATGGATGCCGGCGAGCTGGAGGAGGTGGTGCTCACGGTCGATTGGGCGGACGCGCTGGTCGACACGCCGAGCCGCAAGGACCTGGTCTTCCGCCGCAAGGACGACGACCTGCGCTACATCCAGGACGTCGAGTTCGGCATCGGCCGCGGCGGCCTGACCTTCCCGACCGGGCTGCGCTCGGGGCAGAAGCTCAACTACCTGCTCCGCGGCTTCACCCTGCCGGTGCGGACGGTGCGCGACTTCGACGAGCTGCCGGTGCCGTTCCGCGCCGTCGCCACCGACATCTCGACCGGCGAGATGGTGGTCCTCGAGGGCGGCGACCTGGCCCGCGCGCTGCGCGCGAGCATGGCGATCCCGAGCCTGTTCTCGGCGGTCGAGATCGACGGGCGCCTGCTGGTCGACGGCGGCGTCACCAACAATGTGCCGGTCGACGTCGTACGCGCGATGGGCGCCGACGTGGTGATCGCGATCGACCTCGGCGGCGAGCCCAAGACCGAGGCCCAGGTGGGGCGCTCGTTCCTGACCATCCTGAACCAGACCCTGGGCATGCTCACCCGCAGCAACATGACCCCGCGCCTGGCCGACGCCGACCTGGTGATCTCCCCCGAGACCGGGGCCTACGGCGTCCTCGAGTTCGACGCCGCGGCCGCGATCATCGAACTGGGCGAAGAGGCGGCGCGGCGCTTCGCCGCGGACCTCGCCGTGCTCGCGGTCTCCGAGGAGGAGTACGCGGCGTGGAAGGCGTCGCGCCGGCGCCCGCCCGACCCGCTGCCGGTGGTCACCGCCGTCCGCTTCGAGGGCAACCGGCGGGTCGACGACCGGGCGATCGCGGGGCTGATCGAGCTGGCGCCGGGCGCGCCGTTCTCGGCCGAGGCGGCGCGCGACGACCTCGCCCGCATCTACGGCCTCGGCGACTTCGAGTCGATCGACCTCGAGCTGGTCCCCGACGGCGCCGGCGCCGCCGTCGTCTACCAGCTCCGCGAGAAGGCATGGGGGCCGAACTACCTGCGGCTCGGGCTCTTCTTCGAGGTCGACGACCAGGGGAGCAACAGCCTCTCGCTGCTCGCCAGCTCAACGCCACCCGCCTCAACGCCCTCGGCGCCGAGTGGAAGTCGGAGCTCCAGCTCGGCCCCGACCGCATCCTGCGCACCGAGCTGTACCAGCCGCTGTCGTTCGACCACGGCTGGTTCGTCCTGCCGGCGATCGAGCTGCGCGACCGCAGGATCCCGATCTTCTCCGGCGGCGCAGAGGTCGCGGAGCTGGGCGTCGCGTCCGTCGAGGGGCGCCTCGACCTCGGTTACACCTTCGGCCGCTACGGCGAGCTGCGCACGGGAGTGGCCTGGGCCTCCGCCGACGTCGGCCGCGAGTCCGGGGTCCTGCCACCCGAGGTCGAGGCCCGGCTCGGCGAGCACATCGACCGCGGCGCGCTCGTGCTCGACGCCACCATCGACCGGCTCGACAGCGCCAAGCTGCCCAAGGACGGCACCCGGGTGGTGCTCTCCGCGCTCGTCGCCCTCGACTCCCTGGGCTCGGACGACGAATACGCGAAGGTCGAGCTGCAGACCGGCCGCTACCACACCTGGGGCCGCAACACCGTCTTCGGCAACCTCGCCGGCGGCTCGTCCGTCGACGATCCGCTACCCGGCTATGAGCAGTTCCCGTTGGGCGGCCTCTTCTCGCTCTCCGGCTTCGAGAGCTTCGAGCTGACCGGCGACCACTACGCGCTCCTCCGCGCCGGCTACTACCGCCGCATCAGCAAGCTCTTCCACCTCGGCGGCTACGTCGAGGTGGCCGATGTCGGCGCCGAGCTCGACGAGCTGGCGGAGGATCCGGTCGTCGCCCTCACCGCCCTGCTCGTCGCCGACACCGTCGCCGGACCGCTCTACGCCGGCCTGGGCACCGCCGACGGCGGCGACACCACCCTCTACCTCCTCTTCGGCCGCGGCCTGTGAGGAAAGGAGACATCGACATGAAGACACTGCGAAGCGCGATCCCCCGGACTCTTTTCCTCGCCGGCCTCCTCGCCGCGCTCACCGCGCTCTCGGCGGGCGCCGCCGAAGAACCGCCCAAGGAGGGCACCTTCGAGGGCGACTGGGCGATCTCGGGCACCGTCCAGGAGGTCGAGGTCGGCGGCGAGAAGGTGATCCTGGCCCGCCTGGAGGGCCCGGTGACCCTGCGCGCCCACGGCGGCCTGGCGCGCGAGTTCGACGCCGTCTGCAACAGCGTCCGCGACCAGAAGACCGGCGGCATCGCCCGCTGCACCTGGACCGACGACGCCGGCGACGTCCTCCTGCTCGAGGTCAGCGGCTCGGTCATCGGCCCGATGGGCACCTCCCGCGAGGCCAAGGGCACCGTGGTCGGCGGCACCGGCCGCTACGCCGGCATCGAAGGCGGCTTCGAGATCGACTGGCTGTTCGTCGATTCCGCGTTCGACGACACCCGGTTCAAGGGCTACGTGACCAAGCTCACGGGGTCCTGGAAGCGGCCCTGAGCGCGATCACTCGTAGTGCGTCCACATTCGAAGCACCTTGACCACCTTCTCGTCTTCGAGCACTTGGTAGACGAGGCGGTGCTGGACGTTGATTCGTCGTGAGTACGCGCCGGCGAGGTCGCCGACGAGCTTCTCGAATGGAGGGGGGCGGCGAAAGGGGTCCTGCTCGAGGATCCCGAGCAGGTAGAGCGCCTTGGGCTTGAGCCCCGCCGCCGCGAGCTTCCGCGCGTCCTTCTTCGCCTGGCGGGTGTAGACGACCCGCCATCGGCTCACCAGTCGAGCTCCGCGGCGCACTCCTCGACCGGCGTCTCGAGCCCTTCGCGGATCGACTCGGCCATGCCGGGGATGGAGCTGAGGTAAACGGTTTCCTCGAGCGCGCGCCAATCCGCCTCGGAGATCAGGACGGCGTTCGCCCGCCGGCCGGTGATCTGCACCGGCTCGCTGGTGACGGCGACCTCGTCGAGCAGCTTGTAGAGGCGCTTGCGGGCCTCGGTGGCAGCGATCGTCTTCATGGCAGGAGCGTACGACAAAGCGTACGCTTGGTCAAGTCGGCGATGCCGGCTTCTCTCCTATGTCCAGAGGTACTCAAGATACACTGAGCCTCCGCGGAAGGAGATGCCTCGATGAAAGGACCTGACCGCATTACGCTCGACCCGGAAGTCATGGGAGGCAAGCCCTGCATCCGTGGTCTCCGGCTGACCGTGGGCACCATCCTGGGGCTGCTGGCTGCGGGCCGCTCCGAAGACGAGATCCTGAAGGCCTACCCCTACCTCGAGAGGGAGGACATTCAGGCAGCCCTTGCGTATGCCACCTGGCGGGTCGAGGAGCGAGAGGTCGCGGTGAGCGGCCAGTGAATGAAGCTGGTCATCGACATCAATCTCTCTCCCGAATGGGTTGAGCTTTTTCGGGAGCACGGCTACGACGGTGTTCACTGGTCTGCGGTAGGGAACCCCAGGGCGCCGGATAGCGTGATCATGGCGTGGGCACGCGAACATGGCCACGTAGTCTTCACTCACGACCTCGACTTCTCGCGCATTCTTGCGCTTACGCGTGCCTCTGGACCCAGCGTCTTCCAGGTCCGAACCGAGGACGTTCTGCCCTCGGGCATTGGAGGACTCGTCGTCCGCGCCCTGCGGCAACACGGGGCAGCCCTGCGAGCGGGCGCCATCGTCGTGCTGGATGCGAAGGCAGCAAGAGCGCGCATTCTGCCGATCTGACCTTCCTCCCTCTGACCCTTTCTCGCCGGTTTTACCCGCCAGTTGCATTAGGAAACCCCGCGATTCTCCGAGAGCGAGGGCGGCGATGCCAGCGCGTTCGAGGCCGTGCTCCGGCTGTCGATGGTTGTGAGAAACCGCGCATAGTCGGCTGTTAGCGCGGGACGCAGCCGGCGCGCAGCGCCGCCCGCTGAGTGCCGTTGTTAGGCTGGTGGCCCATCATCTTTGATTAGCCCAGCTACCGCTTTGAGAGCGAGGCGTACCACCTTCGCACAGTAGCGCCGCCCGATGTGTCATCATACCGAAAGCACTCCACTAGGGCGTCGATAGAGTTGACCACGCCGCCAAGCGCAGGAGCGGAGAGGCTGCTGCCCGAACCCGTCTCATAGTGGCTGACCCAATTACCTACAATCGCGGGCACATGGGAGGTGCCGATATCCTGAACCTGCTGAGCATCCAGCACGAGCGTTCCCGCTTTCCTGTGCAGTTCGATCGCGGAGGTGATCGCGTCGAGACAGTTGCTGACCATCTTGGACGTGTCCTTGATCGCAAAATCGATCGGCACCGGTATGTCGACCCTGCGAATAATCTGCTGCAGCCTGTACTCCAAGTACGGCCGAATGAGCGGTTCCGCCTGCGACACCTGACCGGCAGAGAGAAGCGACACGACGGTCGTTCTGAGGCGATCCGCCCCCTGCGCCTGGTGGAAGATCGCACCCATCGGCGGCGATCCCTGGAGCTTGATGTGATGCCACCCAGTCCTGCCGCCGAGCCGGTCAAAATACTTCTCCAATAAGCCGTCGTGACTCAGGATAATGAACTGGAGGCCAGCGGCGTTCTGCGGCTGCTGTAGCTTCGTCCGTATCAGCTCCATCAGGAAATACTGATGCCCGGCATCAAAGCTGGAGGTCACGTCATCCAGCACAACGAAACGCGGCGCGCCGGAATGCTTGAGAGCAGATGCAAGGAAAACCGAAATCGCAAGCGCGTTGCGATAGCTTTCCGACAAGAGCGCCCGCGCGGATAGGTGGTGCTGCCCGTGAAAGTCGCTGAGCTGGACATGAAGGTCTTCCCTGTCGTCAGCCCGTTTGCAGATCGGGAACCACGTCACCGATCTGCATGATCTCACAGAACATGGACTTGTATTCCATATCGATTCCCTTGATGCGGGCCTTCGATAAGGTTGCCTCCGCGTCAGCGAACACCGTCGTCGCGTTGGAAAGAAACTTCTTCCATCGTTCGCGAATATCGAGGCGCGCCTGCTTCGCGGCCTCGTCCTGCTGGTTGTCGCGGTAGAGCTTCAGCGCATCCTTGAACTGGCGCCCGTACTCGACCTGCTCCGTGAGCTTGACCAGCGATGGCGGCAGTTCCTTTTCAAGCGTCTCCTTGCGGCCCTGCGCATCCTTGAGAGTCCTAGCGACCTTTCCCGTAAGGTCCGAAGTCCATTTCACTGCGGCGGCTAGGTCGTCCTTGGAGATGTCGCCCGACGAAAACCTCATATCCAGCGCGGACAATTGCCGGTCCTGCGGCTCGACCGCGAGGGGCACCGCCGTTTCATGGGCCGAACAGGACTTCCTCCACGCCGATGCCTGCCACGTATCCCCGATCTCAGTGATCTTTGCAGCCGCATCGGCGTACTGGGCCAATTGTTCATGCACGTGCCCGCCTATCGACGATGAGAGGTCGCTTTCGCACAGCGGGCATTTCTCATCCTCCGTCCAGACGCCTTTCGAGATCAGCTCACTGGCTGACTCGTACAGGCGCTTGAAAAGGTCGCCTCGGGTCGAAGCAAGGAGTTTGTCCCGTTCGTTGATCAGAGTACCGATCTTGTGCTGCTCCGGCTCAATGGCCGCGAGCTTGTGCACTGCGAGCGCTTCAAGTGCGGTAATGGACTCGATGGTCCTTTCTAGCTCGCGGCGCTTCTCTCCCCCTCTGCAGTCTTGATCGTCGCCTTGAGCTTCTCGAAGTTTACCTCGCTCAGAATCTTGCTCGCAAGATGCGGCTTCAGCAACTCCACGTTGCCGAGTGAGACGACAACTTCGACGGCGCATTTATCGAGCTTGTCTATATCCTCGAGAGACCTGCCGGTGACGCTTTCATAACTCGATCTCAGCGTGATAAGGGCCTGCTGCGCCGCCTTCTGCGCCGCGTCGACCGCCGTGGTCAAAACCTTGATCTCAAGGTCCGTATTCAGGGCGCGCGAGTCCGATGCGGACTGTAGCGCCTGCCGGCAATCGGAATACTCTGCGAGTCCGAGAAGAGCCGAAAACGTCCGGCCTCGCTCCAGTGGCGATTCGTCGATAAAACGGGAGAATGTCCTGTAATCGAGAAGCGTGAACTGCTCCCTGAGCGTTAAGAGAAACCCCTGGGGATCGAGATGCCCGCTCGGGCTGGTGACCATTCGGTTGCCGCGCGCATTGCGATCAACCCGGATGGCAACGGGCTCGGTGCCGTCGTCAGGCTGAAATTCCACGAGAATGGAGGCGGCGTTCCTCGAATGGAAGCGGTTGCAGTAGTAATCCTGCGGCCGTTCCTTCGTCTGGAGTTGCTGGAGCCTCGGGATGGTCCCGTGAATTGCGTAGCACAGCGCTTCGAATATCGAACTCTTGCCGATTCCGTTGACGGCAAACACCGAGTTGACGGTGCCTGTTCGGAATCTGATATCGAGCGGCACGTTTTCGTTGTTGATACCGCGGAACCCTTCAACGGACAGCCGCGTAAGGAAGTAGCGCGGCATCATGTGCCATCCTTCGATTTACCCGGTTCAACAACCAGAGCGTCCAGCGCCGACGAGACCTTGACATTGAACTCGTTGCGAGCTTTCGAATCGCGTTCGCCCTCGCGGACAACCGCGACCAGCAGATCCCAGTTGTCGCCTAGTATTGCGGCCATCTCAGGATCGTCGGCCTTGGTCGCTTCAAGAAACGCCTCGCGGTTCTGCGCGAAGCTCTTGCGGTCGTCGAAGTGGAAGCCAACGAGCTGTGCATTCGTTTCAGTCATTTCCCTGGCCTCTAACGGCTTGACGCTGAGCGGCGGCCTGGGCCGTCCGCTCCAGAGCTTGTTGGGCGGTTCCAGTACTGCCTCATCTTCCTGCCTTTCGGGCTGCGTTCTCCACCCAGTGACCGAGGTGCTTGTAGCCGTTGTTGTGGATCCAGTCGTATGAATAGTAGAGTTCTGAAAAGTAGACGCGGCGGCCCCCGCGGATGATGTGCCACCGCTCAAACGGATTGATTCCAGGGGAGTCAGCGTAGCCTGTTCGATCGCGCATGTTGTGAATGTGAATCGCAAGTAGACCGTTACCGCGCCGAAAGCTCTGTGCGATTTCATAGTCAACCCACGGTCGGCCGTCGGTCTCAGCGCCAACTAGGACCGCTGTCACCGACGTGTTCTGGAGACCTCCATCAATGAGTCGCTTGACGGCAGTCTCGCCGAGGCTCTTCGTCCTCTGCCAAAGGGAGGCGTCCCAAAAACCAGACGACTCACGATCGGGATGCGTAAGCCAGCAGTTGCGTACCTGGTTCGCGCGCCAGATATCGCGATCGTAGTGGAAGCTGAAAAACACTCGCCGTCCCATGCTCTCCCCGAACTACATCACTCTCTCGTGAGCCGCCCAACGGGTTTCCGGCTCACCGGCACCCGGATCGCAACCGGCTGGTCGAGCAGGCGCCCCCGCAGCGCGTGGAAGATGCTCCGGCCATTCGGATTCTTCAATGCCTCCTCGCGCCACCTTACCATTAGCTGTTTCCAAGCTCTCGTTCGCTGAAGCGCGCCGAACAGTTCCGGTGGTAGATGACCCTTCAGATCGTTCAGGTCGTTCGAGACGATCTGGTGTCCGTAATCATCGCTTCCAGGCCGTGAATGGTCCACGACGGCGTAAAGCGGATGTTGGCTATCTCCGCCCGCGACAGGCGTACCTGCAACGGAGTCAAAGAAGAGCGGCGCCCGCGAGAACGCACAGAGACCTCGCTGACTAGTGATAAGGTCAAGCCAGTACTCCTTGGACTGCCGGTACTTCCGTCGGGCGCTCTTGGCCCAGCGATGGTGATCAGCCGTCAGCTCGAAGCCGGTTCGCGTCTCAATCATGGCTCTGGCGCCAACAACCCCTGTATCATCGACCCGCGGTTCCCAGCCTTATCCCCCAGTACCCATTATCTCCCGAGGTGGGGCCTATATGTGGAATCGCGCGAGTAGCGCCGGACGATCAGCTCGTCCGTCTTGACGCGCTCGCTGGTGGTCTTGTCGTAGCGGTAGCGGACGCACAGGAGACTCGTCCCGTACCGGGTCAGGAGCTCCTTGGTGCCCTTTTGCCCCGGCTTCAACGTCTTGAGTGTGCGCATGAACGTTCCGAGGCTACGAGTTCGTGCTCGCTGAAGCAAGCGTCATTCGCCGAAGTTAGGCCTCGGTCGCGCCCCCTGTCAAGGCGGGGTGGTAAGGCGCTGGCCGGTTGTGCCACGGGATTCGTTGCGCCTAGGCTCTCGGTATGCCCGTTGCGACTCGGGACAAGGTGAAAGCCCTCAGCCGCGACTTCGGTTCGCAGCGGCGGGTCGCGAGTCTCCTCGGCGTCAGCCCTTCCCAGGTGAGCCGGTGGATCCGTAGCGGCGGGGTGGGTCCCGACAACGCGGAGAAGGTCGACGCTCTCGAGCATGCGATGGCGAGCCTGCTGCGGCTCTACGAGCCGGAGGCGGCCGAGGCCTGGCTCGTCGGCCTCATTCCTCACCTCGGGGCGCGGCCGATCGATCTCGTTCGCGCCGGCCGGGCGAGCGAGCTGCTGCGAGCGATCTCCGCCGAGCGGGCGGGGTCATACGCTTGATCTGCTGGAGTTTCTCGGCCAGCTCGTCGACGCCTGCCGGTCACCTTCAGGCGCTCAGAGTCGGCGGACCGGGGGGCGCGTCTGGAGAGCCGAGGCACGCTTCGCGAACGAGCCGTCGAAGGTGAGGAAGGCATCCGCCCGGGGGCTCGACGCGAGGTGGAGGGCGTCGGCGAGGTCGAGTCCCTCGCCGTACCAGGAGAGCGCCCGCAGGACCGTCTCGCGGTCCTCGACGTGCAAGGGGCGGTAGCCCAGCAGCTTCCAGAACGCGGCCAGGATCGTCTCGCGGTCGAGCTCGTAGGAGTAGCGAAGGACCCACTCCGTCTCGAGCAGCACGGTCTTGGCGAGCCAGAGTGGACCCACCTCGAACTGCTCCCGGGCCCGGGCGGCCTGTTCCGGGTCGTCCCAGGTCACCAGGCGGACCACGAGGTTCGTGTCGACGGCCTTCACCGCGATCCGGCGGACCGTTCGGCCGCCCGCCGGGCGCCCTCGGCGATCCCGGCCTCCATCTCCTCCAGACTCTTCCGAGGTCCCCGGTAGCCGGTGGCGCCGGCGATCTCGTCGAGGGTGCTCTCCGACGGCTCGGGCGCCGCGCGGAGCACGATGTGATTGTCCCGGTCCTCGATCCAGAGCTCCGAGCCCGCGCTCCAGCCGTGCCGCTCCCGGACCTCCTGGGGGATCACGACCTGGCCCTTGGTGGACAGCCTTGTCTTCGTGTTCATGGTAAGACCATGGTAAGAGAGCCGGCGACGATCGTCAACCCTGGCCGAACCGGCCTCCGAACCGCCCCGCCGGGCTCAAACCGACCTCGCGCAGCCGGCGGAGGATCCCCTCTCGCGAGACCTGGAGCTCGTCGGCTCAGCCGCCCTCGTCCTCGAGGTGCTCGCGCGCCAGCCGGCGCACGCGGAGGTCCTCGACGAGCTGGTCCGGCCGCGGCTCGAGCGCGGCCAGCTCGCGCAGGATCGGCCACGCTTCCTCGTGCTGGGCGGCGTCGCCGTGGTCGAGCAGGGCCTCGGCGAGGAAGATCCGGTTGATCGGGTGGGCGGGGTCGATCGCGATCGCCCGGCGCAGCTCGGTGAACGCGGTCTCGCGCGAGACCCAGCCGGTGACGAACGGCACCTTGGGTACCTCGCTGTGCAGCCGGCCGAGCACCCGGTGGCCGCCGCCGCCCTCGTAGCGGGGGTCGAGCGCGATCGCCGCCAGCGTGAAGTCGCGCACCTTTGACGCCACCCCCTCGCGCGCCGCCGCCAGCTTGCCGTGGTTCGCTCCCCAGAGGCCCCAGTCGACAGCGCACCAGAAAAACAGCTTCGCCGCGTCCGGCCGGCCGCCCAAGAGCTCCCGCAGCCGCCCCGCCGCCACCCCCTCGACCCCCTCGAACCCTTCGATCTCGCGCCCGAGCCGCCCGACCGCCGCCCCGCATGCCGCCTTGCCGCGGTCGTAGAGCTTCGCCTTCTCCTCGCTGCTCCCGGCCGCGTAGTCGCCCTGGAAGTAGATCGCCCGCAGCAGCCGCCAGCTCGCCCCCAACCCCCCGGGGTCCCCCTTCAACGCCGCCTCATAGGCCGCCACCGCCTCCCCGATCGAGCCCCCCGCCGCCCGGTCCTCCCGATGCCCCTCCGCCCGCCGCTCCCAAGCCCTGTCCCCCCGCTCGATCTCCCCCTCCGCGCCAGCCACCGACGCCCAGAGCACCAGGACCCCGATCACCATCCCCAGGCGCCCCACCCCGACCCCGCCGCCGCTCCGGGAAATCCGCCGCCCCAGCCGTCCCACCCCGCCGCAGCTCCGTGTCCTCCGGCACTCCGCCGGGCGGTCAGGTCCGGGCCTGGGGCCTCCCTCCCAGGGACGCCAGCCCGCGCGCCCAACGCACCGATCCAGAAGGCGAGAAGGAACCGCGCGCGGGCTGACGAGGCGCCGGCCGACCGACCCCCGCCCACTCCCAGCCGGCGCCGTGCCCTGGGAGGGAGGCCCCAGGCCCGGACCGGGGGTGGGGGCGGAGGAGAGGGAGGGGGAGAGGTGCGGGCCGAGTGTGGGAACGCGAACCGCGAGAGCCGACCAGGGATTCGATCTCATACCGGCGATCCTACCGGTAAGATCCCGCCCCCAGGAGGACCGCGATGACCCAGCCCGATGCCGCCGCCAGCACCGCCGTAGTCAAGCACGCCGCCGAAGTCCCCGCCGCCGAGGTCCGCGCCGGCACCGCCGCCAGCGTCCAGGTCCTCCTCGGCGAGCGCGACGGCGCCCCCCGCTTCGCCATGCGCAAGTTCTCGATGGGAGAGGGCGGCGGCATGCCGCTCCACACCAACGCCGTCGAGCACGAGCAGTACGTCCTCGCCGGCCGCGCCCGGATCACCGTCGGCGAGGAGGACCACGAGGTCGCCGCCGGCGACGTCCTCTACATCCCCGCCGGAACCCCGCACCGCTACCGCGTGCTCGAGGCCCCGTTCGAGTTCCTGTGCATGGTGCCGAACGGGCCCGACCGGCTGGAGATCCTCGAGTAGCGCCGGCTACCCGCCGCCCCGGTCGGGCTCGCCGGAGTCCGGGCCGCCGGAGTCCGGGCCGCCGGAGTCCGGCTCGCCGAAGTCCAGCTCGCCGAGATCGAAGCCTCCCAGGTCGAGATGCCCGCGGTCCGCCTCGTCGTCGGGCTCCATCTCAGACCCCGGCTCCCCGAGATCGAACGCAGGCCGCCGGTCCCTCTGGACGTGCAGCCCCGAGTCGCGCACCGCCGACTCGAGGATCGTGGCGCTGACGAAGCGCGGGTCGGCCTCGATCTCGACCTCCTCGCGCACCGGCCGGATCTCGACCCGGCGCACCCCCGGCACACGGCGCAGGTTGCGCTCGAGGAGCTGCACGCAGTGCGCGCAGCGGAGGCCGCTGACCGACAGGGTGTGAACACTCATCTCCGGCCCTCCATCTCCCGGCCTACCACGGAGCCTCGTCGCCCGGGAGCGGCAGCTCCGGCCGCGGCCAGCCCAGCTCCTCGACGATCGCCGCCGCCAGGGCCTTCCGTGCCGGGTCCTCGCCGTGGTTGAGGAAGATCCGCTCGGGCGCTCCCGGCAGCGCCCGGCACCAGCGCAAGAGCTCCTCGCGGTCGGCGTGCGCCGACAGGCTCCGGAGGTAGCGGACCTCGGCGCGCACCGGCACCCGCCGGCCGTGGATCCCGACCTCGTCGGCGCCGTCGACCAGCGCCCGGCCGCGGGTGCCGGAGGCCTGGTAGCCGACGAAGAGCACCGTGGTGCGCGGGTCGCCGAGCCGCTGCTTCAGGTGGTGGACGACGCGGCCCCCCTCGGCCATGCCGCTGGCGGCGACGATCACCGCCGGCTCGCGGCGCGAGTTGAGCGCCTTCGACTGGTCGGACGTCCGGCAGCGCTGGAAGCGGTCGGTGGCGAGCGGGCTCGTGCCGTTCGACATCAGCTCCGCCATCTTCTCGTCGTGCTCGGCCGCGGCGCGCTGGTAGAGCTCGGTGGCCGAGATCGCCATCGGGCTGTCGAGGAAGACGTCGTTCGGATCGAGGGAGCCCTCGTCGGCCATCGCCGAGAGGTGGTAGAGCACCTCCTGGGTGCGGCCGAGCGCGAACGCCGGCACGATCACCATGCCGCCGCGCGCAAAGGTGCGGCCGATCGCCTCCCGCAGCTCGTCGACGGTGCGCTCGGCGGCGTGACGGCGGTCGCCGTAGGTCGACTCGAGGACCAGCGCGGCGGGGGCGGCCAGCGGCGGCTCGGGGTCCTTCAGGATCGGCACGCCGTAGCGTCCGACGTCGCCCGAGAAGCACCAGGAGCGGCGCCCGCCGTCGGCCCCCTTGGCCGAGATCTCGATCGATGCCGCGCCCAGGAGGTGCCCGGAGCGGCGGTAGCGCAGGAGCACGCCGGGGGCGATCGCGTGCTCGTCGTCGAAAGCGAGCGGCGCGAGCGCCCGGATCGCCCGCCGGGCGTCGGCCGGGGTGTAGAGCGGCGCGGGCTCGGCGTGCCGGCTGTAGCCCTTGCGCCGGGCGTAGCGGGCCTGCTCCTCCTGGAGTTCCGCGGCGTCCTCGAGCAGGAGCGAGATCAACCCGCGGCTCGGCTTCGGGCAGTGGATCGGGCCGTCGAAGCCGGCGGCGACCAGCCGCGGCAGGAGGCCGGTGTGGTCGAGGTGGGCGTGAGTCAACGCCACCGCGGTCAGCTCGCGGGCCTCGAACGGGAACCGCGCCCGGTTGCGCGCCTGGAGCGCCTCGTCCCCCTGGTAGATACCGCAGTCGACCAGCACCCGGGTGTCGCCCCAGGCGAGGTGGGTGGCGCTGCCGGTGACGCAGCCGCAGGCGCCGTGGAAGGTGACGCGGGCCATCGGGGACGGGAGCGTATCACCGGCGAGTCTGAGCCTCATCGACCTGTCCGAGATCGGCGCTCTACGGCAGCGGATGGGGGAAGGAAGGCCGATCGTGCAGCCCCACTCGCCTCGTCCGCCGGTATGGGATTTCTTTCTCGCTCACGCGCATCGCGACGCGGAGCGCGCGCGGGAGCTCCATCGCCTTCTCGGCCAGGAGTACTCGGTCTTCCTCGATCGCGCCTGCATCGAACCGGCCGAAGACTGGTCGTCGATTCTCCCGCGCGCTCAGCAGGAGTCGAAGGTCACGGTTGCGCTGATCTCGGGCCGCCTGGACAGCGCCCACTACGCACGCGAGGAGATCCAGCGTGGGATCGCCCTCAACCGCGCCTATCCCTCTCACCATCGGATCGTCCCGGTCTATCTCGACGGTAAGCCGCCGATCGGTGAGGAGATCCCCTACGGTCTGTGGCTGCTCGAGGATCTCGATGTAGTCCGCGACGGCGGCCTGGAGGGGGTCGCGGCTCGCCTGCGCGAGATGCTGAACGGCCGGTCCTCCGAATGGGCGATGAAGGTGGAGCCGGCGCACGTGCTCCATGCCTACCCCCGGGGGCCGCTCGTGGCGGCTCATTGGATCCGTTCAAGCCTGATCGAGGCGTTCGCCGACCTGATCCGGCCTCGCCAGGCGGGTCAGATGATCGCGGAGGCCAACGCCTTCCGCGCCGAGGCTAACCCTGGCGACGCCGCCGTCACCCACATCCGGGTGATCGATTTGCCCGACCCGCTCGCGGTCCCGCCGAGGGACTTCTGGACCGCGGTCTTCACCGAGGCCCGGCTTCACGGTCCCCGGATGCTGGCCGCTCTGATCCTCAGCGTACCTCCCGATCGAATGCATCGCACCGCGGCTGAGGAGCGCGAGGCGCTCCTGCGCCGGCTGCGGGGGATGACGGATTCTGGTGGGCGTACGGAGCGATCGACGACTAGAACCGAAAGAGGAGGCGCCTCATGAGATCGTGGTCCCAGCGCGCTCAGGCCGCCTGCCTAGCACTGCTGCTGGTACTCGCCCAGCTCTTGGGCGCCGTTCCGGCGAGCGGACAGAGTCTCGACCCGGCGATCGCCGCCGCTCCCGCCGAAGCCCTTAGGGTTGTTGCCCAGACCACTGTCTCCGGTGTCGACCGGATCGATCCTCTCCTCCGCCAAAGCGGCCATCTTCCGGCGGTGCCGGAGGCGATCTGGCGCCATTTCCCTCCGGTTCGCAAGCTGGAGGCTGCATACCTGGCGGCGGAGCGGATGGCACCTGGCGGCGGCGAGCGGATGCTCGCCCTGTTGTCACGGGAGATGGCTCAGCGGTTCGAGGCGGTACGCTACGAACCGGCGCTGCGGGAGTACATGGACCGCCCGGCCTCGCCGGTTGGCTATCGGCCCCAGGCCGTCGATCCGGTGTCGGTGCGGCTGCCTGCTCGGGCAACCGCCGCCATCGACGCCTTGGCGAAATACGCGGAGGGTGGAGCGCTGGGCGGCACCCGCGGCATCCTCCAGCACTACTTCGACCTGCCGCCTACGAAGGTCTACGAGATCTTGCGCACCAGCGGCAACGCGACCGAGGCGCTACGGCGAGGTTACCTGGAGATCCCCGAGGGTATGCGCGAAGCCCGCTTGCAGCGGGTGGCCGCCGATGTCCGGGCGAGTTATGAGTCGGCTCGCCATGTCGCAGCTCTCGAGGCGGTCGCGAAGGGCTCGCCGGTGCCGCCACGAACCGGGCCCGAGGCCCGGCCGCGGCGACCTGCGGTCCAGCGCACTTCGGCACCGGTCCGCGTCCACGAGCAGATCATGCGCCGGGTCTATCCGACGCCTGCGAGCCGCAGTTTCTCGGGGGTCGTCGCCAGCGCCAGGGGGTTCGGGGGCGTGGTCTTCGGCAACCAGGTGAGCGCCGATCCCAATCTTCCAGCGCCCGTGTGGGCCACGTGGCTCGATGGCGAGGCCGAGGATAGTCTTGGCAGCCTCCTCTTTCACTTCGTCGATGGTTCTGAGCGGATCGCAGGCGCCATCTCTCCCGAGGACGTCTACATCGCCCACCGGTTGCTCTTCGTTTCGGAACCGCCGCCAGTCGAGCCGGGCGAGGCAGTGGGCCTCGTCGGCCTGGAGGCCCGCGACGACCACTTTGAGCTGGTGAACGACGAGGTGGTCGCGAGCGGTCGCCGCTTCGCGGTGGCGATTCACCCCGCGCTTGCGGATCTTGACCTGGGCTGGGCGGCGCTCATGGCCGACGCCTGGCCGATCGCCGATGAAAAGCTTCTTGAGACGGTGGGGCCCCGGGTCGAAGACTCGGAGGCCGAGGCGCTGGCTGACTGGCTTGCCAACCTCCCCGGCAACTGGAAGCTGATCGATGTCCCGCTCACCGTGGTCGGCGAGACGGGCCTGCTGGGCGTCGAGCGGACCCCCGACTCTGAACAGACGTGGCCTGTGACGTTGCGCCGCCAGGCCTTCCTTGCAATGCAGCGATTCGAGGGAGAACTGAACGAAACGTCCCTTGCCGGTAGCGATCCCTTCTACCCGCTGGTCCCGGCGCTGGTCCGCGGCTGTTCCGATTTTCGGCGGCTCAACGATTTCGCGGCCGTGTACGCGCTTCTGCGGTGGGCTCGCGGCGAGGGTGCGGCGTTCTATGGCCCGCCGTCGCGGCCGCGAGAGGTTCCGACGCCCGGCGCGCTGATCGTGGGCGACGACCGGCTCGAGCCCGCGGAGGCAGGCCCTGGCGAAGCGCGCGGCGAGTTGGCCGAGGATCTTCTCGAGCGGCTCGATGAGTTGGCCGGTCAGAGCGGCTTGGGCGTCCAGGAGCTCCAGCGCGACGTTAGCCAGCGGGTGGCTCGCTCGCTGGCGCTTCGGGCCAGCATCTGGAGCACCGTCGGTGAGCGTTACGAACAGCTGGCCCAGGATCAAAGGGAAGCGAACCTCGCCTATCTGGACGCTCCCTATGGAAGTGAGGAGGAGACCGCCGCGCTGGTGCGCTCTGAGGAGCTCCGGTCGGCCTTGGCTTTGCTGACCGAGGAGGTTCTGCCGCCCGTGCTCGACCGACCCGCCGAGTCCGTTTCGCGACGGGTCGATGAGATCGAGGAGGACCCACTTTCCGAGGATGGGGTCTTTCAGCGGCTCGAAACCATCGCCCCGGCCGGAGTCCGTGAACAGCTCGCAGGGCTCGACGATCAGCTCGCCACCTACGATCGCGCGCTGAGCGAGATGCGGTCGCGCTCCATGGAAGCGATGCTCGAGGTCGGGGAGATCTCCGCTGCCCTGGAGGCGATCAACATCGAGGCGAGGCTGCGAGAGGAGGCGCCCGACGCCTGGAACCGCTACGGCGAACTCGAGCTGCGGGTCGAGGCCGAAAGCGAGAGTTATTGGACCGCCGCCTGGGGGAGCGAGGAGGAGGCCCTTGCGGAGGCTCGCTTGGAGGCGCTCATCTCCGAGCAGAGGGCACTGACGGCCGAGGCGATCCCCGAGGCCGCCAGGCCCCTGATGCGCCTGGCGGAGATCGAGGAGGATCTGGCCTCTCTGGTCCCCAGGTTGGAGGAGACGGCGAGCCTTCAGCAGGCAGCCGCGGAGCGACGGCGTGAGCTGGTCCAGTCGGCATACCCGCCGCAGGTCGAGATCTGGCTTCGGCTGCTCGGGGAGTTGAGGTCGGTGTTGATCGCGGAGCGCTTCGAGCTGCAGGTCGATGGCGTTGGACGGTTGAGCTCGCGGTCCAGATCCATGGGTTCCAGGTTCCACGCGGGTGCTCGCGGGCGCGATTGTCCTGGGGAAATTTCCACATCGGGCTCGGGCGGCCTCCTGCGCATTCCTCCATCCTCGTCCAGCACGACGCTTGCATCGGAACGGTCGGGGTGCCGGTGCTAGAGTGGCGCCGGCGACTACACGGGTGAACCCGACGAGGAGAGTCAGATGGCAGAACAGACCACCGAGAGCCGTTCCACCGAGGCGCCGGCCGATGGGGCGGTGGCGAGCAAGGTCGACGCGGCGCGCGAGCGGCTCCAGCAGGCCGCCGGGCGGATCGAGGATCGCTACAAGCAGGTCTCGAGCGACGTCCGCCGGGGCGCCGAAAAGGCATCCGCCGAGCTGCGCCGGGGCGCCCAGGCGGCGCGCGAGCGGGGCGGCGAGGCCGCGAAGCAGCTCAGGAAGGGCTACGGCCGCGCTCGCGAGCGGGCCCAGGGCCTGAGCAAGGACCTCTCCGAGTACGTGCAGGAGAAGCCGGGGACGGCGCTTCTTGCAGCGGCCGCCGTGGGCTTCGTGATCGGCCTCCTCGTGCGCCGGCGCGGTGGCGGTGAGTAACGGCGACGCCGCGCACCGGGGCGCCCTCGAGCGGCTGATCGACGAGGTGATGCCCGAAGGGGTGGAGTGGGAGCGGCTGGTCCGCTCCTATCCGCTGCCTGCGCTGGCGCTGGCCGCCGCGGCCGGCTACTGGCTCGGCGTCCGCCACGGCTCGGCGCTCCTTGCCGCCGGCTCCGCCTACGCCTCGCGGCAGGCGGCGCGCGGCGTGCGCGAGGCGCTGGGCGAGGACCTCGACCTCGGCGGCTGAGCCGCCCCGAACCCCCTTCCGGTCCGTGCCCGCGCTGCTCCACGTCTCCGACGTCCACTTCGGACCGCCGCACCTGCCGGAGGTCGCCGACGGGGTGCTCGCGCTCGCCGCCGAGCGCCGCCCGGACGCGGTCGTGGTCTCGGGCGACCTCACCCAGCGCGCCAGGCCCGAGCAGTTCCGCCAGGCGCGCGCCTGGGTCGACCGTTTCACCGTGCCGACGATCACGGTGCCGGGCAACCACGACGTGCCGCTCTACCGCTTCTGGGAACGGATCTTCGACCCCTACGGCGCCTACCGCCGCCACTTCGGCGACGACCTCGAGCCGATCCACCGCGACCCCCGGATGATCCTGGTCGGCATCAACACCGCCCACGGCTGGACGCTCAAGGAGGGGCGGATCCCGCTCCGGCGCCTGCTCGCAGTGGCCGAGATGCTCGAGCGGGTGCCCGAGAGCGTGCTCAAGGTGGTGGTCGCGCACCACCACATGATCCCGCCGCCCAACTTCGGCACCCAGACCGTGCTCGCCAACGCCTGGGAGGCGATCGACCTCTTCTCGAGCGTCGGCGTCGACCTGGTGCTCTCGGGGCACCAGCACCAGTCCTACATCGGCAGCTCGGAGGAGTTCTACCCCAAGGGGCGGCCGCCGGTGGTGATCTGCCACTCGGGCACGACCACCTCGAACCGCGGCCGGATGGGGGAGCGCGAGCGCAACTCGTGCAACTGGATCGAGTTCGACGACCGGTCGTTGACCGTCTCGCAGCTCCGCTGGCATCGCGAAGCCGGCGTCTTCGCCGAGCACGGCCGCCACTGGTATCCGCGCCAGGAGCGGGTGCCGTTCTCGCTCGCCGGGCTGGAGCCTGCGGCGCCGCGCCCCGCCCGGCCCGGCGCGGCCGCGCGGTAAGATGCGCGCCCGGGTGTTGAAGCCCGGCAGGAGCGGGAGGAGCCCCAATGCCCGAGACCGATGACAGCCCGTGGGTGGTCGTCTGCACCGTCGGCACCGACGAGGAGGCGGCGGTGATCGAGGGTTTTCTGCGCGCGCAAGACGTCCCGGCGCAGGTCGAGTCGCTCCTCTTCCACCAGGAGCCGGTGACCTTCGGCCGGCTCGGCGAGGTGCGGGTGCGGGTGCCGGCCGACCGCGCCGGCGAGGCCGAGCGCCTGCTCGCCGAGCGCGAGGCGGCGGTGGCGGAGGAGAGCCCCGCGGAGGGATGACGTGAGCACCTTCGCCCGCGGCGCCACCCTCGGCCGCTACCGCATCGAGCGTCTGCTGGGCTCCGGTGCCATGGGCGAGGTCTACCTCGCCGAGGACCCGCAGATCGGGCGCCGGGTGGCGCTCAAGACCCTGCGCATCGTCGGCGTCCGCCCCGAGGAGCTGCCCGAGCGGCGCCAGCGCCTCCTGCGCGAGGCGCGCACCGCCGGGCGGCTGATCCATCCGCACGTCGTCACCCTGTTCGATGCCGGCGAGGACGGCGGCTTCATCTACCTCGCCTTCGAGTACGTCCCCGGCTCCGACCTCGGCGTGCGCCTCGGCTCCGGGCCGCCGCTCTCCCTCGGCGAGGCGCTGCGGCTGGCGCGCGAGGCGTGTGCCGGGCTCGATCACGCCCACAAGGTCGGCATCGTCCACCGCGACATCAAGCCCTCGAACCTCCTGGTCGACGCCGAGGGGCGGCTCAAGATCAGCGACTTCGGGATCGCCAAGATGTCCGGCCAGGCGACCGAGCTGACGGTCACCGGCTCGGTGATGGGGAGCCCGCACTACCTCTCGCCCGAGCAGATCCGCGGCGAGGAGCTGGACGGCCGGAGCGATCTCTTCTCGTTCGGGGTCGTCCTCTACGAGATGCTGGCGCGCCGGCGGCCGTTCGGCGGCGAGACGCTCTCGACCCTGATCTACCAGGTCCTCCAGGCCGACCCGCCGCCGCTCCAGGGGCTGCGCCCCGACCTGCCGCAGCGCCTCCACGCCGTGGTCGCGCGCCTCCTGGCCAAGGATCGCGAGGAGCGCTTCGCGACCGCCGCGGCGGTGTCCGAGGAGCTGGCGGCGGTGGCTGCCTCGTTGCCGGCCGCGGCGCTGGCGGCGCCCGCCGGCGGCACCGAGACGATCGAGGGCGCGACCCGGCTGCTCGAGAGCCGCGGCGCGGCGCCGCCGCTGCCGCCGGCCACCCTGGCCGCCGCGGGAGCGGTGTCGCCGGCGACTGCGCCCGCCGGCCCGGCGACCGCGCCCGCCGCGCTCGGTCCGGGCGGCACGGTGGTGGCGCCGCCGGCGGGGCTCGGTGCGCCGCCGGTGCCGCCGGGCGCGGGATCGCAGGCCGCCGCACCGGCGGCCGGCGCCCCGGCCGCGGCGAGGGCCGGATCGTCCCGGCGGCTGGCGCTGCCGATCGCCGCCGGCTGCCTGGTGCTGGCCGCGCTCGCGGCCGGCGCGGTCTACTTCCTCGCCCGCGGGCCGCTCCGCTCGTTCGCCGAGCGTGCCGGGTTGGAGCGCGCAGCGCCGGTCGAGCCGGGGGAGGGGACCGGCGCTCCCGGGGTCGGGGAGCCGGGAGGAGCGGCGGAGACCGACCCGCTCGATCCCGGAGCCGCCGCTGTCGACCGGCCGCTCGAGCGCCCGCCCGCCGGCGGGGAGGATCCCGCCGCGGCCGCGAGCGCCCGCCGCCTCGAGGCCGGCCCCGGCCCGGCGGTCGAGCGCCCGCCGGGCTCCGCCGCGACCTCCGGCCGCGCCCCGTCGAGCGCGGAGCCGCGGCCGGCTCCGACCGCCGCCGAGCGCCGGCCGCCGGAGCCCGCGGCCGGCACCCGCTCGACCGCGCCGGCCGCCCCCGCGACCGACCGCCCGTCCTCCGGCTCCGGCGCCCCCGGCACCGGCGGCGATGCCGGCACCGCCGCCGCTCCCGCCCCGGCCTCCGCCGCCGTCGCCGAGCCGCCTCCCGAGCCCCCGCCGGCCACCACCCGCCGCACCGCCCGCGTCCCCGACGCCGGGCTGACCAGCGGCCTCGGCCTGAGCTTCCGGGTCCAGCCCGCCGACGCCTTCGTGCTGATCGACGGCACGGTGATCGGCCGCGCCCGCGAGTGGCCGGCGGGCGGGCAGTTCTATCTCCTCCCCGGCCCCGGCACCTACGACGTCACCCTGCGCAAGGGGGGGATGCGCGACCGGACGATCCGGGTCGTCGCCTCCGCCGACGGCCCGGCGGTGACCCCGCTCGCCGCCCGCCTCGAGCCGCTGCCGGTCGACGAGGTCGAGATCGGCGACCTCGAGGTCCACCGCGTGCGCGAAGGGGTGGCGTTCAAGGTCGAGCCTCGCAGCGCGCGGGTGCTGGTCGACGGGCAGGCGATGGGGCCCGCGTCGCAGTACGCGGGGGGCCTCGGCCAGCGCCGCTGGCTCGAGCTGCCGCGTGGCCTCCACCGGGTGTCGCTGGTCGCGCCCGGGCACCAGCGGGTCGACCTGGCGATCGAGTTCACGCCCGGCGCGGTCGAGCCGCGCAAGCGGATCGACGTGGTCCTGCCGCCGGCGGTGGAGCGTTGACGGCCCTTGCCGAGCCCGGGCTCGCGGTGCCGGCGCTCCCCGGCACCACCGAGGTGGTCACGCTCGCCAACGGCCTGACCGTGGCGCTGCTCGACAACCCGCAGGCGCCGGTGGTCACGACCGTCCTCTGGTACCGCGCCGGCACCCGCGACGAGGCGGCCGGCCACGGCGGCACCGCCCATTTCCTCGAGCACATGATGTTCAAGGGGTCGAGCCGCTTCGGGCCGGGCGAGATCGACCGCAGGACCCAGGCGCTCGGCGGCTCCAACAACGCCTTCACCGACCACGACGGCACCGCCTACTGGTTCAGCTTCGCGCGCGACCGCTGGACCGAGGCGCTGGCGATCGAGGCCGACCGGATGGCCGGTCTGACCCTCGACCCGGCGGAGGTCGCGAGCGAACGGCGGGTGATCCTCGAAGAGATCGCGATGTACGAGGCCGACCCCTGGGACTCGCTCGGCCAGGCGGTGCTCGCCGAGCTGTTCGCCGGCCACCCCTACGGCCTCCCCGTGCTCGGCACCCGGCGCGAGCTGCGCGCGACCGGCGCCGCCGATCTCGCGGCTTTCCACCACCGGCGCTACCGGCCCGACGGCGCGGTGCTGGTGGTCGCCGGCGACCTCGGCGAGCACGCCCGGGCGGCGGCGGCGGTCGAGGAGGCGCTCGGCGCGCTCGGCCCCGGCGCCGTGCCGCGCGAAACCAGCCCGCCGGTACGCTTCCCGGACCGCGTGCGCCGGATCGTCCGCCGGCGCGGCGAGGTCGGCCGGATGATGCTGGCGCTCCCCTCTCCCCCGGCCGGCCACCCCGACCACGCGCCGCTCTCGATGCTGCTCGAGATCCTCGCCGCCGGCCGCGCCAGCCGCCTCCACCGGGCGCTGGTCGACGAGGGGCAGCTCTGCGTCTGGGTCGCCGCCGACCTCCGCGAGTCGCTCGACCCGGGCGCGGTCACCTTCTCCTTCGAGCTGGTGCCCGGCGTGCCGCCCGAGCGCGCCGAGGAGCTTCTCCTCGCCGAGTTGGGGGCGCTCGCCGGCCCGGGCTCGCTGGTGCCGCCGGCCGACGACGAGATCGAGCGCGCGCGGCGGATCGTGGTCGCCGACTGGGTGTTCGAGCACGAGCGGATCCACGAGCAGGCGCTCGCCGCCGCCCACGCGCTCGCCGCCTTCGACCTCGGCCACCCGCAGCGCGAGCTGGCGCGGGTGCTCGCAGCCGGCCGCGAGCGGCTGCTCGAGGTCGCGGCCGAGTACCTCCGGCCCGAGCGCGGCGCGGTGCTCGGCTGGTCGCTGCCGCGGGGGGAGTCGTGAGCCGGGCTCGGGGCGCGGCCGCGGTCGAGCGCTCGCCCGGCCTGGCGGTGCGGGTGCGCCGGGTGCCGGGGCCGCCGGTGGTGGCGGTGCGGGTCTGGTTCTGCGGCGGCGCGCGCACCGAGGCGATCCCCGGCCAGGCGCTGATCGCCGGACGCCTGCTCGCCGAGGGGACCCGCCGGCGCGACTTCCGCCGGCTGGCCGAGGAGGTCGAGTCGCGCGGCATGCTGCTCTCGACCTACGGCAGCTTCGAGACCCACGGCGTCGCCCTCGACGCCCTCGCCGCCGACTGGGAGACCGCCCTCGAGTGGGCCGCCGAGGTCGCCCTCGAGCCGACCTTCCCCGAGGAGCGCTGCCGCTGGCTGATCCGCCAAGCCGCGGCCGAGCTGGAGAGCCTCGCCGACCAGCCCGAGGTGCTCACCGCCTGGGGCTTCCTCGAGCAGCTCTACACCCCACACCGCCGCGCCCTGCCGCTCCACGGCACCGCGGAGTCGCTCGCCGCCCTGACCCCGGACCACTGCGCCGCGTTCCACCGACCCGAGGAGCGGTGGACCGTGATCGCGATCGCCGGCGACCTCGACGAGGCGGCGGTGGCGGCGCGCGCCGCCGAGCTGTTCGGGGCCGCCGGCGCCCGCCCGCGCGCCGAGCCCGAGCCGCCGGCGCCGCACGGCAGCGGCGAGGCGCGGCGGCGGGTCGAACTGCCGCCGCCGCACGAGGGCGAGGAGGGGGACACCGGGGCGGACCGCGGCACCCCCGGCGAGGCCGGCCTCGCGCCCGAAGCGCTCGAAGGGGAGGAGCTGGGCGTAACGGCTCCGGGCGCCGAGACCCACGGCGAAGAGGCGGCCGCCGCGGACGGCCCCGGCGGTGGCCAGGCCCACGTCTACCTCGGCCACCTGACCATCCCCCGCGCCCACGCCGACTACGAGGCGCTGGAGCTCCTGGCGGTGATCCTCGGCGCCGGCTCGGGGCTCGCCGGCCGCATCCCGACCGCGGTGCGCGAGAAGGCCGGCCTGGCCTACACCGCCACCGCCCAGACCGTCGCCGGCTCCGGCCTCGACCGCGGCCGCCTGGTCGCTTACGCCGGCACCTCGGTCGCGACCGCCGAGCGCGCCGAGCGGCTGGTCCGCGACGAGCTGGCGCGCGTGGTCGACGAGGGGATCACCGACATCGAGCTCGGGGAGGCGCGCAGCTACCTCCTCGGCCGCGACCCGTTCAGCCGCGAGACCGCCCGCCAGTGGGCCGACCTCATGGCCCAGTCCGAGCACTACGGCCTGCCGCTCGACGATCCCGCCCGCCGCCGCGAGCGCCTCGAGGCCCCCGACCGCGCCGCGGTCGAGGAGGCGGCCCGGCGCCATGTGCGGCCGGGCGAGCTGGTGGTGACGGTGGGGGTGCCGGGCGCGGGGTCGAGCGGCGAGAGCGGCTAGCGGACGCGGCGGCTCGGCGGCCGGAGTCGCGGGCGGGCGGGCCGCTCCTCAGGCCGTAACCGCCGCCCCCATGCCGCCGCCCTCGAGCCACTCGACCACCCGCGCCTCGATCGCGTCGCGCACCTCGCGGAACCTCCCGAGCCGCTCCGCATCGCTCCCCGCCGCCGCCGTCGGGTCATCGAACGGCCAGAAGAGCCGCTGCTGCGCCCCCGGCCAGACCGCCGGGCAGTTCCGCGCGGCGGCGTCGCAGACGATGATCACGGTGTGGATCGGGAGGGTCCCGAGGTACTCGCGGAGGTGCTTCGGGCGGTTGCCCGAGAGGTCGATCCCGCGCTCCCGCATCACCTCCACGGCCAGCGGATTGATCCCGGCCGCCGGCTCGGTGCCGGCGCTGTAGACCAGAAAGCGGTCGCCGCCGTGAAGGCGCAGGAACGCCTCGGCGATCTGGCTGCGGGCGGCGTTGCCGGTACAGAGCACCAGCACTCCGGGACCCCGATCGGTCATCGGCGCCTCCTTGGTGGACATCCAGAGCAGCTCCAGGGGGTGGGTCGCGCGCGGGGCGCGCGGAGTGTACAGGGGCTCGGCCACGGAGGGCGATGCTAGTGGGATGTGGGCGGCAGGGTGGGGAAGGGCGGGTGACAACCGGGTGACGGCGCTACAGCCCTGCGCGACGGTAGATGTCTTCCAACTGAAGGCGGCAGCCGATCGAGGCGAGCTCCACCGCCCCCTCCTCGACTACGGCCTGCGACCACTTCGCACCGTCCCCGCTTCGCCGCCAGACCTCGAACCGCCGCCGGTCGTGGGCGACCAGCACGCACTCGCGCAGGCTGTCGATCTGCCGGTAGTGCTCGAGCTTCTCACCGCGGTCGTAGCTCTCGGTGCTGGGGCTCAGGACCTCCAAGATCACGGTCGGGTTGGTGACGGTCGAGGCGTTCTCCGGGTCGGTCTCGAGGGCGCCGCACACGACGGTGACGTCGGGGTAGGTGGCGAGGCCGGTGGCGCGGACGCGCACGCGCAGATCGGAGCTGAACACCCGGCAGTGGCCGCCCGCGAGCTGGTCCAGGATCGCAGCTCCTGCCGCCATCGACAGCGCGGCGTGCTCGGGCGTGCCGCCGGCCATCGCATAGATCTCTCCCGCGAAGTACTCGTGCTTGACGTTGCTCGCCTCTTCGAGGTCGAGGTAGTCGCGGAAGGTGAAATGGCGCCGGGGCGCGGGGGCGATCACGGCGCGGTCAGCGTAGCACGGGGACCGTAGGAGGCTTCTCTACGCCGGCACGCTCTCCGCCTGCCCGCCCGAGAGGATCCGCCAGCCGATCACCTTCTCGTCGATCTCGCCCAGGCGCTGGGCGACCAGGCGGCAGAGGAGCTGGAGGAAGTCGAGGGCGGCGCGGGGGTCGAGGGAGAGGATCTCGCGCACCGACTCCTGGTCGAGGGCGAGGACGGTCAGCGGGCCGCCGTGGGCCTTGGCGCTGGCCGAGCGCGGCTCGCCGTCGATCAGGGCCATCTCGCCGAAGAAGTCGCCGCGGCCGAGGATCGCGAGCGCCTCCTCGCCGCCGCCCGGGATGTACTTCGAGATCAGCACCCGGCCGTCGGCGACGATGTAGAGCTCCTGGCCGCGGTCGCCCTCGGTGAAGACGCGCGCCCCTTCGGCGAAGCGGCGCTCGCGCGAGAAGGTGGCGAGGGTGGTCAGCTCCTCGCCGGTGAGGCCCTGCTCGGTGAACAGGCGGAGCTTGGCGTCGCGGGCGAGGGTGCCGGTGGCGATCGGCGGCTCGGACTGGTCGCGGCGCAGGCGGAGGAAGTTCTCGGGGGAGGCGACCGGGTCGAAGAAGGTCTGGAGCTGCTCGTTGGTCGCCCGGAGCTTCCGTGCCAGGCCGTGCCAGAAGCTCCAGTAGAGCTGGACGCCGAGCTCCGGCTGCTCGGCGACCAGGCGGTCGAGGGCGTCGGCGTGGAAGCGGAAGAGGTGGCTCGGCCGCACGGTCACCGCGTCGCCCGAGCGCGGCGCCCCGGTGATGAAGCTCGCCTCGCCGAAGATCTCGGGCGGCGCCAGGGTGGCGAGGACGAAGGTGCCGTAGGAGGTCGAGCGCTGGATCGACACCTCGCCGCTCTCGACCAGGAAGAGGTCGCGCCCGTGGGAGAGGTGCTCGACCACGACGCTCCCGGGGTCGAAGAGCTCCTCCTCGACCACGCGCGAGAGGTGGAAGACGTGCTCGTCGGAGAGGTGGTGCCAGACCCGCAGGCGCCTCAGGCGCGCGGCCATCGCGATGCGCCGGCCCGGGCGCGCCGCCGCGGGGGGCGACGGGGCGACGCCGCGGTCGGCGGTCATCCCGCCCTCCTCGAGGAAGCGCTCGCGCCGCCACTGGAGGCGGTCGAAGGAGGTCTGGAGCAGCTCCTGGCGGGCGTGGAAGACCCGCGCCAGCTCGCGCGTGCCGTAGCCGACGATGCGCTTCAGGGTGCGGATGCGCAGGCGCAGCCGCTCGCCGTGCTCGCCGCCGCGGTCGCCGGTCAGGAGGAAGGCGTGGACGGTGAGCGCAAGCGCTTGCTCGAAGCGGCGCCGCTCGTACTCGGTGCGCCCCAGCTCCTCGGCGATCTCGCGGTCGAACGGGTCGAGCCGCAGCGCCACCTCGTACTCGTCGGCGGCGTGGTCGAGCTCGCGCCGGTCGCGCAGGAGGCGCGCCGAGAGCTTGTGCAGCTCGGGGCTCGCGAGGTCGCGCGCCTTGGCGACGTCGAGGCACTCGGCGGCGCGGATCTCGTCCCCCTGGTCGGCGTAGAGCGCGGCCAGGCCGACGAAGTGGGAGGCGTCGATGGCGTGGCGCCGGAACTCCTCGCGGAGCTGCTCGCGGACGCTCCGCGGGCGCGAGCCGGGGACCTGCCGCTGCAGGCGCCGGACGTCGGTCAGCGCCATCTTGACGTCGATCGAGCGGGGGTCGAGCGAGAGCGCCAGGGCGAGCAGCTCGCCGGCGGCGTCGTAGTAGCCGCGCTCGCGGAAGCGGGTGGCGAGGGCGGTCAGCTCGGCGACCTCGGCGCCGGTGCCGGAGGCGCGCGGGGCCGCCGCCCAGGGATCGAAGCCGCGGTCGCCGCCCTCGGCGGGCACGGCGGCGCCCTCGTCGGGCTCCAAGCTCGTCCCTCGATCCATCCGTAGGCCTCCAGCAGAGCGGCGATCTCCGGCGCCGCAGCCTACCACGCGGGGGCGCCGGGACCGCCGGGGACTCCGGCGCCGCCCGCCCTCGCGGCTATACTGCGGCCCCGATCGAAATGATCGACGAACGGCCGGTCACCGCGCTGCTGCGCGAGTGGCGCTCGGGGCAGGAGCAGGCCCTGGAGCCGCTCATGGCGCACGTCTACGGCGAGCTGCGCCGGCTCGCCCGCCGCCGCCTGCGCGCCGAGCGCCCGGACCACACCCTGCAGCCGACCGAGCTGGTGCACGAGGCCTTCCTGCGCCTGGTCGGCGCCGACGTCGACTGGCGCGACCGCGCCCACTTCCTCGCCGTGGCGGCGAGCACGATGCGCCGGATCCTGGTCGATCACGCGCGCAGCCGCGGCGCCGGCAAGCGCGGCGGCGGCGTGCCCGCCGAGCCGCTCACCGAGCGGCTGCCGTCGCCCCAGATCCCGGCGGATCTCGCCGCGCTCGACGACGCGATGCGGGCGCTCGCCGAGTTCGACCCGCGCAAGGGCCGGCTGGTCGAGCTGTACTTCTTCGGCGGCCTGACCTTCGAGGAGCTGGGCTGCGTGCTCGGCGTCTCGCGGGCGACCGCGCACCGCGAGCTGGCGCTGGCCCGCGCCTGGCTCCACCGCGAGCTGAGGCGCGCGCCGCGCGGCGAACCACAGCCCGGGTCGCAGCCCGGGTGAGAAATCGGGCGCGGCGAATCCGCTTGATCAGGGTAGGGGCAAGGGAAGGGAGGCCGCGAGATGAGCGAACCATCCGAGCGCTGGCGCCGGGTCGAGGAGATCTTCTATCGCGCGCTCGACCGCCCGCCGGAGGAGCGCGAGGCGATCCTCGACGCCGGGTGCGCCTGCGACGCCGGGCTGCGCGACGAGGTCGCCTCGCTGCTCGCCGAGCAGGCGGCCGCCGGGCGCGACCTCGAGAGCCTGATCGAGCGCGCCGCCGCCGAGCTGGTGGTGCCGGAGGCCGGCCGCCGGATCGGGCCGTACCGGCTGCTGCGCGAGATCGGTCACGGCGGCATGGGCGTCGTCTACCTCGCCGAGCGCGCCGACGGCGCCTACCGGCAGCAGGTGGCGATCAAGGTGGTGCAGGGTCACGTCACCGGCGAGGAGGCGCGGCGGCGCTTCGTCGGCGAGCGCCAGATCCTGGCCCGCCTCGAGCACCCGGCGATCGCCCGCCTGCTCGACGGCGGCACCACCGAGGAGGGCACTCCCTACCTGGTCATGGAGTACGTCGACGGCGAGCCGATCGACCGCTGGTGCCGGCGGCGCGGCCTCGGCGTCGAGGCGCGGCTCGCGCTCTTCCTCGAGGTCTGCGACGCGGTGGCGAGCGCCCACCGGCAGCTCGTGGTCCACCGCGACCTCAAGCCCTCGAACCTCCTCGTCGACGGCGACGGGCGGCCGCGGCTGCTCGACTTCGGCGTCGCGAAGCTGCTCGACGAAGAGGGCGGCCGCACCCGCACCTCCGACCGCGCCCTGACCCCCGGCTACGCCAGCCCGGAGCAGGTCCTCGGCGAACCGATCACCACCGCCACCGACGTCTACGGCCTCGGTGTCGTGCTCTACGAGCTCTTGACCGGCCGCCGGGCCTTCCCGGGCCGCCGCTCGGCGTCGGCGGCGCGGCTGGCCGAGATGGTGCGCTCCGAGACGCCGCCGCGGCCGAGTGCCGCCGCGGCGCGGGGCGAGTCGAAGCGGGCGGCGGCGGAGAGCGCGGCGGCCGAGCCGACGGCCGCCGAGCCGTCGCACCCCGACCCGCCGGACGCCGCGGCCGGCGACCGCGCCGCGGAGCGCAGCCGCGACCCCGCCGCCGAGCCCCGCCTCTCCCGCCGCCTCTCGCGCCGGCTCCAGGGCGAGCTCGACGCGATCGTGATGACCGCGCTGCGCCCCGAGCCCGAGCGGCGCTACCCGTCGGTGGCGGCGCTCGCCGACGACCTCCGCCGCCACCTCGCCGGCCTGCCGGTCGGCGCGCACTCGGAGCGCTGGAGCTACCTCGCCGGCAAGTGGGTGCGCCGGCATCGCGGCGCGGTGGCGGCGGCGGCGCTGCTCCTGCTCTCGCTCGCCCTCGGCATCGTCGGCACCTCGGTCGGGCTGGCGCGCTCGCTCGAGGCCGAGGCGCGGGCGCGGCGCGAGGCCGAGACGACGCAGGCGATCAACGACTTCCTCGAGGGGATGCTGTCGTCGGCCGATCCGGTGCGCGGCGGCCGCGACATCCGGGTCGCCGAGGCGCTCGACCTCGCCGCCGCCGGCGTCGCCGCCAGCTTCGGCGACCGGCCGCAGGTCGAGGCCGGCATCCGCAGCACGCTCGGCCGGACTTATCTGGCCCTCGGCCGTCTGGACGACGCCGAGCGGCAGATCGACGCCGCCCTCGAGCTGCGCCGGAGCGCGTTCGGCGAGCGGTCGCCCGAGATCGCGGCGGCGATGTTCGACCGCGCGCGGCTGTGGTACGAGCAGGGCCGCCAGGCCGAGGCCGAGGCGCTGGCGCGCAGCGCGATCGAGCTCCAGGGCGAGCTGCTCGGCCCGGAGCACCCGGTCACCCTCCACTCCTCGGGCGACCTCGCGGGCATCATGCTCCAGCAGGGCAAGGCCGAGGCCGCCCACGACCTGCTGCTCGCCACCGCCGAGGCCCAGAGCCGCGTGCTCGGCCCGGACAACCGCGAGACCCTGCGCACCCGGACTCTCCAGGCGCAGAGCCTCTACGCCCTCGGCCGGCTCGAGGAGGCCGAGGCGCTGACCCGCGACGCGCTCGCCGTCCTCGAGCGCGCCCGCGGCGGCGAGGACCCAGCGACGCTGGCGGCGCTCGGCACCCTGGCCGGGATCCAGTTCGCGCGCGGCCGGCTCGACGAGCTGGAAGGGACGATGCGCCGCCTGCTCGCGGCCGAGTCGGCGGTGCTCGGCGAGGAGCACCCGTCGACGCTCGACACCCGCCACAACCTGGCGCTGGTGCTCCAGCACCTGGGCCGGCTCGACGAGTCCGAGGCGCTCGCCCGCGAGGTGCTCGAGGCGCGCCGGCGCCTCCTCGGGCCGGGCCATCCGCGCACGTTCGACACCATCACCGTGCTGATGACCACCCTCGCCCGCGCCGGGCGGGCGGACGAGGCCCTCGCGCTCGGGAGCGGCGTCCCCGGTCCGGAGGCCGGGCCGCCGGACGGCCACCCGTCGCGGGTGGCGGTGCTGTCGAGCTACGGCGAGGCGCTGGCGGCCGCCGGCCGCACCGCCGAGGCGGTCGCGGTGCTCGAACGCTGCGTCGAGCAGTACACCGCGAGCCTCGGTCCGGACCACCCCGACACCGCCGAGGCGCGGCGCCAGCTCGACGAGCTGCGCGGCGGCGCCGGCGCCGGCTGAACGGCCCGGCGCCGGCGGAGGATCAGCCGAGCCGCCGCGCCAGCGCCCGGCCGGCGAAGCCCGGCGGCGATCACCGCCGCCGCGCCCGTCACTCGGCCAGCCGGGAAGGGCGCCGCTCCTGCGGCTCGGCGTCGCGGGTCACCGCGGTGCCGTCCGGCCGGCGCCAGTAGTCGCGCTGCTTGCGGAACGGGTGGGCGAGCGCGCTCCGGAGGCGGTTGTCCTCGGGCTCGGCGTAGCCGGGCACGCCGATCGCGATCGCCGACTGCGGCACGTCGAGGCCGAGGGTGCGGTGGAGCCGGTCCCACCAGGGGAAGACGACGCCGTAGTTGGAATTGGCCTCGCGCTCGACCTGGGAGTGGTGGATGCCGTGCATCCGCGGCGTCACCAGGAGCCGGTTGAGCGGGCGCTCGAGGCGGATCGGCAGCCGCAGGTTGCTGTGGTGGAAGAGCGTGTTGGCCTGGAACACCGCCTCGTAGACGGCATAGGTCCAGGGCGAGACCCCGATCGCGAGGATCTGGACGATGCGGAAGCCGGCCGAGAGCGCCAGCTCGCCGAAATGGAAGCGCAGCGCGGTCGTGACGTCGAGGTCCGGGTCGATGTGGTGGACGTTGTGGAAGCGCCAGAGCACCGGCACCCGGTGGTTGAGCTGGTGCCAGTAGTAGAACGAGAGGTCCATCAGCAGGAAGGCGAGGACGGCGCCGGCCAGCGGGGGAAGGGCGAGCCAGTGGACCAGCCCGAAGGGCGCGTCGGACAGGCGCCCGAACGAGGCCGCCACGGCCGGTTTCACCAGGAGCGTCGCGGCGGCGAGCGCGAGCCCGGAGAAGACCACGTTGACGGCCAGGCGGCCGAGCAGCGAGCGAGCGCTCTCCCGCAGCGGCACCAGCCGCTCGAGCACGAACAGCGCCGCGCCGAAGGCGGCGAGGAGGGCGATGCCGTACGCGGTCCGATCCAATGCCTCGGCCTCCTCGCTTGGACCCGCGCTCTATCGCGTCGCCGGGTTGGAGGCTGCGTGGCGCGAGAGCTTCACCGCTGCGGCGAGCAGGATCAGTCCGAGGATCACCTTGAGCGCCGCGGCCGGCGCGATCCCGACCAGGAGGCCGCCGAGCACCGCCCCCAGGACCGAGCCGGCACCCATCGGGAGCGCGATCCGCGACATCTCGGGCCGGGCCGGAAGCATCCCGAGCCGGCCGTAGCGCCACAACCCGCTGCCCACCGCGACCAGCGAGATCATCAGGCTGGCCGTTCCCGCGGTGCGGATGTCGGCACCGAAGGCGAGGGTCAGGGTCGGGATCAAGAGCTCGCCCCCGGCCACACCGAGGAGCGCGCTGACCGCGCCGATGGCGAGCCCGAAGAGGAGACCCGCTCCCAGCCGGAGACCGGCGACCTGCGGGATCCAACCCGCCCCCTCGTGGCGCAAGCCGGCCTCGAGGAGCAGCACCACGCCGAGGCCGGCGAGGAGCACGGCCAGGGTGATCCCGAGCCGCCGGTCGGAGAGGCGCGACAGGAGCTTCGAGGCCGTGGCCGCGGCCACCGCGCCGCCGACAGTGAGAGCGAGGACCTCCAGCCAGTACGGCTTCACTGCCGCCAGCGAGAGAGTGCGGGCGCGGATGACCAGAGCGGCACCGAGGGTCAGCAGGCTGATCAGGAGGTTCATCGGCACCGCCGAGCGCGGCGAGAAGCCGAGCCGCTCGACCAACACGGGCAGCCGAAACTCGCCTCCGCCGAGGCCGATGAGACCACCGAGCACGCCGACCGGCACGCCCCAGCCGAACGCCTCGGCCGCGCGCCGAGCGTGCGGGTCCTTCGGCCTGGCCGCGCCGGCCGGGCTTGAGCCCGCCGGCACGAGCGTCCCCGGTGGATCCGGTGCGGCCGGGGAGTGGTGCGTACCCTCGGGTTTCATTCGCGCCGGACACTAGCACCCGAGCGGCGGCTCCCAGGCGCCGTATCTCGATCCAGCGACGGACCGTAGCCCGCCCTCCGGGGTAGCGCTGGAACCCCTCCGCCGAGGGGTTGCCTGCGCTCGACCATTTGGCCAAAATGCCAAGCATGACGACGCTCCCCGATCGCCTCGCCGCCGCCTGCCGCTTCCGGGCCGGCACCCTCAAGGCGCTTGCCCACCCGAGCCGACTGCTCATGCTCGAGGCGCTGGCCGAGGGCGAGCGCTGCGTCTGCGACCTCCGGCAGCTCGTCGGCCTCGACCTGTCCACCGTCTCCAAGCACCTGTCGCTCCTGCGCGAGTCCGGCCTGGTGGCGGACGAGCGCCGGGGCAACCGGGTCTACTACCGGCTCTGCTGCCCGGCGGCGGCGGAGCTGCTGGAGGCGGTCGCCGGACCGCTCGACGAGCTGGCTCGCGGGCGTGCGCGCGAGCTGGCCGCGGCCTGCGCGGCGGCGCCGGCCGCGGGCTCGGAGCCCGCGCGTAGGAGCGCCCGATGAGCGGCGTCAAGCGGCTGAACCTCTTCGAGCGCTACCTGTCGTTGTGGGTGGCCTTGTGCATGGCCGCCGGCGTCGCCCTGGGCAAGCTCCTCCCCGGCCTCACCGAGGGCCTGCGCCGGATGGAGATCGGCGAGGGCAGCCACATCAACCTCCCGATCGCCGTCCTCATCTGGCTGATGATCTACCCGATGATGCTGAAGATCGACCTCGGCAGCCTGGCCGGGGTCGGTCGCCGGCCGCGCGGCCTCCTGGTGACGCTCTTCGTCAACTGGGCTGGTCAAGCCGTTCTCGATGGCGCTGATCGCCTGGGTTTTCTTCCGCTACGTCTTCCGGCCCTGGATCGGACCCGAGCTGGCCGACCAGTACATCGCCGGCACGATCATCCTGGCTGCGGCGCCGTGCACGGCGATGGTCTTCGTCTGGAGCTACCTGACCGACGGCGACCCGGCCTACACGCTGGTCCAGGTGTCGGTCAACGACCTCATCATGCTGGTGCTGTTCGCACCGATCGTCGGCTTCCTGGTCAGCGGTGCGAGCAACCTCACCGTCCCCTTCGACGTTCTGCTCTACAGCGTGGCGATCTTCATCGTCATCCCGCTCGCGCTCGGGAGCATGAGCCGCGTGCTCTTGATGCGCGCCCGGGGACGGGCGTGGTTCGAAACGCGGTTCGTGCCGTTCTTCCACCCGATCACGGTCCTCGCCCTGCTCGCCACGCTGGTGCTGATCTTCGCCTTCCAGGCCGACAACATCACCTCGCGCTCGCTCCACGTCGTGTTCATCGCGGTGCCGATCCTGATCCAGGTCTACTTCAACTCGGGGCTCGCCTACGGCCTGATGAAGCTCGCCAAGGTCCCCCACGACGTCGCCGCGCCGGGTGCCTTGATCGGCGCCAGCAACTTCTTCGAGCTGGCGGTGGCGACCGCCATCGCGCTCTTCGGCCCGGAGTCGGGGGCGGCGCTCGCGACCGTGGTCGGCGTGCTGGTCGAGGTGCCGGTGATGCTCTCGGTCTGCAACGTCTGCAACCGCACCCGGCACTGGTTCCCGGCGCCGGGGGCCGATTCCGGCGCAGTCGCCGCGGCGCCGGCCGCCGACTAATTGTCCGCTCCCACTGAGGACGCCTACGGGGTCTGACTCCCGCCACCGTCCTCAGCGGACTCGCCGGGGACCTGGTCCACATCCACGATGGTGAGGACGGACCCGAGACCGGCGAAATCGCCGGCGTTGCGCGTGTAGAGCGGTAGACGCTCCGCAGCCGCAGTCGCGGCGATCAGAAGGTCGAGACGGCGTGGTCGAGGGCTGCGGCCGGACGCCAGCACCAAGGCGACGAGCTGACCGTACCAACGCGCGGCGTCCGAATCGAGCGGCCGTGCATCGATGGTCGCTTCCACGGTTTGCAGCCGCACGGCGCGGGCGGCGCGCTGGCCGGCATCGTTCGTGGTGTGCAATCCCGCAGCGAGCTCGGCCAGCGTCACCGTGGAGATCGCGCTGGTGAGCGGCAGCGCCGCCTCCGGAAGGGAGTCGAGATCGATGACGACGGAGGTGTCGAGCAGGCCGCGCTCGGCCCGCTCAGCCATCGATCCGGTCCTCGCCGAAGAGGGCGTCCATCTCGGCTCGAAGGGCACGGTGATCGACGGGCGGGCAGCTCGCAAGCGCCTGCCGGAGCTCTGCGGTCGGTACGAATCCCCGGCGGCGGATGGGTCGGATCTCGGCGACCGGCGTGCGGTTCCGCGTGACGATCAACGTGGCACCGTGCTCGACCTCCCGCATGATGGCCGCGGACTCGTTCTGCAATTCCCTTTGCGTGATGCTGCGGGTCATCGGTGCATGGTAGCACCTCAGCCGAACCGCCCGGTGATGTAGTCCTCGGTCTGCTTCTGGCCCGGGTTGGTGAAGATCTTCTGGGTGTCGTCGTACTCGATCAGCTCGCCGAGGTAGAGGAACGCGGTGTAGTCGGAGACCCGCGACGCCTGCTGCATGTTGTGGGTGACGATCACCTGGGTGTAGCGGTCCCGGAGGCTGTGCATCAGCTCCTCGATCTTGCCGGTCGCCACCGGGTCGAGCGCGGAGCAGGGCTCGTCGTAGAGCACCACCTCGGGGTCGACGGCGAGCGCGCGGGCGATGCAGAGCCGCTGCTGCTGGCCGCCCGAGAGGTCGAGCGCGGAGTCGTCGAGGCGGTCTTTGACCTCGTCCCAGAGCGCCGCGTCGCGGAGGCTCCGCTCGACCACCTCGTCGAGCTCCGACCCCTTGTTCATCCCCTGGACCCGGCGGCCGAAGGCGACGTTCTCGTAGATCGACTTGGGGAACGGGTTGGACTTCTGGAATACCATGCCGATCCGCTTGCGCAGCAGGTTGACGTCGATCTCGGGGTCGTAGATCGAGTGCCCCTCGAAGCGGACGTCGCCGTCGATCCGGACGCCGTCGACCAGGTCGTTGAGCCGGTTGATGCAGCGCAGCAGCGTCGACTTGCCGCAGCCGGAGGGGCCGATGAAGGCGGTGATCCGCCGGCGCGGGATCTCGAGGTCGATCTCCTTGAGGGCCCGTGCCTCCCCGTACCAGAGGGAGAGCCGCTCGACGTCGAGGATGGTCGTGGGCCGCCCGGTCCCCCGCTTCGCGGTCGGGAGGGCCGGGGGCGCCTGCGGGGCGACGGCGGGGGTCTCGAGAAGGGTCACCGTGGTCTCTCCCGGGCGCGCCCTAGACGGCGCTCCCCTTGTACTTGGCACGCAGGTGGTTGCGCATCCCGATCGCCACCAGGTTCATCACCGTGACGACGCCGATCAGGAGCAGCGCGGTGGCGAACACCAGCGGCGTCGTCGCCTCGACGTTGGGGCTCTGGAAGCCGACGTCGTAGATGTGGAAGCCGAGGTGCATGAACTTGCGCTCGAGGTGGACGAACGGGGCGTGGTGGTCGATCGGCAGCGCCGGCGCGAGCTTGACCATGCCGACGATCATCAGCGGCGCCACCTCGCCGGCGGCACGCGCCATCGCCAGGATCATGCCGGTCAGGATGCCCGGCGCCGCCGCCGGCACCACCACCCGCCAGGTGGTCTCGAACTTGGTCGCGCCGAGCGCGTAGGAGCCCTCCCGGACCACCCGCGGCACCGCCGCGAGCCCCTCCTCGGTGGCGACGATCACCACCGGCACGGTCAGGATCGCGAGGGTCAGCGACGCCCACAGGATGCCGCCGGTGCCGAAGGTCGGGGTCGGCAGCGCCTCGGGGTAGAACAGGCTGTCGAGGGTGCCGCCCACGAGGTAGACGAAGAAGCCCAGGCCGAAGACGCCGAAGACGATCGAGGGCACGCCTGCGAGGTTGTTGACCGCGATCCGGACCACCCGCACGAGCAGCCCCTGGCGCGCGTACTCGCGCAGGTAGAGCGCCGCCAGGACCCCGAACGGGGTCACCACGAACGACATGATGAAGACCATCATCACGGTGCCGAAGATGGCGGGGAAGATCCCGCCCTCGGTGTTCGACTCGCGCGGGTCGTCGGCGACGAACTCCCACACCCGCGAGGCGTAGAGGCCGAGCTTGCCGCCGGTGCCCATCTCGTTGGGGCGGATGGCGCGGACGATGCTCCCGACCGGCAGCTCCTTCCGGGCGCCGTCGACGGTCTCGAGCACCACCGTGTCGCGCTGCAGCTCGTCGCGCATCGCGAACAGGCGCTCGGCCAGCTCCTGGTACTCGGCCTCGCGCTCGGCGAGCTTCCCGGCGATCGCCTGCCGGCGCTCCCTGGCCTCGACCTCCGGGAGACCGGCCAGCTCGACCGCGGCGAGGTCGAGCCGGAGCTTCTCGATCTCGTAGTTGACGTCGCCGATCGGCCCCTTCTCGAGGTCGCGCACCGTTTCGCGCTCCTCGAGCTTCGCCTCGAGGAGCGGGCCGAACCGCTGCCACACCTCCTCGGTCCCCTGGGCGACCAGCTCGCCGCCGCGCCGCAGCTCGACCATCCAACCGTAGAAGTTGCCCCACTCCAGCCGTTCGAGCACCACGGCGTTCGCGGGGCGCTCGGAGCTCTCGACGGCGGTCTCGTCGACCCAGACGAAGTCGGCGCCGGTGAAGTCGCGGTTGCCGACCTTCAGGCGGATGCGGTGGAGCGGCGTCTCCGGGTCCTCCCACTCGACGACCGGGCGCAGCTCGCGGAGGTTGATCTCGCCGAGCACCTGGCCCCCCTCGGTGCCGCCCTCGGCGAGCTTCAGGCGGACGACGTCGCGCTGCCAGAAGTAGCCGCCGCCGCGGTAAGCGATCAGCGCCAGGAGCGAGAGGATCAGGAGCAGGTTGAGCGCCAGCGCACCGCCCGAGAGCCAGGTCAGCGAGACGCCCAGGCGGTCGCGGTGCCGGCGGCTGCCCGAGCGATCCAGGGCGGGGGGCGGCCCGAGCGGGGCGGCGTTGGCCGCGGAGGGGGCGGCGGGCGCGGAAGGCGCGGTGGTCGGTTCGGCCATCGGGGCTCCCGGCTAGAGGCGCGAGTAACGGTTGCGCAGCCGCTGGCGGACCAGCTCGGCCACGGTGTTGACCAGGAAGGTGAGGACGAAGAGGACCAGGGCGGCGAGGAAGAGCGTCCGGTAGAGCGTGCCGCCGATCGGCGCCTCGGGGATCTCGACCGCGATGTTGGCCGACAGCGTCCGGAAGCCGTTGAACGGGCTCCAGTCCATGATCGGGGTGTTGCCGGTCGCCATCAGCACGATCATGGTCTCGCCGACGGCGCGGCCGAAGCCGATCATGATCGCCGAGAAGATCCCCGGGCTCGCGGTCGGGAGCACCACCCGGGTCACCGTCTGCCAGCGGTTGGCGCCCAGGGCGAGGGCGCCCGAGACCAGGTTGCGAGGCACGTTGGAGAAGGCGTCCTCGGAGATCGCGAAGATGATCGGGATCACCGCGAAGCCCATCGCCAGGCCGACCACCACCGCGTTGCGCTGGTCGTAGGTCATGCCGGTCGTCTGGTTGAGCCAGGCCGGGAAGCTGCCGCCGAACACGATCGCCTCGATCGCCGGCGCCAGCGCCACGCAGCCCCAGATGCCGAGCGCCAGGACGACCAGGAAGATCAGCGACTCGAAGCCGGTGGCGAAGCGGCCGCGGATCCGCCGCGGCACCGCGTGCCAGAGCGCGCCGGCGGCGAGCACGAGGAGGGGCAGGACCACCAGCATCAAGAGGAGCGAGGGGAACGCCTGCTCGAGGCGCGGGGCGAGCCAGAGGCCGGCCAAAAAGCCGAGCACCACGGTGGGGAGCGCGGCCATGATCTCGACCGTCGGCTTGACGTAGCGCTGGTAGACCGGGGCCATGAACTGCGACAGGTACATCGCGCCCAGGACCGCCAGCGGGATCGCCAGGAGGAGCGAGTAGAAGGTCCCCTTCAAGGTCCCGACCAGGAGCGGCGTCAGCGACAGCTTGGGCTCGAAGTCGTCGCTGCCGCCGGTCGACTGCCAGACGTACTCGGGCTTCTCGTACCCCTCGTACCAGACCTTGCCGAAGAGGCTCCGGAGGGTCGTCTCCGGGTGCGGGTTGTCGACCCCGACGCGGCCGATCTCGCCGTTGGCCGCGAGCAGGATCTCGTCGCCGCGGGGGGTCAGGTGGACGTCCAGCGGCGCCGCGACCGGCGTCTCGCCGCGCCAGAGCGTCCGGTGGGCGGTGTTGTGGTAGAGGCCGAGGAGGCCCCCGCCCTCGGCGACGAATCCCTTGTTGCGCATCGAAGGGGTCAGGTGCTCGATCGCCCCCGGGTGGGCCGGGAAGTCGCGGATGCGGGTGAGGCGGAACGACTGGTCCTCCTGCCGGACCTGGAACCAGACCGAGAGCGAGCCGTCGGCCTGGCCGGCGATCAAGGCGCGGTCGCCGATCAGGAGCGACAGCGCGGTGACCGCGGCGCCGGCTTCGATCGACTGCGGGGCGCCGCCGGCCGCGAGGTCCCACCAGAGGAGCCGGCCGCCGGCGGTGCCGGCGTAGAGGTTGCGCAGGGCGCGATCGAGGACCAGCGCCGCCGGCGCCTCGGGGGAGTCGAGCCGGGCGCTCTCGAAGCTCTCGGCGACCTCGCCGGTCATCAGGTTCTCGCGCGCCGTGCGGCGGATCAGGACCAGCCCCGCCTCGTCGCCGAGCCAGGCGGCGGCGGCCCCGGAGCCGTCGTCGGCGACGCGGGCGCTGTAGACCTCGGGCGCCGCGCCAGCGCCGAGGTCGAAGGTCACCGGCGCGCCGAGCGCGGGCGTGACCACGCGCCGGTCGCCGTCGAAGGTGACCTCCCAGGCGACGCGGCGGACGCCGATCCGACCGTCTCGGGTGGCGGCCGTGAGCACCGGCTCGCCGGGGACGAGGGCCGCGGCGGTCAGCTCGGCCGCGGGCGCCGGCGCCGCGGCGGAGGGCTCGGGTTCCTCCGCCGCGGCACCCTCGGCGGCGGGTTCCGCGGCCGCTGCGCCCAGGAACGGCTCGCGGGCGATCACCGCACCGTCCTCGAGGCGGACGACCGCGACCGTTCCGGCGGCCTCGACCCCGACCGCGTGGCTGCGGTATTCGTCGGCGACCAGGGCCTCGAGCGCGACGTCCGGCACTGCGGTCGAAGGGCGCGGCTCGACCTCCGCCCCCGAGGTCATCGGCGCGATCTCGATCACGATGAAGGCGAGGATGCCGAGGATGCTGAGGATGATCCCGAGGCCGCCGGCGGTCACCAGCACGCGGGCGCCGCGGTCCGCGAGAACCCGCCGGCGGGAGGTCGGCCGGGTGTGCAGCGCGCGATGGCGGTCGGGCCCGGGCTCCGGCGTCGGCGTGGGCAGCGGCTCGGCGGCCATCATCTCTCCCTTCCTGATCGCGAGGCGGGCGGCGACGAAACGTGCCCGGCGGCCGGCCGAGACCGACCGCCGGGCACCAGGGGGACCGGTCTCGGCCCGGAGCGAGCCTACTGGCCGAGCCTACTGGACCTTGGCCAACTCGGCGCCGCAGAGGCGCTGGTTGAGCGGCAGGTAGCCGTCCTTGACCACGACCTCCTGGCCCTGCTTCGAGCAAAGGTACTCGATGAACTCGCGCACCAGCGGGTCGAGCGGCTGATTGGGCGCCTTGTTGACGTAGACGAAGAGGAAGCGCGACAGCGGGTACTCGCCGGAGTTGACCTCGTCCTGCGACACGCCGTGGGCCGCGCCGCCGTTCTTGCCGACCAGCGACACCGGGCGCACGCCCGAGGTCCGGTAGCCGATGCCCGAGTAGCCGATGCCGTTGACGTCCTCGGTCACTCCCTGGACCACCGAGGCCGAGCCCGGCTGCTCCTTGACCTCGTCCTTGTAGTCGCCGCCGCAGAGCGCGTTGTCCTTGAAGAAGCCGTAGGTGCCGGAGGCCGAGTTGCGGCCGTAGAGGCTGATCGGCTTGGCGGACCAGTCGCCGTCGAGCCCGGCCGCGCCCCAGGTCCCGACGTTGCCCGAGTGGCCGCAGGCGCGGGTCTTCGAGAAGATCGCGTCGACCTGGGCGACCGTGAGCTGCTCGATCGGGTTGTCCTTGTTGACGTAGACCGCGAGCGCGTCGAGCGCGACCTTGATCTCGGTCGGCTTGTAGCCGTACTTCTTCTCGAAGTCGTCGATCTCGTTGGCCTTCATCGACCGGCTCATCGGGCCGAGCTGGGCGGTGCCCGAGATCAGCGCCGGGGGCGCGGTCGAGGAGCCCTTCCCCTCGATCTGGATGCGCACGTTCGGGTACTGGGCGCGGAAGCCCTCGGCCCACAGCGTCATCAGGTTGTTCAGGGTGTCGGAGCCGATCGAGTTGAGGTTGCCCGAGATGCCGCTGGTCTTCTGGTAGGCGGCGAGCGCGGGGTCGAGCTCGATCTGGGCGCCGGCGGGCACGGCGGCCGTCAGGGCGACCGCGGCAAGGCAAGAGGTCAGCATGCGCTTCATGGTTCGGAACCCTCCTGTTCGGCAAAGTGGGACGGGCGGACGCTTGGCGGCGGACCGCCGCCGGCTCGGCGGAGCGCGGACGCCGCCGGAACGGGTTGCACTCTGGCCGCCGGGCGTGGCGTGGCGCCATCGTCGAAGTGACAACCGGGTGACGGTCCGCCGCGCGCCGCCGGAACGACTCTGTCACCGCTTCGTCACCGCACGGCCGGCGGCGCGAAACCCGCCGCCGCCATAGTCGCCCGACCGTCCCCGGGGTCGAGCGCGTTCGCTCGGTCGCCGTGGGGGCGTGCGGGGCGCGCGGCGCGCGGCCGGGAAGGGAGCGGCGATGAGCCGGGAGGCCTACCAGCGGATGCTCGACGACCTCCAACACAGCGTCGTCGAGCTGGGCCGCCGGGTCCAGCACCAGCTCGACCAGGGGCTGGCCGCGCTGGTCCGCCACGACCGCGCCCTGGCCGCCGGTCTCAACCGGGCCGACGACGCGATCGACGAGGAGACGCTGCGCATCGAGCGCGCCTGCACCGACCTGGTCTCGCTCCAGCAGCCAGTCGCCGGCGACACCCGGCTGATCACCGCGAGCTTCAAGATCGTCACCGACCTCGAGCGGATCGCCGACCTGGCAGTCAACCTCGGCGACTACTCCCACACGGCCGAGACGCTCGACATGGTGCCGCCGGAGACGATCGACTCGGTGGGTCGGCTGAGCGCGGAGATGCTCGCGGCGGCGATGGACGCCTACGCCGCGATGGACCCGGTTGCGGCCGAGGCGGTGATCCGCCGCGACCAGGACCTCGACGACCTGACCTGGGGCACGATCCGGGGCTTCTTGAAGGAGCTCTACCTGACCGAGCAGCAGAGCCACGGCGAGGAGGAGGCCGAGCGGATCTCCTCGCAGGCGCTGCCGGTCCTGCTCTCGATGCGCGACCTCGAGCGGGTCGGGGACCACGCGGTCAACATCGCGGCGCGCGTGGTCTATGTTGTCACGGGCAGCCACGAGCATTTGTGAGATCGCCTGCGTGCCCACCACCCACGGGGCGGGTCGAGTTCGCCCTCTCCCGGGGTCGGGGCGCGCGCTGAGTGTGCGGGGTGGGGTCGGCGCGCCCCTCGTCAGCCCCGGCGCGGGTCCGCCTCGCCTGATGAATCGGTCCGTTGGGCGCCGGGGCTGGCGCCCCCGGGAGAGGGCGAACTCGACCCGCCCCTCCCTCCCGCTCCTAAGAAGGACCCCCCGCCCGCCCGGCCTCCAGTCCAATTGCCACCCGGGGCCGGCGTCTGGTGAAAGGAGGGATGAGCCCCCCGCCCCCAGGACAGGATCGAGACGACCTCGTTCCTGGCCAACTCGTCCGGGACTCGAGTGGCGGACGCCGGGGTACTTTGACGGGGTACGCCTGGCGGATACGGCCAGCGGGTCACGGCCGCCGCTTTCTTCGGGGAGGGGGCGGGATGAGGGAAGGCCGGCAGCATGAGCGGGGGTCAGGGCCGGGGTGAGGGAAAGCCGGCAGCGTGGGCGGGGGGGAGGGCCGGGGGGTCTTCCCCCTCTCCCAGGGGCGCCAGCCCCGGCGCCCAACGGATCGATTCATCAGGCGAGGAGGACCCGCGCCGGGGCTGACGAGGGGCGCGCCGACCCCACCCCGCACACTCAGAGCGCGCCCCGACCCTGGGAGAGGGGGAAGACCCCCCGGCCCGCGGGTGGGGCAGCCCGGTCCAGGCTAACCGAAGCGACCCGTGATGTAGTCCTCGGTCTGCTTCCGCTGCGGCCGCACGAAGAGCGTGTCGGTGTCCCCGAACTCGATCAGCTCGCCGAGGTAGAGGAAGGCGGTGTAGTCCGAGACCCGCGACGCCTGCTGCATGTTGTGGGTCACGATCACCTGCGTGTACTCCTTCTTGAGGCTCTGCATCAGCTCCTCGATCTTCGCCGTCGCGATCGGATCGAGCGCCGAGCAGGGCTCGTCGAGGAGGATCACCTCCGGCTCGACCGCGATCGCCCGCGCGATGCAGAGCCGCTGCTGCTGGCCGCCCGAGAGCCCGAGCGCGCTCTCACCCAGGCGATCCTTCACCTCGTCCCAGAGCGCGGCCCGTTGCAGGCTCTTCTCGACGATGACCTCGAGATCGGCCTTCCGCGTCACCCCCTGGATCCTGCAACCGTAGGCGACGTTCTCCCAGACCGACTTCGGGAACGGGTTCGACTTCTGGAACACCATGCCGATCCGCCTGCGCAGCAGGTAGACGTCGACCTCCGGGCCGTTGATGTCCTCCCCCTCGAACAGCAGCTCGCCCTCGGTGCGGACGATCGGGATCAGGTCGTTCAACCGGTTGAGACAGCGCAAGAGCGTCGACTTGCCGCACCCGGAGGGGCCGATGAAGGCGGTGATCCGCTTCTCCGGGATCGACAGCGAGATGTCCTTGAGCGCCTGATTGTCGCCGTACCAGAGCGAGAGGCCGCGGGCCTCGAAGACCGGATCCTCGAACCTCGGTTGCTCCGGCGCCTCGGCCCGGGCCGCGGTCCCGGCGCGGAGCGGGGCCTCGGCGGGCCTCGCGCCGGGTCTCTCGATCCCGGACAAACCCCTCAACCCACCGAGCGCGCCAGCGCGTGGCGGACGTCGCGCCCCTCGACGTAGTAGATGACGTCCTCGGCGACGTTGGTGGCGTGGTCGGCGACGCGCTCGAGGTTGCGCGCGATCAGGAGCAGGTGGAGCGCCCGGCTGATCGTCTTCGGGTCCTCGATCATGAAGGTCAGGAGCTCGCGGAAGAGCTGCCGGTAGAGGGCGTCGATGGCGTCGTCCGAGCGCAGCACCGCGTTGGCCAGCTCGGAATCGCGGCGGACGAAGGCGTCGAGCGAATCGCGCACCATCGCGCGCACCAGCGACGACATCTTCGGCAGGTCGATGTAGGGCTTGAGCGGCGGCTCTTCGATCAGCCGGTGCGCCGACTGGGCGATGTTGACCGCCGAGTCGCCGATCCGCTCGAGGTCGTTGGTGATCTTCATCACCGCGATCAGGAAGCGCAGGTCGACCGCGGTCGGCTGGTTGCGGGCGAGGGTGGCGTGGCAGGCCTCGTCGAGGTCGAGCTCGAGGCGGTCGACCTCGAGGTCCTGATGGATCACCTCGGCGACCGCCGCCTCGTCGCGCTCGACCAGCGCGTGGTTGGCCTTGGCGATCATCTGCTCGACCAGGCCGCCCATGTGGAGGACGGTCTGCCGGATGTGACCGAGTTGCTGGTCGAGGTGTCGTTCCATCGCAAATCCCCCGAGCGCGCCGGCGAGCGCGGCGATTGTGACACGCGCGCAGCGGGAAAAAAAGCCGCGGGGCTACGCCGGCGTGACAGGAGTGCTACACGCCGCGCGCCGCTCGAAGGCCTCGCGCACGCCGTCGCAGAACTCGCGCAGGACGCGGTTCTTCCGGTGGCGCATCCGCTCGTAGGCGCGGGCGAGATCGAGCATCAGGATGATCCGCCGGCTGCGGCAGCGCAGTTCGCCGAAGCGGTGGCTGCCGATCCGCTCGAAGCCGAGCACCCGGGTGTGGAAGGCGAGCGGCGAGTGCGGGTCGTCCTCGAAGACGTCGGTGATGAAGTGGGTGTAGCCGCGCTCGACCGCCTCGCGGGCGGCAGCCTTCATCAGCGAGAGGACCACCGCGATCCGCCGGCGGTGGTGGGGCAGGATCATCAGCCGGCCGACGTCGACGAAGCGGCCCTGGCTCCGGAGGCGCGGGACGTCGAGGCCGGCGTCGAGGGTCACCTCGTGCTCGGCCGGCATCTCGAGCGGCGGATCGTAGACCAGGCGCACCAGGCCCGCGGACTCGTCGCCGGCGGTGACCAGGAACCAGGAGACGCCGGCGTTTCCGGCGAGGTCGTCGGGCAGCTCGGCGGCGAGCGAGTCGTGGTCGATCCAGTGCTTCTCGCGCAGGTAGACCTCCTCGACCACCCGCAGTGCGCGCTCGCGCGCCTCGGCGGTGAGGACCTTCTCGGTGCGGATGGATCGCAGGCTCATGCCTCGGCTCCTCTCGTGGGTTGGGGGCACCTGGGTCGGAGATTCGGTCAGACCGGGACCGGGTCGGCGGATGGCCGGCTGGCCTCCCGCGGAGGCGCCGCAGCCTTGCCTGAGAGCGCGGCCAGCTCCTCCATCACCCGCCCGACGACGGCGCGACCGAGCCGGCGCCCGGGCCCCGGCGGTGCGGGGTCGCGCGCGCCGCGCCAGGCGGAGCGCTCGGCGGCGAAATCGAGCGGCTCGCCGATCCGCACCACCGCGCGGCCGATCCGCGGCACGCGGCCGAGCCGCTCCGCCGCGGGGTAGTGGATGCCCACCGGCACTACCGGTGCGGCCGAGGCGAGCACCAGCCGGCCGAGACCGGGGCGGCCGCGCAGCAGGCGGTCGCCGCGGCGGTTGCGAGTCCCCTCCGGGAAGACGCCGACGCTTTGGCCGGCGGCGAGCCGGCCGAGTGCCTCGGCGATCGGGTCGCGCCCGGCTCCGGCGCGCCGCCGGCGCTCCCACAGCCCCCAGCGCGCGCGCTTGCGCCAGACCGGGATCGGGTCGCAGCTCCGGATCAGCCAGCCGGTGACCGGGATCTCGAGGTACATCCAGTCAACCAGGAACGACACCGGCCGGCCGCCGCGCAGGAGCTGGAGCGCCGCCGGCACCGCCAGCGACTCGATGGTGTTGTTGTGGTTGAGCGCCAGGATCACCGGGTCGCCGGCGGCGGCCAGCCGCCCGGCGCCCTCGACGGCGAGGCCGCGGCCGAGGGTCAGCGCCGCCGCGCGGAGCAGCCAGCCGAGGCCCGGACCGGCGTCGGGGAGACGCTGCCGGAGCACCGCCGCGAGTTCGGGCCGCCAGGTTTCGCCGCGCTCGCCCATCGTTCCTCCCGGAGCGCCGCCCGCCCGCGGAGCCGCCCTCGGCGTTTATGTCATCGCGATGCGGTGTCCCGGTGGCGGAGGCGTCAGAGGCGGGTGACACCCGCCCGCGCGGTGCAGTCGCGCGGAGCAGGCTCGCGAGAACGACCGCCGCCTAACGCCGCGGCGGCTTCGACACCGGAGTGGCGGCGGCGATCGGCGGCAGCGGCGGTTCGCCGCGGTAGCGGACGCGCTCGAGGAAGAGGCCCGAGGGGGGCGCGGTCCACTGCGCCGGGTCGGCCTCCCCCGGCGGCGCGGTGTCGGGGTCGAGCAGGGCGGCGAAGGCGTCCGGGTGGAGGCGGCCGGTGCCGACCTGGACCAGGGCGCCGACCAGGCGGCGGACCATCTTCCAGAGGAAGTGCGAGGCGACGAAGCGGAGGAGCACCAGGTCCCCCTCCTCGACGATCTCGACCGCCGTCACTTCGACCAGGGTCGAGGGCTGCGCCGCGGGCTGCTCGCAGAAGCGGCGGTAGTCGGCGCGGCCTCGGAGCCGCCCGGCGGCGCGGCGCACGAGGTCGAGGTCGAGGTCGTCGCGCACCCACCAGACGAAGCGCTTGGCGAACGCCGTGCGGCGGCGCGAGATCTGGTAGAGGTAGGCGCGCTCGACGGCGTCGTGGCGGGCGTGGAAGCGGTCGGGGGCGGTCGCCGCGGCGAGCAGGTGGACGTCGGCGGGCAGCCGGTCGTTGACCGCCCGCCGCAGCTCCTCCGGGTGGACCCGCTCGGGTAGCCGTAGGTGGGCGACCTGGGCGAGCGCGTGGACGCCGGCGTCGGTGCGCCCCGAGCCGCCCAGCTCGAGCGGCTGGTGGCCGGCGTCGGCGAGCGCCCGCAGCAGCTCGCCGGCGACGCTCTTGGCGTTCTTCTGGACCTGCCAGCCGCGGTAGCGGGTGCCGTCGTACTCGACGGTCAGGCGGTAGGTGGTGCGTTGCGGGTCGCTCACCCGCGGAGTGTACCGCCGCCGGCCGGTCGGCTTCCGTGCCCGGTCAGAAGTCGACCTGGCAGCGCAGGACCACGAAGTCGGCCTCCCCGGCCTGGTCGACGTCGGCGTGCATCCAGTCGAGCATCATCCGGGTCGCCGGGTTCAAGTACCAGTTGAGGGCCAGCGTGTAGTTGTCCTGCTCGCCGCCGGCGACGCCGCCGTCGGTGAGGTCGATCGTCGAGATCCGGGCCGCGATCTCCCACGCGCCGTTCCCGTCGCCGCCGAAGTTCTTCGCCGGCCTGATCCGGTCGAAGACGCCGGGGCCCGCGCGGTAGGCGCGGCGTTCCCCGGTCAGGTACCAGCCGGCCGCGACGAAGGCGCCGTCGAAGCTCGGATCGCCGGCCGCGGGGGCGTCGGTGTCGGCGGCGACGTACTCGCCGGTGAACCAGAACGGTCCGAAGACGCCCGCCGCTTCGCCGCCCAGGAGCGTCGCGCCGTCGGCGGGGAAGACGCCGGTGTCGACCAGGCGGCCGCTGAAGTGGGCCTCGGGGCGGGTGCGGTAGCGGAGCCCGCCGGCTCCCCGCTCCTGGAAGCTCGCCGAGACGCCGAGGTGGAGAACGCGCGCGCCGCCCTCCTCGTAGAGCGGGCGGAACGCGACGCGGCCGGTGAGGTTGGTCGATTCTTCGTCGACGGTGATGCCGATGTCGTCGGAGTCGTAGAAGGCGCCGACGCCGTAGCTCACGAGGTCGTTGCCGCCCCGGTAGCCGACCCCCGTGTTGCGGAAGGGGACGAACGCCTCGATCGGCAGCGCGCGCTCGACGAAGGGGAGGAAGTTCGCGTTGGTCAGCACCTCGAGGCTGAACGGCTCCTTGAAGTGGCCGACCTGGAGCAGGCCGGGGCCGAGGCCGTTGATTCCGATCCAGACGTCGTTGAAGACCGGGTCGCCGGTGGCGAAGTCGTACTCGGCCTTGAACTCGATCCGCTCGTAGACGGTCCCCTCGAGGAAGAGGCGGGCGCGGCGGAACTCGAAGCCGTCGCCCGAAACGTCGGCGGTCAACGCGGGGTCTTCGCTGACGAAGGTGAAGTCGCCCTGGATGCGGCCGCCGAGCTTGAGGCTGAACGCCTTGTCGGCCGAGGTCACCTGGATGCCGTGGTTCCACCGGACGCTCCAGTCGTCGTCGGCGCCCGCACTCCGGGCGGCGAACGGCGCGATCGCGCAGGCGACGGCGGCTGCGGCGCAGACACGTCGAACGTGTGCTCCCATGAGGCCCTCCCTCCACTCGGTCGGTAGCGTAGGTGCGTAACGGTTTAGTGCAGTCTGTACACCAAACGGGGACGCTAGACCAAAATTTGGACGCGCCCGGCGGCTGCGCCTGTCGCACGGCTGTCACGGGGGCGTCGCGCGACCGGCAGGGGCGAGTCCTAACCTCCTGCCGATCCGGCGAGAGATCCGAGTCCGCCTCGCGCGGCTGCTGCGCGCGGGGCCGAGAACGAAAACACCCAACCCATCCGGTGGAGGAGAGTCGGAATGCGCAGATCAACTCTGTTCGCGGCGTGCCTCGCGGTACTCGTGGCCGTGCTCGCGGCCGCCCCGGCCGAGGCCCAGCTCATGAGCCTGTATTACAAGGAAGTGGTGAAGGATGGGCGCGTCTACGTCTTCAACACTCCCGAGGGGCACAAGTCCTGGGAGGAGAGCGGTGAGATGGGCAAGTCGATCACCCTCATCGGCAGCGGCGAGAACGGCATGACCGTGATCGCCGAGAACGAGACCGCGGCCGACCTCTACTTCTTCAAGCACGACCTCCCGGGGTACGACCGGCCGACGCCGGCGCTGCCCAAGATCCCGTTCGACGTGAGCTGGAAGGACGGCAAGACCACGATCACGAGCAAGAGCGCGTCGCTGGTGATCTCGAACCGCGTCCAGATCCGCTTCACCCAGGAGATGCCCGAGGTCGGCGACGACGTCGGGTCGTTCCGCATCCGGCGCGCCAAGACCAAGTTCGAGGGCTGGGTCTACGACAAGGACCTCACTTACGAGCTGCAGGTCAACTGGCCCGCCGCGGCCGGCCTCCTGCTCGAGGACGCCAACGTCAACTACGACTTCAAGGGCGACAAGAACTTCCAGTTGAAGTTCGGCCAGTTCAAGGTGCCGTTCGGCCGCCAGGAGCTGACCTCGTCGGGCTCGCAGGAGTTCGTCGACCGCTCGGCGGTGTCGAACACCTTCGCCCGCGGCCGCGACATCGGCGTCCAGCTCTGGGGCACCCCGATGGCCGGCAAGCTCGACTGGCGGGTGGGTATCTTCAACGGCAACGGCGTCAACACCTCGCGCAACGACAACGACGACTACCAGATCGACGCCCGGGTGACCTTCCAGCCGTTCGGCGACGTCAAGTACTCCGAGGGCGACTTCGAGTCGACCGACAAGCCGCTCTTCGCGATCGCCGGCCAGTACGAGTCCAACGAGCGCCCGATCGCCGCCGCGGGCAGCAACCCCGCCCATATCAACGACACCGAGGTCATCGGCGCCGACGCGGTGTTCAAGTACAAGGGGCTGTTCCTGTTCGGCGAGTACTTCGACGGCTCGGTCGACCGCACCGTGCTCTCCGACTTCGACACCGACGGCTACAACCTCCAGGCCGGCTTCTTCATCGTGCCGAAGAAGTTCGAGGTCGCGCTCCGCCTCTCCGAGCTCGACCCCAACGCCGACGTCTCCAACGACGAGCGCGAAGAGCGCGGCGTCGCCGTCGGCTACTTCTTCAACAAGCACGCCTACAAGCTCCAGGCCGACTACCGCCAGCTCGAGAACGGCATCCCGGCGGGCGGCAGCGTCACCAACGACGAGTTCCGGCTCCAGTACCAGATCATCTTCTGATGGGTTTTTTCTCGGGGGGTTGTTCCAACCCCCCCGCCCCGCGGGAGTGAATCCCGCGGGGCCCCCGACCCCGAGTCGCCGGCTTGCGCCGGCGGTCGCGCTACGCGCTCCGCCGCTGCCGCCGGCGGCGATCCTTGGCAAGTCCTCGCTCAGATTCTGCTCGATCGGTAGTATGGTGGCGCTCGAACGCGGCCTCGGGCCGACGCCTCGTTCGATCCGGAAGGAGGAAACCATGGGACTCTTCCCCCCCAAGGACGGCAAGAAGCCGCCCTCGAAGGACTTCGGCACGGTGCGCAGCGGCGCGCCCGCGCCGCCGGCGGCCAAGCCCAAGGCCGACTTCAGCAACGTCAAGAGCGGCGGCTCGTCGACCGCGCCGCCGGCGCCGCCGCCGCCCGCGCCGGCGCACGACACCTACGTCGTCGTGAGCGGCGACAGCCTGTCGAAGATCGCCAAGCGCTACTACGGCAAGGCGAGCCAGTGGCCGAAGATCCACGAGGCCAACCGCGACCTGATCGAGAACCCGGACCGGATCCAGATCGGCTGGACCCTCAAGATCCCCAAACCCTGAAGCGAGACCACCGATGCACGGAAAACGGCAGTCCCCGTCGAAGACCGACCTTCTCCGCACCCTCGCCCTGGGCGCCCTGCTGCTCGTGGGCGTCGCCGCCTGCGGCAAGAAGACCGAGCCGCCGCCGGCTCCCGCCCCGGCTCCAGCTCCCGCTCCCGCGCCCGCGCCGGCCGGGGTCCGCGTCACCGCGGTCGAGATCGGCAGCGCGATCGGACCGGACCAGCGGGTCACGGTCGCCACCCGCACCTTCGCTCCCGCCGACACGCTCTACGCGGTGGTCCTGACCGAGGGCGCGGCGGCGACCGCTTCGCTGCGGGCGATCTGGACCTACGAGGACGGCCAGGTGGTCGACGACTCGACCCAGGACCTGGCGCCGACCGGCCCGGTGGTCACCGAGTTCCACCTCTCGAAGCCCGACGGCTGGCCGGCCGGCGGCTACACCGTAGAGATCCTGCTCGACGGCGCCACGGCGGCCACCGAGAGCTTCTCGGTGGCGGGCGTCGGGTAGCCGTAGCCGGCGGGCTACAGGCGGCCGGACCGGAGGCGCGGCGACGCGCCTCCGGCGCCGAGCAAACGGATGCGGAAGAGCGCGCCCTCGCCGGGCCGGCTCTCGACCTCGACCGAGCCGCCGTGGCGCTGGGCGACGTGCTTGACGATGGCGAGGCCGAGCCCGGTCCCGCCCTCGTCGCGCGCCCGTCCCTTGTCGACCCGGTAGAAGCGCTCGAAGATCCGCGGCTGCAGCTCCTCGGGGATGCCGATGCCGGTGTCGGCGACCTCGATCACCGCCCCCGGCCCCTCGCGCGCCAGGCGCACCGTCACCCGGCCGCCGGCGCGGTTGTACTTGACCGCGTTGTCGAGCAGGTTGACCAGGAGGCGCTCGATGGCGCCGAGGTCGCCGAGCATCTCGACCTTTCCCTCCGGCGGCTCGACCGCGACCGTGACGCCGCGCTCCTCGGCGGCGCGCGACACCGCCTCGGCGGCGCGCGCGGCGCAGGCGGCGAGGTCGACCCGGCGGACCTCGAACGGCGCCTCGGCGCTCTCCAGCCGCGACAGGGTCAGGAGGTCGTCGAGCAGCGCCTGCAGGCGCCGGCACTGCTCGAGGATCCGCTCGGTGAAGCGGTGCGCGGTGTCGGGCTCGTCGAGGGCGCCGTCGCGCAGGGTCTCGGCGTAGCCGCGGATCGCCGACAGCGGCGTCTTCAGCTCGTGCGAGACGTTGGCGACGAAGTCGCGGCGCATCGCCGAGACCCGGTTCAGCTCGGTGGTGTCGCGCACCGTGACGATGGCGCCGCCGGCCTCGGTGCGCAGGGCGTCGGCGGCGAGCGCGACCGACCGCCGCTCGGGGCCCAGGACCTCGATCTGGAGCGGCTCGGCGGGGCGGCCGTCGAGCGCGCGCTGGAGCGCCGCCGCCAGCTCGGGCTGGCGGGTGACCTCGCGCGGCATCCGCCCCTCGAAGTCACCGGCCGGCCCGTCCGCGGCGAGGCCGAAGAGGCGCCGGAAGGCGGCGTTGACGAAGCGGGCGCGGCCCTGGGCGTCGACCACCAGCACCCCCTCGGACATGCTCTCGAGGATCGCGTGCAAGTGGTCGCGCTCGGCACGTACCGCACCGACCTGCTCCTCGCCTCGCTCCGCGAGCCGGTTGATCGCGCCGGCCAGGCGGGCGAGCCCCTGATCGGCCGGCGGCGGCAGCCGGTGGCCGGTGCGGCCGCCGGCGAGGTCGCGGGCGCCCCGGATCACCCCGTCGAGCGGCCGCACCAGGGTCCGGTCGAGCCACCACCAGGCCGCCGCGGCGGCCGCCAGGGCGGCCAGGAGCGCGAGGCCGAGCGCACCGTAGATCGGCACGCCGAGGCCGGCGGCCGGCGGGCGCGGCAGCAGCCAGGCGAGCAGAGCGGCCGCCGCCGCGACCGCGGCGAGCACCGGCCAGAGCGGGATCAGGCGGAGCTTGAGCGAGAGCCGCGGCAAGGGCAGCCGCCGCCTAGGGGCGCAGCCGGTAGCCGACGCCGATCACCGTCTCCACCCGGTCGGCCTCCGGCCCGAGCTTGCGGCGCAGGCGGCGGATGTGGGTGTCGACCGTGCGGCTGTCGACGTCCTCGGCGTAGCCCCAGACATCGGTGAGGAGGCGGCTGCGCGACTGCACCCGGCCGCAGCGCTCCATCAGGAGCTTCAGCAGCCGGAACTCGGTGGCGGTCAGCGGGATCTCCTCGTCGCCGACCCAGGCGCGGTGAGCCGGCACGTCGAGGCGGATCGAGCCGAGCGTGATCGACTCGTCGTCGCCGGTCTCGGCCCCGGGATGGAGGCGCCGCAGCACCGCCTTGACCCGCAGCACCACCTCGCGCGGCGAGAACGGCTTGCTCACGTAGTCGTCGGCGCCGAGCTCGAGGCCGACGATGCGGTCGACCTCGTCGGCGCGTGCGGTGAGCATGACGATCGGGAGCTGCGCGGTCGCGGGATCGCGCTTGAGCGCCCGGGTCAGCTCGAGGCCGTCCATCCCGGGCAGCATCAGGTCGAGCAGCAGGAGGTCGGGCGGATCGGAGCGGATCGCGTCCAGCGCCTCGTCGCCGCGGGCGCGGGTGTCGACCCGGAAGCCCTCCTTCTCGAGGTTGTAACGGAGCACCTCGGCGATGCTGGACTCGTCCTCGACCAGGGTGACTCGGGGGTTCATCATCGCTCGCAGAGTAGCATGCCGGCGCGCGCGGGGGCTGTGGAAAACCCTGCGGACCGGGCGGTGGAAAACGCGCGGAAAGCGCTTCGGAACAGGTCTTTCACGAGGTCGCTCGGGGGCACGGGTCAGCTCGCCAAGTGGCGGTGGAGATTGGTTTTGGGCGATATCACTATGAATCTCTCCACCGGCCGGCAGGCGGAGTGTAAGGTTTTCCACAGCGGGCGGGCGTAAAGGCGGCGCAACGAAGGGGTTAACTCCTTGTGACAGCGCCGTTTGAGCGCGCTCTCAGACCGCCTCGGCGAGCGCGGCCGTCTCTTCCTCCCGCCGCTCGGCGGTCTCCCGAGGGCTCGGCTCGCCCCAGAGCGCCGCGGCGACCGCCGGCCAGCCGTCGGCGGCGGGCCGGAAGCGCCCGCGGTCGACGCCGTGGGGGAGGAGCGCGATCCGCTCGGGGTCGACGCCGTACTCGACCAGCCGGCCGCGGTAGGCCTCGCTACGCACCAGGACACGGTCGGCGAGGCCGTAGAAGAAGCGCATGAAGCCGGCGGTCAGCTCCTCGAGCCGGGCGCTGCCGGTCAAGTGGCGGGCGTAGAGCGGGAAGTCGGTGTGGTAGATCGCGGTCAGCGGCAGCCCGAGGAGGCGCGCGGCGGCGGCGCCCAGGAGACCCATCGGCCCCGGGGCGCTGACCACCACCTCGCCGAAGCCGCCGCGCTCGAGGAAGTCGAGCACCTCGAGCGCCGGCGGCAGCGCCAGCGTCTGGGTCTCGTAGGCCGGCAGCGGCAGCTCGAGGACCGGCGCGAAGCGGCGCACCGGGAACGCCTCCCGGGCCTCGCCGCCGCCGCACGAGGCGACCACCAGGTCGCGCCCCTGGGCGGCCGCCGCGGCCGCGGTCTCGCGCACCGTGCGGGCGACGCCGTGGACCTGGTCGAGGCCGTCGACCAGCCACGCCTTGCGCCCCGGGTCGGCGGCGGCGCCGGGGGCGAAGCGGCCGGCGGCGGTCTTCACCAGCGGCGCGTCCTTGTACTGGGTGAAGAGCGCCACGAGATAGGGCGCCGCGCCCGCGAGCATCGGGCCGAGCGCCGAGACCGCGCCCGCCGCGGCGCCCGGGTCGCCGAACCGCATGCCGCGCACGCCGCCGCGCAGGAGGCGCTGGACGGCGGCGCCGGCGGCCTCTCCGGCCAGGGCCAGCGAGCGCCGCTCGGCGGCGCCGGCGGGAGCGAGGCCGCCCTCGGCGCCGCCGCGGGCCGCCGCGCGCGCCACCACCTTGCCGCCCCCGGCCTCGCCGCTCCGGGCCAGCTTGCGCAGCAGCCGCGCGAACGGGTGGTGCCGCTGCCAGGGCATCGGGAAGCGGCGCCGGAAGTCCTCCCAGGCGATGGTGTAGAGGCTCTGGGTCAGGCGCAGCGCCGAGCCTTCGGCGCCGCCCGGCCGGTGGTCGCCGCGCCGCAGGTGCTCGAGGTACTCGGCGACCGTCGCGGCCTCGGGGGTCTCGGTCCAGGTCGTGGCGGCGTAGATCCCGCCGTGGTCGTCGCTGCCGCCGGTCAGCCGCTTGACCCACGGCTCGGGATCGCGCGGGTCGATGCCGTGGCGTTCGGCGAGGTCGAAGACCACCTCCGGGGTGAGCGCGCCGGCGATCGCCTCGACGGTCCGGTTGCTGCCGCCGTCGTGGATGCCGTTGCGCCCCTCGAAGCGCTTGAACAGGACCAGGAGCTTCTCGAAGTGCCCGAGGCTCAGCCGGTCGTTGACCCGGTAGAGCGGGTGCGCCACGGCGTGGGCGATCTCCTGGTCGTAGAGGTAGTCGCGCAGCTCGTAGAGGTTCCCGCGGAGGGCCTGGATCTCGCGGTGGCGCGCCTCGTCGATCCCCCAGACCAGGCAGTGGACCTCGCAGCCGTCCTCGGGGAACTCCGCGGTCACCTCGCAGGAGACGAAGGCGTCCGGGTGGTGGGCGATCTCGAGCGCGCCGCCGATCACGTCGTGGTCGCTGATCGTCACGAAGCGCATGCCGCGCCGCTTGCAGCGCCGGTAGACCTCCGCCGGCTCCATGAAGCTCTCGGGCGAGCCCAGCCGCCGCAGGATCCACTCGCTCGGCCGGTTGGAGTGCTTGGTGTGGACGTGAAGGTCGCACCTGGCGGTCATCGGCGTCTCCCCCTCGCGGCCGCCCGGTCCCCGGGACCGGATCGTGGTTTTGCCTTTGTCGATCGGCATTTAGATCCCGGGAGGACATGCTAGGAGAGCGAACCGCGCGCGGCCGTGACGCACCGCCGACGGGGCCGTCACAGGCGGCGGCCGAAGCTGTGACGGCGGCGGCCGGAGGGGCGGCCGCGGGGACGGGCGCAGTCAGCGGGCGCAGGAAGCGGCACGGCCGCGGGTTCCACCGGGCGGAGGCGGACGCGGCGCGGGGACGAGACCCTCGGGCGCCCGCCGGCGAAGCGACCGAGACCGCCAGCAAGGCAACGACGATCACGACAGGAGACCGACCATGGAACGCACTCCCGACGCCCGCCCCACCCCGACCCCCGGCTCGCCCGGCCCGGCCGGACCCGCCGCCCGCCCGCGCCCCCGGCGCATCCACCCCGCCCTCGCCGCCCTGCTCGCGGCGCTGCTCCTGGTCCCCGCCCTGGCGCTCGCCGGCGGCGGCCCGCTCGGCGACCCCGACGGCGGCTATCTGCCGGGCGGCGGCTTCGGCGGCCCGGGCTTTTTCGGCGGTGCTGCCGCGGCCGAGGGCGACGCCGGGGGCGGCGGCGAGGGCCTGCACCGCCTGCCGCTCCGCCGGCTGGCCCACTTCCTCGATCTGACCGAGGCCCAGATCGCCGAGGCGCGGGCGATCTTCGAGGCCGCCCGCACCGCCGCCGAGCCGCTGCGCACCGCCCGCCGCGACCTCGCCGGCCAGCTCCGCGAGGCGCTCGACGCCGCCGAGCCCGACCCGGCCGCGGTCGGCGCGCTGACCATCGCGCTCCACGACAACGGCGAGGCGCTGCGCGCGGTCCTCCAGGGGGCGATCGAGGACTTCGAGGCGATCCTGACCCCGGAGCAGCTCGAGCGCTTCGAGGTCCTGCGCGACGCCCGGCGGGTGTTCGGCCGCGGCCACCACCGCGGCGGCCCGCACGGGCCCCCGGGCGGCCCGCGCGGAGGCGGTCCGCCGGCGTCCGGCGGCGCGGCCTGACCAGCCGGTCCGCCGTCACCCTGCCGTTCACTCTCCGGGCCGCCGGCGCCCTCGGCCGGCGGCCCGTTCGCTGTGGTAGCGTCGCCACCTCCGATCCGCCCCCTAGGAACCGCCAGGAGGACCCCTGTCCATGCCCGAGAGCGAGCTGCGGCGGACGCCGCTCCACGGCCGCCACGTCGCGGCCGGCGCCCGGATGGTCCCCTTCGCCGGCTGGGAGATGCCGGTCCAGTACGACGGCGTCATCGGCGAGCACCGCGCGGTGCGCACCGCGGCGGGGCTCTTCGACGTCTCCCACATGGGCGAGGTGCGGGTCGCCGGCCCCGGCGCCGAGGCGTTCCTCCAGCGGCTGACCCCGAACGACGTCGCCAAGCTCGCCGACGGCCGCGCCCACTACAGCGGGCTCCTGACCGATCGCGGCACCTACATCGACGACCTCCTGGTCTACCGGATCGCGGAGGGCGAGTACCTGGTGGTGGTCAACGCCGGCAACCGCGAGCGCGACGTCGCGCGCATCCTCGAGGTCGGCGCCGCCGCCCCGGGGGTCGAGATCGAGGACGTCTCGGACTCCTACGCCCTCCTCGCGCTCCAGGGACCGCGGGCGGTCGACATCCTCGCGCCCCTGGTCTCGATCGAGCTGTCCGGCCTGCGCTATTACGGCCACGCGCCGGGCGAGGTCGGCGGCAAGCGGGCGCTGGTCTCGCGCACCGGCTACACCGGCGAGGACGGCTTCGAGCTCTACGTCGACGCCGCCGACGCCGAGGCGGTCTGGGACCTCCTGATGGACCGCGGCGAGGCCTACGGGCTGCGCCCCGCCGGCCTCGGCGCCCGCGACACCCTGCGCCTGGAGGCGGCGATGGCGCTCTACGGCCACGAGCTGGACGAGGAGACCACCCCCTGGGAGGCCGGCCTCGGCTGGGTGGTCAAGCTCGACAAGGGGGACTTCATCGGCCGCGAGGCGCTGGCGCGCCAGAAGGAGCAGGGGGTCGGGCGCAAGCTCGCCGGCTTCGAGATCACCGGCAAGGGGATCGCGCGCGACGGCCACCTGGTCAAGAGCGGCGGCCGCGAGGTCGGCCGGGTCACCAGCGGCACCTGGAGCCCGACGCTCGAGAAGGCGATCGGCCTCGCCTACCTGCCGCCCGCGCTCGCCGTGCCCGGCACCGAGCTGACCGTCGACGTCCGCGGCCGCGAGCTGCCGGCGCGGGTGGTCGAGATCCCGTTCTACAAGCGGCCGCGTTGACCACGAGGAGGGAGCGAGCCATGTACCCGAGCGAATACCGCTACACCGAGGAGCACGAGTGGGTGCAGGACCGGGGCGACGGCACCTGCGTCCTGGGGATCACCGAGTTCGCCCAGGAGGAGCTGGGCGAGGTGGTCTACGTCGAGCTGCCCGAGGTCGGCACCCGCTTCGGCGCCGGCGACGAGATCGGCAGCGTCGAGTCGGTCAAGGCGGTGGCCGAGATCTACACGCCGCTGACCGGCGAGGTGGTCGAGGCCAACGAGGCGGTCGGCGAGGACCCCGAGCTGCTCAACGAGGACCCGCACGGCAAGGGCTGGCTGATCCGCCTGCGCTACGACTCCGCCGACGAGCTGGCGGCCTTGATGGACGCCGCGGCCTACCAGGAGTACCTGAAGAAGGGAGAGGGCTGAGTTGACCGCCGCGCCGCCCGCCCCCGGCCGAGAGCCCGTCCGCCTGCTCGATCCCGTCGACACCTTCCCGCGGCGCCACCTCGGCTCGTCGGAGAGCGAGGCCGCCGCGATGCTCGAGACCCTCGGCCTCGGCTCGCTCGAGGAGCTGGTCGCCGAGACCGTGCCGGCGGCGATCCGCCTCGATCGGCCGCTCGACCTGGCGGTGCCCGCGGGCTGGCCCGGCGACCGGGCGCTGTCGGAGAGCGAGCTCCTCGCCGCGATGGGCGCGATGGCGGCGAAGAACCGGGTCTGGCGCTCCTACATCGGCCTCGGCTACCACGGCACCCTGGTGCCGCCGGTGATCCAGCGCAACGTGCTCGAGAACCCGGGCTGGTACACGGCGTACACCCCCTACCAAGCGGAGATCGCCCAGGGCCGGCTCGAGGCGCTCCTGGTCTTCCAGACCGCGATCGCCGACCTGACCGGCCTGCCGGTCGCGAACGCCTCGCTGCTCGACGAGGGGACCGCCGCCGCCGAGGCGATGAGCCTCTGCCTGGCCGCCGCGAAGGGCGACCGCAACGTCTTCTGGGTCTCGGACGACTGCCACCCGCAGACCGCCGCGGTGGTCGAAACCCGCGCCGGGATGCTCGGCGTCGAGGTGCGGCGCGGCCCGGGCGCCGATTTCGAGGCCGGCGGCACCGACCCGGCGAGCCTGATCGGCATCCTCCTCCAGTACCCGGCCAGCGATGGCCGCGTGCTCGACTACGCGGCGGCGATCGAGCGCGCCCGCGCCGCCGGCGCCCTGGCGGTGGTCGCCGCCGACCCCCTGGCGCTTTGCCTGCTGCGGCCGCCGGGCGAGCTCGGCGCCGACGTCGCGGTCGGCTCGACCCAGCGCTTCGGCGTGCCGATGGGCTACGGCGGGCCCCACGCCGCCTACCTCGCGACCCGCGACGAGCACAAGCGGCGCATCCCCGGCCGGATCATCGGCCTCTCGCGCGACGCCGCCGGCAACCCGGCCTACCGGATGGCGCTCCAGACCCGCGAGCAGCACATCCGGCGCGAGAAGGCGACCTCGAACATCTGCACCGCGCAGGTGCTGCTGGCGGTGATGGCCGGCATGTACTGCGTCTACCACGGCCCGGAGGGGCTGCGACGGATCGCCCGGCGGGTTCACGCCGCCGCGGGCGCCGTCGCCGAGGGGGCGCGCCGGCAAGGCTACCGGCTCCCCGCCGAGCCGTTCTTCGACACCCTGCGGATCGGCCTGCCCCCCGGGGTCGCCGGCGGCGCCGAGGCGGTCCACGCGGCGGCGGCGAAGCGGCGGATCAACCTGCGGCGCCTGGACGACGGCGCGGTCGGCGTGACCCTCGACGAGACGGTGACGGCCGCCGACGTGGCGGACCTCGTGGCGATCCTCGCCGAGGCTCTCGGCAGGGAGACTCCGGCCGATCCCGAGACACTCGCCGCCGCTGCCGACCTCGGCTTCCCGGCGCCCCACGCGCGGACCGGCGAGTACCTCACCCACCCGGTCTTCCACACCTACCACACCGAGCACGAGATGCTGCGCTACCTGCGGCGCCTCGAGGCCCGCGACCTGTCGCTGACCCGCTCGATGATCCCGCTCGGCTCGTGCACGATGAAGTTGAACGCCACCGCCGAGATGATGCCGCTGACCCTCCCGGGCTTCTCGTCGCTCCACCCGTTCGCGCCCGCCGGCCAGGCCGAGGGCTACCGCGAGCTGGCGTCGACGCTCGAGGCGTGGCTGTGCGAGATCACCGGCTTTTCCGCCTGCTCGCTCCAACCCAACGCCGGCTCGCAGGGGGAGTACGCCGGGCTGTCGGTGATCCGCGCCTACCACCGCGACCGCGGCGAGCCCGGGCGCGACGTCTGCCTGATCCCGGTCTCGGCGCACGGCACCAACCCGGCCTCGGCGGTGATGGCGGGCATGGAGGTGGTGGTCGTCGCCTGCGACGCCGGCGGCAACATCGACGTCGGCGACCTCGCGGCCAAGGCCGAGGCGTGCCGCGACCGGCTGGCGGCGCTGATGGTCACCTATCCGTCGACCCACGGCGTCTTCGAGCCGCGGATCCGTGAAATCTGCGACGCGGTCCACCGCCACGGCGGCCAGGTCTACCTCGACGGCGCCAACCTGAACGCCCAGGTCGGCCTCTGCCGCCCCGGCGACTACGGCGCCGACGTCTGCCACTTGAACCTCCACAAGACCTTCTGCATCCCGCACGGCGGCGGCGGCCCGGGGATGGGGCCGATCTGCTGCGCGCCGCACCTGGCGCCGTTCCTCCCCGGCCATCCGCTGGCGCCCGGCACGGGCGGCGAGCGGGCGATCGGGCCGGTGGCCGCGGCGCCGCTCGGCAGCGCGTCGATCCTGACCATCTCGTGGGCCTACATCGCGATGATGGGGACCCCCGGCCTGACCCGCGCCACCGAGCACGCCATCCTCGCCGCCAACTACATGGAGCACCGGCTCGGCGAGCACTACCCGGTCCTTTACCGCGGCGCCAGCGGCCGCGTCGCACACGAGTTCATCCTCGACCTGCGGCCCGTCAAGGCGAGCGCCGGCGTCGAGGCGCGCGACATCGCCAAGCGCCTGATGGACTACGGCTTCCACGCCCCGACGGTCTCCTTCCCGGTCGCCGGCACGCTGATGATCGAGCCGACCGAGAGCGAGACCCGCGCCGAGCTGGACCGCCTGTGCGACGCCCTGATCGCGATCCGCGGCGAGATCCGCGCGATCGAAGACGGGCGCTGGCCGCGCGAGGACAACCCGCTGGTCAACGCCCCCCACACCGCGGCGGCGGTCACCGCCGACGAGTGGAGCCGCCCCTACAGCCGCGAGACCGCGGCCTTCCCGGTGCCGTGGGTGCGCGAGAGCAAGTTCTGGCCCGCGGTGGCCCGGATCGACGACGCCTGGGGCGACCGCAACCTGATCTGCTCCTGCCCGCCGGTCGAGGAGTACGCGGCGGAGATGGCGCCGGCGGCCTCGTAGCGCCCGCCGCCGCTTCGAGCGACCGCGGGGTCGCGCCTGATCTAGGCTTGCCGTGTCATGCCGACCTCGTTCGAGCGCCTGCTCCTCGTAGTCTGCACCGTCTGCTGGACGGTGGCGCTGATCCACTTCGCCGGCCTCGCGTCGTTCGCCGGGCCGTTGCCGATCTCGCTCTACGGGTTCTACTCGACCGCCGGGGCGCTCGGCTGGCTGTCGGGGAACGTCTACCTCCGGCGGCGCGGTCGCCTGCCGGAGTCGATGAGGAGCCGGGTGCGCCTCCTCTATTGGCTGGGGCCGCCCGGCGTCCTCTACCTGCTGCGCGCCTGGGCGCCGGCGGCCGAGCAGCTCGCCGCGCCGCTGGTGCCGCACTACGCGCTCGTCCCCTACACCGCGCTCTTCCTGGTGCCGATCGCGCTGGCGCGCTTCCCGGGCGGCTCGCCCGAGGAGCGCGAGCGGCGGAACCGGCGCTGAGCGGCGGGCCGGCAGGGCGGCTCGCCGGCGGGTGCTACCATCCGCTGCCTATGATCGGAGCGCCGAACCCCGACCGCCGGCCCGATCGCCAGATCGTCGAGCTGGTCGCCGCGCTCGCCCGCCACGGTTCGATCCTGGTCGCCTACTCGGGCGGCGTCGACTCGGCGGTGGTGGCGGCGCTGGCGCGGCGGGCGGTGGGGGAGCGGGCGCTGGCGGTGACCGCGGCGGCCGAGACCCTGGCCGGCGCCGAGCTGGACCACGCCCGGCGGCTGGCCGCCGAGATCGGCATCCGCTGGGAGGCGGTGACCTACCGCGAGCTGGACGACCCCGAGTTCGTCGCCAACCCGCGCCACCGCTGCTACGTCTGCCAGGGGATGCGGATGGACACGATGCTGCGGCTGGCCGCCGAGCGCGGCTACGCGGTGGTCTGCGACGGCACCAACGCCTCCGACCCCGGCCCCGACCGGCCGGGCCTGCGCGGCGATCCGCGAGCGCGGGATCTAGAGCCCGCTCCTCGCCGCCGGCGCGACCAAGGACGAGGTGCGCCGGCTCGCCCGCGCGCTCGGGCTCTCGGTCTGGGACCGCCCGGCCAACGCCTGCCTCTCCTCGCGCATCCCGCACGGCCAGCTCGTCACCCTCGGCAAGCTCCGCCGCATCGAGGCCGCCGAGGAGATCCTCGCCGCTGAAGGCTTCCGGGTCGTCCGCGTGCGCCACGACCGCGGCGCGGCGCGGGTCGAGGTGGGTTCGGAGGAGGTGCCGCGCCTCGCCGCGAGCTGGTCCGAGCTGGCGCTGCGGCTCGCGGCGCTAGGCTTCGAGCGGGTCGATTACGACCCGGAGGGCTACCGGCAGGGCGGAGCGGACCGGCCGGCGAGAAGCGCGGCGGCCGGCGGTCGTCGGCCGGCGGTCGGCGAGCCGGTCGAGGATCCCTGCGCCGTGACGGCCTGAGCTTTCCGCGGTCCGGTCGCCGGCTCGGCGCCTCGAGGGTCCGGCACCGCGTCCTGAACCCATGACACCCGAACGCCTCCACGAGATCCTCGCCGCCGTCGCCCGCGGCGAGATCACCCCCGAGGACGCCGCCGCGCGCCTCGCCGACCTCCCCTACGCCGACCTCGGCTACGCCAAGCTCGACCTCCACCGCGAGCTGCGCAACGGCCTGCCCGAGGCGGTCTTCGGCGAGGGCAAGACCGAGGCCGAGCTGATCGCGATCGCGTGCCGCCTGTTCGACGCCCATGGCCGCGTCCTGGTCACCCGCCTCGCCGCCGAGCCCGGCGCCGCCCTCGTCGCGGCGCTCCCCGGCGCCGTCTACCACACCGCGCCCGCGTCCTCACCGCCGGCGAGCCGCCCGCGCTCGCCGCCGGCGCCGGTCCGATCGCGGTCGTCGCCGCCGGCACCGCCGACCTCGCGGTCGCCGAGGAGGCCGCGGTCTGCGCCGAGCACTGGTTCGGCCTCGCCGTCGAGCGCCACGCCGACGTCGGCGTCGCCGGCCTCCACCGCCTGCTCGCCGCCCTCCCCGCCCTCCGCCAGGCCGACGCTCGTCATCGCGGTGGCGGGCATGGACGGCGCCCTCCCCACCGTCCTCGCCGGCCTGATCCCGGCGCCGGTGATCGCGGTCCCCACCAGCATCGGCTACGGCGCCGCCTTCGGCGGCATCGCCCCGCTCCTGACCATGCTCAACGCCTGCGCCCCTGGCGTCGCGGTGGTCAACATCGACAACGGCTACGGCGCGGCGGTGGTGGCGTGGCGGATCGTTCAGGACCGCCGGCAGAACATCGCATCCCCGTAGCAGTAGAAACGGTAGCCCCCGGCGATCGCCTCGCGGTACGCGGCGAGGACGCGCTCGGTGCCGGCGAAGGCGCAGACCAGCATCAGGAGCGTCGAGCAGGGGAGGTGGAAGTTGGTCAGGAGCGCGTCGACGGCCCGGAAGCGGTAGCCGGGGGTGATGAAGAGGTCGGTGCGGCCGGCGCCGGGCTGGATCGTGCCGTCGCCGGCGGCCGCGGCGGACTCGAGGGTGCGGACGACCGTGGTGCCGATCGCGACGACGCGGCCGCCGGCGGCGCGGACGGCGGCGATCGCGGCGGCGGTCGGCTCGGGGATCTCGTAGCGCTCGGTCTCCATCCGGTGCTCGTCGACCAGCTCGGCGGTGACCGGCTTGAAGGTGCCGATGCCGACGTGGAGGGTGATCGGGGCGATCGCGACGCCCTTGGCCTCGATCGCGGCGAGGAGCGCCTGGTCGAGGTGGAGGCCGGCGGTCGGGGCGGCGATCGCGCCCGGGCGGCGGGCGTAGACAGTCTGGTAGCGCTCGCGGTCGGCGACGTCGTCGGGGCGCTGGATGTAGGGCGGTAGCGGCACGTGGCCGAGGCGCTCGAGGTGGGGCTCGACCGGCTCGGAGAAGAGACGCGCAGGCGGCCGTCGCCCTCGGCGGGCGGCTCGCCGGCGGCGGTCTCCGGCTTTCGCTCGGCGGTCACCGCCGTGAGGCCGTCGCCGAGGTCGAGCGCGGTCCCCGGCCGCGCCTTCTTGCCCGGCCTGACGAGCGCGTCCCACTCGCGCTCGCCGGACTTCTCGACCAGGAGCAGCTCGATCCGGCCGCCGCCGGGGAGGCGGCGGGCGAAGAGGCGCGCCGGGATCACCCTCGTGTCGTTGACCACCAGCAGGTCGCCGGGCTCGATCAGCTCCGGCAGGTCGCGGACCCGCCGGTGGCGCTCCGCGCCCTCGGCGTCGAGGACAAGCAGCCGGCTCTCGCCGCGCGGCGCCGGGCGCTGGGCGATGCGCTCGGCGGGCAGGTCGTAGTCGAAGTCGCGGGTCAGCACGGTGGTACAGCGGCTCGGGTCACAGCGGCTCGATCGCGCGCGCCTCGGTCGCGCGCGCCTCGGTCGCCGGGCCGACCCAGCGCATCACGACCACGCCCAGGAGTAGCGAGGCCGCCATCAGCGCGCCGCCGGCGCGGAACGGCCAGGCCGGGCCGAGGTGGGCGAAGATCCAGGTGCCGGCGAGCGGGCCGAGCAGGCGGGCGAGCGAGCCGAAGGAGTGCGACAGGCCGATCGTCTCGCCCTGGGACGAGACACCGGCGACGCGGCTGACCAGCGCCATCGCCGAGGGGTTCGAGAGCGCGGTGCCGACCGCGAGGACGCAGGCGACGGCGGCGAAGTAGGGGAGCCGCGCCGGCTCGGGGAGCGCCGCCAGGCTCGCCGCCAGGAGCGCGATCCCGGCCAGGAGCAGCCTGCGCTCGCCGAACCGCTTCGAGAGCCGCCCCACCGCGCCGCCCTGGACCGCCACCAGCACGACGCCGATCAGGACAAAGAGGAAGCTCGTCTCGCGCTGGCCGAAGCCGAAGCGCTCCTGGGCGAAGAGCGCCAGGGTCGACTCCATCAGCGAGAAGCAGAAGGTGGTCAGGAACCAGAGCAGCATCAGGCCGCCGAGCGCGCGGTCGTGGGCGAGCCGTCCGAGCGTCCCGAGGTCGAGCCAGGAGGCGCCGCGGGCGGTGCGCCGGCTCTCGTCGGTCAGCGGCTCGGGGAGCCAGGCGGCGGCGAGCACCAGGTTGACCGCCGCCAGCGCCGCGGCGCCGAGCGCGACCGCGGCGTGGCCGAGGAGGCCCAGCCCGCCGCCGATCGCCGGGCCGAGCACGAAGCCGAGGCCGAAGGCGGCGCCGACGAGCCCCATCCCGCGCGCCCGCTCGGCCGGCGGCAGGACGTCGGCGATGTAGGCCGGGGCGACCGAGAAGTTGGCGGCGGTGGCGCCGGCGGCGAACCGCGCCACGAGCAGGGCGGCGAAGTCCCAGCGGCCGAGCTCCGGGGCGGCGGCCATCAGCAGGTAAGCGGCCAGGCTCCCGGCGATCGAGAAGAGCATCACCGGCCGCCGGCCCCAGCGGTCGGAGAGCCGGCCGAGGAGCGGCGCGAAGAAGAGCTGGGCGCCCGAGAAGGCCCCGAACAGCACCCCGATCTGGAGCACCGACGCGCCCATCGTCTGGGCGTAGAACGGCAAGAGCGGCAGGATCATGCCGAAGCCGAGCAGATCGAGCAGGACCGTGACGAAGAGTGCGGTGAGGGCGCGCTTGCGCCCCACGGCCGGCTCGCGGACCTCCGCCACCCGCTACACCGCTTCCAGGATCCAGGCCATCAGGTACTTCTGGAGGTGGAGGCGGTTCTCGGCCTGGTCCCAGACCACCGAGTTGGCCGAGTCCATTACCGCGCCGCTGATCTCGTAGCCGCGGTGGGCCGGCAGGCAGTGCATCACGAGCGCGTGAGTGGGGGCGTGCGCCATCAGCTCCTCGTCGACCGCGTAGCCGGCGAAGGCGGCCAGGCGCACTTCCTTCTGCGCCTCGTCGCCCATCGACACCCAGGTGTCGGTGTAGACCACGTCGGCCCCCTCGACCGCCTCCCTCGGGTCGTGGGTCAGGGTCACCGATCCCAGCTCGCGGGCGGCGGCGACGATCTCCTCCTTCGGGGCATAGCCCTCGGGGTGGGCGACCGCGATCGACATGCCGACCCGCACCGCCCCCTCGATCAGCGAGTGGCTGACGTTGTTGCCGTCGCCGACGTAGGCGATCTTGAGCCCGTCGAGGTCGCCGAAGTACTCGAGCGCGGTCATGTAGTCGGTCAGCCCCTGGCACGGGTGGTGGCGGTCGCACAGGCCGTTGATGATCGGCACCTCGCTCGCCCCCTTCATCGTCACCAGGTCCTCGTGCTTGTAGACCCGGGCCATGATCAGGTCGAAGTAGCGCGACAGCACCTTGCTCTCGTCCTCGAGGTGGCCGAGGGTGAAGTTGGTGGTCCGCCAGTCGAGGAAGAGAGGCTGGCCCCCCATCTCGCCGACGCCGACCTCGAACGAGCAGCGGGTGCGGGTCGAGGTCTTCTGGAACAAGAGCGCCACCCGCTTGCCGGCGAGAGCGCGCTCGAAGCGGCGCGGGTCGCGCTTGACCGCGAGGCCGCCCGCGATCAGCTCGCGCACCTGGGCCGGAGTCAGCTCGGAGATGGCGAGGAACGACCGTTCGGGCTTGCCGCGCCGGGCGTTCCGGCGCTCCTCGCGCAGGCGGTCGGCGCGTTCGATCCGGTCGAGGTCGGCGGGGGTCGGCATGGCGTCGGTCCTCCAGATGGGGAGCCGGATGCTCTCACAGCCGGCGGCGCCGGGGAACGGCTCAAGAACGAACGTCGAGCCGGTCGCGGAGGCCGTCCGCGATCAGGTTGAAGCCGATCACCGTGGCCACGATCGCGAGCCCGGGGAAGAGCGCCAGCCACCAGCGCTCCCAGGCGCCGTCGTTGATGTCGCGGATCATCCGGCCCCAGGTCGGCGCCGGCTCGGGGACGCCGAGGCCGAGGAAGGAGAGCGCCGCCTCGGCGAGGATGACGTCGCCGACCAGGAGGCCCGCGGCCACCAGCGCCGGGCCGATCGCGTTGGGCAGGAGGTGCCGGCCGAGGATCGCCAGCGGATGCTGCCCCATCGCCCGCGCCGCGACCACGAAGTCGCGCCGCTTGAGCGCCAGGATCTCGGCGCGCACCAGGCGCGCGGTGAGCATCCAGCCGGTGGCGCCGAGGACCAGCACGATCGCCGCGCCCCCCGGCTGCAGCACCGCCACCACCGCGATCAGGAGGAAGAGGCGCGGGAAGGCGAGCACCAGGTCGACCAGCCGCATCAGCACCGCGTCGACCGCGCCGCCGCCGAGCGCCGCGGCGCAGCCGACCGCGACGCCCAGGGTCAACGCCAGGCCGGTGGCGAGCAAACCGACCGCGAGCGACACCCGGGCGCCGTGGACCAGCCGCGCCCAGAGGTCGCGGCCGAGGTGGTCGGTGCCGAGCGGGAAGGTGCGCGAGGGCGGCAGGCCGTCGGCGCCGAGGTTGGCGACCGCCGCCGCCGGCAGGGTCTCCTCGCGGCCCATGCGGCGGAGCACCAGCTCGGCGCCGCGGCGCTCGACCGTCTCGGCCAGGAGCGGCGTCCGGCCGTCGGCCCGCTCGACGACGCGGCGCTCGGCGCCCGGCGGCAGGTTCTTGCCGGCGGCGGCGTCGAACGGCCGCCCCGGGTCGGCCGAGGCGAGGAGCGGCGCTGCGGCGGCGACCAGGGCCAACAGGGCGACGATCCCGAGGCCGGCCGCGAGCGCCGGCTGGAGCCGCCGGCGGCTCCTCACGGCGCCTCCACCAGGGCGTCGCGGACGCGCGGGTCGGCGGCGGCGTGGAGGAGGTCGGCGGCCAGGTTGCCGGCCACCACCAGCACCCCCGAGAACGCGGTGATCGCGAGCACCAGGGGGAGGTCGAGGGTGCGGATCCCCTGGAAGGCGATGCCGCCGAGGCCGGGCCAGGAGAAGACGAACTCGATCACCAGCACGCCGTTGAGGAGCAACGGCAGCGAGGCGCCGAGGAGCTGGAGGATCGGCGCCAGGGCCGGCCGCAGGGCGTGGACCCAGAGCACGCGGCGCTCCGACAGCCCCTTGGCGCGCGCGGCGCGGATGTGCTCGCTGCCGAGCACGCCGAGGAGGCTGTTGCGCACCTGCCGAGCCGTGCCGCCGGCGGTCGACAGGCCGAGCACCAGCGCCGGCAGCGCCAGGTGGTACAGGCGGTCGGCGAGGCGGGCGAGCGGCGGCAGGTCGCCGGCGCCCGGGGAGAACGCGTTGCTGGGCGGGAAGACCGGCACCAGGTAGCCGAAGAGGTAGATCGCCATGAGAGCGAGCCAGAACGGCGGCACCGCGTAGAGGCCGAGGCCGAGCCCGCGCGCCAGGTGGTCGGGGACGCGGCCGCGCCGGCGGGCGGCCCAGACGCCGAGCGGCAGGGCGACCGCGTACTCGACCGCCATGGCGGCGAAGGCGAGCGCCGCCGTGGCCGGCAGCGCCTCGGCGATCACCCGCGAGACCGGCCGCTGGTGGGTGATCGAGATCCCCCAGTCGCCGCTGGCGGCGGCGGCGAGCCAGCGCCCGTACTGGACCCGGACCGGGCGGTCGAGGCCGTAGATCCGCGCCAGGTTCCGCCGCTGCTCGCCGCTCAGCCGCTCGGCCTGGCCGCCGGCGAGGGCGTTGAGCGGGTCGCCGGGGACGGCGTGGAGGAGGACGAAGGCGAGGCTGACCAGGAGCCAGATCAGCAGCAGCGAGCCCGCGACGCGCCGCAGCAGGTAGCGGGTCACGACGGTTTCCCGGGCTCTACTCGGCGAACCACCACTCGGGGAGGTTCTCGTGGAAGTAGACAGCCCCGGGGCGGACGTCCCGGAGCTTCCCGCTCACCCCCACCGCGCGCTTCGACTCCCAGAGGAAGGTGTACGGCAGGTCCTGGTGCAAAAGCTCCTGGATTCGCAGCAGCAGCGGCTCGCCGTCGGCCACCTCGGGCTGGATCCGGAACTCGTCGAGCAGGCGGTCAACCTCGGGGTTCGAGTAGTGGACGAAGTTGTTGCCGTCCCCGATCTCCTCGGTGTGGAAGGCGAACTTGAAGTCGAGGCCGGTCGGCATCGTCCAGCCCTGGATCGCGGCGTCGTAGTCGCCCGCCTCGATCCGCGTGATCAGGCTCTGGAACTCCATCCCGCGCGGCGCCACCTCGACGCCGATCTGCGCGAGCTGGCTCTGGATCAGGACCGCCGCGTCCATCCGCTGGCGGTTGTCGGAGTTGGTGGCCAGCTCGAAGGCGAGATCTTCTCCGTCCTTGTCGAGCGTGCCGTCGCCGTCGGAGTCGGTCCAGCCGAGGCCGGCGAGCATCCGGCGGGCGCGCTCGGGGTCGTAGGGCCAGGGCTCGAGGTCGCGGTTGTAGATCCAGACGTTCTGGATCACCGGCGAGTTGCTGATCCGCCCGAACTCCCCCCAGACGTTGTCGACCAGGGTCTGGCGGTCGATCGCGAGGGTGAGCGCGCGGCGCACCTCGGGGTCGTCGAACGGCTCGCGGGCGAGGTTCCAGGCGACGAAGATGAACGACGGGCCCCAGTAGTCGATCAGCTCCACGCCCGGCTCGCGGCGGATCCGCTCGGCCGCCTCGGGCGACAAGCCGTCGGTGAAGTGGACGCTGCCGGAGAGGAGCTGGGTGAGGCGGTTGGCGGGGTCGGGGATGATCCGGAACACCGCCCGGTCGAGCCGCGGCAGCTCGGGGTCGAAGTAGCTCGGGTTGGGTTCGAGGACGATCTCCTGCTGCGGCGTCCACGAGGCGACGACGAACGGGCCGGCGTAGACGGCGTGGTCGAGGAACCACTGGCCCCGGGTCCGCCACTCGCTGAACGGGATCTGGCCGTAGACGTGCGCCGGGAAGACGTAGCCCTCGTTCAGCTCGAGGAGCTGGCTCGGGTAGACGTGGCTGAAGGTGAAGCGGACGGTGTGCGGATCGACCACCTCGACGCCGGTGACCGCGTCCTTGTAGTAGGCGGTGTCCCAGGCGACGTCGGGGTGGATCTGGGCCTCGTGGCTGAAGCGCACGTCCTCGGCGGTGACCGGCTCGCCGTCGCTCCAGCGCGCGTCGCGGCGCAGGTGGAAGGTGATCGTGAGGTGGTCGTCGGACCACTCCCAGCGCTCGGCCAGGTTGGGCTCGAAGGTCGGCGGCCCCTTCTCCCAGTCGATCCGCTCGCGCACGAGCTGCAGGTAGGCCAGGCGCAGGACCGACTCGGTGGGGTTGTTGGTGCGCGCGATCAGGTTGTTGACGCCGGTGATGTCGGCGCCCAGCGCGATCACCGCCTGGCCGCCCCGGCGCGGCTCGCCGTCCGGGGTCGCAGCGCCGTCCTCGGCCGGCGGGCCGCCGTTGCAGCCGGCGCAGCCGCCGAGCGCGAGGACGCCGAGCGCCAGGGCGGCCGCGATCGCCGCGGCGGCGAGCGGCAGCCGGCGGGCGTGTGGTCGGGGGGCGTACCGAGGCTCGTTCATTGGGCGCTCTCCTCGGGCTCCGATGAGCTCCCCGGCCGGAGCGGCATTCTCCGGGATCGATCCGGCGGATCGTACCAAAAGAAAACGCCCCGGCCGACCGGGGCGTCATCCACGCGGGGAGGGGGGCTGGAACAGCCCCCCTAGGAAAGCCGTCACTGGATGTTGATCTTGCGCGGCTTGGACTCCTCGGCCTTGGGCAGGACGAGGGTCAGCACGCCGTCGGCGAAGGTCGCCTTGACGTCGTCCGTGCGGACGTTGGTCGGCAGGGTGAAGGTGCGCGCGAACAGGCCGTAGGCGCGCTCGATCCGGTGGTAGTTGTCCCGGTCGACCTCCTTCTCGAACTTCCGCTCGCCGCGCAGGGTCAGCGTCCGGTTCTCGACCGTGATGTCGACGTCCTCGCTCTGGATGCCCGGCAGGTCGACGAGGAGGGTGAGCGCCTCGTCGGTCTCGCGGACGTCCACCGCGGGCGCCCAGGCCCGGTTGCTGACCTCCTCGCCGTTGCCGGTGACGGCCGGGAAGTGGGTGCCGAACGCCTGGTCGAAGAGGCGGTCGAAGCGATTGCGGAAGAGGTCGTTGGGGGTGAAGCGGCTGATCGCGGTCTGCATGGCTTGTCTCCTCCTGGGGTTTCGACCGTTTCGATCGGTCGGTTGGGTCTGGTCTCGATCTCTCGGGGCTCGTGTCGTCTCGAGGACGGGTCCGTTGGTCATTCCCGCCACGGTCATTAGTCGAGAACGCTCAAATCATCGGGCCTATTCCACGACTCGTCAATAGACCTTAGTATATCGCGCTAAGATTCACACCAGGCGGCGATCCCAAGCCGCGCCGCGGTATGCTCGCGGGCGTGAAACGCGGCTCGATCGTCTCCCGCCGGCTGCTCGTCGCCTCGCTCGCCCTCGGGCTCTTCCTGCTCCTGGACATCGCGCTCTTCGGCTGGCTGATCTTCCGCTCGCTGTCGCAGCGGGAGGTCGAGGAGGTGCTGCTCGAGACCCGGCTCGAGGCCGAGAGCCTGGCCGAGCAGATCGCGGGGAGCATCGAGGAGGAGGGGGGCGGCGATCTCTATACCGCGCTCGCCAGCAAGGCGGTGGTCCAGCGCTACATCGAGACGCTGCTCCGCGAGCAGGAGTTCGCCCACTCGCTCGAGCTGCGCGACCGCGAGGGGCGGCTGGTCTACGTCGTCAACACGGTGGCGCGGATCCCGGTCGAGCCGGGGCTCGAGCTGCCGATCGACTCGCCCGAGCTGGCGCCCGGGTCCGAGGTCGAGACCGAGGTGCTGAGCCAGGAGAGCTTCAGCTACGAGGTGCCCGACGTCCAGGTGCCGATCGGCGACATCGGCACGCTCCAGATCGGAGTCGACCCGGAGGCGCTGCGGGTGCGCATCGAGAAGCTCCGGCGCGACCTGATCCGGGAGGCGTCGGTGATCGGAGCGGTGACCGTGGCGCTGCTCACGTCGGCCTACCTGACCATCTGGGTGCTCTATCGGCGGTCGCGGCGGTTCGAGGCCCAGGCTGTCGAGGCCGAGCGGATGGCGTACATCGGCACCCTCGCCTCGGGGCTGGCGCACGAGATCCGCAACCCGCTCAACTCGCTCAGCCTCAACATGCAGATGCTCGGCGAGGAGCTGCCCGACGCCGGCGCCGGCGGCAGCGGCGCCCGCCTGCTCGAGATCACCCGTGCCGAGATCGGCCGCCTCGAGCGGCTGGTCACCGACTTCCTCGCCTACGCCCGGCCGCGGCCGCCCGAGCTCGAGGAGGTTTCGGCGGCGGAGCTCCTGGAGCGGACGCGCCAGTTCCTGTGCGGCGCCGCGCGCAACCACGGGGTCAAGCTCGAGGCGATCGACTCGACCGGCGGCGCGCGCCTCCTGGTCGATCCGGCGCAGGTGCGCCAGCTCCTCCTGAACCTGGCCCAGAACGCGCTCGCCGCCACCGAGGAGCGCGGCCGCGCGGCGGTGGTGCGCCTCCGCGCCGAGCGGCGGGGCGCGACCGCGGTCCTGGCGGTCGAGGACAACGGCGCCGGCATCCCGCCCGGAGACCGCGAGCGGGTCTTCGACCTCTTCTACTCGACCAAGAAGGGGGGCACCGGGCTGGGCCTCGCGATCGTCGACCGGATCGCCAAGAACCACGGCGGCCGGGTCGAGCTCGAGAGCGAGCCGGGGAAGGGGACGGTCTTCTCGGTGCTGCTGCCGGGCGCGGTGGTGGGCGAGGTCGTCGAGGCCGCCCACGCGTGAGTGTCAGCTCTCGGCCGTCAGGGCATCGAAGTCGTCCGGCGTGACGAACTGCTCGGGGTCGTCGTTGCCGCAGGCCTCGCACACCGCCTCGACGGCGCCGACGTCCTCCCACTCGAAGACGTAGCAGGGGGTCTCGCACGCGAGGCAGATCAGGTAGTCGGGGGCGGCCATTGGGGAGCTCCTCGGAGGTGGGTTCGGTTCAGGCCGGAGCGTGGCGGGCGGCGGCCGGGACCGGGCCGGTCGCGCCGCGGAAGTCGTCGATCGCCGCGGCCAGCTCGCGCGGGCGCTCCCACTGGACGGCGTGGCCGGCTCCGGCGAGCGGGTAGAGGCGGGCGCGCGGCATCGCCGCCGCCATCCGCTCGGCGGCGGCGAGCCGGAAGAGGCCGTCGTGCTCGCCCCAGATCAGCGCCGCCGGCTGGGCGATCGTCGCCAGCTCGCGGTCGCCGTAGGCGTCGGGCTCGCGGATGCGGGCGTTGACCCCCTGCACCGCGGGCGACGAGTAGGCGCGGAAGAAGGCGCGGCGGCCGACCCGGAGCGCCAGCGGCACGCGCTGGAAGAGCGCGCCGTAGAGCGGCTCGACGTCGGCCGGCTCGGTCACCGTCACCAGCTCCTCGATCCGCGCCCAGTCCTGCTCGCGGTAGCCCCCGGCGTCGACCAGCACCAGGCGCGACACCAGCTCCGGCCGCGCCAGCGCCAGCCGGACCGCGATCCAGCCGCCCAGGCTGTTGCCGGCCACGGTCGCCGGGCCGCCGCCGAGCTCCTGCTCGATCAGCGCCGCCGCCGCGGCGACGCCGTCCTCGACCGCCAGTCCGCCGAGCGGCAGCCGGCTGCCGCCCAGCTCGGACAGCTCGGGCACCACCAGCCGGCAGCCCGAGCGTGCCAGCCGCGGCGCCACCGGCCGCCAGGCGAGCGCGCTCGAGGCCAGGCCGTGGAGCAGCAGCCAGGGCTCGCCGTCCTCGGGGCCGAAGCGCCAGCAGACCAGCTCGGCGTCGCCCACTCGGCGGCGCACCGGCCGGCCGCCGGCGAGGCGCAGCGTGCCGTGGGCGAAGCGGCGGAAGAGCGGCAGCAGCATCGCCGGTCAGTCTACCGTCTCGGGCCGGGGGATCTCGCCGGCGTCGTGCGGTCGAGGGGCCTTGGCCGGCCGAGCGGGCCGGCCTCAGCGCCGACGGCGTCTCCTGGCCCGCGGCTCGAGCGGCGTCTCCTCCCCCTCGGGCAGCCGCGGGCGTCCCGCGCGCAGCGAGCGGCCGGGGTCGACCAGCGCCCGCCGGCGCAGCGCCTGGCGGCCGAGGAGCATACGGAAACCCATCAGGTCGCGGCGCACCAGGGTGATCTCGACCGGCCAGGTCGCGCCGCCGATCACCAGGCGGGTGAGCACCACCGGCCGCCGGGTGCGATGGCCGCTCGAGGAGCGCACCCAGCGGTAGCCGACCAGCGGCGCCGAGCATTCGACGGTGGGGCCGTTTTTGCGCTGCAGGGGATGGAGGCGGAAGCGCACCCGGCGGTCGGGCAGGACCTGGACGTGGAAGGCGTGGAGCGCCGAGGTGCGGGCGCCGCTGTCGACCTTGGCCTTGAGCCGGGCGAGGCCGAGGTCGGGGAGCGCCACCCACTCGCGCCAGCCGATCACCAGGCGGTCGCGCGGCGTCGCCGCCTTCTTCTTTCGCGGCTTCGCCTTCAAGCCCTGTCCTTGCCGGCCACCGAGACCGAGAAGCTCGATGCGAGGTCGTCGCGCACCCGCTCGATCAGGCTGCCGTCGGGGCCGCCGGCGAGCTTGCGCCGGATCGCCGCCACGCCGCGCGCCGGGATCGCCAGGTGGCAGACCGGGTCGCCGAGCGCCACCGAGGGGAGGGTGGTCATGCCCAGGATCACGCCGGCGGCGGGCGCGGTCAGCACCGCCAGCTCGGTGCCGAGCAGGCTCCGCACGGTGGCGAGGGGCTGCCGGGCGTCGACCACCTCGCCCGGGCCGACGTGGAAGCGCAGCATGCCGCCGTGGTCGGAGCGCACCCAGGTGGTCCGGGTCACCCGCGTCTGGTGGACGGGGCGCCGGATCTCGCCCTCGACCATGCCGAGCTCGATCAGCACGTTGGTCACCCCGCCGACGCCGATCTCGACCACCGTCGGCTCGATCTTCCACACCTCGCCGGCCTCGAGGATCACCGTCGGCACCCCGGCGCGGCAGGCGGTGCGGCGCAGCGACCCCTCCGGCCCCTCGCCGTGGACCACCAGCGAGCAGCCGAAGGCGTCGGCGATGCGCCGCGCCGCCCGGCTGCGCAGGTCGGCGCGGACGTTGGGGAAGTTGGTCCGCCGTACCGCCGCCGAGTGGAGGTCGATGCCGTAGTCGCAGCGCCGGACGATGCCCTCGAACACCGCGTGGGCGAGCCGCGAAGCGAGGCTGCCGTCGGGGGAGCCGGGGAAGCTCCGGTTGAGGTCGCGGCGATCGGGGAGATAGCGCGAGCGCCGCTCGAACCCGAAGACGTTGACCACCGGCACCAGCACCAGCGTGCCGCGGGCGAGGGTGAACGGCGGGTGGAGCAGGAGCTGCTGGACGATGCCGGTGCCGTTCAGCTCGTCGCCGTGGACCGCGCCGGTGACGAACACCGCCGGCCCCGGCGCGGCGCCGCGCATCACCCGTAGCGGCACGCTGTGCGCGCTGCCGGCATAGTTGCGGCCGATCTCGAGCGCGAGGTCGACCGTGGCGCCGAGCGGGACCGCGGAGCCGGCGATCGAGAACATCGAGCCGTTCATACGATCGGCGATCTTAGCAAGGGGGGCTTCAGGGGGCGGTTCACCCGGCCGGCGAGGGCTTCTGCTCGGGCAGCGGTGCGACGCGGCGTCTGCGCGTCCGCTTGGGCGCCAGGAAGGCCCGCATCGACTCGAGCTTGCCGAAGCAGAGCAGCCGGTCGCCGGTCTCGAGCGTCCGGGTGTGGCGCGGGTTGGCGATCACCGAGCCGGCTCGCTCGAGGGTGAGGGCGACGATGTCGAGGTCGCGCAGGCCCGACTCGCCGAGGCTCTTGCCGGCGAGCGGCGAGTTCTCGCCGATCACCAGCTCGGAGACGCCGTAGCCGCGGCTGACGGTCAGCCGCTGGCGCAGGTCGAAGCCGGGGAACTGCACCCGCTGCTCGACGTAGCGGATGATCTCGGCGGCGACGTCGAGGCGGGTGGCGCCCTCGATCCCCTCGAGCCCGGGCGAAGAGTTGACCTCCATGATCTGCGGCCCGTCGCCGGCCTCGAGCATGTCGACGCCGGCGATGTCGAGGCCGAGCACCTGGGCGGCGCGGATCGCGGTGCGCTCCAGCTCGGGAGTCAGCTCGATCGCCTCGGTGCGTCCGCCCCGGTGGACGTTGCTCCTGAACTCGCCGCCCTGGGCCACCCGCCGCATCGCCGCCACCACCCGGTCGCCGACCACGAACGCGCGCACGTCCCGGCCCTTGCTCTCGGCGACGAACTTCTGGATCAGCACGTTCTGGCGCGCGCTCTGGAGCGTCTCGACGATCGCCTCGGCGGCCTTGGCGCTCTCGGCCAGGATCACGCCCACCCCCTGGGTCCCCTCGAGCAGCTTGATGATCACCGGCGCGCCGCCGACCCGCTTGATCGCCGCCATGACGTCCTCGCGCCGGCGCACGAACTCGGTCGGCGGGATGCCGATCTTCGGGTGGCGCGAGAGGATCTGGAGCGAGCGCAGCTTGTCGCGCGAGGTGGTGATGGCCAGAGCGGAGTTGGCGCAGAAGACCTCCATCTGCTCGAGCTGGCGCACCACCGCGGCGCCGTAGAAGGTGACCGAGGCGCCGATGCGCGGGATCGCGGCGTCGTAGTGGCCGAGCGGCGTGCCCTGGTAGAAGAGGTCGGGCAGCCCCTCCTCGAGCGAGATGGCGAAGTGCAGGACGTCGAGCACGTCGGCCCGGTGGCCGCGCGCCTCCGCCGCCTCGCGCAGGCGGCGCGTCGAGTAGCTGTCCGGGCTGCGGGAGAGGATCGCGATCTCCATGGGGGGATCCTAGCGCCGGGTCGGGCCGGCGCGGGACGTCGATGCTCGCCGGCCGGTGGCAGAGTTCTTGCTAACTGACCCGCTGACACAGAGTGCGACGGCCAACGCGAAAGCGGCTTGGGCTGCGCTCCCAGGGAGGTGCACTTTGGGCAGGATGACCATCGACGAGCGGTTGCGGGAGGCCATGCGGGAGGTCGCCGACGCCTTCCAGGTGCCGCTGATGCGAGTCGAGGCCGTCACCGAGCGGCTGGAGCGCCAGGCGCTCGAGAAGGTGTTCGGCGACGATCCGCGGACCCCGATCGCCGAGGAGCTGGCGCGCGAGATGCGCCAGGAGGTGTTGCTGGGACTGGAGAAGCTGCGCGGCGACGAGGCCGGCTCCACGCCGGTGATCGACTTTCCGCAGGAGGCGCGGCGGAGCCAGGCTTGAGGTGGTCCTCGCAGGTGGGCGCCGCGGCATGTCCTTTTGGGTGTAGGCAACGCCCACGGTGTCCCAATCGATTGGGACATTGCGGCTTCCGACTTGGTTTGACCGTCAACGCCGGCCGTGCTACATTCGCCCGTCCACGCGCCCGGCGAGGGTCGTGTGACGCGCCCGAGCGGCGGGTTTCCCAACCAGACGAGCGACTTCGAGGGCTGCGGCCCGCGCGGGGCGCCAGGGAGCGAGTCATGTACGCATTGATCGAGACAGGCGGCAAGCAGTACCGGGTGGCCCCCGGGGACGTGCTCGACGTCGAGCGGGTCGCGGGCGCCGGCGAGGCCGGGGAGAGCGTCGAGTTCGACCGCGTGCTGCTGGTCTCCGGCGACGGTGGCGTCACCGTGGGCACGCCGACGGTCGCGGGCGCGACGGTCCGGGCCTCGGTGGTCGGCGAGGTGCGCGGCCCCAAGATCCGCGTCTTCAAGATGAAGCGCCGCAAGGGCTACCGCCGCACGCGCGGCCACCGGCAGGACCTGCTGCGGGTGCGCATCGAAGGCATCTCGGCGTAGAAGGTCCGGATCAGAGAGACCGGCTCAGAGAGAGGTAGAACGATGGCTCACAAGAAGGGACAGGGCTCGAGCCGCAACGGCCGCGACTCCAATCCCCAGCACCTCGGCGTCAAGCGGTTCGGCGGCGAGACCGTCAACGGCGGCACGATCATCGTCCGCCAGCGCGGCACCGTCTTCCATCCCGGCCGCAACGTCGGCCGCGGCAAGGACGACACCCTGTTCGCCAAGGTCGGCGGCGTGGTGCAGTTCCAGGACCGTGGCCGCCACGGCCGTTTCGTCCACGTCGAAGCTCCCGAGTAGCCATCCCCTCGCGTGCCGGGCGGCGCGGCCGATGCCGTGTCCGCCCGCCTCGCACCCCCCACCTTGAACTTCGTCGACGAGGCTGTGATCCGCGTCCGGGCCGGGCGCGGCGGCTCGGGCTGCGTCGCCTTCCGGCGCGAGAAGTACGTGCCGCGCGGCGGCCCCTCGGGCGGCGACGGCGGCGCGGGCGGCTCGGTCTGGCTGGTCGGCGAGGAGGGGCTCAACACCCTCTATCACCTCCAGGGGCACGGGCTCTACGCCGCCGACCGCGGCCGCCACGGCGAGGGCTCGAACCGCACCGGCAGGAGCGGCGGCGACCTCGAGGTGCGGGTGCCGCTCGGCACCCAGGCCTACGCCGCCGCCGGCGGCGGCCTGCTCGGCGAGCTGATCGAGCCCGGCGAGCGGCTGTGCGTCGCCCAGGGCGGCCGCGGCGGGCGCGGCAACGCCCGCTTCGCCACCGCCACCAACCGGGCGCCGCGGCGCGCCGACCCGGGCGAGGAGGGCGAGGAGCGCGACGTCCTGCTCGAGCTGAAGCTCCTCGCCGACGTCGGCGTCGTCGGCCTGCCCAACGCCGGCAAGTCGACGCTGATCAGCCGGATCTCGGCGGCGCGGCCGAAGATCGCCGACTACCCGTTCACCACCCTGGTGCCGCAGCTCGGGGTGGTCGGGCCGCGGCCCGGCGAGCCCGGTTGGGGCGATCCGGCCTCCGAGCCGTTCGTGATCGCCGACCTGCCGGGGCTGATCGCCGGCGCCGCCGAGGGCGCCGGGCTCGGCCACCAGTTCCTGCGCCACGTCGAGCGCTGCCGGGTGCTCGCGCACCTGGTCGACCTGGCGGCGTTCGAGGACGACGCGGCGGCCGATCTCGCCACCGTCGAGCGCGAGCTGGGCGCCTTCGACCCGGCGCTGCTCGAGCGGCCGCGGGTCGTGGTCGGGAGCAAGCTCGACGCGGTCCGGCCGGAGCGCCGAGAGGCGGTCGAGCGGGCGGCGGCCGAGCGCGGCCTGCCGTACCTCGAGATCAGCGCCACGACCGGCGAGGGGCTCGAGGCGCTGCGCCGGGCGCTGGCGGCGCGGCTGGCGGCGGCGCGGGAAGCGGAGCGGGCGGCCGGCGCTCGGTCGCCGCGCCGCCTCCGCCGGCGCCGCCCGCGGAGGTCGCGGCCGGGCCGGAGGAGGATCGGTGAGGCGGCGCGAGCGGCTCGGCCTCTTCGGCGGCAGCTTCGACCCGATCCACGCCGGCCACGTCGGACCGGTTCAGGACGCGCGGCGCGAAGCGGGGCTCGACCGGGTGCTCTATCTGCCGACCGCGCGGCCGCCGCACAAGCCGGGCCGAGAATTCGCGCCGGCGTGGCGGCGCTTCGCGATGGTCGAGCTGGCGCTCCTCGGCGAGGAGGGGCTCTTCGCCTCGGCGCACGAGCTGACGCCGGAGCGCGAGGTCTTCACCATCGACACGGTGGAGGCGGTCGCCGCCGAGGAGCCGGACGCCGAGCTCCATCTGGTCGTCGGCAGCGACTCGCTGGCCGAGCTCGACACCTGGCGCCGCTGGCGCGAGCTGATCGAGCGGGTGCGGCTGGTCGCGCTGGTCCGCCCGGGCTTCGAGCCGGAGGCGATCGCCCCCGGCCTGCCGCCCGAGCTCCGCTCGCAGGTCGAGCGGGGGGAGATCCGATTCGTCGCCGAGCGGCCGCTGCCGTGGTCGGCGACCGATTTGCGCGAGACGTTCAAGCGGGGAGAGGAGCCGCCCGCCGGGGCACTCCACCCCCAGGTGTTAGACTACATCCGGAAGTACGCACTCTATCGATGAGCACCCGAGCTATCCGTAACGCCACCCAGGACGACATCGAAAGCCGGGTTCGCGACGCCGTGGCGGCCGCCGAGGGGCGCCAGGCGATCGAGATCAAGGTCCTCGGCCTGGGCAAGGTCAGCGACTTCACCGACTACTTCGTGCTGTGCAGCGGCGCCAGCGACCGCCAGGTCCAGGCGATCGCCGACGCGGTCGAGGAGAAGCTGCGCGCCGGCGGCGTCCGGCCGCTCCACGTCGAGGGGCTGCGCGGCGGCCGCTGGGTGCTGATGGACTACGGCGCCTTCGTGGTCCACGTCTTCCAGGACGAGGTGCGCCGCTTCTACGGGCTCGAACGGCTCTGGTCGGACGCGCCCGAGGTGACCGCGGCATTCCTGCCGACGGCCTGAGCCCCGCGGGCTTCGCGCTCGCCGCTCTGGCGGCCGACCCCTCGCTGGCCGGCGCGCTCGCCGGCTCCGCCCGCGCCGCGGCCAGCGACGCGGCGGTGTTGATCCTGGGCGAGCCGGGGAGCGGGCGCTCGACGGTGGCGCGGGCGCTGGTCGCGGCCGGCCCGCGCGCCGGCGGGGCGCTGGTCGAGGTCGACGCCGGCGTGATCCCGGCGACCCTCTTCGAAAGCGAGCTCTTCGGCTACCGCGCCGGCGCCTTCACCGGCGCCGAGCACGACGTCGCGGGGCGGGTGGCGCGCGCCGCCGGCGGTACCCTGGTGCTCGACCACGTCGAGGAGCTGCCGCTCGCCGCGCAGGCCAAGCTCCTGCGCCTCCTGGCCGAGCGCCGCTACGCGCCGCTCGGCGGCGTCGAGACCGCGGCCGACGCGCGCTTCGTCGCCATCGGCCCGGCCGACCTGCCGCGGCGGGTCGCCTCGGGCGCCTTTCGCGCCGACCTCTACTACCGGCTGGAGGTGCTCTGCTTCCGGCTGCCGCCGCTGCGCGACCGGCTGGCCGAGCTGCCGGCGATCGCCGCCCGGCTCGCCGCCGACCTCGCCCTCCGCTTCGGCCGTCCGGCGCCGGCGATCGCGCCGCGCGCGCTCGACTGGATGGTGCGCCACCGCTGGCCGGGCAACTTGACCGAGCTGCGGGCCGTGCTCGAACGGGCGCTGATCCTCGATCCCGGCGGCGTCCTCGATCCCGAGCCCCACGCCGCCGCGCGCGCCGGCGAGGACGCCCCGCCCCGCCCGCTCGCTGCCCTCGAGGCCGACGAGATCCGCCGCGCCCTCGCCTACACCCGCGGCCACCAGGGCCGCGCCGCCCAGCTCCTGGGCATCAGCCGCAAGGCGCTCTGGCAGAAGCGGAAGCGCTACGGCATCCCGTAGCGGAAGGCCGCGCTCAGACTCCGATGAGGCTCCGGCGCGGCTGCGCCGCTTCGCCCTCTTCGATCGGGGCGACGCCGATCCACGAGGATTGGGCGCGCAACCGGCGCAGCTCCACCTCCGGGATGGCGAGGAAGGCGTCGACCACCGCCGGGTCGAGCTGCCGGCCGGCGACCCGCCGCACCTCGGCGATCGCCTCGCGATGGCTGTGGGCGCGGCGGTAGGGGCGCTCGGAGGTGATCGCGTCGTAGGTGTCGACGACCGCGAAGATGCGCGCCGCGAGCGGGATCCGCTCGCCGGCCAAGCCGCGCGGGTAGCCGGTGCCGTCCCAGCGCTCGTGGTGGCCGTAGACGATCTCGAGCGCCGGCTTCAGGAACTGGACGTCGGCGAGGATGCCGTAGCCCCAGCTCGGGTGCTGGCGCATGATGTACCACTCGTCCTCGGTCAGCGGGCCGACCTTGCGCAGGATGGCGTCGGGGACCGCGATCTTGCCGACGTCGTGGAGCAGCGAGCCCCACTCGATCGCGCGCAGCCGCTCGGGGTGGTCCATCCCCATCGCGCGCGCGAGCGCCAGGGCGTAGCGGGCGACCCGGAAGGAGTGGCCGCTGGTCTCCTGGTCGCGGGCGTCGACCGCCGCGACCACCGCGCCGACCGCGTCGACGTAGGAGCGCTCGCGATCGACCTCGGTTCGCTGGACCGACTCGACGAGCTGCGCCAGCGCCGACTCCAGCTCCCGCACCTCGGGCACCGAGCCGTCGCCGCGGAAGTCGTCGGAGAGGACGCCCGTGCGCGCCATCTCGGCGGTGGCCTCGGAGATCCGGTGGACCTGGTCCGCGAGCCGGCGGCCGGCGAGCAGCGAGCCGGCCCAGGCGGCGGCGAGCGCGATCGCGGCGATCACGGCGACGCGGACCGCGAACGGGTCCGGCCGGTCGAGGACGACCAGCGCTGCCGGCGTCACCACGGCCACGGCCGCGAGGATGATCAGCAGGACACGGTGGCGAAGCTTCAAGCTCGTGCGCTCCCCCAGCGACTCGATCGGCGACAAGACAGTGTACGCCTGGACTCCTCGGCCCCGACCCCGGCGGCGGCGGCCCGCCGCGCCCACGGCCGGTGAAGGCCGCAGCGCGGGGAACGGGTCACCGTTCGGCCCCGCGGGTGATGTCTGTCGGAGCACTCATGCGCATGATACACCTTCGAGTCGAAAATCAAAGCGACAACTTCGACGCGGCAATGCTCTACGACCTTGCGGCGATGCTCTACACGTTGATGTAGGTTTCGACCCCTCAGGTGAGACAGCCGCGTCGAAGGGGCCGGAACCCGGTCACCGGCCGCGCCACTCGGCCTTGCGCTTGGCGAGGAACGCCTGGACCCCCTCGGCCATGTCCTCGGTCGAGAAGCAGAGGCAGAAGAGGTCGCGCTCGAAGCGCAGCCCGGCCTCGAGCGGCAGCTCGCGGCTGGCGTTGACCGCCTCCTTGGCGACGCGCAGGGTCAGCGGGCTCATGCCCGCGATGGTGCCGGCGAGCGCGAGGGTCTTCTCGCGCAGCTCCTCGTGCGGCACGACCATCTCGACCAGCCCGATCCGCTGCGCCTCCTCGGCGCCGATCATGTCGCCGGTCAGGACCAGGCGCATGGTCTGGCCGTGGCCGATCAGGCGCGGCAGGCGCTGGGTGCCGCCGCCGCCAGGGATCAGACCGAGCTTGATCTCGGGCTGGCCGAAGCGCGCCTTCTCCGACGCCACCCGCAGGTCGCAGGAGGCCGCCATCTCGCAGCCGCCGCCGAGACAGAAGCCGTTGATCATCGCGATCACCGGCTTCGGGAAGCTCGACATGACGTCGAAGATCCGCGGGCTCCTCATCGCCTCGCGCTGGTCGAACGGCGAGCGGCCGTCGAACTCCGAGATGTCGGCGCCGGCGACGAAGGACTTCTCGCCGGCGCCGGTGACGACCACCACGCCGACCGAGTCGTCGGCCTCGAGCGCCTCGAGCTTGGCGACCATGACGTCGCGCAGCTCCTGGGACAGGGCGTTGAGCTTGTCGGGCCGGTTGATGGTCAGGATCGCCACGCGGCCGTGGCGCTCGTCGAGCAGGATGTCGGTGTCAGCCATCTGGATCTCCCGCGGAGCCGCGCTCCGCCGAGGGTCGGTTGTCGGTTTCGGGCTTCGAGTCGGGAAGCGGCCGGCCCGGCGTCAACGGTGGCGCCAGCGCGGCGCGCGCTTGCCGAGGAACGCCGCCACGCCCTCCTCCATGTCCACCGTCGCGCACAGGTCCTCGGCGTAGAGGCGCTCGGCGGCGGCCAGCGCCGGCTCGAACGGCTCGGCGAGGCCGGCGGCGAGCGCGCGCCGGGCGATCGCCAGCGCGGCGCCGCTCTTGCCGAGGAGCGTCGTCGCCAGCTCCTCGGCGGCGGCGTCGAGCTCGCCGTCGGGGACCCGGCGCGAGACCAGTCCCCAGGCCTCGGCCTCGGCGGCGGAGAGCCGGCGGCCGGTGAGCACCAGGTCGGCGGCGCGCCGGGGACCGAGCGCCCGCGGGTAGAGCGCGGCGCCGAGCGGCGGGAAGCAGGCGAGGTCGATCTCGGGCTGGCCGAAGGACGCGCCCTCGGCGGCGACCACCAGGTCGCAGCTCGCGGCCAGCTCCATGCCGCCGCCCAGGCAGAGCCCGCGCACCACCGCGACTGACACCGCGGGCAGCGCCCGCAGCCGGCGCACCGCGCCGTGGAAGCTCTCGAGCATGCGGCCGATCTTGTCCCGGGTGTGGTCCTGGACCGCGACGCCGGCCGAGAACGCCCGTTCCCCGGCCGCGGAGAGGAGGACCACCCGGGGCGCCGGCTCGGCCCCGGCGAGCGCGGCGAAGGCGCGGTCGAGGCCGGCCAGGGCGTCGAGGTCGAGGACGTTGAGCGGCGGCCGGCGGATCTCGACCCGGGCCAGCGGCCCGTCGATCGTCCAGGCGACGCCGCCGCTCTCGCCGGCTCTCCCCGCGGCCGCGCCCGCCGCGGGAGCGCTCAACGGCCGCCCCCGTCGGCGGCGGCGGCGCCGTCGAAGTCGCCGACCGCGCCCAGGAACTCCCGCCACAGCTCGCGCTGCTGGCCGAGGGCGATCAGGTTCTCCGGGTGCCACTGGACGGCGCGCAGCCACCAGCCGCCGCCGCTCCCCTCGACCGCCTCGGCCAGCCCGTCGGGCGAGCGGCCGGCGACCACCAGCCCGGGCGCCAGCTCCTTGACCCCCTGGTGATGGCGGCTGTTGACCAGCGCCAGCTCGCGGCCGAGGATCAGGCCGGTGCGGGTGCCGGGATCGAGCTCCTCGACGCCGTGGACCAGCGCGTCGTTGGGGTGGTCGAGGTCGTGGAGGAGGCTCCCCGGGAGCTGGCTCGGCAGGTCCTGCCAGAGCGTGCCGCCGAGGAGCACGTTGATCACCTGCATGCCGCGGCAGACCCCCCAGACCGGCACCCCGGCGGCGCGCGCGCCCTCGAAGGCCTCGGCGTCCAGCTCGTCGCGGTCGGCCTGGATCGCCAGGTGGCCGTTCGCCAGCGCCTCCTCGCCGTAACGCGCCGGGTCGACGTCGGGGCCGCCGCCGAGGACCAGCCCGGCGGCGCCCGCGGCCGCGCGGCGCGCCTCGAGGCGGTCGCCGGGGAGGAGCGCCCGCACCCGCTCGGCTTGCGCGCCGCAGGCGACCAGCGCCGCGACGAGCGGCGCCGCCTTCTCCAGCGTCGAGGCGGTGACCAGGATCGGCTTCATGGGCGCGGGTTCGTCGAGTCGACCTCGATCAGCGCCGCGAGCCCCATGCCGCCCGAGACGCACAGGGTCGCGATGCCGAGCCGGCGGCCGCGGCGGCGCATGCCGTGGACGAGGGTGACCAGGATCCGCGCCCCGGTAGCAGCCGATCGGGTGGCCGAGGGCGATCGCGCCGCCGTCCGGATTGACCCGGCCGCGGTCGATCTCCATCTCGGCGAGGCAGGCGAGCACCTGGCTCGCGAACGCCTCGTTGAGCTCCATCTCTTCGATCGCGTCCCAGCCGAGGCCGTGGCGCTCGAGCAGGCTCCGCACCGCCGGCACCGGGCCGATACCCATGATCCGCGGCTCGACCCCGACCACCTCCCAGCCGAGGAGGCGCGCCGCCGGCACGAGCCCCAGCTCGCGCGCCGCGGCCTCCGAGGCGACCACCAGGGCGGCGGCGCCGTCGGTGATCCCGGAGGCGTTGCCCGCGGTCACCGTGCCGCCGTCGCGGAAGACCGGCTGGAGCTTTGCCAGCGACTCGGCGGTGACCCCGTCGCGCGGGTGCTCGTCCTCGGCGACGGTCACCGGACCCTTGCGCCCGGGCGCTTCGACCGGCGCGATCTCGGCCACGAAGCGCCCGGCGGCGCGCGCCGCCTCGCAGCGCCGCTGGCTCTCGGCGGCATAGCGCGTCGGCGGCGGCGCGGTCGATCCCGCGTTCCTCGGCCAGCTCCTCGGCGGTCTCGCCCATCACCAGGCCGGAGAGCGGGTCGTCGAAGCCGTCGCGGTACATGCCGTCGATCAGCTCGGCGTGGCCGAGGCGGTAGCCCCAGCGCGCCCGCGGCAGGAGGTAGGGCGTGTTCGACATGCGACTCGGTGCCGCCCGCGAGCACCACCCGCGCCTCGCCCAGGCGGATCGCGCGCGCCGCGCACAGCACCGACCTGCAGCCCCGAGCCGCAGGCCTGGTTGACGGTGAAGGCGGGCCGGTCGTCGGGGACGCCGGCCCGGTGGGCGACCTGGCGCGCGGTGTTGGGCCCGCCGCCGGCCTGCCGGGCGTGGCCGAAGATCGTCTGGTCGACGCGCGCCGGGTCGAGCCCGGCGCGCTCGAGGCAGGCCCGCGCCGCCGCGGTCCCGAGGTCGGCCGCCGACAGCTCCGCCAGCGCGCCGCCGAACTGGCCGATCGGCGTGCGCACGGGAGCGCAGAGAACGATGCTGCCCGCGTCGTGCGACACGAGCCCTTACCGTCCCGTAAATTCGGCCTTGCGCTTCTCGACGTAGGCGTCGAGCCCCTCGTGGGCGTCGCCGCTCTCGAAGAGCTGCTGCTGCAGCTCGCGCTCGATCGCGAGGCCGCTCTCGAACGGCACCTCGGCGCCCGACTGCACCGAGCGCTTGATCCGGCCGACCGCCTTGGAGGCGCGGTTGGGCGGGCAGAACTGGCGCGCGTAGTCGTGGATCTGCCTCGTCGAAGCCCTCGGCGTCGAAGATGTGGTTGACGATGCCGAGCTCCTGGGCCTCCTCGAAGGAGAGCAGGTCGGCCGGTGACCATCAGCTCGATCGCCCGGGTCTTGCCGACCAGGCGCGCCAGGCGCTGGGTGCCGCCGGTGCCGGGGAGGACGCCGAGGTTGATCTCGGGCAGGCCGACCTTGCCGGCGTCGCGCTTGGCGATGCGCAGGTCCGCGGCCATCGCGATCTCGAGCCCGCCGCCGACGGTGTGGCCGTTGAGCGCCGCGATCACCAGCTTGGGGGTCTGCTCGAGGCGGTTCAGGGTCTCGTTGGCGTGCAGGCAGAAGTAGTACTTGAAGCGCGGCGTCGGCGTTCTGGAGCATGTTGATGTTGGCGCCGGCGCAGAAGAACTTCTCGCCCTTGCCGCGGAGCACGATGACGTGGACGTCGTGGTCGAAGCGCGCGTCGCAGGATGGCCTCGTCGAGCTGGCGCATCATCTCGTAGGTGTAGGTGTTGGCCGGCGGGTCGTCGAGGGTGAGGTAGGCCACCCCCTCCCTGGCCTCGTAGTGGACCAGCGTGCGCTCGGCTCTCTGCTGTGCGGGCTCGGCCATCTTCCTCTCCTCACTCGGCTTGGGGGTTCTCGGAGACGAGGGCCCGGCGCGGGGCCGGGACCGGAACTGGAAATGGTGCTCGGGCGGGGTGCCCGGCGGTGCGGGCCGCCGTGACGCGGCGCGCGGCGGGCATTGTCGCACGGGCCGGGCTCGGCCGTCCACCGGCGGAGCCGCGTTCGTGCGGCGCTTTCCTTGACCGGCACGGGGAGCGGTCGTAACATTCCGGGTTCTCTATGTACCTCTCGCGGTGTCGCCCCGTCCGCCCGGCGCGGCCACTCGGATGATCACCGGCTACAACACCGACGTCCGGCACACGGAGGTCGTGTTCCACGTCCAGACCGAGGACAAGGGGACCTCGAACCCCCTGATCGAGAGCCTGGTCTACGTCGGCGGCCAGGTGGTCACCGCCCGCCGCTCGAGCTACTCGGATCTCCTCGCCGACGGCAAACCCGAAGCCGAGGTGGTGCGGCTGATGGAGCGCCAGCACCGCACCATGATCGCGGCGATCAAGAGCGGGCGGTTCGACCAGAAGGTGCTCGAGCTGCTCGGCCACCGGGCGCCGCCGGCGCTGGTGGCGGCGGTCGAGAGCGGCGCCGGGGAGGCCGCGGCACCGGCCGCTGCCGAGGAGGACGCCGGCGACCCCACCCACGCCGGCGGCGAGCGGATCACCGCGGCGCGGCCGCCGGCACCCGGCGGCGAGCCGACCCTCGACCAGGTGATCCTCGAGTACCTGACCCAGGAGGCGAGCCAGGAGCAGCTCCTGCTCACTCTCCACGACGGCACCGAGGTCGCCCTCGGCGCCTCCGCCACTCTGGCCCTCCGCACCACCTCGTCGCGCAACGGCGACGCGGTCCAGGGCGCCGAGGTCACCGTGCGCATGATCTCGACCGTCGACGAGCCGCGCGCCCTCGCCCGCGGCGTCACCGACGACGAGGGCGGCCTGACCCTCGACTTCGAGGTCCCGGCCCTCGACCGCGGCACCGCGGCCCTGATCATCACCGCCTCGAGCCCGATCGGCCGGGCCGAGATCAAGCAGCTCCTCTAGTGCCCCACGACCCGAACGCCACCGTCCTCGTCACCGTCAACGGCGAGCCGCGCAAGGTCCCGCCGGCGACCACCGTCGCCGACCTCCTCGACCGCCTCGGCCGCCACCCGCGCACCGTCGCGATCGAGCACAACGGCGAGATCCTGCCCCGCGAGCGCTACGCGGGGACCGTACTCGGGATGGGCGACCGGGTGGAGATCGTCGGGTTCGTGCAGGGAGGGTGAGGGTCCTCTACCGCCCCGCCTCCCGCCGCAGCCCCTCGACGTCCCACCCGCGCAGCTTCGCCGCCGCCTGGTAGCTCGATTCCAGGAAGTGCAGCAGGTCGCCCGCCGGGTCGGCGGCGGTGCGGACGGCGTCCCAGGCAAGCAGCCCCTGGGGCGTGCCGAGGCGCAGGTTCCAGGCCGCGGCGGCGGGCTCGAGGGGCTCGGCGTCGAGGCCGTCGGGGGAGGGGAAGGCGTAGGAGTAGAAGCTCGCCTCGGGGACCCCCTCGTCGCCGGCCCAGAAGCCGAAGCTGATCACCTCGTGCGAGTAGGCCTCGCGGGTCACCGCGCCGGCCTCCGGCATCTCGGGCGCGCGGGCGCCGTTGAAGCGGGTGTAGGCGAGGTCGAGGCTGTGCCAGAAGAGGTGGACCGGCGTCGCCTTGCCGTAGAAGCGGCCGGCGAAGACGTCGAACACCGACTGCGTCCAGTGCAGGGCGCGCCAGAAGCGGTGCACGGCGTCGCGGTCCCAGGCGCCGTGGTCCCGGTCGTCGGCGAACGGGGTGTCGAACGCCTGGTCGTAGGGCCGGCCGAGGATCCGGGCCTCGATCCCCAGCTCGCGGAGAGCGCCGAAGAGCTGTTCGTGGAGGCGCGCCACCGGCTGCCCCTCGACCGCGAAGGCGCGCCGGCCGCCGTCGGTGGTCAGGACCGCCAGCTCGGAGGCCGGGACGTCGAGCTCGATCTCGAACGCGCGCCGGCCGCCGTCGAGCGGGATCGGCCGGGTGGTGATCCCGCGCGCCGAGAGGTAGAGCGTGGTGTGCCACCAGTGGTGGAGCGACGGCATCAGGGCCATCCGCGCCTTGCCGACCATCTGGAGCAGGAGGTGGAGGGTGGTGCGAGTGTCGTTCCAGGCGCGGTAGGGGAGAGAGGGCAGGTCGGTCGATGCGGTGTCGCGGGGGCTCATGGTCTCTCCTTCGTCATCCGAGCACCAGCCGATGAAGGCCGTCGTACGCCGCCACCGCGCCCACCCGCGCCGTCGCGCCGGCGCCAACCGCGTGGAGTGCGGCGACCGCAAGGTCGGCCTCCTCGGGCGGCAGCGCGACCAGGAGGCCGCCGCTGGTCTGGGGATCGAACCAGATCTCGCGCCGGCGCGGCGGAAGCTCGCGCGCCCAGCGCACTTCGCGCTCGACCCGCTCGCGGTTGGCGGCGTTGGCGCCGGTCGAGACGCCGCGCTCGTACATCTCGAGCGAGTGGCGGTAGATCGGCAGGCGGTCGAAGTCGAGGCTCAGGGCGGCGTCCGAGGCGACCGCCATCTCCCAGGCGTGGCCGGCGAGGCCGAAGCCGGTGACGTCGGTCGCGGCGTGGACGGTGAAGGCGCGGAGCGCCTCGGCGGCGGCGCGGTTCAGGGTGGTCGCGCCGGCGAGGCATTCCGCCAGCTCGGCCTCCGGGAGCTTCCGCGCGCGCCGAGCGTTGAACAGCACCCCGCTCCCGACCGGCTTGGTCAGCACCAGGGCGTCGCCGGGGCGGGCGCCGGCGTTGGTCCACACCCGGTCGGGGTGAACGAAGCCGACGACCGCGAGCCCGAACTTCGGCTCCTCGTCCTCGACCGAATGGCCGCCGATCAGGATCGCGCCGGCCTCGGCCAGGGTCTCGACCGCGCCGCCGACGATCGCGGCCAGCACCTCGGGGCCGAGCTTGCCGGTGGGGAAGAACACCAGGTCGAGCGCCAGCCGCGGCTCGCCGCCCATGGCGTAGACGTCGGAGAGCGCGTTGGCGGCGGCGATCCGCCCGAACACACGGGGGTCGTCCACCGGCGGCGTGATGACGTCGGCGGTGAACACCAGCGCCTGGTGCTCACTCAGCCGGTACACCCCGGCGTCGTCCCGGGTGGCGAACCCGACCAGGAGGTCGGGATCCACGGCCCCGGGCAGGCCGGCGAGCAGTGCGTCGAGCCCGACCGGGCTCACTTTCGCCGCTCAGCCGCAGGTCTTGGCGAGGCCGGTCAGGGTCGGCTTCGCGAAGGGGTTCCTCATGGCACTCCCGTGGTCGGGTTCGCGAACAGTCGCGAACCGGCGGCGATCATAAGGGAGTGCCGGGAAGCCCTCCTCAATCCTTGTACGGATCGAACTCGTTCGCGCCAGCCATCACCACGACCAGCGGCCGCAGCACGTGGTCAGACCTCGATCGTCGCGCCCTGCGCCGCCAGCACCTCGGGCAGGCGGCGGTAGGCGTGCGGCGATTCGTCGAGGCCGCCGCCGCGGAGGATCACGCCCTTCCCCTCGAGCCACTCGGCCATCATCTCGGGGGTGACCTTGCCCGGCCGCAGCAGCTCGCCGGTCTTGCGGTTGCGCTTGCCGGCGGCCTCGGTGCGGCTCATCACGCGGCCGGCGCCGTGGACGGTGGAGAAGAGCGCCGCCCGCTGCTCGGGCTCGGCGGCCGGGTCCTCGGAGCCGCGCAGGATCACCGAGTCGTCGCCCATCGAGCCGCCGACGAAGCCGCGCTGGCCGGGGAACGCCGGCGTCGCGCCCTTGCGCACGACGACCAGAACGGCTCGCCGTCGTGCGTCCTCGCGCCAGGCGAAGTTGTGGTGGTTGTGGACCAGGTCGAGCTCGCGGCCGCCGAGGATCGCGACCACCTTGCGCGCCACCCACTCGCGGCCGGCGTAGGCGTAGCGGCCGGCGAGGTTCATCAGCGCGCAGTAGTCGTCGCCCGGTCGGCGTCGTCGACGTCGAGCAGCACCTCGGTCTCGGGCACCCGCTCGCCCCACTCGGCGCCGGCGCCGAGCGCCAGGAAGCCCGAGGCGACCGTGTGCCCGAAGCCGCGCGAGCCGAAGTGGACGCCCGACCCAGAGCCGCCCTGCCTCGTCGGCGAGGACGTCGACGTAGTGGTTGCCGCTGCCGACCGTGCCGAGCTGCGCCGCGCGCCTTCTGGCGCAGCCCTTCGCGGTGGCGCCGACGGGACCGCCTCCCAGGCCGGGTCGTCGAACAGCGGGTGGTCGACCGGCGCGTCGTCGGCCTGGTTCTTCCGGCCGACGCCGAAGGAGACGGTGCGACTGGATCTCGTCCGCGAGTCGCGTCGAGCTGCGCTCGCGGTCGAGGTCGCCGAGGTGGCGATCGGTCAGGATCGCGGCGTTGCCGCAGGCGATGTCGAAGCCGACGCCGACCACCGAGAGACTGGCGCCGGTAGGCCGCGACGCCGCCGATCGGCATCACGTAGCCGAGTGGCCGTCGGCCATCAGCGCCACGCGCTCCGCGCGCCGGGCGACGTTCTCGAGCTGCTGGACGGTCTTGTCGTCGTGCCGGCCGAAGATCTTCATGGGGCGCGGAGCATCTCACGACGTTCTCGGGTGGCATAGACTTTCACCTCTCTGACCGCGTTCCAGGAGGCGACCATGAGGCGTGTGCGCTACTCGGTGGCGATGAGCCTCGACGGCTACATCGCCGGCCCCAACGGCGAGAGCGACTGGATCGTGATGGACCCCGACATCGACTTCGGCGCCCTGATGGGCGCCTTCGACACCATGCTCCTCGGCCGCAAGACCTACGAGGCGACCCGCGGCCACGGCGGCGGCGGTATGCCGGGCATGTCCGTCTACGTCTTCTCGCGGACCCTGCGCCAGGCGGAGTGCAAGGGGGTGACGGTCTCCGCCGACCCGGCGGCGACGCTCGCCGAGATCAAGCGCGCCGAGGGCAGGGACATCTGGCTCTTCGGCGGCGGCTCGCTGTTCGGGAGCCTGCTCCAGCTCGGCCTGGTCGACGCGGTCGAGGTGGCGGTGATCCCGGTCCTCCTCGGCGGCGGCGTGCCGCTCCTCCCTGAGGGATCGGCGGCGAAGCGGAAGCTCCGGCTCGCCGGCCACCGGGTCTACCCCAAGACCGGCACGGTATCCCTCGAGTACGCGGTGGCTTGAGCGGCCCAGGCGGCGCGCCGCCGGATCAGCGCCCGCGCGCGGAAACGCCGTCGATCACCAGGTCCTCGAGCACGCCGCGGCCGTCGCGCACGCGGACGACCGCCCAGGCGCGGGGCGGTGCGTCGGGGTCGGCCGTGCCCGCGCGCAGGCGCTCCTCGGCGGCGGGGGCGAGCCCCTCGGGGAGGTAGAGGCGGTCGAAGGGGAGGGCGACCCACACCTCCCTCCCCTGGGGTCCGAGATGGGTCGAGCTGACGCGCAGCCTCAGATAGTCCCCCTCGACTGGCGGCGACCCAACCGCCGCCTCGAGCCGAGCCAGGCCCCGGTCGTCCTCGGCGAGCGAAGCGAACGCCCATTCGCCGCGCTCGATCCCGGAGCCCGCCGGCACCGCCTCGCCCTCGGCGGCGAAGTCCAACGCCAGATAGCGGCCGCGGAAGGCGTCCGCCGGATCGACCGGTGCGACCTCGAAGCGCCACGGGGTGCCGTGTCGGAGCGTCCGCTCGTGACCCGCGATCATCCACAGCGGCACCGCGAGCTGGACCGCGCCCGCCGCGGCGAGTGCGAAGAGCAGCGAGCGGCGGCTCACGCGGTCCTCCGGCGCCGGCGCAGCAACAGGACGTTGACCAGCACGAAGCCGATGCCCACTGCGATGAACGCCGAGCCGCGGACCAGGAAGCTCCAATCGGTGTCGAAGAAGCGGAGGAGCGTCAGCAGGGAGAGCACGGCGGCCCCGAGGTTGGCCTGGCCGAGGCTGGTCTCCCGCACGCCCGCGATCAGCAGCACGACGCCGAACGCGATCAGGTAGAGGTTCACCAGCACCGCGGGCCACTCCGGGGTCGCGATCCCGGCCAGCCACTGGGCGCCCCAGACGATCGGCAGGGCGGCGCCGATCGTCCACGCGGCCGGGCCGTGCCGGCGGGCGACGACCACCAGGAGCGCGGCGGCGGCGACCACCAGGCCGACCACCAGCCACTCCGCGGCGAGCTGGCCCAGCGTTGCGCCGTCGCGCACCTCGGGCGGGCCGGTCCAGACCTCCTCGAAGCTCAGGATCAACAGGGTGCCGAGGGTGCCGAACCCTCCGACCAGGCGAAAGGCGTGCGACCAGTGCCGCGGCGCCGCCAGGTCGCCCCCCGCCCAGAGCGCCACCGTGGCGCTGACCAGGATCGGCCCCCACCAGCCGCGCGTCAGCAGCTCCAGGGACGGCAGGAGACCCAGGGCGAGGGTCGGCGCGATCGTCCAGCCGAGGAGCGAACCGCCGTCCTCCGAGTCGCGCCGGAAGCGGAGGACCACGAACGGCGCCAGCAGGACCAGGAGCGGCCAGAACCAGGTGGCGTCCTCGGGGCCGAAAGAGCGGGCGAACACCCAGTTGAGGGCGCCCAGGCAGAACAGCACCGCCGCCGTCACCGAGCGCAGCAGGTAGGGGATCGGCGCCGCGAGGAGCAGCCAGGCGGTGAGCAGCGAGGTCCAGTCGCCGGGCAGGTTGTAGGTCTGCGAGACCAGGCTGATCGAGGAACCGATCGAGAGCGTCCAGAGCGCCGCGGCCGGCTCGCGCCAGCCCGCCCCGCGCCCGGTCGCGATCACCCAGCCGGCGAGCGCCAGGCTCGCCGCCAACGGGAGGATCGAGAGCACGGTCCGCAGCGGTCGCGTCAGCTCGTCCCAGTTGTGCGCGAGCAGCAGGATGACGCCGCCGCCGATCAGCACCGCGCCGAGGATCCCGAAGAGCACCACCACGACCCGGGCGCCGGAGCCCTCCTCGCCGTCGCCGTAGTGAGCGCGCAGCCGCCCGGCCGACTCCTCGGTCAGCACTCCGCCGGCGACCAGCCGCGGGATCTCTTCCCGCAGCCAGCGCACATGGGCGGTCCGCAGCACGCCGCCTCCCTTCTCCGGTGGCCCTCGATCGCGATTCCCGAAGGTTCGACGCCGGGATCCTACTCGGTTCGCATCCGCGCCGGGCTTGCCATGCCCCCACGGGTCGGCTATATTCGGCGGCCCGCGCGGCCAAAGGCCACGCCGGACGTCACCGCAAGCCTCGTGGGCCGCTAGCTCAACTGGTAGAGCAGCAGACTCTTAATCTGCGGGTTCGGGGTTCGAGTCCCTGGCGGCTCACCACTCAACAGCACCAGCAAAGACAGATTGTCTCAGCCTTCTCGGACCTCGATTCCAGGGAGGGCCTTACTGCGCCGTAATAGATTCCGTAAGGGCGCCCGCGCTACTGCCTTGTCGCTTCCGTCTCCGGCAGCGATCAGATACCAGCGTCGAGCTCGCTCCGGAGAGTGCCCCGCTGAGACCGCCGAAACCAGCCGCCAGCTCGTGGGCCGGAGGTGACCGAGCCCGCAGACGCGTTAACATAGTAGCCTCTAAGGCGCTAACATGCGATTACAAGCGACGCGACAGGATGGGGATGACGGAGCAGAACTTCGAATGCCCCACCGCGAAGGTGCGATCCCGGTGGGCGCGAGCCGCTCCCACCACTGCGGCGGAGAGATTGACCCGCCGCACCTGAGCGCAACCTGGAGGCGTTGCCCGATCGACGGCTCCCGATGCCCCTGACGACAGCCGAGATCGGCGAGCGCGACCGCCGGTATCACGTTGGGTGGCGGTCGGACTCGCCGCAGTTCTGTTGCAGATGGTGCTGGCAGCAATGTTCAGGGAGGCGTTGCCATGAACCCCGCCGATAAGCGGCTGCTGCTCGGAATCGGCGCGTTCTTCGCCGTGCTGGTGCTGGTAGTCGCGATCATTGCATTCCCGAAGGTCTACCGATGGATGGTCGAGATCTCAGCGCAGGCGATCGTTGACGATCGGACAGCCGGCAGGCCCGATCCCCGCGAAATGCCCTCGCTTTTCGACATCCGCATCGGGGATCCCGTCGGTCGAGTGCACGTGACGCTCGAGGGCATGGTCCGGAACAACGGTCCGGCTCCGATCAGCTTCGTCAAAGTCCGCTGCGCGATCCGAGACATGGATGGCCAAGAGCACGATGCCGCGATCACCTTCGCGGTTGGTGCCGAGGGCCTGCCGCCCACCAACCGCCGCGGCTTCGATCTGATCCTCGATCGGCCGCCGGGTGAGTTGTGGGAATACTCGCCGCGGTGCGAAATCGTGGACTATCGGAGCGGACCATGAGGACCCAGCCACCCGGTGCTGGCGGCCGCTGCGGTCGCGCGGCCCTGAACGGGGGGTTTGGTCTTTGTCGCGGGTTTAGTCGCGGTTGCTCGCGGTCCACCCTGGCGGCTCAGACCAGCCTTCTCCGAATCCTGTCGTAGCGACTCCTCCGTGCTAGGGTTCGCTCTGGGGCGGGCCGCCTGCCGACGCCCGCGCCCAGCACTCCGGCGGCGGTTTCCCGGTAGCCGGGGCTGAAGCGAAAGTGGCGGAACTGGCAGACGCGCTAGACTTAGGATCTAGTCCCGGGGAACCGGGTTGGGGGTTCGAGTCCCCCCTTTCGCACCACGGTAAGCGCAATCAAATCAACAGGTTAGGTGGATTGGTCGGCGGTAGCCGAAGGGGCTCCGTCTGCGCCGAGCACAGGGTCATGGTGCAATTCTTGGTGCACTCCCTGTTACGCTTCGGGGCATGGCGACTATCCTGAGGCGGCAACTAGCGAACGGGGCGGCCCGCTACGACGCTCAGATCCGGCGCGGGGGCGTGACCCGCAAGCGGAGCCACCGCACCCGCGCCGCGGCGGAGCGGTGGGCGCGCAAGATCGAGTCGGAGATCGACGATCGCAGGGAGGTCCCTACGGCCGCCGAGAGCCGGACCACCGTCGCCGAGGTCCTCGACGCCTACGCCGCCGAGGCGCTCGACCGGCTCGCCTGGGCGCCGACGGTGCGCGCCTACCTCGGCTGGTGGAAAACCCGCATCGGCAGCCTGCTGATCCGGAACGTCCGGCGCGAGGACGTGCGCCAGGGACTGGCGGCGTTGGAGGCCGGCCAAGGCATCTCCGGCCAGTCGGTGAGTGGCTCCACCCGGAGGCGCTACCTCGCCGCGCTGCGGGCCGCCTTGACCTGGGCCGAGAGCCGCGAGCTGATCACCGTCAACGTGGCGCGGGGGGCCGCCCGAAAGGGGCGGGACGTCGAGCCACCCGGGCGGACCCGCTACCTGGACGACGCCGAGCGGGCGAGGCTCCTTGAGGCAGTCGACGCCGAGCAGGACCAACGCCTCAGCGCCCTGGTGCGGCTGGCGCTCTACACCGGCATGCGCCAGGGAGAGCTCACGGGGCTCCGCTGGAGCCAGGTCGACCTCGGCCGCGGGCTCGCGTCGTTGCCGCGGACCAAGTCCGGCTACCCGCGGAGCGTCGCGCTGTCGCGGCCGGCGGTCGAGTTGCTCACCGAGGTGCGCCGCAGACGCTCGCTCTCGCCGTTCGTCTTCGGGCATCCCGGGATGCGGATGCGGTCGGCGCCGGCGTTTCCGCGCCTGGCCTGGGATCGGGCGGTAGCGGCGGCCGGGCTGTGGGACTTCCGGTTCCACGACCTCCGGCACAGCTTCGCGAGCTACCTGCTCTCGGCGGGAGCCACACTGCCCGAGCTGGCAGCGGCCCTGGGACATCGGTCGCTGCAGATGGTGTCGCGGTACGCGCACCTCGAGCGGGCGCATGCGGCTACGCTGGCGGAGCGAGTGGCGGAGCGCATAGGGTAACTAGCAAGGAGGGTTGGACGGTTCACTGCCCGAGCACCTGCAAGTGCTTGGAGAATGACGGGCTTCCCTTCAGCCCTGCCTGCTGTGCGAAGCCAGATCACGCCGGGCAGCGCCTGGTCGTGCGAGTCGCAGATCGCTCGTCCGGGACACTCTGGGCGCCGTACCGTCGTACCTGCTAGAATAGGGCTCTCTCGGTATGATCACGCCCGGCATCCGGGGATGAGAACCAGGATAAGGGAAAGCCAGGCAATGGCTGACATGTATAGCAGTGTGAAGCGCTCCGAAATAATGCGGAGCATTACTTCGCGGAGCACCGAACCCGAGATTCGGGTGCGTCGTGTCCTGCATAGACTGGGCTACAGGTTTCGGTTGCACCGCCAGGACCTGCCGGGAAAGCCGGATATTGTGCTGCCCAGGTGGAAAGTCGCCATCTTCGTGCATGGATGCTTCTGGCATGGGCACGATTGCTGCGAAGGGCACATTCCGAAGAGCAACGTCGGCTATTGGGCCCCGAAGCTCGAACGAAACAGGCAACGAGACGCGGAAAACCTCGCGAAGTTGCTCCAACTAGGATGGGCGCCATTGGTGGTCTGGGAGTGCCAGACCTATAGCCTGCCGAAGCTTGCAGGCCGCGTCTCCGACGCGATGACCAAGGTTAGTGCGACACACTTCTCGAGCGCGGCAACCAAACCTAAAGCGAGCGCCGTGCTCCCTGCGGGACGATGATGTCCGGCGACTCCTTCCCAATAGTCAGTCTATTCTGTGGAGCGGGTGGTCTGGACCTCGGCTTCCGCCGCCAACGCTTCAACGTGATCCTTGCCTGCGATGCTTCTGAGGCGGCAGTGGCTAGCTACAACCGGAATTCCAGAAGGAAAATAGCGCGGGTTAACGACCTGTCGACGACGAACGTTGAGCGCGTTCTGGCTGCCATAGGGAAGCACGTACCGGCGGTTGTGCCAGTAGGCCTCATTGGGGGGCCCCCTTGCCAGGGCTTCTCGCGAGGGAATGTCCAGGCTCGTGCAGATGACCCCAGAAACTTGCTCCCCTTCAGGTATGCGGAGTTGCTTTCAGCACTTAACGCCAGGTTCTGCATGAGTTTCTTCGTGTTCGAAAACGTAATGGGCTTGTTGAATCCCCGCAATATAGTTCGCTTCCGAGCGATTCGCCGCGCCTTCATCAAGGCTGGCTTCAACGTGTTCCATGGCGAGCTCGATGCGCAAGACTTCGGGGTTCCTCAGCATAGGAGGCGGCTGTTTGTGATCGGGTTGAATAGGTCCCTCTTTCCGAAGGTGACGTTTGCCTTTCCCCAGGGCTCCGGGAAGAGAATGACCGTCCGTGATGCTATATATGGTCTTCCCGCTCCCGTTTTCTTTGAGCGAGGCCTCTCCGCTGCAGAAATACCATTTCACCCCAACCACTGGACTATGCAGCCGAGATCGCCGAAACTCCTCAATGGAGGCTCCACGGATGGCCGGTCCTTCCGTCGGCTTGCGTGGGACGAAGTCTCTCCAACGGTTGCTTATGGAAATCGAGAGATCCATGTACATCCCGACGGTGGGCGACGCCTGACGGTACTGGAGGCAATGCTCCTGCAGGGGTTCCCCGAGAGTTACCAGCTCCACGGTAACTTCAGCGAACAAGTCTCGCAAGTGTCGAATGCAGTGCCGCCGCCCATCTCACGTGCCATCGCGAGAAGCATTCGTCGTGTGCTTCTCGCGGGAGGGAGGTCTTAACCCTCGATGCCACTGCACAGATTCTCTGCCGACGCGTCGTTGGTAGATGAAATAAATGCCTGTATTGCTTCGGGCGAGTCTTGCGACAAGCCTCTGGCGACGGACCAGCGGGTTCTCGCGAGAATAACCGAAGGCATCTACCGTCAGCCTGCCTCAGCGCTTCGCGAGCTGATCGCCAATGCTTACGATGCTGATGCAACTGTGGTCTCGATTGCCACGGACGCACCACGCTTTAATGTGATCAGTGTGAGCGACGACGGAATAGGAATGACTCCCGAGGCTTTGGCAAATCTCGTGCTCCATATTGGTGGAAGCGCGAAGCGGACACAGCGTGCGCCAAAGCTAGGTCTGTCCTCGCCCTCGGATCCTACGCGTAGCGAAGGCGGCAGAAAGTTCATCGGAAAGATTGGAATTGGCCTGTTTTCGGTGGCCCAGCTTACGCGGCAATTCGTCATAATCACAAAAACGGCGGGGACAGACTACCAGTTGCTTGCGCACGTTACGTTGAACTACCCTGACGAGATCGCTGAGCTGGCAAAAGTAGATGCTGAGGGTGGACATCAGTTCCGGGCCGGGGAGGTGAGAATCTGGGCTGAGAAGACGCCCGATACAATGGGTCATGGGACTACGATCAGACTAACCACCCTCCTGCCGCAGATTGTGCGACTTCTCCAGAGCTTCGATATTTGGTCTGCGCTATCTGATGAGACAATCGCGGGTGGACGTGCCAGCCGCCGCCCTCCGCTGGTGCATATCGGGAGGATCGATGAAAGGGAGCCAGTTAGGTTAATGGTGGAGCCTCAATTGCCCTGGCACCCGGAGGCAGATGAGAGTGAGCGATTCTATGCCTTGGTTGATGCAGTCGGTGATGCATGGCGCCAGGGCCCTCTGTACACGCGCCTGGAACATGTATTGGATAATTACTTTCAGATGATGTGGACTCTGGCACTGTCGCTGCCGGTCGAGTATGTCGACAAGCACCCATTCGGGCTTACGGGTGCGGATGTGGGGCAGTCGTTTGTCCTTCCGCAGGGACTGAGTGCCAGGGCTCTCGAGTCTCTTGAGCTCGGGCGGGAGGAGACTATCGGAAGGAAAGCAGGATTTGAGGGGGCAGAAGACACGGCTCCGAATTTCGCCGTCGCAGTCGATGGAGTGCGTCTCGCTCGCCCGATTCGTTTCAGCGGCTACCCTGCCAGCACTCAGGCACTTCAAGGCCCTGTGGTATTCCTGGGAGGGGCGCGGCCTGATTTGTCGAATATTCCGGAATCGCAAAGAGGTGGGCCGCTAGCTTTCTCGGCCTACTTCTTCTGGGCGCCACGAATCGTACCGCAGAACCATATCGGGCTCTTGATACGTATCAATGGCGCTAGCGGAACCCTGTTTGACTCGACGTTTCTAAGGTACCAAGTGGCTGAGCGGCGACTGAATCAGTTGATGGCCGAGGTATTCGTAGAGGAGGGACTCGAGCCGGCCCTGAACATTGATCGGGAGTCGTTCAACACCGCCCATCCTCACTATCAGATTCTGGCGAAGTGGACTCATAACTCGCTTCGGTTGATTCGCAACGCTCTCAAGGATCTTCAGGCAAGGGAGCTAGGAAAGAGGCGACAGGAGAGGAAGGAAGCGGCAAAGGGAGCGGTAGCGAGTCTTGTGGATGAACTTATCTTGTCGCTAACAAACCTCGAACCGCAGGAGGTTGCGGATCTAGTCCTGGCGGAGGGCGAGAGTCAGCTTCAAGCCGCCATCGTCGAAGGCAAGATCGCGTACCTGCGTAGCGAATTGCCAGGACTTGATTCGCTCAGAGCTAGGCGCACTGAGGAGTGGATCGATTCGCGAATCAGAGCAGTGGGTCGACTACTGGAGGCTCACGGCCTGCTTGAGAATCTCGATCGCTCCGAGCAAGCGGCTCTAATCGTTGGAATAGTGAACATTTGTAGCATTGACACCTGACCGTTTACCTTCGCCATGACTGACCATTTTAGCAGGCCCGACGGGCTCTCAGACGATATCGTTCCTGAACTCGCGCTACAGCCAGTGGTGAAGCGGGAATTTAAGCCAGCGCCATGGCACCGCCCACGCAAGCAGTTTATTCGCAAGCGCCAATGGAGTTGGGAGATTGGGGAGCAGATCCTCAGGAGAGCTTCTCCCGAGCTTGAATCGCCGATTAGGGTTTGTGGCTTCCCTTCGTCCGACTACCTCGATCTATTAAGTATGAGGGAGCTGTGCGAAGAATGGGGGCGAAAGGTGAAGTATCTGGGATTTGACGCGTCGGCAGCAACTCGAGCGGGAGAAGAATCGGAGGATCGCGGCGAAGCCGTTGATCTTTACTCGTCGCTTCAGAAGCAGAGGATGATCGCTTCTTCCTCGTTTGTCCATCCAGGATCTCTCCTGTTTCCCGATCGCTTCGAGTTGCTAAGGCATTCGACCTCACAGGCGAGACGCATACTAGAGAGGTTTGGCAACTTCGATGTAGTCAATCTGGATATCTGTGGCTGCATCATAAGCCCGAACAGGGACCGTGCAACGGAGGTTCTGGAGGCCCTCTCTGAGCTTCTTCGCTGGCAGAGTACGCAGCGAATGGCCCCGTGGCTCCTCTTTGTGACAACACACTCATCGCCGAGGAGTGTGAATCGAGAGGGGTGCAGGGTATTGATCGATGCTATTAGGGAGAATGCCGCTGAGTCTGGGGACTTCAGGGCAGGTTTCACGGAACGGGCTGGTATAGACCCCGAGGTATTCTGTAGAATGTTTACTTCGGCTGGCGTGGATCTCCCAAAGGCGGATGTTTTCATCCGGCTCTTCGCCACGGCGTTTGGCAAGTGGCTTGCGAGGAAGCTCCGTCTGCCATCGCCACCCGCCTTCGTATCGATGCTCCCCAGCTTTTGCTTCCGCCATGTAGACGAGGCCAATCCGAGAGAGCACGAGGACAAGTACGAACCGGAACTACTGTCCCTTGCCTATTTGATCGAGCCCGCGCCTGATCCTGGCCCACCAGGAATCTCGGTGGAGCCTTCCCCGCGATCGGATTTGTCGGAGCGGTACTCGGCCCAGGCAATTAAGCTACTTGAGCGCTCCTTCGCCCTGCGAGATCTTGATGCGCTCCTGAGCAGTGATGATTTGGTCCGTGAAGAGATGGCGGACGAGACTCGTGAGCTCCTGATTGGGTGCGGCTTCGAGGAGGCTTCCGTAGATTCATATATCGCCAGACACCGGTAGGATGTCTACGGCCTCAGGTGGGAGGAAAGCCTAGGGTCTTCCTTGCCTCCGGTAGGCTAAGCCAGCGGCGCTCAAATGCAATTGCCCGATGAAGCAGGCGGTGGCAGCATGCGCAGAGTAAGGCCATATCAGCAAGGCGGAGTTGCTCTTGAACGCCGTTGAGATGGTGGGCCTCGAACGTCGCATCCTCAAATTTCGGGTCGAGGACTGGGGAGGACCGGGCGCAGAGGTCGCAAGTCAGACCCCCGTGCTTCCATCGCGATGCTAAGAGGCGCTTTCGCAAGCTGCGGTCGCGCTCCCTTATCTTGTGGAGAACGGTTACAATACGCCCCTCAAAGAATGTGTGATCATCATCATCATCCTGTGAGCCAGATGAGAAAAGCTCCGGCTGGTGAGCTCCGGCCCGAATCAGTGCAGCAATCTCCCGGACGTTCTCGGGACGTGTGCCAAGGTCCGCCCACACCTGCCTGTCGACCTCGGAGACGTGGGGTAGACCACGGCCTGTAGCTACCTGCTGGAGGTTCTGAAGCTTGAAACCGACGCCGGCCGGATTCCGAAAGGAATGCTGTCGGCCGGTGGCTTGGTGGAGAGGGAGGGAGCGTAGGAGTGCGGAGAGGGCCTGGACTCGCGCATCGGTGGGAGGAAGGACGGTGCTTCCGCAAGACAGAAAAAGATCGAGCGCGAGGATGGTCTCATCACGCGTCCAGTCAGGATTGCCATGTCCTTGGGTGCGTGCCATATGAGCTGCGATTCTAAGTAGTGCGGCTTCTGTCCTCGGGTCTAGGCCGTAATTCGCGACTTTTTAAGGCTTGTGCAACGGCCGCTTACGGCGGATTATCTCTTGCCCGTGTCCCGGCGCTCGACATACTCGCGGACGGCCTCGCGAATGAGATCGGATTCTGGCCGATAGAGTAGCTCGGCGAGCGCTTGGAGCTTGTGAACCAACTCACGAGGAAGGTAGACGTTCCGGCGAATCAAACCACCGGGGGTCGTGGTTGCGAGCTCGTCCAGAGGCTTCCGTTGCCGAGGGCTCATATCAGGGCAGATCCTAGCATGCACCCTTGACGGGTGCTGTTGACCACTGCCCGGGATGGGTGTATCGTGCACCCACAGAGCTGGAAGGAATCCGGCTCCAAAAACAGGAGCGGCCCGGCGAAGTGGGGGTGCCACAACGCCGGGCCTAGCCAGGACACGGAGGTATCAGCTCCATGCCTGACCGTTCGCAGTCTACTCGCCCCGACCCGGAACTTCCCCCGGTTCCCAATGCCGAAGCGGACCACCCGCTCCGGCAGGTCTTCGCCCGCCGACTCGATCGCCCCTCCTTCGACCGCCTGACCGCGGAGCTGGTGGACGTCTACCACCAGCGGCTCGAGACCGGTGCAGGCCTCGCTCCCGGCAGCGAGCTGGAGGCCGGCCTCCGCGCCGTCGCTGTCGATCTCCGGCTCTGTGCCGACTTCCTCCGGGAGCGCTCGACCGATCCCGATCTCGGGGATACGCGCGAGCGGGAGCGCGCATGGTGTCTCCTCGCCGGCGCTCGCGCCGTGGAAGCGGAGGCGGTTGCCGAGCGGGTCGAACGGATGCTCGACCATCCTCACAGCGCGGCGTGTCCGTTTCCGCCGGGGATCGAAGCGGCCGGCATCGTGCCGGAGGTGCGGCAGTGAGCGCGGCAGTGGTTCGCTCCGCGTCGCTGATCGCCGACCTGCCGCCGGAGGAGCGGCCGCGGGAGCGGCTGCTCCGGAACGGCGCTCGGGTGCTCTCGGATGCCGAGCTGGTGGCCGTGCTGCTGCGGGGTGGTCGGCCGGGCGCGTCGGTGCTCGAGGTGGCGCGCGAGATGCTGGGCAGGGCCGGCGGGATCCCGGGGCTGTCTACGGCCTCGCCCCGGAGCCTCCGCCGGAGCGGGGTGGGGCGGGTGAAGCTGGCGACGGTGCTCGCGGCGGTCGAGATCGGCTGCCGCATGGCGCAGGCGGGGGTGCCGGATCGGGAGCCGCTCTCCCAGCCGGCGGCGATCGCGCGGTACGTGGGGCTGCGGTACGGGGTGCTCGACCAGGAGGTGCTCGGCGGGCTCTACGTTGACGCGCGGCGCCGGTTGATGGGGGAGCGGGAGCTCTACCGGGGGACGCTCGATCGCGCAGCGGTCGAGCCGCGGGCGGTGCTCCGGGAGGCGCTGCTAAGCGGGGCGGCGGGGGTGATTCTCTTCCACACCCACCCCAGCGGCGACCCGTCGCCGAGCCGGGAGGACCTGGCGTTTACGCGGCGGATGGAGCGGGCCGGCGAGGTGGTCGGGGTGCAGATGGTCGACCATCTCGTGATCGGCGAGGGCGGGCGGTTCGTGAGTCTCAAGGAGCGGGGCGGGTGGTGAGTGGAGGCCGGGGCGCGCGCGGCGGCGTCGCCCCGCCGCACCGGCTCAACGAGATCTCTGAGCGCCGCCGGCGGCGGTCGAGCCGGCGGCCGCCGGGGGTCGTTTACCCCGCCGGTCTCCTCAGTCGGTCCCGTGGCTGGTGCCGGCGCACCGGACTGCGGTTTCGTCGCCTGCTGGGTTTTGTGGCGGCGTTCGGCGGCTCCTGGAGGCGACGCGTCTCAGCCGCTACCTGCAAATTGCCGCTGCCTCCTCGTCGCGCACTCTCTATCGAACTCGCCGGGTCTTCTCGTGAGTGGACCGGGCGACTCGCTCCAGCTAGCTTGATCCTGCTGGAACGGGAGACCCCGCGATCCAGCTTTCGCCGGCAGCATCCGGCACTCGGAGCCTGGAGACCGCCGCCCCTTCAACCTCACGATGGCCGCCCGCCGCGCCCGCAACGCTTCGGTCCGCTTCACGCTCGAGGAGCGGCAGCGGATCAGGGAGCGGGCGCTTGGCCCCTGCCCCGGAGGTCCGCGAGGCGCTGGACGAGCTGCGAGCGACGCGGGTGCGGCTGTGGTCGGGGGAGTGAGGGGCGGCGGCGCTTCCGGCGGTCTGGCCGCCCGGTTCGGCGGGGGAGCGCGCGGCGGGGAGCGTGGGAGGTGAGCGTGCTGGTGAGCGCGGAGGTCTGGAAGCGGTCGAGGCAGTCCGGCAGCGCCCTGCTCCTGCTGCTGGCGCTGGCCGACTACGCCGACGACGCGGCGCTCGCCTGGCCTCGGGTCGAGACCCTGGCGGCGAAGGCGCGGCTTCGGGAGCGGCACGCGCGGCGCCTGCTCCGGCAACTCGAAGAGGCCGGGGAGATCTCGATCGAGGTCGATCCCGACGACCGCCGGCGGCGGGTCTACCGGCTCGATCCGTACCGGCCGGGCGCGTCCGGAGATACCGGTCCTGGCGGGTCCGATACCGGTCTCGGGGAGCCGGTATCCGGAGAGCGAAACCGGTCCCCGGAGACCGGTAAATACCGGTCCCCACGGGGCAACGAATACCGGTCCTCCAGGGTCCGCCCCTCTAAGGAAGAACCATCAGGGGAACCGTCAAGGGAACCTCCTCCCTCCACCGGCTCGGCGAGGGTAGAGCGCGTCCTCGCCCACTGGCTCGGCCTCCCAACGGAGGTGGAGCGGCCTTCGGGCGGGAAGGTGCGGCGATGGCTGCGGGACTGGTCGGACGACGAGGGGCTCGACGCCGAGCTGGCGCGGCTGCGGTCGCGCGGCTCGCTCGTCCACCCGGTCAACTACGTCGACACGTGCTTGACCTCGGCGCGGCACCGGCGGCGGCTCGGGACGCCGGCGCCGGCCGGCGACCTGGTGGCCGAGATGCAGGCGATCGCGCGGCGGGACCCGGCGCCGCCGCCGCTGGACGTGGCCGCGCACCTCGGGCGGCTCGCGGACGGGCTGCCGGAGGGGCTGGCGGAGCGGGAGCGCTGGGTGGATCGGATCCGCGGGCTCGAGGGGGAGGTCGCCGAGGTGGAGGAGTCGCTCGCCGGCCTCGAACGGGAGCTGCTCGAACGGCTGGACGAAGGGCTCGACGAGTTTTCGCGGAGGCGGCTGGAGGCGCGGGTCGAGGGGGCGATGCGGCGGATCGGCGACCGGTTGGACGGCAGCGCGGCGCGGCAGGCTGCGGCAGGGCTCCGGCGGCGGCTCCTGCGGCGGGAGGCGGGGGTGCCGAGCCTGTCGCTCTTCTCGCCGGTGGCCGAGGGCTCGGGGCCGGCGGGCGTGGGGGCGGGCGATGTTTGAGGGGTGCGGGGCTCAGGGCGGGCACTCTGCTCACGGTGTTGCCGGCGGTCCGGAGCGCGCGGAGCTCGATGCTGTCGTCGGGCGGGGCCGATGGCATCGAGCTCGGCCGGGAGCTGGGAGCTTGGCTGCTCGCAGTGGCAGGCGCCGGGAGCGGCAGCGTGCTCGCCGGCGGACCTACCGAGCTGGGGCGCGCCGGCAGCCGGTGCTGTCGCGATCGGCTTCTACAGGGGGGCGGCCGGGTGCCGCCTTTCGCCGCGGCGGCGCTGCTGGTGGCTCGCGCCGGTGGCCGGCCCTACAGGCTCGGAGCCGCGCGACGTGCTCGCCGCCGAGCTGCTGCGTTGGAGCCGGGTGGCGGTTGTTGTGTTTGCGCTCGAGCTGGTCGCCGGCCGCGCGAGGTCGTCAGCCCGAGCAGCGCCAGCTCGCCCGAGCCCAGCAACCCGAGCAGGCGCTGGTCGAGCAGGCGCGAGAGCTCGGCCAGCTCGCGGCCGAGCTCCTTCTTCGCTGCGCCTAAACCTTGAACCGACCGGAGGAGACTTCGCCATGACCGACGCCGAGAACGCCCCCACCGTGCCGCCGATCACCTCCGATCTCCTGCGGATCCGCACCGACTTCGGCGCGTTCCTCACCGAGGACGAGGCCGCCGACCTGCTGTCGGTCGCCGTCGCGACGCTCGAGGCCTGGCGCCGCAACGGCGGCGGACCGCCGTTCGTGGAGCTCGGCGACGCGGCCGACGCCGTGGTCCGCTATCCGGTGGCGCAGCTCCGACAGTTCCTCGAGGATCAGGTCGTCGGCTTCTGGCCCCGGTCCGGCGGGGCGGCCGGGGTGGGCGGTGTCGCGGCACAGGGCGGCGGCAACGGGGCGTCCGAGCGCGCCAGCGCCGCACCCGCCACTTCCCTCCGCACCGTCAAGCGCCTTGCCGAGGAGCTCGAGCCGGCCGGCCTCAGCCTGTCCGCGATCCGGTGGTCGATTCACGCAGCGGACCGCAACGGCCTGGCCGAGTCGGGGGCGATCTTCCGGTCGGAGAGCGGCCGGCGGCTGCTCATCGATCGGGTCAAGTATGAAGAGTGGCTGCGGTCGAGGAGCTGGCGGAGCGGCCGATCGGGGAGGAGGTCGCCTGCTGGACGGAGGTAGAATGCGCTCGATGAGCGCGCTCAAGGAAAAGGCCCAGGGGATCGTCGCTCGCCTGCCCGAGGACGCGACCTGGAGCGACCTCGTCTACGAGATCCAGGTGCGGCAGAAGATCGAGGAAGGGCTCAAGGACCTCGACGAGGGGCGGCACACGCCACACGAGAAGGTCCGCGAGCTGTTCCTCGGTCGATGAAGATCACCTGGTCCGATCGCGCCGTCGCGGATCTGACGGAGATCCGCGACCACATCGCCGAGGACTCCGAAGCCAACGCCATCGATCTCATCGAGCGGCTGCTGAACGCTGTCGAGTACCTGGAGATCTTCCCCGACCAGGGCCGGCGGGTGCCGGAGGCGCCCGAGCTGCCCGACCTCCGAGAGCTGCTCGTCGGCAACTACCGCGTCGTCTACCGGCGGCAAGCCGAGCGGGTCGAGATCGTCCTGGTCATCCACGGCCGCCGGAACCTGGCCGGGATGGAGCCGAAGCCGTGGCAGCGGTGAGCGTGGCGGTCACCGTCTGAGGCGGGGCGGCGCGCCTCAACTGACGCGCCGACCCCCCGGCGAGAGGCTTCGCCCCTCGCCTCTCCGCCCCCCACGAGGCAGCGTGGCGGCTACGCTGCGCTTCGCCACCACACTGCAGACCTCGCGCATTCAAAGTTCTGGAGCGGAGCGGGCCGGCACGGTGGGCCGGAGGAGCAAGCAATGCCATGTACTACGCGACGGGCCTTCGGCCCGCCGCTCCGCACCTGGCGGAGAGGGTTTCGCGCCCCCTCCGGGGGGCTCAACCGGGAGAAACTGGACGACGGAGCCCGCGGCGTCGGTGCTCGAGATGTCCGAGGTTGGCTCGTCGGCGGCAGCCTACAGGTCGTGTCCTAGGGACACCACCAGCCTACGGCTTCCCCCTGCGTTAGGATGCCATGAGTTTAGGATGGCCGACAGGTCGCAATGAACCCGGTCCGCGTCTACATCTCATCGACCTCCCGAGACCTCGGAGGCTACCGGGCTGCCGCCGCGAAGGCCGTCTCCGAGCTCGACTTTCGGGGCGTGGCGATGGAGAGCTCCGTAGCCTCGCCGAAGCAGCCGCTGGCCAAGTGCCTTGAGGACGTACGCTCCTGCCAGATCTACCTCGGGATCGTCGCCTGGCGCTACGGCTTCGTGCCGGCACCCGAGCACGGCGGCGACGGCACGGCGAGCATCACCGAGTTCGAGTACCGCGAGGCCGGGAAGGCGGGGATCCCGCGCCTGCTGTTTCTCGCGGAGCCCGAGGGCGACTGGCCGCACCGCGACCGCGACCCGACCGCGGTCGAGGGTTTCCGGGGGCGGATCGCTGCCGAGTTGATGGTCGCCTCGTTCCACAGCACCGACTCGCTGGCCTATAAGGTAGCCGTCGCTCTCGGACGGCACCTCCAGACCGCCGCCCGGCCCGGCGATGCGATCGAGATCGACCCGTTGCTGCCCTATCTGAGCGACCGGAGCGAGCAGAGCTATCAGCTCCAGGAGGCGTTCGGCCGGCATCGGGAGCGCGCCCGGCGGCCCCTCATCGCGGTGGTCCACGGCGACGAGAACGAGGCTCATGGCGAGTTCGTGGAGCGGCTGCGTCGGGTGACGTTGCCGAGGCTGCTCGATCTCGACGGCGAGACCGAGCCGGTCCACCACTGTCGCGTCGAGTGGAGCGAACCGCGCGACTCGCTCGAAGACCGGTCCGACCGTCTACGTCGCCGGCTCGCCGAGCGCCTGACGGGCTCGCGCGAGGCCGGCGCCGCCGACCTGGTGGCCGAGATCTCGCGGAAGCGCTCCCCGGTAGTCATCTCGACCCAGATCGTCAGCGACGACTGGCAACCGCACGAGCTCGAGCTGATCCAACGCTGGCTGGCGTCGTGGACCGAGCTGCCCGATCTTCCGCCGGGGCAGCTCCTGCTGGTGGTCTTGTCGGTGGTCTACCAGCTCCCGTCGCGGCGCAGGGGCGAGTCGCGGATCGGCTATGCGTTGCGTGCCCGTGCGGTCGGCAGTCGTCGGCGGCGGGCCGAGTCGGGCATAGGGAGGCTCGCCGAGACGCCGCCCGAGGGGCTGACCCTGGTCGTGCTTAAGCGACTGGCCGGGCTCCGGAAGCATCACATATTTGAGTGGATCGAAGAGCACGCGGGGCGCTTCTGCCGGCAGGCGAGGGGCGCCATCCGTGATCCGATCCTGCTCCGCGAGCGGCTGGCCCCGTGGGTCGACAGTTTCTTCCGCGACTTCGAGCATCCAGACGAGTTCGGGGGGATTCCGATGGGGGTGTTGGCGCCGGAGCTCCGTCGCCGCCTGCAGGCCTGCCTTACTGGAGGGATTAGATGAGCTGGTACAAGGGCCGTGGAGAACGAGCCGAGGGCGGGGGGCCGACCGACCTGCCGGTCTCCCTACTCGAGCGACACACCGATCCGGCGGGCTATCTGGCCGACGAAGGGATGCTCGACGCAGTCAACGTCGCGCTCCATCTCGGCCAGCCGCTACTGCTGACCGGCCAGCCGGGCACCGGCAAGACCCAGCTTGCATACAGCCTCGCCTGGGAGCTTGGGTTCGAGCGACCGCTCAAATTCGAGACCAAGTCGACCAGCGTCGCCCGGGACCTCTTCTACACCTACGACACCCTCGGCCGCTTCCACGCCGCGCAGAGCGGCCAGGGGTCGGTACGGCCGCTCGATTACCTGCGCTACAACCCGCTCGGCAGGGCGATCCTCTACGCCAACGAGCCGGAGGCGGTGTCCGCGTTGATGACGGACGCCGATCGCCATCGCCGCCGGTGTCGCTCGGTGGTCCTGATCGACGAAATCGACAAGGCGCCGCGTGACTTCCCCAACGACCTCCTCAACGAGGTCGAGCACATGTACTTCAAGATTCCCGAGCTGGGCGACGTCGAGGTGCGCGCCGACCCGGAGATGCGGCCGGTCCTGGTGCTCACCAGCAACTCGGAGAAGAACCTCCCCGAGGCGTTTCTGCGCCGCTGCGTCTTCTACGACATCCCGTTCCCGGACCGCGAGCGGCTGACCCGGATCGTCCGCTCGCGGCTCGGCGAGGCGATCGTCGGCGATCGGCGGCTGCTCGACGACGCGTTCGACGTCTTCGACCTGCTGCACCAGCGTTCTTCCGGGCTGCTCAAACGGCCGTCGACGGGCGAGCTGCTGGCCTGGCTGCGGGTGCTCGTGGCCGGCGCTGGCGGCAGCCTTCGCGGGCCGGAGATGATCGAGCCGGCGCTGTCGACGATGATCAAGACCTCCGAGGACCGCCTCAAAGCGCGGGAGCTGCTCGCAGAATGGCTCCGCACACGGCAGAGCTAGCTGCCAGGCCGCTCGACGACGAGGACCTCCTCACCCTACTCGGGGAGCTGCGCGACGCCGGCTTCCCGATCGGCGTCTCGGAGCACCTCAACGCTTTCGAGCTGGCCCAGGCTTGCCGCGGGGCCGAAGGTGACGTCGATCCCCGCCGGCTGCGCAACTGGCTGGCGCCGGTGCTCTGTACCCGACCGGAGGAGCAGGAGGAGTTCTACCGGCGTTTCGAGGCTTGGTGGCGGCGGTTGGCGCCCGAGCCGGAGCCGGCGGCGGAGATCGAGCCGCCGGCTCGCTCGGAGCTGGAAGAGGTCCTCCAGCGGATGCGTCCCGGGCGGTGGCTGGCGGCGCTTGCCGGGCTGATCGTCGTGCTCGCGGCGGGCCTATACCTCGGGCAGAGATGCGTGAATCCGGGGAGGCTGGTCGAGGTGCCCGCCCTCGCCGGCTCGGCCGAAGTCGACGCCCGCACCGCGCTCGAGGCGGCCGGGCTCGGTGTCTCGATCGAGGGGCGGCTCGCCTCGACGCTGCCCGAGGGCTCGGTGGCGCGTCAGGTGCCGGAGGCCGGCGAGCGGGTCGAGCCGGCGGCGGTGATCCAGCTCTGGCTGGCGCAGCCGATCGAACCGGTGGAGGTGCCCGAGGTCGTCGGGCTGGAGGTGGAAGAGGCAATCGCGGCCCTTGCCGAGCGCGGCCTCGAGGTCGTCATCCGGGAGACCGTTCCCTCGGAGAGGGCGGAGGGTACGGTCCTCGTGCAGCAGCCCGAGGCCGGCGAGCGGGTTGCGCCCGGACCCATGGTGCGCCTGTGGATTGCCGAGCCGGCTAGGAATGGACGGCTGGCGCGGGTGACGGGGCGGGTGGTGGATCTCGAGGGCCGGGCGTTGGAAGGGGTGAGGATTTGGCTTGAGGGCGTTCTCGGGCATGAAGCCGAGATTGCCAGCGCGATCCTCAGTCCCGACGGCCGACACATCCTCACCGTTTCTAACGACGGCAAGGTGCGGGTTTGGAACGCCGACGGCAGGGAAGTGCCCATCGTCGTGCTACAGGGGCATGCCGGTAGGGTCTTGAGCGCCGCGTTCAGCCCTAACGGTACCCGGGTGGTCACGGCATCTGATGACGGGTCCGCGCGCGTGTGGGATGCCGTGACCGGGCGGGAGCTGGTCAAGCTCGAAGGGCACGAGGGCTCGGTCTTGAGCGCCGCGTTCAGCCCTGACGGTACCCGGGTGGTTACTGCATCTGCCGACGGGACCGCGCGCGTGTGGGATGTGATGAGCGGGCGGGGGCTGGCCAGGCTCGCAAGGCACGAGGGCGCGATCTCCAGCGCCACGTTCAGCCCTGAGGGAACCCGGGTGGTCACTGCATCTACCGACGGGACCGTGCGCGTGTGGGATGTGATGAGCGGGCGGGTGGTAGCCAAGATCGAGGGGCACGAGGCCACGAGCGCGAGCGTTGCGTTCAGCCCCGACGGCACCCGGGTGGCCACGGCATCTGCCGACGGGATCGCGCGCGTGTGGGATGTGATGAGCGGGCGGGAGCTGGCCAAGCTCGAGGGGCACGAGGCTACGGGCGTTAGCGTTGCTTTCAGCCCCGACGGCACCCAGGTGGTCACGGCATCTGCCGACGGGACCGCGCGCGTGTGGAATGCGGTGACCGGGTGGGAGCTGGTCAAGCTCGACGGGCACGAGACCGCGGTTTTTCGCGCCGCTTTCAGCCCCGACGGAACCCGGGTGGTCACGGCATCTGCCGACGGGACCGCGCGCGTGTGGGATGCGGTGACTGGGCGGGAGCTGGCCAAACTCGAAGGGCACAAGAACTGGGTCATGAGCGCCGCGTTCAGCCCCGACGGCGAACGGATCATCACTGCCTCCATTGACGGCACGGCGCGGGTCTGGAGCTTCACCGCCAGCAACGAGACCGGCGCCTTCCTTATCGAGGCGCAACCCTTCGCCCGCCCGCGCACCTTGCAGGTCCATCACGCCGACCACCTGCCCGCCGCCACGCCGTGCGAGATCCCCTCCGGGCCCGGCGAGCTGGCAGTCGAGGCCCGGCTTGCTCTGCGTGGCACGGCCTCGAGCCGCTGGCTGGAGCGCAACGGCGTCGTGGTGGCCTACGGCCTGGGCCTGGTCCCCCTGCTCGCCGCCGGCACCTGGTGGGGCTGGAAGCGGCGACGGCGGGAGCTGGTGCTCGAGCGCCGGGCCAGCCGGGAGGTCCGCGAGGTGGCGGGGTTCCGGCTACCTGAGCCGCGCCACGGCCTCTTCCGCGGGCGGGACTTCGTGCGCGCCAGGATCGGAATGCGACGCCGCTACGCGATCGGCCCCGGTGACTTGGACGCCGACCGTACCGTCGACCAGTCGGTGCGGCGGCTCGGCTTCTTCAGCCCGGTCTATCGCTCGCGCCTTCGCTTGCCGGTCTACCTGGCGCTGGTCGACCGCGCGGGCTTCGGCGATCAGCAGGCGTGCCTGATCGGCGAACTCCTCGACCAGCTGATCGAGAGCGGTGTGGAGGTCGAACGCTACATCTTCGACCGCGACCCGCGGCTGTGCGCCTCCATCGATCACCCCGAGCGCAACCGGGCCGGTCTACGCGCGCTGGCCGGGCGCCACCCGGAGCACCGGCTGCTCCTCTTCGGCGACGGGCAGGGACTGTTCGAGCCGGTGGGTGGCCGGCTCGCGTCGTGGACGGGGCTGCTCGCGGCCTGGAAGGAGCGGGCGATCTTGACGCCGGTGCCGGCCTGTCACTGGGGAGCGCGCGAGACCGAGCTGATGGCAGCCGGCTTCCGGGTGCTGCCGTCCACTCCCGAGGGGCTGCTGCGCTTTGCCGAGTCGCCCGAGCCCCAAGCCGTCGAGGCGACCGCCGACTGGCGACCGCCGCTGCCGCGGCTCTTCGCTGAGCGCCCGGAACGCTGGCTCGACCGCAACCCACCGGCGCCGGAGACCCTCGAAGAGCTGGGCCTCCAGCTCCGTCTCTATCTCGGCCCGGACGGCTATCGCTGGCTCTGCGCGCTCGCGGTCTACCCGGGGCTGGACTGGTACCTGACCCTCTACCTCGGCCTTCGGCTGAGCCGCGTCGAGGGAGAGCCGCTGCTCTCTGAACGGGCGCTGCTCAACCTGACCCGACTGCCCTGGCTGCGCCACGGCACGATACCGGACTGGCTGCGGCTGCGGCTGGTCTCCGATCTCTCCGCAGAGGACGAGGCGACGATCCGGGCGTTCCTCTACGACCTGCTGCGCTCGCCGCTCGAGGCGCCCGAGAGCCGTTTCGCGCTCGACGTGGCGCGGCCGGCGGCCGGCGCCGGGCGCCGCTGGCGGCCATTCGTCGCCGACCTGGTGCGCACCGAGCCGAGCAACAGCCCGCTTCAGGACCGGGTATTCGTTGACTTCCTGATGGGCAGGAAGCCCGGGAAGCTCCAGCTTCTTGCCCCGGCGGCCTGGCGGCGATGGGTCTGGGAGCGCGGTATCCGCTCGCTCGGATTGCGGCCGGCGGCCGGGCTCTGCGTGGCGGCGGTCTTGGGAGCCGGAGGCTTCTTCGGCGCGCCGGCAGCGATCACCGGACTCAACGACGCAATGTCGACCGGAGAGGCATCAACGGTGAGCTGCCAGTGGAACGTCGCCCAGGTGCCGGTACCCGATCTTCTCGGCCTGTCGTTCCAGGAGGCCAAGCTAAGGCTCGAGGCGTCTGCGCTGATCGCGGGGGCGGTGATCGGGAATGATACGCCCGAAGCCGTGGTCGCGAGCCAGGAACCGGGGCCCATGGCGCTTGCAGCAGTCGGTTCGGAGGTTGCGCTGAGGATGGGGCCAGTGGGCTCCGTCAGCGAATCGGTTGTGGTGCCGGACGTGATCGGGCTCGATCTGCGGGAGGCGACGGTAATCGTGGAGGAGGCAGGTCTGGTGCTCCGGGTCGACGCACTGAGGCCAGGCCCCCTCGGCCAGCCAGCCCCGGTGTTCTTGCAGAGTCCTGAGGGGAGGGACCGAGTTCTGAGGGGGAGCGAGGTGGCGGTAGCCTTGGGAACACAAGCGCCCTTCCTCCCAGCGGACGGCTCGGCGGGGGTTATTCCGACGAGCGAGGCTTGGCGCGAGCGCGTATTGGGGCCTGATCGCTCGGCGAATATCAGCGGTGGCGGTCCCGATCCTGAGCCTCCGACCGGTGGGGTCAGCGGGCGGGTTAGCACGGTCACTTGCCAGGTGGAGACCGGCCCGATCGCTGACGACGTGGACGCTGCCGATCGCTGCACGATCGCCTGCAAGGCGGTAGGCCCATGGACCGGGAGCTGGTGGTCGGTCCAAGTTGGCAAGAACTCGGTCTGCCGTTGCCGGATCGAGGAGTCATTGCTTGAGGAGATCTCGGTCGACCCGCAGCTCGGGATCGACGACTGCGTTTCGCGCTGCCGGTCGAACGGCTTCGCGACCGGCGCGCACTCATCGTCCGCCGAGGTCTGCATCTGCTCCCGCGTACCGGTCGAGTGTAGCCTCGAGATCGGAATCGAGATTGAGACCCGAACAGCGCCCTAGACCACCGGGCGATGGTGCAATTCTTGGTGCACTTCGCCGCAAGTGAGGGCCACCGACCGCGACGAGCCCCAATTGAGTGACCGGCGGGAAGCTTTTTAGATCCTGTCAGTTAGAAGGAGAGCGACCCTGCCAGGGCATGCCATTTTAGCGGCTTAGGATCTAGTCCCGGGGAACCGGGTTGGGGGTTCGAGTCCCCCCTTTCGCACCACGGTAAACGCAATAAAGCCAACAAGTTAGGTGGATGGGTCGGCGGAGCAGGGGAGGCTCCGGGTGTGCCGAGTGCGCGCTCATGGTGCAATCCTGGTGCACTTCCTGTCGGCGATCCGGAGGTCGATCCTCGTGGTCGGAGAGGCCGGCGGCTGCTCATCGATCGGGGCAAATACGAACAGTGGCTGCGGTCAAGGAGTTGAGGCGAGGGACGGAAGGGCGGGAGGGGCGGCATGCTCGGCGATAGAGTGGCCAGGATGGGCGCGTCTGACGAGATGGAGCCCGAGTTCCGCTCCCGGTCAGCCGAGGGGGAGGCCTCCGGCGATCCGGCGTACGAGAGTCGGCTGCGGCGGAAGATCGAGGAGGGGCTCGAGGACCTGGACCAGGGGCGGTACATCCCGCACGAGACGGTGCGCGAGCGCTTCCTCGGCAGGGCCTGAACCACGGCTACAGTCGGACGGAGCTTCGGGAGATCGAGCGCATCACTCGCGTGAATCTGGAGCACCTACGTCATGAGTGGGATGCCTTCTGTCGCCGTAGCGACCCAGCTACCTAGAGCCGTCGGCGTGCTGGTGTCCGAGGACACGCTGACGGTCGACCTCGACGACGGGAGGACCATCTCCGTCCCGATCGTCTGGTACCCCCGTCTCGCCTATGGTACGGCCGCCGAGCGAGCCAACTTCCGGATCGCAGGCGCCGGATACGGGATCCACTGGCCCGACTTGGACGAGGACATCGGCGTCGAGGGTCTGGTGCTCGGCAAGAGGTCCCTTGAGAACCCGGGGTCGTTCGAGCGCTAGCTCCAGAGGCGGGGCCAAGCGGTCCGAATCAGGCCGGTGGACTAGCCAGCCGATCTCTATCGGTGCGGCTGCAGTTCGACCATGGAAGGCTGCCTCGTCCGCGAGCGGAAGTCGATGGCTGGCCCACGGCGACTCGCGGCCGAGACGGTCTGCGAGCGCCTCCACGGCCGGTCTGCGTGATGCTCCCTACCTGAGCTCCCCCGGCGAGAGGATTCGAGGAGGTGGGATGTACCTACCGCTCATCCAGGTCCACCCGCTCGCACTCCTCCTCGATCGCCTCGATCATCTCGCGGGCGGACTCGTCGTCGATCGTGCCGGCGAAGCGGAGAAGGTCGCGTCCTGGCGTGCCCTTGGGGGTGGCGGAGACAAGGCTGTGGACGAGATCGGCCACCCGCTTCTGCTCTTCCGCAGAGAGGCGGTCGAGGTCGCTCAAGATCTGTTCCTTGACCACGGCCAGCACCATCGTCAGCTCCTCATGCCCGGTCCGCCCCGACCCGATCGGACTAGGGCCGGACGATGAGGAGCCGGTCGCTCCACTCCGACGCGTCGGTTGCAGCCCAGATCAGCACCAGCTCCTCGACGACGACGCCGATGGGCAGGTACTGCGGAAAGATCAGCACCCCAGGGGAGGAGGCTCGGCTGAGGAACCCGCCGAAGTGGTGCGGCATGGTCTTGCGGTCGTGGCTCACGAGCACGCGGCCATCCGCAGCCGTGCGGGCAAGGATCTCGGGATCGAGGAGTCCGCGGAACCCGGCCTCGTCCGCGGTGCGGAAGTCGATCGCCGGCTCGCGACGAACCGTGGCGGCGACGATTCTCTGGTTGAAGTCGGCGTCGGCCTGGAAGCGCGGCCTCACGCGACGCCGGCACGCGCGCGGCGGGCGTCCGCGAGCTTTTGGTAGAATATCGGGTCGGCTTGCTGCGCCTTCTCGATGAGCTCGTCGTCCTCTCGCCGGACCCGCTCGAGGTAAGCGTCGATCTCGGCTCTGTGGCCCAGGTAGTAGGCCACCGCGCCGTAGACCTGCTCGAGCGTGAGCACGGGGAAGGACTGCGCGATCGTCTCCGCGGAGTTTCCCTCGAGGAAGGCGTAGACGATCGAGTCGAGGGAGACGCGGGTGCCGGCGACCCAGTAGCCGTTATCGTGTTGGTCGACGTAAAGCATGGCGACTTGGTCGACTGCGAAAGGCCCGGCAACAGGCCTGCGTTCCCAGGTGCCGGCAGCTTAGCACGCGATGGCGGACGCGTCCGCGCTTCTCTTCCGATGCGGCCTCCAGTCGAGTTTCGTCGAAGGTCAGGCCAACGCAGGGGAACGTGGGAGGGCGCCGCGGCCCCCCCTCGCCCGCACCCCTGGTAACGTCCTCCGCCGATGTCCCCCGCCCGTTCGTCCGAGCGGCCCGCCGCCCGCCGTCTCCCGCCGATCTGGGCGCTGGTGTCCGCCGCGTGGCTCGGGCCGGCGGTCCTGGCGGCGTTCCACCTCTACGTGCAGGGCCGGCTCGGCAGCCGCGAGCCGGCGACCTGGCAATCGTTGGTCTGGGAGGGGGGCGACTGGCTCCTCTATGCGCTGCTGACGCCGGCGGTGTTCTGGCTGGCCCGACGCTATCCGTTGACCCGCCGGCGGGGGCTCTACCGGGTGCCGCTCCACCTCGCGGCCGCGGTCGTGCTCTGCGCGGCCTGGTCGGGCAGCGGCATCGTGCTCTGGCGGGCGCTCTTCTCGGAGCCGTCGTCGCCGTGGGGGGCGGGGGTCGTGGGGTGGTTCCTCACCAGTCTCCCGTTCGGGGTCGCGGTCTACTTCGCGCTCCTCGCGGTCGAGCACGCCGCCTTCCACTTCGTCGAGGCGCGCGAGCGCGAGGCCCACGCGGCGCGTCTCGCGGCCCGGCTCGCCGAGGCGAGGCTGGGCGCGCTCCGGATGCAGATGCAGCCGCACTTCCTCTACAACAGCCTGAACGCGATCACGGTGATCGTGCGCGACCGGGACACAGCCACCGCGGCGCGCATGCTCGAGCAGCTCGGCGAGATGCTGCGCCGGGTGATGCGGACGGAGGGTCCGCAGGAGGTCCCGCTGGCCGAGGAGATGGAGTTCGTTCGCCGGTATCTCGCGATCGAGGAGGTCCGCTTCCCGGATCGCCTGCGGCCCGAGATCGCGATCCCCGCGGAGCTCCTGAGCGCCGCGGTGCCGGACCTGGTCCTCCAGCCGCTGGTCGAGAACGCGGTGCGGCACGGGCTCGCCCGCCGCGTCGAGGCGACGCTGCTGCGGATCGAGGCGCGCCGGGAGGGCGGCGACCTGGTGCTCACCGTGACCGACGACGGTCCGGGGCCGGAGGAGGACGCCGGCCCGCGCCCCGAGGGCGTCGGGCTCGCCAACACGCGGGAGCGGTTGGCGACGATGTACGGGGAGCGCGGGCGGCTGGAGCTGACCCGGACCGCGTCGGGCGGGGCGGCCGCGACCGTCCGGCTGCCCTATCGGGAGATCGCGGACGGCGGGGAGGGAGCCCGGCCGTGACCGGGATCAGGACGCTCCTGGTCGACGACGAGCCGTTGGCGCGGCGCGGCGTCCGCCAGCTCCTCGCGCCCTATCCGGACTTCGTGGTGGTGGGGGAGTGCCGCGACGGGCGCGAGGCGCTCTCCGCCCTGGCCGCGCTCGAGCCCGACCTCGTCTTCCTCGACGTCCAGATGCCCGGCCTCGACGGGCTGGAGGTGATCCGGGTCCACGGCCCGGAGCGGATGCCGGCGGTGGTCTTCGTCACCGCCCACGACGAGTTCGCGGTGCGCGCCTTCGAGGCCGAGGCGCTCGACTACCTGGTCAAGCCGCTCGGGGAGGAGCGGTTCCGGGCCACGATCGCCCGGGTGCGTGAGCGGCTGCGGACGGCGGGCGCGCTCGAGCTGGCGGAGCGGCTGAGCGCGCTCCTCGCCGGCACCTCGGCCGTGGCCGCGCGAGGCCGCGAGGCCGCGTCCGCCGGCCCGGGAGATCGCGCCGCGGGGCGGATCGCGGTGCTCACGGAGAGCGGTGAGCTGCTGCTCGACCCGGACGAGATCGACTGGATCGAGGCCGACGGCGATTTCGTGCGGGTTCATTCCCGCGGCCGATGCCACCGGGCTCGCGGCTCCCTCTCGGCTCTCGAGGAGCAGCTCGATCCGGCTTGCTTCGTCCGCGTCCATCGCCGGGCCCTCGTCCGGGTCGACCGGATCCGCGAGCTTCGGGGCGCCGCGGGCGCCGCGCCCGGGTCGGTGACGCTCCGCAACGGGACCGAGCTGCCGGTGAGCCGGCGCCGCCTGGCCCGCGTGCGGGTCCTGCTCCGTTCCGCGGCCGCGTGCCCGTAGACCGGCCCCGCCGCCCCCGGCCGTTCTCCGTTCGCCGCGGTGCGCTCGCCGCTCGCCGTACGGGACCGACCGCCGGCCGGCGGCGATTGCCTCTGATCTCGGCGCTCCCTACGCTCGATCGCGGTCGGTCGAACGCCAACCGCTCGAACCAGGGAGAACTTCATGCACGCCAAGTTCTGGGTCCTCGGTGCCGGTTCCGTCCTCGCCTCAATGCTCGCCGCAGCGGTCCTCGCGCGGCCGTCCGGAGATCAGGAGCCGGTCCCGGCGCGAAAGTCGCCCGAAGAGATCCGCGCCGCGTTCGAGGCCCACCGCGGCGAGTTCGACTACCTGCTCGGCGACTGGCGGTTCACCTCGGTGAGCCGCGAGTGGGGGCCGGGTCAGGGCTACTGGAGCGCGGTCGCCCTCGCCGAGGGGCAGGTCCTCGACGAGTACCGGATCGTCGGCGACGAGGGCGAGACGTTCTTCGTGACCACCACGATCCGCGCCTACAACGCGGTCCTCGACCGCTGGGAGCTGATCGGCATGGACGCCGGTGACGGCCTCCACGACTTCGGCACGGCGCGGAAGGTCGGCGACGAGATGCACATCGAACAGACCTTCGGGGTGATGAGCGGCAAGCCGTCGAGCTGGCGGATCCGCTACTACGACATCCAGTCCGACCGCTTCTCCTGGCGGGCCGACCGCTCCGTCGACGGCGGCAAGACGTGGGAGAAGGACCACCTCGAGATCGAGGCCCGGCGCATCGGGCCGGCGCGCCGCCTGGGGCCGCTCGCCGCGGTGCCGGCGGCCGCGGCGCCGGCGACGGAGCCATGATCGACCTCGACCGGAGCGCCGGTGAGGTGGACCGTCTCCGCACCGGCGCCCGTCAGCCGGACCAGCGCTCGACCGCGGTCCTGGCCTCCTCGACCCGCCGCGGATCGGCGTCGGGACTCGCCTCGAGCGCAGCCAGGCCGCGGCGCATCAGCGGCAGACCCTCCTCGCGCCGGCCGTCCACGGCCAGGAGCCGGCCCAGGCCGAGGAGCGCGGCGCCGTGGTGCCAGGTCTCGGGGGCGCCGCGGTTGAAGATGGCGATCGCCCGCCGGTAGCGCTCCTCGGCCTCGGCGCGCCGCCCCAGGCCCTCGAGCGCCTCGGCCTCGCAAGAGAGCCCGGCGGCGACCTCGCCGTGCTCCGGACCCAGTCCCGCCTCGCGGACCGCGGTCGAGCGAACGAAGTAGGCGAGCGCCTGCTCGAGGTCGCCGCCCTCGCGGTGGATGTGTCCGAGGCTCTCGAGCGGCTTGCCCAGGCGGGGATGCTCCGGGCCGAGGGAGCTTTCGAAGGCTCGCACCACCTCCTCGTAGAGCTCGGCCGCCCGCGCGGTGTCCCCTTGGTGGTAGATCGCCGCGGCGAGGTTGTTCACCGCGATCGCGGTCCGGTAGTGATCCGGCCCGTGGATCCGGTTTGAGACCTCGACGCTGTGCTCGAGCAGCGGACGGGCGCGGTCGAGGTCGCCGAGGCGGACCAGGACGCCGCCGAGGTTGGCTTCGGTGATGCCGACCGAGAGGTGGTCGGGTCCGTAGAGCTTCTGCTTGATCGCCAGGACCCGCTCGTGCGTCCGGCGCGCCCCCTCGTAGTCGTGCATCGATTCCTGGATCGTCCCCAGGTTGTTCAGGTTGATGGCGACTTCCGGGCTCTCGGGCCCGAAGGCGGCCTCGCGGATGGCCAGCGCCCGCTCCAGCAAGAGACGGCCGCCCTCGGGGTCGCCGAGGCGATTCCGCAGCAGGCCCGTCTGGCAGAGGGTCAGGGCGAGGGCGGGATGGCCCGGACCGAGGGCGCGCTCCTGGATCGCCAGCGCCTGCTCGTAGAACGATTCGGTCTCCGCGTAGCGGCCTTGCAGGTAGTGGGTGTAACCGATCTCGAAGAGTGCCTCGGCGAGCTCCGGGGCGTCCTCGCCGAGGTGCTCGCGGCGGAGCTCGGCCGCCTCCTCCAGGTGTCGCAGCGCCTGGTCGTACGAGCCGAGCTGGGTGTAGGTGGTGCCGAGGACCACGAGCATCGAGGCGCGCAGCAGCGGGTCGTCGGGCAGGTCCTCGACCAGCTTCGCCGAGCCGCGGTCGAGCAGCTCGCGGACGGTCATCGCGTCGCCGTGGATGCCCTCGGGGGCGGCCGATTCCAGGAGGCCGCGCAGCGCGCGGGCCATCTGCCGGGCGTTCTCCGCCTCCTCGCGCACCCGCGCCTGCTCCCGGTGCAGCCGCCAGGTGTAGCCCGCGGTCAAGGCGCCGGCGCCGGCGGTGAGCAGTACCGCGACGGCGACCGCCGCCCGGTGCCGCTGCACGAACTTGCGCGTCCGGTAGCCGAGGGTGTCGGGCCGGGCCGAGATCGGACGGCCGTCGAGGACCCGCGCCACGTCGTCGCGCAGCCGGCCGGCCGAGGCGTAGCGGCGGGCCGGGTCCTTGCGCAGGGCGGCGAGGACGATGGTGTCGAGGTCGCCGCGCAGGTCTTTGCTGAGCCGTCGCCGGGTGGCTCGATCGCCGGCCTCCGGGTCCTCGGTCACCGCGGTGCTCGGTGCCGCCGGCTCCTCGCCCAGGATCCGCTGCTCGACCTCGGACGGCGCGCCGTCGAGGCGGAACGGCCGGCGCCCGGTCAAGAGCTCGTAGAGCAGCAGCCCGAGCTGGTAGACGTCGGTGGCGGTGGTCACCGGCTCGCCGAGAAGCTGCTCGGGGCTGGCGTACTCGGGGGTCATCAGCCGCAGGTGGGTGCGGGTGGGCGCCGGATCGCCGCCCGAGGCCGCGGGGTCGAGGAGCTTCGCGATCCCGAAGTCGAGGAGCTTCACCCGGCCGTCGGCGGTGACCAGGATGTTCGAGGGCTTGAGGTCGCGGTGGACCACCAGCCGGGCGTGGGCGTGGCTGACCGCGTCGCAGATGGTCAGAAACAGGCGCAGCCGCCGCTGGAGCGAGAGCCCCTCCTCCTGGCAGTAACGCACGAGCGGCCGCCCCTCGACCCGCTCGAGCGCAAAGTAGGGCAGCCCGTCCGCGGTGACCCCGCCGTCGATCAGGCGGGCGATCGCGGGGTGCTCGAGGCCGGCGAGGATCTGCCGCTCGAGCTGGAAGCGGCGCAGCACCTCCTCGGTGTCGATGCCGCGCTTGATCAGCTTGATCGCCACCTGCTGCTCGAAGGGGCCGTCGGCGCGCTCGCCCTCGTAGACGACCGCCATGCCGCCGCGGCCGAGCTCGCGGGTCAGCCGGAACGGGCCGACGCGGTCGCCGATCCGGGCGGTCTCGGCGTCGGTGACCCGATCGAGGAGGCTCCGGCCCAGCGGCCCGTCGATCGGAGCGGTGCCGAGGTCGCCCTCGAGGCCCTCGATCCGGGCCAGCAGGCGCCGCACCAGTCGCTCGAGGTCGGCGTCGCCGCGGCAGGACTCGGCCACGAAAGCGTCGCGGCGCTCCGGCGGGAGGTCGAGCGCGGCGTCGATCAGCCGGTCCGCTTCCCGGCGCTGCTCGGCCGCTCCGGCCGAGGGGCCGGTCATCGCCCCAGCTCCTCCTCGAGCCAGGCGCGCGCCTTCTGCCAGTCGCGCTCGACGGTGCGGGTCTTGACGCCGAGCAGCTCCGCCGTCTCTTCGGCGGTGAAGCCGGCGAAGTAGCGCAGCTCGACCACCCGCACCAGGCGATCGCCGATCTCGCCGAGGGCCGCGAGCGCCTGGTGCACGGCGAGGACCTGCTCGGCGGAGCGCCGCTCGGCGATGTCGAGGCCGTCGACGTTGGTGTGATGGGCGCCCCCGCCGCGCTTCGCCGACAGCCGCCGGCGCGCGTGGTCGACCAGGACCTGGCGCATCGCCCGCGCGGCCACGCCGTAGAAGTGGTGGCGGTCCTGCCACCCCATGTTCTGCTGGCCGGCCATCTTGAACCAGGCCTCGTGGACCAGGGCGGTGGTGTCGAGCGTCTGCGCACCGCGTCCCCAGCGCTGCCGCCGGCTCACCCGGCGCAGCTCGTGGTAGACCACCTCGACCAGGCGGTCGAACGCCCCGTCCTCGCCGCGGCCGCAGGCCGCGAGCAGCTCCGTCACCTGGGTGGGAGGGGTGGCCAAATGCGGTCTCCAGGGCGAGGGGGACTGCTCGATGGAAACGAGAACGATACCAGAAGGACATTGGAGGTTGCGCATCGGTTCACGAAGGGACGCCCGGGGGGGTCGCTCCGGGATGGGGCGGGGTCGCTCCGGGATGGGATACACTCGCGCCGACGACGCGCGGGGCTCGGTGCGATGCCGTCGTCGTGAATCCGACCGCACCCGCCACCACCCTCGGCCGTCACCGAAACGATCCGAATCCGAGCCGCGAGAGCACCTCGCCCGAGATGAGAGCCTGAGCAGAGCATGAGCATCATCGTCGCGATGGAAGAGGCCGGCCCCAGCCGCAAGCGGCTGACGGTGTCCGTGCCCGCCGCCGAGGTCGAGGCCGAGACCCGGGCGGTGGTGCGGGAGATGGGCAAGAGCGCCCGGGTGCCCGGGTTCCGCAAGGGGAAGGTGCCGCCCGCGGTGGTCCGCCAGCGCTACTGGGAGTCGATCGAGCGCGAGGTGGTCGACCGGCTGCTGCCCCGCTACTGGCGCCAGGCCGAGCAGGAGGGCGAGCTGGCGGCGCTGGCGCCGCCGCGGGTCGAGGAGGTCGGGACGCTCACCGAGGGCGAGCCGCTGACCTTCTCGGCCACCGTCGAGGTGCGGCCGCCGGTGCGCTTCGGCGACCTCGACCCCGCCGCCTTCGATCTCCCCGATCCGCCGGTCGAGCCGGCCGAGCAGGAGGTCGCCGACGCGATCGACGAGCTGCGCCGCCAGGTCGCCGACTGGATCCCGGCCGACCGCCCGGCGGCGCGCGGCGACCGGGTGCGAGCGAAGATCACCGAGCTGCCGGCGCCTGGCGCCGAAGGCGCCGCAAGAGAGTCCAGTGCCGAAGGCGCCGCGAAAGAGACGGGCGCCGAAGGCGCCGCCGCCGAGCCTGGCGCCGAAGGCGCCGCAGTCGAGCCTGGCGCCGAAGCCGCCGCCGCCGAGCCCCAGGAGATCACCGTCGAGGTCGGCGAGCCACGGGTCTGGGAGGAGCTGTCGCTGGCGCTCAGCGGGCTGGCCGCCGGCCAGGAGGGGCGCTTCACCCGCCGGCCCGAGGGGGGCGCGGAGTCGCGCAACTTCCGGGTGCGGGTCGAGAGCGTCGAGGAGCGCGACCTGCCGCCGCTCGACGACGAGCTGGCCAAAAAGCTCGGCCGCTTCGAGGACGTCGAGGCGCTCCGGCGCGAGGTCCAGGACGGCCTGCGCGCCGGCAAGCGGGCCGACCGCGGCCGCGAGCGCCGGCGCAAGCTCATGGAGCAGCTCCGCGCGCGCCACCCGGTCGACCTGCCTCAGGGGGTAGTCGACCACGACCTCGAGCACATGCTCTCCGACTACGCCTCCGAGCTGGGGCGCCGCGGCATCGACCCCGAGCGCGCCCAGGTCGACTGGCAGGGGCTGGCGGCTCAGGTGCGCCCGGAGGCCGAGCGCCGGGTGCACGACCGGCTGCTGCTCGACGCCGCCGCCGAGCAGCTCGGGATCGAGATCACCGAGGCCGACGTCACCGCCGCGATCGCCGGCGTCGCCCGCGCCCGCGGCCAGAGCGCCGCCGAACTGCGGCGCCGGCTGGCCGAGGGCGGGCAGCTCGAGGGGCTGCGCAGCCAGCTCCGCCGCGACCGTGCGCTCGACCGCCTGGTCGGCGACCCGGTGGAGGGCCAGGAATCCCCGGCCGCCGCTGACCGTTAGAGCTGGCTCGGCGGCACCGTAGAGAGTAGAAGAGCCACGACCGAAGAGCCACGACCAAGAGCGAGGACCCGAAGCGATGCTGATTCCGATGGTGGTGGAGCAGACCAACCGGGGCGAGCGCGCCTACGACATCTACTCCCGGCTGCTCAAGGACAACATCATCTTCCTCGGCCGGCCGATCGACGACGACGTCGCCAGCCTGCTGATCGCGCAGATGCTCTTCCTCGAAGCCGAGAACCCGGAGAAGGACATCTCGCTCTACATCAACTCCCCGGGCGGCCAGGTGAGCGCCGGCTTCGCGATCTACGACACCATGCAGTACATCAAGCCGGATGTCGCCACCTACTGCGTCGGTCAGGCAGCCTCGTTCGCGGCGGTGCTGCTGGCCGCCGGCACCAAGGGGAAGCGCACGGTGCTGCCCAACAGCCGGGTGCTGATCCACCAGCCGTGGATCCAGGGCATCGGGGGCCAGCAGACCGACATCGAGATCCACGCCAAGGACATGCTGGCGACCCGCGACCGGATCGACGAGATCCTGGCTCTCCACACCGGCAAGTCCAAGGAGGAGGTCCACGGCGACACCGAACGCGACCGCATCCTCACCGCCGAGGAGTCGGTCGCCTACGGCATCACCGACCGGGTGATGATGCGCCGCAAGGCCTAGGAATACCCTCTCGGCGGCTGAGCGTTTTAGCCGCCGAGAGTTGACGACGAGCGGGGGCGCTTCGTACCATCGCCCTGGTCCCGCGACCCGCAACCAGGCGGAGGCAAGATGTCGAAGAAAGACAGCGGCGAAGACGTCCTCCGGTGCTCGTTCTGCAACAAGAGCCAGCGCGAGGTCAAGAAGCTCATCGCCGGCCCGACGGTCTTCATCTGCGACGAGTGCGTCGACATCTGCCTCGACATCATCGCCGAGGACCGCATGCTCGAGCAGCAGCAGGACACCACGCTGCCGAAGCCGAAGGAGATCAAGGCGCTCCTCGACGACTACGTGATCGGGCAGGAGCAGGCCAAGAAGAAGCTCGCGGTCGCGGTCTACAACCACTACAAGCGGATCGACTTCGCCGAGAAGGCGCACGGCGACGTCGAGCTCCAGAAGTCGAACATCCTGCTGATCGGGCCGACCGGCACCGGCAAGACGCTCCTCGCCCAGACCCTGGCCCGGCTGCTCTCGGTGCCGTTCACGATCGTCGACGCCACCACCCTGACCGAGGCGGGCTACGTCGGCGAGGACGTCGAGAACATCATCCTCAAGCTCTACCAGGCGTCCGGCAACGACAAGGAGAAGACCCAGCGCGGCATCGTCTACATCGACGAGGTCGACAAGATCTGCCGCAAGGGCGACAACCCGTCGATCACCCGCGACGTCTCGGGCGAGGGCGTGCAGCAGGCGCTGCTCAAGATCCTCGAAGGGACCCAGTGCAACGTGCCGCCCCAGGGCGGGCGCAAGCACCCGCACCAGGAGTTCCTGCAGATCGACACCACCAACATCCTGTTCCTCTGCGGCGGCGCCTTCGTCGGCCTCGAAGAGGCGATCGAGCGCCGGCTCAACGAGAAGACGATGGGCTTCGGCGCCGACGTCCGGAGCAAGAAGGAGCGCAAGAAGGGCGCACTGCTCGAGCAGGTGCTGCCCGAGGACCTGATCAAGTTCGGCCTGATCCCCGAGTTCGTCGGCCGGCTGCCGGTCGTGGCCACCCTCGAGGAGCTCGAGGAGGTCGCCCTGGTGCGCATCCTCCGCGAGCCCAAGAACAGCCTGCTCAAGCAGTACCAGACGATGTTCGAGTTCGAGGACGTCGAGCTCCAGTTCACCGAGGGCTCGATGGTCGCGATCGCCGGGAGGCGCTCAAGCGCAACGTCGGCGCGCGCGGCCTGCGGATCATCCTCGAAGAGCTGATGCTCGACCTGATGTACACCGTCCCGTCGCAACGGGACATCGAGGAGTGCGTAATCAACGAGGACGTGGTCGCGCGCTCGGTCCTGCCGATCACGCTGTACAAGAAGGCCGGCTAGCCCGGGCGGACGCCCCGTCCGCCCCCGCTCCGGCCCGGACACTGGAGTACGATGCCCTCTACCTTCGTCAAGACCGGCCGAGAGAACCTGCCGCTCGTCCCGCTGCGGGACATGGTGGTCTTCCCGCACATGATGGCGCCCTTCATCGTCGGGCGCGAGAGCTCCGTGCGAGCGCTCGAGCAGACCCTCGGCTCGAACGAGAAGCGGATCTTCCTGGTCGCCCAGAAGGACCCGAAGGTCGACGACCCGGTGCGCGAGGACATCTACGACTTCGGCGTCGTCGCCTCGGTGATCCAGAACCTGAAGCTCCCCAACGGCAACGTCAAGGTGATGGTGGAGGGGGTGCGCCGGGGCCGCCTGCTCGACGTCTTCGAGCAGGACGGCGCGATGAACGCCCAGATCGAGACGCTGGAGGCCGACTTCCCCCTCTCCGAGGAGATCCAGCTCTACATGAGCAAGGTCCTCTCCTCGTTCGAGCAGTACGCCAAGATGTCGCACCACCTGGCGTTCGAGGGGCTGATGTCGACGCTCAAGGTCGACGACCCCGACCGCTTCGCCGACATGCTCTCGGCGCACCTGATGGTCGCCACCCCCGAGAAGCAGTCGCTCCTCGAGCTGATCAACCCCTACGAGCGGCTGCAGCGGCTTCATGACCTCCTCGACGTCGAGATCGAGAAGATCAACCTCGACAAGCGGATCAACGTCAAGGTCAAGAAGCAGATGGAGAAGGCCCAGAAGGAGTACTACCTCAACGAGAAGATCAAGGCCATCCATCAGGAGCTCGGGAGGAAGGACGACCGCACCGACGAGATCGCCGAGCTCAAGGAGAAGATCGAGAAGGCCGGGATGCCCAAGGAGGCGCGGGAGAAGGCCGACCAGGAGCTGAAGCGACTGGAGGCGATGCCGCCGGTCTCGGCCGAGGCGACCGTCTCGCGCAACTACATCGACTGGCTGGTCAGCGTCCCGTGGAAGAAGAAGAGCAAGGAGCAGAAGGACCTCCAGGCCGCCGAGACGATCCTCGACGAGGACCACTACGGCCTCGAGAAGATCAAGGAGCGAATCCTCGAGTTCCTCGCCGTGCGCCAGCTCGTCGGCATCCAGAGCAAGTCCTCGATCATCTGCTTCGTCGGGCCCCCGGGCGTCGGCAAGTCGTCGCTCGCCAAGTCGATCGCCCGCGCCACCGGCCGGCAGTTCGTTCGCCTGTCGCTCGGCGGCGTGCGCGACGAGGCGGAGATCCGCGGCCACCGGCGGACCTACATCGGCGCCTTCCCCGGCCAGATCATCCAGATGATGAAGAAGGCCGGCACGGTCAACCCGGTGTTCCTGCTCGACGAGGTCGACAAGATGTCGATGGACTTCCGGGGCGACCCGTCGTCGGCTCTCCTCGAGGTGCTCGACCCGGAGCAGAACGACGCCTTCGTCGACCACTACCTCGACGTCGAGTACGACCTGTCCAAGGTCATGTTCATCGCCACCGCCAACGTCACCCACACCATCCCGGCTCCGCTGATGGACCGGATGGAGGTGATCCAGCTCTCCGGCTACACGCTCAACGAGAAGCTGGCGATCGCGCGCGGCTTCCTGGTCCCCAAGCAGCTCGAGCAGCACGGGCTCGATCCGGCGAAGGTGGGGTTCGAGGACGAGTCGCTGCGCACCCTGGTCGAGAGCTACACCCGCGAGGCGGGCGTGCGCAACCTCGAGCGGGAGATCGGGTCGGTGTGCCGCAAGGTGGCGCGCCGCGTGGTCCAGGAGGGGCCGAAGATCGAGGTCTCGGTGACCCCGGCGATGGTCGGCGAGCTCCTGGGCAAGGCCAAGCACCGGGCGCGGCGCAAGCTCGAGGAGTCGGAGATCGGCGTCGCCACCGGGCTCGCCTGGACCCAGTCGGGCGGCGAGCTGCTGGAGACCGAGATCGGCCTGATGAAGGGCAAGGGCAAGCTGACCTTGACCGGCAAGCTCGGCGAGGTGATGCAGGAGTCGGCGCGCGCCGCGGTCTCCTACCTGCGCAGCCGGGCCGATCTCCTGGGCATCGACCCCGAGTTCAACGAGAACACCGATCTCCACGTCCACGTCCCCGAGGGGGCGATCCCCAAGGACGGCCCCTCGGCCGGCATCACCATGGCCACGGCGCTGGTCTCGGCGCTGACCAGGATTCCGGTGCGCAAGGACGTGGCGATGACCGGCGAGGTCACCCTGCGGGGCAAGGTCTTGCCAGTCGGCGGGATCAAGGATAAAGTGCTCGCCGCCTACCGTGCGGCCATCACGGAGGTCATCCTCCCCAGCGAGAACGAGAAGGATCTCGAGGAGATCCCTGAGGAGGTTCGGAAGGATCTCAATTTCCATCTGGTCGGCTCGATGGACGAGGTTCTGCGCGTAGCCCTCGACGGCGTGGTCGTCCCGCTGCCCAAGGCCGGGGGCAAGTTCGGCGAGGCCACCTCGGAACCTCCCCCGGTCGAGTCGGACTCGTTGGCTCACTGACCCGCCCTCCTTCGGTGCCGCGGCCGTCCGTTCCGCCGCGGTGAAGATGGGGGGACCCGAGCAACATCGCGTCTGACGGGCCCGAGAGCGGGCGCGGCGCCTCCGGTGGGGCGCGCCGTTCCCCGACTAGATGTGAAGATCGATACCGCGGAGTTCGTCACCTCGGCCGTCGCCGAGGACGGGTTCCGTCGGGACGGGCGGCCGGAGGTCGCCTTCGTCGGGCGGTCCAACGTCGGCAAGTCCAGCCTGCTCAACAAGCTGCTGGGACGCAAGACGCTGGCCCGCACGGGCTCGACGCCCGGCCGCACGAGGGCGGTCAACTACTTCTTGATCAACCGGCGCTTCTACTTCGTCGACCTGCCCGGATACGGATGGGCCAGGGCGGGACGGGACGAACGGCGCCGTTGGGCCGAGCTGGTGGATCGCTACTTCGCGACCGCCTCGCGCCGGGTCCTGGTGGTGCTGCTCGTGGACTCCAAGGTCGGAGCCACCGAGTTGGACACCCAGGCCCTGGACTACCTCATGGGCTTCGGTACCGACGTACTGATCGCCGCCACCAAGATCGACCGCGTCCCCCGCAGCCGCAGGGCACGGGCGGTCACCAGCATCCGGCAGGCCCTGGCCTTGCAGGAGGACTTCGAAGTGGTACCGGTTTCCGCGACGACCGGGGAGGGTGCCGGGGAGCTCTGGCAACGCATCGAATCCCGCCTCGCTCGAGCCGAACGACCGACCTGACCGGAACCAGCGGATCCGCTCCAAACGACGACAGAGGAACAAGATGGCAAAAGGACAGCGGCAAGACAAGCGGGATCGGGAGCGCGAGCCCGGACTCGACATCCGGGCGCTCAAGGAGATGGCGATCGCCGAGCTCTCCGAGATCGCCAAGAACCTGGGGGTCGAGGGCGCGGCCGGGATGCGCAAACAGGAGCTGATGTTCAAGATCCTGCAGGCGCAGACCGAGAAGAGCGGCCTGATCTTCGCCGAGGGCGTGCTCGAATGCCTGCCCGACGGTTTCGGCTTCCTGCGCGCGCCCGAGTACAACTACCTCCCCGGCCCGGACGACATCTACGTCTCGCCGAGCCAGATCCGCCGCTTCGACCTGCGCACCGGCGACACGGTCAGCGGCCAGGTGCGCCAGCCCAAGGAGGGCGAGCGCTACTTCGCCCTGATCAAGGTCGAGGCGGTCAACTTCGAGCACCCCGAAGCGACCCGCACCAAGATCTTCTTCGACAACCTGACCCCGCTCTACCCCGAGGAGCGGCTCAAGCTCGAGGTGCCGGGCGACATGTCGTCGCGGGTGATGGACCTCGCCACCCCGATGGGCAAGGGCCAGCGGGCGCTGATCGTGGCGCCGCCGCGAACCGGCAAGACCATGCTCCTGCAGTCGATCGCCCACTCGGTGGAGAAGAACCACCCGGAGGTGATCCTGATCGTGCTCTTGATCGACGAGCGGCCCGAGGAGGTCACCGACATGCAGCGCTCGGTGCAGGGCGAAGTGGTGTCGTCGACCTTCGACGAGCCCGCCACTCGCCACGTGCAGGTCGCCGAGATGGTGATCGAGAAGGCCAAGCGCCTGGTCGAGCACAAGAAGGACGTGGTGATCCTGCTCGACTCGGTCACCCGCCTGGCGCGCGCCTACAACACCGTCCAGCCCCCCTCGGGCAAGGTCCTCTCGGGCGGTATCGACGCCAACGCGCTGCACCGGCCGAAGCGCTTCTTCGGCGCCGCGCGCAACATCGAGGAGGGGGGCTCGCTGACCATCATCGCGACCGCCCTGGTCGACACCGGCAGCCGCATGGACGACGTCATCTTCGAGGAGTTCAAGGGCACCGGCAACTGCGAGATCCACCTCGACCGCAAGCTGGTCGACAAGCGGGTCTTCCCGGCCATCGACATCAACAAGAGCGGCACCCGCAAGGAGGAGCTCTTGATGCCGGAGGACGAGCTGCGCCGGGTCTGGGTGCTGAGGAAGGTGCTCAACCCGCTGTCGACCGTCGAGTCGATGGAGCTCTTGCTCGACAAGCTCTCGAAGACCAAGACCAACCAGGACTTCCTGAACGCGATGTCCCGCTGACCGCCCCTCGCGCGACAGGTGAGGGGAGGGGGGAGCGTGCCCAAGCTGCGCGTCGGGATCGTCGACTACCTCAACAGCAAGCCGCTGGCCTGGGGGTTCCTCAAGGGGCACCACGCCAACCTCTTCGCGCCCGAGCTGCATCCGCCGGCGCGGGTGGCGCGCCTTCTGGCCGAGGGCGCGCTCGACGTCGGACTGATCCCGTCGATCGAGGTCGCCCGCATCCCGGGCCTCGAGGTCCTGCCCGGCCTGTGCGTGGCCGCCGAGCACGAGGTGCGGAGCGTGCTCCTGGTCGCACGCGAGCCGCTCGAGCGGGTGCGCCGGGTGGCGCTCGACGCCAACAGCCGGACCTCGGTGGCGCTCCTGCGCATCCTGTGCGCCGACCGCTTCGGCATCGCCCCGGACTTCACCGTCCAGCCGGCCGACGTCCCCCGGATGCTCGCCGACGCCGAGGCGGCGCTGGTGATCGGCGACCCGGCGCTCCAGGTCGACCGTGAGCGCTGGCGGGTCCACGACCTGGCCGGGGAGTGGCGGGCGCTGACCGGCCTGCCGTTCGTCTTCGCGGTCTGGGCGGTGCGCGCCGGGGTCGACTTCCCCGACCTCGCGGTCTACTTCAAGAACAGCCTGCGCCACGGCCTCGCCTCGCTCGACAGCCTGGTGCGCGAATCGGCGGCCGAGCTGGGGCTCGACACCGGGGTCATCCACCGCTACCTGACCGAGCACCTGCGCTACTTCCTCGGCGAGCCGGAGCGGGAAGCGCTCGCGGAGTTCTACCGGCGCGCTCATGCCCACGGCCTGATCGACGCCGTGCCCGAGCTGCGCTACCGCGAAGGCTGACCGGCCGGGCGACCCTCGATAAGATCCCCGGCGGCCGGGAGACCGCGCGATGAAGTCCGCCGCCGAGATCACGCCGCCCAGGGAAATCGCCGAGGAGCCCCGCGAGAGTTGGAGCGCCGAGCTGCGCGCCGCCCTGCGCAGCGGCGACGACCTCGCCGCGGCCGGCCTGATCGCGCCCGAGCGCGCCGCCGAGGCCGAGCGGGTGCGCGCCGTGTTCGACGTCGCGATCCCGCCCTCCTACCTCGACGCGATGGTCGAGGCCGGCCCCGCCGACCCGGTCTGGCGGACGGCGGTGCCCTCGATCGAGGAGTTGGCGATCCGCCCCGAGGAGCTGGCCGACCCGATCGGCGACGAGGCACACACGCCGGTGCCCGGCGTCACCCACCGATACCCGGACCGCGCGCTCCTGAAGCCGACCTACGCCTGCGCCGTCTACTGCCGCTTCTGCTTCCGCCGCTACGCCGTCGGCAAGGGGGAGGAGACGCTGCGCCGCGGCGAGCTGGACGCCGCGCTCGCCTACATCGAGCGCTCGCCGGCGCTCTGGGAGGTGATCCTGACCGGCGGCGACCCGCTGGTGCTCTCGGACGGCCGGCTGGCCGAGATCCTCGAGCGGCTGCGCGCGATCGAGCACGTCCGCGTGCTGCGCGTCCACACCCGCGTGCCGGTCGTGCTCCCGGCGCGGGTGACCGACCGCCTGGTCGAGCTGCTCGCCGGCCCGCGGCCGAGGTCTCGTGCGGAGGGGCCGCGCAAGCCGGCCTGGGTGGTGATCCACGCCAACCACGTCCAGGAGCTGACCCCGGCGGCCGAGGAGGCGATCGAGCGGCTCGCCGACGCCGGCCTGCCTCTCCTCAACCAGTCGGTACTCCTGGCGGGCGTCAACGACACCGCCGAGGCGCAGGAGGCGCTGCTTCGCCGGCTGGTCGAGCTGCGGGTCAAGCCCTACTACCTCCACCACGCCGACCTCGCCCGCGGCACCGGCCACTTCCGCACCGGCCTCGAGCGCGGCCAGGAGCTGGTGCGCGAGCTGCGCGGCCGGGTCTCGGGCCTCTGCCAGCCGACCTACGTCGTCGACCTCCCCGGCGGCCACGGCAAGGTGCCGGCGGCCGCCGGAGCGGTCTTCCGCGAAGAGGCCGAGACCTGGATCGAGGCGCCCGACGGGCGCCGCCACCGCTACCCGCGCTAGCGCGCCGGCGGAGCTGCGAATCCAGCGGCGAAGGATTTGGGCGGCCGCTGCATCCACCTTCCCGGGGTCTTCGATCTTCCATAAACTGCGCGCTGAGGGGGGCGCCTGGAAGTAGGCAGGAGGAGTCGCCCACGGCCGATGAACGCGCGCCCATCCTGGGCACTGTGCCTCCGGGTCTCGAGCATTACTGCCCGCTGCTGGCGGCGCAGCTCGACGCGATGTGGCCCGGGCACCCGCCGGTCTACTATGCGCTGGCCGCGGGCCGGACGGCGCGGTACGAGCGCGCGATCCCGACCCCCGCCACGACCTGGACGGGCGTCCTGCTCGGCGGCCTCGCGGCCCTGCGCGCGCGGGGGGCGACGCGGGTCTTCCTCCTCCTCGAGGACCACGTGCCGCTCTGGCCGTGCGACGTCGAGCGGATCGAGGAGACCCTCGAGACCGCCGCGCGCGAGGGGCTGCCCTGTGTCTTCTTCCCCAAGTTCGACTGGCGGCCGCCGGGCGGCGGGGAGGGCGATCCGGCGACCGCCGGCGGCCGGCGGCTGGCCCGGCTGCCTCGGGACTACCGCTGCTACAACCAGTGCCAGCCGGCGATCTGGGACCTCGGCTACTACGCCTCGCTGCTTACCGAGGCGGTGCGGCGGGGGATCGAGGACCCCTGGGCGTTCGAGCGCTTCTCGCTCCCCGGCCAGCCGCCGCACTACGTCTCCGACTACCGGTGGCCGTCGCGCCACTGCGGCTACCGCCGGCGCGGGCGGATCTACCTGCGCGCGCTCTACTCGATGAAGCTGCCGGAGAGCCGGCTGCTGCACGACGCGCTGCTGCGCGAGCGGTTTCCGAGGCTATCCGCTCCCCTCCGACACGCTCTCGGCGAGGCGTTCCGGCTCTGGGGACGGCTGCGCCGGATCCCCGAGCGCTCGGCGCGGCGGCGCCGATCCGGCCGCGGCGACGAGCCCGCTGCCGCCCTGACCGCGACGGTTGCACCGGCTCCCGGCGGCCGGTAGGAGTGACTCCGCCGGGAGACCTCGCACCCTCCGGCCGCCGTCGCCGCTCCGCGTAGCCGCATCTGTCCCGCCCTCGTCGCCTCGAATCACATCTGTAGGTAGATACATCTTTATTCGTCGATTCCAGCAACATCGGTCGTCGGCGAATCCCTGAACTCCGCGCGCGGCGCGGCCCGGACCGTCGTCGCCGCGGAACTACCGAGGAGACGACATGACCCGCGCTCGATCGACCCCCAGCTCCCGCCCTCTCGCCTCCGCTCTCGCGCTCGTCGCGCTGCTCGCCCTGGCGCTCCCCGCCCCGAATGCAGAGGCCGCGGTCGCCCAGCCGGCACCGCAGCCGATCCCGGTGGCGGTCAACCTGCCGGCCGGCGACGACGCCTGGATGACGCCGCCCGACGGCGGCACCTCGATCGACTTCGTCGCCGATCCGATCCCGGCCGGTTACTTCGGAACCGGGTCGCTGGCGTTCGCCGGCAAGATCGCCCTGCGCGGCGTGCCGCTCGCGACCACCCCGCCGGGCGCGCTCGGCGTCACCGACACCCTGGTCCGCCGCCTCGGCGCCACCGGCCCGATCGCGGTGGGGGCCACCAAGACGGTGGCGATCGAGTTCATCGCCCTGCGCCTGCAGTCGATCAACAACTTCCGGGTGAACTACTCGGGCGGCGGTTTCGAGATCTGGCGCCTCGACGCGGGGCTGTCGCCCAGCGCCGGCCAGAACATCGGCACCATGTCGATCACCCGTACCTCGGGCAACGGCGGCGTCTACAACTCGAGCCTGCTCGGGCTCTTCCATCTGACCTTCACCCGCGTCAGCCCGACGCCGGCGATCACCCGGGTGCTCGACTGCGGGATCGGCGACTGCGAGGAGATGGTGTTCACCGCTCCCAACGCGAGCTGGACGCTGATCGGCGGCCCGGCCAACTGGCAGCCGAGCGCGCTCGGGATCGACCCGCTGCCCCCGGGCGTCAACGTCGACATCAACGGCGACGGCTTCCCCGACGGCGTCTTCACCATCGGCAAGTCGAACTTCCAGGTCGGCGTTCAGTGGGTGCCCGGCGGCGGCGGGGGCGGCGGCGGCGGCGAGGGGGAGTGCGACGGCACCGAGCACGTCAACGGCCAGAGCAAGATCGAGACCCACACCAGCTTCCTGGCCGGCGACGGCGACGCCGACGGCAAGCCCAACGACTGCGACGACTGCACCGACGCCAACGGCGACGGGACCGACGACCTCACGGGCGAGGTCTGCGGCGACGAGTGCGAGGAGACCGAAGGCGCCGTGCCCGCCGAGGGCGGCGAGGTCGAGCCCGCCTGCCCGGAGCCGCACGAGGTCTGAGTTTTCTCGGGGGGCTTTTCAAGCCCCCCGCCCCGCGGGAGTGAATCCCGCGGGGCCCCTCCCCCGAGTCGCCGGCTGCGCCGGCGGTCGCGCTGCGCGCTCCGCCGCTGCCACCAGGCCGGCGCGCGAGCGCCGACCGCCGGCGGTTGCACGGGCCCCCGGCGGCCGGTAGAGTGACTCCGCCATGGACCTCGCACCCTCCGGCCGCAAGCCTTCCGCCATCTACGAGGACGCCCTCGCCGGCCGCCGCATCTCGGCCGGCGACGCCCACACCCTGCTCCGCGAGGGGGACCTCCTCGACCTCGGCGTGGTCGCCACCGAGGTGCGCAACCGCCACAACGACCCGGGTGTCGCGACCTACAACATCGACCGCAACATCAACTACACCAACGTCTGCGTCTACCGCTGCCGGTTCTGCGCCTTCTATCGCCGGCCGGGCGACCCCGAGGGGTATCTCCTGAGCCAGGAGGAGATCGGCCGGAAGATCGAGGAGACCCTGGCGCTCAACGGCACCGGCATCCTGATGCAGGGCGGCGTCCACCCCGACCTGCCGCTCGAGTGGTACGAGGACCTCCTGCGCTTCATCCGCGCCACCTACCCCGAGGTCCACATCCACGCCTTCTCGCCGCCCGAGGTCAAGTTCATCGCGAAGAAGGAGCGGATGAACTTCTACGACGTCATCGCCCGGCTCAAGGCGGCGGGGCTCCGGTCGATCCCGGGCGGCGGCGCCGAGATCCTCTCCGATGCGGTGCGCAAGGAGGTCCTCGCCTACCCGAAGACCTCGAGCGAGGAGTGGATCGACATCATGCGCCAGGCGCACGCGAACGGCCTGCGCACCTCGGCGACCATGATGTACGGCATGGGCGAGCCCCTGGAATCGCGGGTCGAGCACGTCCAGCGCATCCGCGACCTCCAGGACGAGACCGGCGGCTTCACCGCGTTCATCTCGTGGACCTTCCAGCACGAGAACACCGAGATGCCCGACGTGCCCGAGACCTTCGCCGACGAGTACCTGCGCACCCTGGCGGTGACGCGCCTGTTCTTCGACAACGTCCAGCACCTCCAGACGAGCTGGGTCACCCAGGGCAAGAAGATCGGCCAGGCGGCGCTCGCCTGGGGCGCCGACGACATGGGCTCGATCATGATCGAGGAGAACGTCGTCTCGGCCGCCGGCACCGCCTACAAGATGAGCCAGGACGAGATGGAGCGGCTGATCACCTCGGCCGGCTACCAGCCGCGCCAGCGCACCAACCTCTACGAGCGCCTGGTCACCCGCGAGGAGACCGCCGAGGCCGCCGCCCGCTACCGCCACGCGCTGACGCCGGAGAACCGGGCGCTGGCGCCGTCGCCGCTCCAGGTCGTGGCGTAGCCTCGACCCCGTCAGCCCAGGCGCGCGGCGAGCGGCGCAAGGAGCGGCTTGACCGGCGCCAGCAGGCGGCCCGGCACGCCGCCCAAGGCGCGGTTCAAGCGGCGCCAGGCTCGGCGCAGGCGGGGCGGCGCCGCAGGCTGCGGCTGCGCGGATCCGGCCGCCTGCTTGCGCACGATCGGGCAGGCGGTCGACTCCAGGCAATAGCGCGGGAAGCGGCCGGCCGCCAGCTCGGTGCGGATCTCCTGCATCGCCGGCGCGTTCCAGGCCGCGGCGTGGTGGTCCATGCCGGCGATCGGCTGGCCGCCGTAGCAGCAGGGGTAGATGCCGCGGCGCAGGATGTAGAGGCTCTTCCAGGGCTCGGTGCAGAGCGGCAGGCGCTCGGTGCCGAGCGACGGCGGAGCAGCGGCGGCCGCGTCACCGACCGCCTCGGGGGCGGGTTCTGAAGCTCCCGATCCAGCGACCTCGGCGACGGCCGGCTCGGGGGCCGCCGACTCGCTGGCCGCCGGCTCACCGGCTCCGGCCAGCCCCGCCCGGTAGCCGGCCTCGAAGCGCTCGGCGAACATCGCCCGCATCGACTCGCCGAAGTCCATCTGGTCGGCGAGCGTCACCCCGTGGCGCTCCGCCAGCCCGCGTGCCCGGCCGCTGATCTCGATCAGCTCGTCGAAGGGCAGAAGCTGCTCACCGTAGACGAAGCGGTGGCCGCCGCGCTCCCAGTCGAGGTCGATCCTCTCCGAGTAGTTGAGCGGCCGCAGGACCATCCGGTCGACCCCGAGGTCGGCGCACAGGCGGACGAAGCCCTCGAGCTCGCCGGCGTTGACCCGCATCGGCATGAACACCAGGTAGACCCGGGGGAACCCCTCGCGACCCCCCTTGGCGGCGATCAGGCGGCGGAGGTTGCCGAGGATGCGCTCGAAGGTGTCGTTGCGCAGCTTGGCGTAGGTCGCCGGGGTCGCGGCGTCGAGCGAGATGTAGAGCTCGATCCGCCGGCCGAGGAGGCGCGAGATGTTGCGGTCGGTGAGGATCTGCCCGTTGGTCGCCATCTCGAGCGACTTGCCGCGCTCGCCGAAGACGTCGAGCAGGGCGTCGAAGTCCTTCATCATGAAGGGCTCGCCGATCGAGCAGTTGACCAGGTGGCCGGCGTGGTCGAAGAGGGGGCCCCACCCCTCGAGCGTCTCGCGGTCGAACGGCCGGTCGACGTTCTCCCCCTCGGCCGCCTTGCTGGTGTCCCACTCGCAGTAGACGCACGGCGGCTTGACGTTGCAGACGCCGTGGAGGTCGATCCCGAGGCTGGGCGGGGTGGACGCGAGCGCCGTGCCGCCGGCGAGCATCTCGCGCAGGTTAGCGACCGCGTTGGCGTTCTGGCCGGCGACGTGGCGGTGGCGCTCGGGGTCGGCGTGGAGGACGGGCGGCCGGAAGCAGACCGCGAGCCGGCGCGGATCGGTCGGGTAGTACTCCGGCGGGTAGAGCCGGCTGGCGGCCAGATCGACGGCGCCGGCGCCGGCCGGCACCGGGAGCGACAGGCGGTTCCAGGCGTGCCGCAGCTCGAGCCGCGCCGGCGCGGCCTCCCGGCCGCCCACCGCCGCGGCGTCGAGGTGCTGCGACAGGTCGTGGAACGCGCACCAGACCGCCAGCTCGAGGAAGCGCTCCTCCGGCGCCGGCTCGATCTCGAGCCGCCCGCGCTCGCCCATCCAGCGGAACGGCCCCTCGTCGTCGCGCTCGTCGCCGTGGAAGCCGGCGCCGAAGGCGACCGGCGCGGCGGTGGCCAGATAGGCGGGCAGCGACCGAGCCCGCGGTTCGTCGAGCACTCGGAGCATTTCGGCTCCTCCGGGAGGAATGGAGCGGAGTCTAGCTCAGTCGCGGTCCCGGCGGGCGAGGGTCATTCCCAGGGCGCGTCCGCGGGCAGCCGCAGCCGCTCGACCGCCCGCCCGCCGCCGGCCGGGTCCGAGGTCGCCGCGGCCTCGAGGATCTCGTCGACGTCGGCCGGGGTGACCCCCTGATACCAGAGGTTCCAGGGCCACACGCCGACCGTCACGCCGAGGCTGCAGTGCTTGAGGCAGCCGGTGCGGGTGACGATCACCCGGTCGCGCAGCCCGCGCGCTTTGATCGCGTCCTTGAACCGCCGGTAGACCTCGGCGCCGCCGCGCGGGCCGCACGACGGCTTCTCGGCGTCCGGACCGCGGTCGTTGGCGCAGACCAGGATCTGGACCTCGGGGATGGGCACGGGGTGGGATTGTAGTCCGGGCGGCGGCTAAGATCGGGTCTCCGCGCCGTTGCCGAGGAGACCCGTTTGTCCCGACGCATCCCCCTGCTCGTCCTCGCCCTCTCGGCGCCGCTGCTCTTGGTCGCGCTGATCGCCGGCGGCGGGTTCGCGGGCTGGATCTTCGCGCTCCTGGCGATGCTCGTGCCCGGGGCGCTGATCGCGCTGGCGGGGGGGCGGAGGGTGCGGGGGGCGGCGGTGGCGGTGACGGTGCTGCTGGGCGGCGGGGCGGCGGCGATCCTCGCGCTCGGGGGCGGCGCCGGAGCGGGCGGGGCGCTGATCGGCGGGCTGCCGGTCTCGGCCTGGGTGATGCTCGGGGCGTTCTGGGGCTGGCCGCTGATCCTCACGGTGTGGGTCTACACGGCGACCTTCGAAGCGCCCGGAGGCGCGAGTCCGACCGCGGCCGCCGCCGGCCCGGGAGGCGGCCCGCGGCCGCCGGGTGCGGGCGCGGCGGGCGAGCCGCCGGCGCCGGAGCCCGGCCGCGGATGACGGTCCCGGCGCTCGACCGGCCGTGGCTGGTCGCCTCGACGGTCGCCTACCTGGCGCTGATGCTGGCGGTCGGCGCCTGGTCGCTCCGCCGCACCAAGAGCGCGCGCGACTTCTACATCGCCGGCCAGGGGCTCGGCGTGGTGGTCACCGGCGTCGCCACCATGTCGGCGGCGTTCTCCGGGTTCGTCTTCCTCGGCGGGCCGGGGCTGACCTACCGCATCGGGCTCGCCTCGATGTGGATCGTCGTGCCGGTCGGCTTCACCGCGACGATGTTCTGCTGGGTGCTCGGCAAGCGGCTGCGCCTCCTGGCCGGGGCGAGGGAGATCTTCACCGTCCCCGACGCGGTCGAGGCGCGCTACGGCAGCCGGCTCGCCGCCGGGCTGTCGGCGGCGGCGGTGGTGGCCGGGACGATCGGCTACCTCGGGGCGCAGCTCCTGGCGCTCGGGCGGGCGGTCGAGGCTGCGCTCGGCACGCGCGAACTCCTCGGCGAGCACGGCCTCGGCGAATACAGCCTGGCCGTCGCGATGGCGGCGGGGCTGGCGGTGGTACTCGCCTACTCGGTCGCCGGCGGCATGGTCGCCGCCGTCTGGACCGACCTGGTCCAGGGGGCGCTGATGCTCCTGGCGGCGGTGGCGGTGTTCGCCGGGGCGCTGGCCGCCGGCGGCGGCTGGGGGCGGATCCTCGATTCGATCGCCGGCTCCGAACGCTTCGGGCCGGAGTTCCTCGACCCGCTCGGCACCCTGCCGCCGCTGACCGCCTTCGGCTTCGTCTTCGTCTTCGGCGTCGGCGTCCTCGGCCAGCCGCACATGCTGCACAAGCTCTTCATGCTGAAGGACCCGGCGCGGCTGCGCTGGCTGCCGCTGGTGCTCGGCGGCTCGCAGTCGGTCTGCCTCCTGCTCTGGCTCGGGGTCGGGCTGGCGGTGCCGGCGCTGGTCGCCCAGGGGCGGCTGGCGCCGCTCGCCAACCCGGACGACGCCACCCCGGCGTTCGTCCTCGGCTTCCTCCCCGGGGCGCTCGCCGGGCTGGTCTTCGCGGCGCTCCTGGCGGCGATCATGTCGACCGCCGACTCGCTCTTGAACCTCGGCGCCGCGGCGCTCGCCCGCGACCTGCCGCGCGCGCTCGGCCTGCGCCGCGAGTCCGGCCCGTTGCGCGACGAGTTGGCCGCCGGCCGCGCCGCCACCGTCGTCCTGGCGCTCGCGGCCGGCGCTTTCGCCTGGTACTACGACGACCTGATCGCGCTCCTCGGCACCTTCGCCTTCGGCACCTTCGCCGCGGCGTTGACCCCGGCGCTGGCGGTCGGCCTCAACTGGAAGCGGGTGCCGGCCGCGGCCGCCAGCGCCTCGATCGCCACCGGCCTCGCGCTCAACCTCGGCCTCGAGCTGCTCGCCCGCCAGACCGCGTTCCCGGCCCTCCGCCCGCCGCTCGCCGCCGGCGCGCTCCCCTCGGCGGTGGCGCTCGCGGGCTCCTTCACCGTGCTCTTCGCGGTCACCGGTTGGCACGTCCTCTGCCGCCGCCCGGCGCCCCCGATCGCCGCCGACGTGGTGGCGGTGATGGACGCCTGAGCGGGCGGAGCGCACCGGAACGAGACCTCGCGCGGTGCCGCCGGTCGACCCGGCCGATGCACGGTTCCGCCGGCCGGGGTATCGTCTCCCGCCGTGACCGTCCGCTTCCTGATCAACCCGGCCGCCGGGCCGCGTTCGCACCGGCGGCGCCGGCTGGAGCATCTCGCCGAGCTGGCGCGCAGCGCCGGCATCGAGCCGGAGACGACCGAGAGCGGGCTCGACCTCGCCCGGCGCGCGCGCGCCGCCGCCGGTGATGGGATCGAGAGGGTGCTGGTCGCGGGCGGCGACGGCAGTGTGCACCATGCGGTCCAGGGGCTGGCGGGATCGGCGACCGCCCTGGGCGTGGTGCCGGCCGGCACCGGCAACGACTTCGCCGCGGCGATCGGCGCTCCCCGCGAGGCGGGGGCGGCGGTGCGGCGGGCGCTCGAGGTGCCGGTGCGGCGGATCGATCTGGGGCGAGCGTGGCGCGCCCCCGGCGGAACCCGCGAGGCCCGAGCCGGCGACCCCGGCCCCGCCGGCGACCCGCCCTCCTCTCCGGCGGTCTGGTTCTCGACCTACGCCGGAGTCGGCTTCGACAGCGAGGTCGCGAGCCGCGCCCACCAGCGGCGCCGCTTCCTCTCGGGCCGCGTGATCTATGTCTGGGCGGTCCTGCGCACGCTCGCCGACTTCCGGCCGCCGGTGGTCACCGTCGAGCACGACGGCGGCCGCTTCCATGGCCCGGCGATGTTCGTCACCCTGGCCAACGGCCCGGCGTTCGGCGGCGGCATGCGGATCGCGCCCGCGGCGGAGAACGACGACGGCGTGCTCGACCTGGTGATCGTCAAGGCGATCCCGCGCCTCACCCTGCTCGCGGTCTTCCCCAAGGTCTACGCCGGCCGCCACGTCGGCCACCCGGCGGTCGAGTTCGTGCGCACCCGGCGCGCACGCTTCGCCCTCGACCGCGAGATGACCGCCTACGCCGACGGCGAACCGATGCTGCCGGCCGGCCCTGAGGGGATCGAGCTCGAGGTGGTGCCGGGGGCGCTGGCCGTCTGCGGCTGAGTCAGGCCGGCGGCGCCTCGACCGAGCCGGGAGCCGGCTGGTCGGTCGGCGGCGAGGCCTCGACCTTCGGGGTCCGCGGCAGCGGCGCCTCGAGCGGGCAGTCGAAGGTCTCGACGTGCTCGACCCACTCGCTGCCGGTGTCGCGGTGGAAGAACGAGACCTCGCGCGCCTCCTCGTAGGCCCAGCGGTCGTCGTCGAGGTGGTCGAAGCGGCTGTCCACCACGCTCTCGGTCATCGAGTCGTCGCGGCCGTCGCCGGTCCAGCTCCTCCCCTCCGCGCGGTTCTCGGCGAAGAAGTAGAGGGCCGAGTTGCGGGTCGTCGCGTCGGTCTCGACGGTGGCGCCGGGATCGAGGTTCCACCAGCCGCGGGTGATCCAGCGGTCGTCGAGGTCTTTGTAGTGGATTGCCACGCTGACCACGAAGCGGCAGCGGTTGGCGAGCGTGATCGTGTCGTAGGCGCGGGTGCCGCCCACCTCGTGACGCTGGGCGATCACGGCGATGCGGTCGCGCCGCGCGGCGATTCGCTCCTCGTGGAGGAGGCGCAGCTCCTCGCGCAGCGCGCTCGTCTCCTCGTCGAGGAGCGCGCGGTGCTCCGCGACGAGCTGGCCGTAGGCCTCGGCGTAGGCGGCCTCGGCGTCGGGGGAGCGGACGCCCTCGGGCTGCGGCGCGCAGCCCGCGAGCAGCGCGGCGATCCCGAGGCTCCAGGCGGCGGTCTTCCCGCTCCGGTTCCAGACGCGCATGACGGGCTCCCTCCTCCCCTCGCTCAGCCGACGTCGAACCGCACGCCCTGGGCGAGCGGCAGCTCGGCGCCCCAGTTGATGGTGCAGGTCTGGCGGCGCATGTAGGCCTTCCAGGAGTCGGAGCCGGCCTCGCGGCCGCCGCCGGTCTCCTTCTCGCCGCCGAAGGCGCCGCCGATCTCGGCGCCGGAGGTGCCGATGTTGACGTTGGCGATGCCGCAGTCGCTGCCGGCCGCCGACAGGAAGCGCTCGGCGGTGCGCACGTTGAGGGTGAAGATCGCCGACGACAGGCCCTGCGGCACCGCGTTGTGGTGCGCGATCGCCTCGTCGAGGTCGTCGAACTCGAAGAGGTAGAGGATCGGCGCGAAGGTCTCCTCGCAGGTGATCGGCATGTGCGGCGCGGCCTCGACCAGCGTCGGCTCGACGAAGAAGCCGGGGCGGTCGGCGAGCGCCTCGCCGCCGTAGAGGACCTCGCCGCCCTGCTCGCGGACGGCGGCGAGCGCGGCCGCCATCGACTCGACCGCGCGGCGGTCGATGAGCGGCCCCATCAGCGTGCCCGGCGTCGAGCGGATCGCCGATGCGGATCGACGGGTAGGCCTCGAGCAGGCGCCGCTTCATCTCGGCGGCGATGCCCTTTCTGGAGGAAGAGGCGGCGGGTGGTGGTGCAGCGCTGGCCGGCGGTGCCGACGGCGGCGAAGAGCACCGCGCGCAGCGCCAGGTCGAGGTCGGCGTCGTCCATCACCACGATCGCGTTGTTGCCGCCCAGCTCGAGGAGCGAGCGGCCGAGGCGGCCGGCGACCACCTTGCCGACCTCGCGGCCCATGCGCACCGAGCCGGTGGCCGAGATCAGCGGGAAGCGCGGGTCGGCGACCAGCCGCTCGCCGACGCCGCCGCGGCCGCCGACCAGGAGGCTCAAGACCGGCGGCGCGCCGTGGGCCTCGAGCACCCGCTGGGCGATGCGGGTGACCGCGATCGCGCAGAGCGGCGCCTGCTCGGACGGCTTCCAGACCATCGAGTCGCCGCACACCGCGGCGACCATCGCGTTCCACGCCCAGACCGCGACCGGGAAGTTGAACGCGGTGATGATGCCGACCGGCCCGAGCGGGTGCCACTGCTCGTACATGCGGTGCGCGGGCGCTCGGAGTGCATCGTCAGGCCGTAGAGCTGGCGCGACAGGCCGACCGCGAGGTCGGCCATGTCGATCATCTCCTGCACCTCGCCGAGCCCCTCGGAGAGGATCTTGCCGACCTCGAGGCGTGACCAGCCGGCCGAGCGGCTCCTTGTGCCGGCGCAGCTCCTCGCCGAGCTGGCGCGCACCACCTCGCCGCGCCGCGGCGCCGGCCACTCGCGCCAGGCGGCGAACGCCTCGACCGCGGCCGCGGCGACCCGCTCGTAGTCGCCCTCGCCGGCCATGCGCACGGCGGCGATCGGCTCGCCGGTCGCCGGATTGACCGACTCGATCCGCTCGCCGCGGGTGTCGATCCAGGCGCCGTCGAAGGCGCCGGGGTTGTCGGCCTCGAGGCCGAGATCGGCGAGCAGGCGGCCGGTGTCGGTCGAGGTGGCGGGGGCGGTGTCGACGCTCATGGCGGGATTCTCCTGGTGGTGCGGGCCTGGCGGTGCGAACGCGGCCGGTCTCGCGGGTGCCGCCTGCGGCGGCGGGCGGCGCCGCGGCGGGGGGCGAGGATATCGTACCGGTGTCCCGCGGAGCCCGCCGCCGGCCGCCCCCGGGCCGTGCGCGCGAGCGAGCGAAACCGCCGATGGCCGCAGCCGAGCCCACCGAGACGACCGACCCCGACCGCGACCAGCCCGGCGCCGCGCCCGCGGCCCTCGCGGCCCTCGCGCCCGCCGCGGCCCTCGCCGTCTTCGGGCTCTGGGCGGGCACGGTGGCGGGCGGCGCCACCGCGGCCGGCGCCGCGGCCGGTCACCTCCTGCTGTTGGTAGCGGCGCTGGTCGGGGCCGCGTCCTGGCGCGATCCGCTCGAGCTGGGGAGAGCCGGCCGGCTATTGCCCTGGGCGCTCTGGCTGCTCACCGCCGCCTCGGCCTGGGCGTCGCCGGTGCCGCGGGCCGGACGGGTGGCGGTGGCGCTCTTGCCCGCCTTCCTGCTCCTGCCGGCCGCGGTCGCCCGCGCCTGGCGGGGGAGCGCCGGCCGCCGTTGGGGGGCGCCGGGGATCTCGGCGGTGGTCGCGGCGTCGGCGCTCTGGGCGCTCGGCGGGCGGTTCCTGGGCGGCGATCCGCGGGCGGCGGCGCCGCTCGGCCATCACCTGCTGCTCGCGGTCTGGCTGCTCGCGCTGCTGCCGGTGGCGGTGCTGCCGGCGGCGCGCGAGCGGGGGTGGCGGCGGTGGCTGGGCGCGGCGGCTGCGGCGGCCGGCGCGGCGGCGCTCGCCGCCACCGGATCGCTGGCCGGTTGGGCCGGGCTGGCGCTCGAGGCGGGGCTCGCGGCGTGGGTCCTCGGGCGGCGAGTGGGAGGGACGCGCGCGGGCGGGGAGCGGGATCGCCATCGCGCTGGCGAGGAGCGGCGGCACCCGCCGCAGGTTCCAGCCGGCGGCGGCGAAGGCGGCGGAGCAGATCGCGCCGGGGACGGGCGTTGCCACCGTGTTCCACCGGGGTGCGGCGGCCGGCCTGTGGACGGGCTGCCGTCCCGATCGGGTCCGGCGCCGAGGCGCGGCCTCGGGGTCGCCGCGGCCGTCCTCGCGGTCGTCGCAATCGCCGTCCTGGCCGCCGTCGCCGCGCCGCGCCTCCAGCGCATCGCGACCGGCGCCGATCCCTCGGCGAGCGCGCGGGCGGTCTACGCGCGGGCCGCCCTCGCCGGCGCCATGGAGCGGCCGGCGCTCGGCTGGGGACCGGGCGCCGCCGCCTGGACCGCCGCCGAGCACGTGCGGCCGGTGCCGGGGGTGAATCCGCCGGGCGAGGTGGTCGCCGAGCTGCACTCCCTGCCGCTCCAGGTCGCCTACGAGCTGGGGTGGAGCGGACTGCTTCTAGCCGTGACGCTCGCGGGGCTCTTCGCCCGGCGGCGCGCGACTGCGAGCGCCCCTCCGGCGAGCGCCGACGGCGCGCTGCCGCGGCAGGCCGACCCGGGGCTCACCGCCGCCGGCCTGATCGGCCTCGCCGGCGCTGCGGTGGCGCTCCTGGCGACCGGCTGGCTGGCGGTCACCGCGCTGCCGGCGGCGCTCGCTATCGCCGCCGGGGCGGCGCTCGCGGGGGCGCCGCGATCCCGGCTCGGTGCCGAGACGGCCGGCGCCCTCAGGGCCGGCTGCCATGCCTTCGCACCGAGCGGCCTCCGCGTTGCCGGGGCGCCGCCCGGCCCGCGGGCCCGCGGGTTGCGCTGCACCTGGCCGGTGCTGCTCTACGCCGTTGCCGCGGCCGCTGTGCTGGCACCGCTCGACCTCGCCCAGCTCGCCTACGACCGGGCGGTCGCCGCCGGCTCGCCGGAGGACGCGCGGGTGCAGCTCGACCGCGCCGTGCGGCTCGATCCGTCGTTCCCGCTCTACCGCGCCTGGCGGGCATGGGAGCGGGAGGGGATCGCGCCCCCCGCCGCGGTCGCCGCCGAGGCGCGGGCGGCGGCCGAGGGAGCGCGCGGGCTGGCCGGGCTCTGGCTCGCCGCCGGGGTCTACGGCGCCGACGCCGGGGCGCCCTGGGCGGCGGCGGCGCTCGACCGCGCTTGCGACCTCGACCCGCTCGGCGCCCTTGCGCCGTTCCACCGGATGGCGATCGCGCCAGCTACCCTGGCGGCGCCCGCGGCCGGCGGGCGCGCCCTCCTCGCCGCGCCGCAGCTTGCCGCCGCCACCTTCTGGGAGTCGCATCCGGCGCTGCTCGAGGCGGCGCTCGCCGAGGCGCTGGCCTGGGAGGGGATCGACCCCGGCTGGCGCGAGGCGTTGATCGCCGAGGTCCGCGGCCTCGGTCCCGCGGCCGGCGAGACCGCCCGGCTCGCCCTGCGGGTCGACCCCGGCGGCGCCGAGTCGCTCCTGCTGCGCGCCTTCCGCCGCCGCTCGCGCTCCTTCCTGCTCGCCCCCGTCGAGGTCCGCCGCGAGGCCGCCGAGCGGCTGGCGCTGCCGCCCGCGGCCGAGCTTCCGACCAGCCGCCCCGCCGCCTTCGCCGGCCCCGGCTGCGGCGCCCCGGCGGCGTCCCCGGGCGCGCCCGGCGGCCGGTGACGCGGGTGTGACAGATCTCCGCAGCCCCTGTGGAAAACCCTGTTGAGAAGCCGTGGATGGAGCGGATCCGGCCCGCGCCGACCGGGCTTCCGAGCACTTTGAACAGGTTTCTGTGCAATCCTGTCAAGTGCTTTGAAATCAGATAGTTGTAATGAGTTCAATCGACTCCCGAGCCGCCGAGGGAGGAATGTGCAACGGCTTTCCCTCCCCAGCGGGCGGGTGCTGCGAAAGCGGTCCCGCGGGGTTGAAAAAAGGGAAACCCGGGGCGCGGGCGGGTCAGCCCGCCGGCCGACGCCGGACCGGCACGCCGGCTACCGCGGTGCGGTTCCTGCCGGTGTCCTTGGCCACGTACATGGCGGCGTCGGCCAGCCGGAGGAGGGTGCTGCGGCTCCCCTCGGCGGCCTCGTCGCCGAGGTGGCGGTGCATGGTGGCGACGCCGATCGAGCAGGTCAGCCCGGTCAGGTGCAGCGGCTCGTGCTGGATGTCGCCGCGGCGGTCGCAGAAGGTGGTCTCGAGGATCTCGGTGCGGATGTCCTCGGCGACCTCGACCGCGTCCTCGAGCGAGGCGCCGGGCAGGGCGAGCACGAACTCGTCGCCGCCGTAGCGGGCCGGGATCGCCTCGCCGTCGCCGATCCGGCGCTTCAGGAGCTGGCCGACCTCGCGCAGCACCTGGCTGCCGGCGAGGTGGCCGTGGGTGTCGTTGACGCGCTTGAAGAAGTCGAGGTCGATGAACAGCACCGCCAGGTCGCGACCGCCGTCGCGGCAGGCGCGGATCGTGTCGGGGAGCGCGATGTGGAGGTAGCGGTCGTTGTAGAGACCGGTCAGGTTGTCGCGCTTGGCGATCTCCTGCGCCTGGCGGCCGTCGAGGACGTTCTGGATCGAGATCGAGATGTAGCCGGCGAAGATCTCCAGCAGGTCGGTGTCGTGCTGGCTGTACTGGTCGGCCTGGCGGCGGTTGATCAGCTCGAGCACGCCGCACACCTCCTGCTCGATGCGGACCGGGATCGCGACCAGCGAGCGGGTGGTGTAGGTGGTCTCCTCGTCGACGCCGGGGAAGAAGAAGTGGTCGTCGCGGGCGTTGTCGGTGCGGTAGGCCGGCCCTGGCGGTAGACGTAGCCGGCGATGCCGCGGTCGGCGCTGATCGACTGGCCGACCAACCCCTCGGAGCGTGTCGCCGAAGGCGGCGATGAAGGTCAGCGTGTTGTGCTGCCGGTCGCCGCGCTTGTCGGCCGGGTTGTCGAGCAGGATCGAGCCCGCCGCCGAGGGGACGAACTCGTTGGCCTTGCGCAGCACCTCGACCAGGTTCTCGGCCAGGCTCAGCTCGAGCGGAAACGACGGCTGGGCGCGCCGGCGCTCGAGGAATCGCTCGAGCTCGCGCGGGTCGATGCAGTGGAGCCGCAGGCCGCCGGCCTCGGCGGGAGCGGCCACGGCCGGTGCCGCCCGGGCGACCTCCGGCTCGTCGAGATCGGGCAGGGTGCGCGCGGGAGAGATCTTGCTCCCGGGCCTGTTCACGGCTCTGTCCACCGGTCGGCGTCCTAACCTCTTGGTGTTTCCCGATCGCATGTTACCGGAGGCCGGACGGCGCGGCCACATCAGGCCCCCGGGGCGCTACGACCGGCGGAAGCGCGACGGAGCCCGAAGGGCGACCGGCGGCCGAAGGCCGCCGACTCGGGGAGGGCCCCCGCGCGACTTGCTCGCGCGGGGAGGGGGCTTGGAACGGTACAGCCCGGGCACATGGGTAACACATCAGACCGGGCACATGGGTAACAGGTCGTTAAGCCGAGCATCGGTCCCCAAGGAGGAGCCGATGCCGTGGAAGGAGACGACGCCCATGGACCAGCGGATGCGCTTCGTCGCGGACGTGACGAGCTGCCGATACACGATGACCGAGCTGTGCCGGATCTACGGGATCAGCCGCAAGACGGGGTACAAGTGGTCTCGCCGCTATGGTGAGGGAGGCGTGGACGGGCTGCGAGATCGTTCTCCCCGCCCGCACAGCTGCCCTCACCGGATCGAGGTGCGTAGTGAGGAAGCCCTGGTGGCCGAGCGCCGTGCGCATCCTCTTTGGGGTGCCCGCAAGCTTCTGGTGCGGCTGCGGCGAAGGCATCCGAGCTGGTCCTGGCCGGCGCCGAGCACGGCCACGGCGTTGCTCAAGCGTCACGGTCTGGTCGAGCCGCGCCAGCGTCGCCGAGCCAAGCTGCCGCCGGGCAAGCCCGAGCTGTGGGTCGAGCACCCCAACGACCTGTGGACGGCGGACTTCAAAGGAGAGTTTCGCACCGGCGACGGCCAGCTGTGCTATCCGCTGACGGTGGCCGATCGCTTCAGTCGGTTCCTTCTGGCCTGCGAGGGCCGCACATCGACGGCACGGGTCGGTGCGTTGCCTGTCTTCGAAGAAGCGTTCCGCAGCTATGGCCTGCCGGCAGCGATCCTCACCGACAACGGACCACCGTTCGCCGCTCCACTGGCCCCGCGCCGGCTGTCCAGGCTGTCCGTGTGGTGGATCAAGCTGGGAATTCGCCCGGTGCTCATCCAGCCCGGCCACCCGGAGCAGAACGGCAGCCATGAGCGAATGCACCGGACGCTGAGGGAGCGAAACCGCCCGCCCCCCGGCCGCCAACCCGACCGCTCAGCAGAAGGTCTTCGATCGTTTTCGGGGGGAGTACAACCACGAGCGGCCCCACGAAGGCATCGGGCTGGTGCCCCCCGCGGAGCGGTACCGCAGCTCACCGCGTCTCTACCCTCGACGGCTCCCCGAAATCTCCTACCCCGGCCACTTCGAGGTCCGCTGGGTCCGCTCGAAAGGCGAGATCAAGTGGCGGGGCGAGAAGCTCTTCCTCAGCGAGATGCTGTACCGTGAGCCGGTCGGCCTCGAAGAGGTCGACGACGGGCTGTGGTCCGTCTACTTCGGCCCCGTCCTTCTCGGACGCTACGATGAGCAAGAGGCCGGCTTTGAAGCGCTGTAGCAAGCCCGCGGCCGGGAGTGGGCTGTGGAAACCGTGGAAACTGCCCAGCCCCCCGCCCACCCTGGAAATCCCTGCGGGATTCCCACAGTTCCCACCGTTCCCACAGCCCCGGCGGCGGCGGGAGATAGAACCAGAACCTGTAACCTATGTCCCTGGACTAACCTGTTACCTATCTCCCCGGCTATTCAAACAACCCCCCTCAGCCAATCGAGCGAGCGACCGCCAGGGAGCGAGCGATCAGTTCGTCGGTGAGCGCGCCGACCGCCGACAGCTCGGGGGCGTGGCGGAGCGCCTGGAGCTCGCCGGCGAGCGCGCCCACCTCGCCGGCGCGGCGCGGGTCGGCGCCGGCCTCGAGCAGCGCCTCCTCCCAGCTCGCCGGCGGCAGGTCGTGGGGCAGCCCCCAGCGCTCGGCGAGCAGGGTCCGCCACGACTCCTCGAGCATCGCCGCCGCCTGGCGCGGCCGGTCGGCCGCGCGCGCCCGCTCGAGCTGCCGCCGCCAGCGCGGCAGCCAGGCGTCCGCTCGCCGGCGGGCGAGCGCCCAGGCGACGAGGGCCCCGGCCACCAGCGCGGCCGCCAGCCCCGGCAGGAGCGCCGGCCAGCGGCGCGCGGCCGGCGCATCCGCGGGCTCGGCGGCCGGCTCCGCGGGCTCGGCGGCCGGCGGCGCCGGCGCCACGTCGAGCACCAGCTCCGGGGTCGAGGCGCGGCGGTACTCGCCGGCGGCGGGGTCGAAGTAGACGATCGCGGCCGGCGGCAGGCGGTAGCTGCCGGCGGCGGCCGGCACCAGGGCGTGGCGCCAGGTGCGGCGGGCGAAGAGCTCGGTGCCGGCGATCCGCCGCTCTCCCTGCTCCTCGGCGGCGAGGGCCTCGAGGCCGCCGGGGAAGGCGAGCGCCGGCGGCGCCACGCCCTGGAGGTTGCCGCGGCCGGCGAGCTCGATCTCGAGAGTGGCGTGCTCGCCGAGCGCGATCGAGGTCGGCACCAGCCGGGCGTCGAGGTCGATCTGGCCGACCGCGCCCGAGAAGCCCTCCGGCGGCTCGGGGAGCGGTCGGGCCTCGACCGTCACCGGCTCGCTCTGGAGGGTGACCCGCTGACGGCGCTGGCGGAAGAAGGAGCGCGGATCGAACGGCGATCCGCCGGTCTCGACCGCCAGCGCGATCGGCGGGATCTCGTGGCGGCCCGGGCGGAGCGGGAAGATCAGCCGGCGGAGCATCGGCACGCGGTACCACGACTCGCCCTCGTACCAGACGCGCTCGGCGAGCGCCGCCGGGTTGCCGAGGTCGATCTCGTCGACCCAGAAGCCCTCGAAGCGCGGCGGCGACTCGAGGCTCGGGCGCGCGAACCGCGCCTGGGTGTAGATCCAGAGCGTGTAGACGACCGGTGCGCCGGTCCACGGCCGCCGCGGCTCGACTTCGGCGCGCAGCAGCATCCGGGGCTCGGGCGCCGGCGCCTGGCGGTCGGGCCGCGAGAGGCCGAAAGGACCGGGCCGGCGCGGCGGCAGCGCCCGGCGCCCCTCGGGCGACTCGGTCACCTCCAGCCGGGCGCCCGGCGCCTCGACCAGCTCGCCGCCGATCTCGAGCGCCACGGCGCCGACCCGCGCGGTCCCCGTCCGCGGCGCCAGCAGGCGCCAGCGCAGCATCACCGTCCGGCGGCTGCCGCCGGTGCCCCAGCGGACGCTCTGGCTGAGCGCCGGGCCGCCGATCAGCTCGAGGTTCTCGAGCGCGAGCGGCGCGGTCAGGTGCACCCGGTCGGTCAGCCCGGCGTGCACCACGAGGGTGAAGACGGCGGACTCGCCGACCCGCACGACCGGCGGGTCGATGTGCGACTCGACCTCGACCTCGGCGGCGCCGGCGGCCGCCGCCGCGGCCAGCAGCAGCGCGGCGAGGGGGATGGCGAGCGGCCGGCTCACCAGTCGCGCTCCGCGCCGGTGCGGCGGGCCCGCTGCTCGGCGACCTCGCGCCGGCGCTGGCGCTCGAGGCCCTCGACCGCGTCGAGCAGCGCCGCCGCCTGCTCGGCGCTCATGTCCGGCTGCTCGGCGAAGTCGGGCAGGCGGTCGCTCTCGCCGGGGGCGGGATCGGGCTGCCGCGCCCCCTCGCCGGGCTGCTCCTCGCGCTCCTGCCCGCGTTCCTCCTCGGGCTCGGCGCCGGGATCGGGGGGCTGCTCCTCGGCGCCCGGCTGGGGCGGGGGCTCCTCGCCGCTCTCGCCCTCGCCCTCCTGGCCCTCCTGCTCCTCGCCGCCCTCCTGGCCGCCCTCGGGCGGCGGCCGGCCGGCACCGTCGCCGCCCGCGGCCTGCTGCTCGGCGAGCCGGCGCAGCGCCAGCTCGAGGTTGTGCTTGGCCGGGAAGTGGTCCGGGCGGCGGCGCAGCACGTCGCGGAACTCCGCGGCGGCCGCGGTGTAGTCGCCGCCGGCGTAGCGGGCGTTGCCGAGGTTGTAGCGGGCGTCGACCTCGACTTCCCCCGCCCCCTCCGCCTCGGCGCGCTCGGCGGCGGCGGCGAGCAGGCTGGCCGCGGCCGCGGGATCGCCGGACGCGAGCCGGGAGGTCCCGGCGTTGAGCAGGCCGAGCGGGTCGACCTCGGCGGGATCGCCGGCGCCGGGGAGCAGCGCCAGGGCGCGCCCGAACGCGGCGTCGGCGTCGCCGAAGCGGCCCTCCTCCCAGGCCCGGATCCCGTCGGCGGTGCGCCGGCGCGCGTTGTGGCGCAGCCGCTCGGAGAACGGCGCCGGCGCCGGCAGGCTCGGCGGCTCCTGCGCCGCGCCGGGGGCGGCGGTCGGGGGCGCGACCGGCACCGGCGGCTGGGCCATGCTGGCGAGACCGGCGGCGAGCCCGGCGGCCAGGGCCGCGATCGCCGCGAGCGCCGCCGGCCGGTTCGCCGCGCGCGCCGTCACGCCGCCTCCCCGCGCCGCGCCGGGCGCGCGCTGCCGGCGGCGAGGAGCGCCGCGAGCGCCAGGGCGGCCGCGGCGAGCGGCCACTGGAAGCGCTCGGCGAGCGTCTCGAGCACCGACTCCTCGAAGGTGGTCTTGTCCATCGCCTCGATCGCCCCGACCAGCGGCCGGGTGTCGGCGGCGGCGCTGGCCGCCGGCAGGTAGATCCCGCCGCCGGCGGCGGCGGCGCGCTCGAGGGCGGCCGCGCCGAGGCGGCTGATCACCGGCTCGCCGGCGGAATCGCGCTTGAAGCCCTCGCCGCGGCCGCCGTCGGAGCGGGCGGGAAGCGGCACCGGCGCGCCCTCCGGGGTGCCGATGCCGATCGCGTGCAGCACCGCGCCCTCGGCGGCCAGCCGCTCGGCGGCGGCGGCGAACCCGCCGCCGTGATCCTCGCCGTCGGAGAGGAGCACCACCGCCCGGTGCCCCTCCTCGGCGGGCGCGAAGAGCCCGCGCGCGGCGTCGAGCGAGGGCGCCAGCTCGGTCCCCGGCACCGGCAGCGAGCCCGGTTCGAGGGTGTCGAGCAGGAGGTCGAGCACGCCGCCGTCGAGGGTCAGCGGCGCCAGCACCTCGCCGCGCCCCTCGGCGGCGACCAGCGCCACCCGGTTGCCCGGCATCCGGCGCACTAGGTCGCGCACCAGCGCCTTGGCGACGAAGAGGCGCGACGGCGCGACGTCGCGCGCCGCCATCGAGAGCGACGAGTCGACGACGAAGACGACGTCGACGCCGCGCCGCTCGACCGGCCGCTCGATCACCCCCCAGCGCGGCCGCGCCAGGCCGAGGGCGCAGCCGGCGACGGCGAGGGCGAGGAGCAGCGCCTGCGCCATCCGTCGCGCGGCGCCCGAGCCGGGCGCGAGCCGGGCGCGCAGCCCGCGCGCCGCCCAGGCGCCCTCGGCGGCGGCGCGCCGGCGCCAGAGCCACGCCGCCGCGAGCCCCGCCGCGGGGGCGGCGGCGAGCAGCCAGAGCAGGAGCGGGTGGGCGACGCTCACGGCTCGGCGGTCACCCTCAGGACCGGCAGGGCGAGCGGCGCCACCAGGAGCGCCAGGGCGCCCCAGGCGAGCGGCATGAACGCCTCGTGGTAGCGGACGTAGCGCTTGACCTCGCGCTGCGGTCTTCTCCAGCCGGTCGATCTCGCCGAAGATCCCGGCCAGGGCGTCGGCGTCGGTGGCGCGGAAGTAGCGGCCGCCGGTGCGCTCGGCGATCCCGCGCAGGAGCTCCTCGTCGAGCTGGTCCTCCATGACCATCTCGCTGGACCGTCTGCTCGCCGGTCAGCGGGTCGGCGGAGGGTGACCGAGAGGCGCACCGTCCGCCTCGGTGCCGACGCCGATCGTGTAGACCCGAATGCCGAGCCCCTCGCACAGCGCGGCGGCGGCCACCGGGTCGATCTCGCCGGCGTTGTTGACGCCGTCGGTGACCAGCACCGATGACCCGGCTGTCGCCCGCCGCGTCGCGGAGGCGCGCCGCGGCGTTCGCGAGCGCCATGCCGATCGCGGTGCCGTCGAGCAGCGCTCGAGATCCCGACCGACGTCGACCAGCTCGTCGAGCATCCGCCGGTCGGAGGTCAGCGGCGCCCGGGTCAGCGCGGTGCCGGCGAAGATCACGAGCGCCGATCCGGTCGCCGGCGCGGGCGGCGACGAACTCGCGCACCACCGGCGGCGACGGTCAGGCGGTCGTCGGGGTGGAAGTCGTCGGCGCGCCATGCGAGACCGAGATGTCGAGCGCGATCGCGATGTCGATGCCGGCGCTGGTCGACTCCTCCCAGGCGTAGCCGAGCTGCGGCCGGGCGAGCGCCAGGATCACCAGCGCGAGCGCCGCGAGCCGGGCATAGAACGGCAGATGGAGGCGCCACGCAGCGGCCGGCGCCGGCCGGCAGCCGGCTGTAGGTCACCGCCCCGAAATCGGCGCTCCGGTGGTGCCACCAGGCGAGGAGCGGCAGCGCCAGGAGTGCCCAGCAGCCAGACCGGCGAAGCGAGGTGCGGCGCCGCGCCGGCGGCGAGGTCGGCGAGGATCGAGCCGCCCGGCGGCGGCGTCGAGGGGAGCGGCGCGGTCATGCCGCCTCCGGCCGGCGCTCTCGGCGGCGCCCCCTGGAGCCACCGGCGGCTGGAGCCACGCCTCGAGGTCGCCGGCGAGCGCGAGGGCGGAGTCGGCGTGGCCGGCCAGCTCCTCGGCGGTCGCCGGCCGGCGCGCGAACTTGACCAGGTCGCAGGCGGCGAGGAGCGCCGACCGCGCGCCGCGGCAGATCGGCCGGCAGGCGGCGGGCGGCGAGGCGGCGGCGGATCTCGGCGGTCGATGCACTCGGCCGCCGGGAAGCCGAGCGCGCGGCCGAGATAGCGGCGCAGGGCGAGGCTCAGCCGGGTGAGACCGGCCGCCGGCGAAGCTTCGGCGCGCGCGGCGGCGACCGCGGCGCGCAGCTCCTCGAACGGCGCCGCGGCCGGCGGCCCCCGCCGGCTGCGGCGGCGGCGCGCGGCGCGGCGGAGCGCCCAGGCGATCGCCAGGAGGCAGGCGGCGAGGCCGACCGCGGCGGCCCAGCAGAAACGGCGCGCCGAGCGGCAGCGGGCGCGGCGGCGCCGGCGGCATCGGCGCGGGCTCGGCCGCCTCGGCCCCGGCCTCGGCGTCCGGCCCCGCGGCGGCCGGCAGCACCGAGTCGATGGTCAGGGCCAGGCCGGCGGGCGTCGTGAGGACGACGGCCTCGCCCTCGCCGCCCGCCGCCGGGCTCGCGGGCAGCGCCACCCGGACCGGCGGCAGCGGCACCTCGCCGGGGCGGAACGCGGTCAGCTCGAGGCGCTGGCGGTAGACGGCCTGCGGTGCGCCGACGGCGCCGTTGGCCGTCTCGGCGGTCGCGCCGGCCCCGCCAGTCCCGGCCGCCTCGCCGGACCCGCCGCCCGCCGCCTGCTCCTCCGGCACGCGCTCGACCGGCCCGGCCCCGACCACCTCGGCCTCGCCCCAGGCGCCGCTCCACTCCGGGAACACCGGCTCGCCGGCGCCGGCCGGTGCGCGCAGCGTCAGTACCGCCTCGACGCGGTCGCCGACCGTGTGCGGCCCCGGCGCCAGCCGGACGTCGAGCGACGGGCCGTCCGCGAGGCGGGCCGGCGCCTCACCCGCCGGGGCGGGGGCGACGGCCGACGCCCGCGGAGTCGTCGGCGGGGCCCCCGGCGCTGCGGCACCGCTCGCGGCCGCCACCGCCGCGAGTGCGAGCAGAGCCGCGAGCGCGGCGGCCGCCGGCTGCGCACCGGGGCGCCGCCCGGTCAACGCGCGAGCCTCCGCCGCCGCGCCTCGAAGAACGAGACCAGCGGCCCGAGGTAGGGCCGGTCGGTGCGCAGCTCGAGGTGGTCGACGCCGAGCCGGCGGGTCAGCCGGCGGAGCGCCTCGCGCTCGGCGCGGCGGCGGGCGGCGAAGAGCGGCCCGACCTTCTTGCCGTCGACCAGCGCCCGCCGGCCGGTCTCGGCGTCGCGGAGGACCACCGGCACCGGCGAGGGCGGCAGCTCCTCGTCGCGCGGCTCGACGATCTCGATCACCACCAGGTCGTGGCGCGCCGCGGCGGCCTTGAGCGCCCCCTCGTACGGGGCGGCCACGAAGTCGGAGATCACGAACAGCACCGAGCGGCGGGTCGAGCGTCGCAGAGCACCGCGCCGAGCGCCGCGGTCGAGGTCGGTGCGCGCCGCGCGCCGGGCGCTCGAGCACCTCGCGCACCAGGCGCAGCACGTGGGTGCGGCGCCGGCGCGGCGGCAGGAACAGCTCGAGCCGGTCGGACAGGAGCGCGGCGCCGACCCGGTCCTGGTTGCGCAGCGCGGCGAAGGCGAGGAGCGCCGCCAGTCTCGGCGGCCAGCTCGCGCTTCAGGATCGCCCGCGAGCCGAAGCCGAGGCTCCCCGAGACGTCGATCGCCAGGAAGACCGTGAGGTCGCGCTCCTCGACGAACTGCTTGACGTACGGCTCGCCCATCCGCGCGGTGACGTTCCAGTCGATCGCGCGCACGTCGTCGCCCGGCTGGTAGGGGCGGACCTCGGCGAACTCCATGCCGCGGCCCTTGAAGACCGAGTGGTAGTCGCCGGCGACGCCCTGGTCGACCAGCCGGTTGGTGGCGATCTCGATCCGCTGGACCTTCGCTCGCGAGTCCGCGGGCGGCGGGAGCGGCTCACGCGCCGGGGTGGCCGGCTCGGGGGCGCGGCGGCGGAACGCGAGCAGCGCCGCGCATGGAGGAGCCGGCCTAGGGGACCTCGACGCGGTCGAGGATGCGCGCCACCAGGTCGTCGGCGGTGACCTCCTCGGCCTCGGCCTCGTAGGTCGGCACGAGGCGGTGGCGCAGGACGTCGGGGGCCAGCTCCTTGACGTCCTCGGGCATGACGTAGCCGCGGCCGCGCACCAGCGCCATCGCCTTGGCGGCGCGCGCCAGGTAGAGCGTCGCCCGCGGCGAGGCGCCGAACGCGATCAGGTCGGCGAGGTCGGGCATGCCGGCGGCGGCGCGGCTCGCGGGTGGCGGCGACCAGGTCGAGGATGTAGCCGCGGAGCTTGCCGTCGAGGTAGACCGCGTCGGCGGCGCGCGCGCAGCGCGAGCAGGCGCTCGCGGTCGAGCACCGGCGACGACCTCGATCTCGCGCTCGACCAGCATGCGGTCGAGGATCTCCTCCTCCTCGGCGCGGCTCGGGTAGCCGAGCTTGAGCTTCAGCATGAAGCGGTCGACCTGGGCCTCGGCCAGCGGGTAGGTGCCCTCCTGCTCGATCGGGTTCTGGGTCGCGAGGACCATGAACGGTTCCTCGAGCAGGTGGCTGCGGTCGCCGAGGGTGACCTGGCGCTCCTCCATGGCCTCGAGCAGCGCCGACTGCACCTTGGCCGGGGCGCGGTTGATCTCGTCGGCGAGCAGGAGGTGGGTGAAGACCGGGCCGCGTGCGCGGGCTGGAAGTCGCCGCTCGCGCTGGTCGTAGATCAGCGTGCCGATCAGGTCCGCCGGCAGCAGGTCGGGGGTGAACTGGATGCGCTGGAAGTCGATCGCGAGCGTCCGCGCCAGGGTCTTGACCGCCAGGGTCTTGGCGAGGCCGGGGACGCCCTCGATCAGCACGTGGCCGCGGGCGAGCAGGCCGACCAGCAGGCGGTCGAGCAGGTAGTCCTGGCCGACGATCACCTTGCGCAGCTCGGCCTCGACCCGGCGCAGGTCGGCGGCCTCGCCGGAGAGGTCGGGCACGCCGCCGGCGGCGGGATCGGCGGCGAGCTGGGCTCGAGCTGGGCTCTCCATCGCGGGCGGCGAGGGCTGCAAGCGGGGTGCCACGGCTCATCTGCGCAGCAGGGGCCTGGACGAAGCCGCGGCGGGACGGGCCGGAAAGCCCGCGGGGCGGTCGATTTGGCGTCCCGCCGCGCCGACTTTGGCGGGCCGCTGATAGCCTGCCCGAGTGCCGCGACCGCCCCTGCGACCGCCGCTCCGGAAGCACCTCGGCCAGCACCACCTGGTCGACGGCGCACTGTGCCGGCCGCTGGTCGAGTACCTGCAGCCGGCGGGGGAGCGGGTGCTCGAGATCGGTCCCGGCGGCGGCGTCCTGACCCGCGAGCTGCTCGCCGCCGGCGCGACGGTGCACGCGCTCGAGCTCGATCCGGCGTGGGCGGCGGCGCTCGCCGCCGAGCTGGGCGCCGAGCGCACGGCGGGGCGGCTGGCGCTCGCGGTCGGCGACGCGCTCGAGATCGACTGGCGGCGGCTCGCGCGGCGGCCGCACCTGGTCGCCGGCAACCTGCCGTACAACGTCGCGACCGCGATCGTCGAGCGGATGCTCGCCGGGGCGCCCGCGGGGGCGGTGCCGCGCGCCGCCTTCCTGGTCCAGAGCGAGGTCGCCGAGCGGCTGGCGGCGCGCCCCGGCGACGACGCCTACGGCTGCCTGAGCGTGCTGGTCGCCGCCTACGCCGACGCGCGCCTCCTCGGGCGGGTGCGCCCCGGGAGCTTCCGGCCGCCGCCCAGGGTCGAGAGCGCCTTCGTCGGCCTCGCCCCTCATCCGCCGCCGCTGCCGCCGGCCGAGATGCCCGCCTTCCTGCGCACCGTCCGCCTCGCCTTCGGCCAGCGCCGCAAGACGCTGCGAAACGCGCTCGGCGCCGGCTGGACCAAGCCGGCGGCGGCGGCGGCGCTCGAGCGCGCCGGCCTCGCGCCGGGGGCGCGCGCCGAGGAGCTGGGCCTCGGCGACTTCCTAGCGCTGCACCTCGCCCGGCGCGAGACCGCGGCGCCAGGCTCGAAGTCGGGGGCTTGAGAGTAGCTCCAGAACGCGTCGGGTGCTAGAATTCATCGGCAGTTACGGAGAGACGCTTGAGGATTCACTCGAACCTCGCCCACTCGCACCCCGTCCGCTCGGAGCCAGGCTCGACGCGCGCTGCGCGCTCCGGGCGTGGGAGGCGTCCCGGGAGGCCGGCGTGGCGGTAGCGTCGCCCAAGGCGGAGAAGAAGGCGCGGGCGCGGCTGGCGCCGGAGAAGTGGAACGAGCTGGCCGGGGTGGCGCTCCTGACCGTCGCGCTCCTGGCCGGGCTGGCGCTGGTCAGCCACCGGCCCGGTGACCCCAGCCGGCTCCACCGCCCGGCGGGGGAGCTGGCCGGGGTCGCCAACTGGATCGGCCCGGTGGGCGCCGAGGTCTCGGCGCTGGCGTTCGGGTTCTTCGGCATCGCGGCGCTCCTGGTACCGCTCTTTCTGGGCGTCGCCGGCTGGCGCCGGATGCGCCGCGGCGACGCTCCCCGGGTCCCCGGCCGCGGCATCGGCGTGCTGCTGGTCCTGGCCGCCACGCCGGGGCTGCTCCAGCTCGGCCTCGGCCGGCTCCCCTGGCGCGGCGGCGAGCTGGAGTCGGGCGGCGCGGTCGGCCAGCTCCTCTCGGGCGCCCTCACCGACCGCCTGCACGTCGCCGGCGCGCTGCTCCTGCTCGTGGGGCTGGTCGTCCTGGGCGCGGTGCTGGTCGTGCAGTCGAGCCTCGGCGACCTCTCGCGCCGCGCGGCGGCGCGGGTGCGCGCGGCGCGCGAGGGCTGGACGCTCGAGCGGGCGCGCCGGCGCGAGCGGCGCGACAAGGAACGCTCGCGCGAGCGGGTGCGCGTCAAGCACCTGGCGCGGGCGATCGAGAAGAACGGCGGCGACCCCGCAGCGGCGCTCGCCGGCGGCGAGCTGGACCTGCCGCTGCGGGTCACCGAGCGGCCCGGCCCGGGGGCGTTCTCGGTGCGCCGGGTGAGCGCCGCCGAGGTCGCGGCGCGGTCGCTGATCGAGGCGCCGCCGCCCGCCGCCTTCGCCGGCGAGCCGGAGGCGGCTTCCGCCGAGACCGCCGCCAGGTCCCCGGTCGAGACCTCCGCGAAGCACCCCGCGGCGCGCTCGGCGGCCGCCGCCCGCCGCGAGCCCCGCGAGCCCCAGGCCGAGCTGTTCGACGAGCTGCCGGCGGCCGAGGGCGGCCTGCCGCCGATCAACCTGCTCCAGCTCACCGAGGACCGCCTGCGCTACGACGAGAACGAGCTGGTGCGCCAGGGCGAGGCGATCCGCGCCCGCTGCGCCGAGTTCGGCGTCGAGGGGACGATCGAGGGGATCAACCCGGGGCCGGTGGTCACGATCTACGAGTTCCAGCCGGCGCCGGGGGTCAAGGTCAGCCAGATCGTCAACCTCCAGGACGACCTGGCGCTGGCGTTGCGCGCCGAGTCGGTGCGCATCGACCGCATGCCCGGCCGCTCGACCCTCGGCATCGAGGTCCCGAACCGCGAGCGCGGTGTGATCCGGCTCGGTCCGATGCTGGCCGACAAGGCGTTCACCAAGGCGCCGTCGAAGCTCACCCTGGCGATCGGCAAGACGCTCCACGGCGAGCCCTACTACGCCGACCTCGCGACCATGCCGCATCTCTTGGTCGCCGGGGCCACCGGCGCCGGCAAGAGCGTCGGCCTCCAGAGCATGATCACCTCGATCCTCTACAAGGCGCACAAGGACGAGGTGAAGTTCATCTTCATCGACCCCAAGCGGATCGAGCTGGGTGTCTACGCCGACATCCCGCACCTCGCCGCCGAGGTGGTGGTCGACATGAAGAAGGCGGCCAACGCGCTGATGCGCATGGTCAAGGAGATGGAGGACCGCTATCGCCTGCTGGCCGAGGTCCACGTCCGCTCGATCGCCTACTACAACCGGGCGATCGCCGACCCCGAGGTCAAGCGCCGGCTGGCCTTGTCCGACGACGACGGCGGCCCGGATCCGGCGAGCCTCAAGCCGCTGCCCTACTACGTGATCGTGATCGACGAGCTGGCCGACCTGATGATGGTGTCGACCGCCGAGGTCGAGACCGCGATCGCTCGCCTGGCGCAGATGGCGCGCGCGGTCGGCATCCACCTGATCATCGCCACCCAGCGCCCCTCGGTCGACGTCCTGACCGGCACGATCAAGGCCAACTTCCCGTGCCGGATCTCCTACGCCACCGCGAGCCGCCACGACTCGCGGACGATCCTCGACGCGGTCGGCGCCGAGCAGCTCCTGGGCAAGGGCGACATGCTGTTCATGCCGCCGGGGACCTCGCGCACCCTGCGCCTGCACGGCGCCTACGTCACCGAGCAGGAGACCGCTGCGCTGGTGCGCTGGCTCAAGAAGACGCAGGGCAAGCCGGACTACGACCCCGAGCTGCTCAAGCCGCTCGAGAGCGGGTCGGGCGCGGGCGAGGCCGGCGACGCCGACGACGACCTCTACGACGAGGCCGCCCGCCTCGTGGTCTCCGAGGGGATGGCCTCGGCGAGCTTCCTCCAGCGCCGCATGCGGGTCGGCTTCTCGCGCGCCTCGCGGCTGATCGACATGATGGAGCGCGACGGCCTGCTCGGCCCGCCCCAGGGCTCGAAGCCGCGCGAGGTGCTGGTGCCGGTGGGCTACTTCAGCGAGGTCGACTCGGCGCAGCGGCGGGGTGGTATCTAGACGGCGGCTTGCGCTACCGGGGGCGTCGAGCCGAGGTGCGGCCGAACGGGGCTCGGAAGCTGACCGGCCGGTCGGCAAAATCCACCACCTCGATCATCGAGAAGCTGCGGCGGGAGAGCCCGACTCCGAATGTCGCGTTCCGCTTGTGGATGAGGCGGATGGTGGACGAGGATCCCCAGCGATGCTGTTCTTGGTGGAGTACGACCGAGTCCGAGGTGAGATCGCATCGTTCCGCGCCTTCGACGAAGCAGATCGGGAACGTGCGGCGGATCTGCGCCTGGACCTCGAGATCTCGTTGAGACGGCGGAACCTCAAGCGCGAAGTCGTTCTGCTGGAGGCGGCGAACGAGGCTGCGTTGCGTCGGACCCACCGCCGCTACTTCGAGAGCCTCGAGCAACTCGCGATGTCGCGGGGCTGAGGAGAGGCTCTTCAGCACCGGTCCCTCGCCAGGCGGTGCCGACCCCGGCTCGGTCAGGAGCGGGCGGAATCTGCGAGCTGTAGCGGCGCCCTCCAACCGGAGCGGAGTGGGGATCGAACGACGCCCGGCGGGGCAGGTTGCTCGCGTGTGCGCGGCCCGGCTGGGCCGGGAATCAGGCGACGACCATGTACTCTGCGAGCGCCGCCGAGTCCGGGATCGGTTCACCGTCCTCGATCATGCCCTCGACGTGGAGCTGCAACGCCCAGTGCATGTTGGCCTCGGCTTCTTCCCGGGTCTCTCCGGTGGCGATGCAGCCGGGCAGGTCTGGGCAGTAGGCCGAATAGTTGCTGCCGGCCTTCTCGATGACGACGAGGAATCGGTGCATCGTGCGCCTCACTTGAGCCCGGCCTGCTTGAGGATGCTGGCGAGCGTCCCGGGAGCCAGGTCGTGGCTCGGCTTGCCGGCGACCGTCACTCGGCCGGGCTTGGAAGGATGCTTGTACTGGCGGTGGGGCACCTACAGTCCCTCTCCTTCATCACGTCGAGCAAGCGCCAGCCCCTCATGCACGGTCAGTGGGCTCGGTGGCGACTTGTTCCCGGCCGAGTCAACCCTCATCGCGGTCGGAATCGTCCACCCCGGTGAGGGCGGTGCGAGCCACGTCCCGATGACGTCCCCTTCCTGAGGCTCGAAGCGTGGCGGGAAGCGAGTGACCACGGTGCTCTCGACCCGCCACCCATAGCCGAGGCTTTGGAGAACGAACAACGGTGCAAAGGGGGAATCGGAGCTGACGCCCGAGAGGCGCTCGCCACCCGGCTTGAAGGGTGCCGTCGCTCCGGCCAACGGTTCTGTGGCCTTGCGGAGACCCTTCTTCCTCGCGAGGGCGGCATTGCGATCCGAAAGGTCGCGAAGCGCGTCGTCGATCTCCAGCGCCAACAACCTCGCATCGTGGGCAACCTCATGATCCGCCCGAAGCTCTCGCGCCCGGCGCAACAGCAAGAGCCGCAGCTTGCGCAGCCGGTCCGCCTCTACCTCCACGACCTCTGCCAGGAGGGCGAACGGTGTGTCGGGCGAGTAAGGGACAGCCCCGATTCGAGTCCCTTCGATGCCGCGCCAGCGCACGCTCGGGATGGCATTGGCGGCCTCCGCGAGGAGCTGTTCGAACGGGCCGTGCCCAGGATTCACGCACCCGACGCCGACGGCTGGCACCACCACGAGCCGGCCCGCTTCGATGAAGGGCCGAGCCTCCGTCGCCAGGAAGACGGCCACTTCTGCCGGGAACATCGAGATATGAGCGAGCGCCGGGTGCCACTTCCGCTTCGAGCGTTTCTTCTTGATGACGGAGCCGGCGGCCACCACATACCCCCAGCCGCCGGGCTCCTCGTAGTCCTCCGGGAACGGTACGAAAGCCAGTCCACTGGCTGTTGGCCCCTTCCAGAGCAGGATCAGGAAGTCGGCGTACAGGCCCCACATCCGAACGGCCCGCTGAACATCCTCAAGGCTCCGGACTTCCAGAGTTACGTTGAAGCTGTTCGGGAAGCTACGAGTATTCAGAAGTAGTCGTTCGAGATTCCCCCGCCCCCAGAAGTCGTAGAGCTCTGCCGCAGCCTTTGGCCACTCTTGCCAAAGCCGGAGCAAGGGCCGCATTACCTTCGCGTTGGCCGCAGGCAGAGACTTGCTACCAGTGGTGCCGGCAACTTGAGCAGGATTCTCTTCTTCGAGAACCTCGAGCATCCTCCCGCGCAGATTCACATTCGCGAAGGCGCGAGCGATTGCGTGCGCTCGCCGCTCATTGACCTCTTCCGGTTCGTTCGGGAGGTCCCGCAGCTCAGTGAGAGCCTTCGTCAAGTCCTCGTCGGCACCGAGTTGAGAAGCATAATTTGTGACCTGGGATAACAAGTCGATCATTCCTATTGCCGGGACAGAAGCTGAGGCCGCGAGAGCCCATGCCTCCTTGGCCTCCTCGAGCGCCTCTGCCGTCTGCCCATTCTCATTGAGGGCCACCGCGAGGGCCAGTTTGGTGAACGCGATGTTCTCGGGTTCGCGTTCAGCGATCGTGAGCGCTCGGCGGGCCATATCGACAGCTGTCTGACTGTCTCCGCCGAGTCGTTGGATTTCTGCAATGAGTTGGTGCGTAGCCTGCTTGATAGGATCGTCATCTCCATCAGTGCAGAGATCCAAGACGCCTCTCGCCTTGGTCAAGGCTACCCCCTCGTTGCCTGCGCTGGCCTCCACCATCGCATCAACGTAAAGTGCGCCCACGAGAAAACTGCGAGCAAACGGATCGGTGCTTCGCTGTCCAAGTCGCACCGCGGCCTGGGCTGCCGCAAGGGCTACTCGATGGGTCTCCCGCTTCGAAGATTGGTTGGCGATGTTGACGAGGTCGCCTCGGATCCTCGCAACTACACCCGGTTTCTGAGCCATATGCTCCAAGTCCGAAATACGACGGATGACTTCGTCCTCATTGCCTGTCTCGAGGTAGTAGTGGATCCCTGCGACCAATGCAGCCTGAAGCAACTCTCCGTCCTCGGCGTCGCCATTCTTTCTTGCGTATTCCTCACATCCGTCGAGATAGGGAAGAGCCTCCTCGAATCGTCTTGCATTGCAGAGAAAGTGGACCAACGACGACCGCACGATACAGCCTTGCGTAGCTAGATTACCTTTCTCGTCTTCCGGGTCGTTGAGACAGTGATCGAGGGCCTGTCGGTAAGCCTCCTCCGCCCCAATGAGGTCGCGCTGATCCGCCAGCGCTGCCGCTCGTGCCCTGAGGTAAATCACCTTCGCGGCGCTCGAGTTCAGCTTGTCCGCTTTCTGCTCCGCCTGTTTAAGATAGTCAAGCCTCTCGCCCCGACCTCGACGGTGGTCTGAGGCCAACAGGGCCAACCCCGCGAGGATCTCGACCTCTTCGGACTCGTCTCCAGCTTCACGAGCCAACTCGAGAGCCTCGAGCATGAGCTTCGTGGCTACGTGCCCGTCCCCTGCTTGCATGGCCTCGACGGCCTGTCTCCTCTTGCGTTTTCTTTCTTCCACCTTGTCGGGTTGAGTGACCGCAGGCGGCGGGCCGAACATCGTGAGCAAGACGTCGTGCGGGACACGCTGGAACCTGAGGAGAAGTTCCTCGAAGCTCCATTGACGGAGCTGGATTCGGGGGTTCGCCTGTTCCAAGGCGAGGAGCTTCGCGAGCACGGCCGGCGACAGCCCCTCCCGCGAGTTGTGGACGAAGACCCAGGTGTCGAAGTGATCCTGCCAGTGGGGCAGCGCCTCGGTGAAGTCCCGCTCGATTTTCCGTAGCGTCGTTGCCTGCTTCTTCTCGTTCGGAGTGTGGACCTGGAAGAGAGTCCTCTCGGACCTCAGGTAGCCGTCATTCTTGCGGTCGCCACTGTTCCCCCACGGTCGGCAAGGCATGAAGTCGCCGGGGTGAGCGTTGGACATCACCGAGTTGAACAGGGCTTGGAACTCCAGGCCTCTGGCTTCTCTGAACCGGAGCTTGAACTGAAGCTCGTAGAAGGTCCGATGATGATCGTCCATGGGTGGAGGAATCCTATCGAAATTTGTGCCGGGCTGGGCGAAGGCGCCGAGGTAGGCGCCCCGTGCCCTGGGCGAACGCCTGGGCGCAGACAATCGCCCGCGGCATCAAAGCCTCAGCCGCGACGTTACCGCTCCGGGAGCCGCCGCGGCGTCTCAAAGGCGGCGGCCCGAGATCGAGGTGACACGAAGGATCCCGGGCCGGCCGAGCGGCTCTACTTATCGCTCGATCAATGCCGCCTCGGTGGATGGATCGACAAACAAGCCGCTCTGTTTCGCGGCCTCGATCGCTTCGGCCAGCGACGGCAGGAGTCCACTCTCGACCGCGGCGACCAGCAAGCCCAAGGTGCCAGTCATCGGCAGCTCGAGCGCTCGAGCCGCGCGCCGAGCCGCCTTGTCGTCGAGCACCGCCACGGTGCCGGGATGCCGGCGCGCATACTCGAGGACCTCGGATTCCCCCGCGCCCAGGCGCCAGCGTGCGAGCGGGGTGAGCGCAGGCACCGACTCTGCGATGGACAGCCAATCCGGCTCCAGTGCCAGGAATCGGCGGGCGGGATCGTCGGCCGCGCCGGCTTGGATCTCCCCGGCCACCGCGCGGGGCAGGACGATGGGCGCCAGCAGCCTGGGCAGGATCTCGAGGAAGCCCGCCCGCGCCAGGATGATCACCGGCGAGGCATCAAGGACCGCCGGCCTCATGCCTCGAGGAGGTACTTCGCGGCCGCCGACGCCTCGTCCGCGGTTTCCTGCATCGGGGAGACCGACATCCGGCTCAGCAGGGACACGAAGTCGCTCCGATTCACACCGGCGATCTCGGCGGCGACCTCCTGGCTGACCCTGCCGAGCTCATACCACTTCACCGCCGCCGCGATGCGGAGCTCCGCCGCGAGCTCGGTCGGCTCTCGGTCGAGACCCGCAACGGTCCGGTCGGGGAGCTGGATCTCCAGGGTCGTCACAGCGGTACCTCCAACCCGGCATGATAGCCGACCCTTGCGGGAGCCCCAGCTCTAAGTCCGGAGCTTCGCCGCCACTCGGCATCGGGCTCGGTTCGCTGCCACCGCTTCCGGCGCCCCGTCGCGTCGCCGAGTCAACCGGTGCCGGAGGCCAGCCGGTAGCCGATCCCCAGCTCGGTCAGGAGCCGGCGCGGCTCGGCCGGGTCGTCCTCGAGCTTGCGCCGCAACCGGTGGACGAGCTGCTTCAAGAGCTGGCGGTCGCCGCCGGCGCGCGAGCCCCAGACGTGGGCGAGGATGCGCTCGCTCCGGACCGGCTCGCCGGCGGCGGCGGCGAGGAGCTGGAGCAGGCGCGCCTCGAGCGGGGTGAGGCGCACCGGCGCTCGGCCCGCGACGCGGACGGTCGCGCGCTCGGGGTCGAGGACGATCTCGCCGGCCGTGATCCCGCCGCCGCCCTCCCGGCCGGCCCGGCGCAGGAGCGCGCGCACCCGGGCCAGCAGGGTGCGCGGGCTGAACGGCTTGGTCAGGTAGTCGTCGGCGCCGAGGTCGAGACCGCGCACCAGGTCCTCCTCGTCGCCGCGGACGGTGAGCATCAGCACCGGGGTCTCGTGGCCCGCCTCGCGGAGGCGGCGGCAGACCTCGAAGCCGTCGATCCCGGGCAGGTTGACGTCGAGGATCACCAGGTCGGGCGCCTCGGCCGCGAACTGCTCGAGCGCTCGCTCGCCGTTCGCCGCCTCGATCACCAGCCAGCCGCCCTGGCGAAGCGCGAAGGCCAGGAGCGGCAGCAGCTCGGGATCGTCGTCGACCACCAGCACTTTCATCGCAGCGCCTTCATCGCGGTCTCCTCACGCCGGCTCCGACACCGCGGCGGCGGCGGGCAGCGTGACGGTGAACCGGGCGCCGCCGAGGCCGCCCGGACCGACGGCGACCCGCCCGCCGTGGCGGTCGACGATCGACTGGACGATCCAGAGCCCGAGCCCCATGCCGTCCTGGCCCGGCTGCGGCCGGGCGGCGCGGTGGAAGCGGTCGAAGATCGACTCCGAGGCGGCCGGCGGGACGCCGGGGCCGCCGTCCTCGACCCACAGCGCCGCCTCGGCCCAGCCGGGTTCGGCGCGACCTCCGATCCGGATCGCCGACCCCTCGGGGGCGTACTTGTGGGCGTTGGCGAGGAGGTTGACCAGCACCTGGGTGAGCTGGGTCGGGTCCCCCTCGACCTCCGGCAGCTTCGCGGGCAGGTCGATCTCGAGGCGCTGCCGGCGCTGGTCGAGGAGCGGCCGGGTCGAGGCCGCAGCCTCCGCGACCACCTCCGCGAGGTCGACCGGCACTCGCGCCCACGACGCCCGGCCGGTCTCGATGCGCACGCTCTCGAGCAGGTTGTCGATCAGCCGGGTCAGGCGCAGGGTGCTCCTCTCGAGCGATTCGACCAGGGGCCGGGTGCTCTCGGCGTCGCCGCGGTCGAGGCCCTCGAGCAGCAGCTCGATCGAGGCGAGCTGGGCCGCCAGCGGGGTCTTCAGTTCGTGCGAGACGTTGGCAAGGATCGCATCGCGCGCCCGCCGCGCCCCCTCCTCCTCGGTCTCGTCGCGCATCACCTGGACCTGGCGGTCGCCGGCCGGGGGCGCGCTGGTGACGACCACGGTGCGCCGCAGGCCGCCGGCGATCTCGAGGTGCTCGGCCGCCCGCGAGCTGCCGCGCGAGCGGGCGTGGACGATCGGGCAGTCGGTCTCGCACGGCCTCGAGCCGTCGGCGCCGCGCGGCCGCAGCAGGTCGCCGCAGAAACGGCCGAGCGCGGCCGCCGGCTCGACGCCGAGGAGCGCCGCCGCCCGCGGGTTGAGGTAGCGGACGCGGCGCTCGCCATCGACCGCGAACACCCCCTCGGCGGTGCCGGCGAGGAGCGCCTGGGCCTCGGCCTCGCTGCGCCGCAGGTCGGCGGTCGTCGCGAGCAGGCGGCGGCGCATCTCCTCCATGGTCGAGGCCAGCGCCGAGGCCTCGGCGCCCGCCGCCGGCGGCACCGGCCGGCCGAGGTCGCCGCCGCCGATCCGCTGCGCCGACTGCCGCAGCGCCGCGAGCGGCCGGGCGAGCCGCCGGCCGGCGAGCACGCCGGCGAGGATCGCGAGGACGGCCGCGGCGATCGTGACCAGCGCGAAGGTGCGGCGCAGCGGGCGGACCGCGGCCGCGACCTCGGCGGCGGGCAGCACGGTCTCGATCCAGACCGCCGCGCCGTCGCCCAGCGGCGCCCTGGCGCCGAAGGCGCCGCCCGGAACACCGGCGTGGAAGGCGCCGGCGGGCGCACGCTCCGGGCCGCGCGCGGCGCCGGCCGCGGCGGCCGGGACGATCCGCACCTCGACGCCCGCCACGCCGCTCAGGCGGCGCGCCGCCGCCTCGTCCAGCCGCCGCACCGCGACGACCTCGCCGGTGCCGCCGGCGAGCGGCGCCGCGGCGGCGGTCAGGGCGGCGTCGCCGGCCGCCGGCGGCGGCAGGTAGTAGGGCTCGCCCGGCGTGCCCGCGGCGGCGTGGATCGGCCTCCAGGGCAGGTCCCCCGGCGTCGCCGCGACGACCTCGCCGCCCTCGAGCACGGCGCAGCCGTCGAGCCCGCCGGTCGCCCGGAAGCGTTCGAGGAAGGCGCCCAGCTCGCCGGCGGCCCCGGCGGCCGCCAGCCGCAGGAGGGTGGGCCGCTCGGCCAGCAGCCGGGCCGCGGTCGCCACCTCGCGGGCCTCGCGCTCCGCCGCCTCGGCGGCGCCGACGGCCGCGAGCCGCACCCGGGCCTGCGCGTTCTCCTCGGCCAGGCGCTCGAACAGGGCCAGGGCAGCCGGCACCAGCCCGGCCACCACCAGGAGGACCAGGCCGAGGCTGAGCAGCGCCAGCCACGCGCCGAGCGGGAGCCGTCGCGCCACCGGGTCATCCTAGTCGTTGCGGGTCAGCCCCGCCGCGCCGCCCGCCACTCGATCCAGGTCTTGAGCACGAGCGTCACCAGCGCCAGCAGGGTGAGAAGCGAGGCGACCGCGAAGGCGGCCGAGAAGGCGTACTCGTTGTAGAGGATCTCGACGTGGAGCGGCAGCGTGTTGGTCAGGCCGCGGACGTGCCCGGAGACCACCGAGACCGCCCCGAACTCGCCCATCGCCCGGGCGTTGCACAGGATGACGCCGTAGAGCGAGGCCCCAGCGGACGTTGGGGAGGGTGACCCGGCGGAAGATCTGCCAGCCGCTCGCGCCCAGGAGGTGCGCCGCCTCCTCCTCGTCGGTGCCCTGCGCCTCCATGACGGGGATCAGCTCGCGGGCAACGAACGGGAAGGTCACGAACAGCGTCGCCAGCACGATTCCCGGCACCGCGAAGATGATCTGCACGTCGTGCTCGGCGAGCCATGGCCCGAGCCAGCCCTGGAGCCCGAAGAGCAGGACGAAGATCAGGCCGGCGACGACCGGCGAGACCGCGAACGGCAGGTCGATCAGGGTCACCAGCAGGCCCTTGCCGCGGAACTCGAACTTCGCCACCGCCCAGGCCGCGGCGAGGCCGAAGAGCGTGTTGAGCGGCACCACGACGAAGGCGGTCAGGAGCGTCAGCCGGATCGCCGCCAGCGTGTCGGGCTGGGCGAGGGCGCCGAGGTAGGCGCGCCAGCCCTGGGCGAACGCCTGGGCGAAGACCATCGCCAGCGGCGCCAGCAGGAAGATCGCCGAGGAAGGCCGACGGCGACGCCGATCAGGAGCCGGCGCACCCAGCGCGGCTCGGTCGGTGGCGCCGCCGGCCGAGGCCGTCGAAGTCGCCTCGGTCGCCGCCGCGCGCCGGAGCCCCGGCGTCGCGCCCGCCAAGGCTAGGCTCCCGCGGCGCCGCGGCGCCGGCCCCAGAGCTGGAGCAGGTTGATCGCAAGGAGCAGGACGAACGAGCATCACCAGCATGACCGCGCCCAGGGCGGTGGCGCCCGCGTAGTCGTACTGCTCGAGCTGGATGATGATCAGGAGCGGCACGATCTCGGTCCTCATCGGCATGTTGCCGGCGATGAAGACCACCGAGCCGTACTCGCCGAGGGCGCGCGCGAAGGCGAGCGCGAAGCCGGTCAGCGAGCGCCGGCGCCAGCGCCGGCAGCAGCACCCGGCGGAAGGTGTGCCAGCGCCCGGCGCCGAGGGTCGCGGCCGCTTCCTCGATCTCGGCCGGCAGCTCGGCGAGAGCCGGCTGCAGCGTGCGCACCATGAACGGCAGCCCGATGAAGATCAGCGCGATCACGATCCCCGCGCGGGTGAACGCGAGCTCGATCCCCGACCGGCACCAAGACGCGGCCCAGCCAGCCGCGCTCGGCGAGCAGCGTGGTCAGGGCGATGCCCGAGACCGCGGTCGGCAGCGCGAACGGCAGGTCGACCAGCGCATCGAGCAGCCGCCGGCCGGGGAAGCGGTAGCGCACCAGCACCCAGGCGACGACGAAGCCGAAGACGGCGTTGATCGCCGCCGCCGCGAGCGAAGCGCCGAAGCGAGAGGCCGTAGGCGGCGAGCGCCCGCGGCCGGGTCACCTCGTGCCAGAGGTCGCTCCAGCCGAGGGTCGCCGACTTGACGAACAACCCCGCCAGCGGGATCAGCACCAGCAGGCCGGTGTAGGACAGGGTGAACCCCATCGTCAGGCCGAAGCCGGGCAGGACGCTGAAGCGCTTGAAGCGGGGCAAGGCGACTCCTCGGCGGCCGGGCGCGCCCTAGGGCTGGTAGATGCGGTCGAAGACGCCGCCGTCGGCGAAGTGCTCGGCCTGGGCCTTCTGCCAGCCGCCGAAGACCTGGTCGACGGTGAACATCTCGGACCTCCGGGAACTGCTCGGCCCAGCGCGCCGTGACCGCCTCCGAGCGCGGGCGGTAGTAGTGCTTCGCCGCCAGCTCCTGCCCGGTCTCGGTGAACAGGTACTCGAGGTAGGCCTGAGCCACCTCGCGGGTGCCCTTGCGGTCGACCACGCCGTCGACGATCGTCACCGGCGGCTCGGCGAGGATGCTCACCGACGGGATCACCAGGTCGAAGCGGTCCGGCCCCAGCTCCTCGATCGCCAGGAGCGCCTCGTTCTCCCAGGCCAGGAGCACGTCGCCGATGCCGTTCTGGACGAAGGTGTTGGTCGAGCCGCGGGCGCCGGAGTCGAGCACCGGGACGTGGCGATAGAGCTCGGTGACGAACGCGAGCGCCGCCTCCTGGGCGGCCTCGTACCCGGGAGCCGAGGCGGGATCGGCGAGCGCCTCGAAGCCGCCCAGCTCGCGCGCCAGCGCCCAGCCCCAGGCGGCGAGGTAGTTCCAGCGCGCTCCGCCCGAGGTCTTGGGGTTGGGCGTGATCACCTCGATCCCGGGCCGCACCAGATCGCCCCAGTCGCGGATCCCCTCGGGGTTCCCCTCGCGCACCAGGAAGACGATGGTCGAGGTGTACGCCGCGCTGTTGTGCGGCAGCCGTGACTGCCAGTCGGACGGGATCAGCCCCGCCTGTTCGTGGATGGCATCGATGTCGTAGGCGAGCGCCAGGGTGACGACGTCGGCGGCGAGCCCGTCGATCACCGCCCGCGCCTGCTTGCCCGAGCCGCCGTGGGACTGCTGGACGGTGATCTCCTGGCCGGCCGCCTCCCGCCAGTGGGCGCGGAACGCCTCGTCGTACTCCTGGTACAGCTCCCGGGTCGGGTCGTAGGAGACGTTGAGGATCGTCACCGGCGGTTTGCCGGCGCCGCCTTCGGCGGCGGGAGCGCCGGCGCCGCCGCCGCAGGCGGTCAGGGCGGCCAGGGCGGTGGACAACGCGGCGATTCGGGTGAGGAAAGGTCTCGGGCTCATCGCGGGACTCCTCTCGGTAGGTCGGTCGATTGCCGCCGGACGATCAGAACCGGGCAAGGCGGCGGCTCGCCGAGCAGGCCGCCGACCACGCCGGCGAACGGCTCGGGCCGGCCCGGGTCGGCCGGCAGCGGGGCGCCGACGACCGCCAGGTCGTGGCCGCCGGCTTCGATCTCGGCGCGGATCTCGCGCAGCGCCGGGCCGCGCCGCACGAGGCTCCTGCCGACGACGCCGCGGGCGGTGAGCGTCCGCTCGCAGGCCTCGAGGAAGCGGGCGACGTGCGCCGGCGGGTCGCTCTCGGGATCGCCCGCCGGGAGCACCGTCAGGACGGTCGCCGCGGCGCCGAGCTGCCAGGCGAAGCGCTCGGCGAAGCGGACGTCGGCCTTGCCGGGCTCGCCGACCGCGACGCAGATCAGCAGGCGCCGCGGCACCGCCGCCGGGCCGGGGACCAGGAGCAGGTGGTGCCGGGCGGAGGCGAGCCTCTCGCCGCGGCGGTCGCTCCGCTGCGGTTCGAGGCCGAGCACCGCGATGTCGAAGGCCTCGGCACCGCTCGCGGTCTCGGCGCCGAGCGCGCCGCCGCCGTTCGATCCGCCGCTCTCGCCGACCAGGGCGCTGTAAGCGCCGAGCCGTTCGCCCAGCTCCTCGCCCAGCTTGCGCGCCGCCTCGGCGGCCGGCGAGCGCCCGCGGTCGAGCAGCAGCCGGAGGCTGGCGGACGCGAGCACATGGAAGCGGCGAACCGCCACCCACGCCTCCGCCCCCGGCTCGAGCGGCAGGCCCGCCGTCTCGTGCTGCGGGCGCACCGCGTCGACCAGGAAGCCTTCGCCCCCGAACGACGGCGCCGGCGCCACCGGCCGTGCCCCGGCGAGCCGCGGCAGGCGCAGCCGCAACCGCTCGAAGGCGCCGACGAACGACCGCTCCTCGACCACGCCGCGGCCGAGCCGCGGATGCTCGCCGCGCTCGGCCGCCGAGACCTCGACGTCCTCGGGCCGGAACAGCACCTGCACCCGGCGCGGCCCGGAGCCTTCGGCGATCTCGGTCGCCAGCGGCAGCTCGACCGGCCCGAGCCGCACCGTCCGCGGCCCCGACTCGCCGACCACCAGGTTCGCGGCGCCGAGGAAGCCGGCGACGAACGGCGAGCGCGGCCGCAGGTACAGCTCGCGCGGCTCGCCGACCTCGAGGAGGCGCCCCTGGTGGAGCACCGCCAACCGGTCGGCGAGCTCGAAGGCCTCCTCCTGGTCGTGGGTCACGAACACCGTGGTCAGGCCCAGCTCGCGCTGGATGCCGCGGAGCGCCTGGCGCAGCTCGACCCGGATCCGGGCGTCGAGCGCACCGAACGGCTCGTCGAGGAGGAGCACCGAGGGCTCGCAGGCGAGCGCCCGGGCGAGCGCCACCCGCTGCTGCTGGCCGCCCGAGAGCTGCCGCGGGTAGCGCCCCGCGAACCCGGACAAGCCGACGAGCTGGAGGAGCTCCTCGCGCCGCTCGCGCCGCCGGCGCTCGGGCCATCGCTTCGAGACCTTGCGCACCCGGAGCGCGAACTCGACGTTGTCGGCCACCGTCATGTGCCGGAAGAGGGCATAGTGCTGGAAGACGAAGCCGATGCCGCGGTCCTTCGGCGACACGCCGGTGACGTCGCGGCCGTGCAGGCGCACCGTGCCGGCGTCGATCTCGGTCAACCCGGCGATCATGCGCAGGAGCGTGCTCTTGCCGCTGCCGCTCGGCCCGAGCAGCACGAACAGCTCGCCGGCGGCGATCGACAGCGAGACGCCGTCGACCACCGGCTGCCGGTCGTAGAGCTTGGTGAGCTGCTCGATCTCGATCGACATGCCGTCGCTCCGGGCGCGACGCTACGGCGCGCGCGGTCACGCCGTCAGTCGAATCGAGGTGACATCGGCCGTCACCGGGGCTCTGCTACCATCCCCCGCCATGCCGAAGATTCGGAAGATCGTCTTCTTCGGGACTCCGGAGTTCGCCGTGCCGACCCTCGACGCGCTGGCCGCGGCCGGGCGGACGCCGGAGCTCGTAGTCAGCCAGCCGGCGCGGCCGGCCGGGCGCGGCAAGGAGCCGCAGCAGCCGCCGGTGGCGGCGTGGGCCGACGCGCACGGCGTGCCGCTGGTGCAGCCGGAGTCGGTCAAGGACGAGGAGCTGACGGCGCGCCTCGGGAAGATCAAGCCCGACGTCGCGGTGGTGGTCGCCTACGGCCAGATCTTCCCGGCCGCGCTGCTCGCGCTGCCCAAGCAGGGTTGCATAAACCTCCACGCCTCGCTCCTGCCCAAGTACCGCGGCGCCTCGCCGATCCAGGGGGTGCTGCTCGAGGGGGAGAAGAAGACGGGGGTCACCACGATGCGAATGGAGGAGGGGCTCGACTCGGGGCCGATCCTGCTCCAGGAGGAGACCCAGATCCGCTCCTACGAGACCACCGACCGGCTCGCCAAGCGGCTCTCCGAGCTGGGCGCCGAGGTCGTGGTCCAGACCCTCGACCAGCTCGAGACGGGCAAGCTCAAGGAGCGCCGGCAGCGCGACGAGTCGGCCAGCTACTCGCCCAAGGTCGCGAAGACCGACGGCAAGGTCAACTGGGCGCTCCACGCCGAGGAGATCTACAACCGGCTGCGCGCCTATACCCCCTGGCCCGGCCTCTCCGGCCACTTCCGCGGCCAGACGCTGAAGATCGTCTGGGGCGTGCCGATGAGCTGGGAGGAGGCGCCGTTCGGGGTCACCGGCACCTTCCTCGGGCTGCGCCAGGGGCGGGTCGCGGTGCTCTGCGGCGGCGGCACCATCTTCGGCCTCGAGGAGGTCCAGCGGCCGGGCAAGAAGATGGTGCGCGCATCGGACTTCGCCAACGGCGAGCGGCTCCGCGTCGGCGAGCGGTTCGCTTGAGCCAGCGCCGGCGCCGGTCGGCCCGCCCCGACACGCCCCACTCGGGCACCCCGCCCGCGGGAGCGCACGGCGGCGTCCGCCGCCAGACCCCGCGGCGCCGTCCCGAGGACAACGTCCGCGTCGCCGCCGCCTGGGTGGTCGAGCGGACGCTCGCCTCGCGGGCGCCGGTCGACTCCTACCTGCCGCCGCTCCTCGAGCGCTTCGACGAGCGCGACCGCGGGCTCCTCCACGAGTTGGTTTTGGGCACCCTGCGCTGGCTGCGCCGGCTCGACCACGTCCTCGACAGGGCGAGCCACCGCGGCATCGGGGAGATCGACCCGGTGCTCCTGGCGCCGCTCCGTATCGCCGCCTACCAGCTCCTCTTCCTTGACCGCATCCCGGCCCACGCGGCGGTCGACGAGGCGGTCGAGGAGGCGCACTCGCTGACCCACCGCGGCGGCGCCAGCTACGTCAACGCCGTGTTGCGCGCGATCGCCCGCGCGCCGCGGCTGGGCGACTGGCCGGTCGAGGACTCCGACCCAGTGCACCGGATGGCGGTCGAGACCAGCCATCCCGACTTCCTGGTCGAGCGCTGGCTCGCCGTCTACGGCGCCGAGCGCACCCGGGCGCTCCTCGCCGCCAACAACCGGCCGAAGCCGATGCAGCTCCTCGCCTTCTGCGACCGCGGCGGGCGCGAGCTCCTGGCCGAGCGGCTGATCGACGAGGGGCTCGAGGTCGAGCCGTCGCCGCTCTCGCTCCTCGGGCTGACGGTGCGGCGCGGCGACCCGCTCGCGACCGCGGCGTTCGCGCGCGGCGACCTCTACGTCCAGGACGAGGCGAGCCAGGCGGCGGCGCTGATCCCGCCGCCGCGCCCGGGCGAGCGGGTGCTCGACGCCGCCGCCGCGCCGGGCGGCAAGGCGTTCGCGCTCGCCGCCCGCGAGCCGTCGGTGGCGCTGACCCTGGGCGACGTCTCGCTCGAGCGCCTGGCGATTGTGCGCGCCAACCTCGCGCGCCTGCGCCGGAGCGCGCCGCTCCTCGCCGCCGACGCCGGCCGGCCGCCGTTCGCGGCCGCGGCCCATACTGGCGGCGGCTTCGACCGCGTCGTCCTCGACCTCCCGTGCACCGGCACCGGCACCCTCCGCAAGCACCCGGAGCTCAAGTGGCGGATCAGCCGCGACGAGATCGGCCGCCTGGCCGGGCAGGCCGGCCGCATGCTCGACGGCGCGGCCGAGTGCCTCGGCCCCGGCGGCCACCTGGTGGCGATCACCTGCTCGATCGAGCCCGAGGAGAACGAGCGCGTCGTCGAGCGCTTCCTCGAGCGGCGGCCGGGCTTCCTGCCGCTGCCGCTCGCGGGCCTGCTGCCGCCGCCGCTCGACGCCGGGATCGACGCCCCGGGTCGCTGGCGCGTCCTCCCCGGCGGCGACCACGACGGCTTCACTGCCAGTGTGCTGGTACGCCGGGATTCTTGAAGGCTGTTGCGCATGGCCTGCGAGGGCGCGGCGCCGGCCGCCGCCGCGCCGAGACCTTCCGCGGCGGCAAAAAGTGCCGGAATCCTTCGCCGAGGTCTTATTGACAGCCCCCCGGGCTTGGCTTAAGGTTGCCGCCGAGGGACGTCACGTCAATCCCTGAATTCTCAGACAGCTCTAAGGAGGAGTGAGATGGCTGGCAAAGCGGATATCGTGGATCGCGTCGTCGATCAGGTCGAGGGTCTGACCAAGAAGCAGGCGACCGAGGCGTTCGACGCGGTGTTCGGAGCGATCTCGGATTACCTGTCCGACGGCGACCGGGTCTCGATCCACGCCTTCGGCAGTTTCAGCGTCTCGGAGCGGGCCGCCCGCATGGGTCGCAACCCGGCGACCGGAGCCAGCATCAAGATCCCGGCCAGCAAGAACGTCAAGTTCAAGGCCGCGAACGACCTCAAGGAAGCCGTGAACGGCTGACCCGGGGGTCGGTCCCGGACCCCCCGGCGCGAGGACGCGGTCCTGGCGCCACCAACCCCCCAGATGCCGGGAGGCCCCGCCTCCCGCGAGCCCTTCCGGCTCGTATCCGCTGCCACCCGTCGCATTCAGCCGAGCCGTCCGGTTCCGGCGCTCTTGAGGGAGAGCGCCGGCGCCGCCGCGCCTCGTTCTTCGTGGCGGGCGCTCTTCAGCGCACGTCACGGTACAGCCGGGCCAGGCGGCGCGGCGCGAACCCGAGCGCGAACAGCAGCCAGATCAGCCAGTTGCGGGCCACCGTGGCGAGCGCGCCGCGGGCGTTGAAGCGGCGCGCCGCGGTGGTCACCGGCCCGGCGAGGATCGCCACCCGCCCGGCGCGCTTGAGCCGGCGCGCGAAGTCGAGGTCCTCGAGGATCGGCCAGTCGCGGTAGCCGCCCAGCCGCTCGAAGGTCTCGCGGGCGACGAACTGCGCCTGGTCGCCGAGCGGCACCCGGGTGAGCCGGGTGCGCAGGCTGGCGAGGAAGCCGCCGAAGCGCATCAGCGGCCGGCGGTCGTCGAAGCGGACCAGGAAGCCGCCGCCGGCGGCGCCGCCGGCGATCGCGGCGCGCACCGCTGCGGCGGCGCCCGCGGGCAGGCGGGTGTCGGCGTGGAGGAAGAGGAGCACGTCCCCGCCGGCCGCCGCGGCGCCGCGGTTGAGCTGGCCGCCGCGGCCGGGGGGCCCTGCGACCACGCGAGCCCCGAGCCGGCGCGCGACCTCGACCGTGCGGTCCGCGCTGCCGCCGTCGGAGACGATCAGCTCATCGGCCTGGGCCCGGGCGCCGGCGAGGAGGTCGGAGACCCAGGCCTCCTCGTCGAGGGTCGGGACGACGATCGACAGCCGGAGGGCGCGCGGTTCGGGGCGGTCGGTCATCGAGAGGCCGGTCATCGAGAGGCTGGCGGCGGTCGCCGGCCCCATTCTAGGAGAGGCCAGCAAGTAAGATCCGAGCCCATGGACGATCCCGGCGAGCGCACCTTCAGCCATCTCGACCGCGCCGGCCGCGCGCGCATGGTCGACGTCTCGGCCAAGCCGGTGACCCGGCGGGTGGCCGAGGCGTCGTGCCGGGTGGCGCTCTCGGCGGCGACCGTGGCGCGCCTCGGCGAGCTGCCCAAGGGGGACGCCGTGGCGGTGGCGCGAATCGCCGGCATCCAGGGCGCCAAGCGCGCCGGCGACCTGGTGCCGCTCGCCCATCCGCTACCGCTCGACCAGGTCGAGGTCGAGATCGAGCCGGCGGCCGAGGGCGGGGTGACGATCCGGAGCCGGGTGGTGGCGACCGCGCGCACCGGTGCCGAGATCGAGGCGCTCGCCGCCTGCGCCACCGCAGCGCTGGCGCTCTACGACATGGTCAAGGCCGTCGAGCGCGGGGCGGTGATCACCGACCTGCGCCTCGAGGCCAAGAGCGGCGGCGCGCGCGGCGACTACCGCCGCGGCGATGTCGCCGGGGCGCCCGGCTCCGAAGGCGCCTGATGGTGCTCACCGGCCTCGATCGCCTCCTCGCCGACCCGGACCGGCTCGCCGGGCGGCGCTACGGCCTCCTCGCCCATGCCGCGGCGGTGACCGCCGACCTTCGGCCCGCCCATCTGGCCCTGGCGGCGACTCCGGCCGGCCCCCCCGCGGTGCTCTTCGGTCCCGAGCACGGCTACCACGGCGTCGAGCAGGACATGGTGGCGGCGGCCGGCGGCCGCGAGCCGTGGACCGGCGTGCCGGTGCGTTCGCTCTACGGCGACTCGGAGGGCTCGCTCCGCCCCGAGCCGGGCGCCTTCGCCGGCCTCGACCTCCTGCTGGTCGACCTCCAGGACGTCGGCTCGCGCTACTACACCTACGCCGCCACCGCGGTGTGGGCGGCCGAGGCGGCGATCGCCGCCGGCTGCGAGGTCTGGGTGCTCGATCGGCCGAACCCGCTCGGCGGCGCCGCGGTCGAGGGGAACCTGCCGGCGCCCGGCTTCGAGTCGTTCGTCGGCGCCTTCCGGCTGCCGGTGCGCCACGGCCTGACCCTCGGCGAGCTGATGCGGCTCGAGGCCGCCCGCCGCGGCTGGCGGGCCGGCGCGCTCGCGGTCCGGGAGGCCGCCGGCTGGCGCCGCGACGAGCTGTGGGGCCAGAGCTGGGGCCAGAGCCCGCGGCGGAGCCGGCCGTGGCTGCCGCCGTCGCCCAACATGCCGTCGCCCGCGACCGCGCTGGTTTACCCGGGCACCTGCCTGATCGAGGCCACCGAGCTGTCCGAGGGGCGCGGCACGACGCGGCCGTTCGAGCAGGTCGGGGCGCCCTGGATCGACCCGCTCGGCCTCGCCGGCCGGCTCGAGGCGCTCGGCCTCCCCGGGGTCGCCTTCGTGCCGGTCTTCTTCCGGCCGCAGTTCCAGAAGCACGCCGGCGCGCTGTGCGGCGGCGTGGCGCTGGCGGTCACCGATCCGGCCGCGTTCCGCCCCTACCGGACCGGCGTCGAGCTGCTCGCCGCGCTGCGCGATTCCTCCCCCTCGGAGTTCGCCTGGCGGCGCGCGCCCTACGAGTTCGTCGCCGACCGCCCGGCGATCGATCTCCTGACCGGCGGCGAGGAGTGCCGGCGCGCGATCGAGGCCGGCGACCGCGACGCGCTCGCCGCCTGGATCGGCTCCTGGGCCGCCGACGAGCGGGCGTTCCGCGCCGAGCGCCGGCCGGCGCTGATCTACCCGGAGACGGGCTCGCTCTCGGGGGACGACGGGGGGTCGGTGTCGTGAGGGGTCTCGAAGCGAGGGCCATGCAATGAAGACCCCGCATCTGGTCCTGGTGGCGGAGGAGCCCGCCGCCTTCGCCCCGCTCGCCGCGGCGCTGGCGGCGGCCGGCCTGCGCCTCGGCTGGCTCGAGTGGCGGCCGCCGAGCCCGCTGCCGCCGACGCTGACCGCGGCCGCCGGCCTCGGCGCGTTGCGCGCGGTGGCGGTCGGCGGCGGCACGGTGGCCGCGGTCAGGCCGCTCGCCGGGCCGCCGGTCCTCGCCGACCTCGTCCGCGGCCACTTCCTCGGCTGCGCCCTGGTCCTGGTCGCCGGCGATGACGAGTCGACCGCCCGGCTGCCGCGGCTCGCGTCCGACGCCGCCGGCGGCTACCGCCTGCGCGGCGTCGGCGGCGACGAGCGGCGCTACGATCCGGCCGCGCTCGCCGCCCGCCTGCGCAGCCCGCGGCCGCTCGCGGCCGGGGACGACCCGCCGGAGCCCGCGCCGTGACCACCGTCTCCCGGCCCAGCCGAGAGCCCGTCCGCTACTTCGTCCCCGGTCCGGCCTGGGTGAGCGAGGAGGTGCGCGCGGCGATGACCGCGCCGGTGGCGCCGCACCGCTCGCCCTCGTTCCGGGCGCTCTACGACCGGGTCGCCGGGCGCCTGCCGGCCGTCTTCCGCACCGCCGGCGAGGTGATGACCGCGACCGGCAGCGCGACGCTGGTGATGGAGGCGGCGCTGGTCTCGACCGTCGAGCGCGACGTCCTGTGCCTCACGAGCGGCGCCTTCTCCGAGCGCTGGCACCGGATCGCCGAGTGCGCCGGCAAGCTCGCCGACCGGGTGGCGGTGCCCTGGGGCGAGCCGATCGACCCCGACCTCGTGCGCCGCGCGCTCGGCCGCAAGCGCTACGAGGCGGTGACCGTGGTCCACAGCGAGACCTCGACCGGGGTGCTCAACCCGCTCGCCGAGATCGCCCGCGCGGTGCGCGAGGAGAGCGACGCGCTGGTCCTGGCCGACGCCGTGTCGTCGCTCGGCGGCGCGCCGGTCGAGACCGACGCCTGGGGCCTCGACGTCGCGCTCACCGCGAGCCAGAAGGCGCTCGCGCTGCCGCCCGGCCTCGCCTTCTTCACCCTCTCGGAGCGCGCCGCCGCCCGCGCCGCCGCGGTCGGCCGGCGCGGCTTCTACACCGACCTCCTGCGCTACCGCGACCAGCACCGCGGGGGCGGCCCGATCACCACTCCGTGCCTGCCGGTCTTCTTCGCCCTCGACCATCAGCTCGAGGCGATCCTCGGTCCCGGCGGCGAGGGGATCGAGGGGCGCTGGGCGCGCCACCGCGCGATGTCCGATACCGTCGCCGCCTGGGCCGCCGCGCGCGGCCTTGCCGACGCTGCGCCGGCGGGCTTCCGCTCGCCGACCGTGAGCTGCCTGCGGCCGCCTGGAGGCACCGGCCTCGACGGCGCCGCCGTCGCCCGCCGCGCCGCCGAGCTGGGCTGGACGATCGCCGGCGGCTATGGCGAGTGGAAGCCCGCGACCTTCCGCATCGGCCACATGGGCGACGTCGGACCGGCCGACCTCGCCGCCCTGCTCGCCGCCCTCGACAGCGTTCTGGACAGCGTTCTCGACCCAGTGCTCGACACCCCCGGGAGGAACACCGAGTGCATCGCATCCTGATCGCCGATCCGCTCGACGAGATCGGCCTCGACATCCTGCGCGGCGAGGGCGCCGAGGTCCACCTGCTGACCGCCGAGGAGCGCCCGCGGCTCGCGGAGCTGCTCCACGACTTCGACGCCCTGGTGGTGCGCAGCGCCACCCAGGTCACTGCCGACCTGCTCGCCGGCTCGGGCACCCGCCTGCGAGTGGTCGGGCGCGCCGGCATCGGCGTCGACAACGTCGACGTCAAGGCCGCCACCGAGCGCGGCGTGCTGGTGATCAACGCTCCGACCGCGAACGCCCTGTCGGCGACCGAGCACACCTTCGCGCTGATGCTGGCGCTGGCCCGCAACCTCCCCGCCGCCGATGCCTCGATGCGCCGCGGCGAGTGGGACCGCAAGAGCTTCGTCGGCGTCGAGCTCCAGGGCAAGACCCTGGGGGTGATCGGCTTCGGGCGGATCGGCCAGCGCGTGGCGGCGCGCGCCCGCGGTTTCGAGATGTCGGTGGTCGCCCAGGACCCGTTCCTCGACTCGGCCGCGGCCGAGAAGCTCGACGTCGAGCTCTTGCCGCTCGCCGACCTCCTGGCGCGCGCCGACGTGGTGACGCTGCACACGCCGCTGACCGATACGACCCGCGGCCTGCTCGGCGCCCGCGAGCTGGCGGCGATGAAGCCGGGCGCGCTCCTGGTCAACTGCGGCCGCGGCGGCGTGGTCGACGAGGCGGCGCTCCTCGCGGCGCTCGATTCGGGTCCGCTGGCGGGCGCCGCGCTCGACGTCTTCGCCCAGGAGCCGCCGTCCGACTATGCGCTGATGCGCCACCCGAAGGTGGTCTCGACGCCGCACATCGGCGCCCAGACCCGCGAGGCGCAGGAGCGGATCTCGACCGAGACCGCGCGCATGGTGCTCGCCGCGCTCGACGGCTCGCTGGCGGTGACCGCGGTCAACCTGCCGTTCGCCTCGACCGGCACCCGCGGCGAGCCCTACCTGGCGCTCGGCGAGCAGCTCGGCCGGCTCGCCGGGGGCCTCGTGGGCGGCGGCCTGCGCCGGATCCAGGTCGACTTCTGGGGCATCGACGAGGCGCTCCGCCGGCCGCTCCTGGTGGCGGCGCTCAAGGGGGCGCTCGCGCCGGCGCTCGGCGGCGAGGTCAACTACGTCAACGCCGAGCGGCTGGCCGCCGGCCGCGGCATCGCCACCGCGCGCACCACCCACGGCGAGTCGGCCGGCTACCCCCACCTCGTGGCGGTGCGCGCCGAGGGGGACGCCGGCGCCTTCGAGGCCGCCGGCTTCCTGTTCGGCGAGAGCGAGCCGCGGGTGGCGCTCTTCGACGGCTTCCCGCTCGAGTTCCGGCCCACCGGGCGCCTCCTGGTGCTGCGCAACCGCGACATCCCCGGCGTGGTCGGCAAGATCGGCACGGTGCTCGGCGAGGAGGGGATCAACATCGCCGACATCCACCTCGCACGCCGGCAGGGGGTGCCCGAGGCGATGGCGGTGCTGCGCGTTGACGGCGAGGTCACCGAGCGGGCGCTCGAGCGCGTCCGCGGGCTCGAGGCGGTGCGCGACGCCCGGGTGGTCGAGCTGGATTAGCCCGGCCGCGCGGCGCCACGGTTCCGCCACCCGCGGCTGCGGCGCCGCCACGGCCGCGAGGCAGACTTCTTCGTGCAGTCGATCTTCGCTGGAGGTGACCGTGGGGAGGAGCGGATGACGCGAGTCGGGGTGGTCTTCGGCGGCCGCAGCGTCGAGCACCGGGTGTCGGTGGTCTCGGCGCGGGCGGTGGCGGCGGCGTTGGCCGAGGCCGGGCACCAGCCGGTGCCGCTCGGCGTCGCCGAGGACGGCGCCTGGGTCGAGCGCGCGGCCGGTGAGCGGGCGCTCGGCGGCGAGCTGGACGCGCTGGCGGCGACGGGCGAGCCGGTGGCGCCGACGCTCCGGCGGTTGATCGACGATCCGCCCGAGGCGCTGTTTCCGATCGTCCACGGCACCTGGGGCGAGGACGGCACGCTCCAGGGGCTCGCCGAGATGCTCGACCTCCCCTACGTCGGCGCCGGCGTCACCGCCAGCGCGCTCGCGATGGACAAGCTCCAGGCCAAGCGCGCGCTCGCCGCCGCGGGGCTGCCGGTGGTCGACTTCGAGGCCGCCGGGCGGCGCGAGGTCGAGGAGGCGCCCGAGGCCTTCCTCGACCGCTGCGCCCGGCTGCCGCCGCCGCTCTTCGTCAAGCCCTCGGTCGGCGGCTCCTCGGTCGGCATCCGCAAGGTCGCCGGCCGCGCGGAGCTGGCCGAGGCGGTCGAGTTCGCGCTCCGCTTCGACGACGCCGTGGTCGTCGAGCGCGGCGTCCCCGGCCGCGAGCTGGAGTGCGCGGTGCTCGGGTACCGCAAGCTCGCCGCCTCGGCGGTCGGCGAGATCGTCCCCGGCCGCGAGTTCTACGACTACCAGGACAAGTACCTCTCCGACGGCGCGCGCCTGATCGCCCCGGCCGAGCTGCCCGATGGCGTGGCCGAGCGGGTGCGCGCGCTGGCGGTCGCGGCCTTCGCCGCCCTCGGCGGCAGCGGCATGGCGCGGGTCGACTTCTTCTACCAGCCCGGCTTCGATCAGCCCGGCGCGGATGGGGACGGCGGCCTCTTCGTCAACGAGGTCAACACCCTCCCCGGCTTCACTCCGATCTCGATGTACCCGAGGCTCTGGGCGCTCTCGGGGCTGCCGCTCCCCGGGCTGGTCGACCGCCTGGTCGAGATCGCCCTCCGCCGCCACCGCGACCGCCACCGGCTCGACGCCGGGATCAAGGAGTGGCTGGCGGCGCTGTCTCGGTAGGCCCCGGTGCGGTAGGCGGGTCGACCGGCTCCGGCGCGGCCGCCTTCAGCTCGAAGAGATGCTGGTAGGCGAAGAGGTTCGGCCACAGCCGCCCGAGCAGGTGGTCGATCGCCTCGATCGCGCCGCGGACGAAGTTGCCGAGGACCGCCGGCAGCACCCGCTCCCAGGGCACCGGCGTGGTCCAGCGGCCGGCCGCCTCGAGCCCGGCCTCGCGGAACATCCGCAGCGCCGAGGCGCGGGTGAAGAGCCGCAGGTGGCCGCGGTCGAGGAGACCCTTGTTGGTGTAGTCGAAGCGCCCCAGGACGATCTGGAGGCGCACCGACCAGTGCACCGCATTGGGCAGCGAGACCAGGATCGCGCCGCCCGGCGCCAGGTGGTCGCGGGCGGCGCGGAGCAGGCGCAGCGGATCGGCGAGGTGTTCGAGCACGTCGGCGAGCAGGACGACGTCGAAGCGCTCGCCGGCCGCGAGCGGCAGGTCGCCCTCGAGGTCGGCCTGGAGGAAGCGGTCGAGCGCGTGCACCGGCGGCCGGCGATCGATGCCGGTGACGTGGTGCCCGGCCTGCCGCATCTCGCGGCCGAGGTCGCCGCGGCCGCAGCCGACGTCGAGCACCCGGCGGGCCGGCGCCTCGGCCGCGCCGCCGCGGCCCAGCATGTCGGCCAGGCGCTCGTGCGAGGAGTACCGGCTCCGCTTGCGGGTGTACATCGGCTCGACCTCGTACTCCGGGTGGTGGGAGAGCCCCAGCTCGTGGAGGCGGTAGCCGATCACCGAGCGGGTCACGTTCCAGGCGTAGCCGATGCCGTTGACGCGGCAGATCTCGTCGCCGTAGTAGGTCGGGATCGGCACCTCGACGATGCGCAGGCCGGCGGCGTGGAGCTGGATGATGATCTGGGTGTCGAAGTGGAAGTCGTGGGTGTTGCGCCCGAACGGGACCGCCTCGAGGGCGCGCCGCGAGTAGACCCGGTAGCCGGAGTGGAACTCGGAGAGCGCGGTGTCGAGCATCGCGTTCTCGAACGTGGTCAGGATCCGGTTGCCGACGAACTTGTAGAGCGGCATGCCGCCGGCGCGGGCGGCGCCCCGCGTCATCATCCGCGAGCCGAAGACGGCGTCGGCCTCCCCGGCCTCGATCGGCGCCAGCAGCTCGGCCAGCGCCTCCGGCGCGTACTGCCCGTCGCCGTGGAGCAGCGCCACGACGTCGTAGCCCCGGTCCAGGGCGTAGGGATAGCCGCGGATCTGGTTGCCGCCGTAGCCGAGGTTCTTCTCGTTGCGGAAGACGCTCAGATGGGCGCGGCCGTGGACCGACTTGTAGCCGACGCCGACGTAGTAGGTGTCGTCCTCGCTCGAGTCGTCGAAGACGAACACCTCCTCGACCCGGTCCCAGATCGCGTCGGGGATGCGGTCGAGGACCTGGCGCAGGGTGCTGACGGCGTTGAAGGTGACGATGAAGATGGCGATGCGCAGCGGGCGGGGGGCACCGGCGCCCTCGGGTGCATCGGCCGCCGCGGCGGCGGGGCGGTCGAGCGCGGCGGTGGACGGCGGACCGAGGCTCATCCGCGGCCCCCTTCCGCGGCCGCGAGGAGCCGGAGGTCGAGAACCCGGTGGCGGCCGTCGTCGAAGACGGTGGCCTCGGGCCGCCGCTTGAGGAGCGCCAGGCGGCGGCCGCCGCTCCCGGCGAGCGCGCGGGCGATCTCGGCGTCGAAGGGCTTGAAGTAGCGCAGCGACCGCGCGCGCAGGGCCGGCACGCCGATCAAGAGGTGGCTGACGCCGTACTGCCGGTGCAGCTCGAGGAGCGGTGCCAGCTCCGGCTCGGGCCCCGGCTCGGGCCGGGCCGCCAGGTAGGCCTCGGCGAGCGCGCGCATCCGCCGCCGCATCTCCAGGGTGTAGCGGGCGTGGAACGCCTGGTGGGTCTCATAGTTGAGGAGCACCTGGCGGCGGCTGACGTAGGGGACGTCGTCCATCACGCCCCGCGGCCAGCCCGCGATCAGCGCGTCGGGGGGGAGCGTGCGCAGGAACCGGAACACCGCGGCGTCGGGGTCGACCCGGGTGTCGAGGCCCGCGGTCGGCGAGCCGCGGCCGCCGAGGAGGGCCAAGACCGCGACACAGAACGCGCCGACGGCGGCGGGTCGCAGCCACCGGCGCCCGCCGGCCCCGGCCGGCGGGGCCGGGCCGCCGGCGGCGGCCCCGGGGACCAGGCCGGCGGCGCCGGCGGCGAGCAGCAGGATCGCGAACGGCAGCATCGGGTAGAGGACGTAGCGCTGCGGCAGGTAGAGCCGCGGCGCCGCCGCGGTCGCCGCCGCGTGCCCGACGAAGGCGGCGGCCGCGAGCAGCGAGGCGCGCCGCGCCTCCGGCCGCAGCGCGGCCAGCCGTGCCCAGCCCAGCGCGGCGATCGCGACCAGGCTCCAGAGCGCGATCCGAGCGGCTCCGCGGTGGTGCGACCACCAGCTCTTCACCGCCGGCACCAGGGCTTCGCCGCGGCCGCGCAGGCCGCCCTCGACGGTCTGGCGCAGGAGCGGGGCGAAGGCCGGGTAGGGCGGCCGGTCGGCGCCGGCGTAGCGCCCGCCGGGCCCGGCCTCGGGGAACTCGGCGAGGTCGCCGGGGCCGATCGCCGGGCCGTAGGCGCGCGCGGCCAGGAGCGTCGGCGCCAGGAGCAGCGCCGACGCCAGCGCGGTGCCGGCGACCAGGGCCGCGCGCCGCCGCGGCGACCACTCCCGGGCGTCGCCGCGGTCGCGCGCCGGCAGCACCATCCAGGCGGCGAGCGCCAGGCCCGCCGGCATCGCGGCGACCGGGTAGAAGGCGGCGCCGGCGACGACCGCGGCGGCGAGCGCGCGGCTCCGCCCCCGGACCAGGGCCGCCAGCGCGCAAGCGGCGATCGGGAAGCCGAAGGCGCGCGGCAGCCCGCCGCTCATCCGGGCCAGGAACAGGCCGCCGCCGAGGCAGAGCACGGCGGCGGTGAACGCCGCCGGCCAGCCGCCGAGCCGGTGCGCCGCCGCCCCGAGCGCCGCCGCGGTGAGCGCAAGGAGGAGGTAGGGGAGGGCGTCGCTCAGCGCCTCGGCCCCCGGTCCCAACGACGCCGCGGTGTAGAGCGCGCGGTAGCCGGCGGGCAGGCAGGCGAGGAAGTAGTCGCCGGCGTAGTCGGCGGGGAAGAGCGAGCGGTCCTCGTAGCGGAAGAACGGGTAGATCTGCTGCCGCGCGTCGTTGTTGAAGACCCCCGGCTCGACCGCCAGCCGGCGGTGCTCGAGGAGCGCCGGGGCGTAGAGGGCGAGCAGGGTCGCGCCCGCCAGCGCCGAGAGGACGGCAGCGCGAGCGCGCGGGCCGCGGAGGGCGGCGGCGGGGCGCGCGAGGGCGCGAAGCGGCGCCATGGTTCGCGAGAGTACCGGTCTGCCGCCGGCGTGTCGAGGCCGGCGACGGCGATCCCCGACCTGACGCTCGGCCTACAGCCGCACCCGCTCCGCTCGGCCGGCCTCCCAGAGGAAGGAGACCGCGTCGGGGCCGGTGCGGTCCCACAGCTCGCCGCGCCGGCCGCGCAGCTCGAGGATGCACAGACTGGGGTCGGCCGGTCCCTCGGGGAACCAGACCCGCCAGGCCGGCGACCAGAGCCGCTCGACCAGGGCGCGGTCCTCGATCAGCCGGGCGCGGCCGACGAGCGTCACGAACCGGCCCGGACCCTGGAAGGTGGCGGTGACCTCGGGGAAGTCGCGGATCTCCTCGGCCTTGGCGCTGTGCGCGCCGGTGGCGAAGAGCAGGGTGCCGTCGTCGTCGCAGCGGGCGACCGCCATCGGCCGGGCGTGGAGGCCGCCGTCGCCGCCGCGGGTGACCAGCATGCCGCTGTCGAAGCCGCACAAAAGCTCAATGAAACGGTCGCGCGCAGCGGCACTCGGTGCGGTCGGCTCGGGCATCTCTCGCTCCTCCCCAGGAAAGTCCTCGAGGGACCTCCCCGGTTTGCAAGCGGAGTGCCGGCGTCAGAAGACCGTGACGACGAGTGCCGTGAAGCCGAGTTCGGCCAGCTCGCGGCGCAGGCGCTCGGCGGCGCGGCGGTGGGCGAACTCGCCGACCTGGACGCGGTGCCAGTTGCCGTCGGTGCGCACCGAGACCGCCGGGTAGGCGGGCGCCAGCTCGCTCGACAGCGCCGCGGCGCGCTCGGGCTCGACGAAGGCGCCGAGCTGGACGGTGTAGAACGGGCGGGCGCGCAGCGCCTCGCCGGCCAGCTCGGGCGCGGCGACCACCGCCAGCTCGACCTTCGCGGTCCCCGGTCCGACCATCCCGATCTCGCGCGCCGCGGCGTAGGAGAGGTCGATCACCCGACCGCGGACGAACGGACCGCGGTCGGTGATCCGCACCGTGACGGTGCGGTCGTTGTCGAGGTTGCGCACCTCGACCAGGGTGCCGAACGGCAGCGTGCGGTGGGCGGCGGTCAGGCGGTGGGTGTCGAAGACCTCGCCGCTCGCGGTCCTGCGGCCGTGGAACTTGCCGCCGTACCACGAGGCGTGGCCGCGCTCGATGACCTCCGGCGACGGCGCCCGTACCGTGGTGCAGGCGGCGCCGAGGGCCAAGAGAGCCAGGAGCGCGAGCCCGAGCGCGGCGCGCCAGCGGAGCACGCGGCGCAGGGCGGGGAAGGGCAGGGGCAGGCTGCCCAGCGTGGGGGAATCGCCGTGCATGGCTCGGGCCGTGGTAACGGCTACAACGCGGATTCTACTCCCTACACGCGCGGCGCCTCGACCTCGGCGGCGCCCGCGCCTTCCAGGACCGGCTCGATCACCTCGGCGAGGAACTCGTCGACCTGCTCGGCCGAGCGGCCGGTGAAGGCGACCGGGTCGAGCTTGCCCTCGGCCTCCGCGCGGCTCAGCCGGAACTCCGGGTCGCCGGCGATCCGCGCCACCAGCGGGTTGTCGCCGCCCGCCGCGACCGCCTCCTGGGCCTCGAAGCTGTAGCGGCGGATCCGCTCGTGCAGCTCCTGGCGGTCGCCGCCGCGCAGCGCGGCCTCCATCAGCAGGGTCTCGGTGGCCATGAACGGCAGCTCGCGCGCCACCCGCGCCGCCACCGCCCGCTCGTGGACGACCAGCCCCTCGGCGATGTGCCCGGCGAGGCCGGCGACGGCGTCGGCGGTCAGGAAGGCGTCGGCGAGCACCAGCCGGCGGTTCGCGGAGTCGTCGAGGCTCCGCTCGAGCCACTGGGTGGCGGCGTTGAGCGGGCCGTTGAGCGAATCGGTGATCAGCCGCCGGGCCAGCCCGCACATCCGCTCGGCACGCACCGGGTTGCGCTTGTAGGCCATCGCCGACGAGCCGACCTGGCCGGCGTCGAACGGCTCGGACAGCTCGCCCACCCCCTGGAGCAGCCGCACGTCGGTGCCCAGCTTGTGGCAGCTCTCGGCGACCCCGGCGAGCGCCGAGAGCACCTGGCTGTCCTGTTTGCGCGGGTAGGTCTGGCCGGTGACCGGGAAGGCGGCGGCGAAGCCGAGCCGGGCGGTGACCCGGCGGTCCAGCTCGCGGACCTTGGCGGAGTCGCCGCCGAACAGCGTCAGGTAGCTCGCCTGGGTGCCGGTCGTTCCCTTGGCGCCGCGGCAGCGCAGGCCGTCGCGGCGGCGCTCGACCTCCTCGAGGTCGATCGCCAGGTCCTGGAGCCAGAGGCAGGCGCGCTTGCCGACCGTGGTGAGCTGCGCCGGCTGGAAGTGGGTGTAGGCGAGGCACGGGAGGGCGCGGTGGGTGCGGGCGAAGCGGGCGAGCCCGGCGATCGCCGCCGCGAGGCGTTCGGCGACGACGCCCAGCGCTTCGCGCACGATCAGGGCGTCGGCGTTGTCGGTGAGGAAGGCGCTGGTGGCGCCGAGGTGGAGGACGCCGCCGGCCTCGCCGGCGCGCTCGGCGAAGTGGCGCAGGTGGGCGACCACGTCGTGGCGGGTCTCGCGCTCCAGCTCGGCGACCCGGTCGAGGTCGATCTCCGGCGCCGCGCGCCGCAACGCCTCGAGCTGTGCGGCGGTGATCGGCAGCCCCAGCTCGGCCTGCGACTCGGCGAGCACCACCCACAGCCGCCGCCAGAGCCCGAAGCGATGGCGCGCCGTGAACAGCTCCGCCATCCGCCGCGAGGCGTAGCGCTCGTGGAGAGGGTTCTGGGGGACGTCGCTCGGGATGCCGCCGGCCACGGAGGCCGACTCTAGCAGGCTCGCCGCTACCTCCGCTGGGCGACCTCCAGGCCAGCTCGGCCGGGCGCCGTCTGCTATATTCCGCGCCCCGGCCGGCCGCCCTCCGGCCACCCCCGCGGCCCGACGAAACCCGACCGCGACCTCGAGACGATGGACCTCCGGATCGAATCCGAGCTCGGCCGCCTGCGCGCGGTGCTGGTGCACCGCCCGGGGCGCGAGATCGACCGCATGTCGCCGTCGCTGATGGAGCGCCTCCTGTTCGACGACATCCTCGACGGCGAGCAGGCGCGCGGCGAGCACGACCTCTTCTGCCGCGTGCTCGAGCGCGCCGGCGTCGAGGTGCTGCGCGCCGAGTCGCTGCTCGCCGCGGCGCTCGGCTCGGCGGCCGCCCGGAGCGAGCTCTTCGCCGGCCTCGCCGAGCTGCACGGCTCGCCGCCCGACCTGCTCGAGGAGCTGGGCGCGCTGCCGCCGGCGGCGCTGGCGGAGGCGGTCGTGCACGGCGTGCGCGACGAGGACGGCGAGTTCCGGCTCGACCCGATCCCCAACTACTTCTTCCAGCGCGACTGCCAGGTGGTCTTCGGCGGCGGCGTCCTGATCCCGGCGATGGCGACCCCGGCGCGCGAGCGCGAGCCGCTCCTGGCGCGGGTCGTCTTCGGCCACCATCCGGAGCTGGCCGCCGCGCCGTCGATCGACCTCGCGGACCCGCCCCACCCGGCGACCCCCTACCCCTACCCGACGCTCGAGGGGGGCGACGTCCTGGTCGCCGGCCCGGAGCTGCTCCTGGTCGGGATCAGCGAGCGCACCAACCGCTGGGGGGTCGAGTCGCTCGCCCACCACCTGCGCCACGGCAGGAGCTCGATCCGCCACCTCCTGGTGGTCGAGATCCCCGGCCGGCGCTCGTTCATGCACCTCGACACCGTCTTCACCTTCATCGACCACGGCGCCTGCCTCGGCTATCTGCCGGTGGTCGAGCCGGGCCATCCGGAGTCGGCGCACGTCCACTACGTCGACCTCGCGGCGCGCGAGCTGAGCTTCACCGTGCGGCCGTCGCTGGTCGGGGCGCTCGCGGCGCTCGGGATCGAGGTCGAGGTGGTGCCGTGCGGCGGCGCCGCCGACTCGCTGGACCAGGAGCGCGAGCAGTGGACCGACGGCGCCAACGCCTTCGCCGCCGCGCCCGGGCTGATCTTCCTCTACCAGAGGAACCGCCGCACCCTCGAGGAGCTGGACCGCCGCGGCTGGCGGGTGCTGACCGAGGAGGAGGCGCTCGCCGACGACCTCCCCGGCGCCCGGCCGACCGTGGTGTCGCTCGACAGCAACGAGCTGTCGCGCGCCCGCGGCGGCCCGCGGTGCATGACCATGCCGCTGGTCCGGGAGGCGCTCTGAGCGGCGTCGGGCGCCGGCCGGTGGCGGTGGTGGCGTTCGGCGGCAACGCGCTCTTGCGGCCGTCCGACATCGGCACGGTCGAGGAGCAGAAGCGGCGCGCCGAGGAGGCCGCGCGCTGGCTGGTGGCGGTGATCGAGCGCGGCCACGAGCTGGCGATCGTCCACGGCAACGGCCCGCAGGTCGGCCAGGTGCTGATCCAGATGGAGGAGGCCGGCACCAAGATCCCGCCCGGCACCCTCGACGTCGCGGTCGCCCAGACCCAGGGCTCGATCGGCTTCCTGCTCGAGACCGCCCTGCGCAACCGGCTGGCCGCGACCGGCCTCGGCGCGCGCGAGGTGGCGATCGTCCTCTCGCTGGTGGTGGTCGACCGCGACGATCCCGGCTTCGAGCATCCGACCAAGCCGATCGGCCCGTTCTTCTCGCGCTACCGCGCCGAGCTGCTCGAGCGCGAGCACGGCTGGAGCCTCGTCGAGGACGCCGGCCGCGGCTGGCGCAAGGTGGTGCCGAGCCCGCGGCCGGTCGAGGTGCTCGGCGTGCCGACGGTGCGCGCACTCCTTGCGCGCGGCGACCTGGTGATCGCGGGCGGCGGCGGCGGCATCCCGGTGATCCGGCGCGACGACGGCGCCCTCGAAGGGGTCGAGGCGGTGATCGACAAGGACCGGACGGCGGCGATCCTCGCCCGCGAGCTGGGCGCCGACCTCCTGATCAACCTCACCGGCGTCCCCGAGGTGCGGCGCGGCTTCGGCACCGAGGACGAGGAGCCGCTGGCCCGGCTGTCGGTCGCCGAGGCGCGCCGGATGCTCGCCGCCGGCGAGTTCCCGGCCGGCAGCATGGGGCCCAAGATCGAGTCCTCGGTCGCCTTCGTCGAGGCCACCGGCCACCGGGTGTTGATCACCGACATCGAGACCCTGCCGGCGGCACTGGCGGGGGAGGGCGGGACGGTGCTCGCGCCGGACGGCGAGGCGGACGCCGGCGTCGGCGCCGGGGCCTTCGCCGTCTCTCGGGGCGCGGTCGGAGGCGCGCCGTGAGCGCGGTCCCCGAGGCGGCCGCCGGCGGCGCCCGGAGCAACGGCGCCCGCGGCGAGGTCGACAAGAGCCGTGCCGCGGTGCGCGAGATGTTCGCCGGCGTCGCGCCCCGCTACGACCTCCTGAACCACCTGCTCTCGGGCGCGCTCGACGTGATCTGGCGCCGGCGCGCCGCCGCCGCGCTCGGCCTCGGCCCGGGCGCCCGGGTGCTCGACCTCTGCGCCGGCACCGGCGACCAGGCGGTGGCGGTCGGCCGGCGCGGCCCGCGGGTGGCGGCGGCCGATTTCTGCCTGCCGATGCTCGCCCGTACGCGCTCGAAGTTCGCCGCGCTCGCCGCGCGCTCGCGCGCCGGCGGCCGCGCCTGGCCGCTCGCCGCCGACGCCCTGGCGCTGCCGTTCCCGCCGGGCTCGTTCGACGGCGCGACGGTGAGCTTCGGCCTGCGCAACGTCGAGGACCTCGACGCCGGCCTCGCCCAGCTCGCCGAGGTACTCCGCCCGGGCGGCCGGCTCGCCGTCCTCGAGTGCGCGCTGCCCGAGAGCCGCCTCCTGCGCGGCCCCTACCTGCTTCTACTTCCGGCGCGTGCTGCCGGCGATCGGCGGGTTGCTGTCGCCGCGCGGCTCGGCCTACGACTACCTGCCCGCCTCGGTGCTCGAGTTCCCGCAGCGGCGGGCGTTCACCGAGCGGATGGAGCGCGCCGGCCTCGGCGAGGCCCGGTGGCGCGATCTCGCGGGCGGCACGATCTGCCTCTACACGGCGAGGAAAGACGGATGAAGATCGAGAACGGGATACTCGACGGCAAGGCGGTCGCGGACGAGATCCGCGCCGAGGTCGCCGCGCGGGTGCGCGAGCTGGTCGCCGCCGGCGGCCGGCCGCCGGGGCTGGCGGCGGTGCTGGTGGGCGACGACCCGGCGTCGCAGGTCTACGTCGGCTCGAAGACGCGCGCCTGCGAGGAGTGCGGGATGGTCGGCCGCGCGGTGTTGATGCCGGCGGACACGCCGGAGGCGGAGGTCCGCGCCGCGATCGACCGGCTGAACGCCGACGACGCGATCGACGGCATCCTGGTCCAGCTCCCGCTCCCCGCGGGGCTCCCCGAGCGCGAGCTGCTCCAGCGGGTCGACCCCGAGAAGGACGTCGACGGCTTCCACCCGATCAACGTCGGCCGGCTCTGGCTCGGCGAGGACGGCTTCGCGCCGGCGACGCCGTCCGGGATCATCGAGCTCCTGCGCCGCTACGAGGTGCCGCTCAAGGGCCGGCGGGCGGTGGTGGTCGGGCGCAGCACGATCGTCGGCAAGCCGATGGCGGCGCTGCTCCTGGCGCGAGCACGCGACGGTGACCATCTGCCACTCGCGCACCGACGACCTCGCCGCGGTCTGCCGCGAGGCCGACGTGCTGGTCGCCGCGGTCGGCCGGGCGGCGCTGATCGGCCGCGATCACGTCAGGCCGGGCGCGGTGGTGGTCGACGTCGGCATCAACCGGATCACCGACCGCGCCGAGGTCGAGCGCCTCTTCCCGGGCGACGCCGGCCGGCTCGAGGTGCTCGCGCGGCGCGGCGGCACCCTGGTCGGCGACGTCGACTTCACCCGCGTCCACGGCCGCGCCGCCGGCGTCTCGCCGGTGCCCGGCGGGGTCGGCCCGCTGACCGTGGCGATGCTCCTGGTCAATACCTTGAAGGCCGCGCGAAGGCGGCAGGGGCTGGCCGGCCGGTGAGCCGGTCCGAGGGCGGTCGGCGCCCGCTCCGGGTCGGTCTCACGGGCGGGCTCGCGAGCGGCAAGTCGACGGTCGCGAAGCTGCTCGCCGAGGCCGGCTTCCTCGTGGTCGACGCCGACCGCATCGTCGCCGAGCTCTACCGGCCCGGCGGCGCCGGCGCCGCGGCGGTCTCCGAGCTGTTCGGCCCGGACGCCCTCGACGCCGCGGGCGCGGTCGACCGCGCCGCCGTCGCCGGGCGCGTGTTCGCCGACGCCGCGGCGCGCCGCCGGCTCGAGGAGGCGATCCACCCGCTGGTCCGCCGCCGCTTCGCCGAGATCGCCGCGGCCGCGGGCGAGCCGGTGGTCGTGCTCGAGGCGACGCTCCTGGTCGAGGCCGGCTACGGCCCCGACTTCGACCTCGTGGTCACCGTCGAGGCCGATCCCGAGGTCCGCCTCGCCCGCGCCGTCGCCCGCGGCTCGACCGAGGCCGACGCCCGTGCCCGCCTCGCCGCCCAGGGCGGCGGCGACCGCCGCCGGGCCGGAGCCGGCCGGGTGATCGACAACTCGGGCGACCTCGCCGCGCTCGAGGCGGAGGTGGCGGCGCTCGTCGCCGAGCTGCGCGAGCGCGCCGCCGCGCCCGCCGACCTGCCGCCGTTCGTCCTGGTCACCGGCAACCGCGACAAGGCGGCCGAGGCCGAGCGCATCCTCGGCCGGCCGGTCGAGACCGCGCTGGTCGAGCTGCCCGAGATCCAGTCGCTCGACCTCCTCGCGGTGCTGCGCGCCAAGGGCGAGGAGGCGTGGCGCCGCCTCGGCCGGCCGCTGGTGGTCGAGGAGACCGGCCTCGCCCTCGACGCCCTGGGCGGCTTCCCCGGGCCGCTGGTGCGCTGGATGCTCGAGGCGGCCGGTCCGGAGGGGATCGCCCGCGCCGCGATCGCGCTCGGCGACCCGTCGGCGCACGCCCGTTGCGCGCTCCTCTACCGCGACGCCGCCGGCGCCGTGATCGCCGAGGGCGCCGATCACGGCGAGCTGGTGCTGCCGGCGCGCGGCGATGCCGGCTTCGGCTGGGACGTCGTCTTCCGGCCCGCCGGCGAGGCCGCCACCTACGCCGAGCTGGGCACGGCCTACAAGGACCGCCACGGCCACCGCGGCCGCGCCTGGCGCGCGCTCGCCCTGCGCTTGACAGAAGCCAGGCGCTCCGCCTAGCATCAGTGGCTCTTTGCCCCGCCCGGGGCAGGTCCCCGGAGCACCAGGTCCCCGGAGCAGGGGTCCCCGTCCGCCGCAGGAGTTCCGCACGTGGACTGCCGGGCCGCTCCGGCGGCGGGAACGGGTCCGGGAGCAGTAAAGCTTCGGGAGCGAGAAAAGCAAGCGACGCGAGCGCGGACAGGAACCAGATCATGAACAGGACCTACAGCCCGAAGGCGTCCGAGATCGAGCGCCGCTGGTTCGTGGTGGACGCCGCCGGCGTGCCGCTCGGCCGGCTCTCGACCGAGGTCGCCCGGCTGCTCACCGGCAAGCACAAGCCGACCTACGCCCGGCACCTCGACACCGGCGACTTCGTCATCGTCGTCAACGCCGAGCAGACGGTGCTCACCGGGCGCAAGGAAGAGCAGAAGATGTACTACCGGCACAGCGGCCGCCCGGGCGGGCTCAAGGAAGAGTCCGCCGGCCACCTGCGCCAGCGCCGTCCCGAGCGGATGGTCGAGCTGGCGGTGCGCGGCATGCTGCCCAAGAACCGCCTCGGCCGGCACCAGGGCAAGAAGCTCAAGGTCTATGCCGGCCCCGAGCATCCGCACCAGGCGCAGCAGCCGCACGTCTTCGACGTCGCGGCGGCGAGCGCGCCGGGCCGCTAAAGGAGCGAGCGTGACGACGACGCAGTACTACGGCACGGGCCGGCGCAAGACCGCGACGGCGCGCGTCTTCCTGCGCCCCGGCGCGGGCGAGGTCACGGTCAACGGCCGCACCCTCGCCGACTACTTCCCCAACGACATCCACAAGATGGTCATCAAGCAGCCGCTCCAGCTCACCGAGACGGTCGACAAGTTCGACCTCGTGGTGACGGTCGAGGGCGGCGGTCCCTCCGGCCAGGCCGGAGCGATCCGCCACGGCATCTCGCGGGCGCTGCTCGGGTACAACGCGGAGCTGCGCGAGCGGCTCAAGGACGCGGGTCTCCTGACCCGCGATCCGCGCAAGAAGGAGCGCAAGAAGTACGGGCAGAAGGGTGCCCGCGCGCGCTTCCAGTTCAGCAAGCGATAGCGAATGCCGGCCGTGAGCGTCCAGGCGGAGGAGAGAGACCCCGTGGTTGAGATCACCATGAAGGAGCTGCTCGAGGCGGGCGTCCACTTCGGGCACCAGACCCGGCGCTGGAACCCGAAGATGAAGCCGTACATCTTCGGCAAGCGCAACGGCATCTACATCATCGACCTGCAGAAGACGCCGCGAGCTGTTCGAGGACGCGGTCGAGTTCGTGCGCGAGCTCGCCGCCGACGGCAAGCGGATCCTGTTCGTCGGCACCAAGCGGCAGGCCCAGGACGTCGATCGCCGAGGAGGCCCGGCGCTGCGGCGAGTTCTTCGTCACCCACCGCTGGCTCGGCGGCACGCTGACCAACTTCGTCACCCTCGCAGCGTCGATCGAGCAGCTCAAGGAGCATCGAGTCGCGGCTCGGCGACGACGAGACGCTCCTGACCAAGAAGGAGCGCCTGCGCCTCGACCGCGAGCGCGAGCGCATGTCGCGCAACCTCGACGGCATCCGCGACATGGACGCGCTGCCCGACGCGCTGTTCGTGGTCGACCCGAAGAAGGAGTACGATCGCGGTCGCCGAGGCCAACAAGCTCGGCATCCCGGTGATCGCGATCGTCGACACCAACTGCGACCCCGAGCTGATCGACTTCGTGATCCCGGGCAACGACGACGCGATCCGCGTCGATCCGGCTGTTCGCGTCGAAGGTCGCCGACGCCTATCTCGACGGCTCCAAGCGCCTCGAGAAGGAGATGATCTCCGAAGGCCGCGAAGGCGAGCTGATGCCCCCGCCGGCGGCTCAGGCCGCCCAGGGCACCGCGGCGCCCGCGTAGCCGCGACCGTAGCGGCGACCGCTCCCTGGCGGCAGCGGAGGAGCCCGAAGGGCGACCGGCGGCGAAGCCGCCGACATCGGGGGGAGGGGCCCGCGGGACCGCGTCCCGCGGGGAGGGGCGTGTCGAAGACGCCCCCCTGAAGAACGAACCGCCATTTGCGCCGTCGAGAGCATCCGGCGCGCGATACCGTCCTGAACTCGAAGGAGCTTCGAAGATGCAAGTCACAGCGCAGATGGTCAAGGAGCTGCGCGAGCGCACCGGCGCCGGCATGATGGACTGCAAGAACGCGCTGGTCGAGGCCGGCGGCGACATCGACAAGGCCGGCGAGGTCGCTGCGCAAGAAGGGGCTCGCCGCGGCGGCCAAGAAGGCCGGCCGCGTCGCCGCCGAGGGCGCGGTCGGCAGCTACATCCACGCCGGCGGCAAGATCGGCGTGCTGGTCGAGGTCAACTGCGAGACCGACTTCGTCGCCCGCACCGACGACTTCCAGACCCTGGTCCAGGACATCGCGATGCACATCGCGGCGGCCGATCCGCGGTTCGTCTCGCGCGAGGAGGTGACGGCGGACGTGCTCGACAAGGAGCGCGAGATCTTCCGCCAGCAGGCGCTCACAGTCGGGCAAGCCGGCGAACGTCGTCGACCGATCGTCGAGGGCAAGATCGAGCAAGTTCTACGGCGAGAGCGTGCTGCTCGAGCAGCCGTTCGTCAAGGACCCGGACAAGACCGTGCAGCGAGCTGATCTCGGAGAAGATCGCCAAGATCGGCGAGAACATCCAGGTCCGCCGCTTCGCCCGCTACCTGCTCGGCGAGGGGATCGAGAAGCGCAGCGACGACTTCGCCGCCGAGGTGGCGGCGCAGGCCGGCGTCTGAGCCGCCCGGGGACGACGAGGGCACGATGGCGGCGGCGCAACCGATCTACCGTCGGATCCTGCTCAAGCTCTCCGGCGAAGCCCTGATGGGCGAGCAGAGCTTCGGCATCGACGAAGCGGTGCTGGCCCGGATCGCCGAAGAGATCGCCGACGTCCACGCGCCTCGGCGTCCAGGTCGCGATCGTCATCGGCGGCGGCAACATCATCCGCGGCCTGGCCGCCAGCCACCGCGGCATCGAGCGCGTGACCGCCGACTACATGGGCATGCTCGCGACGGTGATCAACGCCCTGGCGCTCCAGGACGCGCTCGAGAAGACGGGCGTGACGACGCGGGTCCAGACCGCGATCGAGATCCGCGAGGTCGCCGAGCCGTTCATCCGCCGGCGCGCCATCCGCCACCTCGAGAAGGGCCGGGTGGTGATCTTCGCCGCCGGCACCGGCAATCCGTTCTTCACCACCGACACCGCCGCCGCGCTGCGCGCCAACGAGATCCACGCCGAGGTCCTGCTCAAGGCGACCAAGGTCGACGGCATCTACACCGCCGATCCGGCGACCGACCCGGACGCCGAGCTGCTGCGCGAGGTGACGTACCAGGAGCTGCTCGAGCGCGACCTGCAGGATCATGGACGCCGCGGCGATCAGCCTGTGCCGCGACAACGGCATCCCGATCGGCGTCTTCAACCTGCTCGACCGCGGTTCGATCGCGCGCGTGGTCTGCGGCGAGAAGGTCGGCTCGATCGTCCACGAGTAGCGTGAGAAGATTCCGGGAACGTGGAGGAGATGCCATGAAAGAGCTGTTCCGCGAGATCGAGATCCACATGAAGCACGCGGTGGACCACTTCCACCACGAGCTCAAGACCCTGCGCACCGGCCGCGCCTCGCTGACCATGCTCGACGGCGTCACGGTCGACTACTACGGCACGCCGACCCCGCTCAACCAGGTCGCCAACCTCTCGGTCGCCGACGCCGGCATGATCGTCGTCCAGCCCTACGACCCGACCCAGATCTCCGCCATCGAGAAGGCGATCCTGCGCTCCGACCTCGGCCTCAACCCGTCGAACGACGGCAAGGCTGATCCGCCTGCCGGTGCCGTCGCTGACCGAGGAGCGCCGCCGCGAGATCGTCAAGAAGGCTCACGACTTCGCCGAGCACTCCCGCAACGGGGTGCGCCAGGCGCGGCGCGAGGGCAACGAGAAGCTCAAGCAGAAGGAGCGCGACAAGGAGATCTCGCAGGACGACGAGCGCCGCGGCTTCGACGAGATCCAGAAGCTCCACGACCACTACATCGGCGAGATCAACACCGCCCTCGAGCGCAAAGAGGCGCAGATCCTGGAAGTGTGAGGAGGCGCGAGCCTCCGGAATGACCCTCTACGGCTTCCACCCGGTGCGCGAGGCGCTGCGCCGGCGCCCGCACGAGGTGCGCCGGGTGCTGCTCGCGGCCGAGCGCGGCAAGGGCGCCGGCGCCTCCCGCCGGCGCGAGATCGAGACCCTCTGCCAGCGCCGCGGCATCCCGCTCGAGACCCTGCCGCCGGGCGAGCTGACCGCCCGCGTCGGCCCCTCCCACAACGGCTTCGCCGCCGAGGTCGAGGCGCGGCCGGCCGAGGCCGCCGGCCGTCCCGACCCGGGCCTGGTGGTGCTGGTCGAGGACGTCCAGGACCCGCGCAACCTGGGCGCCCTCCTGCGCGCCGCCGAGGGCGCCGGCGCCGGCCGCGTCCTGGTGCGCGACCGCGGCTCGGCGCCGCTCTCGCCCGCCGCCGCGCGCACCTCGGCCGGCGCCAGCGAGTGGTTGCCGGTCGAGCGGGTGACCAACAGCGCCCAGACCATCGAGCGCTACCAGGCCGACGGCTTCTGGGTCTACGGCGCCGATGCCGGCGGCGAGCCGCCCTGGGAGGTCGACCTGACCGGCAAGGTCCTGCTGGTCCTGGGCGGCGAGGAAAAGGGCCTCCGCCGGCGCACCCGCGAGCAGTGCGACAAGCTGATCGGCCTGCCGATGCGCGGCCGTGTCGCGTCGCTCAACCTCGCCACCGCGGCCGCGGCGCTGCTCTACGAGGCGGTGCGGCAGCGGACGCTGGCGGGGAGGGTGGCGGGCGGACCGAAGGGAGGCGGCGACTGATGGTCGGTCCGCGGCGTCCAGCGCCGGCTTTCCTCGTTCGAACGTGGGGGGGCCGCCGTCGTATCTGCGGAGGGTTTCCGTCCCCGCCGATGACCGCCGGCGCCGCCGGGCGCCGAGGAGGAACGCCACCGATGCCCACGCCTCAGTCCGCCCCCCGCCGCCCGGGCACTCCCGGGAAGCCGCTCCGCCGCGTGCCGCAGGCCGCGCTGGCTCTCGCCCTCACGTGGTTCGCGGCACCGTCGGCCGAAGCCGCCTGCCTCCGCGCCGTCTTCTTCGACCTCGGCGATACCCTGGTCGAGGCCGTGCCGGGCGGGCTCTTCGTGCTCCGGACCGGTGCCCAGGAGACCGTCGACCAGCTCCAGGCGGCGGGGGTCGAGCTCGGCATCATCACGAATGTCCCCGCCGGCTGGACCCGCGAGGACCTCGAAGCGGTGCTCGCCGACCCCGGCTTCCTCGACGAGTTCGACGTCCTGGTGCTCTCGTCCCAGGCGCCGGCGCCCAAGCCCGATCCGCAGATCTACCTCCACGCCCACGGCCTGCTGCCTACCGCGGTGCCGATCGGCGAGACTGCCTTCGTCGGCGAGACGCTCTCGGAGATCGCCGACAGCGAGGCGAACCCGACCTCCGGCGCCCGTGCGGCCGGGATGATCGGCATCCACCTCTCGGACGCGCCGCCGAGCCCGCTCGCCGACTACACGATCCCGACCGACGGGCTGCTCGAGCTGGTGTCGCTCCACGAGGACCTCTGTGCGATCTTCTCCGACGGCTTCGAGTCCGGGGACCTCGGCGAATGGAGCTGAAGTAACGGCCGGTTCAGCGAGCCGCACCGCCGCTAAACCTCGACGAAGCAGGCGGCGGAGATCCTGGAGGATCTCCAAGGATCGTGCGTCGCAGCGTTCCGGCGCTGTAACGCGCGCCGCGTCCGCTCCCCTAACTCAGCGAACGCTGTACTCACGCAAAGAGAGGGGTCTGCCATGAGAGCGCGGATGACGACGCTCGTTTCGCTCTGCTTGACGATCGTGGCGGCGGCCGCGTCCGCCCAGCCGAGCCGGGGACTGGACCGGGTCGCCGAGGACCCGGAGAGCATCGGCCTCGACCGCGGCTCCTTCGAGCGCCTGTTCACGCCCATCGCCGCGCGCGTCCCGGTGCCGGAGCTGCGCGAGGAGATCGAGTCGCTCGCGGTCTTCTTCGACCCGCAGTTGAGCCGGCGCGGGCTGGCGCGCGCCGAGCTGCGCGGCAAGGCGCTCGAGGGGCGGGGTCGCGTCGAGCTGCCCCTCGCCGAAGGCCCGGTGACCTTCAACGACCTCGGCGCGGCACCCGACCGGCAGGCGGGCGACGGCGTCTTCACCGCCGCCGTCGCGTTCGACGCCGGCCGCTTCGTCGCCGAGCGGGTCGGCAGGGACGGGCGCGGGTTGCGCGCCTCCGGCCAGGAGGTCCCGACCTTCGAGGGCCGGGAGGTGGTCAAGACCGGCGAGGCTCGGATGCCCGAGGACCCGCGGCTGCGGGCCCGGGTCGACCGCCTGCGCCAGCTCGCCCCGCGCGCCGCGGAGCTGCGCGGCGACCGCCTCGTGCGGCTGCTCGAGATCGCCCCGGACGAGCCGCTGATCGAGATCCGGCGCGTCGGGGAGGTCTTCGACGAGCGCATCTTCGGGCTGCCCGGGAGCATCTTCGCGCTCATCCTGCCGGGCGACGTCAGCGCCGGCGCCTCGTTGATGGTCACGGCCGTTCCGGTGGTCGAGGACCCGAGCCGCACCTTCGACCCCTGCACCGGCGCCGGCACCCCGGGCGGGCCGTGGACCTTCGCCCACCTGATGACCGAGATGGCGACCGGCTCCGGCCTGACGCCCGAGGACTTCACCCTGCTCTGGCTCAACACCTGGCTGCTGCCGCAGGCCGCCAACGGCTTCATCGTCAACGACCCGGCGCGCGGGATGCAGCTCCAGAACCAGGTGATCGACCCGTGGATCGCGGCCTCGGGCGGCACGCCGGACATCCGCCGGTTCCCGGCGCGGCTGCTCGCGATCGTCAACCGTCCGGACCTCGCCAACGCGTCCGGCTACGGTGCGCCGGGCAGCGGCGGCGAGGGGCGCTTCGTGTTCGGTCTGCTCGATCCCTCCGGCTGCTCCTCCCTGCCGTTCACCGTCATCTTCGAGTACGGCATCGACGTCAAGGGCTGCACCGGGCTCAAGGCCTGGCACCAGCAGTGGAAGGACCTCGACCTCCACCCGGTGGGCGGCGCCGCCTACAACGCCGCGCTGGAGGCGATCACGAGGCAGTTCACCGACCACGGCGCGGACCCGACCCAGCTCCCGAACCAGAACGCCCTCTCCCAGCTCCGCACCAACGAGATCGCCCTCGGCGTGCCCTGGGAGCTGCGCGAGTTCACGCTCCAGGGACCGGGCAGCTCGGCGCCGGGGGAGCTCGGGCTGGTGACCGTCAAGCAGACCCCGGACCTCGGGCTGAACAACACGCCGACCCTGTCGGCGTACATCGCCGGCGATTCGGCCGCGATCCTCGCCAACCAGCACGTCATCCCGACCCGCTTCCCGACCCTGCTCGACCCGTTCCTGGGCGCCGTCGCTCCGACCCCGAACGCCGGCTTCTTCTGGGAGGCGCCCGGGGTCCTGGCGATGCCCAGCGGCGTCGACCTGCGGCACAAGGTCTCGCTCGCCACCTGCTCCGGGTGTCACGCCGGCGAAACCCGGACCCGGTTCACGCACATCGGCGACAGCGGCACGCGCACCCCGGGCACGCCGGCGAGCCTGTCCGGCTTCCTCACCGGCATGTCGATGCCCGACCCGGGCGACGCGACGGTCACCCGCAACTTCAACGACCTGGCGTTCCGCCAGCAGGCGCTGGCCGACGTCCTCAACCGGTCGTGCTTCCGCCTGCCGCTGCTGCCGTTCCTGCCGGCGGCGTTCGTGCACTGAGCGGGGGTCGAGTGGCCGCGGCCGGGGATCTCGGTCTTCCAGCGGACGTTCTCGGTCTCGCTCCAGCGGACGGGGGGATCGGCATGCGGCGCCTCGCCGGTGCCGAGCGGGCCGCGCCACGCCGGCCATTCGCGGTCGGCGGCGGCGCCCGGAGCGGCCGCGGCAGGCGGTGCGGCCGGCTTCGGAGCGGCGCCGCGTGCGGGCGGATCGGCCTGGGGAGCCGGGGTCGCGGCGAGTCCCGCCGCCGCGAGCGCGGCCGCCGCGAGAACCCAGAGGATCCGGGACGGCCGGCGCGGCGAGCGCTCACCGGCGGTCGGGGGGCGGTGGGCGTGGGGGTGGGTCTGGCGGTGCAAGCGATCTCCTCGCTTGGGTTTGGCCCTTTCGGCCTGCGTCAGGGATGGTGTCGCGCTCAGGAACCGCGGCCGCCGGGCCGCAGCCGCACCCGGCCGGGTTGCACGGTGACGATGCCGCCGGCCGCAAGGTCCTCCCGATAGCGCTCGAGGACCTGAAGGCAGACTCCGGCCTGTGCTCGCGCCGGGAAACCGACGAGGCGAATGATGCCGGAGTGCGGGATGCCGCGGACCACCGCGAGCTCGCCGAAGTCCTTGTCGAGAGTGACCAGGATGCGATCGGCGTTGTGGGCCCGCGTCAGGATCTCCTCGTCGCCGGGATCCTCGTCCCAATCGCCGGCCCAGGTGACGTCGTGGCCGATGCGCTCCAACTCGGCGCGGGCGCCGCCCCAGGCGCAGGCGCCGAGCAGGAGCCTCAAGTGCCGGTGGCCTGAAGCAACGGCTCGACCCGCTCGTGGCCGACGAGCCGGTGGGCGTAGACGAGGCAGGCCTCTCCCCACTTCGTCAGCGCTTCCTGCCTCTCCGTATCGTCGGGGTGTCGGTCGGAGCAGGGAGGCTCCCCGAGAGCGCCGAGTACCACGGTGAGCATCGTTTCGTGTACGCTTCTGCGAAGAGTCCGAAACAAGTCTTCGCCGAACAAGACGACGGAGAGGAGGTTCCCGTGAAGCTCTCGAGGACCCGGAAGTTCCTTCTGGCGGTCGCGGTCCTGACCGCGACCCTCGCCCTGCCACTGGCGGCGGACCCGTCCGGCCAAGGCAACCAGCCGGTGCTCTACGGTATAGCGACCCTGTCGCGCACCGGGCCGAGCCTGCTCTACGAGATCGATCCGGGGTCCGGGGAGGCGACCCTGATCGGGTCGACCGGCACCTCCGTGCTGCACATCGGCGCGATGGCGGTCTCGGACGACGGCGTCCTCTACGCCGTCGGCTCGCGCAACGACGCCGCCGAGACCAGCGTCCTGGTGACCATCGACCCCGAGACCGCGCAGCTCACCGAGGTCGGGCCGACCGGCCTCGAGGGCTTCATCGGCGTCTTCCCGCAGCGCCGGGTGATGAGCGACCTCGCGTTCTCCGAGGACGGCGAGCTCTTCGCCTACACCTTCCCCGGCGGGGGGCTGGCGACGATCGACCTCGTGACCGGCGCGGCGACCCAGCGGATCGAGCCCGGCTTCCCGGGCACCGGGTTCCACAACGGCGGGGGCCTCGCCTTCTCGCGCCACGGGCACCTCCTCTACGGCGCCGAAAGCGGCGACCTGCCGGGGGAGGGGTCGGCGGCCCTGCAGCTCCTCGATCCCGAGGACAGCGAGGTGCTGTTCGAGAGACCGCTGCACTTCCCGGCCGGCTTCGGTCTCGACCCGCGGCCCCACGGGATGGACTTCCATCCCCGGTCGGGGAGGCTCTACTCGCTGTTCAAGGCCAACTTCACGGAGCAGGCGACCTGGTTCGGCCGCATCTACCCGGTGATCGGCGTCGCCCAGGTGATCGGGCGGACCGCCGACGGCATGTCCGCCATGGCGTGGGGGGCCCGGCCCTCGCCTTGAGTCCGCGGCGACCACCCGGGCGCCGTGCCACTCACCCTTGCGCCAGGCAGTACAGTCTGCGCTCCCCGCGCAGGAACAGCTCCCGCCCGGCCACCGCCGCCGAGGCGCTGAAGCGGTCGTCGAGGCGGTTGAGCGCCAGCACCTCGGGCTGGTCGCCGTCGCTCAGCACCAGGGTGGCGCCGGCGAGATCGGTGATGTAGACCCGCCCGGCGGCGGCCACCGGCGAGGCGTAGACGTTGCCGAGGCCGGCGAGGCGGAAGGCGCCGGGGCGGTCTCGGCCGGTCCTGGCTTCGAGCCGGGTGAGGATGCCCTGGTAGTGGCTCAGGTAGTAGAGGGCGCCGCGGTAGAGGAGCGGCGAGGGGACGTAGGGGGTGGCGCGGTCGCGGGTCCAGGCCACCCGGTCGGTGCCGGTGAGGTCGCCGCGCGCGCCGTCGAGGTGGATCGCGAGGAGCGACCGCTTCTCGTAGCTGCTGCCGGCGAAGACCATGCCGCCGCCGGCGACCGGCGAGGCGACGACGTTGGAGGAGAGGCCGCCGCACTCCCAGAGCACGCCGCCGGTCGCCGGGTCGTAGCCGCGGATCCGGCGGGTGCCGCTGACCACCACCTGCCGCCGGCCGCCCTCCTCGACGACGATCGGCGTCGCCCACGAGGTCGGCTCGTCGCGCTCGACGCGCCAGCGCCGCTCGCCGGTCGCCGTGTCGAACGCGGCCAGGAACGACTGCCCCTCGTGGTCCCAGTTGACGACCACGGCGTCGCCGGCGAGCGCGGGAGAGCTGCCTTCGCCGTGGCCGTGGAGGGTCTCCATGTCGCCGAGGTCGGCCTGCCAGAGGAGCTTCCCCTCGAGGTCCAGGGCATAGAGGCCGTGCGAGCCGAAGTAGGCGAAGAGGCGCTCGCCGTCGGTGACCGGGGAGGGGGAGGCGAAGCTCGCCGTCAGGTGGCCGCTCTCGCGCGGGACCTCCTCGCCGAGGGTGCGCTGCCAGAGGATCCGGCCGTCGCCGCGGTCGAGGGCGAGCGCGACGAAGCGCTGCCGCCGGATCGACGGGGCGTTGTCGTGCGCGCCGTGGGGGTCGACGGCGGGGACGGGGTCGCCGCTCGGGATCGCCGCGGTGACGAAGACGCGGTCGCCCCAGACGGCGGGGGTCGAGTGGCCCCGGCCGGGGATCTCGGTCTTCCAGCGGACGTTCTCGGTCTCGCTCCAGCGGACGGGAGGATCGGCGTGCGGCGCCTCGCCGGTGCCGAGCGGGCCGCGCCACTGCGGCCAGTTGCGGTCGGCAGCGGTGCCTGGGGCGGCCGCGGCGGAGGGTGCGGCGGGTTTTGGAGCGGCGCCGCGCGCGGGCGGATCGGCCTGGGGAGCCGGGGTCGCGGCAAGTCCCGTCGCGGCGAGTCCCGCTGCAGCGAGCGCGGCCGCCGCGAGGGCCCAGAGGACTCGGGACGGCCGGAGCGACGGTCGCTCGCCGGCCGTCCTGGGGCGGTTGGCGCTGGGGCGGTTCTGCTGGTGCAAGCTACCTCCTCTGGTCGGGCGAGTCCGAGGCTATCGTCAAACCGTCGGGCCGTCAGGCCTGCTTCTCCTCCAGCTCGGCCCAGCGCGCGTAGAGGCCCTCGACCTCCCGGCGGCAGGCCTCGGCCGCGGCGACGCGATCCTGAAGGGCGGCGGCGTCGGTCGCGATCGCGGGGTCGGCGGCGGCGGCGTCCGCGCCCTCGAGGCGCTGCTCGGCGGCGAGGACGGCCGCCTCCATGCCGTCCCACTCGCGCTGGTCGCGGTAGGTGAGCTTCTTGCCGCCGGCGTGGGGACGGGGCGTCCCGGGTTCGACTCGATCCGCCGGAGCCTTCTCGGCCGGCGCCGACGCGTCGGACGCGCGGCGCGCCGCCAGCCACTGCGACAGGTCGGCGAAGCTCTCGGCGCCGCCGGCGCCGTCGAGGGCGAGGATCTCGGTCGACACCCGGTCGAGGAGGAAGCGGTCGTGGGTGACCAGGACCACCGCGCCGGTGAACTCGAGGAGCGCCTCCTCGAGGACGTCGAGGGTGGCGATGTCGAGGTCGTTGGTCGGCTCGTCCAAGACCAGCAGGTCGGCGGGGCGGAGCATCAGCCGGGCGAGCACGATGCGGGCCTTCTCGCCGCCCGAGAGCTGGCCGACCGGGGTGCGGAGCTGCTCGGCGCGGAAGAGGAAGCGCCGCGCCCACGAGGCGACGTGGAGCGACCGCCCCTGGAAATCGACGTGGTCGCCGCGGGGCGAGAGCGCGCGCTCGAGGGAGAGCGCCGGGTCGAGGCTCTCGCGGTTCTGCTCGAAGTAGACGACGCGCAGCCCCTCGGCGCGCTCGATCTCGCCCGAATCGGGCTCGATCTCGCCGACCAGGATGCGCAGCAGCGTGGTCTTGCCCGAGCCGTTGCGGCCGACGATCCCGAGCCGCTTGCCGGCGGTCAGGAGGATGTCGAGGCGGTCGAGGACGACGCGCTCGCCGTAGCGCTTCGCGAGCCCCTTGCCGATCCAGAGGCGCCGGGTGCGCCGGCCCGAGGCGGTGAACTCGATCGCCGCGCCGGCGCCGGCGTTCGCGGTGCGCGCGTTGGCCTCGGCCAGCTCGGCGATCAGCTCCCCGGCCGAATCGACGCGCGCCTTGGCCTTGGTCGTCCGCGCCTTCGGGCCGCGCCGCAGCCACTCCACCTCGCGCCGGGCCAGGTTGGCGAGGGTGGCGCGGTAGGTCTCGTCCTGGCGCAGCCGCTCGTCGCGGGCGTCGAGGAACTCCGCGTAGCCGCCCTCGACCGCGAAGTAGCCCTCCGGGTAGCGCCGGTCCAGCTCCAGGATGCGGCGGCCGACGGCGTCGAGGAAGTAGCGGTCGTGGCTCACCGCCACGAACGCCTCGGGCTCCGAGCGCAGCAGCTCCTCCAGCCAGACGATCGACTCGAGGTCGAGCTGGTTGGTCGGCTCGTCGAGGAGCAGCACCTCGGGCGAGAGCGCCAGCTCGCGGGCGATCGCCAGGCGCTTGCGCCAGCCGCCGGAGAGGGTGTCGGTCCGCTCCGTGCGGTCGGCGAACCCGACCTTGCTCAGGGCGACCGCGAGCTGCTGGTAGCGCTCCGCCTCGTCGAGGTGGGGGAGCGCGCGCAGGGCCTCGAGCAGCACCTCCTCGACGGTCAGCCCGGGCGCGAACACCGGGTCCTGCGGCACGTAGCCGATCCGTAGGTGCCGGCGCGTCCGGCGCTCGCCGGCGTCCGGCTCGAGCCGGCCGGCGAGGATCTGCAGGAGCGTCGACTTGCCGGAGCCGTTGGGTCCGACCACCCCGATGTGGTCGCCCTCGCGGACGGCGAAGGTCAGCCCCTCGAACAGCGGCGCGCGGCCGAAGCTCTTGCTCAGCCCGTGGCAGTCGATGAGGACGGGGGGAGGCATCGTGCGGCGCCCGCCGCCGGGCGGGGGCGGGCAGTATAGGGGAGGCTCACCGCCGCCTCCAGAGCGCCGCCACCGGCCGGCCGCGGCCGTCGTCGACCACGCCGTCGAAGACGTAGCCTCGGTCGAGGAAACCCTGGAGCCGAGGGAACGCGGCGATCGGGTACTTGGCGTAGTAGCGATGATCGCCGGCGGCGGTGTCGACGACCAGCGGCGGCCGGGCGGCTTCCAGCTCGGCGATCAGGAGGTCCCACGCCCCGGGGACGACGTGGGCGGAGGTGTCGACCCCCGGCTGGTGGTTCTCCCACGGCAGCATGCCGGTCAGGTAGTTCGTGTTGCTGTAGCGGCTGGCCGGCCGGCGCGGCGCCAGGACGTAGAGCTCCGGGTAGTAGCCCCAGACGAAGATCGCTTCACCGGGCGCCGTCCGCTTCCGGATCGCCTCGAGGAGCCGCGCCCGCTCGGGCGGGGCGGAGCGGTCGTCCCACAGGGTGAGCCCGGCGATCTCGCCACCGAAACGCACCAGGGGGTAGGCGAGGCCGACGACCAGCGCCGCCGCCAGCGCCGCGCGGCCGGCGGCGGCGAGGTCCGCCCGGCCGCGCCAGCGCTCGAGGCGCGGAGCCAGAGCCCGCCAAAAGTCGACCCCGGCCCAGGCCGCGAGCAGGCAGGCCGGAGCGATGATCTGGATGAAGTAGTGGCCGAAGTTGCGCCCGCTGTACGACGCCCCGAAGTAGCCGAACAGGAACCAGAGCGCGACGAGCAGCCGGCCATCGGTCCTTCGGCGCCGGATCCAGCCGGCCGCGGCGGCCGCGATCGAGACTGCCGAGCCCACGAGGAGGAGCGGGTTGGCGGTCAGGTAGTGGCGGCCGTGGTCGAACGGATCGAGCGCGGCGAGCCGCTCGCTCCAGGGGACGACCGCGGTGTAGTGCTCGACGTTGTAGGTCCAGAAGTAGAAGACGAAGTCGCCGAACGCGCCGACGGCGGCGAAGTAGGCGGCGGTCGCCCCGAGGACGGCGAAGAAGCCGGCGGCGAGCGCGGCCGCCTTCCGGAGCGTGTCCGCGCTCCAGAGCACGCCCCGCCGATGCTGCCAGAGGAGGACGAAGAGCGCCGCCGCGCCGGCGTCGAAGATCCCGGGCTGCTTGGCCAGGAAGCCCGCGGCGAAGCAGGCGCCGGCGGCGATCAGATCGCGCCGCCCGCCTCCTCCCGATCCGTCCCGCCGCAGACCCCGCCAGACCAGCAGCATCGCCAGAGCCGCGAACAGCATCAGCGGCCACTCGGTGTGGAAGGCGAGCATCTGGCTCCGCCGGTAGGTGAAGCTCGAGACCGCGACCAGGAACGCCGCGAGGTAGCCGACCGCGGCCCCCGCGCCCCCCGGCCGCAGCCGCCGGCCGAGCCGGAAGACCACCCAGCACGAGGCGAGGATCAGGAGCAGGAGCGCCCAGCGGACCGCCGCCATGTCGTGCGCCGAGGTCGCCGCGAAGACCGCGGCGTAGATCAGGTAGGTCACCGGCCCGCGCTGGTCGATGGCGTCGCGGTAGGGGACGCCCCCCTCGAGCCATGACGCGGCGATTAGCGCGCTCACCGCCTCGTCGACATCGCGGATCGGCAGGTCGGGGTGCGGCGCGCGCAGCCAGACCAGGAGCAGGAAGAGGGCGGCGAAGAAGGCGCCGGCGAGCGCGGCGCTCCGGTACCAGGCGCGCACCGGGAAGCGCCGCCGGCGCACCGCGAGGTCGTGGAGGAGGAAGCCGCCGAGGAGCGCCGCGAAGAACCCGGCGAGGAGCAGCTCGAACAGGCTGTAGAGCTCGAAACCGGCGAACCCGCGCAGCTCGGCGACCCCGAGGAGGGCGAAGATCCCGGCCAGGGCGGCGGCCAGCCGGCGCACCCGCCGGCGGGCGGAGGGGCCCGGCCGGGCGAGGAGCGGCACCAGGGCGAGCACCGCCCAGTAGTAGCGCGAGCTGACCGCCAGGACGAAGAAGGGCACCAGCCCGAGGACGAAGGCGTCGAACGGGCTCCGGCGCACCGCCGCGAGGCCGAAGCCGAGGAGCAGCACGGCGCCCGAGGCGACGAAGAGCGGCCGCTGCCGCGCCGCCAGCTCGCGGCGCTCTCCGCGGCCGGGCTCGTCGAGGTCGAGGGTCCGGACGTCGCGGGTGAACATGTGGGCGAGGCCGATCCGCTGCTCGCCGAAGCGATGCTCGGCGTTGTGGCGCGAGATCTCGGCGGCGAAGTCGCCCCAGGCGCCGCCCCTCGAACCGCCGGCGCCGCGGACTCCGAGGGCGCCGATCGCGAAGGCTACGAGCCCGCAGGCGGCGAGCGCCGCGGCGAAGCGCAGCTCCCGGCGCGCCACGCTCCCCGCCCGCCAGGCCCTCGCCGCGATCGCGATCCCCGCGGCGACCAGGAAGACCGCCGGGAAGATCCGCGTCCCCGCGGCATAGGCGAGGAGCCCGGCGGCGGGGATCGTCCGCCCGCGGCGCCAGAGGCAGAAGCCGGAGGCGAGCGCGGCGAACCAGTCGTAGCCGAGGAAGCTCCCGACGATGCGTCCTTCGTTGACCGGGTTGAGCGCGAAGAAGAGCAGCGCCAGTGCCGCCGAGCGGGCGCCGAAGGTGCGCCGGATCAGGAGGAAGGTCGCCGCCAGGATCGCGAGGTCGAGCGAGCAGAGGAGCTTGAGCGCCCACGGCCAGGAGGCGGGGAGGCGGGCGAGCAGGCCGCCGACCGCCGTCCAGAGCGGCGGCGGGTTGTAGCCGCGGTCGCGGAAGATGCCGTCCCACTGGTCCGGCGGCCGCTGCGGCTGGAGCGCCGCGACGTCGCGGCGGAAGGCCGCCCAGCGCTCGGGCGTGAAGTGCTCCTCGGGGCGGTAGCCGGCGAGGGCGGCGTCGCGCGGCACCACCTCGTGGGTCTCGAGGTCGCGGACGCGGTCGATCCCGCTCCACCAACCGGCGTCGTCGGCCGCCAGGCTGGCGACGTAGAGGTCGCCGTAGCCCAGCTCGGCGAAGTACTTGCTGCCCAGGTAGTAGTGGTAGACGTTCCAGACCCGCACCCAGGGCGAGGTCGCGAAGGCCCAGAGGTCCGGGGCGGTGGCCTGCGCGGCGGAGGCGACCGCCAGGAGGACCAGCCACCGGGTGCGGCGCGCGGCGAGGCCGGTCGCCGCCGGCCCGGGCAGGCGGGGGAGCAGCAGGACCGCGACCGCCGCGGCGCCGGCCGCGAGGCGCCAGAGGCCGGGCTCGATCCAGAACGCGGCGGCCGCCCCGAGCGCGGCCGCCGTCGTCCACTGGAGGGGCCTGGGGAGTCTCATCGGGGAGCATTGTAGGGGCGACCGGACCGGTCGCCCCTACCAGGCCTAACGATAGGAGCCGGCCGCCCGCTACGGGCAGACGGGCAGGGCGGTGGTGTCGGTCACCGTCCGCGACGACTGGCCCACGGGGTTGCGGAAGAACTTGCCTCTGCCGGTCTGCGAGTCGGTCACCCGCAGCTCCCAGCCGACGTTGGTCGTGGCCGAGGCGAAGACCCAGTAGTGGCCGTTGAAGGCGCAGCCGTTGAGGGTCTTGACGACCATCTCGTAGTTCGCACTGTTGAAGAACCAGAGCAGGTCGGAGCGGTCGGAGCTGAGCTGCTGGACCGAGGTCGCGAACCCCGTATCGCCGTCGGGCGTGGTCCAGGTCACCTGGACCTGGAAGCGGTTGTTGTCGAAGCAGAGCGTCGAGGGAGTCGCGAGGCAGGTGAACGGGGCGACGGTGAAGATGCCGTCGTCGTCGTCGTCGTCGTCGTCGTCGTCGTCGTCGTCGTCGTCGTCGTCGTCGTCGTCGTCGTCGTCGTCGTCGTCGTCGTCGTCGTCGTCGTCGTCGTCGTCGTCGTCGTCGTCGTCGTCGTCGTCGTCGTCGTCGTCGTCGTCGTCGTCGTCGTCGTCGTCGTCGTCGTCGTCGTCGTCGTCGTCGTCGTCGTCGTCCCCGGTGCCCTGGCCCGGGATGTTGCTCGGGCCCTTGTCGCCGTCCGGCAGGCCGTTGCCGTCGGCGTCGCCGTCGTCCGGATCGAGCAGGCCGTCGCCGTCGCGGTCGGCGTCGTCCCAGTTGGGCACGCCGTCGCCGTCCACGTCGTCGTCGTACTCGTTGATGATGCCGTCGGCGTCGAGGTCGGCGGCCACGATCAGCACCGGGGCGCCGAGATCGGCGGCGGATACCGGGTGAGCCACGAGCAGGACCGCCGCCGGGAGCGCTGCGACGGTCGTCAGACCGAGGCGGAAGAGAAATTTGCGGGTTGAGGGTCGCATGGGTTGAAGTCCTCCAGTCCTGAAACGGCGCGGCGGAGTGCCTGCGTTGGCCGCCAGTCTGCGGGATGGAGGATGAACAGGAGATGACAGCGATTTCTCTACCGCGGGGCCGGCGCTTCCGGGGTCGCCCCGCGGGCGGCGGCCGCCTCGCGGAGCAGGATCTCGCGCAGGCCCAGGAGCGACGAGACGCTGTGCTGGACGTAGTCGATCCGCACGTCCCAGTCGGTCAGGCTGCGCCGGAAGCCGCCGGCCGCGCGGTCGGGCCGCGGCAGGTAGAGGGCGCTCTCGGCGGTGAGCTGGCAGCGCCGCTGGAACGCCGCCATGCGCAAGAGCGCCTCGACGACCGGCCGGCGGTCGCCGCCGGTGCGCCGCGCCAGGAGGTCCATCGCCACCAGCGCCTCGGCGCGGGTCGCGGTCGGGGTCGTGCGCGGCGGGTCGTAATAGGAGCCGATCCAGTCCGGATGCGGGGAGCGGACGCGCTGGGCGGCGACGATCGCCTCGGCGATGCGGGCGCCGTGGGCGGCGTAGCGCGGATCGCCGGTCAGCTCGTCCAGCTCGGCCAGGCCCATCAGGAGCCAGTGGTCGTGCGGCAGGTCGGCGGTCGCCTTGCCGGCGTCGCGGCCGTCGATCAGGTAGTCGGCGCCGCGGCGCGCCGCCGCCAGCCAGCCCGGGTCGCCGTCGAGGCGGTGGAGCCGCGAGAGGGCGAGGATCGCCTCGCCCGGGTAGTAGATCGACTCGAACTCCTCGTCGTCCGGCTCGCCGTAGAAGTACTTCGACGCGAAGCGGCCGTCCGGCCCCTGCATGTAGAGGAGGAAGCGGGCGAGGCGTCCGGCGCCGGCGAGCCAGCGGTCGTCGCCGCTCACCCGCTGGTGCTCGACCATCGCCAGGACCGCCAGCGCCGCGCCGCCGAGCTTGGCCTCCGGCTCGTCGATCTCGGCGATGGCGTCGAATTCGGCGCCGGCGGCGGCGTCCGCCGGGCGCGGGCCCATGACGTGGGCGAGGAGGCGCTCGACCCCGCGCCGGCCGGCGTCGAGGTAGCGGCCGTCGCCGGTCGCGCGGTGGAGCTCGAAGAGGGCGTAGCAGCTCCCGGCGTGGCGCAGCAGGTTGTAGCCCGGCCCGACGGCGTCCTCGGTCGGGTCGTAGAGGTAGTCGAAGCCGCCGTCGGCGTGCTGGTGGAGGAGCAGGTAGTCGCCCCCGGCGCGCGCCGCCGCGAGGAGCGTCTCCGGCGAGACGACCGGCGAGCGGTCGTTGCCGCGGTAGAGCTGGACCGGCAGCCCCGCCGCGCCCTCGGCGAAGCTGTCGAAGCGGACCACGCGGTAGGGCTCGCCGGTCTTGCCCGGGTTGCCGTCGACCGCCGCGGTCCGCCGCGGGCCCTCGGCCAGGTAGCGGGCGAGCCGGCCGCTCTGGAGGTCGCCGCGGGCGATCAAGCCGCGGGACGCCAGCTCCTCGGGGAGGAGCATCAGGTCCGGGCCGGGGAGCCAGAGCCCCTCGAGGCCGGGATCGATCTCGGCTTTGCCGCCCTCGGCGAAGCGCCGCTCCGGGCCGATCGAGGCGACCAGGTCGATCTTCAACCGGCCGGCTTCGCGGTCCGCCGCTGCTCCTCCATCGGATCCGCCGCTCCGTGCCGCGAGGTCGTCGACCGCCGCGGCGACCGCCGCCGCGTAGGAGGAGCCGCGGCCGATCGCGACCAGCGCGGTGCGGTCGTCGCGGCCGAGGCTGACCAGGGCGGTCTTCTCCTCGCCCTCCGCCCCTTCGGGCACCGCCGCCGCCGCGCCGCCCTCGAGGCGCGCGCGGGCGAACGCCGCGAGCCGGGTGCGCTCGCCCGGCGGCAGGTCGAGGGGGGCCGAGGCCGGCGCCTCCGCGGCACGGCGCTCCGGCTCGAGGGGTTCCCCGCCCGAGCGCTGCGCGAGGTGGCGGGCCAAGACGAGCCCGGCGAGGAGGGCGAGCGCCACGAGCAGCCAGCGCTGTCCCGGGCGGCGGAAACGAATTCGGCGTCGGCTCATGGGGTGCCTTTCTATCGCATCCAGGGTGAACGGTAGATGACGGCGCGGTGCGATCCCGCGGCCCGCGCGCTCGACGCGGCTTGTGGGTGCCGACTCGATTGTGCTACAAGTAGCACCTATGGCCGCCGCAGGGATCCGGGAATTGCGACAGCGGGCGAGTGAGCTCCTGGGCCGGGTGGCTCGAGGCGAGACCATCGAGATCACCGATCGCGGTCGTCCGGTGGCGCTGCTCTCGCCGCTGCCGGAGGGGAGCCGGCTCGACCGACTGCGCGCCGCGGGTGAGATCGAACCGGCGACCGGTGGGTTCGAAGATCTTCCCGAGCCGCTCGAGCTCGCCCGCGGGGTCGAACTGCCGTCCGAGGTCCTCGCCCGCCTGCGCCGCGACGAGCGCTGATCGTGGCGACCTACGTCGACTCTTCGGCCATCGTGAAGCTCGCGATCCGTGAGCCCGAGTCCGACGCGCTCCGCAGCTATCTGCGGCGCCGGCGACCCCTGATGTCGAGCGCGCTCTCCCGGGCCGAGGTGCTGCGCGCCCTCCTGCCCGCGGGGGAGGCGGCCGTCTCGCGAGGTCGGACCGTGCTGCTGCGCTTCGATCTCGTCCGCCTCAACGACCGCATCCTGAACGCCGCCGGTCTCCTGCTTCCGGCCGGGCTCCGCACGCTCGACGCCATTCACCTGGCGACGGCGCATCAGCTCGGCGACGAGGTGCGTACGCTCGTCACCTACGACGTCAGGATGGCCGAGGCCGCGCGGCAGCTCAATTGGCGGGTCGTCAGCCCCGAGTGAGCCGCCCCGGATCAGCCCCCGAGCCCGCCGACCTCCTTCGCGAAGTCCACCTCCCGCAGGTAGTGGCAGGTGTAGCCGCCGGGGTTCTTCTCGCAGGTAGTCCTGGTGGTAGTCCTCGGCGCTGCCAGAAGTCGCCCGCCGGCACGATCTCGGTGACGACCGGCCGCTTCCACTTGCCGGACGCGTCGACCTCGCCTTCACCTCGGCGGCGGTCTTCGCGCTGCTCGTCGGTGGTGGAGAAGATCGCGGAGCGGTACTGCGTGCCGACGTCGTTCCCCTGGCGGTTCCGGGTCGTCGGGTCGTGCATGCGGAAGAACCAGTCGAGGAGCTCCTCGTAGGAGAGCCGCTCCGGGTCGAAGACGATCCGCACCGACTCGGCGTGCCCGGTGGTGCCCGTCTTGACGTCGTCGTAGGTCGGCGCCGGGGAGGGCGCCGCCGGTGTAGCCGACCTCGTCTCGACCACGCCCGGGATCTTGCGCAGCAGCTCCTCCATGCCCCAGAAGCAGCCGCCGGCGAGGATCGCGGTCTCGCGCCGGCCGGCAGTCGGCCGCCGGGGCGCCCGCCCGCCTTCTCGAAACGGGCGAGGAACCGGCCGTAGCCCTCGGCCTCGAGCTCGGTCGACCGGGACGAAGCGCAGCGACGCCGAGTTCATGCAGTAGCGCTGGCCGGTCGGCGCCGGGCCGTCGTCGAAGACGTGGCCGAGGTGCGAGTCGGCGCCGCGCCGAGCGCACCTCGGTCCGCGTCATGAAGAGCTTGCGGTCGGTGTGCTCGGTCACGTTCTCGGGCTCGAGCGGCTGCGTGAAGCTCGGCCAGCCGGTGCCCGAGTCGAACTTGTCGAGCGAGCTGAAGAGCGGCTCGCCGGAGACCACGTCGACGTAGATCCCGGGCTCCTGGTTGTCCCAGTACTCGTTGCGGAACGGCGGCTCGGTGCCGTCGTGCTGGGTGACCTCGTACTGGATCGGGGTCAGCCGGGCGCGGAGCTCCGCGTCGGTGGGCTTGTCGGTGGTCCTGTCGGTGGTCCTGTCGGTGGGCTTGTCGCTGATCATCGCGGCGTCTCCTGGGTCGACCGGTGCGCAGCCGAGGACGAACAGGGCCGCGGCGAGCGCTGCTGCGCCCGCCCGGCCGATCGGTGGCAGGATTCTATGCATCGTCGTCTCCTCGGCGGGTTGTACGGGCGGCGGCGCCCGGTCGGATTCCCCGCTCATCGTTCGATCGGCACCCCGATCAGGTTGCCGTACTCGGTCCAGCTCCCATCGTAGTTGCGTACGCCGTCGAGGCCCAGGAGGTACTTGAGCACGAACCAGGTGTGGCTGGAGCGCTCGCCGATGCGGCAGTAGGCGATGGTCGGGCGGGCGGGATCGACCCCGGCGCCGTCGAGGTAGATCCGGCGCAGCTCGCCGGCGGGCTTGAAGGTGGCGTCGGGGGCCACCGCGGTCGACCACGGGACGTTCTTCGCGCCCGGGACGTGGCCGGCGCGCTGGGCGGTCTCGGGCAGGCCGGGCGGGGCGATGATCCTGCCGGTGAACTCGTCGGCGCTGCGGACGTCGACCAGGTTCTGGTCGCGCCGGTCGAGGACGGCGAAGACGTCGGTGAGCTTCGCGCGCAGCTCGGGGTGCTCGCCGCGGGCGATGTAGGTGGTTGGGGCCGGCAGCGGCGGCTCGGGGGTCAGCTCCTTGTCGTCCTCGTTGAGCCACTTGACCCGGCCGCCGTCCATCAGCCGGACGTCGGGGTGGCCGTAGAGCTTGAGCAGCCAGAAGCCGTAGGCCGCGAACCAGTTGTTGTTGTCGCCGTAGACGACCACGGTGTCGCCGGGGGTGATGCCGGACTCGCCGAGCAGCCGCTCGAAGCCCTCCTTGCCCAGGATGTCGCGGCGTTGCGGGTCCTGGAGCTGGGTCTGCCAGTTCCAGCCCACTGCGCCGGGGATGTGCCCGGCCGAGTAGGCCTGGGTGTCGACGTCGATCTCGACCAGCTTCACCGCCGGGTCGCCGAGGTGCTGCTTGACCCAGTCGGTCGAGACCAGGACTTCCGGGTGCGCGTAGCCGTCGCTGCTGCTCATCGCTTGCCTCCAGTGCCGGGCTCCACGCCCTCGGCGAGGGCGGGGAGGTGGCGGACGAAGTTGGACGTGTACTTGAAGACGTTGTCGGGGAAGATCATCACGCCGCAGCCGGAGCCGTCGCGCTCGACGACGCGGCGCGCCCCCTCGTAGATCAGCCCGGAGCTCGGGCCGGCGAGGAGACCCTCGGCGCGCGCCAGCTCGACCGCGCGGGTGTAGGCCAGCTCGTAGTCGATCTCGAGGATCTCGTCGATCAGGGTCGGGTCGAAGAGCTTCGAGACTCCGAGCTGGGCGACGTTGCGCAGGCCGGGCACGTCGTGCCCCTCGGTCGGCTGGACGGCGATCATCTTCACGGGCTTCTCGCCGGGGGCCTTCTTGTCGCGGAAGAAGCGGGCGAGCCCGGTGACCGTGCCGCAGGTGCCGAGCGAGAGGAAGACGTGGGTGACCTCGCCGCCGGTCTGGCGCCAGATCTCCGGGCCGGTAGTCGCGACGTGGGCCTCGACGTTGGCCTCGTTCTCGTACTGGTTGGGCATCGCCCAGCGCTCGGACTGGGCCTTGGCGTAAGTCTTGGCCAGGTTGATCGAGCCGTCGCCCATCCCGGGCGAGGGGCACAGCTCGTCCGAGACCACCTCCAGCTCGGCGCCGGCGATGCGCAGGAGGAGCTTCTTTTCGAGCGGCACCTTGTTGGGGACGATGGCGAGCATCGGGTGGCCGCGGACGCTGGCCAGCGCGGCCAGGCTGATGCCGGTGTTGCCCGAGGTCGGCTCGACCACGCCGCGGCCGCCGTCGAGCCGGCCGGCCTCCTCGAGCTGGCGCAAGAGCGCCCAGGCGGCGCGGTCCTTGACCGAGCCGAAAGGGTTCATCCACTCGAGCTTGGCCCACAGGGCGAAGCTCTCCGGGCGCGGATTCAGCCGCCGCACCCGCACCATCGGCGAGGGGTTCTCCTCGCTCGGGAGCAGGTCGAGGACGCTGTCGTAGACGCGGGCGCGATGATCCATGGACGCTCCACAGTCATCCGGAGACCGGCCGGGGCGGCCGACCGGAGCGACGGGAGCGGGATCTCGCGAGGTGCGCTGAGACGAAAGGACCCGCTCCGATGGCGCCGGTGCGGGTCCTCGGAAGGTCTTCGGGTCGGTTCGGCGGCGCTAGCCCGCGTCCCCGCACCGCCGCACGGCGGCCTGGGCACTGCGGCAAGTACAGGCGCAGGCCTCGAGGCGCACGAGTCGGTGGCGCGGGCTGGCGGGGGTGGCGACGCCGGACATGAGGCGGTATTGATAAGGCAATGCGTAGCGGGCTGTCAAGGGCGGGGGCATGGTTTCCGGGGGGACCAGCTGTCTCGATGTCGCCCCGGCTGAATCGATGATCCCCGACTCGGTCCTCTCTCGCGTCTCCTCTCGGACTGGATTGCGGATGACTGAAGTCAGCTCGGATTCGACCCTGGGAGCGGGTGAACATGCGGACACGGATCGTCGATCGCGCGCGCGACCGGTATCAATCTCTGGCTCTGAGCTCGATCTGGGAACTGGATCGAATCCGCGCTGCCCGTGCCCTGATCGTCGGCGCGGGAGCTCTCGGCAACGAGGTCGCGAAGAACCTCGCGATGATGGGGGTCCGCCGGATCACGCTGGTTGACCCCGACACCGTGGAGGTCGCCAACCTGACCCGCTCGATCTTCTTCCGCGAGCACGACCACGGCCGACCCAAGGCGGAGGTTCTCGCCGAGCGGCTGCGGGAGTTCAACGCGGACGTCGATGTGGTGCCGCTGCACGGCGCCGTCGAGGACGTGGTTGGCCATGGTCTCCTCCGCGACATGGACCTTATCTTCTCCTGCCTCGACAACCGACTTGCCCGGCGGAGCGTCAACCGCATGTGCCAGCGTATAGCGAAGCCGTGGGTGGACGGTGCGATGGAGAACCTCCTCGGCGACGTCACCCCCTACCTCCCGGACGACGGCCCTTGCTACGAGTGCACACTCACCCTCAACGACCTCACTATCCTTGCCGAGGCAACCTCCTGCCGCGGGTTGGCGTTGGGCAATCTCGCTCGAGGCAAGGTGCCCACGGTCTCGACCATGGGATCTATCATCGCGGCGTTGCAGGTCCAGGAAGCGCTCAAGATCCTCCACGGCCTGCTCCGCCCTGGCGCCGCCGGTAGCCGGTTGGTGGTCAACTGCCAGGCGAACGACGTCTACGCCACGACCATGTCACGTCGAGACCAGTGCCCTGGCCATTTTCGGTTCGGTCCCGTCACCGAGGTCGCCGGGGCCGGTCACCGCACCACCAGCGCCCGCGATCTGCTGGACCGCTTTCGCATCGAGTCGGGTAGCGATGGACACGTCCGGCTGGGGCGGGAGATCGTCGTCGGCCTACGTTGCCATCGCTGCGGCGAACTCGAGAGCCTGAGCACGCCGTTGTCTTCGGTCAGCGTCGAACGGGCTCTCTGTCCGAGCTGCGGCGACCTCCGTGAGGTCGAGACCACCCACGTCGTGAGCGGTGCCGAGGACTACGCCCCATGGCCGCTTGCCCGCCTTGGCATTCCGGCGCTGGAGGTCCTCGAGGTCCGAGGGGCGAACGCCTGCCGATGGTACGAGCTCTCAGGCGATCGCGCGCCCGTGGGCGCCGAGCCGCCACCTCCGGATCTCCCGTTCTCGGAGGCGGCGAGCCTAGCGCCCCTCCTGCCATGAACGCACCCGCTAGATTGCAACTGGAGATCCCGCGTGTCCGTCGGTCAGCCGGAGCAGCCGTCCCGGATTCGGGTCGTTCGGAGCGTTTCCGGGAAGGGGAGGCCATTGCCCGCGAAGGTCGCGAAACCGGTCGGTCCCGCACTGGGAGCCGGCGGAGCCGGGGCCGGACTGGCGGGTGTCCTGGCGCTGAGCGCGGGGGTGTCTGCGGAAGCTGCGCTGCTGACTGCGGCCTTGACTGCGTTGCTGGCGGCCGTCGCCTGCTGGGCGGTGGTGCAGAGTGCGCGGCAGCGCGAGCTGGCCGGTCGAGGTCGGGTGCCGATCCGGCTTGCCAGGCCCGTGTCGCCGACGGCGCCGGAGAGCTCGAGGCCGCGGATCACGCCGACGGTCACCGTCACGCCGGCGCCGCCGGCCATGCCCTCGCCGGTGCCGTCGCCCGCACCGATCCGAATTCCCAGGGCGCGTCGCAGGCGATCCGTTCCGACTCGGCCACCGGGGCAGCGGCTCGCCATGCGCAACGAGCGCCGAAGCTGTCCCGCATGCGGACAGGTGTTCGCGGACGACGACGCGACGGTGCGTTGCTCGAAGTACCCGACCCACGAGATCCATGCGCGATGCCTCCCCCTCAGTCGAGGCAAGTGCCCGCGATGCGGCAGCGCGATCGGCTGAGATGCCTCGGTTCCTGCGATCCGTCGACTCGGTAGCCACCACCACTCCAACCCTGTGAAAGGAACGGTCCGTCATGTCCGAACAGGTAGCTCAGTTGATCACTGTCAAAATTTCCACCCAGGGCGGCGACCAGCACGACATCGAGGCACCGCCCGACATAACCGTCGCCGACTTCCTCAAGGAGCTGGCGAACGCGCTGCAGCTCCCGATGACCGACGCCGAAGGGCGGACAATCACTTGGCGGCTCGACAACAAGGACACCGGCCGCACTCTGGAGCATGACAAGACCCTGGCCGAGAACGGGGTCGCCGATCAGCACCGTCTCACCCTGTTGCGCAGCGTCACCGCGGGCGTGGAGGAGGGCGTTGTCCAGTGACTTCAGACCGCGAGATCGTCGTGATCGGAGTCGACGGGCGAGAGGTTCGCGTCAGGTGGGCGGACGGGGCGCCGTGCGACGGCGCGGGTAGCCCGGCCGGCCTCCTCTCGGCCGGGCTCCTCGCCCGGCTCGGTGTCCGCTCGGCCGGACGGTGGCGACTTCGCCCCTCCGGGCCTGGGCGGCTGTGCCTGGTCCGGGAGGCGACCGCCGCCGCCCGGGATCCCCGCCAGGACCGCCTGGCGGCCGAGCGCCGTCGCCTCGACAGGCTCAACGAGGAGAGCGACTGGGTGCGAGTCAAGCCCATCGACGTTCTCCCAGGAAGCGAGCCCGAGCGCTACCTGGTGACCTTCGTCTGCCGCGGTATCGTCGGCATTGACGGCCAGCGGCAGCCGGTATACGGAGATCGGCACGAGGTCGAGATGCTCTGCGACGAGGACTTCCCTGCGGAGCCTCCGCGCCTGCGCTGGAACACCCCGATCTGGCACCCCAACATTCAGCACGACGGAGCCAAGGGGGTCTGCATCAACAAGCCGGAATGGCTCGGCGGCATGGGTCTCGACGATCTCTGCCGGCAGATGTTCGAGATGGCGCAGTATAAGAACTACCACGCCGAGTACAAGCCTCCCTATCCGCTCGACGGTGCTGCTGCGCGCTGGGTGCTCGAGCATGCGGAGCCGAACGGGATCGTCGACAAGAAGCGCAAAATCTCGGTCGACGACCGGCCGTTCACCCGCCCGACCGTCACGGACCGAATTCGGCTCGAGGTGCAGCCTCCAAAGCCGCAGGCGCCGCGCATCCGCCTGGCGACCGCGACCCCGCCTGGCAACTCCGTTGCCGAGGTTGCGGCTGAGGTCGCGAGGGCTCCCAGAATTCGGGTTCAACCGGTTCGCTCCCCAGGTCCGACGCCTTCTCCCGCCGCGCCGAGGATCCGCATCCTCCCTGGATGATCGTGATGCAGACCGACCGCGACCCGAGGTCCGTCGAGAGGCAGGTGGAGAGCCTTCTCGCCGGTCTCCCGTCTTATTACGGGGGCTCCACAGTCGGGTCGATCGACCTCCCGGAGAAGGGTCGCCTGGGACTGGAGATCCAGCCCGCCGGCGACGGCTCCGACCTCTGGGTCCAGGCGGAGGTGTCGTGGCAGGCCTGCCGCACCTGCCGCAACCGGCTCCAGCAGCTACGAGTCGCACGGGAGGGGGCCGCCCGTCAGCTGCGGGGGTTGATCGAGGAGCTGCGGCGCTGCCACTGCGAGCCGCCGTCCCCCGGCAGCCCGGTGACCTCCCACCTCCGTCTCGGCACCGGGTCGTCAAGACGCGGCCGGATCCGGGTGGTCGATCCGCGGCCGAGCCCTTCGGATCGTCCGCGGATCGCGGTGAAGTCCCCTGGACGGAGCCGTGCGCCGGAGGACGCCGGGAGCGGTGCTGTGCGGGCGGAGGGGCAGATGGCCCGGGCGGCCGCCACCTCACGCTACCTGCTCCCCGACGGTGGCGAGGTCGAGGTCACTTTCACTCCGGACGCGCTCCGCGACCTCCTGGACCACTGTCGCCAGAGCAATCACCACGGACGTGAGGTCGCCGGCTTGCTGGTCGGCTACAGCAGAGTCGGCCCTACGCCGCTCGACTGCCAGGTTGTGGTCACCGATTTGCTGCGGGCCCGCGAGACGGAGTCCTCGGAGTCCCGGGTTGCTCTCGGGCCGGAGGTTTGGCTCCAGTTCGAAGCGCAGTTCGAGTCGCGCTTCGCTCCACAGCACAAGAGGCGCCTGGGCTGGTACCACACCCACCCAACCCAGGGCGTCTTCTTCTCGCACCAGGACCTCGACGCTCACACCTTGTTCACCCAGCGCGACCAGTTCGCGGTGGTGGTCGATCCCCAGTCCGGCGAGGCCTCGCTGTTCTACTGGCGGGACAGCCGCTCGAGGACCCTGGGCGAGCCCGCGCCTCTGGTGCTCGATCCGGAAGCCCGGGCCTGGAGCTGCCCGGCGACGGCGGAGGAGGGACCAGCGATCGAGCCCGCGCGCCCGGCCCTGCTCCTGCTCGGGACGGCGCTGCTGACGGCGCTGGTTGCGTCGCTGCTCTTCGCTCCCCGCTGGGTGGTCGCACTCACGATCCTCTTCGCGCTCGTCGCCTGGGCACTGGCGGCCGGAATCTCCGGCCGCCTCACGAAGCTGGTCCGAACCGTGGCAAGCCTTCCGCGAAAGATTCACCTGCGTGTCCGGCGCTCGCTCGTCCTCGCCCTCGGCGCCGGTCTGGTCGGCTTGCTGGTGGGGGTCGCCCTGCGCTCCGAGCTGTTGTCGGCGGCTGGTTCCGCTTGGCGGCGGGTGACGAGAGGCGACCCGATGCCGGTCGAGGCTGAGCAAGTGGGCCCGTCGGAAGCCGGATCAGTGGAGGCTCAAAAGGCGGCGAGAGAGCCCGCCCCACCGCCCGCAGCTGCCGAGTTCGGTCCGCCAGCGGATGCCGAGAAACCGCTGTCTGCGGCCGGTGCGGGGGGAGCACAGGTCGCCGTGTCCGGTGCGGTCGAGACCGAACCGGTCGTTCTTGAGGTGATGGACGCCAGTGCCACGGTCGTGATTCGAAGCGGCGATTCCTCGGTGACTGTCACGAAGGACCGTTACGAGTTGAGCTTGGGATCGGGGGAGCGACTCATGACGACGATCCTCGGTTCAAAAGTTTTTGCGAATCAATTTAACAAAGAAGTCCAAGCGCTCCAATCCGCCGTCGGCGTCGACAACCCAAACGGAGTCTATGGACCGCACACACTAAAACTTTTCGTCTATTACGTAGAGAAGCTGCTTGCCGAATCGGCCGACGGAACGGCAACGCTTGACATCGGTCCGCCCGGATCCGATTTCCGCCGCTTGAGCATTCGGCGGGTTCCGCCAGGAGACCCCTCATGATCCGCCTGAGGTCCGAAGACACCGCACCCGAGCCGCCGATGGAGGAGCCCTCGTCCATCCCAGACCCGGCGATTCCACCGGCGGTTGTTGAGGCGCCGCTCGTCGAGCCGGCCTTCGGCCCCCCGCTCGTCGCTTCCGCGGCTCCTCACGGCTTCGTGCGATTTCGCACCACGCGCGAGAAAATGCGACCGGCGGACGGCGAGGTCTACCTGCCGCAGAGCGTCTACCGGGAGGTGATGGCGCATCTCTCGTCTGATACCAGCCGGGAGCTCGGCGGGCTGCTCCTGGGCGAGGTCGTGCCCACCTCCGCCGTGGGGCCGGCGGGAGTGCTGATCCGCAGCGCGCTCGCGGCCCGGTTCTCCAGCTCGGACCGGACCCATTTGACCTTCACCGAGGAGACCTGGGTCGACTTCGATCGCCGGATCGACGCCGTCCCGGAGCTGCGGGACCTGCGCCGCGTAGGCTGGTACCACTCTCACCCCGGGATGGCCGTCTTTCTCTCCCACTACGATCTCGATGTCTGCAGCCTCTTCAGCCAGCGTTTCCACGTGGCCCTGGTCGTCGACCCCGTCGGTCACCATGGTGGCTTCTTCGTAAACGGCGACGGCGGCTACCGCACTCACGTTCCTCAGGGCTTCTGGGAGCTGCGCGATCTTCAGCCGCGTTCGCTGGTGACCTGGAAGGACGTCCGTCCGGTCGTCGCCGAGAGTCCAGCCGCGGTCGTACCCACGGCCCGCGCGCCCGCGGCTATCGACGGGGCGGTCCTGGACAGCAGCTCCGTGTCGGCGTGCCCTCCGGCGGGAGGGGTGGCGAGTGGCGAGGAGGGGGCGAGCGGGCCGCCGGAGCCGCCGATCGGGCCCGAGACGATTTCCGCCGGCTCGCGCGGGACCGGAACGGAGAGCCCGCGAGACGAGGGCCGGTGGAAGACTCTGGTGCCCCTCGCGCTCGGCGTCGGCCTGCTGGTCATCGCCAGCTTGCTCGCCGGCTACCTACTCGGGCGTCAGCGGTTGGAGGAGGAAGTCCACCTCGCGGTCAACGGAATGGTCCACGACCTCCCCGCCCGGGTGGAGGGGCAGGCCCAGGGGCTCGCGATGCTGGAGGAGGGGCTTCGGGAGCTGCGATCCCGGATTGGAGACCTCGAGGAGCGGCTTCCGCCCCCTCCGGTACAGAGCCAATCAACGGGCGGCGGGCACGGAGGTCGAGAAACGGGGGTTCCACCGCGCCGCTCCGCAGGCGCGGCCGCCGGTCTTCGAGCGAACCCGCGGCCACCGACCACGCCCACCGCCGCATCCCCCGCACCGCAGAATCGGGCGTCGGGGAGCGACCCTCCAGAGGGCGCACCGGAGCAGGATCCCACTTCAGGCCGCGACGCACCGCCGGGGCAGGACAGAGCGCCCACAGCCGACGCGCACGCCGGGCCGGCCGCGACTGAACCGGCTGGGCCGGAATTGAGCGAGCCCGTTCAGCCGGCGACACCGTCTTCCTCGGGCGCATCCGCCGCGGACCCGGACGCCGCCGCCGCGCTCGCGCCCGAACCGGATGCTCCAGTGGCCGCCCCGGCCGCTCAGGAACCGGAGGAGCCCTCGGACGGCAGCGAGGTCCCCTCACCGACCGCCGGGCCGACACCTCAGGGATCCGAAGCGGCCGGAAGCGGTCCGGGCAGCGCTCCGTGAACGCCACCTGGCAGCGGGTGATCCGCTTCGGCCTCCTGGGCCTAGCCGGCGGCCTGCTGGCCTCATGGCTCCACCAGGTGCTTCTGCTGGAGCGGCTGAGCCGCGAGATGGACGGCGCCGAGAGGCTCGGCTGGCTCGCGATCCTCGGCGGCATCCTCGGTGCCGTCATAGCCGCGTTGCCAGTGCTCGTTGATCGGCTCGGCCGGGACCCGTTCTCGCAGGCGCTGCGGACGGGGCTGCTGGCTGCTCTGCTCGGTGCGTTCGGCGGGGCGCTCGCGCTCCCCGGAGCGGAGTGGCTCCACGCTTACCTCGAAGGCGGCCTCCAGGGCCGGATGACGGCAATTGCCCTCTGGGGGGCGGCGATCGGAAGTGCCGTCGGACTGCGTTCGGGGGCGCGCGCGTGGCGCGGGCTGGCCGGAGGAATCGTCGGGGGGTTGATCGCGGGTATGGTGATCGAGCAGCTCTTGCGCGACCCGGAGAGCTATGCCCAGAGCGGAATCCTCGCTCTGCTCCTGGTCGGGCTCGCGATCTCGCTCGGCGCGGCCCTGTTCGTCAACGTCCTTTCCGAGGCTTGGCTGGTGGGCCTCGAAGGCTCCAAACACGAGGGCAACGTCTATCACCTGGCTAAGTACCGCGCTCCCGCCGAGGCGATCCTCGGTTCGGCCAAGAGCAAGGACGTCCTGGTCTGGATCGCCGACGCCGCGCCGCAGCACGCGGCGATCGCCCTCTCGCGCAACGGGGCACGAATTCGAGCGCTAAGCGAAGGGTGGCCGACTCTGGTCGACGGGGCGCCGATCCAGCAGCTCGAACTTCGAGACGGCCAAGAGATCGAGGTCGGTGGCGCACGGTTCCGCTACCGGCAGAAGCGCTGACGGGCGCGTGCGAACGGAGGCCGAATCAGCGCCCGAGGGAGGCATTGGAGAGAAATGAGGGATCTCGCGAAGGTGTTCGATGCCGTCGTCGAAGACAAAATCCGCACGATACCCGGCAAAGCGCGTCTGATCGAGACGGCCAAGGAGAGGGGGCGGCTGCTGGCGATACGCGGCCGATTCGATTACGTTGAGAAGGTCGTCCCCTACTGCTATGCCGCGGAGAAGCGCCTGGCCGGATCCAGCGGGCCGCCGCCGGACATCGCGGGCTTCGACGTGGTCTGGGTGGGTTGCCCTGGCAAGCTCAAGCGCCGGCGCTGGGAGGAGCCCCTGCGCCGGCTGCTAGCGGCCGGCGGCATCCTGGTTACCACCGATTGGGGGCTGACCAACCTCATCCAAGTCCTCTTCCCGGGCACAATCGAGCGCGCCGGAGAGGCGAGCGGGACTTTCCCCCTGCGCGTGCGCAGTCCGCATCACCCTCTACTCGAGGGGATCGCGTCCTGCACCGGGACTCCATGGATGGTCGAGGCGGCATCCCATCGAATCGGGATCCGCGACCCCAAGCGGGTCGAGGTGATTCTCGACGCCCCGCAGATGGGGGAGCCGTCAGCGGTGCTGGTGGCGTTCGGCGTCGGTCCCGGGCTCGTCGTCCACGCCATCTCCCACTTCCACCTCCAGGGCTCGGAGAAGAGCGGGGAGTACGTCTCCGCTTACCTGCTGACCAACGTGATGGACGAGGCGATGCGTCGCAAGCACCCTCGGCCCGACGCTCTGGTCGAGTCGGTCGTGGGAAGCCGGGTGAAGGTGGTGGCTAGCCGTGCCGGTGTTCCGACCGCCGGTCAGCCGGCAAGGATCCGCGTGCTGCCCCGGGATTGATCGTGGAGGGAGAACGATGACGAGGACCCCCATCCTACTGGCGGCGGCGGCGCTAAGTCTGTTGCTTACCGTCCGCCTGGATGGAGGCGAGGCCAACGCCCCGGCGGGCGAGTTCGACGTCCGGATCACCCAAGTCGACACCAGCCGGTTCCCTCGGACCCGCGTCTTCGTCTCGGTCACCGACCGTGAAGGAAGACCGCTTCGTGACGACCGCCGCGTGCGGCTCGCTGTCTACGAGGGCGAGCAACTGCGGTCGTCCCAGGTGCTCGCCGAGGGCTGGGGGATGTCGACCGTCCTGGCCCTCGACACCAGCGGCAGCATGGCCGGGGTCAAGCTCGAAGCCGCGAAAGTGGCGGCCCTCTCGTTCCTGGCACAGGTCCCAGCCGGCCAGGAGGTCGCGCTGGTCGTATTCGATTCCACGGCGCGGTTGGCGGTCGACCTCACGAACGATCGAGACTCGCTGACCCAGGCTGTCCAGGGTCTGGTCGCCGACGGTCAGACGGCGCTCCAGGACGCGGTCGCGCTAGCGCTCGATCGACTCCAGGGACGCGATGGCCGGCGATCAATCGTGCTACTCACCGATGGCCGGGAGAACGGGAGCGTCCGCTACCCGGCGGCCCTGGGGCTCGAGCCGCTCCTCGATCGGGCCGCTCGAGAGGAGGTCTCGATCTCGGCGGTCGGATTCGATCCGGAGGGTAGCGGCGATCTCGACCAAGAGTACCTCCGGCGGTTCGAGCGGACCCGCGGCCGCTATCTCTTCGCGCCCGATGCCGACGAACTTCGGCGCACTTTTGTCCGCTCCGCACGCGAGATCGGAACGGAGTACTTGGTGGAGTTCCACTCGGAACTCCGGGCCGATGGCCGACGGCAGCAGGTGCGGGTGGAGCTGGCGGTCGCCGAGGCCGAGGTGGCGGACGAGGCGGTCGCGGTTCGGCCCGGCCTCATCCCCCACGTCCGCGGCGACCACGCTCCCTATGCACTCGCGGTCGGCGGACTTCTAGCGCTCGCAACCTGTCTGCCGAAGATGAGATCACTGGTCGCGATCCACCGCTTCCGCTCACGCTGTCTGCGGCGGCTCTCGAGCGCTTCGCCCTGGGTTGGGCGCCCCGAGGTCAACTCCTTGCGAGTGCTGCGCCCCGGCGACCTTGTCCTGCTCTGCCCGAGCTGCCAACGGCCCCACTACCCGCGGTCCTGGCGGCTCAACCGGTGCGGGTGCATGGTCGAGCATGAGGGCAGGGGCCACCTCTGCTACCACCGCATACTGCCCTCCTGGCTCCGGAGTGCTCTCGACAGCTTTAGCGGAAGCGCAGCCGGTGAGCTAGGCCGCCGCTGGCTCTGCCGTTGCGCGGGTGATAAGACAGGCTGGTGATCGGAGTTCCGACATCGAACGCCGCCTTCTGACGATCGTCGTCGAGGAGTCGCCCGGGACATCGGCTGGAGCTTGCAGAGTCCGCCTGTTTGTGGCTTGAGCTCCCCTCTGGCTCCGTCCCCGCTTCAGTCTGCTTCAGTCCGCTTCCACCGGCGCGGGCGCGCGCCGCTTGGTGCTCGCCGGCCGGAGGCGGGCCCGGCGGTACTCGAGGAAGTCGCGGGCCTGGAGGACCGCGGGGGTCTCCGCGATCAGGGCCGGGTCCTCGATCAGGTCGTTCTGGAGCTTGGTGAAGCAGAGGTCGGGGGCGTCCTGGAAGCTCGCTTCCTTGGACTTGAAGTCGGCGTGCGTGATCACCATCACGAACAGCCGGCTGGCGAGGCCGTCCATCACGCGCAGCGAGTACTCGCGCCCCTGGGGGGTGCTGCGGAAGCCCAGGTAGCGGATCGTCGGGAGCTTCGTCATCGGGACCTCGGGCGCCGCGGCGGGCGCGGCACGGGGGACCACCCCGGGGAGCCCGGGGTGGTCGCGGTCCGCGGATCGGCGCGGTGCCTCGCCGCGGAGGGTGTCGCCGGGGCGGCCTCCGGGCGAGGCCGGCATCCGTTACGGACGGGGACGTGCCTCGTTGACCTTGAGCGACCTGCCGCCCATGTCCTTGGCGTTGAGCGCGCGGATCGCCTCGTCGGCGCCGCTCGACATCTCGACGAAGCCGAAGCCGCGCGGCTGGCCGGTCTCACGGTCGGTGATCAGGCTGACCGAGTCGACGGTGCCGAACTCGCCGAACAGGGTCCGGATCTCGGCGTCGGACGCGCTGAACGGAAGGTTACCTACGTAGATCTTCTTTGACATCTCTAGTTCTCCAAGTTTCCCGCTCGCGCGGTGCCGTTGCTCGATGGTCCGGCCATGGTGGCCGAGGCCACGGGTCGCTGCCAGGGGATCTGCGATCTCGACTACGCGCTGGAAGGGACGAGGCGGAGCAGGTCTCTTCGGGGCGGGGAGGAGAACCGTTCGGTCCGGTGGTTCAACCCAGGGAACCGCACCCTATCAGCTTTTTCGGGCGCGTGCAAGGACGGCGGCCGAGCCCAGGCGTCCTACCCGACCCTGACGAACCCCTGACCGCACGGCACAGTCGGAGCTGACACCATGCCCGCATGAGCCATCCGACCCCCGCGGCGATCGCCGCCGATTCGACCCCCGACGCCCGCGCGTTGCGCCGGCTGCTCGCACCGTACAAGCGCCCCAGCCGGCGCCGCGCGCTCGTCCAGCTCGGCACCTCCGTCGTGCCGTTCGCGGCGGTCTGGGCCGCGATGGCCTGGAGCGCCGGCGTCTCGTATTGGCTGACCGCGCTCCTGGCGGTGCCGGCGGCGGGGCTCTTCCTGCGCCTGTTCATGATCCAGCACGACTGCGGCCACGGCTCGTACTTCCACTCCGCGCGCGCCAACAACTGGCTCGGCGGCCTGCTCGGCGTCGTGACCTTCTTCCCCTACGGCTACTGGCGCCGCACCCACTCGATCCACCACGCCACCCACGGCAACCTCGACCGGCGCGAGTTCGGCGACATCAAGACCCTGACGGTGCGCGAGTACCAGGCGCGGGGGCGGCTCGGCCGGCTGGGCTACCGCCTCTACCGCAACCCGTTCGTGCTGTTCGGGCTCGGGCCGATCTTCCAGTTCGTGCTCAAGCACCGCTGCCCGATCGATGTCCCGTTGGCCTGGAAGCGGGAGTGGGCGAGCGTGCTCTGGACCAACCTCGGCATCGTCGCCGCGGGGGGCGCGCTGTCGTGGCTCCTCGGGTGGCAGACGGTGGTCGTCGTCCACGGCGCGATCATGCTGGTCGCCGGCGGCCTCGGGGTCTGGCTCTTCTACGTCCAGCACCAGTTCGAGGAGAGCTACTGGGACGACGGCGACGAGTGGGACTTCTACCGCGCCGGCGCCGACGGCAGCTCGTTCTACGACCTGCCGCGCGCCCTCCACTGGTTCACCGCCAACATCGGCTACCACCACATCCACCACCTGGCGAGCCGGATCCCGAACTACCGCCTGCGCGAGTGCTTCGAGGAAAACCCGGAGCTCCAGCGCGTGACCCGGCTCACCCTCCGCCAGAGCCTGCGGCTGCGCCCGCCTCCGCCTGTGGGACGAGGAGCGGCGCCGGATGATCGGCTTCCGCGAGCTGGGTCAACCGCAGGAGCAGCGCGCCGCGGCCTGAGCGCCGATCCGCCCGCGGCGGGTTCACGGGGTCTGCGCAAGCGGTCGCTTCGGAGCGCGCGACCGCCACCACGACTCGGTCAGCAGCGCCGCCGGGCCGACCAGGAACAGCGCGTAGAACGGCGCGTAGATCACCTCGCCGAGCCGCAGCAGCATCTCGACGAAGGCGACCGCCACCACCACCGCGACACTGGCCGCGGCGCGAGCGGACCGTGGTCTTCGGGTCGGTCACCATGAAGAAGATGAAGAGCTGGTACATCGGCCCGGTGATCGGCGCCGCGGCGGCCAGCCAGGAGTGGCCGGTGAGCGCGCCGCGGACCGCCGCGAAGGCGAGGAACGAGACGACGTAGGTCGGCGCTGATGTGGAGCCGCCGGACCCGCCAGACGATCACGAAGCCGAGGATCCAGATCACCGACCATCGGCCAGAGCGCGTTGCCCCACTGGATCGCAGAGGGCGGACACCGTCTCGGGCGCCAGGAAGAGCACCGCGCAGACGCCGAAGTTCGACGGGTTCCAGAGGTGGCGGCCGCCCAGCCGCAGCGACGTACTTCGAGGCGATCGAGATCAGGCTCGCGCAGCGCGATACGGCCAGAGGAACGGCGAGCGCACCAGGATGCCGACGCTGATGCCGGTGATGTAGGCGCTCGCCGGGTGCGGCCAGCTGCCCGGTCGAGAGCCGGCCCATCAGCAGCTCGGCGCCGATCGCCACGGCGATCGCCCGCGCCGTCCGCTGCCACGCCTCGAGGATGCCGAAGGAGAGGTGCGCCGCGACCAGGATGCAGGTGATGAGGATCGGCGGCAGGAAGCGGTTGTCGAGCGGGATCGCGGGCCGGCCGGGAGGCGCCGGCTCCTCCTGCGCCGAGCGGCCGCGCGCCGGCGGGCTCGGGGATCACGACGGCTCCTCGATCCGGTGCAGGCGGTCGACCGCGGGCTGCTCGATGGTCTCGACGGTCCCCGACGGCCAGCGGATCACCACGCGGTCGACCGCGCGCGGCCCCGCCCAGCCCGAAGTGGAGCCGGCGCTGGTTCTGGGCCGACGAAGCCGCTGCCGCCGCTCACCACCTGGACCTGGCGCTGGCCGCTCCCAGGAGAGCTCGACGCGGGCGCCGATCGCGCTCCGGTTGCTCGCCGTCCCGTTCAGCTCGAAGGCGATCCAGTGCCGCGCCGGGTCGACCCGGTTGCGGTAGAGGAGCAGCGGGCCGCGCTGGTTGGCGACCACGACGTCGAGCACGCCGCGGTTGCCGAGGTCGGCGAGCGCCACGGCGCGGCCGTCGAGGAGGTCGGTGACGCCGACCGCCTCGGCGACCTCGGTGAAGCGGCCGGCGCCGTCGTTGAGCCAGACGCGCTAGCGCTGGTAGCCCGACAGGCTCCGGCCGCTGCATCGCCGGCCAGTTGCGCGCGTCGCCGATGATGCGCGCTGTGGCCGACCGCGATCTGGGAGAAGTCGTACCAGTAGCTGGTCGCGCTCGGCGGCCGAGATGTAGCCGTTGGTCGAGGTAGAGGTCGAGCGTGCCGTCGTTGTTCGAGGTCGCCGAACTGCGCGCCCCAGCTCCAGCCGCCGAGGTCGACGCCGACGGCTCGAGGCGAGGTTCTCGTAGCGCAGCCCTTCGCCGGGCGCGGTCATCGGCACCCAGAGGTTGTTGCCCTGGACCAGCGCGCCCGGCTCGGAGATGTTGGTGCGGTAGATCGCCAGCCGGCCGTGGTTGAAGACGTCGCCGAACGAGACGTTCATGCCGCTCTTGGGCTGGCGGCCGACGCCGGTCTCGCGGCCGACCTCCTCGAAGCGCTGCCCCTCGTGGTTGCGGTAGAGCTCGGCGACGCCGTAGTCGTTGGCGAGGAAGAGGTCGGGCCAGCCGGTCCCGTGGAGGTCGGCCGCCGCCACCGCGAGGGTCCAGCGCCGGCGAGTCGATGCCGAGCTTCGCCGTGACCTCCTCGAAACGTGCCGTCGCCGCGGTTGCGGTAGAGGTACTTGCGGCCGCCGTTCTCGGCGTACTCGAAGCTCTCGGGCATGATCCGGGTGGTCTCGAGGTGCCAGAGGTCGAGGTCCTCCGGCCAGTAGCCGGCGACGAAGAGGTCGAGCCGGCCGTCGCGGTCGTAGTCGAGCCAGACCGCGGCGTGGGCGTTGACCCACGGCGGCAGCCCGGCGCGCTCGCCGGCCGCGACGAAGCGGCGCCCCTCCTCGTTGCGGAACAGCTCGGGGCGGCCCTACTTGAGCAGGAAGAGGTCCTCGCACCCGTCGTTGTCGAAGTCGCCCCAGAGCGCGGCCGGTCGACACCCCGGTGCCGAGGCGGTTGAGGTCGGCGAGGCCGACCGCGGCGGCGACGTCCTCGAAGGTGCCGTCGCCGCGGTTCCGGTAGAGCGCGTTCCGGCTCCCCTCGCCGCTGTTGACGGCGTAGAGGTCCTGCCAGCCGTCGCGGTCGAAGTCGGCGACCGCGACCGCCGCGCCCATCGAGGCGATCTGCGGCATGATGTGGTCGAGCTGCGCGTCGAACGTCGGCGCCCGGTGGACGAAGTCGATGCCGGCCGCGCGCGCCGACTCCTCGAGCCGGAAGCCGAGGCGCGGCCCCGCCTCGGCGGCGGCCGCGGCCGCGCCGCCGCCCGTCCCGCCGCTCGCAGACCGGTTGAGCACCGCCACCGCGACCAGCGAGGCGGCGAGCAGCACGGTCCAGACCGCTCTCAGCGTGCGCTCCATGAAGGCGTCTCCCCGCCGGGATCTTCCGCAAGGGACTTGCCATCGCCCCGGCGTCGTCTTCCGGGCGGTTTCGCCGCTCCACCGGGGACCGGCGGGCGGATCCTCTATGGGCGATCGTAGGCGATATGGGCGCGCCCGAGGCCGGGTCGCGGTCACCTCTCCGGGCGAGCGGCTACTCGGTGGGTGTCCGGCGCCTGACGCTCCGGACCGTTCCCGAGGAGCCCACCGAGATGAACTTCCCTACCGATCGATCCAGCCTTCGACTCGGCGTCGCGGTCGCGATCGCCGTCGCCGTCTGGGCCGCCGTCGCGTCCGGCGCGACGAGCCCCGAGAAGGAGCCCGCTCCGGCCCCGGCCCCGGCGTTCGCCGTCGAGGTCACCGGCGAGGGGCCGCCGATGATCCTGATCCCCGGCCTCGCCTCGAGCGGCGAGGTGTGGGACGCGACCGTCGAGCGCTACCGCGGCCGTTACCGGCTCCACGTGCTGACCCTCGCCGGGTTCGCTGGGCAGCAGCCGATCGAGCCGCCGCTCCTCGCCGCCGCGCGCGACCAGCTCGTCGCCTACGTCGAGGCGATCGGGCCCGCGGTAGGGCACGAGCGGCCGGTCCTGGTCGGCCACAGCCTGGGGGCGTTCGTAGCCTTCGGGGTCGCCGCCGCGGTGCCCGAGCGGATCGCCGCGGTGGTCGCGGTCGACGGCGTGCCGTTCCTGCCGGCGCTGTACGATCCCCGGGCGACCGCTGCCGGCGCCGCCGCGCAGGCCGAGCCGATCCGGCAGCTCTATGCGTCGCTGACGCCGGAGCAGCTCGCGCTCCAGAGCCGGATGGCGCTCGCGGCAATGATCACCGACCCGGCCGACGTCGAGACCGCGCTCGCCTGGTCGGCGGCGTCGAGCCCGGCCGCGGTCGGCGACGCGATGGCGGAGCTGATGTCCACCGACCTGCGCGAGGAGCTGGCGGCGATCGAGGCGCCGGTGCTGCTGATCGCGGCCGCGAAGGCGGCCGAGGACGAGGCGGCGCGCGAGGGGCTCCGCGAGAGCTACCAGGCGCAGCTCCGCCACGCCCGCGACGGCCGGGTGGTGCTGGCCACGGGCGCCCGGCACTTCGTCATGCTCGACGACCCCGACTTCCTCCACGCCGCGATCGACGACCTCCTGGCCGGCCTGCCCGGGGGTGGGCGGTGAGCGGCCTCCAGCCGGCGCTGGCGATCGAGCATCACGTGGCGGCCGCGCGCGGCGGCGACCGCGAGGCGTTCGGCCGGCTGGTCGACGCCACCCGCAACCTGGTCGCCTCGATCACGCTCGCGATCGTGCGCGACGCCGAGCTGTCCCGCGACGTCGCGCAGGAGGTCTTCCTGGCCGCCTGGGCCGACCTCGGGCGGCTGCGCGAGCCGTCGAGCTTCCTCCCCTGGCTGCGCCAGATCGCCCGCAACCGCGCCCGCCACGCCCTGCGCACCGAGGGGCGCCGGCGCCGGCGGGTGAGCGCCGCCGAGGCCGACGAGCTGCTGGCGGCGGCGACCGACCCGCGGCCGGAGGCGGCCGAGCGGCTGCTCGAGGCGGAGCGCCGGCGGCTCCTGCGCGAGGTCCTCGACGCGCTCCCCGACGACGCCCGCGAGGTGGTCACCCTCTACTACCGCGAGGGCGCCTCGGTGGCCCAGGTGGCGGCGCTCCTCGACCTCGGCGAGCCCGCCGTGCGCAAGCGCCTGTCGCGCGCCCGCGCCACGCTGCGGGCGGCGGTCGAGGAGCGCTTCGCCGAGGCCGCCCGCTCGTCGGCGCCCGGCGCGGCGTTCACCGCCGGCGTGCTCGGCGCCCTCGCGGTCGGCGCGCCCGTCACCGCCTCAGCCGCCGCCTCGGCCGCCACCGCCGGCGCCGCGGTGCTGGCCGGCCAGTCGGCGCTGGCCAAGCTCGCGGCGGCGGCGGGCGGAGTGCTCCTGGCCGCCTCGGGCGGCATCCTCGGCGTGCTCCTCGGCCTGCGCCGGTGGCGCCGCCGGCCGTTCGACGAGCGCGAGCGGAGGGCGCTCGACCGCTTCGCCGCGGCCGCCGTCGGCTGGGTGATCGCCGCCACCGCCGGCTTCGCGGTCGCCTGGGAGCTGAGCGGCGGCGCCGCGTGGTCCCAGGTGGCGACGTTCGTCGTCTTCCTCGCCGGCCTGGCCGCGCTCTACCAGCTCTGGCTGCCGCGGATCCTGCACCGGCGCCACGAGGCGGAGCGGCTCGCGGATCCGGAGAAGGCGGCGCGGGCGCGGCTGCGCGAGCGGCGCTGGGCGGTGATCGGGTGGACGCTCGGGATCCTTTCGGGGACCGCGGGCCTCGTCGCCGGGCTGCTGCTCGGGTAGCGCCGCCGAGGCACGATTCTGGCATCCCGCGCCCCGCCGAGAGGGTGCCGGGATTGCCGACCAGCTACGAGAGCTACGTGCGCGCCGAGTGGGCGCTCTTCGCCGCCGACCCGGCGCGCGGCGCGGCGGCGCGGCGGCTCCTTGCCGGCGCGCCGGCGGCGCGGGCGCTCGACGTCGGCTGCGGCGCCGGCCAGGAGCTGCGGCCGTTCGTGGCCGGCGCGCGCCGGCTCGGCGTCGGCGTCGACCTGGCACCGGCGGCCGGCCGGGTCGGCCGCGACCTCTTCGCCGCCGAACAGCCCGGGAGCCGGGTCGCCTTCGTGCGGGCCCGTGCGGAGCGCCTGCCGTTTTCGCACGCGAGCTTCGACGTCGTGATCTGCCGCCTGGCGCTCCCCTACACCGACAATGCCCGAGCGCTCGCCGAGATGGCGCGGGTGCTGCGGCCCGGCGGGAGCGTCCTGCTCCAGTTCCATCACGCCCGGTTCTATCTCGGGGAGCTGGGCCGGGCGCTCGCGGGCGGGCGGCTCCGCGCCGCCGTGCACGCCTGCCGGGTGCTCGTCGCGGGCCTCCTCTACCATCTCACCGGCGCGCAACCGCGCGGGCGCCTGCCGGGCGGGGAGACGTTCCAGACCCGCTGGCTGCTGCGGCGCGAGCTGCGGCGGCACGGGCTGGAGATCGAAACCACGCTCGACGGCTCCCTGCGGGACGCGCCGAGCCTGATCATCCGGCGCCGCCCGCTGGGCGCCGCAACCTAGAGAGCGGTTCCCCATGAAGCAGCACCCGTCCGCAGCCGGTTCGAGCCGTCGCCGTTTCGTTCCGATCCCGCCCGGCCTGGTCTCCGCCCTTTCTGCCGCCGCGGTCGCGGCCGCCGCGCTCCTCGCCCTCGCCCCGTCGGCGTCGGCGCAGGGGCCGCCGGAATCGGCGCCCGAGTGCGCGCTGCCCGCGGGCCTGCCCGGCACCTCCGCCGGCCCCGACGTCGTGGTCGGCGGCCTGTTCGACGCCCGGCTGTGGGGCGTCGCCCAGGGGCGGGCCGCGTTCTCGGTCGGCTCCATCGCCTGCAACGTCGGCGACCAGCCGGTCGACTGGGTGCGCGAGGACGTCGCCCATCCGGTGATCGCCCAGAACCTCTACCGCCTGCGCGGCGGCCGCTTCGAGCAGATCGGCCTCGCCTGGCTCAAGCACGGCTTCGCGGCCAGCGCCGAGGACGCCTGCGGCCTCGGCTGCCAGGACCCCGGGACCAACCAGCTGCTCGGCATCGGTTGCTCCGATCCCTACGACGGCGGCCTCAACGGTCTCCAGGGGTCGATGGGGCCGCGCTCGGAGCTCGACCCCGCGACCGGCGGCTTCCCCTTCCCGTACGCCACCCGGGGGCAGACCGGCGACGTCCTCTACAAGCGCCTCCAGGCCGCGGTCGCGGACGTCGATCCGGGGCTCAACTTGGGTGCGCGCTGGTTCGCCGAGGCGTACTACTACGCCGCCGACGACGCCGCGGCGGGCAACGCCGGCAACAACGGCTCGTACCGCGAGATCGCCTTCGACGGCGCGCTCCAGCCGTCGCTCGTCGGCCCGACCCAAGGCGGCCGGCCGGCGCTCGAGGCCTGGCGCGCCGCCGATCCCGCGGTCGTGATCGTCGACCGCGACGTGCCGGGCGACGGCCGCTTCCGGATCGCCGCCCGCGCCCACTCCCTCGGCGGCGGCGTCTGGCGCTACGAGTACGCGGTCCACAACGCGACCTCGCACCGGGGCGCGCGGAGCTTCAGCGTGCCGGTGGCACCGGGGGTCGACGTCGGGGAAACCGGCTTCCACGACGTCGACTACCACTCGGGCGAGCCCTTCGATCCCACCGACTGGCCCGCGACGGTCGGTGCCGGCGGCGTCACCTGGCAGACCGACACCGAGGCGGCCGACCCTGACGCCAACGCGCTCCGCTTCGCCACTACCTACAACTTTTGGTTCGAGGCCGACCGGCCGCCGGCGCCGGTGGCCGTGACCCTCGGCCTCTTCCGCGCCGGCTCGCCCGCGGCGGTGACCGCGGTGCTCCCCGGTCCCGGGCAGAGCGCCGGTCTGACGCTCCAGGGCGGCCGCTTCGAGGTCGCCGCCGCCTTCCGCACGCCGCAGGGGGACACCGGGATCGGCCATCCGGTGCCGCTGACCGACGACTCGGGATACTTCTGGTTCTTCGACGACGGCAACGTCGAGCTGGTGGTCAAGGTCCTGAACGGCTGCGGCGTCAACGGGCGCTACTGGTTCTTCGCCGCCGGCCTGACCAACGTCGAGGTCGACATCACGGTCACCGACACCGACGCCGACGAGACCGAGACCTACACCAATCCGCTCGGCACGTCGTTCCAGCCGATCCTGGACACCGCGGCGTTCGACACCTGTCCGTGAGGCGGGGGCGATGGAAGAGACCGGGCGGGAGCCGGAGCGGCCCCCGCCCGGGAGCGGCTCACTCCGAGCCCGGGAAGGCCTCGGTGTCGCCTCGGCTGGCGAACTCGGACGACGGGTTGACGTAGGTCTTCGACTGGCCGGTCTCGGTGTCGGTCACCGTGATGGTGTACTCGACGTTCGAGAGCGCACCGTAGAAGACCCACCAGCGGCCGTTGACCGGCCGGCCGTCGAGCACCTTCAGGATCAGCTCGACGTTGGTGTCGCGGAAGAACCAGAAGTAGCCGGTGTCGCCGGTGAGCGGCACCGCGGTGCCGCTGCCGGTGCCGCCCTGGAAGTCCTTCCACTCGACCTCGACGCGGAACCGCGAGTCGTTGAGGCAGAGCGCGGTGCCGGTCGGCGAGCAGGCGCCGCCCGGGGCCGCGATCGAGATCGGCGGTTCGGCCGCGCCGTCGCCGCCGGCCGCCGCGTCGGCGAACGCGGCGAGGTCCTGGACCACCGGCGCCGGTGCACCGCCCGCGCCGCTTCCGATCCGCACCCCCGCGCCCGGGGCGGGGAACGCCTCGGTGTCGCCGCGGCTGGCGAAGGCGCCGGCCGGGTTGACGTAGGTGCGCGAAGCGCCGGTCTCGACGTCGGTGACGGTGATCACGTACTCGACGTTCGAGAGCGCGCCGAAGAACACCCACCAGTGGCCGTTGATCGGCCGGCCGTCGAGCACCTTGAGCACCAGCTCGACGTTGGTGTCGCTGAAGAACCAGAAGTAGCCGGTGTCGCCGGTCAGCGGCACCGCGGTGCCGCCGCCGCTGCCGCCCTGGAAGTCCTCCCACGCCACTCGCACCTCGAAGCGCGAGCCGTTGAGGCAGAGCCGGCTGTCGTCGGCCGCGCAGCCGTCGCGGTCGACCCCGCGCACGCTCGCCGAGGACAGCACCTCCTCGGGCACCGGCCGGTTGCGGTCGCGCAGCAGGATCGAGGTGAAGTCGAACGGGTCGGCCGCGAGCGCCTCGACGCCGACCTCGATCGCCGCGGTCTCGCCGGGATCGAGCTGCACCTCGCCGAGCGCGGGCTCGCCGGGTGCCCCGCCGGCGAGCGACACCGCCGGCGCCCCGGGACCCATGTCGGAGCGCATCGCCTCGAACTCGAACTGGAAGAGCGTCGCCTGCGCGGCGGTGTTGGTCACCGCGAAGCGGACCGGCACCTCGGCGCCGACCTGGAGGTCGAACGGGTTGTTGTCGATCGGGAAGCAGCAGATGGCGTTGTTGCTGTAGATCGACCCGACGTCGGTGGCGGTGTCGCCGTCCGCGAGGTTGTGGGCGGCGACCTGGAAGCAGGATGCCTGGTAGGGCGGCAGGAAGGCGGGCCGGCCGATCCGCACCCCGACCGGCCGGCAGGAGTCCGCCGGCACCAGGAGCGGCTCGGTGGCCGGCGGCACCAGCGAGAACACCGTGGGCCCGTCCACGTGGCAGAGGACGCCGTCGGCGGGCTTGCCGCTGAAGGTCAGGTCGTAGAGCTGCGCCGTCGGCTTCTGGTTGCAGACCTGCACCGTGACCACGCGCGAGTCGTCGTTGAGGCACAGGCTCTGGTCCCACGGCGCCTCGACGGCGAGCGCGCACTTGCCGTCGGCACCTGCCTCGTAGATCGCCCGCACCTCCTCGGGGCGGAGCACGCGGCCGAAGATCTCGATCTCGTCGAGCACGCCGACGAAGTCGGTCGAACCGAACCAGCCCGCGCGCTGGCGGCCGATCAGGAGCGTGCCGTTGTTCTCGAGCGAGCCGCCGCGGGCTGTCGGGTTGAACACCGAGGCCGTCACCTCCATGCCGTTGAGGTACCAGCGGCCGCCGGTCGTCTCGCTGCGGTCGACGGTCACTGCCACGTGATTGGGCAGGCCGTCGGCGACGCCGAAGGTCGACACGTAGTTGGTGCAGGACCCTGGGGACGTACTCCCTGAGCAGATCGCGCTCCCGTTGCCGGTGGCGAGCTGGAGGGTGGGGCGGCCGTTGACCAGGGCGACCGAGTAGCCGGCCGGCGCGTTGACGTTCTCGCGCTTGTCGATCAGGGTCTGGACCCCCGAGTCCGAGGTGGTTCGGATCCAGAAGTCGATCGAGAAGTCGCCCCCGGGAGCGGCGCCGAAGTCGAGCGAGTTGCTCTCGGGCACCACCACCGAGGCGCCGCCGCCGCCGAACGAGCCGCCGAGGCCGACCTTGCCTGCGCCCCGGGTCGCGCCGTTCGCGAACACGCCGTCGTGGCTGCCGGCGGAGTCGGCGACCGTGGAGAGGGCCGGCGGATCGTCGAAGGTCCACCAGGCGCGCATGTCCGCGGGCGGAGCGGCGCACGCCGACTCGCACTCGTCGGGCACCGCGTTGCCGTTGCCGTCGAGGGCGCCGGCGGCCAGGTCGCAGGAGTCCGGCTCCCCGTTGCCGTTGCAGTCGGGGGCGGTCTCGCCGTCGTCGTAGACCAGCGCGAAGTTGTCGAAGCCGAACAGCTCGAAGGTGCCGGAGTTGATCTCGAGCGGCACGCTGACCTCGTCGACCTGCGCGAGCAGGGCGTTCCACTGGCTGTTCGAGGCGCCGTCGAGCATCGCCCAGGCACCGGAGGCGTTGCTCGGCAGCGGTCCCGAGCCGCCGTAGGCCGGTCCGAGCGGGATCACCAGGTGGTGCCAGGCGGTCGAGTCGTCGATCGCGGCGGCGCCTTGGAAGCGCGCCCGCAGCGGGCCGGAAGGCAGGTTGCGGGTGAATACGACGTTCGGCAGCCAGCTCCCGACCTGGTCGTCGAACACCCGGACGTCGAGCTCCAGCCGGCCGCAGCGGCTGGCCGCCCGCCGGTAGTCGCCGCGGTAGGCGGCCGGCGCGATCAGGTGGAGCCCGGGGATGCCGGCGGTGCTGGCCCGGTCCTGGACCCTGAGATAGAAATCGGCCGGCTGGCCGCTCGGTCCGGGCTGGAGCAGGTCGGGGGTCGGCGGCCGCGCGCCGGGTGCGGTCCAGCCTTCGAGGCTCCCTTGATCGAAACCGTCGGCCACCGGCGTGGCCGCGCCGGCCGGAGCCGCGGCGGCGATTGCCAGTGCGCAAGCGGAGAGGAGAAGCGAGAAACGTCTCATGGTCGAACCCTCCCGGGATCGGTCGGTAGAAGTCGGCGCGCGCCTCCAGGCGGCGCCCAGCGGTCAGAATCCACCCGGGAGAGATTTGTTTACTTCGGTCGTGTGGCGGGAGGGGCCGTGAAGCGCGTATTGTCGGCGCCCGATCCCGATCAAGTCGGTTCGCGGCAGGAAGGGGGCTCCGGCGTGCTCTCCCTCGAAGCGGTCACCAAGCGCTACCGCGACGGTACGGTCGCCGTCGAGGCGCTGTCCCTGGACGCCGGAGCCGGGGTGCTGGGGCTCCTCGGTCCCAACGGCGCGGGCAAGACCACCCTGATGCAGATGGTGGCGACCGTCACCCGGCCGACCGCCGGCCGCATCGTCTTCGACGGCCGCGACGCGCTACGCGAGCCCGATTTCGTGCGCCGGCGCCTCGGCTATCTGCCCCAGGAGTTCGGCGTCTACGACAGCCTGACCGCGGAGGAGACGCTGACCTACTTCGCGGCGCTCAAGGGGGTCCGCTCGCGGGCGCGGGTGCACGAGATGCTCGAGCGGGTGAACCTGCACGCCGTCGCCCGCCGGCGGGTGGGGGGCTTTTCGGGCGGCATGCGCCAGCGGCTGGGGATCGCCCAGGCGCTGATCAACGACCCCGACCTGATCATCGTCGACGAGCCGACCGCGGGGCTCGACCCGGAGGAGCGGCTGCGCTTCCGCCACCTGCTGGGCGACCTCGGCCGGGGCAAGCTGGTCATCCTCTCGACCCACATCGTCTCCGACGTCGAGCCGCTGGCGACCCGGGTCGCGGTGATGCGCGGCGGCCGGCTGTGCGCCCACGACACCCCGGAGGCGCTGATGCAGGCGGCGCGCGGCCACGTCTGGGAGGCGACGCTGACCAGCGAGGAGTACGAGCAGGTCCGCGCCACGGGCCGGATCTCGCGGGTGGTCCGCGAGGCGGACGGAGTGCGGGTGCGGCTGGTGGCGCCGGAGCCGCCGGTCGCCGGAGCCCGGCCCATCGACGCCAGGCCGGTCGAGCCCGGCCTGGAGGACGCCTACCTCCTCCTGATGGCGGGTGGCTCCGGCGAGGCGCGCCCTTGAGCGGCGGCGCCGCCGGCCGCTTCCGGGCGGTGGTGGTCACCGACCTGCGCCTGCGGCTGCGCCAGACCTCGAGCCTGGTGGTCTTCCTGCTCCTCTCGGCGCTCCCCTACCTGTGGGTGCCGGACCCGGCCACCGGGCGGGCCGTCTTCGTGGTCGACGACCGCCGGGTGGTCTACGACTCCGCGGCCCTCGCGCTCGCCACCGGCGTCCTGTGCACGATCGTCCTCGGGCTCTTCGGCTTCTACCTGGTCAGCCACTCGCTGGCCCGCGACCTGCGCACCCGCTGCGGCTACGTGATCGCGTCGACCCCGGTCGGCAACCTCGAGTACCTGCTCGCCAAGGCGACGGGCAACGCCGCGTTCCTCGCCGTCCTCGCCGCCGGGTACATGGCGTGCGCGATGGCGATGCAGCTCGTGCGCGGCGAGGCGCCGCTCTCGCCCTGGCCGTTCGTCGTCCAGTACCTCGTGCTGGTGCCGCCGACGGTGGTCTTCGTCGCGGCGGTCGCGGTGCTCTTCGAGTCGGTGCCGCGGCTCTCGGGCAAGCTCGGCGACGTGCTCTTCTTCGTCGGCTGGATGACCGTCGCCGGCGCCGGCGCGGCGATCGAGGGGACGCGCGCCGTGCCGCGGACGGGGCTCGGGCCGCTCTCCTTCCTCGACGTCGGCGGCATCGGGTTCGTGGTCCAGCGGATGCGGGTCGCGACCGGGAGCGATTCGTTCTCCTTCGGCGCCACGAGCTTCGACCCCGGCCTCGAGCCGCTGGTCCTGCCGGCGTTGACGGCGGGCGGGGACTGGCTGCTCGTCCGCCTCGCGGCCTTCGCGCCGGCGCTGCCGGTGCTCGCGCTCGCGGTCCTCGCCTTCCACCGCTTCGACCCGGCGCGGGTGCGCGGGGCCGCGGCGCGGCGCGGCCGCGGCTGGCTCGAGCGGCTGGAGGCGCTGGTCCGGCCGTTGACCCGGCCGCTGCTCCGGCCCGCGCTCGCCGGCGCCGGCCGCGGCCCGAACCTGCCGGGCGCGGTGCTCGCCGAGGCGGCGCTGATCCTCCACCTCCAGCCGCTCGGGGCGCTCGCGCTGGCGGTCGTGGCGGTCCTGTCGCTGGCGCTCCCGGCCGCCGCGGTGGCGGGCGGGGTGCTGCCGGCCGCGGTCGCGGCGAGCGGGCTGGTCTTGGCCGGCGCCGCCGGCCGCGAGGCGCGCCACGGCACCGCGCCGCTGGTCGCCGCGGCGCCCGCGCTCGACCGGCTGTACCTCGCCTGGAAGCTGACCGCTGCGGCGGCGGTCGGGCTCGCCTTCACCGCGCTGCCCGCCGCGCGGCTCCTCCTCGACTCGCCGGCGCGGGCGCTGTCAGTCCTGACCGGCACCCTCTTCGTCGCCGGCACGGCGACCGCGCTCGGGGTCCTGGGCGGTCCGCCGAAGGCGTTTCTCGCCCTCTTCCTGACCTTCCTCTACCTGGCGCTCAACGACGCCGGCCGCACCCCGGCGCTCGACTTCGCGGGCTTCTCGGGCGCGGCGGGACCTGCGGTCCGGCTCGGCTACCTGCTCGCCACCGCCGCCGCCCTGGCGGTCGCCGCCGCGGTGTACAGCCGGCGGCGACGCGCCCGCTGACCAGGCACGGCGCTCAGCCGGCGCTCAGGCGTCTATCCGGCGCTCCGCGCGCACCACCAGGCCGGGGTTGTGGATGGTCAGCGCCGCGGCAGCGGCCTCGAACCGGATGCGCGCCGAGGGCGCGCCGGCCGGATGGAACTCCCGTCCGCCCTGGTGGAAGAGCACCCGCGGCGTCCCTTCGCCGCGGCTGAGGGTCAGGTGGCCGCGCCGGTCGAGCGCGACCTCGAAGCGGTCGGCGGCCGCGGCGCCGAAGGCATAGCTGCCGAGCAGGGCCTGCCGCTCGGCGTCGGCGAGCGGCTCGTCCCGGTAGCGCGCGTCGGCGTCGCCGGCCTCTTCGAGGAAGGCCGCCACCGCCGCGGCCTGCTCGCCGCCGGCGCGGGCGTGGGCGAGCAGCGTGATGCCGTGCGGGCCGTGCTGGCGCTGGACACCGGGGCGGGCTGCGATCGCGGCGCGGACGACGTCGAGCTGGCCGAGCATCGCCGCGGTGAAGAGGTCGGGGCGCGCGCCGTTCTCGATCAGCAGCTCGGCGATCTCGCGGTTGCCGACGTGCGAGGCGGCGCCGAGCGCGCTCTCCCAGTCGCCGAACCCCCAGTCCCACGCCGCCTTGGCCAGCTCCGGCTGGGCGCCGACCAGCTCGCGCACGCGCTCGAGGTTGCCGTGGGAGACCCCCACCACCTCGCGCACCAGCGCCGGGTCCTGGGCGGGGAACCCGGCGTGGAGACCGTGGTCGGGACTCGCCGGCGCCGCGGCCGGAGCACCCTCGGCGCCGGCCGCGCCCGGGTCGAGCAGGAAGGTGCCGAGGGCGGCGGCGGGCGCGACGGCGAGGAGGCTGCGGCGGGTGAGGGTGGGCATCGTACGGCGTCCCCTTCTCTGGCGGAAGTGAATGCGGGAGGTACGCAGCCGCAACCGGCAGGTTCTCGCCGCGCGAGACCTATTCCGCCCGCTCGACGCGCAGGTCGTAGCAGCCGGCCTGGGTGTCGCGGACGTGGATGTAGTCGATCTCGGGGCGGGCGAGCAGCCGCTCGATCACCGCCTCGCCGCCGCCGTCGGTCACGTACTCCTGCGCGTGGAGCCTGCGGCCGCGGCCGTAGCCGTTGAGGGTCAGGGCGTGGGCGCGGAGCTCCTCCGGGAAGCCGCCGTCCTCGGGCCAGCGCTCGCAGCTCGCCTCGTGGATGAACACCGGCCCCGGCAGCGGCAGCGGTTCGAGCCCGTAGAACGGGTCGAGCGTGAACAGGATGCGCCGCTCCTCGCCGATCCGGAAGGTGCGCAGGCAGTGGCGGCACGGCCCGTAGGCGGTGGCGACCTCGGCGGCGGCCGGGTGGCCGTAGCCGGGCGAGGTGCGGGTGGCGCGGACGCGGTCGGCGGTGGCGGTCGGGATGGCGAGGGTGCGGAAGGTCATCGGGGTCTCCTCCGGTCGGGTTTCGGGTGATCGGCCGGCCCGCTCGCGGGCCGTGAGGCGAACCCTATGGAGTACTCGCAGCGCCGGCTATGCGGGGCTTGCGGTCGAATTCGGAGGAGCGGCGCCGGAGGCGGCGGATCAGCCCGGGAGCGCTCCGATCATCCGGAGATAGCTGACGATCCCGGCGTTCCCGAGCTCCACGGCCAAGCGCCAGGCGCGGACCTCGACGTCCGGGAAACGGCCCGGGTGCCGGTCTGCGCGGCGAACCCACTGCCGGAAGTAGGCCAGGGAGCTGGCGGTGAGGTCGTCTTCGACCTCGAGCGAGAAACCCGCGGCGGCGAGCGCGTCTCGCCAGGCTTCGCGGGGCAGCAGGTGGGCCTGCCAGCACGCTTCGAGCTCCTCCAGCTCCGCCCGCCGGTCGCCGGCGGGACCGGCGCCGAGCACCGAGTCCTCGAAGGCGACCCTACCGCCGGGAGCGAGCAGCTCGGCGCACCGCTCGAGCAGCCGCGCCGGATCGGGGAAGTGGACGAAGCAGCTCTGGCTGATCACCAGGTCGTAGGCGCGCAGCGGCAGCTCGACAGTGAGGAAGTCGCCGCAGACGACCCGCACCAGCGAGTCGAGGCCCACCCGCCGGTTGAGGCTCTCGGCGCCGGCGCAGCGCGCCGGGCTGAGGTCGACGCCGACGACGCTGCAGCCGTAGCGGTGCGCCAGCGCGCGGGCGGTCCCGCCGAGGCCGGTGCCGACGTCGAGCACCCGGGTGGCGGCGCCGACGCCGCTCCGCCGCGCCAGCTCCCAGGTCAGGGCGAGGCCGCCGACGTGGTTCTGGTCGGTGATCTCGCCCTCCTCGTCGGTGGCGAGGTCGATCTCGTCGATGCCGTCCAGGCCGCCGCGCTGGCCGCGGATCCGCTCGAGGATAGTCGCCTCGCGCAGGGGATGCTGCTCGTAGATCTCGAGCATCTCGTCGCGGTCGTGCTCGGGGCTCATGTGGGTGGCCTCAGGAGCGGATTCCGAGGGCGGGGGCGCCGCCGAAGGTCAGCGGCGCCAGGCTCAGCAGCGTCTCGGCCATCTCGTAGGTACCGTTGATGCCGATCTCCTTGCGGTGCTTCATCAGCAGCTCCACGCAGCGCTGGTGGAGCACGGCGGCCCGCGCCCGCTCGCCGGCGTCGGCGCGGGGGTCGGCGGCGAAGACGCCCAGCGTCAGCAGGCTCCAGGGGCACCAGAGAAAGGTGCTCCCCTCGAGGTGGAAGGAGGTGCCGGAGAGCTCCTGGTCGATGTCGGGCAGGCTGTCGTTCCAGACGAATTTCCGTCCCGGCAGGTCCTCGTGGTCCAGGAACCACCGCCGGGCCTCCCGGTAGGTCGGGTCGTCGTGGAGGACGTGCAGGATGTCGCGCTCCCGTCCGACCACCTCAGCATAGTGGAGGACCCCCAGGAGCTGCGCCGTCAGTCCTAGGAAGTCGCGCGCCTGGGGGCTCCGGCCGGGGTTCGGCACCCAGCCGTTCGTGGAGTCGAACCCGTTGAGCAGCCAGCGGACCGTGCGCAGGATCCGGCTGTCGTACTTTTCGACCGCCGCCGCCAGCGCGTTGCAGTGTCGCGCCTTGAGCAGGGCCCAGAGCGCCATCATCGAAGTGTAGGTCCGCTGGTTGCGGCGAGGGTCGGCCCGGCGCACCGGGCTCCAGCCGCCGGCCGGGTGCTGGCGCTCGACCATCTGCTCGAGGTCCCGCTCGACCCGCGGCCCGAGCGCGGCGGCGAGCCGGGGCGCCCGCTGCCGCACGTCGGGATGCTCCAGCAGGCAGAGATGGGCGAGGGTGGCCCAACAGCCGACCTCGGTAACCGCCTCCTCGTCCTCGGCTACGTCGTAGCCCCATCCGCCCGCGGGCTGGCGGGTGGCCTCCATCGAGTCGCACGCCGCCTCCAGCGCGGGCAGCAGGCGCCCGAGCTCCGGGAGCTGGCCCAAGGCGACCACGCACTGCGCGGTGGACCAGGTCTGCGGCCGGGCGTCGGCGTCGAAGAGCTGGTTCCTGAAGCCGCCGGTCGCGTCGTCCCGGGCGGCGGCGATCAGCTCGACGCAATGGCGGACCCAGGTCTCGTCGATCGTCGGCCCCAGCGCCGCGCCGGACTCGGCGGCACTCGGCGGCACCGGGGCGGGGGCGGGAGCCGGTGCCCGAGGCTCCGCCGGGGTGGCGGCCGCCGGACGCGCCCTCAGCGCCTGCGCAAGCCGTTGGACGTCGGCGTGGAAGCCCTCGTGGCTGAGCTTCAGGGCCTGGCGGCGGGTTAGCGCCCCCAGCCCGGGCGGGAGATCTCTTTCGTCGGGCATGGCGGCTCCCTCCACCAGCACCGGTACCACTCGGATCTTGCGCTCGAGCGCGGCGGCGATCTCCATCTGGACGTAGTCTCTGCGATCGCCGCGATCGCGGGCGCCGAGCCACTGATGCCCTATTACGGCGACTAGCGTCTCGCACTGCGCCAGAACGCGCTCGAGCGCCTCCACGAAGTCGTCGCCCGGCGCGATAGAGCCGTCAATATCCAGGAACACCTCTTCCGAGCCGAACTCCTGCCTCAGGTGGTCGTGGAGCCGCCCGGCGTGGCCGGCGGTGTCCTCGCGTCGGTAGCTGATGACGATGCGCGGCATGGACGTCGGGGTGTCGCTCGGAGGGCGGAAACTTAAAGCACGGCCGGCCCAAGCGCACCTCGCCTATGCGCATGCATCGATCCAGCGCGACTTCGCCGCGCTACACTCGGCGCTTCGACGGCAGCCCGAGGGCCCGATGACGACGGGCCGAACGCCGGAGGAGGAGCACTCGATGTCGAGAGTCCTGGTCATGGCCGGCACCGCCAAGGGTGCCTTCTTCTGTTGGTCCGACGAGAGCCGGCGCGAGTGGCGGGTCGAGGGGCCGCTGCTCAAGGGGTGGGAGGTCAACGACCTGCGGGTCGATCTGCGCGGCGGCGAGCCGGTGATCTGGGCCGCGGTCGGCTCCTACGTCTACGGCCCGACGGTGCGGGTCAGCCGCGACCTCGGCCGCACCTGGACCCAGATCGAGAAGGGTCCGGCCTACGCCGAGGACGCCGGCCGCAAGCTCGAGCGGGTGTGGACGGTGGTCCCCGGCAGGACCGGCGAGCCGGGCACCCTGTGGGCCGGGGTCGCCGAGGCGGGCCTCTTCGTCAGCCGCGACGGCGGCGAGAGCTGGAGCGAGGTGCCCGGCCTCAACGAGCACCCGACCCGCCCGTCGTGGAGCCCGGGCGCCGGCGGGCTGTGCTGCCACACGATCTTGCTCGATCCCGCGAACCCGGCCCGCTCGTGGGTCGGGATCTCGGCGGTCGGGGTCTTCCGCAGCGACGACGGCGGCGCCACCTGGCAGGTCAAGAACGAGGGGCTGCCGATCGCGGTGCCGTCGAAGGAGCATCCCGAGGTCGGCTCCTGCGTCCACAAGATGGTGGTCGCCCCCGACGACCCGAGCCGGCTCTACCAGCAGAACCACCAGGGGGTGTTCCGCAGCCTCGACGCCGGCGACACCTGGCAGCGGATCGAGGAGGGGCTTCCTGGCATCTTCGGCTTCCCGATGGTGATGCACCCGGGCGACAGCCGCACGCTCTACATCCTGCCGCTCGAGAGCGACGAGTACCGCTTCTTCCCGGGCGGCGCGGCGGCGGTCTACCGCAGCCGCGACGGCGGCGACTCGTGGCAGCGGCTCGCCGCCGGGCTGCCGGCCGAGAACGGCTGGACCGGCGTCCTGCGCGGCGCGATGGCCGCCGACGGCCTCGGGCCGTGCGGCGTCTACTTCGGCACCGCCGGCGGCCAGATCTTCGCCAGCGCCGACGAGGGGGAGAGCTGGCGGGCGCTGCCCGTGCTGCTGCCGCGCATCGCCTCGATCGGCGCCGCGGTGCTGCCGTAGGAGCAGGCGGTGCGGATCCCGGTCACCGTCCCGAGCCTCCTCGCCGACGCGACCGGCGGCGCGCGCGACGTTGCGGTCGAGGCGACTACGCTGGCCGGCTGCCTCGACGCCCTGCTCGCGGCCTATCCGCTGCTACGCCCGCACCTCTTCGACCAGAAGGGGGCGCTGCGCGAGCACGTCAACGTCTTCCTCAACGACGAGAATGCACGCTGGATCCCCGACTGGGGGATCGCGCTCGCGCCGGGCGACACGGTGACGGTGATCCAGGCGGTCTCGGGCGGCTGACGGCTTCTCCAGCCCTGCTGTGCTATCCTCCCGCGTCCGGCGCCGGCGGCGGGTGGAGGTGTGCCCGCCACTCAGACCCCCTAGAACAGTCCTGTACCAGGAATCATGTACCAGGAATACGGCGAGCTGAAGATCTTCGGCGGGCGCGCCCATCCGGCGCTGACCCAGGAGATCTGCGACTACCTGAACGTCCCGTGCGGGCGCCTGGCGTCGTTCGACTTCTCCGACGGCGAGACCTTCTGCCAGATCGAGGAGAACGTCCGCGGCACCGACGTGTTCGTGGTCCAGCCGACCAGCCAGCCGGTCAACCAGAACCTGATGGAGCTCTTGATCCTGCTCGACGCGCTCAAGCGCTCGTCGGCCGGCCGGGTGACCGCGGTGATCCCGTACTACGGCTACGCGCGCCAGGACAAGAAGGACGCGCCGCGGGTGCCGATCACCTCCAAGCTGGTCGCCGACCTGATCTCGGCCGCGGGCGCCGACCGGCTCCTGACCATGGACCTCCACGCGCCGCAGATCCAGGGCTTCTTCGACATCCCGGTCGACCACCTGTTCGCCGCGCCGGTGCTGCTCGAGGCGCTCCGCGAGCTGGCGATCGACGACCTGGTCATCGTCTCGCCGGACGCCGGCGGCGTCGAGCGGGCGCGGGCGATCGCCAAGCGCCTGCACGCCGGCCTGGCGATCGTCGACAAGCGGCGCACGGCGCCCAACACCGCCGAGGTGATGAACGTCATCGGCCAGGTCGAGGGGCGCAACACGGTGGTGCTCGACGACATCATCGACACCGCTGGCACGCTGGTGAAGACCGCCGAGGCGCTGCGCGAGAAGGGCGCCCGCGAGGTGGTCGCGGTGGGCATCCACGGCGTGCTCTCCGGGCCCGCGCTCGAGCGGCTGGCGGCGGCGCCGCTCGGCGACGTCCTGATCACCAACACCACTCCGGTCGAGGACAAGGTGGCCCGCTGCCCGAAGCTCCGGCCGCTGTCCGTGGCCCCCCTCCTCGGGGAGGCGATCAAGAGGATCCACGAAGGGAGCTCGGTGAGCTCCCTGTTCGTCTAGGCAACGAGAGGAATGACCCGATGAACGAGCTGACCATCGAGGTCGCGCCGCGCGGCGCGACCGGCAAGAACGAGAGCCGCCGGCTGCGCGCCGGAGGCTCGATCCCGGGCGTCGTCTACGGCGGCGGCCGCGACCCGCTGTCGGTCACCGTCGACCGCCACACCATGCTCGAGCTGATGCGCAAGGCGGGGGGCGACAACGCCATCTACCTGCTCAAGCTCGCGGGCACCGACAAGAGCCGGCACGTGATGATCCGCGACATGGACATCCACCCGGTCACCCGCCAGGTGCGCCACATCGACTTCCACCGCATCCTCCTGACCGAGAAGATCCGGGTCTCGGTGCCGATCGAGGTGGTCGGCGTGCCGGTCGGGGTCAAGACCGAGGGCGGCATGCTCGACTTCGTCCACCGCGAGGTCGAGGTCGAGTGCCTGCCGGCCGACATCCCGCACCACCTGGTAGCCGAGGTGGCGGAGCTGCACGTCGGGCAGCACCTCGAGGCCAAGGAGCTGGCGCTGCCGGAGGGGGTGACTCTCCTCGACGCGCCCGAGCGGGTGATCGTCTCGGTGTCGCACACCAAGGTCGCCGCCGAGGCGGCCGAGGGCGAGGAGGAGCGGCTGATCGAGGCCGAGACCGTGCAGCCCGAGCTGATCGGCCGCCGCCGGCCCGAGACCGGGGAGTCCGAGGGCTAGCCTTGACTGGCGCTGAGCCCGGCGCCGGCTCGCCGGCCGCCGCGGCGCGGCTGGTGCTGGGCCTCGGCAACCCCGGTCCGCGCTACGCCGGGACCCGCCACAACCTCGGCTTCCGGGTGGTGGACGTCCTGGCGGAGCGCCTCGGCGCGGCGGTCGACCGGCTCGAGTGCAACGCCCTGGTGGGCGCCGCTCCGGCCGCGTCCGGCTCCGTGCTCTTGGCCAAGCCGCTGACCTTCATGAACCGCAGCGGCCACGCCGCGCGCTGCCTGGCCGAGTGCCACGGCGCCGGGCCGGCGGGGATGCTGGTGGTCTACGACGAGGTCGGCTTGCCGCTCGGCCGGCTGCGGCTGCGGGCCGCCGGCGGTCCGGGCGGGCATCGCGGCATGGGGTCGGTGATCGCCGCGCTGCGCACCGAGGAGGTGCCCCGGCTGCGGCTCGGCATCGCGCCCGAGGGGGTCGGGCCGGCCGGCGAGGGGCTGGCGGCCTCTGGGCTGGCAGACTGGGTGCTGGCGCCGTTCGAGCCGGCCGAGGCCGCCGCCGCCGAGGCGATGGTCGAGCGCGCCGCCGACGCCTGCCGGGCCTGGCTCGACGAGGGGATCGAGGCCGCGATGACCCGCTTCAACCAGGGTTGAGCGCCGGATTCGAACGATCGACGAGGGAACCGAAAGACCGTTCTTTGGACCGAGGAGGGAACCAGCCGTGGAGTTTCGAACCGATCTGATCCTGATCACCGCGGGTTGCGGCGTCCTGGCGCTGCTCTTCGCCTGGCTGCGCAGCGCCTGGATCAACCGGCAGGACGCCGGCGACGCCACCATGCAGAAGATCGCGTCGCACATCCGCGAGGGGGCCATGGCCTTCCTCGGCCGCGAGTACCGGGTGCTCGCGGTCTTCGTCGTGGTGGTGGCGGCGCTCCTCGCCTGGGCCAACGCCGGGCACGCCCGCTGCGCTCGCCGCTGATCGGCGTGTCGGTGGCGGTCGGCGCGCTCTGCTCGGCGCTCGCCGGCTACTTCGGCATGCGGGTGGCGACGCGCGCCAACGTGCGCACCACCGCGGCCGCCCGCACCGGCCTCGGCCGGCGCGCTGCAGGTCGCGTTCTCGGGCGGCGCGGTGATGGGCTTCTGCGTCGTCGGCCTGGGCGTCCTCGGGCTCTCGGCCTGCTCATCCTGCTCTTCGGCAACCTGTTCGGCACCGGCGACGCGGATTCGCTCAGGAAGCTGGTCACCGTCATCACCGGCTTCTCGTTCGGCGCCTCTCGATCGCGCTCTTCGCGCGCGTCGGCGGCGGCATCTACACCAAGGCGGCCGACGTCGGCGCCGACCTCGTCGGCAAGGTCGAGGCCGGCATCCCCGAGGACGATCCGCGCAACCCGGCGACGATCGCCGACAACGTCGGCGACAACGTCGGCGACGTCGCCGGCATGGGCGCCGACCTCTTCGAGTCCTACGTCGGCGCGATCGTCGGCGCCATGGTGCTCGGCGTCGCGGCGACGCTGCACCGACGGCGATCCGCTAGCACGCCGGCGCTGTTCGTGCTGCCGCTGCTCCTCGCCGGCGCTCGGCATCGTGGTCTCGCTCGTCGGCACCTTCCTCGTGCGCACCGCGCGAGGGCGGCAACCCGGCAGCGCGCGCTCCACGTCGGCTCGATCTCGGCCGCGGCGGTGATGCTCCTGCGTCACCATCGGCGTCACGCGCTGGATGCTCGGCGACACGGTCTACTCGATCGACGGCATCGAGCTCGGCGCCGCTGGGGCTGTTCTGGGCCACGGTCGCCGGCCTGGTCGCCGGCGTCGCTCATCGGCCTGATCACCGAGTACTACACCTCCGAGCAGCGCAGGCCGGTGCAGCGGCATCGCCGACGCAGTCGCCGACCGGCGCCGCGACCAACATCATCGCCGGCCTCGCGCGTCGGCATGCGCGTCGACGGCGCGTCCCGGTCGCTCGCTGCTCGGCGGCGGCGATCCTGGTCGCGCACGACCTGCGCCGGCCTCTACGGCATCGCGCATCGCGGCGCGTCGGCATGCTCTCGACCACCGGCATCCAGCTCGCGGTCGACGCCTACGGCCCGATCGCCGACAACGCCGGCGGCATCGCCGAGATGGCCGACCTCGGCCCCGAGGTGCGCGAGCCGCACCGACAAGCTCGACGCGGTCGGCAACACCACGGCGGCGATCGGCAAGGGCTTCGCGATCGGCTCGGCGGCGCTCACCGCGCTCGCGCTGTTCGCGGCGTTCACATGACCGCGGTCGGGCTCGACCGGGCATCGACCTGACTCGACGCCGACGGTCGATGGTCGGGTCTGCTCATCGGCGCGATGCTGCCGTTCCTGTTCTCGCTCGATGACGATGACGCGCGGTCGGCCGCGCCGCGAGCGCGATGATCGAGGAGGTGCGCCGCCAGTTCCGCGAGATCCCCGGGCCTGCTGCGAGGGCGAAGGCGCGAAGCCGGACTACGCGACGCTGCGTCGACATCTCGACCACGGCGGCGCTCCGGAGATGATCCTGCCCGGGCTCGCTCGCGGTCGTCGGCGCCGGTGCGTCGGTCGGCTTCATGCTCGGGCGTCGAGGCGCTCGGCGGCATGCTCGCCGGGCGTCACCGCTGTCGGGCGTGCTGCTGGCGCTCTTCATGGCCAACGCCGGCGGCGCCTGGGACAACGCCAAGAAGTACATCGAGGGCGGCGCGCCACGGCGGCAAGGGCTCCGACGCGCACAAGGCCGCGGTCGTCGGCGACACCGTCGGCGATCCGTTCAAGGACACCTCGGGCCCGTGCGCTGAACATCCTGATCAAGCTGATGTCGGTGGTGGCCTTGGTCATCGCGCCGCTGCTGGTGTAGAGTCACCGTTTCCGAACCGGGGCGGCCGGCCAGGCGCGCCCCGGACCCACACCCCTCTCTGTTCCGCGCGAAGCGGGACTGGACAGGCCATAGGGAGGACTCAGAAGACATGCGGACCTACGAACTGGTCCTCGTCTACGACCCGCGGGTCGCCGACGACGAGGTGATGTCGCTCAGCGGCGAGGTCAGGAACCTCCTGACCGCGAAGGGCGGCGTCACCATCACCAAGACCGACGTCTGGGGCCGGCGCCGGCTGGCCTACGAGATCGAGGACGTCAACGAAGGCAAGTACGTGGTGATCTACTTCGCCGCCGAGGACGGCAAGGCGCCGATCGGCGAGGTCGAGCGCCGGCTGCAGCAGAACGACCGGGTGCTGCGCTTCCTCACCACCCGTACCGACGAGGGGCTCAAGCGCGCCGGGCTGCCGATCCCGCTCGAGCCCGAGAGCGAGGACGCGGTCCTCGGCATCGTCAAGCCGGTCGTGACCGAGGGCGCCCCCGAGGGCGGCGCCGAGCCCGCCGAACGCCCCGCCCGCTCGCCGCGCCGCAGGCCGGCCGCCGAGGAGTCCGAGGGCGGCTCGGGTGACGAAGAAGAGGAGGAGGCTTGACATGGCGCGCCGAGGCAAGCGGGTCTTCTTTCGCCGGCGCAAGGTCTGGTAAGTTCTGCGCCGACCACATCGAGTACATCGACTACAAGGACGTGAAGCTCCTCCAGCAGTTCATCCCCGAGCGCGCCAAGATCCTGCCGCGGCGGATCTCGGGTACCTGCGCCCGGCACCAGCGGCTGCTGCAGACGGCGATCAAGCGGGCACGCCTGCTCGCGCTGATCCCCTTCACCACCGACTAGGAGAACCCGACGTGGAAGTGATCCTGCTCAAGGACCAGCGCCACCTCGGCACCCGGGGCGAGGTGGTGAAGGTGAAGCCCGGCTTCGCGCGCAACTACCTGCTGCCGCAGGGAATCGCGCTCGAGGCCACGCCCGGCAACCTGAAGTACTTCGAACAGATCAAGACCAAGGTCGACCTCGAGCACGCGCGCGAGCGCGAGGTCGCGCAGGCGATCGCCGACACGCTCAAGGGGCTGCGCCTGGAGGTCGCCAAACGGGTCGGCGAGACCGAGACCCTGTACGGCTCGGTGACCGCCACCGAGGTCGCCGAGCTGCTAGCGGCCAAGGGCTTCGAGGTCGACCGGCGGCGCATCGACCTCGAGGGCGGCATCAAGACCCTCGGCGACCACGAGGTGCGCATCGACCTGCACGCCGAGGTCGAGGCGACGATCACGGTCGCGGTCGTAGCCGAAGAGTGAACCGGGAGCCCGCTCCGGCGAAGCCAGCCGCGGCGGCAGCGCCGTCGCAGGCGGAGCCGGAGATCGGCCGCTTCCTCGGCGAGCCGACCCGCGATCTCGCGGACTGGCGGTGGCTGTGGGACCGGGACCTCGCGTTCCCGGTCGCCAGCCACCGCGGCTTCCTCGGCCGCCTCGTCGTGGCCTGGAAGCGGCTCTTCCGGCCGCTGGTCAAGACTCCGGTCAACGACCTCTGGGACCGCCAGCGGATCTTCAACCTGATCCTGATCGAGCACCTGGCAGCGCCTCGAAGGGCTCGACCTCGGCGCCCGGGTCGGTTCGCTCGAGCGCGCGATCCCCGCCGCGGTCAGCGACGCCCTGCGCCACAACGACGCGCTGTTCGCGCGCGCCGACCAGAAGCTCGACCTCTACCGCCGCGAAGCGCGCGACCTGCTGGTCAGCCTGAGCACGGCGCTGGCGGCGCTCGGGCCGCGGGCCGGCGAGGGCGAGCCGCCGGCGGCCGCCGCCGCGGCGCTCGGCCGCGCGGTCGACGAACGCGGCTACCTCGAGCTGGAGCGCCGCTACCGCGGCACCGAGGAGGAGATCGCCGGGCGGATCGCCCGCTACGTGCCGCTGCTGCGCGGCCGCGGCGAGGTGCTCGACCTGGGCTGCGGCCGCGGCGAGGCGCTGGCGGTGCTCGCCGCCGAGGGGATCCCGGCGCGCGGCGTCGACTCGAGCGCCGGCATGGTGGCGCGCTGCCGCGAGCGCGGCCTGGCGGCGGCCGAGGGGGACCTCTTCGCGCTGCTCGCGCAGGCGGGGGAGGGGAGCCAGGGGGGCCGCCTGGCGGAGTCGTCTCCTTCCACGTCGTCGAGCACCTGCCGCCCGACTCGCTCGACCGGCTGGTGCGCCTCGCCTACCGCGCCCTGGCGCCGGGCGGGGTGCTGATCCTCGAGACCCCGAACCCGCTGTCGCTGGTGGTCGCGGCGCGCAACTTCTGGCTCGATCCCACCCACCGGCGGCCGGTCCACCCGGAGAGCCTGCGGCTCTCGTTCGAGCTTGCGGGCTTCGATCCCGTCGAGCACCGCGAGCTGTCGCCGTTCGCCCCCGGCGAGCACCTCCCCGAGGTCGACCTCGCCGCGGTGCCCGAGCCCCAGCGCGAGCTGGCCGACTGCGTCAACCGCCTGCGCGACCGCCTCGACGACCTCCTCTACGCGCCCCAGGACTACGCCCTGATCGGGCACAAGCCGCGCTCCTGACGCGGCCGCCCGTCGCCGCGGGCGGCCGGATGCTCGAGGATCCGCGCGGCTCCGCTGCCCATCTCGGCGATCCCGAAGAGAGGAGAGGTCGATGTTCCGTCTCGCCCGCCTCGCCCTGCCGCTCGCCTTGCCGGCCGCGCTCGCCGCCGTCGCGCTCGCCACCCTGCTGGCCGTCGCCCCCGCCCCCGCCCGCGCCGGCGAGACCGGGGCCGAGACCCAGCCCCGGCCGCTGCCCCACCGCTGGGTCGAGGTCGCGATCGACTCCGGCGAGGTCGCCGCCCCCGCCGGCGAGAGCGCGGTTCCGGCGTGGACCGAGACGGTCGAGGTCGAGGGCGCCACCTGGCTGCGGCTCTTCTTCGACCAGGCGGTGCTCGGCGCCGTGTCCGGAAACGACGGGGAGACCGCCGTGGTGCGCGTCACCTCGCTCGCCGACGGCGCGGTCCAGCACCTCGACGCCCGCTCGCTGGCCGAGTGGCGCCGCTCGACCGCCTTCTTCAACGGCGACGCGGTGAAGGTCGAGCTGATCGCCCCGCCGGGCGCCGCGGCGAGCCGGCTCGCGATCCGCGAGGTGATGGCCGGCGAGCCGGCGGCGATCGAGGAGACGATCTGCTTCGCCACCGACGACCGCACCGCGAGCTTCGACAACCGCTCGGCGCGGGTGGTCCCGGTGGGCTGCTCGGTCTGGCTGGTCGACGACGCCCACGGCTGCTTTCTGACCGCCGGCCACTGCGTCACCTCGACCTTCGACGTGGTCGAGTTCAACGTCCCGCTCTCGAACCCGAACGGTACGGTCAACCACCCGCCGCCCGCCGACCAGTACCCGGTCGATCCGGCCTCGGTGCAGTCGATCAACGGCGGCGTCGGCAACGACTGGGGCTACTTCGGCGTCCACCCCAACAGCGAGAGCGAGGAGACGCCGATCGAGGTCTACGGCACGCCCTACGCCCTCGGCACGCCGCCGGCCGCGCCGTCCGGGCAGACCCTGCGGATCACCGGCTACGGCACCACCGACGGCGTCCTCCTGCCGCTGGCGCTCAACCAGGTGCAGAAGACCCACACCGGGCCGCTGACCTCGGTCGGCGGCAGCACGCTCGGCCACCAGGTCGACACCACCGGCGGCAACTCGGGCTCGGTGATCCTCGAGGAGGCCGGCGGCACCGCGATCGGCATCCACACCCACGGCGGCTGCAACGCCGGCGGCGGCGCCAACGCCGGCACCTCGCTCTCCCACGCCGGGCTCCAGAGCGCGCTGGCGGTGCCGCTCGGGGTCTGCGCAGGCGGCCCGCCGCCGCTGCGCGTCGAGCTGGTCGCGCCGATCGCCGACCCGGTGCCGACCGGCGGCGCCAGCTTCCACGTCGAGGTGATCGACCGAGACGGCCTGCCGGCGGCGATCACCGGCGCGACGCTGGTCTGGGACCTCGGCGGCGGCGACCTCGCGGCGCCGCTCACCTCGGTCGGCGGCGGGGTCTGGGAGGCGGCGCTGCCGGCGGCCTCGTGCGGCGGCGAGATCGCCTTCCGGGTCGACGTCACGGCGCTCGGCGGGGCGGTGGTGCGCCACCCGTTCTCGGCCTTCAACTCGACCGACCGGCGTTACCGCCGGCGCGTCGCGGTGGCCCACGACACGACCTTCCGCGACGACTTCGAGACCGACCAGGGGTGGACGGTCGACGACGACCCGGGCCTGACCGACGGGAGCTGGGAGCGGAGCACGCCGGGCGGCTACGGCCTGCGCGGCGACCCACCGTGGGACGCCGACGCCTCCGGCCGCGCCTTCCTCACCAACGCCGCCGGCGGCAACACCGACGTCGACGGCGGCGCCACGCGGCTGACCTCGCCGGCCCTCGACGCCACCGGCCCCGACCCGCACGTCGAGTACTGGCGCTGGTGGGACGACGCCGGCGCTTCGGACGACGTCTTCCTGGTCGAGATCTCGGACGACGCCGGCGCGAGCTGGACGACGCTCGAGACGGTCGGACCGAACGTCGTCGGCTCCTGGGTCCACCGCGTCTTCCGGGTCGCCGACTTCGTCACCCCGAATGCGCTGCTCCGCCTCCGCTTCACCGCCGGCGACGGCGGCACCGGCCACGTCATCGAGGCGGCGATCGACGGCGTCGCGGTCAGAAACACCGACTCGGGGCTGGAGTGCGACGTGGTCTTCGCCGACGGATTTGAGAGTGGCGACGTCTCGGCCTGGACCGCCTCGGCGCCCTGACGGCTATCCGGGGTCGCGGGTGGGCCGGCCCGCCTCGGAGAGGTCCTCCTCGTCGGCCGCGAGCGGCTCCTCGCCGGTGCCGAAGCCGCCGGGCATGCGCTCGCCCTGCTTGGGGATGTAGTAGGCCTGCTGCTGATACCAGGGGAGGTCCATGATCAGGTTCCACTGCGGCTCGTAGCGCTGGGCCGGCTCGGTGCCCTGGACGAATGCCTCCTCGATGAAGCGCTCGGCGCCCGGGCCGGGGAGGAGGCCGGTCGAGTACTCGACGGTCTGGATCGTCACTCCCGCGGGGGCGCCGAAGCGCTCGCCGGCCTCGAGCCAGCCGTCCTCGAGGCCGTCTTCGACCAGTTCGATCCACATCGGCAGCGCCGCCTCGGCGCCGGTCATGCCGCGGCCGATCGGCCGCTTGAGGTCGTAGCCGACCCAGGTCAAGAGCGTGTAGCGCGGCGTGAAGCCGATGAACCAGGCGTCGGAGTAGTCGTCGGTGGTGCCGGTCTTGCCGGCGAGGTCGAGGTCGAGGCGGGCGGCCTTGGCCGCGGTGCCGCGGTCGATGACGCCCTCCATCATGCGCGTCAGCACGTAGGCGAGCCGGGCGTCGGCCGCCGGTCGGGTGACCGGCTGGTGGCGCTCGAGCACCCTGCCGTCGGGCGGCTCGACCCGCTCGATCAGCCAGGGCTCGACGTAGGCGCCCTGGTTGGCGATCGTGGCATAGGCGGCGGCCAGCTCGAGCGGGGTGATGTCGGCGACGCCGAGCGCCAGGCTCGGGTAGGGCGGCAGCGGGGCGTCGACGCCGCTGCGGCGGGTGAAGTCGATCACCCGGTCGACGCCGATCAGGTCGAGGAGCTTGACCGAGGTGACGTTGGCCGACAGCTCGAGCGCACGGCGCAGGGTGAGGATGCCGTAGTAGCTTGCGGTAGTAGTTGCGCGGCTGGTAGCTCAGCTTGCTGTCGGCGCCGAGGAAGACGGTCGGCGCGTCGAACAGGGTGTCGGCGGGGGTGTAGCCCATCTCGAGCGCGGCGCCGTAGACGAACGGCTTGAACGCCGAGCCGACCTGGCGCTCGGCCTGGGTGGCGCGGTTGAACTTGCTGCGCTCGAAGTCCCAGCCGCCGACCATCGCGCGCACCGCGCCGGTCGCCGACTCGATCACCACCACCGCCCCCTCCAGCTCGGGCTCCTGCTCGAGCATCAGGACCGGCTCGGCGGCCGCGGCCGGCTCGCCGTCCTCGGCGGCGCCGGCCTCGCCCTCCTCCGCCTCGGGAACCTCGAGCCGGAACCAGGCGACGTCGCCCGCGCTCGCAGGAGCTCGGCCGGGCGCGGCGGCGGGTCCACGCGATCCCCTCGGCGGTCAGCGGATAGGTGGCGCCCTCGATCTTGACCGTCGCCTCGCCGCCGCCGGCCGCCAGCACCAGCCCCTGCACCCAGCGGCCGGGCTCGGGCGCGACGCCGCTCCACGACGGCAGCGTGCGCTCGGGCAGCTCGGCGGCCGGGGCGTCGATCCGGGCGAATTCGCCGCGCCAGCCCTTGCGCCGGTCGAGCCGCACCAGCGCGTCGCGCAGCGCCTCCTCGGCCGAGCGCTGGATCCGCGGGTCGAGCGCGGTCCAGGCCTGGAGGCCGCCCGCGGCCACCGTCTCCTCGCCGTACTCGGCGGCCAGGTGCTTGCGCACCTCCTCGCCGTAGTAGGGGCCGAGGCGGTGGCGCGGCGCGTGCGCGACCACGAGGAGCGGCGTCGCCACCGCGGCGGCGTGCTCCTCGGCGGTGATGAACCCCTCCCCGAGCATCCGCCCGAGCACCCTGTCGCGCCGCCGCTGGACCAGCTCCGGGCGCCGGTAGGGGCTGTAGCGGGTCGGGATCTGGACGATGCCGGCGAGCGTCGCCGCCTCGGGCAGGGTCAGCTCGTCGACCGGCTTGTTGAAGTAGTGGCGGGCGGCGGCCTTCATGCCGTAGTTGCCGTGGCCGACGTTGACCAGGTTCAGGTAGAGGGTCAGGATCTGGTCCTTGGTGTAGCGCTTCTCGATCTCGACCGCCAGGAACGCCTCCTCGACCTTGCGGCTCCAGGTCTTCTGGCGGGTCAGGAAGAGGCTCCGCGCGAGCTGCATGGTCAGCGTACTGGCGCCCTCGACGATCTCCCCGGCGCGGACGTTGGCGATCTGGGCGCGCACCACCGCCAGCGCGTCGACCCCGCCGTGCTGGTAGAAGCGCGGGTCCTCGATCGCGATCACCGCCTGCTTGAGCAGCTCGGGCACCTCGCCCTCCTCCAGGAGCAGCCGCCGCTCGAGCGCGAAGGTGGCGAAGACCTCGCCGTCGCGGTCGCGCACCTGGGTGATCAGGCTGGGGGTGAAGGCGGCGACCTCCTCGACCTGCGGCAGGTGGATCGCCGCGGCGAAGCCGATCCCGGCGATCACCCCGAAGACGGCGGCGGCCGCCAGCGGCAGGCCCCACTTGAGCGAGCGCCGGAGGTCGGGGCGGCGGAGGCGGAGCTTGCCCGGCCCGCCCGGCGCGGAGCGGGGCGGGGCGCCGGAGCCGGTGGCGGCGGAGGGTCGGGTGGGGGCGGGGGAGGCGGGCCGTTGCTCGTTCACCGGCCGATTATAGGCAGCGGAAGGTGGCGCGGGTGGGGCGCCGGCGGGGCGGGGGAGAGCGGCGATTCGGCGGCGGTGCCGGGTGGGCCGGCCGGGCACCGTGGCCTCCGCCGGGGAGACGGAGAGGAAGCCACGGTGCCCGGAGGCCGCGGGGACCCGCCCGGCGAGCCGGGCAGGGTTCGCATACGGTACTCGGGGCCTCGCGTCCGCCCGCCCGGGCGTCTCGAAGCACCCCTGGACGGGCGCCGAAGCTCGGGAGCACTTTAGCGCCCGTCGGAGGCGAGGTCAATGGTGTTCGGCGCTCGAGGACCGGTGGTGCTCCGGGGACAGCGCCGGGCCGCCGCCGAGGACCAGCCGGTCGAGCCGGACCGGCCGCGGTTCGGAGCCGTCCTCGCGGATCTCGAGGAACTGGTCCATCGCCCACGTCCTCGAACACCTGCCGCCGCCCGCTCGTGGGCCAGTCGATCTCGATCCGGCGGATCCGCGTCGCCTGGCCCAGGCCGATCTCCTGCCGCAGCGGCGAGCCGCCGAAGCTGCCGCCGGTGGTCACCGTCCGGTGGATCTCCGCGGCTGCCGCCGGGCTCCTCGATGGTCACCTTGATCCGCGCGCCGATCGCGCCGCGGTTGCTCTCGGTGCCGACCAGCGCGAGCGTGATCCAGTGGTTGCCGTGGCCCGGGTTCTCGAACAGGGCGCTCGGGAAGACGTCGCCGGGGAAGGCGCCGCCGACCTCGAGGAAGACGTCCTGGTCGCCGTCGTTGTCGAGGTCGGCGAAGGCGACGCCGTGCCCCTTCTGCAGGTGGCCGAAGCCGCCCGCGGTCGTCACGTCCTCGAAGCGCTCGCCGCCGTCGTTGCGGAACATGAGGTTCGGCATCAGGCGTGCGGAAGTCCGGGTCGCCGGTGCCGAGGTAGATGTCGAGCCAGCCGTCGTTGTCGAGGTCGCCGAAGTTCGAGCCCATGGTCGGCAGCACGCGGTCGAGCCCGGCCTCGCGCGGTGACGTCGCGGAAGGTGCCGTCGCGCTGGTTGCGGTAGAGGCGCGGCGTCTCGCCGTCGTCGAGGCTCGCCGGTGCCGAGGTAGTCGGCGGCGACGTCGTGCGACCGTGCCGGCGAAGCCGACCGACGAAGAGGTCGAGCCAGCCGTCGTTGTCGTAGTCGAAGAACCAGGTCGGGAAGCGACATCGCGCGGTCCGCGCACGCCGGCCCGCGCCGCGACGTCGGTGAACCGCCATCGCCCCGCGCCGTCGGCCCGTCGTTGCGGAACAGCCGGTTGCGGCGCGCGCTGATGCGAGCACGTAGAGGTCGGGCCGGCCGTCGTTGTCGTAGTCGCCCCAGACGACGCCCTTGACGAAGCCCACCGTCGGCGACGCCGGCCGCCGCCGCGACGTCGGTGAAGCGTGCCGTCGCCGTCGTTGCGGAAGAGCTGAGTCGGGGCGCCGGCAGCCCGTTCGGCATCGACTCGTCGCCGACGAAGAGGTCGAGCCCGCCGTCGTTGTCGTAGTCGCCCCAGGCCGCCGCCTGCGTGGGGCGGGGCAGGCGCAGGCCGGCCTCCTCGGTGACGTCGTCGAACGTGCCGTCGCCGCCGTTGCGCAGCAGCGAGCGGCGGCAGCCGCCGTTCTGCGCGCCACCACGCGCCGCGCAGCACGAAGACGTCGACGTCGCCGTCGTTGTCGTAGTCGGCGTGGACCGCGTTGAGCCGCCGAGGTGATCCCGGTGAGGCCGGCCTCCGCGGTGCGGTCGCTGAAGGTGCCGTCGCCGTCGTTGCGGAAGAAGCGCACCTGGTCGCGCAGGTCCCACGAGGTGAGCACGAGGTCGAGGTGGCCGTCGCCGTCGAAGTCGTCGACCAGCGCGCCGCCGGCGAGCCCCGTGGTGTCGAGGCCGAGCCTCGGCGGCGACGTCGTGGAAGCGGCCGACGTCGTGCTCGGACTCGAAGGCCGACGGCGGGATCAGCCACTTGCTCGGGCACCTTGCCCGGGGTACTCGCCCAGCGTCATGTAGGCGACGTTGAGCAGCCAGCGGGAGCGCAGGTCGTCGGGGTGCCGGCGAGCAGGATCTCGCCGTACTCGCGGATGGCGGCGCGCGACCCGCGTCTGATCCGTGTGGACGCCGTCGCCCCGGATCGGCAGCAGGCAGGACTCGGCGCCGTGGTGCTGGATGCAGTTCTGTTGCTCGCCCAGGCGCAGGTAGGAGACGGCGAGCAGGCTGTGGAACTCCTCGCCGACCGGCGAGTCCCGCAACTCGGGGGCCGCGTCGACGCGCTCGCGGACGCTCTCGAACCGCGCGATCGCCTCGGCGGTCAGCCCGGCCCAGAGGTGCTCGCGGGCGACCGCGATCTCGAACCCAAGGCGCCGCGCCGGGTCGCTCGGCGGCTCGATCTCCCGCATCTCCGCCGCCCGCCGGTCGTTGATGTAGGGGTGGCTGCGGAGGTCCGCACGGTCCGCGAGGTCCTTCAGGCGCTGGGCCATCCGCCGGGTGCCGTCGCCCACCGCGGGCTCGCCGCCGGCCGCGCCCGGCTCGGCCGCCGGGGCCGCGTCCGGCTCGTCGTCCTGGCCTTCGGCCGCCGGGGAGAGCGCGTACGGCAGGGCCGTCATCGCCAGCCCGAGGCACGCCGCGACGACGAGGGCGCGGATCCAGCGATCACGGTTCTTCATCGGCCGTCCATCTTATGCCTGGAACACCGCCCCCGCCCGCCGCGGTTTATCCTCCCGCCATGGACCGCTTCCGCCTGATTTCCCCCTTCACCCCCCAGGGCGACCAGCCCGAGGCCATCCGCCAGCTCGTCGGCGGCGTCGAACAGGGGCTGCGCGAGCAGGTGCTGCTCGGGGTCACCGGCTCGGGCAAGACCTTCACCATCGCCCAGATGATCGAGAAGCTCAACCGGCCGACGCTCGTCCTGTCGCACAACAAGACGCTGGCGGCGCAGCTCTTCCAGGAGTTCCGGAGCTTCTTCCCGGAGAACGCGGTCGAGTACTTCGTCTCCTACTACGACTACTACCAGCCCGAGGCCTACGTCCCCCAGACCGACACCTACATCGAGAAGGAGACCACGATCAACGAGGAGATCGACCGGCTGCGGCTGCGCGCCACCAAGGCGCTGTTCGAGCGCCGGGACGTCGTGATCGTCGCCTCGGTGTCGTGCATCTACGGCCTCGGCTCGCCGGAGGCGTTCTTCGGCATGCTCCACTTCTTCGAGCGCGGCGACGGCCGCGGCATGGAGCAGGCGCTGGCGAAGCTGGTCGGCATGCAGTACGAGCGCACCAACATGGACCTCTACCACGGCACCTTCCGGGTGCGCGGCGACGTCCTCGAGATCCACCCGGCCTACGAGGACGTCGGCATCCGGGTCGAGTACTTCGGCGACGAGATCGAGCGCATCAGCCGCTTCGACCCGCTGACCGGCAACGCCTTCGCCGAGGTCGACAAGGTCGGCGTCTTCCCCAAGACCCACTACGTGACGCCGCGCGAGCGGCTCGAGCGGGCGGTCGACACCATCCAGCTCGAGCTGGCCGAGCGGCTGGCCGAGCTGTCCGACCAGGGCAAGCTCCTCGAGTTCCAGCGCCTCGAGCAGCGCACCCGCTTCGACCTCGAGATGCTGCGCGAGATCGGCTACTGCCACGGCATCGAGAACTACTCGCGCCACCTCTCGGGCCGCCTCCCCGGTGAGCCGCCGCCGACCCTGATCGACTACTTCCCCGAAGACTTCCTACTGGTGGTCGACGAGAGCCACCAGACCATCCCGCAGGTGCGCGGGATGTACTTCGGCGACCGCTCGCGCAAGGAGACGCTGGTCGACTACGGCTTCCGGCTGCCGAGCGCGCTCGACAACCGGCCGCTGACCTTCGACGAGTTCGACGCCCGGATCGGGCAGCGGATCTACGTCTCGGCGACGCCGAGCGCGTGGGAGCTGGAGCGCGCCCAGGGGGTGGTCGCCGAGCAGCTCATCCGCCCCACGGGCCTGCTCGACCCGGAGATCGAGGTGCGCCCGGCGCGCGGCCAGGTCGACGACCTGGTGGCGCGGGTGCGCGAGGTGACGAAGCGCGGCGAGCGGGCGCTGGTCACCACCCTGACCAAGCGGATGGCCGAGGAGCTGACCCAGTACCTCTCCGAGCTGGGCATCCGCGTCCGCTACATGCACAGCGACATCGAGACCCTCGAGCGGGTCGAGATCATCACCGGCCTGCGCCGCGGCGAGTTCGACGTCCTGGTCGGGATCAACCTGCTGCGCGAGGGGCTCGACCTCCCCGAGGTGTCGCTGGTGGCGATCCTCGACGCCGACAAGGAGGGCTTCCTGCGCTCGGAGACGGCGCTGATCCAGACCTCCGGCCGCGCCGCGCGCAACCTCGGCGGCAAGGTGATCTTCTACGCCGACCGGGTCACCGCCTCGATGCGCCGCGCGATCGGGGAGACCGAGCGCCGCCGCGAGCGCCAGGGCGCCTACAACCTCGAGCACGGCATCGAGCCGACGACCATCCTCAAGGACATCCACAGCCCGCTGGTGGCGCTCGCCAACCTCGACTACTACACCCCGGCCGCGGGCGCCTCTCCGAGGTCCGCGAGCTGTCCGACGCGCCGCTCGCCGACCAGATCGCCAAGCTCGAGAAGGAGATGCGCGACCACGCCAAGCGGCTGGAGTTCGAGGAGGCGGCGATGCTGCGGGACAAGGTGAAGGAGCTGAGGGAGCTGCAGATCTACGCGGGGTGAGGGGGGTCGGTGAAGCCGGCCAGTCGCTCCCGCGCTTCCGGTTCGAGGCGCTCGGCCGCCGCCAGGACGTGCTTCCGGCGCCCGCCTGCGGAGAGTTATACGCAGGTTGGCCCGGTTGGGCGTATAACTGGAGACGGCGATCAACGGCAGGGCGGAGCTTCTCGTCACCTTCAACCGCCGGCATTTCGCCAAGGCTGCTCGGAGTTTTCGCACTCGGATCGCCTCGCCCGCCGAGGCACTGGTCAGACTGGGGATGTGACATGAGGAGAAGCAACTTCGCCCTGAGACTCCAGCCCTCTCTGCTGGAGGAGACGCGGAAGCTGGCCGAGCAGGAGGGCGTTGCGGTCAACCAGCTCATCAACGTGGCGGTGGCAGAGAAGCTCTCGGCGCTCCGGACGGAGGCCTACTTCCGAGAGCGGGCCGCTCGTGGAGATCTCGAGCAGGCGCGCTCCATCCTCGCGCGAGCCGGGCGAGGCAAGCGGCCGATGCCTGGCGACGAGCTGCCGTAGCGGAGCTTGGTCACCCCCCTGCGGATCGGCGGGTGCCGATCGCCGTGTCCGGCGGTGGTATATCCTGCCGCCAGAGCTTTATCTGCACTTCGGTCTGATCGCAACAAGCCGCTCCTATGGAGTTTGCCATGCGCAGAGCAAAGACCGCCGTTCTCCTCCTCCTCCCCGTTGTCGTCCTCGCCGCCGCTGCGGCCCTTCCGGCCTCGGCGGCCGATCTCGAGCTCTCCTTCGCCACCGCCGACCCGGCGGTGGCGGCGCTGTTGCCGGTGGGGGGCGAGCTGCTGCTCCGCGGCGTGCCGCTGGATGGCGGCGAGAGCGGGGCGCGGGATCTCGAGCTGCGGCGGATCGAGGTGTTCGCCGCCGATGCCGTGCTCAAGGTGCGGCGGGAGGGGGGTGACGAGCTACTGCCGGTTCCAGACAACGCCTACTTCGCCGGCGGCATCGCCGGGGCGGCGCGGTCGCGGGCGATGATCAGCGTGTTGGAGTCGGGGGAGGTGCGCGGGATGGTGACCGAGGGCGGGCGCTACTGGCTGCTCGGGCGCAAGCCCGGGGAGGCGCTGACCCGGTTGGCGGAGGTCGACTCGGCGTCGCTGGCGGAGGGGAGCGGCGGCTACCGGTGCGCGACCGACGACCTCGACGCGGTCGACCTTCTCGGCGCGCCGGGTGCGCTGCCGGGCGCGGAGCGCCCGCCGGCCGCCTCGATCTCGGCGTCCGCGTCGCGCACCGCGGGCGCGCCGCTCGGGGTGGGCTTCACCGCCCGCGCCGCGATCGAGACCGATCAGGAGTACCTGGCGCTCTTCGGCGGCAGCACGACCCAGGCGATCGATTACATCGGCGACCTGATCGCGTTCGGGTCGCTGATCTACTCGCTGGAGGTCGACACCAGCGTGATCGTCGATTCGGTCCAGCTCTGGCAGTCGACCGACCCGTGGACGCAGAACCCGGGGAGCTGCCTGCTGCTCGAGTTGGGGCGCTTCTGGAACGACAACCGGACCGGCGTCGACCGCAGCTTCGTCCACATGCTGAGCGGCAAGAACACGAACTCGGGGATCGCTTGGGTCGGCGTGCTGTGCAACGGTCCCTTCAACGTCGATCACCAGGGGAGCTGCCCGTTCGGGCCCAACACCGACAACTACGGCGGCGACTACGGCTTGACCGGCGGCATCGACGCCAACTTCGACATCGGCAACCCGACCGCGCTGTGGGACATCATCGCGGTCACCCACGAGATCGGCCACAACTTCAACTCGCCGCACACCCACTGCTACGCCAACGTCGGCGGCAACTCGAACCCGGTCGACCAGTGCCACAACGGCCAGTGCGGCACCACCAACTGCTGGTGCGGCGGCACCGGCCTGCCGTGCCCCGGCGGCCCCGGCTGCGGCACGATCATGAGCTACTGCCACTTCCAGGGCGGCGGCTTCGCCAACGTCGCGTTCACCTTCGGCGAGGGCCACCCCTGGGGCGTGGCGCCGCAGCGGGTGCCCGACCGGATGGCCGCCCACGTCGTCTCGCGGGCCGCCAGCAACCCGGGCTGCCTCGACTTCGAGCCCTCCGGCGAGGTGATCTTCGCGGACGGCTTCCAGTCCGGCGGCACCGGCAACTGGAGCGACGCGGTTCCCTGAGCCGCGCTCCCGCGGACCCGCCTCGCTGCTTCCCGCCTCGCCGCGCGCCGCCCCCTACCTGATCGGGGGGCGGCGCCGCCGGCCTAATACCACCTGCCCGGGTGTAGCTCCGTCGCGCGCGCTGGGCGATCCTGCGTCCAGTGAGCGCCTGCCCCGCTCGCCGACCGCGCGGTTTCGTGGGGGTGCGGCGGCGGCGGGGCGGGCGGGACACGGGAAGCGAGGTCCCGAATGCCCGACGCCTCTGTTGCCGGCGCCGCCCGCGACCGCATCGTCGAGGAGCACCGCCGCCTGCGCCTCCTGCTCGACCGGGTCGAGGTGATCGACGCCCCGGCCCGGCTCGCCGGCGAGCTGCGCGAGCTGCGCACCCTCCTGATCGACCACTTTGAGGGCGAGGAGGCCGACGACGGCCTGCACGAGGCGGTCGGCCGCGCCACGCCTCATCTCCTCCCCGCGGTGCAGCACCTGTTCGACGAGCACCGCGTGTTCCTCACCGACCTCGATTCGCTGATCCGGCTCGCGCGCCGGCTCGCCGCCGGACCGATGGCCGAGCTGGCGGACGGCGTCGCCCACCTGGCCGAGCGGCTGCGCGCCCACGAGGCGCGCGAGAACGACCTCTTCGGCGAGTCGGTGTATGCCGACGTCGGCAGCCAGGACTGAGGGGGCCGCCCCATGACCCCGAGACACGCCAAGCCGCGGCCCCGCACCGAGGTCGACGAGCGGATCGTCGAGATCGTCAGCGACTCCGGCGAGGGTGCCCAGCGCGCCGGGCAGATCTTCGGCACGGTCAGCGCCAAGATGGGCAACGGCGTCTGGACGGTCGAGATCATCCCCGCCGAGATCAAGCCGCCGGCCCGCTCCCGCGCCGGCGCCAGCGGCATCCGGGTGCGCTTCGGCTCCCACCGGATCACCAACCTGGGCGACGAGGCCGACCTGGTGGTCGCCTTCAACGAGCAGGTGCTCTACGGCCGGATCGACCAGGGCGCCTACCGCGAGGGGACCGTGGTGCTGCTCGAAAGCCGCTGGGCGGAGGACCCCCAGGAGGCGATCCGCGCGCAGTACGCCGAGGCGCTCGCCGACTTCGCCCGCCGCGGCCTCAAGGTGATCGAGCTGCCGCTCGAACGCGCCTGCCAGGAGGTCATGCCGGGCGCGCGGGTGGGCAAGAACATGTTCGTGGTCGGCCTCCTGTGCGAGGTCTTCGGCCGCGACCTCGACCGCGCGCTCGACGAGGTGCGGGCGGTCTTCCGCAAGAAGGGCGAGGCGGTGATCGAGGCCAACCAGGCGCTGGTGCGCGCCGGACAGAAGTGGGCCGCCGAGAACCTCGACTTCGCCTACGAGGTGCCGCCGCGGCCGGCCAAGGGCGAGCTGGTGGTGATGAACGGCAACCAGGCCGCCGGGCTCGGGATCATGGCCGCCGGCATCGAGGTGGTGTCGATGTACCCGATCACGCCGGCGACCTCGGTGTCGCACTTCCTCGCCGGCTCCTTCGAGGAGGTCGGCGGCCTCGTCCACCAGGCCGAGGACGAGATCGCCGCGGTCGGCTTCGCGCTCGGCGCGAGCTGGGCCGGACGCACCGCCTGCACGATCACCTCGGGGCCCGGGCTGGCGCTCAAGACCGAGTTCCTCGGCCTCGCGGTGATGGCCGAGCTGCCGCTGGTGGTGCTGGTGGTCCAGCGCGGCGGGCCGTCGACCGGGCTGCCGACCAAGGTCGAGCAGGCGGACCTGATGGCGGTGCTCCACGGCGAGCCGGGCGATTCGCCGAAGCCGGTGCTGGCGCCGGCGACGATCGAGGAGTGCTTCCACTTCATGGTCCTGGCGCGCCGGCTGGCCGAGGACTTCCGCACCCCGGTGATCGTCCTCACCGACGCCAACCTGGCGACCGGCGTCCAGCCCTTCCCGCGCCCGGTGCCGCGGGCCGAATGGCTGGCGCCGCCGCCCGACACCTCGCCCTGGCCCGAGGGGCTCGCGCCCTACGACTGGGACGCCGGGACCGGGCTGTCGCGGCGGCCGGTCCCCGGCCAGCGCGGCGGCGAGTACGTGCTCACCGGCCTTGCGCACACCCGCGGCGGCAAGGTGGCCTACGACCCCACCTCGAACCAGGAGGGGTGCACGATGCGCAGCCGCAAGCTGGCCGCGCTCGCCGCCACGCTGGTGCCGCCGGTGGTCCACGGCGACCCCGAGGGCGACCTCCTGGTGGTCGGCTGGGGCTCGACCCTGGGCGCGATCGAGGAGGCGGTCGACCGCCTGCGCGCCGCGGGCCGTAGCGTCTCGTCGCTCCACCTGCGCTTCCTGTCGCCGCTCGAGCCGGGGCTGGCCGGGATCTTCGCCCGCTTCCGGCGCGTGATGACCATCGAGATGAACTACAGCGACCGGATCGGCGACCCGCTGATCGGCGCCGCCAACCGGCGCACCGGCCAGCTCGCCCAGCTCCTGCGCGAGCGGACGCTGGTCGACGTCGACTGCTGGTCGGTGGTCGAGGGGCAGCCGATCCCGCCGCGCGTGATCGCCGCCGAGCTGGAGCGGCGGCTCGCCGATCCGTCTCTCAGGGGGACCGCGACCGCGCCGGCGGCCGAGGAGGTGTCATGCACGGCCTGACCGGTCTTCCCGTCCTCGACGCCGAGGAGCGCCACTTCACCCTCGGCGACTACGAGGGGGGCGAGCCGCGGTGGTGCCCGTCGTGCGGCGACCACACGGTGCTCTCGGCGGTGCTGCGCATCTGCCGCGACGAGCAGGTGCCGCCCGAGCAGGTGGTGGCGGTGTCGGGGATCGGCTGCTCGAGCCGCTTCCCGCACTACATGCACGCCTACGGCTTCCACGGCCTCCACGGCCGCGCGCTGCCGGTGGCCGAGGGGGTGCGCGCGCGGCGCCCCGACCTCCACGTCTGGGTCGCCACCGGCGACGGCGACTGCTGCTCGATCGGCGCCGGCCACTGGCTGCACGCGGTGCGCTACAACATGGACCTGACCGTGATGCTGCTCGACAACGGCATCTACGGCCTGACCAAGAAGCAGACCTCGCCGACCACGCCGGTCGGCTTCGCCACCAACACCCACCCGCACGGTGCCTGGCTGCCGCCGCTCGACCCGGTCGGCAACACCCTCGGCTTCACCAACGTCTCGTTCGTCGCCCGCACCGTCGACTGGAACCCGCTCCACCTCTACCAGACGCTGCGCACGGCGTACCGCCACCGCGGGCTGTCGTTCGTGCACATCCTCCAGCGCTGCCCGACCTACACCGACGAGCTGATGCTCGAGGCGAGGAACCACCCCGACCGGATCCTGCTCCTGACCCACGCGGACGGCGTGCCGGCCGATCCGGCGGTGGCCAAGCTCTACGCCAACCACCTCGAGCACGACCCGTCCGACCTGATGGCGGCGCGCCGGCTCGCGATGCCCGGGGAGCGGATCCCGATCGGGCTCTTCTACCGGGATCCCGACGCGCCGCGCTACGAGGAGTTCACCACCCGCGGCGTCGGCACCAGCGCGCGCGACAAGCTGGCGGGTCTTGAAAGGGTGATCGACCGCTTCGCGGTCTAACCCGGAACCAGGGGAGGAATCGATCATGGAATCGCTGCAGCCGTCCGCCGCCGCCGTGGATCCCGGTCCTCGCCCGGTGATGCCGCGGGAGGTCCCCCTCTCCGTCGAGGAGGTGCGCGCAGTACGGCGCTTCCACCTCGGCGCGACGGCGGACGGCGCAGCGGTTGCGTCCCAGGGCTCGCCGGCGGGGCTGCTGCCGGCGGCGCTCTGGCCGTACCGCGACGCCGGGCGGCCGCGCTCGGCCTTCCCGCTCTTCCTCGGTCCGCCCGCGGCCGGCGGCGAGCCGGCGGTGTGCATGCCGGCCGGCGAGCTGCTGGCGCGGGCGGCGCGCACGGCCGGGATCGGCGGCGCGCTGGCCGAGGCGCTGCCGAAGCTCGAGCGGGCGCTGGCGGGGGCGGTGGGCGAGGGGGGGCGGGCGATCGCGGCGGCCGGCGAGCGGGTCCTCGACGAGCTGGCCGCGGCCGGCGCGGCGCGCGAGCCGCTCGAGGCCGACCTCGCGCGGCTGGTCGCGGCCGTGCCCGCGGGCGGCCGATGGATCGCGCTCGACGCCGCCACCCCGCTGCACCTCGCGCGGAGCGCCGCGCTCGACCGGCTGCTGCCGGCGTGGGAGGCGTTCCGGGTCGAGGCCGCGGGGCTGGCCGAGCGGCTGGCGGTGGTCCTCGCCGGCGACCGGCTGCACGAACCCGAGCGCGAGCCCTCCGAGAGCGCGGGCGACCGCGGCGACGTCGGCGCTCCGGGCGAACCGGCCCCCGGCCGCGGCGGCGCGAAGCAGGCAGCCCAGGCGATCGCGGGGACCGACCGGCTGCAAAGCGCCGGCCCCGCCGACGGCCCGCTCGCCGCCCTCGGCGAGCTAGGCGGGCGCTTCATCGACCGCGCCGCGCTCGCCGGCGTGCTCGCCCGCCGGCGCGGCGGCGCTCTCGAGCCCGGGCGGCGAGCGCGGCTGGTGCGGGCGCTCGAGGCGCTGGCCGGCTCCGCCGCCGGCGAGCCGCCGGAGCCGCTGCTCTTCGTCCACTCGGCCGGCGGCGCGGCGAAGGGCGCCCGGCGGGTCGCCGAGGCCGCTGGCTGGCGCGCCGCGACCGCCGCCGATCCGTGCGCCGCCGCCGCCGAGCGCTTCGACCGCGAGGCGGCCGCGCTCGCCGAGGTCCTCGCCGCCGCTCGGCTGGCGCGCCTCGAGCTCTCCGGCGACTACGACCCCGCGCTCCACGGCCCGTGGCTCGAGCGCTTCGACTGGCAGGCGTTCTCGCGCGACGAGCTGGCGCTCCTGCCGCCGGTAGCGGCGCTGGTGCCCGCCGACCTCGCCGCCGGCGCCGGCATGGTCGCGCTGTCGCGCCTCCTCCTCTCCGGCCGGCCGGTGCAGATCGTGGTGACCGTCGCCCCGGCCGCCAACCCGGGCGCCGCGGCGGCTGAGGATCCCGCGGCGCGGCTTGCCGGCTACCGCTTCGAGCCGGCGTATCTGGGCATCGGCCACCGCGAGGCGCTGGTCCAGCAGACCGCCGCCGCCCGGCCGCTCCACGCGCTCGAGGGCTTCCGGCGCGCCGCCCGCGCTGCCTCGGCGGCGCTCCACGTGGTGGCGATGCCGGCCGCGGGGACCCTGGACGGCGAGCTGGTCGCCGCGGCCGCGATCGAGGGGCGGGCGCACCCGCTCTTCCACTACGACCCCGAGGCGGGGCGGAGCTGGGCACATCGATTCGACTTCGCCGGCAACCCGGCGCCGGACGCCGACTGGCCGGTCTACGAGTTGGCGGCCGAGGCCGCCGACGGCAGCGGCGAGACGAGGCTCCGGGCCGCCTTCACCTTCGCCGACTTCGCCCTGCTCGACCCGTCGTTCGCCCCCTGCTTCCGCGCCCTGCCCGCCGGCGCCGCCGCCGAGGAGCTGATCCCGCTCGCCGAGTGGCTGGCGCTCGGCGACGACGAGGCGGCCGCGCGCGTGCCGTTCGTCTGGGCCGTCCGCGCCGCTGACGACGACGGCGGCGGCGAGCTGCGCAAGCTGGCCGTCGACCGCCCGCTGGCCCTCGCCTGCCGCGACCGGCTCGACTTCTGGCGCACTCTCCAGGAGCTGTCCGGCGCCAAGAGCGGCTACGCCCGCGAGGCCGCCGAGCAGGCCCGCGAGGAGGAGATCGAGCGGGCGCGCGAGGAGCGCGAGCGCCTCGAGGCGCGCCATGCCGCGGAGCTGGCCCGGATCGAGCGCGCCGCCGCCGAGCGTCTCGCCGGCCGCCTGACCGCGATGCTGCTGGCGCCCGAGCCTGGCGGGCTCCTGGGCGCTGCCTCCGCCGAGCCCGGCGCGGCCACGACCCAGCCGCTGCCGGCCCTGGCCGGCGGCGACGTCGAGCAGGTGACCGCCGCGCTGCTCGGCCTGCTCGGCGACGGCCTCGCCGCCGCCGCCACCCGTCCGGCCGCCGAGCCCGCCCCGCCCGCCGATCCGCGCGTCGAGCAGGCGGCCGCGCAGCTCCTGGCGGCGATCGGCGGCGCCGCCGGCCTGGCCCGCGACCTGGAGGCCCTCGAGACCCGCTAGCGAGATCGGAGCGACCGCAATGAACGACCAAGCCCTGCTCGTCGAGACCCCACCGGCCGAATCGGCCGCCGTCCGCTTCCCCGGCGTGCCGGTGGCAATGGACGGCACCGCCGCGGTGGTCGCCATGGAGACCGCCGCCGGCGAGGCCGCCGGCGCCTACCCGATCACCCCGTCGACCCAGATGGGCGAGGGCTGGGCGCTCGCCGCCGCCGAGGGAAGGCTCAACGTCAACGGCCGCCGCCTGCTCTTCTTCGAGCCCGAGGGGGAGCACGCCGCCGCGGCGGTGACCGCCGGCATGTCGATGGTCGGACTCCGCTCGGCCAACTTCTCTTCGGGTCAGGGCATCGCCTACATGCACGAGTCGCTCTACGCCGCGGTCGGCAAGCGGCTGACCTACGTCCTCAACATGGCCTGCCGGGCGATGACCAAGCACGCGCTCAACGTCCACGCCGGCCACGACGACTACCACGCGATCGACGACACCGGCTTCTTCCAGCTCTTCGCCCGCGACGCCCAGGCGGCGGCCGACTTGAATCTCATCTCTCATCGCATCGCCGAGCTGTCGTTGACCCCCGGCGTCTGCGCCCAGGACGGCTTCCTGACCAGCCACGTCATCGAGTCACTGCGCCTGCCCGAGCGCGAGCTGGTGCGCGAGTACCTCGGCGATCCCGCCGACCTGATCGACTCGCCGACCCCGGCCCAGCGGCTGGTCTACGGCGAGCGGCGGCGGCGGATCCCCGACGTCTTCGACCTCGACGCCCCGACCATGATCGGCGTCGTCCAGAACCAGGACAGCTACGCCCAGGGCGTCGCCTCGCAGCGGCCGTTCTTCTTCGACCACGTCGCCGGGCTGACCGACCGCGCGATGGCCGAGTACGCCGCGCTCACCGGCCGCCGCTACCGCCGCGTCTCGGGCTACCGGATGGACGACGCCGAGGTGGTGCTCCTCGGCCAGGGCTCGGTGGTCGGCAACGCCGAGGCGCTCGCCGACCACCTGCGCGAGGCCCACGGGGTGCGCGTCGGGGTGGTCGACCTGACGATGTTCCGGCCGTTCCCGGCCGCCGGGGTGGCCGAGCTCCTGGCCGGCAAGCGCGCGGTGCTGGTGCTCGAGCGGGTCGACCAGCCGCTGGCGGTCGATCCGCCGCTCCTGCGCGAGATCCGCTCGGCGCTGAACCAGGCGGTGGAGAACGCCCGCGCCGCCGCCGCCGGGCTGGCGGAGGCGCCCTACCCGGGCGTGCCCGCGATCCGCGCCGAGGAGGTCCCCGACTTCTATTCCGGCTGCTACGGCCTGGGCAGCCGCGACCTCCAGCCGGGCGACCTCCTGGCGGCGGTCGAGAACATGCTCCCCGGCGGCCGCGGCCGGCGCCGCTTCTACCTCGGCATCGAGTTCATCCGCGGCGGCGAGGTGCCGGCCGAGCTGGCGGCCTGGCAGGAGAAGGTGCTCGCGGCCTACCCCGACGTCGCCGGCCTGGCGCTGCCGCCGGAGGAGAACGTCGATCTCCTGCCCGAGGGCTCGACCGCGCTGCGCATCCACTCGGTCGGCGGCTGGGGCGCGATCACCATGGGCAAGAACCTGACCCAGACCCTCTTCGAGCTACTCGGGCTGGAGGTCAAGTCCAACCCCAAGTACGGCTCGGAGAAGAAGGGCCAGCCGACCACGTTCTACGGCGTCTTCGCCCACCGGCCGATCCGGGTCAACTGCGAGCTGAAGCACGTCGACGTCGTCCTCTCGCCCGACCCCAACGTCTTCCGCCACTCGAACCCGCTCGCCGGCATCGCCGAGGACGGCGTGCTGGTGATCCAGAGCGACCGGGAGCCGGCGGCGCTCTGGGCCGGTTTCCCGGCCTGGCTGCAGCGCACCGTGCGCGAGCGGCGGGTGCGGGTCTTCCACCTCGACGCCTTCGCCATCGCGCGCGCCGAGACCGACCGCCCCGACCTCCAGTTCCGGATGCAGGGCGCCGCCTTCCAGGGCGCCTTCTTCCGCGCCTCCGGGGTGATGGCGCGCGAGGGGCTCGACGAGGCGACGCTCTTCGCGGCGATGCGGCAGCAGCTCGAGAAGAAGTTCGGGCACCGCGACCCGGGCGTCGTCGAGGACAACTTCCGGGTCATCCGGCGCGGCTTCGACGAGGTCGTCGAGCTGGACTGGCGGGCCCTGCCGGAGGCCCCTCCCGACGCACCGCGTGGCGCCCTCGAGGTGCCCTGGTACCTCGACCGCGCGGTCGACACCGGCCAGGGGACGGCCGACCCGTTCCGCTTCCTGCACCAGGTCTGCTCGCTCTACCGCCAGGGCGCCGACCCGATCGCCGACCCGTTCTCGGCGCTCTCGGCGATCCCGGCGGCGACCGGCGTCTTCCGCGACATGACCGACATCCGCTTCGAGGTGCCGGGCTTCGTGGCCGCGAACTGCACCGGCTGCGGCCAGTGCTGGACCCAGTGCCCCGACGCCGCGATCCCCGGCCTGGTGGTCGAGATCGAGCCGCTGCTCAGAACGGGCCTGAGCGAGAACGGCGGCGGCCCGAGCGCGGCGATGGCGCCGCTGGTCCAGCCGCTCGCCGCCGAGGTGCGGCGCCTGCTGCGCGAGGAGACCGAGCCGCTGGGGCTGGCCGCGGCGCTCGCCCGCGCCTTCCCGGCGGTGGCCGAGGCGCGCGGACTCGCCGGCCAGGCGCGCGAGGCGCTCGGCGCCGAGATCGACGCCGCGGCCGCGAAGCTCGCCGACTTCCCGCTTGCCCGCACGGCGCCGTTCTTCACCGGCCCCGAGCGCCGCGAGGAGGGCTCGGGCGGCCTCCTGGCGGTGACCGTCAACCCCTATGCCTGCAAGGGGTGCAACCTGTGCGTCGAGGTCTGCCCGGACGACGCCCTGGTCACCGTCCAGCAGGACGCGGCGACGGTCGAGCGGCTGCGGGAGAACTGGTCGATCTGGCAGCACCTGCCGGACACTCCGGACCGCTTCCTCCAGGTCCGCGACCTCGACAAGGGGATCGGCGTCCTCCACACCCTGCTGCTCAAGAAGCGCCACTACCACTCGATGGTCGGCGGCGACGGCGCCTGCATGGGCTGCGGCGAGAAGACCGGCGTGCACCTCATCGTCTCGACCATCGAGGCGGCGATCCGGCCGCGCGCCGCCGCCTTCGTCGCCCGCCTCGAGGAGCTGATCGGCGGGCTCCGGCGCAAGGCCGGCGAGCTGGTGACGGTGGCCGCCGAGCTGGGCGGCGATCTGGGCGGCCACCTGGGCGACGCCGGCGCCGGCGGCAACGGGCACCACTTCGACGTCGAGGTCCACGGCCAGCAAGGCCAGCGCCTGGCGCGGCTGACCCGGCTCGCCCGCACCCTCGAGGACCTCCGCTGGCGCTACGTCCGCGGCCCGGCCGGGCGCGGGCGGGCGAGCCTCGGGATCGTCAACTCGACCGGCTGCTCGTCGGTGTGGGGCTCCTCGTATCCGTACAACCCCTACCCGTACCCGTGGACCAACCACCTCTTCCAGGACGCGCCGTCGGTGGCGATCGGCATCTTCGAGGGGTTGATGCGCAAGATGGCCGACGGCTTCGCCGCGGTGCGCAAGGCCGAGCTGGAGATCGGCGACGGCTACGACCCGGCGCGGCACGACCGCTTCTTCGAGGCCTTCGACTGGCGCGAGTTCACCGACGACGAGATGCGCCTCTGCCCGCCGATCATCGCCCTGGGCGGCGACGGCGCGATGCTCGACATCGGCTTCCAGAACGTCTCGCGGCTGATGGCGTCCGGCAAGCCGATCCGGGTCGTCGTGCTCGACACCCAGGTCTACTCGAACACCGGCGGCCAGGCCTGCACCAGCGGCTTCAAGGGGCAGGTCTCGGACATGGCGGCCTACGGCGCCGCGCGCCACGGCAAGGAGGAGCAGCGGAAGGAGATGGCGCTGATCGCCATGGCGCACCGCTCGACCTACGTGCTCCAAAGCTCGCAGGCGTCGCCGGCGCACCTCGTGGGCGGCGTGCTGCGCGGGCTCGGCTCGCGGCGGCCAGCGCTGTTCAACCTCTACTGCCCGTGCCAGGCCGAGCACGGCCTCCCCGACTCGGCGTCGGCGGCGGCGGCCAAGCTGGCGCTCGAGTCGCGCGCCTTCCCGTTCCTGGTCTACGACCCCGACGCCGGCGCCACCACCGCCGAGCGGCTCGACCTCGACGGCAACCCGGCGCCCGCCGACGACTGGCCGACCTACGAGCTGGCCTACGACGAGGACGGCGAGAAGCGCACCCTGACGGTGCCGATGACGACCGCCGACTGGGCCGCCACCGAGCCGCGCTTCGCCCACCACTTCCACCGCGTCGCGCGGGCCGACTGGAGCGACGCGATGGTGCCGTTCCACGAGTACCTGGCGCTCGACCGCGCGGCGCGCGCGGGGAAGGTGCCGTTCCTCCACGTGCTGGAGCCCGGCGGCGGGCTGGGGCGCAAGGCGGTGTCGGCCGAGATGGTCGAGCTGGCCGAGGACCGCCTCGACCTCTGGAACGAGCTGCGCGAGCTGGCCGGGGTGCGGGTGCCCGACAAGGTCCGCGCCGCGGTGGTGCGCCCGGTCGAGCGCGCGCTGCGCGCCGAGATCGAGGCGTTGAAGCGCGACTACGAGGTGCGCCTCGCCGACCTCGCCGAGCGCTACCCGGCCGCGATCGTGCGCAAGATCGCCGAGGCGCTGGTCGCGGGCGGCGGGACGGCCGGGCTCGGGCTGCCGGCGGCGGTCGGGACGGTCCCGGCGGCCCCGGCGGCGATCGCGCCTGCGGCGGCCCCGGCGGCGGCTGTAGCGCCGGCCGCGGGCGCTCCGGCCGCGGCACCCGCGATCGCTCCGCCGGCCGACGCGCCGGCTCCGGCGCCGCCCGCCGTGGCGGCGACTCCGGCGTCTCCGGCTCCGGCGGCTAAGGTCCCGGCCCCGGCCCCGGCGCCCGCCCCGGCTCCTTCCGGCGCCGAGGCGATCGAGCCCTACATCGACAGCGAGCTGTGCACCACCTGCAACGAGTGCACCCAGATCAACCCCGCGATGTTCGCCTACGACGAGAACAAGCAGGCGTACATCAAGGACCCGCGCGCCGGCACCTTCAGGGAGCTGGTCAAGGCCGCCGAGCGCTGCACCGCGCGGATCATCCATCCGGGCACGCCGCTCGATCCCGACGAGCCGGACCTCGCCGAGTGGATCGAGCGCGCGGTGCCGTTCAACTAGGCGAGGCGGCGCGATGGCCGAGATCCTCACCGCGGCGGCGATCCTGGGCGGCCTGGGGCTCGTCTTCGGCGCCGTGCTCGCGCTCTCCGCGCGCTACCTCGCGGTCGAGGAGGACCCCCGTCTCGAGCGGACGATCGAGATGCTCCCCGGCACCAACTGCGGCGCCTGCGGCGAGCCCGGCTGCCGCGCCCTGGCCGAGAAGCTGGTCGCCGGCGCGCTGGCGCCAGGGAAGTGCACGGTGTCGAGCCGGCTCCAGGTCGAGGCGATCGCCGAGTTCCTCGGCGTCGAGGCCGGCCAGGAGGTGAAGCGCGTGGCGCGCCTCCACTGCGCGGGCGGCCTCGGCCGGGCGCTCCAGGTCGCGCGCTACGAGGGCCTCCCCTCCTGCCGCGCCGCGCACCTGGTCGGCGGCGGCGGCCTCGAGTGCAGTTGGGGCTGCCTCGGGCTCGGCGATTGCGAGCTGGCCTGCACCTTCGACGCGATCGCGATGAACTCCTTGCGCCTGCCGGTCGTCGACGTCGACGCCTGCACCGCCTGCGGCGACTGCGTCGACGCCTGCCCGCGCGACCTCTTCGACCTGATGCCGCTCGACCGCAACCTGGTCGTCCAGTGCCAGGCGCCGCTCGCCGCCGACGAGGCGCGGCGGCTGTGCAAGGTGGCGTGCGACGCCTGCGGCCGCTGCGCCCAGGACGCGGCCCCGGGGCTGATCCGGATGGAGGGGAACCTGCCGGTGATCGACTACGCCGCCGCCGCCGGGCCGGCGCTCCCGGAGGCCACCTGGCGCTGCCCGACCGGCGCCATCCGGTGGGTCGAGGGGGCGCAGTTCGCCGAGCTGGAGGTCGAGATCCATGCCTGAGCTGGCCGCCGCCGCCCTGCGCCTCTACCGCCGTCTGCTGGGCGGGCACCCGGCCGGCCGCACCGATCCCGGCCAGGCCCATCCCGGCGAGGCCGACCCCGGGATCGCCACGGCCGCCACCGGCGCCGCCGCCGTCGCCGCGGTCGAGGCCGCGCTCGCCGACGCGGCCGCCGTCGACGCCGCCTGGCCGGCGGCCGCGGCCGGGCTGCGCTTCCGCGCCGAGGCCGAGGCCGAGGGCCTGAACCTCCTCGGCCGGCGGTGCGATCCGGTCGCGGGCGGGCTGGCCGCCGCGATCGGGCTGGCCGCGGCCGGCGAGCGCGCGGCGGCGTTCGTCGCCGGGCCCGACCTCGAGCGCTCCGATCTCCTCGCCGTGGCGGCCGCGCGACGACTGCCGCTGGTCGTCCACCTCGCCTGCCGCGCGGGCGGCGGCGCCGGCGAGTCGGCCGGCGGCGGCCACGCGGCGGCCCACGGCGCCGCGGCCGCCGGCGCGATCACCCTTTTCGCCGCCAACGTCCAGGAGGCGGTCGACTTCGCGGTCGCCGGCCGGCGGCTCGCCGAGGCGGCGCTCGCCCCGGTGGTGATCGCGGCCGACGGCGCCGAGACCGCGCTGGCGGTCCAGGACGTGCGGCTCCCCTCGGCGCGCCTGATCGAGCGCACCCTCGGCCGCCCCGGCGACGTCGTGCACGCCGCGGGCGCAGGCCAGGAGGCGGCGTTCGGGCGCCACCGGCGGCGGCTGCCGCGGCGCCACGACCCGGCGCGACCAGCGACGACCGGTGCGCCGCTCGGCCCCGAGGCGTTCGCGCTCGCCGCGGCGACCCGCGAGGCGCTGCTCGACGGCGAGGCGGCCGCGCTTCTCGATCAGGCGCTCGACGAGATCGGCCGCCACACCGGACGCCGCCACCGGCCGATCAGCGAGCACCGCGTGCGCGGCGCCGAGGTGGCGGTGGTGGCGATGGGCGCCGCGGTCGAGGTCGCCGAGGCGGTGGCCGGCGAGCTGGCCGCCGAGGGCTGGCCGAAGACCGGCGTGATCGGGATCCGCGCGCTCTCGCCGTTCCCGGCGGCGGCGCTGGTCGAGGCGCTCGCCGGCCGGCGCGTGGCGGTGGTGCTCGAGCGCGCCGCCGCGCCGCTCGCCGCCGAGGGGCCGCTCGCCGCGGCGGTGCGCTCCGCGCTCGGCCGCGCGCTCGAGAACGGTCGCGCCGGCACCCCGATCCACCCCGACCTGCCGGCGCTCGACGGCCGCCGCGCGCCGCGCCTGCTGCCGATCGCCTACGGCCTCGGCGGCTCGCCGCTCCGCGCCGCCGATCTCGCCGCCCTCTGCCGCGAGGCCGCCCGCCACCTCGACGGCCACGCCGGCCGGCCCGGCGAGCCGTGGCCGGCGCCGCGCTGGCTCGGGCTCGATCTGGCGCCGCAGGGCGACCGCTACCCGAAGCGCCGGGCGCTGCTCGACCGCCTGCGCCGCGACCTGCCGCGGCTGGCGACGCTCGGCCTGCGGGCGGGGGAGGGCGAGCGGCGGGCGACGAACGGGCGAGCGGGAAACGGGGTCGCGGCCGCGGCGAGCCGGCTGCTCGGCAACGGGGTCGGGAGCGTCGACGGTGGGAGCGCGGCCGGCTTCACGATCGCGATCCACCGCGTGGCTGCGGGCGAGGGGGAGGGGCTCGCGGGGGACGCCGCGGTGCTGCTCCACCGGCTGGCGGGCGGGGCTCTGCGCGGGCGGGCCGCGGCGTCGTGGGCGCGCGGCGGCGACCTGGCGGTGGATCGCGTCACCTGGTCGCCGGGCGCGGCGCGGGATCCCGGGGACGAGGCGGCGGCCGACCTCGCGCTCTGGCGGCCGGCGGGCGTGCCGCCGGCGGCCGCGGCGCGCGCGATCGTCGAGGGCCTGCGCCCGGGCGGCGCGCTGGTGCTCCACGGCGTCGGGGACGAGCCGGCGCTGCCGTGGCCGCTGGCCGAGGCGGCCGCCTCCGGTCGGATCGCGGTCTTCACGGTCCCCGCGCCCGGGGACGGCGCCCCGCACGACGACGGCGAGCGCCTGCTCGGCGCGCTGTTCGGCGCGCTGCGCGCCGCCGGCCGGATCGAGCTGCCGCCGCGGCGGCTGGTCGAGGCGCGGCGGGAGCTGCTCGCCGGGGCCGGCGGCGCCGGTGCCGGCGTCGGCGGCGCGGAGGCGGACCGGCGCCTGGCCGACCTCCAGGCCGGCTTCGAGCGGGTGCGCAGGATTTATCCAGTGGCGGGGCCGGTGGCCGGGCCGGTGGCCGGGTCCGAAGGAGCCGCGGCCGGCGCCGAGGCGGCGCGGACGGCGGAGCCGCCGGCGGCGGCGCGGCGCGCCTCCGCGGCGGGCGGCGGCGACGAGCTGGCGGCGCTCTGGGACCGCGCCGGCGTCCTCTACCGGCGCGGCGAGAGCGCCGGCCTGGCCGCCGAGCCGCTCCTCGCCGCCGGCTCGCTGCCGGCCGCCGCCGCCGTGCTCGCCGGCCCGCCCGCGGCGCGGGCGATGCTGCCGGCTTTCGATCCCGCCGCCTGCACCGGCTGCGGCGACTGCTGGACGGTCTGCCCCGAAGGCGCGATCGTGCCGGCGGTGCCGTCCGCCGCCGAGCTGATCGAGCTGGGCATGCGGCGGGCGCGCGAGCGTGGCCGGCCGGCCGACCCGTTGCGCATGGTCTCGGGCAAGCTGGCGGCCGCGCTCGGCCGGGCGCTCGCCGCGGCGCCGTCGGGCGGCGGCACCGATCACGCGGGCGGCGGCGGCCAAGCCGCGGCCGGCGGGCGACTCGGCTCGGCATCGTCCGGCAGCGGCGGCCGCACCGCGGGCGAGAGGCTGGGTGGAGCGTCGTCCGGCGCCAAAGGCCGCACCGCCGGCGAGCTGCTCGACACCGCGTTCGCCGGCGTCCTCGGCGGGGTGCCGGCGGCGCGCCGGGACGCGGTCGCCGAGGCGTTCGCCGCGGTGCGCGACGAGCTGGCGCCGCTGCCGCTCGCCCGCACCGCGCCGTTTTTCGAGGCCGCCGAGGCGGCCGCCGCCGGCTCCGGCGCGCCGCTGGTCCTGGCGGTCGATCCCGAGGCGTGCACCGGCTGCGGCCTGTGCGTCGCCGCCTGCGCCCCGGGCGCGCTGGCGCCGGTCGCCGACGAGCCGGTCCGGAGCGCCGCCGCGGCGCGGGTCCTCGACCTGGTCTCGGCGCTCCCCGCGCCGGCGCCGGCGGCGATCGCCGCCCTGCGGTCGCGGGTCGCGCCGGTCTCCCTCCCCGCGGGAGCGCGGTCCGGCGGGGGAGCCGCTGCGGACGCGGCGACCTCGCGGCCGCGCGCGGGCGGCAACGGTGACGCCCGGCTGACCTCGCTGGCCGTGGAGCTGCTCGCGCCGGCGTCCCGCGCGCTCCTCGCGGGCGGCGGCGGCGAGCCCGGGTCGGGCGCGGCGGTGGCGGTGCGCCAGGTCCTCGGCGCCGCCGCCGCGGTCCGGGCCGCCGACCGGACCCGTCTGGCCGAGGAGGTCGCCGACCTCCGCCGCCGGCTCGCGGCGGCGATCCACGGCGACCTCGAGAAGGCGCTCCCCGACGCCGACCTCGAGGCGCTGGCCCAGGGGCTCGAGGGGCTCGAGCGGCCGGACGCCGACCTCGGCGAGCTGACCGCGCGCGTCGACCGGGCGCTCGACGGCGACCGGCTCGAGGTGCCGCGGCTGCGCCGACTGGTGGCGGCGGCGCGCGAGCTGGCCGACCTCGCGCTCGGCGCCGCGGCCGACGCCGTGGACGGGTCGGGCCGGGGCGCCGCGCCGTTCGGCCTCCTGATCGCCGGCGCCGCGCCGTGGGCAGGCGCCTTCCCGTTCGCCGCGCCGTGGGTACCCGCGACCTTCGCGCCCCGCGGCGCCGCCGCCGATCTCACCCGCGGCCTCGCCGCCGGCCAGGTGCGCCAGACCCTCGAGGCGCTGCGAGCCGTGCGCCGCGCCCGGATCGAGCTGGAGCGCCCCGCCGAGGCCGCCCACGCCGCCGGCGAGATCGCTCGCCTTGCCTGGAGCGACCTCGACGCCGCCGAGCGCCGGCTCTGCCCGCCGCTGGTGGTGATCGCCGCCGAGGGCTCGCTCGGCGCCGGCGAGGTCGCCGAGCTGCTGGCCCTGCTCGCCGAGGAGCTGCCGGTCAAGCTCCTGCTGCTCGCCGAGGCCGACCTCGGCCTCGCGGGCCTCGGCGCCGCCGCCGGCGTGCCCGGCCCGGGGGCCGCCCCCGGCCTGCGCGGGCTCGACCCGGCGCTCGTCGCCGCCGTCGCGCTGCCGCGGGCCGCGGTCGCCCAGACCTCGATCGCCCACCCGGAGCACCTCGCCGCCGTCGTCGCCGCCGCGTTCGCCGAGCCCGGCCCGGCGCTGATCCGGGTGTACGCGCCGAGCCCGCTCCGCCACGGCTTCGCCGCCGACGCGACGATCGAGCGCGCCCGCGAGGCGGTGGCGAGCGGCGCGTTCCCGCTCTTCCGGCGGCCGCCGGCCGCGGCGGATTCGGACCTCCAGCCCGTGCTCGAGATCGACGGCGATCCGCCCGCCGCGCCCGCGGAAGCGCCGGCCGCCGGCCGGGCCGTCGCCGACCGGCGCCTGGCCTGGTGGACGCTCCGGCGTCTCGCCGGGGCCCCCAGCGCGCCAGCCCCGGAAGCCGTCGCGGCTCCCGCGGCCGGGGCGGCCGCCGCCGTTGCCACCAGCTCCGCGGGCACCGAGTCCGAGGCCCGCCTGGCCGCCCTCGCCGGCGAGTACGAGGCCCGCCTCGGCCGCCTGCGCTCCGAGGTCGAGGCCGAGGCCGCCGGGCGCGTCCACCGCCGCCTGCTCGCGCTGCTCACCGCCGCGCCGCCGGCGGCCGCCCCGTCGCCGCAGCCGCTCGCGGAGCGCCGCCCGTGACCCCGCTCGCCGCGCGCACCTTCCGCCACGGGATCCACCCCGAGGCGCACAAGGAGGCGACCGAGCACCTGCCGGTCGAGCGGATGCCGTTCGTCGAGCGCTACGTGCTGCCGCTGTCGCAGCACACCGGCGCCCCCGCACGACCGACCGTGCGCGCCGGCGAGCGGGTGACCCGCGGCCAGGTGGTGGCCGAGCCGGCGGGCTTCGTCTCGACCACCCTGCACGCCCCGGTCACCGGCCGGGTGAGCGCGCTCGCCCCGCGCCGCCACCCCAGCGGCCGGTTGGTCGACGCGATCGAGATCGTCGCCGACCCGTTCGCGCTCCAGGAGCCGCCGGCCGGCGAGCCGATCGACTGGCGGGCGCTTTCCGGGGACGAGTTCGTCGCCTCGGTGCAGCGCGCCGGACTGGTCGGGATGGGCGGCGCGGCGTTCCCGTCGCACGTCAAGTACCAGCTCCCCGAAGGGCGGCGGGTGGCGAAGCTGGTGGTCAACGGCTGCGAGTGCGAGCCGTTCCTGACCGCCGACCACCGGCTGATGGTCGAGCGCCCCGAGGCCGTGCTGCGCGGCGCCGAGATCCTCGCCGCGCGGCTCGGCGCGGAGGAGGTCGTGATCGGCGTCGAGCTGAACAAACCGGACGCGCTCGCCGCGCTCGAGGCGGCGCTCGCCGGGCGCGGCGGTAGCGCTGGCGGCGTGCCGGTGCGGCTGGTGCCGCTCGCGGTCAAGTACCCCCAGGGCGCCGAGAAGATGCTGATCGAGGCGATCTTCGGCCTCGAGGTGCCGGCCGGGAAGCTCCCGCTCGACCTCGGCATGGTGGTCAACAACGTCGGCACCATGGCCGCGCTCGCCGACTGGTTCGACCGTCGCCTGCCGCTGATCGAGCGGCTGGTCACGGTCGCCGGCCCGGGCGTCGGCCGGCCGGCCAACCTCCTGGTGCCGGTGGGGACGCCGGTGCGCGCGGTGCTCGACCACTGCGGCGGCCTCGACGCCGAGGTGCGCGAGGTGGTGATGGGCGGGCCGATGATGGGCTCGCCGCTGCCCAGCCTCGACGTGCCGGTGCTCAAGGGGACCTCGGGCCTCCTCGCCTTCACCGAGTCGGCGACCCGGCTGCCGGTCGAGTACGCCTGCATCCGCTGCGGCCGCTGCGTCGAGGCCTGCCCGCAGTACCTGAACCCGTCGCGCCTCGCGCGCCTGTCGCGCGCCGGCCGCTTCGAGGAGATCGAGGGGTGGAACGCGCTCGACTGCGTCGAGTGCGGCTCGTGCAGCTTCGCCTGCCCGTCCGGGATCCCGATCGTCCAGCTCATCCGGGTCGCCAAGTCGGAGATCCGCCAACGCCAGGCGCGCGCGAAGGCGGCCGCCGGAGGCGCCTCGTGAGCGCGGCGCCGCGCCTGGTCGTCCAGAGCGCGCCGTTCCTGCGCCAGGGGGTGACCACCCCGGCGTTGATGCGCGACGTGCTGATCGCGCTCGTGCCGGTGGTCGGGGCGGCGTTCTGGTTCTTCGGGATCAGCGCGCTCCTGGTGATCGCCGCCGCGGCAGCCGGCGCCGGCGGCACCGAGTGGCTGCTCGGGCCGCGGCGGGAGGGGAGGGCGCGCGGCGCCTCGCTCGCCGACGGCAGCGGGGCGCTGACCGGCGTCCTCCTCGGCCTGACCCTGCCGCCCGGACTGCCGCTCTGGATGGCCTTCCTCGGCGGCGCGGCGGCGATCGGGCTCGGCAAGCTGGTGTGGGGCGGGCTCGGCCACAACCTGTTCAACCCGGCGCTGGTCGGCCGCGCGTTCCTCCAGGCGGCGTTCCCGATCGCGATCACCACCTGGGTGCCGCCGGCCGGGCCGACGACTCTCCTCGCCAGCAACTTCGCCTGGCCGCTGATGTCGGCGCCCGCGCTCCCCGACGCGATGACCGCGGCGACGCCGCTCAACCTGATGAAGTTCGGCGGCGCCCCGACCCCGCTCGCCGACCTGGTGCGCGGCGGCATCGCCGGCTCGCTGGGCGAGACCAGCGCCGCGGTGATCCTCCTGGCCGGCCTCTGGCTGGCGGCGCGCCGCGCCTTCGACTGGCGCATTCCGGCCGCGGTCCTCGGCTCGGTGGCGGCGCTCTCGGCGGCGATCCACGCGGTGTCGCCGGCCCAGCCGACCCCCTGGTTCATGCTCTGCTCGGGCGGGCTGATGTTCGGCGCGGTGTTCATGGCCACGGACCCGGTGACCTCGCCGCTGGCGCCGCGCGCGGTGTGGCTGTTCGGGATCGGCATTGGCGTGCTGGTGGTGGTGATAAGGCTCTGGGGCGGCCTGCCCGAGGGGGTGATGTACGCCATCCTGCTGATGAACGGCGCCGCGCCGCTCCTCGAACGCGCCGGCCAGCCGCGCGCCTTCGGCCACCGGAGGAGCCGGGCATGAGCGCGCGGCTGCCCGAGGGCCCCCGGCTGGTGCTGACCCTGACCGTGGCGGGCCTCCTCTCCGGGCTCGCGATCGTCGGCGCCTACGAGCTGACGCTGCCGGCGATCCAGGCCAACCAGGCGGCGGCGCTGCGGCGGGCGGTGCTCGAGGTGCTGCCCGGCGCCGAGACGACGGCGCGTCTGGAGTGGCGCGACGGCGCCCTGGTCGCGGCCGAGGAGGGCGCCCAGGGCGAGACCGGACCCGCGGTCTACGCCGGCCTCGGCGCCGGCGGCGAGGTCGTCGGCTACGCCGTCCCCGGCGAGGGCGCCGGCTTCCAGGACACGATCCGCCTGCTCTTCGGCTACCGGCCCGACCGGCGGCGGATCGTCGGCCTGGCGATCCTCGAGAGCCGCGAGACGCCCGGGCTCGGCGACCGCATCTTCAAGGACCTCGAGTTCGTCGCCGAGTTCTCGGACCTGGCCGTGGAGCCGCCCGTCGAGCTGGTCAAGGGCGGCGGCGAGGGGGCGAACCAGGTCGACGCGATCACCGGCGCCACCATCTCGTCGCGGGCGGTGGTCGACATCGTCAACGGCGCCGCCGGCGAGTGGCTCGGGCGGCTGCCGGCCGGCACCGAAGCGGGTGCGGGAGGCGGCGATGGCTGACCGCGGCGACCTCCTCCCCGTGCTCGGCGCGGACCGGCGCCCGGAGCTCCTCCCCGAGCTGGTCAAGGGCCTCTGGCGCGAGAACCCGGTGTTCGTCCAGGTGCTCGGCATGTGCCCGACCCTGGCGGTGACCAACACCGCGGTCAACGGCCTGGCGATGGGGGGCGCGACGCTCTTCGTGCTGGTCTGCTCGAGCCTGATGGTCTCGGCGCTCCGGCGCTTCATCCCCAAGCCGGTGCGGATCACGACCTACATCGTGATCATCGCCACCTTCGTCACGGTCGCCGACTTCGCGCTCCAGGCCGCGCTGCCGGCGATCCACCGCGAGCTGGGCGCCTTCATCGCGCTGATCGTCGTCAACTGCGTGATCCTGGGCCGGCAGGAGGCGTTCGCGTCGAAGCACTCGATCGGTCCGGCGGCGGCCGACGCCCTGGGCATGGGCGGCGGCTTCCTCTTCGCCCTGACGATCCTGGCCGGCGCCCGCGAGGTGCTCGGCAAGGGGTCGCTCTTCGGCGTCTCGCTGTTCGGCCCGGACTTCGAGCCGTGGGTGATCATGATCCTGCCGCCGGGCGGCTTCTTCATGCTCGGCTTCCTGTTGCTTGGTTTCGCGGTGGCCAAGGAGCGGCGCCAGCGGTCGGCCGAGCGGCGGGCGGCTCGGGAGGCTCGGGAGGAGGCGGCCTAGATGAGCGACCCCGGGACCCTGGTCTGGATCTTCGTCAGCGCGCTCCTGATCAACAACTTCACGCTGTCGTACTTCCTCGGCCTGTGCCCGTTCTTCGGCGTCTCGGGCGGCTCGCGACGGCGTTCCGGCTCGGCCTCGCCAACCTCTTCGTGCTGGTGATCACCTCGCTCGCGGCTTCGCTCCTCAACGCCTTCGTGCTGCCGCACGCGCCCTACCTGCGGCTGATCAGCTTCATCGTGGTGATAGCGAGCATCGTCCAGTTCGTCGAGATGGTGATCAAGAAGACGAGCCCGGCGCTCTTCCGAGCGCTCGGCATCTACCTGCCGCTGATCAGCACCAACTGCGCGATCCTGGCGCTGGCGCTGTTCCAGACCAGCCGCGGCTACGGCGTCGTCGACGGCCTGGTCTTCGCCCTCGGCGCCGGGGGCGGGCTGACCCTGGCCCTGGTGCTGATGGCCGGTCTGCGCCAGGAGGCCGAGCTGTCGAGCATCCCGGCGGTGCTCAAGGGGACGGCGATGAACCTGATCATCGCCGGCATCCTGTCGATGGCGTTCATGGGCTTCGCCGGCCTGTTCAGCTCGTGAGGCGCCGCGGATGACCCTCCTCGGCCACCTGCTCGCGATCGCGGCGCTCGGCGCCCTCTGCGGCGGCTGGGTGGCGGTGCAGCGCTGGGTCTCGCGGCTCGATCCGGAGGCGCCGGGGGTCGAGGGGAGCGGGAGCTGCGGCGGGCTGCGGGCGGAGTGCGGAGAGTGCGGCGCCTACGCCCCGGCGCGCCCGTCCGACTCGCTCGCGGTCACCGCCTCGACGATCCCCGCGACCAGCACCGGCCTCGACTTGTGCTCGAGATCGGCGCGCCGGCCGTCGAGCAGTCGGTAGCGGTGGGCGATGTTGCGCAGGTGCCAGGCGTCGAGCGCCGACAGCTCGCGGCGCAGCAGCTCGCCGCCGCCGCGGCGGTAGACCGAGAAGGGGTCGAGGATCGCGACGGCGTCCCCGGCGGCGGGGCGGCGCACCGGGGCGGGACCGTCGTAGGCCGGCCCCCTCGTCGTCGGTGGGCGCACCGGCCGGACCGGCTCCAGGGTGCGGGCCAGCGCTCCCTCGGCGTAGACCGGCGACAGGCCGCCGGCCCAGTACTCGACGTCGGTCCGGTTCGGCTGGGTCGTCTCGCGCTCCGAGCGGAGCACCGGCGCGCCGTCGTCGGGCACGAACTCGAGCCACCCCTCCCAGCGCCCGTCGTCGCGCTGCCGCGCGCAGGCGCGCGGCCGGTACGCGCGCCCGTTCGAGTCCGTGACCGTCTGATCGAAGCTCCTCAGCAGCACGGCCATCGGCCACCTCCTGCGCGAGCCGGCCGTGCAAGCCGTGGGCCATCCGGCGGGCTACACCACCTCGACCTGCAGATGCGTCCGCACGGCCCTGGCGAGTCGCTCGTCGGCGGTGAGGAGCGCCGCACCCAGCCGTTCCGCGAGCGCCGAGTAGGTCGCATCGTAGGCGGAGAAGTTGTCGCGCAGCTCGAGCACCCGCTCGACGAGGACCTGGTGGCCGTGCCGGGTGAGCGGGAGGTCGAAGTAGTCGTCGAGCGCCTCGGAGGCGCGCTGGGGTCCCAGCCGGCCGCTCAGGAGTCCCTTCCTCAACGTCGCCGCGATCTCGACGTCGCACAACGCCGGCGTGTGCAGGTCGCCGCCCGAAGACCGGATCGCCTGCTCCATCCGCTCCCCGGCCGGCGTCCGCAGCAGGTATTCCGCGACCGCCGAGGCGTCGAGCACGAGGCTCAAGACCTCGCCTCGCGCTCTTCGCGCAGGATCTCGGCGGCGCTCCGGCCGAGGTCGACGCGAGAGCGGCGCGCGATCCGCTCGAAGACCTCCTCGGCGGGCGGCCGGGCGACCTCGCGTTCGAGGACCTCCTCGATGTAGCCGGTCAGCGTCAACCCCCGGCGGCGAGCGCGCCGGACCAGTTCGCGGTGCAGTCCCGCGGAGACGTTGCGTACCTGGATCATCCTGGACATGCTCGCAGCATGTCACTTGCGCTGCACATGTGCAAGCGGGCCCCACCGCTCGGCCATTCATCCGTCTCCTGTAGGCTGGCGCCCCATGGACCCCCGCCGCAAGCTCGTCCTGCTCGTCGCCGCCGGCGTCCTGGTGCTCGTGAGCATGGTCGGGCTGCGCTACCTCGACCGGATGGCGCCAGTGCCGTTGCCTTCGTCCCTGGCGGCCGGGCCGGCGATTCCGGGGGCGTTCCCGACCTACCGCGGCGAGGCGATGAGCACGGTGATCGCGCTGACGCTGCCGGCGTCGGACGACGCGCGGGCGTCGGCCGAGGCGGTGATCGCGCTCTTCCAACGGCTCGAGCAGGACTTGAGCGAGTGGCGCGAGGGGTCGCCGCTGGCCGAGGTCAACCGCCGCGCCGGCGGTGAGCCGGTGGCGGCGCCGGCGGACCTTCTCGAGGTGGTCGTGCGCGCTGTCGAGATCGCCGAGCGCACCGGCGGCGCCTTCGATCCGACCTGGGCGGCGCTCTGGGGGCTGTGGGACTTCGGCGCCGAGGAGCCGCGGCTGCCGGACGGCGAGGCGATCGCGCGGGCGCGGGCGCTGATCGACTGGCGCAAGGTGGAGATCGACCGCACCGCCGGCACCCTCCGGCTGCCCGAGGCGGGGATGAAGATAGGCCTCGGCGGCATCGCCAAGGGCTACGCGCTCGACCGCGCGGCGGAGCTGCTGCGCGCCCGCGGCCGGCGCGACTTCCTGATCGTCGCCGGCGGCCAGGTCTACGCCGCCGGCCGGCGCGGCGACCGGCCGTGGCGGATCGGCGTCCGCGATCCCTGGGGCGACCCCGCCGACGCCTTCGCCTTGCTCGACCTCGACCCGGCCGCGGAGGGCGGGGGCCTGTCCTCCTCGACCAGCGGCGACTACGAGAGCTTCTTCGACCTCGACGGCGTCCGTTACCACCACATCCTCGACCCGCGCACCGGCCGCCCGTCGCGCGGCCTCCGGAGCGCCACCGTGGTCAGCGACGACGCCACCCTCGCCGACGCCCTCTCGACCGCCCTGATGGTCCTCGGCCCCGAGCGCGGCCTCGCCCTGGCCGAGGAGTGGGAGGGGGTCGAGGCGGTGCTGGTGGGGGAGGGCGGGGAGCTGCACACCACCTCCGGCCTCGCGGACCGCCTGGAGATCCTCAACCCGCCGCGGGCGGGGCAATGAGCGCCCGGGCCCAGCGCCGAGAGCTCGAGGACACGGGCCGCGGAGACGATCGGTTCACTTGTCTGAGGCCGTTTCAAGTTAACGAGTCCACACTCAGACCGCGCTTCGACGCGCTCGTGCCATTGCGAGCGCCATCCACGCTTGCTGAAGCAACGGGACAAGCCGGGGCCGGGCAGACTTGATGCCCACCGAGAGATGGCGGAGAGCTGCTGGGCCCTGCCGGAGAGCATCGAGAAGTTCCTGTCTCCGAAGTGCAAGATCGCGATCCATTGCCGCCACATCTGCCGCCTGGCTCGGATCTGCAGGGTTTCGACGCCCGGGGCGCCCGCCTGCGCCAGGAGATCGCCGTCTGGAACGCGCTGCTCGAATCGGAGCTCGGGCCGCCGCTCCCCGCCGTCGAGGAGTCGGAGGAGACGGAGGAGGTGCCGGGGACGCCGGCGGGCAGCCCGGAGACGTGAGCGGGCCCGGTCAGGGGGCGAGTCGGCTACACTGGCTCCTGCGGCACAGCTCAAGAGGGGGAAGAGGATGGGAACGCCAGCTACCGAGCAGATCGAGGAGATCACGCGGCGGCTGGTGGCCGAGTTCGCGCCGGAGACGGTCATCCTGTTCGGCTCGTATGCCTGGGGCCACCCGGATGAGAACAGCGACCTCGACCTGCTCGTGGTAGTGCCTGAGAGCGATCAGCCGCCGCCGCGGCGCTCCGCACGGGCCTATCGCTGCCTGCGCGACATTGCGGTCCCGCTGGACATCCTGGTCAAGACCCGGCAGGAGGTGGAGCGCACCCGGCACGTGCCCGCCTCGCTGGTCCACGAGGTCTTGGAGCGGGGGCGGGTCCTCTATGGATGAGGCCAGGCGCGGTCTCGTTCAGGGCTGGTTGATCAAGGCGCAGCGAGATCTGGCCACCGCCCGTAAGCTGGCAGACGACCCGGACCCCCTCCTCGACACAGCGATCTACCACTGTCAGCAGGCCGCAGAGAAGGCGGTCAAAGGCTTCCTCGCCTTCCATGACCAGACGGTCGTGAAGACCCACGACGTGCGCTTCCTCATCAACCAGGCTCGCGTGATCGAGCCGGGCTTCGAGGATTGGCTGGACGCGGCGGAGTGCGTGACGCCCTACGCGACGGCCTATCGCTACCCTGACGAGGTGCTCGAGCCCGAGCGCGAGGAGTTCGAGGGGGCGAAGGATGCGGCCATCGGCTTGGTCGCGTTCGTCCTGAGCGTGCTGCCCGAGGACGTGCATCCCGGCGCAGAACCTCACGAGAGCCTCACTGGCGCCTCCTCGGGAGGCGGGAACGTCTCCGAGGAGGACGCGAGCGGCGAGGAGACCTGAAGGTTCGGCGAGCAGCGGCCAGCCGGTGGCGCCGGCGTCCGCGGTGCGTCGGGGTGTAAAGGTCATGCCGCCGATTGTAGAATCCCCCGACCATGGCCGCCCCGACCGCCCTCCCGAGCGCCCCGCCGACCATCCGCCATCTCGCCGCCCACGCCGGCGGCTCGGTCACCCTGCGCGGCTGGCTCGAGAACAAGCGCTCCTCGGGCAAGATCGCCTTCCTCCAGGTGCGCGACGGCAGCGGCACGGTGCAGGCGGTGGCGTCGCGCGCCGAGCTGTCCGAGGCGGAGTGGGAGGCGATCCAGCGCGCCGCCCAGGAGTCGACGGTCGAGGTCGCGGGTCTCGTCAAGGCGGACGCGCGGGCGCCCGGCGGGGTCGAGCTCCAGGTCGCCGGCTTCCGGCTCCTGCACCTGACCGAGGATTACCCGATCACGCCCAAGGAGCACGGCACGGCGTTCCTGATGGAGCACCGCCACCTCTGGCTGCGCTCGAAGCGCCAGCGGGCGGCGCTGGCGGTGCGGAGCGAGGTCGAGCAGGCGATCCGCGACTTCTTCTACGACCGCGAGTTCGTGCTCATCGACTCGCCGATCCTGACGCCGGCGGCGTGCGAGGGGACCTCGACGCTGTTTCAGACCGACTACTTCGGCGATCCGGCGTATCTCTCGCAGTCGGGCCAGCTCTACCTCGAGCCGGCGTGCGCCGCGTTCGGCAAGGTCTACTGCTTCGGCCCGACGTTCCGGGCCGAGAAGTCGAAGACCCGGCGCCACCTGATGGAGTTCTGGATGGTCGAGCCGGAGATCGCCTTCCTCGACTTCGACGGGGTGTGCGACCTGGCCGAGGAGTTCATCCGCGAGCTGGTCGGCCGGGTGCTCGAGCGCTGCGGCGAGGACCTGAAGCAGCTCGAGCGCGACCCGGCGCCGCTCGAGCGGGTGGTCGGCGCCGAGCCGTTCCCGCGCATCACCTACCGCCAGGCGCTCGAGGTGCTGGCCGCGGAGGGGGTGCCGGTGCCGTTCGGTGAGGACTTCGGCGCCGAGCACGAGACCAAGCTCGGCGAGCGCTACGGCGTGCCGGTGATGGTCACCCGCTACCCGGCGGCGATCAAGGCGTTCTACATGCAGCCCGATCCCGACGACCCGGAGGTGGCGCTCGGGGTCGACGTCATCGCGCCCGAGGGCTACGGCGAGATCGTCGGCGGCAGCCAGCGCATCCACGACCACGACCTCCTCCACCGCCGGATCGTCGACCACGGCCTGCCGCTCGCGGCCTTCCAGTGGTATCTCGACGTGCGCAAGTACGGCGCCTTCCCGCACAGCGGCTTCGGCATGGGCCTCGAACGCTTCGTCGCATGGATGGGCGGCCTGTCCCACCTGCGGGAGGCGATCCCCTACCCGCGGATGCTGTACAAGATCTACCCGTAGCGCCATGTCGTCACGGATCCGGGTCGCCGCCGGCGTCGCGCTCCTGGTGGCGATCTGGGGCACCACGTGGGCGGTGATCCGGATCGGGCTCGACCACCTGCCGCCGCTGACCGCGCTGGCCTGGCGCTTCGCGATCGCCGGCGCCCTGCTGCTGGCGCTGGTGCCGGCGTTCGGGGTCCGCCTCGGGCGCAACCGGCGCGAGCCGGCGCTCTGGGTGTCCAACGGCCTGCTCTCCTTCGCCGCCTCCTACGGCGTCGTCTACTGGGCCGAGCAGCGGGTTCCGTCGGGGCTGACCGCGCTGCTCTTCGCCACCTTCCCGCTCTTCGTCGCCGTGCTCGGCCACTTCCTGCTGCCGGCCGAGCGGCTGCACCCGCGCGGCGCCGCCGGCACCCTGGTCGGCTTCGCGGGCGTGGCGGTGATCTTCTCCGAGGACCTGTCGCGGCTGGGCGGGCCGGGGGTGGCGCGGGCGGCGGCGATCCTGCTCCTGGCGCCGGCGGTCTCGGCGGTCGGCAACGTCGCGGTCAAGCGCTGGGGGAAGGGGATCCACCCGCTGTCGCTGACCGCGCTGCCGCTCCTTGGCGCCGGCGCGCTGGTCGGCGGCGCCGCGGCGCTCCTCGAGGGCGACCGCGCGGCGCGCTGGACCCCGGCCGCGGTCGGCTCGGTGATCTACCTGGCCCTCTTCGGCACGGCGGTCGCCTTCGTCGTCTACTTCTGGCTGCTCGAGCGGCTGCCGGCGACCCGGCTATCGCTGATCACCTATGCCGTGCCGGTGGTGGCGGTGGTCGTCGGAACCCTCGCGCTCGACGAGCCGATGACCGTGCGCGTGGCCGCCGGCGCCGCGCTGGTGATCGCCGGTACGGTGCTCGCCGGCCGGGGGGCGAAACCGCGTGCTACACTCCAGCCCAATCGCCTCGAATAGCTGCATCGTCTCGAAAAGCTGCAGCGGAGTCGCTGCAGAGCATCAAATAGGTCGCTGCGCTGCCATCGCGGGCGGCCACGAGCATCATCCGGGAGGAGAACCATGCGAATCCGCGTCGCCGCCCTTTTCGCCCTGCTGGTCCTGTCCTTTCTCGCAACCCCGGCCGCAACCCAAGAGCTCACGGGCGCCCGTCCGGGCAGCACCCTGGGCGGGCCGGCCCCCGGCCCCGACGGCCCGGTGCCGCCGCTCTGCATCACCGAGGGCTTCGACGACATCCTGGTGTTGCCGGGCTGGTTCACGGACAACAACAGCTCTCCGATCGGGACCACCAACTGGTTCCAGGGCAACCCGGCGGTCTTCCCGGCCCACTCGGGAGCGCCGACCTCCTACATCGGAGCCAACTTCAACAACGCCGCCGGCACCGGCACGATCAGCAACTGGCTGCTGACCCCGGAGCTCGACCTCGCCGCGATCGACACGCTGACCTTCTTCACCCGGGCGCCCACCGCGAGCACCTTCCCGGACCGCCTGCAGGTGCGCTACTCGACCGCCGGCGCCTCGACCAACGTCGGCACCCTGGCGACCGACGTCGGCGACTTCACCAACCTGGCGCTGGACATCAATCCGACCCTGACGGTCGGCGGCTACCCGCAGGTCTTCACCCAGTTCACCCTCGACAACACCGACATCGTCGCCGGCACCACCGGCCGCGTCGCGTTCCGCTACTTCGTCACCGGCGGCGGTCCGACCGGGGCCAACTCCGACTTCATCGGCATCGACACCTTCGAGTTCTGCGAGCTCAAGGGGCCCGTGGAGGCCGACCTCGTGGTCCTCAAGGACTGTGAGGTGCAGGGTTCGGTGGTGATCTGCACCGTCGAGGTCCAGAACCTGGGTCCGGCGGCCGCGACCAACGTGGTGGTAGTCGACAACATCCCGGTCGGCCTGACCTGGACCGCCGACGACTGCGCCGCCGGACCGCCGGCGGGGCAGGTCTTGACCTGGAACGTCGGCAACCTGCCGGTCAACGCGTCGGCGACCTGCACGATCGACATGTCGGTCGATCCGGGCACCACGGGAACCCTGATCAACACCGCCACCGCGTCCGCGGACAACGCCGATCCGGTGCCCGCGAACAACACGGACGACGCGACCATCGTCCTCGGCAGCGTGCTCGAGATCCCGACGCTGTCGAGCCTCGGTCTGATCGCCCTGGTGGCCGCGCTCGCGCTCGCCTCGCTGGCGCTGCTGCGCCGCCGGGTCCGGGCGTAGCGCCTCGGCGCCCGGCTCCACCGGCCCGGCCGTGCGGCTCCCGTCGAGTCGCCGGCCGGGCCGCTGCCGTTTGGGGCCGCCGGCTGTTTCGGCCGCCGCCGCACCGATTGCCGTGGTGCGGCATGGCCTGGTATGATTTGCCGTAGTGCGGCAAACTCGACCGACCCGAGGTCTTGACGAAACCGGGTCTTCCAAGAAGGGGGTCCGACCATGGCACACCGAGAAGTCACCGAAAAGGAAGCGATGGAGGTTGCGGAGGCCTCCCGCGAGAAGGAGTGGAAGCAGCCGAGCTTCCTCCGCGAGCTCTTCCTCGGCAACTTCCGGCTCGACCTGATCCACCCCTACCCGCTGCCGCCGACCGAAGAGGAGGAGCGGCCGGAGTTCCGGGCCTTCTACGAGGCGTTCAAGGAGCTGCTCCGCCAGGAGGTCGATCCGGTCGCGATCGACGCCACCGGCGAGTACCCCGAGTCGTGGTCGACGGCCTGCGCAAGCTCGGCGCCTTCGGCATGAAGATCCCGAAGGAGTACGGCGGCCTCGGCTTCACCTCGGTCGAGTACCAGAAGGTGATGCAGCTGGTCGGCAGCGTCGACGGCAACGTCTCGGCGCTGCTCTCGGCCCACCAGTCGATCGGCGTGCCGCAGCCGCTCAAGCTCTTCGGCAGCCCGGAGCTGAAGAAGAAGTACCTGCCGCGCTGCGCCGCCGGCGCGATCTCGGCCTTCGCGCTGACCGAGCGCAGCGTCGGCTCCGACCCGGCGCGCCTGCTGACCACCGCCGAGAAGACCCCCGACGGCGACTACATCCTCAACGGCGAGAAGCTCTGGTGCACCAACGGCACGCTCGCCGAGCTCCTGGTGGTCATGGCCGCGACCCCGAGACCAAGGCGATCAGCGCCTTCGTCGTCGAGACCGACTGGCCCGGCGTCAAGGTCGAGCACCGCTGCCACTTCATGGGGCTGCGCGCGCTCGCCAACGGCGTGATCAGCTTCAAGGACGTGCGCGATCCCGGCCGAGAACCTGATCGGCAAGGAGGGGCATGGTCTCAAGATCGCGCTCATCACGTTCAACGACGGGCGCCTGTCGCTCCCCAACGGCTCGGTCGGCACCGCCAAGGCGTGCCTCGAGATCTGCCGCAAGTGGTCGAACGAGCGCGTGCAGTGGGGCAAGCCGATCGGCAAGCACGAGGCGATCGCCCACAAGCTCGCCGACATGGCGGCCAACACCTTCGCCATGGAGTCGCTGGTCGGGCTCGCCACCGCGATGGCCGACCGCGGCGACTTCGACATCCGCCTCGAGGCGGCGGCGGCCAAGGAGTGGAACACGGTCCGCGCCTGGCAGATCGTCGACGAGACGATGCAGATCCGCGGCGGCCGCGGCTACGAGACCGAGACCTCGCTGGCCGCCCGCGGCGAGGAGCCGATGCCGGTCGAGCGCGTGATGCGCGACTACCGCATCAACCAGATCTTCGAGGGCTCGAGCGAGATCATGCACCTGTTCATGGCGCGCGAGGCGGTCGACAAGCACCTCGAGGTCGCCGGCGCCCTGATCGATCCCAAGAAGGGGCTGTCCGAGAAGCTCGCCGCGCTGCCGACGATCGGCGCCTTCTACGCCACCTGGTATCCGACCCGCTGGCTCGGCTGGGGGCACTTCCCGCGCTACCGCGAGTTCGGCGACCTCGCCGGCCACCTGCGCTTCGTCGAGCGCAGCTCGCGGCGGCTCGCGCGCGCGGTCTTCCACGGCATGGTGGTCCACGAGGCGAAGCTCGAGCACAAGCAGGCCTTCCTGTTCCGCCTGGTCGACATCGCGATGGAGCTCTTCGCGATGGCGACCTCGGCCTCGCGCGCCCACGCGATGACCGAGCGGCGCCACCCCGACGCCGTCAAGGCCCGTGAGCTGGCCGACCTCTTCTGCCGCATGTCGCGCCGCCGCGTCCGGGCGCTCTTCCGCGAGCTGTGGTCGAACGACGACGTGCGCAAGTACAAGACCGCCCAGAACGTCCTCGCCGGCCGCCACGTCTGGTTGGAGTCGGGGATCATGGGCCTCGGCGCCACCGCCAGGTCGCTCCAGCCGCCGACTCCGCTCGAGAGGCGTGGCGAGCGGGTACGGGCGGCACGGCCGGTGGCCGCGGGCTAAGACGGCCGCACCGGCACTCGGCGAAGCCACCGGCCGGGGGTTCGTTCGTGCGTCGGGTCCGCGTGCGGGTCCGGCGCATGGTATTCTTGAACCCTCAGCTTGGAGGTAACGCATGAGCAGGTTCGATCTCGAACGGTTCACCACGGACTACGAGCGAGATCCGGCTCTGGCGGAAGGGTTCGCCGAGCTCGGTGACGACCCCCAGGGTTGGGCTCGGTTGGCGCGGGAGAAGGGCTACGAGATCACCCCGGACGAGGCCGGGAGCCTGCTCTCGAGCCGCCGCGAGCTCTCCGACGACGAGCTGGACGAGGTCGCCGGAGGCTGGGACGGAGACACCACCGGCGGAAGCGGAGGCAGCGGCGGCGGGACCGGCGACGGGACCGGCGGCGGCACGGGTGGCGGCCCCTGACCAGGACCCGCTCGCCGTCTTCGGCTGGGATGCCTGGCTCCCTCTCCTCGACCCTCGGCTCCCCTCTCGGCTGGTCGATCGCCGGGCCCGCGAGTGGCTCGCCGGCGTCTCCCGCCTGGCTCCGGGCGACTGCGCGGGCGTCCTCGAGCTGAGGCTCGCCGGCGATTCTCCCGCGGTCGACTTCGCCTTCCGCCTGATCCGCCCGGACCAGGCCCGATCGGTCTCCCCCCGGCTCTCCGCGGCGCGGGCGCGGAGCTTCGTCTCGCGCTGGGCGCGGCGGGAGCCCGAGCTGGAGCCGGTCTCCTCCCTCTGGCTGGAGTTCGACTCTCCCGGCGACGGCGCCGAGCGGGAGCCGGGGAAACCGCCGGCGCCGCTGCTCTGCGCCCGGTTCGGGCGCGTGGTCGACGCCGGCTGGCTGACCGGGTCGCTGGTGCCGGCGCTCTGCGGCGAGGCGCTTTCCGCCGCACGGCGCCACATCCTCGACCGCTGCCTCGAGGCGCTCCCCGCCGGGGCGCGCGTGCTCTACTTCTTCAGCCTCCTCGGCCGGCCCGGGGAAGCGGTGCGGATCGAGATCTTCGGCCTCGACCCGGCGGCCATGGCCGCGTACCTCCGGCAGGCGGCCTCCCCGCGGGAGGCCGAGCTGGTGGACGCCGCGGCGCCCCTGGTTGCGGGCGCCGGCCGCTACCACCTCTCGCTCGACGTCGGCGCGGAGGTCGCGCCGCGGATCGGCGTCGAGTGCGGGTTCGAGCGCCAGCCGCGGCGGGAGCCGCGGTGGGCCGAGCTGCTCGATCGGCTGGTTGCGCACCGCCTCGCCGACCCGGCCAAACGCGACGCCGTGCTCGCCTGGCCGGGCCAGGACAGCCCGTGGACCGCCCCCGGCCGCTGGCCGGCCGCCGCGCTCGGCCTCGGCGGCCACGGCGTCCGCGGCCTGAGCCATCTCAAGCTGGTGCTCCGCCCCGGCCGCGCGCCGAAGGCCAAGGCCTATCTGCTGTTCCAGCACCTGCCGGCGGGGGCCGGCGCCGGTCAGGGCGCGGCTGCGACCGGCGCCGGCAGTCCGAGTGCGCCGGCCAGCTCCGCCACCTGTCCGCGCTGAGCCGCCAGGCCGAGCCCCGCGAAGGTCCGGTCGGCCTCGCCGAGCCTGGCGGCGGCGAGGTCGCGATCGCCCGCGGCGTGGGCCAGGCGGGCGAGGTCGAGCCGGGTCCAGGCGAGCTGGAACGGCGCCTCGATCGAGGCGAAGGTCGCCTCGGCCTCGCCCAGGCGCGCGGCGGCCTCGTCGCGGTCGCCGCCCGCCAGCGCAATCCGTCCCAGGGCGCGCAGCGCCAGCCCGGCGCCGTACGGGAAGCCGGCCTCGCGGGCGATCTCGTGCCCCTCGGTCCCGGCCTCGCGGGCCTCCTCGGGGCTGCCGGCGGCGAGGTGAGCCTCGGCGAGGAAGGCCGCGAACCAGGCCTGGAGCTGCCGCATGCCGGTGCCGGCGAGGCGTGCGCCGGCCTCGCGCAGGGAGCCGATCGCCGCCCGGGCGTCGCCCTGGGCAAGGTAGGCGAAACCGAGGAATCCGGTCGCGACGGCGGTGTTGAGTGGATCCCTCGAGCGCTCGACGCCGCGCCGGCAGAACTCGACCGCCTCGTCGAGCCTCCCCTCGCAGGCGTGGAGATGGCCGATGCTCCACGAGGCGTCGAGGCGGTAGTCGTCGAGCGCCTCACCGATCGCGCAGGCGCGGTGGAACGCCCCGAGCGCCTGCTCGAGCTGGCCGAGGGCGAAGTGGTGGAAGCCGGCCACCCAGTAGGCCTGCCCCTGCCACCAGGGCTCGGCGCTACGCTCGAGCAGGACCACCGCGCGCAGGCTCTGCTCGAGCCCGGCCGATCCCTGCCCGGTCCAGAAGGCGACCCGGCCGAGGACGTAGCGGGCCTTGCCCTCGGTGGCCTCGTCGCCGCCCTGCTGCGCCGCCGCGATCGCGGCCTCGGCGTGCTCGCGCGCCGCCTCGGAGTTGCCGAGGTAGCTGTGGGTGTGGGCGAGCCAGAAGTGGTAGCGAGCGACCAGCGAGGGCTCGCCGATCCCCTCAAGGTGCTCGCGGTGACGCTCGAACACCTCCAGCGTCGCGGGCAGGCGCGCGAGCGGCAGGAGCGAGTCGGCGAGCTGGAGCAGGATCTCGACCACCCGCCGGTCGCGCCCCTCCGCGGGCAGGGCGCGGGCGTGCTCGAGCGCCTCGGACAGCGCCTTGGCCGCCTCGGCGTGGGCATAGCCGGCGGCGGCCCGGGCCGCGAACAGGCTCAGGTAGTGGACGGTCTTGCCGGGGTCGCCGGCACGGGGGTAGTGGTAGGCGAGGCGGTCGTAGACCTCCTCCAGGCGCCCGGCGTGGAGCGCCTCGAGGGCCGCCGCGGCCTGGGCGTGGAGCGCCCGCCGGCGGCTCTTGAGCAGGCTCTCGTAGGCCACCGTCTGGATCAGCGAGTGCTTGAAGGTGTAGAGCTCGCGGTCGACCTCCGGCGCGCTGTAGAGGAGCTCGCGATGCTGGAGGTCGGCAAGGAGCGGCGGCAGCGGCTCGCCGCGGTCCCAGATCCGATCGAGCAGATCCACCGACAGCTCGCGCCCGAGCACCGAGGCGAGCTGGAGCAGGTGCTTCTGGGCCTCCGGCAGGCGGTCGATGCGCGCCATCAGGACCCCCTGGACGGTGGCCGGATCGGCGTCTCCGACGGCAGCCCGGAATCGTCGCCGAGGGCGCGGGCCAGCTCCTCGAGGAAGAACGGGTTGCCCTCGGCGCGCTCGACGATCCCGCGTACTGTCTCGGCGCCGACCTCGCGCCCGCGCAGGGCGGCGTTGACCACCGCCTCGCTGTCGGCGGGCGACAGGCGGCGCATGACGATTTGGCTGGCGTAGGACTTCTGCAGCCAGCGCGGCTGGTAGCCCGAGCGGTAGGTGAGCAGCAGGAGCGCCCGCGCGCCGCCGATCTCCTCGATCAGCGACTCGAGGAACTCCTGCGAGGTCTCATCGATCCAGTGCAGGTCTTCGAGCTCCATCACCACCAGATTGCGGCGGCTGGCGGCCAGGACCATGCGGCGCATGGCGGCGAAGACGCTCGCCTGGAGCGCCCGCGGATCGCCTAGGTCGCCGCCGGCGGCGTCGCGGTGGCCGAGCAGGTGGAGCAATGGCCCGAGGTGCTCCTCGTCCCCGAGCCCGACCGCCGCCAGGCTCGCGCGCAGCCGCTCGGCGGCGGTCTCGGCGTTGTCGCTCTCGTCTATCCTCGAGGCCCGGCGGACCATCCCGATGAACGGGAAGTAGGGGATGCCGCTGGCGTAGGACAGGCAGTGGCCGCGCAGGCGGCTGCCGGGCCGGTCGTGCAGGGTCCGAGAGAGTTCGATCAGCAGCCGCGACTTGCCCGCTCCGGCCTCGCCCGCGATCCCTGCCACCTGCCCGTGGCCGGCCTCGGCCTGGCCGCGCAGCTCCTCGAGTACCGCCATCTCGCGGGCACGGCCGACGAACGGGCTCAGCTCTTGCCCCCGGGGCCTCGCGGGTGCGCCGAGGGAGCGGGCGGTGCTGAGCACGCGCCAGACCGGCTCGGCGCCGGCATCGCCCTCCGGCAGCGGCCCCAGCGACTCCAGCTCCAGCTCCGGCTCGACCAGCGCCGCGATCTCGGCTCCGGCCAGGATCCAGCCCGGTTGCGCGAGGTCCACCAAGCGGCGGGCGCGGTCGGCGGCCGGACCGACGATGGCGCCCGCCGGCCCGCCGATGATCACGCTTCCGCTCGCGAGCCCGATCCGGGCCTCGACGCTGGGCCCCTCGTCCTCCGACTCGCGGAGTCTGCGCGTGAGTTGGAGGGCGGCCAGGGCGGCTCGTTGCGGGTGGTCCTCGGCGGCGACCGGGGCGCCGAACAGGGCCAAAAAACCGCGACCGAGGAGCTGGGTCACAGTACCGCCGAAGCGCTCGACCTGCTCGCGTGCAACGTGCACGAACTGGTTGAGCAGAGCGTGGAGGTCCTCCGCCTCGGCGTCGCCGGAGGTCGGGGTCATCAGCTCGCCGAGCAGGATGGTGATCTGCTTGATCTCACCCTCTCGCGCCGCCGGACCGGGCGCGGCGCTCGCCTGCACGGCCGGATCGGGCGCGGCCAGCTCGGCGCCGCAGGAGCCGCAGAAGCGCGCGCCCGACACCGCCGCCGCGCCGCAGCGGGGGCAGGCGGAGTCCAGCGGGGTTCCGCATCGCATGCAGAACCGGGCTTGCGGGGGACTCTCAAGGTCACAGCGCGAGCAAACCATCATAGGGGGCCTCGGCGGAAGTCTAGCGCTATCGAGTTCCCTGCTGAAGCATACATACGCATAACCGTGTATGAGTCGATTTGCATTCTGGACTCAAATGAGTTAAGCTTGGCTTTGTCGGCCTTGACTGCTCGCAACCAGCGTTCTCGGATGGCTGAGTACCCCGATCCCGTCATGACCGCCAGCATCAACTGCAACCGGCGCCTCAACCGTCTGGTGCAGGTCTCCGTCCGCCACCGGCAGGCAGCTCCGTCCACCTGGTCCTTCCGCTACGGCAAGTGCGGCGAGCACCTGAAGATCCGCGTGCGCGGTCCGCCGGAGATGACGACATTGAGCAGCTATTGACAAAACCAGTGGCGACTGTTAGACCGTAAGCAGACTGTGTCAGAACCACAGAACCTCAACCCGACAGGAGGGCCCCATGGCTGAAAACACCCCCAAGACCAAGGAAGAAATGGAGGAGCGCCTCGAAGATCTGCAGCTCGATCCGGAAGACCTCGACGCCGTGGCCGGTGGCGCGACCTGCCAGACCTGCTACAGCTCGTACCAGCCCAAGGACGTGGAGGTCGAGTCCTGAGCTGACATGCCGGCAGGGCTGCGCTCACCGCGCTCGCCCTTCCAGTGCGGCTTCCTGGCTGATTGCCAGGAAGCCGCACCGGAAGCCGAACGTCTCACTTCTGGTTAGAGAGGGCCCAGACCGTCGTGTACGTCGACCCCGTCAACGACAGCGTTGAACGTGCGTGGACTCACAATGTTCCTTTCGGTGACTGCCGGTACATCCGTCAACGGGTGATCGACAGCGTCAGCCGGCGGCTCGATCTTGCACAGCGCTTGTTCCCCCAGGCGACGCCTGTTCTGGAGCGACTCCGATCTCTGGATGACGCGACCGCCGCTCGTGTGCTTGAGCACCCGTTCCTGCGCTCCGTGGTGCTTGCCGCAATCCGGCACCTGAAACACCCGTGGGAAACCCTTACACACGAGCAAGTCGAGCAGTACCTCGAACAGCTCGGGATCCTGCTCGCCGAAGGCTGGAGAGGCGGGAAGCTCTACTCGCTCTCCCTGCTGCTGGAAGAAGAGGATGACGAGGGTGCGGCCCGACACAAGCTCTGGCAGTGGACTGGCGAACAGGGAGATCGGACGCTCACGGGTATTACCCCCACGGTCTTCCTGAAGAACAGCCCCAACTGCGTCTTTCATCGTCCCACCGAGGAGGAGGCCGGGAACCTCCGCCAGGGGATTGCGCTTCTCCGGGAGCTCTTCCCTCTCCTGGCGCCCAGCGTCCTGCGTCATGTCGATGTCATCGCACTCGTCAGTGCCAAGCCCGCTCGCGGCGAGGCCAGGCTTCCCGACGGCAACCCCCTCACTACCGATCCGCTCCTCTCCTCTACCGCCGATACATCGCCCGGGGTGGTCTTCGTCAGCCCCAGTGTGCTGACCAACCCCTGGTATATCGCGGAAATCATCCTGCACGAGGGCCTTCATTCGAAGCTGTATGACGTGATGGCGACACACAACCTGCTTCGGCCGAACTACACGAATGAAGAGTCTGCCCAGATCCACCCGCTGTGGCACAGATCTTCCGTATCGTGGGATGTGCACCGCTCCCTCTTCGCCATGCACGTCTATGCCCACCTCGCCCTGTTCTTCCAGCGGGTGGCCAGGAACTTCGATGCGCTGGCACCACGCTTCGGACCTCTCCATGTCATCGATGCACGGCTGTCGATGCGCCGCTCGCTCGATCGAGCGCACTTCCTCGGAATGAAGCTGGCGGAGGTCGGCACCCGGGACCTGGGAGCCGCTGGCCAGCTCCTGCTTGCGCAGCTTCAGGAGATGCTGCTGGTGCTCGATGGCGCGTACGGAGAGGATGCTTCCGTGAATGCCGCGCCCAGGCCCGAAGAGGTGGCTCAGCGACTCGTCGGGGACCTGTATGCTCGACAGACCCTGGCGCTGGAGCGCGTCCTCGCCCACTGGCGCACGATCTCCTCGCACCCCCAGGGCGCCGGCATCCCCGCCCTCCTCACCGAAGTCGCCCAACTGGACGCCGCGCTCGTTGGGCAGGATGCGGCCATACCGCCGATCTCCGCTGAGGTCAAGGACACGCTGAGAGTACTCATCGACCTCCGGAAGCAGGTGGCCCATCGGTTTATGAACGGGGGGGCATCGCCCAGCCGCTCGGAGATCAGCCTCGACACCCTGATGGACTCCGCCGACCGCTCGGGAAGCCTGTTCGCTCGAGCCAACATCACGATCGAACTCGACCCCTGAGGATTGTCTCTTGACGAGCTACGCCGAGACACAGACAGCATGGCTATCTGCGGAGAAGCAGCTGGCTCAGGACGTGCCGTTTGGCTCCGCCGACTACATCCGCGAGCGAGCTGCCGCGAGCTACCACCGTCGCCTGGAGTTGCTGGGCGAGCACCTACCCGCGGCCGAGCGGTTCGCCGAGGCGCTCGGCCCCGCCGCGAGCAGCGACTCCATCCAGGTCTTTGCGGATCCGGTCGTCCGGGGTTCCATCGACGATCTTCTTCGGGCCTTCAGGTTCGCCGGAGAGCGGAAGCCCAATGACGACCAGCTCGAGCTCTTCGCGTACTACAGCGCGCGTCTCGACGAGCTGAAGCGCGATGCCGCGGACACCGCTGACAGCTTTCGACAGGAGCTCCTCGACCGGCCGATTCGATATTGGTCCGATGCGAGCGCCCGGACGGTCCGTGACCGCGCCTTCGCTGCGATGTTGCGGCGGCACCTGCCGGGGGCGCGCGTCTACGAGGCGGAGGCGGAGACGGAGGCCGCCATCAGCCAAGGCTTGGCGCTCCTCCAGGAGCTGCTGCCGCTGGCTGCACACAGCGCCGTGTCTCATCTTCACTTCGTCATAGTCGACGAGTTCTACGACAAGGTGGGTTCCGCGACGATCGCCCCCATTCTCGGGACGATCTTTCTGGCTCGAAGCACGCTACGGAGCCCCTGGACCATCGCGGAGGGCATCCTCCACGAGTGCATGCACCTCAAGTTCGTGGAGCTTGAGCATACGCATTCGCTCCTGCCCCGGGGTTACTCCGAGCAGGCCTCTCCTCGTCTTCATCCGCCCTGGCACCCCGAGACGGAGGCCTGGCCGATGAACCGGGCGCTCACGGCGGCCCATGTCTACGTCACCCTCGCCCTGTACTCGGTGGCCTCCGAAGCAGCGGCGCCGGAGTTTCAGGCGCGCTATGGTCCGTGCCGGCGTTCGCAGCTTCTCGTTGATCCGATCGCTGCCGGCGCACGCGCGCGCAGTCTCATCGACCTCGCGTCGGGGCACCCCGAGAGCCTGGGCAAGGCAGGGCGGGCGTTCCTCGAATGGATGAGGGATGTCCTTGAGAAGCTGGCGGCAGGGCCCACCGTGCTGCGCAAGGCTGTCTGAGACCTTGCCCGTACACGAGCTGCCGGCGGTGCCCCCTGCCGAAACAGCCGCGCCCATTCCCGGCCGCGCCACGGCAGCCGCAACAGCCGAGTACGCCCGGCGTCTTCAACGGGTCGCTCGTCCTGAGCACTTCCGCGACGTCCATGGCTTGACGGTCTCGTCGATCGGCATCGGCACCTTCCTGGGTCCCGCGACCAGCGAGGCCGATGCAACCTACCGCAGCGCCATCGCTCGAGCCATCGAGCTCGGGTGCAATCTCATCGACACGGCGATCAACTACCGCCACCAGCGCGGCGAGCGGTGCGTCGGCGCGGCGGTGCGCGCTGCCTGTGAAGACGCCACCCGGCGCAGTGAGCTCGTCGTCTCGACCAAGGCCGGCTACCTGCCGTTCGACGGAGAGATGCCTCAGGACGCGAACCGATACCTGCACGAGCAGTACGGGGAGCGCTTGCAGCTCGCGCCCGACGAGATCGTCGAGGGTCACTGCATCGCTCCCGCATTCCTGCGGGACCAGATTGCCAAGAGTCGCGTCAACCTCGGGCTTGAGACCCTCGACGTCTTTTACCTGCACAACCCCGAAGAGCAGCTCCGTTTCGTCGATCGGGCGATCTTCGAGCGCCGACTGCGCGCCGCCATGGCCACCCTCGAGGAGTCCTGCCGGCAGGGGCACGTCGCCAGCTATGGCCTGGCGACCTGGACTGCCTTTCGCGAGAGTACGGAGCACCCGCAGTACCTGTCACTCGACGAGGTCGTCCGGTGGGCGGCCGAGGTGGGGGGGCCGCAGCATCACTTCCGCTTTCTTCAACTGCCGTTGAACCTGAAGGCACTTGAGCCCTGTATGCTCGCCAACCAGTGGCACGATGGCCGGTGGTGCACTCTGCTTCAAGTCGCGCAGGCCCATGGCATTTACATCGTCACCTCCGCCCCTCTGTTGCAGGGGCGCATCCTCGGTCGGCTGCCCCTGCCCATCAAGGAGGCCTTCGCCACGCTGTCCAGCGATGTGCAGCGCACCGTGCAGTTCGTGCGCTCGATACCCGGAGTCGGCAGCGTGCTGGTGGGAATGAGTCGTCCCCAGCACGTGGAGGAGAACCTGGCGCTGGCGGGTTTCGCCCCGGACACCGCCGCCGTGCAGCAAGTGTTCCGGCGCAGCTGACACACGACGGGCGGGGGGCGCTCTACCGTTGAGCGCCAGCGTGTGGGCACTCATCGGGCGCTCGGCTAGGAGCCCTGGATTCTTCATGTCGGGTCCACTGGTTTCCATTGTCATTCTGTCGTGGAACCGGCCCAGGTCCACCCGCTCGACCCTTCGGGCTCTCGCCGACGTTCCGGCCGGCGTGCCGCGCGAGGTCATCGTCGTGGACAACGGCTCCAACGAACGAACAGGCGACGAGCTGACGGCGCTCCAGGGCCTGGGGCTCATCGATCGCCTCGTCCTGCTGCCCGAGAACCGGGGAACGTCTCCTGGTTACAACGTGGGCTTCCGTGCCGCAGATCTCCGCTCGAGCTTCTTCACTAAGCTCGACAGCGACGTCGAGATCCTGACGCCGGACTGGCTGAAGGAGCTGATCGGGCTGCTGGACGAGAATCCCGGCGTCGGAATTGCCTCGACCGAAATCGTCAACCACGTTGGCATCCAGGAGCTGCCCGTCATCCGCCTGGAGACCGGGCACCAGGTGCGGGACTGGCAAGGGTGCCCGGCGGGAGGCGGCGGGATGACGTTTCGCCGCTCGCTCTACGAGGATGTCCGCGGCTTTCGGGAGAGCTACGGTGAAGGCCTGTTGCTGATGCCGGACGACCTGGAGTTCTTCTACAGGATCCGAGAGCGAAACCTGAAGGCCTACTACGCCCACGCCATCCACTCGCGGACGATCGACCACCTCGAGGAGAGCCCCGCCTCCTATCACGCCTTCAAGAAACGGCAGTACTTCCTACTGCGCACCCGCTACTTCGATCTAGCCCGCACCGGCGACACGGTCTTCGTACCCCACTTCGTTTCCGTGGAGGCTCTTCCGACCCTCATCCATCCCGGGCAATCGATCCATGTGCGCTGCTCCATCGCGGCGGCAGATCGACGCAGCATGGCCCTTGGATGCACGGTGGTCTCGGCGGAGACGAACAGCATCGCGGACTGTAGCGTGACCGCGGACATCCAGACCGCGGCGCCCCTCTCCGTGCACGAGTTGCCGCTCCGGATTCCACCCACCTTGCTGCCCGGGCCCTACCTCGTGAAAGCGATCCTTTGGAGCGACCCCACCGCAGGGGTCGTTTCCGAACGCCTGGCGGACCTCGTGCAGATGGGCGAGATCACTCTCGAGCCTGGTTGAAACCGACGAGCGGGACCCGCGCCGACTCCGGCGGCCGAGCAGATCGGCGGGGAGGACGGGCGGCATCCGATCAGACCTGCTGCCGCTCGACCATGCGGCGGAAGGTGCCCCGGCCCCCGGCCAGCTCGTCGTACGTCCCAGCCTCCACCACCCGACCCCGTTCCAGCACGTAGATGCGGTCGGCGTTCTGGATCGTGCTCAGGCGGTGGGCGATGACGATGCGCGTCGCCTTCAGGCCCTCCAGGCTGTCGGCTGACGATCTCCTGCGTGCGGTTGTCGAGGGCGCTCGTCGCCTCGTCGAAGAGGATGATCCGCGGCCGGTGGACGATCGCGCGGGCGATCAGCAGGCGCTGCTTCTGGCCGCCGGAGAAGGTCTCCGCCGCCCTCGCTGATCACGGTGTGCATGCCCATCGGCATGGCCTTGATGTCCTCCTCCAGGCCGGCCATGCGCGCCGCCTCCCAGGCGTCGTCGATCCCCAGGTTGCGAGCTGCCGACGATGTTGGAGAAGATGTCCCCGGCCATCGGCCGGCCGTTCTGGAGGACGACGCCGATCTGGCGGCGCACCGACTGGAGGGCGAGCGCGGCGAGGTCCTGGCCGTCGAAGTAGATCGAGCCCGGCGGTCGGCTTCTCGAAGCCGAGGATCAGCCGCAGGCAGGTCGACTTGCCGGCGCCCGAGGGCCCGACCAGGGCGATGAACTCCCCGGGCCGGGCCCGGAACGAGACGTCGTCGAGGATCAGCGGCCCGTCCTCCTGGTAGCGGAAGGAGACGTGGCTGAACTCGATCTCGCCGGCCAGCTCGCCGGCCTCGGCCTTGGATCGGATCGACCTCCGGGGACTGCCTCGAGGATCGGCTGCAGGCGCTCGTAGACCGGCACCATGGCCAGCACGCTGGAGAAGATCGCCGATCATCGTCAGCGCCGCCGCCAGGAACTGGCCGAAGGCGGCGTTGAAGGCCAGGAACTCGCCGATCGACAGGCGATCTCCTCCGGCGGAGAAGCCGACCATCGGCGAAGATGGCCAGCGAGGTGAGCACGCCGTAGACGGCGTTGAACGCGGCCTGGACGTTGGCGACCCGCTGCGCCGCGACGGCCTGCTCGCCGCTGCTCGGCGAAGCGCTCGGCCCAGCGGCGCGAAGGCGCGCGTGCTCGGCGCCGCCGACCCGGAGCTTGGCGATGCCGTGGATCAGGCCGAAGAGGAGGCTCGCGATCTTGCCCTGCGAGGCTCGAGGAAGCGGCGCTGGTGGCGGAGCTGGAGGTAGGCGCAGGCCGGTGGTCACCGCCACCAGCAGCGGCCACCAGGCCGGTCGCCACCAGGGCCAGCCGCCAGCTGTAGTAGAAGAGCAGCGCCGAAGCTGAAGACGGAGAAGACCGCCGCCAGGACCGAGGTCAGGACGTTGCCCGGTCAGCAGCTCGCGGATGGTGTCGATGCCCAGCGAGCGGTTCGCCAGGTCGCCCACGGTGAAGCGGCGGAAGAAGGACACCGGCAGCGACAGCAGCCGGTCCCAGACGGCGGCCTGGAGCGAGCCGTCCATCTTGCCGCCGAGGCGCAGCACCGCGATGCTGCGGGTCACCTGGAAGACCGGCGCGGCGAGCGCGGCGAGCGATCAGGGCCAGGGTGATCTGGACGAGGCGGGCGCGGTCGGCCGCCGGGATGACGTTGCCGAAGAGCTGGCCGGTCAGGATCGGCACCAGCAGCCCGAGCAGGCCGCCGCCGAGCCCCATCAGCAGGATGGTCGCGAGGTCGCGCCGGCGGCCCGCGAAGGCGAGGCCGCAGGAGGTCCCGCAGGCGCAGCGGCCGCTCGGGCAGCGGCGGATAGAACATGTACGCCTCGCCGGCGAGGCTCTCCGCCACGGCCGGCGTCGACCGGCGTGCGGCGTCCGCTCGACCGGATCGACCAGCTCGTAGCTGCGGGGCGAGGTGGGCAGCAGGGCCACCGGCCGGCCGGCGCTTCTGCTGCGTCGTCCGCGGACCGGAAGCGCCACGAGCGGGCCGTTGTCGCGGCGCCACCAGTCGTCGCGCAGGATCACCCGCCGGTGGCGGATCCGCGACGCCGCGCAGATCCGGGCGAGCCGGTCTCCGCTGGCGGCAGCTCGGCCGTCGCGTCCGGCGGGCTGCGGATGCTCGATGCCCTGGACCTCGCCGACCAGCCGGCAGGCGGCGAGCAGGGGGTCGGAGCCGGCGTCGAGCGGCGCGCCCGCGGCGGTCCGGGCGCCGAGCACCGAGGCCAGCCGGGCGTAGCGCCGTCTCCAGGGTCGGGCGGTCGAGGTCGGTCTTGCGGCCGAGCCGCTCCCGCTCGTCGCTGCGCGTCCTCCTCGCGCAGCCGGTGCGACGTAGGCGAGCAGCAGGCGGTGGAAGCGGTCGAGCCCCTCCCAGAGCGCCGCCGCTCCGTAGCAGGCGCTCGCGGTCGACGCACGAGAGGGATCCGCACCTCGCCGTCGCTGACCAGCCAGGTCTCGTCGGGGACCGGCAGGAGGAAGTCCTCGGGCGGCGAGGGCCAGGTCGTCGCCGGCCGAGGAAGCGGAGCGACCCGTCCAGGTGGCGCACCCAGACGACGCCGTCGGGCGGTGCGCAGCGCGCCGTCCCCACCTCGGCCAGGCGCACCTCGGCGCCGGGCCGCAGCTCCTGGAAGACCTTCGGCGGCCGGCCGCGGACGACCTCGCCGGTCAGCCGCCGCACCCAGCCGTCGAGCCAGCGGGTCAGCGCCGGCGGCGAGCTCCGTCCGGCGCGCCAGCTCGCGGAGGGCGGCGGCGGGCAGCCGGAGCAGCCGGGTGCCGGGGTGGCCCACCGCCAGGAGGGCGCTCCGGGGCTCGCGCGCGTCGCCGACGCGCCGCTCGACGGCCTGGAACGGCGGAGCTGCCGGCCGAGGTCGAGGCTCGCCACGAGCTCGCCGCCGTCGAGGGTGGCGAGATGCTGCGGACGCCGTCGCCCGCGCCGGCGCCGCTCCCGCCGCGCGGCGGCGCACGGCGAAGAGCTCGACCCGCCCGGTGCGCACCAGCCAGGCCGCTCGCGCCGGCGCCGAGCCGCAGCGGCGGGTTGCCGCCGGCCTCGATCTCCTCGCGCCGTCGGCTCGGCGAGGCAGGCGGTCAGGTCCAGGTCGGCCGGGGTGCTCATCGGTCGCTCACTCGGCTGCGATCAGCCGGGCGTAGGGGCCTTCCGCACGCGCCTTGAGCTCGTCGTGGGTCCCGCGCTGCGACGACCTTGCCGCGCTCGAGGACGATGATCTCGTCGGCGTCGCGGATGGTGCTCAGGCGGTGGGCGATGATCAGGCAGGTGCAGCCGCGCCGCCGCAGGCTCTCGTCGATCCGCTTCTCGGTCGTCGGGATCGAGCGCGCTGGTCGCCTCGTCGAGCACCAGGAGCGTCGGCCGGCCGACCAGCGCGCGGGCGATCTCCAGCCGCTGGCGCTGGCCGCCGCTCAAGTTGGCGCCGCCCTCCTCGACCGGGCTGTCGTAGCCGCCGGGCCGGGCCGCGATGTCGTCGTGGATGCAGGCGTCCTTGGCCGCGGCCACCACCTCCGGGCAGCGGCACCGTCGCGTCCCACAGCGTCAGGTTCTCGCGCACCGTCCCCTCGAACAGGAAGACGTTCTGGTCGACCACGGCCAGCGAGTTGGTCGAGCACGCCGCGGCGGGATCTCGGCGCGGCTGCCGGCCGTCGAACAGGATCTCGCCGCTCCCACGGCTGGTAGAGCCCGGTGACCAGCCGGGCGACCGTCGACTTGCCGCTCCCCGAGCCGCCGACCAGGGCGACGCGGGCGCCGGGCTCGAGCCGCGAGGTCGAGGCCCTCGATCAGCGGCGGGTCGAGCCGGCTGTAGCCGAAGGTGACGCCGCGCAGCTCCAGCCGGCCGGCGAGCTTGACCGGCAGCTCCGCGGGCGGCTCCTCCGGCGCCGCCCCCGGTCGGCCGCGGTCGCGCGGTCGACCTGGTAGCGCAGCACGTCGTCGAGCCGGTTCATGTCCCCCTCGACCACCTGGAGCCGGCCGCCGAGGCTGACCAGCCGGTTGACCGGCGCGATGAAGCTGCGCCATCAGGACCTGGAAGGCCACCAGCCCGCCGAGCGTCAGGTCGCCGTCCATCACCCGCAGGCCGCCGAGGCCCAGGATCAGCGCGGTGTTGACCGCCGGCGAGCAGCGGCGGCACGGCGTCGAGCATCTGGGTGTAGCGCTCCAGCTCCTGCCGGCGCGTTGACCACCTTGGCCTGGTAGCCGGCCCAGCGGGCGAAGAGGTCCGCCTCGCCGCCGGTCGCCTTCAGGGTCTCGATGATCTGCAGGCCGCCGATCGCCGTGCCCATGGAGCTTGCCCTGGTCCTGGAGCAGGCGGCGGTTGCCGTCGACCCGCTTGCGCGAGACCCAGCGCAGGGCCGCGACGTTGAGCGAGACGACGCCGATGCCCGACCAGGGTCAGCAGCGGGTCGTACTGGACCATCAGGACGGCGAAGAAGACGATCATCAGCGCGCCCAGGGCGTTGGTCGCGAGGTCGCGCGACGAGGAGCTGGGCCACGCGGTCGTTGATCGCCGACCCGCGAGCTGATGTCGCCGGCGAAGCGCTGGGTGAAGAACTCGATCGGCAGGCGCAGCACGTGCCAGAGGAAGCGGCTCGAGCCGGCCACCGCCAGCCGGGTCTCCAGGCGCAGCAGGTAGGCCTGCTGCAGCCAGGTCAGGAGCGCCGGTCAGCGAGCGCGGCGAGCGCCCATGCCGAGGAGCAGCGGCGGCAGCCAGTCGCGGCGGCCCTCGAGCAGGACGCTCGTCGACGAAGACCTTGGAGAAGACCGGCGACGACCAGCCCCGGGACGACCAGGGCCAGGCCGGCGAGGCAGCACGAAGGCGAGCGCCGCCGCCGGCGCCGGCGAGCCGGCGGCGCGAGCGCCGGGAGCAGGCTGCGGCGGCGCGCCGCCGCGTCTCGAACTCCGGACCCGGCTCGAAGGTCAGCACCACGCCGGTGAAGCGCCTGGTCGAGCTCCTCCTCGCGTCACCGCGCGCGGCCCGGCGGCCGGGTCGTTCAGGTGGACGCCGCCCCTTGCGGAAGCCCTCGAGGACCACGAAGTGGTTGAAGTTCCAGTGCAGGATCATCGGCGGCTGCGAGCGTCGCGCAGGGCCTGCCGGCTCCTTCTTGAACCCCTTGGCCTCCAGGCCGTAGCGGCGCGCCGCCTTGACCATGTTGCTCGGCCTTGCTGCCGTCGCGCGAGACGCCGCAGGCGATGCGCAGCTCCTCGAGCGGCACCCAGCGGCCGTAGTGGGCGAGGACGATGGCGAGGGCCGCCGCGCCGCACTCGACCGCCTCCATCTGGAGGACGGTCGGGCGTGCGCACCGGCCGCGGCGAGCGCGGTCGCCGCCGCCGCGGCCGAGCCAGCGGGCGAGGAGCGCCGGAGCTTCATCCCAGCCGGACCCCAGCTTCTCGCGCAGCCAGGGCATGAGCAGGCGGATCGGACGCTCCTGCGCGGACGACGACGTCGCCGCCGGCCAGGGTGCCGCTGCTGATCTCGACGTCGGGGCCGCGTCGAGGAGGACCAGCGGAAGCCGGTCGGCGTCGACGGGTCGCGCGCCAGGGCGACGTTGACCTGGATCGGCGGTCCCTCCTCCATCAGCCGCGTGACCAGCGCCTCGTTGCCGAGGAGGCGCAGTCATGCCGCGCGCGGTCGAGGGGTACTCGGCGACCCAGGTGACCGTGCCGAGCATCGAGCCGTACTCCTCGCGCTTGACGGTCGAGGGCGAGATCCGCACCTCCATGCCGGGCTGGACCTGCTTGCCCGGCCGGCGGGCACGAAGAGCACCGCCATCAGCTCCTCGGAGATCACCTCCAGGTTGAGGATCGGCGTGCCGGGGTTGACCACGTCGCCGCGGTCCGACCAGCAGCTCGAGCACGCGGCCGGCGTGCGGCGACGTCACGCGCACGCTCTCCTCGAGGCGCGCCTGGCAGCTCGCGCAGCTCGAGCTCGAGGTCGCGGATCTCGGCCGCGCCGCGTCTCGAGCTGCTGGTCGACCTGCTGCTCGGCCTCCAGCCGCTCGAGCTCGAGGCCGTTGAGCTCCAGCCGCCGGGCGCGCGAGCTGGTCCTGGGCGGTGTTGAGGCTCCTGCTCGGTGGCGAGCAGGGTCTGCTTGGTGATCAGACCGTCCTGGAGGAGGTCGCGCTCGGCCGCGACCCGCTCGCGCGCCAGCAGTGCGATCTGGCGGCTCGAGGGCGACGATGCTCTGCTCCAGGTTGGCCCGCTGCTGGGCGAGGTCGCCGGCCGCGCAGGCGCCGCTGCTCGCCGGCGTAGCGCAGCAGGTCCGCGGTACTCCGCCTGCAGCCGGCGAGCCTGCTGCGCTCGGCTGTCCTCGATCTGCCGCAGCAGCTCCTCCTGGCGGATGCGCGCCACCACCTGCCCCTTCTCGATGACGTCGCCGACCGCCACCAGCAGCTCCTCGACCTGGCCCGGTGCTCGGCGGCCACCAGCTCGACGACGCCGCCCTGGCGCAGCAGGATCCCCTCGCCCCGCGCCTCGGTGGGGATCGAGCCGAAGACGCCCCAGGCGAGCGACCCGGCGAGGAGCACGCCCCAGCGCCCCGAGGGCGAGCCAGCCGCGTCGGGTCGGTGACCTGCAGGAGCTGGTCGAGCTGCTCCGGCGAGGAGAGCCGCTCGAGCGGCCACCTTGCGGAAGAGTCATGGCTCGCCTCCTGGAGGTGGGAGGGTGGTCAGGTCGGCCGCCGCGATCGTCCCCGACTCGCCGGCGCCGCCGATCAGGGTGCCGGTCTCGAAGCGCAGCTCGGCGAGGGCGAGCGCCAGCGCGAGCTGCGCCGAGACCCGGTTGCGCCGGGCGGCGGTCAGGCGGTCGCGCTGGCGAGATCACGTCGATCAGCGTCGAGCGTGCCGGCCCGCAGCTTCTTCTCCTCGTTCTCGACCGCCCGCTCGAACAGGCCGACCGCGGCGACCGCCCGCTCGAGATGCTGGGCCGACCGCGCCACCGCGTCGAGCGCGACCGGCACGTCGGCGCCGATCTGCCTTGGCGGTCCGCTCGACCGCGAGCGCGCTCTGCCGGACGCCGGCCTCGGACTGGATCAGCGCGCCCCGGCCTCGCGGTTCGCGTCGGCCAGGAGAAGCTGAAACCGAGCTGCCCGGAGACGCCCGGGCACGTTGCGGAAGAGCGGCGTGAAGAAGTCGCCGGCGCCGCCGCCCTCGACCAGGCCGGAGTAGCTGGGGGTGAAGCACCAGGTCGAGCTCGGGGCAGGAGGGCGTTTCGGCGGCGCGCGAGAAGGATCTCCGACGCCGCCAGGCGCTCGCGGGCCGCCGCGAGGTCGGCGCGCAGCGCCAGGGCCCGGGGCCGTACTCCTCGGCCCGCGCGTGCGGCACCGCCGCGGCGTCGAGCTCGGGGAAGGACGCCGTAGGGAGCGGCAGGGCGCGCGACGCTGCCGGGCTCCAGCCCGATCTCCCGCCCGAGGTCCTGGCGCGCCTCGAAGAGAGCCTGCTCGCCGCCGATCCGGGCCGCCTCCTTGGCGACCAGGTTGGCCTCGACCTGGACGAGCTCGGCCGCCGGCGTGACGTCGGCCTCGATCAGGCGCCGGGTGGTCGCCAGGAGGTCGCGCGAGCTGGCCTCGCTGGCGCGCAGGACCTCGAGGTCCTCGGCCGCCGCGCGCACCGTCCAGTACTGGAAGATCACCGCCCGCAGCCGGAGCGCGACGGTCTGGCGGAGGTCGAGGCCGCTCGCCGCCATCTCGCGCTCGGCGGCGCGCTCGCCGGCGGCCACCGCCGCGCGCCCGCGCCCGCGCAGGAGCGGCTGGCGGAACGTGAACCCGACGCTGGCGCTGTTGATCGCCGGCGCGTCCTCCTCGGTGCGGTCGAGCAGCACCTCGGGGCTCACCAGCAGGCCGTTGCGGAACAGCGCATCGACGCCGGCCGTGCCGCTCACCACCGTGGATTCGCTCGCCTCGCCGTCGGCCCCGGGGAGGTCGACCTCGCGCACCCCCAGGCTGCTGGTGACCAGCGGGTCGAAGAGGCCCGAGGCGAACAGCAGCGAGCCGCGAGAGGCGTCGAGCCGGCTCTCGGCGAGCGCGATGTCGGGATCGTGGGCCAGCGCCAGCTCGACCGCCGCGAGCAGGTCGAGGCCTCCGGCGGGCGCGCCCGGGGGCGGCGCCGCGAGAGCCGCGGCCGGAATCAGCAGCAGGGCCAGCGCCGTGGCCCTCTGGCGAAGACCCTTCCTCGCTTTCACGAGCATTGGCTAAGCTACATCCGTGCAACGCTCGTTGCAAGCCGCCCTGCGCGCCGCCGGCGTGGCCGAGGCCGACCTGGCCGAGCTCGCCGGCTACACCGCGCGCCGCTTCGAGCCGGCCGCCGGCGCTGCGGTCCGGGTGCCCCTGCCCGACGAACCGCTCGCCGCGGCCTGGCGCGCGTGGGCGGAGGAGGCGCGCGGCGAGGGCGCCGCCGCCGTGCTGCGCCGGGCCCTGGTGCCGCTCTCGTTCCCGGTCCGCGCCGGGATCAGCGCCACGCCGGACTACCTCGCCGCCACCCGGCAGGGGGTCGCGCCCGAGCGCCTCGCCGGTGCCACGGGCCTGCGCCTCGAGCGGCCGGAGGCGGTCGATCTCGAGCTCCACCCCAGCATCGCCGGCCGGGTCCCGGTCCTGACGGTGCGCCATCGCGTCGATTTCGTGACCCTGGTGCAGGCCCTGACCCGCCGCAACGAGCCGGTGCCGGTGCCCGATGCGCAGGGCGCGTCGATGGTCGCGGGCCTGACCAACTGGGAGCGGGTGCGCGCCCTGCGCCGGGAGTGGGAGGCGCGGCCGCGCGGCGCGGGTGACTCGCCGACGTGGGAGGAGGCGTTCGAGCGCCTCCGCGAGCGCAAGGAGTTGTACCAGGACCGGCTGATCCTGCTCAGCGACGGCCCATACAGCGGCGTGCCGGCGGCCGAGCTGGGGCTCGCCGAGGACGACTGGCGGCGGCTGTCGCTGGTGCTCCGCCGCGAGCACGAGTGCACCCACTACTTCACCCGCCGCGCCTACGGCTCGATGCAGAACCACCTGCTCGACGAGCTGCTCGCCGACTACGCCGGGATCGCCGCCGCCGCCGGGTCGTTCCGCGCCGATTGGCTGCTGCGCTTCCTCGGGCTCGCCGGCCCGGGCGAAACGCGGAGCCGGCGCTTCGACATCTACCGCGGCACCCCGCCGCTGGCCGACGGCGCCTTCCGCGCCCTCGAGCGGGTGGCCGCGTGGGCGGCGGCGAACCTCGAGGCGTGCGAGCGCGCCATTTGGCCGGCGGGGCCGCCGGGCGCCGCCGAGCGGGCGGCGATGGTCCAGGCGGCGGCTGTCCTGGGCCTCGACGAGTTGGCAGCGCCCGGCGGCGCGGAGCGCCTCGAGCGGGCGTGCGCGGCGATTCGGCCGCCCTCTGTTACTCGGGGAAGGCCCGGCCGGCGAGACGGTTCTTGAGGTCCTCAAGGTATTCGCGGAGCTCGATCGCGGTCACCTCGCCGGGCACGCTCGCGTACTCGCCGATCTCGATCTGTGAGAGCACCCAGGCGAGCTGACCCGGAGTCAGGCCGCCGTCCTTGCGCTGCGCCGACGCCAGATGCTCGTCGACCGAGTACCCCGCCATCTCCAGCGCCCTGACGTCGACGAGGTCGCGGATCTCGGCACGCGACAGGAGGGCGCAGAGCTTGTTCGCGAGGATCTCCTGAGGGGGATCGACGCGGATGGTCCCGCGGGCCACTTCGGTCAGCGCGGCGACGCCTTCCTCGATGCGATCCTCGGTCGTGAAGAGATCGAGGTCCTTCGTAGTCCGGTGCCCGAGGTGATAGCCGGCGAGCGCGGCACCTCCGGTCAGGAAGAAGCCGCTCTCGCGCCCGAAGAACCCGGCGAGCACCTCTTGCTGAAGGTCATCGAGGCGGGTCAGGGTCGATCCGTCCTTGTTGCTTCCAGGTGTTGAGAAGGAAGTCCCAGAAGGCCCGTCGTCGTCCGAGGTGGGGGGACAGATCGGACCAGAGCGCGGCGACCTCTCCCGGGTGGTGAACTCCCAGACTTCCGTATCTCGCGCCTCGCGCAGGATCTTGGCCAGGAGACGGACCTTCTCGGCATGAGCGGAGCTCCGGAGGCGCCGCCGCACTTCGCGCACCGGAATCGGGTCGTCCCAGAGGAAATAGGGGAACGCCTCCGGATCGCGCAGATCGGTGGAGAGTGCCACCCCGGTCGGCCGAATCGATGTTTCCATGACGGTCGAGATCCTCAGGTCACTGGCCCAGGCAATGCTAACCCAGGCCGAGAACGGGCGGCCTGTCGACCGGGTTGGCGAAGAGGGCCCCGGGGGCCAGGCGGTTGGCCCAGCGCTCGGGGGGACGGTGAAGGTGAGGCCGACGACCACGAGGTCGAAGAGCAACACGAGGACGAACCAGGCGACCAGGACCAGAGCGTAGGCGCGGAGGCTGCGGCGGTCGAACAGAGAGCTTCCGCCCCGAAGGCGGCGTCACCGAGCAGTTTCTAGCGCTAGCCGAGCGAGGCCGCCGGCTCCCGGCCCGGAGAGCCTGGGCGTGACCGGCAAGGCGCTCGTGCCCGAGGGCTACAGCCCGACGGCTCCGGCAGCGATGCTCAGGAAACGGCGGAGCGCTCTGGAGCAACCGAGGACGCCGGCGACGCCTTCGACGTACTGCGCGACAAACCCAGTGAGCCGCGAGGTCGATGCAATCCTGGGTCGCCAGGAAGAGTGAGCCGAAGCGACCTTCTGGGAGAGGACGTCACGCTGGACCATGTTCCAGCCTGCGCCGCAGCCGTTCGATGGCGCGCCTGTGGAGCCGCCGGGCGGTGGGTGCCCAGTCCCACCAGTCGCGGAGCGCGCGGAGCTTGAACTGCTTCCAGTCGCCCTCGCGGCGCTCTACGAGCAAGCGGCCCTCGCGGGCGACCTGGCAGCGGAGCAGCGGAGGGGCCCGGCGCAGGTCGACGAGGTCGAGCGGCCTGGCAACCGCCGCGGCCAGGGCGGTCTCCACCTGCCAGAGAGTGGTGCCGCCGTCCTCTTCGAGCAGCACCCCGACGTCCAGGTCGCTGCTCGCCGTCTCCCGCCCCCGGGCGGTGGAACCGAACAGCACGGCCAAGCGGACCCCCGGGAGGTCCGCGAGCGTCCGGCAGAGGGCCTCCAGGCTCTTCTCGTGCATCGGGGGGATGCTAGCACCCGGCCTCGGGTGCTTAGTCCGGGCCGCAGGGCCGGCGGCCCTCGATGGCACATCTCCGGGAGCGCTACCGGAGGTTCACCACCTGCCCGTCGACCAGGTCGATCTCCGCCGCCTGCGGCACCTTGGGCAGCCCCGGCATGCGCAGGACGTCGCCCAGGAGCGCGACCACGAACCCGGCCCCCGGCGCCGGGATGAAGCGCCGGCAGGTGACCTCGAAGCCGTGGGGGAGGCCCGGGCGCGACGGGTCGTCGGAGAGCGAGGCCGGGGTCTTGGCGACGCACAGCGGCGTGCCGCTCATGCCCAGGCGCTCGACGAAGGCGAGATCCTTCTCGGCCTCCGCGGTGTAGGCGACGCCGGAGGCGCCGTACAGCTCGCGCGCGATGTGGACCAGCTTCTCCTTGACCGGCTGCTCGTTGCGGTAGACCGGCGTGAACGGCTGGGGCGGATGGACCGCGGCGCCCTGGACCGCCTCGGCGAGCGCGGTCGCGCCCTCGCCGCCGCGGGCGAAGTGGTCGGAGGCCGCGGCCGCCACGCCGCGCGCGGCGCAGGCGTCGATCACCGCCCGGACCTCGTCGTCGGTGTCGGTGCCGAAGCGGTTGATCGCCACCACCGCCGGCTTGCCCAGGCGGCGGACGTTGTCGACGTGCTTCCAGAGGTTGGGCAGCCCCGCCTCGACCGCCGCCGGGTCGGGCTTGTCGAGGTCGCCGGGGGCGGCGCCGCCGTGGTGCTTGAGCGCGCGGATCGTCGCCACGACCACCACGCAGGCGGCGTCGAGGCCGGCGCTCCGGCACTTGATGTCGAAGAACTTCTCGGCCCCCAGCTCGCTGGCGAAGCCGGCCTCGGTGATCGTCCAGTCGGCGTAGGCGAGCGCGGTCTTGGTCGCGAGCACCGAGTTGCAGCCGTGGGCGATGTTGGCGAAGGGCCCGCCGTGGACGAACGCCGGCACCCCCTCGAGGCTCTGCACCAGGTTCGGGCGCAGGGCGTCCTTGAGCAGCACCAGCATCGAGCCGACGGCGCCGAGATCGGCGGCGGTCACCGGCTCGCCGGCGGCGGTGAGCGCGACCAGCAGGCGGGAGAGGCGGGCGCGCAGGTCCTCGGCGTTCTCCGCCAGGCAGAGCGCGGCCATCACCTCCGAGGCCGGGGTGATGTCGAAGCCGGTCTCGCGGGGCACGCCGTGGATCGGCCCGCCGAGCCCGATCACGGCCTTGCGCAGCGAGCGGTCGTTGAGGTCGATCACCCGCGGCCAGAGCACCTTGCGCGGGTCGATGCCGAGCGCGTTGCCGTAGTGGAGGTGGTTGTCGAGCAGCGCGGCGAGCAGGTTGTGGGCGGTCGTGACGGCGTGGAAGTCGCCGGTGAAGTGGAGGTTGATGTCCTCCGCCGGCACCAGGATCGAGCGCCCGCCGCCGGTGGCGCCCCCCTTGCGCCCGAAGGTCGGCCCGAGCGACGGCTCGCGCAGAGCCAGGCAGACCCTCTCGCCGAGGAGCGCGAGCCCCTGGGCGAGGCCGATCGAGGTCGTGGTCTTGCCCTCGCCCGCGGGGGTCGGGGTGATCGCGGTCACCAGCACCAGCCGCCCGCGCGGCCGGTCCCCGGCCAGCGCCTGGAGGCGCACCTTGGCCTTCCCCTCGCCATACGGCACCACGTGATCGGGCGCCAGCCCGAGCTGCGCCGCCACCTCGGCGATCGGGCGCGGTCCCCGCACCGATCCCATGCTCCCGTCCCCGCTCATGGTCCCCTCCTCGCGGGCCCCGGCCCCGGTCGTCGCTGGCGTCGTTCTCGTTTTCGGCCGCCGGAGATTATCGCAGCGGCTGCGAAACGGCCACGCCCCCGGGTGGAGTGGTGAAGCGTTTCTTCCGGGGTGGCCGGGGAGGTCCGCGGGGGGGCGGTCAGGAATCGAGATCTCGCTCCTCGCCTCGGAGCGTTCGGATCACCTTTTCACAGAGGCTCCGGTGGACCCAGATGTCGGGTCGCTCCCCGATCGCCGTTACGAGGTCAATGGCTCGCCGGGTCGGCAGTCGGCCTTCACGGACCGCCGAGACGAGGATCCCCAGGGTGCCCTTGATCCGGGTCGAAACCCGTGCGGCTTGAAAGCTGCTCTCCGCCGCCCGCCGAGCCGCAAGATCGTCGACCAGTAGCCACGTCGCCCGCCGCTCGATCGCCAGCCCGATCGCCTCGAGCTCCCCGCGTCCCAGCCGCGCCTCCACCGGAAGAGCAGCCGCGGGTGCAGCCGTCACCTCCAATGCGCGGTCGCGGACGTGGGCCTCCAGCGCTAGCGCGTCCGGCGCCTGCGGCTCACGGTCCGGAGCGATCGCCTCGCGGTAGACCGCCGGCGGGATCAAGATCGAGGGGTAGAGGGAGAGAGCGTCAAGGGCGTCGATCTTGGCCAGTGCAATGAGCGGCCCGGCGTCGGCGACGACGATCAAAGATCGGCGGCCTCGTCGAGGGTCAAGCGGTCCTTCCGGCGCAGCTCCGGAGCGATCCGGGGCTCGATCCCGTGGGCGTAGGCGAGCGGGATCATCTCGCGCAGCGGCACCTGCGCCTGCTCGGCGGCGAAGGCCAACGATCCCTCGCCGGCCTGGTAGGCGGCGAGGGCCTTGCGGATCCGCCACTCGCGCAGGCCGAGCTCGAGGACCAGGCCTCTTTCGAGGGGGTCGACGGGGAGCTGGTCGGCGACCTCGGGGGGCAGGAGGACGGGTACGGGGCGTGCGGACATCGCGGCGGTCTCTCGGTGTCGTCGGCGGGTCAGGCTAGCACAGGGCCCGGCGGTAGACTGCCGCCTTGATGCGCGCCGTCCTGCCCACCGCCGACCCTCCGGACCCGCGCCCGCGGCTGGGCGAGCTGCCGGATCCGGTGCCCGGTCCGGGCGAGGTGCTGGTCGCGGTGCGCGCGGCCGGGCTCAACCGGGCCGACCTTCTGCAGCTCCGCGGCCTGTACCCGCCGCCGTCGGGCGAGAGCGAGGTGCCGGGGCTCGAGCTCGCCGGCGAGGTGGTCGCGGCGGGCGAGGGCGCCGGCGACTGGGTGCCCGGGCGGCGGGTGATGGCGCTGGTCGCCGGCGGCGGGCAGGGGGGGCTGGCGGTGGTGCCCGCGGGACAGCTCATGGCGCTGCCCTACGGTCTGAGCTTCGTCGAGGGGGGTGCGATCCCCGAGGCCGGGCTGACCGCGTGGACGAATCTGGTCACCGAGGGCGGCCTGCAACCGGGCGAGACGGTGCTGATCAGCGGCGCCAACGGCGGCGTCGGCAGCTTCGCCGTCCAGCTCGCCGCGGCGCTCGGCGCGCGGGTGCTCGCCGCCGGCCGCGACCTCGGCCGGCTCGAGCCGCTGCGCGCTCTCGGCGCCGAGGAGCTGCTCCTCCTCGACGACGACCTCCCCGCCCGCGCCCGTGCGGCGACCGGCGGCCGCGGCGCCGACCTCGTCCTCGACCTCGTCGCCGGCGAGCACCTGCCGCGCCTCCTCGCCGCGCTCGTCCCGCGCGGGCGGTTGATCCTGGTCGGGATCACCGCCGGCCGGCGCGCCGAGGTCGACCTCGGGCTGATCCTGCGCCACCGCCTGCGCCTGGTCGGCTCGGTGCTGCGGCCGCGGCCGCGCTCCGAGAAGGCCGCCCTGGTCGCCGCCTTCGCCGAGTTCGCGCTGCCGCGGCTGGTCGCCGGCGAGCTGCGCGCGGTGGTCGACCGGGTGTTCCCGTTCGAGCGCGCGGCGGAGGCGTACGGGGCGCTCGAGGCGGGCGGGGTGAGCGGGAAGGTGGTGCTGTCGTTCGAGCCGGTAGACCGCTGAGCCGACCGGCCTGGTCCGAGATCGGGAACTCCATCGCGACTACAGCCGGGAGGCCGTTGCGACCGGCGCGGCCGTGCGACGGGACGCCGTCCAAGCGCTGGGCGGCCGGCTCGGCGCAGAAGGAGGCTCGTGATCTTCCGCAGGTTGGTCGCCGGCTGCGGGACGCTCTTCTTGCTCCTCGCATCTCCCGCCGCCGCCCAGGACGTACCGATCGAGGCCCGCGTCGCCGCCGTCCGCGACGGCGACACGCTCGAGGTCGAGCGCGGCGGCCGCACCTTCAGCCTCGACGTTGCCGAGATCGACTGCCCCGAAGTCGAACAACCGTTCGGCGTCGAGGCGCGGCGTGCGGCGGCCAACCTGGCCGCCGGGGCGCGGATCGGGATCGAGTTGCGCGGGGTCCCGGCCGGCGGCCGGATGACCGGCTCGGTGCGTCTCCCCGACGGCCGCGACTTCGCCGCCGAGCTCTTGCGCCGCGGGCTCGCCTGGTGGACCGGCGGTGCCGAGGGGAGCGCCGAGCTACGCGCCCTCGAGCGCCAGGCGCGGGCGGCCCGGCGCGGGCTCTGGTCCCTCGACGATCCCGAGCCGCCGTGGCGGTTCCGCGGCGAGGCCGGCCCGCGGGTCGAGCGCCCCGAGGCGGAGGCGGTGCGGGCCGTCCCCGCGCCGCCGCGCGAAGCGCCCCGGCGCGGCGCCGACTGCATCCCGCGGAGCCGCTGCTGCCGGGTCTGCGGCAAGGGCAAGGCGTGCGGCGACTCGTGCATCCAGGCGAGCCTGACCTGCCACAAGGGGCGCGGCTGCGCGTGCGACGGCTTCGAGGTCTGCGGCTAGCTAGGCCGCGCCGGGGGTCTCCTGCGCCTGCGGCCGGCACCGATGGGGGCGCGCGTCAGCTCAAGGACGATGCGGAGACCGGAATCCCGGTGCCGGATCCGACCCTGGACGAAAGCGGAGGCCGAAATGGTGCACTTCTCGGGCTTGCTGGCGTAGCTCCCACCGCGGCGGACGTGGTGGCGTTCGTCGTAGTCCGATCCCGGCGGGTCACTGACCCACTCCCAGACGTTGCCGTGGACGTCGTAGAGGCCCAACGCGTTGGCCTGATAGGTGCCGACGGGCGCGAAGTCGTTCTCGAAACCGTCGTTCGTCCCGCCGCTACTGCGACAGTTGCCGTGCCGGTACAGCTCGAGCTGGTCGTCGCCGAAGCTGTACCTCCCCTTGCTGCCGCCCCGCGCGGCGAACTCCCATTCGGCGCCCGTCGGCAACCGGTAGATGCGGTCCGGAAACCGCTCGTTGAGCTTCTCCAGGAATTGCAGGGAGAGGTCCCAGCTCATCCCAAAGGCCGGCAGCTCGCCGGCTGGCGGCTTCTCGCCCTCCGTCTCATCCTCGCCGAGCACCGATCGCCTCTGTGTCCAGGTGACCTCCCGCCGGCCGATGCAGAACGCCTTCTCGATGAGCAGCAGTCGGGTCGAATCAGGTTCCTCGGCTAACAGCTCGAGAACGCCGGGCTCGATCAGGATCCACTCGAAACCAGGGAGCAGCTCGTGCGGCGGGCAGGCCCAGTCCGGCGCCACGCGGGAGTCCCGAGCGTGGTGGTCGGGCGGTCGTGCCTCGAGGCCGGCGGCGGGCGGCTGCATTTCGGGCGCTGCCGGCCGCGTCAGCCGCCATGCTCCCCAGCCGAGCGCCACCAGCAGCACGAGCGCACCCGTGGCGACGAGCCAGCGGCGCCGGCGGTGAGGAGCGGGCGGGGCCGACAGCAACGGCAACGGCAACGGTGGCGGCGGCTCGGTCCGCTCGAAGAGGCGCCCGTCGGGGACACGCAGGTGGAGCGCCGGAGTCGCCCACTCGAGGCTCCCGCGGTTGCGGAGGATCTCCAGCCGTCCACGGGTCACCGCCGCGTCGACCGGGTCACCGTGGGCGAGGGAGGCATAGAGCGTCTCGGCGAAGCAGGCGGCCGCGCGGTCAGAGATCGCGAACTGCATGCCGATGACCGCCGGCACCGCCGAACGGATCAGCGCGGAGGCGACGCCGCGGTAGGGATCGGCCCCCGGGACCCGTGGAGCCTTGCCGCTGTCGCAGGCGTTGATCACCGCGAGACGGAGCGCGGGAGCCTCGTCGAAGGTCGCGGTCAAGATCTCGGCGCCGATCGCCTCGGCGGTGCCGTCGGCGCGTTCGAAGGCGAGGGTGCCGCGTCCGCCGGCGAAGCCGCCGTGGCCGCTGAAGTGGAAGACGTGGAACACCTCGTCGCGCAGCCGCTCGCGGGCCTCGTCGAAGCTCGCGCGCTCCAGGAAGCTGACCTGGACGCCGGGGATCGCGGCCCAGCGCTGCAACGCCGCGCGCTCAGCGGCGCACTCGAGACGCGGGAGATTTCCGGGGGCGCAGAACGCCGCCAGCACGCGGAGGTCGCCAGTCAGCGGCAGCGGTTTGTGGGCGTCGGTGCCTTCGAGGTAGCGGACCACGGCGAAGTGGGACCTCGAGGTCAAGAAACCATCGCCGTCCGGGTCGTGGAGCAGTTCCCAGGGGAGCGCCGCGATCGCCGCGCTGTCGGCGCGGAGGGGATTGATCAGCAGCCGGATCCGCAGCCTGGGGTCGCCTGGCCGGGGCCGGGCGCGCGCGAACGCGAGCCCCACCTCGCCCTGGAACAACGCTCGGAAGAGAAGGGTCCCCACCTCCGCGGGGTCGTACCGGCGGCTCGAGCAGCGGACGGGGGCCTCGAGATGGCGCGACCGCCTCCGGGTGCGGCCGTGGAGCGCGCGTTGGAGGTCGCCCAGCAGCACGGGGATCTCGACCTCCGCGAACGGCGGGACGAAGGGAGCGCGGCTGCCGCCGCCGGCCGGCGCGAAGACGACCTCCGATACGTAGCCGCCGGCTCCGTCCGGCGCGATCCGGACGGCGAAGTCGGCGTACTCGATCCTGCGGCCGCTGACCATCGTCGTTGCCCCGCGGTCCGTCCACCGCCGGTGCCGGTGCCGGCTCCCGCACCGCCGAGGAGGGGCTCACACACTTCGCGAGATCGCCGGCCGGCGGGGGCCACGGCCGCGAGGGCGTCCCACTGTAGCGCTGCCGGCCGAGGGGCGGGCCGGACCCCGGACTTCCGGGCGGACGAGGCCGCTACGCCGCGTCCGCGGCGGTCTCCTCCTCCTGCGCCTCCTCCCACCCCAGGATCTCGTCGATCGTGCCGCGGCTGACCGCGTGGTAGCCGGGACGGGCGCGCTCGTAGACCTCGAGCGCCCAGGCCTTGCCCTCCGGGGTCGCCGCCAGTGCGCCGTAGAGCGGGGAGAGGAACTTGCGCCGGCCGACCCGGAGCAGGAACTCCTCGAGCGCCGGGTAGGCCGGCCGGTAGTCCGCGGCGATCGCGCGCAGGAACCACTCGGCGCGGATCTCGGAGTTGCGGGCGGCGAGGTCGAAGCGCCGGTCCAGCTCGGCGAGGAGCGCCTGCGGCGTCTCCTCGGGGAGGCCGCGCAGGAAGTGCAGCCACTCATGGGTGGTCCAGGCGTCGGTCGCCAGCTCCGCGGTCGGGCGCCCACCCAGCCACGCCTCGCGCTGGGCGTCGACCGCGGCGAAGCGGTCGGAGGCCGGCGCCGCCAGGTTCTCGGGCAGGCCGGGCTGGTAGATCCAGCGCTCGACGCCGATCGCTTCCACCTCCTCGGGGCTCAAGAGCTCGCGCTCCAGGTAGTCGACGAAGTCGGCGGTGGTGATCGACTGGAACGCGAAGTGGTCGAAGTAGCGCGCGAGGAAGGCGTCCCAGCGCTCGCGGCCGACCGCCGCTTCGAGGGTGCGGAGGAAGAAGCGCCCCTTCTCGTAGGCGATGTCGTCAGCCCGTCGTCGGGATCGCGGCCGGCGAGGTCGAGGTGGAGGCGGGTGTCCGGGCTCTCCGGCCCCATCTCCTCGACCGTCCCGCGGAGTTCCTGGAGCGAGAGCGCGGCGAGCATGTCGGCGTACTCGCGGCCGTACACCGCCTCCATGATCCGCCGCTTCGAAGTAGGTGGTGAACCCCTCGTTGAGCCAGAAGTCGTTCCAGGTCGCGTTGGTCACCAGGTTGCCCGACCAGGAGTGCGCCAGCTCGTGCGCGATCAGCGACACCAGCGAGCGGTCGCCGGCGATGATGGTCGGCGTGGCGAAGGTCAGCCGCGGGTTCTCCATGCCGCCGAACGGGAAGCTCGGCGGCAGCACCAGCATGTCGTAGCGCCCCCAGCGGTACGGGCCGTAGAGCTTCTCGGCCTGGTCGATCATCTGCTCGCGTGTCGGCGAACTCCGCGGCGGCCGGCTCGAGCATCGCCGGCTCGGCGTAGACGCCGGCGTCCTCGCCCAGCGGCGCGAAGCCGATGTCGCCCACCGCGAGCGCCAGCAGGTAGGACGGGATCGGCTGCGGCATGTCGAATCGGTAGACGCCGTCGGCCGAGGCCGCGGCCGGGTTGGCGGCGCTCATCAGCGCGAGGAGGCCCGCCGGCACCCGCACCGTCGCCTCGTAGGTGAAGCGCACGCCGGGGGAGTCCTGGATCGGCACCCAGGTGCGGGCCAGGATCGCCTGCGACTGGGTGTAGAGATAGGGCTGCGCGCCGCCGGCGGTCTGCGCCGGGTCGAGCCACTGGAGCGCCGCCGCGTCCGGGCTGGTCGCGTAGTCGACGTGCACCACCGCGGTGCCCGGCTCGATCGCCACGGTCAGCGGCCGGCCCAGGAAAGGCTGCCCATCGGTCGCCTCGCCGAGGGTGAAGCGCGCCGGCTCGGCGGCGCCGTCGAGCGTGACGCCGGAGATTTCGAGGTCCCGCGTGTCGAGCACCACCTCGCGCGCCCCGCCCGGGTTGTCGAGCGTCAGCGAGGCGCGCCCGGAGAGCTTCCTCGCCTCGAAATCGACCGTCAGGTCGAGCGCCAGGTGGCTCACCCGCACCTCCTCGGGCCGCGCGAAGGAGTGGGGATCGTCGGCCACCGCGGGCGGCGCCGCGGCCGGCTCGGGCTCCTCGGCGGGGCCGCAGGCGACGGCGAGCAGCGCGGCGAGGGCGAGCAGGGAGGCCGCCGGCAGGAGGCGGCGGGAGGGGAAGGTGCGGGCGTGGCGGTTCCGGCGCTGGGTCATCTGGGGACTCCTCTCGGGGGACGGGTCGGGCGGGGCGGCTGACGGCGCCGCGGCGGCAAAGAGTATACGCCGGGGCGGAGGCCGGGTTCTCGCTCAAGCCGCCGGCCGTCCCGCCTCGAGGTCTCGCTCGAGGTCGGCCGCGATCGCGTAGACCTCGGGGCGGGTCAGCCTGGCACCGACGCCGCGGGTCTCGACGCGGTCGAGGGCGGCGGCGGCGAGGCGGACGGGGAGGGCGCAGAAGGCGACCAGGCCGCGCTCGGCGGGGCGGACTCGGCCCTGGAGATCGGCGACGTAGCGGCTGGCGACGGCGAGGCTGGCGCGGGCGCGGCCGAAGACGGCGGCGGCGGGAAGGTGAGTCGGGAGGAAGCGGCGCCCCTCGCCGGCGTCGACGGCGGCGTCCTTCAGGATGTTGACGAGCTGGAGGCCCTCGCCGAAGCGGGGGGCGCGGCGGCGCAGGTCGGCGGCCGCCGGTTCGAGCACCGGCCGGCCGAGCAGGAACAGCTCGGTGAGCATCTCGCCGACGATGCCGGCGACCACGTAGCAGTAGGCGGCGAGGTCGTCGAGGTCGGCCAGCTCGAGGTCGCCGCCGTCGCCGGCGCGGGCGACGAAGCAGGCCATGCCGCGGGCGGTGCGCACGGTGTGGCGGCCGACCACGGCGCGGGCGGCGGGGGAGAGGGCGCGGAAGGCGGCGAGCACGGCCGGCGCCTCGGCCAGGAGCTCGAGGTAGCCGGCATGCTCGCTCGGCAGGTCGCCGGCCCAGGAGGCCGCCAGCTCCTCGGCGGCGTCCGCGGCCGGCCGCTCGACCAGCCCGGCGAAGCGGCCGAGCGCCTCGATCCGCCGCGCCGCCGGCCACGCCGCGGCGTCCTCGAAGGTGTCGGCGATCCGGAACAAGAGGTAGGCCACCGTCACCTCGCGCCGGGTCGGCTCGGGCAGGAGCGGGATCGCCAGCGCGAAGGTCCGGCTGGTCTTCTCGAGCAGGTCGTCGAGGTCGAGGAGGCGGTCGAGGTCGGACATGGCCGTTGTCGAAAGGCCGCAAAGGCTATCAGAGCCGGCGCCGCCGATGGCTTCGCGCCGGCCGGGGGTGGTGTCCTACCAGTGTGTGGGCGCGTCCACCCCTTGACCGCGCGCTAGCTTCGCCGGTTGCTGGCCCGGAATGCCCCGGCCGGGGACTTGCCGCCCAAGCGAGCTCCGCGCTCAGGTTGCTCCACTCCGGCTGAATCCGTTGGTCAACCGCGTGAACCGCCGGCTGGCGGTCGGGGTGGCGCGGGCTCCGTGGTCGATGGCGGAGCTGATCGCGACGTAAACCATACATCCTCGGGAACGAGCGAGAAGCGGTGCTCCTGGTTTAGCTGCATCACCGGAAGCTCGATGGGGTGTTCCCCGGCCTTGAGACGAAATATGAAATCGTCGATCACGTCAGCAGTAAAGCAGTACCCGCCGCCTCCCGCTTCGCGAATGCCCATGATCCGCGAGAAGGAACGCCTGATGGGCCGACTCGATCCCGCGAGTTGATCCGCGAAGTATTTGTACACCTCGTAGGCATGGAGGTCCGCCGCTTGCAACGGAGGAGACAGGCGCCTATCGCCAAGGCGTAGGGCCCCCATTCGATAGAAGTCGGGATCCCGCCTCTGTTGCACAAGGAATGCATCGAGCGCTCGACGCCCACCGAGACCGCCTTGCTCAAACATGCACGGAATGTAGGTTGATCTCCTGTCTGCTATGCGCCGCAACCTGGATGCGCAGCCGATGGCAGACAGCGTATACATCATGTGGTCGGAGTTCTCTATTACAAACTGACGATAATCGTTGACCACAATTACCGTCCAAAGACGGAAGCTGACGCGACGACAAATAATATCTATCAGACGAGTTATGAACATCTTGCTGCGTTCAGCCTCCCAACCCTTGAATTGCCCGATTGAATGAGAGAAATCCACCATGTGAAAGTCCGTTATGCCCTCGTTCGAAAGCGCCTTCATCCACTCTCCGCTAAACCTCTCCCACTGGTGCGCCGGAGTGACAAGTCCGGACAGGACAAAGACCCTTGAATCTCCATGACTGCCGCTTTCATCAAAGTAGGCGCTTAGCATCGCCCAGAGCCTCCGTCTCCGGGAGCCAAAGAGCGCCGCGACTGTCGCTGCGAAGTACGCTCTTGCGTCATCGGACACCTCCCGCAGGTGCGCAACGGCGCCCCACGCGCCGCACCGGGGAAGTCTACAGCGGTGCCTTGAATGCGGGAGCGAGCGGGTGAGGGAGGCGGTCGGCGGGTCACGGCGCACCCGCGACGGTGCCCGGCCGGAGCGGCGCCCACCCCCACACGGGGATAGGACACTACCCGGCGGTCGGGGCGGATGCGCCGGGGCTCGTGGTCAGGCGGGCGAGACGTGGGTGCCGGCGGGGCGGCCCCCCAGGGCATCGGCGAGGGCGCCGGGCTCGCGGCCGTCGAGGATCCACGACTCGACGCCCAGGCTGGCGAGCGCCAGCGCGGCGTCCACCCGGTGGCGCATGCCGCCGGTGACGTCGGTGCCGGCGGCGGCGCCGGCGGCGGCCGCGGCCAGGACGGACGACGGTTCGGCCGCGGAGATCTCGGCGATCGGACGGCCGGCCTCGTCGAGCACGCCGGCGGTGGCGCCGAGCCAGAGCGCCCGCTCGGCGCGCCAGCCGAGGGCGGGCAGCCGCTCGGCGAGCGCCAGGAGGACGCGCTCGGTGGAGCAGATCGCGACCCCCTGCTCGCGGTCGAGGACGACGTCGCCGTAGACCACCGGCAGGAGGCCGAGCCCGAGCGCCAGGGCCGCCGGCTCGGCGGCCAGCTCGGCCGGGCGGCCGCCGGCGGCGACCAGGGCGCTCGACGGCGCGATCGAGAACGGCAGAGCGCCGGCCGCGGCCAGCTCGGCGACGACCAGCCGGTGCAGCTCGGCGGCCCGCGCCTGGGTCTCGCCGATGCCGGCGAGGCGGGCGCGGTCCGCGCTCGCCGGAGGGAAGAGCCCCTCGGCGAGCCGATGCCGCTCGGCCACGACGTGCCCGAACGAGCCGCTGCCGTGGCCGAGGACGACGTGCGGCGCGCCCTCGCCGGCGAGCACCTCGGCCAGCTCGCGGGCGAGCCGGCGGATCACCTCCGGGCGCGGGGTATCGGGGCGGGTCTTGTCGGTGATCAGGCTGCCGCCGAGCTTGACCAGCACCACCGGCCGCGGCGCCGGCTCGGCGGGCGGTGGGGAAGTGGAGTGCGTCGGCATCGGCTGGTGCTCCGGCCGGATCAGAACAGGTGGTCCGAGTGGATCCGCGGTCCGTCGCCGACCCGGTCGCGGATCACGCCGCGCACCGCCGGCAGGCGCTCGAGGCGCGCCGCCACCTCGGCGGCTTCGGCCTCGGCGCAGATCACGTGGACGTTGGCGCCGGCGTCCATCGTCGCCCAGGCGCCGAGGCCGGCGCCCGGCGCCCGCATCGCGCGCACCGCGGCGAGCACTTCGAGCGTCCCGGGCTGCCAGTAGAAGACCGGCGGGCGCGACGACATCGCGATCAGGTGCAGCTCGATCGCCTCCTCCTCGACCACCGGGCCGAGCCGGCCGAGGTCGCGGCCGTGGATCGCCGCCCGCACCTCGGCGAGCCGGCGCGGCAGCTCGGCGAGCCGGCGCTCGAAGTGCGGGCTGGTCGGTGCGAGGCGGTGGCCGTCGAGCGACGGGACCTCCTTCGGCCGCTCCTCGACTAGGGCGATGACGTCGGCGAGCGCCCAGTGGTCGGCGGGAAAGAGCTGGGCCGCCCGGGGGTCGTCGTCGCCGCCGACCGCGGCGTCCTCGCCGCCTGCGCCGGCCGGCCACTCGACGTAGCCGCCGAGGACCGAGCGCGCCGCCGAGCCCGAGCCGCTGCGGCGGGCCAGCGACGACAGCTCGCCGCGCCCGAGGCCGCCGGCCGCCGGATCCCCGAGCGGGTCCTTCCCGAGCGCCTCGGCCACCGCCACCGCCAGCGCGGCGAAACCGGAGGCCGACGACGCCAGCCCGGCGGCGGCGGGGAAGGAGTTCTCGGTGGCGACGCGAAAGCGCGGGCCGCTCCCCGCCGGTGGAGCCTCGCCGCCGGCCGCCCACTCGCGCAGCGCGTCGAGGTGGCGGTGGACGCGCGCGGCGAAGCGCTCGGGGGCCGGCCCGAGGCGCCCGTCGGGCCCGGCGAGCAGCACTTCGTCGGCCGTGGCGGCGATCAACTCGACCGTGGTCCGGCTGCGGCAGCGCTCCAGCGTCATCGAGATCGACGGCGCCAGCGGCAGCGCCCGCGGCAGGTCGCGTGCGCCCCAGTACTTGACGAAGGCGATGTTGGCCGGGGCGCTGGCCGTCGCCTTGCCGCCGCAAGGTCTGCCGAAGGGACTGGCGCCGCCGGGACTGCCGCCGGCGGTCACGGCGCCGCCTCGTCGCCGGCGCGGGGCGGCTCGGGGATGGTGAGGCGCAGCCCGTCGGCGCCCAGGGTCACCCGGTGGCGGCGGAGGCCGGCGAGCGCCGGGATCTCGGCCAGCCGCTCCGGCTCGGGGTGGTAGACCAGGAGCGAGCCGGCGGCGGGGCCAGCGAGCGAACCGGCGCCCGAGACCTTGGCCGCGCCGCCCGCCGCCTCGACCGCGCGCACCCGCTCGCGCACCGGCTCGGGCACCACGCCCAGCTCCTCGAGCGCCCGCTCGCAGGCCGCGAACAGCTCACGCGCGCGGACCGGGTCCTCGCGCTCGGCCAAGAGCTCCTCGCGCAGCGCCCGCGTCGCCTGCTCGATGCGGTCGAAGAGCAGCCCGCCCCACGACGGGTCGGCGTCGAGCCGGGCGCGCACCGCCGCCACCACCTCGCCGGTGGCCTCGGGGGGGCGGCCGGTGTCGTAGACGGCGAGCCGGCCGAGGAGGCCCGAGCGGGGGACGAAGCGCGAGAAGGCGAGCCCGCCGTCGAAGCCGGCGGCCTCGGCCCAGACCAGCCCGCCGTGGAGCACGGTGGCGCTGTCGGCGCCGGAGGGGAGGCCGTGCTGGCGGCGCTCGACCTCGAACGCCAGCCGCTCGACGTCGTCGAGGCCCGCGGGGGCGCTGCGCAGCGCCAGGTAGCCGGCGACCACGGCCACCGCCGCCGCCGCCGAGCTGCCGAACCCCGAACCGACCGGCAGCCGGCCGGCGAGCGCGAGGTCGATCGACGGTCCGCCCGTTTCGCCGAGGAGACCGGCGGCCTCGCCCAACGCCACCATCACGACGTGGGCCGGGTCGTCGCCGCGGACGGCGGCGAAACCGTCGGCGCTCGGCCGCAGCGCATAGCGCTCCCAGTGCGAGCGGGTGCCGCGGGCGTGGCGGACGATCTCCGACCACGCCAGCTCGCGCGGCGGCCCGAGGGCGGGGGCGTCGAGGCGCACCGTGGTCTCAGCGGGCGACCCGCCGCGGTCGCCGGAGCGGCGCGGTCGGGGCCCGGCGAAGCGCGCCTCCAGGCGCAGCCCGACCGCGGCCACCAGCGCCGGGCGCCGGTAGACCACGGCGTGCTCGCCCATCAGGATGAGCTTGCCCGGCACCGAGGCGACGACCCGCCGCACCGGTGCCGGCCGCGGCGGGGACGGAGGGGTCTCTGCGGGAATGATCAACCGGCGTCGAGCTTACCGCGGCCGAGCCGCTCGTGAGCGCGGGCGAGGTCCTGGGAAGTGAGGGCGGCCATCAGCGAGATCTCGCCCGCGAGCACCGCGCCGCCGAGGATCTCGGCCAGCCGCCGCGAGGCGTCGCCGGGCCGCTCGGGGTCGGGCTCGACGCCGAGCATCGCCAGCGCCTCGCTCTGGGTCGCGAGGCCGGTGCCGCCGCCGATCGCGCCGATCGGCACCGCGGGCATGTAGATCGAGCAGTAGACCGCCTCGGGGCCGCGTGGCTCGATGCAGGTCACGCCCATCGAGCCCTCGACGACGTGCGCCGGGTCCTGGCCGGTGGCCAGGAAGAAGGCGGCGAGGACGTTGGCGTAGTGGGCGTTGAACCCCTTCGAGCCGGCCGCGATCGAGCCCAGGAGGTTCTTCCGGTACTGCGCCTCGACCAGGTCGCGGGCGGTGGTCTTGAGATAGCGCTTGAGCACCGGCGCCTCGATCACCACCTCGGCGAACACCCGCTTGCCGCGCCCCTCGAGGAAGTTGATCTCGGCCGGCTTCTTGTCGACGCAGAAGTTGCCCGAGAGCGCGATGCACGAGATCCCGGTCGCCGGCTCGATGAGCTGGGTGACCACCCGGTCGCAGGCGATGGTCGCCATGTTCATGCCCATCGCGTCGCCGGTCTCGAAGCGGAAGCGGAGGAAGACCGTGGTGCCGAACGCCGCGGGCTTGATGTCGATCAGGCGCAGGTAGCGGCTGGTGCCCTCGGCGACGGCGCGGATCTCGTCGACGTGCTCGCGGATCCAGGCCAGGAACTCGCGCGACTGCTCGACGCCCGAGGTGCGGAACGCCGGCGCCCGGGTCATCCCGACCTCCTCGACGCGGACGGTGGCGCCGCCCGACTCGCGGATCGCCGCGCAGCCGCGATTGGTCGAGGCCACGAGCGCCGCCTCGGTGGTCGCCAGCGGCACGAAGAGATCGCCTTGGACGTGCTCGCCGGAGAGGCGCAGCGGGCCGATCACCCCGATCGGCACCTGCACCGCGCCGATGAAGTTCTCGCAGTTGCGGCAGGAGGCGCGGTCGGCGTCGAGGGTGTAGCTGCCGGTGTGGTCGAGCCGGGCGCCGCTGATCCGCTCCAGCGCGTCGCGGCGGACCCGCGCCGCCTCGTCGGCGTCGAGGTCGGCGGGCAGCTCGTGGAAGCGCCGCTCGCCGCTCGCGAGCTGCCGCGCCAGCTCCTGTCGTTCGCTCTCGGGGTCCATCGTGGGCCTCTTGGCTACTGCCGCGTGGGTGCGGTTGCTCATGGCGCGGTCCTCTCCCGGATCGAAACCGGTTCGATGGGCGCCCGCTTCAACTCGGCGACGGTGCGGGCGCCGGTGCAGAACATCGCGATGCGGAGCTCTTCGACGATGCGCTCGATCCTCGCCACCACCGCCTCCGGCGACTCGGTGGCGGCGGCCAGGAACGGGAAGGCCATGCCGGCGAGGTCGGCGCCGAGCGCGATCGCCTTGGCGACGTCGACGCCGTGGCGCAGCCCGCCGCTGCCGATCACGGTCACCCCCGGCACCTGGCTGCACTGGCGGATCGACTCCGGGGTCGGGATGCCCCAGTCGGCGAACACCTCGCCGAGCGGCAGGTCGCCGGCGCGCGCCGCCTCGATCCGCGCCCAGCTCGTGCCGCCGACGCCGGCGATGTCGACGATCGCGATGCCGCGCGCGGCGAGCGCGGCGGCCAGCGCGCCCGAGATCCCGGCGCCGACCTCCTTGGCGATCACCGGCACGGGGAGCCCGGCGGCGACCGCGGCCATCTTGTCGAGCAGACCCGCGAAGTCGCACTGCCCTCGGGCTGGATCGCCTCCTGGAGCGGATTGAGGTGCAGCACCAGCGCGTCGGCCTCGATCATCTCCACCGCGCGCCGGCACTCGTCGACGCCGAAGCCGTAGTTGAGCTGCACGGCGCCGAGGTTGGCGAGGAGGACGGTGGTCGGGGCGTCGGCGCGCACCGTGAAGGTCTCGGTGGTCGCAGCGTCCTCGAGCGCCTTGCGCTGCGAGCCGACGCCGACCGCGATGCCGGTCGCCTCGGCGGCGATCGCGAGGTTGCGGTTGATCCGCGACGCGACCTCGGTGCCGCCGGTCATGCACGAGATCAGGAGCGGCGCCCGGAGGCGCTTGCCGAGGAAGTCGACCGAGGTGTCGATCGCCGCGCGGTCGATCTCGGGGGCCGCGGCGTGGCCGAGGCGCCAGCCGTCGAAGTAGGAGGCGCCGAGCTGCATCCGCTCCTCGAGCGCGAGCCGGATGTGGTCGGCCTTGCGGTCGGCGGTGCCGTCCGCGGCGAGCTGGCCGGCCGGGGCCGGCGCGAGGGAGCGGTGGAGCGCGCTCACCGGCGGCGCCTCCCGAGGCCGTCGATCAGGCCGGCGAGGAAGTCGCGGCCGTCGCGGGCGGCGGTTTCCCCGCTCGTGAGATCGGCGTCCGCGAGCGCGGCGCGCGCCGCGGCGAGCCGCTCGTCGATCATCGCGCGCACCCGCTCGAGGGCGCCCGAGTCGCGGATCAGGGCCACCGCCTCGGCGGCGGCCCCGGGAGCCGGGTCGCGCCGGCCGAGGGCGGCGCGCACCGCCGCGGCGCCGTCGTGGTCTTCGCCGTCGAGGCGCTCCAGCGCCAGGTGGACCAGCCAGGTGTACTTCCCCTCGGCGAGGTCGCCGCCGACCGGCTTGCCCACGGTGTCGGCGTCGCCGAAGAGGCCGAGGACGTCGTCCTGGAGCTGGAACGCCTCGCCCAGGGCGACGCCGTAGCGGGCGAGCGCGGCGCGGGTCGCCGCCGGCGCGCCGGCGAGCGCCGCCCCCAGCTCGATCGGCCGCTCGACGCTGTAGCGGCCCGACTTCAGGCGGAGGACGCGCGAGAGGTCGCGCTCGTCGCCGGCGCGCTCCTCGGCCAGCCGCAGCTCGAGGAGCTGGCCGCCGATCACCTCGGCGCTCATCGCCGACAAGATCCGCCGCAGCTCGCCGCCGGTCTCGCCGGGGCGGCCGGCGGCGGCCTCGCCAAAGAGTTCGACCGCCCAGGCGTGCGCGAGGTCGCCGGCCAGGATCGCCGCCGAGCGGCCGAAGTCGGCGGCGTCGCCGCGCCAGCCGCGGGCGCGGTGCTCGGCCGCGAAGCGCTCGTGGACCGCCGGCCGGCCGCGGCGGACCGCGGCGTGGTCCATGACGTCGTCGTGGACCAGGAGATAGGTGTGGAACAGCTCGGCGGCGATGCCGAGCCGGAGCGCGGTCTCGGGATCGCGGCCGCCGCAGGCGAGGTGGGTGAAGTGGACGAGTGCCGGGCGCAGCCGCTTGCCGCCGGCCCCGGCGAGGTCGGCGAGGGCGTCGGCGAGCGGCAGCACCTCGGGCAGCTCGGCACGGGCGGTGGCGCGGCGATCGGCGAGCCAGGCGGTGAGCCCGCTCTCGAAGCGCGAGCGGAAGGCCGCGAGGAGCGCCTCGAAACGATCGCCGACGTCCGCCTGATAGGCGGCTCCCGGCGTCCTCTGGTGCGCCCTCGGCGCGGTCTGGACTGGCATCGACTCCCTCGTTCGGAAAACCCACTTCACGATGGGCCGGTCTCGTACGCTCGATCACCGCCGGTGGCGGCGGCGCGCACGGAACGAGCGGCCCGCGGGCCTGGATCAGCCCTCGTGGGTCTTCGAACGGGGGAGCTGCTGGGGAATGCGGCCGCGGCCGCAGGGGGTGGCGTTGCGCTCGGCCAGGACCGGCCGCGCGAGCGTCATCCGGGTCGAGGTGGGGAGGATCTTGACCTTCTGGAAGCGCGACAGCAGCCGGTCCGCCATCGCCACCGCGGGCTGCAGGAACTCCGGCAGCCGGGTGAGGACGAACGTCTTGGCGAAGTTGCGGGCGATCAGGATCACTGGGCGTTCTCGCGCTTCGGGTCTCTCGTACTGCTCCTGCGTGCATCCGGCCCTTCGCCGGTGGGGCACGGTCGGATGCGCCGAAGTCTATATCAGTTCGTCCCGCCGGCGTCGATTCCCGGCACCGGGCCGGCGCCGGCGATCGGCTAGACTCCGCGGGATGGAACGTGGAACCCGCCCCGGCCGCGTGGGCATGATCAGCCTCGGCTGCCCGAAGAACCTCGTCGACACCGAGATGATGCTCGGCGAGCTGGAGCGCCGGGGCTACCGCATCGTCGACGACGCCGGCGAGGCCGACACGGTGATCGTCAACACCTGCGGCTTCATCGAGGAGGCCAAGCAGGAGTCGATCGACACCATCCTCGAGCTGGCCGCGGGCAAGCGCGAGAGCGGCCGAGCGCCTCCTGGTCGCCGGCTGCATGGTCAACCGCTACGGCCGCGAGCTGCCGCAGTCGATCCCCGAGATCGACGGCTTCGTCGGGCTCGACCAGCTCCGCGAGGTCGGCGACCTGGTCGCCGCCGCCACGGGCGAGGCGTTGCGCAGGCAGGCGGCGACGACAAGCTGGTCCGGCTCGGCGGCCCGCCGCTGCCGGCGCCGTCGCACATGGTCTTCGACCACACCGCGCCGCGGCGGCTGACCACCCGCGGCTACGCGCTACCTCAAGGTCGCCGAGGGGTGCAACAACCCCTGCACCTTCTGCGCCATCCCGAAGTGGCGCGGCACGCTTCCGCAGCCGCACGATCGACAGCCTGGTCGCCGAGGCGCGCGCGCTCGAGGAGCAGGGGCCCGAGGGACAGAAACTGGCCGAGCTGTACCTGATCGCCCAGGACACCACCCGCTACGGCGAGGACCTCGACCTCGGCCGCCACGGCCTGGTGCGGCTCGTCGAGGCGCTGCTCGCCGGCACCGACGTTCCCCTGGATCCGCTTCCTCTACGCCTACCCGACCACGCTCGACCGCGACCTCCTGCGACCTGATGGGGAGCGAGGAGCGCTTCGTCTCCTACCTCGACATGCCGCTCCAGCACAGCCATCCGCGAGATGCTCAAGTCGATGCGCCGCGGCGGCGACGCCGGGCGCTACCTGCGCCAGCTCGAGCGAGGCGCGCCGAGCTGGCGCCCGACGTCTTCCTGCGCACCACCTTCATCGTCGGCTTCCCCGGCGAGACCGACGAGCACTTCGAGCACCTCGTCGACTTCGTGCGCGAGGCGCGCTTCGACCACCTCGGCGCCTTCGCCTACAGCGCCGAGCCGGGTACGCCGGCGGCCGAGTTGCCCGGCGCGGTGCCGCGGGCGGTGGCGCGCCGGCGCCACCGAGCGCCTCCTCGCGGTCCAGGAGCCGATCGCCCGCGCTCAGCGCGAGCGCCTGATCGGCCGGCGGATGCGGGCGCTCGTCGAAGGCGTCCGCGAGGAGACCGAGCACCTGCTGGTCAGGCCGCCACCATGGCCAGGCGCCGGAGATCGACGGCCGCATCCTGATCAACGACGGAACCGCGCCTGCCGGGACGCTGGTCGAGGTCGAGATCACCGACGCCTACGCCGACGACCTGGTCGGCCGAGTGGTCGGCCCGGCGGGGGTAGCCGGGGTCGTGCCGGCGCCGCCGCGCGAGGCGGTCGAGGCCGCCGCCGGCTGACCGCGATGCTGGTCGTCCACGACGCCTACCACGCCGGCGACCTGCCGCGCGGCGGGGTCGGCGCGATCGGCAACTTCGACGGCGTCCACCGCGGCCAGCGCGCGCTGCTCGACCGGGTCGTCGAGCGGGCGGGGGCGACCGGGCTGACGCCGATGGCGGTCACTTTCGAGCCCCACCCGCTCGACGTGCTGCGCCCGGCCGAGGCGCCGCCGCGGCTGACCTCGCCCGAGCACAAGCTCGAGCTGCTCGAGGCGGCGGGGATCGAGGCGGCGCTGGTGGTCGCCTTCACCCACGACCTGGCGCGCACCCCGGCCGCGACCTTCGCGCGCGAGCTGCTGCACAAGGGCCTCGGCCTCTCCGAGCTCTACGTCGGCCCCGGCTTCGTCTTCGGGCACCGCCGCGAGGGGGACCTCGACCTCCTGCAGCGGCTCGGCGGCGAGCTGGGCTTCGCCGCCGCCGAGGTCGAGGCGGTGACCTTCCGCGGCGAGCGGATCTCCTCGACCCGGGTGCGCCGGGCGCTCGGCGAAGGGAAGGTCGAGGAGGCGGCGGAGATGCTCGGCCGGCCGCACTCGGTGCGCGGCACCATCGCCCGCGGCGACCGCATGGGCCAGCGGCTCGGCTGGCCGACCGCCAACCTCGAGGGCGAGACCGAGCTGGTGCCGCTCGAGGGCGTCTACGCCACCCGCATCCGCTTCGAGGAGGCGGAGTTCGACTCGGTGACCAACGTCGGCACCCGGCCGACGGTCTACGAGAACTACCGGCGGGTGGTCGAGAGCCACATCCTGGGCTTCGCCGGCGACGCCTACGGCCGCGCCGTCGAGCTGTCGTTCTACAAGCGGCTGCGCGAGGAACGGCTGTTTCCGAGCGTGATGGACCTGTCGGCCCAGATCGGCCGCGACGTCGAAGCGACGCGAGAATTTTTCGCCGCCCGGCGGCGGTTGGAGCAGGCGGTCCGGGCGGGGAGCCCGGACTCCTGATCCGAATCCCTCTGCGATCCCAACGAATCCGAGTGCCAGGAGAGAGACCGATATGGCCAGCGACAAGATCGTCACCCTGACCCACGACAACTTCGACACCGAGGTGAAGTCCTCCGACGTCCCGGTGATGGTGGACTTCTGGGCCTCGTGGTGCGGCCCCTGCCGGATGGTCGCCCCGACCCTCGACCAGCTCGCCGAGGAGATGGCGGGCAAGGTGCGCATCGGCAAGCTCAACGTCGACGACCACCAGCAGCTCGCGATTCAGTACCAGGTCCAGAGCATCCCGACCTTCATCCTGTTCAAGGGCGGCCAGGTCGCCGACCGCATGATGGGCGCCATGCCCAAGGCCGCCTTCCAGAGCTTCCTCGACCGCAACCTCTGATTTGACCAGCGGAGCCGACGCCGCGGCCGCCCGCCGCGCGGCGCTCGAACGAGGCCTCGACGGCCTCGGCTGCGCCGCGCTGGCGGTGGTCGCGGCGTCCGCGTACGACCCCGACCTCGCCCCGTGGGCCGGCGCCGCTCACGTCGGCCGCGCGGTGCTGGCGCTGCCGCGAGAGGGCGCTCCGCGGCTCGCCTACGCGACGCCCATGGAGCGCGACGAGGCGGCGGCGACCGGCCTGCCGCTGGTCGCCCCCGAGGCGCTCGGGCTCCCCGAGCTGGCGCGGAACGGCGCCGGCGAGGACGCCGAGCTGGCGGTCAAGCTCCGCGGCGCGCTCGGCGCCGCCGGCATCGCCCCGGGGCGGGTGGCGCTGACCGGCCGGGTGTCCGCCGGCATCCTCCACGCCGCCTGCCGCGTGCTCGAGGCGGAGGGCTGGCGCTTCGTCCCCGGCGAGCAGCTCGGCCGGCTGCTGCGCAAGCCGAAGAGCGCCGCCGATCTTGCCGCGATCCGCCGCGCCGCGGACGGTGCCGTCGCCGCCCTGCGCCGGGTCGCGGGCCTCCTCGCGGCGGCGGTGCCGGCTCACGAACGGGGCGGCGCCCTCGTCGCCGGCGGTGCACCGCTGACCGCCGGGCGCCTGCGCGGCGAGGCGGCGGCGGAGCTGTCCGCGCGCGGCCTCTCGATGCCCGAGGGGAGCATCGTCGCCGCCGGCGCCGAGGGGGCGGTGCCGCACAACCGCGGCGACGACATCCGCCGGATCGCTCCCGGCGAGTCGGTGGTGGTCGACCTCTTCCCGCGCGGCGCCCTGTTCGCCGACTGCACCCGCACCTTCTGCGCCGGCCCGCCGTCCCCGGCGCTCGCGGCCGCCCACGCCGCGGTCTGCGCGGCGCTCGACGCCGCGGCGGCGCACGCGGCGCCCGGCCTCCGCGCCTGGGACCTCCAGCTCGTCGCCTGCCGCGAGATCGGCGAGCGCGGCTGGCCCACTCCGGTCTCCGACCCCGGCACCCTGCGCGGCTACGTCCACAACCTCGGCCACGGCGTCGGGCACGAGCTGCACGAGCTGCCGTCGTTCCGCAAGGAGAGCGGCATCGAGGGGATGCTCGATGCCGGCGACGTCTTCACCCTCGAGCCGGGGATCTACGAGCCCGAGGCGGGCTGGGCGGTGCGGGTCGAGGACCTTTGGTTTCTCGGCGCCGCTGGCCTGGAGCGCCTCACCGGGCTGCCGCGCGATCTCGACCCGCGGGCGTACGGCCCGGCGTAGGCCGCGCCAGGCCGGCGATCAGGCCGCGGCCGCGGCCCGCCGCCCGCGGCGCAGCAGCCGCCGGGCCGCGATCCAGAGCAGCAGCACGACCAGTACGAACGCGGCCACCGGCACCACGATCGCGAGCAGCGCGAGCCCCGCCGAGGCGGCGGCCTCGCCGGTGGCGACCACCGGATTGCCGAAGCCCAGGGTGGTCAGCGACGAGAGCTGGCGCAGGCCGGTGGTCAGCCCCTGGAAGACCGTGGCGCTGCCGCCGCCGGCGAGGATCGCCAGCGTCCAGCGCACCACCGGGTCGACGTCGGTGAGCACCGCCGCGGTGAGCACCACCCCGGCGACGGTGGCGGCCGGGGTGGCGATCGCGTCGAGGGCGTTGTCGACCCACGGCACGTAGTAGGCGAGGATCTCGACCGCCGTCGCCACCGCGAAGATCACCAGCGCCGTGGTCGAGCCGAGCCAGGCGAAGCCGCCAGTGACTTCGAGGTAGTCGAAGCGGTTGGCGAGGCCGACGATCAGGAGCGGGACGAAGATGCGGAACCCGGCCGCCGAGCTGAGGCCGACGCCGAGCAGGACGCTGAGCAGGATCTCCATGGTCGCACCTCCGAAGGGCGATTGTACGCAAGGAGCCGGCGGGCTGTTCCTCGGGATGCGGCCGCGGCCACGGAGGGACGGCCGCCGGGGCGTTACGGATCGAAGGTCAGGATCACCGGCTCGGCCTCCGAGGCGCCGTCGAGCGCGATGGCGCCGCCGGGTCTTCCCGCGACCGCCACCGTGGGCGTCACCGGAGCGGACGGATCGACGCCGGGAAGGGCGGCCTCGCCCCGGTCGTCCGTCCGTGGATAGAGGGAGGAGAGGTGCCGGGCTGCGAAGACGAACTGGTCGGGTCCGAGGTGGATGCCGTTCCACCCGAGCACCAGGGGGACCCGCGCCACCGGCCGGCCCTCGGTGTCCTCGACGCGGACCACCAGGGGCGGGTCGGGAGCCGGGTCCAGCTCGATCTCGGCGGCGGCGGCGAAGGTCTCACCGGGCAGCGGCGAGATCGCGGCTCGCGGATGGAGGACGAGCGCGGTCCGTCCGCTCAGACAGCCGGACGGGAAGTCGACTCGGCCCTCGGGATCCGCGGCTCGCGAACAGCGTCGATCCCACCGATCCTCGTCGAAGATCAGGACCGTGGCGCCCGTCAGCGGCGTACCGTCGCCGAGAGCGATCTTCGAGCCGCCTTCCTCGAGATCCGGCATCAGCTCCAAGGTGGTCTGGAGGACCTCGCCCTCCGGCACCTCGACCTCGATCCCGGCCGGCCGGTAGCCCTCCGCGGAGGCGCCCAGGCGGAGGGTGCCCGCGGGCAGCGCTCGCAACCGAGCCTTGCCGTCGGCGCCGGTAGTCCCGCCGCTCGGGTGCGCGTCGCCGGGCTCCGCCCATCGCACTTCGCCGTGGGCAAAATGCAACTCCCGATCTGCGGGCCGGTAGCCGACGAAGGCCCGCTCGATCGGCTCGCCGGTGCTCCGGTCGCGGACCGTCACCTCGATCGTGCGCGGCGGCCCGAGGTCGAGATCGAGCCTTCCTTCGCCGATCAGGGTCGAGTCGAGGTGGAAGCCGCGGCAGGCACCGCCAGCATCGCATGCTCGCAGCGGCCGGTGGAACAGCCCGAGGCGCTCTTCCGACGGCCGCTCGAGCGCGCTCTCTTCGATACCCGCTGCGCGCAGGTCGTAGCGGTTCGCGGCGTTGCCGAAGTAGGTCAAGCGGTAGTAGCCGTCGTCGCCGGTGGGAAACCGGCGGGAGGGGCCGAGCCCGGGCTCGCCGATCACGACCGTTCCCGCCACCGGTTCGCCGTCGCGCAGCAGGTGACCGTAGATCTCGAGCTCCCACAGCGGCAGCGGCCCGAGCGGCTCGAACCCCGAGTCGTCGGCGCCGAGGTAGGGCCGGAGCGCGTGACCGGCCCCGGGCACTCGCTCGTCGTCGATCCAGGCATCGATCTGGTACTGGCCCTCGTCCAGGGCGCGGAAGGTGTAGGTGCCGACCCCTGCCTCGAGCGCGAGCCGCTCGGGCAGCTCGAGGCACGCCCGGGCGTCGAGGCTCGGATCCACGGTGGTGCGATCGCCGCAGCGGTAGAGGCGGAGCTCCTCCGTGCGGTGCGGCCGCTTCGGCCGATAGTCGAGGGTGACCTCGAGACCGGGACGGCGCCGGAGCGCGACGGCGGCGAGCTCCCTCGCCTCGCCGGGCCGAGGCTCGAACGTTCGCTGGGCGGTTCGAAGCAGCGGATGCTCGAGCCGGAGTCGAGCCTCGCGGCCGGCGGGAGCGCCGAGGAAGAACAGTGTCGCGCGGCCGGGCGACCAGGCTGCGACGGTGGGAAGCAGCGTCGACAGCGGCCCGCCGCCGTCGCCGGTGAGCACCGCCATCAGCTCGGACCGGTCGACGTCTTCGGGCAGGGTGATCGGCAGCAGCAGGTCTTGCAGGTCGCGCGGCGGTGGCGACGGCGCCTCGATCTCGAGGCGCTGGCCGGCGCCGCATCGGCTGGGTCTCGCGATCCCCTCGAGGCCGCGCGCTCCGACGCCGTAGGCCAGGAACCGGCCGGCCGGCACCCAGGCCGCGGGCCGCTCGCCGGGGAGGAGCGGGTAGGTGGCGCCGCGATCCAGCGAGACGACGTCGAGCCGCCGCAGGCGTCGGAAGTCCTCCCCTTCGCGAGCCGCGATCCGGCAGGCCGGCACCGCCGGCCACACCAGCCGGACCGCCCGTTCCTCGCCTTCGCGGACGGTGAGAACCCCGGCCGACGCGGTGACGAAGCCTGGCGCCTCGCCGATCCAGGTCCACTCACCCGGGGGAATCGCAAGCGGTTCGTTGAGCGGAGATCGCAGCGCGGGCGCATAGGTGCCCGTGCGGTAGAGGAGGATCTCCCCCTCGGTCAGGAAGGTCTCCGGGGTGATCCGATCCGCGGCGAACTCCGACTCCGGGACGAGATGGACGGTCAGCTCGACGGCGCCGGCCGGCGAGCCCACCAGCAGGAGCGGGACCAACAGGCCGCGCGCCGATCCTCCAAGGCGCCACGTACCCGAGCGCCGCGTCGTCATCCGCAGGGCCACCAGTTGCAGGCCATGTGACACGTATCGCCGGGGCTGGCCACGCACGCCTCGCAGCCCACCACGACGCTGCAGTCCGCATCCTGGATCAGGAGGGGGCGGATGCCTTCCGAGGGCGGCGGCGGAGGATGCGCGGCGCCCGCTCCGCCCGAATTCGCGCCGGGCACGAAGGCGGGGCGTCCCTCGGGCGCTGTGTCCCGGGTCTCGTTGACCGATGCGGAGGAGGCGCCGCCGACCAGGATTGCGAGCAGGACGGCCACGAACCGAAGACTCAGGGGCTGCATGAAGACCTCCCAATTCTCGCCGGCATTGGACTGGCTAGCATGCAGATATATTACATAACGACACTTCTCATTCACAAGTGCGCTGGGTTAGCCCTCACGCCTCGAACCGCATCGCCGGGTCGTGCCGGGCGCGGTGGAGGTAGGCGAGGAGGTGCTGGACCATGGCGGTGGTGACCAGCTCGACTTCGGCGGCCTGCTGGAAGTAGGCGAGGGCGCGGCGGGCCTCCTTGTGGACGCCGCGGGCGTTGAACACCGGGAGCATCTCGCGCGCCAGGCGGCGGAGGTCCTCGGCGCGGCGCCGGCGGGCGTAGACCGCGGCGAGGTCGAGCGAGACCAGCGCCGCGTCGTAGACGATCTCCTGCTCGAGGAAGCCCTGACGGGCGCGCTCGAGGTGACGCTCGGCGGCGTCGAGTTGGCCGAGGCCGAGGTCGATCCGGCCCGCAAGCCAGAGCCGGCGGCGCTGGGTCCAGGGGTCGTCGAACGCGAGGTAGAGGGGCAGGGTGGTGCGGAAGACGCGGCGCGCCTCCATGTGCTGGTCGAGGGCGACCAGGTTGGATGCGAGGTTGTGGCGCGCGCAGAGGAGGAGCCGGCGGTCGTGCTTCGGGTCGAAGTCGTCGGCGGCCTCTCGCAGGAGGGTGACGGCCTCCTCGGGACGCCCCGCGACCTCCTGAACCGCCGCCAGGGTGATCATCGCCTTGCCGGCGTTTCGAGTCTCGCCGGCGGCGCGGTAGGCGGCGATGGAGCGGCGGAGCAGGCGGGCCGCCTCGTCGAGACGCCGCTGCTCCTTGCGCAGCGACGCCTCGAGGTCGAGGAGGCGCGCCCGCTCCACCGGGTCGCCGGTGCCGCGGGCGATCCAGGCGCGCGCCTCGCCGATCGCGCGGTCGGCGCCTTCGAGGTCCGAGCGCATCCGGCGGGCGTTGGCCAGATAGGCGAGGCCGCGGGCGCGGAGGTCGGCGATCAGCGCCGGGCCGATGTCGGTCTGCTCCAAGGTCGCGGTGACGGCGAGGCCCAGATCGGCGAGCGTCTCGCCGTACTCGGGGTCCTCGAAGCTGACCTCGAGGCTCCGGTCCAGCGCCAGGTCGGCGAGCGCCCAGCTCCTGAAGCGGGGGTCCTCCTCGAGCCGCCGCCGGCGCTCCCGGTCAGTGAGCAACAGCAGCTCGCCGAAGAGCACCGGCGCCGCGGCCTGGTCGCGCCGCACCGGGATGCCCGCGCGGTTGGCCCGCGCGATCACCCGCTCGAGGATCGGACGGTAGTCGCCGGACGGCCAGGCGAGCACCCGCGCCGGGCCGTCCCCCTCGCCGTCGAGGATTCCCCGAAGCCGCTCCCGGCAACGGCGGCACTCGGTGACGTGGCGCAGGACACGGCGCACCAACGACGCCCGGATCCCCTCCACCAGGCGCCGCAACAGGTCGTCGTTGGGATGGACGCGCATCGGCAGCCTCCTCTGGAGAGCGACGTCGCACCAGTGCGCGTAACGTCGCTAAGGCAATTTATTTCCGCAGAAGGATAGTTGAGTCTTCTTCTTCTGTAAACGCCGAGTTCCGCCGGAGCGCTGGCGAAGGCCGCGAGGAAGGGCCGGCGCCCCCCCTCGCAGAGAAGGGAGGCACCGGGCGAGGTGAAATGGCGGGGGTGCGGGAGAGACGCAGCCGGGCTGCGGGTCAGCCGTTGGGATCCATGTGAGGACCGTCGTCGCCGTTGCCGCCGAGACCGTTGGGGTCCATGTGGGGCCCGTCGTCCCCGCCGGCCGAGAAGCCGTCGGGGTCCATGCCAGGGCCGTGATCGCTGCCGGCGGACAATGATCCTGGGCCGAAGCCGAACCACTGCGCGATCACCGAGCCGAAGTGGCTCCAGGGCTTCGCCCATCCGTCGCCTTCGCCACGCCCGTCGGGCGCCGAGGCGGCGGCCGGCGCGGCCGCGCCGAAGCCGAGGAGCAGGGCGATGACGACCGCAGCGGCGGCGGTCCGGATCGAGGAGCGGCGACGGAAAGTGGTGACGTGAAGCATGATGCCTCCCTTGCCTGCGGGTCGCCCCCGGCCCGCATGGCCGCGGCCGCCCGCATTACCTATGTGAGTAAAAGTTTATGGAAGAGGGCAAGGCGAGGCCTGGACGTGGCCTGGAGAGCCGGGCTCAGGGATGCGGCGGCCGCTCCATCGCGTGCATCATCGCGTCGTAAGCGCGCGGGAATCGTGCGTCGTGGCGGCCTGTTGGCCGGTTCGAGTACGGTCGGCCGTGAAGGCGGCAATCCAGCGCGCCGCGCGCCGGCACCGATCCGTCCACGGCCCCGACCCGTTATGATCCCCGCGCCGAGGCGCCGCGCCTCGCGACGCGATCACGCCCCACAGGAGGTTGCCCGTGCCCTACAGCCCCATGCTCGTCCAGCCGATGCGCGAAGAGCTGTCCCGGATCGGAGTCGAAGAGCTGCTGACCGCGGAGGACGTCGACCGCTGGTTGGCGGCGAAGGAGGGGACGGCCCTCCTGGTCGTCAACTCGGTGTGCGGCTGCGCCGCCGGCATGGCCCGCCCCGGCATCCGCCGGGCGCTCGAGCACGGGCAGCGCCCGGACCGCGCCGCCAGCGTCTTCGCCGGCCAGGACCTCGAGGCCACCGCCCGCGCCCGCGGCCACTTCCCGGACATCCCGCCGTCGAGCCCGTCGATCGCCTTCTTCAAGGACGGCGAGCTGGTCTACTTCCTGCCCCGGCACCGCATCGAGGGGCGCTCGGCGGACGACGTCGCGCGCGACCTGGTGGCGGCGTTCGAGGAGCACTGCGCCGTCCCCGCCGGCTGATGGGCACCTTCCACCAGGGCAAGAGCGAGCTCCACGGGATCACGGTCGTGGTCGACACCGCCGGCCCCGAGATCTACGTCGGCCGCTGCGACGACATGGACGACGACAAGGTGATCCTGCTCGACGCCGACGTCCACCGCGACGGCGAGGGCGGCCGCAGCAAGGACGACTACCTCGCCGCGGCCGCCCGCTACGGCGTCTGGAAGCGCCACGCGCGGGTGGTGCTGCCGCGGCAGCGGGTGACTTCGGTGCGGCGGCTGGGCGAGCTGTGAAGGCAGCTGTCCCCCTCGTTTTCCCAGTGCGAATGATCGCCGACGCAGGCCTGGATTTCATTGATTTAAGATGATGTGACCCTCCCCCGGGAAGCCGTCCATGTCCACGGTGCACTGCGGAGGGGTACACACGCTTTTAGAGCGGACTTCCCCTCGCCATTCGGGCGGGGGGACGGTAGTCGCTCTCCAGGAGGCCAGGCCATGACCCGTTTCACCCGCGCTCTTACCGTCCTCGCGCTCGTCATTTCGTTGCTCGTGCTGCCGGCGACGGCGGATGCTTCGCCGCGCCATTCGGACGTCGACCGCGACTCGTACTCATTCCTTCTCCGGCTCTGGGAGCGGGTTTCGTTGCTCTGGGGCGCTGGCGGTGGCTCCCTGGACCCGTCGGGCGTCGTCCGTAATCTGGCGCCGACTCCCGCCCCGGTGGTCTCCGGAGCGTCTTCTGTCGCCGCGGGCGTGGAGCGGCAATCAGCAGGGCAGCGCATAGAGAACCGCTTCTGATTCCGTGCTCACGCTCCCACAGACATCGGTCCGTTTGTTTCTTGTCCCGGATTGACGCTGTGGCTAAACTAATGGAATCAGGGAGGCAGTGTTCCGCCGCGAGCTTCAGGCGTCGTGGCGCGCCCTGTCTCGCTGGGTGGGGTCGAGGGCACCCCCACAGGTGGATCGCGGCAGTCGGGAGGTACTGCCCGAACGAAGTGGACCTGCCAGCGTGAGCGCCGCCGCCGGACGGCAGCGCAGGACTCTCGACAGACCGAGGGAGAGGACGAGTTGCTCGCAAAGGTTCTTCCGTACCCCGCCGGCCGGACGATGCTGGCGCAGGCCTCATCGCCCGGCGCCGGGAAGCCGCGCCTGCGGGCGCGCCTAGACACGGCGATCGCGGAGATCGGCGCCAGCGAGACGTTGCTCGCGGAGCTGAGGCGCCGACCCGTCGATCAGTGGCCAGTGCTTTTCGGCAACTCCTCTCGGTTCCACTCGCTGGCGCTGGCTCGAGACCTTCTGCAGGCAGGGCACCGCGAAGCGTTTGAGGACCCCGTTCGTGGCGTAGCGATGGCCCGAATGGGGGTCGATCTCGTCGATCGTCTCGATCCGGAGCTCTATGGTTCCCGACTGCTCTCCGACGTGCGCGGACGGGGTTGGGCGGTGATCGGCGAGGGCTACCGCCTGGCCGGTGATCTCAAGGCGGCCGACGCGGCCTTTCGCAAGGCTCTGCGGTGGGCCGATGACAGCCCGGACCCCGAGGAGAAGGCGTTCCTCCTCTACTTGCTGGGCCTACTGCGCAAAGACCAGCGCCGCTTCGACCAGGCAATGAGGCTCTTCGGCCGAGCTCGACGGTTGAGCGAGGAGATCTGCGATCGCGAGAAGGTGGCGCGCATCCTCACCTCCACCGGTGGCATGCAGCTCGATCGAGGGCAGCCGGAAGAAGCCCTGCCGATACTGCTCGAGGCCCTCGAGTGGGTCGACGACGACACGGATTCGCGCGTTGCGCTGTTCGCTCGCACCAACGCCGCGATCTGCCTGGTCGAGCTCGGCGACGCCCTCGGCGCCCGGGAGCTCGTCGACGAATGCCGAAGCGGCTACCATGCGATCGCCGATTCCTATGTACGGCTCCGCGTCCGCTGGCTCGAGGGGCGCATCGCCGCCGGGCTCGACGAGACCGAGCGGGCGGAGGGCCTGCTCGCCGCCGCCCGCGCCGAATACCTCGAGCGTGGCCAGCCCTACAACGCCGCGCTGGTTTCGCTCCATCTCGCAGCCCTCTACGCCCGCCAGGGCCGCAGCGTCGAGCTCAAGGCGCTGGCCGAGGAGATGGCTGCGGTGTTCGTCGCCCAGGACGTGCCGGCGGAGGCGATCGCGGCGCTCGCGCTGTTCCGCCAGGCGGTCGAGCAGGAGCGGGCGACCGAGGAGCTGGTCGGCGGCGTCACGCGGTCCCTGCAGCGCGCTCGGACCGAGCCCGGCCTGCGCCTCCGCGCCGCCGGGAGCAAGACCTCCCGCTAGCTTCCGCCCAGCCGCGGGCCGGTGGCGCAGACGGCCGCGGCTACAATGGCCCCATGCTGATCCCTGCCTGGATCGCCGCCGGCGCCTTCCTCGCCGCGGTCGCGATCGCGGCCGGCGCCTTCGGCGCCCACGGCTTGGCCGACCGCCTCGAGCCGCGCGCGCTCGAACTGTGGGAGACCGCCGCCCGCTATCTGATCTACGCCGCCTTCGGACTGATCGCGGTCGGCCTTGCCGGCGACCGCCTCGGGCGCGGCGCCGCGGTCGCCGGCTGGGCGCTCGCGGCCGGCGGGGTGATCTTCAGCGGCACGGTGGCGGCGCTCGCCCTCGGCGCGCCGCGCTGGCTCGGGGCGATCACGCCGATCGGCGGCTTGCTGCTGATCGCCGGCTTCCTGGCGCTGGCCTGGTCGGTCCTGCGCTAGCCCGGCCGCGGCCGTCCCCGGCCCCTGGCGGCTCGTCGAGGGGCGGTGCTACGATCCGCGCCGCATGGCCAACGCCGTATTCACACCGCCCCCCCCAGTCAACGAGACCGTCCGACCCTACGCCCCGGGCACCCCGGAGCGCGCCACCCTCAAGCAGCGGCTCGACCGGATGCTCGGCGAGCGAGTCGAGATCCCGGTGATCCTCGGCGGCGAGGAGGTGCGCACCGGCGACGTCGTCGAGGTGGTCTGCCCGCACGACCACGGCCACGTCCTCGCCACCGTCCACCAGGCCGGCGAGGCCGAGGTGGCGCGCGCCGCCGAGGCCGCCGCGGCGGCGTGGGGCGAGTGGTCGGAGCTGGCGTGGGAGGACCGCGCCGCGATCTTCCTGCGCGCCGCCGAGCTGCTCGCCGGGCCGTGGCGCGACACGCTTGAACGCCGCCACCATGCTCGGCCAGTCGAAGACCGCGCATCAGGCCGAGATCGACGCCGCCTGCGAGCTGATCGACTTCTGGCGCTTCAACGTCCAGTTCATGCGCCGGATCTACGAGGAGCAGCCGATCTCGGCGCGCGGCCACTGGAACCGGGTCGAGTACCGGCCGCTCGAGGGATTCGTGTTCGCGGTCACGCCCGTTCAACTTCACCTCGATCGGCGGCAACCTGCCGACCGCGCCGGCGCTGATGGGCAACACCGTGCTCTGGAAGCCGGCGTCGACCGCGGTGCTGTCGGCGTACTGGATCCTGCGCCTGCTTGATCGAGGCCGGGCTCCCGCCCGGGGTGATCAACTTCCTCCCCGGCAAGGGACGCCACGTCGGCGACCCGGTGCTCGCCCGGCCGGAGCTCGCCGGCATCCACTTCACCGGCTCGACCGGCACCTTCCACGGCATGTGGAGGACGATCGGCGAGAACATCGCGAGCTACCGCGGCTACCCGCGGATCGTCGGCGAGACCGGCGGCAAGGACTTCGTCTTCGCCCATCCCTCGGCGGATCCCGACGAGGTGCTGGTGGCGCTCGTCCGCGGCGCCTTCGAGTACCAGGGGCAGAAGTGCTCGGCGGCGTCGCGGGCATACATCCCGCGCTCGATCTGGCGGACCCTCGAGGGCCGGCTGGCCGAGCAGGTGGGCCGGATCCGCATGGGCACGCCGCTCGACTTCCGCAACTTCATGGGCGCGGTGATCGACGCCAAGGCGTTCCGCGACATCACCGGCTACATCGAGCATGCCCGCGCCTCGGACGACGCCGAGATCCTGGTCGGCGGCGGCAGCGACGACTCCGAGGGCTGGTTCATCGAGCCGACCGTGGTGGTCGCCCGCGACCCGCGCTTCAAGCTGATGCGCGAGGAGATCTTCGGCCCGGTGCTGACCGTCCACGTCTACGACGACGCCGATCTCGACGCCACCGTCGAGCTGGTCGACACCACCAGCCCCTATGCGCTGACCGGCGCCGTCTTCGCGCGCGAGCGGGCGGTGATCGCGCGGCTCACCAGGGCGCTACGCCACGCCGCGGGCAACTTCTACATCAACGACAAGCCGACCGGCGCGGTGGTCGGCCAGCAGCCGTTCGGCGGCGCCCGCGCCTCGGGCACCAACGACAAGGCGGGCTCGGTGGTCAACCTCCTGCGCTGGACCTCGCAGCGCGCGATCAAGGAGAACTTCATCCCGGCGACGAGCTGGGAGTACCCGTACATGCGGGAGCCGTAGCCCCGGAGAACCCGCCTGCGGCGGATTCTCCGGCCCAGCCCCGCCTAAGAACTAGGAGCCCGTCCGATACTCGGACGGGCTCCTAGCGCCCCGGGCACCGATCCGCGTCCTCGCGCGTCTAATGCACCAGGTCTCCCGACGAGACCGGTCGTACCGATGCCGAGGAGGTGCCCCGTGGCCCGGATCGCCGCTCACCGCACCCTGATCGTCTTCGCCGCCGCCGGGCTGGCGGTCGTCCTGGCCGCCGGCGCCCGGGCGTCCCGGCCCTCGCCGCCGGCCGGCCCCGTCACCGAGTCGTTCCGCTTCGCAGAGGCCGCGCCGGCGGCCGGCGGCACCGCTCCGGCCTCGGCACCGGCCGCCGCGGCGCCCGTCAGCCTCACCGCCGCGCGACGGCACCGGCCTGCGCCTGGTCGCGCTCGAGGCCGAACGGCGTGCTCGAGCCGCCGCTCGCCTTCACCGAGCTGCACCTGACCTTCGAGAACCCGCGCGACGAGGTGATCGAGGGGCGCTTCCGGATCGCCCTGCCGCCGGGCGCGGCGATCTCGCGCTTCGCCATGAAGATCGGCGACTCCTGGCAGGAGGGGGAGGTGGTGGAGCGCCAGCGCGCCCGCCAGGCCTACGAGGACTTCCTCCACCGCGCGGCAGGACCCGGCGCTGCTCGAGCAGGAGGCCGGCAACGAGTTTTCGGCCCGCGTCTTTCCGATCCCGGCGCGCGGGCGCAAGGAGCTGATCGTCTCCTACTCGCACGCGCTCGAGCGCGGCCGGCGAGCCCTACGTGCTGCCGCTCCTCGGCCTGCCGGAGATCGGCCGAGCTCGACGTCCGCGTGCTCCTCGGCGAGCGCCCCGTCGCCGGCGCGCCGGCGAGCAGCCTCGGCGGCGAGGTCCAGCGACCGCCGCGTGGTCGAGCTGCACAAGCGCGACTGGACTCCCGACCGCGACTTCGAGATCGGCCAGGACGCCCGTCGCGGTCCGGTCCGGCCTGCGCCACGGCAACCTCGCGGTGGTGCGGGTCGCGCCCCCGGTCGACGCCGAGCCGCAGGAGATCGCCGGCCTCTACGTGCTGGTCGATTCGAGCGCGTCGCGCGCCCTCGGCTACGCGGCCCAGGTGCGCCGGCTCGGCGAGCTGGTCGCCGGCTTGCGCGACGGCGCCGGCGGCTCGACGCCGGTCGGGATCGCCGCCTTCGACCAGGAGGTCGCGCCGATCTTCGAGGGCCCGGCCGGCGGGTTCGGCGCGGCCGAGCTGCGGCGGCTCGGCGACCGCCGGCCGCTCGGCGCCTCCGACCTCCACCGCGCGCTCGCGCTGGCTCGGCCGAGCCGGCTGGCCGCCAACGCCCGGGACGCCATCCCCGGGTCCTGCTGATCACCGACGGCGTCGCCACCGCCGGCGAGACCGAGACGCGGGCGCTCAAGGCGGCGGTCGCGCCCTCGGCGCGCACGGCGTCGAGCGCCTCGACGTGCTGGCGGTCGGCGGGCTGCGCGACGAGGCGGTGCTGCGCGCGCTGACCACCGGCAACCTGGCGCACGACGGCCAGCGCGATCGACGGCGCCGCGCCGCTCGCCCGAGATCGCCCGCCGGCTGACCCTCGCCTGCCGCTCCGGGATCGCGGTCGCGGTCGAGGGGGCGAGCCTGGGTCTGGCCCGAGACCCTCGACGGCGTCCAGCCCGGCGACGAGGCGCTGGTCTACGCGCTGGCCGACCTGCCGGCGGGCCGGCCGCTCGCGGTCACTCTCGCGGGCCGGCCGGCGGCAGCTCTCCGGCGAGCTCGCGGCGGCCGAGCGGCCGCTCCTCGAACGGGCCTGGGTGCAGGCGCGCATCGAGCGCCTGCTCCACCTGCGCGAGACCGCGCTCGCCGGCGACGACGACCTGCGCCGGGCGCTCGTGCTCGAGGTCGTCGAGCTCGAGCGTCCGCCACCGCGTGCTCAGCCCGTTCACGGCGCTGCTGGTGCTCGAGACCGAGGTCGACTACGCAGCGCTTCGGGCTCGACCGCACGGCGCTCGCCGACATCCTGACCGTCGGCCCGGGCGGGCTCGAGGTCGCCGCGCGGAGCGCTGCCCGCCCCGGACGCGATCGCGGACCGCGCCGAGGAGTCCAAGCTCCTCGAGAGCGTCGGCACGCTCGGCGACGAGACGGCCGACCCGGACCTCGAGCCGGCCGCGGAGGAGATCGCCGGGATCCCCGGCGGGGTGGCGGGCGGCATCGTGGGCGGAGTGCCGGGTGGCACCGCGGGCGGAGTGCCGGGGGGCATCGCGGGCGGAGTGCCGAGCGGCATCTCATCGTCCCAGTCGGCCGCATCGGTCGAGGTGCCTGCGCCTCTGCGCGTCGGCGAGCCGGAGGAGGTCGCGGTCGCCGAGGAGATCGCCGTCGAGAGCCCGCCGCCGCCGCATGCTCGGGCGCGGCGGCCGTAGCGACGAGCAGGGGGAGCCCGAGCCCGAGGCCGACGAGTCGGGCCGTACAGCGGGCGCTTCGCCGAGGTCATGGAGCGCCTGGCCGCCGGCCGGCTCGCGGGCGCGCGCGCCCTCGCCGAGGCCTGGAGCGCCGAGGCGCCGGGCGACGTGCTGGCCCTGCTGGCGTTGGGCGAGGTCTGGGAGGCCGCCGGGGAGACGGCGGCGGCGGCGCGCGCCTACGGCTCGCTGATCGACCTCTTCCCGGGCCGCGCCGACCTGCGGCGGCTGGCCGGCGAGCGTCTCGAGCGGCTCGGAGAGGCCGGGCCTCGACCTGGCGATCGACACCTACGCGAAGGCCGTCGGCGGACCGGCCGGACCACCCCTCGGGCCATCGCCTGCTCGCCTGGGCCCTCCTGCGCGCCGGCCGCGTCGCGGAGGCCTTCGCGGCGCTCGAGACGGGGCTCGCGCAGAGCTACCCGGAGGGCCGCTTCGCCGGCGTCGACCGGGTCCTGCGCGAGGACCTCGGGCCTGCTCGCCGCCGCCTGGCTGCGCGCCGAGCCGGCCCGCCGCGAGCGAGGTGCTCGACCGTCTCGAGGCCCACGGCGCCGCGCTCGCGAGCGAGCCCTCGCTGCGCTTCGTCCTCACCTGGGAGACCGACGCCAACGACGTCGACCTCCACGTCTGCGACCGCGCGCGGCGACCACGCCTACTACGAGCAGCCGAAGCTCGCCTCGGGCGGCGAGCTGTACGCCGACGTGACCACCGGCTACGGCCCCGAGTGCTTCAACGTGCCGGCGCCCGAGCGGCGGCCGGCCGCGCCCTACCGGCTGGCGGCGCACTACTACCGCCGCGGCCCGATGGGCTACGGCATGGGCACCGTCCAGGTCGTCGCCCACGACGGCAAGGGCGGCATCGCGATCGAGCCGCGGCCGTTCGTGGTGATGGCCGACGACGCGATGATCGATCTCGGGGAGGTGCCGGGCCCGAAGCTCGCCCGCCGGTGAGCGCGGCGGCTCAGTCGGGCGCGGCCGGCCCGTGGAACCCGGCCCGTATAATTGCCGCCTCGTGATCGAGCCGGCCACCCATCGCGCGATCGACCGGCGGCTGTGCGGCCGGCCGGTCGACCTCGGGCCCGGCCGGGCGCGGGTCGAGCTCCTGACCCTGCCCGAGATGGCCGCCGACGAGCGCGGCCTGGTCCACGGCGGCTTCGTCTTCGGCTGCGCCGACTACGCCGCCATGCTGGCGGTCGATCACCCGCTGGTGGTCCTCGGCGCCGCCGAGGTGCGCTTCCTCCGGCCGGTGCGGGTGGGGGAGACCGTGGTCGCCGAGGCGCGGCTGGCCGAGGAGGACGGGCGCCGCCGGCGGGTCGAGGTGACCGTCGAGCGCGCGGCGGCCGGGAGCGCCGTCGAGGCGGTCTTCACCGGCAGCTTCCGCTGCGCCGTCCTCGACCGTCACGTGCTCGACTGAACCGGGGAGGTGGGGATGGCCGAGGTCACGTCCGAGCCGAGCGCCGACGGCGGCGAGCTGATCGCCCGCACCCTCCAGGCGCACGGCGTGCGCTGGCTCTTCACGCTCTGCGGCGGGCACATCTCGCCGATCCTGGTCGCCGCCAAGCGGGCCGGCATCCGGGTGGTCGACATCCGCCACGAGGTCGACGCGGTGTTCGCGGCCGACGCCGTCGCGCGGCTGACCGGCATCCCGGGGATCGCGGCGGTGACCGCCGGCCCCGGCTGCACCAACACCGTCACCGCGATCAAGAACGCCCAGCTCGCGCAGTCGCCGGTGGTGCTCCTGGGCGGCGCCGCGGCGACCCTGCTCAAGGGGCGCGGCGCGCTCCAGGACGTCGACCAGCTCGCGCTCTTCGAGTCGCGCGTCAAGTGGGCGGCGGCGGCCGAGCGGGTGCGCGAGCTGCCCGACGCCGTCGCCACCGCGCTGCGCGTCGCCCAGGCCGGGGTGCCGGGGCCGGTCTTCCTCGAGTGCCCGGTCGACCTCCTCTACTCCGAGGAGCTGGTGCGCGAGCTGTACCGCCAGGGCTCGGGCGGCGGCGCCGGCGGCTGGGCGCTCCGCCGCTACATGGACTGGCACCTCGGGAAGCTCTTCCGCGGTGCCGGCAAGGCCGCGATCCCGGCGCCGCGCCCGCTCGAGCCCGAGGCCCCGGACCGCCGGCGGGTGGCGCGGGTGGCGGCCCGGCTCGGCCGCGCCGAGCGGCCGGTGATGGTGATCGGCGCCCAGGCGATGGTGCGCGCCGGCCTCGCCGGCGACCTTGCCTCGGCCCAGCGTCTGGCGGCGGCGGTGGCGGGGCTCGGCGTGCCGGTCTACCTGGCCGTCGACCGCGCGCGGCCTCCTCGGGCGCGACCACCCGCTCCAGATGCGCCACCAGCGGCGCAAGGCGCTCCGCGAGGCGGACCTGGTGATCCTCGCCGGCGCCCCCTCCGACTTCCGGCTCGACTACGGCCGCGCGGTCGGCGCCTCGGCGACCCTGGTCGCGCGTCAATCTGAGCGAGGCCGACCTGCACGCTCAACCGCCGGCCGGAAATCGGCCTGGCCGCCGACCCGGCGCTCTTCCTGGTCGCGCTCGCCGGCGAGATGGGCGCCGGCGGCGAGGCACGCTGGAGCGACTGGAAGGCGAAGCTCGCGGCACGAGAGGCCGAGCGCGAGGCCGAGATCGCGGCGATGGCCGAGGAGCCGGTCGAGCACCTGAACCCGGTCGCCCTCTGCCGCGCGATCGACGCCGTGCTCCCCGACGACAGCGTCCTGGTCGTCGACGGCGGCGACTTCGTCGCCACCGCCGCCTACACCGTCCGCCCGCGGGCGCCGCTGTCCTGGCTCGACCCCGGCGTTTACGGCACCCTCGGCGTCGGCGGCGGCTTCGCCCTCGGCGCCAAGCTGGTGCGCCCGTCGGCCGAGGTCTGGCTGCTCTGGGGCGACGGCTCGGCCGCCTACAGCCTGGCCGAGTTCGACACCTACGCGCGCCACGGCGTGCCGGTGATCGCCGTCGTCGGCAACGACGCCGGCTGGACCCAGATCGCCCGCGAGCAGGTGCCGATGCTCGGCGACCCGGTCGGCACCGAGCTGGCCCGCACCGACTACCACGAGGTCGCCGCCGGCTACGGAGGCGTGGGGCTGCTGCTCGACCGGCCGGAGAACACCGCGGAGATCCTCGCCCGGGCGCAGGAGATCGCCGCGGGGGGCAAGCCGGTGCTGATCAACGCCTGGATCGGGCGGAGCGAGTTCCGGAAGGGGTCGATCTCTCTGTGATCTGATCGGCCATCTGTCGGAGGCGCCGCGGCAAGGACGACGACGCTCGCGACAGCTCTCCCCATCGTTCTTGATCTTCCTCGTGCAGGCGGTCCTGCGGTGCCAGGCGCTCTTCAGGGATCTCCACTCGGAAGTGAGTCGAGCTGTTCCTCGATTCCTCCGGGGTCCGGTCGCTTCAGTGCGTTCAGCGCGCTAGCCTTGCCTTCGAGCGCCGGAGCCACGAAGTGGTCGAGGTCTGGTCCGCGGGCGCTCAGGAAGCCGACGAGGTCCTCCCATGCGGCGAGGGCCGCGTGCCAACGTTCTGACTCGGACAACATCAGAGCCTTGCTCCTCAGTGCCTTGGCGACCTGTTCGGCGAGGCTGGTTTCAGGTCGTTCGGCGAATCGTCGGACGACGTCGTCGAAGACGAGGATCGCCTCTTCGGAGCGTTGCAGTCGTCCGAGTCTCAGGCCCTTGTTGACGAGCGCCTTGGTGACCAGTTCGGCGAGGCTGGTTTCAGGTCGTTCGGCGAATCGTCGGACGACGTCGTCGTAGACGAGGATCGCCTCTTCGGAGCGTTGCAGTTGTCCGAGTCTCACGCCCTTGTTGACGAGCACCTTGGCGACCAGTTCGGCGAGGCTGGTTTCAGGTCGTTCGGCGAATCGTCGGACGATGTCGTCGTAGACGAGGATCTCCTCTTCGGAGCGTTGCAGTTGTCCGAGGGTCACGCCCTTGTAGACGAGCGCCTTGGCGACCTGTTCGGCGAGGCTGGTTTCAGGTCGTTCGGCGAATCGTCGGACGACGTCGTCGTAGACGAGGATCTCCTCTTCGGAGCGTTGCGTTTGTCCGAGGCTCACACCCTTGTTGACGAGCGCCTTGGCGACCTGTTCGGCGAGGCTGGTTTCAGGTCGTTCGGCGAATCGTCGGACGATGTCGTCGTAGACGAGGATCTCCTCTTCGGAGCGTTGCAGTTGTCCGAGTCTCACGCCCTTGTTGAAGAGCGCGTTGGCGACCTGTTCGGCGAGGCTGGTTTCAGGTCGTTCGGCGAATCGTCGGACGATGTCGTCGTAGACGAGGATCGCCTCTTCGGAGCGTTGCAGTTGTCCGAGGCTCACGCCCTTGTTGAAGAGTGCCCTGGCGACCTGTTCGGCGAGGCTGGTTTCAGGTCGTTCGGCGAATCGTCGGACGATGTCGTCGTAGACGAGAATCTCCTCTTCGGAGCGTTGCAGTTGTCCGAGGGTCACGCCCTTGTTGACGAGCGCCGTGGCGACCTGTTCGGCGAGGCTGGTTTCAGGTCGTTCGGCGAATCGTCGGACGACGTCGTCGAAGACGAGGATCGCCTCTTCGAAGCGTTGCGTTTGTCCGAGGGTCACTCCCTTGTTGACGAGCGCCTTGGCGACCTGTTCGGCGAGGCTGGTTTCAGGTCGTTCGGCGAATCGTCGGACGACATCGTCGTAGACGAGGATCGCCTCTTCGGAGCGTTGCAGTTGTCCGAGTCTCACGCCCTTGTTGAAGAGCGCCTTGGCGACCTGTTCGGCGAGGCTGGTTTCAGGTCGTTCGGCGAATCGTCGGACGATGTCGTCGTAGACGAGGATCGCCTCTTCGGAGCGTTGCAGTTGTCCGAGGGTCAAGCCCTTGTAGACGAGTGCCCTGGCGACCTGTTCGGCGAGGCTGGTTTCAGGTCGTTCGGCGAATCGTCGGACGATGTCGTCGTAGACGAGAATCTCCTCTTCGGAGCGTTGCAGTTGTCCGAGGGTCACGCCCTTGTTGACGAGCGCCGTGGCGACCTGTTCGGCAGCGGTCGTCTCTTCTCTCGAGCCGGTCTCGTAGGCGCCGCAGTGCAGGTCGTAGAGGCCGAGGATCTCCTCCGCGACCCTGATCTGCCGGTGGCTGTCGCTGTGGCCGAGAACCTCGAGCTCGGCACGCAGCCGCTTCGCGGCGAACACCGCCGCCGCGGCCGCCGGGTTCGGCAGATCCTCGCCGAAACTTTGCTCCATTTCCAGCAGATCGCTCGCGGCATGCCAGTTACCGCGTGCCGCGCCCTCGAGGGCCAGCGAGAGCCGCTCCTGCACTCCGCGCAGCGGAACCTCCTCCACCGGCGCCACGCCCCCGGGGTTACTCAGCGCCTTCACCACCTGGCGCTGGTTAGGGGGCAGCAGGTATGTCACGCCGGTCGCCCTCGTCTCTCGCAGGCAGAAACCAAGCCGGCTCAGGGTCTCCAGGCCGGAGCGGTAGATCGTTTCGGTAAATTGGGGCGGACCCACCTGGAAAGCGTCTCCGAACCACGCCGCGAGCTCGCCGGCTGTGAACCAGCCCGCGCGTTCTATGATCGGGAAGTAGTTCCCGAGGAATCTTGCGTAGGCGAAGCCGTGCCGGAGTTCCAGCTCATCGAGCTGGTGCAGCTCGTGCCGGGCCATCGCGAGGGCGAGGTCGGCGGCTTCGAGGTCCTCCAGGCTCCCCTGCGCTTCGAGCGATTCGGCATAGGCGGAGAACGAGATCTCACGCTCCACTGCCAAGGTCAGCGAACGCTTGTAGTGCACGGTAAGGCCGCGCACCAGATGGAACAGCCGGGCTGCGCCGAGCTCGAGGTCCAGCTTGTCCTTCGGATCGAAGCCGGCTTGGCGGCAGACCATGGCGGCGAGGAGCCGGGCCTCGGAGAAGTCGAGCGGCCCAATCTCCTCCCCTTCAACGCCCGGCGGCGGCGGGCGACGGGAAGAAACGACGAGCTGCAACGGCACCGCGTAGGCGGTGGCCGCGGCCTTGAGACTCGCGACTATGTCCCGCGCGGCTGTCGAGTCCGGGCGGGTGTCGAGATAGGTCAAGTCGTCCAGCACCCAGAGGTGTCGGCCGGGCCGGTCACCGAGGGCTCGGGCTAGGCCATCGGCGTCCGCGAGTGACGTTGGGAGGTCATAGAGCTCCTTGACCCGCTCCCCGAGGTCGGCCAGCAGGGTGTCGGGCCTGCTGTGCTTGTGCGTGTGCAAGTGCAGCACCCAGATCGGGTTGCCCGGATCGTGAAACAGGAGATCGCGGGCGGTCATCGCGAGTTGGCGGAGGATCGCCGACTTGCCCATGCCCGGGGCGCCGTGAATCCAGACGACCCGCTGGAGAGGACGCTCGAGCTCCGGCGACGGTACCTCGAGGAGGCTTTTCAGCATCGAGGACCTGCCGACGAAGGGATCATGGTCGGGGTAACCGTACTCGCCGGGCGGAGCGAAATCGACCCGGGCACGACCCGCGAGGCCGGCGGTCAGGCGAGTGAGATTAGGTTCGCCCTGACCGAACGTGAGCGCCGGCAGCGGTGCCTCGGAGAGGCAGAGGGCGTCGAGGAAGCCGGACCGCTCCGCTTGCAACGCGGCGAAGCGGCCTCGTGCCGTCTCGACCGCCCTGTTCAGTGGCTCGCCGCCGCGCAGCGCCTCTGCCACCGCGACCAGGAAGGGCCGCGGCGACAGCCTGAGGATCGGTTCGGTGAAGGCCAGCCACGGGCACGGCAGGGCCTCGGCGAAGCGTTCGCCGTGGCAAGCGAAGACGAAGCAGGCGCCGACGCCCTTCCACAGATCGGCCAGCGTCTCGTTCAACTGGGCGAAGGAGCGCCGCCCGTCGGCGAACATGAGGTGCCCGTCGCTGCTCCCATGTCCGTAGTAGATGAGGAGGTCGCAGCCGCGCTGGAGCTCGCGGGCCAGGGCGGCGGTCGTTGCCTGATCGATTCGGATCTCGACCGCGCGACCGGTAGCCGCGAGGTCGCGCACCGCCCGATGGGCGAGCTCGACCGCCTCGGGCAGCGGGTCGTCGAGGGAGTGGCCGATCAAGATGGTGATGCGGGGCCGCTTCGGCTCGGCGGGCGCCGCGGCGGTCTCGTCGAGACCCGGTCCGAGGACATAGGCTGGGTGCTCGGCGCCGTGCTTGTCGACGGCTGTGAAGGGAGTCCAGCCCAGGCCGTCCAAACCCTCGAAGCCCTCCGCGGGCTGGGTCTCGATCCCGTGGTGGAAGAGTCGCGTCAGGGCGAGGGCCCAGGGCTCCGCGCGGGAGTCCCCGAAGCGCTTGAACGGAGGATGGGAGATCAGGCGCTCGGCGACCGCGAAGGCGTCGCTCAGGATCTGGTCACCGACCCACTCGACGTCTCCCACCGCGAGCACCATCCGGACCCGCAGCGTCAGGTCGGACGATGTCCGCTCCGCCAGCGCTTCGCCGATACCGAGTGCGTAGCGAAGCGCGACGTGCACAGGCAGGGCGTCGAAGACGAAGTAGTAGCCGTCGCCGGTGCCGTGGCGGATCCACTTCTCCCACACCTCCCCGTAGGGCATGAAGAAGCGCGCCTTCTGCGTGAGGACTTCCTGCAGGACCCGTAGCGCGGCCCGTCGCTCTTCGACCCCGGCCAAACGGGTGAACCCGACGGCATCGATCAAGAGGATGGGCACGTGGCGGAGGGCGCGTTCTCCGGGCATCGGATTTCCTCGTTTGAGAAGTCGCGAGATATTAACCCGGATGGTCGCGGGACGGCGCCGCCTTTCGGCTTCCGGTGGGTTCGCGATCGCAGAGGCTAGAATCGCGGTCCGAGCCGACGCTTCGCGACCGATCTCGCCACCGAGGAGAGGAGCCCGCCGGATGCGCCACGTCCCGTCCGCCGCCGCCGCTGCCCTGGCCGTCCTGGCCGTCCTGGCCACCCTGCTCGCCACACCCGCGGCCGCCCAAGGCCGCGGTTTCACCGCCGAGGACCTGGTCTCTCTCCAGCGGGCCAGCGATCCGCAGGTCTCGCCCGACGGCCGCTCGGTGGTCTTCGTCCTCCGCGAGACCGACCGCGAGGCCGACCGCGGGCGCACCGACCTCTGGCTGGTCGGGATCGAGGGCGGCGAGCCGCGCCGGCTGACCGCGCACGAGGCCGGCGACTCGAGCCCGCGGTGGGCGCCGGGCGGGGACTCGATCTACTTCCTGTCGAGCCGCTCGGGGTCGTCGCAGGTCTGGCGGCTGCCGATGGCCGGCGGCGAGGCGCAGCAGGTGACGGATCTGCCGCTCGACGTGTCGAACTTCCTGCTGGCGCCCGACGGCGGGCGGCTGGCGGTGACGATGGAGATCTTCCCCGACTGCGCCGACCTCGCCTGCTCGGCGGACCGCCTCGCCGCGCGCGAGAAGGACCCGGCGAGCGGTGAGGTCTACGACGACCTCTTCGTCCGCCACTGGGACACCTGGGAGGACGGCCGCCGCTCGCAGCTCTTCGCGCTGCCGCTCGGCGCCGGCGGTGTGGCCGGCGCGCCGGTGCATCTCTCGCGCGGGCTCGACGCCGACGTGCCGTCGAAGCCGTTCGGCGGCGCGCGAGGAGATCGCGTTCTCACCCGACGGCCGGTGGCTGGTCTTCACCGCCCGCGACGCCGGCCGCGAGGAGGCATGGTCGACCGACTTCGACCTCTACCGGGTCCCCGCCGACGGCTCGGCGGCGCCCGAGAACCTGACCGACGCCAACCCGGCGTGGGACACCCAGCCGGTCTTCTCGCCCGACGGCAGGCACGCTCGCCTACCTGGCGATGGCGCGCCCCGGCTTCGAGGCCGACCGCTTCCGGATCGTCCTCCGCGACTGGGCGAGCGGCGCGTCGCGGGTCCTGGCCGAGGGCTGGGATCGCTCGCCGGGGAGCCTCGCCTTCTCGCCCGACGGCGCGACGATCTATGCCACCGCGGGGAGCCTCGGGCAGGTGCCGCTCTTCGCGATCGACGTGGCCGACGGCGCGGTGCGCGAGGTGGTGGGGGATGGGCACGTCCGCTCCCCCGCGATCGCGGCCGATGGCGGGCGCATCGTCTTCGGTCACGACACGCTGACCCGGCCGGTTGACCTCTTTTCGGTCGCGCCCGACGGCTCCGGACTCCAGCGGCTCACGCGACCTAAACCGCGAGGCGCTCGCGGCGGATCGAAATGGGGGAGCCGGAGCAGTTCACGTTCGCCGGCTGCGAACGGCGAGACGGTGTACGCCTGGGTGGTCAAGCCGGTCGGCTTCGAGGCGGGGAAGAAGTACCCGCTGGCGTTCTTGATCCACGGCGGGCCGCAGGGCTCGTTCGGCAACGACTTCCACTACCGCTGGAACCCGCAGACCTACGCCGGCGCCGGCTACGCCGCGGTGATGATCGACTTCCACGGCTCGACCGGCTACGGCCAGGCGTTCACCGACTCGATCTCCGGCGACTGGGGCGGGAAGCCGCTCGAGGACCTCCAGAAGGGGCTCGCCGCCGCGCTCGCGCGCTATCCCCTGGATCGACGGCGATCGCGCCTGCGCGCTCGGCGCCTCCTACGGCGGCTTCATGGTCAACTGGATCGCCGGCAACTGGCCGGACGGCTTCCGCTGCCTCGTCAACCACGACGGCGTGTTCGACAACCGGATGATGTACTACGCGACCGAGGAGCTGTGGTTCCCCGAGTGGGAGCACGGCGGGCCGTACTGGGCCCACCCGGAGGGGTACGAGGAGCACAACCCGGTGCTCTTCGTCGACCGCTGGAAGACGCCGATGCTGGTCGTCCACGGCGCGCTCGACTTCCGGGTCCCCGACGACTCAGGGGATCGCCGCCTTCACCGCCGCTGCAGCGCCGCGGGATCCCCAGCCGGTTCCTCTTCTTCCCCGACGAGAACCACTGGGTGCTCAAGCCGTCGAACAGCGTCCTCTGGCACACGACGGTGCTCGACTGGCTCGATCGGTGGTTGCGCGAGAACGGGACCCAGAGCGACGAAGGAATGTAAAAATCTTCATACGTCCTTGACCAAGAAGGAGCGTTTCAAGGACCGAACGCCGACGCTGTGAGGACCAGTTAAGTCGCTTACAGGAAAGGACTTGATAGACCTATTCGCGGCCTCGACGGAGCCGGCCATCGGGCGGCCGGATGACTGCCATCGAGACGGACGAAGAAAGACCTGCACATCTGTCTCCGAATCGGGCGCGGTGAGAACAATGCTATTGAGGTGCCGGCCCTCCGGGGCCGGCCAGGGACCGCAACGAACCTGAGGAGGCCTTCTTGCCCGCTATGTTCGCAGGGCTCGTCCCCGGCAGCATGCGCATCCGCGCGAACCAGCCGCTCAAAGACCGCGGCGGGGCGTACACCCTGATCTACGACCTCGAACGGGGGCGGCTGATCGACGTGCCGCTCGACTACCACTACCACGTCGCGGTCGCCCTCGAGTCCGGCGAGTTCGACGAGGGCCTGATGAGCTGGCTCCTCGAGGAGGACCTCCTGACCTTCGAGGGTGCCGGCGACGACCGGCAGCCGGTCGCCGGGCCGCTCTGGGGGGCCGAGGACGGGCGCGGGCTGGGCAGCGTGTTCCTCGACGGCGGCGAGTGCCACTACGACCCGGGCGCCGGCGAGCCGTCCGGCGAGCTGCTGCGGACGCGTCTCCGGCTGCCGGCGGGCATGCCCCTGGTCGTCCACCTGACGCTCGGCTCGGGCGGCGCCCGCGAGCTGGAGGAGCAGATCGCCGCCGCGGTGCGGAACGCCGCGGCGGCCGGCCGCGAGGTGCGCTTCGAGATCGCCGGCCGGGTGACCGCGCTGACCGGCGGCGTGACCCGGCTGCTGTCGTCGCGCCGCGACCTGCGGCTGCGCCTGGGCTGCTCGCTGCCGGGCGCCGGCGGCGCGCCGGCGATCCCCCGCGGGCACGAGCTGCGCGGTTGGCTGGAGTCGCTCGCCCGCGCCCTCGGGCCGCGGCTGAGCCTGCTCGTGGTGCTCGCCCGCGGCAACCGGCTGGCCGAGCTGTGGAGCTGGGCCGGCGAGATCGGCCTCGAGCGCCTCGACGTCGCCCGCGCCGGCGCAACGCGCTGGCCCGAGCCCTACGCCTCGGTGGCCGACGACCAGCTCTTCCACGGCGACCTCGCCGCGGTCTGTGACTCGATGTTCGAGAGCCTCGAGCAGGGGCTGCCGCGGCCGCTGCTGTTCGAGCCGGTGGCGCGGGTGGTGCGCGGCCTGATCGCCGGCGCCGGGAGCGCCCCGGCCGGCGGCTATCGGGCGCTGGTCCAGGGCGACGAGGTGATCTGGCCGCCGGTGGCCGGTCTCGCGGTCGCCGGACCGGCGTCGCCGCAGCCGGCCCCCTGCGCCGAGTGCTGGGCGCGGGCGCTCTGCTCGCGCAGCGTCTTCGCCCGGCCGGAGGCGGCGGCGGACAAGGGCTCCGAGCCGCGCGAGGACCGCTGCGAGACCTGGCGCCGCGAGATCGAGGCGGCCCTCCACTTCTTCCGGCGCCTCCAGCTCGCCGACCCGGAGGACCTGCTTGGCTTCCCGCTCGACGGCGTGCGGGTCGTCGCCGGGCCGCCGGCGCCGGGCGGCGGCGTCCGCGCTGCGGCCGGGCCGCTCTGGGTCTGCTGAACGCCCTAGCGAAGGTGGACGACCTCGGCGGCGCCCGGACCGCCCGCGGCGAGACGCCGGCTTCGAGGCACGTGAGCCGGAGATGACGGAACGGCTCTTCGTCTACGGCACGCTCCAGAGCGGCTGCGTCAACCACCCCTTGCTCGCGGGCGCCCGGCCGCTGGGCCCGGCGGTCACCGCACCCGGCTTCGCGCTGGTCGATCTCGGTCCCTACCCGGGGATGGTCCGCCGCGGGCCGGCGGCGGTGGCCGGCGAGCTCTACCGGGTGACGCCGCTGGTGCTCGCCGCGCTCGACCGCTTCGAGGGACACCCCTGGCTCTTCCGGCGCTCCCGGGTGCCGCTCGCCGACGGCCGGCCGGCGCTCGCCTACCTCCTCGCACCCGGCCAGGCCGCCGGGCGCTCGCTGCTGCCGCCGGACGGCGACGGCGCTGTGCGCTGGCCGCCGGGCGGCCGGGCGGCCGAGAGCGTCCGAGCGCCTGCCGGACGGTGAGCCGCAGCGGCTACCCGCCGATCCTCTCCAGGAAGCGCCCGATCTCGCGCCACGCCTCGGGATGGCCCAGGAGGTCGTTGTGCCCGGCGCGCGGCAGCTCGACGTGCTCGACCGGCCCGGCGAGCGCGGCGGCGACCCGCCGTCCGTGCTCGGCAGGGATGATCGCGTCGCGCGCGCCGTGGACGACCAGCGCCGGGACGCGGATGCGCGGCGCGCGGCTCTCCGAGTCGTAGCGGTCGCCGAGCGCCAGGCGGACCAGCGGGCCGGGGAAGTAGCGGCGCGCCAGCTCGTCGAGGGAGGTCCACGGGCTGAGCGCGATCAGGCCGGCGACGCGGTCGGGGTGGCGCTCGGCGAGGGCGATGGCGACGGCGGCGCCCAGCGACCAGCCGCAGGCGACGATCGGCCGGCCGGGGTGGGCGCTGGCGGCGTGTCCGAGCGCGGCGTCGGCGGCGGCGGCGAGGCTTGCCTCGGACGGCCGGCCGGTGCTGCGGCCGTAGCCGGGGTAGTCGGGGGCGAGGAAGGGGACGCCGAGGGTCTGGAGCTCGTCGAAGAGGCCGGAGAGATGGAGGGTGGCGAGGTTCTCGCCGTTGCCGTGGAAGAACAGCAAGACCGGCGCGCCGGCTTCAGGCGCGGCGGGGTCGTGGGCCCAGACGACGAGGGTGTCGCCGGTGGCGGTTCGGAGGGTCTCTTCCCCGAGGGGAGCAGGGGGTGGCGGGACCTCGACCGGCGGCGCGGGGTAGAGGGTCCGGCGGGCGAAGGCGGAGAGGAGCGGCATGGCGGTGGCTCCGAGGACTGCCAGGGTCAGGGCGAGGATCAGGAGTCGGCGGCGGACCGGATGCGGGTTCATTCGGTGGGAACGGGCGGCTCGGTCCCGGAGCAGCTCGACCGGGCGGGGCTCACCGGATGTACCCCAACGCCCGCAACGCCTTGATCGTCTCCTCGTCGTGCTCTTCGAGAGGCTGCTGGCGCCGACGGATCCAGTCGCCGTCGCCCTTCGTCCACTCGGTCAGGACGGCGCGGAGCCGCCTGGCCTGGTCAGGGTTGTCGGTGACCAGGTTCGCGGTTTCGCCCGGGTCCTCGGCGAGGTCGTACAGCTCGTAGAGCTTCGGCCGCTCGCCGAGGGCGGGGTGGTAGACGAGCTTCCAGCGCTCGTCCTCGACGGTGCGGTAGTGCGTGGTCGGGCTGCCGCCGCCGGCCTCCGCGAAGGCGAAGGGGTAGCGCTCGGCGGCGTCGGGGGGCGGGGGGCCGGAAAGGAGCGGGAGCAGGCTCTGCCCCTCGAGGCCGGGGATCTCGGCGCCGGGGGCGACCAGGTCGCGGATCGTCGGGTAGAGGTCGACCAGGTCGACCGGGCGGTCGATGCGGCGGCCGGGGGCGACGCCGCCGGCCGGCCACGAGACGATCAGCGGCACCCAGGAGCCGGGGCGGTAGGGGAGGCGGCCGTGGCCGAAGTAGTAGCCGTGCTCGCCGAGGCTCTCGCCGTGGTCGGCGGTCAGGATCACCAGCGCGTTCTCGAGCAGGCCGAGGCGGTCGGCCGCCGCCAGGAGCTCGCCGATCTTCCGGTCGGTGTAGCGGACGTTGGCGTCGTACTGGGCGACGTACCAGCGCAGCTCGCGGTGGTCGCCGATCGCCGCGCCCTCGGACTCGGTGAGGTCGGCGAGTTGGTCGCCGACGTACCACGGGTCGCCGAGGTAGGGGTTCTCGACGCCGGGCTGGAGCAGGTAGGGGGCGTGCGGGTCGGAGTAGTGGATCCAGGCGAACAGGCGCTCGGCGTCGCGGTGGCGCTCGAGGAGCGGGATCGCCAGCTCGTTGACCCGGCCGGCGTGGATCAGGTCGCGGAAGGCGGCCGGGTCCTCGGGCAGCTCGGGGACCGCCTTCCAGGTCTCGCCGTACTCGCCGAAGCCGCGGTCCCAGCCCAGCTCGGCCGAGAGCACCGCGTTCGAGACCACCGCCGCGGTGGTGAAGCCGCGCCCGGCCATCAGCTCGGGGAGGGTCAGGTAGCCCTCGGGGATGCGGATCGCCGCCTCGTGAGTGAGGCCGGTGGTCTGCGGGTAGCGGCCGGTCCAGATCGACGCGAACGAGGTGCCGGTCTTCGGCCACTGCGCGATCGCCTGCTCGAAGAGCACGCCGCCGGCCGCCAGCGCCTCGGCCGCCGGGCTGGTGTCGCGCGGATAGCCGTAGGCCGACAGGTGGTCGGCGCGCAGGGTGTCGACGGTGATCAAGAGGACGTGGCGCGGCGTCTCGGCCGGCGGCGGCGAACAGGCCGCGACCGCGAGGAGGGCGGCGAGCGCGGAGGAGAACGCGACCCGGCGGCCGGGCCGTCCGGGAGGGACGCCGGGGCGGGAGGTTCTAGGGTGACGGCGAGCGGGGATCGGATGCTGCGGGTCCATCGGCGAGTGCGCTCGAGCGGGGAGGCACGCTAGCACAGCCGCCGCGGCCGGCGTGCCACAATGCCCGCCGTGCCCGACCGCCGCCGTGGTGCTCCCGGTCTCCTCGCCGTCGCCTGCCTGCTCGCCGCCTGCCGCGCCCCGGCCGACCCGGATGCGCTCTGGGATCCCGGTCCCTGGCCGCCGCAGGAGCTCCTCGCCGGGGCGGTCCGGGTGCCGTGTGAGACCGCGCGGATCGACGTCGGCGAGGTGGTGTGGCGCCCGTTGCTGGCGGACGGCTTCCACGAGGACGAGCGCTGGGGCGAGGGCGCCGAGGAGTCCACCTTCGCCTGGGCCGGGCCGGAGGCCGACGTGTCGCTGGTGCTCGCCGAAGCCGGGACCCGCGAGCTGGTGCTGGCCGTCCGCGCGGCGTCCCGCGCGATCTTGGTCACTGCCGAGCTGGACGGCCGCGAGCTGGGGACGCGCTCGGTGCCCGGGGTCTGGTCGGAGGTCCGCTGGCGGTTGCCCGCCGATCTGGCCGCCGGACCGCACCGGCTGCGGCTGACCTCGTCGCGGGCCGAGCGCTTCGCGGAGGACCCGCGGGCGCTGTCGCTGGCGATCGACCGGATCGAGCTGACTCCGGCCGCGGCGTGCGCGGACGGCCGCCCGCCGGCGCGGCTCCCAGCCGGGCGCCGAGGCGCCGCCGGCGGCGCCGGGGAGCCACCGGTCCGAGGGATCGAGCTGGCGGCGGGGGAGGCGCTGGTGGCGCCGCTCTCGGTTCCGCCCGAGGGGCGGGTACGGGTGACGCTGGAGGATCCCGGGGGCGGCGCCGGCGGCGGTGCCGACGGTGGCTCGCGGGTCGAGGGCTTCCTGCTCCGCTCCGGCGGCGCCATGCCGCTCGGCGCTCCGCGGCCGGCCGTGGGAGCCGCGGCCGGCGCCGGCGCCCGGGTCGTCGAGCTGGAGCTGTCCGGCTGCTGCGGGCCGGCCGAGGCGCTGGTCCTGGTGGTCCCGCACGGGTCGCCGGTTGGGGTGACCGGGCTGACCGTCACCGGCGACCGCCGGCCCTCGGCCTGGCGCCGTGCCTGTGGCGTCCTACCCTGGGAGGTCGCCGGAATCGGGCTCGTCCTCGCCGCCGCGGCCGCGCTCGTCCGGCGCGCCCGGAGCCGCCCGCTCCCGCCGGGGCCGCCGCCGCGCCAGCGGCCCTGGGTCGACGCCGCCCTGATCGCCGGCCTCGCCGCCGCGGTCCGGCTGCTGTTCCTGGAGATCTACCCGGAGCCCGGCGGCTCCGCCGACGGCTACGAGTACCTGACCCGCTCGGCGCGGCTCGCCTCGGGCCGGCTGTCGTTCCTCCACGACACCGGCTGGCACGCCTGGCAGAGCTGGATCCGCCCGCCCGGCTACTACCTCTTCCTCGCCGCGGTGCACGACGCGGGCGGCGTCTGGACGGCGATGCGGCTCCAGGCGCTCGCCTGCGGGGTCGCGGCGGGCGCCACCTACCTGGCCGCCTGGCGCCTCTTCGGCCGGCTCGCCGGCTGGGTCGCCGGCCTCGGCTTCGCGCTCTACCTCGAGTCGATCGTCACCTTCTCGCGCATCCTCTCCGAGCCGCTCTACATGCTGTTCGTGACGCCGGCGCTGGCGGCGCTCGCCTGGGCCTCCGTGCGTCCGGGCTGGCGGCCGGCGGCGCTCGCCGGGGCGCTCTTCGGCCTCGGCGCGCTGGTGCGCTCGGCGCCGCTCTGGTACGTGCCCCTGGCGGCGCTGGCGCTAGTCGCCGCGGTCGGGCCGCGCCGCGGCTGGCGGCCAGCGCTGGCGATGGTCGGCGCCATGGCGCTGGTGGTGGCGCCGTGGATGGTGCGCAACTCGGCGATCGCCGGCGCGCCCTCCGGGATCGACGACCTGACGGTCGCGAACCTCCTCCAGGTCCACCCCGACGACCGCTTCGTCCGCCACGCCGATCTCGATCTCGCGACCGAGGCCGGCTGGCGCGACTACTACTACCGCCTCCAGCGCGCCAACCGGGACGGTGCCCTGAGCGCGCGCGCCGGCGAGGTGGCGCGCGCGACGCTGGCCGGCCTCGCCGCCCGTCCCGGCCGCACGGTCGCCACCCTCGGCCGCAACCTCGCGACCCACTTCGAGCCCTACAAGACCGGCTTCTTCGCCGACACCCACGGCGAGCGCGACCTCTGCCGCGTGCGCTGGGTGACCGATCTCCTCGACCTCCAGCACTGGGCGATCCTGGCGCTCGGCGCCGCCGGGCTGCTGCTCACCGCGCGCGACCGGCGCACCTGGCCGCTCGCGCTCTGGCTGGTCTTCAACACCCTGGTGATCAACCTGCTGTTCCATCCCGAGCCCAAGTACCGGCTGCCGACGATGCCGGTGGCGATGGTGTGGGCCGGCGGCGCCGCCGCGGCGCTCGCCGGCCGGCTGCCGCGGCGGCCCGGCCGGCGACCAGCCGCGGCCGGGCCCGGGGCAGCCGAGTCCGGCGGCGGCGCTGTGCTAGATTGACCGCCCGCGCGGCGATCCTGCGAGCTGCGCCGCGCTCCCGAGTACGTCACCGCCGAGACCCGACGCCGTCCCCCGACGCCCGTCCACCCGCCTCCCGAACCCGTCGAGCGCCGTGAACCGAGTGCCGCAGCAGCGTCCGCCCCACCGGTGCCCGAGGTCGCGTGGCTTCCGCGCTGCCGCCGCGCTCGCCGCGCTCGCCGCACTGGCGGCCGGCTGCGGTCCGGGCGAGCCGGTGGCCGAGCTGTCCGTCGAGCCCGTCGAGGTCTTCCTCGCCTACCCGGAGACCGCTGCGATCGAGGCGGCATGGACCCCGTCGGCGCCGCTCGAGCGGCCGGTCGTCTTCGTCCACCTCCTGAACGACCAGGGCGAGCTGGTCCGCACCTTCGATCTGCCGTTCCCGGGCGATTGGCGTCCGGGAGAGGAGGTCGTCCACCCGATCCAGCTCTGGCAGTCGGCGCTCGCCCCGCCGTTGCCGGCGGGCGTCTACGAGCTGACGATGGGCGTGGTCGATTCCCGCGGCCGCAGGCCGCCGCTGGTCGCCGCCGGGCGTGAGGTCGACGAGGGGGAGTACGCCGTGGCGCGCGTCGAGGTGCCGCCGCCGCCGGTCGGCGGGCCGCGCCTGCTCCTCGAGGAGGGCTGGGAAGCGGCCGGCGGCGACGCCGACCGCCAGACCCTCGGCGCCCGCTGGCTGCGCGGCGACGGCGCGCTCGAGATCGGCGGCCTGTCCGGCCCGCTCGACGTGGTGCTGACCCTGCGCCTGCCGGCGCCGGACGAAGTGCCCGCGGCGCTGGTGCCCGACGAGGGCGCCGGGTCGGCGCCGTCGGCGACCGTCACCCCCGCCTGCGGCGCCGCGCTGGTGCGCCTCGAGCCCGGCACCCACGAGGTCGAGATCGCGCTGCGGCCGGCCCCGGGCGAGCGCGCCTGCGCGATCGCGCTCGACCCCGACTTCGTCTATCTCGACCCGGTGAGCCTGCGGCGGATCGCGGTCGAGCTGCGCCGCGTCGTCTGGCGCCCCGGCGAGGCGGCGCCCGCGGCCGCTCCGGTAGCCGCGCCGGCTCCGGCCGGCGACGACGCGGCCGCGCCGTGAGCCACCCGGTCTCCGCCGGCCACCCGGTGCTGGTGGCGGTGGGCACCCGCCCGGAGGCGATCAAGCTCGCGCCGGTGGTCGACGCGCTGCGCCGGCGCGGCGTCCCCACCTTCCTCCTGTCGACCGGCCAGCACCGCGAGATGCTGGCCCAGGTCTTCGCCGTCCTCGGCCTCGAGCCCGACCGCGACCTGGCGGTGATGCGCCCCGACCAGTCGCTGGCGGGGCTCTCGGCGGCGCTCCTGACCGCCGCCGACGCGCTCCTCGCCGAGGTCGAGCCGTCGTGGGTAGTCGTCCAGGGGGACACCACCACGGTGGCGATGGTCGCCCTCGCCGCCTTCTACCGCGGCCTCCGGGTCGCCCACGTCGAGGCCGGCCTGCGCACCGGCGACCGCCGCGACCCGTTCCCCGAGGAGATCAACCGGACCCTCCTCGGCCACCTCGCCGACCTCCACCTGGCGCCGACCCCGCAGGCGCGCGACAACCTCCTCGCCCAGGGAGTCGACCCCGCGACCGTGCACGTGGTCGGCAACCCGGTGATCGACTCGCTCTACGCGATGCGCGAGCGGGTGCGCGGCCGCTCGCTGGCCGACTTCGGCATCGACGTCCCCGCCGGCCGCCGCCTGGTGCTGGTCACCGGCCACCGCCGCGAGAGCTTCGGCCCCGGGCTGCGCGCGGTCTTCACCGGCCTGCGCCGGCTCGCCGAGGCGATGCCGGGGGAGGTCGAGATCGTCTACCCGGTGCACCTCAACCCCAACGTCCGCGCCGCGGTCGCCGAGGTGCTCGAGGGGGTGCCGGGCGTCCACCTGCTCGAGCCGCTCGCCTACGACGCCTTCGTCAAGCTGATGACCTCCTCGGCCCTGATCGTCACCGACTCGGGCGGCGTCCAGGAGGAGGCGGCGGCGCTCGGCATCCCGGTGCTGGTGACGCGCAAGACCTCGGAGCGCCCGGAGGCGTTGGCCGCCGGCGTCGGCGAGCTGGTCGGCACCGACGCCGGCCGGATCGCCGAGACCGCCCGGCGCCTGCTCACCGACCCGGCCCTCTATGCCGAGCGCGCGGTGCCCACCGATGCGTTCGGCGACGGCAAGGCGGGGGAGCGGATCGCGGCGCTCCTCGCGGGGTCGTAGTATGCCGCCGATGCCCGAAGCCGCCCCCACCCGCCGCCGGGTCTGGATCATGCTCCCCGCCTACAACGAGGAGGAGTCGCTGCCGCCGCTCCTCGACGGCATCGCGCTCGCGATGGCCGACGCCCAGCTCCCCTACGCGGTGGTGCTGGTCGACGACGGCAGCCGCGACCGGACGCTCGCGGTGGCCGAGGAGCATGCTCTGCGGATGCCGATCGAGATCGTCCGCCATCCGGTCAACCTCGGGCTGGGCGCGGCGGTGCGCGACGGGCTGACGCACGCCGCGAGCCGTGCCGCGGCGGACGAGGCGGTGGTCACGCTCGACTCCGACAACTCGCACTCGCCGGGGCTGATCCCGCGCATGGTGCGGCGGCTCGGTGAGGGTTACGACGTGGTGATCGCGTCGCGCTACCGGCAGGGCAGCCGCACCCGCGGCGTGCCGGCGTCGCGGCGCCTGCTCTCCTGGGGCGGCGGCTGGCTCTTCCGGGCGCTCTTTCCGACCCGCGGCGTGCGCGACTACACCTGCGGCTTCCGCGCTTACCGCGCCGGCGCGCTCCAGGAGGCGATCGCCGCCGAGGGCGCCTCGTTCTTCGATCAGGACGGCTTCCAGTGCATGGTCGACGTGCTGCTCAAGCTCCGCCGGCGCGGCGCGCTCTTCACCGAAGTGCCGATGGTGCTGCGCTACGACCGCAAGGCGGGCGCGAGCAAGATGCGGGTGGCGCGCACAGCGGGCAACACCCTGGTGCTCCTGGCGCGGCGCCGGCTCGGGTTGCGGTGAGCGCGGACTCGGTGACCGCGCTTGGCCGCCGGCGCTGGGTGCGCATCGCCCTCCTGGCGGTGATCGCCGCCGGGTTCGGACTCCGCCTCTGGATCGCCACCGCGCACCTCGACAACACCCGCCACTTCGACGAGCGTTTCAGTCTCGCCAACGTCGCGGCGCTGATCGACGACGGCACGCTCCGCCCCGCCAACGCCTACTACCCGAGCCTCTCCTGGCTGCCCCAGGCGCTGGTGATGGGGGCGAGCGAGGGATTGGCGCGGGCGACCGGCACAGAGGCGCTCTCGGTCCACTCCGAGGCGACCTCCGACGGCTGGTCGCCGACCGCCTATCTGCTAGCGCGGCTGGTGTCGGTCGTCTGGGGGACGCTCGGGATCGTCGCCGTCTACCTCCTGGGGCGGCGACTGTTCGATCCCCGCGCCGGCCTCGCGGCGGCGGCGCTGGTCGCGGCGCTGCCGCCGCACGTCGTCGCCTCGGGCCTCTTCAAGCCGGACATCCTGGTCGCGCTGCTGGTGACCCTGACCGTGCTCTGGAGCGTCGACGCCGCCGAGCGGCCGAGCCTCCGCCGCTTCGCCCTCGCCGGCGCCGGGGTCGGGCTGGCGGTGGCGGCCAAGTACACCGGCGTCGGCGCCGCCTTCGCGGTCGCGGTCGCGGCGCTCTGGGACGGCTGGCGCTCGCCTCGGCGCTGGCTTCAGCTCGCCGCCGCCGGCGCGACGTCGCTGGCGCTCTTCTTCCTGATCAACCCGCACTCGGCGGTGATCTTTTCCTACCTGCCGCGGCTCTGGGGGATCATGGAGAGCAAGGGCGAGGCGTCCGGGGTGAGCCACCTCGGCGTCCTCGGCCAGGCGGCCTGGTACCCGGTGCGCCACCACGGCTGGATCGTCGCGCTGCTGGCGCTCGCCGGGCTCGTCGGCTTGGTCGCGCGGCTGGTGCGCCGGGGAACCGCGCCCGGGCGGCGGCGCGAGGCGGCGATCTTCCTCGCCTACGCGCTCGGCTACCCGCTCCTCTATGCCGCCTCGACGCGGCTCTTCAAGGGGCAGAACGTCCTGCCGGTCGCCTGCTTCACCGCGCTCGCCGCCGGCTGGGCGGCGGTCGGGCTCTGGGACCGGGCGGCGGCGCGGCTGCCGGCGCTGCCTCGGCCGGGCCTGGCGGCGACGGTCGCGCTCGGTCTCGCCGCCGCCCTCTTCCTGCCGCCGGCGCGGACGGTCTACCGGACCGTCGTCCCGTCGACCTGGGAGCTGGCGACGGGATACCTCGGGAACCGTCTCGAACCGGCCGCGGTGCGCCGCGTCTACTACGAGCGCGGGCCGGCTTTCCTCGACCGGCTGGGGCCGGCGAACGGGGGGCACGACCTCCCCGCTATCGGCGTCCCGCGGCTGACCGAGGTGCCGCCCGAGGACCTCGACCGGGCCGACGGCGAGGCATTCTTCGCCGCGCGTCTCGACGAGCCGGGGTCGGAGTTCTACCTGCGCCGCGCCGCCCTGGCCGGCGGCGCCGCAGAACGCTTCGAGCCGGCCTGGCTGCGCGCCCACGGTCCCGGCCTGGTAGCGGTGCTCCACGGCTGGCGGCCGGCCGGGCCGCCCGAGACCCCGGCGCTCGAGCCGCTCGGCGGCAACCGATTCCGCGTCGCGTTGGCGGTGCCGGTCGCGGTGGGGGAGCCGGTCTCGCTCGCCCTGCGGGTGCCGCGCACGCGCCGCGGCGCCCGCCCGCGCGAGGTGTCGATCGACGGTGAGCCGCGGCCGCTCCTGATCACCCGCGCCGCAGCCGGCGTCGGCCACTACCAGACTGCCAAGCTCGACCTGCCCTCCGGGGTGACCGCGATCGAGATCGGGCTCGATCCGGCGATCGACCTGTCGAGGGGGATCGAGGTCGAGGTCTGGCGCTGGCGGCCGGGCGGGTCCTGAGGCCGGAGTCAGGCCGAGCGGCGGAGCAGGAGCAGCGTCCGGTCGTCCTCGTACGGCGTGCCGGCGGCGAAGGCGGCGAGGTCCTCCTCGACCGCGGCGTGGATCGCTGCCAGCGGCTCGGCGCGGCGGTCCCGGCAGAGCGCGGCGAGCCGCTCGAGGCCGTACTCGGCGCCGCCGGGGTCGGTCGCCTCGACGATGCCGTCGGTGTAGACCGCGAGGAGGTCGCCCGGCTCGAGGACGCGCTCTTCGCCGCGGTAGGGGGCCTCTTCGACCAGCCCGAGCGGCATGCCGGTCGAGCCGAGGTGCTCGACCGCGCCGCCGGCGCGCACCAGGAGCGCCGGGTTGTGTCCGGCGCTGGCGTAGCGCAGGCGGCCCGACGCCGGCTCGACCGCGGCCAGGAAGACGGTCGCGAACTTCGCCGCCGGCGTGCGCTGGAAGAGCCGCGGCGAGACCTCGGCGAACACCTCCTCCGGCGGCAGGCCCTTGGCGATCGGGCCGCCGCAGAGCGCCTCGAGCGAGGCCATCAGGAGCGCCGCCCCGACCCCCTTGCCCGAGATGTCGGCGACCAGGAGCACCAGCTCGCCGTCCTCCCGGCCGGCCGGGTCGCGCTCGCGCGCGGCGCGCTCGATCGCCAGGTAGAAGTCGCCCGAGACGCCGCGTGACGGCGTGGTCTCGGCCTCGAGCTCCCAGCCCGCCGGCCGAGGCAGCCGCCGCGGCACTAGCGCGACCTGGATCTTCCGCGCCAGCTCGACCTCCTCGGCCAGCCGGCGGCGCTCGACCGCCTCGGCGACCAGCGCGATGTTCTGCAGCCGCAGCGCCGCCACCGAGGCGAGTGAGACCAGCAGTTCCAGGTCGTCCTGCGAGAAGCGCCGGGCGGCGAGCCGGGAGTTGAGCACGATCATCCCCAGCGAGCCCGCGTCCGGGGTCAAGAGCGGCGCCGCGACCAGGCTCCGGATCCCCGAGCTGAGCATGCTCTCGGCGGCCGAGAAGCGCTCGTCGGTGGCGATGTCGAGGACCAGCGCGGCGAGCCCCTTGTCGCTCACCTCGCGCACCAGGCTCGACGAGTAGAGCCCGCGCGCGCCGGGGCCGAGGAGCGAGCGGAACGCCGCGCGATCGAAGCCGTCGCCGCCCTCGCGGCGCAGGAAGACCGCCCCCTCCTCGGGACCGAGGTGCTCGAAGGCGCGATCCAGGATCAGCTCCAGCAGCTCGTCCCGCGACAGCGACCGCGCCACCGCCTCGTGGACCTCGTTGAGCAGGCGCAGGCGCCCGGCGGCGCGGCGGAAGCGGGCGTCGTCGTCGGCGTCGGAGAGCGGCCGCGCCTGCTCGGCGAGGAGAACCGAGGCGTCGAGGTAGATCGACTCCTCGCCGCGGCCGAGCGCCGCCTGGTCGGGCCGCTCGCCGGCGTGGAGCGCGAGCACCGTGGCCGAGAGCTGGATGCGGTCGCCCGGCCGCATCGCGGCGCGCCCGACCACCGGCTCACCGTTGAGCCGCGTGCCGTTGCTCGAGCCGAGGTCCTCGACCTCGACCCGCTCGCCGCGCCGCACGATCTTCGCGTGCCGGCGCGACAGGAACGGATCGGCGAGCGCCAGCCCGCACTCCGCGGCACGGCCGACGATCAGCTCGCCCTCGGCCAGCCGGTGCTCGAACGGCGCCCCCTCGGCGGCGACGATCTGGAGCCAGTAATCGGTGCCGGTGACGGTCTCGGGCAGGTTCTCGGGGATGTTTTCGACGCTCGCCACGGCCGGCAGTCTAGAACGACACCGGGAACCCGAGCTGCCGCGAACTGCAACTTGAGTGTCCTGGCGCAGTTCGCCGAGATCGCTATAATCCGAAGGCATTCTCAGGCTCAGTCAGGCAATGACCGGCATACCGACAGGCGAGGATCTCCAGCGCGCGCTCGCGGGCGACGAGGCGGCGTTGGAAGGGCTCGTCGAGCAGTTGACTCCGGTCATTCAATGCCGCGTCGCGCGCGGGCTTCTGCGCCGGCGCGACCGGGCGGCGCCCGGGCGCGACGTGCGCCAGGAGGTCGAGGACCTCGTCCAGGAGGTCTTTCTCCTCCTCTTCGCCGACCACGGCAAGGTACTGCGGAGCTGGCAACGGGAACGGGGGCTGTCGCTCGCGAACTTCGTCGGTCTGGTGGCCGAGCGGCAGACGGCGTCGATCCTGCGCAGCGGCAAGCGCAGCCCGTGGCAGGAGGATCCGACGCTCCTCGAGGAGATGGACGAACCCATCACCGGCGGCGGGCCCGAGGAGTCGACGGCGTCGCGCGAGCAGCTTCGCCTGTTGTGGGCGCGCCTGATCGAGCAGCTCAGCCCGCTCGGCCGGCACCTCTTCGATCTCCTGTTCTTCCAGGAGCTGTCGGCCGACGAGGTGGTGCACCGGACGGGCCTTTCGACGGACGCCATCTATGCCTGGCGCAGCCGCCTGCGCCGGCTCGCCCGGCGGCTCCTCGGCGAGGTGTCAGAACCGGGTCCCGCGCGGCGAAGAACCAGGGTGAGGCAAGGACCATGAGCGAGGATCCCCTGTTGGACGACTTGGTCCGGGTCTCCCGTGAAGAGAACGCCGCCGAGCGGTCCCGGCTCGACGACCGCTGGGACCGGCTGGCCGCCGGGACGGCCTCGGCCGAGGAGGTGGCGGAGCTCCGGGCGCTGGCCCAAGGATCCGCCGAGGCCGGCGCGGCCTACGAGGCGTTCCGCCCTCTGGGAGCGGACTTCCGCCAGCGGGTCGTCCGCGCGATCCGCGAGCAGGACGCCCGGATGGACGCTCCGTCCGAGACGCCCGCGCGCGCTCCCCGGGCCTCGGTCCTCCCCGGGCTCAAGCTCTGGCTCGGGTTCGGCGGCTTCGCCGCGACGGCTGCGGCGGCCGCCGCCTTCATGGTGCTCGCCCGCGCGCCGGCGCTGCCTAGCTATGCCGTCGCGGAGGTCTCGGGCGGGACCGCTACGATGCGCGCGGAGCGGCCCGGCGAGCGGCCAGTGTTCGCGCCGGGCGACCCGTTCGAGGTGGGGGCTCGACCGCTGACCGCGGTCCCCGGCGGCGAGCGCCCCGAGGGCGCATGCTTCCTGGCCCGGGACCGTGAGTTTCGGCGTCTGGAGACGGACGCCGAGGCCGACTCCAGCGGGGCGATGAAGCTCTCCGGCCGTATCGACCCCGATGTCGAGCCGGGGCTCTGGCGGCTCTGGGTCGTCGTCGGCTGGCCGGGCAAGCTCCCCGCGCCGGCCGACCTTCGTGCGTCGATCGAAGCCGGCTCCACTCACGGCCGTGCCTGGGTTGCGAACCCCCAGGAGATCGAGATCCGCGCCCCATGACCATTCGTCGCAACCTGCCGCTCGGTCTCCTGCTCGCCCTCGCGGCGGCGGGAACCGGCTGTGGGGGGAGCGAGGAGCCGGCGTCGCCGGCGCTGCCACTGGAGGTCGAGTACGCCGGGTGCCAGCAAGTCCTGGTGCCGGGGCTGGTCTGCATCCTGACCGAGGAACGAACCCTCGACCTGTGGGTCGCGGCGCCGGTCGGCGCGCCGGTCGAGCTGCGGGCCGGCGGCCGGCGCCTCGAGGCGGCGGGCGACCCGGTCCTGGATGGGCAGCTCTTCACCGTGCAGGTCCCGGACGGAGTCGCGGCGGTGGAGGTCCAGGTCGACTCCCGTGACGGCCGCCGGCGATGGGAGCTTGCGGTCAGCGCGTCCGGGGATGCGGCCGCCGGCGGCCGGGAAGCGGAAACCGGGGACCTGCCGCGGCGCGACCTGTTGGCGGAGACCAAACCAGGGGCCGGCCGAAAGCTGTTCGACCTCATCCACGGCTACCGGTTCGCCGAGGCCCGCCAGGTCCTGGACGGCCTCGCACTGCCGCCGGAGGCGCCCGCGGAGGCGCGCTACCTGATGGCGTACTTCCGCGGCCTGCTCGCGACGGTCGAGGGGGACCACCGCACCGCGCTCGCCGAGCTGGCACGGACGATGGAGATCGCCGAGCGGGTCGGGATGCGCCAGTACCTCTGGACGGCCGAGCAAATGCACGCCAACCTGCTCCTCGGCCTGGGCCGCTACCGGGAGGCGGCCGAGCAGTTCGACGGCCTGGCCCTGAACCCCCATTTCGGCAAGCCCTGTGACGAGCCGCAGCTCCTGAACAACCGGGCCTGGGCTGCGCTCCTGACCCGTGAGGTGGGTGAGGTCGCCGCCGATCCGACCGACCTCCTGGAGGAGGCGCTGGTCAAGTACGAGCGCGACAAGGACGAACGCGGCTGTGAAGCCAACAAGCGATTCAACGTCCTCCTCAACCTCGCGTTGGCCCATCTCCAAGCGGGGCGGCTGCTCGACGCCCAGCGGTTCCTGGACCAGGCGCAACAGCTTGAGGGCGACGCGACCCCGCACCAGAGACTCTGGTGGCTCGACCTCCAGGCGCGGATCGCGCTGGCCGACGAGCGGCCCCGGGAGGCCCTCTCGCTCTTCGAGGAGCTCGAGACGATCGCCGGCGACACCGCCTCGGTCGACGGCCGCCTCCGTGCCGCGCTCGGGAGAGCGCTATGCGCAGAGGCCCTGGGCGACCGGGCCACCGCGCTCGCCGCGCTGGAGGCGGCCGAGGACCTGCTCGACGAGCAGAGCCTGCGGATCCCGGTCCACGAAGGCCGCGAGACCTTCGTCGCGAAGCGCCAGGCGATCAGCAGCCTCCACCTCGAGCTGCTCCTCGCCGCCGGCCGCGCGGACGAGGCCCTGGCCGCGGCGCGCCGGGCGCGCGCGCGCGTCCTCCGCCAGATGGACTACGGCGATCGCCTGGCGAGCCTCCCCCCCGAACGCCGGGCCGAGTGGAACCGCCTCATGGGCGAGTATCACGCCGGCCGCCGGCGGCTCGAGGAGGAGGAAGAGGGCGACTGGCGGCTGCCGGCCGACCGCCTCGGCCAGGTGCACAGCGCCCGCGGCGCGGCGGACGAGGAGCTGCAGTCGCTGCTCGACCGGGCCTTCAGCGTCGTCGGCGACCCGGCAGTGGGTCCGGCGGACGCCCTGGCGCCGCCGCGGGACGGCGAGCTGCTTCTCGCCTACCACCCCCTCCCGAGCGGCTGGGTCGCCTTCGCCGCCGACGGCCGGACGGTCGGGGAGCACCGTTTCGAGCTGCCGGAGGAGGTCCTCGAGCAGCCCGGCGAGCTGGCGGAGCGGCTCCTCGTGCCGTTCCGGGACCGGATCGAGGGGGCGCGGCGGATCCGCATCCTGCCCTACGGACCCTTGCGGGAGGTCGACTTCCACGCCCTGCCGTTCGCCGGCGACGTGCTGGTGGCCGGGCGGCCGGTGGTCTACGGACTCGACCTCCAGGCCCGCGCGCAGCCGGCGCGGCCGCCGGGCCGCCGGGCGCTCCTGGTGGCGGATCCCCGCGACGACCTGCCCGGGACGCGCCAGGAGGCCGGCGCCGTCCGGGCGGCCCTCCAGGCCCAGGCGCCGCCCTGGGTGGTCGCCGACCTGGCCTCCGCGGCCGCGACTCCGGAGGCCGTCCTGCACGGCCTCGCCGGCTCCGACCTCCTGCACTACGCCGGCCACGGCACCTTCGGCGGCTTCGGCGGCTGGGAGAGCGGCCTGCTTCTGGCCGAGCCCACCCGCCTGACCGTGAGCGACCTCTTCGCCCTCCCCCGGGCGCCGGCCTGGGTCGTCCTGTCGGGCTGCGAGACCGGCCTCGCGTCGGCCGAAGCGCCGGTCGAGGGGCTGGGCCTCGCCCAAGTCTTCCTCCTCGCCGGCTCGAGCGCCGTCGTCGCCTCGGTGCGGCCGGTCGAGGATCGCTCGACCCTCCTCTTCGTTCACGAGCTGTACCGGCGCTGGGACGGCGAAGGCGACCCGGCGGCGGCGCTCCAGGGCGCTCAGCTCGCCTGGCGCCGGGAAGTCCCCAAGAGCGACTGGGCGAGCTTCCGGGTCTTCGAGCGCTGACCCGCAAACGCTGACCGGCAATCGCGACAGCGCCGGATCTTCGGTCAGGAACCGGGGCTCCGCCGCGAAGTCCCTCCCCGATGCCGCACCCTGCCCGAGGGCGGGAGGCGGCGCCCTCCGGGAAACCGGCCGGCGCGGTGCCGTCCGGGCTCCTTGAGGCAACGGTCATCGACAAGGAGACGACGGTCATGAACCGAAGCGTCCTCTGGACGGTGCTGGTCGCTGCGCTCGCGCTCAACGCGTGCGCCTCGTTGGGAGCCCAGAAGCGCGAGCTTCGCAGCCTGATGACCTCGCCGCCCCTCGACCCCACGAAGTCCTGCGCGAGCTGGCGGTGGATCGGGATCAGCAGCGGCGACGACGGCAAATGCCCCGAGATCGAGGGCTGGACCGAGCAGCCGCTCTTCCCGCGCCTGAGCCGGGGTAACTGTTCGAGCGGGCGGGTACCAGACCGCGAGGTCTACGAAGCGCTCGAGCGCTTCTGCGTCTACAAGCCCGCCGATCCCCGCAAGAAGCTTCCGGAGATGCCGCGCACGCTCGTGGGCACCGGGCTGGTGCGGCTCGATCAGGACTGCGCCGCCATCTCGCCCGCGGCCGCCCCGGGGCAGCTCGAGCGGGACACCTGGCGGTTGATGGAGGCGCAGTTCCTCGAAGAGGTCGGCTGGAACGAGGCGATTGCGTTACCGGCCGAAGGCGGCCCGCGCGTCCGCCTCGCCTTCCTCGACACCCAGCCGACGGGGACCGGCGCCCCGACGAACCGCGGAAGGTCCCTGCATGGCTTCGCCATGGCCCACCTCGCGGACCGCCTGCTCTGCGAGCCGGGGCAGGCGTGCGCGGTGAAGATCACCACCCAACTGGCGATGCCCATTGAGCAGTTCCATGCCAAGGACCCGGAGAAGACAGTGCGAAATCACACGGAGGGGGGCCGCTGGGGCATGCAGACGGACCTCGCCACGGCCATCGAACAGGAAGTGGACAGTTGGCTGGACGAAGATCCAGACCTACGGCTGGTGCTCAACCTGTCGCTGGCGTGGGACCCGGACTCGTTCGGAGGACTCGAGGCCTGGGTCCCCGAGATGAACGCGGGGACCCAGGCGGTCTACTGGGCCCTCCAGTACGCCCGCGGCCACGGAGCCCTGGTGGTCGCAGCGGCCGGGAACCACCGGAACGGCCCCGTGCAGACGACCGGGCCGTTCCTGCCGGCGGCCTGGGAGAGCGAAAGACCGAAGTTCGCCGGCTGCGGCGAGGACACGCACGGACCTCTCCTCTACGCGGTGGCGGGCGTGCAGGCGAGCGGCGAGCCCCTGGCGAACGCCCGGAAGGGCGGGATCCCGCCCCGGGTCGCCTATGCCGACCACGTCGCGGTGGCCTGTCACGGCGCGAGCAAGCCCATCGGCACCTACACCGGCAGCTCGGTGGCGGCGGCCGTGGTGTCGTCGATCGCCGCGGCGGTCTGGGCGCGGGACCCGAATCTCGAGGCCTCGAAAGTGATGAAGCACCTCGAGGACACCGGGGAACCGTTGGAACGCGTGGCCGACTTTGGGGATGGTGTCAGCACGACTGCTGGGTCTCGACGGGTGCAGCAGGTCTCGCTCTGCCGGGCTCTCGGGGTAGCCGAGTGTACGATGAACCCTGATGAACGGGTCCGCCCTAAGCTCGAGTACCGGGAGTTGGTACAACCCTCGGGTCTCCGCCTGCTGGAGCGGCCCTTCCCGTGGCCCTGCAGGACCACCTGGCTCTACCAGGCGGATGGCGGAGGTCCTCTCCTGTGCCCTGCGGACCAGCTCAACGACCGGCCGAGCGAGCTGCAGGTCTGCCCGGAGCCCGAGGACAACCCGTGTCCGAACTGCCTGGTATCGCCGGGGTCAGAGGGCCGCCCCACGCTCTACGTCGAGCTCGCCGACGAGTGGAGTGAAGATCCCTGCCCCGTGCTGGTCTCGCTGACGGTCAAGACGGACACGGATTTGGTCGTCGTCCGCCCGATAGTCGGTCCGTTCGACTGCGAAGGTCCATACGAAGTGAAGCTCCCCGCCGATCTTCCGAGACTGGACAGGTGGCGAGCGGCGAGCCTGACCTGGACGGTAACGGTGGACGGTGCCGGCACTCTCTCCAAGGAGAGTCCGGTCCTGATCGCCAGACCCCCTTCCTGATCGCCAGGGAGCCCGACAGTTCTTCCTCCCCCCGCCGGGCTGCCGGAAGGCCCGGCGGGGCAGTCCTTCCGCGGTCTCCTCTCCTTGCTTCGAGTCTCCCGCACTCGGTCGTCAGAAGTGCGGGTCCGCACGCGAAGACCTGTATCAGGAGCCTTTCCAAGCAGCCACCGATGGTATTACAAAGACCTTCGATCCGAGACCAGATTCTCGCGACTGACGCAAATGTCAGACGCATTACTAAGAAGGAGGCAGTCCTATGCTTTACGCTCTGTGGGCTTTCGCGGGCTGGTGCGGCACTCCCTATCCTGGCTGGTGGCGAGGTCCTCGTCCTCCGCAGCCGCCCGAGCCTTGGTGGGTGGTGAAAGCAGCGTCGATCATCGGCGGGGTCGCAGGCGGTTGGATCACCCAGAGCATTATCGTCGCTCACCAGGATTCCAATGGGATTGCGGTGCTGGCAACCCTTGCCGGAGCGCTCGTGACTGGAGGGTTCCTCGGCGGGGTGGCCACACTCCTCGCCGGCGGCCGAGGCAACGCTGGCGGCTGATCACGCGCTTGCGGCGCAGCGCGTCTCCGGTCCTGATCGTCGGACCCGCTCCCTGATCGCGAAGTAGCTCCGACCGCCCCTTCCTCGCACCGACCATCCCCCGCCCGGGCCGCCGCGCGCCCGGGCGGGGGAGGTTCCCGCGTCTCTCCCGCAGCTCGAATCTCTCCAATCTTTTTGATAGCCCGTTGTCAGAAACCCGGGGCTGTGTGCGAAGACCCTTCTCGAGGTGAGAAATCGTGACCGAGCCCCCCGGCAAGCCCTTCGTGCGGCTCGCGGGCGGACTCGGCCAGCCGGTTGCCATCTCTAACGATTGATAAGGAGAACCCCTGTCATGGCTAGATCGAGAGCTGCCACCCCCCCGCCCTCCGACCCGGTGTCCGGGAAGTTCTACTACGCCAACGGAGAGAAGATCCCCCTGCTCGTATCGTCCCGGTTCGTGGCCGTGCGTCCATCCGACGCCGACACGGAAGCCGCATCAGCAGCCAGCGGCTTGGCCGCGCGCATCTCCGACGCCAGCACGCCGGTGACGGTCCTGCGCGTTCCGGAGTACAACATCGCCCTGCTCACGCTGGCGGACGCCGCGGGCGCCCGCGCGCCGGGCGCGGGGCTGAACGCCATCCTCTCAGCCGTGGCCGCCGAGCAGTCCCTGGCCGAGGGCCCGCCGGTGTATGAAACGCCTGCGGGCGGACCGGTGGCCCTGATTCCGGTGGGCGAGATCGTGGCCAAGTTCAAGGCCGACGCATCCCCGGAGGCACGCACCCGGCTGATCGAACGCCACCGCCTCACCGTCAAGGAAGCCGATTCGCCGGAACCGGGTGCCTACATCCTGGCCACACGTGGCGACGCCGATGCGGTGGAAGCTGCCAACCGGCTGGAGGAAGAGGATCTCGTCGAGTTCTCCGAGCCGAACTTCGTCCACGTTTCGTCCCGCCTCGTGGCTCCCGGTGCCGCCCTGGCCCAGCCGGGCGAAGCCCTCGACCTGGGGGTGCTCTCCGGACTCCAAGCCCCGCAAGAGGAAGCCATGCCGCTGCTGACGGCCACCGATCCCGCCTTCGCCTCCCAGTGGAACCTGGCGAAGATCAAGGCGCCGGACGCCTGGGATATCCACACCGGCAGCACCGGCATCTCGATCGCGATCATCGACGAGGGTTGCGACCTCACGCACGAAGACATCCTCTACAAGCTCCCCGGCTACGACGCCTTCGCAGTGGACAACGACCCCACGCCGACCGGCAACGACGCGCACGGCACCGCCTGCGCCGGCGTCGCGTCCATGCGGATGAACAACGGCAAGGGCGGCGTGGGCGTGGCGCCCGGCTGCCGCATCGTGCCCATCCGCATAGCCCAGGGCGTCGGCGGCGGCTTCTGGAGCACGACTTCGGCCAAGGTGGCCGATGGCATCCGCAAGGCGGTGGACGCCCCGCGTAGCGCCGACGTGCTTTCGAACTCCTACAGCGTGGGAGTGAGCAGCGTCGTCACCAGCGCGTTCCAGCACGCGCAGACCCACGGCCGCGGCGGCCGGGGCTGTCCCATCGTGGCGGCGGCCGGCAACAGCAACAACCCGCCGGTGATCTATCCCGCCCGGCTCTCGCCATCCATCCGCGGCTTCATGGCCGTGGGCGCCACCAACGAATGGGATCAGCGCAAGAGCACGACCAGCCTCGACGGTGAAACCTGGTGGGGCTCGAGCTTCGGACCCGAGGTGGACGTGGCGGCGCCGGGGGTGCACATCTACACGTCCGACATCTCCGGGCCCGCCGGGTACGGCGGCGGCAACTACGTCCCGAACTTCAACGGCACCTCGTCGGCGACGCCGCACGTCGCCGGTCTGATGGCCCTGATCCTGTCGGTCGACCCCGACCTGCGCTCCTGGGAGGTCGAGGACATCATCAAGTTGACCGCGGACGACCTGGGACCGGCCGGCCGCGACCCGGAGTTCGGCTTCGGCCGCATCAACTGCCGGCGAGCGCTCGAGGCGGCGTCGAGGATCTGGGTGACCGTCTCCGTCACGCCGGTGTTCCTCGGCGCCGGGCTGGATTGCTACATGCGGGTCAACATGCGCGTGCACAATCCCGGCATCAACACCGTCCGGCTCGACGCGCTGACGCTCACCTCGCACAACTCGACGGCGGAAATCGATCGGTTCGAATACCGGCCCAACCCGGGGAACGTGCTCGCGCCCCGCACCGGGCAGGACGTCCGCTTCAACCGTGTGCTCCTCAAGGCCAACGGCAACCGTTCGTCCTGGTCCTACCGCTGGGCGGCCAGTTGGAGCTATACGTTCTGGCGCCCTTCGGCCCCCGGCTTCCCGCTGGCGCCGATGGACGGCACGGAAGGCGTCCAGATCGAGGCCAGGAACGAGCAGCGCGGCGAGAAGAGCGGCGGCGCTCCGGCGAGTTCCGATGGAACCGGCGCGCGTGAAGACGCGCCGGCGACCAACGGTGCCGCCGCGCCCGGCGGCGACTCGATCGCCATCGATCGTCAGGACCGCTCGATCACGATCACCATCCGTTGATGGGTGCCAGCCAGGAAGGCCGCGGTTCGCGGCCTTCCTGGCCTTCCAACGGGAGCGGCACTCCCGGCTGTGGCCGGATCCCGGCGGCTCTACGGGCGGTGAAGACGGAGCGGCCGACCGATCACGTTCTTCCGGCGGGGATCGGTCATCTTCCCTCTGTGGCAGAACAGCGGGACTGCACGCGAAGACTTGTATCAGTAGGGTGCGCCGACGGAAGCCGGCGCCGCAGAACCATCAATTTTTCAATCGACGAAGGAGAGGTCGCCATGCCACACTACGCACAAGGAACGGCGGGCTGGACGCTGCTCACAGGCTACCAGGCGCTCTGGGATCCGAAGATCAGCCTAGGGAAGTTCTACTTCACCACGCACCAAGGCAGGCGCGAGGAGACTCCGTACATCACCGCGGACAACTTCGCCCGCGTCATCGACATCCTGCGGAACGAGACGCCGGTCTACGGCAATTCCAGCACCGCATCGGTGACGACGCAGGGCGAGGAAGTTGGAGAAGAGGAGTCCTGAGTTCTTCGAGGGGGCTGCGCCCCCTCGCCCCACCGCGCGCCGTTTCGGGAAGCTCCGGCGCCTCGACGGCCCGCCGGGGCCGGCGAAGATCTGATCTCCAGCTATCCGGTGATACAGTCGGGCAGCGAAGACTGGATCAATCGAACGCACGACCGCAAGGAGGTCGCTTCATGAACCTTCGATCCCCAGGTCCCGGGCTCTGTCTGCTCGCCGGCGCGGCGGTCGTCCTCGGCGCCCTGGGAGCGCCGCCGGCTGCCGCCGCCTCCGACGACGCCGAGCGGGTGGCCAAGCTCATGAAGCGCGCCGCCGTCGAGCGCGACCGCGGCCACCACGAGAAGGCCGCGGAGCTGTTCGCCGAGGCCGACGAGGCCGCCGGCGGCCGTTCCGTGCACGCGATCGCCGGGCTGTGCCAGGAGTACCACGCGCTCGGGCGCTGGGACGAGGCGATCGCCGCCGCCGAGCGGTGGATCGAGCTGGCTCCGACGCCGGAGACGCGGGCCGGCGGCCAGCACTACCTGGGGGTCGCCCTCTACCAGCGGGCGGTCGAGGAGCGCTACCGGCCTGCCGACGCGGGGGGCGCTCCCGAGCGAGCCGAGGTGGCGGCCAATTCGTTCCGCCGCGCCGAGGAGGCGCTCCGGCTGGCCGCGGCGGGCGTGACCCACAACCGCCATCTCACCCTCCTGAGCCTGGCCGACACGCTGGTTCGGCTCGGCGAGCACGGCGAGGCGCTCGAAGTGCTCGACCAGTACGGCGCCGCCGCCCCGGACGCGGATCCGCTCGCCGGCGAGCTGCGCTGCTGGTCCGAGCGCGTAGTGGCAGGAGTTGACGGGTCCGAGAAGCTCGGGAGCGCGGAGGTGCCGGAGGGCGAGCGCGAGATCACGCCGCCGCGCAAGCTCCACACGCCGCCGCCTCAGTACACCGAGCGGGCCCGGAAGATGGGGGTCCAGGGGACGATCCTCATCGAGGCCGTCGTCGACAAGGCTGGCCGGGTCGCCTGCGCCAGAGTGGTCCGCGGGGTCGAGCCCTCTCTCGATCGCTCGGTCATCGACACGGTCAAAACCTGGCGCTTCGACCCGGCCCGGCGCGATGGTGAGCCGGTGGAGGTGCCCTACAACCTGATCGTGAGCATGAGCCTGGAGCAAAGCCTGGAGCAGCGTGTGAGGTCCTGGTAGCGCTGAGGCGCCGGCGCCGCCGCGCCTGGTAGCCTCCGCGGATGAAGGTCTTCCCGTCCCTGCTCGCCGGCGCCCTGCTCCTGGGCTGCGGCGGTCCGCCGCGCCCGGACCTCCTGCTGATCGTCTCCGACGCCTTTCGCGCCGACGCGCTGAGCTGCGCCGGCGGCGGGAGCGCGACGCCCGAGCTGTGCCGGCTGGCGGCGTCGGGCGTCACCTTCGAGCGCGCCTATGCCGCCGCGCCGTGGACGCTGCCGTCGGTGGTCGCGATGGTCACCGGCAACGCCCCCTCGCAGTACCACCTGACGGCCGAGGACCAGGGGATCGCGCCGGAGCTGCGCAACCTCGTCTACCTCATCCCCGAGGACGAGCGGCCGCTCGGCGAGCTGCTGGCCGCCGGCGGCTACCGCGTCGAGGCCATGGTGGAGAACCCGGTGGTCCGTCGCGCCGGCTCGCTCCGCGGCTTCACCCGCCTCGCCTACGGGCGGGCGCGGAACGAGCGGCTGGCCGCCGGCCTCGATCCCCGGCTGGGCTTTCGCCCGCGCAACGAGCGCTACCTGGCCATGGCGGGCGCCCTGGCCGTCCTGTCCGAACCCGCGGAGGGCCCGCTCGCGTTCCTCTACTGGATCGACGACCCGCACGCCGAGTACCGCCCGCCGCGCGCGCTGCTCGAGCGCGAGCCGCCCGACGGGCTGCCGCGCGAGCTGGAGTTCTACCTCGGGCTCGGCCATCGCGACTCGCCGAAGCGGGGCCTGCGCAATTTGCGCGACCACGCCGCCGCGCTGACCCCCGAGGAGCTGGCCTTCGTCCGCCGGCTCTACGACCTGGAGGTCGAGAGCGTCGACGAGCGGGTGGGCTATCTCCTGCGCGCGCTCGAAATCTCGGGCCGGGCCGGCCGCACCGTCGTGGTCTTCACCTCGGACCACGGCGAGGCGTTCGGCGAGCATGGTGACTACCTGCACGGCGTCTCGCTCTACGAGGAGCTGGTGCGGGTGCCGCTGGTCGTCGCCGGTCCGGGGGTGGCGGTGGCGCACCGGGTGGCGACCCCGGTCTCCCATGTCGACCTGGCGCCGACCCTGGCCGGCCTCCTGGGGGTCGAAGGGCTCGGCGAGGTCCAGGGCGAGAGCCTGCGCGGCCTGCTCGAAGGCGGCGAGCGCGCCGAGCCGCGCCCGGTCTTCCTCTCGAGCCCCGACCGGCTCGACCGCGACGCCCTGGTCCTCGGGCGCTACAAGCTGATCGCCACCCGCGGCGCGGAAGCCGTCTGCATCGAGCTCTACGACCTCGAGGCGGACCCCGGAGAGACCGTGAATCTGGCCGGCGAGCTGCCCGAGGTCCGGCGCGAGATGGAGGCCCTCCTCGAGCGCGAGCACGGCGCGAACGAGCGCCTGCGGCGGGCGCGGGTCGCCGCCCAGACCCGCGCGCTGGTCGACGAGACCGTGGAGGAGACCGAGCGGACGCTCCGCTCGGTGGGCTATCTGGATTGAGGATCGCGGTCCTGCCGCCCTCGCCGCCGCCGCCGGCCGCCTCGCCCCCGCCCCCTCCGGTAGACTCGCGCCCCATATGGGCCGCCGCGCCGCCCTCGGGCTGGTCTCCGTCTTCCTCTTCTTCGCCGCCATCCCCTTGACCCTGGTCAAGCCGGGGCTGCCGTTGACGTTGAAGGCCGACGAGGCCGCCTACTTCATGATGGCCGAGAGCCTGGCGCACGACGGCGACCTGGTGCTCGGGCCGGAGGACGCCGAGCGGGTCTTCCGGGAGTTCCCCTACCGGCCGGTGCGCAACCTGATCGTCATGACCGACGACGGCTGGCACTCGGTCTACTACGGCAAGCCCTACCTCTACTCGCTGTTCGCGGCGCCTTTCGCGGCGCTCTGGGGGGCGAACGGCCTGGTCTGGCTCAACGTGCTCCTGACCTTCGGGATGGTCTGGCTCGGCGCGGTCTGGCTCGGGCGCCACAACGAGGGCGGGCCGGCGGCGCTCTTCTCGGCCGGGTTCTTCCTCCTGAGCGCCGGCTTCGCCTACGCCTTCTGGCTCCAGCCCGAGGTCTTCAACATGGCGGCGGTGACCGCGGCGCTCTTCCTCGGGCTCGACCGTGGGCGCGCGGACGGCGCCCCCGAGGGCGGATCCGGCGCCGCCGCCGGCGGCTGGCGCGCGCGGCTCCGGTGGCGGCCGCAGGGCGTGGCGGCGGCGGCGCTCTCGGGGGCGGCGCTGGCGCTCGCGGTCTACAACAAGCCGATGCTCGCCGCCCTCGGGCTGCCGGTCGTCTTCGACCTCGTGCGGCGGCGTCGCTGGCTGCCGGCCGCGGGCTGGCTCGCGGGCGCGGCGTTGTCGCTCGCGGCGGTCGCCGGGCTGGCGGTGGCGCTGACCGGCCACCCGACGTCTTACCTCGGCGTCGAGCGCCAGGGGGTGTCGTTGTGCGAGCCGGGGGTGGTGCCGATCGGCCCCGGGCCGGGGGGCGGCGCGGCGCCGCTCGACGAGCGGCCGACCGGCGGCGCCTGGAGCTGGATCTTCCGCGTCCCCGACGTGCCGCCCGGCGAGCTGGCCGAGAATGCCGGCTACTTCCTCTGGGGGCGGCACACCGGGCTCCTGCTCTACTTCCCGTTCACGCTGCCGGTCGTGGCGCTCTTCCTCCTCCACGGCAGGCGCTCGGCGCGGCGCTGGGCGCTCGCCGGCGCGATCACGCTCGTGGCGCTCTTCTTCCTCGTCTTCATCCCGCACAACTGGCAGGGGGGCGGCGGCTTCGTCGGCAACCGCTACTTCGTCAACGCCTACCCGGCGCTGCTCTTCCTGGTCACCCGCCTGTCGCCGCGCTGGCTGACCCCGGCGGGGTATCTCCTCGGGGGCCTCTTCCTCGGGCCGGTGCTGGTGTCGCCGTTCGGTCTCCCGGTCCCCGAGCCGACGCTCCAGGCGCACGTGCGCAACGCGCCGTTCCGGCTCTTCCCGGTCGAGTGGTCGCTGCGCGAGGTGCCGGGCTACCACCGGGTGACGATCGGCGACTACGCCTTCGTCGGCCGCCGCGACGCCGTGCTGCCGCAGGGGGACCGGCTGTGGCTCATGGGCGGAGTGCCGGTCGAGCTGTGGGCGATCGGCAACCAGCCGCTCGAGCGGGCGGTCTTCGAGGTCCGGAGCCTGGCGCCGGACAACCGGATCGAGATCGAGCTGGGCGACGGCGAGGCACGGCTCGAGCTCGGCGACGGCGAGACGGCGCGGGTCGAGCTGGTCCCCGGCGGCGCCGACAAGGTGCGCCGGCAGGGCGGCCACGTCTTCTACGTCCACCGCTTCGAGGTCGAGACCGCGCGCGGCCGCATCCAGCCCTGGACGCGCCACTTCCCGCCCGAGCCCTGCACCTACTTCCCGGCCCCCGAGAGCAGCCTCGAGGGGTTCCCGGCCGGCGTCGAGCTGACCTACCTCGGCACCGGCGAGGGGCTGGCGCGCGACCTCTACGCCGTCCGCTGGGGGGAGCGGATCGTCGCCCCGGAGCGGGTGGCGGCGGGGGAGGAGTTCACCGTCGGGGTGCGCCTCTTCAACGCCAGCGAGTACGCGTGGACCGCCGAGGGGGCGGCGCGCGTGCAGCTCGGCTACCACTGGCGCGGCGCGGACGGCGAGCTGGTCGACTACGAGGGGATGCGCACCCCGATCGACCTGCCGGTGCCGCCCGGCGGCGCGGTGGTGGCGGCGCAGCGGGTGCGCGCGCCCGAGGAGCCGGGGCGCTACCGGCTCGAGCTGGACCCGGTGTTCGAGCGGGTGGCGTGGTTCTCGGACCGCAACGGCGGCAACGTCCACCGGATCGAGATCGAGGTCGTGGCTGCGGAGGACGGGGAGCCCGAAGGCGCCGCGGAGTCCGAGGATCACGGACCCGCCGAATGAGCGGCGCGCCGATCCGCCTGCTGGTGGTCACCCACTCGCTCTCCTGGGGCGGCGCCGAGCGCTTCGCGGCGACGCTCCTCGGCGGTCTCGACCGGGCGCGCTTCGCGCCGTCGGTGTGCGTGGTCTCCGAGCGGCCGGCGACCTACCCGCTGCCCGAGGACGTCGCGGAGCACCGTTTCGGCTACCGCAGCGTCCTCGACCTGCCGGCGGCGGCGGTGCGGCTGCGGCGGCTACTCCGGAGCGGCCGCTTCGACCTCGTGCTCTCGAACGTGCTCAAGACCAACGCGCTGACCGGGCTGGCGCTGGCCGGCCTTCGCCGGCTCCCCTGGGTGGCCCGGGTGGGTCTCGCGCCCGGGCGCGGCGACGGGCTCGCCGTGCGCCTCGCCGCCCGCGGGCTCGAACGCCGCGCAGCCGCGCTGGTCGCCAACTCCGAGCGCATGGCGGCGGCGCTGGCCGAGCGGCGACCGGGCATGGCGGCGCGGATCCGCCACCTGCCCAACCCGACCGACTTCGAGCGGATCGACCGGCTGGCGGCCGAGGAGCCGGAGCCGGAGCTGTCCGCTCTGCTCGCCGAGTGGGGGATCGGCGACCCCCGCGCCGGCTCGCCCGCCCTCCTCGTCGCCGCCGGCCGCCTCGACCGCCAGAAGCGCCCCGACCTCGCCCTCGCCGCCCTCGCGCGCGTTCGCGAGCGGCGCGACGCCCGCCTGGTCTGGTGCGGCGACGGGCCTCTGCGCGCCTCGATCGGGCGGCGGGCCGCGGAGCTGGGCCTCGCCGAGGCGGCCCGCTTCCCCGGCTTCGTCGCCAACCCGTTCCCGCTCGTCCGCCGCGCCGGCCTCTTCCTCCTGACCAGCGACTTCGAGGGGCTGCCGAACGCGCTCATCGAGGCGCAAGGCCTCGGCGTGCCGGCGGTCGCCACCCGCTGCCCGTTCGGGCCGGACGAGATCGTCGAGGACGGCGTGACCGGCCGCCTGGTGCCGCCCGGCGACCCGGGGGCTCTCGCAGACGCGGTGCTCGAGCTGCTCGACGTCGCGGCTCCGGCGCGCCGGGCGATGGGGGAGGCCGCGCGGTCGCGGGCGCGAGAGCGCTACGACGCCGCGCGGGTGATCCCGCTCTGGGCGGCGCTGCTCGCGGCGGCCGCAGGCCCGGCCGCAAGCCGGGACGTTGATCCCGGCGGCGCGGGCACGTAGGCTGCGGCGATGGATCGCGAGCGAGCGGCCGCCGAGCGGGACGTCGAGGAGTCGGGGCGGGCGCCCCGGGTCGCCGCGCTGGTCCTCAGCTACCAGGGCCGCGACGTCACCCTCCAGGCGCTCGAGAGCCTGACCCGCCAGGTCGGCCCCGAGCAGGGCGGGCCGCGCTGCGACGTCGTCGTGATCGACAACGGCTCGACCGACGGCACCGCCGACGCGGTGGCGGCGGCGTACCCGGAGGTGACCGTGCTGCGCGCGGCCGAGAACCGCGGCCCGGCGCGCGGCGTCAACCTCGGGCTCGCGTGGGCGCGCGAGCAGGGCCACGACTACGCCCTGGTCCTCAACAACGACATCGAGGCCGACCCCGGGATGGTCGCGGCGCTGGTGGCGGCCGCCGAGGCCGACCCGCGCGCCGGCTGCGTCGGCCCCAAGGCCTACTACTTCTGGGAGCGCGAGCGGATCTGGTCGGCCGGCGGGAAGATCCGCTTCCGCGAGGCGGTGACCGCCGAGGCGGGGGAGGGGGAGGTCGACCGCGGCCAGTGGGACCGCGACCGCGAGGTCGGCTACGTCAACGGCTGCGCGATGCTGATCCGGCGCGCCGCGCTCGAGGCCGCCGGGCCGTGGGACCCGCTCTACTTCCTCGGCGTCGAGGACGCCGACTTCTGCCAGCGCGTGCGCCGCGCCGGCTACCGCTGCCTCTACGCGCACCGCGCCCGGCTCTGGCACATGGTCGCGCGCACCGCCGGCGGCTACAAGCCGGCGCGCACCTTCCACACCGGCCGGAACACCGCGCTCTTCGTCCGCCGCTGGGGGAGTCCGCTCCAGAAGCTCGCCTCGGCGCTCGCCGCGCTCGCCTCGCTGCCGGCGGCCTGGCTGCGCGAGCTGCCGCGGGGGAATGCCGCGGCCGTCGTCGCCAAGGCCCGCGGTTTCCTCGCCGGCCTGCGCGAGCCGCTGCCGCCGCCGCCGCGCTGGGACGAGCCCGGCGACTGGTGCGCGATGCCGGTGGCGGCGCCGCAACCGCCGCGGGAGGCCGTCCATGCTCGCTGAGCTCCAGGCCGACGCCGGGCGGCTGCGCGAGGGGCGCGGCCGGTTCTACTGGCTCGAGGCCCTGCTCCTCGACAACGGCTTCCAGGCCGTCGTCTGCTACCGCCTCGCCCACTGGATCCGGGAGATCGGGATCCCGTTCTTCGGCCCGGCGATCGCGCGGCTCGGGCTGTTCCTGACCGGCGCCGACCTTTCCCCCGGGGCCGAGATCGGTCGCGGCCTCCGGATCAGCCACGGCGTCGGCCTGGTGGTGGGCGGCTACGTCAAGATCGGCATCGGCGCGACGCTCCTCCACGGCGCGACGCTCGGCGCCCCGAGCGAGGAGCGGGTGCACGAGATGCCGACCCTGGGCGACGCCGTCTTCGTGGGCGCCTACGCCGCCGTGCTCGGCGCGGTCACGGTCGGCGACGGCGCCGTGATCGGTGCCCAGACCGTGGTCACCCGCGACGTGCCGGCGGGCGCCACGGTGGTCACGACCGCCCGCGCCGAGATCCTGCCGGCGAAGGTCGCCGCCGGCCCGCCGATCCCCGCCCCGGCCGGCGATCTCGGCGCGGAGCCTCCGGAGCGGTAGCGCCCGGAGCGCCCTCTCGCCGCGAGCCGTGCACGCCTCACCGAGATGACCTCGACCGCCGATCGTCCATCCGCCCCGACCCCGGCGACCGCCGCCGCCGCGCCGATCGCGGTCCACGTCACGCTGCTCGCGGTGCAGGTGATGTTCAGCAGCCTCCACGTGGTCGCCAAGCTGGTGATGGTCGAGCTCCACCCGCTGGTGCTCGCGGCGCTGCGCGTCGGCTTCGCCACGCCGGTGCTCCTTGCCTTCGCCTGGTGGCACGACCGGGCGCTGCCCGAGCGCCGCGACCTGCCGCGGCTGGCGCTCCTCGGCGCGCTCGGCGTCTTCGGCAACCAGTTGCTGTACATCTGGGGGCTGTCGATGACCACCGCCACCGCCGCCGCGATCCTGATGCCCTCGATCCCGGTCTTCGCCGCCGGCCTCGCGATCGCGCTCGGGATCGAGCGGGTCGGCCCGCGCCGGCTGGCCGGGATCGCGCTGGCGGTCGCCGGCGCGCTGGTGGTGCTTGGCCCCGCCGGCTTCACCCTCGCCGACCGCGCAGCCCTCGGCAACCTCCTGGTGCTGGTCAACTGCCTGTTCTACGCCGGCTTCCTGGTGCTCCAGCGGCCGCTCCTCGAGCGCCTGCCGTGGCGGACGCTGGTCGCCTGGAGCTTCCTCTTCGGCTCGCTCGGCGTCCTCGCGGTGGGCGGCCGCGAGCTGGCCGCGCTCGATCCCGCGGCGGTCTCGGCCCGTGCCTGGCTCGGCCTCGCCTTCATCCTGGTCTTCCCGACCGTGATCGGCTACCTGCTCGCCACCTGGGCGGTGCGCCGCTCCTCGCCGACCCTGGTCGCCGCCTACACCACGCTCCAGCCGCTCCTCTCGGCGCTCCTCGCCGCCGCCTTCCTCGGCGAGCGCATCGGCGCCGCCGAGGCCGCCGGCTTCGCGCTGATCGCCGGCGGGCTGTGGCTGGTCAGCCGGCGGCGGGTGGCGGCGGCCTGAGCCGCTACCCTGCCTGCATCGGCCGCACCGAGAGGTCGGTGACCTCGGCGGTGCGCGGCAGGAGGAGGGCGCCGAGGACGGTGGCGGCGACGTCGGCGGGCTGGAGCAGGCGCTCCGGGTGGTAGGGGCGCCCCTCGAACTCCTTGACCCGCTCCTGCATGGCGCTGGCGGTGCGGCCGGGGAAGATCGAGATCACGCGGATGCCCTGGCGGTTGACCTCGTCGCGCAGGCTGTCGGCGAGGGCGCGGAGGGCGTGCTTGGTCGCGCTGTAGGCGCCCCAGGCGCCGCGCGCGGGGTGGAGGCCGGCGCTCGAGTTGATGAAGACGACCTGGCCGCGGCGTTCCTCGAGGGCGGGGAGCAGCGCCCGGGTCAGCGCCCACGGGGCGCGCAGGTTGACCCGGTACTGGCGGTCGAGGTCGTCGAGCGAGCCCTCGGCGATGGTGCCGGCCGCGAAGTGGCCGAGGGCGTGGACCAAGACGTCGAGCCCGCCGAGGGTCTCGCGGGCGTGCGCTGCTAGAGCGGCGGCGGCGCCGTCCTCGGCGAGGTCGGCGGGCCACCTTCCGGCTCTCGCCGCCCCGAGGGTGCGGGCGCGCTCGGCGGCGGCATCGAGGCGGCCGGGGTCGCGGCCGCTCAGGAGCAGCGCCATCCCGGTGCCGGCCAGCGCGTCGGAGATCGCGCCGCCGATCGCGCCGCTGGCGCCGGTGACGAGCGCCGTCTTGCCGGCGAGGTCGAGGGCTCGGTCGTCTCCGCTCATCGCTCGGTCTCCTCGGTCTCCTCGGCCAGCAGCCCGGCTTCGACCAACGCCCGCGCCGCTTCCTCGATCCGCGCGAACGGCAGCCCGGCTCGCTCGGCGATCGCCAGCAGGTCGTGCCGGCCGTCCGAGAGGTTGAGGACCCAGAGCAGGGCGAGCTCCCGGTCGCGTCCGTCGCTGCCGCCGCCGACGGTGCCGTAGAGGCCGTGGCGGCCGAGCTGGGGCTCGCAGTTGGGGTTCAGGTTGCGCCAGCGGCGGTTGCCCTCGAGTAGCGCCGCCAGCTCGAGGCAGCGGGCGAGCGAGCCGGCGAGCGCTTCCGGCCGGACCAGGGCGAGGTCGTCGGCCGAGGTGTGGTACTCCGGGTAGCGGCCCCACGGCGTGCGGCGTCAAGAGGCCCACGGGCAGGTCGAAGCCGGGCGAGCAGTACTGCCGCTCGTCGTAGCCGAAGGGGACGAAGTCCTCGACCGTGCCGGGCTCGTTACCGCTCGCGAGCAGGTGGGCGGCCGCGCGGTCGATCACCGCGTCGCCGCGCCGGCTCCGCTTGTAGTGGAAGCAGCCCGAGATCGCCGAGGTTGGCGGCGACGAGGCCGTCGGCGATCCGGGCGGCGGCTTCGCGGTTTGTCGCCAGCCAGGTGATCGCGCCGATCGTCCCCGGGATCGAAGACGAAGCGCCAACCGTGGCGGCGCTCGACGCCGGCCAGCTCGCGCGCCAGCGAGAGGGTCACGGCGAGGCCGGAGAGGTTGTCGTTGGCGAGCGACGGGTGGCAGACGTGGCAGGAGACCAGGACCTCGCCGGCGCCCGTCCCGGCGGTCGCCGGCAGGAACAGCTCGCCGTAGGTCAGCGAGCCGCCGGGATCGAGGGTCGAGTCGATCACCACCTCGTACTCGCCCTCCGGCAGCGACTCACGCAGCCGGTGGGGCGAGGCAGAAGCCCCAGGCCTCGCGGTAGTAGGAGGTGCGGTAGGGGATCAGCTCGGGCTGCTCGGGCAGCGAGTGGAGGTGCTCGTCCAGCTCGGCGCGGCTCATCCGCGCGCGCACCGGCACGCTGTAGCTCATGAGGTGCAGGTTGTGGTCCGCGAAGTCGACCACGCGGCGGCCGTCCGGGCCGGCGATCCAGGCCTCGCGGAGGTTCCACTCGGGCGGCACCGTCCAGTCGAAGACCGGCGTGCCGCTCGGCACCTCGTGGACCTCGAGCGGGGCGATCTCGCGCGCCATCGCCAGGGTGCGGCGGACGCCGTCGCCGGTGATCGAGCGGAGGATCGGGAAGGCGCGGGCGACGAAGTCGTGCATCGCCGCGCCGGCAGCGGCGCGGTCGAGGCGGGCGAGGGCCTCGCGAGCGGTGATCCGCGTCGCGGTCACGGCCGTGCCTCCGACGCCGGCACGCCGGGCGCCGAGATCCCGGGGGACGGGCACTCGGCGAACCGCGGCAGGCCGAGGTCCTTCTCCGACGTCACCGTCACCGGCTCCGGCCACGCGATCGCCACCTCGGGGTCGTCGAAGCGGAAGCCGCGGGCGCTCGCCGGCGCGAACGGCGCGGAGATCTGGTAGTGGACCTCGGTCGCGTCCTCGAGGGTCTGGAAGCCGTGGGCGAGGCCGGCCGGGATCCAGAGCTGGTTGCCGGCCTCGGCCGACAGCGCGACGCCGAACCACCGGCCGCGGGTCGACGAGCCGTCGCGGAGGTCGACCGCGACGTCGAAGATCGCGCCGCGGGTGCAGCGCACCAGCTTGGCCTCGGCGTCGGGGGCGACCTGGTAGTGCATGCCGCGGACGGTGCCGCGCCGGCGGTTGAACGAGACGCTGCACTGGGCGATCCCGGCGTCGAGGCCGCGCGCCGCCCACTCGTCGCGGCAGAAGGTGCGGGCGAAGAAGCCGCGCTCGTCCTCGCGGCGCTCCGGCTCGAGCAGCCAGAGGCCGGCGATCGGCGTCTCGCGGAAGATCATCCGAAGACCGCTTTCATCCGAAGACCTCGACCTCCGGGATCGCGACCGCGAAGCGGCCGCCCCACTCGCGGATCCCGGCCATCTGCGCGGCGATCTCGGACCGCAGGTTCCAGGGCAGGATCAGGAGCAGGTCGGGGCGGGTCTCGGCGATCCGCTCCGGGGCGTGGATCGGGATCCGCGTGCCCGGCAGGTAGCGCCCCTGCTTGTGCGGGCTGCGATCGACCGTGTAGGGCAGCAGGTCGGGCCCGATCCCGCAGTAGTTGAGGAGGGTGTTCCCCTTGGCCGGCGCGCCGTAGCCGGCGACGGAGCGGCCGCGGTCGGCGGCGTCGATCAGGAACGAGAGGAGGCGCCGCTTCAGCTCGCGGGCTCCCTCGGCGAAGGCGCGGTAGGGCTCGGGCGTGGCGATTCCGAACCGTCGCTCGCGCTCGAGCAGTTCCGCGACGCGCTCGTCGGGCTCGCCCGCGCCGCCTCCCTCCGCGTGCCGGGCCAGCACCCGGAGCGAGCCGCCGTGGGTCGGCAGCTCCTCGACGTCGAAGACCTCGAGCCCGTGGGCGGCGAGCACCGCGCGCGCGGTGGTGAACGAGAAGTAGGAGAAGTGCTCGTGGTAGACGGTGTCGAACTGCCGCCCCTCGATCAGCCGCACCAAGTGCGGAAATTCGAGCGACAGCACCCCCCGGGGCGCCAGCACCGCCGCCAGCCCGGCGGTGAAGTCGTTGAGGTCGGGGACGTGGGCGAAGACGTTGTTGCCGGCGAGGAGGTCGGCGCGCAGTCCATCCGCCGCCAGCTCCTCGGCCAGCGCGCGGCCGAAGAACGCCACCCGGGTCGGGATCCCCTTTCCCTTCGCCGCAGCGGCGACATTGCCCGCCGGCTCGACGCCGAGCACCTCGATCCCGCGCTTCCGGAAGCAGGCGAGGAGCCCGCCGTCGTTGCTCGCCACCTCGACCACCCGGCTCCCCGGGCCGAGCCCGAAGCGCTCGACCGCGCCGGCGGCGAAGCGCTCGCAGTGGTCGAGCCAGGTCTCCGAGTAGGAGGAGAAGTAGGCGTAGTCGGAGAAGATGTTCTCGGCCTTCTCGACCTCTGGGAGCTGGACCAGCCAGCACCCCTCGCACACCCGCGCGTGGAGCGGGTGGAAGACCTCCGGCCGGTCGAGGCCGGCGGCGTCGAGGTAGGAGTTGGCGAGCGGCGTCGCGCCGAGGTCGACGAAGGTCAGCCCGAGCGGCCGGCCGCAGAAGCGGCAGGGAGGCTTCAATCCCAGATCTTCCAGGGCGGCTTCCCCGAGCGCCACAGCTCGTTCAGGTGGAGGTAGTCGCGGTAGGTGTCCATCGGGTGCCAGGCGCCGCGGTGGCGGTGGACCGAGAGCTGGCGGTCGCGCGCCAGCCGGCGCAGCGGCTCGATCTCGAGGAAGAGCCCGGGGTCCTCGTCGAGGTAGTCGAAGATGCCGCGCTCGAAGACGAAGAAGCCGCCCGACACCCAGCCTTCGGCGACCGTCGGCTTCTCGTTGAACTCGATCACCCGGCCGTCGTCGCCGACCTCCATCTCGCCGTAGCGCGAGGTCGGGTTGACGCCGGTGACGGTGCCGATCCGCCCCTGGGCGCGGTGGAAGGCCAGCAGCTCGTCGATCCTGAGGTCGCCCACCGCGTCCCCGTAGGTGAAGAAGAAGGTCGGCGTGTCGATGTAGTCGCGCACCCGCCAGAGGCGCGCGCCGGTGGCGCTCTCCTCGCCGGTCTCGGCGCAGGTCACCCGCCAGGCGTCCGCGGGTGCCGGGCCGTGGTACTCGATCGGCCGGCTGCCGTCGGTCGTGATCGTGAAGTCCCGCTCCTGCTCCTGGTAGCGCAGGAAGTACTGCTTGATCATCCACCCCTTGTAGCCGAGGCAGAGGATGAAGCGGCGCACCCCGTAGGCGCCGTAGATCTTCATGATGTGCCAGAGGATCGGCCGGCCGCCGATCTCGACCATCGGCTTGGGGCGGTACTCGGTCTCCTCGCGCAGCCGGGTGCCCTGGCCGCCGCACAGGATCACCACCGGGATGTCGGCAAGCTCGGCAAGCGGGGCACGGTCGGGCATCGCTCGGGCGTCTCCCTCGACGGGCGTTGGGCGGACCGGGTGTCGGGGCGGGATCTTGGACCGATTCCTGGGGCGGCGCGCGCGAAAACGGGCTGGATCGCTGGGGTAGAATCCGCCTCCGTGGGCACGCCGGCGACAGTTCTACCAGAAAGGCGGGTGGGAGTCGAACCCCCCGCGCGCCCCGTCGTCAGGTCCGAGCCCGCCGAGGCGCCCGAGGAGGCCGAGGGGGCGCCGCCGCCCGAGATCACCGTCCTGGTGCCGGTGCTCGACGAGGAGCCGAGCGTCGGCGAGCTGGCGGCGCGGGTGGCCGCGGTGCTCGACCGGCTCGGCCGCACCTTCGAGCTGATCTTCATCGACGACGGCTCGGCCGACGGCACCGCCCGCGCCGTGCGCGCCGCCCATGACGCCGATCCGCGGGTGCGCCTGGTCCGCCTGCGCCGCAACTTCGGCAAGGCCGCGGCGCTGACCGCCGGCATCGACGCCGCCCGCGGCGCGATCGTCGTCACCATGGACGGCGACCTCCAGGACGACCCCGACGAGATCCCGCGCTTCCTCGAGCGGCTCGAGGGGGAGGACCTCGACCTGGTCTCGGGCTGGAAACGGCGGCGCCGCGACCCGCCGTCGAAGCGCTGGCCGTCGAAGCTCTTCAACTGGGTCACCCGCCACCTGGCGCGGGTCGACCTCCACGACTTCAACTGCGGCTACAAGGCGTACCGGCGCGAGGTGCTCGACGAGATCTCGATCTACGGCGAGCTGCACCGCTACATCCCGGTCTTGGCGAGCCGTCGGGGCTTCCGGGTCGGCGAGCTGGAGGTCACCCACCACCCGCGCCTCCACGGCTCCTCGAAGTACGGCATCGACCGGCTCTACAAGGGCTTCCTCGACCTCCTGACCGTGCTCTTCCTGACCCGCTACTCGCCGCGGCCTCTGCACCTCTTCGGCGCGGTGGGGCTGGCTTTCTTCCTCGCCGGCACCGGCATCAACGCCTATCTCGCGACGCTCTGGTTCGGCGGCCAGAACCTCTCGAACCGCCCGCTCCTGCTCCTCGGCGTGCTCTTGATGATCCTCGGCATCCAGCTCCTCTCGACCGGCCTGATCGCCGAGCTGATCACCCAGTCGTCGTTCCGCCGCCGCGCCAGCTACTCGGTGCGCGAGCGGCTCGGGTGAGCGGGATCGCCGCCTCCGCGGCCGGCCGCTGGGCGCGCCGGTTGGTCTGCTCGCGCACGGGCGCGACCGCGCCGCTCGACGAGCCGGCGTTTCTGTCGCCGGCGGGAGCTCCCTGGCTGGTCGAGTACGACCTCGACTCGTCAAAGGGCGAGTCGCTCCGCCGCGCGCTCCCCGGCCGGCCGTGGACGCTCTGGCGTTACCGCGAGCTCTTGCCGGTCGCCGACTTCGAGCGCCGCGCCGACCTCGGCGAGGGGGGCACGCCGCTGGTGGGCCTCGGCCGGCTCGCTCCGGACGGCGTCGACCTCCTGCTCAAGGACGAGTCCGGCAACCCGACCGGCTCGTTCAAGGCGCGCGGGCTGGCGCTCGCGGTCCACCGTGCCCGCGAGCTGGGGGCGCCCGGGGTCGAGCTGGCGAGCGCCGGCAACGCCGCCCTGGCCCTCGCCGCCTATGCCGCGGCCGCCGGCCTGCCGGCGCGGGTGGCCCTCCCGGCCGACACGCCGCCCACCGTCGCCGAGCGCTGCCGCCTCCACGGTGCCGAGGTGATCGCCGGCGGCCGCACCCTGGTCGAGTCGGCCGCGCTCCTCGCCGAGCGGGCCGCGGCCCATCCCGAAGCCCGTTTCTGGAACCTATCGACCCTGCGCGAGCCCTACCGCGCCGAGGGGAAGAAGACCATGGGCCTCGAGCTGGCCGAGCAGCTCGGCTGGGAGCTGCCCGACTGGATCGTCTACCCGACCGGCGGCGGTACCGGCATCGTCGGCATGCACAAGGCGTTCGACGAGCTGGAGCGCCTCGGCCTGATCGCCCCCGGCCGCCGCCCGCGCTTCGCGGTCGTCCAGATGGCCGGCTGCGCGCCGCTGGTCGCCGCCTTCGAGCAGCGCGCCGACCGCGCCGAGCCGTGGCCCGACCCCGACACCCGCGTCTACGGCCTGCGCGTGCCCAAGGCGATCGGCGACTTCCTGGTCCTGCGCGCGCTCTACGAGACCGGCGGCGCCGCGGTGGCAGTGGAGGAGGGGCGGCTCGACGCGATCACGGCCCGCGCGGCGCGGGAGGAGGGGGTGCTGATCGGCCCCGAGGGCGCGGCGGCGCTGGCGGCGGTCGGCGACCTCGCCGCGGAGGGAAGGATCGAGCCCGGGCAGCGGGTGGTGGTGTTCCAGACCGGGCACCCCGGGAACTACCGATAGGCCCTGTTGTCGCCCTCGCTCTCCCGACCGGCACCTCTGGGTTGTAACTTCAGAAGTGCGCAAGGGGGAGTGATCCATGCTGCGCAAGGTCTTCGTCCCGGGTCTCCTCGTCTCCCTCGCCGCGGCCGCCGCGGCCGCCCAGGTCCTCGACGATCCGCTCTCGGACGAGGCGCTCCTCCAGGACGCCGCGTCGTACGCCGCCGATCACGGGGTCGGCCTCGACGAGGCGGCGTTCCGCCTCGGCGTCCAGCTCCATGGCGGCCTCGGCGAGCTGGAGCACCGGCTGGCCGAGGGCGAGCCCGAGCGCTTCGCCGGCCTGTGGCTCGAGCACGAGCCCGAGTTCCGGGTCGTGGTGCGGATGACCGACCTCGCCGCGGCGCCGCGGGTCCGCGCCCTCGCCGGCAAAGGGGTGCTGGCCGATCTCCTCGAGGTGCGGCCGGCCGTCCACTCGCTCGCCGGGCTGGAGGCGGCGCAGGCGGCCGCGCACCATCTGGCCGGCCAGCTCGGGGTGACGGTGGAGTCGCAGATCGACGTTTACGGCAACCGGGTCGAGCTATACGCGGTCGAGGCGGACCTCCTCCAGGCCTCCCTGGCCCAGCGCGGGCTGCGGCTGCCCGAGGGTGTGGCGGTGGTCGCGGTCGAGCGGCTGAGCAGCCCGGATCAGGTCACCCTCCTCGGCGGCCGGCCGCTCTCGACCTGCACCGGCGCCTTCACCGTGCGCTCGAGCGCCGGGCAGCACGGTCTCCTCACCGCCGCCCACTGCGGCAACGCACAGTCCTTCAGCGGCGTCAGCCTGCCGTTCCGCGCCGAGGACCAGTCGGGCAACCAGGACGTCCAGTGGCACTCGGCGACCTGCGGCATGCCGGTCGCCGACGACTTCGACTCCGGCATCGGGATCCGTGACGTCACCGGGATCCAGACCCGTGCCAACCAGGCGATCGGCTCCTACGTCTGCAAGCACGGGATGACCACCGGCTACACCTGCGGCTACATCGAGAGCAAGACCTACGCGCCGAGCTACGTCTCGAGCGCCGCGTCGACCTTCGTCCGCGTCGACGGCCGCACCGTCAACCTGTCGTCGCCGGGGGACAGCGGCGGGCCCTGGTTCGTCGAGACCCTCGCCTACGGCACCCACAGCGGCGAGCCCGGGAGCGACGGCAACGACTCGATCTACATGCCGGTCGAGTACATCTCGAGCCTGTTCGTCACCGTACTCACCGCGCCGCCGACCGCCGGCGCGCTTGCCGCCAGCCTGAGCTGCTCGGGCAACTTCGCGGGCTCGCACCAGGTGTCGTGCAACGCGGTCACCACCGGCGGCACGCCGCCCCACTCGTACGCCTGGAGCTACTCGGGCTCGGCGCCGTCGTGGAGCTCCGGCGGCGCCTGGGCCTATGCCTACTACTCGGGCGCGGGCTGCGGGTCGGGCAACGTCAACTTCTTCTGGGTGACGGTCACCGACGCCTGCGGCGGGCAGGCGTTCGCCAGCATCGGGTCGCTGCCCTGCTTCTAGGTCTAGCCATCGACTGCGCGGGCCTGACGATCGTCCCCGGTCCGCAAGGCGCCGCCGCCGATGCCGTCATGCCCGTAGGGTAGTGACGAGAGCACCGAGCTCCCGGATCAGCATGGCGAACGATGGGCATCGTGAGTTCGCCAGCGCCAGGTCAAAGCGTGCCGCGAACGCTGGCTGGTCGTCGACCTCGACATAGCTGCCACGGACCATGTTCCGGGTCAACCGCTCCTTGGCTCCCCGGATCGACTCGGGGTCCGGCGGCGCGGCAGCGTCATCGCGGATGTTGCGAAACCCCCGGAGTGACTCCTTGGCACCCAAAAACCAGGCTTCCAGCTCGCGCCGAGCGATCACCACTCCTACCGGGAGGGGGGTCGTTACCCGACAGCGCTCGGCCAGTCGGGAGCCCAGGACCGCGGGGTCGTCGTCGTCGCTATCGAGGACGACCAGCACGGCGGCCGCGCCCGGGCGCGAGCGGACAGCCTGAATCACATTGCGCTCGACCTCCCCGGACCTCTCTACGCGGTTTCGCTGGACTCGGAAAGGCCGCGCAATCGAGATCGAATGGTCGCCCGACTCCGACAGGAGCCGGCGGAGGAGGATCGGGATAGCCTCGACCTCGGACTGACCTTCGACGATCGGTACGATGACCGTCAACCCGCTACCTCGATCGGCTCTAGGATCGCTCGGTCGAAGAGATCGAGTTGCTTGGCACTGCGACGGGCGATGTCCAGATCGGGCGTCAGCTCGTTGACGCGAAGCAACTCGCCTGGAGTGTAGAGGCGGTCGCGGACCGCTTCTCGCGCGCTCGGTGCGAGCGGCGCGATAAGCGTCGTTCCGCGCTCCTTGGTCACAGCCAAGATCTCATCGCTCCGCAACCCGCTCGAGTCGAGGATGTCCGGGCTGTGGGTGGTGATCAAGATCTGGCGCTCGCGGGCGGCGTCCCGGAAGACTTGGAGGACCAACTCGGCGATCGCCGGGTGGACGGTCGCCTCCGGCTCCTCGACGGCGACGACGGTGGCGGGACCCGGTTGATAGACCGCTAGCAGCAGACCGAGGAGCCTCAGCGTTCCGTCCGACATGCTGATCGCCGGAAAGTCCCACGGGATTTTCAGCCCGATGTCCTGCCGGAATCGCAGAGTCTCCTTGTCTCCGGCCAGGGCGTGCTCGACCCGCTCGACCCCTTCGACGGCTCGTGCCAGCAGCCTGCAGACCCGATCGTAGCCGTCGAGGTCTTGATCCCTTAGGCGCTTCAGCACGGCGGCCGCGTTGCTGCCGTCGGTCTTCAGGACCTCTCCCGGATCGGCCTGCTGCTGCTCGCGCACACGGTCGGGCACGATCGAGTAGAACCGCATCCGAGAGAGGAAGTCATAGACCGGGCGGAACTCTTCCGTGGCGGAGGCTGCGTAGAGGGCGAACCGGTCAGGTTCCACCCGTGGTCGGATCCCAGGAATCGGAACGTCGAAGACACCGTCCCGAATCTCGAACTCGACGCGCTCCTGGAGCGGCCGCTGGACGATGCAGCGCTCGTGGGAAACGCGGAACCGCTCCCTGGGCTTGGCAGCGATCTCGAACGCGTAGTCGGCTCGGGCTCCGTCGCCGAGGTCGAGGCCCAGCCTAACGCCGATGTGCCAGGGATGGCCGCCGGAGCGGCGGCGCACCGCGCCTACCCCGCCGCGGTTCGTAAACGCCAGGTCGATGTTGGTGGCCAGCGCCTCCTGCACGAACGCCAGCGCCTGGACGAAGTTGCTCTTGCCCGAGCCGTTGGGACCGACGAGCACCGTCAGCCGCTGCAACGGCACCGACACGCTGCCGAGACTCTTGAAGTTCCGGATCGCGACGTGGCGGATGGAGGCGGTCACGGTATCGACAGCTTACACGAGCGGCGCGGCCGTTTGACTGCCCGCGCACCACGCTCCGCCGTACGCGCGAGACTAAGACTAAGGGCCTTCGACGATAGATGACCCGTTGCGATGGCTCCCTTCTCCTTGACCGCACCGCGCTCGACGCGGAGGCATGGCCGGATGCCCTGCGGCGCCTGAGCGGTGCCGCAGCATGGCCTCGGTTCGGCTGCATCTGCCGGCATTGTCTGCTCGTCGAGGACGATCACGAGCTGACCGTGAGAGTCGGCAGCGTCTCCAGGAACTGGCTGGTGACGATCCTGACGGCTTCCGCCATGGCCTCGGAGGACACCCGACCCCCGTAACCCCGCACGATCTCGTCCACCGGCTCGCCCGCCGCGAGCCTCTCCAGGGCTCCGGTGATCTCGATCCGCGTGTACTTGAAGGTGGGCCGGCCCCCGCAGACCTCCGGTGCACGGACGACGTGGTCACCCAGGGGGTAGTAGCGGTAGGGCTCACCTCCGACGATCTCCGTCACCGGCTGGGATTCGTTCATCGCCTCGGGCCTCCGAGTTCTCAAATGCTACCAGCTCCCGGCTCGGCCTGTCGCTCAGCCTCCGCCGCCGGTGGTCTGAGCCGCGCGGCTCCCCAGCATCGCCCGCAGCCGTGCCCAGTCGAACGCCGGCCCGGGATCGGTCTTGCGTCCGGGCGCGACGTCGGAGTGGCCGACGATCGCCTCAGGCGTGATCGCGGGGTAGGCGGCCATCAGCGACCGAGCCAACTCCGCCAGCCGCCGGTACTGGAGATCTGTGTAGGGGATCTCGTCCGTCCCCTCGAGCTCGATCCCGGCCGAGAAGTCGTTGCACGCCGTCCGCCCCCGCCACGCCGAGACCCCGGCGTGCCACGCCCGCCGGTGGAACGGCACGTACTGCACGACCTCGCCGCCGCGCCGGATCAGCGCGTGCGGCGAGACCCGCAGCGAGGCGATGCCGGCGAAGTAGGGATGCGCCGAAGGGTCGAGCGAGTTGGTGAACAGCGCGTCGATCCACGGCCCGCCGAACTCCCCCGGCGGCAGGCTGATGCCGTGGACGACCAGCAGCTCGACCGCGGCGCCGGCGGGGCGGGCGTCCTGGTTGGGGGAAGGAAGGAGGGCGACGCCTTCGATCAGGCCGCTTGCCGGGTCGATGCGCATCGGCGGGCAGGATAGCGCTTCCTCGGTTTCGGGTCCCCACGGATCCCTGTCGGCTACTCGCCGGCCACGGGCGGAAGCCCTAGCGCGATCGCCAGCGCTCGATCGACGCGGCGCATGAGCGACGGGGACAGCGTCGCGGCCGGGCCCTGGAGCTGCTCCTTCCAGAGGGTGTAGACCTCGGCGCACTTGACGATGCTGGCTCGTGGGAGGCCGGCCGTTCCTTTCGGCAGCGCCACCTCCCAATCGAAGCCTCCGCCCGCGCGCTCGACGGAGGTCAGGTGGACGACCATGGCCTTCGAGTAGCGCTCGTTCTCGTTGAAGGCGTCGTCCGAGACCACCAGCATCAGCCGCCGCTTCCCGGTCGCGCCGCGCATCGGCACCCGCGCCCACCAGATCTCACCGCGGCGCATCCGCTACTCGTCTCGGTCGAGGGCCTGGGCCTCGATCAGCCCTGCGTCTTCGGCGGCGTACCCACGCTCGCAGTAGGCCTCCACCTGCCGGGCCAGGAGTCCGCGCCGCACCCGCTCGAGCTTCTCGTCGATGGCTTCGCGGATCAGCTCCGAGCTGGAACGGTACAGGCCGCTCTCCACCACCTCGCGAATCCGCTCGACCTGGGCGGGCTCGGCGGTGAACACGGTCTTGAGTTTCGTGGTCGCCATGTCCGCATACACTAGATCGGTGGATCGCTTTGGTCAACTTGTTCGGGTGACTTGATCGGCGGACCGCCGGACTTCGCACAGAGTTGACCTGGTCTTCGGTCTGGTCTACGTTTCCTCGATGACCGTCAACGTCCAGGAGGCGAAGACTCGGCTATCCCGCCTGCTGACCCTGGTCGAGGCGGGCGAGGAAGTCGTCATCGCCCGCTATGGCAGGCCGATCGCACGCCTGGTGTCCACCACGCTCCCGGCGCCCCGGCGCCGGCCCGGCACCTGGCGCGACAGTCTGCGGATCGCCGACGACTTCAACGAAGAGATCGGGGATCCTGAGCGCTGATCCGCAGCTCACCGCTCAGGACCTGCCGCCGGCCGGCGGCAGGGTTACGCTTTCGCGGCCAGAAGAGCGGATGATCAGCAAAACTCGCCGAAGAATCCCTCGTCGATGTCGTAGGTTGTGACCGGTTTCAGCCCGAGCTCCAGTTCCGCGAACATCTCTATGAGCTTCGTCCCGTCGACCAATTCGATAGGCGGTACGCCATCGCGTGTCGCTTCCCGCTTCGCATCGGCCGTGAAAGTGCCCGTGGTGAGGATGATTCCCTTATCGGCGCGTCCCTGCATGGCTCCTCGGAAGTCACGCACGAGGCCTGAGGTCACCGCACTCTTGAAACGCTTGCACTGGAAGAGGACCTTGAAGCTCACCAGTGGGTTGATCTGCAGCGTGCCGTGGCCATCGATTCCGCCGTCGCCGCTCCGGCCCGTGACGATGACCTGAACGAAGCCCGATTCGCGGAGCAGGCGCTGGCAGAGGCGCTCGAAGCCGGCCGGAGGGAGAGACAGAAGGATCTCCGCGAGCCTCTCTCGAAAGGTCGAAGCCGCAGGCGCCTCGCTCTCGGGTGCCTGCTCGTCGCCAGTTGTTTGCGCTGCCTTCTTCTTCGCCCGCTCCGCCGCGAAGATCTTGACCCACTTGCGGAAGATCTCGCGAGCATCTTGCGGTGTGAGCTGAGCTCCTCGTCCCTTGTCCGTGAGGCTCCAGATGCCGCGTTTGGAGGAATCGAGAAACCCCTCGCGCGTGAGATAGAAACGTGCCCAGGCGACCTGATTGGGAAATCTCGGAGAACCTGAGTCGAGCAGCTCGTTCTGTACCTCGTCTGAGAGGTCGAGATCGGCGGCGATCTGTTCGACGACCTCGCTCGGAGCGCCGGAACCGCCGAGTGCGCGAAGGGCATCGAGGAGCGGTCCAAAGTAGCGAAGGAACTGGGCGCCTGCCGGATCAGCGGTTCTGGCCATGCTCGATGCTCTCACAGGGCTCGACCCGGCGCGTTCGCTCAAGCCCGCATCCGCTCCGGCCGGAAGAACGGCGTCTCGACCACCCGCGCCGGCGCGCGCCGGCGGGCGAAGTCGACCGTCACCTCCATGTCGACCCGGGAGCCGGGGGCGGCGTGGTCGGAGGCGACGGTGGCGAGGCCGATGTATTTCTTGAGGAGCTGCGACCAGACGCGGGTGGTGACCCGGCCGATCTGGAGGCCGCCGTCCGGCGCGTAGACCGGCACCGGCTCGCGGCAGGGGAGGAGCGGCAGGTCGGGCATCAGGCCGGCTTCGAGGTGGAGGTCCTCGAGCGGCTGCCAGTCGATCTCGATCCCGACCACCCGCCGGCGCGGGCCGCGCTCCTTGGCGGCGGCGAGGGCGGCGTGGCCGACGCAGCGCCGGGGCTTGCCGAGCTTGACCGCCCAGCCGAGCCCCAGCTCGAACGGGTCGCTGCGGTGGCTCGGGATCAGCGCCTTCTCGGCCGAGACGTAGTCGACGCCCAGGAGCACGAACCCCGCCTCGACCCTCGCCACGTCCATCGCCGCCAGGCCGCAGGGGGTGACGTGGTGGGCGCGGCCGCTCTCCATCAGGGCGTCCCAGACGGCCAGCGCGCGCTCGGCCGGCGCCCACACCTCGTAGCCGAGGTCGCCGGTGTAGCCGGTGCGCGAGATCGTCACCGGCACGCCGGCGATCTCGCTCTCGCGCCAGTGGAAGAACTTCAGCGTCTCGATCGCCGCGCCGGGGGCCGCCGCGGCGAGGACGGTGCGCGACGCCGGCCCTTGGAGCGAGAGCGCGGCGATCTCGGTGCTGCGGTCGGTCAGCTCGACCTCGAGGCCGCGGGCGTTGTGCTCGAGCCAGGCGAAGGTCGGCTCGGCGGCGCAGAGGAGGAAGTCGCGCTCGCCGAGCCGGAAGACCGTCCCCTCCTGGCGCACCGCGCCGTCGGGGTCGCACCACGGGGTGTAGACGATGCGGCCGGGCTCGAGCTTGCCGGCGTCGTGGGTGATCACGCGGTCGACCAGCGCCTCGGCGCCCGGCCCCTCGATCCGGTACTTGTAGAGCGGGCTGACGTCGATCAGCGCCGCGGCGTGGCGGATCGCGGCGTACTCGGGCTGGACGAAGTCGCTGTAGGAGGTCGCCACCACGTAGCCCGACCAGTGGCGCCAGGCGTGGCTGCGGCAGAGCGGCTCGGTGCGGGGGTGGAAGGGGGTTCCGGTCGTCATCTCTCGGGCCCTCGGCGGCGGCGTGCGGCGCAGGGTGGTTGGCGGTAGTGGATTCCGGGCTCCGCATTCTGGAATGATCGGCGGCCGGACGCCAGACGGCTCGATGCGAGGGAGGCGGGCGATCGCTACCAACTACGACGCGGTGATCATCGGCGCCGGCCACAACGGGCTCGTCTGCGCCGCCTACCTGGCGCGCGCTGGCCGCAAAGTGCTGGTGCTCGAGCGCCGGCACCTCGTCGGCGGCGCGACGGTGACCGAGGAGCTGTATCCCGGCTTCAAGTACACGGTCTGCTCGTATGTCGTGAGCCTGCTGCGGCCGCAGATCATCGACGACCTGGGTCTCCCGCGCTTCGGCTTCGAGCTGCTGCCGCTCGACGGCACGCTGACTCCTTTGGCCGAGGGGACCGGCCCGGTTGGCGGCGACTACCTGATGCGCTGGCACGACGCCGCCGAGACCCGGCGCGAGATCGCCCGCCACTCGGTCGCCGACGCCGAGCGCTACGAGCAGTTCGGGAAGCTCATGTACCACCTGGCGATGGCGGTGCGGCCGCTGCTCGCCACGCCGGCGCCGAGCGCCACGTCGCTGGCTCCCGGCAACCTGGCGGCGCTGGCCCGGGTCGGCCGCACCTTCGGCCGCCATGGCGATCACCTCTGGGACCTCGCGCGGCTGATGACGATGTCCTCCGCCGACCTGGTCGAGGAGTGGTTCGAGACGCCGGCGCTCCTCGGCACCCTGGCCTCGAGCGGCATCATCGGCACCTTCCTCGGCCCGCGCTCGCCCGGCTCGGCCTACGTGATGCTCCATCACTACATGGGCGAGATCGACGGCCAGTTCCGCGCCTGGGGCTTCCCGCGCGGCGGCATGGGAGGGCTGGCCGAGGCGATCGCCGGAGCGGCGCGCTCGTTCGGCGCCGAGATCCGCACCGAGGCCCCGATCGCCGAGGTCCTGATCAAGGACGGCGCCGCCCGCGGCGTGGTGCTCGAGAGCGGCGAGGAGATCGGCGCCCGGGTCGTGCTCTCGAGCGTCGATCCCCGGCGCACCTTCGAGAAGCTGGTCGCTCCCGAGCACCTCGACCCCGAGTTCCGGCGCCGGATCGCGCGCTTCCGCATCCGTGGCTCCTCGGCCAAGGTCAACCTCTCGCTCGACGCGCTGCCGGTGCCGAGCTGCCTCGAGCCGCTCCGCCGGCGCGGCGAGCCGATCGAGCCCTACCTCGCCGGGGCGATGTCGATCAGCCCGTCGATCGACTACCTCGAAGAGGCCTACGACGACGCCAAGTACGGCCGCTTCTCGCGCCGGCCCTACATGGACATGGTGATCCCGACCATGACCGATCCGTCGATGGCGCCGCCCGGCAAGCACGTGATGTCGATCTTCGTCCAGTACGCCCCCTACCGGCTCGCCGAGGGCACCTGGCCCGAGCGCCGCGAGGAGCTGGGCGACACCGTGGTCGACACGCTCGCGCAGTACATCCCGAACCTGCGCGAGCTGATCCTGCACCGCCAGGTGGTCACCCCCTGGGACCTCGAGGAGACCTTCGGCCTCACCGAGGGGAACATCTTCCACGGCGAGCTGTCGCTCGAGCAGCTCTTCTTCCTCCGCCCGGTGCCGGGGACCGAGGGCTACTCGACGCCGATCCGGAACCTCTACCTGTGCGGCTCGGGCACCCACCCCGGCGGCGGCGTGATGGGCGCACCCGGGCAGCTCGCGGCCCGCCAGCTCCTCGAATCGAGGGCGATCTGATGGCCCGGCGCTACGACGTGGCGGTCGTCGGCGGGAGCTTCGACGGGCTGGTCGCGGCGGCGTACCTCGCGAAGGCGGGGAAGTCGGTGGTGGTGCTCGAGCCCTCCGAGCGGCTCGGCGGAGCGGTGGCGACCGAGGAGCTGCCCGGCGGCGGCCGCGTGCCGGCGGCGTTCGGGTCGGTCGAGCTGCTGCACCCGTCGGTGGTCGCCGAGCTGGGGCTCGAGGAGCACGGCCTGGTGCGGATCGCCGGCGGCGGCGTCTTCCTGCCGGCGGCCGGCGGCGGCGCGGCGCTACACCTCGACCCGCGCCAGGGGCCGATCGCGGCCCAGGTCGCCGCCGCCTCCTCGGCCGCGGACGGCGCCGCCTACGAGGAACTCGAGCGCTTCCACCGCCGGCTCGCCGCCGCGCTCGAGCCGACCCTGACCGACATCCTGCCCGACCCGGCGCCGAGCGGCCTCGCCGGCGTCCTCCAGCTCGTCCAGCTCGCCTGGCGGCTCCGGCGCCTCGGCGCCGACGAGATGCCCGAGGCGCTCCGCCACCTGCCGATGCCGCTCCAGGACGTGCTCGACGAGCGCTTCGCCGACGACCGGGTCAAGGCCGCGCTCGCCGGCCCGGCGCTCACCTGCTCGCCGCTCGGGCCGCGCTCGGCGGGATCGGTCTACGGGCTCCTGCACCACCGGCCGGCGTGGACGCCGGGCCTGGTTACACCGCTGACCCTGGTGCGGGGCGGGATCGGCAAGCTGACCGAGGCGGTGGCGGCGGCGGTGGCCGCGCGCGGCGGCGAGGTCCGCACCGGCGCGCGGGTGGCGTCGGTGCGGGTGGTCGAAGGCGGCGCCGACGGCGTGGTGCTCGAGAGCGGCGAGGAGATCGCGGCCGGCGCGGTCTGCTCGGCGCTCGACCCCAAGACCACGCTCCTCGACCTGGTGGCGCCGGAGTGGCTGGACCCCGACACGGTGCGCGCGGTCGAGCGCATCCGCGGCCGGGGGAGCGTGGCGCTGGTGCGCTACCGGCTCGGCCGCGCCCCCGAGCTGGCCGGCGCCCCCGCCGGCGGATCGCACCTCCAGGGCCGCATCCAGCTCGGCGGCGGCACGCTCGACGACCTCGAGCGCGCCTTCGATCCGACCAAGTACGGCCGCTTCGCCGAGGCGCTGTGGGTCGAGCTGACGGTCCCCTCGGCGCTCGATCCGTCGCTGGCGCCCGAGGGCCGCCACGTCGCGGTCGCCTGGGTGCAGTACGTCCCGCGCCACCTCCGCGGCACCGACTGGCCCGCCGCCCGCGACCTCCTCGCCGACCGGGTCACCGCGCGGATCGAGGCGGCGTCCCCGGGCTTCACCGCCTCGATCGAGCACCGCGACATCGTCACCCCCGAGGACCTCGAGCGCCGCCTCGGCGTCCGCGGCGGCTGCCTCTACCAGGTCGACATGACCCTCGACCAGCTCCTCCACCTACGCCCGTTCGCCGGCTGGTACGACCACCGGACCCCGGTCGCGGGGCTCTGGCTATGCGGCGCGGGCTGCCACCCGGGTGGGGGGGTGACGGGGCTCCCGGGCCGCAACGCGGCGCGGGCGATGCTCCGCGGCTGACGCCGCGTTCGGGCGCCGCCCGCGCCGGATCGCTCACTCGCAGGTGAGCTGGCGGTCGCGGCAGAAGGTCCTGCCGACGACGCCCGATACCTGTGAATAGATGCATTCGCGGACCTTGAGCGTCGTGCCGGCGGGACAGCACAGGGTCGCGCCGCCGCTGGTGCAGCACGGTCCAAGATTGCTGACGGTGCAGAAGCCGGTGTTGACGCCACCGCAGGAGTTGACCACCGGGCACGCCGGAGCGGAGCCGTTGGCCGGGGTCGTCTCGAGGCTGCCTGCGAGGCTCAGCGTGAGCTCCACCGGCAGCTCGTCCGGTTTCAGTCCCGGCAGGCGTTCGGCGGGCGTGATCAGCGGCGCCGGAGCCGACGGGGCCGAGAGCGCGGGGCTCGCGGCTGCGGCGACGGCGGCGGCCAGCACGGTCAGCAGGAGCGCACGAGAGCGGAGACGGGTCCGGATGGCGGGCATGGACAGTCCTCCAGAGGCGCGGCGCAGAGCGGCGCGCGGAAGAGCGGCCCGGCGGCGGGCCGCGGTTCGATCGGGTCCCGGAAGGGGCCGGCGTCGGCCGTTCGCGGTCCCCAGATCGGGAGTGCGGGAAGCGGCGCGAAAGCCGATCACCGGCGGGCCGCCGCTGCTCCGGGCGCACCGCAATTGGATGCCGCGCGCAGCCTGGGTGGGTGCAGTTTGCTACCATCCGCTCATGCCGACCACCCTCCACGTCCGCGACGTACCCGACGATCTCCACTCCGTCCTCAGCGCAAGGGCCGCGCGCGAAGGCATGAGCCTGCGCCGGTACGTGCTCGGAGTCCTGGCCGAGCACGCGGCGCTGCCCACGATCGACGAGTGGTTGGACGGCCTTGCCCGGATGCCTCCTGCGACTCTTGCGACCGCGGGTGCCGAGGCGGTGCGCGCCGCCCGGGAGGTGGAGGACGAAGAAATCCTGGCCGCGGTCGCCGGGCGCTGAGGCCGTGCGGGTCCTGGACGCATCCGCCGCGGTCGAGCTCCTGCTCGGAACGGCCGCCGGGCGGCAGGTGGCGGAGGCCCTCCGCGGGGAGGTCGTCGCGGCCCCAGCGCACCTCGACGCCGAGGTGCTCTCCGCACTCGGCCGCCTGGCTCGTGCCGGCGAAGTGGTCGAGGGCCGGGTCGCGGACAGCCTCGTCGAGCTCGCCCGCGCGCCGATCCACCGGTTTCCGCTCGCGCCGCTGCTCACCGCGGCCTGGGACCTGCGCTCGAACCTCACGCTTCGGGATGCTCTCTACGTCGCTCTGGCACAGCGTCTGGGCGCCACGGTGGTCACCGCCGACCGCCGTCTCGCCGGGGCGCCGAGGCTGGGGATCGGCATCACGGTGGTGTGACGGAGGAGGAACCATGACATCCAGCCCCGCGCCCCGCGCGCTCGCCTGAAGGTGGTGGCCACCCCCCAGGGCCGCATCGGCGGTTTGCTCGACGACCTCCAGCGTTCGCCGCCGGTCAGGTCGTGACGCTCGGCTTGAGCGCCGCCAGGGCGCGCCCGATGTTGAGGCGCTTGCCGGTGCCGCCGAGATCCGCCGGCACGGGCAGATCGTCCGCCGTCGCGATCAGGTGCTCGCGGATCTCGAGGGCTTCGATGCTCTGACCCCGATCGCGGTACCAGCCGATGATCAGCGCGGCGACGCCAGCGACGATCGGCGCAGCGAACGAGGTTCCCGACTTCCGGAGATAGCCCGCCGCGCTCACCGCGGAGGGCACTGGAAGATCCAGGTCGGTTCCCGCGGCATAGAGGTCCGGCTTGACGTAGGCGCCCTGCCGCTCGAGCGTCGCGCCCGACGTGTCAGACCAGAATCGGCCCTGCCCGTCGATCGCGCCCACCGTGAGGACACCTCGATAGTCGCCCGGGCTCAGGTGGGTGCCGGGACCGCTGTTGCCGGCCGCGACGACGACGAGAGTCGTCGGGGAGTAGCTGTGGATGGTCTCGATCTCCTCCTCGAAGCACGGGTCGTAGCCCTGCGTGCCCAGCGAGATGACGATGACGTCGGTGCGCGTCGCGCTCGCGTACATCAGCGCCCCCTCGACGCTCAGCAGCGTCGCGTCCGGCTCGTGCCAGACGCCCTTCGGGTCGGTCCAGCCGAGTCGCTCCACCTCGCGCCGGGGACGCTCGTAGAAGACGTTGTGGGCCAGGACGGTGGCTTCTGGCGCGACGCCGCTGGTGCCGCCCGCGATCAGACCGGCCACCGCAGTGCCGTGCCAGTGACGGGTCTCGTAGCCGCGGCCTGTCGCCAGGGGGATTGCGGCGAACTTTCCCCGCTCGGGCGCATGCGGCCGGTACCAGCTCCAGCACGCCATCCGGTCGAGGTCCAGGGCCGAGAACTCGGGATGGCCGATCTCGAGACCAGAATCCACGACGGCGATCCGCACACCCTTACCACGGCTCTTGAGCCAGGTTGCCGAGCCGACGCCGATGCGCTCGAGCTGGCTGCCGGGGACGTGGTCGACCGCCGCCTTCGGGGGCGGAAAGGCGAAGCCGCGGTCGTGGTCGACCCGCAGGAGATCGGAGCCCACTTCCTCCAGCGCCCCCGCCGTTGCGGAGCTGGCATCCAGGTTCCAGGCGCCGACCCCCTCGCGGTGCCACTCGCGCACACGCTCGCTGCCCTCCACGGGTACTCCCGCTTCCCGCTCGACCTCCGCGCGACGAGATCTTTCGCCGGCCCCCAGCATCCCGCGCCGAGGCCCGCCGAGGACCTCGGGCCGCGCGGGAGTCCCCGACTGCTGGGCAAGCAGGCTCTCCACCCGCTCGGCCCGCCGGGCCAGCGCTCGCTCCAGGGTCTCGGGGCTCGCAAAGGCCTCGGGTCCAGGCCACTTGAGCCTTACGATCCGGTCGGATTGTGCCAATGGCCTTCCTCCGATTCAGGCGCGGTCTGCTCCGGTGGCCGCCCCGAAAGCTCCGTCAGGTTGTCGGCGGCGGGTCGGGTGGCGGCCCCCCATCGGCCGAGGTGTTGGCGCTGTGCGGGACCGCCTTGTTGCTCAGATACCCGGCGTGGCTGATCCCGAGCAGGGCGATCATCCCATCGTCCAGCGCCGGGAACGCGGCCGACGAGCCGGGCGAGCCGAGCATCTCGGGGAAGCTGTTGGCGAGCACGAAGGCGTAGGCCAGCACGGCCACGATGGTGAAGAAGAACATCTGCACCTTGCCGAGGTCGAGCGAGGTGGCGTTGCCGGTCTCGTCGCCGCGGAAGAGGTCGGCGAAGCGCGCCTGCTTCGGTGAGGCATAGACCACGACGGCGCCGATCGCCCATACCGCCGCGGTGCCCTGCACAGGCGCTTCGGGTGGGACCTCCGCCGCCAGGAGCCTTACGCTGTTGTCTTTCTCCGCCTTGGAGACCTTTTGCTGCTTCTTGTTGCTCAGGACGAGCGGCGAGCCCACCATCGAGGCCGTGCTGATGCCGAGGAGCCACCAGACCTGCGTGGGGATCGCCACCGACAGCGCCTCGAGCCCATGGCTCGGGATGCGCGCGAGCACCACGGTCAGATAGGCCGAGAGGATGACCACCGTCCACAGGACGAGCTGCAGGCGCGAGAGCGTCATCTTGTTCCGTTCGTCGATCAGCAAGCCGGCCAGACGACCCGAGATGCCGTGGCCGGCGAAGACCATGAACAGGAACAGCAGGAGCATGACGAGGTACCACTGGATTGGCGCCGACGCGTCGGGTGCGAGCGTCAGCTTCGCGGCGAACGTACCAACCACGACGATGGCCACGACCACGGCCAGCAGGCCTATCGTGTGCCAGCGGCTCCAAAAATCCTTGGCGGTATTGCTCATTGGTCCCCCTTAGAGATGAACGCGCACCCTCTTCTGCCACAGGCTGCTCAAGATAAGCTGCACTCTCCCGCCGGAAGCGGACAAGTGACTCTCCGGTCGCGGCGGCAGGGTACCGCTGCCCGTATGATCGGCAGCGAGCCTGATCATGGAGGAGCCATGTCCATGAGTTCTTTCGCCGCCGCTGCTCTCGCCGCGTCCCTCGCGCTCCTCGCTGCGTCCGCCCCGCCGGCCGCCGCCCAGTCGCGCACCAACAAGCCCGTCCTCCACGGCAAGCACTGGGTCGCGATCACCGGCAAGCCGCTGGCCGCCACCGCCGGGGCGATGACCTTCGCCCGCGGCGGCAACGCGGTGGACGCCGCCTGCGCCATGCTCGCCGCCACCTGCACGATGTGGGACACGCTCGGCTGGGGAGGCGAGACGCAGGCGCTGATCTATGACCCGCGGAGCGGGAAGGTGATCGGGATCAACGCCCTCGGGGTGGCGCCGAGCGGGGCGACGCCGGAGTTCTTCCGCGAGCGGGACATGGCGTATCCGCCCGAGCGCGGGCCGCTCGCGGCGGTGACGCCGGGGACGCCGGGCGGGCTCATGACCATGCTCGCCGAGTACGGCACGTTGAGCCTCGAGGAGGTGCTCGCGCCGGCGATGGAGATGGCCGCCGGCTATCCGATCGAGGCCCAGCAGGCCGACAACATCGAGCGCCGCCGGGAGATCCTCGCCGAGTGGCCCGACTCGCGCCGGGTGCTCCTGCCGCACCTCGACGCGGAGGACCCGGAGAAGCGCGCCGCCCCGGTGGCGGGCGAGGTCTTCCGCCAGGCCGATCTCCTCGCCACGCTCCGGAAGCTGGTCGAGGCCGAGCGCCAGGCGCTCGCCGCCGGCAAGTCGCGCAAGGAGGCGATCTACGCCGCCTACGACCGCTTCTACCGCGGCGACGTCGCGCGCGACCTGGCGGCGGCGGTGCAAGCGCAAGGCGGGCTGATCACGGTCGAGGACCTGGACCGCTGGCAGGTGAAGATCGAGCCGCCGGTGACCACCAGCTACCGCGGCGTCGACGTCTACAAGCTCACCCACTGGACCCAGGGGCCGGTGATGCTCCAGGCGTTGAACGTCCTCGAGAACGCCGACCTGAAGGCCAAGGGCTACAACAGCGCCGCCTACATCCACGCCCTCTACCAGGCGATGAACCTCGCCTTCGCCGACCGCGACTTCTACTACGGCGATCCCGACTTCCCGCCCGCCGAGCCGATCGCGGGCCTCCTGTCGAAGGAGTACGCCCGGCGCCGCTTCGAGCAGATCGACTGGACGAAGAACGACCCGGCGGTCAAGCCCGGTGACCCGTATCCGTTCCAGGGCGGCGCGAACCCGTACCTCGACCTCCTCGAGAAGTGGCCGCCGCCGCCGCCCGAGCCGGCGGAAGGGGACGAGCAGGCGAGCCGGCCCGGCGCGATGACCCGCGAGGAGGCGTTCCGCGCCGGCACCACCTCGATCCAGGCCGCCGACGCCGAGGGCTGGGTGGTCTCGGTGACGCCGAGCGGCGGCTGGATCCCAGCCGTGATCGCCGGCTCGACCGGGATCGGGCTGTCGCAGCGGATGCAGGCCTTCGTCCTCGACCCGGCGGAGAACCCGTTCAACGTCGTCGAACCGGGGAAGCGCCCGCGGGTCACGCTCACGCCGACCTTGGCGCTCAAGGACGGCAAGCCCTTCCTCGCCTTCTCGGTCCAGGGCGGCGACACCCAGGACCCGAACCTCCTCCAGTTCTTCCTCAACGTCGTCGAGTTCGGGATGGACGTCCAGGCGGCCGCCGAGGCCGCCAACGTCGAGAGCTACCAGATGCGCAGCTCCTTCGGCGCCCACGAGTCCGAGCCCGGCCGGCTGGTGGTGCGCGAGGACGTGCCGCCCTGGGTGCGCGAGGAGCTCGGGCGGATGGGCTACGACGTCGAGACCCGCCGCCGCACCTCGGGGCCGATCACCGCGATCGGCTTCGACCGCGAGCACGGCACGATGTGGGGCGCGGCGAGCGACTTCGGCGAGGATTACGGGATCGCCTGGTAGCCGTTATGGCCTGGTAGGCTCTCGACGCCGGAGCCACTCCTCGCAGCATCCGGCTCCGGCCCCGACCGCGAACTCGAACGAGGTGGCCAGCCGCCACCCTGATCCGGAGGCACGACTTCCCATGCAGATCCAAGACCTCGTCCTGGTCGACGGCGTGCGCACGCCGATGGCCGAATTCAACGGTTCGTTCGCCGACGTCTCGGCGATCGACCTCGGTGCCCACGCCGCGCGGGCGCTGTTCGAGAAGACCGGCGTCGCCCCCGCCGAGATCGACCACACGATCGTCGGCAACGTCATCCAGACCTCGCCCGACGCGCTCTACGGCGCCCGCCACGTCGCGCTCAAGGCGGGCGTGCCGCAGGAGCGGCCGGCGCTGACCGTCAACCGCCTGTGCGGCTCCGGCGTCGAGGCGATCATCCAGGGCGCGCTCCGCATCCTCGCCGGCGACGCCGTGACCTGCCTGGTCGGCGGCACCGAGAACATGACCCAGGCGCCGCACGTGGTCTGGGGGGCGCGCCGCGGTTTCCGCTTCGCCCACGGCAAGTTCGAGGACCTGCTCCTGACCTCGCTCCTCGACCCCTACTGCGGCTGCTTCATGGCCCAGACCTCGAACAACCTCGCCAACGACTACGGCATCTCGCGCGAGGAGCAGGACGCCTTCGCGGTCGAGAGCCAGCGCCGCGCCGCCGCGGCCTGGGAGGCCGGCCGCTTCGCCGGCGAGGTGGTGCCGGTCGAGGTCGGCAAGGGCAAGCGGGCGAAGACCGTCGACCGCGACGAGCACCTGCGCCCGGACACCACGATGGAGATCCTCGGCAAGCTCCCGCCGGCGTTCGACGAGAACGGCTACGTCACCGCCGGCAATGCCTCGGGGATCGTCGACGGCGCCGCGATGCTGATCCTGACCACCGCCGAGCGCGCCGCCGAGCGCGGCTGGAGCACGATCGGGCGCCTGCGCGGCTGGGGCGTCGTCGGGGTCGATCCGTCGCGGATGGGGATCGGGCCGGCGCCGGCGATCCGCCAGGCGCTCGGCAAGCTCGGCATGGAGATCTCCGACCTCGACCTCTTCGAGATCAACGAGGCGTTCGCCGGCCAGCTCCTGGCGGTCGTGAAGGAGCTCGGCCTCGACACGGCGAAGCTCAACGTCAACGGCGGCGCGATCGCGCTCGGCCACCCGCTGGGCGCCTCGGGCGCGCGGATCACGCTGACGCTCGCGAAGGAGCTGGGGCGGCGCGGCGGCGGCCTCGGGGTCGCCTCGGCGTGCATCGGCGGCGGCCAGGGGATCGCGCTGGTCGTGGAATCGCGGGGGTGATCCGGTGATCGACCTCGACGGCCGGCGCGTGCTGGTCACCGGCGGCGGGCGGGGCATCGGCGCCGCCTGCTGCCGGCTCTTCGCGCGCGCCGGCGCGGCGGTGGCGGTCAACTACGTCGCCGCCGCCGGCCGCGCCGAGGAGGTGCTGCGCGAGCTGGCGGCGATCTCCCCGGCGCCCCACTTCGCCTTCCGCGCCGACGTCTCCGAGCCCGCCGCGGTCGACGCCCTCTTCGCCGCCGTCGAGGAGCGCTGGGGCGGTCTCGACGGCCTGGTCAACAACGCCGGCGTCTGGTGGCGCAACCCGATCGAATCGCTTGACCTCGAGAGCTTCGAGCGCTCGCTGGCGATCAACGTCACCGGCCCGTTCCTGTGCGCGCGGGCGGCGGTGCCGCTGCTGCGCGAGGGGACCGACGGCAACATCGTCAACCTGACCTCGACCGCCGGCCAGCGCGGCGAGGCGTTCTACAGCCCCTACGCCGCGGCCAAGGGGGCGATGATCTCGGCGACCAAGGCGTGGGCGACCGAGCTGGCGCCGGCGGTGCGGGTCAACTCGGTGGCCCCGGGCTGGGTCGACACCGAGATGTGCGAAGAGCCGTTCGCCGGCGGCGGCCGCGCCGCGGTGGCGGCGGGGATCCCGCTCGGCCGGATCGCCACGGCCGAGGACGTCGCCGGGCCGGTGCTGTTCCTGGCCTCGCCGCTCGCCCGGCACTTGACCGGCGAGATCCTGAACGTCAACGGCGGCAGCGTTTTGGCGGGTTAGGCCGCGACCCGTGCCCTGGACCGCCGACATTGCCCCGCCCTCGCTCTGGCTCGACCGGCCGGAGCCGCCGCTCGAGGTCGAGACCGCGGTGGTCGGCGGCGGCTTCGTCGGGCTCTCGGCCGCCTGGTGGCTCGCCCGCGCCGGCCGCCGCGCCGTGGTGCTCGAGGCCGGGGCGCTCGCCGGCCGCGCCTCCGGCCGCAACTCGGGGGCGCTCCTCGGCGGCACCCACCGGCCGCTCGCCGGCGCCGCCGACGAGCGCTCGCGGGCCGCCTCGCTGGCGCTCTGGCACGCCGCGCGCGAGAACCGCGAGCTGCTCCGCGGGGAGCTGCTCGATGCCGGCCGGATCGACTGCGGCTTCCTCGCCGAGGGGAGCTGGATCGCCGCTCTCCACCGCGGCCAGGAGGAGGAGCTGCGGGCGAGCTTCGACCTGCTGCGGGCCGAGGGCTTCGACCTCGAGTGGCGCGACGCCGCGGCGGTCCGCGAGGCGAGCGGGAGCCCGATCGTCCTCGGCGCGATCCACCAGCCGCGCGACGGCGGCCTCGACCCCGTGAAGCTCTGCCGGGGCCTCGCCCGCGACGGTGGGTCTAGAAAAGCTGGCTTCGAGGTCCGCACCGGCTTCCGCGTCCGCACGGTCGAGCCGGCGGGGGAGCGGGTGCGGCTGGTGTCGGAGGCCGGCGCCGTGCTCGCCGAGCGCGCGATCTTCGCCCTCAACGCCTACGCGCCGCGCCTCTTGCCGCCGGTCGCCCGGCTGGTCCGCCCGGTGCGCGGGCAGATGCTGGCCACCGGCCCGGGCGAGCGGTTCCTCCGCGGCGTCTGGTCGCTCGACGGCGGCTTCGAGTACGCCCGCCAGCTCGCCGACGGCACCTTCCTCCTGGGCGGCAAGCGGACCGTGGCGGTGGACGTCGAGATCGGCTACCTCGAGACCCCGACCGCCACCGTCCAGGGGGCGCTCGACCGCTTCCTCGAAGACACCTTCCCGCGCCTTGCCGGTCGGCCGGTGCGCCACCGCTGGGCCGGCACGATGGCGTTCACCGAGGACGGCTTGCCGGCGGTGGGCGCGGTGCCCGGGCTGCCGGGCGCGGTCTATGCCGCGGGCTTCTGCGGCCACGGCATCTCGCTCGGCTTCGCCGCCGGGCGGCACCTCGCACGGAGCGCCTGGGGCGAGGCCGACGCCGGGGACTTCCCGGCCGGCCGCCCGTGCGCCGCCGAGGCGCCGGCGCCCGCCGGCTCCGGCGCTCCATGACGGATTTCGGGTGAGGATTGCGTCTCGGCGGATCTCTGCACTAGCATCCGCGCTGTACCAAGCAGAGGCGAAAACGGCAGTCGTCATCCGCCGAGCCCGGCGGCGGACCCAAGGAGGCGCGGTATGAAGGCTCGCAGCAACCTCGCTCGGATGCTGGTGCTGGTCCTCGCGGTGGGCGTCCTCGCGGCACCCGCCGCCTACGGCGCCGGCGCCGCCGCCGGCTTCCCCGAGCACGCCGAGACCGAGTACGAGCAGTCGATCATCACCATCCCGATCTACTCGGGCAACGACCGCACGAACCCGGTCGAGATCCTCAAGCTGACCGCCTTCATGCGCCTGGTGCGCGAGAAGCCGCAGCGCAACGGTCTCGGCCACCGGCAGATCGAGTTCACGATCGCCGACTGGGAGCTCTACGGCTACAGCGAGTTCCTCGACGCCGACGTCACCTTCACGCTCTCCGACGTGCCGGTGCAGCCGAAGAGCCTGGTGGTGGCGCTGACCGAGGAGTCGGACTACCCGGCGATCATCGTCTACAACGCGATCTACGACATCTACATCGGCCAGAAGCGGGTGGCCAGGGACCGTCCGGGCGTGGCGTTCGCCAAAAACGTCTTCGAGATCCCGCCGCGCAACATCAGCGTCGCGTTTTCCAAGCCGTTCGCGATGCCGGGCGAGACCCAAAGCCCGCCCGGCGTCGACCCTGGCACCGGCGAGCCCTGCCCGTTCGCCGGCTGCTGGGACCCCGGCACCTGTGAGGACATGACCCAGATCCCCCTGGGGGAGTTCGAGGCCGGCGTGGCGATCGCGCGCGCGATCCGCGCCGGAACGATGACGCTCAAGGGGCGGTAGGAGCCGCGTCAGCGATGTCTTGGACCAGGACGCTGCCGGCGGTCGTGATCGCCTGCGGGGCGGCCGTCGCCGTCCCGCCGGCGCCGGCGCAGGAGGCGCCGGCCGCCGGGTCGCCCGGCATCGAGGCGGTGGCCTTCATGGCCGGCTGCTGGGAAGGTGACCTCGGCGACGGCGCGACGATCCGCGAGACCTACACCGCGCCCCGGGGCGGCGCCATGCTCGGCAACAGCCAGTTGACCGCCGGCGGCGAGACGCAGTTCTTCGAGTTCAGCCGGATCGCCGCCGCGGACGGCGCCGTCACCTACAACCCCCAGCCGATGGGCGGGCCGTCGGTGTCGTTCACGCTCGTGCGCTGGGCGCCCGGCGAGGCGGTGTTCGAGAACCCCGAGCACGACCATCCGCAGCGGATCGTCTACCGGTTGGAAGGCGAGGGCCGCCTGACGGCGCGCGTCGAGCTGCTCGACGGCGGCAGGGCGCAGCGCTTCGAGATGCGCGCGGTGCCCTGCGCCGGCCAGGCGGCGGCCGCCTCGGCACCGTGACGCGCCTTCTCCTGCTCGCCGCCGGGGCGCTCCTGGCGGCGGTCGCCGGGGTCCGCGCGGACGAGCTGCGGGTCGATCCCGCCGACGGTTGCGCCGACGACGGCTCGGCCCCCGCGTTCTGCACCCTGGCGGCGGCGATCCGCGCCGCCGAGCGCTCGCCCGGCCGCGACGTCGTCCACCTCGCCGAGGGCTCGGTCGTGACTCTGCGCGAGGTCGACCACCTCGACGAGGGCGCCAACGCGCTGCCGCCGATCGCCGGCGAGCTGGTGATCGAGGGGCACGGCGCGCGCATCGAGCGCGCCGCCGAGGCCGGCACCCCCGAGCTGCGCCTGCTGCGCGTCACCTCCGAGGGCGATCTCACCCTGCGTGACCTGACGCTCCGCAACGGCGCCACCCCGCGCGGCTTCGACGGTGCCGCGGTCTGGAGCACCGGCCGGCTGACCCTCGAGCGCTGTGTGGTCGAGGACAACGTCTCGGGCGACGACGGCGGCGGCATCCGCAACGACGGCACGCTGCGGATCGCCGACTCGGTGCTGCGCCGCAACCAGGCGCGCTGGTTCGGCGGCGTCGGCGGCGCGGTCCAGAACGCCGAGCAGCTCGGCCCCGCGGAGCTGGTGGTCGAGCGCAGCTCGCTGCTCGACAACGAGGCGTCGGCGGTGGGCGGCGCGCTGTGGGCCGAGGGCACGGTGAGGATCGTCGACAGCACCCTGCGCGGCAACCGCGCCGGCAGCCGGGGCGGCGCGGTCCAGAGCTACGGCGCGCTCGAGATTGTTGGCTCGACGATCACCGGCAATCGCGCCGAGGTCACCGCCGGCGGCATCCACAGCTTCGGCACCGCCAGCCTGGCCGGCTCGATCGTCGCCGGCAACCTGGCGCCGGTCGCGGCCGACTGCGGCGGCCGGTTCGCCACGCTCGGCCAGAACCTCCTCGGCACGCTCGACGAGTGCGAGCTCTCCGGCGACGCGCCCGGCGACCGGATCGGCGCCGAGCCGGGCGGCGAGGCGCTGCGCGCGATCGCCGAGCTGGGCGGCCAGATCGACCGCCGCGCCGGCGACGACGGCGCCGAGCGGATCATGATCACCACCGACGGGCGGTGGCGCGGCGGCGACGACGGCCTGCGCAACCTGGGCGGCGTGCCGGGGCTCTACAAGCTGAGGCTCGGCGGCCGGATCACCGACGCCGGGCTGGTCCACCTCGGCCGGCTCGAGGGGCTGGAGGCGCTCGATCTCCACCTGCCCGAGGTCACCGACGAGGGGGTCCGCCACCTGCGCGGCCTGACCGGCCTCGAGCGGCTCAACCTGACCTACACCCGGGTCACCGACGCCGGCCTCGAGCACCTGGTCGAGATGAAGGACTTGAAGTGGCTCGGGCTCGCCTACACCCGGGTGACGGCGCAGGGGGTCGAGCGGCTCCGCGGCCGACTGCCCGGCACGGTGATCGAGGGCGACTTCCGATCGGAGTAGCGGCCGTCCGAGCCCGAGGGAGGAGAGCGAGATGCGGTCTTCGGTCAGCGCGGGGAGAGCAGTCCGGGTTGGGCGCGGCCTGGCGTTCGCGGCCGGGGTCGGGGCGACGCTCGGGGCGGGGGCGGCGGCGGCGGCCGACGAGGCGCCGATCGCCACCTACCTCTACGAGTGGGGCGAGCCGGGGACCGGCACCGGGCAGTTCCGGGCCCTGCGCGGCATCGCCGCCCACGACCGGCTGCAGAGCGGCGGCCGGACGCTGATCGTGGTCGCCGACACCGGCCGCGACCTGGTGCGCTCCTATACCGCGGAGATGATGTTCATCGACAAGTGGGGCGAGGCCGGCGACGGGCCGGGCCAGTTCAACCAGCCGCGCGGCGTGGCGGTCGACGCCGACGGCAACCTGCTGGTCGTCGACTCCCACAACCACCGGGTGCAGAAGACCCGGCTCGGCACCGCGACCCTGCTCGACCGCCCGGGCGAGCTCCTGGCCAGCTTCGGCTCCAGGGGCTCGGGCGCCGGCCAGCTCGACACCCCGACCGGGATCGCGATCGACGCCGCCGGCCGCATCCTGGTGGTCGACACCGAGAACCACCGCATCCAGCTCTTCGACGCCGCCGGCGCCTTCCTCGAGAGCTGGGGCTCGAAGGGCTCGGGCGAGGGGCAGTTCCGGCGCCCGACCCACGTCGAGGTCGACGCCGAGGGCAACGTCTGGGTCGCCGACACCGACAACAACCGGGTCCAGAAGCTCGACCGCGCCGGCCGCTTCCTGGCCCGGGTCGGCCGCATCGGCCGCGACGCCGGCCTGCTCGCCGAGCCCAAGGGCCTCGGCGTCGACCGTCACGGCAACCTGTGGGTGGTCGATCGCCGCAACCACCGGATCCAGAAGTTCGCGCCCGACGGAACGCCGCTCGGGACGCTCGGGCGCCAGGGCGGCGGCCGCGGCGAGTTCAACTTCCCCGAGGACCTGACCTTCGACTCCTCCGGCCGGCTCTACGTCACCGACGGCATGAACGGCCGCATCCAGGTCTTTCAGCCTCTCTAGCGTGAGGCCCGTCTAGCGTGTCGTCGAGGCGGCCCGCCGGCGAGCGATGGCCGGAGGTGCGGCTCTCGCTGTGGGCGATCGATCACCCGGCGGCCGTGTTCGCGGCCGCCGGGGCGCTGATCCTGCTCGCCCTGCCGGGCCTGTTCCGGCTCGGCTTCCGCCTCGACCCGATGGCGCTGGTGCCGCAGCGCGACCCGGCGGTCGCGGCCGACCGCGGCGTGCGCGAGCGGTTCGGGATCCGCGACCGGATCGTTCTCCTGGTCGAGCGCGAGGAGGGCGGGACCATCCTGCGGCCGGATTCCCTGGCGCGGATCCGCGAGGCGACCTCCGCCCTCGCCGATCTCGACGGCGTCGAGCCCGGGCACCTGCGCAGCCTGGCGACCGAGCCGCGCGACCGGGTCGACTCGCTCGACGCCTCGCCGTACCTGTCGCCGCCGCCGCGCACGGAGGCCGAGATCGAGGCGCTGCGCGCCGATCTCGAGGCGGCGGCGGTGCCGATCGGCACCCTGGTCGCCACGGACCTGACCGCCGCCACGATCCTGCTCGACGTGCCGCCGGGGGCCGACCGCGAGCGGCTCTACGAGGAGGTCGCCGGCGCCGCGGCAGCGATCGGCTGGGAGGGCGAGCGCGTCCACGTGGTCGGGGCGCCGGTCGCCGAGGTGCTGCTCGGGCGGCACCTGGTCGAGGACCTGACCCGGCTGCTGCCGCTCTCGCTCGGCCTCGTCGCGCTCACCCTCGGGCTCGCCTTCCGCCGGCCGTGGGCGGTGATCCTGCCGCTGGCCGAGGCCGGCTGCTCGATCCTGTTCACCTTCGGCCTGCTCGGCTGGAGCGGCCGGCCCGTGCTCCTGACCACCACCGTCCTGCCGGTGATCCTGGCCAGCGTCGGGCTCGCCGACGAGATCCACCTGCTGGCGGCGCTGCGCCGGCAGCGCCGGCGGCAGGACGCGGCCGGCGACCGCGAGCTGACCCGCGCGGTGATGATCGAGTTGGCGCGGCCGGTGGCGGTGACCTCGGTGACCACCGCCGTCGGCTTCCTCTCGTTCCTCGCCTCCGACCTGCCGCCGGTCCGCTCGTTCGGCCTCTGGGCCGCGGTCGGCGTGCTCTTCTGCATGGCGTGGTCGCTGACCGTGACGCCGGCGGCGCTCGCCCGGCTCGATCCCGACCGGGTGGTCGACGCCGGCGCCCCGAACGGCGCGGCGGCCGGCGTCCTGCGCAAGCTCGCTGCCGTCGCCGGCTCCCGTGGCGCGCGGGCGGCGCTCGCGGCCGCGCTGGTGCTGCTCGCCCTCGGCGCGCTGCGGCTCGAGGTGCAGGACGGCTGGATCAGCGGCTTCGCCGAGGGCAGCGAGTTCCGCCGGAGCGTCGAGCGCGCCGACCGGCTGCTCCTCGGCACCCATCTCCTCCACGCCGAGGTCGACCTCGCCGCGAGCGGCGGCAAGCCCCTGCTCGAGCCGCGGGCGATCGCCGCCCTCGGCCGCCTCGAGGAGACGATCCGCCGGCAGCCCGGCGTCGGCGGCGTGCTCGGTCCCTATAGCCACCTGGCCGCGGTCACCCACCTCGCCCGCGGGCGCCCGGAGGGACCGCGGCTGCCGCCGGACGACGCCGAGCAGATCCGCCGGATGTGGCGCTACTACGAGCTCGGCCGCGGCGTCGAGGGGCGCCGCGAGGTCGTCGCCGACGGCATGGATCGGGGCCTGGTGACGGTGTTCCTCGAGGACGCCAACTACCGCGACACCGCGCGGGTGATGGCCGCGATCCGCGACTTCGAGCGCCGCGAGCTGCGCCCGCTCGGCGGCCGGGTGACCTTCGCCGGCGACGTCGCGGTCAGCCAGGCGATGATCGGGGCGATCGTGCGCGGCCAGCTCGCCTCGCTGGCGGTCGCGCTGGCCGGCCTCCTCGTCCTGCTGACCGCGGCCCTGCGCAGCCTGCGCGAGGCCCTGTGGGCGGTGCTGCCGGCGGCGCTGGCCGGTGCCGCCGCGCTCGGCTGCATGGGGTGGCTGGGCATCCCGCTCGGGGTCGCGACCTCGATGTTCCTGGCCATCACGCTGGGCATCGGCGTCGACTACCCGGTCCATCTTCTCGAGGCCCGGCGCCGGGCGCGGCTCGCCGGCGCCGCCGAGCCGCTGCGCGCGGCGCGCGCCGAGGTCGGTCCGGCGCTGGTGATCGACGCCGTGGCGGTCGCGGCCGGCTTCGGCCTGCTCGGAGCCTCCCAGGTGCCGGCCAACGCTCGGCTCGGGCTGCTGGTCGCGGTGGCGGTGGCGACCTCGTGCGCGGTGACGCTGCTCGGACCGCGGGAGAAGACGCCGGCGGCGGGCGGCCTGCGGCCGAAGTGAAGCCGGTGGAGACCGGGCTCGCCTGCTATTGTTCCAGCATTCCACTCTCGGCGAATCGTCTTGGATCCCAACCACGCCGACCCGGCCGCCTCCGCCAGCTACTCGTCCGAGCCCGACTTCAAGCTCGGCGATTGGTGGGTCCGCCCGCAGCGCAACGAGCTGGACCGCACCGGCGAGACCGCGCACGTCGAGGCGCGGTCGATGGGCGTCCTGGTCTGCCTCGCCCGCCACGCGCCGCGGGTGGTCTCCAGGCAGCGCCTCCTCGAAGAGGTCTGGAGCGATTCGCCCTACGTCGGCGACGAGGCGATCAGCCACGCGATCTGGGAGCTGCGCAAGGTCCTTGGCGACTCCGCCCGCGAGCCGGTCTACATCCAGACCGTGCCGCGCAAGGGCTACGTCCTGCTCGCCGAGGTCGTCCGCCCGCGCGGCTCGCCGCTGCCGATCGCCGGGGCGCGGATCGACCACTACGACATCCTCGAGGAGCTGGGCCGCGGCTCGATGGGAGTGGTCTTCAAGGCCTTCGACCGCCGGCTCGAACGGACCGTCGCGATCAAGTTCCTGGCCCCCGAGCTGACCCGCGACCACGAAGCCTGCCGGCGCTTCCAGCGCGAAGCCCAGCTCGCCGCCGCGCTCGACCACCCCAACCTCGCCACCGTCCACGCGATCGGCGAGACCTCTGAAGGCCAGCACTACCTGGTCACGCCGTTCTACGCCGGCGGCAGCCTGAAGGCGATCTGCGCCAAGGGCGACCTGACCCTCGACGGCGCCGTCCGCTTCGCCACACAGCTCGCCTGCGGCCTGGCGGCGGCACACGCCCAGGGCATCGTCCACCGCGACATCAAGCCGGCCAACCTCCTGATCGACGAGCACGGCACCCTCAAAATCGCCGACTTCGGCATCGCCAAGCTCCTCGGCGCCACCGACCTCACCCGCACCGGAGTCTCTCTCGGCACCCCCGCCTACAAGTCGCCCGAACAGGCCCGGGGACACGAGGTCGACCACCGGAGCGACATCTGGTCGATGGGGGTCGTCTTCTTCGAGATGCTGACCGGCCGCCGCCCGTTCGGCGGCGAGTTCGAGCAGGCGGTGATCCACTCGATCCTGACCGCGGACCCGGCAGCCGAGACGGATGCCCAGGGTGAGCCGATCCCGGAGGGGTTGCGGCGGATCGTGGCCAGGGCGATGGCGCGGGAGCCGGGGGAGCGGTATCAGCGGGCGGAGGAGGTGGTGGGGGACCTGGAAGGGCTGGACGGGGCGGTGGGCACCGCACCCGCTGTGCCGAAGTACAAGCGTCGGCTGGCGGGTAGAGCTTCGCCGAGGTCGCCGCCTCGGCGCAGCAGGGCGAGGGGCAGGGCTCGCATCGCTACGGTGGCGGCGGTGTGCCTCTTGCTGCTCGCCGTCGCCGGCTACCTGGCGTCCCCGTGGACGGCCGCGAGACCGAACCGCGAGATCCGCGTAGCCATCTCCACGGTTTCCGACCTCTGGCTGCGCGGCAACGACCGCGACAATCTCGCTGAGGTCCGAAGGCAGCTCTCGGTGCTCGCCGAGCGGGCGCCGGACCGGCCCGAGGTCCTAGGCCTCTACGCCGTCTTCCTCGCCGACGCCTACGCGCTCGGAAAGAGCGCCGACGATCGCAGCGAGGCCTATCGACTGGTCGCGAAGAGCCAAGCCCTCGATCCCGACTCGGCGCTCGCCCGGGTGGCGACAGCTCGCTTGCTGCTCCTGGAACCGGATCCCGAGGGCGCGCGCTCGCTCGCCCAGGAGGCGGTCGACCTCGAGGCCGAGTGTGAGCCCCGCGACAACTGCGACTTGGCGTACGTCTGGCTCGGCGAGGCTCTGTGGGCACTCGGGCAGCAGGACGCTGCCCTGGCGGCGCTGGGCGCCGGCATTCGCCAGGGCAACGGTCACATCCGCTGCCGCCTCAAGAGGGCGCAGCTCTACGAAGACAGCGGCAGGTTCGAGCTGGCCATCCTCGATTACCGCGAAGTCCTGCGCGCGGATCCCGACCAAACCACAGCCCTCAACGATCTCGGCCTCCTTTACCTGAAGCGCCGACTGCACGAGGAGGCGGTACCGCTCTTCGAGCGGAGCTTCCAGCGCACCGGCGACCCGCGCGCCCTGCTGAACCTGGGCAACGGCCACTACGAGTTCGGCGCTTTGGAGGAGGCTATCGACAGCTACCAGCGTGCACTCGAGCTGTACCCGAAGTGGCAGCTCCCGACCGCCCTCCCCGCGGTTGCGCTCGGGGACGCCTACGTTGAGACCAGTGAGGTTGCCGAGGCGACCCGCTACTACCTCTTGGCCCTCGAGAGCTTTGATCAGATCCTGGCCGGCCCCGATCCCGGACTGGCCGATCGGGGCCGACGTGCGGTGTGCCTGGCCAAGCTCGGCCGCATTGGCGAGGCGGAGCAGGAGATCGAGTCGCTACTGCCTCATCACGATAGGTTCTCCGCCCTCCTAATCTACGCGGCGAGAATCGCGGCGCTCTCGGGCGACCGCGAAGCGTTGCTCGCGGCGGCGAAGCGTGCGCTCGACGCAGGTCTCTCGCCGGTCGATCTGAGAAACGACGTGGCGTTCATCCGATTCCGCGAGGACCCCGAGTACCTCGCGCTCCTCTCACGCGGCTCGGCGGCCGTTGACTAACGCCTTGCTGGATCGCGCCTGCGTAACCCGCCGCCGCTATTGCCGCCGCCGCTCTGGAGGCTCGCGCCGTCGGGCTGCGGGCCGCCGCCGCGGGGGTCGGATCCCTGGGCACCGGGCTCCGACGAGGGGCCTCGACGCGCCGGCTGCTGGCCGCCGTGGTTGGATCGCTCCGGGCGCAGCTTCCGGAAGCTGCTGCGCGTCTCGAAGACCGGCCGGAGAGAGAACCGCAGCTCCTCAGCCAGGGGCTCGATCGCCGAAGCCAGCGCGAACTCGCCGAACGGCGAGCCGGGGGTGTCCCCTGCGAAGATCATCCCCACGGCGTAGTAGACGTTGCGGGCCTGGCGATTCTTCTTGTCCAGGGCTTCGCGGCTGAAGGTGCTGAGGTCGCAGCCGCTGTCTTTCAGGATCATCGAGAGCAGCTTCTTGAACTCGTCGAGGAGGGCCTCCGCTTCCAGCTCACCCGGGGATTCGGCATCCTCTTGGGCCACCCTCCCCGCCTCATCTTCGTTGCCCCCCGCCTGCGTGGGTTTGTTGAAGAGCCGGCAGAACAGCTCGAGAGCAGCGGGGAGCCGATTCATCGCCGGGTTTCTTGGATCGCCGCCGGGTGCCCGCAGCAGCTCTTCGATCGCTTTGGCCAGGGATTCGACGTCGGTGTACCCCTTCTCGGGGACCGCCGTCAGCTTGTCCAGCTCTCGACCGATCTGCTTTCTCCGCAGCAAGGCGTGGGCGATGACCTCCAGGTCGTCGAGGTCGTGCTTGGCGAGGACCAGCGAGCCCGAATCGCCGACCTGACTGACGCTCCGGCCGGCGAAGAGCGGCGCGATGTGGAACTGGTCTTCGAAGTGGCGTATGAGGCCGCCGCCGAAATCGATGTGGGTCGCCAGGTGGATGCCGTCGATGAAACCCTCGGTGAAGCCGGTCGATCGTCCCCACTTGCGGACCTCGAGGTTGAGCTCGGGCTTCTGGTAGCCCGAGATGGGATGCCACATACCGAGGATCTCGCCGGAGGCGAAGTTGCGGCTGCCGTCGAGCTCGGCGATCGCCGCGTCGCCCCGCTCTCCGAAATGCCAGCGCTTCAGATGAGCGATCACGTCATCGGTGCGGCCGCCGTCGAACAGTGCCGGTTGGAAGCACGGCTGCCCCTTTTCAGCCGTGGTGCTGCCGGCGAGCACGTGCCAGTTGCCGAGGATGCACGGGCTGCCGTCAGTCTGGTCCCACACGACGACGCCCAGGGTGCCGGCCTGTCCATGGGGACCGCCGACGCTGACGCCTCCGACCAGGGGGCTGACCTTTCCGCGGCCCGTGTGCAGGAGCTCTTCGTCCTGAAGTCCCCCGCTGGGCTTGAGCCGATCGACGAAGACGCCCTTGCCGAAGTCGCCGCCGGGATGGAGCGTCGAGGGGAAGTAGTTCGCTTCGACGAGGTCGAGCGGGACCCCGCAGAGGGTGAGCCGGCTGTTTGCGGGGCACCTCTTGCAGACTGGGTCGCAGCGATCGCAGTCGCAGCAGATACAGCAACCCTTGCAGGTTTTGCAGAGACAGTCGCAAGTGCGATTGCAGCAGGCACACTTGCCGTCCTCGGTCGACTTCGGCTTGCCAAGCTCCCGCACCCTCCGCAGCTCGACTTCAATCTCCCACGAGGGTTCTCCTGCATCGTCGAATTGGACCAATCCGAGGTCCTCGCGATGGACGCCTTCGGCGTAGGCCGCCGACCTGTCAGGGATGAAGGCCGCCTTGACGAAGTGCTTCACGCTGGTGAAGTTCGGAATCCCACTCTCTTGGAGGAAGGCCACCGGGCGCTTGGTCCCGACGTGGATCCGAATCGCAAGGGTGTTCTCGAAGTGGCCGTTCTTGACTGCGAAGCCGACGTCGACCGCGGTGACGTTGTCGAAGCGCAGGAAGTGCCGCTGGATCTTGGCGTGGACCCGTCGGGCGTGCTCGATGGCGTGGCGCCCGCCGAGTTCCTGCTCCTCGGTGCCGGGAGAAGCCGCGACACCGAGATGCTCGAGGTAGGCGGCCAACCGATGGGTCGTCTCAGCACCTTCATAGTCGTCCAGCACCAAGCCGTGGTAATGGGCTAGGCGGACGACGAATCTCTGCGGGTCTAATCCTTCATTCAACCTGCGGCGCTTCCGGCTCATCTCCATATCCTCCCTGAGTTGGTTTCCACCAGCGTTGGATTCGTTCGGCTTCCGCGCTCACAGGATCGCCACATCTTTCCGGCACCTCCAGGACAGGACTCCGACCCCGTGGTCCTCCTAGCCTCCGTCCACCACTGACGAGCTGGTTGGCGGCGCCTCGATCTCGCGCCGCCAAGCCCGGCCAGCGCACCCGCCGGCCCCATCGGGGCGAGGAGGACGCGATGCTCAAGCTCAGACCCCAACCGCGTTTGTTGACCTACCTACCTCTGATCTACCAGGTCGCCCGAAGCCTTTGCTTCCGCAGCCGCGTGTCGCGGGACGAACGCGATGATTTTGAATCATCGATATTTGCGCTTATCTTGGCGGACGGCTGCCAGGCTCTCCGGCAGTTCCGCGGCGAGGGATCGCTGGCCGCCTACCTGCGGGTCGTGATCCACCGGCTCCTGCTCGACTACCGCGGCCAGAAGTGGGGCAAGTGGCGCCCCTCGACTCTGGCCCGCCGCTTGGGCCGGGTCGCCGTCGAGCTGGAGCGGCTGATCGAGCGGGACGGCTACAGCCGGTGGGAGGCCGTCCGCCATCTGCGGCTCAACCTCGGCGTAGAGCTGTCGGAGTTCGATCTCCTCGATCTCGCCGAGCAGCTTCCGCGCCGGGCCTCACGGCGGTTCGAGGGGGAAGAGGCACTTCGCGAGCTGCCGGCCGTCACGCCGGAGTCTGAGCGGCCGGACCGCTGTCTCCAGGACGAGGAGACCAAGCGGGTGCGGGCGGCCCTGGCGGCGGCCCTGGCGGGGATCGATCCGGATCGCCGGCGCCTCGTCACCCTGCACTTCGTGGACGGTCTTACCGTCGCCGAGATCGCCCGCCGTTCCGGGGAGGATCAGCGGCAGCTCTACTGGAAGCTGGAGGGAGCCCTGGGCGAGCTGCGCAGGCGGATGCTGGATCTGGGGACCGATCGCGCCGCCGTCCGGTCAGTTCTCGAACGCGCGGCGTGACGACCGGGCCTGCCGCCCCTACGCCGCCTCGGCCTCCTGCAGATACCCGAGGCACTTGTAGATCAGCTTCGCCGCCAGGAAGTCGCTCGCCGGCTGGCCCGGGATCGGGGCCAGTTCGACGGCGTCCATGGCGACCACGGTCTTCTCGCGGAAGAGGGTGCGGAGGAGCTCCAGGGTCGGGTACCACCAGCCGCCGCCGGGCTCCGGGGTCCCGGTGGCGGGGACCAGGGCGGGGTCGAAGTAGTCGAGGTCGAAGGTCAGGTAGATCCGCTCGGGGAGCGGCGCCAGGAGTTCGGCGAAGTGCTCGGGGGTGAGGCGGGACAGCTCGTGGCCCCAGACCACCGCGAGGCTCCGGTCGCGGACCAGTTCGGCCTCGGGGGTCGAGAGGGAGCGGACGCCGAGGGCCAGGGTGGGGAGGCCCTCGGCGAGGACGCGGTGCATCACGGCGGCGTGGCTGAAGGGGGAGCCCTCGTAGCTCTCGCGGAGGTCGGCGTGGGCGTCGAACTGGACCACGCCGACCTGGTTCCAGACCGTCTTGACGGCGCGCACCAGCGGGTAGGTGATGCTGTGCTCGCCGCCGAGCGAGACCAGGAACTTGCCGTCGACCAGGTAGCGCAGCGCCTCGGTCTCGATCTCGGCAATCGCCTCGGCGAGGTCGAGGCTCTCGGGCACGAACGGCGGCAGGGTGTGGATGCCCTGGCGGAACGGCTCGCCGCCCAGCTCTTCGTCGTAGGTCTCGAGGTAGTGCGAGGCGCGGACGATGGCCTCGGGGCCGGCGGCGGCGCCCTTGCCGTAGGAGGTGGTGCGCTCGAACGGCAGCGGCAGGATCGCCGCCCGCGAGGTCTCGTAGCGGCGGTCTTCGTCCTCGAGCAGGGCGAAGTTCCAGGTCGGGTCGGGCATGGGAATCTCCGGGTGGCGGGGCAGTGCGGCGGTGGGAGCCGAGCCTACCATCGGGCGGCGGGGGGGCTGCCGCCTGCAAGGTCGGAGGCGCGGTTTCCGTCCTATCGAGTATGGACTCCGATCTGGACGCTTCCGCCGACCTGATCACCGACCTGCCGGCCGGCGAGCCGCCTGCGGCCGCCGGGACGATCCGCGAGCTGCCTCACGACGAGCGGCCGCGCGAACGGCTGCTCGAGCACGGCGCGGCGCGCTCTCGGACGCCGAGCTGCTGGCGGTGCTGCTGCGCTCCGGCCGGCCGGGGCGTCTCGGCGCTGGCAGCTGGCGCGCCGGCTGCTCCAGGAGACCGGCGGTCTGGTCGGGCTGGTCGGCGCCAGTCCGCGCTCGCTGCGCCGGCCGGGGCTCGGGCCGGCCAAGGCGGCGAGCCTGCTGGCGGCGGTCGAGATCGGCCGCCGGCTGGCGCGGACCGAGCTGCCGGAGCGCGAGCCGCTGTCCCGGCCGGCGGAGGTGGCGCGCTATCTCGCTCTGCGCTACGCCCACCGCGACCAGGAGGTGATGGGCGCGCTCTTCCTGCGACGCCCGGCATCGCCTGCTGGGCGAGCGCGAGATCTTCCGCGGCACGCTCGACCGCGCCGCGGTCGAGCCGCGCGAGATCCTCAAGGAGGGGCTCCTGCGCGGCGCCGCCGGGGTGGTCCTCTTCCACACCCATCCGAGCGGCGATCCGACGCCGAGCCGCCGAGGATCTGGCGTTCACCCGCCGCATGGCGCGCGCCGGCGAGCTGGTCGGGGTCCGCCTCGTCGACCACATCGTGGTCGGCCGCGGCGGCGACTGGGTGTCGCTCAAGGCGCGCGGCGGCTGGTAGCGGCGCAGGTCCGGGAGGCACATGGTAGCTTTGCCGGCCGATGAGCGCCGGCTCGATCCCGCCCGGACGGCGGTTCGACTACCACCTCGACTGCTCGCAGCGGCCTCGCCGGCGACATGTTCCTCGGCGCCTGCCTGGACCTCGGCATGCCGCTCGAGGTGCTCGAGGACGCGGTGGCCCGGCTCGGTCTCCCCGGGGTCTCGGTCGAGGCGCGCAAGGCGCGCCGCGGCGGCTTCGCCGGCACCCGCTTCCGCGTGCTGCTCGACGGCGAACCGGTCGAGGGGCCGGACCCGGAGGAGGCAGCAGGGGAGGCCGGGCACAGGCACCGGCACGATCACGATCACTCGCACGACCACCCGCACGACCACACCGCTGAGCCGGTAGTCCACTCCCACGCCCACCACCACGGCCGCACCCTCGCCGAGATCGAGCGCCTGATCGCCGGCAGCGACCTCGCCGGGCCGGTCAAGGAGCGGGCGATGCGGCTCTTCCAGCGGCTCGGCGAGGCGGAGGCCAAGGCGCACGGCATGCCGAGGTCGAGCCGGGTCCACTTCCACGAGGTCGGCGCGATCGACTCGATCGTCGACCTGGTCGGGGCCGCGGCGGCCGTCGAGCACCTGGCGCCGGCGCGGATCACCTGCGGCCGGTCAACGTCGGCGGCGGCACGGGTCGAGACCGCGCACGGCGAGCTGCCGGTGCCGGCGCCGGCGACGGCCGAGCTGCTCCGCGGCATCCCGATCTACGGCGGCCCGGCGGGCGAGCTGACGACCCCGACCGGCGCGGTGCTCCTCGCCGAGCTGGTCGACGAGTTCGTGGAGCTCCCGCCGCTGGTCCTCGAAGGGGTGCGGCTACGGCCTCGGCAGGCGCGAGATCTGCCGACCGGCCGAACGCGCCCGGCTGCTGCGCGGCCGCCGGCTGGGCGCGCACGCCGCTGTCGGCGCGGCCAGGTCGTGGTGGTCGAGTGCGAGGTCGACGACCTGCCGGGCGAGGGCTTCGGCTTCCTCATGGAGCGGCTGCTCGAGGCCGGCGCCCTCGACGTCTACTTCACGCCGGTGCAGATGAAGAAGAACCGGCCCGGGCACGCTGGTCACCCTGCTCTGCCGGCCGGAGCGCATCGAGCGAGCTGGCGCCGCTGCTCCTGGCCGAGTCCGGCTCGCTCGGCTGCCGGCTACGCAGGCCGGCCCGCTTCGAGGCGGAGCGCGAGATCGCCGAGGTCGAGACCGCGTTCGGCACGGTGCGGATCAAGCGGGCCCGGCTCGACGGCCGGCCGCTCGCCGCCGCGCCCGAGTTCGAGGACTGCCGGCGGCTGGCGCTCGCCAGGCGGGGGTGCCCTGGCGCGAGGTCTACCGCGCCGCGCTGGCGGCGGCCGCGGCGGACGGCGAGCCGGAGCCGGGGTCGTGACCGAGGACTCGAGCGAGCCGACCGAGAGCCTGCGCCGAAGGGCGCCTCGAGCCGGCCTCGCCGGCGACGGCGCCCTCCGCTGGGCGGCCGCCGACCTGACCGACGTGGTCGAGAGGCGCGCGACCGGCTCGACCTCTGGCCGGTGGCGACCGCGGCGCTCGGGCGCTGCCTGGCCGGCGCGGCGCTGCTGCTGCGGCTGGCGACCAAGACCCCGACCCGCCTGGTGCTCGAGGTCGCGCGGCGACGGCCCGCTCGGCCGCGTCATCGCCGAGGCCGACGACGAGGGCAACCTGCGCGGCATGGTCGGCGACGGCCGCGTCGACGTGCCCGCACTGGCCGGACGGCAAGCTCGCGCGTGGGCCGGGCGGTGGGCAAGGGCTTCCTGCGCGTGCTCCGCGAGCACGAGGACGGCGCGAGCTACCAGAGCCAGGTCGAGCTGGTGAGCGGCGAGATCGGCGAGGACCTCGCCCACTACCTCGAGCAGAGCGAGCAGACGCGCTCGCGCGGTGCTGCTCGGCGTGCTCGGCAAGCCGCACGGCGTGGCGGCGGCCGGCGGCATGATCGTCGAGGTGCTGCCCGGCGCCCCGGAGCACCGTGCTCGGCCGGCTGGAGGCGAACATCGCCGGCATCCGCGGCGTCAGCCAGCTGCTCGAAGAGCGGCGGCGACTGCCGACGTCGCTCGACGCGGTGCTCGCCGGGCTCGACCGCGAGGTCAAGGAGGCCCGGCCGCTGCGCTACCGCTGCCGCTGCAGCCGCGAGCGCCTGCTCCAGCACCTGGTCCTGCTCTCCGCCGAGGACCGCGACTACCTCGGCGACGAGGACGGCACCATCGACGCCGACTGCGTCTTCTGCGGCGAGCACTACCGGTTCACGCCCGAGGAGCTGGCGAGCCCTGACCTCCGAGCCGCTCCTGCTGATACGAATCCCCCGTCCCCATGAGCACCGTTCTACGTCACCACTCCGATCTACTACGTGAACGATCTGCCCCACATCGGGCACATCTTCACGACCACGGTCGGCCGACACCCTGGCGCGCTACCGCCGCCTGGCGGGCGACGACGTCTACTTCCTCACCGGCACCGACGAGCACGGCCAGAACATCGAGCGCGCGGCCGCGAGGGAGGGCATCGCGCCGCATCGAGCTCGCCGACCGGGTCGTGGCCGCGTACCACGAGCTGCGCGACCGGCTCGGGTTCTCCTACGACGACTTCATCCGCACCACCGAGGAGCGGCACCACGCAGGGGGTCGCGGAGATCATCCGCCGGATCGAGGCCGCCGGCGATCTCTACACGGCGCACCCACGAGGGCTGGTACTGCTCGCCCTGCGAGACCTTCTACACCGAGAAGGAGCTGGCGACCGGACAAGACCTGCCCGGTCCACGGCACGCCGGTCGAGTGGAAGTCGGAGGAGAACGTCTTCTTCCGCCTCTCGAAGTACCAGCAGCCGCTCCTCGACTGGTACGACCGCGCACCCGGAGTCCGTGCGGCCCGAGACCCGGCTCAACGAGGTCCGCTCGTTCGTGGAGTCCGGCCTGCGCGACCTCTCGGTCTCGCCGGGCCAACGCTGGAGTGGGGCATCCCGTTCCCCGGCCATCCGGGCCAGACCGTCTACGTCTGGCTCGACGCGCTGACCAACTACATCAGCGCCCTCGGCTTCGGCCGCGGCGGACGGCGAGCCTCTACCGGAAGTTCTGGGAGAACGGCGACGTCCGGCTCCACCTGGTCGGCAAGGACATCCTGCGCTTCCACGCCGTCTACTGGCCGGCCTTCCTGATGTCCGCCGGGCTGCCGCTGCCGACCACGGTCTGGGCGCACGGCTGGTGGCAGCGCGACGGCAGGAAGATGTCGAAGTCGGCGGGCAACGTCGTGCGGCCGGACGAGCTGATCGAGCGCTTCGGCGCCGACCGCGTCCGCTACTTCCTGCTGCGCGAGATGGTCTTCGGCCAGGACGCGCAGCTTCTCGGACGAGGCCTTCGTCGACCGCTACAACAGCGACCTCGCGAACGACCTCGGCAACACCGTGAGCCGCGCTGGTGACCCTCTCGCGGCGCGCCTTCGACGGCAAGACGCCGCCGGTGCCGTGCGACGACAACCCGCTGATCCCGTGGCCGCGCGCCGCCGGCGCCGGAGTACCGCGCGGCGATGGACGACCTGGCCTTCAGCCGCGCCCTCGAGGCGCTCTGGCGGCTGCTCGCGGAGGCCAACCAGTACCTCGTCGACGCGCGAGCCGTGGAAGCTGATCAAGGACGGAGGGGCCGAGCGACGAAGCTGTCCGCGCATCCTGTGGAACGGCCTCGAGGCGGTGCGGATCGTGGCGACCGGCCTGCTGCCGTTCATGCCGCGAGCTGGCGCCGCAGGTGCTGGCCGCGATCGGCATCGGCCGATGCCGCCGACGAGCCTCGACGGCCGACTGGAGTGGGGCGGCACGCCGACCAGGCGCGCACCTGCCCGAGCCCGCGCCGCTCTTCCCGCGCATCGACAAGGAGGCCTACCTGGCCGAGCCCGACGTCGAGCCCCCGGCGCCGAACCAGCGCCGACCGAGGCCGACACCGCCGGCGACCGGCGAGAAGCCGCTCGATCTCGATCGACCAGTTCTTCGAGACCGAGCTGAAGGTGGCCACGGTCACCGCCGCCGAGCGGGTGCCGAAGTCCGAACAAGCTGCTCAAGCTGACCGTCGACCTGGGCGAGCGAGAGCCGCGCACGGTCGTGGCCGGCATCGGCCTCGCCTACAAGCCCGAGGAGCTGGTCGGCCGGCAGGTCGTGGTGGTCGCGAACCTCCAGCCGGCCAAGCTCATGGGCGTCGAGTCGCAGGGCATGGTGCTGGCGGCCTCGATCGACGGCAAGCCGGTCCTGCTCCATCCGGACGCGCCAGGTCCCCAACGGCACCCGGGTCAAGTGAGCGTCGCGCGGCGCCCCCGCCGGCTGATCGACTCGCACTGCCACCTGCAGAACCTCGCCGCCGGACGAGCGCGAGCGCGCCCTCGACGACGGCGCGCGAGCGCGGGCGTCGCAGGGCTTCCTCGTCCCGGCCACCAAGCTCGCCGAGGCCGAGGACATCCTCGCCTCTGCCACCGCCATCCGGACGTCTGGTGCGCCCTGGGAGTCCATCCGCACGACGCCTCGACCTGGCAGCGACGGCGACGCGCGAGCGGCTGCGCGTCGCTGCTCGCCGATCCCGAAGGCCGTGGCGGTGGGGGAGTGCGGCCTCGACTTCTACTACGACCACTCGCCGCGCGACGGCGCAGCTCCGGGTGCTGCGCGAGCAGTGGGAGCTGGCGATCGAGCTGGGCCTGCCGGTCGTGGTCCACAACCGCGACAGCAACGACGAGATGCTCGCCGTCGTCCGCGAGAGAGGCCTTCCGGGACCTCCAGGCCGACTTCCACTCCTTCGCCGGCGGCCTGGAGATGGCCCAGCGAGCTGATCGCCCGCGGCTTCTACCTCGGCCTCTCCGGGCATGATCACCTTCCCCAAGGCGGACAACGTGCGCGAGGTGATCCCGATCCTCCCGCCCGACCGCTGCCTGGTCGAGACGGACACCCCCTACCTCGCGCCGGTCCCCTACCGGGGCAAGCCCAACCGGCCGGCCTACGTGGTCGAGATCGCCGCGCGGCTGGCCGAGGAGACGGGCGAGACGCTCGAGCAGGTCTGCGCGGCGGACGGGGGAGAATTTCTTCCGGCTGTTCGGGAAGGCCGTAGCATGATCGCGCTGGCACTGCGAGAGGTCCTTGGCTTTACGCTGGTATGGGCCAGTATGGGCCAGCAGGATGCTTGCTTGCCGTTTACATGGCCTGTCGCGCCGGTGTAAGCTCCTTGGAGTTCTTCGATGCAACGCTGCAAGTGGCGGTACGGCGGCAGTAGAACCGGGTGCTGCGCGAGCCGGCGACGAGACCCTCAAGGGCGATCTCTACCCTGACGCCGTTCTCCACCTGAACTCCTGAAGAGCCGGTTTCGATAGCTGGCACCTCTTAGCCTCAAGCAGCCTTAAGCCCTCCCATGATCAAATCGTTCACTGTAAGAAACTTCCGCGGCTTCGAGGATTCCGGTCCTCTTCCCCTCGCTCCTCTGACTTGCCTTGTCGGACGGAATAGCAGCGGCAAGTCGTCGCTTCTGCATGCGCTTCTAGTTCCTCGCCAGAGCATCGAACAACGGGCGTAAGTTCCCGGGTGTCACAACTGAACCTCAACGGCGCGCTTATTGATGCAGGGTCGTTTGAGGACGTAGTTCATGACCATGATGTCAGTCGACAGATAGAGTTTGCCTTTGATGTTACCGTGGACCTTGGTCCCCTCCCGCAGCCGCGACGTACGCTCGGGCCACCCTTGGTGCAACTCGATGCGCCCCGTCCTCCCGATTCAACGCGATTGCTACCGATGCTCGGCCTAGCCGACTTCCTTCGACGGCAGCAATCAGCCAAGACAAGAGAAGTTTCCTGCACGATGCACTTTAAGCCAGAGCCACCATTCGGACCTACGCTCAGTCGCCTAGTCCTCGCTGTCAAAGAACTTGGTGAGATCGTTTTTGTCCGAACGGCAGGGCAGAGGAGAGTACAGCATTGGCGGGCCTACCCATCCGGATTGCCGAGCAGGAAAGTCCAGCTGGTCTTTCCACCCTGGTCATTCTTCCCTCTCTTGCATGACAAGGACTTAAATCTCCAGGGTACCGGGAGTGCCGCCCCTCGCGGCCTGAGAGAGTTCGTTGCTTGTGCCCAACTTGCAATCCGTGAGATAAACACGTTCCTATTGAGCCTGCGTTTGCTCGGGCCATTTCGAACGCCACCTGCGCGGCGTTACATTTTTACAGGCTTGGGGGCTGCCGATACGGGTTCTAGTGGCGAGCGAGCGGTAGATCTGTTGATAACCGAAAAACTCATTAGGATGCCAGGTGAGCCGCTTCGAGTCGGAGTCTCATACTGGTTGAAGCGCCTTGGGCTGGCTCGCAATGTAAGGCTTCGGGACATCGGCAGAAGATCCAATATCTTCGAGCTAGCGGTGTCTGGCGCTGGTACAGCGCGTGCAGCGAATTTCGCAGATGTGGGATTCGGTGTATCGCAGGTACTTCCAGTTCTAGTACAAGGATTCTTGGTGCCGCGAGGTGGTACATATGTTGTGCAGCAACCGGAGATTCACCTTCATCCTGATGCCCAGGCCGTCTTGGCCGATTTCTTCATTTACTTGGCATCGCGAGGGGTTCGAACGATCGTTGAAACCCACAGTGAGTATCTGCTTCTACGGCTGAGGCGTCGCTTGGCAGAGGGAGTAAGGCCTCTTCGCATTGGAATCCCCGGGGAAAGGGCTGAGGCTGCGGTAACCATAGATCGCGAAGGAATCTCTGTGGTGTACCTTCATGAAGAGGATGGCGCAGTTCAAATTCGACCACTGGAGATTGGTCAGTCGTTTCAGTTCGAGAATATACCGCCTGGGTTCATGAGTCAGGCTGTCGATGATAGATTGCGCCTGATGCGTGCACTGACTCGAGGGGTTCCACCGAAACAGCGGCAAGTGTCCAGATGATGGATACAGTCTACGACGCGACGGTGGTTGGCTACGCCAATGGTAATTTGGCCGGTCGGAGGACCGGAAATGTCTTGGACTGCCGCTTACGTATCCTGGAGGAGTTTCTGAAGGGGAATCGCCCTGCAAGGTACAACCGGAAGATTCTCGGAGAATATGAGGATCATGTTTCGATATATCGCAATGACATTTTAGAAGCCTTTGTGATTCAGCTAGCCGATCGAGGTATCCTGGTGCGGCGCAACACATTATCAAGGCAGGATTTTGCCAAGGCTAGAAAGGCTGCCTGGCCGTCACACGACCAGCATCTGCTTGCTGCCGCTGTCGAGGGCGATCGCACGACAATCTTTGTAACGGAGGCGGCGTTGGCCAGTTGCGGTGCAAACATAAAGAGGCTGTTCGGTGTCTCTATTGAGCGTGTTTAAGGTGGAGTGGTTCGCCATGTAGGCTACGTCGGAGGCCTTACAGCTGCTCCCTCGTTCTACGATGTGGGCGGTGGCTGAGAGGGTATGGGGGCACTGGGGTTGGCAGCGTGGTCGGACGAGCGCGAACTTCTTCCGCCTGTTCAGCCGGGCGGCGCCCCAGCCGGCAGCGAACGGGCGCTGAACAGCGGGTAGACCGCGATCGAGGCGACGCCGAAGACCGCGAACGGAAGCGCCGGTTCCATCGACGACAGGATCGCTAGGTGGAAGCCGATGCCGAGCGCGAAGGCCGGCCGGCGAAGCCGGGGGATCCAGAGCGCGATCGCCAGGAGTGCTTCGATCGCGACCGTGGCGACCGCCAGCGCCGCGAGCGGCCCGCCGGCCTGTCGGCCGAGGACCGCGGCCGGTGGGCTGGTAGCGCGCAGGAAGGCGGCGAGGACCGCCCCCGAGAGGTACTCGGGGTTGAGCTTGGTCAGCGCCGCGAAGGTGTAGACCGCGGTGAGCTGAGTCTGGAGGAGCCTCGCCGGCCAGGCCCTTACCGGCTCCGGTGCGCCGCCGCGGCGGCGCGCGTCCAGCGAGCGGGCGGCGCCGCAGTCGGTCAGCGCCAGCAGGGCGATCAGGCAGACCAGAAGCCAGAGGTGATTGCTGTAGAGCTGACGGTCGGCGGCGAGCACCACGGCAAGGGTGCCGGCGAGCGCCGTGGCGGCCGCGCGGGCTCTCCAACCGAGGGCGAGCGCCAGCGCGGCGCCGGCCGTGATCGCGGCGACGCTCCAGGCAAGCGCCGGGCCGAAGGCAGGCAGCGGGCTCCAAGGGTGAGGCAGGCGGACCGCCGCCGGCGCCGCCAGCGCCGGGAGCAGGATCGCGAGCTGGGCGCTTTCGAGCAGGGCGGCGACAGCGAGCGTGATCCGGGTCGCCGCCAAAGGGCGGGGATCGATCCGCGCGCGGATCTGGCGGTGTAGCCAGGCGGTCACGGGCAGGGGAGCAGACGGCGCGGTCCGCTCGCGGGCGTCACCGCGACCGCCCGGGCTCGCGTCGACGCCGCGCACAGCGCCGGCACCAGTTCCTCGATCGGTACCTCGGCGCGCGGCTGGATCAGCATCGTCGACGGTCCGACGGTCCTCTCGCTGCCGTCGTCGAGCACGACGGCGACCTCGGACCGATCGGGCAGGCGGCTGTACATCTGCCAGCCGAACCGCGCCGGCGCCGGCGCGCCGGCCCCCACCGCGGCCAGGCGCTGGAGCGGCACACCGGCCTGGAGAGCGATCACGGCCAGGAACGCGACCGCCGAGGCGATCTCGCGCGGACGCCAACCCCCCTCGGAAGCCTCAGACCGGGTTGGGCACATCGAGGAACGAGACCTCGATCCCGAACTTCTGCCCGACGTGCTCGCCGAGGGCGCGGACGCCGAGCCGCTCGGTGGCGTGGTGGCCGCAGGCGAGGTAGTGGACGCGGCATTCGCGGGCGACGTTCGTGACCCACTCGGAGGCCTCGCCGGTCAGGTAGGCGTCGAGGCCGGCGTCGATCGCCGCGTAGAGCTCGCGCTGGGCGCCGCCGGAGACGATGCCGAGGGTCGCGACCGGGTCGGGGCCGGCGCCGAGGACCAGCGGCTCCTGCCCGAAGAGCCGCCGGCAGCGCTCGACCAGCTCGGCGGCCGCGACCGGCTCCGGGAAGCGGCCGGAGAAGCCGACCGGCATCCCCTCGGCCTCGGCGAACGGCTGGAGGTCGGCGAGGCCGAGCCCACGGGCGGCGAGCGCGTTGTTGCCCAGCTCGGGGTGGCGGTCGAGCGGCAAGTGATAGGCGAAGAGCGACAGGCCGGAGCGGACCAGCGAGGCGACCCGGCGGTAGCGCATGCCGACCAGGGTCAACGGCAGCCCGCGCCAGAACAGGCCGTGGTGGACCAGCACCGCGTCCGCCCCCTCGGCCGCCGCGCGCTCGAACAGCTCCTCGCAGGCCGAGACCCCGGTCGCGAGCTTGTGGATCACCTCGCGCCCCTCGACCTGGAGGCCGTTGGGGCCGTAGTCGCCGCCGCGGCCGGCCTCGAGGTACTCGTCGAGGTAGCGGACCAGCTCGTCGCGTAGCACCATGCGCGGCAGAGTCTATCGCCCGCAGTTCTGCCGGAGATGAAAACGGCCCCGAGCGGCGAGCCGCCCGGGGCCTTCGGGATGCGCCGAAGAAGAGGCCGCTACCGGCGTCCGCCGCCGCCGCCGCGTCCGCCGCCGCGTCCGCCGCGATCGCCACCGCGTCCGCCGCGATCGCCGCCGCGTCCGCCGCGGTCACCGCCGCGCCCGCCGCGGTCACCGCCCCGGTCACCGCGGTCGGCTCCGCCCGAGCGCTCGGCGTGAGCCATCGCCATCTCGTCGTACTGCGCCGGGTCGTAGTCGGGTGCCTCGAGGATCACCGCCTTGCGCGACAGCCGGACCTTGCCCGTGTCGTCGATGTTGATGACCTTGACGGTCATCTCGTCGCCCTCCTGGACCAGGTCGGTGATCTCGTGGACGCGGTAGGGCGCCATCTCGCTGATGTGCACCAGGCCGTCGGTGCCCGGCATGATCTCGACGAAGCGCCGTACGGCTCGACCCGGCGCACCTGGCCGGTGTAGATCTTGCCGATCTCGGGCACCTCGGTCAGGCGCTCGATCATGCTCGATCGCGCGCGCGCGCCGCCGGCTCGTCCGGCGAGGCGATGATCACCCGGCCGTCGTCCTCGATGTCGATCTCGCAGCCGGTCTCCTCGACGATCGAGCGGATCGTCTTGCCACCCGGTCCGATGATGTCGCGGATCTTCTCCTCGGGATCTCGATGGTGTAGAGGCGCGGCGCGAACTTCGACATCTCGGTGCGCGGCTGGGAGATCGCCTTCTCCATCTCGTCGAGGATGTGGAGGCGCCCGCGGCGCGCCTGCTCGAGCGCCCGGCCCATGATCTCCTTGGTGACGCCGGTGATCTTGATGTCCATCTGGAGCGCGGTGACGCCGTCGCGGGTGCCGGCGACCTTGAAGTCCATGTCGCCGTAGTGGTCTTCCTGGCCGGCGATGTCGGTCAGGACGGCGAAGCGGTCGTCGCGCTTGATCAGGCCCATCGCGACGCCCGCGACCGGCGCCAGGAGCGGCACGCCGGCGTCGAACAGCGCCAGCGAGCCGCCGCAGACGGTGGCCATCGACGACGAGCCGTTCGACTCCAGGATGTCGGAGACGACGCGGATCGGTGTAGGCGAAGTCGTCCTCGTGGGGCAGCACCGGCATGCAGCGCCCGGCGGGCGAGCACGCCGTGGCCGATCTCGCGCCGGCCCGGGCCGCGCAGGAACTTGACCTCGCCGACCGAGAACGGCGGGAAGTTGTAGTGGAGGAGGAACTTCTGCTTGCTCTCCCCCTCGTACTCCTCGATGATCTGGGCGTCGCGGCTGGTGCCGAGGGTGGCGGTGACCAGCGCCTGGGTCTCGCCGCGGGTGAAGACCGCCGAGCCGTGGGTGCGCGGCAGGAGGCCGATGTCGATCGCGATCGGCCGGATCTGGTCGAGCGCGCGGCCGTCGAGCCGCTGGTTCTCGCCCAGGATGACGTCGCCGAGGATCTCGGCTTCGATCGCCTTGAGCGCCTTCTTGACCTGGACGCGGCGCACCTCCTCGCCCTCCGGGATCGCATCGAGGTAGGGCTTGGTGACCGCCTTGATCGCGTCCTTCTGGGTGAACTTGCCGCGCGTCCGGAGCGCCTGCTTGAGCGGCTCGTAGAGGTCGGCCTTGACCTGCTGGTAGAGCGCCGGCGGGTACTCCTCGGGCGGTTCCACGCCGGCTTGCGCATGCCCGCACTCGCGGTAGAGCTGGTGCTGGGCGCGGATCACCTTCTGCAGCTCCTCGTGGCCGCCGAAGATGCAGTCGAGCAGGACCTGCTCGGAGACCTGGTTGCAGGCGGCCTCGACCATCACCACCGCTTCCTCGGTGCCGACCACCATCAGGTCGAGGTCGGCGACGTCGCGCTGGCTGTTGGTCGGGTTGAACACCATCTCGCCGTCGACCATGCCGACGCGGACCGCGGCCACCGGGTGGTAGAACGGGATCTCCGACAGCACCAGGGCGGTCGAGGCGCCGTTGATCGCGAGCACGTCGGGGTCGTTCTCGCCGTCGGCCGAGAGGACGAAGCTGATGATCTGGGTCTCGCGGAAGAAGCCCTCGGGGAAGAGCGGCCGCAGCGGCCGGTCGGTCAGCCGGCTGGTGATGATCTCCTTCTCGGTCGGCCGTCCCTCGCGTTTGAAGAAGCCGCCGGGGATGCGGCCGCCGGCGGAGGTCCACTCGCGGTAGTCGACGGTCAGGGGCAGGAAGTCGCGCGGCTTGTCGTCGCGGTCGTCGCTGCAGGCGGTGGTCAGGACCACGGTGTCGCCCAGGCGCAGCATGCACGAGCCGTCGGCCTGGCGGGCGACGTGGCCGGTCTCGATGATCAGCGTGTCGTCGCCGATCTGGATCTCTTGCTTGAGCTTCTTGTGCGGTTTCATCTCTCTCGTTTTCTTCTTTCTCGTTCCGTCCGTCTTTCGCTCGCCGGCCTGCCGGGCGCGGCGGCCCGTGCCGCGGCGCCGCGGCGGCGGCACGAGGCCGCCCGTGGCGGGGCCGGAGCGATGTCTCGGCCGAAGGTACCCGGCGGTCGCCGCGATCTCGCGGATCGTGAGGGAGCGGGGGCGCGCGTCGTCGCGCCGGCGGGCGGGCCTTCCGGTGGTGGGGAGGGTTACTTGCGCAGGCCGAGGCGCTGGATGACCTCGCGGTAGCGCTCGATGTCCTTCCGCTTCATGTAGTCCAGGAGCCGGCGCCGGCGGCCGACCAGCTTGAGCAGTCCGCGGCGGCCGTGGTGGTCCTTGGTGTGGGTCTTGAAGTGCTCGGTGAGCTCGGCGATCCGGCCGCTCAAGAGCGCCACCTGCACTTCCGGCGAGCCGGTGTCGTGATCATGGAGCTTGTACGCCTCGATGATCTCCGATTTCTTCTCTGTCGTCTGGGGCAAGGCACACTCCTCCTTCTCATTCCTTTTTTTAGCCGCGCGAGTTTACCACGAGGCCGTCCCGCGGCTGTCCGCGGAGTCCGCTTCAGCCGCCGTCGAAGACTATCCTCGGCTGGACGATGCCGACGCCGCGCTCACCGATCCGCTCGGCGACCGTGCCGACGGCCAGAGTCTTGCCGCGGCGGTCGACCAGGCGCACCCAGTCCCCCTCCTCGCCGTCGAGGTCGCGCGCCAGGACGGTCTGACCGTGCATCACCCGGTGCTCCTGCTGGGCGTCGGCGGTGACCGTGGCGAAGGGGAGCGGGATCTCGTCGAACGGCAGCCAGGCGGACGGCGTCTCACCGGCCTCGACCGCCGCCGCGAGCCGCTCGAGGGTGACCGCCGAGTCGATCGTGAAGGTGCCGACCTGGAGCCGCCGGAGGCGCGCGAGGTGGGCGCCGGTGCCGACCGCGCGGCCGACCTCGTGCGCCAGCGTGCGGGCGTAGGTGCCCGACGAGCAGGCGAGCCGGAAGTCGATCCGATCCTCCTGGAGGTCGCCCAGCGGCGCCAGCTCGTAGACCGTCACGCGCTTGGTCTCGACCGGCACCTCCTCGCCCCGGCGCGCCAGCTCGTAGAGCTTGCGCCCCTTGACCTTCTTGGCCGAGTAGGCGGGGGCGGCGTGGTCGATCTCGCCGACGAAGCCGGCCATCGCCGCCGCCACCTGCTCGCGGGTCAGCCCGGCGGTCGAGGCCTCGGCGGCGACCTGGCCGGCGGCGTCGTAGGTGTCGGTGGCGGCGCCGAAGCGGATCGTCCCCTCGTAGACCTTGGGCGCGCTGATCAGGAACCGGGTCAGCCGGGTGGCGTTGCCGACGGTGATCAGGAGCAGGCCGGTGGCGTCGGGGTCGAGGGTGCCGCAGTGGCCGACCCGCTTCTCGCGCAGGATCCGCCGCACCCGCTGCACCACGTCGTGCGAGGTGCCGCCGGCGGCCTTGTCGACCAGCAGCAGGCCGTCCTTCAGCGGGCCGCCGCCCTGGGCGCCGCCGCTCACGACGTCGCCCCGGCCGCGGCCGGCGCGGCGACCGCGGCCTCGACCGCCGCCGCCAGCTCGGCGAGCACCTGCCGGCGCACCGTCGCGAGATCACCCTCCGGGGAGCAGCCGGCGGCGTTCAGGTGGCCGCCGCCGCCGTGACGGCGGGCGATCTCTTCGACGTTGACCCGGTCGCGGCTGCGCAGCGAGACCCGCACGCCGCCGTCGGGGCGCAGCCGGAAGAGCGCCACCGCCTCGACCCCGGCGATCGAGCGCGGATGGTCGATCAGGTCCTCGGAGTCGCCGTCGACGGCGCCGGCGCGCGCGAACATCTCCGGGGTCAGCGCGACCGCGGCGACCCGGCCGCCGGCGACCAGTTCGAGGGTGGCGAGCATCTCGGCCAGGAGGCGCAGCCGCCCCTCGGGCTGGCTCTCGTAGAGCCACTGCGAGACCCGGACCGGGCTGGCGCCGTCGCGCACCAGGCTCGCCGCGGCTTCGAAGGCGGCGGCGGTCGAGTTCGAGTAGCGGAAGCCGCCGGTGTCGGTGACCAGGGTCAGGTAGAGCACGGTGGCGGTGTCGGCGTCGGGGCCGAGCTTGAGCCCGCGGGCGATCCGGTGGACCATCTCGCCCGCCGAGGGCGCCGCGGAGTCGACCCAGTTGACGGTGCCGAAGTGCTGGTTGCCCAGGTGGTGGTCGAGGTTGAGCACCGGCATCGACGCCGGCCGTTCGGCGAGCCGGTCCGCGAGGCCGGTGCGGTCGAGGCCGGGGGAGTCGAGCACCGCCAGGACGTCGAAGCGCCCGGGCCAGCCGGCCGGCGGCTCGCCGCCGGCGTGCACGCGGCCGGCGCCCGGCAGCGCCCGGAGCATCGGCGGCACCGGGTCGCGCAGCCAGACCGACGCCCCCTTGCCGAGCGCGCGCAGCACCCGCGCCAGGCCGAGCGTCGAGCCGATCGCGTCGCCGTCCGGGCTGACGTGGCTGGTGACCAGGAAGCGGTCGCCGTCCCGGAGCAGGGCCAGGACGTCGTCGGGGGCGGGGAGGTGGGTCATCGCTCGGGCTCGCCGGGCTCGTCGGGTCGGTCGGGCTCGTCAGGTCGGTCGGGCTTGTCAGCGTCGTCGGCTTCGTCAGCGCCGTCGGCTTCGTCCCAGATGCGGGGATCGTCGAAGTGGTAGTCGCCGCCGGGGCCGGCGATCAGGTCGCCTTCGGCCAGCGCCTCCTCGTCGAGGATCCGCGGCTCCCAGCGCAGCAGCACCGCCTCGGCGGTCTCCTCGGCGATCCCGCGCAGGCCGTGGAGCAGGCGCTCCAGCTCGCCGCCGTCCGAGGCCACCACGGCCACCGTCACCTCGGCGCGCTGGTGGAGGTCCTGGTAGCCGGTCTCGGCGACCGAGACCCGGTAGCGGCGGTGCATGCGGTCGATCAGCGAGCGCACGGCCCGGCGCTTGTCCTTCAAGCCGCGCGCGCCCGGCACGTGCAGCTCGAGGCTGACCACCCCGACGTGGATCGGCATCCCGCGGATCCCGGCGGCGCCCCCTCCCTAGAGGGTCGGCGCCACCTCTTCCTTGGTGTACGCCTCGATCACGTCGCCCGGCTTGACGTCCTGGAAGCGCTCGAGCCGATGCCGCACTCGAAGCCCTGGCGGACCTCGGAGACGTCGTTCTTGAAGCGGCGCAGCGAGCCGATCTTGCCCTCGTGGACGACCCGGTTGTCGCGCAGGAGGCGGACCGCGGCGCTGCGCGGGATGACTCCCTCGGTGACCATGCAGCCGGCGATCATGCCGACCTTCGGCACCTTGAAGATCTCGCGCACCTCGGCGCGGCCCGCGATGACTTCGTGGAAGTTCGGCTCGAGCAGGCCGGTCATCGCCTTGGTCATCTCGTCGGTCAGCTCGTAGATGACCGTGTGGAGGCGGATGTCGACGTCCTCCTTCTCGGCCAGCTCGACGGCGCTGCTCTCCGGGCGGACGTTGAAGCCGATGATGATCGCGTTGCAGGCCGAGGCGAGGATGACGTCGTTGGTCGAGATCGCGCCGACCGCGGAGTGGATCACGTTGACCTTGACCTTCTCGGTCGAGAGCTTGCTCAGGGTGTCCTTGAGCACTTCGACCGAGCCCTGGACGTCGGCCTTGACGATCACCGGCAGCTCCTTGACCTCGCCGGCCTCGATGCTCGGGAAGAGCTGGTCGAGCGACAGCCGGGTCGGCGCCGCGGCGCCGAGCGTCCGCCGGCGCTGCTCCTGCGCCCGGTGCTCGGCGATGCTCCGCGCCTTGCCCTCGTCGTCGACCACCTGCAGCAGGTCGCCGGCCTCGGGCACGTCCTCGAAGCCGGTGACCTCGACCGGGGTCGAGGGACCGGCCTCGCCGGCGCGCTCGCCGCGGTCGTCGGTCATCGCGCGCACCCGGCCGAAGGTGGCGCCGGAGACGAACGAGTCGCCGACCCGGAGCGTGCCGTCCTGGACCAGCACGGTGGCGACGATGCCGCGGCCGACTTCCTTGCGCGCTTCGAGCACCACGCCCTGGGCCGGGATCGACGGGTCGCTCTTGAGCTCGAGCATGTCGGCGGTGAGCAGGATCATCTCGAGCAGCTCGTCGATGCCCTGCTTCTTGAGCGCCGAGACCTGCACCGCGACGATGTCGCCGCCCCACTCCTCGACCAGCAGCTCGTGCTCGGAGAGCTCTTGCTTGACCCGGTCGAGATTGGCGTTGGGCTTGTCGATCTTGTTGATCGCGACGATGATCGGCACCTTGGCGGCGCGCGCGTGATCGATCGCCTCGACGGTCTGCGGCATCACGCCGTCGTCGGCGGCGACCACCAGCACGACGATGTCGGTGACCTTGGCGCCGCGGGCGCGCATCATGGTGAACGCCTCGTGGCCCGGGGTGTCGAGGAACACGACTTCTTCTCGCCCGCGCGACCTGGTAGGCGCCGATGTGCTGGGTGATGCCGCCGTGCTCGGTGTCGACCACGTTGGACTCGCGGATGGCGTCGAGCAGCGAGGTCTTGCCGTGGTCGACGTGACCCATGATGGTCACCACCGGCGCCCGCGGCTCGGTGCCGCGGGTCCCCTCGCGGGTCATCTCGTGCTGGAGCTGGACCTCCTCCTCGAACGACACCACCATGACGTCGACGCCGAGGTCGGCGGCGAGCTTCTCGGCCAACTCGGGCTCGAGGACGTGGTTGATGTTGGCCATCACGCCGCGGGCGAACATCGCGGAGATCAGGTCCTTGGCCTTGACCCCGAGCTTGTCCGCGAACTCGCGCACGGTCATCCCCTCGGTGAGCATCACCGGCCCCTCGGGACGGCCCTTGGCGAAGGTCAGCACCTTGCCCCCCTCGCGGCCCTCCGCCTCCTCGCGGCGGCGCTCGGCGCGCCGGCGGCGGCGGCTGACCTCGGGCGAGGTCTCGTCCTCGGCCGCGTCGAGGTCTTGCACCGAACCGCGGAAGCGCTCGAGCGCCTCGTCCTCGTCGGCCGGCCGGCGATCGCGCTTGGGCGCCTTGCGGTCGCGCTTGACCTCCTCGCGCTCGACCTTGCCGCGCGGCGTCCCCTCGGCCGTCGCGGCGCCCGCGGCCCCGGGGGCCGCTGCCGCCGCGGCCGGCGCCCGGCCAGGAGCCGCCGGCGCCCGGCCCGGAACCGCCGGCGCTCGGCCCGGAGCCAGCGGCGCTCTGCCCGGAGCCAGCGGCGCCCGGCTCGGAGCCACCGGCGCCCGGCCCGGGGCCGCCGGCTGGGGCGCCGGCGCCGCGGCCGCATGGACCGCCGCCGGTGCCTGCTGGACCGCCGCCGGCCGCTCGGCCGGACGCGGCGCCTCGGGCCGCGGCGGCGCCTCGGGCTCCGCCTTCGGCCGCTGGGTCACCGGCATGGTGCGAATCCGGGAGTCGGCCTTGTGGATCATCGTCCGCGGGCGCGCCGGGCGCAGCGGGTTGGCCGGCGGCCGGCGCAGCATGCGCCGCTGCCCGGAATCGCCCGCCACCGGCTCGTCGCGCAGGATGACCTCGCGCGGGTGGGGCAGCTTCTTGCCCGTCAAGATGGCCTGGATGATGTCGGTGTCGATGTGGGCGTCGTCGCCCTCGACCCGCACCCCGATCGACTTCAGCTTGAAGACGAGGTCCTGGTTGGGGATCCCCATCTTCTTCGCCAGGTCCTGGACCCGAATCTTTCCCATGCTTTCCTGTCCGCTCCTCTCGCGGCCCGGCGCGCCTCGCTGGTCTTGGCGCATTCTGCGCCGGGCCGGCGGGCCGGGTCGTTCGTCGCGGCGGCCGCCGCTACTCTTCGATCGTCTCCTCGGCTCCGCTCGCCGCGGCCGGCGCGGCCTCCGCGCCGGCGTCCTCGGCCTCCGCATCCGCTCCCGCCGCCCTCTGCGCTGCCTCCTCCTCGCCCTCCTCGGCGGCGCGCTGGGCCACCGAGTCGCGGAGCTGCTCGCTCTCCTGGAAGGCGCGCGACAGCGCGGCCATGAAGTCCTCGTCCGCCATGCCGGCGGCGGTCGGCTCGGCCCGCGCCTCGATGCGCGCCTCGCCGGCGCTCGCGGCCGCGAGCGCCTCGGCGTGGCTCTGCGCCCAGGCCCCGAGCGCCTGCGCGGTCTTGGGGCCGATCCCCTCGACCGTGGCGAGCTGTTCGGCGGTGGCACCGAGCAGGACGTCGAGCCGGTCGTAGCCGGCGGCGGCCAGCGCCTCCGCCGACTTCGGGCCGATCCCCGGCACCTCGGTCAAGTCGACCACGATCGCCTCGGCGGTGCCGCCGCCCTCGCCGGTCTCCTCGGCCATCGCCGTGCGCAGCATGCGCGCCAGCGCGTCGGCCACCTCGTCCTTGACGTCGCTCTCGCTCTTGATGTCGATGCGGGCGCCGATCAGCTCGGAGGCCAGACGCACGTTCTGCCCGCGCTTGCCGATCGCCAGCGAGAGCTGCTCGTCCTCGACGATGACGTCGAGGTGCGGGTACTCGCCGGGGTGGGTGACCGAGACGCGGGTGATCTTGGCCGGCGCGAGCGCGCTCTGGGCGAAGGTCACCAGGTCGTCGCTGTGCTCGATGATGTCGATCTTCTCGCCGCGCAGCTCGCGGATGATCGACTGCACGCGCGAGCCCTTCATGCCGACGCAGGCGCCGACCGGGTCGACGTCGCGCTCGCGGCTGTAGACCGCGACCTTGGCGCGCTCGCCGGGGGCGCGCACGGCGTTCTTGATCACCACGGTGCCGTCGTAGATCTCCGGCACTTCCATCTCGAAGAGCTTGACCAGGAGGCGCGGGTCGGTGCGGGAGAGCACGATCTGCGGCCCCTTGGGCTGGGTGTGGACGTCGACGATGACGGCGCGGATGCGCTCGCCCTGGCTGTAGCGCTCGTGGCGGGCCTGCTCGTTGCGCGGCACGATCGCCTCGGTACGGCCGAGGTCGACGATGATGTCGCCGCGCTCGAAGCGCTTGACCGTGCCGTTGACCACCTCGCCGACGCGGTCGATGTACTCGTTGTAGACCTTCTCGCGCTCGGCCTCGCGCACCCGCTGGTAGAGCACCTGCTTGGCGGTCTGGGCGGCGATCCGGCCCAGCCCCTCGGTCGACACCGGAATCAGGATCTCCTCGCCGACCTCGGCGTCGGGCTTGTGGTCCCGCGCCTCCTCGAGCGACCACTCGGCGAGCGGGTCCTCGACCTCGGCGACCACCTGCTTGACGATCCAGGCCTCGAAGGCGCCGGTCTGGCGGTCGAGGTGGGCGCGCACCGGCTCCTTGATCCGGTGCTGCTTCTTGGCCGCCGACGCCATCGCCTCCTCGATCGCGGAGATCCAGCGCTCGGGATCGATGTCCTTCTCCCGCGCCACCTGGGCGAGGGTTTCCATGAACTTGATTTCGGTCGCTTGCGCCTGAGCCATCTTCGCTGCTTCCTCTAACTAAGGCCTTGAAAAGGGGGCCTGGATATCAGGTCCCGATCCGAGCGGGCCGGCCGCCTAGAGCTCGATCTAGATCTCGATCTCGAGCCGGGCCGTGGCGACGGCGTCGAGCGGGATGACGTGGGCCGCCCCGCCGGGGTCGCCTTCCTCGGCGACCGTCGCCGCGCCGACGCCGGCCGGGTCGAAGGCGGTCAGCCTGCCGACCACGGTCCTCCTGGCGCCGGCCTCGAACCAGGTCACCCGCACCTTGCTGCCGACGAACCGCTGGTAGTCGCGCGCTCGGTAGAGCTGGCGGTCGAGCCCCGGCGAGCTGACCTCGAGCAGGTAGCGGCCGGTGCCGAAGTCGAGCACGTCGAGGAGCGCCGAGACCTGCTTCGAGACCCGCTCGCAGTCGGCCAGGGTCACACCCTCGGGCCGGTCGATGAAGAGCCGCAGCGTGCCGCCCTTGAACTCGGCGTGCACCAACTCGCAGCCGGCGCTTTCCGCCACCGCGCCGATCTCCCGCTCGAGGTCGTCGTCGACCACCGCCCGGCGTGTGCCGGCCGCGGGCGCCGCGGCGCCGCTCGCTCTCTTCCCGCTCTCGCCGTCGCGCATCCTCCGTCCCTGGTCTCGCTCGAAGACCCGTCCCTCCCGAAGCCGTCCGCCAGTGATATTCGAGACCAACAAAAAAAGTGGGCAGACCGCCCACTTCCTCGCCAACAAGGCAAGCTGGCCGACGGATTATAGACCAGCGCCGGCTGAGGTTCAAGGCCGGCGGCCGCCGCCTGGGCGGAGAACCCGGTCCCTCGTGCCAGATTGACGCGCGCTACAGGGTTCCGCACCGCCTTCTCTGCGCCGTCGGTCCCGCGCGCGGCCACGAAAATCAACGCGCCGCGCGACACCGGCCGCCGGCCGCCTACTGGCACTCGGCTTGCTTCAACCGCCGCCCGTGTACGGAAACTCCCGCCGGCTCCCATCCGACGCCGCGACCCGGGCGAAACAAACCCGTCGGCGAGATTGTTGACGAGCTGTTGAATCGATCGCCCAGGCAGCACCCGCTCGGGCGGCCGCAGCAGGACAACCGAGAGACTCCGAGAGGATTCCATGAGCGATAGCCGCAGCCGCAATGTCTTCACTCTCCTGTTGGTCGCCGGCGCCGTCGTCTTCGGAATGGTGCTCGCCGGCGGCCTCGACCTGACCCGGCCGGGCGCCACCCAGCCGGTCTACGCCAAGGCGCCGGCCGAAGTCACCGCAACCTCGGCGATCAACGGCCTGCCGAGCTTCGCCGACCTCGCCGAGGCGGTCGAGCCGGCGGTGGTCTCGATCGCCGCGTCGACCTTCCAGAGCGCGCCCCAGCGCGGCGGCGTCGATCCTTTCGAGTTCTTCTTCGGTCCGCGCCAGCGCGGGCCGCAGCCCGAGGAGGAGCCGGAGGGCGAGACGCCGCAGCAGCGGTTCCGCTCCGACTCCGGCGGCAGCGGCTTCGTGATCAGCCCCGACGGCCTGATCGTCACCAACAACCACGTCGTGCGCGAGGCCGACCAGCTCGTCGTGAGGCTCGGCAACCGCGACTACCGGGCCGAGGTCAAGGGGACCGATCCGGCGACCGACCTGGCGCTGCTCAAGATCGACGCCGGCGACGACCTCGACTACCTCCGGCTCGGCGACAGCGACGGCCTCCGGGTCGGCGACTGGGTGATGGCGATCGGCAGTCCGCTGTCGCTCGACCACTCGGTGACCGTCGGCGTGGTCAGCGCCAAGGGGCGCGCGCTCGGCATCGCCGACACCTCGTTCGAGAACTTCATCCAGACCGACGCGGCGATCAACTTCGGCAACTCCGGCGGCCCGCTGGTCAACCTCCGCGGCGAGGTGATCGGGATCAACACCGCGATCAACTTCGGCGCCGAGAACATCGGCTTCGCGGTCCCCGCGAACACTCTCAAGCAGATCCTGCCCCAGCTCCGCGAGACCGGCCGGGTGTCGCGCGGCTACCTCGGCATCGAGGTCGGCAACCTCAACTACGAGAACGCCCAGGCCTTCGGGCTGGAGTCGACCGACGGCGCCCTGGTGCAGGCGGTGGTCGCGGGCGAGCCGGCGGCCGAGGCCGGGATCCAGCACGGCGACATCATCCTCAAGGTCGACGACGTCGACGTCGCGGAGACCCGCGACCTGATCGACTACGTTTCGAGCAAGCCGCCGGGCGCCCGCGTCCGGGTCGAGCTGCTGCGCGACGGCGACCGCAAGACGATGCAGGTCGAGCTCGGCGAGCGGCCGGGCGCGGCCGGCGCCGCCGACGAGCCCGAGGGCGACGTCCAGGGCGGCATCGACTGGCTCGGCCTCCAGTACCAGAACCTGACGCCGGGGCTGCGCGGCATGCACGGCATCCCGGAGGAGGCCAGCGGCGTCTGGGTCATCCAGGTCGAGCCGGACAGCCCGCTCTACGAGGAGGGGGTGCAACCGGGCGACCTGATCTCCGAGGTCAACGGCCAGCCGGTGTCGAGCGTCGCCGAGCTCGAGCGCCAGGTCGAGGAGGCGCCGTCCGGCTCCTACATCCGGCTCTACGTCCGGCGGTTCGATCCGCGCGCCGACCGGGCGGTCTCGTTCTTCGCGCCGGTGCGCAAACCGTAGCGCGAGATGATCTTAGCGGGCGGAGCGCCGGTCGCCCCGGGCTCCGCCCGCCTTCGCCATCCGCAGCAGTCGCCGATCCGGGGGAGGTCGCGAGCCGCGACTCGCGATCGTGGGGGAATCTCCGATCCGAAGGGGGCTGCACGCGGTGTCCAACTTATCCGCTTCCGAGCGCCGGCGCAGCCCGCGCTATGTCGTCCACGGGGTGCGCGGCTGGTTGATCCTCCAGGCCGAGGCGCGCATCCTCGATCTGAGCCTCCGCGGTGTGTCGGTCGAGACCGGCCACCACCTCCAGGTCGGTAAGTCCTACGCGATCAAGCTCTCCCACGAGGGGCGCGAGCTGCGGCTCTCCGGCGTCGTGCTGCGCAGCCGCTTCGGCACGCTGCGCCGGGAGGGCCACAGCGAGCCGCTCTACCGGGTCGGCATCCGCTTCGCCGATCTCACCGAGGAGCAGGCCGCCGCCCTGCGCGGGCTGCTCGGGGCGAGCGCCGAGGTCTCGATCGACGGCGAGGTCATCGGCCGCTTCGAGCTCGGGCTGCCCGAATCCGTGCGGTTGCACCGCGACTACCAGTTCGACGTGCGCAAGATCAGCGCCACCGGCATGCTGATCGAGACCAACCTGGCGCCGCGCCTCGACAGCATGGTCGAGGTCTGCGTCCCGCTCGACGGCGAGGAGCTGCGCACCGCCGCCCGCATCGCGTTCATCGAGCCGGTCGCCGGCGCAGCGGACCGCCACCAGATCGGCGTCGAGTTCCGCGACCTCCCTCCGGCGGCCCGCGCCCGGCTCGAGGGGTTCATCGCCGCGCAGGTCACCTGACCCGTCCGGCCGCAGCCGGCGCCGGTCGCCCTGCCCCCGCTCGCTGCTAGACTCCGCCGTTCATGGCGAAGCCGGCGAACAGAGCCACCGTCCTGGTGGTCGACGACGAGGCGTCGATCCGCGACAGCCTGCGGATGATCCTCGAGTACGAGGGCTACCGGGTCGAGGAGGCGGCGAGCGGTTCGCAGGCGCTGGCGCGCGCCAACGACCGGCTGCCGGACGCGGTGATCCTCGACGTCAAGATGCCCGAGATGGACGGCCTCGACGTCCTCGACGCCTTCCGCGAGCGCGGCTACGACGCGCCGGTCCTGATGATCAGCGGCCACGCCGACGTCTCGACCGCGGTCGACGCCACTCGCCGCGGCGCCTTCGACTTCTTCGAGAAGCCGCTGGAGCGCGAGCGGGTGCTGGTGTCGCTGCGCAACGCGGTCGAGAGCCGGCGCCTGCGACCGAAAACCGCGTGCTTCGCCTCGAGGCCGACGAGATGATCGGCTCCGGGCCGGCGATGCGCCGCCTGCGCGACACCATCGAGCGCGCCGCGCCGACCCCGGCGACGGTCCTGATCACCGGCGAGAGCGGCACCGGCAAGGAGCTGGTGGCGCGCGCCATCCACCGCGCCAGCCCGCGCCGCGAGCGGGCGCTTCGTCCAGGTCAACTGCGCCGCGATCCCCGACGAGCTGATCGAGTCGGAGCTGTTCGGCCACGAGAAGGGGAGCTTCACCGGCGCGGTGCGCAAGCAGGCGGGCAAGTTCGTCGCCGCCGACGGCGGCACCATCTTCCTCGACGAGATCGGCGACATGTCCGCGCGCACCCAGGCCAAGGTGCTGCGCGTGCTCGCAGAACGGCGAAGTCGAGCCGGTCGGCGCCGAGAAGACCGTGCGGGTCGACGTGCGGGTCATCGCCGCCACCAACCGCGACCTCGAGGAGGAGATCGCCGCCGGCCGCTTCCGCGAGGATCTCTACTACCGCCTCAACGTGGTGCCGATCCGCACGCCGCCGCTGCGCGAGCGGCTCGAGGACCTGCCGATCCTGGTCGACTACTTCGTCGCGCCGCTACGCCGAGGCGCAACGACTACCCGGCGCAAGGAGCTTCACCGCCGACGCGCTCGAGCACCTGCAGCGCGCTGCCCTGGAAGGGCAACGTCCGCGAGCTCAAGAACCTGGTCGAGCGGCTGCTGATCCTCTCGCCCGGGCCGAGGATCGACCGCGAGGCCGTGCTGGCGGCGACCGGCGGCGCCGGGCCGGAGCTCTCCGACGCCCTGCTCTCGATCGGCACCCTGCGCGAGTTCCGCGACAACGCCGAGAAGCTCTTCCTCCTCCACAAGCTCGACGAGAACGACTGGAACGTCACCCAGACCGCGCAGGCGATCGACACCCCGCGCAGCAACCTCTACAAGAAGATGGAGCAGTACGGCATCAAGCGCGAGGAGCACGCGCGGCGTGAGCGAGGAGAGCGTGGCGACGGAGCGCCTGGCGGCGCTCGGCCGCGGCGCGCTTGCGTCCGCGGCCACTTCCGGCTCTCCTCGGGCCTGCATTCGCCGGCCTACGTGCAGTGCGCGCTCCTGCTCGAGGACCCGCGCGCGGCGCGCGCGGCGGGGGAGGCGCTGGCGGCCAGGCTCGCCGTCCACCGGCCGCGAGTCGGTGCTCTCGCCGGCGCTCGGCGGGGTGCTCATCGGCCACGAGGTCGCCGCCGCGCTCGGCGTGCCGTTCCGCTTCACCGAGCGCGACGGCGAGGCGATGGCGCTGCGCCGCGGCTTCACGCTCGCCGCCGGCGAGCGGGTGGCGGTGGTCGAGGACGTGGTGACCACCGGCAGCTCGACTCTCGAGACCGCCGACGCTGGCCCGCAGCCGCCGGCGCCGAGGTGGTCGCGATCGGCGCGATCGTCGACCGGAGCGGCGGCAGCCCACGCCTTTCGGCGACGCCCCGTTCGAGCGCCTGCTCGCGCTCGACCTGCCGACCTGCGAGGCGGAGGACTGCCCGCTCTGCCGCGACCGGAGCCGGGCCGGCGGTCAAGCCGGGCATCCGGCCGGGAGGGTGAGGCAGGGCGGAGTCGCGGCTGCTCCGGCCGCGGTGGCCCTCAGCGCCGAGGCGAGACGCCGAGGCCGCGGGTGGGACGGCCGAGGCGGGAGCGGAGGTGTCGTCCATGGCCAGCCGAAGCGCCTCGAGGCGGCCGTGCTCGCCGGCGGCGGCGGCGGTGACGGTCACCGGCCAGTCGAAGTCGACGTCGTCGAGGATCCGCACGGTGAGCGTCTGCTTCTTCGGATCCCAGGCGCCGCGGCCGCCGGCGAGGATGCTGCCAGCCCGAGGGGAGGTAGCTGCGGAGCTCGTCGTGGGTGTAGTCGAACGGCGGAGTTTCGGCGGCGGCGGTGGCGCTCATGGCGGCGATTCTGTCCCAGAAGCGGGCGCGAGGAAGCGCCGGGGCGGTCGCCGGGCGCGCCGCCGTTCGGTAGGCTCGGCGCTCGCGGGCCGTCCCGCGCAACGGGGCGAGCCGGCCGCGGCGCCCTTCGAGCACGCCTCGAGCGCAACCTGGAGGGCCCAGATGCACATCGAGCTCAGCGAGGAGCAGCAGCTGCTGCGCGAGACCGTCCGGCGCTTCGCCGAGGAGGTGGTGCGGCCGCGGGCCAAGGAGATCGACGCAGAGCGGCGAGTTCCCGCGCGAGCTTCTTCGACCAGGCCGGCGAGCTCGGGCTCGCCGGCGTGGCGGTGCCCGAGGAGTACGGCGGCGCCGGCATGGACACCGTCTCCTACGCGCTGGTGATCGAGGAGATCAGCCGCGGTCTGCGCCTCGACCGGCGTCATCCTGTCGGTCAACAACTCGCTGGTCTGCGACCCGCTGCTGCAAGTTCGGCAGCGACGAGCAGAAGCGCGAGTTCCTGACGCCGCTCGCCGCGCGGCAAGAAGCTCGGCTGCTTCGCGCTCACCGAGCCGGGCGCCGGCAGCGACGCCGCGGGCCTGCGCACGACCGCCCGCGCGCGACGGCGACGACTACGTGCTCAACGGCAACAAGATCTTCATCACCAACGGCACCCACGCCGACATCGGCGCTGGTCTTCGCCACGATCGACCGCGCGCAAGAAGCACAAGGGGATCACCGCCTTCATCGTCGCCGACCGACAGCCCCCGGGCTCCGCCACGGCACGCCACGAGTTCAAGCTCGGGGTCAACGCCTCGGGCACCACCGCAGCTCGTCTTCGACGACCTGCGGGTGCCGGCGAGCGCAGCGCCTGGGCGAGGAGGGCGAGGGCTTCAAGATCGCGATGGCGACGCTCGACGGCGGCCGCATCGGCATCGCGGCGCAGGCGCTCGGGCATCGCGCAGGCGGCCTTCGAGGAGGCGCTCGCCTACGCCAAGGAGCGCAAGCAGTTCGGCGAGCCGATCGCCGAGCTTCCAGGCGATCCAGTTCAAGCTCGCCGACATGGCGACCGAGCTCGACGCCGCGCGCCTGCTGACCTGGAAGGCGGCCTGGGCGAAGGACACGCGGCAAGCGCTACACGCTCGAGGCGGCGCAGGCCAAGCTCTTCGCCTCCGAGATGGCGCAGCGGGTCACCAACAAGGCGCTGCAGATCCACGGCGGCTACGGCTACACCAAGGAGTACAACGTCGAGCGCTACTTCCGCGACGCCCGCATCACCGAGATCTACGAGGGCACCAGCGAGATCCAGAAGATGGTGATCGCCGACTGGGTCCTGCAGCCGGCATGAGCGGACTCGCTAGGCCGCGGCGGTCGATTCTTCGCGCTGACCGAGGAGCAGGAGCTGCTGCGCGAGGAGGTGCGCCGCTTCGCCGAGGAGCGCATCGCCCCCGGCGTCGCCGAGCGCGACCGCGAGCACCGAGTTCCCGGCGGAGATCGTCGGCGAGATGGGCGAGCATGGGCCTGCTCGGCATGATGGTCGCCGAGCGCTACGGCGGCGCCGGCCTCGACCCGCTGACCTACTGCCTGGCGGTCGAGGAGGTGGCGCGCATCTGTCCGTCGACGGCGGTGACCATGAGCGTCACCAACTCGGTCTGCTGCTGGCCGATCGCGCGCTTCGGCTCCGAGGAGCTCAAGCAGCGGTCGCTGCCCGAGCTCGCCGTCGGGGGAGGCATCGGCGGCTTCGGGCTGACCGAGCCGGGCTCGGGCAGCGACGCCGGCAGCGATGCGCACCACCGCCCGGCGCGACGGCGACTCCTGGGTGCTCGACGGCGAGAAGGCGTGGATCACCAACGCCGGCGTCGCGCGCTAGTTCGTGGTCGTGGCCAAGACCGACCCGGCGGCCGGCAAGCGCGGGCATCTCGGCCTTCGTGGTCCCCGCCGACGCGCCGGGCTTCTCGGTCGGCGTGCCGGAGGAGAAGCTCGGCCTGCGCGCCTCGCGCACCGCGCCGCTGGTCCTCTACCGGCTGCCGGATCCCGGCCGGCCACCTGCTCGGCGCACCGAGGGCGACGGCATTCAAGATCGCGCTCGCGACCCTCGACCACTCGCGGCTCGGCATCGCGGCCCAGGCGGTCGGCATCCATCAGCGGGCCCTCGAGCTGGCGGTCGCCTACGCCCGCGACCGGGTGCAGTTCGGCCGGCCGATCGCCGAGCACCAGGCGATCCGCTTCAAGATCGCCGAGATGGCGACCGAGCTGGCCGCGGCGCGCGCGCTGACCCATGCCGCCGCGGCCGCCGCCGGCGCCGACGACCCGCGCGCCGGCCGCCTCGCCTCGGAGGCCAAGCTCTACGCTTCGGAGGCCGCCAACCGCGCCGCTACGACGAGCCTCCAGATCCACGGCGGCAACGGCTTCCACGACGACTACGAGATCGCCCGACTCTACCGCGACGTGCGGGTGACCACGATCTACGAGGGGACGAGCGAGATGCAGCGCACGGTGATCGCGCGCGCCGCGCTGCGCGGGTGAGGAGGGATCGAGGATGCACCGAACGATGCGCCATGCGGCCCTGGCCGGCGCCCTGCTGCTCGTCGCCGGCTGCGCTCCGGCGGCCGGACCCGACGAGGAGGGCGCCGTGACCGCCGATCCGGAAGCCGCCGCCGACGACGACGTCGAGCGGCGCCTCGCCCAGTACACCACCGTGCGGCTGACCGCCGACCTCTCGGGCCTCTCCGACGAGGAGCGGCGGATGATCCCGCTCCTGATCGACGCCGCGGACGCGATGGACGACGTCTTCTGGGTCCAGGCCTACGGCGACCGCGACGCCCTGCTCGCCGGGCTCGCCGGGCTCGCCGGCGCCGCCCGCCGCTACGCCGAGATCAATTACGGCCCCTGGGACCGGCTGGCCGACAACGAGCCGTTCGTGCCCGGCGTCGGCCCCAAACCGCCGGGCGCCAACTTCTATCCGGCCGACATCACCCGCGAGGAGATCGAGGTCGCCGCGGCGGCGTCGCCCGCCCTCACCGGCCAGTACACGATCGTGCGCCGCGGCCCCGCCGGCGCGCTGATCGCGGTCCCCTACAGCGAGGCGTTCGCCGCCGAGTACGGCCGCGCCGCCGCGCGCCTGCGCGAGGCCGCCGCGCTGGCCGCAGACCCCGGCCTGCGCCGCTACCTCGAGCTGCGCGCCGAGGCGCTCCTGACCGACGACTACCTCGCCAGCGACCTCGCCTGGATGGAGATGAAGGACAACGTCCTCGACGTCGTGATCGGCCCGATCGAGACCTACGAGGACGGCCTCTTCGGCGACAAGGCGGCGAACGAGGCCTACGTCCTGATCAAGGACCGCGAGTGGAGCGGCCGGCTCGCCCGCTACGCGGCGCTCCTGCCCGACCTCCAGCGCGGCCTTCCGGTGCCGCCCGAGTACAAGCGCGAGACGCCGGGGAGCGACTCCGACCTCGACGCCTACGACGTCGTCTACTACGCCGGCGACTGCAACGCGGGGTCGAAGACGATCGCGATCAACCTGCCCAACGACGAGCGCGTGCAGCTCGAGAAGGGGACGCGGCGGCTCCAGCTCAAGAACGCGATGCGGGCCAAGTTCGACCAGATCCTGGTGCCGATCGCCGCCGAGCTGATCGCCGGCGACCAGCGCGGCCACGTCACCTTCGACGCGTTCTTCGCCAACACGATGTTCCACGAGGTGGCGCACGGGCTCGGGATCAAGAACACGATCGACGGCAGGGGGACGGTGCGCGAGGCGCTACGCGAGCACGCCTCGGCGCTCGAGGAGGGGAAGGCGGACGTCCTCGGCCTCTACATGGTCGCGCGGCTCCACGAGGCCGGCGAGCTGGGGGAGGCCGACCTCCTCGACAACTACGTCACCTTCCTGGCCGCGATCTTCCGCTCGATCCGCTTCGGCGCCGCGAGCGCCCACGGCGTCGCCAACCTGGTGCGCTTCAACTTCTTCGCCGAGATGGGCGCCTTCGTCCGCGACCCCGACAGCGGCACCTACCGCGTCGACCCCGAGCGGATGCGCGCGGCGGTCGACGCGCTCTCCGAGAAGATCCTGGTCCTCCAGGGCGACGGCGACGCCGACGGCGTCGCGGAGCTGCTCGCCGCCTACGGTACCCAGGGCGAGAGCCTGGCCGCCGACCTCGCGAGGCTGGCCGAGGCCGGCATCCCGGTCGACGTGGTGTTCGAGCAGGGGGTCGAGGTGCTCGGCCTCGAGCCGGCGGCGGCTGCCTCCGACTAGCGCCTACCTGGCCGGCAGCCGCGCGATCAGATCGATCTCGACCAAGGCGCCCTTGGGCAGCGCCGCCGCCTGCACCGTCGAGCGCGCCGGGCGGTGGTCGCCGAGCGCCTCGCCGTAGAGCTGGTTCAAGCGCGGGAAGTCGGCCATGTCGGCGACGTAGATCGTGGCCTTGACCACGTCTCCGAAGACGCAGCCGCCCGCGGCGAGCACCTCGCGGAGGTTCTCGAGCACCCGGCGCGCCTGCGCCTCGAAGCCGCCCGGGACCATCTCGCCGGTCGCCGGGTCGAGGCCGATCTGCCCCGAGGTGTAGAGGAAGCCGCCGGCGGCGACGGCCTGCGAGTAGGGGCCGATGGCGGCCGGTGCGCGGTCGGTGTGGTAGCTCCTCACGATCTCTCCTCTCCGGCTTCGTAGACCCCGATGTAGGGCAGGTTGCGGTAGCGCTCGGCGCAGTCGAGGCCGTAGCCGACCACGAACACGTCCTCGATCCCGAAGCCGCGGTAGTCGATCGGCACCTCGACCTTGCGCCGCGCCGACTTGTCGAGCAGCGCGCACAGCTTGACGCTCGCCGCGCCGCGGAAGCGGAGCAGGTCGAGGATGGTGCGCAGGGTGTAGCCGGTGTCGACGATGTCCTCGATCAGCAGCACGTGGCGGCCGCGGATCGAGAGGTCGATGTCCTTGACGATCCGCACCTCGCCCGGGCTGGTGCCGTCGCGGTAGCTCGAGGTCTGGAAGAAGTCGACCGCCACCGGCACCGCCTGCACCCGGCGCAAGAGGTCGACCATGAAGAAGACCGAGCCCTTGAGCACGCCGACCGCGATCAGGCGGTCGCCGGCCCCGACCACGGAGGCGTAGTCGCGTTCGATGTCGCGCGCCAGCTCGGCGATCCGGGCTTGCAGGCGCTCGGCGGAGATCAGCTCGCGGGGTGAGGTCGAAGAGGCCTCGTTGGATACGGTCTCGCTCGGCACGGTCTCGCTCATCACTCTCGTTTATCGACTAGAATCTATGACTCCATCGAAGACCGGTGCCGGACGCGGAGGACCCGATGAGCGTCGAGGAGCTGCAGACCCTCCACCAGCGCTATGTGACGCTGTCGCAACGTTTCCGCTCGGCCTGGGTCTTCCACCAGTTCCTGCAGAGCCTGGCCAAGCTCTACTTCGAAGATTTCGACGACCGCTACCCCGACCGCTTCCAGGAGCTGTACGGCCAGCTCAAGGAGATCTCCCAGAGCCTGAACGCCTCCCAGGCGGCGGGCCTCGGCCGGCGTTTCGACGGCGTCGAGAGGCAGCTCGGCGAGCTGATCGACGCGTTGGTGGCGGAGGATACCAGAGTCGAGCCGGCCCACCTGAGGCGCTTCTTCCGCCGCTTCCGGACCTACGACGAGAAGGTCCTGATCCAGCTCGTCCGCTTCTACCTCTACGCCCACCGCGGCGACTCCTGGCCGCCCGACCGCCTCGACAAGGTCGACTACCTGCTGACCCGCCTCTCCGAGGAGGGGGTCGAGGACGAGGAGACCTCCGTCCCGGTCCTCGCCGACCGCGCCCGGCTGCGCGAGGTGCTGGCCACCCTGCGGACGCTGATCCCGGCGCCGCCGGCGCCGATCGAGACGATCGAGGAGCGGCGGCGCGAGATCGAGCGCCTGCGCGACGAGATCGCTGCCGCCGGCGACCTCGAGCGGCTCCACGAGCGGGCGCTGGTGCAGCGCTTCCGGGCGCTCAAGCACGGGCTCGGCGAGCTGTTCTTCGAGCCCGAGCTGGCGCTCGCGGTGCTCGAGACCAACCGCCGGGTCAAGGGGGTCATCAAGGAGCTGTACGGCCGCGAGGAGCGGCGGATCTTCGCCGAGTACCAGCAGATCTTCGACCTCGAGGGGCAGGTGCGGCCGGACCGCGACCTCTCGGCCGACCTCGCCCGCTTCCGCGAGGAGGTCGAGCGCTTCGAGCGCCACCTCCAGCGCGACGAGATGCGCCTCGACGAGCTGGCGCAGATCCGCAAGCGGGTGCGCGCGCTGATGCCGCGCCTGACCGCCGGCGCGGCCGCCGCCGGCGCCGCGTTCGCGGCCGGCGAAGTCAGCTTCGAGGAGCTGGGCGACGCCACCCTGCGCCCGGGCGAGGCGGCGGCGTTCCAGGCCGCGGCGGTGTTCGAGTCGACCGACCCGACGCCCTACCACGACGGCGCCTCGCACCACGACGCCTATCCGGCGGACGACTTCAGCGCCGCCGCCGCCGAGGCGATCGGCGAAGCCACCGGCGAGGCGTTCGCCGAGCCGCCGCCGCGGCGCCTCGATCCGGCGCCCGCGGCCGCCGCCGGCGAGGGCGACGAGAGCCTGATCCAGGACGCCTTCGGCCGCCTGGTCGAAGCGCTCGACGGCACCACCCTGGGGGCGCCGCCCAAGGCGGTCAGCCTGACCCCCGACGTCTACCAGTACAAGCTCGAGCCGCGCGAGGTGATCGCGTACCGGCGCCTCCTCCAGCGCGGCCGGCTCTCCTCCGCCTCGCCGCCGGACGAGGAGTGGGACGAGGCACTCGAGCGCTTCATCCTGCGCGCCGCCTCGCTGCGCGTGCGGATGAACGAGGAGGCCGAGGAGATCCGCGGCATCCTCGACGAGACCGTCTCCGACGCCCGCGCCCCGGTCTTCCAGCGCACCCGCCGCACGGTGCGGTTGGGCGACGCCTACCTCGCCCGCTTCGCCCACCTGGTCCACCAGCTCGTGCTCGACGGCCAGGGCGACGAGGCGCGCGAGCTGGAGCTCCTGCGCGTCCGCCTGATGCACGAGTACTCGGGGCTCTGGCTCCTCTCCTACCGCCAGGCGATCACCGAGCGGGTGGGGGCGGGGGCGGGGTAGCTCACCCGGTCAGCCGCGGATCCGCGATCAGCGCGCCGAGGAGCTTCCGGACATCGCCGGCGGCGGCACGGCCCACTTCAAGGACCTCGGCGTGGGAGAGCGGCTCGCCGGTGACGCCGGCGGCGGGATTGGTGACCACCGAGATCCCCAGGCAGCGCATCCCCATGTGACGGGCGGCGATCACCTCGAGGACGGTCGACATGCCGCCGAGGGTGGCGCCGAGGGTGCGCAGCATGCGCACCTCGGCCGGGGTCTCGTAGGAGGGGCCGGGGAGGCCGGCGTAGACGCCGCCGTCGCGCAGGCCGACGCCGACGCGGGCGGCGTGCTCGCGGGCGAGCGTGCGGAGGGCCGGGTCGTAGGCGCCGACCATGTCCGGGAAGCGCGGCCCCCAGGCCGCCGGCAGGTCGCCGCGCAACGGGTTCGCGCCGGTCAGGTTGAGGTGGTCGGCGATCAGCACCAGGTCGCCGGGCCGGTAGTCCGGGTCGATGCCGCCGGCGGCGTTGGTCTGGACCAGCACGGCGGCGCCGAGCCGGCGCGCCAGGCGCACCCAGAAGACCACCTCCGCGGGGTCGTAGCCCTGGTAGCCGTGCACGCGGCCGCGGCAGTAGAGCACCGGGCGGCCGGGGTGGGGGAGGAGGAGCTCGGCGGCCAGCGGGTGGCCCTCGACCGCGTGGAGCGGGAACGGCGCCACCTCGGCGAGCGGGACCGGGCCGTGGGCGACGGGGCCGAGGTCGACCGCGAGGCCCGAGCCGGAGACCACCAGCGCCGCGGGCGCCGGCCAGCCGAGCCGCTGCCAGCGCTCGAGGCCGCGGTCGATCATCGCCTGGGCGTCCATCGGGCGGGGGTCGGACATGGGCGCGGATGGTAGCACCCGGCGCGCGGAACCGGCCGCCGAACCTGGTATCTTCGCCGCCGCGATGTCCGAGCTCGACGACCAGATCGCCAACCGCCGCGCCAAGCGCGACGCGCTCGCCGAGCGCGGGATCGAGGCCTATCCGATCCGCTTCGCGCACGACCTCGAGCCCTCGGCGGTGCACGAGCGCTACGGCGAGCGCACGGCCGAGGAGCTGGAGGCCGAGCCGGTGCGCCTCGCGGTGCCCGGGCGGGTGCGCTCGATCCGCCGCCACGGCAAGGCGGTCTTCCTCGACCTCGCCGACGGCGCCGGCAAGCTCCAGCTCTTCGTCCGCGCCGGCGAGCTGCCCGAGGAGTCGGCGGCGGTGCTCGAGGCGCTGGACCTGGGCGACCTCGCCGGCGCCGCGGGGACGCTGATGCGCACCCGCACCGGCGAGCTGTCGCTCCGGGTCGACGCGCTGACCATGCTCGGCAAGGCGATGCGCCCGCTGCCCGAGAAGTGGCACGGCCTGGCCGACCTCGAGGCGCGCTACCGGCAGCGCTATCTCGACCTCCTGGTCAACCCCGAGTCGCGGCGCGCGTTCGAGGTCCGCTCGCGGCTGGTCGCCGGCATCCGGCGCTTCCTCGACGAGCGCGGCTTCCTCGAGGTCGAGACGCCGATGATGCAGCCGGTCCCTGGCGGCGCCGCGGCGCGGCCGTTCGTCACCCATCACAACGCGCTCGACCTCGACCTCTACCTGCGGATCGCGCCCGAGCTGTACCTGAAGCGCCTCCTGGTCGGCGGCCTGCACAAGGTCTACGAGATCAACCGCAACTTCCGCAACGAGGGGATCTCGACCCGCCACAACCCGGAGTTCACCATGCTCGAGCTGTACTGGGCGTACGCCGACTACCGGGCGGTGATGGAGCTGACCGAGGAGCTGCTGCTCGCGCTCGCCGACGGCGTCCTCGGCCGCCGCGAGCTGACCTGGCGCGGCACCGCGATCCCGCTCGATCCGCCCTGGCCGCGCCGCACCATGCGCGAGGCGATCGCCGAGCACGGCGGCATCGACCCCGCCCGGCTCGACGACGCCGCGGGGGTGGCCGCCGAGCTGGACCGCCTGGGCGTCGAGCGGCCGGCGTCACCCTCCTACGGCCAGATGCTGATGACTCTCTTCGAGGAGGTCGCCGAGGCGAAGCTCTCGGCGCCGACCTTCGTGCTCGACTACCCGGTCGAGGTTTCGCCGCTTCGCCAAGGCGACCCCGACGATCCGCGCTTCACCGAGCGCTTCGAGCTCTACATCGGCGGCATGGAGATCGCCAACGCCTTCTCCGAGCTGAACGACCCCGACGTCCAGGCCGAGCGCTTCCGCCAGCAGCTCGCGGCGCGCGAGAGCGGCGACGAGGAGGCGCACCGCTTCGACCACGACTTCGTGCGCGCGCTCGAGCACGGCATGCCGCCGACCGGCGGCGAGGGGATCGGCATCGACCGGCTGGCGATGCTCTTCACCGACTCGCCGTCGATCCGCGACGTCATCCTGTTCCCGCTCTTGCGGCCGCTTCCTGCCGGCGCCGAGGACGGCGAGCCGGAGGCGCCGGCCGTGGGCGAAGAGGCCGAGAGCTGAGCAACCTGCCGTTTCCGCTCCTCCTCGCGCTCCGGTACTTGAAGAGCACGCGGCGCGACGCCTTCGCGTCGTTTCTGTCGGCGGTCGCGGCGATCGGCATCGCGCTCGGGGTGGCGGCGTTGATCCTCTCGCTCGCCGCGCTCTCGGGCTTCCAGCGGCTGGTCAAGGGCGAGGTGCTGGCGCGCACGCCGCACTTGGCCGCGGAGCTGCCGGAGGGCGCGGACGCCGGGGCGGCGCTCGCCGCCGCGCTCGGCGTCGAGGGGGTGACCGGCGGGAGCCTCCTGGTGCGCGGCCGCGGCTGGCTGATCACCGGCGGCAGCGCCCGGCCGGTCGAGATGGTCGGCTTCGCCGGCGAGCTGCCGGCGACCTTCCCGGGCGCCGCCGGCTCGCCCGAGGGGCTCTACATCGACGACGGGCTGGCCGGGCTCTGGGGGCTCTCGGCCGGGCAGCCGCTCACCGTGGTCTCGCCGCGCCCGACGCTGACCCCGTTCGGTCCCCAGCCGCGCGCCCGGACGCTGCCGCTCGCCGGCATCTTCGAGGAGCCGCTGGGTCAGGAGGACCGCTCGCGGATCGCCCTGCCGCTCGCGGTCGCCGACGGCCTTCTCGCGACGCCGCCGCGCCGGCTGGAGCTGACCACCGTCGACCTCGACGCCGCCGGTGCCGCGGCGCGCCGGCTCGCGGCGGTGCTCCCCGCGGGGAGCCGGATCGAGACCTGGCGCGAGATCAACCGGCCGCTCTTCTTCGTCCTCCGGCTCGAGAAGATGATGACCTTCCTGGCGGTGTCGCTGATCGTCCTGGTGGCCGCGCTGGCGCTGGTCGCCGACCTTGCGCTGGTGATCGCCAGCAAGCGGGCGGAGATCGGCATGCTCGGCGCGATGGGCGCGACCCCGGCGGCGCTCGCCCGCGCCTTCCTGCTGCTCGGCGCGATGCTCGCCGGGATCGGGCTCGTGCTCGGCCTGGCGCTCGGTGCCGGCGGCGCGCTGGTGCTCGACCGCTGGGAACTGATCCCGCTCCCGGGGCAGGTCTACCTCTTCGACCACGTGCCGTTCGCGCTCCGCGGCGCCGACGTCGGCGCGGTGTGCGCGCTGACCCTGGTCCTGGCGCTCGCCTTCTCGCTCTACGCCGCGCGCCGGGTCGCCTCGATCGACCCGATCTCGGCGCTACGCGGAGCAGGGCGGTGAGCGTCGAGGTGCGCGCGCGGGCGCTGTCGAAGAGCTACCGCGACGGCGAGCGGCGGGTCGAGGTGCTGCGCGGCGTCGAGCTGACGGTCGAGGCCGGCGAGCTGGTGGCGGTGGTGGGTCCCTCGGGCTCGGGCAAGTCGACCCTGCTCCACCTGCTCGGCACCCTCGACCGCCCCGACTCGGGGACGATCGAGATCGGCGGCCGGGACGTCGCGAAGCTCGCCGGGGCGCGGCTCGCGGAGTTCCGCAACCGGACGATCGGCTTCGTCTTCCAGTTCCACCAGCTCCTGCCCGACTTCGACGCCCTCGAGAACGTCATGCTGCCGGGGCGGATCGCCGGCCGCGACGCCGCGGGGGTCGCGGCGCGGGCGCGCGAGCTGCTTGACCGAGGTCGGGCTCGCCGACCGGCTCGACCACTTCCCGTCGCAGCTCTCGGGCGGCGAGCGCCAGCGGGTGGCGCTCTGCCGGGCGCTCGCGCTCGAGCCGCCGCTGCTCCTGGCCGACGAGCCGACCGGCAACCTCGATCCGGCGAGCGGCGAGCACGTCTTCGAGCTGCTGCTCGAGCTCCAGCGGCGCCATGGGACGACCGCCGTGGTGGTCACCCACAACCCGGAGATAGCCCGGCGCTGTGCTAGGATTTTCGACCTTGACCGACGGCTCGCTCAAGCCCTGACGATGTTCGAGAAGTACAACGAGAAGGCCCGCAGGGCACTCTTCTTCGCTCGCTACGAGGCGAGCAAGCTGGGCAGTCGCGTCATCGAGTCCGAACACATCCTGCTGGGCATCCTGCGCGAGGGCGAGGAGACCGTCAACGAGCTGTTCCGCCGCTTCGAGGTCAAGCCGGACGAGGTCCGGCGCGAGATCGAGGGGGAGCGGGTGTTCGTCGAGCGGATCTCCTCGACCGCCGAGCTGCCGCTGTCGGAGGAGTCCAAGAAGATCCTCGCCTACGCCTCGCACGAGGCCGAGAGCATGCTCCACTCGGCGGTCGGCTCCGAGCACCTGCTGATCGGTATCCTGCGGGTCGAGGGCTGTCTGGCCATGCGCATCCTGGCGCAGCACGGCCTGGATGTCTACACGGTGCGCGAGGAGGTATTGACCGTGGCCAAGGAGCGCGAGGCGTCGCAGCAGAAGAAGGAGCTTCCGTTCCTCACCGAGTACGGCCGGGACCTCACCACCCTCGCCGCCGAGGGTGCCTTCGACCCGCTGATCGGCCGCGAGCCGGAGGTCGAGCGGATCATCCAGATCCTCTCGCGCCGGACCAAGAACAACCCGATCCTGCGCGGCGAGTCGGGGGTCGGCAAGACCGCGATCGTCGAGGGACTGGCGCAGCGGATCGTCGACGGCCGGGTGCCGATCTTCCTCGCCCAGAAGCGGATCGTCGCCCTCGACCTGTCGCTGATCGTCGCCGGCACCAAGTACCGCGGCCAGTTCGAGGAGCGGCTCAAGGGGATCTTGAAGGAGCTCAAGGAGTCGCCCGACCTGATCGTCTTCATCGACGAGATCCACTCGCTGATCGGCGCCGGCTCGGCCGAGGGCTCGCTCGACGCCGCCAACATTCTCAAGCCGGCGCTCTCGCGCGGCGAGATCTCGTGCATCGGCGCGACCACCGCCAAGGAGTACCGGAAGTACATCGAGAAGGACCGCTCGCTCCTGCGCCGGTTCCAGGCGGTCGAGGTGGCGCCGCCCACCGACCAGGAGACGATGTCGATCCTCGAGGGGATCAAGGACCGCTACGAGAGCTTCCACAAGGTCCGCTACACCGGCGAGTCGCTGCGCGTCGCGATCCACCACTCGAGCCGCTACATCCCCGACCGCCACCACCCGGACAAGGCGATCGACGTCCTCGACGAGGCCGGCGCCCGGGTCAAGCTGCGGCGGGTGCGCGACACCCAGAATCTGCGCCGGCTCGAGCAGGAGATCCGCCAGGTCGTGCGCGACATGAAGGCGGCGATCTCGGCCAAGGAGTTCGAGCGCGCGGTCTACCTGCGCGAGCGCGAGATCGAGCTGCGCGAGGACAGCGAGCGGCTGGCGGTGCCGGCGGCCGAGGAGGGGCGCCGGCTCGAGGTCACCCGGCGCGACGTCGAGGAGGTGATCTCCTCGTGGACCGGCATCCCGATCGCGGCGCTCGAGTCGGTCGAGGCGCGCAAGCTGGCGCACATGGAGGAGAGCCTGCGCTCGTGGGTGGTCGGCCAGGACCGCGCGATCTCGGCGATCAGCCGCGCCATCCGCCGCTCGCGCCTGGGGGTGTCGAACCCGCAGCGGCCGGTCGGCTCGTTCATCTTCCTCGGCCCCTCGGGGGTGGGCAAGACCGAGGTCGCCCGCCGGCTCGCGGAGTTCCTGTTCGGCAGCCAGCGGGCGCTGGTCCGCTTCGACATGAGCGAGTACATGGAGAAGCACGCGGTCTCGAAGCTCCTCGGCTCGCCGCCGGGCTACGTCGGCCACGAGGAGGGCGGGCAGTTGACCGAGCGGATCCGGCGCCAGCCCTACTCGCTGATCCTCTTCGACGAGATCGAGAAGGCGCACCCGGACGTCGCCAACCTCCTGCTCCAGATCCTCGAGGACGGCCAGCTCACCGACGCCTACGGCAACGAGGTCGACTTCAAGAACACCCTGGTGCTGATGACCTCGAACCTCGGCAGCAAGCTGGTGCTCCGCGGCGGCCGCATGGGCTTTGGCGAGGGCGACGAGGAGGCCGCGTTCGAGCGCCTCGAGGAGGAGATCCTGGCCGAGCTGCGGCGGAGCTTCTCGCCCGAGTTCATCAACCGCGTCGACGAGGTGATCGTCTTCAACCCGCTGACCCGCGTGCACCTGCGGTCGGTGGTCGACATCCTGCTGCGCGACATCAACCTGACGCTGGCCGAGCGCGGGCTCGCGGTCAGCGTCGCCCCCGCGGCCAAGGACTGGCTGCTCGACAAGGCGGGGATCGAGCCCTCGACCGGCGCCCGTCCTCTGCGGCGGACGATCCAGCGTCATATTCAGGACGCCGTGTCCGAGATCCTGATCTCGCAGCACGGCGACGTGATCGACGAGATCGAGGTCACCCTCGAGGACGACCGGCTGCACTTCGAGCCGCGCATCGCCGAGTTGGTGCCGCAGGAGACGTGAACATCCGACCGCAGGCAGCCCCCCTCGGGAAGGCCTGACACAGACCTTGCAGCGCCGGCCGCCTCGAGCACCGGAGGCGAGCGGAGAACCAAGCAGCATCGGCCGGCGGATCGCGCCGGCGGAGACGATCGGAGAGGCCGCGATGAGACGACACTCGGCAGTCCCCTGCGCCGCGCCGGCGGCGCTCCGTTCTCTCGGGCCTGCTCTCGGCCCTGCGGTCGGCCGCTGGGCGCTGGCCGGCGGGCTGGCCTGGGCGCTCGGTGCGGGCGCCGCGACGGTGGAGGCGCAACTGCTCCCCCCGGAGGCCGAGCAGGATCCGCGGGCCCCGGGCGCGGTGATCCAGGAGATCCAGGTGACCGGCCTGCGCGCGCTGCCCGAGGAGACGCTGCTCTACTACCTCGGCCTCGAGGTGGGGGCGGCGCTCGACGAGGCGGCGCTCGACGCCAACGTCGAGGGGTTGTGGCGCCGCGAGCTGATCGACGACATCGTCATCCGCTCGGAGCCGGTGGCCGGCCCAGAGGGTAGCGGCGTCAAGCTGATCATCGAGGTCGAGGAGCGGCCGGTCCTGCGCTCGATCGACTACCAGGGCCTCAAGAAGATCGGGCAGACCGACGTCCGCGACCGCATCGTCAGCGCCCGCATCGGGGTGCGCGAGGGCGGCCCGGTCAACAAGGGCGAGCTGAACCGGCTGTCGGCCGAGATCGTCCAGCTCTACCGCGACAAGGGCTACCGCTTCGCCCAGGCGAGCTGGGAGCTGGAGGCGGTCGAGGGCAACCCCAACGAGGTGCGGGTGATCTACACGGTCGACGAGGGCGACCGGGTGCGCATCCAGGACATCGACTTCGAGGGCAACACCGTCTACTCCGACCTCCGGCTGCGCCTGAAGATGCGCCAGACCCGGGAGAGCGGCCTGATCTCGCGGGTGCTCAAGAAGGACATCTACAACCCCGCGGCGCTCGAGGAGGACCTCGACAAGGTCCGCGAGCTGTACCGCAACACCGGCTACAAGAACGTCCTCCTGGGCGACCCGGAGATCGAGGTCCGGGCGCTCCGCCCCGAGGCCGCCGAGTCCGAGGAGCAGAAGCGGCGGATCTTCCTGACCATCCCGCTCGAGGAGGGGGAGCGCTGGCGCTTCGGGGCGATCTCGGTCGAGGGCAACGAGACCTACACCGACGACGTGCTGCTCCAGGTCTTCCGCAACCAGCCGGGGACCTGGCTGCGCGCCAACCTGATCGAGGAGGGGGTCACCTCGGTCACCGAGCTGTACAACAACACCGGCTACATGTTCGCGAGCATCGAGCCCGAGGTGATCGAGCGTCCGGACAACGTCGCCGACATCGTCGTCAACGTCGACGAGGGGGACCGCTACACGGTCGGCCGGATCGAATTCCAGGGCAACGAGCGGACCAAGGACAAGGTGCTGCGGCGCGAGCTGCGGGTGCAGGAGGGGCTGCTGATGAACGTCGGCGCGCTCCGGAGCAGCGTCTTCAAGATCAACCAGCTCGGCTACTTCCAGCTCAACGAGGAGGATCCCGTCGAGGTCGACGTCGACCAGGAGGAGAAGGAGGTCAACCTCACCTTCGTCGGCGAGGAGGCCGACCGCACGGAGCTCCAGTTCGGCGGCGGCTGGAGCGAGTTCGACGGCTTCTTCGGCCAGTTCTCGATCCGCACCCAGAACTTCCTCGGCCGCGGCGAGCGGGTCCAGGCGTCGTTCCAGGGCGGCAGCTCGCGGACGCTCTTCGACCTCGGCTACTTCGTCCCCTGGTTCCTCGACCGCCCGCAGACGATCGGCTTCCGGGTGTTCAAGAGCGAGCTCGACTACAGCGAGATCTCCGACTTCCAGGACCTGACCCAGGACTCCGAGGGCATCTCCCTGACCTATGGCCGCAACCTCCGGCTGTTCCAGTCGGTGGCGGTCACCTACACCCTGGCGGCCTACCAGGACCGGCAGGTGTTCGATCTCGACGACCTCGAGGAGCCGCTGATCTTCGAGCGCGACATCGACAGCTCGACCATCCGCCCGGTCTGGTCGCTCGACCGCATCGACAACCGCTTCGAGCCGACCCGCGGCGCGCGGGCGATGTTCTCGACCGAGTTCTCGGGCGGCATCCTCGGCGGCGACAGCGACTTCGTCGAGCCCGAGGCGAGCCTCGTACTGTTCAAGCCGCTCGACGAGTACCCGACCCAGCACGTCGTCGGCTTCAACCTCCAGGCCGGCGTCATCGAGCCGTTCGGCCAGGGGGTGCAGTCGGTCTTCGACTACTACGTCCTGGGCGGCGAGCGGTCGATCCGCGGCCACGCCCGGCGCTCGCTCTTCCCGCGCGACGAGGCCGGCGAGCTGTTCTGCGTCCCCTCGACCGAGACCAAGATCGACGGCGACGAGTACATCCCGTGCACCGCGAGCGCGCTGAACCCGGTGCTGGTCGGCGGCGACCGCTATGCCCAGGTCAACCTGGAGTACCATTACGTCGCCGGCGGGCCGTTCCGCTTCATCCTCTTCGCCGATGCCGCCCAGACCTACGCGCCGGGTCAGGACCTCGACTTCGGCCGCCTGCGCTACACCGCCGGCGCGGAGATGCGCGTCCTGGTGCCGGTGTTCGGCGCGCCGCTGCGGTTCATCTACGCCTTCAACCTCAACGAGGAGCCGTTCGACGAGTTCGAGCAGTTCCAGTTCACCATCGGTAGCAGCTTCTAAGGAGAGCCCGATCATGCCGTCCCCGTCGCTGTTCGTTTCCCGCGCCGCCCTCGCCGCCGTCCTCCTCTGCGCCGCCGGCGCCGCCCCGGCCGTGGCCCAGGGCCTCAAGGTGGCGGTCATCAACACCGAGCAGGTCCTCCTCGAGTCGGAGACCGGCAAGGCCGCGCTCGCCGAGCTGCGCACGCTGCGCGAGGCCAAGGAGGCCGAGGGCAATGCCCTCCAGGACGAGGTCGAGCAGATCCGCACCCGCCTCTCCGAGGGGAGGCTGTCGCTCGCCGAGGACAAGATCGCCGAGCTCGAGCGCCAGCTCGAGGAGCGGGGGATCGCCCTGCGCCGTTTCCAGGACGATGCCAACCGCGAGCTCAACAAGCGGCGCGACGAAATCCTGGCGGCGATCGACAAGAAGGTGCTGCCGATCATCAACCAGGTCGGCGAGGAGCAAGGCTATTCGTTGATCTTCCGCAAGTTCGAGAGCGGCCTGGTGTTCGCCTCCGACGAGATCGACATTACCGGCGAGATCGTCCGGCGGCTCGACGCCGGCGCCGGCGGGGCGGCGGCGGGCACGGGCCGCTAGCGTGCCGCGGCTGGCCGAGCTGGCGGCGCGGGTCGGCGGCGAGGTGGTCGGTGACGGCGACCGGCCGATCGAAGGTTTCGCCGGTCTCGAGGACGCCGGCCCGCGCGACCTGTCGCTGCTTGCCGAGCCGCGCTACCGGGCGGCGGCCGCGGCCAGCGCCGCCGGCGCTCTGCTGGTGCCGCGCGGCCGCGACGGCGGGCCGGGGATCGAGCCGCCGCCGGGCCGCGACCTGGTGCTGGTCGCCGACCCCCGGCGCGCGATGGCGGCGCTCCTCGAGACGCTCTATCCGCGGCCGCTGCCGGTTCCCGGCATCCACCCGACTGCGGTCGTCGGCGCCGGCTGCGCAGTCGACCCCTCGGCCTCGATCGGCCCCTACGCGGTGATCGGCGACGGCAGCCGGATCGGCGCCGGCGCCGTGATCGGAGCGCACGCGGTGGTCGGCCGCGGCTCCACGGTCGGCGCCGGCACCCGGCTCCACCCGCACGCCGTGCTCTACGACGGCACCGAGCTGGGCGAGCGCTGCGAGATCCACGCCGGCGCAGTCGTCGGCAGCGACGGCTTCGGCTACGTCGCCGGCGACGACGGGCTGCCCCGCAAAGTGCCGCAGGTCGGGCGCGCGGTGCTCGCCGACGGGGTGGAGGTCGGCGCCAACTCGACGATCGACCGCGCAACCCTCGGCGCCACCTCGGTCGGGGCCGGCAGCAAGCTCGACAACCTGGTGCATCTGGCACACAATGTCCGGCTTGGGCGCGGCTGCCTGCTCGCCGCTCAGGCCGGGATCGCCGGCAGCACCCGGCTCGGCGACGGGGTGGTGCTCGCCGGGCAGTCCGGCGTCGGCGGCCACCTCAGGATCGGCGACGGCGTCCAGGTGGCGGCCAAGTCCGCGGCTCTGCAATCGATCGAGCCGGGCGCGCGGGTCGGAGGAATCCCGGCCGGCGACCTCGGCGCCTGGAAGCGCCAGGTGGCGGCCCAGCACCGGCTGCCCGGCCTGGTGCGCCGGGTCGCCGCGCTCGAGCGGCGGCTGGGTGCCGTCTCGGAGGACGCCGCGGAGGGGACCGAAGACGCCGACTCGACGAGCGGCGGGTGACCGGGAGAGGCTCAAGGTGAGTGGAGCAGGCGAAAGCGATTGGGACATCCGCTGGGTGATGTCGGTGCTGCCGCACCGCTACCCGTTCCTCCTGGTCGACCGGGTGATCGAGATGGAGCCCGGCAGGCGGGTGGTGGCGGTCAAGAACGTCACCATCAACGAGGAGTTCTTCCTCGGCCACTTCCCCGGCCGCCCGGTGATGCCGGGCGTGCTCCTGATCGAGGGGCTGGCGCAGGCCGGGGGCCTCCTGCTGCTCCACGACGAGCCCGACCGCGACCGCAAGCTCCTCTACTTCACCTCGATCGAGCGCGCCCGTTTCCGCCGGCCGGTGGTGCCGGGCGACCAGGTGCGCTACGAGATCGAGGTCGTCCACCGGCGGCCGCGCCACTGCAAGCTCCAGGGCCGGGTGATGGTGGGCGACGCGCTGGCGGCCGACGCCGTGATCAGCTCGGCGATGGTGGATCGATGAGAGGCGCTCGCTGAGATGGCGGCCTGCATCCATCCGACCGCGGTGATCGATCCCTCGGCCGAGCTGGCCGACGGCGTCACCGTCGGCCCGCATGCCGTGATCGGCGCACGGGTCGTGGTCGGCGAGGGGACCGAGATCGGCGGCGGCGCCCACGTCCTCGGGCCGACCCGGCTGGGGCGCGAGAACCGCGTCTTCCCGCACGCCTGCGTCGGCTTCGAGCCCCAGGACCTCAAGTACCGCGGCGAGGAGGTCTTCCTCGAGGTCGGCGACCGCAACCACTTCCGCGAGTTCTCGACCGTCCACCGCGGCACCGGCGGCGGCGGCGGCGTGAGCCGGGTCGGCGACGACAACCTGTTCATGGCCTACTCGCACGTCGGACACGACGCCCGGGTCGGCAGCCGCACGGTGTTCGTCAACGGCGCCACCCTCGCCGGCCACGTCGAGGTCGGGGACGACGCGGTGATCGGCGCCTTCTCCGCCGTCCACCAGTTCTGCCGGGTCGGCCGCCACGCCTACGTCGGCGGCTACACTGTGGTGACGATGGACGCTCTCCCCTTCGTCAAGACGGTGGGGATCAAGGCGACTTGCTACGGCCTCAACGCGATCGGCCTCCGGCGCAAGGGGGTGCCGTCGGAGTCGATCGCCCGGCTGCGCCGGGCGCTGCGCTATCTGGTCCACTCCGGGCTCAACACCACCCAGGCGCTCGGGCGCATCGAGGCCGAGCTGGCGGGCGACCCCGAGGTCGATCACCTCGCCGAGTTCGTGCGCGCATCGCGCCGCGGCTTCATCAAGGCGCTGCCCGGCCGGCGCACCGGGCGCGCCGCCGGCGCCGGAGACCCCGAGGACGCCGGGGCGCCCGAGGCCGCCAGAGAAGGGACCAGAGAGGCGACCGGCGAGCCGGTGGCGGTCGAGGAGAGCTGGGAGGGCGATGCCTGAGCCGCTCCGGGTCGGCCTCGCCGGCGCCGGCGCGATGGGTCGCAACCACGCCCGCCTGCTCGCCGACCTCGAAGGGGTCGAGCTGGCGGCGGTCTGGGACCGCGACCCCGAGACCGCGGCGGCGGTGGCGCGGCTCCACGGCGTGCCCGCGGCGGCGAGCTGGGAGGAGCTGGCCGACCGCTCGGAGGCGGCGGTGGTGGCGGTGCCCACCGCGGTCCACGCCGAGCTGGGTTGCGCGCTCCTCGCTCGCGGCCTCCACCTCCTGGTCGAGAAACCGATGGCCGCCTCGCTCGCCGAGGCCGACGCGCTCCTCGCCGCAGCCGCCGGCGCCGCAGCGCGCCGCCCGGCCGGCGGCGAGCGCGAGCCGATCCTGGCGGTCGGCCACGTCGAGTTCTTCAACCCGGGGGTTCAGGCGCTCCTCGCGGCCGGCGGCCGGCCGCGCTTCGTCGAGGTCCAGAGGCTGTCGGTGTTCACGCCGCGGAGCCTCGACGTCGACGTGATCCTCGACCTGATGATCCACGACCTCCAGATCCTCCACGCCCTCGACCCGAGCCCGGTGGCCGAGGTGCGGGCGACCGGCATCGAGGTGCTCTCCGACCGGGTCGACATCGCCAACGCCCGCGTCGCGCTCGAGTCGGGGGCAGTCGCCAACTTGACCGCCTCGCGGGTCTCGGCCGAGCGGGTGCGCAAGCTCCGCGCCTTCCTGCCCAACCGCTACTACTCGCTCGACTACCGCGAGCAGGAGATCAAGGGCTACCGGCTGGTGAGCGCGACCGGCGAGGCGGGCGCCGGCACTCGCCGGATCGTCCCCGACGACCTGCCGGTCGAGCGCCAGGAGCCGCTGCGCGCCGAGCTGGCGGCGTTCGCCGCCGCCTGCCGCGGTGAGGCGGCGGCGCTGGTCGGCGGCGCGGAGGGGCGCCAGGCCCTGGCCACGGCGCTGGCGGTGACCGAGGCGATCGCGGGAGGGCCGAGATGAGCGACTACCGGATCGGCGTCATCGGCGGCAGCGGCCTCTACGCGATGGACGAGCTGCGCGTGCTCGAGGAGCGGCGCGTCGAGACCCCGTTCGGCGACCCCTCGGACGCCTACGTCCTGGGCGAGCTGGAAGGGGAGCGGGTCGCCTTCCTGCCGCGCCACGGCCGCGGCCACCGGCTGCTGCCGACCGAGCTCAACGCCCGCGCCAACGTCTTCGGCTTCAAGCTCCTCGGCTGCGAGTGGCTGATCTCGATCTCGGCGGTCGGCTCGATGAAGGAGGCCTACGCGCCGTCCCACGTGGTGGTGCCCGACCAGTTCTTCGACCGCACCCGCCACCGCGCCGACACCTTCTTCGGCGACGGCCTGGTCGCCCACGTCTCGATGGCCGACCCGGTGAGCCCGGCGCTCGCGACGATCCTCGCCGGCGCCGCGGAAGCCGCCGGGGCGACGGTCCACCGCGGCGGCACCTACCTGTGCATGGAGGGGCCGCAGTTCTCGACCCGCGCCGAGTCGCGGATCTACCGGAGCTGGGGGATCGACGTCATCGGCATGACCAACCTCCAGGAGGCGCAGCTCGCGCGCGAGGCCGAGATCTGCTACGCCACCCTGGCGATGGTCACCGACTACGACTGCTGGCACGAGACCGAGGAGGCGGTGAGCGTCGAGGCGGTGCTCGGCGTCCTGCGCCAGAACGCCCGCATGGGTCAGGAGACGGTGCGCCGGGCGGTCGCGATGCTCGCCGAGCGCGCACCCGCCTGCGAGTGCGCCGACGCCCTCCGATTCGCGCTCCTCACTGATCCGGCGGCGGTGCCGGCGGCGACCCGCGAGCGCCTCCGGCCGCTGGTCGGCAAGTACCTGGGGCAGGGCTGACGCCGATGGCTCGGATCCTCGTGACCAACGACGACGGCGTCTACTCCGAGGGGCTCAAGCTCCTCGCCGAGGCGCTCTCCGAGGTCGGCGATGTGGTGGTGGTCGCCCCCGACCGCGAGCAGAGCGCGAGCGGCCACTCGCTGACCCTCCACCGGCCGCTCCGCCTGCGCAAGCTCGCCGAGGCCCGCTACGCGGTCGACGGCACTCCGACCGACTGCGTCAGCCTCGCCGTCCTCCACCTGCTCAAGGACGACCCGCCCGACTTCATCGCTTCGGGGATCAACTTCGGCTCCAACCTGGGCGACGACGTCACCTACTCGGGCACGGTCAGCGCCACCTTCGAGGGGACCCTCCTGGGCATCCCGTCGGTCGCCTTCAGCCAGGCGGTGGGGGAGCACTTCTCGTTCGAGCCCGGCGCCCGCTTCGCGCGCCGGCTGTTCGAGCACCTGGTGGCGAGCGAGGTGCCGCGCGACCTCCTGCTCAACGTCAACTACCCGATCGGCGAGATCAAGGGCGCCCGCTTCACTCGCCTCGGCCACCGCCAGTACCAGCAGGCGGTGGTCGAGAAGCTCGACCCGCGCGGCCGCACCTACTTCTGGATCGCCGGCACGCCGGTGTGGGAGGAGGCCGAGGGCACCGACTACCACGCGATCTCCCGCGGGCTGGTGTCGATCACGCCGCTGCACCTGGACTTGACCGACTACCGCGGGCTGGAGAGCCTGGGCTGGGTGGAGTCCGAGCTGGAGCGGCTGTCGAACGGCCTCGGCGAGGGCGCCGGGAAGGAGAGCGAGGGGACCGGGTGAGCGAGCTCGGGCACCGCCGCGAGCGGATGGTGCGCGAGCACATCGCCGCGCGCGGCGTGCGCGACGAGCGGGTGCTCCAGGCGTTGCGCGAGGTGCCGCGCGAGCGCTTCGTCCCCGAGCACCTGCGCACCCAGGCCTACGGCGACCACGCGCTGCCGATCGAGGGCGGCCAGACCATCTCGCAACCCTACGTGGTGGCGCGGATGACCGAGCTGCTCGAGGTCGGTCCGGAGTGTTCGGTGCTCGAGATCGGCACCGGCTCGGGCTACCAGACCGCGATCCTCGCCCGCCTGGCGCGCCGCGTCTACAGCCTCGAGCGGGTCCCCGAACTGGCGCGCGAGGCGATCCGGCGGATGCGCGAGCTGGGCTACGACAACGTCAAGATCCAGATCTTCGACGGCACCGTCGGCTGGAGCGAGGTCGGGCCGTTCGACCGCATCCTGGTCACCGCCGGCGCCCCCGCCGCGCCGCAGCCGCTGCTCGACCAGCTCGCCCCGGGCGGCCGCATGGTGATCCCCGAGGGAGACCGCCAGGCGCAGCAGCTCATGGTCTACGAGAAGGACGCCGGGGGCCGGCTGACCCGCACCGCCCACGAGCCGGTCGCCTTCGTGCCCCTGATCGGCCGCCACGGCTGGGACTCCGGCTAGCCGCCGCGGACCGAGGGAGACGGGAGATCTGGTGACGCGGGTACGGTGGCTGGTCGGCGGTAGGGTCCAGGGGGTCGGCTTCCGCGCCTTCGCCCGGCGCGAGGCCGCCGGCCTCGGCATCCGCGGGACGGTCCGGAACCTCCCCGACGGCCGGGTCGAGATCCACGCCGCGGCGGAGCCCGAGACGCTCGAGCGCTTCCGCGAGCGGATCGCCGCCGGTCCCTCGTTCGGCCGCGTCGACCGCATCGACGAGGAGCCGGCGCCCGGCTTCGAGCCGCCGGACGGCTTCGACGTCGTCTACTGACGCGCTACTGACTCGCCGCAATCGACCGACCCCCGAAAGGACGGCATGGACGACCTCAAGAGCTACATCCGCGAGGTGCCCGACTTCCCCAAGCCGGGGATCCTCTTCTACGACATCACCACCCTCCTCGCCGATCCGCTGGCGCTGCGCATGACCGTCGACCGCTTCGTCTGGCTGTTCGCCGAGAAGCGCGTCGACAAGGTGGTGGGGATGGAATCGCGCGGCTTCCTGTTCGGCCCGATCGTCGCCTACGACCTCCTGGCCGGCTTCGTGCCGGTGCGCAAGCCGGGCAAGCTCCCGGCGCAGACGGTCGAGACCCGCTACGAGCTGGAGTACGGCAGCGACGCCCTCCAGATGCACGCCGACGCCATCGCCCCCGGCGAGCGGGTGCTGATCGTCGACGACCTGATCGCCACCGGCGGCACCGCCCGCGCCACCGCCGAGCTGGTCGAGTCGAGCGGCGGCGAGGTGGTCGGCTTCGGCTTCATCATCGAGCTGGGCTTCCTCGGCGGGCGCGGGAAGCTCGCCGGCTACGACGTCGAGTCGCTGATCGTCTACTGATCGTTCGCGCCGGCCGATCCCGGCACCTTCCTCCCGCCCCACGCGGGCAAGATCTCGATAGCGCGCACCCCGCGCGGGTCGTAGCCTGATCCCGGATCTCGAATCCGGGAGGCGCGACGAGACGGCCTTCGACCCTGCCGGGCAGGACCCGACGGCGCGTGCTCGACCGCCTCCGAAACCAGCACGACCGAAGAGGAGACGAACATGGCGAAGAGACTCGTTTTTGCTCTCACCGCGCTGCTGTCCGCTGGGTTCCTGGCCGCCGCGAGCGAGCCTGGGAGTGGAACCGCGGTGGCGCCGATCGCCGCCGCGGAGACGCCGGAGCTGCTCCGCGCGCCCGCCGCGGGCGTCGGGCGGGAGTCGGCGGACCTGTTCCTGTTCAGCCTTCCGGGCAGCAGGTCGCCGAATGCCACGACCCCGCAGCCGGTCTCGTACGACCCGCCGGCCGGGTTCTGTCCCGAGACGCAATGCAATCGGAACCTCGACTGCTTCCTCCAGCAGACCCAAGGGGTGTACCAGTGCCCCTGGCAGACTGCCCCGGTCTGCCAGCCCTGCGGAGCACCGATCACCAACTGCGAGGGCTATTGCGACTGCATGTGATCGAAGGGTGGACGAAACGCCGGACCGCCGGGAGCACGGCTTTCTGCGGGCGTCGACCGGGTGGGTCGTAGGTGTCGCCGAGGAGAGCCACGCTCGGCGGTGACGGGCGGTCCGGCGAGCCGCCGCATCAGGGAGGGGGTGAGGCTGAACTCCCGCCGGAACGCGGCGGTGAAGTGACTGTGGCTGGAGAAGCCCAGGTCGAGGGCGAGCCGGGTCAGGTCCGCCACGCCGTTCGCCGCCGCGTCGAGGGCATGGCACAGGCGGAGACGGCTCAGATAGCGGTGCACCGGTACCCCGGCTTCGCGACCGAAGACCCGGCACAGGTGATGGACGGAGAGACCGACCGCCGAGGCCAGGTCGTCCAGGTGGAGCGGATCGGCGTAGCGCCGCTGCAGGACCTCGCGGACGGCGCGCACCTGGTCGCGATGCCGCTTCCGGGTCCCGGCGCTCGCGGGCCGGGAGCGCGCCGGCGGACCCACGAGGCTGTCGAGCGCTCCGGCGACGATGGTCAGGGCCGCCTCCTCGACGGCCAGGGGCTCGGCCGGCGTTCCCCGGGCCAGCCGCTGGGTCAGCAGCCGCTGCGCTGCGTGGACCCGTGAGCTGCCGAGCGCGTGGTGCCGCGGGAACAGCCCTCCTCCTCGATCCACGGCGCCCGGGTCGCGTTCCGCGAGGAGGTCGCGGAGCACGTCCTCCCGGATCTTGAGCGTGCTGCCTCGATCGCCGCAGCCACAGGGATGCGCGGTCCGGTAGGGCATGAAAGGGTTGAGGTAGACGATCGAGGTGGTGTCGGCGAGATCCGCGCCGGCGGGCGCCGAAAGCTCGTAGGAGCCATGGTGGACGAAGCTGACGTCGTGCCAGAGCTGTTGCTTTTCCACGCCGCGCTGCGCCGCGTCGGCGGTGCAGTGCCAGCGTCCGATCGAGACCACCGGGCCTTCGAACAGCCACCGGGTCTCGACGCCGGCGAGCGACGCACGGTCGAGATCGCCGTCGGAGCCGCTCGCCCCCGACCCGGAACCCGAGTTCCAGCGTAGCGAGGAGATCCGCTGCAGGGCGTCGAGCTGGCGGTCGCCCGTCGCCGATGCGTCCATGTCATCACCGTACGCTGCGCGGTGCCGAGGTGTTTAGCCGGTCAGGAATCCTCCGGCGGGATCCGCTCGTGGTCCCGCCCCGGGGCCGCCTTGCCGGTGAGCCAGGCGGGGTCCATCGGGTAGACCAGGGGATCGAAGATCACCGAGTAGAAGTGCCAGACCAGGATCGCGAGGCTGGCGAGCACCGCCTCGTAGAAGTGGATCACGGTCGCGAGGTCGAGGGTCCAGCTCGGGAGCCAGCGCAGGGTGGCGCTCTCGAACCAGAGCAGGAAGCCGGTCAGGGCCATCAGGAGCGTCCCCCAGACCACCGCCAGGTATTCGAGCTTCTCCGGGTAGCCGATCCACGGCGACGCGGGCAGGTCGCGGCGGCGGCCGGCGAGGAACGCCACCCGCTCGCGCAGCTCGCGGAGGTCGGCGAGGCCGGGCATCATGCCGGCGATGCAGCGCCGCGCCCGGCGGCTGACCGCGAGGTGGCCGACGTGGAAGGCGCCGGCGGCGAGCATCGCCACCGCCGCCCAGCGGTGGATCAGCGCCCGCAGGTCGAGCCCCTGCTCGCCGACCCGCAGCGGCTGCGCCCACCACGCCTCCGGGTACTTGAGCGCGAAGCCGGTGTAGGCGAGGACGATGAAGCTCACCGCCAGGAACGCGTGGGCGATCCGCATCGGCCGCGACAGCCGCTCGCGCGTGGTCTCGCCGGAGCGCGCCGCGTGGAGGGCCGGGCCCAGCCGCGCCTTGCGGTAGAGGTCGAGCGCGTTGTGCAGCACCATGCCGCCGACGAGAAGCGCGATCAGCCAGAGGTAGAGCCGGCGCACCCAGTAGATCGCGGCGTGCTCGGGCTGGGTCGGGGTCACGTGCACCGGGCCGATCGCGAACGCGGTGCCGGCGCCCGGGTGGCACTCGCCGCAGGTCGTGGCGAGGTTCGCCGGGTGGGTCTTCGAGGCCGGGTGGGTCGAGGGAAGGATGTCGTGGATGCCGTGACAGGAGCCGCAGTGCGCGACGGTGGTGGCCCCGGAGCGGCTGGCCAGGCCGTGGTAGCTGTCCTCGAACGCCGGCAGCCGGTCGGCCGGGAGGTCGAAGCGCTCGGCCAGCCGCAGGTCGCCGTGGCAGCGGCCGCAGGTCATGCGCGGGATGTTGGTCGCGAACACCGGCGAGCCCGGCTCCTCGGGGGAGAGGATGCGGTGCTCGCCGTGGCAGTCGGTGCACACCGGCGAGTCGCTGATGCCGCCGGCGGCCGCGAGCCCATGGATGCTGGCCGCGAACGCCGCGGCGATCTCGCCGTGGCACTGGCCGCAGGTATCGGGCACGCGCAGCCGCGCCACCGAGGAGTCGAGATCGGTCGCCGGCAGGATCGCGTGGGCGCCGTGGCAGCTCGAGCAGGTGGCGCCGCCGTCGCCGTTGTCGACCGCGAGCGCGTGGACGCTGGCGCGGTAGGCGTCGATCGGCTGCAGCCGCCGGAAGGCCGCGCGCTCGGCCATCCGCGGGTCGGCGTGGCAGCCGCCGCAGGTCTCGGCCATCCGCGCCGGGTGCACCGGCGAGGCCGGGTCGCTCGCGGCGACGAGCCGGTGGATCGGGCCGTGGCAGCTCGCGCAGCCGTCGAACCAATCGTCCGACTCGGCCGCCACCGCGGCGTGGACGCTCGCCGCGAAGCCGGCGACGGCGTCGTCGTGGCAGTCGGCGCAGGCGGCCTCGGCCGGCGCCATTCCCTCCGGGTGGTCGGGCGATTCGGCGCCGCCGTGGCAGTCGATGCAGGCGAGGAACTCGCCGTGGAGGCTGGTCGCGACCGCCGCCACCTCCTGGCCGTCGTGGCACTCGAGGCAGGCGTCCTGGGCGCCGGCCGGCGCCGGACTGGCGAGCGCCCAGGCGGCTGCCAGCCACGTCGCCGCGAGGCCGGCCCGGGCTAGGGCTGCACGCCCTGGTGGCATTCCCAGCATCCCACCTCTCGCCACATGTCGGCGATGTCCTCGGGGTGGACGAACTCCAGCCCCTCGCCGGTCGACGCCCGGGCGATCTCCTCGCCCGCGCCCTGGGCGAGGATGGTGTGGCAGGCGGTGCAGTCGTTGGTCACCCGCTGGCCTTCCTCGGAGACGTGATCGCCGGCATGGCAGCGCATGCAGCCGATCGAGTCGAAGTGGCCGGCGTTGCTCGGGTAGACCGACCAGCGCGCGTTCATCTTGGGGAAGATGTTGCGGGCGTAGGCGTCCTGGACGCCGGTCACCGCCTCCTCGACCGCCGCCCGCCGGCGCTCGAAGACCTCGCCGTGCTCGTCGCGATAGAAGGAGGCCACGGTGCTCGCGATCCCCTCGCGCGCCTCCTCGACGGTGGCGTACTCGGCGGCCATCGCCTCGACCGCGACGCGCTTGATCGACGGCAGCTCCGGGTCGATCGCGCCCGAGCGCAGCGCCAGGTCGATCGCCTCGTCGGGCGAGTGGAAGACGTGGCTCGGCCGGTTGTGGCAGTCGACGCAGTCCATCACCCGCGGCTCGGCGGCGGCGAGCTCCTCGGCCGAGAGCGGCGAGGACTCGCTCTGGTAGAGGGTGACCTCGCCGGTGTGGCGGTCGGTCACCCGTACCCAGGGGATGTCCTGGCGCTCGGCGTCGCGGGCGATGTACTCGACCTCGACGCCGATGTTCATGTGCCAGTGGATGCCGCTCGACTGGCCGAGCGCGGGGTCGCCGCCGCCGGTCTTGATCAGGATGTCGACCGTCCAGGGGGTGTTCGCCTCGTCGTAGGCGTAGTGGGTGTTGCGCCGCTGCTGGGCGCCGAACGCCATCTGTGGCCAGTGGCAGCGCTCGCAGGTCTCCTGTGCCGGGCGGAGGTTCCTGATCGGAGTCTCGATCGGCCGCGGGTAGATGTTGCGGGCGGTGGCGTAGATCTGGTAGACGCCGGAGAGCTTCGACTTGACGAACCAGTCGGCCCCCTCGCCGATGTGGCAGGAGGCGCAGGCGACCCGTGCGTGCGGACCGTACTGGTAGGTGGTGTGCTCGGGCTCCATCACCTGGTGGCAGGTGGTGCCGCAGAACTCGACCGACTCGCTGTAGTGGTAGGCCTCGTAGCTGCCGACCGCCGAGAGCGTCAGGAACAGGATCGTGCCGACCAGGAAGACCAGGAGGGCGTTGCGATGGCCCGGGCGGTTGAGGTCGACGACCGGCCACTCGCGCCCTGGCTCCATCGGTCCCCGGCGGCGCCGCCGGGCCATGCCGATCGGGATCAGCAGCAGCCCGGCGACCAGCACCGCCGGCAGGGCCATGTAGAGGAAGATGCCGAAGTAGGGGTTGTGCTGCTCCTCGAACACCACTCCGACGGTCAGGAGCACCAGGCCGATCAGGGCGCAGACCAGCGCGATGGCCGCACCCAGCGCGCTCAGCGGGTTGTAGGCCGAAGCGGGCAGCTTGAGCATGGCGGCGGCGCGGGAAGGTCTACTCGGCGGCCTCGGCCTGCTCGTTGAGCCACGCGATCAGCGCCTGGAGGTCCTCGTCGGTCCCCTTGAAGGCCTTCTTGTGCTTCTTGCCGTCCATGGTCTCTTCCTGCCTGAGGTACTTGGCCAGGGCGGCCGGATCGTGCGGCCCGGTGGTGGAGAGGTCGGGGCCCTTCATCGCCTCGCTCTTGGTCGTCGCCTCGATGCCGGCGCTCGACACGGCGTGACAGAGGTTGCACTTCTCGGCCAGGAAGACCGCCTTGCCGTCGGCGGCCTCGGCGGGGACGGCGGCGAAGGCGATCGACGCCGCGGCGGCGAGGAGGGTGAGCAGGGCGGTACGAGTTCGCATGGGTTCTCCTTTCGAGATCGGTTCCGCTCCGAGGCCAGACTCTAAACGGATCGGGCGGCGCGGCGTGAGCCCCTTGCGGGTGGGCCGCCCGGTGCGCGCTCCCCACCCTCCGGGGTGGGGGAGCCGCTGCCCCGCGACACGTTTCGGCCCGTGGCGGCGATGGCTACTATAACCCCCGTTAGCAGTACGAGAAATACAAGGCCCACGGAGGGAGACGATGACGACCCGCACGATCCGCGGCCTGGTGGTTGCGGCGAGCCTGTTCACGGGCTTCGCCCTGATCGCCGCCGGCCCGCCCCCACAATCGGAAACCGGCGATCCGCCGGCCCAGGCCGCCACATGGACCGCCGAGGACTGCGCCGCCTGCCACGAAGACTCGGTCGCGGCGCTCGCCGGCGGACCCCACGTCGCGCTTCCCGGCTGGAGCGCCGAGACGAGCTGCGCCGCCTGTCACGGCGATCCCACCGCCCACTTCGAGGCCGGCGGCGAGGCGCCGATCCGGTCGTTCGGTCCGGGGACCCCGTTCCTCGACAAGATCGACACCTGCCGCTCCTGCCACGGCGACACCCATCCGCTGTTCCAGGCCGGCCCGCACGCGCAGGCCGGCATGGACTGCGCGTCCTGCCACACCGTCCACGGCGTCAAGGACACGGGCGCCGCGGGACGGGCGCTCCTGCCGGCGGCCGAGCGCGGCACCGTGCGCAAGATCGACGGCATCTCGGCGACGTGCGCCGAGTGCCACGGCGACGTCGCCTCGGAGTTCGAGCTCAACGAGCGCCACCGGCTGCAGGAGGGGATCCTCACCTGCGCCTCGTGCCACGACCCGCACGCGCCGTCCGACCGCATGCGCCTGGCCGCCTTCAAGCAGGAGGCGTGCATCGACTGCCACACCGACAAGGGCGGGCCGTTCATCTTCGAGCACGGCTCCTCCAAGGTCGACGGCTGCGTCGCCTGCCACACGCCGCACGGCTCGGTCAACCGCCACATGCTGACCTTCCAGGCCACCGGCGACCTGTGCTACTCGTGCCACGCCGTCGTCCCGTCGTTCCACGGCGGCACCCCGCAGCGGTTCACCGCCGACACCAACTGCACCAACTGCCACTCCAGCATCCACGGGTCGAACTTCGACCCGTTCTTCTTGAAGTAGAGGAGGACGGCCGTGCGCAATCGGACGAAACCCGCCTCCGTACCCGGCGCCCTGCGCCGCGCCCTCGCCGCCGCTCCGCTGGCGGCCGCCCTGGTCGCCCTCGCCCTCGCGCCCGCCGCCCCGGCCGTCGCCCAGGAGGACAGTTCGGACGGCTTCTCGGGGAGCTTCCTGATCGGCGTCCGCTCGGTCGACGTCGAGGGCGCCGAGCGCAAGTTCCGCGAGGACTACAACTACGACGACGGCCCGCGCCTCTTCGAGTTCCGGCTCGACCTCTCGCCCGCCGGCGGCATCGCCAACGGCGCCGCGGACCGGCTGTTCATCGACGCCTCCCACCTGGGCGGCGACCCCTACGAGACGATGTCGTTCGGCGTCTCGAAGAACCAGGCCTACGACTTCCGCTACGACCGCCGGGTGTCGGAGTACTTCTACGAGGACCTCATCCTGCCGCCCGGGCTGTCGAACGTCCGGGAATCGAACGGCGGCGACTTCCACCACTTCGACTTCGAGCGGGTGCACGACCGCGCCAACCTCGACATCGAGCTGACGCCGGCGGCGACCCTGACCTTCGGGCTCGACCGCTACACCAAGAAGGGGGAGGGGACCACCACCCTCGACCTCTCGCGCGACGAGTTCGAGCTCGACAAGGTGATCGACGAGTCGCTCAACGACTACTCGGCCAGCTTCGAGTACGCCTGGAGCAAGGTGACGCTGCTGGTCGAGGAGCGGGTGCGCGACTACACCAACCTCTACGAGGTGTTCCTGCCCGGCTTCTCGCTGGGGGAGAACCCGACCGGCGCCACGCTCGACTTCTACTTCCTCGACCAGCCCTACGACCTCACGGGCAACCGGCACACCGCGCGGGTGATCGCGCGGCCGACCGCGCGCTTCGACGTCGTGCTGTCGGCGAGCCTCGACCAGTCCGAGCTCGAGCTCGAGGCCGAAGAGCGCCTCCAGGGCCACGCCTTCAACGGTGCCCCGATGGCCAGCGAGTTCACCGGCGAGGGGGAGATCGAGCGTGACGTCGACTTCTTCGACCTCGACGTCACCTACCGCTTCACCGACCGGCTGGCGCTGATCGGCAACGCCCACCAGCACGACCTCGACCAGGAGGGGGAGTTCGAGTTCGACGTCGTGAACAGCAGCACCTGGGAGATCAAGACCACCGGCTTCGACGCCGGGCTGCAGTTCCTGATCACGCCGGCGCTGACCGTCAGCGGCGGCCTGGCGCTCGAGAGCCGCGACGTCGACTTCGCCTGGGCCAACGGCGGCACGACCAACGCCGAGACCGAGGAGACCGAGCGCGAGGGCTTCTTCGCCGACGTCGCGTGGCGGCCGTCGAAGGCCTTCCAGCTCACCTTCGCGGCCGAGGACAACTCGTTCGACGACCCGTTCACGCTCGCCTCGCCGACCGACCGCCGGCGCTACCGGGCCAACGCCCGCTACCGCTGGGAGAACGGCCTCTTCGTCTCCGGCGTCTACCAGCTCCAGGACTACGAGAACGACAACTCGGGCTGGGCCGCCGACAGCAACCGGCTGGCGCTGCGCATGGGCTGGGGCGGCGACGGGCTCGACGTCTCGCTCGGCTACGCGATGCTCGACGTCGAGCGCGAGATCGACCAGACCCTGTTCTTCGGCAGCCCGACGCCGGTCGCCTTCCCGATCGCCTACGAGGCCGACACCGACCTCATCGACGGCCGGGTGCGCTGGGCGGCCACCGAGCGCTGGGCGCTCGGCGGCAACTTCCGGACCTACGAGAACGACGGCAGCTTCGCGCTCGCGCACGACGACTACGGCGCCTGGGTCGAGGCCGGCTTCGGAGCCGGCTACCTGGCGCGCGTCGGCTACCGGATGGTCGACTACGACGAGGACGCGTTCGACTTCGACGACTACGACGCCGACATCGCCGAGTTCGCGATCGGGTATCGCTGGTAGGTCAGGAAGCCGTTTCCGAGGGCTCGACCAGCTTGTGGCGCAAGGCGAAGGCCACCACCTGAGCCCGGTTGTGCAGGTGGAGCTTGTCGAGGATGTTGCGGACGTGGAACTTGACCGTGTTCTCGCTCACCCCGAGGCGGGAGGCGAGGCGCCGGTTCGAGGTCACCCCGTCGACCATCAGCTCGAGGACCTCGCGCTCCCGCTCGGTGAGGGCGTCGGGGTCCTCGGGCGCGCGCCGTCTCTCGGTGGGGCGGGCGAACTCCTCGAGGAGCTTGCGCGCCAGGCTCGGGGTCAGCGCGGGTTCGCCGTGGGCCACCCCCTCGAGCAGCTCGAAAAAGCGCTCCGACTCGAGGTTCTTGAGCAGATAGCCGCGCGCCCCCGACTTGATCGCCTCGAACAGCTTGGCGTCGTCGTCGACCACGGTCAGCATCACGACCTTGATCTCGGGGAGCTGCGCCGAGAGCAGCCGGGTCGCCTCGAGGCCGTCCATCGCCGGCATCATGAGGTCCATCAGGACCACGTCCGGCCGGTGCTTCCAGGCCAGCTCGAGCGCCTCGCGGCCGTTGGGGGCCTCGGCGACCACCTCGATGCCGCGGGCGGTCAGGAGGCTCCGCAGGCCGTCGCGGAAGAGCGGGTGATCGTCGGCGATCAGGACCCGTAGCGCGGGACGTTCGGAAGTCATTCGGGGGATTTTAGCCCACGGCGATCAGAGAGTCCCGGCGCTGAAGTCGAGGCGCTGCGGGACCGAGACCTCGAGGCGGGTGCCGGCCCCGGCCGCGGAGACGATCTCGAGCCGCCCGCCGACGCTCTCGGCGCGCTCGCGCATCATCAGCAGGCCGAAACGGGGCGAGCCCTTGCGCGGCAGCGCGCCGAGGTCGAAACCGCGGCCGTCGTCGCGTACCTCGACCCGCAGGCAGCCGTCGCCGTCGGCGGCCAGCGCCACCTCGACGCTGTGGGCGTCCGCGTGCTTGCGGACGTTCGAGAGCGCCTCCTGGACGATCCGCAGCACCTGGAGCGCCACCGCCGGGGCGGGCTCGGCGCCGTCGCCGACCGTCAGCTCCACCGGCACGTCGTAGCGCTCGCGCCAGGAGAGCACGAACTCGCGCAGCGTCTCGGCGAACGGCCGCTCGCCGGTGAGCTTGGTGTTGAGGGCGAGGATCCCCTCGCGGACGTCGCCGTAGAGGTCGCGGGCGCCGGCGGCGAGCTGGAGGAGCTGGGTCTCGGCCTCGGCGCTGCGGTCGTGGCGGAGATGCTCGACCGCGGCCTGGCACTTGGCGTTGACGTAGGCGAGCACCTGCGCCATGCCGTCGTGGAGCTCGAAGGCGATCCGGTTGCGGTCCTCGGCGACGGCGAGGAAGCGCAGCCGCTGGTGGAGGTCGGCGGTGTCGATCGCGGTGGCCGCGGCGGCCGCGAAGCGCGCCAGGGTCTCCTCGTCCTCGGCCGAGAAGTCGGGCGCGTCCTGCTTGTCGGCGACGTAGAGGTTGCCGCGGAACGGGCCCCGGCAGGTGATCGGCACGGCGAGGAGCGAGCGCATCGGCGGGTGACCGGACGGGAAACCCACCGAGCGCGGATCGGCCTGGATGTCGCGCAGCCGCAGCCGCTGGCCGCCGCGGAGCACCACTCCGAGGAGCCCGCGGCCGTGCGGCGGATTGCCGAGCCGCGCGCGCAGCTCCGGCCCGATTCCGGAGGTCACGAACTCGCGGATCGCACCCTGGTCGTCGACCACCGACACCGCCCCGTAGCGCGCGCCGAGCAGCCGGCTCGCGTGATCGACCACCTTCTGGAGCACGGCCGCGAGCGCCAGCTCGCCGTGGAGCTCCTGGGAAGCGTCGTGGAGGGCCGACAGCTCGCGGTTGCGCCGGCGCAGCGCCCGGTCGAGCCGCAGCAGCATCGCGCAGGCGATCGCGATCAGTGCGACCGGCACGGCGAGCAGCAGGGCGTCCATCGCGAGCCGCAGCGGCCAGTCCCCGGACAGCCGCTGGATCACCCGCACGCCCGCCCAGAGGAAGGCCGTGACCAGGAGCAGCAGGATCGCGGTTCGCTTGCGCTCGGTCATGGGGATGGCGGGGGAGGGCCCGGGCGGGCCGTGGGGGCGCAGGGACTCGAACCCTGGACCAACGGCTTAAAAGGCCGCAGCTCTACCAACTGAGCTACACCCCCATATCTGTCTTTTCAACGACTTACGATCTCGACCACTCGACCCGATTCGCTCATCTTTCCCTTTTCTTTCCCCATCACGTTCGCGCGATCGCTGGAGGACAGCTTCCCGAGTGCGTCGCGCAGATCCGCCTCAGCGGTGATGTTGTAGCGATCGAAGACGGAGCGGGTCTTGTGGCCGGTGACTTTCATCGCAACGGTATCCGGGACGCCGGCTCGAACCAGGTTCCGGACCGCGGTGCGCCGGAAGTCGTGGAGCAGCTTACCCGGGCACCCGGCCATTCGGCAAGCCGAGGCCCACGCCTTCCGGAACGAGCCGCGGCCGGAGGACGGATTCGCCGATGTCCACTCTCGCGCCCGGTTGTCACGATATTGGTAGCTGGGCCGCAACCCTCGGCCCCTGACCCAGCCCATCGTGCTCCCTGGGCCGAGAGCCGACCGACGCAACCGAAGGAGTGACCCACCATGCCCGAGACACGCCCAACGCAGCCGCACGCGAGACCGACGAACGATCGCCGCCCCCGCCACCGCATCGCGCTCTTTCTCCTCGCCCTGGCCTGCACGCCGCTCGCCGCCCACGCCCAGTGGCCGAGCACGATCACCGTCTTCGACGATCCGAATCTGCCGGTCGAGTCGCTCGGCCTCGCCGAGCGCGGCGGCGAGCATTGGTTCGTGGCCGAGACCTGGGACGACGTGGCGCTCACCGGCGCCGTGTACGTCAAGCGGCACATCCCCGGCTCCGGCCTGACCAGCCGCTCGAACGTCGGCACCGACCCGGCGGGCGTCCGCCGGCTGCTCACCGCCGGCGTCCACGCCCTGCCGAGCATCGCCATCGACGACGGCACGGCGCTCAATCTGTCGATGAAGACCGACGGCAACGGCCTCGCCTTCGCCGAGCCGACGATCGAGAACCTGGCGGTCGGCCCGGTGACCCTGGCGCCGGTGGTCAACCCGCCGGAGCTGATCGACGACGACCTGGCGCTGACCTCCGACCGCGGGCGGAGCTGGATCGACATCGACTCGACCCTGGGCGACGTCTGGTCGTGCTGGACCTACCATGCGCCGACCAGCGACGACGTCTACTGCCGCGCGCGGCCGACCGGCTCCGGCAACCTGCTGTGGACCGATCCGATCCTGGCGCTGGCCACCGATACCAACGACGTCGAGGACCACCCGACGGTGGTCCTGCAGACGAGCACCGCGCGGCGCGTGGTCGCCTACCACACGCCGAACGGCGTCCAGGTCCGGCTCTTCGACCTGACGATGGCCGAGGATCTGCCCAACGACGTCTTCCTGGGCTCGACCGCCGACGTCGACTTCCCGCACCTGATCGACGCTGACGGCGTGCTCCACCTGGTCGCGGTCAACACCGCGACCGACGACCTCAACTACGCCACCTGCGCGATCGATTGCCACATCGACGCCAACTGGTCGACCGAAACGGTGGACGATCTGCCGGCCGGCGGCATCGCCCACCCGCAGATCGCCGTCGACGGCGCCGGCAACGTGTTCATCGCCTTCCAGCACACTCCGGCGGCCGGCGGGGCGACGGACGAGCGGGTGCGGGTGACCGCCAAGTGCGCCATCGACGGCTGGGATGACCATGGCGGCGAGCTCGTCGACGACAGCCAGAACCGCGAACAGATCGGCGGCAACGGAGGTGCCAAGGGCCTGCCCGCCTTCCTCTTCGACGCCACCAACAACCGCCTGTCGCTGACCTACGTCCAGGCGGTCGGCGGCGTCGACCGGGTCGGCCGGTGGGCGCGCAAGGACGCCACCCTCGCCCACGCCGACATCTGCGCCGGGCAGCCCTGAGCGGGCGCGAGCGACGATTCCCTCGCGGACAGGTACAGAAAAAGACCCGCCCCGGCATCGCCGGAGCGGGTCGGAGGAGGACCGGGCCGGCGACGCCGCCGGGGTGCGGGCTGCCGATCGGCAACCTGACCAGCCAGTGGTGGGGCAACTCTACCTATCGGGCCTCGATCACTTCGTCCTGCGCCGACTCCGCGTTCGGCGATGGCTCCAGCCTGCTCTGCTAAACTTACTCGCCCATGGTGCGTCGTGAAGTAGCCGGTCCGGTCCGTGTGGCCGCACCGTCTGCATGCTGCGCGTGTCCAGCGGGTGTGAGTCCCGCCTCGGTAAGCACCGGTGCGCCGAGTAGCAGGCCCCAGTCGAGCGGGGGAGACCCCGTCGGCCGAGCGGGGCGTCAAGAGCCCGTCAGGCGGCGAGAGCCGTGCAGCGGGGAGCAAGTCCGCGGGCCGCAACATGAAGTGAAGCCTGCAGCCTCGACAGAGGAACAATCCGGGAGCCGAGCCGCTCATGTCACGGCGAAGGCCACGTCCGATGCGGGAGTACCGGAGCCCGCGTCGGGTCCCGGCGGGGTATGGGGCGCAGCACGCGGACAAGGAGACGCGCGGAACACGAGAGGCCCGTCTGCGCAGCCGTGGTCATGGCGAGCGGCCCCGTATAAGCCGAAGGCGAAGTCGGGGCGTGCGCAGCGGGAGTCCGAGGGGATCGTAGTACCGCTGATCGCAGCGACGAACAACGCTGCGGGAGGGAAGGGTCCCTGGGGTGGTTGTGTCGTCGGAGCGGGTAAGCGCGAGGGAATGGCCGGCAAGACCGGACCTAACACCCCCGGCGGCCGTGTGCCGCGCGAGAAAGTGCGACAACTGCAACGGCGACTGTGGGCCGCGGCCAAGCGGATTTCGGGCGAGCGCCTCCAGGTGCAGTACACCATCCTGCGGGATGACCTCCGCGGGAGACCTGGCAGCGAATCGGCTCAGGAGACCGCGTAATGCCGTGTCCCGAGAGGCCACCCGTAAGCCGTGTGCGGGAAATCCGCATGCACGGTTTGAAAGGGGGTCTTGACTTCGACCGCCGTGGCGACACGGCCAAGGGGTAAGGATCTACCAATGACCAGCCCCATCGCGTACCTTGAGACCCTGGCGCGGGAGTACCACAAGCCCGAGACCGAGGTCATGACGATGGCCTTCGAAGCAGGGCTCCGGCAGCTCTGGCGAGAGCATGTCCTCGGGCAGTATGTCCGCGGCGAGATCCCCAGGGAGCAGGCCGTGGAGTCCGCCGGGATCGACTGGGTCGAGCTGGCGGAGCGCCAGAAGCAGTCGATGAACGAGGATCTGGCGTGGGCGATGGGCGACTAGCGGCCGTCGTCGATACGGGTCCCCTGATCCATCTCGCCGAGGTCGGCTGCCTCCCGCTTCTCGCGATCTTCGACGAGCTCCACGTACCCGAGGGCGTCTTGCTGGAGGCGCAACGGCCTGCCTCCATCCGCTCCGAGCTCGGTCGCGCCGACCGGCACACCGTTCTGCGCGAGGAGGTGGAGGAGTTCGCCGCGGAGAAGGGGCTTCTGAAGGCTCTGGGGCTGACCCCGATCGGCTCGCCTGGGCGTCATCGTCAAGGCGCACCTCATGGGTCGGATCACCCGGGAGGAGGCCGAGCTTCATCTCCGGCGGTTGGCCGCACTCAGTAGCCTGTTCGTCACCCCGGCGATCGTGGATCTTGCGATCGAACGTCTTCACGGCGGCTGATCGCTCGAACCTCCGTGGCGGCGGTCAGAGCGTCGTGGCGCGCGCGGGACCACTCCGAGCAGCTCTGTCCGAACCGTTCCGCGAGGCGGTGGGCCGAGGCCGACCGCGCGATCCGCGACGCCTTGATCGAGCGCTCGCCGTCGGTGACCGCGAGACCCCGGCCCCGCGACTCGAGCCGGTAGCCGTGCTCGGCGAGCCGCCCCCGCAGATCCGCCCAGGAGCGATCGACCGCGACTCACCCCTTGCGGGCGAGGCGCCAGAGCGCCGCCGCGCTGGTCGTCACGGCGAAGCCGAGGAGCACCGCGATCGAAAAGCTGCAGGGGGACGAACTGGTACTTCTCGACGCCCGCGGCGTGCATCGCGAGCTGGTCGATGTGGAACTGCGGCCACAACGGCGCTTGCCAGTGGAGGGACTTCGGCAGCGGGAAGAACATCCCCGACAGGTAGCAGCCGGGCAGGTAGATGAGATTCGCCCAGGCGGGTGCGGCGGAGCCGCCGAGGAACGATCCGATCAGCAGCCCGAGCGCGCAGAAGGGGATCGAGCCCGAGAGCAGCGCCAGGCTCATCGCGGCGAGCTGCGCCCCGCCCAGCGGGAGCTTGCCGGTCGCCACCCCGGCGATCAGCATCGGCAGGAGGGCGAGTCCGCCGTAGGCGATTCCCACCGCGAGCTTGGCGACGAGCCATGCGCCGGCGGGAGCGGGCTGCGCGCGCCGGAGTTCGTGGAGCCGGACGTCCCGCTCGAGGGCGAGCGTCGGGCCGATTCCGAACAGCGCCGGCATGCTCACGGCCATCACCGCGAACCCGGCGAACAGGTAGATCCCGACCTCCGGCTCCTTGGCGATCGCCTCGCCCGCGATCAGGACGGCGAACAGGAGGTAGAGGCCGATCGGGACCAGGAGCATCGGCAGCGCGTAGGCGGGGCTGCGCAGCATGCGGAGGAACTCGAAGCGCGTCTCCGCGAGGTAGGCGCCGAACAGGCGGCTGCCGGAGAGGGTGACGATGCCGTGGGGCGAGGTGTGCGGGTTCATGCGGCCTCCCGGGTCAGTTCGTTGAACGCTTCGGACAGGCCCGCCTCGCGTACTTCGAGGCGGCGCAGCAGCGGATCGGCGTCGAGCAGGCGGCGGACGACGTTCTCGGCGTCGGTCGCGACGAGGACGAGCCGCGCGCCCTCGCGCGCCGCCCCGGCCACGCCGGCCCAGCCCGACACCTCGGCGGCCGTCAGCGTGCTCTCGCAGCTCACGTTGCGCCGCGCGACCAGGGAGCGGACGTCGTCGACGCTCCCGGAGGCAATCACCCGCCCGTTGGCGAGGACCGCCACCCGCGTCGCGAGCGCCTCGGCCTCCTCGAGGTAGTGCGTGGTCAGGACGACCGAGCAGCCCTCGGCGAGGAGCGATCGAACGGTGGACCAGAGGGCCTCGCGCGCCCGCACGTCGAGGCCGACCGTCGGCTCGTCGAGGAAGAGCAGGCGGGGACGGCCGCAGATCGCCACCGCGAACTGCACCTGCCGCTTCTGCCCGCCGGAGAGCTTGCCGTAGGGGCGGTGCGCGAGCGACGAGATCCCCGCCAGCGCGAGCGCCTCCTCGACCGCCAGCGGGTTCGGGTAGTAGCTCGCAGTGAGCGCGACCAGCTCGCGCACGCGGAGCTCTTTCGCCAGCTCCACGTCCTGCAGCAGGACGCCGAGGTTGCGGCGTCGCTCGACCTCCTGCGGTGCGCCGCCGAAGATCTCGACCGTGCCGGCGTCCGGCTCGATCAGCCCGAGCCAGAGCGCGATGGCGGTCGACTTGCCCGCCCCGTTGGGCCCGAGGACGGCGAGCAGCTCGCCGCCGCGCACCTCGAGGTCGACGCCGGCGAGCGCCGTGGTCGCTCCGAAGCGCTTGACCACCCCGCGCAGGCTCGCCACCCGGGCACCGTCGACGGCCGCGGGCGGCGGCGGCTCCGGAGCCGCGACCGGCCGGCGGCGGATCGGGACTCGCCGGCCGTTCAGGAGCTGGCCGAGGAAACTGGGCCGGACGAGGAAGTGGTAGCTCGCGAACAGCACCGCGAGACTCGCGGCCAGGACGAAGGCGTACTTCACGCTCCAGTGCAGGGGCCAGTGTCCGACCCACACCTGGAGCGCCATCACGACCGGGAGGTGGGCGAGGTAGATCCAGTACGAGGCGTCGGCGACATAGCGTCGCAGCGGGCTGTGACCGGAGAGGAAGCGCAGGCTCGCGCCGGTCAGCCCCAGCACCCAGCCCCAGACGGCGACGCCGAAGGCGAGGGCGGTCAGAGTCTTGGTGAGCCCCGGCTCGGCCAGCGGCGCGCCGTGCACGACGTGCAGGCACCAGCCGGTCGCCGCCGCGCCGACGGCGAGGTGGAGGCGCCAGCGCGCGACGAGTGCGTCGAGCGCACCCGGCGCGCGGTGCACCAGCCATCCGACGACGAACGCGGTCCCGAACGCGACCGTCGCCGGGAGCTGCGGGATGAGCGACCGGTCGGGCGTCGGGATCCCCTGCCAGTAGAACCAGACCGGGAGCCGGGCGAGGACGATCGCCACCGGAAGGCCGAGCGCGAGCACCGCGAGCGGCGCCCGGAGCGACGCCGTGACCGTCCGATCCACGAGCCCCCGGAGGCGCCCCGAGGCGTCGAGCCGCACGACGAGGGCGCGCGCCGCGAGGAAGCCCGCGTAGGTCAGGAGCAACTGGTAGAGGAACCACAGGTGCGTGAGCGGGAAGGCTCCGGGCTCCGCCGGCATCGCCGGCATCTCCGGCAACGTGCCGCCGAACACCTTCCGCATTCCGACCAGCCAGATCCACGTGACGAGCGGAAAGAGGACGATCCAGCCCGCGACCAGCGGGACGAGGATCCGCTTCGCGCGGTTGGCCCAGAAGCCTCGCGCGCCGCGGCGCTGGTAGAGCAGGCGCGCGAAGTACCCGGCGATCAAGAAGAAGAGCGACATCCGGAAGATGTGTGCCACGTACGCGGCGTCGCTCAGGAACCGGCTGGTCGAATGGTCGGTCATCGCCCAGAGCCCGGGCGGCCATCCGGGCATGAAGCTCAGGGCGGCGTGGAACGCGACGCCCAGGAGCAGCGCGAATCCGCGCGCCGCGTCGAAGGCGTGGAGGCGTTGGTCGGGGCTCTGCGCAGTGGTCATGGGTGGGCTCCTTCAGACGAAGTCACGCCGCCGGGCGGCGAGGATCAGTGGCAGGACGACGGCGATCCCGAGGACCGCGGCTTCGGCGGCGAGGACCGCCCAGACCGAGCCGCTCCAGACGGGGCGTTGGGCGTGGAGGTTCTCGCCGATTCCCGGCAGGTTGACGACCGTGAACATGTAGAGGCTGACCGACATGTTGGTCCCGATGATGGTCGCGGTCACGAGCGCATCGGAGGTCGCGAGCAGCGTGCCGCAGAGGAACACCGCGAAGTTGGCGAGGAGGTAGAGACAGAGCATCAGCGTGTACGGCAACAGCCCGTTCGGGACGTCGTCGTCGACCAGCACGAGCGCGATCGCCCCCGCGCTCGAGCTCGCCCAGGGCACGAGGAAACAGAGCCCGAGACCGACGAGCTTCGCGCGGACGTAGCCCGCGGGCGAGAGCGGCAGGCTGAGCACGAAGAGCAGCGCCTGCTCCTTGCGCTCGTTCTGGACGCCGTTGTACGCGAGCAAGACGCCGATGGCGATGACGGTCGTGAGCCAGGTGAGCGCGCCGACGTTGAACCCGAGGCGCCCGTTCGAGGCGAGCAGGGCGGAGGCCAGACCCGCGACGGCGCCGGCGGCGATCGGCCAGCGGTTGAGGTAGAGCTCCTTGGCCACCAGGCGGCGGACGACGGTCTTCATGCTCCGCGCGCCTCCCGCTCCGCCATCACGGTCGCGACGAAGATCTCCTCGAGGCTCATGCGCTGTACCTCCTGGACGTGGCCCTCGAGCTGGGCGAGGAGGGCCGCGGAGAATCGATGGGTGGTCAGGGTCACGAACCGGCCGTCGTCGACCCGGCCGACGACGTCGGGCAGTTCCGGCAGCGTCGTCCCTGCGGGTACGCGGACGTGGATCCGGCGCCAGCGCTCGAGGAAGGCCTCCTTGTCGTCGCTCGCGACGATGCGCCCGCGGTCGAGGAAGGCGATGCGGTCGGAGAGGCGCTCGACATCGAGGGTGTTGTGCGACGAGAAGAGGATCGAGCGGCGGTCGTCGCGCAGCACGTCCGCGAGCTCGCCGAGCACCTCGTGGCGGGCCACCGGGTCGAGCCCGGTCGTGGGCTCGTCGAGGACGAGGAGGCGCGGCCGGCGCGCGAGGGCGAGCATCAGGACCGCCTTGAGGTGCTCGCCGAGCGAGAGGGCGCGCACGGTCTGCTCCGGGTGGAGGTTGAAGCGCTTGACCAGCGCCGCGGCGTAGCCGCCGTCCCACGACGGGTAGATCGACTTCACGAAGCCCATGTGCCAGCCGAGCGTCGCGTGCGGCAAGAGGCGCATCTCCGCGGAGACGAAGCCGATCTCCGCCTTCGCCGCCACCTGGCCTCCCGGCATGGCGTGGCCGAGCACCCGGATCTCGCCGGCGTCGGCGCCGATCAGGCCGAGGGCGAGCCGGATCGTGGTGCTCTTGCCGGCGCCGTTCGGGCCGACGAGCCCGAGGGTCTCGCCGGGCTCGAGGTCGAGCGAGAGGTCGTCGAGGGTGAAGAAGCGGTACGTCTTGCGGACGCCGCGCATCTCGAGGTGCTTCGGTTCGGTCATGTCTCGTCCAGCTCCCTCCGCGCGCGCCGCAGCCGCGCCGCGAGCGCCTCTTCGTCGAGCCCCAGCGCGCGGCCGACGCCGGCGGCCGCCGCGAGGTGCTCGTCGAGTTCCTGTTCCTTGAGCTCCCGCGCGAGTCCGTCCACGTCGGCCACGAAGGAGCCCTTCCCCTGCCGGGTCACGATCACCCCCTGCGATTCGAGGTCGAGATAGGCGCGCTTGACGGTGATCACGCTGACCCGCAGCTCGGCCGCGAGCCCGCGGATCGACGGCAGCTCCCGCCCCGGCGGCCAGTCGCCCACCGCGATGCGCTCCCGGATCTGCTCGAGGATCTGCAGATACATCGGGCGCGCGTCGGTCTGGGAGATCTGGAGGCTGCTGTGCATACTGTGTATATAGTCTATACACAGTCAGGAGAGAAGCGCAAGAGGGTCGTCAGCGCCCTGTTGACTTCGAGCGCCGTTCCGCAGCAGGCTTCGCGAAGCGCACACGAAACCAGCGTCGGCGGTCCGCGTCGAATCCGTTGCGGAGACCAGCGATGACCCGTTCCCCGTTCCGGCTGCCCCTCGCCGTTTCGATCCTGCCCCTGCTGCTCGGCGCCGCCGCCGCGGCCGAGAGCGACCGCCACTGGCCGCAGTGGCGCGGCCCGCACGGCGACGGCGTCGCTCCCGCACGGCGATCCGCCGACGACCTGGAGCGAGACGTCGAACGTCCGCTACAAGGTGGAGATCCCGGGCCGCGGCCACGCCTCGCCGGTGGTCTGGGACGACCGGATCTACCTGCTGACGGCGATCGACGCCGGAGGAGCCGGCGGCGGCCCCGGCCGCGGCGCCGGCTGCCGGGTCGCCGGTCGGAGCCGCGCGCGCATGCGTGGCCCCCGACCGCGACCTGCGCTTCGTCGTCCTGGCGCTCGACCGCGCCACCGGCAAGACCGTCTGGGAGCGCACGGTGGTCCGCGCGCGGCCGCACGAGGGCACCCACACCGACGGCACCTGGGCGCCGGCCTCGGCGCTCACCGACGGCGAGCGGATCTGGGCCTTCTTCGGCTCGCGCGGGATCTACTGCCTGCGCAGCAGCGACGGCGAGCCGCTCTGGCAGCGCGACCTCGGCGACATGAAGACGCGGCTCGGCTTCGGCGAGGGCGCCTCCCCGGCCCTCGCCGGCGACACCCTGGTGGTCAACTGGGACCACGAGGGCGAGAGCTTCATCGTCGCCCTCGACGCCGGGACCGGCGCCGAGCGCTGGCGGGCGGCGCGCGACGAGCCCACCTCGTGGTCGACGCCGCTACGTCGTCGAGGTCGACGGCCGGCGGCAGGTGGTGGTCAACGCCACCGGCAAGGTGCGCTCCTACGACCTCGCGACCGGCAAGGTGGTCTGGGAGGTGGGCGGGATGACGGTCAACGCCATCCCCACGCCGGTCTGCGGCCGACGGCCTGCTGTTCGTCACCAGCGGCTTCCGCGGCAACGCGCTCAAGGCGATCCGGCTGGCCGGCGCGCGCGGCGACCTGGCGGGCACCCCGGCGGTCGTCTGGAGCCACGACCGCGACACGCCCTACGTGCCGTCGCCGCTGCTCTACGACGGCGTGCTCTACTTCCTCAAGCACAACACCGGCCTGCTTGAGCGCCCTCGACGCCGCCACCGGCAAGGTGCACTACGGCCCGGCAGCGGCTGGAGGGGATCGAAGGCGTCTACGCGTCGCCGGTGGGCGCCGCGGGCCGTGTCTACGTCGCCGGCCGCAACGGCGCCACCGCCGTCCTCGCCGCCGGCCCCGAGCTCAAGGTGCTGGCGGTCAACCGCCTCGACGACGGCTTCGAGGCCTCGCCGGCCATCGCCGGCCGCGAGATCTACCTGCGCGGCCGGCGCCATCTCTACGCGCTCGCCGAACCGACCGGCGGCTGAGGCGGGGCGCTCAGGCCCTGAGCTTGTCGCACTCCTTCGCGCACGCGGCGCAGGACTCGGCGCAGTCGAGGCACGGCTTGTGCGCCGCGTGCCGCCGGCACTCCTCCTCGCAGTGGCGGCAGGTCTTGGCGGTCGCCGCGGCGAAGTCGGCCAGGTGCGCGGCGTCGAGACTCGCCAGCCGGGCGAGCGCGGTGCACGACGCGACCAGCGCCTGGAGCCGCCGCGCGCACTCGGCGAGCGAGGTGTCGCCGGCCTGGAAGGTCTGGTAGCAGTGGTCGATGCAGACGTCGCCGGTGCGCACGCAGTCGAGCGCGGTGCGGATCAGCTCCGGGTGCTCAGGCGGGCTGTACGCGGCGCCGTGGCCGGCGTGGTGCCCCTCGGGATGGCCCTGGGCGGCGAGCGACCCGGCGGCCAGGGTCGCGGCCAGGGCTCCGGCTCCGGCGACGATCAGCGAGCGGCGGTCGAGCGGAACGGCGGTGGGCTCGGTCATCGGGCTCCTCCTCGGTGGTTGGGTTGGCTGGCGATGGCTGGATTCTACCGGCGCCGGCGGCGCGGCGGCGCCAGGCCCTCCCCCTCCGGGACCGGCGGCGTCTCGATCTGGCCGATCTTGTCGTTCGGGTGCGACGGTTGGATGTGCCGCGTGAGCCTCTGCCGTGCCCGGTCGAGATACACGGCGGCGCAGAGCACGGGCGTGATGGCTTCGGCGTCGTCTTTCGCAATGCGCGCGCCCAGGTCGAGCACCCGGTGCTCCAGGTCCTGCACCTCGGCGGCGAGCGCCTCGATCCGCTGCGCTTCCTCGTTGGTCAGGGTCTCGCTCATCTCGGTCCCTCCTCATGAGTCCATCGTCATTCGATCCGACCTCTCCAATGCGCCGGGCTCATCGACCGGGTGAGCCGGCCGCCGGCTCCGCGGCGAGCGGTCCCTGGAGGACGAAACCCGCCCAGTGATAGGGCGCTCTCCACGCCGGGTCGGCGGCCATCGACGCCTGCGCGCGGGCGAGCGCCCGGGCCGGCGGCCGGCCGGCGAAGAGCTCGGCGTAGAAGCGGTCCATCAGCACGGCGGTCGATCGGTCGTCGACGCTCCAGAGGCTGACCAGGAGGCTCCGCGCGCCGGCCTCGAAGAAGCTCCGGGTCAAGCCGATCAGTCCCTCGCCCGGCGCCTCGGCACCGAGCGCGGTGCGGCAGGCCGAGAGCGTCACCAGCTCGGCATCGAGGTCGAGGGCGCCGATCTCGTGCGCGCGGAGCAGCCCGTCACGCCGCCGGCCGGCGGGATCGACCGTCGACAGCACCAGCGCCGAGAGCTCCGGGTGGCGCGGGTCGATCACGCCGTGGGTGGCGAAGTGCACGTACCGGAAACCCGCGAGCGCGCCGCCGAGCACGGTCTCCTTGGCGGCGTCGAAGCCGAGCGCCGCGAGCGTACGCCCCGCGGGCGCCCGCGCCAGCACCGCCTCGGCCTCGCGGCGGGCGAAGGGGAGCGGCCGGAACGGCCCGCCGGGCGCGAGCTCCGGGTCGCCGACCACGGCGATCCCGCCGGCGGCGCCACGCTCGCCGCTGCCGGGCCCGAGCGCACCGAGGAGCGAAGCCGACGGGAGCTGGACGACGGCGTGGGTCGCGGCCAGGGGAGCCGGCCCACAGCTCTCGCTGTCCGGGGACGCCGGCGGGTGGGGGAGGGCGGCGAACGGCAGGTAGAGCAGGGCGCCCTCGCCCACTACCACCAGCCGCCGTGCGGCGAGCGCTCCGGCCGCCGGGGCCAGCAACGCCCGGCTGAGCCGGCACAGCGCCTGGCTCGCCGCGGCCTCGGCCTCGCGCCGGTGGCTGCGCACCAGGAGCTGGTAGGCGGAGCGGGCGGTCTCCTCCAGCTCGCGGCGCCCGGGCAGCTCGCGGCTCTCGATGCCGTCGCGGGTGACGATCCAGAGATAGCTCCGCTCTCGGCCTAGCTCGATCTCGAGGAGCGCCGCGTCGGACGGCAGGAGGCGCTGGATCTCGGCCGGAGTCGCCGGGCGCAGGCGGGCGACCGCTGCGGATCGGGGGGCGGCCCGCCGGTGGCGGCGGTCGAGGCGGTCGAGGTCGGCCAGCGCGCCGCGGATCTCGCGCTCGACGGCCGCAGTCAGCGCCGCCGGCTCGCCCTGGCGCTCGAGCTTCGCGCGCTCGGCTTCGAGGGCGTTGAGCCGCCGCCTCGACGCGCTCTCGCGCGCCGCCTCGTCGCCGGCGGCGGGCGGCGTCTCTCCGGCGCCGGCGCGGCCCGCGGCGTCCAGGAACGAGCGCGCCCGCGCCCGCTCGCTCGCGGCCAGGGCCGGCACGTCCCAGCCCGCCCCCGGCTCTCGCCGGTGGAGCGCCATCAGGGTCTCGATCCAGGTCGAGAAGTACGGCTGGACGCGCGCCGAGTAGGAGGCGGTGAGCGCAAGGCTGCCGAGCCGCGCCCGAGGGGAATCGACGATCTCGACCGCCGCCTCCGCCGCCTCGCGCGCGGCGTCCGGGCGGCCGAGCCGGATCTCGGCGACCGCCAGCCAGCGCAAGCTCGCCGCCCGCAACCAGGGCACCGCGTCGCGCAGGGGGGCCGAGGCTTCGGCGAGATGCTCGCGGGCCGACGCCGGGTCGCCGGCCGCGAGCGCCACGGTCCCGAGGCTGGTGAGGGAAGCGCCGACACCGGCAGGATCGCCGAGGTCGCGAAAGCCGGCGAGCGCCTCCTCGTGCCGCCGCCGCGCGGTCTGAAGCTCTCCGCCCTCGTAGGCCAGGACGCCGAGGTGGGAGAGAGCGAGGGCGGTGCGCCGGGCGTCGCCGTGCCGGCGCGCCAGGTCGAGCGCCTGCTCGAACGCGGCCGCGGCCCGATCCTCGCGCCCGAGCGCGCTCTCGGCGCGGCCGATCTCGAGCAGCGTGCCCGCGCGCTGGGCGCCCGCGCCCGTGCGCCGGGTCACCGCCTCCGCACCGCGCAGGCGGTCGAGCGCTTCGCGGGGCCGGCCCAGGTTGAGCAGCAGCACGCCCAGGTCGTGGAGCGCTTCCGGGTCCTCCTCGCCGCGCCGGCCCCGGATCTCGAGCACCGTCTCGTAGCGCTCGAGCGCCCGGCCCGGCTCGCCGAGCAGGGTGTCGACGCGCGCCAGGTTGAAGAGCAGCGTCGCCTCGCCGCCGGCGTCGCCCGCGGCGCGGCGGAGGTCGAGCGCCGTCCGGTAGCTCTCGGCCGCGGCGTACAGTTCGGCCCGTTCGAGCCGGACGTTGCCGAGCGAGGTGAGGGAGAGCCCCTGCCAGCGCCCCTCGCCGGCGGCGGCGAAGTGCTCGGCGGCGCGCCGGAAGTGGCCGGCGGCGGCGGCGTCGCGGCGGGAGGCGGCGAGCCGGCCGAGGCGGTCCTCGGCGTGGGCCTGGCCGGCCGGATCGCCGAGCGCCCGGGCCGCGGCGAGTGCGCGCCGGTACGCCTCCCCGGCGGCCGCGGCGTCGCCCGTCGCTTCGAGTGCCTGGCCGGCGGCGAGATCGGTCGCGGCGGCGGCCCGCGCCCGGTCCTCGGGGGTGGCTTGACGCACGGCGTCGATCGACAGCGCGTAACGGCCGGTGGGTCCGGGGAAGGCGCGTACCTCGAGGGTGTGCTCGCCGGATCGCGCCGCGACCGCCGGGATCCGCTCCGCTCCCAGGTCGCCGCTCGGGCTGTCGACCTCGAGCAGCACGGAGCCGTCCGGTGCCGAGAGGGTGACGACGACGTCGGCGCCGCGCTGGTCCGCCGACAGGTCGACGAAGTCCCCGGCCGCCAGGGTCAGGCGGTAGAGGTGCCGGGAGCCGCCCTCGATCGCCCGCTCGACGACGGCGCCCGGGGCGAGCCGCGGCGCCGGCTCGGCGGCGGCCGGCGCGGAGCCCGCGCCCGCGGTCGCCTGCCCGGCCTCGGGGGCGGAGCCCTCCCGGGGCTCGCCGCCGCAGCCCGCGAGGACGACCCCGAGCGCCAGTCCTGCGATGCGTCGCGTCAACACGGTCCCACCCGGCGACCCACTCGCGGTACTGCGCCGGGCACGCCGCGGAATGCTGCTCCAGCCGGCGGGCGCGGTCAAGACGCCGGGCCGAGCACGGGTGGCACCCCGGTTGCAGCGGCGGGTTCGCGACGGAGGACCCTCGCCCGATGCCGCGGACCCGCCTTCGGCGCACTCTCCACGCGAGCCGCATTCCCCTGGCGGTCGTCGCGGCGCTGCTGCTCGCGGTCGTCGCCCTCGACGTGCTGATCGACGGCCCGCTGCGGCGTCGGATCGAGCGCGCGATGAACGAGCGCCTCGAGGGCTACACGGTCGCCCTCGGCGAGGCCGACTTCCGCCCCTGGAACCTCTCGCTCGAGCTGCGCGAGCTGAGCGTGGTCCAGGACGCCCACCCGGAGCCGGCGGTGGCGCTCTTCCCGCGCGTCGTCTTCAGCGTCCACTGGCGCAGCCTACTGGCCGGGAGGCTGGTGAGCGACGTCCTGCTCGACCGGCCGCGACTCCACCTCGACCTCGCGCAGCTCCAGGAGGAGCGGTCCGACGAGGTCGAGATCGAGGAGCGCGGCTGGCAGGACGCGATCCTCGCGGCCTACCCGCTCAAGGTCAACGAGCTGGAGGTGCGGGGCGGCCGGCTCGCCTATCGCCACGACGGGTCGGAGCGGCCGCTCGAGCTGTCCGCGGTCGCGCTGGTCGCCCGCAACCTGCGCAATGTCCGCTCGCCCGATCGCGTCTACCCCTCGGACTTCCGCGCCACCGCCCGGGTGTTCGAGCGCGGGCGCGCCGCGGTCCAGGGCCGCGCCGACTTCCTCGCCGCGCCCGAGCCCGCGCTGCGCGCCGCCTTCCGGCTCGAGGAGGTGCCGCTCGACCGGCTCGACCCGCTGAGCCGGGACGTCCGGCTGGTGATCCGCGGCGGCGAGTTGTCTGCCGAGGGCGAGGTCGAGTCCGCGGCGGGGCGCCGCGCCCTGCACCTCGAGGACCTGCTCCTCGCCGGCGCGCGCATCGACTACCTGTTCGATCCGGAGCTGACCCGGCGCGCGATCGAGGCGGCCAAGGAGGTCGAGCGCGACGACGACTTCAGCTACCGGCTCGACCGCCTGCGCCTGGTCGACGGCGAGCTGGGCTTCGTCGACCGCAGCCGTGAGCCGGGCTACCGGGTGTTCCTGGCCGGCGCCGACCTCCGCCTCACCGATCTCGCCACCCGCTCGGAGCGGCCCTCCGAGGCGCATCTCGAGGGGCGCTTCATGGGCAGCGGCGAGACGGTCGCCTACGGCCTCTTCCGGCCGGACGACGGCGGCGCCGACTTCGACGTCGGCGTGGCGATCCGGGGCACCGAGCTCGAGTCGATGAACGACCTCCTGCGCTCCTACGCCAAGCTCGACGTGCGCGACGGCACCTTCTCGTTCTACTCCGAGATCGAGGTCGCCGACGGCCGCCTCGACGGCTATCTCAAGCCGCTGTTCGAGGACGTCGACGTCTACGACCGCGAGCAGGACCGCCACGAGGGGCTGTTCCGACGCATCTGGGAACGGCTGGTCGAGGGCCTCTCCGAGCTGCTCGCCAACCGGCCGCGCGACGAGGTGGCGACGATCGCCGAGCTCCAGGGCAGCGTCGAGGACCCGCGGGCGAGCAACCTCCAGGTCCTGCTCAACCTGATCCGCAACGCCTTCGTCGAGGCGATCCTCCCGGGGTTCGAGGGCGAGGAAGAATGAGGCCGCCTCCGGCGCGCGCCGGAGGCGGCCGGTCGCCGGCTCCTCCGCTAGCGGTCGGAGTCGGCCGCGACCGCCTGGTCGTTGCGGCGGAGGGCGGCGAGCGCCTCGGCCAGCTCGGCCGGGTCGAGGTCGCCGTCCTCCGGGGCCCCGTCGTCTGCCGGGACCCCGTCCGCCGCGCCGGCGGCCCGGGCGGAGACGTCGGCGGCGGTGGGGAAGCCGAAGGAGCGCCGGACGTTCTCAATCGTGGCGTCGAGTATCGCGTCCGGGTTCTGGGCCTTCGAGTAGACCGCCCGCAGGTTGAGGGTCACCCCGAGGACGTAGGGGACCGTGGCGGGCAGGCGCGAGGACTGCGGCGCGACCACCACCAGCGACTGCGAGGCCTCCCACGGCGACCGCGGATCGAGGACGACGCTCTCGTAGATCTCGGGCCCGCCCTCGAGCGGCCTCAGGGTCACCACGCAGCGCGGCACGCAGATGCCGCCGCCGCGGAGCGTGAAGCGGTGGCAACGGACGGTGACCCGGAACGCGGTGGCGAGCTGGACGTCGACGCGGCGCTCCCAGCCGGCCCAGAACCAGCCGATGGTGGTCGGGGCGTTCGGCGCATGGGGCCGGGCCTTCAACGTCAGCACGCCCTGGCCGTCGTCCGGGTCGAGCTGGGCGCTGGCCGTGTAGCCGGGCGGCGGCGGCGCCACGACGCGCGTCCACTCGGCGCGGAACGGCGGCGCCAGGTCGGTATGAAGGGTGGGGACGAGGACCGGCTCGCTGGTGGCGGGGGAAGCTGCGGCATTCATCTCATCTCTCCTTAGAACGGTCGTTGAGGCGCGGCCCGCGGCCGCGGTCTCGGGTTCCGACCGGGCTCAATGCGGGCGCCGAGGGGAGAGGGTTAGCGCCCGGCGGCCGGGCGCCGCCGTCGCGGTCAGGCGGGGTCGCGCAGCGTGAAGGCGAACCCGGTCGGCTCGCCGGCGCCGTCCACCGGCGTCGCGGTCAGGCGGTAGCGCCCCGATGGCAGCACCCGCCGGGTGAAGCCGAGGCGGAGCGTGCCGTGGTCGCTCGGCGGCACCGCGTCGTCCCGCCACACCGTCCGGCCCGCCGCGTCGAGGATCTCCACCCGGTGGCGCTCGGCGGCCGCGGCCGGGGTGACGGCGAGGAGGAAGAAGCCGTCGCCCGCCGGCAGCGTCAGCTCGGCCGCGTCGAGCCCGTCGTCGCGGGGAATCGAGTCGAGATAGAGGACGGGCACCGCGGTCTGCGGAGTCGCGAGCGCCCGGCGCAGCTCCTCGGTCCGCCGCTCGCCGCGCGCGAGGAGCAGGGCCAGCGGCGCCGCTACCAGGAGCGACGCGGCGACCGCCCACGCCCACGACGGGATCGGCCGGCGGCCGTCGCCGCGCTCGGCGGCGAGGTGCGGCGCGAGCGCCCGCCAGGCGGTGGCGTCGGCGAGGTCGGCCGCCGCCGGCGCGCCGTCCGCCGCAGCCGCGGCTTCGAAGGCGGCGAGGTCGAGGATCACCGCGGAGCAGTCCGGGCAGGCGGCGAGGTGGTCCTGGACCGCCGCCTCCTCGGCGGCCGACAGGCGCCCCCGGTGGTACGCCGTCAGCACCCCCGGCGGCGGGTGACCGGCCGCCGAGGAGGCGCCGGCCGCGACCAGCTCGCCGAGCAGCGGCTCGAGCTCCGGCAGGGCGCGCGGCGCCCCCGTCGGCTCGCCCGGCCGCCTCACGCCGGGCCCTCCAACGCCGCGCCGGCGGCCGGTCCGAGCTTGTCTCGGAGACGGCGCCGGGCCTGGAACAGGTGCGCCTTGACGGTCTCCGGGGAGAGCCGCAGTAGGGTGGCGATCTCGGGGTAGCTCAGGTCCCGCTCCAGGCGCATCAGCAGGCAGTTGCGCATCTGGGCCGGCAGCTCGAGCACCGCCCGCCGCAGGGCGAGGCGCTGCTCGCCGGCGAGCAGGGCGTCGAGCTGGCGGCTGTCGAGCCGCAGCGCCGGCGCCCCCTCGGCCGCCTCCGCCGGCTCCGTCCGCCCCGTCCGCTTGGCCGCCTTGCCGGCCCGGATCCATTGCAGGAAGGTCGTCGCCGCGATGCGCAGCACCCAGTGACCCAGACGGTCCTCCGATCGGTACCCCTCCAACCCACGATAAATGCACAGGAACGTCTCCTGGGTGAGGTCCAGGCAGTCCTCGGGGGAGATGCCGCGGCGGGCGAAGAAGCGCTCGACCGGCCGGCGGAAGCGCTCGAACAGCAGGCGGAAGTTGCGCTCGCGGTCGACCCCTGCCTGCACCGCCAGGGCCGCCCGCTCGAGGACGGGATCGTCCGCCGCCGAGCCGGCCGGCGCGGGGCGGACCTCGAGATCGCCGGCAGGCTGAGGCATCGGCGGGGAGAACATCACGGTGCGGGGTCGGCGCGAACGATGCGGCGAAGCAGCGCCTTGGTCGCGGCCGGCGCGCAGTATACGCGGAGATGCAGGGAGGGCTGCACCGCGCCCGCGCTGTAGGAGGAGTGCGAAAACGCCATGCTACAATCCAGCGCTGAAAAGGACCCAGCCCCGCGATCGCTGCAGCGCGCAGCGCTTCTGACTCCCGGCCGGCCGGCGGCCGGTGAGACGGGGCCGGTGACACGGGCCGGCGGGACCTGGGTCTGCGCTGACCGGAGCGGCGTGCCGCGAGGCAGGCTCCCGGATGTCGATTGTTCTGGGAAGGAGTGAGAGTAGGCTATGACTTCCAAGCAGACTGCCGTAGATCGTCTGGTCGCAGCCCAATTGTGCCAAGTTTCCAGCCTGAGCGACAACGACAAGCAGCGCCTCAACTCCCTCAGCGACGAGGAGGTCGATCAACTGATCTCCCTGCACCAGAAGCTGGGACCCGCCGAGAGCGACTCGGCCCGCCCCAACTTCCCGCTCTGAGGTCCCGCGGACGGAGGTCGTCGCTGGGGGGAGGGGGAGGAGCGGTAGCCTCGGCCAACCGGGGTCACGGCCTGCGGTTGAGGGCCACCCTGCGCATCGCAGAGCCGGCGCTGGCGGCGGCTACCGGCCGCTTCTGGCGGCATCCGCGGCTGAAGGTCCTGTTCCCGGACTTCCTGCTTTGCGTCCTCGGCGCCGCGCGCGCCGCCCTGGGCGTGATGCGGGCCGCGCAGGTCCGCTCCGAGGCGCTCGCCGCGGGCGATCCGGTGGCGGCGCGGCTCGCCCGCTACTACGCCGCGCATCTGGCGGAGGAGGAGGCCCACCCCGGCTGGCTGGTCGCCGACCTCGAGACCCTCGGCATCCCGGCCCGGCGATCGCTGGCGGCGATCGGGTCGCCCGCGGTGGCGGCGCTGGTGGGCGCCCAGTACTACTGGATCGAGCACGCGCACCCGGTGGCCCCGCTCGGCTACTTCGCGGTCCTCGAGGGCTACCCGCCCACGGCGGGCGGTCTCGACGAGCTGCGCCGTCGGACCGGCCTGCCCGACACCGCGTTCCGCTTCCTGCGCGCCCATGCCGAGATCGATCCCCACCACGCCGCGGATCTCTACCGCCTGCTCGACGAGCTGCCATTGACCGCGGAGCAGGCGAGCCTGGTCGGTCTCTCGGCGCTCCACACCGTGGGCGCCCTGGGCGCGCTCTTCGACGGGCTGTCCTCGCGCGGAGCGGCGGAGTAGGGCGATGGACGGCAAGACCGAGAGTCTGGGCGGCAAGCTGATCGCCGAGCCGTCGCCGGTCGCCGGCGGGCTGATCGGCCAGCAGGTCTCCCACTACCGGATCGTCGACCGCATCGGCAGCGGCGGCATGAGCGAGGTGTTCAAGGCCGAGGACACCCGCCTCGGCCGGGTGGTGGCGATCAAGCTGATCTCGGCCGGGCTGACCGGCGACGAGGCGGCCAAGGAGCGCTTCTTCCAGGAGGCGCGCACCGTCTCCTCCCTCGACCACCACCACATCTGCACCCTCCACGACGTCGGCGAGAGCAGCGACGGGCGGCTGTTCCTGGTCATGGCCTACTACGACGGCGAGACGCTGTCACGGCGCATCCGGCGCGGACCGATGCCGTTCGCCGAGGCGCTCGACGTCGGCTACAAGGTCGCCCTCGGCCTCGCCCGCGCGCACGAGATCGGCATCGTCCACCGCGACATGAAGCCGGGCAACGTCATGCTCACCGGCCGCCGCGAGGTCAAGGTCCTCGACTTCGGCATCGCCAAGCTGGCCACCGCGGGCCACGAGCTGACCCAGCCGGGCACGGTGATGGGCACCGCTGCCTACATGTCCCCCGAGCAGGCGTCGGGTCGGGCCGTCGACCACCGCACCGACGTCTGGGCGCTCGGGGTGGTGCTCTTCGAGATGCTGACCGGCGACCGGCCGTTCCAGGGCGAGAGCGCGCTCGCGGTCATCCACTCGATCCTCCATCACGATCCGATCGCCGCGTTCCAGCTCCCGACCGGAGCGCCCGAGGGGCTGCGGGCGCTGCTCTTGCGGGCGCTGGCCAAGGACCCGGTGCTCCGCTACCGCGGCATGCAGGAGATGGCGGACGACCTGGCGCGGCTCCATGGCGACGCCGCGCACGCGATCCTGGCGCCGCCGCCGACCGTCGCCTACCCGGACGTCGACCGCTCGATCGTGGTGCTGCCGTTCACCGACCTCTCGCCCGGGGGCGACAGCGACTACTTCGCCGACGGCCTCACCGACGAGGTGATCACCGACCTCTCGAGCATCCGCGCCCTGCGCGTGATCTCGCGCACCTCGGCCAACCGGCTGAAAGGCGGCGACCACGACATCCAGGAGATCGCCCGCACGCTCAACGTCCAGTACGTGCTCGAGGGGGGCGTGCAGCGGATCGGCGACCGCCTGCGGGTGACCGCCAAGCTGATCGACGCGCGCACCGACTCGCTGGTCTGGGCCGACAAGTACAAGGGCTCGATGGAGGACGTCTTCGAGATCCAGGAGAGCCTGTCGCGGCGCATCGTCGAGGCGCTGCGGGTGCGCCTGAGCCTGACCGAGGAGGCGAGGCTGGCCGAGCGGCCGATCAGCGACGTCGAGGCCTACGACTACTACCTGAAGGCGCGCCACGAGATCCACCGCTACACCGGCGAGGCGCTCGACCGCGCGGTCGCCTACCTCGAGCGCGGAGTCGAGATCGACCCCGACAACCCGCAGCTCCAGTGCGCCCTCGGCTACGCCGACTGGCACTACGTCAACGCCGGCGTGAGCGCCGACCCCGAGCACCTCGAGCGCGCCCGCCAGCGCGCCGAGCGGGCGCTCGCCCTCGACCCCGACCTGCCCCAGGCGCATCGCCTCCTCGGCCTGGTGCGGATCCATCAGGGGCGCACCCTCGAGGGGGTGCGGTTGCTCCAGCGCGCGCTCGCCGGCGACCCCAGCGACACCGACACGCTGGCCATCCTCGCGACCTGCTACGGCTTCCTGGGCAAGCCCGCGGCCGGCGCGCCGCTGGTCCGGCGCCTCCTCGAGCTCGACCCGCTGACCCCGGTCTACCAGTGCTGGCCGGGGATCCTGGCGATGATGCGCGGCGAGTTCGCCGAGGCCGGGGCGCCGTTTCAGACCAGCCTGCGGCTGGATCCGGCCAACCCTCAGCTCCGCGCCCTCTACGGCCAGGCGCTGGCGCTCGCCGGCGACCGCGACGAGGCGAGCAAGGTGTTCGCGGCGCTCCACGACGAGATGCCCGACAACTTCTTCGGCCGCCTCGCCCGGCTCTACGAGCGCGCCCTGGCCGGCGATGCCGCCGGTGTGCGCGAGGCCGCCGTCGAGGACCTCCGCGCCGCCGCCGCGGCCGACCCGTTCTACGCCTGGAACGTCGCCGAGGCGTTCGCCCTGGTCGGCGACCGTGAGGAGGCCGTCGCCTGGCTCGGGCGCGCCTCCGAGCGCGGCTTCCTCAACCACCCGCTGCTCTCGGAGCTCGATCCGCTCCTCGAGGGGGTCCGCTCGGATCCCGCCTTCGTCGCGCTGATGCAGCGGATCGAGGTCCGCTGGAAAGCGTTCGAGCTGTAGCTCGGCCTACTCCTTTCGCGGTCCCTGCGGGCGGTGGCGGTGGAGGTAGCGGAGCAGGTTGTGGAAACCGGAGAGCATCTCCGACAGCGCCACCTCCTCGGCCGGCGCCAGGCGGCGCTCGACGCCGAGCACCTGGTAGACGTCGGGCGGCTCGGCGACCTCGAGCGCGGCGTCGGGGACTCCCACCGGATAGGGCGCGTCGACCGCGGGCCGCCGCGCCCGCCCGCCGCGGCCGCCGAAGACCGCGTCGCCGTAGGTCTCGGCGACCAGCGCCCGGTGCAGGTCGCCGAGGTCGGCGTCGAGCGCCTCGAGGAGCCGCGACAGGGTCTTGAGCGAAGGCCGGCGCTTGCCGGTCTCGTAGGCCGAGAGCATCGCCTTGGTGATGCCGGCCGCGCCGGCGGTCTCGAACTGCTTGAGGTCGCGGTGGACGCGCAGCCGCCGCAGCGCACTCCCCAGCCCCGAGAGACCGTTCTGTCCTGCCATCGCCGCCTCGCCTCCTTGGTCGCCGGCACTGCCGCCGCCGGCATTGCCGGGACTACGGAGCTTAGGCGTAAACTAGGCGTAAGTCAAGCGTAAAGCCGCACCCCCTCGAGGCCGGCGCGCGACCTTCAGCCCAGCGCCGCCAGCTCGTCGGTGATTTGCCGGCGGAGCGCCAGCCCCGCCTGGTGATGGAGGAAGAAGTGGTCCCCCGGATAGACGTGGAGCTGGAACGGACCGGTGGTGCGATCGGCCCAGAGGCGCAGATCGTCGACCGTGACGTCGGGATCGGCGGCGCCGCCGAAGGCGGTGATCGGGCAGGCGAGCGGCTCGCCCGGCGCCTCGACGTAGGTCTCGTTGAGCGCGAAGTCGGCGCGCAGGAGCGGGCCCAGGAGCTCCATCAGCTCGGGGTGATCGAGCACCTCCTCGGGGGTGCCGTTGAGCTGGCGCAGGCGCTGCCGGAACTCGTCCTCGGGCAGGTCGTGGATCGGGTCCTCGCGCGGCGGCTGCTGCGGTGCGCGGTGCGCCGAGACCAGGAGCCGCGCCGGCTGCGGCCGCCCCCGCCGCCGCAGGAGGCGCGCCAGCTCGTAGGCGATCAGCGTGCCCATGCTGTGGCCGAAGAAGGCGAACGGCAGCCCCTCGCCGGGATCCTCGGCGAGCGCGCCGGCGAGCGCCTCGACCAGCGGCTCGACGCTGCGGAACGCCGGCTCGCCGATCCGGCCTTCGCGGCCGGGCGGCTGCACCGGCCGGACCTCGACCTGGGGCGGCAGCTCGGCGCCCCAGCGGCGGTAGGTCGAGGCGCCGCCGCCGGCGTACGGGAAGCAGTAGAGCCGCACCCGCGCCGCCGGCTTCGGCGTCAGGTAGGCGATCCACGGGTTGGACGCGCCGGCCGGGCTTCGCGTTATCATCGCGCGCACGGTACCCTTTCCGGGACCGTCCTTTCAAGCGTCTCGACGGCGGCGGAAGACCTTCCCAACCCGCCGACGAGCCCGCCAGGGCTCGCGCGCGAAGCGCGACATCAGCGAGGAAACCATGGCCAGCTATCACATGAACGACCTGAGGACCGGCACGAAGATCCTGATCGACGGCGATCCGTGCACGATCGTCGACATCGATTTCGTCAAGCCGGGCAAGGGGCAGGCCTTCACCCGCGTGAAGTACCGCAACCTCCTCAACGGTCGGGTCAACGAGATCACCTTCAAGCAGAGCGACGCGGTCGAGGCCGCCGACGTGTCCGAGACCGACATGCAGTACCTCTACAGCGACGGCACCTCGTGGCACTTCATGTTGCCGAGCACCTACGAGCAGCACGAGGCGCGGGCCGACGTGGTGGGCGACGCGGTGGACTGGATCAAGGAGCAGGACATGTGCACCGTGACGCTGTGGAACAACGCCGTGATCAGCGTCAGCCCGCCCAACTTCGTGGTCCTCGAGGTGGTCGAGACCGACCCCGGGGTCAAGGGCGACACCTCGAGCGGCGGCACCAAGCCGGCCAAGATGGTGACCGGCGCCGTGGTCAAGGTGCCGCTCTTCATCCAGATCGGCGAGACCATCCGGATCGACACCCGCACCGGCGAATACGTTTCCCGCGCCAAGGAGTGAGGCCGCACGGGGCCGACTGGCGGCCGTCCGCCAGTATCGATCGGCTGCGCCTGCGGGCGAAGCTCCTGGCGCGGGTGCGCGCCTTCTTCGCCCGCCGCGGCGTGCTCGAGGTCGAGACCCCCGTGCTGTCGGCGGCCGCGGTCACCGATCCCCACCTCGCGAGCCTCGCCTGCCGCTACCGCGGCCCGGGAGCCGGCGGCGGCGCGGACCTCTACCTCCAGACCTCGCCCGAGTACGCCATGAAGCGCCTGCTCGCCGCCGGCAGCGGGGCCGTCTACCAGCTCGCCCGCGCCTTCCGCGACGGCGAGGCGGGGCGCCTCCACAACCCGGAGTTCACGCTCCTCGAGTGGTATCGCCCCGGCTTCGACCACCATGCGCTGATGGACGAGGTCGAGGAGCTGCTCGCCGACGTCCTGGCGCCGGAGTCGGGGATCGCCGTCGGGCCGGCCGAGCGGCTGACCTACGGTGAGCTGTTCGCCCGCCACGCCGGGGTCGACCCGCACCGCGCCGCGATCGGAGACCTCGACGCCGCGCTCGCCGCCGCCGGCGTCGCCGGCCCGGCGCTCGACCCGGGCGACCGCGACGGCCGGCTCGACCTCCTGCTCACCCACGTCGTCGAGCCGCGGCTGCCCGAGAGCCGGGTCACCTTCGTCTACGACTACCCGGCCTCGCAGGCGGCGCTCGCCCGGATCCGCCCGGGGTCCGAGGGCGGGTCGACGGCGGGGGAGCAGCCCCTCGCCGAGCGCTTCGAGGTCTACGCCGGCCGGGTCGAGCTGGCCAACGGCTTCCACGAGCTGGCCGACGCCGCCGAGCAGCGCCGCCGGTTCGAGGCCGACCTCGCAGCGCGCCGCCGCCTCGGCCTCGCGGAGCCGCCGGTCGACGAGCGCCTGCTCGCCGCCCTCGCCGCCGGGCTCCCCGACTGTGCCGGGGTCGCCCTCGGCTTCGACCGCCTGGCGATGATCGCCGCCGGCGCCTCGTCCCTCGCCGAGGTGATCGCGTTCCCGATCGACCGGGCCTGAAGCGATGCAGCTCCTCGCGGTCTCCGACCTCCACCTCGCCCACGAGCCGAACCGGCTCGCGATCGAGGCGCTGGCGCCGCACCCCGACGACTGGCTGATCGTCGCCGGCGACGTCGCGGAAGGCGAGGAGCGGCTGCGCTGGGCGCTCGTGCGGTTGACCCGGCGTTTCGCGCGCGTCCTCTGGGTGCCCGGCAACCACGACCTCTGGACGCCGCCCGGCGAGCGCGGCGGCGCGCGCGGCGAGGAGCGCTACCGGCGGCTGGTCGAGATCTGCCGCGAGCACGGCGTCGACACCCCCGAGGACCCCTGGCCAGTCTGGCCCGGGCCCGGCCCGCGCTGCCGCATCGCGCTCCTCTTCACCCTCTACGACTACAGCTTCCGGCCGCCCGAGGTGCCCTCCGAGCACGCGGTCGCCTGGGCCTCGGAGTCGGGCGTGGTGTGCGCCGACGAGCTGCTCTTGCACCCCGATCCCCACGGGAGCCTCCCGGCGTGGTGCGCCGCCCGCGTCGAGGCGACCGAGCGGCGGCTGGCCGCGGCCGCCGCCGGCGACGACCCTGTTCCACTGGTCCTGGTCAACCACTGGCCGCTGCGCGAGGACCTGGTCCACCTGCGGCGGATTCCGCGCTTCTCGATCTGGTGCGGCACCCGGCGGAGCGAGGACTGGCACGTCCGCTTCGGGGCGGTGGCCGCGGTCCACGGCCACCTCCACCTCCGCGCCAGCCACTGGCGCGACGGCGTCCTCTTCCACGAGGTCTCGTTCGGCTATCCGCGCGACTGGGACGCCGAGCGCGGCCTCGAGCCCTACCTGCGGCGAATCCTGCCGCTGCCCGAGACGCCGCACGCCGGCCGCTGATCGCGGGCCGCGCTGCGATAAAGTCCGCCGCGCCCGGGAGATCTCGCCGGCGACCGAGCAGAGGAGAGACGATGAGCGACGACCACGCCGCCTGGGGCCCCGCGGACTCCGAGGAGCTGTACAACGTCCAGGGCTGGGGCAACGAGTACTACTCGATCAACCCGCGCGGCCACGTCGCGGTGCACCCGGGCGGGCCGGGCACGCCGGCGATCGACTTGAAGGAGCTGGTCGACGAGGTCGCCGAGCGCGGCATCGGGCTGCCGCTCCTGATCCGCTTCTCGGAGATCCTGAAGGCGCGGCTCGACGAGCTGCACGGCGCCTTCGGCTCGGCGATCGCCGAGTACGACTACCGCGGCCGCTACCAGGGGGTCTACCCGATCAAGGTCAACCAGGACCGCTACCTGGTCGAGCGCCTGGTCCAGCACGGCACCGCCTACGGCTACGGCCTCGAGGCCGGCTCGAAGCCCGAGCTCCTGGCCTCGATGGCGATGCTCGGCGGCCGCGAGGGGAACGGCCAGGGCGACCTGATCATCTGCAACGGCTACAAGGACGAGGAGTACGTCGAGACCGCGCTCCTGGCCTCGAAGCTCGGGCCGACCGTGGTCCTGGTGGTCGAGAAGCGCTCCGAGCTGGCGCTGATCCGCCGGCTCGCCGAGCGCACCGGGGTCGAGCCGGTGATCGGCGTCCGGGCGCGCCTCGCGAGCCGCGGCCACGGTCACTGGGAGGAGTCGGGCGGCGAGCGCTCGAAGTTCGGGCTGAGCCCGCGCGGGCTGGTCGACGCGGTCGAGTACCTGCGCCGCGAGGGGCTCCTGGGCTGCTTCCGGCTGATGCACTTCCACATCGGCAGCCAGGTGTCGTCGATCCGCGCCGTCAAAGACGCGCTGCGCGAGGCGAGCCACCTCTACGTGAACCTGTCGCGCCTGGGCGCGCCGATGGGCTACCTCGACGTCGGCGGCGGCCTCGGCGTCGACTACGACGGCTCGCGCACCGACTTCCCCTCGTCGATCAACTACTCGCTCCAGGAGTACGCCAACGACGTCGTCTTCGGCGTCATGGACGTCTGCGACGAGGCCGGCGTCGAGCACCCGGTGCTGGTCTCGGAGTCGGGGCGCGCCACGGTCGCCCACCATGCGGCGCTGATCGTCGACACCCTCGACGTCTCCGAGATCCGCAACCCCGAGGTGCCCGGCGAGCCGCCGGAGGACGCCGAGCCGCCGCTCCGCAACCTGATCCAGGGCTACCACGAGATCGGCGAGGAGAACGCGCTCGAGGCCTACCACGACGCGATCGGCTTCCGCGAGGAGTGCCTGTCGCTGTTCAACCTCGGCCACCTCCCGCTCGAGCACCGGGCGCTCGCCGACGACGCCTTCCTGGCCACCTGCCGGCGGGTGCTCGAGCTGGCGCGGGCCCAGCCCGAGCCGCCCGAGGAGCTGGAGCCGCTGGCGCTGTCGATGGCCGACACCTACTTCTGCAACTTCTCGCTCTTTCAGTCGCTCCCCGACGCCTGGGCGATCGACCACCTCTTCCCGGTGCTGCCGATCCACCGCCTCGACGAGGAGCCGACCCGGCGCGGCGTCCTCGCCGACATCACCTGCGACTCCGACGGCAAGCTCGACCGCTTCATCGACCGCCGCGACGTCAAGCGCCTGCTCGAGCTGCACGCCCCGGACGGCGGGCCGTATTACCTGGGCATGTTCCTGGTCGGCGCCTACCAGGAGAGCCTGGGCGACCTCCACAACCTGTTCGGCGACACCAACACCGTCCACGTCTCGCTGGCGCCCGAGGGGGGCTACCGGATCGACGAGGTGGTCGAGGGCGACACCGTCGCCGACGTCCTGCGCTACGTCCGCTACAACCGCACCGAGCTGATGGCGCGGGTGCGGCGCGCCGCCGAGGCGGCGCTCTCGGCCGGCCGGATGACCCGTGAGGAGTCCAAGCAGCTCCTCAAGATGTACGAGCAGGGGCTGGCCGGGTACACCTACCTGGAAGGCGAGTAGCCGCGGCGTGGCGGAGCAGAGAGCGGCGGCCGGCCCGGCCGAGATTCACGCCTACACCGACGGCGGCGCGAGCCCCAACCCCGGCCCGGGCGGCTGGGGCGCGGTGCTGCTGCGGCCACTCGCGGCCGGCGGGGCGGCCGGAGACGCCGCCGGCGAGCCGCGGGTCGAGGAGCTGTCGGGCGGCGAGGACCAGACCACCAACAACCGGATGGAGCTGACCGCCGCGATCCGCGCGCTCGAGGCGGCGGGGGAGGGGGCGCGGGTGCGGGTGTCGACCGACTCGCGCTACCTCCAGCGCGGCATCACGAGCTGGCTGCCGCGCTGGGCCGCGGGCGGCTGGCGCCTGCGCGACGGCGGCGAGGTCGCCAACCAGGACCTCTGGCGCCGCCTGGCCGAGCTGACCCGCACCCGCCGCGTCTCCTGGGCCTGGGTCAAGGGCCACGCCGGCCACCGCTGGAACGAGCGCGCCGACGAGCTGGCCCGTGCCGCGACGGCGCGCCGGCACCGCGTCGGGGCCGAGACCGGAGCCGGTCCGGGATCGGGCGTCACGCCGCCCGCCGTGCCGGTCGACTTCGACGTCCACCTCAAGGCCTCCGGCCGCGGCGGCTGGGCGGCACGAGTGAGGCCGCGCGAGGCCGGCGGCGATTCCGGCGACGGCAAGCCCGGCGACGGAGACGGCGCCGAGGGGAACGCCGTCGACTCCGAGCTACTCACCGGCGCCCAGCGCGGCGCCTCCGCCAACGAGCTGATCCTCCTGGCCGCCGCGGCCGCGCTCGAGTCGCTCCCGCCCGGCGCCGCGGTCGCGATCCACACCACCTCCGACTACCTGCGCGACGGCGCCTCGCGCTGGCTCCCCGGCTGGCGCCGCGCCGGCTGGCGGACCAAGACCGGCGGCGAGGTCGCCAACCGCGCCGCCTGGCAGCGCCTCGAGCGCGCGCTGGCCGGCCGGCGAATCCGCTGGCCGCGCCCCGACGACGCTGCCGCGGCCGAGATCGCCGCGCTCGAGAAGCAGGCGCGCGCGGCGGCCGGCCGCTGAGGAGTCCGAGATGCCGCCCACCGCCCCGATCACCGACCCCGCCGCCGTCGCCGAGACCGCCGAGGCCCTCCGCGCCGCCGGCCTCTTCGTCCTCGACGTCGAGTTCGTCTCCGAGGACCGCTACCTCCCCGACCTCGCGCTGGTCCAGGTCGCCTGGGGCGATCCCGCCGCCCCCGAGGTGCGGGCGCTCGATCCGCTGGCGGTCGACGTAGGACCGATCGCCGAGCTGGTCGCCGATCCCGAGATCACGGTGGTGCTCCACTCGGCGCAGGCCGACCTGGCGCTCCTGGCCGAGCGGTTCGGGACGGTGGCGCGCGGGGTCTACGACACCCAGATCGCGGCTGCGTTCCTGGGCGTCGGCGACCAGGTCGGCTATGCCGGGCTGGCCGGGAAGTTCCTCGGGATCGAGATCGACAAGGCGTCGCAGTTCACCGACTGGCTGCGGCGGCCGCTGTCGGAGCGCCAGCTCCGCTACGCGCTCGACGACGTCCGCCACCTGCCGGCGCTCTGGGCCGAGCTGCGCCGCCGGCTCGAGGAGGCCGGCCGGCTCGGCTGGGTGGCCGAGGAGTCGCAGCGGCTCGCCGAGTCCTCGGCGCGGCGCTCCGATCCCGCCGAGCTGTACCTCAAGGTCCCGGGCTGGGACCGGCTCAAGCCGCGCCAGCTCGGCGCCCTGCGCGCGCTCGCCGCCTGGCGCGAGCTGGAGGCGCGCGGCTCGAACACGCCGCCGCGCTGGCTGATGCAGGAGCGGGTGATGATCGAGGTCGCCCGGCGCCTGCCCGGGAGCCACGCCGAGCTGGAGTCGATCCGCGGCGTCAAGGAGGGGGCGGCGCGGCGCCACGGCGACGCCGTGATCGAGGCGATCCAGCGCGGCGCCGCCGAGCCGCTGGCGCCGCCGCGGCCGCCGCGGCCGCTCCCCGAGAGCGCCCAGGCCTGGGTGCCGCTGGTCTCCGGGCTGGTCCAGGCGCGCTGCCGCGAGGCCGGGATCGCGCCGCGCTTCGTCCTCACCCGTTCGGACGCCGAGGACCTGGTCCGCTGGTGGCTCGGGCGCGACGTTGCCGGCACCGCCGGCGCCGCCGCCGAGCCCGATCTCCCGCTCCTCGCCGGCTGGCGCCGCGAGCTGGCCGGCGCGGCGGCACTCGACTGGCTCGCCGGCCGCGCCGCCCTCGCCGCCGATCCCGCATCGCCCTCCGGCTTGCGCCTGATCGACGCCTGAGTCGGCCTCGCTCAGAGCACCGGCGGCAGCGGCGGGTCGGGGCGCCAGAAGCTCCGGCGCGGCGGCTCGGCTCCCTCGCGGAAGATCTCGGGCACGGCGCGCGCGTGGCTCGCGCGGACCTGGCGGCCGGTCTTCGGATCGACGAAGCCGTGGACCACGCCGTCGGGCTCGGGCACGGTCCGGGGCGGGCGCGCCGCGGCGGCGGCGGCCATGAACTCGCGCCAGATCGGGGCCGCCGCGACCGCGCCCGAGAGGCCGAGCGGCGAGTCGTCGTCGAGCCCGACCCAGACCACCGCCACCACCGAGCCGACGTCGCCGGCGAACCAGGCGTCGCGGGAGTCCGACGAGGTGCCGGTCTTGCCCGCGGCGTCGACGCCGGGCAGCGCGCCGGCGCTCGCCGGGCCGGCGGCCATCGCGCCGCGCAGGAGGTCGCGCACCAGGTAGGCGCTGGCCGGCCGCACCACCTGCCGGGCGCCGCGCTCGCCGGAGGCGATCGCCCGCCCCGAAGGGCGCCCGATGCGGGTCACCGGGAACGGCCGCAGGGCGAGCCCGGGGGTGGCGAGCACGGTGTAGGCCTCGGCCAGATGGAGCGGCGTCGTCTCGATCGCGCCGAGCACGAACGACGGCGGCGGATCGGCCGGCACCGCCATCCCGGCGGCGCGGAATCGCTCGGCGACGGCCTCGAAGCCGCACCAGTCGGCGGCGCGCGCGAAGGGGACGTTGAGCGACTCGGTGACCGCCTGGCGGAGGGTGACGACGTCGCGGAACTCCGAGTCGGGGTTGGCCGGCCGCCAGGGACCGGACGGCAGGTCGATGACCAGCGGCCGGTCGGCGACCCGGGTCGCCGGGTTGAGCGGCTCGTGGCCGCCGCAGCGGTCGAACGCCTCGAGCAGCACCAGCGGCTTGACCGTCGAGCCGGGTTGGCGGCGGGCGTGGCGGGCGCGGTCGAACTGGTCGTCCTGGGCGCCGGGGTCGCCGCCGACGTGGGCCAGGATCGCCCCGGTCTCGGCATCGAGCGCCACCAGCGCCGCCGACAGCGGCCGGCCGCTGAAGCGGTTGGCCTTGCCGAGGCGCCCGATCGCGGCCCCGACTGCCGCCTCGGCGCGCCGCTGCAGCTCGGGGTCGAGCGTGGTCTCGACGACGAACCCGCGCCCCTCCTCGGCGCGCCCGGGGGAAGCCTGGGCCGCGAGCGCGCCGGCCCAGCGCACGAAGGCGCCGGCGGGGCGCTCTTCGGGCAGGTCGGGCGCGTGGCGGGGCGGCCGGCGGGCGGCGGCGATCTCCGCCGGCGTCGCCCAGCCCAGCCCGGCGAGCCGGTCGAGCACCCACTGCCGGCGCGTCTCGACGCGCCCGGTGTGGCGCAGCGGCGCGAAGCGGTTGGGCGCCTGGACCACCGCCGCGATCAGCGCCGCCTCGCCGAGCGTCAGGTCGCGCGCGTCCTTGCCGAACCAGGCGCCGGCGGCGGCGCCGTAGCCGTGGATCGCGACGCCGCGGGAGTGGCCGAGGTAGACGTGGTCGAGGTAGGCCTCGAGGATCTCCTCCTTGTCGACCTCGGCCTCGACGAGGAGCGCCCGCACCGCCTCCGAGACCTTGCGGCCGAGGCTCCGGCGCGGCGTCAGGTCGCGCATCTTGACGAGCTGCTGGGTGATCGTGCTCCCGCCCTGCTCGATCTCGCCGGCGCGCAGGTTGGCGATCGCGGCGCGGGCGATGGCGCGCCCGTCGAGGCCGGAGTGGTCGAAGAAGCGGGCGTCCTCGGCGGCCAGGAGCGGCCGCCAGACCCGCTCGGGCAGCTCGCCGAACGGCACCGGCCGGCGCGGCGCGCGGTCGCCGGTGAGCGATTCGGCGAGGATCTCGGGCTCGATCCAGGGCGCCTGGCCGGTCTCGGGAGGGCCCGAGTCGAGCGCGTACCGCTCGCCGGCCGCGGTCAGCCCTGCGGCGATCCGGCCGTCCTCGATCGCCAGGCCGATCAGCTCGGCGCCGTAGGCGCGGCCGCGCACCCGGTGCTCGCGCCGGTAGAACCAGAACCGCTCGCTCCCCCAGAAGTACTCGCCGGGCCGCTCCGGCCGGTGGTGGACGCGGCGGTAGCCGAGCCGCGCGAGCCGGACGGGGAGCGCGGCGCCGGCGACCGTCAGCCCGCCCGCCAGCGGGTAGGGGGCCGAGTAGACCCGGACGTCGCTCCGGCCGAGCTGATCGGTCAGGCGCTCCGCCCCGGCCTCGGGCGCCGCCGCCAGCGCGGCGGCGAGCGCCAGGCCGAGGGCGATCGAGCGGCTCCGTCCGACCCCTTCCGGCCTCACGGTTCGCGCGGCTCGCTCACTGCTGTACCTTTCGGTTCTGGAGGGGCGCTGTGGATCGCTTCTGGCGAGCCGCAGCGCCCCGTCTCCCGTGCCTCTGCGAGGAGGGCCAGTCTCGCTTGCTGCCCGACAGCCCGGATGAGACCCGTCCCCTCGCAGAGACCGGGAGGCCCAGACCGGCCACAGGGTGTCGCGCCACGGGGCAGAAGGCGTTCAAGACGCAGCCCCCGGAGCGCCGACCAGTGAGCGACCGGCAAGGCCTCCCGGCACCCGAGACCCTATCCGATGGAGGAGAGGACGGATGAAGTACTTCGCAGGGCTGGACTGGGGAAGCCTCGAGCACGCTGCCTGCGTGGTCGACGAGCAAGGCGCGGTCGTCGCCCAGTTCGAAGTCCAGCACACCGCCGAGGGGCTCGGAAAGCTCCTGCGGAAGCTGGCCCACATCGCAGCCCCTCACCAGCTCGCCGTGGCCATCGAACGACCCAGCGGTCTGGTCGTCGACACCCTCGCCGGCGCCGGGCACCCGATCGTGCCGATCCATCCCAACCAGCTCAAGGCCTGCCGGCCGCGCTACCGAGCCGCCGGCGGCAAGAGCGATCCCGGCGACGCCTACATCCTCGCCGACGTCCTGCGTACCGATGGCCATCGCTTCCACACGCTGCGGCCGCTGTCGGACGAGGTCCGAGCCCTGCGGGCGCTGGTGCGCAGCCGCGACGACCTCGTCGCCGAGCGCGTCGCCCTCGCCAACCAGCTCCGAGCGCTGCTCGACAGCTTCTGGCCTGGGGCCGCGGTGCTCTTCGCCGACATCGACTCGCCGATCGCCCTGGCCTTCCTGGAGGACTACCCCACGCCCCAACGAGCTCAACGCCTCGGACCCCAGCGTCTGGCGGCCTTCCTCGCCCGCAACAGCTACTCGGGCAGGCGCGACCCGGCCGAGCTGCTCGAGCGCCTCCGCTCGGCCCCCACCGGCCTGGCCGGACCTCTCGAGCAGGAGGCCAAGGGCGAGGCCGTGCTCGACCTCGTCAGCGTGCTCTCCACCCTCGTCACCCGGCTCCGCCGGCTGACCTCCGCCATCGAGCACGCCGTCGAACAGCTCCCCGTCGGACGGCTCGTCATGTCCTTCCCACGAACCGGCAAGGTCAACGCCGCCCAGATCGTCGCCGAGCTCGGCGACGACCCCCATCGCTTCCCCACCGAACGACAGCTCGCCGCGGAGGCCGGCGTCGCTCCCGTCACTCACGCCTCCGGCAAGTCCCGCGCGGTGACCTTCCGATGGGCCTGCAACAAGCGCCTGCGCTGCGCCATCACCACCTGGGCCGACAACTCCCGCCACGCTCACCCCTGGGCTCACCAGGTCTACTCCAAGGCTCGCGATCGAGGCTGCGACCACCCCCACGCCATCCGCATCCTCGCCCGCGCCTGGCTGCGCGTGCTCTGGCGGTGCTGGCGCGACCAGGCTCCCTACGACCCTGCTCGACACGGCGCCGCCAGCCGGCTCCAGGCCGCTTGAACGCCTAGGGGTTGACACAGGGTGTCTCATCCGCCGCCGGCCCCGGCGTCCTCCGCGGGGGCGGCCGCCTCCGCTGCCTCGGTCGCGGCGACGATCCCCGAGGGCGTGTGCGGCGCGGTCAGGAGCCCGGTGAAGATCTCCCAGCGCCGCTCCGGCCGGTCGGGCGTGCCGCCGAGCGCGGCGACATAGTCGCGCACCAGGTCCTGGCCGAGGTTGTAGTTGATGACGTAGGCGCGGTACTGGTCGATGAAGGCGACGCGCTGCTCGGCGCGCGGGCGCGCCATCAGGCCGTAGCGCTCGTGCCAGCCGGCGGCCTCCGCGGCGTCGATCTCGCCGTCGAGGTAGCGCCGGGCGGCCTCGTTGCCGGCGTGCGCGAGCCCCTGGCGCAGCCCGTAGATCTCGTAGTACTCGCCGGCGCGCGCGGGGTCGAGGCCGGCGAGCGGGAAGAGCGTCTCGGCCTCGAAGCGGGCGCGCGCCTCCTGCTCGGAGCCGGACTCCCCGCCGGCCGGGAACGCCATCTCGATGCCGAAGTTGGCGGTCCCCTCGGCGATCAGCGACTGCGGCGAGAAGAGCGGATAGACCGCCATCTCGATCCAGCCGCGGTCGTTCGTCAGGTGCTTCTCGAGCAGCGCGTTGTAGACGTGGTGGCCGGGATAGCCCTCGTGACAGGCGAGGTCGATCGCGCGGTCGATGGTGATCGGCAGGTCGGTGTTGACCTGGATCAGGCTGTGGTAGCCGCCCTGGTACCAGTTGTAGGCGCTCCAGGTCTTGCCGGTGACGTACTCGACCTCGAAGCTCTCCCCCGCGGGCAGCTCGACGTGCTCGGCGGTGCGCTCGCGGCAGGCGGCGATCGCGGCCTGGAAGACCGCGTCGAGACGGTCGGGCGGGATGACGAAGTCCTGCTGCCAGGCTTCGTAGCGCTCGGTGATCGAGCCCTCGCCGGGGAGCCGCCGGTCGAGTCGGTCGAGGCTCGCCTGGAAGTGCTCGGCGCCGTGGCGCGGCGCCACCGCGTCGTAGAGCGCCCGCGACTCCTCGTCGAAGGAGAGCCGCTCGCCGCGAAGCATCGCGACCCGCGCCGAGAGCGCCGCGAGCTGGCGGACGAGGTAGCGCTTGCGCAGCCCGAGCAACTCCTCGGGCGGCTCGGGGAGCTCCGCGAGCCGCCCGGCCAGCACCTCGGCCTCGGCGGCGATCGCGTCGAGGTCGGGGGGATCGGCGCGGACTTCCTCGCGGATCTCGGGCGGCCCGTAGTAGGCGTCGACATAGTCGGCGTCGTGCTCGCCGAGCGCGAGCACCAGCCGCACGTAGTCGGGGGCGAGCCGGTCCATCGCGGCGACGCTATCAGCGGCGGCGTCCGCCTCCTCGGGGGCGGGCGCCCCGCCGGCGCAGGCGGCGAGGACGGCGGCGGCGAGGAGCGGCGCCAGGCGGGCGCCGCGGGGGCGGAGCGGAGTACGATCGGCGGTCATGGCGACGGAGGATACCGCGGACCGCGACCCGCGCCACCGCTGGCGCCCGGGCGTCCTCGCCGAGCTGGAGCGCTTCGGCCTGCGCCCGCGCCCGGCGACCGACCCCGAGCGCGTGCGCGACCTCCTCAAGACCCTCTACACCCACGAGATCCGCCTCGCCAAGCTCCGCCGCCGGGAGATCGAGCGAGTGCTCGGCCCGCAGCCGCTCGACGGCTACCGGCGCGAGGTGCACGAGCTGAAGGCGCGCTACCCGCTGCTCGGGCTGCCGCTCGAGCTGTGGGTCGAGGCGCCGGAGGAAACCGGACGCTGAACCGAGAAGGGAGTGCAGGATGGCTCGAACGGTCGGGATCGTCCTCGCCGCGTGTCTGGCCGCCGGCTGCACCGCGGGCACGGACCGCGCCCCGGGAGCCGGCGCCGCCGGCGGGGGAGGCGAGCCGGTGATCCGGGTCGCGACCTTCAACATCCAGGAGCTTTCGGCCGAGCGGCTCGGCGCGACGGGGCCGGACGGCGCCGGCAGCGACCCCGCCGCCCTGGCCGCCGCGGCGATCGTCCAGCGCGTGCGCCCGGACCTGCTGGTGCTCAACGAGATCGACTTCCCCGATGGCGACGACCGTGCCGCCAACCCTGCCGCCAACGCCCGCCTCTTCGCCGAGCGCTACCTCGCCCGCGGCGCGGCTCCGATCGACTACCCCCACGCCTTCGCCGCGCCGGTCAACACCGGCCTCCTGACCGGCCTCGACCTCGACCGCGACGGCCGCGCCGCCGGCCCCGAGGACCGCGGCACCCGCGAGCACGGCAACGACTCCTTCGGCTACGGCGTCTACCCGGGGCAGTACGGCATGGCGCTCCTGTCGCGCCACCCGATCGACCGCGAGGCGGTGCGCACCTTCCAGCGCCACCTCTGGCGCGACCTGCCCGGCCACCACCTGCCCGCCGACTGGTACGGTCCGGCGGCGGCGGCCGTCCTGCGGTTGTCGTCGAAGTCGCACTGGGACGTGCCGGTCCTGATCACCGGACCGGTCGAGGGGCGCCGCCTCCACCTCTGGATCAGCCACCCGACCCCGCCGGCCTTCGACGGACCCGAGGACCGCAACGGCCGCCGCAACTTCGACGAGATCAAGCTCTGGGTCGACTACCTCGAAGGCTCCGAAGCCCTGATCGACGACCGCGGCCGCCGCGGCGGCTACGCCTCGGACGAGCCGTTCCTGATCGCCGGCGACCTCAATGCCGACCCCGGCGACGGTGCGCTCTACGACGGCACGAGTTCGATCGGGCAGCTCCTCGACCACCCGCGGATCCACGACCCCGGCGACCTCCTCGCCGGCCGCGGCGCCGCCGAGCACCGACGTGAGGCGATCGTCCGCGGCACGAGCAGCGGGGGAGGAGAAGGCCCGCCGACCTCGAGCGTCGCGCCCATCCCGAGCGCAACACCGCCGAGTTCCTCGGCGGCCGCCGCGTCGACTACCTGCTGCCGGGCCGAGGGCTCGAGGCGGTGGACGGCGGCGTCTTCTGGCCGTCGGAGGACGAGGATCCCGAGGGACTCGCGCTCGCCAAGGCGGCCTCGGACCACCGGCTGGTCTGGCTCGACCTGCGGCTGCGGTAGTCCGGAAAGCGGCCGAGGAGACCGGCCGGCTGTGCTAGATTCGGCGCCCACGGGGCGGCGGCCGCGCCCCGCCCACCTCGGTCCCCATCGTCTAGCCCGGCCTAGGACGCTGCCCTTTCAAGGCAGAAACACGGGTTCGAATCCCGTTGGGGATACCATTTAGAATCAATGGTTTAGGGCGAAACGCCAGGGTCCGCAAAGGGCTCGCACGCAATAGACGGCTCCGAACATCGGCGCATCCGATGCCGAGCTTCTCGCGGTCCTACTCCTGGGCGGCGATGAGGTGCAACCGGTTCGCGGTGGCCAGATAGAGCGCATCGCCGATCGGCGCCGGAGGCGAATAGAGCGGTGCATCCATCTCGATCTGCCCCAGCAATTGCATTCGCCGTCCGGCACGGAGAACGGTCATGCTGCCTTCGACGTTCCCAACGTAAAGCCGGTCGCCGGCCAGCAGGAGGGAGCCCCAGATGGCCTCGTTCGTCTCGTGCTTCCAGACGTGGTCGCCGGTCGCAGCGTCCAGGCAATGAACCGTCCCGCCCAGGTCCCCGACGTACAGTAGACCGTCCTTGGCAATCGGCGTTCCCACCACGCGACCTACCTCGCGAGAAGTCCAGAGGAGCCCGCTCACGGTGACGTCTCCCTGGCCGGTGGGACTGATCGCATGAATCGATGAGGGTCCGTTGCCGTGCCCTGGGCTCTGCCCCAGCGCAACGAAGACGCGGCCGTCGGCGAAAACCGGTGAAGCAATGATCGAGCCGCGCGAAAGGACTCCGGGCCGCGGAAGCCAGCGGGCGTCTTTCGGATTGCCGTCGAATCGCCACAATTCATGACCCGACACCGCGTCGTAGGAGCGCAGCCAGCCGTCTCCTCCACCGAAGAGCACCTGGATGCGCCCATCGACGTCGGCCGCCACGGGGCTGGACCACTGGCCGTGGAGCACCTGCTCGCCCGGTCCGATGGCGCGCCAGACCACTTCGCCCGAGCGCCTGTCCACCGCGATCAGGCTCGGGGCGCGCGGCGATGGGACGCGCGTGTGGCCTTCGTTCTGCCCGTTGGAGGTAGAGACCATCAGCAGGTCACCCACGGGCAGCACTTCGCTGTTGGTGGCCTCATGTGGAAAGACACCCAGGCGGCCACAGATGTCCAACTCCCAGACGATGTCGGCCGCAGCGTCGTCCTGGAAGGGCTCCTCGCGATACGGACCCGTGTTCTCGCCGTCACGGTAGCCCTGGGTGTCGAGACAACGGAGCTGGCACTCGGCGGTGACATAGTACAAACGGTTCCCTTCCGCATACGGCGCACTGGTCGTCGACGGCAACAGCCACTCTCGCAGGCCTCGCTCTACTCGCGGTGCCACGTCCTGCCAAAGGAATTTGCCATCGTTCGCTCGGAACGCCATGAGCACGCCGGCATCTTCGCGGAAGGCGGGGTTCATCTGCCTTGCATTGTCGGTGCCCACATAAACCTTATCGCCGACGACCACGGGGCGACCAAATGTTTGGTTTCCCAACTCGACACTCCAGACGATGTTCCGACCGGTGGCCGTATTCCAGTCGACCGGAGGATCGCCCGTTGGGACGACCGTCGTCCGACGTTGGGGCGCGACGGGAGTCGCGGACACGAGGTGTGAGGCGACAGGCTCTCTCGATTCGACGCCAGCGATCCGACTCAACGCCCACTCCGCTTCGTCACGCAACGCGGGGTCGTCTGCTGCCGCTTCCAGCGCCTCCCGGGCCGACTGTGCCTGCGGTCCGATGCTTCCCAGAGCTCCGGCCGCGAAGATCCGCACATAGAGGAACTCATCGTTCAGAGCTTCGATCAACTGCGGCACCGCAGACTGCGCAGCCGGGCCGATGCCTGCGAGGGCTTCGCACGCCGCCCACCGGACGCCGGGAATCGGATCGCCCAGGGCTCTTGCCAAGGCCGGTGTCGCCTTGGCCGCCATCGGACCGATGGACGCCAGGGCCTCCGCCGCGTAGACGCGGACGTAGGCATCTTCGTGAGAGAGAGTCGTGACGAGGGCGTCTACCGAAGGGCTGGCCCTCTCGCCCAACGCGCCCAAGGCACGTGCGGCATCGCCCGCAACCATCGAATCCTCGTCTCTCAGTGCCTGTCTCAATGCCGGTTGAATTCGTTCCGTATGGGGCGCCAAGTCGATCAACTCACTCACAGCGCTCCGCCGGATGGAGACCCGCTCGTGCCGAAGCAGGTCCACCAGCAAGGGAATGGCCGGCGGACCGATCCGCTGGATGATCTGGAAAGTCACCCCATGCAGGGCGTCGTGCTCGGCGCTGAGGAATCGTCTCAGCAACGGGAGCGAACGCCCCGCCCCCTGGACGAGGGCAGCTTCGGCGGTTGCGCGGACCTCTGGGTCGTCGGCCAGCAGGCGATCTGCCCAGTCCCCTGCCAGGGCCGGGTTTCCGGCAAGGCTCGATTCCGCCGGGGGCAGCGGTGAGTGGGACGGCACGACCGCCTGGCTGAGGCCGGCAGCGAGCACTACCGCGAGAGCGAGTACCTTGAACCGAGATGTCACGTTGTTCTTCCGCGTACGCCCGGATCATCAGCCACCATTGCCACGACGATGCTCATCGAGCTGCACCGCGATCCACTCCGAGATCACTTCCAGCGCCGCCGGCGCCATCGTCTCCTCGATCCGGGCGTACTCTGTCGGCAGGCCGGTCTCGGCGGTCTGGAGGAGGTGGTTGAGGCCCGGGAGGGTGTGGGCCGTGACCCGGCGGTTGCCGGCCGCGGCGAGGGCGGCTTCGAGCGGCGGGCGGTTCTGCTCCGGCGGCACCTGGAGGTCCTTGCCGCCCCAGAGCGCGAGCACCGGCGTCTTCATCCGGGCGAGGTCGGTCGCGGGGTCGTGGGCGAGGAAGAAGCGGAACCAGGGGGCGAGGAGCTGCCCGCGCTGCGCCTCGAGGGCGGAGCCGGCGGCCCGGCGGTCCGCCGCCGGGAGCCCCGCCAGCCCCTCGGCGAGGAGGGCGTCGAGGCGGTTGGCGCGCTCGTCCTCCGGGAGGTCGGCGAGCACCAGGTCCTGGATCCGCCGCTGGAGGGCGACCGCCGCGGCGACCTCGACGTCGCCGGCTCCGGCGGCACGGGTGAGGCGCTCGATCTGGCCGGCGAGGATCTCGGCGCCGGGCACCGCGGGCGTGCCGATCAGCACGGCGAAGGCCACCGCCGGCTCGCTCGCCGCGAGCCGCGCCGCGACGATGCCGCCCTCGCTGTGGCCCAGGAGGCCGACCGCCGCCGGGTCGATCCCGGGCCGGCTGCGCAGCCATTGGAAGCCCGCCTCGGCGTCGGCGGCGAAGCCCTCGGTGGTGGCGGCGGCGAAGTCGCCGGTCGAGCCGCCGACGCCGCGGTCGTCGTAGCGGAGCACCGCGACGCCGCGCCGGGTGAGATGGTCGGCGACGACCGCGAAGGGGCGGTGGCCCATCAGCGTCTCGTCGCGGTCCTGGGCGCCGGAGCCGGTGATCAGGACCACCGCGGGGAACGGCCCGGCGCCCGCGGGGAGGGTCAGGGTGCCGGCCAGCCGAACCCCCGGATCGAGGCTCTCGAAGGCGACCTCCTCGACTCGGTAGGGGACCTCGGCGGGCGGCTCCTGCGGCCGCCGGGGCGGCTCGGGCGGTCCCTCGCTGCGCACCAGGGTCAGCGGCAGCTCGATCCCGCCCTGCTTCCACAGCCCGTCGATCCGGCCGTCCGGGGTCAGCCTCCCGTCGATCTCGCCGCCGATCGCCGCCGAGACGATCCGCACCCGGTCCTCTTCGAGAGTTACCGCCGAGAGCGGAATGCCCGCCGCGCCCTGATCGGGGCTGTCGAGGGTGCCGCCGAGCACACCGCCCTCGCCGGCGGCGAGGTGCAGCACCACGCGCAGCTCGACGGTCGAGAGCTCGAGTACGCCCTGCCAGGTGCCGGCGAGGCGTACCTCCGGAGCGACGGGCGGCTCCGTCCCCGGCGGCAAGTCGGCGAAGGCACCGGAGGTGGCGATCGCCGCCGCGGCGGCCCACCCGATCAGGACCGAGACGGCGGTTCTGCGCTTCCTCGGCCGGCCCATCGGGTCTCCTCGGGTCGATCGCCGCTCGAACCGGCGGAACCCCGTTACTGCATCCGGTAGCCCCGGCCCATCAGGCAGGCGCGGCCTGCCTGCTCGAACTCCTTCTGCTGCTGCGCCTGTTCGGCCGTCTGTGCCTGCGCTGCCTGCTGGGTGGCCTGCTGCTGGGCGGCTTCTTGCTGCGCCGCCGCCTGGCGCCGGTCCTGGCGCTGGCGGGACGCGCCCGCGGCCGCGCCGACCTTCGCCGCGTCCTCGACGCGCTCCTCCCGGTAGGCGTCCTCGAGCGCCTCGGGCGCGCGGTCGGGCGTGTCGGCTTCGGCTACGACCGCTCCCACGGCGGCGCCGCGCGCGGCACCGCGGGCTCGTCCGCCCGCTGCCTTGGGCGGCGGGGCGGCCGCCGGTGCCGCCGGCGGGGCGGCCGCCGCAGTGGGGGCGGCGGTGCTCCCAGCGGGGTCGAAGCCGGTCACCTGGACGGCGATCGCGTCGCAGTCGGCCTGGTCCTGGGCGATCTGCTCGGCGCTGTGCCCCGCCGGCGGCACCAGCATGACGTCCGCGTGGGCCGCGACCGGGACGGTCGCGGCGAGCGCCAGCAGTAGTCGAAGAGCTCTCGTCGGAAGACTCATGGTCACGCCCCTCTGCTGTCGTGCTGGAGCTTGTCCAGGACCCGCGGCGAGGAGGGCGATGGCCCAGGGTCTGAGTGTGGATCGGGTGCTCATGAACATCTCCCGTGTAGTGGAGCTAGAAGCCGAACTTGAGACCGGTGATGAAGCCCCCGAGCTTGACCTGGCTCTCGACCTCGGCGCGCTGGTCTTCTTCCTCGAACTCGATCTCCATGTAGCGGTAGCCGGCGAAGAGCGCATAGCGGCCGCCGGCGCCGAACGAGTAGCCGACTCCGGTCCAGGCGTTCCAGGTCAGCTCGGTGCCGCCGGCGCTGGCGTCGGCGCGCAGGTGGAAGCTCCAGCGGTCGGAGAGCGCGCCGACGTAGCGCGCTCCGACCAGGGCGTCCACCAGCGTCGCGCTGGCCTCGTAGGTCCGGTTCACGATGACGCCGGGATCGAGGACGAAGCGGGCGTCGATCTCCTCGTCGAGGTCGACCACCCGGGCGCCGTAGAGCACGGTGAACCCGCCGCCGTCGCCCCTCGGGTTGTAGAGGCCCCCGGCCTCGATCAGGGTCATCTCGAGGTCGCCCTTGGCGACGATCTCGCCGATCACGCCCCCGGGCAGGGCGAAGCGCTTGTCGTCGTCGCCGAGGTCGCTGTAGTAGAAGTCGAAGAGCAGACCGTGCCGGCCGCGCTGCCCCTCGGCGTGGAGCTGGAACGAGAAGTCGAGGTCGTCGAGCACGTCCGCGAGGTCCGCCTCGCGCTCGAGCACCTCCTGGTCGTTGATCGAGGCGTCGACCCCGATCTCGCTCAGCCACATGTAGGGGGTGACGCTCCATTGCCAGGGGCTCGCCTGGGCGGCGGCGGCGGGGATCAGGGCGGCCGCGAACGTCAGGACGGCGAGCAGCCTCCCTCGGCGACGGGTCTCGATCATCGGTTGTTCCTCCATGTGGTCTGCGGTGCCGAAGCTGACCACGGTAGCCGGGGTCAGCGGTATTGGACCTTGGGGCAACCGGGGCGGGAAGCCGAGCGCCGGAGCTTCGTCCGCTCACTCCTCACATCGCTCCCCGCAGGCTCCATCCGAGCATCAGCAGGCCGATCGCCGCCACCCAGCTGCCGGCGACGCGGACGGCGATGCGCGTCCACGGGACGCGGAGGGAGACGACCACGGCCGAGGCGAGCGCCGCGACCACGAAGGCCGCGCCCGCGATGCCCAGCGAGGCCGATGCGCCTCGCGCTGCGCCTCCGCCAGGCTCGCGCCGTTCAGCCAGCCGTGCAGCAGGCCGACGGCCGCGGCCAGGGCGGCGACAGGCCGCGGCGACAGGCGGCGGTCGAGCGGCGATCAGGCCGCCGAGCAGGAGGAACGAGACCGTCGTGCTCGCGGCGGGGAGCGAGCGGCGCTGCCGCGAGGACGCCGAGGACGCCCCCGGCCAGCCAGGCGCCGGTGAGGGCGAAGAGCGCCGAGCGTCCGGCCGCGGGTCCGTTGAGGCCCGCGAGCAGCGCGAGCGCGAGGATCGGCACCAGGTCGTCGGGGCTCATCAGCACGTGCGAGATCCCGTCGTAGACGGGACCGAGGCCGGTGGTCACCAGGTGCGCGTCGCCGGCCCGGCACAGCAGGGCGGCGGCCGCGCCGGCGACGACAGCGGGACGCGGGCCTGCGCCGCTCACGCGTCACGCCAGGGCCCTCCACAGGAACGCGACCCCGGCCAGGGCCACGACGCGCTCCCGCCACGCGCAGCGCGACCCGTCCCGCCCGCCAGCGGTGGACGACGCCGATCGCGATGCCGACGCCGTGGAGCAGCCCGGTCGCGACCACGAAGCCGATGCTGTAGGCCAGGCCGCTCTGGCCCGCCGGCAGCTCGGTGCCGTGCGCGTGGCCGTGGAAGACGGCGAAGAACGCGACCAGCAGCCGCCGGCGACCGCCAGCGGCGGGCGCGCCTCGCGCGGCGACCATCGAGGCCGAGCAGCAGCGCCGAGAGCGCGATCCCGATCTCGACGCCGGGCAGCGGCACGCCGATCAGGCCGAGGAAGCCGCCGAACGCCATCACCATCGGGAAGGTGACCGGCAGCAGCCACATCGCGGGCGGGCCGAGCTGGGCGCCCCACAGCCCCACCGCGACCATGGCCAGGACGTGATCGAGACCCGACAGCGGATGAAGGAAGCCGGTCAGGAAGCCCGAGCGCCTGGCCGGCCTGCTCGTGGGCCAGCGCGGGCTCGGCGCCCGCGAGCAGCAGCGCGCCGCGCGCAGCAGCACGGACGATCGTCCGCCGCGTCATCGCGCTCCTCCCAGGAGGACGAGCGTGCGCTGGATCGTCCAGTAGGCGCCGAGCGAGCCGACGGCGTACCCGGGAAGCGCCTCGCACGAGCCGCGGCCAGCGGATCTCGAGCGCCCGGAACGCGCGCTCGAGAGCGAGGACCAGGCCGACGAAGAGCGAGCTGCCCGACCTCGACGCCGACGTTGAAGCAGCAGCAGCGCCAGCGGGATCTCCCGCCTGCGGCAGGCCCATCGTCGGTCAGGCCGCTCGCGAAGCCGAAGCCGTGCAGCAGGCCGAACGCGAAGGCGACGACCCACGGATGGCGGATGGTGAAGCTCGGTCTCGCCGCGCCACTTGCGCACGATCTCGGGACCGAGGAAGAGGATGCTGAGCGCGATCGCGGCGTTGAGCGGCGGCAGCGGCGCGCTGGCGTACCCGAGGGTGGCGATCGCCAGGGTGATGCTGTGCGCGACGGTGAACGACGGTGATCGTCTTCACCAGCATCCAGCGGTCGCCGACGATCAGCAGCAGGCCGAGCACGAAGAGCAGGTGGTCGACGCCGAGCAGGATGTGCTCGACGCCGAGCGCGCAGGTACGCGAGCGCCCGCTCCCACGCCGGACGTCCGCGCGCCGAGGGTGACCGACGGCGTCGACGGGCTTGAGCAGGTGGCTCTCCAGCCGGCCGTCCGCGTGGTGCACGCGGACGATGACGTCGGTGACCGTCGACTCGAGCCCGTCGATCGCGAGCGTCTTTCCCGCGATGCCGCCGTCGCAGCGTCAGCGTGCCGCGGACGCACGACGGCGCCGGGCGTGAGCGCCTGCTGGCCCGCCGCCGCGAGCCGGCACCCCTGCGGGACGAGCGGCGCGATGTAGATCTCGATCTCGCCGCCCGCGGGCTTCTTCCACAGCAAGCCGTAGGTCTCGGGGCTCGGTCTCGCGCAGCTCGAGGAACCCGGGCCGCACCTCGTGCGCCGCGGCGACGCGGCGCCGCGAGCGCGAGCACCGCGAGGACCGCGAGCGAGCGCCGCCGGCCGTCTCATCCGCGGCCGCCGCCCCGCGTCGGCACCTCCGCCCTGCGGCAGCGTGCGCCTTCCACGACCACCCGGTAGCGCGACAGCAGCTCCGCGTACATCGCGTCGATCCCGCTCCCGCCGGCGCGCCGAGACGAGCTCGCGCTCGACCAGCGGCCGGACCTCGTCGAGCGCCGGCATCCGCCCGGCGTGGCGCGCGTGCACCCAGACCAGGTGCAGCCCGTAGCCCGACCGCACCGGCCCCGCCCAGCGGCCCGGCTCGATCGCCAGCACCGCGCCGGCGAACTCGTCGCCGAACTCACGCGCGACGTCGCTGCGCGTCGACGCGATCGACGCTCGTGCGGCAGCATCGAGCGGGTCGCCGAGCGTCGGCCCCGGCGTCGCCGTCCGGCCGCGGCGAGATCGCGCGAGCAGGCGCCGCGCGTCGCGCTCCGCCGCGTCGCCGCGCCGGTCCGGGCTCAGGTAGACCTGGCGGAACGCCACCTCGGGCTCGGCCTCGGAACTGGTCGGGATGCGCGTCCAGCCAGGCCTGCGAGCTCCGCGTCCGTCACCGGCTGGCGCGTCGAGCGCGTCCTCGACCAGGAACTCGAGCTTCTGGCGGAGGCGGCGCCGGATGACGGTGTCGTCGCGGTCGAGGCCCGAGCGCCGCGGCCTCCCGGGCGGCCACCTCGTCGCGCACGTAGTCGTCGACCAGGCCCTTCGAGCTCGTCCTCGGTGGGCGGCCGCTGCCAGGTCCGGGCGAAGGTGGCGGCGAGGCGAGTCGATCTGCCCGGCGGTGATGACGATCCGGTCCGACGCCGGCACCGCCGCCGCCGCGCCAGTGCGACAGCGCGAAGAGCAGCGCGCCGAGCGCCAGGAAGTGGACGAGCGGCTCGCGCAGCAGCGCCTCGATCATCGCGCTCACGCGCCGGCGTGTACCAGATCGGCGACGTGTAGGCGCGCTCCTGTCGTCGATCATCGGCACGTCGGGCGGCATCTTCACGCCGAAGCGCTTCGCGTCGTAGGCGGTCCAGCGCGGCGTCGGGATCTCGATGACGCGCGCGTAGTAGACGGCGCGCAGGGCCGGGTCGAACTCCGGGTCCTTCCACACCGCGATCAGCTCGGAGGCGCCGATCGTGTTCGTCCAGGTGGCGTTCGCCACGTCGACGGTGTTGCCGACCGGCGGCAGCTTGCCGTCGGCGCCGGGCTTGCGCTTGTCCGCGTCGCCCCAGGCCACGTCGTAGACCTTCTCCTGGCGCTCGCCCGCCGGCGTCGACCCAGCCCTTGACGATCTGGATGCGGTCGAGGTTGCCGCCGAGCGGGTCCTTGAGCGCCGCGACGAGGAAGGTCGGCGCCTTGCCCGCGGGCGCGGCGCGCAGGTCGCCGCCCATCGGCACGCCCTTGGCGTAGCCGGCGCCGCCGGGCTGCGCGGCTGCGCGTCGGCGGCCGTGAAGTCCCAGCCGCCGAAGAAGCGCACGATCATGCGCGAGCCGGTGGTGGCGTAGATCTCCTTGCGCTTCATCGCGTCCCAGAGCGCCTCGCGCGTGTTCTCGCTGCGCCCAGACGCCGGCGTAACCCGGAGGCGACCTGCTGCCAGCCCATGAGGAACGTCGGGTCGCCGACTGCGCATGAACTCGTGCGTCGCCGCGGTGCGGGCTGGGCTCGGCGCCGGAGTGCTTGCCGAAGAAGTTGTCCTCCTCGGCGGTCGCGAGCGAGGTGTGGCTGTCGGTCGAGCCGATCATGCCGAACTTGTAGGGGTTGACGCCGAGCTTCTGCTCGAGCTGGAGGCCGGTCTGGAGCGCGCTGCGGGCGTACTCGCCCGGCAGCATCTCCGGCTTCTTCACCTCGCTCAGGTTGAGGTTGCCCTTGTCCCAGAGCTCGTAGCCGGCGATCTCGTCGTTCGGGCGAGAGAACGGGTGCGCCTCGCCGTCGCCCTTGATCTGCGTCACCTCGTAGAGCGGCTCCCAGCGGGCGCGCGTCTCGGCGTACTCGCGCGATCAGCGGCTGCCGGTCGCCGGGTTGATCTCGGCCGGGAACATCCAGCCGTTGGAGAGATTGCCGTTGTGCGGCGATGGCCAGGACGCGGCCGCCGGTCTTGTCCTCGTAGGCCTGCAGCACCTTCCACAGGTCCTCGGGCGTCGTGCTGCCCAGCGGCGGGTAGGTGGTGAAGGGCTCGGTCTGGCTCGCCTTGTCGCCGCCGTCGCGGTAGATCACGACGCGGTGCAGGTTGTTGCCGGGCGGCACCTGCGAGGTCCACTCGTAGCCGATGAAGGCGGTGAAGCGGCCGGGCTCGTTGTACTTCTCCGCCGCCTCGATGATCTTGTCCCAGGCGAGCGGTAGCCCGTCGGATCCCGGCAGGAACTGCAGCGCCTTCGGGAACGTGCCGCGCGAGAACGTGTCGATGATCTCGAGCGCGGCCTTGACGCCGTCCTCGCCGCCCGCCTGCACCATGTCGTACCAGCGCTTGCCGGTCGGGTCGGCGAGCATCTCGGGCTTGCCCGCGAAGAGGGCGGGGAAGAAGCCCATGTTGTCCGAGTGGTCGGCGATGACCAGGAAGTCGAGCGGCCGCGAGAGCTTGACCGCTGCGCCCGCCGACGCGGTCAGCTCCTCGCCGCGCGCGAAGCGGTAGGCGTCCTCGAGGCCGAGCCGGTTGCCGAAGGCGCCGGCGTCCATCGACGCGCTGGTGTGCAGGTGGGTGTCGCCCCAGAAGACGCGGCGTCGGGAAGTTGCGCCCGGCGTAGGGCGAGTACTGCTTGCGCGACGGGGAACGCGTCCTTGAGGCTCTCGGCCGGCGGCGGCGGCTCCTGGCCCCACGCGGGGATCGCCAGCGCCGAGGTCAGCAGAACCGTGGGAAGCCATCTCGTGCAGCGCGTCATATGTTTCTCCCTCGTGGCGTCGAAGGACCGGCGCCCTGGTCGAAAATCGTCTTCCGGCCGGCAGATCAGCGCGGAGGCGGGCCAGAGTTCCGGCGACCGTACGTCATCGCCCGGGGCGAGAGAATTGGACCTTGGTCGTAGCGCTTCGCGGTCCCCGTGATCGGACCTTTCGCGGTGGGCGGGCTAGAGGATCCTGTTCCCGCCGCGGCCGGCCGGCTGTCTCACATCGAGGAGGTTCCTCATGCACCCACTCCCGCCCCGCTCGCTCGCCCTGCTCGCGCTCCTGACCGCCCTGGCCCTGCCGCCGGCGGCCGTCGCCCAGCCCTCGTTCACCGAGGTCACCCCCGCGTCCGACCCCTGGTGGGCGACCCCCGAGGAGGAGGACTTCTGGGTCAACGCCATCGCGCCCGCCGACGTCGATCTCGACGGCGACCTCGACCTCGCGGTGCTCGGCTTCTACGTCGTCTACTTCGAGAGCGTCGAGGACGTGCTGCTGCTCTTCCTCAACCAGGGGGAGGGCGCGGGCGGCGAGTGGTCGTTCACCGCCGTCGAGGTGCCGCTCGGCGGCGTGGTCGCCGGCGCCTCCGACCTCGCCTGGGGCGATCTCGACGGCGACGGCGACCACGACCTCGCGGTCGGCTCGGAGGGCGCCACGGTGCTCTACCGCAACGACGCCGGCACGCTGGTCCCGCTCGCCGCCGGGCTGCCGGGCTACTGGGAGGACTCCGGCTACACCGGCACCTACGACCTCCGCTCGCTGACCTGGGCCGACTTCGACAACGACGGCGACCTCGACCTCCTGGTCCCCTCGGTCTTCGATCCCGACCTCTTCGAGTACCGGACCGCGCTGATGGAGAACGACGGCCCGGACGGCGCCGGCGGTTGGACCTTCACCGACGCCGCGGCCGCGATCGACGCCACGTCGCACGCCCAGAGCGCCTGGGCCGACGCCGAGGGGGACGGCGACCTCGACCTCTTCCTGGCCAACGTCGACCCGTTCCTCGAGACCGGCTTCGTCCGCCTCTACCGCAACGACGCCGGCGCCTTCACCGGCGAGGAGCTGCTCGGGATCACGATCAACTACGGCCTTGCCGACCAGGGGGACTACGATCTCGACGGCGACCTCGACCTCCTGGTGACGGGCAACATCCAGGAGGTCGACGGCACCTACGACACGGTGCTGCGGGTCTACCGCAACGAAGGCGGCACCTACGTCGAGGACACCCTGGTCAGCTCCCCGAACGCCGACTGGCTCGACCTCCACGCCGCGACCTGGGCCGACTACGACTCCGACGGCGACGTCGACCTCCTGGTCACCGGCAACTTCGTCGGCGAGGGGGAGATCGTGGGCAAGTCCGAGGTGTTCGGCAACGAGGGCGGGGTGCTGTCGCCGCTCGGCGTCGAGCTGGCGGCGCCGATCGACTCGATCGGCCGCGGCGGCTCGTTCACCTGGCTCGACCTCGACGGCGACGGTGACCTCGACTACCTGGTCGCCGGCGCCTACTACGTGCCCGGAGGCAACGGCCTGGTCGAGGCCAGGATGCGCCTCTACGAGAACGGCGCGCCGGTGGCCAACGCCGCGCCCGGCCCGCCGTCGGGGCTCCTCGCCGACCCCGAGGGCGCGGGGGTCCGGCTGTCGTGGATTCCGGCGACCGACGACCACACGCCGTTCGACGCCCTGACCTACGAGCTGGCGCTGTGGCCGGCCGGCCAGCCGCCGGCGGCCTCGGTGAAGCTGCCCGAGCCGGGCAACCTCAGCGCGGTCACCTCGTGGCCGATCGCCGGGCTCCCGGACGGCGACTACGCCTGGAGCCTGCGGGCGGTCGACAGCGCGTTCAACGGCGGCGCCGCGGCGACCGGCACCTTCTCGATCCCGGCCGCCGAGGTGATCTTCCGGGACGGCTTCGAGATCGGCGACACCTCGGCGTGGTCCTCGGCCACGCCGTAGCCGTCCGGGCCGGTATGCTCCCGGCGTGCGCGACGACCTCGCCCGCCGGGAGCTCTACCGCCAGCCGATGGTCGCGGCGGCGGTCGGGCTGGCGGTCAACCTCGCGCTCGGCGTCGCCAAGCTCGCCGGCGGCATCCTCGGCGACTCGTTCGCGCTGGTCGCCGACTCGATCAACTCGTTCGGCGACACGGTCGCCTCCGCGGTGGTGCTCGTAGCGCTCGCCTACGCGCAGCGCCCTCCCGACCGCGAGCACCCCTACGGCCACACCCGCGCCGAGGCGGTCGCCGGCGCCAGCGTGGCGATGCTGATCGTCCTCTCGGCGCTCTGGATCGGCTTCGAGGCGGCGCGCCGGCTGCCGCTCGTCCACGGCCTGCCGGCGCCGTGGACGCTCTGGCTGGCCGGCGCCAACGTGGTGATCAAGGAGGCGCTCTTCCGCTACAAGCGGGGGGTCGGCCGGCGCAGCGGCTCGCAGGCGCTCCTCGCCAACGCCTGGGACCACCGGAGCGACGCGCTCGCCGCCGCCGCGGTGCTCGCCGGCCTCGCCGCGGTGCGCTTCGGCGGCCCCGGCTGGATGTGGGCCGACGAGGCCGCGGCGCTCCTGGTCGCCGCCGCGATCGTCTGGGCCGGCGTGGCGCTCTTCCGCACCAGCGCCAGCGATCTCCTCGACCGCCAGGCCGAGCCCGAACTGGTACGCGAGGTCGCCGCCGAGGCGCTCCGGGTCGAGGGGGTGGTCGCGGTCGAGACCCTGCGCCTGCGCAAGTCGGGCCTCGAGTACTTCGCCGACCTCCACCTCGAGGTCGACCCCGACCTCACGGTCACCCGCGGCCACCTGATCGGCCACCAGGCCAAGGACCGTCTGCTCGCCCGCTTCGAGCGCCTGCGCGACGTACTGGTCCACGTCGAGCCGGCCGGCCGAAAGTCGCGCTGACCCCGCCGCCCGCTCCCGGCTACGCGATCTGCTGGTCGAGCGAACCCTCGTCCGCACGCAGCCGAACCAGCCGCCGCAGCAGCTCCGCGCCGCCGCCCGGGCCGCCGATCCGCCAGCGGGCGCGGGTCGGCCGCTCGCCGCCGACCAGGACGGTGACCGCGCCGTCGCCGTCGAGCGCGGCGAAGGCGTCCTCGTCGGTGGTGTCGTCGCCGGCGAAGAGGACCGCGCCGCCGGGCGCCAGCCGTTCGCGCAGGCGCGCCACCGCCAGCCCCTTGCTCGCCTCCTCGGGCACCACCTCGACCACCTCCTTGCCGACGATCACCCGCACGCCGCGGCAGCCCTCGGCGGCGCCGGCGAAGACCCGCGCCGCGTCGCGGCCGTGCTCGCCGCGGACGCCGCGGGTGTGGAGCGCCAGCGCCGAGCCCTTGTCCTCGAGCCGGAGGCCGGGGACGCAGCGCTCGAAGCGTTCGGCGAGCTTGCGCAGGGCCGGGATCGAGATCGCCGCCACCGGCGAGCCGCCACCGCCCCAGCCGAGGTCGCGGCGGCCGTCGGGGTCACGGATCTCGAGGCCGTGGCAGCCGACCAGCCAGAGGCCGGCGGGGAGGCGCTCCTCCAGCTCCTCGAGCCGCCGGCCGCTGACCACCGCCACCTCGGTCGCCGGCCGCGCCGCCAGCTCGGCGAGCGCGCCGGCGACCTCGGGCGGGGTCTCGACCGCCTCGGGGCGCTCGCGGATCGCGGTCAGCGTGCCGTCGTAGTCGAAGCAGGCAAGGAGCGGTCCGGGGGCGCCGAGCCGGGGCTCGAGCCGTTCCCAGTCCTGCCACAGGCAGCGCGGCGGGCGGCGGACCGTCGCTCCGCCATTCACGCTGAAACGATCGGTGGACATCGTCGGCGTTCCCTTTCCGTTCTGAGGTACGTCTTGGGCGATCCCCCGGAGGCGGTCACCGGCGACGCAAGCGATGTGCCAGCCGCGCGGGCCTCCGCTGGCGCGCCGGCGGCGATGCCGGGCTTGTAGCTCCTACTGCGCGGGCTGCAGGACCTGCACCCGCACGGGGCCGCACGGTACGATGGCGCGCCGTGGCCCGCTCTCCGATCCCCGAAACGCCCCGCCGGGAACCGTCCGAGCCGCTCCTGGTCGGCGACGTCGGCGGCACCAACGTGCGGCTGGCGGTCCACCGCGGCGGCGAGCTGGCCGCCTTCCGCGCCATCGCCGCGGCGCCGGGCGAGCCGATCGACGAGCTGATCCGCCGCTACCTCGACGCCCTCCCCGGAGAGCTGCGGCCCGCGCGCGGCGTGCTCGACGTCGCCGGGCCGGCCGAGGGGGACGAGATCCGCCTGACCAACCGCGACTGGGGCTTCTCGGTCGCCGAGCTGCGCGGCCGGCTCGGCCTGGCCTCGCTACGGGTGATCAACGACCTGGCGGCGATCGCCGCCGGGGCCCTCACGGTCGGGACCGAGGCGCTCGAGGAGCTGGCGCCGGGGACGCCGCTCCCCGGCGCGCCGCGGGCGGTGATCGGCGTCGGCACCGGCCTCGGCGTCGCGCTGGCGGTGCCGTGCGGCGATGTCTGGCGCGTGGTCGCCACCGAGGGCGGCCACCGCGACCTCGCGGCGGCCGACGAGGAGGAGTGGCGCGTGGTCCGGGCTCTCCAACGGCGCCACGGCCACGCCGCGGCCGAGACCGCGCTCTCGGGTCTCGGACTGGTCGAGCTCTACCGCGCCCTCGGCGAGATCCACGGCGGCGCCGCGCCGGTCCCGGAGCCGAGCGAGATCGACCGCCGGGCGCGCGCCGGCGAGCCGCTCGCCCTGCGCACCCTGTCGCGCTTCTCGGGCTGGCTCGGCGCGTTCGCCGGCGACCTCGCGCTCTCGACCGGCGCCCGCGGCGGCGTCTACCTCGCCGGCGGCGTCCTGCCGCGTCTCCTGGACCTGGACCTCCTCGACCGCGACCTCTTCCGCCGCCGCTTCGCGGCCAAGGGCCGCTTCGAGCCCTGGCTCTGCGCGATCCCGGTGCGCCTGATCCTCCAGCCCGACGTCGCGCTCCAGGGCTGCGCGCGGGTGGCGGAGGGGGCGGTGGTGGTGTAGGCAACCGGCGGCGCGTCGTCTCCCGCGGCTAGCCGCCGGGCGCCTCGGCGTTCACCAGCTCCTGCTCGCCGACCGGAGGCCGCCGGCGCTTCCTGGTCGAGGCCGGGGCGCTTCTCCTGGGGCAGCGGCTCGATCCGGATCGCGCGCCCCTCGGCGGCCGAGCGGAGGAGGGCGCGGATCACCCGCACGTCGGCGAGCCCCTCGCGGCCCGAGGGCTCGGGCTCGCGGTCCTCGAGGATGCACTCGGAAAAATGGAGCAGCTCGGGGGCGACCTGGTCGCGCTCGGGGAAATCGACGGCGCAGCTCCGGTCGCCGACGGTCAGCCGGTGGCGGAGGGTCGCCGCGTGCTGGAACGCCGGCTCGACGCGCAGCGTCCCCTCGGTGCCGTGGACGGTGTAGCGGTCGTGGTCGGCGGTGCCGAAGGTGGAGCTGAAGGTGGCGATCCTGCCGCCCGGGAAGCGCAGGATCGCGGCCGTGGTCTCGTCGCTCTCGGCGAAGAGGTCGGAATCGCCGCGCGCCGACATCGCGATCACCTCCTCGGGCTCGTCGCGGAAGACGTAGCGCGCCGCGTTCAGGCAGTAGATGCCGATGTCGTAGAGCGTCCCGCCGCCCTTCTCGATCGGGCCGAGGCGGATGTTGTCGGGGTCGGTGACCCGGTTGGCGAACACCGCCTCGAACAGGCGCGGCTCGCCGATGCGCCCGCTCTCGACCCGCTCGATCGCGCGCAGGTTGGCCTCCTCGAAGTGGAGGCGGTAGGCGATCATCAGCCTGACCCCGGCCTCGGAGGTGGCGCGGATCATCTCCTCGCACTCCTCCTCGGTCACCGCCATCGGCTTCTCGCACAAGACGTGGGCGCCGGCCTCGGCGGCGCGCACGGTGTAGTCGCGGTGGAGATGGTTGGGGAGCGCGATGTAGAGGGCGTCGAGCCCCTCGTCGCGGATCGCGCTCTCGAGCTGGTCGTAGGAGAAGCGCGCCTGCACGCCGTGCTCGTCGCCGAGCTGGCGGAGCTTCTCGGGGTCGCTCGAGAAGAGCGCCGCCAGGCGCGAGTTCTTCCGCGCGTTGCGGAAGGCGGGCAGGATCGCCGCCTGGGCGAACCAGCCGAGGCCGATCACGCCGTAGCGGATCTGATGGTGGCCGTTGCCGCCGCTGCGGCCGCTCTTCGGTTGCCGTTCGGGATCGGTCATCGGGCGAGCGGTAGGTGCAAGCCGAGTGCCGGCCCGGGCGCGCGGATCGCCGACAAGGGAACACGCGGAGAGGCGCGCTCGCCGCCCCGGCCCTGGCAATCCCTACATCGCGCGTGGAGGTTCTTGCGTCCCGTCCACCCTCGGCGGCGGCGTGGGTGCGCGGCGTGGCCGTCCCGGCTCGCGGCACGATCCTTGCGACCCCGGGTTTCAAGCAGCACGCGGCACCGCTCGCCCCCGAGCGGGCCGGCCGCACGGAAGTAACCGGCAGAGACAGCAAGGAGGTACCGCTTTGTTTGGCAACCTGAGACTGGAAAACCTGGAGAAGCTCTACATCGACGAACTGAAGGACGCCTACGACTTCGAGCACCAGCTCCTCGAGGCGCTGCCCAAGATGGAGGAGGCCGCCTATACGGGCGAGCTGAAGCAGGCCTTCCGCGACCACCGGCTCGAGACCGAGGGTCAGGTCCGGCGTCTCGAGCAGGTCTTCCGCAGCCTCGGCCGCGAGGCGGAGCGCAAGACCTGCAAGGGGATGAAGGGGCTGATCGCCGAGGGCGAGGAGTACATCAGGGCCAAGGGCGACGAGGCCACCCTCGACGCCGCCCTGATCGCCGCCGCCCAGCGCGTCGAGCACTACGAGATCGCGGTCTACGGCACGCTCCGCACCTACGCCGAGGCCCTCGGCCGCGAGGACCAGGCGCGGCTGCTCGACCAGACGCTCGAGGAGGAGAGCGCGGCCGACGAGAAGCTGACCGACCTGGCGCAGAGCGGCATCAACGCCGAGGCGCTCCAGGCGGCGCTGGTGGCTCGCTAGCCTCGCGCGAGCGGAGCCCGCCAGTCGACGCCCCGGCGGCTGCGGCCGCCGGGGCGTTCGTGGCTTCGAGGAGCTGCCGCCGACCGCGAGGTGACGGTCGAGGAGGGGAAGGGGATCGTCGAGTAGGCTCCGCGCATCATGCGACGCCCACCGAGCTCCCCCGGCCGCCGCGGCCGGATCGCCCTCTCCCTCGCCCTCCTCGCCGTCCTCGCCGCCGCCGTCCTCCTTGCGGCGTCCGCCGTCGCCCAGGACGAATCACCTCCTGTGCCGATCCCCACCTTCCAGGAGTACGACCCGCCGTCGACCCTGGTGGTGCCCGCGCACCCGGTGCCGCGCGCGAAGTACCCGTTCATCGACGTCCACAGCCACCAGCCGCGGATGCCCGAGCAGGACCTCGGCGAGCTGGTCGCGGCGATGGACCGGCTGAACATGGCGGTGATGGTCAACTTGAGCGGCCGCGGCTTCCGCCGGGTCGAGCTGCCCGACGGCACGACCCGCTTCGGCTACGAGGACGGCGACTACCTGGCGCGCGCGGTCGCCCGTGCCCGCGAGGAGGCGCCCGGGCGCTTCATGCGTCTTCACCAACGTCGACTTCTCGGGCGTCGGAGGCGCGGGGTGGGCGGAGGCGGCGGTGCGCCGAGCTCGAGGCCGACGTCGCCGCCGGCGCCGCCGGGCTCAAGATCTACAAGGGCCTGGGGATGGACATCGGTCGACGTCGAGGGCAAGCGGATCCCGGTCGACGACCCGCGGCTCGACCCGGTGTGGGCGAAGTGCGGCGAGCTGGGGATCCCGGTGCTGATCCACACCGCCGACCCGGCGCCGTTCTGGCAGCCGCGCGACGCGACCAACGAGCGGCTCTACGAGCTGATCGAGATCCCGCGGCGCTGGCGCGACCCGGCCGAGAACCCGCCGTGGGAGCAGCTCATCGCCGAGCAGCACACGCTCTTCCGCCGCCACCCGGGGACGCGCTTCATCAACGCCCACCTCGGCTGGCTGGGCAACGACCTCGCCCGCCTCGGGCGCCTGCTCGACGAGCTGCCCAACGTCTACACCGAGATCGGCGCCGTCCTCGCCGAGCTGGGCCGCCAGCCGCGCTTCGCCCGCGAGTGGCTCGATCCGCTACCAGGACCGGGTGCTGTTCGGCAAGGACGCCTGGGAGCCGGACGAGTACCCGTACTTACTTCCGGGTCCTCGAGACCGACGACGACTACTTCGACTACTACCGCCGCCGCCACGCGTTCTGGAAGATCTACGGCCTCGACCTGCCCGACGAGGTGCTGCGCAAGGTCTACTACGGCAACGCCTTGCGGGTGATCCCGGGGATCGACCGCTCGCTCTTCCCCGCGGAGTGAATCAGCCGCGCCGCGCCGCCGGAGCGGCTCCCGGGCGGCGCGCAGGGGCATTGACAGCCGCTCGGCGGGGGCGCAAAGATCCTCCACCGTGCCCACCTCCAGCCGGCGCGCAGGCCGTACCGCTGCGCTCGGTCCTCCGACCCCGCTGACCCCGCTGATCGGGCGGCTCGCGGAGATCGAGGAAGCTCGCCGCCTGCTCGAGAGCACCCGCCTGCTGACCCTCACCGGCCCCGGCGGCAGCGGCAAGACGCGGATCGCCGTGGAGCTCGCCCGCGCCGGTAGCGCCGAGCTCGAGGGAGGCGCCGCGTGGGTCGATCTCGCCGGCCTTTCCGATCCCGAGCTGGTGCCGGTCCAGGTGCTCACCGACCTCGGGCTGTCCGACGCGCCGCGCGAAGGCGGTCCGGTCGAGGCGCTGATCCGGGTGCTCGCCGGGCAGCCGTCGCTGCTCGTGCTCGACAACTGCGAGCACCTGGTCGACGCCTGCGCCCGGCTCGCCGAAGCGCTCCTGGCCGGCTGTCCCGAGCTGCGGATGTTGACCACCAGCCGCGAGGCGCTCGGCATCGCCGCCGAGCAGGTCTGGCTGGTGCCGCCGCTGTCGCTCCCGCCGTGCGACGGCAGCCCCGCGTGCGTCGAGCAGGCTCTGTGCTCGGAGGCGGTGCAGCTCTTCGTCGACCGCGCCCGCGCCGTGGTGCGGGACTTCACGCTGATCGAGGGCTGCGCTCCGGCGGTCTGCCACGTGGTCCGGCGGCTCGACGGGCTGCCGCTCGCGATCGAGCTGGCGGCGGCGCGGGTCAAGGTGCTGTCGCCGGCCGAGATCGCCGAGCGCCTCGACGACGTCTTCCAGCTCCTGACCACCGGCGGCCGCACCGCGCTGGCGCGCCACCGGACGTTGCTCGCGGCGATCGCCTGGAGCCACGATCTGCTGACCGCGGAGGAGCGGGCGCTCTTCCGGCGCCTGGCGGTCTTCGCCGACGGCTTCACGCTCGAGGCCGCCGAGGCGGTCGGCGCCGGCGGACCGGTCGAGCGCGGGCGGGTGCTCGACCTCCTGGCGGCGCTGGTCGACAAGTCGCTCCTGGTGCGCGCCGGCGGCTGGCCGGCGACCCGCTACCGGCTGCTCGAGACGCTGCGCCGCTTCGCCCGCGTGCGTCTCGAGGAGAGCGGCGAGCTGGAGGAGCGCACCGCGGCGTTCGCGCGCCACTGCCTCGAGGTCGCCGAGCGGGCGGCGCCGGCGGCGTTCGGCGGCGGCCGCGGCTCGGCGGCGATGGAGCGGCTGGTCGCCGAGGAGGGGAACCTCCGAGCCGCGCTCGCGGTCTTCCTGGACGCCGGCGACGCCGAGGCGGCGCTGCGCCTGGCCGCGGCCAAGGCCTGGCTCTGGTTCACCCGCGGCGAGTTCGGCGTCGGGCGCCAGCGGATCGAGGCGGCGCTCGCTCTCGTCCGCCCGGAGGGCGGCTCCGGACCCGGCGACCTGCCGGCGGCGATCCGCGGCCGGGCACTGGCCGTACACGGAAGCCTGATCTGGTGGCAGGGCGAAGCCGAGGAGGCCCGCGGGATCCTCGAGGAGGCGCGCTCGCTGATCGATCCCGCCGAGGACCCCTGGTGGGGGGTGATGGCGCGGGTGTCGCTCGCCACCGCGCACAACCTCGCCGGCGACCACGATCCGGCCCGCCGGCTGCTCGACGAGGCGCGCGAGATCGCCCTGGGGCTCGGCCCGACGGTGCTCTCGGCGATCGTCCACTACCACTTCGGCATCGCCTGCGTCGAGTGGGGAGAGCCCGCGGCCGGGCGGGCGAACCTGCTCTACGCGATCGCGATCGGCCGCGAGATCGGCAACCGGCCCTCGATCGGCCACCCGACCGCGGTGCTCGGCCAGCTCGAACACGCCTGCGGCCGCACCGAGGAGGCGGTGCGCCACCTCACCGCGGCGCTCGCGGTGCTGCACGAGATGGAGGACCGCTGGAGCCTGGTGCAGGTGGTCGAGACCCTGGGCAGGATCGCGGCGGAGCGCGGCGAGCCGGCGCGGGCGGCGTGGCTCCTCGGCGCCGGCCGGCGGATCCGCGACGACATCGCCGCGGTGCCGCTCTGGCTCCAGCGCCAGGGGGTCGAGGCGGCGGCGGAGCGCCTGCGCGCCGAGCTGGGAGCCGCCGCCTTCGAGGCCGAGTGGCGCGGCGGTGCGTCGGCGCCGATCGAGCGGGTGGTGGCGGAGGCGCTGGCGTTCGGCGCCGGCGTCGCGGGGGGCGTGGCCGGGCCCCCGGCCGCCGAGGCCGCGGCCGGCGAGGGCGCGGCCGCCGGGGAGCCGGCCGCCGCCGAGGCCTCGGGCACCGCCGCCGGCGGCCCGCTGCCGGCGCTGCGCGTCCTCGCCCTCGGCCCGCTCGAGGTGACGGTCGGCGGCGCGCGGGTCACCGAGGACCGCTGGGGCTCGGCGCGCGCCCGCGACCTCCTGCTGCTCCTGATGCTGCGCGGCGCCCGCTCGCGCGACGAGATCGTCGAGGCGCTCTGGCCCGAGGCGCCGCCCGACCGCGGCCGCAACGCGCTCCACCAGACCGTCCACCGGCTGCGCAAGGCGCTCGGCGATGCGCGCTGGGTGGTCACCGAGGGGTCGCTCTACCAGCTCGCGCCGGACGCGCCCCGGGAGCTGGACAGCGCGCGCTTCGAGGTCGCCGCCCGCGCCGCGCTCGCCGCCTGCGCCGCCGGTGCGGGTGATCCCGCCGCGCTGCGCGCCGCGCTCGCGCTCTACCGCGGGCCGTTCCTCGCCGGCTGCGACGCCGGGGAGTGGGCGCTCGAGACGCGCGACCGCCTCGAACGGCTTCACCAGGAGACCCTGTCGGCGTGCGCCGGCGCGCTGATCGCGGTCCGGGACCTCGAGGGCGCGGCCGCCGAGCTGGAGCGGCTGATCGCCCTCGACGGCGTCGACGAGGCCGCGCACCGCTCGCTGATGCTCTGCCTGGCGCGGCTCGGCCGGCGCTCGCAGGCGCTCCAGCTCTTCCGCCGGCTGGAGGGCCGCCTCGACGAGGAGCTGGGGGTCGAGCCCGAGCCGGAGACGCTCGAGCTGCTCGGGCGGATCCAGAGCGGCGCCCGGCTCTGAGGCTCCCTCGTAAGCGCCCGCCGCTGCGCCCGTAAGCGATCGGTCAGCGGTACTTCCTAGAGTGCGCCTCGTAACGCTGCGGCCCCACCCGGCGCGCGGCACTCGACGAGGAGAGAAGACCATGACCCAGATCACCGATAGCGCGGCCCCGAACGCCGGGCGCTCGCGCCGCCAGAGCGTCCTCACCGCCACCGCCGTCGTCGCCGCCGGCCTGCTCGCCGCGTTCGTCGCGGTCTCCGCCGGCGCCGGCTCCGAAGAGACCGCCGCCGGCGACCTCGCCGCGCTGGCCCGCCCCGCCTCGATCCCCGAGGTGCCGCCGACCGGGCAGGCCGCCGCGGTCGAGCGCGGCCGCTACCTGGTCGCCGCCATGGGTTGCAACGACTGCCACACGCCGTTCAAGATGGGTCCCCAGGGCCCCGAGCCGGACATGAGCCTGATGCTCTCCGGTCACCCCGAGGGGCTGGTGATGCCGCCGGCGCCGGACCTCGGCGGCGGCCCCTGGCAGTGGGCGGGGGCGGCGACCAACACCGCCTTCGCCGGGCCGTGGGGGGTGAGCTTCGCCGCCAACCTGACCCCCGACCCGTCGGGGCTGGGCGCCTGGGACGAGGAGATCTTCATCCGCGCCATCCGCACCGGCAAGCACTGGGGGCAGTCGCGCCCGATCCTGCCGCCGATGCCGTGGCCGGCGTTCCGCAACCTGAACGACGAGGATCTGGGCGCGATCTTCGCGTACCTCAGGTCGCTGCCGCCGATCGCCAACCACGTGCCCGAGCCGCTGCCGCCTGCGGCCACCGTGGTGGCGGCCGCGGGGTGACGCCCAGCCGCGGGCCGAGGAGGACACCATGGGCATCCTGGACACCGGCGCCTACAAGCTCCCGTCGTGGACCGGCGGCCGCCCCGCGGTCCTGGTGGTCGGCGCCACCGGGGCCCAGGGCGGCAGCGTGGCGCGCCACCTCCTGGCCCGCGGCCGCTTCGCGGTCCGCGCGCTGACCCGCGACCCGGAGTCGCCGGCCGCCCGCGAGCTGGCCCGCCGCGGCGTCGACGTCGCGGCGGGCGATCTCGACGACCGGGCGAGCCTGCGCCGCGCGCTCGCCGGCTGCTACGGCGTCTTCGGCGTGACCGACTTTTGGGAGCACTTCGAGCGCGAGGGCGACCACGGCCGCAACCTGGTCAACGCCGTCGCCGGCTCCGAGGTCGAGCATCTGGTGCTCTCGAGCCTGCCGCACGTCGCCGAGATCACCGGCGGCGAGCTGAGCGTGCCCCACTTCGACCTCAAGGCCGAGACCGCGAAGTACGCCCGCGACCTCGACCTGCCGCTGACCGCGGTCAAGGTGGCGTTCTACTACGAGAACTTCCTCGGCGGCCTGGCGCCCCGGCCGCGTCCCGACGGCGCCCTCGGCTTCGGCTTCCCGCAGGGCGACACGCGGCTCGCGGCGGTGTCGGTCGAGGACGTCGGCGGTGTGGTGGCGGCGATCTTCGAGCGTCCGGAGGAGCACCTCGGCCGCACGGTCGGCGCGGTCGGCGACGACCGCCCGCCGGCCGGCTACGCCGAGACGCTGGGCCGCGAGCTCGGGCGTTCGGTGGTCTACCAGCACGTGCCAAGGGAGGTCTACGCCGGCTACGGCTTCCCGGGCGCCGCCGAGCTGGCGGCAATGTTCGAGTTCAACCGCACGCGCATCCCCAGCCGCCAGGCCGACCTCGACGAGAGCCGGGCGCTCCACCCGGCGATCCAGGGCTTCGACGACTGGGCGGAGCGCAACCGCTCCCGCCTCGAGGCGGCGGTCGCGGCCGCCGCCGCGCCACCGCGATAACCTCCCGGACCAGGAGGACGCCGATGGAGATCCGACACGATCAGGACCGCGGGCGGTTCGTCGCCGCCGTCGATGGCCACGAGGCGACCCTCGCCTACCGCCGCGTCGACGACACGACGCTCGACTACACCAGCACCTTCGTCCCCCCCGAGCTGCGCGGCCAGGGGGTCGGCGAGCGCCTGGTGCTGCACGCGCTCGACTGGGCGCGCGCGGAGGGCCGCAAGGTTGTTCCGACCTGCTGGTTCGTCGGCAAGATGCTCGATCAGCACCCGGAGTACGCCGACCTCCGGGCCGGCGCGGCCTGACCGCCTACAGCAGCGGTGAGAGCCAGCGGGCGGCCCGGTCGCCGAGGCGGTGGAGCCGCCCGCGGCGACGCCACTCGGCGAGCCGGATCTCCTCGCAGGCGGCGAGGTCGCGCTCGAACGCGGCCTCCATCTCGGCCGCCAGCGGCTCGTCGATCACCACCGCGTTGCACTCGGCGTTGAACTGGAAGGAGCGGGCGTCGAGATTCGTCGAGCCGACGATCGAGAGGAGGCCATCGGCGGTCAGCGTCTTGGCGTGGAGGATCGACGGCTGGTACTCGAAGATCCGCACCCCGGACGCGAGCAGCGTCCGGTAGAAGCCGTGGCCGGCGTGGCGGACCAGCGGCACGTCGGTGCGGCCGGGGAGGATCAGGCGGACGTCGACGCCGCGGCGGGCGGCGGCGGCAAGCAGGCGCACCGCCAGCCGGCCGGGCGCGAAGTAGCCATTCGTGAGCCACAGCCGCTCGGAGGCCAGGCCGACCACCGCGGCGAGCACCGCCGCGGTCTCCATGTAGCCGCGGCCGGGGCGGGAGTCGAGGACGTGGATGCTCGCGCCGCCGCCGGCCGGGATCTCCGGTCCCGGACCGGGCGGGAGCGGATCGCCGCCGGCGCGCTGCCATCCCTCGGCGAACACCGCCGCCATCTCGACCGCCGCCGGCCCGGCGATCTCGAGGTGGGTGTCGCGCATCCGCTCCTCGCGCCGCTTGAGGCCGGAGGAACCGGCGTACTCGTCGGCGATGTTCATGCCGCCGGTGAAGGCGATCCGGCGGTCGGCGGTCAGGATCTTCCGGTGGTCGCGGAACGGATGCCACCAGAGGTGCTCGAACAGGCGGTGGAAGAGCTTGACCTCGACGCCGCCTTCCTCCATCTCGCGCCAGAAGCCGGAGCCGGTGGCGAACGAGCCGAAGGCGTCGGCCAGCACGCAGGTCCGCACGCCGCGGCCGGCGGCGGCGCAGAGGGCGTCGCGGAACGCCCTGCCGGTCTCGTCATCGAGGAAGATGTAGGCCTCGCACAGCACCTCGCGCCGGGCGCCGGCGATCGCCTCGAGCATCGCCGCCATCGCCTCCTCTCCGGCGGTGAACAGGCGCACGCGGTTGCCGCGGTGGATCGGGGCGCAGTCGTCGATCTCCGAGACGAAGTCGGGGAGCCGGGGGTCGTGCAGGCCCGAGAGCCTGGCGCGCGCGGTGAAGCCGACCCGGCGCGGGGTGAGCGGCCGGGGGAGGCGCCGCCCCGCCCGGGGGCGCAGCCGAGAGATCAGCGAGGGTTTCCGCAAGGCGGTCGAGCTTACTCCACGGGGTCGGCCGGCCGGGGCGCCGGCCGCGGCGTGGAACCCGGGACCGCGGTCGTACTATCCTGGCCCGGACCGGATCACGGACGAGCCGGAGGACGCTCCGGCTGGAGACGGTTCGACTGGAGGACGTGATGACGACGCCGAGCCCCCGCACCACCGCCCTGTCGCAGGGCATCGAGCCCCTGCTCCACGTGATCGACCGCGCGGTCGCCCTCGACGGCGTCGAGGCCACCACCCACGCGGTGCAGGAGGGGATGTCGCGCCTGATCCTGGAGGGGGCGCTGCGCCTCGCGCCGGAGCTGCGCCGGAGCGCGGACGACCACTACGCCCGCCGGCTGGTCTACCGCAGCCCCGAGCACGGCTACGTGGTGGTGGCGATGATCTGGGGCCCCGGCCAGCGGACGCCGCTCCACGACCACGCCGGGACCTGGTGCGTCGAGGGGGTGCTCGAGGGGCGGATCGAGGTCACCCAGTTCGACCTCGTCGAGCGCGAGGAGGACCGCTGCCGCTTCGTGCGCATCGACTCGATCGAGACCGGCGTCGGCACCGCCGGCGCCCTGATCCCGCCCTACGAGTACCACACGATCGCCAACGCCCGCGACGCCGCCTCGATCACCCTCCACGTCTACGGTAACGACCTGACCCACTGCGGCATCTTCGAGCCCGCAGCCGGCGGCGTCTACCGCCGGCGTGAGAAGAACCTCTCCTACGACGCCTGACGAGCGGTGCAAAGGGCAAAAAATAGCCGGCGATCCGATCGCCGGCGTGAATCCATGCTTGCGGCGGAGTGAAACCTGGCTTCTGTCTCGAACCCACGCGGTCCGACGGACAGGTCCGTCACGTCCGATACCCTCCGGGACTGCGGATCGGGGGCGGGGGCGACGCCTTCCGATCACCGGCGGGTCTTCACTCGGTTAGGTGCCTGGGGCGCCCGTTCCGTGACACCGGGCCGATTTTTCTTCGGTGCGGCGAAAAGGGCCGCGGCTCAGGAGGGCTGTTCCGGCCGGGGCGGAGGGGCGGCGTTGCCGCGCCGCATCCGCTCGAGCAGCTCGCGCACCACGCCGGCGGTAGCGGTCTCGACCTCGGTGGCGCGCTGGAGCGCGATCAGCGCCGCCAGCGTCTCGCGGTGGATCTCCAGGGACTGGAAGATCGGCAAGCTCTCGGCGGCCAGCCGCTTGGCGTCGGCGGCCCGCCCCTGGTCGAGGTAGACGGCGACCAGCTCGAGGGAGACCAGGGCTACATTGAAAGAGTCGCCGACCGAGGTGTACTCCTCGCGCAGCTCGGAGAAAAGCCGCTCGCCGGTCTCCCGTTCGCCGAGGGCGAAGGCGATCTCGGCCTCGTTCCAGCGGATGCGTCTCAGGTCGGCCGGCATCCCGTGCTGCTGGGTCAGCCGCCGGACCTCGGGCAGGCGATCGCGAGCCTCCGACGCTTGCCCCGACTCGCAGAGGTAGTGGACCAGGTTCTGCTTGATGACGGCCTCGAGGCGTGGCTCACGCACCGGGTCGATCAGCTCGGCGGCCCTCTGGGCGAGCGGGATCGCCAACTCCGAGTGGCCCGAGTAGGACTGGACGATCGCCATCAAGGCATAGACGCGGCCTGCGAGGTGCGCCTCGCCGGCCCAGCGGTAGATCGCCGCCGCCTGCTGGAGGTGGCGGATCGCCTCGGGGAAGCGCCGCTGGTCACGGCGGAGGGTACCGAGGAGCATCAGAACCAGCGCGCGCTCGCGCGGATCTCCGGTGCCCCGCCCGAGCGCCGCCTGCGCCGACTCGAGATCGCGGTCGGCCTGCCGGAAATCGCCCAGGATCCGCCGGGCGTGGCCGGCGTAGGCCTCGGCGCGGGCAGTCAGGTCGGCCACGAAAGGCGCTCCGCGCGACTCCTCGGGGACCGTGTCGACGAGCACGCGAACCGTCTCGGCGGTCTCCAGGGCCTGGCGGGGATCGGTCTTGCAGAAGTCCCAGGCGTGCTCCAGAAGCGCCAGGGCCAGCTCGCGGGAGAACCGGAGACCCCGGAACGCCGACGCCCACGCGGTGCTTCGAGGATCGATCTCGGCCAGGCGCTGCAGGTACTCCGCCCGCTCGCGCTCCCGCTCTCGCCGCTGCCGCCGCAGGTGCTCGATCGCGCGGTCGAACACCTCATGGTAGCCGGCCGGAAGCGGCCCGGCGGAGTTGCCGCCGGCCGCCGGCCCGCGGCACGCCTCCGCGACTCGCTTCTCGAGCTGCCGCCCGGCGCCGCGCACCAGGCCGTGCGGTGACTCGAGCCAGCCGAGCGCCTCGAGCAGGATCTGCTCCGCTACCGTTGCCGTCAAGCCGTGGCGGCGGAAGCTCCGCTCGAGCCCTGGGCGGGCGCGACGCAGGACGGTCTCGAGGGGATCGGTCGACGGCGATTTAGGCGACATCATCGAGCCGCATTATGCGCGTTCGCATTTACGGAAACAAGTCCCCCATACAGCAGTGTCCCCGAGACCGGCCAAACGTCGCTTCGAAGGACGCCGGTCTCGGGGAGTAGGAGCCTACAGGCTATCCGTTCGGTTCGATGCACGGCCCGCTGGTCTGCCCGCTCGGGCAGGTCGGCGGCGGGGGAGGCGGCTTCATTTCGTCGCCCTCCTCCGGCGGCGGCGGCGGCGGCGGGGGAGGAGGCTCCGTACCGTCGGCGCCGGCGACGTTCAGGATCAGCTCCCGGAGCGCCCGCCAGGGCGCGGTGAGCCGGTCCGCCCAGCCGTCGTCACCGCTCGCCTGGGCCGCCGGCCGGTCGGCCGCCGGGGCGGCGCCGGCCGCCGGCGGGGCGGCGATCAGCGCGGCGAGGACGAGAGCCACTACTGTCAATCCAGGGATCCGCAAGATGCAAGTCATGGGAGACCTCCTGCGGGCGGCAACGGCCGGCGGCCTCCTCGGCCGCCGTGTCCGCCCTGCACACGTGCGAGAGACCCGCGGGCTTGCTGAAAGGGTTAATAGATGGCATGTCCGCACCCGCAGAAATAAGGTGATTCGCAGAGATCGATGGCCGGACGGGTCGCTCGCACGGACACAAGGCGACGAAAAGACCCAGGCGGGACCAGAGATCCTGGAATTGGGAAGGTTTTCCCCGGATCCGCCGGGCTTCCTGCGAATACCCGTGAAAAGTGATACCCGCGTTTACCCTCTGGAGGGGATCCGGAGCGACTGGCCTATAATTCCGCCGATCCAGCAACCAGGCGCCGAGGGCGGCCGGAGGGGTGATGGGACACGAACGACGGAGAGGGCGATCCGCGAGCGCTCTGGCCGGGATCGGCCTCGGGCTCGCTCTTTCTCTGGGCGCGGCCGCCGACGGCGCCGAGGAGGGCGAAGGCGAGCCGGATCCCGCCGCCGGGCCGCGGCTCGACTGGTCGGTCGAGGCCAAGCTCCACTACCGCGACAGCGACGAGGAGCGCTTCCCGATCCGCATCCTGGCCCTGCCGCCGGAGCTCCAGAACCAGGCGCTCGCCACCGTCGACCCCGGCGAGCACCTCGAGCTGTCGACGGTGACCCTCTACCTCGACGCCGAGTGGGGGGAGCTGCTCGCCGGCCATCTCAAGGTCGATTTCATCGACCTCTACGACCGCAACCCGACCTCGACCGACAAGGAGTGGGACGTCGACGAGGCGTGGCTGCGCTTCGGGCGCGAGGCCGAGCCGGCGCTGGTGCCCGAGGACGCCGGGGTCTATCTGAAGCTCGGCAAGTTCCCCAAGTTCGAGCGCCAGGACGACCGCCACCTCGAGAGCTACGGGCTGGTCTCGACCGCCTTCAACCGCTTCGAGGACGTCGGCGTCGAGCTCGGCGCCGACCTCGGCCGCCACCTCTTCGTCAAGGCCTCGGCGACCCAGGGCAACCCGGTGTTCATGCGCGATCCGAACGCGCTCGCCGGCGACAACGGCCTGCGCGACGAGATCCTCGGCCTGCGCGACCCCGAGCTGGGGAGCGGCATCCTGATCCCCTACGATGCCGACGGCGAGGACCTCGACACCGACGGCGACGTCCAGCTCGGCGCCGGGGCCGGCTTCCGGCTCGGCGCCGCGGGGGGCGAGAACGGCTTCGAGCTGCTGGTCTTCGGCCGCAAGCGCGACCTCGCCGAGACCGTCGAGCTGGAGGGGACGATCTACGGCGGCGACCTCGACCTGCTCAACGGGCCCGGCGACGCCTTCCCGTTCCCGCTCGTCGATGACGAGAAGAAGGAGGTCGGCGCCACCGCCTGGCTCTACCTCGGCGGCTTCACGCTCTTCGCCCAGTTCGTCGATCAGGACCTCGGCGGGCTCGAACGCATCGGCACCGAGGCCGAGGCGGCGTGGCGCTTCGAGCTGCCGGTCGCGGCCGCGATCGGCGGGCGCCAGCTCTTCCCCTACATCCAGCCGGCGGTGCGCTGGTCGCGGCTCGACCCCGACTTCCTGCCGCCGGTCGGCACGCCGACCCCGAGCTTCGCCTGGGAGTGGGAGAAGCTCGACCTCGGCCTGAGGCTCGGGATCGTGCGCGGCATCGACCTGACGATCGAGCACGCGGCGCACACCATCACCCTGGTGTCGGGGGCCGAGCGCTCCAACGACGAGCTCCTGGCCACCTTCCGGTGGCGCACCTGATGCGGCGCGCGGCGGCGGTCGCGGGACGGGCAGCGCTGCTCGCCGCCGTGTTGGCTCTCGCCGTGTTCGCCCTCGGACCTGCGCTGGCTCCGGCGGCCGCCGCGGGCGGCGCCGAGCTGACCGGGCGGATCGAGCTGACCGGCAAGGGCGCCCGCGGCGCCGACCCGTCGGCCGCGGTGGTCTGGTTCGAGCCCGCCGCCGGCGCGGCGGCGCCCAGGCCGGGGACCTTCACCGTCGAGACCCGCGACAAGGCGTTCTCGCCGCGGGTGCTGGCGGTGCCGCGCGGCAGCAAGGTGCGCTTCCCCAACCGCGACCCGATCCTCCACAACGCCTTCTCGGTGTCGCGCGGCAACGCCTTCGACCTCGGCCTGATCGGCCAGGGTCCGGGCGCCGAGGCGACCTTCGGAGAGCCCGGCCTGGTGCGGGTCTTCTGCAACGTCCACCACGGCATGGTCGCCTACGTCGTGGTGCTCGACACGCCGCACTTCGCCGTTCCCGGGGCCGACGGCCGCTTCCACCTCGCCGGCGTGCCGGCCGGCAAGGGGCGGCTCACGGTCTGGCACGAGCAGGCCGAGGAGCTGACCCGCGAGCTGACCCTGCCGGCCTCGGCACCGCTCGTGCTGCCGCTGGAGGTCTCGCGGCCGCGAGTGCCGCGTCACCTCAACAAGCTCGGCAAGTCCTACGGAAGGGACCGGCGTGACCGCTACTGAGCCCACGGTGCGGCTTTCGACGGCGGCCGGCGGCGCCGCGCCGCGCCGCACGACCTCGGCGCCGCCGCCGCGCCGTGGGCTCGGGCTGGGCACCCGGATCTTCCTGATCACCGCGCTCCTGATCGCGCTCGCGGTGGCCGGCGCCGGCGCCTACACGGCGTTCGTGGCGCAGCGGATCGCGCGCTCGGAGGCGGCGCGCTCGCTCGCCGCCGGCGGCAACGTCGCCGAGCGCTTCCAGATGCTCCGCCACGCCCAGCTCGGGCGGGTCTCCGACCTCTTCGTCTCCGACCCCTACCTCGGCGCCTACGTGGCCGAGGCGATGTCGGCGGCCGACCGCGCCTCGATCCTCGACCTCCTGGCCGAGCGGCGCGCCGACCTCGGGTTCGACTTCGCCGCCGTGCTCGACCCGTCGGGCCGGGTGGTCGCGCGCACCGACCGGCCGGGGGAGAGCGGCGAGGACCTCTCGGACCGCAACCTGGTGGCGCGCGCGCTCGAGGACTACGGCGCCCTCGGCGTCTGGCAGGAGGAGGGCGCGTTCTACGAGGCGACCGTGGTGCCGATCGATCCGGGCGGCGCGCTGGTCGGCTACCTCCTGGCCGGCTTCGACCTCGGGCTCGAGAGCTTCGGCGGCAACGAGGTGGCGGTGCTCACCGACCAGGACGGCGCGCCCGCGGTCGCCGCCTCGACCCTCGATCCGGAGCGGGGGCGCGGCCTCGCCGCCGCGGTGCAGGCGCGGCCGGAGCTGCTCTCGCGGGTGATCGAAGGCGGCGAGACGGTGCCCGACGTCGACCTCGACCTCGCCGGCGAGCCCTGGCTGGCGCTCTTCGCGCCGTTGACCGACGCCGCCGGCGAGCCGGTCGGCGCCTGGGCGGTGCTGGTCTCGCTCGACCGCGAGCTGGCGCCGTTCCGGGCCGTCCAGCGCGCGCTCGTCCTCGCCGGGCTGGCCGCGGTGCTCCTCGCCGCGGCGCTCTCCTACGGCTTCGCGCGCCGCCTGCTCGGGCCGATCCGCCGCCTCGCCGCCGCCGCCGGCGCGGCCCGCGACGGCGACTACGACCAGGAGATCCCGACCGGCCGCGGCGACGAGGTCGGCTCGCTGGCGCTCGCCTTCGACCAGCTCCTCTCCGACCTGCGCGAGAAGCGCGACATGGAGGCCTACGTCGCCGAGCTGTCGCGCACTCTCCCCGAGGCTTCGTCGCCGCGTCCCTCCGGCGTGGCGCCGAGGGCGCCGGTGCGCGAGCGGGTGGCGCTCCTCGGGGTCGAGTTCCGCGACCGCGCCCGGCTCGGCGACGGTCCGCCGGGAGCCGCGATCGAGGGGCTCGGGCGCGACCTCCGGCGCCTGCGCGAGCTGGCCGGAGCGCGCGGCGGCCGGCTCGAGGCGACCGGCGGCCACCGCGCCTGGATCGCGTTCGAGGGCGAGGCGCGCTGCCACCGCGCGCTCGCCGCCGCGGCCGACCTCCTGGCCTCCGGTGCCGGCTCGCCCGCCGCGCCCGCGGTGGCGATCGCCGAGGGCCCGGTCGAGGCCGGCACGGTGGGGGAGAACGGCTCGCTCCGATCGGCGCTCGCCGGGCCGCCGGTGCAGCAGCTCGAGAGCCTGGTGCGCGAGGCGGCGCCGGGCGACATCGTGCTCGACCGGCGGGTCTACGAGGAGCTGGGCGGTGCCTTCGAGCGGGTCGGCCTTACCCTCGCCGAGCGCCGCGGCGTGATCACCCCGCAGCCGCTCTACCTGGTCACCGCCGGCCAGGCGGCACGGGTCACCGAGGGGCTGCCGGCGCCGGTCTCGCTCCCCACCCGCGGCCGCGGCGCCGACCGCGAGACGCTGTCCCAGATCCGCCCCGGCGCGGTGGTCGGCGGCCGCTTCGAGATCCTGGCGCTCCTCGGCATGGGCGGCATGGGGGTGGTGTTCAAGGCGCGCGACCGCGAGCTCGACGACCTGGTGGCGCTCAAGATGCTCCGCGCCGACCGCGACGTCGGCGCCGAGGAGGTCGAGCGGCTCAAGGAGGAGCTGAAGCTGGCGCGCCGGATCACCCATCCGAACGTCCTCCGGACCTACGACCTCGGCATGGTCGACGGCGTGCCGTTCCTGTCGATGGAGTATGTCCGCGGCGTCACCCTCCGGTACCTCCTCGACCAGACCGACCGCCTGCCCTATTCGGCCGGGCTGCGGCTCGCGCGCCAGCTCTGCCAGGGGCTCGGGGCGGCGCACGCGGTGGGCGTGATCCACCGCGACATCAAGCCCGAGAACCTGATCCTCGAGCCCAACGGCAACGCCAAGCTGATGGACTTCGGCATCGCGCGGCTGCTGCGCCGGTCCGATCCCGGCCGGTCGCCCGAGGGGCACGTCTTCGGCACCCCGCACTACCTGGCGCCCGAGCAGCTCCGCGGCGAGGAGGCGACCCCGCGCTCGGACGTCTACTCCTCCGGCGTCGTGCTCTACGAGATGTTCACCGGCGCGCTGCCGTTCGCAGCCCGAAACGCCCGCGAGGCGGTGATGGCGACCCTCGAGCAGGAGCCGACCCGTCCCTCGCTCCACCAGCCCGAGATCTCGCCCGACCTCGAGGACATCCTCCTGACCTGCCTGGCGAAGGACCCCGAGCGGCGCTTCGCCGGCCCGGGCGACCTGCTGCGCCGGCTCGACCGGCTGCGGGCGTAGGGCGCGAGCCGGCCGACCGCGAGGAGTGACCGCGGACAGCGGTATCGTTCCTGCATCTCCCGTTCCCGCGGAGGGAGAGAACGCCATGCGAACCGAATCCAGCCGAATCCGAACCCTGATCCCGGCGGCCGCCGCCGCTGCGGCGCTCGCACTGCTGGCGCCGGCCTGCGCCACCAACCCCGCCACCGGCCAGCGCCAGCTCTCGATGGTCAGCGTCCAGCAGGAGATCGCGATGGGCCGCGAGGCCGACCAGCAGATCTCCGGCCAGCTCGGCCTCTACCCGGACGCCGAGCTCCAGGCCTACGTCGACCGGGTGGGCAAGGAGCTGGCGGCGGCCTCCGAGCGCCCCGACCTGCCCTGGACCTTCCGCGTCGTCGACGACCCGGTGGTCAACGCCTTCGCGCTGCCGGGCGGCTTCATCTACCTGACCCGCGGCATCCTCGGCCACTTCGCCAACGAGGCGCAGATGGCCTCGGTGCTCGGCCACGAGATCGGCCACGTCACCGGCCGCCACAGCGTCGAGCAGATCAGCAAGTCGCAGCTCGCCTCGATCGGCCTCGGCGTCGGCGCCATCCTCGCGCCCGAGGTCGCCGACTACGCCGGGCTCGCCCAGACCGGCCTCCAGCTCCTGTTCCTGAAGTACGGCCGCGACGCCGAGCGCGAGGCCGACTCGCTCGGCCTGCGCTACATGGGGCGCGAGGGGTACGCGGCCGGCGAGATGCCGGCTGTCTTCACCCTGCTCGACCGCGCGAGCGCCGCGGCCGGCGCCGGCCGGGTCCCGAACTGGCTCTCGACCCACCCGGCGCCCGCGGACCGGCGCGAGCGGATCAACGCCGAGATCGCCCAGGCCGGCCTGCCGGCCGGCGGCACCGTCGAGGCCGACGGGTACCTCGCGGCGATCGACGGCATCGTCTTCGGCGAAAACCCGCGCGACGGCTTCTTCGAGGGCAACGCCTTCTACCACCCCGAGCTGGCGTTCCAGCTCCGCTTCCCCGAGGGTTGGAAGACCCAGAACGAGCGCCAGGCGGTCGCCGCCCTGGCGCCGAACCAGGACGCCGTCGTCGTGCTGACCCTCGACGAGGCGACCACCCCCGCCGCCGCGGCCTCCGCCTTCTTCGGCCAGCAGGGCCTTCGCCGCGGCAACGCGCTCACCGGCGGCTTCGGCGGTCTCTCCGGCGAGGGCGCGCTCTTCGCCGTCGACCGCACCCAGGGCGAGCCGCTGGTCGGCGTGGCCGCCTTCGTCAGCCACGGCGGGCGGGTCTTCCGCCTCCTCGGCTACACCGCCGAGAGCGACTTCCAGGGCTACCGGAGTGCGCTCCAGGCCGCCGCCACCAGCCTCCGGAAGCTCACCGACCGCTCGAAGCTCGACGTCCAGCCGCGCCGGATCGACATCGTCCGGCTGCCGTCGGCGATGACCCTCGAGGAGTTCGCCCGCCGCTACCCGTCGACAGTCGACGTCCAGGCCCTGGCCCTGATCAACCAGGTCGACACCGGCGCGAGGTTGCCCGGCGGCACGCGGGTCAAGCGGGTGGTCGGCGGCCCGTGAGGGCGCCCGTTCCTTGACCGCGGAGCAGGCACCGGCGCCGGCGGGGGAGGCGCCGCGCGAAGCGCCTCCGAGCCGCGAGCGGGTCGCGGCCCACTGGGGCGACCGCGCCGCCACCGAGCGACTGGCCGAGATCCACTGGATGGCCTCGCCGGTGGTGCGCGCGCACCTCAACCGGCTGGCCTCGGGCGACCCCGCGGTCGACTGGCTGACCTGGAGTTGGGGCCGCCGCGTCCGCGGCCGCGAACTTCGCGTCCTGGTCCTCGGCTGCGGCGAGGGATGGCTCGAACGCGCGCTCGCGGCGCGCCCCGAGATCGCCTCGATCGACGCCTGCGACGTCGCCGCCGGCGCCGTCGCCCAGGCCGCCGAGCTGGCCCGCGCCGCCGGCCTCGGCGACCGCATCCGCTACCACGTCGTCGACCTCGACGCCGACCCCCTCCCGGGCGGCCCCTGGGACGTCGTCGTCGCCCACTCCGTCCTCCACCACGTCCGCGCGCTGGAGCACTGCTACGCCGAGATCGAACGGCGCCTCGTCCCCGGCGGCCTGCTGCTGATCAACGAGTACGCCGGCCCGCGGAGGTTCCAGTTCACCGCCGAGCAGATGCGGGCGATCAACGGCTGCCTGACCCGCCTCCCCGAGCGCCTGCGCACCAGCGCCGTCACCGGCGGCCCCTACCCGTGCCGCGAGGTCCCCGACGAGGACGAGCTAGCCGCCACCGACCCCTCCGAGGCGGTCCGCTCCGACGAGGTGCTGCCGCTCCTCGAACGCCGCTTCGAAGTCCTCGCCGAGCGCGACCTCGGCGGCACCGTGCTCCACCTGCTGCTCTACGACGTGGTCCAGAACTTCGACCCCGGGGACCCGCGCGAGAACCGCCTCCTGGCGCTGATATGCCTGCTCGAGGAGTCGCTGATCGCGGCCGGGGGGCTCCCCTCGGATTTCCGCGTGTTGGTGGCGCGCAACCGGCGGCCGGTGCCGGCGCAGGCGGCGCGGGACCATCGTGCAGTGCCAGCGCCGAGGGCGCTGCCGCCCGAGGTGATCCACGGTGCATCCGCCGCTCCTGGTGCAGCGCCCGCGCGCCTGCGCATCCACACCCGCCCGGCCCGCGACCGCCGCCACGGTCTCGCCCTCGCCCCGGTCCGCGACGCCCTGCACACCCGCGCCACCGGCTGGCCGGGCGCCGACTGGACCACCCACGCCCTCGCCGCCTTCCCACCCGCGGGCGAGCCCGGCCCGACCCTGGTGATCGACACCCCCGGCGGCTGGCTCGCCGGCCGCCTCGCCGCCGATCCGGCGGTGGGGGAGCCGACGCTCCTGGTCCCGATCGAAGTGAAGGGCCGCCTCCGCTTCGACTGGCCGGGCGACACCGTGCCCCCGCCGGCCCGTTTCGCCCGCGCCTTCACCAACGGCTTGCTGGGCCGCGCCCCCGACCGCCCGGCGCTAGTCGCCCGCCTCGCCGCCGCCCTCCGCCCGGGCGGCATCCTGATCGGCGACGACTACACCGGCTCCGAGGACGGCCGCACCACCGTCCCCGCCCTCCGCCACGCCCGCGCCCTCCTCGACCTCCTCCAGCCCGCGGGCGCCCCGCCGCCGGATCGCCGCTCCCGCCTCCGCGACCGCCTGGTCGAGATCGAGCACACCCTCCGCGAGCGCTTCGGCCCCCCGCGCCGCCCGCTCGAATCGCTACTCGCCCCGAGTTTCCGTCTCCTCGACCACCGCCCCCAGCTCGGCACCCTGCTCCAGCGCGTCCTCGCCGTCGCAGAGCCGCTCCTCGACCCCGAGGACGACCGCGATGCCACCTTTCTGAAGCTGCTCTGTCTCTACGAGGAGCTGCTCACCGAAGCCGGAGCGATCCCGATCGAGTACACTTGCTTCGTTGCTATAAGACAGGAGGAATGATGGCCGAGCTTTCCGTTCCAGCCGGCATCAGGGTCTTGATCGGCCTGGCGCTCGTCGTGGTCGGGGTCCTCGGCATCTCGCTGGGCCTATCCGAAGGTGACGGCACCGGCATCCTCGCCGCGGCCGTCGCCTTCGGCGCCCTCTTCCTCGGGCTCCGAAAGACCTGACCTCCGGTCAGTAGGCGTCACCGCGAGGTCGGATGGCTCGAACTCACGGCTCTCCGAGCAAGGCGCGTCGTGCGTCATCGTGAGAGACGACGCGGCCTTCTCGCAGGTCATGCTCGGCTGCCGCAAGCTCCGCCAGGTCCTCGGCAGTCACCGGCTCGTCCTCGAAAGGGGCCTCCCGGAACGCTCGCGAGACGGGATCCGAGGCCTCCCGCCGGAGGTACTCGACGAACCGCAGCGCGGTGTGGACCTCCGGCTCCGGCAGGTCCTCCACGAGGCTGTGCAGTCGCTCCTTCTCGGTCATGCGGGCATTCTACAGTTAGCCCCAGCCGTGAACGATGGCGGCGGATGCGCGGCGGCGGAGGGCACTTCTCGACGAAGAGGTCGGCGTCTTGGGGGTGGTGTCGAGGAAGCCGAGCAGGATCGCGCCGGACCGTCCGGTGAAGAGGTACCGCACACCGTGACGGGCGAACGCGTCGCGGATCTCCTCGGCCCGCCGATACTCAAGCGCGCCCATAACCGAGCCAGTCCGGCAGGTTCTCCTCGCACCAGCGGCGGTAGTCGGCGGTGGTGTCGAACGCGCGGAACGGCGCGTCGTCGAGCACCGGCCTGTAGGTCTTGATGAAGGCGTAAGGAAAGCGGGCCCGGAGCGGCCGGCGTGCGGCGGCCTCGAACTCGGCCAGCCACTCGGCGGGGATCTCCTCGGCTGGGACGGTGTCCGGCCGCCGCGGTGTCTCAGCGCTCATGCCTCGATTATAGGCTCCGTGTCGGTCACCTTGCCTCGCAGATCCAGTTTGACCTCGACTCCGCCATTGGCTTACCCTGTCCACCATGCGGTTCGAGTGGGACGAGACGAAGGAACGTGCCAACCGCGAGAGGCACGGGCTCTCCTTCGCAGAGGCCCAGGAGCTGTTTCTTTCCGGAGCCGACTACCTGGAGGTCTACGACCAGGACCACTCGGACACCGAAGAACGCTTCATCGCCGTCGGCCCGATCGCACGCGGTCTCGTCGTAGTCGTTTGGACGGAAGGCGACGACGGAACGATCCGGATCATCAGCGCGCGCTGGGCCACGCGAAAGGAGCGGGAGCTGTACCGCCACTACATGGAGCAACACCGATGACCGACATCCCAGAGCTGACCGAACAGGCCTTCGAATCGTCGATCCCCGCCAGCGTGCGCCGACGCCTGGTCGCGGGGCGCTTCCAGTCCGGAGACGACATCGTGGCCCTGCGGCGCTTCGTCGGGCTCAGCCAGGCGCGTTTCGCCGAGGCGCTGGAGATCAGCGTCCACACCCTCCGCAACTGGGAGCAGGGCCGCCGGCATCCCGAGGGACCGGCCCTCGCTCTTCTGCGAATCGCCGCCCGACACCCTCGGATCATCCGCGAGAACCTGCGCTCCGCGGCCTGACTTGGCCAGGAGAGGGGGCTCCGAGGCGTTTCCCCATGTCGCCCCGGTCAGGCTCGACTCGAACCTTCGCGACCTCGGCGAAGTCCGGCATCCAGACTGCCAGCCCTCCGCCGGTGTTTGCAAGAACCCGTGGTAGACTTGCGACGTGCCTGAAATAAGCCGCTTCCTCGGGATCGTGATCGCCATGTACTACCGAGATCATCAACCGGCGCACTTTCACGCGGACTACGGCGAGTACGGCATCACGGTCAGAATCGAGGACGGCGTAGTGGAGGGGCAGTTTCCCCGTAGGGCTCTCCGCCACGTCCTGGAATGGTACGAGATTCACGGCGACGAGCTCCGGAACAACTGGGAGCGCGCCCGCCGCCGGGAGCCCCTCGTTCCCATCGACCCGTTGGAGTAGCCATGATTCTCCGAGTGACTGACGCCAGGCTCGTCCGAGACTTCATCGTCTGGGTCCGATTCAATGATGGTTCGGAGGGGGAGGTCGACCTGTCGGGAGAGCTGGACGGGCCGATCTTCGAGCCACTTCGCGATCCCAAGGTGTTCTCGCAGCTTCGCCTTGACCCGGACATCCACACGCTAGTTTGGCCCAATGGGGCAGACCTTGCTCCCGAGTTCCTGCACGAACATGCGCGGGTCCCCGCATAACGACAGTTTGCATCCGTGGCGCTCCACACGCTGTACGGCGACTATTATGGCCATTCAAGGAGGCGGAGAATGGAAATGTTCTTTGTAATCGTGCTCCTCGTCCTTGTCGGTGCGGTAATTGTTGGGGTCGTCGCGCATCAACAAGAACAGGAAACCCTCTCCAAGATGTCCTCAGCGGAGCGATCTTCCTACCTGGAGAAGAAGCGTGACGCAGCAGCGTCGCTTGCTTGGGGGCCCGTCAATTCCGCCCTCCTCTGTCCCCACTGCCAGGCTCGCGGGAAGGTTCGGACGAAGAGCCTGAAGTTGAAGAAGGGAATCTCAGGGGGTAAGGCAACGGCAGCGGTTCTGACCGGGGGTGTATCGCTGCTCGCCACTGGGCTCTCAAGGAAGGAGGCCGCCACCCAGGCGCGCTGCGATAACTGTAGTTCGACTTGGAACTTCTAGCACATAGCAAGCAGCTTTTCTTGCTCGCTGGCCGACTTTATAGCGTACGCGGTTCGGCCTGACGAACTTGGAGCGCCAGCCCGCCGATGACCGCATACGGGACACCAGCCTCGGCGAGGGCGCGAGCGAGGAGCAGCAGATCCGGCTTCTTGCTCCGCTCGATCCCCGAGGTCATCCGGTGCCACCTCTCGTCCAGCAGGAATCCGGTTTCCAAGCCGCTGACCATGGAGGCATCCTAGCAACAGGGCTCGTCCGGCCTTCAAAGCGCCGGATTTGGGCGTCGCCGACCGACTTGGGAACGCCCGCCGGAGCCAAGCAGGGCCGGGCCGGGCACGCCTCTCGCCGGGGGCGCCAGCCCCGGCGCCCAACGGATCGATTCAGAAGGCGAGGCGGACCCGCGCCGGGGCTGACGAGGCGCGCGCCGGACGGTAACCGCACTCTGGAAGCGCGCGCCGTCCCCCGGCGAGAGGCGTGCCCGGCCCGGCCCGGTCCCCATCCGCCTCGACAGCTCGGCTACCGAACCCGCCGCCGCCGATTCCGGATGTAGTCCGCCAGGATGAACTCGCCCAGGTTGTAGGGCGAGGCGAAATAAGCCCGCCCGCGGTTCACCTGCGTCAACCGCTCCACGAACTCCGTCAGCATCGGGTCCGTCGCCAGCATGAACGTCGTGATCACCACCCGCTGCCGGCGGCAGAGGTCCGCCTCCTCGAGCGTCTTGGTGACGATCCGCATGTCGAGACCGAACGGGTTCTTGAAGATCCGCCCGTTCTCCGTGATCGCCGAGGGCTTGCCGTCGGTGACCAGGAAGACCTGCTTGTTCGGCTGCTTCTGACGCGAGAGCAGCCCGCGCGCGAGCTGCAGCGCCTCGCGCGTGTTCGTGTGATACGGCCCGGCCTCGACGTAGGGGAGATCCGAGAGCCCGATCCGCTCGGCGCGGTCGCCGAAGAGGATCACGCGAGAGGTGGTCCTTCGGGTACTTCGTCGTGATCAGCTCCGTCAGCGCCAGCGCCACCTTCTTCGCCGGCGTGATCCGGTCCTCGCCGTAGAGCACCATCGAGTGACTGATGTCGATCGCCACCACCGTGGCGCACGAAGTCAGGTGCTCCGTCTCGTGGACCTCGAGATCCTCCTCGGCCAGCTCGAGCCGGCCGTGCGTGCGGCGCATCGCGTTCTGGAGCGAGCGCGGCGCGTCGAGCTGGTCCAGCGAATCGCCGAACTCCCAGCCGCGGGTCTCGGGCAGCCGCTCGACCCCCTCGCCCGCGGCCTCGACCGGGTGATAGCCGGGGCCCGAGCGCTGGAGATCGGCGAACACCTCCTCGAAGGCGCTCCGCCGGATCCGCCGCTCGCCGCCGGCGGTGAGCTGGAAGCCGCCCTCGGAGTCGCGCGCCACGAGATCCTGCTCCTCGAGCGACTCGAAGAACTTCTCGAGATCGATCCCCTCCGGGATGTACCCCTCCTGCTGGAGATAGCGCATCCACTCCATCGCCTCGTCGACGTCGCCGCCCGAGGCGAGGACGAGCTGATTGAAGAGACGCAGGAGATCGAGCCCGGCGAGGAGCGCCCGGAGCAGCGCGGGGTCGAGCCAGGAATAGCGGTGCCGCATGACGGGCCCCGGCTAGTTCACTCCCTCGCCGCGGCCGGCGCCGCGGCGGCGCTTCACGAGCTGGAGCTTGATCATCTCGCGGTAGTTGATCATGCTGTCGAGGTCCTCGCGCGCGAGCTTCAAGTGCTGGTGGAGCCCTTCGAGGATCATCTCGGCCGCGAACGTCCGCTCGTGGACGCCGTCGGCGGCGTGCTCCGCGGCGAGGTCCATCAGCCCGGGCACGCGCACCAGCTCGCGCTCGTACTCCTCGAACCTCTGCTCGTCGGAGAGGTGGACCTGGTTGCCGGCGGCGAACCAGCGGACGATCCCGTCGTAGGGCCCGTCCTGGGGCCGTCCTCCTCGCCGCCGCCGGCCTCCTTGCCGACCTCGGGGAAGCGGCGGTCGAAGGCGCGCTTGACCGCCTCGCCGATCAGCTTCCGGGCGACCACCTCGGCGCCCTGCTGCTCGCCCTCGTAGACCATCTCGACCTTGCCGGTGATCGCCGGCAGGAGGTCTGGAGGTCGGAGAGGCGCGGGTGAACCGGGTTCTCGCCGGTCGAGCAGCGCGCGCCGCTCGAGGTTCGAGACCAGGAGCTCGAGCGCCGCGATCGTCACCCGCGCGCACACGCCCGGAGGTCTGGTCGACGAGCTCGCTCTCGCGCGCGGCGAACGCGATCTCCTCGATCAGGAGCGCGCACCTCGGGCGGCACCTCGACGCGCGGGCCGTCGCGGTCGATCCACGCCTCCTGCGGCGGTGATCGCGGCGCCGGTCTCGACGTCGGGCGGGTAGTGCGTGAGGATCTGCGACGCGATGCGGTCCTTGAGCGGCGTGATGATGCGGCCGCGGTTGGTGTAGTCCTCGGGGTTGGCCGAGAAGACCAGCAGCGACGTCGAGCGGGATGCGCACCGGGAAGCCGCGGATCTGCAGGTCGCGCTCCTCGAGCAGGTTGAAGCAGGCCGACCTGGATGCGCGGCGCGAGGTCGGGCAGCTCGTTGATCGCGAAGATCCCGCGGTTCGTGCGCGGGATGATGCCGTAGTGGATCACCTCCTGGTCGGCGAACGTCAGCCGGCGGTTCGCCGCCTTGATCGGGTCGATGTCGCCGATGAGGTCGGCGATCGTGACGTCGGGCGTGGCCAGCTTCTCGCGGTAGCGCTCGTCGCGCGGGAGCCACTCGACCGGCAGCGTCGTCGCCCGGCGCCGGCGACCAGCCGCTGCCCCCAGACCGAGATCGGCGCCAGCGGGTCGTCGTTGAGCTCGCAGCCCTCGAGCACCGGCACCGCGTCGTCGAGGAAGTCGGTCAGCGCGCGGAGGATGCGCGTCTTCGCCTGGCCGCGCAGGCCGAGCAGGATGAAGTCGTGCCCCGACAGCAGCGCGTTGACGATCTCCGGGATCACCGTCCGCTCGTAGCCGACGATGCCGGGGAAGAGCCGGCCCCCGGCGGCGAGCACCGCGCGCAGGTTGGCGCGGATCTCCTGCTTGACCGGGCGCGGCCGGTAGCCGGAGGCGCGCAGGGCGCCGAGCGTGGCCGGGCGGTCGGTCCTGCGGTCAGTCATAGTGCTCGGCGAGCCAGCGCTCGGCGTCCATCGCCGCCACGCAGCCGGTGCCGGCGGCGGTGACCGCCTGGCGGTAGACCGGGTCCATGACGTCGCCGCAGGCGAAGACGCCCTCGACGTTGGTCTGTGCTCGAAGGGTGCTTGACCTTGATGTAGCCCAGCTCGTCCATCTCGAGGACGCCCTTGAAGAGATCGGTGTTCGGCCGGTGCCCGATGGCGACGAAGACGCCCTGGGCCGGGTAGACGCTGTCGGCGCCGGTCTTCTTGTTGTGCAGGCGCACGCCTTCGACGCCCCCCTCGCGGCTCCCCAGGACCTCGTCGACCACGCTGTTCCAGACCCAGGCGATCTTGCCGTGGTGCGAAGGCGCGGTCCTGCATGATCTTCGAGGCGCGGAGCTCCTCGCGGCGGTGGATCACGGTGACCTTGGCGGCGTAGCGGGTGAGGAACAGTCGCCTCCTCCATCGCGGTGTCGCCGCCGCCGACGACCACGACCTCCTTGTCCTTGAAGAAGAAGCCGTCGCAGGTGGCGCAGGCCGAGACGCCGTAGCCCATCAGGTGGTCCTCGGACGGGATGCCGAGGAGCTTCGCCGAGGCGCCGGTGGCGACGATCAGGGCGCCGGCGCGGAGCGTCGTGCCGGCGTCGGTGGTGACCGCGAACGGGCGCTTCGCGAGGTCGACCGCGGTCGCGGTCTCGAACTTGACCTTGGCGCCGAAGCGCTGCGCCTGCTTGCGCATCAGGTCCATCAGCTCGGGGCCCAGGATGCCCTCGGGGAAGCCGGGGTAGTTCTCGACCTCGGTGGTGATGGTGAGCTGGCCGCCCGGCTGGTTCCCTTCGAGGACCACCGGCGCCAGCTCGGCGCGCGCGGCGTAGAGCGCGGCGGTGAAGCCGGCCGGGCCGGAGCCGAGGATGACCACCGGGTGGTAGCCGTCGGCGGAGGAGGAGTGCTGATCGGTCGGGTCGGGCATCGCTGTGGCTCCGCTCGTTGCGGGATCTGCTCCTTGCTAAAGCGATTCGAGGGAGGACGAATTCCGCCCGGGAGGCGGGTGGCCGGCGAGTATACTCGCGGCCTCCGGCAGCGGCCGGCGTGACCCATTGCGAAGACCCATGCGCACACCATGCGAACACCAGGAGGGAGCCCGATGCAACTCGCCAGCGAGAAGCTGATCGCAGCGTTCAACGGCCAGATCGGCCACGAGATGGGGGCCTCGCTCCAGTACATCTCGATCGCCGCCTATTTCGACTCCGAGGCGCTGCCGCAGCTCGCGCAGTTCTTCTACCGCCAGTCCGAGGAGGAGCGCGAGCACGCGATGAAGTTCGTCAAGTTCGTGATCGACGTCGGCGGGCCGGTCGAGATCCCCGCGCTCCCGGCGCCCAAGGCCCGCTTCGCCTCGGCCGAGGAGGCGGTCGCCCTGAGCCTCGAGAGCGAGGAGCGGGTGACCCGGCAGATCTACGAGCTGGTCGAGGGCGCGCGCGGCGAGAACAACCACATCGCGCAGCGCTTCCTCGACTGGTTCGTGGTCGAGCAGCTCGAGGAGGTGGCGACCATGGGGACGCTCCTCCAGGTGATCCGCCGCGCCGGCCCCCAGGGTCTCCTCCACGTCGAGGACTACCTGGCCCGCAACAAGGGCCCGCTCGAGAGCTCGGCGGCGCCCTCGGCGACCTAGCCGGGGATCACGGCGGCGCGACCGGCCAGAGGAACAGGGTTGCTCATCGCCCCGTCCCCGACAGGTCGTCGAAGACGATGCCGAGGTTCTCCGCCCCGCTGTCCCGGCAGAGGTCGATGAAGTCGGCGACGTGGTCGAAGGTCAGCTCACCGTCGGCGGCGAAGAAGACCATCTTCGATCCGCGGTTGACCAGCGCCTGGCGCAACCGCGCCGGGAACTCCGCGGCGCCGAAGGTGTCCTTGTTGATGTACATGCGCCCGGCGGCGTCCATGCGCACGATGATCTGGTCGCTCGTCGGCGGCGGCACGAACGATCTCGACCTTCGGCGGCATGTCGACGTCGTAGCCCATCTGGAGGATCGGCGTGATCACCATGAAGATGATCAGCAGCACCAGGACGACGTCGACCAGCGGCGTGACGTTGATCTCGCTGCGCATCCCGCCGGTAACCGGGCTCATCGCCATCGCGGTCCTCCCTCTCTAGCCGCCGCCGGGACGCTCTTCCCGGCGGGTCTCGATGCCGACGCCGGTGAAGCCGGCCTCGTTGACCAGGCGCATGACGTCGCGCACCTCGTTGTACTTGAGCCTCCGGTCGGCCTTGAGCACGACCTGGGCGGCCGGCGACTGGGCGTAGAGGTCGCCCAGCGCGCGCGGCAGGCTCTCCCGCGGCACCCAGTTCTGGCCGACGAACACCGAGCCGTCGAGCTTGATCGCCACGTCGAGCTGCTTGCTCGCCCTCCGGCATCTTCGCCGGGTTGGTGGTCTCCGGCAGCTGGACGTCGACGCCCTCCTGCAGCATCGGCGTGACCACCATGAAGATGATCAAGCAGCACCAGGCAGACGTCGACCAGCGGCGTGACGTTGATCTCGGAGCGGACGGAGTTCTCGCCCGCGCCGCCGCTATGGCTGGCCGACCCCAGTTGCATGGCTGCCTCCGTGCTTCTTGATGAAGAAGTCGACCAGCTCCGAGGAGGAGTTCGACATCTCGACCTGGAAGCGTTCGAGCGAGTTGATGAAGTGGTTGAAGATCCACGCCGCCGGAATGGCGACGAAGAGGCCGAGCGCGGTCGTCACCAGCGCCTCGGCGATGCCGGCCGAGACCGCCGCGATGCCGCCCGAGCCGGTCATCGCCATGCCGCGGAAGGCGTTGATGATGCCGATCACGGTGCCGAACAGGCCGATGAACGGGGCGGTGGTGGCGATGGTCGCGAGCGCGCCGACGCCCTTCTTGAAGTCGGAGTAGGTGATCAGCGTCTCGCGCTCGATCGCACGCCGTGCCGCCTCGACCAGGTCCTGGCCGCTGAGCGGTCCGGCGGCTGGCCGGGCCGGTGGTCGAGCTGAACTCGATCAGGCCGGCGCGGGTGACGCGGGCGAGGTGGCTGAAGCGGTACTTGCGCGAGGCTTCGATGGCCTCCTGGATCTTGTCCTGGGCCAGGAGCTGGGTCACCTGCTGGGCGAAGCTCGAGCGACTGCTTCTTGGCCTTGCGGAAGACCATCAGCCGCTCGATCGAGACGTAGAGCGACCAGATCGAGAGGATCAGGAGCGCGATGACCACGCCGCTGGGCGATCCAGGTCATCTGCTCCCAAAGGCTGCAGCGGTCCGAAGTCCATGCTCCGAGTCCTCCTGCGCCGGTCGAGCTGCGCCGTCATTGCAGGTGTGAAGTTGACGGTGAGCACGTAGTAGACGTTCACCGGCCGGCCGTTGAGCGTGGCGGGCTTGAACCGCCACTTCTTGACCGCATCGACCGCGGCGTGGTCGAGGCCCATCGGCAGCGCCTTGAGCACGCGCACGTCGGTGACCCGTCCCTGCGGTGTCGATGATCGCCTCGACGATCACCGCCCCCTGGATGCGCGCCTTGCGGGCGATCTCGGTGTACTGCGGCGGCGGTGCGTGCACCTTGACCGGCGCCTGGACGGCGCCGCCGACGCGCAGGATCTGCGTCGGGGATGCCGCCGGGGACGCCGCCCGGGACGCCGCCGAGCGACCCGGGAACGCCCCCGGGATGCCGCCCGGCACCCCGCCGGGGACGCCGCCGGGCGCCCCGACCGGCTCGGGGTTCGCGGGCGGCTCGGGGATCTCCTCGGGCATCTCGACCGGCTGCACCGGCTCCGTCGGCACCTCGACCGGCGCCTCCTCGACCGGCGCCTCGGCGGCGGGCGGCGGAGGGGGCGGCGGCGGCGGGGGCGGCGGCGGCGGCGCCAGGGCCTGGAAGAAGGTCACCTGCACCGGCGGCTCCTCGACCGGATCGACGGTCCAGTACTGGGCGACGGCGACGGCGGCGCCGATCAGCAGATGCAGGCCGATCGCGAGCGGCAGGAACAGCACGCGGAGGCGCGACTGGATCCGCTTCTGGTTGCCGAGCAGCGATTGATCGAACATGGCTCGTCTCCGATCGGGCCCCGCGGCCGGCTAACCCGTCCCGCCCGGCGCCGTCTCGCCTGGCGCCGTCTCGCCCGGCGCCTCTGCGGTCCGCGCTTCGGTCAGCGCGATCGCCTTGTCGCGCCACTCCTCGGCCTCGAGGATCCAGTCCTGCTGCTTGAAGGGGTCGGGCTCGAAGCGGGCCTTCTGGCGCAGCAGCAGGTTGTGGTAGGCCATCGCCTCCGCGTAGTCGGGCCGCAGCTCGATCGCGCGCCCGGTCGCCCGCAGGCCGAGGTCGGCGGCCGCGTCGGCGGCCGACGTGTCGAGGGCGGTGTCGTTCGCCGCCCGGTCCCAGCAGGCGACGCCGATGCTGTAGAAGACCTCCGGGTCGGCCTTGCCGCCGGGCGCCTGCGCCTCGGCGAAGGCCTCCTCGATCCGGCCGGCCTTGATCAGCACGTTGGCGATCGCCTGGCTGTTGCTCTTGCCCGGCTCGCCCTGTGCCTGCATCCGCAGCCGCTCGATCGCCTGGTCGTAGCGCTCGGCGTTGAGCAGGACGGTCAGCAGGTAATCCTCGATCTTGACGTCGTCGGGGTGGTCGCGCAGGTAGTTCTCGAACGCCTCGACGGCGAGGTCGGCGTAGCGCTCGTTCTCCGGGCTGTGGTCGCCGGGGCGGTGGAGCGCGACCGCGGCGAAGCCGGCCGACCGCCACGCGAAGGTGGCGCCGGGATCGAGCTCGAGCCCCCTCTGGTAGTTCGCCAGCGCCTCGCGGTAGCTGCCCTCGGCGTAGAGGGCGTTGCCCTGCTTGAGCTCGGCGCGGGCCTGGATCCGCTGGCAGCCGGGGGTCCCGGCGGCCACGGCCAGGGCAAGGACGGCGATCGGCAGGCGGCGGCGGTTGCGCTCCGTCATCACGCCGCGATCTTCGGGGGCCGCGGCGCAAGATGTCCGGAAGGAAGTCGAAAGAATCTCGAAAGGCGGGGAGCTCAGACCGGTTCGGCGATGAAGCGGTAGCCGACCCAGGGTTCGGTGACCAGGTAGCGCGGGTTCGAAGGGTCGGGCTCGAGCTTGCGCCGCAGCGAGCCGACGTGGACGCGCACGGTGTCGAGGCTGGTCCCCGGCGCGCCGCCCCACACCCGCGCGATGAGCTGCTGGAGGGTCAGCGGCTTGCCGGCGTTGCGCGCCAAGAGCTCGAGGAGGGCGAACTCGGTCGGCGTCAGCCGGACCTCGCGCCCGTCCTGGACCACCCGGCGCCGCTCGAGGTCGATGGTCAGCGCCTCGAACTCGAGCCGGTCCGGCCGCGCGCCGGCCGCCGAGCGGCGGAGCTGGGCGCGCACCCGGGCGAGCAGCTCGGGGACCGAGAACGGCTTGGTCACGTAGTCGTCGGCTCCGAGGTCGAGCGCATGCACCTTGTCGGTGTCGCGGTCGCGCACCGAGAGCACCACGATCGGCGTCTCGTGGTCGCGCGCGCGCAGCGCCGCGATCAGCTCGAAGCCGTCGGCGCCGGGCAGGCCGAGGTCGGTGAGCACCAGGTCCGGCCGCTCGGCGGCGACCAGCGCCTCGGCCTCCTCGGCGTCGGCGGCCGCCGCCACGTCGTAGCCGGCGGCGCGCAGCTCGCGCGCCAGCGAGCCGAGGATCCCCGGGTCGTCGTCGACGACCACGATCCGCGCCGCGCTCACCCCGCCTCCGCGACTTGGCCGGCGAGGACGGCGGCGGGCAGGTCGATGCGGGCGCACAGCCCGCCGCCGTCGCGGGCGAGCAGGCCGACGCTGCCGCCGAGCGAGGTGGCGAAGCTGCGCGCGATCTCGAGCCCGAGCCCGCGGCGCGCGCCGGCGTCGTCGCCGGCTCCGCCCGCCGCCGCCGGCAGGCCGCGCCCGCGGTCCAGCACCTCGAGCCGGACCTGCTCCGGGTCGTCCGGATGGCGCCCGGCGCGCAGCTCGATCGCTCCCCGGCGGCGAGAAGCGGTGGGCGTTCTCGATCAGGTTGACCAGGATCTCGAGCACCAGCGAGGGGTCGACGTCGAGGTCGGGGCAGTCGGGCTCGACGTGGACCGCGAGCGGCCGCGCCGAGGCCAGCAGCCGGAGGTGCTCGCGGGCGGCGCGGAAGGCGTCGGCCGGCGGCGTCGGCTCGCGGTGCGGCGCCGAGACCCCGGCCTCGAGGCGTGCCATCGCCAGCAGGTTCTCGATCCGGCGGTGGAGCCGCGCCGACTCCTCGCCCATCAGGTCGACCGTCCGCGCCCCCTCGGAGTCGGGCGGCAGGGTGCGCCGGAGCGAGCCGAGCAGGATGCCCATGGCGGTGAGCGGGGTCGAGAGGTCGTGCGACACCGCCTGCAGGAGCGCGGTCTTGAGCGCCTCGCTCTGCTTGAGCGCCGCGAGCCGAGCCTGCTCGGCGAACAGGCGCTCGCGCTCCACCGCCAGACCGACCAGCCGGGCCAGCGACTCGAGCGTGGCGCGGTCGGCGTGGGTGCCGAAGGCGTACAGCTCGCCGAAGGGGTGCCCGTCGACCGTGACCAGGAGGCGCAGGTTGCGCCACCGGCCGGCGCCGCCGGCCGGCTCGCCGCCGGGTGCTACCGGCTCACGCGCGAGCACCCGGAGCACCTCGAGGTCGGGCGGGGTGCCGATCCACGAGCCCGCGGCCGGCGCTTCCTCCCCGGCCAGCGCCAGCCCGCCGCTCTCGACGCCGATCGCCGCCAGCGCCCGGCTGGTCGCGGCGCCCAGCCCGGCCGGCGTCGAACCGGCGGTGAACAGCTCGACGCCCAGCTCATAGAGCGCGTTGATCTCGCGCCGGCGGTCCTCCGCCTCGGCGGCGCGCCGGCGCTCGCGCACCACCAGCCGGCTCGCGACCGTGGCGGCGATCAGGAAACAGCACAGCGCCACCCAGTTGTCGGGCTCGGCGATGCGGAAGTCGGGGACCGGGGGGAAGAAGAAGTAGGAGAGCCCGGCGATGCCCAGGAGCGAGGCGACCACGCCGGCGAGAAACCCCCGCCAGACCGACAGCGAGAGCACCGCGATCAGGTAGGCGAGGCCGCCGGTGACCGCGTTGGCGCCGACGAGCTGGCTCACCGCGGTCACCGCCGCCATCACGGCGACCGTCGCCAGCAGATCGCCGCCGACGGAGGCCGCGCGCCTCAGGACCCCGGCGTCCGCCGGCGAACCGCTCATCCGCGGGGAGTTCTCACGGCGGCGACTCTATCGGACCCCCGGCGCCGTGCCGGCCGAGATCACGGTCGCGCGCGACCGATCGGCCTGGCGGCCGGCCCTAGTTCGGGCGGTTGCCGAGGACCCGCTCGAGGATCCCGACCGCGTTCAACGCGCCGCCGCGGGTCAAGTTGTCCATCACCGCCCAGATCCAGACGCCGCCGCCGTCGGCGGGGGCGACCGCCTCGACGCCGCCGATCAGGACCTCGTCGCTGGCCGCGGCGTCGATCGGGCCCAGGAGCTCGCCCTCCTCGGCCAGGCGGTTGGCCGGGTGCTCGCCGAGCGCCTCGCGCACCGCCTCGGGATCGACGCCGCGGTCGAACTGCAGGTGGACCGCGGCCGAGACGCCGTGGAAGACGCCCCCCTGGATCACCCGCACGGCGAGCGGCAGCGCCGCCTCGCCGCCGCCGAGGACGGCGCGCAGGTCGCCGGCGACCGCCGGCCCGGCGACCGGCGTCGGCAGCAGGTTGAAGGCGAGCTGGCGGCCGAAGACCTCCGGCTCCTCCTGGCTCTGCATGGCGACGATGTTCCGCGCCTGCCCGAACAGCTCGTCGAGCCCGCCGTCGTAGACCGAGGTCGGCTGCACCAGCACCGCGCTGCCGCCGGCGAGGCCGAAGCGGCGCAGCGGGTGGAGCAGATGGGCAAGCAGGACGGTGCCCGGGTGCGGGCTCGCCAGCACGCCGCCCGCGATCGCCGCCTCGGGGTTGACGCCGGCGACCACCGGCGTCGCCGCCGCCGTCCCATGGGGCGGGACCGCCGCCTCGCCGCGCGCGGGCTCGGCGTGGACGAAGATCGCGGTCGCCCCCGGCGGCACCGCCTCGAGCAGCTCGCGGCCGGCATCCGCCGCGCCGCAGAGGAAGACGGCGTCGGCCCCGGCGAGCGACTCGGCGTCGGCGCGCGCGACCAGCGCCGCGGCGCCGCCCACCTCGGTCAGGGCGCCGATCTCGTCGGGGTCGGTGGTGAGCTGGCGGATCTCGTCCCACAGCTCCGGGCGGCGCTCGAGCGTCTCGCGCAGCTCCTTGCCGACCAGGCCGCTGGGATGGACCAGGGCGAGGGTCGTCACGGCGGGCTCTCCTGGCTCTCTTCGGCGCCCGCGCTGCTCTCGGGCTCCTCCTCGCCGTCCGGGTTGCGCAGCCGCCGCACCACCCAGCCGATCGGGCCCGACACGGCGTAGACCGCGGCGAGGATCGGGAAGAAGAGCCGCGGCTGCAGGCTGATCAAGAGGATCGCAGCCGCCAGCGGCAGCACGGCCCGGTAGCTGCGCCGCTCGCGGAAGTGGATCTGCTTCGGGTTCCAGAAGCGGAAGGTCGAGACCTCGAGCGCGCCGACCAGGACCAGGATCCCGAGGAGGGCCAGGTTGAGCCACGGGCGCCACTCGGAGTCGGGGACCAGGAAGAGCGCCGAGCAGACTACGCCGGCGGCCGCCGGCGCCGGCAGGCCGACGAACCAGCGGTCCGAGCCGGGCGTGGTCTGGACGTTGAAGCGGGCCAGCCGGGTGGCGGTGCAGACGAAGTAGAAGAGCGGCACCAGCCACCCGACCCGGCCGAGATCGTGGAGGCCCCAGAGGTAGGCCAGGAGCGCCGGCACCATGCCGAAGGTGGCGACGTCGGCGAGCGAGTCGTACTCGCGGCCGAAGGCGCTGTCGGTGCCGGTGAGCCGCGCGATGCGGCCGTCGAGGGTGTCGAGGATTGCGGCGGCGAAGACCACCAGCGCCGCCTTCTGGAAGGCGCCGGGCTCCCCGCCGAAGGCGCCGCGGATGGCGAGCACCACGGCGTAGAAGCCGAGCAGCATGTTGCCGATCGTGAACGCGCTCGGCAGCAGGTAGGCGCCGCGGCGCACCCGGGGGATCTGGCGGTCGGCGGTGGTCATCGCTCGGGGGTGCGCCGCGGTCTCTGGTCAGCGGGATGCGGGGGAGCGCGCTCAGGCCGAGACGCGCTCGGCGGTCCGCTCTCGGAGGATGGTGTACATCCGGTCCTTGAGGGCGAGCTTGTGGAGCTTGATCCGCTTGATCTCGATCTCGTTCTCCAGCGACAACGAGTGGGTGTCGAGCGCGTCCAGCCGCTGCTCGCACATCCGGTGCTCCTGGTAGAGGTGGCGGAACTCGTCGTCGCTCGCGATCAGCTCGTCCTTCAGGGCGTCCTCGGACATGAGGCCTCCTTTCGCACGGTCCCCCCGGCCGGGGCTCGCGCCCCGGAGGTGGAGACAGGTTACAAGGGTAGCGGCAACGGGAATCGCGCTGGCGGCCCGGTCGATCACGGAACGATCGTTCCCGGGCGCCGGCCGGCTGCCGGCGCGTCAGCGGACTGGGCGGGGGCGGTGAGTTTTGCCTGGCTCAAGGGCGAGCCGAGGATAGCACCTGCCGGGACTGGCGGCAAACCCGCGTCACCACGGCGTCACGATCCCGCCGCGCGGCCGAAATCGAGCCGCATCAGCAGGGCGTCGGCGCCCGAGGGGTAGTAGCGGGGGCGGCGGCCGGTGATCTCGAAGCCGAGCCGCCGGTAGAGGGCGATCGCGGGCTCGTTGCCGGCGGCGACCTCGAGGAAGCAGGCGGCGGCGCCCTCGGCGCGGAGGCGGTCGAGACCGGCGGCGACCAGGGCGGCGGCGAGTCCGCGCCGGCGGGCGGCGGGCGCAACCGCGACCCGCAGCAGCTCGGCCTCGCCGGCGGTGCGGCGGAAGCAGGCGTAGCCCACGGGCGGCGCGGCCTCCGGCGGCACCGGGGCGACCAGCACCAGAGCCGCGGGCGCCGCCAGCTCCTCGGCGATCAGGCGGCGCGACCAGGCTTCGGGGCCGAACGCGGCGGCTTCGAGGGCTGCGAGCGCGTCGAGGTCGCCGGCGCCGGCGGCGCGGATCGTCGGCGGGGCCGCCCGCAAAAAAGCGCCGGGCGGGGTCATCGGCCGGCTGGCAGGGAGGTCGCGGGCGGCCGGAAGTACAGCGGCTCGGTGAGCCGGGCGGCGTCCCACTCCGGCGGCGAGAGCGACAGCTCCCGCGCGGCCGCCGCGGCGAGCGCTTCGGGCTCGCGGAGGTCGAGCGGCGCCGGCCCCGGCCCGGCCGCCTCGCGGAGCGCCGGCACCCCGAAGCCGACGACCGCCGCCCCGGCGGCCGCCGCGCGCGCGATCAACTCGCCGGCGGCGATCCTCTCGGGCTCGCCGAGCGGCTGGGGAGCCTCGCCATCGCCGCCGGCGGCGAAGCCCTGCACCGCCCACTCCCCGCGTAGGACGTCGACGGCCGCCAGCACCGGCCGTCCGCTTAGTCCTTCCTCGCGCGCCCAGGCGGCGAGGGCGTGGAAGGTCGGCACCGAGGTCGCCGGCACCCCGGACGCCTGGTGGAGGCCGAGCGTGGTCGCCATCCCGACCCGTAGGCCGGTGAAGCTCCCCGGGCCGGCCAGCGCCACCAGCCCGGCGAGCCCGGCGAGGGTCGTGCCGGCCTCGCCGAGCGCCTCGTCGATCATCGGCAAGAGGCGCACCGAGGAGCGCGCGATCGGCTCGCGCCGCTCGGCGAGCAGGCGCCCGCCGGCGGCGACCGCGACGCTGACGGTGGGGGAGGCGGCGTCGAGGACCAGGAGCGGCGCGCCGTCGGAGGGGGGCATGGGGGCGAGTATAGGCCGCCGGTATACTCGCCCGCCCATGTCGAAAACCGCCTCGCTGACGCCCATGCTGCGTCACTACCTGGAGGTCAAGTCCGGGTATCCCGACGCTGTGCTGATGTACCGCATGGGCGATTTCTTCGAGCTGTTCTTCGACGACGCCGTGCTCGCGGCGCCGATCCTCGAGGTCCAGCTCACCGCGCGCCAGAAGGGGACCGAGAGCGAGGCGCCGATGTGCGGCGTGCCCCACCACGCGATCGAGTCCTACGTCGGCAAGCTCCTCGCCGCCGGGCTCAAGGTGGCGATCTGCGACCAGGTCGAGGATCCGGCCGAGGCGAAGGGGCTGGTGCGGCGCGAGGTGACGCGGGTGATCACCCCCGGAACGGTCAGCGAGCCGGCGCTGCTCGAGGGCAAGGAGGACAACTACCTCGCCGCGATCGCCTGGGACGGCGCCGGCGAGGGGACCGGGGGCTCCGGCGGCGGCGCCTTCCTCGACGTCTCGACCGGCCGCTTCTTCGTCCGCCGGTGGGCCGCGCCGGCCGAGGCGGTCGAGGACCTCGAGCTCCTGCGCCCGCCCGAGGTGCTCCACGACGAGGCGCTCCCGGCGGAGCTGGCGGCGTGGGTCTCCTCGCAGGTGCGCTGCGTGACGCCGCTCGCCGGCGAACGCCTGTTCGACCGCGCGCGCGCCGCCGACCTCCTCGAGCGACACTTCGGCACCGCCACCGTGCGCGGCTTCGGCCTCGAGCCGGGGGAGCCCGCGGTGCGCGCCGCCGCCGCCGCGCTCGCCTACGGCCGCGAGACCCAGCAGAGCGACCTCGGCCACGTCGCCACCCTCTCGCTCCGGACCGGCGGCGACCACGCGGTGGTCGACTCGACCACCCTCGCCAACCTCGAGGTCTTCCGGAGCCTGCGCGAGGGGCGCAAGAAGGGGACGCTCGTCTCGGTCCTCGACCGCACGGTCACCGCTCCCGGCGGCCGCGCGCTGCGCGACTGGCTGCGCCGGCCGCTCCGCCGCCCCGAGGCCGCCGCCCGCCGCCACCGCGCGGTGCGCGAGCTGGTCGGGGACTCCGCCCGCCGCGAGCGGCTGCGCGAGCGCCTCGCCGGGGTCGGCGACCTCGAGCGGCTGCTCGCCCGCGCCGTCCTCGGCACCATGACCCCGCGCGAGGCGGCGGCGTTTGCGCGACGGCCTGGCCGCGCTCCCCTCGGTGCTCGCCGAGCTGGCGCCGCCCGAGGGCGCGCCGGCGCCGCGCGAGGCGGGCGAGCCGGAGCTGCTGACCGCGATCGCCGCCGTCGATCCGCTCGACGGGCTGCGCCGCCGGCTCGAGGCGACGCTGGAGGCCGAGCCCGCCGCCGCGGTCCAGGACGGCGGGGTGATCGCCGCCGGCATCGACGAGGAGCTGGACCGCTACCGCTCGCTCGCCCGCGACAGCAAGCGCCACATCCTCCGGCTCGAGTCCGAGGAGCGGCGGCAGACCGGGATCGGCTCGCTCAAGATCCGCTACAACCGCGTCTTCGGCTACTACGTCGAGGTCACCAAGGCGAACCAGCACCTGGTGCCCGACCGCTACATCCGCAAGCAGACCCTGGTCAACGCCGAGCGCTACGTCACCCCCGAGATCAAGGAGCTGGAGGAGCAGATCCTGGCCGCCGAGGAGCGCCAGATCGCGCTCGAGGAGGAGCACTTCGCGCGCCTCCAGCGCGAGGTCGCCGGCCACGGCGCCGGGCTGACCGCGCTCGCCGCGGCGGTCGGGACGCTCGACGCGCTGCTGCTCCTTCGCCGAGGTGGCGGCGCGCCAGCGCTACTGCGAGCCGGCGATGGGGGAGCCGGGGGCGCGATCACGATCCGCGACGGGCGCCACCCGGTGGTCGAGGCCGCCGGCGGCCTCGGCCGCGACGGCTTCGTCCCCAACGACGCCGAGCTCGACGGCGACCGCCAGCGCATCGTGCTCCTGACCGGCCCCAACATGGGCGGCAAGTCGACCTACCTGCGCCAGGTGGCGCTGATCGTGCTGATGGCCCAGGCCGGCAGCTTCGTGCCCGCCGCGTCGGCCGAGATCGGCGTCGTCGACCGTGTCTTCACCCGGGTCGGCGCCTCGGACGACCTCGCGCGCGGCGAGTCGACCTTCATGGTCGAGATGATCGAGACCGCCAACATCCTGCGCAACGCGACGCCGGAGAGCCTGGTGATCCTCGACGAGGTGGGGCGCGGCACCGCGACCTTCGACGGCCTGTCGCTGGCCTGGGCGATCGTCGAGCACCTCCACGAGCACGACCGGCCGAAGACGCTCTTCGCCACCCACTACCACGAGCTGACCGAGCTGGCGGCGCTCCTGCCCGGGGTGGTCAACCGCACCATGGCGGTCAAGGAGTGGGAGGACCGGATCGTCTTCCTGCGCCGGGTGGTGCCGGGCGCCGCCGACAAGTCCTACGGCCTCCACGTGGCGCGGCTCGCCGGGCTGCCGCCGGCGGTGATCGAGCGCGCCGGCGAGGTGCTCGCGAACCTCGAGGCGCAGGAGTACGACCCCTCGGGGACTCCGCGCCTCGCCCACGGCGAGGGCGCCCCGCAGCCGCCGCCCGACGAGCAGCTCCCGCTCTTCACGCCGCCCGAGCAGGTGGTGGCGCGGGTGCTGCGCGACACCGACGTCGACCGCCTGACGCCGCTCGCCGCGCTCAACCTGCTGCACAGCCTGAAGAGTCGGCTGTGATCGGGGGTGGAGCATGACGGGCTCGCGGGCCGGCGGCGGCGCCTTCCTGGTGGTCGGCACCTCGGGCCTCGGGCTGACCGCCGAGGAGCGTCGCCTCCTCGCCGAGGTGCGGCCGTTCGGGGTGATCCTGTTTCGCCGCAACGTCGAGAGTGCCGGGCAGTTGCTCGCGCTCACCGCGGAGATCCGCGCCGCGGCGCCGGAGACGCTCCTCTTCGTCGACGCCGAGGGGGGCCGGGTCGACCGGCTGGCGCCGATCGCCGGCCCGGCGCCCTCGGGCGCCGACCTCGCCGCCGCGCCGCCGGGGCTCTCCCTTCGCGCCGGCCGCTGGGTCGGCCACGCCCTGCGCGCCCTCGGCTTCGACGCCGACTTCGCGCCGGTGGTCGACCTCGACCGCGGCTCCACCGGCACCGGCCTCGAGGGACGCTTCCTCGGCGCCCGCCCGCGGGCGGTGATCGCGCGCGGCCGCGCCTTCCTCGCCGGCCTGCGCGCCGCCGGCGCCGGCGGTTGCGTCAAGCACTTCCCGGGCATGGGCGGCACCGGCAAGGACACCCACCACGAGGGGACGCGGGTGGCGCTCTCGGCGGCCGAGCTGGCGGCCGACCTGGCGCCGTTTCGGGTGCTCGCGGCCGAGGCCGGCGCGGTGATGATCGGCCACGCGGTCTACCCGGCGCTCGATCCCGAGGAGCTGCCCGCCGACCTCTCGCCGGCGATCGCCGGCAGCGTCCTTCGCCGCGACCTCGGCTTCGAAGGGGTGGCGTTCAGCGACGATCTCGAGATGAAGGCGCTCGACCCCTACGGCACCCTCGCCGAGCGCGCCGGCCTCGCCTTCGCCGCCGGCTGCGACGCGATCCCGATCTGCAGCCGCCTCGACGCCGCGCCCGAGGCCGCCGAACGGCTCGCCCGCACCGCGCCGGCTCGCCGCGCCGAATCGACCCGCCGCCTGGCCGCCTACCGCGACGGCATCCTTGCCTCCCGCCTCGGCGCCCCGGCGTACCGCCTGGAGACCGTCCGCGACCGGCTGGCGAGGGTGCGGCAGGCGGTGCCAGGAGCGAGAGCTTGAGCCAGCGCGCCGAGGAATCGGTCCTGTTCCCCTGTCCGCACTGCCGGTTCCCGATCCCGCTCGATCCCCGGCGGGACTTCGACGACGTCCGGCGGTTCTTCTTCTGCCCGGCGTGCACCAAGCGCTCGCACTTCCCCGCGGGCGCCCGCCTGGCCGGCATCGGCGCCATGCTCGCGGTGATCGTTTCGGTCTTCGGCCTGGCGAAGATGATGGGACTTTCGACCGACTCCTGGACCGGCGCGCTGATCGCGGTCGCGCTCCTCCTCGGCGTGGTGCCGTTCGGCATCGCCGCGATGAGCGCCGCCAACCGGCGGTGGGCCCGGCGGCTGGTCAAGTGAACGCGCCCAAGACGCCTCCTCCCGCCTCGCGTTTCCGGCCAGCCGCCGTGGCCGACCTCGACGCCGTCCTCGGGATGATGCGCTGCTTCTACGCGGAGGACGGCTACCCCTTCGTCGAGGCCGAGGCCCGGAGGGCGGCGGAGGAGCTGATCCGCGACCCCCGCCTGGGCCGGCTCTGGGTGGCGGTGGACGGAGCGGCCGTCGCCGGCTATCTCGCCGTGACCCTCGGCTTCAGCCTCGAGCACCGCGGGCTGGACGCCTTCGTCGACGAGCTGTACCTCGAGCCGGGGAGCCGCGGCCGCGGCCTCGGGCGCGAGGCGCTCGCGATCGCCGAGGCCTACTGCCGCGAGCGCGGAGTCCGAACCCTCCTCCTCGAGGTCGAGCCTCACCGCGAGCAAGCGTTCGAGCTCTACCGCCAGTCCGGCTTCGAGGACCACGGCCGCCGGCTGATGACCAAGCGGCTGGGATAGGCATCGGCGCCCCCCGGTGGGCCTGCTAGGCTCCGCGCCAATGGCCCGAGCGACCCATCTCGCACTCCTCCGCGGCATCAACGTCGGCGGCCACAACATGGTGCCGATGGCCGACCTGCGGTCGCTCTGCGCGGCCGATCTCGGCTGGGGCGGGGTCGCGACCTACATCCAGAGCGGCAACCTGATCTTCGAGGCCGAGGGCGAGCGGTCCGCCCTCGAATCGGGGCTCGAGCGCGCGATCGAGAGGCGGTTCGGGCTCACGATCGCGGTGATGGTCCGCTCCGCGGCCGAGTGGCCGGCCTACGTCGCCGGCAACCCGTTCCCCGGCGCCACCGAGCGCGAGCCCAAAACGGTGATGCTCGGGCTGTGCAAAGAGCCGCCGAAGCCCGGCGCCGTCGAGGAGCTGCGCGGACGCGCCGCCGACGGCGAGCGGATCGAGCAGGCTGGGGACGCGATCTGGATCCACTTCCCGAACGGCTCGGCGCGCTCGAAGCTGTCGCCGTCGTTCACCGACCGCGCGGTCGGCTCGCCGGTGACGACCCGCAACTGGCGCACGGTGCTCAAGCTCGACGAGCTGGTCAGCGGCCGGCGGTAGCGACGGCCGCCTCGCCCGTGCCCGTTACCGGCTGTCGAACTGGGTCGCCTCGGCTTCTCCAGCGGGCGGACGGTCGAGCCGGAAGCGCTCGGGCGGCGGCGCGCCGCCGAGGACCGCGGCCGCCAGCAGCTCGCCGACCGCCGGCCCGAGCTTGAAGCCGTGGCCGGAGCCGCCGCCGGCGAGCCAGACGTTCGCCGCCTCCGGGTGGCGGTCGAGGATCAGGTGGCCGCCGGGGCTGTTCTCGTACTGGCAGACGCGGCCCTCGACCAGCGGCGCCTCGGCCAGCGCCGGGAAGCGCCGGGCGAGGAAGGCGCGGGCGCGCCCGAGGCCGGGCTCGCTCGGGCGGCGGTCGAGGGTGGTGGGATCGACCGGCTCGCCGCGGGTGTCGTCGGCGAGCTTGAAGCCGCGGCCGTGGACGTCGGGGAGGCCGTAGATGACCCGCGCGCCGAAATCGATCCAGACCGGCAGCCGCTCCGGCCCGTATGCCTCGCTCCCCGCCGGCGTGCCGAAGAAGAAGACCTCCTGCCGGGTCGGCCGCACGCGCTCGCCGACCGCCTCGGGGAAGAGCCGGCCGAGCCAGGGCCCGCAGGCGAAGACGAAGGCGTCGGCGGCGAGGCGGGTGCCGTCGCCGAGCGAGAGCGAGGCCATCCGGCCGCCGGCGATCCCGCCCGGCTCGGCCCAGGCGGTGCGGTAGTCGGCGCCCGCCGCGACCGCCCGGTCGCGCACCGCGAGGCAGGCCCGGCGTGCCGCGAGCGCCCCGGCGCGCTCTTCGAGGTAGAGCTTGCCGATCCCGGCGAAGTCGATCTGCGGCCAGCGCCGGCGCCCCTCGGCCAGGGTCGGCTCCGCGACCGGGAAGCCCAGCTCGGCGAGGATCGGCAGCGCGCTGCGGACGTAGCCGTCGTCGCCCCCCTCGGGGATCATCCAGAGCGCGCCGGCCGGCACGTAGAGCGGCTCGCCCGCGCCACCCGAGCTGCCCCCCGAGCGCTGGCCGGCCAGCTCCCGGTCCAGCTCGTCCCACAGCTCGAACGCCCGCCGCACCATCTCCGAGTAGATCCGGTCCGGGCCGTAGATCGCCCGGATCACCCGCGTCTCGCCGCCCGAGCTGGCGCGCGGGTTGCCGGGCCCCCAGGCGTCGACCAGCACCACCTCCGCCCCCTGCCGGAGCAGGTGCCAGGCGGTCCAGCCGCCGAACGCGCCGGCACCGACCACCGCCACGCGCGCCGCCCGCGGTGAGGCGCGGAGCGCGGACGATGCCGCCACCGGGGCGATGGCGAGCCCCTGGACGAAGCGCCGCCGGGTGAGGTCGCGGGAGGCCGGCACGATGGCGGGAGTCTACCTGCGGCGGGTGGCGGGCCGGGGAGCGATTTCGCTTAGTCCCCTGGTGCGGGCCGATGAGGCTCGCTCGAACGATCCCAGAAAAAACTCCAGGAGACGACCATGACCACGCACTCCTCGACCCTCCGCCCGGCGTCGCTCGCCGTCGCCGCGGCCGTCCTCTGCGCCCTCGCCGTCATCGTCCTGGCCCCGGCCCCGGCCGCGGCCGACACCTTCGACTGCTACGAGGGCTGCGCCGACTCGCTGGTAGCCGAGACCGACTGCATCGAAGACGTCGAGCCCACCGGCGACTGGCACACCACCTGTACCGACCTCGCCGACTGCCCGGACGCCGGCAGCGACGTCACCGTGCTGACGATCCACGGCGGCCGGATCGAGCGCTGGACCACCGAGATCGGCGACGAGCTGGCGGACCTCTACGGCTGGAACCGCTACGACTTCAACGCCCACCTGATCACCAACGGCGACTGCCGCGACCTCGCGACCGACGGCAGCTCGACCAACGACAACTCCGAGGTCCTGCACGTCACCGCCACCCACTTCGACCACGCCGAGGCCCTGGACCTGGTCGGCGACCATCCCGACGCGGTGTCGATCCACGGCTGCGGCGCGAGCTGCTCGGCGGCGACGATCTGCGTCGGCGGCGCCAACACGCAGCAGGTCAACGGTTTCAACGCCTACTTCGACCAGTACGAGAACCTCGTGCCGGCCGCGATCGAGGCCGCCGCGGTGCCCTCGACGACGCCGTTCTGCGGCTCGAACCTCGCCGGCGTCCACGAAGACAACATCGTCAACCGCACCTCGACCGACCAGGGCCTCCAGCTCGAAATGAGCCTCGACGTCCGCGAGGACCTCGCGAGCGGCGCGCTGGCCGACGACCTCCTGCGCGGCGTCGTCTACGGCGCGGTCGCGGTCGCCCTGGGCGAGCTGCCGCCGCCGCTCGCGACGCTCCATCAGGTCGAGACCTACGTGGTCGGCAGCACCACCTACGAGCGCTTCCGCTTCCACGTCGAGAACGACGCCGAGTACCCGCAGGAGCTGTTCGACCCGGCGCCGAACCTGCCGCCGTGCGGCGCCAACACCAACGCGTCGCGCACCTGGGTCAACCTCCGCAACGCCGCCGACGACAGCTACCTCTACGGCTTCTGCGGCCTCGGCTCGTCGGCGATGCTCGACTTCGTCTGGTTCGCGCGGCCGCAGGGGACCGCTCCGGCCGCGGTCTACCTCGAGCTGGTCGACCGGGCGACCGGCCGGGTCTACCGCTCCAACCGCGTCTCGACGACCCCGTGACCCGAGTGGCGGCCGCACCGCTCGAACGGTGCGGCCTGCCGATCCCTTCGGCCCCCGCCCGCGCGGCTGTCGCGGGCGGGGGCCTTCGGTTCTCTCGCGCGTATACTGCCCCGCGTGCCCACCTTCGCCGAGATCGCCGCGCGCCACGGCGCATCGCTGCTCCTGCAACACGGTTCGACGGTTTCCGGGCCGACGCACCAGTCGAGCGACGTCGACATCGGTGTCCTCTACGATCGTCCGCCCCCGTCGTTGTTCGACCAGGGCGGGTTGATCGCGGACCTCCAGGATGTGTTCCCTGGCCGCGCGGTCGACCTCGCGGTCCTCGATCGGGCCGACCCGTTGTTCCTGAACAAGGTCGTTGAGCGCTGCCGGCTGCTCGCCGGATCCCCACGCCGCCTGGCCGAGCTGAGGATCTACGCCTTCAAGCGCTACCAGGACCACCGGCCCTACCTGGCTCTCGAGCGCGCCTACGTGGACCGGGTGCTCGCGGAGCGCGGGCGGTGATCGATCGCGAGACTCGCGCGGCGCGGCTGGGGCGGGGGAGGGCTGAGCGCGGGGCTTGCTGGCAGTGTCTGATCTAAGGGCTTTCGGGGATCGACGCGGGGGGACCGGAGCTCCACAACCGCAGGGCAGTGTGACGCGCGATCTGTTCGAAATCCCGATCGGGGCTCAAGAGCTGGGCCTCGACATCGAGGCACACCTGGGCGATCACGCAGTCGGTGGCGCCGCGGACCGTGACGCCCTTGCCGCGCAAGGTACGGAACAGTCGGGCGGCTCGCACATGGCAGTCCAGGGTGGGGTGGATCACCGGCAGTGACACGAGCAGATGCTGGGCCTCCTCGAAGCCGCGCTCGGTCCTGAAGCCCTGCAGGACTTCGGTGACGACGATCGGCAGGACCGCCAGATCCTCCTCGTCGCGAAGCGCGATGTCCAGGCGGGCGGCGTGGGGCGTTTCGGACCCGTTGAAGTAGGCGGCCCAGGCGCTGGAATCGACGACCATCATCCGCGCGGCGTCCGTGCCGATCGCCACGCGTCGATGTCCCCGTCCCAGGGGAGCTTTCCGCGCAGCTCGCGGAGCGAGCGGTAGAGGCTCCCTTTCTCGACCAGGCGGCGGAGGGCGATGTCGACGACCTCGCGCTTGGTCCGGGCGCCGGTGAGGTCCATGGCCGCCGCGACGAGATCGTCGTCGAGGAGGATGTTGGTGCGTGCCATCGTGTGCTCCAGTACGCAGCGTACACCAACGGACCTCGCTCTGGTGTATCGCCCCGCCAACACGGGAAGTAGGTCACTACCCCGCCCTTTATGCCGCGGCCATTGACCGCAGCGCATGAACGCAGGAAGATGCCTTCATGCGAACCACCCTCGACCTCCTATGAGCCGCGAAGCTGTTCTCGAGCCCGCCGGGGTAGCCATCACTCTCGAGGAGTGGGTCGCCCTCGAGGAGGACGAGCAGGGGGAGGTCGTCGATGGACGCCTCGAGGAGGAGGAAGTGCCGGACTATGTCCACGAGGTCCTGGTCTCCCTGCTCACGCGGTTGCTCGGCAACTGGGTGATTCCGTTGGGCGGACTGCTTGGGGGCTCCGGCGGGAAGTTCGCGGTGTCGAACCGGCGCGGCAGGAAGCCCGACCTGACCGTCTACCTGCCGGGCAGCGCGCTGCCTCCCCGGCGCGGGCTGATCAGTGTCCCCCCGGACATCGCGGTCGAGGTCGTCTCGCCGTCGCCGCGCGACGCCCGGCGCGACCGAGTCGAGAAGGTGGACGACTACGCTCGGTTCGGCGTCCGCTGGTACTGGATCGTCGACCCCGAGCTGCGCAGCCTCGAGATCCTCGAGTTGGGCGGCGACGGCCGCTACGTCCATGCCCTGGGCGCCAGCTCCGGTGTGGTCGAGTTGGTTCCGGGATGCGAGGGACTGACGCTCGACCTCGACGTGCTGTGGGCGGCGGTCGATCGGCTCCCAGCCGAAGGGCACCAGCGCACACCCTGACCGCGCAGCGTCGCCCCGGGCGCTTTAACGCTGCTCCGCAACCCCCTCTGCTATCCTCGCCCCACCCGCCCGCGCCCGTCGCGCGCCGGCCTCGCCCTGCCCGGAGACTCCGCCATGGCCGTATCCGAACCCGCCGTCTCGGAACCCAAGCTCCTCGACGCTCCCGAGCCCGGCGCCTCCGACGCCGGTGACGCCGACTCGGAGCCCTCCTTCCGCACCGGCCCGCCGCCGAAGCGAGAGCGCTACCGCGTCCGCCATCCGGTGCGCATCGTGACCGCGGCGTCGCTGTTCGACGGCCACGACGCGGCGATCAACGTCATGCGGCGGATCCTGCAGGCCTCCGGCGCCGAGGTCATCCATCTCGGCCACAACCGCTCGGTGGCCGAGATCGTCGACTGCGCGATCCAGGAGGACGCGCAGGGCGATCGCGATCATCGTCGTACCAGGGCGGGCACGTCGAGTACTTCAAGTACATGATCGATCTGCTCGCGCGAGCGCGGCGCCGGGCACGTCAAGGTGTTCGGCGGCGGCGGCGGGACGATCCTGCCCGACGGAGATCGAGCGAGCTCCACGCGTACGGCGATCGCGCGCATCTACTCGCCCGGACGACGGCCGCGCGATGGGCCTCCAGGGGATGATCGACGACCTGCTCGAGCAGTGCGACTTCCGCGGCGAGCCGGGCGCCGGCTTCGAGCCGCTGGCTCGCGCGGCTCGGCGAGCGCGACCCGGCGGCGATCGCGCGCGCTCATCACGATCGCCGAGAACCTCCCCGACGCAGCGCGACGCGCTGCGCCGGGCGCTGGCACCCCGGCTCGAGAGCGCGGTCGCGCCCGTCCTCGGCATCACCGGCACCGGCGGCGCCGGCAAGTCGTCGCTGGTCGACGAGCTCGTGCGCCGCTTCCTCGCTCGACTTCGCCGACAAGACGCTCGCCGTGCTCTCGGTCGACCCGTCGAAGCGCAAGACCGGCGGCGCGCTGCTCGGCGACCGCATCCGCATGAACGCGATCGACGACCCGCGCGTCTACATGCGCTCGCTCGCCACGCGGCAGTCGAACCTGGCGCTCTCGCAAGCACGTGCGCGACGTCGATCGAGATCTGCCAGCGCCGCCGGCTTCGACCTGGTCGATCGTCGAGACCTCGGGCATCGGCCAGTCCGACACCGAGATCATCGAGCACTCCGACGTCTCGCTCTACGTCATGACCGCCGAGTACGGCGCCGCGACGCAGCTCGAGAAGATCGACATGCTCGACTTCGCGGACCTCATCGCGATCAACAAGTTCGACAAGCGCGGCTCGCTCGACGCGCTGCGCGACGTGCGCAAGCAGTGCAAGCGCAACCACAACGCTCTTCGACGCCGCCGACGAGACGCTGCCGGTCTTCGGCACGATCGCGTCGCAGTTCAACGACCCCGGCATGAACCGCCTCTACCGCGCGCTGATGGACGCGCTGGTCGCAGAAGACCGGCGCGCCGCTCGCCTCGAGCTTCGAGCTCACCGCGGCGGATGAGCGAGAAGGTCTGCGATCATCCCGCCCGAGCGCATCCGCTACCTCGCCGAGATCGTCGAGGCCTGCGAGGCGCTACGACGCGCTGCGTGCGCGCGCAGGCCGGCGATCGCGCGGCGGATGTACCAGCTCCACGGGACGATCGAGGCCCTGCGCGAGAACGTCGGCCGGACGCCGGCTCGAGATCGTCGAGCCGGCGACGGCGCCCGGGAGTGGTCGCAGGTCACCGAGCGCGTCGAGGGCGAGCCGGCCTGCCTCGGCGAGCTGGTGGCGCGTCTACCGCGAGCTCGAGGCGCGGCTCGACCCGCGCTGCCGGCGGCTGCTCGAGGAGTGGCCGGCGACGGTCGAGCGCTACGCGCGCCGACGCCTACCAGCTTCCAGGTGCGCGACAAGGTCATCGAGCAGGACCTCCACTCGAAGTCGCTCTCGCACCTGCGAGATCCCGAAGGTGGCGCTGCCGCGCTACGAGGACTGGGGCGACCTCCTGACCTGGCTGCTGACGCGAGAACGCGCCCGGGGCACTTCCCGTTCACCGCCGGCGTCTTCCCGCTCAAGCGCGAGGGCGAGGACCCGGCGCGCATGTTCGCCGGCGAGGGCGGCCCGGAGCGCACCAACCGGCGCTTCCACTACGTCTCGCGCGGCCTGCCGGCCAAGCGGCTCTCGACCGCGTTCGACTCGGTGACGCTCTACGGCGAGGACCCGGACGCGCCGCCCGGACATCTACGGCAAGGTCGGCAACTCCGGCGTCTCGATCGCCACCGTCGACGACGCCAAGAAGCTCTACTCGCGGCTTCGACCTCGCCGACCCGACGACCTCGGTGTCGATGACGATCAACGGCCCGGCGCCGATGCTGCTCGGCTTCTTCCTGAACGCCGCGATCGACCAGCAGTGCGAGAAGTGCATCCGCGCGCAAGGGCAAGGTCGGCGAGGTGCGAGCAGACGATCGACCGAGATCTACCGCGAGCGCGGCCTGCCGCGCCCGCGCTACCAGGGCGAGCTGCCCGACGGGCAACGACGGCCTCGGCCTCGATGCTGCTCGGCGTCTCCGGCGACGAGGTGCTGCCGCGCGAGGTCTACGAGCAGATCCGCGCAGCGACGCTCTCGGCGGTGCGCGGCACCGTGCAGGCCGACATCCTGAAGGAGGACCAGGCGCAGAACACCTGCATCTTCTCGACCGAGTTCGCGCTGCGCGATGATGGGCGACATCCAGCAGTACTTCATCGACCAGCAAGGTGCGGAACTTCTACTCGGTGTCGATCTCCGGCTACCACATCGCCGAGGCCGGCGCGAACCCGATCACCCAGCTCGCGTTCACGCTCGCCAACGGCTTCACCTACGTCGAGTACTACCTCTCGCGCGGGATGAACATCGACGACTTCGCGCCGAACCTGTCGTTCTTCTTCTCCAACGGCATCGACCCCGAGTACGCGGTGATCGGGCGGGTCGCGCGGCGCATCTGGGCCAAGGCGATCACGCGACAAGCTACGGCGGCAACGAGCGCTCGCAGAAGCTCAAGTACCACATCCAGACCTCGGGCCGCTCGCTGCACGCGCAGGAGATCGCGTTCAACGACATCCGCACCACGCTGCAGGCGCTGCTCGCGCTCTACGACAACTGCAACTCGCTCCACACCAACGCCTACGACGAGGCGATCACCACGCCCGACCGAGGAGAGCGTGCGGCGGGCGCTGGCGATCCAGCTCATCATCAACAAGGAGTTCGGCCTGGCGAAGAACGAGAACCCGCTCCAGGGCTCGTTCATCGTCGAGGAGCTGACCGACCTGGTCGAGGAGGCGGTGCTCGCCGAGTTCCGAGCGCATCTCCGAGCGCGGCGGCGTGCTCGGCGCGATGGAGCGGATGTACCAGCGCTCGAAGATCCAGGAGGAGTCGCTCTACTACGAGACGCTGAAGCACGACGGGCAAGCTGCCGATCATCGGCGTGAACACCTTCCTCGACCCGAAGGGCTCGCCCACGGTGCTGCCGCCGCGAGGTCATCCGCGCCACGACGGAGGAGAAGGAGTACGCGATCGACGTCGCGCGACGCCTTCCGCGAGCGCAACGCGGCGGTCGCGCCCGGAGGCGCTCGGCGGCGTGCAGCGCGCGGCGCTCGAGCGACGGCAACGTCTTCGAGGCGCTGATGGAGGCGTGCAAGGTCTGCACGCTCGGCCAGCTCTCGCGCGCGCTCTACCAGGTCGGCGGCCAGTACCGCCGCAACATGTGACCGGCGCCGGCTCCGATCCGATGTCCTTCGAACCGGTCTCCTTCGACCGCTGGTGCCAGCGGGTCGAGAAGGAGCTGCGCGGAGCGCCGTTCGGTTCGCTGGCTTCGACGCTCCCCGGCGGTATCCGGGTCGCGCCGCTCTACCACGAGCGGCCGTGGGGGGGCGGCGAGGACCCGCGCGGCCTGCCCGGCGGCGCGCCGTTCGTCCGCGGCTCGCGGGCGGCGGGGGAGGCCGGCGGCTGGCGGCGCTGCGCCCGGATCGATGCGCCCGACGTCGAGGCGGCGAAGGCGGCGCTGGCGGCGGACCTGCGCGGTGGCTGCGACGCCGTCTGGCTCGAGCTGGACGTGCTGGGAGGGCTCTTCGCCGACCCGGCGACGATCGCTGCGATGATGGAGCACCGCCGCCGCCGAGGAGTCGCGTCTCCCGTCGAGGCGCCGGAGCCGCCCGCCCCTCCGGCCGGCCCCCCGTCCGGCATTCCGGCGGGCTCGCCGGCGGAGCTCGCGGCGCTGCTCGAGGGTGTCGATCTCGAGCGGGTGGCGGTCTTCCTCGACGCCGGTCCCGGCTCGCTGCTGGCAGCGGCGTTCGCGTTCCCAGCGCTCGAGATCCGCGGTGCCGACCGGTCGCGGGTACGGCTCTTCCTCGGTCTCGACCCCATCGGCGATCTCGCACGCGACGGAATGCTGCCCGAGCCGCTCGAGAAGGTCGAGGCGATGGCTGCCGGCCTCGCCGCCCGCTGCGCTGCCGCAATGCCGCGCGCGCGGGCGGTCACCGTCTCGGCCCTGCCCTGGCACGACGCCGGCGCGACCCCGGCGCAGGAGCTGGGCTGGACGCTCGCCACGGTCGCGCGCTACCTGCGGCGGCTGGAGGAGGCGGGGCTCGCGCCGGAGGCGGCCGCCGCGCAGATCGTGGTGCGGATCGCCCCCGGCCGCGACCTCTTCCTCGGCATCGCCAAGCTTCGCGCGCTTCGCCTCTGCTGGTCGAAGCTCCTCGCCGCCTGCGGGGTCGCCGAACCGCCAGCGCCGTTCGTGCACGCGGTCAGCTCGGACCTCGCGCTTGCGCGGCGCGATCCGTGGACCAACCTGCTGCGCGTCACCGGCGAGGTCTTCGCCGCCATCGCCGGCGGTGCCGACGCGATCACCGCCGCCCCCTACGACCGGCTGCTGCGCACGGCGGCGGAGCCCGCCGGCTCGCGGCTCGGCCGGCGCACCGCCCGCAACCTCCAGCACGTCCTTGCCGAGGAGGCGCACCTCGGCAAGGTCGCCGATCCGGCCGGCGGCTCCTACTACGTCGAGGCCCTCACCGAGAAGCTGGCGCGCCGCGCCTGGGACGAGCTGCGCCGGGTCGAGGCCGCGGGCGGCATCGCCGAGCACCTGCGCTCGGGGCGGCTCCAGGCGGCGGCCGAGGCGGCCTGGCGGGAGCGGCGGGCGGCGTTGGTCGAGGGCCGCGAGCCGGTGCTCGGGGTGAGCGTCTTCCCGCCGCCGGGCGGGCCCGAGTCGGCAGGGGAGGCCGCGCACCTTCCGCCGAGGCCCCGCGCCGAGGGCCTCCTCGCCGGCGAGTGGATCTCCCCGCTGCCGCGCCACCGGCTCGCCGAGCCGTTCGAGGACGAGGGCGTGCCGCCGCCGGCGTCGAGCCGCGGAGCGGAGGGCGAGCCGTGAGCCGGATCCCGGACCTCTCGGCGCTCGGCTTCGACGACGTCGCGACGCCCGCGACGGTCGCAGCCGCCTCGGCCGCCGCCGCCGAGCCCTGGCTCTCCCCCGAGGGGATCCCGATCCGCCCGGTCTACGGCGCCGCCGACCTCGACGGCGTCGACCACCTCGGCGGCATGCCCGGCTTCCCGCCCTACGTCCGGGGCCCGTACCCGACGATGTACGTGCGCCGCCCGTGGACGATCCGCCAGTACGCCGGCTTCTCGACCGCCGAGGAGTCGAACGCCTTCTACCGGCGCAACCTCGCCGCCGGCCAGAAGGGGTTGTCGATCGCCTTCGACCTCGCCACCCACCGCGGCTACGACTCGGATCACCCGCGGGTGGTCGGCGACGTCGGGATGGCCGGGGTGGCGATCGACTCGCTCCTCGACATGCGCGTCCTCTTCGACGGCATCCCGCTCGACGAGATGAGCGTGTCGATGACCATGAACGGCGCCGTGCTGCCGGTGATGGCGCTCTACATCGTCGCCGCCGAGGAGCAGGGGGTGGACCAGGCCGCGCTCTCGGGCACGATCCAGAACGACGTGCTCAAGGAGTTCATGGTCCGCAACACCTACATCTACCCGCCGGGCCCGTCGATGCGCATCGTCGCCGACGTGATGAGCTACACCGCCCGGCACATGCCGCGCTTCAACTCGGTCTCGATCTCCGGCTACCACATGCAGGAGGCGGGCGCGACGCGCCGACCTCGAGCTGGCATACACCCTGGCCGACGGCCTCGAGTACGTGCGCGCCGGGCTCGGCGCCGGGCTCGGGATCGACGACTTCGCGCCGCGGCTGTCGTTCTTCTGGTGCATCGGCATGCACTTCTTCATGGAGGTCGCGAAGCTCCGGGCGGCGCGCCTCCTCTGGGCGCGCCTCCTCCGTCCGTTCGAGCCGGCGGACCCGCGCTCGCTCGCGCTCCGCACCCACTGCCAGACCTCGGGCTGGACGCTGACCGCCCAGGACGTCTACAACAACGTCGCGCGCACCGCGGTCGAGGCGATGGCGGCGACCCAGGGCGACACCCAGTCGCTCCACACCAACTCGCTCGACGAGGCGCTCGCGCTGCCGACCGACTTCTCGGCGCGGATCGCCCGCAACACCCAGCTCCAGCTCCAGCTCGAGTCCGGGACCTGCCGCACGGTCGATCCCTGGGGTGGCTCCTACTTCGTCGAGCGGCTGACCCACGACCTCGCCGAGCGCGCCGCGCGGCACCTCGCCGAGGTCGAGGAGCTGGGCGGCATGACCCGCGCGATCGAGGCGGGCCTGCCGAAGCTCCGCATCGAGGAGGCGGCGGCGCGCACCCAGGCGCGGATCGACTCCGGCCGCCAGACGATCGTCGGCGTCAACCGCTTCCGGCCGGCCGAGGACGACCCGGTCGAGGTGCTCGCGGTCGACAACCAGGCGGTGCGCCGGACCCAGCTCGCGCGCCTCGAAAAGCTCCGCGCCGAGCGTGACAGCGCGGCGGTCGAATCGGCGCTCGGGGCGCTCACCGCCTGCGCCGAGTGCGGCGACGGGAACCTGCTCGAACGATCGGTGGCCGCCGCGCGCGCCGGCGCCACGGTGGGGGAGATGAGCATGGCGCTCGAGAAGGCGTTCGGCCGCCACCGCGCCGAGACCCGCTCGGTCGCCGGGGTCTACAGCGGCGAGATGGGGGCGGGGAACGATGCGATCGAGCGGGTGCGCCGGCGGGTCGAAGGGTTCGCCGCCCGCCGCGGCCGCCGCCCGCGGCTCCTGGTCGCCAAGATGGGGCAGGACGGCCACGACCGCGGCCAGAAGGTGGTCGCCAGCGCCTTCGCCGACCTCGGCTTCGACGTCGACGTCGGGGCGCTGTTCCGGACCCCGGAGGAGACCGCGCGCGAGGCGGTCGACAACGACGTCCACGTGGTCGGCGTCAGCTCCCAGGCGGCCGGGCACATGACCCTGGTGCCGGCGCTGCGCCGCGAGCTGGCGCGGCTCGGCCGGCCGGAGATCCTGGTCGTGGTCGGCGGCGTGGTGCCGCCGGCCGACGTGCCGCGGCTGCGCGAGGCCGGCGCGGTGGCGGTGTTCGGGCCGGGGACGGTGATCTCCGAGGCCGCCCACGAGCTGCTCGACGCCCTCGGCGCGCCCCCGGCGCCGGCGGCCGGCGAGGGCGCAGCCGCCGGGCCGGGCGACTCTCCCGGGTCCGCCTCGCCCAAGGCGCCCTGACTCCGGCGGGACTCCGGATGCCCACCGACGACGCCAGCGCCCCGCCCGCCCGGTCTCCGGTGCGCCCCGCCGCCGGGCCCAACGCCGCGCGCCTCGCCGACGGGGTCCGTGCCGGCGACCGCACCGTCCTCGCGCGCGCGATTACCCTGGTCGAGAGCACCAGCCCGGCCGACGAGGCGCTCGCCCAGGAGGTGCTCGGGCTCCTCTTGCCGCACACCGGCGGCGCGGTGCGGGTCGGGATCAGCGGGGCACCCGGGGTCGGCAAGAGCACGCTGATCGACGCCCTCGGCGCGCACCTCCTCGACGCCGGCAAGCGCCTCGCGGTGCTCGCGGTGGACCCTTCGAGCGCTCGCTCGGGCGGGAGCATCCTCGGCGACAAGAGCCGGATGGAGCGGCTGGCCCAGGACCCGCGCGCCTACGTCCGCCCGTCGCCCGCGGCGCGCACGCTCGGCGGCGTCGCCCGGCGCACCCGCGAGGCGATGCTCTTGTGCGAGGCCGCCGGATTCGACGTCGTGCTGGTCGAGACCGTCGGCGTCGGGCAGTCCGAGACCGCGGTCGCGGGCATGGTCGACTTCTTCCTCCTCCTGGTCCTTGCCGGCGCCGGCGACGAATTGCAGGGGATCAAGCGCGGCATCGTCGAGCTGGCCGACCTGGTGGCTGTGACCAAGGCCGACGCGGAGAACGTCGCCCCGGCCCGCCGCGCCCTCGCCGACTATTCGGCCGCGCTCGGCTACCTACGGCCGCGCGGCGCGAGCTGGCGCCCGCGGGCGGTGGCCGTAAGTGCCCTGACCGGCGAGGGGATCGCCGAGCTGTGGGCGCTGGTCGACGAGCACCACCGTACGCTAGCCGCCGGCGGCGAGCTGCAGGCGCGCCGCCGCGAGCAGCGCTCGGAGTGGCTCCAGGGCGCCATCGAGGAGCGCCTGCTCGCGGCCTTCCGCGACCACCCGGCGGTGCGCGAACGGCTGGCGGAAGCCGAGCGCGCGGTCGTCGCCGGCGAACGGACGGCGGGGGAGGCGGCCGCGGATCTGGTCGCGTTGGTCGAGCTCGGCTGCTCCGAGACCTGAGCGCCCGCGTCAGGGCGGAAACCGCGAGCGCCAGTAGTCGGGCCGGCGGCTGTGGTGAGCTACGGCCAGCACCGTGAGGAGATCGGCGGAAACGCTGTAGATCAGTGTGAATGGGAACCGATCGAGGACGAAGCGGCGGAGATCCGGGTCGATCGGAACGCCGAGGTTGGGATGGCGGAGGAGGAGTTCGGTGATCCGCTCGACCTCGGAACCGAGCCGTTCCCCGAGACCTTCGACCTGGTGGTCGTAGAACGCAGCGGCTTCGATCAGCTCCAGTTCGGCCTCGCGATGGAAGGCGAGCCTCATCTCCCGAGGCGAACGCGGAGGTTCTCGAACACCTGCGCGCCGGGAACGAGCTGTGCTCGGCCTTCGACGATCTCGCGCTGGCGCCGGCGCGCCTCGTCGAGCCAGGCGCTCTCGACGGCGGCGTCCGGTGGGCCGTCCATGTCGGCGATGAGAGCGCGGACCAACTCGGTTCGTTCCTCGGTTCCGAGGGATCGGATCTTCGCTTCGAGCTCGGCGACTGCGACGGACATCGGCGCCTCCAATCGGCTTTATCGAGCCGGATTGTAGCAACTCGCCGGGGCGCGGCGACGCCGGCGAGCGCCTGGCGGTGCGCGAGCGGCTGGCGGAAGCCGAGCGCGCAGTCGCCGCCGGCGAGAAGACGGCGGGAAAGGCGGCCACGGAGCTGCTCGCCGCGTTCGGCGCCGCGCGGGGTTGAGGCCGCGGGCCGGGCTCACAGCGTCGCCGCGCCCGGGCACTCTCCCTGGCTCACGACGTTGACCCCCGCGGCCGCGGCGTCGCAGGCGTTGCTGTAGGTCTGGGCGTCGCAGCCGCACACCGGGTCGAAGATCTGGGTGCAGACCTCGGGTCGCTCCTGGCAGCTCCCATCGCCCTCGCACTGGGCCTCGGGCTTGGCGCAGTACTCGCTCGCACTGCACTGGTCGTTGGTCTGGCAGGCGCTGCCGCCGCCGGTGCACTCGCCCGCGGCGGCGACGCTCACGCTGGCGCGCCAGGCCTCGCACTCGTTGCCGTAGGTCCGGCCGTCGCAGCCGCACACCGGGTCGAAAATCGCGGTGCAGGCGTCGGGGCGGGCCTCGCACTTGCCCTTCTTGTCGCACTTCCCGGTCTCCTTGAGGCACAGCTCGCCGGGGTCGCAGCCGTCGTTGTCGTCGCAGACGCGGGTTCCGGGGCCTTCGGGGGGCGCCTGGGCCGGGCCCTGGGCATCGGCGGCGAGCGCGGGCGCCACGGCGGCGGCGAGCGCGATCACGAGCAGGGCGATGAGCGGGACGCGGGTGGGAAGCGGGTTCATCGGGGGACCTCCTTGCTCCTGGGGCTTGCTCCTGGGGCTTGCTCCTGGGCTTGCTGCTGGGCTCCGTCGCCTGGCGCGGCTGGAGCCTCTCCATCGATGGCTCGGCAGATCTGCAAATCCGGTTCCTGGGCCGCCCGCCGGAGCCCTCCCATGCCCGGTTTCGCCTTGCCCGGTCGCCACTTAGGTGGGACTCGCGGTCTGCTACAATGCCGCTCGCTCCGACGCGACAGAACCACGGGGCGTCCCGCGCAGGAAGCCGGGATGGACGGAGGGCTCATGAGCCGCACGATCCTGCTCGCCGATGACAGCGTCACCATCCAGAAGGTGATCGAGCTCACCTTCATGGAGGAGGACTACGAGGTGGTGGCGGCCGGCGACGGCGACGAGGCCCTGGAACGGCTCGACGAGCTGCGCCCCGACTTTGTGATCGCCGACGTCCACATGCCGGGCGCCTCGGGGATCGACGTCTGCCGGCGCGCGAAGCAGCTCTACCCGGACGTGCCGGTGCTCCTGCTGGTCGGCACCTTCGAGCCGTTCGACGAGGCCGAGGCGCGCGCCGCGGGCGCCGACGCCCACCTCAAGAAGCCGTTCGATTCGCAGGAGCTGCTCCAGCTCGTCGACGACCTGATGGGTCCGGTGGAGGCGGCCGCCCCCTCCGCCGCGGCCCCCTCGGCCGTCGCGCCGCAGGACGGTGACTCGACCTGGGGCTTCGACCTCGCCGGCGAGACCGAGGAGCGGTCCGCGGAGCCGGAGTGGGCCGCCCCGGCGGCGGAGCCGGAGCCGGACTGGGCCGCGGAGCCGTCCGCGGCCGCGGGTCCGGGCGAGCCCGACGAGCCGGCCGGAGGCGAGGGCGAGTGGGGACCGCTCGATCGCCAGCCGGCCGAGGTGACCCCGCCCGCGGTCGGCCAGGTCGAGGTCGAAGAGCCGGCGTGGGGCCGGCCGTATCTCGGCGAGGTGGGGCCCGAGGCGGCGCGGGAGCCGTTCCAGCTCGGCGAGATCGAGCCGCGGCAGCGCGGCCGCGAAGAGGTCTTCGACCTCGGAGCGGGTGACGAGAGCGCGGGCGTCGGTGCCGGTGCCGCCGTCGCGGAGGCCGAGGAGCCCGCCGCGCCCGCCGGTACCGGCGGCAGCGCGGTGAGCGGCTACGTCGCCGCCCCCGGCTGGGGGTTCTCGGTCGAGGAGGGGGAGGCGAAGGGCGGCCCCGCCCCGGGCGCGGCCGGCGCGCCGGCGCCGGGGGAGGGCGACGCCGACCAGGCGGTCGCCGCCGCCGGTTTCCGGTGGGACGAGCCCGAGGAGCCCAGCTCGCTCGTCCTGCCCCCAGACGAGCAGTATCCGGCGGTCGCCGAGGAGCCGTCGTGGGGCGAGCCGTCGTGGGGCGAGCCCGAGGAGGCCGCGCCGGCGCCGGCCGAGCCGGAGATCGCCGCCGCGGCGCCTTCCTGGAGCGAGCCGGGAGCCGCCTTCTACGCCGAGGCCGCGGCCGCCGTGCCCCCGGCCGCGGCGCCGCCCGTGCCCGCCGCGCCGGCGGCCGGCCTCACCGACGGCGACGTCGAGCGGATCGCGCGCCGGGTGGCCGAGCTGGTCGGCGAGCGGGTCACCCGCGAGGTCGCCTGGGAGGTGGTCCCCGACCTCGCCGAGGTGGTCATCCGCGAGCGCCTGCGCGAGCTGGAGGGGCAGATCGACTGATCCGGCCGGGGCGCCCCCCGTGCCCCGAGCGGTCCCTCGCCTCTCCGCCCGCCGCTTCCGCGATCCCCCGCCCGCCATGGACACCCGCTTCGACCCGTCGAGCTATGAGCCCAAGTGGCAGCAGTTCTGGGCCGAGGGGGGCTGGTTCGTCGCCGAGGCGCCGTCGGAGCGGCCGCCGTTCTGCATCATGATCCCGCCGCCCAACGTCACCGGCAAGCTCCACATCGGGCACGCCCTGCAGTCGACGCTCCAGGATCTCCTCACCCGCTGGAAGCGGATGCAGGGTTACAACGCGCTCTGGCTGCCGGGCACCGACCACGCCGGCATCGCCACCCAGCTCATGGTCGAGCGCGCGCTCGCCGCCGAGGGCACCGACCGCCGGGAGATCGGCCGCGAGCGCTTCCTCGAGCGGATGTGGCAGTGGAAGGAGCAGTACCACGGCAACATCCGCCGGCAGCTCGAGATGATGGGCGCGAGCTGCGACTGGACGCGCGAGCGCTTCACCCTCGACGAGGGGCTCTCCAGCGCCGTGCGCACCGCCTTCGTCCGCCTCTACCGCGAGGGGCTGATCACGCGCGGCGAGTACATGGTCAACTGGTCGCCCGTGCTCGACACCGCGATCTCCGACCTCGAGGTCGAGATGCGCGAGGTCCGCGGCAAGCTCTACCACGTCGCCTACCCGATCGACGGCAGCGACGAGCAGATCGTGGTCGCCACCACCCGCCCCGAGACCATGCTCGGCGACACCGCGATCGCCATGCACCCCGGCGACGAGCGCTACGCCCACTTGCTCGACGCGGCGGCGGTGCTGCCGCTGGTCGGTCGCCGGCTGCGCTTCGTCGCCGACCCGGCGGTCGAGCGCGGGTTCGGCACCGGGCTGGTCAAGGTCACCCCGGCGCACGACCCGGCCGACTTCGAGATCGGCCGCCGTCACGGCCTCGACGAGGTGCGGGTGATCGACCGCCACGGACGGATGACCGAGGCCGCCGGCGAGGACTTCGCCGGCCTCGACCGCCACGAGGCGCGCGCGAAGGTGGTCGAGATGCTGCGTGACCAGGGCTATCTGGTCAAGGTCGAGGACCACGTCCACAACGTCGGCCACAGCCAGAGGAGCGGCGAGCCGATCGAGCCGCTGATCTCGACCCAGTGGTTCTGCGACGTCTCGGGGATGGCGAAGCAGGCGCTCGAGGCGGCGCGCCGGGGCGACCTCGAGCTGATCCCCGGGAGCTGGCTCAAGACCTGGGAGCACTGGCTCGAGGGGATCCGCCCGTGGTGCATCTCGCGCCAGCTCTGGTGGGGCCACCGCATCCCGGCCTGGTACACCCCCGACGGCCGCACGGTCGTCGCCCACGACGAGGAGGAGGCGGCGCTCCTCGCCGGCACCGCCGAGCTGGAGCAGGACTCCGACGTCCTCGACACCTGGTTCTCGTCGGCGCTCTGGCCGTTCTCGACCCTCGGTTGGCCGGACGACACCGACGACCTGCGGACCTTCTACCCCAACGACGTCCTGATCACCGGCTTCGACATCCTGTTCTTCTGGGTCGCGCGCATGGTGATGACCGGGCTCCACTTCACCGGCGAGGTGCCGTTCCCGAAGGTGCATCTCACCGGCCTGGTGCGTGACGCCGAGGGCGTCAAGATGTCGAAGACCAAGGGCAACGTCCTCGACCCCGCCGACCTCGTGGCCGAGTACGGCGCCGACGCCATGCGCTTCACCCTGGCGATCCTCGACACGCCGGGCAACGACATCCCGCTCGACCCCGAGCGGATGGCCGGCTACCGCGCGTTCGGCAACAAGATCTGGAACGCGACCCGCTTCGCCCTGGCGCGGGTGAATGAGTCCGACCGGGTGGCGGCCGAGATCGACCCTGCCGGGCTGGCCGCGCCCGAGCGCTGGATCCTCTCGCGCCTCTCGCGCACCGTCGGCGAAGTGAACGAGCAGCTCGCGGCGTTCCGCTTCGACCTCGCCTGCCACCGCCTCTACCACTTCTTCTGGGGCGAGCTGTGCGACTGGTACATCGAGCTGTCGAAGCCCGCGCTCTCCGGCGAGGCGCCGCGGCCGCGCGCCGGCGAGGTGCTCCTGACCGTGCTCGACCGGAGCCTGCGCGCGCTCCACCCGGTGATGCCGCACCTGACCGAGGAGCTGTGGCAGCGGCTGCCCGGGCACGAGGCGATTAGCCCCGACACCATCGTCGTCGCCCCCTACCCGGAGCGGGTGCCGGCGTGGGAGGACGACGCCGCCGAGCGCGCGATGGAAGCGCTGATCGCGGTGGTGACGCGGGTGCGCAACCTGCGCGCCGAACTGGGCGTGCCGGCGGGCGAGCTGGTGGCGCTGTGGCTCGCCGCCGACGATCCTCGGCTCGCCAACTTCCTCGCCGAGCAGGCACCGCTCGCCGCCTTCCTCTGCCGTGCCGAGGTCGCCGCCGGCCCCCGCGCGGGCTCCGGAATCCCCGAGGGCGCGGCGCGCGATCTCGTGGCCGGCGTGCGCGTGGCCCTGGCGCCGCCGGAGCGCGAGATCGGCCAGGAAGAACGCCGCCGTCTCGAGCGCGAGCTGGAGAAGCTCGAGGGGGAGATCGCCGCCGCCGAGCAGCGGCTGTCCAACGAGGCGTTCCTGGCCAAGGCGCCGCCCGCGGTGGTCGAGGGCAACCGGGCGCGGCTCGCCGAGCTGGTCGAGCGCCGCCGCGGTTTGCTGGCCGGGCTCGGGGGCCGCTGATGCGCCCCTGGTAGATAATCCGCCCGCGATGGGCTTCCAGGGCTACCTCCACGAGCTGCTGCGCCTCCAGGCCGAGGAGCCCGCGCGCCTGCCCGCCAACCTGGTGATCCTGCCGAGCGTCCCGTCGACCAACGCGATCGGCCGCCGGATCGCCCGCGACTACCTCGCCGACGGGCAGGTGACGCCGGCGTCGCTGGTGGTCGCCTGGGAGCAGACCGCCGGCCGCGGCCGGCGCGGCCGCTCGTGGTCCAGCCCGGCCGGCCGCGGCGTCTACGCCACCCTGGTGACTCCGCTCGCCGGCGACGACGGCCTCCACACGCTGCCGCTCCTGGCCGCGGTCGGCCTCTGCCGCGCCGCCGGCCGCCATCTGCCCGCGGCGGGGCCCGGTTGCCGGCTCAAGTGGCCCAACGACCTGCTGCTGGGCGCTCTCGACGAGGGCGGACGCAAGCTAGGCGGCGTGCTGATCGAGACCGAGCGCGGGGAGGAGGGCGCGCCGGTGGCGGTGATCGGCTTCGGCGTCAATCATCGTGCGGCGCCCGAGGTCGCGGCGGCGATCGCGTCCGGCGGCGGTGCCGCCCTGCCGGCGGCGGCGCTCGCCGACGAGAGCCCCGCGCCGCCGTCGCTGGCCGAGCTGCTGTGCGACCTCGCCGCCGCGGTGATCGCCGAGCTGGCCCACCTGGGCGACGAGGGCTACGCGGCGCGCGAGTACCAGGCGCTCTCGGCCCACTCGCCGGGCGAGCGGATGCGCTGCCGCGACGGCGAGCGGACGGTCGAGGGAGTCTTCCTCGGTTTCGACCGCCGCGGCTTCCTGCGCCTGCGGCCGGAGGCGGGCGGGGCCGGCGAGGAGCGCGAGCTGCGCCTGGCCGCCGGCGAGGTGCTCGCGTGACTGCGCGCGGCAGGCCGGCTGGAGAGAGGGGCGCGGCGGAGACCGGTGCCGGCATGCTGATCCTGGTCGACGTCGGCAACACCAACACCGTGGTCGGCATCGACCGCGGCGGCGAGCTGGTCGAGAGCTTCCGCCTCTCGACCGACAGCGAGCGGACCGCCGACGAGCACGGCGCGCTCCTCCTGCCGCTCTTCGACCGCTGGGGGATCGACCCGCTCGCCGCCGAGGGGGTGGTGATCTCGTCGGTGGTGCCGCCGCTCAAGAGCACCCTCGAGCGGATGTCGCGGCGCTACTTCGGCACCGAGCCGCTCTTCGTCGAGCCGGGGATCAAGACCGGCCTGCCGATCCGCTACGACAACCCGTCGGAGGTCGGCGCCGACCGCATCGTCAACGCGCTCGCCGCGCGCGAGAGCCACGGCGCGCCGGTGGTGGTGGTCGACTTCGGCACCGCCACCACCTTCGACGTGGTCAACGCCGCCGGCGAGTACGCGGGCGGCATCATCGCGCCCGGCATCGGCATCTCGGCCGAGGCGCTCTTCTCGCACGCCTCGCGCCTCTTCCGGGTCGACCTCGCCGAGCCGGCGCGCCTCGTCGGGAGCAACACCGCGGCGGCGATGCAGTCGGGGATCTACTACGGCTACGTCGGGCTGGTCGACGGCATCCTCGAGCGCCTGATCGCCGAGATCCCGGGGCTCAAGGGGGTGATCGCCACCGGCGGCCAGGCCGAGCTGGTCGCCGCCGGCTCGCGCCACATCCGCGAGGTCGACCAGCTCCTGACCCTGCGCGGGCTGCGCCTGATCCATGAGCGCAACCGCTAGCGGCGGCGGCGAGGCGCCCGCCGGCACCGCCGACGACCACGCCTACTTCCGCGCCGTCGAGGACGTCTTCATCCGCCTGCGCGGAGCGCCGCTCCTGCTCTCGCCGGCCGACTGGCTGGTGGCCCAGCGGTGGCACCGGCTGGGGGTGCCGCTGGCGCTGATCGAGACCACGCTGGCCGAGGTCTTCGCCAGGCGCGGCGAGCGCGGCGCCCGCGGCAGGATCCACAGCCTCCGCTACTGCGCGCCGGCGGTCGAGGCAGCGTGGGAGGAGGTCCAGGAGCTCCAGGCCCCGGGCGAGCGCGAGCCGGCGCCGCCGGCGCTCGACGTCCCGTCCCGCCTCGAGGCGCTGGCCGCCGCGCTCCCCGCGAAGCTCCCCGGTCGCGACGAGCTGGCGGCCGCGATCCGCGCCCTGACCGGTCCTCCCGAGGCGGTCGAGGAGGCGCTCGCCCGCCTCGAGGAAGCGGCCCTCGACGCCGCCGAGCGCCGCCTGCGCGCGGCCGGCCGCACCGAGCTGGAGCGCCAGGCCGAGGCCTCCCTCGCCGGCGTCGCCGGCCGCCTGCCTCCGGCGGAGATCGAGGCCGCCCGCGACCGCCTCCTACGGCGCCTGCTCCGCAAGCGGATCGAGCTGCCCCTGCTGTCGCTGTTCGGCCCGGAGGCGGAGGCGTGGGAGGCGGCGGTGGACCCAACGGGACTGCAGAACGAGTGAGGGGGTGCTGGTGTCGTACATCTTCGAGTGGGATGGGAGCAAGGCGGCGGCGAACGCTCGGAAACACGGAGTGACGTTCGATGAGGCATCGACCGCCTTCGCCGACTCCCTTGCCCTCCTCAAGCGAGACCCCGATCACTCGGAAGAGGAGGAGCGGTTCCTCCTGCTCGGCATGTCGAACCGACAGAGACTGCTGGTGGTAGCCTTCTGTGAAAGGCCGCCGCAGACGCGCCTGATCTCGGCGAGGCTTGCAACGCGGCTGGAGCGAGTGAGCTATGAAGGAACATAGAGTCGAGAAGCCGCTTGAGGATCGGGACACGATGCGCCCGGAGTACGATTTCTCCGACGCGGTTCGAGGTGTCACGGCTGCGAGATACGCCCGGGGGACCAACGTCGTCGTGATCGACCCCGAGGTGCTGGACGTCTTCCCGGATGGTGCATCGGTCAACGACGCTTTGCGGGCGCTGGCGCCAGTGCTGCGTCACCGTCAACGGGATGAGGTCTAGAGAGTGAGGAGACTGGCTCCTGGTCATGATCGACCGCTTTCCCCGCGTGCGAGGTTTTCTGGGGGAATCTAGATGCCCCTCGGCGGCGGCTGGAGCCATCTGGACGTCCTCGGTGCGTTGGAGTTCTTCCTGGGTCTCGATCAGGTCGAGGGATTCGAGGACCGATGCCAGGAGATCACGCGTGACATCGAGTATTCATGCGGGGGCTCGAACCCCGGCACGAACGAGTCTGCGAAGCAGTGGGCGAGTCATCGGCTTCCAGCTCTTGGGTGAGAGGCTCGGCTTGGCGATCACGGGGTTTGACCGAGTATCCCCTCATCGCACGCGCCAGAACTCGAACTGCGATGCTCGGGTTCTCTTGGATGACCGCGAGGTCTTCGTGGAGGTGAAGACCAAGGCAGCGGAGATGAACCAGGTAAACCTCCCGCCAGCCCTGCAGGGGTGCCTGCGTCGACTAAAGGGCGAGATCCCCTACGGGATCAGTGTCGAGCTGCAGGGCCGCCGCTACAAGTGCGAGGATCCCGATTCGTTCTACGCCGAGGTCATGGCCTATCTGGATGACTTGCGCCGAAACGGCGTGGTTTGAGTTCTAAGAGGCGCTCCTCGCTACCGCTCTGATCTCCATCCGCCGCGACGGCTCCGGCCGCCGCGCGGGACGGATCACGAAGTTGTCCGCGAGAAGCCCGACGGTGAGGCTGGCGCCGGGCTCGGGCGCGTTCTCCACCAGCCAGGCGGCGAGCACCGAGCTGACCCGCCGCTCCAGGGTGTGGCGCAGGAAACGGGCGCCGTGGCGCGGGTCGTAGCCTTCGGCGATCAGGCGCTCAACGGCCCTGTTCTCGATTTCCAGGCGCAAGCCGAGACGCTCCAGCCCGGGCCGCCGTTCGAGCAGCGCCAGCTCCCGCCGCACCAGCGCGCGCACCTCGGCCGGTGCCAGGGGAGCGAAGGAGATCACCTCGTCGAAGCGGTTGAGGAGCTCGTAACGGAAGTGGCGCCGGAGCTTCTCGTCCAGCCCGTGCAGGGGATCCGCCCCCGCGCAGCCGAACCCCGGCGGGTGCTCCTCCCAGCACCCGGAACCGGCGTTGGCGGTGGCGATGATCACCAGCGCGCGGCAGGAGACGGTCTCCTCCGCGCCGTTGATGAAGACCCCCTCGTCGAAGAGCTGCAGCAGGCGGTCCTGGACCGCCGGGGCGGCCTTGTCCAGCTCGTCGAGGAGCAGGACCCCGAACTGGTTGCCGCGGACCAGCCGCGAGAGGGTGCCGCGGCGGGTCTCGAGGTCGTGGCCGGGCCGCCCGAAGAGGACGCCGGCGGAGTCGTCGTTCGGGTAGTCGGCCATGTTGAGCCGCAGCAGGCGCTCGCGGGAGCCGAGGATCTCCTCCGCCAGGACCCGCGCGAGATGGGTCTTCCCCACGCCGCTCGGACCGACGAACAGGAAGAGGCCGAACGGCCGGTGCGGGTCGAGCAGGCCGGCCTTGATGCGGCCGGTCATCGCCGCGACCGCCCGCACCGCCCCGGGCTGGCCGCGGACCGCCTCGCCGAGACGGGCTTCGAGGGCCGTCAGGTCGAGGCGGACCGACGGGTCGACGAGAAGCGGCGGCAGGGCGTACTGGCGGCAGAGCAGGGTGGCGACGTCCGAAGGTCCGACGGTGGTCCCCGGCTGCGCTCGGGCCACGAGCTGCTCGAGCGGCAGGACCGCCTTGCGCGGCAGGCGACCGCGGGAGAGGAAGCGGTAGGAGAGCTGGAGCGCCTCCTCCTGGGCCGCCGGCTCCACCTCGACGGCCGTCCGCTGCCCGCGGTGGCGGCACCAGGCGGCCAGCATCTGCCGTGCCTCGGCCAGCGTCGGCTCGTGGACCTCGACCAGGGTGAGCAGGTGGTCGAGGTGGGGCTCGAACTCGAACAGGCTGCGCACCTCGCGCTCGCCCTCTGCGATGAGCGGGTGGTGGAGACGGCAGGCGAGCGAGATCAGGTGGTCTTCCAGGTTGAATCCGTAGGCGAGATGGAGATCGCGCAGGTAGACCACGACCTCGTCGCCCATTTCGGCGAGCGACTCGACCAAGTCCAGCATGTGCAGGCCGAGGGCTTCGTCCTTCTTCAGAGTCGAGGCGGCCCGCCGGATGGAGATCTGGAGCACCCGGCGCCCGGCCAGGAACGCGGGGGCTGACGCCCTCGCGGGATGCTCCGCGTCGGCTCGGCCTCGCTCGGCGGCCCGCGCGACCAGCTCGTGGACGAGGGCGGTCTTGCCGACCCCCGATTCGCCCACCACGACCACCCCGCGGCCGGAGAGCAGCGACTCCGAGAGCGTCCGCAGCAGCCCCTCGCGCCGGTAGGCGCGGTCGAGCCGGCCCCGCTCCGCCTCGCGTGCGAGATCGGTCTCCACCCATCGATCCAGGATCTTTCGTGAGTTCTTGCTCATGGTCTTCCGACCGCTACTCCAGTTGCCCGAGATACCCGAGAAACGAAAAGAGCCTTCCGGGAGTCGTCCCGGAAGGCTCTCGAAGATCGCGAGATCAGCGGAGGGCAGGCCTAGGCAAGACCTCCCGCCGCCGGGGACGGCACGCTTTGGAAACTGTCGCGGCTCGCGGCCGAGAGAGATCCCGGCTCTGCGTGGCGCGTGTTCTTGAGTTCGCTCATGACGGATCGTTCCGCAAACGTGAGCGGCGGATGGTACTCGAGCAGCGCGTAGCGGTCAAGACCAGGGAGGCATTCGAAATGGTCACTCCGGAGGCCAGCAGCCGAGGGCGCGCCGAAGGTCGACCATCTGCCCGAGGTGGTAGGCGTTGTGATCGGCGAGGAGAAGCGCCTCGCGCAGGAGGGTCGGGCCGTCGTCGATCCAGGGGAGGGGCTCGAGGAGGTCGCGTTCGGCGTCGGCGACGAGGGCGCGCATCGCCTCGAGGTCCTCGCGGAAGAGCAGGACGCTGTTGCCCCAGGCCCGCGGGGTCGGCGGCGCCGGGTCGGGCGGCCAGTAGCCCTCGGGCCAGGGCGGCGACTCGTGGCCGGGGTCGCGGCTGAAATCCAGGATGTCGCGCTGGGCGAGACGCAGGTGCTCGAGGAGCTGCCAGCCGGAGTGCGGCAGCCCCTCGGCGCGGACGCCCTGGAGGTGATCGGGCCAACCGGCGACGACGCGCTCGAAGCCGGCGTGGGCGCCCTCGCCGTCGAGGAGGTCGAGGACGTGGTCGCGGAGGAGATCGCGGAGGCCGTCGTCGGGCATGGGGCGACGATACAGCAGCCGCCGCGATCGAGATCCCGCCGCCGTTTTCCGTCTCTTGGGGTGTGGACCTTCGCACCGCACCCGCCGTCCTGCCCGCCCTCGGCGTCCTCGCCGGCGCCGCGGCAGGGCTGCGCCTGGCCTGGCTGCCGGTGCCGCTGGCGCTCGCGCTCCTCGCGGCGGCGATCGCGCTCGGGGGCCGCGGCGGCCGGCTGATCGCGGGGCTCGCGGCCGGGCTGCTCGCGGCGGCGATCGGGGCCGGGTTGCCGGAGGCGCCGTGGCCGGGGATCGATCCGTCGCGGCCGGTGGTGGTGGAGGGGAAGTCGGTGACGCCCTGGCGGCGGCTCGAGTATGGGTGGCGTGGCGAGCTGTCCGTCGAGCGGCTGGTCCAGGGGCGGACGGTGGCCGCCGCGTCGCGCCGGCTGGCGATCGAGCTGCCCGACGACGAGCCGCCGCCGGCGCGCGGCAGCCGGCTGCGGGCGCGCGGCTACCTCGGCCGGCCGGCGGGCTACGCCAACCGGATCGCGGTACCGCCCGGGCCCTGGCGGTTGCGGGTCAAGACTTTCCGGCTGCTCGAGGTGCAGGCACCGCCCGGCCGCCTCGACCGTGCGGCCGACGCGCTTCGGCTGCGGGTGGAGGAGGCGCTCGCGGCGGGGGAGCTCGCTGGCCGTGGCGGGGGCGGGGAGCCGGGATCGTCGCCGCCGGCGCCCGGCCGTACCGGGGAACCGGACCGCGACGACGGCCAGGGTGCCGCCCGCCCCCCGGCCGGCCGTCCGTCTGGGCACGGCCCTGCCCTGGCCCGCGCGCTGGTGCTCGGCGAGGCGGACGACCTGCCGCCCCGGTGGCGGCGCGGGTTGCGGCGCTCCGGGCTGGCGCACCTGATGGCGGTGTCGGGGCTCCAAGCGGGACTGTTGGCGGGGGTGGTGCTGCTGGTCTCGGCGCCGCTGCCGCGGCCGGTCCGGATCGCCCTCGCGCTGGCCGCGGTGGCCGGCTACCTGGCGGTGGTCGGGCCGCTGCCGTCGATGCTGCGTGCCTCGGGGATGGTGCTGATCGCCGGGATCGCGGTGCTGACCCGGCGGGGGCCGGCGTCGGGCAACGCGCTGGCGGTGGTGGCGGCGGCGCTGGCGCTGGCGCGGCCGGAGCTGACGTACGACGTCGGGTTCCAGCTCACGGTGTCGGCGACCGCGGGGATCGTCTTCCTGGCGCCGCGGCTCGACGCGGCGTGGCGGGGGGAGGACGAGGGCGCGGGGTGGACGGCAGGACGCGAGCGGCGGGGCGGCGGCGGTACCGCGACGCGGCTCCTCCGGGCGGCCGGGCGCTGGCTCCGGCGCGGGGCGGCGGCGACCGCCGGCGCCCAGCTCCTCTCGCTGCCGCTGGCGCTGCCGGTCTTCAACCTCGGCTCGTGGGCGGCGCCGGTGCTCAACCTGTTCGCGATCCCCTACTCTGCGTTCGCGCTCGCGGCCTGCCTCGGCTGGACGGCGCTGGCGGCAGGCTCGCCCGAGGCCGCCGGCGCGGCGCTGCCGCTGCTCGACCGGGTGGCGGCGCCGTTCGGCTGGCCGGCGCTCGGTCCGCCCGGCGCCTGGGGGACGGCGGCGTCGGTGGCGCCGGCGATCGCCTGCTGGGCGCTCGCGGCACTGGCGACGGCATGGCTGCTGCGGCCGCTCCGGCGGGCGTGGCTCGCGCCGGCGGTGGTACTAGCCGGTCTCGTCTGCTGGCGCGGCATCCCCTGGCCCGGCGCCCCGGGCGGGCCGCCGCTGGCGGACGCGGGCGCCGTCTCGGTGACTCTCCTCGACGTCGGCCAGGGGGACGCGATCCTGCTCCGGAGCGGCGGCCGGTCGCTCCTGGTCGACGGCGGCGGCTGGCGTCACGGCGACTTCGGCGGCCGGGTGCTCCTGCCGGCGCTCCTCGGCGAGGGGGTCCACCGGCTCGACGCGGTGGCGCTGACCCACCCCGACGCCGACCACTGCCACGGGCTGGCCGACGTCGCCTCCTACCTGCCGGTCGGGGAGGTCTGGCTGTCGCCGCACTGGGCCGGGGACCCGTGCGCGGACGAGCTGGCGGCGACACCCGGGGCGCGCGCGGTGCACCTCGGCGCCGGCGGCGCCCGCCGGCTCGGCGATTGGCGGATCGAGGTGCTCCATCCGGAGTGGCCGGTGAGGCCCGGGGAGGGCGCGACGGCGGCCGCCGATCCCAACCGGTTCTCGCTGGTCCTCCGCGCCGAGGCGCACGGCCGCTGCGTCCTCCTGACCGGGGACCTCGACCTGGCCGGCGAGCGCGCGGTGCTGCAGCGCCTTCCCGATCCGCGCTGCGAGCTGCTCAAGGTCGGCCATCACGGCAGCAAGACCTCGACCGGCCGCGCCCTCCTTGCCGCCCTCGAGCCGCGCGCGGCGCTGATCTCGGCCGGCCGCGACAACCCGTACGGCCACCCGGCCGGCGAGGTCGTCGATCGCCTCGAGCGCGCCGGGGTGACGCTCCTGCGCACCGACCGCCTCGGCCTGGTCCGCCTCGAATGGGCGCCGGGGTTGCCGCTCTCGATCGAGACGCCCGTCGTGCCGCCCTGAGCGGCTACGATGGCGCGCGTGCGCCCGATCCTCATCGTCCTCGGTCCGACCGCCACCGGCAAGAGCGCGCTCGGGCTGCGCCTGGCCGAGGCGATCGGCGGCGAGATCGTCAACGCCGACGCGCTCCAGGTCTACCGCGGGCTCGACGTCGGCACCGCCAAGCCGACCCCGGAGGAGCGTCGGCGGGTGCCGCACCACCTGATCGACGTCCTCGACCCCGACCAGCCCTGGTCGGCGGGGGAGTTCGCGCGCGGGGCGCGGGCGGCGATCGCGGCGATCGAGGGACGCGGCCGGCGACCGGTCGTGGTCGGCGGCAGCGGGCTCTACCTGCGGGCGCTGACCGAGGGGTTGAGCCCGGTGCCGCCCGGCGACCCGGAGGTCCGCGCCGAGCTGCGCCGCCGCCTGGCCGGGGAGGGGCGCGAGGCGCTGGCCGCCGAGCTGGCGCGGTCCGACCCGGAGACCGCCGCCCGCCTGGCTCCCGGCGACACCCAGCGCCTGCTTCGCGCGCTCGAGGTGGCGGCGGTCAGCGGCCGCCCGCTCAGCGCGTGGATCGCGAGCCAACCCTTTGGAACTGAGAAGGTTCCGGCGTTCAAGATCGGATTGACGCTGCCGCGAGCCATCCTGTACGATCGCATCCAGGACCGCGCTGCCGAGATGGTGGAGCGAGGCTGGGTGGAGGAGGTCGAGGGGCTGCTCGCCAGGGGCTACACACGAGACGACGCCGCATTTCAGGCGATCGGCTATCGGCAGCTCGCGGCGCACCTCGCCGGCGAGCGGTCGCTCGGGAGCGCCCTGGAAGAGATCGTTCGAGAGACCCGCCGGTTCGCCAAACGACAGCTCACCTGGTTCCGGCGCGACCGCGAGATCGACTGGATCGACGCCCGCGAGGTCGCCCGGGGGAACTTTCATCTTTTCGAATGTCTGGAGCGCAACGACTTTTGGAGGCGCGATGGCTAAACACAACATCAACATCCAGGACGGGTTCCTGTTCCAGAACCTCAAAGAAGGTCCGATCATGCAGTGCGAGCTGGTCACCGGCCAGAGCCTGCTCGGCCGCCTCAAGCGGTTCGATCGGTTCGCGGTGGTGTTCGAGATGGACGATCGGGAGATCTTGGTGTACAAACATGCCATCGCGACGATCGCCAAGGCGAAGGCGGGCAACGGCGGCTGACGCGTCCCGCTCTCCGCTGCGCCGGGTGCGCGCTCCCCGGCGGATGAAGGCGCTGCTCGCCGCCGCGGCCTGCGCCCTGGCGGCGGCGTGCGCGCCTGCCTCGCCGCCGGCCCCGGCGCCGCCGCCGGCGCCCTTCCCGGGCCTCGCCGCCGCGGATCGCCCGTTCCTCGCCGACCCGCTCGAGGGCTACCCGTTCCCGGTCGACGCCGCCCGGCGGCTGCGCCTCGCCGAGGGGCATCAGGCGTTGCGCGCGGGAGACGAGGCCGCGGCGCGGGCGGCGGCTGCGGAGCTCTTGGGCGACGAGCCGGGCTTCCATCCGGCGCGGGTGCTCCTCGCCGAGGCCGACTTCTACCGCCGCGACCTCGCCGCCGCGCTCGCCGGCGTCCGGCCGGTCGCCGAGGCGCTCCCCGGCTACGTGGCCGCGGAGCTGCTTCGCGGCCGCGTCGCCGAAGCGGCCGGCGAGGTGGTCGAGGCGTTCGAGGCCTACCGCGCCGCCGCCCCCGCCTCGCCGCCGGCCGCCGCACGTGCCGCGGAGGTCGCGCCGCGCGCCGCCGAGGTGGTCTTCCAGCGCGCCGAGGACGCGATCGCCCGCGGCCGCCTCGCCGACGCCCGGGCCGCGGTCGAGCGGCTGCGCTCGTGGGCGCCGGAGGGGGAGGCGACGCTGCGCGCCGCCCGCGCCCTGGCGGTGGCGGAGGCGGACCCGAGGGCCGAGCTGGCCGCGGTCGCCGCCCTCGGCTCGCGCTTCCCGGGCGACCGCGAGCTGGCCGAGCGCCGCGCCGAGCTGGAGCTGGCGGTCGGCGATCCCGGCCGCGGGCTGGCGCTGCTCGAGGAGCTGGCCGCCGCCCACCCGGGCGACCCCGACCTGGCGGCGCGGCTCGAAGCCGGCAAGTTCCGCTGGCGCTTCGCCCAGCTCCCGGCGCGGGTGACCGCGCTCGCCGAGGTCCCGGAGCTGTCGCGCGGCGGCTTCGCCGTGTTGCTCTACTGGCTGGTCCCCTCGGTGCGCTACGGCCGCGGCTCGGCGCCGCGCATCGCCTCGGACATCCTCGACCACCCCCAGCGCGAGGAGATCGCGCGGGTGGTCAACCTCGGGCTCCTCGGGGTCGAGCCCTCGGTCCACCGCTTCGCTCCCGAGCGGGCGGTGAGCCGGGCCGACGCGGTCGAGGCGGTGCTGCGCTTGCTGGGCGGCGCCGCCGGCGGCGAGCCGGTGCCGTGCGCCGCCGAGGTGCCGTACAACCCGCGGCCGAGCCTCGACTTCGTCTGCTCGACCGGCGCCGCCTGCGGCCTGATCCCGTCGGCCGGCGATTGCCTGCCGCGGGCACCGCTGTCCGGCGCCGAGGCGCTCGAACTGATCCGCCGGGGCCTCCTCCGGCTGGGGTCGTAGGACGATGTTCAGCCTCCCGAACCTGCTCTCCATCCTGCGGATGGGCCTCGTGCCGCTGTTCATCATCGCGGTGGTCGACGGCGAGTCGACGCGCGCACTGGTTCTCTTCACGATCGCCGGGATCACCGACAGCCTCGACGGCTTCATCGCGCGCTTCTGGGGGCAGCAGACCCTGCTCGGCGCCTACCTCGACCCGATCGCCGACAAGCTGCTCCTGACCTCGGCCTACGTGGTGCTGGCGATTCCGGCGCTCAACCCGCTCCTGACCATCCCGGCCTGGGTCACCGTGCTGGTGATCGCGCGCGACGTGCTGATCGTGGTGCTCGCCCTGGTCCTGCACATGGCGACCGGCCAGCGCGCCTTCCCGCCGCTCAAGATCGGTAAGATCACGACGACCGCGCAGATCGCGACGGTGGTGGTCGTCCTCCTGGGCATGGCCCTGGGCGGCGAGCGCGCCTTCCCGATGCTGACCGCGGCGCTGGTCTGGGCGACCGCGGCCCTGACCGTGATCTCCGGCCTCGGCTACATCGTGCGCATCAGCCGGACGGCCGGCGAGCGCGGCGCCGAGGGACCGGACGCCGAGCCCCGAACCCGAGACCGAGAGCCACCTCAGACCGCGACCCCCGAGCCATGAGCAGCGACTTCGTCCATCTCCACCTGCACAGCCAGTACAGCCTGCTCGACGGCGCCAACCGCCTCGACGACGTCCTCGGCGCGGCGGTCGCCGCCGGCATGCCGGCGATCGCGCTCACCGACCACGGCAACCTCTTCGGCGCGCTCGAGTTCTACGACCGCGCCAAGCGTCCGGCATCAAGCCGATCCTCGGCATCGAGGCCTACGTCTGCGCCGACATGCACGACCGCACGCCGCGGCGGAGCGGCGGCGGCGCCAACCACCTGGTGCTCCTGGCCAGGAACGAGACCGGCTACCGCAACCTGATCAAGCTCTCCTCGCGCGCCTTCCTCGACGGCTTCTACTACAAGCCGCGGATCGACCACGCGCTCCTCGCCGCGCACAGCGAGGGGCTCATCGCGCTCTCGGCGTGTCTCAAGGGCGAGGTCAACGAGCAGTTCGATGGCCGCACCGCGAGGCCGAGGCCGAGGCGGCCGCGCGCCGCTACCTCGAGATCTTCGGCGAGGGGAACTTCTTCCTCGAGCTCCAGGACCACGGCATCCCCGAGCAGCGGCTGTGCAACGAGGCGCTGCGCCGGATCGCGCGCAAGACCGGCATCCGGCTGGTGGCGACCAACGACTGCCACTACCTGAAGAAGGCCGACGCCGTCGCCCACGACGTCCTGCTCTGCATCGGCACGCGCAAGACGCGTCGACGACCCGGACCGGATGAGGTACGACTCCGAGGAGTTCTACTTGAAGACCGCCGACGAGATGGCACGGCTCTTCCCGGAGGACCCCGAGGCGATCGAGAACACCCTGGCGATCGCCGAGATGCTGCAACCTCGAGATCCCGAGCGGCCAGTACCACCTGCCGGAGTTCCCGCTGCCGGCCGGCGAGACCCTCGACTCCTACCTGGCGCGGGTCGCCGAGGAGGGCTTCGAGCGGCGGCTCGAGCAGCTCAAGAAGCGCGGCGGCGGCACCCTGGCGCGGCTCGGCGAGGGGGTCTACCGCGAGCGGCTCCGGCGCGAGGTCGGGATGATCCAGACGCATGGGCTTCGCCGGCTACTTCCTGATCGTCTGGGACTTCATCCGCTACGCCCGCGAGCGCGGCATCCCGGTCGGCCCGGGGCGCGGCTCGGCGGCCGGCTCGCTGGTCTCGTTCGCGCTCGGCATCACCGACATCGATCCGCTGCGCTACGACCTGCTCTTCGAGCGCTTCCTGAACCCCGAGCGGATCAGCATGCCCGACATCGACATCGACTTCTGCATGCGCCGCCGCGGCGAGGTGATCGACTACGTCAACGGCAAGTACGGCCGCGACAAGGTCGCCCAGATCATCACCTTCGGGACCCTCGCGGCGAAGGCGGTGGTGCGCGACGTCGGCCGGGTGATGGGGCTCCCCTTCGCCAAGGCCGACCGGATCGCCAAGCTGATCCCGGACATGACCCGCTCGCTCTCGGAGGCGGCGCGGGAGATCGATGCGCTCAAGGCGGAGGTGGCGAGCGATCCCGAGATCAGGCACCTCGTCGAGGTCGGGGAGCGCCTCGAGGGGCTCACCCGGCACGCCTCGGTCCACGCCGCCGGGGTGGTGATCACGCCGCGACCGCTCGAGGAGCTGGTGCCGCTGTGCAAGCTCAAGGAGGGCGACGACGAGGCGATCACCACCCAGTGGGACATGAACGGGGTCGAGCGGCTGGGTCTCCTCAAGATGGACTTCCTCGGCCTGCGCACCCTGACCGTGATCGACGACGCGGTCAAGCTCGTGCGCCAGCAGGGAATCGACCTCGACCTCGACGCCGTGCCGCTCGACGACCCGGCGGTCTTCGAGCTGTTCTGCGACGGGCGCACCAACGGCGTCTTCCAGTTCGAGTCGCGCGGCATGACGGACCTCCTGCGCCGCGCCCGGCCGTCGAAGTTCGAGGACCTCGCCGCCTTCAACGCGCTCTACCGCCCGGGCGCGCTCTCGGTCGGCATGGTCGACGAGTACATCCAGCGCAAGCTCGGCAAGAAGCGCGTCGCCTACATCCTCCCCGAGACCCGGCCGATCCTCGAGGAGACCTACGGCGTCATCGTCTACCAGGAGCAGGTGATGCAGATCGCGGTCGCGGTCGCCGGCTTCACCATGGGCGAGGCCGACGTCCTGCGCAAGGCGATGGGCAAGAAGAAGCTCGAGGTGATGACCGAGCAGAAGCAGAAGTTCCTCGCCGGCGCCGAGCGCCGCGGCGTCGACCGCAGGAAGGCCGCCGAGCTGTGGGACTACATCGAGCCCTTCGCCGGCTACGGCTTCAACAAGAGCCACAGCGTCGCCTACGCCCTCCTCGCCTACAAGACGGCCTACCTGAAGGCGCACCACCCGGTGGCGTTCATGGCGGCGATGCTCACCTCGGAGATGTCCAGCTCGGACGCGATCGCCAAGTACGTCCGCGAGTGCGAGGACATGGGGATCGCGGTGCTGCCGCCCGACGTCAACGCCAGCGATTGGTGGTTCTCGGTCGACGGCGAGGCGATCCGCTACGGCCTCGGCGCGGTCAAGGGGATCGGCGAGGGGGCGGTCGAGGAGGTGCTCGCCGCGCGCCGCCGGTCCGGCCGTTTCCGCGGCCTCGCCCACCTGGCCGGCGCGGTCGAGGGCAAGCAGGTCAACCGCAAGGTCTTCGAGTGCCTGATCAAGGCCGGCTGCTTCGACTCAACCTCGCCGTCGCGGCGGGCGCTCTTCGACGGGCTCGACGCGCTCCTCGCCGACGCCCAGAAGCGCTGGCGCGACCGCGAGCAGGGGCAGGGCGCGCTCTTCGCCGCCGCCGCCGGCCCCGAGGCCGAGGCCGACCCGAACGGCCCGGAGTGGCCGGTGCGCGAGCGGCTGGGCTACGAGAAGGAGTCGCTCGGGCTCTATCTCTCGGGCAACCCGCTCGAGGAGCACGAGACCGAGCTGCGGCGGCTGACCACCCACACGCTCGCGACCCTGCGCGAGTCGCCGCCCGAGGGCTCGGTGACCGTCGGCGGCGTGGTCTCGCGGGTGCGCAACGCCAAGATCAAGAGCGGCCCCAACGCCGGCCGGATGATGGGGCGGTTTCATCTGGAGGACCTCGACGGCCGGATCGCGGCGGTGCTCTTCGCCAACCAGTTCCAGCAGTTCGGCCGCCTGATCGAGGACGAGGCGGTGCTCCTGGTGACCGGCGTCGCGCGCGAGCGGGGGAGCGACGTCGAGCTGAACGTCGAGCAGGTGGTCGCGCTCGACAAGGCGGCGCGGAAGCTCCTGCTGGCGGTCGAGCTCGAGATCGACGGGGGACTTCCGGCCCCCGAGATGAGGCGCCTCCGCGAGCTGCTGATCGAGCACGCCGGCGAGACGCCGCTCCGGCTCACCCTGACCCTCCCCGACCGCCGGGTGCGGATCGCCCCCGGCGACCACTTCAAGGTGCGCCTCGAGCCCGAGCTGGTCGCCGCGCTCGAGGGGATCCTGGGCCAGGGGTGCGTGCATGAGCGCTACGTCGCGTAGCGCGCTCGCCGCACTCGCCCTGCCGGCCGTCCTGGCGAGCGCGCTGCTGCCCGGCGCCTGCGCCCGCCCCGCCGCGCCGCCGCCCGAGGGGGCGCCGCGGCTGGTGCTCCTGGTGGTGGCCGACCAGCTAAGCCAGGACCTGCTCGAACGCACCCGGCCGCTTTTGACCGGCGGGCTGGCGCGGCTGCTCGACCAGGGAGCCTCGTTCACCGACGCTCACCACGCCCACGCCGGCACCACGACCGCGCCCGGCCACGCCACCCTCGCCACCGGCGCCGACCCCGCGCGCCACGGGGTCATCGCCAACTCCTGGTTCGACCGCGTCCGCGGCGGCTGGGTCTACTCGGTGGAGGACCCCGGCCGCGGCCTGGTCTCGCCGGTCCAGCTCCGCGTGCCGACCCTCGGCGACCGGCTGCGCGAACGCTGGCCGCGCTCGAAGGTGTTCGCCGCCGCCGGCAAGGACCGCTCGGCGGTGCTGCTCGCCGGCCGCCGCGGGCACGGCGCGTTCTGGTTCGAGGACGGCGAGTGGGTGGGGAGCGAGTACTACACGCCGCGCGGCGCGCCCGACTGGCTGGACACGTTCAACGAGCGCGACGAGCCGCGGCGCCTTCTCGGCCGGCTCTGGGAGCCGCTGCCGGTCGCGCCGGAGGATGCGGCGGCGGCCGGCGTCCTCGCCGCCGACCGCGGCGACTTCGACCCCGGCCTGCCGCGCGCCTTCGGCGGCTTCAGCCCGGCGGCCGACGGCGGCTTCTACGAGGCTTTCGAGGACTCGCCGTTTCTCGACCAGGACCTCGCCGAGCTGGCCGAGGCGCTGGTCGAGGCCGAAGAGCTGGGCGCCGACGGCTGGCCGGACCTCCTGGCGCTGTCGTTCTCGGCGCTCGACCTGGTCGGCCACGAGTACGGCCCGAACAGCCCCGAGGCGCTCGACGTCGTGCTCCGGCTCGACCGGACACTGGGCGATCTCTTCGCCTTCCTCGACCGCGAGGTGGGGGAGGGGGAGGTGCTGGCGGCGCTCTCGTCCGACCACGGCGTGGCGCCGCTCCCCGAGCTGGCCGCGGCGCTCGGCGTCCCCGGCCGCCGCGCCGGCCGCGACTTGGTGGCCTGCCTCCAGCGCGCGAACCTCGACCTCGGACTCCGCTTCGGCGAGGGGATCGACTGGCTCGGCCGCGGCTTCTACCTCGACGGCGAGGCGCTGGCCGAGCACGACTTCGAGGCCGCCGAGGTCGCCGCGGCCGCTGCCGAGCTGGTCGAGCGCTGCCCGGGGGTGGCGCGCGCCTGGACCTGGGCCGACCTGGCGGACGACGGCGAGTCCGCCACCTACCGCGACGCCTTCCGCCGCAGCTTCGACCCCGAGCGGAGCCCCGACCTGCTGATCGAGGTCGAGCCGTACTTCGTGCCGGTCACCTCCGGCGACGCCACCCACGGGTCGCCGCATCCGTACGACACCCACGTGCCGCTGGTCTTCGCGGGCCCCGGCGTCCCGGCCGGCGAGGTCGCCGGGCGCGTCCACACCTCCGACCTGGCGCCGACCCTCGGCGCGCTGCTCGGCCTGCCGCCGGCCGAGGGGTTGGACGGCGAGAGCCTGCTGCCGCGGCTCGCCGGCGCCGCCCCGCCCCGCCCCATCCTCCGACCATGACCGATCCCCGCCCCGAGCCCGGCCCCCGCGCGCGGGGCGCCGCCCCGCCGCCCCCGAGCGGCCGGACGCGGAGCTTCTTTCGCGACTACACCGGCGGGGTCTCGCGCGAGGACTTCCGCCGCCTGCTGCGCCGCGACGCCGCCGAGGCCTACGCGGTCCTGACCCGCGACCAGCCGGCCGAGCAGGAGCCCAAGGACGGGACGACGCGCTTCTTCCACCGCGTGCGCCTGCTCTTCCTCGGGCTCTCCTACAAGCTGACGCCGGTGCGCCGGGTGCTGTTCGGCCTCGCGATCGTCGCCGCCCTGCTCAACCTCGGCCAGTGCGACCTGGCGATCGACCGCGGCGGCGCCGGCGAGGGGGGCGTCGACCTGCGGCTCGACGCCTCGCCGTTCTGGTCGACGCTGTCGATCGGCCTCCTGGTCTTCCTGCTCGCCCTCGAGCTGGTCGACCGCGTGCGGGTGCGCGACGAGCTGGAGGTGGCGCGCCAGCTCCAGCGCGAGCTGCTGCCGCAGCAGGCGCCGGCGCTCCCCGGCTGGCGCTTCGCCCACTCCTACCGCACCGCCAACGAGATCGGCGGCGACTACTACGACTTCGAGACCCTGGCCGACGGCCGGCTGGCGCTGGTGTCGGGCGACGCCAGCGGCCACGGCATGGCCGCGGGCCTGCTGATGGCGATCGCCAACGCGACGCTCCAGACCGCGATCCTCGCCGACCCCTCGCCGCGCGCGGTCGCCGCCCAGCTCAACCGTACCCTCTGCGTCACCGGCGGCCCGCGCGCCTTCATGACCCTCTTCTACGGCCTGCTCGACCCCGCCACCGGGCGGCTCGACTACCTGTGCGCCGGTCACCCGTTCCCGCTGCTGCGGCGCGCGGCGGGCGGCGTCGAGGAGCTGGGCAAGGGCGGCCTGCCGCTCGGCCTGCGGCCGCGGCTCGACGCCGAGCCCGAGGTCACCGCGCTCGCCCCGGGGGACGTCCTGCTGCTCTACACCGACGGCCTCCCCGAGGCCCTCGACGGCGCCGGCCGTGCGTTCGGCTTCGAGCGGCTGACCGCGCTGGTGGCGCAGGGCGGCGGCGCCGCGGCGCTCCACGGCCGGGTGGCCGGCGCGCTCGACGCCCACCTCCGCGAATCGGCGCTCGCCGACGACGTCAGCCTGGTGGCGGTGGAGCGGGCTCTCCCGGGGCCGCCGATCCCGCCGCCGCCGCCGGCGTGAGCACCGGCTCGGGTCCGGCCAGTCGAGCGGATCGAAGAGGGTAACTCTGAAGCAGCGCCTCGAGGCGCCGCGCGGTGTCGGCGTGCTGGAGCCGCGCGTACGGTTCCTCGATCTTCTCTGCGTCGATCCGTGCCATGGCCTCGATCGCGGCGTCGAGCGCCTCGAGCGCTCCTTCGACGTCGCCCGAGCCGCTGCGCAGCTCGGCGACCAGCACCCCGGCGGTGGCGAGATAGGTCGAGAAGAAGGGGCTGGCCCCGTCGTCCCCGGAGATCCGCTGCCTGGCCGCAAGGGATCCTTCCGCCGCGGTCAATGCCGCCGCCCGGTCGCCGCGTTCGGAATGGACCTCGCCGAGCGCCTCGTAGGCCGACGCGAGGCCGTCGAGCCAGGCGGTGTGCGCTCCGCGGGTGCGGGCGATCAGCTCTTCCTGGACCTCGACCGAGCGCTCGAAGGCCCGAACCGCGGTCTCGAGGTCGCCGCCGCCGGCTCGTGCCAGGTTGCCCCGGCGGATCAGCTCCCAGCCCAGGGCGTGGGCCCAGCGGCCATTGCTCGGCTCCTCGCGGACCAGGACCTCGAAGATCTCGAGCGCCTCGCGGTTCGCCTCGCGGGCCTCGGGCAGACGATCCAGTTCCTCGTAGACGCTCGCCAGACCCTGTCCGAGGAGCACCGCCAGCCGATAGCGCCAGACCGAGGCCTCCGGCTGGCTCGCGGCCAAGGTCCGGTAGACCGCCACCCCCGCTCCGAACTCGCGCGCCGCCGCCGCGGCGTCGCCGCGCGAGTGGAAGGCGAGCAAGCCGAGCGAATAGTGGGCGTCGCCGAGGGCGTGTCGGACCGCGGCGACGTCCGGGTGCGCGGCCACGAGATCGGTCGCGATCGCCAGCGACTCGTCGAGCAGCGCGCGGGCCTGGTCGGAGTCGCCCAGGAACCTGGCCGTCGCCGCCGAGCTGTTCAAGGCCTCGGCCAGTGCCAGGCTGGCGCGAAAGTGATCCGGGCTCTCCGCCGTGAGCCGGCGCAGATGGGTCTCGGCCTCGCGTCGGCGAGCCGCGGCCCGATGCAGCTCTCCGCGCTCTTCCTCCACCTCGCCGAGGAGCCCGAGATCGCGCGCGAGGTCGAGCCGCGCTTCGGGGTCGCCGGGGGGGCGCCGCCAGCGCTCCTCGTCGATCCGGCGGGCGCGCTCGTAGGCGTCGTAGGCTGCGTCGAGGTCGCCGCGTGACGAGAGCACGCTCCCGATCTGCCGGAGGGCGGCGGCCGGGCGGGGGCCGGCCTGCTCGAGGGAGCCCTCGGTGCTCGACTCGAAGTACTCGAGCGAGCGCTGCGAGACCGATTCGAGCAGATCGAGCCGTCCCATCGGTTCGAGCTGGGAGCTGAGGTCGTCGAGCATGAAGCCGACCAGCTCCTCGGCCTGTACCCGCGCCGCCTCGGCACGGGCGTAGAGGAGTCTCGAGCGAAGGCTGAAGCCGAGGATCGTCGACACGATCACGACGCCTGCCGAGAACAGGACCGCGTGGCGGCGCACCAGCTTGGCGGCGCGATAGAGGGCGCTCGGCGGCCTGGCCTCGACCGGGCGTCCGTCGAGCCAGCGCAGGAGGTCCGCCGCCAGCTCGGCGGCCGAGCCGTAGCGCGCGGCGGGGTCCTCGGCGACGGCGCGCAGCACGATCCAATCGAGCTCGGGACGAATCCGGCGCAGCAAGGTGCGATCGCGGAGCATCCGCCGCCGGGCGATCCGGCGGCGCTGGGCGTCGGGCAGAGCGCGCAACCGCAGGCTCGGCCGGACCGACCTCGCGGGCGCGGGCCGACCGCCCGGCCCGCGTTTCGTCTCCGGCTGCTCGTCGAGCGGGCGCACGCCGGCGATCAGCTCCGAGAGCACCACCCCCAGCGCGTAGACGTCGGATCGGGTGTCGACGGCCCGGCCGCCGGTCGACAGCTCCTCCGGGCTCATGTAACCGTGGCTTCCCACCGCCGCGCCGTCCCTCGGCCGCGAGGAGGCGCTCCACGGCACCAGCGCCTTGGCGATGCCGAAGTCGATGATCTTGGGATGGGGAGCGCCGTCGACGTCGGTGACCAGGATGTTCGTTGGCTTCAGGTCGCGATGGATCACCGCCTTCTGGTGCGCGTGCCGGACGCCGTCGCAGACGTCGAGATAGAGCCGGACTCGCTGGCGCAGGTCGAGCCGCCGCGCGTCGCAGTAGTCGGTGATCGGCTCACCGGGAACATGCTCGAGCACCATGTAGGGCCTGCCGTCGTCGGCGGCGCCGGCGTCGAAGACCTGGGCGATCGCTCGATGGCTCATGCGCGCCAGGGCTTCGCGCTCGAGCTGGAAGCGGCGCAGCCCGTCGCCATCCACGCCGCTCGTATGCACCAGCTTGAGCGCCACCCGCCGCGGCAGCGGATCGCTCTGCTCGGCGAGGTATACGGTGCCCATGCCGCCTTCGCCGATCTTCTCGAGCAGGCGGTAGGGACCGACGCGCTCGGGAGGCGGTGCGGTGTCGGAGCCCTCGCGCCCGGGCGACCTCTCGAGGGCCTGCCGCAGCGCCGCGGACTCGTCGAGGGTCGTGGCGTCGAGGGCGTGGAGGAGCGACTCGACCTCGGAGCGGAGATCCTCGTCCTCGCCGCAGGCGTCGTCCAGGAACCGGCGGCGCGCCTCGCCCGCATGTTCGGCGGCGAGATGGAGGATCGACTCGACCTTTCGCCGGCGCTCGGTCGTCATGGCTCGCTCCGCGGGCGGTTCGCTCGCCGGAGCGGATCGTCCACCGCTCCTGCTAGGCTGCGGCGGGAGGAGATTCGGGAGGGGAGGCTGGTGCGAAAGGGGGGACTCGAACCCCCACGCCCTTGCGGGCACAAGAACCTGAATCTTGCGCGTCTACCAATTCCGCCACTTTCGCGTGGGAATCACCGTCGCGGCCGGGCCGCCAAGGTCCGGAAATTGTAGAGAGAGCGGGCGAGCGTGTCAATCGAACGATCCAGAGGAGAGGGGCGGCCGGGAGGCGCCGGAGGTGGCCGGGCGGACGGCCTGGACGAGCTGAGCCGGCGCCTGGCCGACCGGCTCCGGCGAGCGGGCGCGCGCGGCCTGGGGCGTGCCGAGCTGACCTCGGCAGCGGGTGGGGGAACCGCCGCCGAGGAGGTCGACCGGGCGCTCGAACGGCTGCGGGCGGCCGGCCTGGCGGCCCCCTGGCGCGAGCGCTGGACCTCCGCGGAGGCCGCCGGCTGGCTCGCCGGGACGGTCGAGGGCGGGCTCCCCGGCGGCGGCGTGACGGTTCGAGCCGGCGACGAGGAGCTGGCGGTCGGCTCCGATGCCCTGGCCGGCGCGGGGCGGGGCGACCGGGTGCTGGTCCGGCCGTTCCGCGGGCGGCGCCGGCTGGTCGCCGGCAGGAATCTCCAGGAGGGGGCGGTGGTGGCGGTGCTCCCGAACGAGGGCGCCGAAAGTCCCGCCGGGCGATCGAGGCCCGCGGCCGCGGAACGGCCCGCCGAATCGGCCCCGCCGCCGGCGCCCGAGCGTGCCGCGGCCGAGCCAGGGCCCCGGCCGGCGAAGGCTCCGCGGCGACCGGTCTCGGGCGGGGCGCCGTCCGAGCCGGAGCCGTCCTCGGCTGCGGCCATCGTCGGAGCCGTCGCCGTCGACGACGGCGGGCCCTGGCTCACCCCCTACGACTCGCGCGAGCCCGAGCTGGACCTCGACGGCGCCGACGGGGTCCCCGAGGGGCACTTCGTGATCGCCGAGCCGGTGCGGCGGCCCTCGGGCCGGCCGCCGGAGCGCGCGCGGGTGGTCGAGGTGCTCGGCGACCCCGCGCGGCCGGGGGTCGACGCCGAGGTCGTGCTCCGCCACTACGGGATCCCGCTCGGAGTTCCCGGAGGCCGCGCTCGCCGAGGCCGCCGCGCTCCCCGCCGAACCGCGGCCTCGGGACCTGGCCGGCCGGCGCGACCTGCGCGACCGGACGGTGGTCACGATCGACGGCGCGAGCGCCCGCGACTTCGACGACGCGGTCTCGGTCGAGCCGCTGCGGCGACGGCTTCCGGCTCGGCGTCCACATCGCCGACGTCGCCCACTACGTCGCTCCCGGCGGCGCGCTCGACCTCGAGGCCTACCGCCGCGGCACCAGCGTCTACTTCCCGGAGCCGGGCGGTGCCGATGCTCCCCGAGGCGCTCTCGAACGGCCTCTGCTCGCTCCGCCCGCGGGTGCCGCGGCTCACGGTCTCGGCGTTCCTCGACATCGGCCGCGACGGCCGGTGCGCCGCCGCCGCTTCGCCGAGACGGTGATCGACAGCGCCCGGCGGCTGACCTACGACGAGGTGCGGCGGGTGATCGAGGAGGAGCGGCCGCGCGACGCCGCGCGAGTACGGCGCCGTGCTGCCGCTGCTCGCCGATCTCCACGAGCTGATGGCGGCGCTCCACCGCCGCCGGCGCGAGCGCGGCTCGATCGACTTCGACCTGCCCGAGGGGGACGTCGAGCTCGACACCGACGGCGTACACGGTCGGGGTCCAGCCAGGGCAGCGGAACGTCGCCCACCGGATCGTCGAGGAGTTCATGATCGCCGCCAACGAGGCGGTGGCGGCCGAGCTGGAGGAGGCGCGACGTGCCGGCGCTCTACCGGGTCCACCTGCCGCCGGCCGAGGAGGACCTCGACGGCTGGTTGAGGCGCTCGAGCGGCTCGGGCTCGCGCGGCCGGGACTCGAGGAGCCGGCGCAGCGCCGAGATCACGCCCGCCGCCCTCGCCGCGGTCCAGGAGGTGCGGCCGGCGGGGGAGCCCTGGGAAGGCTTCGTCAACAGCCTGGTGATGCGCACGCTCAAGGGGGCGTTCTACAGCCCCGGAAACCAGGGCCACTTCGCCCTCGCCTCGGAGCGCTACACCCACTTCACCTCGCCGATCCGGCGCTACCCGGACCTGGTCGTCCACCGCCGGCTCAAGACGCTGATTCGCGAAGGCGCCGGCGCCGCGCGCGCCGGCGGCGGCGAGCTCGAGGCGGTGGCCGCCGCCGCCACCGAGGCCGAGCGGCGCGCCGACCCGCGCCGAGCGCGACCTGCTGCAGTGGAAGAAGGTGCGCTTCCTGGCGGGCCGGGTGGGGGAGAACTTTCCCGGGAGGATCACCGGCGTCCAGCCGTTCGGGCTCTTCGTGCAGCTCGACCGCTACCTGGTCGACGGCCTGGTGCCGATCCGCACCCTCGGCCGACGAGTACTTCCGCTACGACCCCGAGGGGCACCGCCTGGTCGGCGCCGAGAGCGGCCGCGCCTTCCGGCTCGCCGACGCCGTGACCGTCGAGCTGGTCGGCGTCTCCGAGGAGCACCGCGGCCTCGACCTCGCGCTCGCGGGGTGAGCGCGGCCCGCCGGGAACCGGCCGGCCCTGGCGAGGGTCTGATCCCCCGGAGGCCGCCGACGCCGGTGCTAGACTCGAACCCGCCATGAGACGCCGCTCCCTCGCCGCCGCTCGCGCTCTCGCCGCCGTCCTCACGGCCGCGGCCGCGCTCGCGTGCAGCCCCTCCGAGGAGGCCTCGGGCGACGCCCGGGCCGAGGTCGAGCAGCTCCTCGCCGAGTACCTGCCCCGGCTCCCCGAGGCCTATCGCACCGGCGATCTCGATCCGCTCGAGGGGCTGGCCTCGCTGCGCGAGATGGACCGGATCGAGTCGTTGATCCTCGAGCGCGCGAAGGAGGGGCAGGTCGTCGATCCCGAGCTCAAGAGCTTCGAGATCGAGCAGTTCGACCTCTACCAGCACTCGAACGCCTACCTCACCACCCGCGAGGTCTGGGACCTGCGCCTGCGTGCCGCCGGCTCCGACCGGCTGATCCACGAGGAGCTGGCCAAGCCCGACCGCTACCGCTACCAGGTGCGGCGGCAGGACGGCGACGGCTGGAGGATCCTGTCGCGCGAGGTGATCCCGCCGCCCGCCGAGCCGGGCTCGCGGATCCCCGCCTCTCCGCCATGCCGATCACTCCGACGGTGGCGATCGTCGGCCGCCCGAACGTCGGCAAGTCGACGCTCTTCAACCGGCTGATCGGGCGCCGCCAGGCGATCGTCCACGACCGGCCCGGCGTCACCCGCGACCGCATCTTCGCGCTCGCCGAGCTGGCGCACGAGCGCTCCGTCGCAGCTCGTCGACACCGGCGGCCTGGTGCCCGGCGACGACCCGCTCGGGCTCAACCAGCAGGTCCTCCTGGCGGTCGAGGAGAGCGACCTCCTGCTCTTGGTGGTCGACGGCCGCGAGGGGCCGGTGCCGGCCGACGAGGAGGTCTGGGAGCGGCTGCGCGCCTCCGGCAAGCCGGCGCTCCTGGTGGTCAACAAGGGGGACACCCGCGAGGCGAAGGACCGCTTCGTCGAGTTCCACCGGCTCGGCATCGGCGCCAGATCCTGGTCTCGGCCGAGCACGGCGGCGGCATCGAGGACCTGCGGCGAGGCGATCCTCGCGGCGCTCCCCGCGATCGCCGGCGGTGGAGACCCCCGAGGCGCCGCCGGTCGCGATCGTCGGCCGGCCCAACGTCGGCAAGTCGTCGCTGCTCAACCGCATCGTCGGCGAGCCGCGGGTGCTGGTCTCGCCCGAGGCCGGCACCACCCGCGACCCGGTCGACACCCTGATCGAGCGCGGCGGCCGCTCCTACCTGCTGATCGACACCGCCGGCATCCGCCGCAGGAGCCAGGTCTCCGGCGCCCCCGAGGAGCTGGCGGTGATGATGGCGCGGCGCCAGATCGAGCGCGCCGCAGGTCGGCGGTGCTGGTGATCGACGCCGCCGCAGGGGTGACCAGCGGCGACCTCGCGATCGCCGGGCGCGATCTGGGAGCTGGGGCGGGCGGCGGTGGTCGCGATCAACAAGTGGGACCTGCTCGACGAGGAGGCGCGCGAGCGGCTGGAGCGCTCCTGGGAGCGGCTCGACGCAGCTCCTCGCCGGCCCCGCGCGGCGTCAACCTCTCGGCGCTCGACCGGGCGCGCCGTCGACAAGCTCTTCCCGCTCGTCGACCGGCCCTCGACGCCGCACCACACCCGCAGCTCGGCGACCGGCCGAGGTCAACCGCCTGTTCGAGGACGGCGGTCAAGCGCGCGCCGACCGCCCGCCGAGCAGGGACGGCCGTGGAAGCTCTACTACGCCACCCAGGTCGGCACCGCGCCGCCGACCTTCATGCTGTTCGCCAACCGCGCGCTGTCGCGCAACGATCCACTACCGGCGCTACCTGGAGAACCGGCTGCGGGCGCAGGCTCGACCTGCCGGGCGTGCCGGTGCGGCTGGTGATCCGCCGCCGCGGCGAGTAGCCGCGGCACGTGAGGCCGGAGCCCGGAACGGGCGCGCGCGCGTGACGATTGAGCGGCGGCCCGGGTCCCGCTATAATCCCGGCAAAGCACTGATTTCGTGGACCTGCGGAAGCTGTCACCACCGCTCGGTCCACTCGTTTCGGGGAGGGGGCCCCGCGGGGGTGGGGAATGCCGGTGACGGAGCTTACGGACGGCAAGCGACGGGGCCTCACCAAGGCCGATCTGATCGACGTGGTCTACGAGCGCCACGGCGGGCTGACGCAAGGACGAGGCGGCGGAGATCGTCGACGCGATCTTCTCCACCGTCAAGAGCCAACCTGGGCGACGGCCGGCCGGTGCGCATCAAGAACTTCGGCACCTTCGAGGTGACCGAGCGGCCGGGCCGGGTCGGCGTCAATCCGGCGAGCGGCGAGAAGATGTTCATCCCGCCCCACCGGGCCTCTCCTTCCGGCCGGCCCGCCGGCTCAAGGACGTGGTCGGCCCGCGCCGCAGGAACGGGGCACGGAACGCGAATGACCGCCGGCCGTCCCTCCCGGTGCGGCGCGGTGCGGGCGGAGTAGCCGATGGCAGCGAGGTCCAGAAGCGCCTCTACTACAAGATCGGCGAGGCGTGCAAGATCGTGGACATCCAGCCCTACGTCCTGCGCTACTGGGAGACCGAGTTCGCGGCGCTGTCGCCGAACAAGAGCCGCTCCGGCCAGCGCGTCTACAGCGAGAAGGAGCTGGCGCGTGATCCGCCGCATCCAGGAGCTCCTCTACGAAGAGGGCTACACGATCGCCGGCGCCAAGAAGAAGCTCGAGACCGAGATCGCCGGCGGCGAGCTGGAAGCGGCCGCCGAAGGCGCCGAGGCGGCCGTCGAGGAGGACGAAGCGGAGGAGGAGGAGGCCGCGGGAGCCGACTCCGAACGCCTCCGACGCCTCGAATCCGGCCTCCGCGCCGCCCTCGCAGAAGCGCGCCAGATCCTGGCGTTGCTGGACTGACGCCCGCTCTCGCCCCGGTGGCCCTGTAGTAGACTCGCCCCCGGTCGGGACGTGGCGCAGTCTGGTAGCGTACCTGAATGGGGTTCAGGGGGTCCCGGGTTCGAATCCCGGCGTCCCGACCAAATAAACCCACCTGGTTTCAAGCACTTACGAGTCGAGGGTCTCGGGGCGCTCGGGGGTCTCCTCCGACGTGCAAGACGTTGGGCAAGAGTGACCCACTCGAGCCGTCGGCATACGGGGGTTATGGCGGCTTGGCCCCGCCCTCACTACCCGGTCGCTGCTCATCCTCCTCGCCGCGCTGGATCGAGCGCAGGTAGGCCAAGAGATCCTCGACCCGCCCGCGCACCTCGGCTTCCTGGTCGCTGTCGCGGCCGCGCTCCTGGAAGGTCAGGCCCCACACCGGCATGTCGCGGCGGCCGTGGCCGGTCACCTCGTCGCGGCCGTCGATCGAGCGGCGGATCTCCTCGGCCGGGAGCTCGCCGCCGTGGGCGGCGGCGAGGCGGGTGAGGTCGGCGGGCGGGACCTCGAGCGTCGCGGCGGCCGGGCCGTCGCCGGCACCGCCTTCGCCGTGGCAGCTCGCGCAGTGGATGCGGTAGAGGAGCGCGCCGCGCTCGGCGGCGCGGTCGGGCTCTTGCGCCGCCGCGGGGGCCGCGGCGAGGAGGAGGAGGCCGGCGGCGATCCAGGCCGCGGCCGGGACTCGGTTCTGCTTGGGCTCGAGCATGGTTCGTCACCTCTCCGGCTCCTGGGCCGGTCGAGGACAGTGTAGCCGAGCGTCGCCGGCTTGCGGCAGGTTCACTCGACGCCGAAGCAGCCGGGGCCGGGCGGGCCCGGAGGGGCGCCGGCCACCGCGGTCCAGCAGGTCGCGGCGCCGGTCTCGAAGCCGTCGTAGAAGGCGTACGGCTCGGGGTTCGAGGAGACGTGGATCCATCTCTCGTGGACGCGCTCCGCGCTCTCGGTGCCCCACTCGGCGGTGACGCGAGGGCGATAGAAGCCCGGGGTCGGGTAGGCGTGGAGCGCCACCGGCAGCGCCGAGATCTCGTCGGTCGCCCCGTCGCCGTCCCAGTCGTAGAAGAGCAGCGCCGGGGGTTGGGAGAAGGTCTGGAGGAAGGTCAGCGTCTGGCCCGCGGGGAAGGCGCAGGCGCCGAACTGGCAGCCGAGGGCCTGGAAGCCGGTGACCAGCAGGTTGGTGCCGCCGACGGTCACCGGCAGCGGAGCGCCCGCGAGCGGGCCGGAGAGGCAGTTGCGCACCTCGAGCCGCACCAGGTAGGTGCCGGCCGCGGCGTAGGTGTGGCTGGTCGGCGCGACGCACCCCTGCTGCCACGGCTGGACCTGGCCGTCGCCCCAGTCGAAGCGCCACTCGTTGTAGCCGCTCCCCGAGCCGTCGATCGTCGCCTGGAGGCCGGGTGCCGGGTTGGCCGCGGCGGTCGGCAGGTCGGCGGCGAGCGCCTCGACCTCGAAGGGGGCCACCGCCTGCGTGTTGCCCCAGGCGTTCGAGACCGTGAGCGTGAGCTGGTGGGAACCGGCGGAGTAGGCCGTCGTGTCGAGGTCGACCGGGTTGCCGGAGAGCTGCTCGAGGGTGTCGCTCAGCCAGGAGAAGGTCAGCGGCGGCCGGCCGGTGACGCCGTTGGCGGTGAAGCGGACGTCGACGCAGGGCGGGAACGACGGCGCGCCGCCGGTTGTCGCCGCGCCGGTCGCGAGGTCGACATCGACGGCGAACGCTCCGTCCCCGGCCGCGACCGGCGGGGCTGGGCAGAGAGCCGCCAGGGCGGTCAGGACCGCCGGCCCGAAATGCCTGAGCAGCATAGACGCGCGGAAAGTACCACGGTTTGCGGGCGCCGGGGAAGAGCCGGGGAAGAGACGGGGACGGGGTAGAGTCCGCCGATGCCCGCGCTCACGCCCCTCGCCCGCGGCCGCCTGCTGCTGGCGCTGACCCCGCTGGTGCCGCTCGTCGCCGCCCTGCCCGGCGGCGGCTGGCTGCTCGCTCTGGCCGCCCCGCTCACCCTCTACGGCTGGTTCCGCCGCCGGGTCGCGGCCGGCGACTACCCCGGCGCCTGGCGCCTCGGCGTCGCCTGGGCGGCGCTCCTCAGCCTGGGCGTGATCCTTCTGGTGATCCTGTGGCCGGAGGCGGCGCGCGGCATCCTCCACGGCGAGCCTTACCGGCGGGAGATGTTCGCCTGGATCGAGACCGGCGTCGGGCGCGAGAACGAGCCGGCGGCCTTCATTCCCCAGCACCTGCTCCACCTCGGCGTCTTCGTGCTCTTGACCTGGGTCAGCGGCGGCTACCTCGGCCTGGCGCTCGGCGCGGCGCTGGTCGCCTACATGAGCTATTTCGTCGGCTCCTACGCGGTGGCGAGCGACCACCTGCTCGCGGGCTCGCTCGCCGCTTGGGTCCCCTGGTCGGTGCTGCGGGTGGCGGCGTTCGTGCTTGTCGGGGCGGTCTTCGCGCGCCCGTTGCTGGTGCGCCGGGTCTGGCCGTTCGGGCGGCAGGAGGCGCTGCTCCTGGCGCTCGCGGCGAGCGGCATCGCCGGCGACCTGGTGATCAAGGCGCTGGTCGCGCCGACCTACGGGCTGTTCCTGCGCCAGCTCGCCGGCGGCGGCCTCTGAGGCGGCGGGCACCGCTCTCGGCCCCGCGGCCTACCCCGTGGAGTAGGGCGCGCCCACCCTGCGGCGCGTGCGATCCCCTCCTGACGAACGTTCGCAGGCCCGCCGGCGGCCGCTATCCTGCGGCTCCAAGGAGGGCACCCCGGTGACCGACGATCCCGATGTCGAGACCATCCTGGTCGGCACCGCGCTCGACGCCGGCAGCGACCGGGTGGTGGCCGCTGCGCGGGACCTGGCACGGGTGCTCGGAGCGCGGATCCGACTCCTGCACGCCCAGATCCGTCCGACTGACCTGAGCGGCGCCGGCGGCGACGCGGTCCAGGTCAACCAGCAGGCCGACGCCGAGCGCGGGCTCGCCGAGCAGGCGGCGCGCCTCGGACTGAGCCCCCCCGAGTTGGCCGGCACGGTCTGCGCCGAGGGGCCGCCGCACCGGCTGCTGGTCGAGGCCGCCCGCCACGGCGGCGCCGACCTGATCGTGGTCGGCGCCCACGAGGGGCTCGGGCTCTCCGGGATGTTCGGCTCCACCGCGTCGCGGGTGCTGCGCAACGCAACCCGGCCGGTGCTGGTGGTCCGAGGCGACCTCGGCCGGCCGCCGAAGCGGGTGCTCGTGCCGGTCGACCTGTCATCGCTCTCGGCCGACGCCTTCCGCGCCGGCCTCGCGCTGGTCGACGCCTGGGCCCGCGGGCCTTCCGGCGGCGCGGTCGAGGCCGAGGCGCTGTTCGTGCTCACCGAGGCCGATCGCCGTAGCCACGAGGCGGGACGCGGCGGCGACGCCCACGCCGCCGCCGTGGCCTCGCTCGCCCGCTTCGTGGCCGCTCACCGCGGCGACTTCCCGGGCGAGATCGCCGAGCGCGTGGTCGAGGGCGACCCGCGCTCGGAGATCCTCTACCGCATCGGCGTCTCGCAGCCCGACCTGGTGGTGCTCGGCACCCACGGCCGCAGCGGCTTCGAGCTGCTGCTGATGGGGAGCGTCGCCGAGGGGGTGGTCCGCGAGACCGGCTGGCAGCAGCCTGGTCATCCCCCCCGACGCCGCCCTGCGCGCCGCCCTCGCGCGCGAGGGCGGCACCCGCCGAACGACGCGCGACCGCGACTGAGCGCGGGCGCGCTCCTCAATACCGGCGCAGCGCGAGCATCGGTGACGGCAGCTCTCCGGGCGGCAGCTCGTGCACCGCTCCGCGGCCGGCCAGGGTCTCGCACGCCGCCCGGTTGATCAGCTCCTCGTCGCCCGGCTCGGGCGTGGCGTGGAGGGTCGTCCCCTGGGTCGCGGGATCGAAGCTCCCCCACAGCTCGGCGCCGCGCGCGGTCAGCAGGGTGTCGACCCTCCCGGCGGCGGCGGCGCGCAGGACCGCCGAGACCTCGTGGGTCAGGCGGCCGCGATCGGCGAAGCCGTGCACCCGCTCGACCTCGCCGGCGGCGGCGCGCCCCGCCCAGGCCTCGACCACCGGCCAGGTCCGGGCGTGGAGCTCGTGCTCGGAGAGGTGGTCAGGGTTGCCCGCCGCCGCCTCGTCGAGCACCGTGCCGGGGAGGCGCGCACGGCGGAGCAGCGGCAGGTGCTCGGCCGCCGCGGCGATCACCATCGGCCTGCCGCCGTTGCCCAGCCGCTCGGGGAGCGCCTCGGCGATCAGCCGGAAGTAGCGGAAGAGATCGTCCTCGAGGTTCTCCTCGTCGCCGGAGCCGTGGCCGTGGAAGGTCACCGACCGCCGGCCGCGGCCGGCCGGCGTCGCGCTGTGGTGCTGGAGGCCGCGGTAGAGCTGGAGCTCGCCGAGCGCCTGATCGAAGCTGCCGGGCACCGGTCCGAGGTCCATCTCGCGTAGCGACTCCGGCCCGCCCTCGAGCAGGCGCACCCGGTTGCGGCTGACCGCCAGCACGCGGAAGGCGAGGTCGTCGAGGCGGCCAAGGAGCGGCCGCAGGACGAACCGCTCGCCGACCGCCGCGCGGGCGGCGACCGGCTCGACCAGGCGGAAGGCACGGAACAGCCCGGGGGCGGAGAAGAGCGCCGCCCCGCGGCCGGTCCGGCGCCAGAACTCGCCGTCGTCGACCAGCGCCCGCACCGGATCGAGGAGCGCGGCGACGGTCTCGGCGGGGAGCCTCCGAGCGGCGGCCTGCGCCTCGGCGTCGCGCAGCAGGACCTTGAGCTCGATCGCCACCTGGCGCGCCTCGCCGCCGCGCCACGGGGTGGGCAGCAGGAGCGAGAGCGCCGGACCGCGATGGGTCGCCAGCGCGGCGAGGTCTTCGCGGGTCAGGGTCTGAAGGCGCGGGAGGTCGTTCGGAGCGGTCGGTGCGGGAATGGGGGCGGCGGGGTTCGGGCGTTCGTGCAGGACCTCGGCGTTCATGCGGCTCCTCCTTCGCCCGGCGGTCCGGCCGGGCTCGAGACGGCTGCCCGGCGGCCACCGGAGGGTGGGTTCCTGCCCGAGGGTTGCACGCGCTCCGGGCCGCTGCCAGACCCGGGCGGGCGGGAGCCGCCCCCCCGGCCGGGTGGCACGCGATCAGCTCCGGGCGAAAGGCACTATCCTGGTCCGGTCGGACCGGAGAGGAGGCGAGATGGACCATCCCCGAGCGGCGGTCGACGAACCCGTGGAGAGCACGGCCTCTGACGAGGGACCCGGGCCGGCGGCGCCGCCCGAGTCGCGGCCGCCCGCGCCCTGGCTGCAGGTCACCGTCGGCGCGGTGCTCGTGCTCGCACTCCTGGCCGGCGCGCTGGCGGTGCTGCGACCTTTCCTGGTGTCGCTGACCTGGGCCGCAGTGCTCGCCTTCGCCCTCTGGCCGCCGACCCGCTGGCTGCGCCGCCGCGTCGGCGGCCGGCGGACCCTTGCGGCGCTCTTGATGACCGCCCTGGTGCTGCTCGCCGTGATCGGTCCGCTGGCCGCGGTCACCGCCGGTCTGGTCGAGGAGGTTCGCGGCGCGGCGCAGCGGATCGAGGCGCTCCAGGAGGAGCCGCCGCAGCCGCCGGCGTGGCTGACCGGGCTGCCGGTGATCGGCGGCCGCATCGCGGCGCTCCCGCGCTACCTCGACCCGGAGGTGCTCGAGGCGTGGCTGCGCGACAACGTCCGGCTGGTCCAGGACCTGGCGCTCCAGACCGCGGGCCGAGTCGGCCGCGACGTGCTCAGGACCGGCATCGCGCTCCTCGTGCTGTTCTACTTCTTCCGTGACGGCGACGTCGTCGTGGCCCAGATCCGGCGCGCCGCCCGGCGCCTGGGCGGCGAGGCCTTGGGGCGGCGGCTCGACGCCGTGGGCGGCACGATCCGCGCGGTCGTCTACGGCCTCCTGGTCACCGCCGCGGTGCAAGGCGTCCTCGCCGCGACCGGCTACGCCGTGGCCGGCGTGCCGGCGCCGATCCTGCTCGGGGTCGCGACCGGCCTCCTCGCCCTGGTCCCGTACGGCACCTCGATGGTGATGGTGCCGGCGGCGCTCTGGCTGCTGTTCCAGGGTGAGACGGTCGCCGGCGTCGGCCTCCTGCTGTGGGGGACGCTGATCGTCGCCTCGGTCGACAACGTCCTGCGTCCGCTCTTCATCAGCGGAGCCATCCGCGTCCCCTACCTCCTGGTCTTCTTCGGCGTCCTCGGCGGGATCGGCGCCTTCGGGCTGGTCGGCGTCTTCGTCGGCCCGGTCCTCTTGAGCGCGCTCTTCGCGCTCTGGCGCGAGTGGACCGAGGACGGGGCGCCCCCGCCGATCGGCACCGGCTAGCTTGGATCGCTGCTCACCCCTCGTCGCCGGCGAGCACGCCCAGGAGGTCGGTGGTCGAGACCAGGCCGACGATCTCGGCGCCCTCGCTGATGAAGACCCGGTGGATGTGCTGCCCGAGCATGGTGCGGGCGACCTCGGTGACCGTCGCCCCGGCGGGGACCGTCACCACCTCGGGAGTCATCAGGTCGCCCACCGTCAGCTCGCTCTCCTCGATCCGGATCCGCCGCAGGTCGTAGTCGTCGAAGTCGGCCTCCCAGCTCTGCGAGTAGAACCCGGCACGGTGAGCCGGGGTCTCCGGCGTCCGCCCGGCGAGGGTTTCGGCCGAGGCGATGTCGGAGACCGAGACGACACCGACCGGTCGGCCGCTCGTGTCGCGGACCAGGGCTCCGCTGATCCCGCGGTCCTCGAGGAAGGTCGCCAGCTCGGCCAGCGACATCGTGGGGTCCACCGCCGCGACCTCGCGGCTCATCAGGTCGTGGGCGGTGATGCGGGTCGGCGTCGTCAGGGTGGTCATGGCTCTTTCCTCCTTGCTGCTTCCGTACGCGGGCTCGTCGCGGCGTCTAATGGAACCTAGCTCCAGCCGACCCTTGCCGGCGCCCCCTCCCACGCCTGGTCGAAGACCGGGATCGCCTCGGCCGGCGGCATCTCCACCGGCGCCAGGTGGGTGCGGAACCATTCGGCGGCGAGGTCGGCCACCCGCTCCAGCGTCCCCGCTTCCTCGAAGAGGTGGGTGGCGCCGGGGATGACCTCCAGCTCGACGTCGCAGCCCATCGCCGCCATCGCCCGGCGGTTGAGCTCGAGCACCGGCGCGTCCTCGCCGCCGACGATCAGGAGCGTCGGCGCGTGGACCCGCTGCAAGGCGTCGGCGGCGAGGTCGGGCCGGCCGCCGCGCGAGACCACGGCGCCGACCCGCTCCGGGCGCTCCGCGGCGGCGACCAGCGCCGCCGCGGAGCCGGTGCTGGCGCCGAAGTAGCCGATCGACATCTCGCGCACCTCCGGCGCCCTCGCCATCCAGTCGGTGGCCGCGACCAGCCGCCGGGCGAGCATGTCGACATCGAAGCGGTAGTAGGCGGTGTAGCGGTCGACCGCCTCCTCGCGCTCGGAGAGCAGGTCGAAGAGCAGGGTGGCGAGGCCGGCGGCCTGGAGCGTCGCCGCCACGCGGCGGTTGCGCGGGCTCCACCGGCTGCTGCCGCTGCCGTGGGCGATGAGCACGAGCCCCTGGGCCCCTTCGTGGACGGCGAGGGTGCCGTGCAGCATCCCGCCGTCGGCCGGGATCTCGACGTCCCGCTCGAGAACGGAGTACGCGGTTCGATCCATCACGGAACCTCCTCGACCGGCGCAGCCGGCCTGGGGGGAAGCGTCGCACGGCGGTCCCGCGGCCGCCAGCTCCCGCGGGGTGGGCGGCGCACCCGCCCCGGCGGCGGGGGAGAGCCCCCGGCGTCGGCGCGGCGACGCGCTGCGGCTGGTGCGCGCCCGCGGCCCGCGCGAGCTGATCGCGGCCGTGGCGGTGGCGCCGCCCGAGTCGGTCGCCGCGCTCGAGCCGCTGGCTGACCACATCGTCTGCCTCGAGACCCCGTCCTGGTTCTTCGCCGTCGGGCAGTTCTTCGAGGACTTCCGCCAGGTCGAGGACGAGGAGGTGGCGGCCATCCTGCGCGCGGCCGCCCGGCCGCGGGCGGCGGATGAGCCGTGAGCGGCGCCGACGTCATCCATTCTCGGCGCACCCCTGATGCCTGCCCTACCTAGGCGTCGCCACGGCGATGGTTGGCTGAGGAAGGCGGTTCAGGCCGCGACGCCGGCGCTCGGCGGCTCCGACGGAACCGCCGGGCGGCGTTCGGGTCCGGGGCCCGGAGGCAGGGGGCTGGGCCGGGCTCGCTTGCGCGGGGCCGCCAGCTTGATCCCCCGCTCCTTGAACCAGGCCAGGTCCTGCGCCGAAAGGCCGAAGCACGCCCCGTCCCCGCGCACCGGGATCACCAGCAGCTCGTCCGGCAGCTCGCCCCGGTTCTCCAGGGTCCTGGCCAGCTCTCGGCAGACCGCCGCGGGCGCGCGGTCGGTCGCCAGCAGGGAGAGGGAGTTCATGGGATGAAGGTAGCCGTGCGCCGTGTAGATCGAGAGCCCTTCGATCGCCTTCTTGAACCCCTTGCGGTCGCTGCCTTCGGTGTCGTGGAGGATGTAGGCGAGCGCGAGCACGCCCAGCTCGTCCGCCGATCCCTGGACCCGCAGGGCCAGCCAATCGGCCGCGGACGGGCCGCCCGCCGGAACGGCGTCGAGGCCTCGGTGGGCCCAGCTTCCTCCGACGGGCAGGACGAGGATCCGGTCTCCCGGGCCGAGGCCGAGCCTTCCGGCGATGCAGTCGCGCACGCGCGCGGGCGACTGATCGGAGTCGACCAGCCGGTGCCCCGAGTGGATGCTGAGCTGGTCGCCGCACTTGTCGAGCGCCTCGCCGAGGGCGTCGTAGTCGGCGGCGGGTGGGGTCAGGTCGTACCCGATGAGCATGAGCATTTCGCACCTCCCAGTGGGTCGAGTGGAGATCCGGCGCGCATCGTTCCGATACACGCCCTCCCACACGTTCCTGTCTATGCGAAAAACCCGGCGCGATCGACACCCGGGAGGGTGGGGCGGCCCTGCCCGGAGAGGTGTGGGCGGGAGCGGCGCCCGGGCCGTACAGTGGAGATCCTGGCACGACCCGAGGAGCATCGGAGCCATGATCGTCCAATGCGCGGTCTGTGAGATCGAGATCGAGGAGCGCGAGGCCTGCGCCACCATCGACGACGATGGCGAGGTCTATCACCTGTGCAGCAGCCGCTGCCTCGAGGCGTTCGAGCAGGAGCCGGAACGGTTCGGCGCCTGGGCGGTCGAGGAGCGGGAGGCGGCCGGGCCGAGCTGAGCCGACCCCGCCGCCCCGCGGGCGCGCCGCGCCCCGAGCCTTGCCGGCGCAGCCGCGGCCGAGCAACGTCAGCACCGAGGAGGCGAACATGAAAGTTCTCCAGATCATGCGGAGCGAACCCAGGACCATCGCCCCGAACGACACCGCCGCAACCGCCGGCCGGCTGATGGCCGAGGTCGATTGCGGATGGCTGCCGGTGGTGGCGGACGGCCGGACCGTCGGTGTGGTCACCGACCGCGACCTGTGTCTGGCGCTGGCCGTCGGCGACCGCAAACCGTCGGCGCTCAAGGTCGAGGATGCGATGACGCCGCGGGTCTACAGTTGCCGCGCGGAGGACGACGTCCGCGAGGCGCTGACGGTGATGCGCGAGCACCACGTGCGCCGCCTGGCGGTGCTCGGCGAGCGCGACCGGCTGATCGGCGTGCTGTCGCTCGACGACGCGGTCTTCGAGGCGCGGCCGTTCGAGACCGAGGGCTTCACCGGGCCGTTCTATGCCGACATCACCGCCACCCTGCGCTCGATCGTCCAGCGGCCGGCGCTGGTCACGGCGGGCTGAGCGTCAGCGTCGAGTCGTCCACGAGGACGGGAATCCGAGGGATGCCATGACGACCGAGAGGACGACCGCGGGCGCCGTTGCCACCGCCACCGCCGCAGCCTGGAAGCTCTCCGTGCGTGACCTGATGACCGAGCGGGTGATCGCGGTCCAGCCCGACACCGACCTGACCGCCGTGCGCGATCTGCTCTGGGAGCACAACATCCGCCACCTGCCGGTGGTCGACGGCGACGGCGACCTGATCGGCCTGGTCTCCCAGCGCGACCTATTGCGCCACGCGCTGATCGACCAGCACCACCTCCCCGACTACGTCGAGGAAGCGGTGCTCGAGCGGCTCAAGGCGTCCGACGTCATGACCGCCCAGGTCGAGCGGGTGAGCGCCGACACCGACCTGCGCGATGCGGCCCAGACGATGTTCGAGAACAAGTACGGCTGCCTGCCGGTGACCGAGGGCGACCGGCTGATCGGCATCCTCACCGAGGCGGACTTCGTCCGCTTCCTCGGCCGCGGCGACTGACGGTCTTCTTTCGAATCCCGTGGGGCCCCTCCCCCGAGTCCCCGGCCGTCGCGTCGAGCGCTCCGTCGCGTCCGCCGCCGACGGAGAGATCGGCGGTTCGTGCTCGCGCTCCGCCGTTGACACCCCGCGCCCGCGCCCCCTATACTGAACTCCCGTGTGCGCGGGATAAGAGTCGATCCATGAGCGAGATAGAGCAGATCGCAGGGGGTCTCGGCGGGGCCGGCAGGCGGGTCGCCGTGGTCGCCTCGCGGTTCAACTCCCGGATCGCCGACCGCCTGGTCGAGGGCGCCGTCGACTGCCTGCTGCGGCACGGCGTCGAGCGCGGCGACCTCCAGGTGGTGCGCGTGCCCGGAGCCTGGGAGCTGCCGGGCGCGGTCGACGAGCTGGCGCGCGCCGGCGGCGTCGACGCGGTGGTGGTGCTCGGGGTGGTGATCCGCGGCGAGACGCCGCACTTCGACTACGTCGCCGGCTCGGCGGTGCGCGGCATCGCCCACGCCGCCCGCGCCCATCGGCTGCCGGTCGGCTTCGGCCTCCTGACCTGCGACACCTCGGAGCAGGCCGAGGAACGCGCCGGCGGCAAGGCCGGCAACAAGGGGTGGGACGCGGCGCTGGCGGCCCTGGAGACGGCGGACCTCTACGCCCGCCTGCGCGGCCGATGACGGGCGCCGGCGGCGTGCGGCCGAAGCCCGCGGCCAAGCCCGGGGAGCCCACCGGTAAGCCCACCGGCGAGCGGCGCCGCGGCGGCGCCGGCAAGCGGCGCACGGCGCGCGAGATGGCGCTCCAGATGCTCTACCAGCGCGACGTCGGCGCCAGCGACCTGGCCCAGATCTTCCACGCCTTCGACCTCGGCGAGCACCTCGCCACGGGCGGCGACCCGGCGCGCCAGCGCCGGCGGCTCGAGGAGGCGTTCGGCTTCGCCCGCCGGCTGGTCCGCGGCGCCGCCGAGCACCAGGACGAGATCGACGAGCTGATCGCCCGCCAGGCCGACAACTGGCGTCTCGAGCGGATGCCGATCGTCGACCGCAACGTGCTGCGGCTCGCCGTCTACGAGATGATCTACAGCGACGAGACGCCGGAGCTGGTAGTGGTCGACGAGGCGATCGAGCTGGCCAAGAAGTACGGCTCCGAGCAGTCGGGCCGGTTCATCAACGGACTCCTGGACGGCCTGCTCAAGGCCGGCGTCGGGCGCCGGCGGGCGGTGGAGGCGGAGAAGTGAGAGCAGTTTCGAGAGGATCGACGGCGGCCGCGTTCGGCGCCCTGTGCGCACTCGTGCTCGGCGCCTGCGGCGGCTACGCGCTGGTCGGCCGCGGCAGCAACATCCCCGAAGACGTCCGCTCGGTCTACCTGGCGGCGCTCGAGAACCGCACCCAGCGGCCGCAGGTCGAGCAGTTCCTGACCCGGGCGCTGGCCGACGAGCTGGTGCGCCGCGGCCGCTTCGACCGTGGTGGCGAGCGAGGAGGGCGCCGACGCCCGGCGTCCGGCTCGGTGGTCGGCTTCGGCGCCACGCCGGTGACCTTCGACACCGAGGGCCGCGCCACCGAGTACGAGATCTCGATCACCGCCCGGTCAGTCTTAGTCCGCCTCGACAATGACGAGGTGGTGTGGAGCAACGACCGCTACGTCTACCGCGAGAACTACCCGGTGGACGCCACCTCGAGCCGACTTCTTCGACCGCGAGACCGAGGCGATCGAGGAGGCCGCCGGAGCGCTTCGCGGAGACGATGGTCTCCGACCTGCTGGCTGGGATTCTAGCGGCGCGTAGGCGCCGAGGCCGGCGACGGCTCGCGTCAGGCGGCACTTGTAGCGCGCCGCGGTGTTGCCGTGGATGACGCCCTTCTGCGCGGTGGCGTCGATCTCGGAGAGGGTCGGCATCAGGAGCGTGCGCGCCTGGTCGGCGTCGCCCTCGACGATCGCGTCGCGCAGCCGCTTGACCGCGGTGCGCATGCGCGAACGGTGGGCGCGGTTGCGCTCCCGACGCTCGAGGTTCTGACGGTGCCGCTTCTCGGCTGACTTGGTATTGGCCATGGCTGCTTTCTGTTTCTGCAGGCGCTGTTTCTACACGCGACCGGCCGCGGCACCGCGCCGCGGCCGGAGTCCGGCATTCTAACCGGAAGCGGCGCCCAGCTCAAGGCCGGCGCCGACAAAGCCCGATCGGCCGCTACTGGCCCAGCTCGCGCAGCCGTTGGCGGGCGAGGTCGGCCTCGTCGCTGGTGGCGTGCTCGCGGATCACCCGCTGGAGCTGCGCCACCCCCGGGCCGTTCTCGCCGAGCTGGAGGTGCGAGTAGCCCTTCTTGAGGATCGCGCTCGCCGCCTTGTCGCTCCGCGGGTAGCTCTCGAGCACGGCGTCGAACTGCCCGATCGGCCTCGCGGAAGCGCCCCTGGCGGTAGTAGGACTCGCCGATCCAGTAGACGGCGTTGTCGGCCAGGTCGGTGTCCGGGAACGCCTCCAGGTACTGCTGGAACGCCCGGATCGCGATGTCGTAGCTGCCGCGCAGGTAGTCGTTGTAGGCGGTCTGATAGAGCTGCCTGGGATCGCCCGCGAACGGCGCGCCGCTCCCGGCGGGATCCGGCGGCGGCGCCGGCCGGAAGGTCTTGAGCTCCTGGTTGGTCGCCGCGATCTGCTGCGAGAGCTGCGACAGGCGGTAGTTGGTGTCCTCGAGCTTCGCCTGGAGCTGGTCGATCTGGCGCGACAGCTCTCGAGCTTGACCTGCATGTCGGCCTCGGAGCTGGAGGAGCGACTCCATCTGCTCGGCGACCTGCGCCTGCAGGCTCGAGACCGCCGCCTTGTCGGGCGACTGCTGCTGGAGCTGGAGGACCTGCCGCTGGACGTCGCCGACCTGGCTGTGGAGGCTGTCGATGTCGCTGCTCGAGACGCAGCCGGCGGCCGCCAGGGCGGCGGCGCCGGCCGCGGTCGCGGCGACGATGCGGGAGAGTGCCGTCATCGCCGTCCGGAGCCCTAGCGCCGCCCGGTGACCACGAAGTGGGCGCGCCGGTTCGACTGCCAGCAGCCTTCGGTCGACTCGGTGCAGAACGGCCGCTCCTCGCCGTAGCTGATGGTGCGCACGCGCGACTCCTCGACGCCGAGCGAGACGACGTAGTCCTTGGCGACGTTCGCGCGGCGGTCGCCGAGGGCGATGTTGTACTCGTTGGTGCCGCGCTCGTCGCAGTGCCCCTCGATGGTGAACAGGAGCGCCTGGTTGTCCTTCATGAAGTCGGCGTTGGTGGCGAGCTGCTCGCGCGCCTCGGGGCGGAGGTCGAACTGGTCGAAGTCGAAGTAGACATCGTCGAACCAGCCCTTCTCGCGCGCCATCGCGTTGAGCTCGGCGAGGTCCTCGGGGATCACGTCCTCCTGGACGTCCTGGACCGGGGGCTGGTCGGGTACTTCGACCTCGGTCGCCGGCGGCGCGACCGGGGTGGTCTCGACCTCGAGGGTCTCTTCCGGAGTGGCCGGCTTCTTCTTGGGGCAGCCATAAAGGAGCGGCAGCACCAGGACCAGCATCAGGATCGACAGCAGGCGCAGGCGGGTCATCGGGTCTCTCCTCCTCGATCGGGGTAGGGGTTCGTCTCGCCGGGTGATTCTCCGGAACGGAATCGGGACTGTACCAGACAACATCCGTAGCATCAAGGACTTTCGGCCCGCGACGGGGCCGTTTCGAGATCGTCGCCCGGCCGTCTCGCGGAGCTTGCGGCTCAGCGCGAATACCCCGACCACGCCGGCGTCTCGTTCTTCCCCTCGGTGGTGAGCTGCCGCGGGTTCGCGCCGTCCTCGTCCATGACCCAGATCTGGGAGCTGCCGCCGCGCGTCGAGCCGAAGGCGATCTTGCGCCCGTCGGGGGCGAAGCAGGGCGCCTCGTTGGAGCCGCCGCCCGAGGTCAGGACGGTCGTCTCGCCGGTCGCCAGCTCGGTGCGCGCGATCTCGAAGCGGCCGCCGCGCCGGCTGGCGTAGACCAGGGTGTCGCCCTCGGGGTTCCACGCCGCGCCGTCGTTGTAGTCGCCCTCGAAACTGACCCGCCGCAGGTTGCTGCCGTCGGCGTCCATGACGTAGATGTGCGGGTTGCCGCCGCGGCTGGAGGTGAAGGCGATCTCGCGGCCGGTCGGGCTCCACGCCGGGTTGGCGTCGATCGCCTGCGAGTTGGTCAGCCGCTTGAGGTTGCCGCCGCCGGCGTCGGCGACGAAGATCTCCGGGTTGGCGCCGAGCGCGCGCGAGAAGGCGACCCGCCGGCCGTCGGGGGAGAAGCTGGGCGAGATGTTCTGGTCGCCGTCGATCGCCAGCGGCTTCTTGGCGCCGGTCGAGAGGTCGGCGACGTAGACCCCGGGCGGGCCGCCGACGAACGAGGTGTAGGCGAGCCGGCCGCTCCCCGGCGCCCAGTCGGGCGACAGCGAGGTCGAGTCGTGGCCGGTCACCGGGCGCGGGTTGGCGCCGTCGTAGTCCATCACCCAGATCTCCTTGGCGCCGCTCCGGGTGGAGGCGAAGGCGATCGAGGTCAGCGCGATGCCGCGCAGGCCGGTCAAGTACTGGAGCACCTCGTCGGCGAAGGTGTGGGCGATGCGGCGCGCGGCGCTGGCCTGGCCGCGGTAGCGCTTGCCGAGCACCGCCTTGCCGCTGCCGAGGTCGTAGACCCGCCCCTCGAAGGCGACGCGGCCGGTGCCCTCAGGGGCGATCGTGCCGAGCACGATCACCTCGTTGCCGAGCGAACGGTAGAGCTCGAAGTCGCGCGCCCGGTCGCCGGTCAGCGCCAGCGCGCTGAACGCCCACGGCCCCTGGATCTCGAAGGCGCGGCTCTCTTCGAGGTCGTCGCGCAGGGTCTGGTCGAGCGTCTTGCCGGCCTCGGCGAGCGGGCCGCGCAACGAGTCCAGCCCCTCGATCTCCGGGAAGGCGAGGCGGATCTGCGGCTGCTGGCCCTCCTCGAGCACGAGCGTCACGTCGCGGCCGTCGGCGGGCGGCCGCTCTTGGGGTTCCTGGCCGGCGGGCTCCTGGCCGGCGGCCTCCGGCCCCCAGGCGAGGGCGGCGGCGAGCGCGGCGCCCGCGGCGAGGGCGGCGAGCAGGAGGGCGGCCGGGCGGAACGGCGGACGGCTGGGGCCTCGGGTCATCGGGGCGGTCTCCTTGTCGGTGCTTCTCGGTCGCTTCGTCAGTGCGTTCTCGGCTGCCGCTCAGCGGACGATCAGGTTGACGCCCAGCGAGTCGCTGCGGTAGCTCGCCGGCAATGGCGGGAACGGCGCCGCCGCCTCGACCGCGCGCAGCGCCGCGAGGTCGAACGCCGGCACGCCGGAGGGCTGGACCACCTCGACCTCGCGGATCTCCCCGCCCTTGCCGATGCGGAAGTGGACCATCGCCTCGATCGGCCCCGAGACCCGCGGCCGCTCCCAACGCGACTCGATCCTGGCCAGCATCTGGTCGAGGTAGTAGTCATAGGTGAAGTCCGGGTTGTCGACCCCGGCGACTCCGAACGGCGAGGTACCGAGGGCGCTGCCGCGCGGCGAGCCCTCGCGCTGGCGCGGCTCGTCCGCCCCGGCGGTGGGCGCGGACGGCGCCGGGCGCGCCGGCTCGGGCTGCGGCGCGCGGCGCTCCGCCGGCTCGGGCGGGGGGAGCGCGGGGCGCGGCGGCGGCTCGGGCTCCGGTTCGGGTGCCGGCGGCTCGGGCTTCGGCTCGGGCGCGGGCGGCTCGGGCTTGGGCTCGGGCGGCTTCGGCTTCGGCGGCGCCGGCCGCGTGGTCCCGAGCGCCGCCGCCGGCACCACCCGCACCTTGACGAACTCGAGCGGCGGCGGCGGCTCGCCGCCGAAGTCGGGGCCGATCGCCACCGCCACCCCGACCCCCAGGTGGACGGCCAGCGCCACGAGGGTCGCGGCGCGCAGGCGCAGCCGGTCGCGCTCGCGGCGGTGGGCCAGCACCTGGTCGACGGTCGCCATGGCTCCTCGCCCGCGCGGCCTCAGCGGCGCCCCTCGCGGCGCTTTTCGGTGACCATCCCGAGGGTCGTGATGCCCCCGCGCTGAAGGACGTCGAGCAGCTCGACGACGTTGCCGTAGGGGACCTCGCGGTCCCCCTTGATGAACACCGTGTCGTCGCCGCGCGCCTCGATCAGGGGGAGCAGCCGTTCGACGAGCTGGCTCGGGTGGACCGGAGTCTCCTCGAGGTAGACCACGCCGTCGCGGTTGACCGAGATCACCAGCGGGTCCTCGACCCGGAGCGGCAGATCGCGCGCCTCGGCGCTCGGCAGCGCCACCTCGATCCCCTGGTGGAGCATCGGCGCGGCGATCATGAAGATGATCAGGAGCACCAGCATCACGTCGACCAGCGGCGTGACGTTGATGTCGCCCAGCTCCTGCTCGTCGTCGGCCTCGCCGAAGGTGTGGAAGGCCATCGCGGGCTCCTCTTTGGCTGGTAAGTCGATGCCTAGGTGAAGTTGCGCTCGGCCAGGTTGAGGATCTCGAGCGCGAAGTCTTCCATGCGCTCGCGCAGGCGGCGCAGGCGGGCGGCGAAGTAGTTGTAGCCGACCAGGGCCGGGATCGCCGCGGCGAGGCCGGCGGCGGTGTTGATCAGCGCCTCGGCGATGCCCGGGGCGACCACGGTGAGCGACGTCGAGCCGGTGAGGCCGATGTCGTTGAACGCCACCATGATCCCCCAGACGGTGCCGAAGAGACCGATGAACGGGGTCGCGGCGGCGGTGGTGGCGAGGAGCGGCGTCCAGCGCCGGAAGGCCTGGATCTCGACGTTGACGGCCCGCCGCAGGCTCCGTTCGAGCGCCCCCATCGAGCGGATCCGGTAGCGTCCGCCCTCCTCGCCGCCCGCCGCCATCTTGACCTGCGAGTCGATCTCGGCGTGGCCGGTCTGGAAGATGCCGACCAGCGGCGAGGCGGCGAGCCGGCCGCTCGAGGCGCCGACCTCGGAAAAGCGCCGGCTCTTGCGGAAGATGTCGAGGAAGAGGTCGCTCTGCCGCTCGGCGCGCTTGAACTGGAGCGCCTTGGCCAGCATCACCGCCCACGACAGCACCGAGAAGACGAGCAGCACGCCGAGCACCAGCTTGGCCATCGGCCCGGACTCGAGGAAGACCTCGACGATGCCGGGGCCGGCGTCGGCGGCCGCGCGGGCGCCGAGGGCGGCATCGGCGGGTGTCATCGCGGCTCTCCGGCGGCGTTTCGATCGGTCATCGCGGCCGGGAAGGTAGCACGGCGCGCACGGTGAATCCAGGGGTTTCGGCGCATCGCGGCGGATCTCTGCAAGCGCCGCGCCGGCTCTCGCGCAGGCGCCTTCGCCCGGGTCCGGCGTGGTAGCCTGCGGCTGCCCGCCGGCCGGCCCGTGAGTCGACCCGCCGAGCCGCCGCGGGCGCACCCAACGGCCTTCCCGTGCCAGAGACGAGACTGGAGGCATCCCAGATGCGGGTAGCGGTTTGCATCAAGCAGGTCCCCGACACCGAGGCGCGCCTGCGCGTCGCCCGGGACGGCCGCTGGATCGACGAGCAGGACCTGCCGTTCGTGATCAACGAGAGCGACGAGTACGCCCTCGAGGAGGGGTTGCGCATTGCCGAGGCGACCGGCGGCGAGGTCACCGTCGTGAGCCTCGGACCCGACCGGGTCAAGGACGCGCTGATCAAGGCCCTGGCGCTCGGCGCGGCGCGCGCCGTCCACCTCGCCGACCCGGCGTTCGCCGGCGGCGACGCCCCGGCCACCGCGCGGGCGCTGGCCGCGGCGGTGAAGCGCGAGGAGTTCGACCTGGTGCTCACCGGCTCGCAGTCCGACGACGCCGGCTGGGGCGCCACCGGGTCGCTCCTTGCCGGCCATCTGGGCCTGCCTCACGCCTGGCTGGTGATGGGAGTGGAGGTCGAGGCGGGCGGCGCCTCGGCCCGGATCACGCGCGAGATGGAGAGCGGCAAGAACGAGATCTTCCGCATCCCGCTGCCGGCGGTGATCGAGGTCCAGGCCGGCATCAACCACCCGCGCTACGCCTCGCTCAAGGGGATCATGGCGGCCAAGCGCAAGCCGCTCGACCGCGTCTCGGCGGCCGACCTCGGGCTCGATCCGGCCACGGTCGGCGCCGCCGGCTCGCGGGTCGAGATCCTGGGCGTCGGCTTCCCCGAGAGTGGCCGCGGCGTGCAGATGATCGAAGGGGACGCGGCGGCCGCGGCGCGCACCCTGGTCGACAAGCTCCGGCAGGAAGCGAGGGTGCTGTGATGAGCGGCGAGACGGTCTCGAACAAGACGGTCTGGATCGTGCTCCAGCAGCGCGACGGCAAGCTCGCCCGCCAGTCGCGGGAGGCGATCGCCGCCGGCCAGAAGCTCGCCGCCGCGATCGGCGGCAAGGCCGAGGCGGTGCTCCTCGGCTCGGGGATCGGCGACCTCGCGCGCGAGGTCGCCGCGAGCTGCGACCTCGCGGCGCTCCGGGTCGCCGACCACCCGGCGCTCGCCGCCTACACCCCGGGCGCCTACGTCGGCGCCCTGGCGCCCGCGATCCGCGCCGCGGCGCCGGCCTGGGTGGTCTTCCCGCACAGCTACCAGACGGTCGACTACTTCGCGCGCCTGGCCCAGGAGATCGATGCCGGGCTCCTCCCCGAGGTCACCGGCTTCGTCGAGCAGGACGGCGCCCTGGTCTGGACCCGCCCGGTGCTCGGCGGCAAGCTGGCCGCGCGGGCGCGGGTCCGCGGCGAGGGGACGGTGCTGGTGTCGGTGCAGTCGGGGTCGTTCCCGGCCGAGGGGATGGCCGCCGGCTCGGCGCCGGTCGAGCCGCTCGCGCTCGGCGCGCTCGCCCCCGACCGCGAGATCCTAGGCGTCGAGGAGGTCGGGGGCGACCAGGTCGACCTGACCAAGGCGGCGATCATCGTCGCGGTCGGCCGCGGCGTCGGCGGCGAGGACAAGCTCGGCCCGGTCCGCGAGCTGGCTGCCGCGCTCGGCGCCGAGATCGGCGCCAGCCGCCCGGTCATCGACAGCGGCTGGCTCGAGCGCGACCGCCAGATCGGCTCCTCCGGCCAGACCGTGGCGCCCCGCCTCTACCTCGCTCTCGGCATCTCGGGCGCGATCCAGCACGTCGTCGGCATGAAGGGGTCGAGCGTCGTGGTCGCGGTCAACAAGGACCCCGAGGCGCCGATCTTCACCGTCGCCGACTACGGCATCGTCGGCGACCTCCACGAGCTGCTCCCCGAGCTGATCGCGGCGGTCAAGGAGGCGAAGGGGTAGCCAGGGGATGCGATACTAGGTGCGCGAACCGGAGGCGACGATGCTGCAGCTAGACGACCCCGAGATCGAGGAGCGCCTGGAGGCGATCGGCGTGCAGGACGACGAGGCCAAGGAGCGCGGTGGCTGCGTGAGGCCTTGCGGGAGGCCCTCCGCCGGCGCGAGCTGGCCGAGCGTTTCGAGGCCGAGATGCGCAAGGCCGATGACAGCGGCCCCGGCCGCCTCTGGACGGACGCCGATTGGGAGGCGCTCAAGCGCGGCGAGTACGCCCATCCGCCCGAGCCGGGGAGCTGGGCCGTCCCGCCGGGCTGGAAGTCACGGCGCTGGCAGTAGCCGGAACCCGAGATGACGCTCGCGGTCCGCGCGACGCGGTAGCGGCCAGCGCCTAGAAGTCCCCCACGAACGAGATCTCCGGCACCAGCCGGTAGCCGCTCCGCCGCTCGACCTCGTCCTGGGCGCGGGCGATCAGGGCGCGGACGTCGGCGGCGGTGGCGCCGCCGCGGTTGACGACGATGTTGGCGTGGCGGGGGCTGATCTCGGCGCCGCCGATCCGGAGGCCTTTGAGGCCCGCCTCGTCGATCAGCCGGCCGGCGCCGATCCCCTCGATCTTCTGGAAGATCGAGCCGGCGGAGGGCTCGACGTCGAGCGCCGGGTGGCGCTCGGCGCGCCAGGCGAGGTTCTCGGCGATCACCCGGCGGAGGGCGGCGCCCTCCGCCGGCGCGAGCCGGAAGGTGGCGGTGAGGACGACGTCGCGGCGGCGGTGGAGGATCGAGTCGTCGTAGCCGAACTCGAACCACTCGACGCCGACCGTCCGGCGCTCGCCCTCCTCGGTGTAGACCTCGGCCGACTCCAGGAGCTCTTCGATGAACATCGTGCGCTCGCGCGCCGGCGCCGGGGCGAGGAAGTGGAGGTTCTGCCAGAGCGCGCCGCCGACCGACGACGGGATCCCGGCGTAGTGCTCGAGGCCGGAGAGGCCGTGGCCGACCGCGACGCCGATCAGGTCGGGCCAGACCAGCGCGCCGCTCTCGGCGGTCAGGCGGTCCGGCGCGGGGCCGCGCTCGATCCGCCGCGCCCGGTTGTGGATCACCAGGCCGCGCACGCCGCGGTCGCCGATCAGGATGTTGGCGCCGGTGCCGAGCAGGAAGCAGGGGACGCCGGCCGCGCGCGCCGCGCCGACCGCGGTGGCCAGCTCGTCCGGGCTCTCGGCGGCGTAGAAGAGGTCGGCCGGGCCGCCGATCTGGAAGGTGGTCAGGGGCGCGAGCGGCACCCGTTCGGCGAGGCGGCCGGGGCCCAGGGCCTCGAGCAGGCTCCCGCGCGCGGCGGCGTTCGTCGGGCCGGTGTCGGAACGGGGACCGGCCTCCGGGGGCGGCGCGCTCACCGGCCTCCGGCCGCGGGATCGTCGATCATCGCCAGCCGGCGGACGTGGCGGCCACCCTCGAACGGCGTCTCGAGGAACAGCCGCACCGCCTCGAGCGCGGTCTCGAGCGGCATCATGCGCTCGCCGAGCGACAGGCAGTTGGCGTCGTTGTGGGCGCGGCCGAGGCGGGCCGACTCGCCGTTCCAGGCCAGCGCGCAGCGGACGCCGGCGACCCGGTTGGCGACCATCGCCTCGCCGTTGCCCGAGCCGCCGAGAACGATGCCGCGGTCGGCGCGGCCGGCGGCCACCGCCTCGGCCACCGGCCGGATGAAGAGCGGGTAGTCGACCGACTCCTCGGAGCCGGTGCCGTGGTCCTCGACCTCGTGGCCGCGCTCGGCGAGCCAGCCCGCGATCTCCTGCTTGTAGCGGTAGCCGGCGTGGTCGGAGCCGATCGCGATGCGCATGGGGACGGATTCTATCTACCCGCCGGCTGCGCCCGCCGGCGGCTCGCCGGGCGGCCACGCCGGCAGCTCCGGCAGGTCGCGGCCGGCCACCGCCCGCCAGAGCGCCGCGAGGTCCGCGGGCACCGGCGCCTCGTGGGCCGAGCGCGAGCCGTCGGCGGGGTGCGGGAAGGCGAGCCGCCAGGCGTGGAGCGCCGGGCGCGGGAAGCTCTCGAGCGGTCGCCGCGCGGCGCCGGTCACCTCCTTCCAGCGCCGCTCGCCGTAGACCGGGTCGCCGACCAGCGGATGGCCGAGGCTCTTCAGATGGACGCGGATCTGGTGGGTGCGGCCGGTCAGGAGCTCGAGCTCGACCAGCGACGCCGCCCCGGCGCCGGCGAGGGTGCGGAAGCGGGTGCGCGCCGGCCGCCCGCCCCGGCGCACCGCCATCTCCCGCCGCCGCTCGGGGTGGCGGCCGATCGGCTGGTCGACCTCGCCTTCGGCCGGCGGGCGGCCCCAGACCACCGCCAGGTAGCGCTTCTCGACCCGGCGGGCGGCGAAGTCGCGCGCCAGGGCGCGGTGGGCGGCGGCGGTGCGCGCCGCGACCATGACGCCGCTGGTGTCGCGGTCGAGCCGGTGGACGATCCCTGGCCGCCCCGGGCCGCCGACCCCGGCCATCTCGGGGTAGCGGTGGAGCAGGCGGTGGGCGAGCGTGCCGGCGGCGACCCCGGCGCCGGGATGGACCACCAGGCCGGCCGGCTTGTCGACGACCACGATCCAGTCGTCCTCGTGGAGGACCGACAGCTCGCCCGCCTCGGGCTCGACCCGGTCCTCGACCGGCGGCGGGGGCGGCTCGCAGTCGATCCGCTCGCCCTCGCGCACGGCGTGGGAGGGGCGGATCGGCTCGCCGTCGACGCGCACCCGGCCGGCCTCGATCCAGGCGCGCACCTGGTTGCGCGGCTGGTCGAGCCGGCGGGCGACGTGGCGGTCGATCCGCTCGCCGGCCTCGTCGCCGGGGACGGTCCAGCTCCGGGGCGGGGCTTCGCTCACTAGGCGGCCGGCCGGGCGGCGTCGGCGGCCGGCTCCGGGTGCGGTCGCAGCGCCTCGAAGGCCATCAGCGCGATGCCGACCGAGATCGCGGCGTCGGCGACGTTGAAGAAGTACCAGTGATAGCTGCCGGCGTAGACGTCGATGAAGTCGGTCACCGCGCCGGCGTGGACGCGGTCGATCAGGTTGCCGAGCGCGCCGCCCAGGATCAGGCCGAGCGAGGTCAGGAGCAGCCGGTGGTCGCGCGGCGCGACCAGGAAGTAGGTGCCGACCGCGGTGAGCGCGAGGACCACCAGCACCGCCAGCGGCCACGGCGCGCCGCCGTCGCTGGCGAACATACCGAAGGCGACGCCGGTGTTCTTGACGTGGGTGATGTTGAGGCCCGGGAAGACCGGCTCGACCGACGACAGGGGCACGTGGAGCTCGACCAGCCACTTGGTCCACTGGTCGAGCGCCAGGACGGCGAGCGAGATCAGCAGATACGGCCCCTTGCCGGCGAGCCGCGCGGCGATCCCCGGCCGCGGCTCCGGCGTCTCCCGGGCCTCGCGGCCGCCGCTCTCTCGGTCGATGCTCTCCATGCGCGCGCGATGATAGCCGACGGCCGGCGCTCTAGCGGTCCGGGCCCGGCCCGGCGAAGGCGGCGGCTGCCGCCCGCACCATGGCGGCGATCGAGGCGGGCTCGGCGAAGCACCGGATCCCCGCCGCCCCGGCGGCGCCGGCGGCGGCGAGGTCGGGGAGCCGCTCGGCGGTGACGCCGCCGACCGCGATCACCGGCAGCCCGGCGGCCGCCGCCGCGGCGAGCCGTTCGAGGCCGGCGGCCGCCGGCTTCGAAGGCGTCGCGAACACCGGTCCGAACAGCGCGTAGGCGGCGCCGTCGCGGCGGGCGGCCTCGACCTCGTCGACGCGGTGTGCCGAGGCCCCGACCAGGAGGCGCCCCCCCCAGCGCCCGGCGACGGCGGCGACCGGCAGCCCCGCCACCGGCAGATGGACGCCGTCGGCGCCGGCCGCGAGCGCGATGTCGGGGCGGCCGTTGATCAGCAGCCGGCACGAAGCGGGCAGGATCGCCCGCGCCCGGCGGGCGAGGGCGTAGAGGTCGACGTCGTCGAGGTCCTTCTCCCGGAGCTGGACGGCGTCGACCCCCAGAGCGGCGAGCCCCTCGAGCCATCGCTCGAGGCTCGATCCGGCGGCCGCCAGGATCTTCCGGTCGCTGATCGCGAGCAGGCGGGGAGGCGGGGGAGCCGGCGGGGACGCCGCAGTGGAAGCCATGCGGGCCCCTCAGCCGGTGTCGCGCAGCGGCGGAGCGGCGGGAGGCTCGGCGGCCGGAGGGCGCTCGGCGGCCGGCGCGCGGTGGGGGCCGGAGGCGCCGTCGGTGGCGAGGCGCTGGCGCAACCGGCGCTGGCGAGCCAGCAGCCAGCGCAGGTCGTGGAGGCCCAGGAGCAGGTGGATCAGGCCGAAGCCGGTCACCGCGCCGCGGCAATAGGGGGAGAGCAGCAGCTCGCGCAGCAGCTCGAACGGCATGCGGAAGGCCAGCCGGTCCCAGCCGGCGTTCCAGGGCGCGAGCACCAGGAACAGCCCCGCCTCGAGGCAGTAGAGGATGAACAGGACGCGGAAGAAGAGGTCGACGCGCATCACCGGCGGCATTGTATGCGCCCGGCGACAGAGCCGCGGGCGCCGCTCTCGGGGACCGGGGCCGGGGTGAAGCCTCCAGCCGGGTTCGCGGCCCGAACCCTCAGCCGCCGCCGCGCGACCGCGCCGCGCCGCCGCGCGAGGAGCCGCCACCTCCGCCACCGCCGCGCGAGGAGCCGCCGCTGCCGCCGTCGCCGCCGCGCGAGGAGCCGCCGCCGGCTCGCGGCGCCGCCGAGCTGCCGCCGCCGCCGCGCGAGGAGCCGCCGCCGGTTCGCGGCGCCGCCGAGCTGCCGCCGCCGCCGCGCGAGGAGCCGCCGCCGGTTCGCGGCGCCGCCGAGCTGCCGCCGCCGCCGCGGCTCGGGGAGCCGGCGGCAGGGGTCGAGCGGGGCGCGGCCGGCCGGCTCGGCTGCGAGCGGACGACCGGCGCGGTGCTCGGAGCCGAGCGCGCGACCGGCGCGCGGCCGGGTGACGGCTGCGGGCGGAGCGCGGGAGCGCTGCTTCGAGGCGCGGCGCCGGGGGCCGGCTGCGAGCGCACCGCCGGCGATCTACGGGCCTCCGGAGGCCGGCTCGGCGCCGGCTGCGAGCGGACGACCGGTGCGCTGCGCGGGGCCGGCGCGCGCCCGCCGGCCGACGACGGCGTGCGGCTCACCGGCGGCCGCGACGCCTCGGGCCGCTCGCTCCGGGCCTCGGGCCGCGCCGCCCGGGGCGCCGAGCCCGCGGGCGGCGCCGTGGCAGCCGGCGGCGCCGAGCGCCGGGCCGTCGCTCCGGACGGAGTCGATCTCGAGCCGGCCGAGCCCCGCCGGTCGCCGCCCCACGGCTCGACCGTGCGCGGGCGCACGGCGGCCGGCCGCTCGGCGCGCGGCGAGGAGCCGCTCAGGCCGCGCTCCGGACCCCGCTCCGCACTCAAGGACGTCACCCCCGAGCCGCCGCTCGAGCGCGGCCGCGCCGCCCGGCCTCCGGAGACCGAACCCTCGCGGCCGCCGGAGCCCTCCGGCTCGCCCCGGGGCTTGTCGGCTTCGGCCTCGCCGGCGTCGGGGGAGCGGCGCACGGCGACCCCGGGCCGTCCGGCCGCCGGTCGATCGCCGGCCGGGCGCTCGGCCGCCGGCGGGCTCTCCGCCCGCGGCGCTTCGGCCCGCGGCGCTTCGGCCCGCGGCGCATCGGTCCGCTCGACCGCGACGGGTCGCCCGGCCCGCGCCCGCGGCGGCGCGTCCGCCCGGTCCGCCTCGCCACCGGCGCTGCGCGGCGCCTCGCCGCGGATGCCGGTCGCCGGACGCACCGAGCGCACGCCCGGCTCGGTGGTGGTGACCGTCGTCCGCGGCACCGCATCGGCATCGCTCGTGCCGCCGGCTCGGACTCCCGTCCGCGGCCGCGCCAGCCTCACTTCGGGGGCCGAGGTGCCTGGCGCGAGCGGCGTGCCGGCGACCTTCTCGACCTCGCCGCGGGTGATCGCCACCCGCCTGGCGACGTCGCCCGGCAGCTCGCCGCCCCGGCGGGAGACGAACGGCGTGACGTCGGGGAGGTCGGCGGCGACGTCGGTCCGCCCGGCGACCCCGGGCCGGGTCCGCAGCACCCTCGTCGTGCCCTCGGGGTCGTTCCAGAGCGAGGGCGAGAGCGGCCGCGTGTCGGTGGTCAGGATCCCGCGCGGCTCCGAGTGCCCGCCGTGGCGCCGGTGCCAGTCGTCGCCGCGGTAGTAGCCATGCCCGCCGTCGTGATGCCCGCCGTGATGCCCGCCGTGGTGGCCGCCGTGACGCCGCCGGCCGAAGTCGTGGCGGTCGCAGAACACCCAGTCGGAGTAGAAGCCGGCGTGGCCGCCCGCCCAGCCGTAGACGCCGTAGCGGAAGCCGGGGTAGCCCCAGCCGTGGCCGTAGTACCGCGTGTAGTAGCCCACCGGCACCCAGCCGACGTGGCTGGTGCCCCACTGCCAGTAGACCCAGGCCGGCGAGAACCGGCGGCCCGGGAACCAGACCCAGCCGTAGGCGGGCGCGTAGTCCCAGGTCCCGTAGTGGTAGGGCACCCAGCCCCACGGCTCGTAGGAGATCCAGGTCACCCCCGCCGGCGTGTAGTCCCAGCGGCCGTGCCAGTAGGGGCGCCAGCCGGTTTCGACCCGCGGGCGCCAGGCGTAGGAACCGTCGACGTCGACCCAGCCGCCGTGGTCCTCGAGCGGGGCCGCGGCGTAGCGCAGCTCCTCGTCGACGTAGGGGACGTCGGCGTCGCCCGCCCGGCGGTCGAGGTCGGCGGCCCAGCGCTCGAGACCGTCGAAGCCGTCCGCGTCGCGGACGTCGGCCCGGCGGCCGTCGTCCCCCTCGACCAGCGCCTCCTCGCCGGCGGACACGGTCACCGTCACCTCGCCGCTCACCACGTCGGCCCTGCCGCGCCGCACCACCGCCTCGGTCCAGCCGACGCCGTCGGTGGTGACCCGGTAGGCGCCGAAGTCGTGCGGGAAGACGGTCGCGTTGAGGGTGTCGAGTTGGGGGAGCTGATCGCCCAGCGAGTCGGCGGATACCACCAACTGGGCGTTGCCGCGCACCAGCCGGAGGGTGGTGACGCGGTCGCCGGTCTCGGGCGAGAAGGCGAGCTGCATGAACGCCACCTCGGTCTCGCCGTCGAGACGCAGGAGGTTGCGGTCCGACAGCACCACCTCGACGCGCGAACGCGGGCCCACCCAGAGGCGGTCACCGGCGAGCACCGGCTGATTGACCTCGGCCTGGGCGCGCTCGCCGGCGTCTCCCTCGAGCCCGGCGCCCTGGAGCAGGGTCGCCGAGCCCTCGAGCACCCGGATGTAGCTGTACCCGGTGTCGTATCCCGCGGGCTCGGTCGAATCGTCGTACTCGGCGCGGGCCGGAGCGGCGAGCGCGGCGACGAGCAGCGCCGCGGCGCCGGCGGCGAGCACGGCGGAGGTCGGGCGGAGCAGGGATCGATCGGCTGATGGCGTCGTGTTGGGCATGTTCGGTCCACCTCCCGCGAGTGTATCCGAGCAACTTCCGGACCATGGGCGAAATTCCGTGAAATCACCATGTTTCTGGTAGGATCCGGCCGCTCCCGGGTGTCCGCGGTGTCCCCCTGCGACGTCACCGTCGTCCCCTCGAAGAGCACCTTGATTTTTCTGGGATGAGGCGCCGGTCCGCTGGCCGGGCGGGCGCCGTCGATGAGCTGACCTGGTCACGCCGGCGGATGCGGACCACGCAGACGTCCGGAGGTGGTGTGGTGCTGAAGAAGCTGTTCGGGTCGGGCGGCAAGCCTCCGGCTGAGCGGTCCAGCGGGAATGTCGCGACCGGCAACGTCCCTACCGGCAGAGTCCCTACCGGCAACGTCCCCACGGGCAGGGTTCCGACCGTCAGGGCCCCGGCAGGCAGGACCCCGACGCGGGCGGTGCCGATCGAGGCGACGATCGAGGACCTGATCGTCCTCGAGCGCTACGAGGAAGCGGAGCAGCGGCTCAAGGCCAGGCTCCGCGACAACCCCGACGATCTCCACTCCCAGCTCAAGCTCGCCGAAGTGCACACCGCGCAGCGCCGGATCGGCGACGCGGTCGAGATGTACCTCCACGCCGCCGACGAGTACGCGCGCGACGGCTTCTACGACAAGGGGATCGCGCTCCTCACGCGGGTGCGCAAGCTGATCCCGACCGACGACCAGCTCCCGCTCAAGATCGCCGCCCTCGAGCAGTTGAAGGCGCTCGAGCACAAGCGCGCGGCGGCGGTCGAGGGGGCGCGCCAGGGCAGCGGCGGCGTCGAGGCGAGCACCCGGGTGCTCGAGCTCCAGCGCGGTTGGACCGCCCTCGCCACCGGCAGCCTGATCTCGCGCCTCGGCGCCGAGCAGGTCCGGCGGCTGTTCTCGGTGCTCCGCTTCCTCAAGCCCGACGCGGGCGAAGTGCTGGCGCGGGAAGGCGAACGGCGGCCCGAGCTGTTCGTGGTGGTCGGCGCTCAGCTCGAGGCGACGCGCGCCGGCCGGTCGGTGCGCAGCTTCGGGCCGCGCGATATCCTCGGCGAGGCGGCGCTGTTCGAGCGCGCCCCCTGGCCCGCGACGCTGACCGTCACCGTTCCCGGACTGGTCCTCGCCCTCGATCTCGAGGGGGTCGAGAAGGTGCTGATCGGCAACCCCGATCCCCGCGGCCTGCTCGGCCCGCTGCGCGACCAGGGGCGGGACCGGGAGCTGGCGGTGCTCGCGGCCCGGCTGGGCGCCCGGGGTCCCGTTACGTCATAGGATCCACCGGCTTCGCGGCGAACGCCCGAAGCCGGAGCTGCATCGAGAGAAGGACATCGATGGCCATCCTGCCGATCCGCATCTACCCCGACCCGGTGCTGCGCGAGCGCTGCACCGAGGTCGCGATCTTCGACGACGGGCTGCGCCGGCTCGCCGCCGACATGATCGCCACCATGCACGCCGCGCCCGGGGTCGGGCTGGCGGCGCCCCAGGTCGGCGACACCCGCCGCCTGATCGTGGTCGACCTCTCGGTCGGCGACGACCCCGCCGAGCTCCACGTCTTGGTCAACCCGCGGATCGTCGAGCACGAGGGGAGCGAGACCGAGACCGAGGGGTGCCTGTCGATCCCCGACCTGAGCGACAAGGTGGAGCGGCCGCGGCGGGTGCGGGTGGAGGCCCGGAGCCTCGACGGCGAACCGGTCGCCCTCGACGCCGAGGGCTGGCTGGCGCGCGCGATCTGCCACGAGATCGACCACCTCGACGGCGTGCTGTTCGTCGACCGGCTGCGCGGCCTGCGCCGCGAGCGCGCGCAGCGGGCGCTCCGGCGGATGGCGCGCCGACTCGAGCCGGCGGAGGTGACGGCATGACGATGCAAAGTCTTGCGTTGGCCGGCCGGCTCGGCGGGATCGGGCGCCGTGCGGCGCTCGCCGTCGCACCCCTCGCCGCCGCCGCGCTGGTCCTGATCGCCCCGGCCTGCGGCGGGGGCGGCGGCGGCGGGCCGACCGAGCCGCCGCCTCCGGCGGTGGGGATCACCTTCACCGCGGCCGGCGGCGGCGGCGCCAGCACGATCACCCTCGTGCGCCAGGGCAGCGACCCCAATCGCCTGTCGCTCGCGGTGCAGGCCAACCAGGTGACCGACCTCTTCGGCGTCTCGTTCGACCTCCGCTTCCCGTCGGCCGCGCTCCGTTACGGCGGCTTCGACGAGGGGACCTTCCTCCCGGCGGGCGGCTTCGACGACAGCTACCAGGTGTCCGAATCGCCCGACGGCAACCTGGTGGTCGGCGCCACCCGGCTGGGCGCGGTCGGCGGCGCGACCGGGAGCGGCACGATCCTGACCCTGCACTTCGACGCCGTCGCCAACGGCAACGGCCAGATCGCCTTCGCGCAGCCCCAGGCCTTCGACCGCAACGGCGCCCCGACCGCGGTCGGCTTCTCGGGCGGCAGCGTCACGGTGACCCGCTAGCGGAGCGCCGCCGTGCGCTCCCGCCTCGACCGCTTCCGGCACGAGCCCCATCCCCACGGGCGCGGCCGCTCGGCGGAGCGCGACGCCGCCCGCTGGCTCGCGCGCCAGGGCTTCACCGTGATCGCGGTCAACGCCGCCACCCGCGCCGGCGAGATCGACCTCGTGGCGCGCGAGGACGACGTCCTCTGCTTCGTCGAGGTCAAGGCCCGGAGCAGCGACGCCTACGGCCCGGCGCTGGCCGCGGTCGGCCCCGCCAAGCGCCGCCGCCTGGCCCGCGCCGCCGCCCTCTGGCTCGCGCGCCACCCCCACGACGGCCCGTGCCGCTTCGACGTCCTGGCCCTCGACGCCGCGCCCGCGGGACGCTCTCCGGACGGCGCCCCCGAGGGCTCGGCGGCCGCCCCGGACGACTGGACCTACACCCTGGTGCGCAACGCCTTCGAGGCCTCCTGACGGCGCGTTCGGGATTACCGCCGGAGCCCCGCGGCGTTCTTGACACCTCAGGAGCCGGTGGGTATCCTTCGCGCTCCTGAGCGGGAATAGCTCAGCGGTAGAGCACAACCTTGCCAAGGTTGGGGTCGCGGGTTCGAATCCCGTTTCCCGCTCCAGAACGAAACAGGTCAGGACTGAAGAGTCCAGCCCCGGCAGGGGCGTTCCTCTCACAGGGCCGCTCACCGGGCGGCCCTGTTTCGTTTTCCGGCCCTCCCAGGGGCGACGTAGCCAAGTGGTAAGGCAAGGGTCTGCAAAACCCTCATTCGTCGGTTCGATTCCGACCGTCGCCTCCAATCCTCCAGCAACCACCGCAGGGTGCCATCGCAGGACCTCGACGCCCTGGATCGTCGAGGGCAGCAGCAAGCGCCGGGCGAGGGCGGAGCCGGTGCCGGGAGCCGAGGCGAGCTCCACGACCAACAGCCAGCGGGAGCCGCCCTGGTCTTCGACGAAGGCCAGCAGCCGGCCGCTCGGCTACCAGGAGAAGCCGGATCGCAGCAGATGCCGCTGATCGAGCGGCGGTGGAAAGCCCAGGCCGGCCTTTCTTCCGCCATCCCGCCAAACCAGAGGCCGACGCGGGCGTCCGGCGGGTCTTCATCGGCGAAGTAGCGTGGGATCGAGGCATAGCGGAACGCGATCCGTCGATGTATCTAATTCAACTAAATTAAGGGAGTATCCGTTCGCCCATGTCCGAGGATGCGGACTGTGCAGTGTCGTCTGCAGTCCATCGGCGCTTCTCCAGGAGCACGACGGACCCCAGGGTAGCCAGGAAGGTCAGGGGGATCGTGAGAAAGGAGTACTCAGTCCAGGATAGGGCAGCGATCGCCACCGCCCCGAGGACTACGACGGCAGCCGTCGGTCCCTGCCAGCTGCTATCGACATGCCCGTGGAGGAGGTCAAGCTCCAGGTGGCTGCCGTCCTTGTTGCTTCTCATGCATCCGACAATCGCATGGCGGGCGCGCACCGCCCTAGTGCAGAAAACTTAGCCTTTCCTGCGGGTGCCGGGAGGGCGTCCGAGTGCTGCGAGGTAGGCTCGTCGAACAGTGTCTTCGCTAACACCGTACTCCTCGGCAACAGCCGCGAATGCCCGAAACTGGGACATGCCTCTCTGGTCGCAGCTGTCCACCATGTACCGAATGATCTGGTTCTCGATCTCCTTGTCGCTTGGGCGCGGACCGTCTCCTTGCTTGCGCTTCAGGTTCAAAGCGCGGTTTGCATCCGCCCACTCTCGGCTGAGTTCGGCGCGCACGCCAGCTCGGGTTAGCTCGCATGGCCAGTGGGGCCAGTCGGGATCATTCGCTTCGTCGTCGTCGTAGATTGCCCCGATGAAAGCTCGCTCGAACGCTGCAACGAAACGCTGTACCGGATCCTGAATCCGATCTGGACCAGCGATCTCACGGAATGCAGCGGCAAGGTAATTGGCCAACGCCGGCGGCAATACGCGACCGTGCTCAAGGTGACCAGCCGCCTCCTCGAGGAGCAAGACGGCTGCATCCACGTCGCCAGTGCGAGCGGCTGTGATTACCTCATCGAGGCTCGAATAGCTATAGCCGTAGCGGTAGACGGTCAACGGTCTAGGTCCTCGTCGTCAGAAGTGATACAGCGCACATCCGACCTGGATCCCCGATCCGGCGGTGACGATCAGGCCGAGGTCGCCGGGCCGGACCAGGCCGTGGTCCCGGGCGTGGCGGAGCGCGTACGGCAGCGACGAGGTGAAGAGGTCGCGGCCGTCGCCGACGGCGTCGACGAAGCGGTCGCGGGGGAGGTCCATGGCGCGGCTCAGCGCGGCGATGAAGGTCGAGGAGATCTGGGGCGGGAAGACCCGGGAGATCCGGGCCGGCTCGATGCGCTCGCGGCGCAGCAGCTCGCCGGCGGTCTCGACGATGGCGGCGAGGTAGCGCCGCTCGAGGTCGGCGGCGCGGGTGAAGCGCAGGTAGGGCTTGCCCTCGCGGTGGGTCCAGTGCGAGACGAAGGCGTCGGCGTGCTCGGGGAAGGCGCGGCTCAGGGACGCCCCGAAGCGCTCGTGTCCGGTCGCCGGCTCGAGCAGCAGGGCCGATCCGGTCTCGGCGATCCCGAGCAGGTCTTCGGGGAAGTCGGCGGCGTTGTTCTCGGTCTCGGCGGCGACCACCAGCGCGGCCGCCGCCCGGCCGGCGCGGATCATGCCGGCGGCGACCCGGCAGGCGTCGAGGACGCCGGCGCCGCCGTTGAAGACGTCGAAGGCGAGGATTCCCTGGCCCTCCGCCGGCGCCGAGGTCGGATGGATCCCCAGCGCGCCGGCGAGGAGCGCCGCGATCGCCGGTTCGGCGACGAAGCGGCTGCGATAGGTGCCGGCATAGATCAAGAGGTCGATCTCGTCGCGGCGCCGCCGGCAGCGCTCGAGGCAGTCGATCGCCGCGCTCTCGAGCATCGCCGTCGTGTCGCCGCCGCCGGGCGCCGCGGCTAGCGGCGCGATGCCGACGCCCGCGATGCGGATGCCGGCCGCCGCCGCCGGGGGCGGAGGAGGCCCCGCGGCACGCTCCCCGGCGGGCTCGCGCGGACCGCTTGCGGTCAGCCGGCGGGGCAGGTCGTCGAGGGTGTAGAGCGCCGTGCCGAGGGTGAGCCCGGAGCCGCTGATCGCGAAGACCACCCGGTCGCCGGAGCGGATGCGGCCGCTCTCGATGCCGTCGGCGAGCGCGACGAGATGGGTGGTGGTCGCCGTGTTGCCGCGCCGCGCGAGGTTGTCGAGGGTGTTGCCCGGGTGGCACGCCCGGCGGCCGAGCCGGCGGTTGATCGCGCTCACGGCGCCGTTGAGCGCCGTCCGCGAGGTCTGGTGGACGATCAGGTGGTCGAAGGCGTCGGACGGCCAGCCCGCCCGCTCGAGGGTGCGCAGGGCGTGCTCCGAGCCGTGCCGGGCGGCGGCGTCGGTCAGCTCCAGCGCGTCGGTGAGCATGATCGCCCCGCCGTGCTCGCGCTCGCTCGGCCCGGCGACGCAGCAGCGGGCATAGCCGCCCAGGGTGCGGAGGTCGAGCGCCGCGAAGCCGGCGCCGGGGGTCGCGGAGGCCTCGAGCAGGACCGCGGCGCCGGAGTCGCCGAGCGTGAGGCAGGCCAGCCGCCGGTCGAGCAGCTCCTCGATCTCCTTCTGCGCGGTGGCGGTGAGGTGGGTGATGTACTCGCCGCTGACCACCAGGGCGCGGTCGATCGCCCCCTCCTGGATCAGCGCGTCGACGATCGCCATGGCGGCGAACATGCCCGAGCAGGCGCTGCGGAGGTCGAATGCCCACGCCCGCCCGAAGCCGAAGTGCGCCTTGAGCGAGAGGGCGGTGGAAGGCTCGTAGGAGATCGCGAAGCCGGGGCCGTCGAGGCGCGAGATCGAAGCCGAGATCAAGAGGTCGACGTCGTCGGGCCGGTACTTCGAGGCGGCCAGGCAGCGGGAGATCGCCTGCTTTGCGAGGTCGAGCGAGAACTCGCCGTCGCCGGCGACCGGCCGCGACTCGATGCCGGTCATCCGTTCGAGGGGGAAGCGGACCGGGCGCCGGCAGCCGCGGAGGACCTCGGCGGTCGAGAGCCGGCCCGGCGGCAGGTAGACGCCGAGGCTCTCGATCACCGTGCGGCCGCGGCCGGCCGCGGGCTCAGCCGCCATCGGCCCCCTCCCCGAGCGAAGCGGCCAGCTCGGCCGTCGTCTGGTGCTCGAAGAACGCCTCGGGCGTCAGCTCGACGCCGCCCGCCGCCGCGCGGACGATGAACTCGAGGATCTGGATCGAGCCGCCGCCGAGGTCGAAGAAGTTGTCGTCGACGCCGACCCGGTCGATCCCGAGGACCTGCGCGGAGATCCCGGCCAGCGCCTCCTCGAGCGGCGTCCGCGGTGCGACGAACGCCGGCCCCGGGGGGGCCGGGGCGAGCGCCGCCAGCGCGCGGCGGTCGATCTTGCCGGCCGGCGTCAGCGGCAGCGCCGGCAGGGCGACGAAGGCGGCCGGCACCAGCGCGGCGGGCAGGAGATCGCGCAGGAAGTCGCGCAACTGACGCGGCAACGGCGCCGGCTCGCCGGCGGGCACGAAGGCGGCCAGCAGTGCGCGGTGGCCGCCGGCGCCCCGGTGCGCGACCACCGCCGCCGCGCCCACGCCGGGGTGGCGGACGAGCGCCGCCTCGACCTCGCCCGGCTCGACGCGGACGCCGTGGATCTTGACCTGGCCGTCCAGGCGGCCGAGCAGTTCGAGCGAGCCGTCGGCCCTCCGACGCGCCCGGTCGCCGGTGCGGAACAGGCGGCCGGGCTCGCCGCCGGGCTCGGCCAGCGGGTCGGGGACGAAGCGGAGGGCGGTGAGCCCGGGGCGGCCGAGGTAGCCGGGCGAGACGCCGTCGCCGCCGATGTACAGCTCGCCCGCGGCGCCGATCGGCGCCGGCCGGCACCGCCGGTCGAGCACGTAGAGGCGGGTGTTCGCGAGCGGCTCGCCGATCGTGATCGGCCGTCCGCGGCGCACCCGGGCGGCCGAGGACCAGACCGTGGTCTCGGTCGGCCCGTAGACGTTCCACAGCGACTCCACGTGCTCCAGCAGGCGGTCGGCGAGGTCGGGCGGCAGCGGCTCGCCCCCGCACAGCGCGACCAGGCCGGGCGAACCCGCCCAGCCGCCCGCGAAGAGTAGGCGCCAGGCGGCCGGCGTTGCCTGCAGGAAGCGGACGCGGTGGGCCGCGACGGCGTCGCGCAGCCGGCGCGGGTCGACGCGGGTCTCCTCGTCGGCCACGACCACCGCGGCGCCGGCGACGAGCGGCAGGAACAGCTCGAGCGCCGCGATGTCGAACGACACCGAGGTGACCGCGAGGAGCCGATCGCCCGGCGCCGGCCCGAGCAGCGCGCGCATCGACCAGAGCAGGTTGACCAGCGCACGGTGGGTCACCCCGACGCCCTTGGGCCGTCCGGTCGAGCCCGAGGTGTAGACGACGTAGGCGAGATCGTCGGGGCCCGGGCGGGGAGCGCCGCCGCCGGCCGCCGCCACCTTCCCGCCGGCCGCCGCCACGGTCTCTGCGGCCACGGGCGCGCGCCCGCCGCCGGTGAGCACCGCCCGCGCCCCCGCGTCGCCGAGGAGGAACGCCACCCGTTCGGCGGGGGTGCCGGGATCGATCGGCAGGTAGGCGCCGCCGGTCTTCCAGACCGCCAGGAGCGCCGCCGAGAGGTCCAGCGAGCGCTCGACCCGGACGCCGACCCGGTCGCCGGGCCCGACGCCCAGCCGGCGCAGCTCGGCCGCCAGCGCCGACGCCCGGCGGTCGAGCTCGCGGTAGCTGAGCGCGGCCGCGCCGCAGACCACCGCCAGGGCGTCGGGAGTGCGCGCGGCCTGGGCGTCGAACAGCTCGCCGACGCGGCGCTCCCGCGGGTAGTCGGCGCCGGTCCGGTTGAGGCCGGCCACCAGGTGGCGCCGCTCGGCCTCGCTCATCACGGCGAGCGCGGAGACCGGCGTCTCCGGCCGCTCGACGGCGCCGGCGAGGAGCCGCCGGAAGGCTTCCGCCAGCCGCTCGATCGTCGCCGGGTCGAACAGGTCGGTGTTGTAATTGAAGACGGTGTTGTAATCGAACACGGCGTCCAGCCCACCGGCGGTTTCGGTCGCCGTCAGCTCGAGGTCGAAGGCGGCGGCGCCGCGCTCGATCGGCACCAGCTCGAGCGAAAGCCCGGGGATCTCGAGCGCGGGGAGCGGCGAGTTGTGGAGGGTGACGAGAGCCTGGAAGACCGGCGTCCGGCTGAGGTCGCGCGGCGGGCGCAGCTCCGCCACCAGCTTCTCGAACGGCAGGTCCTGGTGGGCGTAGGCGGCCAGCGCGGTCGCCCGCACCCGGCGCAGCAGCTCGGCGAAGGAGGGGTCCCCCGAGAGGTCGCCGCGCAGCGCCAGGGTGTTGATGAAGGCGCCGATCAGCCCCGCGGTCTCCGGCTGGGTGCGGCCGGCGGTCGGGGTGCCGATCACCAGGTCGTCCTGCCCGGACCAGCGGTGGAGGAGGGCGAGGAAACCGGCGAGCAGGGTCATGAACGGGGTGGCGTCGTGCCGCCGGCCGAGCGCCCGCAGAGCGCCGGCGAGGCCGGCGTCCAGGCGGCAGCGGTGGCCGGCGCCGGCGAAGGTCTGGCGCGCCGGCCGCGGCCGGTCGGTGGCGAGGTCGAGCACCGGCAGCTCGCCGCCGAGCTGGCGCCGCCAGTAGTCGAGCTGGCGGGCGGCCGCCGGGCCGTCCATCGTCCGGCGCTGCCAGGCGGCGAAGTCGCCGTACTGGATCGGCGGCGGCGGCAGCGCCGGCGCCGCGGGATCGGTGAGCGCCCGGTAGCCCGCCAGTAGTTCCTCGAGGAAGACCCCGAGCGACCAGCCGTCGGCGACGGTGTGGTGGACCGCCACCAGCAGCAGGTGCGAGGCGGCGGTCAGCCGGTAGATCCTGACCCGCCAGAGCGGCGCGGCCTCGAGGTCGAACGGCCGACGGGCCTCGAGGGTCGCCAGCCGAAGCGCCTCGTCCGCGCGGTCGGCCTCCCGGCCGCCGGGGTCGCCCATCCCGGGGTCGGCCGGTCCGAGGGCAACCAGCCCGAGGTCTACCAGCCCGAGGTCGACCTCCAGCGCGGGCGCGATCACCGCCGCCGGCCGGCCGCGGAGGTCGAAGCTCGTGCGCAGGGTCTCGTGGCGGGCGGCGACCCGGTTCGCGCTCGCCCGCAGCCGCTCGAGATCGAGCGCTCCGGTCAACCGAACGCAGACCGCGAGGTGATTGACCGCGGTCCGCGGCTCCAGCAGCTCGAGGAAGAGCTGCCGCTCCTGGACGAACGAGAGCGGTCCCGGTCCGCTCCCCGGGGGGCGAGGCACGATCGGCCCGCCGGCGTCCGCCGTCTCGATCCGCCTCGCCAGCTCTTCGATGGTGAAGGCCGAGAACGCCTCGCGCACGTCGAGGCGCACGCCGAACGCGCGGTGGGCGGCGGCGACGATCTGGCCGGCGAGCACGGAGTCGCCGCCCAGCTCGAAGAACGAGTCGCGGACGCCGACGCGATCGATGCGCAGGGTCTGGCGCCACAGCTCGGCGAGACGGCGCTCGACCTCGGTGCGCGGCGCCAGGTACTCCTGCCGCAGGTCGGGGCGGGCGTAGAGGCGCCCCACGCGCGCCGCCCCGCCGCCCACCTCGGCGAAGAAGGGGAGGGCGGCGGCGGCCGGATAGAGCTCGAGCAGGCTGGCGACGTCGAACGGCAGCACCGCGAGCTGCGCCACCCCGGCTCCGAGCGCCCGGCCCAGCTCCGCGAGGCCGCGCTCGGGCGCGATCCCCTTGACCCCCTCACCGCCGCCGCCGGGCGACGCCGGCAGGAAGTCGCCGCCGGCGACCAGGCCGACCTCCGCCCAGGGGCCCCAGTCGATGCTCACCGCCGGCAGCCCGAGGCGGCGGCGGTAGTGCGCCAGGGCGTCGAGGAAGGTGTTGGCGGCGGCGTAGTTGCCCTGGCCGGGCGACCCCAGCACCGAGACCGCGGAGGAGAACAGCACGAAGAAGTCGAGCGGCTCCCCGGCGGTCGCGGCGTGGAGGTTCCACGCCCCCTCGACCTTGGGCGCCAGCACCCGGGCCAGGCGGCCCGAATCGAGCTCGGCGATCGGGGCGTCGTCGAGCACGCCGGCGGCGTGGACGACGCCGCGGAGCGGCGGCATGCGCTCGCGGAGCGCGGTCACGACGGCGCCCAGCTCGGCCTCTTCGGCGACGTCGGCGCGCCGGAAGGTGACCTCGGCGCCGGAGCCGCGCAGCCGCTCGAGGGCCGCTTCGGCCGCGGCCGAGGGCGCGCTCCGGCCGACCAGCACCAGGTGGCGGGCGCCGCGCTCGACCATCCACCCGGCCACCGCCAGGCCGAGCCCGCCGAGGCCGCCGGTGATCAGGTAGGTGGCGTCCGGGCGCAGCGCTCCGGGGCCGGCGGGCGCGGCGTCCGCGCGATCGAACGGCATCAGCCGCGGCACCCAGCGGCGGTCGCCCCGCAGCGCGACCTGGTCCTCGCCGTCGGCGACGCCGAGCTGCCGCGACAGTTGTTCGGCGGCGGCTGCGGTCCCGAGGTCCGGGTCGAGGTCCACCAGCGTGCAACCCAGGTGCGGCAGCTCGAACCCGACGGTGCGGCCGAGCCCCCAGAGCGGCGCCTGGGCCAGGGACGCCGGCTCGCCGGGGCTCACGGGCTGGAGGCCGCGGGTGACCAGCCAGAGCCGCGGCGCGCCGAGGTCGGCGCCGCGGTCGAGGAGGCCCTGCACCAGGTGCAGCGCGGCGGCGGCGCCGCGGGCCTGCGCGTCGCGGAGGGAGCGCGCCGAGTGCGACGCCGCGGGCTCGTCCTCGGCGCTCCAGAGGTGGACGACCCCGGCGAGCGGGGCGGTCTCGGCTTCGAGCCGGGCGCGGATCGCGGCGCGGACGGCGCCGTCGCGCCTGCTGGCTCCGTCGGCGTCGCCGGTGCCGTCGCCGTCGCCGGCCGCGGGCGGGTCGTCGAGCGCGAGCAGGACGCACCGCCGGCCGTCCGCCTCCAGCCGCCGCCGGAGCGCCTCGCCGAGGTCGCCGCGGCCGGCGAGGATCAGCCAGCGATCCGCGCCCTCGGCGGCCGGCGGGCCGGGCTCGGGCCAGGGGGCCGGCCGCCACTCCACCCGGTAGCGCCAGAGGTCGGGCTCCCCGGGCGCCGGCCGCGGGTCGCGATCCGCCGCCAGCGGCGCGAGCCGCAGCCCGGTCAGCTCGGCGACGGTCTCTCCGGAGTCACCGAGCAGCCGGAGGTCGACCTCGATCCCGGGCGGCTCGATCGCGGGCGGCTCGATCGCGGGCGGGTCGATCCCGCGAACCGGAGGGGCGGTGCCGGGGCGCAGGACGGCGTGGCTCCAGACCGCCGGGCCCGGGGGCCGGTGGAGGCGCACCCGCCGGCACGCGACCGGCACCCAGGCGCCGCCGCCGGCGGCGGCCGCCGCCGGACCGAGGGCGGCGGCGATCACCTGCATCGCGCCGTCGAGGAGCGCCGGGTGGAGGTGGTAGCCGTCGCTCCCGGGCCGCGGCGGCGGCGCCGGCGCGACGCGGCCGAGCGCCTCGCCGTCGCGGCGCCAGACCCGCTCCACCGCGCGCAGGGCCGGGCCGTACTCGAGGCCGCGCGCGGCTAGCGCCCGGTACAGCTCGGCCGCCGGGACCTCCTCGCCGAGCCGGCGCCGGATCGCGTCCAGGTCCCCGGCCGCCGCACCGTCGGCACCCCCGAGGCCGCCCGCGCTGCTCCCGTTCCCGGCGGCATCCCCGGGGGCCACCTCGGCCGTCGCGTGGAGAGTCCAGTCGGCGTCCCCGCCGCCGGCCGGCCGGCCGTGCACGGTCAGCGCGAATCCGCCGTCCCGGCCCGGGACCCGCGCGACCTGGAGCGTCCGCCGTTCGCCCGCCGGGAGCGGCAGGCCGCGGTGGAGCCGCAGGTCGACCAGCGCGCGGGAACCGGCGCTGCCGGAGCCGGCCGCGGCGGCGAGCGCCATCTCGATGAAGGCCGCCGCCGGCATCACGGCGCGGCCGCCGACGCGGTGGTCGAGGAGGAAGGGGAGCGATCCGGCGTCGAGGTCGCGCTGCCAGACCGCAGCCCCCGGCTCGCGGGCCAGCCCCAGGCGCCGGCCGAGGAGCGGGTGGGCCGCCGGCCCGCCGTCGCCGTCGCCCGCGGTCCACGCGGGTCCGGCGTCGTCGTCGATCCAGAAGCGCTGCCGCTGCCACGGGTAGGGGGGCCGGGCGACCGGCACCGCCGGCCGCCGGTGGACCGCGCGCCAGTCGACCGTCCGTCCCCCGGCGTAGAGCGCGGCCAGCGACTCCAGCATCGCCTCGCGCTCGGGCCGGTCGCGCCGCGTCGAGGCGAGCACGGCGACCTCGGCGCCGAGGGCGATCAGGCTCTGCTGGACGGCGCCGCCGAGCACCGGGTGCGGCGCGATCTCGACCAGCTCCCGGCAGCCGGCGCCGGCCAGCTCGCGGACCGCGGCCGTGAAGCGGACCGGCTCGGTCAGGTTGCGCGCCCAGTAGGCGGCGCCGAGTGCGCCGTCGTAGGCGGCACCGGTGACGGTGGAGACGAAGAGCACCGCGGCGGGCCGCGGCCGGAGGCCGGCGAGCCGGCGGCGCAGCTCCGCGGCCAGGGGCCGGGTCTCGGGGCCGTGGGCGGCGACGTCGACGTCGATCCGCCGGGCGAAGACCTGCCGCCGCTCGAGCGCGCTCACCAGCTCCTCCAGGGCGCCGATCTCGCCCGCGACGACGGTCGATTCGGGGCCGTTCTCGGCCGCGATCGCCAGGCGCCGCCCGCCCTCCGCGAGGAGCTGCGCGGTCGCCTCGGGGGCGAGCCCAACGACGGCCATGCCGCCGCGGCCGCGCAGGCGGCGCAAGAGGCGGCTGCGGAGGCAGACGACGCGCGCCGCCTCGTCCAGCGTCAGCGCGCCGGCGACGCAGGCGGCGGCGACCTCGCCCAGGCTGTGCCCGACCACCGCCCCGGGCACGATGCCCCACGAGCGCCACAGCCGCGCCAGCGCCACCTGGAGGGCGAAGAGAGTCGGCTGGAGGACGTCGATCTCGGCCAGCCGCGACCGCTCCGGGTCCGCCTCGAGCTGCTCGAGGAGCGACCAGCCGCGGGCGTGCGGCCGCAGCGCCCGATCGCACTCCTCGAGCGCGGCGCCGAACGCCGGCTCGGAGCGCAGGAGCCCCCGCCCCATGCCGTGCCACTGCGACCCCTGGCCGGAGAAGACGAAGGCGAGGCGGCGGTCGCCGGGGTCGGGCGCGACAACGGCGCCGGCCGCGCCCGGGCCGCTCAGGAACCGTTCGAGACCCGCGACCGCCTCCGCCGCCGAGCGCGCGACCACCGCCGTCCGGTGCCGCGGGTGGTCGCCGCGCCCGGCGGCGGCGCAGAGGTCGGAGAGCGACCCGCCCCGGCCGTCGCCGGCGCCGGCCAGGAGGTCGCGGTAGCCGCGCACCCGCGCCGCCAGCGCCTGCGGGCCGTGGGCCGCGATCGGCAGCACCTCGATGTCGCCGTGAGCCGGCGCGTCGCCGCCGGGCGCCGGCGGTCCGGGGGCCCCCTCGACGACGACGTGGACGTCGGTGCCGCCGAAGCCGAACGAGCTGACGCCGGCCAGCCTCGGCGAGCCGTTTTCGGGCCACGGCGCCGGCGCCGACGCCACCCGCAGCCCCAGCTCCTCGAACGGGACGTGCGGGTTCGGGCGTTCGAAGTGCAGGCTCGGCGGCACCATGCCCCGGCGCAGGGCGAGCGTCACCTTGATCAGCCCGGCGATCCCGGCGGCGGCCTCCAGGTGTCCGATGTTGCTCTTCACCGATCCCACCAGGCACGGTCCGCCGGTCCGGCCGGCGCCGACCACGGCGCCGAGCGCGCGCGCCTCGACGGCGTCGCCGAGCAGGGTGCCGGTGCCGTGCGCCTCGACGTAGCGGGCGCGCGCGGGCTCGACGCCGGCGTCCCGCCAGGCGGCGCGCAGCACCGCCTCCTGGGCCTCGGGGCCGGGCGCCATCAGCCCGTTGGTGCGCCCGTCCTGGTGCACCGCGCTGCCGCGGATCACGCAGTGGATCGGATCGCCGTCGGCGAGCGCCCGCGCCAGCGGCTTGAGCACCACCAGGCCGCCGCCCTCGCCGCGGACGTAGCCGTCGGCGCGGGCGTCGAAGACCTTGCAGCGCCCGTCCGGCGCCAGCACGCCGGCCTTGGTGAAGGCGATCGAGTGGGCGGGGGAGAGGATGACGTTGACGCCGCCGGCCAGCGCCAGCGCGCACTCGCCCGCGCGCAGGCTCCGGCAGGCCAGGTGGACGGCGACGAGCGACGACGAGCAGGCGGTGTCGACGGCGAGGCTCGGGCCGTGGAGGTCGAAGAAGTAGGAGATCCGGTTGGCCGCGATCGACAGCGCGTTGCCGGTGCCGGAGTGGCCGTCGATCAGCGCCCGGCGGTCGTGCTGGAGGAAGCCGTACTCGTTGACCGAGATGCCGACGAAGACCCCGGTCTCGCTGCCGGCGAGCCGCGCCGGCGGGTGGCCGGCGTCCTCGAACGCCTCGCAGGCCAGCTCGAGGAGCAGCCGCTGCTGCGGGTCCATGCGCTCGGCCTCGCCCGGCGAGATGCCGAAGAAGAACGGCTCGAAGCGGTCGACCTGGTCGAGGAAGCCGCCCCACCGCGACACCGCCTTGCCGGGCACGCTCGGGTCGGGGTGGTAGACGGCGCCGGCGTCCCAGCGCTCGGGCGGGACCTCGCGCACGGCATCGACGCCGTCGCGCAGCAGCCGCCAGAAGGCGCCCGGGTCGCCGGCGCCGGGGAAGCGGCAGGCGAGGCCGACGACGGCTACCGGCATGCCGGGGGCGGCGCCGCCGAGACCGGGAGGCGGGATCGGTGCCGCCGCCGCGGCCGCCGCCGTCTCCTCCTCGGGCCGCGCGAGGTGGTCCGCCAGCGCGGCGATGCTCGGGTGCTCGTAGACCAGCGTCGGCGAGAGGTCGCGCCCGAGCAGCTCCTCCAGCTCGCCCGACAGCGTCACCGCGTCGGTGGAGGAGAGCCCGAGGTCGGCGAGCGGCGCCCGGTCGTCGATCGCGGCGGGATCGACCCGCAGCGTCGCCGCGATCCGCGCCACCAGCCAGGCCCGGAGGTCGCCGGGGTTCACGGCTCGCCCCGCCCGCCGCCCCCGCCCCGCCGGCCGCCCCCGCCGCCGACCTGGCGCTGCCAGAGCGCCGCCATGCCGGGCCGCCGGTCCGGGGTGAGGTCGGGAGTCCCCCGGCCGGCCCACAGGCGCGGGTAGGCCTCGACGGCGGCGACTTCCGCGGGCTCGCCGAGCGGCGGCAGGCGGGCGAGAGCGGCGGCGACGTGGGGCTCCAGCTCGGCCCGCCGGCGCCGCTCCCGCGCCTCCTCGCGCTCCCGGAACTCCGGCAGCACCTCGCGCGCGAACAGCTCGAGCGACTCGCAGACGTGCTCGTGGCGGTAGTTGCCGCACTGCTGGAGCAGGATGAGCTGGTCGACGCCCGCCTCCTCGTAGGCGCGGAAGCTCTCGCGGAGCCGGGCCGGCGTTCCGATGCCGCCCATGCCCGCCTTGGGCCGCCGGCGGTCGATCGCCTCGGCCTCGGAGCCGGGCTCGCGCCCGAACTCGCGCCAGAGGTCGAGCCGGCCGGGGAGGTGGGCGCCGTCGCGCCAGTAGTGCCCGAGCCCGAAGGCGAAGAAGTGGGCGCCCTCGGCGCCGCGGGCGCGGGCGATGGCCTCGTCGCGGTGGCAGAGGAAGCCGGTGAGCATCGCCACGTTCGGGTTGACGGCGCGGCCGATCGGCGTGCACTCGCGCTCGAAGGCGCGGTAGTAGTCCTCGACCCAGAAGCGCGCCTCGCCGGCGTCGGCGAAGGCGAAGGTGAGCGCGCCCATCCCCAGCCCCGCGGCCAGCTTCAAGCTGTCGCGGTTCGAGCAGGCGGCCCACAGCGGCGGGTGCGGCCGCTGCAGCGGCTTGGGCACGACGTTGCGCGGGGGCATGGTGAAGAACCGCCCGCGGAAGCCGGGGTACGGCTCCATGCACAGCATCCGCGCGGTCTCGCGCACGGCCTCGGTCCAGGCCGGCCGCTTGTCGACGAAATCGACGCCGAACCCCTCGAGCTCCAGCCGGGTGCCCGACTCGCCGGTCCCCCACTCGACGCGGCCGCCGCTCAGGAGGTCGAGCGTGGCGAGCCGCTCGGCGACCCGGGCCGGATGGTTGAAGCGCGGCGACATCACCGCGATGCCGTGGCCGAGCCGGATCCGCTCGGTGCGCTGGCTGCAGGCGGCGAGGAAGACCTCGGGCGCCGACGAGTGCGAGTACTCCTCGAGGAAGTGGTGCTCCTGCGCCCAGACGTAGTCGATGCCGAGGCGGTCGCCCAGCTCGACCTGCTCCAGCGCCTCCGCGAGCAGCCGCCGCTCGGCGCCGTCGGCCCACGGCCGGGGGAGCTGCAGGCCGATGAACATGCCGAACCTCATGCCGGGTCCCCTTCCTCCCGCGCTTCCAGCTCGCCCGCCAGGTAGGCCGCGCGGCAGGCGTGGCGCCGGAGCTTGCCGCTCGCCGTCCTGGCCAGCCGGCCGCGCTCGACCACCACCGCGTCGTGGAGCCGCAGGCCGTGCCGGCCGGCGACCGCGGCGCGGATCGCCGGCACCAACTCGGCGGCGGCGGCGCGGCCCGGGCGCCGAACGCCGGCGACCACCACCGCCGCCTCGCGGCCGTCGACCTCGACCGGGAACGCCGCGCAGTCGGCCGCGGTCAGCTCCGGGTGGCAGCCGCCCACCGTCCGCTCGACGTCCTGCGGGTAGTGGTTGGCGCCGTCGACGAGGATCAGGTCCTTGAGCCGCCCGGTCACGTACAGCTCGCCGTCGAGCAGGAAACCGAGGTCGCCGGTGCGCAGGTAACGCACGCCGCCGTCGCCGCCGCCATTGTCGCCGTCGTCGCCGCCGTCCGCGAGGCGGGCGCCGAAGGTCCGCTCGGAGTCGGCGCGGCGGCGCCAGTAGCCCGCCGCGACGCCGGGCCCCGCGAGCCAGATCTCGCCCACCCGGCCCGGCGGCCGGCGCCGCGACGAGCGGGGATCGACGATCGCCGCCGCCGCCACCGGCCGGCCGCACGACACCAGCTCGCGCGCGTCCGCGGCGCCGGCGCGGTCGGCGCCCTCGGCGTAGGGCACGACCCGGTGACGCTCGAGCGCCGAGGCCCGGAACCGCCCGATCCGCGGCGGCCCCGGAGTCGCGTCCACCGCCGCCAGGAGCGTCGCCTCGGCGAGCCCGTAGCACGGCGTGAATGCCGCCGGATCGAAGCCGCAGGGCGCGAAGTGTGCCGTGAACTCCCGCACCGTGCGCGGGTCGATCGGCTCGGCGCCGTTGAACGCGACCCGCCAGCCGGAGAGGTCGAGACCGTCGAGCTGCGCCGGCGGGATGCGGCGTACGCAGAGGTCGTAGGCGAAGTTGGGACCGCCGCTGACCGCGCCGTCGAAGCGCGCGATCGCCTGGAGCCAGCGGCGCGGGCGCTGCACGAACGAGAGCGGCGGCAGCAGGGTGACCGGAGAGCCGACGTAGAGCGGCCCCAGGATGCCGCCGATCAGCCCCATGTCGTGGTACGGCGGCAGCCAGCAGACGCTGCCGCGGTCGCCCGAGCGCCAGAAGGCCTCCGCGATCGCGCGCAGGTTGTGCATCAGGTTGCCGTGGCTCACCGCGACCCCCCGCGGCGCCGTGGTCGAGCCCGAGGTGTACTGGAGCAGGGCGAGGTCGCCGCCGCCCACCGCGGGCTCGTCCGCGAGCGGCGGCGGCTCGGGCTCGGGCCCGTCGCTGGCGAGCCAGCGGAGGGCCCCGAGCGGGCCGGGCGGCGGCGCCGCGGCCGGCCCGGCGAGGATCGCCGCGGTGGTCGCCGCCGCCGCCGGGCGGGCGTCGGCGGCGATGGCGCCGGCGTCGGCGAGGATGCGCCCGCCGGCGCCCGCGGCGCGGGGCGGCGGCACGGCGACCGCGACGGCGCCGGCGTAGGCGCAGCCGAACCAGGCGCAGACCAGCTCCAGGCCGGGCGGATAGACCAGCAGCACCGGCCGGCCGGCGGCGCCGAGCGCGGAGAGCCTCGCCGCGATGCCGCGGGCGCGCCGGTCCAGCTCGCCGTACGTGAGCGTCTCCTCCCGCGACTCGCCGTCGGCGAGGAAGCGGTAGCCGAGCCGCTCGGGCTGGTGGAGGGCGCGCCAGCGCAGCAGGTGCGCGAGGGTGGCGTGCTCGGGGACGGCGTCGGGGCGGGCCGGTTCCATGGTCGTGGGCCGTCCTCAGGCCGCACCGCGGCCCGGGATCGCTCCCGCGCCGGCCAGCCAGCGGACGGTGCGGGCGGTGGCCTCCTCCATCGGGATACGGGCGCGGTAGCCGAGGTCTCGTTTCGCCGGCGCCATGTCGTACCAGTGGGAGCGGGCGAGGGCGGCGGCCAGGAAGCGCGTCACCGGCGGCTCGCCGGCGAGGCGGAGCCCGCGCCAAAGCGGCTCGACGGCGGCGGCGGCGAGCCGCGCGGTGCGCAGCGAGACCGACCGGGTCACCGGCGGCAGGCCGAGGTCGGCGAGCAGCCCGCCGAGCCACCGCCAGAGCACCACCGGCTCGCCGTTGGAGATGAAGTAGGCGCGGCCGGCGCAGCGGGCGCCCGGGCGCGCCAGGCGGTCGGCGGCGTCGAGATGGGCCCAGGCCGCGTTGTCGATGAAGGTGAGATCGACCCGGTTGCGGCCGTCGCCGACGATGCGCAGCCGGCCGCGGGCGGCGGCCTCGACCACCCGCGGCAGGAGGTTGCGGTCCCCCGGACCGATGATCAGGTGCGGGCGGAGGGCCACCGTCGCGAGGCCGTCGCCGCCGGCCCCGAGCACCAGCCGCTCGGCCGCGCACTTGGATTCCGCATAGGCGCTCTCGTGGCGGCCGGCGTAGGGGAGACCGGGGCCGCCGTTCTCGACCTCGCGGGCATAGCCGACCACCGACGGCGTGCTGGTGTAGACCAGCCGCGGCACGCCGGCCCGCCGCGCCGCGTCGAGGACGGCGCGGGTGCCCTCGACGTTGACCGACCAGTACTCCCGCCGCGGACCCCAGAGGCCGGTCCGGGCGGCGGCGTGGAAGACCACCTCGGCGCCGTCGAAGGCCGCCGCGAGCGCCGCGGCGTCGCGGACGTCGGCGATCACCGCGCTCGCCCCCGCCGCCTCCGCCCGCTCGGGGCGTCGGCGCGCGATGGCGCGGACCTCGTCACCGCGCGCGCAGAGCAGCTCGACGATGCGGCCGCCGAGGAAGCCGCCGGCGCCGGTCACGGCCGCGCGCATCGCCGCCCCCTCACGCCGCCCGCCGCCGGCGGCCGAGGACGGCGGCGGCCCAGCGCGCCAGCTCCTCGCGCCGGATCTTCGAGTTGTGGCGGGCGTCGACCGGGAAGCTGCGGTGGGGGAGGAAGTGCCGGACCACCCCGGCGAAGCGGGTGCCGGCGGCCAGCTCCGACAGCTCGGCCGCGAGGCGCGGCGAGAACGCCTCCCCCGCCTCCATCTCGACGCAGGCGACCGGCGTCTGCTCGCCCGCCGCGCCGACCGCCACCACCGCGGTGCGGAAGACCGCCGGGTGCTGGTCGAGGACGTTCTCGATCGGATCGGCCGGCAGCATGCCGTCGCGGGTCAGGAGGCGGTGGTCCTTGCGGCCGCAGAACCAGATCCGGCCGTCGCCGTCGCGCCGCCCGAGGTCGCCCATGCGGTGGAGCACGCGGTCGCCGCGGCGGATCTTGGCCGCCGCGGTCGCCTCGGGGCGGCCGGGGTAGGCGGGGCTGACCAGGTCGCCGCCGGCGACGATCTCGCCGATCTCGCCCTCCGGCACCTCGAGGTCGTCGCTCCAGGCGGCGATCGGCTCGTCGGTGACGCGTACGATCCGCAGGTCGACCCCGGGCAGCGGCCGGCCGACGCAGAGCCCGTGGCCGTCGCGGGTTCGCTCCCAGGTGCCGGCCAGCTCGGCGGTGTGGGCGGTGGTCAGCGGCATCGCCTCGGTCGACCCGTAGGGGGTGTAGAGCCGCCCGTGCGGGTGGAGGAGCGGCGCCAGCCGTCGGTGGAGGTCGACCGGCGCCGGCGCCCCCGCCGCCACCGCGCGCTCGAGCGCCGGCAGCCCGATGCCCTGGTGCTGGCAGTGGCGCGCGAGGCGCCTCCAGACGATCGGCGCCGCGAACGCGCACTCCGCCCGGTGCCCCGCGACCGCCGCGGCGACGCGGGCGGGCGCGGCGGCCGCCGGCCGCGAGAAATCGATCTCGGGCAGCACCACGGTCAGGCCGTCGGCGAGGGCGTAGGCGACGAACGGCGCGAAGCAGATCACCGCCCGCATCCCCTCGTCCCAGCCGCAGACGTCGCGCACCACGGCGACCTGATGGCGCAGCATCCCGTGGTCGTAGAAGACCCCCTTGGCGGCGCCGGTCGAGCCCGAGGTGAAGGGCCGCAGGCTCTCGTCGCCGGGCGCGGCCGCCACGGCCGGGACGGCGCCGCCGTCGAGCCGGCATTGCGACAGCCGCACCCCGCCCCAGAACCAGCGGCGGCCGGCGGTGACCAGCACCCGGGCGCCGGCGAACGCGCGCCGCGCCAGGAGCGTCCGCACCGCGTGCACCAGCGGCACCGCCAGCACCACCTCCGGGCGGACGCCCGCGATCGACGCGAGGAGGCTCCGGGCCGGCATCCGGGGATCGATCAGCACCGGCACCGCCCCCAGGCGGAGCAGGGCGAAGAAGACGGCGAAGCCGTCGATCGACGGCCGCAGCAGGTAGAGCGCGCGGTCCCCCGGCCGCACCCCGTGGCGGGCGAGGCCGCGGGCGTAGGCGTCGGCGAGGGCGTCGAAGGCGCCGAAGGCGATCTCACGGCCGCCCGCGCCGCCCTCGACCAGCGCGGTCCGCGCCGGGTGCCGGCGGGCCCGGGCGGCGAGGACGGCGGCGAAACTGGCGTCAGCGGGCGCGTCCATCGCCCGGCTCCGTCCGGTCCAGGAAGTCGCCCACCAGGGCCACGACCCGCTCGGGGTCCTCGTCCGCCACCCAGTGCGAGGCGTCGTCGAGGGCGTGCACCTCGGCGTCGGGGAAGCGCGCCCGCCAGCCGTCCAGGAAGCCGCGGTGGAAGACCCGATCGCGGAGCCCCCAGACGATCAGGTGCGGCCACCGCCGCAGGTCCGGCAGGGCTTCGTCCAGCGTCGCCATCAGCCGCCGGTTGGGATGCCGGCGCCCGAGCGGGATCTCCTGGACGAAGCGCAGGATCGCCGCGCGCCGGGCCCACGAACGATAGGGGTGGAGGTAGCCGGCGCGCACCGCGGGCGGGAAGCGCTCGCGGTGGACGATGCTCGTCGCCAGCCCCGCCCGGAGCAGCCCGTTGAGCCCCTGCACCACCAGCGGCCCCAGGAGCGGCACGCGCAGCGCCACCAGCGCCCGCGGCAGCGGCAGCAGGAAGACGGCGGAGTTGAAGACCACGAAGCGCCGGAACCGGTCCCCTAGCCGCAGCGCGGCGAGGTAGCCGATCGGGCCGCCCCAGTCGTGCACCACCAGCGCGGCGTCGCGCAGCCCCAGATGCGTCACCAGCTCGCACAGGTTGTCGACGTGGCCGCCGATGCGGTAGCTCCACCGCCGCGGCCGGTCCGACAGGCCGCAGCCGAGGTGGTCGGGGACCACGCAACGGTAGCGGTCGCGCAGGCCGGCGACGAGGTTGCGGTAGTAGAACGACCAGGTCGGGTTGCCGTGCACCATCACGACCGGCGGGCCGTCGCCCTCGTCGAGGTAGTGCATGCGGGCGCCGCAGGCGAGGCGCAGGCTGCGGCTCTCGAACGGGTAGAGCGCGCGAACTTCCGGCGGCAGCCCGGAGGCGTCGTCGTCGTGGGCCGGCGGGCCGGGGCTGCGGATGCGGGCCGTCGCGTCCTCCCTGCCTCGCGCGCCCCGTTCAGAGGGTCGCCTGCCGCGGCGGGCGAGTGCGCTTCCCGGCGGCCATGAGCAAAGCTCCTTTTCGGGGTGGGGAATCGATCCTACGGCGCAAATGAGGATGCTGTCAAAAGTTTTCTGAACGGGGTGGAGAAGCGAGGGGCGAAGTCTCCTCTACGACCCCCGCGCCCTCCGACGGCCCTCGCTGGCACCGTGTGGATCCGGGTCGACGACGGGATCACTAGTTGCTCGAGAGCCTCCGAAGCACCTCGGCTACCCTCTGCTGCCGGGCGAGCAGCGGTACCAGGGAGATCGGGCTGACCTCGCCGGCCTCGGCGACGGCCTCCAAGGTGGCCTGCGAGAGTGGGACGTCCACCCCCGCGTCGTCCACCTTCAGCTCCGCGGCGACCTTCTCCGTGAGCCAGACCAGGCTCTCCTGGAAGTCGTCGAGCTCGGTCTCGTCGGGAACCTCGTCAACGGGCATCGCGAGGGCGGCCTCCGCGTCCAGCGCGACCGGTAGGTCGGGCAGCTCCTCGACCGGCCGCGGCGTTGCCAGGGACATGTTGTGCTCGAAGGTCGCGGCTTGGGCGTCGCGGGGCGTCAGCGGCTCGGCCTGCGGAGCGAAGAGATGCCGCAGTGTTGCCGCAATCGAAGTGTGGTCGTAGATCGTCGGGTCGATCGTACCCGCGGGGATCCGGGGCGAGACCAGCAGCGCCGGTACCCGTGCCCCCAGGAGGTCGAACGTGAAGCCGCCGGGTGCCACGTGACCGTCCCTGTACTTCGGGTCATAGGGCGGCGGTTCGCGGTCGAAGAAGCCGCCGTGCTCGTCGTAGGTGATCACAAGAAGCGTCTTGGCGAAGACCGCCGGCCGGGCGCGTAGCGCCGAGTAGATGGAGCGCACGAGCGTCTCGCCGCGAACGAAGTCGTCGCCCTTCTTCTCGTTATTGGTCGGGTGTTGGCTCGACGAGTCGGGCGGGAAGTGATCCGGCTCGACGAAGGCGTAGTGGGGGAGCCGATCGGCGTCGATCGCCCGGAGCAGGTCGCGGTGGCTGCCGAAGCCGCCCCCGTCGGCCAGCCAGAGCTTGCGGAAGGCCCACGTCTGCGCCACCCCCTTGTGGTAGATCCGCCAGCGGCGGTCGGCCGCGCCGAGCAGTTCGAAGATCGTCGGGTTGGTGTAGAGGCGCTTGGAGTTGTCGACCTCGCCGTCGGAGGTCGCGGCGTGGGTGAAGTTGCGGTTCGGCCAGGTCTGCCCGGGCACCGAGCAGAACCACCGGGTGCAGACCGCGAAGCCGCCGGCCAGCGCCTCGAGCACCGGCACGTTCGCCGGCGGCTGGCACTTCATGATCCATGGCCCGAAGCCGCGGCGCTTCTTCTTCTGCACCCCGATGCCCTCGTAGCTGGCGACGAAGCCGGAGTTGTTCAGCGCATAAGGCGGCGGCGCCGGCCACTTGCCGGTGAGCTGGAGCATCACCTCGGCGTGATCGTGCCCGGGATCGAGCTTCAGCGTCGTCCGCGCGGTCGGTGACACCGTCACCGGAGGGTTCGAAGGCTCGGGTGCCGGATTGCTTTCCGCGCCCGTGAGGCGCGGGAACGCGGGTCGGGGTGGGAGATGAAGCCCAGCATGTGATCCCACGAGCGGTTCTCCAGCATGAGGACGATGACGCTCTCGATCCCGTTGGACATGTTCGCTCCGCTCTTTGTTGGTTCGACCGTGGCCGGTCGGATCAGGCGGCGACGGTGCTTCTTTCTTACAGGCTGCCGCGGTTGCTGAAACGCGGACACCGCCGACGCCGGGCGGGGCGCCGGGTCGACTCCAGCCTCTCGCCGGGGCGAGTGGTAGTGTCCCCGAGAACCGCGGAAGGCCCGCCGCTCGGGCTAGAAAAATCCGCTCTCTGCTCTCTTGAGTCACTGGCGGGCCAATCGGCAGTGACATCGCGGAACGGCACGGCGAGGGCCGCACGCCCCGAGCCGGCGACACCCGAAGGACCCGCATGCCACCGCCAGCTCGCAGGACCCTGAGGGCGCTGACCGAGGCGGTGCTGCCGCGGAGCGACGGGTTCTATCTCCCGATCGAGGGCGAGGTCGCCACCGGCATCGAGCGCTACGTTCTGTGCCTGCCGCGGCCGATGCGGCTCGGGTTCTCGGCGGCGCTCTTCGCGCTCGAGATCTCGCCGCTCGCGGCGGCCGGGCGGCCGGTCCTCTTCTCGCGGGCGGGCATGGCGCTCCGCCGGCGGGTGGTCGAGCGCTGGCTGGGCTCCCGGTTCGCCCCGGTCCGCGACCTGATGGGGGTGCTGAGCGGCCTGGTCGCCCTGCACTTCTATGACGATCCCCGGGTCATGGACCACCTCGGCTACTTCATCGAGGACCACATCCGGCAGGTCAACGCCCACCCCCCGGTGCCGGCGGCGGAGACGGTGCGGATCGGCGGCGCGGGGCGCTAGCGATGGGCGGCGCCATCCTCGACGCCGGGCGCATGGAAGGGCGCGGCGCGCTCGACTGCGACGTCGTGGTGGTCGGCTCCGGCTCGGGCGGCGGCGCTGCCGCGGCGCGTCTGGCCGAGGCGGGTCTCGACGTCGTGGTGCTCGAGGAGGGCGGGCACTACACCAGCGCCGACTTCACCCGTGGCGTCGCCGAGTCGCTGGCCCGGCTCTACCGTGACGGCGGCAGCTCGGTGATCTTCGGCAAGCCCAATATCCTCTTCCAGGAGGGGCGCTGCGTCGGCGGCAGCACGGTGATCAACGGCGGCATGGCCTGGCGCACTCCGGAGCCGGTGATGGAGCGGTGGCGGAGCGAGCACGGCCTGGAATTCATGACCCCGGCCGCGATGGAGCCCTGGTTCCGCGCCGTCGACGAGTCGATCCACGCCGCCCCCCAGCACCCCGACTCGATCTCCCCGGGCGACCGGCTGTTCCGCGACTCGGCGGAGTCGCTGGGGATCCCGGTGACGCCCAACCGCCGCAGCCAAGTCGAGTGCCGGGGCTCGAACGTCTGCATCCTCGGCTGCCCGGACAACCGCAAGCAGGCGGTCCACGTCACCTACATCCCGCGCGCGATTGCCGCCGGCGCGCGGGTGATCACGCGCTGCCGGGCGACCCGGGTGCTGACCCGGGGCCTGCGCGCCGTGGGGGTGGCGGCGCGGGCGGCCGGCGGCGAGGGGGACGGTGTTCAGCGGGACGGGCGCCGGCTCGAGGTCCGCGCCCGGCGGGTCTACCTGGCGGGCGGAGCGCTCCAGACCCCGGCGCTGCTCAAGCGCAGCCGGCTCGCCGGCGGCTCCGGCCGACTGGGGCGCAACCTCCTCTGCCATCCCAACATCAAGGTGCTGGGGATCTACGACCGCGACGTCTACTACTGGAAGGGGGTCCACCAGGGCTTCCAGATCCACCACTTCATGGACGACGGGATCCTGCTCGCCTGCGCCGGCGTGCCGCCGGCGGTGATCGCCTTCGCGCTCAAGCAGGTCGGGGAGGAGAACCTGCGGCTGATGGAGCAGTACAACCGGATGCTCCTGACCGCGGCGCTGATCGAGGACTCGACCAGCGGCCGGGTCGGGACGCTCCCGGGCGGGATGGTCTGGGCCTCCTACTCGATCGACGACCTCGAGCGCCGGCGCATCCGCCGCGCCGCGGCGCTGCTCTCGGAGATCCATTTCAACGCCGGCGCCGCGCGGGTGCTGCTGCCGTTCCGGCATCTGCCCGAGATCCGCTCGATGGACGAGGTCGAGCGGATCCGGACCGTGCCGCTCGGCGCCCACGACGTCGAGCTCCACACCGTCCACGCCATGGGCACCTGCGCCATGGGCGGCGATCCCCGCCGCCACGTCGTGCGCCCGACCGGCGAGTGCTGGGAGGTGGACGACCTCTACGTCGGCGACGCCTCGGTGCTCCCGACCGGCACCGGCATCAACCCGCAGGTGACGATCCAGGCGCTCGCCCTGCGGATCGCCGGCGGCATCGCCGATCAGCTCCGCAGGTGCTCGTAGCGCGGGTGGTGGCTCGCCAGCCACCGGAAGAGCCCCCCGCGCAGGAGCCGGGGATCGACGATGCGGTCGCCGAGCGCGGGGACGGCCGCGTACCAGAGCGCGGCGACGAGGATCGGCGCGAACCCCTCGAAGCTCCAGGTCTGGACCGGGAAGAGCGGCCACCAGGCGGGGAGGAGGAAGCGGTTCGCGACCTCCCAGCCGACTCCGATCAGACCGCCGGTGACCCAGGCCAGGGGGCGGCGGTTGAACGTGAAGCTCATGTAGCCGAGGAGCGCGTAGAGGCCGAGGATCTTGAGCCCGAAGGCCCAGGCCGGGGCCCACGAGACCGCGCCCAGCGCCCACGCCGCCCCTTCAACCAGGAGCCCCAGCGCCCAGGCCGCCGACATCCACGGCACGTCGCTCAACTGGATCATCAGCCGCCGGTGCAACTGCTGTCGCAGGGTCGTCATGTGAAGCCTCCCGGAGCGCTCTCGGTGAGTGATCCAGAGTATCGTCACCCGCAATGACCCCCAACGCAAGCGTTCCAGCGCGCACCGTCGTCCTGGCCGGGGCGACCGGCCTCGTCGGCGGCTGCTGCCTGCGCGCGCTCGAGGCGGATCCGGGGGTCGCGCGGATCGTCGCCCTGAGCCGCCGCCCGGTCGACCTGGCGCCGGCCGGCAAGACCCGGCTCGCGGTCGTCGACCTCGAGCGGCCGGCCGAGGCGGCGGCGCTCTTCGCCGGGGCCGATCAGCTCTTCGTCTGCCTGGGCACCACCCGGAAGCTCGCGGGGAGCGCCGAGGCCTTCGTCCGGGTCGACCACGACCTGGTGCTGGCGCTCGCGCGGCAGGCGGCCGAGCAGGGCGTGCGCGACCTCTTCCTGGTCAGCACCCAGGGGGCGAGCCCGCGCTCGCCGGTCCTCTACCTCCGGACCAAGGGGCGGGTCGAGGCCGCGGTTCGCGGGCTGGGGTTCCGCTCGGTCCACCTCTTCCGCCCGGCGATCCTGCTCGGCCGGCGCTCGGCGCCCCGCCCCGGCGAGCGGCTGCTCGAGCGGCTCGATCCGCTGCTCGGCGCGGTGCTGATCGGCCCGTTGGCCCGGGCGCGGCCGATCGCCGCCGCCACCGTCGCGCGGGCGATGGTCGCGGCGGCGGCGGCGCCGGGATCGGGGGTGCGGGTCTGGACCTCGGCGGCGATCCGGCGGCTGGGCGCCCCGGGGCCCGGCCCGGCGGCGGGGGAGGCGGCATGAAGGCGCTGGTCACCGGCGGCACCGGCTTCATCGGCCGCCACCTGGTCGCGCGGCTGGTCGAGCGCGGCGACCGGCTCACCGCCCTGGTGCGCGACCCGCGCAAGGCGGCGTGGATGACCGCGCTGGGGGTCCGCCTGGTCCCCGGCGGGCTCGACGACGACGCGGCGCTGGCCGAGGCGGCCGCCGGCCAGGAGGTCGTCTATCACCTGGCGGGGACGCTCGGCGCCCACTCCGAGCGCGGCTACCGGCGCACCAACGAGACCGGCACGGCCAACCTGGCGGCCGCGGCGCGCCGGCAGGGCGAGCCGCGCCTGGTGCTGGTCTCGTCGCTGGCCGCGGCCGGCCCCAGCCTGCCGGGCCGGCCGCTCGAGGGGGGCGAGCCGCCGGCGCCGGTCAGCGCCTACGGGCGCAGCAAGCTCGGGGGCGAGGAGGCCGTGCGCGCCAGCGGGCTGCCGTGGACGATCGTCCGCCCGCCCGTGGTGTACGGTCCCTGGGATCGCGAGGTGCTCAAGATCTTCCGCGGCGCGCGACTCCCCTGGGTGCCGGTGTCGGGCGACGGCAGCCAGGAGCTGTCGGCGGTCTACGCTCCCGACCTCGCGGCGGCGCTGGTCGCCGCCGGCACCGGCCCGGCGGCCGTGGGGCGGATCTACTACCCCTGTCACGCCGAGCGGTTCACCAGCGCCGGCCTGGTCCACGCCGTCGGCCGGGCGCTCGGCCGGCGGGTGCGGACGGTGGCGATCGGCGAGCGGCCGACCCGCGCCCTCCTCGCGGTCACCGGCGCCACGGCTCGCCTCCTCGGCCGGCGGACCATCCTGACCCCGGACAAGGCCCACGAGCTGTTCCAGCCGGCGTGGACCTGCGATCCCGCCGCGCTCACCCGCGACACCGGCTGGCGGGCCGAGCACGACCTCGCGAGCGGTCTGGCGGCGACCGCCGCCTGGTATCGCCGGGAGGGCTGGATCTAGGCTGGATCCCGGCTGGATCAGCTCGATCAGGCTGGATCAGGCGGGGCTCGGAGCGATCAGCGACAGGGTCTCGTCGGCGATCCGGATCTCCACCGGCAGCGGCACCGCCAGCTCGCCGTCGAGCTGGAGCAGGCCGCCGGAGGCCGGGTCGAGCGCCTCGACCCAGAGGGAGCGCGCCCGCAGCACCCGCAGGTCGGGGAGCCGGTCGAGCCGTCCGAGCACCAGCGCCGCGGTGTAACGGACGATGTCGGCGCGGCGCCAACCCGAGAACAGGCAGACCGTCAGCTCGGGATCCTCGAGGCGGGCTCCGGGCGCGACCACGAAGGCGCCGGCGTAGCGGCTCCCCTTGGCCGCCACCACGATGCCGGCGTCGACGGTCTCGCCGCCGACGGTGACCCGGCAGGGCGGACCGGGGTCGCGCACCAGGGTCGAGATCCCGGCAAGGAGGTAGGAGAGCTTGCCCAGGCGTCGCTTGAGGTCCGGGCGGACGGCGGCGATCACGCGGGCGTCGAAGCCGGTGCTCGCCATCATCAGGAAATGGCGCCCCGCGGCCACGCCCAGGTGTACGCGCCGCGCCGGGCCGTGCGCCAGAGCCTCCGCGATCCCGGCCGGGTCGGACGGCAACCCGATCTCGTGGGCGAGGACGTTGGCCATCCCGAGCGGCACCACCGCCAGCGCCGCCGGGCCGCCGACCAGGCCCCGGAGCACCTCGTTGACGGTGCCGTCGCCGCCGGCGGCGGCGACCACCTCCCAGCCGGCCGCCGCCGCCCGCCGGGCCAGCTCGATCGCGTCGCCCGGCCCGCGGGTGACCCAGACCTCGGCCGCACAGCCGAGGCGGCGCAGCTCGGCCAGCACGGCGTCCAGGCGCGGGCGCCGGCCCCGCGTCGAGGTGGGGTTGAACACCACCGCGATCCGCCGGGCCTCCTCCCGCCGGGGCGACCCCGAGCTGCTCGCGCCGTGGCTCATGACTCGGCCTCCGCGGCCCGCCTTCCGCGGCCGGCGCGGGGGTTCCGAGGGGCCGACGGCAAACGGTAGCATGGGGTACGGTTGGCCGCCCCGGGACGGTGGCGGCTGTGACGGCTCTGGTACAATTATTTTGGGAAAGCAGAAATGAGGGCTGCTTGAAGCGACGGGGGCTGGTGGCCCCATGAGGGAGCTTCGCATGGGATCCGAGAGGGAAGAGATCGCGGTCGTCGGGATGTCCTGCCGTTTCCCCGGCGCCGCCGATCCGGACCAGTACTGGGCGCTCCTGCGCGACGGCCGCGACCTGATCAGCGAGATCGGCGACGGCCGCTTCGACACCGGGTACTTCCTCCACCGCGACCCCGCGGCGCCGGGCAAGAGCTACACCTTCGCGGCCGGCGTGCTCGACGGCGTCGACCGCTTCGACGCCGAGTTCTTCGGCATCTCGCCGCGCGAGGCGGCCCAGATGGACCCCCAGCAGCGGCTGCTCCTGGAGCTGGCCTGGGAGGCGCTCGAGGACGGCGGGCAGGCGCCGGAGAGGCTGGCGGGCTCGGACTGCGCGGTCCTGGTCGGCATCTCCAGCCCCGACTACGGCAACCGGCGGCTCGACGACATGGCCACCGTCGACGCCTACTACATGACCGGCAGCGCGCTCTCGATCGCCGCCAACCGGATCTCCTACATCTTCGACCTCCACGGGCCGAGCCTGGCCATCGACACCGCGTGCTCCTCCTCGCTGGTGGCGCTCCACTACGCCTGCCAGAGCCTGTGGAGCGGCGAGTCGTCGATGGCCCTGGCCGGCGGCGCTCACCTGCTGCTGACGCCGTTCCCGTTCATCGGCTTCAGCAAGGCCTCGATGCTGTCGCCGGAGGGCCGCTGCCGTGCCTTCGACGCCGGCGGCCGACGGCTACGTGCGCGCCGAGGGCGGCTCGCTGGTGTTCTTGAAGCTGCTCAGCCGGGCGCTCGCGGACGGCGATCCGATCCGCGCGGTGATCGTCGGCACCGGAGTCAACACCAACGGCCGGAGCGAAGGGCTGTCGCGGCCCCGCGCGGAGGCCCAGGAGCGGCTGCTGCGCGAGGTCTACCGGCGCCACGGCGTGGCGCCGCGCGACCTCGCCTACGTCGAGGCCCACGGCACCGGCACCGCCGCCGGCGACCCGAGCGAGGCCGCCGCCATCGGCCGAGCGCTCGGGCGCCGACCGCGAGCCCGGCGATCCGCTGCCGATCGGCTCGGTCAAGACCAACATCGGCCACCTCGAGCCGGCGGCCGGGATGGCCGGCGTGCTCAAGGTCGTCCTGGCGCTCCAGAACCGGGCCGTGCCCCCGTCGCTCCACTTCGACACCCCCAACCCCGACATCCCCTTCGACGAGCTGAACCTCCGGGTGGTGACCGAGTACACGCCGCTCGCCGCCGGCGGCCGGCCCGCGGTCATGGGCGTCAACTCGTTCGGCTTCGGCGGCGCCAACGCCCACGTCGTGCTGCGCGAGGCGGCGGCGCCGGAGCGCCAGGCCGGCGCCGGGCCGGAGCACGGCGTCGTGCCGCTGTTTCTCTCGGCGCGCAGCGGCGAGGCGCTCAAGGCGACGGCCGAGCGCCACCTCGCGCTGCTCTCCGCCGCCGGCGCCCCGGAGCCCTACGACGTCGCCTGGACCGCGGCGACGCGCCGCCAGCGGCACCCGCACCGGCTCGCCGTCTTCGGCGCCGGCCGCGACGAGCTGACCCGGCGGCTCGGGGCCTTCGTCGCCGGCGACGGCGGCGACGGCGTGGTCAGCGGCCGCGTCGTCGGGCGCCCGGCCCGCCTGGCGCTGCTCTTCTCGGGCAACGGCGCCCAGTGGCCCGGCATGGGCCGGCGCCTGCTCGCGTCCGACCCGGTCTTCCGCGCCGAGGTCGAGCGGGTCGACGAGCTGCTCCGGCCGCTCGCCGGCTTCTCGGTGATCGAGGAGCTGGAGGCGCCGCCCGAGCGCAACCGCCTGCACCTGACCGGGGTCGCGCAGCCGCTGCTCTTCGCGCTCCAGCTCGGCCTGGTCGAAGCGCTCCTCGCCCGCGGCCTGGTCTTCGACGCGGTGCTCGGTCACAGCGTCGGCGAGGTCGCGGCGGCCCGCGCCGCCGGCGCCTTCGACCTCGAGCAGGCGGTCCGCCTGATCCACCAGAGGAGCGCCGTCCAGGAGCTGACCCGCGGCTTCGGCCGCATGGCCGCCGCCGCCCTCGCGCCCGAGGCGGCCGAGGCCGAGCTGGCCGCCTTCGACGGCGAGATCGAGCTGGCGGCGGTCAACAGCCCGGAGTCGGTGACCCTGAGCGGACCGCTCGCGGCGCTCGAGGAGCTGGGCCGGCGGCTCGCCGCGCGCGGCGTCTTCTACCGCGTCCTCGACCTCGACTACGCCTTCCACAGCCGGGTCATGGACCCGGTGCGCGAGCCGCTGCTCGAGGCGCTCGCCGGGCTCGAGCCGGGCGACCTGGCGGTCCCCTTCGTCTCGTCGGTCACCGGCGGCCGCGTCGAGGGCGGGCAGCTCGGTGCCGAGTACTGGTGGCGGAACGTCCGCTCGCCGGTGCGGCTCGACCGGGCGATGGCGGTGCTGGTCGAGGAGGGCTTCGACGTCTTCCTCGAGGTGGGACCCCACCCGATCATGCAGAAGTACGTCAACGAAAACCTGCGCGCCGCCGGGTCGTCCGGCCGCTCGGCGTACACCCTGCACCGCGACAGCGACGACTCGGCGCGGCTCTGGCAGGTGATCGGCTCGGTCGAGGTCCTCGGCTGCGGGCTGGACACCGGCCGCCTGTTCCCGGAGCGCGGCCGCCGGGTCGACCTGCCGGGCTATCCGTGGCAGCGCGAGCGGCACTGGCACGGCAGCTCCGACGAGTCGTTCGGGCTGCTCGGCGTGCCGCAGGACCACCCGCTCCTCGGCCACCGGCTGGCGCAGACCGAGGGGGTGTGGTCCAACGCGCTCGATCTCGCGCGGGTCCCCTACCTCGCCGATCACGTGGTCGGCGGCAGCGCGATCTTCCCCGCGGCGGCCTTCGTCGAGATGGCCCTGGCGGCGGCCGAGGCGCGCTCCCCGGGGACCAGCCACGAGCTGGAGTCGCTCGAGATCCGGGCTCCGATGACGCTCGCCGGCGGCTCGGCCCAGAGCGTCCGGTTCACCCTCGACGACGACGGCGAGTTCACGATCGAGAGCCGCCCGCGGCTGGGGGATCCGGAGTGGACCGTGCACGCGGCCGGGCGCCTGGCCAGCCCGTCGTTCCGCACCCCGCCGCCGGCGGCCGGCGCCGGGGCCGCGATGGCGGCGCCCGCCGGCGCGCGGCGGATCGGCGGCGACGAGCACCGGCGGCAGGCGCGCGCGATCGGCCTCGCCTACGGGCCCGCCTTCAGCGGTCTCCGCGAGGTGCTGTCGACCGGCGAGACGGCGGTCGCCCGCCTGGAGCTGCCGCCCGAGGTGGCCGGCGACGCCGGGCGCTACCGGTTCCATCCCTGCCTGCTCGACGCCGGCCTCCAGGTGATGGTCGGGCTGTGCGCCGACCAGGCCGACTCCCGGCGGCCGGCCTGCTTCCTCCCCTTCTCGATCGGGCGGCTGATCAGCCACCGGCCCGCGGGCACGGCGGCGGTCTGCCGGGTCGAGATCGAGAAGCGGAGCAAGCGCTCGGTGGTCGCGAGCTTCCGCTTCCTCGATTCCGAAGGCGGCACGGTGGCCGAGATCGAGGGCTTCCGCTTCCGGCGCGCCCGCTGGGTGCAGGAGGCCGGCGGCGACGCCGGGCACTACCACTACCGCCCGGTGCTCGCCTCGCGCCGCGGCCGCGCCGCCGCCGCGGCGCCGGCGCCGGCCGAGCTGGCCGGCCGAGTGGCGCCGAGACTCGCCGAGGTCGCGCGCGAGCACCGCCGGGACGATTTCTACGGCCAGGTGCTGCCGCTCTTCGACGCCCTGGTGGCCGGCTTCGCGCTTCGTGCGGTCCACGGACTGCGGGCTGGCCGGGAGCGCTTCACCGCGGACGACCTGGTCGCCGGCGGCGCGGTCGATCCGTCGCAGCGGGCGCTCCTCGAGTGGCTGCTCGCGATCCTGGCGGAGGACGGGCTGGCCGAGGCCGGGCCCGCCGAGGATGGGCCTGCCGAGGATGGGCCCTCCGAGGATGGAGCAGTCGGCTGGACGCTCGCCGACCCCGCCGGCCAGCCCGAGCCCGAGGAGATCTGGCGCCTGATCCTGGCCGACTACCCGGCCTACGCCGAGGAGGCGACCCTGGCCGGCCGCACGGGGCTGCACCTGCCGGAGATCCTGCGCGACGGCGGCGGCCTCCCGGGGGTGCCGGCGGGCGGCGCCGGCGCGGCGCGGCTGTGCGACGCGTCGCCGACCTGGCGGCTGGCGGCGGCGGCAGTCGGGGAGACGCTGGCGGCGGTCGCCGGGGCGTGGCCGGCCGGGCGGCGGCTGCGCATCCTGGAGATCGGCTGCGGCGGCACCGATCTCGCCGCCGACCTCCTGGCGAGCCTGCCGATGGACCGCTGCGACTACGTCTTCGCCGCAGCCGACGAGCGCGCCCGGTCGCGCGCGGCGGCGGAACTGGCCGACTACGCCGGCCACCGCGTGATCCAGCTCGGGATCGACGGCGATCCCGCCGGGCAGGGCCTCGCGGCCGGCGACTTCGACGTCGTGATCGCCAACCACGCGCTCCATTCGGCCGGGCAGCCGGACCTCGCGCTCGCCGGCCTGCGCCGGCTGCTCGCGGAGGGCGGGCTGCTGCTCGCGCTCGAGCGTTCCCCCGAGCGCCACACCGACCTGGTGCTCGGGGTCGACTCCGGCTGGTGGCGGCCGGCGGACGAGAATCCGCGGCCGCGCCCGCGGACCCGTCCGGCCGAGGCGTGGAAACGGGCGGCGGAGCGCCAGGGGTTCGCCGAGGCCGTCGCGGTGGCCGAGCCGGCGCCCGGCGCCGCGGCCTCCGCCTACCTGCTCCTCGCCCGCAACCCCGAGGCGGCCGCCGGCGCGGCCGAGCCTGCCGCGCCGCGCGCCGTCCTGGTCCTGTGCGACGCCGAGGGCGAGCCGGCGGCGGTCGCCGGCGAGCTGACCGGACGGCTCGAGGCGGCCGGCCACCGGGTGGTCCGCGCCGTCGCCGGCGCCGCGTTCGCCCGCGCCGGCGCCGGCGAGTTCACGGTCGCCCCGAAGCAGCCCTGGGAGCTGGCGCGGCTGATCGAGACCCTGCGCCGCGAGGGGGTCGAGATCGCCGAGGTCGTCCACCTGATGGGCCTCGAGCTTGGACCCGGCTCCGACCTGATGGAGCTCCAGGACCGGCGCTGTACGAGCACCCTCCACCTGGTCCAGGCGCTGGCTGCGGCCGAGGGCGCCGCGCCGCCGCGGCTCTGGCTGGTGACGGCGGGCGCGGCGGCGCTCTCGCCCTCGTCGCGGGCGCCCGGGATCGGCCGGCCGATCCCCTCGCAGGCGCCGCTCTGGGGACTCGGGCGGGTGCTGATGAACGAGCACCCGGAGCTGCGCTGCCGCCTGGTCGACCTCTATCTCGACGATCGCGCCGACGGTGCCGAGGGGCGGGCCGCCCTCGCCGCCGAGCTGGTGGCGGTCGAGCTGGCTTATCCGGACGACGAGGACGAGATCCTGCTCACCGCCGGCGCCCGCTACGGCATGCGCCTGGAGCGGCTGGCCGCGGACGCGGCGCCGCCGGCGGCGGGCGGGATCGGTGACTCCGAGCGCGTGCGGCTCGACTTCGCCGACCCCGGGCCGCTCGGCAACCTCGGCTGGCACGTCGAGCCGCGGCGGCCGCCGGGGGCGGGCGAGATCGAGGTCCGGGTGCGGGCGACCGGGCTCAACTTCCGCGACGTCATGTTCGCCATGGGCCTGCTCACCGACGAGGCGGTCGAGAACGGCTTCGCCGGCGCCACCCTGGGCATGGAGTGCGCCGGCGACGTGGTCGCGGTCGGCGCCGGCGTCGAGGGGCTCGCGGCCGGCGACCGGGTGATGTGCTTCGCCCCCGCCTGCTTCGCCTCCCACGTCACCACCGGGACCACCGCGGTGGCGCGGATGCCGGAGGGTTGGAGCTACGAGGAGGGCGCCACCGTCCCGGGCGCCTTCCTCACCGTCTACTACGCGCTCGACCACCTGGCGCAGCTCCAAGCCGGCGAGCGGGTCCTGATCCACGGCGCCGCCGGCGGCGTCGGCCTGGCGGCGATCCAGTTCGCCCGCTACAAGGGCGCCGAGATCTTCGCCACCGCCGGCTCGGAGGAGAAGCGCGACTTCCTGCGCCTCCTCGGCGTCGAGCACGTCCTCGACTCGCGCACGCTCGCCTTCGCCGACGAGATCCTCGAGCGGACCGGCGGCGAGGGCGTCGACGTGGTGCTCAACTCGCTCTCCGGCGAGGCGGTCGCGAAGAACCTGGCGGTGCTGAAGCCGTTCGGGCGCTTCCTCGAGCTGGGCAAGCGCGACTTCTACGAGAACACCAAGATCGGGCTGCGCCCGTTCCGCAACAACATCTCCTACTTCGGCATCGACGCCGACCAGCTCATGGTCGAGCGCCCGGAGCTGGCCGGGCGGCTCTACCGCGAGGTCGAGGGGCTGCTCGCCCGCGGCACCTTCCGGCCGCTGCCGCACCGGGTCTTCCCGGCGGGCCGGGCCGCCGACGCCTTCCGCTACATGCAGCAGTCGCGGCAGATCGGCAAGGTGATCGTCACCAACCGCGTGCCGGTGGCGGCGACCCGCGGCGCGGCCGCGGCGCCGGCCGGGCTCCGGCTCGAGCCCGAGGCGACCTACCTGGTCACCGGCGGGCTGGGCGGCTTCGGCCTCGCCACCGCCCACTGGCTGGCCGCCCGCGGCGCGCGCTCGCTGGTCCTGGTCGGCAGGAGCGGCGCCGCCCGCCCGGAGGCGCAGGAGGCGGTGGCCGAGCTGGAGGCGGCCGGCGTGCGGGTGACCGTGGCCCGCGCCGACGTCGCGAAGCTCGACGAGCTGCGCGGGGTGCTGGACGAGATCGCCGCCGAGCTGCCGCCGCTGCGCGGCGTCGTCCACGGCGCGATGGTGCTCGAGGACGGCCTGATCCGCAACCTCGACCGCCGGCGCCTGCTGCGCGTCCTCGCGCCGAAGGTCCTGGGGGCGCGCAACCTCGACCAGCTGACCCGCGGGCTGCCGCTCGACTTCTTCGTCCTCTACTCCTCGGCCACCACCTGCTTCGGCAACCCGGGCCAGGGCAACTACGTCGCCGCCAACCTCTACCTCGAGGCCCTGGCCGAGGAGCGGCGCGCCGCCGGCCGGCCGGCGCTGGCGTCGGCTGGGGACCGATCACCGACGTCGGCGTCCTGGCCGACAACCCCAAGGTCCGCGACGCGCTCTTGGCCCGGATCGGCGGCCGGACGTTCACCGCCGCGCAGGCGCTCGCCCACCTCGAGCGCCTGCTCGAGGCGGACCGGAGCGGGGTCGCGGTCGCCGCGCTCGACTGGCGCAAGCTCCACCAGGGGATGCCGGGCATGGCCTCGCCGCGGTTCCGCGGCCTCGGCGGCGGCGGCGAGCGCGGCGACGGCGCCCGCGACGAGGACGTCCGGGAGCTGATCGCCGGGCGGCCGGAGGCCGAGGCGCAGGAGATCGTCACCGGGCTCCTGCGCGAGCAGATGGCGGCGGTCCTGCGCATGCCGGCGGAGCGGATCCGCGGCGATTCGACGATCCAGGAGCTGGGCATGGACTCGCTGATGGCGGTCGAGCTCTCGACCGCGATCGAGCAGCGCTTCGGGGTCCACCTGTCGGCGGCCGCGGTCGGCGGCGCCGCCACCGCGGAGCAGATCGCCGCCCGGATCGCCCGCCAGCTCGGCACTGAGCTCGGGACGGTGCGCGCCGCCGACGCCGCGGCGGGACCGGACGAGGCCGGCGGCGAACTCCTGACCGCGCTCCTCGCCCGCCACGGCGTCAGCGCGCGCGAGGTCGACCAGGTCGCCGACCTCCGCGGCCAGTGACGGGGCCGGCGATGGGGGAGGGCCGCAATCCGCTCTTCGGGCTGGCCGGGGACGCCCGCGAGGAGTTGGTGCGCCGGATGGTCGAGCGCCGCGCCGGCCGCCCGGCGCCGGGCGGCGACGACGGCGGCTCCGGCGACGGCGGCCCCGGCGAGCCGCCGGCTCCGCGCCCGGCGGCCGCCGGCGCCGTGAGCGAGGAGTTCACGCGGCTCGACCGGCTGCCCGGCATCCGCGAGCTGGCGGTCCAGCACCAGGTCGCGGCCGGCCTGGGCCTCGAGATCCCGTTCTTCCGGCTCCACGAGCGGGTGGCGCGCGACACCACGCTCATCGGCGGCCGCGAGTACCTCAACTTCGCCAGCTACAACTACCTCGACTGCTGCGGCCACCCCGCGGTCGCGGCGGCGGCGCGCGCGGCGATCGAGCAGTACGGCACCTCCGTCTCGGCCAGCCGGCCGGTCTCCGGCGAGCGGCCGCCGCAGCGCGACCTCGAGCGCGCCCTCGCCGCGCTGCACGAGACCGAGGACTGCGCCGTCTTCGTCAGCGGCCACGCGACCAACGTCACCGTCATCGGCCACCTGTTCGGCGCCCGCGACCTGATCGTGCACGACGCCCTGATCCACAACAGCGCGCTCCAGGGCGCCCTGCTCTCCGGCGCCCGCCGCCTGCCGTTCCCGCACAACGACCTCGACGCCCTCGACCGCCTCCTCGCCGCGGAGCGCCCGCGCGCCGAGCGGACCTGATCGTGGTCGAGGGGATCTACAGCATGGACGGCGACCTCCCCGACCTCGCGCGGCTGATCGAGATCAAGCGCCGTCACGCCGCCTTCCTGATGGTCGACGAGGCGCACTCGATCGGCGTGCTCGGGGCGCGCGGGTTCGGCCTCGGCGAGCACTTCGGCGTCGCCCGCGGCGAGGTCGACATCTGGATGGGCACGCTGAGCAAGACCCTGGCCTCCTGCGGCGGCTACATCGCCGGCGCGCGGATCCTGATCGAGTACCTGAAGTACACCGCGCCGGGGTTCCTCTACAGCGTCGGCATGGCGCCGCCGATGGCGGCGGCGGCGCTGGCGGCGCTCGAGCTGATGAAGGCCGAGCCCGAGCGCGTCGCCCGGCTGCGCGAGCGGGGCCGGCTCTTCCTCGACCTCGCGAAGCGCGCCGGGCTCGACACCGGGCAGAGCGCCGGCTACTCGGTGGTGCCGGTGATCGTCGGCAGCTCGCTCAAGAGCGTCCGGCTCTCGAGCGCGCTCTTCGAGCACGGCGTCAACGTCCAGCCGATCATCCACCCGGCGGTCGAGGAGCGCGCCGCCCGGCTGCGCTTCTTCATCTGCTGCAGCCACACCGAGGAGCAGATCCGGCGCACCGTCGAGCTGACCGCGCGCGAGCTGGCCCGGCTCGCCGGCTAGCGGAGCGCGGCCCGGGACCATGGCGCAGCCGGCCGCGTCCGAGCTGTCGATCGAGCGGGTCGCGGACCGGCGCGGCCTCGCGACCTTCGTCGACCTCGCGCCCGCGCTCTACCGGGACGACCCGGCCTGGGTGACGCCGCTCCGGTTCGAGCGGCTGAAGCTCCTCGACCGGGCGAAGAACCCCTACTTCGAGCACGCCCGGGCCGAGCTGTGGATCGCCCGGCGGGGGAGCCGGCCGGTCGGCCGCATCAGCGCCCAGATCGACGAGCTGGCAGAAAAGCGCCACGGCGCCGGCACCGGCCACTTCGGCTTCCTCGAGGCGGAGGACGACCCGGCGGTCTTCGCGGCGCTCTTCGCCGCCGCCGAGACCTGGCTCGCCGAGCGCGGGATGACGCGCGCGCTCGGGCCGTTCAACTTCTCGATCAACGAGGAGAGCGGCCTCCTGGTCGAGGGCTTCGAGCACCCGCCGCGGATCATGACCCCCCACGGCCGGCCCTTCTACCCGGAGCGGATCGAGGCGCTCGGGTACGCCAAGGCCAAGGACCTCTGGGCCTACCACCTCGATCTCGAAGCCTTCCCCGAGCTGCCGGCGGATCTCCGGCGGGTGGTCGAGCGCGCCGTGGCGAGCGACCGGCTCGAGCTGCGCCGCCTGCGGCTGACCCGGACCCGGGCCGACTTCGACCTGATCATGGAGATCTTCAACGACGCCTGGTCGGAGAACTGGGGCTACCTCCCGTTCACCGCGCGCGAGATCGCCAAGCTGGCCGCCGACCTGAGGCCGCTCCTGCGCAGATCGAGCTGCAGGATCGCCTGGTGGGACGGCGAGCCCGCGGCGTTCATCCTGATCCTCCCCGACCTCCACACGCTGATCGGCGACCTCGGAGGGCGGCTCCTCCCCTGGGGCTGGGCGCGCCTCGGGTGGCGCCTCGCGCGCGGCCGCTTCGAGGAGGTGCGGTGCCCGCTCCTGGGCGTGCGGCGCCGGCACCAGGGCCGCCGCGGCGCGCTGATGGCGATCGCCCTGATCGACCGGGTGATCGGCGACTGGTACCGCCGCCACGGCACCCGCCGCGGCGAGCTGTCGTGGATCCTCGAGGACAACGAGCCGATGAAGGCGATCCTGGAGGCGATCCGCGGCCGCCACTACAAGACCTACCGGCTCTACGAGAAGCGGCTCGGCTCCGGCGGCCCTCCGACGCAGGTCTGACCGGCCGGCCCGCCGGCGCCCGGACGGCATATACTCGCCGCTCGACGACCTCGAGCGCCCCCGGGCCGCGCCGCCCTTCGCTGCCCCTTCCGTCATCCCCAGCAATGCTCCGCCGGCTGTCGCTGTTCGCCCGCCGCCGCTACGGCGTGGTCTTCGCCGCCACCGCGGTGCTCCTCGCGGGGTCGCTGGCGTTGGCGTCACGGCTCCGCTTCGACACCGACCTTGCCGCGCTCCTGCCGCACGACGACCCGGTAGTCGACACCTTCCTCGACACCTTCGAGGATTTCCAGGCGGCGGACTACCTGCTGGTCGCGGTGCGCGTCCCCGAGGACGCGGTGCTCGATCCCTACGAGGCATTCGCCGACGCCCTCGCCGAGCGGCTCGCCCGGATGCCGGAGCTCGAGAGCGTCGAGCACCGCCTGGCCGATCCCGAGGCACTGCTCCGCCAGCTCTACCCCAAGGCGGTGCTCTTCCTCGATCCGGAGGGGCTCGCCGCGTTCGAGCGCCGGCTCTCCGACCAGGGGATCGAGGAGCGGGTGAGAGAGGTCCGGCGGCTGATCGCGACTCCCCAGGGGCAGGCCGCAAAGCCGCTCCTCGGCCTCGATCCCTTCGGTCTCGGGGACCTCTTCCTGGAGCAGGTGCGGACCTCGCGCGGTGCGCTCGCGATCGAATGGACGAGCGGCTACTACTTGTCGCGGGACCGGCGCATGCTGCTCCTCCTGGCCAAGCCGGTGCGGCCCCCCTCCGACGTCGACTTCGCCGCGCGCATGGCCGCGGGGGCCGAGGCGGCGATCGCGGAGGTCCAGGCCGAGTGGCCGGCGCTGGCCGGTGGCGGCGACCCTCTCGTCACCGTGCCGCCGCCGCCCGAGGTGGCGCTCGGCGGCAGCCACATGACCTCGGTCGACGACGCCCGGTTCATCCGGCGCGACGCGATCCTGAGCGGGGTGTCGTCGCTGGTCGCGGTGCTGCTGCTCTTCCTGTTCGCGTTCCGCCGCCTCGGCCCGCTGCTCTTCGCGACCGTGCCGCTGGTCACCGGCCTGGTCCTGAGCTTCGCCCTCGCCCAGCTCACCCTCGGCCGGCTCAGCTCGGCGACCAGCGGCACCGCGGCGCTCCTGATCGGGCTCGGGATCGACTTCGTGGTCGTCTCCTACGGCCGCTATGTCGACGAGCGCCGCCGCGGCGCCAGCCTGGACGCCGCGCTCGATGCGATGTCGGGCTCGACGGGGCGGGGAGTGGCGATCGGGGCGCTCACCACCGCCGCCACCTTCTACGCCTTCCTGGTGACCGATTTCACCGGCCTCCGCGAGATGGGCTTCCTGACCGGCACGGGCATCCTCCTCTGCATGCTGTCGGTGCTGGTCCTGCTGCCGGCGCTGATCGCCTGGCGCCACGATCGCCACGCGCTGAAGCAGACGACGCCCAACCACTACCTCCACTCGTTCGGCACCCGCGGCCTGCTCGAGATCTGCATGGCACGGCCGCGCGCCGCGCTCGCGACCGGCGCCGTGGTCACCCTCGCCGCCGCCGCCCTGCTGCCGCGGCTCGAGTTCCAGGAGAGCACGGAGAGCATGCGGCCGCCGGGCAACCGCGGAGTGCAGGTCACCCGCGAGATCGGCGAGCACTTCGGTTCCGGCTTCAACTACACCCTGCTGGTGCTCACCGGCGACTCGCCCGGCGACGTGATCGCGCTCGCCGACCGCGCCGCCGCCGGCGCCCGCCGGCTGGTCGAGGAGGGCGAGCTCCACGGCTTCGGCGGCGTCACCTCGTTGATCCCGCCGCCGGGGCAGCAGGCGGCGGTCCTCGAGTGGCTCGAGCGCGGGCGCGCCGGGGCCCTCGACGCCGAGCGCATCGAGGCCTCGTTCCGGCGCGAGCTGGCGGCCGAAGGGATGCGCTTCGACCCCTTCGCCGAGGGGTTGGTCCTCTTGCGCGAAGCGCTCGGCCACCGCCGGCCGCTCGAGGTCGACGACCTGATCGCGAACCGGGAGACCGCGGCGCTCCTCGAGCGCTTCCTCCGGCCGAGCAACGGCGGTTGGAAGAGCGTCGTCTACCTCTATCCGCCGGAGAACCGCTGGCGGCGGGAGCCGCCCCCCGGGGCGGTGGCGCTGGCGGCGGAGCTCGGTCCCGGCGCGGCGCTCACCGGCACCAACGTCCTCAACCAGCGCGTCCGCCAGCTCGTGCTCCCGGACGCCTGGCTCGCCTGCACCCTCGGCGTGCTGCTGGTGGCGCTCTTGCTCTGGTTCGACTTCCGGAACCTGCGCTACACCCTCTTGGCTCTGGCGCCGCTGGCGGTCGGCATGGTCTGGATGCTGGCCGCGATGGGAGCCCTCGGCATCCCGTTCAACTTCATGAACATCTTCGTGGTGACCATGATCCTCGGCATCGGCGTCGACTACGGCGTCCACGCCCTGCACCGCTACCGCGACGTCGCCGACGGGGACGACCGCGAAGTGCGGCGGGCGCTGGCCGAGACCGGCAACGCGATCGTGGTCGCGATGCTCACCACCGTCTGCGGCTTCGGCTCGCTCGCCTTCTCCCACTACCCGGGCCTGCGCTCGATGGGTTACGTCGCGATCCTCGGCGCCGCCTCGACGGCCCTGCTCGCGATCACCCTGCTGCCGGCGTTCCTGGCCTGGTCGCGGGCACGGCGCTCCGCGTAGGCGCGGCGGGTCAGCCGGCCGGCGTCACGTCGGCAGCTCGCGCTCGGGCTCGGGGAGCCAGCGGGTGGCGACGCTGGCGACGGCGTAGACCACCAGCGCGACCAGCGCCGCGGCGGTCGCCGTGCGCGCCGCCGGATCGGCGCCCGGCACCACCAGCGCGAGCTGGGTGGTGACCAGCGCCGCCGAGGTGCCGAACATGCGCCCGCCGACGTTGACCGCGAACGCCTCGCCGGTGCCGCGCAGGTGGGTGGGGTAGACACGCGGCAGGTAGTTGCCCCAGAAGCTGAACTGCGCGACGGTCACCATGCCGGCGAAGAAGATCCCCCAGCGCAGCATCTCGAGGTCGTTCTGCGCCGGCACCAGGAAGACCCAGGGCACGATCAGCAGGCCCGGGAGCTGGAAGATGCGCAAGAGGCGCCGCCGGCCGACGATCCGCACCGCGAGCACGGCGAGCAGGAGCCGCCCCGCGAGGCCGCCCATCTCCTGCCAGCCCTGGACGCCGCTGACCACCTCCTGCTGCGCCGGCCGCGGCAGCTCGGCGACCCCGGGCAGGCCGGGGACGATCTGCGGCAGGTGCTGGATGGCGCCGAACGCGGCGCCGTAGCCGCAGGCGACGATCAGCGTCGAGACCAGCGTCGTGCGCCGGTAGGCGGGGGTGAAGAGCTGCGCCAGGCTCGGCCGCGCCAGCGTGCCGGCGCGCTTCTGCTCGCGCCAGACCGGGGACTCGGGCAGGAACGGCCGGATCACGATCAGCGGCAGCGCCGGCAGGATCCCCGACATCAGCGTGTAGCGCCACGCCTCGTGGCTGCCGTGGATGGCCGGGAGCAGGTCGGCGTAGCGCACCGCCAGGAAGTAGGCGCCCGCCACCAGGAGGCCGCCGATCGACGAGAACGCCTGGGTGTAGCCGAGGACGGCCTCGCGCCGCTTCGGCTCGGGGAACAGCTCCGCCAGCCAGGCCACCGCGGCGACGAACTCGACGCAGACGCCGACGAAGGTGGTGCAGCGGAGCACCAGGAGCTGGAGCGGGGTGGTGGCGAAGCCCGCGGCGAACGCCGACCCGGCGTAGATCAGGATGCTCCAGACCAGCACCCGGCGCCGCCCGAGGCGGTCGGTCAGATACCCCCCGAGGAGGCCGAAGACGCCGCCGCAGAGCGCCGGGATGAAGAACAGGAGCCCGACCCAGCGGCTGAACTCGGGGGTCCCGGGCAGGATGCCGCCGAGGTCGGCCAGCGCCGGCCGCACGATCAGCGGCAGCATCAGGAGCTCGTAGATGTCGAACGCGAAGCCGAGCGCGGCGACCGCGCAGACGGTGATTCGGATCGTCCGGGTCATCGGCGTCACGCCTCCGGAGTGCGCGCTAGCGCTGGTCGCGGGCGCCCGGCGCCGGCGGCGGCGCGGGACCGATGCCGTCCGGATCGTGATGGCGCCGGTTCTTGAGCACCTTGCCGAACGACCACGCGGTCAGCCCGAGGACGAAGAGCCAGGAGAGCGCCATGAAGACCCACGCTGCGGCGGTCACGGCGTCACCTCTGTCCCCACCTCCGGCCGGGCCGGCGGGGTGACCTCGACCTCGACGAAGCCTTTGCGGTCGTCGTAGCCGTTGCGCTTCCACGCCGCCCGCACGAGGACCGCGAAGACGATCGCGAAGAGCACGATCACCAGCCGCGAGATCACCACGTAGGGCTCCGTTCCCGGGGCGGCACGCTCCATGCGCAGGATCGGCAGCGCGTCCTGCCAGCCCCACCAGATCAGGATGAAGAGCAGGTAGACCGGCGTCACGAAGGTCATGACGAACTTGAAGACCCGCGGGATGCGGATGTCCGCGCCCTGGTGGATCGAGCGCCAGGCGTTCTCCGGCTTGAAGATCCACATGAAGACGATGGTCTCGATCACCGCCAGGACGACCAGCCCGAAGGTGCCCGCCCAGTAGTCCCACTCGTCGAGGAAGCCGTGCTCCAGCCAGACGATGTGGAAGAGGCCGAAGACCAGGGCGACGCCGCCGAGGACGTAGACCACGGGCTCACGCCGGAACCCGAACTCCTCGCGGAAGAACGCGATGATCGGCGTCAGCATCGCCACCGACGAGGTGATGCCGGCGAAGAACAAGAGGCCGAACCACATCGCCCCCAGCGCCTGGCCGGCAGGGAGCTGCTGGAAGACCACCGGCATGGTCGCGAAGCCGAGGTTGAACGCGCCCGACTGGGCGATCGCCATCGCGCCCGAGACGCCGAAGAAGACCACCGCCGCCGGGATCGCGATGCTGCCGCCGAGGACGACCTCGGCGGTCTCGTTGGTCGCCGCGGTCGCGACGCCGTTGAGCACGATGTCGTCCTGGGTCGAGAGGTACGACGCATATGCCGCCAGGCTCCCCATGCCGACCGAGAGGGTGAAGAAGATCTGGCCGGCGGAGGCCAGCCAGACCTTGGGGTCGCCGATGCTCGAGAGGTCGGGGTGGTAGATGAAGTTGAGGCCGTCGAGCACGGTCGAGCCGTCGGGTCCGGCGGGGAGGAAGAGCGTCACGCCGGCGAGCGTGGCGGCGAACAGGAAGAGGATCGGCATGCCGATTCGGGCCAGCTTCTCGACGCCGCCGGAGATCCCCTTCGAGATGATCGCGACGTTGATCGCGAGCGTGACCAGGAAGAACGCGAACGGCGTCCACGCCGCGTGCTCCTGCGTCGCCGGGTCGCCGACCCCCTGGAACGAGCGCAGGTAGGCGACCATCGACTCCTGCGTGGTGTGCCCCCAGTAGTCGCCGCTGATCGAGAACCAGGTGAAGGCGAGCGTCCAGCTCTCGATGTAGGTGTAATAGATCATCACCACCAGCGGGATCACCATGCCGACCACGCCGACGTACTTGGCCGCGGGATGGCGCCAGACCGCCGCCAGCATGCCCGGGACGTGCCCCTTGCGGTAACGGCCGCCGTTGCGTCCGAGCCCCCACTCGATCCACATCAGCGGGATGCCCAGCAGGAGCAGGGCGATGAAGTAGGTGATCATGAACGAGCCGCCGCCGTGGCTCGTCGCCTGCACCGGGAAGCGCAGGAAGTTGCCCAGGCCGACTGCGTTGCCGGCCATCGCCAGGATCAGCCCGACGCGGGTGCCCCAGGCCTCGTGGGACGTTCTGCCGCTGCTCAACGCGCCCTCCTCGGGAGCCCGGAACGGTGTCGGCGGCCGGCGCGCCCGCGCGTCCTGCGCGCGCGACCGACGCTTCGCCGGCGCTGGACCTCGGCGCCGTCTGCCTCGCCGCCTGGTGTCTGTCCGGGTTCGCCGCCGGGACTATAGTACAGGCGGCTGCTCCCCGGTCCGGCCGCTGCGCGCCGCGATCTCCTGCGGTTTGAGCACCGCGTAGATCATCCCGTGGACCGGCGTCGCGACGCCGGCCTCGCGGCCGAGGCGGACCACGGCGCCGGTCTGGGCCTCGAGCTCGGACGGGCGTCCCTCCATCAGGTCGCGCTGCATCGAGGCGGTCGCCGCCGCGGGGAGGCCGTCGAAGAAGGCGAGCGTCCGGGCGACGACGTCGGCCGCCAGCGCCACGCCGCGGGCGCGCGCGACCGCCTCGACCTCGCGCATCGCCGCCGCCAGGAGGCCGCGGGTCTCCGGGACGGCGCGCGTCGCGCCGGCCGGCATGCGGCTCGCCGCGCCGACGCCGCTCACCGCCGAGATGAACAGGAACTTGGTCCAGATGTCGCGCCGGACGTCGTCGGAGAGGACCGCGGTGACGCCCCGGCAGGCGCCGAACGCTTCGACCACGGCCTCGGCCCGCGCCGAGCGGCGGCCGTCCAGCTCGCCGACGACCACCGCGGGGTCGACGCCGGCGTGGACGATCCGGCCGGGGCCGTCGAGGTAGGCCATGATCCGGCAGACCCCGCCGAGCATCCGCTCGAGGCCGACCACGGCGCCGATCTCCTCGGCCGCGGTGGCGCCGTTCTGGAGCGAGAGGACCGCCGTCTCGGGGCCGAGCGCCGGCAGGAGCGCGCGGGCCGCCGCCTCGGTCTGCCACGACTTGACCGCCACCAGCGCGACGTCGGCGGGGCCTTCCGCCGCGGCCTCGGCGGGATCTTCGATGGCGCGCGCCGGCCGGACCTCGAAGTCGCCGGCGAGGCTCGCGACCCGGAGGCCGTCGCGCCGGATCGCCTCGAGGTGCGCCCCGCGCGCCACGAACCAGACCTCCTGCCCCGACTCGGCGAGCCGGCCGCCGAAGTAGCCGCCGGCGCCGCCGGCTCCGATCACCAGCCAACGCATCGTGATGGCACCTCCCGGCCGGCGTCGTTCAGGCCGGGCCGATCTCCAGCTCCACCAGCTCGCCCTCGAACGCCCCGACCAGCTCCTCCGGGTCGGGCATCACGGCGGCGTCGGAGACGACGCCCAGCCGCACCGTGCCGCTGAAGGAGAGGAGCGAGATGCCGACGCCGATGCGTGCGCGCTGGGGGACCCAGAACATCAGGTCGCGGACGCGCCGGCCGCCGATCGCGATCGGGTGGGTGGGTCCCGGCACGTTGGTCAGGACGCAGGTGCACTTGTTGGCGAAGACGTCGATCACCGGCTTCGAGAGGCGCGGCGGCAGGACGCGGGTCAGGAGGCCCTGGGCGACGTAGACGACGATCGGCACGATCGAGGTCTTCATCGCCTGCATCCGCCGGCGCACCTCGTGGAGGCGCACGCGGGCGTCGGCCAGGTGGGCGGGGAGCGCGAAGGGGACGGCGGCGAAGCGGTTCTCCATGCGCAGCGGCTCGCCGGCGGCGCGGACGTTGACCGGCACCGAGGCGCGCAGCCGCGACAGCCCGGCGGCGCCGCCGCGGCCGACGTAGCGCCGGAAGGCGCCGGTGACCGCCGCCAGCAGCACGTCGTTGATCGACACCCCGTGGCGGGCCTTGATCGCCTGGATGCGCGCCAGCGGGATCGGCCCCGACCAGGCGAACCGCTTGTCGCCCGAGAGCTCCGGGCCGTGCACCGCGCTCCGGTCGCCGGGGGCGATCAGCTTGCCGAGGAGCACCGCCGGGAAGGCGAACGGCAGCTTGAGCGCCATCGCCAGTCGGCTGCGCGGCGGCTTCGCGACCTTGAGCGCCGGATCGCGCGCGGGGTCGCCCGGCGCCGGCTCGGCGTGGGAGTCCTCGAGCGAGAAGAGCACCGGGATCAGCCCGATGCCGTCGCCCATGCAGTGATGGACGCGGACCACGAAGGCGGTGGCGCCGTCGTCCATCTCGGGGAGCATCAGGAACTGCCAGCGCGGGCGGTCGTCGGGCAGCGGCAGGGCGACGATCTCGCCGAGGAAGCGCCGGAGGTCGTCCCGGGTGCGCACCCGCTCGGCGCCCGGAGGGGTGAGGATGTGGCGCTCGATCGCGAACTCGGGATCGGGCTCCCAGTAGTGGCGGCCGGCCTCCTCGATCACCTTGAGCGTGAAGCGCGGCCAGCGCCCGCCCCCCTCGGCCCCGAGCACCCGCTCGACGAACAGGCGGCGGAGGGTGTCGAGGTCGATCCGGTCCAGGGTGTAGATCCCGTGGATGATCATCCGGTTGGTCGCCGAATCCTGGAGCCACATCGCGTCGGCGTCGGCGACCGGCCGGCGGCGGCCGGCGGCGGCCGGCGGCGCGGCGGCCGGGGTCACTTCGGGCAGAGCCTGGGCCGGAGCGGTCATCGCGCGTAGAGGTCGATAACCCGCTCGATGGCGCGCGCGCAGACCGGGCAGAACCAGTCGGGGTTGCGGGTGAACATGATGCAGTCGAGGTAGGGGCGGTAGAGGCCGCGCGCCTGGTAGCCGGCGCCCTCGAAGGCGCCGACCTCGCCCCAGTGCTCCTCGCTCTGGAGCATCGGCTCGGTGGTCGCCTTGATCTCGGCGAAGAGCGCCTCCATCTCCTCCTCGGGGGCGCCCGCGGCGCGCAGCGCCTCGCGCCGCTCCTGGTACTTGCGCGAGGCGGCGTCGAACGGCTCCTGGTGCCACGGCGTCGGCAGCGGCGTGCCGCCCTCGACCAGGTCGCGCCACTTGAGCGTCGCGGGGTCGAGGAGCGCGGTGACGTTGGGCTCCCAGGGCTCGGTGCCGTCCGGGGTGAACCCCTCGTAGGAGACCGGCGAGGTGTAGTACTCGTCGCCCAGGCCTGCGAACGAGTGGCCGAACTCGTGGACCACCAGGTACTCCGCCTCGCCGCTGCCGGCGGCCGCGGTGGTCCACAGGCCGTGGATGCCGCCGCCGCCGTACTTCCGGCTGTTGGCCAGCAGGATCAGTGCGTCGTAGGGAGCGCCGGCGGCCGCCTCGCGCAGCTCGCGGTTGGCGAAGGTGAGGACGTAGCGCTCCGAGCCGAAGGCGCCGTAGGCGAGGCCGAGCGGGTTGCCGCGCCAGGTGCCGGTGGTCGGGTCGGTGATCCCGGACTCGGCCGCGGCGACCGAGAGCGCGCGGGCGTTGAAGTCGCCGCGGCGGCGCGCGAACGGCTCGGTGGAGAAGAGCGCCCCGGTCAGCCGGCGGGCGTCGTCGAGGAACTTCCCGTGCTCTTCCGCGGTGTAGCCGTCGCCGACCACCAGGAGGTCGACCTTGACCGCCGGCGGGCCGTTCTCGAACAGCACTTCGACCTCGTGGTCGGGGAGCGGCGAGCGGTCGACGGTCGCCGCCGCCGGGTCGGCGATCGCCGAGTAGACCTCGCGCATCCAGCCGTCGGCCAGGCGCTTCTCGAGCACCAGCCGGACCGGCGCGCGCGGCTCGGGGAAGCGCTGCGACTCGTGGTAGCTGCGCCGGACCCCCTCCCGCGCCTCGCCGGTCGTCTCCCACTCGCCGTAGATCGAGGCGAAGCCGCGCGAGTAGAGCGTCTCGCCGCTCGCGGGATCGACCACCCGGAAGCGGTACTTGCCGAGCCCGGTGTCGTCGAGGAGCCGCGTGCGGCTCCCCGGCCACTCTCCCTCGAGCCGCAGCCGGTCGAGGCTGACGTGCTCCTCGGTCGAGGTGCCCGAGTGGTGGTAGTCGAAGCGCAGCGTTCGCCCGGTGAAGCGTCGGTCGAAGTCGTCCGCGGCCGCCGCCGCTGCCGGGACGAGCAGCGCGGCCGCGAGGGCGAGCGGAAGTGCGATGCGGCCGGCCGGAGCGGGGATGCGCATGCGGTCAGTCTACACGCGCTCCCCGCTCCCGGGTCTCGGCCGTCAGAAGGGGAGGAGCCCGAAGAAGAGAGTGCGGTTCGCGAGGTCGAGGTCCCCCGCGTCGAAGCTCTCGTATACCGCGCCGGTCGCGCCGAGCAGGTGGATGCCGATCGGCCCCCGGGCCAGGTCGGTCTCCGGCTCGGTGCCGGCGGTGGCGCCGCCGCCGCACGAGACGCCGGCGAGGCCGCCGGTGGCGGCGAGGTCGCCGTAGTCGACCTCGACCAGGCTGGCGAGGGTGCCGACCACCCGCCGGATCTCGATCGAGAAGCTGTTGCCGCCGGTCTCGCCGAAGAGCGGCACCTCGCCGAAGGTCACCGACATCCGGTTGCTGCCGCGGTCGAACGAGACCGTGCCGCCGGCCGACGGGTCGAGGTCGTTCCACAGCCCGGCGATCCGCGGCGGGCCGCCGAGGAAGGCCGGCGCCGACTGCACCGGGCTCGTGTCCTGGAAGTCGAAGCTCAGGCTGCCGTTCGAGTTGACGAACGCGAAGTCCCAGGTCTCGCCGCAGACGCGGAAGCTCCGCGGGGCGAAGACCACGGTGCTCTGGTCGTCGCCGAGCGCCAGCGGGCCGGGCGGGACGTCGTTGTGCAGGATGTCGATCCCGGTCTGCGGCATACCGGCCGCGACCGGCACCGCGGCGAAGACCGAGGGGTCGTCGAGCGCCGGGTCGCCCGACTCCGCGGCGCCGCTGTAGAGCTCCTCGATCTGGGGCTGGAGCAGCCGGGTCGAGAAGCCGCCGACGAAGATGCCGTCGGTGTAGACCGCGTAGCTCGCGCCCGGGGTCAGGCCGTGGATCGTGTACTCGCCGACGAACGGCCGGCCCTGGGCGGCCTCGTCGGTGAAGTCGGAGGAGATCGCCGACAGCGCGTCGGCGATCGGGTTGGCGACGTTGCGCGCGATGACGTTGATCCCGGTGAGCCGGGCGGCGCCGGTCGGTCCCAGGACCGAGCCGGAGATCGTACCGGTCGAGGCGAAGAAGCCGGGCTCCGGGTAGAGGCTCGAGAGGATCGCCCGGTCGTCCGGGTCGGGCGTGCGCATCCCCGCCCCGGCCCCGAGGAGGAAGGGGTACATGGTCTCGATGCGGTCGACCAGGCTCGTGCGCGGGAAGGTGTTGAACGGCGTCGGGCCGACGGTGTCGCCGAGCGCCACCTGGCCGTTGACCACGCTGTGGGCGAGGTTCTGGTAGTGGCCGAGCTCGTGGACCATGATGTCGGCGGTCCGGGTCAGGTTGTTCAAGGGCGGGCCGTTGAGGAACGCGAAACCCTCGAGGATCGTGCAGGTCGATGGATCGACCCACTCCGGGCCGGCGAAGCCGAGCACCCCGGAGCCCGGCCCGAACAGGAGGTCGAAGATCTCGCCGGTGTCGTCGAAGACGATCGCCGACAGGCCGTCGGGGGCCGCCGGCACCAGGAACGGCAGGAAGTTGGTGACGTCGACGTCGAGCGGCAGGAATCCGGCGTCGAGGTGGGTGACGGTCGCGGTCGGGACGTCCTCCCAGGCCTGTAAGGCGGCCGCCAACTGGGCCACCGCCTGGGCGTTGTTCAGCGGTCCGAGGCCGCCCTGGTCGGGGTTGTAGGGGATGTCGGCGCCGCCGGCGGGCCAGAGGTACGACTGGCCGGGCTGGCAGAGCTCGAGCGGCCCGCCGGCGGAGGCGGTGGCGGCGGCGGCGAGGGCGGCCGCGGCGGAGAGGACGGCGGGGAGGAATGCGCGCTGTCTCATGGTCGTCGCCTCCTCGCTCAGCCGGCGGCCAGGTCGTGGATGATGGCGGTCAAGACATCGGCGCGGATCGGGCCCGAGACCCAGCCCGGGGGGGCGCTCGGCTCGATGCCGGCGAAGAGGCCGAGGTTGCCCATGCCGTTGACGGCGGTCTCGTCGCCCGGCTTGCCGGTGAGCCGGAACACCCCCTGCTCGAGGCCGACCGGGGCCGACAGTCCGATCAGGCTCGGCGCGGTGGTGAGCAAGAGGTAGCGCCCGCCGACCTGGAGCCGCGGCAGCTCGGGGAGGTTCGAGCGGTGGAGCAGGCCGTCCCGCTCGACGGTCCCCGGGTTGCGCAGGAAGCGGAGGACCGAGGTCGCACCGTCCTCGGACAGCGGCAGGGTGCCCGCCAGGGCCTCCTCGACGTGCACCGAGTAGAGCGTCACCGGCAGCTCGGCGTCGCCGGCGGGAACGGTCGAGGGGTAGGCGTCGAGGACGGTGACGACGCAGATGCTGCCGGCCTGCTCGACCATCCGGCCGAGGTCGAGCTGGTCGACGGTGACGGCCGGCGCCGGCGGCACGGCCAGCAGGGAGAGGCCGAGGATCGCCGCGAGGGCGGGGGCTCGTCTCGCTCGCATTCGGGAGGCTCCTTTCGGGTCGGTCGGATCTCGCCGGGAGGCCGGAGCCGCGGCGGTTCACCTACTCAGGTGCGCTGCGGAGCGGTCGCGAGACAGATTAGATCGGCGGCTGCGCAGCAGCTCACTTGAGCGCCGGCGGGAGGGCGGGATAACATTCACCGCCGAGTGCGCGCCGACCCAGGAACCGAGAGCAACGCCATGACGACGACCATCGAGACCCCCGAGACCGCGATCCCGAACACCGAGACCCGGGCGTTCCAGGCCGAGACGCAGCGGCTGCTGCATCTGATGATCCACTCGCTCTACACCAACAAAGACATCTTCCTGCGCGAGCTGATCTCGAACGCCTCGGACGCCCTCGACCGGCTGCGCTTCGAGGCGCTCTCCCGGCCCGAGCTGCTCGAGGGGCGGCGACGCCCGAGAGCAGCGCCGGCTCTGGATCCGCATCGAGCCCGACGCCGCGGCGCGGACCCTGACCATCCACGACAACGGCATCGGCATGAGCCGCGAGGAGGTGATCGACAACATCGGCACGATCGCCAAGTCGGGCACCCGCGAGCTGATCGAGCGGCTGCGCGAGGCGACGCCAGGTCCGAGGGGACGTCCGAGCGAACCGTCGAGCTGATCGGCCAGTTCGGCGTCGGCTTCTACTCCTCGTTCATGGTCGCCGACCGCGTCGAGCTGGTCACCCGCCGCGCCGGCGAGGAGGGGGCGACCCGCTGGGAGTCGACCGGCGACGGCCGCTACACCGTGTCCGACGCCGGGCGCCCCGAGCGCGGCACCTCGATCACCCTCCACTTGAAGCCGGCCGACCCCGACGAGGGCGTCGACGACTACACCGAGGAGTGGGCGATCAAGCGGATCGTCAAGCGGTACTCGGACTTCGTCACCCACCCGATCGAGCTGCGGGTCGCACGCGAGGAGCCCGTCGAGAAGCCCGCGGGGGCCGAAGGGGAAGCGCAGGGCGAGGAGCCGCAGACGACCACCGTCACCCGCTGGGAGACGGTCAACTCGATGAAGCCGATCTGGACCCGGCCGGAGTCCGAGCTGACCCCGGACGACCTCGAGCAGTTCTACAAGCACGTCTCCCACGACTGGAACGCGCCGATGCTCCACGTCGCGCTCCGCGCCGAGGGGAGGTTCGAATACCAGGCGCTGCTGTTCGTGCCCGAGAGCGCGCCCTACGACCTCTACTACATCGGCTACGAGCCGGGGCTCCAGCTCTACGTGCGGCGGGTGATGATCATGGAGCACTGCCAGGAGCTGCTGCCGCGCTACCTGCGCTTCATGAAGGGGGTGGTCGAGGCCTCCGACCTGCCGCTCAACGTCTCGCGCGAGCTGCTCCAGACCAACCGCCAGATGACCGCGATCAAGAAGGGCCTGGTGCGCAAGGTCCTCGACACGCTCAAGGCGCAGAAGGCCGACGACCGCGAGCGCTACGAGAAGTTCTGGCGCGAGTTCGGCCGCGCGATGAAGGAGGGCGCCGCCGAGGAGCACGACCACCGCGACCGGTTGCTCGACCTCCTGCTCTTCGAGTCGTCCGCCGACCCGGCGGCGCTGACCGACCTCGACGGCTACGTCGGGCGCATGAAGGAGGGGCAGAAGGAGATCTTCTACCTGACCGGCGAAAGCCGCTCGATGGTCGAGGGCTCGCCCCACCTCGAGGCCTTCAAGGAGCGCGGCGTCGAGGTGCTCTACCTGACCGATCCGGTCGACGAGCTGATGGTCCAGACCCTCCACGAGTACCGCGACAAGCGGCTCAAGTCGGTGGGCAAGGGCGAGGTCGACCTCGACGCCGTGGCCGGCGGCGACGAGGGGAAGGAAGAGCGGGCCGAGAAGCTCAAGGAGCGCGAGAAGGAGCTCGAGCCGCTGCTCGGGGCGCTCCAGAAGAAGCTCGACGCCCACGTCAAGCACGTCCGGCTGTCGGGGCGGCTGACCGAGTCGCCGGCCTGCCTGGTCGGCGCCGAGCACGACTACAGCCCGCAGCTCGAGAAGCTCCTGCTCAAGGGCAAGGGCGGCGGCGCCAAGCAGCGGCGCATCCTCGAGCTCAATGCCGCCCATCCGATCGTCGAGGGGCTGCTGCGCCGCCACGCCGGCGCCGCCGACGACCCGGTGATCGGCGACTACGCCGAGCTGCTGTTCGGCTACGCCACCCTGGCCGAGGGCTCGGAGCTGCCCGATCCCCAGGCGTTCAACCGGCGCCTGGTCGAGCTGATGGCGCGCGGGGTGAGCTGAAGCGGCGCGCCGCGGTGATCACGAGCCGGTCCCTGTCCTTGTCACGATAATGGAAGCGCGTACCACTACCTAAGAGCGTATCGGAGCAAGAGTTTCCGAGGAGGAAGAGGCATGTCCTGGGACGACGAAGACGACCAGACGATCTACGCGGTGGTCATGAATCACGAGGAGCAGTACTCGATCTGGCCGGCCGATCGCGAGCTGCCCCTGGGCTGGAACAAGGTCGGCAAGGAAGGCACCAAGCAGGAGTGCCTCGACTACATCGAGGAGGTGTGGACCGACATGCGGCCGCTCTCCCTGCGCAAGAAGATGGAAGAGATGGAGCGCGAGCGCCAGGCGGCGGGCGGGGAAGGGGGCGGCAATGCCTGAGATGGGCAACTACTGCAAGGCCTACGAGGCGAAGCAGCTCCGCGCCTACCCGGCGTGGAAGGAGAAGGTCGACGACCTGCGCCCCGACACCCAGGAGGTCGACGGCGAAGAGGTCGAGGTCAAGCGCGCCGCGATCGGCGACGACGACATCCTCTACATCCAGGAGGACTACACCGTCACCGACGACATCTTCAAGGGCGAGCACGTCGTCTTCGACGACGTCACCGACGAGTGGAAGCGGTGGGTGAGCGAGGACCTCCAGCCGGAGCCCTTCGAGATCCCGCACTACGAGCCGATCGAGATCCAGGTCGCCGAGCCGGAGGCGGGCGCGGCCGGGAGCGGTGGCGGCGAGGCGGTGCAGTGAAGCTCGGGGACGTGCTCGCCAAGGAGCGCAAGGCGAAGAAGATCGACGCCGGCGAGATGGCCGCCCGCCTGGGCGTCGGGGTCGAGGAGTACGAGGCGATCGAGGCCGGCCGGACCGCTGCCGAGGAGTGGGGGCCGCGCCTGGCCCAGATCGCGATCACGCTCGAGACGCCGACCTCGCGCCTCCTGGCCGAGAGCGGCCGCTTCGCGGACACCCGCCAGGAGCCCGGCCAGGCCGGCAAGCTGATCCGCGGCCACCGCGAGCGGCGCGCCCGGACCCTCGAGGAGACCGCCGAGGCGGTCGGGGTGCCGGTCGACGACTACCGGGCGATCGAGGCGGGGGAGTCCGAGGTCGAGAAGTGGGGGCCGCTCTTCCTCGGCTTCGCGGAGCAGATCGAGCAGCCGGTGTTCAACCTGTTCTATCCGTGCGGGTTGCCGTTTCAGGAGCTGGACGACTACCCGTAGGAGCCGGCGCGTAGCCTGAGCTCCGGCGACCTCGCGGTCTACAGGAGCTCCGGGTAGGTGCTCGAGCGCGTTCCGGTCCGCCTGCACCGAAGAGGGCCCGCCCGTCACGCCGGGGCGAGTATGGGAGGATACCGCCCGAACCGGAGGAGCGTGATGCCGGCAGACGACGTGATCGCCCGGGCCAGGGACCTCCCGAGCGGCGCGGTGTTCCACCGCTGCGCGCTGCAGGTGAACCCTCACCACTACAGCTCGACGTATCGGGGCGAGGCGAAATCCGGGGACCCTGACGCATACGCCCAGGCGATCGTCCAGAAGGCGTCGGACCTCGGCGTGTCAGTCCTCGCCATCACGGACCACAACCACGTCGGCGGCGTCGCCTCCTTTCGCGCTGCGGCCGCGGGCAAGGCGATCCACGTCTTCCCCGGGTTCGAGCTCTGCTCGAGCGAGGGGATCCACGTCCTGTGCATCTATGCCCCGGAGACCGGCGACGAGGTGCTCGCGCGGTACCTCGGCGGATTCGGGATCACCGATACGGAGCCCTCGGCGAAGCAGCTCGCCGACAAGGCTTTCGTGGACGTCCTCGCCGAGGTTCGCGAGCAGGGAGGCGTTGCGATCGCTGCCCACGTAACCAGCGACCACGGGTTGTTCGAGGTTCTCGACGGTCGAGCTCGAATCCAGGCATGGCGGAGTGCGGATCTACTCGCCATCCAGATCCCGGGATCGGTCGCGGACTTGCCTCAAGACGCGAAGCAGATCGTGGGGAACCGGAATCCCGACTACTTCCGAGAGCACGCCGCCGAGGAGCGGCTGGCCGTTGCCGTCGTCAACGCAAAGGACATCTCACGACCGGAAGAACTCGACGATCGCTCGGCCACGTGCTGGATCAAGATGTCCGAAGTGGGCATCGAAGGGTTGCGGCAGGCCTTCCTGGACCCCGGCTCGCGCATTCGCCTCAACCCCAAAGAAGGCAAGCTGGAGCCTGAAGAGCATGCGGAATTCGTCGCGCTGGCCTGGGAAGGCGGGTTCCTCGACGGCGCCGCCATTCATTTCAACGCGAACCTCAACGTCCTCGTCGGCGGCCGCGGCACCGGCAAGTCGACGGTGATCGAGAGCCTCCGTACCGTACTCGGATTGGAGCCTGTCGGCGACGAAGCGAAGAAGGCCCACGAGGGCATCGTCCGGCACGTGCTCAAGAGCGGAACCAAGATCTCGCTCTTGGTCCGCGCGCACCGCCCGGCCGTTCGCGAGTACCGCATCGAGCGCACGATCCCGAATCCGCCGTTGGTCCGTGACGATCAGGGAAACGTGTCGAACCTCTTGCCGCGGGAGGTGCTCCCCCGGGTCGAGGTCTTCGGCCAGCACGAGATCTCGGAGCTGACCAAGAGTCGCGAGAAGCTGACCCGCCTGCTCGACCGTTTCGTCGACCGCGACGACGAGCTACCGCGCCGCAAGGCGGATCTGCGCCGTGCCTTGGAGAAGAGCCGCACGAGCCTTCTCGAAACGCGCGAGGAGTTGCGCCAGATCGAGGAGCGCCTCGCGGCTCTGCCGGGACTCGAAGAGACGCTGGAGCGCTTCCGCGAGGCCGGGCTCGAGGAACGCCTAAAGGACCAGAGCCTGCTCGTGCGGGAGGAACGCCTCCTCGCCTCCATCCCGGAGCGCCTCGGGTCGATCCGCGAGTGCATGGAGACACTGAAGCGAGAGATCCCGATCGACCGCGTGTTCCTTTCCGAGAAGGCCCTCGAAGACCTCCCCGGAAGGGAGATCCTCGACCGGTTGAACGCCGTGTTCGAAACGCTCGACCACGACCTCGCGGGTGCCGCGAGAGGCCTGGAGCAGGCCCTGGCGCGAGCCGACGCGGGCGTCGCCGAAGTGCGGAGCGCCTGGGAGGTGCGCAAGGGAGACGTGCAGGCGGCCTACGAGAGGATCCTGCGCGAGCTGCAGAAGTCGCGAGTGGACGGCGAAGAGTTCATCCGTCTCCGGCGGCGGATCGAAGAGCTACGGCCGCTTCGCGAACGGCAGGTGTCGGCCCGGCGGACCGAAAGGGATCACGCCGACCGCCGCCGCAGCCTCCTGGCGGAGTGGGAGGACCTCAAGGCCAAGGAGTTCCGTCGCCTGGCCAGCGCAGCCAAGAGGGTCAACGCCAAGCTCCGGGACCGCGTGCAGGTCGAGGTGACGCCGGCCGGCGATCGCGAACCGCTGTTCAAGATCCTGCGCGACGACGTCGGTGGACGGCTGTCCGAAGCGATCGAGAGTCTCCGCGGCGCCGGCGAGCTTTCCCTGCCCCACTTCGTGGATGCCTGCCGCTCGGGTGCAGAGGCACTGAGGGCGTTCGGGATCCCGCCCGCGCAAGGTGAGCGCCTCGCCAGGGCAGAGCCCGAGGTGCTGATGCGCGTCGAGGAGCTCGACCTGCCCCCGACCACCGCGATCAGACTCAACACAGCACCGGCCGACGAGCCCCCGTCGTGGCATGCGCTCGAGGATCTCTCGACGGGCCAGAAGGCGACGGCGGTGCTGCTCCTGCTCCTGCTCGAGTCCGAAGCCCCGCTCGTCGTGGACCAGCCGGAGGACGACCTCGACAACCGCTTCATCACCGAAGGCGTCGTGCCTCGCATGCGCGAGGAGAAGCAGCGACGGCAGTTCCTCTTCTCGACCCACAACGCGAACATCCCGGTCCTGGGCGACGCGGAGCTCATCATCGGCCTATCCGCCACCGGCGAGGCCGAGCACGGCCGGGCGCGGATCGTTCCGGAGCACATGGGCTCGATCGATGACCAGTCCGTGCGTGAGCTGGTCGAGGAGATCCTCGAAGGCGGCAAGGAAGCCTTCGAACGGCGCCGCCGGAAGTACGGGTTCTGAGGGGTGCGCGATGAACCGGACTGAGCTCCAAGAGCTGATCCGCAACGGCGAGAACTCCCTCGTCGAGTTCAAGCGGGACGACGTTCAGAACCACGACCTCGCAAGGGAACTGGTGGCCTTCCTCAATCTCGATGGCGGCACCGTCCTGCTCGGTGTCGAGGACGACGGGCAGATCTCGGGAACGACCCGCGACCGGATCGAGGAGTGGGTTGCCGAGCTGTGCCGAGTGAAGATCAGCCCACCGATCGTTCCGCTCCTCTCCTGGGTCCGGGATGCCGAGCCGGGCCGACACGTTCTCGCCGTCACCGTGACGCTCGGCGCCGACAAGCCCTACGCGCGCGTTCACGATAGCCGCGCCACCTACTTCATCCGCGTCGGCAGTACGTCGCGGGAGGCGAGCCGCGAGGAGCTGGAGAGGATGTTCCAGGCATCCGGGGGCCGGTTTCAGTACGGACTGAAGCCGGTCTCCGGGGCGGGCCTCGACGCGTTCGATCGGCGCCGCCTCCGGGACTACTTCACGCGCGTGCTCCCCGGCCCGGCACCTGCGGACGAGAATCCGGGCGAATGGACGACGTTGCTGCGCAATGTCGAGCTGATGACGGAGTCCGCGGGCCATGAGGTTGCAACGATCGACGGATTGCTGCTCTTCGGCAGGTCCACACACCGCTTCGTGCCCCAATCGGGCATTCGGGCGCTGTGCTACCCGGGAACGCAGCCCGACTACGCCACGCGTGCCGATGAGGACCTGCGCGGCGCGATGGTTCCTCTGGGGGCCGCAGACGGCACGATCTCCGAGATCGGACTCGTCGAACGAGCTTGGGACTTCGTTCGGCGCAACACGACACCCACGGCACACCTCGAAGGCGGGCGGCGCATCGACCGTTGGGAGTATCCCGAGGGCGTGGTGCGCGAGGCCGTGGTCAATGCACTCGTGCACCGCGACTACAGCATCGTGGGCACCGACATCATGCTCGCGATCTACGCCGATCGGCTGGAGATCGTGAGCCCAGGCCGACTGCCGAACACCGTGACGGTCGAAGGGATGAAGTCGGGCATGCGCTACGCGCGCAACCAGACGCTGGTCAACGTCATGCGCGACTACGGTTACGTCGATTGGCGCGGCATGGGTGTGCGCAACAAGATCATTCCCGGCATGCGTGAGCACAACGAGACGGTGCCCGACCTGATCGCGGAGGACAGCCGCTTCACCGTGCGGCTCTGGAAGGAGCCGCCACGATAGGCCGAGGAGATCGGCTTCGGAATCACCCCGCCCAGTGGAGCCCGCGCACCGCGGTCGGGTGCGCGGGGAGCGCGAGCGCGCCTACGTAGCCGGGGGCGGGTTCGATGTGGGTGAGGGACCAGGCGGCGGCGCGGTGGGGGTCGCCTTCGAGGGCTAGGAAGCGGGCGGCGGCGCCGGGCTCGAGGGAGACGTCGAAGCGGTCGAGGCCGAGGGCGATGCCGTCGCCGACGGCTTTGACGTAGGCCTCCTTGCGGGTCCAGCAGCGGAAGAAGGCGGCGTCGCGCTCGGTGGGGGGGCAGGCGGCGAGGGCGGTGCGCTCGGGGGCGGAGAAGAAGCGTTCGGAGATCGCGAGCGCGTCCTCCATCGGACGTAGCGCCTCGAGGTCGACCCCCAGCTCGATTCCGGGGGTCACGGCGATCAGGGCCAGCTCTTCGGAGTTCGAGAGGTTGAACTCGAGGGCGGCGGGGCCGCGGTCGGCCAGGCGGGGCTTCTCACGCTCTCCGTATTCGAAGGACAGGGATTCCGGGCGGCGCCCCAGGTAGGCGGCGAGGAGGCGCCGGAGCGCTCCGCGGCCGACGACGTAGCGGCGGCGGTGGCGGTCGAAGTGGAAGCGGTCGGCGCGGGCGGTCTCGTCGGGGGAGAGGAGGGCGCGGAGGTGCGCGACCTCGGCCTCCGGCGGGTCGAGCGGGACGCGCCAGACGTGGACCTCGCCGGGCTCCGGGGGTGCGGCCGACGGAGCGGCGGCGGGCGCGAAGCGGTCGAGGACCTGGGGCATGGCCGGCGGCTCAGGCCGTCGCCGCCGCGGCCTCCGGCGGCTGCACGCGGTCGATCTCGACCGCCACCAGCTTCGACACCCCCTTCTCCTCCATGGTCACGCCGTAGAGCGTGCCGGCGGCCTCCATCGTGAGCTTGTTGTGGGTGATGACGATGAACTGGGTGTCGCCGGCCATCGTCGACAGCAGCTCGACGAAGCGAAGGGTGTTGACGTCGTCGAGCGGCGCGTCGACCTCGTCGAGGATGCAGAACGGCGACGGCTTGGTCTGGAAGAGCGCGAAGAGGAGCGCGATCGCGGTGAGCGCCTTCTCGCCGCCCGAGAGCAGCATGATGTTCTGCGCCCGCTTGCCGGGCGGGCGGGCGACGATCTCGATGCCGCTGTCGAGCGGGTCGTCGTCGTCGAGGAGGCGCATCTCCGCCTCGCCGCCGCGGAAGAGCTGCTGGAAGACGACTCCGAAGTTCTTGTTGACCTCCTCGAAGGTGGCGGCGAAGCGCTCGCCCGAGGTGGCGTCGATCTCCTGGATGGTGGTGCGCAGGCGCTCGACCGAGGCGATGACATCGGCGCGCTGGACGGTCAGGAAGGTGTGGCGCTCCTCCTGCTCGGCGTACTCCTCGACCGCCAGGACGTTGACCGGGCCGAGCCGCTCGAGGGTCAGGCGGGTGCGCGCCAGGTCGGTCTCCAGCTCGGCCAGGTTCGGCGGCGGCGCCCCCGGCTCGGCCGCCGGCTCCTCGTCGAACGCCTCGCGGTGCTGGGCGGCGAGGTGCTCGGCGTCCTGCCGGCGGCCGGCCTGGCGCACCCGCAGGTCGCCCTCCTCGGCGCGGGCGGCGTCGCGGCGGTCGCGCAGGGCGGCGATCCCCTCCTCGCGGCGGCGCAGCGCGGCGCGCTGGACGTCCAGCTCGGCCTGGGCGGCGAGCACCGCCTCCTGGCCGCCGGCGCGGTCCTCGAGCGCGGCCTGGAGTTCGGTCTCGGCGCGTTCCAGCTCGCCGGTCAGCTCGGCGGCGATCCGCTCCAGCCGCTCGGCCTCGCCGCGCCACAGCTCGACCTGGCGGCGGCCGTCGCCGCTCTCGCTCTCGATGCGCGCGATCTCACGGTCGTGGGCGGCGAGGCGCTCGGCGAGGAGGTCGAGCCGGCCGCGGCGCCCGGCGCTCGCCTCGCGCAGGGCCTCGCGGTCGGCCTTGGCTCCCTCGCGCTCGCGCTCGAGGCGGTCGAAGCGCTCCTGGGCCTCGGCGTGGGCCTCCTCGGCGGCGGCGACCTCGCCGTCGATGCCGGCCCGGCGCTCCTCGGCCGCGGCCAGCTCGCCGGCGACCCGGTCGCGCTCGGTCTCCAGCTCGGCCAGCTCGGCGGCGAGCCGGCGGCGCCGCGCCTCGGCGTCCTCGCGCCGCGCCTCGGCGACCGCCAGCTCCTGGCGGAGCTGGGCGAGCCCGCTCTCGCGCCGGTTGGCGTCGCGCGCCAGCTCGGAGCGGCGGGCGACCAGGGTCTCGATCTCGGCCGAGGCCGCCGCGACGGCGCGCTCGCGGGCGGGCAGCTCCTCCTCCAGCTCGGCCAGCTCGCGGGCACGCTCGAGGACGCCCGGGGCGGCCTCGCCGGGCGCCACCCGGAGGACGCCGCCGGCGGCCCAGACGCCGCCGCGGCTGACGAAGGCGACGCCCGGGTGGGCACGCGCCAGGCGGGCGGCGTCGGCCGGCTGCTCGACCAGGAAGGCGGGCGGCAGCGCCGCGGCGAGGTCGGCGGGGAGCCCGAGCGCCTCGCCGAGGGTCAGCACCACGGCGGGGTCGTCGACCTCGGGCTGCCCCTCGGTCGCCGCGGCTGCCGGGTCGGCCACCGAGATGATCACCGCGCCGCCGGCGCCGCCGGCGAGCGCGGCGGCGAGGTCGAGCGCGCTCCCGGCCTCGCGCGCGACCACCGCGTCGGCGAGGTCGGCGAGGTAGAAGTCGAGCGCCCGCTCCCAGCCGTCGAGCGCGCGCGCCCGGTCGGCGAGGAAGACCGGCCCGTCGATCCCGGACCCCAGCCCGGCCCCGGCGAGCGCGCTCTCGAGGCGCGAGCGCCGCTCGAGGTGGGCGCGCGACAGCTCGGTCAGGAGCTTCTGGTGGTTGCGCGCCTCGGCGAGGGCGGTCTCGGCCGCGCGCCGGCGCTCGCCGGCGGCCGCCTCGGCGGCGAGGGTCCGCTCCAGCTCGGCCTCGACCGCGGCCAGCTCGGCGCGCTCGCGCCCGATCCGCCCGCCCAGTTCCTCGACCCGCGCGCCGGCGGTCTCGGCCGCCTCGGCGGCCTGGCGCAGCTCGCCCCCGTGCTGCTCGGCCTCCTCGCCCAGGCGGCGGCGCTGGAAGACCCCGCGCTCGAGCTCGATCTGGGCCTGCTGGCGGCGCGCGCGCAGCCGGTTGATCGCGTCGGCGGCCGCGAGCAGGCCCCGGCGCTGCTCCTCGAGGCGGGCGTCGGCGGCGCGCAGGCGGTCGACGGCGGCGGCGAGCGCCTCCTCGTCGCGCGACACCTCGGCGGTGGCGCGCTCCAGCTCGGCGGCCATCTCGTCGCGGCGCTCGCGATGGCCGGTCAGCGCCGCGCCGGCGGCGGCGATCTCGGCCTCGCGGCGCTCGGCCTGGCGGTGGCTCTGCGCCGTCCGCTCGTGGGTCTCGGTCAGGCGCTTGCGGTTGACGGCGAGGAACTGCTGCCGCCCCTCGATGGTGGCGGCGGCCTCGGCCACCCGCTGGTGGCGCTCGGCGACCCTCCGCGCCAGCGCCTCGAGGGTCTCGCGCTCCTCGGCCAGCGACGCCTCGGCGGTCGACAGCTCGGCGGTCAGGGCGGCGTCGCGCTCCTCGGCGGCGGCGAGCGCGGCGGCCAGCTCGGCCAGCTCGGCCGAGAGGCGCGCCCACCGGCCCGCGAGCACCCGGCGGAGGAGCGCGCGGTGCTCGGCCTCGCGCTCGCGGTAGCGGCGGGCCGCCGCCGCCTGGCGCTTGAGCGTGCGCAGGGCGCGCTCGACCTCGGAGACGATGTCGTCGAGGCGCAGGAGGTTCGCGCGCGCCTCCTCGAGCTTGACCTCGGCGATCCGCCGGCGCGCCTTGTAGCGGGTGACCCCGGCGGCCTCCTCGAGCAGGCGGCGGCGCTCCTGGGGCTTCCCGGAGAGGATCATCCCGACCTTCCCCTGCTCGATCACCGAGTAGGCTCGGATGCCCAGGCCGGTGTCCATCAGGAGGTCCTTGATCTCCTTCAGGCGCACCGTCCGGCCGTTGATCCGGTAGCGGCTCTCGCCGGTGGGGAAGACCCGCCGGCCGATCACCAGCCTGCCGTCCTCGGCGTGGTGGAACGACGGGTCGACCTCGAGCTCGAGGCTGACCTCGGCCATGCCGAGCGCCTTGCGCTTCTGCGAGCCGACGAAGATGACGTCCTCCATCCGGCCGCCGCGCAGCGACTTCGCGCTCTGCTCGCCGAGCACCCAGGTGACCGCGTCCGAGAGGTTGCTCTTGCCGCAGCCGTTGGGGCCGACGATCGCGGTGATGCCGCCGTGGAACTGGACCGTGACCGGGTCGGGGAACGACTTGAAGCCGGAGATTTCGAGGCGCTTGAGCTTCATCATGGCGGTTTGACCGCCGCGCAGGATAGCAGAGCCGCTCCGGCCGCGGCAAGGAGCCCGCCACAAGCACTTGGGTGACGTCGCCGGCCGGCTACCAGATGTTGTGCCGGAGCGCAAGCGTGGTGCGGCGCCGGCGCGAAGCGCTCCGGAGCGCCGGAATGCGCGGGGCTTGCGCCGCGCCGGGGTTCGGCGGTATGCTGTGACGGCATAAGAGCGAGCCGAGGAGCCAATCCGGGGAGCGAGCGATCCCGCGGGATCGAGGAGGCGAGCGCGGATGAGCGACAGACGATCCGATCAGGCGGCCGCGTGGACGCGGCGCGGAACGCCGGCGGCGCTGCTGGCCGTGGCGCTGGTGATCCTGTCCGGCCCGGCGCCCGCCGGAGCCGAGCTGTGCAGCGTCGACCAGGTGCCGGCGGCTACCGTGCTGCTCCCCTACTTCGAGGTCGATCCCGCGAATCCGAGCGGGGTGACCACGCTGTTCGAGCTGGTCAACGCCCTGCCGCAGCCGATCCTGGCGCGGGTCACGCTCTGGACCGACCTCGCGATCCCGACCTACGCCTTCGACGTCTACCTGACCGGCTACGACGTCCAGAGCTTCAACCTCCGCGACCTCTTCGCCGGCAACCCGCCGGTGACCGGCTCGGCGGTGACCCCGCTCGGCCGCTTCTCGCGCCCGGCGGCGCCGTTTCCGGGCTGCGACGGCTCGATCGAGCCGGCGGTGCCGGCGGCGCACCTGAACGCCGCCCACGCCGGCTTCGGCTCGGCGCTCCTCGGCGGCCAGTGCGCCGGGCTGCGCCACGACGACGGCCGGCTGCGCGGCTACCTGACCGCCGACGTGGTGGGGGAGTGCGGCTCCGACCTCTTCCCCTCCGACCCCGGCTATTTCGGTGCCGAGGGCGGCCCCGGCGGCGTCGCCCGCCACGACAACGCGCTCTGGGGCGACTACTACCGGGTCGAGCCGGGCGGCAACTTCGCCCAGGCCGAGAGCCTGGTGCGGATCGAGTCCGACCCGGCGGCGTTCGGCGACGGCGACCGCACCTTCTACGGCCGCTACGTCGGCTTCTCGGGGGCCGACGGCCGCGAGCCGCTGCCGTCGGCCTGGGGGGTGCGGACGCTCAACGGCGGTCCCTTCGCCGGCCTCCAGCTCGTCCTCTGGCGCGAGGTGCCGGGGCCGCCGGTGCCGTTCCCGTGCGGCGAGCGGCCCGCCTGGTATCCGCTGAGGATCGAGCAGATCCTGGTCTTCGACGAGGAGGAGAACGCGTTCGACCCGCGCTCGCTCCCTGTGTCGCCGCCGGTCATGCTCCACAGCGCCGCGGCCGGCCGCGACGGGGACTGGTTCGCCGGGCTCGCGGGCTGGTGGTACGCCGACCTCGACGAGTCGCTGGTGCGCCCGGCCCAGGCCTACGTCAACGCCGAGATGGGCGCCGAGTCGCGCTACAGCGTCGCGGTCGGGGCGACGCCGCTCGGCGCCGGCTGCGGCCCTCAGGGGTGCGATCTCGGCCGCGAGGCGCCGCTGACCCGCCTGTGCGTCTTCGGCGCCAACCCCGGGGACCTGACCCTCGACACCGGCGATCCGGCGTTCGTCGAGGTCGCCGCCGGCGGCTGCCACTCGTTCTCGTGCGTGGGTCTGATCCAGGAGGCGTGCGAGGTGCGGGAGGAGGCCGGCGGGGCCTTCGAGGTCGCCGCGCGGATCTGTCTGACCCCGGGAGGCGGGGTCTGCTTGCCGGCGTGCGACTTCCGGCCGGCCACCGGCTGCCGGTCGCGCAACCTCGAGCCGGGCACCTACACGGTGCGCGGCGCCGGGGAGGAGCTGACCTTCACCGTCCCCTCGACGCTGCCCCCCGGCGGCCTGTGCGCCGGCAGCGCGGAGACCAACTCATGAGCCTCCCCGGGAACCTCCGCCGCGCCGTCCCCGCGCTCGTCTGCGCCGCGCTCGCGCTGGCGCCGCCGGCCGCCCCGCCGGCGGCCGCCGAGGTCTGCGCCGTCGACCGCTCGCCGGGTGCCACCGTGCTGCTCCCCTACTTCGAGGTCGACCTGACCCTCGGCACGAGCGGCGAGACCACGCTCTTCGAGCTCCAGAACGCGCTCGCCGAGGCGGTGCTCGCGCGGGTGACCCTGTGGACCGACCTCGGCGTGCCGACCTACGCCTTCGACGTCTACCTGACCGGCTACGACGTCCAGAGCTTCAACCTGCGCGACCTCTTCCTAGGGCTCGCGCCGGTGACCGGGCCGGAGGTCAGCCCGCAGGGGGGGCTGTCCCACCTCGGGCTGCCCGTCGAGGGCTGCGGCGGGACGATCGAGATCGAGCTGCCGGTCGCGCACCTCCAGGCCGCGCACACCGGCGGGCCGGTGGCCGACTTCGGCAACCTCTGCGCCGGCCGCGACTTCGAGGACGGCCGCGCCCGCGGCTATCTGACCGCCGACGTCGTCGAGGACTGCAGCGCGCCGCGGTTCCCCTCCGACCCCGGCTACTTCGGACCCGGCGGCATCGCCCGCTACGAGAACGCCCTCTGGGGCACCTACATGTATGTCGACCCGCTGAACAACTTCGCCCAGGCCGAGAACCTGGTGCGGCTGGAGGCCGACCGGGAGGTCTTCGGCGCCGGCGACCGGACCTTCTACGGGCGCTACCACGGCCACTCGGGGATCGACGCCCGCGAGCCGCTGCCGCCGGCGTGGGCGGCGCGCGCGCTGGCCGGGGCCGGCTTCGACGCCGGCACCGAGTGGGTGACCTGGCGCGAGACCCCCGGTCCGCCGGCGCCGTTCGCCTGCGGCGGGGCGCCGGAGTGGTATCCGCTGCCGCTCGCCCAGCTCGTCGGCTTCGACGAGGAGGAGAACGCGCTCGACCTGCGCGACATCGCCTTCGCGGTGCCGCCCGAGATCGCGGCGGGCGCCGCCCAGCGCGGCTTCGACTTCCCGGTCGCCCACGACTTCGGCTGGGTCTACGCCGACCTCGCCGGCTCGCCGGTCGAGCCGGCGCAGGCCTACGTCGCGGCCGTGATCAGCGCCGAGGGGCGCTACAGCACCGGCTCCGCGGCCACCGCCCTGGCGCCGGCGTGCGGGCCGCGCGGCTGCGACCTCGGCGAGGAGCGCGCGGCGGGGCAGCTCTGCCTCGAGAGCCTCGACGGCGACGGCGTGATCGACGCCGGCGAGGCGGCGCGGGTCACGGTGCGCCCGAGCGGCTGCTTCGACTCCTGCGGCTTCGTCCACCAGGCGGCGTGCGCGGTGCGCGCCGGGCACAGCGGGCTCGAGGCGTCGTCGCGCTTCTGCGTCCAGGCGCCGCCGCCCGGCTGCATCGGACCGCCGGTCTGCCTCCACGTCGAGGCGAAGTGCGCCACGCCGCCCCTCGCCGCCGGCGGCCAGACCGTGCGCCACGGCGGCCTCGAGCTGACCTTCACCGTGCCGGCGGCGGTGCCGCCCGGCGGGCTCTGCGCGGGCTCGGAGTTCTGAACCGGGCGGGCCGAGTCGAATCGACTCAGTCGCGGGCCGGCACGAGCTGCCGCCAGAAGAAGGCGGCCCAGAGGACGAGCGGGAAGGCGAGCTTGAACGGCAGGTCCAGGAGGTGCTTGCCGAGGCCGTAGAAGTTGCGCGCGAAGGCGCCGTAGTTCTCGAGGCTCCAGGCGCCGAGCTGGGTCGCGTAGGCGAACTTGACCCAGAAGAAGACCAGCGCGATGTGGAAGAAGACCGCGATCAGCATCGCCCAGCCGAGGCCGGCGAGCCGCTCGCGCCACGGCACGTCCGGCACCGCCAGGAACAGCGCGGCGAGCAGCATCAGGTGGAAGTGGAGGTCGGTGACCCGCAGCGAGTAGACGCGGGCCTTGGCCGGCGGGAAGTCCTTGCGCAGGATCAGCCAGTAGCCCTCCTCCTGGGTCGCCGGCGCCAGCTCGGTGACGTCGGGCCGCTCGACCAGGTGGAGGAGGTTCTCGCCGGCGGCGACCAGGAAGCGGTTGTAGAGCGGCGTCACGAGCCACCAGACCACCGCCACCGGCACCGTCCAGAGGAGCAGGTTGCGCAGGAACCGGCCGTAGGGCATGCGGGCAGTCTAGTGCACGGAATCAGGCGCTCGCCGGCGGCCGCCGCGGAGCGGCGAAGCGGGAGGCCCAATAGATCCAGAGCAGCACCCCGGCGAGGATCACGACGGTCTGCCAGACCACCGTGTGCGAGGCATCGAACAGGCGCGGGAAGTAGGCGCCGGTCAGAAACAGCGCCACCACCCGCAGCAGGTTGACGATCTGGATCGCCACGATGCCGAAGACCAGCCCGCCCAGCCGGGCGCCCCAGGCGGCGGGGAAGGCGAGCACGGCGGAGGCGAAGATCAGCATCGTCTCGACGCCGTTGCAGCCGTTGCGGATGTTCACCGCGAAGCGCTCGTTCTCGATGATCGTGCCGCGCATCGTGACGTCCTGGCCGATCAGGTCGAGCGTCGCGCCGCTGACCCGGGCGACGCCGGCGGTGAACGGCTCGATCACTCGGTCGTTGACCGGCTGGAGCGAGATCGCGGTGAAGCTCGCGCCGAGGAGCACGACGAAGACCACCAGGAAGAGGATCTCGCGGCGCCGGCTCGGCCGGGCGGCGTCGCCGCCGGAGGCGGCCGGAGCGGGCTGCGGCGTCTTTCGGGCCATGGGAATCCTGCGGAGTTGAACGGCGGAGCGACGACGGCGCGCGCATCTTAGAGGACGTGGCGCGCGCTGTCCACACGCCCGGAAGCGCCGCGCGGCGCCGCCGGCGAAGGATTCGCCGCCGCGGCGCATCGACCCCGCCGAGGGCCCGCCACCGGCGCCGTCCGGCGCCCGGTCCACCCCCTCGGGAGGGAGAGGCATGACCCGAAGGACCGCCGCCGCCGTCGCCGCCGTCCTGTTCGCCCAGCTCTGCGCCGCCGTCGCGGCCGCGCAGCCGAGGCTCGAGCGCGGGAGCCAGGAGCTGTCGATCCACGTCTCGCCCGACTTCGAAGGCGCGGTGGGCGACATGATCGACGTCGACGCCGGCTACGCCTACTTCGTCCGCGACCGCCTGTCGCTCGGCGCGACGCTCCTCTACGAGGGGCTCGAGGACGTCGCCGGCGAGGACTCCGACTACCGCAGCTCGGAAATCGGCCTCTTCGCCGAGTACCACTTCGGTGGCGAGAGCCGCTTCGTCCCCTACCTCGGCCTGGGCGCCGGTTGGCGGCGCACCGACTTCGCCCTGCTCGACGAGTCGGCCCTGGTCTACGGCGCGCGCGCCGGGCTCAAGCTCTTCGTTGCCGACAACGTCTCGCTCGACTTCCAGCTCACCTACAAGCTCGGTGGCGCCGACGTCTTCATCAACGACTTCGTCGCCGAGGACACCGACCTGTCGTCCGGGATCGGGCTGCGCGTCCTGTTCTGAGGCGACCGGCTCCGCCCAGGCGCCGTCGCTCTACAATGGGGTTCTCCAGGAGGCGACCATGCGCTACGAGGTGAGAGTCAACGGCCAGCGGCACCGGGTCGAGGCCGAGCCCGACACGCCGCTGCTCTGGGTGCTGCGCGACGAGCTGCACCTCTCCGGGACCAAGTACGGCTGCGGGGTGGCCCAGTGCGGCGCCTGCACGGTCCACGTCGGCGGCCGCACGGTGCGCTCCTGCGTGCTGCCGGTCTCGAAGCTGGGCGACCGCGAGGTCGTGACCATCGAGGGGCTCGAGGGGCCCCAGGCGGCGGCAGTCCAGGAGGCCTGGCGGGCGCTGGACGTACCGCAGTGCGGGTTCTGCCAGTCGGGGCAGGTGATGTCCGCGGCCGCGCTCCTGCGCCAGATCCCGCGGCCCACCGACGACGACGTCGACGCGGCGATGAACGGCAACGTCTGCCGCTGCGCCACCTACCTGCGGGTGCGCGCCGCGGTCCACCAGGCGGCGAGCGCGCTGGCCTCGGGCGGCGCGGAGCCGACGGCGCCGGAGGAGGGCTCGAGCCATGGCTGAGCACCAGGGGCAGGGCCTCAGCCGCCGCAAGGTCATTCAGGGGGGAGCCGTGCTCGGCGCCGGGCTGGTGCTCGGGCTCGAGTGGCTCCCGGGCCGCCGCCTCGGCGCGGCTGAGGCGGCCGGCGCGCCGTTTGAGCCCAACGCCTTCGTGCGCATCGGCCTCGACGGCACGGTGACGGTGATCCTGAAGCACATCGAGTTCGGCCAGGGGGTCTCGACCGGGCTGCCGACGATCGTCGCCGAGGAGCTGGACGCCGACTGGTCGCAGATGCGCTTCGAGCACGCGCCGGCCGACGAGACCCGCTACAACAACCTCTTCTTCGGGCCGGTGCAGGGGACCGGCGGCAGCACCGCGACCGCCAACTCGTGGCAGCAGCTCCGGGTCGCCGGCGCCACCGCGCGCGCGATGCTGGTCGCCGCCGCCGCCGAGCGCTGGGGCGTGCCGGCGGCCGAGGTCGCCGTCGAGTCGGGCCGCGTCCTCCACGCCGCCTCGGGCCGCTCGGCCGGCTTCGGTGAGCTGGCCGAGGCCGCCGCGCTCCTGCCGGTGCCCGAGGGGGTGCCGCTCAAGGACCCGAAGGACTTCCGGCTGATCGGCAAGCGCCTGCCGCGCCTCGACAGCGCCGCGAAGAGCGACGGCTCGGCGCGCTTCACCCAGGATTTCGACCTCCCCGGGATGCTCACCGCGGTGATCGCGCGGCCGCCGCGCTTCGGCGCCACGGTCGCCTCGTTCGACGCCGCCGCGGCGGGGAAGGTGCCCGGCGTGGTGCGGGTGGTCGAGGTGCCGTCCGGCGTGGCGGTGGTCGGACGCGGCTTCTGGGCCGCCAAGAAGGGGCGCGATGCCCTCGAGGTCGCCTGGGACGAGAGCGCGGCCGAGAAGCGCGGCAGCGCCGAGCTGTGGACCGAGTACCGCCGCCTCGCCGCGACCCCCGGCGTTACCGCCGCCTCCCGCGGCGACGCCGAGGCCGCGATCGCCGGCGCCGCGCGCACCTTCGAGGCCGAGTACCTCTTTCCCTACCTCGCCCACGCGCCGATGGAGACGCTCGACTGCGTGGTCCAACTGGAAGGCGGCCGCTGCCGCGCCTGGGCCGGCTCGCAGCTCCAGACGGTCGACCGCGCGGTGATCGCCGGCGCCGCCGGGGTGGCGCAAGACCAGGTCGACCTGACCACCCTCTTCGGCGGCGGCAGCTTCGGCCGCCGGGCGACCCCGAACGGCGACGTCGCCGGCGAGGCCGCGGCGATCGCCAAGGCAGTCGGCGGCCGGGCGCCGGTCAAGCTGGTCTGGACGCGGGAGGACGACCTCCGCGGCGGCCGCTACCGGCCGATGTACCTCCATCGCCTGCGTGCCGGGCTCGACGCCGCGGGGAACATCGTCGGCTGGCAGCACCGGATCGTCGGCCAGTCGATCGTCGCCGGCACGCCGTTCGAGGGGCTGATCGAGAACGGCGTCGACGCCACCTCGGTCGAGGGGGCGCGCAACCTCCCGTACGCGGTCCCCAACCTCCACGTCGACCTCCATTCCCCCGCGGTCGGCGTTCCGGTGCTCTGGTGGCGCTCGGTCGGGCACACCCACAACGCCTACTCGACCGAGACCTTCCTCGACGAACTGGCCGCGGCGGCCGGGCGCGACCCGGTCGAGCTGCGCCGGAGCCTGCTGGCCGATCACCCGCGGCACCTCGCCGTGCTCGAGCTGGCCGCCGAGCGCGCCGGCTGGGGGAGCCCGCTGCCGGCCGGCCGGGCGCGCGGGGTCGCGGTCCACGAGTCGTTCAGCAGCTTCGCCGCCCAGGTCGCCGAGATCCGGCTCGGCGACGACGGCCTGCCGGTGGTCGAGCGGGTGGTCTGCGCGGTCGACTGCGGCATCGCGGTCAACCCGGACGTCATCGCGGCCCAGATGGAGAGCGGCATCGGCTACGGCTTGAACGCCGCGCTCTTCCAGGAGATCGAGCTCGAGGAGGGGAGGGTGGTGCAGTCGAACTTCCACGACTACCGCCCGTTGCGCATCCACGAGATGCCCCGGGTCGAGGTCCACGTGGTGCCGTCGAACGCCGATCCCACCGGCGTCGGCGAGCCCGGCGTGCCGCCGATCGCCCCGGCGGTCGCCAACGCCTGGTTCGCGCTCACCGGCAAGCCGGTGCGGCGGCTCCCGTTCCGGCGCTGGCTGCGCGAGGAGCGGCAGGGGGAGGTGCGGTCGTGAGCCGGCGGGACCGGCGCGCGGCGCTCGGCGCGGGGGCCCTCCTCGCCGCCGGTCTCGTCGCCCTGGGCCTCCTCGCCGGGGCGCCGCCGCCGCTCGCGGGGGAGGCCGCGACGGACGGCGCCTCGACCGGCGAGCACCCGGCCGGCGATCCTCCGCCCGCCGACCTCCGCGGCCCGGCGGAGTTCCTCGATATCGAGGACGTCCGCTCGCGCTCCGCCGCTCTCTTCGACGAGGCGTCCAGGGTCCTGCTTCATCCACGCTGCGTCAACTGCCACCCGGCGGGCGACCAGCCGCTCCAGGGCAAGGAAGGCCGCCTCCACGAGCCCTGGGTGCGGCGCGGCGCCGGCGGGCTGGGCGCGGTCGGGATGCGCTGCGGGACGTGCCACGACGACGAGAACTTCGACCCCGGCCGCGTCCCCGGCGCCCCGCACTGGCGGCTGGCGCCGCCCGAGATGGCCTGGGAGGGGCTGACCGCGCCCGAGATCTGTGCCCAGCTCAAGGACCGCGACCGCAACGGCGGCCGGAGCCTCGAGGAGATCGTCGACCACATGCGCGACGACGAGCTGGTCGGCTGGGGCTGGGCTCCGGGCACCGGCCGCGAGCCGGCCCCGGGGACCCAGGAGCTGCTCGGCGACCTGATCGCGGCCTGGGTCGAATCCGGCGCCATCTGTCCCGATTGAAGGAACGGCCGTGTGAACGTGGCGCGCCGTTGACACCCCAGGTCCGGCCACGTACCATCCGGCGAACCTGGACCGGCGAACCCGGACGGAGCCCCCCTTGCACGAAGGCGTGAGAGAGATCGCGGTCCTCTACGACCGCGAACAGATGCACCGCGTCATCCGGCGGATGGCGGGCGAGATCGTCGAGCGCAACGCCGGCACCGACGGGCTGCTCCTGGTCGGCATCCGCACGCGCGGCGTGCCGCTGGCCGAACGGCTGGCGGCGGCGATCGAGCACAGTGACGGGGTTTCGGTCGAGCGCGGCGTGCTCGACATCACCCTCTATCGCGACGACCTCTCGACCATCGCGCCCCAGCCGGTGGTGCGCGAGACCACCCTGCCGCCGCTCGACGGCCGCACCGTGGTGCTCTGCGACGACGTCCTCTACACCGGCCGCACGGTGCGCGCGGCGCTCGACCACCTCGCCGACTACGGCCGGCCGCGCCGGGTCGAGCTGGCGGTCTTGATCGACCGCGGCCACCGCGAGCTGCCGATCCAGGCCGACTTCGCCGGCGAGACCGTGGTCACCACCGCGACCCAGGTGATCGGCGTCGAGTTCGACGAGACCGACGGCGACGAGCGGGTGCGCCTGCTCGAGAAGGTCGAGGCTTGATGCCCGCGGCCGTCTGGCAGCGCAAGGACCTGCTCGGCATCGCCGACCTGTCCGCCGACGAGATCCGCCGGATCCTCGACACCGCCTACTCCTTCCGCGAAGTCGCCGAACGCCCGGTCAAGAAGGTGCCGACCCTGCGCGGCAAGACCGTGATCAACCTCTTCTTCGAGGCCTCGACCCGCACCCGCTCGAGCTTCGAGATCGCCGAGAAGCGCCTCTCCGCCGACAACATCAACTTCGCGACCTCGGGCTCGGCGCTGGAGAAGGGCGAGAGCCTGATCGACACCACGCTGAACCTCCAGGCGATGGCGCCCGACCTGATCGTCATCCGCCACGCCCACCCCGGGGTGCCGCACATGCTCGCGCGGCGGGTCGCCGCCGGGGTGATCAACGCCGGCGACGGCGCCCACGAGCACCCGACCCAGGCGCTGCTCGACGCCTTCACGATCCGCGAGCGCAAGGGGCGGATCGAGGGGCTCCGGGTCGCGATCGTCGGCGACATCGAGCACAGCCGGGTGGTGCGCTCGAACATCCATCTCCTGACCAAGCTCGGCGCCGAGGTCACCGTCGCCGGCCCGCGCACCCTGATGCCGGTGGGGATCGCGGCGCTCGGCGTGCGCGCGGTCCACACCCTCGACGAGGCGATCGAGGGCGCCGACGTGGTGATGATGCTGCGCATCCAGCTCGAGCGGCAGAGCCGCACCCGCTTCCCCTCGGTGCGCGAGTACTTCCGCCTCTTCGGCCTGACCGCCGAGCGGCTCCGGCGCGCCGCCCCCGACGTCATCGTCATGCACCCCGGCCCGATGAACCGCGGCGTCGAGATCGCCAGCGACGTCGCCGACGGGCCGTTCTCGGTGATCCTCGAGCAGGTCGCCAACGGCGTCGCGGTGCGGATGGCGGTGCTCTACCTCTGCTCGGGCGCCCACGAGGAGGCGGCGTGACGAGGCTCTTGATCCGCGGCGGCCGCGTGGTCGATCCCTCGCAGGGGCTCGACGCCGCGCGCGATCTGCTGATCGAGGACGGCCGCGTCGCCCGTCTCGACGAGCGGATCCCCGACGGCGACGCCGGCGGCGCCGAGGTCCTCGACGCCTCGGGCCTGGTGGTCGTGCCGGGGCTGATCGACGTCCACGTCCACCTGCGCGAGCCGGGCCAGGAGTACAAGGAGACCGTCGCCACCGGCACCCGCGCGGCGGCCGCCGGCGGCTTCACCGCGGTCGCCTGCATGCCCAACACGGTGCCGGTCAACGACAACCGGTCGGTGACCGAGCACATCCTCTCCGAGGCGCGCCGCGCCGGCTTCGCCCGCGTCTACCCGATCGGCGCGGTCTCCAAGGGTCAGCGCGGCGAGGAGCTGGCCGAGATGGGCGAGCTGATCGACGCCGGCGCGGTGGCCTTCTCCGACGACGGCCTGCCGGTCGCCAACGCCGAGCTGATGCGCCGCGCCCTCCTCTACGCCTCTGCACTTCGGCGCCGCGGTGATCCAGCACGCCGAGGACCTGGCCGTGACCGGCCCCGGCGTGATGCACGAGGGCGAGTGGTCGACCCGCCTCGGCCTCCCCGGCATCCCCGGGCTCTCCGAGGACTTGAACGTCGGCCGCGACCTCCTCCTCCTCGAAGAGACCGGCGGCCGCTACCACGTGGCGCATCTGTCCACCGCCCGAAGCCTCGAGCTGGTGCGCGAAGCGAAGCGGCGCGGCCTGCCGGTCACCTGCGAGGTCACCCCGCACCACCTGCTCCTGACCGACAAGGCCGTCGCCGACCGCGGCTTCGGCACCGAGACCAAGATGAAGCCGCCGCTTCGGTCGGAAGCGGATCGTCAGGCGCTCCTGATCGGATTGGCCGACGGAACCATCGACGCCATCGCCTCCGACCACGCCCCCCACCACGCCGACGAGAAGGACGTCGAGTTCTCGGCCGCGCCGTTCGGGATCGTCGGGCTGGAGACGACGGTGAGTCTGTGCCTCGACCGGCTGGTGGGTGGGGGAGTGATCGGGCTCGGGCGGCTGGTGGAGCTGTTGACCAAGGGACCTGCGAAGGCACTCGGGCTGCCCGGAGGCACGCTGGCGCCGGGGAGCCCGGGGACGTGACGATGCTCGATCTCGAGCGGAAGGTGACCGTGGACCCGAAGAGCTTCCGCAGCAAGGGTCGCAACACGCCGTTCGGCGGCTGGGAGCTGGTCGGCGCGGCGGTGGGCACGGTGGTGGGGGGGCGGCGGGTGGCGGGTTAGGCATGCCACGTGGAGAGATGAGGTACATCTAACATGGTGTACTCTTGCTCTCCGGAGTCTGGAACATGCCACTGCACCGCACGCAGCTCTTCCTCGAACCCGAACAGCACGAGGCGCTCGAGCGCCAGGCACGCCAGCAGAGGCGGTCGATCTCCGAGGTCGTCCGCGAGTACGTCGATCTGGGTCTCGCGCGCTCGCGAGCAGAGACGGAGCGGCGCCTGGCGGTGCTCGACGAGCTGGCCCGGTTCAGACGCCGGATCGGCCCGGTCGGGGTCGATCTGGTTGCCGAAGCGCGAGAAGAGCGCCAGCGGCAGCTCGAGGACGTTCTCTTCCAGGAGCGGGAGCCTTGACGGTCGTCCTCGACGCCAACGTGATCGTGGCGCAGGTGGTGGAAGTGGACTGGTCCAACCGGGCTCAGGCCCGTTTCAGCGACTGGTTCCGCGCCGGCACCGTGTTGGTAGCGCCCGCTCTCTGGCAGTATGAAGTGACCACCGCGCTGCGCAAGCTCACCGTACTCACCGGACTCTCGCAGGACGAGGCGGACGCGGTCCTCGAGAAGGTCTACTCCCTCGGGATCGAGACGGTGGTGCCCTCACCGGAGCTGCAGCGGAGCGCGCTGGCCTGGGCCGCGCGCCTGGGTGTGATCGCGGCCTACGATGCGAGCTACCTGGCGCTTGCCGAGAGGCTCCACGCCGACTTCTGGACCGGTGACAGTCGGCTTGCCAAAGGCGCGCGTGCGGCAGGCGCGAAGTGGGTGCACGACATTCTCGCTGAAGGAGAAGCGGAACCCGAGGAACACGCCGCACCTGCCGATTGAACCTGCATGTCCATCTCCCGAAAGGCGATCCGCCAGGCGGTCCTCGGCCCGGTCCTCCTCGGCGGACTCGCCGGCCTTGCCAGCGCCACGGTCTCGATGGCGGCGCAGTCGGCGCCGGAAGCGCTGCCGAGCCTCGCCGGCCGTGCCGTGCTCGCCGGCGAGCGGGTCCGGCTCTACCCGCCACAGGGTGAGGCGGCCGGCGCAGAGCACCGGCGGCTCCTCGGCGAGCTGGAGCGCGCGATCGCCGAGATCGCGCCGCGGGTGCCGGTCGAGGTCGAGCCGCCGCTGACGGTGGCGGTCGAGGCCGACTACCCGGCACTCGCTCGGGCGACCGGACGGCTGGAGCCGGCGGTGGCGACCGCGGCACCCGTGAGACAAGCGACTCGGGATCGGGATCGGCGCCGCGAAGGTCCGAGCGCCGCGGCGGCCGCCGAAGTCCACCTGGTCCTGCACCCCGACGACCTCTACGCCGTCCGCCACGCCGTGGCCCGGGCGCTGTTGGCGCGCGCGGGGCTCTCCGAGGGGCTGCCCCCCTGGTTCGAGCGCGGGGCGGCGCTGTGGCTCTCCGGGGACTGGTTCGGGCGCCCCTGGGAGCAGTGGCTCGGGCCGCTGGCGCGGGCGGGCGTCCTGCCGTCCGAGGCGCAGCTCCTGGCCCAGGAGGAGCAGCTCGACGGCTCGGCGCCGCTCTGGACCCCCGCGGCCGCCGCGGTGGTGGGCGAGCTGCGCGGCGAGACGGTGGCGGCGAAGCTCGGGCGGGTGCCGGGGGAGGCCGCGGTGCGGGCGCTGCTCTGGCGGATCGAGGCGCGCGCTCTCGGGAGGTCGGCCGGGACGGCGGAGGGCGCCTCGTCTCCCTCTCGCCCTGCTCCGGTCTCTCCGCCGCCGTCGAGTCCCACCCAGCCCCCCGACCCGCCGCCCCGGCCCTTCCTCCACGGCGTCTCGCTCGCCATGCTCAACCGGATCGACGGCGGCTACCACGCTCCCTCGGTCGACGGCGCCCTCGACCGGCTCGAGGCGCTCGGCGCCGACGCGGTGGCGCTGATGCCGTTCGCCTACCAGGGCGACCCGCGGCGGCCGGAGCTGGCCTACCTGAACCGCCATCCGGCGAGCGAGACCGATGCCGGGGTGGTGCACGCCGCTCGGCGCGCCCGGGAGCGCGGGCTGGCGGTGCTCTGGAAGCCGCATCTCTGGATCTCCCACGAGAGCTGGCCGGGCGAGGTCGCGATGACGAGCGAGGCCGACTGGCGGGCCTGGTGGGTGAGCTACCGGCGCTTCGTCCTCCATCACGCCTTCCTCGCCGCCTGGACCGACGCCGAGCTCCTGGCGGTCGGGGTCGAGCTGGACCGTACGCTGGTGCGCGAGCGCGAGTGGCGCGAGCTGATCGCGGCGGTGCGCGTGCTCTACCCGGGGCCGCTGACCTATGCCGCCAACTGGCACGAGGGGGCCGAGGAGGTCGGCTTCTGGGACGCGCTCGATTTCGCCGGGGTCGACGCCTACTACCCGCTCGCGGCCTCGCCCGAGGCCGGGCCGGCGGAGCTGGCCCGGGGCGCCCGCGAGGTGGCCGAGCGGCTGCGCCGGCTGGCGGAGACGAGCCGGCGGCCGGTGCTCCTGACCGAGGTCGGCTTCGCCGCCCGGCGCGCCGCCTGGGTCGCGCCGCACCAGGAGGGGGGCGAGCTGTCGGAGGCCGACCAGGCGGCGGCCTACCGGGCGCTCCTCGACGCCCTGGGCAAGCCGCGCTGGCTCGCCGGCGCGTTCTTCTGGAAGGCGTTCAGCGCGCCGTCGGAGCGCGACGGCTCGGGCGGCGGGGGCCGGCCCGACTTCCGCTTCCTCGGCCGGCCGGCGGAGCACGAGGTCCGGCGCTGGTTCGCCGAGCCGCGGTAGCGCCAGGTCCGGGGAGTTCCCTCAGGGGAATTCCGAGCCGCGGTGCCGCCTTGTCGTATCGAGCCGAATCGGAGAGGTGACCGCTTGGAGAACGTGGAACGGAACCTTGAGCTGCGCGACACCGCGCTCGCCGCCGCCGAGCGGGGCGCCGCGGCGGTCAGCCGGTGGTTCCGCGACGCCGATCTCGAGGTCCGGCGCAAGGGGGCGAACGACTTCGTCACCGCCGCCGACCACGAGAGCGAGCGGGCGATCGTCGAGGTGATCGAGAGCCGCCACCCGGGCCACCGCATCCTGGCCGAGGAGGGGGGCGACCGGGGCTCGGGAGCGGGGAGCCACCAGTGGCTGATCGACCCGCTCGACGGCACCACCAACTTCCTCCAGGGGCTGCCGGTGTTCTGCGTCTCGGTGGCCTGCCGGCGCGGCGACCAGGTGGTCGCCGGGGCGATCATCGATCCGGTGCGCGGCGAGGTGTTCACCGCCGCGCGCGGCGCCGGCGCCGACTGGAACGGCCGGCCGATGCGCGCCTCCTCGCGCCCCGGCCTCGACGGCGCCTTCCTCGCCACCGGCTATCCGTTCAAGGCGCGCGAGGCGCTCGACGCCTATCTCGCGATCTTCCGCGACGTCTTCCTGCGCGCCAAGGCGATCCGCCGCTGCGGCGCCGCGGCGCTCGACCTGGCATACACTGCCGCCGGCGTGTACGACGGCTTCTTCGAATTCCGCCTCTCCCCCTGGGACGTCGCCGCCGGCGCGCTGATGGTGGAGGAGGCGGGAGGGCGCGTGACCGACCTCGACGGCGGCGCGCGGTACCTCGAGACCGGCAACGTGGTGGCGGGCGCCGCCGGGGTCCATCCCGAGCTGCTCGCGGTCGTCGCGCGGACCGCGGGCGAGGCGACCCTCGATTCGCTGGTGCCGGCCGGGGCGGTGGCCGTTTGAGCGGGGTGGCCCGAGCGCGGTGAGCCTGCTCGGGGCGGCCCCGGGCGATCCGATCGCGAACGCCGCCAGGTGAAGACCGTGCCGCGACCCCAGCCCGAACCCCGCCCCGCCGCCGCCCCGCCGCCGAAGGCCGGCGAGCGCGCGCTGTACGAGATCCAGATCCATCCCGCGGACATTCGCCGGCGGGTCCGCTACCTCTTCATCGGGCGGCGGCGCCTCGCCCGCTGGGCGCTCATGCTGACCGCCTGGGTGGCGCTGGTCGGGTTCGCCGGGGCGGTGTCGCCCGGGGTCCTCGCCGGCCTGCGCGCGCGCGGCGAGCTGCCGCGCCTCGCCGCCGAGCGCCAGAGCCAGGGCGAGCGGCTGCGCGCCATGGTGGCGAAACTCGGCGAGCTCCAGGAGCGCGGCGACGAGCTGCGGCTCCGAGTCGACAAGGCGCGCCTCGCCTACGGGCTCGGCGAGGAGGTGTCGATCGGGCAGGGCGGCTTCCCGATCGAGGCCGAGCCGGTGCCGCGCTCGATCTTCGCCAACGTGATCGAGAGCGGCCGCGACCTCTCGGCCCAGCTCCAAGAGCAGCTCCTCGTGCTCGGCGCCTTCCTCGACGAGGTCCACGCCCTCGAGCAAGCCGACCGCGAGCGGGCGCGGGTGACGCCGTCGACCAACCCGCTCAAGGGGACCAACTTCTACCTCACCAGCCCGTTCGGCAACCGCCGGAGCCCGTTCACCAAGCAGATGGACTTCCACGCCGGGGTCGACCTCGCGGCGCCGATGGGCAAGGCGATCCACGCGCCGGCCGACGGCGTGGTGGTCTTCGCCGGCCGCTACCCGCACCGCCAGAGCGTCGCCTGGTGGCGTTACGGCAACCTGGTCGTGGTGCGCCACAGCGAGGAGTTCATCACCCTCTTCGGGCACTGCGACGAGATCGCGGTGCGCCGCGGGCAGCGGGTGCGCCAGGGCGAGCTGCTGGCCACCGTCGGCGACACCGGCTGGAGCACCAGCCCGCATCTCCATTACGAGGTGCGCCGGCGCGATCCCGACGGCAGCTACCGGCCGGTCGACCCGCGGATCTACATCCTCGACCACCGCTGGCGCGACGAGGAGCGGATCCTGGTCCGCGCCCGGAGCGCCCCCGCGCTCGAGGACTACGAGCCGTTGCCGGGGCTGCTCGCGCGCTAGCCGGCCGGATTCACCGCAGGGAAGGAGCAGACGAGATGGCCCAGGAGACGGCCGCCGCGCCGACCATGATCATCCCCGCCGGCACCGAGATCGAGGTCGACGCGCACGGTCAGCTCTCGATCCGCGCGCCGGGCAACCTGGTGATCCAGAACTCGGGGTCCTACGGCAAGCTGGAGTCGATCGGCGGCTCGATCCGCATCGACCAGGGGGTCGAGGTCGAGGCGGTGCTCGGTGCGCTGCGCCGCCGGCCTGCTACGTCCAGGGGAGCCTGACCGCCTGGAAGGTGACCGCCGAGTCGCTCCAGCTCGAGGACAGCGCGCGCGCCAACGTCGTGCTGCAGGAGACCGGGCGCCTGGAGGTCGGCCGCAACGCCCGGCTGGTCGGCAACTTCTCGAACGAGAAGGAGCTCTTCGTGCTCTTCTCGCGCTTCGCCCGCCAGGTGCGCGAGCTGCCGTTCTACTTCGACCGCCGGCGCGACGAGCTGGGGCCGCCTGAGCGTGCCGTGGCCGAGACGGCGGTGCCCGCGCCGCCCCAGCGGCGCCCGCGGGCCCCGCTGCGCGCCGCCCCGGAGCCCGCTGCTCCCGAGGACGCGGCGCCCCGCGACCGCCTCCCCGAGCCGCTTTATTTTGCCCTCGTCCTGCTCGAGCGCGACGCCGCCCGCAAGAGCTACGGGCCGACCTCGCAGCGCGCGGTCGACGAACTGGTCAAGCTCCTCGCCGATCGCGACCTCGAGACCCTGCGCCACACCTGGCGCACCCTCTTCGGCCGCCTGGTCGAGCCCCACGAGGACGCCCGCCGCGCCGCCGAGCTGGTCGGCGGCTTTTACGACAAGACGGCGCAGCGGGCGGGTTGAGGCCGGGCCGCGCCGGCGGTCAGCTCGGCCGCACGGGCCGGGGCGCGGTCCGCGGGCGCGGCCGGGGTCTGGCCGCGCCCTCCTTGGACAGCTCGTCCCTCGGCTCGCACCGCTCGTGTGCCCCCGGCGGGGGCGGAACCGTGGGGATCGGCTGAGTGTCGCTGTGCTGCCGCGCCCGTCGGGGTTCCGGGTCCACGTTTCCGGTGCTGCCGGTCCGATCGCCGCCGCCCTTCCCCGCCCGGTCCGCCGGGTCCCGGCGCGGGAGCCGATGGCTGCCGGTTGTGGAAGGCACGTTCGCCGCCGGTGGCTTCTGCGAGGAGGCCGTCTTCGAGGTCTCGGAGGTTGCCGCGCTCATCTCATCCCCTTTCCTGGGTCCGTAGCGTCAGTCGAGGACTACGAACATTCGGTTGGTTTATTTAGACACCACGAAAGGCTCCACCGTTCACACCCTGCGCGTCACCGGTATGGATTCCGGTGCCGTCCGACTTGTTTATTCGCGGGGGGAGGCGGGCAGGCCCTCGCCGAGCAGGACGAAGCCGGCCCAATAGTAGGGGGCCCGCCAGCGGGGCGTGGAGCGCATCTCGTCCTGGGCGCGCGCCAGGGCCGCCGCCGGCGTCGCGCGCTCCTGGATCAGGTGGCGGTAGAAGCGCTCCATGAACTCGGCGGTGGCCCGGTCGTCGATCGGCCAGAGCGTCACCATGACGCCGCCCGCGCCGGCGTCGAAGAAGGCGTGGGCGAGGCCGACCAAGCCCTCGCCCCGGAACCCGCGTCCGCCGACGGTTTCGCAGGCCCCGAGCACGACCAGGTCGGCCGCGAGCGACCGCCCGGCGATCTCCTCCGCGGTCAGGTGCGACGGCTCGATCGCCTGCCCCCGCCGGTCGACCTGGCTGAGGACCAGGCGGGGCGGGTCCGAGGCGGTGTCGGTGTGGGTCCCGAAGTGGAGGTAGCGGCTGGTGTCCAGCAGGCCGTCGATGCGGTCCCGCCGGGCGTCGAAGCCGAGCGCGTCGGCCCGCTCGCCCGGCGACACCAGGCGCAGGATCGCCGTGGCTTCCTTCGCGCTGTGCTCCAGGCGCGGGTAGCGGCCGTCGCAGCCCTCGCCGCGGTGGACGGCGTCGACCCGGTCGTCGCAGCGGTCGAACACCGGATCGGCGATCACGGCCAGGGTCCGCTCCGGCGACGGTCGCTCGCGGCCGCGCAGCGCCGCCAGCGCCGAGGCCGAGGGGCCGGCGAGGATCGGATGCCCGGGCGCCGGGGACCCGTCACCGCCGCCGCAGGCGCCGAGCCCGAGGGCGGCGAACGGCAGATAGAGGAGCTCGCCCTCGGCGACCACCAGCAGCCGGCGCCCGTCCAGCCGCTCGCGCGCATCGCAGAGCAGCGCTCGGCTCAGCTCGGCGCCCATGCTCTCGAGGGCGGTCGCGGCGGCGTGGCGGGGCGGCCGCGCGAGCTCCCTATGGAAGGCGCGGGCGAGCTCTTCGAGCCACTCGCGCGGCGCCAGCTCGAAGGTGGCGAAGCGATCGTGCTCGACCACCCAGAGGTAGCTCCGTTCGTCGCCGAGCTTGTAGGCGAGGAGGACCGCGCCGGGATCGAGCAGGCGGTTCTGGATCTCGATCAGCGACAGCACCGGCGCCGCCGGCTCGCCGCCGTGGCTGCCGACCAGGTCGAGCAGACCGCGGCCGCGCGCCTGCTCGGACATCTCGAAGGCGAGGACGTCCCGGCCCCGGCCGGGCTCCTGCCGGTGGAGCTCCATCAGGAGGTCGATCGCGGAGTCGAAGAGGTCGTACCGGTGCGCCATGAACGAGAGCCTGAGATCGAGCCGGGGCAGGCGCTCCCTCAGCGTGAAGAACAGGGGCCTCGCGGTCTCCAGGTGGTGGAGGCCCTCGTGGAGCCGGCCCCGCGCACGCTCCGCGCCCGCCAGCGCCAGCAGGGCCTTCACCTGCGCCTCGAGATTGCCCGCCGCCTGGTACTCGGCGAGGGCGTGTCTCAGGCGCGCCACCGCCACCCCGGCCGCGCCGTCGCCGGCCAGCCCGCCGAGGTTGAAGTAGAGGTCGCCGGCCAGCTCGCGGTCGCCGGCCTCGCGTGCCAGCGGCAACGCCCGGCTGTAGCAGCTCTTCGCCTCCGCGGGCTCGCCGGTCTGCTGGTGGACGAGCCCGATCGCGGCGAGCAGCCGCGCCGCGCCGCCGGCGTCGCCGGTGCGTTCGGCGATCGCCAGCGCCTCCTCGAGCCGCCCGAGCGCTTCCTGGAGCGGCTGGAGCGCCGTCGTCCCGGCGCCCTGCTCGGAGAGCGCCATGCCGAGGGCGATCAGGGTCAGGGGATCGGCGGCGGCCTTCCGTTCGAGCGCCCGCTGGAAGTCCGCGATCGCCCGGTCGAGGTCGCCCAGCTCGCGGTAGAGCAGGCCGCGCTCGTGGAGGACCAGCGCGGCGCGGTCGATCTCGCCCAGGCGCTCCCAGGTCTCCAGGCCGCGGCCGAGCGCGGCCAGGGCGCGCGGGAAGTCCGAAAGCTGGCGGTGGGCCATACCGAGATCGGTGTGCACCGCGGCGACGAACCACGAGTCGCCGAGCGCCTCGGCGACGCGGAGAGCCTCCTCGAGCGTCCGGATCGCGCTCGACGGGTCGTCGAGGTTGAGCTGGATCCTGCCCAGCATGTCGAGCGCCGAAGCCAGCCCGAGGTCCTCGCCCAGGTGGCGGTAGAGGCCCGCCGCGGCCTCACAGGCCGGCTGGGCCCGCCGGAAGTCATTGAGCAGGTAGTGGACGGCGCAGCGCCCTTGCCCGATCTCGGCCAGCCGCCGCTCGTCGCCGAGTCGCGTGAACAGCTCCTCCGCCTGCTCGAGCCAGGTAAGCGCTTCGGTGAGCCGGCCGTCCTTACGGAGCACCGTCGCCCTCTGGAACCGCGACTCGGCCTTGATCCGCATCCGGTCGGCTGCGGTCGCCGGACGGCGCTTGGCGAGCCGCGCCCGGTAGGCGGCGTCGGGCCCCCCCTGTTCGACCGCCCGCAGCTCGAGCCGGTAGAGGCCGGTCGCCGACGCCCGCAGGTAGAGGTCCTCCTCGCCATCGTGGCCCAGCGGCGTGAAGGTGTCGATCTCGACCAGGAACCGGCCCGCGGGATCGAACAGGGCGACGGTGACGTCGACGCCGAGCTGCTCGACCCGGACGTGGGCGAACTCCCCAGCGTCGAGCCGGAGTAGCCAGCCGTGGCCCTGGCCAGTGCGTAGCGCGCGTTGCACCGGCTCGGGACCGAGGATGCCCTGGGGCGCCACGCCGCGCGCTTCCCGGAGCGGCGCGTTGCCGGGCGGTGGCTCGGGCGAGCCGCCGCTGCTGAGCAGCAGCGCGAGCGCGGCGACGGCCAGAGGGCCGGCCGCTCGCGGCATGCGGAGGGCGTGACGCATCGGCTCTTCCGCGGCGGCGTCGGGCGGCCGGCGCCGGTTGCGCGTCTGGTGATCGAGTGACTGCGAGTCTACTGGAAACCGGGTCGCCGCGCCGGGGCGCTCACTCCTCGAACTCGATGTCGTACTCGCCGGCCGGGGCGCCGCGGCCGCCGTCGAGGCCGCGGAGGCGGAGCTTGTAGCGGCGGTCCGAGAGTTGACTGCGCGACAGGCCGAGCGTGAGGTAGCGGTCCGCGGGGCTCGGCGGCCGCAGCACGCCGCTCCAGACCCTCCGCCCCCCGGCGTCGAAGATCTCGGCCTCGTAGCTCTCGAACGGCTTGGCGACGACGTCGAGGTGGATCACCGCGGTGAACGCGGCCCGCGGTGGCACCGGGAAGCCGTCGCCGTCGCCGCCGCCGCGGGTGACCGGCAGCAGGTCGACCAATTGGTGGTCGGGGTCGGGCGCCGACAGGCGATCGAGGAGGCGGAGCGACCAGAGCCCGGAGAGGAGCGCCGCCGCCAGCGACGCCGCGATCAGGCCGTTGCCCAGGAGCCCGCGCCGCCGCTCGTGCCACCGCCCGCGGCGCGGCGGGCGCGCCGGCCGGCCGGGCTCTGGAGGAGGCGGCGCGGCCGGGCGGGGGGCGGGCGCCGGCGCGATGATCTCCTCCTCGACCGTCTCCACCGAGGCACTCTCCCCCGCGGCGACTGGCGGCTCGTCCCAGGGCCGTTCGGCGAGGAGGAGCCGCCACGACTCGGCGCGCTCGGCCTCGGCCTCGGCCTCGGCGGCGGCCGCCGTGCCCCGGCCGGCGTCTTCGGGCTCGCCGGGGAGCCGCTCGAAGGCGTCGAGGTCGAGCAGCCGCTCGATGCAGAGTCCGCAGCCGGTCACGTGCTCGCGCACCTGGTCGGCCTCGGGCTCCGGCAGCTCGCCGCACAGGTGGGCGGCGAGGATCTCGGCCCGTGGGTGCCAGGCGCTCTCGCCGGCCCCCGGGGGACCGGCGGGAGGCGCGGGCCGCGACGGCACCGCCGGCCTCATCGCGGCTCCCCGGGGCGCTCGTCCCCGGCCGGGGCGAGCAGCTCCTGGAGCCGCGTGCGCCCCTGGTGGAGGTGCGCCTTGACCGAGTTGACCGAGATGTTCATCACCGTCGCCACCTGCTCGTAGCTCAGACCGCGGACGACCCGCAGAACCATACACTGGCGCTGGCGCGCCGGAAGCCGCTCGAATGACCGCAGGACCAGGGAGTGGAGCTGCCGGCGGCCGATCACGACCACCGGGTCCGGCTCCTCCGCCACCGGCTCGAACGCCGGGGGGAGCTCCTCCGGGCTCGCCTCCTCCCCCCGCCCTCGGGCCGCGCTCTTGAGCAGGACGTTCCGGGCGATGACCCAGACCCAGGTGCCGAACGCGGAGTCGCCGCGGAACGTCCCGATGCCTCTATAGATCTTGAGGAAGGTGTCTTGGGTTAGATCGCGGGCGTCTTCGGCCGACCGGCCGTGGCTCAGGAAGTAGCGGTGGAGCCGGTCGTGGTAGGCCTCGTGGACGATGCGGGCGCTCTCCTCGCAGCGCTCCCCGCGGCGCAGGACCTCGATCGCGGCGGCCACGGCCGCGCCCGGCGGACCGCCGCTCGGGACTTCAGCTCGTCCGGCTCCTTCCAAGCTTGCAGCGTCTCCGGCCGGGCCGCGGGCCAGCCAGGCTAGCCGTTCAATGTCGGTATCGAAACTGTTCTACGTAAGTATTTCACAGCCGAAGGGGATCCCCGCCGGGCGGGAGGGTAGGTCAGATCCCCGTCACCCGCACCACCTCCTCGAAGGTGGTGACGCCTGCGGCGAGCTTGCGCAGCGCCGCCTGGCGCAGGGTGCGGGTGCCGCGCTGGAGCGCCTCGCGCTTGATCTCGACGGCGCCGGCGCCGGCGACGATCAGCTCCTGGATCTTGTCGTCGACCGGCAGGATCTCGAAGATGCCGCTCCGCCCGAGGTAGCCGGTGCTGCGGCACTCGAAGCAGCCGGCGCCCTCGCGCACCCGCACCCGCTTGCCGTCGGGGACGGTCAGGCGCAGGGTCGCGGCCTCCTCGGTGGTGAGATGGCGGTCGCCGGCGCAGTGCGGGCAGATCTTGCGCACCAGCCGCTGGGCCATCACCCCGACCAGGGTCGAGGCCACCAGGAACGGTTCGACGCCGAGGTCGATCAGCCGCGGGATGGCCGCGAACGAGTCGTTGGTGTGGAGCGTCGAGAGCACGAGGTGGCCGGTGAGCGCCGCCTGGGTGGCGTACTGCGCGGTCTCGGGGTCGCGCATCTCGCCGACCATGATCACGTCCGGGTCCTGGCGCAGGATGTGGCGCAGGGCGCTGGCGAAGGTGATCCCGACCTTGGTCTGCACCGAGGTCTGGTTGAAGGCGTCGTGCACCATCTCGATCGGGTCCTCGATGGTGGTGACGTTGATCTCGTCGCTGCCGATCACCTTGAGCGCCGAGTAGAGCGTCGTGGTCTTGCCCGAGCCGGTCGGGCCGGTGACCAGGAGGATCCCGTGCGGGCGCGTGATGAAGTCGTTGAACTGCGCCAGCTCCTCGGGGTAGAAGCCGAGCCCCGAGAGGTCCTGGATCAGGACCTCGGGGTCGAAGATGCGCATCACCACCTTCTCGCCGAACGCGACCGGCAGCGTGGAGACGCGCATCTCGACCTCGCGGCCGCCGCGGGTGGTCTTCAGGCGCCCGTCCTGCGGGCGGCGCTTCTCGGCGATGTCGAGCCGCGACATGGTCTTGATCCGGCTGACCACCGCCTTGTGCACCACCTTGGGCATCTTCTGGATGTCGTGCAGGACGCCGTCGATGCGGAAGCGGATCAGGCTCTGCTCGCGCTTGGGCTCGATGTGGATGTCGCTCGCGCGCGAGTCGAAGGCGTGCTGGAGCATGAACTCGACAGCGTTGACCACGTGCTGGTCGGAGGACTCGATCTCGGCCTCGGACTTCATCCGCACGAGCTGCTCGAGGTTGCCGAGGTCGATGCCGCCGGCGAGGTCGCGCTCGGCGCGCTTGACCGAGTGGCGCAGGCCGTAGAACTCGGTGATCGCCTTGAGCACGTCGGGCTCGGAGGCGACCACCAGCTCGAGGTCGCGGCCGGCGAGCCGGCGGAACGAGTCGACCCCCTCGATGTCGTAGGGATTGGCGCAGGCCAGGCGGAGCTTGCCGTTGGCGACCGCCAGGGGCAGCATCCGGTGGCGCTTCGCGAACGGCCGCGACATCTTGGTCTCGATCAGGTCGGCGTCGAGCTCGAGGCTGTCGATGCGCACCCAGGAGAGGCCGGCGTCGGCGGCGATCGCCTCGGCGATCTCGACCTCGCCGATCACGCCGCCGGTCTTCCGGTCGGGGAGGCGGAGCTGCTGGACCAGCTCGTAGGAGAGCGCGCGCTGCTCGAAGCTCTTGGCCGAGCGCAGGCGGTGGGGGAGGAGCTTGGCCTCGGTCTTGATCTTCTCGCCGTGCTCGGGGGCGATCCGCTCTTGGCGGACCAGGATGTCGGCGACGAGGTCGGGGGTCAGGCTCATGGCGGGCGGCTTCCCGGACCGCGCCAGCATACCAGCCCGTTCCGGGGCGGGGATCGGGCCGGCGCGGGCCGGGGAGGTCGGCTATCATCGCGCCTCCATGCCGGCCGCTGAACGACGCTTCTCCGCCGCGGCGATCGCGGCGCTCGCGATCGCGCCGTGGCTCTACTTCTGGCGCGGCGCCCGGATGGAGGTCCTGCTCGGCGAGGGCGAGACCTTCGTCCAGAACCTGTCCAACTGGGCCTGGGGCGCCGCCCAGTGGCGGGCCGGGACGCCGCCGCTCTGGTCGCCCTACCTGTTCGCCGGCTCCCCGTTCTTCGCCGAGCCGCAGACGACGATCTTCCACCCGCTCCAGCTCCTGTTCATGGCGCTGCCGCCGCTCGAGGCGGTCAACCTCGTGGTGCTCGCCTACCACGGGGTGGCGGGCGTCTCGACCTATCTCCTCGCCCGCCAGCACGGGCTGACGATCGGGGCGTCGGCGGTCGGCGGCGTGGTCTACATGTTCTGCGGCTTCCTCCTCCTGCACCAGGGGATGACCGCGATCCTGATGACCGCGGCGTCGATGCCGGTGCTCCTCTGCGCGATCGGGCGGGCCCGCCGGCGGCCGGGGTGGGGATCGTGTTGCCTGGTCGCCCTGGCGGTCCTCCACCTGGTCCTGACCGGCCATCTCCAGTTCACCTTCTACGCCTTCGCCTGCGGCGCGGCCTACGGCGGCTGGCTGCTCTGGTCCGCCCCCGGCGCCGAGCGGCGCGCCTTCGCGCGGACCGCTCTCGCCGGCGGTGCGCTCGGCCTCGCCCTGGGCACGGTGCAGATCCTGCCGACCGCCGAGCTGCTGGGGTACAGCATCCGCGATCGGCTCATCTACGAGAGCTTCGCCGGCCCCGCCTACTCGCCGCCGCTCATGCTGGCCTCGCTGCTCTCGATCCGAATGACCACGGTGCTGCCGATCAACGGCACCGAAGGCGCACTCAACGTCGGCGCCCTGCCGCTGCTCCTGGCCGGCTTCGGGATCGCGCTCCGCACCCGGGCCGCCGCGTTCTGGATCGGGCTACTCGCGGTCTCCGCGCTCCTCTGGATGGGCGACTGGACGCCGCTCTACAAGGCGATGTACCACGTCCCCGGCTACAACCTCTTCCGCATCGCCACGCGCAACGGCGTCCTGGTCGACTTCGCGATCGCGATGCTCGCCGCCTTCGGCGTCGACGCCCTCGTCCGGAGCCGCGGATCGCTCCCCGCGCGCTGGCGCTGGGGGCTCCTCGCCCTGGTGCCGGTCGCCGTGGTCTTCGGCTGGCAGCAGCCCGGGGAGCGGGTCTTCAAGTACCTCTGGAAGGTGAACTCGGTGAAGCGGATCCAGATGAGCTGGGAGGCCTTCGAGCGGCACCTGACGCCGCTCGCGCCGTCGCTCGCCCTCCTGGCCGCGGCCGCGGTCGCGATCGCGCTCTGCCTCTGGTGGGGGCGCGGCGGGCGGGCGGTCGCCGCGCTCTGCCTGGTCCTGACCATGGTCCACTTCTGGCACTACCGGAACTGGCTCTTCCTGGCCCCGGCCGCCGAGGTGCGCCGGAGCCTCGAGCCGGACGCGCTCGCCGCTCCCCTGCGCCCGCCGCCGGGCTCGTCCCCGGCCCCCTACCGCATCGCGCACGGCGGGCCGACCGGTTGGATCAACTTCTTCCTCGCCGACCGTCCGACCTGGCGGGCGCGCTACGTCGCCGCCGGTGGGGTCGGGGTCAACGCGCTCCACGGCGTCCCCAGCATCGGCGGCTACTCGTCGCTGATGCTGCGCGACTACTCGCGGCTGGCCGGCGACATGAGGCTCTTCGGCGGCGTCGGCGACCCGGCGCTCTTCCGCTCGGCGGCGCTCGACCTCCTCGACGTCCGTTTCGTGGCCGTGCCCGCGGGCAAGCTCGGGTTCCCGCCGGAGACCTTCGCCGGGCTCGTGCCGGCCGGCGAGGCGGACGGGCTCACGGTCTACAAGAACCCCGGCGCCCTCGGGACCGCCTGGGCCGTCGAAGAGGTCGAGGCGGCCGGCGACGGCGCGGCCTGGGCCGCGGTCACCGGGGAGACGTTCGATCCCCGCCGCACCGCGCTCCTCGGGCCCGCGGACGCGGCGCGGCTGGGCGCCGGCCCCGGGGAGGGCGGGGCGCGCCGCTTCGCCCGTCCCGACCGCCTCGCCGTGCGCTGGGTCGACTGCAACACGATCGAGGCCGAGGTCGAGGCGCCCGGCGAGGTCTTCCTGGCGGTGAGCCTGGTCCACTACCCCGGGTGGCGGGCGACGGTGGACGGCGAGCGGGTCCCTCTGCTCAAGGCCAACGGCGTCCTCACCGGCCTCGTCGTGCCGGCCGGCGGCCGCCGCGTGGTCCTCGCTTACCGGCCGGCGAGCCTCCGCTGGGGTCTCCTCTGCGCCGGGTTGGCGGCGGCGGCGATGGCGGCCGGGACGGCGGTCTCCGTTCGGCGCCGGCGGCGTGCGGCGCCGGCCGGGCCGACCACTCCTTCCGTCCCGACCCCCGCCGGATAGCAGGCGTGGCGATGGAGGTCCGCGAGTTCCACCGCCGCGAGGAGCTGCTCGACTACCTCGCGAACGACCCGGGGGTGCGCGAGCAGGCCGCCTTCGAGGCCGCGGTCGCCGCGCGCCACGCCGCGGAGGAGACCTTCGTCCTCGACGGCTGGTGCCGGGTGTGCGCGGCGCCGGCGGGGTTCCTGGTCGATCGTCAGTTCGGCGCCCGCGAGACCGCCGAGGGGTGGCTCCCGAACTGGCGCGAGCGGCTGACCTGCGACCGTTGCGGCCTCAACAACCGGCAGCGGGCGGTGGTCGGGGCGGTCCGCGCCGCGCTCGCCGGCCGCGATCCCGCGGGCGGGATCGCGCTCTACGCGATGGAGCAGATCAGCCCGACCTTCCGCTGGCTCTCGACCCGGCTCGAGGGGGTCGCCGCGACCGGTAGCGAGTACCTGGGCGAGGGGATCGAGGGGGGGACGGTGCGCGACGGCGTCCTGCCCGGGCTCCGCCACGAGGACGTCGAGAGGCTGAGCTTCGCCGGCGCGAGCTTCGACCTCGTCGTCTCGAACGACGTCCTCGAGCATGTCGCCGAGCCGGCCGCCGCCCTCGGCGAGCTGCGCCGCGTCCTCCGTCCGGGCGGCGAGGTGATCTTCAGCGTGCCGTTCTGGATCGACCGCGAAGCGACGGTGCGGCGCGCCGAGCGCGCGGGAGGGGAGATCCGCCACCTGCTGGCGCCCGCCTACCACGGCGATCCGCTGTCGGCGGAGGGCTCGCTGGTGTTCCACGACTTCGGCTGGGACCTCCTCGACCTGGCGCGCGCCGCGGGCTTCGGCGAGGTCTCGCTGCACCTCTACTGGTCGTACCTCTACGGCCACCTGGGGTGCCCGCTCTACCACTTCGTGGCGCGCGCGGGGGGCGGGTAGGGGTCAGCCGCCGCCCGCCAGCTCGGCGACGCCGCGGGCGAGGCTGGCGCGCAGCTCGGGCTCCTCGATCAGCCGGCAGCACGCGGCGGCGTACTCCAGGGGGCGTTCGGCGCGCAGGCAGTGGCGGCCGTCGATCGCCGGTCGGTCGCCGGCGGCGAGGCCGGGGCCGACCACCGGCAGGCCCCAGGCGGCCGCCCTCCGGGCCGCGTCGGCGGGCGGCGCGACGCCCGGCGGCAGGAGCAAGGCGATCGCGCCGGTCGGCGGCTCCTCGCCCTCGGCCGGCAGCGGCACGATCGGCGCCGCCGCGGCGGCACTCTCCGGCGCGCGGCCCGGGCCGCCGGCGGCGAGGCGGACCGAGGCGTGGCGCTGGAGCACCAGCGGCAGCACGGCCTGCTCGAAGAAGCGGACCGCGGCGGCGGGATCCCCGTCGGCGGGGTCTCCATCGCCACTGGTCGCGACCAGGAAGGTCGGGCGGCGGTCGTCTTCCGGCCGCGGCAGGCGATCGAGCGCCGCAGGCTCGGCGCCGGCGTCGCCCCAGGCCAGCCCGGCCGGGGCGGCGCCGGCCACCGGCTCGGCGGCCAGCCGCATCCAGCCCAGCCACTGCCAGTCGGCCGCGCTCTCGCCGCGCATCGCCGCCTCGACCAGCCCCAGCTCGGCCGCTCGGCGGACCGCGCGCAGGTCGTAGCAGCCGACCCCGAGCGCCTTGAGCCGCGCCGACAGCAGGTGCTCGCGCAGGATCGACTTGGCCTTGCCCTTGAAGCGCTCGAAGCTCACGGCGTCGAGGGCGAACTGCGAGTGCCAGGCGTGCCCGAGCCGGCTCTCGCCCTCGCCGCCGCCGTCGGTGGTCAGCCACTCGAGGAGCAGACGGCGCAGGTTCTCGGAGAGCGGCGCAGCGGCCCGGAACGGCGTCTCCGGGGTGTCGCCGAAGAGGTCCGCGTCGTTGAGCCGCGGCGCCAGCGGCTGGAGGAAGGGGAGGACCCGGGCGGGGACGAAGACCAGGCTGGTGCGCAGCCAGGCGTCGTAGGGGTAGCCGAGCACCTCGCACCGCTCCATGAAGCTGTCGATCCAGCCGACGCACACCGAGTAGCGCCGGGCGCAGTCGACCACCTGATCGTCGATCAGGTCGAGGAAGTCGGCGCCGTAGGCAAGGAGCGCATCGGTGGCGAAGGCGTAGACGTCGACCTCGATGCCGCGCCGGGCGAGCCAGTCGACTCCCTTGTCGAAGGCCGAGAACTCCCAGTGCGTGTTGTCGCCGCCGATGTGGTGGAGGTTGGCGGTGACCGAGTGCGCCCAGTCGCCGGGCTGGAGGTTGTCGACCACCACCACGGTGGTCTCGGCGGCGAGCCGGCTGAGCGATCCGAGCACCGCGGAGAGGCCGCCACGGTGCTTCTCGCGGTCGTGCTGGACGAAGACCACGGCCAGCCGCGACGGCCGTCCGGCCTCCTCCGGCGGCTCCTCGACCGGCTCCGGGTCGTCGAGCAGGTCGCCCTCGCCGGCGGCGAGTTCGACCTCGCCAGCTTCGCCGGCCTCGCCGGGCCGCTCGACCTCTCCGGATGCGGGCTCCGCGCGCGGATCAGCCACGGGCCGCCTCCTTGTGCTCGACGCCCAGCTCGTCGAGGAGCGCCCCGAGCGCTGCGCGCGCGACCTCGGGCGAGAAGCGCTCGTGGATCCGCTGGCGGCCGGCGGTGGAGAGCCGCTGCCACAGCTCGCGGTCGCGGTAGGCGTCGATCACGCAGCGGGCGAAGTCCCCCGGCTCCTCGGCGATCAGCGCGTCGGTGCCGTGGGTCAGCCCGATCCCCTCGGCGGCGATCGCGGTCATCACGCAGGGGAGGCCCCAGGCCAGGCTCTGGGTCACCTTGCCCTTGATCCCGGCGCCGTAGCGGAGCGGCGCGATCGACAGCCGGCAGCCGAGGAGATAGCGCTCCATCTCGGGGACGTGGCCCGAGACCACCACGCCCTCGCCCTCGAGCGCGTGCACCGCCTCCGGCGTCTTGCTGCCGAGGACGTGGAAGGTGGCGCGCGGCAGCTCGCGCCGGATCGCGGGCAGCACCTCGGCGCCGAACCAGAGGACGGCGTCGACGTTCGGCGGGTGCTCGAAGCCGCCGACGAAATAGAAGCCCTCGCGGTCGTCGAAGTCCGGCACCTCGGTCCGCACCCGCTCGATCAGCGACACCCGGTGCACCGCCAGGCCCGGGATCTCGCGGCGGAGGAGGTCGCGCTCGGCGTCGCTGACCACCAGCGTGGCGTCGGCGCGCGCCGCCATCCCCAGCTCCTCGGCCTTGGTGCGCTCGGCCTCGGCGGCGAGCGACGGGTCCCCTGCGAGCCGGGCCTGGCGCTCGAGGCGGAGGTGCTGGAGATCGACGGTGTCGAACACCAGCTTGGCGTTCCTGCACAGCTCGCGCACCGAGTCGAAGCAGCCGGAGGCGATGTGGAGCCGGGAGACCAGGGCGAGCTGGAAGCCGGCGCCCTCGGCGGCCAGGTACTGGGTCAGCGAGGTCACCCGCGGCGCCACCACGACCTCGACGCCGAGGCGCCGGAGCTGCTCGCAGTAGGGCTCCATCGCGTAGAGGTTCTCGGGCACGAAGACGACCTCGAAGCCGAGCGCCTGGAGCTGGCGGATCACCTCGACCATGCGCACCGAGCCGGCGTCGCGGTCGGGCGTCGGCAGGCGGTGGTCGACCACCAGGGCCCGCGGCGGCCCGGCGCCGCCGTCCTTCGCCGCCTCGCCGGCGCGGGCCGCCGGCCGGTTCTCGAGCCGGCGCGCCGGCCGCCACGGCAGCGCCGCCTCGACCGCCCGCTTGGCGCCGGCGTAGAGGCGCCACGACCGGCTGCCCCACAGGAGGTCGACCAGCTCGCGCGCGCGGTCGGCCGAGATCTCGATCTCGCGCGCCTGCGCGATCCACGCCGCCAGCTCGGCCTGGTGATGGTCGGCGCGCCGCGACAGCGCCCGGAGCGCCAGCCCGAGGCGGTCGACGAGCCGGCGCTGCTGCTCGATCCCGCGCTCGTTCTCGGCACTCCGCCGGGCGGCTTCGGCGAGCGCCTGGCGGTGGCGCTCGATCTCCTGCTGCTGGCGGATCAGGCTGTCGCGATGCCAGCGCTCGATCTCGTCGCGCTCGCGCTCGCGCTCGCCGCGGCGGGCCAGCTCGCCCCGCAGCTCCGCGAGCTGGCGCTCGAGCGAGCGCTCGACCTCGGCGAGGCGCCGGCCGACGCGGTCGTCGGGCCCGGTGGCCGGGAGCGAAGCGCCGAGCCGCTCGATCTCGCCCTCCAGCTCGGCGACCCGCTGTTCCCGCCCCTCGCTCTCGCGCTCGAGCCCCTGCGCCCAGCGCGTGCGCTCCTCGACCAGGTCCTGGAGCTCGAGCACGCGCTGGCCGCGCCGCGACGACTCCTCCTCGAGGCTCTTCGCCCAGCGTGTGCGCTCCTCCAGCTCGGCCTGGAGCTCGAGGATCCGGAGATCGCGGCTGCGCACCGCGTTGGTGTCGGCGACCTCGAAGTGGTCGGCGCCGGCGACCTCGACCGCCGCCGGGTCGTCGCTGCACAGCGCGAGGAGGTAGGCCGAGGTCGAGAGCAGATCGGCGGCGCCGGGGGCGTCGGCGGCGAGGAGGGCGCGGCGCCCGGGCTCGCCCTGCGCCCGCGCGGCGCGATGGAACAGCACCCCCTCGGTCCGCGACTGGCCGAGGACGGTGACGCCGGCGAAGTGGCCGCGCAGCTCCCGGTCGAACTCGGCGATCTCGAACTCGTGGACGTGGTAGGGGTTGGGCGGCGTCCCCGGCTCGGTGCGGTAGGTCCCCTTGTTCGGGGTCGAGACCAGGAACAGCCCCCCGGGGCGGAGGATCCGCCGCACCTCGGCGAGGAACGCGCGGTAGGAGCGGAGGTGCTCGATCAACTCGAACGACACCACCAGGTCGAAGCGGGCGTCCGGGAAGCAGGCGGCCTCGCAGTCGGCGGCGCAGAAGCCGATCCCGGGGCCGCCGTAGCGGTCGCGGGCGTAGCGGACCGCCGCCGGCGCGAGGTCGGAGCCGATGACGAGGCGGGCGCCGGCGCGCCGCAGGATCGCGGCGCCGTAGCCGGCGCCGCAGCCGAAGTCGAGCACCTCGCGGCCGGCGGCGAAGCGGGCGGCGAAGCGGTAGCGCGAGACGTGCTCGAGGAAGAGGTCGTCCTCGACCTTGCCCGGGACGACCCGTTCGCCGGTGAACTCGAGGTCGTGCATCCCTCGGCCGGCCTCCGGTATTCGGTCGACCGCCCCTTCGATATCAGCTTGTTCTACTGGACTTTTTGCCACTTCGTCACGGGAGATTTTGCCGGCGGATGCTACCACAACATCAACTGCGCGGACCGCCGGACCCGGGCGCCGCCGCGCCGGGCCGGCCGCGGCGGTCTGATATCTTCCCGCCGTTGAGCAGCCAAGCCCAGGGAGGGTCGGCCGGCGGTCGCGGGGCCGTCTGAGCCGCATGCGATGCGCATCCTGGAGGTCATCACCGTCCCGTTCTTCACCCCGCGCGGGACCGCGTTCAGCGCCCTCGAGCGCACCCGGGCGCTCTCCCGCCTAGGGCATTCGATCGAGATCCTGACCTACCCCCTGGGCGACGACGTCGAGCTGCCCGGCGTCCGCATCCACCGCATCCCGGCGGTCCCGGGGATCCGCTCGATCCCGATGGGGCCGTCGCCGGCGAAGCTGGTGCTCGATCTGCTGCTCGCGGTCAAGACCGCCTGGTGGCTGATCTTCCGCGGTCCCTGGCACCTGGTCCACGTCCACGAGGAGGCGGTCTTCTGGGCTGCCGCGCTGCGCCCGTTCTACCGCGCCCGCCTGCTCTACGACATGCACTCGAGCCTGGTCGAGCAGCTCACCAACTTCGGCTACAGCGACAGCGGTCCGCTGCGCTGGCTGTTCGGCGCCTTCGAGCGCCTGGCGCTCCGGAAGTCCGACGGCGTGATCGTGATCTGCGCCGAGCTGGAGGAGCGGGTGCGGGCGATCTCGCCGGCGGTCCCGGTGGAGCTGATCGAGAACCTCCCGGTGGGCTGGGACATGCCGCCGCCGACCGCGGCCGAGGTCGGCGCGTTGCGCGAGCGCTGGGGCCTTGCGGACCGCCGGGTCGTCCTCTACACCGGCAGCTTCGGCACCAACCAGGGGCTGGAGCTGGCGATCGACGCCATGCCGGAGGTCGCCGGGCGGATCCCCGGCGCCTGTCTGGTGCTGGTCGGCGGCGGCGGCGCCGACTACGAGCGGGTGCGCGCCCATGCCGAGCCGCGCGGCCTGGGCGAGACGGTCGTCCTGACCGGCGCCCGGCCGCCGGCGGAGATGCCCGCCTTCATGGCCGCCGCGGAGCTGCTGCTCTCGCCCCGGGTCGAGGGGACCAACACGCCGCTCAAGATCTACAGCTATCTCGCGGCGGGGAGGCCGATCGTCGCCACCGCGCTCGAGACCCACACCCAGGTCCTCTCGCCGGCGACCGCCGAGCTGGTGCCGCCGAGCGCCGGCGGCCTCGCCGGCGGCATCGTGCGGGTGCTGGCCGATCCGGCGCGGGCGCGGGCGCTCGCCGAGGCGGGCCTCCGGCTCGCCGCCGAATCGCGCTACGGGTCCGAGAGCTACCTGCGGCGGCTCGGCTCGATCCTCGAGCGCTCCGGCGCTCCTGTCCCGGCGGGGGAGGCGGTCTGATGTGCGGCCTCGCCGGCGTCCTCCTCTTCGGCGACGGTGGCGCTGAGGACGGCGGCGCCGTCGACCGCGGAACCATCGAGGAGATGACCGACCGGATGGCCCATCGCGGGCCCGACGGCCGCGGCTTCCGGCTCGACGGCGCGGTCGCCCTCGGCCACCGGCGGCTCGCGATCATCGATCCCGCGGGCGGCGCCCAGCCGCTGGCCAACGAGAGCGGTTCGGTGCTCCTGGTGTGCAACGGCGAGATCTACAACCACCGCGAGCTGCGCGCCGGGCTGGAAGCGAAGGGGCACCGCTTCCGCACCCGCTCCGACAACGAGGTGCTGGTCCACCTCTACGAGGAGCACGGCCCCGGCTTCGTCCGCCGCCTGAACGGCATGTACGCGTTCGCGCTCTGGGACCGCGAGAGCGGGCGGCTGATGCTGGCGCGCGACCGGCTCGGGATCAAGCCGCTCTACTGGTACGCCTGGCCCGGCGGGATCGCGTTCGCGAGCGAGCTGTCCGCGCTCCTCGCCCATCCCGCGGTGCCGCGCGAGGTCGATCCCGAGGCGCTGCACCTCTACCTCGACCACGAGTTCGTGCCGGCGCCGCGGACCATGATCGGCGGGGTGAAAAAGCTCCTCCCGGCGGAAGTGCTGATCGCCGACCGGCGCGGGCGGATCTCCGCCGAGATCTACTGGCGGTGCGCCTTCGAGCCCAAGGCGAAGCTGAGCGTCGAGGACGCGGCCGACGGCTTCGCCGAGCACCTCCGGCGCGCCGTCCGCGGCCAGCTCATGACCGACGTGCCGCTCGGCGCCTTCCTCTCCGGCGGGATCGACTCCTCGTCGCTGGCGTTCTGGATGTGCGAGGAGGGGGCCGCGCCGCTCCGCACCTTCTCGATCGGCTTCGACGCCCCCGACTACGACGAGCGGCGGTACGCCCGCGAGGTCGCGCGGGCGCTCGGGACGATCCACCACGAGGAGGTGCTGACGCCGGACCTCGCGGAGCTGGTCGAGCGGGTCACCGGCCACCTCGACGAGCCGCTCGGGGACGTCTCGGCGCTGCCGACCTATCTGCTCGCCCAGGTGGCGCGGCGGAGCGTCACGGTCTGCCTCTCGGGCGACGGCGGCGACGAGCTCCTGGCGGGGTACGAGCGGCACCTCGCGCAGCGGGTCGCCGGCGCGACCTTCGACCGGCTCCCCGCGGCGTCGCGGCGGCTGATCGAGCGGCTGGCGGCGCGGATCCCGCCGGCCGGCGGCAAGAAGGCGCTCGCCGAGGTCGCCCGCCGCTTCGTCGCCGGCGCGGCGAAGGACCGCCGGGGCGGTCCGATGCGCTGGCAGACCTTCCTCCCCGAGCCCTGGCTGGAGCGGATCTACACCCCGGCGATGCGCGAGCGAGTCGCCGCGCTCGAGCCGTTCGAGGCGGTGCGGCGGACCGCGGCGGCGGCCGCCGCCCGGGGGGCGCTCGACCGCGAGCTGGCGGTCGAGCTGGGCCTCTACCTCCCCGACGACATCCTGACCAAGCTCGACCGGATGTCGATGGCGGTCTCGCTCGAGGCGCGGGTGCCGTTCCTCGACCACGAGTTGGTCGAGTTCGCGGCGACTCTCCCGGAGCGCTTCAAGATGCGCCGCGGCCGCGGCAAATTTATCCTCCGGCGGGCGATGCGCGGGCGCCTCCCGCGGCGGGTCCTGACCCGGAAGAAGCAGGGCTTCGGCGTGCCGATGCGGCGCTGGCTGCGGCGCGAGCTGTACGGCACGGTCGCCGAGGCCTTCACCGGCCCGGCGCTCGCGCGCTGCCCGTGGCTCGAGCCGCGCGGCCTCCTCGCGATGCTCGACGCTCACCGCGACGGTGCCGGAGACCACTCCCACCCGCTCTGGTCGCTGTTCGTCTACGCGCGCTGGCTGGAGCGGGTCGCGGCCCCCGCGGGTGCGGCGGCGGCCGCGGACCGCCCGGCGGCGGTGCCGGCGGTGCACGCGGGATGATCGGCGCGACGTGATGCGCTCGACCGATCCGTCGCCGCGGGAGTGGGACCGCGTGCGCTGGGAGGCGCTCGATCCCCGGCACGGGCGCCTGCGCATGGAGGCCGTCCTCGACCTCGTCCCCCGGAGCGGGCGCCATCTCGACGTCGGCACCGGCAACGGCGACGGCACCGCGCTCCTCGGGCGGCGGGGGGTGCGCGCGGTCGGCCTCGAGTACGGCATGAAGAGCGCGCTCCTCGCGGCGCGCCGCGGCTCTTCGATCGCCCGCGGCGACGCCCGGCGGCTCCCCTTCGCGGCGGCCGCCTTCGACAGCGTCACCTGTCTCGACGTCCTCGAGCACGTGCCGCGCCCGGGGGAGGCGCTCGGCGAGATGGCGCGCGTCCTCCGCCCCGGCGGCGCGCTGATCCTCCAGACCCCGAACCGCGAGCTGCTCAAGGAGCGGGTTCTCGCCGGCCTGCGCGCCGCCGGCTTCCGCCAGAAGCAGCCCTATGACCGGCCGCTGGCGCTGGCCGAGATCCGGCGCCTCCTCGCAGCGGCGGGGCTCGCGATCGAGTCCGAGCGGCGCGTCCGTTGCTGGGACGACCACCCTGCGGTCCGCCTCCTCTCCCGGTCGCGGCTGTTCCTCTGCCGGCGCGCCGGGGACGCCGGAGCGGCATGACGGGCGGCGCGAGACTGTCGCCGGCGGCCCGGCGCCGCGCCTCGACCGCGGCGAAGGCGCTGGCCGGCGCCGGCGTCCTGGCGCTGCTCGCGCGGCGGGTCGATCTCGGCAGCGTGCGCGCGCAGCTCGCCGGGGTCGATCCGTGGTTCCTGCTCGCCGCGCTCGGGGTCTTCGCCGCCGGCATCCTCCTCCACGCCTGGCGCTGGTGGCTGCTGCTGCGCTTCGTCGGCGTCGCGGTCCGGTGGCCGAGCCTGGTGCGGCTGATCCTCGGCGCCGGCGCCTTGAACCTGGTCCTCCCGGGCAATCTGGGCGGCGACCTCTACCGCGTCGCCGGCGTCCGCGAGCAGGCCGCGGGCTGGCTGCCGGCGGCCGGGCTGGTCGTGCTCGAGCGCTACTGCGGGGTCCTGGCCACCTTCCTGATGGCGCTCGGGGCGCTCGCCGCCGGCGACTTCGCGCGCCGCCAGCCGGGTCTGGCGCTCGCGGTGGTCGGCCTCTTCGGGCTCTTCCTGCTGCCGCTCGGGCTGGCGGCGAGCCGGCGCGCCGCGGCGGCGACCGGCGCGCGGCTCGAGCGGGCGGGCTTCTCGCGGACGGCGGCGGCGGTCGCGGCCGGCGCCGCGGCGGTCCGCGGCTTCGTCACCGCGCCGCGCGCGCTGGCCGCGGTGCTCGCGCTGTCGGCGGCGATGAAGCTCTGCGTGGCGGTGATCCTGGTGCTCCTGGCTGCCGGGCTGGGACTGGCGCTCTCCTGGGTCGATGTCCTGGTCTTCCTGCCGCTCCATACGGTGGCGAGCGCGCTGCCGCTCACCCTCAACGGGCTGGGCGTGCGCGAGGCCAACCTGGTGGTCTTCTTCACCCGGCTCGGCCTCACGGCGGAAGAGGCGGCCGGCCTGGCGTTCCTCCACCTGGTCTTCGTCGTCGCCACCGCGCTCCCCGGCGCGCTCCTCCTCCTCGGCGGGCGATCACGGGCCGCAGTCGCGGTTGATTCGCACGGTGACCCGGGCGAGCGTGTCGCCGGGGGCGCGGTCGGGGCGCTCGCCGGCCGGATCCTGGAGGAAGAACTCCATGCCGTCGAAGACCCAGGGGCCGGTGGCGGCCGAGCCCACGGCGTCGGCGCGCGCGAGCAGCCGGCCATCGGGCGCGCCGACTCGGACCTCGACCTCGCCCGGGGTGTTCACCCGCCAGGTCAGGAGCGTGCTGCCGTTCTTCGCCCCGTCGCAGATCACGATCGGGTTGGGCTCGGCGGTCAGGGTGGGGCCGCCGCCGACCCGGGGCCGGGCGCCGTCGAGGCTCACGACCGCGAACCACCACGACTCGGCGATCCGTAGCGGCGGCGGCGGCGGGTCGAGATCGATCCGGACCGGCCGGCGGCGCTGCCGCCGCTCGCGCTCGCCCGGCGGCCAGGCGTAGGCGTGCCAGCGGAGGTCGAAGTAGGGGATCACCACCGCGTCGACGTCCCCCGCCGCGAACGCCCGGGCGATCGGCGGCGCCAGGCTCGGGAAGTATTCGAGCCCGCGCCGCAGCTCGACCAGGGACGCCGGCCAGGCGGCCTCCGAGAGCAAGAAGTTCTTGTCGCCGCCGACGTTGTAGCTCGCGAGGTCGAGCCGCGGAGCGAGGTAGTTGACCAGGTAGTCGTTCGCCGGCGAGACGAAGAAGACCCGCTCGCCCGGAACCAGGAAGCGCGCCATCTCGTCGACCACCTCGCGGTTGAAGTGTTGGTAGGCGACAAAGCGCTCCTCCGCGGCCCGGTCGAGGTCGGGGAGATCCGGACAGTGCTCGACCAGCGCCAGGGCGACGAGCGCCAGCCCGAGCGCGCGCCGCCGGGCGTAGATCCGGCTCGCGACCGCCGCGAAGCCGAGCAGGAGGACCAGCTTCGGGATCACGATGAAGCGGTACGGCACCCGCATGTTGCGGATCGCCGGCAGGGTGACGAACAGCTCCTCGGTCGGCAGCGTCAGTGTCGCGGCCTCGGGGGGCATGAAGTAGTCGGTGTAGTCGAAGCGCTCCTTGGCGGTCGCCTCGCGGGCGTCGTTGAGCTTGATCGACGGCCCGAGCGCGGCCACCAGGCAGAGGCTCGCGGCGACCGCGAGCGCCGGCCAGAAGCGCGCGCCGGCCGCCGGCCCGCCGAGGAGCCGGGCCGCCGGCCGCCGCCCGCGCCGGAGCCTCCAGGCGCCCCACGCGAGGAGCGGGAGGAGGAGCGTGTAGCCGAGGTAGTTGTACGAGACGTTGGTGCCGTCGCCGTAGTAGGCCCAGGCGCTCCACCGGTAGACCCCGACGTCCGCGACGCGCGCCCACCAGAGCCGGCCCGACGGCACGAACAACGAGATCAGGTCGGCGCCCTGGGCGCGGAAGAAGTCGATCGGCATGACGTCGTAGTCGGCGCCGCCCGGCACCCAGCTCTGGTAGAGCGCGACCGCGACCCACACCGAGGCCAGCCAGACCAAGACCATCCAGATCGTGGCCATGGTCGCCGCGGCGGCGAAGCGGCGGCGGAGGAGGCAGGCGCCGGCGGCCCCGATCAGGATCACCGCCGAGACCGCGACCATCATCACCGCCGTGTAGGGGTCCTGGAAGAGCGCCAGGGTGCGCACGGCGGCATAGCCGGCCGCGACCAGCGCGACCCGCGGCAGCGACGGGCGGCCGCGGTCGCCGGCGAGGGTGGAGAAGGTCGCGAGCTCGACCAGGAGATAGGCCGGAAGGAGCAGGATCCCGATGTAGAAGGCGTAGATCCCGGCGTGGCCGAGGAGCGGCGGCAGGACGAGGTAGCAGGTCGCGATCAGCGCCGCGATCAGGCGGTCGATCCCCAGCCGGCGCTGGAGCGCCATCAGGCTGGCGAAGGAGAGGAGCAGGAACCCGACGTCGGTCACCTCCTTGGCCGCCAGCGGCGCGAGGCCGGTGACCGAGCGCACCGCCGCCGCCGCCACCAGGTAGGGCCCGTCGGTCAGCGGCACGAAGCCGAGCGGGATGCCGAGCGACGGGCAGACCGGCGCGCGCAGCAGCCCCTCGTCGGACAGACACTCGATGAAGCCCGAGTAGGCGTAGGCGACCGGCAGGTGCTGGATGCGCCGCGGCAAGAGGCCGTGGACGACCGCGAGGAGCGCGGCGGCGAGCGCCACGACCAGGACCAGGGCGACCGTCTCGCCGCGCGGACGCGCGAGCCGGGCGGCGAACCGGCGCAGGCGCGCGGCCGTCGGCTGCCGCGCGGGGTCCGGCGTCGGGTCGGGGAGCGTCACGGCGGCCTGCCGGTCAGCGGCTCCGCCCGGCGCGGGCCGCGCGGAGCCAGGGGTCGACCCGCTCCCGCGGCACCCGCTGGAGCTGGAAGAGCGAGGCGATCAGCTCGCCCTCGGCGCCGGCCCGCTCGGGGTTGAAGAACTCCCAGACCACCTCGCCCTCGGGGGTGACCTCGATCGCCCGCCCCAGCTCGGTGGCCACGATCAGCGTGTTGCCGCCGGCCAGCCGCTCGACCGTGCTCGAGGTGCCGGAGAAGAAGCGGCTCCCCGGGTCCTCGGGCCGGCCGTCGTAGCTCCAAACCGGGGTCCGGGCGAGGAGGTCGTACTCGAGCGCCTGGGACACCACCCCCTCCTGGTGGCCGTTGTTGTGGAAGAGCAGCAGTCGCCCGCCGGCGAGGACCTGCGCCTCGTGGATCCGGATCCAGGGTCCGAACCAGTTCCAGACCACCTCGGGGACATCGGGATCGAGGATGAAGACGTTGCTGTGGGTGGGCGAGCACGACACGACGTTGCCGGCCGAAAAGATCGGCGAGAGGTGCTCGAGCGAGCCGTCGAGGACCTCGAGGGTGTTGGCGTGGAAGTCCTCCCAGACGTCGCCGGGCGCCTGCGCGGCGGAGGCGCGGATGCGCTCCTCGATCTCGGCCTTCCAGGGCGAGTTCTCGAACGCCTCGAGGATCGAGACCCGACGGCGGACCGTGCCGTCCGGGCTCAGCTCGACCACCAGGTCCTCGCCGAAGGTCAGCCGCTCATGGAGGTGCGGGATCTTGCGCTCGCGCTTGCCCAGGACATGGATCGTCCCGTCGGCGGCGACGAAGAGGTCGTGGTGGAGGCGGAGCGCGGGGTCGGTCGCCCACACCAGGTTCGAGTCGCGGTCGAGCTTGACGATGCCGTAGGGGTCGAAGATCGCGAGCAGCGACCCGTCGTCGAGCAGGTGGACGCGACGCCAGAACCGCCGCTCCGGCGGCACGCCGTACTCGGGCGGCGGCGCCATCGACCAGGAGTGGAGGAGCCGGCCGCGCGCGTCCATCAGCGCGGCGTGGGGCGCGTGGCCCGAGACGAGGAGGTTGTAGCCGGGCTGGGCGCGCCGCGGGTCGTAGGCGACGACGCCGCTCGCCGCGGGCGCCCGGCGGTAGCCCGAGAGGTAGCCGAGTGCGGCGAGCTTCCGCAGCTCTTCGCCGGTCCCCGCCTCAGGCTGCTCGGCGGGAGCCTCGCGGGCCGGCCACCACGACCCGGCCGGGCGGTTCGTCGCGGCGTCCGCCGGGGCGGCTCCGGCGTCGGCCGCCGGCGCCGGAGCGGGATCGCGGCAGGCGGCCGCCGGCCAGAGCGCGCCGGCGGCGAGGAGGAGCGAGAGCGCTGCGCGGTTCGTCTTCATGCGTCCGGGAGGACGCGAACGTAGCACACGGGGGGGACCTGCGCGGAACGGGCCGGCCGGCATCGGCCGGCCGGCCCGTGGAGAGTCGGTCACCCGCGGCTCGGGCGGCCGAGCGCGGGGACGGAGCGGGTCAGTCGGCGCTCGTCGCCGCCTTGAGAGCCGCGACCTGCGCCTGCAGCTCGGCGAGGCCCGCCTGCTGCGTCTTGATGGTGTCGTGCTGCTGCAGGGTGTAGAGGGTCAGCTCCTCGACCTTCTCCAGCAGCCGCATCTGGAACTCGTTGACGTTGACCGAGCGGGTGGCCTTGACCTCGGCGTCCGACGGGATGTTCGGCAGGTGCTTGTTCTCGTCGATGAACGCCGCCAGCTCGTCGAGCGGCAGCAGCGGGTAGTCGGACTCGAACACGTAGTCCGGGGTGTAGGTGCCGGTGATGAAGAGGTTGCCGTTGTTGTCCAGCCGCAGCTCGGGACCGGCGCCGCCGGTGCCAAAGTTGACGCGGAACTCGTTGCCGATCAGGTTGACGTCGACGAACTGGCCGGACGAGCTGTTGGTCTGGCGGAAGAAGACGTCGCCGTTGTTGATCAGCTCGAGCAGCGCGCGCTGCGCGACGGTGCCGTTGGTCTCCTCGACCACCATCTTGGCGGTGGCGTTGCTGCGCAGGACGTGGAGCGGCGCGTCCGGCGAGCCGGTGCCGACGCCGACGTCGCCGTCGGAGCTGATGTCGACCGAGCTGGTCGGCGCGCCGGGCCGGACGCGGAAGGACAGCCGCGAACCGCCGGTGACGTCGCGGACGAAGAAGTTCGCCTCGTTGCCGGCGACGTCCCAGGTCTGCGCCGCGAAACCGCCCGAGTTGTTCTGCTCGAGGCGGATGGCCGGGGTGTTGCTGGTGTTGATGTGGAGGTCGAGCACCGGGGTCGAGGTACGGAGGCCCATCCGGCCGGTCGAGTCGACGAAGATCGAGTTGGTCGCGGCTCCGGCCGTGATCGTGAACGGCACGCGGGCGCCGTCGATGTCCTCGATCGAGAACTTGCTGGCGCCGCCGCTCGCCGAGTCGTTGGCCACGAGCTGCCAGTCGCGGGTCGGGAAGGTCCCGACGCTGGTGTCCATGAACAGGATGCGGAGGTTGTTCTCCTTGAGCCGGATGGTGTCGAACCCGAACGGCTCGTTGTTGACGCAGTCGAAGCCGACGCACAGCGAGCCCTGGACGATCAGGTCGTCGGGGATCACCTGGTCGGCGGCGGTGATGTTGCGGACGGCGCCGGAGGTCGAAATCGGCGCGCCGGCGTCGCCGGCGACTCCCGCCGCCTCGTCGGCGTCCTGCACGAAGGCGCCCTGGTGGACCCGGAAGTGACCGGAGACCACGCTCGGCTCGGGCAGCTCGCCGGAGCGGCGGAGATCCGCGACCCGGCTCTCGTCGCCGGTCTGACGCGCCCGCGCCAGCTCGTCGCGCACCTTGCCGGAGAGGGCGGGGGCGACCACCAGCTCCCACTGGTAGCCGCCGTCGGCGAGCGGGTAGCCGTCGGCGCCGAAGAGGTCGAGCGACGGCATCGTGGCGGCGTCGAACTCGCGGGTGACGACGCCGTCCGGACCGGAGACCCGGAGGGTGGTCCGATCGTGAGCGACCGCGGGCTGCCAGACGAGGGCCGTGGCGCTGGCGGTGAGCGTCGCGATCCGCTCGCCGCCGGCGGCGTGTGCGGACAGGGCCGGGACCAGGAGCGCCGCCAGCACGGCGACGCCGAGGACGAACTTCGCTGCTCGGATCATCAAGGACCTCCGATTCTCGATGGGATCGTCCCATCGGTTGGGTGGGTTCGAGCGGGAACGCCCGCGCGATGCGGGGGTTGCCCGGAAGCCTCTGCCGCGGATCGACGGAAACGTAGTCGCGGGCGCTCCGAGCCCGCAATGTAGGGACTTACGTGCGTACATTAACACAGGTCGGGCGCCCGGAGCCGTCGGGATCTCGGGCGCCATCCTATGCCGGCGACCGGTTGGCCTCGCGTCCTGACCTGCGGTCCACGAGAGAGTGGCGCGCCGCGGGCGGCGGCGTTACGCCCGCGGCCGCCCGCTACCCGGACGGAGCGCCGGCGAGCGGCGGCCGGCACGGCGGACCGGCGTCGTACCCCGCCGCCGCCGCTTCGAGGCCCGCGGCGCGGCCGGGGTCCCCGGCCTGGCGCGCCGCCGCCGCCGCCCGCCGCTGGGCGGCCGCGGCCTCGGCACAGCGGCCGGCCTCGGCGAGCGCCAGGGCCAGCACCTCGGCCGAGCGGACGCCGGGCAGGCTCGCATCGAGCTGGGTCGCGAGGTCGATCGCGGTCGCGCCGTCGCGCGCCGCGGGATCGGGCGCCGCCGCCAGCAGCTTGGCCAGGGCGTAGGCGATCTCGGCGTCCTCGGGCGCCGTCTCGATCGCTTCCCGGAGCCGCCCGGCGGCGTCGGCGTAGCGCCCGAGGCGGACCAGCATCTGGGCCTCGCCGAGGCGCGCCGGTCCGGACGTCGGATTCTGGTCGAGCGCGACCCGGAACGCCGCCAGCGCCTCGTCGGTGCGGCCGGCGGCGGCGAGCGCCTGGGCATAGGCGAGGCGGATCCCGGGATCGCGCGGGGAGCTCTCGACCGCCGCCGCCAGCTCGCGCGCCGCCGCCGCGGGATCGCCGGCGGCGCCGAGGAGCAGGGCGAGGTTGTAGCGGGCGGTCGGGTTGCGCGGCTCCAGCTCGAGCGCGCGGCGCAGCTCGGCGACCGCGCCCGCGGCGTCGCCGAGCGCGACCAGCGCCGCGGCCAGGTCGATGTGCGCCGGCACGCTCTCGGGGTTGGCCGCGAGGGCGGCGCGGAACGCCTCGGCGGCCTCGGCATAGCGGCCGAAGCGGTAGGCGGTCCCGCCTCGGGCGATGAAGACCCGCTCGCCGACCCGCAGCTCCTCGACCTCGGCGAGCAGGGGATCGGGCGGCCGCGCGCCGACCTCGCCGCGCAGCGCCAGGTGCTCGCGGGCGCGCTCCTCGTCGCCCAGGCCGCGGTAGGCGAGGGCGAGCGGGTAGTGCAGCCGGGTCGCCTCGGGGAGCGCTTCGAGCGCCGCCTCGAGCAGCTCGGCGGCGCGGCGGAAGTCGCGCCGCGACAGCGCCACCTGGCCGAGCACGGCGCGCGCGGCGGCCGAGGCGGGCTCGGTGTCGAGCGCACGCAGGAGGTAGCTCTCGGCCTCGTCGGGGCGGTCGAGATCGAGCGCGACCTCGCCGCGGTGGACCAGGGCGGGGAGGGCGCGGGGCACCGCCGCGAGCACCCGGTCGTAGGCCGCGGCGGCCGCCGCGAGGTCCCCGCGCTCCTGGTGGAGCAGGCCGAGGTAGTAGGGCCAACGGTAGTCGCCGGGGGCGAGCGCGGCGGCGTTGGCATAGGCCGCCAGCGCCGGCTCGATCAGGCCGTAGGCGTGGTAGACGCGGCCGAGGGTGCCGTAGGCGTCGGCGCGCTCGGCGGCGCCGCGCGCCGGGTCGGCGACCACCGCCTCCGCGGTCGCGCGGACGCCGGCGAGCTGCTCGGCCACCGCCGGCTCGAGCGGCGAGAGGTCGGCCGCCGGCACCGGCGCCAGGACCGGCGCCAAGACCGGCTCGGGCTGCGGCGCCGGCGCCGTGGCCTGGGGTGGCGGCGCCGCTGCGGGCGGCGCGGGCTCGCGCCCCTGCGCCGCGGCGGCCGCCACCGCCAGCGTCGCGGCGGCCGCCGCGGTCAGTGCCGCGGCGGTCGTGCGGTGGATCCAGGAGCTGTTCATCGTCCCCCTCCTCTCGCCGGGCCGGGTGCGGCCGCGGCGCCTGTGCCCTGGCGCAGCGTGGTGTAGCGGCGGAGCGGCGGCGCCTCGAAGGTCTCCTCGGCGCCGTCCGGCCAGTGCACCCGCACCGCCTCGACCCGCTCGCCGCCGCCGAGCCCGACCAGCACCCGCGGGTCGCTGGCCGAGGCGTAGCTGCCTGCGGTGTCGGCGCGGCGGACCAGCGCCGGGGCGCCTGAGCGCCGCACCTCGACCCGCGCGCCCAGGGCGTCGCGGCCGCCGCGGTCGACCAGGCGCAGGCCGAGCCAGGGGGCGCGGGCGCCGACCTGGTTGATCAGCAGCCGCGCGGGTCCGCTGTTGTCGTTGATCAGGACGTCGACGTCGCCGTCGTCGTCGACGTCGCCGAAGGCCGCGCCGCGCCCGACCCGCGGCGCGGTCAGCGCCGCGCCCGCCTCGGCGGTGACGTCCGCGAAGCGGCCGCCGCCGAGGTTCCTGAACAGCCGGCCGGGCTGGTCGAGCGGGTAGGGGTCGCCGGCGCGCGCCAGCTCCTCGATCACCCGCACCGCGCCGTTGACCGCCAGGAGATCGAGCCGGCCGTCGTTGTCGTAGTCGATCCAGCCGGTGCCGAAGCCGGTGTCGGGGACGGTCGGCGGGCCCAGCCCGGACTCGACCGAGCGGTCCTCGAAGACGCCGCCGCCCTGGTTCTGATAGTAGGTGTTGGTTTCGCCGTTGAGGTGGGTGAGCAGCAGGTCGTAGTCGCCGTCGCCGTCGGCGTCGCCGAGCGCCACCCCCATGCTCGCCTCGGCGGCGCCGTTGCGGTTGACCGCGACGCCGGAAAACAGGCCGTCCTCGACGAAGGTGCCGTCGCCGCGCGCGAGCCAGAGGTGGTTGGCGGCGCCGTCGTTGGCGACGAAGAGGTCGATGTCGCCGTCGCCGTCGAAGTCGTCGGCGACCACCCCGAGCCCGGGTCCGGGCCTGGCCGCCAGTCCGGCGCGCGCGGTCACGTCCTCGAAGGTGACCGCGTTCGAGGGACCGGGGCCGCGATTCCTCAACAGGCGCGCCAGCATCGGCTCGAACGTCGCCGGCCCGCACCAGTCGCGCCGGCTGCTCGGGGTGTAGCAGGCGGGGTTCCTCTCGAGGTCGAAGCGGACGTAGTTGGCGACCACGAGGTCGAGCCAACCGTCGCGGTCGTAGTCGACGAAGGCGGCGGAGGTGCTCCAGTCCGGATCGCCGGCGCCGGCGCGGGCGGTGACCTCCTCGAAGGTGCCGTCGCCGCGGTTGCGCCAGAGTTGGTTCGGGCCGTGGTTGGTCAGATAGAGATCGAGGTCGCCGTCGTTGTCGTAGTCGCCCGCGGCGACCCCCATGCCGTAGCCGCGGGCGTCGATGCGGCTGGCGTCGGTGACGTCGGTGAAGCGGCGCTCGCCGCCCGGGCCGGGGTCGTTACGGAAGAGCCGGCCGCGCGGCGTACCGGCGGGCGGGAAGGTGGCTTCGGCGAGCGGCCGGCCGCCGAGCATCGCGCCCTGGACCAGGTAGGCGTCGAGGTCGCCGTCGCCGTCGTAGTCGAAGAGCGCCGCCCCCGAACCGGCGATCTCCGGGAAGTAGAAGCGGCCCGACATGCCGTTGAAGTGGACGAAGTCGATCCCCCAGTCCGCGGCGCGGTCGACGAACAGCGGCCCGTCGGCCGCGGCGGGCGCGGCGAGCCCGGCAGCGAGCAGTGCCGCGAGGCCGAACGGACGGCGGCGGAGGGGGCTTGCTTCGAGGGCGGGCGGCACAGGCGCGTAGGCTACCCGAGCGCGGGCGGAGGTGCCAGCCCGAGAGCCGATTGCAAAAAGCTATCTCGGGCAGCACAATGCCGGTATGGCGGACCAAACCCCGATTCGCGACGTCCGCGAAGAACACGCCCCGCGTGCCCCCGAGCGCCCCGCGGAGGCGACGAGGCTCGAGCGGGCCCGGAAGCTCAAGGCGACTCGCGGGGCTCGGATCCTTCCCGAGGAGATCCTCCGCCACCGCGACGCCGATCGCAGATGACCGCGCTGGCGCCAGGACCGCGCTACGAGCTCCGCACCCCGTGAGCCGGCGGTTCCGCTACCTCGCCGAGTACGCCGGCTACCGGGCCGCGACCGGGGCGATCGCGCGCTCGTCGCCGGAGGGTGCGCGGCGGATCGGCCATCGGTTGGGGTCGCTCGCCTACCGGCTCGACGCCCGCCGCCGGCGGCTGGCGCTGGCCAACCTCGAGCTGGCGCTGCCCGAGCTGTCCGAGGCGGAGCGCCGGCGGGTCGCCCGCGACTCGTTCCGCGGCTTCGGCGCCGCGGCCTGCGAGGCGCTGGTGGCCGGCCGGCTGGGGCCGGCGGGGATCGTGCCGCGGATCGCGGTCGAGAGCTGGGAGCCGCTCGACCGCGCGCTCGCCGGGGGCCGCGGCGCGTTCCTGATGTCCGCCCATTTCGGCGCCTGGGAGATCGCCTCCTACGCGGTCGGCGCGCGGGTCAGCCGCCTGCACCTGCTCGCCCGGCCGCCCAACAACCCCCGGGTCGCCGCGCACCTGCAGGCGCTGCGCGAGCGCTGGGGCCACCGCCAGATCGCCAAGCAGGGGGCCGGGCTCAGGATGTTGCGCGCGGTCCGCCGCGGCGAGGTCGTGGGACTGCTGATCGACCAGCGGGTGCGCCCGGCCCAGGGGGTGCGCGTGCCGTTCTTCGGCCGCGAGGTCTGGGCGACGCCGATGCTCGCCTACCTGTCGCTGCGCACCGGCACGCCGGTGGTGCCCCTCTTCTGCCGGCCCGAGGGCGCCGGCGGCTACCGCCTGCGTCTAGGGGCGGCGATCACGCCGGACGCCACCGAGCCCTCCGAGGAGGCCCAGGCCGTCCAGTCCCAGACCGTCCTGACCGCCCGCTACCTGGAAGTGATCGAGGCCGAGATCCGCAGGGATCCCGGCCTCTGGTTGTGGCCGCACCGGCGCTGGGAGCTGTGAGCCGCGGCGGACCGCCGCCGCGGCTACGGCTCAGAGCGGGAGCTCGGTCGCGGTCGGGGCGCCGTTGACGCCGTTGCCGCTGATGCGGTTGTTCGAGAACGAGATCACCGCGCCGCCGCCGGCGATCGAGAGACCGGTGGCATTGCCGGTGATGGCGTTGTCGCCGATCCGCACTCGGACGTTCGGCCCCTCGGAGCGGATCCCGTTCGAGCCGTTGTTCGAGATCGCGCTGCTGTTGATGAAGAAGTCGACCGCCGGGCCGCCGACGGGGGTGAACGCGACGACGCCGCTGAAGGTGCTGCTCGAGACCACGCTGTCGTCGAGCGTGACCTCGATGCCGCCGGTGCTGCCCGTGCCGTCGGCCTTGATGCCGAAGACGTTGCCCGGCGTCATCACCCGGGTCAGCGCCACGGAGGCGCTGCCCGCGCCCGTGGGCTGGATGAGGATCCCGCCGCCGTTGCTGCCGATGCCGTTGTTCTCGACCACCGTGTCGACGATGTTGAGCTGGCTGGCGCCGCTGGGCTGGAACGAGAGGCCGTGCCCGCTGCCGACGCTCGAGGAGCGGAAGTCGGCGAGCACGCAGCGCTCGATGTTCAACGCCTTGCCGGCGAGGAACCGGATGCCGTTGAGGCCGGTGCCCGCGCCCTCGATGATCAGCCCGCGGAGGGTCACGACGTCGCCGACGCCCGCGTTGATGATGACGCCGTTGGTCCCCGCCGCCAGGATGCCGCCCTCGCCGCTGTCCTCGGCGACGATCGAGATCGCCTTGGTGATGGTGACGGCGCCGAAGCCGCCGGGATCGAGGACGCTGATCTCGCCGCCGGCGGCGGTCTTGGAGATGGCGCCCGCGAAGGTCTTGCAGGGGGCGGTGCGGCTGCACGGGTTGGCGTCGTCGCCGACGCCGGACACCCAGGTGCGGGTGGCTTGCGCTTCGAGCATCGCGGGGGCCGCGAGCACGACGGCCGTCAGAGCGAACGCAATTCGGTGGGAGTTCCTCATCTTGGATTCCTTTCGATTTCGATGGCGGGGCGCTGGTTTCGTGCGCTCCGAAGTGGGATCCTGACGTACAGAAGAGTGTCGAAACGATACTGAGTATTTCGGCGTCCGTCAACGAGCGGCGTTACATAGTGGCGTTTCGCAACGGAGATGGGACACTCCGCGGCGGCGGTGGCTCGGCGTCGCTCGCTCCTCGGAGAGCACCGCCCGAGGTCGTTTGCTAGAGTGCGGGCGACTTGTGTCGTCCCCCGGACCCATCGATGAGCGTCCTCGCCCGCCTGCTCGGCGGCGACGCTCGGCGGGCGTGAGCGGCGCCGGGCCTGGCGGGGAGCCACCGCCGCTGCTCGGCATCGTCGGGGGGATGGGGCCGCTCGCCTCCGCCGAGCTGGTCCGCACGATCTATCGCCTGCACGTGCGGGAGCCCGAGCAGCTCGCGCCGGGCCTCGTCCTCTACTCCGACCCGAGCATCCCGGACCGCACCGAGGCGCTGGCCGCGGGCGCCGCGGACGAGCTGGCCGGCCGCCTGGCGACCGCGGTCGAGGGGGTCCTCGCCGCCGGGGCGCGGCGGGCGGTGATCGCCTGCCTGACCATCCACGCCGTGCTGCCGCGGCTCGCCCCGCGGCTGCGGCGGGCGGTGATCTCGCTGGTCGACCTGGCGCTCGACGCGGTGATCGCCGATCCCAGGCCGCGGCTACTGCTCGCCACCGACGGCACCCGGGCGAGCGGGGTCTTCGAGGCGCACCCCCGCTGGGGCGAGGCGTCCGGCTCGCTCGTCCTGCCGGATCGCGGCGACCAGCGCGCTCTCCACCGCCGGCTCTACCGGCTCAAGGCGCAGGCCTCGGCCGAGCGGTTCGCCGAGTGGCTCGGCGCGCTCGCCGCGGCCCACGGGGTCGAGGGGTTCCTCTTCGGCTGCACCGAGCTCCACCTCCTGCAACCGGTCCTGGAACGGCGGCGGACGGGCTGGGCCGCCGGGGTGGTGGATCCCCTGCGCCTCGTGGCGGAGCGGCTGCCGGAGCTTTTGGCGGAGCCGGGAGCGGCCCTCAAGCCGGACCGCTGAGGCGGGGCAGCAACAGCTCGAACGCGGCGCCGCGGCCGGCCGCCTCGGCGCAGCGGAGGTCGCCGCCGAAGCGGCGGGCGAGCCGGCGCGACAGCGCGAGGCCGAGCCCGACGCCCGGGACCGCCGACGTCTCGGCCGCCGGGCCGCGCCGGTAGGGGCGGAAGAGCCGCCGCCGGGCCGCGGGCGCGAGCCCCGGACCGTGGTCCCGCCAGCGCACCACGGCGTGCCGTCCTCGCGTCGAGGCGGTGACCTCGATCCGCGGCGGGTCGGTGTCCCGGGCGTACTTGCAGGAGTTGTCGCACAGGTTGTCGAGGATCCGCTCGAGCGCCACCGGGTCGGCCTCGACCTCGACACCCGCGGCCGAGGGGGCGACCTCGAGGCGCAGCTCGAGGCCGTCCGCGGCCGCCCTCCGTTCCAGGCGCTCGACCGCCTCGCCGAGCCAGGGCGCCAGCGCCAGGCGGCGGGCCGGCGGTCCCGCCCGCCGCTCCAGGCGGGCGAAGGCGAGGACGTTCTCGACCAGCCGGGCGAGCCGGTCGGCCTCGCTACGCAGGGTGCGCAGGTGCTCCGGCCGCTCCGCCGCCGGCACCATCTCCTCGGCGAGCAGCTCGGTGGTGACCCGGAAGGTGGTGAGCGGCGTCCGCAGCTCGTGGATCACCGCCGAGGCGAACTCGGTGCGCCGGCGCGCCAGGCGCAGGCGCGAGACCAGGGTCAGCGCCGCCGCGGCCGCGACCAGCAGGATGGCGCCGATCGCCGTCCAGAGGCCGATCCGGGCCGGCGACAGGCCGGCTCGCGCCAGCGCCGGCGGCGGTCCCGGCACCAGCCGGAGCGGCAGCAGCGCCAGCCGCCGTCCGGGGTCCTCGGGAGCGGCGGCCGGAGCCGGCTCGAGCCCGCTCCCCGGCACCAGGTCGCCGACCTCGGCCAGGAGCCAGGCGCGGAGCACGGCGTCGTCGAGCACGATCCCCTGCTCGACCTCGCCGCCGTCGCGCACGATCCGCCGGGCGAGCACCAGGCGGCCGGGCTCCTCCCAGCGCGGCTCGAGCGCCTCGAGCACGCCGGTGGGGCCGCGCGGACGCGGCGGAGCCGGCCGGGCGCGAGGCGGCAGCCGAGGCACCGGCCGAGGCTCCGCCTGGGGGGCGTGATCTGGAAGCGCGGGCGAACCGGCGTCCCGGAGCGCTCCGGCCTCACCGGGCGATTCCGCCTGCGTCGCCGGCTCGGCGGCCGCCGGCTCCGGCTCCGCGGCCGCCGGCGGCTCGTCCGCGGCGGGCTCGCCGATCTCCGGGACGAAGTCGGACTGCTGCCCGGCGAACTTCTGACGCTGCTCGAACTCCGCGACGTTGAGCTGCATCTGGAGCTGCGACTCCCGTTCCGGCGCCGCGTCCGCCGCGGCGGGCGCCTCGGCCGGCGGCGGCGCCTTGACCGGAGCGGGCGCCGGCGGCGGCTCCGGGGAGGCCGATGCCCCCGCGGGCGCCGGCGCCGGAGCGGGTTCCGGGTCGACCGCCGGCGCCGCTTCGGCGGGGGCCGCCGCGGGCGGAGCCGGGCCCGACGCCGCGATCTCGAAGCGCTCCGCGATCCAGGCCGGGTCGGTGCGCCGCGCCGCGTCCGCCGGCGGATCGACCGGGCGGGCGTTCTCGAGCGCCAGGAAGGTGGCGAGCGCCGAATCCATCCGCCAGAGCGCCAGGCGCACCCGCTCCTCCTGGGCGGCCAGGCGGCGGGCCTCGGTCTCGCCCGCCTCGAGGCGCGCCGTGAGCCGCGCGATCCAGAGCAGCGCCGCGACCAGCACCGCGGCGCCGAGCAGAAACCCGGCGATCAGGGCGGCGCGGCGCATCATGGCTGGAGCCGGTAGCCCTGGCCGCGGACGGTGACCAGCACCGGCTCGGTGGCGCCGTCGTCGCGGAGCTTCCGGCGTAGGCGCGCCATCGCCATGTCGAGGGTGCGGGTGTGGATCCGCCGGGGGTCGATCCGCCAGACGTGGACCAGGAGCTCGTCGCGCGCGACCAGCCGCCCGCGGTGGGCGGCGAGGTAGCGCAGGAGGCGCGCCTCGAGCGGGGTGAGCGGCGCACGGCCGCCGTCGTCGAAGCGCACCTCGCCCGCGGCGAGGTGGACGGCGCCGCCGGGGAGCGGGATCTCGCCGGCCTCCGGCCGCCGCTCGGCCGAGCGGCGGAGCACCGCCTCGACCCGCGCCAGCAGCTCGCGGACGCCGAAGGGCTTGACCACGTAGTCGTCGGCACCGCGCCGGAGGCCGCGCACCCGGTCGTCCTCGCCGCCGCGGGCGGTGATCAGGATCACCGGCAGCCCGGGCCGGGCGTCGCGGATCGCCGCCAGCACCGCGTGGCCGTCGCGCAGCGGCAGCGTGAGGTCGAGGAGGACCAGGCAGACCGGCTCGGCGAGCGCCAGGCGCTCGCCCTCCACGCCGTCGCCGGCCTCGAGCGGCTCGAAGCCGGCGTGGCGGAGCGCCGCCGCGACCCCGCGGCGGATCGCGAGGTCGTCCTCGATCACCAGCACGCGCGGCTTGTCGCTCGACGTCACCGGGAGAGTCTAGCCCCCGCGCAGGGCGGCCGGGCCGGAGCCGGCGCGGCGTTGCACAGCGGTTACGTTGGCGGCCGCCGGCGGGCGCTAGCGTGGACCGCGGCTCAGAAAGGAGACGACCATGAGCGCACTGCTGAATCGCTTTCCGGTCCGCGCCAGGGCCATTCGGCTCGCGGCGCTGGCGGCGGCGACGATCACCGCGGCCGCCGCGGCGCCGCCGGCCGCCGAGGCCTGCGCAGACCTCGCCCGGCTCCTCCCGGCTCCGCAACACCTGGTCCTGGCCGCCGCCGGCGGCGGCGAGGGCGCGGCGGCGGCGATCGAGGAGCTGCGCCTCCTCGGTCCCGCCGCGGTCGACGCCCTGCTCGCCGCCGCGCCGCCCGAGCGCGACCCCGGTCGCGCCGCGTGGGAGCGCGCCCTCGACGCCGTCTGCGCGCAGCGCGACTGCGCCGCCTCCGGCCTCTACTGGCACACCGACCTCGCGAGCGCGGTCGAGGAGGCCGCCCTCGACGGCCGGCCGATCCTCTCGCTCCGCCTGCTCGGCCGGCTCGACGAGGATCTCTCCTGCGCCAACAGCCGCTTCTTCCGCACCGTCCTCTACGCCGACCCCGAGGTCGCGGGCTTCCTGCGCGAGCGCTTCGTCCTGCACTGGGAGTCGGTGCGGCCGGTGCCGCGCCTGACCATCGACTTCGGCGACGGCCGCCGCCTCGAGGGGACGATCACCGGCAACAGCGTCCACTACGTGCTCGATCCCCGCGGGCGGCTGGTCGACGCGCTCCCCGGGCTCTACGGGCCGGGGATCTTCCGCGACCGGCTGGCCGCCGCCGGCGCGGCCGCGAGCGCGCTGGCCTTCGCCGGGGACCCGGAGTTCGCCGTCGGTCTGAGCCGCTACCACCGCGGCCGATTGGAGGCGCTCGACCACGAGCTGGCGGGGGCCGGAGGCCTCGACGCGGTGGCGCCCGGGCTCGCCCTGGCCGTGGCGGCCCCGGGCGCCGAGCCCCCGGACGCGCGCGAGGCACAGATCGTCACGATGGGCAAGGCGGAGTTCGAGATGCCGGTGATCGACGCCCTCTGGTGGACGTCGTGGCAGCCGGTGGTGGCCGGCGAGGCGCTGGAGGACGCGGCGCCCTTCGACTGGGAGGGCCTGGCGGCCGCACGACGCCCGGATTGGCGGCTCTCCGAGGCCAGCCGCCGCCTGCTCCTGGCCAAGCATCGGCCGGTCGATCCCGGAGCGGCGGAGCGGGTGGTCGCCGGCTTCGAGGAGCTGGTCGGCCTCGACACCCTGCGCAACGAGTACCTGCTCCACGCCGTCGTCCACCGCTGGCTCGAGGATTCCTCCGGGGCCGACCCGGCGGCCTTCACCGAGCGGATCTACGACCAGCTCTTCCTGACCCCGGCGAGCGACCCATGGCTCGGGCTGGTCGGTCCCGACACCTACCTGGCGCTGGAGCGGCCCCCGGAGCCGGAGCCGGGGCCAGGGCCGGATCCGGCGGCGATCCTGTCGAGCGCCGCCACGATCGCCCGCGCCGACGGCGCGCTGCGGTAGACGTAGACCTCGCCGGGGAGCCCGGCGAGGTCGTCCTCGTCGCCGGCGGCGAGGCTCTTCGAGAGCGCCAGGACCAGGTTCGGCGGGCCGTGGCGGCGAAGCAGCTCGAGCCGGCGCGCGACCGCGCCGCGGTTCCAGTAGCCGAGCACCTCGAGGAAGGCGCGGGCGCCGCTCGTACGGTGGCGGCAGGCGAGGTCGGGGACCAGCACCCCCTGGCCGCCGAGGTCGATCAGCTCGCCGCCGGCCGCGACCTCCCAGCCGGAGCCGAGGGCGGCGATCCGCTCGGGGAGCCAGGCCACCTCGTCGGGCTGCCACTGGCCGGCGAGGCGGCCGAGCGGCGCGAGCTGCGCCGCGGCGTCGAGCCGGAACGCCCGCGCCACCCGCCGCGGTCCCCAGAGCACCTCGGCGGTCAGCCGCCAGCGCTCGAAGTGGAGGAGGGTGGGGAGGAACGACGCCATCTGGAGGCCGTAGCGCTGGCTGGCGCCGAAGAGCGACAGCGGCCCGTCGAGGCGGATCACGTAGCCGCGCCCGGCGTCCCCCTCGACCCGGTGGAGGAGCTGGAAGAACTTGATCTTGCGGAAGAGCGCCCGGTAGCGGCGGGGGTCCTGGCCGGCGATCTCGAGGGTCAGCGCGGTGGCGCGGAGGAGCACCCCCTGGGCGAGCGCGACGTTGTAGCGGTTGAGGAGCCACGCCGGCTCGCATGGCTCCCACCCGGCGAGCACCTGCTCGGCCTTGAGGTCGGCGTAGAGCGCGGGCTCGATCCCGGCGGCGGCTAGCCCCAGGCTCCCTCCGGCGCCGGCGAGCACCGCGTCGCGGTCGAAGTGGAACGGGCGGCGGACCTCGGCGCCGTCCTCGCCGGCGGCGCTCCCGGCATCTCCGGCCCCTTCGCCGTCCTCGTCCGCCCGCCACGCCGCGGCCGCCGCCTCGAAGACCGCCTCGCGGACCGCGGCCGGCTCGGCGGCCGAGGCGGTCTCGAAGGCGCAGCGGTCGGACAGGAGCTTGGCCAGCGCGCGGTGGAAGCGGAAGCCGGTGCCGCTTCCGGTCAGCTCGGTCAGCTCGGCCTCCAGCTCGGCGCGCGGCCGGCCGCGGGCGGCTTCGAAGGTCTCGATCAGGCGCGCGGCGAGCGCCAGCCGCTCGGGGTCGGCGGCGTCGACCCAGCGCGGCACCAGCTCGCCCTTCTTCACGGCGACCTCGACCAGGTCAGCGGTGAGCACCGTCCTCCGTTCCCGCCGGCGCCGGTCCGGCGGTCCCAGCGGCGGTCCCCGTCCAGGCGCTGTGGCGCCGGCGCCGCTCGCTGGTCAGCTCCTCCGCGGTGTCGGCGGCGACGACCTCGTAGAGGAGCGCGCGCTTGCCCTCGGCGCGGCGGAGGATGCGGCCCAGGCGCTGGACGTGCTCGCGCACGCTGCCGCTCCCCGAGAGGATCACCCCGACGTTGGCGGCGGGCACGTCGACCCCCTCGTTGAGCACCCGCGAGGTGACCACGAACGGGTAGTCGCCGGCGTTGAAGCGCGCGAGCGTCCGGTGGCGCTCGCGAACCGGGGTCTGGTGGGTGATCGCCGGGATCAGGAAGCGGCGCGAGATCTTGTAGACGGTGTCGTTGTCGGCGGTGAAGACCAGCACGCGGTCGCCCCGGTGGCGCTCGAAGAGGCTCCCGAGCAGGCGGAGCTTGGCCTCGGAGGCCTCTGCGATCGCCTTCTGGCGCCGGTAGGCGAGGAAGGCGCGGCGCCCCTCCTCGGAACGCGAGGTCATCATCAGGAACCGCCCCCAACCGGCCGGCGTGCCGAAGCGGATGCCGTGGCGGCCGACGAAGTCGCGGTAGAGCGCGCGCTCGCGGCCGTACTCCTCGCGCTCGGCGGCCGACAGGTGGACGGTCAGCCGCTCGACGTCGTAGTCGGCAAGGTAGCGGCCGGCGAGGTCGCCGATCTCGCGCCGATAGAGCGCCGGGCCGATCAGCTCGGCGTAGCGGGCCTCGCCGCCGTCCTCGCGCTCCGGGGTGGCGGTGAGCCCCAACCGGAACGGCGCGATCGCCCCCTCGGCGGCGAAGGCGTAGGAGGGCCCCGGCAGGTGGTGGCACTCGTCGAAGACCAAGAGGCCGAAGCGGTCGCCGAAGCGCTCCATGTGGAGGTAGGCGGAGTCGTAGGTGGTGACGGTCAGCGGCTGGAGGTCGTAGTAGCCGCCGCCGACCAGCCCGACGGCGCAGTCGAAGGCGGTCGAGAGCGCGCCGTACCACTGCTGCATCAGGTCGAGCGTCGGGGTGACGACCAGCGCGCTCCGGCCGAGCCGCTCGATCGCGAGCTGCGCGACGTAGGTCTTGCCGGCGCCGGTCGGGAGCACCACCACGCCGCGCCGGCCGCCGCGCCACCACGCCTCGACCGCCTCCGCCTGGTGCGGGAACGGCGTCCGCTCGAGCCGGCAGCGCAGCTCCAGCTCGGCGTAGCCGCGCGCGGCGTCCTCGAACGGCACGCCGGCGCGGTGGAGCGCCGCCACGGTGTCGCGGTAGCGCCGCGCCGGGGCACGCCAGGCGCCGATCCGCGGGTCTCTGGTGAAGCCGTCGCGGAGCGGGCCGGGGAGGTCGGGGCCGCCCGGCGGGGGCCCGCCGTCCCCGTCCGGCTGCGCACGGAGCAGCAGGGTGCCGCGGTCGAACTCGAGGCGCAGCATGGCCGGGCGACGATACCAGCGGGCGCGGGCGGATGGAGGCGCCGTTCTCGGCCGCGCCGCGGCGTTGCCGCATCGTGACGTGCGGCTCCTCTCCGGAGTGGGGGAGGGGCTCGTTGGACGGTGGAAATCGGCCATGGAAGCAGCGGCGGCCCTACTTGCCGCGCCGCGGCATCAAGGCTTGACATCGATGCCGCAGTGCGGTAAGGTCTCTTCACCAAGCGGCGGGTTTGCCGCACTACGGCATAATGGGCGAGGCGGTGCCCCGGCGAACGACATCGGGGCCGCCTCCCCGGAGAACCGGCCGACCCGCCGCGGAGTGACGAAACCATGATCCGGCTGATCAAGCGCTACGAGAGCCGCAAGTTGTACGACACCGAGGAGAGCCGTTACGTCTCTCTCGAGGAGATCGCGGCCTGGGTGCGCGAGGGACAGGACGTGCGGGTGGTCGACAACGCCACCGACGCCGACGTGACCTCGCAGACCCTGACCCAGATCATCCTCGAGGAGGGACGCAAGGGAACCGCGCTCCTGCCCAGCGAGCTGCTCCACGAGCTGGTGCGGATGGGCGAGCGCGCGGTCGAGACCGGCCGCGAGCGCGTCCAGCAGGGGGTCGACCGCCTGGTCCAGGCCTCGGTCGACCGCCTCGGGCCGCTGCGCCGGGCGCGCGAGGAGATGTCGCGCCTGCGCTCGCAGCTCGATCACCTCGAGAGCTCGTTGCGCGGCCTCGAGAGCGAGCGCGGCGTCGACGCCGCGGCCGCGGGCCGGAGCACCACCGACGACGAAATCGACCACGAGACCGGTCCCCCCGGGGCCGAAGCGGGACCGCCGCGGTCCCGCAGGGAGAAGATCCGATGACCACCGTTCACACTCACCAGACCGAGACCGAGACCGAAGCGCGCTTCGAGACGCTGCGCCACGAGGTCACCGAGGCGGGCCGCACGCTCTGGCTGGCCGGCCTCGGCGCCGCGCGGCGCGCCGAGGAAGAGGGACGCGGCCTGTTCGACACCCTGGTCGAGCGCGGCCGCAAGGTCGAGAAGAAGCAGTTCAAGGCGATCGACCGCCGGCTGGCCGAGACCGGCCGCCGGGTGCGCGACCTCTCGGGCCGCGTGCAGGAGCGGGTCGAGGACCGGGTGCGCGACACCCTGAACCGTCTGGGCGTCGCCTCCCGCGAGGACGTCCGCGACCTCGCCGGCCGCCTCGAGGCGCTCGACCGCAGGGTCGCGAAGATCGCGGCCGCGAAGATCGCAGGCGCGAAGACCGCGGCCGAGAAGCCGCCCGCCGCCTGACCGATCGACGCCGATCCACAGAACCACCCGAGAGTCACCGAGAGAGAAAGAGAGGATGGCCATGGCCACCACGACGACCACCACCACGCAAGCCAAGGAAACCGTACGACAGTTCGGAGAGGGCGCCCGCCGCGTCGGCGACGAAGTCCTCGAGGGCGCCCACAAGGTCTGGCTCGCCGGCCTCGGCGCGCTGTCGACCGTCGGCGAGGAGGGCGACCGGCTCTTCCGCGATCTGGTCGACAAGGGCCGCACCGTCGAGACCCGCGGCAAGGAGCAGGCCGGCGAGGCGCGCACCCGCGTCGAGAGCCGGGTCAAGGACGTCCGCGGCCGGGTCGAGGAGGGGGTGCGCGACGCCCGCGAGCGGATCGAGAAGCGCTTCGACAGCGTCTGGGGCGCGCTCGACGAGCGGATCACCGACGTGCTCCAGCGGATGGGCGTGCCCAGCCGCGAGGAGATCCACCGCCTGACCGAGCGGGTCGAGGAGCTCAACGCCAAGATCGACCACCTGCGCGGCGCGCCGGGGGCCAAGGGCGGGCGCGCGGCCGATCGGGCGGTCTACCACGTGGCGCCGCACGACGAGGGCTGGAAGGTCGAGCACGAGGGCGCGAGCCGCGCCGCCAGCGTCCACGACACCAAGGACGAGGCGCTGACCGCGGCCCGCGAGCTGGCCCGCGGCAAGGCTCCGGCCGCCGTCGTGGTGCACCGCAAGGACGGCACCGTGCAGACCCAGTACACCTACGACGAGGAAACCGCGAACTAGCGTTTCGGGAGGGGGGCGGAATGCGGGTGATCGAGGGGGGGCGCTCGGCGCGTCCGGCGGTGCCGCGGATCGGCCTGGCACTGGCGAGCGGCGGGCCGGGGGGCGCGATCTACCAGATCGGCGCCCTGTGCGCGCTCGAGGAGTCGATCGAGGGGCTCGACCTCAACGATCTCCACGTCTACGTCGGGGTCAGCGCAGGCGCCTTCGTCGGCGCCTGCCTGGCCAACGGCATCAGCGTCGAGAGCCTCTGCCGGACGATCGCCACCTACGACTCCGACGAGGGGCCGTTCGCCCCCGGCAACTTCTTCCAGCCCGCGGTCGGCGAGCTGGCGCGGCGTGCCGCGATGGTGCCCGGCCTGTTCTGGAGCGGGCTCTGGGACTACCTGAAGAAGCCGGGCAACTACAGCGTCCTCGAGCCGCTGCTGCGGCTCGGGCGGGCGCTGCCGGTGGGGATCTTCGACAGCCGCCGGATCGCCGCCTACCTCCACGGCGTCTTCAGCAAGCCGGGGCGCACCGACGACTTCCGGCGGCTCGGCCGCCGCCTGGTGGTGGTCGCGGCCGACCTCGACACCGGCCGCGCCGTCCGTTTCGGCGAGCCGGGCATGGACCACGTGCCGATCTCGAAGGCGGTCGAGGCGAGCGGCGCGCTCCCCGGGCTCTACCCGCCGGTGACGATCGAGGGGCGCCACTACGTCGACGGCGTCCTGCTCAAGACCGTGCACGCCTCGGTCGCGCTCGAGTCGGGCGCCGACCTGGTGCTGGCGGTCAACCCGATCGTGCCGGTCGACACCACCCGTTCGGTCGAGGAGGGGGTGATGGGGCGCGGCAAGCTGATCGAGCGCGGCCTGCCGACGGTGCTGGCGCAGAGCGTGCGCACCCTGATCCGCTCGCGCCTGGAGGCCGGCATCGCCAAGTATCGCCGCCAGTACCCGGACGCCGACGTGGTCCTGTTCGAACCGCGGCGCGACGACTACACGATGTTCTTCACCAACGTCTTCAGCTTCACCGACCGGCGCCAGGTCTGCGAGCTGGGCTACCGGCGCACCCGCGCGAGCCTGAGCGAACGGCGCGAGGAGCTCGAGCCGATCCTCCGCCGCCACGGTCTCGCCCTGCGCCCGGGCGTGCTCGAGGACGCCGAACGCACGGTCTGGGACTGCGTCGTCGAGCTCGAGCAGGCGCCCGAGCGGCCGGCCGTGCGCGAGCGCAAGGCGGTCCGTGAGCGGCGCGAAAGGCGCGCCGGCCGCGAGCGCCGGAGCGCCGTCACCACTCGGCTCGACGGCGCGCTCGACCGCCTCGACGTCCTCCTTGCCGAGGCCGCCGAGGAGTCGAACGAGCCAGTCTCCGGCGTCGCCTAGCCCGTTCTGCGCCGCCCGGCGCGGTCCCGCGGTCGAGCCCGCCCGCTATGATCGATCGCGCATGACCACCGACACCAGGCAGGACGCCCCGACCCCGGCCGCCGCCGGGGCGCTCGAGATCGCCCCCGAGCGCAAGCTGCCCGAGCCCGAGGAGGCCCAGCGGGGCTTCTGGAGCAAGCTCAAGCGCGGCTTGCTGATGACCCACACCGAGATCCTCGGCAAGGTCGGCGCCGCGCTCGAGGGGCGCGACACGATCGATGCCGAGACCCTGGAGTTCCTCGAGGAGGCGCTGATCGCGGCCGACATCGGCGTCGAGACCGCGCTCGAGCTGGTCGAGCGGATCCAGCGCGACGTCAAGCCGGGGCAGGCGACCGACCTCCTCCGGCTGCGCGAGATGCTGGTTGACGAGATGTCGATCCTGCTCCTCGACGCGCCCAGGCCCCCCGAGGAGCCGCCGCCCGGCGCCGGGCCGCGGGTGACCCTGGTCGTCGGCGTCAACGGCGCCGGCAAGACCACCTCGATCGCCAAGCTCGCGCGCCGCGCCCAGCTCCGCGGCCGGACGCCGCTCCTCGCCGCGGCCGACACCTTCCGCGCCGCGGCGATCGACCAGCTCGCGCTCTGGGGCGAGCGGCTGGGGGTCCCGGTGGTGCGCTCGACGCCGGGCGCCGACCCCGCCTCGGTGGTCTACGACGCGCTCCAGGCGGCGCGCTCGCGGCGCGCTTCCGAGGTCCTGATCGATACCGCCGGCCGCCTCCACACCAAGGACTACCTGATGGCCGAGCTGGGCAAGATCGGCCGCGTGATCGAGCGCGAGGCCGCCGACTGGCCGCGCCGGACGGTGCTCGTGCTCGACGCCACCACCGGCCAGAACGCGCTCGCCCAGGCGCGCACGTTCAGCCAGGTGGTGCCGGTCGACGGCGTTCTGCTGGCCAAGCTCGACGGCACCGCCAAGGGGGGCATGGCGGTCGCCGTGGCGCGCGAGCTGCGCCTGCCGGTGCTTTACCTGGGCGTCGGCGAGAGCGCGGACGACCTGGTCGACTTCCGGCCGCGCGAGTTCGCCTCGGCACTTCTGGGTTGAGCCGGCCCGTGGCGATCCCCGAAGCCGACCGCCGCTGGCTCGCGCGCGCCCTGCGACTGGCCGAGCGCGGCCGCTGCGGCACCGCACCGAACCCGCGCGTCGGGTGCGTGCTCGTGCGGGACGGCGAGGCGGTGGGGGAGGGCTGGCACCGGCGCGCCGGGCTGCCGCACGCCGAGGCCGAGGCGCTCGCCGCCGCCGGGGCGCGCGCCCGCGGCGCCACCTGCTACGTCAACCTCGAGCCCTGCGCCCACCACGGCCGCACGCCGCCCTGCGCCGAGGCGCTGATCGCCGCCGGCGTGGCGCGGGTGGTCGCCTGCCACCGCGACCCCAACCCGGCGGTCGAGGGGGGCGGCTTCGAGCGGTTGCGCGCGGCGGGGATCGCGGTCGAGAGCGGCCTCCTGGCCGAGGAAGCGGTCCGCCTCAACCTGGCGTTCCTGACCGCCGCCGTCCACGGCCGCCCCGCGGTCACCCTCAAATGGGCGATGAGCCTCGACGGCAGGATCGCCACCGCCGGGGGCGAGAGCCAGTGGATCTCCTCGCCGCCGGCGCGGCGCTGGGCGCTCGGGCTGCGCGAGGAGCACGACGCGGTGCTGGTCGGCAGCGGCACCGCCCTGGCCGACGATCCGATGCTGACCCGGCGGCTGGGTCTCGCCCCCGGTCCCGGCGCGCGGGTGGTGCTCGACCGCCGGCTGCGCCTGAGCCCCACGGCCCGGATGCTCACCGAGGCACCGCCCGCGGAGGGGGGTGCGGTGCTGGTGTACACTCGCGCCCGCTCCCGCGCCGCCGGTTCGATCGGCCGCCGAAGCGCGCTCGAGGCCGCCGGCGCGACGGTGGTCGAGCTGGCCGATCCGGAGCCGGCCGCGGTGCTCGCCGACCTCCACCGGCGCGGGATCCAGAGCGTGCTGGTCGAGGGGGGCGGCGAGGTGCTCGCGGCCTTCGCAACCGACGGGCTCTTCGATCGCGTCGAGGCGGTGGCGGCACCGCGGCTGATCGGCGGCGCCGGCGCTCCCGGACCGCTCGGCGGCGCCGGGGCGGCGACCCTCGCCGGAGCCGTCCGCCTCGAATGCCTGCGCGCCCGCCGGCGCGGGCCCGACCTGATCTTGAGCGCCTACCGGGAGGGATGCTTGCTCGCCCTGACGTTGCAGGTGATCCCCCGACCGGCTCCGACCTGATCTCGAGCGCCCTCCGCGAAGGATGTTCACCGGCCTGGTCGTCAAACGTGGTCGCCTGACCGGACCGCCGGTCCCCTCGGGGCATGGCGGCCGCCGGCTGGCGATCGCGCACTCCCCGGACCTCGCCGGGCGGCTCGCGGTCGGCGCCAGCCTGGCGGTCGCCGGCGTCTGCCTCACCGTGGTCGAGCGGGGGAGCGACGGCGGCAGCGCGCTGAGCATCGTCGAGCTGTCGCCCGAGACCCTCGCGCGCACCACCCTGGGCGGGCTCGCGGAGGGTTCCGAGGTCAACCTCGAGCCGGCGCTGCGCCTCGGCGACCCGCTCGGCGGCCACTGGGTGCAGGGGCACGTCGACGGCGTCGGCGAGGTCGCCGCCCGCGCCGACACCGGGGAACACCGGCTCCTCACCTTCGCCGCGCCCCCGGGGGTCGGCCGCTACCTGGTGGAGAAGGGGTCGGTGACGGTCGACGGCGTCAGCCTGACGATCTTCGACTGCACGGTGGACCGCTTCACCGTCGCCTGCATCCCGCACACGCTCGAGGTGACGACGCTCGGCGCGCTCCAGAAGGGCGACCGGGTCAACCTCGAGGTCGACGTCCTGGCCAAGCACGTCGAGCGGCAGGTGGCGGCGGCGCTGGCGGCGCGGCTGGGCGGCGGCGCGGCGGAGAAGGAATGACGGGAACGGAGGCCGGCCGGTGAGGGGAGGGTGGGTCGAGCAGCGGCCGGAGCCGGCGCGCCTCTGGGTTCGCTGGCGGCCCCGCGGCTGGCCGCGGCCGGCGTGGCCGTGGATCGACGTCGCGGATGGGGAGCTGGGGGAGGCGGCGGAGGAGCCGGGCGAGGCCGGGGCGGCCGCCGCACTCAGGCCGCCGCCGGCCGCGGTCGACGACGCGGTCTGGCTGCCGCCGGTGCCCCCGGCCGCCTGGATCGGGCGTCGAGAGCTGGCGGCCCGGCTGGCCGCGGCGGGCGTACCCGTGATCGTCCAGGTGCCGGTGCCCGCAAGCCCGGCCGCGGGCGAGCGGGAGGAGCAGGTTGGCCCGGCTGGCGGGCTGGCCGCGCCCTCGCCCGTCACCGTGGGACTTCCTCAAGCGGGCACCACCGTCGAGCGGGAGGACCTCGGAGCCCTCGCCGCCCTCGCCCGCTCCGGGGTCGTCCTCCTGCTCGACCCGGTGCCCGCCTTGCTCGCCAACGGTGTCGACGGCGCCGTCGCCGCCACGGGCGACCTCGCCGAAGCCCTCCCCGGCGCCGCCGTCGTCTGGCCGCTGATCCCCGGCTTCAGCACCGGTGAGGAGACCGCCGGCGCCGCCGCCCGTGCCTTCGCCGCGGCCGGGGTCGCCGCCCTCCAGCCGATGGCCCTCCGACTCAGCGCCGCCCAGCGCCGCCGGCTCGCCGAGGAGCGCGGCGCGGAGGTCTTCGACGCCCTCTTCCACCGCCCGCCGCCCGACGAGCGCCGGTTCGCGCGCGCCGCGGCCGCAGCCGGGCTGGCGCCGTGGCTGCCCCGGCCGCTGCCGCGCCCGCCGCTCGCCGGCGCCGAGACCCGCCGGCTGGCCGGGCTCCTGGCGCTCGCCGCTGAGCTGTGGTTGCGCTGCGGCCGGCCGCCGGCGGCCGGGCAGGCGCTCTTCCGCGCCGCGCGCTGGGCCGACGACGCGGGGTACGATCTCGGCGCGCTGGCCCGCGAGGGGAACCTCGGCGTGGTGGCCGCGCTCGACGCACGGTCGCGCGCGCTGATCGCCGAGGGTGCGGCGGGCGGCACGCCCTCCCTGGTCCGGGAGTTGCTGGCGGAGTACACCGCGCCGGAAGACGCCGGCGCCGCGGCAGCCGGGGAACCGCGCGTCGCGATGCCGACCGAGGAGGTGGGGAATGGCTGACGGAAGTGGTCGGAGAGGCTGGATCGCCGCACTGCTGCTCGCGCTCCCCGCCCTCCTCGCCGCGGCGGCGCCGGCGGCGGCCTGGGAGCCGCGCCCCGGCGCGTCGCGCGAGGACTTCGAGGCCTTCCACCAGCGCTTCGCCTTCGCAGCCTACCCCTACCCCCGCCACGGCGCCGCGCCGCTCGGCATCACCGGCTTCCGGGTCTACGTCGAGGCGACCGCCGACCGCGACTTCGACGAGGAGCCGTTTTACCGCGGCGCGGTCTCCGGCGACCTCCCCGGCGGCACGCTGTCGATCGCCCGCGTCGGCGCGCGCAAGGGGCTCCCCGGCGGCATCGACCTCGGAGCCAGCTACGGCGAGGCGATCGACGGCGACATCGAGCTCGTCTCGGGCGAGCTGACGTGGGCGATCCTCGACGGCGGCGCGGTGTCGCCGGCGCTCGGGGTGCGGGTGACCGGAACGCAATCGACCGGCGGCGGCGCCTACGGCCTCGACCTCTACGGCGCCGAGCTGGAGCTCTCCAAGGGCTTCGCCGTGGTCACCCCCTACGTCGGCGCCGGCTTCTACTACGGCGAGGGGAGCCTCGACCGCGGCGCGCTCGGCGATCCGTTCGAGACCGACGCCACCCAGGGCTTCGTCTACGCCGGCGTCACCCTCAACCTGCTCCTGCCCAAGATCACTGTCGAGGTCGAGCAGGGCGAGGCGTTCCAGGGCGCCCTCAACCTGGCGATCGGGTTCTGAGATGAGCGAGCCGCCGGTCGACCTCCGCTCCGACACCGTCACCCGGCCGACCCCGGCGATGCGCCGGGCGATGGCAGAGGCCGAGGTCGGCGACGACGTCTTCGGCGAGGACCCGACCGTCGCCCGCCTCGAGGCCGCCGGCGCCGCGGCGCTCGGCCGCGAGGCGGCGCTCTTCGTGCCGTCCGGCACCATGGGCAACCAGATCGCGCTCCACCTCCACGCCCGGCCGGGGAGCGAGGTGATCTGCGACCGCCGCGGCCACGTCGTCCTCTACGAGATGGGCGCGATGGCGGCGATCTCGGGCCTCCTGCCGCACACCGTCGAGACCGAGCGCGGCCTCCTGACCGCGGCCCAGGTCGAGGCCGCGATCTCGCCCGACGTCACCTACAAGTCGCGCACCGGCGTGATCGTGATCGAGAACACCCACAACATGGCGGGCGGCACCGTCTACCCGCGGCCGCGGATCGACGAGATCCTCGCCGTGGCGCGCCGCCGCGGCCTCCCGGTCCACCTCGACGGCGCCCGCCTCTTCAACGCCGCGATCGCCCTCGGCACCTCCGCCGCGGACCTCGCCGCCGGCTTCGACTCGGTGATGATCTCGCTCTCGAAGGGACTCGGCGCCCCGGTCGGCTCCCTCCTCGCCGGCGACCGCGCCTTCGTCCACGAGGCCCGGCGCGTGCGCAAGATGCTCGGCGGCGGCATGCGCCAGGCCGGAATCCTCGCCGCCGCCGGCCTGATCGCGCTCGAAGAAGGCCCATCCCTCCTCGCCCGCGACCACGAGAACGCCGCCTGGCTGGCCGGCGAGCTGGCCGCGATCCCGGGCCTGGCGACCGACCCCGCCGCGGTCGCGACCAACATCGTCATGGTGCGAGTGACCCCCGCGCTCTTCCGCGGCGAGACCCCCGAAGGCGGCCTCGCCGCCGGTTTCCTAGCCACGGCCCGCGAAGTCGGCCTCCTGGCCGTCCCGATCAGCCCCGAAACCGTGCGCCTGGTCACCCACCGCGACGCGCCCCGAGAGCGCATCGAACCCGCGTTGGATCGTCTTCGGACCGAAGTCTCCAGCGGATAGGGTGGGCAGGCCGGCAGGCCGGGGGCGGAGAGCCCTCGCGCAGGGGCGCCAGACCCCGCGCCCAACGCACCGATTCAGAAGGCGACGCGGACCCGCGCGGGGTCTGACGAGGGGCGCGCCGACCCCCACCCGCACACTCGGAGCGCGCCCCGTCCCCTGCGCGAGGGCTCTCCGCCCCCGGCCGTTGCGTGGCGGTGCCAATCAGAACGGAATGTCGTCGTCGTCCGCCGCGCCCCCACCGCCCGCGCCCGCAGCACCGCCGCCCGGACTGCCGCCAGGCTCGCCGTAGTCCGGCTCGTAGTCCCCGCCGCCGCCGGCTCCACCGCCGCCGCCATAGCTCCCACCGCCGCCGCCGCTGTAACCGCCCCCGCCGCCGCCCTCGTGCTCGCCGCCGCCGCGCTGCCCGAGCATCTGGAAGTTCTCGCAGATGATCTCCGTCCGGTACTTCTTCTCCCCGGACTGCCGGTCGTCCCAGGAGCGGGTCTGGATCCGTCCCTCGACGAAGATCTGCTTCCCCTTCTGGAGGTACTGGCCGGCGACCTCCGCCTGGCGGCCGAAACAGACGATGTTGTGCCACTCCGTCTGCTCCTGGCGCTGACCGGTGCGGTCGACCCAGCGGCGGTTGGTGGCGATCGAGAAGTTGGCGACCGGCTGCCCTGACTGAGTGCTGCGGATCTCCGGGTCGCGGCCGAGGTTGCCGAGCAGAAACACTTTGTTGACCATTGGCGGTCTCCGATGTCGCGGGTTGGGCGTCCGGGGGCGGCGGGCCGGCGGGCGGTGCCCGCCCCGAGGGCGCGGGTCAAGCTATCACAGGGCTCCGGGTATCATCGCCGGCGCCGCCCCCGCGGTCGAGCCGGCGATTCCGGCCGCGGCCGGCGGGGGCGCCTACTCTCTACTGGACGGAAACGGTGCGCCTGATCTTGCAGCGGGTGAGCTCGGCGGCGGTGCGCGTCGACGGCGAGACGGTCGGCGCGATCGGCCGCGGCCTCCTCGCCCTGGTCGGGGTCGAGCGGGGGGACGGCGCCGCCCAGGCCGCCGCCGCCGCCGACAGGCTCGCCGGCCTGCGCGTCTTCGAGGACGAGGCCGGCCGCATGAACCTCGCCGCCGCCGCCGCCGGGGCCGCCTTCCTGGTCGTCTCCCAGTTCACCCTCGCGGCGTCGCTCGACCGCGGCCGCCGGCCGTCGTTCGACCGCGCCGCGCCGCCCGAGGCGGCCGCGCCGCTGATCGAGGCGCTGATCGACGACCTCCGCCGGCGCGGCTTCGAGGTCGCCGGCGGCCGCTTCGGCGCCCGCATGGCGGTCGAGCTGGTCAACGACGGGCCGGTCACCTTCGTCCTCGACCTGCCGCCCGCCGCACCGTCCCCGACATGACCGCGTCAACCGCGGTCGGTATGATCGAACGAGAACGGGGAGGCGCGAGATGAGCGAGCGAGAAGACTACCGCCTGCGGGAGCCCGAGCGCGGCGACGACCTGGAGCTGGGGGACCGCTACGAGGCCGGCCGTGGAGCGCCGGGCTCCTCCCGTCCACCGGGCCGCGGTCGCTGGCTCTGGATCGTCCTCGTCGTGGTCCTCGCCGCCGGGGCAGTCTGGTGGTTCCTCGGCCGCGACCCGGGCGGCGTCGACCGGCCGCAGCCCGTCGCCGAGGTGCCGGCGCGGGAGGCGCCCGAAACCGTGGAGGAGGCGCCCGAGGAGGACCTCGAGCTGCCCCCGCTCGACGCCAGCGACGCGGTGGTCGCGCGCCTGGCCGGCGCGCTGTCGGAGCGGCCGGAGCTGGCCCGCTACCTCGCCACCGACGGCCTGATCCGGCGTTTCGTGGCGGCGGTCGACAACGTCTCCCGCGGCGTCAGCCCGCGGCCGAACCTGCCGACGCTGATCCCGGCCGGCGCCTACCGGGTGGCCGGCGGCGCCGGCGAGGTCGTGCGGCCGGACCCGGAGAGCCAGCGCCGCTACGACGCCCCGACCGCGGTCCTGGCCTCGATCGACACCGCGGGCGCGGCGCGCCTCCACCGGCGCCTGCGGCCGCTGCTCGAGGAGGCCTACCGCGACCTCGGCTATCCCGAGGGGGGCTTCGACGCCACCCTGGTCCGGGCGATCGACCACCTGCTCGCGGCCCCGGTGCCGCCCGCCGACCCCGAGCTGGTGCCGGCCGGCCGCGGCGGCGGCTGGGCCTACGCCGATCCCGCGCTCGAGGGGCTCTCGGCGGCCCAGAAGAGCCTGCTGCGGGCCGGCCCGGACAACGTCCGCCGGATCCAGGCCAAGCTGCGCGAGCTGCGCCGGGCGCTCGACCTCGACGCCGGCTGAGCCGCTACCCCTCGGGCTCGTCCGGAAGGTCGAGGATCCGCCGCAGCCCGGTGCGGATGATCTGGGTCTCGCTGCGCCGTTCGTCGAAGGCGCGCCGGCGCAGCGCCTCGTTCTCCTCGTTGGAGATCCACAGGTTCTTGCGGATCATGCCGGAGTTGGTGACCGTCGTGGTGCCGCCCCGCGGACCGGTGCGGGGCGCGTCGTCCGGTTCGTTCTCCAGTAACCGAGTGGCGGCCATGGTCATCGCTCCTCTCCCCCTGGAATGCCTGCGGCCGGTCGGTGGCACGTGCAGGCATGATTTCTGTCGCTGTTGCACTATAACAGAATTACCTCTTCCGGTATCGCGATGCGTTCCGGGCGGGCCGGAGCGCGGGCCGAAAAGGCGGGCCGGAGAAGAGGGAGCGAGGGGACGGGAACTGGGAGCGGCGGGCGGGTCGCGGGCGGCGGCGCGGGGGCCGGCGAGTGGCCGGCCCCCGGCGGGATCCCGGCTACTTGTCGTTGAACATCACCTGGGCCTGGGTCCCCTCGTCCTGGCTGACCACGGTGACGGTCACCTCCCGCCCCTCGCGGCGGCCGGCCAGCGTGCCGCCCCGGTTGACCGGCGTGGCGAAGGTGGTGCGCTCGACGGTCAGGCCGAGCTCCTCGAGCTCGCCCGCGTACCAGTCGAGGACCTCCTCCGGCGCGTCGCCGGTGGTGACGCTGAAGAGGCCGTTGGTACCCTCGGCGGTGGTCGCGAGATAGGTGCCGGCGGGCTGGCTCCCGGGGTAGACCGGCACCCAGTCCGGGACGTCGTCGCTCCCCGTGCCGAGCTGGAGGCGCGAGGTCTTGCCGCCCTCCTCGGTGGTGATCTCGACGCCCTCCTCGCCCTGGCCGAAGGTGATCGACGACTCCTCGCCTTCGCCGGTGAGGACGGAGAGGCGCCCCTGCTCGATGTCGTCGAGGTTGAAGGTCATCTCCTCGCCGGTCTTCTTGTTGCGGACGGTGAGGGTGCCGGCCTCCTGGTCGCTCTCGACCAGTTCGAGCTCCGGGTTGAGGCGTACCATCATCGTCGCGGCGGCCATCGCCGGATTGTCCTCGAAGTCGCCGGCGACGTCGCGCACCTTCTTGGCGACGAACATCGAGCCGGCGACGAACACGATCAGGGCGATCACGAGCAGCGCCCCGCAGCCGATGCCGACCCAGGCCAGGGGCGGCAGCCCCTTCTTCTTCTCGGGCGCGGGCGGCGGCGCGGCGGGCGGGGCGTAAGGGGGCGGAGGCGGCGGTGCGTACTGGTCCATCTCGGAATCTCCTCGACCGCCCGGGTCGGCGGCGCGGTCGCTCTCGGTAGGGTAGGGGTACAAAGCCGGCCCGAACGCTATCACGGGCGAAGGGCGCCCCCGGCCCGCCGCCGGACCGGTAAGATAGGGCCCGCCCGCATGGCCGTGATCCACCCCTTCCGCGCCCTCCGCCCGCGCCCCGAGGCCGCCGCCCGGGTCGCCAGCGTCCCCTACGACGTGGTCGACGCCGGCGAGGCGCGCGCGCTCGCCGCCGGCAACCCCGACAGCTTCCTCCACGTGGTGCGCGCCGAGATCGACCTGCCGCCGGACGCCGATCCGCACGGCCAGGCGGTCTACCGCCGGGCCGCCGGGGCGCTCGCCGGGCTGGTCGAGCGCGGCGTGCTGGTGCGCGACCCCGAGCCCGCGCTCTACCTCTACCGCCAGGTCTGGCGCGGGCGGGCGCAGACCGGGATCGTCGGCTGCTCCCCGGTCGCCGAGTACGACCGCGGTCTGATCAAGCGCCACGAGTACACCCGGCCCGACAAGGAGGAGGACCGCACCCGCCACGCGCTGGCGATCGCGGCCCACGCCGGGCCGGTGTTCCTCACCTACCGCGGGCGGGCCGAGATCGATCGGCGCGTGACCGCCGCCGCCGCGGCCGCCGAGCCGCTCTACGACTTCACCGCCGTCGACGGCGTGCGCCACGTCGTCTGGCGCCTCTCCGCCGCCGACTCCGCCGCGCTCGCCGCGGACCTCGCCGCGGTGCCGGCGCTCTACGTCGCCGACGGCCACCACCGCGCCGCCGCCTACAGCCGCGTCCACCGCGAGCTGGCCGCTGCGGCCGCGCGGGGCGCCGGGGTGGGGGAGGCCGACCGCTTCCTGGCCGTCCTCTTCCCGGCCGAGGAGCTGGCGATCCTGCCCTACAACCGCGTGGTGGGCGATCTCGGCGGGCGCTCGCCCGAGGAGTTCCTGCGCGCGCTCGCGGCGGTGATGCCGGTGACCCCGGACGGCCCGCCCGAGCCCGCCGGGCGCGGCCGCTTCGCGATGTATCTCGCCGGGCGCTGGTATGCGCTCGAGGCGCCGCGCGAGCGGCTCGACGACCCTGATCCGGTCGCCTCGCTCGACGCCGCGATCCTCCAGGACCTCGTGCTCGGGCCGCTGCTCGGGATCGACGACCCGCGGACCTCGACGCGGATCGAGTTCGTCGGCGGCGTCCGCGGCAGCGACGAGCTGGCGCGCCGGGTCGACGCCCGCGGGAGCGGCGTCGCCTTCGCGCTCCATCCGGTGACCGTGGAGCAGCTCATGGCGGTGGCCGACGCCGGCGGCGTACTGCCGCCCAAGTCGACCTGGTTCGAGCCCAAGCTGCGCTCGGGGCTCCTGGTCCACGAGCTGGCCCCCGTTGCCGTACCGGCGGCGGTCGCCGCGGGAGGACGAACATGACCCGCATCTACAACTTCTCGGCCGGCCCCGCGGTGCTCCCGGCGGAGGTGCTCGACGAGGCGCGGCGGGATCTCCTCGACTGGCGCGGCAGCGGCATGTCGGTGATGGAGATGAGCCACCGCGGCCGGGAGTACGAGTCGATCCACGCCGAGGCGCTGGCGGCGCTCCGTCGCCTGCTCGCGGTTCCCGACGGTTTCGCCGTCCTGCTCCTCGGCGGCGGCGCGAGCCTCCAGTTCGCGATGGCGCCGATGAACCTCCTCGGCGCCGGCCGGAGCGCCGACTACGTGATCACCGGAACCTGGTCCCAGAAGGCGCTCGCCGACGCCCGGAAGGTGGCCGCCTCGCGCGGCGCCGGCGTGCGGGTGGCCGCCTCGACCGAGGGCGAGCGCTTCACGCGGCTGCCGGCGCCCGCCGAGCTGGACGTCGACCCCGGCGCCGCCTTCGTCCACGTCACCTCGAACAACACGGTCTACGGCACCCAGTGGCGCGACCTGCCCGACGGCGGCGGCGTGCCGCTGGTGATCGACGCCTCCTCGGACGTCCTGGCGCGGCCGATCCCCTGGGAGCGCACCGGGCTCCTCTATGCCGGCGCCCAGAAGAACCTCGGCCCGGCCGGCGTCACCCTTGTGGTGGTGCGCGAGGACTTGATGGCGGCCGCGCCCGAGGGGCTGCCGGCGATGCTCGACTACCGCAGCCACGCCGGCGCCGGCTCGCTCTACAACACCCCGCCCTGCTGGCCGATCTACGTCCTCGGCCTGTGCTGCCGCTGGGTCGAGGAGCGCGGCGGCCTGGCGGCGATGGAGCGCGCGGCCGAGGAACGGGCGGCGGTCCTCTACCGGCTGATCGACGGCGGCGGCTTCTACCGCGGCACGGTCGACCCGGCCGACCGCTCGCGCATGAACGTCACCTTCCGGCTGCCGGACGAGGGGCTGGAGAAGCGCTTCCTGGCCGGGGCCGCCGAGGCCGGCCTGATCCAGCTCGAGGGGCACCGCTCGGTCGGCGGCGTCCGCGCCTCGCTCTACAATGCCATGCCGCTCGAAGGCGTCGAGGCGCTGGCCGAACGGATGCGCGACTTCGAACGGCGCAAGGGGTAGGGAGGGCGCGTGTACGGACGGCAACCGATGGGCCGCGGCCCGCTGGCGGGAGGGTTGGGGGGCGGTCTTGGAGGACTGAGCGGCCCGGTGCCGCCCGACGTCATCGTGCTCCTGGCGGTGGTCTTCGGCACCTTCTCGATCGACGTCCTGACCGGGGGCGGCCTCCTCCTCTTGCGCCTGACCTCGGCGGCGTGGCTGGCGGGCTATGTCTGGCAGCTCGCCACCTACGCCTTCATCGGCTACGGCAGCCCCAGCCTGTGGATCCTGCTCGAGCTGCTGATCCTCTTCTGGTTCGGCAAGGACGTCTTCTGGCGGCTCGGCCGCAAGCGCTTCTGGCGCACCCTGGCGTGGGCGGTGGTCGGCGGCGCGCTGGCGGCGGTGGCGGTCGACGTCGTCCTGCGCCTGATCGGCTGGCCGCTCGGGCCGCCCTACCTGATCATGCAGGGGCAGCGGACCCTCCTGGCGATCCTCGTCGCGGCCTTCGCCGCCCTCTTCGCCGACGCCACGGTCTACCTCTTCTTCGTCCTGCCGCTCCGCGCCCGCTGGTTCGTCTGGGTCGAGATCCTGTTCGCCTTCCTCGCCTTCCTCGGCACCCGCGACCTCCCGGGGTTCCTCGGCCTCTGCGCCGCGGTCGGCATCACCTGGACCGTGGTCCGCCACGGCGGCCCCGGCCGCGGCCTCCGCCGCGGCTGGCTGCGCCTGCGCCAGCGCCACCTCGAGCGGCGGCTCGAGAGGGAGCGGCGGAAGCGCGGCTTCCGGGTGGTGCGCGGGGGGGACGGGCGGGTGCACTGAAGCGAGGCAAGCCCTCCTCGCGTAGCGTGAGCTGAGCTAGCGCTTCTTCCGGCTCCGCGGTCCCGCCCCCCGACCTCGACGCGATGTCCGGGCGGAGGTGGGGCTCTCCGACTCGGGCAGCCTGCCGGCGCCCGGCTCGGCCGGCACCGACGACCCGAAGAAGGCGTCGATGGCGCTGAGCGCCTTTTCGGCCGGCTCTTTCAGGTTCTTGTGGTAGTCGACACCCCACCACTCCACGTACCGGCAGATCTGGCGGCGGGTAGCCTCTCGGACGAAGAGACAGTCGCGGCTCGCCTCGAAGAGGTCTTTGGCCAGACTGTCCAGCTCCTCGAGCGGTTGGTCGGTTCCGAGGTCCTCCGTTTTCAGTCCCACGTGCTGGACGCCGGCCAGAAGATAAAGCTCGATGAGCCCAGCGCAAGCCCACGCCTTCCGCTCACCGAGGAAGGCGTCGCTTTCGCGCAGGCAGACCGCTACGAGGAGGTTCCAGTCCGCGGGGTCGACCCACTTGCCGAGTACCGCAGAGAGGCTCAGGTACTGGGTGCCGGCCCAATGGACGTTCTTCCACTCCTGGCCGACGCGGTGGTTGTAACCGTTGCGGTACTCTTCCCAGGCTCTCTCCAGCATCTCGCGCTCCGCCAACGTCGGGCCCGTGTTGGATTCCCCGCGGATCCTCTGCTGATGGCGGATCTGAGCCCAGCGCTTGCGCTGGGCTCCGCGGTGGCAGAACGCCTCGGCCTCACGGCCGGGCAGCTCGGGCAGGCGAACAAGGGCGTCCTCCAGGCGCTTCAGGGCGGCTTCCAGTTCACGGCCGTCGCTTCCTGGGGTGGGAGGGCACGGCGCCTTGCCTTCGGCTTGGTTGCGACCCGTGCCGGCGACCGGGGCTCCGGTTCCGTTCGACACGCCGAGAGCGCGGTCGGTGTGGTCCATCGATACCCGCATTGCCTCCACGGAACGGAAGAAACGGCACTCCTGGAGCTGTCGTTCGAAGTCCTTCGGGAGAATCATGTAGGCCACGAGGCTCGCCCAGTCGTGCGAATCGGGGCCGAGCGCGTGGAGCCTGGCGCGGAGATCGCGAAGCACGGGTCGCGGATCCTCTCCCCAGAGGAGGCGCTCGTAGAGCACCTTCGCGATCAGGACCGAGCCGGCGAAGGTGAGCGGGAACTGCGATGCCACGACCAGCGGGATGCCCGCCCGGTGGAGATCGTGTGCGAGGCTGCCGCCGGGGAACCCCACAGCACCGGTGTTGCCGCCCTGGCAGGCGGCGACGGTGACGACGGTCGGGTGTCGCGGCGGACCGTCGCCCGTCCGCGGCTGGCCGATCAGTGCCGAGGCCAGCCGCTCGCCGCTGACCACGTCCTCGGTGCCGGGGTGGAGCGGGTCGTGCAGCGCAAGCCCGTACCGACGCCGGTCGGGGTCGCCGACGGCAAGGCCGTGGGCGAGCAGGTGGACGTGGGTGTAGTGGTGCGCTGCGCACGCGTGCTGGATGTCGTCGAGCGAAGCATTGGGCAGCACGTCGAGGTGAGGATCCAGGTGGCGGCCTCGTGCCGCGCCATCCGCGGGGTCGTAGGGTTTTACCCAGGGCTCGATCGCGTTTCGCAGCGCTAGGAGGTGCTCCTCGAGCGGCACCTCGAGACCCGCCGGCGTCGCAGCGGCGAAGAGGATCCGACTCTCGGCGGGCCAGGCGTGGGGAAGGCGCGGGGGCCGACGTACCTCTCGTGTCATTGTGACCGGTGAGACAGTCTGGAGCACCAGCGGCGTTCCCTCGCCGGGGAAGCCGCGGGCGGCGGTCGCCAGCTCCCAGGGGAGAAGCGCCAGCTCCGATGCGGAGATGACCAGACGCAAGTGGACGAACGACGGCGTCGTGCCGCCATTGGCGGTCAGCTCCGTGCCCAGGCCCGCGACCCTGCCGATGATTTCGGCCATTGCCTTGGCCAGTTCCTGGATCGCGCCCGTCCGGTCGTCCCCCACGTATTCCAGCTCGCGCAACCGCCGGAGAAGCTCCCAGTGCTCGAACGGGACGTGGATGACCTCTGCGCTGTGGCTCGAGCAGAGGGCCAGATACGGGGTCAGGGGCGAGAGGAGCTGGTTGTGAGGTGGCCCCGCGCGGAGCAACTCCAGGATGACCTCGCGGACCAGTGGCGCTGACGTCTCCGAGCGACGCTCCAGGGTCATCCCTGCACCTCCATCACAGAATCCTTGATCTCCTCGAGTTCGACTCCCCCGTTGAGTGAGACCGTACAGAGACGCCCCAGGACCCTGCCGCCCTTCCCGGTTGGAGCGAGGTGGACGACGACCGGCCTTCGGAGGATCAGACCGGGCACGTCCGTGAGAGCCTGCCTGCCGGCAAGGGCGCCGTAGACCTGCTCGAATCTCCCGGGTGCGAGGTCGGCGCGGTTCAGCTCGATGCGATCGATCCACGAGCCGCTGTTGTAGTAGAGGCCGCCGTTCCTCCGCCGGATCGCCCGCGGCTTATGGGTGTGGCCGGTGAGCACGACGTCGACCGCCGGCCCGGCCTCGCGGCCGAGCTCGGCGAAGACCCCGTCCTCCTCCCCCAGCGCGCCGGAAGGAGTGTGCGCCAACCACCTCAGAAGAGACTGTCGAAGGTTCTCGGCCGGGTCGCGATCGAGCGCGAGGTCGGCGATCAGGCCCCAGACTCCCAGAAGATCTTCCTGCCGGGAACCGGCCAGTGCCACCGGGTCGACCCCCTCGGCGAGGCGGCGATCGGCGGCTTCCAGAAGATCGCTCACCTGCGCCTGGATGAACGTCCGGCGGAGCGTGCCGGGCACCGGCGGCGCGCTCGCGGGCGTTCCCGGGCCGGACGGTGCGGAGTCCTCGGCTAGGAGCCCGAACCCCGATCGCACGCGGGTGCGGATCAGACTCCCGACCGACGGCAGGAGGTCCTTGACCCGACCCAGCAGGGCGGGCCGGAGCGCTACCAGGATCGGCACGGCGGCGGCGAACTCGGGCTTGACCAGGTCGATGAACGGATGCTCGGCTTTGATGTCGTTCATCAGGTCGACGACCAGTTTCGTGCCGGCGTTCGGCTTCCAGACCGGCGGGATGCGGCCGCGGCGCAGATCACGTGCCGCCTGCCGCAACGCCTCGTGGTCGGTGACGTTGAAGGGGTCGGCCTCGTTCCCGTGGACGGCCAGGACTCGCGCAGGGCTCTTCCCGCCGCCGACCAGCGCTCCGAAGCCGGTGCCGTCGAACGCCAAGTGGATGCGGCCCAGGGCCGCCGGATCGTTGCGGGCGAGGAGGCCGAGCAGTGCTTCGCTGGCCTCCGGGAGCGCCAGCTCGAGGTCGTGGTTGCCCAGGGTGACGGCTAGGAAGCGGTTGTCGGTCCGGACGTAGGAACCGAGCGCGGCGAGCGCCGGAGCGAACGCCGGCTCATCGAAGACCCGCTCCAGAGTGCCGGCGGCGCCCGCGGTATCGAGGTAGGTGCGTCGGCCCTGCGCCTCCGCCAGGTAGTCGATGAAGTCACCGTTGACGATCAGGACTACGCGCTTGGCGGGGTCGAGTGCGGTGATGTGCCCGAAGAACGCCGCCAGCAGCTCTCCCTCGCGGAACACCTGGAAGCCGTCTCGGCCCCCGAGGTGGAGATCGGAGATGCAGTACAGCTCGTCGAACTGTGGCAAGGCGGTCATCCACCCCTCCCGAGTACAGCAGCGAGATCACATCAACGGTAGAACGCGAGAATCCTCCGGTTGGAGGTCTTCAAGGTCCTACATTCTTCGTAGCTGCCTGAGCGACGGATCGTCGGACAGGCAATCGTGGCTCCGGCTCGTCTTCGTTGGCGTGTCCTCCTCTTACAATGGCTCCCGGCGGAGCCATGGAGCTGATCACCACCCACATGGGCGCCGACTTCGACGCCTTCGCGTCGATGATCGCGGCCCGCCGGCTCCACCCCGGGGCGGTGCTGTTCTTCCCCGGCTCGCGCGAGGAGTCGCTGCGCCGGATGCTCGAGACCGGCCTGGTTGCTTTCGACGAGGTCAAGCGCAAGCAGATCGAGCCGGCCGAGCTGACCCGGGTGGTGGTGTGCGACACCCGGCAGGGCGACCGGCTCGGGGTCGTCGGCGACTGGCTCGCGGAGCACCCGGGGATCGAGCGGGTGGTCTACGACCACCACCCGCCGGCCGCGGGGGACCTCGCGGCCGCCGGCGGGATCGTCGACCCCGAGGTCGGGTGTACCGCGACGCTGATGGTCGAGGAGCTGCGCCGGCGCGGCCTCGGCGTCCCCGCCAACGAGGCGACCGTGCTCCTGATGGGGATCTACGAGGACACCGGCTCGCTGACCCACGCCACCACCTCGCGGCGCGACTTCGAGGCCGCCGGCTGGCTGCTCGACCAGGGCGGCGACCTCGGGCCGGTGCGGCGCTACGCGGTTTCGACCCTCGACCCGCGTCACCTCGAGATCCTCCACCGGATGACCCGCTCGCTCTCCGTGCAGCGGATCCGCGGCCACCGGGTCGGGCTGACCGCGGTCGAGCTGGGCGAGTACGTCGACGAGCTGGCGCCGCTGGTCAGCCGCTGTCTCGAGATCTTCGAGCTGCCGCTACTCTTTTCGCTCTTCGGCGAGGGGGACGCGGTGACCCTGATCGCGCGCGGCGACGTCGACGGGGTCGACCTCGGGAGCCTCCTCGCCGGCTTCGCCGACGGCGGCGGCCACGCCACGGCGGCCGCGGCGCGCCTCCACGGCTCGACCGCGCTCGAGGTGCGCGAGCGGCTGCTCGGCTGCCTCGCCGAGGCGCTGCCGCCCGCCGCGACCGCCGCCGACCTGGCGATCACCGAGTTCTTCGCCGTGCCCGCGGGGACCTCGGTCGCCGAGGCCAAGCTGCTCCTGGTGCGGCGGCGGGTCAACGCCGCGCCGGTGGTCGGCGCCGGCGGCGAGGTGCTCGGCGCGGTGACCCGCCAGCTCCTCGACGCCGCGCTCCAGCACGGCCTGGGGGAGCGGCCGGTCGAACGGGTGATGGACGCCGAGCTGGAGTGGGTGGCGCCCGGCGATCCGGCCGAGGAGGTCGGCCGCCGGATGCTCAGCCGCCACCCGCGCTTCGTCCTGGTCGGCGACCGCGCGACCCGCCGCGCCGAGGGGCTGGTCAGCCGCATGCAGGTCCTGCGGCACCTCCACGGGCGGCTCGCCGAGGAGGGGGCGGCGCTCGACCGCCGCGCCCTCCACCAGCCGACCGAGCGCAAGGAGGCGGCGCGCCTGCTCGCCGAGCGGTTGCCGCCGGCGCTCGGGCCCCGGGTCGAGGCCGCCGCCGACGTCGCGCGGGAGCTGGGGGTGCCGGTCTACCTGGTCGGCGGTCTGGTGCGCGACCTCCTCCTGGGCGCGAGAACCGCGATCTCGACCTGGTCGTCGAGGGGGACGGCCCGGCGTTCGCGCGCCGGCTCGCCGAGCGGCTCGGCGGCCGGGTGCGCGAGCACCGCGAGTTCCTGACCGCGGTGGTGGTCGACCGCGACGGCTTCCACCTCGACGTCGCCACCGCGCGTAGCGAGTTCTACCGCGCCCCGGCGGCGCTCCCCGAGGTCGCCACCTCGGCGATCCGGCAGGATCTCTACCGGCGCGACTTCACGATCAACACCCTGGCGATCCGCCTCGGCCCCGACCGCCGGCCGGCGCTGATCGACCACTTCGGCGGTCGCGAGGACCTCGACGCCGGGGTGCTGCGGGTGCTCCACTCGATGTCGTTCATCGACGATCCGACCCGGGTCTTGCGGGCCGTGCGGCTCGAGCACCGCCTCGGCTTCCGGATGTCGCCCGAGACCCTGCGCCTGGTCGAGGTGGCGCTCGCCGAGGGGGTGTTCCGCCAGCTCTCGGGCTCGCGTCTGCGCGAGGAGCTGAAGCTCCTGCTCGACGACCCGGCGGTCGCCTTGCCCGGCCTCGAGCGGCTCGGCGAGCTGGGGCTCCTCGCCGAGCTGCATCCCGACCTCGGGCCTGATCTCGAGGCCGCTCCCGCGCTCGGCGCCGGCGAGCGGCGGCGGCTGTGGGCCGCGGTCGGGGCCTGGGACTGGTTCCGGCTCCAGGGGCTGGAGGAGCCGCCGGTCGAGCTGTGGCGGCTGCTCCTGGCGGCGCTCGCCGCCGGGCTCGACGAGGCGGGCCGGGAGCGCTTCGCCGGCCGCCTCCAGCTCGCCGGCGCCGATCGCCGCGCGCTGGTCGGCGGCCCCGAGCGGCGAGCGGAGATCCGCCGGCTCCTGGCCGCGCGCCCCGCGGCGCACGCCGTGGTCGACGCCCTCGATCCGCTCCCCGGCGAGGACCTCCTGCTCCTCCTGGCCGAGGGCGATCCCGCGGAGCGCCGGTGGATCCGCCGCTACCTGCGGGAGCTGCGGCGCTTCGAGATCGGCGTCCGCGGCGGCGAGCTGGTGGCCGCCGGCGTCGCCCCGGGGCCGGCGATCGGCGAGGCGCTGCGGCTGACCCGCGAGGCCCGGCTCGACGGCGCGATCGGCGCCGCCGACGAGCGCCGCTACGCCCTCGATCGAGCGCGCGAGCTGGCCGGGGCCGCATTGCGCGTGCTGTCGCTGGTGGCGGTCGCCCTCGCCGTCGCGGCCGGAGCGGCCGGCGCCGTCCAGGTCGAACGGACGCGCCCCGAGGCGGAAGCGCCGCCGATCTCCGACCGCTCGCTCGTGCTCGCCCGCCTCGACTGCCGGAGCACCCTCCAGCGCCGCGAGCTGACCCTCTTCGCCAACGGCACCCTGCGCCTGCGCGCCGGCGAGCCGGGGCGGGAGGGGATGTCGCTCGCCGAGCTGGGCCCGGACGAGCTGGAGGAGGCGCTCGCACGGCTGGGCGAGGTCGATCTCGACGAGACCGACGCTTCCTCGACCGGTCCCGAGGGGGACTGGGTCGACCGCTGCACCCTCGAGCTGGCGCTGCCGGACCGCGCGACCGAGACCCGGGAGTTCAAGCGGTTCGACTCGATCTCGCTGGCACTGGCGCGGGCGCTCGACATCCTCGAGGGGCTCGCCGCCGGCGTCGAGGAACCGCGCGCGCCGGCGGCCGGCGGCGGGCCGCCGCGCCTGCCGGTCGACTACCGGCCCGAGGTCGGCGACCTGCTGCGCCACGCCGACGGCACCCTCTACCGGGTGATCGCGTTCACCGCCGACGGCGAGGGGGTCGAGCTGCAAGGGGTCGAGCAGCCGCTGACCCTCTACGTCCCGGCCGGCCGGCTGGCCGAGGAGATGGTCGCCCTGGTCGGGCGGAGGAAGCCCCGCTGAGCCGGGGCGGGCGCGGCGGCGGCCGCCTGCGCCTCTCCGGCGGCCGCCACGGCGGGCGCCTGATCGCGGTGCCGCGTGAGGTGCGGCCGACCGAGGGGCGGGTGCGCGAGGCGCTGTTCTCGATCTGGGGCGACCGCCTGGAGGGGGCGCGGCTGCTCGACCTCTTCGCCGGCAGCGGCGCGGTCGCGCTCGAGGCGCTCGGCCGAGGGGCGCTCGAGGCGACCGCGGTCGAGCGCGAGCCGGGGGCGGTGGCCGTGCTCCGGGCCAACGCCGAGAAGCTGGGGGAGTCGGCGGCGTTGGCCGTCGTCGCCGGCGCGCTCCCGCTCGAGCTGGCGCGGCTCGCCCGCCGGGCGCCGGGGGCGTTCGACCTGGTGTTCGCCGATCCCCCCTATGCCTTCACAGGCCACGGCCCGCTCCTGGCCGCGATCGAGCCGCTCTTGGCGGCCGGCGGCGAGCTGGCGCTCGAGCACTCGTCGCGCGCCGGGACTCCGCTCGAGGCCGGCGAGCTGGTGCGGGTCGACCGCCGCCGGTACGGCGAGAGCGGTCTCTCGTTCTACCGCCGCGGCGCCGGGGCGGCTGCCGGCTGAGGCCGGCAAGCCGCCCCGGAATCGCGGCCGGATTCGTGCTCCGGCTCGCCGGAATCATCCTGGCACCCGGCTGTCTCCGTTTTACGCATCTGCATCACTGAATAGCTCAGGATGTCATCCGGCGCGGAACTCGGTCCGATTCCCGGGCGGAGCTGTGTCCGGTTGGCTGGAGTCCTCTAGATCCCCCATTCACAGGAGAAGGGTATGACCAACCGCGGAGTGCTCTCCGGAGCCGCGCTGGCGGTCGCGTGCTGTATGGTCGCGATCCCGGCATCGGCTCAGACTCTCAGGCAGGAGACCGGCCCCCTCGACGGCCTGGCCAAGGTCGACGACCGGATGGCCCCGGATCCGGCGGCGGCCTTGATGGACGACGTCCAGGGCCTGGTTGCCTCGAATGTCGCCGATGGCTGGGCGGCGTTCCAGCTCGATCACGGCGACTGGGTCGGCTATGCCGACCAGCGTACCGGCCGGCTCGGCTACGCCGAAGGCGCCGGCATCCCCTGGGTGCCGGGTCGCGGCAACAGCCTGACCCAGGCCGACCTCGCGCGGCACCTCGCCGGCAAGTCGCAGGTCGACCTCGCGACGGTCGAGTCGATCGCCCGCGAGTTCCTGCCCCAGGTCTCGGACCTCCTGGGGGTCGATCCGGCGAACTTGGTGCTCAACCCCGGCCGCTCCGGTGAGCGCGGCGGTTACCTGTGGTTCATCGATTACGACCTCGTGCTCGACGGCTTGGTGGTCGAGGGCGCGCGCGTCGTCTTCCGCGTCAACAATGGCAATCTGATCCAGTTCGGCAGCGAGAACCTCCCCGGCGCCGGTGCACGTGCGCCCAGGCCGAGCTCGACCGCGCCGGCGCGATGTCCTCGCTCGCCCGCTATATCGGCGGCGTCTATCCGACCGACGACTTCGTCGACCACGGCACGCTCAAGCTCTTCCCGGTGACCCGGCGCAACGACTCGTTCGCCGACAGCTACGAGATCGGCAACGGCCGCGGCGTCCTGGCGGTCTGGCAGTTCACCTTCCGCCGCGAGGGCGACGACTCGACCTGGCGCGCGCGCGTCGATGCCTCGACCGGCGAGGTGATCGAGCTGTCCGACGCCAACATGTACGGCCAGGTCACCGGCGGGGTCAACCGATCGCGCCGAGCGGCGGCTCGGTCAACATGCCGATGCCGTTCGCCGACGTCGGCACCGGCTCGGCCAACTCGGCCGGCATCTTCGCTTCCGGCACCGACTCGAATCTGGCTGCCACCTTCGTGCGCTCGCTCGACAACTGCGGCACGATCCAGGAGAACGTCAACGGCAGCGGCGACATCGCCTTCGGCACCTCGGGCGGCGACGACTGCACCACCCCGGGCCACGGCGGCGCAGGCAACACCCACTCGTCGCGCACTCAGTTCTACCACCTCAACCGGATCAAGGAGGTGGCTCGCGGCTGGCTGACCGGCAACGCCTGGCTCAACGCCCAGCTCACCGCCAACGTCAACATCAACCAGACCTGCAACGCCTTCTGGAACGGCTCGACGGTCAACTTCTACCGTTCCGGCGGCGGCTGCGGCAACACCGGCGAGCTGCCCGGCGTCTCGCTCCACGAGTACGGCCACGGCCTCGACAGCAACGACGGCAACGGCAGCGCCACCCGACCACGGCACCGGCGAGACCTACGGCGACTTCACCGCCGCGCTTGCAGCTCCACCAGTCGTGCATCGGCAGCGGCTTCCTCGGCAGCAACTGCTGCGGCTACGGCGACGCCTGCACCTCGTGCACCGGCGTGCGCGACATCGACTGGGCGAAGCACGTCTCGAACACGCCGCACACGGTGGCGAACTTCACCCAGCCGCGCTGCCCGACGCATGCCACCTACCGCGGCCCCTGCGGCCGTGAGGGCCACTGCGAGTCGTACATCTCGTCCGAGGCGCTCTGGGACCTCGCAGCCCGCGATCTGCCGAACCCCGGCAGCGGCGCGGCCTGGTCGGTCACCGACCGCCTCTGGTACCTGTCGCGCTCGACGGCGACCGCGGCCTTCGTCTGCACCGCCAGCGGCACCTGGACGTCGAACGGCTGCGACACCGGCTCGCTGTGGAGGACCATGCGCGCGGTGGACGACGACGACGGCAACCTCGACAACGGCACGCCGAACGGCGGGGCGCTGTTCGCGGCGTTCAACCGCCACGGCATCGCCTGCACCACCGACGCCGGCGCCAGCACCACCTTCCGCGGCTGCACGCCGCCGTCGACCCCGAGCCTGACGCTGACCCCGGGCGCAACTCGATGGGGCTGTCGTGGACCAACAGCGGCGGGGGCGTGGTCTACGACGTCTACCGCAACGAGCTGGGCTGCAACTCCGGCTTCACCAAGATCGCCAACAACGTGGCGGGGACCTCGTTCACCGACACCGGCGTGGCCAACGGCTTCACCTACTACTACCAGGTCGGTGTCGCACCCGAGCGCCAACGAGGCCTGCGGCTCGGCGCCCTCGCACCTGCCAGTCGGTGACTCCGGCGGGCGGCGCCTGCACGCCGCCGGCGGCTCCCACCGGGCTGACCGCGACCCCGGCCGGCCAGACCCAGGTCAACCTGACCTGGAACGCGGTCGGCCGGCGCCACCAGCTACAACGTCTACCGCTCGACCACCTCGGGCGGGCCGTACACCTCGGTCGGTATCGTCGACCACCACCTCGTTCTCCGACACCACGGCCTGACCTGCAACACGACGTACTTCTACGTCGTGCGGGCGGTCAACGTCTGCGAGTCGGGCAACTCCAACCAGGCGTCGGCGACCACCGCGGCCTGCCCGGCGTGCACGGTCACGACGCTCTACACCAACAACTTCCAGAGCGGCACGCGGTCTGGTCGAGCTGGACCCGCGGCAGCTTCGGCGGCAGCGGCAGCGTCACCTCGTGGCGCGGCCGTCAGACCTGCTCTGGCGCGGCGCGGATCTTCCGCTACGGCGGCGACTCGCTGCACCGCGAACTACGCCAGCAACGACTTCAACTTCGCCGCCCAGCCGCCGGTCATCTCGGTGCCGGCCGGCTCGACGCAGCACCACGCTGTCGTTCACGCACCGCCGGGACTTCGAGACCGGCTTCGACGGCGGCCTCCTGACGCTGTCGCTCGACGGCGCCAACTACGAGATCGTCCGCCTTCGACGTCGATCACCGGCACGAACTACAACGGCACGGTGGCGCCGGACTGCGCGCCGGCTGGTTCGGCCGGAGCGCCGATCTACACCGGCACCCAGACCACCTTCACCTCGACGACGGTCAACCTGGAGCCGCCTGCAACTCCTGATCGGCACGCCAGCGGTTGCGCCGGCCAGTCGCTGAACATCGGCTTCACCTCGGTCACCGACTGCTCGGTGACCGGGGACGGCTGGTTCCTCGACAACGTCACGGTCACGGCCTGCGTGCCGTGATCCGCCCTCCGGCGGCAGGTCGCTGACCGGCCGCCGGAGACGTCTTCCCTCGAGGCCCGCGGCATCGCGCCGCGGGCCTTGCCTTTTCAGGCGGCGGGGTATGATCCCGGCCTCCCCGCCATGAGCCGCCAGCCGACACCGGACGCCGGCCCTCCGTCCACCTTCACCCTCTCCGACGGCGACCTGTCGTTCGCCACCGATCTCTACCAGCTCACCATGGCCGGTGCCTACCATGCGCTGGCACTGGAGGGGCGGCTGCCCGAGCGGGCGACCTTCGAGCTGTGGGTGCGGCGGCTGCCGGCACGGCGCAATTTCCTGGTCTTCGCCGGGCTCGAGCAGGCGGTGGCGAGCCTGGCGGCGCTGCGCTTTACGGCGGAGCAGATCGACTGGCTGCGCGGGCTCGACGTCTTCACCCACGTGCCGGGCTCGTTCTTCGACGAGCTGGCCGGCTTCCGCTTCCGCGGCGACGTGCGCGGGATGGCCGAGGGGACGGTGTTCTTCCCCGGCGAGCCGCTGCTCTCGGTCACCGGCACGATGCTCGAGGCGCAGATCGTCGAGACCCTGCTGCTTTCGATCGTCAACTTCCAGGTCGTCATCGCCTCGAAGGCGGCGCGGGTGCGGCTGGCGGCGGGGGAGCACGCCACGGTCGCCGAGTTCGGGGGCCGGCGGGCGCACGGGCCGCAGGCCGCGGCCTGGGCCGCGCGCGCCGCCTTCGTCGGCGGTTGCGACGCGACCTCCAACCTGGTCGCCGGCCAGCGGATGGGGATCCCGGTGGTCGGCACCATGGCGCACAGCTACGTGATGTCGTTCGACCGCGAGATCGACGCCTTCCGTCACTACGCCGCGATCTATCCCGCCCACGCGATCCACCTCGTCGACACCTACGACACCCTCGAGGGGGTGCGCCGCGCGCTCGCCACCGGGGAGCCGTTCGCCGGCGTCCGCCTCGACAGCGGCGACCTCGCCGAGCTGGCGCCCGCGGTCCGCCGCCTGCTCGACGAGGGAGGGCGGCCGGAGGCGCGGATCTTCGCCTCCGGCGACCTCCAGGAGGACAAGATCGCCGCCCTCGTCGCGGCCGGCGCGCCGATCGACTCCTACGGCGTCGGCACCGAGCTGTCGACCTCGGCCGACGCGCCGGCGCTCGCCGGGGTCTACAAGCTGGTCGAGACCCTCGACCAGGGCGAGCGCGAGCTGACCTACAAGGCGTCCGCGGGCAAGGGGATGTACCCGGGCGCCAAGCAGGTGGTGCGCTCTTTCGACGCCGGCGGAACGATGGCCGGCGACCGGGTGATCCCGGCCGAGCGCGAGGACGACCATCCCGGAGCGGACCGGCTGCTGCGGCCGGTGATGCGCGCCGGCGAGCCGCTCGCGCTCGAGCGGCTGGGCGCTGCCCGGGAGCGCTGCCTCGATCAGCTCCGCCGGCTGCCGCCGCGCCTGCGCGCGCTGGAGGTCGCGGTGGAGCCCTACCCGGTGGGTTTCGATCCCGCGTTCGAGGAGCTGCTGGCGCGCGCCCGCGGGCGGACCGCGGAGTAGACTTCCGCCTCGATGACGCCCCTCCTCTCCCGCGCCGAGGCGCGCCGGATCGCGCTCGCCGCGCAGGGGTTCGGGCGCCCGCGGCCGGCCGGGCGGGTCGACGTCCGCCACCTGCGCCGGGTCTTCGCCGACCTCGCGCTGATCCAGCTCGACTTCGTCAACGTGGTGGTGCCGGCGCACTACCAGGTGCCGTTCTCGCGCCTCGGCCCCTACGACCGGTCGCTCCTCGACGACCTCGCCTACCGGCGGCGGGAGGTCACCGAGCAGTGGGCGCACGAGGCGTCGCTGGTGCCGACCGACTGCTGGCCGCTCCTCGCCGAGCGCCGGCGCAACCACCGGCCGCGGCCGTGGGAGGTCGCCGGGTTCCTGGAGGCCAATCCGGACTACGTCGAGCGGGCGCTCGCCGCGGTGCGCGAGCGCGGCCCGCTGACCGCCGACGAGCTGCCGCACCCCGAGTCCGGCCCGCGCCGGCTCGAGCACTCCTGGTTCGGCTCGGTGCGGCGGGCGGTGCTCGAGGCCCACTTCGGCTTCGGCCGCCTCGCGATCGCCGATCGCCGGCCCGACTTCGCGCGCGTCTACGACCTCCCCGAGCGGGTGATCCCGGACACCCACCGCGAGCGCACCGTGCCGCCCGAGGAGGCCATCCGCGAGCTCCTGCGCCGCGCCGCCCGCGCCTCGGGCGTCGCCGCCGCCGGCGACCTCTACGACTACTTCCGGATGCCCGCCGCCGAGGCCAAGCCGCGCCTCGCCGAGCTGGTCGCGGCGGGGGAGCTGCGGGAGGTCCGGGTCGAGGGTTGGAGCGGCGCCGCCTACCTCCACCCGGAGGCGGCGCTGCCGCGCCGGATCGACGCCGCGGCCCTGGTCTCGCCGTTCGACCCGCTGATCTGGAGCCGCCGCCGCACCGAACGCCTGTTCGGCTTCGAGCACCGCTTCGAGATCTTCGTCCCCGGCGAGAAGCGGCGCTGGGGTGTCTACGTCCTGCCGTTCCTCCTGGGCGACCGCCTGGTCGCCCGCGTCGACCTCAAGGCCGAGCGCGCCGCCGGCCGCCTGCGCGTCGCCGCGGCGTACCTCGAGCCGGGGTGCGAGCCGGGACCGGTGGCCGAGGCGCTCGCTGCGGAGCTGCGGCGGATGGCCGGGTGGCTAGGGCACGGTGAGGTGGCGGTGGCGCGCCGGGGGGACCTGGCACGGGCGCTGGCGGTCGCTCTTCGCTGACGGCCGCCCGAGGGCGGCGCTTCAGCCCCGCCGCCCGCGCAGCAGGAACGCCAGCTCCTCGAGGTGGATGCGCAGGTCGACGTTCTTGACCGGCACCCGCGGGTGCTGCTGGACGAGCACCGGGGCGAAGGAGAGGACGGCCCGGATGCCGGCGCGCACCAGGTCGTCGTAGCAGGGCTGGGCGGCCTCGGCGGGGACGGCGAGGACGCCGATCAGGGCGCCGGTCTCGGCGACTACCGCGGCGAGGTCGGAGGAGGGGCGGATGGTCAGACCGTCGACCCGGGTGCCGACCTTGGCCGGGTCGCTGTCGACGCCGGCGACGACCCGGAACGGGCCCTGGTTGAAGCCGAGGAAGCGGGCCAGCGCGCTCCCCAGGTTGCCCATGCCGACGATCACCAGCGGGTGGTCGCGGTCGAGGCCGAAGAGGCCGGTCAGGTGGGCGGCGAGCTGGTCGACGTCGTAGCCGACGCCGCGGATGCCGAACTCGCCGAACTGCGCCAGGTCCTTGCGGATCTGGGTCGCCGACAGGAGGTAGCGGTCGGCCAGCTCCTGCGACGAGATCCGCCGCACACCCTGCGCCTGGAGGTGGCGCAGGCAGCGCAGGTAGACCGACAGCCGGTTGAGGGTCAGCGGGGAGGTGCTGCTCTCGGGGGCGCTCATCCGATCAATACACCGACCGCATCGCCTCCCAGACCCAGGTCAGAAGGCGCCCGGGGAAGACGCCGATCGCGAGGGTGCCGAGCGCGGCCAGGACCGCCGCGGCGCGGCCCCAGCCGTCGACCAGGAGCCCCTCGGGGGCGCGCTCCTCGGGCCGCATGTAGAGCGTGTAGACGACCCGCAGGTAGTAGAAGACGCCGATCAGGCTGGCGGCGACGCCGATCAGCGCCAGCCAGACGTCGCCGTTCTGGACCGCGTGCAGGAACACCAGGTACTTGCCGAGGAAGCCGGCGGTCGGCGGGATGCCGCCGAGCGACAGCATGCAGACCGTGAGGCAGATCCCGAGGAGCGGGAAGCGGTAGCCCCAGCCGGACAGCTCGGAGATCAGGTGCTGCTCGCCCGGCCGCGCATAGAGGAGAGCCACCACCGCGAAGGCGCCGGCGTTCATCAGCGCGTAGGCCAGCAGATAGACCAGGACCGGCCCGTAGGCGTCGCGGTCGAGGTTCACCAGAGCGATCAGGAGATACCCCATGTGGGCGATGCCGGAGTAGGCGAGCATGCGCTTGATGTCCTTCTGGACCAGCGCGAAGAGGTTGCCCACCACCATCGACAGCACCGCCAGGAGCGCCACCAGACCCCGCCAGTCGAGCGCGGTGGTGCCGATCACGGTCTCCAGGATGCGCATCAGGACCAGTGCGCTCGCCGCCTTGGGGGCCACCGACAGGAAGCCGACGAACGGCGACGGTGAGCCCTGGTAGGTGTCCGGCGACCAGGCGTGGAACGGCGCCAGGCTCATCTTGAAGCCGAAGCCGGCGATCAGCATCACGACCCCGAGCCCGGCCAGCATCGGCGCCTCCGGCCCGACCGCGAGCGCCCGCTCGATGGCGTCGAAGCGGGTGCTGCCGGTCTCGCCGTAGAGGAGCGCGATGCCGTAGAGGACGAAGGCGCTGGCGAAGGCGCCCATCAGGAAGTACTTGATCGCCCCCTCGGTGCCGATCACCACCCGCCGGTGATAGGCGGCGAGCGCGTAGAGCGCGAGCGACAGCGTCTCGAGCGCCACGAAGACGGTCAGGAGCTCGGTGGCGCGCAGCATCAGGAGCATGCCGGCCGCCGACCAGAGGAGGAGCGCGTGGTACTCGCCGCCGAGGATCCGCTCGCGGCGGAGGTAGCCCTCGGAGGCGAGGAGGCCGAGGAGCGCCGAGGTCAGCACGACGCCGGAGAAGGCGAGGGTGACGCCGTCGAACTCGAGCAGGCCGTTGAAGCTCTCGATCCAGGGCACGCGGTTCCAGGCCACCCAGCCGGCGGCGATCACGGCGAGCGCCGAGAACGGCGTGAAGGTGCGGCGGAGCGAGGGCGCGAAGGCGTCGAGGAGCAGGGTGAGGATGCCGGCGGCGGTGAGGATCAGCTCCGGCGCCACGCTCCAGAGGGTCGACAGCGTGATGCCGCTCATCGGGCGCCTCCCCGGCTTCGCCGGCCTCGCCGAGAGCGGCGGCCGAATCCGCCGGGGCGAGCCCGAGCGCCGCCAGCGCCGCCGCCGCGTCGCGCAGGACCGGGCCGTCCTCGGGCGGCGGCGTCTCGAGCCGGGCCTGGTAGTCGGCGAGGACCCTCCTGAGGTCGGGCTCGCTCGGCGCCAGGAACGGCTGCGGCGCGACCCCGATCGCGAGCATCAGGAGCGCGAGCGGTACCAAGACCAGGATCTCGCGCTCGCCGAGGTCGGAGAGCGCCCGGTTCTCGTCGCGGTGAGCGGCCCCCAGACCGTGTCGCGCACCAGCTTGAGCAGGTAGATCGCGGCGAGGACGACGCCGAACGCCGCCGCCACGGCCCACCAGCCGGTGGTGCGGTAGGCGCCGACCAGGATCAGGAACTCGCCGACGAAGCCGTTCAGGGCCGGCAGGCCGACCGAGGCGAGCGACGAGAAGACCAGGAAGAAGGCGAACCAGGGCATCACCGCGGCGAGGCCGCCGAAGTCCTCGAACTTCTTGGTGTGGCGGCGCTCGTAGAGCATGCCGACCAGGAGGAAGAGCGCGCCGGTCGAGAGGCCGTGGTTGACCATCTGGAGCAGCGCCCCCTGCCAGGCGACGAGGTCGATCGCGAAGAGCCCGAGCATGACGAAGCCGAGGTGGGCGATCGACGAGTAGGCCACGAGCTTCTTCATGTCGGTCTGCACCCACGCCACCAGCGCGCCGTAGAGGATGCCGACGAGCGCGAGCGCCAGCGAGGAGCGGCCGCGCCGCCTCGCTGGCGTGCGGGAAGAGCGGCAGGGCGAAGCGCAGGAAGCCGTAGGTGCCGAGCTTGAGCAGCACGCCGGCGAGGATCACCGAGCCGCCGGTCGGCGCCTCGACGTGCGCGTCGGGCAGCCAGGTGTGGAACGGGAACATCGGCACCTTGATCGCGAAGGCCAGGGCGAAGGCCGCGAACAGCCAGAGCTGCGGTGCCGAGCGGGAAGTCGAGCCGCAGGAGGTCGGCGAAGCTGAAGCTCCAGGCGCCGGCGAGGTCGCGGTAGGTCCAGGCCATCCAGAGGATGGCGACCAGCATCAGCAGGCTGCCCGGCCATGGTGAAGAGGAAGAACTTGACCGCGGCGTAGATCCGCCGCTCGCCGCCCCAGATGCCGATGATCAGGTACATCGGGATCAGCATGACCTCCCAGAAGACGTAGAAGAGGAAGAGGTCGAAGGCGACCAGGGCGCCGAGCATGCCGGTGGTGAGGAGCAGCATCGCCGCCGCGAAGCCCTTCCAGTGGTGCTCGATGCCGCTTCCAGGAGCCGAGGAAGACGAGCGGCAGGAGCAGCACGGTCAGCAGCGACCAGCGGCATCGAGATGCCGTCCATCACCAGGTCGTAGGTGATGCCGAAGGCCGGGATCCAGGAGAGCGCACCGCCGCCGTCGCGCACCACCGGGAAGCCGCCGCCGCCGCCCCAGTGGCGCAGATCAGGAACGCGCCGAGCGCGAGCTCGATCAGCGAGACCGCCAGCGCGTAGACCTTGACCGCGCGGTCCGGCCCTTGCGGAAGAAGAGCAGCGGCAGGCACGCGACCGCCGGAAAGAAGACCAGCCGGGTCAGCGTGTTGCCGAGGAGGAGATCGAGGAAGGGCATGGCGCGCTCCGGCCTACCCGACGACCCACCAGAAGAGGACGATCACGCCGACGAAGAAGTAGAGGCGTAGTTGCGGACGTTGCCGGTGGTCGAGAAGCGGCCGAGGTCGCCGGTCAGCTCGGTCAGGAAGGCGCCGGCGTGGACAGCGCCGTCGATGACGAAGCCGTCGACCACCTTCCAGAAGACGCGCGCGAGCGCCCAGAGCGGCCGGACGACGATCCGGTCGTAGAGCTCGTCGACGTAGTACTTGTTCGGCCAGCAGGCGATGGAGCCGCCGAGGAGGCGCCGCCGAACCGCGCGTCGCCGGCGAGCGGGTCGCGGGTCTTGAAGCAGAGCCCGCGCGGTCCAGATGCCGCGCCACCGCCACCGCCACCGAGAGCGCCACCAGGGTCAGCTCGAGGCCGAGCGACAGGTGGTGGGCGTGGGCCAGGCAGCCGGTCGCGAGCGGCGCCACCACCGGCTCGAGGAAGTGGTGGAGCCAGTTGAGGTCGACCCCGGTCAGCGCCTTGGGGATCCCGATCCACCCCGCGACGACCGCGCCGGCGGCGAGGATCCAGAGCGGCACGGTCATCACCGGCGGCGACTCGTGCAGGTGATGCTCCTGCTCGTGCGTGCCGCGGAACGTTGCCGTCGAAGGTCAGGTAGTAGGCGCGGAACATGTAGAAGGCGGTCAGGCCCGCGGTGAGGAGGCCGATCCGCCCACAGCACGCCACTGCCCGCCGGCGCCGGCCGCGGCGAGGATCTCGTCCTTCGAGAAGAAGCCGGCGAGCGGCGGGATGCCGGCGATCGCGAGCGCAGCCGATGCAGGAACGTCCGGTAGGTCGACGGCATCCTGCGCTTGCAGCCCGCCCATCTTCCGCATGTCCTGCTCGCCGCCCATCGCGTGGATCACCGAGCCCGAGCCGAGGAAGAGGAGCGCCTTGAAGAACGCGTGCGTGACGAGGTGGAAGATCGCCGCGGTGTAGGCGCCGACGCCCGGCGGCCAGGAACATGTAGCCGAGCTGCGAGACGGTCGAGTAGGCGAGGACCTTCTTGATGTCGTTCTGGGCGAGGCCGATCGTCGCCGCGAAGAGCGCGGTCACCGCGCCGATGACCGCGACCACGAGCGAGATCGGCCGGCGCGAGCTGGTAGAGCACGTTCGAGCGCGCGACCATGTAGACGCCGGCGGTGACCATGGTCGCGGCGTGGATCAGCGCCGAGACCGGCGTCGGGCCGGCCATCGCGTCGGGCAGCCAGACGTAGAGCGGGATCTGCGCGCTCTTGCCCATCGCGCCGACGAAGAGGCAGAGGCAGACGAAGCCGGCGAGCGTGAGGCCGAGCGCGTAGTCGCCGGTCACCAGCGCCGGGTTCTCGGCGACCTGGCCGAAGATCGTCCGGAAGTCGAGCGTGCCGAACGCCGCGAACAGCGCGAACATCCCGACCAGGAAGCCGAAGTCGCCGATGCGGTTGACGATGAACGCCTTGCTTGCCGGCGTCGGCGGCACCAGTCCTCCTCGTAGTAGAAGCCGATCAGGAGGTAGGAGCAGAGCCCGACGCCCTCCCAGCCGACGAACATGACCAGGTAGTTGCTCGCCCAGGACCAGGAGCAGCATCGCGCCCATGAACAGGTTGAGGTAGGCGAAGTAGCGCTGGTAGCCCGCCTCGTGGCCCATGTAGCCGACGGAGTAGACGTGGATCAGGAAGCCGACGCAGGTGACCACGAACAGCATCACCGCCGACAGCGGATCGAGCAGGAAGGCGACGTCGATCGAGATCGCGCCCGCGGTCCAGGCATAGAGGACCTGCTGGAACGGCTCGGGATTCAGGCGCCCGAGATAGTCCCAGAGCACCGCGAGGGCGACCAGGAGCGAGAGGCCGGGCGCGCCCAGCGCCGAGGGCGGTGACGAGGCCCTTGGGCGCCCGCGGCCCGACCGCTCCGAGCGCGGCGGCGCCGGCGAACGGGAGGAGCGGGATCAGCCAGAGGAGATCGATCGCGTGCATGGTCGCTTCGCCGCTACCAGCGCATCAGGTTGATGCGGTTGAGGTCGATCGTCCGCCGGTGGCGGTAGACGGCGATGAAGAGCGCGAGGCCGACCGCGGCCTCGGCGGCGGCGACCGCGAGCACGAAGAAGACGACGATCTGGCCGGTCAGGTCGCTCGAGGAGGCGCGAGTAGGCGATCAGGGTGAGGTTGACCGCGTTGAGCATCAGCTCGATCGAGAGGAAGATCGTGATGCCGTTGCGCCGGGTCAGCGCGCCGACGGCGCCGATCGCGAAGAGCACCGCGGCGAGCAGCAGATACCAGGAGATCGGCACGCTCATGGCGCCGTCTCCCGCGCCGCCCCGGCCTCGGGCTGGGGTCCCGGCGCCGCCTCGGCCGCCTCGGGCTCGGCGCGCCGCGCCAGCACGGTGGCCGCGATCACCGCCACCAGGAGCAGCAGCCCGATCATCTCGAAGAGCAGGAGGTACTGGTCGAAGAGCGCCGCGCGAGAGCCGGCGGAGGGAGACGAACTCCGGGGTCAGAGGCGCCAGGGCGTCGTCGCGGAAGGCGCGCCAGGAGAACACCGCCACCATCGCGCCGAAGATCACCGCCGCGGCGAGGGCCGGCACCTTGGTCAGCCACGAGCTGGCGCCGGTCTCCTCGCGCCCGATGTTGAGCAGCATGATGACGAAGAGGAACAGCACCAGGATCGCGCCGGTGTAGATCAGGACCTGGAGGACGGCGATGAACGGCGCGCCGAGCAGCACGAAGAGCGCCGCCAGCGACACCAGCGTCACGACCAGGCTCATGGTCGAGTAGACCGGGTTCCGGTGGGTGACCACGACCAGCGCCGAGACCAGCGCGAGCGCCGCGAAGAGCACGAAGACGGCCATCTCCATGTCAGGCGGTCTCCCTGGCCACCAGGTCCTTCGAGGTCACAGCCACCCCGCCAGGGTCGCGGCGGCGACGGCGACGAGGTTGACGAGCGCGAGCGGCAGGAGCACCTTCCAGCCGAGCTCGCATGAGCTGGTCGTAGCGGAAGCGCGGGAAGGTCCAGCGCACCCAGACGAAGAAGAAGAGGAACAGCGCTACCTTGGCTGAACAGGCCGACGATGCCGTAGAGCGCCGCCGCCCAGCCACTCGGTCGGCGGCTCGACGAACGGGATGCTCCAGCCGCCGAAGTAGAGCGTGGCGCCGAGCGCCGAGAGGGTCGCCAGTCGACGTACTCGGCCATGAAGAAGGCGGCGAAGCGCATGGCGCTGTACTCGGTGTGGAAGCCGGCGACCAGCTCCGACTCGGCCTCGGGCAGGTCGAACGGCAGCCGGTTGGTCTCGGCGAACGAGGCGACCAGGAAGACCAGGAAGCCGATCGCCTGGGGCGCCACCATCCAGACGTGCTCGCGCTGCTAGGCGACCACGTCCTGGAGGTTGAAGCGAGCCGACCGGCAGGAGCACCGCGACCACCGAGAGGGTCAGCGCCAGCTCGTAGCTGATCATCTGCGCCGAGGCGCGGATCGAGCCCAGCAGCGAGAACTTGTTGTTCGAGGCGTAGCCGGCCACCACCAGCGAGTAGACGCCGAGGCTCGCGAGCGCCAGGAACAGGAGCACCCCGGCCTCGTTGCCGGCGACCGTGAAGTCGACCGGGTGGCCGTCGAACTCGGACGGGGGCGCGAAGGGGATGACCACGAAGGTCGTCAGCGCCGGCAGCAGCGCGAGCGCCGGCGCCATCAGGTAGAGCGGTTTGTCGGCGGCGGCCGGGGTGACGTCCTCCTTGAAGATGAACTTGAAGACGTCGGCGAGCGGCTGGAGGAGGCCGAACGGCCCCAGGCGGTTGGGCCCCGGCCGGTCCTGGATCATGGCGCAGGCGCGGCGCTCGACCCAGACCATGATCGGCGCGATCGCGCCCATCAGGAGGCCGAGCATGACCGCGAACTCGGCGGCCGTGATCCCCAGGGTATAGCCCATGTCAATAACCGCCGCCGGCCTCCGCGCCGCCGCTCTCGGCGGTGCGCCGGCCCTCCGAACCCTCCGCCCCCGCGACCGCCAGCGGCGCGCCGGTCGGCGGCAGCGACGCCCACGACAGCCCCGCGAACGCCGGCGAGTCCGCGGCCAGGCGGTCGAACACCGCGCCGGCGCCGAGGCCCCGCCACGACTCGTCGAAGCGCGCGAGGAGATCGGAGAGCGCCGCGACCCCCGAGCGCACCTCGCCCGGCGGCGGGAAGCAGGCGTCGAAGCGCTGCACCCGCCACTGGCTGTTGACGAACGTGCCCTCGTCCTCGGCGTGGTTGGCCAGCGGCAGCGCGACGTCGGCGGCGCGCGCGAGCGGCGTATCCGCCCAGCCGACGACCACCAGGAAGCGCGCCCGGCGCAGCCGGTCGAGGGTCGCCGGGTCGTGCGCCGCCTCGCCCACGTCGTGGCCGGCGACGATCAGCACCGCGCACTTCTCGGCGGCGTCGCCGGTCAGGAGGTCGTCGGCGGAGAAGCCGTCCTCGGCCAGACCCGCCAGCTCGGCGCCGCGGCGGTTGGGCGCCGTCTCGGCGCCGGTCACGCCGCCCTGGAGGTTGGGCACCCAGCGCTCCGGCCCGGGCTCGACCGTCACCGCGCGGCGGGCGCCGGTGCGGTCGGCGAGCCGGGCCAGGAGATGCGCCTCCTCGATCGTCAGGAGGCCGCAGCCGAGGATCGCCACCGCGCCGCCGGCCGCGCCGGCACCGGCGGCGTGGCCGTTCCCGTTGCCGCCGCCGGCCGGCGCCGCCGCCTCGAGCGCCGCCTGCACGGCGTCGAGCGCCTCGCGCCAGGTCGCCGCCTGCGGCCGGCCGTCCCGCCGCACCCGCGGCACCTCCAGCCGGTCGTGCCGGTGGTAGCGCTCGAAGGTGCCGCGGCCGTAGTCGCACATCCAGTAGTCGTTGACCTCGGCGTTGAAGCGCGGCTTGTAGCGGCGGATGCGCGCCGCGCCGGTGCTCGAGGGTGATGTTGCAGCCGACGTCGCAGCCGGTGCAGATCGACGGCTTCTTGTCGAGGTACCAGACCCGCTCGGCGAAGCGGAAGCGGGTCGAGGTGAGGGCGCCGACCGGGCAGATGTCGACGACGTTGGCCGACAGCGGATCGTCGAGGGGCTTGCCGGGGAAGATGCCGATCTCGGTCGCGCGCGCCGCGCTCGAAGAAGCCCAGCTCGCCGGTCTTCGAGATCTCGTCGGTGAAGCGGATGCAGCGCGTGCACTGGATGCAGCGGTTCATGTTGAGGAGCACGTGCGGCCCGAGCGGGATGCGCTCGCGCCCCGGGTAGGTGCGCTTGTCCTCGAACTGGAAGCGCGAGAACGCCTCGCCGTGCTTGAACGCGTAGTCCTGCAGCCCGCACTCGCCGGCCTGGTCGCAGATCGGGCAGTCGAGCGGGTGGTTGATGAGCAGGAACTCCATCATCCCCCGCTGCGCCTCCTCGACCTCGGGGACGTCGGTGCGCACCACCATGCCGTCCTTCATCACCTGGGTGGCGCAGCCGGCTGCGAGCTTCGGCATGCCCTCGACCTCGACCAGGCACATGCGGCACTGGCCGACGACCGACAGCCGCGGGTGGTAGCAGTAGTGGGGGATCTGCACCCCGACCCGCTGCGCGGCCTCGATCAGGTTGGTGCCGCGCTCGACCTCGACCGTGCGGCCGTCGATGGTGACCTTGGGCATCAGGCGTGGGCTCCCGCGGCGACCGCGTCGAGCGGCGGACGTGCGGGAACGGGCAGCGGCCGGTCGCGCACGTGGCGCGTCGATCTCGTCGCCGAAGCGCTCGACCAGCGACTTGACGGGCCCACGGCGGCGTCGCCGAGCGCGCAGAGCGAGTTGCCGCCGATGTTGCCGGACAGTCGAGCGAGCAGGTCGGCGTCGACCTCGCGCCCCTCGCCGCGCTCGATGCGGTCGAGGATCAGCTCCATCCAGTTGGTGCCCTCGCGGCAGGGCGTGCACTGGCCGCAGGACTCGTGGGCGAAGAACTTGGCCAGGCGCGCGCACCGCGCGCACCATGCAGGTGGTCTCGTCCATCACGATCACCGCCGCCGAGCCGAGCATCGAGCCGGCCTTGGCCAGCGTGTCGAAGTCCATCTGGACGTCGATCTCGTCGGCGGTGAGGATCGGCGCCGAGGCGCCGCCCGGGATGACCGCCTTGAGCTTCCGGCCGCCGGCGACATGCCGCCGCAGGCGTCGAGCAGCTCGCGGAAGGTGATCCCGATCGGGAGCTCGTAGGCGCCCGGGCGCTCGACGTGGCCGGAGACCGCGTAGAGCTTCGGGCCCGGTGTTGCGCTCGTCGCGTGCCGATGCGCCTTGAACCAGTCGGCGCCGCGCTCGAGGATGTGCGGCACGCAGGCCAGCGTCTCGACGTTGTTGATCACCGTCGGGCCGCCGAACGCGCCGACCACCGCCGGGAACGGCGGCTTGACCCGCGGCTGGCCGCGCTTGCCCTCGAGCGACTCGAGCATGCCGGTCTCTTCGCCGCAGATGTAGGCGCCGGCGCCGCGGTGGACGTAGACGTCGAGCTCGAAGCCGCTGCCGAGGATGTTCTCGCCGAGGAAGCCCGCCGTCGTAGGCCTCGCCGGATCGCCTCCTCGAGCACCGCGTCGGCGTAGTGTACTCGCCGCGGATGTAGATGTAGCAGGTCGTCGGCGCCGACCGCGCAGCAGCAGATCGCGCACCCCTCGAGCAGCTGGTGCGGGTCGTGCTCCATCAGCAGGCGGTCCTTGAACGTGCCCGGCTCCGACTCGTCGGCGTTGCAGACCAGGTACTTCGGCTTGGCGCGTCTCGTCGGGCACGAAGCTCCACTTCATGCCGGTGGGGAAGCCCGCGCCGCCGCGCCCGCGCAGGCCCGAGTCCTTGACCTCCTCGATGACCTCCTCGGGCTCCATCTGGAGCGCCTTGGCCAGCGCCTCGTAGCCGCCGTCCCGGCGGTAGCCGGCGAGCGTCCGCGCCTCGGGCTTGCCGACGTTGCCGGGTGAGCACCGGCTCGAACGCCATCAGTCGAGCCCCCGGACGATCGCGCGCACCCGGCCGGGGGTGCAGGTTCTCGTGGTAGTCGTCGTCGACCATCATCATCGGCGCGGTGTCGCAGGAGCCGAGGCACTCGAAGTGGACGTAGGAGCAGCGGCCGTCCGGGGTCACCGTCTCCTCGCCGACGCCCAGCTCGTCGGCCAGGGTCGCCATGATCTCGTCCGAGCCGCGGAGCTGGCAGGAGAGGTTGGTGCAGACCCGGATGCGGTGGCGGCCGACCGGCTTCTGGTGGTAGAGGTCGTAGAAGGTGACGACGCCGTAGACCTCCGAGGCCGGCAGCCCGAGCCGCTCGGCGACCTGCTCGATGGCGCGGTCGGGGAGCCAGCCGCCGCACCGGCGCTGGGCGAGGTGGAGCACCGGCAGGAGCACCGCGCGCTGGGTCGGGTAGCGGCGGAGCAGCTCGACGATGCGCGCCTCGGACGCCGCGTCGAAGAGCGGCTCCGGGGTCGCCTCGAGGCCCGATTCCGGCACGCGCAACGGCTCGCTCATCGCCGTGCCGTCCCGAGGGGCGCCGGCCCCGCCAGCGCCCCGCGCCGCGGCCCGAGGTCGAGGCCGCCCTTCTGCCAGATGTAGACGTAGCCGACCAGGATCAGGAAGACGAACACCATCACCGCCCAGAACAGCGGCCAGCCGCCCTCGCGCAGGACCAGCGCCCAGGGGTAGAGGAAGGCGGCCTCGATGTCGAAGACGATGAAGTCGATCGCGATCAGGAAGAAGGCGATCGAGATCCGCTTGTGCGAGCGGTCGAGCAGCGGCACGCCCGACTCCACCGTGGTGGTCTTGATCTTGCCGCCGGTCTTGGGCCCGAGCAGGTGGGAGACCCCGAGCAGCGCGACGGCGGTGACGATCGCGACGCCGAAGGCGAGCAGCACGGGCAGGTAGTCGGCGGGCACGGTTCGGCGGTCCTCTCCCTGGGCTCTCGCGGCGCGTGGCTCGGGTCGATTTCGGGGTTCGTCGCGGCCCCGCGGCCGCGCGCCGGATCCTATCGCGGCCGGGAGCCCGGCGGGTCAAATCGCGGTCGGCAAAGCGGCTCCCGGAACCTCGTGAAGGATGGCACAAGCTCGGGACGGGGGGCAAGGGCGGTCGCCTCCGGATGCGACCAAGGTCCGATAGCCTGGGGTCCGGTCTCTGCCTTAGACTGTTATCTGCTTAGACGGTGCCGAGTCACACCTCACCGCGTGCCGGTGAAAGGAACGCCCGAGCGTGACGATCGTCGAGGACGTGCGCGCGGCTCTCGCGCGCGGCGAGCTGTTCGTCGAGTACCTGCCGACGGTGTCGCTCGCCGACGGCCTTTGCGTCGGCGGCGAGGCGCTGGTGCGCTGGCGGCGCGGCGGCGAGGTCCTGCCGGCCGACTCGTTCGTCCCGTCGATCGAGAACACGCCGCTGTCCGGGAAGCTCACCTACTGGGTGATCGACACCGCGGCCGCGGAGCTGGGCGAATGGCTCGCCGCCAACCCGGACGCGCACCTGAGCATCAACGTGCCGCCCGAGATCCTCGGCCGCGGCGGCCTCGAGTACGCCGCGGTCCGCTCCGGGATCCACGCCCACATCGACCAGATCGTGCTCGAGATCACCGAGCGCGGCGTCCCCGACCGGCTCGGGCTCGAGGCGCTCAGCCTGATGGCGGACCGCGGCATGCGCCTGGCGCTCGACGACACTCTGCTGACCGGCGCCAACCTGGCGCTCCTGGCGCGGTGCAAGTTCAGCATGATCAAGATCGACCGCAAGCTCACCGCCGAGCTCGACCCCGACCGGCCGCCGCCCGAGTGGCTCGCGGGTCTCCAGTCGCTGCTCCAGATCTCGACGCTCCAGGTGGTCGCCGAGGGGGTCGAGTCGGACTACCAGGCGAAGTGGCTGCGCGCGGCCGGGGTGCAGCTCGCGCAGGGTTACCTCTTCTCGCGGCCGCTTCCGGCCCGCGGCCTGATCGACCTCTACGCCAGCGACCGCGAGACGCGGGGATCGCGGCCGCCCGGCTGAAACGCCCCGTTCGACTATCCGGCCGAGATCGAGCCGTCCCGCACGGTGGCGCCGCCGTAGACCACGCACCCCGCGGTCTTCAGGATCACGTAGACCGCCTTGCCGGCGCTGAGCCCGAGGTCGGCGGCGGCGCCGGCGGTGACCTCGGTGACCAGCGGCGGCAGGGGGACGCCATCGCCGGTGGCGGCGTCGGGAGCCAGGTCGACGGTCACCAGCACCAGGCCGCCGTCGCCGGCCAGCGGGTTGACCGCGACGACCCGGCCGGGCAGGACGTTGCGCGCCGAGACCCCGGCCGGCTCGACGGTGGCGAGGATCGCCTCGCGCGCCGGGATGCCGACGAGGAGCGGCGTGCCCGGGGCGCCGTCGGTGCGCGGCACGATCAGCCGCGGGCCGGCGCCGTCGCCGCCCAGGCGCACGACCGCGGCGCCCGGGCCGGTCGAATCGAGGACCGCCGGCAGCACAGTCTCGTAGCCCCCCTCCTCGGCGAGCGGGAAGACCGCCGGGTCGGTGAGCACGTCGCGCGGCGCGCCGCGCGCGATCACCCGGCCGTGGCGGAGCACGACCAGGTGGTCGGCGAGCGCCTGGACGGTGCGCGGGTCGTGGCTGACCAGGAGCATCGGCACCGCCAGCTCCTCGCGCACCCGGGCCAGGAACGGCAGCACGCGCCGGCGCAGCGGCAGGTCGAGCGCGGCGAGCGGCTCGTCGAGGAGAAGCAGCCGGGGCGCCGAGCAGAGCGCCCGCCCGAGCGCCACCCGCTGGCGCTCGCCGCCCGAGAGGGTGCCGACCCGGCGCTCGAGCAGCGGGGTCAGCTCGAGCAGCTCGCACACCGTCTCGAGCTGCGCCGAAGGGGGCGTGCCGCGGCCTCCGGCCCCCGCCGAGCGCGCCCGGGCGGCGCCGGCGAGGAGGTTGCCGCGCACCGTGCGGTGGGGGAAGAGCAGGCCCTCCTGGGGCACGTAGCCGACCCGCCGGCGCTCGGGCGGCAGCCGCAGGCGGCGGGCGCTGTCGAGCCAGACGTGGTCGCCGAGCCGGATCCGCCCGCTCGCCGGGCGCAGGCCGACGACGCTTTCGAGGAGGCTCGTCTTGCCCGACCCCGAGGGGCCGAAGACCGCGGTGCAGCGCGCGCGGGTGACGACCTCGACCTCGAGCGCGAAGCGGTCGAGCGGCAGGGAGATCGCGATCTCCAGCTCGTCGCCGGCGGCGCCGGCCGCGGCCGCGGCGCTCATCGCGGCGCCGTGCTCCGGCGGCCGGCGAGCCGCTCGGAGGCGTAGATGGCGACGAAGCCGGCGGCGAGCGCGACCAGCAGCAGGAAGGTCGCCTCGTCGTCGCGCCCGGCCTGCTGGGCGGAGAAGATCGCCGAGGCCAGGGTCTGGGTCTTGCCCGGGATGTTGCCGGCGATCGTGACCGTGGCGCCGAACTCGCCCACCGCGCGGGTGAAGCCGAGGATCGCCGCCGCCAGGAGCCCGCGGTAGGCGAGCGGCAGGGTGGTGCGCACGAACACCGCCGCCGGCCGGTGGCCGAGGGTGCGGTCCATCGCCTCGAGCCGCGGGTCGATCCCCTCGAAGGTCACCCGCGCGGTGCGCACCACGAGCGGCAGCGCCATCACCGCGCTCGCCGCCACCGCGCCCTTCCAGGTCAGGATCAGGTCGAGGTCGAAGCCGAGCGCGCGCCGGCCGAGCGGACCGTCGACCGCAAGGAGGCGCAGGAGCATGAAGCCGACCGCGGTCGGCGGCAGCACCAGCGGCAGGGTCAGGAGCGTCGACACCGTGCGCTTGAAGCGGAACTCGAAGCGCGCCAGGAAGAAGGCCACGAGCGTCCCGGGCACGAGCACCAGCGCGGTGGCCGTCGCGGCCACCTGGACGGTCAGGCGCAGGGCGTCGAGCGTCGCCTCATCCATCGCTGCCGCTCGCGGCGTCGGCCGCGGCGTCCTCGGGCGCCCCGACCTCCGCGCGGGTGACGAAACCGTGTCGCTCGAAGACCGCGGACGCCTCGGGGCCGGCGAGGAAGGCGGCGAAGTCGAGCCCGCCCTTGGGGTTGGGACCGCCGGTCAGGGCCGCCGCGGCGTAGGCGATCGGCGGCCCCTCGCCCTCGGGCACCTCGTAGAGCGTCCGCACCCCGGTCGAGGACGCGGCGTCGGTGCGGTAGACGATCCCGATCAGCTCGGGGTCGGACTCGACCAGCGCCAGCGCCGCGCGCACGTCGAGGGTCGGCGCGACCCGTGGCGCGACCGCGTCCCACAGGGTGCCCTCGCCGCCCGGCGCCGGCTTCGCGGCCAGCCACTCGCGGGCGTAGATCCCGGCCGGCACCGCCTCGGGGTCGGCCAGCACCAGGTGCCGGTAGGGGAGCGTCGCGAGGTCCTCCGGCGCGGCGACCGCGTGCGGGGCGTCGGTGCGCGCCACCACCACCAGACGGTTCGAGAGCAGCGCGCTGCGGCTCCCCGGGGCGACCCGGCCGGCGGTTTCGACCTGGTCCATCCACTGCTCGTTGGCCGAGAGGAAGACGTCGGCCGCGGGCGCGGCGAGGATCTGCTGCGCCAGCTCGTTCGAGCCGGCGAAGTTGAACACCGTTTCGGCGCCGGAGCGCCCCCGGTAGAGGCCGCCGATCTCCTGGAGCGCGTCGCGCACGCTGGCGGCGGCGAACACCGTCACCTCCCCCGGGGGTTTGGCCTCGGCCTCCTCCGCGGGCGGCGGTTCGGGGGCGCCGCAGGCGGCGAGCAGGGCGAGGACGAGGGGGAGGCCGAGCGGCCGGAGCGGATTCGGGAGGTCCGTTCTCACGATCGGTTCCTTTCCGCCCGCCGCAGCAGGAGCGCGGCGAGCACGAAGAGCGCCGCCGCCAGGGCGGCGAGCACCGCCAGCGGCTGGTTCCGCGGCGGGATGCCGAAGAGCAGCGCCCCGCGCAGGCCATCGACGGTCAAGGTCAGCGGATTGTACGTCACTACGTATTGAAGCCAGTCGGGCATCTGGCGCGCCGGCACCAGCGCCGTCGAGGTGAAGAGCACCGGCATGTTGATCACCTGGACGAAGGTCGCCATCGGCTCGGGCGCCCGGACCAGGAGCGCCACCGCGCAGGAGACCGCGGCGAGCGCGGCGGCGAAGAGCGCGAGCCCGAAAAACGCCGCCGTCACCGCCCGGGCCTCCGGCTCGAGCCGGGCGCCGACCGCGATCCCGAGCGCCAGCACCACCGCCGCCTGCGCCAGGAGGCGCAGGACGTCGGCGCCGAGCTTGCCGGCGAGCTGAGCGCCGGCGCCGGCCGGGGTGCCGAGCATGCGCTGGAGGATGCCGGTCTGGTGGTCGCGCACCAGCGAGATCCCGGCCTGCGAGGCGCCGAAGAGCACCGTCATCGCCGCCACGCCCGGAGCCAGGAAGCTGACGTAGGAGATCCCGGCGCTGTACAGCTCGAGCGGATAGCGCTGGAACAGGAAGCCGAAGAAGAGCATCCACATCAAAGGCTGGAAGAACGAAAAGACCAGCACCACCGGCCGCCGGAAGGTCTTGCGCCAGGTGCGGAGCGCGACCGCCCAGGCCACCCTGAGCGCGCTCAACGCCGGCCCTCGCCGCCGCGCCGCGGCGCGTCCGGCCGCGGACCCTCGCCCGGCGGCGCACCGGTCAGCAGGGTGTAGACCTCGGCGAGATCGTTGGCGGCGTGGGCGACCAGGAGGCTCGCCGGCGAGGCGACGGTGACGAGCTTGCCGCGCACGACCACCGCCACCAGGTCCGAGCGGCGGCCCGCGGCGGCGAGGTCGTGGGTGACGATCACCGCGGTGCGGCCCCGCTCGCGATGCGCGGCGACCCGCCGCCAGACCAGCTCGCGCCCCTCGGCGTCGAGCCCGGTGGTCGGCTCGTCGAACAGCAGCAGCTCGGGCTCGTGGATCTCGCCCACCGCCAGGTGGAGCCGGCGCTTGAGGCCGCCCGAGTACGTGCCGACCCGGCGGCGGAGGTGGTCGCCGAGCCCCCACGCCGCGGCCAGCTCGGCTCCCTGCGCCCGCCGCCGCCGGCGCGGGACGCCGTGGAGCGCCGCGAACAGCGCCAGCGTCTCGGCGCCGGTCATCTCGGGGTCGAGCGCGACGTCCTGGGTCAGGTAGCCGACCCGCCGGCGCAGCGCCCGCCGGCCGCGTCGGCGGGCGGGGTCGAGGCCGAGCACGGTCACCGTCCCGGCGGTCGGGGCGAGGCGGCCGGAGAGGAGCGCGAGAAGCGTCGACTTGCCGCTGCCGTTGGGGCCGACGAGCGCCACCGCGGCGCCCGCCGGCAGATCGAGGTCGGCGCCGGCGAGGGCGGTCACCCCGCCCGGCCAGGTGCGCCCGGCGCCGCGCAGCACCGCCGCGCTCGCCGCCGGACCGGCGCCGCCCGGCACGCTGGCCGGCGCGCCGCTCGGTGCTGACGGTGGTGCCGACAAGTTAGTGATGCGGGTTTCTATCAGCTCGGCCTCGCGCCCGCAACCGGACGTGCCGGACGTGGCGCGCCGGCCGCGCCGCGCCGGCCGCGCCGTGTCGCCCGCAGACCTGGGATCGGCTGGGGTAGCATCCCGGCGGAGCAGCGCCCGATGCCCGAGACGACCCCCGAACCCCAGGACTGGTCCCCGGACTCCTGGCGCGCCCGCCCGCTGGCGCAGCAGCCCCGCTACGAGGACCCGGCCGCGGTCGAGGCGGTGATCGAGCGGCTCGCCTGCCTGCCGCCGCTCGTCACCTCGTGGGAGATCGAGCGCTGCGCAAGCCCAGCTCGCCGAGGCGGCGCGCGGCGAGCGCTTCCTCCTCCAGGGCGGCGACTGCGCCGAGAGCTTCGACGACTGCACGCTCCGACGCCATCGCGAGCAAGCTCAAGATCCTGCTCCAGATGAGCCTGGTGCTGATCCACGGCATCGCGCAAGCCGGTGATCCGCGTCGGCCGCTTCGCCGGGCAGTACGCCAAGCCGCGCAGCGAGGACCTCGAGACGCGCGGCGGCGTCACGCTCCCGTCCTACCGCGGCGACCTGGTCAACCGCGTCGCAGTTCACGCGCCGAGGCCGCGACGCCCCGACCCGGAGCTGCTGCTGCGCGGCTACGAGCGCGCGGCGCTGACCCTCAACTTCATCCGCTCGCTGATCGACGGCGGCTTCGCCGACCTGCACCACCCGGAGTACTGGGACCTCGACTTCGTCCAGCACTCGCCGCTCGCCGCCGAGTACCAGCGGATCGTCGACGCGATCGGCGAGTCGCTGAGCTTCATGGAGAGCGCTCGCCGGTCAGCCGGTCGCCGAGATCGAGCCGGGTCGACTTCTTCACCAGCCACGAGGGGCTGCTCCTCGCCTACGAGCAGGCGCAGACGCGGCAGGTGCCGCACCGCCCGGGCTGGTACAACCTCGTCGACCCACTTCCCGTGGATCGGCATGCGCACCGCCGAGCCCGACGGCGCCCACGTCGAGTTCTTCCGCGGCATCACGCAACCCGATCGGGGTGAAGGTCGGGCCGGCGATGACCGCGCGAGACGCTCGCTGGAGCTGGTCGAGCGTCCTCGATCCCGACCGACGAGCCCGGCCGGCTGACCCTGATCCACCGCTTCGGCGCACAGGCCGCATCGCCGAGCGGCCTGCCGCCGCTCGTCGACACGGTGCGCGCGCGCCGGCCGCACGCCGCTGTGGATCTGCGACCCGATGCACGGCAACACCGAGCGCACCGCGGCCGGGCGTCAAGACCCGCCGCTTCGAGGACATCCTCGCGAGCTCGAGCAGGCCTTCGAGATCCACGAGGACGCCGGGCTCGTACCTCGGCGGCGTCCACTTCGAGCTGACCGGCGAGAACGTCACCGAGTGCATCGGCGGCGCCCGCGGCCTCGACCGAGGACGACCTCGGCCGCGCCTACCGCACGCAGGTCGACCCGCGGCTCAACTACGAGCAGGCGCTCGAGATGGCGATGCTGATCGCCCGCCGCCTCGCCGCGCCCCGTCCGGCGCACCTCGCGACATGAGAACCGAACGCGAGCGGCGGCTCACCTTCGCCCGCCTGGCCGGCGCCGCCGCCGTCTCGGTGGTCGCCCAGGTGGCGGTGGACATGCCCGGCGGCTACTTCGGCGCCGCCGACGAGATGACGACCGTCGGCGCCGCCTATGCGGCCGTCCTCCTGGCGCTGGTCCTGGCCGCCCTGATCGCGCTCCGCCGGGGCTCGCGGCTGGCCGGCTGGCTGGTGCCGGTCGTCTACTCGCTCAACGCCGCGATCTTCCTGCCGCCGGTGGTCTCGGCCCCGGTCCTCTCCGGAGCGGTGGTGCTCTGGAACCTGATGCTCCTGACCCAGTTCTTCTTCCCCGCGGTGCACTCGGTCCGCCGTCTCGACTCCGGCGCCTCCGAGCTGGCGCTGTGGATCGAGCGCGACGGTTCGGCGCTCCGCCACCTGGCGGTCGCCGCCCTGGCGCTGACCGTCGCGGTGGTCGGCTACCGGCTGAGCGGGAGCTTTCTCGCCGAGGCCGCCTGCCTGCTGCTCGGCTACGGCACCCTGGTCGCCGCATGGCCGCTCCTGGTCCGGCTCCACCGCGCCAAGAGCCGGGCGCCGCTCCTGATCCTCCTGCCGGCGGCGGCGGGGCTCCTGGCGATCGGCCGGCCGCCGCTGATGCTCTCGCTCCTCGCCCTCGCCCACGCCGCGCTCCTCGCGACCCTGTTCGGGCGCCAGCACGGGGCCGCGGAGGTGCTCGGGGGCTTCTACCGCAATCCGGCGCGCCTGATCGTGGTCTCGTTCGCGGCGCTGATCCTGATCGGTACCGTGCTCCTGACCTTCCCCGCGGCCGCCGCGGGACCGCGGCCGATCGCGCCGCTCGACGCGCTCTTTACCGCCACCAGCGCCGTCTGCGTCACCGGCCTCATCGTGCTCGACACGCCCAACGCCTTCTCGCCCTTCGGGCACGGCGTGATCCTGGCGCTGATCCAGGTCGGCGGGCTCGGCATCATGGTGCTCTCGACCTTCGGCGCGCTGCTCCTCGGCGGTACGCTCGGCCTCCGCGGCGAGCGGGCGCTCACCGCGGTGCTCGACCTCCAGGCGGTGTCGACCGCCTACCGGCTGACCCGCTTCATCGTCGTTTCGACGCTGGCGGTCGAGGGGGTGGGGGCGGCCGGGCTGACCCTCTGCTTCCTGGCCGCGGGCTTCGATCCGGGAGCGGCGATCTGGCGGGGCGTCTTCCACTCGATCTCGGCGTTCTGCAACGCCGGCTTCGCGCTCCAGACCGACTCCTTGGTGATGTTCCAGGGGAACCCGGCCGCGCTCCTCCTGGTGTCGGCGCTGATCACCCTGGGCGGGCTCGGCTTCGCCGTCCTGGCCGCGATCTGGTGGCGGATGTGGCGCCATGGTCCGGGGCCGATGACGGTCCAGGTCAAAGCCGTGCTCGGCGCATCGGCGGTCCTGATCGTCGTCGGCGCCGGGGTCTACGCCGCGGTCGAGTGGAACCGCAGCCTGGCCGAGCTCTCGGCGGCCGACCGGCTGCTCAACGCCCTCTTCCAGAGCGTCACCCTGCGCACCGCCGGCTTCAACTCGGTGTCCTACGAGCAGCTCGCGCCGGCGACCGTGCTCGGCATGATCGCCTGGATGTTCATCGGCGCGGCGCCCGGCTCGACCGGCGGCGGCATCAAGGTGACCACCGTGGTGGTGCTCCTGGCCGCGATCCGCTCGATCGTCAAGAGCGGCGAGCCGGTTCGCCTCTTCGACCGCGAGGTCCCGAACGAAATCGTGCTGCGCAGCTTCGCGATCACCGTGATCGCGGCGGCTCTGGTCGGCGCCGCGCTGTTCCTGCTCCTGCTCTTCGAGCCGCTGCCGCTCGACGACCTCGCGTTCGAGGTGGTGAGCGCCTTCGGCACCGTCGGACTTTCGATCGGCGCCACCGAACGGCTCGGTCCGGTCGGGAAGTTGATTATCATCGCGATCATGTTCGTCGGCCGCACAGGGCCGCTCACCCTCGCGCTCCTCCTTGGCACCGGCGCGGCTCGGCCGCCGGCGGTACGCCGTCCCCAGACCCGCCTGATGGTCGGTTGAGATGGCAGAGTTCGCGATCATCGGCCTCGGCCGCTTCGGCCGCGCGGTCGCCGCCGGCCTGGTCGCCGAGCGCCAGGGGGTGCTCGCGATCGACGTCGATCCGGCGCGGCTGGCGCAGGTGGCCGAGATGGTCGACTCGACCGTGGTCGCCGACACCACCGACGACGAGGCGCTGGCGGCGCTCCAGCTCGACCTGGTCGACTGCGTGGTGGTGGCGATCGGCTCGCGCGCCACCGAGGCGTCGCTCCTGACCACCGCGCTCCTCGCCCAGCAGCGCGGGCCGCGGGTGGTCGTGCGCGCCTTCGACGAGCGCCACGCGCGGCTGCTCCTCGCCCTCGGCGCCCACGAGGTGATCAACCCCGAGCACGAGATCGGCCGCTGGCTCGCGCTGCGCCTCGCCCATCCCGCGGTCCGCGACCGCATCGGCGAGGGCGCCGCGACCGTCGTCGAGCTGGTGGCCCCCGAGGCCTTCGCCGGTCGCACGGTCGCGCAGATCGGGTTCGAGGGGCGCGGCGTCCACGTGCTCGCGGTGCTCCGCGACAGCGGCGCCCTGACCCGGATCGAGCCGTCCTTCGCGGTCGAGAGCGGCGACCGGCTGGTGCTGCTCGGCGCCGACGAGGCGCTCCACGATCTCGCCAACCTGCTGTGAGCCCCCGGCGATGACCCTCCGACTGCGCCTGCTCCTCGGCTACGGCTACCTGGTCGGCCTGGTGCTGGTCGCCGCCGGCAGCGCGCTCTTCGGCTTCCTCCAGCTCTCGGCCGGCATCGGCCGGATGATGGAGGAGAACTTCGAGACCCTCGCCGCGGCGACGCGGATGATGGAGGCGATCGAGCGCCAGGACAGCGCCACTCTCGAGGCGCTGCTCGAGGCGCAACCGCCGGGCGCGGAGATGACCGAGCACGAGCGCGCCTTCGCCGACGCCCTCGAGCGCGCCTTCGAGGTCGTCACCGAGCCCGAGGAGGCCGAGGTCCTGCGCGCCCTCGACCGCCACTACCAGGCCTACCGGCAGGCGCGCGAGGCGCTCCTCGCGGCGCCGCCCGAGCGGCCGCTGTCCGTCTACGAGCGCGAGGTCGCGCCCCGTTTCCTCGACGTCAAGATCGGCCTCTTCCGCCTCCTCGACGTCAACCAGCGCGCGATCGCCGACGCCGAGCGCCGCTCCCGCCAGACCGCGCTCGCCAACGGCGCCTGGCTCGGCGCCCTGGTCGCGGCGTCGCTCTTCTCGTTCGTCTTCCTGTCGCGCGCGATGCAGCGGCAGATCCTCTCCCGCCTCGAGGACCTCCGCTGTTCGAGCGAAGCGGTGGCCGAAGGCGACACCCGGCGCCGCCTGCTCGATCACGCCGACGACGAGCTGGGCCAGGTGGCCAGCGCGGTCAACCGCCTGCTCGACCGCCTGCAGCAGACCGAGGGCCGCGCCGGCGCCCAGGTCCGCGCCGAGCGCCGGACTTCCCTGGCGCTCCTCGCGAGCTACGGTCCGGGCGCGGCGGTCTTCGACCTCGATGGGCGCCTGCTGGCCGGCGAGATCGACGAGGCGACCGAGGATGCGGTGTGCGACTGGGCGCGGGAGGAGGGGAAGCGGCGACTCGAGCGGGCGGGGGAGCCCGGGGCGCCGGGCGTCGGGGCGGTCGCGGCGGAGCTGCCGGGGGGGCTCACGGCGACGCTCTTGCGGCCGCCGGCGGGGGCGCCGGTGGGCTGGCTGGTGCGGCCCGGTTCCTGACCGGCGCCTGGCGAGACCCGCGCCACTAGTGGGAGAGCTTCATGTCGTGGTCGGACTCCTGGCGTGACTTCGGGTTCGGGCTTCGGTTGCTCTACCGCAGTCCCGTCTTCGGACTGGTGGCCTTGGCGACGCTGGCGATCGGTATCGGCGCCAACACCGCGATCTTCAGCGTGGTCCGCGCCGTGCTGCTGAGGCCGCTGCCGTTCGCGGATCCGGCCGCGTTGATCATGCTCTGGGAATCGCTGCCCGAGATCGGTGCCGAGAAGATCCCGTTCTCGGCACCGGATCTGGCCGACTTCGAGGAGCATCAGCGGTCGTTCCAGAGCCTCGCGAGCTTCCAGAACCGGCACGTGGAGCTCTCGTCCCCGGGGGAGGCCGAGCGGCTCGTCGCCGCCCGCACCTCGGCCAGTCTGCCGACCCTGCTCGGCGTCTCCCCGGGCCTCGGCCGGTGGTTCACCGACGACGAGGACGAACGCGGGGCCCGGGTCGTGGTCCTCGGCCACGGTCTGTGGCAACGCTGGTTCAACGGTGATCCGGGAGTCCTCGGGAGGGCGGTCAGCCTCGATCGCGTGCCCTACACCGTGGTCGGGGTCATGTCGCGCGGCTTCCGGTTCCCGCTGCCGGGTCCGCCGTTCAACGACCTGCCGGCCGATCTCTGGATTCCGATGTCGTTCTCGGAAGCCGAGCTGCTGTCTCGGGGCGACCGGTACAACCACAGCGTGATCGGACGCTTGCGAGGGGACGTCACCCTCGAGCGCGCCCGCGCCGAGACGGCCTCGCTGGCCGCCCTGATCCAGCGCCAGTACCCCGCGGAACTCGACCGCGCTTTCGGCGGCGCGCGTCTGCGGCTGGAACTGATCCCCCTGCGGGACGAGCTGGTCGGGCCGACGCGCACCTGGTTGCTGCTGCTGATGGCCGCCGCCGGCATGGTCCTGCTGATCGCCTGCGCGAACGTCGCCAACCTGCTCCTGGCCCGGACCACCGGGCGCGGGCGTGAGATCGCCCTGCGCTCCGCGCTCGGAGCGGGGCGCAGGCACCTGTTCCTCCAGATGCTGTCGGAGGGTCTCTCGCTGGCTCTGGTGGGCGGTGTCCTGGGAGCGCTCCTCGCCTACTTCGGGGTTGCGGCGCTCCTGCGATTCGTTCCGGCGCAGTTCCCGCTGCCCGATGGGATACGGCTGGACGGTCCGGTGCTGCTGGTCGCTCTGCTGCTCTCCCTGGGCAGCGCGGTCCTGTTCGGCCTGGCCCCTGCGCTGTACGCCTCCCGGCGCGAGATCCGGTCCGGTCTCGCGGAGGGAAGCCGCTCCGCCACTTCGGGCCGGAGCCTTCGGATGCTCCAGAGCGCTTTCGTCGTATCGCAGTTCGCGTTGGCGCTGTTGCTGCTGGTCGCCGCGGGACTGCTCGCGCGCAGCCTGGTCCGTCTCCTCGGCACCGATCCCGGCTTTCAGCACGAGCGCGTCGTCACCTTCTCGATCACCCTGCCGCCCGACGCCTACGCCCAGGCCTCCGAGGTCCGCTCCTTCTACGACGCGCTCCTGGAGCGGCTCGCCGCGTTACCGGGCGTGGTCGCCTCGGGCGCGGCGAGCGATCTCCCCCTCGCCGGCCGTGAGGTGCGCGCCTTCGAGGCCGAGGGAAGTGATTCCACCGGTGCACCGGTGGCCGCGCACAGTTGGGTCGACGGCGACTACTTCGAGGCTCTGCGGATCCCGCTGATCCGCGGCCGCCGGTTCACCGCCGGCGACCGCCGGGAGGCGGTCCTGGTGGCGATCGTCAGCGAGAGCTTGGCGGGAAGGCTGTGGCCGGGGCAGGACCCCCTCGGGAAGCGGATCCGCTGGACATGGGAGGACGCGCCCTGGTTGACCGTCGTGGGCGTCGTGGACGACGTCAATGAGGGTCCGCTCCAGAGCGAGCCTCGGTTGCACACCTACACGCCCTATGCCCAGGAAGAAGACTGGGTGATCGCGGACCCGGTCGTCGGCCAGCTTCGCTCGCTCCACTTCGTGACGCGGGCCGAGGAGGACCCCGACGCCCTGCTGCCGTCCGTGCGCCAGGCGGTGCGGGAGCTGGACCCGAGCCTCGCCGTAGCCGAGCTTCGACCGATGGCGGAGATCGTGCTCGAATCGGTGGGGCCGCAGAGGTTCGGGGCGCTGCTGGTCGGGCAGTTCGCCGCCGTCGCCCTGCTGCTGGCGGCGATCGGCATCTACGGCGTCATGGCCTACGGCGTCACCCGGCGCCACCACGAGATCGGGATCCGCCTGGCGGTGGGGGGCCAGGCCCGCGACATCCTGCTCCTGGTCGGCCTCCAAGGGCTGCGGCTCGCCGGCATCGGGATCGGCCTCGGCCTGGTCTCCGCCGTCGCCGCGAGCCGGCTGATGCGGAGCCTCCTCTTCGAGGTCGAGGCCACCGATCCGGCGACCCTCGCGACCACGGCGCTGATCCTCCTGGCCGCGGCGCTCGCGGCGTGCTGGCTCCCCGCCCGCCGAGCCACCCGGGTCGACCCTCTCGAGGTCCTCCGCAACTGACAACCGCCCCGGGCCACGCGGCGGAGCCGCCCGGCGTCACGGGGTGTCGAGCGCCTCGGCGACCTCGCCCTCCACCGCGGCCGGAGAGTGCAGGAGCGGCAGCGTTGCGAGCGCTGCCAACAGGTAGAGGCCCACCGCCACGTTCAACATCACCGTCGCCCCGATGAGGTCGGCCAGCGTGCTGCCCAGGCCCATGCCGATGAGCATGGTCAGCGACACCACCGTGGTGTAGGCGCCGAAGACCCGTCCCCGGTACTTGTCGCTCACGCTGGTCTGCATCAGGGTCTGCGCCCCGACCAACCAGGCCATCGCCGGCAGGCCGACGATCGTCAGCAGGACCAGGGTGAGCCAGAACGACGGCACGTTGACGATGACCAGGAAGATCAGGCCCAGGCTGAGCAGGCCCCCACCGAGCAGGCGCACCGCGCGCGTGTCGGTGCAGGTGACCTGTCCGATGACGAGGCCACCGATGATCCCACCCAGGCCCCGCGCCGTCAGCAGCCACCCGAACTTCGTCGCTCCGACCCCGAGGCCGTCCTGAACGAAGACCACCAGGAGGACGGTCAGAATGCTGTCCCCGAGGGTGGAGACCCCCTGCACCACGAAGAGCCAGAGGAGCCGCCGGTTGCGGGAGAGCAGACGGAGCCCCTGGAGCCACTCGGTGGCCCAGCCGGCCGCTCGGGGGCGGGGCTCGCCGGGGGGAGCGCTCTCGGCGGCTGCCGCCTCCGTCGCCGGCACCCGCATGAACGAGAGGACCAGCGCCGAGGCGAGGAAGGAGGCCGCGTCCACCAGCACGACCCCGTAAAGGCCCACCAGACCGAGCATGGTGCCGCCCAGCAGCGGACCGACGATTCGGGCGAGGTTGTCGCTCAGGGCGTCGAGCGAGTTCGCCGCCGCGAGCTCGCTCTTGCCCACCAGCACCGGGATCAAGGAGAACCGGGCGGGGACGAAGAACTGCGCCACCAGCGAGCTCAGCAAGGCCACCACGAAGAGGATCCAGATCGAGTCCGGCGCGCTGGCGAGCAGGAACAGGGGCACCAGGGCGGCCCGCAGCACGTCGCAGATGATGAGCGTCGATTTCCGGTTCCAGCGGTCCACGAAGACGCCCGCCACGGAGCCGAGGAAAAGCCCCGGCAGCAACTGGGTGACGAACAGCGCGCCGGTGATCGTCGCCGAGTCGGTCAGTTCATAGGCGTAGAAGGGGAGCGCGGTGATCCGTACCCAATCACCGACGGCGGAGATGGCCTGACCGGCGAGGAGGAGTCGGAAGTCGCGCTTCCGCAAGACCTCCCACATCGCCGACCGCGCCGCTTTCCTGGGTCCTGCGTCGCTGTTGTTCAATTTTGGTTCTCGGCCTGTTCGAGGCGTTCGTTGAGCCGGCTGGCCAGGGTGTGCACCTGCGGCTCGATCATCATCGTGCTGTGATTCCCCGGGACGTCGACGACGGCCAGGGGTTCGGAGGTCAGGGTCTGCCAGCCCGACCACAGCTCGGGGCTGCCCAGACCCGGATGCTTCACCAGCTCGCGCAGCCAGGGATCCTCTTCCGAGGCACGAAACATCGTGATCTGCCCGCTGTAGACCCGCGGCACGAACTGCCGCAGGACGGCCAGCGCGCTCAGGTGGATCTTGAAGATGCGACGGGTGTGCTCCCGGGCGGCCGGTGGCATCGCGCCGGTGGCGAGCAGGCGCTCCAGCGCCCACTCCAGCCGCCGCGGCGGCTCCACGGCGCGGATCTCGTCGACGTCCGCGATCGGTGAGCCGCCGTGCAGCCGGGCCGCGGCCGCCATCAGCTCGTCGAGGACGGCCTCGTCCGTGGCCACGATCTCGGACAGGACCAGCCGCCCGCGGTGGATCGGGGACCACACGTCGAGCAGCGCGAGCAGCGCCACCTCCTCGCCCCGCTCGCGGAGCTGCCGCGCCATCTCGAAGGCGACGAAGCCGCCGAAGGAGAAGCCGCCCAGCAAGTGCGGGCCGCGTGGCTGGATGCGGCGGATCTCGTCGAGGTAGCAGGCCGCCATCTCCTCGACGCTGCCCAGCGGCTCGCGGACGCCGTCGAGGCCCACCGCCTGGAGGGCGTAGAACGGGCGCTGGGGATCGAAGTGCCGCGCCAGCTCGGCGAAGCCGAGGACGTTGCCCCCCGCCGGATGGACGCAGAAGAAGGGGCGACGGCCGCCGCCGGGCTTGACCGCGACCAGCGGCGACCACGCCGAAAGGTCCTTGTTGCGCTCGCGGATGCGCGCGGCGAGCGCCCGGGGCGTGGTCCCCGACAGCAGCGCCGCGAGCGGCAGGTCGTGCCCGAACTGCTCCCGGATGCGCGTCATCAGCTCGACGGCCAGGATGGAGGTGCCGCCGAGCTCGAAGAAGTCGTCCGTGGCGGCGATCGGGCGGAGCCCGAACACCGACTCCCAGATCGCGGCGAGCTGGATCTCCAGGACGTCTACCGCCGCGAGATCCTGCTGCAGGCTGGCGCGCCTCTGCTCGCCGTGAGCCGCATCGGGGTCGGGCAGGGAGCCCGGGGCCGGCCGGCCCGCGGCATCGCGGAGCAGGGCTTCGAGAAAGACGAAGTCGGTGGGCATCCGACGACCGGCGACCCTCTCACGGAGCCAGTTTCGGAGCCACGTGCCGGAGGGCCGTGCCTCCCCCGCGGGGACGACATAGGCCACGAGGGCCCCGCCGCGAGCTACCACGGCGACATCGCGCACGCTCGGACATCGGCCGAGGGCGGCTTCCAGCTCCTCCTCCGCTCCGAAGTGCCGCCGTCCCTCGATCCCGCTCAGGACCTCGAGATCCCCATCCCGGGTGAGCCGGCCCGGCAGGCCGGTGCGCAGGAGCCCGGTGCGCCGCCGCTCGGCGATCTCGCCTGCCACTCCCCAGGGGAGCGGTTGGAGCCGGTCGTCGAGCACCAGGATCGTGGGCCGGTGGTCCTCGAGGCGATTCGCAAGGGCCTCGGCGCGGCGGGACAGCTCGCCGTGGGTGATCCAGGAAGACCCGCGGGTCACCGCCACCCGGTCGGGGGTGCTCTCGGCATGGCCCTCGAGAGCGGCGGGGAGCCGGACCCGGGTGCCGTCGGAGCGGTCGCCGCCCTGGCCTTCGAGGAGCTGGAGCCTCTCCCGTCGGTCGAGGAGCGACAGCTCCGCGAGCCGGCTGTCGGGCCGATCGCTCATCCCCTCGAGCAGGGCGCGGACCCGGCCCAGGACATGCTGCGCGGTCGCGGCGTCGAATCGCTGAAGGTCGTAGGAGAGGAACAGGGGCAAGGACGCCGCGGGCTCGACGAGCAGGGTGAGGCCGCTGCTCGTACGGCTGCCGAAGTGGACCACCTGCTCCGTGACCAGGCTCCGGGGACCAGGCGTGCCGGCGGACGCCGGGTAGTTCTCGAACACCACCATGCTCTCGTAGAGCGGCAGGTGGGCCGGCACCTCGCTGGCGGCGCGGATCCGGGCCTGGGAGAGGTACTCGTAAGGACGCTGGCGGACCTGCCGGTCCAGGAGCTCCCGGAGCCAGGGGATCAACTCGGCGTCGGGTCGGACCGGCACGCGCAGCGGAACGTTGCCGAGGAAGGGCCCGAGGATGGTCTCGACGCCCGGCAGGTCGGGCGGCCGGCCGGACACCGTGATCCCGAAGACGACGTCCTCTTCGCCGCTGCAGCGGGCCAGGCAGAGGGCCCAGGCGCCCTGGACCAGGGCGCCCAGGGTCAGGTGGTCGGCGCGCGCCCGGGCGCGGAGAGCCGTCGAGAGCTCCTCGGTCAGGAGCAGCCGCACCTCGCCGAAGCCCTTGTCCGCGGGATCCCGGTGCAGGCCGTCCAGGGGCAGCGGCGTCGGTGTTGCGATCCCCTGGAGGGCCCGGCGCCAGAAGTCCTCGGCTTGCCGGCGGTCCTGCCGCTCGAGCCAGGCGATGAAATCGCGATAGGACCCCGCGGCGGGAAGTTGCGGCTCCCGCCCCGCGGCCAGGGCCTCGTAGAGATCGAAGACCTCGTCCACCAGCCGGGAGTGCCCCCAGCCGTCGAGCAGCAGGTGATGCAGGGTCCACAGCAGGTGGTGTTCCCGCTCGCCGCTGCGCACGAGGGTGAGCCGCAGCAGAGGAGGGCGCTCCAGGGGCAGACCGCGTCGCCGGTCCTCCAGGCAGAGGGCTTCCAGGGCCGCCGGCGTATCCGCCTCGGGCAGGGCGCTCCAGTCGAGCACCGCCCAGGGCAGCGGAGGGTCGCGGCAGACGGCGTGCAGCGGCTCCGGCAAGCCTTGCCAGAGGAAAGCCGAGCGCAGGATCTCGTGGCGCTCGATCGCCCGCTGCCAGCTCGCCCGGAGGCTGGCCGGGTCGAGCGGGCCCCGGAGGCGCCAGAGATACTGGAGCACCCCCAAGTCCGAGCCGGCGACAGCCACGGTGTGGACCAGCATGTCGAGCTGGATCGGCGACAGCGGGAAGAGGTCCAGTACCGCCAGCTCGCCACCCAGGAGGCGATCCAGGGTGGCCTGGTCCAGGCGGGCGAGCGGGAAGTCCGACGGCGTACCGCCTCCCGGCGGCGCCTCTACGCAGTGGTCGATCAGCTCACGCAGGGCGGCGGCGAAGCGGTCGCTCAGCCGGTGGACCCGCTCGCGCTCGACCCGACCGGCGTCGTAGATCCACTCGATCCGGAGCTCGCCGGCGTAGACCATGGCGACGATCTCGAGGACGTGCACGGGGCGATTGCGCGGGCTCCGGTAGGGACCCACGGGCTCCGGGGCGGCGGCGAGGACGCCCTCGCCGGACCGCGAGGAGTCGAGCCGGCCGAGATAGTTGAAGCTGACCGCGGCCGGGGGCAGCGCGCGCAGGCGCTCTGCGACGGACGGGTCCGGGCAGAGGAAGCGCAGGACACCGAAGCCCACCCCGTTCCGCGGCACGCCGCGCAGCCGCTCCTTGACCGCCTTGAGCAGCGCCCCGGGCTCGGTGGCTCCATCGCGGCAGAGCGTCACCGGATAGAGCGAGGTGAACCAGCCGACGGTCCGGGACAGGTCCAGGTCCGCGAACAGCGGTTCGCGTCCGTGCGCCTCCAGGTCGATGCGCAGGCCGCTGCCCTCGCCGCGCCAGCTCTCGAAGGCGAGCAACAGGGCGGTCAACAGCACGTCGTCGACGCGGTTGCGGTAAGCCCGCGGGACCTGCTGGAGGAGCGCTCGCGTCTCCTCGGCGGTCAACGAGACCGAGACCGAGGCGGTGACGCCCGGCGCGACGTCGCCGCACCGGCCCTCGAGCGGCCACGGGACGGCCGGCCTCGTCCCCTCCGCCAGCCAGTAATCGAGCTCCCGCAGCGCCTCCGAGGTGGCGGCGTAGTCGTCGAGCCGGGCGCTCCACTCCTGCCAGGACGTCGTCTTCGGCGGCAGCCTCGCACCGCTTGCGCCGGCTTCGATGTGCAGCGCGGTCTCGAGATCCTCGAGAAGGACGGCCCAGGAAACGGTGTCGACCACGAGGTGATGGATGACGACCAGCAGCCGGCCGCCCGAGTCCGGCCCCAGGTCGAACGATGCGGCGCGCCAGAGCGGCCCGGTGGCCATCCCGAGGCTCGCCTGCAGGCTCGCGGCCGCGGCCGTGAGGGCCGCCGCCCGCGCCTCGCCGGCGAGGGCGGACAGGTCCAGGTGGGTGAACGGCACGCGCCCTCCCGGAGGGCCGAAGGTCTGCTCCCACTCGCCGTCGCCGCGGGTGAAGCGCAGCCGCAGAGCGTCATGTTGCTTCGCGAGGCGCGCCAGGGCGCGCTCCAGCGTACCCGCGGAGACCGGCCGCCGCAGGACCCACAGGGCCGCTTGATTGAAGTGCCAGGGCTCGGCGAAGCCCTGCTCGAAGAACCACTGCTGGATCGGGGTCAGCTCCGCCCGGCCGGTGACGGCGCCCTGCTCGGCGCGCAGGACCGGGGATGGCTCGGCGAGTGCCGCGAGCTGGGCGATGGTCGGGTGCCGGAACAACGAGAGGGGGGCCAGGCTGAGGCCGGCTTCATGCACGCGGGCACAGATCCGGATCGCCAGGATCGAGTCGCCGCCGACCTCGAGGAAGTTGTCGTGGACTCCGATTCCCTCGACACCCAGGACGGACGTCCAGACCCGTGCGAGCGCGCTCTCGACGGGCGTCCGCGGAGCGACGTAAGGGGTCGCCAGCTCGGGACGAGACAGGTCGGGAGGTGGCAGAGCCGGCCGATCCACCTTGCCGTTGGGGGTGAGGGGAATGCGGTCGAGCAGGACGAAGGCGGCCGGCACCATGTGGGAGGGGAGGTGGGTCCCGAGGAAACGGCGCAGCGCCTCGAGGGTCAGGCCGGCTCCCGCCGCGGGGACGACGTAGGCCACCAGCCGGCGGTCGCCGGGGCTCGGCTCGACGACCACGACCGTGTTCTCGGCCACGCCGGGATGCCGGGACAGCGCGGACTCGATGTCGCCCAGCTCGATCCGGAAGCCGCGGACCTTGACCTGGTAGTCGGTGCGGCCGAGGAAGTCCAGGCTGGCGTCGGAGCGGTACCGTGCCCGGTCGCCCGTGCGGTAGAGGCGCGCTCCCGGCTCCCCGCTGAACGGATCGGGCACGAAGCGCTCGGCTGTCAAGGCCGGGCGGTCGCCATAGCCCCTGGCCAGCGCGCTGCCGCCGATGTACAGCTCTCCGGCGGCTTCCCGCGGCACCTGCTCGCCGTGGGTACCGAGGATCGAGAGCCGTGTGTTGGCGAGGGGGAAGCCGATGGCGGGCGGGCCGTCCTCGAGGGTGCCCGGCCGCACCCAGCCGGCGGTGACGATCACGGTGGTCTCCGTCGGGCCGTAGCAGTTGTACAGCTCGAACGGCAGGCCCGGCCCGTGAGGGTGCCACATGAACTCCCCGCCGGTCATCAGCCGGCTCAGGGCGGTATGCCGGGGCCAGGGCAGGCGGAGCACTCCTTCGGCCAGCGGCGTGATCAGGAAGTGGATGGTGATCTGCTCGGCTACCATCCAGTCGCGCAACTGCTCCGGTGAGTGGCGCTCCCGGTCTCCGGCGATGTGGACGCTCGCGCCCGCGGAGAGGTAGGGCCAGATCTCCCAGACGGATGCGTCGAAGGCGAAGCTGGCCGTCTTGGCCGAGCGGTCGTCGGAGCCGACCTCGAACAGACGGTTGTGGCTGGTGATGAAGTTGAGGACGCTGCGGTGCTCCACCTGGACCCCCTTGGGCCGGCCGGTGGAGCCCGACGTGTAGATCACGTAAGCGAGATTCCGGGAAGAGCCGAGTCGGGGTGGGCGCTCCTCGCGCTCGCCGGCGAGCTCCGGACCGTCCACGGCCAGCAGGGGCACGCGGGTCCTGGGCAAGCGCGGCGCGACGTGACCCTGGGTCAGACACACGGCCGCCCGGGTGTCCTCCAGGATCACCCGCAGGCGCTCCTCGGGGTAGGTGGGGTCGAGAGGTACGTAGGCGCCGCCGGCCTTGAGCACGGCCAGCGCCGCGACGATCATGTCGAGGCCCGGCTCCATGGCGATGGCGACCTGCACCTCGGGAGCGATCCCTTGGCGGCGCAGGCGCCGAGCCAACCGGTTCCCCCGCCGATCCAGCTCGCCGTAGGTCAGGCATTGGCCGAAGCTCGAGACGGCCAGCGCATCCGGCCGTGTCTGCGCTCGATCCTCGAAGCTCTCCTGGACGAGGCGCTCGCGAGGGTAGTCGATCGCCGTCGCGGTCCGTTCCGTCAGGAGCTCGTGACGCTCCGCCGGCGACAGGAGAGGCAGCTCCGAGATGCGCCGCCGGGGATCGGCGACGAGCGCGGCGAGCAGCCTCTGGAAGCGGTCCACCAGGCGCGCCGCGGTGGTCGCGAAGAACAGGTCGCGGCTGTACTCGAGCGTTCCCGCGAGGCCGGTTGCCGTGGGCACGATCTCGAGCATCAGCTCGAACTTGGCGACGCCGCTCTCGAGCCGGAGAGGCTCCAGGGTCAGGCCGGGCAGGTCCAGGTCGGAGCGGGGCCGCTCGTGCAGCACGAAGGCCGCCTGGAAGAGCGGATGGCGCCGCGCGTCCCGCTCTCGGACGAGCGCCTCCACCAGGGCGTCGAAGGGCATCTCCTGGTGGGCGATGGCCGCCACCGCGAACTCCTGGCTGCGGGTCATGACCTCGCGGAAAGGTGGGTTCCCGGAGAGGTCGCAACGGAGCGCGAGGAGGTTGGGGAAGCAGCCGACGACCGCCTGCAGCTCCGGACGGCCGCGGTTCGCGGTCGGCGTGCCGATCATGACCTCGGCCTGGCCCGAGTGGCGGTAGAGGAGCACCGCGTACGCCGCGAGCAGGGTGGCGAAGGGGGTCACCCGCTCGGACCTGCTGAGTGCACGGAGCCCTTCGCTCACCGGCAGGTCGACTCGGAAGCCGAGGTGAGCGCCGCGGAAGCTCGGGACCGGCGGGCGCCGGCGATCCAGAGGGAGCTCCAGTGCCGGTAGACGGCCCGCGAGCTGCCGCAGCCAGTACTGCCGCTGGGGCTCGAGCTCTCCCCGCCGCCAGCGCCGTTGCTCCCACTCGGCATAGTCGGGATGATGGACGGCGAGCGGCGGCAGGTCGACGGGGGAGCCGGTCAGGCAGGCGCGGTAGAAAGCGGCGAGGTCCTGCACCAGCAGGCCCTGGGACCAGCCGTCCACCACGATGTGGTGGGCCGTCAGCACGAGGACATGCCGGTCCGCCGCCAGCGACAGCAGCCTGCCCCTGAGCAGGGGGCCCGAGGCCAGGTCGAAGGGGATGCGCGCCTCGGCCGGCACGAGGCGCCGGGTCTCGGCAGCCCGCGTCTCGCCGCCGAGCCCGGCGAGATCGATCACGGACAGGGGCGTCGCCGCGGCGGCGGCGATGCGCTGCCGGGGCTCCCCGTCCTGCACCTCGAAGGTGACCCGGAGCGCCTCGTGACGCTGCACCAGCGCGCCGAGGGCCCGGGTCAGCGCTCCGACGTCCAACGGGCCGAGCAGGTCCAGAGCCATCGCCAGGTTGTACTGCGGGCTCTCCGGATGGAGGGTCGAGAGGATCCAGAGGCGTTGCTGGGCCGACGACAGGGGCGCCGTGTCGGGGGCCTCGCGGCGCGGCAGCGGCGCCGGCTGTTGCGCGGCCAGGCCCTCCTCCCGGCGCAGCGTCTCCAGGAGAGCCTTCTTCTGCGGCGAAAGGCGAAAGGCGGTCATGGCGGATTCCCGCCCACCGGCCGATCGCCGGATCCGAGCACGGAGGCGACCTCCGCCTCGGAGAGGCCGGCAAGGCGGATCAGCAGCTCCGCCTCCCGCCGGAGACGGACTCCCTCGGCCGGATCCGACGCCAGCGCCGCAGCCAGCCCGGCCACCGTCGGGTTCTTGAAGATGTCGTCCGGCGTGATCTCGACCTGGAGCGCCTCCTGGATCTGTAGAGCGGCGCGCAGGGCGAGCAGCGAGTCCCCGCCGCGCTCGAGAAAGTGGTCCTCGACGCCCAGCGCGTCGCGCCCCAGGACGTCGGCCCAGATGCCCGCGAGGACCTCTTCCAGGGGCGAGCGCGGCGGCACGCGGTCCAGCGGGATCGCCGCGGCCGCCTCGTCCGGCGGCACTAGCGCCTTGCGGTCGATCTTGCCGTTGGGAGTGAGCGGGAAGGCGGCCAGCGGCACGAATCGGGAGGGGATCATGTACTCCGGCAGGCTCTGCCGCAGCCACTCGCGCAGCTCGGCCGCCTCCGGCGTCCGGGTCCCGGGCACGAACCAGGCCACCAACTGGAGGTCGGAGTGGGGGAGCGTCCGGCGCTGGGCGGTGACCACCGCCTGCTTGACCTGCGGGTGGCGGCCGAGGGCCGACTCGATCTCCCCGATCTCGATCCGGAAACCGTGGCGCTTGACCTGGCGGTCGCTGCGCCCGAGGAAGCTCAGGGCGCCGTCGCGCCGAAGGCGCACGACGTCTCCGGTGTCGTAGAGCCGGGCGCCGGGTTCCCCGGTGAACGGGTCGGGAGCGAAGCGCTCGGCGGTGAGCCCGGCGAGCCGATGGTAGCCGCGTGCCAGCCCGCCGCCGCCGATGTAGAGGGCTCCGGCGACGCCGGCGGGCAGGACGTGGAGGTTGCGGTCGAGGATGTAGAGCCGCGTGTTGTCGATCGGCCGGCCGAGCGGAATGACCGTCTCGACCGCTGCCTCGACCGCCGTCTCGACCCGCGCCATCGACGACCAGACCGTGGTCTCGGTGGGACCGTAGACGTTCCACAACGCGGCGCAGCGCGTGCGCACCGCAGCGGCCAGCTCGCCGGGGAGCGCTTCGCCGCCGCACAGGGCCGTCAGACCCGGAGCCCCCTGCCACCCGGCCTCGATCAGCCCGCGCCAGGTGGCCGGGGTGGCCTGCAGGATCGTGGCGCCCTCCCGTTCCAGGCGGGCCACGAGGCGCAAGGCGTCGGGCACCTCGTCCGCCGCCGCCACCGCCAGCCGCGCGCCGCTGATCAGCGGCAGGAAGATCTCCAGCGCCGCGATGTCGAACGACACCGTGGTGACGGCCAAGAGGACGTCGCCGGCGGTCGGTCCGAGGCGTCGCTCCATGGCGGCGAGCAGGTTGCCGAGCGCCGATCGCGGCACCGCGACGCCTTTCGGGCGGCCGGTGGAGCCGGAGGTGTAGATCAGATAGGCGAGAGCGGAGGATGGGGCGGCCGGCGCGACCGCGTCCGGAGCGGGGGCGGCGGCCGTCAACGGCAGGTCCTCCCAGGCCAGCACGCGGGCCGTCGAGGCCGGCAGGGCCGCGAGCAGACGCCGCTCGGTCAGCACCACGGCCGGGCGGGCGTCCTCGAGCATCCGCTCCAGGCGCTGGCGCGGGAACCGTGAGTCCAGGGGGAGGTAGGCGCCCCCGGCGGCGAGGACGCCGAGCAGGGCCAGGGGCAACCGCTCCGAGCGCTCGAGGAGGACCCCGACGCGGACCTCGGGACCGACCCCGTGCTCGCGCAGACAGCCGGCGAGCCGGCAAGCCCGCCGGCTCACCTCGCCGCGGGTCAGCGCAACCTCCCCGAAGCTCACCGCCACGGCGTCCGGGGCCCCGGCGGCGACCGCCGCGAAGCGGCCGACGACGTCGGACCCATCGGGCTCGACGACGCCGGCGACGTCGAGCCCGCGGACCAGGGCACGCTCCTCGGAGGGGTCCAGCATCGGCACCTCCCCGAGCCGGCGCTCGGGGTCCGCCACGATTCCCTGGAGGATGCGGACCAGGTGCCGGAGGAGCCTCTCCATGTCCGCGTCGTCGAAGCGGCGGCGGTCGAAGGAGAGGCGGAAGAGCATCTCCCGGTCCGGCACGACCACCAGGGCCAGCGGATAGCTGACCTCTTCGCGGGTGTGCAGGTGACGCAGCCGCAGGCCGGTCTCGTCGGCGCTCACCGAGGGCGCGGGATAGCCCTCGTAGATCACCAGCGTCTCGAACAGCGGCGTACCGGCGGGGACCCCGCTCCAGGACTGGATCTGGGGCAGCGGCGTGCCCTCGTGCGCGCGCATCTCCGCCTGGAGGGTCTGGAGCCCCTGGAGCCAGGGCCGCACGGTGTCCCCGGACCGCACCCCGATCCGCGTCGGGAGCGTGTTGATGAACAGCCCGACGGTGTCCTCCATCCCGCCCGCCGAGCGCCCGGAGACGGTGGTCCCGAAGACGACGTCCTCGGCGCCGCAGTAGCGGGCGAGCAGCAAAGCCCAGCCGCCCTGGACCAGCGTGTTGAGGGTCACCCCGAGGCGCTGAGCGCCGGCGGTCAGCGATGCCGCCGGCCCGGCGTCCAGGCGCAGCTCCCGTTCGCCGGGCTCCCCCGGCGGCGCAGGATCCACGGTCCGCGGGCCCTCGAGCGCCAGCGCCAGCGGCTCCTCGAAGCTCGCGAGCAGGCGCTCCCAGAAGGCGCGCGACTGCGCCGGGTCCTGGGCTTGCAGAGCGAGGATGTGGTCGCGGAACGGGCGCGGCGGCTCGAGGCGCGGCTCCCGACCCCGCCGCAGCTCGCCGTAGGCGTCGAACAGGTCGCGGAGGACGATGCCGATCGACCAGCCGTCCATCAGGACGTGGTGGAAGCTCCACAACAGGTCGTGGAACCGCGGTTCGGTGCGCAGGACGGTGACGCGCAGGAGCGGTGCCCGGCCGAGGTCGTAGCCCCGAGAACGGTCGTCCGCCAGCAGCTCCCCGAGGCGGCGTCGCCGGTCGGCTGCGGCGAGGTCGCTCCAATCGTGGAAGGCCCAGGGCAGCTCGACTTCCCGGTTCACCACCTGGAGCGGCTTGCCGACGCCCTGCCAGTGCAGCGAGGTGCGCAGCGCTCCGTGCCGCCGCAGCACGTGCTGCCAGGCCGCCTGGAAAGCCGGCAGGTCGAGGTCGCCCGCGAGGGTATAGGCGAACTGCTCGAGGTAGACCCCCGGGCGGGGGTCCGAGAGGCAGTGGAACAGGATCCCCTCCTGCAGAGGGGAGAGCTCGTAGATGTCCTCGATGTCCGCCACGTCCCTCGACCTCGCCTAGTCCATCCGTGCGATCAGCCGGTCGAGCTGGTCCTGGCTCAACCGTGCGGCCGGGTAGCGGTCGGCCTGGTGATCCGGTTGCGGGAGACCCGGCTCCAGCAGCCGGTCGACGGCGTCCTCGAAGTCCCGCGCCAGGCCGGCGATCGTCTCCGCCCGGTGCCGGGCGGCGCTGTACCGAAGCTCGAGTCGCAGCCGGTCCTCGGCCAGGTACCCCTCGATCTCGATCAGGTAGGGGCGCTGGTTGCGCGGCGAGCGGCGGCGGCCGGCGGACTCGCGGGCCCGCCCGTACGGGGCCCGGCCGGTGTCCGCGCCCCCCGGCCGGGCCGAGAAGTTGAAGACCACCTCGGCGCGGGGGAGCGCCCGCAGCTTGGCGGCCGCGTCGCCGCCCTCGCGCGGGTAACGCAGCAGACCGTAGCCGATGCCGCCGCGAGGGACGCGCCGGAGCTGCTCGCACACGGCCGTCACGGTCTCGGCCGGGGAACCGTCGCCGGCGGCGAGGAGAACCGGATAGATGCAGGTGAACCAGCCGGCGGTGCGCGAGAGGTCGAGATCGGGGAACAGATCCTCGCGGCCGTGTCCCTCGAGGTCGACCAGCAGGGGGACGGCGCCGAAGCGGCTCGCGAACGCCCGGGCCAGCGCCGCCAGGACCAGGTGAGCGATCTGGACCCGAGACCTCCCGGCCTGCTGGCGCAGTCGCTGCGTGCGGTCGGCGTCGATCTCGGCGGCGATCGCACGGGCCGAAGCCTCGGTGCCGGCTCCGCCGGGGAGGTCCACCGCCAGCGGCGCGGCGTGGGCGCGCGCGGGATCGAGCCAGAACGGGAGCTCGCCGAAGAGCTCCGGGGAACGGGAGAGCTCCGCCAGCCGGCCGGCCCAGCGCCGGAACGACGCGGTTGGCGGCGGCAGGATCGGCCGGCGGCCCCCGGCCCGCTGCCGCGCCGCCTCCAGCAGGTCCGCCAGCAGGAAGCGCCAGGAAGCGTCATCGACCAGGGCGTGGTGGAGGACGAGGAGGAGGCGGGGGCGATCCGGGTCCCGGGTCTCGAAGAGGGCGATCCTCCCGAGCGGCCCCCGGGTCAGGTCGAGGCTGCTCTGGAGCCTGGCGGCCGCCGTCTCGAGGGCTCTTGCCCCCGCCGTGGGCGGCAGGGCCGAGAGGTCGATCGAGGCGAACGAGCACGCCTCCTGCGGAGGCACCTGGAAGGCCCGCCAGCCGTCCCCGGAGGACGCGAACCGAAGGCACAGGCTGTCGTGCCTTGCCGCGAGCAGACCCACGGCCAGGCGCAGGCTCCAGGCGGGGACGGGCTCGTGCAGCTCCAGCAGCATGGACTGGTTCCAGTGGTGGGGATCGTCCAGCCCCAGCTCGAAGAACCAGCGCTGGGCCGGGGTCAGCGGCAGCTCCCCTGGGTCCACCGCCGCCTCGCCGGCGGCGTCGGGCTCCACCCGGGCCGCCAGCTCGGCCAGGACCGGCTGCTGGAAGATCTGCGTCGGGGTGACCCGGAGCCCGAGCTGGCGGGCGCGCACCGCCACCCGCACCGCCGTGATGGAGTCGCCGCCGATGCCGACGAAGTGGTCGAGCCGTCCCACCGCCTCGAGCCCCAGGATCTCCTCCCAGAGGCCGGCCAGCAGGCGCTCGGTCGGGGTCCGCGGAGCGGCGAAGGCGCCGGTGGACGGTTGCACGGCACGATCCGGGGCCGGCAGCGCCCGCCGATCGAGCTTGCCGTTCGGGGTCAACGGCAGCTCGCTCAGCTCGACGAACGCCGACGGCAACATCGCGGCGGGTAGCGAGTCCCGCAGGAAATCCCGCAGCTCGCCGGCGGTGGGAGCGGGTCGAGCGCGCGGGACCACGTAGGCGACCAGCCACCGTTCGCCCGGCGCGTCGCCGTGGACCACGGCGACGGCTTGAGCCACCCCGGGGTGACGGCTCAGAGCCGCCTCGATCTCCCCCAACTCGATGCGCGCGCCGTGGATCTTCACCTGGTGGTCCACCCGGCCCAGAACCTCCAGCCGCCCTCCCGGGCGGAGACGGCCGAGGTCGCCGGTGCGATAGAGACGCTGCCCGCCGGCGGCCAGGGGGTCGGGCACGAAGCGCTCCGCGGTCAGCCCTCCGCGGCCCGCGTAACCGCGGGCGAGGCCGCCGCCGCCGAGGTAGATCTCTCCCACCACACCCGGCGGCGCCAGCTCCAGGCCGCGGTCCAGCACGCGGACGCTGGTGTCGGCGATCGGGTGGCCGGCGGTCACCGGACCGCTGCCGGCCTCGATCCGCTCGACCGTGGACCAGATCGTGGTCTCCGTGGGGCCGTAGACGTTCCACAGCTCGCCGCCGCCCGAGAGCAGGGCGTCGGCCAGGGGGCGCGGCAGCGCTTCGCCGCCGCAGAGCATCCGGAATCGAGGTGCACCCGTCCAGCCTGCCGCGAGCAGCATCCGCCAAGTGGACGGCGTCGCCTGCATCACCGTCGCGCCCGAGCGCTCCAGGGCCCGCCGCAGCTCCAGGCCGTCCCGCGCCACCTCCGAGGTGACGATCTCCACCCGGCCGCCGGCCAGGAGCGGCAGGAACAGCTCCAGGGCGGCGATGTCGAAGGCGAGCGTGGTCACCGCCAGGAGCACGTCGTGATCGGCCAGACCGGGTCGCTCGAGCATCGAGACCAGGCAGTTGGCCAGGGCCGAGTGAGGGACCGCGACCCCCTTGGGCTCTCCCGTCGAGCCGGAGGTATAGAGGACGTAGGCGAGATCACCGGCGCCGGCGGAGGCGGCGAGCGGCCGGACCACCGGCGCGCGGTCGGCGAGCGCCGGCTCCCGATCGAGCACCAGCACGTGGCGGGCGAGGCCTCCGGCCCACCGCTCCGACCCGCTCCGGGTCACGAGGACGGCCGGCCGGGAGCTGCGCACGATGTGCTCGAGCCGCCGGTGCGGGTAGCCGGGATCCAGCGGCACGTAGGCGCCGCCGGCCTTGAGCACCGCCAGCAGGGCCACGACCAGCTCCTCCGAGCGCTCGAGACAGATCCCCACCCTCACCTCGGGTCCGACGCCCAGCCGGCGCAGGCGGTGGGCCAGACGGCCGGCGGCGAGGTCGAGCCCTCCGTAGCTCAGGTGACGGCCCGCCGCGCCTACCGCGACGGCGTCCGGGTGGCGGTCCACCCGGGCCTCGATCCGCTGGGGCAGGCAGACCCGCGGATCCGCGGGCCGCTCGGTGGAGGTCGTCTCGGCGAGGATCTGAAGCCGCTCGCCGGGACGCAGCAGGGGCAGGAGCGATGCCGCCCGGTCCGGATCCGCGAGCGCGCTCTCGAGGAGCGATTCGAGGTGCCCGAGCCAGCGCCGGACCGTGGCCGGGTCGAGCAGGGCGCGGTCGTGCTCGCAGGCGATCGCGACCGCGCGGTCGCCGAGCGTCAGGTCGAGGTAGAGGTCGTCCTTCGCGCCGCCGTTGTGGCGGGAGGTCACCCGGGCCTCGAGATCGCCCAGCCGCATCGCTCCGTCCCGCACCCGGTCCATGTTGAAGAGCACGGAGACCAGGGGTGAGCGGTTGGCCGTCCGGGGGAGGCCGAGCCGCCGGACCAGGCGGTGGAACGGGTAGTCCTGGTGCTCGAAGGCGTCCAGCAGCGCCCGTTGCCGGCCGGCCAGGTACTCGCTCCACGACGGATCGCCGTCGAGGCGGCTGCGGATCGGCAGCAAGCTCACGCAGTAGCCGACCGGTGCCGCCTCGCCCAGCGCGGCCTGGCCGGCGGCGGTGACGCCGACCACCAGGTCGCTCTGTCCCGACAGCCGGTGGAGCAGGAGCTGCCAGCCCGCCAGGAGGAGGGTGAAGACGGTCGTGCCGCGGCTCTTGGCGGCCTCGGTCAGCCGATCGCGGAGACCGTCGCCGAAGGTCACCGTCTGGCGCCCGCCGAGGAAGCCGCGCAGCGCCGGACGCGGACGATCGAACGGGAGCTCCAGGGGTGGCGGGGGATCGGCGAAGCTCTCGAGCCAGTAGTCCTCGCTCCGGGCCAGGGTCTCCGCGCTCTGCCGTTCCGTCTGCCAGCTCACGAAGTCGCGGAAGGGGACGGCCGGAGGCAGCTCCGCCGTCCCGCCGCCGCCCTCGGCGGTGTAGAGGACGCCGAGCTCCCGCAGCAGGACGCCGTTCGAGAGACCGTCGGTGATCAGGTGGTGGAGGGTCAAGCCGAGGACGTGCCGTACGGGCTCGAGGCGGAGGAGGCGCGCGCGCGCGAGCGGTCCGCGCTCGAAATCGAACGGCGCGGCCGCGTCCCGGTCGAGGATCTCCTCGGCCGCCCCGCGGCGGCGCTCCGGCTCGAGGCCCGAGAGGTCCTGGAACGCCAGCTCGAGAGGCATCCGCGGGTGGACGATCAGGGTGTCTCCCAGCGGGCCGAACGTCGTGCGCAGGGTCTCGTGGCGATCGGCGAGCCGCTGCAGGGCACGGCCCAGGGCTTCTCGCCGGAGGTTGCCCCCGAGCTCGATCTCCAGGCACTCGTTGTACGCGCGGGCGGCTTGCGGGCTGGTCTGGCAGACGGCCCAGAGCGCCGTCTGCGCCTCGGTCATCGGCGCCTGGCGCGGGTCCGCGGCGGGCGGCCGCCGGCGCGGCGGCAGGAATCCGCCCTCCCGCAGGGCGCCGACGCTCCGCCGCACGGCCTCGACGAGGTGCTCGAGGTCGCCCTCGGTGTGAGCGGTGGAGAGATAGCAGGCCCGCCCCTCCCAGACGTAGACGCCGTGATCGAGGAGATGGAAGAAGAAGAGCTCCGGATAGGGGTAGCCGCGCTCGAAGACGAATCGGAAGAGGGAGCCGAAGTGCATCATGCGCAGCGGCACCTCCTCCTCTTCGAAGAGGCCGTCGAGCCGCGCCACCAGGCGCTCGGTGGACCGGTTGAGATCCTCCTGCAGCCCGGGACCGGCCTGGCGCAGATGGTCGAGGGAGGCGCAGACCGCCGCCATGGTCAGCGGGTGCTTGATGTAGGTGCCGGCGATGTAGGTCGTCGCTTCCCGCGGATACGAGGCGTCGCCGTAGCGCCACTCGCCGCCGTCGACGCCGTCCATGAAGCCGTTTCGACCGGCCACCGCGCCGATCGGGATGCCGCCGCCGATCGACTTGCCGTAGGTGACCAGGTCGGCTTCGACGCCGTAGAGGGCCTGGGCGCCGCCCGGATGCATGCGGAAGCCGGTGATCACCTCGTCGAAGATCAGGGCCGCGCCGGATTCGCTGGTCACCTCGCGCAGGGCGCGCAGGAAGTCGCCGGTCGCGAAGCCGGGCCGGCGGCTCTGCTGGGGCTCGACCACCACCGCGGCCAGCTCGTGGGCGTGGGCCCGGACCGCCGCCACCGATTCCGGGCTGCAGTAGTCGAAGATGAGCACGTTGTCCGAGACGTGAGGCGAGACGCCGGGCGCCATGGGCACGGCGCGGTGGCTGCCCGCCTCCATCCGGACCATCACCTCGTCGGACCAGCCGTGGTACGAGCCCGCGAAGACCGCGATCCGGGTCCGGCGGGTGCGGGCGCGGGCCAGGCGCAGCGCCACCATCACCGCCTCCGTGCCCGAGTTGAAGAACGCCGCCCGATCGAGGCCGGTCATCTCGCAGATCAGGCGCGCCGCACGCCCCGCCAGCGGCGACAGCAGCCCGATCTGGATGCCGCGCGACAGGTGCTCCCGGATCGCCTCCTGGATGAAGGCAGGGGTATGCCCGTAGAGCAACGAGCCGAAGCCCATGGTGATGTCGACGTACTCGTTGCCGTCGACGTCCCACACTCTCGCGCCGGCGCCGCGCTGGGCGTGGAGCGGGTACTGGAGCTCCTTCCAGACCTGCCGGAAGCCGGCCACGCTCCGCTCGTCGGCCAGGAAGGGGCGGCTCTCCGCAGCCATCCGTTTGGAGCCGGAGGTCTTGGCGCCGAGCCGCGCGATCAGTTCGCGCAGATGCTGCCGCTGGCGCGGCGTCAGCCCATCCTGGGAGCCGCGGTCGATCTCGCGGTAGGCGATGTAGGGGTCCGGCAAGTATCCGGGCGCGAGGCGGGGCTGGTGGGCCGCCCGCGGCTCGGGAGCGGCCGCGCCCGCCGCGGGAGCGGCCGCCGGCGCGGACGGGGCGGCCGCCGCGCCCGCCCGGGTCTCGGTCGCCGGGGCCTGCGCGGCGATCGCCGCGCGCAGCAGCTCGAGCTGGTCGCTCAGCAGCCGGACCAGCGGCGCCAGGTTGCCGCCGCCCGCGGCGGCGGCGGCCGAAGCCGCCTCCGCCAGCGAGCCTACCGCCGCTGGAGCCGGGAGCGGCGAGGAGGCCGTGACGGCGGGCGGGGGCGGGGGAGGGAGCTCCCGCAGGAGGTGGTCGGCGAGCGCCGCCACGGAGTGGTGCTCCTCGACCAGGCGCCGGAAGGGGATCCGCAGCCCGAACGCCCGCTCGACGCTCTGCGCCGCCTGCAGGAGGATCAACGAGTCGGCGCCCAGCGCGACGAACGGGGCGGCTGGATCGAGCTCGCTCGCGGGCACGCCCAGGAGGCTGCCGAAGATCTCGGACAGTCGGTGCAAGATCTCGTCGCGGCGCATGTCTCCGCCTCCGTGGTCGGCCGAGACGGCCGCGGTCTGGTTGGAGCGCACTTCCCGCTGCGCCGGCTCCGGGGCGAGCGGACGGGTGGCTCCGAGCCAACTGGAGCCGCCGGCGGGAGCGGCGATCCACAGGCGCTGGCGCTCGAACGGGTAGCCCGGCAGGGCGCACCGGCGGCGCCCGCCGCCGGAGTGGAAGGCGGTCCAGTCGATCGCGGCGCCGGCCACCCAGAGTCGGCCCAGCGCCTCGACCAGGGCTGCCTGCTCGGATCCTCCGCCGCTCGCCGTAGCCGCAGGCGAGGAGGAGACGGCCGACTGCTCCTCGCGGCGGGCGGGATGGCGCCGGGCGAACCCCGCCAGGGTCCGTCCGGGACCGACCTCCAGCAGCAGGCGGTCCGGCTCCTCGAGCAGCACGGAGAGGGCGTCGTAGAAGCGGACCGGAGCGCGCATCTGCCGGGTCCAGTAGCCCGGATCCTGGGCCTCGCCGGGGGTGATCCAGGCACCGGTCAGGGTCGACACCCAGGGCCGCTCCGGCGGCCTCCTCTCGACCCCCGCCAGCTCGCGTCGGAAGGGCTCCATCACCGGCTCGACGATCTGCGAGTGGAAGGCGTGGGAGGTCTCGAGGCGGCGGCAGGCCGTCCCCCGTTCCGCGAGCCTCTCCTCGAGCGCCGCCACCGCCGCGGGCGATCCCGCCAGGACCACCCGCCCCGGCTCGTTGAGGGCCGCCACGCACAGGTCCTCGCCCGCCATCAGCGGCGCCAGGTCCTCGGCCGGGGCCGCGACCGCGAGCATCGAGCCGCTCGGGAGGGCGTCCATCAACCCGCCGCGGAGCGCCAGCAGCCGCAGGGCATCGGGCAGCGAGAAGACGCCGGCGAGGCAGGCGGCCACGTACTCGCCCACGCTGTGGCCGAGCAGGGCCTCCGGCGCGACGCCCCACGACATCCAGAGCCTCGCGAGGGCGTACTCGAAGGCGAACAGCGCGGGCTGCGCGAAGCGCGTCTGGCGCAGCAGCTCGCGGGCGGTCTCCCGGCCGCCCGCTTGGGGGTAGATCACCTCCAGTAGGTCGATCTCGAGCAGCGGTCGCAGGATCTCGGCGCAGGACTCCAGCTCGGCGCGAAAGACCGGCTCGGTGGCGAGCAGCTCACGCCCCATGTCCACCTGCTGCGCCCCCTGGCCCGGGAACAGGAACGCCACCGGCCGATCCCGGCGGTCTGCGACGCCGCTCAGCACCCGCTCGACCCGCTCGCCGCGGAGCGCCGCGATCGCCTCGCCGCGGTCGCGGCAGTAGACCGCGCGGCGATGCCCGAAGGTGCCGCGGCCGACCTGGAGGGTGAAGGCGACGTCGGGCAGCGGCAGACCGGGACGGGTCTCCAGGTGCCGAGCGAGGTTGCGGGCGGTGGCATCCAGGGCGGCGGCGCTGCGAGCGGAGAGCGGCAGGAGCTGCCATTCGCGCGCGGGACCCGAGGGCTCGAGCGCGGGGGCCTCCTCCAGCACGACGTGGGCGTTGGTGCCGCCGATTCCGAACGAGCTGACGCCGGCGCGGCGCGGCAGGTGCGGCGGGTGCCACTCCCGCAGCTCCCGAGGGACATAGAAGGGCCCGTCGGCGAAGTCGATGTGCGGGTTGGGGCTCTCGAAGTGGAGGGTCGGCGGGATCCGACCGTGCTCCAGGGCCAGGACGGTCTTGATCAGGCCCGCCACGCCGGCGGCCGCGTCCAGGTGGCCGAGGTTGGTCTTGATCGAGCCGAGGGCGCAGGAAGCCCGCCCGGTTCCGGCCCCGAAGACCTGCCGCAGCGCCGCGACTTCGATCGGGTCGCCCAGGGCGGTGCCGGTGCCGTGGGCCTCGATGCAGGTGATGGTCTCGGGAGGGCAGCTCGCCGCGGCCTGCGCTGCCGCGATCACCCGGCTCTGGCCTTCGATGCTGGGCGCCGTGTAGCCCACCTTCGCCGCGCCGTCGTTGTTGACGGCGCTGCCCCGGATGACCGCGCGCACTCGGTACCCGCCGGCGACGGCGGCGTCGAGGCGCTGCAGGACCACCACCCCGGCCCCGTTGCCGAAGGTCGTTCCCTGCGCCCGCCGGTCGAAGGCCCGGCAGTGGCCGTCCGGAGACCCGATGCCGCCCTCCTGGTAGAGATAGCCGGCCTCCTGGGGGAAGCTGATCGTGACCCCGCCGGCGCAGGCGACGTCGCACTCGCCGTCGAGCAGGCTCTTGCAGGCGAGGTGGACGGCGACCAGGGAGGTGGAGCAGGCGGTCTGCACGGCCACGCTCGGCCCTCGCAGGTCGAGCTTGTAGGACACCCGGGTGGGCAGGAAGTCCTTGTCGTTGGCCACGCAGAGCTGATAGCCGCTCACCGTGCTGCGGACCTCGGGGTGGGGAGCGAGGTTGGCGAGCAGGTAGGTGCCGAGCCCGGTGCCGGCGAAGACCCCCACCCGGCCCGGGTGGCGCGCCGGGTCGAGCCCCGCGTCCTCCAGCGCAGCCCAGGCCGTTTCCAGGAAGACGCGCTGCTGCGGGTCGGTGATCTCCGCCTCCCTGCGGCTCATGCCGAAGAAGGCGGCGTCGAGATCGGCGGCCCCCGCCAGCACCCCTTTCGCCCTGACGTAGTCGGGGTTCTCGAGCAGCTCCGGCTCGACGCCCGCCGCGGCCAGCTCCTGCTTCGAGAAGAAGGTGATCGACTCGACGCCACGGCACAGGTTGTCCCACAGCTCGTCGACGTCGGCGGCGCCCGGGAAGCGCCCCGCCATGCCGATCACGGCGACGGCGCCCGCGATCGGCGCGGCGGCCACGGCCCGGCCGGGAGCTGCCGGCTCGGCGGCGGCCTCCGGCATCGCCGGGGCCATCGAGGCGACGAAGGCCGCCTGCGTCTTGACCGTGGGATACCGGAACAGCTCGACCATCGGGAAGTCGCGGCCGAACCGGTCGATCAGGCGGGCGTGGAGCTGCGCCAGGAGCAGCGAGTGGCCGCCGAGGTCGAAGAAGTTGGCATGGAGGTCGACGCTCTCGACCTTGAGCACCTGCTTCCAGATCTCGGCGACGGCGCGCTCCAGGCCGGTGCCGGGAGGGCTGGGGGCGAGGGCCGGGCGTGGCCGGCCGGCCGGTGCCGGGAGCGCGCCGCGATCCACCTTGCCGTTCGGCGTCAGCGGCAGCGAGTCGAGGCGCACGAAGCTCGACGGCATCATGAACGCCGGGAGCCGCGAGGCGAGAAAGCCGCGGAGCTGCTCCTCGGAAGCGGTCGCCGGCGCGGCGGCCACCCAGTAGGCGACCAGGGACGTCTCGCCCGCGATCGGTCCGTCCCGCCGCGCCACGACGGCCGCCTGGGCCACCTCGGGCAGCGCCGTCAGCAGTGCCTCGACCTCCCCCGGCTCGATGCGGAACCCCCGCAGCTTCACCTGGGCGTCGAGGCGGCCGAGGAACTCGATCCGCCCATCGGCGAGCGCGCGCGCCAGGTCCCCGGTCCGGTAGAGGCGCGCGCCGGGAACGGCCGCGAACCGATCGGGCACGAAGCGCTCGGCGGTCAGCGCGGCCCGATCCAGGTAGCCGCGGGCGAGGCCCTCGCCGCCGAGGTACAGCTCCCCGCGAACGCCGACCGGGACCGGCTGCAGGCGCCGGTCGAGGAGGTACGCTCGGGTCGCCGCGACCGGCCGGCCGATGGTCGGCTGACGCCGTGCTCCGGGGTCGACCGCCGCCCAGGTCGAGTAGGTGGTGTCTTCGGATGGACCGTAGAGGTTCAAGACCCGCTCGACGCCCGGCTGGCGATAGAGGCGGTCGGTCAGCTCGCGCTGGAGCGGCTCGCCGGCGAGGTTGACGGTGCGCAGCGAGGCGGGCAGACGTCCCGTGGCAGCCAGGGTCGCCGCCGCCGACGGCACCGTGTTGAGCAGCCGCACCCCGGCCGCCGCGGGGTGCGACGCCAGGGCGAGGGCGTCCTCGCCGACGATGACCCGGCCGCCCCAGGCGAGCGGCACGAAGATCTCGAACACCGACAGGTCGAAGCAGATCGAGGTCGAGGCGAAGACGCCCGAGAGGTCGTCGTCGGTGAAGACCCCCCGCGCCCAGCGCACGAAGGCCACCGCGCTCCGATGCTCGATCGCCACGCCCTTGGGCCGCCCCGTCGAGCCCGACGTGTAGATCACGTAGGCCAGGTTGTCCGGGCCGGCCCTCGCCAGGGGCCACGGCTCGCCCTCCCGACCGAGCACGTCGTCGAGCCACAGCACCTCACCCGCCCAGCCGCGGCCCGCGGCCAGGATCTCCTCGACCACCGCCCTCAGCCGCCGGGGGACCACGACGACCCGCGCCCCCGAGTCCTCGAGCATCAGGACCAGTCGCTCCCGCGGGTAGAGCGGATCGAGCGGCAGGTAGGCGCCTCCGGCCCCGAGGATGCCCAGCATGCCGGCCACCATCGCGACCGACCGGTCGCCGAGCAGCCCGACGACCTCCTCGGGCCCCACCCCCATCCGCGCCAGGCGCCAGGCCACCCGGCTCGCCAGCCGCTCCAGCTCGCCGTAGGTGACGCTGCCGTGCCGGTCGACCGCGGCCACGGCGTCGGGCCCGGCCGCCGCCCGCGCCGCGACCAGCTCGTCGAGCCGCGCGCCCACCGCCTCGCCGGCCGGCGCCCCGTGCCACTCGACGAGGGTCTGATGCCGCTCGGCGGCGGCCATGGCGGGCAGCTCCGACAGGCGGCTCTCCGGCGACGCCACGACCCCCTCGAGCAAGGCCCGGAAGCGCTCCAGCAGCCGTCCGGCCGTGGTACCGTCGAAGAGGTCGGTGGAATACTGGAGATAGCCGCTGAAGCCGTCCCCGGCAGCGGCGAGGGTCAGGGCGAGGTCGAACGGCGTGGTCTCCGGTTCGATCTCGAGGGAGGAGAGCTCGAGCCCTTCCAGGGCCAGGGGCGGGCGAGGAGCGTTCTGGAGCTGGAACATGACCTGGACCAACGGTTGGCGGTCCAGGCTCCGCTGCGGCCGCAGGGCCTCGACCAGGCGCTCGAAGGGCACGTCCTGGTGGTCGAGGTCCTCGAGGGTCGAGTCCCGCACCCGTTCGAGAAGCGTGAGGAAGGTCGGGTCGCCGGAAAGGTCCCCGCGCAGCACCAGGGTGTTGACGAAGAGCCCGATCAACGGCTCGATCTCGGTGCGGTTGCGGTTGGCGATCGGCGATCCCACCGCCAGGTCCACCTGATGGGTATGGCGCAGGAGCCCGACCTGGAAGACGGCCAGCAGGGTCATGAACGGCGTCGCCCGGCCACGGCGGCTGACGCTCTCGATCCCGGCCCGGAGGTCCGCCGCGAGGTCGAGAGGACGCAGCGCCCCGCGGTAGCTCAGCACCGGCGGCCGCGGCCGATCCACCGGCAGGTCCAGCCCGCCCGGCACGCCGGCGAGCCGCCGCGTCCAGTACCCGAGCTGGGTTTCCAGCAGCGCCGCGTGGGCGTCGTCGCGCTGGGAGATCGCATAGTCGAAGTACTGGTGGCGGAGGACGGGGAGCGGCGAGGGCAGCCCACGCCGCGAAGCCGAGTACAGCGTCCCCAGCTCGTCGAGCAGGATGCCGGCCGACCAGCCGTCGGAGACGATGTGATGGAGGGTCAGCAGGAGGACGTGAGAGCCGGCGCCGGTGCGCAGCAGGAGGGTGCGCAGCAGCGGCGCCCGCCGGAGATCGAACGGCTGCCTCGCCGCACTCCGCACCAGGCGTCGCCGCTCGGCCTGCCGGATGGGGCCGGGCAGGGCGGCGAGGTCGATCGTGGGCAGCGGGGCCGCCGCGTCCGGGACCACGGCCTGGACCGGCTCGCCCTCGCGGTTGTCGAAGCGGGTGCGGAGAATCGCGTGCCGGCGGACGATCTCCGCCAGGCTGCGGGACAGGGCCGCGCGGTCCAGCCGGCCCTCGATGCCGATCGGCCACGCGACGTTGTAGACGCTCTTGTCCGCGGCCAAGAGGTGGATGAACCACAGCCGGCGCTGCTGGAACGAGAGCGGGAACGGGCCGTCGCCGCCATGCGCCGCCAGCGGGACGTCGCCGAGCGAGATCCCCTCCCGGGCGAGCAGGATCTCCAGCGCGCGCCGGCGCTCGGGGTCGAGGCGCGTCACCTCGGCGATCAGGCCCTCGTCCATTCGCGCTTCCCTCACCTCCAGGCGACCGGCCCCCTCCCACACCTCAGGGCACGAGCGAGACCTGCGCGTCGACCCACTCCTCGATCTCCGGGCTCGCGAGCGCGTCACGGATCGATGCCAGGTGGTCCACGAAGGGGACGTCGTCGTCGTAGCGGGGTACGCTCCGGGCGAGCCGGTCGTGGAGCTCGTGCAGCGGGGCGCTGAAGGCGGCGCCGTCGAGGAAGTAGTAGGCCTGGTGGCAGGAGGCGACCAGGATCGCGAGCACCGTCGAGACGTTGCGAGCCAGTTGCAGCGACCGCCGGGCCGAGATCAGGCCCATGCTCACCACGTCCTGGTTCTGGCCGTTGGACGGCAGCGACTTGATGGAGGCCGGCGCCGCGAGGTCCAGGTTCTCGGCCGCGATGCTGGTGGCCAGGTACTGGCCGCCTTCGAAACCGCAGGCCAGGCCCGGGGCGCCGTGGCCCAGGAACGGCGGCAGAGGCTTGTTCAGGTGGGGATCGAGCAGGCGGTTGATCTGCCGCTCCGCCAGGACGCCGATCTCGGCGAGCGCCACGTTGAGGTGGTCGCAGGCCATGGCCACGTACTGGCCGTGGAAGTTGGCGCCGTGGAAGGTGTCGTCGGGGGTGTCGAAGATCAGCGGGTTGTCGTTGCAGGAGTTGACCTCCTCCTCGACGATCCGGCGGCAGAAGTCGAGGGTGTCCAGCACGGCGCCCAGGACCTGCGGCATGCAGCGCAGCGAGTAGGCGTTCTGCAGGTAGATGGTGCTGTCGAAGACCTCGCTCGAGCCGGTGCTCTTGGCGTGGATGGCGCGCATGATCTCGCCGTGCTCGCGGGTCAGCCGGCTTCCCGCCAGGAGCCGGCGCATCTCGCGAGCGATCACGATCTGGCCGGAGTGGTTCTTGAGCAGATGGCCCCGCGGATCGAAGGGCCGGTCCGAGGCGCGCATGCACTGGACGATGTCGGCGGAGGCCAGGACGGCGACGCGGACCAGCCGGTAGGCGTCGACCAGGGCGAGACAGGCGGCGCCGGTCATGGCGGAGGTGCCGTTGACCAGCGCCAGGCCCTCCTTGTAGCCGAGCGTCGCCGGGGTCAGGCCGTGCTCTTCGAGCACCTCGGCGGTCGGCCGCGTCCGCCCCCCGGCCCGGACCAGGCCCCCGCCGATCACCGACAGCGCCATGTGGGAGAGCGGCGCCAGGTCGCCGCTGGCCCCCAGCGACCCCTGCTCCGGGATCACCGGATGGATCCGGCGGTTGAGGAACTCGCGCAGCAGACCCAGCACCGCCGGGCTGATGCCGGAGTGACCCTTGACCAGGCAGTTCGCTCGCACCGCCAGGATCGCCCGCACGACCTGATCGTCGAGGGGCTCGCCGCCGCCCGCCGCGTGGGAGCGGATCAGGTTCTCCTGGAGCTGGGTCTTGAACGGCGCCGGAACGATCATGTGGATCATCTCGCCGAACCCGGTGTTGACGCCGTAGATCGGATGGCCGGCCTCGCCCCACTCCTGGACCCGCTCGTGGGTTCGGGCGACCGCGGCGAGCCGTGCCGGGTCGAGGTCGACCCGGTCGCCGTGGACCGCGGCGCGGTGGACGTCCCAGATCGTCAGCCCCGTCCCGGTCAGCGTCACGGTCCCCGTGCGGTTCGATTCGTCGTTGGTCGTCACTGGCTGATGCCCCCCACCAGGTTCTGGACCTCCCGGTCCGAAAGTTCTTTGACCTGCTCGAGCAGGCGGCCGATCGCCTCGCTCCGAGGACCGCTCTCGGCTCCCGAGGCGGTGACCACCTCGGCCAGCCGGGCGACGGTGCGAGTCTCGAAGAAGCGACGGAGCGGGACGGTCACGCCGAACAGCGACCGCAGGCGGTTGAGGACCCGGGTCGCGAGCAGGGAGTGGCCGCCGAGCTCGAAGAAGTCGTCGTGCACGCCGACGCCTCGGACCCCGAGCAGCTCCTCCCAGACCGCGGCGATCCTCGACTCGGTCTCGTCGCGGGGAGCGACCGGCTCGACGCGCGGACCGCTCGCCAGGGACGGATCGACGGGGGGCAGGGCCCGGCGGTCCACCTTCCCGGTGGAGGTCAGCGGCAGGCTGTCCAGGAGCACGAAGAGCTGCGGCACCATGTACGCCGGCACGCGCTCCTGCAGGAAGGACCGCAGCGCCGGGACGCTCAGCCCGGTCCTGGGCTCGACCCAGGCCGCCAGCCGTCGATCGTCGTCGCCGGTCCCGACCGCGGCGACGGCGCAGCGAGCGACGCCGGGATGGGCGGACAGCACCGCCTCGATCTCCTCGACCTCGATCCGGCGGCCGCGCAGCTTGATCTGGAGATCGCGGCGCCCGGCCAGCTCCAGGGTGCCGTCCGGCAGCCAGCGCCCGAGATCCCCAGTCCGGTAGGCGCGGCCGCCGGCGGTCCCGCCCGGCGATGCCGGCACGAAGCTCTCGGCGGTGGCGGCGGGTTGCCGGAGGTAGCCCTCCGCGAGGCTCGCGCCCCGGAGGTAGACCTCGCCCTGCACGCCGGCAGGGCAGATCCCTCCTCCGGCATCCAGCACCAGCACCTCGCAGCCGTCGATCGGCCGGCCCGCCGGGACCGCGCCGCGGCCGGCCTCGATCCCGGCGACGGTCTGGCAGGTCGCGACGACGGCCTCGGTCGGGCCGTAGAGGTTGTGGAGACGCGGTCGGTCGCCAAACCTGGTGAGGAGCGCCGCGGCGAGGGCGGCGGGCACCGGCTCGCCGGCCAGCAGCAGCCTCTCGAGATCGGGCAGCCGGGTGCCGCCGGGCTCCGCTTCGAGCGCCGCGAGGAGCTGAGCGACGAATCCGGGGATCGCCTGGAGCAGCGAGATCCGCCCCCGCCGCAGCCAGGCCGAGAGCGCCACCGGATCACCCCTCGTCTCCTCCGGCGGCAGACACAGCGTGGCGCCGCCGCACAGAGCGGAGAAGATCTCCGCCAGGGCGGGATCGAAGACGATCGGGGTCCACTGGGCGATGCGGCGCGGCGCCGAGGCCTCGAAGGTGCGCTGGAACCAGCGGAGGAAGGCGCCGAAGCTGTGGTGGGAGTGGACGATGCCCTTGGGACGGCCGGTGGAGCCCGAGGTGTACGCGATGTAGGCCGGGGCGTCGCCGGGGAGGTCGAGCGACGGCGGGCCCGCCGGGTAGCCGGCGAGGACACCGGCGCCGCGCGCGCCGGGTCCCATCCGCTCGCGCGCGGCGTCGTCGGAGTCGACGTCCAGGGTCACGAGCACGGCTCCGCGAGCTGCGCTCAGCGTCGACAGCGCCGCGGGATCGGCGACGGCGGTCTCGACCAGCAGCGCCGCGGGGCGAACCTCCTCGAGCAGGGCCGCCAGCCGGGCCGGCGGCTGGGCCGGGTCGAGGCAGACGAAACAGCCGCCCGCCTTGAGCGCCGCCAGCAGCGCCTGGATGCGCAGCGGTCCGCTGGCGGCGGCGACCGCGATCGTCTGCGAGGGCCGCGGGCACAGTCGCAGCAACCGGTGAGCCAGGCGATTGGCGCGCGCCTCGAGCTCGCCGTAGGACCACGCACCGTCCTCGTATTCCAGGGCCGGAGCCTCCGGCTGCTCCCGTGCCCGGGCTTCGAAGAGCCGGTGGACCAGCGGGGTCGACGACGGCGGCGCCGCCGCGGCGCCCCACTCGTGGAGGACCTGATGGCGCTCCGGCGGCGTCATCAGAGGCAGGCTGCCGACCCGCAGCTCCGGAGCGCTCGCCGCGCCCGCCAGCAGGGTGCCGAGGTGGCTCCGGAGCCGGCGGATGGTGGTGTCCAGGAAGAGGTCCTGGTTGTAGACCAAGCCGCCCTCGATGCCGGACTCCGTCTCCCACAGCGACAGCGCGAGGTCGAACGTCGCTCGGCCGGTCTCTACCGCCAGCGGGGCGAGGCGCACGCCGCCGCTCGGCCGCAGCTCGTGGGGCGCGTTCTGGAGCTGCAGCATTACCGAGCTGAGCGGGTGACGGCCGAGGTCGCGCTCCGGTTGCAGCTCCTCGACCAGCTTCTCGAACGGCAGGTCCTGGTGCTCCAGGCTCTCCGCGAGCACCCAGCGGACCCTGCCCAGCAGCTCGGCGAAGCTGGGCCGGCCGGAGAGGTCGATCCGCAGCACGAGGGAGTTGACGAACATGCCGATCAGCCCCTCGATCTCGGTGCGGTTGCGGTTGGCGATCGGGCAGATCACCAGGATGTCGTCCTGGCCCGAATAGCGGTGGAGGAGCGCCGCGAATCCGGCGACCAGGGTCGCGAACAGCGTCGCTCCCTGGCGCTTCGAGAGCGCCGCCAGCGCCGCGGCGGGCCCGGCTTCCAGGTGGATCGCCTGGCGCCCGCCCCGGAACGTCTGGACCGGGGGGCGGGGCCGGTCGACCGGCAGGTCGAGATCCGGCAGCGGGCCGTGCAGCCGCGCCTTCCACCAGGCGAGCTGTCCGGCCAGGAGGTCGCCCCGGAGCTGCTCGCGCTGCCAGAGCGCGAAGTCGGCGTACTGGATGGGCAGCTCCGGCAGGGCGGCGGGGCGGCCGGTGGAGAACGCCTCGTGGTAGGCGGTCAGCTCCCGCGTCCAGATCCCGCTCGACCAGCCGTCGCAGGCGATGTGGTGGAGGACGGAGAGCAGGACGTGCTCTCGCGGCCCGTGCCGCAGTAGCGCGTTGCGCACTAGCGGCCCGCGCGCGAGATCGAAGGGGCGCTGCAGCTCCGCGTCGACGATCCGGCGGGCCTCGGCCTCGCGAGCGGGGTTCGGAAGGGATGAGAGATCGACCAGCGGCAGCGGCATCGGGCGGTAGGGCTGGATGCTTTGCACGGGCTCCTCGGCCTCGGAGAGGATCACGGTGCGCAACACTTCGTGACGCCGCGACAGCTCGTCGAGAGCGCGCTCCAAGGCCGGCGGGCCGAGGTCGCCGGTCAGGCGGAAGGCCAGGGGGATCTGGTAGACGCCGCTGTCGGGCTCGAGCTGCTGGAGGAACCAGACCCGGCGCTGGGCGAACGAGAGCGGGATCCGGCCGGTCCCGGGAGCGCGCCGCGGAATCGAGAACCGCGACAGGTCGATGCCCTTCTCGCGCAGGAGCTGCGCGAGCCGCCGGTACTTCTCGGGCGGCAACGAGGCGAGGTCGTGGGCGAGACGACTCATCGCGACGCCCCCTGGGCCTCGTCGTCGGGCTGCGATCTCACCTGCTCCAGGAGCTCGGCGATGGCGATGTCCTCGTCCTGTGTCGCGGCACGGAGCTCCTCGATGAGGTTGGCGGTGTCGGCGACGGTGGGGTGTTCGAGGAATCGTCGGAGTGGTAGATCGATGCCGCAGCGAGAGCGGAGGCGGTTGAGGACCTGGGTGGCGAGCAGGGAGTGTCCGCCGAGGTCGAAGAAGTTGTCGTGTCGTCCGGTGCGTTGGATGTGCAGGACGTTGCACCAGACCTCGGCGACGGTTTGTTCGAGTTCGGAGCTGGGCGGCTCGAAGGCGTCGGCGTCGGGTGGGCGGATCTCGGAGGGTTTGGGCAGCGCGCGGCGGTCGATCTTGCCGGTGACGGTTCTGGGGAGGGTCTCGAGTCGGACGTAGAGCGACGGGAGCATGGGTTCGGGCAGCCGAGCGCGGAGGAACTCCCCGATCTCGGGCGCCGCGGCGGCGGCGAAGCCTTGGAGGGGCTTGTTGGTCAGCTCGCGTCGTTCGGCGGGTCGGAGCGGGAGGGCCACCGGGTGGACGGCCCCTCGGGGTTGGCCGTGGGGTCGGTTTTCGAGCACGAGGTCGAACGCGCCGTCGCCGGCGGCGGCGTTCCACAGCAGCTCGAGGTCGAAGGCGAGCCGTTCGGCCAGTTCGACGAGGTCGGCGGGGTCGATCCAGCCGTCGAGGGGCGGCGGGTCGAGGGTCTTGCGCAGTCCTTCGACGGTCTCGGAGTCGCCGTCTCCCTCGAGCCAGATCAGCGCGCGCAGCGGCTCGGCCAGGCGGGCGTTGGGTACGCCGGCGAAGCCGAGGATCGGGGGGCGGGTCTCGTCGAGCAGCCGGCGCAGCTTCGGCAGGTCCATGCCGTCGGCGCTCCAATCGCGCCAGGCGACCTCGCTGGGCGGCTCGGGCTCGAGCCGGAGGACGGCGTCGTACTGGAAGCGGTTGATCTCGTTGGGGTAGCGCCCGCCCTTGGGGAGGATGCGCAGGTGGCCGGCGCGGGGCAGCTCGTCGAGCAGCCCGGTGAAGAAGGCGGGATCGATCACCAGGTCCTTGTCGTCGAGCAGGCTCTCCTGGACCCGGCGCCGCAGCTCGGCGCGGGAGAGCCCCGGGTCGGCGACGTGGGCGAGCTGCACCGAGGCGTGGAAGGCCCTCAGCAACGGCAGGCTGCGCACGCCGCCGACGAAGACGGTGCCGCCGGGCGCGGTCAGCCGGACCGCCTCGAGCACCGCCTCGCGCAGGTAGTGCTGGTCGGGGAAGTGCTGGGTGACCAGGTTGAAGACCACGGTGTCGAAGTCGCCGTCGGGTAGATCGTGCAGCTCGTGGGCGGCCCGCCGTTCGACCTCGACCGCCGGCAGCGGGGTGGGGAGAGCCGCCAACCGGCGTTTCAGGAAACCCACCGCGCTCTGCGAGAGGTCCGTGGCCAGGTAGCGGCGACAGTGGGGGGCGATGCGGAACAGCAGAGCCCGGTGCCGGCGCCGATCTCCAGCACCCGGCCGGGCCGCAGCGCCAGGATGCGCTTCGCCGACTCCTCGATGGTCTCGAGCACCTCCGCTTCGGGCAGGGCGCGGCGGGTGTAGCTGCTGGTCCACGAGCGGGTGTTGATGTTGGCGTCGACCTCGGAATAGGCCGGATCGAGGGCGTAGATCTCGTCGTAGAGCAGCCGGGTCTGGCCGATGTAGTCCGAACGCAGGCCGGCGACGACTCCCGGCGCCGCGGAGCGGCCCAGCGGGTCCAGCACGACGTAGGCCACCAGGCGCAGGTCTCCCTGCCCGTAGTCGTGGGCCGCCACCGCGGCCTCCCGCACCGCCGGGTGGCGCAGCAGGCAGGCCTCGACCTCGCCCAGCTCGACCCGGTTGCCCCGCACCTTGACCTGGTGGTCGCGGCGGCGCAGGAAGAGCAGGCTCCCGTCGGGCAGCCACCGTCCCAGGTCCCCGGTGCGGTAGAGGCGCCCGCCGGCGCCGCCCAGAGGGTCGGGGACCCAGCCCCGGGCCGTCTCCGCCGGCCGGCCCAGGTAGCCGTCGGCCAGGTAAGCGCTACGCACGTAGATCTCCCCGGGTACCCCGCGCGGAGCCGGCCGGCCCTGACGGTCGAGCAGCACCAGGTGCCGGCCCTCGAAGGCCCGACCGACCGGTACCGAGGCCTGCCGGCGATCCGCCACCCGCACCGGGTGCCAGCTTGCGAGCACGGTCTCGGAGGGACCGTAGAGGTTGTACAGCCGCGGCCGGCCGCCGAAACGCTCGAGCCAGCTCGCGGCCAGCTCGCCGCGGACCGGCTCACCGGCCAAGAGCAACGCGTCGAGCGCCGGGAAGGGGGCACCCTCGGCCCCCGCCGTGGCCAGGGTCTGCAGAAGCTGCTGCGCGAAGCTGGGGACGACCTGCAGCAGGGTCACCTGCTCGGCGCGCACCCAGGCCGCCAGCGCGGCGGGATCGAAGCGCACCGAAGGTTCGGCCATGCACAGCGTCGCCCCCAGGCAGAGCGCCCCGAAGATCTCGCAGTAGGAGGCGTCATAGCTGCACGAGGCCCACTGCGCGAAGCGCTGGCGAGGCCTGATCGCGAACGCCCGGCCCTGGCACAGCACGAACTGGCTGAAGCTGCGATGCGACTCGACGATCCCCTTGGGCTGACCGGTCGAGCCCGAGGTGTAGGCCACATAGGCCGGCCGGGACGGATCGACCGCCATCAGAGGACGGCTCGACGCCAGCCCGTCGGCGGGCACCGGCTTATCCGCCTCCAGATCAAGGGCCACCACCGCCCCGCCGAACCCCTCGGTCAGCCCGGGGTGCTGGCGCAGCGCCGACGACTCGCTCAGCAAGGCCACCCCGCCGGCCTCGGCCAGCACCTGCCGCAGCCGGGCCGTCGGCTGCCGCGGATCCAGACAGACGAAGGCCGCTCCAGCCTTCAGCACGCCGAACAGCGCGGCCACCTGCCGCGGACCGCTCGGCAGCAGCACCGCCACCCGGCCGCCACCGCCCAACCCCAGCCCGAGGAGATCGCGGGCGATGCGGTTGGCCCGCCGGTCGAGCTCCCCGTAGCTGACCGCCCCCTCCGCCCAGGTGATCGCCACCCCGTCCGCCCGGCGGTCCACCCAGCTCTCGAACAGCCGGTGCAAGCAGCGGTCGGGGTAGCGCTCGGGCACCCGGTCGTCCCACTCCACCAGGAGCTGCTGGCGCTCCGGCGGCGTCAACAGCTCCACCTCCCACAGCCGGCGATCCGGATCCTCGACCACCCCCGCGAGCACCCGCACGAAGTGATCCAAGAGCCGGCGCACGGTCGACTCCTCGAACAGGTCCGACGCGTACACCGCCTGGCACTCCAGCTCCTCACCCGACGACCACAGGTTGATCGTCAGGTCGAACGTCGACATCCGGTTGTCGATCTCCCACAGTCGCCAGTGCAAGCCGCCGGAGCGCTCCTCCCCCTCCTGGAGCCGACCGGCTGATGGAAGAGCACCTGGACCAGCGGCTGCCGGCTGAGGTCGCGCTCGGGCCGTAGCGCCTCGACCAGCCTCTCGAACGGCAGGTCCTGGTGGGCGTAGGCCTCCAGCGTGGTGGCCTTGACCTGCTCCAGCAGAGCCCCGAAACCGCGATTGCCCTCGACCCGAGCACGAAGCACCAGGGTGTTGACGAAAAAACCGATCAGCGGCTCCAGCTCCGGCCGGTTGCGGTTGGCGATCGGACAGCCCAGCCCGAAGTCGTCCTGACCCGTGTACCGGTGCAGCAGGGTCTCGAATCCCGCCAACAGCACCATGTACAGCGTCGCCCCACGGCGCCGGCCCAGATCCCGCAACCTCCCCAGCAACTCCACCGGCAGCACCCGCGACACCTTGCCGCCGCGATAGCTCTGCACCGCTGGACGCGGACGGTCCGCCACCAGCTCCAGCTCCGGCAGACCCGCGAGCGCACCCCGCCAGTAGTCCAACTGCGCCGACAGCTCCGCCTCCCGGCCGTGCTGCCACTCCGCAAAGTCCGCGTACTGGATCGGCAACGACGGCAGACGCGCCGGAGACCCCGAGACCCGGCCGCCATAAAGCGACATCAACTCGCTGTACAGCACCCCGATCGACCAGCCGTCGGCCACCACGTGGTGCATCGACAGGATCAACACGTGGTCGCCCGCGCCCAGACGCACCACGACCGGACGCAACAACGGTCCACGGCTCAAATCGAACGGCCGACGCACCGCCGCCGCCGCCAACCGACGAGCCTCCACCTCGCGCCGCCCAGGCGCCAGACCCCCGAGGTCCAGGCGCGCCAGACGCATCCCCGACCAGCCCTCGATCACCTGCTCCGGCTCGCCACCCGAATCGTCCAACCGCGTACGCAACACCTCGTGACGCCGTACCACCTCGCCCAGCGCTCCCGCCAATGCACCCAGATCCATCTCACCCCGAATCCGCCGGGCCGTGTGCAGGTTGTACATCGCCGACCCCGGCGACAAACGATCCAAAAACCACAACCGCACCTGCGCAAACGACGCCCGACAACGCGAACTACCCCCCAAACGACGAACGATCGGCAACAACGACCGATCCAATCCCGCGCGAGGCGACAGCTCCTCGATGAGGTTGGCGGTGTCGGCGACGGTGGGGTGTTCGAGGAATCGTCGGAGGGGTAGATCGATGCCGCAGCGAGAGCGGAGGCGGTTGAGGACCTGGGTGGCGAGCAGGGAGTGTCCGCCGAGGTCGAAGAAGTTGTCGTGTCGTCCGGTGCGTTGGATGCGCAGGACGTTGCACCAGACCTCGGCGACGGTTTGTTCGAGTTCGGAGCTGGGCGGCTCGAAGGCGTCGGCGTCGGGTGCGCGGATTTCGGAGGGTTTGGGCAGCGCGCGGCGGTCGATCTTGCCGGTGACGGTTTTGGGGAGCGCCTCGAGTCGGACGTAGAGGGAGGGGAGCATGGGCTCGGGCAGGCGTGCACGCAGAAACTCCCCGATCTCGGGTGCGGCTGCGGCGGCGAAGCCTTGGAGGGGCTTGTTGGTGAGCTCGCGGCGGTGGGCGGGTCGGAGCGGGAGGGCTACCGGGCGGACGGCCCCTCGGGGTTGGCCGTGGGGGCGGGTTTCGAGCACGAGGTCGAACGCGCCGTCGCCGGCGGCGGCGTTCCACAGCAGCTCGACGTCGAAGCCGAGCCGGTCGGCCAGCTCGACGAGGTCGGCGGGATCGATCCAGCCGTCGGGGGGCGGCCGGTCGAGGGTCTTGCGCAGTCCCTCGACGGTCTCGGGGTCGCCGGTCTCGGAGTCGCCGTCCGCGTCGAGCCAGGCCGCCGCGCGCAGCGGCTCGGCCAGGCGGGCGTTGGGTACGCCGGTGAAGCCGAGGATCGGTGTCCGGGTCTCGCCGAGCAGCCGGCTCAGCTTCGGCAGGTCCATGCCGTCGGTGCTCCAATCGCGCCAAGCGACCTCGCTGGGCGGCTCGGGCTCGAGCCGCAGGACGGCGTCGTACTGGAAGCGGTTGATCTCGTTGGGGTAGCGCCCGCCCTTGGGGAGGATGCGCAGGTGGCCGGCGCGGGGCAGCTCGTCGAGCAGTCCGGTGAAAAAGGCGGGATCGATCACCAGGTCCTTGTCGTCGAGCAGGCTCTCCTGGACCCGGCGCCGCAGCTCGGCGCGGGAGAGCCCCGGGTCGGCGACGTGGGCGAGCTGCACCGAGGCGTGGAAAGCCTGGAGCAGCGGCAGGCTGCGCACGCCGCCGACGAAGACGGTGCCGCCGGGCGCGGTCAGCCGGACCGCCTCGAGCACCGCCTCGCGCAGGTAGTGTTGGTCGGGGAAGTGCTGGGTGACCAGGTTGAAGACCACGGTGTCGAAGCCGCCGTCGGGTAGATCGTGCAGCTCGTGGGCGGCCCGCCGTTCGACCTCGACCCCCGGCAGCGGGGTGGGGAGAGCCGCCAACCGGCGTTTCAGGAAACCCACCGCGCTCTGCGAGAGGTCGGTGGCCAGGTAGCGGCGACAGTGGGGGGCGATGCGGAACAGCAGCAGCCCGGTGCCGGCGCCGATCTCCAGCACCCGGCCGGGCCGCAGCGCCAGGATGCGCGCCGCCGACTCCTCGATGGTCTCGAGCACCTCCGGCTCGGGCAGGGCGCGGCGGGTGTAGCTGCTGGTCCACGAGCGGGTGTTGATGTTGGCGTCGACCTCGGAGTAGGCCGGATCGAGGGCGTAGATCTCGTCGTAGAGCAGCCGGGTCTGGCCGATGTAGTCCGAACGCAGGCCGGCGACGACTCCCGGCGCCGCGGAGCGGCCCAGCGGGTCCAGCACGACGTAGGCCACCAGGCGCAGGTCTCCCTGCCCGTAGTCGTGGGCCGCCACCGCGGCCTCCCGCACCGCCGGGTGGCGCAGCAGGCAGGCCTCGACCTCGCCCAGCTCGACCCGGTTGCCCCGCACCTTGACCTGGTGGTCGCGGCGGCGCAGGAAGAGCAGACTGCCGTCGGGGAGCCGTCGTCCCAGGTCCCCGGTGCGGTAGAGGCGCCCGCCGGCGCCGCCCAGAGGGTCGGGGACCCAGCCCCGGGCCGTCTCCGCCGGCCGGCCCAGGTAGCCGTCGGCCAGGTGAGCGCTGCGCACGTAGATCTCCCCCGGTACCCCGCGCGGAGCCGGCCGGCCCCGGCGGTCGAGCACCAGCAGGTGCCGGCCCTCGAAGGCCCGGCCGATCGGCACCGAGGCCTGCCGGCGATCCGCCGAGCGCACCGGATGCCAGCTCGCGAGCACCGTCTCGGAGGGACCGTAGAGGTTGTACAGGCGCGGTCTGCCGCCGAAACGCTCGAGCCA
>CAVSQV010000003.1:0-225000 GCA_963730155.1 uncultured Acidobacteriota bacterium
CTGCCGGCGCACGGCTTCTACTGGTTCCGCCTCTCCACCGACGCGCCGGCGCCGGAATGGCACAAGGACATGCTCGTGTCTGACGAAGCGCCCGTACTCGTGTTGTTCGACAACTGGACCAGCTTCTTCCGCGACAAGGTGGTGCCCTGGCGCATCGGCATGGCCGAGCAGCTGCGCGCGCAGCTCGAGAACGAGGTGCTGCCGCGCTTCATCGCCTCCCAGCGCTGGTACGCGGCCAAAGGCGAGCCGGTGACCAAGGCAGCCGCTCACCGACCACGTCGATCTGGGATGTCGGCGGCTTGAGCTGGCTGTTGTCGTTCGTCTTCGGTCAAGGACACCCTCTACTTCCTGCCGCTGGCGCTCGGCTGGGAAGTGGACGAGGACCATGTGCGTGCGCTCGCGCCGCTCACGGTCGCGCGCATCCGCCAGCAGGCGAACGTCGGCGTGCTCGGCGATGCGATCGCCGACGAGGGCTTCTGCCGCCACGTGGTGAAGGCGATCTGCGGCAGTCGCACCGTAGCCGACCGAGCACGGCTCGCTGCGCTTTGTCAAAGGCGCCGCGTGCCCGGAGCTCAGCGCGGACGAGATCGCCGGCCTGCAGCTCGCCGCCCTGCACACGCAGAGCACCAACAGCTCGGTGCAGCTCGGCGACCGCTTCTTCCTCAAGTGCTATCGCCGCATGCGGGCGGGTATGAATCCGGAATTCGAGGTCGGCCGCTACCTCACCGAGGTCGCCAAGTTCCCGCATTGCGTGCCGCTGGCGGGCGCCGTCGAGTACGTCACCAAGCAGGAGACGACCACGGTCGCGCTGCTCCAGGGCTACGTCTCCAACCAGGGCGATGCCTGGGGCTACACGCTCGCTTACCTCGAGCGCTTCCTGTCGTCCGCGCCGAGCGGAGAAGCCGCACGGCGGCTTCGTGGCCCTCGATGCAGACGCTGGCGACGCGCACTGCCGAGCTGCACCGCGCCTTCGCCATGCGCTCGGGCGACCCGGCGTTCGAGCCCGAGCCGCTCACGGCGCAGGACTTCGAGGCCTGGAAAACCAAGGTGCGCGACGAGGCGACCGATACGCTGTCCATGGTGGAGCACATCGCGGCAGACAAGGCGCAGCCGCTGCTCGCCCAGCGCGCCAAGCTCATCGCGTTCATCGACGCTTGCGCCGCGCCCAAGGGCCCCGGCCTCAAGACGCGCCACCACGGCGACTATCACCTCGGCCAGGTGCTGGTCTCCAACAACGACTTCGTGATCATCGACTTCGAGGGCGAGCCGTCACGCCCGCTGGCGGATGCGCGCAAGAAGCACTCGGCGCTGCGCGACGTGGCCGGGATGCTGCGTTCCTTCAGCTATGCGAAGTGGAGCGCAAGAGGGAAGGAAGGCGGCGCCGGCGGCAGCAAGGATGCCGACGGCCTGGATGCCTGGGAAACCGAGGTGCGGCACGCCTTCCTCAAGGCTTATGCCGATGCCACGAAGGGCGGCGGGATGTACGCCGCCTTCGACGACGTGCAGGGCCTGCTCAATCTCTTCGAGCTGGAGAAGGTCCTGTACGAGCTGCGTTATGAAATCAACAATCGCCCCGCCTGGGTGCACGTCCCGTTGTCGGGGGTCATGGGCATCCTGGGAGGCGCACGATGAACCAGCTTGAAATGTCGCTCGAGCCGCTGCGCGGGTTCCTGATCAGCGTCGGCGAGTTCCTGCCGCGCATCGTGCTGGCGCTGCTGGTGCTGCTGGCCGGCTGGATCATCGCCAAGATGGTGCGCTTCGCCATCGCGCGCGGGCCTGCGCGCGGTGAACTTCAACGTGCTCACCGAGCGCGCCGGGCATGGACGGCTTCCTGCGCGACGGCGGCATCCAGACCGATACCACCGGCATCCTCGGCGCTGCTGTTCTACTGGCTGGTGATCCTCGCCTCGCTGGTCATCGGCTTCAACCTGCTCGGCCTCGACCTACATCACCGATCTCCTCGGGCGCGTGGTGCTGTTCCTGCCCAAGGTGATGGTCGCGCTGCTCATCCTCGCCTTCGGCGCCTACTTCGCGCGCTTCATCGGCAACGCGGTCACGCGCCTACTGCCGCGAACGTGCACATCCAGGACGCCGACCTCCTCGGCCGGCTCGCCCAGTACGCGATCGTCACTTTCGTGGTGCTCATCGCCCTCGACCAGGTCAACGTCGGCGGCGACATCGTGCGCCAGACCTTCCTCATCGTGCTCGCCGGCGTGGTGTTCGCGCTCGCGCTCGCGTTTGGCCTCGGCGGCAAGGACTGGGCCGCGGAAATGCTGGAGCGCTGGTGGCCACGCAGGAAGTAGCTGACGCGGCAATCACTGCCGTTCGGCGCGGAGGTCCTGCCGGCGGCGGCGTGCGCTTTCGCCTCTGGGCACCGGGTGCGAAAACGGTCGAGCTCGGCTCGACGGGACGATTCTGCCCATGAAGGGCAACGATGGCTGGTTCGAGCACATCGAGCCCGCGGCACGCGCCGGCACTCGCTATCGCTATCGCATCGACGGCGAGCTCCTGGTGCCCGACCCGGCGTCGCGCTTCCAGCCCGACGACGTCAACGGCCCGAGCGAAGTGATCGATCCCGAGGCGTTCGAATGGCACGACACGGCCTGGCGCAATCGGCCGTGGAACGAGGCGGTGATCTATGAATTGCACATCGGGACGTTTACGCCTTCAGGCACTTTCGTGGAGCGAATCGAAAAACTTACCTCTCCTGAAAGATCTCGGCATCACCGCGATCGAGCTGATGCCGCTCTCCGATTTCGCCGGCAAGCGCAACTGGGGCTACGACGGCGTGCTGCCCTATGCACCGGACTCCGCGTATGGAAGGCCGGAGGACCTGAAGGCGCTCATCAATGCCGCGCACAACGCCGGCCTGATGGTGCTGCTCGACGTGGTCTACAACCACTTCGGCCCGGAAGGCAATTACCTGCCGCGCTACGCGCCGCAATTCTTCACCGACCGGCACAAGACGCCGTGGGGCGCGGCGATCGATTTCGATTCAAAGGATGTTGTCAGGAAGTTCTTCGTCAACAACGTGCTCTATTGGCTCGAGGAATACCGCTTCGACGGCCTGCGCTTCGACGCCGTGCACGCGATCATCGACGAGTCGCCGAAGCACATCCTGAACGAGATCCGCGAGGCGGTGCCGCCGCACCAAGCACCTGGTGCTCGAGAACGACGCCAACCAGGCGCGCTTCATCGGCCCGCAGCTCTACACCGCGCAATGGAACGACGACTCGCACCACGGCTATCACGTGCTGGCCACGGGCGAATCCGACGGCTATTACGTCGCGTATGCCGACGCGCCCGCCAAGCACCTCGCGCGCTGCCTCGCCGAGGGCTTCGCCTATCAGGGCGAGGAGTCGCCCTTCAGCAAGGAGCCGCGCGGCGAGCCGAGCGCCCACCTGCCGCCGTCGTGCTTCGTGGACTTCCTGCAGAACCATGATCAGGTAGGCAATCGCGCGCTTGGGGAACGCCTGACCCAGTTAAGTGAAGGAAAGAAATTAAAAGCCTTATCGGCCATCCAGCTGCTCGCGCCATCCCCGCCGCTGCTCTTCATGGGCGAGGAGTGGGGCTGCAAGCAGCCGTTCCTCTTCTTCTGCGATTTCAAGGGCGAGCTCGGCGAGGCGGTGCGCAAAGGCCGGCGCGAGGAGTTCAGCCGCTTCGCTTCGTTCAAGAGCTCCATTCCGGATCCGCTGGCCGAGGACACGTTCAAGCAATGCGTGCTGAACTGGGACCAGCGGGACGAACGCTGGCTCTCGCACTATCGCGAGCTATTGCAGCTGCGTGCGCGCGAGATCGCGCCGCGCAGCTTCGGCCCCGGGCGCTATCGCATGCTCGGCGAGCGCGCGTTCGAGGTGGATTGGGATGGCCTCACGGTGATCGCCAATTGCGGCGATGAGACGGTGGAGGTAAGCGACGTTCCGGCACAGGCTGCCCTATGGTCGAACGGCAAGCCCGGCGGCCGTGGTCGGTGAATTGGTGGCTCACGGGCCCATGAAAAATCGGGCTCTGATCCCCCGAAGTCGAGGAAGTCGCGTCCAGCTACCTGGACGTCTGGGGTCGCGAGAAGCAGATCGATCCCGACGTACGCGCGGCGCTCACGAAGGCGATGGGGCCGGCGCGCCGTGCGTCGAGGCTCGAGGTCGAGCCCGGCGCGTGCTACCAGCCGGAAGTCCTGCAGCACAAGCGCCTCTGGGGCTTCATGGTGCAGCTCTACGGCCTGCGCTCGGAGCGCAACTGGGGCATCGGCGACTTTACCGACCTGCGCAACCTGGCGGACATCGCGGCGAGCCTAGGCGCGGGGGTGATCGGCGTGAATCCGCTGCACGCGACGCAGGGCAGCCCGTACAGCCCGTCGAGCCGCCATGCTCTCAACGTGCTCTATATCGACGTGGAAGCGGTGCCGGGATTCGAGGGCGCCGACAAGCTGCGCAAGCGGCTGGCCTCGCTGCGCCAATCCGAGCTGGTGGACTATGAAGGGGTAAGACGCGTCAAGCTGGAGGCGCTCGAGGCGATCTTCAAGAAGACGAAGCCGAAAGTGCAGGTCGCGGGCAACTATCCGGTCTTCGAAGCGCTGCGCGAGAAATTCGGCGGCGGCTGGCAGTCGTGGTCGAAGCAGTATCAAAGTCCGGACTCCCCGGCGGTCAAGTCATTCGCGAAAAAGAATGCCAACCGGGTGGCGTTCCATGCCTGGATGCAGCAGGTGGCGCGCGCGCAGCTCGAGGCGGTGCAGCGCCATACGCAGGACCTCGGCATGCCGCTCGGGCTCTACGTCGACCTCGCGCTCGGCGCGGATCGCGGCGGGGCGGAGGTCTGGTCGGACCAGGACGCGTTCGCGGTGGACGCGCTCGTGCGGCGCGCCGCCCGACGAATTCAATCCGCGCGGCCAGGACTGGGGGCTGCCGCCGTATTCGCCGCGCGCGCTGCGCGCGAAGGCCTACCGGCCGTTCATCGACCTGCTGCGCGCCAACATGCCGGTGCGGCGGCGCGCTGCGCATGGACCACGTCATGGCGCTCTCGCGCCTCTGGTGGATCCCGCAGGGCGCGAAGGCGGAGCGCGGCGGCTACGTGAACTACCCGTTTCGCGAGCTGCTCGCGGTGCTCGCGCGCCGAAAGCCGCCGCGCGCGCTGCCTGGTCGTCGGCGAGGACCTCGGCACGGTGCCGGCCGAGCTGCGCGCCGCATTGAACGAGGCGGGCGTGCTCTCCTACCGGCCGCTGCTGTTCGAGAAGACCCCGAGGGCGAGTTCGCCCCGCCCGAAGCCTATCCGCGCGAGGCGCTGGTTTGCGTGAGCACCCACGACCTGCCGACGTGGAAGGGCTATTGGGAGGTGCACGATCTCAAGTTGCGCCAGAAGCTCGGACTGACGGTGGATTTCCAGAAGGAACTGGAAAGCCGGGAAAGCGAAAAGAAAAAGCTCGAGAAGATCGTCGACCGCTCGGCGCAATCGGCCCACGCCTTCATCGCGCGCACGCCGGCGAAGCTCGCCATGGTGCAGCCCGAGGACGTGTTCGAGCTCCTCGAGCAGGCCAACCTGCCGGGCACGGTCGACCAGCACCCGAACTGGCGGCGCAAGCTGCCGCTCGCGCTGGAGGGCTGGCGCACCGACCCGCGCGTTGCGGTCGCTGCAGGAGGCGATGGCGGAGCGCAGCGTGCCGGGCGCGCCGGGGCGCATTTACTCCTTAATGCGCCGGTGGCGACGTACCGCCTGCAGTTCCACAAGGACTTCGGCTTCAAGGACGCCATCCAGCTGGTGCCGTACCTCGCCGGCCTCGGCATCAGCCACCTCTACGCCTCGCCGTTCCTCAAGGCGCGTCCCGGCAGCACGCACGGCTATGACGTCATCGACCACAACTCGGTCAATCCGGAGATCGGCACCGAGAAAGAGCTCGAACCAGCTCATCGCCGCGTTGAAAAAGCACGGCATGGGCATGGTGGTGGACCTGGTGCCGAACCACATGGGCGTGCTGCACGCCGACAACGCGTGGTGGCTCGACGTGCTGGAAAAAGGCCGCGCCTCGCCTTACGCCAAGTTCTTCGACATCGACTGGGCGCGCGGCAAGCTGCTCTTGCCGGTGCTCGGCAAGCACTACGGCGAAGCGCTGGAGGAGCTGAAGCTCGAGCGCGACCGCAAGAGCGGCAAATGGAGCGTGCGCTACTTCGACCACCGCTTTCCGCTGAATGCGAAGAGCCAGGTCGGTTTGAAGGCCGCGCCCAAGGACACGCTCGCGCTGCATCGCCTGCTCGAGAAGCAGTATTACCGCCTCGCCTACTGGCGCGTCGCTTCCGACGAGATCAACTACCGGCGCTTCTTCGAGATCACCGACCTCGCCGGCCTGCGCATGGAGGACCGCACGGTCTTCGAGGCGACGCACGGCCTGGTGTCGCGCCTGGTGGAAGGCGGCGGCATCGACGGCGTGCGCATCGACCACCCCGACGGCCTGGCGGATCCGAAGCAGTATTTCGACCGCCTGAGCGAGCGGTTCCCGAGGCGCTGGATCGTGCTCGAGAAGATCCTCGCCGACGACGAAAAGCTGCCCGAGGACTGGCCGGTGCACGGCGAGACCGGCTACCGCTTCGTCAACCTGCTCACCGGCCTCTTCATGGACGGCGCGGCCGAGTCGCGCTTCGACCGCATCTACCAGCGCTTTACCGGCGAGCGGCGCACCTTCGAGGAGCTGGCGCGCGAGAGCCGCATGCTCATCATGGCGACCACGCTCGCCGCCGAGCTCTTCATGCTGTCGAACTGGCTGGCGCGCATCGCCGCGGGCAACCGCTATACGCGCGACTACACCGCGAGCGGGCTGCGCAAGGCGCTGGCGGAAATCGCCGCGCAGTTCCCGGTGTACCGGACCTACGTCTCGGCGCGCGGCGTGTCCGATACCGATCGACGGGTAATCGACGCGGCCGTCAAGGGGGCGAAGCGCGCCACGCGCATCGCCGATCCGAGCGTGCTCGATTTCGTGCGCAGCGTGCTCACCCTGGACGCGGCTCCGGAGTCCGGCGAGCGCCGACGCGAAATGCTGAATTTCTCGATGCGCTTCCAGCAATTCACCGCGCCGGTGGTCGCCAAGGGCGTGGAGGACACGGCCTTCTACCGCTACAACCGCCTCATCGCCCTGAACGAAGTCGGCGGCCATCCCTCGCACTTCGGCTTCGCGCTGCAGGCGTTCCACGCCGCGGCGACGAGCGCGCGCGGCGCTGGCCTTACACCATGCTGGGCAGCTCGACCCACGACACCAAGCGCTCCGAGGACGTGCGCGCGCGCCTCGCGGTGCTTTCCGAGCTGGCCTCGGGCTGGCGCATGGCGCTGCGGCGCTGGAGCCGCTTCAACCGCGGCCTGCGCGGGGAAGATCAGCGCCGGGAGACGAATACCACTTCTACCAGGCGCTGATCGGCGTCTGGCCGGGCGAAGTGTCCGACGAGCCTGGTCGAGCGGCTCAAGGCCTACATGCTCAAGGCGGCGCGCGAGGCCAAGCAGCACACCAGCTGGATCAACGCCGACACGGAATACGAAGCGGCGCTCGAGCGCTTCGTCGCCAAGTCGCTGGAGCACAAGGTCTTCGTCGACGACGTGGCCGATACCGTGGCGCGCGTCGCGCACCTCGGCCTGCTGGTGGGACTTTCGCAGGCGCTCGTCAAGGTCGCCTCGCCCGGCGTGCCGGATTACTACCAGGGGACCGAGCTGTGGGATTTCAGCCTGGTCGATCCCGACAACCGACGGCCCGTGGACTACGAGTTACGCAAGAAGCTGCTCGACGACAATTCCGATCTTGTTGAACAACCTGGCCGACGGCCGCGCGAAGATGCACGTCATCCGCAAAGGCCTCGAGGTGCGGAAGAAACATCCCGGCCTCTTCCACGGCGCGAAGTACACGCCGCTCTACGCCGACCAGCGGCCGCGAGCAGAACATCGTCGCCTTCTCGCTCTCCGACGGCGCGCATACGGTGGTCGCGGTGGCGCCGCGCCTCTTCACCCATCTCTTGGACGCGGACGACCTAGCGCCGCTCGGCGCCAAGGCTTGGGGCGCGGCGACGCTCGCGTTGGAAGGCTCGTATGTGAACGTGCTTACGGGCGAGCGGCATGCCGGTCGCGACGCGCGCGTCGCCGACCTGCTCGCCACCTTTCCGGTCGCGCTGCTGGTTTCCGCGATCGATGAAGTCTGGGCCGCCGCGCCCGGCGACGGTGTGGCGCCACACAGACGACGCGTGCCCGAGCAGCGTAGCTTGCGCGTATGGGGCCGCTGCGCGCGCCACCGTTCATCTGCATCGCTGCCGAGCGCGTGGTGCTTTACTGCCGGCTACCCTATCCTCGGTACGTGCGCTCCGACGTATTTCTCGCCCGCCTGATGCCGAGCGGTGCGCTCCAACTGCTGAGTGGCGCGTGGGAGAGTGTGCTCGGCTTCCGGCAAGGGGAGCTCAATGGGCGCCGGCTGCTCGACATGCTGCCGCCGGCGCGGCGTGCGCTCGGCGAAGCCGCGCTGTGGCACCTGCTCAGCCCGGAACAGGCTGATCCGGTGGCAGTCGAGCTCGTGCGCAAGGACGGCACGATGCTCCGCATGCATTGCCACCGGCGCTTCGACCCTTATGACGCCACGCTGTTCATTGCCGGCGAGCCGGCCGAAACTGCTATTGCCGAATGTCGAGCGCCATCTGCTCCAGGGCGACCTTGAGCGCGGCATAGCATTCGCAGCTCGCGGCGTGCAGCGCGGCGCGGCTGCGCACCGTGATGCTCCCGCGTGCGCAGGCGATCGCGCCAGCGGCCTGAAGGCGCAGCGCACTCATTGTCACCGCTTCCCGGCGCACGCCGAGCGCCACGCCGATCAGCTCATGCGTGACACGCAAGTTGCCGCGGCCGGCGTGGTCTGCCGCTTGCAGCAGCCAGCGCGCCAGGCGTTGTCCGAGCGCATGTCTCGTGATGCACAGGTTGCTTTGCGACATCTGGTGCACGCGGAAGGACACGTAGCGCAGTATCGCCTTGCGTAGTACGGCGCTGCCTTCGAAGGTCTCGCGCAGCGGCGCCGCGTCGATGCGGTAGCAGCGCCCGGGAATTTGCACAAGGGCCTCGCCCGTGGAGCGGCCATCGCCGAGCAGCGCGTTCAGCCCGAGCACTCCCTCGTTGCCGATGAGCACAGACTCGGCGGTCGCGCCGTGCCGATCGACGCCGACCTTGGCGATCGCGCTGTCGACCGGAAAATAGAGGTGAGTGATGGTGCGGCCGGGGCGGATGAGATGATCGCCACTGCGTGCCGCGAACGGTTCGAGCCACGGGCGCAGCCGGTCCCGCGTGTCGTCCGGCACCGCGGCGAGAAGAAGATTGCCCTCGGGCCAGGCCTTCTGCGGCAAGGCGAGGGCCATCGCAGCCTCCCGCAACCGTTTTTTCTTCTTCTCACTTGGACTATCCAGCATCGGCTGGCTGCCTGTGGCGATGTAAGCGTGCGCTCAGCAAGGATAGCGCGCCAATATGAACCGCGATGTGGGACCAAAGTCCCATACTTCGGAGTTATCTGATATGTGGCGCTTACCGCTCCTCTTTATCTTCGCATCCATCGCGTTCGCGACAGGCGGGCACACGGCGGAGCCGGGCCAGTTCACCTTCGCCTGGCCGCTCGACGAGAAGGCGCCCAAGCCGCGCGGCGCGACCACGCGCGGCGTGCCGGTGACGCTCGAGCGCGAGCCGGCGGAGGCGTGGCACCGGCTGCAGGAGCCGGGCCTGAGCGCGCTTCGAGCGCGACCGGCGCGCGATCCTCGCGATGGCCGGCCCGTACCGCGTGAGCTTCGACTTCCTCGAGGTGGTGCGCTACGACCCGTCGCTCAAGCCGGACGCGCCCTACCAGAGCTGGGGCACGGAGTATCGTGTTCGTCGCCGAGGACCGGCCGGACTTCATCGCGCTCCAGCACGTCCTGGTGATGCGCGTGCAGCTGGACGACGGCAAGGCGAGCGAGCCGATGGTGGTGCGCCACTGGCGGCAGGAATGGCGCTACGAGGCGCCGCATCTGCTCGCGTACGAGGGCGCGCAACAGCGTGGGCGCGGCGCGCGGTGCCGGCCGACGAGCGCCGCGGCGCCTGGGTGCAGAGCGTGCTGCAGGTCGACGACTCGCCGCGCTATGCGGCGCGCGGCCGCTGGAAGCACGAAGGCGGCTTGTCGACCTGGATCAGCGGACGAGACCTGGCGCCCGCTGCCGCGGCGCGAGTTCAGCGTGCGCAAGGATTACGACGTGCTGGTCGGCACCAACCGCCACACCATCACGCCGGCAGGGCTGGGTGCAGGAGGAGAACAATCTCAAGCTCGCGCTGGAGGTCAGAAGCGCGTCGGCTACTCGCGCGCGAGTACGGCGTCGCGCGCTACGAGCGCATCCGCGACTACGACTTCGGCCCCGGCGAGACGTTACTATCGAGCGCACCGAGCCGTTCTGGGCCGAGGTGCGCGCCGCGTGGCGCGAGCTCGAGGAGGGACGCGGCCGCTTCGCGCTGCGCGCGCCGGTCGACCAGGGCGCAGCTCTTCATGCCGTTCTTCGAGTACGCGCAGAAGCTCGCCGACGGCGCCGCCGTTCGACCGCGAAGCCGCGCGCGCCTTCGTGCGGCGCACGCTGCAGGAGCGCTACCTCAGGTAGCGACTACTGGAGCTTGTAGCCGGTCAGCTCGATCTCGAACTGGGTATCGACGAAGCGGCTCTCGCCGCCGCGGCTGGCGAACTTCACCGCGCGCCTGACCTCCGGCGCATACCAGACGGTCAGGGTGCGTGACGACCATTTCGCCGCGGTCGTTGGTCTGCGAAGGGCTGGTCCAGCTCTGGGTGATTTCTACCCGGGTGGTGTCGAAGCTGCCCGCGGGCACGAGCACGCGATCGCGGCCGACGACGCGCGCGCGCACCGAGCAGCTCCAGCCGGCGTTGCAGGTGCGCGAATCGAGATTTTCCACGCGCAGCGCCAGGCCCGGCGTCGCCGCCGACGGCTGCAGCACCGCGAGGTAGGGCGAGAACAGCGTGAGCTCGCCGGCGGGAATGAGGTAGGCGGCCGCGTCGATGCTCGGCGCGCCGTACCGGGCCATCGCCGTGAATTTCCTCGACGACGCTGTCCGCGGTAACCGAGGCCACCCGCACCTCCTGCGTCGTCCCCGGCGCACCGCGCCGCGTCACGCGATAGGTCCACGTGTCGCCCACCGCGAGCCCGCCGGGACCGGCCGCCCGCGGCGCGCCTTCTTTCGCGCCCGCCGCGGGCGAGGCAGGTGACACAGCAGCGGGCGCCGGGATGGCGGGCTTCGGGCTCAGCGCCGAAAGCCTGTTACGCGCCAGGGCGGCGAACTTTCCATTCGGATATTGCTCGAGGTAGGCGCGAAAGTCGGCGGGGTCGCTGCTCGAGCGCACGCTCTCCCAGAACACCATCTCCGCGCGCAGTTCCTCGGTGGCGCGCTCGCCGGTCTGCGCACCGGCAGCGTGCGCGAGCGAAAAGAGCAGCGCCAGGCACAGAATGCGCGTCATTGGAGCTGGTAGGAGACGAGCTCCAGATCGAAGTCGGCATCGACCGGCGGCGCCGCGCCGAAATCCAGGCGGCTGGAGAACTTCACCGCGCGCTTCGTGTCCGGGGCATACCACACCGTCATGCGGCGCGCGCCGTTGAACTGCGCCGTCTGAGTCGGATGCCCGCCTTGCTGCGCTGCCATCCAGCTGTGCTCGATCTGCACCCGGATCGTCTTGAACGTGCCGGCGGGCACGGTGATCATGTCGGTCGCGACGACCCTCGCCGATGCTTGGCAAATGTACTGCGCGCTGCAAACCCCGTCGGTAATCCGCACCCGCCCGAGGTTGCCCGCAGCCGCCAGGTTGCCGAACGCGGCCATGTAAGGGGAGAACAGCGGCGGGCCGAGGGAAACCAGATAGCCGCCGTGGCCGTGCGTCCATTCGCCCGCCGCGCCCTGGCCGATGGAGTACTGCTCGACGATCTGCGCATTCGACACCGTCGCGATCTTGACGCGGTATTCGCGCTGTTTAGCAATGCGTTGTGCATACCTCGTTCAACCTGGTCTGCTAGGCCAGGGTCGCTTCGGTACTCCGGCCGGCCGGGTGGTGGCGGTCGGCGGCGAGGGACTGCGAGCAGTCGGCGATCTTCATCGTCGAACGCCCGTTCGAGCCCTGGGTCTCCACTCTTCGGCAAGCGGGTCTACCGTTGATCCACGCCGGTCCGGAGTTGGCGGCCCTCGGGCCGTGCCGGTCACCGGCGAGGAGCTCAGGCGGTTCTCGCACCGCCGGCGCCGGCCGCGTCTCGAGGCCCGAGCCCGGCGGTCCGGGCGGCGCAGACGAGATCGTCGAGGAGCCCTCGTGACGGCCAGAGCCGGTCACGCCGCCGACGAGCCGGCGGAGCCGCTCCTCTCGGTCGTAGTCCCCTTCTACAACGAGGAGGGGGCGGCCGGCAGCCTGCTGGGCGAGCTGCGCCGGGTCCTGGATGCGCTGGGGATGAGCTGGGAGATCGTGGCGGTGGACGACGCCAGCGTGGATGCGACGCGCCCCATCCTGACCGCCGCCGCTCGCGAGGAGCCGCGAATCAAGGTGCTCTCGTGGGACGAGAACCGCGGGCAGGCCGCCGCTCTCTATCGTGGGCTGCACGCGGCCCGGGCGCCCGTGATCGCCACTCTCGACGGCGACGGCCAGAACGACCCCGCCGATTTGCCGGCGCTGCTCGCGGGGCTCCGCCGCGTTGACATGATGGTGGGTATCCGGGCGGATCGCGACGACTCGCGCTTGCGGCGCTGGATGTCCCGGCTCGCCAACCGGGTCCGCGGGCGGCTCCTCGGCGACCGCGTGCGCGACAGCGGCTGCGCGCTCAAGGTCTTCCGGCGCGAGGTGATCGAAGCCCTGATCCCGATCCGATCGCTCTACTCGTTTCTGCCCGCGCTGGCATTGGCCGCAGGCTTCTCGGTCGACGAGCGCATCGTGAGGCACCGGCCGCGGCAGGGCGGCGTCTCCAGCTACGGTCTGCGCGCCTTCCTGTGGCGACCCGCGCTCGATCTCCTGGGCGTCTGGTGGTTCACCCGCCGGCGCTTCCGGCTGCCGCTCGAGATCGCGGAGCCGAGACTCTTGTGGTCAGTACTGCCAGCGGATGCCGAAGGAAGGAAGGAATCCGCCCCAGCTCTCGCGGGTCGAGCGCACGCTCACGGCGCCGTCGGCTCCCGTCGCGAAGGCGAAATCGTCGAAGCCCCGGACGTTGTCGCGGTCGTAGACGTTCTGTAGGTCCAAGTAGGCGGAGAGACGTCCATTGCCCGCCTTCCATTCGCGCCCCAGGCGCAGGTCGAGCCGATGATAGGCGGGGAGGCGCTCCCCGTTGAGCGGTCCGAGCACCGGCTCGATCCCGGGCTGGCAGTCCGCGCCGGTGATCAAGCGGCCGGCGAGCGCGGTAGTCGGCCGCCCGGTGCTGTAGCTCCAGACCAGGCCCAGGGTCCAACTGTGGGGAAGCCGATAGCCGAGGTCGGCGTGAAGCGAGTGGGTGGCGTCGTCGGAACGAGGCACCCAGCGGCCGTCGAGTCGATCCTCGGCCGAGGCCAGGATGTACACCGCCGACCACGACAGCCGCGGTCGCGGTGCGCCCCACCAGCTCAGCTCCAGGCCCCGAACTCGGCCCCTCTCGGGCGCGATTCGCACCCGGTCGGCGGACAGCTCGGGCGACAGCACCAGCGGGTCGAAGAGGTTCTCATAGCGCGGCCGCGGATGGGACAGCCAACGCTCGAACGCCTCGGCCCCGAGCCGAGCGCCAGATTCGAACCGGTGCTCCCAGCCGAGCATGCGGTGCTCGGAGAGCTCGGCGCGGGTGAGGCCGGTCTCGCCGTCCTCGACCTGCAGCTCGTCAGGCCGCTGGTCCTGGTAGAACCAGCCCCACGCCGCATTCAGCCGATCGTAGTCGGTGGGCGCCCAGCCGAGGTTGAAGCGCGGGCTGACCAGCTTTTCGCCCGTGATCGCGGGGCGGTCGAATCGCAGACCGAGCTCGAGCGTGAGATCCGGGCGCGGACGCAGCGGCGCGCTCAGATAGGCCCCGATCTGGCGGCCGTCGATGCGGTCCGCGAAGACGGTCTCGCCCCCGGCCGAGGTGGTGCGGATCGCCGCCAGCGGTGAGGTCAGCGTGCGCTCGTTGTGGTAGTCGAGCACCGCCTCCTCGCTCCGCACCTCGAAGCCGCCCTTGACCTCCCAATGGGCGTTCGCGAGAAAGGTCCAGCCCTGCTTGAGACCGACGATCTCGACCGTCCGCCGATCGTCGAGCCGGAACGCCCCCGCCGTACCCGACTCTCCGCCGGCCCGACCGCGCTCGACCCGGCCGTAGGAGGCGACGGTCTGGGCGAGCACGCGCCGGCCGAGCAGAGCGTCCCAGGTCGCCCAGGCGTAGCCGCTGGCCCAGCGGTTGCCGTAGAAGGCGCCCTCCGTCGGCATTCCGCCGGCCGTCGGCGCGCGCCCCTGCTCGAACTCGTCCTCGGCCATGAGCACCTTGAAACCGAGCTCGTGGCCGGGTGCCGCTTCGAGGTCGATCTTTCCGAACAGATCCCAGTAGCGGGGATCGGCGGGCCGGCCGGCGATCTCCAGCGCCAGCCGGTAGTTGCCCGCGCGGCCGACCGCGAACCAGCCGCCGCGGTCGTTGCCGAGCCGGCCGGATGCGCTCGCCTGACCGTAGTACGAACCGACGCCCACCGCCGCGTGAAAGCGGTCGGTCGGGGGCACCGTGGTCATGTCGAGCACTCCGCCCATCCGCCCGCCGTATTCGGCCGGGTAGCCGCCGGTGACCAGGTCGACGCCGGCGAGCGACGTGGGGGCCACGATGCTCAGCGCGCTGTCGAACTCCTGGAGGTGATACGGCGCCCGCAGCTCGAGGCCGTCCAGCAGCAGCAACACCTCGTCGTCGCGGCCGCCCCGGACGCGCACCCGCGACGACGACTCGGAGGTGGTCGCCCCGGGTAGCAGGCCGGCGGCGCGGAGCGCATCGTCGCCCTGGTGAGGGAGTATCGCCAGTCGGTCGCGGGGGATGGAACGGGGCTCGATCGCCTCGGCGACGCCGTCGTCCCGGGCCGACCTGACCACCAGCTCCTCGCCGAGGATCGGCGCCTCCACCAGCTCGAGGGCGAGCTCCGTCCCCGTACCCGGGACCGCCTCGACGCCCGGCCAGCGCCCGATCACGAAACCGGGTCGGCGCGCCTCGAGCGTATACGTGCCGGCGGCGAGCCCGCTGAGGCGGAATCGACCGTCGGCATCGCTCACGCCCCGCACGCCGTTCTCGGCGAGGCTCACCACGACGCCGCCCAGCGGCCGTCCGGCGCCCGTGACCCGGCCGCGCAGCTCCGCGTGTTGCGGCGGCGCCTGCACCACCACCAGACTGCCGAGCGTCTCGCGGACTGCCAGGCCGTGCGGAGCGAGCAGAGCGTCGAGCCGCTGGCGCGGCGTGTCACCGGACGGCTCGTCTTGCACCCGCATCCGCGGAGTCACCACACCGCTGCTGAATACCAGTGGAAGCCCTTCGGTCGCCAGGAGCTGGAGGGCTTCGTCCAGCCGCCGCCCGGCTAGCGTGACGGTGACCGCCGTCTCTTCGCTCGACGCGGCGGCACCTGCGGCGCCGGGGGACGTCACCGAGAGCAGCCCGTAAACGAACAGGGCGGCTGCACGGCCTCGCCGGAAGTCGCGGCACGGAATGGGAGATGACGTTCGCATGAGCCGAGCCGTCACGATGCTCAACGATAGCTGAAGCCATCCGCCGAGGGACGGCCGGCGAAGGATTCAGATCCGAACCGCTCGGAAGCGAAGGATTTTCGACCCCGGCGCCTCTAAGGGGAGAGGCTGTGCCCTCGTCCTGGAGGATATGTACACTCTGAACGCAACCGACCGGCTCCCACAGGTCTCCGTGGTCCTCCCCGTCTTCAACGAGGCAGCGAACCTCCCGCCGCTGCTCTCCGAGATCCGAGCGGCGATGGAGCCGCTAGGCATCGACTACGAGATCATCGCCGTAGACGACGGCAGCAGCGACGGCAGCCTGGCCACTCTCCTCTGCCTCGCGGGGCCGGACACCCGGCTGCGAGTGCTCTGGGCCGGCCTTCGATCGGGGCAGTCCGCGGCTCTCGCCGCCGGAATGCGGGCCGCACGCGCCGAGGTCGTGGTCACCCTGGACGCGGACCTCCAGAACGATCCGCGGGACATCCCGAGGATGCTCGAGCTGCTGCCGGCGTGCGACGTCGTCTCCGGTGTCCGCCGCGACCGGCGCGACAGCTTGGTCCGGCGGATCTCCTCCCGGGTGGCGAACGGCGTCCGGCAGCGCCTGCTCGACGACGGCGTACGGGACGTCGGGTGCTCGCTCAAAGCCTATCGACGCGAGGTCCTGGCCGAACTGCCGGTGTTCCAGGGGATGCATCGCTTTCTCCCGGCCCTGGCACGCATGCGAGGCGCCCGAATCCGCGAGATCGACGTCAACCACCGACCGCGGCTGCACGGACGCTCCAACTACGGCGTCGGCAACCGCCTGGGCCGCGGGATCGTCGATCTTCTCGGGGTGCTCTGGCTCAAGCATCGCCGGATCGAGCTGTCGAAGTTCAGGGAGGCCGGTCGTGAGAGCCGTCGCCCCGCTGCGTTCGTTGCCCGCGAAGAGCCGGGTCTTCGATGCGGTGACCCGGACGGCGCCGGCCAGGCGGCGACGGGGCGCGACGGGCGGAGGATTCCGACCGCCTCGGGCTCCAAGGCTGTGGCATGATTTCCTGGTGGCGTGCTCGACGGGCGCAGCATCGGCCTCTCGCGACCGCGCGGAAGGCCGGCCGATGAGCGGCGAACGGCGCCGGCCAATCCTCGTCCTCGCCGCCGCGGGGTTGGTGACGATCGCGGCCCAGACGCTCGCCTCCGCACCGGCCGCGCGGGGCGAGACGGCGCGCGCCGTGCGGGGCAAGATGGGCTCGCGCTTCGAGGTCACCGCGGTCCATCACGACCCCGCGACCGCATGGCGCGCCGTCGAGGCCGCGTACGCCGAGATCGACCGGCTCGAGGCGCTGATCTCCGAGTGGATCGAGACCTCGGAGACCAGCGAGATCAACCGCAACGCCGGCGTGCGGCCGGTGCGGGTCTCGCCCGAAGTCCTCGCCCTCGTGCAGCGTGCGCTCTCGGTGTCGCGGCTCACCGGCGGCGCCTTCGACGTCACCTTCCTCGGGGTCGGCCGGCTGTGGGACTTCGACGCGGAGCAGCCGGCCCGGCCGGACCCCGCGGCGCTGCGCGAAGCGCTCGGCGGCGTCGGCCCCGACAAGATCGTGGTCGACGCCGCGGCGGGGACGGTCTTCCTGCGCGACCCGCGCACCCGGATCGGCTTCGGTGCCATCGGCAAGGGCTGGGCCGCCAACCGCGGCGTGGCGGTGCTGCGCGAGCACGGGGCGACCGGCGGGGTGGTCAACGCCGGCGGCGACCTGCTCGCCTTCGGCCGGCGCGAGGACGGGCGGCCGTGGCGGGTCGGCATCGCCAATCCCCTCGATCGCGACCGGGTGTTCGGCTACCTCGAAGTCACCGACCAGGCGGTCGTCACCTCGGGCGACTACGAGCGCTACGTGACGATCGACGGCGAGCGGTTCTCCCACATCATCGACCCGCGCACCGGCCAACCGGCGAAGGAGGTGCGCAGCGCGACCGTCGTCTGCCCGGACGCCGAGCTGGCCGACGCGCTGGCGACGGCGGTTTCGGTGCTGGGGGTCAAGGAGGGCCTCGCCCTGCTCGACGCGCTCAACGGCATCGAGGGCCTGCTCGTCGACGAGCGCGGCAAGATCCACCTGTCGAAGAACCTGGCCGGCCACATCCTCGATCCAGAGGAGGAACCATGACGATCGGGCGACGCCTGCGCCTCGCCGCGCTGATCGCGCTGCTGGCCACGCCCGCCGGCGGCTGCGCCACCGTCCGGCCGTGGGAGCGCGAGCACCTGTCGCTCGCACCGATGCAGCCGGACGCCTCGCGCTGCGAGCGCTTCGAGCGCAACGTCGAGGTGTACCGCGAAGGCGCCGTCGGGGCGAACGGCGGCAAGTCCGGAGGCGGCTGCGGATGCACCTGAGGCGGCGTGCCCGTAGGGCGTCGCCGGCGACGGCGGCGCTGGCGGCGGCGGTCCTGGCGGCCGGCGGCTGCGCGTCGTCGAGGTCGGGCGACTCGATGTCGATGCCGGCGGTGCCGAGAGGGGTCGACGTCGACTTCCTGCTCAGCTACTACGACCAGAGCGGCGAGCATTCGGCGGTCACCGGCGGCACCGGCACCGAGGACCAGCAGGTGCTCTCGCCGGTGATCCTGATGAGCTGGGCGGTCTCCGACGATCTCAGCCTGCGCGCCAATCTCGGCGTCGACCAGGTGACCGCGGCCTCGGTGGACGCCATCGACCTCGAGGTGAGCAGCGCCTCGCGGGTCGACCAGCGCACCTTCACCGACTTCACGGCCACCCGCCGGGTCGGTGATCGCTCGACGGTCGCCTTGACGCTCGGGCTCTCCAACGAGTACGACTACCAGTCCGCCTCCGCCGGCGTCGGCTTCACCCGCGACTACAACGAGCGCAACACCACTTTCGGCGTCAATCTGCGGCACTACGAGGACTCGGTCGATCTCTACGACATCGACGGCGTCAACCGCGGCGACGACGGCCGCCGCACCACGGACCTCTCGACCTCTCTGACGCAGGTGCTGGGCCCGCGCACCGTCGGCTCGCTCGAGCTGGACTACACGCTCCAAAGCGGCTTCCTGTCGACGCCGTTCCACGAGGTGGTCCTGCTGCCGCCCGGCGGCGGCGAGCTGCACGTCGCCGAGCGGCTGCCCGACAGCCGCGTCCGGGCCGCGCTGGGCCTCGGGCTCGACCATGCCTTCGGCCGCCGGCTGGTCCAGAAGCTCAGCTACCGCCTCTATGACGACGACTGGGGGATCACCGCACACACGATCGCCGCCGAGACCCACTTCCGGCTGCCGTCCGACACCGAGACCTGGGTCTTCCCGATCTTCCGCTACCACCGCCAGACGGCGAGCGACTACTTCGGCCCCACCGGGTCGTTCACCGGCGCCGAGGAGTTCTTCACTTCCGATTGGGACCTCGCCGAGATCGCGACGACCAAGGTCGGCCTCGGCGTCCGCGGCTCGGCGCGGCCGGGCCGGTCGTGGTGGCTGGGGGTGCGCCGCTACGAGCTGCGCTTCAGTCTCTTCTCCCGCGACGACGGGCTCGACGGCACCACCGCCTCGGTCGGCCTGGGGCGGACCTGGTGAGGCGCGAAGCAACGCGCGCCGCGGCATGCGTGCTGGTCGCTCTCGCCGTGTCGGCGGCGCCGGCCGCGCCGGCCGCCGAGCCGCGGGTCGCGCTCGACCAGGACGGCCGCGGCCACGCCTGGGAAGGGCCGTCGGGCCGACTGACGCTGCTCGAGTTCGCGGCGTCGTGGTGCGCGCCGTGCCGCAAGACCCTGCCGCGCCTCGAGGCGTTCGCGCGCCGGTATCCGGAGCTGCGCGTGCTGGTGGTCGACGTCGACGAGCGGCGGGAGGACCGCGACGCGCTGGCCGCCTCGCTCGGCCTGACCGTGCCGATGCTTTGGGACGAGGACCACGCGATCGCCGAGCACTACCGGCCGGAGGCGATGCCGGCCGCCTTCCTGATCTCGCCCGACGGCGAGGTCCTCGACACCTCGCTGGGCTCGCGGACCGACGAGTGGGAGCGCTTCGTCCGGCAGGTCGAGGAGCAACTCGCACGCGACGAGTGAGAACTAGCCTGATCGGTCTTCGATCGCCACCAGCGCGGGTGCGACCAACGGCTGCCGGCCTCACGCCCTCGGAGTCGGCGGCCGGAGTTCGCGGCACTTCCGCTGTCACTCGCGGCGGTGCGCGGTGCCTCCCGCTCGCTATCGAAATTCCGCTGCGCTCCGGTGCAGCACCTCGACTCCCTCGGGCATCGGTCCGGCGTCATCAGCCGATCTCGTCCCGCAGCCGCCCGCGAAGCCGCCTCAGCAGCGCCTGCTGCTCCCGATGCTGCTCGCGCAGCCCCTCCGCCGTCACCCGCGACGCTGCCTCGAGGTACTCCACCGCCGGCCGGAGCTAATCGGCCACGACGCATTCGATCGTGCCGGCGATCTCGGTGGCGACGTCGTACGCGATGCGATGCTCGAGCATGGCCTCGCGGTTCCGCGACGCCGGCAGATTGTCGTGGATCTGCTGGAGCCGGTCGGTGATCGCCACCAGCTCGAGGGCGATCTCGGCGAGGGCCGCCTGGGCCTCGGCCTCGGTCATGGCCCGGCCCCCACGGTCTTTGGGAGAGCCGCCAAGGCCCGGACCCGGCCCAGCGGCAGCCCTACCTGCGGCTGGACCGCCCCAGGGCCCCCCAGGCCCGCCCACGGGCCGGTCACCACCCGCTCCTCTCGCCCCGGTGCTGGACGGCCTCGGCGACGTGGGCGACGCCCAGCCGCTCGGGGCCGGCGAGGTCGGCGAGGGTGCCCGCCACCCGCAGCACGCGGTGGAGCGCGGCGGCGGAGAGCGCCAGCCGCTCGAACGCGGTGTCGAGGAGCTGGCGCGCCGGGCTGTCGAGCGGGCAGTGCGCCGGGATCATCGCCGCGTTGATACCGCCGCGGTGGGTCTGGATCTCACGGGCGGCTGCCACCCGCGTAGCCACGCGGGATGAGCACTCCGTCGGCCGCGCTCGCAGCTCGCCGACGGTGAGCGCCGGCACTGCGACGATCAGGTCGAGGCGGTCGAGCACCGGCGCCACCCGCGCCCGGTGGCGGCGGACAGCGCCAGCCGTGCAGCCGCACTCGTGGAGGCGGTCGCCGAGGTGCCCGCACGGACAGGGACGCATCGTGGCTACCACCTGAGCTGTCACCCCGCCAGCAAGGGCCTCGGCGAGCGCCCGCAGCGTCGCCGGCCGCAGCAGCGGCAGGTCGTCGAGGATCAGCGTCCCGTCGGCGGCGAGGTCGAGCTCGCCGCGGAGCGCCTTCGCCGTGACGCCGCTGTGCGGAGCGCGCACCGCCCCGCCCGCTCCGCCTGGCAGCAATCCCGGCAGGCAGCGGGCGAGCATCGACTTCCCCGCCCCGCCCGGCCCGACCAGCGCGACCGGGTGCCCGCCCGCCGCCGCGACCTCGAGCGCGCGCTTCGCCGCCTCCTGGCCGCGGACCTGGGCGAGGTCGATCACCACCCACCCCGCGCTTTCATCGACACGAACGCGCCGCCGACGCCAACGACCATATGGTCGACCAGCTCGATCCCGACGACCTCGCAAGCCTTCGCCATCCGGCGGGTGAAGGCGATGTCCTCGCGGCTCGGCGCGGGGTCGCCGCTCGGGTGGGTGTGGAATAGCACCACGCCGGCGGCACCGCAGAGGAGGCCGCGGCGCAGGATCTCCCGCGGCTCGACCGAGGCGCGGTGCTGGGTGCCGCGGTACAGCTCCCGCTCCTCGAGCAGACCGCCCCTGGCGTTGACGTACAGCACGCCGAGGATCTCCTGCCCCGTGCGGCCGTAGCGGAGGTCGATGTACTTCGCGACCGCGCCGGGCCGCGACAGCGGCTGCCGGTCCGGCACCGCGGCGAGCGCCATCCGCGCCGCGATCTCGACCGCGGCGAGGAGCGTGGCGAGCTTCACCTGGCCGACGCCGTTGCGCCGCAGGCTCCTCGCGCACGCGCCGGCGAGGCCGGGGAGGCCGCCGGCCGAGACCAGCAGCTCGCGCGCCACCTCGAGCACCGAGGCGCCGGGCCGGCCGTTCTTGAGGAGGATCGCCACCAGCTCGGCGTCGGTCAGCGCCTTCGGGCCGTTGCGGAGGAGGCGCTCCCGGGGGCGCTCGTCCAGCGGCAGCTCGGCGATCAGACCGGCGGGGCGGGGGCGGGGTGGGCTGGTTCGGCGTCGCCGCATCGGGCCTCCGGGGCCGGCCCAGGGGCCGGGAGCACCGCGGGGATGGACAGAGCGGCTACCAGTAAGGCGGGACCGGGTGGTTCGTCAACCAGGGGTGGTTTCTGAAAGTGGCTGGAGCGCAGCGGCTTCGGAGGACGAGGCGGCGGTTTCGGTAACCGCGGAATGGCACCTTGAGCCCGGCGAAACAGACTTTCGCGAGGCTACTCGCTCTTGGTGCGCTCCGTCGAGGCAACGGGATCAGGCGCAGGGGCCTCCAGTATCTCGACGGTTCCGGCGGTCCCGTTGACCCGCACTCGAACGCCGTCTCCAAGGTGGGCGAGCAGACCGCGGACACCCATCACCGCAGGGAGCTCCAATTCGCGAGCGGTGACCGCGCCGTGGGACAAGGGCCCACCACTTTCCGTGACCACGGCACACGCCGTGTAGAAGAGCGGTGTCCAGGCAGGGTTGGTCGTGCGCGTCACCAGGACCGCGCCCGGCTCGAACCCCGGGAAGTCCTCAACCGACAGCACCCGGCACGTCCTGCCTTCGACGACTCCCGGCGAGCCGGCGAACCCGCGCAAAACATCACCGCCTTCGGCCGGCGGGATCGCTTCTCCGTGGGCGAACGGCGGGTCGCTACGGACCTGCCGCTCGTACTCGGCTCTCCCGTCCTCCGCCTCCTCCTGGACGTCCACGCTCTCGAGCAAAGCTCGGCGCAGTGATTCCTTGCGCAGGAAGAAGACATCGTCCGGGGGCTCGAGGCCGAGCCGTCGACCGGCCTCGACCATCGCCGTACGGAAGAGCGGATGGAGCCGGGTCGTCTGGTAGTGCTCGAGGTCGTCGAGAGCCGTGTAGGCCCGGGCGAGGCGCAGGATCTCCGCGGCGAAAAACCGGAGGTCCTCGGGGACCGCCGCCAGGTAGACCTGCTCCGCCTGTTGCTGTCGGATCCGCACCGCGAGCTCGCTCCTGTGCGGCTCGTCGATCTCGTCCCGGCCAAGCATGAGGCGCAGATTGGCGAGGACGACCCAAGGCTGACCGGACCAGGTCGGATGGTAGGGATCGAAGTCGATCTCGCGGTGACCGTGGCGCTCGAGGAAGCCGTCGAAGCGAGTAGCGAACTCCGGATGCTCGCTCAAGGAGAGGCTCCGGGGCTCTTGGTCTCTGAGCTTGACGGCGAGATCTCGATCCGCCCTGGCCGCCGTGTACAACTCGTAGAGGTCGCGGTTCACCAGGTTCGTCTTGGTGTCGCAGAAGCAGGTGAGATCGTCGTAGAGCGATGCGGCCTCGTCCGGTGCCACTAGGGCAACGAGCCGAAACAGGACCTTGTGGAGTAGCCCTTGGGTCAGCGAGATCGCGATGTTCGGAAGGAAGTACTCGCGGCCCAAGATGTCGATGCGCTCGATGTGCTGCCAAAGCCGCCCGCGGGACAGCCTGTCGAGGTCGATCGAGCGCAGCTCGCCGAGCGCGAGCAGATAGCCGTCGAGGTCGCGAGCCCAGTTGACCGGGAGCTGCTGCACCCAGTGGTATCGCTCGCGGAACACCGGGACCAGGTGCCGCAGCTCATCGAGGTCGTCGAACTCCGCCTGCTGCCCAGCCGTGAAGAGCTTGACGGCCGTCTCGTTGCCGTAGATGTATCCGTCGCGGCGGTCGAACCAGCGGCCCTCGAACGCGGGCAGCCCAAGCAGCGCGAGCGAGTGAGCGAGCGACTCGTGGAACCCTTCGACAGTGAAGTCCCAGGTCAGTGGCGTGATCGGGTTCGGGAAGCGCTCCGCAGATTCCGCACGCGTCCACCGCGCGGGGAAATGGGTGACGGGTCGGGACTGGAGGAGGTAAAGGTTGCCCCCGACGCTCGCCCACTCGATGTCCTGGGGGAAGCCATGGAAGCGCTCGATCCGAACACACAGGTGGTAGAGCGCTTCGAGCGGCGGTTGGGAGCCCGGCCCGACAGTCCTTTCGATCACCTCGCCGGTTTCCTTGTCGAGCACGAACTGGTCGACGTCGCCGTCGCCGGAGACGACCCGCTCGCCGAGTCCCGGCGCAGCGTTGACGACCAACTTCCCGAGGTCCCCGCTGATCGGGTCGAGGCAGAACGCCACGCCTGCCGCCTCCGCGGGCACCATCTCCTGGATCACGACCGCCATCGCCGCATCCTGGCCGAAGCCGCGCTCATGGCGGTAACGAACGGCACGGTCTTCCCAGAGCGATGCGAAGCAACGTCTCACCGCGTCGAGGACCGCCTCCTCGGTAGCGACCTCCAGGAACGAGTCGTGCTGTCCGGCAAACGCGGAACCGGCCAGATCCTCGAGCGTGGACGACGATCGGACGGCGACGGGGAGCCGCGGCAATCGGGCACGAATGGCAGCTCGGACGGGCGCTGGCAGAGGGCGGACGAGCAGCCGATCGCGGATCGCCGCACACTGCTCACGCAGAGTGTCGGCGCGGGAGACTTCGAGCCCGGCGAGATCCACCGGCTCGTCCCCCACGAAGGCCCGGTACGCATCTGGGGTCACGACGACGCCGCCCGGCACTGGAAAACCCGCCTGGAAGAGCCGGGCCAGGCTCGCGCCCTTGCCCCCAGCGACCCCGAGAGCGGTTGCGAGCGTCTCGTCGAAGCCGACGACGTAGGTCACGCCCGCGCCCTTTCGGCCAGCGCCTCGATGCCACCGATGATCCTCCGTCCCTCCTCGGCTAGGCGCTGCTGCACTTCACCGTGGAGCAGCCAGCGCACAAAGGTTTTCGCACGCCGCCATGCGCTGCCGACGCGGTCGCGCCACAGCAGCAGGTAGACGCCGGACACCGGCAGCAGCAAGGTGTAGGCGGCAGCCGCGAGCGCGGGAAGCATCATCCAGGCTGTGGTGACCTGCAAGGCGTAGAAGAGGGGGAAGACGACGAGACCTGGGTAGACCGCGTTCGACGCCCACTGGTCGCGCTCTCGCGAGAGCCTGCGGGCGAGGGTCCGAACGAGCAGGTAGGGCAGCACATGGTTCACCAGGCCCAGCAGCGCCAGCGGCCCTCCGATGACCAGCAGCTCCACCTCCCGGATGACGAAGAAGGCGGCGCGGCCGGCGTGGATGGGGAGATAGACCTCCGCGGGTTCGACGCCGAGTCGCCGCAGCTCCCGCCGGTACGCATCGACCCGCCGCGCCAGAGCCACGACCTCTTCGGGCGCCTTCTCGCTGAGGTTCCGGTACCCCTGGCGTAGACGCTGTACGCGCGCCAGGTGCTTGGCCAGTGGCTCCTCGCGCCCGAGCACCAGGGGCGCCTCCCCCGCGGTCGCGACTACCCGCGCCGCCCATTCGAGCAGCACGGCCTCGCGCCGCTGCTCGAAGCTGAGGGTGATCTCCGCGACGCGGCGCTCGATCTCGGCAGTCAGCTCCGCCGCGGTCCAACCGCTCCGCGCGACGTCGATCGGCGTCCCGAAACAGACCAGCGCCGCTGAGCGGAACCGCTCCTTGCGTTCGTAGACCAGCCCGGTCGGAACGATCCGGCACGGGACATCGCAGCCAAGTGCGATCCGCGCGGCTCCGGCCTTGAACGGCATCAGCCCCGGCTCCGAGTGACTCCGGCCTTCGGGGAAGATGCAGAGCGCCTCCCCGCGCTTGAGGCGACGGTTGCACTCCTCGATCGCGCGACGGTTCGCGGCCGCAGCACGCGAGCGATCCTCAGCTTCGTCCATGCGGTGGAAGCAGACCGCATCGGCCAGCCAGAGGATGAACCGGAGCAGGGGGTTGTCGGCCAAGGAGGCCTTCGCGGTCAGCGCCACCGGCCGGCGGAGGTGATAGCCGAGCACCAGAGGATCCACCAGCGAGTTGGTGTGGTTGGAGGCGAAGATGACCGGCCCCTCCGGGGGCACGTTCTCGATCCCGTCCTCCTCGATCCGCCGGAAAAAGACGGCCACCGCACGGTGCCCGAGGAAGTCGAAGAGTCGCTGTCTCAGCACGACGCCCTCCGGGCGATAAGGCTCGCGACGAGCGCGATGACGAGCCCGCCGATGAGGTCGACCACGTAGTGGTAGCGGGTCACCAGAGTCGCCGCGGCGATCAGGATCACGAGGGGCAGATAGGTGACGCCGCGCAGCGGATTGGTCCGCAGGTCGAACAGGCAGAGGTAACACGACGCGGCGACGTGGAGACTCGGGAACGCGCCGTGGGGTCCGCCCAGGTCGTCGACCGCCTGGGTGACGATCCGCAAGAAGGTCCCGCCTTCTAGCGCCGCCGTGAACTCCGTCGCGAGGTAGGCCACCGGGCCGCGGGCGGGGACGAAGAGGTAGCCGAGGAAGCTCAGGGCATAGGTGGCGGCGAAGCCGGTAACGAAGCCGATTCGCTCCGACTCGCTCCGGCCGACCAGGCCGAGCAGGATCGACAGATAGAGGTACGGGATGAAGCAGGCGTAAACGAAGCTGAAGACCTCGACCTCGGTGGGTCCGACCTGGCTCGCGAGCGCGAGGACGGGGCTGGTGCCGAAGCCCAGGATCTCATCCAAACGGGCGAGCAGCGGATCGCAGCGCCAGGGGATCACCTCGAACGGCACGGTCGCCAGAGTGACATAGAGAGTGAACATCACCGCGATCGTCGGCACGGCCCGCCAGCCGGTCAGCAGCACCACCGCGGCGAAGGCAACGAGGAGACCGCCGTGGAGAAGGAAGGCCTCCCAGGTCTCGGGGAGTCGGAGCGCGATCGTCACGGCGACGACGGCAAGGATGCCGAGCGTGTAGAAGTCGCTCTCCCGTAGCCGTCTCATGGAGGGCCGGGAGCTTAGCATCGGTGCGAGCCCTCGAACGCGCGCTCGGCTTCTATCGCGACGTGCTCGGGACCGGAAGGCGACCGCGCTCCAAGGTCAGCTCCAGGGAGCCGGGAACCGCCCCGTGAGAGCGCACCGTCTCAATGCAGGCTCCGGCACGCGACGACGGTCATGTCGTCAGCCCTCCCGCTCCTCCCGGCGGCGTCGAGGATCCGCCCCGGCAGCTCGGCGAAGCCGCCGAGCGCGGCGCCCGCCACCAGGCGCTGGATTCCGTGGAGGCTCAGCGGCGTCCAGGCGCCGTCGCTCAACAGCAGCAGTACGTCGCCACGGCCGAACGGAACGTGGATCGGGAACGGCTCCACCCGGCCGCTTCCGAGCCGGTGCTTCGCCGCACCGTCGCTGAGGATGCGGAGCGCGCCATCGCGGCTCCAGAGGTAGGCGCGGGAGTCGCCCACGCAGGTGCCGGCGATCCGATCGTCCAGGACCGCCACCGCCACCAGCGTGCTCTCAGCTCCGCCGAGCAGAGCCGAGTCGATCGTCCGCGCCCAGCGGATCCAGGTGGGAAACAGGTCCACCGACTCGGCGTCGGCCTCCTTGATCAGCTGCTCGAGCAGAGCGAGCGCTCGCCGCGCCACCTGCTGCGCCTGGCCGGCGCCGTCGCAGAGGGCGATCAGCGGCACGGTGCCGCGGGTGATCAGGAATGCGTCCTGGTTGATCGAGCGGCCTTCCTGGCTGCGGGTGGCGGTGTAGCACTCGACGGACATCGATCCCATTCTCGCCCTCGGGCGCAATATTGGCGAGGATGAGCTCCCCACCGGCGGGGCCGAACGACTCCAAGCCGCGCGACGCCCGGAACGCCGAGGACCTCTTCGTCGAAGCCTACGAGCTCGCCAGCCGCGGCGACTCCGGGCTCTGGCCGCGCGCGACTCGGCTCTTCGAGCAGGCGGCGGAGCGCGGGCACCTCGAGGCGCAGTACACCTTCGCCGTCGCGCTGCGCGACGGGCACGGGGTCGAGGCCAACCCGACGGCGGCCTTGGTCTGGCTTCGGATCGCCGCCCAACGCGGGCATGTCTACGCACAGAACCAGCTCGGCTGCCGGCTCTGCGAGCTGAGCGACGCGGCGCCCGTACTGGAGGCGCGGTCGTGGTTCGAGCGATCGGCCACCGGGGGGAACGGCGAGGCGATGGTCAACCTCGGGCTGTACTACGAGGAAGGCACGGGCGTGCCGCGGGACCTCCAGATCGCGGCGACGTGGTACCGGGCGGCGGCGCGGCGCGGGGTGGACCGTGCGATGGAGGGGCTGCGCCGGCTCGGGGAGGACGACTCGAAGGAGAGCCTCCGGATCGCGGACGCCGGCGAGAAGCCGCGCCCTGCTCCCGAGGAGCCGCTCGAACGGCTCCGGACGCGTGCCGAGAACGGCGATGCGCACGCCCAGGCGAAGGTCGCGTCCCGGCTACTCAGGATGGGATCCGAGGGGCACGCACGGGAGGCGCTGCAGTGGTGCCGCCGGGCGGCGGAGGCCGGTCAGGCCGTGGCGCAGGTCAACCTCGCGATGATGCTCGAGACCGGCTGCCGCGGGATCGCCGGCGACGACCACGAGATCGACCGCTGGTGGTCGCGCGCCGCGGACCTCGGCGAGCCGACCGCCCGCCAGTACAGGTCGCAGGGTGAGGTGGTGCGGGCGCTGGCCGTGGAAGCGCTTCGTCGCTTTGGGTTCTATGGGGGGTGGACGCGGGAACCGCGGATCTCGGTGAATGCTTGACGGCGGACTTTCGTCTATCCCCGGATTCGCCAGATGGCTTACAGCCCCCGCTAATAGCTGGTTTCTCCACGCCGGACAGCCCCACGCCCCTCTCGGCGACTGCTACTCACGCGGTCCCGGACGCCGGCTCTCGCCAAGGCATGTTGGGGTAGCCTTCGCGCAACTCTCACAGGGGTCGGTCCTTGCGAATCTCCACCAATGCACCCTCAGTTCCCAGTGCGTGGACCTGCAGATTCCGATGATTCGCGAACGCGCGCAAGGGGATTGTCAGCCGGAAAGGAAACAGCGCCGGGTCGTTGACCAGACCCGCCAGTGGTGCAACCTCGCTGTCCGAACTGGACATGAGGCTCTCCAGCAGCCAGAGACTGACAGCTTCGTCCTGCCCCAGACACAGCCGGTCCCCCGCAGCGTAGGTGCCCGGCGCATCCGTTTCGCGCAAAGCTCCCCAATCCAAGAGACTCCGCGCCACGCGTTGGAACGCGCGGACCACCGTGCTTCGCGCGCCCCATCTCTCCGTGATGCGACGCTGGATCTGAGAGCCCGAAGCCGAGCCCTGCAGCGCCAGCAAACGCCCGGCCGTTCCTGCCACCTCACGAAAGAAAGGGTAGGTCGCCATACACATCCCCCAGTGAAGAGGCAGGCGGTCGCGCCCCGAACGTTCGCGTAGCAGGGCCAGAGCTTCCGAGCGCAGTGGGTCGAATCGTTCAGTCCTCGGCATCCAGATATGTAGTAGGACGGTTATCGTCTTGCCTCGGGCGCTGTGCGGGCCCTCGCCCGCGACCTCCCCCTCGAGAAGCTGCCCCACCTGCTCTCGAATCTCGCGTCTCGGCAGGCCCGCCGCAGCCCATTCGGCCGTGGCGTCCAGCCAGCTTAGCCGTATCTCGCGATCGAATCCGACTGTGCGACGTAGCGACACCATCCCTCACTTTCGTTCTATTTGCACGAGGGGCACCACGACCTCCTCGATCGTGATCCCTCCATGGGCCACGGGGCGTTCGACCTCTCGCACGAACGCGAGGCGATCGGCGGCGATCAGAGCCAGGTAGTCGTCTGGCAACCCGATCGGAGGCCACTCGATTGCGTCCGGGAACCGTTGCTTGACTCCAGCCCTCAGCGATTGATCCGGGAAAACCCGGACCCGCTCTCCGCGCAGGTCCGCGACCGAGCCTTCGGCGGGACGACCGCATCCTCTGGCCTCGATGTTCCCGTGGTCCGCCGTCAGGAATACGCCGAAACCTTGATCGAGGAGCATGTCGAGGAGGCTGGCTAGGAGCCCCTGATTCGCCCACTGGCGGACCGAGGCGTGCATCCCCGAGCTCCCGAGCGTCATGCCGTGCATGATCTTGTCGACCTTGTCGACCACCAGGCCGACCGCGCGGATCTTGGGGTGAGTCACGAGTTGCTCCACACGGGCGAGGTCCGGGTGATCGCGCAGGTTCTTCTCGTAACCGACTTCCGCGGCGGACAGCCCCTCGTCAGCCCAAAAGCGCTTCCATGCGGACGGCTCGCGGTCGGTGGTGTGGATGCTGGCCGGGAAGTAGAGAGGAGGACGCCCGGCAAAGCAGGCTTGCCTCGAGACCATGGTGAGCGTCGGGATCCAGGCGAACAGGCGTTCTTCTCTGAACCTCAAGGCGGGTCGCTGCGCCGCGAGCACCTGGTGCAGCACGATCCACTGGTCGAGTGACAGTCCGTCCATCACCACGAGCGCAGTCTTGGCGTCCCTGGAATCCTCAAGTTGCCGGGCGAGCAATCGCGGTACGTGATGGAGCATCACTGGCGGCAGCGGTGGTTGGTTGTGCAGCGTCCCGAATCGCTGCTTGACCCACGCGCTGAAGGCCTCGTCGATCCGATCGCGGACGCTCCGCACTTGTTCCATCCGCTCCGCGGCCATCTGGCTCTCGGGGTCGAACCAGAGGGCGTTCACCTGCGCCCAGCGATGGGCGAACGCGAGCCAGTCCTGGTGCTTTGCCGTCTTCCCCGGAATCGACGGCTCAATGGCCTCGAGCAGGCCCTCCAGGCGCCGCTTTCGGTCGGCGTTCGGCTCGGTCCGGATGCCCACGATCACCCAGGAGTCGGCGAACCGGCCTGCCCCCGGATGACTGATTTGCTGCAGCACGCCTTCCAGGAAGAGGTTGTCGATGTAAACGCGGATGTCGGCATGGTCGAACGGAATCTCGGAAGGCCCAGAGAACTCCAAGCCGTAGGCTTGGACCGGCTCCAGTACCTCTCCGGCGCTTGCGGCCTGCCGATTCAGGAAGATTGGCCATCGTTCCTGGAGGAACGCGAAGAAGGCTTCCCGGTCCGACACGATCTGCTCGAGCGGCCACTCACGGAAGAGGGCGTTTTGGCGGAGGAGCTGGACGAGGTAGCTGTCTAGGACCGGTGGGATTCGCAGGCCGCGGTAGTGGCGTGCGAGCAGCGAGCGAACGAGATCAGACTCCTTCCTGATCGTCTCGGGTGCGACCCCGAACACATGTCGCAGGACGAATCCTCGGGTTTGCCTGTCGCCGAGCGGACGTTCGGGGTTCTCCCGCTCCTGGGCCTGGTAGAGATCGTCGAGATCGCTCCGGTCCAGGGCGTCGATCACGGGATAGCTCAGGTTCGGGAACAACTCGCCCAGGTTGAACGAGAGCTGGCGGCCGGCCTGGAGAAGGTCATACGGCAGAGAGCGAAGATCCGAGGCGGCGGCCCGGAGCACGACCACCAGGTCGGTCAACTCGCCGCGGTCCCAGCGGGAGCGATACCGCGATTCGTAGGCGAAACGGAAGGCCACGTGGTCTTCGAAGGGGATCAGCTCGAAGCCGCGTTCCTCGATCCCCTTGAGGACGCCCTCTTCCAACAGAAGCCCATCGGGGTCCGCGACGAGCGTCAGGCGGGCGACCCGCGGCGTGAACTCCTTGAGGATTTCTTCGCGCCAGCTACCCACCGGCACTCCCTCCCTCGACGCACACGACGAGCAAGGGGACGAGCTCCGGGCTGGTCTCCGCCTTGCGGTCGAGCGTGACGCTCCAGGCTCGATGCTCGGCCGCGAGCTGCGCAAGCCGACTCTCCCGAACCGCCGGAAGACCGATCCGCTCTACGGTCCGTCGACGCCTAGTGAACGCGTACTCGCCCTTCTCGCGTTCCTCTGCCAGGCGCGTTCGATGCGTCTGCACCAGCTCCTGATAGATCTGCTGTCCGTGCTCACGAGCCGCACTCTCGGCGAGATCGAAGGCTCTCGCAGCCGCGTCGCGCTCGAGGTGCCCGCTGACGGCCAGCAAGTCGAACATCATCTGGTCCCAGATGAACCTGGCCGTCGGCGCCAGCACCCTGCCGTCCTCGTGCCGGAATAGAGGCAAGACACGATGGCGGTTCCAGTCCGGCGTGTGCAGGGTGATCCGCCACAGCGACCACAGCCCCCACACCCCGGTTGGCAGTTCTTGCAGACACAAACAGGGGATCGGTTGGCCGGGCGCGAAGCGGGGAATCCGTGTCGCCAACCCCCGCACCTGCGGCTCTTCAAGCGTCAGATGTTGCGCGGACGGCACGAGCTCCGCGTCCTTGGACGAGAACACCACAGGCCCGAAGCTCTGCCCGTCGGGCCAGGTCAGATTCCAGGCAGGGCCAGTCCGCACGGCCGCACCACCGTACGCCTGTACATAGTTGACCGTCATGCGTTCGACCCAGTGGGGCAGCGGGTGGGTCATAAGGCTTCGCGCTACCCCCGGGTCGAGATCCTCGGCGCTTCCAAGGATAGATCCGCTTTCTCGCACCGCCTGTCCCTGCTCCTTGACGCGGCTGACAACGGAGTCGACCTTGGTGCTCAGGTCTTCGGGTCGGAGGATTGCCTCGACGTAGAGGTCGTCGAAAAGCTGGCCCGCTTGGGCCGAGTCGAGAATGTCTCCGGTCTTGTCGACTCCGAACTCTACGAGGATGATGGCGAGCTTCTCTTCCAAGACCTCGCGGACGCGGTACTCCACGGTGTCCTGGATGACGAAGTTGACAGCCCGTACCGTGTGCTCCTGACCGATGCGGTCCACCCGACCGATGCGCTGTTCAAGCTTCATCGGATTCCAGGGGATGTCGTAGTTGATCACCACGTGGCAGAATTGCAGGTTCAAACCTTCGCCTCCAGCGTCCGTCGAGACGAGCACTCGGGCCTGGTCCGCGAAGGCGACCTGGACTCTCTGACGCTCCTCCATAGACATCGATCCGTTGAGACACACAACCGTGAAGCCACGGTCGACGAGGAACTCCTGCAACATCTCCTGGGTCGGGATGAACTCCGTAAAAATGAGGACCTTCAGCTCGGGGTCACCAGCCTCCTGCTGCAAGCGATAGACCCAATCCAGCAGGGCTTCGGCCTTGGCGTCGACGCCGGCCTTCTCCGTGCGCTTGGCCGCCTCGAGGAGAAGCTTCACCTCGGCACGCTCGTTCTTCAGCGCCATCAGCCGCGATGTCAACAGCGTGTCGATCTGCTCCTGGCCGTCGAGCTCCACCCACTCCTCCTCGGAGAGCTCGGGGAAGAGCAAGAGCTGCTCGCTCGGCGCTACAAGCGCCTCAAGCCGGCGCTCGAGGGTCGTCCGGATCGCACGAGTCGAGGAGGTCACCAGCCGTTGCATGAGAATCATCAGGAAGCCGATGTAGCTCTTCTTCTCCCGTAGCGCCTGGTTGTAGCCCTCACGGATATACTCCGTCACCGCCTCGTAGAGGGCGCGCTGGTGGCCGTGCCGCTGCTCCCACGCGATCGCCACGAGCCGCGTGTTGCGCGCCTTGAAGAGCGGTCGCCCTTCGGCGTCGATCGCGCGGCGCTTCTCGGTTCGGATGACGAAGGGCTCGACGCGTTCCCTCGAGATGCTACCGGGATCGGGGAAGGCCCCTTCGTCGAGAAGCGACACAAGCCGATGGAACGCGTCGGTCTTCCCCTGGTGCGGGGTCGCCGAGAGGAGCAAGAGGTACGGCGCGGCTTCCGCCAGGCCTTGACCGAGTTTGTACCGGGCTACCTGGTCGCTGCTGCCTCCGAGGCGGTGGGCTTCGTCGACGACGATCAAGTCCCATCCGGCAGCCGTCAGGTCCTCGAAGCGGTCACGGTTGTAGTCCGCCACTCGGTCGCGGGACCATCCGCGACGTCCGTCCAGGGGCTTCGCCGAGTCCATCGGACAAACCACCTGGTGGTAGGTCTGCCAAACGTTGTCCTCCCGGGCGATCCGGCGGAACGCGGAGAAGTCGCTCGGGATGAAGAGCCGGAACTCTTCGTCGAAGTGGGTGCGCATCTCCGCGACCCACTGGGTGACGAGTCCCTTGGGCGCCACGACCAGAGTGCGGCGCACCAGGCCCCTGAGCTTGAGCTCCCGCATGATCAGCCCCGCCTCGATCGTTTTGCCCAGGCCGACTTCGTCCGCCAGCAGGTAACGGACGCGGTCGTTCGAGACCGCGCGCGACAGAGCGCGGATCTGATGAGGCAATGGGATGACCGACGCCTCGATGGGCGCCAACAGGACCTCCTGGGTCAGGGCATCTGAGACTCGGGCGGCGGCGGTCAGATAGGAGAGCCATGCCGAGCTTCGCGGCGCCGATTCAGTCGGCGGGCGGAGCTGGCCCTCCCGGACGCGGACGATTGCATCCTTACCGGGAACCCAGACCCGATAGAGCTTGCTCCCCCACAGGTCCTGCGTCTCGACGATCTTGCAGACCTGTTGGTGCTCGAGGCTCCATGCCCATTCGTCAAGGTGGAACATCGGTCCCGGTACTATCCACGGTGCGATTTTCTAGCCAGGCCAGACCAGGCCAGGTCAGGCCTGGTCGGTCGGTTCCTACTCCTCGTCTACCCGCGCAATCCTGCACGCAGCCATGGGTCAGTTCTGCTTCATGCATCCTCCCCACTCCGAGTAAGGGCCTGGTCGAACCACATCAAGAGCTTGGGATCCTCCTGGAGGATGTGCTCCGGAATCTTGCGGGCGACGGCGATGATGGTCGCGTAGTCTCGCTCCTGCCAAGCCCGCCTGAAGCCGGCGCGAACGGCTTCGAGGCGGAAGACCTTGAGCTTCCTCTGTGCGGACTCCCTGTACTCGCCGAACTCTCGAAGGAGCGCACGCTCTCGCAGCTTCTCGAGGTCGCCGGCCCTGCGGGGATCTGGGTCGTACCAGCGGTCCTTTGCCTTGGCGCGGAGAGCTGGATCGTCCTTCTCCAGACCGCGCAGCTCCTTGTAGCTGCTTGAGAGGTAGCTGTGGATTTGGCTCGGGACCTCGCCGGTGCCGTCATAGCGGAGAAAGTTCTGGTCCAAGATCTCGGCGAGCTCGAGGGAGCGCTCATGCTTCTCCCAGCCAGCGAGCTCCCTCATAAACTGTGGATGAACCTCCTGGAAGCTCTGAGGCTTTCTCGTGAGCTGCTGCCTCAGCCACTGGATCGCCGACTCCTCGTCCTTGACAAGTAGCTCGAGCTGAAGGACCTCCCTCACCGTCCTGCGCTTCCGATCGTACTGAGCACCCTGTTCTTCCAGAAAGTACATTCCATCCCGAGCCGGGCCGAAGCGCTGGTCGAGGCCCGCATAGAACTCGGCAGCCGACAGAGGAACCGTCACGCCACGCTGAACGTGGAAGGCCACCATGCGATCGAAGAGCAGGTAGCTCTGCCGTTCAGCGATCACCTCCGCCTGGCCGTCCTTGGCAACGAACACCGGTAGTTGGCGCATGTGTGTTCGGACGAAGTCCCAAACGCCATCTTCGGTGCCGGCCTCGAGTTTGAAGCGCTCCTCCAAGCCGTGATTTGGCTTGTAGGCGGAAATCACAAGGTCCTGCTTGACGGCGGTGCTGGTGACCTGCCGGTAGGAACCCTGCTTCTTATCGAGAGTTCGGACATCGGCAACTACAAAGCCGGCCGCGAGCATGGCTTCCTGGATCGCATTCCAGACAGCGTTCTTGGAGTTGTGAAAGACGACTGTCATCCAGCGGCCAGGCTTGAGCACGCGGCGGTACTCCTCGAAACACCGCCGCATCAGGTGTTGGTAGTCGAGCAGTTCCTTGCCCTTCGGCGCGTCGACGATTGCTTCGGTTTCCGTCCTCGTTAGGACGCCGTGCCATGACTCAACCAAGTAATTGAGGTCGGCGTAGAAGATGTTCTCGCCGAAAGGCGGGTCGGTGAAAACATAGTCGACCGTGTCGTCCGCAAGCGGAAGTCGCCCACAGTCCCCCGTCGTAACCGCCGCTGTGCTTGACATCGATGGCATCGGCTGGAACGACTTCTTCAACCGCTTCAGCTTGCCCCCCAAGATGTACCAGGGGCTGAGTTCCGAATTCTGCGACGGAACATAGTACACGCCTGTCAGAGACTGGTTGACCTGCGAGTATCCGGTCGGGCGAAAGCGGTTCAAGACCGAGAGGTTCCAGACCGCCTGCTCGACGAAGAAGAGCAGCATGTTCCTCAGTCGCGGGTCCTCGTGCCCGCTCGCGCGGCGCCACATTGAGGCAAGTGCCTGCGCAGCCCTGGGCAGAAACATGTGGTGAACGTGAGTGAAGCCCTTGGGCGCCAGCCGCGATCCATGATACATCGTGGCGATGGGGAATGAGTTCGCAGGAACCTCAGGAGGCAGACGAAGGCCTCCGATGCGGCTGAGAATCGAAAGATCAGTAGTATCCGGTACTTTCTCGTGCCGCTCCTTGCCAACGTTGTAGTTGATCAGAACAGGCCTGAGCCGAATCCGCCGCCACGGCTTGCCCGACGCCGGGTCCCCTAGCGTCTCGAAGGAGCGTCCAAGGTTGTCCTTGGTCAGCTCCGCCGAGCAGTGCGGACAGGGGAACTCGCCGCGGGTCTTCTTGCTCTCCTCATCGAGAGCCTCCTCAAGGAACACGACATCCCCCGCGCACTCTGGACAGGAGAATACCTCGCTCCACACCGTGTAGTTGATCTCCCCCTTGGTCTTCCCGTCCGTGTGGGGAGTTTCGTACATCCAACCGATCTCTTCCTCGACATCCTTCAATAGCTGCTCGGCCACCTTGGCGAAGGCGTCGACATCGAAGGGGAGGTTATAGTTAGCGGCAATAAAGGTGGCTGCTGGTGAGAGGTCTCCAAGGATCACCCGCCGAGCGCCCCACTCCGGCTGTTCTCGGTCATCCTCCTCCCAGCGCTGTTCGAGCTGACGCCGGTACTCCAGCTGCGCTGTTCCGCACCACTGGGCTGCGACGCCCGTCATCCCGGTGCCGCAGAAGCCGTCCAGCACGAGGTCGCCCGGCTTCGTGTAGTGCAGGATCGAGGGGACGATCGCCAGGTGCGGCACCTTGGTGTGGTAGCTGTGGGCCTTGTAGAGTTGGTCCGTCTTGCCCTCGCTGACGTCCACAGCGAACGGCTCGCGGTGATACGGCTCCTCCGGATCGTAGGGTCGCCCGTGCCGCTCGACGAAGTCGACCAGGAACGGATTCGGACAGGCGGTGTAGTAAGGGGGATCGGAGAGACGAGGATGGCCGCGTCCTCGCCAATGGGAAAGTCGGGGCGCTGCCGCAGCTCGGGGAGCTTCTCCTTGAGGCGCTCGAGGAAGTATGCCCGGCGCGCCTCCTCGGATGCGAAGGTCATCCCGAGGCACTCCACGGGCCCGGTGGAGGACATACTCTCGGAGGGGAAGAGCGAGGGCTTGGGCGCCTGTCGGTTGCGGTCTACCATCGGCTCCTCCACTCCTGAAAGCGTCGCTCCAGGATTGCAAGACTTCGATCGATCTCCGCAGCAGGGCTGCGAAGGTCTCCGCGTGAAACCTTTCGTGGCCGGTCGAAGACGACGAGCGGGTTTTGCGGACTCTCGCCGGGGATCGTGATCCCGCCCCCGGAACTGCGTGTCGGCTCTCCCCAGTGCCGCGCGCCCACGTCTTGGAGGGCCAGGTTGAACAGAAGCGGCTCGTGACGCCGGTAGGGATCGCGGTCGGTCCACCAGTCGCTCGCGAAGGCCCAAGCGCGTTCGAGGCGGTCTCGAACCACACTCGGAGCGAGGAAGTACATTGCGAACACACCTTCTTCCATCCTGCCGCTCCTGGCTTCGGTTCCGCTCACGTTCGCCGCGATAGCGAGGGTACCGTCGGCGTGGATCTCGATGACCGCAAGATCACGGTCCTGCCGCCGGGCACCCACATCGCCCTGCCGGATTCTCAGGTGTGAAGTCGTGACATCGGTCTGCTTGCCCTCTTCATAGGAGAGAAGCGGGGGCTCGCTGCCGTGCGCCAGGTGCAGAACGCGGCGCTTGAATGCCTCATCGCCAAGGTCCAGCGGGTCGACGACCTCCTCGTCACGCAGCGTCGTCCAGACCGCCTGGAGCCAGACGATTCCTTGCGCTTCGGGCAGCCTCCGATTCAACGCTGCGTCGATGCGTGCCCCGGCTCGCCGCTCGAGATGTGGCCCCGCGCTCAAATCCGCCGCCGAGACCGCCTCCCGGACGAGCTTCGTCAGCTCCTCCGGGCTCCGAAAGGTCTTTCGCCAGTGGCCGCCCACGAAGCTCTGGACTTCGCTCGCGAATGCCTCCTGCCGCGACTCGCGGGTGGCTGGTTCCTGGAGAAAGACCAGGACGCGCTTGTGGGTCCGCCTCGCCTCCTCGTACTCCTCCTCGGTCACCGCCTTTCCCGACGGTCCCACGAAGCCGTAGCGGTCACCCAGGAGCAGGACGAGCGCATCCGCGCTGGCCACGCCGTCAAGGCAGGCGTTGCGGGGCGAGTGTCCGGCTGCCGGGAAGTCCTCCGCGCGCACGGGCTCGGCACCAGCCTGGCGGGTGCCTTCGGCGGCGGCCTCCCGGAACGGCCCATACCCCTCCATCACGGAGCTGATGAAGACTCTCGGTCGGGGTTCAGTCATGCCGCCTCCCAGCCGCGAGCGTGCGTCGCCCTGCATCGGTCGTCCGGTACTGCTGCTTCGAGCTTCGAGGCTTGTCCGGGATGGTCATCTCGAGAAGACCGGTCTCAAGGAGCGGCCGCAGCACCTGGTCCCGGAACTTGCTGCGGCTTGCCCGACCGGCGACCTCCATCAGGTCCGTGATGGACCGCGCATCGAGCGCGGCCGCAAGGACTTGCACTTGGTCCCCACTTGGTCCCGACTTGGTTCCGACTTGGTCCCGGCCGGATGGCTCTCCTGCCCCAGGGCCGATCGGGGCCCGAAAGGTGACGTAGAGCGCCCCGGCCTGCTCCTCGAACGTCGGCGGCTCGACTCCGTGCCGCTCGCACTCCTCGATGACGCGATTCGTGCCGCGGCCCCAGACCTCCACGGCGCCGGTGCGGTGGAAGGCCTCGGCGATCAGGGGGTTCCGCTGGATCGAGCGGTGAGGACCGGAAAGCGACTCGGGCGTGATTCCGCGCGGGAGCCGTCCAACGCTCCGGATCTCGATCCGGTCGTCGAACACGGCAATCGCCACGTAGCCGCCCGGGTCCGAGTAGTCGCGGTGCATGACCGCATTGAGCAGGATCTCGCGCAGCGCCTCCGGCGGAACCGGCAACCGGTCCTCCCGGAGGATTTCGCCTTTCGGAAAACGGGCCGCAAGCGGAAGAGTCCGATCCAGGAAGGCCATTCCTTCGCGGACGATGGCGAAGGCGTGCAGGTGTTCCTGCCTGTTGTCCAGGATGTCGCCCGTGATCTTCGTTCCCCGAAACCGCCCCATCTTCAGCATGCCCTGTGGGTAGTCGGGGAGAAAGCGGGTGCCATAGAGCATCTGGGCAGCCTGCGTGATGGCGCCGTCGCGACGCAGGCCGAGCCGGTCGAGGATGTCGGCGACGTCGGTGCTCGTGCCGGCCGAGATACGCCGCCGACGGATCGCGGCGTCCCGCGTGCGCAGGATCTCTTCGTGATCGAGATCGGCGAGACCCACACCGACAGCGGGCTGATTCTCCCAGCGCCGGCGAGCGTGTGCGCGTTCCAGGAGCAGAGCTTCGTAGCGCTCCTGTGGCATGCGCGAGGTCGTCGTACCCAGGCGCTGGTAGGGCCGTCCGTCATAGGTGAAGGGCAGCGTATCGGCGGTCTGCGGCGCTCGGAGGACGATCACGGATCGACCCGATTCGGGGACGGCTACGATTCGACTCTCGATGGGCGCCGGCGGTTCGAAGCGCGCCAACATCCGCGCGATCTCCTGCTGCGTGCGGTCGGCGACCTCCTGGCCGACGATCCTCCCGTCCGGTGACACGCCGATCAGGACCACGCCACCCTCGCCGTTCAGGAAGGCACAGAGCGTCTCGCCAGCGCGCGGGAGCTGGGCGGTCGACTTCTTGAACTCGACCGTCTCCGACTCGCCGGCTGCGACGAAGCGCTGGAGCTCCTCCACCACTGCGCTACTCCAGCACGATCCGCACCTTGGTCGGATCCTTGCCCTTTGCCTTCTCGTCGAGGTATTCGCCGAAGCGCTTCTTCATCTCTTCGAGCGTCGCCGGGGAACCAGCGGCGAGGAGCGCGGAGCGTAGATCGCCGGTGGTGACGACGACCTTCGAGAGGCCGGAGAGGACTTCCCTGACGGCGTGGATGAACTCGTGGCTCAGTTCTTCGGGCAGCGTGCGGGAAGCGATGAAGGCGTCCACCAGCTTTCGCGGCTCCGCCTTGAGCAGCTCGAGCTGCTCCTTGGTGGTCGGATCACCGAGGTTGTCCAACAGCGCCTGCGTCCATCTGGAGAGAATAGTGTCGAGCTCGCCGTCCAGTGCGATGAGCACTTGGTCGACGGGCGCCGCCAGGGGCTCGGTGACCGGCCGAAAGGCACAGTGGGGACACGCCGCCGCGGCGTCGAGCTCCTGTTCGGTCAGCACGAAGCAGCCCTTGGTCTCCGCGAGGCGGTTCTTGAAGTCGGTCAGGTGCTGCCGAGGCATCAGGTCGATCGTCGCCAGTCCCTCGACCTGCTTCAGGCGCTCGTCGTTCAGAAGCCGTGCCTTCCGCTTGTCGTCGTTGACCCCGAGCCGAGCCCGAGTGTGGAGGTCGAGGTACAGCCGGACGTACTCCGTCTTGAGGTCGCCGAGCCTCTTTTGGACCTGCTGGCGGAAGCCGGCGACCGACCGCTTCGCGGGGTCGCCGACGTTCGTGAGGAGCTCGGACCGCACGGCCCTCAGGTCCTCCACCCACTCGTGGCCCGGTGGAAGTACGGCTTCCGCCGTGGACAGGTAGGAGGCGGTGCCGCCGAGGTCCGCCACGAGTTCTTGGAGGGCCTCGACCTCCCGGAGAGCGTCCAACCCGGCCTTCTGCCTCTCCACGTCCTCCCTGCCGTGGCGGAAGTTCTTGAGCCTGCCGGGGGAGGAGAAGGCCTGGAGGGACTCGAGGAAGTCCTTGGCCGAATCCAGCTTCGTGCGAAGTCCCTGGCTGGCCGCCTCATCGAGGAGGTTGCGCCCCCAGAAGTAGAGGCCGATCTGGAGCGCTTGCCGAGCCATCACGACCCTCTCGACACGGGCAGCCACGGCTTTCTGCAGCTCCTGGACAGGCTCTTCCTTGCCCTGGGCTACCAGCTGCCCCATGCCCGGGGTCAGGTCCAGGAGCTCGAAGACGGCCTTCAGCGCGGGGATGTTCCAGTCCTTCGGCTGCTCGAGGTGCTTGAAGTTGGCGAGGTCGTCGACGGACGTGGCCGCGAGGACGGCGATGTCGGTGGCGTCGAACTTTTTGCCCGGGATGGCGAGCACCAGGTCACCCGAGTAGACGAGACTCCCCAAAAGGACGACGACCCAGCCTGGTTCCAGTCGGTACGTATCGGGCGCCATGTACTCGACGTCGTGAACGGTGTGGATCAACTCGGCTCGGTTGAGCACCTGACCTTGCCCCTTGCTGCGCAGGAGCTCGACGATGTACTTCGCATACCTCGAACGGGTCGGGTCGAGCCGGTCCCCATCGAGTAGCTCCAGTGCGTCGAGGACCCTTGCCCCCTGCTGCGTCTTCGACGCTCCCGCGATCCAGCGGAGCGCGTCCTGTATCGCCTGCGGCCGGCTGTCCTGGGTGAGGTAGGTCGGGAAGGTCGGATACTCCGGTGCCTTTTCCTCGAAGTGCGCGGCCAGGGCGACAGAACCGACCGTGTTCACGATGTCCCGGACGTTGGCCTGCGCACCCGTCGCCGTCAGTTGGCCCTTCACCCATTCGATGAGCGGCTTCGTCCTCCCCTCGTACGTCACCTCGAACGCCCTGGTCATGTGCTCCTGGAGCCACTTCGCCAGGTCGCGAAGGAAGCCGTCGGCCTTCGCTTTGTAGACGTCCTTCGGGTGGCCCGATGCACGCGAGGCCAAGTCGAGGGCTGCGGCGCAGCTCCTTAGCGCCTGGCGGAACGCATCGTCGCGGCCCTCGAGCCGGAAGAACACCTCGTCTGCCTTCTTCTCGTCTCGGAAGTGGGGAGGCTCGTGCGGCTGGATGAAGTACAGATAGAAGTCCCGGGGCGGCACCGCCGTGGATCGCTCGTTGGGCGCACCGAAGAAGAGGTAGCCAAGCCGCGAGGCGCGGCGCTCACGCCACTCCAGCTCGTGCTGCCAGATCCTGTAGCCAGTGACGTGGGTGGTGTCGGTGCACTCCATGACGCGCTTGAGCGCCTCGTAGTAGTAGCGGTCGAGCTGGGTGTCATCGAGGCTCTCGGCGCGCTTGTCGATCAGAGCGTCGTAGTCATCGGTCTTCTTGAGATCGAGATAGTACTGCCGGTTGTCCGGATTGGAGGAGATGAACTGGCCGTTGACCGTCCTGTGGATCTCACGCAGGACGGTCTCGACCTGGGAGAGCAAGTCGTCGGCCGGTTCGCCGCCAAGGTCCTCGATGCCCGGCTGATAGAGGCACAGCGAGTCGCGTAGCTCGTCCGGGGTGGCACCGAGCGGCGCGTGGACGTCGTTGTGAGTGAGGCGATGGACCGACAGCCCATGGATGATCCGGAGCGCCATCGGCTTGTAGGCCGGCCGAGTGAACGCCTGCTCGACACGCGCCTCGAGGACCTGGCTGCAGTCGATTACCGCCTTGATGTCCGGCTCGGCTCGGAAGGAGGGATTCTCGCGCAGAATGCCCCAGTAGGAGTCGTAGGCGAGGACCCCGGGCCTGTCAGTCGGTAGGTCTTCAGCGAGGATCCGCCGCATGGCAAGGGAGAGCGCCTTCAGGACCTGGCGCTTTTCGATCACCGTGATCCGCTCGAAGGTATCGATGTAATCAGGGTGGACTGGAAAGAGTCGCACGAACTCATCCAGCCGCTCGTTCATGTTTCCATAGAACTTCGTGAACGGCGTGAGGTAGTCGCGGATTCTCGCCTGCTGCTCGCCGGTCTTCTTGAGAAGTCGCTCAGCGACGACGAACTTGACGTCCTTGCGGGCGATCAGGATCTGCTCGAAGCGATCCTTGACTCGGCGCAGACTGTCGGCAACATGAGAGAACCGGAGGCTATCGAAGACCGCTTCTTGGGCGCTGGCCAGAAAGCGGAAGCGCAGGTCCTTGCATACCTCGCCGACCTCACGCAGGAAGTTGAGGTCGAGGACGAGCTCGTGGTCTCGGCGGGCCTTGAGGTAGTCGAGGAACTCGTCGACCACGAGGAGTACACCCTGCTCCGGGTACTTCTCGTGGAACGCGGACATCATCTCCTCGAAGGACCGCTTGTGGTTCGGGATCTTGTCCCTGGGCGGGAAACGGTACGCGACGCCCCACTCGGCGAGCGCCTCCTCGAGCTGCGAGCAGACGAACTCCCGGAAGTCCATCGTCGTCGCGCCTAGCTCGGTCCGCGCCACCTTGAACTTCCCCGCGATTCGACGCGCCACCTCGGCCAGCCTCGGATTGGTGACCGCTCCGAGGAGCTCTTTACGTTCGGCGATCGCCGAGACCACGGACATCAGGTGGGACTTGCCGGTGCCGTAGTTGCCGACAATGAGGAATCCCTTGTTGTCGACCGGCTGATCGAACTGGAGCTGCGGGATAAGAACCTCCGTCAGCCGCTCCACCATTTCGTCGCTCACGACGTAGGTGGCGACAAGCTGCCGGGCAGCCGTCTCCCGATCGGCGTCCCGTAGCTGCACCACCGTCTCGAGCGGCTCGAACTGGATCAGGTCGCCGTATTTCATTTCGGGATTCCCAGCTGGAACGCCGCGACATTCGATCTCATCAAGCCATGCCCTCCGGACATACGATCATTAGGTCGGGCACCGAGTACCGGCGGTACTCCGGATGCTCCGGGGTCGCGTAGGTCAACCGACCGTTCGCGTGGGTCCCGTTCCATGCCGCGACGACGGTGCGGTTGCGCGAGACGCTCTCCAAGAGGCGGAGAGGGTCTTGCCGGAGCGTCAGGTCGAACAGGATCTCGATGTTGTCGAGCAGGACGAGCACGTCCTCCCGTCCCACGACTTCCTCCAGGAGCCGAGGTAGCTGGAGCGCACGCTGGCGCTCTGTGAGCTCGAGCATCCGGCGAGAAAGCTCCAAGTTGAGGTTGACCAGCGGCGCGCCGGTGTGCTCCGCGACCTTCTGGAGCGATGCGGTCTTGCCGGATCCGGTGAACCCCGCGATCACGACCAGTCGGTGGTACAGCGCCTCGACCTGGTCTAGCTGGGCTAGCACCTTCTCGGCGAGGGCTTCAGCCTTCACCAGTCGTCCACCCGTCCGGACTGTAGCGGTCCCGACTCGCTCCTCTCCTGGAACTCCCGCGCACTTTAGCAGTTGCCTCCCGTTGATTCCATCGACCCGACTCGGGTCGGCGTGAGGCCGCAGATCCCGACGGTGGCCGCCAGCAGTAGACCACCGCAGTGTAGTCCGATCTCTGCGCGACTTTACGGGATTCGACCGCGAGTCCTCCTGCCAATAGCCTGCTCTCGGGGCGTTGCCCCGGCCAGCTCGATGCCCACCGCCCTCCCCCACCACACCCGGATCGTCTCGATCCGCTTCCGCCCCTCAGAGTGGGAGGAGGTCCGCGAACGGGCCACCCTCTGCGGCCTCTCCCCCAGCCGCTACGCCCGTCAGGTCCTGCTCGGCACGGTGCCCCGCGCCCGGCCCGGTGCGGTCGAGCGGGCGGCGGTGCACCAGCTCGCCCGCATCGGAAACAACCTCAACCAGCTCACCCGGCACGCCCACTCGGGGCTGCCGGTCTCGCGGAGCGAGCTGCTCGACGTGCTGGCCGCGGTGGAGCGGGCGGCGGAGCGGCTGTGATCGCGTCGGCGGGGACCGGGAGCGGGTTCGGGGGGCTGGCGCGGTATCTCGTCTCGGGGGGGCGGGACGGGGAGGCGGGGCGGGTGGCGTGGGTCGAGACCTACAACCTGATGACCCAGGATCCCGAGAAGGCGGCGCGGCTGATGCAGGCGACGGCGGCTCAGAACCCGCGGGTCGAGAAGCCGGTGTATCACCTGTCGGTGAGCTTCGCGCCGGAGGACCGGCCGAGCGAGGAGCAGATGCGGGAGGTGGCCGGGCGGGTGCTCCGGGAGCTGGGGCTCGGGGAGCACCAGGCGGTGGCGGTGGCGCACCGGGACACCGGGCATGCGCACGTTCACCTGATGGTCAACCGGGTGCATCCGGAGACGCTGCGGGCGTGGCGGACGGGGCACGACTTCCGGCGGATCGAGGAGGTGCTGCGGCGGGCGGAGCGGGAGATGGGGCTGCGGGTGGTGCCGGGACGGCACGAGCGGGTCGAGGGGCGGGAGGTGCCGGGGCGGCGGGAGCTGACGAAGGGGGAGGTGCGGGAGCGGGAGCGGACCGGGGAGGCGGTCTGGTCGGAGCGGGCGCGGGAGGCGCTGGCCGGGGAGTTTCGGGCGGCGCGGTCGTGGGCGGAGCTGGAGCACCGGCTGCGGCGGCACGGCTACCGGCTGCGGGAGCGGGGGCGGGGGCTGGTGGTGACGGACGCGCGGGGGCGGCAGGCGGTCAAGGCGTCGCGGATCGCGCGGTCGGCGTCGGCGCACCGGCTGGCGGAGCGGTTCGGGATGAGCTATCCGGAGTACCGGAGCCGGCGGGCGGAGCTGGTGGCGGAGTCGCGGCGGCTGGCCGCGGTGCAGCGGGCGCAGGCGAGGCTCCAGGCGCGGGTCGGCCGGGCGGTGCGGGTGGGGAGCTTCCTGCGGCGGCCGACGCCGGGCAAGGCGGTGCGGCTGCTGCCGATCGAGCAGCAGGTGGCGAAGACCGCGGTGCGGTTCGGGCTCGACGGACTGAGCTTCGCGCTGCGGCCGGGGCCGCTCAAGGCGGTGCGGCTGGCGATGGCGGCGGCGCGGGAGGTGTCGCGGGAGCTGGAGCGGTGAGGGGGTGGCGGCGGTTGGCCGGCGGGCTGGTGGCGGCGGGGGTGGTGTGGGGAGTGGTCGGGGCGGTGCGGGTCAATCTGTTCTCGCCGAGCGCGCCGGCGGGGGTCTGGTTGCGGGTGCCCGGGGAAGCGCGGCGGGGGGACTGGGTGGCGGTCTGTCTACCGGGGGCGGTGGCGGAGTTCGGGAGGCTGCGGGGGTATCACCCGGGCGGGTCGCCGGTGTGGAGGTGTGGGGACGGGTCGTTGCCGGTGCTCAAGCAGATGGTCGCCGGGGGCGGGGACCGGGTGGAGGTGACGGCGGCCGGGGTGTCGATCGGGGGGCGGCTGGTGCCGGGGACGGCTCCCCTGTCGGCGGACAGCCGGGGGCGGCCGCTGCCGCGGGTCGAGGGCGAGCGGCGGCTGGGGGCCGGGGAGGTGTGGCTGCTGAGCCGCCACATCCCCAACTCCTGGGACTCGCGCTACTACGGGGCGGTCGACCGGCGGTGTGTGATCGGGCGGATGCGGTTGGTGATTCCGCTGTAGGGGGACGAGATGGAGACGGAGAGCGTTCATCCGGCGGAGACCTACTCGCGCGGAGCTGGCGGGGATCGGGGGGTGGTGCTCGGGGCGGTCTCGGTGGTGGTGACGGCGGCGGTGGTGGCGACCCAGGTGCTGGCACACCGGCTCGGGCTCGATCCGGCGCTCGGGGCGCCGCTGGTCGGGGCCGCGCCGGGGTCGTTGGTGCGGCTGGTGCTGGCGGTGGCCGCGATCGGTGGGCTGGCGGTGGCGGTGCGGCGGCGGGCTCGGTTCGGGGTGGTGCTGGTGCCGGTGGCGGCGGCTCTGGTGGCAGGGGTGTTCGGGCCGGTGTATCCGCCTCATCGGGGGATGTTGTGGACGCTGATCCTGCTCGGGTCGGCTCCGCACGAGGGGACGCTGGCGCTCGCCTGGGGGGTGGCCGGGGTGGTGGGGGTCGGGCTGGTGGCGGTCGGGCTGCGGCGGCCGGCGGTGCGGGTGGCGGAGGCGGTGCATGGGTCGGCGCGGTTTGCGGAGCGGCGGGACCTGGTGCGGGCGGGGATGCTCCGCGGGTCGGGCGGGATCGTGCTCGGCCGGTGGGAGGGGCCGGGCGGGAGGGGGTTGCTGCGGGACGACTCGGATCAGCACGTGCTGATCACGATCCCGCCGGGGGGCGGCAAGACGACCGGGCCGGTGCTGGGGACGCTTCTCGGGGAGACCGAGAGCTCGGCGTTCGTAGTCGATCCGAAGGCGGAGCTGTGGACGCTCTCGGCCGGGTGGCGGCGGGCTCAGGGGCACCGGTGTCTGCGGTTCGGGCCGTCGACCGGGGAGGGGCTGCCCTGGAACGTCTTCGACGAGATCGAGCGCGGTACCGGGGAGGTGCGGGTGGTCTCGATCCTCGCCGAGAACCTGGTCGCCTACCCGCGGGGGCCGGCGGCCGAGGACCACTGGATCGCCTCGGCGCGGAAGCTGTTTCGGGGGCTCGCGCTGCACGTGCTCTATGCGCACCCCGAGCCGTCGATGGCGGCGGTGCTCGACGTGCTGCACGATCCGCGGGGGGACTCGGGACTCGACGGGCTGTTCGCCGGGATGCTCGCGACCGAGCACGACCCGGGGCTCGGCCGGGGGTGGCGGGACTCGCGGACCGGCGAGCCGACGCCGACCCATCCCGAGGTGGCGCGGCTGGCGCGGGCGATGCTCGACACGCCGCCGCGGGAGCGGGGGTCGATCGTCAGCACGCTCAGCGCGTTTCTGTCGCTCTGGGGGGACGAGGTGATCGCGGCTTCGACGTCGCGGAGCGGGTTTCGGCTCGGGGAGCTGGCGCGGCGCGAACGGCCGGTGACGCTCTACGTCACCCTCCCCTACCAGGACCTCGAGCGGCTGGGGCCGCTGGTGCGGATGATGCTCGCGCTCCTGACGCTCCAGGTCACCGAGACCCGAGGCGCGGCCGGCGGGGTGCCGCCGGCACGGCGGCTGCTCCTGGTGCTGGATGAGTTTCGGGCGCTCGGGCGGGTGCTGATCCTCGAGCAGATGCTCGCCTACCTGCGCGGGTACGGGGTGCGGGCGATCGTGGTGGTCCAGGACCTCGCGCAGCTCCGGCAGGCGTACTCGGACCGCGAGTCGATCACCGGCAACTGCCAGCTCCAGATCTACGCCGCCACCCAGAACCTCGACACCCGGCTCCACGCCTCGCGGCTGACCGGGGAGTCGACGGTGCGCTACCGGCGGAAGTCGGTGGCGCCGCAGGGGCTCGCGCGGCGGACGACGACGAGCGACGCCGACGCCCGGCGGCCGCTCCTGACCGAGGGGGAGATCGGCGAGCTGCCGGCGGACCGGCTGCTGATCTCGAAGGCCGGCGTGCCGCCGGTGCTGGCCTTCAAGCTCCCCTACTACGAGCACCCGGAGCTGGCACGAAGGGCGCGGTATCCGGCGCCGGCGGCTCCCCCACTGCCGAGGGAGGACGATCGATGAACCCACGAGCCTTGACCGCGCTCGAGACGCTGCGGAGCGAGCTCGAGGACAGTGGGCTGATGAGGCTTCTCGATGAGCCGGGGACGACCGACGTGATGGTCAACCCCGAGAGCGTGTATGCGGCGGAGGCGGGGCGGGGGACCTACGACACCGGGCTGCGGGTCGATGCGAATCGGCTCGAGTCGATGATCGCTTCGCTGGCGGGGCTCCACGGGCTGGTGGTCGATCGGGACCAGCCGATCCTCGAGGCGGACCTGCCGTTTCACGGGGTGCGGGTGCAGGCGGTGCTGCCGCCTGTCGTGACCTCGCCGGTGCTGGCGCTGCGGAAGCCGGCGGCCGCGACGCCGACGCTCGACGAGCTGGTGGCGAGCGGGGCGGTGCCCGAGGAGGTCGCGCCGCGGCTCCGGGCGGCGGTGCTCGACCGCGAGACGATGCTGATCGCCGGCGGGGTCGGGAGCGGCAAGACGACGCTGCTGTCGGCGTTGCTCGGGGAGCTGCTTCGGGAGCGGCCCGAGGAGCGGGTGGTGGTCTGCGAGGAGGGGTGCCGGGAGCTGGTGGTGCCGGGGGCGAACACGGTGCGGCTCCTGGCTTCGGAGGAGGCGGGGGTGTCGCTGGCGCGGCTGCTGCGGTGTGCCTTGCGGATGAACCCGGACCGGATCGTGGTCGGGGAGGCTCGGGGGGCGGAGGCGTTGGACTTCCTGCGGGCGTGTAACACCGGGCACCGGGGGGCGATGATGACGCTTCACGCGAACTCGGCGGAGGATGCGTTGCACCGGTTGGACGACCTGGTGCAGGAGGCGGGGGTGCCTTCGCAGATGGGGCGGATCGGGGCGGCGGTGGATCTGGTGGTCTACATGGAGCGGGACGGGGGGCGGCGACGGGTGGTCGAGGTGGTGGGGGTGGATTCCCGCATGCTTCCATGAGCTTCCAAGTCACTTGACGAAATCCGCGTCTTATGAGATACAGCTAGCCATGACGATGCGCCCTGCTCTCAGGTTGACCTCGATGTCGCCGACCCTCCGGTGTCTCGCTGTCTCGCTTGCGCTGTCGATGGCGCTGGCCTCGCCCCTCGCCTCTCCAACCGCTGCGGAGGTCCCCGACTGGATCGCCTCGACCCGCACCGAGGAGGAAGGCCGCCCGGTCTGGGTCTCCGCGGAGGAAGCCGCACCCAACGGCTTCCTCCGCTGGGACCTGTTCGATGGGGCCCAGCAGGACCAGTATCGCAGGCTCCTCGAACAAAGCCGAAAGGCGCGCGCCGAGGACCCCGAGACGCATTCCGAGGCTCGGTGCATCGGCTACCTCATGAGCACCGGTTCCCTGGGTGAGGCCTGGTCCCCGGAAGAGATCCTCGAGCGAGCGGGCGTCGTCTACAGCGCGACGATCGAGGACGCGAAGCCGGGATTCCTGAACGGCAACCTCGGAACCCTGGTCCACGCGTCCGTCCGCGAGGTCCTCAAGGCTCCAACCGAGGGCCCGGTCTTCGACGAGCTCCTGGTCTTCATCCGCACCGCCGCGATCGAGGTCGAGGGCGAGTGGCTCTGCGCCCGGGACAATCGTGAACCGGCGAGCCCTCGAATCGGCGGCCTCCTGATCCTGGTCCTCGCCAAGCCGGACCCGGACTGGCGTCCGCAGGACATCTTCGTCGCCCACGACCCCGAGGTGTTCTTCGAGACGGACGACCGGAAGATGTCGGCGCCCTACCCCTACGGCAAGGTCGAGATGTTGCCCGGATCGCTGGAGGAGGAGCTCCTGGCGGCACGCGGGCGGAGGGGCGGGCCGTGAAAGGCGGGGACGCGGCTCGCTTACGGTACCTCTCGGCGTTCGCGTTCGTCCTGCTTTACGGGCAAGGCGCGCAGGGCCAGCAGTGCTCTCCGCGCAATCCGCAGTACACCGGCGTCATTCCTCGCGGCACCGTCAACCTCGTCTTCAACGGCCAGAACCCAGCCCTCACTCAGGGCGTGGCGATGTGGAACGACACCTGCGGCAGCGGTGTGCCCAATCTCGTGATCCGCTCTACGGCCCAGTCCGGCGCCCTCAACATCACGGTCCTCTTCTTCCCGGTCAGGGCGGTAGGTTGCGAGACAGCCAACGTTTGCGGTTGCTTTCAACCAGATGGCCAGGTTGGCAATCTGACGGGCGGCACCATCCGGGTGGGGTTGGATCCCGCCTGCGGCGGCGCGGGGCGAAACGTCGCCCACGAGCTCGGGCACCTTCTCGGCCTGGTGGATTCCACCGGCTCGGCATGCGTGCTCAGCATCATGTACGGGCTTGCCGGACCCTCGACCGGCGTTGCTCCGGAGGACTGCGCCGCGGTGGACGATCTCTGGGAGACTCCGAGCGAGACCCCACCCCCTACGCCGGATGGGGACGGGGAGTTTGAGCCCACTACCCCACCGCCGACCGAAGAAGGTTCGCCGATCCTGATCGACCTCGACCGCAACTTCTTCCGCCTGACGGGCCTGGGCAACCCCGTACTCTTCGACATCGACGCGGACGGCGAGCCGGAGGTGCTCTCGTGGACCTCCGCGACGGGGCTCGACGCCTTCCTCTGGCTCGACCGGAACGACAACGGCGCCGTCGACGACGGCGCGGAGCTCTTCGGCAACTTCACGCCCCTGATCGACGGCACCACCGCCGAGAACGGATACATCCCCCTCGCCGAGTTCGACCTTCCGGCCTTGGGCGGCGATGGCGATGGCTGGATCGATTCCGACGACGTCATCTACGGCGAGCTACGTCTCTGGATCGACCGGAACCACAACGGGATCTCCGAGTACGACGAGATCCTGAGCCTGGCGGATGCGGGAGTCCGACGGATCCGCCTCCACTACCTGACGACCCCGCTGCGCGACGGGCACGGCAACTACCTCCGCTACCTGAGCCGAGCCTGGATTCTGGTCAACGGCCACGAACGGCCTACCTGGACCACCGACGTCTTCTTCGTGGTCGCCGAGTAGGAGCAGGGGCTTGAGGTCGCCCGGGCGCGGGTCTGCCCGTGCCCGGATGCCTACTCGGATCGCCGCGGGGGCCGACCCGACCTCGATCCCGCCCTCCTCCTGAGCCGGCCCGAGGATCCACGCCGGCCGCCTGGCCCGGCCGGAGGCTCGGGTTCGGGCCGGTGAGTTTCGCTGGCGGAGGCTCGCCGGCGGGCGGCTTCCAGCTCCGCCAGGTAGATGGCCTCCCGTTCGATCTCTCGGCTGTTCCGCATGGCTCTTCCTCCGTCGATGTCGGCGTCCCCGGCGTTGCTGTGCTACGCCGTCTCTTGAGGCCGTTCCGAGGGTCTCCGCCGCCAGGCTTGCCGGCAACCGGCTGCGGCTTCCCGAGAGCGCCTTTCCTCTGGATTCCCCCGGCCTTCACTACCCCGCCGGCCGCTCCTCTGGCGCATCGACTTGTCTGGTTCGATGATCTCTGGAGCCCGTCAGGGCTGTATCTAGTCTCTAGAGACTACCAAGGGCTCTTGACAGGAGCAACCATCCCGGTGTACTCCTTGGTTCGAATCAAGCTAGAACTTGTCTCAAGGAGGAACGCCGTGAGTGTAACCGGACAAGAGCATGCCCGCCCCAGAGACCGCTGGCTTACCCTCCCCCTGCTGCTCGTGGCCTCGGCGGCCTGGGCCGGCCCTACCGGCGGCGACATGCCGTGGAGTGAGCCGCTGGACCGGCTGCGCGAAGACCTGACCGGGCCGACGCTCACGGCGGTGGTCTTGATCGCGATCGCTCTCGGGCTCGCCGCGTGGTCGGTCGGCGACTCCAACCGCGGGCTGGTCAAGGCCGGGAAGGCCCTCGTGGCGCTTGCGGCCGGCGCGGGCGGGATTGCCCTTCTGGCGGCTCTGGGGATCTCGGCTTCGGCGTTCTGATCATGGACGGGCGGGAGGGCGAGATGGGGCGGGAGGCGCGGGTGTACCCGAGTCTGGTGCGGCCGATCCTGGTCGGTGGGGTCGAGCGGGAGCCGATGCTGGTGGTGCTCGGGGCGGTGGCCGGGCTGGTGGCGGCGTTTCGGCCCAACCCGGTGACTTACTCGCTGGCGGTGCTGGTCGTGGTCGTGGGGCTGCCGCGGCTGCGGCGGCTGGCGCGGCGGGATCCTCAGTTCTTCGCGGTGCTCCGGCGGCACTTGCACGCCGCGGGGTTCTATCCGAGACGGGCTCATCACGAGGCGCGCCGGCGCCGGGTGCCGACGCTGTGAGGGGGCTGGCCGAGACGCGGACGCGGGCCGAGGGGATCTTCGATCTCCTGGTTTGGGACCACCACGTGCCGGGCGGGGTGCTGCGGCACACGGACGGCGCCTACTCGTTGACCTTCGCCTACCGGGGGCCGGACCTCGGGGCCGCCACGGCGGACGAGCTGGACGGGCTGACGCGGACGCTGACCGCGGCGCTCGATCAGCTCGGGGACGGTTGGCTGGTGCACTTCGATCTCCACCGGCGGCCGGCGCCGGGGTATCCGGCGGAGGGGGCGTTTCCGAACCGGTTCACCCGGGCGCTCGACGAGGAGCGGCGGCGGGGGTTCGAGGCGGCGGGGGCGCGCTACTACTCGCGGTACTTCCTGACCCTGACCCAGAGGCCGGTGGGCTCGGCGGTGGATCTGGCGCTCGCCGTGGGCGGCGGCGCCGGCGCGGCCGAGGAGCGGGAGGCGCGGGAGGTCGAGGCGTTTCTCCATTCGACCGGGGAGCTGGCCGCGCTCCTCGGGACGCAGCTTTCGATCCGGCGGCTCGAGCCGGCCGAGCAGGTGCGCTATCTCCACTCCTGTCTCTGCCTCGAGGACCAGCCGGTGGCGGTGCCGCCGTATGCGGTGAGTCTCGAGGCGCTGGTGGCCGGGGCGGACTTCGCGCTCGGGAGGGAGATCGAGGTCGGGGGGCGGCGGGTGGTGCCGATCGCAGTCGGAAACTACCCCGAGTCGGTCAGGGCCGGGGCGCTCGATTTCCTCTCGGACCTGCCGATCCCGCTTCGGGCGGTGTTTCGCTACATCCCGCTCGATCCGGCGACGGCGCAGTCGGCGATCGGGCGGCGGGCCGGGCGGTGGCGGCAGGCGACGGTGCGGTGGAGCGACTTCCTGGCGGCGCTCCTGGGCTCGCGGCGGGACGAGGGGGGCGAGGGCGCCGGGGCCGGGCCGCGGCGGTACGAACCGGTGATGGTGCAGGACACCGACGCGGCACGGCTCGAGATCGAGGCGCGCGGCAGCTCGGCCGGGTATCTCACGGCGGTGATCCTGACCTGGGGCGACGAGCCGGCGGTTGCGCTCGAGCGGGCGCGTCTGCTGCTCAAGGAGCTGCGGAACCGCGGGTATCTCGCGCAGGTCGAGACGTACAACGCGCCCGAGGCGTTTCTGGGGTCGCTGCCGGGGCACGGCTGGTACGACGTGCGGCGGCCGATGGTCACCCACAGGGCGCTCGCGGCGCTGGCGCCGGCGACGTCGACCTGGACCGGGCACTTCACGCACCCGCACCCGGCGCTCGGGGGCGGGCCGCCGCACGCGGTGGTGGCGGCCTCGGGGGCGACGCCGTTTTACCTCTGCCTGGCGTCGCGGGACGTCCAGCACACGCTGGTGGTCGGTCCTACCGGGTCGGGCAAGTCCACGCTGGTCAATTTCCTGATCGCGCAGTTTTTCCGCTATGCGCGGGCGCAGGTCTTCTCCTTCGACAAGGGGCTGTCGCAGCTCCTCCTCTGCCAGGCGGCGGGCGGGCGGCACTACGCGCTCTCGGCGGAGGCGGGGGGCGGGCTGCCGCTCGCGCCGCTGGCGCGGGTCGAGGAGCCGGGGGGCGTCCAGGCGGCGGCGGAGTGGCTGGAGGAGCTGCTGCGGCTGGCCGGGGCCGAGGTCGGGCCGCCGGAGCGGCAGGCGCTCGGGCGGGCGCTGGAGCTCCTGGTGGGATCGCGGTCGCGGTCGCTCTCGACGCTGGCGCTCAAGGTCCAGAGCGAGCCGCTGCGGCGGGCGCTCGGGCCGTTCATCGGGAGCGGGCCGTATGCGCATCTCTTCGACGCCGAGCAGACGCCGCTCGGGGAGAGCGCCTTGACGGTCTTCGAGCTGGAGGACCTCTTGGCGCTCAAGCGCTCGGTGGTGGCGCCGGCGGTGCTCCATCTGTTCGCCGAGATCGAGCGGCGGCTCGACGGGCGGCCGACGCTGATCGTGGCCGAGGAGGCGGCGTCGTACCTCGATCAGACGCTCTTCGCCCGGCGGCTCCGGGAGTGGCTGCTCCAGCTCCGGAAGCGGAATGCCGGGCTGGTGGTGGTGGCGCAGATGCTCGGGGCGTTGCTCGAGTCCTCGCTCCGCGACGCCGTGCTCGAGAACTGCCCGGTGCGGATCTTCCTCGCCAACCCGGCGGCGCGGGACGAGCACGCGGCGAAGGCTTACCGGCAGTTCGGGCTCAACGTCCGGCAGATCGAGACCGTCGCCGCCGCGGTGCCGCGGCGCGACTACTACGTGGTCACCCCCGAGGGGTCGCGGCTGGTGAGCCTCGACCTCTCCCCCGCTTCGCTCGAGGTGCTCGGGGCTTCGGGTCCCGGGGCGCGCGAGATCTACCAATCCGCCCGGGATCGGCACGGCGAGCGGTGGCTCGAGGGCTTCCTCGCCGGGCAGGGTCACGAGGGCTTCGTCCGGCTGCTCCAGGAGGTCGATCGATGACGAGACGCTCGCTCGCGGTGTGCCTGATCGCTCTGTCGGTCTGGGGTGCGGTGCCGGCGGCGCCGGCGGTCGCGCAGGAGGCGGTCTACGACCAGGCCAACCACATCCAAAACATCCTCACCGCGATCCAGACCTACCTCGCGATCCTCCAGCGGATCACGATGATCGTGAACCAGGTCCAGGACCTCGCGGCGCTGGAGGAGCCCGAGTACCGGCAGATCCGGACGCTGCTGCTGCGCCTCGCGCAGATCCTGCGCGAGGCCGAGGGGCTGGTCTACTCGCTCGAGAACCTCGACGAGCGTTTCCAGGAGCTCTACCCGGGGTACGAGCCGGCCGAGGACGTGGCCGAGCGCTACGAGGACCGGGTCGAGGTGCTGCTCGACACGGCTCGCGGGGTGCTCCTCTCGACGAAGGAGAACTCCCGCGACCTCGAGGAGGCGCAGTGGACGCTCGGGACGCTCCGCGACCAGCTCCTCGAGGCGGAGGGAAACCTCGAGGCGATCCACGCCCAGGGGATCCTGGTCGGCTTCCTGGCCGAGGAGGTCTCGAAGGCGACGCAGCAGTCGATGGCGCTGACCAACCTCCTGGCGGTCGAGGCGGCGCACCGGCTTCAGACCGAGGCCGAGGCGGTGTCGACGTTCGAGGAGTGGCTGGCCGAGAGCCGGCAGCCGGCGCCCACCTACGACTCCGGCCCGATGCATCCGCTGGTGCCGGGGAGCTTGCCGTTCTGATGGGCGCTCGGGTGCGGCGGGGGAATCTCGCGCTGGTCGCAGCGGCGGCAGCGGTGGCGCTCGCGGCGGCGACGACCGTGGCGTACTGGCCGGCCGAGCCGCCGAGCGGGGCGCCCGAGATCCGGTCGCTCGCCTCGGCGAGCGAGTCGGTCGAGTACGGGCGGAGCTACTGGCTCGGCCAGGCGGACGAGGGCGGGCTGTCCTGGTGGATGGCGGTGGCGTTCTGCCGGGATTCCGAGGTCGCTTCCCTCCCCAACTGCCGCAACGTCCTCGACGTCGAGCGCGCGAGCGCGTTGCAGGCGATCGATCGGGCTCGAAACCAACAGGAGGCCGGACGGTGAGCGAGGGGATTCTCGACTCGATGGTGTCGATGTACGCCGCGGCGACGCCGATGGTGCTCGGCCGGGTGGCGCCGCTCCTGGTGCCGCTCTACGTGTCGTTCTTCACGGTGCAGTTCGGGTGGGACCTCGTGCGCTGGAACTTCGCCGGCAACGACGACTGGTTCGTGCGGGCGGCGCGGAAGCTCCTGGTCTTCCTGGTGACTCTGGGGCTCCTGATCACGCTGCCGCTCTGGCTGCCGCGGATCCTCTCGGGCTGGGCGCACCTCGCGGAGGTGGCGACCGGGCTTCCCGGGCTCTCGCCCTCGGCGATCTTCGAGCAGGGGCTCGCGCTGGCGCTGTCGATGTTTGACTCTTGGGGGAAGTACATCTCGCTCGTGATCCCTCAGATCGCCGCGTTGCGGCTCTTGGCGGCGCTTCTGATCATCGTCTCGTTCGGGGCGGCGGCGGTCCAGCTCGCGCGGATCCTGATCGAGGCGACGCTGGCGCTCGGGGGGTTGGTGATCCTCTTGGCATTCGCGGGGTTCTCGGCGACCTTCGGGGTGGCCGAGGGGTATCTCCGCTACGTCTTCGATCTCGGGGTGCGGGCGTTCGTGGTCTACCTGGTGCTCGGGGTCGGACGCGACCTCGGGGTTATCTGGGAGGAGATGCTGACGGTCCTCTCGCCGATCCCGAGCCTGGGCATCCACCTGACGATCGTCCTCGCCTCGGTGCTCTTTGCTCTGCTGGTCTGGACGCTGCCCAAGACGGTCTCGCACCACGTCTCGTCGGGGATCTCGTTCTCCGGCCTCAACCCGATGGGCGACCATGCCTGAGCCGGCGGTCTCGACCGTGCCGGCGCTCGCCTCGGGCGAGGCGCTGCCGGCGGGGGCGGCGGTGCCGCACTTCCTCGACGCGCGGCGGCTGCGGATCAACGCCTACGTCGATCTCGCCCGGATGCTCCGTAACAGCCGGCTGCTCCTGGCGGTGGTGGTCGTGACCAACGCCGGGCTGGTGGCCGCGCTGGTCTGGCTCGCGGGGCGGGAGCGGATCGTCCCCTACGTGGTCGAGGTCGACCGCACCGGGGCGGCGGTGGCGATGGGTCCCGCGGCCGCGGCGCCCGAGGCGTCGCGGTCGATGCGGGTCTACGCGCTCCAGCTCTTCTTCCGGAGCGCGCGGACGGTGACCGGGGACGAGGCGCTCCAGCGGCGGGCGATCCTCGACGCCTACGCCTACGCCGGCGGCGACGCCGTCTCGCAGCTCAACTCCTTCTATCGCCGCCGCTCGCCGTTTGCGCGCGCCCAGCGCGAGCAGGTGGCTCCGCGGGTGACCTCGGTGCTCTCGATCGATCCCGAGGAGACGAGCTGGCGGGTGCAGTGGGAGGAGCCGGTGCTCACGGCCGCGGGCGCTCCCGTGCGCGTCGAGCGCTGGGAGGCGGTGGCCGCAGTCGAAGTCGATCCTCCGGACGCTCCGGAGGAGGTCCTCACCAACCCGACCGGGATCCGCGTCGTCCGCTTCGACTGGACGCGGCTACCCGAGCCCTGACGAGGAGAACGCGATGGTTCGAGTCTCGATCCTGATAGCTGCTGCTGTGTCCGTTGCGGGTGTCGTCGCGGCGGATCAGCCGCCGGAGGAGCCGGTCCGCGACTCGGCGGTGGCCGCCGCCGAGCTGGAGCGGATGCTGGCCGAGCTGGACGGGCTGGTGGGCCTGCCGGTTCCGGAGCCGCCGCCGGTCGAGGCGGTGGAGGTCGATCCGTTCGCGCCGGCGGCCACGATCGAGGATGCCGGGCGGCGGCTCGAGGCGGAGGGCTTCGCGCCGGTGGTGGCGCTGCCGACGCACCGGCTCTACCCGTACGGGCACGCGGTGCCGACGCTCCGGTGCCTGCCCACGCGGGCGTGCGACCTGGCGCTCGAGGCGGGCGAGGTGATCGACGGGCATGCGATCGGGGACCCCGAGGGCTGGCAGACGACGGTGCTCCTCGAAGGCGAGGCACCGCGGCTCGTGCCGCATTTCGTCGTCAAGCCCTCGGGGTTCGATCTCGCCACCAACCTGGTGCTGGTGACCGACCGGCGGACCTATCACCTCGAGCTGGTCTCGCCGGCCGAGGAGGAGGCGCGGGCGGACGGGGCCACCTACGACCATCGGATCGGCTGGTGGTATCCCGAGGAGTGGACCGCGCGGCGGCGGGCGGAGGCGGAGCTGGCGCGGCAGCGGCGGGAGGCGCTCGACCGGGCGACGCCCGACGGGCCGGCGCTCGATCCGACGCGGCTCCACTGGTCCTACCGGCTCGAGGAGCCGCGCCGGCGGTCGCGGCGGCTGCCCTGGAAGCCGGCGGCGGTGGTCGACGACGGGGAGCGGACCTGGATCCGGCTGCCCGAGGAGGCGGCGCGGGCGGAGCTGCCGGCGGTCTTCGGGGTGCTCGACGACGGCACCTTCGCGCCGCTCAACGCCCGCTTCCGGGGCGGCTGGCTCCTGATCCCGGCTCCGGTCGAGACGGCCGAGCTGGTCCTCGGCGCGGGCGACTCCCGCCGCTGGCTCCGCATCGTCAGGTCTCCTTCCACGTCCTCACAACGCTGACCGGGAGGCGAGCATGAGCTCCCACGACGAGGAGCCGGCCGAGGGCCGGCTCGAGCCGGAGGTGTCTCCGAAGCGGCCCAAGAAGGGCCGGGATCGGCTCGATCTCGCGCCGCGGCCGGCGATCCGGCGGGTCACCCAGCAGCAGTTTATGGCGGTCTTCCTGCTGGCCTTGGTCGGAATCGTCTATCTGGCGCTCCGCTACGCGCACCAGTCGATCGGGGCGCTCCGCGCGCCGGGGGCGGCGCCCTCGGCGGCGCCGCTCGACCCGGAGCGGATCCTGGCGCTCGGGGGCGACGAGGCGGCGCCGGCGGAGGTCGAGGAGGACCTCGAGCCGGCGGCGGCGGGGATGCCGGTGCAGGTGGTGCAACCGGGCGGGTTCGAGCGCGACCGGGAGCGGGCGCGGGCGGTCGAGCGGCGGCTGGCCGCGCCGCTCGGGCGCGGCAGCCGGCGGGCCGCCGCGGGCGGCGGCGGCGGCGAACGGGCGGAGCTGGCCGGGGTGGATGGGGCGCTGCTCGAGCGGCTCGAGCGGATGCTCGGGGGCTCGCTCGACTCGGTTGCGCGGGGTGTCCCGGAGGGCTGGGTGGAGACGGCTCCGGCGGGCGCCGGGGACGGCGCTCCGGAGCCGGCGCGGGGAGCGGCAGCGCTCTCGGCGCCGGAGGGGCGGCTCCTGGCCGCCGGGACGGTGATCCCGGCGGTGCTCCTCCACCGCCTCCACTCCGCCGAGCCCGGGCTGGTGCGCGGGCAGGTGACGCGCGACGTCCGCGACTCGGGCGGCGCCGAGCGGGTGCTGGTGCCGCGCGGGACGCTCGCCTACGGGCGGCAGACCCGGATCCCGAGCCTGGGCGACCGCCAGGTGGCGGTGGCCTGGGAGCGGCTGCGCTACCCGGACGGCCGGGTGCTCGAGCTGGGGGGCGAGCCGTCGGCGGCGGTCGACGGGGCGCTCGGGGTGCCCGGGCGGGTGCGCCAGCGCTGGGGGCCGCGGTTTGGGGCGGCGGCGCTCCTCTCGCTGGTCGGGGCCGGGGCGCAGCTCTCGCAGCCGCAGCGCTCGGCGACGCTCGGGGCGGCGCCCTCGCCCGGGCAGATCGCCGCCGGCGAGCTGGGGCTCGAGACCAGCCGGCTCGCCCACCGCATCCTCGACCGCACGGTCGACCTTCCGCCCGAGATCGAGCTTCCGCCGGGGGCGCGGCTCTCGATCCTCCTGACTCGCGACCTGGTGTTCGACGTCCTTCCCGGTCCCGCGTCCGCGGGGCCAACTCTCTCGATCGATTGAAGGAGATAGCGATGATGCTTGCGACGTGTCGTTTCCGAGGTCTTCTGTTTGCCGCTGCGGTCGCCGTCCTGTCGGCGCTCGCCGTCGTACCGCCCGTTTCGGCCCAGGGAGCGCCGGACCTGGTCCTCACCAAGGACGACGGCGGGGTCTTCGCGGTCGAGGGCGAGGTAATCGCCTACGAGTCCCACTACGTCAACGCCGGCACCGCGGACGCCTCGGGCGTCGAGGTGGTCGAGACGGTGCCGGAGCACACGACCTTCGATGCCGCGGGGTCGACCGAGCGCTGGACCTGCCCGGACGGATCGCCGCCGGGGACGGTCTGCCGGTTTGCGGACGGGACGCTCGAGCCGGGGGACTCCGGCCGGGCTCGGTTTGCGGTGCGCGTCGATGCCGAGGTGCCGCTCGACGTGGTGGCGATCGAAAACACCGTCACCGTCTCCGACGACGGCAGCCACGGCCCCGACCCCACCCCCGGCGACAACGCCGCCTCCGACACGACGCCTTTCCACCGGCCGGACCTGGTGGTCACGAAGGACGACGGTGGGATCGAAGCGGCGCCCGGCGACGTCGTCGCCTACGAGATCCATTACGTCAACGCGGGCACCGCCGACGCCTCCGGGGTCGAGGTGACCGAGACCGTCCCCGACTTCACCACCTTCGACGCCGGCCGCTCGACCGGCGGCTGGAGCTGTCCCGACGGGTCGCCGGCCGGCACCGCGTGCGTGTTTGCCGACGGCACGCTCGAGCCGGGGGACTCGGGGCGGGCGCGGTTCGTGGTGGCGCTCGACTCCTCCATCCCTCCGGGCGTCACCGAGATCGTCAACACCGTGACGGTGACCGACGACGGCTCCCACCGGCCGGACCTCGACCCGCGCGACAACACGGCGACGGACACGACACCAATCGTCGGCGGGGGCGGCGGGCCGGATCTGGCGGTCACCAAGGGCGACGGCGGGGTGTCGGCCGAGCCGGGGGACGTGGTCGTCTACCAGATCGGCTACGCCAACCTCGGGCCGGCGGACGCTAGCGGCGTCGAGCTGACCGAGATGGTGCCCGAGCACTCGACGTTTGAGCCCGGGGCGTCCTCGCCCGGGTGGGGCTGCATCGGCCTGGTACCTCCGGAAGCCGGTCTCAAGCCCGAGCGGGTGCAGCGGTCGCCGGCCGGCGTGTCGTGCTTGCTGGCGATCGGTGACCTGGACGCCGGCGACGGCGGCTCGGTCGACTTCGCAGTGCGAGTCGCCGATCCGGTGCCGGGCGGCGTCACCGAGATCGTCAACGTCGTCTCGATCACCGACAACGGCGCCAACGGCCCCGACGTCGATCCCCGCAACAACTCCTCGACCGAGACGACGCCGATCGCCTCCGGCCCCGGGCCGGGACCCGGCAACGGGCTCGACGCAACGGCGATCGACACGCCGCTCGGCGGGACTCCGGCGTCGGCCGGCGACGAGGTCGCCTACACGGTCATCGTGGTCAACGACGGTCCGGACGAGGTCCTCGGGGTCGAGCTCGAGGGGCTCGCTCCGCTCCACACGCAGCTCCGGGTCGGCACCGTCACCGCCACCCAGGGGCTGATCCTCTCCGGCAACCAGCCCGGAGACGAGAGCGTCCTGGTGGACTTCGGCGAGCTGGCCGCGGGCGCGGAGGCGGTCGTGACCTTCGAGGTCGAGATCGACCCCGAGCTGCCTCCGGGGCTCGACGAGATCGCCTTCCAGGGGACGGTCCGCGCCGCGGGCGGGGTGGCGCTCCCGACCGACGATCCGGACACGGCCGAGCCCGACGATCCGACCCGGACGCCGGTCGAGGCCGGGGGCGGCGGGACACCGGCGGAGATCCCGGTCCTCTCGCTGCTCGGGCTCCTCGCTCTCGCCGCGGTCCTGGCCGCGGTCGCGGTGTTTCGGCTCCGGATCTGGTGGTGAGCCGGTGAGCAGGGTCGAGCACCTCCTTGGCTACGTCCGCGGGCAGCTCGCCGCGGACCGCGCGGCGGGCGACGTCCCGTGCCACGGGGCGCTGCCGGTGCTGATGGCGCTGCAGAGCCTCGGGGTCCACCTGCGGCGGGTGACGCCCTCGGACCGGCGGATCCTGGATCTCGCCGGCCGGGCGCTGGCCGACCTCGCGCGGGTGCTCGCGGCCGAGGCCGAGCTGGGGACCGAGGAGGTGATCGACCTCTTCTCCGAGGCGGCCGGGGAGGTCGGTGAGCCGCGGCGGGACCTCGCGGCAGCGAAGGCGGATCTCTCGATCGCCCTCGACCACGCGCAGGACCTCGCCGCGGTGATCCAGGACCTGGCCGCGGGCGAGCTGCCCGACCACCGCTCGCTGATCGATTCCGCGGCCGGCGCTGCCGGCTGCATCCTGGCCGCGGCTTCCAAGGCCGCGGCTCTCCCGCCAGACCCGTCATCCGCTTCCCCACCATGACCAGCTTTCCCATGCCGCGGCGGGGCGGTCGTGACCGCCGCGGCCCTTCCTCAACCTCCCTCCTCCCCCCGGCCGTTCGGGTCTGGCGGCCGGGGGTCTTTTTTCTCTCGCAACCCCGCTCCGAAATCGGACAAGGAGGTCTCCGTGCATTCCGTGCTCGATCAGATGTCCACGCTCGTCATGCTCTACCGCGACGACCCCGACGTCCACGCCTCGCTGCCGGCCGTCTCGCCGCTCGGCGGCGGGCCGCTCGAGCCGATCCTCTTCGGCCTCGTCGACCTCGGGCTCGAGCTGGCGAAGCGGCCGCTGCCGGTGGCCGCGGTGACCGCCAGCGGGGTCGCGCTGACGCTGCACCTCGCGGCGATCGCGGCCGGCCGGGACGGTCACTGGCCGACCCTGACCGAGGTCGCGCGGCTCGCGGGGTTTCAGGCGCAGCGGTTGAGCCTCCACCGGGGACCCGACACCTGGCGGTCGCAGTCGCCGCGCCATCACCTGGGGTGCGCGTTTCGGCAGATCCTGCGGCTGGCCGCGCACTACGGGCGGCTCGGGCCGCGGGTGCCGCACATGAGCCTGCTCGACACGACGGCCGACCTCGCCAACTACGTGGCGTTCACGCTGGAGACGGCGGGGGTGTTTGCCACGCCGGAGCGGGCCGAGAGCCGGGGAGGCGCGCGGTGCGGCGGCTGAGGGGCGTCGGGGCCGGCGTGCTGGCGGCGGCGGTCGCCGGCGGCGCGCCGGCGGCCGGGGCGGCCGAGCTGGGGTTTCACGTCTTCGGTCCCTGTCTCGAGGTGGACCTCGAGGCCGAGGACGTCACCGGCCGGCCGCCGATCACGATCTCCTGGCTCGACGACGAGGGGCGGGTCTACCCGGGCAACCCGATCCGGATCGACACCGCCGACTACACGGGCCTCCACTCGATCGACGCGATCGCCACGAGCCCCTACGGCACGGCGACGCGGACGCTCCACTTCCTGGTCGAGGAGTTGGAGCTGACCGGGCCGGTCGCCGAGCAGAACCCGGTGCCGGGTCTGACGGCGACCGTCACCGGGGGGTTGAGCTTTCCCGCCGAGTGGCGCTGGAGCTGGGGGGACGGCACCTCGAGCCCGTGGTCGTGCGATCTCTCGGACCCGAGCCTGCGGACCAGCCACGCCTACACCGTGCCCGGGACCTACAGCGTCCGGCTGCACGCCCGCAACTGCCGCGGCACGATCGTCAGCGCGCCGCTGGCGGTGACCGTCGGCGAGCCGGATGCGATCGAGATCGAGGTCTTCGAGGCGCAGGGGTGCGCGGCGGGGTTCTGTGTGTTTGGGACCGGGGAGGCGATCGGTTTCGAGCAGGAGTTTTCGGCGGTGCCGAGCGAGCTGCGCTACGACTGGGACGGGGACGGGGTGGCCGACGAGGTGTCGGCGGGGGTGGTGGCGGAGCACGCCTATCCGCTGCCGGGGGTGTACCGGCCGGTGCTGACCGCGGTGCGCGGGGGGCAGGAGGACACCGAGGTGCACGAGATGTGGCTGCTGATCTCGGGGGCGCCGGTGTTGGTGATCTTCGAGGATGGGTTCGAGAGTGGGGGGACGGGGAGGTGGTCGAGGGTGGTCGAGAGCGCTGCCGGACCGTGAGCCCCCGCCAGTCTCGTGAGATCGGAAGCGTTATGCTAGGCGGCGCGCCGGGGCCGGCGGCGGACCGGCGAGCTGCGAGGCAGGGCATGGCCGCGATCGACTACCGAGACCGGATCACCATCGAGCCCGGCAAGCGGGGCGGCAAGCCCTGTATCCGGGGCCTGCGGATCACCGTCTACGACGTCCTCGAGTACCTCGCCTCCGGGATGAGCGAGGCCGAGATCCTGGCCGACTTCCCCGACCTCGAAGCCGACGACATCCGCGCCGCCCTCGCCTTCGCCGCGGACCGCGAGCGCAAGCTCGTCCAGATCCCGGCGTGAAGCTCCTCCTCGACGAGAACCTCTCTCCCCGCCTGCTCCGGCTCCTCGCGGCCGAGCACAGAGGGTCCGCTCACGTGCGCGACGTCGGCCTCGCCTCGGCCGGCGACGAGGAGATCTGGCGCTACGCGCGCCAGCGCGGCCTGGCCATCGTGTCGAAGGACTCGGACTTCCACCAGCGGAGCTTGCTCTACGGCCATCCTCCCAAGGTGGTCTGGATCCGGGTCGGCAACTGCTCGACCGATGAGATCGGCGAGGTGCTCGGGCGGCACCTCGGGGGGTTGCTGGAGTTTGAGGCGGACGCGGAGGCGGCGGTGCTCACACTGTCGTAGGTCGGCCTCGGTGGCGGGACCCGCGGGAGTCGCAATCCCCCTGCGTGGTCTTTCCGGTCGCGACGCCGGGGACGGGTACAGGTACGGGGCCGGGGTCGGGTGTCGCAATCCCCTGCGTGGTCTTTCCGGTCGCGACCCTTCGTTCTCTGTCGATCCCGCATCTCATCACCGCTCAGAAGTCGCAATCCCCTGCGTGGTCTTTCCGGTCGCGACGGTATCGCGGTTCTGACCCTCTTCGCCTGCGCCACCGTCAAGGTCGCAATCCCCTGCGTGGTCTTTCCGGTCGCGACTCCGTAAAACCGTAAACACAACTGAAGAGGGTTTCGCTAAGTCGCAATCCCCTGCGTGGTCTTTCCGGTCGCGACCACCGTGTGGCCGTTCCTCCGGGAGTACCGGCTCCACAGTCGCAATCCCCTGCGTGGTCTTTCCGGTCGCGACGTACACGGCAACCGGTCCCGGGCCGTAGCCGCGATAGAAGTCGCAATCCCCTGCGTGGTCTTTCCGGTCGCGACGTGGAGCCGGACGACGTTCGACAATACAAGCTCAGAAACAAGAAGTCGCAATCCCCTGCGTGGTCTTTCCGGTCGCGACCCCCCAGGGCTGGGGCAAGGGGCCGGACGCAACCATGCCGGTGGAGGTCGCAATCCCCTGCGTGCTCTTTCCGGTCGCGACCTTGTCGTGGTCGATCTCGACCGCGACATACGCGGTGTCGCAATCCCCTGCGTGGTCTTTCCGGTCGCGACGCCGGCGCTGGTGTCCGACCGCAAGTCGTTCTACTTGGTCGCAATCCCCTGCGTGCTCTTTCCGGTCGCGACGCATGCAGGGCGAGAGCCTCTCTGTGTCGTCAGCATCGAGAAGTCGCAATCCCCTGCGTGGTCTTTCCGGTCGCGACCGCTGCCGCGCCTCCGCGCCAGGCTTCAAGAGCTCGCAGAGTCGCAATCCCCTGCGTGGTCTTTCCGGTCGCGACGATCCAGGGCACGCGTCACGCGGTGCCGACCCTCTCTGAGAAGTCGCAATCCCCTGCGTGGTCTTTCCGGTCGCGACGCTATCGACCCCGACCTCCTCGCCGCCATCCGCTCCGCCCTGTCGCAATCCCCTGCGTGGTCTTTCCGGTCGCGACTCGGGTCGCCGTCCTGGCCGGATTACCTGGCCAAGAAAGTCGCAATCCCCTGCGTGGTCTTTCCGGTCGCGACCCATGCCGGCGACGGCGATCAACGAAAGCGCACGTCCCTACAGAAGTCGCAATCCCCTGCGTGGTCTTTCCGGTCGCGACCATCGTCGGCCTCTTGGCTGAGGTCAACCCGATCTCCAGGTCGCAATCCGCTGCGTGGTCTTTCCGGTCGCGACCATCAACTCCAGGGCGGGTGGCAAATCATATGGTCACTGTCGCAATCCCCTGCGTGGTCTTTCCGGTCGCGACGAAGATCGAGGCCAGCGAGGCCAACCTGAGCGGGGTCAACGAGAAGTCGCAATCCCCTGCGTGGTCTTTCCGGTCGCGACCCGAGCGACGGCAACACCGGCCCCGGCCTGAGCCAGAAGTCGCAATCCCCTGCGTGGTCTTTCCGGTCGCGACGACCGAGACCGACTTCGCGTTCGCGAGCAAGGTCAAGCCGTCGCAATCCCCTGCGTGGTCTTTCCGGTCGCGACGTCGGTGGGCCCGCTACCCTGGAGAACCCTGGAGAAAGTCGCAATCCCCTGCGTGGTCTTTCCGGTCGCGACCCAGGGGGGAGCGGCAATCGAGTTCAAGCTGGACTGTGAGAAGTCGCAATCCCCTGCGTGGTCTTTCCGGTCGCGACACGACGTCTGGCGGCGCGACGACGACCGCGTCCAGTAGAAAGTCGCAATCCCCTGCGTGGTCTTTCCGGTCGCGACCATCGGGGGCTTCTATTTGAACTTGACCACGGAGAGTCGCAATCCCCTGCGTGGTCTTTCCGGTCGCGACCTACCAGGGTCGGGTGGTGCGCCTGATCACCGCCCTCCAGGTCGCAATCCCCTGCGTGGTCTTTCCGGTCGCGACCAACTTCGTCGCCATGGCGAATGGCGCCACCGCCAGAAGTCGCAATCCCCTGCGTGGTCTTTCCGGTCGCGACCCAGCCCTGATGGCGGAGGACCCTGAGGGGGGCGGCCGAGACACAGAGTCGCAATCCCCTGCGTGGTCTTTCCGGTCGCGACCCTCGGGGACACCTTCACCGAATCGCTTCCGCTCGACTGGTCGCAATCCCCTGCGTGGTCTTTCCGGTCGCGACGAGAGTACTCCGAGGTCGAGTTCGGCATCGAGAGGGACGGGTCGCAATCCCCTGCGTGGTCTTTCCGGTCGCGACTACGAGGAATGCGACAGGGCTGGCAGGATCCGATGGGTAGAGTCGCAATCCCCTGCGTGGTCTTTCCGGTCGCGACCGGTCAGTGCATCGACTGTGTGGACTGCACGCATCCCGACTGCTGTGTCGCAATCCCCTGCGTGGTCTTTCCGGTCGCGACGGCAAGGCCCTGATCACCCTGATTACCCTGATCATCCTCAGGTCGCAATCCCCTGCGTGGTCTTTCCGGTCGCGACTGCCGACGTTCCTGGTCGTCGGTGTCTTCGCCTTCTTCGCAACCAGTCGCAATCCCCTGCGTGGTCTTTCCGGTCGCGACCAGGCGGACAATCGGTGTGTCGCCCGCCAAAAAACGAGAGTCGCAATCCCCTGCGTGGTCTTTCCGGTCGCGACGGGCCCATCGCCGATGTCGTGGCCCAGAAGATCGTGATCGGCAAGAAGTCGCAATCCCCTGCGTGGTCTTTCCGGTCGCGACGTCGACCCCGAGCAGTTCCTCGAGGAGGTCGAAGCCAGAAAGTCGCAATCCCCTGCGTGGTCTTTCCGGTCGCGACACATTCTAAGCGACCTCAAGAAGGCCGAACAAGCGTCTCCCGGGTCGCAATCCCCTGCGTGGTCTTTCCGGTCGCGACCCTACCCCTTGCAACCCCTTGATCCAGTGCCACTTCCAGACCGCTCTCCGGGGATGACGCATTTAAGCGCTCCTCCGAGGCGTCGCAGCCCCTTTTCGAGCCCTCCTTGCTCGCCGTAACTGTATCCATCCTCAGGCACTTACGGGTCCTCCGGGGATGATTTCTCCCGGCTCTGATCCTCGGTCGGCGAAAGTCGCTCGGTTCTCGGGGGCTTTCGCTCCTGTGCGCCAAAAAGGCGCGTTTCTGAAATTCATCCCCGGAGCGCCTCCGCGCAGACCGATCACGCGCGAGCCTATCGCACCCGCGCCATCAGACGATCAGTGCCGTGCCGGCCAGAGAGGCGCCGAAGCCCAGGCCCTCCGACAGGTAGCTGCAGAGATTCTCGGCGTCGGCTTCGTGCAGTTGCGGGTAGGCGCCGGTTGGATAGCCGACGGGCGACCAGACCATGACCGGCAGGTGGCCGCCGGCGGAGCACGGATGCAGCCTCCAGATCATCGGGGACGGGAGGCGCGGCTGCCCGAGGCCGAACTGCTCGCGCTCGGGCGACTGGCCGCGGGCGTCGGGGTCGAAGCCGTGCAGGAGCGCCTCGAGCGAGGTGGCGGCGTCGGTCGGGCCGACCGTCGCTCGGCGCTCCTGCTCGGTCGCGGCAGTGATCGAAACCAATTCGACTCAACCGTCGGACGGTCTGATGAGGGCGGCCGGGCGGTAGGCGGCTCCGCGGCCGATGCGCAGGAACTCGTAGGTCTGGACCTCGCCGAAGGTGTTGAGGAGCTGGCCGATTATCATCGCCAGACCGGCCGGCACCGCCAGGAAGAGATGCACCCTGCGAGGCTCGCCGTAGACGCTGCGGGCGTCCAGGAGCTCCTGTTGGACCTTCCTCGCGACGTCGGCGGCCAGGCCCGGCGTGCCGAGATCGACCCGCACCCGTGCGGGGTCGTGTACCTCGATCGTCGCTCGCAGCGACAGCCGCTCGCGGATCGAGGCGAACGCTTTCGCGACCGGGGCGTCGACCGAGACGAGGACGGCGAAGTCCCGCCCCGCCGCTTGGTTGGGTCTCGTGCGAGCGGTGAGACTCGACTCTTCCCGGGGTGCGTCGAGGCTCCACGACTCGTCGGGCCAACCCTCGGTGACCTGGCGCCAGGCGACGCGGGTGCGGCCGGGGGTCACGAACTCGCACCCGAGCGCGACCGCGGCCGGGAGCGAGCACAGCCCCTCGGCTTCGATGCCGCGGCCGCCGCCCCAGCACCGGATCGCATGGCCCACCTGGTCGAGGGCGGGCAGCAGCAGCCCCCTCCAGGTCGCGGCCGAGGCCCGCCGCCGGGGGATGCGCGGCTGCCAGTCGAGCGCCAGCGCGAGGCCGGCGCCGGACGGCGGGCGCGCGCGGGTGTAGAGGCCGAGCCGCAGCGGTGCGCCGGGCGGGAGTGAACGGTCCAGGGTCTCGAGGCGGCGGCGGAGCACCCAGGACGCGACCTCGGCGGCGGATCGCTCGGTGAGAGGGCTTTCCGGGGCGATTCGGATGTTGCGCTCGTCGAGACCGTGGACGCCGGCGGCCGGTCCCACCGCGGCAGCCGCCCCAGCCCAGTTCAGGCCCCCCGCCGCCACGAACACGGCGAAGAAGCCGTCGTCGCGATCCAGCCGCCGCATGATCGCCGGGATCTCGACCCGTCGGATCACCGCGGAGTCCGCCACCTCCGAGGTGATCCAGACGATCGCGCCGGCGGTCGACGGATCGGCGAGGGTGCGGCGGATGTCCTCCTCGACGTGCTCGTCGCCGAGGTCGTCGACGTCCTGCCAGGTCGGGATGCCGACGTCGTGGAGGGCCGCGACCAGACGGCTGATCTCGCCGATGGACTTGCGGCGGTAGCTGATGAAGCAGCGGCCGGTGGGGTCGGTCATGGAGTTCGGATCGGCCGCAGGGCGACGAGGCGGAAGCTCGCTCCCTCCGGTTCGACGCGGACCTCGAAGCGGCCGGCCTTGCGCTTTGCGAGCCTCTGGCGCATGTCGTCAGGCAGGCTCTCGAGCAGCGCGTGGGCCACCTGGGCTCGAGCGTAGGCCCGCCGGTCGCCCGCGAGGGTGGCCATGAGCTCGGACTTGCCCGGGATCCATTGGACTTCGGCGGCGGCCCAGGCCGGTTCCGTCCCCGCCGGGTTCACATTTCCGCCGGAGGTCCCGGCCAGCCCAACCGCCAAGAGCCGGCCGTATCCCGCGGAGGTCCAGGAGCCGAGGCCGTCCTCAGCGAGGGCCGGCGCCACCACGTCCCGGATCAGCCACGACAACCACGGGGCGAGATCCGCCGGCGCTTCGGCGACCAGCAGGAAGCGCGCGTCCGGTGCCAGCGTCAGCCGCTCGACCGGGACCGGGTTGTCGCCGTCGGTCGGCGGCTTTCGCGCTCCCTTCTGGATCGTGTAGTAGTCCGGGTGGTGGGGATTGACCAGATCGAGCGCGATCGGCGATTCGTCTCGGGTGGCCGCCGGCGGGATCCAGAGAGCGTCGAGAAACTCCACCAGGGCCGCCTGCGCCGTTGCCCGGCCTGCCGAAGCCTCCCCCGGTGCGCTCGCCACCGGCGCGTCGCGGAGGTAGCCGAGGAGCGCGTCCGCCCAGTCGTCGAGCTGTTTCCTTCGATCCGGCTCGGCGCTCGCGGCCATCGCCCGGAGGCGCGAGCGGGTGAGCCCCTTGATCGCGGACCCCGGCAGGTACGGCACGCCGTAGGTGTGGTGCAGGAGCAGGGCTCCCTCGGTCACGCTCTCGTTGGCTGCGGGATGCAGGAGGATCCGGCTCGTGGCCCTGAGCTCGACGACCTGGCGGCAGAGGCCCGGCGTCTCGCAGTCCACGATCGCCCGATAGCGTTGGAACACCTGCCGGTAGGTCGCCAGGGCTCCCGCCTTCTGGGTCGCCTGGTTCGCCTCCTTGAAGGCGTCGATCGCGACCTCGTACAGCTCCCGCCGCGCGAGCCAGCCCTTCTCGTCGCCGCTCCGCTCGCCGTCGAGCTTGCGGTCGAGCCAGAGACCGACGTGGGCCGGATAGGTCCGGAGCGGTGGACGCGGAGGCGCCTCACCTCTTTGGTTGTAGCGCCGCGGCGCTCGCCGCCAGCGAGGCGAGCGGGGGCCCCAGGTCGCGAGAGCGGTCACGGCGAGGCCTCTCCACCGGCCGCACCGTCGGCGGCCGCGGCTTCCGCCGGCGGCCGCGGGGGCTGTTTCGCCTCCTCGACGCGGGCGCCGATCAGCATCTTGAGCCAGCCGGCGACCTCGATCGCGATCTCCCAGCGCCGGAGGTAGGGGGCGAGCTCCATCGTCGCCAATGCCTCGGCCTCCTTCGCGAGGTCTGCCGAGGTAAGAGCACGAGTGTTTCCGAGGGCAGCGTCGACCCCTTCGACGAGCCAGCCGGCAAGGTCGCGGTCCCGCAAGCCGCCGTTTTCATCGCTGCGCCGCGCCGACAGGAACAGCAGGACCTGGACGGGGCCGTGGCGACGGAGCAGGGCCGGGAGGGCCTGGGAGCGCGCTTCGATGGCTTTCAGCTTGTCCGGGTTCCCGGGCAGCGACTGGACGAGACGACCGACGATGCGCTGTTCGCGCGTCAGACGGGCGCTCGGGGTTTCTCCGGGCGAAGTCATCGCGCGGCTCCCTGGCCGGCTTCGCCAGCCGGTACGAGGTGGAAGAACGCGCGGCCGAGACCGATCGTGCTGTGGCCGCCGAAGCGCAGGAGGCCGAGCTTCGCGCTGAGCGAGCCCAGGTAGTCCAGGTTCTGGCCGGCCTCGCGGCGCACCTTGACCGGACTCCTCGGGGTTGCCGGCTCCGAGTCCGCCTCCCCCTTCTCCCCTTCGCCCCGCTCTCTCTCCGTGTAGGTGGTGAAGCGCCCCATGACCAGTCCGTAGAGGATGGTCTCGGCCGGCATGTGCTCCTCGGTCCACGGGCCGGTGTCGGCGGCGGTCCCGCGCTCCTGATCGATCTTGACCCGCGCGCGGACCTCGAGCCCGAGTCGGCAGAGGAAGGCGAAGACGTCGTCGTGGACGAGGAGCAGCCGCTGGCGGAAGAAGTCCTGGGCGTCCTGGTCAAGGGGCCAGCAGCCGTCCGCGATGCGGGTCGCAACCGTAGCGAGTTGGAGATCAGCTCCCACCGGCAGAATCGACTCCTCGAGGAAGACCGACGGCTGCGCGCCTTCCTCGACCAGGAGCACCGAGTCGAACTCGGCCGCTCCCTCCCCCTCCCCGGGCCTGCCGGGCACGAGTCCGACTTCCGGGTCCTGAACCGAGACCACGGGAATCCCTTCGAGATCGGCCGCCTCGAGGTCCCGCTTCAGGCGCCGGAGCACCTGACCGCAGGTGATCCAGGCGAAGGTGCCGCAGAGGCTGCGCACCGGCAGGGCCAGGAGCAGGGCGTCGGTGAAGACCAGGCCGCCGCGGTAGTCGCCGGACTCCTGGCTCGTGGGGCCGAAGGCGGCCATCACTTCCATTCGCTGCGTGGCGACCAGCGGCTCGGCGGCGGCGCGCAGCACGCCCTTGACCGAGGAGCCCGGCACCAGCGGGAACCGCGTGTGCCGCTCCTTCATGGTCGGCAGATCGATCCCGCCGAGGCTGTCCTCCACGCCGACGTGCAGCGGCGTCACCGCGTGCAACAAATAGAGCTGGTGTGGTTGTCTCATGAGTCCTCCCATTCCAAGGAGCAGGGCAACGGCAAGGCGATGCCGTAGCCGTCGTGGGCCGGTGGTGCCAGGAAGTTCGCCGGGTCTCCGGGTTCGCCCTCCGAGAGCGAGGCGCCCCACAGGAGGCGCCAGGTCTCGAGGAGCGCCTTGCGATCGCTGAAGGGCCCGAGGTAGTAGACGGTGCCCGCGGGCACCAGGCGCCGCACGGCGCGCTGCTTGCCGGCAGCGAGGTTCCAGCCGCTGACCGCGAGGTGGCGCTCGAGGGCGACCGCGAGGAGCGGAGCCCCGACACCGGCCGGCCAACGCGGGACCCAGCCGCCGAAGCTGCCGGGAGTCAGGAGCTGGACTCGCAGGCCGAGCTCGCCCGGGTTGTCCCTCAGGTAGTTGGTCACCCGGTCCTCGTAGGCTTCGGCCCTCGGCAGAAGGGGCTCTTTCGAGTCCGAGCACGCCACCGTGCGCGATTCGCCGCCGAGCACCTTGAGGCCGGAGAGCACGGGCACCCGGAGCGCCTCGCCGGGCGGGATCGCGACCTCGATGGCGAATCGGAAGCCGTCGTCGACGCGGAGCCCGCCCGAGCTGAAGAGAGCCTCGGCCAGGGCGGCCTGGGTTTCGGGGTCGATCGCCACGTGGACCCGGGACTCCCTCTGAATCGGGTGCGCGTCGGATCTCTCGAGCAGGCGGTGCGGCTGGAGCTTCGGTACAGGGTCGGCTCCGAGGCCCCAGTCGATCACGGCGTCGAGCGGCCAGTACGGGAACGGAAGTGCCTCGGTCTTCACTCCGGCGTTCGAGGACGCTTTCCCCCCGACCACTCCGGTGCCACGGCTCGGCACGTGGACCATCGCTGGAGGCGCGGAGCCTGGCCAGGACACGCCCTCGGCTTCCCGCAGCTTCAAGAGCTTCGGCCGGAGGAGCTCTCCGCCGGCGAGCGCGAGGTCGGCCGGCGCCGGGACCCAGAGCCGATCGGCGTCCGCGTCGGCCTTGACCAGCCACGGTCCGCGGATACGCACGCCAAGCACCTTGTGAATGCTCTCCGGCGAGAAGTCGCCGGCGGCCTCCAGGAAGGCGGTGCGCACCAGGCCGGCGACGGTCGCCTGCGGGGGCAGCGAAACCGCGCTGCGGGGCATCAGCGCCGGCACTCGGCCGCCGTCGCCGAAGACCAGCGGGTCCCGCGGTTCGAGCCACCAGGTGGCAGGCTGGGAGTCTCGGGTCGGAGTGGTCACGCCGCAGCCTCCTTGGCTGCGCCGAGACGCGCCTTTCGCAGCCGGCTCGCGACCGCCAGCTCTGCGGCCAGTCGGGTCGCGAGGCGCCAGTCGGTGATCCCGTCGAGCCTCTCGACGAGCCGGTCGCCCGGATCCTTGTCGGACCGCCGGCGCTGCGCCAGAAGCCGATAGCGCGCGAGCTCGATGCCGCGGTCTCCCCCGCCCGACGGATCGGCGAAGCGATCGGCCAGCTCCTCCAGGAAGTGACCTGAGCGGAGCGAGAGGCGCTCGCTTTCGAGAAGGCCGAGCCAGGTGTCGAGGTCGCCGAGGAGCTCCTGGAGCGGTCCGACCGCCTCGCGCTCGTCGCCGCTTCGCGGTAGGTCGACGATCGTGCACCAGCCCACCGCCGGCGCGTCGGGTCGGTTCTCGCGGTCGCGGCGGCGCTCCTTCTTGGCGGTCGCGAGGGCGCGCTGGGCGCGGTGCCGGACGGCCCGGAGGTCGGCCTTGACGTGGGCGAGGACCACGCCGGCCGAGATCGAGACGCCGGGTTCCGGGCCGAAGTGATCGCGGACCTGGGCGAACCTCTCGTCGACCTTGCGGACCGCAGCCACGACGCGATCGAGCGGCAAATAGGCCGCGATGTCGTCGCCGCCGACGTAGAAGGCGCAGCCGTGGTGCTCGCGGACGATCTTCTCGACCCCGTCCGCCGAATCGGCGAAGTGGTCGAGCGCGGTCACCAGCTCGCCCCGGCGCTCGAGGCTCTCCTGCTCGAGAAGCGCGTGCCCGACGCCGTCGCCGTCCATCATCACGAGGGCGTAGTACGGGACGGGGACGCCGTGCACGCGGTGGAGTTTCTCGACACAGGGCCGGAGCGTCGCGAGATGCCGGCGAGCTGCCTTCAAATCCTCCGGCGAGCGAGCGAGCCCGACCCGCTGTTCCATCCGTTGGACCTGCTGGAGCAGCGCGTCGAGCCCGTTCTCGAACAGGAACGAGGCGTCGAAGGGGAAGGTCTCGCCGGCCGACCCGCGGTGATCACGCTCCCGCGCCTTCTCCGGGTCGCGGGCGGGCGAGCACCAGGTAAAGAAGAAGGGGTTGTCTTGGACGTCCTCACTATCGAGGATCCGGCGGATTTCCTGGAGATCGGCCACCGTCGCCGCGTCCTCCGAGACCTGGCAGAGCCAAGGGTCGGCCGCTACTCGGCTGATCGGCGGGAACGGCAGCCGCGAGAGTTCCGGTCCGGGGTCGAAGATGGCCATGCGCCGCCCGAAGCCCAGTGCATCGAGCTCCTCCTCCGGGCCGATCCCGAGGATGCGCCGAGAGATGTGGCGCCTGCCGGCCTCGGGTCCGCGCACCCGGCGGTCGGAGGTGTTCGCGGTCTGGAGCACTGAGTCGCGCCCCGGGTCGAGATCGGACTTGGCGCGCCCGTCCTCGGTCCAGGAGGGCGGCTCGAACAAGCGCGCTCTCTTGCGGCCGTCGAGGAGCTTCCAGGCGCGGCGCAGGGCGTCGGCCAGCGACCCCTCCACCGGTGCCCAGGCGCTGTGCACCTCGATGAAGTCGCCGGCCTCGATCGCCGCCACCTGGGTCTCGAACAGTCGCCGGTCCAGGACGTCGGCGAGCGCGCCATGCACCCTTTCGCGCCGCTTGCCGCCGCCGGACGAGGCGAGGCGATCCAGGCCGTCGCGGAGCTGGCCGGCCAGGTACTTGCGGGCAGCCTTCTCGCAGCGGTCGGCGAGTGCTGCGACCTCCGAGACGGTGGCCATCTCGACTTCCACCTCGAGGTGGTTCGTGACCCGGCCGCCGTAGGCCATCCCCTCGCGGGCCACGAGCGCCGTGATCTCGCGCACGCGCTCGGGGCTCGGCATCAGGAGGTCGACCGCGCCCGCAGGCGCCGGGCCGTCGAGAAGATCCAGCGCGACGTGGCGGACGCACTCGGAGAGCCAGGTCGAGCCCCACCAGAGGTCCCGGCTCCGGCGGCCGGAAGCAATGAAGCCGCCGACCGGGCCGAGGGTGACGACGAGTGCCCACCTAGCCACGGGGGGCCTCCAGGGACAGCGGTGCGACGACGTGCTGGTTGACCAGCCAGGAAGTGAAGGCCTCCAGGGCGCGCCCTCCGTGCCGCTGGAGGAGAGGGCCGATCGACGAGCCGGCGCCGGCGCTGGCAGCGACCGGGGCGTGCCCGCCATCTTTCGGCGCCCTGTCGAAGCGAAGCTGGACGGTGTCCGGCACCCGGTCGCCGAGCAGGGCGACGAGGGGCCTGTGCCCGCCGTTCGACCGCACTGGTCGCAGAAGGAGGGGTGACGCCCAGCGCTCCAGGCCCGGCGGCAGTATCTGGCCGTTCGCCTCGGAGTCCGCGGTGCGGCCGGGGCCGGGATGGCCGCTCGACTTGAAGTGCATGACGATCGGGAGGCCGAACGCCGCACGAGGCGCGCCCAGGTCGGCCCGCTGAGCCTGGACCGACTCGGACACCGGGTGCTCCCAGGTAGCGCTCGCATCGCGCCTCAGGCGCATCAGGTTTCCCTCCGGCCACCGGCTCTGCCCCGGGCGAGGGGATCCAGGGTCGCGGGCGAAGCCGGAGCCCTGCCGGAACTCGCGGAGACCCTTGAGGAGCTCCTTGTGGGAGTTGAAGGCGGTTCCCTCCGAGCCCAGGAAGAGCAACGGCGGCCAGCTCGAGTTCGTTGCGTCAGCCGCGTTGCAGAAGCTCCCGAAGAGTGATTCGAAGCCTCGCCCACCCGAGGTGAAAAACGGCTTCCACTCGCTCGCCAGATCCTCGAGGCCTGGCGGGAGCCCCTCCAGCTCCGCGGATCGGGCGAGCTCCAGCGCCCCGAACCCACGCCGCGTCCTCGCCCCCACTCCCCCGAGGTGGACCCAGGCCCAGATCGACGCCAGCAGTTCCCTCAAGGGATCGCGTAGCTCCTCGGCGGAGCTTCGACCGCGGCCGGTGCGAAAGGTGACGATCAGGCGGAAGGAGAGCTCGTAGCCGAGTTTGTGCGTGTACTCGATTCCCTGGGGCGTCCTCTCTCGCAGCGGGAAAAGACCGTAGGCGAAGTCGAGATCATTCGCCCGCACGCGGTTGTTCGGGCCGCCTGCGCCAGACTCGGGGCGATGGGGAGTCCCCCGCTTCGACATGGCCGGGTCGAGCCGGATCACGACCCGGCTCCGCTCCCCTGGCTCCTCCCGGCGTCGGCCGTTCTTCTGCTTCCCCTTGCCCACCCCCACGCCTCCCCACAGGCTCGCCTCCCGCTCGAAGAGCCCCTCGGGATCTTGGTCGACACCGCCGTAGAGCCGCCTCCACCACTCCCTCAGGTGGCCGCGGATCCCCGGGATCCGGACCGGCTCCAGCGGATCGGCGTCCAACGGCTTCACGCCGCCGCCGACGACGGGGGTGATCGTGCGGAGGTCGATCGTCAGCCGGGGGCGGATGACCGCCGGCGTATCAGCCGGAACGGGAGGTCCGGCTTGCAGGGCTTCGTGGCGCTTCGTGGGTGTCGGCACGGGCTTCGCTCTCATGTTTCCGCGGTTCAGGTAGGCGGCACCGGTCTCGTTCTTGCTGCCCCCTCGATCAGCAAGACACGGATCGGTCCGCCCTTGTTGGGATCTACCGAAACTTGACCTCCTCCTCACGGCTGTCGGTCTTGGGTGGCAGGTCGGGCGGCTCGCCCTCGGGGCGGGCGCCCAGCGGCCCGTGCAGCGCGAGATCCTCGCCGCGGCTGTCCGGCGGCTTGCCGTTCGGGTCGGTCGGTCGGCCGCCGGGCTCGGCGGTGCGCCCCGTCAGGGTCTTCACCTCGCCGCGGCGAGCCTCCGGTGTCTTGGTCGGCGGGTCGGTGGGCTCGCCTTCCGGGCGCGCGTTCGCTGGACCGCTGGTCCTGACGATGCCGGCCCGCTGGTCGGTCTTGGGACCGGGGTCGCCGCCGGGACCGCCCGGTTCTGCGGTGGCCTGGCTACCTTCGTTGGGATCGCTCATCGGCTCCCTCCTTGTCGCTCGGTCGGTCGGACGTCGGACCGCGGAAGCCGCCCTCGGAAGGGCGGCACTACTCCCGAGGACACGAGCGGCGGACGGTTTGTTGGCTAGCGCCAGTCGCCGTGGAGGGTGAAGGCGGCCCAGTAGGCGGGCGCGGACCATCTCGGGTCCGCCGCCATCGAGAGCCCGGCCTGGCGGAGGGCGGCCGGGGCCGGGAGGCCGTCGCGGAGCATCGCGGTGTAGAAGCGCTCCATCAGCTCGGCGGTGGCTCGGTCGTCGACGTCCCACTGGCTGACCACGGCGCGGCGCGCGCCGCCGAGGAGCAGGCCGCGGGTCACACCTAGGACCCCTTCGCCGGCAAGGCGGCGGCCGAGGCCGGTCCTGCACGCCGAGAGCACCACCAGGTCGGCGGCAAGGTCGAGCTCACGCAGCTCGTGGGCGCGGAGGAAGCCGTCCCGCGGGCGGCCGTCCTCGTCGTAGAGCGAGAGGGCAACTCCGGAAAGGGCCGGGTGGTCGTCGTCGAGGAATCCGTGCCCCGCGACGTGGACCATCTCGTACTCGCCGAGGACGCCGGAAAGGGCGAGATCGCGGCTGGCCTCGAAGTCGAGTGCGACCAGGCGCTGGTCCTCGGGGACCAGGGCCGCGAGCGCCTCGGCTTCCTCGCGGCTGTGCTCGAGGCGGTCGAGGCGGTCGAGGTCGAGACCGCGGAGGGTGGAGGTTCGCTCTGCGGATCCCGGCGGCGCGGGCGTTCGGTCGCCGCGGCCGTCGAGCCGCGGGTCGTCGGCGCGGTAGACCGGATCGGCGAGCACCGCGAGCTTCCGCGGCGCCCGCGGGCGGGTCGCCAGCAGCCGGCGCTGGAGCGCGAGCACCGCGGCGGAGGGGAGGACCACGACCTCGTGCCTGTGAAGGAGCGGAGGGCCGACGGCGCCCGGGGACGCCGGATCGGGCTCGGGCAGGACCCCGAACGGCACCGCGTGGAGTGCGCCGTCGGGGAGGACAGCGAGCCGGCGTGCGGTCAGCTTCCCGGCCGCCGGGCGAAGGACGTCCTCGGTGAGGCGGGCCGCAGCGTAGGGGACCTGGGCACGGGCGACCGGGTGGCTGCTGGCTTCGAGGAGTCTGCTCGCGGTCTGGGCGTGCGCTTCGATCCGCTCGCGGCCGGGCAGGATGAAGCCCTCCACGGTTGCCGGGTCCACGACCCAGAGGAAGCTCCGCGGCTCGGCCAGGAGGTAGATCAGCAACGCCGTCTCGGGATCCGCCAGCGCCTGGATGTCGTCCGCGGTCAGCGGCGGCGGCAGGAGGTCCTCGGCGACCCGGCGCAGGGCGCCGCGCGCCCGGTCGTGTTCCAGGGTGAGCGCACGCATCCGCGCCTCGGACGCCGAGATCCGCTCGGCGGAGGCGCCGGCGGCCACCAGTTCGCGGCGCTCGGCCTCGGCCTCGCCGAGCCGGCGCGAGAGGTCGCGAAAGGCCGCGACCGCGGCCGGATCGGTGGACGTCAGGCCGAGCCCGGCGCCGGCGAGCCCCTCGAGGAGGCCGCGGGCGCGCGCCTGTTCTGCGATCTCGAGCGCGCGACGGACGTAGCGCTCGTCTTGCCGGACCCGCCCCAGCTCGAACAGGAGGTCGACGGCCTCCTCGACCGGGGCGCGCCGCTGCGCCAGGAAGAGCCCGCGGGGCAGGTCGCCCTGGAGCCCCTCGCGGAGGTCCGCCAGCTCGGCGATCACCCGCTCGAGGCGTTCGAGGGCGGCGTCGGGGCGGCCGAGGAGGCGGTCGGCTCGGGCGCGGTCGACCTCGGGTGCCGTCGCGCTGTTGCGGTCGCCGGCGGCCCGGAGCAGCCCGATGCTCTCGTCGAGCAGCGGCACCGCGGCCTCGACCTCGCCCCGGGCGAGCATCAGGCGGCCGAGGTTGGCCAGGGTGCCCCCCTCCTCAGCGGGGCGGCCGAGCCGGCGCGAGCGCGTGAGCGAGGCGCGGAAGGCGGCCTCCGCCTCCTCGATCGCGCCCAGCTTGCGGAGCGCGGAGCCCAGGCGGTCGAGGATCCCGGCCTCGGCGCCGAGGTCGTCCTGCGCGCCGGCCAAAGCCAGCGCCTCGGCGTAGTACGGCAGCGCATCCGCCGGGTCGAGGTCGAGGTAGTGCACCCAGCCGATCGCCAGCACGGTATTGCGCCGGCCGGCGTCATCGCCGGCGGCGCGCTGGAGCGCCGCGGCGCGCCGCAGCGGGTCGAGCGCCTCCTCGGTGAAGCCGATCAAGGTGTAGAGGCGGCCGAGCGTGCTCAGCGCGGCGGCCTCACCGCGGGCCGCGCCCTCGGCGCGGAAGAGGCCGAGGGCGCGGTCGAGATCGGCGTGGGCCTCCTCGAACGACGACGTTGCCAGCGCCAGCTCGGCACGGGTGTGGAGCGCCCAGCCCTCGCCGGCGGCGTCGCCGAGCTGGCCGAAGAGCGCCACCGAGCGGTCGAGGGCGCGGAGCGCCTGGCGCGGCTTGGAGACGCGCTGGAGCATGCGGCCGAGGTCGCGGAGCGCCCAGGCGCGGTCGGTCATCAGCCCCGCCTCCGCGAAGAGCACGCCGGCGCGCTGGAAGCGCTCCGCAGCCTCCTCGGGATCGCCGACCTCCCCCAGGCAGTACGCGAGGCCGAGCTGAGCCCGGGCTTCCCGCTCCAGGTCGATCGGCACGGCTTCGAGCACGGCGAGCGCGCGGCGGTACTCCGGCTCAGCGGCGTGGCACGCCGACTCGGGGCCGGTCAGGCGCAGGTGCTCGGCGCGGTCGAGCGCGAGGGCGGCCGCAGCCAGCTCGCGGTCGGCCGGGGTCGCGGGGCGAAGCCGATCGACGCGCAGGTAATAGCCGCCGCGCCCTCCGCCGAAGGCCTCGATCCGGATCGCGTGGAGCCCCGCGCTCTCGCTCACCCAGAACGCCCGCTCGCGCCCCCGCGTGCCGGTAGGGCTGTCGACCCGCGTGACCTGCTCGCCCCCCGGGCCGGCGATCCGCAGCTCGAGGTCGATGCCGTGCTGCCCGGCGGAGACCTCGATCGCGGTGTCTTCCGGAAGCTCGATCGAGTAGTCCCGCGCCTCGCCTCCGGAAAGGACCCCGGCGGTGAAGTAGCCCGGATGGGCGGGCAGAAGTTCGGCGGCGGCCGCGGTGTGCGAGGGAGCCTCGCGGCCGGCTCCCGGCGGCTCCGGGGCGCAGCCGCACACTGCGGCAGCGGTGAGGATCGCGACGAGGGTTGCCGGTGATCGAGCGACCATTCGCGGACGCGCCCCGGTGCGCCGCCGCGGCGCCGGCGGCGACCGTCGGGCAGCGGTTGCGAGGTCGCGAGCCTACTCGAAGGTCAGCTCGACCGTGTAGACGGCGAGCGGCTCAGGCTGGCCTGGAGCCGAGATCTCGAGGCGATAGACCCCGGGGGTCAGGAGCTGCCGGGGCAGGTCGATCAGGAAGGTGCCGCCGGTGCCTAGTTCGAGGCCGTCGCGGCGCAGGACCGTTCGTCCCCGGGGGTCGTGGACGGTCAGCGAGACGGGGCTGTCCAGGGGGCTGCCGTAGCCGAGGGAGAGGAGCACGCCGTCCGCCGAGGGGGGCACCTGCAGCTCGACCTCGGCGCTCCCCCGTCCCTCGCCTTCCCCCGCCGGCGCGAGGGCGGCAAAGGCGAGGTTGGTGCGCGCCTCGGGTCCGGCCCCCCGGGTTCCCAGGAAGTATGCGAGTCCAATGGCGAGGAGCGCGGCGGCCGCAGCGGCGAGGACGACCGGCCAACGGCGAGGGTATCCCTGGGCGGGCTTGGGCCGCTCGCTCTCCGGGCGTCTCGGCAGGGGCGTCACCGGCGCCAGCGGACGGTGCTCGAGATCGCGGCCGGCGGCGACGCCCCGCCTCGCCGCGCGGAACTCCCGCCAGCGGGCGGCGATCTCGTCGTCGGAGGGGACCTCGACTTCGGGGGCTGGCTCGACCGCCGGGAAGCGGGCGAGGTCGAGGAGGAGCCGGCCGGCCTCCGGGAAGGCGGCGATCCCCTCCTCGACCTCGAGCCGCTCGGCAGTGCCGAGCCGGCCCTCGTGGTAGGCGAGGAGACGCTCCGGCGACGGCGGCGCTCCGAGGCGCTCGCGCGCCTCGGCCTGGAGAGGCCGGACGCGGCCTCGCAGCTCCTGTTCGTCGCGATCCACCGGCGCCCTCCTCAGCGCTCCTCCCCGCCGCCGTGCTCGGGGAAGTGCTCTGCAAGGATACGCCGCAGGCGCTTCCTGGCCTCGTGGAGCTGGGTGCGCACGGTGTTGAGGCCGACGCCCAGGGCCTCGGCGATCTCCTCGTAGCCGAGGTCGGCGAGACGGAGAGCGACCACCTGGCGCATCCGCTCGGGGAGCTCGGCGAGGGCGCGCCGGAGCAGGCCCGCATCCTCGCCGGCCAGGAGCCGGGTTTCCGCAACGGCGTCCTCGAACGGCTCGGTCCGCGGCCGCTTCCGGTCGGCGTCGCCGCGGGCGGCAAGGGTCGCCTCGAGGGAGACCTGGAGCGCCGCGCCGCGCTTGAGCGCGGCCTGGTCGCGGAAATGGTTGCTGAGCGTGTTCATCGCGATCTCTTTGACCCAGGACCAGAGAGCACCGGTTGACCGATACTCGGCTATATGGTCAAAGACACGCATCAGCGTGGTTTGGGTGAGATCCTCGGCCTCCGCCGGCGGCAGAGGGTAGTTGCGGAAGAGCACGAAGAGTGGCCGGTAGAGCGTCTTGAACAGCAGCTCCTCGTGGACGTCGCAGGCCTCCCCGCACTGCATCGCGGCCACGGCCTGGTCGAGATCCGGGCTCGGCGGCACGGGTAAGCGCGAGGTATCCGGAACCGCGTCCCGCTCCGGCCCAGTCGGCACAGCCTCCCCCCGCTGACCGGCCGTCCGCGGCTCGGTCAGCCGTTCGACGTCGTCTTCCGGCATTGGGACGGAGCATCCCACAGAACGCCGAAAGGCTCCAGGGGAGCGCTTCGGCCTGCGAGCGACGAGGGCGTCCGCCACTGTCTCAGCCTGCGTTGGCTGGGCCCTCCGGGGGGAGGCGGAGGGACGGCTCATAGTGGCCGAAGGAGTCGGGCTTGCCGAAGTCCGGATACTCGTAGAGCTGAACCCTCCCGAAGCTGCGGGAGAGCTGGCCGAGGTAGAAGAGCAACGAGTTGGGCGCCGAGCTGAAGAGGTGCAGGGTGCCGCTCCGTTCGGCCGGCGACCGGCCGCTGGCGATCAGCGCGAGTCGCCGCGCGAGCTGAAGGCAGTGGTCGCCGCCCGCGATCGCGCCCTGCCCGGGATTCGGCGCGACCCGGGCGTGCACGAGCCGGGTCACGCGGAGGCCGCTTCGTTCGAGGTACTTCTCGACATCGCTCAGGACGTCGTTGGAGGCGCTCAGGGCGAGAGCGACGTCGCTTCCCTCGGGGTCGCGGATCTGGTCCGGGATCTCGCACCAGAGCGGCTCCGGCTGCTCGGTGTCGTCGCCGGGCCACCATTCGAAGTTCTGCCGCTGGCCGCGCTGACGCACCGCGATCTCGAGACCGCTCTTGACCTCGAGCACCCAGCCGGCGGCGTAGGCGATGGTCGCATGAGCCGCGAAGTCGAGGAGCAGCGGCCGCTCCGGCGATGCGTTCTTCAACAGGAACGCCTCGAGCTCGGGGAGCACCTTCTCGCGCCAGTCCTCGTGGTGGCGGATCCGCCGGCCTTCGAAGTGCTGGTCGAGGGCACAGGAGTCGAACGCTCCCTCGCGGGCGCGCTCGCCCCAGCGGATCGTGTTCGGAAGCGTCATGCTGTGAATCGCAAGGACGTCCCTGCGATCCTCCTCCTGCTCCGGCGTCGCGAGCGAGGCCACCGCCACCGAGGCCGCGCGGGCCGCCTCGCCGTCCGGGATCTCGAACAGCCTGCCGTCTTCGCTGGGAAGGAAGAGCGTCGGCGTCGCCCACTCGGAAGTCTCCGCCGCGAGTGCCAGCCGCGCCTCGCTGACCGCCTCGTCGACCGGCTTGCCATCGCCGAGAGCGGAATAGAACGCGCTCGAGAAGTCGATCGCCGACGAATGCGAGATCCCATGCTGCATGCCGACGATGGCCGGAGGGTTGGGCATCACCAGACGGGCCGAGGCAACGCCGTGACGGCCGGCCAGCGAGGCGGTGAGGCAGGAGTTGAGGACGACGAGACGGAGGTCGGGAAGGCCGATGAGGAAATGCGCGAGGTCGGCACCGTTGACCTGGAGCTTCTGCTGACCGCGGCTGCGCAGGAAGATCGCGCCGATCCCCGCCTCCCGCGAGAAGCCGCCGTGGCAGATGAAGTGGGCGACGTGGATATGCCGCCGCGCCAGCTCGCGCCGGAGCGTCATCGGATCGGGGTGCTCGAGGACCTCGACCTCGAAGCGGTCCGGATCGTCGAGCGCCGCCTTCACCTCGTGGATCTCGCGCGCCGCATTGAGGTTGGGATCGCCGGCGTCGATCACGAGCACGCGGAGCGGCAGGCCGGTCCGCAGCGGGCGCACCCAGCGCCTGGCGGTGAAGTCCCGCACGATCGGTCGCATCCCGTACCGCCCGAGGAAGACGCCGCTCTCCGCCTCGAACAAGAGCTCCCAGGGCAGCTCCGAGAGCGGCCCGATCTTCTCGTCGGTGTGATCGAAGACGAGCCGGATCCTCATCGATGCGTCACCGTTGCCGCCTCCCTCGAGGGCGGCCGCGCACCGCTCGTAGAACGAGAGGACCTTGTCCCGGAAGAGGGCCCCGAAGAGCGCGGTCCCGATCGCCTCCGCGTCCTTGAGCCCCGGGCCCGCGCCGAGCGGTGTTGGCAGGTCGCTCTCCTCCACCGGGAGCTTCCCTGCGCGCCGCTTGATCTCGCGCTCGACCGCCTTCCGGAGCTGGGTCAGCCACTCCCCCACCAAGGGTGCCTCGAACTTCCCTGGGGCAATTCCGCTCAGCAGACCGACCGAGCTGGCCTCGACCTCGTACCCTCCGCCCGCCGCCGAGCGGATCAGCAGCCTCAGCTCCCGGTTCTCCATCAGATCCTCCTCGGCGCCTGAATCCGGAGGCGCCCGGGAAGAAAGACACGAGGCGATCGCGAAGTGTTGGGAGGCGGCTACTGGAGCACCCGGATCAGCGCGCCGGCGGTGTCCGCCGCGCCCAGGACGGGGGTGGAGTTGTGGTCCTGGTTGCGGACCAGCAGGAGCGGCTCGCCGGTGGCGGTGTCGCGCAAGCGGACCTCGACCTCGATGAACGGGTCGACGTAGGCGACGAAGATGTAGGTGCTGTCGGCCTTGTAGTCGACGATCGCGATGTCGAGCTCGAGCGCTGCCGCCTCGCCGTCGCCCGCAACGGACAGGCCGAGCCGCTCCATCGCGTGCACGAACAGCTCTTGGACCTCCTCCTCCACACCGGGGGCCACCGCCGGCGAGTGGTTGGTCACCGGCGCCACCCGCACGGTGCCGTAGTCGGCGGCGCGGAAGAGGAGCGCGGTCGGCTTGCGCGGCTTGGCGTAGTCCGCCTTGAACCAGGCCCAGTCGAACTCGATGCCGCGGAACTCGATCCCCTCGAGCATCCGGGCGTACTCGTCGTCGCCCAGGAGGACGCCCACGACCTCCTCGCCGTCGCGGTAGTCGTCGCTGTCGAGGAAGCTCTCGGGGCCGCGGCGCGGCCCGGCGTCGGCGCCGGTCGCCGCGAGGAAGGCGACCGTAAGCAAGGCCAGTAGACGGCACCCGCGCTGATCGATCATCCAGTTCACTCTGGAACCTCCCTGCTTCGTTGGCCGGTGCGCCGGCAGCGGGCGCTCTGCCCGCCGTTCACCAGGCGCCGGGGTTCAGGGAGGAAGACTCGGAATGGAAAGGTTTTGTTGGCCGATCACTGAACGATCGAACGGCCCTGCCGGGCTGCGCCGGCGTCGCCGCGGCCGGAGCCTGCGGCGTACTGCGACCGCCCCTCCACCACCACCCACCGCTCCCCCATCCGCGCCAGCCGCCGCCCACTCCGCCGCAGCTCGTCGTCGATCTGATCGAAGCAGAGCTTCGCCAGGGCGCTCGAGATCGGGCTCTGCGGGGGCAGGCCGGCTCGGCGGGGCGTGGTGCCGGCCTCGGTGAGGATCGGCGCTTCGGCCCACTGCTCGAGGAGCGGCACCAGGGGCTCGAACGGGAAGAGGGCTCGGAGCCGGGAGCGCAGGGACGGCCACTCGATCCGCGGGTAGCAGCGGTCGAGGCCCTCGACGGGCGCCGGGCGGGCGGCGTGCCGCCGGCTCTGCCGGGCGGCGGCCGCGGCGCCGTCGCGGGAGAGGCCGCGGCGGTAGGCGTCGGAGCTGTCTTCGATCAGGGCGTCGATCGACGGCGCGAGCGCGGCGACGGCGGCGCGCTGGGCGGCGTGGTCGATCGCGGCCGGGATCGCGTCGCGCTCGCCGCCGCCGAGCCAGCCGGCCAGGGGCGACGGGCGGTAGCTGCCGTCGCGGAGCGCGGTTGAGAGCCGGAGCAGCGCCTGCCAGCGCTCGGGGGTCTCGGGGGCGGCCGGCGGTTGGGGCGGCTCGGGCCGGTCGCCGGGCGGCTCGGCCGCCTGGTGCTGCTCGAGCAGGTGGCCGGCGGCGGCCTCGAGGAGCGGGCGGGCGGGCGCCAGCGGATGGCCGGCGAGCGGCTCGGGGCCGGCGATCTCGTAGGCGCCGAAGCCGTAGCCGGGGTGGGCGCCGGCGTGGACCAGGCGGCCGGCGGCGAGGATCGGCAGCCAGTCGGCGGTGAGGCCGCGGAGGAGGACGGTGCCGAGGACGCCTCCCAGGGTGTAGGGGGTGCGCCGGGAGGGGTCGCCGGTGATCCGGACGTCCAGCCAGTGGAGGCCCTGCGGCACGGCCTCGGCGGCGGCGGGGAGCGGCGGCATGGCGGCGCGATCCTCGGCTTCGGGCCAGCGGGCGTGGGCGATCAGGAAGAGCCGGTTCCAGAGGCGGGAGAGGAAGTGGCCCGCCGGGAAGTACTCCTGGTTGAGGTAGCCGGCGCCGGGGGCCTTGTCGGTCTCGGGCCGCTCGAGCCGGAGCGGGGCGAGGAAGCGCAGCGGCAGCTCGCCGTCGCCGAGACCGGGGACGGCCTCGCTCTCGGGGTCGGGGACGGGGAGCGGCTCGACGGCTTCGATCTCGAAGTTGCCGGCGAGGGCCGGCAGGGGTCCGTCCCCCGCGGCGCGGCGGCTGCCGAGCCTGCGCAGCCCCTCGACCAGCCGCGGCGCCAGCCGCCGGTCGTCGCCGAGGAAGGTGACCGCCAGGTGGTACGGGTCGCCCGGCCGGTAGCGGACGTGGCCCAGCTCGCAGGCGAACGGCACCACGCAGTGCGGCAGCGCGTGCGAGCCGAGCGCCGCCGAGACCACGCCGCGCACGACGCCGCCGTGATGGAAGCGGAAGCGGGAGCGGCTGGTCAGGCGCAGCCGCAGGCGGAGGCGGTCGGCGGCGAGGGGGAGCACATGGGGGATGACACGGGGCGGGGGGAGATTGTTGGGGAGCGATATGCTGAGCCGCGCAACGGCCGACGGAGCCATAGAGTCGACAAGGGACGTCACCGGTGAAAGTCCGCGAGATCATCGAGCTGATCGAGGCGGATGGCTGGTATCACGTGGAGACTCGCGGCAGCCACCGGCAGTACAGGCATCCCACCAAGACCGGCCGCGTCACCGTCGCCGGCAAGCCGAGCCACGACCTGGCCCCCGGGACGCTCAACAGCATCCTCAAGCAGGCCGGGCTCAAGTAGTGAGGCGCACCATGCACCGATTCCTCGTCGTCATCGAGAAGGCCGAGAGCAACTACTCGGCCTACTCCCCGGACCTGCCCGGCTGCATCGCCACCGGCGACACCCCCGCGGAGACCGAAGCCAACATGCACGAGGCTTTGCGGCTCCACGTCGAGGGCATGATCGAGGACGGTGAGCCGATCCCCGAATCCGCAGCTCTCGCCGAGTACATGGTGGTCGCCTGACGCCGTTCCCGAGCGCAGCTCTCGCCGTCCGGCGAGGCCGCCCCACGCGGGGTGCGCTGAAGGATCGCGACCAGAGGCCCCGGCATGAAGCTGCGGCGCGACCTCGACGGCCGGCCGAACGGAGCGGTGTGCACATGATGACCAGGCAGCTCACAGCGATCATCGAATGTGAGGGGACCGGCTACGTGGCGCTCTGCCCGGAGCTCGACGTCGCCAGCCAGGGCGACACGATCGAGCAGGCTCGGGGGAATCTCCGGGAGGCGCTGGAGCTGTACTTCGAGACGGCCTCGCCGGAGGAGATTCGCCTGGCCTCCGCTCCGGTTGCGGAAGATGGCGTCGCACTACCCTGAGCACCTGAGCACTCTCTCCGGTCGCGAGGCCACGACCGCGACCACCACGCCCCTCGTTTGCCAAGGGCCGCGGACCCCTCCCGGGTGAGCCCGCGCGGCCACGCCTGCTTCGTCGCAATCCCCTGAGCGGTCTTTCCGGTCGCGACCTGGCTCAGGACCGCGTGGGACCAGCCAAGTCGGACAGAAGTCGCAATCCCCTGAGCGGTCTTTCCGGTCGCGACGGTGGGGTTCGCCGACTTCCTCAATGGTCTGGAGCTCCCCCTGTGTCGCAATCCCCTGAGCGGTCCTTCCGGTCGCGACGCCGACCAGCCGGTCGGTAAGGCGATCTTCAGCCTGCGGGAGAAAGTCGCAATCCCCTGAGCGGTCTTTCCGGTCGCGACTCTCGAGCTGGCGACCGACTTCAGCGGCGAGTCCGACGAGTCGCAATCCCCTGAGCGGTCTTTCCGGTCGCGACGGCGGGATCGGGGCGACCGTGTCCCTCTTCGTCTCGCCGTTGGTCGCAATCCCCTGAGCGGTCTTTCCGGTCGCGACTCTCGAGCTGGCGACCGACTTCAGCGGCGAGTCCGACGAGTCGCAATCCCCTGAGCGGTCTTTCCGGTCGCGACGGCGGGATCGGGGCGACCGTGTCCCTCTTCGTCTCGCCGTTGGTCGCAATCCCCTGAGCGGTCTTTCCGGTCGCGACCGAGGTGGAAGTCCGATCCATGAAGTCGCACCTGCCGAAGTCGCAATCCCCTGAGCGGTCTTTCCGGTCGCGACGCTTGATTTGGCCCCTGATGGAGGGACCTGGGCAGTTGGTCGCAATCCCCTGAGCGGTCTTTCCGGTCGCGACGCCGAGCATGCTGACCGCTGTCTTCGGCGACGAAGAGTCGCAATCCCCTGAGCGGTCTTTCCGGTCGCGACGCGGGAGTTCAGGCTCCCAGCGATCTGGACTCAGTCTACGAGAAGTCGCAATCCCCTGAGCGGTCTTTCCGGTCGCGACGATGGACGACGTTGTGGCGTTCGAAGTTGGATCGGCTCGTCAGAGTCGCAATCCCCTGAGCGGTCTTTCCGGTCGCGACACGAGGCCCTGCACATCCCACACAAGGGCGCGAGAAAGTCGCAATCCCCTGAGCGGTCTTTCCGGTCGCGACAGTACAGGGCCGTCGACCTGGCCCCGTTCGACGGTCAGAAGGCGCAATCCCCTGAGCGGTCTTTCCGGTCGCGACCCATGGCTCTGACGCTGGTAGAGGCCGCAAAGATCAGTCGCAATCCCCTGAGCGGTCTTTCCGGTCGCGACCACGCATTGAACACGAACCCGTGCGGCGCTCGCAAGGTGCGTCGCAATCCCCTGAGCGGTCTTTCCGGTCGCGACTCCCGCCCTTCGAGCGGGCCTTCCTGCCGAACTTCGTCATGGACGTCGCAATCCCCTGAGCGGTCTTTCCGGTCGCGACTGTTCGTACGATCGTGGCCACCAGGCATCCGAGTGGGACTATAGTCGCAATCCCCTGAGCGGTCTTTCCGGTCGCGACGACGGGCAGAAGGAGCTCCCGTTCGCCGCAACTCCTACGCGTCGCAATCCCCTGAGCGGTCTTTCCGGTCGCGACGCAGGTCCAGGTCAGCGCCGCTGCCCCAGCTGCCCCCCCCCGTCGCAATCCCCTGAGCGGTCTTTCCGGTCGCGGCGAAGCCGCCCGTGCCGCCTCTCTTCAACTACCTCGACACCGTGAGTCGCAATCCCCTGAGCGGTCTTTCCGGTCGCGACGGACCCACCTTCGGCGACGACGTGGAGGCCTTCAGCTTCCGCGCTACGTCGCAATCCCCTGAGCGGTCTTTCCGGTCGCGACGACAAGGACTGACCCCCACCACTTCGTCAACTACCAGAAGTCGCAATCCCCTGAGCGGTCTTTCCGGTCGCGACCTGGACGCGTCCCTACGTCGACAACTGCGACTTCAAGAAGTCGCAATCCCCTGAGCGGTCTTTCCGGTCGCGACGCAGGCAGTCGCCGACTTCAGCGGCGTCAACCTGAGAGTCGCAATCCCCTGAGCGGTCTTTCCGGTCGCGACCAAGAGAGGCTCCAGCGGGAGCTGTACGAAGCTGAGCTCGTCGCAATCCCCTGAGCGGTCTTTCCGGTCGCGAACCTGGTTGGAGCGGCTTCGTGAAGAAAGACAGCTAAGAAAGGTCGCAATCCCCTGAGCGGTCTTTCCGGTCGCGACGTTCAAGCGGGTCCTCGAGCGACCAGCGCGGTCGAGAGCCTGCGTCGCAATCCCCTGAGCGGTCTTTCCGGTCGCGACGTCGGCCCGACAGGTGCCATCGCCTTCGCAGTGGTGAAGAAGAGTCGCAATCCCCTGAGCGGTCTTCCCGTCGCGACTCCGGCTGCTGCTACATCGGCGACACGGACATCGAGCCGTCGCAATCCCCTGAGCGGTCTTTCCGGTCGCGACGCAAGTAACGCGCGATATGCCAGCGGCGTACAAGAAAGTCGCAGTCCCCTGAGCGGTCTTTCCGGTCGCGACCTCGGGTCTGGATCGACGCCAAACTCCACGACATCCCCAGAAAGTCGCAATCCCCTGAGCGGTCTTTCCAGTCGCGACCGAAACGGAAGGAGTAGCGAAGTGAAACACGTCAGCAAGAGAAAGTCGCAATCCCCTGAGCGGTCTTTCCGGTCGCGACCCTTCGACACTCTGCTTGTGGGAGTGGTGGTCGGTCACGGCAAGAAGTCGCAATCCCCTGAGCGGTCTTTCCGGTCGCGACTCAAGCTGGCGGCCAACCTGGGCACGGTCGGCGAGAGAAGTCGCAATCCCCTGAGCGGTCTTTCCGGTCGCAACCTCTTCCAGTGAGGTAGTAAGACATGGCGAAGGCAAGAAGTCGCAATCCCCTGAGCGGTCTTTCCGGTCGCGACTCTCGGGGGACAGGCTTACGCAGCGGCCGTCTCGGTTCAGCGTCGCAATCCCCTGAGCGGTCTTTCCGGTCGCGACGTTGGATGAGGCGTATCCGGGCTATCAAGCCCGATTGGCGCGCATAGTCGCAATCCCCTGAGCGGTCTTTCCGGTCGCGACGGCGGACAGCACCGGCCCCGCGATGTCCTCGCGCGAGTCGCAATTCCCTGAGCGGTCTTTCCGGTCGCGACGTTGGGCGGCGCGGTGGGCATCTACGGGATCGTCGGCGAGAAGTCGCAATTCCCTGAGCGGTCTTTCCGGTCGCGACGCCTCCTGTCCCGTCGTCACGTGGCATACGATTGAGAAAGTCGCAATTCCCTGAGCGGTCTTTCCGGTCGCGACCACCGAGCCCCAGCTCGAGTCGGCCCCCAGGGTGGAGAAGTCGCAATCCCCTGAGCGGTCTTTCCGGTCGCGACAGATCGCGGAGAATCAGACCGCCGAGGCGGAGAAAGTCGCAATTCCCTGAGCGGTCTTTCCGGTCGCGACGCACAAAGAACGTGCCCGTGATCTGGTAGCAGAGGCGAGAGAAGTCGCAATTCCCTGAGCGGTCTTTCCGGTCGCGACGTTGGATGAGGCGTATCCGGGCTATCAAGCCCGATTGGCGCGCATAGTCGCAATCCCCTGAGCGGTCTTTCCGGTCGCGACGGCGGACAGCACCGGCCCCGCGATGTCCTCGCGCGAGTCGCAATTCCCTGAGCGGTCTTTCCGGTCGCGACGTTGGGCGGCGCGGTGGGCATCTACGGGATCGTCGGCGAGAAGTCGCAATTCCCTGAGCGGTCTTTCCGGTCGCGACGCCTCCTGTCCCGTCGTCACGTGGCATACGATTGAGAAAGTCGCAATTCCCTGAGCGGTCTTTCCGGTCGCGACCACCGAGCCCCAGCTCGAGTCGGCCCCCAGGGTGGAGAAGTCGCAATCCCCTGAGCGGTCTTTCCGGTCGCGACAGATCGCGGAGAATCAGACCGCCGAGGCGGAGAAAGTCGCAATTCCCTGAGCGGTCTTTCCGGTCGCGACGCACAAAGAACGTGCCCGTGATCTGGTAGCAGAGGCGAGAGAAGTCGCAATTCCCTGAGCGGTCTTTCCGGTCGCGACGGTGATCGCCGCCGTCCCGGGTCTCGTCACCGATGAGAAGTCGCAATCCCCTGAGCGGTCTTTTCGGTCGCGACTGTAATCAAGGAGGCCCCATGTCAGAGGAACCCGTGGTGAGAGTCGCAATCCCCTGAGCGGTCTTTCCGGTCGCGACGGTGGAAGGCATGGAGTAAGGCTAGAAGTGTACAGAATGAGTCGCAATCCCCTGAGCGGTCTTTCCGGTCGCGACCGAGAGGTTCGGGATCGAAACCATCGTGCGTCCGAGAAAGTCGCAATCCCCTGAGCGGTCTTTCCGGTCGCGACTGAGCCCATCGGCTGCAGAGAATGCGGGTGGGGAGGACTGGTAGCAGATCTCAAAGTCGCAATCCCCTGAGCGGTCTTTCCGGTCGCGACACATGATCGACGAGCGCGTGCCGCTCGACTGCGCGAAGTCGCAATCCCCTGAGCGGTCTTTCCGGTCGCGACTCGGCACAGTCATGGAGTTCGTCGGCGGCCTCATCAGGCAGAGTCGCAATCCCCTGAGCGGTCTTTCCGGTCGCGACAGGCCCAGCTCGTTCTCTGTTCATCGGACCAATGGGAGAAGTCGCAATCCCCTGAGCGGTCTTTCCGGTCGCGACGGTTCTCATCCTTGTGACGGTTCTAGCGCTACGTAGAAGTCGCAATCCCCTGAGCGGTCTTTCCGGTCGCGACCCACCGAGGTCGAGCGCGGCCGTCTGCTCGATGGCGACGAGAGTCGCAATCCCCTGAGCGGTCTTTCCGGTCGCGACCTTTCTTCGATTCGGCGCCTCGCGGCGACGTCCGGCGTCGTTGGTCGCAATCCCCTGAGCGGTCTTTCCGGTCGCGACTTCGCCGGAAGCATGAGGGTCGCGGTCGCCTTCGAAGAAGTCGCAATCCCCTGAGCGGTCTTTCCGGTCGCGACGTGGCCGACGTGGCCGCCGATGTCCTCAAAGACTCAGAAAGTCGCAATCCCCTGAGCGGTCTTTCCGGTCGCGACAGAGCCCCTTCGGTACAAGGACGTCATCCTTGTCAACCCCGAGAAGTCGCAATCCCCTGAGCGGTCTTTCCGGTCGCGACTGGCTTCGTCCACTTCTTCGCCGGGAACGAAGTGTTCGAGAAAGTCGCAATCCCCTGAGCGGTCTTTCCGGTCGCGACCCGTCCAGGACAACGGCCTGGGCTGCGAGACCTGCGGTAGGTCGCAATCCCCTGAGCGGTCTTTCCGGTCGCGACGATCGCCCAGGCGCGGGCGAGGGTCCAGCGGCCGATGACTCCGGTCGCAATCCCCTGAGCGGTCTTTCCGGTCGCGACTCCGAGAAGCTCTACCGCACGCTACGGCCCCGTCGCGCACGGTCGCAATCCCCTGAGCGGTCTTTCCGGTCGCGACGCGTATCGCCACGCGGGCTGACCAGGCTGGGCGCGCTTCGAGAGAGTCGCAATCCCCTGAGCGGTCTTTCCGGTCGCGACACACGGTCCCGGTGGTGACGGAGAGCATCTACTCTGCAGAGTCGCAATCCCCTGAGCGGTCTTTCCGGTCGCGACGAGGAGGCGGTGTGTGTCCCTGGTCTCGTGCAGCTCGGTCGCAATCCCCTGAGCGGTCTTTCCGGTCGCGACCAAGGAGGGGATGAAGCTCCACGCGCTCCACGCGGTACGTTTCGTCCATCCCCGCTAAGTCGCAATCCCCTGAGCGGTCTTTCCGGTCGCGACAGGAACCAAAGCCCTGTGCGTCCAGCCCAGTGCGTCACCTGTTGCGTCGCAATCCCCTGAGCGGTCTTTCCGGTCGCGACTCTCACGTTCGAGGGGGAGCTCGACAACGAGCTCTACGAAGAGTCGCAATCCCCTGAGCGGTCTTTCCGGTCGCGACCCAGATCTGCGAGCCCTACGGCACCGGCGGCGCCCAGAAGTCGCAATCCCCTGAGCGGTCTTTCCGGTCGCGACGCTTCGCGACGATGTTCGCCGGGTCAGATTTCTTTACCTCAGGTCGCAATCCCCTGAGCGGTCTTTCCGGTCGCGACCCAGGCCTCGCCGAGTTGCCAGGGTCCATGGACTATCGGTCGCAATCCCCTGAGCGGTCTTTCCGGTCGCGACGGGTGGAGGCTGGGTACCAGCTTCACGTCAACATCGAAGTCGCAATCCCCTGAGCGGTCTTTCCGGTCGCGACCCTACCCTCGCCAACCCGTTGATCCTACACCCGGTTGCAAGGCCGTTTCCGGGGATGACGCTGGAGCACCCCTTGCGAGGCTTCAAACATCGTTTCCCGGTCCTTCATGGCCCTCGCAACTCCTTCTCTTTCAGTGCCTTGCGAGCCTTCCGGGGATGAATTCCTCGGGCTCCCGGCGTCGATCCTCGAAACCCGATGCGTCCGAGCAGTTTTCAACGATCCATGCCAAAAAGGCGCGTTTCCAAAATTCATCCCCGGAGAGCACCTCGTGGCTCGTCTCCGGCTGTCCGCGCCACTCTACCTCCGCCGTTTGCGAGCGGCAACCCGCCGGATCACACCACAAGCCAGGGCTCCCCCGCCATCCCCTCGGCGAGGTCGTCGCCGACCCCGAGCGAGCCGGCCAGGCACTCGGCGCAGGTGCGGTAGATCGGACGTTGCCGTTGCCGGGGCAGCTTCCAGCTCGCGCTCGAGGCGGCAGGTGAGGCACACCAGGGTCTCGGGCTCGAGGGTGCACTCGAAGACCGACTTCTGGACCCGGACGCCGTAGCGGCCGACGATCTTGGAAATCCGGAGGCGGGCGCGGTCGTCTTCGACGTCGTAGGCGACCACGTATCTCACGAGCGGAGCCTCAGCGGGACGTAGCGCGCCACTTCGCCGGTGACCAGGCGGCGGAGCTGGAGGGCCTGGTTCGAGAGGTGCTCGCGGTAGGTCACCGGGTCGCCGCCCTCGGCCGGGGTGAAGGCGGTATGGAGGCGCTCCTCGAAGGCTTCGAGGAAGCGTCGGCGGGCGTCGCGGGTCAGGAGGCACGGCCAGCAGCAGTCCGGGGAGGGCTCGAAGTCCTCGGGGCGGACGCGCCGGCGGGGGCCCGAGGAGAGGAGGAGCTCAGGCTGACGAGGCCCTGACGGGCCTCGAGGAGGTCCCGATGCACTTCCCATGGCTCACCATCGCTCCTCGATCACGACGCCGGCTGGCCAAGACGCGCACCTTCCGGGCTCGGCTGCTCGGCTACCTGGCCGCCGACCACGTCTGGGAGCTGGCCTCGACCCGCAACGGCACCGAGCGGCCGGTCTGGCTCGCCTACTTCTCCACCGTCGGCGAGGCCAAGCCGTTCACCGCGAATCTCCGCGCCGGCCGGCGGGCGACGGTCGAGCGCGGCGCCTCGATCGAGATCCCGCGGAGCGCTTTGCACCGGTGGACGACGCAGGCGGTGCCGGGCGGGGTGGTGACGATCGCGTACCTGCCGGGGCTCTTTCATCTCGAGCCGCGGGTGCCGTTCGCGGAGGACGTCGGGTTCGTGATGGCTCCGGCGCGGCGGTGGGTGGACGAGCAGGCGCGGCGGCTCGGCGGGGAGCACGGGGCGGATGCCCGGGAGGCGGTGCGGGCGGCGCTCTTCGCGGCGTATCTCGACCGGCGGACGCCGCTGCCGCTGCTGCGGGACCTGCGGTTCCATCTCGATCTCTACCGGGCGGCGCTCGAGGAGCCGTGGACGCGGGATCTCGGGGGCGTGCCAGGGGGCGGCCTCGGGAGTGGGAGCGCCGGGCTCGACTGTGCGATCGCCTGTTCGGTGGATCTGCCGACCCTGGCGGGGTTTCTGACCGAGCGGACGTCGCGGTTCCACCGGGAGCACGTCGGGACGGTGCGGCGCGGGGCGGTCTACCCGGTGCTCGACCTGGCGGCGGCGGGGCCGCCGGTGCAGCTCTGCCTCGATCTCGGCGGTTTGTAGTCCGCGGCACCCAAGAGGAGAGGAAGAGGAGGGGTGACCTCTGGACGGTGAAGGAGGCCCTGCGGGCCTCCCCCGTTCAACCCGCGGCCGGCTGGCGCCGGTCGCGCTTCCGGAGGTGCATCCGATGGCTCGACCCGCATCGATCGAGGTGGCGGGCTACTTCCCCACTCCTTCCTCCCTCCTCTCCCGGATCGCCTCGGTGGTGAGCTGGCCGGGCGGCTCGGCGCACGGGATCCTCCTCGATCCCTGCGCCGGCGAGGGGGAGGCGATCATGGAGCTGCGGCGGGCGTGGGCCGGGGAGGTCCGGTCCTGGCAGTCGAGCCTGTCGGTCCTCGCCTGCGAGCTCGAGGGCGAGCGGGCGGGGGTGCTCGGGGGCCGGCTCGGCCACTATCGGGACCGGGCGATCCATGGCGACGCCTTCCGGCTGGTGCCGACGACGGGTCCCGGGGAGGGCGGCGGTGCGACCGTCCTCTTCCTCAACCCGCCCTACGACCACGATCCGGAGCACGGGCGGCTCGAGCACCGGTTCCTGGTGCGGTTCACGGAGCACCTGGCGGCGGGGACGGGCTTGCTGCTCTTCCTGGTCCCGCACGGCGCTCTGGCGGCCTCGGCTTCCTACCTGGCCGCGCACTACGCGGAGCTGCGGTGCTGGCGGCTGCCGAGCCCCGAGTACGAGCGGTTCGGGCAGGTGCTGGTCGCCGGGCGGCGGCGGCGGGAGCCGCTCGGGTCGGCTCCGGCCGGGGCGGCGGAGGTGCTCGGCTGGGCTCGGGAGCCGGGGTCGCTGCCGGTCCTGCCCGAGGTCTGCGCGGATCCCTACGAGGTGCCCGGGGCGAGCGCCGCCTGGTACCGGCTCGAGTACGAGCTGGCCGAGGCCGACCTGCCGGCGGCGGCCGCGGCGGTCGAGCCCTGGCCGGGCGGCGAGACCGGCGGGCGGCTCGACGCGCGGGAGCTCCTCGGGGCGCGGTTTCCGGTCGCGATGCCGCCCAAGCCGGCGCACATCGCGCTGGCGCTGGCGGCGGGGATGTTCAACGGGCACCGGCTGGAGCCGGACGAGCCGGGGCGGTTTCCGGCGCTCCTGGCCAAGGGCGCCTACTCGCGCGAGGCAGTCGAGGTCGATCGCCGGGTCGCCGAGGACGGCACGCAGTCGGTGACCACGATCGACCGGCCGCGGCTGTCGGTCACGGTGCTGCGGCTCGACTCCTACACCTTCCACACGCTGGCCGAGGGGACGCTGCCCGAGGGCGGCGACGACCTCGAGCGGTGGACCGCCGCGGATCTGCTGCTTCGCTACGGGCGGTCGATGGCGGCGCTCCTCGGTCGGCAGTTTCCGGCGCTCCACGATCCGGCCCGCCCGGGGGACCGGCTCGCGCTGCCGGCGCTGGCGCGGCGGCCGTTTCGGGCGCAGGACCAGGCGGTGCAGGCGGCGCTCAAGCTCCTGGCCACCGGGCGCAATCCGTTCTTCGTCGCCGAGGTCGGCACCGGCAAGACGACGATGGCGCTCTACGTCGCGGCGGCGCTCTCGCCCGCGCATCACGGGGCGACGGTGCGGGAGCTGCGGCGGCTGGGGCTGCCGGGGGCGGTGCCGGTGGTCCGGCGGACGCTGGTCCTCTGCCCGCCGCATCTCCTCGGGAGCTGGCGCGACCAGGCGGCGGCGGTGGTGCCGGAGTGGCGGGTGCGGATCGTCGAGGGGGCGGCGGATCTCGAGGAGGAGGCCGATCTCTACGTCCTGAGCCGGGAGACCGCCAAGCTCGGGCACGGGCACCGCGGGCTCGCGGGGCGCTGTCCCGGGTGCGGTGCCGGGATCGAGACGGCGCCCGACGTCAACGCCTCGCGCAGGCTCCGGTGCGAGGCGAAGGGCCGGCGGCCGCGCAACCGGCTGGCGGTCCTCGCGGTGGAGCTGGCGGCGCTCCTGGCGCGGGCGGTGCCGGGGGACGACCTGGTCGGCGGGCTCGCGCCCGGGCGGCTCCTCGCTCACTGCCGGCGGCGCGGGCCGGAGCCGCTGGCGGCGGATCGGATCGACCGCTTCCGTGAGCGGGTGCTCGGGCGGGTCGGGGAGCTGATGGAGGCGCCGGCCGAGGAACGGCACGCCGAGATCTACAGCCTGCTGAGCCTTCTGCGGTCGCTGACCCGCGCCTCGGGGCGGAACCTCTCAGAGCTCGCCGGCCGGCTCGACGGGATCGCCGAGCGAGCCGGCTCGTTCGTGTCGGCGTCGTTCCTCCGGCAGGAGGCGCGGCGGATCGCGGGCGGCGGTGCGGCGGATGGCGCCGAGCCCGCGGATCCCGCGGGGCGGCTTCTCGGCGCGCTCGAGGATCTCGCGGCTGGTGCACGGTGGCACGAGTCGGGGCCGTGCGGCGAGCCGCTCTACCAGGCCGGGCCGCCGCGGCGGGTGCCGCTCGCGCGCTGGATCCTGCGGCGGCACCGGCGGCGGTTCGACCTGGTGGTGGTCGACGAGGCGCACGAGTACAACGACCCGCGCTCGGCGCAGGCGAAGGCCGCGCACCGGCTCACCGGGCTGCCCGGGGTGCCGGCGCTGGTCCTGACCGGGAGTCTGATGGGCGGCTACGCCAGCTCGCTCTTCGCCAACTTCCACGCGCTCTCGGCTCGGTTCCGGGAGGAGTTCGGGCGCAGCGAGGAGGGGGAGTTCGTGGCGCGGTACGGGTATCAGAAGGTGCGGCTGACCCTCCGCGGGTCGGAGGGGCCGGCGCTCCGCGGCGAGCACACCGACCGCGAGGTCGGCCAGCGGCGGGTGATCGGCGAGGCGCCGGGGATCCACCCGCTGTTTCTGATGCGGTACCTGCTCGACACCGCGATCACGGTGCACAAGGGCGACCTCGACGAGGTGCTGCCGCCGCTCGCCGAGGAGCCGGTGGCGCTCGGGCTCGACGAGGGGGATGGCCGGGACGAGGAGCTGGTGGCCGAGTACCGGCGGCTCCAGAGCAAGCTCCTCGAGCGCATCCGCGGGGACCGGCGGGACCCGGATCTCGCCGGGCGGCTGCTCGGGGCGCTGGTCGAGCTTCCCTCCTATCTCGATCGGGCGACCGACGATCTCGAACCGTTCGTCGTCGCCTACCCCGAGTCGGTGGGCGGCTCGGAGATCGCGGCCGGCAAGGCGTTCCCCCGCGGCTGGCGGACGCCCAAGGAGCGCTGGCTCCTCGCGGAGCTGGGGCGGCGAGTCGCGGCCGGCGAGCGGGTGCTGGTCTTCCTCAGGCACAGCCGGACCCGGCTCCCCCACCGCCTGCTCCGGCTGGTCGAGGGCGTCGCGCCCGGGGCGGTCTGGCTCGACGCGTCGAAGGTCCCGGCGGCCCGGCGCGAGGCCTGGATCGACCGCCACGTCAACGAGCCCGGGGCGCCGGTCCTGATCGTCAATCCCAACGCCGTCCGCACCGGCCTCAACAACCTGGTCGGGTTCTCGACCGCGGTCTGGTACGAGCTCGACTACTCGGCGTTCACCTACCGGCAGGCGATCGGGCGGCTCCACCGGATCGGGCAGGTGCGGCCGGTGACGGTCCTCATACCGTTCTATCCCGGGACGGCGCAGGAGATCGCGTTCGACCTGGTGGCGCGGAAGGTCTCGGCCTCGCTCCAGGTCGACGGGCTCGACGTCCGCGCGGCGCTCGAGGCGGCCGGCGCCGGGGACGGCGCCGAGGACGGGCTCGATGCGGCGCTGTCGCTCGGGCGGGCGATCTACCGGGAGCTGAGCCGGGCGGCGTGAGGGCAGGGGTCCAGACGGAAAGGAGAGGTGTGAGGGGTGGCAAAGGCGAGCGCAGGAGCGCTCGCCCGGTCAAGGAGGACACCCGATGAAGACCGCTGCCGTCCCTCAGCTCCACCTCGTTCAACCGGACAAGCCCGCGCGGCGGGAGACCGACCCGGAGTCGCCGCGAGGCCGGCTGATCGAGCGTGGGAGCGCCGCGCTGACCGATGCCGAGATCGTGGCCGTGCTGCTCGACGGCGGCTCCCCTGGCGGCTCGCTCCAGGCCGTGCGGGCCTTCCTCGGCCGCTGCGGCGGGCTCGCGGGGCTCGGCTCGGTCGAGAGCCTCGCCGCCGGGGCCGAGCCCGGACCGGGCGAGGCTCGGCTCGCTGCCGCGGTCGAGCTGGCCCGGCGGCTCGCTCGCCGGGAGGTGCCGGCCCGGGAGCCGATGTCACAGCCGGCCAGGGTCGCCGCCTACCTCGAGCTCCAGTACTGGAGGCCGGGTCAGGAGGTGATGGGCGCGCTCTTCGTCGATGCCCGTCACCGGCTGATCGCGGACCGGGAGATCTTCCGGGGCAACCTGCATCGCCTGACCGCGGATCCCGCGACGATCCTGCGCGAGGCTCTGCTGAGCCATGCGGCGGGGGTGGTGCTGTTTCACACCCATCCGAGCACGGACCCGGCACCGAGCCGCGAGGACCTGGCGTTCACCCGGCGGTTTGCGAAGGCGGGCGAGGTGGTCGGGGTCGAGCTGGTCGACCACGTGATCGTCGCGCGGGGCGGCGACTGGGTGTCGCTCAAGGAGCGGGGCGGGTGGTGATCGCTAGCGCGAGGCTCGGCTGGCCGGCGCGGGCACCGGCAGGGCCAGCTCGCCGAGCGGCCACAGCTCGCCCTCGGCGCAGGCGCCCGGGGGGAGCTTCGCGACCGTGTCGAGGTTTGCGGCCCTCGTCGGCGCCAGGCACACGAGGTAGCGGCCGGCGGGCATCCTCGCGCTATTACGACCATTCCGATTTGACCATGCGGTGCTCGCTGTAGCAGAGTCCCGTCCGCTCCGAAGTCAGGCATCCGCAACGACAGCCCACCCGATCGTGCAAGAGCGGTCGGGACGGTGGAGGTGCGAGGCAGTGATCTCGTTGGTCGACGTCGAGTTCAGGACGATTGAGATTCGGCTCCAGGGCATCACGGAGGCGATCCGGCGCTCGCGGAAGGTTTTCCTGGTCACGACGGTCATCTCGGTCGCCATCGTCGTGGCCTGCTGGAACGCCTACCTCTCGTGGTACCGGGGGTTCGCCCTCAAGACGATCTTCGCGGAGGGAAGCCCCGTCACCGAGCTGGCCCAGCGGCTGCTCGTCGAGGCCTGGGTCGACAGTCAGTGGGTGTCGATCGGCCTGCTGGGCATCCGGGTCGGCGTGAGCGACGTCGCGGTCCTGGGATGCTTGGGGCTCCTCGTCTCCTCGGTGTGGTTCTTCTTCGCCGTGCGACGGGAGAACCACGGGATCGGAAAGCTGCTCGACGACACCCAGTCGAGCCCTGAGGAGATCCGGGAGATGATCTTCTACAGCATCACCTCGGCGCTGATCTTCGTCAGCCGGCGAGACGATCGGCCTCACGGCCGAAGGAGAGAGGACGAGGAGGCGGCCCAGGGGACGCCCGCGCCGACCACCGAGTCGGCAGGCGACGGGAGCGCGAGCTGGTTGCGGAGGTTGTTCCGCCGTCGGAAGAGGGAGTCCTTCCACGGCCTGCGCTGGATGCTCAACTCGACCTACTTCCTCCCAGCGGTCGCCGCGTGGGCGGCCGTCGGGACCGACTTGCTCTCCCTCTTCGTCATCCAGGCCGCGTTTCGCCAGCCCCACACGCCGCTCCTCATCGGCCAGACCCTACACGCCGGCGACGTCACGAAGCTCGCTGCGATGATGAGCGTGGCGATCCTGATGGCCCTGCTGATCACGCGGGCTTCCGCGAGGATCTTCCGGTATCAGGTCGACATGGAAGAGATGATCAACGCTTATCAGGATGAGATCGACTTCGACCCACCCGCAATCGACCTCACAGAAAAGGCCTCCGAGGACCAGGCGGGGAAGCTGCAGACGTGGCTGGTCGGCAGAAAGGCGATCTCGGCAGGAGCGAGCCGCGTGGCCTCGGTGGGCCATCGTTGAGGCGCGGGGGCGGCCAGAAGCCGATGCGCGCCTCGAGAAGACCTTCCGGCGGCTCGACCATCCCGAGCTGCTGCCGGAGGTCGCGATGGGAGCTCAGTATCGAAACGGAATCAGAGTCGTGGCAAAGGAGACGATGAGCGCTGACGAGGAGGTCGCCGCCTGATCCCGTTTACACACCTCTTGACGCGACCTCCTATGTGAGGTGCCGTCTTGGACTGAGCCTCACTGGCACGTGAAGACACAACTTCTGAAGGTGATGCCAAGGTCCGCAGGGTTCAAGCACCGCATCGTGTAGTTGACTGATGTGCCACTACAGCAATCCGTCAGGCCGAGAATGTCGGTGACGCCACCCGAAGGGATGCAGCCATTCACGAGACGGCTGCCGCAGACGTGCCGGCAGGTACGCCAGGTATTGGCCCAGTCGTGGGGACTGCTGCAGAACGTGGTGCCCCTCGCGATCACGCCGCTGCAGCAAGGGCGCCGGAACGGCTCCGCGTAGCCGCCGTCCGGCACACAGTCGTCAGCGACGGTCAACGGATCAGTTTGGAGAGGCACGGGCTGGGTCGCGGGTGTTGGCGCGACCTTCGCCCGCTTCAACAAAGTCCTGCCCTGGACAGGGTCACCGAGCTCTATCAGGGCGTTACCCAAGCCTTGGAGCAGGTAGCTGAGATGAGGCTCGGTGAGCCTCGGCATCTGGCAGGACTGGGAGTTGGAACGCAGAAGATCGCCATCAGTCCCCACTGCAGGCGTGTCCCGGAGCGCGGCGGACGCGACGTTCATCAACGAGGTCGAGAGGTCCGTGATCTCATGGCCGCACCGCTCCTGACCTATCTGGGCCACTTTCCGCAGGAGCTCCTCTCCCTCCTCGCGCCTGCCCAGCTCGAGGAGTGCGCCGGCATGATTGACGAGGCTCAGCGCCAGCTCCCAGCTTTCGGAGTCTCTCTGGTAGATCTTGCTCGCTCTCCCGAAGAGGAGCTCGGCGGCGCTCGGGCTGTCCATTCGATCGACCGCGTGACCAAGGTCGGTGAGAGCTTCGGCGAGCCGGACATCGCCCTCGATCAGGAGCCTCTCCCGAGTTCTGACTGCCTCCAGGAGGAGAGGCTCGGCCTGCGGCGGGTACCCCTTCGCCAGCAGGACTCTGGCGAGCCCGACCAGGCTCTCCGTCACTTCGAGACTGTCTCCGGGGTGGAGCTCGCGGCGTAGCGCCAGAGCCTTGGTATGGAGTGCCTTCGCCCCGTCGAAATCCCCTTGAGCCTCATCCACCAGCGCCAGTGCCGTGAGGCTTTCGGCTACCCTTTCGTGTTCGGTACCAAACGTCCGGCGCCGAATATCGAGCGCCTCCTGAATCGACGTAGCCGCCTCATCGAAGAGACCAATGTTGAGGTAGGACTGCCCGAGGGCCATGAGCAGGTTGGCGTGGGTTTCTGGCTGTCGCACGAAATCCCGCCGGATGCTTTCGGCGAAGAGGCGCTGAAAGGAAGCAAGCTGCTCCTCGGCCCGGGCCCGCTCGCGCTCTGCCGCGAATCGCATGTCGGCGAGGCGTACAGACTGCAGCACGAGCGCCAGCGTCACCGCGGCCAGGGCCAAGGCCAGGGCCACTCCTGCCGTGAGCCACCAGCGGCCAGGAATCCCTGACTGATCCGCTGCAGCCGGCCGGCTACCCGCGAGATGGCGGCGCAAGTCCTCCGCCAGCTGCTCCGCCGAAAGATAACGGTTCTGAGGCTCCTTGCGGAGAGCCTTGGCCGTGATTGCGTCGAGATCACCGGCGAGGGCTCGCACCAGGATGCGGGGCTTGGTGCTCCGCAGGTCGGCGATATCCGGGGCCATGGCAGAGTCGGTGCGCTTCAGCGACCGTTGCACGCATGCGCTCGGAGTGTCCGGCTCGGCGGTGAGGATCAACTGTTCCAACTCCGGCGCTGACAGCTCGCGCAGCCGGTACGGATCCGAGCCCGTCAGCAGCTTGAAGAGAAGAACTCCGAGCGCATACACGTCGCTCGCGGAGGTGACCGTTTTGCCGAGGATCTGCTCAGGACTGGCGTATTCGGGCGTCAACAGCCGTCCCCAACTCGCGGTGGGCTCATTCCCGCGGCGCATGAGGTCGGGGTTGAGCAGCTTGGCGATGCCGAAGTCGAGCAGCTTCGGGTGCCCCGCTTCAGTGACCAGGATGTTGCTCGGCTTGATGTCGCGATGGACGACGAGGTTCTGGTGCGCCACGTGGACGGCCAGACAGACCTGCCGGAAGACCTCCAGGCGCTCTTCGATCGTCAGGCGGTGGCGGTCACAGTAGAGGTCTATCGGCTCGCCCTCGATGTACTCCATGATGAGGTAGGGCACGCCGTCGGCGGTCCTGCCGGCATCGAGGAGCTTGGCGATCGACGGGTGATCGAGACTGGCGAGGATCTGGCGCTCGGTCTCGAAGCGCCTCATCGTGTCCGCGGTCAAGACCTCGCTGCGGATGAGCTTGATGGCTACCCGACGGACGAACTCACCATCGTCGCGAAGGCCAAGGAAGACCTCGCTCATGCCCCCTTCGCCCAGTTTGCCGACGATCCGATAGGATCCAATTCGCGCCGTGGTGCCCAAGGTGCCTCGGGGCACTGCCGCCGAGGAGCTCCACAACGGCGATCCACCCCCGGCTGCGACCTCCGCGTCCAACGCCAGCAGAGCTTCGACCTCGCGGCGGACCGCTGCTTCGTTACCGCAAGCTCTTTCGACGAAAGCGCCGCGCTCCGCTGGCGGTAGGTCCACCGCCTGTTCGAAGACGTCGGCGATAAGCCGGTCGTACTCGGGATTCATGGCGTGGGAGGTTGGCTCGAGAGGCGGCGTTGCAGCCAGGCACGCGCGAAGCGCCAGCGGCGCTTGACCGTGGGGACCGAAATTCCGAGTACCTCGGCAATCTCGCTTTCGTTGAGACCGCCAAAGAACCGCAGCTCGACGATCTTGCCGGCCTGGGGATAGCGAGCACTGAGCCGCCGAAGCGCATCGTCGAGGGCGACGACCTCGGACGCCTCGGTCAGTCCCACCTCGCCGGCCGCGTCGAGCGGGAGGTGCGGCGCCCGGCGCGCGCCGTTCCTGCGCCGCGCATGCTCGACGAGCACGCGTCGCATCATCAGAGCAGCGATGGCGAAGAAGTGGGAGCGGTTCTTCCAGCTCACCCGGACTTGGCCGTGCAACCGCAGGAAGGCCTCATGGACGAGGGCCCCGGTCTCGAGGATATGGCCGGCGGGCTCCCGGCGCAGATACCGGGCGGCGAGCTGTCGCAGCCTGCTGTAGACGAGGGGAGCCGCGCGCTCGAGGGCCTCGCCATCGCCCTTGCTCCAAGCGACGAGCAGGTGCGTGAGTGTCACTGGCCATACCCTTCCGCAGGTACCCAGGGCGAGCCTAGGTTCTTTCTTTCCTCGAGGCAAGCTGGGTGAGTGGGTCGGCGGCGTCCTTTGGCCGCGCCGCCCCACTCCGCTGATCCCTTTTCGCCCCCTCGCCTCGCGTACCCGAGAGAGACCCGGTCCTGCCCGCACTGCCACTGGCTGTCCAGAGGGGCGATGCCTGGCGTCCGCCGTCCGGAATCAGCACACGTGGGGACGTGCACCGTGGTGCTCGCAGACAACCGACGCTCGCAGGAGCAAGGAGAGCCGCATGCAAGCTTGCACGCGAATCGTGGCCAGTTTCCTCCTCATTGCGCTCTGCACCGCGGTGCGGAGCGGACAGGCGACGACTATGGTGCCCGTGGACGCTGACGAGCTGGTCGACGCCGCAGGTCTGATCTTCACCGGCACCGCGGTCCATCACGAGGTGGTCCTGTCGCAGGACGGGAGGTTCCCCTTCACCTTCGTGACTTTTCGCGTCGAGGAGACCTTCAAGGGGCGGGTGCAGCACCAGGAGCTGACGCTCCGCTTTCACGGCGGGAGGGTGGGCGACGAGGCGGTGGTCGTCCTCGGCACGCCGGAGTTCGCGCCGGGGGAGCGTTACCTGCTGTTCGTCGCCGACAACGGCACCTCGCGCTTCCCGGTCGTGGGGTGGCGCCAGGGGCAGTACCGCTTCGACCGCGAGCCGCGCTCGGGGGCGAGCGTCCTCGTGGACGACCAAGGCCGGGCGCTCGGCGGGATCGAGCGCGGGCGGTGGCACCGCGCCGCCCTGCCGGCGCCCGAGGCGCTGCATGCGCCGGCCGCCGTGCTGCTCGACGCCGAGGGGGTCGAGATCTCCGAGGCCGCCGGCGTCGCCCCCGACGGGCCGCGCGCGGTCCCCGCAGCGACCGAGGCGCTCGCAGCCCTGCGCCGGCACGTCGGGAGCCGCGCGGCGCAGCCGACCTTCGTGCCCGGACGTCTGGTCCGGTCAGCCCGGCCGGAAGACGTCCCGGCCAGCGTGGAGTGGGCCCTCCGACCGGCCCAGTAGAGCCCTCTTGCCCAAACGCGACGAACCAGGAGGCTTCCATGTCCAGCCAGAAAGCTATCCACAAACTCCCCGCCGCTCTCTTCCTCGCCCTCTCCGCCGTCGGCGCGCCGGCGGCGGCCTGGGACTACAGAACCTGCGTCGGCGACCGGATCGACTGGGGTCAAACGACGGTCAACTACTATCCGCACAACGCCGCCTTCCCCCCCGGCTCCGCCAAGCGCGCGGCGCTCGAGGCGGCGTTCGCCGCCTGGCACGCCGCCCCGGGGACGCGGTTCCACTTCAACACCATCTGGGACAGCTCGCCCACCATCACCCTGGGCGACGGCAAGAACTCGGTCTTCACCACGCGCGACTACAACTTCGACGGCGCGATCGGGGTGACCGTGATCCGCTACTCCTGCTCCTGGTGGGGCTGGGGCGACCTCCAAGAGGCCGACGTGATCTTCAACGACAACGAGTCCTGGACCTTCTCGGCCAACCCCGCCTCGCCGCCGGACCCCTTCTCGCCGTTCAACCTGCCCATCGTCGCCATCCACGAACTTGGCCACTCCTTCGGCCTGAACCACCAGACGCACGCCGTCGCGTCGCTCAACCACCGCTACCCGGACGGCGGCACGATCGGCAACGCAAACGCCGTCCAGCCCCACGCCGACGACGTCCTCGGCAACCGCGTCGGCTACGGCACCTGCTGCACGGCGCGCGACGTCTACGCCAGCGCCTACCGCTCGACCAGCGCCATCGACACCGACCACATCGTCCCGCCCTCCCAGGCGATCCGCGGCCAGCCGGTCGGCTTCCAGTTCACGATCGGCAACCGCGGCACCAGCAACGAGTCGGTCCGCGTCCAGTTCCACCTCTCGACCGACCGCTTCATCTCGACCGCCGACACCTTCCTCGGCGCCGCCAATTTCTCGCTGAGCTCCGGCGGCACCCCTACCTTCAACGCCTCGGTCACCATCCCGGGGAGCCAGCCGAGCGGGCACTACTACCTGGGCTGGATCGTGGATCCCCTGGGCAGCATCACCGAGGTCCACGAAGGCAACAACGCCGTCGCCATGGCCACGTCCACCTTCGTGCCGTCCTTCGCGCCGCCGATCGCCTGTGGCGGCCTGAGCCCGAGCTCCGGCAACGCCCCCCTCGACGTCTCGTTCGACGGCTCCTGCAGCTATGACCCGGACGGGTGGATCACGAGCTACTACTGGGACTTCGGCGACGGCACGACGAGCTCGTCACCGTCCGGCCAGCACACCTACTGGTCCCCCGGGTTCTACTCGGCGAGCCTGACAGTCGTCGACAACGAGGGCTACAGCGCGACGAGCTGGCACAACGTCTCGGTCTTCTCGGACTGCGGCGGGGAGTTTTGCGTGTAGCCCCGCGCCCGGGACCAAGGTCGGGATTGAGTGGTCCTCGCCGCCGAGGGTTGATCCCTCGGCGGCCGAGGAACTTCTTCTCGGGTGCATAGAGCGCTGGGTCGGTAGCGACCTCCGTGGGGCGGGCAAAGATCGACGGTCCGCTGAACCAATCGCAACAGTCCCGCCGGACTACGCCCAGGTCGCGGCGGTCTATGCCGGCGTCACCGAGCGCACCTACTACCGCTTATGGAGCGGGGCGAACGCGCGCGGGCCGGCCGGTACGGCACTTCTGGCAGGCGGTCAAGGCCGCCGAGGGCGAGGCCGAGGTGCGGGCGGTCGCGATCATCCAGAAGCAGATGCCCGGCGACTGGCGGGCGGCAATGAGCTACCTCGAGCGCAAGCACCGCCGCTCGGCCGCCGGGGCGCCTCCGACCGGTCGGAGGTCGACCACCGCGCCGGCCGGCGGCGGCACGTCGCCCCTCAGCCGGACCGCAACCTCGACCTCGGCGGCCGCCGCCGCCGCCGCCGCCGCAAGACTCGCCGCCCAGGCCGCGGCCCGGATCAGCCTCCGCCCTCGTCCGTGCGGCGGTCTCAAGGTGTGACGGTCAGGGAGCTCCCGCACGGGGAGCTACCGAGCGCCGAGGTCCGCTTCGAGGCGGAGCGCTTCGAGGTCGGCCCGGGAGCCGGCGGCCTCGATCGCGGCGACTCGCTGCCGGCGCCAGGCGTCATAGGGCAGAGCCGGCGGCCGCTCGTGGCCGAGGCGGCGGGCCAGCTCGTCCTCGAAGAGGTCGACCGGGTCGGTCGGCTCGGCCTCGGGCTGTCTCACACGCCGTTTCTCCGTTGGTGAGGTCGATCGGCCGGCTCGAGGTGTTTCATCGCTTACTCGGCGTCGCTGGCGCCATGCCCTGCTTCGAACTCGACCACCGCGGTCTCGAGGTCTTCGGCGACTCTCGTGACTCGGGCCGCAAGCACCTCGGCGCGAGCGTCGGTGGCACGCGGTCTTCCGGCCCGATGGTCGCCGCTCGGAGCGACGGCTCCCCCGAGGCAAACCGCGAGGAACCGCAGGTCCTCCGCGATCCTTCGGAGCGGTTTCGTCGGACCCAGGTCGGAGGTGACTGCCAGCGGTTCGGCGACGTCGCGGGTCAGCTCCAGGAAGGCGCGGCAGAGTCCGCCGAGGATGCCTTGGTCCCTCCGGCGCAGCGCTTCGAGCAGATCCGAGGCCGCTGGTCTCGCCGGATCGTAGGCTGGGGCTGAGGCCAACACCCTTGGGTGGGACCTGGCCGCTTCACTCCTCATTCTCTTCCCTCCTTCGATCTCGATCGAGTCGCAGCCCCAGCTCGCGCCCCGCGCGCTCGAGCGCCGTCGGGCCGGCGGCCTCGAGAAGGCAGGCGAGGGCCGAGGGCGAGCTGACCACGGCGTCGAGCACATCGAGGGCGGTGCAGAGGTCGGCCATGAAGTAGTGGGCCGAGCCGACTTCTTCCTTGCCGCGGCGGATCGGGTAGCCGGCGGCGCCGGCGTCGGGCTCGATTGCGTAGACCGCCGGGCGCGCGGTCCCGGCGAGGGCGGCCGCGGCCAGGAGCGCGAGGAGGCGGTCGGCCATGCGGACGACGGGGCCGGTGCCGTACTCGCGATCGCCGTCGCGGTAGAGGCCGAAGCCGCCGGCCGGGAGCCGGCGCGGATGCCAGGGGCCGCCCAGCTCGGCTTCGAGAGCGGTCGGCGGCTCGGTGCCGAGGCGGAGCTGCTCGATCAGCTCGGCGGTGAAGACCTCGAACGGGACGGTTCCGGTCGCGGTCCGGCGTAGGGCTGCGCTGGGTCGCGGCGGTCATGGTGCGGTCTCCTGGAGGTGCGGGCGGTCCGGGAGCTGGGTCTCGGGGGCGGTCGCGCCGCAGGCGCTCGCCTGGGCCGACAGGTCGTAGCCGGCGAGGAGGACGGTTGGGGTCACTCCCCCTCCGGCGGGGTCGGTCAGGCGCAGGCGGACCGCGTCCGAGGCGATCTCGGCGGTGACGCGGGCGACGTCGCTCTGGAGGACCGCCAGGGCACCGGCGAGGCAGGCGAAGGTCATCGACTGGAGTGGGCTCGGGAAGGCGTACCGTCCGAGGATGGCGGTGCGGTCCCGGCTCAGCCGCCAGGGGGGCTGGATCTCCTCGTCCAGCGGCGCCGGCTCCTCGCGGTCCGAGGGCGGCGGGACCCGCTCCCCTTCCCTGGCGGCCTGGAGCCGGTCGAGGCGGCGGGCGAGGAAGGGCAGCCAGGCGGGGAGGCCGCGGCCGCCGCCGGCACGGACCGTGAGGTCCAAGTGCCGGTCTCCCAGCTCGCACCGCCACTCGGGCGTCCAGCGGTCGCCGCCCACGAACGCCTGGACCGCGGCGAGGAGCCCCACGGCCTCGGCGCTCGAGCCGAGCTCGAAGCGCCGGCGCAGCGACTGTCCTTCCGCCTCGAGCCGCCAGCCGGGGAGCCGGGGGAGGACCGCGGCCGCTCCCCGGGGGCTCAGGCGGTTTTCGTCGTCGCCCAGGCCCCAGCGCTGGCCGGTGAGGAAGCAGGTCGGGCGCGTCCGTCTCAGGGCCTCCAGGTGCCGGCCGAGGTCGTCCGCTCGCCAGCTCGCGCCGTCGCTCAACACGGGTCGCCTCCTCGGGATCGGGTCGGGCGGGTCACACGCCGCCGCCGGCTTCGACGGCGGCCTCGAGGGCCGCTGCGATCGCCTCGATCTCCCGCGCCTTGGCCGCTGCCAGCTCGGCCAGGCGGTGCTCTACCGGCGGCAGCTCGCTCGCTTCCCGCTCCGCGGCGACGTGCCCCAGGAACTCGATCAGGTGGCGCAGGTCGCGGGCCACGGCGGCCACCTCGCGGCCGGTCATGCCGGCCGGCGAGCGGCTTGCGTCGGGGCGGCGCGCGCCGTCGAGGAACGCCTCGTAGATGAACGCGCCCACCTTGTCGAAGGCGGCCAGGAGCGTCTCGTCGTCGACGTAGACCAGGGCGGTCTGGCGGAAGCCGTTGCGCGCTTCCCAGTCGCGCCAGCGGACCTGGCCGCCGGGCGGTTCGGGGGACTGCGGTGCTTCGGTCGGTTCCATGCTCCTCTCCTCTCTCCCACGAGATCGCAGCGCACCTCTCGGCCGTCGCGCGGGACGATAGGCTCGAAATCGTGAGAACGAGAGAACAAGGATTTCTCGCCCTGAGCGCAGGGTGCGAATTGCCGGGTTGGACGACGGATTGGGAGTGCGAGGCGCGGACGCGGCGCGCCTGCGCGGGAAAAATCCGTGCGCGGTGGGATCCGGCGGAGCGCCTCACCCTGCCGTCTCGAGCCCCGGTCTCTCTCGGTTTCGGCTTCGCCGGGCCGGCAGCGTGCCTACCGGGCCGGCGCGTAGAGTGGGGTTCAACCGCGTTGGGGGTCTGAGCCAGTCCGCTGTCCTGCTAGGAACCCCCCGCGCTTGTGCCGCGGGCCGCACGCGGCGTCGGTTACCGGGAAGCCGGGTGTTCCGATTGCCCCCGGTTGGGAGCCTCTCCCCTACCGGTCCGCAACAGCACCGCCCGAGTGCGGGCGATGATCTCGAGGGTCAACGCCTCGGTCACTGCCGCGCCCGCGAACATCGCCACGGCTCGAGCCGCCTCCCGGGCGACGTCTCGCGCCGAGAAGACGGCGGCCATCTCTTCGGCTAGGCGCTTCACCTCGGTGGTATCGCCGCAACTCAAATGGATCTCGGCGATATCGAGACCAACGAGCGCACCGTCGTAAGCAAGCACGCGGGCGTTGTAAGCCGCGCGTGCTGCTCCTAGATGCACGAGTGCAGTTTCCTCCTCACCGAGAACGGCGGCCACCTTCCCCTCGGCCCACCGCAAAAGCGTGGCGTTGGTCGGGTCGCCGAGACGCTGAGCCAGCTTTCGCACCGGCTGGAGCGCCTCCGCCGCCGCGTCCGCCTTGCCGACGGCGCACAAGCAGAGCACCAGATTATGCCGGGCGTTGAAGGCGAGCTGAGGCTCGGCGTCAGCATCGATCTCCCGCACCGCCGCCTCGTAGCATCGGATCGCGCTCTCGGGCTCCCCAGCAGCGTAGAGGACCATGCCGCGTTTGATCTGCACCTTGACCAGACCTGTCCGGTCCTCCGCCCAGCGATAGAAGCGCTCCGCTCGCTCCAGTAGTCCGTCGGCGACCTCCAGCCGTCGTTGGTCGTACCGGAGCGACGCCTCGAGGCTGGCCAGCTCGGCCGAGACGGCCAACGCGGGCGGCTCGGCGCCGGCGAGGCGGTCCGCGAGCTCGCGGAACAGATCGTCGGCAGCCCGCAGCTCGCCCCGGACGCGGAGGCTGTTGGCCTGGTGAGCCCGGATTCTCAACCGCAGGTCGCGGAGCGGGACGTAGCCGGCCCGACTGTCGACGTCCACCGCGGCGCGCCGGGTGACCGCTCGTGCCGTTTCGAGCCAGCCGAGCGCCTCTCCGACGTGGTGGCGAAGCTGGCCGCGGCTCTCCTCGATCAGCGCCTCCGCCAGGAGTGGACTCCGGAAGCGATCTTTCTGGACACGCCGGACGCGTTGCGCGCGGCGCCCCGGGGCGGTGCGGCGCAGAGTCGTCAGATCCCGCTCGACCTCCGGGAGATCCCCCTCGAAAGCCTCACGGAGATCGAACCAGCCGTCGGCCACCGCGGCATAGCAGCGGCCTCGGGTCGCCGGGTCGGTCCGGGCGCGGTCGCGGAGCAGCGCGGCGAAGTGCCGCGTCCGGAGAGCACACGCCCCGCACAGGGCATCAAGGTGCCGCCGCCGGCGATGACGGAGCTCTCGCCACGGCACCTCACCCGCGTGCACGGCGGCGAGCAGCTCCGGATCTTCGTGAAGAGACTGCGAACGATCGCGCATCAGGCACTACCCTCCCACGGGGAGGTGTGAGGGCGTGTGCGAATGGTGACAGAGAAGCTCCCGGGCCGGCATCTCATGCCGACCCGAGAGAAAGGAGCATCTAGCCATCCGGGTCCGAGGTTGGACCGCCGTCCTGCTCCGAACCGCCACCTGTCGGCGCCCCCTGGGTAGTGGCGGGTGGCGGCGAGCAGTTTGCGCACGCGTGCCCGGCGACACCATTCGCATCCGACGTTGGGCCACCCCCCGAACCCTCGCAGCCACCGAAGATGCCGGCCACCGGTCCCCACACCTTCGACAGCCAGGCTTCGATCCGAGACCAGGGGCCGGGGTTGCCGCTGTCGCCTGGCACGGCCAGCGCGATTTGAGGCCACACGAGGGAGAGTGCGAGTGCGAGGTACAGGGAGTGGCGGGTGAGACGACGCATGATCCCTCCTTCCACGGGGGCCGCTGGATGCAGCCTGGATGGCCGGTGCGCCCCCTTTCTACACCTGGATGTACCGCAGGTCGAGGGCAAAAGGACGGCAGAGTGGCGAAACGTCTGATAGCTGTTTTGTCTGGATGGACAACGATTTGACCTCGTGGCGACAGAATACCCTCCAGGAGAGAGGAACCGCTCGCCCGTCGTGGCAAGAGAATGATGCTGCCGAAGGCCTGCCGCTCGACGGCGCCACCCCGCGTCGTCGAGGGGGGTCAGCCGGGCGGCGGGGAGGTCAGGACTGCGCCGCGGGAGGTGCGGCCGCTACGCGCCGGAGCGCAATCTCGGTGCACGCGATGATCTCGAAGGTCAGCGTCTCGGCGAGCGCGGCCTCATGGAAGAGTGCCACAGCCCGAGCCGCCTCGAGCTCGACGCCGCGCTCCACGAAGGTCGCCGCCATCTGCTTCGCAAGCTGCTTGACCTGCGTAGTCTCGCCCAGGCGCAGGTACACAGCCGCAAGATCGAGACTCACCAACGCCACGTCGTAACCGAGCGCCCGTTCGCGGTAAGCATCGCGAGCTTCTCGAAGGCAGCGAATCGCGGCTCCCTCATCCTCAAGGCCAGCGGCCACTTTGCCCTCGGCCCATGTCAGCAGCGTGCCGTTGGTGGGGTCGCCGAGTCGCTGATAGACCGCTCGGGCCTCCTCGAGCACCCCGCTCGCCACCCTGGCCTGGTCGACGGCACAAAGGCACAGGACGAGGTTGTGCAGCGAGTTGAAGGCGAGTTGCGGGGACGTCACCGGGTCGACCGCCGCCGCCGCGGACTCGAAATGCGGGATGGCCTGCTCCGCCTCGCCGGCGATGTAAAGGATCATGCCGCACTTGATTCGCACCTTGGCCAGTCCGTCTGCATCTCCCTCCCGACGGTAGATCTCCGCCGCCCGGTCGAGCAGCTCCTTGGCCTCGGGCAGCCGGCGCTGGTCGTACCGCAGCGACGCCTCGAGGCTCGCAATCTCGGCCTCGAGCAGGGCATCCTCGGCAGGCTCCCCGAGCAGCAGCTTGTTCAGGCGCTCGAAGCGGGCCGCGGCGGCTCGGAGGTCCCCGGCCACGCGCAGGCAGTTGACCTGGTGGGCGAGGAGCCGGAACCCGGCCCTCCGTACCAGGGCTTCGCCATAGGTCTCGGTCGGGATCTTGGAGAGCCGCGCCTCGGCCAGATCGAGGAGTTCCAGAGCCTCGCGGGGGTCATGCCGGACCCAGGTCCGCGCCTCCTCGATCATCCGCTCGACGAAGGCGGGCGTTCTGAACCGCTTGTACGCTCCCGTCACCTTCGCCTTCCGCTCCTCTGGGGCGAGGTCGAGGATCCATTCCACCTCTCTCTCGGCCTCCCGGCGATCGCTGGCGAGGAGTGCCTGAAGCTCAGGGCTGGGGACCGGCGGGCGACCGAGCGGCAGCTCTCCCCTCCGTGCCTCGATCTCCCGCAGGACCTCCTCGAACTCCTCGAAGACCCGCTTGCACTCCGGGCAGAGTGCGTGGAGATGGCCGAGCTCCTGGTCGACCGCCGCCGAGAGCGGAAGCTCTCCGCGGTCGATCCGGAACAGGGTCTCGATCGACCGATGGTCGTCTCGAGGGTCCATCGCGTCTCCCATGGCGGACTCAAGTGCGCTCTTGCGACGATAGCAAGCGTCGGCGCTCGGCACAACGCCAACCGGTCTCCCCGCGGGTGAGTCCCGTCCGGCAAGTCGCGCTTCCTCGCTGGAGATGTCTGACGACGCAAGAGTGCTCAGTCGGAAGGATATAGAATCGCCCCGTCCAGCATGTTCTCATCCCGTCAATCCAGAGGTGGTCCAAGCCGGCACGTGGCAGTGCGCCGGCGCTTCGGAGGAGCGAAGATGTCGCGGTTCGACAACCTCGGCGAAGTGATCCGGACGCTGCGCGAGGAGCGCCGGTGGAATCAGAGTCAGCTCGCCCGGCGGGCCGGCATCTCGGTGGCGATGGTCAGCAACTACGAGCGCGGAGTGCGCGCGCCCTCGCTGAAGACCCTGGGCGAGATCCTCGATGCTCTGGAGGTTCGTCTAGGTCCGCTCGACGATCGCCTCGACCTGGCCAACGACCGCCAGGGGTCGCCGGCGACCCGGCTGCTCCCCGGTGCTCCGGACGGCGTCGACCTCCACCGCTTCCTCGGCTACTCCCAGTTCCCGGCCGACCTCCTGCCGGCGTTCGCCGAGCTGGTCGCGGGCTTCCAGTCGATCACCCGGCACATGGCCGCCCGCGTGCTCGCGGACCGTCGAGGGGCGGAAGCCGGACGGCCGTGACACCCGCGCTGGAGCGGCGGCCCCGAGCGCAGCGCCAACGGGTTCGTTCCGCCTGCGGCGGGCAGCCGCCCCACTCCGGCTTCCAGCGCCCACCGCAAGTGTCCCTCCGGCCCGTCGATCTCCAACATGGTCTCGTCCGCGTTCCAGCGCAGGGACTCGACATCCTCGATCGTGAGGGGCACCGCGAAGCGCTGGGCTGGAGCCGATCCGCTCGGCGCCGACTCTAGGTCGAGGACGACGAGCCAGCGCGCTCCCTCATGGTCTTCGACAAAGGCCAGTCGTCGACCGCTCGGCGACCACGCGAAGCCGGACACCAGGAGATGGCGCTCCGCGAGCGGGGGTTCGCCGTAGTTGACGGCCGGTGTGAGGCGCACTTCCGGATACACGTCCATCCAACTCCACCCCGCCGCGCTCGCGTCCGACTCCGTGCGATACCACAGGCCCACGCGGCTCGCGGGGGGACCGTCTTGCCAGAAGTAGCGTGGTGTCAATCCGAATCGAAAGGCAATCCTCGCTTCGCCGGGGGCGACCGCGAAATCCATTCCGTACACCTGCCCGGAAAGCGTGCCGGTCTCTGCATCGAGGATCGAAGACAAGATGTCGGCGCCGACCAGCACGAACCTGGAGTCGATCCAGCGGACGGCGTCGATCGTCCGGCCTACGCCCGGCACCGTGATGGCGACCGGCGGCGCTGCGGGCTCCACGGTTCCGACGTGGAAGGTGACCGCCGTCTCGACGCCGGCCGGAGGGTAGGGGTCGAAGGGCTCGTGAGAGACCCACCGCGTCCCGTCCGGGCTCAGGATCCTGGCGCCCGCGCTACCGTCCGGCGCGGCGGCCGGGGATGGCGCCTCCGAAGGGAGCGCAGCCCCCGGCCCGATGACCGACACCACGGCGAGCAGGGCGACCGCCGTCCGGCGTTGCCGGCCTGGACTCGTTCGGCCGTGATCGATCCCACTCATGGCGGCAGGCCGAGCACTTTGGCTGAGGAGTTCTGCCACCGGCGGTTGTCCCAGGGAGAATCGGCGGCGGTGCGTACTCCGTCTTGAGAGGCGTATTGTAGCATGCGTGAGTATAGTCCGGCGGCCGAGAGATAAATCGGGGAAGAGTCGCCGGTGTTTCCGGTGGCGCAGCAGGCCCGAGATTGCGGTTCCGTGCCGCCATCGGTACAGTGCCCCGCCGTGACCCGCTTCGACAATCTCCACAAGGCCCTGCGGCTGCTGCGCCGGCGGGACGGCCGCTCTCAGGTCGAGGTCGCCGAGGCGGCCGGGATCTCGGCGGCCATGCTCTCCAACTACGAGAAGGGCACCAAGACGCCCACGATGGCGAGCCTCGGCAAGCTCCTCGACGCTCTCGGTGTGCCGCTGCAGCGTCTCGACGAGGCGCTCGATCTGGTCAACGACCGGGCGCTGCCAGTTGACGGCTCGGCCTTGGATCAGCGGCCGCTCCCGCCCTCGGGGCCAGCGACGGTCCCGAGACTCCTGACCGATGGCGGCGAGCTCGCGCCCGAGCTCGAGGTCGGGCTCTACGAGATGAGCCGCGGCTTCGGACGGGTTCAACGGCGAGCCGAACGCCGGTAGCCGGATTGAGCCCGGGAGGCTCGCCCCCACCTCCACATCGCCCGCAACGGTGAGGAGCGCAGGCTCCTCCGCCTTCATCACCTCTCCGCCCGAGTCGGCCGAGGCAGCCGGTGAGGGTCAGGGCCGGGGTGCCGCCGGTCTTGCCCTCGCTCCCTTCGCGGCCGTCGTCTCCGTCACCCCTGGATCAGGCTAGGCCGGGGGCCGGCCAGCCGCCAAGTCTCCGGACGTTCGTCCTCCGGCCGCTGCGCGGCACCTTGGCGGCTGGCCGGCCCCCGGCCTTTCACGCTCTGCCCATGGCTGACGGAAACGACGACCACGAAGGGAGAGCGAGATGAAGACCAGCACCCCGACCCTGACCCTCACCGGCTACCTCGGCCGAGACGTAGCCACCGAGCTGACCGCCCGGAGGGATTGGAGCCGCACCTTCCACGATCCCGTCGTCGACGGAGAGGTCACCGTCGAGGGGACCAGCGAGCCCCGCGAGTTCGCCAAGCTCTCGATGGCCGTCCACCAGGGCTACGGCAGCAACCGCCGCACCACCTGGTACCAGCTCCGCGCCTGGCGCCTCGACCAGCACCCGGACGAGCTCAAGATCCGCACCGCCCGCAAGGGCCAGCGGGTCGAGGTCCAGGGCTACTGGGAGTCCCACCGCTACACCGACTCCCAGGGACAGGAGCAGGAGTTCCGGTACCTGGTCGTCACCTCCTTCCGCCCCCGCCCCGGGCAGCTCCTACGGCTCCGGGAGTCGGCCCGGGCCGCCTGAGGGCTCCGCCCTCCCCGCCTCCGCCCGGGATGGGCTCCGGGCGGAGCGCCCGCCCTCCCGCCCCGCTGTCGATCCACTGCAGAGGCAGGAGGCCGAAGAGGAGGAAGGAAGAGGGGTGGGGGCGCCAGGGCGAAGAGCGGAGATGACTCCGCTCTCGACTTGGAAGGAGTCAGCGATGAACCTCGTGATCCTCTGTGGCAACCTCGGCGCCGACATCGAGACCAAGACGTCCGGCGACACCACCTACGCGCACTTCAGCGTCGCCACCAGCCACCGTGTCCGCCGCGGCGAGGACTGGGTCGAGAAGACCACCTGGACGCGGGTCACCGCGTTTCAGGGGCTCGCCAAGTCCCTGCGCATCCTGGGGAAGGGCTCGCGGGTGCTGGTGAAGGGCCGGCTCAAGACCAGCCGCTTCGACCGGGAAGGCGTTGTCTTCCACTACAGCGAGGTCATCGCCGACGAGGTGGAGTTCCAGGTCGTCAAGCCGCTCGCCGGCGAGAGCCAGGAGCCGCCGGAGGACGAGCCCGGCGAGGCCGGGGAGGAGGCCGGCGACGACGACATCCCGTTCTGACGCCACCGGGCCGGGGGCGCCTCGCCGCGCCCCCGGCCCGGGGCTACCCCTTCCGCGGCCGGCGGCCGCCGGGACCGGGACCGAACCCAGCGGCGGGCACGGCGCGCCCCCTCCCGCTCTGGACCAGCTCCTCGAGGTCGAGGGCGCGGAGCGCCTCTCGGACCAGGTACCAGGCGTCGCGGCGATCGGCGCAAAACTCCCCGACCGTGCGCTGCGCTAGCGCGGTCATGCCGTCGCTCCGCGACACCGCCGGCTCGTAGTGCCAGCGGCTGCCGCCGCGCTTCCTGCCGGCGACCCAGCCCTGCTCGATCAGCTCGGTGAGCAGGGTCGAGGTGGTGTTGATCTGCCGGCCGGCGCGCTCCGGGAAGCGGCGCGACACGGCGTCGTGGAGGGTGCGGGTGCTCTGCGGCGAATTCCGGGTCCAGAGCACCTCCATGACCTCGCGGCCGGCGGGAGTCAGGGCGGGGAGGAGCTTCGCGGGCGCGGCCGGCGGCGCGGGCGACGGCGCGGCGGCGGCCGTCGTCCCGCGGGCCGCAACAGGCTCGCGGTCTCCGGTGTGACGGGTGCTCTCGGGGGCGGGGCTCATGATTCCCTCTTGGGGCAATCGATTGTCTCATGGAGATCTCTTCAAGGCTACCCCCTGTGCGAGTTCGAGCCGGATCCCGCGAGACGAGCGCGTGGCCGGTGCTGAGGCGATTCACGGGGGAGAGCCGAATAAATAAAGGCCATCTCTCTCCAAGCCCTGCCGGACCATGAGGTCCGGCAGGGCCTCGAAGTCCTGCTGGGCCCTGCAACGATCGACACGACACGGCAGGGTATCCAGTTGCGCTATGGGAATACTTCTATGCTAGGGTCGCAATCTCGTTCGGGACTCGCCCGAACTTCGGCGCTGTCCCCAGCCGCCGAGCGCAGCCGAATGTGGGGCCGAGCGGCTCCCGGGCATCGAAGGCCTTCGTGCCTTGAGCATCCGAGTCATGGAAGAGGTGTGGCAACGATCCGGCGAGAGCGGTAGCGCGCTGCTCGTGCTGCTCGCGCTCGCCCACCATGCCAGCGACGACGCGGTGGCGTGGCCCAAGATCGAGACCCTGGTGGCGCGGACCCGGCTCGGCGAGCGCTACCTCCGGCGCCTGCTCGCCCGGCTCGCCGACGCCGGAGAGATCTCGATTGAGGCCCATCCCACCGACGGGCGCCGGCACCTCTACCGGCTGGACCGGTATCGGCCCTGCGAAGCCGCGGATACCGGACCTCGGGGTCCGCTGAATCGCGGAGATAGCGGACCTCGGGGTCCGGTGAATACCGGGCCTGCCGGTCCGCCAAGTACCGGACCCCGGGGTCCGGTATCCCCCACCCGATACCGGGCCTCCAGGACCGGCGAATACCGGACCTCCAGGACCACTCCCTCTAAGGAAGAACCATCATTGGAACCGTCAGGAGAAGAAATCCTCTCTGGAAATGGCTCGGAGAAGGTAGAGCGCGTGATCGAGGTCTGGCGGGGGCTCGAGGGAGCCGACCGGCCGTCGAGACGACGGGTTGAGGGTTGGCTCCGGGAGTGGCCGGACGAGGCCGCGCTGATCGCCGAGCTGCACCGGCTCCGGGAGCGCGGCTACCTCGCCAACTCGATCAACTACGTCCAGGCCTGCCTGGCCTCGGCACGGAGGCGGAACCGGATGCCGGCGCCGGTCGATCCGCTGATCGCCAAGATGGCCGCGCTCGGCTGGCGGGACCCGCCGGAGCCCTTCGACCTCGCCGGGCGGCTCGCGCGGCTCGCCGCGGCGCTGCCGGCGGACCTGCCGGCGGAGGAGGTGAGCTGGGGGGATGCGATCCGCGGGCTCGAAGGCGAGCCCGAGGCGGTCCAGGACGCGCTCGGGCTCCTCGAGGACCGGCTCGCGGCGGCTCTCGAAGAGCGGCTCGGCCCCGAGGGCCGAGCCCGTCTGGACGAGCGGGTCGCCGCAACCCTGCGGGCAGTCGCGGCGCGCCTCCCGGCGTCCGAGCGGCCGCGCGTCGAGGCGACGATGCGCCGCCGCCTGTTGCGCCGGGAGGCGGGGCTCCCCGAACTGTCGCTCTTCGGCGCCGCCGCCGAGCACGGCGATCCCGGCAAGGAGGATCCAGGTGGTGGCTGAGCGCGGGGCGCGGCTTCGGGTCGGGCTGCATCTCGCGGTCGCCGCGATCCTGGTCAACGTGCCGCGGCTCGTGCTCGCGTTCCTCGAGGCCGACGGCATCGAGGTCGGTCCCAGGCTGCGAGCCGGCCTGCTGGCCGTCACCGGCGTGGCCACCGGCGTGGTGCTCACCGGCGGCGGCGCCTATCTGGCCCACGCGCTGAGCCGCGCCTCGCGCTTTCGGCCGCTCCTCATCGCCACCTGGGGGCTGGTGCTCGCGTGTGCCGCGGTGCTCGTGACGCCGGCGCTGGTGGCCGGGCTGTCGGGCTCGGACCTCGCCGCGGTGCTCGGGTCGAGCCCGCTCCGCTGGGCCTGGTCCGGCACGGCCGTGCTCGCGGTCGAGCTGGTGGCGGCCGGCTCGATGCTGGCTCACGCGGCCGAGCAGGGCGTGCTCGACCGAGCTAAGCAGGCCGAGCAGGAGCTGCTCGAGCTGGCTCGGCAGCGCAACCGGCTCGAGGCTCGGCTCGCCGAGCTGGCGAGCTCGGGTGCGCCGGCTCCCCCGCCGCCGAAGCGCCGCGCTCTTCGCGCGGCCGCTCCGCCTGGCGAGCCGGTCGCCTGCCGCAACGGTTGCGGCTTCCTCGGCTCGAGCCCGATGGCCGCGCGCGGCCATCTGCGGAGCTGTCCTCTCCGGCCCGAGCGGTCAGGCTCGGATCGAGTCTCTTCCACTGGCACATGAAGGAGATGCCTGCCATGACGCACGAGCCCCAAGTCGACTTCGACCTCGACCTCGAGCCCGAGATCGACCGGATCTACGACGAGTTCGGGGCCCTGCTCACCGAGCGGGAGGCGGCCGACCTGCTCGGCACGCAGGTCCGGACGCTCCAGACCTGGCGCCAGGCCGGGACCGGTCCGCCCTACGTGAAGCTGGGCGAGGCTCACAACGCCCCCGTCCGCTACCCGGCCGCCAAGCTCCGGCGGTTCCTGCAGCGGCACACGGTCCGTACCGCGGGCGCCGGGGCGAACCTCAGCGACATGGCCGAGGAGACGGGAGCCAGCTTCGACCGAGTGTCCCGGCGGCCGTCGTTCCGGAGGTCTACGGCCGCGCCGGATCGGCCTGCGGCGCCGGCGGCGCCAGCTCCCCAGGACGGGCTGGCGTCATTGCGCACCGTCAAGCGGCTCGCCGAGGAGCTCGCCCCCAGCGGGCTCAGCGAAGCATCGATCCGGTGGGCGATCTTCCACGAGGAGTCCAACGGCCTCAAGGAGTCGGGCGCTGTCGTCCGTCCGCCCGGCTCGCGCCGGGTCTTCATCGACCGCGACAAGTACGAGAAGTGGCTTCGCTCCGCCGCCGGCGGTAGGAAGTAGCGCTATCCGTAGGTTGGCGCGTCGCGGTCGACCTCTCGGCCGCCGCGCCGGCTCCAAGCCGCCCCGCTCCCGGGCGCCACCTTCGCGGTCGCCGGCGGTGGCGCGATGAGCCGAGGCGGAGAGCTGCCACCCCGCCGCCTCGGCACACACCCTCCGGGGTCGTCTGGCCTCACTCAGTTAAAGTCGCTTCCGGTCTCGCCTGTTTATATCAATAACTTTGGCACAAATTTGGCACAATTGACCTTGAGAACTGGCCACCCTTGACGAGTCAGACCAACCGGTAGATTCGGTGCAAGATATTGATTCTGGGATTGTTACGCGAGATGGCGAGTTGTCCTTTGTTGCCCTTATTCCGACTTAAAATCCCTGGGGGCTAGCTTGCCTCATGCGGGTTCGAATCCTGCCTCCGGCACCATGGCGCCTCGGCTCCGGGATCAGCCCCGGACCGCTCTCCACAGCCCGGCGAGCCGTTGCGTCAACGTCGTCGGCTCCTCCCAGGGCCTGCCCCCTTCGTGGCCGTGGCGCAGGCTCAGGCCGTGCTCGCCCCGCAGCAGGTTCTCGTTCAGGGCCGGGTCGTGCGCGATGGTGTCGTACTCCTCGCGGTCCTTCCAGCCGGCGCGGTCGCCTCCATCCTGGTAGCGGGCCGGCTCGATCTGCTCCCGGTTGATCCCCTGCTGGTTGTGCCGGGCGTGGATCAGCTCGTGCCCGAGGGTGACGAAGGTGGGCGCGATGATCTTGCGGCCCTGCTGGTCGAAGTCGGCGGTGACCGTATCGCTGAGCCGGGGGTCCACCCGCAGCACTGAACCGCCCCCCGCGGCAGCCTGGTAACCGAGGGGATCGTGCGCGTCGGGGATGGCACGGGGGTGGCCACCGACCGGATCGGTGATGGCGTTGTAGGGACGGACTGCCTGCTCGGCAGGATGCATGGGATGGATGTCGACCCGGTGGCCCCCGGTGTCGAGGTCGTGGACCAGGCCCCGGCCGCGCTGCCGCGACAGCAGGCGGGCGAACGACGACAGCGCGCGGTTGCGGAAGCCGGCCTCGGGGGTATGCGGGTCCTCGACCGGAGAGTCGTGGATGCGGATCTCGCCGTGGCCACCCCGGAGGCTGTTCCAGTCGGCGTCGAGCTGCTGGCGATCGTGCAGCGCGAGGCCGCCGCGGTCCGGGGTCCAGAGGGCGTGGTTGTGCGCATCGGTGGCGCCGATCAGGGCCTCGTGGTCGGCCTGCACGCTGTCGAGCAATCCGCGCAAGCTGCGATGGGTGGCGTGCGAGGGCGCGGTGTCGCGGTTGCGGTCGAACCAATCGTAGGCGTGGTGCTCGACCCGGTCGAGCAGCGCGAGGCGGGTGTGGACCGAAGCCTGGTCGGTGTCGTCGGCCGCGTGCTGATGATACTGATGGAGCAGGGTGTCGATGTCGGTGAGCTGCTGCGGCTGGGTGAGCCGCCACGCTGCGCCCAGGGGGTTCCACAGGCCCGAGCTCCGCCCGCCCTGGGCGCGGAACTGATCCCGGTCGAGCAGCGGCTGGATGACCTGGGAGCCGGCCGGGCCCGCCGGCAGAGGCGCGGGGACAGCTTCGGCCGGCGGGCGGTCCACCGCGATGGCGCTCAGGCGATGACCGAGTCGCGCGCGGGCGTCGAGGCCGCTCCACCCGAGCCCTGGGTCACGGCCGCTGCTCCGGCCGTCACCCGCTGGCCGGCCCGGCTGCTTGCCGCCCACCCTCCACCGAGCGCCGGGACGCGCTGGATCCTGCTTGGCAGGCGGCCCAGGCAGGAGCGCATGGAGTTTCGACAAGGTTCACCAGCCTTCTCGAGGGACCGGGGCGAGCGGCCTCGGCGGGTTCGCCCGCCGCGCTACGGGCAGACCGGGCAGGGATCCGCAGCCGGCTTGCTGCAGTCGTCGCTGACCGGCAGCAGGGTGTCGCGGATCCCCAGGCCGCAGAGGTAGCCGCAGTGGTGCTGCCAGCCGAGCTGGGCGCCGAATGCGGTCAGCGACGGCTCGAGGTGGCGGTAGGCGAGCGGCGGCGCCGCGGCCAGCTCGTGCTGGAAGTCCTTGCGCTCGACCGCGTCGATCAGCAGGTCGAAGGCGATCCTCTCGTCGTGCGGCAGGGCGATCAGCGGCTCGAAGAGGGTCGAAGCCTCGCGCATCTCCTCGACGTCCCAGGCGTGGGGGACGACGTCGAGCGGGTTGTGGACGCGGCGGGTCGCGCCGCCGAGGCGGTCGTCGTAGTAGGCGGCGTAGCCGGCGTCGCCGCCGGTCGGCCCGGCGAACGAGACGACGTCGAGGCTCGCCCGGCCCCGGGGATCCCACGAGCCGGCGGTGTCGGCGAGCCAGAGGGCGAGCGCCGGCGCCAGCGCTCCGCCGAGGCTGTGGCCGGTGACCGATATCGCGTAGGGCGCGTGCGCCTCGCCGGCGACGGCGGCGCCGAGGAACGCCTGGAGCCCCTGACCGGCGCCCGGCGAGCCCTCCGGCGGGACCATCGCCTGGAGGATCTCGAGCCCCTTCCGGGTGCCGGCCGAGATCTGAGGGCGGAGCGCCGCGGGGGGATCGCCGTAGGGCCAGCGCTCGAGGCGGAAGACGCTGAAGTCCTCGACCAGCCAGTCGAGAACCGCCGGCCCGTTGGTGCCGCGGACCACCACCGCGAACCTCGAGGGCTGGTCGCGCCCGCGCACGACGTACATCAGGTTGTCGTTGTAGAGCGCGTGCTCGAAGCGGAAGACCGCCGGCCCCCAGACCAGCTCCCAGCCGGAGGCGAGCGGCTGCCGCGCCAGCTCGGCGGCGAAGCAGGGCGCCAGCTCGCGGGCGACCTCGTCGTCGGTCCCGACGACCTTCTCGCCGGTGTAGGCGATGAAGGCGAGCGCGGCCATCTCGCGATCCCCGTCGGTCGCCGGCAGCAGCTCGGCGGCCGCCGCGGCGGGCGGCGGCGGCGCGGTCGTGGGAGCGGGCGCGCTGGTGGCGCAGGCGAGCGCGAGCGAGGCCGCCGCGGCGGCGAGCGCCGGAGCGAGGAGGGAGAGGGGGCGGGTCATTCGGCATCCTCCGGAGAGAGCGGACGCCCGGATTCTACGCTGCCCCGGTTCGACAGCGACGGGGCACCTGGATTACGCTTGCGGGCGCTGAAACGACACCCAGGAGGCCTTCGATGACCCTCGTGAACCCGATCCGCCGCATCGCCCTGCCGCTCCTCGCCCTCGCCCTCGCCGCCGCGCCCGCCGCCTTCGCCCAGGAGCAGGCGGCGGCCTCCTCAGGCCCGGCGACCCAGGTCGAGACCAAGAAGGTCTGCATGGTCAACGACGCGCTGTTCCAGAAGGACCAGATCCCGGTCGAGGTCGAGGGCAAGACCTACTACGGCTGCTGCCAGATGTGCAAGGCGCGCCTGGCCGAGGACGCCGCGGTCCGGAGCTCCGTCGACCCGGTGACCGGCAAGACCGTCGACAAGGCGACCGCCGTGGCCGGCGCGCTCGCCGACGGCACCGTCCTCTACTTCGAGAGCGCCGACACGCTGGCGCAGTACAACGAGAAGGCCGGCGCCGCCGGCCCCGCGGGCGACGCCGGCTGACACCGAGCTGAACTCCAACCGCGCCTCGCCGCCCGACTCGGCGGCCGGCGCGGGTCAGCCCGGGCGAGGCGCCGCAGCTCGCTGAAAGGCGGCGGCGACCTCCTCGACCTCACCGTCCGCGAGGGTGCGGACGTCGAGCAGCACCGCGCCGTCGCGCACCCGGGCGATCACCGGCGGCTCGCCGCGGCGGAGCGCGGCGGCGAGGTCGTCGGACGAGCCCTCGGCAGGGCTCACCCGCACTCCCCGGCTCGGCAGCTCGCGGGCCGGGATCGCGCCGCTGCCGGCCTGCGAGGTGCAGTCGACCACCTCGACCTCTTGTCCGCCGATCCCCCCGAGCGCCGCCGCGAGCCGCGCGGCGCGCGCGTCCAGCGTTTCGCGATCGGCGGCCAGCCGGGCCAGCGCCGGCACCGCCGCGAGCGCCGCCTCCTCGCCGCCGCGGTAGAGGCGCAGGGTCGCCTCGAGCGCGGCGTAGACCAACCGGCCCGGCCGCAGCGCCCGGTACAGCGGGTGGCGCCGGCAGCGCTCGACCGCCTCGCGGCGGCCGACCAGGATCCCCGCCTGCGGGCCGCCCAGGAGCTTGTCGCCCGAGAAGCAGACCAGGTCGGCGCCGGCGGCGACCGAGCGCCGGACCGTCGGCTCGGCGGGAAGGCCGTGGGCGGCGAGGTCGACCAGGCAGCCCGAGCCGAGGTCGTGCGCCACCGGCACGCCGTGCTCGCGGCCGATCGCGACCAGCTCCTCGATCCAGACCTCCGAGGTGAACCCCTCGACCCGGTAGTTCGAAGGGTGGACCTTGAGCAGGAGGCCGGTCCGCTCGCCGATCGCGCCCCGGTAGTCGGCGGCATGGGTGCGGTTGGTGGTGCCGACCTCGCGCAGCAGGGCGCCGCTCTCGGCCAGGACCTCCGGCACCCGGAAGCTGCCGCCGATCTCGACCATCTCACCGCGCGAGAGCACCACCTCGCGCCCGCGCGCCGTCGCCGCCAGCACCAGGAGCGTCGCGGCGGCGTTGTTGTTGACCACCGTCGCCGCCTCGGCGCCGGTCAGCTCGACCAGCAGCTCGGCGCAACCGCGGTCGCGGCCGCCGCGCTCGCCGCTCTCGAGCTCGACCTCGAGCCGCTGCGCGCCGCCGGCGGTCGCGGCCAGCGCCGCCACCGCCTCGGGCGCCAGCGGCGCGCGGCCGAGGTTGGTGTGGAGGACGACCCCGGTGGCGTTGATCACCCGGCGGTAGTAGGGCCGGGCGCGCTCGGCGAGGGCGGCCTCGACGCGCTCGCGGATGGCTGAGGGGTCGAGCTGGCCAGGGTCGATCCCGCCCTGACGGCCCGCCTCGCGGAGAGCCGCGAGCGCCGAGCGAACGGCCGCCGTCACCTCCGAGCGCGGATGCGCAGCGAGGAGCGGCGCCAGCTCGGGCGCGGCGAGCAACCGATCGACGCCGGGAAGGGCGCGGAGGGGCGAGCCGGCGGGATCGTCGGAGGTCATCGGTCGGAGTATGGCATTCGGGTGCGGCGCAGCCGATAGACTCGCCGGTGGAAGCGCTCGGGGGCTGGTGCCTCCCGCGGTCTTCAAAACCGTTGTCCCGGGCCGGTTCCGGTTCGGGGGGTGGGTTCGATCCCCATGCGCTTCCGCCAGTTCGCTGCTCGCAGCGAACTGGCTGAAGCGCATGGGGATCGGGGAACGGGCTCCCTTCGGTCGCCCGTTCTGGCGATTCCCTTCTGGCTGCCACCATCCCACCCCACGGACAGGTCCCGGGACGGGCCGTGGCACACTCAGGGCACACTGGATTCGCGGGAACCGGCCGGAAGCTGACGAGCTGTCCGCCGAGCGCAAGCGCGAGCGGTGAGGCCTCGAAGGTACAATCCCCCGTATGAACCTCAAGGTCGTGCTGGAGCCGAGCGACGAGGGCGGCTATACCGCCTACGTGCCGGCGTTGCCGGGCTGCATCAGCGAGGGTGAGACCGCCGACGAGGCGATGGACAACGTCCGCGAGGCGATCGCGCTCTACCTCGAGCCCCTCGACGACGATCTCGCCGCCGTCGAGGGAGCCGAGGTCCACGAGCTGGTCGTGTGACCCGCGTCCCCTCGCTCAGCTACTCCCGCATCCTCCGCGCCTTCCAGCGCCGCCTGCACAAGCACCTCCCCGACGAGGTTCTCAAGCTCACCGTCCCGGCTCATCGGCCGGTCAAGCGCTCGACGCTCTCCCACATCCTCCGGCAAGCCAGGCTGACGGTCGACGAGTTCCTCGACTTGGTCTGAACCGGCCGCCGCGCAGCGCGCGGCTCAGCTCGCGGTGCTGAGCCAGCTCCGGACACCGGGTGCCGACCCCTGGCGGATGAATCCGTTTCAGCTAAAATACCGGCACTCTATGACTCTCCCCGTCGAGCCGCTGCACCCGCCCCGCAACTGGCAGGACTTCGAGGACTTCTGCTGGGAGCTGTTTCAAGCGGAGTGGAGCGACCCGGAGGCGACCAAGTACGGCCGCTCCGGCGAGAAGCAGGACGGCGTCGACGTCGTCGGCCGGCGCGACGGCGGCTGGCACGCGGTCCAGTGCAAGCGCCGCGGGCGGTTCCCGGAGAGGAGGCTGACCGCGTCCGAGGTGAGGGCCGAGGTCGAGCACGCCAGACAGCAGCGCAGGAAGCTCGACTCCCTGGTCGTCGCCACCACCGCGCCACCCTCCCGCAGGCTCAGCGACCTCGCGGCCGAGCTCACCGAGACGGCCGGCTTCCGAGTCGAGGTCTACGGCTGGGAGGAGCTGACCCGCCGGCTGCAGCGGCACGAGGCGCTCTGCCTCCGCTGGAGCCGCCTCCTGGGCGCCGCCGGCGGCCCGCGGTTCCACGGCGTGCCGCCGCGCAACCCGCACTTCCAGGGCCGCGCCGAGCTGCTCGAGCAACTCGCCCGGAGCCTCGGCACCGACACCGTCTCGGCGCTCACCCAGGCGGTGCGCGGCCTGGGCGGCGTCGGCAAGACCCAGACCGCGATCGAGTACTGCCACCGCTACGCCGGCCGCTACGCCCACGTGATCTGGGCCGACGCCTCGAGCCCCGAGACGCTCTCCGCCCGCTACGCCGAGCTCGCCCGGCTGACCGGCCGCGTCCCGCCGGCGACGCCGGCCGAGGAGGCGGCCCGGAGCTCCCTCTCCTGGCTTTCCGCGGAGGACGCCTGGCTCCTCGTCCTCGACAACGTCGAGGACCGCCCCGAGGAGCTGCCGCGCCCCGAGGGCCGCGGCGGGCACGTCCTGATCACCTCCCGGCTGCAGTCGCTCCCCCCGAAGCTCGGCGCCGGCCAGCCGATCGAGGTCGAGGTCCTGCCGGCCGACGAGGCGGTCGCCTTCCTGCTTCATCGCACCAGCCGGAGCGAGCCGGGCCCGGAGGAGGCCGCCGCGGCGAGGACCCTGGCCGAGGAGCTGGACGGCCTGCCCCTGGCCCTCGAGCAGGCGAGCGCCTACATCGTCGAGATCGGGCTCTCGTTCGGCAAGTACCTCGGCCTGCTCCGCTCCCGGCGCGAGGTCCTGGCGCTCGAGGAGGGCGCCTACCGGTTGGCGGGAGGCTACGCGAAGGACGTCGCCTCGACCTGGCTCCTCAACATGGAGCAGGTCCCGGCCGCGGCTCGCGAGGTGATGGACGCCTGCGCCTTCCTCGCCCCCGACCGCATCCCGCTCTCGCTCTTCGCCGAGCAGGCGGAACACCTCGGCCCGGCGCTCGGCGCCCTCGCCCCTGACGAGGTTCTCGCTCTTCCGTTTCGATCCGAAGCGCGAGCTGTTCGCGGTCCACCGGATGGTCCAGTGGGTGGCGCGCCGGAGTCTGGAGGCGCGGGGCGGGGCCGCCGGCGCACTGCAGCGCGCGCACGCGGCGGTCGGGGCGGCCTTCCCTCGCGAAAGGGGGAATCCCTCGACCTGGCCCGAGTGCGGCCGGTACTTCCCCCACGCCGCGGCTCTCTGCCAACGCTGGATAGAGGCACCTCCCGGCGACGCCTTCGATCCCACCGCGCTGTGGGCGGCCGCAGGATATTTTGCGTGGGCGTCCGGCCAGAGCGCCGAGGCTGTCAAGCTCTACACGCAGGTCGTCAAGGTTCGCCGCAGGGTGCTCGGCGAGGAGCACCCGGACACCCTGAACTCGCTGAGCAACCTGGCGGAGACCCGCAGGGCCTTGGGCGACGCCGAGGGGGCGCGCCAGATCCAGGAACAGGTCGTCGAGGTGAGCCGCCGGGTGCTCGGCGAGGAGCACCCGTCCACCCTGATCTCGCTGAACAACCTGGCCTTGACCCGCTGGGCCTTGGGTGACGCCGAGGGGGCGCGCCAGATCCACGAACAGGTCGTCGAGGCTTTCCGCCGGGTGCTCGGCGAGGAGCACCCGTCCACCCTGACCTCGCTGAACAACCTTGCGGAGACCCGCTGGGCCTTAGGCGACGTCGAGGGGGCGCGCCAGATCCACGAACAGGTCGTCGAGGCTTTCCGCCGGGTGCGTGGCGAGGAGCACCCCGACACCCTGACCTCGCTGAACAACCTGGCTAAAACTCGCTGGGCCTTGGGCGACGCCGAGGGGGCACGCCAGATCCACGAACAGGTCGTCGAGGTTCGCCGTCGGGTGCTCGGCGAGGAGCACCCGGACACCCTGATCTCGCTGAACAACCTGGCGGAGACCCGCAGGGCCTTGGGCGACGCCGAGGGGGCGCTCCAGATCCACGAACAGGTCGTCGAGGTGAGCCGCCGGGTGCTCGGCGAGGAGCACCCGTCCACCCTGATCTCGCTGAACAACCTGGCGGAGACCCGCAGGGCCTTGGGCGACGCCGTGGGGGCGCGCCAGATCCTCGAACAGGTCGTCGAGGTGAGCCGCCGAGTGCTCGGCGAGGAGCACCCGGACACCCTGAGATCGCTGAACAACCTGGCGGAGACCCGCAGGGCCTTGGGCGACGCCGAGGGGGCGCACCAGATCCTCGAACAGGTCGTCGAGGTGAGCCGCCGGGTGCTCGGCGCCAACCACCCGGACGCCGTTACCTACGCGGCCAACCTGGCAGAACTCGGCCCGGCCGATCCCCCTCCTTGATCCCGGACAGGAAAGGACCGACACGAAACTCGCCCGCCGAGGAGCATCGACTGACTTTCGGCCAGGCCTTCGTAACATCCGTTTTGTCGCGGGCGCCAGAATGTGGGGACCGGGGTCCCGGGCTCTGCCAGGAGGGGGACGCAGGCCCCTTCCTCAGGAGTCGCAAACCCCACTGGAGGTGAGTCAAATGACTATCGAAACCGCGACCCTGCGTCCGGGCGGCAGTTCGGCCCGTCTGCTCATCGGCGCCGCCGTCGTGGCGATCGCTCTCTCGGGCTGTGTCGGCGCTCGACCGCCTCGGACGGACGACGCCTGTTGCCGGCTGACCGGGCCGGTTTCTTTCGACTGCGCTTCGATCGAGAACCTCGGCCCCGGAGCCGACCTCGACGGCCGCTGCAATCAGGTCAACCAGGGCCAGTCCTGCTCGTGGAACTACAGCGCCGAGGCCTGCTGCAAGAAGGCCGTCGACGACGGATTCGGCGACGTGACCTGCGGCACCAGCGGGGAGTGCTGCCTGTTCACCGGGCCCGTGGGCCACGACTGCGCCTCGATCGAGAACCTCGGCCCCGGAGCCGACCTCGACGGCCGCTGCAATCAGGTCAACCAAGGACAGTCCTGCTCGTGGGACTACAGCGCCGAGGCTTGCTGCAAGAAGGCCGTCGACGACGGCTTCGGCGACGTGACCTGCGGCAACAGCGGCGAGTGCTGCGTGTTCACCGGGCCCGTGGGCCACGACTGCGCTTCGATCGAGAATCTCGGCCCCGGAGCCGACCTCGACGGCCGCTGCAACCAGGTCAACCAGGGCCAGTCCTGCTCGTGGAGCTACGGCCTCGAGGCATGCTGCAAGACCGCGGTCGACGACGGCTTCCCGGGCAACGTGGTCTGCAACTGACCGGGGGATGACTGCCGGGCCGGCGCGGCCTCGGAGCCCGCGACGGGTGAGTCGGCTCAGGCCCGCCGGTAGTGCGCGACCATGATCTCGCGCCAGTTGCCGTCCTTGTCCTGCATGTTGCCGGTCAGGGTCCGGTGGTCGTCGCTGAGCAGCTCGATCACGTCGCGGTAGTGCCGCATCTCTCCGCTGCCGCTCATGTCCGGGCCCTCGCTATCGAGGGTCAGGACCTTCCCGGCGCCGTCGAGCTCGCCGCGGTAGATCCACAGGTGGGTCATCATCGACCCGACCCAGGTGCCGACGAAATGGCCGGCCCGGGGGTCGTAGCCGAGGGTCAGCAGGGTGGTCGCGGCGCCGCCGCCGGGCATCTCGCCCTCCCCCTCGGCGACGATCCAGAGGCCGCCCAGCGAGCGGACGCGCTCGGTTCCGCGGGCCTTCTCGTTCGGCTGGTCCGGACCCATGTTCCCGTCGAACTCGAACGTCCAGTCTCCGACCAGCCGCTGCAGCCACTCGTGCTCCTTCTGGGGCTCGGCCTGCATCGGGTGCTTCTCCTGTACGGTAGCGGTTTCCATGTCACTCTCCTTCCGCGGCGCCGCCGGCAGGGAGCGCCGTCTGTTGGTAGATCGCGATCAGTTCGTCTTTCAGCGCCATCGGTTCCGCCTCGTCGTCGTCCCTCCGAACAGAGTTGCAAGGAACGTACCCTTCGCCCGAATCGCTCTCCGAGGCGGGACACGGCGCTCGTGGGGACCACCTCCGCCGGCCGCCTACTCGATCTCGATCGGGTGGCTCACCACCCACAGCTCGAGCTGCTCGAGCCGGATCCTCCACCGCTCCTTGAACTCCCTCATCCAGGCGCGGTTCTCAGGTGTGTCAGGCACGTCGACGAGAACCCGAACGAGGTTGTCGCGGTAGGACACGGCACCGTGGCGCCAGTGGCCCTCGACCTTCTGGGTCTCGTAGCTGGCCGCTCCGAAATGCTCGACGACCTCGAGGACTGCCTCGGCCAGCCAATCCGAGGGTACATCTCGGCCGTCATTGAACTGAAGCGGCAGCAGCACCTCGAACCGCCGCCAGTTGCTGCTCATAGGTCGCCTTTCCATGCACAGCGAACGGGACGTTGGCGTCGGCCAAGGCTTCCAGCGCGGCCTCGGGTACCAGGTGCTCGCCGCTGCGGAGCACTCGGCCGGAGAACCGGCCGATCAGGAACGCGAGTGCCCGCTTCTCGGTCTCGCGGTCGGGAAACGTGATCGTCACCATGGTCAGGACCTCCGATCGCTCCCTAGTAGACCAGCTCCGGTCAGGTCGGGCAAGGTGCGGCTTACCCCTCCCCCCGCAGCGCCGCCACGATCCGCTCGCCGTCCGGGCTTCCCAGCCCGGTCACCGCGTCCCAGCCGGCAGTGGCCTTGTAGACGGCGTTGCCGCCCTGGGTGACGTCGCGGAAGCAGCCGGGATCGCGGGACGCGGCGGCGTAGAGGCAGGAGGGGGCGTGGCCTAGGGGGCAGCCGAGGGCGGCGCCGAGGCGGAGGGCGAGGGCGGCCCAGAGCGGGGCGACGGCGCTGGTGCCGCCGCCGGAGATGGTCTCGCCGCCGGCGACGATCGCGACGCCGGTGGCGCGGTCGGCGAGGGCGGCGACGTCGGGGACGCCGCGCTGGTTCGTTTCGTCGAGGAGCGGGATGCCGTCCTGCCAGGCGGGGCGCTCGAAGAGGTCGCTGAGACCGCCGCCGGACGAGTAGACCTGGCCGGCGATGACCTGGCTCCAGGCGGCCTCGCGGACGATCTCGCCGCCGGCGACCTCGATCTCGGTGCCGCCGCAGCCGAGGGCGTAGGGGCTCGATGCCGGGTACTGGACGTACATCTTCGGCCCGAGGCCGCCGGCGCCGTCGTCGCCCGAGGAGGCGCAGAAGGTCACCCCCTGGGCGCCCGCCTCGAGGAGGAGGTCTTCCATGGCCGGCAGGATGCGGCGGGTCTCGTCTTCCGACCAGTCGGACTCGGGCCAGCCCCACGACAGGCTGATCGTCGCCGGCCGGTTCTCGGCGTCGAAGACCGCCGCGGAGAGCGCCTGGTAGAAGCCCTGCTCGTCGTTGTTCGGGGCGAAATAGGCGACCACCTTCGCGCCCGGCGCGTAGCCGAGCGCCAGCTCGACGTCCATGGTGGTCTCGAGGGTGAAGACCGCCTCGTTCGAGGGCGGCGGCTCGCCGCCCGCGGGATCGGCCAGGTAGCGGGCGAGCGAGGCCAGCTCTTCCATGGACACCGGGTCGTTGGCGCCGCCCTGGACGCCGACCACGGTCACCTCCGGCGGCGGCTGGCCGATCGAAGCGGCGAAGGCGTCGAGGTCCTCCTGGTGGAAGCCGCCGGCCAGGCAGACGATGCCGATCGTGTGGCCGGCCAGGTCGGCCTCGGGGAAGTGGTAGAGCGACGCCACCTCCGGGCAGGTGAAGACCGGCGCCGCGTAGGGGCTGGCCTCCGAGCCCGAGCCACCGCCCGCGCCGGCACCCGGCAGATGCGCACGCGCCGCCGGGTGGTAGCTGAGCCCGATCACCGCCTGGGCGACCTCGGCGAGCGCCGCCGGCGGGGTGCCGGGCGGCTCGCCCGGCGGCGGCGCGAAGGCGCGCTCGAGCGCCGACCTCTCCCCCGCGATCACCACCGTGCGCGCCGCCGGCGAGCAGCCCGCCACCTCGAGACCGTGGCCGCGCGCGAACTCCTCGACCGCGGCGAGGTCGTCGGGGTGCGCGGCGTGGCGCTCGGCGAACTGCTCGCGCGACATCGCCACGCCCGGGCGCGACGGCCCCCGGCCGCACGGGCGGCGGCGGCGCACGACGAGGGTGACCTGGGCTGACGCACGCTTCTCGGACGAGCGGTCGGCGGACATCGGCTCCCTCCCGAACAACGGACGTGAAGCGGCTGTTATATCAGCTCTCGCGCGGCGGCTCCGTCCAGTCCCGGTGCCGGAGGACGGCGGGCCGCGCCATACAATGGCGCCCCCGATGACCCGCCCCTTCCAGCGCCTCGCGATCGTCAACCGCGGCGAGCCCGCGGTGCGGTTGATCCACGCCGCGCGCGAGCTGTCGCGCAGCGGCGGCGCGCCGCTGGTGACGATCGCGCTCTACACCGAGCCCGACCGTCGCGCGCTCTTCGTGCGCGAGGCGGACGAGGCGGTGAACCTGGGCGAGGCGACCTTCGCCGGCCCGGGCGGCGAGCGGCGCAGCCGCTACCTCGACTTCGACGGCCTCGAGCGGGCGCTCGTCCGTTGCCGCGCGGAGGCCGCCTGGGTCGGCTGGGGCTTCGTCGCCGAGCGTCCCGAGTTCGTCGAGCTGTGCGAGCGGCTCGGCATCGTCTTCGTCGGCCCCGGCGCCGGGGTGATGCGCGCGCTGGGCGACAAGATCGCCGCCAAGCGGCTGGCCGAGCGCGCCGGCGTGCCGGTGGCGCCGTGGAGCGGCGGCGCGGTCGAGGACGCCGGCGAGGCGCTCGCCGCCGCCGAGCGGCTCGGCTGGCCGCTCCTGATCAAGGCCACGGCCGGCGGCGGCGGCCGGGGCATCCGGAGGGTCGAGGGCGCCGGCGAGCTGCCGGCGGCGCTCGTGCGCGCCCGCGCCGAGGCGGCGGCCGCGTTCGGGGACGGCACGGTCTTCCTCGAGGCGCTGGTGCCGCGCGCCCGCCACGTCGAGGTGCAGGTGGTCGCCGATGCCGCCGGCGCCGTCTGGGCGCTCGGGGTGCGCGACTGCACGCTCCAGCGGCGCAACCAGAAGGTGCTCGAGGAGACGCCCTCCCCCGCGCTCTCGGCGGCCGAGCAGCGCGAGCTGTGCGACGCCGCGGTGCGCCTGGCGCGCGCCGCCGGCTACGTCAACGCCGGCACCGTCGAGTTCCTGTTCGAGCCGGAGAGCCGGCGCTTCTTCTTCATGGAGGTCAACACCCGGCTCCAGGTCGAGCACCCGGTGACCGAGGCGACCTTCGGCGTCGACCTGGTCAAGCTCCAGCTCCACGTCGCCGCCGGCGGGCGGCTGCCCGCGGAGCCGCCCGTCCCGCGCGGCTGGGCGATCGAGATGCGCCTGAACGCCGAGGACCCCGACGAGGGGTTCGCGCCCGCCCCGGGCACGCTCGAGCTGCTCCGCCTCCCGACCGGCCCCGGCGTCCGCACCGACGCCGGCTTCGAGGAGGGGGACGCGATCCCCTCCGAGTTCGACTCGATGATCGCCAAGGTGATCGCCTGGGGCGCCGACCGCGCCGAGGCGATGGCGCGCCTCTCCCGGGCGCTCGCCGGCACCTCGGTGGTGATCCGCGGCGGCACCTCGAACAAGGGCTTCCTCGAGGAGATGCTGCGCCGGCCGGAGCTGGTCTCGGGCGAGATCGACATCGGCTGGCTCGACCGCCTGGTCGCCGCGGGCGGCCACCGCACCCGCCGGCTCGCCGAGGTGGCGCTCCTGGCCGCCGCGGTCGAGGCCTACGAGGCCGAGGCCGCGCTCGAGCGCGCCCGCTTCCTCGGCACCGCCGCGCGCGGCCGGCCCGATCTCGCCGACCGCGTCGGCCGCCGCTTCGAGCTGCGCCACCGCGGCGAGACCTACCCGCTCTCGGTTTACCGGCTCGACCGCCGCGCCTGGCGGGTGGCGCTCGAGACGGCCGGCGATGGGGACGGGGCCGCCGAGGACGGCGCCGCCGCCCCCCGGGGGCTCGAGCTGGAAATGGAGATCGAGCGCCAGACCGGCCACCGCCGGCGCCTGACCTGCGGCGGCTGCTCCCACCGCGTGCTGGCGGTGGTCCAGGGGCCCGACCACCTGATCGAGGTCGACGGCGTGCCGCACCGGATCTCGCGCGACGCCGGCGGTGAGGTGCGGGCGCCGGCGCCGGCGGTGGTGGTCTCGCTCGCCGTCGCCGAGGGGGACGAGGTGGCGGTCGGCGACCGGCTCGCCGTGCTCGAGGCGATGAAGATGGAGACCCCGGTGACCGCCGCGTTCGCCGGGCGGGTGCGCCGGATCCTGGTGCGCGAGAACGTCCAGGTCGCGGCCGGCGAGCCGCTGATGTTGCTCGAGCCGGCGGCGGCGCGCGGCGCCGGCCCCGGCGAGCGTCTCGCCTTCGAGCTGCTGGCGCCTCCCGCGGGCGGCGGCGACGAGACCGGCGACGCCGAGCGCCGCAGCCGCGCCCTGCGCGAGCTGGAGCGGCTCGCCCTCGGCTGGGACGTCGGCGACGACGCCTTCGAGCGGAGCCTGCGCGAGCTGGCGGCCGGCGGCTTCGGCGCCCCCGACCTGCGCCGCGGCGAGGACCGGCTGATCGCGATCTACACCGACCTCGCGGCGCTCTTCCGGCGCGTGCCGGAGGGCGAGGAGGAGGCGCGGCGGACCGCCGCCGAGTACCTCGCCGCCTACCTCCGCGACCTCGACTCGGAGGGCGATGGGCTGCCGGCGGAGTTCCTCGACGCGCTGCGCCGGGCGCTCGCCCACCACGGCGTCACCCGCCTGCGCCGCACCCGGCGCCTGGAGGACGCCCTGATCCGGCTGCACAAGGCGCACCGGCGGCTGCCGGCCCAGGCGCGGGCGGTGCACGCCCTGCTCGAGCGCCGGCTGCCCGGGACCGGCGGCGCCGCGGCGGCGGCGGGGCGCGGGCCGCAGGACGGCTTCCGGCAGCTCCTCGGGCGCCTGATCGACCAGAGCCGTGCCGGCGATCCCGGCCTGCGCGACCTCGCGCGCGAGGTCCACTACCAGCTCTACGACCGGCCGCTCCTCGACGCCGCCCGCGAGCGGGCTCTGGCCGCCGCCCGCGGCCACCTTGACGCCCTCGAGGGGCGCCTGCGCGCCGCCGACCGCGCGCTCCGGATCGCCGCGCTGGCCGACAACTCGCAGCCCGTCGAGGGGCTCCTCGCCGAGCGCTTCCGGGGCCCCGGCGGCGAGCCGCGGCGGGCGGTCCGGAAGGCCCTGCTCGAGGTGCTCCTGCGCCGCACCTACCGCGGCCACGATCTCGGCAAGCTGGCGGTCAAGCGCATCGGCGGCCGCGGCGCGGGGGCGGTCGGGGTCGCCTCGGCCCGGTACCACTACCTCGGACCCACGTCCGAGCGCGACATCCAGGTCGTCGCCGCCCAGGGGTCCTACGACCGGCGCGCCGGCGCCGCCGCCGCCCTCGCCGAGCGTGCGGCCAAGCTCGCCGGCGCGCGCCGCCCCGGGGTGGTCGCCGACCTCTTCCTCTGGCGCCCGTCCGGCGCGGCGCCGCTCGACCTCGATGCGACCGCCGCCGAGCTGACCGCCACGATCGCCGGCGCCGGCTTCCCGCAGCTCCTCCACCGGGCGGTGGTGACGGTCTCCGACCTGCCGCCGGCGCCGGGCTCGGGCGGCGCGGCGCCGGCGCGGGCGACCGCGTTCACCTTCCGGCCCCGAGAGGGTGGCGGGCTCGCCGAGGAGACCCTCTACCGCGGCCTCCACCCGGAGACCTCGAGCCGGCTCCAGCTCTGGCGGCTGTCGCGGTTCGAGCTGCGGCGGGCGCCGTCGAGCGAGGAGGTCCACCTCTTCCACGGCGTCGCGCGCGACAACCCGCGCGACGAGCGGCTGTTCGCGGTCGCCGAGGTCCACGACCTGACGCCGGTCGTCGAGGACGGCCCCGCGGGCAAGAGCGTGATCGAGCTGCCCGAGCTGGAGCGCGCGCTTCTCGGAGGCGCTGGCCGCAATCCGCCGCTTCCAGTCACGGCGGCCGGAGGGCCGGCGCCTGCTCTGGAACCGCGTCCTCCTCTACGTCTACCCGCCGATGCGCCTCGCCCCGGCCGAGCTCGACGGGCTGGTGCGCCGCCTGGTGCCGCGCGCCGAGGGGCACGGCCTCGAGAAGGTCGCGGTCCGCAGCCGGATCAGCGCCTCGCGCGGCGGCCCGCCGCGCGACCTCGTGCTCGAGATCGCGAACCCGACCGGCCGCGGCCTGATCCTGCGCTACCGGCGCCCCGCCGACCGGCCGCTCAAGCCGCTCGACGAGTACGCCCGGCAGGTGGTCGACCTGCGCCGGCGCGGCCTCGTCTACCCCTACGAGCTGATCCGCCGGCTGACCGCGACCCGCCGCGGCGCCGCCGACGACTACCCGCCGCCGGGCGAGTTCGTCGAGCACGACCTCGACGGCGCGGGGCGCCTCGTGCCGGTCGACCGCCCGTGGGGGCACAACACCGCGAACCTCGTGGTCGGGGTGATCCGCAGCTTCACCCGCGAGCATCCGGAGGGGATGGCGCGGGTGATCGTGCTCGGCGACCCCACCCGCGACATGGGCTCGCTCGCCGAGCCCGAGTGCGCGCGGGTGATCGCCGCGCTCGACCTCGCCGCGCGCCTCGGGGTGCCGCTCGAGTGGTTCGCGCTCTCGGCCGGCGCCCGCATCGCGATCGACAGCGGCACCGAGAACATGGACTGGATCGCCCGCGTGCTGCGCCGCATCGTCGAGCACACCCAGGCCGGGGGCGAGATCAACGTCGTGGTCGCCGGGGTCAACGTCGGCGCCCAGCCCTACTGGAACGCCGAGGCGACGATGCTGATGCACACCGGGGGCGCTGATCATGGCCCCGGCCGGCGCCATGGTGTTGACCGGCAAGAAGGCGCTCGACTACTCGGGCGGCGTCTCGGCCGAGGACAACCAGGGGATCGGCGGCTACGAGCGGATCATGGGCCCGAACGGCCAGGCGCAGTACTTCGCGCCCGACCTCGACGGCGCCTGCCGGGTGCTCTTCGACTACTACCGGCTGACCTACGTGGCCCCCGGCGAGCGCTTCCCGCGCCGCGCCGGGAGCGACGATCCGCCCGGGCGCGACGTCCGCGACTCCCTCCACGGCGGCGACTTCGCCACCGTCGGCGAGGTCTTCTCCGCCGCCGCCAACCCGGGGCGCAAGCGGCCGTTCGAGATCCGCAAGGTGATGCGGGCGGTGATCGACGCCGACCGCGAGCCGCTCGAGCGCTGGTACGCGATGGAGGAGGCCGAGGTGGCGGTGGTCTGGGACGCCAGGATCGGCGGCTGGGCCTCGACCGTGATCGGCTTCGAGTCGCGGCCGCTCCAGCGCTTCGGCTTCGTCCCCGCCGACGGGCCGCGACCAGTGGACCGCGGGCACCCTCTTCCCGCTCTCGTCGAAGAAGGTGGCGCGGGCGATCAACGCCGCCAGCGGCCGGCGCCCGGTGGTGGTGCTGGCCAACCTCTCGGGCTTCGACGGCTCGCCCGAGTCGCTCCGGCGCCTCCAGCTCGAGTACGGCGCCGAGATCGGCCGCGCGGTGGTCAACTTCGAGGGGCCGTTCGTCTTCTGCGTCGTCTCGCGCTACCACGGCGGCGCCTTCGTGGTCTTCTCCCGGACCCTCAACGACGGCCTCCAGGCGGCGGCGCTCGAGGGGAGCTACGCCTCGGTGATCGGCGGCGCGCCGGCGGCGGCGGTGGTCTTCGCCCGCGAGGTCGAGGAGCGGGCGCGGCGCGACCCCCGGGCGGCGGACCTGGAGCGCGCGGTGGCCGCCGCCGAGGGGCGGGAGCGCGCCGAGCTGACCGGCCGGCTCGAGGAGCTGCTCGACCGCCTGCGCTCGGAGAAGCTGGGCGAGGTCGCCGACGAGTTCGACGCCGCCCACAGCGTCGAGCGCGCGCTGCGCGTCGGCTCGATCGAGGAGGTGGTGCCGCCGGCGCGCCTCCGCCCGTGGCTGATCGAGGCGATCGAGCGCGGCATGGAGCGCGAGATCGAGCGCTGGACGCCGCCCGATCTCGAGCCGCTCGGACCCCGCTTCGACCGCGGCTAGGGGCGGAGCGGTTCTGCTATCCTCGCCGCGCGGAGATCCGTTTGACCCGTTTCACGCTTAGAGAAACCCTCCCGCTCCTCCTGATCTACCTCCTGGCCGTCGGCGGCCTGGTCGGGTGGAGTCACCTCGAGCTGCGCTCGGGCGCCGAGACCCTGGCCGAGCAGACCGCGCGCATCGTCGGCCGCGAGGTGGCGGCCGCGGTCTCGAGCGCGATGCCCGACGAGGTGCCGGCCGAGGGGACCCGCTCGCACCGCGAGCTGATCGAGACGGTGCGTTCGGTGGCGGCGCGCTCGGGAGTGGTCGAGGAGGTGGCGCTGATCGGTCCCGACGGGCGCGTGGTCGCCGGCTCCGGACCCCAGGGCGCCGGGCGCGAGCGGCTGACCCCCGAGGAGCTGTTCGGGGACGATCCCCGGGCGCGGCTGATCGACGCCAGCGCCGCCGGCCTGGCGAGCGGGCACTACACGATGGAGATCCCGCTCTACTCGGGAGCCGAGCTGTCCGGCTACCTCTCGCTCACCCTCGCCTCCGAAGAGCTGTCCAGCCTCTACTCCGAGCGCCGGCGCCGGGTGTTCCTGTTCGTCGCCGCGGCGCTGGTGATGATCGGGCTGCTCGGCTACCTGCTCCACCTCCAGCTCATGCAGCGCGGGCGGCGGCTGCGCCAGGCGCTCGACGCCGCGCTGCGCGGCGAGTCGGTGGCGGCGCCCACCGGCCCCCGGGACCCCTTCGCCGAGGCGCTCGCGACAGCCGGCCGGGTGGGCCGTGAGCTGGCCGACACGCGGCGCAAGTCGGCGCGGGTCGAGCAGCGCCTCGAACAGCTCGCCGAGATCCTCGACGTCGGCGTCGTGCTGCTCGGCCCCAACCGCGAGCTCGACTTCGCCAGCCCGCGCGCCCGCGAGCTCCTGGGCCTGGGGCCTGACGGCCAGCGCTGGGAGCTGCCCGAGCGCCTGGCCGAGACGTTGACCCGGAGCTGGGAGGAGCGCGGCGCCGGCGCCGACGTCGAGGTGGTGGTCCAGATCGGCGGCCGCAGCCGGCGCCTCGGCTGCCAGGTCCACTCGCTCGACGGGGAGGAGTGCGTCGGCTGGCTGCTCCTGGTCCGCGACGCCTCGCTCCTGCGCCTGCTCGAGATCGACCTCCGGCGGGCCGCCCGGCTGCGCGTGCTGTCGCAGGTCTACCTGGCGGTGGCGCACGACCTCAAGGCGCCGCTCAACGGCATGGTGCTCAACCTCGAGCTGCTCCGCGAGTCGCTCGGCGACCACACCGAGATCCCGCGCGACAAGCAGCGGCGCTGGGTCGAGGTGCTCGAGCGCGAGCTGGTACGGCTGCGCCGCTCCCTCGAGACGCTCCTGGCCCAGACCGCGCCGACCCGCGAGGAGCCCGAGCGCTTCGACCTGCGGGCGACGGTCGCGGAGATCGAGGACCTGCTCGCGCCCCAGGCGCGCCACCAGCAGGCGCGGCTGGTCACCGAGCTGCCCGACCGGCCGGTGGCGGTGCGCGGGCACCGCGACCACCTCAAGCAGGCGGTCTTGAACGTCGCGATCAACGGCCTCGAGGTGCTCGCCGAGAGCGGCACCCTGACCATCGAGCTCTCCCCGGGCGAGGACGGCGTCGCCGCCCTCGCCGTGCGCGACACCGGGCCCGGGATCCCGCCCGAGCTGCGCGCCCGCATCTTCGACATGCACTTCACGACCAAGGAGACCGGCACCGGGATCGGGCTCTACGTCGCCCGCTCGATCGTCGAGAGCGAGGGGGGGACGCTCGCCATCGCCGAAACCGGCCCCGAAGGGACCACCTTCGCGATCCGGATGCCGCTCGCCGACGATTCCGACGACTCCCCCGAGGAGGTATCCGCGTGACCGAAGCAGCGCAGCCGCGCGCCCTGATCGTCGACGACGACCTCTCGACCCGGCAGGCGATGGCCGACCTGGTCGAGCGGGAGGGCTTCTCCGTCTCGACCGCCGACACCCTGGCCAAGGCGCGGGACATGATCCTGGCCAAGCAGCCCGGCGTGGTGCTGTGCGACCTGGTGCTGCCCGACGGCAAGGGGACCGAGCTGCTCGAGGAGCTCCAGGGCGACTCCCGCGTCGAGGTGATCCTGATCACCGGCCACGCCAGCGTCGACACCGCGGTCGAGGCGCTGCGGACCGGCGCCTACGACTACCTCACGAAGCCGGTCGACGTGCCGCGCTTGAAGACCCTCCTCGCGGGCCTCCAGCGCACCCAGGACCTGAAGGCCCAGGTCAGCTCGCTGCGCGGCGAGCTGCGCGACCTCGGCCGCTTCGGCCTCCTGGTCGGCACCTCGCGGTCGATGCAGCAGATCTACGACCTGATCGACCGGGTCGCCCCGACCGATGCCACGGTGCTCCTGATCGGCGAGAGCGGCACCGGCAAGGAGCTGGCGGCGCAGACCGTCCACCAACTGAGCAAGCGCAAGCGCGAGCCGTTCCTGCCGCTCAACTGCGGCGCGGTGGCCGCGAACCTGATCGAGAGCGAGCTCTTCGGCCACGAGCGCGGCAGCTTCACCGGCGCCCAGAAGCAGCACCGGGGGGTCTTCGAGCGCGCCCACGGCGGCACGCTCTTCCTCGACGAGATCACCGAGATGCCGTTCGAGCTCCAGGTCAAGCTCCTGCGGGTGCTCGAGACCGGCCAGGTGACGCGGGTCGGCGGCGACCGGCCGGTGCCGGTCGACGTCCGCGTGCTCGCGGCCACCAACCGCGACCCGGAGAAGGCGGTCGAGGAGGGGAAGTTCCGCGAGGACCTCTACTACCGCCTGCAGGTCTTCCCGATCCGGCTGCCGCCGCTGCGCCAGCGGGCGGGCGACGTCAAGCTCCTGGCCGAGCACTTCCTGGGCGAGCTGAACCGCGAGGAGGGGACCGCGAAGGAGATCACCGACGAGGCGTTCGACCGGCTCGAGGCCTGGCACTGGCCGGGCAACGTCCGCGAGCTCAAGAACGCGATGCGCCGCGCCTTCATCCTCGCCGACGACGAGATCGACCCGGGGTGCTTCCCGATCGACGCCGCGCCCGACACCGGCGACTCAGGCCCGGCGGTGCGGGTCAAGGTCGGCACCTCGATCGCCGACATGGAGAAGCGGCTGATCCTGGCCACCCTCAACGAGTTGGGCGGCGACAAGAAGGAGGCCGCCGAGACGCTCGGCGTCAGCCTCAAGACCCTCTACAACCGGCTCAACAGCTACGGCGGGGAGGACGGAGGGGAGGACGCCGGTTGAGCCGGCACGGAGGTTGCTGCAAACCCACGGATGCAGTAGGAATGTAGATGACCCCATGAGCTGCAACCGATCTCGCCTCTGCGCCACCACGGTCGCCCTCCTCGCCGTCCTCCTGAGCGGCGGCTGCGGCGACGAGCGCGAGACCCGGCGGATCGACCTCGGGACCGGGCCGGCGCCGGAGCGGGCGGAGGCGCCCGCCGGCGAAGCGCCCGCCGCCCGCGAGACGGCGCCGGGCGAGCCCGCGGCCGCGCCGGCCGCCGCCGAGAGCGCCGTCGCCGAGGCCGAGGGCGATCCCGCCGCCGCGCCCGCGGACGGCGCCCTCTCCGAGCCCGCCGACTCCGAGCCGGCCGCCGCCACCGCCGGCGAGCCCGCGGTCGGCGTCGGCGCCCCGCCGTAGCCTCTCGGCGGGCCTCCGCCCGCCCTGCCGCCCCCTGGCCTGCTTCTTGCTCCCTTACCTGCTCGAAACGGCGCCGGGGGATCCGGCGCCTATGAAGAGCGGGAGGGGAGATGGAGACCGAGAAGGACTTCCAAGGCGACCTACCTGGGGCGGCTCGACCCGAGACGACCGCGCGCCGTTGGCGGCGCGGCCTCGTCGCCGGCGCCGGGGCCGCCCTGTTGCTTTTCACCGTCACCGGCTTCGATCGCAGCCTGGCGCACCCGGCCGCGGCTCCGTCCACCGGCGAGGCCGCGGCGGTCGAGCCGGTCGCGACCTCGTTCGAGCCCCCGTTCCAGCCCGAGACCCGCGTGGCGTTCGGGCCGCCGCCGATGGTCGGGGCGAGCTCGGCCGCGCCGGCCTCGGCCGGCGAGCGCCGGACCCGGCTCGAGGCCGAGCTGGACGCCTTCTACCGGCACCGCGACGGCGCCCCGGCCTGGATCGAGGACGGCCGGGACGGCGCGGCCGCCGGCGCGCTGCTCGACGCCCTCGCCGCCGCCGGCCGCCACGGCCTCGACCCCGAGGACTACCGGGTCGCCGAGCTGTCGGCGCGGGTCGCGGCGGCCCGCGAGCGGCGCCTGGCCGGCCGCGAAGCGGCCGCGCTCGACCTCGACCTCTCCGCCGCCTACCTGGCCTTCGCCGCCGACCTCTGCTGCGGCCGGCTCGAGGGGCTGCCGGCGGCGGAGCCCTGGGGCCGGCGGGGCGGGCTGCCCGACCTCGCCGCGAGTCTCGAGCAGGCGCTCGCCGCCGGCCCGGCGGGCGCGCTCGCCGATCTCGCCCCCCCGTTCCCGGAGTACCGGAGCCTCACCGCGGCCCTGACCCGCTACCGGTGGATCGAGTCCGCGGGCGGCTGGCCGGCGGTGCCGGCGGGACCGGCGCCGCGTCCCGGCGAGGCGGCCGATCCCGCGCGGATGATCGCCCTCGCCGAACGGCTCCGCGCCGAGCGCTACCTGAGCCTGGAGGACGCGGCGCGCCTCTACCGCGGCTGGACCGGCGAGGGCGCCTCGCTCGACGGGACCGTCCGCTACGAGGAGCCGCTGGTCGGCGCCGTACGGAGCTTCCAGGAGCGCCACGGCCTGCGCCCGGACGCCGAGCTGGGCGAGGCGACGCTCGCCGCCCTCAACGTCCCGGCCGCCGAGCGCGCCCGGCAGGTCGCGGTCAACCTCGAGCGCTGGCGCTGGGTGCCGCGCGACCTCGGCGAGCGTCACATCCGGGTCAACGTCGCCGGCTTCGAGCTGTCCGCTTTCGAGGACGGTCGCGAGGTCCTGACGATGCCGGTGGTGGTCGGCACCCGGGAGTGGGAGACGCCGCTCTTCGCCGAAGAGATCCGCTGGCTCGAGATCAACCCCTACTGGCACGTGCCGGCGTCGATCGCCCGGCGCGAGATCCTGCCCAAGGCGGCGGAGGATCCTTCCTACCTGGCCGGCAACTCCTACCAGCTCGTCGACCGGGCGACCGGGGAGACGATCGATCCGGCGACCGCCGACCTCGGCTCGCTGGCCGAGCAGGGATTCCGGGTCCGGCAGAGCCCGGGCCGCGGCAACGCGCTCGGCCGGGTGAAGTTCATCTTCCCCAACCCGCACAACGTCTACCTCCACGACACGCCGCAGCGGAGCGGCTTCGCGCGCAGCGGCCGCGCGCTCAGCCACGGCTGCGTGCGCGTCGAGCGGCCGCTCGAGCTGGCCGGCTTCGTCCTCGGCGGCGACCCGGAGTGGGACCCGGAGCGGGTGCGCTCGGCGATCGACAGCGGCCGCTCGCGGCGCATCGATCTCGAGCGGCCCCTGCCGGTCTACCTGCTCTACTGGACGGTCTTCGAGGACGCCCAGGGCCGGCTGCACTTCCGGCCCGACGTCTACGGCCACGACCAGCGGATCGCCGAGTCGCTGGCCGGGGTGGACGCCGACCGGCTGGCGGCCCGGGGCGGCGCGCAGGGCAACGACCGGACGGCGGAGGTAGCGGACCCGGGCGCCGGCGACGCGATCGGCGCCGCCGGCTGAGCGCTCCTACCAGCGCGCCGGGTAGCCGCGGGTGTCGACGTGCACGAACGGCCCGCGGTGAGGCTTCGGGCCGTAGAGGCCGATGCCGCCGACGAACTCCGGGTGCGCGCCGCCGTGCGCCTCGGCGATCTCGTAGAGCACCCGCGCGTCGCCGTCGTCGATCCGCCCGTCGCGGTTGATGTCGTCCATCGAGCCGTCGCCGTCGCGGTCGACGTAGATGTCGGCGGCGTCGCCGTAGGCGTGGCGGCTGTAGCTCGTGTCGTTGCCGATCGTGGCGTTGTACCAGGGGGTGCGGTAGCCGGAGAGGACGGCGAAGGTCGGGGTCGGGATGCCGGCGGCGTTGACCTCGGCGAGCAGGGTCTCGAGCTGGAGCAGCATGCGGGTGCGCAACACCACGAACTTCGGATCGCCCTCCTGCTTGCACAGGAACTGGCCGAGCCGGAAGTGGGGCGAGAGCCGGACGCCGGCCAGCTCGCGGGTCACCCGCAGCATCGCCTCCGGGCGCCGGTAGGCCTGTAGGCCGCGCAGCGGCCGCGCCTGGTAGCGGCCGATCCGATAGCCGTCGACCGCCGCCTGGCCGCGGTACGGCCGGAGCACGAAGGCCTGGAGGTGCATCACCTCGCCGCTCGGGCCGCCGGCCACCGCCAGCCGTTGGAGGCCCTCGGTCCGCGGCGCCCGCCATGACCACGCGCCGGCATCGGTGCGCGACAGCTCGCCGCCCTCGGCGCACGCCGCGGGCTCGGGCCCGCCGTCGCGGTGCAGGCCGGCCACCAGCTCCAGATCGACCCGCTCGCCCGGCTGGACGAACAGCGACATCAGGCGGTAGCGGTTGACCTCGCCCTGGAAGCGGACCGAGAACGGCAGGGTCTGATCGCTCCAGCCGTCCGCATCGCCGGCGCCGATGCCGTCGGCCAGCGCGCGGGCGCAGAGATCGGCCGGCGACGGCGCGGCGGCCGGATCGGGCAGCGCCAGAGGATCGCCTACGGGCGCCGCCGGGAGCGGAAGATCGCGGTCCAGCTCACGTCCTAGCTCGTCGGCCGCCGGCGGCGGAGCGGCCGGCGCCGGAGCGGCGCGCAGGATCGAGGTGGCGGTGACCAGAGCGAGGAGGGTGACCAGGACGAAGGCGAGCGCGAGCGGAGGGCCGGGACGGCGAGGACGGGCTGGGACCACGTACGGCTCCTTCGGCTGCAGGGCCGGGTTGCTGCAGGAACACTGCGGCCGCGGCCGCGGCCGCGATCCGACGGATGAGCTGCGGCATTCTCGCCTGCCGCGGAGCGCGGCGCAACCCCCCACGTTCCGGGGCGGCGGTCCGGCCGTCAACGCCGAGACGGGAGCGCTACCGCTCGCCGTCCGCCGGGACCTCCCCCTGCGGCGCGGGGACGCCGGCACTGCACGCCGCAGGCTCCGCCGCGAACAGCTCGGCGTCGAGTCGGGGCTGCAGCTCGATCGGGCACATGCCCTGGCAGAGGTAGTTGCCGCAGACGTCGAAGCCGACGCCGTCGAAGCAGCGCGTGGTGCACTTGTGGTTGCAGGTGCAGTTCGCGCAGAAGGGGATCGCCGCCGCGGGCACGGCGGCCAGTCCGACCAGCAGCAGCAGCACGACCGCGGAGCGCAGAAGCACGGTTCTGGACATCACCGATCCTCCTTTGGATGGGCGCCGGCGAGCCGGCGCCGAGACCGAACTTGCATCGAGACGAAGCGTCGTTGTTGTGGAGATTAGCCCATTTGCTCGGAACGTGGGGGGCAGCCTCGGCGGCGGGGCAATCGCGCTCCGTCGAGCAGGCGCGACCCGGAGGGTTCGCCGGATCCCGTCGAGGCATCTCCGCTATCATCCGGAGCCGATGATTACCTCGGTCGAGATCGAGGGCCTGCGCGGGATCCGCAAGGGTCGTCTCGAGGGCCTCGCGCCGCTCACGGTGCTCACCGGCCCCAACGCCTCGGGTAAGAGCACGGTGCTGGATGCGCTCCTGATCGCTGCTTCGCCGTTCTTCGTGGAAGCCATCGGCCGCGCCGTCGAGAGGCATTCCACCGTCGTGAGCGGCGCCCGCTGGCTTTGCCGCAATGACGAATCGAAGGCGCAGATCATCATTGCGACCGATCACGGTGATCGCTGGGAGCGAAGGCTCGAGTGGGTCCCGCGCTCCGAAGAAGAACTCCAAGAGGCGCTCATGAAGCGGGGTTCCCCGCCTCCGTACTCCATGATTCACGGGGAGGAGGATGGTCCCGCAGGCCTAGTCTCTAGCTGGGTTGGCTTTGGTGCCGACAACAGGCACGAGGGATACGAGGTGGCCGGCAACACCTCCTTGCCATTGTCCCTGGTCAGACTCGTCGATCCAGGTCTGCCCATCCCGTTGCACCAGACCTTCTCCGAGGTGACCCGGACCGGTCGCCGGCAGGAGGTGCATGCGCTCCTCGGAGAGCTCCTGCCCGACTTCGAGCGCCTCGAAATCATCGCGCTCGACAACGACAGCTTCGGGCTGGCCATGACCCGCGGTGGACGATCGATTCCCCTCGGACTTTCAGGTGACGGCGTTCAAGCGTTCGTCCAGCTCGCCCTCGAGGTCGCGGTCGCTCCGAAGGGCCTCGTCCTGATCGAGGAGCCCGAGGTCTACCAGCACCCGAAGACGCTCCGCCAGAGCGCCCGGCTCCTCTGGGCGAACGTCCACCGCGGGGTCCAGACGGTCCTCACGACTCACAGCCTCGAGCTGATCGACGCCTTGCTGGGCGAGGTGGGTAAGGACGATCTCGGTATGCTGGCTCTGTTCAACCTCGATCTCGACGGCGGCGAACTGCGAGCGGGACGGAGAGCCGGCGAGGAGATCGCCTTCGCCCGATCGACCCTCGAGAACGACCTGCGGTGAGCTATGGCCGGCAACACGTCGTGCTGTGCGAAGGGTACGACGATCGATCGTTTTGGCGCGGTTGGCTGCTGCGGCTCGGCTGTTTCGATCCTACCGAGCAGGGCCGGCGGGTGGTCAGCGACGCGTGGGGACGCCCGGTCCGGGGCCGCGGGCGGTTCCTCTTCCGCGCCCCGTCCGGATCCCTGGTCCTCGTCCAGCCCTTTCATGGCCGGAGCAACGCCCGCGATGCAGTGTCGGAGCACCTCGGCGACCGCCAACCGAACAAGCCGGTTCGCGTCCTCTTGAACTTGGACTCCGATGGCGATGATACGGCTGACCTGAGCGCCGAGGACCACGTGAGAAGCATCGCCCTTGACCTCGGTGGCCAGGAGACCGAGCCCGGCTCCTACGAGATCGGCGGCTCGCTGCTCCACGCCGTGATCTGGCGATGCGACGACCCCGCGCCGGTGCCCGGCGTGCCGAAACAGCAGACCCTCGAACGGCTCGTGGCTGCCAGCGTCCAGGCCGCCTACCCGGGACGGGGCCCCGCGGTCGAGACCTGGCTGAATGCCGAGCCGGCCGGCGACACGGTTACGAAGAGCTTCGCCCATTCCTACTTCGCCAAGTGGTACGCCTGCCACGGGTCCGGCAACTTCTACGAGGCCCTGTGGCAAGACACCAGGGTCGCCGAACAGCTCACCACCCGCCTCGAAGCCACCGGAGCCGCTCGGATCGTCGAGGCGATGGTCGCCGACTGAGCGTCCAGGCGCGCGAGCGTCCTTGATGAAGCCGACCTTCTTCCCCTCCCCCGCCGCCTTCCGCGCCTGGCTCGCCGAGCACCACGCCGAGGCCGGCGAGCTGTGGGTCGGTTTCTACAAGAAGGCATCCGGGCGGGGCGGGATCGGCTACCAGGAGGCGGTCGATGAGGGGCTCTGCTTCGGCTGGATCGACGGGATCAAGAAGCGGGTCGACGAGCTGAGCTACATGCATCGCTTCACGCCCCGGCGGAAGGGGAGCCGGTGGAGCGCGGCCAACCTGCGGCGGGTCGGCGAGCTGACGGCGGCGGGCCGGATGGCAGCGGCCGGGCTGGCGGCGTTCGCGGCGCGCGACCCGGAGCGCGATGCGGGCTATTCCTACGAGAGCCGGCCGGCGGCGCTCGATCCCGCGCTCGAGCGGAGCTTCCGCGAGCACGCGGCGGGGTGGGCGTTCTTCGCCGCGCAGCCGCCCGGCTACCGGCGATTGATGACGTTCTGGGTGATGAGCGCCGCGCAGGACGCCACCCGGCGGCGGCGGCTCGATCGGCTGATCGCCGCCTCGGCGGCCGAGACGAGGCTGCGCTAGCCGGGATCGCGCCCGATGGGTACCGCCCCCCGCAACGTCCGCGCCGCCGAGCGGGGCACTCCGCGCCCCGAGCTGCGCCTCCCCTACCGCCAGCCGTTCGCCTGGGATGCCCTCTACGGCTTCCTGGCGGCGCGCGCGCTCCCCGGCGTCGAGTCGATCACCGGCGGCGTCTACCGGCGCGCGGTGGCGATCGACGACGGAGGCCGCGAGGCCGGCGGCGTGGTCGAGGTGCGGCCGCTCCTCGGCGAGAGCTGTCTCGTCTTGAAGATCGAGCCGCAGGCCGCGGCGGCGGTGCTGCCAGAGCTGGCGGCGCGCGCGCGGCGCGTCTTCGACCTCGACGCCGACCCCGCCGCGGTCGCCGAGCGGCTGGGTGCCGACCCGTTCCTCGCCCCTGCGCTCGCGGCGCGCCCCGGGCTGCGCCTGCCCGGAGCCTGGGACGGCTTCGAGCTGGCGGTGCGCGCGGTCCTCGGCCAGCAGGTCAGCGTCCGCGCCGCGGTCACCCTCGCCGGGCGCCTGGTGGCGGCGTTCGGTCGGCCGCTCGAGCCGGCGCCTGCGGACGGCCCGGGGCGCCTCTTCCCACGCCCCGCGGTGCTCGCCGAGGCCGACCTCGGCGCGATCGGCCTCACCCGCGCCCGCGCCGCCACCGTGCGCCGGCTGGCGGTGGCCACTGCGGAGGGCGAGCTGGTCTTCGACGGCTCCGTCGATGCCGCCGACCTCGCCGCGCGGCTGGTCCGGCTCCCCGGCATCGGCGACTGGACCGCCCAGTACATCTCGATGCGCGCGCTCGGCGCGGCCGACGCCTTTCCCGCCTCCGACCTCGGGCTGCTCCGCGCGGCCGGCGGAGCCGAGCGGACCACCCCGGCTCGGCTCCTCGCCCGCGCCGAGCGCTGGCGCCCGTGGCGCGCCTATGCCGCGATCTGCCTGTGGACGATCGACCCGGCGACGTCGCCCGCGGTAGGGAAACCGAAATGACTCGCATCGTGATCGACAGCCCGGTCGGCCCGCTGCGCATCACCGCCGACGCCGCGGGGCTGCGCGAGATCTGGTTCCTCGGCGATGCCGGCCGCGGCACGGACGCCGGAGAGACCGACGGAGCTGGCGCGGCCGCGGTCGCCGAGACCGCGCGCCAGCTCCGCGCCTACTTCGCCGGCGAGCGCCGCGACTTCGACCTGCCGCTGGCGCCGCGCGGCACGCCGTTCCAGCTCGCGGTGTGGCGGGCGCTCGGCGCGATCCCCTACGGCGCGACCACCTCCTACGGCGCGATCGCCGCCCGCATCGGCCGGCCGCAGGCGGTGCGCGCGGTCGGCGCCGCGAACGGCGCCAACCCGCTGCCGATCATCGTCCCCTGCCACCGCGTGATCGGCAGCGACGGCCGCCTGGTGGGCTACGGCGGCGGCCTGCCGATCAAGCGAGCGCTCCTCGCGCTCGAGCGCGGAACCCCTCCGGGGCTCCCCTTCGATTGACCCCACTTATACTCGCTGCCATGAACCCCTCCGATTTCGTCGATCTCCTCGGCCGCGAGCGCGCGAGCGCCATCCTGCGCACCGACGACCGCGACGCCGCCGCCGCGGCGATGGAGGCCGCGGTCGCCGGCGGCTTCCGGGTCGTCGAGTTCACCCTCACCATCCCCGGCGTCTACGGGCTGATCGAGCGTTTCGCCGCCGAGCCCGGTCTCGTGGTCGGCGCCGGCACCGTGCTCGACGTCGAGCAGGCGCGGCGCGCGGTCGGCGCCGGCGCGCGGTTCCTGGTCTCGCCGGTGACCGACGAGGCGGTGATCGCCGCCGCCGGCGGCCTCGGCGTGGCCGCGATGCCGGGCGCCGCGACGCCGACCGAGATGCTGCGCGCCCACCGCGCCGGCGCGCCGCTGGTCAAGCTCTTCCCGGCGCCCGCCGGCGGCCCGGTCTGGCTGCGCTCCGCGCTCGCCCCGCTCCCCTTCCTGAAGGTGGTGCCGACCAACGGCGTCGACGCCGAGAACGTCGGCGCCTGGCTCGCCGCCGGCGCCTGGGCCGCCGGTTTCACGGCGCCGCTCTTCGATCCCGCCGACATGGCGGCGCGGCGCTGGGACCGGATCGCCGAGCGGGCGCGAACGATCCTTGAGCGCGCGCGCCCGGCGCCCGTGACGGTGTGACCGGGCCGGCCTGAGGATGCCTCCATGATCGAGAAGGTCAGCCTGCGCGAGAAGCTGGCGCTCTTCGACGAGCGCTGGAGCCCGAAGGTGGTCGGCGAGCTGAACGGCCAGGAGGTCAAGCTGGTCAAGCTCGAGGGGGAGTTCGTCTGGCACCACCACGAGGCCGAGGACGAGCTGTTCCTGGTGGTCGACGGGCGCCTGACCCTCGAGCTGCGCGACGGCGCGGTCGATCTCGGCCCGGGCGAATTCGCGATCGTCCCCGCCGGCGTCGAGCACCGGCCGGTGGCGCACGGGCTCTGCTCGGTGATGCTGTTCGAGCCGGCCTCGACGCTCAACACCGGCAACCTCCGCAACGAGCGCACGCTGGCCGAGCTGGAACGGCTCTAGCCGCCGGCGGTCAGCGCGGCGGCAGCTCGCCCGGACGCTCGACCGCCTTCTGCTCGAACACTTCGCCGTCGTCGAGCCGCACCGCGGTCAGGCGCCGACCCCAAACGCAAGCCGAGTCGATCGCCAGCACGCCCTCTTCGCGGTGGAGCCCGAGCGCCGCCCAGTGGCCGCAGACGATGCGCCGGCCGGCGCTCTTGCGCCCCGCCACCCGGAACCAGGGGACGCAGCCCTCCGGCAGCTCCGCGAGCGGCCCGCTGAAGTCGCACCGACGCCCGCCGGCGGTCAGCGTCCGCAGCAGGGTGAAAGCGGCGAGGTCCTCGCGCAGCGTACCCAGCTCCCGATCGTCGCCCTCCGGATCGACCGGCCCCTTGACCAGCAGCCGGCTGCGCCGCGGTCCGGCAAGCGCCGCCTCGACCCGCCGCGCCGCCGCCGCCGCATCCGCGACCGTCCACTCCGGACGCAGCCCGGCGTGGATCAACACCCACGCTTCGCCGCCCGCCTCCCCCTCGTGGATCAGCGGCAACCCCCCGAGCCACCCCACCAACTCGTCCCCGTCAGGCGCCGCAAGCACCGCCTCGAGCGTGTCGAGCCGCTTCGGCGCGGTCACCCCCGCGGCGAGCGCCAGCAGCCGCAGGTCGTGATTGCCGAGCACCGCCACGAACCGCTCCCCCATCGCCGCCGCCGTCGAGCGCGCCCAGCGCAGCACCTCGAGCGACCGCGGCCCGCGGTTGACCAGGTCCCCGACCAGCCAGAGCCGGTCGTTCGTTTGATCGAACGGCAGCCGCGCGAGCAGCCGCTCGAGCGACTCCCAGCACCCGTGGACGTCCCCGACCGCAAACGTCGCCATCGCGCCCCACGATCCCCCAAGGCCCTGGCGAATGCAACCGCGGCGCCTCTCGCCCCTGGCCCTGGTCTCGGCCGCAGCCCCTGGTCTCGGCCGCAGCCTCTGGTCTCGCCCGCCCACGAGCGCTCCGCATCCACTTCGGCCGATTAGGCAAGGAGGTCCGGGGCGTGGGCCTCCCTCCGAGGGGCGCCAGACCCGGCGCTCAACGGGTCGATTCGCAAGGCGAGGCGGACCCGCGCCGGGGCTGACGAGGGGCGCGCCGGCCGCCCCCCGCTCACTTCCCAGTAACACGCTACGCCTGGGCAAGGGGGTTCGGGTCCGGGATGAGCTGGAAGCCGAGATCCCTGGCCATGCGCTTTACGGAGCGGAGGCGTCGATCTCGGAAGCGCTGGTCGTAGGCTGCTTCGCCGAGATCGCGGTACGGGCGTCGGGTCTTGAGCATTCGGTAGAGGATGCGGGCGAGCTTGTAGGCGGTGGCGGTGATGGCCTTGGGGGCTCCGATTCGAGCTCGGAGCCGACGGTAGAAGGCACCGAGCGCGGATTTGGAGTTGGAGAGTCCGCGCGCCGCCAGGCGCAAGGCATTGGCCGCGCGATGGGCGTTGGGCCGGGTGGAGGAGCGCAGCAGGCGCTGCCCCGAGCGCCTAGGGTTGGGTGCGAGTCCCAGCCAGGATCCGAAGGCCTTTTCGCTCCGCCAGGGCGACATGTCGGTGCCGACCTCGGCGAGCACGGTCAGCGCGGTATTCACCGCCACCCCATCAACGGCCGTCAGATCAACGCCGGCCAGGCGGAGGCAGTGCGCATGCGCGTCGAAGCCGAATGGATGCGGCGCTCGATCGCGCTTCTTTCGGGGCGACGAGGTCGGAGGGGCGGCGTCGCCGCCCGTTCCACGGGCTGAACCATGCTTCGTCAACACTGCATCGATCCGCTGGTCGCAGGCCTGAATCCGCTCGCCCAGGTAGCAGTAGTGGTCGCGGGCTTGGGCCAGGGCAAACACATGCTCCTCGCGCCAGTGTCCGTGCAGGGCGCGGGCGATCTCCTCGCGGCTGTGGCCGCACCGCGGATCGCGATGGGCGCTGAGCTGCTCCGGGTCCCGCTCGCCCGCCAGGATGGATTCGATGATCGCCATGCCGGTCGCGCCGGTGATGTCTGCGACCACCTCCGTCAGCTTGACGTTCATCAGCTCCAACGCCTGCTGCATGTGCTGGATCGCCCGTCCCGCGTCGGCGACCCAACGATCTCGTTGACGCATGTACGAGCGCAGCGTCGCGATCTCCGCCTCGGGCAGGAAGGCAGGCCTGAGCAGGCCGTAGGAGTGCAACTGCTGGATCCACTGACAGTCGGTGATGTCGCTCTTGCGCCCCGCCACCTGCTTGGTGGCGCCGGCATCCACCAGATACACCTCCAGTCCCCGATCCCGCAGCACCTCGTACGCCGCCACCCAGTACACGCCCGTCGACTCCATCGCTACGGTCTGAACACCGCACCCGAGCAACCAGTCGGCCATCGCCTCCAGACCTGCTGTGTAGGTCTCGAACTCCCGCACGGGTCGCTCGTCGAGCGATTCATCGACCGCCACCCAATGGCTGCGACTGCCAATGTCGATCCCGGCGGCCCGAGGATTGACCCGCTCGAGATGCCTTCTGCCGCGACGCCTCCGCTTCTTCAACCCTCACCTCCTCCTTTCGACCAGGACCGAGGTGGGCGCGCTCTGACTGCGAACTCTTCCCAACGGGGTCTCCGGGCGACTCCGCCCGCGCCACCAGATCTCGACGCGCCGGCCCACGACCAGGCTCAGAGTCGGGCTCTATCGGCTCCAAAGCGTAGCCGGTCTCTTCTCGGTCCTCCCCAGCCTCCCACGACCGACCCGCTCCCCCAAAACTCACCGTTACTCCTAGACTCGACCGCGGGACGAACGACCCCGCGTCGGGTGCTCAGAGCGCGCCCCGTCCCCTCGGAGGGAGGCCCACGCCCCGGACCGGACCCCACCCGCCGACGACGATAGACTCCCCCGATGCTCCGACTCCCCCGCTTCGACTACCGCCGCCCCGCCACCCTCGCCGAGGCCACCCGCCTCCTCGCCGGCGAGGGCGCCGCCGAGGGGCGGGCACGGCCGGTGGCCGGAGGCACCGATCTCTGGCCGAACATGAAGCGGCGCCACCAGAAGGCCGACGTCGTCGTCGCCCTGACCGCCATTCCCGGCCTCGATGCGATCCACGCCAACGGCTCGGTGACGCTCGGCGCCACCGCGACGCTCGCCGCAGTCGCCTGGCACCCCGCGGTCCGCGAGCGCTACCCGGCCCTCGCGCGCGCGGTCGAGTCGATCTCGTCGCCGCCGCTCCGCAACATGGGGACGATCGGCGGCAACGTCTGCGTCGACACCCGCTGCACCTACTACAACCAGACCGAGGAGTGGCGGCGGTCGATCGACTACTGCATGAAGGCCGAGGGGACGATCTGCTGGGTCGCGCCCAGCTCGCCGCGCTGCTGGGCGCACTCGGCCTCCGACGCCGCGCCGATGCTTGCCGCGCTCGACGCCCGGGTGCGCCTGGTCTCGGCCGAGGGCGAGCGCGAGGTGCCGGTCGGGGCGCTCTACCGCGACGACGGCATCGACTACCTGGCCAAGCGCCCGGACGAGCTGGTCGCCGCCGTCGAGATCCCGCCCGGTTCGGCCGCGCCCGCCTGCCGGCAGTCGTTCTGGAAGCTGCGCCGGCGCGGCTCGATCGATTTCGCCGTCCTCTCGGCCGCCGTCGCGGTCTGGACCAACGGCGGCGGCACGGTCACCCGTGCGCGCGTCTACCTGGGCGCGGTCGGCTCGCAGCCGGTCGAGGCCGAGGAGTCGGCACGGGCGCTCGTCGGCCGGCCGCTCACCGCCGAGGCCGCCGCCGAGGCCGCACGGCTCGCCCGCAAGCCGGCGACGCCGATGGACAACACCGACTTCCAGGCCCAGTGGCGCGGCGCGATGGTCGTCCAGTACGTCGAAGCCGCGCTCCGCGAGTGCGCCGGCCTGGCGGTCGAGCGGCCGGCACCCAACCATCCGCTCTGAATCAGAACGGCGCCACCAACGCCGGGTAGGGGTTGATCGGCTCGCCCTGCCACCAGCGCCGCTCCGGCGTCAGCCGGAAGATCGCGAAGTGCAGGTGCGGCGCGTCCGCGGGCGCGTTGCCGGTGGTGCCGACGTAGCCGATCACCTGGCCGCGGCGCACCGCGTCCCCCTCGGCGAGGCCCGGGGCGTAGCCCTCGAGGTGGGCGTAGTAGTAGGCGAAGCGGCCGTCGGGACCGAACTGGTAGAGCGAGATGCCGCCGGCGTTGCTGCGGAAGAGCCGCGCCACCGTGCCGTCCTCGACCGCCACCACCGCCCGGTTTCGCGGCGCCATGATGTCGATCGCGAGGTGCGTGCGGCTGCCGCCGCGCGGGTCGTCGAAGGTGTCGAGGAGCTCCTCGCGGGTGACCCCCTCGACCGGCACCGCGAGCCGCCGGCGGCGCAGCTCGGCGAGGTCGTCGCCGAGCCCCGGGGCGGCCGGGGGCGGCGGCGCGGGAGGCGCGATCCGCGGCCGCGGCGGCGGCGGGGTGGGCATCGGCGACGGTCGGGCACCCTCGCCGGGGTCGGCGGCGCCGGGATCGGTCTCCCCGGTCGCCTCGGTCCCGGCGGCCTCCGGGCCCTCGGGCGGCGGCACCGGCGCGGTGGTGGTCAGGTCCGGACAGCAGAAGTAGTCGATCTCCGGCCGGGCGCGGACCACGTCGGTGACCGCCGGCGCCGCCGGGCGGCGCTCCGCGCTCCAGCGCCACGCCCCCCAGAGCGCGAGCGCGGCGATCGCGCCCGCGGCGACCGCTGCGGCCAGCGCCTGCGCGCAACCCCACCGCGCTCCCCCGCTACGCTCGCGTACCATGCCCAGGCCGAGAGCAATTCCCGTACCGTCTCCGCGCTCCGCTCAGCCGGGCGGGCCGTTTTCCGCCGCCTTCCGCCGTAGCGCCCGCAGCCGCTCGATCAACGCGAACCCGCCGTGGATCGCCGAGACGATCAGCCCGAGGAGCCACGCGCTGAGGTAGTCGAGCCCCTCGCCGCGCCGGCTCAGCACGAGCACGCCGAAGAGGACGTTGGGCACCATCAGGGTGGTGATGCACCAGGTCGAGAAACGCACGAAGACCGGCGGCTCGACCCCCGGCTCGCCGCGGGAAGGGCGCCGCCATCGCTTCTGGCGCGCCAGCCCGACCACCAGCAGGAGGGCGATCGCACCCGCCGCGGCCGCGACCGTCCAGCCGCCGCCGGCGATCAGTCGGAAGCCGTTGAGGAGCCCGACCAGGGCCGGGAAGACGACCAGCCAGAGCATCAGGCCGAAGATCGCGAGCGCCCAGAGCGGCGCCTCCTCGACCGGCGTGCCGCCGGTGCGGCGCATCCGGCGCGTCGGGCCCCGGCTCGGGCGGCTCCGTCGGGCGGCGCGGGTCACCGGCCGAGCTTAGCGGATCGCCGGCGTGCGCCCGCCGGCCGGCTGCGGACCGGGCGGAGCCTCAGCTAACGCCGCTCCCGACCCGCCGCCACTCGTGCACCTCGAGCACCGCCCATTCCCCCTCGCGGCGCATGCTGGTCGTCGCCCGGAAGTGGTCCGGTCCGAGGATGTCGAGGTCGTCGCGGATCAGGAGAGTGTCGCCGTCCGGGGCGGTGACGGTCAGGTGGATGCGGTGGTGCGTGGCGTCGATCACTTCGTAGTTGCCGCGCGCGACGTCGCCCTCGCGGCTCAGGCTGTGGATCGCCACCTGCCGCTCGCCCGGATGCCACGAGGTCAGCGCCTGCCAGAGGGTCTCGTCGCGGCCGTCCTCGTAGACGGCGAAGATGCGCGTCGCGACCGCCGCGCCTTCGAGCACCCAGTCGAACTCGTAGCCGAACTCGGCCGGCGTCGGCGCGCCCGGGGCGTGGGGCGGGTTCTTCGCCCGCCAGCGGCCGCCGTCGCGCGAGAGGTAGTCGTGGACCTCGGCCAGCCGCGCCCGGCCGGCGACCGCCGGGTCGGGCGCGGCCTCGGCGGCGGCCTTCGCGTCGGTGACGGCCCGCGGTTCCCAGGCCGGCGCCTCCTGCGCCGCCGCGATCGCGGGCGCCGCGGCGAGCAGGGTGAAGAGCGCCGCGGCGAGCGCATGCCGCCGGGCGAAGTCGAGGATCCGCGTCGAAAGCTCTCGTGAATGCGTCATGACGTACCTCTGCGGGTTCCGGCGGACCCTAATCCGCGTAGATCTGGAGATCCGTGCCCACCGCGTCGGCGATGCGCAGCGCCGTGGCGAGGTCGGGGTCGCGCACCACCAGCCAGCCGTCCGAGAGCAGCGTCTGCTTCCAGTTGCGCCGCGGGGCGCCGGGCGGCAAGAGCTCGACCGCGACGATCGCCGGCCGAAGCGAGCGAGCAGGCTCTCGAGCCCCTCGATTCGCCGGATCCGCCCCTGGCCGCGGGCGCGCTTGAAGATCACCACGCTGTTGTACCGCCGCTCGCACCGGCTGGCTGAAGCGGCCGCAGCGCGACCGCCTCGGCCCAGCCGCGGAAGAGGTCGAGGTCGCAGGCGAAGTTCATGATGTCGACGGTGCGCGCGCCCGGGCGGCCGGGCGCCGATCTCGCCGAACACCGCCTCGCCGTCGGCCTTCAAGTACCACTCCATGTGCGTGAAGCCGGTGCGGAAGCCGAGCGCCTCGAGCACCTTCCGGCCCATCGCGCGGCCGGCGGCGAGGTGGTCGGCGCCGACGTTGCGCAGCGCCACGGTCTGCGGGCTGATCCACTCGACGGTGCGCGCGACCAGCGGCCGCGGCCGATACCAGCAGATGTTGAAGTAGGCGATCTCGCCGCCGATCGCAGATCGTGTCGAAGGTGAACTCCTCGCCCTCGATGAACTCCTCGACGCTGACCTCGGCGACGTGGCCGAGCCGCGGCAGCACCGCCTCGAGCTCGCTCGGGCTCGTCGATCGCGGTGGGTGTCGGCCGAGCCGGCGCCGGCGATCGGCTTGACGATCAGCGGGTAGCCGATCCGCTCGGCGGCCTCGTGGACGGCGCTCGTGGTGGCCGCGCGGGCGTGGCGCGGGGTGCGGATGCCGGCGGCGTCGAGCACCCGCTTCATCGACTCCTTGTCGCGGAACGGCACGGTCTCGGCGACCGTCATCCCGGGCAGCCCGAGCGCCTCGCGGATGCGCGCCGCAAGCAGCATGCCGGGCTCCCACAGGCACTCGACGCGGTCGAAGCCGACCCGGGCGTGGGCCTCGCGCGCCGCCGCCACGGCCGCCGCCTCGTCCCACAGCGACGACACCCGGAGGTAGCCCGAGAGCGCCCGCGCACGCCCTCGGGGCAGCGCCTGCTCGGGCCTGGTCGCCGATCCCCGATGACGCGCGCACCGACCTCGGCCAGGCCGCGGGTGAAGAGCGGCATCTCGGCCGGGAAGCCGGGCGAGAAGAAGCAGGACGTTCATCGATGGCGACCTCATCGTAGCTCCGACCCGGATCAGCGACACCAGGCGCGCGAGCGCGCGCTCGACCACCGCGGTCTCGGGATGGCGCACGATGACGTAGCCCTCGCCCTTCGTAGGTGCCCGCCGCCGGCTGGCCCGGCCGCGGCAGGCGGCGACTCGACGACCAGGGCGCCGATCTCGCGCTGCGCCTCCTCGAGCCCGTGCACCGCCGCGCACTCCGGCCCTCGCCCTGGCCCGCGCAGGAAGGCGGCGCCGGCGGCGTAGCGGCGCCGCGGCGGGTCGAACGCGCTCGAGGACCATCAGCCGCGCCCAGGCGCGGTAGAGGTCGAAGTCGTGGGCGTAGCGAGATCAGCGGCATGATCTGCGCCCCCGGCGGCCGCGCCGCCGACCTCGGAGATCGCGATCGCTGCCGTCCGGGCGCCGGAACCACTCCAGGTGCGAGAGCCCGGTGCCCATGCCGAGCGCCTCGAGCGGCGTGGAAGCCGACGCGCCGGATGTCGTCGTAGCGCGGGTCGTCGATCTCGCGCGGCAGGAGCACGCACCACTGGATCCACGGGTTCTCGCAGCACCTCGAGCGGCGTCGGGAAGTAGCGGGTCAGCGAGTGCCAGACCGGCTTGCCGCCGACGAAGACGCTGTCGAACGAGTGCTCGTCGCCGGTGACGAACTCCTCGAGCAGCAGCGGCCGCTCGGCGCGACGGCCGGAACATCGCCAGCGCCTGGCGCGAGCGTCGGCCGCGCTCTCCACGCGGAAGGTCGACTTGCGCGCCCGCGCCCGCCGGCGGCTTGACCACCAGCGGGAAGCCGACCTCGCGCGCGAATCCCCGGCCTCGCCGCGCCCGCGGCCAGCCGGTGGCGCGCGCAGGGCACGCCGGCGGCGCGGAGCACGTCCTTCATCCGCGCTCTTGTCGCGGAAGTTCTTCGCCGCCTCGACGCTCATCCCCGCGATGCCGAGCGCGCTCGCGCACCTCGGCGAGCGGCACCTGCAGCTGCTCGAGGACGCCGAGCAGGCGGTCGATCGGGCCGCCGAGCCCGCCCGCCAGCTCGGCGACGGCCGGAACCAGGACGTCCGGATCGAGCGCGTCGGGCACCCGCCGGTAGCCGGCGAGGCGCTCGCCGAGGCCGGCTGGGAGGCGGTCGGGGGACTCCTGGCTGACCACCGCCAGGCGGACCCCCTCGAGCCGCGAGGCGGCGCGGAGGAAGCGGGCGGTGGTGTCGAGGTAGAAGGGGGCGACGAAGACGACGTTCGGCACCTCCGGATTCTACATCCCGCCCGGCGGCGGGGGCAGCGACTATCATCCCCTCGGCCCGCCGACGACAGCTCGCGACCCTGGAGACCGCCGCATGCCCGCCCCAACCGCCGCCCACCGACGCCGCCCGCTCCTGCGCCGGGTCGGGATCGCGCTCGCCGCGGTCGTCCTCGCGCTCCTCGGCGCGGCCGGCGCGGGCGGCCTGTGGCTCCGCCACCAGCTCCGCGCCAGCCTGCCGGCGCTCGAAGGCGAGATCGCGCTCGCCGGCCTCGAGGCGCCGGTGGCGATCGAGCGCGACCGGTTCGGGGTGCCGGCGGTGCGCGCCGCGAGCCGCTCCGACGCCGCCTTCGCCCTCGGCTTCCTCCACGCCCAGGAGCGCTTCTTCCAGATGGACCTCCAGCGCCGCCGCGCCGCCGGCGAGCTGTCCGAGCTGTTCGGGCCGGCGGCGCTCCCCGCCGACCGCGACGCCCGCGTCCACCGCTTCCGTGCCCGTGCGCGGCGCTTCCTCGAGGCCGCCGCCCCCGAGCCGCGGGCCCTGATCGAGAGCTATGCCGCGGGTGTCGAGGCCGGCCTCGCCGCGCTCGGCGCGCCCCCGTTCGAGTACCTGCTGCTGCGCGCCGACCCCGCCCCCTGGCGCCCCGAGGACACGCTCCTCACCGTGATCGCGATGTACCAGACGCTCCAGGGCGACCAGTTCGCCCGCGAGCGCGGCTACGGCCTGATGGCCGAGCGGCTCCCCGCCGAGCTGGTCGCCTTCCTGACCCCGCCGGGAAACGAGTGGGACGCGCCGCTGGTCGGCCCGCCGCTCCCCGCCCCGCCGCCGCCCGGGCCGGAGGTCCTCGACCTGCGAGCCAGTCTCCGGCGCCCGCGACGGCCGCCGAGCCGGTCCTGCCCGGCGAGGAGGAGCCCGACCGCCGACGCGTTGCCAGGAAGCAACGCGTGGGCGGTCGCCGGGACGCAGACCGCCGCCGGAGGCGGCGGCCTCGTCGCCAACGACATGCACCTCGACCTCGGCCTGCCGAACATCTGGTATCGCGCGGCGCTCACCTTCCCCGGCCGGGGCGAGACCGAGCGGCGCCTCGCCGGCGTGACCCTGCCGGGCACCCCGGCGGTGGTCGTCGGCAGCAACGGCCACGTCGCCTGGGGCTTCACCAACCTCCAGGCCGACACCGCCGACCTGGTGGTGGTCGAGCCGGACCCCTCCGACCCCGCCCGCTACCTGACCCCGGACGGCCCGCGCGCCTTCGAGGTGACCGCGGAGACGATCGCCGTCCAGGATGGCCCGGCCGAGACCTTCGAGGTCCGCGAGACGATCTGGGGCCCGGTGATCGGCGAGGACGCCTCCGGCCGGCCGCTGGCGCTCGCCTGGATCGCCCACCGCGACGGCGCGGTCGGGCTCGAGCTGATGGCGATCGAGCAGGCGTCCGGCCTCGACGAGGCGATCGCGATCGCCGTCCGCTCCAGCATCCCGGCCCAGAACTTCGTCGCCGCCGACGCCGCCGGCCGCATCGGCTGGACCGTCGCCGGCCGGATCCCCGAGCGCCTCGACGGCTACGACCCGCGCTTCCCGGCCTCCTGGGCCGACGGCGCCGCCGCTGGCGGGGGCTCCTGCCGCCCGAGCGGACGCCGCGGCTCGTCGACCCGGCCGAGGGGCGGATCTGGACCGCCAACAACCGGGTCGGCGACGGCGAAATCCTCGCCCTCCTCGGCGACGGCGGCTTCGACAACGGTGCGCGCGCCGGCCAGCATCCGCGACCGCCTGCGCGCGCTCGAGGCGGCCACCCCCGCCGACATGCTGGCGATCCAGCTCGACGACTCCGCCTTCTTCCTCGAGCGCTGGCGGGCGCTCCTGGTCGAGACGCTCGATCGCGAGGGCGGCCGCTCAGCCGGCGGCGATCCGCGCCGCCGCGAGGCGCGCCGGCTGCTCGACGACTGGACCGGGCGGGCGAGCATCGACTCGGTCGCCTACCGGCTGGTGCGCGGCGTCCGCCGCTCCTTCGCCGAGGACGTCTTCGCCGCCCTGACCGCGCCCTGCCGCGAGGCCGATCCGGGGTTCGACTACCTCGAGGTCTACCTGCGCTGGGAGGGCCCGCTCTGGCGGCTGGTCGAGGAGCGCCCGCCCCACCTGCTCGACCCGCGCCACGCATCGTGGGACGCCGCGCTCCTCGACGCCCTCGACCGGACGCTCGACGCCCTCGCCGAACGCGGCCTGCCGCTCGCCGAGAGCACCTGGGGCCGCTACAACACCATCCAGCTCCGCCACCCGTTGAGCCAGGCCGTGCCGCAGCTCGGCCGCTGGCTCGACCTCGAGCCGGCCAGGTCCCCGGCGACAGCAACACGCCGCGCGTCGTCAGACCCCGGCTTCGGCGCCTCCGAGCGGATGGCGGTCTCCCCCGGCCGCGAGGAGGAGGGCTACTTCCACATGCCCGGCGGCCAGAGCGGCCATCCGCTCTCGCCGCACTACCGGGACGGCCACGCGGCCTGGGTCGCCGGCGAGCCGACCCCGTTCCTGCCCGGCCCGCCGGTCCACATCCTCCGCCTCGTCCCGGCCGGCGCGCCGCCGCGCACTCCACGAACTGACTGAGCCGATCGCCCGAACCCACGACCATCGACCGAGGAGAACCCCTTCGTGAACGACCTCGTCCAACGCCTGACCCAAGAGCAACACGTGGTGGCGAGCCTCCGCCCCGAGGCCACCGTCCAGGCCTTCAAGGAAGCCCTCGACCGCCGCTACGTCCACATCAAGTTCACCGAGACGCGCGGCGGCACCGAGCTGGGCGTGCCGCTCGACGAGGCCGCTAGCGACTTGACCGGAGCCGACTTCGACCACGGCACCGGCAAAGTGCGCGTGGTCGGCGACCTGACCCTCGACTACGTCAAGGTCCGCCTCCACGCCACCGTCGACCTCGCCACCCTCGAAGGCACCGGCCGCCTCGAGGTGCTCGAGGACGAACCGGAGGCCGAGGCCGCGGGCGACGCAGTGCACTGAACAAGACTCGGAGTGTCAGCGGTTCGCGGGACGGCGCCGGAACAGGACCTTTCGGGGCAGGCGCCGGCGGACTTCTCGGCGCACCCGCCGAGCGACCGCGACGGCGCGGCGCGCTTCGGCAAGAGAGACGTCGTCCCAGCCCGGGTAGCGGGCGGCGGTGGCGTAGTCGGTGAGCCGCGCTTGCTCCTCGACCGAGAATTGCGGACGTGCGTCCGCCGGCACGAGGGTGGTCAGCTTCTCGAGATCGTGGGTCTTCGGGAAGTCCACTCCGGCCACCACGAGGACGGCCTTGAGGTACTTCTCGACGCACTGCTGGGCGTGGTAGCAGACGGTGTCGGTCGGGCACTCGTCGCCCAGCTCCAGAGTGTGAGCCGCGGTCTTGAGGTCGTTGTCGGCCTTGACCGCCCACTCGCGGGCGACCTCCAACAAGTCGTCAGGATCGGGCATAGAGGACCCTGCCCTCCCGGGACGCCGGGCGCTCGACGGTGCCCGGGATCTCCTTCCGCCAGGCGAAGTCCTCGGGCGTCGTGACGATCACGTCCTTCGCGAGATCGAAGTCGTGGAGGGCCAGACGGACCTCGACCTGCTTGTCGCGCCTCGATCCCGCCACCGGCATGACGACCAGGAGGTCGACGTCGCTGTCGAGTCGCGCGGTGCCGCGGGCGTGAGAGCCGAAGAGGATCACGCGCTCGGGAGCGAACCGTTCGACGATCCTCTGGACCATCTCCCGAATCGCGTCTTGAACCGAACCGCTGGTCGGGGCCGCCGGGGTCCTCATGCTCGAAGCAGGCTAGCACAGGCCTTCGACCCGTCCAGCGTCCGCGAGGACTCGCGCTAAGATGCCCGCGGGCGGTCGCGGCGCCGCCCGGAAAGCGAGACGGGGTGATGAAGGGAGTGGTGACGGCGATCCTCGGCGGCGGGCAGGGGACGCGCCTGTGGCCGCTCACCCTGCGCCGGGCCAAGCCGGCGGTGCCGATCGGGGGGAAGTTCCGGCTGATCGACATCCCGATCAGCAACTCGCTCCACGCCGGGATCGTCCAGATCTACGTCCTGACCCAGTTCAACTCCGCGAGCCTCCACCGCCACATCGCCCAGACCTACCGCTTCGACGTCTTCCGCGAGGGCTTCGTCAACATCCTCGCCGCCGAGCAGAGCGTCGAGAACCGCGACTGGTACCAGGGCACCGCCGACGCGGTGCGCCAGAACCTGCCGCGGCTGATCCATCCGGAGACCGAGGAGGTGCTGATCCTCTCGGGCGACCAGCTCTACCTGATGGACCTCGCCGGCTTCATCGACAACCACCGCGAGCGGCGCGCCGACTTCTCGGTCGCGGTCAAGCCGGTGCCGCGCAGCGAGGCGTCCTCGCTCGGCATCATGCGCATCGACGACCGCGGCCGGATCATCGAGTTCGTCGAGAAGCCCAAGGACCCGGCGGTGATCGATTCGCTGGCGCTCGACGCCGAGACCATCGAACGGCTCGACCTCGACGCCGAGCCCGGTACGCTCCTCGCCTCGATGGGGATTTACGTCTTCCGCGCCGCGGTGCTCCAGGAGCTCCTGGGCGGCACCACCGCCGCCGACTTCGGCAAGGAGGTGCTGCCGGGGGCGATCGCGGACCACCGCGTCTTCGCCTTCGTCCACAACGGCTACTGGCGCGACATCGGCACCATCCGCACCTTCCACGAGGCCAACCTCGAGCTGACCGCGCCGCTGCCCGCGCTCAACCTCTACAGCCCGGACCGCCCGATCTACACCCACCCGCGCTTCCTCCCCGGCGCCAAGATCACCGGCTGCCGGATCTCGCACTCGATCGTCGCCGACGGCTCGATCATCGCCGGCAGCCGGATCGCGCGCTCGATCGTCGGCGTCCGCGCCTACATCCAGAACGGCGCCGAGATCGAGGACTCGATCGTGATGGGCGCGACCGAGTTCGAGGGCGGGACGCCGCGCGGCGACAACGCCCTCGGCATCGGCCGCGGCGCGGTGGTCAAGAACGCCATCGTCGACTTGAACAGCCGGATCGGCGACGGCGCCCGGCTGGTCAACGAGGCCGGGGTCCAGGAGGCCGACGGCCCCGGCTGGTCGATCCGCGACGGCATCATCGTGACCCACCGCGGCGCCGCGATCCCCCCCGGCACCGTGATCTAGAGCGCAGCCCGGAGCCGCACGCGTGCGCATCTGCCAGGTCAGCAGCGAGCTGACCCCGCTCGCGAAGACCGGGGGCCTGGGCGACGTCGTCGCCGCGCTGACCCGCTGGCTCGGGCGTGCCGGCCACGACGTGCGCGCCTTCCTCCCCCGCTACTCGACCCTCGCGCTCGGCGACGCCCCGGTCTACCCGGTCGACTTCCTCCAGGGGATCGAGATCGCCTTCGGCGCCCACCGCTATGCGGCGTCGGTGTCGACCACGCGGCTGCCGGGGAGCGAGGAGTGGATCTACCTGGTCGACTGCCCGGCCCTCTACGACCGGCGCGGCATCTACACCTCGGGGCCGGACGAGCACCGCCGCTTCGCGCTCCTCTCCCGGGTCGCGATCGAGAGCTGCCAGCGGATGGGCTGGGCGCCCGAGGTCGTCCACGCCCACGACTGGCACGCGGCGCTCCTGCCGCTCTACCTGCGCAGCGTCTACTCGTGGGACCGCCTGTTCGCGGACACTCGGACGGTGTTGACCCTGCACAACGTCGGCTACCAGGGGGTGTTCCCGGCGGCGGTCGCCGGCGAGCTGGGGTTCGGCGACTTCCTCCCCCTGCTCCACCAGGAGCACCTCGCTGCCGGCCGGCTCAACTTCATGGAGACCGGGATCCTCTGGGCCGACGCCCTGACCACGGTGTCGATCACCCACGCGCGCGAGATCCAGACCCCCGAGCTGGGCTTCGGCCTCGACGGCCTCCTCCGCCAGCGCGCCGACCGGCTGGTCGGGATCGTCAACGGCATCGACTCCGAGGAGTGGGACCCGGCGACCGACCCGCTGATCCCGGCGAACTACGACGCCGAGGACCTCACCGGCAAGGCGGAGTGCAAACGGGCTCTCCTCGAATCGCTCGGCCTCGCCTACGACGAGCGGGCGCCGGTCCTCGGCGTGGTGTCGCGGCTGACCTACCAGAAGGGGTTCGACCTCGCCTTCGAGCCGCTCGTCGAGGCGCTCTCGGCGCGCGACCTGCGCCTGGTCGCGCTCGGCACCGGCGAGAGCCGCTACGAGCTGGCGTTCAACGCCCTCCAGCGCCGCTTCCCGAAGAAGGCCCGCCACATCGGCGCCTACTCCAACGAGCTGGCGCACCGGATCGAGGCCGGCGCCGACGTCTTCCTGATGCCGTCGCGCTACGAGCCGTGCGGCCTCAACCAGATGTACAGCCTGCGCTACGGCACGCCGCCGATCGTCCACGGGACCGGCGGCCTCGCCGACACCGTCGAGCCCTGGAACCCGGCCCGGGGCGAGGGCACCGGCTTCGTCTTCGAGCACCCCGACGTCCCCGGCTTCCGCTGGGCGCTCGGCCGCGCCCTCGCGGCCTTCGAGGACCGCGACGGCTGGCTCCGCCTGATGCAGAACGGCATGTCCCGGGACTTCTCCTGGGACCGCCAGATCGGCCGCTACGTCGAGCTCTACCGCCGGCTGACCCGCTGAGCGATCGAGCAAGAGCAAGGAGGCCCCCGTGCACGTCCTCTTCGTCGAGCCCGCCTTCCCGTACAACCAGAGGAAGTTCGTCCGCGCCTTGAAGGACGTCGGCGCCTACGTCACCGGCATCGGCGAGCGGCCGGCCGAATACGCTCGACGGCGAGATGCGGCACTGGCTCGACGGCTACGAGCAGGTCGCGCTCGGTCGTCGACGAGGAGGCGCTCTACCGAGGCGGTTCAGCGCGTCCAGGAGCGCGGCCCGTGGGTCGACCGGCTGGAGGCGACGGTCGAGGCGCACATCATGCCCGCCGCCAAGGTGCGCGAGGCGCGCAGCATCCCGGGCACCTCCGTCCGCACCGCCTGGCTCTGCCGCGACAAGCCGGCGATGAAGGAGGCCCTGCGCGCCGGCGGCGTGCCGTGCGCGCAGTCGACCGGCACCTCCGACCGCCGACGAGGTGCGCGCCTTCGCCGAGGCGGTCGGCTACCCGCTGATCTTCAAGCCGCGCGAGCGGCGCCGGCGCCGCCGGCACGATGCGCGTCGACGACCGCCGCGGCCTCGAGGGCGCGATCGAGGAGTACCGGCTCGGCCGCGGCGGCACGGTGGCGATCGAGGAGTTCATCGACGGGCACGAAGGGTTCTACGACACGCTCTCGGTCGACGGCGAGCCGGTCCACGAGTTCATCTCGCACTACTACCCGCACGTCCTCGACGCGATGCGCACGCGCTGGATCCAACCCGCAGATCGTGGCCACCAACCGGGTCGAGGCCGAGCCTACGACGAGGTGCGGGCGATCGGCCGCAAGGTCATCCACGCTGCTCGGCATCGGCACCTCGGCGACCCACATGGAGTGGTTCTTCGGCCCCAAGGGGCTCAAGTTCTCCGAGATCGGCTGCCGCCCGCCGGGGGTCGGCGTGTGGGACCTCTACACCGCCGCCAACGACATGGACGTCTACCGCGAGTGGGCGCACGCGATCGTCCACGGCGGCCCCGGCGCCGCGCCCGTCGCGCCGCTTCGCCGCCGGCATGATCAACCTGCGGCCCGAGCGCGACGGCCGGATCGCCGGCTACGAGGGCGGCGACGAGATCCAGCGCGCGTTCGGCGAGTGGATCCTCGACGCCCACCTCCCCGCCGCCCGGCGCTTCCACCGCAGCCGGTCGAGGCCGGCTACATGGCCAACGCCTGGATCCGCATGCGGCACCCGGACTACGACCGGCTGCGGGAGATGCTGGACTGGGTGGGGCGGACGGTGAAGGTACGGGTGGCGTAGTGGGGCGTCGCTACCGCCCGCCAGGCGGCGGGTAGATCGCCGGCGGGCGGTCGAAGTCGACCCGCTCGACCTCGGTCCAGCGGCACGTACTCGGGGCGCTCACTGGCCGTCGATGAAGATCAGCATGCCGGCGTTCCCCTCGCCGAGGTCGCCGGCGCGCTCGAGCTGCAGCTCCTCGCCGTCCTGGAGCGTCACCCTGCGCGCGCTCGGCGCCGCCCTCCTCGCGGCCGGGGAGCACGATCGAGGCGATCAGGCCGAACGGGATCGTGTAGTCCACGCCCTCGGACGGCGCGTCGAGCGTCTCGGTGGTCTCGCTCTCGTCGAGGTCGTAGACCAGCCGGCCGGCGAGGCGGCGGCCGGCGCGGGTGGTGACGCTCCCCGTGAGCGGGCGCCCCGGCGGGAAGTCGCCGTAGGCGGGGCCGGTGCCGCCGGGGCTGAAGTCGAGGCGCTCGAAGGCGTCCCAGGAGACCAGCACCCGGCCGTAGCGCCGGTCGTCGACGTAGATCCCGCGGTTGCCGTGGCCGACCTCGCGGGTGCCGGAGAGCACGATCTCGCGGCCGTCGAGCAGCGTCACCAGCGAGCCGTCGCGCGAGCGGCGCGCGATCGAGCGGATGGTGTCGAAACGCACGCTGAGCGGCTCACCGTCGGCGGTGCGGCCGTCGAGCTCGTCGGAGCCGACGCACGCCTCGCCGGTCCCACTGGACGAAGCCGGTGAAGTCGCCCGCGCCGCGTGCGCACCGTACCGTGCAGCCGGTCGGGGGCGGCGCCCAGCCGGGCGGCGGGGAGCAGCTCGATGGTGCGGATCTGCCGGGTGTCGAGGTCCACGACGCCGCGCCTGCCGTCCCACACCCGCACGCCGTCGTCGAAGTCGTCGGCGGCGAGCCGGTCGAGGTCGAACACCGTGCCGCTCTTGAGCGTCACCCGCACGGCTCGCCGCCGCGCGCCTCGATGCGCGCGATGTCGCCGAAGCGCGCCATGAAGGGCCGGCCGAGATCGACCGGGCGCTCCCGCCGGGCGATCTCGATCCCGAAGATCTCGATCGGCGGCGCTCCGTGGGCAGCCGCTCCGCCGGCACGTGGACGGCCCAGGGGTTCTCGGTCCTTGAAGCCGTTGAAGTAGTCGCCCCAGAACGCCTCCTCGTCGCCTCCGAAGCGCAGCCGCCCCTCGTAGACGGCGCCGTCATCGGTGGTGACGCGGCCGTAGAGGAAGCCCTGGTCGGAGTCCTCCGCCGGCGGAGGCGGCGCGGTCGAGGTCGAGGTCGAGGGGGCGATCGAGAGCGAGGTCGCCTCGGCGGGGTCGACGTCCTGTTCGAAGGCCCGGTAGCCGGCGACGAGGGCGAAAAGGACGAGCACAAGCACTGCGAACCCACCGCCGGCGATCACGGCCTTCGTCACAACCGGGTCTCAGTAGAAGACACGAGCCTCCTGCCGACTGCATCGAGAGTGCGTCCTATCCACTCCTTCATGATCCCTCCAAGGAGGGAGTGTGACGCTTGATTCGGGCTAAATCAGGGAGATGCTGTGGCAGGATCTCGGCGCAGCTCCATGCCGGGAGCGGCTTCCTCTACTATCGAGCGGATGCACCGCGCAGAATGCCGCAGCCTGAAACGATGTCGAGCCGAGGCTCTGCCCAGATGCGCATCGAAGAGGGACACTGGCCAAGCCCGGCCAAGAGAACGAGCCTCCGAAGCGAGCGGTCAACTTAAGCGAACAACCTCAACCAGAAAGTGGTCGCCCAACGGCGTATGAGTTCAGCGGCGCTGCCCGGGCAACGCTCGGGAGCGTCCGCTTCAACAAGGGGTTAGCGGGCGCCTCTCGAAGCCCTCAGGTCGGTCTGGTAAATCTCAGGCACCGGGCCGTAGCCGCAACACAGCACTTCGCTGAACCGCCGGTTAGGACATATTCGCCACCTTGAACCTCGATTCTGACTACTTCCACGCTACCGGCGAAGTCGCCCGTAACGCGGGTCAGGAAGCAGAAGCCCTCGCCATCCTTGACTCCCAACTTTGTTGGGGGGCGACCCTGCGTCCATTCCTGTTCTGGCGTTAGCGAGGATGCTACGAAATAGCTTTGCAAGCGCTGCTGGGCGGCCGCCTCCACGCGGGTGATGCTTTCGTGGACTGCCTCTCCTGCGGAGCTGATCTTGTCAAGCCCGTCGTCCGTAGCAGTCAGTACGCTTGTGCTCGCGTCGCTTGCTGCTGATAGCGCTCTCTCAGCAGTTGTGTTGGCCTCTGAGGCCTTGCGGAAGGCGAAAAGGAGTATTGCTAGAAGGACTGCTCCGCTGAGTCCAAGCACCTTGGCGGCTGTCCAGAGGCCCCGGAGAGTCGAGTCGATCTCAGACACGCGTTGCTGAACAGCTTTGAAGTCATCCTCTTTGACCGGCATTCTAAACCGCTCCTTTGGTTTAAGTGGGGCGAGAACGGTCGCCCTGACGCCTAACTCTTTTTCGATACTCTAGAAACGCACTAGCTACGCCCAAAATAGGCCGTGAGCGCCATTCAGCGACCGCTTTACAGAGCCCGTATATGCAGCCTTCTCTATTGCTTAGCACAGTCTAAGGCGCAGTCTCGGCACTGTCAAGGCGCCAGTCGGGTGGTGTCCTAGCAGTGAATTAGGACACTACCGGGAATCGACTCTCTGGGACATGACGGATCGACTCAGTGGCCGTCACGACCTCGGCGGCTGCACGCGCTCGGTCGATTCGCGGCTCGTCCGCGTCAACGGGGCCGGAGGGCCGGCCACCGGCCGGTCCTCGGTGGCGATCGTCGAGACCCGCGGCTCCAGGAACTCCTCGATCAGCCCCGCCGTCAGCTCCGGAACCCGGCTCTCCCCCTGTGTCGCCACCGCCTCGCCGAGGTAGTCCCCGTGCCCCCCGGGCAGGACCAGCAGCCGCGCGCCGGGGATCAGACGAGTCAGCTCCACCGCGTGCTCCAGCTTGACGATGTCCCGATCGCCGAGCACGATCAACGTGGGAGCGCGAACCGACCGGACCAGGTCGTCGGGCACGTCCTCGAAGCTCCGCATCCTCGCGGCGTCCTTGTCGTGCATGGTCCCGAGCCGGCGCGAATCCGGGTTGACGCGAAGGAACGCATCCTTGAGCGGCTGCGGCATGTCCGAGAAGCTCGCCTTCTCGATGAACGCCCAGAGCTCCGGATGAGCGCCGTCTCGCCGGGTGATCGACGAGGCAAGGACCAGTTTGCGCACGAGCCGGGGATGCCGGATGGCGATCTGGAGGGCGACGCTGGCGCCGTTGCTGAAGCCGAAGAGGTCCGCCTGGTCGACCTCGAGATGGCGAAGGAGGGCGGCGACGTCGTCCGCGGAGCCCTCGAACGTGACCGGAGCGTCGCGGTCGGTGGTGCGTCCATGACCCTGCTCCTCGACGGCGATCACCCTGCGGTCGCGGGCGAAGACGGGGAGCACCTCGCCGAACGTGACCTCGATCGTGGACCCTCCGCCATGGAGCAGGACGAGCGGGACGCCCTCGGTGCGGCCATGCACCTCGTAGTACATCTCGATGCCGTAGACCGGGGCACGGCCGCTCTCGTGCGGCTTCGATCGAAGCGCCATGTTCCGCGGGCTCCTCAGCTCCTCGGGTAGCGTCGGTATCACTCTCTCGCGACCCCCTCACCCGGCGCGGCCGTCCAGTCCTCGACCGCGAGGCCGGGCAGGGAGCGCATGTGGTGATCGCTGCTCACCAGCGTGAGCCCCTCGGCGATCGCGGTGGCGGCGATGGCGAGATCGAAGTCGGGCACCGGCCGGCCCGCGGCACGCCGCTCTGCCTTCAGCCGGCCGAACGACTCGCCGCAGCGGTCGTCGAACGGCACCGATCGGAGCTCATCGAGGAAGACCCTGAGCCGCGCCCGATTGGCCTCCGGGCGGCCGGATCGCTCGGCGCCGAAGTGGAGCTCCGCGACGGTCAGCGAGCTGACCGCGAGGCGATCCGGTCCGGCGGCGACCATCCGGCGGGTGACCTCCGGGTGCCGCTGGTTGAGGTAGTGGATGCAGGTGTTGGTGTCGAGCAGGAACGTCACAGCAGCTCCGAGCGCTCGGCGTCGAGCCGCGACTCCTCGATGTCCCGGATGATCTCCTCGGTGCCGCGGTCGTCCTCCCAGCTCCCGGCCAGGGCGAGGAACTCGGTCGAGAAGCGGTGCGGCGCGGCTTCGAGATGCTCTTCCACCAGCTCCTGGATCAGCCGCGACGGCGTGACCTCGGCCGCCACCGCCTCCTCGCGGAGCTTCTCCTCAAGGCGCTTGGGCACGTAGACGGAGAGCTTCATGGCCCTATCCTACAGCATGTCCTACCCCACATCCGTCGAGTCAGCCCTCCGCTCCGCCTCACCGCCCGGCGGGCCGCTTGGCGTCCCGCGCCGGGTCGCCCAGCGACCGGTCGAGGGCGACCGCCTCGCGCACCAGCCGGCGCACCGTCGCCGGTTCGACGGTCATCCCCTCGCGCAGCTCGAGCGTCGCCATCTCGTACTTGCCACCGGGCTTGAGGCGCGGCTCGATCGCGCGCAGCCGCTGCCCGCGCCAGAAGCCGAAGAGGACCCGCTCCTCCTCCGCCCGGATCATCAGCACGGGACCGTTCGCCAGGTAGACGAGGTTGCCCCACTTGATCACTTCCTCGAGCGCCCGAGTCTTCCGGACCTCCGAGCGGAGGGCCGTCACCAGCTCGCGGCGCCAGCCGTCCAGCGCCTCGACGTAGGCGTCGGGCGTAGCCGCGGGCTTGGTGGATTTCATCGCCATCGGTCTCCCCGGGTTCAGTAGATCAGAACGCCCTCCGAGGCCGCACCACCGCGTTCGCCAGGAGCAGGCCGGTGACCAGCGCGATGGCGATCAGGAGCATCGAGAACGCGGTCTGGACGCCGGCCAGGGTCTCGCGCTCGAGGAGCGCCGAGAGGCTGCGGAAGCCGATCGAGCCGGGGACCAGGAGGACCAGGGCCGGGACCTGCATCACCGCCGCCGGGCGGCGGGCGAGGCGGGCGAAGAGGTTGCTGCCGATGCCGACCGCGAGCGCCGCGAGGAGGGCGCCCAGCTCGGGGCCGAGGAGGGCGGTGCCGGCGCGGCCGGCGGTGAGCGCCAGGGCGCCGGCGGCGAGGATCCAGCCGAGGTCGGCCGGGCGGGCGCGGAAGAGGACGGTGAGCGAGGCGGCGCTGACCGCGAGGGCGAGGGCGTCGGCGGGGAGCGGCAGCGGCACCGGGACGACCTGGGGCGCGGCGCCGAGCAGGGCCTCGACCGCCCGGCTGCCGAAGGCGACGCCGAAGGCGATGGTGATGAACACGGTCACCGCGCCGGCCAGGCGCGAGCTGCCGGCGACCAGGTTCCGGGTCGCCAGCTCCCGGAGCGCCACGGTGAGGGTCAGGCCGGGCACCAGGACGATCAGGCCCGCGAGGGTGACCACGAACGACGAGACCGCGCCGGTCGCCAACGCCAGGAGGGTCGCGAGCGCCGCCGCGGCGGTCGCCCCGAGCGGCTCGAAGAGGCGGCGGCCGGTCTCCGAGCGGCCGAGGAGGGCGGCGAGCAGGCCGAGCGCGAGGCCGACCGCGCCGGCCGCCGCCATCTCGTTCCAGCCGCCGCCGAAGAAGCGCGCCGCCGACGCCGAGGCCGCGGCGTAGGCGAGGGTGGTGAGCGCCGGGCCGTAGCGCCGCGGGCGCTCGACGATCGCGGCGAGCCGCGCCGAGGCCTCCTCCGCCCCGAGGTCGCCGGCCACCAGCTCGTCGATCAGCCGGTCGAGGTCGGTGAGCTTCCCGAGGTCGACCTCCCCAGGCTCCAGCCGCTCGAGCACCAGACGCTGCTCGGCGCCGGCGCCGAACGCGGCGAAGACCGAGGTCGGGGTGGCGAAGAACTGCGCCTCGAGGCCGAGCCGGCGCGCCACCCGATGGAGCGCCGCCTCGAGCACGTGCGCGGCGGTGCCGTAGGCGTGGAGGGCGCGGGCGAGGCGGACCATGAGGCCGATCGCGGCGGCCGCGGCCGGTACCTCCATCAGCCCCCCAGCGCCGCCGCCAGCTCCGCCTCGATCCGCCCCGGCTCGACCTCCTCCAGCTCGTAGCGGACGTTGGCGATCGGCTTGTCCGAGGTGAGGATCCGCGAGAGGTCGATCGGGGTGCCCTCGACCACTACGTCGGCCGGGGTGGCGCGGATGGTCTCCTCCAGCTCGCGGATCTGGCGCTCGCCGTAGCCCATCGCGGGCAGGATGCCGCGCGCGTTGGGGTAGCGCTCGTAGGTCTCCCGGATCGAGCCGACGGCGTAGGGGGAGGGATCGACGATCGCGGCCGCGCCGGCGTCGCGCGCCGCGAACCAGCCGGCGCCGCGCGAGAGGCCGCCGTGGGTCAGGGTCGGGCCGTCCTCGACCACCAGCGCCCGCTTGCCGCGCACCAGCTCGGGGTGCTCGAGGGTGATCCGCGAGCGGCAGCGGACGATCGGCGCCCGCGGGTTCGCGGTGCGGGCGTTGGCCTCGACCCGCTCGACCGCTTCGGGATCGGCGGTGTCGACCTTGGTCACCACCAGGAGGTCGGCGAGGAGGACGTTGGTGAAGCCCGGGTAGTAGTGCAGCTCGTCGCCCGGCCGGTGGGGATCGAGGAGGGTGATCTGGAAGTCGGGGCGGAAGAACGGCGTGTCGTTGTTGCCGCCGTCCCAGAGCACGACCTCGGCTTCTTCCTCGGCCTCGGCGAGGATCCGCTGGTAGTCGACGCCGGCGTAGACCACGGTGCCGCGGTCGATGTGCGGCTCGTACTCCTCGCGCTCCTCGATCGTGGTCTCGTGGCGGTCGAGGTCGTCGTAGGTGGCGAAGCGCTGGCAGGCCTGGCGGGCGAGGTCGCCGTAGGGCATCGGGTGGCGCACCGCGACCAGGCGCTTGCCCATTCCGCGGAGGAGATCGGCGACGAAGCGGGTGGTCTGCGACTTGCCGACGCCGGTGCGCACCGCGGTCACCGCCACCACCGGCCGCTTCGAGACCAGCATCGTCCGCTTCGCCGAGCAGACCCCGAAATGGGCGCCCCAGGCGATCACCTCGCCGGCCTTGCGCATCACGTAGTCGTGGGAGACGTCGGAGTAGGAGAACCAGACCTCGTCGATTTGCTGGCCCTCGACGATCCGCCGCAGCTCCTCCTCGGCATAGATCGGGATCCCCTCCGGGTAGAGGCGCCCGGCCAGCTCGGGCGGGTAGACCCGCCCCTCGATGTCGGGGATCTGGGCGGCAGTGAACGCCACCACCCGGTAGCGCTCGTCGTCGCGGAAGAGCACGTTGAAGTTGTGGAAGTCGCGCCCCGCGGCGCCCATGATCACCACCCGGATCGGTCGCATGCATCCCCCCTGGAGGTTCGTCGGTCCGTCGCCCGGCGATCCTGCCACGAAGCGGGCGGCCGTCGAGCTACCTGCGGTCGATGGCGTCAGCCAGCGACCGCAGGTCGAGCGGCTTCACGAGGTGGAGATCAAACCCGGCCCGCCGCGAGCGCTCGATCGCCTCCGGCTGGCCGTAGCCGCTGGTCGCCACCAGCTTGATCTCGCCCAGCTCGCCGCGCAGCAGACCCGCGAGCTGGTAGCCGTCGAGGCCGGGGAGGCCGATGTCGAGGAGGCCGATCTCGGGCTTCGCCTCGCGCGCCCGCTCGAGCGCCTCCTGTGCGTGGGCGGCGGTGACCACCTCGTACCCCTGCATGCGCAGCCACTCGGCGAGGCTCTCGCGGGCGTCGCGGTTGTCGTCGACCACCAGCACGCGCCGGGGAGCGATGGCGCCGTTGCCGGTGGGGTCGGCGCCGTTCTCGGCGGCCCCTTCGTGGCGGTGGAGCGGCAGCCGGACGGTGAAGGTCGAGCCATGGCCGACCCCCTCGCTCGCGGCCTCGACGCGGCCGCCATGGAGCTCGGTCACCCGCCGCACCAGCGCCAGCCCGAGGCCAAGGCCGCCGGCGGCGCGGTCGGCGCCGCGCTCGCCCTGGCTGAACGGCTCGAAGGCATAGGGGAGGAAGTCGGCGGCCAGGCCGGCGCCGTCGTCGCGCACGGCGATCGCCGCCTCGCCGTCCTGGACCGTCAGGGCGACCCAGGCGTGGCTCCCCTCCGGGCTGTACTTCGAGGCATTGGCGAGGAGGTTCGCGACCACCTGCTCGAGGCGTGCGGCGTCGCCGTCGACGGTCACCGGCCGCTCGGGGAGGCGCACCGCCAGCTCCTGCCGCCGCTCCGCGAGCGCCGGCCGGCAGCTCTCGACCGCGGTCTCGACCACCCGGCGCAGGTCGACCGGCCGGGGCTCGAGCCGGACCTGGCCCTGGGTCAGCCGCGCGACGTCGAGCAGCCCGTCGGTCAGCCGCGCGAGCTGGCCGAGCTGGCGTTCGACCCGGCCGCGCAGCCGCTCGGCCTCGCTCAGCGGATCGATCCGCCCGGCCAGGATCGAGAGGTCGGTGCGCATCGGCGCCATCGGCCCGCGCAGCTCGTGGGCGAGCATCGCCAGGTACTCGTCGCGGCTCTTCTGGGCGTGGCGCAGCTCGACCCGCGTCCGGCCACCCTCCGCCGCCAGGGCGAGGAGGTCGGCGGCCGACCGCAGGACGCGGGCGTCGGCGGCGCCCCAGGCACGCGGCCGGCGGCCGGCGAGCCAGAGAGCCGCGCCGGAGGCGAGCGGCAGAACCGCCAGCGAGCGCCAGCGGAGCGGTTGGAAAGTGTCCGGGTAGCCCTCGGCGGTCGGCGGATCGGCGCGCAGGTCGGCGACCAGGAGCGGCAGGCCGGCGGCGAGCCGGCCGCGGCCCGCCTCGCCGAGCGCGGACCAGGGCAGGGCGGCGGGCGCCGGCGGGTCGAGGGCGACCTCGACCGCCGCCGTCTCCGCGCCCGCTTCGGCGAGCGCGCCGTAGCCGGCGCCGAAGTGCTCGGCGGTGGCGCGCAGCGCGTCGGCCAGTGCTTCCCCGGACTCGCCGCCACCCGCCAGGCGGCGCCCCAGCTCGCCCAGGAAGCGGCTGCTGCGCTCCTCGGGCGCCCGCGCTCGCCGGCGGTAGCCGAGCAGGACCAGAAGCGCGGTGACGCAGAGGACCGCTGCGACGACGCCGTCGGGCGCCGCGAGGTCGAGGGCGACGATCCCCGCCGCGGCGGCCAGGCCGGCGATCCAGGCCAGGGCGCGAGGGGCGTCCGACTTTTCGGCCGGCTCGAGCGGAGGGCGGCCGGGGCGAGCGTCCGCTGGAAACGCGGCGTCCCGCGCCGCGCCCTCCCCTCCCCTCGGCTGCCTCGAGCCCCGGGTCACGATGGACCTTCGACGGACCGGAAGCCTCCGGCGCACACTTCGACGCTGGCTTCCATTCTTCGCGTTCCCCTGGCCGGCGGCGAGTCCAGGCCACCGAAAGGTTTCCGGGGCCGGTCGACCGCCGGGTCCCGTGGTGCAGCCGCCGTGCCACGGGCCGGCTCCGACGGCTACTCACCGGAGTACGGCTCCATCGCAGGGGTGCGACAGGAGAGCCGACCGTTTTTTACAGCCCGTTCTTACACGCGGCTTGCAAGATCCTCCACCCGCTCGGCGCCCGAGTAGACGTTGAACCGGTCGCCGCGGAGGAAGCCGATCAGGGTGATGCCGAAGCGCCGGGCCAGCTCGACCGCCAGGCTGCTCGGCGCCGAAACCGCGCACACCGCCGGGACGCCGGCGGCGAGCGCCTTCTGGAGGATCTCGAAGCTGGCGCGGCCGCTGACCATCAGCACCGCGTCCGAGAGCGGTAGCCGCCCCTCGGCGAGCGCCCAGCCGACCACCTTGTCGAGGGCGTTGTGGCGGCCGACGTCCTCGCGCACCGCGAGGAGGCGCCCCGCGGGATCGAAGAGCGCGGCGGCGTGGAGCCCGCCCGTCGCCTCGAACACCCCCTGGGCCTCGCGCAGGGCGCCGGGCAGCGAGGCGATCACCCGCGCGGAGATCGCCGGCCCCGCCGCCGGCGCCGGCACGCCCCGCAGCGCCAGCGCCTCGAGGCCGGCCCGGCCGCAGACCCCGCAGGCGCTGGTGGCGAAGAAGTGGCGCTCGAGCGCCGCCAGGTCGGGGAGCGCGGGGGCCGCCAGCTCGGCGACCACCACGTTGCCGGCGCTCGCGTCCCCCTCGGCGTGGGTCACCCGCACCAGGTCCTCGCGCCGGCGGATCAGCCCCTCGGCCCAGAGGAAGCCGGCGGCCAGTTCGGCGTCGTCGCCGGGGGTGCGCATGGTCAGCGCCGCGGTCCGCTCCTCGCCGCCGGCGGCGAGCCGGATCTCGAGCGGCTCCTCGACCGCCACGGCGTCGCGCACGCACGCGGCCTCGGCGCCCTCGACCCGCCACAGCTCGACCGCCTCCTGCGGCCGCTCGCGCGGCGCGGTGCCGGCCGGGCGCGGCTCCCCCACCACCGGGAATCTCGAACCGCCGCGTGGGGTCTCGGGGATCGCCATGTCCGGCAGGCTAGGAGCGGGCGGGCGATCCTGTCAATGCTTCACGGGCTCTCGCCCGGCGGCGGCCGGCGCGCATCGAGCCAGGTCTTCCCGGCGGTGGCGGCGACGATCACCGCGCCGCCGGCGAGCGCCCACGCCCCCGGCAGCTCGCCGAGGGTGAGCCATGCCCAGAGCGGGTTGAGCACCGGCTCGGTGAGCAGCAGGAGCGACGCCTCGATCGCCGGCACCGCGCGCAGGGCGCGAGTCAGGAGCAGGTAGGCGAGGCCGATCTGGATCGCGCCGAGGTAGCCGATCGCGGCCCAGTCCGCCCAGCCCGCCGCGCCGAGGCCGCCCGGGCCGGAGCCGGTGGCGATCATCCCGGGCAGGCAGACGGCGAGGACCAAGAGGTTGCCGAGGAGCACCGCCTGGGCGCCGCCGACCCGCTCCCCGGCGGCGCCGCCCGCGCCGACGCCCCCGGCTGCAGGCCGGCCGAGACCGCGCAGGCCGAGGAGCGTCAGCGCCCAGGTCACCCCGGAGACCGCGGCGAGGAGGTTGCCGGTACGCGGGTCGGGGGCGGTGGCGCTCGGCTCCTGGGCGCCGACGAAGAACAGCCCGAGCCCGGCCGCGAGCGCCGCCATGTAGATCAGCTCGCGCCGGCGCACCCGCTCGCCGAGGAGGCGCGGCGCCAGCATCAGGACCCAGAGCGGCGCGGTCGCCTGGAGGAAGATCGTGTTGGCGGCGGTCGTCAACTTGTTGCCGGCGACGAAGAGCATCATGGTGGCGGCGAAGGCGGCAGCCACCGCGAGCGCTGGCAGGGTCGGCCGCCGCCGCGCCGCCGGCAGCGCCAGCCAGAGGAAGAGCGCCGCGATCCCCGAGCGCAGGCCGGCGACCTGCCACACCCCGAGCGAGGCCGCCTTGATCGCCGCCCCGCCGGTCGAGAACAGGACCGCCGCGGCAAGCAGCTCGAGGCGCGGGCGCGCCCCGCCCACGCTCGGACCGCTCGAGGCCGAGGTCAAGACCGTGCGCCCCGCTCGCCGAGGACGCGCGCCGGCCGCGGCCCGCGCCGCCACTCGAGGCCGAAGCGGCCGGTGGCGACGCCGTGGATGTGCGCCGCCGCCTCGTCGACCGAGTCGGTGACCAGGAGCGCGGCGAGGTCGCCGGGCGAGATGGTCCCCTCGGCGACCATCCGCCCGCGCATGAAGTCGATCAACGGCCCCCAGTAGTCGGTGCCCATCACCACCAGCGGGAAGCTCTGGATCTTGCCGGTCTGGATCAACGTCGCGGTCTCGAAGATCTCGTCGAGGGTGCCGAAGCCGCCGGGGAGCGCGACGAAGGCGTACGAGTACTTGACCAGCATCACCTTGCGGACGAAGAAGTGGCGGAACTCGACGAAGGTGTCGAGGTACGGATTGGGATGCTGCTCGCTCGGCAGCTCGATGTTGGCGCCGATCGACGCCCCGCCGGCCTCGCGCGCGCCGCGGTTGGCGGCCTCCATGATCCCCGGGCCGCCGCCGGTCATCACCGTGAAGCCCATCGTCGCGAGCCGCGCGCCCAGCTCGCGGGCGAGGGCGTAGTAGCGATGGTCCTCGCCGAAGCGCGCCGAGCCGAAGACGGTGACGCAGGGGCCGACGAAGTGCAGGCGCCGGAAGCCCTGGACGAACTCCCAGGCGATCTTGAACGTGCGCTCCAGCTCCTCGAACCGGCTGCGCGGGCCGGAGAGGAACCACCCCTCCCCCGGCGCGGTGGTCGCCTTGCCCCAGCGGCTCGGGTCGCCGGTGACGGCGGCGCCGCCGCCCGCGCTCTCCGCCTCCTCGCGCTCGCCCATGGGGGCGCAGTCTATGCGCCGGATGACCCTTCAGACCGCGGTCAGCGCTCCAGCTCCTCCCGGTAGTCCTCGATCGCGGCCAGCACCACCTCGAGCGCGTGGTCGCGGCCATAGGACCGCTCGACCGTGACCGCGTTCGGCCGGCCGGGCACCATCTTGTAAGTCGAGAAGTAGTGACGCAGCCGCTCGACCAGCGCCGGCGGCAGCTCGTCGAGGTCGCGCACGCCGGACCAGAAGTTGTCCCCCTCGAGCACCGCGACGATCTTGTCGTCGGCCTCGCCGGCGTCGAGGCACTGGAGGCCGCCCACGACCCGCGCCGTGAGCAGGATCTCGGCGCGGTCGACCGCCCGCTCGCTGACCACGCAGACGTCGAGCGGATCGCCGTCGCCGCGCGCCGCGCCCGGGGTCAGCGCGCAGATCCGCGGACCGCAGTAGGTGCGCGGGATGAAGCCGTAGAGCGTCGGCGGTTGCGACGAGCTGCGCTGCGGCCGGTCCACCCGCAGGTAGCCGGTGGCCTTGTCGACCTCGTACTTGATGAGGTCGAACGGCGTGATCTCGATGTAGGCGTGGACCCGCTCGGGCGGCTCGGGGCCGATCTCGAGGCCGTGCCAGGGGTGGGGGCGCCAGTGGAAGAAGGGCTTGGGGAAGGCCATAGCTGCACACTCTACTCGCCCACAGCACCGACCGACCACAGCGGCGTCTTCCTCAAGCACTGCTATGATTTGCTTATGCGGCACTTGGATCTGACGGGTTGGGGCCTTGCGGGCCTTGCCCTGTTGCCCTCTGCATTCGCTCCTCCGCCAGGCGCTGCCGTACCGCCCCCTCCCCCAGCCTCGTCGAACCAGCCTTCCGAGATCATCACCCAGGTAATGATCGCGATTATCGCTGGTATCGTGGGGCATTACGTGCCCAAGATGCTCTCAAAAGCACTCTCCAGATCAATCGACCTGAGTGGGAATTGGCGTTTCGTTACCACCACGCGAGAGACCTCGTACGAGCCATTCCAGGGCATGCAATTGACCTATCTCGTCGTGCTCGACTCCGAGGGCCAAAGAGTATTCGGCAGAGGAGAAAAGGACCACGAGAGTTCCTCCGCGTATGTCGGACGCCAAGACGGAAAAGACCGAAGCCAAATCACCTTGAGCGGGTGGATCAGGCCCGGTCTGATGCGCCCGACAAGAGTCGCAATGACGTTTTGTGAGACTGCCAAGCTGCGGGAGAGTACAGCGAGGCATGAACTCATCCTTAGCCGGGAGAAGACCGCGATGTCGGGCAAATTCACAACTTCTATCGCCAGCCAGCATGGTGAGGTGCATTGGTGGCGCCAGGACCCCTAACTAAATTGATCCTTCGGATTGGGTCGCTGAGCACGTACTGTCTGGCTCGATTCGCCCTACTGATACGCGCACAAAGACCTCACCAGTATCTAATGGATGTCGTCGAGTTCGCGCGGGCCGCCACGGTTCAACCGCTCCCCAAGATAGTCCTCGAGATGGCTGTGCTGGCCGAAGATAGGAGGTTTTACTACCATGGAGGCGTGGACGCCGTCGGCATACTTCGCGCCCTACTCAATAACCTCCGAGGCCGTCCCCTACAGGGAGGGAGCACAATCGAGCAGCAGTTAATTCGGACAATCACTGGCCAACGGGACATGACACTCGGAAGGAAGTTTTTCGAAGCTCTAACCGCGGTGTTGCTCTCAGCAAAGATGTCCAAAGACGACATACTTCTACTCTTCCTTCACTGTTGCTGGTTAGGTTTCGATGTCCAGGGTGTGCCTCGACTGGCAGCCTCTGAGAAAATCAACCTCTCGGAGCTATCATCTTGGCAGGCGGCGATGATCGCTGCGAGAGTTCGATACCCAGCGCCGCAGAATCCTGATGACAGTTACAGGCGCCGTCTCACTTCCCGATCCCTCCTCATTGCTCGCAGTTATGAACTCGCGTTGTCGTCCGAAGCGTGCAAGCGAGAGGATACTCCCCTCACCAAGAGGCCATTCATCACATCGCATTGGTCATAGCACAGGCAACCGCGCGTCGTGCTACGCTCCGGCACCATGCGCGAGCAGCCGCCGGACCCCGCCGCGGGCCGTCCGCCGCGGGCCCACCGCCTGGCCGAGATGACCTGGCCGGAGGCGGCGGCGCTCGATCCCGGACGGACCGTGGCGATCCTGCCGGTGGGCGCGGTCGAGGCCCACGGGCCGCACCTGCCGCTGGCCACCGACGGCGTCATCGCCCTCGCGATGGCCGACGCCGCCGCGCGCCGCCTCGCCGCCGCCGGCTGGGCGCCGCTGGTCCTGCCCCCGCTCCACTACACCGCGGCGCCGTTCGCGGCCGGGTTCGCCGGCACCGTGTCGGTGCGCCCGGAGACGGTGACCGCCCTGGTCGAGGAGATCGCCGCCGCACTCGCCGGCCGCGCCCGCTGCCTGGCGATCGCCAACGCCCATCTCGACCCGGCGCATCTCGGCGCGCTGACCGCCGCGGCCGCGGCGATCCGCGCCCGGGCGGCCACCGGCGGCGGCCCCGCGGTCGCCTTCCCCGACCTGACCCGGCGGCCCTGGGCCGGGCGGCTGGGCGAGGAGTTCGCGAGCGGCGCCTGCCACGCCGGGAGCTACGAGGGCTCGATCGTCCTCGCCGCCCGCCCCGGCTTGGTGCGCGAGGAGGCACGGCGCGCGCTGCCGGCCAACCCGGCGTCGCTGTCGCGCGCGATCCGCGGCGGCCTCGGCACCTTCGAGGAGGCCGGCGGCCCCCGCGCCTACTTCGGCGACCCGGCCGCGGCGAGCGCCGAGGAGGGGCGGCAGCGGATCGCCGAGCTGGGGCGGATCCTCGAGCAGGCGGTGCTCGAGGCGGTCGGGGCGGGCGCGGGCGTTCGCGATGACCAGACCGTGCCGGCGGCGCCGGCGGGAAGGGAGGCGAGATGAGGGGGAGCGACCGAGACGGCGGAGCGGGCGGGGGCCGTGGCGGAAAGCGCGGCGGCGCGCTGGCCGGCCGCGGGGCGGTGATCACCGGCGGCGGCCGCGGCATCGGCGCCGCGACCGCCCGGGCGCTCGCTAAAAAGGGAGCGCGGGTGGTGGTCTCGGCGCGCTCGGAGGGCGAGATCGAGGCGGTCGCCGCCGAGCTGCGCGAGGGCGGCGCCGAGGCCTGGGCGGTGCCCTGCGACGTCACCGACCCGGCCTCGATCCAGGCTCTCCGCGACGCCGCGGTCGAGCGGCTGGGGGCGGTCGACATCCTGGTCGCCAACGCCGGCATCGCCACCTCGGCGCCCCTCCACGCGATCAAGCTCGACGACTGGAACCGCCTCTTCGCGGTCAACGTCACCGGCGTCTTCCTCTGCGCCCAGGCGTTCACGCCGGCGATGGCCGAGCGCGGCTGGGGCCGGGTGATCAATGTCGCCTCGATCGCCGGCCGCATGGGCGCGCCGTACATCTCCGCCTATGCCGCGACCAAGCACGCCGTGGTCGGCTTCACCCGCGCCCTCGGCCAGGAATTGGCGCCGAAGGGGGTGACCGTCAACGCCGTCTGCCCCGGCTACGTCGACACGCCGATGACCGACGCCTCGATCGCGCGCATCGTCGCGCGCACCGGCCTCGACCCCGCCGACACCCTCGAGCGCCTGAAAGCGGCGAGCCCCCAGAAGCGCCTGATGGAAGCCGACGAAGTCGCCTGGTTGATCGTCTCCCTGTGCCGCCCCGAGGCGCGCGGCATCAACGCCCAGGCGATCGTCCTCGACGGCGGCGGAGTCCAGGGGTGAGCGAGCCTTGGCGATGAAGCCCGTTCCCGAGCCGCTCAGGTCTGTTCCCGAGCCGGTGAATCCGGCCGACCTCGGCGCCCCCTCCGGCTACTCCCACGGCATGCTCGCCCCGCCCGGCGGCCGCCTCCTCTTCGTCGCCGGCCAGATCGGCTGGGACGCCGGCCGCCGCCTCGCCGGCCCCGGCTTCGTCGAACAGTTCGAGCGCGCCCTCGAGAACGTGCTGACCGTGGTCCGCGCCGCCGGCGGCGGTCCCGAGCACGTCGTGCGGCTGACGGTCTACGTCACCGACAAGCGGCTCTACCTCGCGGCTCTGAAGGAAGTCGGCGCGGCCTATCGGCGGGTCATGGGTAGGCACTACCCCGCGATGGCGCTGGTCGAGGTGGCGGGACTGGTCGAGGACGGGGCGGTGGTGGAGATCGAGGGGACGGCGGTGGTGGCTAAGATTCCTCGTTCCAGTCCCTAGACCCCTTCGACTCCTTGATGAGGTTAAGCTAGACTGGAAGTGGTCCGACAGTCCCCAAGAAGCAGTCATCCTCCGTCGCGGTGAGCCCCCATGACTTGAGCTGCCGATCTGAAGGCTATTGCGAACATGGACATCTTCATTTCCTGGTCAGGTGATCGCAGCAAGCAAGCAGCCGTGGCGCTCAAATCATGGCTTGAGATAGTCTTTGACTCCTTGACGATCTGGATTTCTACAGAGAACATCCTCGTCGGCACTCGCTGGGCGGAGACATTGTCTGAGACGCTCGACAAGAGTAACTTCGGAATCCTCTGCATCACCCCTGAGAACCTCCGAGCCCCTTGGTTGATTTTCGAGGCGGGTGCGCTCTCGAAGAGTGTAAAGAAAGGGAGTGTCGTTCCCCTACTATACGATCTTTCCAGTTCTGACATACCCTTCCCGTTAGCGCAGTTTCAGACCGCCGTCGCCGATCGCGCGGGAGCAATCAGCATTGTAAAGGCCTTGATTACGCGACACGGAGACGACGCGCCGAATGAAGCGAGGATCATTAAGCGAGCAGAAGCCCTGTGGCAGTCTCTAGAGACGGATTGGGCTAAGATACCACCGCTAGACCACTTATCGTCTCCTGCTGAGACCTCGCTCGATCGCGCCATCTTGGATGAAATGCTCTTGATTCTCCGCCGGATGTCTCAAGCGGGCGAGAGCCCTGTGCGGAAGACACCAGAAGGGCGCGATGAGAGCCTATCCACGACTCTCCGCAAACAACTCGTCGCTCATCAAGAGCGCCTCGCAGAGCTTCGCGCGTCCGGTCAACGACACCTCGAGCGATTCAACGATCTCCCAACCGCGCTCGAGGAGGCAATCCAGTGGTCTACTCGCCGAATCGAAGAACTCGAGATAGCCCTTGACGCGTTGGCTGCGAGTCCAAAGGTCTCAGGCACCATATAAGTGCCCCCTACCGCCCCCTACCGCTGCCGTCGCGGGCACTGGATCGATCCTGCTGGCTTTGGTCTCCGAGGTTTGCGGGCTCTAGTCTAGTTTGGTTCTAGCTAGTCTCGCCGCCGCCTTGCCCGGTGACACGCAGGTAGAGACTGTCGGGGCACAGGTCGACCTCATCGCTCCAGTGGACCGACCGCCCGGGACCGAGGCTCACGGACTCGAAGGCACCCGGCCGATTCCACAGCGCGAACACGCCGCGGCCGACGAGGTGGGAGAGGTCGACCTCGCCCTCGGTGCAGGGCCTTGACGTCCAGTGGTCGCAGCATTTGCTTCACGCTCCTAGCGGGGAGTCTATTCGATGCTCTCCGGGCTCACCGCACCGCCCTGCCCGCCACGTGCGGCCGGATCGGCGACGGCAGCGCCAGCCGGAAGCGCTCCAGCTCGAGCGAGGCGAAACCGGCAGCCTCGAGGGTGGCGGCGGTGTCGCGGTCGAGGCAGCAGCCTTCGAAGAGCCAGCGCCAGGGGCGGCGGAGCAGGTGCTGGACGGCGCGGACGGGGCTGCCGGCGGGGCCGGCGACGTGCTCGACGAAGAGGAAGCGGCCGCCGGGGCGGAGGACGCGCCGGACTTCGGCGAGGACCTGGACCGGGTCGTCGACGGAGCACAGGACCAGGGTCGAGATCACGACGTCGGCCGAGGCGTCGGGGAGATCGAGCGCCTCCGCCGGCAGGCCCCGGAGGTCGAGTTCGACACCCCGCCCGGCGGCGACCTCGCGCAGCCGGGCGTGGGCGAACGGGTTGGGTTCGAAGGCGATCAGCTTCGTGCCCGGCGGGTAGTAGCGGAGGTTGGCGCCGGCGCCCGGGCCGAGCTCGACCACGGTCCGCGGCAGGCCGGAGAAGAGCGACCGCTTGCGCCGGCCGTAGACGCGGTCCATCACGCCGTCGGCGGCGGCCAGGAACCAGGCGTTGAGGCAGTCGCGCAGCGGTTCGGACGGATGCGGCTCGGGATCGGGCGGGTAGACCGCGGACGCGGGAGGTCGGGCGCTCGTCATCGGGGCTCCGGCAACGGCGGTGAACGGCGAAGTCAGCCGCAGCGCGAGAGCGCGGCCACCGGAGCCGCGGTTAGCAACAGCGGCCCTCTCAGCTCGCCTTCCGCTCCTCCTCGTACCGGGCGATCAGCTCGCGCACTTCGGGCACCAGCGGGGGCGGGACCGCCATCATCGTCGAGTCGGCGAAGGCCGCCTCGTCCTCGGCCACCGCCTCGTCCTCCGTCTGGTTCTCGTAGTGGTCGATCACGTCGCGTACCCGCGCTTCGTCCCATCCGGGAGGGAACTGGTTCTTCACTTCTTTTTTCATCGGCTCCCCTTGTGCCGCTGCCGGCGGCGGTAGGCAGCCAGCGGCTTGCCTCGTAGATCATAGGCGGTAATCACGAAGAGGCTATGCGGAGCCGGGTCGGGCGCGTAGATCACCCGCAGGATCCGACCCGCCTCCGTCGCCCCGACCACCACCCGGGAGGTGCCCCGGCCGGGACGCTCTTCGCCGGGATTCCGGAGCACCTCCTCCACCTCCTCCTCGCTGACGCCGTGCTCATAGATGTGCGGCTCGCCGGTCGCCGGGTCGAGGTAGAAACGCAGCAGGTCCACGCAGTCCATCCTACCCTCCTCCACCGCGCCCTCGCCGCCCCGCGCCTTGAGCGGGTATCCTTCGCTCCGCCGTGACCATCGAACCGAGGTCCTTCCGCTACCACCACGACGCCTCGACCGGCGTCGCCACCATTACGCTCGACCGGCCCGAGCGGCTCAACGCGTTGACCTTCGAGGTCTACCGCGAGCTGCGCGAGACCTTCGTCGCGCTCGACGCGGAGCCGGGGGTGCGCGCGATCCTGATCACCGGCGCGGGCAAGGCGTTCTGCTCGGGGGGCGACGTCGAGGAGATCATCGGGGCGCTCTTCGGCCGCGACTACCGGGGGCTGCTCGACTTCACGCGCGACACCGGGGCGCTGATCCTCGCCATGCTGCGTTGCCGGCGGCCGATCGTCGGCGCGCTGAACGGCACGGTGGCCGGCGCGGGGGCGGTGATCGCCGCCGCCTGCGACGTGCGGATCGCCGCCGAGGGGGCGAAGATCGCCTACCTGTTCACGAAGGTGGGGCTCTCCGGGGCCGACATGGGCGCCTCGTGGCTCCTGCCGCGGCTGGTCGGGATCGGCCGGGCGATGGAGCTGCTGATGACCGGGGACTTCATCGACGCCCGCCGCGCGTACGAGATCGGCCTCTACAACCGCGTGGTGCCCGACGGCGAGCTGGCCGGCGAGGCGCGCGGCTGGGCCGAGAAGCTCGCCCGCGGGCCGTCGTTCGGGCTCGAGGTGACCAAGAAGATGGTGCTCCGCGAGGCGGCGATGGACCTCGAGTCGGCGCTCGCCGCCGAGGTCGAGATCCAGGCCGCGTGCATGGAGGACCCCAACTTCCGCGAGGCCTACGAGGCGTTCAAGGCCAAGCGGCCGCCGAGCTTCGGATGATCCCCGACCCTTCGCCGGTCGCCGCCTTCCTCGACCCCGGGCACGCCGACCTCGCCGCCCGCGCCGCCCGCTTCGCCGCGGAGGAGATCGCACCGCTTCCGCCGGCCGAGGACGATGCCGCCGGCCGCCGCCAGGCGCGCGAAGTGCTCGATCGGATGGGCGCCGGCGGCTGGTGCCGGCTCGCCGTGCCGCCGGCCTGGAGCGGCGCGGAGGTCGAGGAAGCCGCCGGAGCCTCCGGGTCCACCGACCTCCGCGCCTGCTGCCTGGTGCGCGAGGCGCTCGCCGCAGTCTCGCCGCTCGCCGACGCGGTGTTCGCGCTCCAGTGCCTCGGCTCGGCGCCGGTCGCGCTCGCCGGCGGCGACGACCTCAAGCGCCGCTGGCTGCCCGAGGTCGCCGCCGGCCGCACCATGGCCGCCTTCGCGCTCACCGAGCCCGAGGCCGGCTCCGACCCGGCCGCGATGGCGACCCGCGCCGTCCGCGACGGCGACGGCTACCGACTCGACGGCGCCAAGCACCTGATCTCGAATGCCGGGATCGCCGACTTCTACGTCGTCTTCGCGGCCACCGATCCGGCCGCCGGGAGCCGCGGGATCAGCGCCTTCGTGGTGCCGGGCGACTCCCCCGGCCTCACCTTCCGGCCACAGGTGCTCTCCGAGCCCCACCCGCTGGGCGAGGTCGAGCTGTCCGGCGTGCGCGTGCCGGCCTCGGCTCTCCTGGGCGAGGAAGGCGAGGGGCTCAAGATCGCCCTCGCCACCCTCGACCGGCTGCGCGCCACCGTCGCCGCCGCCGCCTGCGGTATGGCGGCGCGCGCGCTCGCCGAGGCGCTCGGGCACGCCCGCTCGCGGCGGCAGTTCGGCAAGCCCCTGGCCGAGCACCAGCTCGTCCAGCAGAAGCTGGCGCGGATGGCGACCGGCTTGACCGCCGCGCGCCTCCTCACCTACCGCGCCGCCGCCGAGGCCGATGCCGGCGCCGCGCGCGTCACCCTGCCGGCGGCGATGGCCAAGCTCTTCGCCACCGAGACCGCCCAGAGCGTGATCGACGACGCCGTCCAGGTCCTCGGCGGCCGCGGCGTCCTGGCCGGCGCGATCACCGACCGCCTCTACCGCGCCGTCCGCGCTCTCCGCATCTACGAGGGGACGAGCGAGATCCAGCATCTCGTGATCGCCCGCGAGCTGGTGCGCGGCGACGCCTGACCTGTCCCGGCTCGCGCCCTCGGGGATACACTCACTGGCGAAGGCTCAAACGGGAGGACCCGAAATGACTTCTCATCCCATCTCGTCCGCCGACCCGTACGACCGCCCCGCCGACCCCGACCGCCGCCGCGCGCCGCGCCTGCCGCTGCCCGGCGTGCTGGTGACCCTGGTCAGCCCCGACGGCGAGCAGGCGCTCTTCGCCTCCGACGCGCTCGACATCAGCGCCGCCGGGCTCGCGCTGGTGCTCCCCGAGGAGCTCAACGGCTGCGTCGCCCCGGGCGACGGCGTCTTGGTCACGTTCCGGCTCGACGACTCCACCACCTTCGCGCGCATGCCCGGCCGGCTGGTGCGGCGCGAGGAGGGAGTGGCGGCGGTCGAGTTCGGCCCCTGGGAGCAGGCGGCCCGCCGCCGGCTGGCCGAGTGGCTCGCCGCCGAGGCGGCGTAGCGGCCCCCCGCGGCGGCGGTCCGGCCGCCGCCGCGCCCCCCTGCTAGGATCCCGGCGATGAAGATCGCCTCGATCGGCGGCGGCCCAGCCGGCCTCTACTTCGGGATCCTGATGAAGCGGGAGCTGCCCGAGGTCGAGGTCACGGTCTACGAGCGCAACCGCCCGACGACACCTTCGGCTGGGGCGTGGTCTTCTCCGACGAGACGCTCGAGAACTTCGAGGCCGCCGACGCCGAGGTCTACCGGCGAATCACGCGCCGAGTTCCGGCGCTGGGAGGAGATCGACACCTACCGCGCCCGGCAGCCGCACGGTCTCGACCGGCCACGGCTTCTGCGGCGCTGTCGCGCCGGCGCCTGCTCGAGATCCTCCACGACCGCTGCCGCGAGCTAGGGGTCGGGCTCGAGTTCGAGCGCGAGATCGCGAGCCCGGACGACCTCCCCGAGGCCGACCTCGTGATCGGCGCCGACGGCGTCAACAGCGCCGTCCGCCGCTGGGGCGAGCGCCACTTCCGGCCGCGGATCGACCAGCGCCTCTGCCGCTTCACCTGGCTCGGCACCGACAAGCCGCTCGACGCCTTCACCTTCATCTTCGAGCCGACCGAGCACGGCGTCTTCCAGGTCCACGCCTACCCGTTCGAGCACGAACCTCGCGACCTGGATCGTCGAGTGCCGCGAGGAGGTCTGGCGCCGCGCCGGCCTCGCCGACGCCACCGAGGAGGACACCGTCGCCTTCTGCGAGGAGCTCTTCGCCGAGCATCTCGACGGGTACCGCCTGCTCTCGAACCGCTCGCTCTGGCGCACCTTCCCCACCGTCCAGTGCGAGAGCTGGTGGTGGACCAGGGCGGCCGCAACGTGGTGCTCCTGGGCGACGCCGCCCACACCGCGCACTTCTCGATCGGCTCGGGGACCAAGCTCGCGATGGAGGACGCCATCGCGCTGGTTGCGGCGTTCCGCGAGCACGGCACCGCGGACGTGCCGGCGGCGCTCGACGCCTACGAGAACGCGCGCTGGGTCGACGTCGTCAAGCTCCAGAAGGCGGCCCAGACCAGCCTCGAGTGGTTCGAGAGCACGGCGCGCTACATGGAGCAGCCGCCGCTCCAGTTCACCTTCAACCTGATGACGCGCAGCAAGCGCATCACCTACGACAACCTCGCCGCGCGCGACCCGGCGCTGGTCGCCGCGGTCGACGACTGGTACGCCCGCGACGTCGGCGCGCCGCCGCCGCCGGGGCAGAAGGCGCCGCCGCCGATCTTCACGCCGATCAAGCTCCGCGGCCTCGTGCTCGACAACCGGATCGTGGTCAGCCCGATGTGCCAGTACTCGGCCGAGGACGGCGTCCCCGGCGACTGGCACCTGGTGCACCTGGGCGAGCGCGCCATGGGGGGCGCCGGCCTGGTGATCACCGAGATGACCGACGTCTCGCCCGAGGGGCGGATCACCCACGGCTGCACCGGCCTCTGGAACGACGAGCAGGCGGCGGCGTGGCGGCGGATCGTCGACTTCGTCCATCGCTGGAGCCGCGCGAAGATCGGAATCCAGCTCGCCCACGCCGGCCGCAAGGGCTCGGTCCGCCACCCGTGGGAGGGCGACGACCTGCCGCTCTCCCCCGCCGAGGGCGCGTGGCACACGCTGGCGCCGTCGGCGCTGGCGTTCAAGGCCGGCTGGCACGCGCCCCGGGCGATGGACCGCGCCGACATGGACCTCGTGCGCGACGAGTTCGTCCACTCGACGCGGCTCGCCGAGCGCGCCGGCTTCGACCTCATCGAGCTGCACATGGCGCACGGGTACCTGCTCTCGAGCTTCATCTCGCCGCTCTCCAATCGCCGCGACGACGACTACGGCGGCTCGATCGAGAACCGGATGCGCTTCCCGCTCGAGGTGTTCGGCGCCGTGCGCGCCGCCTGGCCGGACGACAAGCCGCTCTCGGTGCGCATCTCGGCCTCCGACTGGATGGACGACGGCAGCGGCGTCACCCCCGAGGAGGCGGTCGCCGTCTCGCGCCTCCTGGGCGAGGCCGGCTGCGACCTGATCGACGTCTCCTCGGCCGGCAACGCGCCCGAGTCCGAGCCCGAGTACGGCCGGATGTACCAGGTGCCGTTCGCCGAGAAGATCCGCTTCGAGACCGGCCTGCGGGTCACCGCGGTGGGCGCGATCCAGGGCGCCGACCACGCCAACACCGTCCTCGCCGCCGGCCGCGCCGACCTCGCGGTGATGGCCCGGCCGCACCTCCACGACCCCTACCTGACCCTGCACGCGGCCGAGCGTTACGAGCTGTGGGATTTCCCCTGGCCGGGCCAGTACCTGCCGGCGATGCCGCGGGCGCAGAAGCCGAGCCGCCGGAGGAAGCTCCGGCCGCTCGCGACCCACGCCGGGACGCCGGCCTGAGCCGCCCCCCCCCGACCCGACCCGGACCCGACGAGGAGACCCATGCTGCACTGGGAGAGCCCCGAAGAGGCCGTGGCGTGCGTCCGCTCCGGCCAGCGCGTCTTCGTCCACACCGCCGCCGCGACGCCGAAACGGCTGGTGGCGGCGCTGGCGGCGCGCGCGCCCGAGCTGCGCGACGTCGAGATGATCCACCTCCACACCGAGGGGGATGCGCCCTACGCCGCGCCCGAGCTGGCCGGTTGCTTCCACACCAACTCGCTCTTCGTCGGCGCCAACATGCGCGGCGCGGTCGAGAGCGGCCAGGCCGACTACATCCCGGTCTTCCTGAGCGAGGTGCCGGCGCTCTTCCGGCGCGGCGTGCTGCCGCTCGACGTCGCCATGGTCCAGGTCTCGCCGCCCGACCGCCACGGCTTCTGCTCGCTCGGGGTCTCGGTCGACGCCTCGCTGGCGGCGGTGCAGACGGCGGCCACGGTGATCGCCCAGATCAACCCCCGGATGCCGCGCACCCACGGCGAGGGGATGATCCACGTCGACCACGTCGATCACGCGGTGGCGGTCGACGAGCCGCTCCACGAGCATCCGGTGCCCGAGCTGACCGAGGCCGAGCGCGCGATCGGCCGCCACTGCGCCGAGCTGGTCGAGGACGGCGCCACCCTCCAGCTCGGCATCGGCGCGATCCCCAACGCCGTGCTCGCCGCGCTCGGCGGCCACAAGGACCTCGGCCTCCACTCCGAGATGTTCTCGGACGGCGTCATCCCGCTGGTCGAGAGCGGCGTCATCAACGGCCGCCTCAAGCGCAAGCACCCCGGCAAGCTGGTCGGGAGCTTCCTGATGGGCACCCGCCGGCTCTACGACTTCGTCGACGACAACCCGCAGGTCATGATGCTCGACTGCGAGTACGTCAACGACACCAAGGTGATCCGCCAGAACCCGAAGGTCACCGCGATCAACAGCGCGATCGAGATCGACCTGACCGGCCAGGTCTGCGCCGATTCGATCGGCACCCGCCAGTACTCCGGCGTCGGCGGCCAGATGGACTTCATCCGCGGCGCCGCGCTCTCGGAAGGCGGCCGCCCGATCATCGCCCTCCCCTCCGTCACCGGCCGCGGAACCTCCCGCATCACCGCCTTCCTCCAGCCCGGAGCGAGCGTCGTCACCACCCGCGCCCACGTCCACTGGGTGGTCACCGAGCACGGCGCGGCCTACCTCTACGGCCGGAACCTCCGGCAGCGAGCGAAGGCGCTGATCGCGGTGGCGCACCCGGACCACCGGGAGGGGTTGGAGCGGGAGGCGAGAGAGCGGTTCGGGCGGTTGGAGTGAGCCTCGAGTCAGCCGTCGCGGCGGCGGTTGCTAGATCAGCTTCACCTTCTTGGTCCCGAGGAGCTGGTCCTGGTAGAGCTGGGACAGCAGCTCGCCCGCGGTCTTGTTCTTGACCGCGCCGTAGACGAACTTGCCCACCTGGCGCTTGGTGACCTTCTTGCTCTTCTTGATCAGCCGCGGGCTGTGGGTGTAGTCGATCCCGGGCGACTTGGGGTCGAAGCCCCGCTTGCCGCCCAGCTTCTGGTTGATCTTGACGTTGAGGCGGCCGAGCTTGCGGTAGCCGCCGATCTGGCGCAACCGGTTCCCCGTGTCGGTCAGGTCGAGCAGCTTGTGGCTCGACGAGAAGTTCTGGTTCGCGGTCGACTCGAGCGCGAAGCGGGTGTCGCGGTGGAACGCCGCCGAGGGGTTGGCGGTGTCGAAGAGCACGCGCTTGATCGGGTTGCCGCCGTACTCGTCGGTATACCCCTTGGTCGGCGAGTTGTCGGAGCCGAAGGTCGGGCTGAACGGCTGGTGCTGCTCGGGGTTCGGGATGGCGATGGTCAGCCCCTGGTTGTAGGCCTGCGGGTCGCCGCGCTGGTTGAGCGACTCGCCGGAAGGGATGTGGTCGCGGTTGACGTCGCCGCCGTCCGGGGTCCAGGCCGGGATCCCGGTGAGCTTCGGATAGGTGACCGAACCCAGGGTCACGTTGCTCTTGTAGGGACCGACGTCGAACGGCAGCAGGTCTTCGCTGCTACGGTCCTTACGCCGGCGGTCGACCAGCTCGCCCTTGGTCAGTCGGTCGATGAGCTGCTCGTTCTCGCTCGGCGCCTTGTTCGGGCCCTGGACGGTGCTCACCGCCTTGCCCTTGCCGCTCTTGGCCTTGTCCCAGTCGTAGAGCTGCTTGCCCGACTCGTCGTAGTAGTACTTCTTGAGCGTCACCGGGTCCATCACCTTCGAGCTGAGGCTGCGCTTGCCGGAGTTCTTGAAGCGCGCGAAGTCCTCCGGCGCGGCCTCGAGGTACTTGCCGGCGAAGCCCTGGCGGTTGGTCTGGGTGTTGGCGAGGTATTCGACCTTGCCGTCGGAGTTGATCCCGAAGAGCACGTTCTTGGGGTCGAAGGTGCCGATCTGGGGCGCCGCCGTCACCGGCTGGACCACCGGCTTCAGGGCGTGAGGGGACAGCAGCGGACTGCCCGAGGTATGGGTCAGACCCTGGTGGCTGAACACGCGCCCGGTCGGGCGATGGGTGAACGTCCCGTCGCCGTTGTTCGTGAGGTTGAGCCGTTGTTGCTGGACGCCGGTGTCGACGTACTCCCAGGCGGGCTGGACCGGCGCCGGCGGACCGCTGGCGACCGGCGGCGCGAACGGAGCGGCCCCTCCCGCGAGCCCGGCATAGGCCACCCGCTCGCCGCGCAGCGCCTGCGCCGCCTGGCGGTCGGCCTCGGCCTCGAGGCCCGAGTGGTCGAGCACGCCCCCGGGCGCCGCTCCGGCGCCGCGGACGGCGCCCGCGCGCTGCTGCACCACGTGGGCCAGCTCGTGACCGAGGAGGCGCTGCCCCTCGACCGTCTCGGGCCGGTAGTGGTCGGGCGCGATCTCGATCCGTTCGCCCCGGGTCAGCGCCCGGGCGCGGATCCGGCGCGGCGCCTCGCCGACGTGGAACCGCACGGTCGAGAAGTCGGCCCGGTAGGCGCGCTCCATCCGCGCGCACAGCCCCGGGGGGAGGCCCTCGACGCGCTCGGCGTCGGCGCGAACCGGCACGCGGTCGAGCTGGTGGCCGAGCGCGGAGCTGCCGGGGCCGGCGGGCGCGGCTCCGGCGCCCGCTCTCGCCGCCGCGGGCAGCCGGTGCGGCGAGAACCGGAGCTCCCCGCCGGCGGCGCGGGCACGTGGGATGGCGACTCGAAGCGCGGGCATCCTGCGAACTCTACACTCCCGGCTCGATCCCCGCCGCCGGCCCGCGCGGCATTCGACCGGCCTGCTGGTATCCTCGGCGAGGCCGTGGCCGGCCTCCGCGATAGTGTCTACGGGACCGTCCGCAGCCGGAGACAGACCGATGACCGAGCTGGAGCGAGCCAGATTCATGGTCGCGGGCCTGAGCCGGGCCGAGAAGGTCCGCGTGCTCGAGTGGATCGTGCGCGATCTCGGAGAAGCCTTCCCGGGGATCGAGAGGACGACCGGGATCGCGGGCGGCGAAGCATGCATCATCCGGACGCGGATCCCGGTGTGGGCTCTCGTCCGCGCCCGTCAGCTCGGCGCCAGCGATGCCGAGCTGCTCTGCAGCTACCCCCGCCTCCACGCCGAGGACTTGGTCCACGCCTGGAGCTACTACCAGGCGCACCGGGACGAGATCGACCGCCAGATCCGCGACAACGAGGCGGCCTGAGCGACGGTGGCGAAGCTCCTAGCGGACGAGAACTTCCCGTTCCTACCAGCCAGGAGCTGCGCCTCCTGGGGCTCGATGTCCGGCCGCTTGCCCGCCGTGGTGCCCGCCTGACTTTAGGCTCTTCAATAGCGGACTGCCAGTTGACATTGTCGGAACCCGTCTCTACCATCCCGGCGAGATGCCATCCCACCCCCTGGACACCGTGAATCCCCGCGAGCTGGGTGCCCGGCTCCGCGAGGCTCGGACCGCGTGCCGTTGGACCCAGGAGCAGGCCGCCGGCGCGCTCGGCGTCGCGCGCACGACGATGGTGGCGATCGAGAAGGGGGAGCGCCGCCCGCAACCTGGCGAGCTGGTCGCGCTGGCCCGCTGCTACGGCAGGAAGCTCTCGGCGCTGCTGCGCGGAGGGGACTCGGTCGAAGGCCTCGCGGCGCAGCTTCGAGGAGCCCTGCCCGCCGAGGCGCCGGCCGGCGTCGACCTGTTGGCTCACGTCGAGGAGCTGGAGCGCCTCTGCGACGACTACCGCGAGCTGGAGCGCATCTGCGCGGCACCGCTCCCCCGCCACGATCCGCCCGTCTACGCGCTCGGGGCGATCGAGCCGGAGCAGGCGGCCGAGGACGTCGCCAGCGCGGAACGCAACCGGCTCGGCCTAGGCGACGCCCCCGTCCTCGACCTCCGGGCGATCCTCGAGCGGGACGTCGGCCTTCGGGCCTTCTATCTCGACCTCCCCCCGGAGGCGGCCGGGATGTACGCGTTCACCGACGAACAGGGCGGGGCGATCGCGGCCAATCGGCATCACTCGCCGGGCCGCCGCCGCCACTCGCTGGCTCATGCGTTCGGCCACTACCTGACCGATCGCTACCGCCCCGAGATCGCGTGGCTCGACCGCTACGAGCGGCGCCCGGCGGCCGAGCGCTTCGCCGAGACCTTCGCCCGCGCCTTCCTGATGCCGGCCGCGGGGCTCCGCCGCCGCTACCACGATCTCGTCCGGGAGCGGCGGAGCGAGGGCCGCGGCGGAGCCACCGCCGGCGACCTCTCGCAGCTCGCCCAGTTCTACCTCGTCACGCTCGAAGCCATGACCCGCCGCCTCGAAGAGCTCGATCTCCTGCCCGCCGGCACCTGGCAGCGGCTGCACCCCCGGAGGGCCGGCGGTAAGGCGTCCCGGCGACTCCTGGGTCTCGAAGTGCACCCGGCCGACGACGCCCTCCTGCCCGTGCGCTACCGCTACCTGGCCGCGGAAGCCTGGCACCTCGGCGAGCTGTCGGAGGGACAGCTCGCCGCCTTCCTGCGGGTCGACCGCCTGACCGCCCGCCGGCAGTTGCAGGAGATCGGCATCCAGCGACCCGAAGACGACCAGGGCACCGGCGCTCCCCTCGACCTCTTCCTACCCCTGACCGCGGCGCGGGCGAGCTGACCGCTCCGGCCGATCGATGGGATCCCGAGCCGGTCGTACCGGGGAGTTGGTCCTCCTCGATGCGTGCTGCCTGATCAACCTGTTCGGAGCGGGACGGGCGGAAGAGATCCTCGCGGCGCTCCCCTTCCGCTTCGCGGTGGCCCGGTACGTCGTCGAGGAAGAGATCCTGGAGATCGAGACGGCCCCGGGCGCCGAGACACCGCCGGAGGCCGAGAGCCGCCGATCGCTCCGTCCGCTCCTCGCCGACCTCATCGCGAAGGGAGTCCTGGAGCGGCTCGACGTCGCCGCTCCCGAGGAGGAGGCGGAGCTGGTGAGGTTCGCGGCGGAGCTGGACGACGGCGAGGCTCACACCTGCGCGCTCGCGATCGTCCGCGGCGCCCGCGTCGCGACCGACGATCGCAAGGCGATCCGCGTGCTGCGGCAGGCTTGGCGCCAACGCGGCGAGACGACCGATCCGGTCCTCCGCACCTCCGACCTCCTCCTCTCGTGGGCGCGGGCAAAGGACATCGCCGACCGCGACCTCTCCCGGATCGTCCACTCGATCGCCACCCGCGCCCGCTTCATCCCCCCGAAGGACGACCCTCACCGCAGGCGCTGGAGGGACCTGCTCGACCTTGCCAACGCCAATCAAGACCCGGCATCGACCAGCCGGTAGCGCAGAAAGCGCTCGCCGTCGAGCTCGATCTCGCCGTCCGGGCGGAAGCCGAGACGGAAGAGCGCTCGGATGCGGGTGCGGCTCGGCGGTAGCAGGACGATCACCGACTCGAGCCCCATCTCCTGGAAGGCGCGGCGCAGGATCTCTTCGCACAGCACGCGGCCGAGGCCCCAGTAGAGCGGGTGGAGCACCAGCCCGAAGTCGGCGTCCCCGCCCTCGGGCTGCAGCCCTCCCCAGCCCGCGAAGTCGCCTTCGACGAAGAACGCCCACGGGCCGTAGCCGTGCTCCGTCCAGAAGCGCTCTTTCGCGGCGACGAAGCGCTCGCAGGTCTCGGGAGTGAACGTCTCGCGCGCCAGGGGCAGATGCCGGCGGACCGCCGGGTGGTTGAATAGGGCGACGAGATCCGGGATCGCGACCTGAGTCAGCCGCCGGAATTCGATCCGCGCCCCGCGGAAGTCCCTGGTGGCGGGGCTCCTCGTCATCGGTCGGTCGGGCCGGCCAGCCGCTTCAACGCCCCCCGGTCCGCCTTGCCCAGGTGAGTCCGCGGCATCTCCTCGAGCAGGATCACCCGCCGCGGGTGCTTGTGCGCTTCGAGGTGGTCGAGGCAGTGCTGCCGGAGGATTTCCTCGAGGTCGTCGGAGGCCTCCGCCGCCGCCACCACGTACGCCCAGGGCTCCGTCAATCCGGTTGCGTTCTCCACCCCCACCACCGCGCACTCCGCCACCGCCGGGTGGCGCAGCAGGCAGCTCTCGACCTCCTGGGGGGCGACCCACTTGCCGCCGACCTTGAGCACGTCGTCGCCGCGGCCGCAGTAGGTGACGTAGCCCTCGGCGTCGCGGCGGACGAGGTCGCCGCCGACGAACCACTCGCCGCGGAAGGCGTCGGCGGTCTTCTCGGCGTCGCTGCCAGTAGCCGAGGGCCCGCGAGTCGCCGCGCACCCAGAGGCGGCCGACCTCGCCGGCGGCGACCTCGCGGCCCGTCGTCGTCGCAGACCTCGAGCTCGAAGCCGGGGACGGCGCGGCCGAGGGTGCCCGGGCGCACCGCGCCGGGGCGGTTCGAGACGAAGACGTGCCACATCTCGGCGGTGCCCAGGCCGTCGAGCAGCTCGACGCCGAACGTCTCCTTCCAGCGCTGGTAGAGCGGCGCCGGCAGCGCCTCGCCGGCCGAGGTGGCGAAGCGCAGGCACGAGAGGTCCTGGCGCCGCGGCCGCCGGGTGCGCGACCATGCCGGCGCACCATCTTCGGCACGTTGATCAGGATCGTCGGCCGGTGGCGGCGGATCTGCTCGAACAGCACCTCGGGCGTCGGGTGCTCGGGGAAGAGCACCGCGGCCGCGCCGACCGAGAACGGGAAGAAGCAGGTTCGAGCCGGTGGCGTAGCCGAAGAAGAGCTTGGGCACCGACAGCGTGACGTCGTCCTCGCGGTAGCCGAGCGCCGCCTTGGCGTAGAGCTCGGTGGTGTTGGCGAACGAGGCGTGGGTCTGGACCACCGCCTTGGGCCGGCCGGTGGTGCCGCCCGAGAAGAGCCAGATGGCCGGGTCGTCGCGGTGGGTGCCGAGCGCCGGGAGGTCGCCGCTCTCGCGGGCGGTCTCCTCCTCGAAGCGGCGGAGGCCGCCGGGGACGCCGCCGTCGTCGCCCGCGACCATCAGCTCGGGCCGCCACTCGGCCCGCTCGCGCGCCTCGGCGAAGGCGGCCGCGGCGCCGGCGCCGGCGAGCGCCCAGGTCGCCCAGGTGTAGTCGTAGAGCGCGGCCAGGCTCTCGGGCTTGAGGTCGGGGTTGACCATCACCACCACCCCGCCGATCTTGAGCGTGCCGAAGAGCGCGGCCACGAACTCCGGCCCGTCGGGGAGCGCGATCAGCACCCGCTCGCCCGGCCGCACCCCGAGCCGGAGGAGCGCCCGGCCGGCGCGATCGGCCGCCGCCTGGACCTCGCGGTAGCTCCACGAGCCGGCGTCGAGGCGGAGCGCCTCGCGCTCGCCGCCGCCCTCGGACACCCGCTGGTCGAGGAAGTGCTCCGCGATGTTGAACCGCTCCGGCGGCGTGAACGCCATCTCCACCTCCATCGGATCGCCGGAGTCTACCGGCTCGCGCAGCTGCGATCGAAGCCGGCGCCGCCGAGACCGCGGTCTCGACAGGTCTATATGCGTTGTGCATATATGTGGCCCGCAGCCAACGAGGAGAAACCCATGGCAGTCGACCGCGAGCGAGCCGTCGTCCGCTTCCTGCCGCTGAGGCCGGTGGAGTTCCACGTGTTGCTGAGCCTGGCGGCGGGCGAGCGGCACGGCTACGGGATCATCCGCGACGTCGAGGGCCGCGGCGAGACACCGCCCCCCGACGTCGGCACCCTCTACCGCGCGCTCGCCCGGATGCAGGAGCGCGGGCTGATCTCCCCCGGCGCCCGGCGCGAGGCGCCCGACGCCGAGGACGAGCGGCGCCACTACTACCGGATCACCCCGCTCGGGCTGCGGGTGGCCCGCGCGGAGGCGCGGCGGCTCGCCGACCTGACCCTTGCAGCCCGCCGCGGCGGGCTGCTCGAGGAGGCGCCGTGAACGCCGGGCGCCGAGGCATCGCGGAGCGCTGGCTGCGCCTGCTCCTCGCCTTCTACCCCGAGGACTTCCGCGACGAGATGGGCGAGGCGTGGCTCGAGGCCTACCGCGACCGGCTGCGCGACGCGCGCCGGCGGCGCGGCCGGCTCGGCGCCCTCGCGGTCTCGTGCCGCGCGCTCGGCGACTCGCTCGCCAACGGCGCCGGCGAGCGGCTGCGCCCGGCGGCGGGCTGGCGGCGGCCCGGGCGCTGGGGGCTCGACGCCCAGCACGCGGTGCGCCGGCTGGTGCGGGCGCCGGCGTTCGCGCTCGCCGCGCTGGCGACGCTCGCGCTCGGCCTCGGCGGCTTCGGGGTGGTCTACAGCGCGGTCGACGCGGTGCTGCTCGAGCCGCTCGCCTACCAGCGCCCGGGCGACCTCTACTACGTCTGGCGCGACTACACCTGGGTGCCGTTCCTGCGCGGCTGGGTCGGCGGCACCGACGTCGCAGCGCTCGCCGAGGCCGGCGGCGCGATCGAGAGCGTCGCCGGGATGGACCTCGCGGACGCCACCCTCGACGGCGGCCCGGGCGCCGAGCCCGAGGAGCTGGCGGTGCTGCTCACCACCCCCAACCTGTTCGAGGTCCTCGGCGTACCGCCCGCGCTCGGGCGCGGCTTCGCGCCGCACGAGATCGGCCCCGACCGGCCGCCGGTGGTGGTGCTCGGCCACGACCTCTGGCAGCGGCGCTTCGGCGGCGACCCGGGGGTGATCGGACGCGAGATCTCCTTCGAGGGCGATCCGTTCACCGTCGTCGGGGTCACCGGACCGGACTTCCGTTTCGCCTTCCACTCGAGCCTCGGGCCGCCGCTCGCGGCCGACGCCTACGTCACCTTCGACCTCCACCTGGCCGAGACCGACCCGCGCGCGGGGTCGTATGCGGGGCTGGTCCGCGGCCGCCCGGGGACGACGCCGGAGGAGGTCGCCGCGGCGGTGGCGGCGGTCGCGCGCAGGCTCGACGAGCGCGACTTCCAGGGCCGCGGCCTCGAGCTGCGGGCGGTCGGCCTGTGGCAGGACCTGGTCGCGCCGGTGCGCCCGGCGCTGGTCGCGCTCGGGGTCGCGGCGGCGTTTCTCCTGGTGGTGCTCGCCGCCAACCTGGGGGCGCTGCTCCTCGCCCGGGCGGGGCGCCGCGAGCGCGAGATCGCGGTCTCGCGGGCCCTCGGCGCCGACCGCGCCGCCCTCGCCCTGGCGATGCTCTTCGAGGGCGGCCTCCTGGGCGTCCTCGGCGGCGCGGCCGGCGCCCTCCTCGCCGTCTGGGGCAGCCGGGCGCTGGTCGCGCTGGCGCCGGCCGACCTGCCGCGCCGGACCGAGATCGCCGTCGATCCCGGGGTGGCCGCGATGGTGATCGCCGCCGGCGCGCTCCTCGGCCTGGCCGCAGGCGCGGTGCCGGCCGCCTGGGCGGCGCGGACCGGGCTCTCCTCGCTCCTCGGCCGCACCGGCGTCCGCGGCGGCGGCGGCCACGGCCGGATGCGCCGCGGCCTGGTGGTCGCCCAGGTGGCGCTGTCGCTGGCGTTGCTGAGCGCCGGAGGGCTCCTCGCAAGGAGCCTCGAGCGGCTGCTCGCGAGCGACCCCGGCTTCCGGCCGGAGGGGGTCCTCACCCTCCGCGTGCCGCTCGACGCCCGCCGCTACTCCGAGGAGGCGGGGATCGACTTCCAGCGCCGGCTGACCGACGCGCTCGGCCGGCTCCCGGGGGTCGAGGCCGCCGGCGCGGTCTCGTCGCTGCCGCTCTCCGCCTGGACCGACCAGACCGGGGTCGCCTTCCCGGGAGCGCCCGGCAACACCGGCGTCGTCGAGCACGACGGGCCGCTGGTCGACCTCCTGCTCGCGCTCCCCGGCACCTTCGAGGCGCTCGGCATGGACGTGGTCGAAGGGCGGGGCTTCCCCGCCGCTCCCACCGAGGGGGTGACCGAGGCGGTGATCGACCAGGCGCTGGCGCGGCGGTTCTTTCCGGGCGCCTCCGCCCTCGGCCGCACGCTGATCCTCAACGAAGAGGAGCTGACCGTGGTCGGCGTCGTCCGCCAGGCGCGGATGTACGACCTCCACCGCGACGGCCGCGAGCAGGTCTGGGCGCGCAACGACGACCTGCGCTGGTACGGCTCGCTCTACTACCTGGTGCGCACCGGCGGCGATCCGATGGACCTCGCCGCCGCGGCGCAGGCGGCGGTGCGCGAGATCGACCCGGGGCTGCCGGTCTCCCAGGTGCGCACGCTCGAAGCGGTGGTCGGCGACGCGCTCCGCCAGCAGCGGCTCAACGTGCTCCTGGTCGGCTCGTTCGCGCTCGGCGCGCTGGCGCTCTCGGCGATGGGGCTCTACGCCCTGGTCGCCGGCGCGGTGATCCGGCGCCGGCATGAGCTGGGGGTGCGGATGGCGCTCGGCGCCGGACGCGGGCGGGTGGTGCGGCTGGTACTCCGCGACGGCCTGGCGCTGGTCGCGATCGGCGCGCTGGTCGGGCTGCCCGGGGTCTACCTGACCGGGCGGGTGATGCGCGGCCTGGTGGTCGGGATCTCGCCCTTCGACCCCGCCACCCTGGCCGCGGTCGCCGCCGGGCTCGCCCTGGTCGCCGCCTTCGCCTGCTGGCTGCCGGCGCGCCGGGTCGCCGCGATCGACCCGGCGCGCTCGCTGCGGTCGGACTGACGGTCTTGCGGAGGGTCGGCCGAGCCTCTAGAGTCGCCTCCGCATGCTCAAGGAGCACTTCTCGCGCGCCCTCGCGGCCGCCCCGGGGCGGCTCCACTTCAGCGCCCACAGCCATCACCTGTGGCCCGATTGCACCCGCGACGCCCAGCTCCGGGCGTGGGACGACGCCGCCGCGCTCGCCGACTCCAAGTGGGACAAGGTGCTCGGCGAGGAGGTGCCCGAGGCGCAGCGGCACCTCGCCGGCCGGCTCGGGCTCTCGGACCCGTCGGCGATCGCGTTCGCGCCCTCGACCCACGACTTCGTGCTGCGGATCCTCTCCTGCCTCGATCCGCGGGCGGTGATCACGGGCGCCGGCGGCGGCCGTGACGGCGGCGGACCGCTCCGTATCCTGACCACCGACTCCGAGTTCCACAGCTTCCACCGCCAGAGCCGGCGGCTGGAGGAGGCCGGGCTGGCCGCGGTCGAATGGATCGCCGCCGAGCCGTTCGACACCTTCGCCGAACGCTTCGCCGCCGCCGCCCGGCGCGGCGGCCACCACCTGGTCTACCTGAGCCAGGTCTTCTACAACTCGGGCTACGCGGTGCCCGACCTCGCGGCGCTGGTCGCCGCCGTGCCCGACCCGGCGACCTGGGTGGTGATCGACGGCTACCACGGCTTCATGACCCTGCCGACCGACCTGGGCGCGATCGAGCGGCGGGCGTTCTACACCGGCGGCGGCTACAAGTACGCGATGAGCGGCGAGGGGATCTGCTACCTCCATTGCCCGCCGGGCTTCGGCGAGCGGCCGGTCGACACCGGCTGGTTCGCGGTCTTCGGCAAGCTCGAGGAAGGGGTCGGCCCGGGACGGCTCCCCTACTCGGTCGACGGCTTCCGCTTCTGGAGCGCCACCTTCCCGGGCGAGGGGCTCTACCGCTTCAACGCCGTCCAGCGCTGGCTCGGCGCGCTCGGCGTCACCGTCGACGAGATCCACCGCCACGTCGAGGGGCTCCAGCGGCGCTTCCTCGACCGCCTCGGCGGGCTCCGGCTCGCCTCGCTCGCGGCCGCCGAGCTGATGCCGCCCGCCGATCTGCCGGCGGCGGCCGGCGGGCGCGGCCACTTCCTGACCTTCCGGCGCCCCACCGCCGGCGATGTCCGCCGCCGGCTCGCCGAGCGCGGCGTCGTGGTCGACCACCGCGACGACCGCCTGCGCATCGGCTTCGGCGTCTACCACGAGGCGGGCGACGTCGACCGGCTGATCGACGAGCTGGCCGCGCTCGGTTGAGCCGGCCGCGGCCCGGCTGGCGCGCTTTCCACCTCCTCCCACACTAGACGTTTCAGAAGCCACCGGTGTACCTGCTCCGGCGGGTGCCCGTCACCTGAACTGCTCTAGAAGAGGAAGGACCGATGAAGAGAACAGCGACCCTCGCCGCCGTCTGCGCCACGGTCTCCGCCACCGTCTGTCTGCTCACCCTGGGCGCCCTGCCGGCCGGCGCCGCCGACGTCCCGGCCGACATCCACTTCCTGGGCCCCGACGGCAAGATCCAGCGCGGCGTCCGCTGCGCAACCCCGGTGCCGTCCGCGGACGAGCAGGCCATGGTGCGCTCGCAGGTCGAGCGCTGGCTGGCCGAGCGCGGCGGCCCCTCGACGGGCGTGCCGACCTCGATCCCGGTGCAGTTCCACGTCGTCTACCGGGTCCAGAACGGCCAGAACGTCGGCCGGCCGACGCCGGCCCAGATCGACGCCCAGATCGACGTCCTGAACGACGCCTTCGCCGGCACCGGCTTCTCGTTCTTCCTCGCCGGGACCACCAACACCGTCAACAGCCAGTGGTTCACCGGCTGCGCCAGCAGCGGCCGCGAGCGCCAGATGAAGCAGGCGCTCACCGTCGACCCGGCGAACAACCTCAACATCTACACCTGCAACCCGTCGGGGGGTCTCCTGGGCTGGGCCTACTTCCCCTGGTCGGCGGCCGAGAGCAGCTTCTGGCACGGCGTCGTGCTGCTCCACTCGTCGCTCCCCGGCGGCACCGCCGCGCCCTACAACCTGGGCGACACCGCGACCCACGAGGTCGGCCACTACCTCGGCCTCCACCACACCTTCCAGGGCGGCTGCAACGCCCCCGGCGACGAGGTCGCGGACACCCCGTTCGAGTCGAGCCCGGCCTTCGGCTGCCCGGTCGGCCGCAACACCTGCCCGCAGACCGGCAGCGACCCGATCTTCAACTTCATGGACTACACCGACGACGACTGCATGGACCACTTCACGGCCAACCAGACGACGCGGATGCAGACGATGACGGCGCTGTACCGGCCGAACCTGTAGCCGCGGGTCAGCCGCGCAACCGCTCGAGCAGGTCCTCGAGCACCCACACCGCCGTACCCCACAACCGCCGGCCGCCGACGTGCACCGCACGGACGCGCCGGCGGTTGCCGTCTGCGTCCTCGGTCTCGAACTCCTCGGCGAGGGTGGGGTTGGCGAGGGCGGCGAGGGGGAGGCGGAAGGTGCCGGCGGCGTCGGTGGCGGCACTCTTGGTGACGGCCAGCGCGGGGGCGGTGGGGAGCGCGGCGATGCAGGGGAGGGCGAGGCCGCCCTCGGGGCGCTCGAGGGCGTCGAGCTCGCCGAGGCGGAGGACGGTCTCGGCCGGCAGGCCGGCGGCGCCGGCGGCGCGCAGGGCGGCGTCCCAGGCGTCCTCGCCGGGGGCGACCGGCGCCGACGGCAGCTCGGCCGCGCCGCCGGGGCCGGTCGAGAGGAGCGCCCAGAGGCCGCCGGCCTCGACGAAGAGCGGCACCAGGAGCGCGATCCGGGCGGGCTCCGCCACCACCGGCTCGAGGCGCGGCCCGGCGGCGAGGCGCCGGCGGACGTCGAGGATCCAGCTCGTCGGCTCGGACATCGGCGGGCAGATTACCAGGGCTCGCCGGCGCCGACTCCGCCCGCCGCCGCGATCACGGGCCGCCGACTCCCCCGGCCTCTACGCCGAGCTCGAGGTCGAACGGCGGCCCCTCGGGGAGCCGGAAGCGCAGCGGGTAGTACGACCACGGCTCGGCGCTCGAGGCCGGCGGGTGGGTGGCGCGCGCCGGCGCCAGCTCGACGGTGAAGGAGACGCCGCCGTCGCCGCGGAGGAGCACCTCGCCCGCCTCGCCGCCGGAGAGGATCTCGATCCGGCTCGGGGAGCGCCGGCCGAGGGCGAGGGTCAGCCGCTCGAGCGGACGCGGGCTCGCCACCATCAGCTCGACCTCGCGGCGGCCGCGCAGGCGGAGCGGCGCGCGCGGGTCGCCCCCGGCCGGGCCGGCGTCGCCGGCGAGGAAGGTCAGCACCAGCTCGCCCGCGGCCGCCCGCGGCGCCGGGATCGCCGGCTGGGTGGTCTCGAACGGCAGCCCGCGGCGGGCGACCTCGGAGACGTAGCGGTAGCGGCCGTCCTCCCCGACCGGATGCCCGGCGGGCTCCCGCCAGAGCGGCAGCAGGAAGGGCGCCGCGAGCGCCGCCGCGGCCAGCGCCCCCGCGGCCCGCCGCAGGACCCGGCCGCCGGGGCGGGCGGCGAGGAACCAGAGCGCCGGATAAAGCGGCAGGAAGAAGCGGTTGCCGATCGCCTCGGCGCCGCCGAAGAAGTTGTGTGGCCGCAGCCAGAGGAGCGCCGCGAGCGCCAGCGCGGTGCCCGCGGCGAGCGCCCAGCGGCCGCGGCGGCCGGCGGCGAGGGTGAGCAGCAGCAGGCCGGGGAGGAAGTACGGGATCAGCCCGACGTCGCGGCCGGCGGCGAGGTAGACCGCGTTCCAGCCCCAGAGCCGCGGCGAGAGCGGCGGGCGGGCGGTCCCCGGCGCGACCGCCGCGACTCCCGCCGGCGCCGCGGCCGGGCCCGGCCAGACCTCGGCCGGGTAGTCGACGCCCGGGTAGCCGCTCTCGGCGGTGAACGAGTGGCGCCCGGCGTGGGGCGCCCAGCCGCCGCCCGCGGCCCAATGGCCGCCCGCGACGGCCAGCGCCGCCAGCGCCGCGCCGGCGGCCAGGGCGGCGATGCCGGCGGCGCGCCGGCGGCGCGGCACCACCCAGAGCATCGCCACGAGGAGCACCCCGTAGACCGGCCGCTGGACCGCCGGGATCGCGAGCAGCGCGCCGGCTATCGCCCAGCGCAGCACGAACCGCCCTCGGCCGCCGCCGGCCGCATCGTCGGAGCCGCCGCCGTAGATCTGCGACAGCGTCCCCGCGGCCGGCGCCTCCGAGCGCCCGTAGGCGAGCGCCAGCCCGAGCGCGGCGGCCGCCATCAGCAGCAGGTCGGGGAGCGCGAGGTAGACGTAGGCGAAGGCGACCGAGGCGAAGACCAGCGCCGCCGTCCACGGCCAGGCCGCGGGGCCGATCCGCCGCTCGAGGGCGCGCGCCGCGGCCCAGGCAGCGATCGCGAGGAGCAGGGCGTTGGCGACCGCGGCGCCCGACTGCGGAGCGGCGGCGAGGAACGGCGCCGCCCAGAGCGCCCAGAGGAAGGGGACGCCGTACACGATGCGCTCGCCGCCGTCGCGGCTGGCGAGCGCCAGCCGGTCGGGCGGGCGGCCGTAGAGCGCCTCGTAGCGCCGGTGGTCCTCGTCGGCGAACGCGAGGTCGCGGTCGTGGGCGAGCGACAGCGCCTGCATCACGTAGGTCGCCTCGTCGCCGACCGGCGGCCGCGATTTCAGCTCGGAGCCGGCGGCGCCGGCGAGGAGCGCGATCAGGAGGCCGAGGAGGAGCAGCCGGCCGAGGTTGGCGACCGCGCGCTCGGCGGGCGTGCCGGGCGGAGTGTCCTCGATCGGCTCGCCCGCCTCCCCCTCCGGCGGCTCCCAGAGGTCGGGGAGGTCGTCGTCCTCCTCCAGCTCGTCCAGCTCGCCGTCGAAGTCGTCGTCCGGCCGGGCCTCGAGGTCGTCCTCGAAGTCGCCCTCGAATCCCCTCCCGCCGCCGCGCGCCGAACCGCCGAGGCGCTCGGCTCGCCCGCTCCGCCGTCTCATCCGCGTCATCGGCTCCCCCCGCTCGGCATCGCTCCCTGCGTCCGCAAACCCCGCTCGCTCAGATCGCCGCCGCCCACACCGGCCCGCCGAGGCCGGCGAACCCGGCGCCGCCCATCACCTTGGGCTCGACCTCGAGGCGCGCCGGGCCGGGCGGCCGGCGGACCGCGATCTCGATCTCGACCGACTCGCCAGTGGCGAGGTCGTGGGGCAGCTCGAGCCAGGGCTCGCGCCGCCGCAGGTCGGCGTCGCCGGCGAGGAGGCGCACCTCGATCGCGACCCCGCCCGGGCCGCGGCGGGCGGCGAGCCAGCGCGCCGGGCCGCGGTTGGCGAGCCGCAGGCGCAGCAGCCGCCGCTCCCCGGCCGGCCAGGGAGCCTCGGCGCCGGCGACCTCGATCGCGCCGTCGAGCGCCCCCCAAGCCAGGGTCGTCGGCACCCGCACCCGGGCCGGAGCGTCGCCGGGCGGCTCGAGTGCAGCCAGCTCGGCGCAGGCCGCGGCCACCGCCGCCGCCGCCCGCGCCGGGTCGTGCTCGCGCCCGACCCAGGCGAGCGCCGCCCGGCCCATCGCCGCGAGGCGCGCCGGAGCGGTCAGCAGGCCGTAGACCGCCGAGGCGAGCGCCCGCGCCTCCGCGTCCTCGCCGCCGGCGCCGCCGCCGGGGAGCGGTACGCGGAGCGCCACCGCCGCCGGCAGGTCGGCGAACTGGGCGTAGTCGGAGACGATCGCCGGCCGGCCGGCGGCGAGGACGCGCAGGAGCGACGCCGAGGTCTCGCCGGCGGTCGGGTAGCGCAGGTTGACGCACAGGTCGGCCGCCGCGATCGCCGCCTGCATCTCCTCGAACGGCACGAAGCCGGTCACCGTCACGCGGTCGGCGACGCCGAGCCGCCGCGCCTCGGCCTCGTAGTCGAGGTCGCCCGAGACCTCGCCGACGACGACCAGCCGCGCCGACTCCAGGCCGGTGGCCGCGAGCGCGCGGATCGCGGTCAGGGTGCGCTTGATCGGGGTCTGGAAGCCGAACGAGCCGAGGAGCGGCGCGCGCGCCGGGATGCCCCAGCGCTCGCGGAACGCGCGGGCGGCGCCGGCGTCGGCGGCGGCGGGGAGCGGTACCCCCATCGGTACCGGCCGCACCGGGATCTCGGGGTCGTCCTCGGCGATCGCCTCGGCGGCCCAGCGGCTGTGCACCAGCACCCCGCGCTGGCGGCGCAAGAGGCGCCGGTGCGCCGGCAGCGCGAACACCCCGGCGTCGCTGTAGCCGCCCCACCAGCGCGCCCGCGCCACCGCGCGGCCGATCCAGCCGTGATCGGCGGCGAGCGCCTCCTCGTAGGGCTCGTACTCGCCGCGCGCGAGCGTCCGCTCGACCAGCAGGTGATGGAGCACCAGGTCGTGGAGCGTCACCACCCCGGGCCGGGCGAGTGCGAGGTCGAGCACCGGGCCGTGGTGGGGGTTGTTGCCCATCTGGTAGAGCGGCAGGCGGGCGGTCTCCCCCGGGGCGGCCTCACCGACCTCACCGGCGTCGACCGGGGGCCAGCGCTCGGCGATCTCGTCGCTCACCGGCTGGCCGGGGAGGCGCACCACCCGCACGTCCGCGCGCTCGGCGAGATGCGGCAGCAGGTCGGCCGAGTAGTCGGCGATCCCCGAGCGGACCGGTGGCAGCGGCGACACGAAATCGAGGCGCAGGGGCTCGTCCGAGTGGGCGGGCACGATGGCGCGATCCTACCGCCGTCGGGCGGGCGGCAGGAGCGGCAGAGAGCGGCGGCGCGGGAGGCTAGCTCGAAACGGCGCGGCCCGCGGTCACCCGCGGGCCGGCGGAATCGAGGTCCGGCAGCGTCCTATCGACGTGCCTACCAGCAGCCGCAGTCGCCGCCGTCGAGGGAGACGACCCACTGGGTGACTTGTCCGAAGGTGTAAACGCCGGAGCAGGTGACGAACTTGGTTCCCACCTGGGTGTTGTAGTCCGGCCCACTGAAGTACTGGTGCTCGACCTCATGGCAGGGTCGGGCATTCGCCACCGGGGCCGGGCTGAAGAAGTAGGAAGCCACGGCGACCGCGACGAAGACCAGGACGAGGACCATCCACCGCACCTTCAGCAGAGAATTCCTCGCGATCTGAGAAGACATAGCAGAACCTCCTTTGCGCGCGTTCAATGAGTAGCGAATGCGCATTCCCGACTGTATCAGCGTTCACCCGGCGGTGCCAGCGCGGGCAGGTACGGCTACCGCGGGGGGCTGCTCCGGGCGCGGTCGAGGTCGGTGCGCAGCATCCGGGTCTCGCGCTGGAGCCGGGTCACCTCGGCCTCCAGCTCCTTGATCCGGCGCTCCAGGGCCGCGACCGCCTGCGTCACCTGCGGCTCGACCGCGCGCAGCACCTCGCCCCGCGGCCGGACGGCGCCCTCGGCCGCCGGCGCGAGCTGCGTCCCGAGGACGTCGATCCGCTTCGACAGCTCGAGCTGCTGCGCCGAGTACTCGCGCCGCATCTCCTCGACCTGCGCCCTGGCTGCGCGCGCCTCGGCGATCACCGGCTCGATCTGCTTCACCTCGGCGGTCACCGCGGTGACCTGCTCGGCCAGCTCGCTCTGGCCGCGCTCGTAGCGCTCGAAGCGCTCGTCGACGGCGCGGATCTCGGGGAGCAGCTCGCCGACTCCGCGCACCTCCTCGATCATCGGCGCGATCTCCCGGAAGCTCGCCTCGACCGGCTGGACCCGCTGGTCGACCTCCGCGGCCACCACCTCGCGGTCGGTGCGGCCGACCGCCATCAGCACGGCGGCCACCGCCAGCGGTACCAGGAGCAGCGCCAGGTAGAGCTGGATCAGCCGCCGGCGGCGCGCCAGGTCGCGCTGCACCGTGGCCTCGATGCGGCGGCTGCGCTCCTCGGGCGGCGCGGATGTTCCTCCGTCGGTCGGCGTGGCGGTCGCTTCGGTCATGTTCGTCGGCCTCCGGTCTCGGCGATCAGCAGGACGAGGGCGAGGAGGACGATCGCGCCCAGGGTGATCCCGAGCGCGATCAGCGAGGCGTCGGTGAAGAGCGAGCGGAGCGGCGTCAGGGTCACCGCCAGGAGCGCCGCGACGAGGAGCGCCACCGCCGGCAGGAGCAGCCGGTGGAGGCGCACCGAGGCGCCGAGCTGGGCCTTCTGCATGCGCCCCCAGAACTCGACCAGCCACGACTCGAGCGAGCGCCGCGCCTCGCGCACCAGGCTCTCGGAGGAGTCGAAGAACTTGCACCACATGCCGGTCTCGAAGTCGGTCAGCCGCGCCAGGAAGGCGCGCTGGCGGGGATCGCCGGCGGCGTCGGCGCCGCGGCGGACGAAGGGCATGATCTCGAGGTCGGCGCGGCCGGCGCGAGCGGTGTCGAACTCCCACTCGACGATCGAGCGGCCGCCCGCGTCGCCCGGGAACGGCGTCCCGTAGCTGCCGCCGAGGACGCCGACGAAGACGTGGCAGCGTTCGATCTGCTCGCGGCAGCGCCGCTCGGGGCTGGTGCCGCGGGCGCGGTCCTCCTCGTAGAGGTAGAGGTCGTAGAGCGGACGCAGCTCGGCGGCCAGAGCCTGCCGCTCGGCCGCGAGGTCCGAGGTGGAGCTGACGAAGACCAGGGGCTTGGCCGTCATGTCGTCTACGGCTTTCCGGGGGGCGTGCCGCGCTCGATTGTCCATTCCCTTCGAAGGGAAGTCAAACCCTTGACGATGGGAGGAAACGTCCGCCGCCGCCGGGTCACTCCCGTGCGGACGTCTTGCGGTCGCCGGGAGCGGCGCCTAAGATCCTCGTGTTCGAAATTCAAATCATCTGCAGGGAGGGCGAACGATGCGCGCCAGGGCCGAGAACGACGGGATCTCCGTTCACGCCATCGCCGGGACCCGGGTGGTCTGCCTCGGGATGGACGCGACCAAGAAGGCGGCCCGGGGGCTACTGGGCTTCGCCATCGAGCGCCGCGAGGGGCGCAAGAAGCCGGTCTGGTTGAAGGGCATCCGCTACTTCGAGGCGGCGCCGCCCGCGAACGCCGCCGCCGGCATGCCGGTGCCCTCCGATCAGGGGCCGATCCAGGGCTTCCTGTGGGGCGACTACGGCGCCGAGCCCGGCACCCGCTACGCTTACCGGGTGCACCCGGTGTACGGCAAGCCCGGCAACCTCCGCCTCGGCGACGCGGTCGAGGTGACGGTCACCACCGAGCCGCTCGACGCCCCCGACCACGCCATCTACTTCAACCGCGGCGCCGCCGGCAGCCAGGCCTACACCCGCCACTTCGGCGACCACCGCCGCTGGTACAAGGTCGACAAGTACGGCCGTGACAAGTGGGTCGAGTTCATCAAGCCGGCCGACATCCCCGAGCGCGAGGGCTACAAGTGGCTGTCGCGCGGCCTCGAGGAGGCGGTGCTCGAGTTCATCGGCCAGGCCAAGGGCAGGGGCTGGGGCCTGCGCGCCGCGGTCTACGAGTTCGAGTACGCGCCGGTGATCCAGGCCTTCGTCGACGCGCTCGAGAGCGGCGCCGACGTGCGCATCGTCTACGACGCCAAGCAGTCGGGCAAGGACAAGACCGGCCCGTGGAGGGCGACCTTGAGGGCGCTGCGCCAGGTCGGCCTGCGCGACGGCGGCTCGATCCGGCGCTTCGAGCAGATGACGATCCCGCGAACGATCACCACCATCTCGCACAACAAGTTCATCGTGCTGCTACGCGACGGCGAGCCGGTGGCGGTCTGGACCGGCTCGGCGAACATGACCCCGGGCGGCATCTTCGGCCAGTCCAACGTCGGCCAGATCGTCCGCGACCCGGCGCTGGCGGCGCGCTACTACGCCTACTGGCAGAAGCTCTCCGAGGACCCGCAGACCAACGACATCCGGAGCTGGAACATCGAGCAGCAGCCCGACCTCGAGGGGCCGCCGCCGCCCGACTCGATCACCCCGATCTTCAGCCCGCGCCCGACCCTCGGCATGCTCGAGTGGTACGCCGAGCGGCTGGCCGAGGCGAAGTCGTCGGTCCACTTCACCGCCGCCTTCGGGGTCGCGCAGCAGGTCGCCGGCAAGCTCATGACGGCGCGGCCGATCTCCGCCGACGATCCGTTCCTGCGCTACATCCTGCTCGAGAGCAAGCCGAGCCCGCAGGCGTCGAAGAAGAGCAAGGACGGCGCGGTCGCCAAGGGGCGGACGCCGCCGCTCGACTACTACGACTTCTCGAAGATCGCGAACAACCGCTGCGCCTGGGGCGCCCTGACCCGCCAGCGCGAGGGGGACCGCGACGCCCAGCGGGTGCTCGAGGAGAGCCTCTCCGGGCTCGACACCCACGTCGAGTACCTGCACACCAAGTACATGCTCGTCGACCCGCTGACCGACGACCCGATCGTGATCACCGGCTCGGCCAACTTCTCCGACGCCTCGACCAGGAGCAACGACGAGAACATGCTGGTGATCCGGGGCAACACCCGGGTCGCCGACGTCTTCCTCGGCGAGTTCATGCGCACCTTCAAGCACTTCGAGGTGCGCAACCTCCTGAACGACCTCGGGGACGACGAGGCGGGGGCGGCGTTCTACCTCTGCCCCGACGACTCGTGGACGAAGCCCTACTACCAGGACGACACGCCGCAGATGGCCGAGCGGCTGTTGTTCCGGTAGACGGCCGCGAGTGGCCAGCAGCGGCGGAGCGCGTAGCGCGACCGGCGGCCGCCAGGCCGCCGACTCGGGGGAGGGGCCCCCGCGCGATTCACTCGCGCGGGGAGGGGGGTTGGAACGGTATAGCCCGGGCACATGGGTAACACATCAGACCGGGCACATGGGTAACAGGTCGTTAAGCGAGCATCGGTCCCCAAGGAGGAGCCGATGCCGTGGAAGGAGACGACGCCCATGGACCAGCGGATGCGCTTCGTCGCGGACGTGACGAGCTGCCGATACACGATGACCGAGCTGTGCCGGATCTACGGGATCAGCCGCAAGACGGGGTACAAGTGGTCTCGCCGCTATGGTGAGGGAGGCGTGGACGGGCTGCGAGATCGTTCTCCCCGCCCGCACAGCTGCCCTCACCGGATCGAGGTGCGTAGTGAGGAAGCCCTGGTGGCCGAGCGCCGTGCGCATCCTCTTTGGGGTGCCCGCAAGCTTCTGGTGCGGCTGCGGCGAAGGCATCCGAGCTGGTCCTGGCCGGCGCCGAGCACGGCCACGGCGTTGCTCAAGCGTCACGGTCTGGTCGAGCCGCGCCAGCGTCGCCGAGCCAAGCTGCCGCCGGGCAAGCCCGAGCTGTGGGTCGAGCACCCCAACGACCTGTGGACGGCGGACTTCAAAGGAGAGTTTCGCACCGGCGACGGCCAGCTGTGCTATCCGCTGACGGTGGCCGATCGCTTCAGTCGGTTCCTTCTGGCCTGCGAGGGCCGCACATCGACGGCACGGGTCGGTGCGTTGCCTGTCTTCGAAGAAGCGTTCCGCAGCTATGGCCTGCCGGCAGCGATCCTCACCGACAACGGACCACCGTTCGCCGCTCCACTGGCCCCGCGCCGGCTGTCCAGGCTGTCCGTGTGGTGGATCAAGCTGGGAATTCGCCCGGTGCTCATCCAGCCCGGCCACCCGGAGCAGAACGGCAGCCATGAGCGAATGCACCGGACGCTGAGGGAGCGAAACCGCCCGCCCCCCGGCCGCCAACCCGACCGCTCAGCAGAAGGTCTTCGATCGTTTTCGGGGGGAGTACAACCACGAGCGGCCCCACGAAGGCATCGGGCTGGTGCCCCCCGCGGAGCGGTACCGCAGCTCACCGCGTCTCTACCCTCGACGGCTCCCCGAAATCTCCTACCCCGGCCACTTCGAGGTCCGCTGGGTCCGCTCGAAAGGCGAGATCAAGTGGCGGGGCGAGAAGCTCTTCCTCAGCGAGATGCTGTACCGTGAGCCGGTCGGCCTCGAAGAGGTCGACGACGGGCTGTGGTCCGTCTACTTCGGCCCCGTCCTTCTCGGACGCTACGATGAGCAAGAGGCCGGCTTTGAAGCGCTGTAGCAAGCCCGCGGCCGGGAGTGGGCTGTGGAAACCGTGGAAACTGCCCAGCCCCCCGCCCACCCTGGAAATCCCTGCGGGATTCCCACAGTTCCCACCGTTCCCACAGCCCCGGCGGCGGCGGGAGATAGAACCAGAACCTGTAACCTATGTCCCTGGACTAACCTGTTACCTATCTCCCCGGCTATTCAAACAACCCCCCTCAGAAACTCAGCCGCGCCGCCCGGAGCAGGCGCGCCGCACCGGCAGGCCGCGCAGGAAGCGCTCCCCCTCCGCGGCGGTCAGCTCGCGCCCGGCGACCCGGCAGGCGAGATCGATCAGCGCGTCGGGTCCGAGCGACCAGAGGTAGGTGCTCCAGACGCGCACCGTGTGGTCACGGCTGCCGGTGACCAGCCAGGAGCCGTCCGGGGAGAACTTCAGCGAGGTGATCTCCGCCCGGTGGCCGTAGAGGACCCCGGGGGCGGCCGCCGGATCGGCGGCGCTCAGGTCCCACAGCCGCGCCTCGTCGTCGCAGCTTCCGGTGGCGAGCCAGCGGCCTTCGGGGCCGAAGGCGAGGGCGACGACCTTGTCGTGGTGGTCGCGCAGGGAGAGGATCCGGCTGCCCGGCGGCGCCGGCTCGAGGTCGACCAGGTGGGCGACCGCGCCGTCGCCGGCGACCGCCAGCCAGCGGCCGTCGGCGCTCGCCACGAGACGGGTCACGCCGCGCTCGCTCGCCTCGAAGGTCGCCGGCTCGCCGCCGCCGTCCGCGGGCCAGAGCGCGACCTTCCCGGTCGAGTCGGCGGTGGCCAGCCGGCCGGCTCCCCTGCCGTCCATGGCCGGCACCCAGGCCGCGGCGGTGATCGCGGCGCCGGCCGCGGTCAGCGTCCGCACCGCCGCATCGCCGAGCGCTTGCACCGCGGCCTCCGCGCCCGCGCCGAGCCGGTTCCGGCAGCCCGCTTCCTCCGCGGGCAGCGCGGCCAGGAGCGGCGCCTCGCCGCCGGCGGCGTCCGCGAGCGGCGCCAGCGCGGCGAGGTCCCAGAGCCGCGCGGTGCCCTCCCCGCCGATGCTGACCAGGCGGTCGCCGTCCGGGCCGAACGCGAGGCCGGTCACCGGCTCGAGGTGGGCGCAGAGCAGGATCGGCGCGCCGGCCGGATCCGCGGCGTCGAGGCGCCACAGGCGCAGGCCGCCGTCGCCGCCGGCACCGGCGAGCCAGCGGCCGCCGGGATCGAACGCGACCGCCGGCGACGGGCCGAGGCCGGTCGCCAGCACCCGACCGGGCGCGGCCGCCGGCAGCCGCGAGAGGTCCCACAGGCGGAGCGTGCCGTCGAGGCTCGAGCTGGCGAGCCAGCGGTCGTCGGGGCTGACGGCGACGGCGTGGATCGAAGCGTGGTGTCCCTCCAGCCGCAGCGGCGGCTCGATGTACTCGAGGTCCCAGAGGTGGACGTCGTTGTCGTCGCTGCCGGCCGCCAGCCAGCGGCCGTCGGAGGTCAGCGCGACGGCGCCGACGGCGTCGTGGGCGCCGGACAGCGCCACCGCGTACAGGGTGTCGTCGCTGAAGCCGAGGTCCCAGATCCGCGCGGTGGCGTCGGCGCTGCCCGAGAACAGCCGCGGCGAGGTCCGGTCGAAGGCCAGGGCGCCGACCGGGCCGTCGTGGCCGCGCAGGACGACCGAGGTCTGGCCCGGGTTGGCCGCGGAGAGGCCCCAGACCCGCACCGTGTGGTCGAGGCTGGCGGTGGCGAGGAAGCGCAGGTTGCGGTCCGGCGGCACCGGGGAGAGCGCCAGTGCCGTCACCGTGTCCATGTGACCGCGCAGGACGGCGGTCAGCGGCGGCTCCAGCTCGCGCAGGTCCCAGACCACGCCGGCGCCGCCGGGCTCGTCGGTCAGCAGGTGATCGCAGCGTCCGGGGCCCTCGGCGGCGAGGACCACGGTGTCGGACCGGCTGCGGCGCCGCGCGGCGGCGCCGGCAAGCAGCTCCGGCAGGCGCCACGAGCGCGCGGTGGCGTCGCTGCTGCCGGTGATCAGCCAGCGGCCGTCGTCGCTGATCGCCAGCGACACCACCGAGCCGGCGTGCCCGCAGAGCACGATGGGCGCCGCGGCCGGATCGTCGACGCTGCGCAGGCGGACGGTGTTGTCGCGGGCGGCGGTGGCCACCCAGCGGCCGTCGGGGGTGAAGGCGGCGGCCTCGACCGGCCCGCGGTGGCCGCCGAGGTCGATCGGCTGGGCGCCGGCGGCGGTGAGGTCGTGGAGGACCACCGCGTGATCCTCGCCGCCGCTGACCAGCCAGCGGCCGTCCGGGCTGGCGGCGAGCGCCGAGACGGTGCCGCGGTGGGAGCTGAAGCGCCGGGCGGCTTCGGCGCGATCGGAAGCGAGCTCCCAGAGCACGGTCTGGCCGTGCTCGCCGCCGGCTGCGAGCCAACGCCCGCCGGGATCGGCGGCGAGAGCCACGATCTGCCCCTGCATGCCGGTCAGCTCGCGCGGCGCGGCCGCAGGGTCTTCGGCGGGACCGTCCGCGGCACCAAGGTCCCACTGCCGCACCCCGCCGTCGGCGCCGGCGGTCGCCAGCCAGCGGCCGCCGCCGCCGATCAAGAGCGCGGTGACGCCGCCGGGATGGCCCGGCAAGACCCGCGGCGCGGCCCCCGGATCGGCCGCGGCGAGGTCCCACAGGCGGGCGGTGCCGTCGCGGCTGCCGGTCGCCAGCCAGCGGCCGTCGGGGGTGACCGCGAGGGCGACCACCGCTCCGGCGTGGCTGGCGAGCCCGCGGCCGCCGCTCGTGCTGAGCGCGCGCTGGAGCGCCGCGGAGGCGCCGGTCTCCGGGACGCCGGCGTCGCGCTCGAGCGCCTGCGCCTCGGCCGCCAGGAGCAGGCCGAGCTGGGGCTGGTCGGCCGACACCTCGCGCGCCTCGGCGACCAGCTCGCCGGCCTGCGCCAGGAGCGTCTGCTCCTCCGCCATGTCGCGCTGCCGCTCGGCCCGCCGCCACTGGCCGAAGGCGAGCGCCAGGAGCGCGCCGCCGAGCACCAGCCCGTAGGTGAGGAGGCGGTTCCTCAGGCGCACCCGCCGCTGGTCGGCGACCGCGGCGAGCGCCGCCGCCTCGGCCTCCTCGCCGCGGCGGCGCTTCTCGCCGCTGGCCTCGACGAACTCGAGCGCGGTCGCGGGGTCGCCGCCGTAGCGCGCGGCCCAGGCCGGAGTCGGCCGCTGGCGGTCGCGCCAGGAGATCGCCACGTCGAGGTCGGGCGGGCCCCAGAGCCCCGCCTCCCCCAGCTTCCACAGCCGCGCGGTCTCGGCGAGGCGGCGGTAGATCGCCGCCGACAGCGCCTCGCGCTCGACCCAGTCGCGGAGCCGCCGCCACTGGCGGATCAGGCTCTCGTGGGAGACGTCGAGCACGGTCTCCGGCTCGAGCGGCACGCCGGCCGGCGGGGTCAGGAAGCTCCGGCCCGGGCGGCGGAAGACCTCGACCACCGCCGCCACCCGCTCGGGCTCGACGCCGGCGATCGCCGCGACCTCGCCGAGCCGCGCCGGCCGGCGGACGTCGCGCTGGTCGTCGCCCCGCTCCGAGAGCGCCCGGAACAGGCGCTCGGCGATCCGCCGGCCCTCCTCGTCCAGCTCCTCGAACGCTTCGTCGGCGTGGCGCGACAGCGCGTCCTCGAAGCCGCCCACCGCCTCGTAGTCGGCGGCCGCGATCCGCGTCTCGCCGCCGTCGCCGCCGTCGCCGCACCGGTTCCACAGCCGCATCAGCAGGTGCTGCATGAGCGGGAGCTGGTCGGGGTCGTCCCCCATGTCGTTGAGCAGGCGGTTGACCAAGACCGGCTCGATCGACGCCCCGAACACCCCGGCCGGCCCCTCGATCGCCGCCCGCCGCTCCTCGCGGCGCATCCGCGGGGTCAGGAACTGGCTGTCGTTGAGCGCCTCGGGCAGTCCCTCGAAGCGGGCGCAGTCGCCGAGGAAGTCCGAGCGCATGGTCAGGACCACGTAGACCGGCGAGTCCGGCTGCGCCACGGTGGCGAGGAGCAGAGCGACGAACGCCTCGGCCTCCTCGGCGTCGCCGCGGGCGACGTAGCGGAAGATCTCCTCGAACTGGTCGACCACCAGGAGCAGGCGGGTGCCCTCGGGCGGCGGGGTGTCGGCGACCACCTCGGCGAGCCCGAGCGGCCCGCGGCGGAGGGTCGCGAGCAGGAACCCGAGCGCCCCCGGCTGGCCCGCGCGCTCGGGCCCGAGGGCGCCCTCGGCGAGGAGCGCCTCGGCGAGCCGGCGCATCGGCTGGTCGCCGGGGCGCATCTCGGCGATCCGCCAGCGCGCCCCGGCGCTGGCCAGAAAGCCGGTCTGGAGCGCCGGCACCAGACCGGCCTTGACCAGCGACGACTTGCCGCAGCCGGAGAGGCCGACCACCGCCAGGAGGCGCGAGCGGTCGAGCCGGCCGAGGAGCTGGTCGATCTGCTCCTCGCGGCCGAAGAAGACGTCGACCTCGTCGGGCTCGAACGGGCGCAGCCCCGGATAGGGCGCTTCCGCGGTCAAGCCGCCGTCCCCAGGGCGGCGAGGAGCGGCGCCAGAGCCGCCTCGTCGATGCCGCGCGAGCAGTCGACCGTAATGAGACTGGGCAGGCCGAGGGCGAGCGGCTCGTGGCCGCCGGGCGGCCCCTGGACCAGCGCCACCGTCGAGAGCGGCCGCTCGCGCTTCCACGCCACCTTGCGCAGCATCAGGAGCTGGTTGCGCACCCAGAGCGGCGCGGCGCCCCCCTGGACGATCACCAGCGCGTCCGAGCAGAGCAGGTTCTGCTCGAGATCGGCGCGCGCCTCGGCCGGCGAGGCGGCGGGCATCGGCATCGAGTAGGCGAGGCCGCGGCTCTCGAGCACGTCCCCCACCGCCCCGGCGAGGCCGAGGTCGCCGGCGTCGGCGTCGACGAAGACCAGCGGGCCGCCGAGCGGATCGGCGGCAGCCGGCGCCGGCGCGGCCGCGGGCGGCGCGGCGCGCTCGAGCACGGCGCGCCGGAACTCCTCCATGCCCACCGCCATCACGGTCTCGGAGTCGAGGAAGGCGCGGTGCTCGGGATCCTCGACCGCCGCCGGGTCGAGCTGCCGATTGCGCCACTGGAGCACCGGCTTGCCGGCCGCGAGCGCGCGGGCGTGCTGGGCGCGGACGTACCCCTCGGGGAGCCCCGCCGGCTTCCTGCCGGCGAGGCCGCTCAGGAGCTGGACGAACAGGCCGGCGCGCGCGAGGTCCTGGTCGACGGCGGCCAGGAACGCCTCCGGCTCGCGCGGGTACCAGCTCTCGGGCAGCACCCGGAAGCCGGCCTGCTCGAGGGCGCGTCGGAGCGCCGAGGCGGCGTCTTCGAGGTCGTCGGTCGCCTCGGCCAGGAGCACCGCCGGCCGGTCGTCGGCGGCGGCCGCGGCGGCGGCGAGCGCGGCCGGAGCGGCGGCGCCGCCGTTGGTCTCGGCGGCGGCGGCGGCCCGGCGCAGGCGCTTCAGCTCGTCGGCGAGGTTGCAGCAGCAGCGGGTCAGCTCGTCGAAGTAGTGGAGGTTCTTGGGGTCGGCGGGATCGGGACGCGGCACGCCGAGCGTACGCGGCGGCTGCCCCGCCCCCTCCTGGACCCAGAAGCGGTAGCCGAGGAGGTCCTCGAACTGCGCCGGCCGCTCCTCGAGGTCGACCTTGTCGCGCTCGATCAGGAACACCCGCGAGCCGGCGAGGGGGTTGCCGGTCAGCGCGGCGACGAAGGTGTCCTTCTCGCGCAGGCACCACTCCGACGCCAGGTAGCCGGGCGAGAGCACCACCAAGAGCGTCGCCGAGGCCTGGAGGTTGCCGAGGATCTCGGGGGTCAGCTTCTCGTGGCGCGAGAGCTGGTGGTCCATCCAGAGCGAGTAGGCGTCGCGGCGCCCGAGCTTCTGCGCCAGCAGGACCTCTAGGGTCTCGATCAGGGTGGTGACCCAGCCGCTCCCGGCGCCCGGGAACGGCAGGTCGTCGACATGGGCGTAGCTGACGAAGACGTCGTGCCGGCAGCCGGGGACGTAAGCCATGGGCGGACGAGGCCTCCCAGAAAAGGAATCCAGATCTCCAGAACGAGCCTCGATTCTAATTCGAGGGTGCTCCGGCGTGCGCCTTCCATTTCACGACGAAGCTCGCGATAGAGTTCAGCGCATCATGAAAACTCGCACCGTCACCGTCGAGCTGCTGCGCGCCGGACCGCCCCACAACCAGCTCCTGTCGCCGCTGACCCCCTACCTCGGCGTGTGCGGCGAATCGGGGGCGGGGGTGGTGCACCTGCCCTACGAGCAGTACAAGTTCGACCGGCGGCTCCGGGAGCTGCGCTACGACGACGAGAGCGGCACCGAGGAGGATCTCGCCCGGCGGCTCGAGCTGCTGCGCGACACCGGGGTCGAGATGGCCCGGGTGCTCGGCGCGGTGCCCGGCCTCGCCGGCGCCCTGCGCCGGGAGGAAGGCGACGAGGCGCTGCTCCACCTGCGGCTGGTGATTTCGGCGTCGGAGCTGGCGCTCCTCCCCTGGGAGCTGGCCCGGGTGCCCGAGGAGGCGGCGATCCCGTCCGAGGGCTGGCTGCTGCTCCAGGGGCTGGTGCCGGTGTCGCTGACCCGCCACATCCGCTCGGTGCCGACCACGGCGGTGCGCTGGCCGACCCGGCCGCGCCTGCTGGTGGTGACCGGGGATCCCGAGGAACTCCCCTACGAGGAGCACCTCGACGCGCTCCAGGAGGCGCTCGCGCCCTGGCTGCCGTTGACGCGGCGCCGGGAGGGGGACGGCCGGCGGACCTGGCCGGCGGGCACCGGGATCCTCACCAACGCCACCGTGCGCTCGATCGAACAGGCGTGCGGCGACGCGCAGGAGCAGCGCCAGCCCTTCACCCACGTCCACGTGCTCGCCCACGGCGCCGAGGACGGCGGCGCCGCCGGCACCTCCTTCGGTCTGCGCCTGGCCGACGAAGAAGGCGGCTTCGAGGTGGTCTCCGGCGAGCGCTTCGCGAGCGCCCTGACCGGCGCCGGCTCCTGCCCCGCGGTGGTCACCCTCGCGAGCTGCGACAGCGCCAACCAGGGCGAGGTCAAGGCCCCCGGCTCGAGCTTCGCCCACGTCCTCCATCAGGCCGGCATCCCGCTGGTGGTCGCGTCGCAGTTCCCGCTCAGCATGGACGGCTCGGTGGCGCTGGTCGAGCGGCTCTACGAGGGGCTGCTGTGGGGCGAGAGCCCGATCGGGCTGCTCCACCGGATCCGCACCGAGCTCCACAGCCGCTTCACCAACCGCTCCCACGACTGGGCCAGCCTGGTGGTCTACGAGGCGCTCCCCGCCGACCTCGAGCGCCAGCTGGAGGAGGTGGTCTACGCCCGCACCAAGGCGGCGCTCGAGGTCGCGATCTCCGAGCTGGAGAAGACCGTCGAGAGCGACGGCGGCCTGGCGCCGGAGACCCTGGCCGAGCTGGCCGGCCGGATCGAGCAGGCGCAGGCCCGGCTGCCGGCGGCGGGCCCCTACGCGATGGAGTGCGCCGGGCTCCGCGCGTCGGCCTGGAAGCGCCGTGCGCAGGTCGAGCACCAGCTCGCGGTCCACCCGGCGGTCGCGCCGGCGTCGGCCGCCGTGCACCTCGCGCGCAGCCACGTCCTCCTCGGCGGCGCCCTGCGCGACTACCAGGAGTCCGCCTCCGGCTTCCTGATCTGCACCGGCGACGTCATGCACCGCAAGGCCTCCCTGCACTGGGTGCTGGTCCAGGCGGTCTCGCTGGCGGCGGTGCTCGGCGACGACCTCGACGGGCTCGCCTACGAGCACTGGGCAGCCGCGCGCCTGGCCGCCGAGCGCTACCTCGACCACCGCGAGGTCGAGGAGCGGGTGTGGGCGCACGGCAGCCTCGCCGAGCTGTGGCTCCTGCGCACCGCCGGCGCCGACCCGGCCGAGCGCCGCGAGGCCGGCGAGCGGGCGCGCCGCCACGCGGCCGAGGTGGCGCGCCTGACCTCGGCGCACCTCCGCGACGACTTCCCGATCGGATCGACCCGGCGCCAGTTCGCGCGCTACGTCGACTGGTGGGGCGCGGAGGCGCTGACCCGCTACCTCGCCGAACGCGGCGTCGAGCGCCCCGGCTGGGGCGATCCCGGCGGCGTAGTCGACACCGCGCGCTCGATCGTCGCCCTGCTCGACGCCCGCCGGCGCACCGCCGCGCTCCCCGAGTTGCCGCCCGCGCCGCGTCCGGCGGCGGCCGCCGCGGCGAGCCCGACGGCGCCCCCGCCGGCGCCGGCGTCCTCGAAACCGGCCGCGCCGCCCGCCGTCGGTCGCCGGGCCGAGGAGCCGGCGCGCCGGCTCGGCGGCCGCGCGCGCAAGCGCGGCGGCGGTCCGATCTTCACCGTCGAGATGCTCCCCGCCGACTTCGGCGACTGCCTGTGGCTCGAGTACGGCGACGCCGCCGACCCGACGCGGGTGCTGATCGACTGCGGCCCGCCCTCGACCTTCCCGCGGCTCAAGGCGCGGGTCGAGGCGCTCCCCGAGAAGGACCGCCGCTTCGAGCTGTTCGTCTTGACCCACATCGACAACGACCACATCGGCGGCACCATCCCGTTCTTCGCCGACGCCGGCCTCGGGGTCGAGCTGGGCGACGTCTGGTTCAACGGCTGGCGCCACCTGCCCCAGGACAAGCTCAACGCCAAGCAGGCCGAGATCTTCTCGACCCTGGTCCGCGACCGGAAGCTCCCCTGGAACGCCGCCGCGGACGGCGGTCCGCTCGTGGTCGGCCCGCGCACCGGCGGCGCCGACGAGCTGCCGGTCTTCACCCTGCCGGGCGGCCTCGTGCTGACCCTCCTCTCCCCCACCCGCGACCGGCTGATCAAGCTCCGCGCGCGCTGGGAGAAGGAGCTGCGCGAGCACGGCCTGACCCCGGGATCGAAGGTCGAGTACCGCAAGTTCCTCGGCGGCACGCAGACCCTCTCGACCGACGTCGAAGCTCTCGCCGGGAGCCCGTTCAAGTCCGACGTGACGCCGCCCAACGGCAGCAGCATCGCCTTCCTCGCCGAGTTCGAAGGGCGCGCCGCGGTCTTCGCCGCCGACGCCCACGTGCCGGTGATGGTCGACTCGATCCGCACCCTGATCGCCCGGCGCGGCGGCGACCGGCTGCGCGCCGACCTCTTCAAGGTCTCCCACCACGCCAGCCAGGGCAACACCAGCTCGGAGCTGATCCAGCTCATGGACTGCCCGCGCTGGCTGATCTCGACCAGCGGCGCGCGCTTCCACCACCCCGACCGCGAGACCATCGGGCGGCTGATCCGGCACGGCGGCAAGCGCCCCGAGATCTGCTTCAACTACAGCTCGCGGGACAACTCGGTGTGGGGGCGCGACGACCTCCAGGAGCGCTGGGGCTACCGGGCGAGCTTCCCGGAGGAGGAGGCGGGGGGCTTCAAGGTTTCGCTGCTCTAGAGCGCGAGTCCGAGCCCCTCCCGCTGCCCGGCGCGGTCGATTCCGCAAGGTCTCGATTTTGTCGTCCCGATTCGGCGCGGTTACGACACGGGAAGGTCGCTCGGACAACTTCATCTCTTGTTCTGGCCCTTCGGTTCGACGGGAGGAGGGGACCCATGGGAGATCTCTGTGTCGCGGAGGCGCCTCCCCGCGAGGGGATCGGCGCGAGCTTCGGCATGGTCGGGCGTTCCCCGCTGATGCTCGATCTCTACCGGCGGATCGCGGCGTCGGCGCCAACCGACGCGGTGGTGCTCATCGAGGGCGAGACCGGCACTGGCAAGGACCTGGTGGCGCAGGCGCTCCACCGTCAGAGCCGCCGCGCCGGTGGGCCGTTCGTCGCCGTCAACGCCTCCGCGATCCCCGAGGCGCTGTTCGAGAGCGAGCTCTTCGGTCACGTCAAGGGCGCGTTCTCGGGCGCCCACGAGAGCCACCGCGGGCTCGCCGCCGCGGCCCACGGCGGCACGCTCTTCATCGACGAGATCGGCGAGCTGCCGCCGTCGAGCCAGGCCAAGCTCCTCCGCTTCCTCGACACCCGGGAGGTCCGCCCGGTCGGGGGCGTCAAGGCGACCCGCGTCGAGACCCGGATCCTCTGCGCCACCAACCGCGACCTCCAGGCGGCGGCCGAGGAGCGCTCCTTCCGGCCCGACCTCTTCTACCGCCTGCGCGCGCTCTGGCTCAAGGTGCCGAGCCTGCGCGAGCGGCCGGGCGACCTGCCGCTCCTGATCGCCCACTTCCTGCGCGTCCTCTGCCGGCGCCACCGCCGGGCCGTCCCCGCGATCGCCGCCGGGGCGATGGAGCGCCTGCTCGCCTACCGCTGGCCGGGCAACGTCCGCGAGCTGCAGGCCGAGCTGGAGCAGGCGGTGATCCTCACCCCTTGCGGCCAGGAGATCGGGCCCCAGTCGCTGACCGTCTGTTGCCGCAACGGCGGCGGCGGATCCGCCGCCGGGCCGCTCCAGGGCGGCGACGGCTTCGAGTCGCTCGAGGACTGCCGCCGGCGCGCCGAGCGGGAGGCGATCGTCGCCACGATCCACCAGGCCGGCTGGAACGTCACCGCCGCCGCCGGGGTGCTCGGGATCAGCCGCGTCGGACTCAGCCGCAAGCTCAAGGCGCTGGGGGTCCGGCGTCCGGGACGGCCCGAGCCGCTCCGCACTCACCGTATCGTTCCGGCTACACAGCGATACACCTCGTAGCGGCCGGGAGCCGCGGCGGAACCGCGCCCGGCTCCCCGCCCGCCGGCGCAACCGCCGTCCCGCCAGCCGGTTGAGCCTGGACGCAGGTGCGCTGGTATCCCTCTTGCCTCCCCGCAGCTCCGTTTCCGGCCAAGCAGCCGGCGGCGGATGAGCCGTTGGCTCCATGTCCAAAGCCAGCTCTGAGGAGCAGAGGGAGCGACGATGCAGGTTTTCACCCGGGGAACGAGAAGGCGGGAGGAGACTCGAGAGGAGGGCGCCGCGCGCGCCGCCGGCGGTGCACGCCGGAGCAGGATCGCGGTCGCGGCGGCGGTCGTCGCGATC
>CAVSQV010000003.1:227500-3479828 GCA_963730155.1 uncultured Acidobacteriota bacterium
GGTCGTGCTCGCGATCCGCTTCCGCGAGTTCGCCGGCACCTACATGGAGCACTGCCACAACACCCAGCACGAGGACCACGCGATGCTCCTGCGCTGGGACATCGAGCATCCCGGCCAGATCAAGCTGATGCCGACCCCGATCCCGACCTGGGACGGCGTCGAGTACGTCGATTCCGCGGCGCTCCCGACCTTCCGCACCGGGTCCGGGATCGGCCCCAGCGACGAGGAGGCGGCGATCTTCATCGACAAGGCCGAGTACCGCACCGACGACGACGAGCTGCGCGTCGAGGGCGAGGCCCCGGGCGCCTCCAGCGTGTCGATCCACTACGGCGTGGCCAGCGGCGGCACCTGCCCGGGGACGTTGATCGACACCGAGAACGTCGCCGCCGGCGAGTTCGAGTACCGCGAGGAGGACGTCACGCCGGCGCCGACCACGGTCTGCGTCAGGACCTCGCCGGGCGGCGTCGCGGTCTCGGCGGCGGTGGAGGTCGATTAGAGGGCTCGACCCGGGAGGGAAACGAGATGAACCGACGCCGTTACTGGCCCGCCGCCGCCGGCGCGGCCTTCGCTCTCCTCGCCGCCGCGGCGCTCGCGACCCGCGGCGGCGGGGCCGCCGAGGCCGTCCCCGAGACCGCCGCCCGCACCAGGGGCGGCGAGATCTGGGGCGCCGACTATTTCCCCGACGTGACGCTGACCGCCCACGACGGCCGGAAGGTGCGCTTCTTCGACCTCATCGAGGGCAAGGTCGTGGCCCTCAACTTCATCTACACCACCTGCCCCGACGCCTGCCCGATGGAGACCGCGCGGATGCTCGAGGTCCACCGCCTGCTCGGCGACCGCGTGGGCCGGGACGTCTTCTTCTACTCGATCACCATCGACCCCGAGCGCGACACGCCGGAGGTGCTCCGCAGCTACGTCGAGACCTGGGGCGTCGGCGCCGGCTGGACCTTCCTGACCGGCCGCGAGGAGGACATCATCCTGCTGCGCAAGAAGCTCGGGGTCTACAGCGAGGTCTACCCGGGCGAGGACGAGCTGGACCACAACCTGAGCCTGGTGATCGGCAACCAGGCGACCGGCCGCTGGATGAAGCGGTCGCCCTACGAGAACCCCTACGTCCTCGCCGACCAGCTCGGCAACTGGCTCCACGGCTGGAAGCGGGCGAGCACCGCCGGCCGCGACTACGCCGACGCCCCCGAGGTGCGCCAGATCTCGACCGGCGAGAACCTCTTCCGCACCCGCTGCGCCTCGTGCCACACGATCGGCCAGGGGGACGTGCTCGAGGCGTCGGCGCGGCGGATCGGCCCGGACCTGCTCGACGTCCACGGCCAGCGCGACCGCGCCTGGCTCGAGCGCTGGCTCAAGGAGCCCGACGCGATGCTGGAAGAGGGCGACCCGCTGGCGACTGCGCTCCTCGCGCAGTACCAGGGGATCCCGATGCCCAACCTGCGGCTGACCGACACCGACGTCGCCAAGCTCCTCGGCTTCATGGAGCAGGAGAGCGACCGCATCCACCGCCTGCGCGCCGCCGAGGCGGCCAGGCACCGGCGCCACGCCGCGCACGAAGGACACGAGGCGCACGGAGGGCACGAGGGGCACGGAGGGCACGCCGATCACGCGGCCCACGGGGCCGCGCACTAGCCGGCCGTCATCGCGCCCAGGGTGTCGACGACGCCCCGGCGCCGCCGAGACCTACGATCGGCCGCTAGAAGCGCCGAGGATGCCGTGAGCTTCCGGGAGATCAGCGCACTGTTCGAGGCGTGACCGACGCGGAGGGCAGGGCATAGGAGGTTCCGCGGCCCGCGCCTCGGCGGACGATCTCGCCGCCGGCGGCGAGCTGGCGCAGGAGCCGTGAAGCCTGCGGCGCGGTCAGAGCGCAAAGCGCGGCGACCTCGCGCCGGGTGATCCGCGGATGCTCCGCGAGATGCGCGAGCACCTTCTGCCCGGCGGGCTCGGCTGCTTCTTGCCCTCCGGTGGCGCCCAGCTCCACGGGTCCAGGCCCCTGTGAGAGAAAGCGCCCCACGGCCATCGTCCGGACTCCGAGCTCCCCGACACCCGGCGGCGGGAGAGCGCCCGCGACCACCAGGGTCTCCGCGCCAGGGAAGACGCGGGACGCCTCGACCAGAGCAGCGATCTCGCGGCGCCGCGACGCCGGCTCGAGGAGGCCCTCGTCCGTGACTTGGATCAGCCTCTCAAGCCCCAGGCCACGCCGCACCACCAGGTCGACCTCGCCCTCGCCCTTCCAGTAGAAGAGGCCGTCGGAGCGCTCCCGCAGCAGGGCGTTGTGGACCGCCGTTTCCATCAACCGTCCCCGGTCGGGCGCGCCGCTCAGCGAGATCGCGTTGCGCAGCCCGGTGTCGATCGCATGCACCTTGCTCGGCCGGCGCTGGCGCTCCGCGCTCTTGAGCGTGTAGAACGGCAGGAAGGAGACCAGGAAAGCCTCCTCGAGATGGTGACAGTAGGCCCGCACCGAGGTCTTGGAGATCTCGAATATGTCGGCGAGACGCTGGAAGGAGACCAGGCTCGCGGTCTGTCCGAGCAGGTAGACCGCCAGATTCCGCAGGAGCGGCAGGTCGCGGATCTGGTGGCGCAGCGCGACGTCTTTGAACAGGACGTCGTCGAAGTATTGGCGCAGCAGATCCTGCTTGCGCTCCGCGTCGGGCGCGAGCACCACCTCGGGGAAGCCTCCCCAGCGCAGGTACTCGACCACCGCGTTGCGCAGCGGCGCCGGATCGCCGGCCAGGCGGGACCCGCTCGGTGCCCGGAGGCCGCGAAAGCGCAGGACCTCACCCAACGAGAGCGGCAGGACCCGGAAAGTCAGGTGCCGCCCGGTGAGAAGCGTCGCAAGCTCCGAGGACATGAGGGCGGACGACGAGCCGGTGACGAACACCTTGATGTCTTCCGTCTCGCTCCGCGTTCGCACCCACCGCTCCCATTCGGGGACGCGCTGGATCTCGTCGAGGAAGAGCCAGCCGCGACCTTCGGGGAAGACTTCGGCGCGCCAGGTGTCGTAGACCCTCTCCAGCAGCGAGAGGCTGAGTTGGGCGCCGAAGCCGGGCTCCTCGAGGTTGACGTGGAGAAGGGCCTCGCGCGGAGTGCCGGCGGCTTCGAGACCGTCCATGAGCTGGAAGAGCACGGTGGTCTTGCCCGCGCGCCGGGGCCCGATCAGGGCGATGACCTCGGGAGTGTCCAGTCGCCGGAGGAGGGTGGCGGTGAGATCGCGCGCATGGCCCGGGTCGAGACGCGCGTCTCCCCAACGATTCCAGCGGCTCAAGACCCGGATTAGGTCGGCGCTGGAGACACTCGTGGTCGTCATGAAGTCCGATTATATGCCAACGTGTCTTTCATAGGATCCACGTTGTCGTTTCTCCCGTGGCGCGGGCACGGCTGGCCCCCTAGCGAGCGACTGCCTGAATGCCTCTCCGACGGCAGAGGCCGAGGAGAGGCGCCGGCCGATCGCTACGAGCCGCCCGGCAGCTCCCGGGCGGCCTCCTCGAGCGCCTCCTCGACTTCACCCAGCCACTCGTCCTCCTCGCCGCGGGCGCGGCGGGCGTCGCGGATCAGGCGCAGGTTGCGCAGGGTCGTCTCGGGCTCCCAGCTCTCGCGCACGGCGGCGAGGGCGTCGCCGAGGGCCTCGCCGGCGGCGTCGCGGTCGCGCGCCAGGACCGCCAGCTCGAGGCGGGTGGCATGGTCCCAGTAGTCGGGCTCGCCGTCGGCGATGCGCCTCCGGACGGCGTAGGCGACCACCGGCAGCAGGTCCCCTCGGCGCGGGTCGGGAGGCTCGGCCAGCTCCATCAGGGTCACCGCGTTGACTCCCGGGTAGGCGTCGCGCCAATCGGTCTGGAAGCCGCAGAGGTAGGCCTCGATCGCCTTCTTGAGCAGGCCGGCCGCCTGGATCGTCTTGCCGGCGTCGCGCGCCGCCTGCCAGCGGTCCTTGTAGACCCGGCCGAGGATGCCGTTGGTCTCGCCGCTCGGGCCGCGGCGCTCGATCAGCTCGCGCAGCACGCGCTCGGCCTTCTCGCCGTCGCCGGCGCGGTTCAGGGCGAAGGCGTACTGCTCCTGGACCATCACCATCCGCGCCAGCGGCTCGGGCATCTCCTCGACCAGCGCGATCATGTCGCGCCACGCCTTGACCGCCCGGAACGAGAGCATGAGGTCGATCGTCACCCCGGCCTCGAGGTCGGCGAGCGGGCCCATCTCGCCGCGCGCCGCCCGCACCGCCTCGGCGCCCCCCTTGCGCGCCTCGGCGAGGCGCTCCTTCTGGCGCGCCGAGTAGTCGACCCGCTCGCGGAAGACGTCGGTCTTGAGCCGGCTGATGTCGGGCGCCGGCATGCCGTCGACGAGCTGGAAGATCGGGCTGTCGGTCGAAGACGCCTGCTCGCGGGCGTTGCGGAGGAGCCCTGAGAGCTGCGCCGCGTCGCTCGCGGCGGCGGCCGGCGCGCCCGTCGCGGTCACGGCGTAGGGCATGCCGCGGAGCGGCCCGAGGTCGAACGGCAGCCGGGTGCCGGCGGCGAAGATCTGCACCGTCGAACGCGGGCGCACCGCGTGGCGGACGCCCAGCTCGTAGTAGACGTTGGCGTTGGCGGTGGTCAGGTCGGCGACCGCGTACTCGCACAGGATCAGCCGCTCGAACATCGGCTTGTGGATGATGCCGCCGGCCATCTCCTCGTCGGCGCGGATCGGCTCGAGCCCGGCCTCCGCGATCGCCGGCTTGATCAGCTCGCGGTAGATGGCGTCGAAGTCCAGGCTCACCCCGCTCGCGGGGTCGGTCTTGCGCGCCGAACGGCATCAGCACGAAGCAGAGGGGTGCGCTCATGGGCGGCATTGTAGAGCCGGCGGCCCGCGCTCCGGCGCTCGCTACAGCGTCCTAACTTATGCGTCCGCATCTAAGTTGACGCTGCGTTTCTTTTGGCAGTAGCCTCCGTGAAAGTCTTCGCGCCTCGCGATCACCACCTTTCGACGAGATCGCAATCGGTTCGAACTTCGGGGAGGGATTCCGTGACGACCCAGCTCAAGGCTCTGGAGGTGTACGACCACGCCCGCTTCGGCCCCGTGCTCGGGGTCAGCGACGAGGGGACCGCGGCCGGCGCCATCGTCGAGGCCGCCTACAAGTCGGCCAAGGCGCAAGCGCTCGGCCGCCCCGGCCCGATGGCGGTCGGGGTGATCATCGACGGCGAGCGGATGGGGAGCGCCGGCGAGGTGCCGATCGGCCCGCCCGAGTACGAGATGGTGCTCGCCGGCGCGATCGGCAACGTCTTCTGCACCACCAACGTCGGCGTCCGGGTCAACACCCGGCTGCACCAGCCGCTGCCCGAGATCCCGGTCGCCGGCGCCGCGGCCGACGAGCAGAAGTGGCTCGACGGGATCTTCGCCAGGTTCAAGCCGTTCATCCAGACGCCGGACGGCAATCCCCGGCCGCTGACCGTGCGCCTGGTGGTCGACGACGGCGAGTCCGACGCCGCGCTGCGCCGCCTGGTGCCGAAGCTCGAGGCCGGCCGCGCCGCCGGCAAGCTCGGTTCGGCCGACCTCCACCGCTTCTCCTTCCTGATCGTCTTCGCCGGCCCGATCACCACCCCGGAGCGGATCGACCAGGTCCGGCGGCTGGTCTCGCTGGCGGCCGAGCTGGGCGTGCCCGAGGTGGCGATCGACGGCACCCTGCTCGAGGCGTCGCGGCGGCGGATCTCGATCCAGGGCCTCCTCAACGTGCTCGAGCCGCGGGCCGCGCGCGAGCTGCTCGCCCACGCCGGCGGGCTCGGCGTCAACCTGGTCTACCACTACGAGGTCGACCCCGAGACCGCGGCGCGCACGGTCTGGACCGGCCTCAACTCGGCCTACAAGAACGGCCTCACCGCGGCCAAGTACGGGCTCTTCCCGCTCGACCTCGAGGAGCAGGAGTACGTCGTCCACCACATCCAGCGCTGGATGGCGGAGTGGACGCCGATCCCGGCCTTCTACGTCGACACCGCGCTCCTCACCGACCACGACGTCTACGAGAGCGACCGGGTGGTCGAGGCGGCCAGGATGTGGCTCGACATGATCGCCGCCAACGGCGCCAAGGTCGCTCTGGTCGACGCGCCGGACCGGATCGATCCCCACCGGCTGCTCAAGACCGGCGGCGCCAACGACCGCGGGGTGATCTCGCTCGGCGACCTGGCGACGCTGCTCTCGCACGCCGAGGGGCTCGGCCTGCGCGTCCTCTGGTCGGGCGGGATCAGCGCCCAGGAGGCGTTCGAGCTGGGCAAGCTCGGCGTCTTCGGCTTCTTCACCACCGGCAGCACGGCGCGGGTGGTGCCGGTCGGCCACACCCTGCACCGCGACCGCCAGCTCGCCTCCGAGAAGGAGCCGACCGAGCTGGGGGTCCGCCGCATCCACGCCCTCGCCGGCGCCGGCTACGTCATCAAGGTGCTCGCCGGGCGCGACGAGGCGCTCAAGGACGAGATCGCGGAGAAGGCCGCCGCGCTGATCGCCGCCTCGACCGAGACCGAGGCCTGCGGCGACGCGCTCGACGCGCTCGACGAGGCGCTCGGCCGCGGCTGGGAGCGCCACTGGGCGGTGTGACCGATCGCTTCTTCACGATTGTCATTTGAGGAGGGACACGAGACCATGGCGAGCAGTTATCCCGAGCCGTTCCCGGTGGCGCCCGACGCCTGCCGCGTCTGGCGCGGCTTCAAGCACCCGGCCTTGAGCCAGGACGTCTTCTTCCAGAAGCTGGGATCGATCTTCATCCCGGGCACGGTCCAGATCCAGGCGCCGGTCGGGCTGTCCGCCTACCTGCCGAGCGTCCTGCCGCGCGATCACCACCCGAAGGCGCCGGACGAGATCGCGCTGGTCTTCTACGAGGTCCAGCAGGCCTACGACGACGCCAAGAAGACGGTCGGGGGCCGCGCCTACAGCGATCTCCACGCGCTGGTCTTCGACCTCTCGGTGAGCCTCTCGGGGTGGCCGGGCAGGTTCGAGGGCGAGCTGGCGGCGGGCGGCCGCTACCACCTGTTCGACGGCCAGGTCGACTGGCAGGGCGGCGTCGCCACCGCGTTCGTCGGCGTGCGCTCGGGCGGCGACCCGCGGGACTTCCTCGGCGGCCTCGCCGGATGGCTCGCGGCGGTCCAGCGCGGCGGCTTCACCGGCGTCGTCCCGGACGGCGCGGTCGCCTCGGCCTCCGACGACTACTTCGTCTACTGGGAGCACTGGCCCGACGAGGCGGCCGCCGCGTCCTCCCTCGGCCCGCCCTCGGGCGACCTGGTCGAGCACGTCTACCACGAGAGGTTCGTCCCCACGCCGATGGAGCACGGCCTGTGGGAGTTCTACGACGGGCTGCCGGTCGCCGGCGGCGAGAGCTTCAATTTCCAGTTCCGGCGCCGCAATCAGGGCGCCTGAGAGAGGGAAGGACCATGGCGAAAGCAAAGAGCAAGGAAGAGCCCCGTCAGCCCAGCGCGAAAGAGAAGGCGGCCAAGAAGGTCGCGAGCGAGCTCAAGAAGAAGGACGACGTCCTCTCCGGATCGACCGTCTACCTCTCGGGCCCGATGGACTTCGTCGCCTCGCGCGCCGAGGAGAAGGAGTTCGGCTGGCGCAACCGCGTCGGCCAGTTCTTGAAGCGCTACGGCGTGCGCGTCTACGACCCGTGGAGCAAGCCCGCGGTCGCCGGCCTCGCCCACTACGGCAAGGAGGACGAGCTGACCACCAACAAGCGCGAGGAGTGGGACTACGACCCGTCGGAGGCGGGCGACCGCAAGCGCGCCCAGATCGCCGCCGAGTACTGGCCGACGCTCCACATCGACCTGCGCATGACCGACACCGCGGACTTCCTGGTCGCCTTCTGCCCGACCAACATCTACAGCGTCGGCACGGTGCACGAGATCGCCACCGCGCGGATGCAGCACAAGCCGGTGCTCCTGGTCACGCCGCGGGTCGAGTTCCCGGCCTACGACGGGCTGACCGCGCACCTCAAGAAGCGGGGCGACAAGGAGGGGCTGGCTCTCCTCGGCCAGCTCGCCGTCCAGGCGCCGCTGCGGCCGAACCTCAAGGCCGCGCCGAGCATCTGGTACATGGCGCTGGTCGACGCCCACTACATGTTCGACGGCTTCGGCTTCTCCCGTTACATGAAGGACTTCGGCTGGAAACCGGGCGCCCTCGACGCGCACGAGAAGAAGTTCCCGCCCCGGCGGCCGCTCCTCCCCTACCTCGAGAAGCTCAACAAGGCCATCCCCAAGCGCTACGATCTCGAGCGCAACGCCTACGTCGAGAACGACGAGTGGCTGATCTTCGAAGAGACCTAGGAGTACGACGATGAACCTCCGACCGGGCATCGACACCCCACCGCCGAAGCACTTCGTGCTGGCCAAGCTCAACGCGCCGTTCGACGACCGCAAGCGGATGATCGCGGCGCTCCAGGCGATCGAGGCGGTCCAGCGCGACGCGATCAACGAACAGCGCGAGCACGAGGGCCAGCGCGTCGTCGAGGGCTGGGCACTCAACGTCCTGGTGGCGTTCGGCCTGCGCTTCTTCCGCGGCCCGCTCGAAGAGCGCGGCGCCGAGGAGCCGGTCCCCAACTTCCCGCCCGGCGGCGTCTTCACGACCCGCTACGGCACCCGCTTCGGCCTCGACAAGCGCCAGGTGCCGCTCTACCTGCGGACCATGGCCGCGGCCGCCGACGACGTCTTCGTCAGCCGGCGGCTGGCCAAGGAGCTGGGCCGCGAGCCGAGCGCCGAGGAGACCAGCGCGGCCTACCGCAAGTGGCTCGCGGAGTGCGAGTCCGACCTCGTGCTCTACATCGAGGGCAACCACCACTACCTGGTCACCGACCTCTGGGACCGGCTGCTCAAGGAGGCGGTGCGGCCGCACGGCCTCGAGCTGGCCTGCCCGGTCGACGAGTCCTACGGCAGCGAGGACGGCCGCGATCTGATCGGCTGGTTCGATCCGATCAGCAACATGGACGACCTGATCCAGACCGACCCGGCGTACTACCGCTCGAAGATCTACCTCCCCCACCCGGCGCCCGGCTACCCCGGCGAGGCCGAGACCAACCGCGACGAGCTGCGCTACAACGGCGGCACCTACCTGGTGCACCGCAAGTACGTCGAGGACCTCGACAAGTGGCGGTCGGACGACTTCGCGATCACCGACAACTTCGGCCGCACCTGGCACGGCGAGGAGGCTCGGGCGCGCGGGCTCGGCCGCGACAGGAAGACCGGCCGCGTGGTCTGCGGCTCGAGCGGCCGGCTGCTCGAGAAGGAGTTCGACTCCGCCGAGGCGCACCTGGCGCCGCTCGACTCGCACATCCTCCAGGTGCGCGGCGGCAACCCGGCGCCGTTCAAGGGGCCGTTCCCTCCGCTCAAGCCGGGCGAGACCAACGTCTTCCACATCCAGGACGTCCGGATCCGCCGGCGCGGCGGCAACTGGCGCTCGGTCGATCCCAAGACCGGCGAGGTCACCTACGGCCTCCACTTCTTCAGCTTCCAGAACAACATCCAGCAGACCGGCTTCGAGTTCATCCAGAACATCTGGCTGCTCAACCCGCTGTTCCGGCTCAACCACGACCACCTGCTCGACCCCGACAAGGGGATCGCCGAGCCGGTCGCCGGCGGCTACTACTTCGTCCCGCCCGAGCACCGCGACTACCCCGGAGAGGTCTTCTTCGAGTAGACCAGGAGCCGACCATGAGCGAACTGAACGCGATCATCACGCACTTCGGGACCGTCGAGTTCCAGGGCGGCCAGTACGTCCGCACCGCCGGCAGCGAGAACTGGAAGGTGTGGCCGATCGAGGGTTTCGACCCGCCGATCCGCGCCCCCGTCGGGCAGATCCGGATCGACTTCGCCGAGCCGATGACCGAGCCGTACACGATCCTGCTCTCGGGCGGCCGGGTCGCCAACGCGCCGCTGATGTCGGCCAACTGGGGCGGCCAGGACGAGAACGGCTTCGTCGTCCACCTGTGGGAGTCGATCGCCGACCGGACCCTCCAGAACGGCAACTTTTCCTTCGCCGTGCTCCAGGCGGGCTGAGGAGCGACGATGAGCTTTCTCTCCGAGTACGAGGCGAGCGACGCCAAGGTCGACCTGCTCCACCAGTGGGTCGGCACCCGCGCCAAGGAGCTCTTTGCCGAGCTGCGCGAGGAGCGGCCGGTCCTGGTCACCCCCGGGCCGGTGCTGGTGACGCGCTACCCCGACGTCCAGGAGGTGCTGTCGCGGCACAAGGTGTTCACCGTCCGCCACCTGGCGGAGCGGATGGACGGCGTGGTCGGGCCCTACATGCTCGGCCGCGACGCGACGAAGTACAACGAGCGCGACCGCGGCGTCATGCAGGCGGTGCTCTCGCGCGACGACTTCCCGCGGGTGCGCGAGACGGTCGCCCGGCTCGCCGACCGGGCAATCGACGAAGGCACCCGGGACGGGCGGTTCGACGTCGTCCCCGGGCTCTCGCGCCGGGTGCCGGTCGACCTCTGCGGCGACTACTTCGGCTTCCCGGGGCCGGACCGGGCGACCATGATGCGCTGGTCGCGGAGCGCGAACCTCGACTTCTTCTTCAACCTCGGCAACGACCCCGCGGTGCACCGTCCGGCGGTCGAGTCCGGCGCGGAGCTGCGCGCCTACATGGACGAGCTGATCGCCCGCCGGCGCGCCGGGATCGCGGCCGGCGAGCGGTACGACGACGTCCTCGGGCGGCTCCTCGAGACGAGCTTCCCGGACGCCGTCGGCTTCGACGACGAGCGGATCGCGGCCAACGTCATGTTCATGCTCCTGGGCGGCGTCGAGACCGTGTCGGGGGCGGTGATCCTGGCCCTCGACGAGCTGCTGCGCCGGCCCGAGCCGCTCGCCGCGGCGACCCGCGCCGCGCGCGACGGGGACTCCGCCGAGGTCGGCCGCCACGTCTGGGAGGCGCTCCGCCTCAACCCGATCTTCGCCTTCGTGGCGCGCCGGTCGGTCGAGGACTACTCCCTGGCCAGCGGCACGCCGCGGGAGACCCGCATCCCGGCCGGAACCCTGGTCTACGCCTCGCTCGCCTCGGCCGGGCTCGACGGCCACGAGGTGCCCGAGCCCGAGGAGTACCGCCTCGGCCGCCCGGAGCACCATCTCAACATGCACTTCGGCTACGGCCACCACCTCTGCCTGCTCTACTACATGGCCCTGATCGAGGTGCCCGAGATCGTGGCCCGCCTGCTCCGCCGCGGCGTCCGCCGGGCGCCCGGGAGCGACGGCCAGATCGACACCCAGGGCGGGCCGTTTCCGGAGCGGTTCATCGTCGAGCTCGAGACCTGACTCGCCTGTCACGGGAGGGCCTCGCCACCCCTCTCTAACTTTTGTTCTTCCAATTCTTCTTTCGGAAGGAACGTGGGATGAGAGACATCAAAACGATCGGAGTTCTTTGCTATCACCGCTGCAGCGAGTCGGACGCCATCGTCCCCTGGGAGCTGATGACCGGGGTCAAGGTGTTCAAGACCATGCAGGGCAAGCCGGCGCCCGAGGTGCTGCTGGTGGCGCTCAAGGAGGGCCCCATCGAGATGCAGATGGGCGCCCGGGTCCAGCCGCACAAGGTGCTCGCCGACGACGACCTGTTCGACCTCCTCTACGTGCCGGGGGGCCAGGGCTCGGGCGACGCGATCGCCGACCCGCGGGTGATGGACGTCATCCGGCGCCACAAGCAGGCGGGCAAGTTCATCGCCGCCAACTGCGTCGGGGTCGGCATCATCCACCGCGCCGGGGCGATCGGCGACGCCTACGTCACCTGCAGCCCGCCGGTCGAGCGCCGCTTGCGCGAGGAGGGCGCCAACGTGGTCAGCCCGCGCACGATGTGGCTCGGCGCGCCGGACGCCAACCTGTGGACCACCGCCGGCTCGAGCGCGATCAACGCCGGCACGGTGGCGATGATCCACTACCTGTTCGGCGACGAGGTGGGCAAGGAGATGTCGATGTGGTTCGACGCCCGCGGCGCCCTCGGCTACAAGCTGTTCGAGATCGAGGGCCGCGAGTACTTCCACTACCCCGAGGCCGAGGCGGCGCTCCAGGACGCCACGGCCGACATGCTCTTGCCGCCGCTCAACTGACCGACCGACTGATTGACCGATCTACGGCGGGCGACCGGACGGTCGCCCGCCGGCCCGAAAGGAGGGCGCTGCCCGTGATCACGTGCACGGCGACGCTGAGAGTGCGCGCAGGCGACGAGGAGCGCTTCGAGCGCCTGCTGCTGGAGCTGGTCGACGACGTGCGCCGGCACGAGCCGGGCTGCACGCTGTTCCACTTCGTCCGTTCGCAGCGCGAGCCGCGGACCTACCTGGTGATCGAGATCTACGCCGACCGCGCGGCGTTCGACTTCCACCACGGCACCGACTACCTCGCGCGGACGATCCCGGAGATGAAGACCTACCTCGCCTCCGACCCGGAGCTCGAGGACTACGACCTGGTCGCCTAAGGGCGGCGAGAGAGGGCAAGGATGGCCGACACCTACTTCCACATCGGCGTCGTCGTCGACGACCTGCCGGCCGCGATCGAGAAGTACTCGCGGGTCCTCGGGCTGACCTTCACCGAGCCCGCGCACGTCCACGTCCCGCGGCTCGAGGACCCGGTGCCCCACGAGCACGTGGTCTACGTCGCGTTCTCGAAGGACGGCCCGCCGTACTACGAGCTGATCGAGGCCGCGGGCGACGGCATCTTCTCGAAGCGGTTCGCGAACCAGATCCTCTACCTCGGCATGTGGGAGACCGACATGGCCGGCCGCATCGCGGCCCTCGAGGCGGAGGGGATCGGGCTCGAGGCGCGCTTCAAGACCGCCGAGGACGCGGTGCCGTTCTGCATCATCACCGAGCCGGGGAGCCTCGGCATCCGCCTCGAGTACGTCGACTACGCGAGCCACGAGGGGATCGAGGGCTGGATCCGGACCGGCAAGGCCCCGGAGTTCTAGCCTTCGAGTCGATCGCGTTCGGAGACCGGCTTCGAGTCGAGGGCCTCGATCGCCTCGATCACCCGCCGGGCCGGCGCCTCGAGGGCCGGGGGCGCCGGCGGCGGCGGGCCCGCGGGGGCGGCGAGCCAGGCGACGAACGGCGCCGTCTCGGCGGACGGCACGCCCTCGCTGCGCGCCAGCAGGCCGAGGTTGGCGGCCAGGTGGAGGAGCGAGCGCAAATGCTCGACCCGCCACCAGAGCCGGTGGACCTCGGCGTGGGAGCGTCGGGCGCGCCGCCAGCGCAGCTCGGTCAGCGCGTGGTCGAGGTCGCGTTGGAGCTCGGCGAGGAGCGCGAACCCCTGCTCCGCCGCATCCGGCCCGCGGCTGGCGGCGGCGGGCAGGAGCGCGCGGATCCGCGCCTCGGCGTCTTCCAGCCGCCGGACGTAGATCCGCTTGTAGGCGAACGACGACACCGCGACGTTGACCACCAGCCCGCCGGCCGCGCCGCAGGCGACCGCCAGGAGGCGGATGCCGAAGGTCTCGAGCGGCGTCCCCTGCGGGACCAGCACCAGGTAGAGCGCGGTGAAGGCGGCGATCGGGTAGCCGGCGGCGGCGCGCGCCGCGAACGCGCTGACGATCGCCGCCCCGACCGCCAGCGGCACCGCCGCCAGGTGCGGCAGCCCGGCGACCGTCGCCAGCGTCCCCCACACCCCGCCGAGGGCGCTGCCGGTGAGCTGCGCCAGCCCCTGGCGCAGGCCGGCCAGGGCCACCGCCGAGACCGAGAGGACGGCGACGAAGGTCGACGAGACGTGGTCGGGGTTGCCGACCGCCTCATCGAGCAGCAGGGTGACCAGGCAGGCCAGGAGCGCCTTGAACGACAGGAACAGCAGGTCGCGGGTCGCGGTGGTCATATCGGATCGCAGCGCTGTCGAACGGGCTTCGGCGAGATCTTCGCACACGACCGGCGGAAGTCGCGCCGGGAGCGCGCCCGGGCTGCTATCGTCCGCCGGTGCCCACGCCCGAGACCGCCGGTACGGTGAGCGGCGCCCCCGAGCTGCGCCGCGCGGTCTCGCGCGGCCAGGTCCTGGCGCTGGCGCTCAACGACGTCGTCGGCAGCGGCATCTACCTGCTGCCGGCGGCCGCGGCGGCGCTCCTCGGCCCGGCCAGCCTGGCGGCGGTGGTGATCGCCGGTGCCGCGGTGCTCCTGGTGGTGCTCTGCTTCGCCGAGGCGTCGAGCCGGTTCGAGGGGACCGGGGGCGCCTACCTCTACACCCGCACCGCGTTCGGCGACCTGGTCGGCTTCGAGGTCGGCTGGATGACCTGGATCGCGCGCCTCACCTCGGTGGCGTCGCTCTCGGCCGGCTTCGCCCAGGCGCTCGGCTACCTGGTGCCGGGCGCCGCGACCGGCCTCGGCCGGGCGGCGGCGATCGTGCTGCCGCTCGCCGGTCTGGTCGCGATCAACCTGGTCGGCGTCCGCGCCGGCGCCCGCGCCGCGGTGGTCCTGGTGGTCGCCAAGCTGGTGCCGCTCGCGGTCTTCGTGGCCGCCGGCGCGTTCGCGTTCTCGCCCGCGGTGTTCGCGGGCCATCCCGGCGGGCGGCCGGACGCGGGCGCGCTCGGCGGGGCGGCGCTGCTCCTGCTCTTCGCCTACGCCGGCTTCGAGAACACGACGGCGCCGGCGGGCGAGTTCCACGACCCGCGCCGGAACGTCCCGCGGGCGCTCCTCGCCCAGATCGCGATCGTCACCCTGCTCTATGCTTCGGTGCAGCTCGTCGCGCTCGGCACGCTGCCCGGCCTCGCCGCCTCGAAGACGCCGCTCGCCGACGCCGCCGGCCGCTTCCTCGGCGGCTGGGGCGGCTGGCTCCTGACCGCCGGCGCCGCGGTGTCGATCCTGGGCACCAACTCGGCGAGCGTCCTCGCCGGCCCGCGCTACCTCTTCGCGTTCGCCCGCGACGGCTTCGGGCCGCGCTGGCTGGCCCGCGTCCACCCGCGCTTCCAGACCCCGGCGCCGGCGATCCTGCTCCAGGGCCTGCTCGCGCTCCCGCTGGCACTGACCGGCTCGTTCACCGGCCTCGCCGCGATCTCGGTGGTGGCGCGGCTCGCGACCTACGCCGGCACCGCCGCCGCGGTGCCGGTGCTCCGCCGCAAGCTGGGCGATCAGCCGGGCAGGTTCCGGCTCCCCGGCGGCGCCGCGATCCCGATCGCCGCGGTGCTGCTGTCGATCGGACTGGCGGCGAGCGCCGGTTGGCGCAACCTGCTGGCGGCCGGCGTCGCGCTGGTGGTCGGGCTGGGGATCTTCGCTCTCCGACGACGTCCGTCTTCCCGAGGGGGGTTGTTCCAACCCCCCTCCCCGCGCGAGTGAATCGCGCGGGGGCCCTCCCCCGAGGCGGCGGCCTCCGGCCGCCGGTCGCCCTGGCGGGCTCCGCCGCTGCTAGGGTTCCAGGCCGCGCGGCAAGAGCAGCCAGAGCCGGCCCGGGTGCCGCATCCGGCCGGCGACCTCGGCGGCCTCGGCGCCGTGGCCCCAGAAGACGTCGCCGCGGACCGGGCCGCGGATCGCGCCGCCGGTGTCCTGGGCGACCATCAGCCGCTCGAGCGGCCGGTCGGGGAGCGCCGGGTCGGGCGCCGGCGCCGCGGCGGCGAGCCAGAGCGGCGGGCCGAGCGGCAGGTGGACGCGGTCGACCGCCAGCGAACGGCCCGGGGTCAGCGGCACGCCCAGGCTGCCGAGCGGCCCCTCGTCCGGTCCGGCGCCGGTCAGCTCGCGGAAGAAGACGTAGGAGCGGTTCGCAGCCATCAGCTCGGCGCCCTCGCCGGGGCGGGCGGCGAGCCAGGCGCGGATCGACTGCATCGACACCTCCTCCTGCGCCAGCTCGCCGCGCTCGACCAGCACCCGGCCGATCGCGGTGTAGGGATGGCCGTTCTGGCCGGCGTAGCCGACCCGCAGCGCGCCCCCCTCGGCGAGATCGATCCGCCCCGAGCCCTGGACGTGGAGGAAGAAGGCGTCGACCGCGCTCTCGACCCAGGCCAGCTCGAGGCCGCGGCCGGCGAGCGCGCCGGCCTCGAGGGCGGCGCGGTCGGCGAACGGCACCAGGGCCGGGCCCTCGAGCAGGCCGGCGATCCGCTGGCCGGCCAACTCGTCGCGGAAGCGGCCGAGGTCGACCTCGATCAGCTCCGGCGGCCGGCGGTAGAGCGGCACCCGGAAGCGCCCGCCGCGCCGGCGGCTGCCGGCGAGCGACGGCTCGTAGTAGCCGGTGAAGAGCCCCTCGGCCTCGCCGTTGTCGGTCGCCGCCCAGGGGCGGAACGCGGCCTCGAAGAAGACCCGCGCCGCGGCGGCGTCGTCTCCCGTCACCGCCGCCGCCTGGGCGCACGGCAGGCGCCAGTCGGCGGCCGTGCCGGCGAGGCCGCCGGTCTTGATCGGGATGGCGCCCGCGGTGGCGCCCGGGGGATCCATCGGGGGCCCGATCGGCCGCTCGGCGGGGAGGCGGTCGAGCGCACGGCAGGAGACCCGGAAGGCGGCCAGCGCCTCGCCGTGGCGGTCCGCGCTCCAGCCGGGGAGGTCGTCGAAGCTCGCCGGACGCAGCTCGAGCGCCGGCTCGGGCGGCTCGGGCGGCGGCCCCGGCTCGACGGCGGCCTCCTCCTCCCCCGCCACGGGCGCCGGCGCCGGCCGCAGCCAGAGCGCCCAGACCGCGAGCGCGGTCGCCGCCGCGGCCCACAGGGCGAGCAGCACGACCGCGGCGCGCCGTGCGGCGCCGCCGCCCCCTCGGCTCAAGCCCCGCCGTCCCCGCGCGGCGCCGACCGATAGAGGTGGTCGACCGGACCGCGCCCGGCGCCGAGCGGGAAGGCGGCGGCCAGCGCGCCACGCAGGTAGTCGAGCGCGAGCCCGACCGCCTCGGGCAACGGCCGCCCCTCGGCCAGCCGGACCGCGAGCGCCGACGACAGCGTGCAGCCGGTGCCGTGGTCGGAGGTGGTGGCGATCCGCGCGCCGGCGAAGCGGTGGAGCCGCTCGCCGTCCCACAGCAGGTCGACCACCTCGCCGGCGGCGCCGTCCGACGCGTGGCCGCCCTTGAGCAGCACCGCCGGCGCCGGCCGGCCCGTCCAGGCTGCCGCGGCGCACCCGGCGAGCGCCCGCGCCATCGCCGCGCGGTCCGCCTCGCCGCCGCCGCCGAGGCCGGTCATCCGCTGCGCTTCGGGGAGGTTGGGGGTGACCACCGTGGCGAGCGGCACCAGGCGCCCGATCAGCGCCTCGACCGCGGCGTCGGCGAGCAGCGCGTCGCCGCTCTTGGCCACCATCACCGGGTCGAGCACGATCGGCGGCGCCGTGCCCCGCGCCGCCCAGGCTTCCAGCCGCCCGGCGACCGCCTCGACGATCGCCGCCGAGGAGAGCATGCCGATCTTCACCGCGTCGACTCCGAGGTCCTCGAACACGGCGTCGATCTGCGCCGCCACCACCGCCGGCGGCACCTCGTGCACGGCGGTGACGCCGCGGGTGTTCTGGGCGGTGATCGCGGTCACCGCGCTCATGCCGTAGGCGCCGTGCGCGGCGAAGGTCTTGAGGTCGGCCTGGATCCCGGCGCCGCCGCCGGAGTCGGAGCCCGCGATGGTCAGGAGCCGGAGGCGGGGCGCGGGGGTCTCCGGCGGCACGGGGGTCTCCGGCGGCAAAGCCGTCCCCGGCGGCGAGGCCGTCACGACGGCGCCGCGGCCTCGGCGGCGGCGAGCCGGCGCCGCCGCAGCAGCCAGAGGGCGGTCACCGCCGCCAGCACCGCCAGGCTGATGAGCTGGGCGAGGGTCAGCCCGCCGAAGAAGCGGTCGTCCTTGGCGCGCAGCATCTCGACCGCGAAGCGCTCGGCGGCGAGGAGCGCCAGCACCGCGAGCGCCGCGGCGCCGGCGGGCGCACGGCGGCGCAGCAGGACCAGGGCGAGCAGCCAGATCGCCACCGCGGCGGCGGTCTCGTAGAGCTGGGTCGGATGGACGCGAAGGAGGGCGTCGTCGGGGATCCCGGCCGGGATGTCGACGTCGAACTGCGCGCGCAGCGAGCCCGCCGTGGTCGGCGGCAGCCCGCGCGGGAACGCCACCCCCCAGGGCCGGTCGGTGGGCACGCCGTAGTCGTCGCCGACCAGGAAGCAGCCGATCCGGCCGATGCCGTAGCCCAGCGCGAGCGACGCCGCCAGGGCGTCGGCGGCGCCGGCGAACGGCAGCCGGCGGTGCCGGATCAGCCAGAGGAGCGTCGCCGTCGCGGCGATGAAGCCGCCGTACCAGACCAGCCCGTAACGCTCGAACAGCAGCGAGAGGTCGCCGTAGAGCAGGGCATAGTAGAGCTTGGCGCCGCCGATGCCGGCGAGGCCGCCCCAGAAGACCAGCGCGCTGGCGTCCTCGCCGTCGCCGGCGCCGTTCACGCGGAACGCGGCGCGGAGCTGGAAGTAGGCGGCGACGAAGGCGGCCATCATCGCCAGCCCGAACGGGCTGATGGTCAACGGGCCGATGCGGAACAGCTCGGGGATCATGGTTCGCGCTCGCCTCGGGGACGGTTCGGGCCGTGCAGGCGGCGCCGACGGCGGCCCGTGATCGTACCATCGGCGGGCCACAGTCGGGCTACAGGCGAGCCACCGGCGCGGCCGCCGGAGCCGGGGGCGGCAATCGAATCCGCGCCTGTAGAATCCGCGGCCTGATGATCACCCCGCTCACCCACCGCCGGCTCGGCGAGCTCGAGGCGACGATCGACGCTCCCGGCAAGCGCGGCGGCCGCTGGCTGATCCTCACCCACGACAACCCGGATCCCGACTCGCTGGCCTCGGCGGCGCTCCTCGGCCGGCTGCTGCGTCACTACGGGCAGAAGGCGACGATCGGCTACGGCGGCATCATCGGGCGCGCCGAGAACCGCGAGATGGTCAAGGTCCTGGGCCTCGAGCTGTCGCGGCTGCGCAACTTGAGCCTGAAGTCGTACGCGCGCTTCGCCCTGGTCGACGCCCAGCCGGCCACCGGCAACCACCAGCTCCCCGACGAGACGATTCCCGACCTGGTCTTCGACCACCACCCGATGCGGCGGGCGACCCAGGCGGTGCCGTTCGCCGACGTGCGCACCGAGTACGGCGCCACCGCGACCATCCTCGCCGAGTACCTGGCGGCCGCCGGCGTCGAGGTCACCCGCCCGCAGGCGACGGCGCTGATCTACGCCATCCGCACCGAGACCCAGGACTTCCGGCGCGAGGCCGCGGGGCCCGACCACGCGCTGTACGACGCGCTGCTGCCGCGCGCCGACAAGCGGGCGCTGGCGCGGATCCAGGGCGCGCCGCTGTCGGTCGAGCTACTTCCGCACCCTCCACCAGGCGCTCGAGAACCTCGAGAGCGTCGACACCCTGGTGGTCAGCCACATGGGCCAGATCGAGCAGCCCGACATCGTGCCCGAGATCGCCGACCTGCTGCTGCGCATGGAGGGGAAGACCTGGGCGCTCGCCACCGGGCTCTTCGAGGGGCGGATCTACCTGTCGATCCGCACCTCGAACCCGCGCGGCGAGGCCGGGGAGCGGATGCGCCGGCTGCTCGGGCGCCAGGGCAAGGGCGGCGGCCACGGCACCATCGCCGGCGGCTGGCTGGCGATCCCCGAGGGGACGGCGGACCCACGCGCGCTGCAGCGCCGGCTCGCCGCGAAGCTGGCGCGCGCTCTGCGCAAGGACCCCCGCCGGCTGACCCCGATCGCCGTCCAGCACCCCGCCGCGGGCGGTGGCGAGTAGCGGCCGGCGCCGCCGCGCAGGGCCCGTTACCGTTCGCAATCAAGCAGTTGCGGGGAGCGGTGCGCGCGATTACTACAGGGCGCAACTCTGGCTACTTACATGGACCGCTGGTCAGTGTTATAGTGCCGCCATCAGCCGAAAGCGGGACAGAACGATTTGCGGATCTCCACGCGGTCCGCTCCCGCCCGGCAGAAGGGGCAAGGAAAGGGGCATGAGCATGGTCAAGGATTCAGTGCGGCAGATCGTGGACCGGCTACCGGAGGAAGCGACGTGGGACGACCTGATGTACGAGCTGTACGTAAAGCAGAAGGTGGCGAACGCCGAGGAGGCGGTCGAAGGGGGCAAGGTCGTGTCGCACCAGGAGGCGCGCAAGAGGATGGGCAAGAGATGAATGCCGCCATCTCCTGGGCCGAGCCGGCGCTCGGGGACCTGGAGGCGATCCGGGTCACGCTCGCGCGCGACTCCGAGGCTTTCGCGAAGCAGGTCATGGACCGCCTCCTGGCAGCGGTCGAGCGGGTGGTCTCGGTGCCGAGGATCGGGCGGGTGGTGTCGGAGGTCGGCGACGAGCGGATCCGGGAGCTTTTGTTCCGCACCTTCCGCATCGTCTATCGCGCCGAGCCCGACCGCATCACCGTTCTCTCGGTGCTGTTCGGCGGCACCGCGGGCGAGCGGCGCGAGCCGCGGCGCTGGGAAGTGATCTGAGTCCGAGTCTCCTGATTTTCGATGTGATCTAGCGGCGGTAGCTGGGCAGGGGAGCTAGCCCCCATCGGTCGAGAGGCGTGGCCATGCGCGCTCGTCCTTCCTGTCGCCGGCCCCAATGCCGGGGCGCTCCCCAGCTCCTCGCGATCTGGCTCCTCGAGACCAGTCCCGCCTCCGCTCTCCCCTACTCCCACTCGATCGTCGCCGGCGGCTTGCTGGTGACGTCGTAGACCACCCGGTTGACCCCCGGCACCTCGTTGACGATGCGGTTCGCCACCCGCCCGAGCAGCTCGTGCGGCAGCGGGCTCCAGTCCGCGGTCATGAAGTCCTGGGTCTCGACCGCGCGCAGCGCCACGACGTTCTCGTAGGTCCGGCCGTCCCCCATCACGCCGACGCTCTTGACCGGCAGGAGCACCGCGAACGCCTGGCTGGTCTTGTCGTAGTAGCCGCTCTCGTGGAGGTCGTCGAGGAAGATCGCGTCGGCCTCCTGCAGCACCGCGACGCGCTCGGCGGTGACCTCGCCGAGGACGCGCACCGCGAGCCCGGGGCCGGGGAACGGATGGCGCCGGATCAGCTCCTCGGGCAACCCCAGCTCGCGCCCGAGCGCGCGCACCTCGTCCTTGAACAGGAAGCGCAGCGGCTCGACCAGCTCGAAGCCGAGCCGCTCGGGCAGCCCGCCGACGTTGTGGTGGGTCTTGATCACCGCCGACGGCCCGCGCACCGAGACCGACTCGATGACGTCCGGGTAGAGCGTCCCCTGAGCCAGGAACGCCGTCGCCTCGAGCCGCGACGCCTCGTCCTCGAAGACCTCGATGAACACCCGGCCGACCGCGCGCCGCTTCGCCTCGGGGTCCTCGATCCCGGCCAGCGCGTCGAGGAAGCGGCGCCGGGCGTCGACCGCGACGACCGGGATGGCCGAGGCCGTCGCGCAGGCTGTGCACCACCTGCTGCGCCTCTCCCTTCCTCAGGAGGCCGTTGTCGACGAAGACCGCGGTCAGCCGCTCCCCCACCGCCCGGGTCAGGAGCGCCGCCACCACCGAGGAGTCGACGCCGCCCGAGATCGCGCACAGGATGCGGCCCTCGCCGACCTGTCGCCGCACCGTCGCCACCGCCTCGTCGAGGTAGGAGGCCATCCCCCAGTCGCGCTCGGCGCCGCACGCCTCGTAGAGGAAGTTGCGCAGCATGTCGGCGCCGGACACCGTGTGCGAGACCTCGGGATGGAACTGGATCCCCCACATCCGGCGCCCGGGGTCCTCGAAGGCGACCACCGGCGAGGAGCCGCTCTTGGCGGTGACCGCGAACCCCGCCGGCGCCCGCTCGACGTGGTCGGCGTGGCTCATCCAGACCGTCTCGCGACGCCCCAGCCCCTCGAACAGCAGGCCGGGCTCGACCACCTCCAGCTCGGCGCGGCCGTACTCGCGGCGCCCCGAGGGGACCACCTCGCCGCCCAGCTCGTGCGCCATCCACTGCATCCCGTAGCAGATGCCGAGCACCGGGATGCCCAGCTCGAGCAGCTCGGCCGAGGGCTCCGGCGACCCGGGGTCGATCACGCTCTGCGGCCCGCCCGACAGGATCAGCCCGATCGGCCTCCGGCGCCGGATCTCCTCGACCGGCAGGTCGAACGGGTGGATCTCGCAGTAGACACGCTGCTCACGCACGCGCCGCGCGATCAGTTGAGTGAATTGGCTTCCGAAGTCGAGGATCAGCACCGTCTGGTGCCGACTCGATGCGGCGACGGCGGTGGGCGCGGCACGGGCGGCGGTCGTCACAGCTCGGCCTCCGGTTTCAGCGAACGGGTCATCAGCTCGGCGAGCGCCCGCCGCGGGTCCTTGTCCTGGTAGAGCAAGGCGACCACCTGCTCGGTGATCGGCATCGAGACGCCGCGGCCCGCGGCCAGCTCGGCGACGCCGCGGGAGGTGCGGATCCCCTCGGCCACCTGGCGGGTGCCGCCGGTGATCTCGGCCAGGCTGCGCCCGGCCGCCAGCTCGACGCCGACCCGGCGGTTGCGCGACAGCTCGCCGGTGCAGGTGAGCACCAGGTCGCCGAGGCCGGCGAGCCCGTAGATGGTCGGCGGCTCGCCGCCGAAGGCGAGGCCGAGGCGGGTGATCTCGTGCAGCCCGCGGGTGATCAGCGCCGCCAGCGCGTTGTGGCCGAGGCCGAGGCCGGCGACCACCCCGGCGGCGATCGCGATCACGTTCTTGGCCGCGCCGCACAGCTCGACGCCGGCGACGTCGCGCGACGAGTAGAGGCGGAAGGTGGCCGAGGCGAGCCGGCGCTGGATCTCGGTGGCGAAGGCGTCGTCGGCCGAGGCGACCACCGCGGCGGTGGCCATGCCCTGCGCCAGCTCGACCGCGAAGCTCGGCCCCGAGAGGACGGCGAAGGCGATCTCGCGCCCGGCGCGCGCGGCCTCCGCGGTGGCGACTTCGCTCATCCGCGCCAGCGTCCCCTCCTCGATCCCCTTGGCCGCCGACACCAGCCCGGACCGGCGACCGGCCGGCGCGACCTCGAGAAACGCCCGCACCGCCTGGCGGAATCCGTGCGACGGCACCGACACCAGCACCGCGTCGCACGCCGCGGCGCGCTCGAGGTCGGCGGTCGGCTCGACCGCCGGCGGCAGCGCGACCCCGGGGAGGTACTCGCGGTTCTCGCGCCGCGCCGCCAGCTCCTCGGCCAGCTCCGGCCGGCGCGCCCAGAGCACCACCGGGCCGGCGACCGAGGCGGCGGCGACCGCCAGCGCGGTGCCGAACGAGCCCGAGCCGAGGACGGCGATCGATCCGGCGCCGGCCATCACGCGGCCCCCAGGGGAAAGGTCTCGACCGTGCGGTAGCGCGAGCCCCGCGGCGTCAGGGTGCTCTCGATCAGCGAGCCGTGGTCGACCTCGAACGGCTCCCCCACCGGGCCGGCGAGCGCGGCGCCGAAGGTCTCGACCTCGGCGCGGTTCCAGGGCTCCTTGCAGCGCGCCAGCGTGACGTGGGGCGAGAACGGCCGGGACTCGGGCTCGACCCCGAGCGCGGCCACCGCCGCCGCCTCGACCCGCGCCTGGAGCGCGGGGAGCGGATCGCCACCGGCGCCCGCGGCACCCTCGACCCGCACACTCGCCCACGCCACCCGCGCCGGCCGTCCCGGCGGGTAGCAGCCGCCGCCGCGGAGCGCCAGCACCAGCCGGGGCGCCGCGGCGAACGCCGGCACCAGCGCCGCCGACAGCGCCGGGAGCCGCGCCGGATCGACCTCGCCGAGGAAGCGCAGGGTCAGGTGGATCGCCTCGGCGCGTACCCAGCGCGCCGCGGGGAGCCGGTCGCGCACCGCGTCGGCGCGCCGGACCGCCTCGCGGCGCACCGGCTCCGGCAGCTCGAGCGCGACGAACGCCCTCATCGGCTCTCCTCCGGGGCGTACTCCCCGGCCGCGCGGTCGCCGCCCGCGCCCGCCAGGAGCCGCCGGCGCAGCAGCTCGAGCGCGAGCTGGGCGGTGAGCCCGCGGATCCGCAGCCGGTCGCCGAGGAAGCGCACCCGCCGGTGCGTGGTCGCGAGGCCGTCGCCCTCCGCCGCCGGACCGGCGAGCGCCAGGTGGACCGTGCCCACCGGCTTTTCCTCGCTGCCGCCGGAGGGGCCGGCGACGCCGGTGACGCCGATTCCGTAGTCGCCGCCGAGGTGCTCCCGCGCCCCCTCGGCCATCGCCCGCGCCACCGGTTCGCTGACCGCGCCGTGGGCGGCGAGCAGCTCCTCCGGCACGCCCAGGAGGCGCCGCTTGAGGTCGTTCGAGTAGCTGACCACGCCGCCGGGGAACCACCCGCTCGAGCCCGGCACCCGCGTGATCCGCTCGGCCAGGAGCCCGCCGGTGCACGACTCGGCGGTGACCAGCGTGCGCCCGCGCCCGGCGAGCAGGCCCCCGACCACCGACTCCAGGCTGGCCTCGGGATCGTCGGTGTAGACCGCCGGCCCGGCCAGCTCGCGCAGGCGGGCGGCGATCGCAGCCAGTCTCCGGTGCCGCTCGGCCGCGGCGCCGGCGGCGTGGAAGTGCAGCTCGATCTCGCCCGGGTGGGCGAGGATGGTGATCGGCTCGCGCCCGAACTCGTCGTAGGCCGGAGCGATCCGCTCCTCGACCTCGGACTCCGGGAGGCAGGCGACCTTGAGCACGCCGCGGTCGAGCGCGGCGCCGCCGGTGCGCTCGGCCAGCCAGGGGACGAGGTCGGAATCGATCATCCCCGCGAGCTCCTGCGGTACGCCGGGGAAGAGGAAGAGCGTGGCGCCGCCGGCGTCGAGGCGCAGCCCGGGCGCCGAGCCGCGCGGGTTGTCGATCACCGCCGCGCCCGCCGGCACCATCGCCTGGCGGCGGTTGACCTCGGGCATGCGCCGGCCGAAGGCACGGAAGCGCTCCTCGATGCCGGCGACGATCGCGGGGTCGAGCGCGAGATCCAAGCCGAAGGCGTCGGCCACCCCTTCGCGCGTCAGGTCGTCGGCGGTCGGGCCGAGGCCGCCGGTGATCAGCACCAGGTCGGCCAGCGCCGCGAGGCGCCGTGCCTCGCCGGCGATCCCGCCGCGGTCGTCGCCGACCACCCCCTTGGCCGCCAGCTCGACGCCGTGGCGCTGGAGCACCTCGGTCAGCCGCAGCGAGTTGGTGTCGAGGCGGTCGGTGCCGAGGAGCTCCGAGCCGACCGCGAGGATGGCCGCGCGCATGGGATCAGTCCAGGGGGGCGGGGAGTGGGCCGGGGCCGTGCATGCTCGGCGCCGACTCTACCGTGTCGGGAGGCGGTCTGTCGCGGCGGCGGCGCCCGCCCGGCCGCCGCCGGCCACCAGCGAAAGAGGCCCTCCGAGGATGCTGATCGCAGCATAGCGTGTAGAATGCGCAGCCAAGTCAGACATCTCGGCGCCGAGTGGCCGGCACCCCGGCTCCGCGCGCTCCCGGCCCCCTGACGATCGACCATGAGCCGCGCCCCGTGCGGCATCGACCGGAGGAACCCTGCCATGAAGTTCGCGCTCGCCCGCCTCGCCCTCGTCCTCCTCGCCCTCGCCGCGCTGGTCGCCGCGCCGCCGCCGGCCGCCGCCGGGATCGCCGCCGACCCGGCCGGACCCGCCGCCGGACCGGCGAGCGGCGGCGATGCGCCGCTCGGCGCGCTCAGCTTCATCCTCGACGACGGCGTCGCCGAGAACACGATCGGCGACGTCGGCCAGCTTCGTCTGGATCAACCGCTTCACCCCCAACCCGGCCGACTTCCCGTTCCAGCTCGAGGAGGTGCGGGTGGTGTTCGGCGTGACGTCGGTGCCGCTCGGCGGCGCGATCGAGATCGTGATCCACGAGGACACCGACGGCGACGGCAACCCGGGCACCGGCGCCAGCCACCTGGCGAGCTTCAACGGCACCGTGCAGGCCAACGACGGCACCACCTTCAGCGTCTACACCCTGGCTCCGCCGGTGGTGATCGACGGCCCCGGCGACCTCCTGGTCGGGGTCATCAACCGCTACGGCTTCGAGGGCAACAACGACTTCCCGGCCAGCCTCGACCAGACCGCCAGCCAGGTCCGGTCGTGGGCCGCCACCTACCTCGCCGGCAACGTGCCGCCGATCCCGACCTACCCCGCCGACGAGCAGTGGGGGACGATCGACAGCTTCGGCTTCCCCGGCAACTGGGTGGTGCGCGCGTTCGGCACCCGCATCCTCAACGTCGACGCCGACCTCACGCTGACCAAGGACGGCGAGCTGGTCGGCTCGCAGATCGTCTACACCCTGACGGTCACCAACAACGGCCCGGACGACGCCGAGAACGTCGAGGTCACCGACCCGCTGCCGCCGGAGGTGACCTACAACAGCGACGACTGCGGCGGCACCAACGTGCCGCCCTGGACCTGGATCATCGGCCTCCTGCCGGTCAACGCGTCGGCGACCTGCAACCTGACGGTCGACGTCAACCCGGACGCCACCGGCGAGATCACCAACACCGCGACCGTGACCTCCGACCAGAGCGACCCGGCGCCGGGCGACGAGTCGGACACGGCGGTGATCGGGATCGGCAGCGTGCTCGAAATCCCCGCCCTGGGGAAGGTGGGCCTGCTCCTGCTGGTCGTGTTGCTCGCCGGCCTCGGTGCGCTCATGATCGCCCGCAAGTAGCACGGCCTCGGAGCGACGAAAGGCCCGTGGAGAAGCCCGCCGCGGCGGCGCTTCCCCACGGGCCTTCGTGCGTCCGGAGACTCCAGCGCTTCAGTGAGCGTGGCAGGTCAGCCGGTCGCCCGCCGGCGGCGGGGCAGCGATCCGCATCGCGGCGGGGACCGGCCGCTCGACCTCGACGCCGCCCTTCCAGATCCGCCGGATGGCGCGGGTGGCCAGGATCTCCTCGGTCGGGTCGCCCTCGACCAGCACCAGGTCGGCGCGCAGGCCGGGGAGGATCCGGCCGCGGTCGGCGAGGCCGAACGCCACTGCCGCCGCCGAGGTGGCGCCGGTCAGCGCCTGGCGCGGGCTCAGGCCGGTCGCTACCAGCAGCTCGAGGTCGCGGTGGAGGGAGATGCCGTGGGTGGCGACGTCGGTGCCGGCGAGGATCGGCACTCCGGCCGCGGCCAGCCGGCGCACCGACTCGCGCCCGAAGGCGAGGTGCTCGGGGGTGATCGAGCTCGGCGGTCCCGGGGTGAGCAGCCACTCGGCCTCCCAGGGGAAGAGCCAGGGCGCGATCTCCGGATCGGCGAGGAGCGCCTCGCCGCCCTCGGTGCCGATGAACCCCTCCTCGGCGGCGAGGGTGGGGACGACGAAGATGCCGCGCTCGCGGGCGAGCTGGACGAAGGCGGGGCGCGCCGGCTCGTCGATCGGGATGTGCACCAGTCCGTCGATGCCGTCGAGCACCAGCTCGCGCGCATAGCGCGCCTCGGTCACGTGGGCGACCGCCTTGCGGCCGCGCCGGTGCAGCTCCCCGGTCAGCGCCCGCACCGCCGGCCGCGGCACCATCGCGAGGTCGAGCCCGGTCCAGCCGCCGTCCTCGTGCATCAGCTTCAGGTAGTCCGAGCCCTCGGCCAGCCGTCCCTCGACGAACTCCCGGGCCTCGGCCGCGGTCGCGAGAGTCGGTTCCTCGATCACGTCCGGGGTGAAGACGTAGGGGTAGCCCTCGGGGGTGGTCGCCGGGTTGCCGGCGCTCCGCATGTCGGCGCGGTCGCCGGCGCCGCCCTCGGACTGCTCGAGGCGCATGGCGGCGGCGAACACCGGATCGGTCCACATGTCGAGGAGCGTCGTGACGCCGAAATGGGCCGAGCGCTCGAGCTGGAAGCGATCCCAGGCGTGGGCGTGGGCGTCGATGAAGCCGGGCAGGAGCGTCTTGCCGTAGCCGTCGATCACCGGGATGCCGGCCGGGGCCTGCACGTGGCGGCCGGCCGCCTCGATGCGGCCGTCGATGACCACCACGGTGGCGTTCTCGATCACCGACAGGCCGTCGAAGACGCGCACGCGGTGGACGGCGAAGCTGTTCGAGGCAGCGCCGGCGGCGGGTGTGGGGCCGGCCGCCGCGGCGACGCCGAGGGCGGAGGCGATCAGGACCGGGACGAGGGCGGCGAAGCGAAGGGTCTTGTGCATGGCGAGGGCACCTATAGTCGATGGGTTGGAGTTTCGATCGGGGTGCCGCGGAGCGTCCGCGTCACGGGAGCGGACGATAGGAGAGCAGCGCTGACGGATCGCTTACCGAAGCGCGGGCGCGCTCGGCGAAGCGCTTACGGAGGGGTTCGAGCGAAGACCGGCTACCCGATTCGGCCGGCCACGAGCGGCGGCGCCGCGGCCTCGTCCTCGACCCGGTAGCAGGCCGCGAACGACTCGACCAGCCCCGGGTCGTCGCGGCGCAGGTGGAGGCGGGCGATCTCGCCGCCGCGCTCGACCGCGTCGCCGAGTCGGGCGACGGTGCGGAGGGCGACGCCGGGGTCGATGGCGCCGCCGGCGATCCGGCCGCCGCCGGCCTCGGCCAGGAGCAGGCCGAGCTGGCGCGCGTCGACCGCGGCCAGCCGGCCGGCGCGCGGCGCCGCGATCACCCGCTCGACCGGCGCCAGCTCGAAGCGCGGGGTGGCGAGCCAGGCGCGGTCGGCGCCCTGGGCCGCGGCCCAGCGGTCGAAACGCTCGCGCGCCGCGCCGGAGGCGATCGCCGCCTCGAGGTCGGAACGGGCGAGCGGCCGGCCGGCGAGCGCGGCGACCTCCTCGGAGAGCGCCAGGGTGACCTCCACGAGCGCCGGCGCGCCGCGCCCCTCGAGGGCGTCGAGGGCGGCGCGCACTTCGGCGGCGTGGCCGGCCCACTCGCCGAGCGGCTGGTTCATATCGGTCAGGAGCGCCGAGGCGCGCACGCCGAGGGCGCGGGTGGTCTCGACCAGCCGGCGGGCCAGCTCCTCGGCCTCGCGACGCTCGGGGAGGAAGGCGCCGGAACCGACCTTGACGTCGTAGACCAGGGCGGCGGCGCCGGTCGCGAGCTTCTTCGAGACGATGCTGCCGGTGATGAGCGGCAGCGAGCCGATGGTCGCGGTCTGGTCGCGCAGGGCGTAGAGCCGGCGGTCGGCCGGCGCGACCCCGGCGGTGGCGACCCCGATCGCGAGACCGTGCCCGGCGAGGAGCGCCAGGCAGCGCGCGCGGTCGAGGTCGAGGGAGAGGCCGGGGATCGTCTCGAGCTTGTCGGCGGTGCCGCCGGTGTGGCCGAGGCCGCGGCCGGTGAGCATCACCACCGGCACGCCGCAGGCGGCGAGGAGCGGCCCGAGCACCAGCGACACGGTGTCGGCGACGCCGCCGGTCGAGTGCTTGTCGGCGAGCCCGGGCACCTCGGCGGCGAGGTCCCAGCGCTCCCCCGACTCGAGCATCGCCAGGGTCAGGGCGCGAGTCTCGCCGGCGTCGAGCCCGCGGACCGCCGCCGCCATCAGGAAGGCGCCGAGCTGGGCGTCGCTCCACGAGCCGTCGGCGGCGCCGCGGGCGACCGCCCGCAGCTCGTCGTCGGTCAGCGCCTCGCCGCGGCGCTTGCGGTCGAGGATCCGGTAGGGCTGGATCAAGGGCCGCGGGCGGCTCAGGCGCCGAAGCCGGTGGGGAGCGAGCCGCCCGGGGGCGCGACCTTGGTGCGCGCCTCGCCGACGAAGGCCGAGCGCGGGTACTCCTCGAGCAGCCGCTGGTAGATCGACCCGGCGTCCTCGTCGCGGCCGAGCGCCTCGTAGGTCTTGCCCAGCTCGTAGAGCACGACGTCGCCGGGCAGCGGCCGCTCCTCGGGGGTGACGTCGAGCATCGCCTCGAGGTCGGAGGCGACCCGCTCGGCCTGCCCCTCGTCGCGGTCGAGACCGATCAGGCCCACCCGCACCGAGCCGGCCACGACGTGGTCGCCCTGGCGCTCGAGGAACTGCTGCCAGTGCTCGCGCGCGCGGGCGGTGTCGCCGGACTCGGCGGCGATCTGGCCCAGATAGACCAGGGCGACGTCGGCGGCGCCGCCGCTGCCGCCGCGCACCTCCTCGAACAGCTCCAGGGCGCGCTCGCGGCGCGCCTCCTCGGTGGCGAAGCTCGGCTCCTCGGGATCGTCCGGCTTGGCGTCCGCGGTCACCACCGGCGCCTGGTAGACCTCGAGCGCCTCGGCCAGCCTCTCGTTGGTGCGCGCGGCAGCGTCGGCGCGCCAGAGCCAGATGCCGACCGCGGCCAGGACGACCACGGCCAGGGCGCCGATCGCGATCAGCAGCATCCGCACATGGCTGCGGGAGTACTCGACGGTGCGGCCGAGGGCCTCGGCCACTTCGTCCCGCTTCATCTCTCGACGGGTCAGACGGCTCATGGTCCGGTCTCCAAAAAATTCAATCTAGCACGCGAAGGAAGCTCCCTCAGGAGCACGGAAAAGCGTCGGTGTCCTGGAGCGGCTGGAACGCGGCGCCGGGATCGTGGCGATAGGTCTTGCTGCTGCCGGCGACCAGGTCCTCGACCGTCAGGGTGACGCCGACGTTGGTCAGGCCGCTCGCGAACACCCACCAGCGGTCGAAGCCGGTGCAGGCGTCGAGCACCTTGGCCACCACCTCGACGTTGGTGTCGCGGAAGAACCAGAAGTAGCCGGTGTCCGCGGTCAGGGGCACCGCCTGCGCCGCGGTCTCGCCGCCGCCGGCGTCCCAGGCGGCGCGGACCCGGAAGCGGCCGCCGCCCATGCACAGGGCGTCCGGGGTCGCGACGCAGCGGCCGGTCGCCTCGACCGCGCCGACGTCGCACATCGCGGCACCCGCGGCGGCCAGGACCGGCGCGGCCGGCCGCGGCTCGCCGCGCTGGTCGGCGCCGGCGCAGGCGAGCCCCGCGGGGTCGCCGCGGTCGACCGCCGGGCTGCCGGCGAGCGGGGCGTGGGTCGGGGTCGGGCCGCCGTTCATCGCCAGCGCGCCGAGCCCGGGATCGAGCAGGTCACCGCTCCCGGCCTGGTCGCCGTGGACGCCGTCGGCGACGTCGCCGCACAGGTGGCCGAGGCCGACCAGGTTCCAGCCGCCGGTCTCGATCGCGCCGGCGCAGTCGACGCCGCCGCCCCACGACATGTTGCCGGCGACGATCGACCCCGCGACCCGCGCGCTGCCGCCGGCGCCGACCCAGACGCCGCCGCCGGTGTGCATCGTCTTGTTGAAGGCCACCGTGCTCTGGGCGAGGTCGAGGTCGGCGAAGCGGTCGACCCAGATCCCGCCGCCGTAGAGCATGTGCCCGTCGTTGCCGGAGATCGTCGAGCCCATCACCTCGGCGGTGCCGGCGACGCCGATCCCGCCGGCGCTCTGTCCGGCATAGTTGCCGGTCACCGCGCTGTAGTGGAGCGACAGCGTTCCGCCGGCCCAGATCCCGCCGCCGTAGCCCTCGGTCCGGTTGGCGTCGACCGTCACCCGGGAGAGATGGATCGCCGAGGCCGGGCCGCCGGCGACCGCGCCGCCGTCGGCGGTCCCGGCGTCGCCGCCGCGCAGGGTCAGGCCGTGGAGGGTCAGCCGGGCGTCGCCGTGGACCTGGAAGATCCGGTCGAGACCGGCGCCGTCGATCACCGTGCGGTCGGCGCCGGCGCCGATCACCGCCAGGTCGCCGTGGACGTCGAGGTCGCCGGCCAGCGCGGCGTCGTCGCCGCGGCCGCCCAGCTCGAGCCGCCAGGTGCCGGGCCCGAGCAGCAGCACGTCGCCGCCGGGCGAGGCGTTGGCCGCGAGCACCGCCCCGCGCAGGGTGCACGATCCCGGCGTGCAGGGAGCCGGGAAGATCGGATCGCCGGGACCGCCGGGGACCAGCACGGCGGCGGCAGCCGGCGGCGCGGCGGCGAGCGCCGAGGCGAGGACGAGCGCGGCGCCGAGCGCGCGCACGGCGGCAGTCGGGATCGGGGGCGCGAGAGGGGCACGGCCGCCGGCGTCGCGGCGGGAGCGGTGACGGATCATGTGGGTCTCCTCCCAGGGGCTGAGGGGTGCGGCCCGGGTTCCGGGGCGCTCGCGCTCCGGGCGGGTAGCTGACGTGTTCGCCCGCATGCTAACACCTCGACGGGTCGGCCCGGCCGGAGCGTCAAGTCTCCCGGTAGGGCTCGAGCGCCGCCAGGAGCGGCGCCGGCACCCGCACCGGCACCAGCTCGCCGTCGCGGCGCCCCATGCACGCGACCTCCTGCTCGCCGCGGGCGATCAGCTCCTCGCCGCCGCCGTCGCGCTCGCGGTAGTACTCGAAGCGCAGGAGGATGCGGTTCTGGCGCAGCTCGCCGAGGCGCATCCGGACGACGATGCGGTCGAAGGCGGCCAGCTCGGCGAAGTACTCGCAGGCGCAGCGGACGGTGGCGAGGTCGAGGCCGTCGCCGATCGCGCCGAGCACCTCGGGCGCGTGGTCGCGCAGGAACATCTCCCGGCACCGCCCCTGCCAGCGCAGGTGGTTGACGTAGTAGACGTTGCCGACGACGTTGGTCTCTTCGAAGCCGACCGTGTGGCGGTACTCGTAGTACGGCGCCATGCCGCTCAGCTCGGTGGAGTCGAGAGCACCGCCAGCGCCAAGGGCTCGGGGCAGCCGGCGACCGGCACCACCTGGGTGCCGATCACCGCCGCGCCGCTCCGCAGGAGCAGCCAGCCGTCGTCGGCGGCGGCGCCCAGGACCAGCGGCGCGCCCGCGGGATGGCCGGCCTTGCGCAGCGCCTCGGCCGCCGCCCAGACGCGGGTGGCGGCAGCGTCCGCGGCCTCGCCGCGCTCGCCCGCGAGGCGCAGCGCGAGGTTCCAGCGCTCGGCGCCGAGCATGCCGCGCCAGTCCTCGGCGCTCCGCGCGCGCACCGGCTCGAGGTCGCAGCCGACCGCGCCGGCGCCGGACACCGCCAGCACCAGGCCGCCGCCGTGGGCGAGCGAGACGCCGCGGCCGTCCGCGGACTCCGGCCGGCCGTCGGGACGGCGGCGGATCGCGGCGCCGTCGACCAGCCGCGCCAGCGCCCGGTCGCCGTCGCCGGCGCCGGTCGCGGGCTCGACCGCCACCGCCGGGTGCGGCCCGCCGTCGAGCAGCTCCTCGAGCCGGCGCTCGACCTACGGCGCAAGCAGCGCCGGCGCCCAGGCCGCGGGCGCCCGGTTCTTCGCCACCGCGCGCAGGCGCAGCCCCTGCCAGCGCTCGACCACCTGGCCGGACGCGGCGAGCACCTCGAGGTCGTAGACGAAGAGGTCGCCGCGGCGCTCGCGCTCGCGGGCCGCGAGAAAGAGCGGCTCTCCCGCCGGCAGCCGGCCGGCGACGATCCGCTCGACCCCGACCGGCAGCAGCGTCGCGTGCGGCACGCAGGCCTGGATGCCGTGCAGCGCGGCGTCGCGGGCGCCGGGGTCGCCGAGGCGGAGGCCGGCGGGGAGCCACTGCCCGAACCAGCGCGGCGCCGGCGCACCGTGGCGGCCGCCGGCGCCATCGGCGCCGATCTCGGCGAGGCAGGCGGTGGCCGAGAGCGCGCGGTAGCCGGCGATCCGGCGGAAGCGGCCGGAATGGAAGAAGAGGCCGCCGTAGAGGTCGCCCCCGACCGGCAGGGGTACGCCGTCGGGCGCCGCGCGCCGCTCGGCCGCGGGCCGGTCTTCGTAGCGCAGGGTGGCGCGGAAGCAGTCGTGGGCGAAGCCCTCGGCGCCGCTGCGCAGGACGGCGTCGACCCGCCCGGGTGCGCGTTCGAGCACCGCGATCCGGAGCACCGTGCGCGCCCCCTCGGGGATCACCACCGGCCGCTCCAGCTCGACCCGCTCGAAGACCGGGAGCCGCTCGTCGCCGGTCAGCGCCGCCGCCGCCTGCGCCATCGCCTCGAGCCCGATCACCGCCGGCAGCAGCCGCTCGCCGCGGAAGACGTGGTCGGCGAGGTAGGGGTCGGCCTCGCCGCCGACCTCGCAGTCGACCACCAGCTCGACGCCGGCACGTGGACCCGCGGCCGCTCGAGGAAGCGCACGAGCGGCAGATCGCCGCCGCCGGCCGGCAGCGTCGGCGGGTCTCCCCAGCGGCCGGCGACCACCAGCGAGGGGGGCGTCGGCGCCGCCAGGAGGTCGGCGAGGAGCGTCGTGCCGCGCTCGGGCGCGATCGGCGTGATCCCCTGGGCGATCAGCGATTCGAGCCGGCCGAGCCGCTCGCCCATGCCGACCCCCGACCAGACCGACCACTCGAGCGCCAGGCAGCGGCACTCGGGGTTGGCCAGCGCGTAGCGCTCGGTGGCCAGGGTCTGGAACTCGTTGGCGATCGCGTAGTCCGCCTCGCCGCGGAGCCCGGTGCGGGCGATGATCGAGCCGAAGGTGACCAGCAGGCGAAGCTTCTCGGGATCGACCAGCGACAGGACGTTGGTCAGCCCCAGGATCTTGGGCTCGAGGGTCTTCCTGTAGTCCTCGGCGGTCAGCTCGGCGAGGAGCTTCGGGCGGTTGCGGCCGGCGCCGTGGAGGACGGCGGTGACCGGCCCGCCGAGCTCCTCCTCGGCCGCGGCCAGGGCATCGGCCAGCTCTTCGGCGTCGGCGACGTCGGCGGACTGGTAGCTGACCGAAAGGCCGGCGGCGCGCATCCGCTCGAGGTTGGCGGCCAGCTCCGGGCTCTCCTCCGGGAGCGAGCGGCCGACCAGCGCCAGCCGCGCGCCGCTCCGCCGCCCCAGCTCGAGCGCGCACTCGGCGGCGATCCCGTGGCCGCCGCCGGTGACCAGGAGGACGTCGTCGGGGCCCAGCTCGATCCCCATGCCCTCGCCGTCGACCGCCCCGGCGCCGGGGCGGAAGAGCGCCAGCCGCGGCACCAGCCGGCGGCCGTCGGGGGTGTAGCGCGCCTCGACGTAGCCGCGCGCCGCCGCCCCCTCGGCCGCCGCCCAGCGAGCCGCCCGCGGGTGGGCGTACGGCACGTCGACGACGCAGACGTCGGTGCCCGGCGCCTCGAGGTGGAGGGTGCGGGCGAAGCCGCCGCCGCCGCCGATCTGGTGGACGACCAGGAGCCTCCCCGGCGCGCCGGCGGCGGCCGCCGCGACGAGCGGTTGGGCGGCATCCACGAAGAGGTCGAGCGAATCGTCGAAGCAACCGCTGACCGGGGGCGGCGAGAGGAGGAGGGCGACCCCCGAGCCGCCGGCCGCGGCCAGCTCGCGCTCGAGCGCGGCGGCCAGCGGGTGCCCGGGCGGGGTGATCAGGCGCCAGCCGGCGCCGGCGCGATCGCGCCCGGCCGGCGGCCGCGGCGGCTCGGCCTCCACCCACTCGACGGCGAACGGCCGCACCCAGGTATCGACCCCGGCCGGCTGGCGCTCGGCCTCCTCCCCCGCCGCCGGGCCGGCGGCGAGCACCTCGGCGACCTCGGCGACGGTGGCGTCGGCGAAGTCGGTGGGCGACGCCGGCGCCGCCCGGCCGAGCCGCCGCGCCGCCTCGGCGAGGAGCTGGCCGACCGAGATCGAGCTCAGGTGGAGGTCGCTCGCCAGGCGGCTGCCGGCGCCGATCGCCGCCGCCGGCAGCTCGGCGCGCGCGGCGACCAGGCTCCGCACCAGCTCGACCGGGTCGGCGGCGCGGTCTCCCTCGGCGCCGGGCGCGCCGCCGCCGGCCGGCTCCGCGGCGTCCGAAACTCCCTCGAGCGCCGGCGGCGCCGCGCGCTCGGCGGCCCCGGTCAGCTCCCCCGGCCGCGCGCCCAGCTCGCAGGGATTCGCCAGGAACTCGGGCGCGCGCTCGAACGAGAACGGCCGCACGAAGCGGTCCTCGAAGAGCGCCCGCGGCGTCACCGGCGCGCCCAGCGCCCAGGCGGCGCCGGCGGCGGCGAGGAGCCCGGCGAGCGACTCGCCGCCGGCGTCGAGCGAGGCCACCGGCGCCTCGCCGAGCCGCGCCGCGAGCCCGGCGAGCGTCCGCCCGGGGCCCGCCTCGATCCAGAGGTCGACCGTGCCGGCGGCGGCCATCGCCTCGGCGAAGCGGACCGGCGACGTCACCTGGTCGAGCAGGAGCCGGCCGAGGTCGGCCGCGGGATCGAGCAGGGCGCCGGTGATCGTCGACGCCACCGGCCTCCGCGGCGTCCCGAGGCCGGCGCGCTCGATCGCCGCCGCGAGGCGCGGCCGCGCGGCCGCCACCAGCGGCGAGTGGAAGGCGTGGGAGACCGCGAGCCGGGTGGCGCTCCAGCCGCGCGCACGGGCCGCGGCCATCGCCGCCTCGACCGCCGCGGCGGCGCCGCTGACCACGGTCGAGGCCGGTCCGTTGTGCGCCGCCACCGACGCCCCGGCCGCCGCCGCCAGCTCGGCCGCCGCCTCGGCGCCGGCCCCGATCGCCGCCATCGCGCCGCCGGCGTCGCCCAGCTCGGCCATCGCGGCGCCGCGCTCGGCGGCGAGGGCGATCAGGTCGTCGTCGGAGAGGGCGCCGGCCCAGGAGAGCGCGGTCAGCTCGCCGAGGCTGTGGCCGACCGCCACCGCGGCGCGCACGCCGAGCCGCTCGAGCACCGAGAGCGCCGCCAGCCCGGCGGCGACGATCGCCGGCTGGGCGACCGCGGTGTCGACGTCGTCGCCCGCCGCCGGCAGGCAGGCGCGGCCGTAGAGCGCGGCGACCTCCTCGAAGCGGCGCGCCCAGGCGCCGCCCGAGCGGTGCGCCGGCGCCCCCTGGCCGGGGAAGAGGAGGCCGATCCGCGGCGCGCCGCCGCCGCTCCCGTTCGAGCCGGCGCCGGCCGTACCGGCGCCGAGGAAGATCCCGCGCCCGGGCTCGATCGCCCGCTCGCGCCCCGCCTCGAGCCAGCCGGCGAGGAGCCCGAGGCGCTCCTCCAGCTCGGCCGGCGTGGCGGCCACCACCGCCGCCCGCGCCCGCCCGCCCGCCGCCTCGCTCCGCCGCGCCAGCTCGGCGGCGGCGTCGGCCAGCTCGGCCCGCGACAGCCGGCCGGCGACCGCGGCGAGGTCGGCCGCCGCGCGCGCCAGCCCGGCAGCGTCGGCGGCGGCCAGGCAGAACAGCTCGGCGTCCTGCGGCGAGGCGAGGAGGGTGCGCTCGGCGCGGGACAGCTCGCGGCGCCCGCCGCCGCTCTCGCCCTCGAGGACGACGTGGGTGTTGATGCCGCCGAAGCCCATCGCGCTGACCCCGGCGCGGAGCGGCCGGCCGGCCGGCCACGGCTCGCCCTGGCGCACCGGCGGATCGCCGGACCGAGACCTGGTGCCTCGCCGGCGAAGCGCGGGTGCGGATCGCGGCAGCCGGCGGTCGGCGGGATCACCCGTGGTGGAGCGCCATCGCCGCCTTGATCAGCCCGGCCACTCCGGCCGCGGCCTTGGTGTGGCCGATCAGCGCCTTGACGCTCCCGACCGCCGCCGGCGGCGCGCCGGGATCGTCCTCGCGGCGCACCCGGGCGAGGGTACCCAGCTCGGTGGCGTCGCCGACCGCGGTGCCGGTGCCGTGCCCCTCGAAGTAGCCGACGCTGTCGACGCCGAAGCCGGCCCGGCGGTAGGCGCGGGCGAGCGCGAGCAGCTGGCCGTCCTCCTCGGGGCGGGTGATGCCGCCGTCGCCGTCCGAGGAGACGCCCCAGCCGCGGATCACGGCGTAGACGCGCATGCCCGCCGCGCGCGCGCCTCGTCCTCGCGCATCAGCACGACGATGCCGCAGCCCTCGCCCGGCCAGAAGCCGGTCGAGCCGGCGTCGTAGACCCGCATCTCGCCGGTCGCGAGCGCGCCGGTCTTGGCGAAGCCGATCAGCTCGAACGGGTCGAGCGAGAGGTCGACGCCGCCGGCCAGCGCGACGTCGAGGTCGCCGGCGGCGAGCGCCGTGCAGGCGCTGGGCGACCGCCAGCAGCGACGAGGCGCAGGCGCCGTCGACGGTGTAGCCGCCGCCGTTGAGGTCGAAGTGGTTGCAGATCCGCCCGGCGATGGTGTTCGACAGGCCGCCGGCCAGGGTCTCCTCGTCGATCTCCGGGAACGGCGCCTTGTAGGACGGCTCCAGACGGTCCAGGAACGCCTCGACCTCCCCCTCCGCGCGCCCCTCGGCGAGGAGCGCCGCGGCCACCGTGCGGCGCACGTACGGCCAGCGCAGCCGCAGCTGGTTGGCGCGCGAGAACTCGCCGGTCAGGGTGTTGCCGAGGACCACGCCGGCGGCCGCGCGCGGCAGTCCCGGCGCCGTCCGGGAAGCCGGCGTCGGCGAGCGCGCGGGCGGCGACGTCGAGCGCCAGCCAGTGGGTGAGGTCGGTGGAGCGGAAGGCGCGCCCGGCGACGCGGAAGCGGACCCGGTCGAAGCTCCAGCCGTCGAGGAACGCCGCCTCGCGCCCGTAGGTCAGGTCGGCGCGGCTGCGGTCGTCGCTCTGGTAGTCGGCGAGGTCGAGCCGCTCGCGCGGGAAGCGCCGGAAGGCGCGCCGCTGGGCGAGGACGTTCTGCCACAGCTCGTCCGGCCCGTGGGCGCCCGGGTACTCGCAGGCGAGGCCGACGATCGCGATCCCGGTCACGGCGCCGCTCTCCCCCGGCGGGGCGACGGCGCTTCGAGGCCCGCGCCGGCGGGCTCGGCGACGGCGGCGGTCAGCCCCTCGCGGATCCCCCGCCGCCAGACCTCGAACCGCGGCTCGCCGCCGGCGTCGTCCCCCGGCAGCTCCTCGAGCACGCGGTCGGTGACCGCCGCCGCCGCCGCCGCCGAGGTGCCGCAGAGCACCTCGCAGGCCAGCTCGGTCCAGGACGGGATCGCGCCGGCGAGCTGGCGCGCCTTGGCGCCGAACGCGACGCCCTGGGCCAGCCACGGCTGCGCGGGCCCCGCGGCCAGCCGCAGCCGCTGGAGCGCCGCGGCGTCGACGCCGCCGGCGTAGCCGGAAGCGAGGCCGACGCCGCTCCAGAGGTCGGCCCGCCGCTCGGCCGGGAAGCGGCCGATGCGCGCGATCAGGCGGGCGGCGTCGGCGCCCTCGCGGAACCAGAGGCTGCGGCCGAGGCCGGTGTCGAAGACCTGGAGGTCATAGCCCCGGAGGCGCCGCGGCCGCTCCTGGCGTTCGATCCGGGCCTCGGGATGGAAGTAGCCCTCGTAGAAGCCGTAGCCGTCGAGCGCCAGCCACCAGAAGCGCGGGTCGAGCCGCGACCGCAGCCGGGCGAGCGGCATGCGCAGCCGGGCGAGCGCCCAGCCGGCGCCGACGTGGACGAGGTGGACGTAGCGCGCGCCCGGACCGGCCAGGAAGAGCTCGAACCGGCGCGCCCGCCAGGGCGCCAGGACGTCGCGCACCACGAGACCGAGGCCGGCGCCCTCGTAGGCGAAGCCGCGCTGGAGCGGGTCGAGGGCGTCGAGCCGGGCGGCCAGCGAGTCGATGCCGCCGTCCTCGAGCAGCGCCTCGTGGTAGCCGGCGAGGAAGCTCCGGCCGGCCTGCTCGAGGCGGAGCCGGATCGGCTCCTCGGCCTCGATCCCGAGCACGGCGAAGGTCACCTTGTCGGTCGAGACCCCGAAGACCCGCCGGATGAGCACGCCCATGACTCCGCTCCCCTCCAGTCCCCGCCCTCTTCCAAGGTGCCGGCAATGCCGGCGCGGGAGACGGCGGAGCCGTCCTCGCAGCGGCTCTTCAGCACCTTCGAGTCTTCCCTCTACAGGGATACCGCGGTCGCTGGCGGCATCATACGACGAAATGGACCGGCGTTCCTACTCACTTGCGAAGAACTCGACCACGGCGCCGGCGGCCTCCGGTCCGGCGAGCAGCTCGAGGCCGTGGCCGGCGTCCGGCACCAGCCGCTGCTCGGCCGCGACGAGCGACCCGGCGACCCGCTCGGCGTTGGCCGGCGGGGTGCGGCCGTCGAGGCCGCCGCTCAACAGGAGCACCGGCCGCGGCCAGGCGCGCGGTCCGGCCGCCGCGCCGGGCTCGGGGCTGACGCCCCAGGCGGCGCAGATGTCGGGGAACGGGAAGTCGACCGCCGCGCCGAGGAGGGCCTGGCCGCGCTGGCGCTCGATCTCGGCCGCCCGCTCGGCGGCGAGCGGCTCCGCGCACTTGACCGCGTAGGGGAGAGCGGTGCCGAGCCGCGCGATCCGGTAGCGGTAGGCGACCTCGGCGAGGCGGGTCAGGTCGCCGGCCTGGACCGCTCGCAGCTCCGCCGGCAGGCCGCGCACGCCGTCGCCGCTCGACAGCGCCTCGACCACCAAGAGCTGGAGGTCGAAAGCACCGACCGTGACGCTCACCTTCCCCTTGCCCCGGCGGTCGTCGATCTCGATCGCGACCGGCGCCGCCGCCAGACGGTCGCGCGCCGCGCGCAGCAGGCCGGGCAGATCGGCGCCTCCGGCGCCCGGCCGAGCGCCCAGCTCGGCGAGCCGGCGGTCGAGGTCGGCGGGCGGCGTGAACACCTCGCCCGGCGGCTCGACCCCGGCGAGCACCGCCCGGTCGACCGCCGACGGGTGGCGCGCCATGGTCAGGAGCGCGACCCGGGTGCCGTAACTGAAGCCGATCAGGCGCAGCCGCTCGGCGCCGAGCGCGCGGCGCAGGCGCTCGAGGTCGTCGGCGTCCGCCGCCGCCGTGTAAGCGCCGAGATCGACGCCCGCCTCGGCGAGCCGGTGCGCGCAGTCGCGCGCCGCGGCGCTCGCCTCGGCGAGCATCCTCCCGGGCTCGGCCGGTCGGTCGAGCGGCAGGCGCCAGCTCCGGGGACAGCGCAGCTCGGGCCGCGAGCGGCCGGCGCCGCGCGGGTCGACCGCGACGACGTCGCCGAGCCCGCGCAGCCGCTCGACCAGCGGCAGCAGCGCGCCCTCGGCGTCGGCGATCCCAGAGCCCCCCGGACCGCCGGGCAGATAGACCAGCGGCGGCGCACCCGCCGGGCCGGTGCCCCGGAAGCGGACGAAGACGAGCTCCACCGTGCCCGCGCCGCCGGGCCGCACGGGCACCGCCAGCCGGCCCAGCTCGGCCTCGATCCGACGGCCGTCGGCCGCCGTCACCGGGTAGGGCTCGAAGCGGAGGTCGCCGGCGGCGGCCGAAACCAGGGCCGGGGCCGGGGCCAGGACCGGAGGCAGGACCGGAGCCGGAACGGCGGCGGGCGGCGCGACGGCGCCGGGGAGAGCCCCGCCGGCGAGCCCGCGAGCCTCCGGCCGGCCGGCCGCCGCGGCCGCGAGGCCGCTCGCGAGCAGCGCGACGCCGGCGGCCGTCGCCCGGCGGCGGCGCTCTCGGCGGCTCGATTGACAGTCCATCGGTCGGCGCATAGCCTAAGACGCAACTTATCGAACGCGTAGCGAGCTTGTCCAACCAACTCTCGACCGCCCTCCGGCAGGCGAGGCGAGCATGAGGCGATCGATCGTCCTCGGTCTGGTCGACCGGGCACTTGCGCACCCCTGGAAGGCGCTGGGCGCGATGGCGCTGGTCACCCTCGCGGCGGCGCCCGGGCTGGCCCGCCTGGAGCTGCGCACCGACGGCCACGCGCTGGTGCCGCCGCACGACCCGGCGGTGCTCTTCGACGCCGAGGTGCGCGAGCGTTTCGGGCTCGGCGACGTCATCGTCGTGCTGCTCGAGACCAGCCGTCCGGCGGGGATCTACGACCTCGACACCCTGACCCGCCTGCAGCAGGCGTCGCGCGCGGTGGCCGCGCTCGACGGCGTCGAGCGCGGCGACGTCACCAGCCTCGACACCGAGCGGCGCGACCGGGTCTACCCGGGCACGCTGAGCTTCCGGCCGTTCCTCGACCCGCTGCCGAACAACGACAAGCTGATGGAGGTCCTGCACTCGGACATCGAGGCGGCGCAGATCGTCACCGGCACCCTGGTCTCCGCGGACCGCACCGCCGCCGCCATCCTGGTCGAGGCGGCGCCGGCGGACCGCGGCGACCGCTCCGACTTCTACCACAGCGTGCGCGAGGCGGTGGCGCCGTTCGCCGACGCCGACCACCGCTTTCGGGTGGTAGGCGCCCCGGTCGCGGAGTCGCAGCTCGGCACCCACGTGCTCGAGGACCTGGTCCGGCTGCTGCCGCTCGCGATCCTGGCGATCGTCGCGGTGCTCTGGATCGGCTGCCGGCGGATCTCGGGCGTGGCGCTGGCGCTGACCGAGATCGGCTCCTGCCTGATCTTCACCTTCGGCCTGATGGGCTGGGTCGGGGCGCCGGTGTACCTGACCACCGCGGTGCTGCCGGTGATCCTGGTCACCCTCGGTCTCGCGGACGAGATCCACGTGCTCTGGCACTACCAGCGCGAGCTGGCCGCGTCGCCCCCCGGCGAGCCGCCGGCGGCGCCGCTGCGCCGCACCTTCGGGCGGCTGGTGGTGCCGCTGACCCTGACCTCGCTGACCACCGCGCTCGCCCTTTTGTCGTTCCTGGGCTCGGAGATCCGGCCGGTGGCGAGCTTCGGGATCTTCGCCGCGGTCGGCATCGGCTACTGCCTGCTCTTCACCCTGGTCGTGGTCCCCGCGGCGATCAGTCTGCTGCCGAAGGAGCGCTTCACCCGCCCGCCGCGTGCGCCCGCGGTCGGCGGCACCCGGGTGGCCGCCGGCCTGGCTCCGCTGCTCTCCCGGCCGGGCGTGACCCTGGGCGTGCTGGCGGCGGTCACCGCCGGGATGGCGCTCGGCCTCCCCCGGCTGGTGGTCCAGGACAGTTGGGTCGACGGCTTCGCCCCCGAGAGCGAGCTGCGCCGGGACATCGCGCGGGTCAACCAGAAGCTCCACGGCACCCACCTCTTGCTCGCCGAGGTCGACTTCGACCCCGCCGCCGGCGCCGCGACCGCCACGGTGCGCGACCTCGAGGCGCCGCTGCTCCTGCCCGCCAACCTCGAGGCGATCGGCGACTTCGAGCGCTTCATCCGCGAGCAGCCGGGGGTCGGCGGCGTGCTCGGGCCCCACAGCCACCTGTCGACCGTCGCCTACCTCTGGCTCGGGCGCCGCGAGGGGACGCGCCGGATCCCCGAGGAGCCCCGCCAGGTCGAGCTGGTGATCAAGCGCTTCGCCAACGGCCGCGGCGAGCACCGCCTGCGCGAGGTGATCGACCCCGAGCTGCGGCGCGGGCTGGTTACGATCTTCCTCGAGGACGCCAACTACCGCGACACCGCGGCGCTGATGGCGGCGATCCGCGCCTACGCGCGCGAGCGCCTGGAGCCGATCGGGGCGCGCGTCGGCTTCGCCGGCGACGTCGCGGTGAGCCAGGCGATGATCCCGGCGATCGTGCGCACGCAGGTCACCTCGCTCCTGACCGCGCTGGCCGGCGCGCTCCTGGTCGTGATCCTGCTCTACCGCTCGGTGACCGTCGGCCTGCTGGTCGCCCTCCCCGCCGCGACCGCGGTGCTCTGGGTGTTCGGCTGGATGGCCTGGACCGGCGTGGCGCTGGGGGTGGCGACCTCGATGTTCTGCGCCGTCACCCTCGGCGTCGGGATCGACTACGCGATCCACTTCTTCGCCCGCTACCGGCTACTCGAGGACGCCGGCGGTGCCGACGGCCCGGTCCTCGGGGCGCTGCGCGAGGCCGGCCCGGCGATCCTCGCCGACACCGCGGCGATCGCGTTCGGCTTCGGCCTCCTGGGGCTGTCGCAGGTGCCCGGGAACGCGCGCCTCGGGCTGCTGGTGGCGCTGGCGCTGGTCAGCTCCTGCCTGCTGACCCTGGTCGGGCTGGGCGCGGTGCTCGAGCTCCGGCGGCGGCGGGCTCGGCGGCCGGCGCCGGGCGCGGAGCTGGCGCGGCAGCCGGGCCAGGCCTGAGTTCTCGGAGGGGGGCGGGGCGGCGAAAGCCCGGGGACCCCGCCGGCGGACCGGCCGGGGCCCCGCGGGCGGCACGACTAGTTCGCGACTGCGTTCGGGCAGGCGCAAGCGATCGGCTGGACGGTGACCGTGCCCGCGGTCTCCGCGCCGGCGGCCGACAACTGCGACAGCGGAGCGGGCATCAGCTCGGCCATCATGTCGCCGATGTCGCCCTTCTCCATCAGGAAGATGTCGCCCGAGGGGGGGAACTGCTTGATCGACCCGCGGGTGACGCCATGCAGGCCGCTCATGGTGCCGAACGGGGTCTCGACCTCGTAGGGAACCGCGAACTGGGCCTGGGCCGGGAAGTCGTGGGTCCCGGCGAGCTGATAGCTCTCGACATAGCTGGCGTCGCTCGGCTTGACGCCCTGGACCATGCGGAAGTGGAGCTCGCCGTCGAGCAGCACCGACTTGCCGTCGGCCTTCCAGTCGACCACGGTCAGGTCGACCCGCTTGCTGCCGGCGGCCGTGATGTACGGATCGGAGGCGCGCACCACGAGGGTGGCGTCGCACTCCACGACTTCCTTGGTCTCGCCGACGGTGATCATGAAGGTCGGCTTCGAGTTGATGACGTACTCGCCGGCGGTCGGGAAGTCGCCGATCGCGAGCGGGGCGGAACTTCCGGCGATCGCCGGAGCGAGGGCCAGGGCGGAAACTGCCAGAGCTGCGAAGAACACCTTGGTCTTCATTCGGTCTCGTCCTCGTCGTTGAGAGTGGGACTGTCTGACTAGCCTCTGCACCGACGCGCTTGTGCCGCCTCACGCCGACTGCTCGTGAGGCCGATTGCTAGCCCATTGGACTCACCCCCTTCGCCGCATCCTGGAAGCGGTGCGCCGGGGCCGTCGCTGAGCGGAGACCCCGTACGCAAGAGGCACATGTACCTTGATACGTATTCCTATCATCCTGGAAATCTCAAGTCAAACCGTCGCGCCATAGCGCAAGCGCGAGGACACGCCGCGATCCGCCCTTCCCGGGAGCCACTCCCCCAGGGAGCGAGCCGGCCCGCAGCGGCGGAGCCCGCAGGGCGACCGCCGGCGAAGCCGGCGACTCGGGGGAGGGGCCCCGCGCCGCGCAGGGAGGGGGGCTTGAAAAGCCCCCCTGGAAAACTCAGGGCGTGCGGAGGGTCGTGACCGGATCGATGCGGGCGGCGCGCGAGGCGGGCAGATAGCTGGCGAGCAGCGCGACCGCCGCCAGCACCGCCGCCACCGCGGCGAAGGTCGCCAGGTCGCCGGTGCCGACGCCGAAGAGCAGGCTCGCCAGGAGCCGCGTCGTCGCCGCCGCCGCGCCCAGGCCGACCACGAGGCCGATCGCGGCGAGGAGCGCGCCCTGGCTCAACACCATCCGCAGGACGTCGCCGCGCCGGGCGCCGAGCGCCAGCCGGACGCCGACCTCGTGCGCGCGCCGGCTGACGGTGTAGGAGACCAGGCCGTAGATCCCGACCGCGGCAAGGAGCACCGCGATCCCCGCGAACACGGTCATCAAGAGCATCGAGAAGCGCGGCTGTGCCACCGCCCCCGAGACCAGCGACTCGACGGTACGGACGTTGGTCACCGGCAAGAGGTCGTCGATCGCCCAGACCTCGGCGCGCACCGCGGAGGCGAGCGCCATCGGGTCGCCGGCGGCGGTCCGCGCCACCACCTGGAGATGGCGCCAGGTGCCCTGGGCCATCGGGAAGTAGATCGCCGCCGGGCTGTCGCCGTCGAGCTGGGCGTGCTTGACGTCGGCGATCACGCCGATCACCTCGCGCGGCACCTCGTCGACCGCGCCGAGGCCGCCGAGCTGGGCGCCCATCACCACGCGTTCGCCGATCGGATCGCGGCCCGGCCAGTAGCGCTCGGCGAGCGCCTGGTTGATCAGCACCACCCCCGGCGCCCCGGCCACGTCGCGCTCGTCGAAGCCGCGGCCCGCGAGCACCGGGATGCGCAGCGAGGCGAAGTAGCCGGGGGTCGCCGCGCGCATGAAGGCGGTCATCTCGTGCCCGGGCTCGGCCGCCCGCCCCTCGATGGTGAAGCGGTTGTCGACCGTCATGCCGTTGGCGAGCGGCAGCGACAGCGCGGCGCCGCACGACGACACCCCGGGCAGGGCGCAGACCCGCCGGGTCAGCTCGTCGAGGAAGCCCGCGGTCTGGTGCTGCTCGGCGTAGACGGTGGGCGGCAGCGCCACCTGCACCGCGAGCACCCCGCTCGGGTCGAAGCCGGGATCGACCCCGCGCAGGCGGACGAAGGTCTGGATCAAGAGGCCGGCGCCGACCGTCAGCACGGTGGCGAGCGCGATCTCGACCACGATCAGCCCGCCGCGCAGCCAGGGCAGGCGCGAGCCCGACGAGCGCCCGGCCTCGCGCAGCGGCGAGGCGAGGTCGCTTGCCGGCCGCAACGCCGGCAGGACGCCGAAGAGGAGCCCCGCGGCGAGCGTCACGCCGAGCGTGAAGAGCACGACCCGGGCGTCGAGCAGACCCTCCTCGGTGCCCGGGATCGGCACCGGGTTGAAGCCGACCAGGAGGCGCGCGCCGCCGGCCGCCACCCCGAGCCCGAGCACGCCGCCGATCGCCGCCAGGACCAGGCTCTCGCCCAGGAACTGGCGCGCCAGCCGCCGGCGGCCGGCGCCCAGCGCCGAGCGCACCGCCAGCTCCTCGCTGCGCGCCGCGGCGCGCGCCACCAGGAGGCTCGCGAGGTTGGCGCAGGCGATCAGGAGCACCAGGCCGACCGCGCCCCAGAGCACCAGGAGCGCCGGGCGCAGGTCGCCGACGAGCTGCTCGGTCAGGCCGACCACCGTCACGCCGCGCCCCCGGTTGGTCTCCGGATAGGCCTGCTCGAGCCGGGCGGCGATCGCCGAGAGCGCCTCCGCCGCCGCCTCGGGCGAGCGGCCGGGGCGGAGCCGGGCGAGCACCCGCAGGTACTGGAAGTCGCGCCGGGCGGTCTCCGGGCTGAGGTGGATCGGCCGCCAGAGCCGGGCGTCGTTCGGGAACTCGAACCCGGGCGGCATCACCCCGACCACGGTGTAGGGCTGGCCGTCGAGCGCGACCGTGGCGCCGAGCGCCCCGGGATCGGCGCCGAAGCGCTCGCGCCAGAGGAGGTCCGAGAGCACCACGACCGGCGTCCCCTCGGCGGTGATCTCGTCGGCGCGGAAGGTGCGGCCGAGCGCCGGCTCGGCGCCGAGGGTGCGGAAGAAGGCGTGATCGACCACCCCGGTGGTGAACGGCGTCGGCTCGCCGCGGCCGGTCAGGGTGTGGTTCCACGGGTGGTAGCCGGTGATCTCGGCGAAGACCTCGCCGCCCGCGTCCCGGAAGTCGAGGAAGTCCGCGGGCGCCGCCGGCAGCTCCCGGTCGGGAGCCGCGGCGTCGGTCTCCCAGACCACCAGCAGGCGGTCGGGATCGGCGTACGGCGGCGGGCGCAGGAGCGCCGCATTGACGACGCTGAAGACGGCCGAGTTGGCGCCGACCCCGAGGGCGAAGGTGAGGATCGCCACCGTCGACAGGACGGGATTGCGACGCAGCAGCCGGGCGCCGAAACGGACGTCGTGCCAGAGACCGCTCATGCTGACCTCCCGCGGGAAGGATCGATGATCTGCTATTGTAGCCCTTCGAGGCGTAAATAAGGAGACTCGACGATGGCCCACCTCCTCCGGCTCGCGATCGTCCTCGCGCTCCTCTCCGCCGCCGCCCCCGGCATCGCCGCGCCGCCGGCCCCGCCCGCAGAGGGCGCCGCCGCCGCCGCGCCCGTGATCACCCCCCGCGTGCTCGGCGCCGAGATGCGGGTGGTCGACCTCGCCGCCGCGATCCCGTTCTACCGCGACCTCCTGGGCTTCGAGGTGGTCGACGACGGCCACCTCCCCGACCTGGCGGTGCTCAAGAACGGCGAGGTCGAGCTGACCCTGCGGCGCGCCGAACGCGCCGCCGAGATCGACTACCCGGACGAGGCGGAGACCCACGTCAACCTCGAGATCGAGGACGTGGGCAAGACCCTCGAGGCGGTGCGCGCGGCGGGGGTGACGCTCCTCGGCGAGGTGCCCGAGCAGTCGCAGATCGGCCCCTTCCTGGTGGTCCGCGACCCGGCCGGCAACCTCCTCCACCTGATGGACATCGCCTCGCGCACCGAGCCCCTGCCCAGGCCGCGGGTGTTCAACGTCGGCCTCAAGGTCACCGACATGAAGGCGGCGCGGGCGTTCTACATCGACAAGCTCGGCTTCGCGGTCTTCTCCGAGGACTACTACCCGCCGGCGCTGCCGCTCCAGCGCGCCGGCGCGGTGGCGCTGGTGCTCCACGAATCGGCGAAGAAGCCCTCCGCGGCGGCCTACCCGGCCGGCGCGCACACCGAGGTGGTGGTGGCGGTCGACGACCTCGAGGCGGCAGCCCGCGAGCTGGCCGCGCGCGGCGTCGTGATGCTCGACGAGGCGCCGCGCCCCTCCCCCACCGGCGCCTACATCGCGATCGCCGACCCCGACGGCAACGTCGTCCAGCTCCGCCAGGCGGCGGCGCCGGCGCCGGCCGGCGGCGCGGACTAGGACCCGGCGGCGCTGACCTCCTCGGCCGCGCGCAGCCCGGACTGGAGGGCGCCCTCCATCCAGTGCGGGTAGGCCGAGGCGTGCTCGCCGGCAAAATGGACCCGCCCCTCGGCGAGCGGCACCAGCGGGAGGATCTCGGTCATCTGCCCGGGCCGGAAGTAGGCGTAGGCGCCGCGCGCCCAGCGGTCGTCGTCCCAGCACTTGACCGCGCCCCCCTCGTAGACCTCGCGCATCCGCGGGTGGACGCGCTCGACCTGCGACAGCGCGTACTCGAGGTTCTCGGCGTCGCCGCGGCCGTTGAAGCGGCGCGCCTCGCGGCCCGAGGTGTAGACCTCGAGGACGCCGCGCCGGGACTCCGGGTCCGAGGTCGACTCGAAGAGGTACTTGATCGGCAGGTCGGTGTAACCGAAGCCGGAGAGCCCCTCGTCGATCCAGAAGCGCTCGCGCGTCTGGAGGAAGAGCCGGGTGTTCGAGCAGTACGGCAGCTCGGCGATCGCCCGCGCCTTGGCCGGCGAGAACGCCGGCGACACCTCGAGGTAGCGCAGCACCGAGAACGGCAGGGCGCAGATCAGGTGGTCGCCGCGGATCCGCTCGAGCCGCCCGCCGTGCTCGAACGCCGCCTCGACCCCCTCGGGCCCGTGCTCGATGCGCACCACCCGGGCGCCGTAGAAGATGCGGTCGCGGAGGCGCGAGGCGAACGCATAGGGGAGCCGGTCCATGCCCCCCTTGATCCTGTGGATGGCGACGCCGCCCGGGGTCAGCCGCGAGTCGCGCAGCAGCCAGAGCGCCGAGGTCTCCTCGACGCCGTCGGCCGGCAGGTCGAGGAAGAACTGGATCTTGAGCGCCTGGAGCGCGTCGGCCGAGGCGCCGCGGCTACGGATCAGGTCGGCCCCCGACAGCCGGTCCCACTCCGCCACCTCGGGCGGCGGCCAGGTCGCCTCCAGCGGGTCGCCCAGCGCCTCGACCGCGAAGTGGTAGTAGCGCAGCAGCATCCCCATCAGCCCCAGCTCGCGCTCCTCGGCGGAGAGCTCGAACGGCAGCGGCTCGCCCGAGTCGGTGCGGATGCGCCGGCCGCCGACGTGGAACACCGAGGCGAGCGAGCCCAGCCTCGGCTCGAGCCAGGGCGCCAGCTCGAGGCCGAACTCGTCGACGTAGCGCCGCACCCGCTGGTGGCTGTCCGGCAGCTCGCTGGCGCCGACGTCGACGTGAAGGCCGTCCGAGAACGGCGCGCGCAGCGTCTGCACACGGCCGCCGGGCCGCATCTGCGCCTCGAGCAGGGTGACGTCGTGGCCGGCGCGGGTCAGCTCCCAGCCGGCGACCAGGCCGGCGAGGCCGGCGCCGAGGATCACCACCCGGCGCCCCGAGCCGGCGCGCTCGAGCGGCTGCGACGGCGCCGGGTGGAGGTCGAACGGGTAGGCCGCCAGCGCGGCGGCGGCGAAGGCGCCGCCGAGCGCCTCGCGCCGGCTGAGTCCGGCCCGCGGAGCCGCCCCGGGCGGCGTCACGGCGCCGGCTCCCAGGGGTGGTCGAGGTGGCGGGCGGTGGCCTGCGCCGCCTCGGCGCCGAGCCGGCGCGCGACCAGGTGCAGCGAGAGGTCGATCGACGGGCTGACGCCGCCGGCCGAGAGCAGCCGGCCGCCGTCGACCCAGCGCTCGTCGATCACCGTCGCGCCCGGTGCGAGCTGGCGCAGGTAGCCGAGGCCGAGGTCGTGGGTGGTCAGGGTCCGCCCGTCGAGCAGCCCGGCGCGGGCCAGCAGGAACGAGCCGACGCAGATCGCCACCACCTCGCCGGCCCCGGCATCGGCCCGGCGCAGGTAGTCGATCATCGCCGGCGACTCCATCGCCTGGAACACCCCCTGGCCGCCGGGCACCACCAGGACGTCGGCCGGCGGGCAGGTGGCGAGCGTGCAGTCGGGGAGCATGCGCGGGCCGCGGTGGAGGACCACCGGGCGGTCGCTCTCGGCGGCGAGCGAGACCCGGAAGCGGCCGCCGGTCAGCTCGCCGGCGGCGCTGAAGACCTCCCACGGACCGCTGAAGTCGCCCAGCTCGACGCCGTCGTAGAGCACGATCACGACGTCGATCGGCTCCGGACCGGCCGCCGGGGCCGCACCGTCCGGGCCAGCACCTCCCGCAGCGGCGGCCGACGCCGGCCCGGGGGCCAGCGGCTCGTCCGGAGCCGCCTGGGCGGCCGCGGGCGCCGGCGCCGCGGCGAGCGCCAGCGCCGAGAGGAGACCCGAGAGGAGCACCGAGGAAGGTCGGAGACGGAGCATGTTCACCTCCCGCGAGCTGCCGCGGCAGCGATCGCGTGCGGATCGAATCGCGTGCGGACAGACCTAAGTATGTTAACAGCTCCGGCACTCCGGCGAACGCCGGCGCGGGGACGCGGAAGCCGGGGAGCCTCCGCTCCGATCGGATAGACTCCGCCCGCCCCACGCCGAGCGCCCTTCCGCATGACCCCCGTCTACGACTCCTCCTCGATCGAGGTCCTGACCGGCCTCGAGCCGGTGCGCAAGCGCCCCGGCATGTACACCCAGACCGAGCGCCCCAACCACATGGTGCTCGAGGTGGTCGACAACAGCGTCGACGAGGCGATCGCCGGCTGGTGCCGAAACATCGCCGTCACCCTCCACGCCGACGACTCGGTCACCGTCGAGGACGACGGCCGCGGCATGCCGGTCGACCTCCACCCCGAGGAGGGGGTCTCGGGGGTCGAGGTGATCCTCACCCGCCTCCACGCCGGGGCGAAGTTCTCGCACAAGGACTACCGCTTCTCGGGCGGCCTCCACGGCGTCGGCGTGTCGGTGGTCAACGCCCTCTCCGAGCGGCTCGAGGTCACCGTCCGGCGCCACGGCCGCGAGTACCGGATGGCGTTCGCCGGCGGCGAGAAGATCGCCGAGCTGGCCGAGACCGGCGCGGTCGGCAAGCGCAACACCGGCACTGCGGTCCGCTTCCGCCCCGACCCGCAGTTCTTCGACACCACCAAGGTCCAGGTCAAGCGCTTGAAGCACGCGCTCGGCGCCAAGGCGGTGCTCTGCTCGGGCCTGCGCATCGCCTTCCGCGACGAGAACGACCCCTCGAACGACGAGGAGTGGTACTACGAGGACGGCCTCGAGGACTACCTCCGGCGCGAGCTGGGGGACGCCGAGCGGATCCCCGAGCGCCCCTACCGCGGCGGCCGGCACGAGCAGGAGCAGGAGGTCGACTGGGTGGTCGCCTGGCTCCCCGAGGACGAGGACGCCGAGCCGCTCGCCGAGAGCTACGTCAACCTGATCCCGACCCCGCAGGGCGGCACCCACGTCAACGGCTTCCGGAGCGGCCTGACCGACGCGGTGCGCGAGTTCTGCGAGTTCCGCGACCTCGTGCCGCGCGGCCTCAAGTTGACCCCCGACGACGTCTGGGGGCGCTGCGCCTACGTCCTCTCGCTGCGGATCAAGGACCCTCAGTTCTCCGGCCAGACCAAGGAGCGCCTCTCCAACCGCGACGCCGCGCCGTTCGTCGCCGGCGCGGTCAAGGACGCCTTCAGCCTCTGGTTGAACCAGCACACCGCCGAGGGCGAGGCGATCGCCCAGCTCGCGATCGCCTCGGCCCAGGCGCGCGCGCGGGCGGGCAAGAAGGTCCAGCGCAAGAAGATCTCGGCCGGCCCCGCGCTCCCCGGGAAGCTCGCCGACTGCACCAGCGACGACCTCGAGCGCACCGAGCTGTTCCTGGTCGAGGGGGACTCGGCCGGCGGCTCGGCCAAGCAGGCGCGCGACCGCGAGACCCAGGCGATCCTGCCGTTGCGCGGCAAGATCCTCAACACCTGGGAGGTCGACCCCTCCGAGGTGCTCGGCTCCCAGGAGGTCCACGACATCGCGGTCGCGATCGGCGTCGACCCCGGCTCGCCGAGCCTCGCGGGCCTCCGCTACGGCCGCGTCTGCATCCTCGCCGACGCCGACTCCGACGGCGCCCACATCGCGACCCTCCTCTGCGCCCTCTTCGTCAAGCACTTCCACCCGCTGGTCGCGGCCGGCCGGATCCACCTCGCGATGCCGCCGCTCTACCGCATCGACGTCGGCAAACAGGTCTTCTACGCCCTCGACGACGCCGAACGCCGCCGCATCGAAGAGAAGATCGAAGCCGACGGCCTGCGCGGCAAAGTCGGCGTCCAGCGCTTCAAGGGCCTGGGCGAGATGAACCCCCCCCAGCTCCGTGAGACCGTGATGAACCCCGACACCCGCCGCCTGGTCCAGCTCACCATCGCCCCTGGCGACGACACCGACGCCCTGATCGACAAGCTCCTGGCCCGGAACCGCGCGGCGGATCGGCGGCAGTGGTTGGAGGAGAAGGGGAATCTGGCGGAGGTGTGAGTCAGACGGCCTCTCGCACCTCCTTGTACTGGCGGAGCATCGCCCGGACGTTGTTGACGGCCTCGTCTCCGAGCGTCACGACCGCCTCCATCGCCTGGATCTTCGGGTCGTTGATGACCACCGAAATCCTGTCCCCGCTGGACACGGTGAGGGAGAAGGTCCTGGAGTGCTCGAGCTTCTCGCCGGACTTGAGCGTGTGGTTCGACGCCATGGTCGCAGTCCTGACCGCCACCACGTCGCTGTAGAAGAACTCGTCGGTCTCCTCGCAGGTCGAGACATTCTTGATCATGTTGTAGGCGCACTGGTAGGCGCCGAGGAACTGGTCGGTGAACTGGAAGACGGTAAGCCGGTAGGTGGAGTAGAAATAGTGGTCGCCGACCCGCCTCCTCAGGATCATGTCGCCGGCGAGGCCGTCGACGAGCTGGTAGGTCGAGCCGACCACCACGATCGGATCCATCGAGGTCCCGGAGAGGCCGAGCTTTTCCCCCGACTCCCCCGCGATTCTCGCCCGGTCCTCGCGCAGCCACTCCACCATCTCGCCCGCCGTCGGCCGTGCGTCGTAGCGCGCCTTGGCCGCGGAGAAACGGACGATGCTGAATCTCTCGACCTCCTCTCGCGGCTCCCCTGCTTTGGCCTTGGGCATCACCGGCAGGAGCAGTCCCCAGCCGGCGCCCGCCAGCATCAGAATGCTGCCGAACCCGGCGGCGCCCTGGGTCGCGAAGAGGAGCCCGACGACCAGCAGGATCGCTCCAATCGTGATCGCGCCTGCGTGCCGCTCCGGCTTGGGAGCGACGAAGAACTCATGAATTGCCTTCCGCTTCTCGGTCTCGTTCATGGTGACTCTCTCCCGTCGATCTGTGGTTGATCTCAAACTCGCCACCCGAGGCGCTGGTGGACCAGCGCCCGAGTGCGATCGCTGATCCGCAGGGACCGGAGCAGCTCCTGATCCCCCGGTGCGATCCCTTGCTGCCGCGCGACCTCGAGAACCTCGGCGAGCGGCGGCGCTTCGTCACGGACGGCGTTGGCCTGGAAGTAGTCGAGCTTCAGCACGACCAGCGCAGCGACCGCCAGTCCGCGGACCCTGTTGTCCGACATCCCGGCGGCGAGCGCCCGGTGCATATCCTGGGCGGTTTGATACCGGAGCCTGCGCAGCGACTGCCCACGCGCGCGAGCCAGGGCGAGCGTCACCGAGGCCCACCGATCGCCGGGAACGGAGGCGACGAGTTCCTGGAGGTCGTGGACGGCAACGTCGTAGTTCCCAGCGAGCATTTGCTCGATCGCCCGCTGTCTCCGCGGCTCCCGGCCGCCCCTTTCGAACCGGAACAGTGCTCCGTCCGGCACCCGCAGGAAGAGGCTCGGTATCGCCCATTCGAGCGACCGCATCGAGTCGGCGAGGATCGCCTGGCGCCCTTCGCTGACCGCGGCGTCCACCGGGTCGCCGGCTGCGATGCGGCGGTAGAAGGCGTCGCTGAAGGCGAGCGCCGCCCGGTCGGAGATCGGTAGCTGCATGGCGAGCACCGCGGCTAGGCCGGTCTGTACCAGCGCCGGGGCGACCCCGGCGAAGGGGTTAACCGCCGATGACCAGCCCGCGCGTCCGGTGTCGCAGGCATTGAGGAAGGCGACCCGCAGGCTGGGGAAGTCCTTGATCACCGCGGCTACGACGCTCGCAGGCACGTCCTCCAACCGGCCGCCCACCCCCTCGAAACACAGGAAGCCCTCGCCGGTGCGCCGGTCGAAGGCGCCGTGCCCCATGAAGTGGACCACGTGGTATTCGCTCTCGAGCAACGCGGGCCTGAGCTGCGCCAGGCGCGCGGGCCGAAGCGACCGGACCTCGATGCCCTCGGTCGCCCCGAGCCGTTCCTCCAGGTTCCGCAGCTCCGCGGCTACGTCGAGGTCCGCGGCCGGCGGAGCGATGGAGAGCACGCGGAGGGTGTCGGGCACCGGCGGCGGTAGGCTCGGGCGCTCGACCTCTAGGTAGCGCACGATCGGGCTCAGGCGGCTCAGCCCCAGGAAGTCGGCCGTCGCGCGGTTGTAGAGCAGCTCCCAGGGCAAGGCGTGGATGCGAGCCTGGTCGTGCTCGCCCAGATTCAGCTTCAGCCGCAGCCGCAGGCCGCGGTCCCGTTCGCCCCGGAGGCTGCCGATGCTCTTGTCGAAGAGCCCACGCACCCGACTGTTGAAGAGGGCCTCGAAGAGCGCCGCTCCCATCTCCTCCGCGCTCTTGGTGGGGAGCGGAGCCGCCGGCCCCAGTCGCAGGTTGCGCACAGCGGCGCCGCGCACCGCGCTAGCCAGCGAGAGGGCGATCTCGTCGGAGGAGAAAGGCGGGACGAAGCTGCCGTCGGCGACATCGCCGGCCAGCGGGCAGTCGGCGAGCACGCGATACGCGCTCCCCGTCCCAGGGCTGAGCTGCACGGTGAAATCGACGTAGTCCATGACATCGGCAGGTGGTCGAGCAGGGAGACACCGATCGACACCGGAAGGGTGAGAGCGAACGCACACCGGAGCCATCGACGGCGCTCAGCCCGCGGCGGCGGGATTCGCAGCCCAGGATCAGCCTCCTCGAGGACCCCAGGAGCAACTCGAGCACCCCCGGTGCCAGCGGCTGCCGTACGGGCTCCGGCCGAGCGCAGAGCAGGCGGGGGAGCGGACGGGGCGGCTGCGACGTAATCGGCACCCCGTTCGTGCTCGCGATCGGCGTCGCTGGCGTCGTCCTGCGGTCACCTCCAGGTTCTTCTCGCGTGTCCACCCCCTGGGACTCGTGGAGTCGGGTGCCACACCGAGTGGACGCCCACCATGCGAAAGCTCCGCGGCATAGTTCCCAAGAGAGTTGCGATGTAGCTGATCTGGCGCCGGCCGACTAAACCACGACCCGCCCGGCCGTGTCTCCGAGTGCAGATTCGTCTCCCTTCATTCAAAAGAGGAGTGTTCCATGGCGTCACTCTCGCGGTTGCATCGTTGCGCCCTCATCGCCGGCGCAAGCGCCCTGGCGTTCGCCCCGTCGGCCGCCGCCTACGACAGCGAGACGCGGGCCTTGTGCGCAGAACTCGCCGAGAAGATCGGCCAGTCGGGGCGGAGCTCGGTTGGGGTTGCGGACTTCACCGATGTCTCCGGAAACGTCACGGAGCTGGGGCGCTTCCTTGCCGAGGAGTTCGCGATCGGTCTCGACGGGACCGGCGCCGGCTTCCGCCTCGTCGACCGCAACCACCTCACGTCGCTGCTCAAGGAGCACAACCTCTCGACCACCGGGCTGATCGATCCCCAGACCGCCCGCAAGCTGGGGCGGATTGCCGGCGTCGACGTGATCGTCACCGGCTTTCTCACCCCATTCGGCGACGACGTGCACCTGACAGTCAAGGCGCTCGAGACCGACACCGCGGTCATGCTCGCCTCGGCCAAGGGCAGGATTCCGAGGAGCGCGACGATCGATGAGTTGATGCAGCGGGGCATCGTTGCGGTGGCGACGCCCGCAGGCGGAGCGGCGCCGGCTGGCGGCGGAACGGCGCCTGCGGTGGCGAACCCGCCGAAGCTCCCCGAAGCCCAGGTCGTGCAGGACGTTATCTACGAACTGCAGGGCTGCTCGCTGGCCAATCAGACAATCGCCTGCGAACTGCTCATCCAGAACCGGAGCAAGAACCGGACACTGCGCGTCGACAGCGATTCGGTCCTTTACGATGATCAAGGGAACGAGTACTCACCGAGCAGCCTCAGTATCGCGAACAACCACACTGACCTGACCTACTACTCAGAGGCCTCGGGTTTCCTCCCAACGGGAATTACGGTCCGAGCGACCTTAACGTTCGAGGGGATTCTGCCCGAGGCCTCGAAAATCGCGACAATGATCCTACTCTGCGACGCCGACAGAACGGGTTGGGAGCAGGTCGAGTTTCGTGCCATTGACCTGGACCAACCACAGACACCGCGGTTGGGAGGTCTCGCGGGATCCCCGGGGAGCACGGGCGGAGGGATCGTGGACACCGTGGTCGACGAGACTAAGAGCACGGCCCGCGAGCTGGCGAAAGACGCCCTCAAGAAGTGGAAGGAGAAGTTGCTCGAGAAGGCTCAGGACCGTTGAGACCTGGCGCCCCGTGCCATATCAGGACCTCCTCCTCCACCTCACCGCCGACGGCCCGGAAGGCTTTGCGATCCGGGTCCTCAGCTCCCCCGCGGGTGAGGCGGCAGCACGATCTCAGACCCTTCCGGCCGACGGCGGCTGGGCACGCATCGCCCGCGAGCTGGAGCATCAGCTCGACACGGAGCGAGCTCGTCGCCGGCCGGGCGACCTTCGCCATGTCATCGCAGTCGCCGGCGCCACCCCGCCGATGCAGGCCCTCCGCGACCTCGAGGATGTAGGCCGCCGGCTCTTCGATGTCCTCTTCCCGGCGCCGATTCGGGACCGGCTGCGGGAAAGCCTGGGCTTGGCGGGAGCCGGAACCGACGGCGGCCTTCGCCTCCGCATCCAGATGGACGTCGACGACCCATCGGTGGCGCGTCTCCTCGGGCTACCCTGGGAGTACCTCTTCGACGGCGGGTATCTTGGCCTCCGGCGGTCGATGCCGATCGTCCGCTCCCTCGATCTCGCCGGGCCTCGCCGGGCCGCGGAACTCGACGGACCGCTGCGCATTCTCGGCGTCCTCTCGGAACCGAACGACCTCCCGCCGCTGCGCCTCCTGGACGAACGCGCCGCGCTCACCGCGACCTGGACGGCTCAGGGCGGGGTCGAGGTCGAATGGCTCTCCAATCCCAACCTGGAAGCGCTCTGCCGGACCCTGCTTCATCGGCCGGCGCAGGTGCTCCACTTCCTGGGCCACGGCGGCCTCGACCCGAAGCGGCGCGAAGGGCAGCTCTACTTCACCGACTCGACGGGCCGCTCGGAGCCGCTCGCCGCCTCGACCCTCGCCGTCCAGCTCGCCGACTTCACCTCGCTGAAGCTGGTGTTCCTCAACGCCTGCCAGACGGCGGCGACCGCGCTCGACGCCCCCTTCGCCGGGGTGGCCACAGCGCTGCTCCGGACCGGGATGCCGGCGGTGATCGCGATGCAGGCGCCGATCCCCGACGGAGCGGCGATCGCCTTCGCGGCCGCCGTCTACGAGCGCCTCGCGGCCGGCGATCCAATCGACCGGGCGATGACCGAAGGACGCCTGGCGCTCCATCGCCGCGACCCGCGCTCGATGGTCTGGGGCATTCCGGTGCTCTATCTGCGCGGCGGCGACCTCCGGGTCTCGGGGCCCGTTCGGGCTCCGGCGGCCGCCGCCGGCCGCCGCCGGCCGACGCGAAGCCTCGCAGCCGCCGCCGTCGCCGCCCTGGTTGCTCTCGGCGGCGGTGCCGGGGTCGCGTGGCGGGCGTCGCAACGGGTCTCCGAATCGCCAGGCGGGGAACCCGCACTGCGGGAAGAGCAGGATGACACCGACCGCAAGGGCGGCAGGGAACGCGAGAGCGAGGTACTACCGATCGAGCCTCGGCCCGATCCTCCGCCGGAGGAGCAGGCGGAACCGGGACCGCCGAGGCCGGCGCCACCAGCGACGGTCGAGCTCCACGACGGGCGTTCCTCGTTCCTTGAGGGCGTCGGGGCTCACGCCACCGCCGATTTCCTCCAGCTCGGGTACGACTTCGTCCGCATCACGGTCAGTCCCTCCGGGGCCTCCCCCACGATCCAGGCCGTGATGGGACCGACCACCGTCGAGGCGATCTCGCCGGAGGGAACCCTCGCCATCGACGTGCTGGCGATCGACTGGGAATCTCGGACCGTCACGGTCCGGGGCCGGATCGCATCCGCGCCATCCGGGTGACCCGGCCCCCGGCCGGGGAGCATCCGCGCTACCAGGCTCGCCCTTCCCGAGCCAACTGCCCGAGTCCCCGGGATAACGCCGACTCAACGGCACGTCCTGACCAATGTTCTCAATGGCCCTAGCTTCAGCCGGCCGGAGCCGATTCGCTCCGGGGTGACGTCCGAGCCGTGCGCCCCGAGGCCTTCCTGGAGCGCTCGATTAGGACGACCAGTGCTCCGGCTGCCAGCAGCACGAGGCCGCCCCCGACGGCGAGGAGCCCCGCGATGAGGATCTGCACATCGGGGACCTGCCCCGCCGAGACCAGCCGGGGCACCAGACTCGCTGCCTCGTCGAGCCAGGCTTGCAGGACGGCCAGGCCATCGAAGGCATAGAGAACGACGGTTCCCGCGCCGGCACCCAGCGCGCCGACCGCTGCCAACAAAGTTCCGACTCCGACTTTTGGATCCGCGATCCTTTCCATGTTCAAGTCCTCCTCGTGAAGACGAGCGCTCCGGAGGGACTCGCAGGTCTCTCCGGGGCGCGGTTAGACGTGCGCACCGCGCGGACCGAGGGAGGTGCGGCCTGCCGGACCACGCGCAGCTCCACCTGGGCGGAGGTCCACCGTTCCGATGCCGTGTGAACGCTGCGCGCGGCACCTCTCGCCGAGCCGTTCCCGCCGAACGGATCCAGCAAGGCTGCGAAACCGGAGAGCCCTCCGCCTGCTCGCCGGATGGCAGGGCGACCGGAAGAGGCCATAGCTGCGGCCAGCGGCGGCATCTTGAGGGCCGACGGATCGAACGGCTCGGCCGCCGCGAGCGCTTTGAGGACGTCGGTGCCTTCCGTCCACCCTTCCGGCAGGTAGGCTTCGAGGTCGAGCGAGAGCGGCGCGCCTGGCTCGAGGACCGCGAAGGGCCCGCCGGCAGGGAATACCTGGGTGACGCCCCAGTCCGGCTGGAGATCGAGAACCGCGATGTTGAACGGCTCGTCGGCGCGGTTGATCAGGGTAAGGCGAACCTTGGTCCCCGGGATTACTGCCGCCATCTCCTCCGGTAGCTCGAGCTCGAGCTGGAGCGCTTCTCGGAGCAGTGCCGGCCAGCCCGCGTTCTCGTGCGCGCGCAAGTTCCAGTAGCGGGCGAGATGGCTCAGGCGGCGGATCAGCTCGGGCCACGTCGACGGGTCCGACGGTAGCAAGGGAGGCCCGAGTGCGGGGATCGGAGCGCCCGCTCGATCCCGAATCTCGTAGGAGCCGTTCGCCTCGGCGACCTCGAAGTCATGCGACTCGCCGGGTGCGGCGGGCACGAGGAGACCACCTCCGGCTTCAGCAACGAGGCGCATGAAGTCGGCAGCGGCTTCGAAACCGGCCCCTTCGTCCTCACGCGCGCTCCAGGCCACTCTCCGCTTCGCGACCAGCGGTCCGGGGTCTACAACGAACGCCCGGTCCCCCGGTTGCGGTCGCCCGTCGGCACCCCCAGTCCAGGTGACCCGCGCCCGCGAGGTCGCCTGACCGGTTTCGAGGACCTCGGCCTGGGCGTACGGCGTCCCTCCGAAGCCGGCCTCCGAGGCCTTGACGATCGAAAACCGCGCGCCCCGTTGCACTCCCTGGACGCGCCCCGCAGCTAGCTCGAGGGTCCGGCCGTCGAACCCCTCGACCCCGGTCACCTCTATCCCCACCGGCACCGGCAGCGTCTCGCGGCCGAAGACCAGCCGGTCGGCCTCGCCGTCGACCATCGGGGTCTGCCCGGGGTAGAACGAGTGGAGGCGAGTGCAGATCGTCGAGTGCAGGCGCCGGTAGGTTAGCCCCGGCTCGGCTCGCTCGAGCGCTTCGAGCAGGAAGTGCGTCAGGAGGCCCGAGGGGTCGCCGCCGTGGATCGAGTCCTCGAGCGCCCGCTCGTGGGGGCGGCAGGCGGCGAGCGACGTCCAGCCGCGCGGCTCCTGCGCCGACGTCGGGACCAGGCTCAGCGAGCGGACGGCGCCGGCCCGAGGCGGGCGCCAGACCCGGAGCAGCTCCTCGGGATCGGCCGCCAACCCGCTGGCCGGGCGGGCGGTCCGGTCGACGCAGTCGACGCCGCGGAACCGCCGCCGGTCCCGGGGCGCGCCGCCGCTGTGGCAGCAGTCGAGGATCAGGGTCACGAACGCCCCGCGCGCGGCCATGCGGGCGAGGTAGGCGGCGATCTCGACGTCGTGGAGGTAGGGGGTCGCGGGGTCGGCGACGTCCATCGGCGCCAGCACCTCGTCGATCCCGGCCGCGCCCTTGACCTCGGGGAGCCGAGTCGGCGCCCGGCCGCCGTGGCCGGAGTAGAAGACCAGGGCGTGATCCCCGTCGCCGCACGCGGCCTCGAGGCGGAGGAGGGCCGCGACCAGCTCGGCCGCGGTAGCGGGACGCTCGCTCCCCCACCCCGCGTGCGGGGAGAGCAGCACCTCGATCCGCTCCGGGCTCATCCCCAGCGTCCCGGTCAGGTAGCGCTCGACCCGGCGGGCGTCGGACACCGCTCCGTAGAGGCTCGGGTAGCGGAAGGCCCCGGGCTCGGCCGGCGCCTCGTAGCGGTCGACGCCGACGACCAGGGCGCGCAGGTTGGCGACCTCAGCCACCGCCGGCTGCCTCCGCGCCCGCTTCCACCGCCGCCACCCGCACCGCCGGGTCCCCGAGCACCACGTAGTTGCGCGCGTCGTGGTGGGCGTTCCACAGCCGCAGCAGCTCGTCGTCGCCGACCCTCTCGCCGCGCTCCTGGCGCTCGAAGGCGTGGATCAGCTCGGAACCCATCTCGCCCAGGCGCTGGGCGAAGAGCTCCATCGCCGCGCCCACCCGGCGGCCGGCGAGGAGCTCGCGCAGGGTGCCCTCGAAGAGGCCGATCTGGGCCGCGCGGCCCCACAGGAACGAGTAGGTCCAGGCGCGCTCGACGTGGCCGACGACGGCCAGCGCGCCGCCCCGCGGGTGCGCCAGCAGGCGCTGGGGCAGCCGGGCGACCAGGGGCGCGGGGGCGATGGTCCGGGTGCGGCCGGTGAGCGAGCGGTCGAAGTCGTCGAGCGCGGGGGTGCCGGCGCCGTAGCAGGCGAAGAGGAAGGCGACCAGGCCGGCGACGTCGGCCTCCGGACCGACGTCTCCGGCGGCGAAGAAGTGGCCGCGGCGAGCGGGCCGCGCCAGGCCTCGACCCCCGGCCAGTCCTGGCACAGGAGCGCTCCCTGGTAGGAGCGCTGCCACGGGTCCCCGCGTCGTAGACGATGCCGTGGCTGGCCGTGAACAGGAGCGCCGGCGTCGCCGCGCCGCCGAGGTGACGGGCGAAGCCGGCCCGGCCGGCCTCCTCACCGAGCGCGGCGGTGACCCGCCAGCCGTCCGGGCGGCCGCGGCCATGCCGGCGGCGAGCGGGGCGGCGAGGTGCTCGGCGGCGAGCGCGGTCGCCTCGTCGCCCGGGTTCTGCGGCGCCAGGATCGCCGCGCTCCGCGGCCGGCGCACCCGGCCGCGCTCGGCGGCCACCACGGTCTCGGCGTACTGGCGGTACTCCCAGGGTGAGTCGAAGGCCAGCCGGCCGACCGCGTACTGGACGTCGAGCTGGTACTGGAACTCGTACGGGATCTCGTCCGGCTCGCCGACGAGCAGCAGGTAGTACGGCATCCGATCCGGCTCCACCGGTCCGGGGCCGACGCCGTGGCGGTAGAGGAAGTCGTGCTTGGACTCCCCCGGCAGCAGCCCGTCCTGTCCGGCGAAGACCCGGAACCTCCGCTCGGCTCCCCGCGCCGCCTGGTCACGGCGGAGGTCGAGCAGCGGCGCCAGCGCCTCGGCGACCGCGGGGTCGCCGTCGCGCGGGAAGACCGCGCCCCAGCCGGCCTCGGCGAGGTCGTCGCGGTCGCCGAAGGCGAGGCCGCGGCCGCCCGCCCGCGCGCGCCGCGGCCGGTCGCGCAGCGCCGCCACCAGCTCGCCGAGGTTCATCGAGGGCGCCAGATACCGGCCGGTGGTCGCGTGGACGCCGTTGAAGACCGCACGGGTGCTCGTCATGGTCGCTCCGGGGTCGGGAAGCCGGGCGCTGGAGCGCGCCCGGCGGCGGGGAGGCCCGCTCGCGCGAGCCTCCCCGCCGGTCGGTCGGCTACCGGCCCTTGAGCGGCATGCTGGTGGTCGGCTTCGGCTGTTCGTCGTCCCGCCCGCCGCCGCCGGGCTGCTCGAACGAGTCGCCGCCCGGGATCGGCATGACGGTGCCGGGCGGGATCGGGTCGCTTCCTCCGCCTGACGATGGCTCGTCGCCGACGGCGGCGAACCTCCGGAACGTCGCGTCGCTGGGCTCGGGTAGGGGCTTCATTGCTGGTCTCCTCTCTCCTCGGATCGGAGGACCGAGGTCCCGGCGAGCGGGACGTCGGTCCTTCCAGGTGATGACGTCTGGAGCGGGAGACACCGGAGACGGCGCTCCGGTTGAGGCGGCGGGAGAGTTCGCGGCGGACTAGCGCCAGTCGCCCTGGAGGACGAAGCCGGCCCAGTAGTAGGGGGCGCTCCAGGCGGGCTCGGAGCGGATCGACCGCTGGGCGTCGCGCAGCGCCGCCGCGGGAGTCAGTCCCCGGCTCAGCAGGCCCTCGTAGAACCGCTGCATCAGCTCGGCGGTGGCGCGGTCGTTGACGTCCCAGAGGGAGACCGCGACCCGCGGCGCGCCGGCCGCCATGAAGCCGCGAGTGAGGCCGACGACCCCCTCTCCCCGCAGCGTCTTGCCGCGGCCCGACCGGCAGCCGCTCAGCACCACCAGGTCGACCGAGGGGAGCTCGAGCCGGAAGGCGTCGGCGAGCCGCAGCAGGCCGTCGCGCGGCCGGCCGTCGGGGGTGAAGCGAGAGAGCACCAGGCCCGACAGGTGCGGGTAGCGCTCGTCGGAGACCATGTGGACGGCGAAGTGGACGTAGCGGTAGCGCCCGAGGGGGGCGTCGAGAATCGCCTCGCGGCTGGCGTCGAAACCGCGCGCCTGCCATCGATCGCCGGGCGGGACCAGCGCCAGGATCCCCTCGGCTTCCTCGACCGCCCAGGCGAGGCGGGGGTAATCGCTAAGGCCCAGCTCGCCGGCGAGCGACCGCGAGAGCGACCGCGCGAGCGGCCGCGAGACCGAATCGTACGGTGGCTCCCCCGCCGCGAGCGCGCCCGAGGAGGCGGGCGGCAGGCGCTCGTCGGCGGCGTCGGTCACCGGATCGACCACCACCGCCAGGAGGCCCGCGGGCGGCGGTTGGCGCCGCGCCCGGCGCCGCAGCTCGTCGAGCACGGCGAGCGACGGCAGGCTGACCGGCTCGAGGAGGTCGATCAGCGGTACGCCCGGCGACGGGGCGCCGGCGGGGGCCGGCAGGGCCGCCAGGGGAACCAGTTGCAGGGCGCCGTCGGGCACGAACACCAGGCGCTCGGCGGGGAGGCTCCCGGCGATCGGCCCGAGCACGACGTCGCTCAGCCCCTGGAGCACGCGCGCCAGCCTCGCCGCCGCCCGCCGCTCGCGGCTCCGTGCGAGCAGCTCGTGGACGGCGGCCGCGCGCCGGTCCAGCTCGGCCGCCCCCGGGAGGGGGTAGCTGTCGAGCCCGCCGGCGCGGATCCGCCAGAGCCAGCTCCGCCGTTCGCCGAGGCTGACCACCAGCACCTCGGTGCCCGCCTCGATCCCGGCCCGGAACCGTTCGAGGTCGAACGCCGGGGGGGCGACCAGATCGGCGTACCGCGGATCGGCGGCGACGATCCGGCTCTCCAGACGCTCGAGCTCGGAACGGAGCCGGCGCAGCTCGGCGACGAAGGCCGCTTCGTCGTTCCCCCTCGCCTCGGACAGCGCTTCCGACCGGGCCAGCTCGAGCCCCCGCAGGCGGCGGCGCAGCCGCTCGCGCTGGGCGGCGAGGTCGGGCGCCAGGGTCGGCGGCGGGCCGCCGCCGGCCGCCGCCACGCTCTCGAGCAGCCGCTGCGCCCGCCCGCGCTCGCTCGCGGTCACCGCCCGCGCGTCGTAGCCCGCCCCGGGATCCCGCTCGTGGAGGCACATCAGGATCTCGACCTCGAGCGTGTAGTAGCTCCCCTTGCGCGCCCGGTAGGCGATGATCAACGAGCGGTCGGAGAAGCCGTCCAGGCGCCGCTCGACCTGCGCGATCGCGAGCTCGACGTGATCGAGCGCCGCGTCGAGCCGCCCGACCGCCAGCTCCGCGAGCGACCACCCGTAGTGGACGGAGGCTACGAGGTCGGGCTCGTCGAGGCGCTCGAACTCGATCAGGAGGTCCGGGTAGATCTCGAGCGCCCGCTCGGGCCGCCCCATCGCCTCGAGCGACCAGGCGGCGTGCATCTCCATCATCGCCGCGTCGCGCGGCGCGGTGAACAGCCTCCGCGCCTCCTCGAAGGCCGCCAGCGCCTGCGGGTAGCGGCCTTCGAGGTGGTGGATCTGACCCAGCTCGTTGAGCGCCAGGGCGAGATCGGACTCGTGCCCGAGGTCGGTGAACACCGCGATCGCCCGCCCCAGCAGCTCCTCGCCCCGGTCCAGCTCCTGGCGCAGGACGGCGGCCCGGGCGAGCAGGACCCGGGTTTCCGCGGCGTCCGCGGCGAGCCCGTGCCGCTCGGCCAGCGCCAGCGCCTCCTCGAGTGACGGCTCGGCGAGGTCGGCTTCGCCCGCTTCGAGGTAGATCAGGGCGATGCGCTGGAGCGTGCCCACCTCGTCGCTCCACGCGCCCAGGAGACCCCACCCGGCGCGCGCCGCCTCGAGGTCGGTCAGCGCCGCCTCGAGCTCGCCGCGGTGGAGGAAGAGCAGCCCGCGGTTGTCAAGCGCGCGGAGCCGGGCGGGCTCGTTGCCGGCCGAGCCTGCGAGCGCCAACGCCCGTTCGTAGTGGGCGGCCGCCTCGTCGAAGCGCCCGGCGCGGCGGGCCAGCGCGCCCAGGGAGTTGTGGGCCTCCGCGGCCGGGCCGGGCTCGCCCTCGGCGATCAGCAGCGGCAGCGCCGCCTCGAGCTGCTCGGCGGCGCGGGCCGCCTGTCCGATCTCGAAGCAGACCTGGCCCAGCCCGGCGCCGGCGATCGCGCGTCCGTGGCGGTCGCCGGCCGCGGCCCAGAGCCGGAGCGCGCGCTCGTAGCCCTCGGCGGCCGCCGCGAGCCCCTGAGCGGTGCGCTGGCGCTCGCTCCCGCGCGCCTCCTGGAAGGCCCGTTCGGCCTCGGCGCGGAGCCGATCCGCGGGTTCGGCCGGGCGCGGACCGTCGACCAGGCGCAGGAGATATCGCCCCGGCTCGCCGGAGCCGGCGTGCTCGACCTCCAGCCGATGAAGGCCGGCCGCGGCGGCCAGGGCGGTGAGCCGCTCCGCTCCGGCGGTTCCGATCGGCCGGTCGATCCGGATCACCGGCCGCCCCGCGGGGTCGACCAGGGTCAGGGCGACGTCGACGCCCCGCTGCTCGGCCACGATCCGCGCCACCTCGCCCACGGCGAGGTCCAGCTCCCACTCATGGCTCTCGCCGGCGGCGAGGAGGCGGGGGCGCGGCGGCAGCCCGGTCAGCGGGCCGAAAGTTCGAACCGTGGCGCGGGAGGGTGTCCCTGCGGCGGGGTCGGGCGGCCGGTGGCAGGCGGTCTCGGACGGCACGACCGCCGCCCCCAGGAAGAGCAGCACGGCCAGCCGCCGCCCGGCCAGCCGGCGCCCGACCAGCCGGAACCAGACCAGCCGGAACCAGACCAGCCGCTCCGCGCCCGCGCCGGGTCCCCGCGTCCTGCCATGCATCGATGGCCGGGGAGACTAGCCGCTCGCCGGGGGCACCGCAATGAAATCGAAACATCGAACTACGGCAATTGAAGCGGCGCCCTCATCGGACCTCGATCGGGTAGGAGGCCAGGAGCGGTCCGCCGCCCGCCGCGGCGATCCGGATCTCGTAGCGCCCCGGGGCGAGCGCCCGCGGCGGCAGATGGAGAGTGACGTTGCCGAGGACCGGATGACGCCGCGCCCCGGCCCGGCTCCACAGCAGCTCCCCGGCGCCGTCGACCAGCGAGACCTCCAGCTCGCCCGCGGCGCCGGAGCCCGGGAGGGCCAGGAAGAGCGTCGCGCCGGCGCTCAGGTCCAGCGGATCGTCCGCGAGCGCTCCGCGCGCCCGGTCGCTGCCGGCCGGCTCGAGGTCCACCGCCGCCACCTCGAGCCGGGGAGCGCGCAAGTCGGCCGCCGCCCGATGCTCGCGCCACCCCCAGAGGCCGAGCGCGACCGCGGCCAGCCCGGCCGCCGCGAGCAGCCACGGCAGGAGGGCCTCCGAGCGGCCGCGCGAGGCGCGGGACCGTGCCGGCGGCTCGTCCCGCAACCCGAGCCGCTCCACCGTCCGCCGGTAGGCGGTCGCCACCTCGTCCGCCTCGGCGCGGCCGGCCGCCGGCGCGGGAGTGAACTCGGCGTACTCCAGGAGCAGCGCCGAGCACTCCCGGCACACCGCGGCGTGCGCCAGCACGGCCTCCGCGCGCGCCGCCGGGAGGCTTCCCTCGGAGCAGGCGGTCAGCTCCTCGACCGTCGGGTGATCCCCGGCCGCGGCCCGCTCCGCGGCGGCCAGGGCGCGGACGGCGGCGGACAGGTCGGTCGGCTCCGGCATCGGCTGGTCCCGGCTCACAGGTCGATGCCGGTGAAGTGGCCGGCGAGTTTCTCGCGCAGCCGCTGGCGCGCCTGGAGGAACTGCGCCTTGATCGTCTCGACCGAGACCTGCATGATCACCGCGATCTCGCGATAGGTCAGGTCGCCGTCGATACGCAAAAAGACCGCCTGGCGCATGCGCGGCGGCAGCTCCCCGAGCGCCCGGCGCAGCAGCTCCTCGCGCTCGCGCGCGATCAGCGAGTCGAGCGAGTCGCTCGACCCCGCCGCCTCGCCCGCCCGCGCGCCGATCGGCCCGGCCTCCGAACCTTCCGCCGCCTCGAGGCTGGTCTCCTCGCCGGCGCGCTTGCCGGCGGCGGACCTGCGGAGCTGGTTGCGGTAGACGTTCATCGCGACGCTGAACAGCCAGGAGCGCGCCGACTCGCGGCTGCGCACGGTCTCGATGCTCGCATAGACCCGGAGGAAGGTGTCCTGGGCGAGGTCGCGGGCCTCCTCGGCGCCGAACTCGCGGCGGGCGAAGAACTGGACGACCCGGAGGTAATAGAGATCGAACAGCTCGCGGAAGAGCTGCTCTCCAGTCGCCTCCCTCGGAGCTGGTCGAGAATCGAGCACGAGCGGAGCTTGCCGAACCGACTCCATCGGAAGTGATCGAGCGCCTTCGCGCATGCTACTCGCTTCGCCCGCGGCGGCCAAGCGGCGCGGCCGGACGGACGTCCGGCAGGCCGGCGAGGGCGAGGAGGAGCCGGCAGCACCGCCGGCAGACGCTCAGGTGCTCGCGCAGCTCGTCGGCGGGGCGGACGGCCAGCCGCCGCCGCCGGTAATCCTGGAGCTCGTCCGGCGGCGGATGCGACCCTGCCGTCGAGCGCCCCCGGCCCAGGAGGGCGCGGACGGCGTTCCGGAAGTCCTGGGGCGGCAAGCCGCCCGGCCTCTCCCCCTCGGCCCCCTGCGGTCCCGGCTCCACCGGCGCCGTCGGCTCGTCCTTCGTCGCCATCCCCTGCGGTCGCTCCGAGCCGCGCCTCGCGGATCGGCCTGGCTCCCTTCGTCCCTCGTGGAGATACGCGACCGCCCGATCCGGGCTAGACCGCCGGCGCCGCGGGCCGGGTTAGGATGCGCGCCGCATGGCGGAGATCCTGATCACCGATCGCCGCGTCGGCCCGATCCGGGCCAGGGTGGGCGAGATCGCGCTCGAGATCCTCGACGGCGGGGAGGCCGGCTGATGGCCGATCAGCACGCCGGCCTCGGCCCCGAGCGCTGGGCTCGTTTCAGTCGCGATCAGCAGCTCCTGATGATCGCCAACGAGATGCACCGGGCGACCAGGGCGCTGGAGCTGGACGAGCCGGGGAGCGCCACGCTCTGCTACGAGCGCGTACTGCGGCTCGCCGACCTGACGGCGGCGGTCTCCGGCGGGCTGGGCTTCCGCCGCGAGCTCCTGCGCTGGCGAGACCTGGTCGCCGAGCTGTACCTCGACGAGCGGCCGGACGCGGCGCGGCACCGGACGGCGCTCGGCGCGCTGCTCGGCTTCGCCCCCGCCACCTGGGCACAGCGGCCGTTCCTGCTCCCGGAAGCGGGCGGGTGAAGCGCATGCCGAGGCAGCGCAGACCACCGGACGCCGGCAACGGCCAGCCCCCCCTCCCCCTCCCCACCGCCGCCGTCCTCGCCGAGGCCGAGCGGATGCCGGTGGCGGCGTTCGCGGAGAAGGCGTACCTCGACTACTCGATGTACGTCGTCCTCGACCGCGCGCTGCCGCACGTCGCCGACGGGCTGAAGCCGGTGCAGCGGCGGATCGTCTTCGCGATGAGCGAGCTGGGGCTCTCGGCCGGGGCCAAGCACAAGAAGTCGGCGCGCACGGTGGGCGACGTGCTCGGCAAGTACCACCCGCACGGGGACTCCGCCTGCTACGAGGCGATGGTGCTGATGGCCCAGCCGTTCTCGTTCCGCTACCCGCTGATCGACGGCCAGGGCAACTGGGGCTCGCAGGACGACCCCAAGTCGTTCGCGGCGATGCGCTACACCGAGGCGCGGCTGACCCGCTTCGCCCACACCCTGCTCTCCGAGCTGGGCCAGGGGACGGTCGAGTGGCGGGCCAACTTCGACGGCACGCTGCGCGAGCCCGAGCTGCTGCCGTCGCGGCTCCCCCACGTGCTTCTGAACGGCGCCTCGGGGATCGCGGTCGGCCTCGCGACCGACATCCCGCCGCACAACCTACGCGAGGTGGTGGCGGCGGCGGTCCACCTGCTCGAGAACCCCGGTCTGCTCGACGATCCGAGGGGTCTTGACGAGCTGTGCGCGCACCTCCCCGGCCCCGACTTCCCCACCGAGGCGGTGATCGTCACCCCGCCCGAGGAGATCCGCGCGATCTACGCCTCGGGCGCCGGGAGCCTGCGCCTGCGCGCCGCGTGGCGGGTCGAGGGGTCGGACACGGTGGTGATCGACGCCCTCCCCTACCAGGTGGCGGCCGGCAAGGTGCTGATCCAGATCGCCGGCCAGATGCAGGCCAAGAAGCTCCCCTGGGTCGAGGACCTGCGCGACGAGTCGGACCACGAGAACCCGGTCCGGCTGGTGATCGACCTGCGCTCGAACCGGGTCGACGCCGAGCGGCTGATGGCGCACCTCTTCGCCACCACCGACCTCGAGAAGAGCTACCGGGTGAACATGAACGCGATCGGCCTCGACGGCCGGCCGCGGCTCTGGTCGCTCGCCCCGCTCCTCGCCGAGTGGCTCCGCTTCCGGGTCGAGACGGTGCGCCTGCGGCTCCAGCACCGGCTCGACCGGGTGATCGACCGCCTGCACGTCCTCGAGGGGTTCCTGACCGCCTACCTCAACATCGACGAGGTGATCGCGATCATCCGCCGCGAGGAGGAGCCGAAGCCGGTGCTGATGGCCCGCTTCGATCTCACCGACGCCCAGGCCGAGGCGATCCTCGAGCTGAAGCTCCGCCACCTGTCGCGCCTGGAAGAGATGAAGATTCGCGGCGAGCAAGACGAGCTGATGCGCGAGCGCGATCTCCTCGACCAGACGCTCGGGTCGAAGAAGAAGCTCCACGCGAAGGTGCGCGAGGAGCTGGAGGCGGACGCCGAGGAGTACGGCGACGAGCGGCGCTCGCCGATGGCCTCCGGGGCGATCCAGCCGGCCGAGGCGTTCGCGGAGGTCGACCTCCTCCCCTCGGAGCCGGTGACGGTGGTGCTCTCGACGATGGGCTGGGTGCGCGCCGGCAAGGGCCACGACTTCGACCCCTCGGAGCTGACCTACAAGTCGGGCGACTCGTTCCTCGCCGCCGCGCGCGGGCGGAGCAACCAGCCGGCGATCTTCCTCGACTCGACCGGCCGCACCTACTCGCTGCCGGCACACACGCTCCCCTCGGCACGCGGCCACGGCGAGCCCTTGACCGGAAGCGTCAGCCCGCCCTCGGGGGCGGGGTTCGTGGGGCTCGCGCTGGGCGCCGACGACGACCGCGTGATCGTGGCCAGCGACTACGGCTACGGCTTCGTCGCCCGGCTCGGCGACCTCGCGACCCGTCACACCGCGGGCAAGGCGGCGCTGACGCTGCCGGCGGGCTCGCGGCCGCTGCCGCTGGTGCCGCTCCCCGCGGGCGATCCCGAGGGGATGCTCCTCGCCGCGGCGACCACGGCCGGCTATCTCCTGGTCTTCCCGCTCGCCGAGCTGCCCGAGCTGCCGCGCGGCAAGGGCAACAAGATCCTCAACATCCCGAAGAAGCGCCTGGGCGACGAGGTGCTCGCCTCGGTGGTGCCGCTGCCGCGGGGCGCGACTCTGCGGGTGCACTCAGGCAAGCAGTACCGGAACTTCTCGCCCGGCGAGCTGGAGCCCTTCCACGGCAAGCGCGCGGGGCGCGGCGGGCGGCTGCCGCGAGGATACTCGCGGGTGGAGCGTCTCGAGGTGGTGGGATAGCGTTCAGCAAGGAGAGCCGGACATGGCCGAGAACAAGACCGTGGAGACCGACGCCAGCGTCACCGACTTCCTCGACGGCGTCGAGAACCGGACCCGCCGAAAGGACGGCTATGCGCTGCTCGACCTGATGCGCGAGGCGAGCGGCATCGAGCCCAGGATGTGGGGACCGTCGATGATCGGGTTCGGCCGCTGCCACTACCGCTACGACAGCGGTAGAGAGGGCGACATGCCGCGGCTGGCCTTCAGCCCGCGGAAGGCCAACCTGGTCCTCTACCTGAGCCTGAACGAGGAGACCCAGCGGCTTCTCGCCAGGCTGGGGAAGCACAAGATGGCGGTCTGTTGCCTCTACATCAACAAGCTGGCCGACGTCGACCCCGAGGTGCTCGCGGAGCTGATCGCGGCGTCCTGGCGCGGCGCCACCGAGGCATACGGTCCGCCGTGAGCAGGGTCAGCTCCACAACCTTACCCGCCACCCGAGTTATACTCTCGGTATGAAGACCGCGATCTCCTTGCCGGACGATCTGTTCCTCGCCGCCGAGCGCCAGGCCGAGCGGGCGCGGAAGTCCCGGAGCCAGCTCTATGCGGAGGCATTGGCCGAGTACCTGACGCGCCACGCTCCCGACGAGGTCACCGAAGCAATGAACCGGGTGGTCGAGCGACTTGGCGAGCCGAGCCCGGATCCCTTCGTCGCCGCGGCCGCGCGACGGCTGCTCGAGCGCACCGAGTGGTAGAGGTGTCGCAGGGGGACGTCTGGTGGGCCGACCTTCCTGAGCCCGCCGGATCCGGGCCGGGTTTGCGGCGGCCGGTGGTGGTGGTTCAGGGGAACGCGCTGAACCGGAGCCGGGTGGCGACAGTGGTCTGCGTCCCGCTCACCAGTAACCTCGCCTGGGCCGATGCACCGGGCAACACGTTTCTCGCCGCGAGGACCACACCCCTTTCCAAGGACTCGGTGGCGAACGCGTCTCAGATCCTCGCCATCGACCGGTCTTTCCTCACCGAGCGGGTCGGGCGGCTCGAGCCGAAGCAACTCGCTCAGATCCTCCACGGCATCGACGTGGTGCTAGGTCGCTGAGAGGCGGTCGCCCTGGGTTGCAGGGCGCCCTCCAGGAACACTCGTCGAGCAGGCTCTTCGCTGCCTCGTTGCGCATTCTCCCGGTATAGGATCGAAGCCCCAATGCTGGATGCTCTCCGCCGGCTCCTCGTGCCGGTCCGTTCGCTGAGCCGCTACCCCGGCCTCGCGGTCGGCGTGGTCGTCACGCTCGCCGTCTGCATCGCGAGCACGGCCTCGGTGGTCGCGCTCCACCGGAGCTTCCACGAGCGGCTGCCGGTGCCCGAGGCGGAGCGGGTGGTCACGATCTACACCGGCAGCGAGGGCAACGCCTACGGACGCCTCGTCGCTCCCCGACGTTCAGGACTACGAGGCGCTCGGGAGCGTCTTCTCGGGGCTCACGGCGGAGGGGTCGTTCGGCGGCACGCTGGTGCACGGCGAGGTCGAGGACTGGGTCTGGGGCGCGACCGTGACCGGCGACTTCTTCGAGACCCTGAGGGTGCAGATGGCGCTCGGGCGCGGCTTCACCGCCGAGGAGGCGGAGCGCGGCGGGCCACGGGCGATCGTGCTGGGCCACGCGCTGTGGCGGAGCCGCTTCGGCGGCGACCCGGGCGTGGTCGGCCGCGCGGTGCGGCTCCAGGACGCGAGCTTCACCGTGGTCGGCGTCGCGCCGCCGCGCTTCCGCGGCACCAACTCCTTCTTCCATCCCGAGGTCTGGGTGCCGATCTGGAACGTCGACGCCCTGACGCCGCCGCTGGTCGCCTACCTCGAGAACCGGGACTACCGTGCGCTCTCGGTCACCGGCCGGCTCGCGCCCGGCGTCAGCCTCGCCCAGGCGCAGGAGGCGCTCGCCGCCGCGACCACCCATCTCGACTCGGAGCACCCGGCGCCCTTCGGCGCGCGCGTCCCGCTGGTGATCGAGGCGGCCTGGACTCCGCCCTCCGCCCGCGAGGCCTACGGCACCACCGTGCGCATCCTCTTGATCGCGGTCGGCCTGCTGATCGCGGTCGGCCTGGTCAACGTCGTCACCCTGGTGCTCGCCCGCACCATCGCCCGCCGCGACGACCTGGCAACGCGCATCGCGCTCGGCGGCAGCCGCGGCGGCGCGATCCTCGACACCGCCGCGGGGCTCCTGCCGCTCGCCGTGATCGGCATCGCGCTCGGGCTCGGTCTCGCCCGCGTCGCCCAGGTGGCGATCGCCGGCTACTTCGCCCCCGCGGTGCCCGGCGACCTCGGCGACGCGCCGATCCTGCGCTCCGACCCCACCGTGCTCGCGGTCACCGCCGCGGTCGCGCTCGCGATCGTGATCGCCGCCAGCGTCGTGCCGGTCCTGGTGGTCGCGCGCCGCCGGATGGACCTCTTGCCGGGGCGCAACCGGGTGCTGGGCGGGCGGACCGCCGGCATCACCGCGCTGGTGGTCGCCCAGATCGTCATCTCGACGGCGCTCTTGTCGGTCGGGGGCCTCCTCGCCCGCAGCATGGCCGCGATCCTCGACACCGATCCCGGCTTCCGGGTCGAGTCCTACCTCCTGACCCGGATCACTCTCCTCCGCGGCGGCTACACGCCGGACCAGGGCCTCCTCGCCTGGGAGCGGATCCGCGCCGAGATCGATCGCGTCCCCGGGGTGAGCGCGGCGACGCTGACCTCGGTGCCGCCGCTCGCCGGCTTCTCGCAGAACGACCAGGTGCGCCCCGAGGAGCGGCCCGACGAGGCGTTCGACGTCGATGGAGTGATCGTCGACGTCCCCTACGCCCGCGCGCTCGGGCTGACCGTGGTCGAGGGGCGCTGGTTCGAGACCGGGGACGCCGCGGCGAGCCGCCCGGTGGCGGTGGTGACCCGCGACTTCGCCCGGCGGCTGTGGCCGGACGGCTCGGCGGTCGGGCGCGTGATCCTGACCGCCAGCCGGCCCGGCGCCGCGATCGAGATCGTCGGCGTCGTCGAGGAGACCCGGTTCATGAGCCTGGCCTTCCCGCCGACCGACCTCCTCTACCACCCGCTCACCCAGCGCTACCAGGGGGCGCTGACCCTGATGACCCGCACCGAGCTGCCGCCCGAGACGCTCACCGCGCCGGTCCGGAACGCGATCCGGGCCGCCGATCCGAGCGCCTCGGCGGTCTACGCGATCCGCATGATCGACTTCCTCGAGGGCTCGATCTGGGAGCCCAGGATGCGCGCCGAGGTGCTCCAGGGCTTCGCCCTCGTCGCGCTGGCGACCGCGATGGTCGGGCTCTTCGCCCTGATGCGCTTCCGGGTCGCGCGCGCACGGTCCGAGATCGGCCTGCGGATGGCCCTCGGAGCGAGCCGGCGGCGGATCATGGGGCAGTTCATCGGCCGCGGCGTGCGGCTCGCCGCGATCGGCGCCGCCGCCGGCGTGCTCGCGGCGCTGGCCGGCGGGCGCTGGGTGCAGTCGCTGCTCCACGGCATCGAGGCGAGCGACCCCCTCACGCTCGCCGCGGTGGCGGCGCTGATGATCGCGGCGGCCGCCCTCGCGTGCTGGCTGCCGGCACGGAACGCGAGCCGCGTCGACCCCGCCCGTACGCTCAGGGACGTCTGATCACCAGCCGGTAGTGCCCGATCTCCCCGGGCAGCGCCGAGGTGACGCCCACCGAGTAGTCGCCGCTCGACGGCAGGGCGACCTCGATCCGCGCGGTCCGCCCGCCGCCGCCGTCGTCGTCGGTCGCGAGGCGGTCGCCGGAGGGTCCGTCGAGGAGCAGGATCGGGTCGAACTCGGAGGAGGAGGCCTCGATCGTCACGCTCTCGCCGGCGTCCCCCGTGAAGTAGAAGACCTCGATCTTGCGCCCTTCGGCGTGGGTGGGATCGCCCTCGGAGAGGCTCTCGGCGCGCTCCTCCGCCGGCCGCAGGAGCCGGTCCGTGCGCGCCAGCCCGCGAGACCGCGGGGCGCCGGCGCCGCCGGCCGCCGCCGGGATCAGCCAGTGCGGGGCGCCGCGGGCGACCGCGCACTGGAGCCGGGAGAGGTCGCGCGCGTCCTGCGCGGGCGCGGCGTCGTCCTCGGACGCGACCGCCATGACGTTGCCCGCGACGTCGTTGTCCGGGTCGCCGTCGTCGGCGGCGGAGTGCCCGAGGCCGAGGACGTGGCCGATCTCGTGGGCGAGGAAGACCTCGTCCCGCCCGCGCTCGAGGCCGGTGCGGCTCAAGATGATCCCCGCCCGGCGCGGCGCGTAGCGGGTCGTCGGGTAGGCGAGCGCGTGCCGCTCGCCGCCGTCGGTGCCCCCGACCGCGAAGACCGTCAAGAGCGACTCGTCCGGGCCGGTGCGCTCCGCGAGGGCCTGGAGCAGCTCCTCGTCCGGCGTCCAGCCGGCGGCGTCGACCCGGACCACCCAGGGGAGACCGGGCACGCAGACGACCCGCGGAGCGCCGCCCTCGACCTCGACGCGGATCCTGCACTGGCGCCACACCTCGTCCGCGAGCGCCGCGGCGCGCAGGAAGTCGCCGGCCCACTGCTCGTGCTCCGAAGCGTCGCCGGGGCACGAGATGACGAGCGGCCGCACGCGGAGCGCCAGCTCGGGGCGGCGGTCGAGCGGCAGCGGAGTCGTCCACAGCCGATAGCCGCCCTGGGCCGGCCCCTGGCCCGAGGCCTCGACCGCGAGGGTGACCTCCGAGCCGGCCGGCCGCCCCGGCCCGGGGAACAGGGCGATCCGCGCCCGCCGGTCGCCGCCGATCGGGTCGAGGTCGTCGTTGACCGCGGCCGGTACGCCGCCGGCGCCTTCGACGCCGAGGCGGGGATCGAACGCGGTGGCATCGAGCCAGACCAGCACCGGCTCGGCGGGGAGCGTGAGCCGCCAGCGGTCGGCCGGCCGGCCGGCCGGACCGCGCTCGTCGGCCGGCGTCAACCAGCCCCGGGCCTCCGCCCGGGCCGCGAGCGTGCGCTCGGCCTCGGCGTGGTCCTCGACCTCGAGCGACAGCTCGTAGGCGCCGCCGCCGCCCGAGAAGGCGTTGACCCAGACCTGGTGCGGGCCGGGCGCGGCGAGGTAGGCGTCGAGGCCGGCCGCGGCGCCGGCCTTGGGATCGAGGTCGTCGTTGAAGAGGATCGGCGTCCCCGCCGGATCGACCAGGTAGAGCACCGGATCGAAGTGGTCCGAGCGGGCGCGGAGGCGCAGCCGCTGGTGGCCCCCGGCCTCGATCCGGTAGGCCTGGAAGCGGGTGCCGTCGTCGAGCAGGCCGCTCTCCTCCCCCAGCTCCCCGGCGGTCGTCCCGGCTTCGAGCCGCGGCGTCTGCCGCGGCGGCGAGGCCACCGCCGGTCCCGCCGCGGCCGGGGCGGCTGGCTCGGCGCCTGCGGGCTCGGCCGTTGCGGGTTCGGCGGGGGCGGGCTCCTGCGCGCCCGGCTCATCCGCCGGCGCGCACGACCACACCGTCAGGCTCAGCAGCAGCGCCGGCGCCACCGTCCAGTGGGCCGTCCAGTTGCCCGTCCAGTTTGCCGTCCAGTTGATACCCCTCGGCCTGGAGGCGGAAGAGCGAGGCATAGAGCGTGTCGCGCGAGAGCAGTGCGGCATGGGTCCCTTCCTCGATGATCCGGCCGTCGTCGATCACGATGATTCGGTCGGCGATCCGCACGGTGGAGAAGCGGTGGGAGATCAAGAGCGTCATCCGCCCGCCCGCGAGCTGCTCGAGATAACGGTACAGCTCGTACTCGGCGCGCGCGTCCATCGCCGCGGTGGGCTCGTCCATGATCAGGAACGGCGCCCCCCGGAGCAGGGCGCGGGCGAGCGCGACCCGCTGCCACTGGCCCAGCGACAGCTCCTCGCCGCCCGTGAACTGGCGGCCGAGCATGGTCTCGTAGCCCTGGGGGAGGCCGGCCAGCACGTCGTCGATCCCGGCCTCGCGCGCGGCGCGCCGGATCTTCTCGAGGTCGTCGATGTCGGGCACCCAGCCGAAGCCGATGTTCTCGCGCGCCGTGAGCTGGAACCGCCCGTAGTCCTGGAACACGACGCCGGTCCGCGAGCGCCACTCGTCGGGGTCGAGCTGGCGCAGATCGACGCCGTCGGCGAGCACCGCGCCCGCCGTCGGGTCGTAGAGCCGGAGCAGGAGCTTGACCAGCGTGGTCTTGCCGGAGCCGTTGGCGCCGACCACCGCCACGCACTCCCCGGGAGTGATCTCGAAGCTGATCCGGTCGAGCACCTGCCGGTCGGTGCCGGGATAGGTGAAGCTGAGATCGCGGACCTCGACGCCGCGCACGAGCGGGGGCGCCGGACGGGGGTTCGCGGGGGCGACCACCCGCGGCTCGATGGCGAGGAAGTCGCGCAGGTTGCGCGCGAAGAGCTGGACCTCGTAGGCGTTGGCGACCGCGGTGAGCAGCCGGTCGACGAGCTGCTGGAGGCGGGTGAAGGCGCCGGCATAGAGCACCGCGTCGCCGAGCGTGAGACGCCCCGCGACGACCGCCAGGATGACCATCAGGTAGGCGCCGAAGTAGCCGAGCGTCGACAGCACCTCGCCGCCGAGCGTGGCCAGGCTCTGCCCCCGCGAGAGCGCGATGTTCTCCTGGCGGAAGCGCTGGCGTAGCTCGCGGACGTGGCGCATCAGGTAGGAGGTCAGCCCCCAGACCCTGACCTCCTTGGCCGCCACGCCGGCGTTGAGGACGGCGCTCAGGTACTGCGCCCGCCGGCCGTCCGGGGTGCGCGAGTCGAAGACGACAAAGCGCTTCCAGCCGTAGTGGAGCGTGGCCCAGAAGCTGGGCAGGACCGTCACCGCCAAAAGCAGCGCGAGGAGCGGGTCGTAGGCGACCACCAGGGCGCCGATCGAGACCAGAGTCAGGCCGCTCTGGGCGACCTCGAGCAGCGCCCCGAGCAGGCGCACCGGCCCGTCGTCGACCTGCTGCTGCGCGCGCGCGAGCTGATCGTGGTAGAGCGGCGACTCGTAGGCCTCGAGGTCGACCCGCGACGACTGCTCGAGCACCCGGAGCTGGAGCCGGTAGACCAGCCACTCCTGGAGGACGTTGCGGGCATGGCCGGCGGCGAGGCCGATGAGCACGCCGCCGAGAAGCACCGCCGCCTCGAGGGCGAGGTACTGGAAGACCAGTTGGACCGGCTCGCCGGCGCGCTCCCCCGCCGGCAGGGCGATGACGCGGACGAGCTGGTCGATGATCAGCTTGGTCACCCAGAGCTGGGCGACCGGCACCGCCGCCTGCACGAGGGTCAGCGCGGTCAGGCCCAACGCGGCGGCCTTTTGGCCCGCCCACAGCAGGCGGAGCATCCACGGCAGCAGCCGGACCAGCTCGCGCGCCTCGCGCAGCCGGTCGCCGAAGAAGCTCAAGGCGGCGCTCCGACCGCCGGCGCGGCGGGCGCCACCCAGGCGGTCTGGCGCTCGAAGCGCAGGGAGCGGTCGCGGACGTAGGGGTGAGCGGCCAGGGTGTCGACGCCGAGCAGCTCATCGACCAGCGCGGTCGCCAGCGGCAGGCCGGTCATCTCCTCGATCCACGCCCACTGGCCGTTCGGGTTGAGCTCGAGGAAGACGTACTCGTCGTCGGGCGTCACGATCATGTCGATCTGGCTGCTCCGCAGCCCGAGCCGGTGGGTCATCTCGACGCAGGCTGCCTCGAGGCGGGGCGGCAGGAACACCGGCTCGTGCCGCAGCTCGGCCGAGACGTGACGGTAGTCGAGCACGGCGTCCGGCCTCTCCTGGCTGAAGATCGCGGCCGTCCACACCCGCTCGCCCATGACCGTGATCCGCAGCTCGTGCTTCTTGTGCACCAGCCGCTGGAACAGACAGGGCGCGTGCCGGACCGAGTCCAGGCAGCGTTCGAGGTCGTCGGCTCCGACCCGGCTGGTGTAGACGCAGTACTCGGCACCGTCCTGCATGTAGACCATGCCGCGCAGCGGCTTGTAGATCATCTCGCCGCCGCAGGCGGCGAAGAACTCGCGCGCGCGCTCCGGCTCGTTGGTCACCAGGGTCGGCACCACCGGCAGCCCGAGGCGCGCCGCGAGCTGGAGCTGATGGACCTTGTGCGGCGCCGCCTCGACCCGATGGGGGACGCTCACCCACCGGCGGTCCTCGAGCGCGCGATAGAGGCCGTGGATCGCCTCCTCGCACTCGAGATAGGCGTAGCCGGCGAGGTGGCGCGGCATGTCTTCGCTCACCTGCGACGGCATCGGCCGGCGGAACCAGAGGCCGACGATCTCGTCGACGTCGATCTCCCGCCCGTCGCACACCAGCCGGCCCGCGAGCTGCGGCGCGGCGGGGTGCAGGGTCAGCGACACCCGGGTCGGAAACAGGTCGGTCCGCAGGCGCACCCAGGGGGCTCCGCGCCGGTCGCACTCCGCCTCGACCCAATCACAATGGAGGTCGTGCTCCTGGCTCAGCAGCACCAGCATGGGACCCTTCCCTCCGCACGTAGAACGGCCGCCGGGGGGCCCGTATGCCCCCCGGCGGCCCGACTCCGCCGAGCTGCCGGGGCCGTTGAGCCCTCGGCAGCGAATCGTCCGCTTCCGCAGCGTGTGTTCGGTGTGTCGTCAGAAACTCTGTCGTCCGGAGGCGTCTAGCCTAGACGAAGATCGGCGGCTCGGTCGGGATCGGAATCGGAATCGGCCACGGGCGCTGGTCGTCGGTGCAGGGGGTCCCGGTCGCCGACAGCGCGCAGACGAGCTTGTTGTTGACGCCCTCGAGCTTGGTCGAGAACTGCGTGCCGAACGGCTCAGCCTTCACCTTCTCGAACTTCTGGATCTGCATTGGGGAATCCTTTCAGAGAAAGAGTGGTACGGGAGGCGGCACGGTGCCGCCGTGTGGGTCCAAACCTCTGCCTGGGCCTACGACTAGACGAAGATCGGCGGCTCGGGGAACGTCGGCCCCGGAATCGGGATCGGAATCGGCCGCTGGTCGTCGGTGCACGGGGTCCCGGTCGCCGACAGCGCGCAGACGAGCTTGTTGTTGACGCCCTCGAGCCGGGTCGAGAACTGCGTGCCGAACGGCTCAGCCTTCACCTTCTCGAACTTCTGGATCTGCATTCTGGACTCCTTGAGAGAGAGTGATACGGGAGGCGGCACGGTGCCGCCCTGGGTCCAAACCCACGCTGCCTGGCGGAAGACTCTGCGAACTCACAGATTGACGTACAGGTTAACCTACGCCTGGTAGAGAATCAAGCGACCTGGATTATGGACATTGCCGGTCTAAGGCGTCCCGGCGGCCCGGACGTTACCGCCGGGGAGCGTCTGCGCTCCCCCGGCGGCGAAACGTCCGCTTCAGCAGCGTGTTGTTCGGGATGTTCTCGGAAACTGCGTCGTACGGAGGCGTCTAGCGCCTAGACGAAGACCGGCTCCTCGGGCAGCGGCCGGTGGTCGTCGGAGCACGGGGTCACCGCCGACAACGCGCAGACCAGCTTGTTGTTGACGCCCTCGAGCTTGGTCGCGAACTGGGTGCCGAACGGCTCAGCCTTCACCTTCTCGAACTTCTGGATCTGCATTTCGGGGCTCCTTTCAGGGTTTGCGCGGGAGGCGGCACGGCGCCGCCGCCGTCATTTGGATACCGCTGCCTGGAAGACACGCTGCCTGGCGACACGCTGCTTGGCGTACTTACAGCCTAACATACGTCCCACAGCGAATCACTCAATCCAGATTCTTGAGTTTTCGCCTTTCAGCGTACGTCGATGCGCGTCCTCACCCCTGAAACGCGTAGGCAACCTTCAGAAACACCTGCCGCTCCGCCGGCGCCAGGTCGTCCCGCTCGTCCAGCTCCTGCCCCTCCGACCATCCCAGGTAGGCCACGGTCTGCCAGTTGAGCTTGTAGGCGAGGACAGCCGATCCGGAAAAGGCGGCGTCGCGGGGGGCGACCTCGAAGGTGTAGAGGGCGGGGTCGCGCACGGTCTCGACCCACTGGCCGATCAGGCGCAGCCAGGAGCGGTGGTTGAAGGTGTAGACGGTGCGCAGGCGGGCGACGTCGGCGGTGAAGAGGCGGCCGGAGAGGGTGCCGGTGTCGACGTCGAGCCAGCGGCGGCTGGCGGTGAGGAAGAAGCGCAGGTGGTCGGTGGGATGGAGGTCGCCGGCGAGGGTGACCGTGGCGCCCTCGCCGGGGCGGTCGTTGGCGAAGTCGATCTCGTCGCCGAACGAGGCCAGGAGCGAGATCTCGGGCACCCTGCGCCCGGGGCGGACGTAGATCTCGGGCCGGACCTGGAAGCGGCGGTGGACGCGCTCGACGGCACGGATGTCCTCGAACGCGAACTCGAAGCGGACGAAGGAGTTGAGCTTGGCGTCGAGGCCGAAGCCGGGGGTGACGCCCTGGCGCAGGAGGGCGCCCTCGCGGTCCTCGACGTAGTCGCCGAAGGTGAAGAGGCGCAGGCGCGACACCGGCCGGTCCTCGGGGTAGAAGCTGCGGCCGGTCTCGGCGCTGGCGGCGCGCAGGCCGACCTGGGGCATGAAGCCGTTGTCGGCGCGGAAGCCGTCGCCGATGTCCTGGCCCTGGACGAAGAGGTCCCAGGCGCCGGTGTCGCGCGACCACCAGAGCTCGGCGGCGTGGCCGGAGAGGGTCGCGGCCGTCCCACTCGCCGGCGAGGTCGGGGCGGTCCGGGGTCTCGCTCTCGGACCAGAGGAGCTGGCCGCTCACCGTGTCGCCGTCGGTCGGCCGCCAGCGGAAGTCGGGGCCGAGGACGCGGTTGTAGGCGCCGCCCTCGTCGATTTCGCGGCCGCTGTAGAGGACGCTGACGAACGACTGGCCGAGGTCGCGGCGCCAGCGGCCGATCGCCGCCGTCGAATCGAAGTCCTGGAGCGCGAAGCTCGACGAGATCGGCCCCGGCAGGATGACGCTGCCGCCCCCCTCGTCCTGGGCCACCAGCACGGTGTAGACGCTCTCGCCGGCCTCGCCGGTGGCGCGCAGGCCCCAGCGCGGCTGGGTGATGCGTGCGGGTGTAGACCGCCTGGAGCGGGGTCGAGAAGAGGTCGACCCCCTCGAGGAAGAACGGCCGCCGCTCGGGGAAGAAGAGGGCGAAGCGCTCGTTGGCGGCGATCTGGGCGACGTCGGACTCGATCTGCGAGAAGTCCGGGTTGACGGTGGCGTCGATCGCGGTCGCCGGGTTGGGCAGCCACTTGACGTCGAGCCCGGCCTCGCCCTCGGGGTCGTCGTCGTCGAGCGGCGAGCCGGGGCCGGCGGCCGGGGTCGCGAGCTGCCGGCCGCTGGCGTAGGGCGCCACCACCCAGTGGCCGCCCGTCGGGCAGTCCCTCGAGGCCGACCAGCGGCCGGACGTTGCAGATGAAGCAGTTGACGTCGCGCGGCAGGCGCGAGCTGAAGTGCTGGAAGCGGCGGTCGCGCGGCAGGTTGCGGTAGAGCAGGATCCCCCACTCCGCCGGGCCGCCGCCGTTGCTGCGGTAGCGGAGCGAGGAGAACGGGATGCGGATCTCGAGCGTCCAGCCGGTCGCGGTGATGCGGCCGGCGCTGTCCCAGAAGAAGTCGGGCGCCGAGTCCTCGCCGGCGGCGTCGGAGCTGATCGCGTCGTATTGCACGCCGCGCGGGTTGGCGAGGAACATCTGCGCCGTCTTGCCGTCGCCGGCGGCGTCGATCAGCACGCCGCCGTAGTCGGTGTAGCCGGGCACGTCGTCGCGGTCGGCGAGCGGCGCCCGGATCCGCGCCGGCTCCGGGTCCTCGAACTCGAACGCCGCATAGAGGAAGCCGTCGTCGTAGCCGAGCCAGGCGACGTTCTTCTGCGCCGGCGGCACGTTGTCGCCGGGGTTGGTCTCGTACCAGGTCTCGACCCGCGCCGCCTGGCTCCAGGCGGGATCGGAGATGTCGCCGTCGACGACGACGCCGCCGGCGACGCGGCGGATCTCGATAGGCTCGGCGACGCCGGCGGGAGCGGCGGCGGGTTCCTCGGCGGCCGCGGCGGCGGCGAGGATCTGGACCAGCGGGGCGAGCAGCGCCGCGGCGAACGGGCGGGCAGCCATCTCGGTTCGGCGTCTCCGGCTCCGGCCGGCGCGCCGGTGCCGCGGGAGCGCGGCACGCGGGGGCCGGAGTCGGCGTCTTGTACGCGGAGGGCCGGCTCGAGGTTTGGCCGGATTCCGCCCGCGCTCAGCCCGTCGCTCGGCCGGCCTCCGGCCGCCGCAGCCGGTAGAGTACCTGCCGCATCCCCTTGCGGAAGATCTCGCGCTCGAGGGTCAGGCCGCACTTCTCCATCACCCGCCGGGAGCGGAGGTTGTCGAGCGCGGTGAACGCGATGACGTCCTCGAGCCCGACTTCGTCGAAGGCGATCCCGAGGATCGCGCGCGACGCCTCGGTGGCGAGGCCGCGGCCATGGAGCTCCGCGATCAGCGCGTAGGCCAGCTCGACCTCCTCGACGCCGTCCCACTCGACGTTGCGCAGCCCGGCGCGGCCGGCGTACGCGCCGGGGCCGAGGGTGCGCAGGACCCAGACGCCGTAGCCGTGGCGCCGCCACTGCTCGAGGTTGAGGTCGAGGTAGGCGCGGCTCTGCTCCTCGGTGCGGACGCCGCCGAGGGTCGCCATCACCCGTGGATCGACCTCCATCGCGCGCAGCTCGGTCCAGTGCTCCTCGGTCAGCCGCTCGGCGAGGAGCCGCGCGGTTGCGAAGCGCTCGGGGGCGACGGCGGGCACGGCGGCGGGCGCGCCGGTCACTCCTCCCACGGCGCCCGCTTCGCGAACGGATCGTCGACCACCCGCACCGCGAAGCGCAGGCCGTGGGCCGAAGAGAAGCGCGCCGCCGCCGCCAGGAACGGCCGCTCGGCCTCGCCCGGCTCCTCGACGCAGTCGAGGCGCACGAGGACCGGCAGGTCCTGGTAGCCCGGGTAGTCGCGGACCAGGAAGCCGTCGAGGACGTAGCCGAAGTAGGCGTTGAGCTTGTCCTCGAGCTGGAGGAGCCGCCCGTCGGTGCCGTCCCACGGGCGCGGCTCGAGGATCGCCAGCACCACCTCGCCGCGCTCGGGGTCGCGCGCGATCAGGTCGACGACGCGCGGGTTGTGGGCGCCGCGCGCCTCGTAGGGCGCGGCGGCGCCGCCGCCGGGATCGGAGGCGGCGCCGGGGGCGTCGGGGGTCTCGCTCGGGCTCATCGCGCGGGTGGGCGCGGCGGCGGCGGGCCGGCGCGCCGGCCGATCCTAGCGCGCCGCGGCGACCTCCCCCTCGGCGACCTCCCCCTCGGCGACCTTCCACGGGCCGCCGGCCTGGGCCGGCAGCTCGAGCCCGAACTCTCTAGCGGCCTCGCGCACCGCGCCCGCGACCCGCGGGTTGAGGTTGTCGCCAAAGAGGCGCAGGTACTCCTCCACGAGCCCGCGCTCGTGGCGCAGGAACCAGAAGTCGGTCGGCACCAGATGGCGGATCGCCAGCATCGGCACCGGCGCTCGCAGCGGCCGGAAGTCGGGGTTCCAGAGGCCGGCCTTGGACGGCGGGATGGCGTGGAACTCGCCGATCATGAGCCCCTGGGGGACGAAGCGCGGCTTGAGCCGCTCCTGGGTGCCGTCGACCACCTCCACCCAGCGCGACGGATCGAGGTCGGGGAAGAGGTTGAGGATCGTCTTGTAGACCCGCTCGGGGCCGCGGTTCGGCTTCAAGCGCAGGAACCAGTCGCGGCAGCGCAGGATCGACGCCTCGAGCTCCACGCGGTCGAAGTCGGTGCCGCGCCGGACCGCCAGGTAGAAGGTCCGGAACTCGAGCGCCTTGGGCACGAACGGGCAGACCGGCCCCTCCCGCCCGAGCTCCGAGTGCGGGACGCTCAGGTAGTCGCGCGCCCAGGCGACGATCGTCGAGAGCGCCGGCAGGACCTCGGCGATCTCGGCCGGCGGCGGGTCGGCCTCGAGGTCGGAGATCTCGACGAGGAAGGCTTCGGGGTCTTCGTTGGAGTGGATCATGGCTTCCTCCTGTGGAGCAGGTTCCAGACCGCCAGCCCGACGCCGGCGGCCGCGGCCAGCGCCACGCCGGCCAGGAGCCGGTCCTGGCGGCGGGCGATCCGGGCCGCTTCGGCGTAGGGGACGGTCGTGTTGGTGATGCGCGCGTGGAGCGGCATCCAGTTCGGCAGCCGCGCGCCGACCGCCTCGGTGGCCGCCCGGTGGAGGCGGAGCCAGGGCGAGCGGACGCGGTCGCGGAGCTCGTGGAAGTTCGCCCGCGACATCGCCTCGAGCGCGTCGGTGTCGGGCTTCCTCCGGCCCTCGAAGTCGGCGAAGGCGGCGGCGCGGCTGCCGGGCAGCCGGGCGAGCGCCTCGACCAGCAGGCCGCAGTCCTCGAAGGCGGCGTTCATCCCCTGGGCGAGGAACGGCACCACCGCGTGCGCCGCGTCGCCGAGGAGCACGAAGCGGTCGCGCCAGCTCCACGGCGAGGTGCGGATGCTGACCAGCGAGATCACCGGGTTGCCGCGGAACTGCTCGCCGAGGTCGGGGATCGCCGCCGCCAGGTCGGGGTACTCGGCGGCGAACAGCGCCTCGACCCGGCCGTCCTCGGACAGCTCGGCGAAGCTCCGCCGCCCCTCGAGCGGCAGCACCAGCGAGCAGGTGAAAGTGCCGTCGCGGTTGGGATGGGCGAAGACCATCGAGCCGCCGCGCGGCCAGAGATGGAAGGCGTCGGCGGCGAGCCCGGCGCCGGCCGCGGCCGGGACGGTCAGCTCCTTCCAGCCCCAGTCGAGGGCGCGCCGCTCCAGCTCGGCCGGGAGCCCGCGCTGGATCGCCGCCCGCACCGTCGAGTGGAGGCCGTCGGCGCCGACCGTGAAGTCGGGACGGACGGTCTCCGCCCCGCCGCCGGAGCCGTCGTCGAAGCGCAGCTCGCCGCGGTCGCGGTCGAGGCCGGTCAGGCGCCGGCCGAAGTGGAGCGGCACCCTCTGCTCGTCGAGCGCGTCGAGCAGCAGGCAGTTGATCTCGCGCCGCTGGACGGCGTGGATCACCTGGCCGTCGGCGCGGCCGTAAGGCTGCTCGACCACGGTGCCGTCGGCGTGGTGGACCGCCCGGCCGCGCATCGCGATCGCGCGCTCGAGCACCCGCCGGTCGAGGCCGACCCGGCGCAGCGCCTCGATCCCGCGCCGCGACAGGCCGAGGTTCATCGAGGGGCCGGCGAACGCGCCGGCGCGCGGATCGCCATGCCCCTCGTAGACCTCGACCCGGTAGCCGGCGCGGTCGAGATAGAGCGCGGCCAGCGCGCCGCCGAGGCCGGCGCCTACGACCGCCGCCCGCACCGGTTCGGGTACCGCCTCGGGCACCTCACACCTCCCGGGGCATCTCGCCCGCCAGCTCGGTCCCCGGCACGCCGGCGGCCGGCGACGGCTCCGGCGGCGGCGCCGGCTCGGGGCGGTCGGGGATCGCGTCGGGCACCTCGTCCTCGAGCCGCCGCAGGCGCGGGAAGGACAAGGCGAAGAACGCGACCAGGGCAAAGAGCGCCGCCATGGTGATGAACAGCAGGCCGATGCCGCGCGTCGGGCCGGTGCCGAGCATGGTGCCGAGGGTGCCGGCGAGCGCGCCGCCGGGCGCGAGCAGCGGCTGGAACACCTTCTCGGCGAGCGGGCCGGCGATCAGGAACGCCACCGGCGCAGTGATCTGGGCGATCATCCGGCGCACCGCGAACACCCGCCCCTGGACGTCGGGGGCGACCTTGGTCTGCCAGATCGCCTGGCTCGAGGCGTTGGTGATCGGGATCGCGAAGAAGACCAGGAACAGCCCGGCGCCGACCATCAGCACCGACGGCCGCAGGCCGGCGATCGCGAGGCCGAGGACGGTCACCGGCGCCATCCCGAGGATGCCGTAGATGCGGCGCTTCGGACCGCCCCACGCGCTCATCACCAGGCTCCCGACCACCGCCCCGGCCCCGCCGATCGCGAGCGCCACGCCGAGCCCGTCGGCCCCGGCGAATCCGAGCACGAGGGGCGTCGAGAGCACCATCGCCATCGGCACCAGGAGGTTGAGCGCCGAGAAATAGCCGAGGAGCGTCAGGAGACCCGGCCGCTCGCGGATGTAGCGCCAGCCGAAGCCGGCCTCGCGCAGGAGCGAGCCCTGCACCGCCTGCGCCGCCTCGCTCCGCGGCGGCCGCGGGATCGAGACGAAGAGCAGGAGCAGCGCGGCGAAGAGAAAGGTCGCGAGGTCGACCGCGATCACCCCCGCCACCTGGATGCGCACCAGGAGCACGCCGGCCAAGAGCGGCGCCAGGATCTCGCTCGCCGAGATCCCGAGCTCCATCATGCCGTTCACCCGCCCGAGCTGCTTCTTGGGCACCAGGAGCGGGATCGACGCGCCGAACGCGGGGTTCTGGAACGTGCCTGCGAGCGAGATCAGCGCCACCACGCCGTAGACGTGCCAGACCTCGAGCCGGTCGGCCAAGAGGAGCCCGACCAGGATGCCGGTGCCGAGCGCCGCGCCGGTGTCGGCCAGGATCATCGTCCAGCGCCGGTCCCAGCGGTCGACCAGGGCGCCGGCGATCGGCGCCAGCAGGATCCCGGGCAGCGTCGCCGAAAGGGCGATGAGGGTGAAGAGCGTCACCGAGCCGGTGCTCTGGTAGACCCACACCCCCATCGCGAAGGCGGTCAGGGCGGAGCCGAACATCGACACCACCTGGCCCAGCCAGACCACCACGAAGGTTCGCCATCCATTCGCTTCAGACATCGCGTCCCCCTTGGCTCCCGAGTGATTCCGGCCGCGCCGGAGGGCCGGCCGGTGAAACGTCGTCCGATCGGGCGGCGGCGCCGGCTCCGGCCGGCGCCGCGAGCGCCGCGGCCAGCGCCTCGACGGTGGGGCGCTCGAAGAACGCCCACACCGGCAGCTCGGCGCCGAAGCGGCGGCGCAGGCGCGCGGCGAGGAGAGCGACCCGCCAGGAGTCGCCGCCGAGCGCGAAGAAGTCGTCGCGGGCGCCCACCCGCGGCACGCCCAGGAGGTCGGCCCACTCCGCGGCGAGCTGCCGCTCGAGCCCGTCGCGCGGCTCGCGCGGCTCGCGCGGCTGCGCCGCCGGCGGCGCGGCCGCCGGCACGGCGGGCGCGTCGCGCTCGACCCCGCCGGCCCCACCGCCCCCGCAGAGCCCGGCCAGCCGCGGCCACGGCCAGTCCCAGGGCGCGTCGCCGTCGGCTAGCGCGCCGAGGAGCCGCCCGTAGCCGTCCGCCATCGCCTCCTGGAGGCCGTCGGGGAACATCCCCTCGGCCGCCTGCCAGCGGCAGTAGAGGTCCTCGTACTCGGCGACCGTGACCAGCATCCCGAGCTGCGGCAGGTAGCCCCCGGCATCGACGAAGAGCGGCTCCGGACCGGGCTCCTCCGCGGCGGGCTCCTCCGCAGCGGCGAGGTAGCTCGGGTGGCTGTACTCGATCAGGCTGTTGAAGAGCACCGGCATCGGCGGCCACGGCGACGGCCGGAGGCGCCCCATCTCGCGCAGCACCTCGAAGCCCGAGAAGGTCCAGCGGTCGAGCGCCGCGCGCGACTGCTCGCCGAGGCGGGCGGCGCGCTCGGCGAAGGTGCCGGCGCCCCCCTCGCAGGCAAGGAGCAGCACGGTGTTGAAGTTGCCGACCACGCCGGCGATCCCGGGGTGGACCGGCGGCCGGTAGGAGCCCTCGACCGCGAGGGTCAGCCCGGGCTCGCGGCACCACGCCGCGAGGAGGTCGGCGAAGGCCGAGATCACCAGGGTCGCCGGGGTCAGGCCGCGCGCACCGGAGCGCCGGCGGAGCGCCTCCCAGCGCGGCTTGTCGAGCAGCCGGAGCGAGCGGAAGGCCAGGCGGCCCGGGGTCTCGGGGAGCGGCGGCCGCGCCCACGGCAGCGCCGGCGGCGGCGGCATCCCGGGGATCCGCGCCAGCCACCATTCGCGCGCCCGCCGGTAGGCGTCGCCGCGCCGGAAGCGCTCCCAGGTCAGGACGTAGTCGCGGTAGGTGCAGGCCGGGGGCGGCAGCTCGGCGCCGGGGTCGGCGGCGAACCGGAACAGCTCCCGGAAGAGGAGGTTGCGGCTGTCGCCGTCGACGATCAGGCTCTCGAACCGGACGTGGAGGCGGAGGCCGCCGTCCGGCAGCAGGTGGATCAGCGCCTCCGAGAGCGGCCAGCGCTCGAGGTCGCCGCGTCCGTAGCGCATCCGCTCGCGCACCGCGGCGAGCCGCTCCTCGACCGCCGCCGCGCCGGCGCCGGAGAGATCGACAACCTCGACCGCGAGCGGCGGCACCTCGGCGAGGACGCGCTGGCGGCCGTCGGGCTGGAACTCGGCGCGCAGCATGTCGTGGCGCTCGACCAGACGGCGGAACGCGGCCTCGAGGCGCCCGGGCCACCCCTCGCCGAGCGCCGCGGCGTCCTCGAAGTGCAGCTCGAAGTAGGCGTTGGTGCCGGCGCCCGAGAGGCCGTAGACCCCTTGGCGGCCGATCCAGTAGGCGCGCTGGACCTCGGACAGCGGGAACGGCTCGAAGCGCGCCGCGGGGTCGGGCTCGAGGAGCGGGATCGCCGGCTCGGCGGCGGCCGCCGGGCCGCCGCGCTCGCGGAGCTTCCGGTGGAGCAGCTCGCGCTGCTCCGGCGTCAGGCGCGCCAGGCGCTCCGCCAGGGCGGTCATCGCCCGCCCTCCTCGCCGGCGGCGCCGATCCCCGCCGCCAGCTCCTCGCCGGAGAGCCCCTCGATCTCGGCCAGGAGGTCGTCCATCCCCGGCCCCACCCCCGGCCCAGCCGCGAGCTGCGCCTCGAGCACGGCGAGCGACAGCGCCTCGACCGTGGTCGCCTCGTAGAGCGCGGCGAGCGGCAGCTCGACCCCCAGCTCGGCGCGGATGCGGGCGACGATCCGGACCGCCAGGAGCGAGTGGCCGCCCAGCTCGAAGAGGTCGTCGTCGAGGCCGACCCGCGGCGCGCGCAGGACCTCGGCCCAGATCGCCGCCAGGGTCTCCTCGACCGGGGTGCGCGGGGCGCGGTAGGGGCGCGCGGCGGCGAGCCGGCCGCCCTCGTCCGGATCGGGGAGCGCGGCGCGGTCGACCTTGCCGTTGGCGGTCAGGGGCAGCCGCTCGAGCGCCACCCAGGCCGCCGGCAGCATGTAGTCGGGGAGCTTCGCCGCGAGCGCCGCGCGCAGCGTCCCGGCGTCGGGGACCGCTTCGCCAGGCGCCGGCACCAGGTAGGCGACCAGCCGCAGCTCGCCCCCCGGACCGGCGCCGTCGTCGCGGGCGATCACTACCGCCTCGGCCACCCCGGGGCAGCGCCCGAGCGCCGCCTCGATCTCCCCCAGCTCGACCCGGAAGCCGCGCACCTGCACCTGGTGGTCGATCCGGCCGAGGTACTCGACCTCGCCGGCTCCCTCCTCCGCCGGCACCCAGCGCCCGAGGTCGCCGCTCCTGTAGAGCCGCGCCCCCGGCTCGCGCGAGAACGGATCGGGCACGAAACGTGCCGCGGTCAGCGCCGGCCGCCCCGGATAGCCGCCCGAGACCCCGGCACCGCCGACCGCGATCTCCCCCGCCACCCCCACCGGCGCCGGGAGGCCCCAGCGGTCGAGCACCCAGAGCGAGAGGTCCGGGATCGGCACCCCGATCCGGCTCCCCGACCCCGACGCCGCGTCCGCCGCCGTCACCTCGCGGTAGGTCACGTGCACCGTCGTCTCGGTGATGCCGTACATGTTCACCAGGCGCGGGCCGCCGCCGGCACGGCGCGCGAACCACGGCGCCAGCTCGGCCGCCCGCAACGCCTCGCCGCCGAACACCACCCAGCGCAGCGCCGCGAGATCGCCGCCCGCGGCCGAGCCGGCGCCGGAGCCGGCGCGGGCGCCCTCCGCGGCGATCAGCGCCCCGAACGCCGACGGCGTCTGGTTGAGCACGGTCGCCCGCTCGGCGGCGAGGAGGTCGTGGAACCGCTCCGGCGTCCGCGCCGTCTCCCGCGGCACCACCACCAGACGCCCGCCGAGCGCCAGCGCACCCCACAGCTCCCAGACCGAGAAGTCGAAGGTGTAGCTGTGGAACAGCGTCCAGACGTCCGAGGCGCCGAAGTCGAACCACCCCGAGGTCGAGGTCAGGAGGCGCGCCACCTCGCGGTGACCCACCCGCACGCCCTTCGGCCGGCCAGTCGAGCCCGAGGTGTAGAGCACGTAGGCGGGATCCCCCGGCGACGGCGGCGGCAGCAGCGCGGGCGCTGCGCCATTCATCGGCCGGAGCGCCTCGCTGACTCCGAGCACCACCGCCTCGACGCCGGCTGCCGCCAGCGCCTCGGCCACCGGCCCGCGCCCGGCCGCGTCGGCCACCACGACCGCCGGCCGCGCGTCGCCGAGCACCAGCGCCTGCCGCTCCGCCGGCTGCGCCGGATCGAGCGGCAGGTAGGCCGCGCCGGCGCGGAGCACTCCGGCGATCGCCGCCACCAGCTCGATCGACCGCTCCAGGCAGAGCCCAACGACTGCCCCCGGACCCGCCGCGCCGAGCACCGCGAGCCGCCGCGCCAGCGCCTCCGCGCGCCGGGTCAGCTCGCCGTAGCTCACCTGCGCCCCGCCGCTCGTCACCGCCACCGCGTCCGGCGAAGCCGCCGCCGCGGACCACAGCCGGTCGATCACCGTCGCCATCGGCCGCGTCGACTCCCCCGCCCCCTGCGGCCGCATCGCCGACCACCCCGCGAGCCGCGCCCGCTCGGCCTCCGAGAGCAGCTCCACCCCGCCCACCCGCGCCTCCGGCGCCGCCGCCGCCGAGGCCAGCGCCCGCCCGTACCAGCCCGCGATCGACTCCGCCTGCGCCTCGCCGAGCGCCGCCGCGTCGTACTTGACCTCGAGGGTGAGCCGGCCGTCGCCGGGATCGACGCCGAAGTTGGCGAGCAAGGTGAAGTGGGTCTCCTCGAGCAGCTCGCCGCCGAGGACCTCGACCCCCTCGCCGGCGTCGACCTCGCGGTAGACGTGGAAGTGGACGAAGTTGAAGGCGGTCTCGAAGAGGTCGTCGCCGCCGTGGAGGCGCTGGATCTCGGCCAGCGGGAAGCGCCGGTGCGGCAGCGATTCCCGCTCGGCCGCGAACGCCGCCCGCGCCAGATCGAGCCAGCTCGCACCGCCGGGAACCGCCAGCCGCAGCGGCAGCGTGTTGAGGAAGAGGCCGAGCACGCGGTCGCCGCCCTCGCCCTCCGGCCGCCCCGACGAGACGAGACCGGTGAGCACCTCGGCCGCGCCCGCCGCGGCCGCGAGCACGCGCAGGTGGACCGCCAGGAGCACGCTCTTGAGCGGCAGCGCCAGCCGGGCGGCGAGGCGCTGGAGGCCCGCAGCGGTCTCGGAGCCGACCTCGACCGGCAGCACCCGCACGCCCGCCGCGGCTGCCAGACCTGCCGGGGCGCCGAGGCGCGGCAAAACCGTGCGGCCGGCGCCGGCGAGGGCGCGCCGCCAGTGCTCGCGGCTCGCTTCCGACCCGAGCGCCGCCAGCTCGGCGGCGGCGAAATCTCGGAACGAGAGCGCCGGCGGCGGCTCGAGCGGCTCGCCGCGGTAGCGGCGGAACAGTTCCGCGAGGAGCACCGCGACGCTCCAGCCGTCGAGGATCGCGTGGTGGAACGAGAGCGACAGCCGGAAGCTCTCGTCGTCGAGCCGGTGCACCTGGACGCGGAGGAGCGGCGCGCGCTCCCAGTCGAAGTCGCGGCGGCGCTCGGCCTCGATCCAGGCCCGGAGGGCGGCGGCGCGCGCCGGCGGCGCCAACGCGGTGAGGTCGGCGACCGCGAGGAGCACCGCCGCCCGCCGGTGGACGATCTGGAGCGCCTGGCCGTAGCGCCCGCCGTCGAACGAGGTGCGCAGCACCGGGTGGCGGGCCGCCAGCTCCGCGAGCGCCGCCGCGAGCCGCCGGCGGTCGAACGGCGCGCGCACCGACAGGCTCAGGAGGTCGTGGTAGACCGCGGTGCCGGGCCGGTACTGACTGTGGAAGAACATCCCGGTCTGGAGCCGGGTCAGGGGGTAGGCGTCCTCGGCGTCGGCGGGCAAGCGCTCGCGGTCCTCCGCCGAGACCAGCGACCAGGGCGCCGACGGCGCGATCGCGTCGGCGCGGCCGAGCCGCGGCGCCAGCTCGCGGACGGTCGGGTGGGCGAAGAGCTGCTCGACGCTCACGGCGAGCCCGCGCTCGGCCGCCAGCCCGACCAGCCGGATGCTCAGGATCGAGTCCCCGCCCAGCTCGAAGAAGCCGTCGTCGAGGCCGACCCGCGGCGCGCGCAGGACCTCGGCCCAGATCGCGGCCAGGGTCTCCTCGACCGGGGTGCGCGGAACGCGGTAGGGGCGCGCGGCGGCGAGCCGGCCGCCTTCGTCGGGGTCGGGGAGCGCGGCGCGGTCGACCTTGCCGTTGGCGGTCAGCGGCAGCCGCTCGAGCGCGACCCAGGCCGCCGGCAGCATGTAGTCGGGGAGCTTCGCCGCGAGCGCCGCGCGCAGCGTCCCGGCGTCGGGGACCGCCGCGCCCGGCGCCGGCACCAGGTAGGCGACCAGCCGCAGCTCGCCGCCCGGACCGGCGCCGTCGTCGCGCGCCACGACCACCGCCTCGGCCACCCCGGGGCAGCGCCCGAGCGCGGCCTCGATCTCCCCCAGCTCGACCCGGAAGCCGCGCACCTGCACCTGGTGGTCGATCCGGCCCAGGTACTCAACCTCGCCGGCCTCCACTGCGCCCGCCGGCACCCAGCGGCCGAGGTCGCCGCTCCTGTAGAGCCGCGCCCCCGGCTCGCGCGAGAACGGATCGGGCACGAAGCGCGCCGCGGTCAGCGCCGGCCGGCCCGGGTAGCCGCCCGAGACCCCGGCACCGCCCACCGCGATCTCCCCCGCAACCCCCACCGGCGCCGGCCGGCCCCAGCGGTCGAGCACCCAGAGCGAGAGGTCCGGGATCGGCACCCCGATCCGGCTCCCCGACCCCGACGCCGCGTCGGACGCGGTCACCTCCCGGTAGGTCACGTGCACCGTGGTCTCGGTGATCCCGTACATGTTGACCAGGCGCGGGCCGCCGCCGGCGCGCCGCGCGAACCAGGGCGCCAGCTCGGCCGCCCGCAGCGCTTCGCCGCCGAACACCACCCAGCGCAGCGCCGCGAGGTCGCCGCCCGCGGCGGAGCCGGCGGCCGAGCCGGCGCGGGCCCCCTCCGCGGCGATCAGCGCCCCGAACGCCGACGGCGTCTGGTTGAGCACGGTCGCCCGCTCGGCGGCGAGGAGGTCGTGGAACCGCTCCGGCGTCCGCGCCGTCTCCCGCGGCACCACCGCCAGCCGCCCCCCGAGCGCCAGCGCCCCCCACAGCTCCCAGACCGAGAAGTCAAAGGTGTAGCTGTGGAACAGCGTCCAGACATCGCGAGGGCCGAAGTCGAACCACCCCGAGGTCGAGGTCAGGAGGCGAGCAACCTCGCGGTGGCCCACCCGCACCCCCTTCGGCCGGCCGGTCGAGCCCGAGGTGTAGAGCACGTAGGCCGGGTCCCCCGGCGACGGCGGCGGCAGCGGGCTCGCCGCGCCCGCCGCCGGTCGGAGCGCTTCCGCGGCCCCGAGGACCACCGCCTCGACGCCGGCCGCTGCCAGCGCCTCGGCCACCGGCCCGCGCCCGGCCGCGTCGGCGACGACCACCGCCGGCCGCGCGTCGCCGAGCACCAGCGCCTGCCGCGCCGCCGGCTGCGCCGGATCGAGCGGCAGGTAGACCGCCCCCGCCCGCAGCACCCCGATCACCGCCGCCACCAGCTCGATCGACCGCTCGAGGCAAAGCCCGACGACTGCCCCCGGACCCGCCGCCCCGAGTGCCGCCAGCCGCCGCGCCAGCGCCTCCGCGCGCCGCGCCAGCTCGCCGTAGCTCACCTGTGCCCCACCGCTCGACACCGCCACCGCGTCCGGCGCCGCCGCCGCCACGGACCACAGGCGATCGATCACCGTCGTCGCCGGCCGCGCCCCGGTCGGCACCGCCGCCGAGAGCCGCGGAGCCGGCCCGGCGAGCCGAGCCCGCTCCACCTCCGAGAGCCGCTCCACCCCGCTAGCACCAGCCGCCGGCTCGGCGGTCGCGGGCAGCCGCATCGCCGACCACCCCGCGAGCCGCGCCCGCTCGGCCTCCGAGAGCAGCTCCACCCCACCCACCCGCGCCTCCGGCTCCGCCGCCGCCGAGGCCAGCGCCCGGCCGTACCAGCCGGCGACCGCTGCCGCCTGCGCCTCGCCGAGCACCGAGGCGTCGTACTTCACCTCGCCGTGGAGGCGCCGCCCCTCGGGGGTGAGCCCGAAGTTGGCGAGGAGCGCGAAGTGGGTCGCCTCGTAGAAGTCCCCCTCGAGCAGCTCGAGGCCCTCGCCCCGCTCGCCGTCGTCGCCGCCGGCCTCGTCGCCGCCGGCCAGCCGCTGGTAGACGTGGAAGTCGACGAAGTTGAAGGCGGTCTCGAACAGCTCGTCGCCGCCGTGGAGGCGCTGGATCTCGGCCAGCGGGAACCGGCGGTGCGGCAGCGACGCCCGCTCGGCCGAAAACGCCGCACGCGCCAGATCGAGCCAGCTCGCGCCGCCGGCCACCGCCAGCCGCAGCGGCAGGGTGTTGAGGAAGAGCCCGAGCACGCGGTCGCCGCCGTCGCTCTCCGGCCGTCCCGAGACCACCAGGCCGGTGACCGCCTCGCCCGCCCCGGCCGCGGTCGCGAGCACCCGCAGGTGGACCGCCAGGAGCACGCTCTTGAGCGGCACGCCGGCGGCGCGCGCGGTCCGCCGCAGGCCGGCCTCGACCGCCTCGCCGCCGATCGCGATCGGCATCGGCCGCACCCGGGAGCGGCGGTCGCGCGCGCCGCCGAGGCGCGGCAGCCGGGTGCGGCCGGCGCCGGCGAGGGCGCGCCGCCAGTGCTCGCGGCTCGCCTCCGACGCGAGCGCCGCCCGCTCGAGCGCGACGTAGTCGCGGAACGCCGCCGCCGGCGGCTCGACCGCCGGCGCGCGGCCGCCGAGCCGCGCCCGGTAGTCGGCGAACAGCTCGGTGGCGAGCGTCGCGATGCTCCAGCCGTCGAGGATCGCGTGGTGGAACGAGAGCGAGAACTGGAAGCTCCCGCCGGCCAGGAGGTGCACCTGGACCCGCGCCAGCGGCGGCCGCTCCCAGGGGAAGTGGCGGCGCGCCTCGGCCGCGACCCAGCGCCGCACCGCCGCCGCGGCGGCGTTCTCCGGCAGCGCCCGGAGGTCGGCGACCGCGAGCGGCGGCGCCGCCACGGCGTGGACCACCTGGAGCGGCTCGGAGAACTCGGTGAGCCGGAACGAAGTGCGCAGGACGCCGTGGCGGGCGGCGAGCGCCGCCAGCGCTTCGGCCAGCGCGCCGCGGTCGAAGCGCGCCGCGAGGCGGACGGTGTAGACGTCGTGGTAGACCGCGCTGGCGGTGGCGCGCGACGACTCGAAGACCATCCCGGCCTGGAGCAGGGTCAGCGGGTAGGCGTCTTCGGCGCCGGCCGGGAGGCGCCGGCGGTCGGCGTCGCCGATCAGCTCGAACGGCGCCGTCGCGCGCTCGGCGCCCGCCGTGCGCACCACCCGCGCCAGCCCGCGGATTGACGGGTGGTCGAAGAGGTCCGGGAGAGCCAGCTCGAGCCCCAGCCGGCGCGCCTCGCCGAGCACCCGCAGGCTCTTGATCGAGTCGCCGCCGAGGGCGAAGAAGTCGTCGTCGATCCCCACCTCGTCGAGGTCGAGGGCGAGCCCCCAGGCCATCGCCAGCGCCTCCTCGGCCGGCGTCCGCGGCGGCACGAACGGGCGCTCGAGGTCGGGCCGCGCGGCGCCCGGGACGGGGAGCGCCCGGCGGTCGAGCTTGCCGCTCGCGGTGAGCGGCAACTTCTCGAGCCGGATCCAGCTCCGCCGGCACCATGTAGCCGGGCAGCCGTGCGCCGAGCCAGGCGCGGAGCGCCGCGTCCGAGGCCGCCGCCCCCGCCGCGACGACGTAGGCGATCAGCCGCTGCGAACCCGCGCCGCCGGCCGCCGCGACCGCACACGCCGCCACCGCCGGGTGCTCGGCCAGGACCGCCTCGATCTCGCCCAGCTCGATGCGGAAGCCGCGGACCTTGACCTGGTGGTCGCGCCGCCCGAGGAACTCGACGTCGCCGTCGGCGCGCCAGCGCGCGAGGTCGCCGGTGCGGTAGAGGCGGGCGCCGGGCTCGGCGGCGAACGGGTCGGGGACGAAGCGCTCGGCGGTCAGCGCCGGGCGGCCGAGGTAGCCGCGGGCGAGCTGGACGCCGCCGATCGCACAGCTCCCCCGCCGCGCCGACCGGCTGGCGGTGCAGCCGGGCGCCGACGACGTCGATCGCGGTGTTGGCGATCGGCCGGCCGATCGGCACCGGGTGCTCCGCCGCGCCGCGCCGGCACGGCGTGGTGGGTGACGTCGACCGAGGCCTCGGTCGGGCCGTAGAGGTTGTGCAGCTCGGCGCCGAGGACGCGGTGGAGGCGCTCGCACAGCTCGGCGGTCAGCGCCTCGCCGCTCGCGATCACCCGGCGGAGCGAGGTGCAGCGCGCGGCCGCCGGCTCGGCCAGGAACGGGCCGAGCATCGAGGGGACGAAGTGGATCGTGGTCACCCCCTCGGCGGCGATCAGCCCGGCCAGGCGGCCCGGGTCGCGGTGGCCGCCGGGCGGCGCCATCACCAGCCGCGCCCCGCAGAGGAGCGGCCAGAACAGCTCCCAGACCGAGACGTCGAAGGTGAACGGGGTCTTCTGCAGCACGGCGTCGCCGGCGCGGAGCCCGAACGCCTCCTGCATCCAGAGCAGGCGGTTGACGATGCCGCGGTGGGGCACCATCACTCCCTTCGGCCGGCCGGTCGAGCCCGAGGTGTAGAGGACGTAGGCGAGGTCGTCGGGGCCGCACTCCGGGAGCGCCGGCGCGCCGGGGCCGGGCTCGGCGGGCGGGCGCCCGGGATCGAGCGCGAGGACCGGCGGCGCCGCCGCCCCGAGGGCGTCCAGCCGGCCGGCGAAGCGCCGCTGCGCCACGACCGCCGCCGGCCGGGCGTCCGCGACCAGGAGGTGCAGCCGGGCGTCGGGCAGCTCGGGATCGAGCGGCAGGTAGGCGGCGCCGGCCTCGAGGGTCGCAAGCAGGGCGACCATCAGCTCGGCCGAGCGCTCCATCAGGATCCCGACCCGCGCACCGCGGCCGGCGCCGGCGGCCGCTAGGCGCCGCGCCAGCCGCTCCGCCGACGCCGCCAGCGCGCCGTAGCTCAGGTGCTCGCCGCCGGCGGTCACCGCCACCGCGTCGGGCGTCGCGGCCGCGGCCGCAGCGATCCGGCGGTGGAGCGGCGCCTCGAGGTCCCAGTCCCGGGCGGTCCGGTTCCACGATTCGAGCCGGTCCAGCTCGTCCGCCGGCACCAGCGGCAGGTCGCCGAGCCGGGTCGCCGGATCGGCGGCGGCGAGGCCGGCGAGGAGGACGGCCAGCCGGTCGAGCGCGAGCCTCGCCTCCTCCGGCGCGATCCGGGCGCGGTCGTAGGCCAGCCGCAGGAGCAGCCGCTCGCCGGGCTGGACCTGGAGCGTCAGCGGGTAGTTGGTGCTCTCCTCCGCCCGCACCACCGCCAGCTCGAGGCCGCCGGCGCGGCGCAGGCGTCCGGTGTCGAGCGGGTAGCTCTCGACCACGACCACGCTCTCGAACAGCGGCGCCCCGGGCGCCGCACCGCTCCAGCGCTGGATCGCGGGGAGCGGGGCATGCTCGTGCTCGCGCAGGTCGGCGAGCCGCCCGTGCAGCTCCTCGAGCCACGGCCCGAGCGCGGCCCCGGGGTCGGCCGCGACCCGCAGCGGCAGGGTGTTGATGAAGAGGCCGACCGCGCGCTCGATGCCGGCGAGGTCCGCCGGGCGCCCGGAGACCGTGACGCCGAAGACCGCCTCGCGTTCCCCGGCGCTGCGCGCGAGGAGCAGCCCCCAGGCGGCCTGGATCGCGGTCGCGGGGGTGATCCGCAGCCGGCGCGCGAGCGCGCCCAGCGCCGCGCTCGCGCCGGGATCGAGCCGGGTCTCGACCTCGGCCAGCTCCGGGGCGCCGCGCTCCGGGGCGGCACGCTCCGGAGCGGCAGCCACCGGCAGCGGCGTCGCGCTCTCGAAGCCGGCCAGCTCGCGCCGCCACCACGCCTCGTCGGCGGCGGCGTCGCGGCGCTCGAGCCAGGCGATGAAGTCGCCGTAGGGCGGCGCCGGCGGCAGCGGCTCGGGCGGCATTCCGGCGTGGCCGGCGGCCGCCGCCTCGTACTCCGCGAGCACCTCGCCGAGGACGACCCCGAGCGACCAGCCGTCGAGCAGCAGGTGGTGGTGGGCCCAGACCATGAGATGGTCGGCCGCGCCCAGCCGGACCAGCGCCAGGCGCTGGAGCGGCGCCTCCCCCAGCTCGATCGAGCGCCACTCGGGCCGCTCCAGGAGGTCGTCGAGCCGGCCCCGCCAGCCTTCGTCGCCATCGCCGCCGCCGGCGCCGCTCCAGTCCAGCTCCTGCCAGGGCAGCTCGACCCGCCGGTGGACCACCTGGAGCGGCCGCTCCAGCTCTTCCCAGAAGAAGGCGCTCCGGAGCATCGGGTGGCGCTCGCCGGCGCGCTCCCAGGCGGCGCGGAGGGCGGCGCGGTCGAGCGGGCCGCCGAGCCGGAGCGCCAGGCGGTTGACGTAGACCCCCGAGCCCGGCCGGTAGAGGGTGTGGAAGAGCATCCCCTCCTGGAGCGGGGAGAGCGGGTAGATGTCCTCGACGTCGCGGTGTTGCATGGCGTCCCTCGCGGCCTCAGGCGCGGGTGCCGGCGAGCCGGGCGGCCAGCCGGTCGAGGTCGGACTGGCTGACCCGCGCGCGGGTGAAGTCGGAGGGCGTCCAGGCGGCCGCACCCGGCCGGGCGCAGTGCTCGATCAGCTCCGCGAGCGCGGCGTCGAAGGCGGCGGCCAGGCGCTCGATCGACTCCCGGCGGTGGCGGTTGCGGCCGTAGGTCCAGGCGACCCGGAGGCGGTCGCCGGCGACGCTGGCGTTGACCTCGATCGGATGGCTGCGGAGGCCGCGCCGGCTCCGCTCGGGGCCGGGGTCCTCGGGCGCCGGGGCGAAGAGGCCGCCCCCGGCGTCGAAGCGGCCGAGGTAGTTGAAGGCGACCGCGGCACCCGGATCGGCGGGCGCGGCCGCGCCGCCGCCCCGGCGCAGGAGGCCCCAGCCGAGCCCGCGCCCGGGCACCGCGCGCAGCCGCTCTTTCACGGCGCCCAGCGCCGCCGCCGGTCCGCTCGCCGGGCCGCGCGCCGGGCCCAGCTCGAGGAGCAGCGGGTAGGCGACCGTGAACCAGCCGACCGTGCGACTCAGGTCGACGCCCGGGAACAGCTCGCTCTCGCGCCCGTGCCCCTCGAGGTCGACCAGGACGCTCCGCGCGCCCGACCAGCGCTCCCAGGCGACGAGCAGCGCCGCGAGCAGCACCTCGGGGACCTCGGTGCGGCCGCCCGCGGGCGCCTCGGTCAGGAGCCGCCGGGTCCGCTCGGCGTCGAGGGCGCTCTTCACCTCGGCCGCCGAGGACACGGTGTCGGGACCGAGGTCGTGATCGCTGGGCATCGCGGTGGCGGTCCTCTGAGTCGTCCAGAAGGCGCGCTCGGCCTCGACCTCCGGCGCCGCGGCGCGCTCGGCGAGGAGCCGCGCCCAGCGCCGGAAGGAGGTCGTCGGCGGCAGCGCCTCGGGCTCGCGGCCGGCGCCGAGTGCGCGCCACGCGGATTCGGCCTCCTCCAGGAGAATGCGCCAAGAGACGCCGTCGACCGCCAGGTGATGGATCACCCAGAGCAGGCGCGGCGCCTCGTCGGCGCCGAGGTCGAAGACGACGGCGCGGGCGATCGGCCCGGCCGCGAGGTCGAGCGAGGCCTGGACCGCCCGCGCCGCCGCCTCGAGCGCCGGCGACCGGCGCGCCGGCGGCAACGCACCGAGGTCGGCGCGGGTGAACGACGGGCCGGGCCCCTCCGCGGCGACCGCCAAGCGCCAGCCGCCCCCCTCGCGCCGGGCGCGCAGCCGCAGCGCCGCGTGGCGCGAGCAAACCGACAGGACGGCGCGGCCCCAGTCGGCCAGCCGGCGGCGATCGCCGATCCGGAGCAGGAGCGCCTGGTTCCAGTGCTCCGGGCGCTCGCGCACGGCGTCGAAGAACCAGCGCTGGATCGGCGTCGGCGGCAGCTCCCCGGCGGCTTCCCCGGGCGCTTCCCCGGCCGGGTCTCCGGCCGGGCCGCCCGGCGTCGCGAAGCGCTCCGCAGCCGCCGCCAGCGCCGCCACCGTCGGGTGGCGGAAGACCTGGCGCGGGGTCAGGCGCAGCCCCTCGCGGGCGGCGCGCGCGACGATCTGGATGCTCAGGATCGAGTCGCCGCCGAGCTCGAAGAAGTTGTCGTCGATCCCGACCGGCCCGCTCTTCAATGCCTCCTCCCAGAGCCGCGCGAGGAGATGCTCCTCGGGCGTGCGCGGCGCACGGTGGGCGGTGCGCGCGACGGCGTCCGGCTCGGGGAGCGCGGCGCGGTCGACCTTGCCGCCGGCGGTGACCGGCAGGCGTTCGAGAAGGACCCAAGCCGCCGGCACCGCGAACGGCGGCAGGCGCTCCTCGAGCCAGCGGCGCAGGGTCTCGGCCGACGGCGCCCGCCCCGGCCGCGGCGCGGCGTAGGCGACCAGCCGGGCGGGCGCGCCGGCGCGCTCGCGGGCGAGCACGGCGCAGGCGCCGACCTCGGGGTGGGCGGCGAGCGCGGACTCGATCTCACCCAGCTCGATGCGGAAGCCGCGGACCTTGACCTGGTGGTCGCGGCGGCCCAGGAACAGCAGGTCGCCGCCGGGCAGCCAGCGCGCGAGGTCGCCGGTCGTGTAGAGCCGCCCGCCCGGCGACTCGCCGAAGGGATCGGGGCGGAAGCGGTCGGCGGTCTCGGCCGGACGGCCGAGGTAGCCGCGGGCGACCCCGGCGCCGCCGATCACGACCTCGCCGCGCGCGCCGGCCGGAGCCAGCGCGCCGAAGGGCTCGAGCGGGTCGAAGAGGTAGACCCGGGCGTTGGCCAGCGGCCGGCCGATCGGCAGCCGGCCGAGGCCGGCGGGCGGCCGCCAGCCGGGCGCGGCGGCGAAGCCGGTGGTCGCCACCGTCGCCTCGGTCGGGCCGTAGGGGCCGAAGAGGCCGATCCGCCCGCCGGTCGCCCGGTGCCAGGCGGCGACCTGCTCGACCCCCAGGCTCTCGCCGCCGGCGACCACCAGGCGGAGCGACGGCGGCGGCGCCGGTGCGCCGGCCTCGATCCCGGCCAGCCAGCCGTGCCAGAGCGCCGCCGGGAGGTCGACCACGGTGGTCCCGGTCGCCGCGCAGAGCTCGGCCAGGTCGGCGGCCGAGAGCGTGCCGGGATCGGGGTGGAGCACCAGCGCGGCGCCCGAGGCGAGGGCCGGGAAGAGGTTGCCGACCGAGGCGTCGAAGGAGAGCGACGGCACCGCCAGGAGGCGCTCGCCGGGGCCGAGCGACCAGGCCGCCGCCAGCTCGAGGGTGAGGTTGACCGCCGGGCGGTGGCCGACCATCACCCCCTTGGGCCGGCCGCTCGACCCGGAGGTGAAGATCACGTAGGCGAGCCGCCCGGCGCCGGCGGCCGAGCGAGGCAGGGGCTCCGCGCTCTCGGCCGCGACCTCCTCGAAATCGGGGCCCAGGGCGAGCACCGGGCAGCCGGCCCGGGCCAGGCGGGGGGCGAGCCCCGGATCGGCGAGCAGCACCGCCGGCCGGGCGTCCTCGATCATCTGCGCCAGCCGCGCCGGCGGGTAGGCGGGATCGAGCGGCAGGTAGGCGCCCTCGGCCTCGAGCACCGCCAGGATCGCCGCCACCGCCGCCGGCGAGCGCTCCATCAGGAGGCCCACCGTCCGCTCCGGGCCGACCCCGAGCCGGCGCAACGCCCGGGCCAGCCGGCGGGCGCGCCGGACCAGCCGGCCGTAACTCCAGGCCGCGCCCCGGGTAGCGCCTCCGGCGGCGATCAGCGCCGGCGCCTCGGGATCGGCGGCGGCGCGCGCCTCGATCAGCCCTTCGAGGGAGGCGCCGCGCCGCCGCGACACGCTCGCGCCGGCCCACTCGGCGAGCAGGCACCGGCGCTCCGCGGCGGCGAGCGACGGCAGCCGCGAGAGCGGCAGCGACGGCGCCTCGCCGGCGGCCTCGAGGAGCGCCGCGAGGCCGGCCGCGAGCCGCTCGACGGTGGCGGCGTCGAACAGGCCGGCGTCGTACTCGATCTCGCCGCCGATCTCCGGTCCGGCCTCGCCCGCGGCCTCGTCGGCCACCACCGTGAGATCGAACTTGGCCGCGCCCCCCGCGAGCCGCCGGAGCGGCAGGCGCGGCCGCCCCGGGGCCGACGCTCCGGCGCCGGCGCTCCGCCGCTGGAGCATCAGCACCGCCTGGACCAGCGGCGGCACCCCCGGCAGCCGGTCGGCGGCGAGCGCGTCGACCAGGCCGGCGAACGGCACGTCCTGGAGGTCGAAGGCTTCCAGCGTCGAGGCGCGCACCCGGCGGAGCAGCTCGGAGAACGCCGGATCGCCGCCGAGGTCGGCGCGCAGGACCAGGGTGTTGACGAAGAAGCCGACCACCCCCTCGAGCTCCGGGCGCGGCCGGTTCGCCGCCGGCGTGCCGATCAGGAGGTCGCGCTGGCCGGCGGCGCGCCCGAGCACCACCGCGAGGGCGGCCAAGAGGACCATGAACGGCGTCGCCCCGGCATCGCGCGCGAGCGCCGCGGCGCGGCCGGCGACCGCCGGCGGGAGCCGCCAGCGGAGGAGCGCCCCGCGCCCGCGGCGGTCGGCCGAGCGCGGCCGGTCGGCAGGCAGGTCGAGCACCGTCGGCGCGCCGGCCAGGCCGCGCCGGCGGGTCTCGAGCCGCCGCTCGAACCAGGCGTCGCCGAGCCACTCGCGCTGCCACACCGCGTAGTCGGCGTACTGGAGCGGCGGCGGCGCCAGCCGGGCCGGCCGGCGATCGCGGGCGGCGGCGTACAGCTCGCCCAGCTCCCCGGCCAGGAGGCTCAGCGCGCGGGCGTCGCAGACGATGTGGTGGAAGCCGAGCAGCAGCCGGTGGCGGCCGCCGCCGAGGCGCGCGAGGTGCGCCCGCATCGGCGGCCCGCGCTCGAGGTCGAACGGCCGGCGCGCCTCGGCGGCCTCGAGCCGCGCCGCTTCGGCGGCGGCCGCCGGCGGCGGCAGCGCCGAGAGGTCGGCGAGCGGCAGCCGGGGCGGCGGCGGCGGCAAGACCCGCTGGCGCGCCCCGGCGCCGGTCTCCTCGGAGACGGCCTCCTCGAAGACGCTCTCCTCGAAGACGGTTCGCAGCGCCTCGTGGCGGCGAGCCAGCGCGGCGAGCGCCGCGGCCAGGGCGGCCGGATCGAGCGCTCCGGGCTCGTCCGCGCCGAGGTCGCCGTCGAGGTCGGCGGCGTAGCACTCGACGTAGGCCGAGCCGGGCTCCAGCCGGTCGAGCACCCAGAGCCGCTCCTGGACGTGCGACAGCGGCGCCGGCGCGGCGGGGTCCGGGCGCGGTGGGATCGGCAGCGACGCCGGATCGATGCCGCGCTCCTCGAGCACCCGGCGGAGCAGCCGGCGGCGCCCGGGGTCGAGCGCGGCGAGATCGGCGCGGGCGGGGATCACGGCGCCGCCTCCTCGGTCTCGCCGAGGTGCGCGGCCACCTCCTCGGCGCTCATCCCGAGGATGCTCTCGAGCGCCGCCGCGGCGTCCCCGCCGGCGGCCGCGCCTTCCGCGGCGGCCTGCCGGCAGAGCGCGGCGAGGGCGCCGAGCGTGCCGGCGCGGAAGAGCGCGCTGACCGGCAGCTCGACCCCCGCGGCGGCGTTGACGCGGGCCATCACCCGCACCGCGATCAGCGAGTCGCCGCCCAGCTCGAGGAAGCCGTCGCCGGCGGCGACCCGCGGCACCCCGAGCTGCTCGCGCCAGATCGCCGCGATCGCCGCCTCGAGCGGGTCGAGCGGCACGCCGGCGCCGTTGCCCGAGGCGGCCGCCCCGGCGGGTTCGGACGCGGCCGGCGCGAGCGCGGTCGATCGCGCCGCCTGCTCGACCGCGGCCGGATCGGACGCGACGGGCCCGACCGCGGCCGGCCCGGCGGCAATCGGAACGTTCGCCGCGCCGGCGCCCGCCACCCCGGCCGCGACCGTCCGCGGCGGCGCGTCGATCCAGTGCCGGCGGCGCTCGAACGGGTAGCCGGGGAGCGACACCCGGCGGCGCCGGCGGCCGTGGACCGCGACCCAGTCGGGCTCGACGCCGGCGCACCAGAGGCCGCCGAGCGCCTCGAGCAGGACCGCGGCGTCGTCGCGACCGGCGTCGCGGTGGCCGAGCGACGCCACGACGGCGCGGCCGGCGGCGTCCGGGCGGCGCCGCACCAGCGCGGCGAGCGTCCGCCCCGGGCCAACCTCGAGCAGCACCCGCCGCGGATCGGCCAGGAGAGTCGCCGCGGCGTCGGAGAAACGGACCGGGCGGCGGAGCTGCTCGGCCCAGTAGGCGGGGTCGACGGCCTGGTCCGGCTCGACCCAGCCGCCGCCCGGGCCGGAGACCCAGGGCAGGCGCGGCAGCGAGCGCGGCACCGCGGCGACCGCGCGCCGGAACGGCTCGACGGCGCCCTCGGCGGCCGGCGAGTGGAAGCCGTGCGCGACCCGGAGCCGGCGCGCGGCGATCCCCTCGGCGCCCAGCTCCGCGGCCAGCGCCTCGACCTCCCCGGCCGGCCCGGAGACGACGCAGGACCCCGGGGCGTTGACCGCGGCCAGCGCCAGGCCGCCACCGAGCCGCGGCAAGAGATCCTCCTCGCCGAGCGCCACCGCGAGCATCGCGCCCGGCGGCATCGCGGCCATCAGCCGGCCGCGCTCGACCACGAGAGCGAGCGCGTCGTCGAGGGTGAAGACGCCGGCGACGCAGGCCGCCGTCAGCTCCCCCAGGCTGTGCCCGAGGAGCGCCGCGGGCTCGACGCCCCAGCCGCGCCAGAGGTCGGCGAGCGCCCACTCGACCGCGAAGAGCAGCGGCTGCGCCAGCTCGGTCCGCGCCAGCTCGTCCTCGCCGCCGCGCTCGATCAGCGCCAGCGGGTCGCGCCCGAGCATCGGCGCCAGGCGCGTGAAGCAGCGGTCGAGCCGCTCGCGATAGGCCGGCAGCGCCCGGTAGAGGCCGGCGGCCATGCCCGGGTGCTGGGCGCCCTGCCCGGGGAAGAGGAAGGCGACCGGCGGCGCGAGACCGGCGACGACGGGGGCGGCGGCGCCGGCCGCACCGCTTCCCCGACCCCGGCGGCGAGGGCCGCGGCCGCCTCGGCCGGGTCGCGCGCCACCACCGCGCGCCGGTGGGCGAAGCGGGCGCGCCCGGACTGGAGCGTGAAGGCGGCGTCGCCGAGCGGCGGCGCCCCGGCCCCGCCGAGCCGAGCCGCGAGCGCCGCCGCGGCGCGGTCGAGCGCCTCGGGGCTGCGCGCGGAGAGCGGCAGGAGTTGCCAGCCGGCCGCGCCGGCGGGTGGCGCCGTCTCCGCCTCCGCGGGCGCGTCCGCCGCCGGCGCCTGCTCGATCACCGCGTGGACGTTGGTGCCGCCGATTCCGAAGCTCGACACTCCGGCCCGCCGCGGCCCCGCCGCCGGCCACGGCTGCCGCTCCGCGACCAGGAAGAAGCGGCCGCCGTCGAGGCCGAGCGCCGGGTTGGGCGGCTCGCAGTGGGGGCTCGGCGGCAGCTCGCCGCTCTCGACCGCGAGCACCGCCTTGATCAGACCGGCGATCCCGGCCGCGGTGTCGAGGTGGCCGAGGTTGCTCTTGATCGAGCCGATGCCGCAGCGGCCGCCGCGCCCGCCGAGCGCCCGGGTCAGCGCCGCCAGCTCGATCGGGTCGCCGAGCGGCGTGCCGGTGCCGTGGGCCTCGACGTAGCCGACCTCGGCCGGGTCGACCCCGGCGTCGGCGAGCGCGCTGCGCGATCACCTCGGCCTGGCCGTCGACGCCCGGCGCGGTGTAGCCGACCTTGGCGGCGCCGTCGTTGTTGATCGCGCTGCCGCGGATGACCGCGCGCACCGCGTCGCCGTCGGCGAGCGCGTCGTCGAGCCGGCGCAGCACCACCGCGCCGGCGCCGCTCGCCCGGCACGGTCCCCGCGGCGCCGGCGTCGAAGGCGCGGCAACGGCCGTCCGGCGACAGGATCCCGCCCGGCTCGTGGAGGTAGCCGGCGCGCTCGGGCAGGTTGAGGGTGGCGCCGCCGGCGATCGCCAGGTCGCACTCCCCCGCCAGGAGGCTCCGCCGCGCCAGATGGACCGCGACGAGCGAGGTCGAGCAGGCGGTCTGGACGGTCAGCGCCGGCCCGCGCAGGTCGAGCTTGTAGGCCACCATGGTGGCCAGCGCGTCCTTGTCGTTGCCGTTCATGATGCGCTCGAGCCCGGCCGAGCGGATCACCTCCGGATCGGGCGCCAGGTGGGTGAGCAGATAGGTGCCGGCGCCGACCCCGGCGAAGACGCCGATCCGGCCGGCGAAGCGGCGCGGGTCGACGCCGGCGTCCTCGAGCGCGTGCCAGGCGACCTCGAGGAAGACCCGCTGCTGGGGATCGGTCAGCGCCGCGTCGCGCGGGTTGAAGGCGAAGAACCCCTCGTCGAAGCCCTCGACGCCGTCGACGACCGCCGAGGCGGGGACGAAGCGCGGATGGTCGATCCGCGCCGGGTCGGCGCCCAGAGCCTCGAGCTCGTCGCGGGTGAAGCGGCGGATCGCCTCGCGGCCGGCGAGGAGCCCGTCCAAGAGCGCCGCGGGGTCGTCCGCGCCGGGGAAGCGGCAGGCCATCCCGACCACCGCGACCGCCCCGGCGGCGCCCGGGGCGCCGGCGGGCCGCGGCGCGGCGAGGACGGCGGCAGCGTCCACCGCCGCGGCCGGCCGGCCGCCGACCTGGCGATCGAGCCAGGCCGCGAGCGCCGCCACCGTCGGGTGCCGGAACAGCTCGACCAGCGGCGGCTCGACGCCGGTCTCCTCGGCGAGCGTGCGCTGGACCTCGAGCAGGAGCAGCGAGTGGCCGCCGAGGTCGAAGAAGTTGCGCTCGCGGCCGATCTCCTCCCTCCCGAGCACCCGCCGCCAGATCGCCGCCACCCGCTCCTCGGCGCCGGCCGCCGCCGCGGCCGCGAGCACGCCGGGGAGCGCCGAGGGCCCACCGGGCTCGGCGTTCGGCGCCGCGGCGCGATCGGGCGGGGGCAGGTCCGGCAAAGACAGGTCCGGCAGAGACAGAGCCCGCCGGTCGACCTTGCCGCCGGGGAGCCGCGGCAGGCGGTCGAGCAGGACCCAATCGGTCGGCACCATGTGCTCGGGGAGGACGGCGCCGAGGGCGCGGCGCAGCTCGGCGGGCGCGGCGTCCGCCACCACCCAGACCGCCAGGCGGCCATCGCCGGCCGCCGCCACCGCCGCCTCGGCGACGCCGGGCAGGTCGGCGATCGCGGCCTCGACCTCCGCCGGCTCGATGCGGAAGCCGCGGACCTTGACCTGGGCGTCGAGCCGGCCGAGGAACTCCAGCTCGCCGTCGGCGCGGAAGCGGGCGCGGTCGCCGGTGCGGTAGAGGCGGGCGCCGGGAACGGCCGAGAACGGATCGGGGACGAAGCGCTCGGCGGTCGCCGCCGGCCGGCCGAGGTAGCCGCGGGCGAGGAGCGGCCCGCCGATCGCCAGCTCCCCCGGCACCATCGCCGGAGCCGGCCGGCCGGTTTGCTCGAGCACCACGAGCCGGCGGCCTGCGAGCGGCCGGCCGAGCGGCAGCGCGCCGTTGCCCGCCGGCGCGGCGCCGGGCGCCACCTCGCCGGCCGAGGCGGTGATCACCGCCTCGGTCGGGCCGTAGGCGTTGACCAGGGCCACCGACGGCGGCGCCGCGCGGTGCCAGGCGGCGGCCGCCGGAGCCGGCAGCGCCTCGCCGCCGACGCTGACCAGGCGCAGGTCCGCCGGGACCGCCCCCGGGCGGAGCGCCGCGGCCCAGCGCCGCCAAAGCGAGGTCGGCAGGTCGGCGACCGTGACCCGATGCTCGGCGAGCGCGCGCTCCAGCTCGGGCAATCCCCACGGCTCGTCGCCGCGGAGCACCACCGCGGCGCCCGCGGCGAGCGCCGAAAGAAGCTGCTCGATCGCGACGTCGAACGCGAACGACGCGAACTGGAGCACGCGGTCTCGCTCGCCGAGGCCGAGCGCGGAGGCGGCCGCCTCGAGGTGGGCGGCGAGAGCGCCGCGGCTCACCGCCACCCCCTTGGGCCGGCCGCTCGAGCCCGAGGTGAAGACCACGTAGGCCAGGGCCTCGGGCGGCGCCGGGGCAGCGCCATCGCCCGGCTCCGCGGCTGCCGCATCGCCGTCGGGATCGCCGGCCGCCAGCGCCGGCACCCCCAGCTCGGCGGCCGCCGCCTCGGCGCCGGCGTCGACCAGGACCAGCGCCGGGCGGACGTCTTCGACCAGGGCGCGCCGGCGCGCCGGCGGCAGCGCCGGGTCGAGGACGACGAAGGCGCCGCCGGCGCGGAGCACCGCCAGCATCGCCGCCACCAGCGCCGGCGAGCGGCCGAGCTGGAGCGCGACCGGCACCTCCGGGCCGACGCCGTGCGCCGCGAGGCGCGCCGCCAGGCGGTCGGCGGCAAGGTCCAGCTCGCCCCGGGTCAGGCTGCGCCCGCCGGCGAGGAGCGCCGGCGCCTCCGGCCGCTCGCGCGCCGCGGCGCGGATCCGCGCCAACGGGTCGGCGGCCTCGGGCGCAAGCGGTGCGGCGACGCCGGCGTCCGCGCCGCCCGCGAGCGGCAACAGCGCTGCGGCGCGGTCCGGGGCGTCGCACGCGGCCGCGAGCAGGTGCAGCCAGTGCGCGGCGAGCCGCGCAGCGGTGCCGCGCCGGAAGAGGTCGCGGTCGACTTCGAGGAAGGCCGGCCAGCCGCCGGCGTCGCGGCGGGTGACGCCGAGGGTGAGGTCGTAGGCGGCGCCGCCGTGGTCGATCCCCCGGAGGCTCGCCGAGAGACCCGGCCAGTCGAGCGCGGGCGCCTCGCCCTGGAAGGTGAGCATGGCCTGGAAGAGCGGCGCCCGGTCGAGCGCGCGCGCCGGCCCGGCGGCGCGTACCACCCGCTCGAACGGCGCCTCGGCGCGGGCGTGGGCGTCGAGGACCGCGCGCCGCACCCGCGCCACCAGCTCCGCGAACGGCGGGGCGCCGGCGAGGTCGCAGCGCAGGACCACGGTGTTGGCGACCGGCGCCACCAGCCGCTCCAGCTCGGCGTGCTCGCGCCCCGCCACCGGCAATCCTAGGGCGACGTCGGAGCGGCCGGCCCAGCGGCCGAGGAGCGCCGCGAAGGCGGCCGCCGCGACCATGAACGGGGTCGCCTCGCAGGCCGTCGCCAACCGCTCGACGCGCGCGGCGAGCTCCTCCGGCACGGCGAAGTCGTGGCGCAGGCCGGCCATCCGCTGCACCGCCGGCCGCGGCCGGTCGACCGGGAGCGCGAGCGGCTCGAGCCCTTCGAGGCGCCGCCGCCACCACTCGACCTGGGCCGCGACCGCCGGGCTCTCCTCGCGGCTCCGGCACCGGCGCGCCCAGGCCCCCGCCTGGGCGGTCGGCGGCAGTAGCAGCTCGGCGCCGCCGTAGAGCGCCGCCAGCTCCTCGAGCATCAGGCGCAGCGACCAGCCGTCGGCGGCGGCGTGGTGGACCTCGAGCACCAGCTCGTGGCGGCCGGAGCCGAGCGCCGCGAGCGCCGCACGCAGGAGCGGCCCGTGCTCGAGGTCGAAGGGGCGCCGGGCGAGCCTGGCGGCGACCCGCTCGGCCTCCGGCCCGGGGCGGCCGAGCGCGGCGAGGTCGATCACCGGCAACGGCACCGGCGCCGGCGGCGCGGCCTCCTGGACCAGCCGCCCACCCTCGACCCGGAAGGGCGAGCGCAGCGCCTCGTGGCGCGCGGCCAGCCCGCCCAGGGCGTGCCGCAGCCGGGAGCGGTCGAGCGGACCGTCGAGGCGCAGGACGACCGGGATGCCGTAGACCGTCCGCCCCGGGACCAGCCGCTCGAGGAACCAGAGCCGCTCCTGCGCCGGGGCCGCCGGAGCCGGTCCCGGGACGGAGTCCGGAAACGCCGGCGGCGGCACGGGCGGGGCGTCCCCGCCGAGCCGCATGGCGCCCACCCGCTCGGCCAGGAGCGCCACCGTCGGGCACTCGAAGAGCGCCGCCAGCGGCAGCTCGACGCCGAGCGCCCGGCGCACCCGCGCGATCACCCGCGCCGCCTTGAGCGAGTGGCCGCCGAGGGCGAAGAAATCGTCGTCGGCGCCGAGCCCGTCGGCGCCCAGGGCGTCGCGCCAGATCGCGGCCAGGAGCTCCTCGACCGGCCCTCGCGGGGGGCGCCGGCCGGGCTCGGCGGCGGCCTCGGCCGGCGGGTCGGGGAGGCGCGCGCGGTCGATCTTGCCGTTGGCGGTCAGCGGCAGCTCGGCGACCACCGTCACCGCCGCGGGAAGCATGAACGGCGGCAGCCGGCGCCCGAGGTGGGCGAGGAGATCCGCCGCCGCGGGCGCCTTCCCCGCCGCCGGCACCGCCCAGGCGAGGAGGCGCGGGTCGCCGGCCGGATCGGGGCGCACCGCCGCCGCCGCGCGGGCCACCTCGGGATGGCCGGCGAGCGCCGCCTCGACCTCCCCCAGCTCGATCCGGAAGCCGCGCAGCTTGACCTGGCCGTCGGCGCGGCCGAGGAAATCGAGGCGCCCGCCCGGCAGCCAGCGCACCAGGTCGCCGGTGCGGTAGAGGCGCCCCCCCGGCTCGGCGCCGAAGGGGTCGGGAACGAAGCGCTCGGCGGTCTCGCGCGGCCGGTCGAGGTAGCCGCGCGCGAGCCCGTCGCCGCCGGCGCACAGCTCGCCGGCGGCGCCGATCGGCACCGGCCGGAGATCGCGGTCGACGACCGCCACCCGGGTGCCGGGCACCGGGCGGCCGATCGGCACCGGGCGGCCGGCGGCGGCGTCGGCCGCGCCGATCCGATGGCAGGCGGTGAAGGTGGTGTTCTCGGTCGGCCCGTAGCCGTCGACCAGCCGCACCCCGGGGAGCCGCTCGCGGGCGCGCCGGACGTGCGCCGGCGACAGCGCCTCGCCGCCCGCGAGGAGCGTTTCGAGGCCGGCGAGGCCGTCCGGCCGCTCGTCGACCATCTGGTGGAAGAGCCCGGCGGTGAGCCAGAGGGTGGTCACCGCCCGCTCGGCGAGGAGCGCCGCCAGAGCATCGTGGGTCGGCGGCTCGGGCGGCGCCAGCGCCAGCCGGCCGCCGGTCAGGAGCGCGCCCCAGATCTCGAGCGTCGCGGCGTCGAACGAGGTCGGCGCGAGCTGGAGGAGCGTCCGCCGGGGACCGAGGCGGACGTAGCCGGGATCGGTCACCAGCCGCAGCGCCGCGCGGTGCGGCACCGCCACTCCCTTGGGCCGCCCGGTCGAGCCGGAGGTGTACATGACGTAGAGGAGGGCGTCGCCGCCGGCGGCGGGGGACGGCGTAGCGGGCGCAGCGGCTGCGGGCACAGCGGCGGGGCTCGCTCCGGCGGCCGCCCGCGGCCGCGGCCGTCCGAGGCGCAGCCGGCGGACCCCGGGCGGGATCGCGCCCTCCGAGCGGCCGTCAGTCACGACCAGCGAGGCCGAGCTGTCGGCGAGCATCCAGGCCAGTCGCTCCGGCGGGTAGGAGGGATCGAGCGGCACGTAGGCGGCGCCCGCCTCGACCACCGCCAGGGTGGCGACCAGCGCCTCGACCGAGCGACCGGCGAGGAGCGCCACCCGGCTCTCCGGGCCGACCCCCTCGCCGGCGAGCCGGACCGCCAGCGCGCGGGCGGCGGCGGCGAGCCCGCCGTAGGTGAGCATGTCGCCGCCGGCGTCGACGGCGATCGCGTCCGGGCGCGCCGCGGCCTGCGCCGCGAACGCCGCCGCGACCGTGGTCTCCCGCGGGTAGGCGCCGTCGCCGCTCCCCCACTCGGCGAGGAGCTGGTGGCGCTCGGCGGGGCCGAGGAGCGGCAGCTCGTCGACCGTCAGCCCGGGGCGTTCGACCCAGGCCGCGAGCAGCGCGGCCAGCCGGCGGACCAGGCGCTCGGCGGTCGAGGCGTCGAAGAGATCGCGGCGGAAGAACAGCCGGCCGCCGACCTCGCCGTGATCCTGGCCGGGCCCCTCGCGCAGGAGCAGCATCAGGTCCAGCTCGGCGGCGCGCTTGGGCACCTCCTCGAGGAGCAGCGGCGTGCCGTCGGGCCAGCGCGGCGGCGGCCCCGGCCGGTCGAGCAGGACCAGGGTCTGAAAGAGCGGCGCCCAGCCGCCGCGGCGCGCCGGCGCGGCCTCCTCGACCAGACGCGCGAACGGCGCCGCCCGGTGGTCGAGCGCGCCGCCGACCGCCTCGCGGGCGCGCGCGATCGCCGCCGCGGCGTCGTCGCCGCCGCCGAGCCGCAGGCGCAGCGGCAGGGCGTTGACGAAGAAGCCGACGAGCGGCTCCAGCTCGGGCTCGTCGCGGCCCGCGGTCGCGGTCCCGACCACCAGCTCGCGAGCGCCGGTCAGCCGCGCGAGGAGCGCGGCCCAGCCGGCCAGGAGCGCCGCGTAGAGGCCGCCCCCGGCATCGCGGCCGAGCCGGCGCAGCCCCTCGGCGAGGTCCGCCGGCAGGCGCACCGGGCGCGCGCCAGCGGCGAGGCTCCGAGCAGCCGGCTCGGGCCGGTCGGCGGGGAGCGCCAGCGGCGGCGGCGGCGCCGCCAGCCGCTCGCGCCACCAGGCGAGGTCGCGCTCCAGCTCGCCCCGGCGCAGCCGCTCGCCCTGCCACGCGGCGTAGTCGCCGTAGTCGCGCCGGAGCGGCGGCAGGCGCGGCGGCTCGCCGGCACCGGCCGCGCGCACCCGCTCGGCCAGCTCGGCGAGCAGTACCCCCTCCGACCAGCCGTCGAAGACCAGGTGATGAACGACCAGGAGCAGCCGCCGGCCGCCCTCGCCGAGATCGACGAGGAGCGCCCGCCAGAGCGGCGCCCGGCCGAGGTCGAACGGCCGCCGCGAGACCGCGGCCGCCAGGCGTCCGGACTCCCCCCGGCGGCGCGCGGCGGGGAGCGCGCCGAGGTCGGCGGCGCCGAGCGGCAGCGCCAGGCGCGGCGCGGTCTCGAGCACCGGCTCGGGCGCGGTCCCGGGCGCCGTCCCGGCGCAGCGCTCGACGATCGCCGCCGCCAGCGGCAGGTGGCGGCCGGCTACGCCGGCGAGCGCCGCCGCCAGCGTCCGGCGGTCGAGCGCGGCCGGCAGCGCGAGGACGCGGCCGATGTTGTACAGCTCGCTCCCCGGCGCGAGCTGCTCGAGGAACCAGAGCCGCTCCTGGGCCGGCGCCAGCGGCGGCGGCGAGGTCCCGGCGCGCCGCGGAACCGCGGGATCGGCGCCGCCCGCGCGCAGCCGGCGCAGCCGCTCGCGCAGATCGGCCCGCTGTGCCGCGGTCAGCTCCGGCCGCGCGGTCATCCCGCCTCCGCGCCCACGCCGCCGCCCGCGATCTGCTCGACCAGACGTGCCTCGACCGCGGCCGCGAAGCGCTCGACGGTCGGGGCGCGGTAGAGGGTCGCCACCGACAGCGCGACGCCCAGGTGGTGCCGCACCCGGTGCATCAGCCGGGTGGCGTGGAGGGAGTGCCCGCCGAGGTCGAAGAAGTCGTCGGTGGCGCCGACTCGCGAGAGGCCGATCAGCTCGGCCCAGATCTCGGCGACGGCCTCCTCGACCTCGGTGCCGGGCGCCACGAAGCGGCGCTCCTCGGCAGCCTCGAGCGCGGGCAGCGCCCGCCGGTCGAGCTTGCCCGAGGCGGTCCGCGGCAGCGCCGGCAGGAAGCCGAAGGCGGACGGCACCATCCCCGGCGGCAGCCGCCGCGCCAGGTGCTCGCGGAGGATCGCCGGATCGGGCGCCGGCCCGCCCGGGCGGGCGACCACCCAGGCGACCAGGCGCCGCTCGCCGGCGGCGTCGGCGGGCGCGCCGACGGCCGCCTCGAGCACCGCCGGGTGGGACGCCAGCGCCGCCTCGACCTCCCCCGGCTCGATCCGCTGGCCGCGGACCTTCACCTGCTGGTCGACGCGGCCGAGGTACGCGAGGCCGGCGCCGCGCCGCCGCGCCAGGTCGCCGGTGCGGTAGAGCCGGTCGCCCGGCGCGCCGGCGGCGGGATCGGGGACGAAGCGTTCGGCGGTGAGCGCCGGCCGGCCGAGGTAGCCCCGCGCCAGCGCCGGGCCGCCGAGCAGCAGCTCCCCCGGCGCGCCCGGCGGTCGCTCGGCCAGGGTGCGCGGATCGGCGACCCGAGCGACGACGTTGGCGATCGGCCGCCCGATCGCCACCACCTCCCACGGCTCGGCGGGGTCGTGGTCGCCGGCGGTGGCGTCGATCGCCGCCTCGGTCGGGCCGTAGAGGTTGATCACCCGGCAGCCGAGGAGCGCCCGGGCGCGCTCGGCCAGCTCGCGCGGCAGCGCCTCGCCGCCGGCGAAGAGGCGGGCCAGTGAGCGGGCCTGTCCGAGCGCCGGCTCCTCGAGCAGCATGCGCAGGAGCGACGGAACGACCTGGAGCACGGTGATCCCGCACCGGCCGACCGCCTCGGCCAGGTAGCGCAGGTCGCGGTGGCCGTCGGCGCGTGCGACCACCAGCCGCGCCCCGGCCATGAGCGGCGCGAAGACCTCCCAGAGCGAGGCGTCGAACGACAACGGCGTCTTGTGCAGCACCCGGTCGCCGGGCTCGAGCGGGTAGTCCCGCTCCATCCAGCGCATGTGGTTGACGATCGCGCGGTGCGGGACCGCCACCCCCTTGGGCCAACCGGTCGAGCCCGAGGTGTAGAGGACGTAGGCGGTCTGCTCGGGATCGGCCGGCGGCGGCGGCGCCGGCCGGCGCGCCGCGATCGCCGACGCCTCGGCGTCGAGCCGGCAGATGCGCACGCCGGGGAGCGCCGGCAGCCGGCCGGCGAGCGCCTCGCGAGTGACCACCACGGCGGCCCCGCTGTCGGCGAGGACGTGGTCGCGTCGCTCGGGAGGGAGGTCGGGGTCGAGCGGCACGAAGGCGCCCCCGGCCGCGAGCACGGCGAGGACGGCGACGATCAGCTCCGGCGACCGCTCGAGGTGGAGCGCGACCCGGGTCTCGGCTCCGGCGCCGAGCGCGGCCAGGTGGGCGGCCAGCCGCCCGGCGCGCTCGGCCAGGTCGCCGAAGGTGATCTCCTGCCCCGTGGCGTCGTCCTCGACCGCGATCCGCTCCGGGGTGCGCGCCGCCTGCGCGGCGAGCAGCCGGTCGAGGGTCGCCCCCTCCGGCCACGCCGCCGCCGGGGCGGCGGCGAGCGCCACCTGGCGCCGCTCGGCGGCCGAGAGCGCGGAGGCGTGCGACAGCCGGCGCCCGGGGTCGCCGGCCGCGGCGACCAGGAGGCGCCGAAACGACGCGGCCATCCGCTCCATGGTCGCGCGGTCGAAGAGATCGCGGTCGTACTCCCAGATCAGGGTCACGCCGCGCCGGCCGGCCGCACCGGCGGCGCCCGGCCGTTGCTCGCGCCGCGGGATGCCGACGACGTTGATCTCGAACTTGGCGCTGCCGTTCGAGAGCCCCTCGATCAGCTCGACGCCGAGGCCGCCCGCCGAGAGCTCCGGGAGCGGCGAGTCGTGGAAGCTGAACGAGGTCTGGAACAGCGGGTTGACGCCGGGGTCGCGACGCGGCCGCAGCGCCTCGACGACACGCTCGAACGACAGCTCCTGGCGCTCCCAGGCGGCGAGCGCGACCTCCCGCACCTGCCCGAGCAGGGCGTCGAACGTCGGGTCGCCGCCGAGGTCGCAGCGCAGGACGACGTTGTTGACCAGCATCCCGTAGAGATCCTCCGAGCCCGGCCAGCGGCGGTTGCCCACCGCTGTGCCGGCGGCGAGGTCGCGGGCGCCGGTGTATCGGTGCAGGAGCCCGAAGTACGCGGCCTGGAAGACCATGAACAGGGTCGCGCCCCGCTCCCGGGCGAGCCGGCGCAGCGGATCGCACAGGCGCGCCGGCAGCTCGACCCTGAAGCAGGCGCCGCGGAACGCCTGCTCGCGCGGCCGCGGCCGGTCGTAGGGGAGCCCGGAGAGCGGCTCGATCCCGGCGAGCCTCTCGCGCCAGTAGGCGAGCTGACGCTCGGCGTCCGGCCCGGCCATCCAGCGGCGCTGGACGATCGCGAAATCGGCGAACTGGACCGGCGGCGGGGCAGGCGCCGGGCGCCCGGCCGCGAGCGCGTGGTAGCCCTCGAACAGCTCGCGCAGAAAGAGGTTGAGCGACCAGCCGTCATGGACCAGGTGGTGCTCGTGGTGGAGCAGCAGGTGGCGTTCGGGCGCGAGCCGGAAGAGCACCCAGCGCACCAGCCGCGGCTCGCCGGGGTCGACCGCCCGCCGGATCGCGCGCCCGATCGCCGCCATCGCCGCCGGCTCCCGCCGCCCCTCGGCGACGCCGCCGAGGTCGACCAGCGGCAGCGCCGCCGGCGACGGCGGATGGACGACCTGGACCGGCAGCCCGTCGTCGAGCTGGACCGAGCTGCGGTAGACCTCGTGCCGGCGGCAGACGTCGGTCAGCGCCGCGCCGAGCAGGCTCCGGTCGAGCGGCCCGGTCAGCCGCAGCGGGAGATGGAAGTGGTAGGCGAGGCTCCCGGGCGAGAGCTGCTGGAGGAAGAAGACGCGCTCCTGGGACGACGACAGCGGCGCCCGGGCGCCGCGCGGCTGCGGCCGCACCGGCGGCAGCCGCGGTGCGGGCGCCGGCCCCGCGGCGCTCCGGCCGGCGTCCGCGGCGCCGGCGCCGCCGAGCCGCGCCGCCAGAGCCGCCGGCGTCGGCGCCGCCAGGACGTCGGCGACGGTCAGGTCGAGCCGGTGCCGCTCGGCCAGCAGCGCGGCCAGGCGCATGCCGAGCAAAGAGTGGCCGCCCAACTGGAAGAAGTCGTCGCCGGGGGCGACCGCGAGGCCGCCGAGCACCTCGCCCATCGCGGCCGCCACCCGGGCGGCGGTGACCCCGGCGCCGTCCACCGGCGCCGCGGCCGCAGCCGGCAGCGAGGCGGCGAGCGCGCGGAGGTCGGGGCGGCCGGCGGGGGTCCGCGGCAGGCGCTCGACGAGCGCCAGCCAGCGCGGCCGCAGCGGCGGGGGCAGGCGCCGCTCGAGGAACGCGGCCAGCTCGGCCTCGGTCGCCCGCGCGCCCGGCCGTGGCTCGGCCCACGCCGCGAGCGCCGGCTCTCCCGCGTCGCCCGGGACGATCGCCGCACCGGCGTCGGCCACCGCCCGGTGGGCGCGCAGGGCGTCGGCCACGGCGCCGGGGTCGAGCGGCAGGGCTCCGGCCGGGACGCGGCCGGCGAGCCGGCCGAGCACCGCCACCCGCCCGGCGCCGGCCGCGACCGCGCGGTCGCCGGTGCGTAGCGCCCGCGCCCCCGCCGCGGCGCCGGGGCACGGGTCGGGGCGGAAGCGGTCGGCGGTCGCCGCCGGGTCGCCGAGATAGCCGCGGGCCGGCAGCTCGCCGGTCAGCGCCAGCTCCCCCTCGCCGGGCGCCGCCGCGCCGGCCGCTTCGAGGACCGCCAGGCCGCACCCGAGGGGAGCCAGGCCGGCGGCCCCGGCGCCGGCCCCGGCCCCGGCACGGAGCGCTCCGCCGCCGACCTCCGCCAGCGCCGCGGCGCCGCCGGCCTCGGCGATCGAGAGCAGGCTGAACAGCCGCGCGGTGCCGAGCGGCGAGGCGAGCCAGCGCGCCGCGGCCAGCCCCGGGATCGGCTCGCCGGCGACCACCACCGCGCGGAGACCCGCGGGCGCCGGCTCCCCCGCCGCCGCGTCGAGCCAGCGCCGCCACGCGGCGGCGGCGACCCAGACCACCGTGGCGCCGGCCGCGGCGGCGCGACCGCACAGCCGACCGGGATCGCCGGCGGCGCCGTCGAGGACCGCCGTGGCGCCGGCGGCGAGCGCCGCCCACAGCCCGGCGAGGCCGGCCGCGGAGGACGGATCGACCGCCACCAGCACCCGGTCGCCCGCGCCCAGGCCGAGCGCGCCGGCGAGCGCGGCGGCCGCGGCGTCGAGCGCCTCGGGGGTGACCTCGGCCGGGCGCGCCGGGCCGGCGACGCCGTCGGTCCACACCACCACCCCGGCGCCCGGACGCGGCCGCGCGGCCGCGACGGCGCCGGGGACGGGCGCGTCGGGGATGGGCGCGTCGAGGTCGAGCGCCGGCGGCTCGCCGTCCCCACCGCCGTCGCGGCCGGCACGTAGAGAGAGCGCCGCCCGGGTGGCGTCGAGCCGACGACGGCGCTCGGCGGCGGGCAGCCCGAGCGCCAGCGGCACCGCGACGCCGCCGGCGGCGAGGACGCCCCGGAGCGCCGCCGCGAAGACCGCCGACGGCGCCGCGGCGACCGCCACCCGCCGCCGCGGCCCGACGCCGCGTGCGGCCAGCGCCGCGGCGAGCCCGGAGGCCCGCAGCGCCAGCGCGGCGGCGTCCAGGCGCACCCCGTCCGCTCCCTCGACCGCGGCGGCGGCGGGCGCGGAGGGGACGGGGGCCGGCACGGGCGCGGCGCCCGCCGGCGCCAAGGTCACGACCGGAACCGAGGGGCGCGATGGCAGTTGGCGTGAGCCGAGGTGACGAAGAGATTCATTATCTTGCATAGCATGAGTTGCATAGTCCTTGTTACGCGTCACGAGCTATGTGAGTATACGTAGCGTAACCGAGACAGTTATGGTTGCATCCGCAGAAACCTTCAAACGTATATGGCGTATGAGGTCACCGGCACCATGAGAGAGATCTGGAACGACCTCCGGTACTCCTTCCGCCTGCTGGTCCGGAGCCCGCTGGTGACCGGCGCCGCCGTGCTCTCGCTGGCGCTCGGGATCGGCGCCAACGCCGCCGTCTTCAGCCTGGTGCGGGGGCTGCTGCTCGAGCCGGTGCCGGTGCCCGAGCCGGAGCGACTGGTGGCGGTCTTCACCCATCAGAGGGGCGAAGCCGCCGGTCCGTTCGGCGACCGCCTCCCGATGTCCCATCCCAACTTCGAGGACCTCCGCGACGGCGTCGAGGGGGGCGGCCTCAGCCACCTGGCGGCGGCGCTGCTGCTGCCGGTGGCGCTGGTCAGCGACGGCGCCGACGCCGAACAGGTGCCGGCGCACCTGGTCAGCCACCGCTACTTCGAGGCCCTCGGCGTGCGCGCCCATCGCGGCCGGCTGTTCGCCGACGACGAGACCTCGGTCGACGGCGCCGCGCCGGTGACCGTGCTCGGCCACCGCCTGTGGCAGCGGCGGTTCGCTGGCGACCCGGACGTGGTCGGCCGCTCCGTGCGCATCAACGGCCAGCCGTTCCGGGTGATCGGGATCGCCGACCCCGGCTTCTCCGGCACCAACATCCTGGCGCCCGAGCTGTGGCTGCCGATGACCATGCACGAGCAGGTCTTGACCGGCATCTTCCGCGACTTCTTCCCCAACCGGCGGGCGCTCATGCTCGAGGTCGTCGGGCGGCTCCAGCCGGGGGTCGGGCGCGAGGCCGCGGCGGCCGAGCTGGCGGCGGTCGCGGCCCGGCTCGAGCGCGAGTACCCGGAAGCCAACCAGGGGCGCGGCGTGGCGGTGATGCCGCTGCTCGAGGCCGCGGTGCCGCCCGACCTGCGGCCGCTCTTCGTCCGCGCGGGCGCGGTGCTCCTGGGCGCCTCGGCGCTGGTCCTGCTGATCGCCTGCGCCAACGTCGCCAACCTGCTCCTGGCGCGCGCGCTCGGGCGGCGGAGCGAGACCGCGCTCCGGCTCTCGCTCGGCTCCGGGCGAGCGCGAGTGATCCGCCAGCTCGTCGTCGAAGGGATGCTGCTCGCGCTCGCGGGCGGCGCCGCCGGCCTGCTCCTCGGGCTGTGGGCGCAGCGGGTGCTCTGGAGCCTGCGGCCGCCGCAGCTCCTGCTCGCCGCCCCCGACCTCCGCTTCGACAGCGCGACCTGGGTCGGCGGCCTGGTCCTGGCGCTTGCGCTCGGGGCGCTCTTCGCGCTCGCGCCAGCCCTGCGCGCGAGCCGCCCCGACCTAATCCGCGAGGTCGCCGGCCGCACCCGCCCGCCCGAGAGCCACCGGCCGTGGGCGCTGCGCAACCTCCTGGTGGTCTTCCAGGTCGCCCTGTCGATGGTGGCGCTGGTGGTCTCCGGCCTCTTCTTCGCCAGCCTGCGCAACCTGAGCGCGGTCGATCCCGGCTTCGACGTCGACCGGGTCGCCACCCTGACCTTCAACCTCGGCGCCCAGGGGCTCGGCCCCGAACAGGCCCTCGGCTTCGCGAACCGGGCGGTCGAGGCCGCCGCCGCCGTCCCCGGGGTGACCTCGGCGGCGCTCGCCACCAACCTGCCGCTCGGGCCGTTCCCGGGGGTCGTGCGCACCCTGATCCCGGCCGGCCGCGACGCCGCCGACCCGGCCGCCGGCATGCCGGTGACGGTCGACCAGGTGAGCCCGGAGCTCCACGCGACGCTCGGCATCCCGCTGGTCGCCGGCCGCGCCCTGACCTCCGCCGACCGCGCCGACTCGACCCAGGTGGCGGTGATCAACGAGGAGCTGGCGCGGCGGCTGGCCCCCGGCGGCTCGGCGGTCGGGATGCTCTTCACCTTCGCCGGCGACGACCGCCCGCGGGAGGTGGTCGGAGTCGCGCGCGGCCACCGGACGACCGCGACTGGCGACGCGGGGTCCTACGTCTTCGTCCCCCTCGAGCAGATGGGGGCTGACTTCCTGCGCCTCTTCGTGCGCACCGACGGCGACCCGGCGGCCGCCCTGGCGGGGGTGCAGCGCCGCGTCCGTGAGCTCGATCCCGCGCTGCCGCTGGTCGAGGTCCAGACCCTGGCGAAGGTCGCCGCCGACGCCGCGTGGGCGCCGCGGCTGGGGGCGCTGATGCTCGGCGGCTTCGGCGCGCTGGCGCTGCTCCTCGCCAGCGTCGGGCTCTACGGGGTGCTCTCCCACTCGGTGCAGCGGCGGCGGCGCGAGCTGGGGGTGCGGATGGCGATCGGCGCGGCGCGCGGCGATCTCGTGCGGCTGGTGGTGCGCCAGGGGATGACCCTGGTGGTGGCCGGCATGGTGATCGGCCTCGCCGCGGCCGCGCTCGCCGGCCGCTGGGCCGAGGGGCTCCTCCACGGCGTCGGCGGCCTCGACCCGCTCGCCTTCGCCGCCGCCGCGGCGCTCCTCGCCGCGGTCGCCCTGGTCGCGAGCTTCCTCCCCGCCCGCCGCGCCGGCGGCGTCGACCCGGTGGTCTCGCTGCGCCCCGATTGAGGGCGGCGCGGGGCGGCGCTCAGTCGCCCTGCGCGCGCGCCGCCGCGTGCGCCGAGGCCGCCTGATGGTCCTCGACCAGCGTCTCGACCACCGACGGGTCGGCGAGCGTCGATGACGTCGCCCAGCTCGCCGTACTCGCCGGCGGCGATCTTGCGCAGGATGCGGCGCATGATCTTGCCCGAGCGGGTCTTGGGCAGGCCGGCGACGACCTGGATCGCGGTCGGGCGCGGCGATCGGCGCCGATCGCCGTGGCGCACCTGCTCCTTGAGCGCGCCGACGAGCTCCTCCGGATCCTCCGCTCTCGTAGTCCGGCGTCGACGATCGACGTAGGCGAAGATGCCCGTGCCCTTGATCTCGTGCGGGAAGCCGACCACCGCCGCCTCGGCGACCGCCTCGTGCGCGACCAGCGCGCTCTCGATCTCGGCGGTGCCCAGCCGGTGGCCGGAGACGTTGAGCACGTCGTCGACCCGGCCGGTGATCCAGTAGTAGCCGTCCTCGTCGCGCCGGCAGCCGTCGCCGGTGAAGTAGAGGCCGGGGAAGCGCGAGAAGTAGGTCTCGCGGAAGCGCGCGTGGTCGCCGTAGATGGTGCGCGCCTGGCCCGGCCAGGAGCCGCGCGAGGCAGAGGTTGCCGGAGACGCCGTTGCCCTCGAGCACCTGCGCCCTGCGTCGTCGACCAGCACCGGCTCGACGCCGAAGAACGGCAGCGTCGCCGAGCCCGGCTTGGTCGGCGTCGCGCCCGGCAGCGGCGTGATCAGGATGCCGCCGGTCTCGGTCTGCCACCAGGTGTCGACCACCGCGCAGCGCGCCGCTCGCCGACGACGTCGTGGTACCACTGCCAGACCTCGGGGTTGATCGGCTCGCCGACCGTGCCGAGGACGCGCAGGCTCGTGCGCGCGTACGCTCTTCACCGGCTCGTCGCCCTGGCGCGCGCGATCGCGCGGAGCGCGGTCGGCGCGGTGTAGAAGATGGTGATCCCGAGGTCGTCGACCATCCGCCAGTAGCGCCCGGCGTCGGGGTAGATCGGCACCGACTCGAACATCACCGTGGTCGCGCCGTTGGCGAGCGGGCCGTAGACGATGTAGCTGTGGCCGGTGACCCAGCCGACGTCGGCGGCGCAGCAGTAGACGTCGTCCGGCGTGCAGGTCGAAGACCAGCTCGTGGGTGAGCGCGGCGTAGACGAGGTAGCCGCCGGTGGTGTGCAGCACGCCCTTGGGCTTGCCGGTCGAGCCCGAGGTGTAGAGGATGAAGAGCGGCGACTCGGCGTCCATCCACTCGACCGGACAGGTCGGCCGCTGGCGCGCCATCTCCTCGTCGAGCCAGAGGTCGCGGCCGGCGCGCATCGGCACCTCGGCGTCGGTGCGCCGCGCACCAGCACCGCGCTCGACCGAGCGCGAGCGCCCTCGACCGCGCGGTCGACCGTGTGCTTGAGCGGGATCCGCTTGCCGCCGCGCAGGCCCTCGTTGGCGGTGACCACCACGCTTGCAGCCGGCGTCGAGGATGCGGTCCGCGCAGCGACTCGGCCGAGAAGCCGGCGAAGACCACCGAGTGGACGGCGCCGATGCGCGCGCAGGCGAGCATCGTGTAGGCGAGCTCGGGGATCATCGGCAGGTAGATGCCGACCCGGTCGCCGCGCTGCACGCCGTGGGCGCAGCAGCACGTTGGCGATCCGGCAGACCTGGTGCTTCAGCTCGCGGTAGGTGATCGCGGCGGTACTCGCCGGGCTCGTCGCCGGCCCAGAGGATCGCCGGCTGTCGCCCGGCCGCGCCGCGAGCGTGGCGGTCGACGCAGTTGTAGCAGGCGTTGAGCCGGCCGCCCGCGAACCAGCGAGAAGTCGACCTCCCGGAAGTCCCATCGAGCGACGGTGTCGAACGGATGGAACCAGTCGAGCCGCTCCGCCTGCTCGCGCCAGAACCCCTCGGGGTCCTCGATCGACTCGCGGTAGAGCTCGCGGTACTCCTCGAGCGAAGAGACCTTGGCGCCGCGGGCGATGCGCTCCTTGACCGGGATCATCCGTCGGTCCTCCAGACCCAGAGTGAGCGTCGGATGATACCGCGGCACGAAGTCCGGTCCGGCGGCTCGACGATCGACGCGCCGAGCCGCCGTCCGGGTCAGCCGTCACCCCTCAGACGCCTGAGGACGTCCGGGCGGGGCGGCTCCTACGGACGGTTCCGATGGAACCAACTTCCGGTTCCCGAAAACGAGGTTGACGGCCGGCCCCCCGGGGACGACCGTCACGACGGGGTTCGGCGGACTCTTCGGGGCGGTCTGGGTCCAGCCCGCCTTCGGGACCTCCGAGATCGTGTAGGTTGCCGGCGCGAGCACGCCGAAGCAGATCCCTCCCCCGGCCGTCGTCGGCGGCGATAGCACCAGGTTGCCGCCGGCCTGGTCGTTCGCCTGGAACTGCCATCCCGGGAGCCCGGGCTCGGCCGGTCCCTTGACACCATCGCCGTTGGTGTCCTGGAACTTCGAGATGCAGATCTCGGCCCTCCCGGCAGGCTGGCAGCAGTCGCACATCGTGGCGGTGAGCTTCAGGTAGTCGATGGACGTGTCGTCCTGCACGTAGAGGTCGAGGTACTTGTTCGTCTGCATTCCGGGCAGAAGGCTGATCCCCCCGGGCAGGGCCGCCAGGTCGAGTGAGAAGTTCCTCACCAGAGGGGGCCCGCCCCAGCAGGGTGTCGAGAGCGCAGGAGGGCTGTTGGGGCCGCCAAGCCTGGCCGACCAACTTGGGAAGCCCAAGGTCGAGAAGCCCAAACTGATCGAGTCATTGGACGAGGAGGCCGATCCGCAGTTCCCAAGCGCCTTCGCGCGAAACTCCAGCTTGGCGCCGACGAGGCACTTGCACGGCGGGAGCCGGAACGTGTGGAGGAGTCGCCTGTTGATCAGGGTGCCATCGAAGCCGGTGAGCGGAGCGCCTGCCGTGGCCTGCAGGGTCGAACTGGGCGCGGAAGGCTCGGCACCGTTCGACTGGGAGAAGTTGTCGTCCACGCCCGCCAAGATCACCGGGCTCGGACACTGCGGTACGGCGACGAGAGCGAGTTCGGCCGGCGTCTCCTCGCCGATGCCTTCGGTGGGCACGCCACGCTGGGCACGCTCCGGCTGGGCATCGGCAGCGCCTGCGCAGACGAGCAGGGCGGCGGTCACTGCGAGGAATCGGATTCCAAGGCGGAAGGACTTCTCACTTCTGGTGTTCATGAGTCTCACTCCTTACTGAGGGTCGCGGGTGTAGGAATCTCGACGCCGCACCCCGACGCCCGTTCTCTGCCGGGGGCGGGCTGCGTGATGCTTCAAGTCCCTGATGTGGGTCTTTGTTTAGCCGCGCACCACGACCATGCGGTCGCCCACCCCCGCTGCTATCCTCCACCGCCATGCGCCGCCTGCGCCTCACCACCGCCGGCGAGAGCCACGGCCCGGGGCTGACCGCGATCCTCGCCGGCATGCCGGCCGGGCTGCCCGTCGACTGGACGCTCCTCGAGCGCGAGATGCGCCGGCGGATGCACGGCCACGGGCGCGGGCGGCGGATGCAGATCGAGGCCGACCGCGCCGAGGTGCGCGGCGGCGTGCGCGGCAACGAGACGCTCGGCTCGCCGATCGCGATCTGGATCGAGAACCGGGACTTCGAGAGCTGGAAGACGGTCATGGCCGCCGGCGACCTCGACCCGCACATGGCCGAGGTGCGGCGGCTCAAGGCGCCGCGGCCGGGGCACGCCGACCTCGCCGGCGGGATCAAGTACCTCCGGCGCGACCTCCGCGACGTCCTCGAGCGCGCCTCGGCGCGCGAGACCGCGGCCCGGGTCGCCGCCGGCGCCTTCGCCCGGATGCTCCTCGGTCGCTTCGGGGTCGAGATCGCGAGTGGCGTGCGCTTCCTGGGCGCGATCGGCGCCGACCGCCCGGTGCCGGACTGGGCGGCGCTCCAGGGGGTCGACGACGCCTCGCCGCTGCGCGCGATCGACCGCGACCTCGAGGACGAGATGGTCGCGCTGGTCGATCGCGCCAAGGACGAGGGCGACACCCTCGGCGGCGCCGTCACCGTGATCGCCCACAACGTGCCCCCCGGCCTCGGCTCGCACATGCACTGGGACGAGAAGCTCGACGGCCGGCTGGCCCGGGCGGTGATGTCGGTGCCGGCGGTCAAGGCGGTCGAGATCGGCTCCGCGCTCGAGGCCTGCCGCGGCTTCGGCAGCGAGGCCCACGACGCGATCGAGCGGACCGGCGCCGGCACGGATGGCGCCTGGCATCGCCCGACCAACCGCGCCGGCGGCCTCGAGGGGGGCATCACCAACGGCGAGGACGTCGTGATCACCGCCTACAAGAAGCCGATCGCGACCCTGCGCAAGGGGCTGCCGAGCGTCGACCTCGATACCCTCGAGCCCCACCGCTCGCAGTACGAGCGGAGCGACGTCACCGCCCTCCCCGCCGCCGGCGTCATCGCCGAGGCGATGGTCGCCCTGGTCCTCGCCGACGCGCTGCTCGAGAAGCTCGGCGGCGACTCGCTGGTCGAGATGGAGGCGCACTGGGAGGCGACGCGGGGGCTCCAGGCGGCGTGGCCGGGGCGGTCGTGACGTGGCACAGCGGACGCCACCGCTACGGGTACACTCGATTGGGCCAACCGACGCCGGTACCGGGCGGGCGTAAGGAGGATCAATGAGCCAGGTTCATCGCATCACGGTCGACCCCGCTCAGTGCGGCGGCCGACCCTGCATCCGCGGTTTGCGAATCCGCGTCAAGGACGTTCTCGATCTGCTGGCGGCCGGAGCCAGCCGCGAGGAGATCCTCGCGGACTACCCCTACCTCGAAGCCGAGGACATCACGGCGGTCCTGGAGTTCGCCGCCCTGCAGAACGACCACCCCATCCTTCGGAGCGCATAGTCCAGCTTTGCGCTTCCTCGTCGACGCGCAGCTTCCGCCGGCCCTCGCTCGCTGGTTGGCCAGCCGCGGTCACCGGGCCGAGCACGTCTACGACCACGGCCTTGCCGAGGCCGATGATCGAACGATCTGGCGCCAGGCGGCTACTCTCGACGCAGTGCTGGTGACGAAGGACGAGGACTTTGCGGCGATGAGGACGCTCCAGCCTGGCGGTCCCGCGGTGGTGTGGATCCGGCTCGGGAACACCCGGCGCCAAGCCCTGCTCGACTGGTTCGAGCGGATGCTTCCGGGGACCCTGACCGCCCTGGAGCGCGGCGATCGACTGATCGAGCTGAGCTGAAGGCCCTACAACAGCACCAACCCCACCCCCACCGTCATCACCGCCACCGCCCCCACTCGCCCGGCGGTCACCGTCTCGCCGAACATCGTCCAGCCGAGGCCGAGCGCCACCGCGCTGCCGAGGCCGCGCTTGACGGTCTCGACGACCGCGACCCAGACCAGGTGGATGGCGACGAGCTGGAGGCCCATCGCCACGGCGCTGGTGACCAGCGCCGCTGCCAGCAGCCAGGGCGCCTTGGCGGCCTGGCGGATCTCGCCGGCGTTGCCACGCAGCACCATCAGCGCCAGCACCCCGATCGCCACGCCCACGCCGAGCACCACGCCGTGGGCCGGCGCCGGGGCGGCGGCCATCGCCAGCTTGTCGAGCGACGGGGTGATCGACCAGCAGACCGCGACCAGCACCATCAGGCGGGCGCCGGGCTCGCGGAGGAAGGCGCGCCAGAGCGCGGCCGGCGCGGCGCTCTCGCCGGGGGCACGGTTGAGGAGCAGGGCGCCGGCGACCACCAGGGCGATGCCGGCGCCCTGGGAGAGGCTCGGCACCTCGCCGAGGAGAGGGATCGCGAAGAGCGCGGTGAACGCCGGGGTCAGGGACAGGAGCGGCACCGTCACCGACAGCGGCGAGCGCTGGAAGGCGAAGATGAAGGCGACGTTGGCGACGATGTTGAGCGCCACCGAGCCCGCCGCCGGCGCCAGGTAGCCGGGGCCGAAGCCGCCCCCCTCGACCGCCCACCAGAGCGCGAGAAGCGGCGCCTGCCCGATCGCGAGCAGGAACATCAGCGCCAGCGGCGGCACCCGCGCGACCAGCGCCTTCCTGGCGACGTCGAACGCCGCCCAACCGAGGGCGGCGGCGACCACCAGTCCGAGGGTGAGAGGGGTGATCACGGGCGGCGAGCCCGGCGGGTCAGAGCTTGAGCACCATCTTGGTCATGTCGTGCGGATTGCCGTCCGGATCGGTGCCGTAGCCGGGCACCTGGTAGCGCTCGAAGCCCTGCCCCTCGAGGGTGGCGACGGCGTCGGCCTCGAGGTCCGAGATCAGCATGCAGGTCAGATGGCGCAGGCCGTTGGCGCGCGCGATCGAGACGAAGTGCGACACCAGGAGGGTGCCGAGGCCGACGCCCCGGTAGCCGGGGTCGAGCAGCCACTTGACCCGCCCGACCAGGCGCAGCGGGCCGTACTCGCGGCGGTGGAGGGTGGCGTCGGCGACGATCCGGCCGCTGTCGATCGCGAGCAGCGGGTAGGCCTTCGAGTAGTCGAGGTTGCGCCCCCACGACTCGACCAGGCCGCGGTCGTCGATGCGGTCCCAGGCGAAGCGCCGGGTGTCCGCGGGCAGGCGCATGAAGAACTCGTAGAGGGCGTCGGTGTCGCGCTCGGCGAAGGGGCGGATCAGCACCCGGCGGCCGTCGCGCAGCACCGCCTCCTGGGGGTAGCGGCTGAGCATGGGATTCCTCCAGGGGGAGCGCCGCTCCCCTCCCGAAATCGAGTATTCGACCGTTCGCGGAAAGGGGAGCGCCGCCGCTCCCCGACCGCGGACGATACCACCTCAGCCCACGCCGCCCGCCAGCCCCTCGACCAGCGGCCGGGCGCCCTGGAGCGCCACCCGCTGCATGTAGAGCTGGACGCCGCGCAGGCCGCCCAGCTCCTCGCCGCCGCCAGCGCGCCCGGGGCCGCCGTGGAGCGATTGCGGCATCGCGATCCCGGAGCCCGGCGCGTCGGCGGCCGAGCCCCGCGAGCCCAGGTAGAGCCGCCCGGTGGTGGCGCCGGCGCCGGCGAGGAAACCTCCGAGCCAGCCCTCGTCGTCGCTGTAGACCGAGGTCACCAGCGTGCCGCCGCCGAGGGCGACCACCTCGGCGGCCTCGGCCGCCCCGCCGCCGTAGGGGAGGAGCGTCGCCACCGGCCCGAACACCTCGCGCTCGTGGACCGCTCCGGCGGCGCGGCCGTCGGCGGCCTCGAGCAGCGTCGGGGCGAAGAAGTAGCCGCGGCCGGAGGGGGCGCCGCGGCCGGCGCAGCGCTCGCCGCCGAGCACGATCCGGGCGCCGGCGGCGAGCGCCGCCACGCCCGCCTCGGCGTCGGCGAGCTGGCCGGCGGTGGCGAGCGGGCCCATGGTCACCTCGGGGTCGGCGGGGTCGCCGGCGATCACGTGGCGGAGCCGGCCGGCGAGCGCCTCGCGCACCGCCTCGAGCCGGGCCTCCGGCACCACGATGCGCCGCACCGCGGTGCACTTCTGACCGGTCTTCTGGGTCATCTCGCGCACCACGTCGCGCAGGAAGAGGTCGAAGGTCGCCTCCCCCTCGCGCGGTGCGACGTCCGGCGCGAGCACCGCGGCGTTCAGGCTGTCGGCCTCGACGTTGAAGCGGATCGCCGACGGCGCACGGCCTGGACGCGGCCGCGGAGCCGGGCGGCGGTGTCGGCCGAGCCGGTGAAGGCGAGGACGTCCTGCGCGCCGAGGCGGTCGAGGAGGTCGCCGGTCGCCGCCGCAGACGAGCTGGAGCGCCCCCTCGGGGAGGATCCCGGCGGCGATCACCGCCTCGACCGCGCGTGCCGCCGGCAGCGCCGTGGCGGTCGCCGGCTTGACGATCACCGGCATGCCGGCGAGCGATCGCGCAGGCGGCCTTCTCGGCGAAGCCCCAGGCCGGGAAGTTGAAGGCGTTGATGTACACCGCGACGCCGCGCCGGGGGACCAGCACGTGCTGCGCCCAGAAGCCCTCGGTGCGCGCGAGCTGGGCGCCCTCGCCCTCGGCCAGCACCCGGCGCTCGCCGAGGCCGCGGCCGAGCGCGGCGTAGTAGGCCAGCGTGCCGGTGGCGCCGTCGACGTCGAAGGCGCCATCGGCTACGGTGGTGCCGTTGTTGATCCGCGACAGCTCGAGCAGCTCGTCGCGGCAATCGCGGAGCGCCTTCGACATCGCACTTGAGCAGCTCGCCGCGCTGGGCGAAGGTCGAGCTCGCGGAGCGCCGGGCCGCCGCGCTCGCGGGCGTGGTCGAGGACCGCGCCGAAGTCGACGCCCGCGGAGGAGACGCGGGCGACCTCCTCCTCGGTCGAGGGGTTGAACAAGGTCGAAAAGTCGCGGTCCGCCTCGTGCCAGCGGCCGCAGACATAGCTCTTCAAGGTCTCCATGGCGCCGCAGAGGGTACCATCAAGGCGGCGGGTACGGCGCGTGCATCTCTCGCCCGTCCGGAGGCGATCGACTACCATGAGCGAACTGGCGAAAAAAGAATGCGTACCCTGCAAGGGCGGCGTGCCGCCGCTGGAAGGCGAGGAGCTGGAGCGGCTGCAGGAGCAGCTCGACGGCGGCTGGGAAGTGATCTCCGGCCATCACCTCGAGAAGCTCTACCGGTTCCCCGACTTCGAGTCCGCCCTCGACTTCACCAACCGGGTGGGCGCGATGGCCGAGGCGCAGAACCACCACCCGGAGATCTGGCTGACCTGGGGCAAGGTCAAGCTCACCGTCTGGACCCACAAGATCGACGGCCTGACCGAGAGCGACTTCGTCTGGGCCGCCAAGGCCGACGAGCTCGGCGCGCCGCCGGGCTGATCGCGGCCGCGGCGCTGGCGCTGGCGGTCCTGTCCGCCGCCTGCGCCGCTCCCCCGCCGCGCCCCGCCGCGCCGCGGGTGCTGCTCGAGACCGACCTCGGCGAGGTGGTGATCGAGGTCGACCCCGCCCGCGCCCCGGTCTCCGCAGCCAACTTCCTCCGCTACGTCGAGGAGCGCCGCTTCGACGGCGCCTCCTTCTACCGCGTCGTGACCCCCGGCAACCAGCCCGACAACCCGGTCAGGATCGAGGTCGTCCAGTTCGGCCTCGGCTTCGACGACGACAACCCGAAGCGCCTTCCGCCGATCCGCCACGAGACTACCGAGGAGACCGGCCTCCGCCACCGCGACGGCACGGTGTCGATGGCGCGCCTGGAACCCGGCACCGCCTCCTCGGAGATCTTCGTCTGCGTCGGCGACCAGCCGGAGCTCGACTACGGCGGCCGGCGCAACCCCGACGGCCAGGGCTTCGCCGCCTTCGGCCGCGTGGTCGAGGGGATGGACGTGGTGCGGCGGATCCAGCGCCTGCCGGAGGAGGGGCAGATGCTGGTCGCGCCGGTCGTGATCGTCCGCGCGGTGCGGCTGGCGGAAGGCTGAATCACTCCCCGCGCAGCGCGGTGGCGGGATCGATCCGCGCCGCCCGCCGGGCCGGCCACCAGGAGGCGCCGAGCGCGACCGCGGCGAGGAGGCCCGCGACCGTGGCGTAGGTCGCGAAGTCGGTGGCGGTGACCTGGTAGAGGAGACCCGAGAGCCAGCGGCTGATCGCCACCGCGCCGGCCAGGCCGGCGGCGATGCCCAGGCCGGCGAGAGCCAGGCCGCGGCCGACGATCAGGCGGACGACGTCGGCCGGCCGGGCGCCGAGCGCCACCCGCACGCCGATCTCGTGCCGCCGGCGGCGCACCGCGTAGGCGAGCACGCCGCCGAGGCCGATCGCCGCCAGGGCCAGCGCCACGCCGGCGAAGACCGCCGCCAGGACCATGGTGAAACGGGTCGCCGCCAGCGCCTCGCGGAAGTAGCCGGAGAGCGGCCGCACGGCGTAGACCGGCAGCCCGGCGTCGAGCCGGCGCACGCCGGCGCGCACCGGGTCGACCAGCGCCTCGGGGTCGGCCGCCGTGCGCACCGCGACCGTCATCGGCGTCCACGGGAACAGGTGGTGCGGCAGGTAGAGGGTCTCGTTGGGCGGCTCGGTGAGCCCGGCGTGGCGCACCGGCTCGACGACCCCGACCACGTCGAGGCGGAGCTTCTCGCCGAAGAGGTCGAGGCCGATCCGCTCCCCCACCGGAGGGATCGCCCCCCAGAGCTTGCGCGCCAGCCCGACGTCGATCACCGCCACCTCGCGCTCCTCTTCGACGTCGGCCGCGGTCAGCGCGCGGCCGGAGAGGACGGCGATCCCCATGGCGTCGAAGTAGCCGGGGGTGATGACGCGGAAGTCGGCCTCCTGCTCGGTCCACGTCTCCTCGGGATCGCCGGCGTGGCCGTAGGGGCCGGTCCAGAAGCGGCCGCCGAGCGGCATCGGGAAGACCGAGCCGACCGCCTCGACCCCCGGCTCGGCGGCCACTTGGTCCTCCATCCGGCGGAAGAAGCGGGTGCGGTCTTCCGGCGCCGGGTACTCGGGGAACGGCAGCGACAGCTTGTAGGTCAGGACCCCCTCGGGGTCGAAGCCGGGGCGGACCCGGGCCAGCTCGAAGAAGGTACGCAGCATCAGCCCGGCGCCGATCAGGAGTACCAGCGACAGCGCCACCTCGGCGACGACCAGGGCGCCGCGCAGGCGCAGCCGGCCGCCGCCGTCGCCGCCGCGGGCCGCGAGCGCGGCGCCCGGCCGCTCGAACGACGCGGTGAGCGCCGGCGCCAGCCCGGCGAGGAGCGCCGCCGCCACCGCCGCCGCGAGCGTGAAGCTGAGGACGCGCGGGTCGAGGCCGATCGTCCCCAGGCGCGGCAGGTCGGGCGGCCGCAGCGCGACCAGGAGCTCGACCCCGATCGCCGCCAGCGCCAGCCCGGCCGCCGCCGCCGGCACCGCCAGCAGCACGCCCTCGACCAGCACCTGCCGGAACAGCCGGCCGCGGCCGGCACCGAGCGAGGCGCGCACCGCCATCTCGCGGCGGCGCAGCGCCGAGCGCGCGAGCAGGAGGTTGGCGACGTTGGCGCAGGCGATCAGCAGCACGAAGCCGACCGCGCCGAGGAGCGCCAGGAGCGCCGGCCGCACGTGGCCGACCACGTCGCGGTGCATCGGCCGCAGCTCGACCGCGATCCCCATGTCGCGGTGGAACGGCGAGATCTCGCGGTGGCGGGCGGCGACCGCGTCCATCTCGGCCTGCGCCTCGGCCAGCGTCACGCCCGGGGCGAGGCGGGCGATCACCCGCAGCCACTGGTTGTCGCGCGGCCCGGCGGCGAGGTCGATGCGCAGCGGCGAGTAGGCGTCGACGTCGGTCGGCATGCCGGCGTCGGGGGGCATCAGCAGCTCCCAGCCCGGCGGCAGCACGCCGACCACGGTCATCGGCTGACCGGCGAGCCGCACCGCCCGGCCGATCACCCCGGGATCGCCGCCGAAGCGCCGCCGCCAGTAGGCGTCGGTCAGGATCATCGCGGTCGGCGGGATCTCGACCGGCGCTCCGTCGGCGTTCGGGGGCGGGAAGGGCACGTCGTCGGCAGCCTCGAAGCCGCGCCCCAGCCGCGGCGCCACCCCGAGGACATCGAAGAAGTTGGCGGTGACGCCGGCAACCTGGATCTGCTCCGGATCGCCGTCGCCGGTGAGCGCCACCTCGTTGACGTTGTTGGTCGCGGCGAAGCCGGCGAAGCGCCGGGTCTGCTCCCGGAAGTCGGCGAGGTCGGGCGCCGACACCGGCGCCCGCTCGATCGCCGAGCGCTCCATCCGATCCCAGACCAGCACCAGCCGCTCCGGGTCGCCGTAGGGCAGCGGCCGGAGCAGCACGGCGTCGACGACGCTGAAGATCGCGGTGTTGGCCCCGATCCCGAGCGCCAGCGTCAGCGCGGCGACGGCGGTGAACCCGGGGCTCCGGGCGAGCCGGCGGGCGCCGTAGCGGAGGTCCTGGAGCAGCTCGGACATGGCTGCCGGGGAGGTACGGCGGAGTCTTCTGGAGGTTTCGCCGCCGGGCTACGGCACCGCCGTCCAGTTCGAGGTGTCCCCGCTCTCGAATCCATCCTTGAAGATCTCGGCCAGCAGCCGGAACTGCACTCCGTTGAGCGCCGCGCCGTCGAGCTCGTCGGCGCCGGGGACGATCCCGGAGTGGAAGTCGAGCCGGCCGTCGCCGCCGACGGTGAGGAGGTGGCGGGAGTAGGTCGCCAGCTCCTGGTGGCCGCCCGGCCAGGGGCCGCCGACCGAGAAGTGCGGCGTGTTCGGCTCCTGGTCGACCCAGGTCTCGCTCAGCACGCCCGGCTGGTTCGGCATCCGGGCGTAGATCAGCACCTCGTATTCGCCCGGCACCATCCCGGTCATGAAGATGCAGGTCTCGAGGTCCGACTCAATGGTGACCAGGTAGTCGTCCATCAGGACGCCGTCGTCGCCGGCGGTGTCGGGATCGGCGACCGACAGGGTCTCGAGGCCGCCGAACTGGCGCAGGTCGGCGCCGGTCGGCAGGCCGTCGAGACCGAGGAGGTTGACGGTGGTGGTGTTGTGCAGGGCCGGGAGGCTGTTCCACACGCCTGCCTGCCCGGCGGCGCCGTAGGAGGACGGCGGGCCGGAGCCCGGCGGGCCGAAGTCGACGTTGATCGACTGGGCCGCCGCTCCGCCGGCACCCAGACCGGCGGCGAGGAGCAGCCCGGCGGACGCTGCCGCGAGCTGGGTCGACATGGTGGACGGAGGCTAGCCGATCATCGGGCGCCCCCGCAAGCGAAACGGCCCGCTCCGCGCTCGAAGGCGGAGCGGGCCGTGGATGAGGAGCTGGCCGACGGGCCTACGGCGGGTCGATCCAGAAGTTGTACGCGCCGCTTCCGCTGTACGACAGGATCCGCCAGTAGTAGTAGCCGGCGGTCCCGTTGTAGGCGATCGACTCGGTCGAGGTCGAGCTGATCGACTGCGCGACCTTGGTCCAGCTCGATCCGTTCCAGCGGTAGAGCTCGAGGTCGAAGTCGGCCGAGGCCGGACCCTGGAGCCAGCCGCGCTGGGTGCCGGAGACCGTGCTCTGGTAGTAGGTCCCGTTGGGCTGGATCTGGGCGTTGCCCGAGCCCGAGAGCGTCCCGCTGTAGTGGTCGCAGCCGGTGCACGGCGCCACCGGGCCGGTCGAGAAGCTGCCGGTCAGGCTGACGCCCGAGTAGCTGCTGAAGGCGTGCAGCATGACGTGCCAGGTGCCGGCCGCCGGCGAGGCGAAGGTGCAGGTCTCGCTGTTACCGCCGAGATACGGCCGGCAGGTCCAGGTGCTCTGGGTCGGCGGGTTCCCCTGGCGGACGTAGAGGTCGGCGTCGCCGCTGCCGCCCGCGATCTGGATCACCAGGTTGCTGGCGCCCGAGGGGACGGCGAGGGTGTAGAAGGTCTCGGCGCCGGTCGAGGCCGCGAGCCCGGTCACCGGCACGCCGTTCGAGAGCGCGACCGGACCCGGTCCGGGACCGCCGCCGCCGCCGACCAGCGTCTCGCGGTAGTTGGCGATCGCGCAGCGCATGCGGTTGGCCTGCTCCGAGGTGAAGCGGTCCATGCAGCTATCCTGCGTGTAGTTCATGTAGTTCTCGATCGGATCGGGCGAGCTGCAGCTCGTCGCGCCGGCCGGGCAGTCGAAGTTCGGGCTCTGCTGGCGGTTGGTGTCCGCGATCCGGTCCCCGGTGGTGTACGGAGCACCCGCCGTGCCGCAGCCGTCCTGGAAAGTGTGGAAGAGCCCCAGGTAGTGGCCGACCTCGTGGGTGCCCGTGCGGCCGAGGTTGTAGATGCCGCCGCCCGGGCTGTTGCGGCCGACCGACGAATAGAGAAGCACCACGCCGTCGAGGTAGGCGCCGGCGTCCTGCTGCGGGAAGGTGGCGTAGCCGAGGTTGCCGGCGGCGTCGTTGGTGTAGATGTTGAGGTAGCGGGTGGTGTCCCAGTTGAGGGCCTGCTTCATGTCGTTGGCGGCGCCCGGGCCGGGGTCGGTGAAGTAGGCGTTGCTGGTCACCCGGTTGATGCCGGTGGTGGCGTTGCCGTTCGGGTCCTGGGTAGCGAGGACGAACTGGATCTCGGTGTCGAAGCCGGCGGCGCCGAGCGAGCCGGCCAGGGCGCGGAAGTCCTCGTTGAGGATCGCGACCTGGCTGGTGATCAGGCTCGTCGCGAGGTTGCCGACGCCGTCGGTGCGCTGGATGACGTGGAAGACCACCGGAACGGTGTACACCGGCCCGTTCGCCGGGGCGTACTCGGCCTGGATGGTGGTCGAGTTGATCGAGCAGTCGGCGGGGTTCTTGGCCAGGACCAGCTCGACCAGCTCGTCCGCGCCCGGCGAAGCGCAGCGGTGGCCGCCCTGCTTGAACTCGTCGGAGAGCTGGAACTCCAGCATGTCGCCGTAGTAGAGGCCGTCGACCTCGACGCTGCCGTCCTTGTGGAGGACGAAGGTCCCCCGCCCTTCGCCGCCGGTCTTTCCGCCGGACCTCTCGGCGAGCGCGGGGGCGGCGAGGGCGAGGGCGGCGAGGGCGGCCGCCGCCAGGGTGAGAGTGAAGGGCTTGATCCGCATGACTCCGTACCTCCTCGGACAACGGGATGGATTGCGAAAAAGAGGCGCAACGGCGCGCCGGAACCCGCCGGCGCGAAACCGTCGGGAGATCTTGCGGGGTGCTCGTACGGAAAGGGTGTGCGGCTCGGAGGCGGCTGCGGGACGGGCCGCGCTCAGCCGGCGAGCCGGGCGAGGAGGTCGACGCCGAGGTCGCGGAGCGCGCCCAGGCCGGTCGGCTCGTCGGGGAGGAGCGGCAGGGCGACCAGCGGCCGCGCCGGCCCGAGCAGATGGGCGAGCCGCTCGACGCCGCGGCGGTCGCGCACGCCGAGCCAGGCGAGGAGCGCCCGGCCGTCGAGGCGCGCCGCGGGATCGGCGGGGTCCGCGGGGAGCGGCGGCACCGCGCCGACGGCCGGCGGATGGACGCGGTTGACCACCACCGGCCCGAGCCGGTAGCCGGCCTCCTCGAGGCGGCGGGCGAAGAACAGCGTGTCGGGGATCCGCTCCTCCCCCGGCCCGGCGACCAGCACGAAGAGCGTCCTCTCCGAGCGGAGCAGCTCCTGGACGTCGCGCGCTCGCCGGCGGAAGCCCTCGTAGAGCGGCTCGAAGGCCTGGAAGAACTCGGCCATGTCGCGCAGGAGGCCGAGCCCGGCCATCTCGTCGAGGAAGCGCTCGAAGCGCCGTCCGACGAAGCCGAAGCGGGAGGTCGCCTTGAGATGCCCGCGCTCGTCGAACCAGGGCTTGAGCGCGATCTTGAGCGCGCCCGAGTCGAGGAAGCCGACGATCCGCTCCGGCGCCTCGAGGAAGTCGAGCGCCTGCCGGGTCGGGGGCGTGTCGAGGATCACCTGGCGGTGGCTCCCCTCGCGCGCGACCTCGAACAGGCGCTCGACCGCCATGTACTCGAGGACCCCGGCGAGGCTCCCCGAGAGGTGCCGGTAGAAGCGGTTGCCGAGGATGCGCTCGCGCGCGGAGTCGTCGGGCGCGTAGCGGGCGACCAGGCGGTCGAAGGTGCGGCCGGCGTCGAGGAGGCTGGCGTCGAGGCGGGCTGGGTCAGGACGGTCGGGGGCGCCGCCGCGGGAGGGCGCCACGCCGGCGAGGTCGACCGGCACCTCGCGGTCGCGCGCCTCCTCGCCCACCCCGAGCGCGTCCTTGAGCCGGAGCGAGGGGTCGAACGTCATCACCAGCGTGTCGCGCGGCTCGCCGGCCGCACCCCCTCGCCCGCCGGGCCCCTCGCCGAGCGCCGAGCAGACCCCGAGCGCCGCCGCCAGCGTGGTCTTGCCGACGCCGCCCGAGCCGACGACGATGATCAGCGGGTGGCGGTCGGAGAGCAGGCTCGCCTGGCGTTCTCTCGGCGGGCGTTCGCCCGGGGGGCGCGTGCTCACGGAGCGCCCCTCGCCGCCGCGCCGCCGAGCGCGTCGCCGATCCGCCCGGCGAGCGCCGCCAGGAGGTCCGGGCCGCGCTCGATCGGCAGCAGCGGCAGCTCGATGCGCTCGCCCTCCCAGCCGGCGGCGAGCCGGATCAACTCGCCTTCGTTGAGCTTGCGGCGGTGGCTCCAGAGGTCCCACAGCGGGTCGCCGGCGGCGCCCGCCGGAGGTTTCCCCGGCAGCGGCGGGTAGAGGCCGTTGACCACCAAGAGCTCCGGCCCGCGGCCGATCAGCTCGCGGAGCCGGCCGGCGAGGTCGAGCGCCTCCTCGACCGGCATCTCCTCGGCCGCGGTCACCGCCACCACGGCGCACACCTCGGGGTCGGCCACGAACTCGGCCAGGTCGCGCCCCATCTGGCCGAACGGGCCGTGCTCGATCACCTCGGAGAGCACCAGCGGCGCGGCGAGGAGCGAGACGCCGTGGCCGGTCGCCGGCGCGTCGAGCACCACGAGGTCGAAGACCGCGCCGCGGAGCCGGCCGCCGAGCCGCTCGAGCCCGATGCCGCGAACCCGCCGCAGCGCGTGACCGAGCACCGCCACCTGCTCGAGCCCCGGGGCGCCCTCGGCGAAGTGGCGGTAGACCGAGCTGTCGAGCACCCGCCGCGCCAGCGCCTCGAGCTTGAGCCGCTCGCGCACGATCGCGTCGAGCACCTGGCGGGGCTTCAGGTTCTGGAGGTAGAGCCCGCCGCCGGCCTCGACGATCTCGCCCCCCGACGGCGGCAGGCCGAACATCCGGTGGAGGTTCTCGCGCGGGTCGACCTCGATCACCAGCACGCGGCGTTCCGGCGACGCCAGCGCCCGCGCCAGCGCTCCGGCCACCGAGGTCTTTCCCACCCCGCCCTTGCCGGTGACGACGAGCAGGCGGCGCGAGGCCAGGCGGTCGAGCACGGACAGGGGCATAGCGGACTCGGGCATTGCGGAGGATCGGAGCGGATTCGTGACGAGGGTGGGCCGCGAGGAGCTGTGTGCCGACTCTAGCGGAACCGGTTCTCCCGAGTGGCTTGCACCGATTTCACCAACTGGTGATAACCTCACTCCATGCGACGCGCCACCATCACCCTGCCCAGCGATCTGGAGTCGGAGGTCGACGAGTACCTGGCCTCCCAGGAGCCCCGGCCGTCCCTCACCTCGTTGATCCAGTCGGCGCTGCGCCGCTACCTGGCGGAGCGGCGGCTCGCGGAGCGCGAGTACCTGCCCCCCACGGGGCCGTACGAGTCGTACGTCGCCGAGCACGGGAGCGGCTACGACGACGTCTCCGAGGAGCACGACCGCCACCTGGCGGAGCGGGAGTGAGAATCGTCCTCGCCGACACCGGGCCGCTCTACGCACTGACCGACCGGGACGACCGGCACCACTTCCGGGCGCGTAGCGAGTTGGCCCGGCTGTCGGTGAATGGATGGACGCTGATTTCGCCGCTGCCGGTGCTGTGCGAGAGCTACAGCCTGATCTTGAAGCGCCTCGGCTCCCAGCCGGCAATCCAGTGGTGGCGGCGCAGCCACGGCGGCGGGCTCGGCCTCCTCAACCCGACCCGCGACGACTACGCCGCGGCGGCGACCCGGATCGCCCGCCTGGGCGATCAGGCGATCAGCCTCTTCGACGGTCTCCTCGCCGTCCTCTCGGAGCGGCTCGACGCCCCGGTCTGGACCTTCGACCACGACTTCGAGTTGCTGCGCGCAGAGGTCTGGCGCCCGGAGTGACCCGGGCCGCGCGGCCGGCCGCACTCCTGTGCTAGAAAACCCCCCGCCATGACCTTCCCCGCCGAACGCCTCCGCCGCCTCCGCCGCACGCCCGCCCTGCGCCGGATGGTGCGCGAGACGCGACTCTCGCCGGACGACCTGGTGCTGCCGCTCTTCGTCCAGCCGGGCGAGGGGATCGAGCAGCCTGTGGGGTCGATGCCGGGGGTCTTCCGGCACTCGGTCGACCGGCTGGTCGAGGCGGCAAGAGCCGCCGCGGGCGACGGCGTGCCGGCGGTGCTTCTGTTCGGGATCCCGGAGTCGAAGGATGCGGTGGGATCGTCGTCGTGGTCTGCGGACGGCATCGTCCAGCGGGCGATCCGGGCGCTCGAGGCGGCGCTGCCCGAGCTGGTCGTGATCGCCGACGTCTGCTTCTGCGAGTACACCGACCACGGCCACTGCGGAGTCCTCACCGCCGACCGCACCACGGTCGACAACGACCGGACGCTCGAGAACCTCGCCCGCCAGGCCGTCTCGCTGGCCGAGGCCGGCGCCGACGTCATCGCCCCCTCGGACATGATGGACGGCCGGGTGGCGGCGATCCGCTCCGCGCTCGACGGCGCCGGCCGCACGGACGTCCCGATCCTCTCCTACGCCGCCAAGTTCGCGAGCGGCTTCTACGGCCCGTTCCGCGAGGCCGCCGACTCGGCGCCGTCGTTCGGCGACCGGCGGAGCTACCAGATGGACCCCGCCAACCGCCGCGAGGCGCTGCGCGAGGCGCTCCTCGACGCCGCCGAGGGGGCCGACGTGCTGATGGTCAAGCCCGCGCTCCCCTACCTCGACGTCCTCGCCGACCTCCGCCGCGCCGCCGACCGGCCGCTCGCCGCCTACCACGTGTCGGGCGAGTGGGCGATGCTGCGCGCCGCCGCCGAGCGCGGCTGGATCGACGGCGACCGCGTGCTGATGGAGTCGCTCCTCTCGATCCGCCGCGCCGGCGCCGACTGGATCATCACCTACGGCGCGCGCGACGCGGCGAGGAAGCTCGCCGCCGGGTGGACCGAGTGAGCGGCTCGCTCTTCGAGCGCGCCTGCCGGGTGATCCCGGGCGGCGTCAACTCGCCGGTGCGCGCCTTCCGCGGCGTCGGCGGCGAGCCGGTGTTCATCCGCGCCGCCGAAGGCGCCTACCTCGAGGGGGAAGACGGCCGCCGCTACATCGACTACATCGGCGGCTACGGGCCGCACATCCTCGGCCACGGCCATCCGCGGATCGTCGAGGCGGTGGAGGACGCGCTCGGCCGCGGCACCGCCTTCGGCGCCCCGACCGTGGCCGAGATCGAGCTGGCCGAGACGATCTGCGGCGCGGTGCCGTCGGTCGAGATGGTGCGCCTGGTCAGCTCCGGCACCGAGGCGACGATGTCGGCGCTGCGCCTCGCCCGCGCCGCCACCGGCCGCGCGAAGCTGGTCAAGTTCGCCGGCTGCTACCACGGCCACGGCGACGCCTTCCTGATCGCCGCCGGCTCGGGCGCGGCGACGATCGGCGTGCCGTCGTCCCCGGGCGTGCCGCCGGCGGTGGTCGCCGACACCCTGGTGGCGCCGTTCAACCACCTCGGCGCGGTCGAGGCGCTGTTCGTCGAGCACGGCGGCGAGATCGCGGCGGTCTTCGTCGAGCCGATCGCCGGCAACGTCGGCACCGTGCCGCCGGCGCCCGGCTTCCTCGAGGGGCTCGCCGACCTCTGCACGCGCCACGGCGCGCTCCTGGTCTTCGACGAGGTGATGACCGGCTTCCGGGTCGGCTGGAGCGGCGCCCAGGGGCGGCTCGGGGTGATCCCGGACTTGACGACGCTCGGCAAGGTGATCGGCGGGGGGCTCCCGGTCGGCGCCTACGGCGGCCCGCGCGAGCTGATGCAGCAGATCGCCCCCGCCGGGCCGGTCTACCAGGCCGGCACGCTCTCGGGCAACCCGCTGGCGGTGGCCGCCGGGCGGGCGGCGCTCGCGGTCCTGGCCGAGGACGACTTCGCCGCCTACGGCCGGCTCGAGGAGATCTCGGCGCGCCTCCAGGCCGGCCTCGAGGCGCAGGCCGCCGCGCACGGGGTCCCGCTCGCGGTGCAGCGGGTCGGCTCGATGCTCGGGCTCTTCTTCCGCGAGGGGCCGGCCGAGGACCTCGCCGCGGTCGAGGCCTCCGACCGCGAGCTCTACGCCCAGGTCTTCCACGGCCTCCTGGCCCGCGGCGTCCACCTGCCGCCGTCGCCGTTCGAGACCCTGTTCGTCTCGCTCGCCCACGGCGAGGACGAGATCGACCGCACCGTCGAGGCGTTCGGCCAGGCGCTCGGGGAAGCGATATGATCGCCGCGCTTACGAATCGCGCGCGGCCGTGAGGAGGGCCTCTCGAACATGACCCACATCATCATGGAAGCCTGCATCGGCGTGAAGGACATCTCCTGCGTCGATGTCTGTCCCGTGGACTGCATCTACGGCAAGGACGAGGACTGGGAGATGCTCTACATCCACCCCGAGGAGTGCATCGACTGCGGGCTGTGCGTCGACGCCTGCCCGGTCGAAGCGATCGTCCCCGAAGAGGAAGTGCCCGAGAAGTGGAAGCGCTTCATCGCCGTCAACTACGAGCATTTCGGACTGGTCCCCCCATAGCCGGGAGGACCGGCCGCGAGCCCCTCTCGGGGCCATCGAAGGGCGCGGGTGACCGCGCCCTTCGGCGTTTCTGGACGGTGCGTCCCGCCCGGGAGGCGGTGGAATGGCGCCGGAGACCGGGAGGTTGAACGACTTGAGTGCTTGTCACTCAACTTGAGGGAGGGGGCCTCCGTTGGAGTTCAAGGACTACTACGCCACGCTCGGGGTCGGCAAGGACGCCGACCAGGACCAGATCCAGAAGGCGTACCGCAAGCTCGCCCGCAAGTACCACCCGGACCTCAACCGGGAGCCGGAGGCGGAGGCCCGGTTCAAGGAGATCGGCGAGGCGTACGAGGTCCTGAAGGACCCCGACAAGCGCCAGAAGTACGACCGCTTCGGCAACGCCTGGAAGCAGTCGGGCCAGGGGCGTACCGGCGGCCCGCCGCCGGGGTTCGAGGACTTCGTGGTCGACTTCGGCGAGGGGATGGGCGGCCGCGGCTTCCGCTTCGAGGGCGGACAGGGTTTCGGCGGCAGCGGCTTCTCGTCCTTCTTCGACGCCCTCTTCGGGGGGACGGGCGGCGCCGGCGGATTCGGCGGACCCGGCGGACCCGGCGGACCGCGCCGGCGGCCCGGCCCTCCCCCGCCGGCGCGCGGCGGCGACGTCGAGGCCGAGATCGAGCTGGGTCTCCCCCAAGCGGCTGCCGGCGGCCGGCACGAGATCACCCTCAGCGACCCGCGCACCGGCGAGGTCCAGCGGATCGCGGTCAACCTGCCGCAGGGGGTGCGCCCGGGCCAGCGCATCCGCCTCGCCGGCAAGGGAACGGGCGGGATGGGCGGCGGGCCGGCGGGCGACCTCTATCTCAAGGTCCACGTCGCGCCGCACCCCGACTTCAAGCTCCACGGGAAGGACCTCCATACCACCCTCAAGGTGGCGCCGTGGGAGGCCGCCCTGGGCGCCGACGCCGAGGTCGCGACGCTCGCCGGGCCGGTGCGCGTGAAGGTGCCGCCGGGGACCTCGTCGGGACGCAAGATCCGCCTGCGCGGCAAGGGCTTCCCGTCGAAGAACGGCGACGCCGGCGACCTCTTCGCCGAGGTCTCGGTGGTGGTGCCGCCGAAGCTCAGCGACCGCGAGGAGGAGCTCTACCGCGAGCTGGCCGAGGTCTCCGACTTCCAGCCGCGCGGCGGCGGATGAAGACTCCGAAGTAGAAGGACGAAGGCGAGATGGACATCAACAAGCTGACCCTGAAGAGCCAGGAAGCGCTCCAGGCGGCGCAGACCCGAGCGCTCCGCTTCGGCCACCAGCAGGCCGACTCCGAGCACCTGCTCGCGGCGCTCCTCGAGCAGCCCGAGGGGCTCGTGCCGCGCCTGCTCGGCCGCCTCGACGTGGCGGTCGAGCCGCTCGCGCGGCACCTCGAGGAGGAGCTGGCCCGGCGGCCGAGCGTCTCCGGCCCGGGCGCCGAGGCGGGCAAGATCTACTTGACCGAGCGCCTCCAGCAGGCGCTGGTCCGCGCCGAGGACGAGGCCAAGCGGCTCAAGGACGAGTACGTCTCGGTCGAGCACCTGCTCCTCGCCCTGATCGAACAGGGCGCCTCGACCGCCGCCGGCCGCGCGCTCGCCGAGCACGGCGTCACCCGCGACCGCGTGCTCTCGGCGCTGACCGCGGTGCGCGGCAGCCAGCGCGTCACCAGCGCCAGCCCCGAGGCCTCCTACGAGGCGCTCGAGAAGTACGGCGTCGACCTGGTCGCCCAGGCGCGGCGCGGCAAGCTCGACCCGGTGATCGGCCGCGACGCCGAGATCCGCCGCGTGGTCCGCATCCTCTCGCGCAAGACCAAGAACAACCCGGTGCTGATCGGCGAGCCCGGCGTCGGCAAGACCGCGATCGTCGAGGGCCTCGCCCAGCGCATCGTGCGCGGCGATGTCCCCGAGTGGCTCAAGGACCGCGCGGTCTTCTCGCTCGACATGGGCGCGCTCCTCGCCGGCGCCAAGTACCGCGGCGAGTTCGAGGAGCGGTTGAAGGCGGTGCTCAACGAGATCAAGCAGAGCGAGGGGCGGGTGCTCCTCTTCATCGACGAGCTGCACAACATCGTCGGCGCCGGCCGTACCGAGGGCTCGACCGACGCCGGCAACCTCCTGAAGCCGATGCTCGCGCGCGGCGAGCTGCACTGCATCGGCGCCACCACCCTCGACGAGTACCGAAAGCACATCGAGAAGGACGCCGCCCTCGAGCGGCGCTTCCAGCCGGTCACCGTCGACCCGCCGACGGTCGAGGACACGATCTCGATCCTGCGCGGCCTGAAGGAGCGCTTCGAGGTCCACCACGGGGTCAAGATCCAGGACAACTCGCTGGTCGCGGCGGCCGTGCTCTCCCACCGCTACATCACCGACCGCTTCCTCCCCGACAAGGCGATCGATCTGATGGACGAGGCGGCGGCGATGATCCGCACCGAAATCGACTCGATGCCCGCCGACCTCGACGAGATCACCCGCCGGGTGATGCAGCTCGAGATCGAGGAGGCGGCGCTCAAGAAGGAGAAGGACAAGGCCTCCAAGGAGCGCCTCGAGACGCTCCGGAAGGAGCTGGCCGACCTGCGCGCCCAGGCCGACTCCCTGCGCACCCAGTGGCAGGCCGAGAAGGAATCGATCGAGGAGGTCCGCAAGCTCCGCGCCGAGATCGAGCAGGTGCGCCGCCAGGTCGAGGACGCCGAGCGCGCCTACGACCTGAACCGCGCCGCCGAGCTGAAGCACGGCCGGCTCCCCCAGCTCGAGGCGAAGCTGGCCGAGCACGAAGCGGCGCTCCTCCGCCGCCAGGAGACCGGCGGCCAGCTCCTGCGCGAGGAGGTGACCGACGACGAGATCGCCGAGATCGTCAGCCGCTGGACCGGCATCCCGGTCAAGCGCCTGGTCGAGGGCGAGCGCGAGAAGCTCCTACGGCTCGACGAGATCCTCCACCAGCGCGTGATCGGCCAGGACGAGGCCGTACAACTCGTCGCCGACGCCGTAATCCGCGCCCGCTCCGGCATCAAAGACCCGCGCCGCCCGATCGGCTCCTTCATCTTCCTGGGTCCCACCGGCGTCGGCAAGACCGAGCTGGCCAAGACCCTCGCCGAGGCACTCTTCGACAGCGAAGACAACATGGTGCGCATCGACATGTCCGAGTACATGGAGCGCCACACCGTCTCCCGCCTGATCGGCGCCCCGCCCGGCTACGTCGGCTACGAAGAAGGCGGCCAGCTCACCGAAGCGGTGAGGCGGAAGCCCTACTCGGTGATCCTCTTCGACGAGATCGAGAAGGCCCACCACGACGTCTTCAACGTGTTGCTCCAGATCCTGGACGACGGGCGGGTGACCGACTCCCAGGGCCACACCGTGGACTTCAAGAACACGGTGATCATCATGACCTCCAACATCGGATCAATGCATCTGCTGGAGGGAGTGACCGCGGACGGCGAGATCGAGGAGCGGGCGCGGGAGGCCGTGATGCGGGAGATGAGGGGGCACTTCCGGCCGGAGTTCCTGAACCGGGTGGACGAGATCGTTCTGTTCAAGCCGCTACGGCTGGAGGAGATCGAGCGGATCGTGGATCTGCAGACGGAGGATTTGAGGAAGCGGCTGGCGGAGCGGAACGTGTCGTTGGAGATCACGGAGGCGGCGAGGGAGTTCGTGGCGCGGCAAGGGTACGACCCGGTGTATGGGGCTCGGCCGTTGAAGCGGTTCCTGCAGCGGGAGGTGGAGACCCGGATCGGGCGGGCGTTGGTGGCTGGGGAAGTGCGGGAGGGGGGGGGGGGTCGGGTGGGGGTGGGCAGTGGTGGGTTGGAGGTGGAGATCGTCACTTCACACAAAGGTCATAGATGAGGTTGCGGGTGCATAGGGAAAGTCTTCCTGACCCTCGCGTCGCCTCCACGAACTCGGGACTACCTTGGTGAAACCTGGTGAAACCGAACTGCCCGCCGCGAACACCCTAAACTACTAACCAGCGGGCAGACGGCTTGGCCACTGGGAGCAGTCCAGCCACCGGGACATGCTACCTACCCAGCCGCTACGTGTACCCTCCTTAAGCGGCGGAGGACCCCCTTACGGGTCTTCCACACTTTCAAAGAAGCCAAGAGGGCAAATCGGAGGACCGAGAACTCCTTGCCCCGGAAGGCAGGACGGAACACCCATGCAGTTTACATCGCTCAACTCGCCCCCGGGGCAGACTTTTGCAGCGATCGACTCCTCGCACTGCTCAAGCTCGCTCGGAGGAACGGGCTCATAGCTACTCAATGGGAGGATCGCCACTGGACTGCTCTCTCCGGACATGGCATAGAATGACTTGAAGTGATCCTCTATCCTCATTTCTTTGTATGGATTCGCAATTCCTGTGTAGTCACAGTACGCTCCCGTGACTTGTCCCAACGGAGAGTTAGTGAACACCACATCCAGAACCGTCTCACCCTCAAGCTCATACGGAGCCAGCTCCAGATCCAGCACTACTACCCCACCCCGTCGCCCCATGATTTTCAGACTACTCGCTTCAAAGCTCTTCTTGAACAATACAACCTTAGGCAGGCTGCCAACGCCAAGGTAAACCGGTTCCCTCGCCTCATTCTCGTAGCCGATTAGATATTGTCGGGCTTCGATCGCACCGTCCTTCACCCTCGGTTCGTTAAACTGACAACGCCAGAAACTATCATATGGAACTGTCTCAACTGACGAGGAGATGCAAGGCTTCGACTCTTCTCCAGGACCACAATCCGAGATCACCTCCGCATACTTCGCATCAAGATCCGACGGGAATTGTTTCCAACCACTGGCTGAGATCAGAGTGCTCGCCTCCAAACCCTCACTGCTACCGCCCCCACCTCCGCCTGGAGCGATGCTAAGTGCTAGTCCGTCCACCCTATACCAACAAACAACACCGGCTCCCTTCACAAGGAGAGGCCTCCTCACGAAGAACCCCGCCTTGCATACATCTTCGTCCTCACCCACATCTCCCGGCTTGCGATATCCCAACCATGCCGCATGAGACGGAAAATGGGACAACTCTGCAGCAATCAAAGTAGCCTTCCCAGCATTCTCACCGGGCATTGGATTGCCCACGACTCCAACCAGACCAGCCACAACAAGACGCAACGTAAACATCTTTCTGACCTCCTGGCTATCTGTACTCCTTAATTGCCTCATCGAAAAAGGCGCGCTTCGCATCAATCCTAACCGCAACGAAAGAACTGCCCCCATCGTCGGCGGCGACCAGAATACCCACTTGCTGCAGGTCACCATCCACGTCTGTGATAATTGCTCCCCCACTGAACCCTATCTCGACATACCTCAAGAATGTGGAGCTTGGCACGGGACCTCGAAGCAAATGCTCTTCGAGCAAGATGTCTTGGAGCAGAACAGTTTCAACATAGCCATCCAATTGCACCACAAGAATGGCCTCGCTCTTCAGATGTTCGATTCCTTCATCAGAGACCAAGCCCACTCGCTGGCGTCCCGCGGCGCCATCACTTAGGATCACTAGTGTCCGGCTAGAAGTCGAACAGAATCAGCTGTGGCTCTCCTTCACTTTCCGTGGAAGCTCAGTAGCGTGAGTCCGCTGCAGCAGAGGTAGACCAGGGAGATGAGAGCTTCGGCCGAATGGAGTCCAAAGCTGCGATGACTGAGCAGGCGGATGCGGTTGTTCATGCCTTCGAGGCGTCCGTTGCTGATCTGCCAGCCGACCCAGCCGACGACGCCGTCGAGGTGGTTGCGGATCATCCGAGCGACCTTCTTGATGGGTTCGAGCTTGGAGTGCATCGCGCGTCGGAGCCAGCCGTCGAGGAAGCGCCGAGCCCATCCCTCCCTCTGGTAGGTGTAGAGGTCCATGAAGTCGTCCTTGAGCAGCATCGCTCGGTAGAGCCGGCGGTTGCCCCGGACCTGCTCTTCGAGCACCTGTCGATCCTGCGGGGTCCGGCTTTCGGGCCGCTTGAGCACCGGGAAGCGGGTGTTTCTCAGGTCGCGCCGGGTCTGGGGATCGGCGTCGCGGATGAGCTGCTGGCGCACCTTGGTAACCGCGTTGTTGAGATGGCGGACGATGTGGAAGCGATCGAAGATGATCCGGGCCTGGGGAGCTTTGCGCCGCAGCACGATCAGGTAGGGCTCCCACATGTCGGCGCTGATGGCTTGGAGCTGAGCTGCCCGTTGGGGGCCCAGCTTCTTGAAGAAACGCAGCAGGGTCTTGACCTTGCGGCCCTTGCCCGCCCACACCACTCGGCCGCTGACATGGTCCACGACCACCGTGAGGTAGTTGTGGTGTCGGCGGTAGCTGATCTCGTCGACCCCGATCACCCGCAGACCTTCCAGCGCCGTCTCGGAGTCCCAGGCCCGCTCGACCACCCGATCGACGATCCGCCGCACGCTCGGCCAGGAGATCCGGAAGTACTGCTTCACGGCGGTCAGGTCGCAACGCTGCGCCAGCCAGGCCACCTGCTGCTCGAAGTCGCGGCTGAAGCGGCTGCCGGCTGCCGCCCAGGGCACACTCTCCGTACGCACACCGCAGTGCCGACACCGCACCCGACGGATCTGGTAGCGCAGGTAGCAGCGCCAGCCGAAGACATCCAGGTGACGCCACCAACGCCACGCGCGATCGTGCCGCTGCCGAGCCTCGCGCCCGCAGCTGCCGCAACGGTGGATCCGCCCACGGGGCACGACGCCGATCCAGATCTCCCGATCCCGAAACTGGAGCTGGACGTTCCGCACCCACACCCCTTGCGCGGCGAGCAACTTGTTCAGTACCGTGGTCATGCGCATCACCGGACGCCTCCTTTCTCGTTGGCACAAGAAAGTCTAGCGCCTTGGTGGTGCGCATCTTCTTCCCTACCCAGAACTTACGCGGCGACAAGCTCGCTCGACCACGGACCGCGACTCGGTACGCCGAACCAGGCGGCCCGGACCCCGGGTTCGAGATCTGTCCACGGAAGGTGAAGGAGAACCTCAGCTGTTTGCGCGGATCGTCTGGCTCGGTTGAATCGGTCGTGGCCGTAAGTAGTTGAAACAGCGGGACTTTCTCGAAGAGGCACACGCTCAGGATCTGGAGAATAGTGTAGAGGTCGCGCTCGATCTTTAGGCGCTTGCGTACAATCGCGACCAGGACGTAGGCGGAGATGGCAATCCAGATTTGGGTCTTCACGGCGTTGGCCGAGGTGCCATAGAACGCCTTGATGCGGAGGTGTTGCTTGATCCACTTGAAGAAGAGCTCGACCTGCCAACGGCTGCGGTAGAGCGCTGCGATGCTCTGGGCAGGAAGGACCAGATCGTTCGTGAGGAAGACGAGGGACTTGTTCGAGTCCGGGTCGCGGTACCGGATTCGCCGTAGAGGGAGCGGGTAGTGCTTGCGGGTCTGCTGGCCGGTCAGAACGATCGTCTGGTCGAAGACGATGCCCGTCGAGCGGTCGCACGGCTTGGAGTAGCGCCGCCGGTAGCGAAGCCCCCTCTTCGCCCGGGTGACGAAGATGGCGCGGGCTTCCTGAAGGCGCCACAGGCGCTCGCAATCGACATACGCGCGATCGAGGACGTAGACGGAACCCGGCTCGGGAACCAGGACATTGAGGACACGGACATCGTGCGCTTTCCCGTCGGTGATCCAGATGAAGGTCGGGATGCTTCCTCGCAAGTCGAGCAGAGTGTGCAACTTGACCGCGGCTTTCGTCGCTCGGAAGCCGGCCCACGGAAACAGCGACAGGGTGAGGTCGATCGTGCTGGAGTCCAGAGCGTAGACCGTGCGACCGAGTTCTACATCGAGCGGCTCGTCTGCGTAGAGCTGCCGCGCCTCCCCGATCAACGCCTGCGCGAAGTCCGCGTAGATCCGCCAGTCCCGGACCTCGTTGGCGTCGGCCAGGGTACTGCGAACCACCGGCCCGGTGAAGCCCATGTGGTAGCTCCGTCCCGGAACGGCGGCCAAGCAGGCCTCGATGTCCCGCAGGCTCTCCCGATAGGTGAGCTGCGCGAACAGCATCGCCAGGAACTGCTGCCAGCACTTGAAGCGCCGCACTCCGTTGTCGCCCTGATAGCGCTCCACACGACGCCGGAACGTGTGCCGTGGCACAAAGTCGACCACCTGAGAGAAGACCGTCCGGCCTTCGTACATGTCCCTTCCTCCTGCCCGCAGTGTGGCACCGCGGCAGCAGGTACGGGCTGGAGCCGAGCTGGCCCTCGTGGCTGGCTGAGGGCCGGCGGAGGGCCGCTCCCCGGAGCGGAGCAGGCCGGATCGCGTTCAAGTCCATGACACCCCAGAATCAGCACCTAAGTCACTTGGATGCCGACACTTGCGGAGACGATTGCAACCATTCTACCGGACAGTAGTGACTTAGGATAACCACCCCCACATCATCCTTCGGGAGACCTCCACCAAAATCGAAGAAGGTCCGGACAAGAAAGTCCTTTCCATCGCGATAGACGCCAACCGACGCAACCTGATTCACAACATGGCCCGCAGTGACGATCACATTGTTTGATACTAAGGAGCCGGTATTCTCACAACTATAATCAGAAGGCACAAGGCGATAAATAAACGGATGCGCCAAAGTCTTTTGGCCAAGAAAGCTGTATTTTCCGTTCGCAAGATTAAGGATGTACTGGCTCTGGAACCTCTCCGCCGGTGTCTTACTGATTGCCAACTGACCATAGATCCTTTCAATGGTGCTCAGATCTAGCGGTACTCCCAACTCTTCAGAATACCGATCAACGTTCGCGACTACAATTTCATTAAATCTCTCGTAAGAGGTCTGGTGGGGCTTCTTCGACACCAGAGTTTGTGCGGCAAAAGCTTTAGCCAACGCATTCACCGCTCTTCCAAACCTTTCATTCTCCTCGCGCTCAAGCTGCTCAGGCCCGGCAACAAGACGATGGGGCACTGGAGAGTTCAAGCGATTGACGGGGCCTGAGGGTCGCATAGATTCCTTCCTTACCTCGGGAGTTCTAGCCATCAGAGGACTACTCTCATTCCATGGAGTAACTATCAATCATCGTACTGGGCCGACGGCCGGCACGGTCTCGTCGTCTTTGAACACCCTCCGCAGCAGGGCACACCAGTAGCGCATCGCCGTGAGTCTGATCTGCGAATTCGCAGGTTTGCCCACTAACGATCTCATTAGGCATTAGTTTCATTGTAGTCACCTTTTAGATCGAGCAGCATTTTTTTACTCCGAAGTATACAGTTCAAAAGCAGCTTCAGCGTAAAAAGCGTGGGGTCGCTGCAGATTTCCCCTCCTCTTCCACGCCTGAAATCCCGCCATAACCGTCGGGTATCGCTGAAGTTGTCTGTGCAGATCGGCCATCGAATCGCTAGCTTCTTCATCGCCGATACTCCATACAGCCGCCACTACAGCCTTTGCTCCAGCCGCCAGAAAAGCCCGTGACAGGCTTCTGGCGCCCGTGTTGTCTGAGGCGGAACCTGCCACCGATCCACAAGCTGATAGAACTACCAGTCGGACTCCCCGAAGGTTTATCCCCAACACATCACGTGCCGATAGTGCCGCCGGTTCGCCCGGAGACTCCGCCATGACAAGACTAGTCGTCAGCGGGTCGGTGGTTGTAGTCACAGCGTGGCTGGCGATGTGAACAACATCGTATCTACCTGCGTTCTCGATAAAAGCACCTCGGGTTGCTTCCTTCCCACTTAGCACCCTCGAGCCGGGACCGTATACTCGATTGACCTTCGCGGCCTCTTGCAGACTATGCTCGAGCCTGGGCAGCTCTGGGTAGGCAATTGGGTCAAAGCTTGGATCTGCTATGATCAAGGCGGTCGTGACACCTCCGGAAACGTCCGGGGCGGAGCCTGCAATAGCAGTAGCCGCAGCGCTCCCAGAAATTGTCACCGCGACCTTGTCGATCAATCGGCGCCCCCAACGCCGGTCGAGAAGGCTTGAGAACGGCACTCGAGCCAAGTCGTCATCGGGCACTACAATCAGTTGAGTCAGCTGAGGCTTTAGCAAGGCGAGCGGCTCGATCAGCGCATCGTACAGGTACGCCAACTCGCGTTCGGCCGCGCCGTAGTACCCAACCTCCGCCGAATGGTGGAGGCGGCGGACGCTGTCTCTCAGCTTCTCGGGCGTGCTCGAGAGTTCATGTGCCCGCATGCCGGCAGCCGTGAAGGTCCACGCCAACGCCCGGTCTTCGACCAAACTGAACTCTATGAGGGCTGTCCTCTCGTCCAAGGCTGCCACGACACGCTCAGCGGTGAGGTTAACTCGATCAGCGCTCTGTGGACGATCCGGCGAAGCTTCGCTCCGATTGAGCAGCCAGTCCCGGAGCAAACGACTCCGGGGCCGGTCCGCTGCGGCGAAGGCTCGGCCAGATTCCCCTCGATCCCATTCGAAGAGCATCAGACGTTCGTAGACGGCCTGCGTTTGCTCGGAGAATGAGATCCGGTACTCGGGCAGACTGATCTGCTCGCTCTGGCTCTCGAGCTGTCGCATCGCCAAGAGTAGGTCGGATTCGATCTGCTTCACTCGTCCCAGGCTCTGCCAGATTTCGGCTCGCGCCAAGAGCAGGCCTGGGAGCACCTGACCATATCCAATCTCTTCACTGACTTCGATGGCCTCCGACAGTCGCTTTACTGCGGCTTCGGGATCCACATCGAGGAGGACAAGACCCACTCTGCGGTGGTTCTCCAGCTTAAGAAATCTAACCACTGAAGGGCTGCTCACGTCGGCGGCATGCTCGCTGGACTTCCCCAGCGCTTCCAGCGCACCCTCGACGTTACCTGCGGACTCTTCGATTGCTGCTAGCTCCCGATAGGCCTCGACCAGCAGGGTCGGATTGTTCGACTTTTCGGCGATCTCGATAGCTTCAGTTTGGAACCAACGCGCCGCCTCCGGTCGCTCCTGATCGCGCAGCACCATTGCCGCCGCATTGAGTAGCCGATACTGGCCCACCGGATGGAAGAGATGACCGCGCAGCCGGAGAGCTTCATCGAGTGCCCTCCAGGCGGCATTCCGGTCGCCGAGGGCGTGTAGCACGAGCGCCAGCGATACCTGCTGGTCGGCATAGGCACCCAGCTCTCCTGCCGAGTGAGACAATCGCGCCGCTTCGAGGTACTTGTCGCGAGCTCTCGGGAAGTCGCCCCGAATGCGGTATATCAGCGCTTGTACGCGAAGCACTCGCGCCAGGAGCGCTGGGTAGCGGTCGGAACCCGGGCTCCTTACCAGCCGCTCCATCGCGGGGAAGGCCGTCTCGTACTCACTCCGTTGGTAGGCCTCGCGAGAAAGGTAGTAGCCGGCCCAGCGGAGCAGCGGATCCTCGGGGATGGCCGATGGACCAGTGGAGGCGCCTGCGGCCAGGAGCATCGGCCGGGCGGACTCATAGTCGAAGACCTCGAGGTACGGCAGCGCCTTTCCATAGGCCGAAATCCGGCGGGCGATCCAGTCGCCTCGAGCCGCAAGCGCGGTTCCCGCCAGGGTGTCGGCCACGGTATAGTCGCGGGAGACGCCGACAAGCGCTGACCCGACCAGGAACAGGCCGGGAGAGATCTTCGAGCTGCCTGCTGCCTCGATGTCCCGCGCCCAGCGGATCAGCAGCTCGTCCTGAGCCAGCTCACGGGATAGCTGAGGGTGCGAAGAGACGAGCCGCTCGATCTCCGCTCGATTGGCTTGTTCGACCGCCAATCGCAACTCACTCCGCACCCTCTCCGCGGTCCCCATCGAGTCGAAGGCTGCGAGCGCGGCCCGCCGGAGGTCGCTCTGCCGACCCCATTCCGATGACTGGTCTCGCTCAGAGGCGGCGGCGTAGCCCTCGCCCGCTCGTCGCCAGAGAGACAGGCTCTCCTGGATCCGGGCGAGATTGAAAGCAGCCTCGGCGGACTGCGGCTCGATCTCGACGGCGCGCGTCGCCTCTTCCAGAGCCGCGATCTTCCCTCGATCCGCTCGTTTCTGGAAGCTCTCAGCCAGTGGGCTACCGCGAGATCGTTGCGGGGGCCGAAGGCTTCGGGGCTGCGCTCGACGACCTCCTCCAGGATGCTCACGGCATCCTCGCAGTCCTGCGCGCCCTTCCCTTGCGCCAGCACGCACTCGAGAACCTGAAGCACGCCGGCGGCATGACGATCGATCTGGGTGCCGGTTCGAAGCGCCATGAACTGAGCGGGCGAAACCTCGCCCGCCAGAGCCCGCGAGAGACGCTCCCGCTCCTCCTCCGTGACAGAGCCGTGCGAGTGCGAATAGCGGAAGCCCGTGAGCCGGAGGTCACAGAAGGGCGAATCTCCGATTGCATCGGCGACCGCTATGCAGACCGAGGCACCGCTGCACGGGGCGATCCCCGCAGTCTGACCGCCGCAGCCGACGAGACACAGATAGAAGAGGACCAACGCCTGGAGGCTGAGCTGCGGCGCGGCGACCCGAACCTCGGGTTGCGACACCACGGGCGGCACCTCTCCGCAACGGGTCATCGGCCCCCGACCCTCCTCAGTGCCATCGAACACTCGACGAACGCAGCTAAGGTGTCCTTGTTTTTTGCAGGCCGGCTTAGAATAGCTGAACGAGCGCTTCTTTGCACGACGACGGCGCCGACGCTGAGCGGCGGCGGACCGTCGTCGTACGCGCGGACGCAGAGACGAATGCACATGGCCGCGTGGCCACTCGGAGACTATGCTGCCGCAGTCGAGGTTCCCGTGACACCTTGTCAGCTTCTCGAGGAGAACCTGCCCCTGATCAGAGGGGTCATCGCGACCACCTGCCGACAGCGGTGCCTCTTCGGGGAGGACGCCGCGGATGTCGAGCAGGAGGTGCTGGTGAAGCTGCTGGACGACGATTGCGCGGCCTTCGCCAACTTTCGCGGGGAGAGTACCCTGGAGACTTTCATCCGCGTGACGACGACCCGCGTCTGCTTCGACGAGATCCGGCGCCAGAAGGGGCGGTGGCATTCCTCGGCTATCAGCGAGCGCCTGGGCTATCCGGCGATCTGCCTCGAGGAGCTGGTCTACCGCGGCGGGCTGAGCTACGAGGAGGCGGTGGCGAAGCTCCTGGCGGAAGGAGTGGTCAGGTCGCGCGAGGAGCTGGACGAGATCTGGCCCCAAATCCCGCCACGGTCGACGCGAGTCTTCGTACCTCAGGAGGATGCTCCCGAACCGGTGACTGCGGAGGACCCCGAGCAACAGGCGCAGGCGCGGGAAGAGGAGAAGCGGGAACGCCTCCGCGCGGCAGCGGCGCGGGAGTTCCTCGCCGGCCTCCCTCCCGAGGACCGGTTCATCGTTCAGAGCCTCTACTTCGACGACGTGACAGTCGCCGAGGTCGCGCGGCAGCTTGGTATCAGACAGCGGCCGCTCTACCGTCGCCGGGATAGGCTGTTGAAACACCTCCGCCGCGAGCTCGAGAAGCGGGGGTTCAAATGGAGGGAGTGATCGCCGGCGGTCAGTTCGATCGCCGAAGGGAAAAGCCGAAATGTGTGACCGTCTATACAAGCGGACGCTCCAACGCTGGCCGGCGCCTGGGTGGGGTTTGGGGGTGATCTTCCATGCCGAACGCTGAAGGAATAGCCCGCACGCCGATCGATGCCGAGGAGCTGGCCGCGTTCATCGACGGCCGGCTGGCGGGAGAGCGGCGGCGGAGGGTGATCGAGCGCCTCGCCGAGGACGAGGAGGCTTATGAGTTGTATTCGACCGTGATCGAGGTCCGGGAGGCCATGGCGGCGGAGGCGGCGGACGGGCCGGTGCCCCAGGTGCCGCCCGCAGCGGCAGGAAGGGCCGCCGCCCCTTTTCCCGCGGCGACCCCGGCCCTTGGTGAGCCTCGGAGCCGCCGGCGCTCCGGGAAGGGCTCCGGCTGGTGGCGCTCGGAGCGATCCGGCATCGGGTGGCTGCCGGCGACGGCCGCGATCGCTGCCGGCACCGCGGTGGCGGTGGGGGCCGGGTGGTGGATGCTCAGGCCCACCGGCTCCAGGGAGTTGCTGGCAGCCTTCGATGCCGACACCGTGAACCCGAGCGTCGCGCGCGATGCTCCGAAGGTCCTAGAGGCTATCGACCGGGGTCCAGCGGAAGAGAAAGCAGCGCAGTTCAAGCTCGGCGCCCGGGCCTTCGATCTCGCTCTCGCGGTGGAGACGGGGGACCGGGAGAGGTCCTTGAACTGGCTGGACGAGATGTCGGGGCTCCTCGAAGAAGTCCCCTATGGCTCCGACCTGCACGACCGCTACGAGGATCTCGCGGCTCGGCTGGAGGCCGGGGCGACGCCGCGCTCTCTCCGCAGGGATGTCGCCGCCACCGAGAAGGAGCTCGAGACCGGGTTGGACCTGCCGGACCAACCATTGTTCGCGTTCGGGCGTTGGCTCGCCGCCGTCCGCACCGCCGCGGCGCACGGCGATCGTCGGTTCCTCGCCTCGCCGGCGGCTCAGCGGCCTCTCCAGACCTTCCGAGAGAGCACGCCTTCGGAGGCGATCACGCCCCGGCTCGAGGAAATAGGGGCCGCGCTGGGCGCCGGAGCCGCGGACGCCGACCTGGGTGCTGTCGCCGAAGACGCGACGTGGATCATCAAACACTGTGCCGCCGGCAGGCTCTGCCTCGGCGATCCGTTGCCCTGATTCGCCCGAGCGCTTGAATCACCGCCAACAAAGGCGAGACCGCGGGCCGGCGACCTGGACTGCGCCGGACCCGCGGCGTGGGGTTGGAGGGGGCTCCGGCGGCGCCGCGCCCTTGAGGGCCGCGCCGCCGGAGCCTGGGGAGGGTCTCAAGCGTCCGTCGTCTCTGTAGGGTCCGGAGGCGGCGGTTTGGTTCGCGAGCCTTCGTCGGCGGCTCAGTTCGCCGCGACCCGCACGTGCGAGTGCTGGTCGAGCAGGTGCTCGCCGACCCACTGCGCGAGCACCGTGTCCGGCACCGGGGCGAGGGTCGCCACCACCTGGGTCTTGTCGCCAGAGCGCTCGACGGTGTACTTGACCTTGCTGCCGACCGCCAGGCTCTCCTTGACCTTCTTCAGCTCGGTCTTGTCTTCGGCGTAGAGGTCCTGGCCGTTGAGGGCCAGGAGGACGTCGCCGACACGGAGGCCGGCGGCGGCGGCGGGGCTCTCGGGCTCGACGGCGGAGACGGCGTAGCGGCCGTCGGCGGTCTTCTCGGTCTCGATGCCGAGCCAGCCCTTGGCCTGGAGACTGGCGGTCATCTTGTCGAGGCAGTCCTGGGCCGACTTGTCGCACTTGTGGTCGCCGCCGGCGAAGCTGGTGACGGCGAAGCCGAGCATCAGGGCGAGGGCCAGGGACCAACGGAGGGTTTTCAGGGTCTTCAAGGTCTTCACGGTGCGGGGTCTCCTTTCCGCCTGGAGGGACCAGGCGCGAGGGTTGGGGATGCGATCCATGCCGGCCAAGCTACGCCCCGCGCTCGTCAAAGTCCTCACCGCCCGGTCAAACGTCGTCAAGGATGTTTCGGCGTTGTAAAACCGCGGCCTTTCGCCGCCGGCGGTGATCTATATTGCCGCCGTGGCCGAGTCTCCCGGATTCCTCAGGCGGCTCCTGGTCGCCGGCTCCCCCGGCCGGAGCCGGCGCGCGATGGCGCTCGGGCTCGCCGCGGTGGTGGCGGCGCTCGGGCTACTGCTGGCGCTCCAGTACCGCTGGCTGGCCGACCTCGAGCGCGCCTCGACGATCGCCCGCCGCGCCTCGCTCGAGAAGTACCTCGACGTCGCCGGCAAGGAGGTCGCGCTCCACTACCAGGGGCTCGCCGAGCGGGTGCTCAACGTCCCTGCCTCGGCGTTTACGCCGGAGTACTTCGGCGAGGCGGCCTGGCGGATGGCCTCGAAGCTCGAGCAGGAGGAGGGGATCTCCCGGCTCTACCTGGTCAGCTATCACCCCGAGACCGCCGGCCTCTACTACCTCTACCCCGAGGGGCACTCGGCAGGCTCCGGCGATGGCGCCGCCGGTCCCGCGCTCGCCGAACCGCCGTTCGATCCCGAGGTGCTGGCGGTCTGGGCGGCGATCGCGCCCTGGTCGGTCATGGCGAAAAAGGGCGGGCCGATCGAGGCGCCCGGGCTCGCGGTCGACGAGCGCGACCCGCGCTACCGGATCCTGCTCAACCCGGTGACCGACGAAGAGAAGCGGCTGGTCGGGCTCGCCGGCATGGTGCTCGACGCCGGCTGGTTCGAGCGCGAGGTGCTGCCGGTGGCGCTGGCCGAGGCGATCGCGCTCGCCCCCGACCGCGACGCCCTGGCGGTGGCGGTGTGGGACGGCCGCGGACGGCTGCTGCGCGACGACGGCGGGCTCGCCGCCGCGGCGGCCGAGCGCAAGGCCCACGGCAAGGGGGTCGAGCGCGCGGTCCGCCGGCTGCCGTTCGTCTTTACCGACTGGAAGGTCGGCCTCGCCGACCGCCACAGCTCGCCCGAGCAGTGGGCGCGCGCCAACTTCCTGGTCAACCTCGGCCTCTCGGCGGCGCTCGGGCTGGTGCTCCTCTCCGGCGTCGCGCTCGCCGCCCGCGCCGCGGCGCGCGAGATGAAGCTCTCGGAGATGAAGAACGACTTCGTCTCGAACGTCTCGCACGAGCTGCGGACGCCGCTGTCGTCGATCCGGGTGTTCGGGGAGTTCCTGCGCTTGGGGCGGGTCGACGACCCGGGCAAGGTGCGCGAGTACGGCGAGTACATCGAGACCGAGAGCCGGCGGCTGACCCGCCTGATCGACAACATCCTCGACTTCTCGCGCATCGAGAGCGGGCGCAAGGTCTACCAGACGGAGGAGGCCGACCTCGCCGAGGTGGTCGCCGAGGCGCTCGCGACGTTCGAGGTGCGGCTCCGCCACCAGGGGTTCCGGATCTACCTCGACGGGCCGGAGGCGCCGCTCCCCCGGCTCGCGCTCGACGCCGGCGCGATCGCCCAGGCGGTCGCCAACCTGGTCGACAACGCGGTCAAGTACTCGGGCGGCGAGGAGGGCTCCCGTGAGATTACCGTGCGCCTCGGCCGCACCCGCCGCTGGGTGACGATCGCGGTCCAGGACCACGGCATCGGCATCTCGCGCGACGAGCAGCGGCGGATCTTCGAGCGCTTCCACCGCGTCTCGACCGGCGCCGTGCACGACGTCCGCGGCAGCGGGCTCGGGCTCTCGATCGTCCAGCACGTCGTCCACGCCCATGGCGGCCGGGTGACGGTAGAGAGCGAGCCCGGCCGCGGCAGCACGTTCACGATCCACCTGCCGGTCGAGCGCGCCGCCGAGGCCGGCGAGCCGCTCGCGGCCCCGCCCCCCTCCCCCGCTCCCGAGGTCCCCTGATGGCGCGCAGGTCCCGATGACGAAAAAGGTCCTGATCGTCGAGGACGACGAGGCGATGGCGGTCGCGCTCCGCGACGGCTTCGACTACGAGGGGTACGAGGTGGCGACCGCGCGCGACGGCGTCGCCGGGCTGGAGCGCGCGACCCGAGGCGGCTGCGACCTGATCGTGCTCGACGTCATGCTGCCCAAGCTCTCCGGCCTCGACGTGTGCAAGAAGCTGCGCGCGGCGGGCGACCGGGTGCCGATCATCATGCTCACCGCGCGCGGCCAGGAGATCGACAAGATCCTCGGCCTGAAGCTCGGCGCCGACGACTACGTGACCAAGCCGTTCAGCTTCCTCGAGCTCTTTGCGCGCGCCGAGGCGGTGCTGCGGCGGACCGGCGGCGAGCCGGACGGCCGCGCCCGCGAGCCCGACGCCTGCCGCTTCGGCGACGTCGAGGTCGACTTCCGCCGTCACGAGGCGACCAAGGGGGGCGCGCCGCTCGAGCTGTCGCCGCGCGAGCTGCGCCTGCTCCAGCACTTCGCCGTCCACCGCGGCGAGGTGGTCACCCGCGAGGAGCTGCTCGACGCGGTGTGGGGCTACGACACGATCCCGTTCACCCGCACGGTGGACACCCACGTCGCCAAGCTGCGCAAGAAGATCGAGGACCGGCCGGGGGATCCCCGGTGGATCGTCACGATCCACCGGGTCGGGTACAAGCTCGTCGAGTGAGGGGCGTCAAACGGCGGCGAGGGCCTCAACGATCGATTGGATCCACACCGCTTCGTTGGCGCGATACGCGGCGGAATTCTGGACCCTTCGCAGCGGTCGGACCGAACCTCCCTGGCGGTGGATGCCGATCACCTCGAGCGTGGTGCCTTCGAGCACCGGGCTCCCCGACATCCCGTGGTCGGTGGGCGTGTGGTAGTGGATCCTGCGATAGCCGCCCGGCCAGTCCGAGTCATCGTCGTCGAGCTGGTGGTCGAGGATGTGGTTGCCGCCGAGGCCGAGCTCGATGCCGCGGCCGCGGGGGTGTCCGACCACGAAGACCCGCGCGGGCGGTTCCCGGTCCCGGCGGCCCAGCACGTGGCGGTCCATGCAGAGCGCTTCGAACGCACGCCTCGGCAGACGCTCTCCCTCGCCCAGCGAAGCGATCGTGAAGTCGAGCTCGGTGCGCGGCGAATGGGCCAAGATGTCGCCGACCCTGCAAACGTGGGGCCTCGTGCCGCCCTCGTGCAAGTGGAAGACCGCGTCGGCCCGCTCCCGAGCGACGCTCGGCTGCTCACGGCCATCCTCGCTCAGCACGTGGTGGTTGGTGACCAGGAGCACCCGCTCCCGCCAAACCGGCCGCAGAGCCTCGCCGGCGACGAGGAAGCCGGAGCCTCCCGACGGCACGCGATTCCGGTACTTGGTCCGGTCGACCACCTGGCAGACCGAGCCCGCGGCGGAGACCAGCCCGAGCACGATCTCGATCGGCGTCGTGGGGTCGTCTCCCAGGATCGCTTCGTAGGCCGCGAGTCTCCCCTCCGCCCTGGCGTCGTGCAGCAACGATGGGAGAGCCGCGCCAGGCTTCCCGGGGACGACGCCAGCTCGCCGCCCCTCTCGGAGGTCACGACGCGCGTCTGCAGGGCGGCGAGGATGTCCTCCGCAGGGCCCTCGGCCCCGTCGCGGGCACCGATCTCCCAGATCTCTCGGAGCTGGCGCACCGCCCCGGCGACCGCGAAGCCGTCGACCTTTGGATGCCGGGCGAACTCGCCGTAATGCGATCGCGCCGCCGGCCAGGCATCGAGCGCCAACCAGGCCTCTCCGGCCGCTGCCCAGGTCCACGGCGTCCAACTCCCGAGCGGGATCCGGTTCAGGTCCGCCAGCAGCGCCTCGGCCGCCGCCTTCGAGGCCCCGCCGTCGAGCGGATTCCGGTCGCGCTCGGCACGCCGGGTGAGTGCCACCAGGTTGGCCCCGTGCCAGGCGGGGTCCAGCGTATAGGCCCGCCGATACCAGGCGATCGCGGCGCGGAGCGGCTCGGCCGCCCGTTCCGGGTCGTCGCTCCAGGTCACGAAGCGCTGCTTGTAGAGCCGTCCGAGCAGACCCATCGCCTCGCTGCGCTCGCGTTCCTCGGCCTCCGGCAGACGCTCGACCTGCTCCTCGAGCACCCGCTGTGCCAGGTTGAGCTGTCCGCGCTCGATCAGCGCCTGGGCGAGCTGGCGACGGACGTACGGGTAGTCGGCCCCGGCGGTCATCAGGGCATCCGCCAACCGGCTCATGGCATCGAAGCAGCGGTGGCTGCGCAGGCCGCCGAGGAGCTGCTCGCACACCTCGAGCGACGGAGGATCGCGCAGCGCGCGGATCAAGTCGTCAAGCGGGTCCTGGACCTCCCCGCACCCGCGGGGTGCCGCGGCCAGGACCTCGTCAACCAGCGGACCGAGGGGGTCGGCGGGCTCGTGCGGGGCCATCTCCGCCTCAGCCTCCCATTCTCTCGATGCCGGCGGTGGCGCGGACCGCCTCGCCGGCATCGGCATCGAACTGATCCGCCTGGTGGATCTCGGGCGGAAACGTGATCAGGCCGATCTCGCGCTCGAGGCCCGCGACCGAGATCATGTGAGCGCGCCAGTCGGCGCCCACCGCAAACTCGAGCTCGACCCCGCCGAGGTCTTGATCGAGCAGGAAGGCGAAGCTCCGCAGATGGGAGCCGCGCCGCGCGACCACCAGCTTCCAGAAGCGCCGCGGGATCGGCACGCTGACCCGCCCCTGGTCGTCGAAACCGCTGAACGGCGGATCGTCCGCGTCCAGGATCGGCCCGGCGATCACGACGTAGCGTTCGCCGGCGGACGCCGACTGCTCGAACACCAGGTTCTCGAGCTCGCCCCACAGCCCGCCGAGGTTCGAGCGGTTGAAGCCGGCGACCTGGGGCGAGCAGTTGGTGACGTGGTAGGTGTCGCCGTTGGCGCGCCGCAGCTCGTCGTAGCTGCGGCCCCAGCAGACCGCGTCGCGGCGCACGATGTGCCCTTTGTCGAAGGCACCCCGGTCACGCGAGAAGAAGCGGTCGGGGAGCTGGTGGAGAGCCGGGATCCGAGGATCGGTGAACCACTTCTCCCAGTCGTTCTCGGCCAGTCCCGAGAGCTCCCGCCGGCCGTACCGCCGGGTCGGGTCGGGACGGCGTAGCTCAGGGCGGCCGTCGACGTTGGAGGCGGTGTAGATCGCCATCCGCCGCTCTTTGTGCATCACGATCGAGAAGTGCTGGTACGGGATCACGTGCTCGCCGCCGTCGAGCTTCGACGCGACCCGGCGATCGCGGACTTCGGGCAACGTTACGCGCACACCCAGGAAGTCCTCCCGGTAGCCCAGCCGGTTGCGGTAGTCGTCCTCGTGGAACGGCTCGACCATCGCTTCGAGGCCGGTCGCTGGATCGCCCGGCGCCGCGGCCGCGGCGGCCGGCGCCGTGCCGATCCTGCCGCCCAGGCGCAGCGTGATCTCGAGCGGGATCGACCAGGTCATCGAGCGATCCGCCGTGGCGGTCCCGGCGGCGGGTGCCGCCCCTGGCCGAGCGGCTGCCGGCGCGGGCACCGAGGCGCGGACCGACGGCGAGCCCTTCCGCGGCTGCTCCAGCGCCTCCGGATCGGCCCGCCGCCAAAGCTCGTCCCAGACCTCCAACGCTTGGGGCAAGGCACCGGAGAAGCGGACGCCGGCGTCGCGCACGCGCCCGTCGCGCGCCAGCTCGAACGCCGGAACGCCGAAGTTGGCCTCGAGATAGCGCCCCGCGAAGTGGAGGGCGACCACCTTGCCGGTTTCGACCTCGATCACCGCCGATCCTGAGTTGCCGGCCAGGGTCGAGCTGTCGTGGGTCACCGCGTCGACCGCGTTGCCGAAGCTGTCGATCTTCCCGCGCCCCCGCAGCCGGCCGGGTTGCAGCCGCTTGACGTTGAACACCCGGCGGAAGATCCGGTACTGGAGCTCGACGTCGTTGCGGGCGTCGAACCCGGGGTAGCCGATCACGGCCACCTCGCGGTCTTCGAGCCCGGCGGGATCGGCGGTCAGGAGCTCCAGCGGCTCGACGTCGAGCCCGTCCACCGCCAGGAGCGCCGCGTCCCAGTACGGGTGGATCATCAGCACGCTACGCACTTCGAACGGCACCCCCTGGCCGCCGCCGAGCTCCTGGCCGAAGTCGACCTCGGCGGCGTGGCCGGGCAGGAAAGCGAGCTCCTCGCGCCCGAGCCCGCGCGCGAACAGCTCGGCGACGTGACGGTTGGTGATCAGCAGGCCGTCGCCGACCACGAAGCCGGTGCCGGCGAACGGCAGCGCCGGACGCGTGGGCACGCCGATCCGCCCGACCGCCGGGAGCGCGGCCTCGATCCGCTGCCGGGCCGGACCGGTGCCGAGATGGGTGAACGGCGCCGGGACCTCGCCGAAGCTGCCGCCGACGACGTCGATCACCGGCCGCTCGAGCGGCAGCACGATCGCCTCGAGGGCGAAGTACTCCGCCGGCGAGGGTTCTTCGGCGCGCGCCAGCTTGTCCACGGCTCCGCGGGCGAGCTCGACCTCCTGCTCAGTGGCCTCGACCAGAGGATTCGCTTCCAGTCGCTCCGCGATCCCCTCAGTTTCCGAGAGCCCCTCCAGGGCTGCTTGCTCGCGGGTGACGGTGTGGAAGTAGGACTTGATCCTGTCGCTTTTAGTTTGCATCGCCGTGGATTGCGCCGTTGCCGTTGGTCGGTCTTTCCGCGCGCGAGCCGCCGATCGCCTGGGCGAGACGGGTCACGATCTTCAGCAGCTCGTCCTGTAGCTTCGACTCACCGAGCCGCTCGAGGTCCGCCAGCGTGATCTCGGGGTTGCTCGACAGCGACTGGAAGCGCATGATCCTCGGCTCCCGCGTCGCCACGTCGCTCCTGCTCAGGTGGATCCAGAAGGCACGCTCCGGCTCCTTCTCGAGGATCTTCGGCAGCTCCACCGTGGAGATGAACTCCGAGTCGAGGAAGGCGTCGCTGACCAGCAGCACGGCGGCGTTGGCCGCGGCCAGCTTCTCTTCGAGCGCCTTTCGCCAGTCCCCCCCGGCCTGGATCTGGGTGTCGTCCCAGAACGAGATCTCGCCCATGCTCTCGAGGATCTCGAACACCTTGCGGAGCTGGCGCAGCCAGATTCCGTCGTTGCGGCTGTAGCTGATGAACAGCGTCCGGCGCAGCCGAAGGTGCCGTTCGCTGAAGCGGAAGAAGTAGATACGCTGCCGGCTCTCGTCGATCTGGAAGGCGATGTCGACGAGCGACTCCGGATCCTCGTAGACCACCGCCGCACCATCGAGGCTGACCGGTTTGGCGAGCGCCTGGAAGCGCTCCGGCTCGCTCGCGATCGCTCGCTCGAGCGCGTCCGCGGCCCGGCGCGAGCCCTCCGCAAGTGCCAGCTTGGATCGGAACGCGTCCTCTGAGAGCACGATCGCGTAGTCCGGGAAGCGACTGGACAGCGGCTCGCTCATGACGCCCTCTGCTCCTGGAACTGGAGGCTATGGAGCCGGATCCGGCTCGCCCCGTCGTCGACCTCGTAGTGGAGATCGAGGGAGGTCTCGGGCACCGGAACCGCCAGCAGCGCCGAGCCCGCCAGCGGCTCCGCCTTGCGCGAGCGCGGCGCGCTCATCAGGTCGAAGATCACCTGCTCGACGCCCAGACGTGTATCGGCCTCGAGCTGCTCGATCGCCGCCTGGACGCCGAGGCTTCGCTGGACCGCGTAGATCGGCGCCTTGGTGAGCTTGATCCCCTTGCGGACGCTGCGCTCCCGGGCCTCCATCGTGCGCTGCTTCTCGAGCCGCGCGAGCCGCTCGTAGTCGACGGCGGAGACCTGGATCGAGCCGCTGTCGAGGCTGTCGCGCCCCTGCTCGAGCTGCGCGTGCAGACGCGCCACCGTCTCCAGACGGTCCACCGCCCGCGCCATCAGCCACAACGTCGGAACGCTCAGGCCGACGACCCCGATGCAGATCGACAACCAGATCTCCGCGTTGAGCGCCATCGTCCCCGAAGCGCGCCCGAGGACCTGGTCGAGGACGAAGACCATCGCCGCGACCGCGACGATCGAGCCGAGCACCGAGAGCAGCGCCATCAGCGGCCGCTTGCGGATCGACTCTCGGATCTGGGCGTGGATCTCGGGGCTGAGGCGGAGCCTGCGCCGGAGCCGATCGTGCTTGAAGAGTCTCCAGGCGAACGGCAGGTTGACGAAGAAGAGCGGAACGATGGCGAAGAACGAGCCCATCATCGCCAACGACAGGCCGCCGAGCGCGTAGATCACCGGTCCCGAGGCGTCGACGTCGTTGCCGACGAGCAAGAAGGCGAGGACCAGCAACACCAGCGAGACGACCAGGACGTAGACCATCGCCCGGTGGAGCCAGAACCACCGGTAGCGGCGGCGGAGCCGCGCCCGCTCGGCCGCTAACAGATCGAGGGTTCGGGTGAGCTGGGTCGGTCCTAGCGCGTATTCGGTCATCGGCGGGAGCTCCGGGTCTCCTCCCTAGCTGCCGGAGGGCGCCGGAACCGGACGACCGGTTACGCGGGAACGGCGAGAGGTCGCGCGGGCCGCCACGCCGCGGTGGGCGGCCCGCGCGACCCGGAGGTTACGGGGTCCGCAGCACCACCTCGCCGCTGAAGCTCTCGACGTGGACGTTGCCGTCGCCGGCGCCGAGGGTGAACTCCAGCTCCTTGCCCGGGGCGTACTCGCTGGTGCGCCGCGCCTCGTCGGAGCTCAGGCGGTTGTCGACGTCGCCGCTGAAGGTCTCGACGCGGAACGCCGCCGAGGTGCCGGCGGGGAGCGCGATGTCGATCTCGCCGCTGTGACCTTCGACGGTCAGCTCGCCGTCCGGGGCGAGCGCGCCCTGGAACCGGATCTCGCCCGACACGGTCTCGAAGCGGCCGCGGTCGATCTCGCCGACCTCGGCGGTGATCGTTCCGCTGACCGACGAGGCCGAGATCTCGCCCTCGCCGCCGTCGATCTCGACCGAGCCGCTGACCGACTCGGCGTGGACCTTGCCCCGCGAGCCGACCAGCCGCACCGTGCCGGAGACCGACTCGGCGTGCACCGACTGCGGCGCGCCGTCGACGTCGATCGAGCCGCTCACGGTCTCGACGCGCACCATGCCGCTGACGCCATCGACCTCCGCGGACGAGCTGACCGACTCGAGGTCGATCCGGGCGCCCGCGGGCACCGAGATCTCGAGGTTCGCGTCGAGGTCGCGGTTGCCACTGTGGCGGCCCTCGGGGATCTCGACCTCGATCTTCAGCTCGTCTCCTCCGCCGGTGATCGCGAGGCCGCCGGTGTCGTCGCCGACGGTGCCGGTGATCTTGACCTCGTTGCGGTTCCAGCCGGTGACCTTGACCTGGCCGGACAGGCTCTCGATCGAGATCCTGGCGTCGCCGGCGACCTGCCGGGTCTCGTCCACCGGCTTGTCGGCGGCGGCGGGGACGGCCAGCGCGAGGAGCGCCAGCAGGGCGGCGCCGGCGCGCGCCAGGGCGGCGGCGCGGTTCCTCGGCGCGGGATGGGAGCTGAGGTTTGACAGGCTTCGCGGGTACATGATCTCCATCTCCTTTCTCGGAGGAGTCGTCGTCTCGTTCGTCTTCGTCGAGGCGCCCGCGGGGGCGGGCGCCGGGATCAGAGCTGGTTGAGCCGCAGCAGCAGGTCGGCCTCCTGGCGCTGGCGCGCCGCCAGGTGGTGATAGAGCGCCGGGTCGTCGGGATGGTCGGCGAGCGCGGTCAGGATCTCGGCCATCGCCACGCCGAGGCGGGCGATGTCGGCCTCGACCGCGTCCGAGGTCTCCGGGCCGAGCTGGTTGCGCTTGCGCTCGAGCGCGGCCAGCAGCCGGTTGCCGAAGGCGCCGGCGCCGGACATCCCGGTGACCGCGGAACCAGCCGGCTCCACCGGCTCCGTCGTCCCGCCGGTCGCCGTGCGCCCCGGACCGTCCGGCCCCCCCTCGGGACCGAGCAGGCGCATCAGGCCGAAGCCGGTGCCGGCGAGGACCGCCACCAGGGCCGCCGCCGCGGCGAGCTGCCTGTACCGCCAGGAGCGGCTCGGGGCGCGGTCGTGGCCGGCCGGTGCCGCGCCGCGCCGCCACGACCTGGCCGACTCGGCCTCCGCCGCCGGCCGCTCGAGGCGGGCGGCGATCCCCGGCCAGAGGTCGCGCTCGGGTTCGATCGCGCGCGGCAGGTTCCGCGCCTCGTCGAGGGGCTCGCTCCCGCCGTCGATCGGCGTGCGGGTCTCTTCGTGTTCGTGGCTCATCGTTGCAGCGCCTCCCGCAGTAGCCTCCGCGCCCGGTGGAGCTGGGCCTTGGAGGTGCCCTCGGCGACGCCGGTCAGCGCGGCGATCTCGCCGTGGCGGTAGCCCTCGACGTCGTGGAGCACGAACACCGCGCGCGCCCGCGGCGGCAGGGTGCGGATCGCCCGTTCCAGGTCGATCGCCGCCCCCGGCGGAGTCGCGGCCGGCATCGGCTCGGTCGCCGGCGGAGCGCCGTCGGGATCGCGCCCCTCGCCGTCCCACCCCTCGACGCCGCTTTCGTGCCGGCGCTCGTGGCGCAGCCGGTCGACCGCGCCGTTGGCGGCCAGCCGGTAGAGCCAGGAGCCGAAGGCGCTGTCGCCGCGGAACGAGCCGAGGCGCTGCCAGGCACGCACGAAGGCGTCCTGGGTGGCTTCCTCGGCCCGGCCGCGGTCGCCGAGCATCCGCAGGCAGACGGCGTGGACCCGGCCGGCGTGGACGCGGTAGAGCCGCTCGAAAGCGGCGGTGTCGCCGGCGCGCGAGCGGGCGACCAGGTCGTTCTCGGAGAGTTCCCCCGCCGGGGGGACGGCCGCCGGAAAGCGGATCACCGGGGCGGCCATGGTCTCTGCTCTTGCCTCGACCGTGCTCACACCCCTTGAGACGGCGGGGCGGCGGCAACGGTTTGAACCGACCTCTCGGTCAGGCGGAGCTGGAGGAAGTAAAGCAGCGGGATCACCACCAGGGTCAGCGCGGTCGAAGCCACCACGCCGACGATCAGCGACACCGCGAGCCCCTGGAAGATCGGGTCGAGCAGGATCACGACGCCCCCGACCACCAGCGCCGCGGCGGTGAGCACGATCGGGCGGAAGCGGACGATCCCGGCCTGGATCACCGCGTCGGCGAGCGGCGCCCCGGCGGCGCGCTCGAGGTCGATGAAGTCGACCAGGAGGATCGAGTTGCGCACGATGATCCCGGCGAGCGCGATGAAGCCGATCATCGAGGTGGCGGTGAAGAACGCCCCGCCGAGGGCGTGCGCCGGCAGGATCGCCGATCAGCGTCAGCGGGATCGGCGCCATGATGACGAGCGGCGTGGCGAAGCTCTGGAACCAGCCCACCACCAGCAGCGTAGATCAGGACCAGGACCGCGGCGAAGGCGATCCCCATGTCGCGGAACATCTCGTAGGTGATCTGCCACTCGCCGTCCCACTTGACCGCGTAGCCGGTCCGCGCCCTCGGGCATCGCCGCCGAGAGCACGGCGACCGGCCGCGCCGAGCGGGTCCTCGAGCGCGGCGATCGCCCGGCCCATGCCGAGCGATGGCGTAGACCGGCGACTCCTCGGCGCCCGCCACGTCGCCGACCACGTAGGTCACCGGCTGCAGGTTCTTGTGGTAGAGGAACGGCTCGCGCACGGTCTCCTCGACCCGCACCAGTTCGCCGAGCGGCACCATCGCGCCGCCGGCGCCGGGGAGGTCGAGCCGCAGGAGGTCGGCCGCCGCGGTGCGCTGGTTGCGCGCCAGGCGGAGGCGGAGCGGCACCGGCTCGCGGGCCGACTCGTCGCGCAGGAGACCGGCCTCGGCGCCGGCGAGCGCCACCCGCAGCGGTGCGCACCACGGCCTGCCGGAGAGATCCCGGCGCGCGCCGCCTTCTCGCGGTCGACGGTCAGCTCGAGGCGGGGCGCTCGCCGCCTCGACGAACCAGTCGACGTCGACCACCCCGGGCGTCGATTCGAAGATCTCCTTGACCCGGCCCGCCAGCTCGATCCGCCGTTCGGCGGTCGGGGCCGTAGACCTCGGCGACCATCGTCGAGAGCACCGGCGGCCCGGGCGGCACCTCGATGACCTTGACGCTGGCGCCGCTGCCGGCGGCGACCGGCGCCAGCCGCTCGCGCAGCTCGCGCGCGAACGGATGGCTCTGGCGCGGTCGCGGTCGTGCTTGGGCAGGAGGTTGACCTGGAGGTCGGCGACCGCCGGCCCGGAGCGCAGGAAGTAGTGGCGCACCAGGCCGTTGAAGTTGAACGGCGCCGCGGTGCCGGCGTAGATCTCGACGTCAGTCACCTCGGGCATTTCGAGCGCCGCCTCGGCCAGCCGGCGGGCGACGGCCGGCGGTCTGCTCGAGGGTGCTCCCCTCGGGCATGTCGATCACCACCTGGACCTCGCTCTTGTTGTCGAACGGCAGCATCTTGACCGTCACCGCGCGGAGCGGGAAGAGCGTCACCGCGGCGAGGAGCAGCAGAGCCACGCCCCCGAGCACCAGCCAGCGGGCGAGCGGGCGGGTCAGGAGCGGGGTCATGATCGCGGCGTAGAGGCGGTGGAAGCGGGTCTCGTGGACAGGAGGGGGCTCGAGCCGCCGCCGCTCCTGCCGGCGCGCCGAGCGCCGGAACAGCACGAAAGTCAGCCACGGCGTGACCACGAACGCGACCGCCAGGCTGAACAGCATCGCCGCCGAGGCGTTGATCGGGATCGGCCGCATGTAGGGGCCCATCAGGCCGGAGACGAAGGCGAGCGGCAGGAGCGCGGCGATCACGGTCAGGGTGGCGAGGATGGTCGGGTTGCCGACCTCGTCGGTGGCCTCGATGGTCGCCCGGCGGGCGGCGTCGACGTCCGTGCCGACCCGCGAGAGGGTGTAGTGGCGGTAGATGTTCTCGACCACCACGATGGCGTCGTCGACCAGGATGCCGATGGAGAAGATCAGCGCGAAGAGCGTCACCCGGTTGAGCGTGTAGCCGAAGAGGTAGGAGGCGGCGAGGGTCAGCGCCAGGGTGGTCGGCACCGCCACCAGCACCACCAGCGCCTCGCGCCGGCCGAGCGCGAGCGCCATCAGGGCGACCACCGCCAGGGTGGCGATCCAGAGGTGCTTGATCAGCTCGGAGGACTTCTCGTCGGCGGTGAAGCCGTAGTCGCGGGTCTTCAGGACCTCGACGTCGCCCGGGATCACCGTGCCGCGCATCTCGGCGATCCGGCGGTCGAGGTCGGCGACCAGGTCGATGGCGTTGGTGCCCGGCTTCTTGGCGATCGCGAGCGTCACCGCGGGAGCGTCCGCGGTCCGGCTCAGGAGCCAGACGTAGTCGACCGGGTCGTCGGCGCCGTCCTCGATCCGCGCGACGTCGCGCAGGAAGACCGGGCGGCCGTCGGAGGCCCCGACCACGGCCGCGCCGACCTCCGAAGCGTCCCGGAACAGGCTCCCGACCTCGACCTCGACCTCGCGGTCGGCGGCGACCAGCGTCCCCGCCGGGAGTCGCTGGTTGAGCCCGGCGAGCGCCTGGTGGACCTGGAGCGGCGACACCCGGCGCGCCGCCATCGCCTCCCGGTCGAGGTCGACCCGCACCACGCGGCGGGCGCCGCCGATCAGGGTCACCTCGGCGACCCGCGGGTGGCGCGCCAGCTCGGCGCTCACCTCGGCCGCGACGCGCCGCAGGCCGAGCGGCCCGGACCGCCGCGAGTGGAGGGTGTAGGCGACCACCGGCACGTCGTCGATCGAGCGCGGCGCCACGACCGGCGGCACCGACCCCGGCGGCAGCTCGGGCGCCAGCTCGGCGAGCTTGGCGTGGACCCGCACCACGGCCTGGTCGGGATCGGTGCCGACCAGGAAGCGGACGATCACGAGGCCCCCCGACGGCTGCGAGGTCGAGTAGATGTACTCGACGCCGTCGATCTCGTAGAGCGCCTTCTCGACCGGCCCGACCACCCGCCGCTCGATCTCGGCGGCGGGCGCGCCGGGGAGGCCGACGAAGACGTCGATCATCGGCACCTGGATCTGCGGCTCCTCCTCGCGCGGCGTGATCGCCACCGCGAAGCCGCCCGCGAGGAGCGCCACCACCACCAGGAGCGGGGTGAGCTTCGACTCGAGGAAGGCGGCGGCGATGCGCCCGGCGGGGCCGAGCGCCTTCCTCTTCATCACCCGGCCCCCTCCGGCTTTGGCTTCATCACCGAGCCTCCGGCTCGAGGCGTGCGCCGGCCGGCGGCAGAGCGCCGAGGCCGATGGCGACGGTCTCGCCGCCGTCGAGGCCGGAGAGCACTTCGACCCCGCCGCCGGCCGCGGCTCCCAGGGTCACGGCGCGGGTGCTCGCGCGGCCGTCGTCGCCGCGCACCACCACCAGCTCGAGCCCGCCGTGCCGCAGCACCGCCTCCTCCGGTACGGTGACCGCGGCACGGCGGCCGGTCTCGATCCAGGCCCTGCCGGCGGAGCCGGTCGCCAGCGCGGCGGATCCGGCGGCCAGCCCTTCGACCGGGAGCGACAGCTCGATCTCGACCGCGTGGCTCACCGGGTCGGCGCCGGGGGCCATCTCGACCACGGTCGCGGTCATCTCGCCGAGATCGGGGCGGGCGTCGACCGAGACCGCCACCCGGTCGCCGAGCGCGAGGCCCGCGGCCAGGCTCTCGGGCACCGACAGGGTCAGGCGCCGGCCCCCCTCGGACTCGATCGTCAGGAGCGGCCGGCCCGGGCCGGCGAGGTCGCCGACCTCGACCGTCCGCCGCGCCACCCGCCCCGCGAACGGCGCGGTCACCCGGGCGTCGCCGGCGACCGCCCGGGCAGCGGCGAGCGCCCCCTCGGCCTGGCTCACCGCGCCCTCGGCCTGCTCGAGCTGGGTGCGCGCGAGGTCGACCTCCAGCTCCGAGGCGGCGTCGGTCGCGGCCAGCGCCTGGTAGCGCTCGTGGTTGCGGCGGGCGAGCGCGAGCCCGGCGCGGGCCTGGGCCAGCGCGCCGCCGGCCTGTGCGGTCTGGCCGGCCGCCGGCTGCGGGTCGATCTCGATCAGGAGCCGGCCGCGGGCGACCCGGTCGCCGGCGGCGACGTGGACCGCGGTCACCGCTCCCGACACCCGGGTCGAGAGCTCGGCGACGTGCTCGGCGGTCACCGTGCCGGCGATCTCGACCCGCGACGGCAGCTCGGTGCGCATCGCCTCGGCGAGGCGGGCGCGCACCGGCTCGGGCTCGGCGCCCTGCCCAGGGGCCGCCTCGTGCCCGCCGCCGCAGCCGGCGGCGGCGAGCGCCAGGGCGAGGGTCGCTGCGAGGAGGGCGCGGGTCGTCTTCATGGCTCGATCACCTCTTCGGGGGGGCGTCCGGCGGCGTGGGCGAGGCGCAGGGCGGCGAGATGGGCGTCGGCGCGCGCCACCAGCTCGCGGGTGGCGGCCTCGCGGCGGGCGGTGGCGGCGTCGAGGAGATCGATCGTGCGCGCCACTCCCTGGCCGAAGCGCTCGCCGGTGATCCGCTCGGCCTCGGCCGCGGACTCGACCGCGGCGCCGGCGGTGGCGTGGCGGGCGCGCGCGGCGGTGGCCGACTCCCAGGCGTCGCGCACCTCGAGGAGCACCCCCTCCTCGAACGCCGCGACCTCGGCCTCGGCGGCCGCGGCGCCGGCCTCGGCGGCGTCGATCGCCGCCCGGTGGCGGCCGAAGGCGAAGAGGTCCATCTGCGCCATCGCCTGGATCGCGGTCGAGTCGCCGCCGGTGCCGAACGGGTATTCGTCGACCAGGTCGTAGCGCGCCGAGACCCCGACCCGGGGCCGGCGGCCGGCGCGCGCGACGTCGGCCTCGAGCGCGGCCGCCTCGACGGCGAGCCGGGCCGCGGCGAGGTCGGCGCGGCCCGCGGCGCGGCCGAGCCAGACGTCGAGGTCGCCCGCGGGCTCGGGCGGCGGGCCGAGCGGCGCCAGCTCCCAGCGGCTGCCGAGCGGCTCGCCCAGGCGGAACGAGAGCGCCGCCTCGGCGACCCGCGCGTCGCCGCGCGCCGAGGCCAGGAGATCGGCGACCCGGGAGACCTCGACCTCGGCGCGCGAGAGCTCCGAGGAGACCAGCATCCCCTGCTCGACGTAGGCGCGGGCGCGCGCGGCGTGGGCCTCGACCGTGGAGAACGACCGCTCGAGCAGCTCGACCCGCTCGCGCGCCTGGGCCAGGCCGACCCACGCCGCCGCGGCGGCGAAGGCCGCGGCGTCGCCGGCGCGGCCGGCGGCGGCGGCCGCGGCCTCGGCGCCCAGCTCGGCCTGCCGGATCCGCCCCGACAGCTCGCCGCCGGTGTAGACCGGCATCGAGATCTCGAAGCGGGTGGTCCCGGCCTCGATCGGGTCGGGGTCATTGGGATCTGAGGTCACGAAGTCGGAGAACGCGAAGACCTCCTGGTTGAGCTGGAGGGCGAACACCTCGGCCGGCGAGTCGGTGCGCAAGAAGACCTCGGAGAGGGTCAGCCGCGGCATCCGCTCCGCCCGCGCCTGCTCGGCGCGCGCCTCGCCCGCCACCCGGCGCGCCTCGGCGGCGGCGACCTCGCGCGCGCCGCCGCGGCCGAGCGCCATAGCCTGCTCCAGGGTCAAGGGCGAGGCGGCCTGGAGCGCCGCCGCCGCAGGCGTCGCGCCGGCGCCGCACCAGGCGACCGCCGCACACACGACCATCGAGGCTGCTCGCGCAGTCGTCATCGCGTCCTCCGGTCCGGCTCAGCGGGGCTAGCTCGCCCGCCCGCAGCAGCAGCCCTTGCCGGGGCCGGGGCCCTTGCCCTTGCCCTGGCCGGGGCCGGGGCCGGGACCTGCGCCGCTGCCCGCCATCTGGCCCGCCCACTCCGGGCGACCGTCCTCGTCGCGCAAGGTGAGCGTGGCGCCCTCGCGGGTCAGCTCGCGGGCCAGCAGCGCCTCCGCGCCGCAGCAGGCCGCCGCGACGCCGGTCACCTGGACCTCGTCGCCGGCGGCGAAGGTGAAGCCCTTCTCCTCGGCGAAGGCGGCCGGCCCGAGGTGGGCCTCGTAGCTGGCGCCGCCGGCGGTGACGATCACCAGGTGGAGTCCGAGCCCGGCGTGCGGGCACTCCGGCTGCTCGATCTCCTTCACCGTGCCGGTGACGGTGATCTCGGCGGTCTTGTCGTAGGCGGGCATGCCGGGACAGCACGCCGGATCGTCGGCCGCCGCGGGTGCCAGCAGGACCAGGGCGAGCAGGGCGGCGGCGAGGGAGAGGATCGGGATTCGCGGACTCATGGTCGTCTCCTCGGTTCTTCGCGGCGAGGCCGCGACGTCACTCATCGGGGGAGAGGCACGGTGCGCGGCGGCGGTTCCGGGGGCCGCAGGGGCCGAGCGGAGGGCCGCCGCCGCACCTCGTGAGGCTAGGCAGAGAGAGCGCGGCAGCGCCAACCCCGCCGGGGTGGCGGGCGCGGCGCGGCCGGGGGAAACCGGGCTACCCGGCCGGGTGGGCGGGCGCGGCGGCCGGGCTCAGATCGGTCAGACGGCCGTCGATCGGCCGACCGCCGGTCAGCCGCTCGAGCGCCCCGCCCGAGCGGACGATCGTCTCCTCGCGCCGGGGGCCGGTCGAGATCAGCTCGACCGGGGCGCCGAGCTGGTCCTCGAGGAAGGCGATGTATTCGCGGGCGCGCGCCGGCAGCTCGCCCTCGGTGAGGGCGCCGACGGTCGGCGCGCGCCACCCGGGCCGGGTGACGTAGACCGGCTCGGCCTCCTCGAGCGAAGCGAGGTCGGCGGGGAGGTCGTGGACCGTCCGGCCGCCGATCCGGTAGGCGGTCGCGACCTTGATCTCGTCCAGCTCGTCGAGGACGTCGAGCTTGGTCAGCGCGATCGCGTCGACGCCGTTCAAGAGCTGGCCGTAGCGGCCGGCGACGGCGTCCATCCAGCCGCAGCGGCGCGGCCGCCCGGTGGTGGTGCCGTACTCGTTGCCGCGCCGGCGCAGGTACTCCCCCACCTCGCCGGTCAGCTCGGTGGTGAAGGGCCCGCCGCCGACCCGGGTGGTGTACGCCTTGAGCACGCCGAGCGCACCGTCGAGCGCGGTCGGCGCCACCCCGGCGCCGGGCGCCGCACCGCCGGCGGTGGCGCTCGAGCTGGTGACGAACGGGTAGGTGCCGTGGTCGAGGTCGAGGAGCGTCCCCTGGGCGCCTTCGAAGAGGAGGCTCTTCCCCTCGGCGCGCCAGCGGCCGAGGAGCTGCTCGCTGTCGGCCAGGTGCTCGGCGAGCGCCGCGGCCCATTCGCGGCAGCGCGCCGCCGAGCTCGGCCGCGGGCGCCGGCGGCTCGGCGCCGAGGGCGGCGAGCTGCGGCGCGATCACCTCGCGCAGCCGCTCGAGCCGGCGGTCGAGGTCGGGCGCCGAGAGGTCGACCAGGCGCAGCCCGTAGCGCCCCGCCTTGCTCTCGTAGGCCGGGCCGATGCCGCGCGCGGTGGTGCCGATCGCATCGTCGCCGCGGCCGGCCTCGCGGGCGCGGTCGAGGTCGGCGTGCCAGGGGAGGAGGGCGTGCAGCGCGGTTCGAGACGTGGAGCCGCCCTGAGTCGTCGACCCCGGCCGCGCGCAGCCGGTCGCGCTCGGCGAGGAAGGCGTCGGGCGCCACCACCATGCCGTTGCCGAGCACGCACTGCGTCCCCTCGTGGAGGATGCCGCTCGGGATCAGGTGGAGCGAGAAGTGACGGTCGCCGAAGCGCACCGTGTGGCCGGCGTTGTGCCCGCCCTGGTAGCGGATCACCGCGTCGAAGGCGGGGCAGATCAGGTCGACGACCTTGCCCTTCCCCTCGTCGCCCCACTGCATGCCGACGATGACCAGGTTGGGCATGGGCGTCGGGCCTGGCTGCTCGCTCTCGGAGGTTGCCGCGCGGACGAAGGGGCGATGCTAGCATGGCGCCCGGCCGCCCTGACCCCCGCAAATGAGCACGCTCGACGCCTTCCTCGACGCCGCCAACGTGCTGCTGCCGGTGGCCTACCTGGCGGCGGCGGTGGCCTACGGCTACCTCTTCTTCACCGCCGCCGAGCGGGCTGAGAAGCTCGCGACGCCGCTCCTCCTCTCGACTGTCGCCTTCCACCTCGCGGCCCTGATCGCGGCCACCCTGCGCTGGCAGCAGCTCCCGGCGGCCACGGTGTCGCAGGCGCTCTCGGTGATGGCGCTGGCGGTCGCGGTGGTCTACCTCTTCGTCGAGCACTACGGGCGGGCGCGCTCGACCGGGCTCTGGCTGGTGTCGCTGGTCTTCGTCTTCCAGCTCCTCTCGTCGGTCCTGCGCCGGCCCGACATCCCGGACCGCGAGCTGTACCACAGCCCGCTCTTCGCCGCCCACGTCTCGCTGGCCCTCCTCGGCTACGCGGCGTTCGCGGTCGCCGCCGCCTACGGATTCCTCTACCTGCGCCTCTACCGCGAGCTCAAGGCCGGCCGCTTCTCGACCTTCTTCGGCCGGCTGCCGCCGCTCGAGGTGCTCGAGCGGATGATGGTCGGGGCGGTCGGAGTCGGGCTCGCGGCGCTCGCCGGCTCGGTCGCCCTCGGCGTGGTCTGGGCGCAGCGGCTGTCGCTCGCGGGCTGGGCGACCGACCCCAAGATCATCGTCACCTTCGCGACCCTGACGCTCTATGCGGCGACCCTGGTGCTCCGCCGGCTCGGCCGCTGGCACGGCCGGCAGACCGCGCTCGCGAGCCTGGTCGGCCTCGGCGCGATCCTCTTCTCGCTCCTGGCGGTCAACCTCCTGTTCACGGACTTCCACGCCTTCTCGTGAGCGACCCGCGCGCCGGCGCCGGGCTCCGGCGCACCAGCCACCGGCGGCCCGGCCACCGAGGCGATCCGCCGCTGCTCCTGGTCGGCACCGACCACCGCGCCGCGCCGCTGCCGCTGCGCGAGCGGGTCGCCTACGACCCGGGGGCGGCCGAGGAGCTGCTGGTGCACCTCCTGGCGCGAGAGGAGATCGCCGAGGCGCTCCTGCTCTCGACCTGCAACCGGACCGAGATCTACGCCCTGCCGCACGACGAGGAGCCGGCCTACCGGCTGGTCCGCGAGCGCGCGTTCGTCGCCCGCGCGCCCGATCTCGACAGCGCCGGCCGGCTCTACGTCAAGCGCGGCGGCGAGGCGGCGCGCCACCTGCTGCGGGTCGCCGCCGGCCTCGAGTCGATGGTGCTCGGCGAGCCCGAGATCCTCGGCCAGGTCAAGCAGGCGGCGTCCCTGGCCGAGGCGGTCGGCTCCTCGGGAGTGGTGATCCGGCGGCTCGCCGGCGGCGCCTCCGCGGCCGGAGCGCGCGCCCGCGCCGAGACCGGCATCGCCGCCGGCGCGGTGTCGCTCGGCTACGCCGTGGTCGAGCTGGCGCGGAGCATCTTCACCTCCCTCGACCGCACCCGGGTGCTCCTGGTCGGCGCCGGCGAGACCGCGCGGCTGACCGCCCGCGCGCTCCTCGAGCGCGGCGCCCGCGAAGTGCGCGTCGCCAACCGCGGCGCCGAGCGCGCCCGCGCCCTGCGCCTGGAGATCCCCGAGCTGGGCGAGGCCGACTGGGGCGACCTGCCGGGGGCGGTGGGGAGCGCCGACGTCGTGGTCGCGACCACCTCGGCCCCCGAGCCGCTGCTCACCGCCGCGATGCTCCACGACGCCGCCTCCCGCCGCCCCGGACGGCCGCTCCTGGTGGTCGACCTCGGCGTGCCGCGCAACGTCGAGCCCGAGGCGGCGCGGCTCGAGAACGTCTTCCTCCACGGCCTCGACTCGATGGAGAGCCTGATCGAGCGCAACCTCCGGCGCCGCCGCGAGGACGTGCCGGCGGTCGAGGAGCTGGTCGAGCGCGAGCTGGAGCGCTTCCGCTCCTGGTATCGCACGCTCGAGGCCGAGCCCCTGGTCGAGCGCCTGCAAAAGCAGGCCGAGCGGATCCGCGCCGAGGAGCTGGCGCGCGCCCTCGCCGAGCTGCCGCCCGAGACCCACGCCGCGGTCGACCGGCTGACCCGTGCGCTGGTGCGGAAGATCCTCCACCACCCGAGCGCCCGGCTGCGCGGCAAGGAGGGGGGCGACGACCTGCCGCGCCTGGACCTCGTGCGCGAGCTGTTCCAGCTCGACGAGGACGAGCCGTGAAGCTGCGGCTGGGTACGCGCAAGAGCGCCCTCGCCCTGGCCCAGTCGCGCTGGGTCGCCGAGCGGCTGGAGGAGATCGCCGGCGTCCCCGGGGGAGTCCAGGTCGAGCTGGTGCCGATCGTCACCCGCGGCGACGTCACCCCGGGCGACCTCGCCGCAGCCGGCGGCAAGGGGCTCTTCACCGAAGAGCTGGAGACGGGGCTCCTCGCAGGGAGCCTCGACCTCGCCGTGCACAGCCTGAAAGACCTGCCGGTGACCCTGCCCGAAGGGCTGACCGTCGCCGCCTTCCCCGAGCGCGCCGACCCGCGCGACGCCCTGGTCAGCGCCGCGGCGGCGAGCCTCGCGGCGCTCCCGCCGGGCGCCGTGATCCTCACCGGATCGCTCCGCCGGCGCGCCCAGCTCCTCGCCCTCCGCCCCGACCTGGAGGTGCGCCCGGTGCGCGGCAACGTCGACACCCGGCTCGCGAAGCGCCGCAGCCTCGAGGAGACCGAGGGCCGCCCGGGCGGCACGATCCTGGCCATGGCCGGCCTCGCGCGGCTCGGCGTCGCCGGCGAGCCGGTCCACCCGATCGACCCCGCGGTCATGCTCCCCGCGCCAGGGCAGGGCACCCTGGCGATCGAGGTGCGCGTCGGCTCCCCCGCCGAGGCGGTCTGCCGCGAGCTCGGCCACGCCCCCTCCGCGCGCGCCGCCGAGGCCGAGCGGCGGGTGGTGGCGGCGTTCGGTGGCGACTGCACCCTGCCGCTGGCGGCCTGGGCCCGCGGCGAGGGGGGAGCAGGGACCGCCCTCCCCCGCCTCCGCCTCACCGCCCTGCTCGCCACCCCGGACGGCTTGCGGATCGCGCGCGGCGAGGCGGTCGCGGACTCGCCGGAGCAAGCAGCGGCGCGTTGCGTCGAGGCGATGCGCGAGGACGGGGCGGACGAGGTGCTCGCGGCGCTCCGGGGCGAGCAGAGTTGAGCGTGAGCGGAGCGGGAAGCGCCGACGCCCGCTACCGGCGGACTCTTTGGAGCCGGCGATGAGCGCGCCGCTGGCCGGCCTCCGCGTCATCGTCACCCGCCCCGCCCACCAAACCTCGGGGCTCCTCGAAGCCTTCCGCGCCGCCGGCGCCCGGGCCGAGCCGCTGCCGCTGATCGAGATCGCGCCCCCCGACGACCCGGCGCCGCTCGAGCGCGCCGTCCAGGAGATCGACCGCTACGACTGGCTCGTGCTCGCCTCGGCCAACGCCGCCGAGGCGATGCTCGATCGCCTCCCGGGCGGGCTCGCCGCGGCGCTCCCGCCCGCTCTCCGCACCGCCGCCATCGGACCCGCCACCGCCGAGGCGCTGCGCCGCCGCGGCATCGAGCCCTCCCTGATCGCCGCCGACTCCCGCGCCGAGGGCCTCGCCGCCGAGCTGGCGCCGCATCTCGCCCCCGGCGCCCGCGTCCTTCTCCCCCAGCCCGCCGACGCCCGTCCCGTCCTCGCCGCCGAGCTGACCCGCGCCGGCGCCGAGGTCACGTCGGTGATCGCCTACGCCAAACGCCTCCCCCCCGCCGCTCCGGCGCGCGCACGCGAGCTGTTCGGCGACCGCGACCCGCTCGGCTGGGTCACCTTCACCAGCCCGAGCATCGCTCACGCCTTCGCCGGCCTCTTCGGCGATTCGTGGCCCGAGCGCCGCGGCACGCTGCAAGCCGCCTCGATCGGCCCGGTGACCAGCCAGGCGCTACGCCGGCTGGGCGTGGAGCCCGCGGCCGAAGCCGAGGCGGCCGGCGACGCCGAGCTGGTGGCGGCTGTGGTGGCGGCGCGCTGTAAGTAGGCCCTCACGGAACCGTGCGAGCCGTGCACTCCCCGCTCGAGCCATCTCGCGCTGCTTCTGGGCCACGGCTGGAGCGCCGGCGTTCGGGATCGAGGGCTCCGACCGGGTGGCGCCACCCGTAGTACGATTCGGCATGGTCCGCTGGAGCGAGGCGGAGGTCACGCAGCGGAAAGTCCTGGACTACCTCCTGGCGGCGGACCACCCGGTGGGAGGTGACAAGGCTGCCTTCTTTACGGCCATCGGCTACACGAGAGACGATTGGCGGCGCCTTCGCGACGACCTGCTCCGACTTGCCCGCAACGGCAAGGTCGCGGCTGAGGAGCAAACGCCCTTCGGCATGAAGTATGTGGTCGATGGCGAGATCGAGGCACCCGCTCGCCGCTCGGTCGGACTCCGGACGATCTGGATCAGCGACGTTGCCGGCGAACCGCCACGGCTCGTGACGGCGTACCCGAGGTGAGGAGACCGATAGATGTACAAGGAACACGACGTGGTCGTCCTTCGCCGGGATCTTTCAGACCTCGGACTCATGGAAGGTGACGTCGGAGCTGTTGTCGGGATCTACCGCTCCGGCGGGTACGAGGTGGAGTTCACGGCGCCGGAGGGCGAAACCCTGGCCGTGGTCACGCTCTCCGAGAGCGATATCCGACCCCGGGGCCGGCACGAGATCCTTCATGTCCGAGCGGCTGCGACCGCCGCCGGCTGACGGAACGATTCCACCGCCGTCCGGCCTCACACCTCGAAGACTTGATCGAGGGACAAGCGGAAACCGGGGAGGACCGGGCCGCCGTCGAGCACGTCGCTCCCGGCCAGCGTCTTGGGCTCACGATCGGGCCGGTGGACGGAGACCGTCCGGCGATCCGGATCGACCACCCACACGGCGCGCGACCCGGCCGACAGGTAGTCGCGGACCTTGGCGGCGATCTCCCGCCTGGTATTGCCGGGCGAGAGGACCTCGACCGCGAGGTCGGGCGCGCCCTCGAAGAACGGCCCCCGCCGGACCGTCGCCGCGACGCGCTCGGCCGACACGTACGCGACGTCCGGACCGCGCACGGTGTCCGGGTCCCGCGCGAGGACGAAGCCGGTCTCGGCGGCGAACAGATGCCCGAGCCGCCGCTCGTGGACGAAGCGAAAGAGGTGCCCGAGGATCGTCGCGGCCACCAGACCGTGCTCCGCACCGGGCAGCGGCTCCCGGACCAGCTCCCCGGCGACCAGCTCGCAGAGCTGCTCGTCGGGCGTGAGGTAGGGCAGGTCCTCGGCGGTGATGGGGATGCTGATTGCCGGCGCGGACATTCGTTGTTCTCCTTTGGGACTATTCGCGGCGAGCCAATTTTATCCGACTGGGCTTGGGATGTCACTTCCGGATGCACGCCCTCAGGCCCAAGCGTCCGACCCTTCGGATCGCAGGTCGCTCAGCCGCCCTGGAGCCGCCGCAGCAGCCGGATCTGCCCGGCGTGGTAGACGTCGTGCATCGCGACGCCGCGGACGTGCTCGATCCGCGGGCGCTTCCGCCCCTCCGCCGGCCGGTGGAGATCGGCCGGATCGAGCGCCGCGACCACCTCGCGAAGCAGCCGGTGCTCGTCGTCGAGCAGCTCGAGGTCGGCCTTCCAGGCCGGCTCGTCCGGAGAGTCGGGCACCCGCGGCCAGTCGCTCGGGCTGCGCGGGAACTTCTCGACCGGCCCGGCGCTCATCCGCCGGCGGGCGACCCGCTTCCAGTAGGCACAATGGAGCGCCAGCTCCCAGATGCAGTGCCGCCCGGGCGCCGGGCGCCAGAGCGCCTGCTCGACGGTTACGCCGCGCACCGAGCTGCGGAGGTTCGGGCCGTGCCAGGCGGTCTTGTCGAAGCCCTGATCGAGGAGAGTGAGGAGGAGGGCGATCTCGGGGTGGGTTTCGGCGCGCATGGCGCGGACGCTACAGCATGTGTCGCGACGGCTGGTATCGGATGACGACGACTTCGATGGGGGCTTGACGGAGGCCCGGTGGTAGCCGCGCTCGCGGAGCCCGGCGCCCCTGTGGAGTAAGCTGGCGGCGATCCGAGGCGAGTCCGATGCCCGACGCCGCAGCTCGGCTCCGAATGAGGAAGTCACCGCCACCGCAACGACCACCGAGCGAAGGCCGCCGAGAGGTCGCGGCGCTGCTTGCGGCCTCGCGCTCTTTGCTCGAGAACCGCACCTTCGACCACGCGGCGAGGGCGGTCCTCGAGCCCTGCAAGGCGATCCTGGGGGCCGGCGCCGGCCTCGTCGCGGTGCGCGCGGACGGCGGGGAGGGCTTCGAGGTCGCCGTCCTCGACGCCGGCAGCCTCGAGGTCGGGTCGGCCGGCGGCCTCCCCGCACCGCTCCGCCGCCTCAGCGCCCGCGCCGTCCAGGGCGGCCGTGCGGTCTTCGGCAACCGCCTCTCGAAGGACACCGCGGGAGCTCCTCCCGGCGCCCGGCCGGCGGCGGGGAGCGCGCTCGTCGCACCGATCGTGATCGACGACCAGACGGCCGGCCTCCTCGGCTTGATCGACAAGCCCGGCGGGTTCTCCGCCGCCGACTGCCGGCTCGCCGAGGTCTTCGCCGAGCTGGCTGCGGTGGCGATGCTGCGGAGCCGCACGATCGATCATCTCGAGACCACCCGGAGCGCCCTCGAGAACGAGGTTCGGGAGACCGCCGCGGAGCTGTCGCGGGCCGACGCCTTGCGCGAGGCGACCGTCGCGCTCACCCGCAGCCTCGACCGCGAGACCGTGCTGACGACCCTGCTCGACCGCCTGCGCCGGATCGTCCCGTGCGACCGGGCCAGCGTCATGCTGCTCGAGGAGGCGTCGCGGCGTCTCCGTCCGGGCCGTCTTCGACGGCGACCGCGTCGTTCCGCTGGCGCCCGAGCGTAGCGATCGGAGCTCGACGCCGCCGATCATCCGATCGTCCACCGGATCCTGACCACCGGCGACGGCGGTCCTGATCCCCGACATCCGCGAGCGTGCCGACTGGAGCCTGCCGGCGGATCGCTCCGTCGAGACGAGCTGGATGGGAGTCCCGCTGTTCGCGCGCGGCGACGTGGCCGGCCTGTTCTCGCTGTCGCAAGCGCGAGCCCGGCTACTTCAACGACGAGCACGTGCGCCTGGCCGAGGCGATGTCGTCCCAGGCCTCGGTGGCGGTCGAGAACGCGGTCCTCTTCGAGCAGATGCAGGCCTCGACGGCGCGGATGCAGTCGCTCTCGCGCCGTCTCGTCGAAGTCGCAGGAGAACCGAGCGGCGGCACATCGCCCGGGAGCTCCACGACGAGGCCGGCCAGGCCCTGGTCTCGCTGCGCTTCGGGCTTCGAGCTGCTGGAGCGGGAGATCGAGGCGGGCGGCAGCGTCACCGGCCGGGTGGCCGAGCTGATGCAGACGGACCGATGCCGTCATCGACGGCCTGCACCGCCTGGCCGCGGACCTGCGGCCGGCGAGCCTCGACCACCTCGGGCTCGACGCGGCGCTCGCGCCAGTACTCGCGATCGGCGGCGGTCCAAGTACGGCCTCACGGTCCGCTTCAAGGCGCGCGGCCTCGACCGGCGAGCGCCTGCCGGCAGCGGTGGAGACGGCGCTCTACCGCGTCGTCCAGGAGGCGATGACCAACGTCGTGCGGCACGCCCGCGCGACCCGCGTCGACGTGCTGGTCGAGCGTCGCGACGGCCGGGTCCTGGTGATGGTCGAGGACGACGGCGTCGGGCTTCGAGCCCGGACCGCGTCCAGCGCGGCGATCACTTCGGACTGCTCGGGCTGCGGGAGCGAGCCGAGGCACTGGGCGGGAGCCTGACGGTGGAGAGCGCGCCCGGGAGAGGGCACGACGGTCGTGGTGGAGGTGGCCAGTGACGATCCGCATCCTGATCGCTGACGACCACGCCGTCGTCCGTTCCGGCCTGCGGGCGCTGCTCGCGCGCCGACCCCGACCTCGAGGTGGTCGGCGAGGCGGGGACGGGCTGGAGACGCTGCGCCTCGCCGAGACGCTGCACCCCGACGTGGTCCTGCTCGACATCTCCATGCCCCCCGACGAGCGGCATCGAGACCGTCGCGCGCGAGCTGAAGGCGAAGCATCCGGAGCTGATCGTGCTGTTTCTCACCATGCACGAGGACGAGGGCCTGCTGCACGAAGCGCTGCGCGCCGGCGCCGCCGGCTACGTCATCAAGCGGGCCGAGGAGGCCGAGATCGTCCAGGCGATCCGCGCGGCGAGCCGGGGCGACATCTACGTCCACCCCGCGATGACCCGCGCGCTGCTGCAGCCAGCCGGTGACGACCGAGCACCGGCGCGGCAGCGCCGGCGACGCCGCTGACCCGCCGCGAGATCGACGTCCTGCGCCTCCTCGCCAAGGGCAACACCAACCGCCAGATCGCCGACCTGCTCGGCCTCTCGATCCGCACGGTCGAGAGCCACCGCGCCAACCTGATGGGCAAGCTCGGGCTGACCAGCCGGGTCGAGCTGGTGACCTACGCCGAGGAGCACGGCCTGCTCTGAATCCGCCCCCTCGGAGGCGAGGACCTCCGCGGTTTCTACGGACTCGGCAGGGAGTCTTCCGGTAGAAAGTGCGCTTCCAGGACCCATCCCCTGGGGAGTAGCTTACTGAGCGCGCACGCAAAAAACGCGACCGCGCGCAGGCTGCCCGATCGAAACGCGCGGCTGCCCGATCGAAGGGAGGATCTCCGATGTCCCGTCCGAAAGCCTCTCACCTGAGCGCCGGAGCGGCACTCGCTGCGCTTCTCCTCGTCCCCTCCCCGGCGTCGGCCCAGATCTCGCTGGGTACGGCGGAGACCTTCGCCGTCCTGGCCGGCTCGACGGTCACCAACACCGGCCTGTCCGTGATCACCGGAGACGTCGGGGTCAGTCCCGGAACCGCGGTCACCGGATTTCCTCCGGGAGTCGTGGTCCCCCCCGGCATGATCCACTCGGCGGATCCGGTCGCTGCCCAGGCCCAGGCCGACCTCACCGCGGCCTACGATGCGGTCGTCGCCACGCCGACCCTGATCGACCTGACCGGCACGGACCTGGGCGGGCTCACGCTGCCACCGAGCGTGTACGGCTTCGACACCTCGGCGCAGTTGACCGGCACCCTCACCCTCGACGCCCAGGGCAACCCCGACGCGGTCTTCCTCTTCAAGATCGCCAGCACGCTGACCACCGCGACCGGCTCGTCGGTCGTCGTGATCAACGGCGGCTCGAACTGCCGGGTGTTCTGGCAGGTCGGCAGCTCCGCGACGCTCGGCACCGGCACCTCCTTCGTGGGCAACGTCCTGGCGCTCACGAGCATCACCCTCACGACGGGCGCCAACACGTCCGGCAGGGTCCTGGCACGCAACGGCGCCGTGACGCTCGACGGCAACGACGTCACGGTGTGCCCCGGTCCGGGAATCTGCCCCGTCATCGTGGTCAGCCCGCCGACGCTGCCGAACGGCGAGGTCGGGACCGTCTACAGCGAGACGATCACCGCCTCGGGCAGCACGGCTCTGCCCTATACCTTCGCCGTCTCGAGCGGCGCGCTGCCCACCGGGCTCATTCTCGACCCTCTGACCGGTGAGATCACGGGGACGCCGACCGTGTTCGGCACCTTCAACTTCACCATCACGGCGACGGACACGGACGGCTGCTTCGGTAGCCGGGCCTACACCGTCGTGATCGCCGCGCAGGGGTGCCCGGTCATCACCCTGAGCCCGCTCGCGCTGCCGAGCGGTCTCGTCGGGTTCCCCTACAACGAGACGGTCTCCGCGTCCGGCGGCACGCCGCCCTACACCTTCGCGATCACCGCCGGCGCGCTGCCGACCGGGCTCCTGCTCGATCCCGCGACCGGTGCGATCACGGGGACGCCGACCACCCCCGGCCTCTTCAGCTTCACGATCACGGCCACCGATAGTCTCGGTTGCCCGGGCAACCTGGCGTACACGATCGTCATCGGGATCCCCCAGTCCGTCCTGGCCATCCCCACACTTTCCGTCTGGGGCCTGATGGCGCTCATAGCGCTCATCGGCCTGGCGGCGATCGCCTTCCTGAGGAGAGCGGCCTGAGGCCGGGTTCGGAGGACCGCGGAGCCTGGAGCCGGCGGGCAGCAGCCGCCGAGGGCGCGGGTCAGAGCGCCGAGAGCTGCACGAGCTGGTTGCCCTGACTCCGTCCCTGGAGCATCGCGATGAATGCCTGCGGCGCGGCCGCGATGCCCTGGGCGACGTCCTCGCGGTAGCTCAGCTTGCCCTGGCTCAGCCATCCGGCGAGCCGCCCGAGCGCTTCGGGAAAGCGCGCGGCGTAGGCCGAGATCTCGCCGCAGACCACGATCCGCGCTCCGGCCGTGAAGCGCTCCACGACCGCAGTGGTCGTCTCCCCGCCGACGTTGTCGAAGTAGACGTCGATGCCGTCCGGGCAGCCCTCGGCGAGCGAGCCGCGCAGCTCCTCGGCCGTCCGGTAGTGGAACGCCGCGTCGAAACCGAGTTCTTCGAGCAGCCAGGAGAGGTCGCCCTCGGAGCGGGACACCCCGACCACCCGGCAGGCCTCGATCCTGGCGATCTGGCCGGCGATCATCCCGATCGCCCCCGCCGCCGCGGACACCACCACGGTCTCCCCCCGCTGCGGGCGACCGACCTCCAGCAGGCCGAAGTAGGCCTTGAGCCCCGGCATGCCCAGGACTCCGAGCGCCGTCGAGATCGGCGCCGGCCCGGAGTCGAGCCGCCGCAGCTCGCTCCCCCGCACGACGGCGTACTCCTGCCATCCCAGCGCCCCCTCGACCGCGTCGCCGGCCCGGAGCCCCGAGTACCGGGACTCGATCACCAGGGCGACCGCTCCGCCGGGCAGGGTCTCCCCGAGGGCGACCGGCCGGACCAGCGAGTCGGATTCGTTCATCCGCCGCCGCGTGCAGGGATCGAGCGAGAGGTAGACCGACCGCACCAGCACCTCGCCCGCGGCGGGCGAAGGCAGCGCCGAGTAGACCAGGTGGAAGTCCGCCACCTCGGGGAGGCCGACCGGCCGCGACGCCAGGGTGATCCGCCGGTTCACTGTCGTCATTCGAATCCTCCTCGGGCCGGGCGGGTCACGGGCGCGTCATGCGGCCGGGCCCTCTCGCGCGGGTCGCCGTTACCGGGAGCGCGCGGGAGGGCCCGGAGGTGCTCCGCGGGGAGATCCGTCTAGGACGCCGGGATCATGCCGACGAGGAGCTCGTTGGTCACGTCCGCGACGCCCTTGGTGGCACGCGCGATGCGCTCGGCGTCGGTCTTGATGGTCTGGGTGCTGACCCGGCCGATCAGGGTAACCACCCCCTGCGAGGAGCTGACGTCGATGTCCCCGGCCTTGATCTCGGAGTTGGTGATCAGCTTCGACTTGACCTTCGAGCTGATCATCACGTCGTCGACCCAGTTGCCGACCGTCATCTCGCCGACCGTCAGGTCGTTGATCACGCCGCGCACGCCCTCGGTGCCCCAGGCGACCCGGCCGGCCTCGCGCCGGGCCTCCGCGGTGTCGACCACGCCGGTCAGGTAAACGACGCCCTCCCGGGTCTGGACCTCCACCTGCCGCGCCTTCACCTTGTCATTGGCCTCGAGCGACGCTTCGATCACCGAGGTGACCCCCGAGTCTGCATGCCGCGTGCCCTCGGGCACCATCGAGGAGGCACACCCTCCGAGCGCCAGAAGGCCGATGCCGATCGATGCTCCGGCTACCATCAAAGAAGCGATTTTCATTAGTTTCCGTCCTTTCTAGAACGGATTCGAGCGTACGCTTCGACGGCCGTGAAGTGAAGCGCACTTAATACCCGCAGCCGGGACCGCGAGCTCCGTAGAAATCACTCGACCAGGGTGCCCCCATTTACGGAAGATCGGGCTCGCGGGAGGTCGCCCCCCCCCCCCCCCAGAACCGGAATCGGCCAGCCGCGCGAAGAGCTGCCCCAGATCGGTCGGTTTGAGCAGGTGGCCGTCGAAGCCGGCTTCCTCCAGCCGGGCCCGATCGTCCTGGTACCCGGTGAGAGCGAGAAGGAGCGGCTCTCGCCCCAGCATTTCGCGGAGCTCGCGGGCGACCTGGTAGCCGTTCACGCCGGGCAGCCCCAGGTCCAGGAGCACCACCTCGGGCTCGAGCTCGGCCGCGACGGCCAGCGCGCAGTCCCGGTCGGGCGCCCAGCGCGTCTCGTGGCCGTGGAGGCTCAGGATCTCCACCAGCGCCTGCGCGGCGTCCTCCTCGTCGTCGACGACCAGGATCCTCCGGTGCGCGATCGGGTGCGGCTCGACCGGGCTGTGTTCGCCCGGACTGTGCTCGACTGGGACCTGCTCGACCGGCTCGGGCTCGGGCTCGAGACGGTGGCCGCGCAGCCGCGGCAGCGTGACCACGACCTCGGTGCCCTGGCCCGGTCCGGCGCTCGAGGCGTCGACGGCGCCGCCGTGCATCCGCACCAGTTGGCGGACCAGCGGCAGCCCGATCCCGAGCCCGCCTCGCGCGCGGCGGAGGCTCGACGGGGCCTGCGCGAACATGTCGAAGGCGTGCTCGAGCACCGCCGGCTCCATGCCGATGCCGTTGTCGCGGACCGCGAGCCGGATGGTCTCCTCGTTCCCCTCGACGGTCAGCCAGATCCGGCCCCCGGCGTCGGTGAACTTCACCGCGTTGCCGAGCAGGTTCTCGATCACCTGCGCCAGCCGCACCGCGTCGCCCAGTACCAGGGCGGTGCCGGCCGGCGGCAGCGAGGTCGCGAGCTCGTGCCCGGCTGCGGTGAGCATCGGCTGCACGCTCTCGATCGCCGCCCTCGCCGCCTCCGCGAGGTCGGCGGCCTCGCGCTCGAGCTCGAACTTCCCCGCGATGACCCGCGCCACCTCGAGGAGCTGGTCGAGCATCGCCGTCATGCGCCGGGTCTGCCGCTCCATCATCGCCCGGATCGGCTCGACCGAGCCTACGCCGGTCAGGCGGATGAGATCGAGACCGCTGGTCAACGCCGACAACGGATTGCGCAGCTCATGGCCGAGGACGGCGAGGAACTCGTTCTTGCGCCGATCGTCCTGCACCAACTCGTCGGCCCGACTCCTGGCCACCATCTCGGCCTTGCGCAGGTCGGTGACGTCTTCGATCGAGACCAGGATGAGGTCGGGGCGGCCGTTGCGCGTCATCGTGTCCGCGTTGAGCCGGAGGCTGCGCCATCCGATCCTCTCGAACGCATGGTCGAGGTCGTAGTCGCGGATCTCCTTCTTACCGGCGACGACCTCGCCCAGGAGCGCCCGCAGGTCGGGGATGTCCCATCCCCCGTCGTCGAGCTCGTAGAGCCGCCGGCCCTCGGTCGCCTCCTGATCGATCTGGAACGTGGAATAGAACGCGGCATTGGCCGAGAGGACGCGATGATCCGCGTCGAGCACCAGGAGGCACGTGCGCGAGGTCCGGATGATCGCCTCCGCGTAGAGCCGGGCGTGCTCGCTGGCGGCGGCCTCCCGCTCCTGCAGGGAGGTGAGGGTGCGCAGCTCGTCGTTGCGCTCCTCCAACTGACGGTTCATGGTCGTCAGCTCCTCATTGAGCGACTGCAGCTCCTCCTTCGAGGCCTCGAGCTCCTCGTTGCTCGACTGGAACTCCTCGTTCAGGGAGAGGATCTCCTCGTACCGGGCGCCGTGCTCCTCGGTGATCGTCCGGAGCTGCTCGACCGCGCCCCGCAGATCCTCCCGGGTCTCCTCGAGCTCCCGCCGGAGCTGGCCGGCCAACCCCTCGTCGCCGCCGGCGCCCGCGGCCGGGACCGCGCTCGTCCCGTGCGGCACCGGCCGGTCCCGGAAGACGACCAGGAAGCGCCCGCCGGCCCGGGAGGCGGACCGGATCGGCTCGATGACGATCTCGACCCGCGCGATCGTGTCGGCCCGCTCGAGGCGGATGCCGGCGACCTCCACCCGCCGCTTGTGCTCGACGGCCTCGGCCAGCCCGGCCCGCAGCTTGGCGTACAGCTCGGGCCGCACCCAGGAGAGCAGATCCAGCCTCGCCTCCCCGTGGGGCCGGGTCAGGAACTCGTCCGTCGGGCCGAAGAAGTGGAGGATCTCCAGCCCCTGATCGATCACCACGCTGGGGAACGAGTAGCGCTGCAAGACCAGCTTCTCGGCGAGGCGGGCGAGCTCGGCCGCGGTCGGTCCGCGATCGCCCCGCGAGGAGGGGACGGCAGCCGCCTCGACGGCCCTGTGCGGCCGGTGGTAGCGGTAGTTCCGCGGCACGCCGAGGGGGCGATAGATCCGGTGCTGGCCCGAAACGGCCTCGAAGAGATCGGTCCGCCGGCCGATCGTCTCGGAGGCGCCGAGCCACAGGGCGCCCCGCGGCTGGAGAGCGAAGTGAAAGCGCTCGAGCAGGCGCTCCTGCGCCTCCGGCTGAAGATAGATCAGCACGTTGCGGCAGCTCACCAGGTCGAGGTGGGCGAACACCGGGTCGGAGAGGAGGTCGTGGGCCGCGAAGGTCACCGCGTCGCGCAGGGTGCGCCCGATCTCGAAGCCGTCCCCGGAGCAGCGGAAGAACCGCTTCAGGCGCTCCGCCGAGACGTGCTCCTCGATGGCGGCCGGGTATCGTCCCTGCCGCGCGACCGCCAGCGCCGCATCGCTCGCGTCGGAGGCGAACACTTTGAGGTCGAGGCCTCTCTCGGCGATCTCGGGCCGCTCGAGAAGGACCGTTTCGAGGAAGACCATGGCGAGGCTGTAGGCCTCCTCGCCGGTGGCGCAGCCGGCCGACCAGACCCGGACCGCCGACGACCGCTCCTTCGTTTCGATCACCGCCGGCAGGATCTCTCGGACCAGGAACTCCCACTCCTCGGCGTCGCGGAAGAAGCTGGTGACGCCGATCAGGAGGTCGCGATAGAGCTCCTCGGCCTCCGCGGGCTGCGCTCTCAGGTGCTCGAGGTAGTCCTGCCACGAGGTCAGGTGCAGGAGGTCCATGCGGTGGCGCGTCCGGCGCCCCATGGTTCCGGTCTTGTAGTCCCGGAAATCGACGCGGAACCGGCCGCCCAGGAGCTCCAGGATCGACTCCAGCCCCTCGCCCGGCTCCTCGACGTCGCCGTCGGGCTCGCGGTCGGGGCGAACTCTGGGCGCCGCGGCGTACCGGAGGAGGACCGCGCCCATCTCCTCCGGCGCCACAACCGCGTCGGCGGCGCCGGTGTCGATGGCCTTCCGGGGCATGCCGTCGAACTCGGCGGTCGCGGGCTCCTGGACCAGGCACAATCCACCCGCCGAGCGGATCTCCTTGAGGCCGGCGGAGCCGTCGGCGCCGGTGCCGGAGAGCACGATCGCGACCGCGGCATCCTTCTGATCCGCCGCCAGCGCGGAGAAGAAGGCGTCGATCGGCCGGGCGCGGTAGTGAGGCTCCTCGGGCGCGCCGGCGTAGAGCCTTCGATCGCGGATGCCGAGCGACGTCGCGGGTGCGATCACGTAGACGTGGTCGGGCTCCACCCGCTCCCGCCCGGTGACCTGCGTGACCGCCATGACGGTCGCCTTTTGCAGGATCTCGGCGACGTGGCTCTGCTCCGCCGGAGCCAGGTGGAGCACGATGACGAACGCCATGCCCTGGTCGGCCGGGGCGCCCCGCAGGAGCCGCTGGCATGCGTCGAGCCCTCCCGCCGACGCGCCGACGCCGACCACCAGGGACGGTGAGGCGCTTCCGGAATGCTCCGGGTGACCGCTGCTCGCCGGTTCGAGAGACATGTCGCCTTTCAGCTCCTGGGGAGGTCCGAAGCCCCCCGGGAGGTCGCGGGGCCGAGAGAGTCGAATGGATCGCCGGCGGCTAGATGAATCAAAACTGTATTGGACTGCGAGCCGCAGTATACACGTGCTTTGCTCTTCCGGAACCGGCGTTTCTACCGACTCCGGAGTCCGCGATCCGAGTAGAAAGTACGATGCCCATTCGATCGACGGAGAACCCCGATCGATCACGGTCTTCCATGGGCGTTCTATTCGATCGTCGGCCGGCGCGGCCGGCCGGCGAACAGCCTTCAGCCGGCGAATCACTCGAGGAACCCGCGCGCGAACGCGACGAACGCCTCGACGTCGTCGAAGTTGCTGGCCAGGCCGAGCGACACCCGCACCGCGCCGGTCGACTCGGCGTCGATGCAGCGGCGGAAGTCGTCGTAGCTCATGCGTCCCTGGCAGCTCTCGAAGCACTGGTCCAGCTCGGGCTTGGACAGGCCGAGCGCGCACTCGCCCGCGCCGGGGTTGCAGAAGCAGCCGGTGCGGAGCGAGATCCCGCGCTTCGCGGCCCGGCGCTCGACCTCGCGGTGGTCGATCGCCCGGCCGCCGCGGTCGTAGAGGTTGAACGCCACCGCGCCGCCGCGGGCGCGGGCGTCGGTCGGGCCGTAGATCCGCGCCAGCGGCCGGCCGTTGCCGTGGCGCGCCGCGACCAGGCGCTCGAGCAGCCAGGCGGTCAGGCAGCGCACCCGCGTGTGGACGACGTCGACCCCCGCCGACTCGAGGAAGTCGAGGCCGAAGACCACCGCCGGCAGCGCGGCGTAGTTGAGGGTGCCGTCCTCGAACGCCTCGGCGCCGGGCGCCAGGCAGTAGCGGTCGGCGGCCACCGAGGCGACCGTGATCGTGCCGCCGGCGAACCACGGCCGGTGGAGCTTCTCGAGCGCCTCGCGGCGAGCTAGAAGCGCCCCGACCCCGGTCGGCCAGCCGAACATCTTGTAGAACGAGAGCGCGACGTAGTCCGGCTGCCAGCGGCCGAGGTCGAGCCGGTTGGTGGGGACGAAGGCGGCGGCGTCGAGCAGCACGTCCCAGCCGCGCTCGCGGGCGCGCGCGATCCACGACAGCGGGTGCTGGACGCCCGAGAAGTTCGACTGCGCCGGGTAGGCGAAGAGGCGATGGGCGCCGCCGCCCCGGGCCAGCTCGCGCTCGAGCACCGCCTCGTCGATGCGCAGGTCGGGCGGGAGGACCGGCACGTAGGTGGTGTCGGCGCCGTGCGCGCGGTCGAACTCGCGGATGCCGTTGACCGAGTTGTGGTTGTCGAAGGTCAGGAGCAGCCGGTCGCCGGTCTCGAACGGGTACGACTCCCCGACCAGCTTGAGCGCCTGGGTGGCGTTGGCGGTGAAGACCACCGCCCACTCCTCCGGCGACGCGCCGAAGAAGCCGAGCACCCGCTCGCGCGCCCGCTCCACCCACTCGGTGGCCAGCCGCGAGGTCGGGTTCGCGGAGTGCGGATTGCCGAGCACCGAGCCGGTCAGGAGCTCGGCGTGGCGGGCGATCTGCGTGCGCCCGTGGAGCCCGCCGCCGGTGTAGTCGAGGTAGACGATGCCGTGCTCGTCGAGCAGCGGCAGCTCCCTCCGGCGAAGCTCGTCGAGCGCGAGGGTGCCCTGGTAGGCCGGGTGGGTGGCGAGGAACCGCTGATACAGCTCGGCCCGGCTCGGCTCGAGGCCGGAAACCAACGCGCTCGGGGCGGCGGAGGGGACGGTGAGGGTCGCCATGCCGGCATGCTGGCGGCTCGCCGCGCCCGGGCGCGACACGTCCGCGGGTGGGCGCGGCGGCGCCGGCGGGTGGCGGCCGCACCCCGCCCGCGCGGGCAGGGGGTGGCGATCAGAGGCGGCCGAGGAAGTACCAGGCGCCGGCGGCGATCCACCAGACGCCGACGACCCGGAAGACCCAGAGCAGCGCCCGCACGCCGAGGAGCGAGAAGTTGTGGACCGGGAACGGCACCGCCGGCGTCCGGCGCTCGGCGGCCAGCGGGTAGGCGAGCGAGGCGGTGACCACGGTCAGCCCGACGGCCAGCCGGAAGAGCGCGGTCGCCTCCTCGAGCCAGAGCGGCCGGCCGGCCGCCGCGGCGGCGAGAGCGGCGAGCAGCAGGAGGAGCGGCACGAAGATCCCGGCGGCGAGGGGCAGCCGGCCGGCGCCGAGGAAGGCGAAGAAGCGCCCGGCCCGCGCGCGATGGCGAGCGCAACACCACGCCTCGACCTCGCCGCCGCGCGCCGCCAGTGTCAAGGGACGGCGGTCGGCGGGGAGCGGCCGGTTGCACCAGAGGCAGCGCTCCTTGCGCACCGCCTTGGCGAAGGGCGCGGCGAGGAAGCGGTGGCCGATCATCAGCGCCACGGCGGCCCCGAGGCTCAGCCCGACCGGCGGCGGGTGGGCGACCAGCAGGTAGAGCACCGCCGGGATGAAGGCGAAGAGCGCCAGCCCGAGCGCCGGCCGCCACCGCTCCGCCGGGGTCGCCGTCGACGGTCGATCCACGGCGGTCAACCGCTCGCGAAGACCTGCCGCTCCAGCTCCTCGGCCGCGGCCATCAGCCGCATCCGCAGCCGGGCGGTGAGCGCCGGCGGCCGTTGGACCACCGCCAGGGTGTAGCCGTCGGGGAGGGTCACCGCGTGGACGTGGAGGCCGCTGCGCTCGACGTGGAGGAGCTGCGGGTCGCCGGCGCCGGTGTCGTCGAGCGCGCGGCGGAGCTGGCGCAGGGTGATCCCGAGGTAGGCGCCGAGCACCCGCAGGTCATAGGGCGCGAGCTGCGAGGAGGCGAGGTCGATCGTCTCCCCGGTCTCGTCGAAGAAGAGCACGCCGACGGCGCCGTCGGTGTCGGCCAGGAGGTTGGCGAGGATGTACTGGAACGGCATGCGGATCGGGGCTGGTCTCGGGGTCGGGTCGGTTCGATCGAAGAGGATCAGGCGAGCCGGCTCAGTCTATGCTCGGCCGCGCCGGCGCGCTCGCCCTCCGGCGCGTTCGCCGCGGCCGGCTCCTCGGGCGCGTCGATCTCGCCCTTGTTACAGGCGCTCAGGAACGCGGTCACCACCTTGGCGTCGAAGCGCGACCCGGCCAGCCGCTCGATGGTCTCGACCGCGAAGGCGCGGCTGTACGCCTCCTGGTACGGCCGGTGGGTGGTGATCGCGTCGAAGGTGTCGGCGACCGCGACGATCCGCGCCTCGAGCGGGATCTCCTCGCCGCGCAGGCCGTCCGGGTAGCCGCGGCCGTTCCAGCACTCGTGGTGCCAGCGCACCACCGCCAGCGTGTCGCGCAGCGGCTCGATCGGGTCGAGGATCTCGGCGCCGATCACCGGGTGCTCGCGCATGTGCGCGTACTCCTCCTCGGTCAGGAGGCCCCCCTTCTTGAGGATCTTGTCGTCGATGCCGATCTTGCCGACGTCGTGGACCAGCGCCGCGATCCAGATCTTCTGCACCCGCTCGTCGGGGAGGCCGAGGTGGCGGGCGAGCGTGCGCGAGACCTCGGCGACGCGCTCGGAGTGGCCGCGGGTGTAGGGGTCCTTGGCGTCGACCGCGGCGACGAACGCGCGCAGGGTGCCGAGGAAGAGGTCGCGGTTGCGCCGCGCCGCCTCGCGCAGCCGCTCGACGTGGTCGGCCATCTCGCGGCTCATGACGTTGAAGTCCTCGGCCAGGCCGACCAGCTCGCTGGTGGCGAGCCCCTCGATCTCGACCCGGCCGCCGAAGCTGCCGGCGGCGATCTGGTGGCTGGTCTCGGCCAGGCGCCCGATCGGCCGGCTGAGCCAGCGCGCGATCAGCGCCGCCACGACCAGCGCCAGGGCGATCAGGAGCAGCGCCGAGGCGGCGGTCGAGACCACCATCCGGTCGACGGCGCCGAAGGCGGCGGTCAGCGGCCGCTGCGCCACCACCGCCCAGCCGGCCTCGCCGAGCGGCGCCACCTGCACCAGCACCGTGCGCGGCTCGCCGCCGACCTCGGCCTCGTACTGACCGGAGAGACTGAGCGGCCGGGCGCGGAAGTCGGCGACCACCTGGGAGGCGGCGAGGGCGCGGCCGAGCGCCGGGTCGGCGCTCCGCGACCAGAGGACCTCGCCGGCGTCGCCCAGCAAAAACAGCCCGGCGCCGGCCGGCACCCCGGCCTCGGGAAAGAGCGTGCCGAGGGTCGACAGGCGCACCAGCGCCTCGACCACCATCACCGGCGGGCCGGCGTCGCGGAAGACCGGCACCGCCACCGCCGCCGCCGGCACGGCCTCGCCCGGGAGCACCGCCGGCTCGTAGACCGCGTCGCGGCCGGCGAGGGCGCGCGCGAAGGCGGCGTCGAGCGCCCGCTGACCGGCCTCGGGCAGCTCGCCGGCGGCCAGGCGCGGCCCCTCGCCGGCGGCGTCGAGGACGCGCAGCGCCAGGAGGTCGCCGCCCGGCTCCCCCGCCACCCCGGCGAGGTAGCCGCGCACCCACGGCTTGCGCAGCCGCTCGGACGGGCTGTCCTCCCCCGGCGGCGCCATCAGCGCGGCACCGATCTGCCCCAGGAGGCGCCGGCTCCCGGCCAGCCGGTCGCTCATCTCCCGCGACAGCGCGTCCGCCGACGCCGCCAGGTGCGCCCGCTCCTGGTCCTCGAGCAGGCGCCGGTTCTGGCGGATGGTCAGCGCGCTGATCACCAGGAGCGGCGCGATGCCGGTCGCCAGCAGGGTGAGGAAGATCAGGTGGCGCAGGCTGATCCGGCGCCGCAGCGAGGGAGCGCGATCGCTGCCGGGCATGGGTGGCAGTCTATCGCGCGGCGGCCCGAGCGCTTCAGGGGGTCGCGCGCCGGAGCTACCGAGCCATCTCGAGTCCCTGGCGCACGGTCAGCTTGCGGCCGAACACCTCCTCGAAGAGGTCGCTCCGGTCGCGCGCCGCTTCGAGCTCGAGCGAGACGTCCCAGGGGGAGATGACGTCGAGCTCCACCTTCTTCCTGCCGATCGCGCAGAAGAGCGTCTCGACCCGCCGCGCGTGGGTGCGGTCGAAGGCGTCGCCGAGGCGCAGGAGCGCGGCCAGCCGGCGCACCGCGCGCCGCTGCCAGGAGGGGCGCGCCGCGAGGTCGGGGCGGCTCGACTTCGGGCGCCGGCCGCGGTGGTAGCGGGCGACCAGGGCGATGATCTCGATCTCGACCGGGTCGAAGGCGTCGAGGCCGGCCTGGGTGATCAGGTAGTAGCTGTGCCGGTGGTGGCCGCGGTAGTGGACCGAGTAGCCGACGTCGTGGAGGAGCGCCGCGTACTCCAGCCACTCGCGCTCGCGCGCGCCGAGGCCGTGGAGCGAGGCGGTGACGTCGAAGAGCCGGAGCGACAGCCGCGCGGTCTCGACCGCGTGCTCGTAGACGCTCTCGGCGCGCCGGGCAAGGCGCAGCACCTGGCGGCGGCGCGCCTCGATCCCGGTCTCCGGCTCGGCCGGGCGGCCGAGGGCCTCGAGCACCAGGCCGTCGCGGAGCGCCCGGTCGCAGACCTCGAACCGGTCGGCGCCGGCGGCGCGCAGCAGCTCGTCGAGCACCACCGCGCCGGCGAGGATCGACTCGGCGCGCTCGGGGCCGCCGACCGGCGAGAGGTCGGCGATCCGCTTGCGCTTGAGCGCGGCGAGCCGCTCGATCACGTCGCGCAGCTCGCGCCGGCGCACCGCGCGGAGCGTGGCGGCCGCCGGCTCAGGGGCGGCGGGCCGCCCCGGGAGCTGCTCGGCGAGCGCGGCGATCGTCACCGCCGTGCCCGAGGTGCAGATCACCCGGTCGGCGCCGCCGTCGCCCAGCCGCGCCGGCGCCGGCAGGTCGGAGACGACCGCCGCCACGCGCTCACGAAGGGCCGCCAGCTCCTCGGGCTCCGGCGGGTCGCCGCGGAGGCGCCCGGCGCAGCGGAGCGAGCCGAGCGGCAGGCTGACCACCGCCGACAGCTCGCCGTCGCGGGTGACGATCCACTCGGTGCTGCCGCCGCCGACGTCGAGGATCAAGCCCGTCCCCTGCGACAGGTCGACCACCTCGCGCACCGCGCGGTGGATCAGCCGTCCCTCCTCCTCGCCCGAGAGGAGGGTGACGTCGAGGCCGGTCAGCGCCTTGACCCGCGACAGGAACTCGCGGCCGTTGGCCGCCTCGCGGACCGCGCTGGTGGCCACCGCCACCGCCCGGTCGACCCCCTTGAGGCGGGCCAGGGTGGTCATCTTCAAGAGCGCCTCGAGCCCGCGCTCGGTCGCCGCGTCGGACAGCGCGCCGCGCCCGAGCGCGCTCCGGCCGAGCTGGACCATCTCGTTCTCGCGCCGGAGGATGCGGTAGCCGCCGCCGTCCTCGGGGGCGACCACGATCATGTGGATCGAGTTCGAGCCGATGTCGATCGCGGCGAAGCCGCCGCGCGCGCCGGCGGGCTCACCGGAGGATCCCGGCGCCGGCGGCAGCGGCACCACCGAAAGCCGGGCGCTCAGCGATCGCCGGCCGAGGGGGTCGAAGGCCGCCCGGGCGGGGGGGGCGGCCGCGGAGCGGGTTCGCGGCATGGTCGCCGAGCACTCTATCCTCCGGCCGCGGCGGGGCGCCCGGCACGCCCCATCCGGCACGCGCTGTAACACGAATGTGACAGGATGAATCCCCGGTCTCCCCCGGCCGGTCGAGATAATCGCTTCCCCTGCCGCATTTATCGGCAACCCGTACGAGCGAGAAAGTACCCGTGGCGCTGCCCGAGAAGATCCCAGGTCCCGGTCCCACGAGCCTCGCCGAGGAAGCCGAGCCCGCCGCCGGCGCCGGCGCCCCCTACCTCAACCGCGAGCTGTCCTGGCTCGAGTTCAACCGGCGGGTGCTCGCCGAGGCCGCCGACGCACGACGAACCCGCTCCTCGAGCGGCTCAAGTTCATCGCCATCTTCGGACAGCAACCTCGACGAGTTCTTCATGAAGCGGGTCGGCGGGCTCAAGCAGCAGATCGCCGGCCACATCCGCGAGACCTGCCGCCCGACGGGATGACCCCGCGCCAGCAGCTCGACGCGATCGACGCCACCGTGCGGCCGATGCTCCGCGAGCAGCGGCGCCTGCTCCACGAGGAGATCCTGCCCGGCCTCGAGGGCGCGGGGCTCCAGCTGGTGCACTGGCTCGACCTCTCGCCCGAGGAGCGCCGCCACGCCTGCGACTACTTCCACCAGAGCGTCTTCCCGATCCTGACCCCGCTGGCGGTCGACCCGGCGCACCCGTTCCCGTTCATCTCCAACCTCAGCCTCTCGCTCGCGGTCGGGGTGCGCGAGGGCACCACCGGGACGCTCCGCTTCGCCCGCGTCAAGGTGCCGCCAAGCCTTCCGCGCTGGGTCAAGATGCCGCGCGGCCTGCGCTTCCTGGCGCTCGAGGAGCTGATGGCGCACAACCTCGACGCGCTCTTCCCGGGCATGGAGGTGCGCGAGGCGTGGCCGTTCCGGGTCACCCGCAACGCCGACATCGCGCGCAACGAGGAGACCGCCGAGGACCTCCTGGAGGCGATCCAGGAGGAGCTCCACCGCCGCCGCTTCGCCACCGTGGTGCGGCTCGAGCTGGGTCCCTCGATGCCGCCCTGGATGCGCGAGCTGATCCGCCAGTACCTGGCGTTCGAGCCGCGCGACGTCTACGAGGTCGAGACGCCGCTCGCCCTCCGCGACCTGATGCAGCTCACCGCGCTGCCGCTCCACGAGCACAAGAGCCCGTCGTGGACCCCGGTCACCCATCCCCGGCTCCAGCGCTCGGCGCCCGGGGACCCGGTCGACATCTTCGCCGAGATCGCGGCCGGCGACCTCCTGGTCCATCACCCCTACGACAGCTTCACCACCAGCGTGCAGCGCTTCATCGAGGCGGCCTCGGAGGACCCCGCGGTGCTGGCGATCAAGCAGACCCTCTACCGCACCTCGTCCGACTCGCCGCTCGTCAAGGCGCTGATCCGCGCGGCCGAGGAGGGCAAGCAGGTGGCGGTGGCGGTCGAGCTCAAGGCGCGCTTCGACGAGGCCAACAACATCGAGTGGGGCGAGGCGCTCGACAAAGCCGGCGCCCACGTCTGCTACGGCCACGTCGGGCTCAAGACCCACGCCAAGGCGGCCCTGGTGGTGCGCCGCGAGGAGGGGCGGCTGCGTTCCTACGTCCACATCGGCACCGGCAACTACAACGCCGACACCGCCGCCCTCTACACCGACCTCGGCCTCTTCACCGCCGACCCGGTGATCGCCGGCGACGTGGTCAAGCTCTTCAACCTCCTGACCGGCTATCGTCCACCGGCCGCGGTTCGACAAGCTCCTGGTCGCCCCGATCAACATGAAGCGCCGCTTCCTCGAGCTGATCGAGCGCGAGATCGAGCACCAGCGGAGCGGCCGCGGCGGCGCGATCGTCGCCAAGATGAACGGGCTCGAGGACGTCGACGTGGTCGACGCCCTCTACGAGGCGTCGGCGGCCGGGGTCGAGATCGACCTCATCGTGCGCGGCATCTGTCGCCTGCGGCCGGGGCTCGACGGCAGGAGCGAGACGGTCCGCGTGCGCTCGATCGTCGGCCGCTTCCTCGAGCACGCGCGGATCTTCTACTTCCACAACGGTGGCCGGCCGGAGTACTTCTTCGGCTCGGCCGACTGGATGAAGCGCAACCTCGAGTACCGCGTCGAGGCGGCGGTGCCGGTCGAGGACCCGCAGCTCCAGCAGGTGGTCCGGGAGATCCTCGAGATCCAGCTCGCCGACAACGTCAAGGCGTGGGAGCTGGCCGCCGACGGCACCTGGTCGCGCCGCCGGCCCGGTCCCGGCGAGGAGCGCCGGGACTCTCAGGCGATGCTCATGGAACGGGCGCTGGAGCGCGCTCGGCGGCCTCCGGTGGCGGAGGGCTGAAGCCGGCGGCGACGTAGCCGGCCAGCTCGCCCACCGAGCGCGACAGCGCCCGGCGCCCGGCCGCCGCCTCCCCTTCCCCGACCCACGCCGGCGTCAGCTCGGCGAACAGCCGGTCGCGCCGCTCGCGGTTGAGCCGCGCCAGCGCCAGGAGGCCCTCCACCGGGTCCCAGCCGCTCACCGCCGAGGCGGTGCCGCCGGCCTCCCCGGAAGCGCCGGCCGGGGCCTCGCCGGCCATCGCGGAGTCGAGCAGGGAGAGGGCGCGGTGGCGCGCCGCCGCCTCGACCGCGGTCGCCAGCTCGTCCTCGAGGACGTGGGCGTCGTTCAGCTCGCCGAGGACGTCCTGGAGCCGCTTGAGCGTTCCGACGATCGGCTGGACCGACGGCAGCTCGCGCTCGAGCGGCTCGAGCAGGTAGCGCAGCCGCTTGACGGCGATGCGCGCGCGGTGGCCGCGCGCCGAGTCGTCGGGAGCGGCGAGGCCGGCGAGCAGCTCCTCGAGCCGGGAGAGGTCGCGGCGCGCCTCGGCGGCGACCAGGTCGCCGAAGCTCTCCTCGCCGCCGCCGCCGTGGTCGAGCCGGACCCGCCGGGTGTATACGCCGAGCCGCTTCTGGAGCTCCTCGGCCAGCGGCTCGAAGACCTCCCCGAGGTGTCTCTGCGCCTCGTCATAGCCGGCGCCCTTGCGCTTCTCGAGCTGCGCCGCGAACCAGTCGAGGCCGGCCTGCTGCCCCTCCTCGAGGCGGTCGCGCTGGGCGGCGACCCAGGCCAGCGCGACCTCGGCGTCGCGGCCCTCGCCGGTGCCGCGCGCGAGGTCGCGCAGGCCGCCCCGGTGGCGCTTCTTGAGCGCGCCGGCGAGCGGACCGCGATAGGCGCGCAGGACGCTGCGCAGGCGGCGGAGGGCGACCCGGAAATCGTGCAGGGCCTCGGCGTCGGCGGGATCGGCGAGCCGCCGGGCGGCCTCCTCGGCGCGCGCCAGGAGCGTCAGGGCGACCAGCCGGGCGGCCTCCTCGGGCGGGCGGCTGAGCAGGTGGCCCACGCTAGCCCCCCATCTGGCGCAGCGCCCGCGGCGGCAGCGACCAGACCAGGACCGCGGCGCCGGGCTCGGGGTCGTCGCCGAGCGCGAGCAGCGTCGCGCTCCCCTTCTTGAGATCGAGGATCGAGCGGTCGCGCCCGGTCAGGAACCACGAGGCGGCAGTGGAAAGCTGCGGCTCGTGGCCGACCGCGGCGACCACGGCGTCGTCACCGAGAGCGAGAGTGCGGAGCGCCTGGAGCAGCTCGGCGGGCTCGGCGGACGGCAGCAGGGCGTCGCTCTCCTCGGGCTCCGGACCGCCCAGCTCGCGCTCGAGGACCTCGGCGGTCTCGACCGCGCGCACCAGGGGGCTGGTCAGGAGCGCCTGCCAGGGCGGCTCCTCGAGCAGCGCGGCGAGGCCGTGGGCCGCCGTCTGCACCCGGCGCCGGCCCTTGCCGGTGAGCGGCCGCTCGCCGTCGTCGGCCCCCGAGCGCGCGAACTCCGCACGGTCGGCGGCGAGCCCGTGGCGGATCAGGAGGAGCTTCATCGCGTGTTCGCGGTCATCGCTCGGGAACACCGGCGCCGGGTCTGAAGGAGCGTCAGGATACGACCGCGGCGCGCCGGGGAGAGACACCGTGCCGTGACAGCGGCGTGACGATCGCTCCGTGGGGCGCCCTCCCTCGCACCGAGGTTCGCCGCGATCCTAGCAGGTGCGGCTACGGCTATCCGGGCGGGCCGATCGACCGCCAGGGATCCCCGAGGAATCCCTCCAGCTCGGCGGCCACCGCGTCGAGCCCGATCTCGCGGGTGATCTCGAAGCCGCCGAGGGCGGTCGGCAGCACCCAGTCGATGCCCCCCTCGCGCGCCTTCTTGTCGCGCTGGACGAAGGCGAGGAGCGCCGCCGGCGCGAGCCGCGGGTCGGCGGCGGGGAGCGGCGCCGGACCCAGGCGCGCGAGGAGCGCGCGCATCCGCTCGGCGGTCGCCGGCTCGAGGCCGCGGCCGACCGCGAGCCGCAGCGCGAAGAGCAGCCCGTAGGCCACCGCCTCGCCGTGGAGCAGGCCGCCGCCATAGCCGAGCGCCGCCTCGATCGCATGGCCGACGGTGTGGCCGAGATTGAGCACCCGGCGGTAGTCCCCCTCGGCCGGGTCGCGCTCGACCACCGCCGCCTTGGCCGCGGCCGCGGCCGCGACCACCGGGGCCAGCTCGTCGGGATCGGCGGCGAGGAGCGCGTCGAGGCGATCTTCGAGGCGGGCGAAGAGCGCCGGGTCGAGCACCAGCGCCATCTTCGCCGCCTCGACCAGGCCGGCGGCCAACTCCCGGCGCGGCAGCGTGCCGAGCACCTCGACGTCGGCGATCACCGCCGCCGGGTGGTGGAAGAGGCCGACGGTGTTCTTGCCCGCCGGCAGATCGACGCCGGTCTTGCCGCCGATCGCGGCGTCGGCCTGGGCGAGGAGCGTGGTCGGCGCGTGGACCACCTCGACGCCGCGCAGGAAGCAGCCGGCGGCGAAGCCCGCGAGGTCGCAGACGCTGCCGCCGCCGAGCGCGATCACCCGGCTGTCGCGCTTGCCGCCGGCGGCGAGCATCTCCAGCCAGAGCCGGCCGGCCTCGTCGAGGGTCTTGGCGGCCTCGCCGTCGGGCACCTCGAGCGTCACCCGCCGCGCGCAACGGCGATCGACCCAGCCGAGCCGGGCGCCGTGGAGGAGGGCGACCCGCGGGGTCGTGACCAGGAAGACGGTGCGGCCGTCGAGCCAGGCGGCGAGGCGCTCCTCGGCCGCGGCGAGCGCACCGGCGCCGACCACGATGGTCGTCTCGCCCTGCGGGTGCCGCAGCGCGATCTCGGCCGGCTCACTCACGGTCGCGGCCGGCGAGCGCGATGCCGAGGTCGGCGAGCTGCGCCGGCTCGACCGGCGACGGCGCCTCGGTCATCAGGTCGGTGGCCGAGGCGGTCTTGGGGAAGGCGATCACCTCGCGCAGCGACGGCGCGCCGGCCATCATCATCACCATCCGGTCCCAGCCGAACGCGATGCCGCCGTGGGGCGGCGCGCCATAGGAGAGCGCCTCGAGGAGGAAGCCGAAGCGCTGCCGGGCCTCCTCCGCGCCGATGCCGAGCGCGGCGAACACCCGCTCCTGGACCTCGCGGTCGTGGATGCGGATCGAGCCGCCGCCCAACTCGATGCCGTCCATCACCGCGTCGTAGGCGCGCGAGCGGACCGAACCGGGATCGCTCTCCAGCCGCTCGAGGTCCTCGGGGCTCGGGCTCGTGAACGGGTGGTGGTTCGAGAACCACCGCTTCTCCGCCTCGTCCCAGACGAAGAGCGGGAAGTCGGTGACCCAGAGGAAGGCGTGGACCCCGGCCGGGATCAGCCCGAAGTCGGCGGCCAGCCGCTGGCGCACCGCGCCGAGGGCGGCCGCGGTGGTCGCCTCGGGTCCGGCGGCGAGGAGAGCCAAGCCGCCCTCCTCGAGGCCGAGCGCGCCGGCGGCGCCCTCGGCCTCCTCCGGGGTCAGGGCACCCTTGACCTGGAACTGCGCCTCGCCGTCCTGGCGGCGCAGGGTCAGGACTCCGGCCGCGCCGTACCGGCGGGCCACCTCGGCCCACTCCTCGACCTGCTTGCGGCTGGCCGCGCCGGCGCCGGTCGAGGCGGGGAGCGCCAGCCCGCGGATCACGCCGCCGGCCGCCGCCGCGGCGGCGAACCCGCGGAAGGCGCTCTTGCCGAGGAGCGCCGTCAAGTCGGCGATCTCGAGCCCGTAGCGGAGGTCGGGGCGGTCGCTGCCGTAGCGGGCCATCGCGTCGGCCCAGGAGAGGCGCTGGAAGGTCGCCGGCGGCTCGATCCCGGCGAGCGGCATCACCCGGCGCAGGAGCCCCTCGCCGACCGCCATGACGTCCTCTTCGCCGACGAACGACATCTCGACGTCGATCTGGGTGAACTCGGGCTGGCGGTCGGCGCGCAGGTCCTCGTCGCGGAAGCAGCGGGCGATCTGGACGTAGCGCTCGAAGCCGGCGACCATGAAGAGCTGCTTGAAGATCTGCGGCGACTGCGGTAGCGCGTAGAAGCTCCCTCGGTGGACCCGCGAGGGCACCAGGTAGTCGCGCGCCCCCTCGGGGGTCGAGCGGGTCAGGATCGGCGTCTCGAGGTCGATGAAGCCGTTCTCGTGGAAGTATTTGCGCGCCTCGAGCGCGGCCCGGTCGCGGAGCATCAGGTTGCGCTGCAGCTCCGGCCGGCGGAGGTCGAGGAAGCGGTAGCGGAGGCGCGTCTCCTCGGTCGCGTCGGGCTCGGCGTCGAGCGCGAACGGCACCGGCCTGGAGCGCGCCAGGACCGCGGCGCGGTCGGCGACCACCTCGACCTCGCCGGTCGGCATCTCGGGGTTGGGGCTCTCGCGCGCCACCACCTCCCCCTCGACCTCGACCACCCACTCGGCGCGCACCGGCGCCAGCGTCTCGGCGACGCCGGCCTGCTCGTCGGGCCGGACGACGACCTGGGCGACGCCGCTCCGGTCGCGCAGGTCGAGAAACATCAGCCCGCCGAGGTCGCGGCGGCGCTGCACCCAGGCCTGGAACCGGACCCGGGAGCCGATGTCGTCTCGGCTCAGCGATCCCGCCCCGCGGCGCTCCATTGCGGTCATGATCCTCGCCCTCTCCTCGATCGGAAGCCGCCGGCAACGGCCGCGGCGAAGCGCGAAGTCTATACGCGGCGGCTAGCCGCCGTCGCCGGGGCCGGTGCCGTCGCCGAGCAGGGCCCGGTAGCGCTCCTTGAGCGCGACGTAACGGTCGCGGATGGCGGCGATCTCGTCGCGCTCGCCGTCCGAGAGCCGCCGCGCCGGCCGCGCCGGGATGCCGAGCGCGAGCCAGCCGCTCTCGACCCGGTGCCCAGGGGCGACCAGCGCCCCGGCGCCGACCTGGGCGCCGGCCTCGACCACCGCGCCGTCGAGCACGCGCGCTCCAATGCCGATCAGCGCGCCGTCGCCGACCGTGCAGCCGTGGAGCACCGCGGCGTGCCCGACCACCACCCCGGCGCCGATCGCCGTCGGGTGCTTCTCGTGGGTGACGTGGATCACGGTGCCGTCCTGGACGTTGGTGCCGGCGCCGATCCGGATCGAGTTCACGTCGCCGCGCGCCACGGTGTGGAACCAGAACGAGACGTCGTCGCCCAGCTCGACGTCGCCGACCACCACCGCTCCGGGGGCGAGGAAGACGCGCGCGCCGAGGTGCGGGCGGCGGTCCAGGTAGGGATGGACGGGCACGGAGGAAGCCTATCCGAGCGGCGGGGCGGAGCGGCCGCGATCGGGGGCGCCGGCCGGCGGCGCAGCGCGGTCGCCTGGGCTCAGCGCGACGGCGATCGATGAAGTTCGGTATCGTCGCGGACACCGTGCCGACGGCCCGCCCACCCGACCCGCCCCACACCACGAGGGGCCCCTCCGCTGCGCCGGGCTGGACCCGCCCCTCCGCCCCCTGGCCGATCGCCGGCCGCCTCTTGCTCGGCCTGATCGTCGCCTGGGCCTTCGCGCTGCGGCTGGTCTACGGCCTCCCGGACCCGCTCGGCACCCGCTTCTGGGACGAGCGCTACGTCCTCCACAACGTCGCCGCGGTGCTGGCCGGCGAGGAGCACCGGCCGGTCCACGCCTTCTACGGCGGCCTCTCCTACCTGCCCCAGGTCGCGCTCCTCGCCGCCGCCGACGGCCTCCACGGCGCGACCGGCGGCCGCACGCCGGCGATCTACCGGCCGGAGGGCGGCTTCAGCGCGGTGGCGGTGCGCCTCTGCCGCCTGGTGCAGATCGTCTACGGAACCCTGGCGGTGCTCCTCGTCGCCCGGATCGGGCGGCGGCTCGCCGGGCCGGCGTGCGGGCTCGCGGCCGCCTTCCTGACCGCCGCCGCCCGCGACCAGATCCTCTACTCCGCCTACTTCAAGCCCGACATCCTGGTCGCCCTGCTGACGCTGGCGGCGCTCGACCTCGCGATCACCGCCCGGCGGCGGCCGGCGCTCGGCGCCTACCTGGCCGGCGGCTGCGCCATCGGGCTGGCGGTGGCGGCCAAGTACACCGGGGTGGGCGCGGCGCTGCCGCTCGCCGGCGCCGCCCTCGCCGCCCCGCCCCGGCTCCGCGGGCTGGCCCGGCTGGCGCTCGCCGGCGCGGTGGCGCTGGCGGCGTTCGTGGCCCTCAACCCGTATCTCGACCTCACCCTGGAGTACGTCGAAAGGCTGCTCGCGCTCTACGACCGCAAGGGGGAGGCCGCCGGCGGCAGCCATCTCGCGGTGCTGGCAGCGACCGTCGGGACCTGGCTGGCCCCGGCCCACCGCGGCGTGCTCGGCCCGGCGGCCGGCGCCCTCGGGCTCGCCGGCGCCGCCTGGACCGCGCTGCGGCTGCTCCGCGCCCGGCGCGCCCCGGAGCGCGCCGAGCCTCCCGGCTGGGGTCTCGCGCTCCTCTACCTCGCCGGGTTCACGCTCTTCTACGCCGCCGCGACCCGGCTCTACGTGGCGAACAACCTGGTGCCGGCGAGCCCGGTCCTGATGCTCTTCGCGGCGCACGCCGCTGTCGCGGCCGCCGGCGCGGCGGCCCTTCGGCTGCCGCGGCCCGCGCGGGGGGTGGCCGGCGCCGCAGCCGCCGCTCTCGCGGTCGCCGCCTGGGCCCCCGGCGCGGCGGCCTGGAGCCTCGAGCCGTGGCACGAGTCGACCCTGCACGCGGCGGTGCGCCGGGCGCTCGAACCGGGCGGCGCGGGAGCCCCGGAGGCCGCCGAGGTGATCTACGAGGCCGAGATGTCCGGCGAGGTCGGCGCCGCGGCGGCGGCCCGCGGAGCGGTCGCGATCCCCGCGCCCGACCTGTCCGCCCTCGGCGACGGGGCCCTCGACCGCGCCGACGTCGAGGTCTTCCCGCGGGACCGGATCCTCGCCGCGGAGCCCTTCTACCTCCGCCGCCTCGCCCGCGTCGACCCCGCGGCAGTCCTGACCGTCGAGCCCGGCTGGCTGCGGCGCGGGCCGGCCGTGGTCGCGGCGGTCCATCGCTGGCTCGGCGCGCCGGCCGCCCGGCGCACCTTCACCGGCGCCGACGGCCCGCGCGTCCGCCAGCCGCTGCCGCCGGCGGACGGCGCGCTCTACTCCCTGCGCGTGCGCTCGCCGCGACGGTGGCGGGCGCCCCACCGGCTGCGGCTCGAGGTGGCCGGCGCGGAGCTGCCGCTCTGGACCGTCGGCGAGGAGGAAGACCGGCGCTGGCTCTACGCCAGCCCGCGCTGGCCGGCAGGCCCGCCGGAGGTCGTGGTCCTCCTCCCCGAGCGGGCCGGCCCGGGGGCGGAGTTCGAGGTGGAGGTGTGGCGCTGGTCGGGGCGGGGCACGGAGCCGGGGCTCTAGCCGAGCACGCGCCGGAGCAACTCCGGTGAGGCCCGGAAGTTCGTCTGCGCGAGGCGCCTGAGCGCATCCGCCAGGTTCACTTTCCCGCGGTCGGCTCCCACTTTGAGGACCGCAAGGGTGCCCATCACCCGCAAGCCGAGAGCGCTCGCTGCGTCGCGGGCGGCCCGGTCGTCGAGCAGAACGCGGTCCGCCTGGAGCTTCATGGCGAGGGCCAGGACCTCGCGCTCGCCCGGGTGCAGACGACGCGCCGCCGGCACCGCGTAGACATCGGGCCGCTCCATCAACCGGAGCCAAGCGGGCGGGGTCTGCACCCACGCGCGCACCGAGTCGGGACTGCCGGGGTGCGAAAGCTCGGAGAGGACGGCGGGAGGGACCTGCACCTCGGCGAAGAGATCCGACAGCAGCTCGATCTCCCCGGTCAGGACCAGGTAAAGGATCGGTGAGGTGTCAGAAACGGCGATCACCGACCGGCCGGCTCGAGAAAGCCCCGGACCTCCTCCTCGAACTCCTCCGCCGTGTACCGGAGGAAGGCCCCGGACCGCTTGAGGAGACCGTCCAACTCGTAGCGGGACTCGATGCCGAGCAGCTCCTGGACCTCGGCGGCGGACAGGAGATCCTGCCGGTACGCGTCCACTGCGAGGGCCTCGAGAGCGTGGCGTGGCAGGTCGGACCAGGAATCGCGCAGTCGCTCGGCCACTGCGTCGGGAACGTGGATGCTGATCTCCATGCGGGCTCCAGGCTCCAAGGTCTGTCGATGCCTGTCGATGTCTGTCGATGCCTAGCCTACACCGCACGACCGGGCCGCGACTCCACCCATTAGAATCCTCGGGTGCCGACGCCCACCCTCGACGTCCTGATCCCGGCCCTCAATGAGGAGGCCTCGCTGCCGCTGGTGCTGCGCGACCTCGAGCGCTTCCGGCCGGCCGCCGGCACTCCCGCAACGAACGCCGAGCGCGGCCCGGCGACCCCTGTGCGCCGGGTGGTCGTCGCCGACAACGGCTCGAAGGACGGCACCGCCCGGGTCGCCCGCGAAGCCGGGGCGGTGGTGGTCGAAGCACCCCGGCCGGGCTACGGCAGCGCCTGCCTGGCCGGGCTCGGCTGGCTGCGCGAGAACGAGCCGCCGGACGTCGTCGTCTTCCTCGACGCCGACTTCTCCGACCACCCCGAGGAGCTGCCCCGGGTCGCCGGGCCGATCCTCGACGGCCGCGCCGACCTGGTGATCGGCTCGCGCGTCCTCGGCCGGCGCGAGCCGGGGGCGCTGCTCCCCCAGGCGCGCGCCGGCAACCTGGTCGCCTGCTGGCTGATCCGGCTCCTCTACGGCCACCGCTACACCGACCTCGGGCCGTTCCGCGCCGTCTCCTGGCGGGCGCTCGAACGGCTCGGCATGGCCGACCCCGACTTCGGCTGGACCGCCGAGATGCAGGTCAAGGCGCTGCGCGCCGGCCTGCGCGTCGAGGAGGTGCCGGTCTCCTACCGCCGCCGGGTCGGAGTGTCGAAGATCACCGGCACGGTCAAGGGCACCGTGCTCGCCGGCTACAAGATCCTCTCGACCGTCCTGCGCCACAGCCGCGGCGCCCGCCCGGCACCGGCCGCCGAGCCGCTCCCCGCCGGCGCGGCGCCCGAGAGCGAGCGATGAGCGAGCCGGCTCACGAAGCCGCCGCCGTGTCCGCCGCCGATCCGGTCGAAACCGTGATCGAAGTCGAGGTCCGCTACGCCGAGACCGACCAGATGGGCGTCGTCCACCACGCCGTCTACCCGGTCTGGTTCGAGATCGCGCGCACCCGCCTGTGCGCCGACAGCGGCTGGCACTACGCGGAAGTCGAGCGCCTCGGCTACTTCCTGATGGTCTCCGGCCTCGAGGTCAGCTACCGGCGGCCGGCGCGCTACGGCGACACCGTGGAGATCGCCTGCCGGATGACCCGCTACGGCAGCCGCGGCGTCAGCTTCGGCTACGTCGTGTCCCACCGCGGCGAGCGCCTCGCCACCGGCGCCACCCACCACGTCTGGGTCGAGACCGCCACCGGCAAGCCCTGCCGCACGCCGGAGCCGCTGCGCGAGCCGTTCGCGCGGCTTGGCGGGCGGGGGGTAATCCGAAGAGCCCGGGTCGCTCAGTATCGCCACTCCTCGTGAGCCAGAGGAGCGCGATTCAGTACATCGCGCGAATGAACCCAGGAAGGCATCAGGGAGTCCATCAGCTCCCGGAAGCGCTCGTTGTGGCGGCGCTCGAAAAAGTGGACCATCTCGTGCACCAGGATGAACTCGAGACAGGTGGGCGGCTTCTTAGCCAGCTCCAGGTTCAGCCAGATCCGCCGCGACGCCGCGTTGCAGCTCCCCCAGAGCGTCTTCATTCTCTTGATCCGCACCTCGGTGACGGCCTCGCCCACTCGGGGTTCCCACTTGGCGAGCAGCGCCGGAATCTGTTCACGGAGCCGCCGCCGATACCACCGTAGGAGCACCTGTTCTCGGACCTGCCGGTCGCTTCCAGGGCGGACCCGTAGCTCCAGCTTCTTCGGACCGGCCAGGCGGACAGCCGGCGGCCCGCCCGCCGCGATCACGTCGAGCAGGTAACGGCGCCCCTGGAAGTAATGGCTTTCGCCGGAGACCATCTCCCGCTCCGATTGACGATCCTGCTCCTCGAACGCCCTACGCTGCCGGCGGATCCATCCGAGGCGCGAGACGACGGCCAGCCGCACCGCCTCGTCCTCCAGCCGTGAGGGCGCCGCCACGCGCACCCGGCCATGGGGCGGATAGACGCCGACGTGGAGGTTCTTGATCTCTTTGCGGACGACCTCGACGGCGATGCCGCCGACGTCGATCCGAGCCCGCCTAGTAGTCACGCTGGGCCACCACGATCTCGAAGATCCGATCCACGACCGCATCGTCGTCGCCGAGTACTTCCTTCACGGCGCTCCGCACCTCGCGTTCCTTGAACGTGTTGCCGCGCCAGTCTGCCTTCTTGACTCCCCGGATGGCGCGGTCGAGAGCCAGAGCCACCTCCACACGGCCCGCGTCCGCTCCCCCGTCGCCGTGCCATGCCAGCGTCTCGCGGATTTCCGAATGTTCCTCGAGGTTGTCGTAGACCGCACGGAGCGCCGCCGTGGCGAGCGCCGCCGGATACGAGGAGTGGCTCTCCGGCTTGCGCACCCTGCGGGCCAGCCCCACGATCCGGGCCAGGTACGCCTTGTAATCGAGCGCCTCGTGCTTCCGCTGCAGGATCAGCGCGTCCAGCAGCTCCGACATCCTTTCGTAGTACCGGGGATTGACCGCCATCTCGTCGATGATGAGCCGGCGGACGTTGTTCTCGATCGTCTCGGCCACGGCCTCGCGGCTCTCGCGAATGCCCGCCGGCAGCGACTCAATCGCCTGCTCGCCTCGCTCGACGATCATCTGCACCAGGCTGAGGTCGTCGAAGGCGGAGACCTTCTCGCTCTCCTCGGCACGGATGTAGGTGTCGAGGAGGTGCCGCATCGCCGGCTCGAACATCTTCATGTCGACGTAGTCGCCGCTCGCGAGTTTCACCTCCATGCGCGGACGTTCTCGTAGTGCGTCGACCTCGCGCCTGATCTCCGCCGCCTCGGCCTCGGTGTAGCCCGCCTCGCGCATCTCGTTGGCGAGGTTGCGCGTAGGCGCGCAGGAGCGCGGCCGCCAGCTTGTAGAGCGCCACCCGCTTCGGCTCGTTGTCCTTGAGCTGCTCGGCGTCGCCGCTCTCCGCGGCGCAGAAGTAGCGCAGATAGGCGGCCGTGTCGCGCGGCGGCTCGACCGGCTCGCACAGCGCTTTGACAGCCTCGCGCGCCTCCTCCAGCCGCTCCCGGCCCTGCTCGAGCCGGTCCTTGAGGAGCCCCTCGACGTCCTCCTTGTCGTAGCCGTCGAAGGCCTCGCCGGTGTAGTCCTTGATCGACATCTTCGAGCGACTTGAAGAGGTCCTTGTAGTCGATGATGTAGCCGTACTCCTTGTCCTCGCCGTCGAGCCGGTTCACGCGGCAGATCGCCTGGAACAGGCCGTGGTCCTGCATCTTCTTGTCGATGTAGAGGTAGGTCGCCGGCGGCGCGTCGAAACCGGTCAGCAGCTTGTCGACGACGATCAGGAGCTTCATCTGCCCCGGCTCCTCGACGAAGCGCTTCTTGACCTCCTTCTCGAACTGCTCGACCTTGTACATCGCCGTCGTCTTCCGGCTCGTCGAAGTGGTCGGCGAGCATCCTGCGGTAGATGTCGTACTGCCGGAGCCGCTCGGTCACCCCTTCGCCCGTCTCCTCGCCCTTGATGTCGGCGGGCTGCGGCCGGTAGGAGGTGACGATGGCGCACTTGCCCGGCGAGGTCGGTCTGCCGGAACATCTCGTAGAACCGGCACGCCGAGTAGATGCTGCTCGAGACGAGCATGCGCGTTGCCGTGCCCGCTCTTGAGCCGGTCGCGAGTCTCCATGTCCATCAGGATGTCGTCGACGATCTTCTCGAGCCGGTCGCGCGAGCTGAGAGCACCTTCTGCATCGTGCCCCAGCGCTGCTTGAGCTGCGGCCCTGGCCACGTCGGTCAGGCCCTTGGTCTTGAGCCTCGAACCACTGGTCGACCTTCGCCGGCGAGGTGAGCTCTGGTCGATGTCGCGCGCCTCGTAGCGCAGGTCGAGCACCACGCCGTCGCGCACCGCCTCGTCGAACTTGTAGGTGTGGATGTAGGGGCCGAAGGTCTCGATGCTCGTGCGCTTGTCGCTCTTGAGCAGCGGCGTGCCGGTGAAGCCGATGAACATCGCGCCCGGCAGCAGCGCCTTCATCGCGTCGTGCAGCTTGCCCGACTGGGTGCGATGAGCACTCGTCCACGAAGACGAAGATGTTGCCCTTGGCGCGGAAGCCCTTCGGCAGGTGGCTGTGAATGTCCGCGAGGAAGCGTCGTCGACATCGCCCTCGCTCTCGAGGCCGCCGAACTTGTGGACGAGCGAGCAGATCAGCCACTCCTCGCTCGCGTTCAGACGCGCGACCAGGTCCGCGCCGCTCTTCGTGCGGTAGATCTCCTCGTTGACGCCCTTGAAGACCTTCTCGATCTGCTCGTCGAGCTCGGTGCGGTCGGTGATGATCAGCACCCGAGCGTCTGCTGACGTGCTCGCGGATCCACTTGGCGAGCCAGACCATGTCAGGCTCTTGCCGCGAGCCCTGGGTGTGCCAGATGATGCCGCCCTCGCGCGCGCCGCACGCGCGCCTGCGCGGCCGGACGCCGAAGTACTGGTTGTGACGGCAGGTCTTCTTGGTGCCGGCGTCGAAGACCATGAAGTCGTGGATGATCTCGAGCAGCCGCTCCTTGCGGCAGAGCTGGCCCAGCTCGCGCGGTCGAGCGGGTTGTCGCCGGCGATCGGGTCGGCTCGGCCTCCTTCCAGCGCAGCCAGTACTTCTCCGGCGTGTCGATGACGCCGTAGCGCAGGCCCTCGGTCGTCGTTGCCCGCCATCACGAGCTGCACGGTGGTGAAGAACGGTCGGATGAACTCCTTCTTCTGGTTGTCGAGGCTCTGGCGGATGCCCTCGCCGACCGCCACGGTGGAGCGCTTCAGCTCGAGCACGCCGAGGGCGATGCCGTTGACGTAGAGGACGACGTCCGGCCGCTTGGTGTGATCGCCGTCGACCGTGACCTCCTCGGCGACGGCGAAGTGGTTGTTCTCGGGTTCGTTCCAGTCGATCAGCCAGACCGTCTCGGTCTGCTCGCCGACCTCGGGCTTGACCTTCACGCCGTAGCGCAGAAAGCCGTAGACGTCGCGGTTGGCGTCGTAGAGCATCCTGCTGCCGCTGACCGTCGCGGCCTTGTCCAGCTCGAACAGCGTCCTCGAGATGAGCTTGTCGCCGTACCCCCGCCACTTTAACCAATCGGTGAGAAGGCCTTCCTCGATGGGGGCGTTGCCCTCGCGCTGCTTCCAGTGGCCGAGGTAGGCGTAGCCGAGCGCGTCGCGCAGGAACGCGATGACGCGCCGCTGGGCCCGGATCTCGCGCTCGCCGACACTACTCATCCGGATCCTCGACGATCTCCCAGTGCCCACCCCTGGCAGAGCCGACCCGATGGATTCGACCCTCGGCATTCAACTTGCCGAGCTGCCATTCGACGCCCTTGGCGGTGATCCCGATCCGCTCGGCCAGCTCCGCGGTGGTGATCATGGGGAGCTCGGCGATCAGCGCGAGAATCTTGTCCCTGGTCTTCTCCCTAGGTTTCTCCCTAGGTTTCTCCCTAGGTTTCTCCCTAGCTCCCCCTGTACTTCCCCGAGCGATCAGCGCCTCCGCTGACGCGACGGTGTCCAAGTAGGCGGCCGAAAACGGAAACTCGAACCAGAAATCCCGCCCATCCACACGAATCTCCGGCTCGGGCGTCCCGGCTTGCCGGCACGCCTCCATCATGCGCTGAATCCCACGCCCCCAGGCCTCGATGTCTCCGGACCAGAAGAAGGCGTTGGCGATGTCCGGGTTGTACGGCTGTGAAGGGTGGGGTCCCAGCAGCTTCTCCATCGACCAGCCCTCGGGCAGCTCGCCGGGATTCCAGATCAGCAGACGATCCGCGTAGACCCGAATCTGGATCGGTGCCGCGACTGCGTAGTCGCGGTGGATGATGGCGTTGAGCAGCGCCTCGCGCAAGGCACGCTCCGGCATCGGGTAGCTCTCGATGCGCTGGATGCCCTCGTAGCTGATCCCGGCCTTCAGGTACTTGGTCAGCAGGATCTCCAGCGTCTTGCCGGGTTGCGAGAACACGTCGCCGGTGATCACGTCGTGATAACGGAGATCCGACTCGCTCGAAAAGTAACCGACCTTGACCGAAGCGCCGGTGACGAAGCGCTCCGGATCGGGATGGAAGAGCAGGACGCCGGCGCGCTTCAGGTATTTCCCCTCGGTCAGGCGGAGTTTCTCGAGCAGGCCCGCGTCGTTCTCGTCCAGAGCCTCGGCCTCCAGGCGCTTGCTGCGTGCGGCGCGCCGGCGAAAGCGTGCCAACGCGGTGCTGTCCAAGTCCACCGTCGTCACGCCCGGCACCGGCACCCCATCCCAGCGCCGGCCGGTCTTCCCCAGGAGGAAGCGATCCAGGGCGGCGCCCTTCAGCACCTGCTTGGTGCTGCCGCTGCGGTAGTGATACTCGCCGCGATGGCTGATCGGAACCGGGTACGGCTCGACCGCGATCCGGAGGTACGGCTTGCCGTCTTCCTCGAGCAACTCGATGTCCGCGACGATGCCCAGCAGATCGCGCAGCTTGTTGGGCAGCTCCTCCAGAAGCCGGCGCGCATCCTCGAGGCCCACGATCCGACCCTTGTCGTCACGACCGATCTCGAGCACTCCGCCCTGCGCGTTGGCGAAGCCGCACAGCGTCTTCAGGTGCTCGTCCCGCCAGGACGACTTCCACTCGGTGTGCTGATCTTCGGTCATGCCGCCGCCTCCGGTTTCACCAGCCGCACCCGGCCGGTGAGGAGCTGCTGCATCATGCCCTGCTTGATGGCGCGGGTCTTGTCGCGGCGGGCTTCGAGCGCGGCGATCTCGGCGTCCATGTCGGCGAGAACGGTGGCGATGGCGGCCTGTTCGTCCAGCGCGGGAAGCTGCAGCTCCGCGCTGCCGATGTGCGAACGGTGCGTAGCATAGACCTTGGTTCCTGCAGCGAGCCGCCGGAGGTGATCGCGGAACGTTGGGCAGAACTGCAAGTAGGCCTTGAAGCCATCCGCGAGCACCGACTTGTCGAATCGGGCGGCGATCGTATGAAGGCCAGCAACGACTTCCCGAGCCTGTACGCGCTTGATTTCGACAGACTTCCCGATGCCTTCGATGTCCTCCGATGCGTCGACAAACACCAGGTCCCCGTCCTGGAGTCGGTCGAGTGAGCGGGCACGATCTGTCGGGAGCGCCGGCAGCGACCAGACGTCTGGATCGAGATAGACATCAGTAGACGTGTGGACGTCCCCGTAGTGCACATATTTCACCGGACCGTCGTTCGAGAGTTCAGCGCGAGAGCTGATGCCGTGCCGGAGAAACCTTACGTGATCGCCCAGCCGCTTCGTTTCCCACTCCCCGCTGAAGCCAGGCAGACGGGTCCTGCCGGTGAGGAGCTGCTGCAGGGCGGCCTGCTTGATGGCCCGGTTCTTGTCGATCAGTGCCTCCAGCGCACCGAGGGATTCATCCGCATCCGACAACACTTCGGCGATCGCACGCTGTTCGGCAAGCGGAGGAAATGGAATCGCAAAAGGAACAATGTGCTTGTTATTGATTTGCGGAATCGACGTCACGTCTGCTACTGAAGCTAGCCCGGAAAGACTCAGAGCGTAGAATAGGTACTCGCCATCGAGCGCGTTTCCGGGCGTAAGTGCCATCATGTTGGTATCCATATATCCGTCTGTCTTCAGAAGACGGATCTTGTTCAACATGATTGACGCACCCCTCTTTGGAAACAGAGCACTGCCTGCCGGCACAGTCCTTGATGGCTCAGGGATAAAGTAATCCGTCTCGTCGCTGCCGAGATATTTGGAACTGTTGTTGAGTTGCTCTACCTTGTAGTAGGGGGCTCCTTCGAGGCCAAAGCGAAAGCCGGACGGGCTCTCACCACTCGTGATTGACACAAGGGAACCGAGGGTCCTCACATCCCAATCGTATGGGACTAGGCCGATCTCGCTCCGCTTATACCCGCGCCGCACGCCCTGTGTCTTGGTCTCGGCGAGGTATTGCGGCACCGCCTGCCCGACGCGCATGGCTTTCATGATCATCCCCAGGCGAGCCCCATCTGCATAAGGTGGCCATCGACCTTGGTGCTGATGGCCTCGACCTCGCGCTCCAGCACCGGGAGCGGCTGCGAATAGCGCACCTCCAGCTCCCCGACCCGCCTACCGAGGTGCTGGATGAGTGCCTGCACCTCATCGTCTACGGCGGAGCGCACGCTACCGAGCCACTTGTCCTCGACCGCCAGCCTCTTGATCTCCGCCTCTGTCAGCTTGCCGTAGCGCGCCAGCACCTTCTCATCCAATCGGCGCTGCGCCTCCTTGACGGCCTTGGCCGCCTCGGTCTCCGCCTCGATCAGCGCGAGGCAGCACTCCAGCGCCTCTCGCTCGTCGTCGCTCTCCGGCTCGTCCTCCAGGCCCTTCAGCCGCTCCTTGACACCGCCCTTCGTGACCCTGCCCTTGTCGTTGAGCGCCTCGGCCAGGAGCCCTTCCTCGCCGCCATGCTCTTCGACGAAGTCCTCCAGCTCGAGCGCGGCGGCGTCCTGCTTCGCCTGGAGTGCGTCGAGGGCGGCCTGCTCCGCGGTGAAGAAGCGCGCCACGACCAAAGCCGGCGGCACGAGATCCATCTTGTACTTCTTGCGGCCGATGGTGAGGTCGGGCATCTCCTTGATCTTCTTATCCTTGTCCTCGACGATGCCGCGCGGTCGGACCGCCTCCAGCCAGCCGTCGGCGGCGATCAGGTAAACGTCGTCCTGCATCACCTCCGCCCAGTAGTCCATGAGCCGCTGGTAGACGTCGTAGCGGCTCAGCAGCGGCAGGTCCCCGAAGCGCGCGAGCAGGTCCTCGGACAGGGTGTGGATCAACTCGCGGGGAAGATCGTCGACCTTGATTCTCCGAAGCGCGGCCTCGTGTGCCGCGTGCCAGCCTTCGAACACCGCTGCCACCCGCTGGGCGAAGGCCCGGACCTCGTCATGCTCCCATAGGGTCTCCCGAAGCCGGTTCGCCGGCACGCACGGGTCCAGATAACCCTCGCGGCCGTTGGCCCGGAAGAGTTTCCGGCGCAGTGTGAGAAAGACCCGCCAGTAGCTCTCCAGCGCGTCGACGTCGCGGTCCGGGATGCCGCCGTTGCAGGTGAGCGTCGAGGTCGTGCAGGTCCTCCGGCTCGCTCGAATCGATGTAGCGCGGGATGTTGAGGTTGTAGTCGTTGGCCGGACTCGCGATCTCGCCACCGGCACCATGCGCGAGTAGCGCGGCGAGCTCGATCTGGCTGGTGAAGACGTCGACGATCTTGTGGATGTCCTGGGCGCGCAGGCGGTTCTTGGGGCCGTCCTTGATGAAGCCCTTGCTGGCGTCGATCATGAAGATGCCGGTGCGCGCGTGGGCGTTCTCCTTGTCGAGCACGACGATGCAGGCCGGGATGCCGGTGCCGTAGAAGAGGTTCGCCGGCAGGCCGATGATTCCCTTGATGAGGCCGCGCTGGATCAGGTTGCGGCGGATCGTCGGCCTCGGCGTTGCCGCGGAAGAGCACGCCGTGCGGCAGGATGATCGCGCCCTTGCCCGTGCTCTTGAGCGACTTGATGACGTGCAGCAGGAAGGCGTAGTCGCCGTTCTTGGCCGGCGGGACGCCGTAGCTCGAAGCGGTCGAATAGTCGTTCTCCGGGTCGAGCCCGCTCGTCCAGGCCTTGGCCGAGAACGGCGGATTGGCGACGGCGAAGTCGAAGGTCCTGAGAGCTGCCGTCCTTGTTCTTGAAGTGCGGGGTCGAGAGGGTGTTGCCCTCGCCAGATGCTCGGCGGTCTCGTGGCCGTGCAGGATCATGTTCATCCGCGCGAGCGCCCAGGTGGCGTCGTCCTTCTCCTGGCCGTAGATGGTGATGCCGCGTGGCGGCCTCGTCGGCCACCTTGAGCAGCAGCGAGCCGGAGCCGCAGGTGGGGTCGTAGACGGTGTGGCTCCTGCGCGTCGTCGGCGCGCTCGATGCCGACGACCTTGGCCATGATGCGGGAGACCTCGGCCGGCGTGTAGAACTGTCCCTTGCTCTTGCCGACTCTCGGTGGCGAAGTGCCGCATCAGGTACTCGTAGGCGTCGCCGAGGAGGTCGTCGCCCTCGGCGCGGTTGGCGCGGAAGTCGAGATCGTCGAAGATCGCCACCAGCTTCGAGAGCCGGTCCTGCATCTCCTTGCCCGTGCCGAGCTTCTCGTCGTCGTTGAAGTCGGCCAGGTCGATGACGCCCTTGAGGTCGTTCGCCTCGGCGAGCCTGCGCGATGATCTTGTTGATCTTGTCGCCGATCTCCTTGTCGCCCTTGAGCGCCACCATGTCGTCGAAGCCGCCGCCCTCCGGCACGTCGATCAGCGCGTCGCGGCTTGCCGGCGTACTTGTCCGAGACGTACTTCACGAACAGCAGCGTCAGGACGTAGTCCTTGTACTGCGAGGCGTCCATGCCGCCGCGAAGCTCGTCGCAGCTCTGCCAGAGGGAGCTGTAGAGCTGGGATTTCTTCAGGGCCATGGACGAAACCTCGGGGACTACCCCTCACCCGCCAGCCGCCCGGTCCTCGACCGCGACGCCAGCAGCGAGTGGACGTGTCGGTCTCCGCTCACCGAGAGACGCGGTTGCCGCTCGTTGAGGTTGCCGATGCAGGTGTTGGTGCCGAGCAGGAAGGTCACGGCAGTACCGGGCGGGCGGCATCGAGCCGAGAGTCCTCGATGTCCCGGAGGATCTCCTCGGTGCTGCGGTCGTCCTCCCAGGTTCCGGCCAGGTCGAGGAACTCCGCCGAGAAGCGGCGGGGAGCGGCCTCGAGATGGTCCTCCTCGTCGCCACAGAGCTTCATGGGCCCTTATCCTACCGACGTCCGACCTTTCCGGCCAGGAAGGTCCGGGCGTGCCGACTCCGGAGCCTGACGGCGGTCAGCGACCGACCCTCACCCGATCGACCGCCTGAACTTCCCCGGAAACAGCCCCTGGAGCGGCCCGCGGTAGCGCTCGGTCACCGTGCGGAAGCCGGCGGCGGAGGGGTGGATCTCGTCGCCCCAGTCGCCGGCGCCGAGGGTGCCGCGGTGGTCGAGGTAGAGGAACCCGGCGTGCTCGTTGGCGAGGGTGCCGAGCAGCTCGTTGAAGCGGTCGATGAACCAGCGGGCAATCGCCGGCCGGTCGGCCGGAGGCACCTTCTTCTGCTCGAAGACGTTCCACATCCACGGGCCGCTGAGACGGAGCCTGCCGAGCGGGGTGTCGATCGAGACCGGGCGGTCGGCGGGGATCGCATAGTCGTAGCCGTGCACCACGAGGGTGCAGCCGGGGCGGCTGTCGTCGCGGAGGTCGATCAGGGCGAGGTAGGCGAGCCGCAGCTCGTCGAAGCGGCGCTCCGCGCGCTCCCGGTGGATCCAGTCGAGGGCGCCGGCGCCGGCCGGCACGGCGTCGAGGAGCAGCGGGAAGAAGTCGGCGCCCAGGACGTCGTTGCCGCCGCCGCTCCAGAGCACCGCCTCGACCGGGTAGGTGCGCAGGACCTGGCGCAGGTAGTCGCGCTGCCGGCCGTCGAAGATCGTGCGCATCTCGTCCCCGGAGGACTCCAGCCGGAGCAGCGCGAAGCCGTCGCGCGCGGAGTCGCCCATGATCTCGAGGTAGTCGACGACGTTCCGGCGCAGGGGGAACGAGAACCAGGAGTCCCCTTCGCTGACGATCACGGGGCGGACGCCGCGCCGGACCGCGGCGGCGAAGTTCGTCTCGAGCTTGTGCGAGTCCCTGGGATGAGCGGTGGCCATGAGGTCCTCCCGAGAGGTCTTGCTGCCGCGGCCGATGCCGGCCGGACGCGGGAGACCTCGAACGGACGAGCCCGCGGCGCCGGCTCTCCGTACTCCGGCGAGGCGCGTAGCCGCGCCGTTACCCCGGGCGGCCGCGCCTCCCGCGGCGGCGCTGCCGGTCACTCCTCCCGGCCGCCGCCCGAGCCACTCCCCCGCGGTCGCCCCGGTCCGCCGAGGAGCGACGCGAGCCCGCCGCGCACCAGCTCGGCGGCGGCGTCGGCGACGCCCTTCTGGGTGCCGCGCAGGAGGTCCATCGACGGGATCGCGGCGATGCCGTCGAGGATCCCCTGGCGCACCCGCTCCTGGATGGTCTCGCCCAGCTCGGCGCGCACCGTCGCGAGGCGCGCCTCGAAGTCGGCCTCGACGCGCGGGCGCAGGCGGCGGTCCCACAGCCACCAGGCGGCGCCCAGGGTGCAGGCGCTCGCGAGCAGGGCGGCGAGGACGGCGGTCAAGACGGCGAGCAGCAGGTCGGGGAGCATGTCGCGTCTCCTGGGAGGCCGCCAGTCTACCCGTCAGCCGAACAGACTCCCGCCGAAAACCAGCACGAGCTGCGCGAAGCCGGCGGCGAGGCCGAGGACGCCGCCGAGGACGATCAGCTTCATCTCGTCCTCCTGGAAGCAGGGCCGCAGGAGGTCCTGGAACTCCTCGGAGGGGAGCGACTCCATCCGCTCGCGCAGCAGGCGCTCGACCACCCGCGCCCGCGACTCGTTGAAGAACGGGTCGTCGAACGGGTCGGTCGACACCGCCACCGCCTTGTCGGCGACCGACTCGCGCAGCTCGGCGTAGCCCTCGAGGCCGACCGCGGCCTGGGCCAGCGGCCGCAGCCCCTCGACCGCCTCGTCGACCAGCGGCCGCAGGTGGCGGCGGATCACCCCCTCGACCCGCTCGGCGCGCGGCCCGTAGAAGAGCGCCCCGACCAGGTTGCGCACGGTCAGGATCTCGCGGGTGACGATCCGGCACCAGACCGCGGCGACCTCGCGCTGGCGGCGCAGGAACAGGCCGTGGAGGACGAACGGGCCGATCTTCCTGGGGTGGAGCGGCCGGAAGATCAGGTTGAGCGCGATCCAGTTGGTCGCCCAGCCGACGATGCCGCCGGCCAGCGGCAAGGTCCAGCCCGCCGGGTAGAGCACCCACGCCGCGAGCTGCCCGAGGCCGAACAGGAAGCCGAACCAGAGCCCGGAGTTGACGATGAAGCGGAACTCGTGGGCGCCGCTCTCGAGGAACAGCCGGTTCAAGAGCGCCTTGTCCCCCTCGAGGCGGCCGATGATCATCGCCCGGAAGTCGAGCAGCTCGTCGAGCCGGTCGCGGATCTCGGCCACCGCGGCACCGACCCGCCGCGGCAGGCCGCGGGCGGCGCGCGCGGCGATCATGTCGCGCACCAGCTCGGGGAGGTTCTCCCACAGCACGGCGTCGCGCTCGCGCATCACCTCGTCGGTGTACTCGCCCATCCGCGGCTCGACCCAGGCGACGACGCGGGCGGTCATCCGCTCGGGCTCGATCTGCTCGAACAGCTCGGCCACCGTGCCCAACCGCGACATCGTCGTGTCGACGAAGGTGGCGGCCATCTTCCCCGCCTTCGACGGGATGATCCCCTGCCAGCCGAGATACGGCGGCTTCCCGAACGGCTCGAGCGGGGCGAAGGTCATCCGGATCGCCACCCAGTTGGTGAACCAGCCGACTACCGCCGCCACCACCGGGATGCTGGCGAGCTTCCAGAACTCGGGGTCGGAGAGCCGTTCGATCATCGCGGGGCGCAGCCTATGGTAGATATGCCGCCCGGTGAGCGTACCCTCCGATTCCCCGCCCCCGCGGCCCCGGCGGCGGGGCATCGACTTCCGGCGCTACCGCAAGCTCCGGCGGTTCGTCTTCCGCACCCTGTTCCAGGCGGTCTGGCACGACCTGGTGCTCAGCCACCGGCCGCTGCGCTGGGCGCGCCGGCCGCCGCTGCCGCGCTGGCAGCGGGTGGCGCGCCGCTACCGCACGCTGGCGGTCGAGATGGGCGGCGTGCTGATCAAGCTCGGGCAATTCCTGTCGGCGCGCGTCGATCTGCTGCCGCGCGAGATCATCCGCGAGCTGGCCGACCTCCAGGACACCGTGCCGGCGGTGCCGCTCCAGGCGCTGATCGACCGCATCGAGGACGACTTCGGTCGCCCGGCCGACCAGATCTTCGAGTGGATCGAGGCCGAGCCGATCGGCGCCGCCTCGCTCGCCCAGGTGCACCGGGCGCGGCTGCCGGCTTCGGGATCGGCGGCCGCGGCCTCCGCGACCGCCGGCTCGGCGCGGCGGCGCGAGGTGGTGGTCAAGGTCCTGCGCCCGGGCATCGAGGTGCTGGTCGAGACCGACCTCGCCGCGGTGCGGCTCGCGACGCGCATCCTCGCGCGCTGGAAGAAGCTCCGCCGGCGGGTCGACTTCGCGCTCCTCTACGACGAGTTCGCGGGCACCACCCGGCGCGAGCTGGACCTCACCCTCGAGGCCGGCAACGTCGAGCTCTTCGCCGAGAACTTCCGCGACGACCCGCGCGTCCTGGTGCCCAAGGTCTACCACGAGCAGAGCGCCGTCCACGTGCTGACCCTCGAGAACGTCGCTTACTTGAAGATCAACGACCTTCCCGCGCTCGACGCGGCGGGGATCGATCGCGCCGAGGTCGCGCGGGCGCTCTACCGCACCTACATGCGCCAGGTCTTCGACCACTTCTTCGTCCACGCCGACCCGCACCCGGGCAACCTCTTCGTCAAGCCGCTGCCGGGACTGCCGGGTCTTCTGGGCGGCGAGGGCGGGCGCGCCGGGTTCCAGCTCGTGTTCGTCGACTTCGGCATGGTCTCGACCATCCCGCCGCGCCTGCGCGCGGCCCTGCGCGAGTATGCGATCGGCCTCGGCACCCGCGACGCCGCCCGCATGGTGCGCGCCGAGCGCGCTGCCGGGATCCTCCTCCCGGGCGCCGACCTCCACCGCTTCGAGGAGATCTACGAGGACCTCTTCGACCGCTTCTGGGGGGTGTCGATCGGCGACCTGCGCGCCACCGCGATGGCCGAGGCGCGCTACTTCTTCCGCCGCTACCGCGACCTCCTGCTCGAGATGCCGATCCAGGTGCGGGTCGAGCTGCTGTTCGTCGGGCGGGCGATCGGGCTCCTGGCCGGGCTCGCCACCACCCTCGACCCGAAGTTCGATCCCTGGGCCGAGACCATCCCGTTCGCCCGCCGGCTCGCCGCCCGCGAGCTGACCAAGAGCCCGGCCGAGTGGGCCGTCGAGCTCGGCAAGCAGGGCCGGATCGCGGCGCTCCTGCCGGAGCGGATCGAGCGCCTCGCCGCCCACGCCGACCGCGGCGACCTCGGGGTCGAGATCGCCCTCGGCCGCCAGGCGGTCGACCGCTTCGACCGCCTCGAACGGATCGGCAAGAGGCTGATCTGGACCGTCGCCGGCGGCGCGCTGGGGGTCGCCGGCGCGGTCCTCTACGCCGCCGAGCCGGGGCACCCGGCGGCGCCCTGGGTGCTCGGAGCGGGGGCGCTGGGGCTGTTGCGCGGGCTGATGCGGCGGTGAGGGAGAGAGCCCTCACCGCCCGCACGCGCTACGGAATGACCAGAGCCTCGGCCTGCCGGTGGAGCAGGCCCATCCGACCCTGGTCGTAGAGGCGCAGGTCGCGCAGCTCCCAGGGCGCGCCGAGGCCGCCGACGCCGAGCTGTTCGGCCGGCGCCTCGAGCGCGAGCACGCCGGCGCCGGGCTCGATCCAGGCGGCGGAGTGGACCGCGACCGCGGGCCTGACCGCGCCGTCCGCGGCGGTGCCCCAGACCACCCCGCGCACCTCGTAGCGGCCGGCGGCCGCGACCGCGAGCGGCAGCTCGACGCGCAGGGCGCCGGCGTCCTTGCCCGCCGGGCGCGCCACCGCGGCATCACCGGTCAGACGGGCGGTCGGGGCGGCGACGGCGAACGGCACCCGTACCGAGCGCACCGCGGTCAGTCCGCGATGTTCACCGGCGGCGCGGGCGTGGACCTCCCAGAGGCCGGGACCGGCGGCGGCACCGTCGATGGTGAACGCGGCGCGCCAGCCGCCGTCCCCCGCGCCATCGACGTCGCGCTCGAAGGCCACCGGCCAGAGCCGTCCGTCGGGGGCGCTGACGAAGCCCTCGAGCTCGCCGGCGGGCACCGTCTCGCCGGCGGCCGCGAGCCCGGCGGACACCGTCAGCTCGCCGCCGGCGAGGAGCGCCGTGTCGCCGGCGCCCATCGCCAGGACGAGGTCGCTGCCGGCGTCGACGACGTGCAGAAGGTAGCGCCCGCCGCCCGGCGGGAGCGCCGGCGCGCGCAGCTCGAAGCGCCCGGCACCGAGCGCGGGATCGATCCGGAACGCCGCGGTGCCCTCGGGGAACGCCATGCCGGCCGTGCGCAGCGCCTCGGCGCCCACGAGCAGGCTAATGCCGGCGCCGGGAGCCAGCGGCTCGCCGGCCGGCGGGGTCAGCGCCAGCGCGGCGGGGTCGATCGCGGTCGCGCGCGTCTCGGCGGCCGCGGCCACCGGGCTGATCCGCACCAGCGCGCCGGGCGCCGTGGTGAAGAGCGGCACACCGCGGCCGAGCTCGCCGGCGTCGACCTGCTGCCAGTACTCGCGGCTCTCGGCACGGTGGGGCGCCGGGCGGGCGGCGAGCGGCCGGTCCGGGTCGAGCGGGTAGGTGAAGACGACCGGCTCCCGCGGCACGTCGGGCACCACCAGCGGCGGCGCCTCGCCGGGGGCGACGAGGGCGGCGGCGAGGTCGCCGGGGGCCGGCGGCAGCAGCCGCGACGACCCGCGGGACGCGGCGCCGCCGAGCGAGGCGTCCTGGGCGGCGGCGATCCCGCCGGCGAGCAGGAGGAGGACGGCCGCGGAGGCGGCGGCGAAGGCGCGGCGGGCGGCGGCGGGCGCCGTCCGGGAACGGGTCGAAGGGAGGCCGTCGGTCTCGTGCATGGCGGTCATCGCTCTCCCCTCCCCTACAGGTCGTTGCGCAGCACGACGTCGAGGCCGAAGCACTTGCGCCGGCTCTGGTTGTGCGACAGCGGTTCGTCGCCAGCGGTGACGTCGGTGTCGTAGAACCAGACGAACCCGGCGCCGGCCTGGCTGGTGCACTCGAGGAAGCCGTCGGAGCACGAGGCCAGCCACGCCTGGGTGACCTCGAGCCCGACATTCAGGGTGTAGCCGCCGCAGTAGCTGTCGGGATCCCAGACCGCGGTCTCGACGTCGGTGCCGACCACGTTCCAGAACCCCACCGGCAGCCCGGGGCGCCCGGCGGTGCCGTAGAGCCAGTCGGCGTTGTAAGAGGCCATCCACCCCTCCTGCTGCATGCGCACCGCGTCGCTGGCGTAGCCGAGCAGCCAGCCGACCGCCTGCTCGAAGACGTTGCCGGCGATCACCGCGTCGGCGAGCGGCGTGCCCAGGCTGGACGGAGCCAGCGCGTTGACCCAGCGGGTGGCCTGGATGATCGCCGGATACCGGCTGTCCCAGGTCGGGTTGGAGAGGATCCAGCGCATCACGTTGCCGCCGTTCGAGTGGGTGATCACCACCAGGTCGTCGATGCCCCGCGTGGTGATGAACGAGTGGAGCTGCCCGGCCAGGCAGCCGGCGGCGGCCGAGGTCCACATGTACTGCTCGAAGTCGCAGTTGACGACGACATAGTTGGCGCTCGACGGCAGCCCCTGGCGCACCGAGTCGACGAAGGCGCGGGTCCAGTAGTCGTCGAGGGCGTTGGTCTGCTTGCCGGTGCCGTGAACGAAGGCGACGCCGGTGACCGCGCCGGCGCCCGCGGGCGCGAGCAGGGCGGCCCCGAGCGCCGAAGCGGCGGCGATCGAGCGGATCCTCATCGATGGAGCTCCCTTCAGCCGAGGTGGCGGAGCACCTCGTTCAGCCTGTTGCGCGGCACCGGCCTCCTGGGCGAGGCCGGGTATCGACGGTTGCCTTCGAGAAGGGCTGTGCGCGTAGCCCGCGGGCGCGAGACAGTGGCCCGCGCCGCCGTCGATCGACGCCTCGGCGCGCTCGCGGCCGACGGTGCTCCGCTGGCGCGAAACGGCTTCGCCACGGCATTTCGCAGCACCGCCGCTTCGTATAAGCTCCGCCGATCTCCTCGTCGGTCGACCAACCGCCGCCCGCGCACGAGCGCCCCGAGACGCCTGAAGGGCTGCGGCTCCCCACCGGCGGCCGCTCCGCGGCCTGGCTGCTCGGGCTGACGCTCGGCTGCGGCGCCGCCGTCGCGGCGCTGTGGATCCGGGCGATCGGCGCCGAGCGGCTGCTCGGCACCCTGGCCCGGACGCGGCCGTCGACCGCGCTGGCGATGGCCGGGCTGACCGCGCTCTGCCTGGCCGCCCGCTTCGTCCGCTGGCAGTTCCTGCTCCGCCGGCTCGGCATCCGCCTGCCGGCCCGGCCGAGCCTGCGCATCTACCTGGCGTCGCTGGTCGGCATCGCCACCCCGGCTTACGCCGGCGAGCTGCTCCGCCCGGTGCTGGTGCGCCGCCGCTTCGGGGTGCCGGTGCGGATCACGACCACGGTGCTGGTCCTCGAGCGCCTGCTCGACGCCGGCGCGCTGGCGGCGATCGGGCTCGCCGCCTCGGCCGGCCGGCCGGCGGTCGCGGCGGTGATGGGGTTGGCGCTCGCCGCCGTCTACCCGCTCTGGCGGCTGGCCGCCGCGACCGCGGTGCGGCTGGGCGTGCCGCCGGGCGCGGTCGCCCGGCTCGACCGGCCGCGCCCGCTGCTCTTCGGTTTCGCCGCCTCGCTCCTCGCCTGGCTGCCGCCGGCGCTCTTGGTCGCGGCGGTCGCCGCCGGCCAGGGGCTCGACCTGGCGCCGGCGGCGAGCCTCCGGGTCTTCGCCACCGCCACGCTTTTCGGCGCGCTGACCCTGATGCCGGCCGGCGTCGCCGCCACCGGCAGCGTCGCGATCTCCGAGCTCTTGGCGCTCGGCCTGCCGCTGGCCGAGAGCGTCGCCGTGGTCTCGGCGGTGCGCCTGGCCACCGCCGGGCTGACCGTCGCGGCGGGGGCGCTGTTTCTGGTCCGCGAGCTGCGCGCGCCGCGCGCGGCCGCCGGCGACGCCGGGCGCCACTTCCACGAGGTCGCGCCGCGCTACCTGGACCAGTTCGCCGGGCACGTCTGGGACCACCTGCTCGAGCGCAAGGTGGCGCTCCTGGCCGCGAACCTCGCGGCGGCACCGGCGGGGCCGGGAGCCGACCTCGGCTGCGGCGTCGGCCTCCAGGCCGCGGCGCTCCGCGACCGCGGGCTGCCGGTGGTCGGCCTCGACCTCGCCGCCGCCATGGCCCGGCGCGCCGCCGCCGCGGGCGTCCCCGCCCTGCGCGCCGACGCCCGCGCCCTCCCCTTCGCCGGCGGCGGCCTCGCCTTCGCCTACGCGGTCGGCTCGCTCCACCACCTGCCCGACGAGGAGGCCCAGGCCCGGGCCGTGGCCGAGGCGGCCCGCGTGCTCGCGCCCGGCGGCCTCCTGGTGGTGCACGAGACCAACCCCAAGAACCCGGTCTTCCGCTTCTACATGGGCTACCTGTTCCCGATCCTGCGCGGCATCGACGAGGGGACCGAGCGGTGGATCCCGCCCGAGCGCTGGCGGCAGGCCGCGGGGTTCGAGCTGGTCCGGGTCGAGCACTTCACCTTCATCCCGGACTTCGTGCCGCGGCCGCTCCTCCCGCTGGCGCGGGCGGTCGAGCGCCGGCTCGAGGCGAGCCGGCTGCGCACCCACTCGGTGCACTACCTGGCGGTGCTGCGCCGGGTCGAGCGCTAGGAGATCACCCGCTCGCGGCCGAGCGCCGGGGCGGCCGGCTCGATCGGGGCCGGCGCGGCCGCCGGGGCCGGCCGGGCGCGCACCCGCTCGAGGGCGGCGAGGCCGATGCCGCGGCCGAGGCAGACCAGCGACAGGGCGAAGAACAGGGTGAAGACGATGTGGCCGGAGAGGAGCAGACCGTAGACCAGCGCCACCGAGGCGCCGAAGGCGAGCTGGCTGCGGATCCCCTGCGGCGTCGTCGAGGGGTCGGAGATCATGTAGAAGGTGAACAGGATGAAGGCGACGCCGGTCATCGGCAGGAGGGCCGCCGAGAGCGGCGTCTCGAACACCGCGCTGCGCACGGCCGCCTGGGCCGCGAAGCCGCCGAGCCAGGCGGCGATCAGCGGCATCTTGCGGGTGTAGAGGCTGTTGAGGAGGCTCCCGGTGATCACGATCAGGCCCGGCAGCACCCAGTCTCCCCAGCCGGCGAGGTCCTCGGTGAACATGTAGGCCATGCCGATCCCGACCGACGGGAAGAGCAGCAGGGTCAGCGAGATGCCGAAGTTCGACGGGTTGAAGAAGTGGCGCGGGCGGCCGCCGACGGCGACCCGGAAGAGGTACTTCGAGAGGATCGCCGCCCCGGCCGCGAAGGCGATCGGCGCCGGCCGCTGGTTGGCGTAGAGCAGCATCGCGACCGCCAGCGCGGTGATGTGCGCCGGCAGCAGGAACAGCACCAGCGGCTTCCAGCCGCCGCGGTAGCGGGCGGGGCGGCCGCGCCCCCACGCCTCGAGGGTCTCCATGAGCAGCTCGAGGCCGTAGGCGACGGCGAGCGAGATCAGCGGGTGCGACCACGGTTGCTCGAAGCCGAGCCAGGTGTGCCCGACGACGTTGAGCGCGCTGATCGCGACCGCGAAGCGGACCAGCGCCGCCACCCTGGGATCTCCGGCTCGACCGCTCATCCTCGCCCCCCTCTCCCCCGTCGTGGTCATCCCTCGCCCGCCGCCGGTGTTCGCAGCGCCGCCGCCGCACCCAGCTCGACCGTGTGCCGGCCGGGCGGCAGGCTCAGCTCGGCGCCGCGCGCCCGCCCCGCCGCGTCGCGCCAGGAGAGCTCCACCCGCAGCGGGCCGGCGCCGGCCTCGCCGAGGCCGAAGTGCAGCTCGTGGCTGCGCGCCCCCGAGTGGCCGTTGCCGCCGTCGACCTCGGCCGTCAGCCGCCGTCCGTCGGGCAGGTGGACCAGGGCGCGGGCGCCGATCGCCGGCCGCGCCGGCCCGGTCGCCCCCGGCGCCAGCAGCAGCGGCCGCAGCACCAGCGACGGCCGCTCGACCGGGCTCAGGTTGCGGTAGAGGTACGAGGTCTCCCACTGGCCGGCGACCGCGAAGTCGAGGTCGCCGTCGCCGTCGACGTCGCCGGTGGCGATGCCGCGGGTGACCTGGCGCTGCCCGAGCCCGATCTCGGCGGCCAGGTCGTAGTAGCGGCCGCCCGGGGCGCGGACGAAGAACGGCACGTGGACGTCGCCGCTCAGGTCGTCGCCCGGCACCAGGCGCGGCCACGAGCGCGGGTCCTTGATCGTCTCGTCGTTGCCCAGCGCCAGCTCCTGCAGCTCGGCCCAGCGGTCGGTGGCACCGCGCACGAAGCCGGTCGCCTGGAGCACCTCGGGCACGCCGTCGTTGTCGAAGTCGCCGGCCCGCGCCTCCCAGGAGAAGAAGCTCCGGGAGAGCCCCAGCCGCTCGCTCGCGTCGACGAACGGCGCCACGCCGGCGGCCATCGCGTCGCGCGGGCCGCGCGCCAGGAAGGCGAAGTGGCTCTCGTGGATGCCGTGGTCGTGGGTGATGTTGCTGACCAGGATGTCGGTGCGGGCGTCGCCGTCGAGATCGGTGAGCTCGACGCCCATGCTCTTGAACGAGTCGCGCCCGACCACCTTGGACGCCGGCATGTCGAACGTCCGGCGGCCCTCGACCGGTACCAGCCGCAGCTCGCCCGGCCGCGAGCGGTTGTGGAGCAGCCGGTCGGGGCCGAAGTCGTTGGCGAAGTAGACCTCCGGCAGGAGGTCGCCGTCGAGGTCGCCGGCCGCCGCCGCCAGGGTCCAGCCGCCGGCCACCTCGGGCGACAGCGCGCCCGCGGCCTCGACGAAGCGGACCTCGGGCTCGGGCCCGGAGGCGGCGCCGGCCCAGAGCAGGATCCGGTTGAGGCCGGCGTTGTAGGCGCGCGAGAACGAGTGCTGCATCTCGAAGCGGCCGCCGGCGCCGGGATCGAGCACCGCGGTGCCGTCCTGGTAGTAGTTGCCGATCACCAGGTCGACGTGGCCGTCGCCGTCGAGGTCCGCCTGGGTCAGCGCGTTGGTGTTCCACAGCCCGCCGCCGGGGGCGAGGTCGACCGCACGGAAGCCGGCGGGCTCGGGCCGCCCGGGCCCCCCTTCCGCCGGCACGCGGCGCAGGAAGCCGACCGGCGGGCGGCCCCAGTAATAGACCACCAGGTCGAGCCAGCCGTCCTCGTTGAGGTCGCCGGCCTCGCAGCCCATCGGCGCGGTGATCCGGCGGTCGTGCGGCAGCGGCGCGGGGTCGAGCAGGAACAGCGGGTAGCGCTCGCCGGTGCCCGGGACCGGCGCGACGATCACCTCGTCGACGCGCGGGTCGACCAGGCAGAGGTCGTTGCCCAGGCCGTCGCCGTCGAGGTCGTGGAGCGAGACCGCGGCCCCGACCGAGGAGATCCAGGCCGAGATGTGCTCGACCGCGGGATGGACCGCGCGGACGCTCTGCTGCGGGCGGCCGGGCAGCTCGGGGAGCGCGGTGCGCTCGAAGCGGAAGCCCGCGGCCAGCCGCTCACGCTCGGAGGCCGGGAGCTCGGGCAGGCGCGCGAAGCCGTAGAGCAGGAGGAGGCAGGCCAGGGCGGCGACCTGCGCGGCGTGACGCTTGAGCCAACCGGCGAGCTGGGGAATGACGGCGACTCCTCGGCTCCGGCCGGGCCGGGCCGCGTGACTGCGGGCCGCGTGACTGCGCGCCTCGGTACTGCGGGCCTCGGGACAGGGGGCCTGAAGACGGCTGGAGCCCGCCTCGGTAGACGGGCTCCAGCCCCGGGACTTCGTGGGTCGGAAGGCGCCGGCTTACCGGGCCGCGACCACCCACTCGCGGGTGTCCTGCAGGGTGACCTGACGGACGACCTCGCGGAAGTTCACGCGGCCGGACTCGAGGGTACCGACCTCGCGGCCCTCGGAGACCAGGCGCACCGGCTCGATCGCGATCGAGGCGACGTGGCCGACCGGCGGAATCGTGGTGACGTGCGAGTACCACGACACCGGCTGCTGGGTGACCATCTCGAGCCCGAGGTCCGGCATCACGACGGCGACGTTGACGTTCGCCTCGCAGGCCTGGATGTCACGGGTCTGCTCTTCGACCGCGGCCTCGGTCTCGCCCTCGGCAGCGGCGGTCGCCGCGAGCTGGAGGCGCGCCGCCTCCGGGATCTCGATCTCACCGACCTTGCCGAAGGCCGGACGGTCGGCGTCGAGGAGGATCTCGACCCGGCCGAAGACCTTGCTCTGGCCCTGGAGCTTGAGGCCGACGAACTGCGTGTCGACGATCGCGTTCTCCCAGGTCAGGTGGGTCTCGCCCTCGACCGGGCGGGCGTTGAAGTGCTTGACCGCGATCCAGCCGGAGAGCTCGACGGTGTCCTCACCGACGCCGTCGATGACGTAGGTCTCGGTCAGCCGCGCGCGCATCACGTCGACGCTGTCCTGGGGCACCTCGTACGGGCGCACCGGCACGGCCTCGAACGCGGCCAGCCCGTCCTGGGTCAGGCCGTCGAGCTCGCGGACCAGCGAGGCGATCTTCATCGCGTCGTCGACCGGCTGCTCGGCCTCGGCGCGGACGGCCAGCCAGCCGCCGAGCACGGCCGCGCTCAGCAGCGCCACCGCCGCGATCGCAAGCCCCTGTCCTCTGAATCTCCTCATGATCATGCTCCTCCAACCGGGTTGCGGGGTTCGACGCCGCCGCCTGGCCGAAGCCTAGCCGGTGACGCCTCGGTTACTCTCAGAGCCCGGCGGTACGGGGACGCGCCGGAGGACTCCCCGGCGTCGTCTCGTCCCCGAGCTCGGCATCGACCTGACATACACTCTGGCGCAGCAACATAGCCTGAACATTCCAAGTTGTCAATGCCTTCGTCACGCCTTTCCTTAAACTTGGCAGCAGTTTCCAAAAGGTTCATCGGAGGTCTCAGGGAGCCCGCTCCTCCGGCGGCTCGCCGACCACCACCGGGCGGGTCCGGAAGCCGGTCCGGGGCATGAAGGTCCCGGGCTCTGGGTAGTCGATCGGGCTGTGCGTGTAGCCGGCCAGCTCGTCGTCGAGCACGCTCAGCCAGATGCGGTCGGCGAAGATCACGGCGTCGAAGCGCCGCTCGACCAGCGCCCGCCGCATCTCCTCGAGCGAGCCCTCGGGGAACCCTGGGTCCTCGACCCGCAGCACCGCGAACCAGGCCATCCAGGGCGCGAACGGCTCCTTGCCGGCGAGGCCGGCGAGGTAGCCGAACTCGGGCACCAGCACCGCCCCCGGAAAGCCGGCGATCCGGGCGACCAGGGCGTCGCCGGCGCGGCGGTCCGCGGCGTCCGGCACCTGGGTCCGCGGGTCGTAGCGCAGGAGCCCGAGCTGGAGCAGGCAGAGCGCGAAGAGCAGCGCCTCGGCGGCGCCGCCGAGGACGCGCCGCCGGGCGCTCCCGGCGCCGGTCCGGGCGGCGCGGCGCAGCTCGCCGACGCCGAGCCCGAAGAGGATCGCCGCCGCCGCCAGCGCCGGCATCAGGACGTTCTGGAAGCCGCCCGCGGTGCGCCGCACCAGGTAGCCCGCGAGCAGCAGGCCGAACACCACCAGGCCGTGGAAGAGCGCCGGCGCGCGCGGCCGCCGCCACAGCGCCAGCGCCAGGTAGACGAGGCCGAGCGCGAGCGCCACCGGCAGGTCCCGGGCCAGGTCGCGCCAGAGGAACTGGAGCGGTCCGAGGTCGAAGAAGACGTGCCGCCGCGGCAGCTCGAAGACGTAGTAGCGGTACCAGCCGCCGTGCCCGAGGTCGAGCGCCGCGGTGGCCGCCCCGAGCGTCGCGAGCGCGGTGCCGGCGAACCACGCGGTCCAGCGCCACGGCCGGAGCACCGCGGCGGCGAGCACCAGCGCCGGCGCGACGATCATCGCCGTCTGCTTGGTCAGGCAGGCGAGCGCGAGGAGGACGCCGGCGCCGACCGCGGCGCGCCGGCCCTCGCCCTGGCGCGCGACGTAGACCGCGGCCAGGAGCAGGGCGAGGCAGAGCGAGTCGACCCGCCCGACGTCGTACCAGAAGCCGGCGAGCGGAAAGGCGGCGGCGAAGAGCGCCGCGGCGAGGAACCCCGCGGTGCGGTCGCCGCTCTCGCGCTCGACCAGCCGGTAGAGGAACCAGAGGCTGCCAGCGGTGGCGGCGATCGACAGCAGGCGCAGCGCCACGAAGCCCGGCCCGATCACCGCGGCCAGCGCGGCGGCGGCGTAGTAGTAGACCGGCGGGTAGCCGTAGGGGACGAAGTCGATCGAGGGCTCGACGTAGAGCGGCCGGCCGGCGAGGAGCCAGCGCAGGTGGTCGACCGAGCCGCCCTCCATCCACTCGAGGTGGTAGGGGTAGCCGAGGCGCCAGGCCGCCACTCCCGCGAGGGCGAGCACGAAGGCGGCGCCGGCGGCGAGCGCGGCCCAACGCAGCGCGGCCGCCGCCGCCGCCGCCGCGCGGACGCCGGCTCCAGCCGGCGGCAGCGACGGAGCGCGCAGCGCGACCGCCGGCGCAAGCCGGCGACTCGGGGGTGGGGCCCCACGGGATTCACTCCCGTGGGGCGGGGGGCTTGAAAAGCCCCCCGAGAAAGCGTCAGCCGCCGATGCCGTAGACATGGTCGCGGCCGCGCAGCACGATCGTGCCGCCGGCGATCGCCGGGGTCGCCATCATCAGCTCCCCCACCGGGTTGACCGCCAGCTCGCGGTACTCAAGGCCGGCCTGAAGGACATAGACCTCGCCGTCCTCGCCGGCCAGGTAGATCCGCCCGGCGGCGGCCACCGGCGAGGCGGTGAAGCGCGTCCCGGCGTCGCCGATCCGCTGGCGGTAGACCCGCTCGCCGGTGCCGGCGTGGTAGGCGGTGAGCACCGCGTTCTCGGCCAGCACGTAGAGCAGATCGCCGTAGACCAGCGGCGTCGTCAGGTAGGGGCCGCCGCTCTTGACGCTCCAGGCGACGTGCGGGCCGCGGCCGGCGTCGTCGAGCGCCAGCTCGCCGGTGGCGCCGGCGCGGATCGCGTAGATCGGCTTGAGCGGACGGTAGCCGTTGCCGACGATGAAGAGGTCGAGCGCGGCGACCGGGGTGGCGGCGCTGATCATCGAGTTCTCGGTCGGCAGGCGCCACAGCTCCGCGCCGGTCGCCGCGTCGTAGCCGCGGATCGCCTTGATGCCGTTGGTCACCACCTGGGTCCGTTCGCGCCCCTCGTGGATGGTCGGCGTCCCCCACGACGGCAGCTCGTCGCGCGGGGTGCGCCAGCGGGGCTCGCCGGTCGCGAGGTCGAAGGCCGCGAGGTAGGAGCCCGCCTGGACGTCGACCTGGAGGATCGCGAGGTCGCGCCACACGACCGGCGAGGACGCGGTCCCCCACTGGTAGCCGGGGTCGAAGAAGAAGCCGGAGTCCATCGTCCCGAGGTCGCGCTGCCAGAGCGGCTCGCCGTCGAGCGAGTAGGCGTAGAGCCCCTGCGAGCCGAACGAGACCACCAGCCGCTCGCCGTCGGTGGCCGGGGTCTCCGAGGCGAAGCTGTTCTTGAGGCTGCGCCCGGTGCGCGGCAGCCCCTCGAAGGCGGTGCGCTGCCAGCGCACCGCGCCGGTCGCGCGGTCGAGGCAGATGACCTGCCAGCGGTGGACGCGGTCGCCGGGGAGGCTCTCGGTCGGCAGCGTGTTGCGCAGCTCGCTCTCCCCCTCCGCCGGCACCGCGGTGGTGACGAACACCCGCTCGCCCCACACCACCGGGCTCGAGTGGCCGAGCCCGGGGATCGGCGTCTTCCAGCGCACGCCCTCGCCGGTCTCGGCGTTCCAGGTCAAGGGCGGCGCGGCGCCGCCGGCGACGCCCGAGGCGCGCGGGCCGCGGAACTGCGGCCAGGCGGCGGCGTGACCGGCGGCGGCGAGCGCCGTCTCGAGCCGCCGCGCCATCTCCGCCCACCGCGGGTTGCCGCGCGCCGTCGCGGCCGCGGACGCGATCGCCTCCGGGCGCAGCCGGGGGCTCGCGAGCAGCGCCTCGAGGCACTCCGCGCACCCCTGGTGGACCGACCAGCCGAGCGGCGTGGCGCCGACCTGGAGGTCCTCGACGTTGGGATCGGCGCCGGCGGCGACCAGCAGGGCGACCACCGCGGGATGGCCGATCGCGAAGTGGAGCGCCGAGACGCGGTTCATCCGCGACCCGGCGTCGGGGTCGGCGCCGGCGGCGAGCAGCTCGCGCACCACCTCGGCGTGGCCGCGCTGGGCGGCGAAGACCAGCGCCGTGCCGCCGTCGCGGAACTCGCGGTCGGGGTCGGCGCCGGCGGCGAGCAGCTCGCGCACCTTCGCGGCGTCGCCCTCGCGGGCGGCCTGCCAGAGCGCCTCCGAGGCGGCGTCGGGGGCGGCGTCGGGGGCGGCCGCGGCGGCCAGCAGGAGGATCAGCGACGCGACGACTTCTCGCATGAGTTAGGCGGCGGACGCTATCATGTGCGACCCTGAACTCTCCGGAGCGCGCAGCCGAGGAGGCTCGCGAATGACGGACTGCGAATGACGGACAGCGACCAGCGGGTGGCGCGGGCGGTCCTGATCCTCTTCTTCCTCTGGGTCGTGGTGCGCACCGCCTGGGCCGGCGACGACGCCTACATCACCTTCCGCTCGGTCCAGAACCTGGTCAGCGGCCTGGGCCCGGTCTACAACGCCGGCGAGCGCGTCCAGACCTTCACCCATCCGCTCTGGATGCTGGGCCAGAGCGCGCTCCACCTGGTGGTCAGCCGCGGCCTCGGCGTGGTGGCGCCGGCGCAGCTCTACTACCAGGCGCTGGCGCTGTCGATCGCCTGTGCGGGAGCCGCGTTCGGGATCCTGGTGCTGCGCATCGCCCCGTCGCTCCTGAGCGCCGTCCTCGCCACCGCCGCGGCGGTGCTCTCGAAGGCGTTCGTCGAGTACTCGACCTCGGGGCTCGAGACCCCGGCGTCCTACCTCCTGGTGGCGGCGTTCGCGGCGCTCTATCTGCCGGTCCGGGCGACGGCGCCCGGGCCGCGGCGGCTCGCCGCGCTCGCCGCGCTCACCGGCCTCGCCGCGCTCAACCGCCCGGACCTGGTCCTGCTCCTCGTGCCGCCGCTGGCCGACGCCTGGTGGCGCGGCCCCGGCCGCCTGCGCCGGCTGGCCGCGATCGGCGCCGGCCTGGTGCCGCTCGCCGCCTGGGAGCTGTTCTCGCTCGTCTACTACGGCTTCCTCCTGCCCAACACCGCCTGGGCCAAGCTCGCCACCGGCATCCCCGCCGCCGACCTCCGGCGCCAGGGGTGGGTCTACCTGCTCGACTCGCTGGCCGCCGACCCGCTGACGCTCCTGGTGATCGCCTTCGCGATCGCCCTGCCGCTCCTCCGGCGGAGCCCGCGCCGCCTGCCGGCGGTGGCCGGGATCGTCCTCTACCTGGGCTACGTGGTGTCGATCGGCGGCGACTTCATGAGCGGCCGGATGCTCGCGGTGCCCTACCTCTTCGCCCTCTGCCTGCTGTGCGAGACCGACCTCGGCGGCCGCGGTCCGCGCGCCGTACTCCTGGCCGCGGTGGTGGCGGCCGGCGCCGCGGCGCCGCGGCCGCCGCTCGCGAGCGACGCCTCCTACGGCCCCCCCGTTCCCGGTGACCCGTACAGCGCGATCGCCGCGACCGGCATCGCCGACGAGCGCGCCTTCTACTACCCGACCCTGGGGCTGCTCAACGACCGGCGCGACGGCCCGGTGGTCGGCACCGAGCACCCGGGCGCCGCCTGGGCCGAGCGGCCCGAGCGGCTGCCGGAGAAGGTGACCTACACCGGTCCGGTCGGCCAGCACGGCTTCGTGGTCGGGCCGGCCGAGCACATGGTCGACCTCTACGCGGTGGTCGATCCGCTGCGCGCGCGCCTGCCGGTCGCCGATCCCTCAAGCTGGCGGATCGGCCACTTCGAGCACCTGATGCCGGCCGGCTACCTGGAGTCGCTGCGCGCCGGCGAGAACCTGATCGAGGACTCCGACCTCGCCGAGTACTACGACCGGCTGACGACCGTGATCCGGGGCAAGCTCTGGTCGTCGCGGCGCCTGGCCGAGATCCGGCGCTTCCACACCGGCGCCAACCGGCGGCTGGCCGACGCCTGGGTCGAGCGCGTCCGCGCCCGCCAGCGCGCGGCCGCCGAAGCCGCGCCGTAGCGCCCCCTCACGCCTCCTCGCGCAGCGCCTGGCCGGGATCGATGCGCGCTGCTCGCCGCGCCGGCAGCCAGCTCGCGAGCAGCAGCACCGCGACGAGGACCGCCGCCACCAGCGCGAACACCGCCGGGTCGAGGCTCTCGACCTCGTAGAGCGCGCCGCGCAGGAAGCGGGTCAGGCCGAGCGCCGCGGCCAGGCCGAGCGCGACCCCGGCGATGCCGAGGACCAGGCCGCGGCGCATGATCAGCCAGAGGACGTCGATGCGCCGGCCGCCGAGCGCCATGCGCAGCCCGATCTCGCGGGTCTTGCGCTCGGTGGCGTAGGCGCTGACGCCGTAGACGCCGAGGCCGGCGAGGACCAGGGCCAGGCCGCCGAAGAAGGAGAGGAGCGCCATCAGCAGGGTCGGCTCGGCGACCGAGCGCGAGAGTGCATGCTCCATCGTGCGCACGTTGTCGACCCCGAGGTCGGCGTCGAGCCGGCGCACCTCGTGGCGCACCGAGGCGACCAGCCCCGCGGGCTCGCTGGTCGCGGTGCGGATCGCCAGGGTCAGCCACCGCCAGTTGCTCTGGTAGACCGGGAAGTAGAGCTCCGGCGGCGGCGCCTCGGCGAGGCCGACCCGGCGCACGTCGCCGACGACGCCGACGATCTCGCGGCTGCCCAGCTCGTAGCCGCCGGCCGGGCCGAAGCCGACGCCGAAGGTCACCCGCTCGCCGACCGGGTCCCGGTCACCGAAGAACTGCCGCGCCAGGGTCTCGTTGACCACCACCACCTGGGGCGCCGAGGCGTCGTCGCGGTCGGTGAACAGCCGGCCCCGGACCCGGCGCACGCCCAGGGTGTCGAAGAAGCCCGGGGTCGCCGCCTGCACCGACACCGGCTCGCCGTCCTGGCCGGGCGGCGGCGGCCGGTCGTCGATCTTGAGCGGCACCACCCCCTTGCGGCCCGACAGCGGCGCGGCCCAGATCGCCCCCGCGGACTCGACGCCGGGGAGCGACTCGACCCGCTCCATCAGCCGCCGGTAGAACTCGGCGGTGATCGCGGTCTCGGCGTACTTCTCGAACGGCACCAGGCTGACGTCGAGGAGCAGCACGCGCTCGGGGGCGAAGCCGGGGTCGACCCGCAGCAGGCGGTCGAAGCTCTTGAGCATCAGGCCGGCGCCGATCAGGAGGGTCAGCGCCACCGCCACCTGGATCGTCACCACCGCCCGCTCGAGGCGCTGCCCGGAGCCCGCGCTCACCGAGCGCCGCCCCGCCCCGAGCGTCTGGCCGAGCGGCAGCCGCGAGGCGCGCAGCGCCGGCGCCAGGCCGAAGAGGAGCGCCGTGGCGAGGGTCACCGCCAGGGCGAAGCCGAGCACGCGCAGGTCGAGCGTCACCTGGTCGACCCGCGGCACGCTCCCCTCGAGGAAGGTGCGGACGCCGCCGATGCCCCAGCCGGCGAGCGCGGCGCCGAGGCCGCCGCCGGCCACCCCGAGGAGCAGGCTCTCGGTCAGGAGCTGGCGCATCAGCCGGCCGCGCGAGGCGCCCTGGGCCATGCGCACAGCGATCTCGCTCCGGCGCGCCGCCATGCGGGCGAGGAGCAGGCTCGCGACGTTGCCGCAGGCGATCAGGAGCAGGAAGCCGACCGCGCCGAGCAGCATCAGGAGCTTCGGCCGCACCGCGCCGAGGATCTGGTTCTCGAGCGGGTCGAGCCAGAAGTACCGGTCCTTGATGTCGTCGGGATACTGCTCGCGCAGCCGGCCGGCGATCGCGTCCAGCTCCTGCTGCGCCCGCTCGAGGGTCACCCCGGGCTCGAGGCGCCCGAAGGTGCGCACGAAGCCGAAGGAGCGCGGCAGGTCGGTCGAGAGGCCGTTCGGGACCCAGATCTGGGTCTGGTCGGGGAACGAGAAGCCGGGCGGCATCACCCCGACCACGGTGTACTCCCGGCCGTCGAGGCGGAGCGTCCTCCCGAGCACCTCCGGGTCGCCGCCGAAGCGCGACTGCCAGAGACCGTGGCCGAGCACCGCCAGGACGTCCGCGCCCGGCCGGCAGTCCTCGGGGGCGAAGCCGCGGCCGAGGATCGGCGCGGCGCCGAGGAGGGCGAAGCCGTCGTGCGACAGCAGCGCGGTCTCGAACTTCTCCGGCAGCGGGTCGCCGGCCAGGGTGGCGCTCCAGCGGAAGTAGCCGGCCACCCCCTCGAACACCTCGTTGCCGTCGCGCAGGTCGGCGAAGTTGGGCACCGAGAGACCGGTCACCGTCGGCGGCCGGACGCCCACGCGCGGCGGCGCGCCGCTTTCGGTCTCGGCCTGCCAGAGCGTGACCAGCCGCTCCGGCTCTGGGTAGGGCAGCGGGCGCAGCACGACCGCGTCGGCGAGGCCAAAGACGACCGTGCTGGCGCCGATCGCGAGCGCCAGGCTGAGCACCGCGACCAGGGACGCGGCCGGGGTGGCGAGGAACTGGCGGAGGGCGAAACGGAGGTCCTGTCGGAAGGCGTCCATGGCGGTTCTCCTCGCGCGGTCCCGCTCACGGTCCCGATCACGGACCCGCGGCGGCCGGGCGCAGCCGGTAGACGGTCATCTGGTAGCCCTGCTTCCAGCGCTCGGGGGTGAACGGCTCGCCGGTCAGGACCGACGGCCCCGGCGGCCCGCCGGTCCGCACCAGCGCCAGGAGCTCGTATTCCGACTCGACCCGCTCGCGCCAGCGGTCCCAGGCGACCAGGAACGGGACGCCGTCCGGGTCGACCCGGGTGAAGACCAGGTAGTCCGGCCGCCGGTCGAGCACGTAGCCGGTGTCGTGCTTCTCGTGGCCGGGCACCCCCCGGCCGAGCGGCAGGTCGAGGCGCGCGATGTGCCGGTCGGTGAGGCCGAGCATGTCGATCGTCCTGCGCTCCGAATAGTAGGGCACGTACCCCACCGCGCCGATCGCGACCACCGCGTCGGGCTCGGTGTGGACGGCCAGCCAGCGGCCGAGGTCGGCCCAGCCGGCGCCGACGGCGGCGACGAAGCCGAGCTCGGCCGGCCGCCGCGGCCAGCTCCAGATCAGCGCGTTGCCAAGGAGCGCCACCAGCACGGCCGCCGCCAGCCCGCGCGCCCAGCGCCCGGCCGGCGGCAGCCGCCCGAGCGCCCAGCCGACGCCGCCGGCGGCGGCGAGCAGCAGCGGCGGCAGCGCCGGCAGCAGGAAGCGCGGGCCGAAGAAGTGGAGGAAGTCGCCGCCGGCCGCGACCACGAAGGCGGCGGCGGCGGCGATCAGCCCCCAGGCGAGGAGCCACACCCGCCGCGCGCGCGCCGCCGGCAGCGCGAGGAGAGCAAGGACCAGCGGCGCCTCGAGGCTCGAGCCGCGCACCATCTGCACCAGGTGGCTCCAGCCGCGCGCCAGGAGCGCCCCCTCCGGGACGCCGCCGACCTTGACGTAGAAGGCGTTCGGCAGCCAGTCGCCGTAGTAGGCCAGGCGCCAGGCCAGAAACGGCGCCGCCAGGGCGGCGAAGCCGGCGAGGAGCCAGGCGGCCTCGCCGAGCCGGCCGCGCCCGCCGCCCCCCGGCTCGCCGCGCCGGTGCCCGACGGTCAGCCGATAGGCGGCGAAGACGGCGAAGAAGAGCGCCCCCTCGGGGCGGGTCAGGGTCGCCGCCGCCAGGGTCAGGCCGACCGCGGCGGCGGGCGCCGAGCGCACCTCGAGCCAGAGCGCGAGGGTAAGGAGGAAGACGAAAAGCGGCGTCTCCATCCCCGCCACCACGTAGCGCCCGACGGCGCCGGTGGCGGCGAAGGCGAGCGCCGGCAGCGCGGCCAGGAGCGGCGCCGCGGGCGCGCCGGCGAGGAGGCGCTGGCCGAGGAGAGCGAGCAGCACCACCGTGCCGGCGGTCGCCAGCCAGGCCAGCGCCATCGACGCCGCCGGCGGCGCCGCGCCGAGCCGGTCGAGGACGCCGAGGAGCGCCGTCCACAGGAAGTTGGTGTAGCCCTCGACCCGCTCGCCGGAATTGAACACCAGCCCCTCCCCGCGGGCGAGGTTGCGCGCGTAGCGGAAGGAGATGAAGGCGTCGTCGAGGAGGAGGTCGCGGCCGTAGTGGCCGACCAGGTGGAAGGCGCGCATACCGGCCAGCGCCAGCCCCGTCGCGATGGTGACCGCGGTGGCGGCTTCGACCCGCCGCGCCGGGTGCTCGGTCAGGCTCGCATGCGCATTCAAATGTGCGTATCCTAGCAGCGCCTTGAAGCGAGCGGCAACACCCGCGACCGCCCCCGGCGACGCCCGCTGGATGGTGATCAACGCCGACGATCTCGGGATCTGCGCGGCGACCAACCGCGCCATCGCGATCGCCCACCGGCGCGGCGTCGTGACCAGCGCCAGCCTGCTCGCCAACGGCCCCGCGCTCGACCACGCGGTCGAGCGCGTGGTGCGCCCGAGCCCGCGGCTCGGCGTCGGCATCCACCTCTGTTTGACCAGCGGCGAGAGCCTGCTCGGAGGCGGGCGGGTGCCGCTCCTGGCCGACCGCCGCGGCCGCTTCCGCCACGGCTTCGCCGCCCTCTGGCGGCTGGCCCGGCGGCCGCCGGCCGGCCTGCTCGAGCAGATCGAGGCCGAGCTGGCGGCGCAGTTCGAGCGCCTGGCCGGGCTCGGCGTCGCGCTCGACCACGCCGACGGCCACCGCCACGTCCAGGCGATCCCGGCGGTGGGCGCGATCGCCGCCCGGCTGGCCGCGGAGTTCGGCTGCCGCGCGCTGCGCCGGCCGCACGAGCCGCTCTCCGTTCACTGGCCGGCGCCGGGGCGCTGGCCGGCGCCCGGGCGCTGGCCGGCGCTGGCAAGGAACCTCCCCAAGCAGGCCGCGCTCGCCGCGCTGGCGCGCCGGGCGGCGCCGCCGGGCCCCGGCCGGCACCTGGTCGGGGTGCTCGACAGCGGCGTCGTCACCGGCCCGGCGCTCCACGCCGCGATCGCCGGGGCGGGCCCCGGCGTCACCGAGGTGATCACCCATCCCGGCGGCCGGCGGCCAGCGCCGCACCCGGCGCTCTCCCGGGGCGACCGGCGCTTCCTCTGCTCGCCCGACCGCCGGCGCGAGCTGGCGGCGCTCCTCGATCCCGAGCTGCCCGCCCTCCTCCGCCGCCACCGGGTCGAGCTGGCGACCTTCCGCGACGCCGTCCCCGTGCCGCCGCCCGCGCCGCCGGTGCCCGGTGGCTGATCTGGCATCGAAGACCCCGCCGATGACCGCCCCCCCGTCTGGCCCACCGTCTGGCCCACCGTCTGGCCCCGCCGGCGCGCCCGCCCGCGCCTGCCCGCTGTGCGGCGTCGCCGAGCCGCGCACCCGCTTCCGCCTCTCCGGCTACCGGGTGGCGCGCTGCGGCCGCTGCGGCGGCGAGTACAACCCGGCCTTCGCCGGCGGCGGCGGCGAGGACGGCACCTTCTCCCGCGGCTACTTCCTCGACGCCCACCGCGACGCCTTCGCGCCACTGCTCGAGGATCCGGCGGCCGATCCCAGCCTGCCGGCCTTCCGCCGCCGCCTGGAGCAGGTCGAGGCGCGCGTCGGGCGCGGCCGCGTGCTCGACGTCGGCCCCGGCCTCGGCACCTTCCTGCGCCTGGCGCGCGACCGCGGCTGGCGCGCCGAGGGGGTCGAGATCAGCGACTTCGCGGCCCGCCACGCGCGCGAGGCGCACGGCCTGCCGGTCTTCCACGGCGACCTCGGGAGCTTCCGCGGCGAGGCCGGCGGCTACGACCTGGTGACCTTCTGGGACTCGCTCGAGCACGTCGCCGAGCCGCGCCGCGACCTCGCCGCGGCCCGCCGCCTGCTGCGCCCGGGCGGGCTGCTGCTGGTCGCGACCGACAACTTCGACTGCCTGGTCGCCGACCTCGCCGCCGCCGCCTACCGCGCCACCCTCGGCGCCCTCGCCTACCCGGTCGAGCGCGTCTTCATCGACCGCAACTCCGCCTTCTTCACCGACCGCACCCTGCGCCGCCTGGTCGCGGCCGCGGGGTTCGACGAGCTGTGGCTCGAGAAGATGGAGTACCCGCTGCAGAAGATCCGCCTCGGCGCGCTCGAGCGGCTGGCCCTGCGCGCGGTCTACGCCGCGGCCGCGCTCACCGGGCGGCAGGCCCAGGTCACCCTGCTCGCCGAGCGGCCGGCGGCCGCCCGCCGTCGTAAATGCCGGGAGCGGGTACTATGATCAGCGCAGCATGGCTGAGATGATCGCGGCGAGACGCTCCGAAGAGCTGGAAGACAGCGCCACCGCCACGGCCAGCGCCTTCGATCGGATCAACAAGGCGACTCTGAAGGACGGCCGGGGCGTCACGCTTCGCGAGTTCAAGTCGGTTCTCACGCCGCGCTACGGCAAGGTGTGGTTCGATCTGCTGGGCGGGCACGTCGCCCTGGCGGCGATCGTGGTCGGCATCGGCTGGGCGCACGCGGCGCTCCCGTTCGCGGCCTCGATCGCGATCGCCGTGGCGGGCGCCATCCTCATCGGCTACGTCATCGCCTACATTCAGCTCTTCTTTCACGAGGCGGCGCACTACAACATCGCGCCCGGCCGGCGGCTCAATGACCTGCTGGCCAACCTTTTCATCGGCGTGTTGGTCGGCCAGGACATCGGCCGCTATCGGGCGATCCACTTCGATCACCACCGCCATCTCGGCACGACGCGCGACACGGAGCGCAGCTACTTCGATCCGCTGACGCTCGGCTTCATGCTGGAGTCGCTCACCGGCATCCGGGTGCTGAAGGTCCTTGCCGTGCGTCGACAGGCGGCGCCGGGCCCTGTCGCGCCCACGATGCGGGCGCGGGTGGCCGTACAGCTACTCGTCTGCCTGTTGCTGCACGGCACGTTGATCGGCGCGGCCGTCTGGTTCCGCCACTGGACGGCGGGCGCCGCCTGGGCAATGGGAGTCGCGGTCTTCTTCCCCTTCTTCGGCGCCGTGCGGAAGGTCCTCGAGCATCGGAGCGAGACGGCGCGGCGTGACATCGACCCCACGCAGACGGACCTCGGTGCGGCCAACCGGATCTTCGGCGACGGTCCGATCGCCCGCACGCTGGGCGGAGCCGGCTTCAATCGGCACCTCCTCCATCACTGGGAGCCCCAGATTTCCTACACCCGCTTGAAGAGGCTGGAAGCGTACTTGCTGGACACCGCCGCCGCGGATGCGGTCCGCGCCCGCCGCACGACGTACGTCAAGACGTTCCTTGCGCTCCTGAGATCGAATGGACGATCGGCCTGAAGCCGGAGGGGCGGCCGCCTGCCTCGCCTGTTCCGCGCCCGACGCGGTTCTCTGGGCGACGGCGACGGACGGCGAGTACCGCACGACGGCCGACCTCTTCCGATATCTTCGCTGTCGGCGATGCGACGCGCTGTTCATCGACCCCGTGCCGCGCGATCGGCTCGCGGCGATCTACCCGCCGAATTACTACTCGTTCGCGGACCCTGGACAATCGTGGGTGCAGCGCATCAAGCGAAGACTCGACGCGCGCCTCTTCCGCCGCCTGCTCGGGCAGCTGCCGGGGGACACTCTCTCGGTCCTCGACGTCGGCGGCGGGGCGGGCTGGGAGCTGAGCTGGCTGCGGGAGCTCGACACGCGCGTCCGCGCCACACAGATCGTCGACCTCGATCCCGGCGCGGAGCAGGCCGCGCGGCGCAGCGGTCACGAGTACTTCTGTGGGCGCATCGAGGATTACGAGACGGAACGGCGCTTCGACTTCATCCTGCTGCTGAGCATCATCGAGCACGTCGAGGACCCGGGCGCGGTGCTGCGGAAGATGCGGCGGCTCCTCACGCCGGGGGGCGTGGCGCTGATCAAGACGCCCAATACGGACAGCCTCGACGCGCGCCTCTTCCGGCACCGCAACTGGGCGGGGTACCATTGCCCGCGCCACTGGGTGCTCTTCACTCGCGAGAGTTTCCGCAGGCTCGCGGAACGCTGCGGCCTGAACGTGCGGGAGTTCGCCTACACGCAAGGCGCGCCGTTCTGGGCCGGCAGCATCCTGTTCGGCCTGTTCCCGCGCGCGATCACGGCCGATCGTCCCGTCCACCGCCACCCGCTGTTCGGCCCCCTGAGCGCCGCCTTCGCCGCCTCCGATCTCCTGCGCAAGCCGCTCTCGAAACCCTCGCAGATGTTCTTCACGCTTGGGCGATCGGAACTCCCGTGAAAGAAAGTGTGGGCGCGGCCGCGATCAGCGAATGAGTTCGGGCCGGCTTGACCGCCGCCGCCGCTCGTTCTATACCTCTGTCGATGCGCCCCGAAACGCTCGACGACGCGCCGCGGGAGCGGCCGCTCGTCTCGCTGGTCGTCCCGGTCCACGACGAGGCCGACTGCCTGCCCGAGCTGATCGCGCGGATCGAGCGGGTGATGGCCGGGACCGGCGCCGACTGGGAGCTGATCTTCGTCGACGACGGCAGCCGCGACGGCTCGTTCGAGCGGATCGAGGAGGCGGCGCGCGCCAACCCGGCGATCCGCGGCCTCGCCTTCTCGCGCAACATGGGGCACCAGGCGGCGCTCTCCTGCGGCCTGCGGGCGGCGGCCGGCGACGCGGTGGTGACCCTCGACGGCGACCTCCAGCACCCGCCCGAGGCGATCCCCGAGATGCTCTCGCTCTGGCGGCAGGGCTTCCAGGTGGTCAACACCGCGAGGCGCCGGAGCGAGCGCGTCGGCCTCGTCAAGCGCGGCCTGGCGCGGCTCTTCTACCTGGTCCACAACCTCCTCTCGGACGTCAAGCTGATCCCGGGAGGCTCGGACTTCCGGCTCCTCGACCGGCGCTCCGTCGACGCCATCAACTCGCTCGGCGAGGCCGCCAAGTTCCACCGCGGCCTGGTCCACTACATCGGCTTCCGCCAGACCGTGCTGCCGTTCGACAGCCCGGGGCGCTGGGCCGGCCGCCGCAAGTACACCTTCCGCCGCTCGCTGCGCCTGGCCGGCGACGGCATCTTCTCGTTCTCGACCCTGCCGCTCAAGGTGCCGTTCTATCTGGGCCTGGCGCTGATGGTGCCGCTCGGCCTCTACTTCCTGGTCTCGATCGCGCTCTACCTCGGCGGCGAGATCCGCTTCGAGCCCGGCTGGGGCTCGGTGGTCGCGATCCTCCTTGCCACCTTCGGCGTCCAGCTCCTCTTCATCGGCGTCGTCGGGCTCTACCTGGCGCGCATCTTCATCGAGGTCAAGCACCGCCCCGAGTACTTCGTCTGGCGGAGCGTCAACTACCCGGGCGGCGCCGCGGGCTCCGGCGGCGGCGGCTCCAGCTCGTAGATCCGGATCACCGGGCCCGGCCGCTCGACGCGGTCGAGGTGGGTGGCCGGGCCGTAGGTGTGGGCGAAGATGCGCGGGATCGGCCGGCCGTCGCGGTAGGGCGAGACCTCGAAGACCAGCTCGGCCTCCTCGCCGAGACGGCGGTAGAAGTCGCGCTTGGCGCGGTCCTCCTCGGGGTCGAGCATCCGCGACTCCGAGGTCAGGCTGTTGGTGACGATGTACTCGGCGCCGAGCTTCGCGTAGTCGGACACCGCGGCCGGCCCCGCGGTCGGCCCGGCGCCGTTCGACTTCTCGTAGAGCCCGTAGGGCCCCTTGCCCAGCACCCGGTAGCGCCGGGTCGAGAGCGGCACGTCGAGCGTCTCCGAGGCGAGCTGCGGGCTGAACCACCACGACTCGAGGAGCACGCCCGTCCCCTCGGGGAGCCGGCTCTCGATCCAGCGCTTGGCGATCGTGCGGGTGTCCTCGCGGAGGAGCAGCCGGTCGTGCCGCACCAGCGCCAGCGCCGACGGCGCCGCCACCAGCGCGGCGAGGACCGCCGCGGCCGCCGCCCGCCCGCCGCCGCCGAGCGGCAGCCGGCCGGCGAGCGCCGAGAGCAGCGCCGCCGCGGCGAGCGCCAGGTAGGGGACGACCATCACGGTGTAGCGGGCGAAGTACATGTTGCCCGGCTTGAGCAGGAAGGCGAAGTAGAGGACCGGGAAGACCAGGAGCAGCAGGAAGCCGCGCGGCCGGCGGCGCGCCACCGTCCAGGCGAGGCCGAGAAACGCCGCCGTCACGAGCGGCACGCCGAGCCCCCAGACCAGCGACCGCAGGTAGAGCTCCCACGCCGCCCCGGGCTCGATCTCGAGCCGCCCGAGCCCGCCGCGCGCGCCGACCGTCGCCGCCCACTGCCAGAACCGGTAGTAGCCCTCGGTCTGAAGCGCGATCTGCGGCGAGGTGGCGAGGATCGCCACCAGCGCCAGGGCGTAGCCGGCGGCGAGCCGGAGGCTCAGCGCCCGCCGCCAGAGCGGCGGCGCCGGCGCGGCGGCCGGGCCCGCGCCGTCTCCCCCGGCGGCCCAGGTCCCGAAGAGATGGAAGAGCGCCGGCAGCGCCAGCACCGGCCACGACGTCTGCTTGGTGGTCACCGCCAGCCCGGCGAGCGCGCCGGCGGCCAGGTACGCGCGCCACCGGGGGCTCGGCAGCCGGACGCTCGCCAGCGCCGTGCAGGCGACCAGGAAGCAGACCGTGGCGTCCGGCGTGCCGTAGTGCGAGCTCCTGGCGTGGATGAAGGCGACCGCCAGGAGCGCCGCGGCGAGGAGCCCCACCCGCGGCCCCCAGAACCGCCGGCCCAGGAAGTAGACCGGCAGCGTGGTCAGCGCCCCCAGGAGGGCGCTCACCAGGCGCCCGGCGAGACGGTGCCGGGAGGCGTCCGCGGCCAGGGTCGCCGCCGACGCCTCGGACAGCGGCAGCCTTTCGAGCAGCGGCGAGATCAGCTCCAGCAGCCGGCCGCCGGCGAGGACCAGGATCTGGAACGGCCCGAAGAGCGGGCTGATCTCGTCCCACGAGAAGCCGGTCGCCGCGGCGACGTACGACGACTCGTCGACGTGGTAGTTGAACGGCAGGCCGAAGGTGACCCCCCAGAGGCGCAGCGCCAGCGCCGCCGCCGCGATCGCCGCCAGCCCGAGGCCGGCGCCGCGGCCGCCGAGGCCGTCCCGGCCGGCGCTCAACCCGCCGCTCCCGCGGCCGTCCGCTCGGGCCGGCGCGCGACCCGGGTGAGCAGGAAGCGCAGGTAGCCGCGCTCGAGGTCGATCGCCTCGCCGTAGCCGGGGCGGCCGGCGAGCAGCCGGTGGGCGCGCGGCAGGTGGTAGAACGGGATCGACATGTAGAGGTGGTGCTCGGCGTGGTAGTTGAAGTGGAGCGGCGCGAAGAAGAACCCCTCGACCGGGTTGCAGGCGATCGTGCGGTGGCGGTCGAGGCCGGGGTCGCCGGGCAGCCGCGCGTGCTCGGCGACGTTGCGGAAGTGGGTCAGGGTCTTGGTGAGGGTGACCAGCGGCAGCACCCAGAGCAGGAAGTAGGCCTCCCAGATCCCGGCCGCCGCCAGCGCCGCGAAGAGCCCGGCCTGGACCGCCGCGACCCCGATCAGCCCACGGTCCACCCCCCTGGCCGCCGGCGCCGCGCCGGCGCCGCCGCTCCCCTCGCCGGCGCGCGCCTGGCGCAGGAACTGCGCCGCCGCCGCGAAGCCGGTGACCCCGCGCACGAAGTCGCCGAGCATGAAACGCAGGTCGTTGGGATAGTCGACGTAGTTGGCGAGGTCCGGGTCCTCCTCCTCGCCGAGGTGGCGGTGGTGGCGGAAGTGTTGGACGCGGTACGCCATGGTGAAGAAGATCAGCCAGGAGGCGAGCGCCCCGGCCGCCTCGTTGAGGCCGCGGCGGTGGAACAGCAGGTAGTGGAGCGCCTCGTGCTGGACGATCAAGAGGTGATGCTGGAGCCCGGCGACGAGGACGAACGCGAGCGCCCAGGTCGCCGGCCCGGGGAGCGCGGCGCACAGCGCGAAGACCGCGGCGATGCCGCCGACGACGGCGCCGGCCGCCGCCGCCGAGCGCAGGTCGCTCCGGGCGGAGAGCGCGCGCAGCTCGTCGCGGGAGAGCCGCGGCACCGCGCCGCTCACGCCGCCCTCCGCGCCGAGAAGCGCATCACCCCGGTGCGCAAGAGCGGCATCTGGAGGAGGTTGACCGGCACCGCCGCCAGGAGCAGGAGCGGGAAGTACCAGGCCCGGCCGGCGACCAGACGGCCGCCGGCGCCGCGGCGGGAGAGCCAGTTCTGGACCGACAGCGCCCAGTGGCCGGTGTGGAGCGACGGCGTCACCTCGACGGCGTCGAAGCCGGCTCTCTCGAGCGACCGGCGCAGGGTCTCGGGGGTGAAGAACCAGAGGTGGCGCGGCGCGTGGCCGCCGCCCCAGAAGCGGCCGAAGAGCGCCGCGTCCCACGACGCCAGGTTGGGCAGCTCGCCGGCGATCCGCCCGCCCGGCCGCAGCACCCGGCGCGCCTCGGAGAGCGTCGCCAGCGGGTCGGCGACGTGCTCGATCAGGTGCTGGAGGGTGACGAGGTCCATCGACTCCGCCGGCAGGCCGGCGCTCTCGAGCTCGCCCTCCCGGACCTCGATGCCACGGCGCCGCGCCGCCGCCGCCGCCTCGGCGTCCAACTCGACGCCGTGGAGCCGATAGGGCCCCAGCTCGCCGATCGCGCCGAGCAGCGCGCCGGTCGAGCAGCCGACGTCGAGCACCGCGGCCCCGTCCGGCAGCCCGCGCACCAGCCGGCGCGCGATCCGCCGCTCGCTCGCCCGGCGCAGGCCGTGGAGCAGCCGCGAGCCCGGCTCGACGAAGGCGTGGTAGTCGGGCGGGTAGGCCGCCGCCAGCACCGCGGGCGGCGGGAACGGGTCGAGGCGCACCAGCCGGCAGCCCGCGCACTCCAGCCACCGGTAGACGCCGGGCGCGCCGTACTCGTAGTCTTCGACCGCGTCGCAGAGCAGCCGAAAAGCGCCGCCGCCGCACAGCAGGCAGGTGGTCTCGGAGGTCACTCGGGCGGTCCTCGATCCGGTGATGGGCCGGTCGGGCAGGTTAAGCCGGCTCCCGGCGCGAGTCAAGGAATGCACGATCGACCGCTGGATCGACTCGAGGCGGAAGCGACTTCGAAGCCGCGAGAGCGCGCGCTGGACGGCGCGCTCGAGAGCGGCTTCGAGGCCGATTTCGAGTCCGGTTTCGAGACCTATGCCGCGGAGCTTTCGGGCGGCGCGCTCGAGCGCCTCCTGGTCGAGCGCTCCGGGGTGACGCCGCGGCTGGTGCGCGACGGCATCGAGGGCGGCATCGCCGACGCCCGGCCGATGCTGGCGCTGCTCGCCGGCGACTCGCCCGCCGGGCGGCCGCTCGCCGGGCGCCGGATCCTCGAGGTCGGCGCCGGCATGGGGGTGCTCTCCTGCTACCTGGCGCGGCGCGGCCTTGAGGTGGTGTCGCTCGAGCCGGGCGGCCCCGGCTTCGAGCACAACCCGCGCCTGGCCGCCCTCTTGCGCGCCCACCTCGGCCTCGAGCACGACCACCTCGAGCTGCCGCTCGAGGCGCTCGACCCGGCGCGCCACGGGCGCTTCGACCTCATCCTGTCGAGCAACGTCCTCGAGCACCTCGACGACCTCGCGGGCGGCCTCGCGACCCTCGCCGCGGTGCTGGCGCCGGGCGGCACGATGCTCCACGTCTGCCCGAACTACCGGGTGCCGTTCGAGCCCCACTACGGCCTCCCGCTGCTCCCCCTGGTCCCGGCGTGGACCGGCCGGCTCTTGCCGCGGCGGATCCGCGAGGACGGCACCTGGCGCTCGCTCAACTTCGTCACCGCGGGACGCCTGCGCCGCCTGGCGCGGCGGCTCGACGCCGAGGTCCGCTTCCTCCCGGGCGCGGTCCGGCGCGCCTTCGGCCGGCTCGCCGGCGAACCCTGGTTCCGCCGCCGCCACCCGCGGCTGGCCGCGCTCGCGCCCTGGCTCGCGGCGAGCGGCGTCGCCGCGCTGCTCGCCCGGCTGCCGCCGGCGTGGGCGTCGCCGATGGCGCTCGAGTGGCGGCCGCGGGCGGGCCGCGAGAGGGGCCGCGAGGGTGACCAGGCTCCGGGAGATCCCGTATGATCGCGGCCGCACCGCCGTCCGTTCACCGCCGTCCGTTCACCGCCGCCGAGCGAGGGCCGAACCGATGACGCCGAAGACCGCCCGCCGCCGCGCCGCCGCCGCGCTCGCCGCCTGCCTGGCCTCGTTCCTGGCCCCGGCGGCGGCCGCGCCGGAGGGCGCCGAGACCCAGGGACCGAGCGCCGCCGCCGAGGGCGCCGCGGCGAGCAGCGAGGCGCTGCGCTTCCTCCACGGCTACAACAAGCGCCACCTCCTGGCCGCCGCCGACGAGATCCCGGCCGCCGACTACGCCTTCCGGCCGGCGCCGGAGGTCCGCTCGGTGGCCGAGATCCTGGGGCACGTCGCCGACGTCCAGTTCCTGCTCTGCTCGTCGGCCAAGGGCGAGGCCAACCCGAGCGGCACCGGCGACGGGTCGATCGAGAAGACGCGCGCCGAGAAGGCCGAGGTGGCGGCAGCCCTCTCCGCCTCGTTCGACTACTGCGACGCGGTCTACGCCGCGCTCGACGGCGAGGGCCTCGCCCGCCCGGCCCGCGACGGCGGCAGCGCGGCCGCGGCGCTCACCCTCAACGTCTACCATGCCGGCCAGCACTACGGCCACCTGACGGTCGCGATGCGCCTGCGCGGGCTGACGCCGCCCTCCAGCCGGCCGCGCGAGGGCGCTCCGGCCGCCGAGAGCCCGGGCGGCTGACCGCCGCGCGCCGCGACCGCGCCCGGACACCCGCGACCGCCACGCCGCCGTGACCTTCCTGCTGCGCCTCTCGGTGCGCCACCCCCGCCTGGTGGTCGGCGCCGTCCTGCTGCTCGCCGCGGCCGCCCTGCCGTTCGTGCCGCGGATCGCGCTGCGCCTCGAGGGGCGGGCGCTGATCCCCGAGAACCACCCCTCGATGAGGGCCAGCGACCGCGAGGCCGAGCGCTTCGGCCTCCGCGACGTCATCGTGGTGGCGGTCGAGGAGACCGGCGGCGGGCTGTCGCCGCGGGCGCTCGGGAAGGTCGCCGCGATCAGCCGAGAGCTCGAACGGCTCGACGGCGTGGTCCCGGGGTCGGTGGCCAGCCTCGCGACCATGCCGCGGCTCTACATCGAGGACGGCGTGCTCGACCTGCGGCCGCTCCTCGACCGCGACGCCCCCGACGCCGCCACCGCCGCGGCGGTCCTGCGCGAGAGCGCGGCGCTCGGGCTCGACAACGGCGTCCTCCTGGCGCGCGACGGGCGGGCGGCCGCGATCTACGCCGAGGTCACCGACGACGCCGACCGCTACCGGCTGCGGCGGAGCATCCGCGACCTCGCCGGGCGCGCCTCCGAGCCCGGCCTCGCGGTCCACTACTCGGGCACCGCGCTCGCCCAGGCGGTGCTCGGCGAGGCGGCGGCGACCGACCTCGTGCGCCTGGTGCCGCTGGTGATGCTGGTGATGGCCGTGGCGCTGACCGCCGTCTACCGGAACGCGGTGCCGGCGCTGGTCAGCCTGGCCGAGATCGGCATCAGCCTGGTCTGGACCGCCGGCCTGATGGGGCTGACCGGCCAGAGCATCTTCGTCACCACCCTGGCGCTGCCGGTGATCCTGATCGTGATCGGCATCTCCGACGACGTCTATGCCCTCAACCGTTACTTCGCGGTCGCCCGCGAGGACCCGGCGCGCCCGCCCGCGGAGGTCGCCCTCGAGGCCCTCGGCGCGGTCCGGCGGCCGATCCTCCTGACGGCGCTGACCACCTCGGCGGGGCTCCTCTGCCTGACCGCGACCAGCCTCGAGCCGCAGCGGGTGTTCGGGCTCTTCGGCGCCGTCGCGGTGGCGTTCTCGACGCTCATGACCTTCACCCTGGTGCCGGCGCTCCTGGTGATCTTCCGGCCGCGACCGCGGCCGCCCGGGCCGGCCGGCCGGCCCGCCGGCGAGCGCTGGATGGAGCGCTGGTTCGAGCGCCTGCGCCGGACGCCGCCGGCGGCCGTCTTGGCGCCGCTGGCGCTGCTCCTCGCCGCCTCGCTGGCGCTCGCGACGCGGGTCGAGATCGGCGACAACTGGGTCGCCAACCTGCCGCCGGCGAGCGACACCGCGCGCGGCGACCGCGCGATCAACCGCCTGCTCGCGGGCACCAACACCCTCGAGCTGGCGCTCGACAGCGGCCGCCCCGGGGGCTGCCTCGACCCCGAGGTCTTCGCCGCTCTCGGGGCGGTCGAGGAAGCGCTCCTCGCGAGCCCGTACGTGGGCGCGGTCGACGGCCTATACGCCGACGTCGTGCGGGTCGACGCCGCGCTCGCCGGGGTGCCCTACCGGACGCTCCGCGCAGCCCTCGCGCGCGGCGAGGAGCGCCTCGACGCCGGCCGCATCGAGCAGGCGCTCCTCTTGCTCGACTCGCTCGGGCGCTCGCCGCGGGTCGAGCGGCTCGACCCCGAGGCCCGCCACACCCGGGTCACCGTGTTCGTCAACTCGGCCGACTACGCTCGCGTCGGCCGGGTGCTGGCGGTGGCCCGCGGCGCCGGCGGCCGGAGCTTCGGCGAAGGGCGCGTCGAGCCGTTCGGCGACGGCTGGATCGGCTACACCACGATCCGCCTCTTGGTGGTCGGCCAGATCCGCTCGATCGCGCTGGCGGTGGTCTCGGACACCCTGCTCCTGCTCCTCGTGCTGGGCTCCCTGGTCACCGCGCTGATCGCCGTCTCGCCGGTCGTCACCGGCGTGGTGCTGGTGTTCGGCACCCTGGCCGCGTTCGGGGTGCCGCTCGGCACCGCCAGCTCGATGTTCGCCGCCATCGCGCTCGGCGTCGGCGTCGACTACTCGATCCACCTGGTGGCGTCGATCCGCGCCGAGGGGGCGCGCGGAGCGGCGCGCGCCGAGGCCGTCCGGCGGGCGTTGGTGGCGACCGGACCGGCGATCCTGACCAGCGCCCTGGCGATCGCCGCCGGCTTCTCGCTCCTCGGTTTCTCGGAGGTCATGCCCAACCGCCGGCTCGGCCTCCTGGTGGCTTTGACGATGACTCTCTGTGCTATCATCACGCTGGTTTTGGTTCCCTTTTTGACGTTTCTTCGCAAGGGGCGTTGATGCATCCTCGGCGCGCACTCCTCGGAGCGCTCGCCACTCCCCTGGCCATAGCGCTGGCGACGGCTTCGGCCGGTTGGTGCGCCGAAGCCGGAGGGGCCGCGAGCGACCTCCTGGCCGCGTACAACCAGCGCGACATCGGCAGCCCCGGGATGCGCCGCATCCGCCTCGAGCTGCGCGACCAGGGCAAGCTCACCCGCCGTTTCGACATCGCCCACGCTTGGCAGCACGACGGCGGCGCGATCCGCTCGCTGGTGCTGCTCGAGGAGCCGGTCAACCTGCGCGGCACCGACTACCTCTTGGTCGAGGGCTCCGGCACGCCGACCGGCCTCGAGGTCTTCCTCCACCTCCCCGCCGGCCGGCGCCAGGTGCTGACCATCGTCCCGGCGCGCTTCGACGAGGGGCTCCTGGGCTCGGACTTCGGCTACACCGATCTGCTCTGGCGCGTGCCGCTGACCGGCCGGCGGGTGCTCCCGCTCGGCGCCCGCGAGATCGACGGCGTGCCGGTGCGCGGCTTCGAGGTCGCGCCGGCGAGCGAGGAGGCGCGCGCCTCGACGAGCTGGGACCGCGCCCGCTACTGGCTGCGCGAGGAGCCCGCGCTGCTCCTCGCCGCCGAGTACTACCGCGACGAGCCGGGGCGCCCGCCGGCCGCGGAGCCGGCCAAGCGCCTCCGGGTCGAGGGGTGGGAGGCGCGCGGCGGGGTGTGGACGCCGACCCGGATGGTGATGGACGCCGGCGGCGGCCGCACCTCGACCCTGACCCTGGAGGAGACCCGCTTCGGCGTCGCGCCGCTCGCGCCCGACCTCTTCCGGCCGGCGGCGCTCCCCGGGCTCGCCGACGTCCTGCGCCGGGGCGACACCCCGGAATTCCTGGCGGAGCTGGCGCGGTGAGCGGGCCCCGCGGCGGGGGCGCGCGGGCGGGCCGCGGCCGGGCCGTCCCGGCGGCGCTGCTCGGGGCGGCGATCGCGGTCCTGCTCGGCGCCGCCCTCCGGACCGACGCCCAGATCACCGAGAACCCGAAGGACCCGTTCGGCATCGCCATCCCCTACCCACGGGTGCGGCTCCTTCACTCGGGCGACCCGCGCCAGGAGGGGACCTCGGCGCACCTGCGCGCTTACGACCCGTTCCTCTTCTACCAGACCGGCCGCGACCTGCTGCACCGCCAGTTCAGCCTCGCGCACGGCGTGCTCGGCCAGTCCGGCGCGCTCGCGGTGCCGCTCTACGTCGGCTCGACGGCGCGCCTGGTCCACGGCGCGCCGGCGCGCTTCGCGCGCGACCACTCGGCGAGCTGCGGCATGTGCCACGGCAGCATCTACCGCGAGCCGGGCGCCGGCCAGACCATCGGCTCGACCGGCGGCATGGGGCGCAACAGCACCCACTTCTACGGCGCCGGGCTGGTCGAGATGATCGGCCAGCGGGTCACCGCCGAGCTGCTCGCCGCCTACGACCGCGACGGCGACGGCCTGATCGGCCGCGCCGAGGCCGCCGCCCCGAGCCCGGCGCGCGTCGCGCCGGTGCCGGGCGCCGAGCCGGTCGACTACGGCGATCTCGCGCCGGGGCCCGACGGCGTGCCCCGGCTCGACACCGCGTTCCGGATCTGGTACGCCGACGCCCGCGGGCGGCCGGTGCCCGAGGCGGTCAGCCTCGACCACCCCGGGGTCGCCGCCTACGGCTTCGTGCTCCAGCCCTTCGGCTGGGGGCGCGGCCGGGCGCTGATCGACGGGCGCCAGATCTCCCAGGGGGGCGAGGCGGCCACAGTGCGCGAGTTCTATGCCGTCGCCGCCGACTTCCACATGGGGATGCAGGCGCACGACCCGACCCAGCTCGGCGCCGACCCGCTCACCGCCGGCGCCGGGGGCTATGCCCAGGTGTCGCTCAACGGCGCCCGGCAGTACGACTTCGGCGGCTCGGTCGACCGCGGCCTGTCGCGCGCGGTCACCGGGCTGTCGCTCGACGACCCCGACGGCGACGGCCACTACGCCGAGCTGACCGAGGGCGACCTCGACGCGATCGAGTTCTATCTCCTCCACGCGCCGCCGCCGGCGGTGCTCGCGACCGAGCGCAGCGAGCGCGGCCGCGCGGTGCTGATCGAGACCGGCTGCACCCGCTGCCACGTCGAGAGCTGGCGCCTGCCGGCCGCGGGCGAGCTGCCCGGCTTCGCCGGCGACCGGCGGCTGTTTCACCTGGCCGCCCGCTCGGCCGCCGGCGCCGGCGGCCTGGTCGAGCTGACCGGCGAGCTGGTCCGGCTCGACCGCGCCCTCCCGACCGGCGAGCGGGCGCCGGCCGGCGGCGAGTTCACGGTCGAGCGCGTCTACAGCGACTTCAAGCACTGGGACGTCGGGCCGGAGTACCACGAGCGGCGCTTCGACGGCACCCTCCAGCGCGAGCATCGGACGGCGCCGCTCTGGGGGGCCGCCAACTCCGCCCCTTACGGCCACTCGGGACGCCTCATGACCCTGCACGAGGCGATCGCGGCCCACGGCGGCGCCGCCCAGGCCGCGCGCGACGCCTACCTGGCGCTCCCCGCCGCCGAGCGCGCGGCGGTGATCGACTACCTGCGCTCGCTGGTGCTCTACCCGACCGACGAGATCCCGGCCGACGTCGACGGCAACGGCGAGATCGCCGAGGACTTCGCGGCCGGCGGCACCGGCATGGGCTACGAGCGCTTCGACGCCCGCCTGCTGTTCGTGCGGCCGCCGGCCTTCGAGTCGCTCGGCCGCCTGGTCCAGCCCAACGGCAGGAGCGTCCCGGCGGCGCTGGTCGGCGACGCCGAGCACGCCTACGGCCTCGACCTCGTCTACCGCCTCGACGGCGACGGCGACGGCTACCCCGACGCCCTCGACCCGACGCCCCAGAAGACCGGAGCCTGCGATGAACCCGAGCCGCGCTGACCATCCTGGCCGCGAAGACCGTCCTGGCCGCGAAGACCGTCCCGGCCGCGCCGCTGCCCGTGCGCTCGCCGCCGCGCTCGTCGCGGCGCTCGCCGCGGCCGCCGTCTCGGCCCAGCTCTCCCGGCGCCCCGAGGACCCGCTCGGGCTGTCGATCCGCGAGCACCGGGTGCGGGTGATCCACTCGGCCACGCCCGAGGTGCCCGGGACCTCGATGCACCTCCAGCAGTGGGACCCCTGGCTCGCCTACCAGCGCGGCCGCTCCTACTACTTCCGCGAGTGGGGGCGCGCCGACGGCGTCTTCGCCGCCATCCCCGACCGCCCCGAGGCGGCGTCGGCCAACTCCTGCGGCATGTGCCACAACCTGCCGTTCCCGAGCGTCGGCAGCGGCGGCAGCGTGGCGATCCCGGTCGGCGTCGGCCGCACCGCGCCGCACTTCTTCGGCGGCGGCCTGATCGAGACCCTCGGGGTGCAGATCCGCGCCCAGCTCCTCGCCGCCCACGACGCCAACGGCAACGGCTACCTCGACGTGCCGGCCGAGACCGCCGGCCGCCGCGCGGTGGTCGAGGCGACGCCCGGCGTCGAGGTCGACTTCGGCTCGCTCGAGGACGGCGACGGCGACGGCTTCCCCGACCTCGACGCCGGGATCATGGTGCGCATGGTCGACGAGAAGGGCGAGCGGGTGCTGTGGACCGCGGACGGCCGCCTGCCGCGGCTCGGCGCCCCCGGGATCGCCGGCTACGACCTCGCCGCCGGCGTCTTCGCCACCTCGGCGGGCGACCACCAGTTCCCGTCGATGCGCACCTTCTCGACCGGCGTCTTCGTCACCATCATGGGGATCCTCCCCGAGGGCGAGGTCGAGCACCGCGGCCGCTACGGCGGACCGATGCTGATGGACTGGGGCCGGATGTCGAACGCCGGCGCCTTCCAGTCCGAGGTGGTCTTGACCGGCGATCCGTTCGCCGAGCCCGACCCGGCGCGCCGCGCCACCGTCACGGTCGGCGAGCGCGACCTCCTCGAGTGGTTCATGCTCAACCACCCGGCGCCGGGCCGGGGCCCCGAGACCGCCGAGACCCGCCGCGGCCGCCAGGTGATCGCCGACCTCGGCTGCACTTCCTGCCACGTGCCGGACTGGCGGATCGAGCCCGCCGACCCCGGGCGCGGCCTCCCCGGCGACCGCCGCTTCTTCCACCTCGACGTCCGCCACGACCCGGAGCGCGACCGCCTGACCGGCCGGCTGATCGACCTCTCCCGCGAGGTGCCGGGCCCGGACGGCTCGACCCTGCGCGTGCCGCGCCGTGACGGCTTCTCGGTCGAGAACGTGTTCACCGACTTCCGCCACCACGACCTCGGCAAGCGGTTCTACGAGTACGCCTACGCGGGCAAGATCTACGTCACCCGCCGCTTCCGCACCGCCCACCTGTGGGGCGTCGGGTCGTCGGTCCGCCTCGGCCACGACGGCCGCAGCACCAGCCTCGACGAGGTGATCCGCCGCCACGGCGGCGAGGCGGAGGCCGCGGCCCTGGCCTACGCCGCGGCGCCGGAGGCCGACCGCGAGGCGCTGATCGAGTTCCTGCGCTCGCTGGTGCTCTACCCGCCCGAGCTGCTCCCCGCCGACCTCGACGGCGACGGCCGCATCGCCGAGAGCTTCGAGGTCGCCGGCCGCGAGGTCGGCCCCGAGGTGTTCCGGCCCGAGCTCAAGTTCCGGGTGCCGCCGCGCTACCAGGGGTGGACCGAGGCGCCCGACGGCAGCCGCTACTTCTCCTACGCCCTGCTCAACGTCGCCGAGGCCTACGGCGAGCACCTCGCGGCGCTCCGCGACGCCGACCGCGACGGCGTGCCCGACCTCTCCGAACCGGCCGCCGCGGCGGTCGCGCCCGCCGCGCCGCCGGCCGTACCCGCCGGCGCGCCGGCCAGCCCACCGGCCGCCGGGACCGCCGAGGCCGCCGGCGCCGCCGCCGGCCGCCGGTGAGCCCCGCGCGGCGCCGGCTCGCGGCGCTCGCCCTGCCGCTCGTTGCCTGGGGGATCCTCGCCGCGGTCGCCCTCGACCGCCGCGACCGGCTGCTCCTGATCGACTTCAACTCGTTCTACGTCGCCGCCCGCGCCGCCGGCGACGGCGTCGACGTCTACGACACCGGCGCGCTCCGGCGCCTGGCCGAGGAGGACGGGATCCCCGGCTGGGTCTTCCCCTACCTCTACCCGCCGCCGCTGGCCTACCTCGGCCAGGCCTGGGGGGCGCTCGACCCGGCGCCGGCGCAGGCGCTCTGGCTGTGGCTCCACCTCGCCGCGGCACTCGCCGCGGCGGTGCTCTCGGCGCTCGCCGCGCAGGCCGCGCTGGCGCGCAGGTCCGGGTCTGATACCGGCGGGCCTGATGCCGGCGCGCCGAGCGCCGCCGGTGCCGGCGCCGCCGCGGTCTGGGTGCCGGCCGTGGCGGCCGCGGTGGGGGTCGGCGTGCTGCGCTTCTACCTCACCCTCGACATGGGCCAGGTCAACCTCCTGGTCCTCGCCTTCGTCGCGCTCGCCTGCCTGCTCTTCTTCCGCGGCCGCGACGGCGCCGCGGGCGCGGCGCTCGCGGCGGCGGCGCTGATCAAGGTCTCGCCGGCGCTGCTCCTGGTCTGGGCGGTCGCGCGGCGGCGCTGGCGCGTCCTCGGCGGCTTCGCCGCGGCCGCCGCCGCGATCGCCCTCGCGACCCTGCCGCTGGGCGGTCTCGAAGCCTGGCGCCGCTTCTTCGAGGTCCTCCCCGAGCGCGGCCACGGCAGCCGCATCCCGGGCATGTTCCCGGCCGGCTTCTACCCCAACTTCTCGCTCGCCGGCCTCTTCGCGCGCCTCCTCGGCGACCGGCCGGAGGCGGTCGCGGCGGCCAGCGCGGCGGCGATCCTCGCGCTCGCGGCCCTGCTGGCGCTGGCCGCCCACCGGCTGCGCGGCCGCCCCGGCGAGGAGCTGATGCTGCTGCCGTTCCTGGCCCTGATGATCGTCGCCGCCCCCTACGCCTACATCCACCACGCCGTCTTCCTGCTTCCCGGGTTGGCGCTCGCGGCCGGCCACGTCTGGCGGAGCCGGCGCGGTGTGCCGCGGATCGGCTGGCTGGCGGCCCTGGCCGCGCTCGCCGCGCTCGCCGGCCTCAACTTCCCGCTCCGCTACGAGAGCTGGACCCTGCCGCCGTGGGCGATGAAGGCGGCGACCTCGATCAACCTCTACGCGCTGATGGCGCTCCTGGCGCTCGGGACCTGGCTCGCCCTGCGCGAAGGCCGCGTGCGGCCGGCCGGGGCGGCCGCCGCCGCGCCGGCGCCCGGGGACGGCGACCGGCGGCGACCGGCGGGATCGCGATAGCCTTGGAGCGACACGCAGCCATCCTCCTCGAGGAAGGCCGCTCTGCCCTCGTCGTCGCAGCCGTGGCCTGAGCGGTCCGGGTGCCCGACGATTCCGATCCGATGGACGTTCCACCAGAGGAGCCCAGATGCTGATCCGACACTTGAAGGTCTCGGGGCTCTTGTCCTTCGGTCCGGAGGGCATCGACCTCCCCCTTCAGCCACTCAACGTCCTGATCGGTCCCAACGGCAGCGGCAAGTCCAACCTCCTGGAGGTGCTCTCGTTGCTCCGCGCATCTCCGACCAAGCTGCCGGAGCCGGTCAAGGAGATGGGCGGGGTCAGGGAGTGGCTTTGGAAAGGCCCACAGTCGGCGCGCGTGGCCACGATCGACGCGGTCGTCGACTATCCGCAAGGCAAGATGCCCGTGCGGCACGTGCTCGAGATCACCGAGCACGGCGAACGCTTCGAAGTGGCGGACGAGCGCATCGAGAACGAGCGCCGCTACGAAGGGAAGGAGGATTCCTATTTCTACTACCGCTTTCGGCGCGGACACCCGTTGCTCAACGAGCAGACCGAGGACTACCGAGGACTGCGCCGCGAAAGCGTCAAACCGGAGGAGTCGATCCTGTCGCAGGTTCGGGACCCGGAAAGGTATCCCGTCCTGTACTGGCTCCAGGAACAGTACGAGCGGATCCGCCTCTATCGAAGCTGGACGTTCGGGCCGACGGCGAGCGTCCGCCAGGAGCAGAGCGCTCAGGGCCGGAGCGACTACCTCAGCGACGGCGGCGAGAACCTGGCGCTCGTGCTCAACAAGATCCGATCGCGGGTCAAGAACGCTCTGGTCGAGTCCCTTCGGAAGCTCTTCGAGGGGATCGAGGACATCCACGTGGACATCGACGGCGGAAACGTCCTGCTCTTCCTGGAGGAAACCGGGGGCCGCGATATCCCGGTGACTCGCCTTTCGGACGGCACTCTGCGCTACCTGAGCCTCCTGGCGATCCTCCTGCATCCGGATCCCCCGCCGCTGGTCGCCATCGAGGAGCCGGAGCTGGGCCTCCATCCAGACGTCCTGCCGCACGTGGCCGACCTCCTGGTCAGCGCCTCGGAACGCATGCAGCTCGTCGTCACCACGCATTCGCGGATGCTGGTGGACGCGCTGACGGATCGTCCCGAGAGCGTGATCGTCTGCTCCAGGGCCGGCGGCGAGTCCAACCTGGAACGCCTCGACGCGGAAGCGCTCGAGGCGTGGCTGACCAAGTACTCGCTGGGCGAGCTCTGGAGCAAGGGCGAGCTGGGGGGCAACCGCTGGTGAGGATCAGACTCTATGTCGAGGGCGGCGGCCCGGGCCCGTTGCACGACACGCTCTCTCGGCAGGCGTGGGCGCAGTTCCTCGAGAAGGCCGGCCTCGCCGGCAGGATGCCGGAGACTGTTCGCGGCCAGGGGCGGGAACAGACGTTCGATCTCTTCGCGACGGCCGTCGCCAACCCGCGGGGCGGAACGATCCCCCTCCTACTCGTCGACAGCGAAGGCCCGGTGGCCCGGGGGCAGTCCGTTTGGCAGCACCTCCGAGCCCAAGACGGCTGGAAGCCGCCCCAGGGCGTCGGCGACGACCAGGCCTTCCTCATGGTCCAGGTGCTGGAGACGTGGTTCCTCGCGGATCGCGACCTGCTGAGAAAGCACTTCGGCGACTGCCTGCGCGAGGGCCACCTGCGGAAGTGGCCGAAGCTCGAGGAGGTGCCCAAAGAGACCGTGCTCGAAGCCCTGGACATGGCGACGGCCGGATGCCGGCAGCGCTACGCCAAGGGCAAGATCTCCTATGAACTGCTCAGGAGGTTGAGCCCGCACGTCGTCGAGGAGGCCTGTCCGCACGCCCAAGCGCTTCTCGCGCGCCTGCGGAGGACGTGAAACGGGACCACCGGGGCTCCGTCAACCTCGTACCGCCGCGACCGCCAGCAGAGCCAGCTCCGGCCCCTGCCGGTTGACCTCGATCTCGGCCTCGAACGGCGAGGCGGCGAAGGCCGCGCGCCAGGCGGCGGCGGTGAGGAAGCGCGAGCCGCCGGTCGCCGATCCCGGCAGCAGGTTGAAGACGAAGTCCTGGTGCACCTGCTCGCCGGCGCCGCAGAGCGACTCCGAGACCACCAGCCGGCCGCCGGCGGCGAGGGTGCCGGCCAGCCGATCGAGGGTCGCCGGCAGGTCGGCCGCGATGTGCAGGGCGTTGACCGCGACCACCACGTCGGCCTCGCCCGGGGCGAGTCCCTGCTCGGCGAGCGGGCGCTCAAAATCGACCCGGCGGCGGGCCAGCTCGACGCCGGCGCCGGCCAGCCGCTCGCCGATCCGGAACAGGAACGAGGGGGCGGTGTCGGTGATGGTCAGCCGGCCCCGGCGCCCGGGCTCGGCGGCCGCCATCTCGGCGAGCACTCCGGCGGTGCCGCCGCCGGTGCCGGCACCGAGCTCGACCACGTGCGGCGGCCGCCCGATCGCCGCGATCGCCCGCCGCAGCCCGCGCGCGCAGGCGGCGTTGTGGACCTGGTAGAGCGGGTTCGCGGCCGAGAAGTAGGCCTCCCACAGCTCGAGCCCCCGGCCCTTGAGCAGGATCATCGGCCCCGAGCGCTCGCCGCGCAGGAAGTCCGGGTAGCGCTCGGCGACGTACTCGATCAGCTCGATCGAGCTGCCGACGCCGGCGGCGTGCCGCCGGACCGCCGCTGCGGCGGCTTCGAGGTGGCCCGCGGGCGGCGGCTCCCCGGGGGCGTAGCCGCCGCCCTCCCGCCGCACCCGCCCGCCGCCACCGGCGGCGACCGCCTCGAACAGCCAAGCGAACGGGGCGGCGCCCGCGGGCTCCACCCCGAGCGCCGCCCCCAGCTCCTCCGCCGGGCGCGGCCGGGGCGGCTGCCGCCACAACCCGAGCCGCTCGAGGATCGCCGCGCCGTGGGCGCGCACGTAGGCCCAGGCCGACGCCGACGCCTCGAGGTAGGCGTCGTCGATCAGCTCGTCGAAGACCGGCGCGCGCCCGCTCAACCCGCCTCCTCCGCCGGCCGGCGGAACACCGCGGCGCCGCAGAAGCCGGCGAAGCCGCACGACAGCTTGACCGCCAGGCGCAGCGGCCGGCGCCGCCACTCGGCGGTGAGCGGCAGCGCGTGGCGCGGGTAGGGGCGCTCGTGGCCGAGGGTCGGCGGCACCTCGCCGCGGTCCATCGCGGCGAGGAGCAGGGCGGCGTCGACCAGCGCGCTGCCCCCGAGGTTGTGGCCGACCAGGGGCTTCAACGCGGCGACCGCCGGCCAGGCGCCGCCGGCGCCGAACACCCGCTCGAGCTCGCGCGCCTCGTAGCCGTCGGAGGCCGGGGAACCGGCGCCGTGCGGCACCACCAGGTCGACCTCCGCCGGCGCCGCCCCGGCCGCCGCCAGGGCGCGCCGCACCGCCTTCTCCGCGCTGCCCTTGACCGGCGACGGCACGGTGATCTTCCAGCCGTCCTGGGCGAACGCGGCGCCGGCGTACTCGGCATAGATCCGCGCCCCGCGCGCGCGCGCCGCCGCCGCGTCCTCGAGCACGAGCGCGGCGCCGCCGTCGCCGAGGACGAGCCCCCGCTGGCCGGGGTCGAAGGGCCGGATCACGCCGTCCCTGGCGTAGAGGCCGAGGCGGTCGAACCAGAGGAACTTGGCCGCCGACAGCGGGTTGTCGGCGGCGGCCGCGACCGCCACGCCGCTGCGTCCCGAGCGCACCTCGCCGGCGGCGACGTCGAGCGCCGAGAGCCCCGAGGTGCACGCCGAGTTGACGAACAGGCCGAGCCCCGCGAAGCCGAAGGCGCGCGCCAGCCAGTACGGCGGCAGGAAGGTGCTGAGGCGGAAGAAGCGTCCGGTCAGCCGGTCGAAGCGCTCCTCGACGCCGCCGGGAAACGGCGCGTCGAGCCCCAGACGGAACAGCTCGAGCGACAGCTCCTCGAAGCCCGGGCTCTCGTCGCCGACCACCACCGCCGCCGGCGGATCGAGCTCGGAGCAGTCGGTGCCCAGCCCGGCGTCGCCGAGCGCGAGCGCGGTCGCGGCGAGCAGGTGGTGGAGGTCGCGCGCCTCGCCGAGCCCCTCGTCGGCGAGCCAGCGGCGGCAGCGGGCGGGGACCCCGACCGCCTCGAGGTCGTACTCGGGGGCGCGGAAGAGCGGGAACTCGATCCGGTCGGTCGGCGGCGGCCCCGACCAGGGCGTCGCCCGCGGCGGGTCGCGGCGCAGCCGCTCCCAGGCGGCGTCGAGGCCGATCCCGGGCGCCGCCACCAGGCCGACGCCGGTGACCGCCACGGCGCGGCCGCCGTCCGCCATCGGGCCGCCCGCCATCAGCAGGTCAGCCCGCCGTCGACCACCAGCACCTGGCCGGTGATGTAGCCCCCCTCCGGGCTCATCAAGAGCCGGGCCGCGGCGATCAGGTCGGCGGGCTCGGCGAACCGCCGCAGCGGGATCCGCGCCAGCGACCGGCGGCGGAGCCCCTCGGGGAGGTCGCGGGTCATCTCGGTGTCGACGAAGCCGGGCGCGAGCGCGTTGACGGTGATCCCGAAGGGACCGAGCTCGCGGGCGAGCGCCCGCGACATCGCGATCAGCCCGCCCTTGGACGCCGCGTAGCCGGCCTGCCCGGGCTGGCCGAAGAGCCCCGCGACCGAGGCGACGGTGACGATCCGGCCGCCGCCGGCGCGCATCATCGCGGGCGCCAGCCGGCGCAGCATGCGGAACACCCCGGTCAGATTGGTGTCGAGGACGAAGCTCCAGTCGTCGTCGGTGGTCTCGGCCAGCGGCCGGTCGCGCAGCGTGCCGGCGCTACAGACCACGATCGTCGGCACGCCGAGGTCCTCAGCGAGCCGGTCGCAGACCGCGGTCACCGAGTCCGGCGAGCGGAGGTCGAGCCGGTAGGCGAAGCAGCGGCGGTCGCGCGCGGCGCCGCGGGCGACCAGCCGCTCCGCTTCCTCCGGGCCGCGGTGGAAGGTGACCGCGACGTCGGCGCCGTGGTCGATCAGCTCCTCGGCGATGGCGCGGCCGATGCCGCCGCTGGCGCCGACCACCAGCGCGCGCTGCCCGGCGTAGTGCATCTCAGCCACCGGCGGCGAGCGCGGAGCGCAGGACGATGCCGGCCGACAGCCGGCCGCGCGCGATCGTCGCCCCCCCGGCCCGCCGCGCCTCGACGGTGAAGAGGCCCATGTCGCCGATCCGGCGCACCAGCTCGGTGCGGTAGGAGACGGTCTCGCCGGGGCGCGCCGGGTGGAGGAAGCGGCAGTCGACAGCGCCCAACACCGGCACCTCGTCGGCAGCGAGGCCGCCGCGCTCGCTGAGCAGCCAGATCGCGGTCGACTGCGCCATCGCCTCGAGCAGGAGCGCCCCCGGCCAGACCGGGAAGCCGGGGAAGTGGCCGGCCAGCACCGGGTCCTCGACCGGGATCACCTGGCGCGACGTCAGCACCCGGTCGGCGCCCATCTCGGCCTCGGCAAGGAGCAGCATCGGCGGGCGGTGCGGCAGCAGCTCGACCAGGTTGGCGCGGCCGGTCACCGCCACCCTCCGGCGCCGCCGAGGACCAGCGCGGTGCCGGCCGCCCGGTCCTCGGGACCGGCGGCGAGCGAGGCGGCCTCGGCCGCGCCCGCGGCGGCCAGGGAGGTGACCGCGGAGAGCAGCGCGAGCAGGCCCGCCTCCGGCCGGGAATCGGCCGGCGCGCTCGGACCTAGCTGCGACGGCCCGGGCTGCGACCGCCCCAGGAGCGGCTCGGCGGCGCCGAGCGCCGCGCTCTCGATCTCGCGCCGCGCCGCCGCCGGGGCCAGCCCCGGCACCTCGCCGCTCGACCAGGCGAGCAGCCGCGCGATCGGGCGCGCGCCCGCGGCGAGCGCGGCGGCGCGGGTGGTCACCGCCGCCACCACCGCCACCACGAGCGGCGGCGCGCTCCGCCCGAGCGCCAGCGAGGCCTGCTCGCCGAGGCCCTCGAAGCCGCCGGCGAAGACCAGGTCGGCGCGCCCGGAGGCGACCAGGTCGGCGGCGTAGATCAGCGCGTCGAGCACCGACGAGGCGCCGCTCGCGAGCGTGACGTTGGCGCCCCGGCAGCCGTGCTGGATCGCCGCCAGTCCGGCGGCGGCGTTCATCACCGTGAACGGGAAGAGCCCGGGGTTGACCAGCGCCGGGCCGTTCGCCGCGACCTCCCCCATGAACAGGATGGTCTCGCTGAGCGCCGCCGCGCGGGTGCCGACGACGATCGCGCGGCGCTCCGGCGCGGGCGGCTCGCCGGTCGCGGGATCGGCCAGCAGGCGGCCGATCGCGGCGACCAGCGCCTGCGCCGCGGGAGCCACCGGCGCGCCCGGCAGCCGGACGTCGTCGAACGGGCCGCGCACCACCGCGCCGGCGATCTCCGGCGGCAGCTCGAGCGCGCCGTCGATCGCGCCGGTGCAGCCGGTGATCACCACCGGCTCGGTCCAGGCGCCCGCCGCGAGCCGGGCTGCGTGCGCGGGGGCGCTGGCTACGCCGCCCGCAGCACCAGGCACGAGTTGTTGCCTCCGAAGGCGAAGCCGTTGCTGACCACCACGCGAAGGCGCGTCGCCGGGTCGATGCGGCCGGGCAGCGGCAGCTCGACGTCGCACTCCTGGTCGGCGCGCTCGACGTTCCAGGCCGGGATCACCCGCTGGTCGCGCAGGCTGAGCACCGAGGCCACCGCCTCGAGCGCGCTGGCGGCGCCCAGGCAGTGGCCGACCAGCGCCTTCAACGAGCTGATGTAGGGCCGGCGGCCGCCGAGCACCCGGCCGTAGGCGCGCGCCTCGGCCATGTCGTTCTGCCGCGTGCCGGTGCCGTGGGCCGAGACGTAGTCGACCTCCTCGGGCGCCACCCGCGCGTCGTCGAGCGCGAGCTCGATCGCCGCGGCGGCGCCGCGGCCGTCGGGCACCGGGGTGGCGATGTGGTAGGCGTCGCAGGAAAGTCCGTAGCCGGCGATCTCGGCGTAGGCGCGGGCGCCGCGCCGGGCGACCTCGAAGGCCGGCTCGACGACCACGAACGCGGCCCCCTCGCCGAGCAGCATCCCCTCGCGCCCGAGCGCGAACGGCGCGCAGCGCTCGGAGGCCATCGCGCGCATCCGCGAGAAGCCGATGAAGGCGAGCCGGGAGAAGGCGTCGGCGCCGCCGGCGAGCACCGCCGACGCGCGGCCGCTCCGGACCAGGTCGGCGGCGCGGAAGATCGCCAGGTTGCCCGCCGAGCAGGAGGTGGCGATGGTCACCGATGGCGCGGCGACGCCGGCCGCGGCCGCGATCCGGCCCGCGAAGTCGCCGTCGACCAGCGGCCGCACCGCGGCCGCCGTCTCGGCGTTGGCGACGTCGCTCAGCCGGTCCTCGACCGACGGCAGGTCCGCCATCGTCGTGCCGACGCAGACGGCGTCGATCCGCGTAGGGTCGAGGCCGGCGACCGCCAGCGCCTCGCCGGCGGCCGCGGCGCCCAGCCGGGTGGCGCGCGGCGCCTCGGGCGCGATGCCGTCGAGACGGCGGTCGTCGACCTCGCAGCCGACCTGGTTGCGCATCCGGGAGACGTCGAACGAGCGCACCGGGCGGACGCCCTGGGTCCCGGCGAGCACCGCCCGCCAGAACTCCTCGGCGCCGGTGCCGATGGCCGATACGACGCCGAACCCCGTGATCAGCGGGGTCCGGTCCTCACCTCGGCTCGAGAGCGAGGACATAGCGATCGACGTCCCTCATCGTGGCCAGCGCCCCGAGGTCCCGCTCCGGGAGCTCGAAGCCGATGTGCTGCTCGACCAGGGCGACCAGCTCCAGACGCATCATCGAGTCGACGCCGAGGTCCGCGAAGGGGGTTTCGTCCCCGACCTCCTCGGAGGGGATGTCGAGCAGGATCGAGAGCCGCTCGCGAAGACGCCCGGCTAGATCTTTAGTTTCCAATTTCGCATACCTGTACAGGCAAATATCCTGACTCAGAAAGCTCCCCTAGAGCGGGAAAGATCAAAGTCACGACGAAGCGACCGGAAGGATACGCCGGTGGGTCGGCGCCGGTCAACGCCCCGACTCGCGCCCCGACTCGAACAGTGCAGGGGGGTTGGAGCAACCCCCCTCGGAACCCCTCAGTTGAGGTACCAGAGCACCTTGTTCAGCTTGTTACGCAACGCCGTCGTCTCGATGAAGCCCGAGCCGTTGATGGCGTGGCCGACGTCGCCGACGTTCTTGCTCGCGCCGGGCAGCGTGCCGCCCTGCTCGATGAAGTGCTCGACCCAGCAGACGAAGAAGACGACGTCGGCGATGTAGGAATAGATCAGGTAGTCCCAGAAGTCGATCTGGCCGGTCCAGTAGAGCCAGAAGATGAAGTCGTAGGTCGAGTAGATGACCCACGCGGGCGCCAGCGGCAGGCCGTCGGCGTTGAACGGGTAGCTGGCGTGCTTGCTCAGCGTCAGCCCCAGCCGCACCGAGGTGTAGGCCGGGACCGGCGACGAGAACCAGAAGTAGAGGCTCTTGTCGTTGAAGGTGTCCTCGTGCGCGGCGGTGTAGTACTCGTAGGCCTTGTAGGCGCCGGGCGAGGTGTTGTAGCCGCCGCCGGCCGCCGGCGCCGCCACCAGCACCGCCGAGCGCTCGTTGTCGAGCGGGTGGGCGAAGGCGACCACCGGCTCGAGGAAGCCGGCGACGCCGCCGGTCAGGAAGATGCAGGCGTTGCTGACCACGAGTCCGTCGTCGCGGTTCCACATCGTGAAGTAGTCGATCTGGAGCACCCCCGAGTACTGGCCGTTGACCCAGGTGAAGCCGAGCGGCTTGACCCGGACGTGGTTGCGGGCCGGCACCGAGCCGAAGACCTGGGTCGGCGTCTGGGGGACGAAGTCGCCGAAGTCGGCGAAGCCGGTGCCCGCCCGCTCGCCGGCCGAGACGTGGTAGATCGGCCGGAAGGCGAACGCGAGGTCGTCCTCGAACTGGTCCGCCAGGCCGTCGGCGTCGTGGTCGGGCAGCGTGGGCGCCGGCGCGCTGACCGTGATCGTGGTGCTGTCCCAATGGGTCGAGCACCAGAGCGCGTGGGTGACCGTGACCGACACCGTGCGGGTGCCGCCGCTGGTGTAGGTGTGGCTCGGGCTCGCGCCCCAGGACGTGCCGCCATCGCCGAAGTCCCAGTAGTAGGACGAGATCGGCTGGCTCCACTGGACGTCGAAGAAGACCGTGAGCGGCGCCTGGCCCGAGGTGGGCGAGGCGACGATGGTCATCGCTTCGACCGGCTCGCCGGGGTCGGCGGCGCCGGCGATCGGCATGCACTCGCAGGAGCCGGTGGCCGCCTCCGGGCAGGGGATCACCAGGGGCGAGGGCGGCGGCGCGTCCTTGGCCGGGACCAGCTCGGCGACCGTGCGGGTCGTCCGGGCGGTCGCCGGCCGCGTCACCGCGCCGCCGAGCAGCGGGTTGGCCGGCGCCGGCTCCCCGGCCGCCTCCTTCGCGCCGGCGTGCTGAAGCGCCTGGGGCACGATCTCGTTCCAGAACGAGTCGACGTACTGCTCCTGCGCGGTCGAGGGCAGCCCGTTCCAGGCCGAGGCACGCTCGGGCGTCGAGCCGCCGGGGGCGGCGCCCGTGGGCACCGGGTAGTCGCCGCCGGGCTCGGCGGGCGGCGCGGTCGAGGCGAGCAGGGCGGCCGGAGCGCTGTAGACGAGCAGGAAGCTGAGGAGGAAGACGATCTGGCGGACCATGGTGGACCCCCTTTGCGGAAGGCGGGCTCATCGAGGATGCCCCCTCTCCCCCGCCCATTCCGATCCCGCCAGGGGGTCCGCCGCGCCCGCGGTCTTCATCCAGGGCAGTGCGCGAGCCGCGAGGGCGCGTGACAAGCGACCGCGGCCTCAGCCGCCCTGGCGCGTCAGGGTCATCTCGAGCATCGGGAACCAGCTCCCGCCGCCGTCCATCGACACCTCGCCGCGCTCGTGCCAGGTGTCCGCGCCCAGCTCGACGGTGAAGCGGACCTCGGGGCCGCCGCCGGGCGCGGTGAAGCCCCAGCGCCAGCCGCCCTCGACCGGCACCAGCTCGGTCTCGCCGGCCTGGCCCTCGGCGGACCAGTAGCGGAAGAGGTAGCGGTCGCCGTGCGGGTCCCAGGTGATGACGCCGAGGGCGTCGTGGGTGAGCTTCTCCTCGCCGGTCGCCGGGTCCTTCGACCGTCCCTCCCCCTCGACCACCAGGGCGAGGCCGCCGAGCTTCGAGCGCACGCTCTCGCGGATCGAGGACTCGATCCGGCCCTGGCCGCCGCGCGCCATCGCCCAGCCGGAGCCCCGCCATTCGCCGGCCCAGCCGGCGAGCCGTGCCATCGCCTCGCGCTGCTCGGCGAGGAGGGGGTTGCCGGCCTCCGGCCCCTGGACCGAGCCGTGGGCATGCGCGGGAGCGCCGGCAGAGGCGGGCGGCGCGTCCTGGCCGGGGACCGCCGAGGCCGGCGGCGCCGGGGCGAGGAGGAGGGTCGCGGGCAGGATCGCGGTGCAGAGGAGGATCGCGGGGATGCGGTTCATCGGTCGTCTCCCAGGTCTTCGGAATGAGTGGGGTCGAAACGGACTCGGATCGAAACGGATCGAATCGGGCTATTCGGCCGGCCCGACGGCCGCGGCCCGGGTCAGCCGCTCGAGCGCCCGGACGTGGCCGGCGAGGGCGGCGCGGCCGCTCCCGGTCAGCGCGTACCAGCTCACCGGCTTGCGGTCGACGAACTCCTTGTCGACCCTCAGGTAGCCGGCGTCCTCGAGCCGGCCCAGGTGGGCGCCCAGGCTGCCGTCGGTCTCGCCCAGGAGCGCCTTCAAGCGGGCGAACGAGAGGGCGTCGGCGCGCGACAGCAGGACCGAGATTGCCAGCCGCACGCGGTGCTCGAGCAGGCGGTCGAGGCCGTCGAACCCCAGCTCGGGCGCCAGCCCGGCAGCCGCCTCCGGCACCGGCTCGCCGGCGGACCCGCCGGCGGCGTCATCCCGGCGTCCCGGCAAGCTCGCTCCTCCGCGCCGACCAGCCGGCGACCGCCAGGGCGGCGCCGCAGAGGACGCCGATCACGATCCACGCCGGCTCGGGCAGCAGCACGACCACCGCATAGCCGCCGAACAGCAGCGCACCGACGACCAGGAGCGGCCGGTCGCCGTGGACGCCGGCCAGCCAGTAGGTCAGCGCCGAGAGCAGCACCATGGTGGCGCCGAAGGCGTACCAGCTCCCCTCGCCCCCGTCCCGGCCACCGACCACCGGCAGCACCGCGAGCGCGCCGGCGATCAGCAGGCCGAGCCAGTGCAGGGTGACGCGGCGCCCGGCGGCGCGGTCGACCTCGCCCATCCGGCGCGACGCCCGCCAGCCGAGCCAGAGGCTGGCGACGAAGCCCGCCGGCCCCGCGATCAGCCAGTAGAGGCCGACGATCCCGGGCGCCAGCTCGACCAGCGAGAAGCCGGCCAGGACGATCGCCGCCCACAGGAAGTAGATCCCGGCCGGCGACCGCCCCCGCCGCTCGCGCCCGAGCGCGGCCCGCACGTAGCCGAGGTCCTCCTCGATCCTGCTCATCTCGGTCATCGCATCCCTCCGTGGTGGATCGGCCGCCCGGTCGTCTCTTGATCCAGACTCTGGATTCTAGAGTACTCTGGATTTTTGTCAACCCCCGGGCATCGAGATCGCGGCCCCGTTTTCCGTCTGGAGGAGGTGAAGGACGAACCGATCGACCCAAAAACCGAAGGAGGACCGCCATGCCCCCGACCGCCGCCGCCGAGCCCCGCCCCGCCCCCACCACCCGGGACCCCGAGCCGCCGACGCTCGCCGCCCCGCTCCCGTTCCCGCTCGCCGCCGCGCCCGAGCCGCCGTTCCCCCGCGCCGCCGCCGAGGGCGCCGACCGGCTGGTCCTGGCGGTGGTGCGCGCCACCCTGCCGCTGCGCTCCCCCGACGCCGAGCCGCTCGCCCGCCGGATGCGGCTGACCGTCTCGGCGGTGCTCCTCTTCACCGCCGGCGCGCGCCGGCCGGTGCCCGGGGAGTCGGCGGCCATCCGCCGCGCCGCCGCCCGGCGCGCGCTCCAGCGGCTGGCGGCGCAGGTCGCCGCCGGCGAGAGCCTGGGGCACTTCGACGGACGGACCGCGCTCGACCTCCTCGAGGAGCTGACCGCGGTGGCGGTGGCGCTGACCGACCAGCCGAACGGCCGGCCCACGGCCGGTGGCGATGCTCCACCTATAGGGTGGCCAAGCAGCAGAACCAGTTGAAATACGATGTCTTGATCATGCTTTGCAACGGCCTTCAACGATTCGGCGTATACTCCTGATTCGACCTCGAGCTAGCGTGGGATCGTGCTCACGGGGAACGCACCCCGGAGCCCTCTGGGTTCGTCGGCAGGACCACGGTAGCCGCGTTGCTGGAATACCATCGAGAGACCTTTTTACTGGGAGGAGCCATGGCAAGAATCATCAAAGCGGACAACGACCAGGCGGGATACGTCAGCTTCGGCAAGGTTGCGAACCTGAAGAGCAGCACGCCGTTTAGCGCGTTTTGCGCGGCACCCGGATTGGGACTCACCCTCGGTGAGGCGATTACGATCCCTGAGGGGAAAAAGAACGCGCCGACTGCGGCGGTTCTCGTCTGCGGCACTCGCGCGAACTGCTTGCTCTATGCGAGCACCGCCGCAAAGGAGTACTACACGCAGTGCGTGTCGGCGAACGAGGGCAGCGGGACCAACACTGTTTCATTCGATCCCAACGCTGACTACGAGTTGGAGTTCCTCGTCGGCGGAGGCATCAGCCTGACGCTGGCGACATCGGGCAGCAGAAAGGCGAAGCAGGCTCGGTGATTCTCCTCACCACTTGAGATCCTGGAGCCGCCGGCCTCAGCGGGGCCCGATCAGGATCACCGCGCCGAGCGGCGGCAGGTTCAGCTCGAGTCGCGCGGGCCAGCCGTCATGGTCTTCGGCCATCGCCTCGCCGTCCCCGGCCCCGGCCCCGGCGGCCGCCACCGCGTCGACGGCACCGAGGTTGCCGACGCCGCTGCCGCCGTAGCTCTCGGCGTCGCTGTTGAGCGCCTCGGTCCAGCTCCCGGCGGCCGGTACTCCGATCGGGTAGCCGTGGCGCGGCACCGGGGTGAAGTTGAAGGCGGCGAGCACCGGCCGGTCGCCCTCGGCGCCGAGGCGGAGGTAGGCGAGGACGCTCCGCTCGGCGTCGCCGACCACGGTCCAGCGGAAGCCGGCGGGGTCGCAGTCGCCCCGGTGGAGCGCGGGCTCGTCGCGGTAGAGCCGGTTCAAGTCGGCGACCCAGCGCGCGAGCCCCGCGTGGGCCGGGTCGGCGGCGAGGTGCCAGTCGAGGCTCGAGTCGTGGTCCCACTCGCGCCAGGGGCCGATCTCGCCGCCCATGAACAGGAGCTTCTTGCCCGGCTGGGTCCACTGGTAGGCGTAGAGGAGGCGGAGCTGGGCGAGCTTGTGCCAGGTGTCGCCGGCGAGCTTGCCGAGGAGCGACCCCTTGCCGTGGACCACCTCGTCGTGCGACAGCGGCAGCAGGTAGCACTCCGACGAGGCATAGATGCCGCGGAAGGTCAGGTCGCCGTGATGGTGGCGGCGGTGGATCGGGTCGCGGCCGAGGTAGGCCAGGGTGTCGTTCATCCAGCCGAGGTCCCACTTGTAGTCGAAGCCGAGGCCGCCCTCGGCGGCCGGCGCGGTGACCCCGGGCCAGGCGGTCGACTCCTCGGCGAAGGTGACCACGCCGGGGACGCGGTGGACCTCCTCGTTGAGCTGGCGCAGGAGATCGACCGCCTCCCAGTTCTCGCGCCCCCCCTCGGCGTTGGGGATCCAGTCGCCGGCGCCGCGCGAGTAGTCGCGGTGGAGCATCGAGGCCACGGCGTCGACCCGCAGGCCGTCGGCGTGGTAGCGCTCGATCCAGTAGAGCGCCGAGCTGACGAGGAAGCTCCGCACCTCGCCGCGGGCGTAGTTGAAGATCATGCTCTTCCAGTCCGGGTGCCACCCCTCGCGCGGGTCGGAGTACTCGAAGAGCGGCGCGCCGTCGAACCAGCCGAGGCCGTGCTCGTCGGCCGGGAAGTGCGACGGCACCCAGTCGAGGACGACGCCGATCCCGGCGCGGTGCAGCCGGTCGACGAGCGCCATCAGGTGCTCGGGATCGCCGAAGCGCCGGCTGGGGGCGAAGTAGGAGGTGGTCTGGTAGCCCCACGAGCCGAAGAACGGGTGCTCCATCACCGGCAGCAACTCGGCGTGGGTGAAGCCGAGCGCGGCTAGGTGGCCGGCCAGCTCGGGCGCCGCCTCGAGGTAGGAGAGCGGCCGGTTCCCCTCCTCGGGCACCCGGCGCCAGGAGCCGAGGTGGACCTCGTAGAGCGCCACCGGCCGGTCGCGGCCGGCGCGGCCGGCGCGGCCGGCCATCCACTCGCCGTCCTCCCAGCGGTGGGACGGCTCCCAGATCACCGAGGCGGTCGCCGGCGGCGTCTCGGTGCAGAAGGCGAACGGGTCGGCCTTGTCGACCCGGTAGCCGCCGAGGCGCGACTCGATCCGGTACTTGTAGCGCTGGCCCTGGTGGGCGCCGGGGACGAACCCCTCCCAGACGCCCGGACCGCCGAGCGGCGCGAGCGGGTGGCGCCCGGGCTCCCAGCCGCTGAAGTCGCCGATCACCGACACCCGCTCGGCGTGCGGCGCCCAGACCGCGAAGTAGACCCCCGGCCCGCCGCCGAGGTCGGCCGGGTGGGCGCCGAGCTTCTCCCACAGGCGGAAGTGGCGCCCCTCGCCGAAGAGATAGAGGTCGTCGGCGGTGATCGGCCCGAGCGGACCGGGCGCGGCGGGGGCGACCGGGGCGGCGGCCGCGAGCGACGGCGGCGCCGGCTCGGCCGGCCGCCGGCGCGCCTGGTCGAGCCGCTCGAGCGCGGCCGCCACCTCCGCGTCGGCCGCGATCTCCTCGAGCGAGAGCGCGGCCCGCCGCAGCCAGTTGGGGCGGCCGTGCGCGGGGCCGGGCACGTTCTGCGGCTCGCGCTCGCCCCACAGGTCCTCGAGGTTGGCGATCACCAGCGGCGAGCGGCCGGCGCCCAGGCTCTCGAGCGCGGCGGCGGCGACCCGGCGCGGCTCGCGCTCGCCGGGGGCGAGCCGGCCGGCCGCGGTCAGGCCCTCGGCCAGGGTGCGCCCCTGCAACTCCCGCCAGCCGGCCGCGGCGCGCGCCTCGTCCTCGTCGAGCAGCCCCTCGTCGCGCCGGCGCTCGACGTCGAGCCCCTCCCACCAGGCCGCGAACGGCGGCATGTCGTGGGTGCCGAGGCTGGCCACGGCGTCGTCCGGCACCGGCTCGTGCGCCCGCCCGGAGCCGGGCCCGGAGCCGGGATCGATCGCGTGCTGGAGCACCCAGGTGCCGTAGAGGCGATGCCGGCGCAGCGCGGCGTTGACCGCGCGCGGCACGGTGCCGAGGTTCTCGCCCACCAGGAGCGCCCCCGCGCGGCGCGCCTCGAGGCAGGCGACGGCGTACAGCTCCGCGGCCGGGTAGCGGACGTAGACCCCCTCGGCGGCGCCCGCCCCGGCCGGCACCCAGTAGAGCCGGTGGAGCTGCATCACGTGGTCGATGCGCAAGATCCCCGCGACCGCGAGCATCCGGCGCAGCGCGGCGGCGAGGTACGCGTAGCCGGCGGCGCGCTGGCGCTCCGGGTGAAGCGGCGCGAAGCCCCAGTCCTGGCCCCCCTCGTAGAGCGGATCGGGGGGCGCCCCGGCCGACACCCCGGCGGCGAAGAGGTCGCGGTGGCGCCAGGCGTCGTAGCCGTCCGGGTGGACCCCGAGCGGCAGGTCGAGGGCGAGCCCGGCGCTCCCCGCCGGGAACGCCGCCCCTGCCGCGGCGAGCTGCTCGCTCATCGCCCACTGGGCGTAGCGGTGGAGGTCGGCCTCGCCGGGATCGAAGTCGCCGCGCCCGAGCCGCCCGCCCCGTTGCGGCTCCGGCCACGCCGGCCACAGCCCCTCCAGCCGCTCGGCGGCGGCGCGGAAGGCGGCGTAGTCGTCGAGGTCGGGCGTCGCGGCGCGAAAACGCTCGTAGACGGCCCGCCGTTCCTCCGACCCGCGGTCGAAGAAGGCCGCGGCGAGCGCGGCGAGAACCGGCCGCCGGAGCGCGTGCTGGCGCGCGGGATCGACCCGCGGCCCCAGCCGGAGCGCCGCCACCTCGGCGGCGAAGGCCGGCGACTCGATCCGCTCCCGCGCCGCCGGCGACTCGGCCAGCTCGGGGAGCCGCCGCGGATCGAGATAGACCTCGTTCCAGAACAGGCGGGAGGACGGCGCGTACGGGCTCGCCTCGTAGGGCCGCGAGACCGGCGCGCAGAGCGGCAGCGTCATCACCGCCGAGGCGCCCCGCGCGGCGGCCCAGCCGGCGAGCGCTGCGAGGTCCGAACAGTCGCCCAGCCCCCAGCTCCCCGCGGTGTGGAGCGAGTAGAGCGGCAGGAAGACCCCCCAGCGGCGCTCCCCGCCCGGCCCGGCAGACGGCCCGGCGGACGGCTCGGCGGGCGGATCGCTCGCGGTCCGCGGCGCCGCGATCACGGTCGCCCGCCAGCTCTCCCCGGCGTTCTCCACGCTCAGCCGGTGCCGCCCGAGCGGGAGCGCCGGCAGCCGCAGCCGCCGGGTCACCAGCCGCTCCCCGTCGACCTCCATCGAGGCCAGCGCCGGCAGCTCCTCGACCCCGGCCGCCCACTCCTCCACGCCGCCGTCCTCGAGCTCGAGCCGGCACTCGACCCGCCCCGCGAGCCCCGCCGGCACCACCAGCTCCGCCGCCGGCGGCCGGTCCCCCCACGCCACCACCACCGGCTCCAGCCGCCGCCCCGCCAGCTCCCGCCGCCGCGCCCGCAGCGCCGCCCCGGCGTCGGCCTCCCCGGTCACCTCGGCGCCGAGCGCCCGCAGCACCGCGACCAGCCCCTCGACCGACGCCGTCCGCTGCCGGCCGAGCCCGTCTCGATGCGCGAGCTGCACGCCGAAGAGCCGCGCCAGCCGCCCGAGATCGCCCTGGTTCCCCATCGAGCGGCGATCGTAGCCCACCGGCGGTGAACCGCCGGGCCCTGGAGCGGGGGCGGCCGGCTCGGACGGCGGCAGCGGACGGAGCCCGAAGGGCGACCGGCGGCGAAGCCGCCGACTCGGGGGAGGGGCCCCCGCGCACGTCTTAGTACAAGACCGTACTCGCGCGGGGAGGGGGGCTTGAAAAGCCCCCCTTAATCGATATACCCGAGCGCCCTCAGCTCCCGGATCAGCGCCTCGTCCAGCTCCACCTGGTTGCCGCGGGCGCCGCGGGCCGCCACCGCGGTGAGCGCGGTGAGGCGGAGGTCCTCGGCCTCGGCCGCCAGCTCGGCCGGAAGGTCCCCCGCCGCCGGCGCCAGGAGGTCGCTGCGCTCCCCGGGGTCGGCGGCGAGGTCGTACAGCTCGTCGCCGCGGTGCTGGTGGTGGATGTACTTGAGGCGCCCGGTGCGCACCGCGGCGATCGGGTAGGCACCGGGCTCGGCGATCTCGATCACCGCCTCGGCGCACTCCTCCGGCAGCCCGCCGCCGCGGAGGAGCGGCAGCAGGTTGCAGCCGGCGACCCCGGCCGGCGGCTCGACGCCGACCGCGGCGAGGACGGTCGGCAGGACGTCGACCAGGCGCACCTGCTCGGCGACCTCGCTGCCGGCGAAGCGGCCGCCCGGGAGCTTGACGATCAGCGGCACCCGCACCAGCTCCTCGTAGGGGACTGTGCTGTGGGCGATGAAGCCGTGCTCGCCGAAGCCGTCGCCGTGGTCGGAGGTGACGACGATCAGGGTCTGGTCGTAGAGGCCGAGGCGCTTCAGCTCGGCGAAGAGGCGCCCGACCTCGTCGTCGATCGCGCGCAGCTCGCCGTCGTAGGCGGCGCGCAGGCGCTCGATCCGCTCGGGCTCGACCATGACCTCGCCGCGCCGGACCGCCTCGAGGTAGGCGGACCAGCGGTCGAGGTCGATCCCCTCGTAGGGGTCGCCGCCGTCGCCGAACATCCGGTCGTAGGGAGGCTCCGGGCGGTAGGGGTCGTGGAGGTCGATGTAGTGGAGGTAGGCGAAGTACGGGTAGCGCCGCCCCGGTCCGCGCAGGAAGCGGAACGCGCCGCGGTGGATGCGGCCGATCGCGCCCTGGCTGTCGCGGTAGTCGACGAAACCCTGGGCGAAGCCCATCCGCTCCACCAGATGGCTGTTCTGGACCCAGGCGCGGGTCAGCCAGCCGCGCTCGCCGAGCGCCTCGGCCAGCGTAGCCTCGCTTCGCGGCAGGAGGTCGGCGACCACCGTGCCGTCGTCGAGCCGCCGGCTCCCCCAGTAGACGCCGTGCTGGTAGGGGAAGCGACCGGTGAAGAGCGAGGCGATCGAGGACTTGGTGAAGGTGCTCGCCGCGACCGCGTCGCGGAAGAGGACGCCGTCGGCGGCCAGGGCGTCGATCGCCGGCGTGGTCGGCCGCGGGTGGCCGTAGGCCGAGACGTGATCGCGGCGGAGGGCGTCGATCAGGAGCACCAGCACGTCCGGCCGCGGCTTGGCGCCGTCCGGGCCGGCCCCGGCGCGCCAGGCGAGGGCCAGCGCCAGGGCGGCGGCCGCGGCGGCCGCGGCGGTCGCGATCGCCCACCGCCGCCGCGGGCGCGGGACGCCGCGCCGCCGCCAGCGCAGGAGCAACCAGCCGAGCGCGACCAGGGCCAGCGCGCAGAGGCCGAGATAGGCGAGGTTGAGCCGGAGGGCGCGCGCGGTCAGGAGGTCGGCCGGGTGGATCCCCCACCGGCGCTCGAGGTGGTAGCCGCCGAGCGCGACCCACGGCAGCGCGGCCGCGGCGAGCGCCAGGACGGCGGCGTCGCGGGGGGCGAGGCGCCGCTCGAGCCGGCGCGCCAGGAGCGCTTGGACGACCAGGAGCGCCGCGCCGCCGGCCGCCGCCCAGGCGAGCCCGCGGAGCGCTTGCGAGACGGCGACCAGCGGGAAGCCGGCGGCGAGATGCGGCCAGCCGCTCGCCGTCCCCGCCACGGCGCCGATCAGCGCCGCCGGCACCAGCCCGGCGCGCAGCAGGGCGATCGGCCCGGGAGCACGGCCCGCGGCGCTCTCGCCGGCCGCGGCGCCCGCGGGCTCGCCGGCACCGCCGTTCATCCCGCCTCCTCTCCGACCGCGCGCCGGTAGAGCCGGTCGTGTACGGCCGCGATCGCGCTCCAGTTCAGCTCGCGCTCGACCCGCGACCTCCCCGCCGCGCCCATCCGCCGCGCCCGCCCGGAGTCGTCGAGGAGCGCGCCGACCGCGGCGGCGAGCGCCGCCGGATCCTTCTCCGGCACCAGGAGACCGGTCTCGCCGGGGACGACCGCGAGCGGCATCCCGGCGACGTCGCTCGCGACCACCGCCTTGCCGGCCGCCATCGCCTCGAGGACCACGATCGGCAGGCCGTCGACGTTGCCGCGGCGGTCGCGCACCGAGGGCATGACGAAGACGTCGGCGCCGGCGATCAGCGCCAGCGCCTCGGGGTGGGAGAGCGCGCCCGGCAGGAGCACCCGGCCGCCGAGGCCGAGGGCGGCGGCGCGCCGGCGGAGGGGCTCCTCGAGGTCGCCGCCGCCGCCGATCACCAGCCGCGCCCCGGGCCGGCCGGCGAGGATCGCCGGCGCCGCCTCGAGGAGGTGCTCGAACCCCTTCTTGTCGACCAGCCGCCCCACCGCGACGATCAGCGGACCGCCGCCCGCTCCCGAGCCGGACCACCGCTCGCCCAGCCGGCGGTCGAGCGCCGCCGCCCCCTCCCCCGCTTCCGCCGGCGCGAGGTCGGTGCCGTTGGCGACCAGGTGGACCTTCCCGGCGTGCTCGCGCCCGCCGAGCGCGAGCAGGCGGTCGCGCAGATCGGCGCTGCACGAGGTGACGTGGGCGGCGCCGGCGAGCGCCCGGCGCGCCATCGCCGCGAGCGGCGCCGCCTTCTCGGCCATGAAGACGTCCGAGCCGTGCAAGGTCACCGCGTAGGGGATACCGGCCGCGCCCGCCGCGCGCGCCGCGACGAAGCCGTTGGGGAGGATCCAGTGGGCGTGCACCAGCTCGATGCCGCGCTCGCGGACGAGTCTCCGGAGCGCGCGCTCGGCGAACAGGAAGTAGAGCGGCGACTGGAGCCACGCCGCCGCGCGGAGGCCGACGTCGCGGCGGAGCGTCCGCGAGTAGCCGAGCTGGTGCCAGCGGTCGGGCCGCACATAGCGGAAGGAGCGGACCCGGAGCGGCGACTCCGGGTCAGGGCGGAGCGCCGGATCGAACGGCACCAGGACGTCGATCTCGTGGCCGCGCCGCGCCAGCTCCTCGGACAGCCGCTTGACGAACGGACCGTGGGTATCCCCCGGGAACCGGGGGAAGCTGTGGGCGAGGACGGCGACGCGCAAGGCGCGGGTGTGGCCGGCCGAGCTAGAAGCTCGACTCGCCGAAGTTGGAGGCGAAGATCGCCAGGTCCTCGCCGTCGATCACGCCGTCGGCGTCGAGGTCGACCCGCCGCTCGTAGCGCGCCTGGCCGTCGCGCGAACCGAACAGCCGGCCGAGGTGGACCAGATCGTCGCCGTCGACCCGGCCGCTCAGGTCGAAGTCGCCGGCGATGAAGGTGGTGCCCGCGGTCACGAAGCGGAAGATGTCCCCTTCGAAGGCGTTGGCCGGCGACGCCAGGTCGCGGGTCTCGAGTCCGACCCGGACGACGCCGCGGAACGCCTCGCTCGGCGTGTAGAAGATCTGCGCCCGGTTGCCGCTGCCGCTGACCTCGGCATCGACGACCGCGCCGTTGATGGTCAGGTCGGTGGCCGCGACGTCGATGCCGGCGCCGAAGTCCCAGAGGTCAACCCGCACCTGGGTGCCGTTCGGCACCTGGCGGGCGTCGTGGAGCGGGTTGGAGAGGCCCGGGACCGGCGGCACGTCGTCGGTGCCGAGGATGACGTCGAGGAAGGCGCCCGCCATGACGTCGTAGCCCATGGCGTTGGGGTGGCCGACGTGGTCCTCCGGCGAGTCCCAGTAGTGCGTCGCGAAGACGTTCGGGATGGCGCCGAGGATGTGGAAGTTGTCGACCAGCCGCCGGCCGTTGCGCCCCGCGAGGTCGCGGATCTCCTGGTTGATGCGGGTGTTCTGGACGTTCTCGGAGTCGACGTTGGCGTTCGGGATGCGCGGGATCAGGGTCGCGTGCACCACCTCGTAGCCACGGGTGTTGGCGCGCGCCGCCATCTCGGCGAGGTTGGCGAGGGTGGTCTCGCGCGACAGGCCGTTGCTGATGTCGTTGGTGCCCTCCATCAGCAGCAGGAAGTCGCCGTTCTCCTCCGCCAGCACCTGGTCGATCCGGCTCATCCCCTCCATCGTGTTCTCGGCGCCGACGCCGCGGTCGACCACCACCGCCGCGGACTGGCCGTTGCTGCGCAGCCGGTTCTGGAGCCGCGGCACGTAGCCGCGGTCCTCCTCGGCGCGGTTCTCGTCGTCGCCGACGCCGTCGGTGATCGAGTCGCCGAACGCGACGTACTTCTGCGCCGACGCCGGCGCCGCCCCGAAGAGCAGGAGGGCGAGGAGGCCCGCGGCCGGGAGGGCGGCGCGGAGCGGCGACGCGGTGCGGCTCACCGCTCCCTCCCGCCGGCCGCCGCCGGACGCGGCTCGACGCGCAGCGCGGGCGCCTCGCCCGCGGCCGTCCAGACCAGCGCCGGCGCGCCGTCGCCGAGCACCACCGCGGGCCGCTCCGCGGAGGTCTCCGCGGCGATCCGGGGCTCGCCGAGGCCGCCGGCGGTCAGCTCGGCGACCGCCCAGCCGCGGGCGCCGGCGTCGCGGTAGACCAGCCACCGCCGGTCGCGGTCGCCGGCGAAGCTCGGGAACATCGTGCCGGCGGGAGCGGCCCACTCCTCGCCCGCCCACTCGCCGCCGGCGAAGCGGGCGGAGCGCAGCCGGTACTCGCGGCCGTCGTAGCGGCTCCAGGCGGCGATCGCGCCGCCGCCGGCGGTAGCGGCGACCGCGGGCACCACGTCGGGCACCGCGTTGTCGGCCGCGAGGCGCCGGGCCGGCAGCCAGCCGCCGCCCGTCCGCTGCGCCCAGACGATCTCGTCGTCGGAGCCGTCGTAGGCGCTCCAGACCAGGAGCCAGGAGCCGTCGTCGAGCACCGCGCCGGCGAGCGCGAGCTGGCTCCCCGGCCCCGGCGCCGCGACCGACTCGGGCTCGCCCCAGCGCTCGCCGTCCCAGGCCGCGGCGCGGACGCCGAGCTGCCCGCCCGGCCCCCCCTCGAGCCAGGCCGCGCCGACCAGCCGGCCGCCGTCGACCAGGAGCACCGGGTCCTGGCGCACCGGCGCCCGCTGCCCGGCGGGCTCGGGCAGATCGCGCGCGCCGGCGGCGCTTCCCGAGGCGAAGAAGAGGCGCCGGCCGCCCGGGCCGCCCGCGCCCGCGGCCGGACGGCTGCCGGCGACCGCCCAGCCGTCGGCGAGCAGGGCCGCGGAACCGACGACGGCGCCCTCGGGCAGCGCCAGCTCGCCGGCGGCGGTCGCCGCGCCGGGCGGACCCAGCTCGACCCGGAGCGAGCCGCCGGCGGCGCTGGCGGTCAGCTCCCGGCCGCCGTCCCAGGCCTGTACGGCGCGACCGCGCGCCGAGGCTCCGAGCACCGGCGAGACGGCGACGGCGGCGGCCACGGCCAGGGCCGCGAGGGCCGGGATGATTCGACGAGGCGCACTGCTGCGCGGCTGCGGACGGACGGCGAAGTGATGCGGCACGGAGGCTCCTCCCAAGCGCGCTATCCTATCTCGCAAGCCCGCGCCCGCGCTGCAACCGCCTATGCCGACACGACATTCAGAGCCCCCGGCGGACGCTCCGGGACCGGCCCGCGCCGAGGTCGTCGGCTTGATCCCGGCCGCCGGCCGCGCCCGCCGGCTGGGCGGGCTGCCGGGGAGCAAGGAGGTGCTGCCGCTCGGCTTCGGCGGCGGCGCCGCCGGGCCGCTGCCGCGCCTCGCCTGCGACGGCCTGCTCGGCGCCTTCGCCGCCGCCGGCATCGAGCGCGCGGTGGTCGCGCTCGGCGACGGCAAGTGGGACGTGCCGGCAGCGCTCGGCGACGGCCGCCACGGCGGCGCCGACCGCGGCGTGGCGCTCGCCTACGTGCCGGTCCACGGCTCGAAGAGCGTCCCCGAGAGCCTCGACCGCGCGCGGCCGTTCGTCGCCGGCCGGACGGTCGCGATGGGCTTCCCCGACGTCTGGTTCGAGCCCGCGGGCGCGTTCGCGCCGCTGCTCGACCGGCTCGCCGCGAGCGGCGCCGACCTCGCTCTCGGCTGCTTCCCGGCCCCGGACCCGCGGATCACCGACATGGTCGACCTCGGCCCCGGCGGCGAGGTGCGCCGGATCGAGGTGCGGCCGCGGTCCAGCTCGCTCGCGCTCAACTGGCTGATCGCCGCCTGGACGCCGCGCTTCACCGGCTTCCTCGCCCGCGCGGTGGCCGAGTCGGGCGCGGAGAATCCGGAGGCTGGCGCCGAGCCGCAGCTCGGTGCTATCTTCGCCGCCGCCCTCGCGGCCGGGCTCGCCCTGGTCGCAGTCCCCTTCCCCGACGGCCGCTTCCGCGATCTCGGCACGCCCGGCGACCTGACCGCCGCGTGGCGCGCCGGCGGCGACCCCTTCGCGGGTTGACCGGCACGGATCGCACAGGAAAATGTGCACAGGGGCTTGTGCAGTTCGGGCCGAGCCCTTATACTCGGCCGACGAATGGCGTAATCCCATATTCGGTGCGTGGGGGGGACGTGCGGTCGGGAGGGGTTTGCCCGAAGTCGCTCGCAAGAGCGGAATCATGAACCGTCAAGGAGGTATCTGACGTGAAGAACCGAGTCCTTCTGGCCGCCCTGAGCCTCGTGTGCGTGGGCCCGGCCGCACCCGTCCTGGCCGGCAGCGTGTACGTGCCGCTCGCCGCCGACCGAACGGAGAACGGCATCCGCTATCAGACCCAGGTCTGGATCACCAACGAGGGCGTCGAAGAGCGCCGCTTCACCGCCCACTTCATCCCCACCAACACCGACGGCACCGATCGCGAGGGCGTGGTCAACCAGCAGGTCACGGTCCCCGGCAACGGCACGTTCTACCTCCAGTCGGTGACGGGCGCCGGCGAGCAGGGCATGCTCGAGATCAGCGGCGCACCGCAGATCGTGGTCAACGCCCTGATGGTGGCGACGGTCGACGGGGTGTCGAGCCTCGGCGCGGCGATCCCGGTGGTCTCCTCGGAGAACCTCTATGACGCCGACTCCGTCGCCCACATCCAGGGCTGGATGCGCAGCAACGCGCTGCGCAGCGACTTCGGCGTCGTCAACCTCGGCCACGAGCCGGCGTCGTGCGCGATCTCGGTGTTCCGCAGCGACGGCTCGCAGATCCAGAGCACGGCCGTGATCGGCGTGCCGCCGCTCGGCCACCGCCACTTCGACGACGCGCTCAACCTGCTCGGCGTGCAGTCGATCTCGGCCGTCCGCAGCACCACCTCCTGCGACCAGCCGTTCTACGCCTACCTGCGGACCTTCGACGTCAACACCGGCGAGCTGTTCATCACCCTGCCGTCGAGCAAGCTCGAGCTGTCGGCGCTCGAGCCGCCGGGCGAGGTGGCGCCGCCTCCTCCGCCTCCTCCGCCGTCGACCTGCGGCGCGGGCGTCCACTGCTTCTCCCGCCCCGGCACCTTCTTCACCGCCCGGGTGGGCGAGCCCTACCGGCGGGAGACCATGACCCTCCCGCCCGGCTCCTACTCGCGGCTCCGCTTCCGGGTCGACATCTTCGTCAGCGGCTGGACCCAGCCGACCTCGGGACTGCACCTGGCGTGGTGGCTGGCCAACTCCGGGCGTCACTTCAACCTCTACGGCTTCAGCGGCTGGAAGGGACCGACCCGCAACGAGGTCCTGTTCCGCCACGGCATCGGAATCGCCGCCGGCGACAAGCCGAAGTTCGAGCAGCCCATGGTCTTCCAGCCGGGGCGGACCTACAAGGTCGACTACGACTACAACCCGACGGCCCGCTACCTGAGCTACAAGATCCTCGACGAGTCCGGCAACCTCTTGAAGGAGATCCGGCACGTCCCGAACGTCAACAAGGTCCACATCGAGGCGGGCGAGACGATCACCGCCGACTTCAGCAACGTCCCCGGCCACAACCCGGTCGAGCCCCCGAGCTACGGCTGGCAGTACAAGAACCTCCTGATCGAGGTCTTCCCCTAGCCGCCGCGGCGATCGGCGGCCTCGACGGCCGATCCGACGGGCCGGTGCCTCCGGGTGCCGGCCCGTTTCTCTTGCGGTCGATCGGTTCTCAGCCCCCGGCCGAGCGCTCGGCGAGGAAGCTCCGGAACGGCCGCCGGTAGCGCCAGGCGAGGAGCCCGAGCGCCACCGCCGCGGCGAGGGCGGAGGCGGCGAGGCGCCACCAGGAGCCCGCCGGCAGCGCCGCGGCGGCGGCGAAGAGCGGCAGCGGCAGGAGGTAGATCAGCGCCATGTCGGCCAGGAGCGGCACGAAGGCGCCGGCGAAGATCTTGTGCATCCGCCACGCCATCAGGAGGTTGCCGAGCAGCAGGAGGTTCGCCGCCGCCATCCCCTCGGCGCCCCAGCGGCCGGTGAACCAGATCCCGAAGACCAGGAGCGAGGCCAGGTTGCCGGCCATGACCGCCAGCCACACGCGGTCCTCGCGGCGCACCTTGAGCACCTCGCCGCCGAGCTCCGAGAAGACGTCGAGGAAGGGGACGAAGCAGAGGATCTTGAGGATCCCGACCGCCGGCCCCCACTGCGAGCCGAGGAGCACCTCGACCACCTTCTCGGCGTTGAAGAACAGGAAGTAGCCGGCGATCACCTCGCAGCTCAGCAGGAACACCGTGGTCACCCGGAAGGCGGCGTGGAAGCGCGGCGGGTCGTCGCGGTACTCGACCAGCGCCGGCAGGAGCGCGCGCGGAAAGACGACCTGGCGGACCAGGAAGGCGATCATGTAGGCGCGCGCGTAGTAGCCGACCTCGGCGGCGCTCTGGAACGCCCGGACGATGAAGAGGTCGACGTGGGTGACGAGCTGGAAGGTCACCCAGACCAGGAACAGGCTCAGGCTCTGGCGCAGGAGCGAGGGCAGCAGGCCCGGGTCGACGTCGAGCGGCATCCGCCCCCAGGCGCGGCGCCAGACCAGCGCCGCGTAGACCGCGGCGGCGGCCAGGTCGGCGACGACGAGGCTCCAGACGCCCCATCCGTTCCAGGCGAGACCGATCGCGACCACCGCGGTGACCAGCCCGCGCGCGATCTCCGGCCCCACCAGCCGGCCGATCCGCAGCTCCCGCTCGAAGAAGGTACGCGGCACCAGGCCGAGGCCGTCGAGGAGCACCCAGAGCGCGAAGATCTGGAGCACCCCGGGGAGGTCGGGGTCGAGCCGGCCGGCGAGCGGCGCGCCGATCACGAGCGCAGCGGTCACCAGCACGCCGGAGCCGGCGGTGAACGCGAACACCGTGCCGTACGGGCGCCGCTCGTCGCGGACCAGGTGGTAGATCAGCCCGAGGTCGCGGAGCGCGCCGGCGAGGGTGACGACCTTGAGCGCCAGCTCGTAGAGCCCGTGGTCGTCGGGGATCAGCAGGCGCGCCAGCACCATCCGCGAGACGAAGCCGACGACCAGCCGGACGCCCAGGCTCCAGTAGCTCGCAAGCGAGGAGGCGAGGAAACGCCGGGGGGTCGAGTGCGCGGCCCCCGGTTCGATCGCCGGTGGTCCGGTCATCGGTCCCGCGGCGCCGTCACGGCACCAGCTCCGCCCAGCGGGCCCACTCCCCGGTCCGGGCCATCCCCGCCTCGAGGTCCCACGAGGGCCGGTATCCCAGGCGGCGCGCCGCCTTGTCGATCCGCACCCGGGTACGGGCGCGGAAGAAGTCGATCGAACGCGGGTCGAGCGGGTGGATCGGGGGCTCGCCGCGCCCGGCGTCCCCGGCGGACCCGGAACCGCCCTGCCCCAGCCAGCGCTTGATCCGCCGCTGCCGGGCCTCGGGGAGGAGCGAGCTGGCCGCCTCGCGTAGCGCCGCGACCTCCGGGGTCGCGAACAGCCGCTCGCGCAACGCCCGGTCCTGCCGGACCGCCGCCAGAAGCACTCCCGGGGCGTGCGCGCGGGAGCGCCGGACCCGCCGCCAGTGCTCGCGCGCCTCGGCGGCGGTCATCGCCACCGTGCGCGAGGTCCCGAGCATGCGCTCGAAGCAGGCGTAGAAGTCGCGCCAGGTGGCCGGCTCGGCGCTCGAGACCAGGAACGCCTCCCCCACCGCCGCCGGCTCGACCGCGGCGAGCAGCATGGCGTCGACCAGGTCGTCGACGTAGACGTGGTTGGCCAGCCCCTCGCCGCCGTCGACCAGGATCACCCGCCCGGCGGCCAGCTCGGCCAGCACCCGCGCGGTCCAGACGCCGCCGAACGGCCCGTAGACCGCGGTCGGCTGGAGCACCGCGACCCCCAGCTCGCCGCGGCGCGCGAAGCCGAGGGCGATCCGCTCGGCGGCGATCTTGCTGTCGGCGTAGACCTCGCCCGAGCGCCGCCGCGCCGCCTCCTCGGTCAGGTCGCCGTCGGCGGTCAGGCCGTAGACCATCAGGGTCGAGAGGTGGACCGCGCGGCCGACCCCGGCCCGCGCCGCCGCCGCGAGCACGCGGCGCGTCCCCTCGCGGTTGACCAGGCCGCGCTCCCGCCGGCCGCCGCGGGTGCCGTAGGCGCAGTGGAAGACGACGTCGCAGCCGGCGACCGCCGAGGCGAGGAAGGCGCGGTCGGTGACGTCGCCGCGGACGATCTCGAGCGGGAAGCGCGCCAGCCGCACGCCGCCTGCGACGCTGCGCACCTGGGCGCGGACGGCGGCGCCCTCGCGCGCCAGCCGCTCGGCCAGCCGACCGCCGATGAAGCCGCTGGCGCCGGTGACCAGCACCCGCCGGCCGGCGAGCTCGGCGCGCGCCGCCCCGAGGTCGATCGTCATCGTCCGGCCCGCGCCGCGACCGGCGCCGGCGTTTCCCAGGGAAAGCTCAGCGCTTCGCGCGCGCCGTAGCAGGCCTCGAGCATCGCGATCGTGCGCCGGCCGTCGGCGGCGGTGACCGCCGGCTCGCGCCCCTCGCGGACCGCGTCGGCGAAGTCGTCGAGCTGGCGGCGGAAGGCGTCGTTGAAGCCGAGCCCGGACCCGCCCTGCCGGCCGCCCCGGCGCGCCCGCCCCGAAAGCATCATCTCGGAGCCGCCGAACGAGAGGTCCCCGAATGAAAGCTCCACCGGCGGGTCGGGGTCCCAGATCCCGACCTCGAGCCGCGCCCGCTCGCCGGTGAAGAGGCAGGTGTTGTGGAGGTCGCGGCTGCGACTGATCACCACCCGGCCGGCGAGCCCCGAGGCGTACGTCAGGTCGAGCTCACACTCCGACTCGAGACCTCCCTCGGCGTCGTCGCGGTAGCGCACCTCGTCCCATTCGCCGAGCCAGACCGCGAGCAGGTCGAGCAGGTGGACGCCGTAGTCGGCGAGGACGCCGCCGCCGGCGGTCTCGCGGCGGAGCAGGAAGTCGGTCTCGAACGGCCAGCTCGAGACGACGCCGAGGCGCAGCTCGAAGCGCTCGAGCCGGCCGAGGAGCCCCGAGGCGAGGAGATCGGCGACCAGCCGGGTCGAGTCGAAGTAGCGGAACTGCAGGCCGACGGTGAGCCGCGCGCCGCCCGCCGCCGCGGCCGCGATCATCGCGTCGCACTCGGCGGTCGAGAGCGCCATCGGCTTCTCGACCAGCACGTGGACGCCGGCGCGCAGCAGCTCGATCGACACCGGCGCGTGGAGGTGGTTGGGCAGCGCCACCACCGCCGCCTCGGCGCGCCCCGGCACCTCGCGGAAGTCGGTCGCGGCCGGCACGTCCCAGCGCCGGGCGGCGTCGCGCGCGCGGCCGGCGTCGGCGTCGACCGCCAGCTCGGCGCGGGCGCGGCGGCTCGCGGCGAGGGCCGGGAAGTAGTGGCTCGCGGCGACCGCGCCGCACCCGACCACGGCGACGCGGAGGCGGGGCTCCGGGTCGGGCTCGGCCCCGGGGGGCGCGGTCAACGCTCCTCCTCCGCCGCGCCGGCGCGCCCCAGGTAGCGCTCGATCTGCTCCTCGGTCGCCGCCCGCGCGCCGGCGCCGGCGGCCCCATGGGAGCGATGCCATGCGCGGTGCCACTCGACCACCCAGTCGAGCGCCTCGCCGAGCGGCAGCCGCGGCCGCCAGCCGAGCCGCTCGCGGGCGCGCGAGGCGTCGAGCGAGAGCCGGGTCGCCTCGTGCGGTCCGGGCTCGGCGTCACGCTCCCAGGAGGCGCCGGCGCCCCAGGCGGCGGCGAGCCGGTCGGCGACCCAGGCGACCGGCCGCGCGTCGCGCTCGTCGGGGCCGAAGTTCCAGGCCTCGGCGAAGCCGGCGCCGTCGGTCGAGCCGCCGATCCAGAGCCGCTCGGCGAGCGCCAGGTAGCCGGCGAGCGGATCGAGGACGTGCTGCCAGGGCCGCACCGCGGCGGGCGCGCGGACGCGCGCCGGGCGACCGGCGGCGAAGGCGGCGAGGAGATCGGGCACCAGGCGGTCCTCCGCCCAGTCGCCGCCGCCGATCACGTTGCCGGCGCGCGCCGTCGCCACCGCCACCGCGCGGCCGCCGTCGCCGGGGAGATACGAGGCGCGGTAGGCGGCGGTCACCAGCTCGGCGCACGCCTTGCTGGCGGCGTAGGGATCGCGGCCGCCGAGCGCGTCGGTCTCGCGGTAGCCCCACTCCCACTCGCGGTTGTCGTAGCACTTGTCGGTGGTCACCACCACCACCGCCCGGACGTCGGGGCAGCCGCGCACCGCCTCGAGCAGCCGCGCGGTGCCGAGGACGTTGACGTCGAAGGTCTCGACCGGTTCGCGGTAGCCGCGGCGCACCAGCGACTGCGCGGCGAGATGGAAGACCACCTCCGGCCGCTGCGCGGCGAAGGCGGCGGCGAGCCGCCCGCCGTCGCGCAGGTCCCCCTCGACGTGGGCGATCCCCTCCGCGACCCGCGCCGCGGCGAAGAGGTTCGGGTCGCCCTCGGCCGGCAGCGCGTAGCCCCCCACCTCGGCGCCGAGCCGGCGCAGCCAGATCGCCAGCCAGCCGCCCTTGAACCCGGTGTGGCCGGTGACCAGCACCCGCTTGCCCTGCCAGAACGACGACACGATCCTCCCTCGTCTCGGCTCCCGCACCCGCTCTCCGCGATCGCGGAAGCTTAGCAGCGGCCGGCGGCGAGCGCCGGCGGCGCGTGCTAACTTCCGGCGCCGTGCCCTCGCTCGCCGAACGGATCGCGCGCAAGGCGTTCCGCCCCTTCTACCGCCCCTACTACCGGCTGCTCTGGGGCCGGCGCTTCCCCGGCGACGCGGCGCTCGAGCGGCTGGTACGGCGGTTCGAGGAGTCGAGCCGGCGCGCCGACGTGCCGCTCGCGGGCGGCGAGTGGGACGCGCAGTACGCCGGCGGCGAATGGGACTTCCTGGCCGACCCGGGCGAGGTCGACCGCTTCCGCGCGGTCGCCGCGCTGGTCGAGCGCCACGCCCCGCCCGGCCGGGGTGACGGCGCGGTGCTCGACGTCGGCTGCGGCGAAGGGCTCCTGCGCGGCTACCTCGAGCCGAGCCGCCCGTACCTCGGGATCGACCTGTCGCGGGAGGCGATCGCGCGCGCGGAGGCGCACCTCGCCGGCGCGGCCGCGATGCCTACCGCCTTCGAGGTCGCCGACGCCGAGAGCTGGCAACCCGGCCGCCGGTTCGCCGCGGTGGTCCTCAACGAGTGCCTCTACTACTTCCACCGGCCGCTGGCGGGCGCGCGCCGCTACCTCGCCGCGGTCGAGCCCGGCGGCGGGTCGCCGGGAGTCCTGATCGTCTCGATGTTCCGCGGCCCGCGCGCCGACGCGATCGGCCGCCGGCTGGCCGCCGGGCTGCCGGCGCTCGAGGAGATCGAGCTGACGCGCGGCGCCAAGCGCTGGCGGATCGCCGCCTTCCGGCCGCCGGCCGCGGGCGCCCCGGCCGACGCTACAGCGCCGCCACCCGCTCCCTGAGACACCCCCTGAGCCGGCCGAGCCGCCAGCCGAGCTGCCAGATCCAGGCGCCGCGCCGAGCGCCGAGCAGCCTGGGCGCCGTGAGGACGAGCTTCCCCCAGCGCGCGAGCCCCGGGAGCGGCCCGAGCCGGGGCATGCCGCGTCCGCGGTAGCGGCGGTAGATCGCCACGTTGTGCTCGCCGTAGGAGAGCGCCTGGCGGAAGTTGCCGCCGAGGCCGGGCTTGTAGCGGATCTCGACCAGCGCCTCGGGGACGAAGCCCATCTCGACCCCGGCGAGCTGGAGGCGCCAGCAGTAGTCGGTGTCCTCGAGCGCCGGCAGCGACTCGTCGAACCCGCCGACCGCCTCGTGGAGAGAGCGCCGCACCCCCAGCCCGCCGCCGCCGGCGTGCGGCAGGAACGGCGGGTAGTCGTAGCGCGGCAGCGCCTCGGCCTGCGGCGTCGGATGCAGCGCGCGGATCGCCGGCGGATTGAGCCGCTCGGCGCCGAAGCGGCTGGCGACCAGCCCGCAGCGGCCGAGCGCCCCGGCCATCGCCGCGAGCCACCCCGGCGCCACCTCGTCGTCGGCGTCGCAGAAGAGCAGCAGCTCGCCGCGGGCCTGGGCGGCGCCGGCGTTGCGGGCGTGCGCGGCGCCCCGGCGGCCGGAGGCGTCGACCCAGCGGAGCGCCGGCAGCCGGCCGCGGAACGACTCGGCGACCGCGCGCGAGCCGTCGGCCGAGCCGTTGTCGGCGACGATCACCTCCCACTCGCCCGGGTACTCCTGGGCAGCGAGCGCGGCGAGCTGGCCGCCGAGCGTCGCCGCGGCGTCGAGGCAGGGGACGACGACGCTGAGCGCTGGAGTATGGGCCGCGGGCGCCGCGCTTGCGTGACGATGGCACAATCGCATAGAGTTCGCGGCGTTTTCTTGGATCTCGAAGCCGTCTGTCTACCACAGGAGCCGCCGTGTGATCCGTAAGTGTGCCTATTGCCTCGCTCTCATCTTCCTGGCCTACGCCGCGCGTGCGGAGGCCGGTGCCGCCTACGTCCCGCTGCCAGGTATCGAGACGGTCGGCGGCGCGCAGTGGGAACCCACGGTCGCGATCGCCAACTCGGCCGCCGAGGAGTTGGAGTTCCGGCAGCTCTTCCTCCCCGCCGACACCGATGGCACCGAGCGCGACGGCGAACCCGACGCCGAGCCTCTGGGCGCCCGCCTGACCGCGAACCTGGCGCCGGCGGCGGGCGACGCGGGCCTGCTCGAGCTCGAGGGGCCGCTCGCACTCGCCTTCGCCGCGCGGCTGGTCCGCGCCGGTGAGCCCGATTCGGCCGGTGTCTCCCTGCCGGTCCTGACCTCCGAGAACCTGTTCCCGGCCGGCGACCTGGCCTACGTCCAGGGCATCCGGCGCCACGCCGCGACCACGACCGACTGGCTGCTGATCAACCTCGGCCACGCCCCGGCGCAGTGCCGGCTGCGCGCGTTCAACGGCGTCGGCGGCCCCCTCGGCGCCGCCGCGGTCGTGCCGATGCCGCCCCTCGCGCTGCGCCGTTACTCCGACTTCCTCGACGCGCTCGGCGTCGCCCAGGTCTTCGTCGCACGGGTCGAGGCGAGCTGCAACCAGCCGTTCTACACCTTCGCGCTGACGCGCAACGAGGAGACCGGCGAGATCGCGTTCCTCGGCCCGTCCGGTGAAGGCGACTCGACGCTCCAGCTTCCGGGCGACGAGCCCGTCTGCCTCCCGGGCGCCGCGTGCTTCGACCTACCTGGGGTGGTACACCAACCGACCGTCGGCCATCCGGTCCAGCGCGTGACCTTCCCGGTGCCGCCCGGCACGTACCGCCGCATCCACTACACGATGGAGGTCACCCACGGCGGCTGGTACAGCGCCAATCCGAGCGGCCTCCACATGCTGTTCTGGCTGGTCAAGAACCGCAACTTCTACATGTACGGCTACGCCAACTTCCAGGGGCCGGGCAACAACCAGATCCTGTTCCGGCACGGCATCGAGCTGACCCACCCGGAGAAGATCCGGATCCTGAGGCCGTTCGCAGCTCAGCCCGGCCACACCTACCACCTCGACTACACCTACGACACCGAGCTCGGCTTCCTCGAGCTGATCGTCTTCGAGGGCGGGCAGGAGGTGGCGCGGCTGCGCGGCACGCCGAACGTCGACGAGATCCCCGTCGCACCGGGCGACGTCTTCCACATCGATATCGGCTTCATCGAAGGCAACAACCCGAACGAGCTGCCCACCTACGGCTGGGTCTATCGGGACATCGCGATCGACTTCATCCCCTGAGGCGCCGGCTCATGAAGAAACTCGTCCTCCTCCTGGTCCTCTTCACCGCCGCACCGGCTTCGGCCGGTGTGGTCTACGTCCCCCTGCCGGGGCACGCCGCGATCGGCGACACCGCCGTCGAGCCGCGCATCCTGGTCTCCAACCGCGACGTCGTGCCGCACTCCTTCGAGACCCTGTTCCTCCCCTCCGACAGCGACGGCACGGAGCAAGGCGAAGTCACCTCCGCGACCACCGTCGCCCCCGGGCTGACCGTCGAGCTGACGACCGCGGCGAGCGACCGCGGCCTGGCGCAGTTCGAGAGCGCCCCCGAGCTGCTGTGGGCGGCGAAGCTCGTGCGGCCGGGCAACCCGCTCGGCTTCTACCTGCCGGTGATCACGTCGGCGAACACAATCGCCGCCGGCGGCGAGATCCACCTCCTGGGGTGGGAGCGCAGCGCCGGCCGCGCGACCGACCTCATGCTGGTCAACCTCGGTCACGATCAGGGCAAATGCGCGATCGACGTCTTCCGCGCCGACGGCACGCAGATCCGTTCCCGCGCCGTGGTCACCCTGGCGCCGCTCAGCTCCCGGCTCTACCAGGACGGGCTCGCGATCCTCGGCGAGACGGCGCTCGCCGGCGTCCGTGCCGTGGTGAGCTGCGATCGGCCGTTCTTCGCGTTCGCGCTGATCCGCGACGGCGAGACCGGCGAGATGAGCTACCTCGGCCCGGCCGGCGACGGCGGCTCGGCGCTCGCGGTCCCGGGCGCACCGACCGAGTGCCCGGCCGGCGCGATCTGCTTCTCGCGCCCCGGCGTCTTCTACGTGCCGCGGCCGCAGGAGACGATCCGGCGCGAGACCTTCCCGCTCGAGACCGGTTCGTACTCGAAGCTGCACTTCCGGGTCGAAGTGCTCCACGGCGGCTGGAAGAGCCCCTCGAGCGGGCTGCACAGTCTGTTCTGGCTCGCCGTCAACCGGCACTTCCGGTTGATCGGCTTCGCCGGTTTCCACGGCCCGGGCGCGAACGACGTCCTGTTCCGCCACGGGATGAACCTCCCGGCCGGCGACAAGCCGAAGTTCCTCCGGTCGTTCGTGGCCGCCCCGGGCGCGACCTACGTCAACGACTTCGTGTTCGACCCGGTCGGCGACCACCTCGAGTACCGGATCCTCGACCTGGCCGGCAACGTGCTGCTCTCGATCGTCGACCAGCCGAACGTCAACCGCATCCACGTCGAGGACGGCGAGGACCTGGTGGCGGATTTCAGCTCCCTCTTGGGCGCCAACGTCAACGAGCCGCCGACTTATGGCTGGGAGTACAAGAACCTGACGCTCGAGGTCTACCCCTAAAGGGTTCCTGGAGCGCGAGCGGCCGTCCGAGCGGCCGCTCGCCGCGCTCACGACACGCGTCGCAGCCAGTCGAGATCGGCCCGCTTGTACCAGTGCTCGCGGCGCGGCCGGCCGAGCGCCACGAGCTCCGGGACGGTGACAAAGCGCCACTCGCCCGCGTGCCGTTCGAGGAGCGTCTCGACCGCGCCGAGCATCGGCCCGCGGTCGCGGTGGCGCTCCTCGAGCGCGGTCCAGAGCGCGTCGTGAAACAGCGCGATCGCCCCCGGCGCGAGCCCCGCCTCGACCCGCTCGACCAGCGCCTCGGCGGGATCGTCGAGCCAGTCCTCCGCCATCACGCTCCAGGCCACGGTGCGGTAGCCGGCGAGCCGCGCGTCGAGCTGCGAGCCGAGGCTCTGGTGCCCGTAGGGCGGGCGCAGAAGCCCCGAGTCGTGCGCCCCCAGAGCCTCCCGGCACCAGCGGATCTGCGCCCGCCGGAAGCGCCGCCGGATCAGCCGGAACGACGGGTGGTCCCACGAGTGGTTGCCGATCGCGTGCCCCCCCGCCGCCACCCGCGCCACGACCTCCGGCCAGCGCACCGCCGAGCGCCCGACCATGAAGAAGGTGCCGCGCGCGCCGTGCGCCTCCAGCAGCTCGCAGAGGCGCGGCGTCACCTCGGGATCCGGCCCGTCGTCGAAGGTCAGCGCCGCGGCGCGCTCGCGCGTGGCCACCGAGGTCACCGTGCCGGTGAGCGCGGCCGAGGCGGTGAGCAGCCGGCGGGCGAGGTGGCGGGCCGGCGATCGCGTCATGGGGCTGCGGGAGGGGCGGACGTCCGCGCGGAATCGAGCGCACAGACTACCGCATCGAGCAGCGGCGCCCGGTCGAGGCCAGCGAGGTTGACCGTTCCCGCGATCGCCGCGCCGCCACCTCCGGCGACAGATACCGCGCCGCCGGATCGTCGAGGCTCCAGCGCCTCGAGCGCGGCCTGGATCCGCGATTCGATCATCTGCCGGCCCTCGGTGGGCCGAGGTCAGCCCACGAGGCCGCTGACGCCGACGATGTACCAATCGCCGAGCCCATGGAAGATCCCCACGATCCACAGGTTGGCGGATCGATGGAACAGGATCCCGAAGAAGAGCCCGATGGCGAAAGTACCCGCGAACACGACGGACGAGCCGAGGAGCGTCCCACCGGCGAAGTGATAGAGGTGCAGCGGGCCGAAGGTGTAGAGGAGGTTGGCCGCCAGGATCCCGCCGACGGCGCCCCAGCGTCTGCCGAGCTCGGTCTGCAGGATGCCCCGGTAGATGAGCTCCTGGTAGAAACCCCACAGGAGGCTCGTGATCAGGACCACGACGCCCGAGCCCCAGAGCGCCCGGTTGCCAAGGAGCGCCGCGACCGGCTCCGCGAAGATCGTCGCGAAGATCACGTTCGCCAGCACGAACACCTGAACGAAATACGACCTCTCGGTCTTGCCCCAGGCGGCCCAGCGGCGGAGGCCCAGCCGCGACGGCTCGACTCCCGCGAACCACCGGACGAGAGCCAGCACGACACCGAGGAGGAGCGGCACCCTCACCCACGCGGGCGGCGCCTCCAGCCCGAGCCATCGGAGGAGCCCCAGCCGCGGGCCGAGGACGCCTTCGACCACGCCGACGATCAGGAGCAATCGCCAGCCGCTCCCGCCGGCATAGGGTTCGAGCGGCGCGGGATCGAACCACAGGACGTGCCCCTTCCAATGAGGGGCCAGCGCGGCACGCAGCCGCGAGCCGCGCGGATCGGCCGAGGCGGATCTCCGCTCTTCAGGCACGGGTGGCTCCCCCCGGACGCTCCGCGCGTCGACGACGGCCGGCCTCGCGCCGGCTCGTACCCGCATTGACAGCTAAATCTGAGACTTAGGCGAGTCTAGGGAGGCGCCGAGGCGAATGTCAATCCGATCACCGGCGGGGCGGATCTCGACCGCGGCGATCTCGCTGGCGAGCCGCCACGGCCGGCCGCCCAGGGCCGCGAGCAGCGCGCCGGTCTCGGCTTCGGGCCGGGCCTCCGGCCGTGTGAGAATCGCGCGATGCACGTGATCGCCGCCGGCGCGGCGCCGGCGTTCTTTGGCGAGGTGGTGGCGCTCCTGGTGGCGGGGGCGCTGGTCGCCTACCTCTGCCACCGGCTGCGGGTCACGCCGATCGTCAGCTTCCTCTTCACCGGCATGCTGATCGGGCCGCACGCGCTCGGGCTGGTGCGCGACCCGGCGTTGATCGAGGCGGCGGCGGAGGTCGGGGTCGTCCTGCTTCTCTTCACCATCGGGGTCGAGTTCAGCCTGGCCAAGCTGGCGCGCATCCGGCGGCTGATCTTCCTCGGCGGCGGGCTCCAGGTCGGGCTGTCGGTGGCGGTGGTGGCGGGCCTGCTGATGCTCGCCGGCGCGAGCTGGCAGACCGGCGTCTTCACCGGCTTCCTGGTCGCGCTGTCGTCGACCGCGATCGTCATGAAGCTGCTCTCCGCGCGTGGGCGCCGGGGGGCCGGCGAGGGCGGCGAGGCGACGCTCGGGATCCTGATCTTCCAGGACCTGGCGGTGGTGGCGATGGTGCTGGTCGTGCCGATGCTCGGCGGCGGTGCGGACGGTGCCGCGGGCGGCGGCGGGAGCGCGGCCGGGATCGCGCTCGCGCTCGGCAAGGCCGCGGCGATCGTGGCGCTGGTGCTGGTCGCGGCGCGGCGGCTGATGCCGATCGTGCTCGAGGCGGTCGCCCGCACCTGCTCGCAGGAGATCTTCCTCCTCACGGTGGTGGCGATCTGCTTCGGCACCGCGTGGCTGACCAGCCTGGCCGGCGTCAGCCTGTCGCTCGGGGCGTTCCTGGCCGGCCTCCTGGTCAGCGAGAGCCGCTTCTCCGAGATGGCGCTGGGCGAGATCCAGCCGCTCCAGATCCTCTTCAGCGCCACCTTCTTCGTCTCGGTCGGGCTGCTCCTGGATCTCGGCTTCCTGCTCGAGCGGCCGCTGGCGGTGGCGGCGATCGTCGGCGCCGTGTTGGCGATCAAGGTGCTGACCACGGCCGTGAGCCTGAAGGTGCTCGGGTACGGCGCCGGTACCGCCGCGTTCGCTTCGTTGCTGCTGGCGCAGGTGGGCGAGTTCTCGTTCGTGCTCGAGCGGACCGGGCGAGAGGCGGGGCTGAGCCCGGCGGGGATGGCGGAGAGCGGACCGCAGGCGTTCATCGCCGCCACGGTGCTGCTGATGATCGCGACGCCGTACCTCGGGCGGCTGGGCGAGCGCCTGCGGCAGCGCGCGGAGCGGGGGGCGGCCGAGCTGGTCGCGGCGGGCGAAACGGCCCTCGCCGATCACGTGATCGTCGCCGGCTACGGCGAGACCGGCCGCGCGCTGGCGCGCACGCTCCACGACCTGCGGCTCCCCTACCTGGTCGTCACCCTGAGCCCCGACGGCGCCCGCGACGCCGAGCTCAAGGGGTTGCGCGTCCTGCGCGGCAACTACTGGCGCAACCACGAGCTGGGGCTCGCGGGAACGCGGCGCGCGCGCCTGCTGGTGGTCGCCGACGACGACCTCGAGACGACGCTCCGGGTGGTCCGCGCGGTCGCCGCCTTCCATCCCGGCCTGCCGATCCTGGCGCGCACCGCCCGCGTCCGCGACGCCGCCGACCTCCTCGCCGCCGGCGCCTCCCGCGTCGTCCCCGACGACCGCGAAGGGGTCCTCGCCACCGTCGCCGAGTGCCTCGCCGCCGCCGGTCTCGATCCCGCAGGCGCCGCAGCCACCGCCGGGCGCCTCCGCCCCGCCGACGCCGGCGCCCGCCCGCTCGACGCCGCCGGCCTCGGCCCCGCGCCGATCCGCCTCACTGACGACCAGCGCACCGATCCCCGCTGCCCCCACGCCGCCGAGACCGCCGACGTGATCCCCGGCACCGCCGGCTGCGCCGAGTGCCTCGCCGCGGGCGACGACTGGGTCCACCTCCGCCTGTGCATGACCTGCGGCCACGTCGGCTGCTGCGACACCTCCCCCAACCGCCACGCCAGCGGTCACTTCGCGGCGACCGGGCACCCGGTCGCGCGGTCGTTCCAGCCGGGCGAGGAGTGGGCGTGGTGCTTCGCGGACCGGGTGACGCTCTAGCCGGGCGGACCCCGCGCTTCCCCCCGCCCGTGCTACCCTTTTCGCCATGGTGCGTCGTGAAGCGGACGGTACGGAGCGGTCGGGGCCGTCGTCTGCGTGCTGTGCGTGTCCAGCGGGTGCGAGTCCCGCCTCGGTAGGCACCGGTGCGCCGAGTAGCAGGCCCCAGTCGAGCGGGGTAGACCCCGTCGGCCGAGCGGGGCGTCAAGAGCCCGTCAGGCGGCGAGAGCCGTGCAGCGGGGAGCAAGTCCGCGGGCCGCAACATGAAGTGAAGCCTGCAGCCTCGACAGAGGAACAATCCGGGAGCCGAGCCGCTCATGTCACGGCGAAGGCCACGTCCGATGCGGGAGTACCGGAGCCCGCGTCGGGTCCCGGCGGGGTATGGGGCGCAGCACGTGGACAAGGAGACGCGCGGAACACGAGAGGCCCGTCTGCGCAGCCGTGGTCACGGCGAGCGGTCCCGTATAAGCCGAAGGCGAAGTCGGGTCGTGCGCAGCGGGAGTCCGAGGGGATCGTAGTACCGCTGATCGCAGCGACGAACAACGCTGCGGGAGGGAAGGGTCCCTGGGGTGGTTGTGTCGCTGTAGCGGGTAAGCGCGAGGGAATGGCCGGCAAGACCGGACCTAACGACCCCGGCGGCCGCGTGCCGCGCGAGAAAGTGCGACAACTGCAACGGCGACTGTGGGCCGCGGCCAAGCGGTCCCCGGGACGGCGTTTCCATGCACTGTACGACCACGTCCACAGGGTTGACCTCCTGTGGGAGGCATGGAGACGAGTGCGGAGCAACCGCGGTTCGGCGGGCGTCGATGCCGAGACGATCGCCGAGGTGGAGCAGTACGGAGTCCAGCGCTTCGTCGAAGAGCTGGGTGAGGTGCTGCGGACGCGGAGGTACCGGGCGGATGTGGTGCTGCGTCGGTACATCTCCAAGAGGGACGGAAGGAAGCGCCCGTTGGGCATTCCGACGGTGCGGGACCGGGTGGTCCAGATGGCGGCGAAGCTGGTGCTGGAGCCGATCTTCGAGGCGGACTTTCTGCCCGTCTCGTACGGCTTCCGCCCCCGGCGGAGCGCGACGGATGCGCTGGAGACGCTGAGGAAGCTCGGCGCGAAGGGACATCACCACGTGCTCGACGCCGACATTCGGGACTACTTCGGGAGCATCGACCACGAGAAGCTGATGCGGCTCGTTGGGCGGCGCGTCTCGGACCGGCGGATGCTCAAGCTGGTGCGGCAGTGGCTCGAAGCGGGGGTAATGGAGGACGGCGCGGTGCACCGGTCGACGGTGGGCACTCCGCAGGGCGGGGTGATCTCGCCGCTGCTGTCGAACATCTATCTCCACGTGCTCGACTTGTCGTGGACGCGCCACAGCGCCCCGCTGGGGACGCTGGTGCGCTACGCGGACGACTTCGTGGTGATGTGTCGCACGAGGTCGGAGTGCGAGCAAGCCGAGGCGCGGGTCCGAGTGATCCTCGGGCGCCTGGGTCTCGAGCTGCACCCGGATAAGACGAGGCGGTCGGAGCTCTTCGACGGCAAGGAGGGCTTCGACTTCCTCGGCTGCCACCTGCACAAGCGGATGAGCGGCCGGCTGTGGGAGAAGACGGGGCACAGGCTCTACTTCCTCCATCGCTGGCCGTCGCAGCGTGCGATGCAGCGCATCCGGCAGCGCGTGAAGGAGCTGACCCCGAGGTGGCGGTGCCACGCGGACCTTCGCGAGGTGATCGCCGATCTGAACCCGGTGCTCCGGGGCTGGGGCAACTACTTCCGCACCGGCAACGCCGCCCGGCGGTTCAACCAGCTCGACACCTACGTCTGGAGACGGCTGCGTCGCCTGCGCCTGGAGCGCAAGGGGCGTCATCTCCGACCGGGCGAGGCGGAGCGCTGGACCCGCGACTCCTTCTGGAACCTTGGGCTCCACCGGTTGCGAGGCACCGTGCAGTACCCGGAGGCTGCGTAATGCCGTGTCCCGAGAGACCACCCGTAAGCCGTGTGCGGGAAATCCGCAAGCACGGTTTGAAAGGGGGTCTTGACTTCCAATGCCGTGGTGACGCGGTAAAGGAGTAAGGATCTACCAATGACAGCCATGGATCGCCTGACGCAGCCTCTGGTTCGGGACCGGCGCGGATCCGCGCTTCGGCCGGCGAGCTGGAGCGAGGCGTTGGATCGGGCCGCCTCGGGCCTCTCGGGCGTGGTCGAGCACCACGGCCCGCGGGCCTTCGGGCTCTTCAGTTGCTCGAAGAGCACCAACGAGGTCAACTACGTCGCCGGCAAGTTCGCCCGCGTCGTGATCGGCTCGAACAACATCGATAGCTGCAACCGTACCTGACACGCTCCCAGCGTCGCCGGTCTGGCGACTGTGTTCGGGGCGGGTGGCGGGACGAGCTCCTACCGGGAGATCGAGGAGACGGACTGCGTCCTCCTGTGGGGCTCGAACGCCCGCGAGACGCACCCGATCTTCTTCCACCACGTCTTGAAGGGCCTCCACAACGGGGCACGGCTGTTCTCGGTCGACCCGCGCCGCACCAGCTCGGCGCAGTGGGCGGAGCTGTGGGCCGGCCTCGACGTCGGCACGGACATCCCGCTCGCCAACGCGATCGGGCGGGAGATCATCGCCGCGGGGCTCCACCACCGCGAGTTCGTCGAGAACGCGACGACCGGCTTCGACGACTACCGCGAGGCGGTCGAGGAGTGGACCCTCGAGCGCGCCGAGGAGGTCACCGGCGTGCCGGCCGGAGTGATCCGCGAGATCGCCCACGCCTACGCCAGAGCGCCGCGGGCGATGATCTGCTGGACCCTCGGCATCACCGAGCACCACAACGCGGTCGACAACGTGGTGGCGCTGATCAACCTGGCGCTCCTGACCGGCCACGTCGGCCGCTACGGCAGCGGGCTCAACCCGCTACGCGGCCAGAACAACGTCCAGGGCGGCGGCGACATGGGCGCCCTGCCCGACCGCCTGCCCGGCTTCCAGCACCTCGAGAACGAGCCGCTCCGCCGCCGCGTCGAGGAGGTCTGGGGCGTGCCGATCCCGCCCAAGAAGGGTCTCCACCTGTCGCAGATGTTCGACGCCATGGAGCACGGCACCCTGCGCGCGCTCTACGTGATCGGCGAGAACCCGGCCCGTTCCGAGGCCGACCAGCACCGCAGCCGGAAGCTCCTCGAAGGGCTCGACTGCCTGGTGGTCCAGGACATCGTGATGACCGCGACCGCCGAGATGGCCGACGTCGTGCTCCCGGCCTCGGCGAGCTGGTGCGAGGCCGACGGCACGGTGACCTCGAGCGAGCGGCGGGTGCAGCGGGTGCGCCGGGCGATCCCGCCGCCGGGCGACGCGCGGGACGACCTCGAGATCCTCTACGACCTCGCCCGCCGGCTCGGCCGCGACTGGGGACGGCCCGACGCCGAGACGATCTGGAACGAGCTGCGGCGGGTGTCGCCGGTCCACGGCGGGATGAGCTACGCGCGGCTCGAGGCCGGGGGCCTGCAGTGGCCCTGCTACGACGAGCAGCACCCGGGCGAGCTGTTCCTCCACTCGCGGCTCTGGGAGCGGCCGGTGCGCGGACCGCGGGCGCCGTTCTCGGTGCTCCAGCACTCGCCGCCGGTCGACCTCCTCGACGCCGAGTTCCCGCTGCGGCTGACCACCGGGCGCCGGCTCGAGGAGTACAACACCGGCGTCCAGACCTCGGGCTACGTCTACCCGACCCGCCGCGGCGAGTCGATCGAGCTCTCTCCCGAGGACGCCGGCCGCTACGGGTTCGAGGAGGGCGAGCCGGTGCGGGTGGTCTCCCGCCGCGGCAGCGTGGTGGCGCCGGTGCACATCGACACCGCCCTCCGCCCCGGCCTGACCTTCATGACCTTGCACTTCCCCGAGGAGGTCGCGACCAACCTCCTGACCATCGACGCCGTCGACCCGCGCTCCGGCACGGCGGAGTTCAAGGCGACGGCGATCCGGATCGAGCGGCTGGAGGCGTGACTTGGACATCCGGCTGAGCGGCGCCGAGCCGTCGGACGACGAGCGCGCGGCGGTCGACGCCCTGCTCGGCCCGCCGGCCTCGGGGTGGGAGGGGGGCGAGCGGGTCGCCGCCACCGACAGCCGCTCGGCCCGCGGCGGGCTCCACACCGCCTCGGCGCGGCGCCACCTGCTGCTGCCCGCGCTCCACGCGCTCCAGGACCGGGCGGGCTGGATCAGCAAGGGCGGCCTCGAGTACGTCTGCCGGCGCCTGATCGTGCCCCCCGCCGAGGCCTGGGGCGTCGTCACCTTCTACCACCTCTTCGCCACCGAGCCGCGGCCGCCGGCAGTGGCGCACGTCTGCGACGACGTCGCCTGCCGCCTGCGCGGCTCCGAAGCGCTCTGCGCCCGGCTCGAGGAGGCGCTCGGACCGCCGCTCGAGCACGCCACCGGCGGCGAGGAGCACGCCACGAACGGAAGCGGACCGGCCCGGATCGGCTGGCAGCGGAGCCCCTGCCTGGGCCAGTGCGAGCGCGCCCCGGCGGTCCTGGTCCAGGTGGCCGGAGAGCGGCCGCGCGCGCACACGCTGGCGCCGGCCGCGGGAGCCGCCGAGGTAGTGGCGGCGCTCGAAGGCACCGAGCCGCCGCGGGTGGCCGACGCCGGCAACGGCCCCGCGGGAGACCGCCTCGCCGCCCTCCGCGCCTCGGTGCCGCAGGCGGGCGATCCCGCCCTGCGCCTCCTCCGCCGGGTCGGGACGGCCGACCCTGGGAGCCTCGCCTCCTACCGCGAGCACGACGGCTACCGGGCGCTCGCCCGCGCCATCGAGATCGGCCCCGAGGCGGTGATCGCCGAGGTCCTGGCGTCGAAGCTCGTCGGCCGCGGCGGCGCCGCCTTCCCGACCGGGCGCAAGTGGCAGGCGGTGGCCGCCGCCCCGGGGCCCGTCCGCTACCTGATCTGCAACGCCGACGAGTCGGAGCCCGGCACCTTCAAGGACCGCGTCCTGCTCGAGGAGGACCCCTTCGCCCTGGTCGAGGCGATGACCGTCGCCGGCCTCGCCTGCGGCTGCGAGAGGGGGTACGTCTACCTCCGCGGCGAGTACCCGCTGGCGCACACGCGGCTGGGCGCGGCGATCGAAGAGGCCCGCTCGGCCGGCCTCCTGGGCGAGGAAGTCGCCGGCTCGGGGCGGCGCTTCGACCTCGAGGTCCGCCGCGGCGCCGGCGCCTACATCTGCGGCGAGGAGACCGCGCTCTTCGAGTCGATCGAGGGCTACCGGGGCGAGCCGCGCTCGAAGCCGCCCTTCCCCACCCAGTTCGGCCTCTTCGGCAAGCCGACCCTGGTCAACAACGTCGAGACCCTGGCCAACGTGCCGTGGATCCTGCTCGAGGGGGGCGAGGCGTTCGCGCGCATCGGCTCCGGGATCTCGACCGGCCCCAAGCTCTTCTGCGTCTCGGGGAGCGTCGAGCGGCCGGGCCTCTTCGAGGTGCCCTTCGGCGCCACCCTCGGGGAACTCCTCGCGCTCGCCGGCGGAGTCCAGGGCGGCCGGGAGCTCAAGACCATCCTCCTGGGCGGGGCGGCGGGGAGCTTCGTCGGCCCCGAGGCGTTGGCCGCGCCGCTGACCTTCGAAGGGACGCGGGCGATCGGCTCGACCCTCGGCTCGGGCGTGGTCCTGGTCTACGACCGCGACGCCGACCTCGGCGAGGCGCTCCTGCGCATCGCCCGCTTCTTCCGCGAGGAGTCGTGCGGCCAGTGCGTCCCCTGCCGCGTCGGCACCGTGCGCCAGGAGGAGCTGCTCGTCCGCCTCCGTGATTCCCGCCCGCTCGGCTCCCGCGCCGACGAGCTGGCCCTCTACCGCGAGCTGGCCCAGGCGATGCGCGACGCCTCGATCTGCGGCCTCGGCCAGACCGCCGCCTCGGCGGTGGAGTCCGCCCTCCAGCGCTTCGACCCCTTCCCCGACGGAGGACCCCCGTGACCGCCGGCCCGACCCCCGAACCGAGCACCGACCCGATCTGGTTCCAGCCCCCGCCGCGCCCCTCCGCCGTGCCCGCCGCCCCGGAGCGGCCCGCGCGAGCGCGGGTGCCGCTCACCGTCGACGGCCGCGAGATCGAGGTGCCCGAGGGCTCGACGCTCCTCGACGCCTGCCGCGCCTCGGGCGTCGATGTCCCCACCCTCTGCTTCCTCGAGACCCTCGCCCCGGTCAACGCCTGCCGGGTCTGCGTGGTCGAGGTCGAGGGGGCGCGCACCCTCGCCCCGGCCTGCTCGCGGCAGGTCGAGCCGGGGATGAAGGTCCACACCGGCTCCGAGCGCGTGCGCCTCTCGCGCAAGCTCGTGCTCGAGCTGCTCGGCTCCTCGGTCGACCTATCGACCGCGCCGGGCCTCGCCGAGATGATGGCCGAGTACGGCGCCCGCCCCGAGCGCTTCGGCGCCGGCGCCACCGTCTCCCAGCCGGTCAAGGTCGACAACGACCTCTACGTCCGCGACTACGGCAAGTGCGTCCTCTGCTACAAGTGCGTCGAGGCGTGCGGCGTCGACGCCCAGAACACCTTCGCCATCGCGGTCGCCGGCCGCGGCTTCGGCGCCCACATCTCGACCGAGCACGACGCCCCCCTGCCGCTCTCGGCCTGCGTCTACTGCGGCAACTGCATCGCGGTCTGCCCGACCGGCGCGCTGATGGCCAAGAGCGAGTTCGACCTCCGCCAGCTCGGCGAGTGGAAAGAGGCCGAGCAGACCCGGACCGACACCATCTGCGGCTACTGCGGCGTCGGCTGCACCCTCACCCTCCACGTCCAGGACGAGACCATCGTCAAGGTCACCTCCCCGTTCGAGAACGCCGTGACCGAGGGCAACCTCTGCGTGAAGGGGCGGTTCGGCTTCGAGATGGTGAACCGGCGGGGCGGCGGCTGAGAGGAGATCAGGCCGGCGGCGAAGAAGGCGGCGGGATGCGGGGCAGCCATCGGTTCACCTGCGACCTGTAGCGAGCGTACGCGGCGCCGAAGCGGCGCGCGAGCGCCGGTTCCTCGTAGAGCAGCACCAACGTGTGCGCGAGCAGCCAGAACCCTGCCGCGAGGAGCACGATCGCGGGCGAGGCCGCGACCAGCCCGCCGCCGAGGAGCGAGAGGACGGCGCCCACGTACATCGGGTTGCGGACATACCGGTACGGCCCGCCGGCGACGAACACCCGCGGCGGATCGAACGGCGCCGGCGTGCCCCGGCCGCGGGTGACGAACATCGCGATACAGCTCGCCGCGATCGCGCCGCCCGCGGCCAGGAGCACCCAGCCGGCCGGCCCGAGCCAGGTCGGCAGCGCCGAACCGAGGAGCGGGTCGTAGCGCCGCACCAGGAACGCGAGCCAGACCCACAGCGCGACGAACAGCGTCGCGACCACGACGCCGCGCAGGACCACGGCGGCTCGTTCGATGCGGTCGGTCAACCTGTTTTCTCAACCGGAGGCTTCGATCGCTTCTTCTTCGCGGGCGCCGGCTTGCCCCGAGCTTCCCCCACCCTAAACTCGACGATCCTCGCGATCAGCTCCAGCGGCATCGGCTCGTGGAGCGGAAACTGGACCGAGCCCTTGGCGCTCTGGTACCGGGCCAGCTCACCCTCGAACGCCGCGATCGCCGAGGGCGTCGGATAGAACCCGATGTGGTTCTTGAACGCCGCGAAGTGCACCAGGTTGCCATTGAGAACGAAGGTCGGGATCTGGTACTTGATCGCCTCCTCCGCGTCGGGCGCGGCCTTCGCGATCGTGGCCCGGACCTGCCGGAGGGCCTCCCGCACGTCCTTGGGAAAGCCGGCGATGTACTCGTCGATGCCCTTGGGGGAGTTGGTGGCGGTTTTCATGGTCTTTGAGCCTCCTGCACGTACAAGCCGATTGCGTAAGGCGATTCTACTTGCCCGAGCGATTAGGCCCGGCAGAGAGATCTCGCCCGTGGCCAGCGTTCGGAGAAAGGCGAGTGCGAGAACATCCCTGGGCATGTGGTACCTTATGGGATGTGTACAGGGCCGTCCTCGACACGTCCACGGTAGTGGCCGCGCTTCGAAGTCGTCACGGCGCGAGCAGCCTGCTCCTCGAGCGCGTGGCTCGCGGCCGGATCCGTCCCCTGGTGACGACGGCACTCTTCCTGGAGTACGAGGATGTCTTACTGCGACCCGAGCATCGCCTGGCGACGGGCCTGAGCGAGGAGGACGTCGAGCGGGTGCTGGCAGCGCTGGCGAGCGCCGCCGAACCGGTCGAAGTGCACTTCCGGTGGCGTCCCCAGCTCCGAGACCCCGCCGACGAACTGGTCCTGGAAGCGGCGGTCAACGGACGCGCGGACGCCCTCGTGACCCACAACGTCCGCCACTTCGCACCTGCGATGGAATCCTTCCGGTTGCGGGTGCTCACACCACAGCAGTGCCTGCAGGAGATCGGGCCATGAGCAAGAGCACGTACCCGCTGAAGATGCCGCGATCGGTCAAGGCCGCGGCTGCCCGCCTGGCGAAGGAGGAGGGGGTGTCCCTCAACCAGTTCATCGCGGCCGCCGTGGCGGAAAAGGTCGGCACCCTGGAGACCGCCGGCGAGTTCCTCCGGCGTCGCGCGGCCGATGCGAAGCCGGAGGATCTGTTGCGTTTCCTCCACGGGGCGCCCGATGTGGCGCCGCCGCCCGAAGACGAGCTTTGAGGTCGCAGCGGGTTTCAAGTCGGCGTCGCCGTAATCTCCAGGGTGCCGGGCGCCGTACTCCACCCAACCCTCACTCCTCCGCCCCGCCCGCCACCCGCTGCTCCAGATCCCCCAGCACGTCCTCGATCTGGGCCAGCGCCGAGCGGAGGTCGTCGGCGATCTCCTGGGCGAGGATGTGCGGGTCGGGGAGGCTGGCGGAGTCCTCCAGGCTCTCGTCGCGCAGCCAGAAGAGGTCGAGGCTGCACCTTGTCGCGGGCGAGCGATCTCGTCGTAGGTGTAGGGGCGCCAGCGGCCGTCCGGGTGTCTTCTCGCGACCAGGTCGCCTTGCGCTTGTGGCGGTCGCCGGGGCGGTAGCACGTCGACGAACTCGTCGAGGTCGGCGCGGGTCAGGCGCTTGGTCTTGAGCGTGAAGTGCTTGTTGGTGCGCAGGTCGTAGACCCAGACGCGTCTTCGTCCACGGCTCCGTCGCGCCCGGCTTGCGGTCGAAGAAGAGGACGTTGGCCTTGACCCCCTGGGCGTAGAAGATGCCGGTCGGCAGGCGCAGCAGGGTGTGGACGTCGCACTCGTGGAGGAGCTTGCGGCGGACGGTCTCGCCGGCGCCGCCCTCGAAGAGCACGTTGTCGGGCACGACGACGGCGGCGCGGCCGTGGATCTTGAGCAGCGACTTGACGTGCTGGACGAAGTTGAGCTGCTTGTTCGAGGTCGTGGTCCAGAAGTCGGGGCGGTTGTAGGTCAGCGTCTCGCGGTCGGTCTCGCCCTCCTCGTTGACGACGGTGATCGACGACTTCTTGCCGAACGGCGGGTTGGTCACCACCACGTCGGCGTGGCGCCGCGGCTCGTCGCGCAGGGCGTCGTCGGTCTCGATCGGCGGCTCGCGGCCGTCGTCGTCGTCGGGGCCGATGCCGTGGAGGAACAGGTTCATCGCGCACAGGCGGGCGACGCCGTCGCACCAGCTCGACGCCGCGCAGCGCCTCGTAGCGCAGGTGCTGCTTCTGGTCGCGGTCGAGCTCGCAGTGGCGCGTCGAGGTAGTCGTGGGCGGCGAGGAGGAAGCCGCCGGTGCCGCAGGCGGGGTCGACGATCACCTCGCCCGGCTGCGGCTGCACGCAGTCGACGATCGCGTCGATCAGCGGCGCGCGGCGTGAAGTACTGCCCGGCGCCGCCCTTGACGTCCTGGGCATTCTTCTCGAGCAGGCCCTCGTAGGCGTCGCCCTTCACGTCGGCCGACATCGCCGACCAGCTCTCCTTGCCGATCAGCTCGACGATGAGCTGGCGCAGCTTGGCCGGGTCCTGGATCTTGTTCTGGGCCTTCTCGGAAGATGAGCCCGAGCATCCCGCCCTGCTGCCCGAGCTCGCGCAGCGTGTCGCGGTAGTGCTGCTCCAGCTCGACGCCCTCCATCTGCGGCGCGGCGAGGTCGGCCCAGCGGTAGCCCTTCGGGATCGGCTGCTCCTCGCCGGTGAGCGCGGCGCGCTCGTCGGCCATCTTGAGGAAGAGCAGGAAGGTGAGCTGCTCGAGGTAGTCCTGGTAGCGAGAGGCCGTCGTCGCGCAGGACGTGGCAGTAGGACCAGAGCTTCTGGACGATGCGGTGGGCGGCGTCGCTCATGCGCGTTCGGTCATCACGCGGCGCGCACGCGGCCGCTGCTTGGCAGCCTCCGGGTCGTCGGGATCGTCGCAGTAGAAGCGCGCGAGGATGTTGGTATCGACGGCGATCATGGCGCCACCGGACGGTCAGGACGACGGGCGCGCGCCTGCAGTAGCTGGGCAGGATCGAAGTCGGCCAGTCGCCGCGGCTTGCCCCTGGATGCGAGCTTGATCAGACCGTAGCCCGCCGCCGGGTCGGACGCCTGGAGCCGTCGCCGGATCACCAGCCGGAGGGTCGCCCCATCGTCCACGAACTCCACCTGCGTGCCGGGCGTCAGGCCGTACTTCGCCCTGATCTCGGCGGGGATCACGACTTGCCCCTTCGCCGTCAACGTCGCCGCCGCCACACCGGACCTCCTTCTTCTCCCGTCGATCCCGGAGGAATACCACGCCGCTTACCAGTAAGCGGGGGAGGTCCTCCTCGGCCCCGGCGTCGCTCGTGCGCTCACGCGACGGCGCGAGCGTGGGCGATCTCGTTGCGAACGATCGGTCGCACGTCCGCGGCCGAGACGGTGGCCACCGCGTACGTCTCGCCATCGAGCGTCACGAACTCGACCTCGAAGCCGCGCCCGCCCTCATGCACCAGCACGACAGTGCCCACGTCGCCCGCCTCCAGCCCGAGGTCGTCGAGGCGCCTGCTGAGGACTATCCGATCGAGTTCACGGATCATGTCGCTCGCTCCGCTTCGCGGGGAAGGCCGTGACCAGCCGGGGGACCTCCTCGCCGCGTTCGATGAACCAGACGACGCGGACGGTCGGGGTCCGGCCGTCGGGAGTTTGGAGTATACCGTCCACTGCACGGCGCCGGAGCGAGGCGGCGGGGGGTCTGGCTGGCCTCCACCATCACGCCCTGCTCGACTTGCGGGGTAACTTGCGGGGTGACTTGCGGGGCTGACTTGTGCGGTGACTTGTGCGGTGACATGTGCGGCGACTTCCCCGGTGACTTCCCCGGTGACTTCCCCGGTGGCTTCCTCGGTCCCTTGAGGTGTTTTCTCGGCCCGCTCCAGGACAAGAGATCAGGAGAATGTCGAGGTTGATGGGGAGCGGCGTTCTCATCCGCGTGCTCCCCGTTTCGCCAGCGGTCGGCGTAAAGAGCGCGACGGTCGGGCGGGTGCCGCTTCCCGCTCCGCGCGGATCCGGTCGAGGAGAACGGACGCCGGTTCGTCGGTGGGGTCCTGGTCGACGAGGCGGCCTTCGAAGGCCCATTTGAGGATGGATTGGCGGAGGCGCTTCACGCGGGAACTGCTCGAGAGTGTCAGCGTCTCGCCTGCTTCGCTGATGGAAAGTAGGCGATCGACTTCCGCCAGAATGCGCTCCTGCTCTCCAAGGGGAGGGATCGGTACCCGGTAGCTCTTCGCGGCGGAGAGGCTGACGTTGTGCTGGCCTGCGCTGGACGCGGCGTCCCGCAGCAGTTGGTCCCGGACGACAGGAATGTGCCAGGCGAGCGCAAACCACTTGGCCGTCGTCAGGTTGGTCGCGAGGCGGAGTCGGATGAGGTACGACGCGAAGTAGTACGCACGGGGCAGTTCCTGAGCCACCAGCGCACCTCGACCGATTAGGCTCTTGCTTCCGTTGGTGCGGATGAAGATGAAGTCTCCAGGCAGGAGAACCCCTTCCGGTGGAAGATCGTCTGCCCCGGTCGCAAACTTGAGGTCATCGAAGGTCAATGTCCCACCCTGGACGTTCGGAATCCGCACGACCGGAGGACCGCTGGCGTCGACTTCACACTTCCTCGACGTTCCATAGCCTCCGTCCCACAGCAACGTCTCCACGGTCGTCCATGCCCAACCCGTGGGCAACGCTGGAAGGTCCTCCCCGGTGGCTGCCGCCGGCTCTTGGTACTTCGCCTTCCACCTGTCGTCTCCCGGCGCCTTGCCCTTCGCCTTCATCTTCGCCAGCTCGGCCTCCTCCCAGCGGCGGCGGCGCTCGGCGAGGATGCGTTCGAGGAGGACCGAGGCGGGCTCGTAATCGCGGCCCTCGGCGTGGGCCAGCTCGGCCTCGGTCGGCACCAGGCGCCCTTCGACGGCGGCCTTGAGCACCGAGGCGCGATAGCGCTTCAGGTTGCGCTGCACCCGCTCCAGCGTCGCCATGGCGTCGTCGAGGCGGGTGAGGTAGGACTCGATGGCTTCGACGATTCGGTGTTGCTCCGCCCGTGGCGCAATCGGTAGCCGAAATCCCTGCAGCAGCGCCGTGTCGACGCTCGCGACGGTCGTTCCATCCTTGCTGCACTCCCTCAGAATCGCTGCTGCGTTCGCGCGTGCTCCCCAGGCGATGTAATTCGCGTTGAGCGGGGGCGCTGGCCTCAGTGCCTTGATGTCCTGATTGACGGTCACCGGAACGACTGCTCGCGCCACCGGCAGCGTGTGCGCGAGGATTCCGCTTCGAGTAACGAACAGAACGCTCTCGGGCTCGATCAGCTTCGTTGCACTCGCCTTGACCGCTGATTCGGTGATGTGGTCGAGTGAATCAGCGATGACGGCTGTCTTCATGTCCTTGGGCGATACCCAGGGAATCGATCCCTCGCGCCAGTAGGAGGGCTCATCCTTCGACGGAGTACCGCCACCAATCCATTCGCCCAAGGAGCCGAGCGGTTCGAGCGCCCATCCGGCGGGCAGATTGCGTGAGCTGGTCACGCCGCGAGCGCCTCGTTCAGCTCGTCGAGCAGACCGGAGAGATCCCCACCGAACACCTGCCCCGCCCTGCCCAACCCGCCCTCCTCGGCGAACGGCGCGTAGTCGAGGTCCTCGACCGTCATCTCCACAGCTCGTCGCGATGTGGTCCCGCATCATCTCCAGCCACCGCCGCTGCTCCACCGTGAACGCCCGGCCGCCGTCGCGCTGCTGCGCCATCCAGCGCTCGAACCGCTCGCGCACGCGGTCGCCGAACGGCACCAGCTCCTCGTCGCGCTGGAGGGCGAAGCGCACCAGCGAGACGATGTCGGTCAGCAGCCGCTGGCCCGAGGCGCCGCGCACCTTGTCCTTGTCGAGCATCTCGTAGGCGCGCCAGAGCTTCTCCGGCGTCCACGAGCGCGGCGGCGCCTGGATCGCGGCCGCCAGCTCCTTGATGTCCTGGAACGAGAGCCGCCGCGAGTAGGGCTGGGCATAGAAGAACTGGAGCGCGTCGATCTCGTCCTTGTGCTCGGCGATGAACTGCTCGAAGGAGGCGACCAGGGTCCACGCCCGGTCCTTCGCCTCGAGGCTCGGCGCCGGCCTCGAGCAGCTCGTCCTGGGAGACCTCGTCGATCACCTGCTCGATCTCGCGCTTGAGGTCCGGGAGCAGTTGCCGGAGCGGCGGGCCGGGCGGCGATCGGCTCGGCTGCGGCCTTGAGCAAGGTCTCGGCGGCCTGGCGGAGCTGGGTCTCGGTCGGCTCGGCGCCCTCCGGCAGCCCGGACGCCCGGCGCGCCTCGGCGATCTGCCGGTCGGGATCGAGGCCGTCGACGATCGCTCCGCACAGCTCGCGGAGCGTCACGCCGCCCGACGCCTCGGCGACCCGCGCGCGCTCCTCCGGGCCGCACTGCCGGTCGAGCCGCGACAGCCGGCTCGCGAGCGAGGAGAGGAGCGTCGGGGTCGGTGCCGCCCAGCGCGACGTGCTCGAGCAGCGCCTTCAAGCTCGCCGAGGGCTTGCGGTCGAGCGGCTGGGTGTCGGCGAGCTGGGTGTCGGTCATGCCCACGCAGTCGACGATCACGAAGTGGGTCTTGGCGACCGCGTCCTCGCCGCTCACCGCGCGCAGCTCGTTCGGCTCGATGACGCGCACGCCGCGCCCCTTCATCTGCTCGAAGAGGACGCGGCTCTTGACCGCGCGCAGGAACATCACGATCTCGATCGGCTTGATGTCGGTGCCGGTGGCGATCATGTCGACGGTGACGGCGATCCGCGGCTCGTACTGGTTGCGGAAGGCCTGGATCAGGTCGCGCGGGCTTCGGCGTCGGTGACCTTGTAGGTGATCTTCCGGCAGAAGTCGTTGCCGCGGCCGAACTCCTCGCGCACGATCTCGACGATGTCCTCGGCGTGGCTGTCGTCCTTGGCGAAGATCAGGGTCTTCGGCACCTCCTTGCGGCCGGGGAAGAGGTCGTGCAGCAGCCGTCGCGGAAGGTGCGGACGACGGTGCGGATCTGGTCCTTCGCGACGACGCGGCGGTCCAGCTCGTTGGCGGTCGTAGCTCAGGTCCTCGTCCGGGGTCTCCCAGCGCACCGCGCGCGTCCGCCGGTGACGGTAGCCGAGCATGGTGTCGGGCAGCGCTTCGACCGTGGCGCCGCCCTCGGTGATCCGGGTGCGGATCCGGTAGACCTCGAAGTCGACGTTGACGCCGTCGGCGACCGCGCGGCTCGTGGTCGTACTCCATGACCAGGTTCTTGTTGAAGAAGCCGAAGGTCTGCTTCGAGCGGGCGTGGCGGTGAGGCCGACCAGGAAGGCGTCGAAGTACTCGACCACCTGGCGCCAAAGGTGTAGATCGAGCGGTGGCACTCGTCGATCACGACGACGTCGAAGTACTCGGGCGGATAGGCGGCGTTGTAGACGACCGGCAGCGGCTCCCGCAACGCCGGGGCGCCGCCGTCGAACTGCGACGCCTCCTCGAGCGACGGGTCGAGGTCGGCTCGCCCTGGAGCATCGAGTAGACGCCGCTGGATGGTCGTGATGACGACGCGGCTCGAATCCATGATCGTGTTCGAGGTGAGCCGCTGGACGTTGTACAGCTCGGTGAACATGCGGCTGCTCGTCGGGCGCGCGGTAGCCCTGGAACTCCTTCTCGGCCTGCTCGCCGAGGTTGCCGCGGTCGACCAGGAAGAGCACGCGGCGGGCGCCGCCGTACTTGATCAGCCGGTAGATCGCGGTGATCGCCGCCAGGGTCTTGCCCGATCCGGTCGCCATCTGCACCAGGGCGCGCGGCTGGTTGCGCCGGAGCGAGCGCTCGAGGTTCTCGACCGCCTCGACCTGGTTCGCGCGCAGGCCGCCCCGCTCGAGCGGCGGCATCGTCCGCAGCCGGCCGCGGAACGAGGACGGGCGGGTGTCGTCGAGCGGCGGCGCGGAGCCGGCGCCGCCGGGCCGGACGCGCGCGACCCAGGCGGCGAGCGACTCGGCGTCGATCCACTCGGCGAGCGTCTCGGGCCGGTGGACGTGCGGCAGGTTCATCGAGACGGCGCGCGTCCGCGGCTCGGGGTCGAGCCCGTCGATGAAGCGCGTCTCGACGCCGGTCGAGAGGTAGAGGAACGGCAACGGCGTGACCGGCGGGTTGAGCCCGGCGGGGAGGCCGGTGGCGTACTTGTCGGCCTGGATCTCGACGTTCGATCAGCGCGTATCCGGCGGGCTTCGCCTCGAGCACCCCGACCGCCTTGCCATCGCACGAAGAGCAGGTAGTCCGCGCAGCCGTGCCCGGGCGCCATCTTGAACTCGCGCACCGCCACGCCCGAGCCCGGCGGCGAGGTTCATCGCCTCCCAGTCCTGGACGACCCAACCCGCCGCGGCGAGGGCCTCGTCGATCTGCCGGCGGGCGGCTTGCTCGGGCGCGGGGCTCATGAGGGCGCGCCGATCCTACCAAGTGCCTGCGAGGCGGCCCCCCTGCCGGCCCTTTACTGGCCGACCGCCAGCCCGCCGAGCACCACCACGAAGAGAAGAGCGATGACGGTGAGACCGAGGAGGATGGCGGTGATCACTCCGGTGCGACGCCAGAACGTCGCATGGTGGACCGCGAACTGCTCGAGCGCCGCCGACGGCCCGAGGCTGACGACGTTGCGGAGCGGCTCGACGGAACGCCGGAGCGGCAGGACGAGGGCGAAGCCAACCGCGCCGTAGAGGAGGTAGATCAGACCCATCGCCAGCAGCTCCGTCCTCGCGAGGCCGACGACCATAAATCCGGCGCCGACCAGGACCATCAGGATGGAGACCACGAATCCGTAGCCGACGATGAACCGCAGCCAGGGTCGCGCGGAGTGGAGCGCGGCGAGGGTGTCCGGGGTGATCGGGGGGGCCGCGGGCTGGGCGGGCGGATGGACCGCGAGCTGCTCCGGGGCGTGGACCCGCGGCGCAGTCAGGGGCTGGAGCCGCGGCGGGGTCGCCGGGGCCGAGTAGAGCTGCGGCGCGGCCGGCGGCGGCACCGGCGGCGCGCTCGCGGCGGCGGCGCGGAACTTCGCCAGCACGATGCCGCAAGCGGGGCACTCGGCCTCGTCGCCCGGCAGCGCGAAGCCGCACTTGGGGCACTTTTCCATCGCCGACTCCTCCCGTGATCGGTCGCACTGCCAAGGTATGAGAGTGCCGAAGTGTACCGCATTCAGGGGCAGCGCGGCGAGACCTGCGAGGAGCTGCGCGTGGGGCCGAGCCCGATCGGCGCCCGGCTACTCGACCACGAGATCGAGTCCCCGGCACTGGCCCGGCGTCACCTCGATCGTCTCCTCGACGGCCGCTCGGCGCTTTCCGGGGAGCCTGGCGCGCACGGTGTAGCTCCCGGCGAGCGGCCCGGCGAACTCGAACAGCCCTCCGGCGCCGGTGGTGGTCTCGAGCAGGTCGCCATTCGGGCCGTGGACCGTGACCGCGACGCCGGCGAGCCCGTCCTCGCTCGTGCCGCCATAGGTCGATCGGGCGGGCCCGCGCATCACGCGGCCGACGATCGCGATCCCCGGATCGCCGGCGGCCCGGGCGCGGGCATAGGCGACCTCGGGCGACCCGAGGTCCCGGGTCGAGGTGGTGCCGCAGAGGCTGACGACGATCTCGGTGCCGGACTGGTCGAACCAGGCATCGACGAAGGTCAGGCGTCCGACCTCGAAGTCGACGCCGCAATCGCCGCCGCCCATGCCGGTGACGACCTCGACGATCGCGCCCGCGGCGACCCCCGCGAAGGGCTCCTCGACTTCGAAGGTGTAGACGCGGTCCGGCCAGTCGCCGTCCCGGACCGCCGGCTCGGCGACCGCGCGCCCCAGGAAGACGACCGAGCCCTCGTGGAAGGTCTGGCAGGGATGGGTGACGCTCTGGGTCTGGACGCAGGAGCACGCCTCGGCGGCGGGCGCCGGCGCCAACACGAGGAGGCACAAGCCCGCGGCCGCGCCGGCATACCGCCGCAACGCGCGGGCACGTCCGATCGGTACTTCGGGATCTCTCCGCTCTGCCATGACGAGCCTCCTCTCGGTTCCGGCCTCACCATCGTAGCGAAGTCGCCGATGATCGGTTGGACACTGCGCGGCGCGGAACCGTTCCCGGCCGCGCCGGCTCACTCCCCCGCCGAGAACCACAGCCCCGACTCCGGCACCTCGCGCAGCGTCTCCGACAGGTAGTGCGCGTCGAGCTGCGGGTTGGCGCTGAAGGGCTCCAGCTCCAGCCGCTTCGCGACGCCCGGGCGGAGGCCGGCGGCCGGGGTGCGCTCGCCGTCGAGGAGGACCCAGTGGGCGATCCGCAGCCGGTCGCCCGGAGCGGCGCCGCGGCCGGCGAGCACCTCGTCGATCCGCCAGGCGTAGGACGCCAGCGCCCGCCGGTAGGGGGTGATCTCGCGCAGGGTGGGGATCGCGGAGGTCTCCACGAGCGTGGCGCGGACGATCAGGCGGCCGGCGATCTCGGCCGCCGGCCCCGCCTGGGTCCGGAACCGGCCGGTGAAGAGGTCGCGGTAGCGGAGGAAGTTCTCCTTCACCTCGCGCGGCTCGAGGAGGCGGCTGTAGATCGCCACCCCCTCGAGGGTCCCGGCCCAGTCGCCGGCCCCGCCCGGCTCGGCGCCGAAGGTCAGCGGGAAGCGGCGCCAGCGGTTGAGGCCGCCCTGGACGTCGCGGCTCTCGAGGACGCGCTCGCCGTTGCGGTAGGCGGTGAGAAGGCCGGGGACGTAGGTCACGACCACGTGGACCGCCTTGCCGGCCTCGACCGGGAAGAGGCGGACCTGGGGGCGGTCGGCGTTCTGGCCGGTGGGGCCGGTGCGGATGCGCACGACGAGGTCGCGGCCCTCCTGGCCCAGGGTGAGGTTGCGGGCGCCGGGGCCGCCGGAGAAGGTGACGATGCGCGCCAGGCCGTCGGTTTCGGCGGCGCCGGGGGTGATCGTGGCTTCGAGGGTCAGCTCGTTGGAGCGCGAGGCGGCCTGGAGCAGGCGGTCGCCGGCGGCCTCCGGGGCGGCGTACCAGCCGCCGTCGAGGACCATCCGGTGGAAGCGGTCGAGGCGGGCGCGGCCGTTCGGGGTCAGCGGGTCGGCGACGTCGGCGCGCAGCTCGGCGTCGAAGACCTCGTTCGGCTGGTCGCCGGTCTGCCAGAGGAAGGCGAGGGCGCCGCGGTCGCTCGGCCAGGTCGGCGGGGCGACGGCGATCTCGCCCGGCGGCATCGGGTTCGGGCGCTGGGCACGGTCGGTGACGCCGGCGAGGCGCAGGACGTCGGCAGCGTCGAGGGGGGCGCCCAGCTCGAGGACCAGGCGGCGGCCGGCGGACTCGAGGCGATGGCCGGCGATCCGAGTGCCGGAGCCGAGGGTGGCGCGGAAGCCGGCGGTGAGCCGGACCGGCTCGTCGAAGGCGATCTCCAGCTCGCGGGCGGCCGAGCGGACGGAGACCTCGACCACTTCGGGCGGGCGCGCGGGCTGGACCACGACGCGGCCGCGCAAGGGCTCGATGCGACGCGTCTCACCGCCGCGGCGGGCGGTCACCTCGTAGCTCCCGGGCTCGGTGTAGGTGTGGCGGACGGCGGCGGCGCGCGCGGGGGGCGCCGAGCCGTCGCCGAGGTCCCAGTCGGCGGCGCCGCCGGCGGACGGAAACTCCACGGTCAGCGGCGCTTCGCCGGTGTGGCGGCCGAGCGGCAGGGGTGCCAGCCAGACGTCCGGGTAGCGGTCGGTGGCCGGGTGGTCGGTGAGGCGGACCGGCGGCCCTTCCAGCTCGAGGGTCTCGGGGTCGATCGGGGCGGCGTAGACGTTGTAGTCGGAGCGGAAGTGGTCGTGGTCGCCGCCCGAGGCGCCGAAGGCGAGGACGCGGCCGTCGCGCGACGGCATCGGGAAGTAGAGGTAGCCCTCGCCGCCGGGGAGGCGCGGGTCCCACTTGCGCACGATGGTGGTGATCTCGCGGGTCTCGGGGTCGATGCGGTTGATCGGGCCGCCGCCGGCGGGCATGTAGACGCCCCAGCGGCCGTCGTGGCTGAAGATGGGCTCGCAGCCGCCCAGCTCGCGGCGGGGGACGACGCGGCGGGCTTCGGGGTCGTAGCGGGAGAAGCTGGGGGCGGCGTTGGTGGCCCAGGTGAGGGTGGGGTCGATGAGCCAGCCCAGCTCGTCGCGGGGCTCGGTGGTGAGGGGGCGCATGCCGCCGGTCCTGAGGTCGAGGAGGGCGGTGGTGCCGTCGCCGGTGACGTGGATCAGCTCGCCATCGCTCCGCCAGACGGCGGCGCGGTCGCCCCAGCCGTAGGTGCGGGCGCTCTCGGCGAGGGTGCGTGCGGCGGCGGTTTCGCGGCCGGTTTCGGGGTCGAGGGTGAGGAGGCGGAGGGGGCCGGGGATCTCGGTCTCGGGGTAGGTGTCTTTGCCGGCGGGGCGGGCTAGGTAGGCGATTCTCGTGCCGTCGGGGGAGATGTGGGGGCAGCAGTGTTGGAGGGTGGGCTCGTCGGGGGTTAGCTGGCGGAGGGCGGTGCCGTCGAGGCGCTGGTAGAAGATTCTCCAGTCGCGGGTCAGATTGCGGTTGGATTCCCAGACTACATAGCCGTCGCCGAGGGAGGGCTGGAGTGCGGGGGTGGTTGCGGGGGCGGGGGGAGCCGCCTCTCCCGGGGACCGGCGCGCGCCACTCGAGTGCGGGGGGCGGTCGGCGCGCGCCTGCTCATCGGCCGCGCGGTCGCTCTCGGAGCTTATGGATCGGTCTCGAGGCGCGGCCGATGGGCTCCCCGGGAGAGGCGGCTCCCCCCGCCCTGGAACCGGGTCGGACTCCGGGGAGGAACCGGCCAAGAGGGGTGTGAGACGGCCCGAGGGGAGAGAGAGGGGCCGGGCGGTTTCGGGGTCGTAGAGGATCCAGTCGCCGTGGGTCAGCTCGCGGACGGAGAACTGGTACACGACGAGGCGCTTGGGGTGGAGGCGGGGGGCGTCGTGGGCCAGGAGGTCGTAGAGGCGGGCGCGGGAGGCGTGGGCGCCGCCGGCGTTGACGGCGATGCGGTCGACGGGGCGGGCGAGGGTGAGGCTGAGGTGCTCGGCGAGGCCGGCGCCTTCGCCCCAGCCGAGTTCAGGCTGGGAGTAGACGTTGGTGTAGCTGTCGCCGAGGAGGAGGATCTCGGCGGCGGGGTCGGGGGTCCAGGGGCGGCCACCGGGGGCTTCGACGGGGCGGATCTCGACGGTCTGGGGGGGGTAGAGGGAGGCGGGGTCGGGGAGCTCGAGGAGGCGGACGAGGTCGCCGGTGCCGGTGATCGGCTCGTGGGCGCGGGCGCGGAAGGCGGCGGGGACGGCGGGCGGCAGGAGGCCCTCGGCGCCGAGGCGGGCGGCGAGGAGGGCGGCGGTTCGCTCGACGGCGGCGGGGGTCCAGTGGGTGTCGGTGGCGAGGAATCGGGGTTGGTTGGTAGAACGGGCGTCGGCGAGGAGCGCGGGGGCGGGGTCGACGACCGGGATGCCGGCCGACTCGAGGGTCTCGACGAAGAGGGCGAAGGAGCGGTTCTGGAGCGGCTCTTCGGGGGGCTCGATCGAGCGCACCAGGCGGTCGGGGTGGACGGAGGCCTTGACCGGGGTCGGCAGCGCGACCAGGGCGATGCCGCGAGGCTCGAGGTCGCGCTGGAGGGCGAGGATCGCGGTAATCGGGTCGGGGTTCGGGCGCGGTTGCCACGACTCGCCGCCGAGGGCGCGGCGGCGGAGGGTGGCCGGTTCGAGGAAGCCGGGGCCGGTCAGGTGCTCGACCGCGGGGACGAAGAAGAGCCAGCGGTCGCTGCCGAGGACGACCTGCTCGTTGCCGGCGCCGAGGACCGCGGTCTGGAGCCACTGGGCCGGCGGCAGGGCGAGGCGGGCGACGGCGGACTCCTCGTCGAGGCGGTCCTCGAAGGCGTCCATTGCGGCCTGGAGCTCGCGGTTGGCGGCGAGGAGGCCGCGCTCAGAGAAGACCTCGGCGGCGCGGCGGGCGCCGGCGGCGAGGCCGGTCCAGGGGGCGAAGCGGTCGGGGCGGAGCAGCTCCGCCACCGGCACGGCGACCACGGTGAGCAGGAAGAGCGCCGTCAGCGCCGCCGCGAGCGGGCGCGAGGCCTCGGTGCGGCCGATCTCCTCGTGCGCCTGGCGCTCGCGGTCGAAGGGGTCGTGGACGGCCATGTCAGCAGACGGGCATCGTCAGAAGATGAAGTAGATGAACGGGTTGTAGCCCTGGCTCGCCATCGCCACCAGGGCCAGCCAGAGGAGGCCGAGGGCGATCAGGCCCTTGCCCCAGCCGAGTTGCTTCGACCAGTCCCAGCTCTGCGGCGCGCCGAAGGCGATGCCGGCGGCGATCGCCACCATCAGGAGGTGGTACGGGTCGGCGATCAGGCCGGTCACCAGCGCCGCCGCCGGACCGGGCTCGCCGAGACCGATCATCGACCCGAGGTATCGGCCGGCGGCGGGCAGGTCGGCGGCGCGGAAGAAGACCCAGCCGACCGTCACTACCAGGAAGGTCAGCGCCACCCGTAGCGGCCGGGGCAGGAGCCGCCACGGCCCGCGCTTTCCCGACGCCCGCTCGAGCGCGAGCCAGCCGCCGTGGAGCGCGCCCCAGGCGACGAAGGTCCACGACGCGCCGTGCCAGAGACCGCCCAACACCATTACAACGCCGAGGTTGACGTAGGTCCGCCGCGGGCCGCGGCGGTTGCCGCCGAGCGGGACGTAGAGGTAGTCGCGCAGCCAGGTCGACAGCGAGATGTGCCACCGCCGCCAGAAGTCGGTGATCGACTCCGCCTTGTACGGCGAGTCGAAGTTCTTGGGAAAGACGAACCCGATCATCAGCCCGAGGCCGATCGCCATGTCCGAGTAGCCGGAGAAGTCGAAGTAGATCTGGAAGCCGTAGGCGACCGCCCCCAGCCAGGCCTCGGCGGTGTGCACGGAGGCGGCGTCGAAGGTGGCGTCGGCGACCCAGCCGCAAGGGTTCGCGAGCAGCACCTTCTTCGCCATCCCCAGGCACACGAAGACGGCGCCGCGCGCGAAGCGCTCGATCGAGTGCAGCCGGCGATGGAGCTGATCATCGATCTCGTTGAAGCGGATGATCGGGCCGGCGACGAGCTGCGGAAAGAGCGAGACGTAGCAGAAGTAGTCGACCACGTCGGCGAGCGCGCGGGTGCGCCCGCGGTAGACGTCGAGGATGTAGCTGATCGACTGGAACGTCGAGAAGCTGATCCCGAGCGGCAGGGTGACGCGGAGCGCGGTCTCGAGGCGCCAGGACGGCGCGCCGAGCGCGGCCACCGTGGAGTCCCAGCTCTCGGCCGCGAAGTTGAAGTACTTGAAGAAGCCGAGGATGGCCAGGTTGGTGATCATCGCCGCCACCATCCAGGCGCGGCCGGGGCGCGGCCCCGCCGCCTCGCCGCCGGCCGCGGCATCCCCCACGAGGCCGAGCCCGGCGCGCCGGCGCGCCCGGTCGATCGCCAGCCCGCAGAGGTAGTCGATCAGCATCGACACCAGCATCAACGCCATGAACGGCGGGTTGGCCCAGCCGTAGAACGCGTAGGAGAGGAACGTCAGCGCGGCCTTGCGGCCGCGCTGCGGCAGGAGGTAGTAGACGAGCAGCGTCGCCGGCAGGAAGTAGTAGAAGAAGAGGTGGGAGCTGAAGACCATGGCGGCTCGGCCCAGCCGGTGGACCGGCGGGTAGGATACACGCCGGATGCCAGCCGGCCCCCCCAGCGCTCCCACCCGCGAGCGCGCGCCCGATCCCCCTCGCCGCGGGCTCGCGCACCGCGCCGCCTGGGCGATCCTCGGCGCGCTCCTCGCCGCCACCCTCGCCGGCGCCGCCGTCCTCGACCGCCGCGACTGGCCGGGCTTGGTCGGCGACGAGGCCGCCTACCTGATGCAGGCCGAGAGCCTCGCCTTCGACCTCGACGTCCGCTACAGCCGCGCCGACTTCGACCGCTTCGCCGCCCGCTGGCAGCGGCCGCCCGAGGGACTGATCCTCCAGAGCGGCGACCGCGGCGAGACCCTCACCTACGGCAAGCCGGCGCTCTACTCGGCGTACCTCGCGCCGTTCGTGCGCGTCTCGCCGGGCCGCGGCCCGGCGATCGCCAACGCGCTGCTCCTGGCGCTCGCGGCAATGGCGTCGGCACGGACGCTCGGCCGGGCGCTCGGGGCCGCGGCGCCGGCGTGGGTGGCGGTCTTCGTCTTCGGCTCGGTCGCGTTCGGCAACGTCTTCTGGGCGCACGCCGACCTCTTCCTGATGAGCCTCACGGCGCTCGGGCTGGCGCTGGTCCACGGCGGCACGGACGCCGCGAGCGAAGGCCGGCGGCCGCTGGTTCCCTGGGCGGCCGGGCGCTGGGCCGCCGCCGGCGCGCTCCTCGCCGCGGTGGTGCTCTCGCGCCCGCTCTACGCGCCGCTCCTGCTCCCCGCGGCGTGGGCCGCGCTCGGCCTGCCGCGCGGGCGGCGCGGCCGGGCGCTCGGGGCGCTCGCCGCCGGCGTCCTCGCCTTCGCCGCCGTGTCGATCGCGGCGAGCGCGGTCCAGCGCGGGAGCTGGACCCCCTACGGCGGCGAGCGGATGGGCTTCTACTCGCACACCGGCTTCCCCGAGGTCGACCTGCCGGCCGGCGGCTGGAGCGCCGAGCTGGCGCGGCGGCCGGGGAGCGGCTCGTGGGTGGCGAGCGAGAAGCTCCGCGTCCCGGCACGGCCGAAGGTATGGGCGTGGGACGCGCTCTACCTCCTGGCCGGGAGCCACGTCGGCCTCCTCCCCTACTACCTGCCGGCCTTCCTCGGCCTCGCCGCCTGGCGCCCGGGCACCCGGCGCTGGCCGCTGGTCGCGGCGGCGGCCGCGGTGGCGGTCGCCTTCGTCGTGATCCGTCCGTTCAACTTCTACGGCGGCGGCGCGGCGCTCGCCAACCGCTACTTCCTCCCCGCCTTCCCGGCGCTCTGGTTCCTCGCCGCGCCGCGCCCCGACGGCTCGCCGCGCCGCGGCCGCTGGCGCTGGCTCGCCCCGGCGGTCACGGTCCTCCTCGCCGCGCCGTTCCTCTGGCCGCTCTGGACCGCCCCGCTCGCCCACCCGCTGGCCCCCGAGGGCGGCTGGCGCTACGTCTCGGCCGCCGCCCGGCGCCTCCTCCCCTACGAGACCACCCTCGACCACTTGAAGCCGTCCGGCCGCGACGACTTCGCCCACGGCGAGCTGTGGATCAAGCCGCTGACCCCGTCCGTGCGCGGGCAGGACGAAGAGGGGTGGATCCGGCTCGAGCCGATCGGCGGCGGACCGCTCCAGGCGGAGCTCCTGATCGGCGTGACGCAACCGCTGCGGGCGGTCGAGGTCGAAACGCCGCCCGGGTCCCCCGCGCTCCGCTTCGGCGGCGTCGAAGACGGATCGGCTGCGTCGTCACCGGCGCCCGGCGGCGGCGCACGGATCTACCGGATCCAACCCCGCCAGGTCGCCCGCCACCCGATGTGGTGGAGCTACGGCGAGGACTACCACCTCTACCGGCTGCGGATCGAGGCCGCGGCCGGGCCCGCGGGGGTCAGGCTGCGGCTCACCCGCGGCGCTACGCCATGAGCCGCTGGTAGGCGTCCTTGGTCGCGGGCGCCAGCTCGACCCCCAGGTCGCGCGAGAGGAGGTCGACCAGCCGGTCGTGCTGGCGGCGGACGAGGTCGCGGCGGCCCTGGCGGGAGTAGACCTCCATCAGCCCGATATGGACGCGCTCCTGGTGGGGATCGTGGATCAGCACGGTGCGCAGGGCGTCCATTGCCTCTTCGAGGCGGCCGGAGCGGAGGTGGCTCTCGCCCAGGCCGCGCAGCGACTCGAGCCAGAGCCGCTGGTAGTGCTCGCGGCGGGCGGCGATCCAAGGGTCGTCCCAGCCGGCAAGGAGCGGCCCCCGGTAGAGGTCGCGGACCGCCTCCCAGCAGGCGACCGCCCGCCCGTGGCGCTCGCGCTCGAAGCTGCGCCGCCCTTCGAGGGCGAGCCGTTCCAGCTCGGCGGCGTCGACGCGCCAGGCGAGCGCCGGGTTGAGCCGGTAGAAACCGCCCGCAAGGAGCAGCGGCGGCGGCCACGGCTCGCCCAACCCCTCCTCGAGGCTGCGCCGCAGGTGGCTCAGGGTGGGATGGAAGTTGCGGCGCAGGCGCCCCGGATCGGCGCCCGGCCACAGCTCCTCCTCGAGGTCGGTGCGCAGGGCGCGCCAGGCGGGCGCTGTGGCCAGGTAGGCGAGCACCTTGAGCGCCCGCTTGAGCGGCCAGGACAGCTCGCGGAGCGGCCCTGGTTCGCCGAGCGGGCCCGGCTCGCGCCGGCGCACCCGGCCCTCGCCGAAGAGATCCAGCTCGTAGCCGCGGCCGGCCGGCTCCGGAGGCGCCGGCGCCTCCAGCCGGTCGCGCCAGACCGGCGCCAGGTCGGCGCGGCGGCGCAGCGCCTCCCCGAGCGCCGGCCGGCGGTGGGCCAGGCGCGCGAGCCCGGCCGCCGCCAGGGCCGCGGCGGCGGTGAGCCCGCGGTCCGGCCGCCGCGGATCGGCCCCGGGAGCGGGCTCGCCGGGGTGCCCGCGGTGCAGCAGGTCGGGCGCCTCGGCGGCGGGCGGCGGCGCCACCGCGGCGAGCAAGGCGGCGAGCGCGAGCGCCGCGGAGCCGTCGTGGAGATCCTCCTCGCCATCCTCGTCGTCGGCCTCCTCGTCCTCCTCCGCGGGGCCGGGCTCCTCGCCGAGCGCCGCGGCGAGCGCGCCGAGCGGCTGGAGCGCGGCCGGGAGCGCCGCCAGGGCCGCCGGTTCGGCGGCGCGGTCCTCGCCGACGTCCGCGGGCTCGCCCTCGTGGGAAGGGGTCCCGAGCAGGATCGCCGCCACCCGTGCCGCCGCGGCCACCCCGGGCTCGGCGGCCTCGGTCTCCCGGGCGAAACCCCGCAGGCCGCCGTCCGCGTCCGGGCCGCCCTCGATCCGCTCCGGGGCGGCCGGGCGCCCGGCCGCCGGCGCATCGAGCCCGCGGATCAGCCTGCGCACCAGATCGGCCGCCGGAGAGCCGGTTCCCGCGAGGCGCGCCGCGGCGACCGCCAGGAGGGAGAGCGGGGCCGTGACCAGGAGCCGGCTCCAGTCACTCGCGATCAGCTCGGCCAGGGCCTCGACCGCGGCCTCCCGGGCCTTCGATTCGCCCGGCGCCGCGGCGGCCCCGGCGAGCAGCCGGAGCGCCGCCGCCGGCCGGCCGCGCCGGCGCTCGGCCGCCGCCAGCGCGACGGCGGTCGCGGCCGCCCGCGGCTCCCGCCACGCCTCCGCCTCGAGCAGCGCCTCGAGCGGCGCCGGCAGCCGCTCACCGCCCTCGGCCACCGGGATCAGCAGGCCCCACTGGGCGCGCAGCCGCTCGAGCGCCGCCCGCTCGTCGGCGTCGAGCAGGTCGTCCCACAGCTCGGGATCGGCGCTGCCGGCGAGGGCGAGCCGGCGGGCGAGCGCGCGCTCCGCCGGCGGCAGGCCGGGGAGGACCTCGTGGCGCAGGAAAGAGTCGGCGGCGGGGATCGCGGCCAGCGCGCCGTCCTCGAGCCCGCGCCCCTCGGCGGCGGCCTCGGCGAGCAGCAGCAGCGGCCGGAACCAGCCGTCGGTGGCCGCCATCGCGGCGGCGAGGAGGACCGGCGACGGCGTCCGGCCGGTGACGTCCGACCAGAGCGCGGCCGCCTCGCCGCCGGTCAGGAGGTGCTCGCGCGGACCGACGTAGGCAGTGGCGAGCGGCATCTCGGGATGGCGCTCGGGAGCCGCGAAGAGCAGCCGCCGGCCGGCCGGCAGCAGGGCGGCGACGGTCCGGGCGGCCCCGCGCGGCGGCGCCGGCACCGCCGGCAGCACCAGCCACGGCGCGCTCCCCGCCACCGCCCCCTCGACCGCCCGCCGCAGCGAGCCCTCCTCGGCGAGATCCTCGACCGAGAGCGGCTGCGCCACCGCGCCGCCCTCGGCCACCAGCGCGTCGAGCACCGCCTGCTGCCCCGACCCCGGCCAGGCCCAGAGCTGCACCGCCGGCGCGTCCAGCGTCTCGACCCGGCGCCGGAGACGCTCCAGGTGGGGCGGTCGGAAAGCCCTCACGTGCGATCAGCGGCCAGACGATCGCGGACGATCTGCATGTCCTCCCAGCACGGCCGCTTCCAGCTCGCGTTGCGCAGCAGCCCGGCGGGGTGGTAGGTCACGCGCAGGTCGACGCCGCGTACCCGGTGCCAGCTCCCGCGCAGCCGCCCGAGCGGCTGATCCGTCCCCAGGAGCGCCTGCGCCGCCACCCGCCCGAGCGCCACGATCACCCGGGGCCGGACCAGGTCGATCTGCGCCTCGAGGTAGCCGCGGCACGCCGCCACCTCGTCCGGCTGCGGGTCGCGGTTGCCGGGCGGCCGGCACTTGACGATGTTGGCGATGTAGACCTGCGGTCGCGTCAGCCCGATGGCGCCGATGATCTTGTCGAGGAGCTGCCCCGCAGGACCGACGAACGGCTCCCCCCGCCGGTCCTCCTCGGCCCCGGGCCCCTCGCCGATGAACATCAGGTCCGCCCCGGGGTCGCCCACCCCGAAGACCACCGTCCGCCGCCCCTCGGCCAGCCGGCAGCGGGTGCACGCCTGCGCCACCGCGTCCACTTGGGTCAGGCTCGTCCACCCCCCCACTTCACCGGAGGAGTCCTCAGAGGAAAGCTGGGTAGGAGAAGCCGGAGCAAGAGAGTCGACACCCGCGCCCGGGCCCCCCACGGAATCCCGGGCGGTGGGCAGGGGCGGGCGGGGGGTCGCCCTCCCGGGCAGCCCAGCGGCCGCGCCCAACGGATCGTCGCCGCCGGCGTCACCGGCTGGCGCGGCCGCTGAGCAGGCACGCGCCCGACCCTCATCCGCCCCGAAGCGCGGTGCCGGTGCCCGGGAGGGCGACCCCCCGCCCGCCCCGGGGGTGGCGACCGCCGAGCCGGCCCCGCCTGCGCCGCGAACCGCCGAGCCGGCCCCGCCCGCGCCCCCTCTGACAGCCCCCGCCGGCAGGTAAAGCTCCGCGTACCCGATCTCGCCCAGATAGGCGAGCACCTCCGCCAACCCCGGAGCCAGCCCTCCGCTCACGGCACCCCGGCCCCGCTAGTGGACCTCGGCCGACTCGCCGGCCGCCTCGGCGGCGGCCTCCGCCCCCGCCTCGACCGCCGGCTCCGCCTGCGGCGCCGGTCCGTAGTCCCAGTCGATCATGCTGCGGGAGATCTCCTCCATCGCCACCGTGGTCGGCTTGCCCGGCTCCTCGAGCCGCGGCCGTCCGCCGCGGATGAGCTGCTCGGCGCGATGCGCCGAGACCAGCACGTAGCGGAACTTGCTGTCGATCTTTTCGGGGATCCTGCGCTCCATGTCAGCCTCCTGCTGCGTTTCTTCTCAGAGACCTCGCGCCTCTCCGGCGCGGCGGCTCGACGGCCGCCCGCGGCGGAATCTGCCCGGGATCCCCGGGCGGCGCTCACTGGATGGGAGCCGCTCCCTGCATGAGAGCGGAGCGGAAGTCTTCGATCACCTCGTCCACCTGCTCGCGCATGCGCGCCAGCCGGTGGCGCTGAGCGACGATCACCGCGGTCAGGGCCTCACCGGCGCGGTGCGCGTCGTCGTTGACGATAACATACCTGTAGCGCTCGTAACGCTCGATTTCCGTGAGAGATGCGGTGAGCCGGCGGGCGATCTCGCGGGCCCCGTCGAGGCCGCGTCCGTGGAGCCGCCGCTCGAGGTCGGCGTAGGTCGGCGGCAGCACCAGCACGCTCACCGCCTCGGGGAACCGCGCCTGGAGCGCCTCCGCCCCCTGGACGTCGACGTCGAGCACGACGTCGATCCCCGCCGCGAGCCGCGGCTCCACCTCGGCGCGCGAGGTGCCGTAGAGGTTGCCGTGGACCTCCGCCCACTCGAGGAACCGATCGCCGGCTTTCATGCGCTCGAACTCGGCACGGTCGACGAAGTGGTAGTCGACGCCGTCCCGCTCCGCGCGCCGCGGCGCCCGGGTGGTGTGGCTGACCGAAAAGACCACCTGCCCCTGCTCGCCGAGATCGCTCGCGAGCAGAGCGTGGATCAGGGTGGTCTTGCCGGCGCCGGAGGGTGCGGAAAGGATGTACAGCTCGCCGCGCTGCATCGGCCCGTGACCTTAGCACACCGGGCCGGCGGCAGGCGGCGGATCATTCGACGTTCTGGACCTGCTCGCGAAGCTGCTCGCAGAGGAGCTTGCCGTCGAGCACCGCGCGGGTCATCGCGGCGTCGCGGCACTTGGCGCCGACGGTGTTCAGCTCGCGGGCGATCTCCTGGGCCAGGAAGTCGAGGCGCTTGCCGACCGCTCCCGGGCGGCCGAGGAGGTCGCGGAAGTGCCGGCAGTGCGAGCCAAGGCGGTCCAGCTCCTCGGCGACGTCGCTGCGCTCGACCAGGATCGCCGCCTCCTGGGCCAGCCGCGCCGGGTCGATGCCGGCGGTGCCGAGCGCCTCGGCCAGCCGCGCGCGCAGGCTTTCGGCCATCGCGGCGCTGGCGATGCCGCGCAGCTCGGCGAGCCGGCCGACCACCACGGCCAGCTCGTCGAGCCGGCGCTCGAGCACCGCGCCCAGGGTCTCGCCTTCGTGCTCGCGGGCGGCGACGAGCTGCGCCAGGGCGGTGCGCCCGGCCTCGAGCAGGAGCGCCTCGTCGGCGGCGTCCCAGAGGTCGGGGTCGCGCTCGACGACCAGCGCCTCGGGCAGGCGCAAGAGGTCGCCGGCGGTCAGCTTCTCCCCCACCAGGCCCCCCTCGAACAGCTCCTCGATCGCGAGGTGGGCGGCGCGCACGACCTCGCGGTCGACCCGCACCCGCGCGGCGCGCTGGGCCAGCGGCCGCACGCCGACGGTCGCGTCGACCCGGCCGCGCTCGAGCTCGGCGGCGAGCGCGGTGCGCAGGGTCTCCTCGCTGGCGCGGTAGTCGTCGCCGAGGTGGAGGCGCAGCTCGAGGAAGCGGTGGTTGACCGCGCGCACGGTGACGGTCACCGCATGGCGGGCATTCTCGCCGGTCGCCTGGCCGAACCCGGTCATGCTCCTCATCTCGTGCCCTCCAGGTCCTGGTCGGGGTGATCGCCGCGTGCCCACCGTTCGGCGGCGGCCTCGGCGGCGTCGAGGCGCGCTTCCAGCTCGGCGGCGGCCGGCTCGATCTCCGCCCGCCGCTCGACCGCCAGCGGCTCGCCGTAGACGAAGTGTACGGCGGACAACGGCAGCGGCACCACGAAGCGGTCCCAGCTCGAGAGGCGCCGGCAGCGGCTGGCGGCGATCGCCACCGGCAGGATCGGGAAGCCGGTCGCCGCGGCGGCCGCGATCACGCCCGGCTGGACCTTGCCGGCCGGGCCGCGCGGCCCGTCCGGGGTGAATGCCAGGTCGTAGCCCTGCCGCGCCTTGCGCAGCAGCTCGCGCATCCCGGCGACGCCGCCGCGGGTGGTCGAGCCGCGGCTCGAGTCGATCCCCAGCCGCGCCACCGTGCGGGCGATCAGCTCGCCGTCGCGGTGGCGGCTGACCAGGACCGAGATCCGCCGCCCGCGGTAGGCATAGGGCATGAGCAAGAGGTGCCGGTGCCAGAAGGCGAGGATGAAGCGCTCGCCGGCGGCCTCGCGGCGGCGCTGCTCGGCGTCGCCGTGGTGGTGGAGGCGCAGCGTGGCGCGGAGGCCGCGGATCGCCCACGCCGCGGCGAGCGAGATCGCGAAGGCCTTCACGCTCGGAACTGGAGGTCGTGGAGGCGCTTGTAGGTGCCGCCGAGGACCAGCAGCTCGGCGTGGGTGCCGATCTCGACGATCCGCCCGGCCTCCATCACCACGATCCGGTCGGCGCGCTGCGACGGTCGCCAGACGATGGGCGATGACCAGGGTGGTGCGCCCGTCCATCAGGTTGTAGAGCGCCTTCTGGACCAGCGCCTCGGACTCGCTGTCGAGCTGCGAGGTGGCCTCGTCGAGGATCAGGATCGGCGCGTCCTTGAGAAGTGCCCGGGCGATCGCCAGCCGCTGGCGCTGGCCGCCCGAGAGGCGCAGGCCGCCCTCGCCGATCAGCGTCTCGTAGCCGTGCGGCAGGCCGGCGATGAACTCGTCGGCGTAGGCCGCGGCGGCGGCCTCGCGCACGCGCTCGAACGGCAGGTCGGAGCGGCCGTAGGCGATGTTGTTGCGCACCGTGTCGTTGAACAGCACGGTCTCCTGGGTGACGATGCCGATCAGCGAGCGCAGTCCGGCCAGGGTCAGGTCGCGGAGGTCGGCGCCGTCGATCGTCACCCTCCCCTCGACCGGGTCGAAGAAGCGCGCCATGAGGTTGACCACGGTGGTCTTGCCGGCGCCCGAGGGACCGACCAGGGCGACGATCTCGCCGCGCGTCAGGATCAGGTCGAAGCCGTCGAGCACCGGTTGGTGGTCGTAGGCGAAGCGCACCCGCTCGTAGCGCACCTCGCGCTCGAAGCCCGCCGGCGCGTGCGCCCCGGGGCGCTCGGCGACCTCGTTGGGGGTCTCGATCAGCCCCTGCACCCGCTGCCCGGCGGCCACCGCCTCCTGGAGGATCAGGTTGACCTTGTTGAGCTTGCGGATCGGGTCGTACATCATGATGAGCGTCACCAAAAAGCCCATCAGCTCGCCGCCCGACAGCTCGCCACGGTGGATGCGCGAGCCGGCGTAGACGAGGAGCGCCGCGCCGCCGACCACCGACACCGACTCGACCACCGGCCCGGCCAGGTTCGAGATGAGCTGCGCCCGGAGGTTGACCCGGAGGTGGCGGCGGGTGGCGGCGCGGAAGCGCCCCTCCTCGAACGACTCCATGCCGAAGGCCTTGACCACCCGGTGGCCGCGCACCGCCTCGGACATCAGCATCGAGAGGTCGGCCATCCGCTCCTGGCTCTTGTGGCTGGTGCGCCGCATCCCCTTGCCGAAGCGGACGATCGGGTAGAGGAGGAGCGGCGCCGCGACCAGGCAGACCAGGGCCAGCTTGAGGTGGGTCGAGAGCAGCAGCACCAAGAGGCCGGCGAGCGTGATCGGCTGCTGGATCAGGTCGAGCAGCCGGTTCGACACCGCGTTCTGGACCAGCGACACATCGTTGATCACCCGCGCCATCAGCTCGCCCGAGGGGTGATCGGCGTGGAAGCGGCTCGACTGGCGCAGGATCGTCGAGTAGAGGTCGTTGCGGAGGTCGGTGGTCACCCCCAGCCCGATGCGCTGGAAGAGATAGCCGCTCGCGAAGTTGGCGAGGTTCCTGAGCAGGAACATCGCCGCGAAGACGAGCGGCACGAAGACGTAGGCGTTGTCCGGACCGACCCCGAAGGCGCGCTCGAGCCCACGGTAGGCGCGGTCGAACCAGCCGGCGAGGTCGGCGACGCCGAGGTCGAGGCCGTCGGGATCGCCGGCGGACCTATCGCCGCCGGACCCGCCCCGGCCGGGCCCCCCGCTGGCCTCCGGGTCGGCCGGCGCGGCGCCCAGGCCGGGGATCGGCCGCTGGTCGGTCTTGAGCACCTGGCTGAATATCGGCTCGACCAGCGCCGCCACCGCGGCGGTCGAGCCGGCGTAGATCAGGATCGCCGCCAGCGCCGCCGCCGCGAGCGCCCAGTAGCGCCGCAGGTAGCGGCCGAGGAAACGCGGCAGGCTCATCGTCCGCCCCCGCTCGCCGCGGCGGGCATCGCGGCCGGCGCCGTCAGCCGGGCCGCCACCCGCGCCGCGGCGCGGGCGCTGGCGCCCCCCTCGCCCAGCCGCCCGCGCAGCTCGGCGAGGTCGCGGCGCATCGCGGCGATGCGCCCGGGATCGCCGAGGAGCGCCGCGGCGGCCGCCGCCACCGCCTCCGGCTCGGCGTCCGACTGGAGCATCTCGGGCACCGCGCCGCGCTCGAGCACGAGGTTGACCAGACTCGCGTGAGGGACCTTGACCAGGAGCTTCGCGAGCACCCAGGTCCAGCTCGCCAGGCGATAGAGGACGATCAGCGGCGTGCCGATCAGCCCCACCTCGAGGGTCGCGGTGCCCGAGGCGCAGAGCGCCAGGTGGGACTCGGCGATCGCCGCGAAGCGGTCGCGCTCGATCACCTCGACCGCGATCCCCGCCGCCCCGAGCGGCCCGGCGAAGAGCTCCGCCGGCACGGCCGGCGCCTTGATCAGGCGCACCGTCACCGGCGGCCGCTCGCCGAGCCGGCGCGCGGCGCCGAGCATCGCCGGCAGGAGCGCCTCGACCTCGCTCGGCCGCGAGCCGGGGAGGAGGGCTATCCGGTACGGCTCGCCGACGCCCGGCGCGCCGCGGTCCCAGGCGCCCGGCAGCTCCGGCACCTCGTCGACCAGCGGATGGCCGACGCAGGTCGCCTCGACGCCGTGGCGGCGGTAGAAGTCGGCCTCGAACGGGAAGAGCACCAGCATCTCGTCGACCCGCCGCGCGATCTGCTTGACCCGGCGGCGGCGCCAGGCCCACACCTGCGGGCTGATGTAGTAGACCACCGGCACGCCGCGACGGCGCAGCTCGCGCGCGAGGCGCAGGTTGAACTCGGGGAAGTCGACCAGGAGAGCCAGCGCCGGCCGGCGCCGGTCGCACTCGGCGAGGATCCCGGCGAAGATCCGGCGCGCCCGCGGCAGCACGCGCAGCACCTCGGCGATGCCGACCACCGAGATCTCCGCCGCCGCAGCGAGCCGCTCGAGCCCCGCCGCCTCCAGCTCCTCGCCGCCGAGCCCGAACGCCGCGACTCCGGGCACCAGCCGGCGCAGCTCGGCGAGCAGGCGGGCGGCGTGGAGGTCGCCCGAGGCCTCGCCGGCCGAGACCAGGAGCGGTCCGGGCGCGGGCGGCGTTGGAATGGAGGACCTGGCCGCCGGCGGGGTCATGGCCCGGGCGTCGGCGGCCCGCCCGGGAACGGGAACATCAGCCAGGCCACCGCCAGACCGCCCACCACCATGCCGAGGAAGAGCTGGAGGAAGAGCTTCACCTGCTCGGGCCGGCGGCGCCGCCAGAGCGCCGAGAAGAAGACGCTGACCGCGAGCGCATAGAGCACCATCAGCAGGAAGTGGCTCGGCATCGGCGGCTACTCCTTGCGGCCGCAGGCGATGTCCCAGGCGTCGAGCACCAGGAGCAGGTTCATCAGCCCGGCGGTGATCACGAACGCGGTGCCGTACTCGAAGCTGGCGGCCACCGGATCGCCCTGGTAGCCGGCGAGGAAGCGGAGCACGAAGTAGACCGCGCCGATCCCCATCGACGCGAAGGTGCCCAGCAAGGTCAGCGGCTGGTCGGGCAGCACCCGGTAGAGGTTGCCGTCGAGCGCGAGCCCGGTCGCGAGCGTGCCCAGCACCAGAGCGCTGAACAGCACCGCCCGGGCGCGCCGGCCGACCAGCAGGTGGCCGAGCCCTGGCACCAGCCAGGCCGCGCCGGCGGCGATCCAGGCGCGGTTCGGCGCACCGCTCGCCGCGGCGCTCTTTCGCTCCGGTACGGACAATCGACCCTCCGGCCGGCCGCGGCGCCGGCGAGCGGCTAATCCGAGTTGAGCATCTCCCGGAGCTCTTTGCCCGGCTTGAAGTAGGGGATCCGCTTGGCGGGCACTTCGACCCGCTCGCCGGTCTTGGGGTTGCGGCCCAGCCGCGGCCCCCGGTGCCGGATCCGGAAGCTGCCGAACCCGCGCAGCTCGATCTTCTCGCCCGCCTTGAGCGAGTGGACGATGCTGTCGAACACGGTGTTGACGATGATCTCCGCGTGCTTCTTGGTGAGCTGGGTGGTGCGGGCCACCTCGTCCACCAGTTCGGCCTTGGTCATCCCGTCTCGGATCGTCACATCGCCCGTCCTTTCTAGGGGGTCTGTTCCAGACCCCCTCCCCGCAGGAGCGCGGTCCTGCGGGGGCCCCTCCCCCAATGTCGCGCTACGCGCGCGAGCCCTGCGGGCTCGGCCCTCAGCGGACCGCGTGAGCTTACTTCTCTTCGGCCTCCGCAGTCTCCTCGGCCTCCGCGGTCTCCTCGGCCGCCGCGGTTTCCTCGACCTCCGCCGCAGCCTCGGCGGGCTTGGCGGCCGCGGCGGTCTCGACCACCACGCTCTCCTTGGCCGCCTGGCGCGACGACTTGCCGCCGGCCTGCCCGGACGCCTGCTGCTCGAGCTCCTGGGCCTCCTCGGCGCTCGGCTGGAGCAGCCCGCGCATGGTCAGGCCGACCTTCTTCTCGTCGTCCTCGATGCGCAGGATGCGCGCCCGCACCCAGGCGCCGATCTCGAAGTGGTCCTCGAGCTTGGCGCCCGGGGAGAGGTCGATCTCGCTGACGTGCGCCAGCCCCTCGAGACCCTGGTAGATGTCGATGAAGAGACCGAAGTCGGTGACGTTGACCACCTTGCCGTCGACCGTGTCGCCGACGTGGTGGGTGGCGACGAAGTCCTCCCACTCGTTGGGCATGAACTCCTTGATCGACAGCGACACCCGCTGGTTGTCGGTGTCGATGTTGGTGATCCGGGCCTTGACCACGTCGCCCTTCTTGAGCACCTCGCTCGGGTGCTTGACCCGCTTGGTCCAGCTCATGTCGGAGACGTGGATCAGGCCGTCGATCCCCTCGATGATCTCGACGAAGGCGCCGAACTCGGTCAGGTTGCGGACCTTGCCCTCGATGATCGTGCCCACCGGGTGGGTGTCCTCGAGCTCCTCCCACGGGTTGCGCTCGGTCTGGCGGAGCGAGAGCGAGATGCGCCGCTGGTCCATGTCCAGCTCGGAGACGATCGCCTCGACCTCGTGGCCGACCTCGAGGATCTTCGCGGGGTTGACCACCTTCTTGGTCCACGACATCTCGGAGACGTGGATCAGCCCCTCGACCCCCTCCTCGATCTCGACGAAGGCGCCGTAGTCGACCAGGCTGACCACCCTGCCGCGCACCCGCGAGCCGATCGGGTACTTCTTGTCGACCAGCGTCCAGGGGTCCTCGGACTTCTGCTTGAAGCCGAGCGAGACGCGCTCGGTCTCGGGGTCGAACTTCAGGATCACCACCTCGACCTCGTCGCCGACCGAGAAGTGCTCGGAGGGGTGGTTGACCCGGCCCCAGGAGATGTCGGTGATGTGGAGCAGGCCGTCGATGCCGCCGAGGTCGATGAACACGCCGTAGTCGGTGATGTTCTTGACCACGCCCGGCAGGCGCGCCGCCTCCTTGAGCTTGGTGATCGTCTCGGCCTTCTTCTTCTCGAGCTCCTTCTCGAGCACGGCCTTCCGCGACAGCACGACGTTGTTGCGCCGGCGGTCGAGCGAGATGACCTTGAACTCCAGCTCCTCGCCCTTCAGCGACTCGAGGTGCTTGATCGGCTTGATGTCGACCAGCGAGCCGGGCAGGAAGGCGCGCAGCCCGACGTCGACGGTCAGGCCGCCCTTGATCCGGTCGACGATGCGGCCCTTGATGATCGAGCCCTCCTTGTAGGCGCGCTCGATGTCGTTCCAGCGCTTCATCCGCTGGGCCTTCTGGTGCGAGAGCAGGACGTGGCCCTCGAGATCCTCGGTCTTCTCGAGCAGCACGTCGACCTGGTCGCCGACCTTGACGTCGAGCTGGCCGCCGTGCTCGGCGAACTCGGCGCGCGGGATCAGACCCTCCGACTTGTAACCGACGTCGACGATGACCTCGTTGGCGGTGATCGCGATGACGCGCCCGAGGACGATGTCGCCCTCGTTGAGGTTGCGCATGCTCTCGTCGTACATCGCGACCAGGCGGCGGAACTCGGAGTCCTCCGGCGCGCCCTCGCCCGCGTGGGGCTCGAGATTGACGATGCCGCGGTCGTCGACCGCCGGCGATGCGTCGGGCGCGGGGGCCTCCGTCGCCACCGCCTCGGCGGTGTCGGACGGGTTCTGAGTTTCCTCGGTGGACGGCATGAAAGGGGTAACCTCCTTCGCTGGATTCAGGCGCGCCGCGGCTCGCGGCCGCCGGCTGCGCCTGGGCTCCCCGTGCGTTGGGGGGATTTCGCACGGAGAGAGCGAGCTCTCTCTAACTCCCTGAGAACTCGGGACGGAAGAGTATAGGGGGCGGACCTGGAGGTAGTCAACCGCAATACCGAGCTTGTGACGCTTCGCGGTATCGTCCGTAAGCAACGCCGAACCGCCCCTCGGAGACCGCGACCTGATCCTCGCCCAGATCGCCACGCCCGTCCTCTACCTGGCGGCCGCCGCCGGCCTCGCCGCGGCGGCCCATCGCTGGGTGCTGCCGGTCGGCCGGCGCGCCGCGCTCGCGCTCGTCCTGCTGCCGCTCTGCTTCACCGGCCGGGCGCTCCTGACCGGTGGCGTCTACGCCCCGATCCCCTCGGCCTACTCCAACGAGCCGTTCGCCGCGATCGCCGCCGAGATGGGGGTCGAGCCGCCGCCGGCCGGCACCTACTACGACCTCTACGGCCAGATCATCCCCTGGCAGCGCGCGGTGCGGCACGCCTGGTCGCTCGGCGAGTGGCCTCTGCTCAACCCCTTCGTGATGTGCGGCGACGCCCTCGCCGGCACCGCCCAGCCGGCGCCGTTCTACCCGCCGAACGTGCTCGCGCTGCTCCTGCCGCTGCCGCTCGCGGTCACCTTCCTCGCCGCGCTGGCGTTTTTCCTCGCCGCGCTCGGCGCGTACCTCTTCGCCCGCGACCTCGGCTGTCGCGAGGCGGTCGCCGTGATCGCCGGCGCCGGCTGGATGGCGATGAACGGCACCGTGTTCTGGATCGGCTGGCCGCTCGGCGTCGCGCTGGCGCTCTTCCCGCTGGCGCTCCTCGGCGCCCGCCGGTTGGCGCGCGAGCCCGGGCCGCGCTCGTGCCTGCTGCTCACCGCGGTCCTCGCCGGCGGCTTCCTCGCCGGCCACCCGGAGACCTCGGTCCACCACGCCGCGGTCGGGGGTCTCTGGGGGCTGTGGGAGGCGCTGCGCCAGCCGCGGCGGCTCTGGCCGCGGATCCTCGCCTTCGGCGCCCTGGGCGCGCTCCTGACCCTCGGGCTGACCGCGATCTCTTCGCTCCTGGTGGCCGACACGCTGAGCCAGACCTTCGAGTGGCTCCTGCGCCGGCACCTGGTCGACCCGGGCTCCGCCTCGTGGGGCGAGGTGGCGACACGCCTGGTGCCCAACCTGGTGCCGTTCGCCCACGGCTTCTGGTTCAACCGCGTGCCCGGCCTGCCGCGCTTCTTCGCCTCGTTCACCAGCGCCTACCTCGGGAGCGTGCTGCTCGCGCCCGTGCTCTACGGCCTCTGGCGCGTGCGCCGGCCGGAGCGCTGGGCGCTCGCGGCGCTCGGCCTCCTCGGCCTGGCGGCCGGCCTCCGGGTCCCCGGCTTCTATCAGGCGCTCGAGCGCCTGCCGCTCTTCGACCTGTCGATCAACGACCGGCTGATCGCCTGCGCCGGGCTGGCGGCGGCGCTCCTCGCCGCGCTCGGGCTCGAGGAGTGGTGCCGGCGCGAGCGGCCTGCGGCCCTCGGCCGGCTCGCCGCGGCGACGGTGCCGCTCTTGGCGCTCGCGGTCGCCCTGCTCTGGCCGCACATGCGCGACGGCCGCCTGGAAACCGGGTTCGTGGCGGCCCACACCGCCCTGCTGCTCGTGCCGGCGGCCGCGGCGGTGCCGTTCCTGCTCGTCCGGCGCCTGCGGCCGGGCGCGCTCGCGGCGCTCCTCGGGCTGCTCCTGGCCCAGCGCCTGGCCGAGACCGAGCCGTGGCGCTACGCGACGACGCCGGTGGCGGCGTTCTACCCGCCGGTGGCGCCCGTCCCCGGTCCCGCGCCCGCCGAACGGCCGGGGCGGCTGGTCGGGGTCGGCCACCTGCTGCTGCCCAACCAGAGCGCGCACTACGGGATCGAGGACCCGCGCGGCTACCAGGCGGTCCACCACGTGCGCTACCACCAGCTCCTCCCGCTCTGGACCCACGATCCGCCGGGGGCGTTCCTCCAGGTCCAGCGGCTCGGGCGGCCGTTCCTGTCGCTGGTCAACGTCCGCTGGGCGCTCGACCGGCGCGGCGACCGCCGCCCCCACGGCTGGGAGCTGGTCGACCGCGGACCGACCGCCCGGCTCTGGCGCAACCCCTACGCCCTCGAGCGCGCCTTCCTCCCCGCCCGGGTCCGGCTCGCCAGCCGGCCCGAGCAGGTCCTCGCCGAGATGAAGGAGGCGGCCGACTTCTCGCAGGTGGCCTGGATCGAGACCCCCGACGCGCTCTACGCCCACCCGCTCGAGACCGGTAACGGCACCGGCGAGGTGGCGATCCGCCGCGACGGGCTCGGCTACCGGCTCGACGCCGACCTCGAGAGCGCAGCCTGGGTGGTCGTCTCCGAGGTCGCCTGGCGCGGCTGGCGCGCCGAAAGCGCCGGCCGCGAGCTGCCGCTCGCGATCGCCGACCACGCCTTCCTCGGCCTCCACCTGCCGGCCGGCGTGCACGAAGTCGAGCTGTTCTACCGGCCGCGGTCGTTCGAGATCGGGCTGGCGATCACGGCGACAACGGTGGCGGGGCTGGTGGCCTGGGGGCTGGCCGCGGCCTGGCGGCGGCGCCGGCGCGCCGCAGGCCCCGCGGCTGAACCGGATCAGCCGGCGGCCGCCGCCGACCCGAGCGCGGCCGCCGCCTCGGCGCGCACCTCGGGGTCTTGATCCCCCTTCGCCGCCGCGGCGAGCGCCTCGCGCGCCGCCACGCCGCCGATCTCGCCCAGCGCCCAGGCGGCGTGGCGGCGCACCACCGGCGACGGATCGGCGGCGAGCGCGCGCGCCAGCTCCGGCACGTAGCGCGGCTCGCCGCGGTTGCCCATCGCGGTGGCGGCGTTGCGGCGCAACCCCTCGTGGCCGGCGCGCTGCATCGCGCTGCCGGCGAAGCGCTCGCGGTAGCCCTCCTCCCCGAGCGCGAGGAGGCCGGCGAGGTCGAGCCGGGCGCGGTGCTCGGGCAGCCGCAGGTCGGCATGGCCGGCCGGCGGCTCGCTGGCGAGGTTCTTCGGCCGGTTCCAGGGGCAGACCTCCTGGCAGACGTCGCAACCGAACACCCAGTCGCCGATCCCGCGCCGGCGCTCGGGCGGGACCGCGCCGCGGTGCTCGATCGTCCAGTAGCTGATGCAGCGGTTGGCGTCGAGCCGGAAGGGCTCGGGCAGGGCGCCGGTCGGGCAGGCGTCGAGGCAGAGCCGGCAGCGGCCGCAGAGGTCGGCGAGCGGCTCGTCCGGCGCCAGGTCGAGGGTGGTGAACAGCTCGCCGAGCAGGAGCCACGAGCCGCCGCGGGTGAGCAGACAGGTGTTCTTGCCCTGGACCCCGAGACCGGCGCGCGCCGCCAGCTCGCGCTCGAGCACCGGACCGGTATCGACCGACCAGCGGGTGCCGGCGCCGGGGAACGCCTCGCGCACCCGGCGCGCCAGCTTGCGCAGGCGCTTGCCCATCAGGTTGTGGTAGTCGCGGCCGCGGGCATAGCGGGCTACCCGCGGCCAGAGGTCGCCCGCGGGCTCGCCGCCGTCCCCGTCGAGCGGGTGGTAGCGGAGCGCGACGCAGAGGGCGCTCTTCGCGCCGTCGAGCAGCCGCGCCGGCTCGAGACGCTCGGCCACCCGCTGCTCGAGCCAGCGCATGCCGGCATGGTCGCCGCGCTCGAGCCAGCGCACGAACTCCGCCCCGCGCTCGACCGCCCCGAGCGCCGCCACCCCGGCGCGGTCGAAGCCGGCCTCGAGCGCCCAGCGGCGGAGGGTCTCGGTCGGATCCGTCACGATGCCGTCCGCGGCCGTCATCGCGGCCATCCTACCGGCCGGGGCGGGGCCGGCCGCCACCCCGCCGGGTCGTTTGGCCGCCCCCGGACCATCGGATAGAATTCGCCCGTCCCGTTGCAGGCGGCCTCGGCCCCTCCGGCCGGGAGCCGCCGGCCGCGGCGGTTCCGCTCACGACCGACCGACAGACACTCGAAGGCGCCCTCGCCGCCGGCACGACCCCGCCGGACGGGGCCCACGCGCCGCCGCACATCACCGCGCAGCGGAAGCTGCACGGTCCTGAAGGGAGACAGGATGGATCTGTTCCAGGAGATGGAGGGCACGGGGCACGAGCGGGTGCTGTTCTGCTCGAACCCGGACGTCGGGCTCAAGGCCATCATCGCCGTCCACTCCACCGTGCTCGGCCCCGGCCTCGGCGGCGTGCGGATGTGGCCGTACAAGAGCATGGACGAGGCGCTGACCGACGTCCTCCGCCTGTCGCGCGGCATGACCTACAAGGCGGCGGCCGCCGGCCTCAACCTCGGCGGCGGCAAGGCGGTGATCGTCGGCGATCCCAAGAAGGACAAGAGCGAGGCGCTGTTCCGCGCCTTCGGCCGCTACGTCGAGTCGCTCGGCGGCCTCTACATCACCGCCGAGGACGTCGGCACCGACATGGAGGACATGGAGCTGATCCTGACCGAGACCCGCTGGGTCACCGGCGTCTCGCCGGCCCACGGCGGCAGCGGCGACCCGTCGCCGGTCACCGCCTACGGCGTGCTCCAGGGGATGAAGGCGGCGGCGCTCTGGCGCCGGCTGCGGGCAACGACGACCTCGCTCGACGGCCGCTCGGTCGCGATCCAGGGGCTCGGCAGCGTCGGCTTCTACCTCGCCGGCTACCTCGCCGAGGAGGGGGCCAAGCTCTTCGGCGCCGACATCGACCCCGAGGCGACCGCCGAGGCGGCGTCGCGAGCACGGCGTCGAGATCGTGCCGCCGGAGCGAGATCTACGACGTCGAGTGCGACGTCTTCGCCCCCTGCGCGCTCGGCGCCATCCTCAACGACGAGACCATCCCGCGCCTGCGCTGCCAGATCGTCGCCGGCGCCGCCAACAACCAGCTCGCCGACGAGCGCCCGGCACGGCCAGGAGCTCGCACGACCGCGGCATCCTCTACGCCCCCGACTTCGTGATCAACGCCGGCGGCCTGATCAACGTCTACAACGAGCTGACCGGCGACTACAACCGCGAGCGCGCCCTGCGCATGACCCGCGGCATCTACCTCAACATGATGCGGGTCTTCGAGATCTCCGAGCAGCGACAGTCGATCCCGACCTCGGTCGCCGCCGACCGCGTGGCCGAGGAGCGGATCGCCGAGATCAAGGCGCTCGGCGCCCGGCACTGGGGCCGGCTGATTCGTGAGTAGCGCGAAGCGCGTATCCGCTGCAACCGTGGTGTGGTCGCTCGCGATGTGGTCGCTCGCGGCGGCCGCCGCCGGGGCCGCCGCGCCCGAGCTGGCGTGCAGCGGCGACTCGACGCTGACCCTCTTCGGGCTCGACACCGCGTCCGGGCGGGCGCTCTTCGCGGTGCCGGCGGCGCGGCGCGGCGAGCCCGACTGGTGGCTCGAATGGAACGGCGCCGCCGGCGAGGCGACCTACCGTGCCGCCGACGGGACGCGGCCGTTCGCCGGCTCGATCGGGCCGGGCGCGGTCTTCGCGGTCCGCCGCTGCGGCGCCGGGTGCCTGCAGCCGGTGCGCTGGGAGGACGGCGGCTGGCGGCCGCTCGGCGGGCCGCTCGCCGGCGACGGCGGCACCGTCCACACCACCTGGGACCGCGGCGGCGCCCCCTGGGTGGTGCTCCACCGCGCCGACGGCGACGCCGTCGAGGCCGCCGCCTGGCGGCTCGGCGACGGCGGCCGCTGGGAGCACCGCGGCACGCTGCGCGCGCTCGGCACCGGCACCGTCGGCGCCGTGCCCGATCCGTCGTCCGCCGCCGGCGTGCTCTCGGGCAGCGCCCGCTTCCACGCCTCCGAGCCGGCGCGCCACTGGGTCGCGGGGCTGCCAGCGCTGCCGCCGGAGCGGAGCGGCGAGCTCCTCCCGGGCGGGGTCGCTGGCGGCGAGGCCGCGGCGCTTTATCTGGACGCCGGCGGCCGCTTCTATCTCAGCGAGGACGGCGGCGAGACCTGGCGGCGGAGCGAGTGGGCGCCCTGGGGCGAGACCCGGGCGCGCCTCTGGCAGCCGGGCCGCGACTTCTCGATCGACCTGCCGATGGGCGACCGCCGGCCGCCGTTCGCCGCCGCCTGGTTCGACCGCCGCGACCCGGCCGCCGAGCGGCTGCACCTGGCCGAGTGGGTCCCCGGCCGCGGCTGGGCCGAGACCGCCGCGCTGGCGCCGCGCCTGACCACCCTCGACGGCGAGATCCTCGTCTTCGACCACCTGCTGCGCCCGGACCAGGGGTCCTGGCTCCTCCTCGCCGGCTGCGTCCACACCGCCGCCGGCCCGGGGCTGGCGCTGCGCACCGCCGGGCCGGACGGGCTGTCGAAGCCGCGGTTCGTCCCGCTCTCGCCGGGCGCGCCGCCGGCCGGCGCGGCGGAGGCGCGGCCCTGAGACCGCCCGCCGCGTGCGCCGGACTTCGATGACCGCCCGCCCGCGCCCCCGGGCCGCCTTCGATGGGCGGAGGACCGCCTTCGATGGGCGGAGGACCGTCTTCGCCGTCCTGGCAGTGGCGCTCGGCGGCTGCGCCACCACCGATCCGCAGGGCGCGTTCGAGGAGACCCGCGAGCTGGTCGCCGGGCGCCACCCGGGCGAGCTGCGCTGGCTGCGCGACGACGAGGCCCGCACCGCGGCCGGCGAGCACATCCGGGAGCTGCTCGCCGAGCCGCTCACCCCGGAGGCTGCGGCCGAGGTCGCCCTGCTGCGCAACCCGGCGCTCCAGGCCGAGCTCGAGACCCTGGGGATCGCCCAGGCCGACCTCGCCCAGGCGACCCGGCTGGCCAACCCGGGCGTCTCGTTCTCGTCGCTCTCGGGCGGCGGCGAGAGCCGGCGGACCGCCGGCGTGGTCGCCGACCTGGTCGACTGGATGGTGCTGCCGCTGCGGCGGCGGCTCGCCGAGGCCGAGCTGGAGCACACCCGGCTCGAGGTCGGCCGCGCGGTGCTCGAGACCGCGGCCGCGGCGCGGCTGGCGCTCCTCGGCTACCAGGCGTCCGAGGAGCTGGCCGAGCGCCTGGCGCTAGCCACCGAGATCGACCAGGCGGCGGCCGAGTACGCCGAGGCGCTCCACCGGGCCGGCAACCTGACCGCGCTCGAGCGAGCGGCGATGGCGGCGGCGGCGGCCGAGAGCCGGGCCGAGGCGCGCCGCGCCCGCGCCGAGGCCGGCCGGCACCGCGAGCTGGCGGCGCTCGCCCTCGGGCTGGGGAGCGGCGAGGCGTGGAGCGCCCGCTGGGGCGTCCCCGCGCCGGCCGGCGGCGTCGCCGACCCGGCATCGCTCGAGGAGGCGGCGGTGGCCGGCCGGCTCGACCTCGCCGCCGCCCGCTGGGCCGAGACGAGCCTCGAGCACGCCCTGACCCTTCGCCGCCGCACCCGCCTCTCCCCCGCCGGCGTCGAGATCGGCGTCGAGAGCGAGCGGGAGGACGGCGTCACCCTGACCGGCCCGGTGATCGAGCTGCGGCTGCCGCTCTTCGACACCGGCAAGGCCTCCGTGGCGCGCCTGGAGTCCGAGCTGGCCCGCGCCCGCTGGCAGCGCGCCGCGCTCGAGGCCGCGGTGCGCTCGGAGGTGCGGCGCCGGGCCGCCGACCTCGGGGCGGCCGGCGAGCTGGTCGAGATCTACCGCGACGAAGTCCTGCCGCTCCGCCGCGAGGTGGTGCAGAGGACCCTCGCCGAGGTCAACCAGATGATCGCCGGCACCTTCGACCTCCTCGCCGCCCGCCGCGCCGAGGTCGCCGCCGAGCGGCGGGCGGTCGAGGCCCGCGCCGACTACTGGCAGGCGCGCTTCGAGCTGGAACTGGCGCTCGGCGGCCCGCTCCCGGCGCCGGACCCGCCGGACGAGGCGGCCGGCGAGCACGAGACCTCCGAGGCGCACGACACCCACGAGCCGCACGAGACCCACGACGGACACGAGGTGCAGCGATGATCACCCGCCGGAAGCTGATCGCCGGCGCCGCCGCGGTCGGCGGCGGGGCGGCCCTCCTCGGCCGCGCGCCGGCGCGCGCGCAGGAGCCCGACCCGCACGCCGGCCACAGCCAGGGCGCTCCGGAGCCCGACCCGCACGCCGGCCACGGCGTCCCGCCCGAGGCCTCCGCCCCAGCTCCCGCGCGGCCGCGCCCGGCCGGGCCGGCGCCGACCGTCGCCGAGGTGCGCGAGCTGCGCCGCCGGCTCGGCTACACGCCGGTCACCACCCCCGACGGCGGCTCCGCCCGCTGGCGTTCGAACGGTGCCTGGAAGGAGTTCCACCTGATCGCCGGCGAGTACGAGCAGGAGTTCGCGCCCGGCATGAGCGTGCGGGTCTGGGGCTACAACGGCGGCTCGCCCGGCCCGACGATCGAGGCGGTCGAGGGGGACTCGGTGCGGATCTTCGTCACCAACCGGCTCCCCGAGCACACCACGATCCACTGGCACGGGCTCTTCGTGCCCAACGGGATGGACGGCGTCGGCGGCCTCCTCCAGCCGCACATCCAGCCGGGCGAGACCTATGCCTACGAGTTCACGCTGCGCCAGTCGGGCACCTTCATGTACCACCCGCACGCCGACGAGATGCTCCAGATGGCGCTCGGGATGATGGGCTTCTTCGTCGTCCACCCGAAGTCGCCGCCACCCGGCGTCGAGCCGGCCGACCGCGACTTCTGCCTCTTCCCGCACATGTGGGCGATCCATCCGGGCACCTACCGCCCCGACCCGGCGGTGATGCTCGACTTCGACCTCTTCACGCTCAACGGCCGCGCCTTCCCGGGCACCGCGCCGATGGTCGTCCGCCGCGACGACCGGGTGCGCCTGCGCTTCGCCAACGTGAGCATGACCAGCCACCCGATGCACATCCACGGTCACCGCTTCTGGGTCGTCGAGACCGACGGCGGCCCGGTGCCGCGCTCGGCCTGGGTGCCCGAGACCTCGGTCAACGTCGTCGCCGGCCAGACCCGTGCGGTCGACTTCGTCGCCGACGCCCCCGGCGACTGGCCGCTCCACTGCCACAAGACTCACCACGCGATGAACGCGATGGGCCACGACGTGCCCAACGCGCTCGGCGCCGACCTCTCGGCGGCCGGCCGGCGGATCGCGCGCCTGGTCCCCGGCTACACCGCGATGGGCTCGAGCGGCATGGCCGAGCACGCCGAGCACGCCGGCCACATGCCCGGCCCCGAGAACACCCTGCCGATGATGACCGGCACCGGCCCCTTCGGGCCGATCGAGATGGGCGGCATGTTCACGCTGATCAGGATCCGCGACGGGATCGAGAGCTACGCCGACCCCGGCGCGTACGAGCACCCCGAGGGGACCGTCGCCTACCGGGTCGAGGCGCCGCCGGAGGGGCTCGCGGACTGAGCTGGCTCCGCCCCGTTCCCGAGCCCGCGGCCGCGGGTGAAGAGGCTCAGGGCGGGCGTGGTCGCGAAGGTGGTCACCAGCGCCATGATCACCATCATCGCGAACAGGGTCGGCGAGATGACGCCGAGGTCGAGGCCGATGTTGAGCACGATCAGCTCCATCAGGCCGCGCGTGTTCATCAGGACGCCGAGCGCGGCCGACTCGCGCCAGCCGAGGCCGGTCAGCCGCGCGGCGACCAGCGCTGCCGCCGAACTTGCCGACGCGAGGCGACCAGCGATGATCAGCGCCGCACAGCAGCCAGCTCCCGGCGCCGCTGACGCAGGCCGATCTGCGTGCGCAGGCCGGTGAAGGCGAAGAAGGCCGGCAGGAGGAGCACGACCACGAGGTCCTCGAGCTTCTCGCGGCAGCGCCGCGCGCGAGCACCGCTGTCGTGCGGGATGATCGCGCCGAGCAGGAACGCGCCGAAGAGCGCGTGGATGCCGATCAACTCGGTCGCGCAGCGCCGAGAGCGAGCAGCGCGACGAAGACGACCGCCATCGCGCCCTGGCGTCAGCTGCCGCGCGCGCTCGAGCGGCGCGCGACCAGGCGGCCGCAGCAGCGGCGCGCGACCAGCGAGCATCACGCGCGATGTAGCCGGCGGTCAGCGCGAGCGTGACCAGCGCCGCGCTCGGCGCTCGGCCTGCGGCGACGCCGACCACGAACGCGAGCAGGCACCAGGCGGTGACGTCGTCGACCGCCGCGCAGGTGAGCGCGATCGACGCCGAGCGGCGTGCGCTGCAGGCCGCGGTCGGTCAGGATGCGGGCCAGCACCGGGAACGCGGTGACCGACATCGACGACGCCCAGGAACAGCGCGAAGACGGTGAACGGCACGCCGGCCGGGGCCAGGCGCGGATAGAGGCACGAGCGCCAGCGCGCGCGCCGAGCAGGAACGGCACGACGATGCTGGCGTGCGAGATCGCGACCGTGGCGTGCGTCCGCTTGCGCAGGAGCGCCGGCGTCGAGCTCGAGGCCGACCAGGAACATGAACAGGATGACGCCGACCTGGGCCAGCGCCGCGAGAGTGGGGGCGAGCCGGCCGGGAAGCAGGTAGGCCGCGACCTCGGGCGCGAGCGCGCCCGAGCAGCGACGGCCCGAGCAGGATGCCGGCGATGACCTCGCCGATCACCGGCGGCTGCCCGAGCCGCTGGAAGACCATGCCGACGAGGCGCGCCGCGACGATCACGGTCAAGAGCGCGAGCAGCACGTGGAGGAGCGACCCGCCGCCGGCCGCCGCCTCCACCCCGGCAGCGGACATGCCTTCGCCCGCCGGCCGGAGCGCCTCGAGGCCGCGGCCGCGCGCGCTCACGAACAGGAAGACGCCGACGCCCGCCGCGAGGGTCGCCAGGTAGACCGCGAAGGTGAGGGCTCGCCGGCCGGCCGGGCGCGGGACTCTCACAGCGTCCGCACCAGCTCGACCCCGGGGTTGCGCTCGCGGAACCCCTCCTCGGCCCACGAGCCCTCGAAGAGGCCGGCGACCCGGCCGTCGCGGTCGCGCACCGCGGCGGCGCCGCGGGTCGGCCAGCTCAGCGATTCCGCCGGGCGCCCCGCCGGCACCCAGAGGAGCGAGCGGAAGGTCAGCCGGTCGAGCCGGGTCTCGACGCCGTACTCGCTCGCGAGGCGCGACTGCACGACGTCGAACTGCAGCTCGCCGACGGCGGCCAGGATCGGCTCGCGGCGCGCGGCCGTCGGTCGGCGTAGAGGACCTGGATCGCGCCCTCCTCTTCGAGCTGCGCCAGCCCCTTGTGGAACTGCTTGCGCTGGTCCGTCGCTGCCGGCGCGAGGCGGGCGAAGTGCTCGGGCGGGAAGCGCGGCAGCGGCGGCGAACTGGATCGGCGGCGCCCTCGCAGACGGTGTCGCCGATCGCGAACAGCCCCGGGTTGACCAGCCCGACCACGTCGCCCGGGTAGGCCTCCTCGACCGTCTCGCGCTCCTGGGCGAAGAGGCGGTGGGCGCGCGGCAGGCGCACCGCGCGGCCCAGGCGCGGGTGATAGACCGCCATGTCCTTCTCGAAGCGCCCGGAGCCGACGCGCAGGAACGCCATGCGGTCGCGGTGCGCGGGTCCATGTTCGCCTGGATCTTGAAGACGAAGCCGGAGAACGTCGGGTTCGCGGGCTCGACCCGGCCGCGATCGCTCTCGCGCGGCCGGCGGCGGCGGCGCCAGCTCGACGAGCGCGTCGAGGAAGGGCTCGACGCCGAAGTTGTTCAGCGCGCTGCCGAAGAAGACCGGCGTCTGCCGCGCCGGCGCGGAACGCGTCGAGGTCGAACTCCCGGCCGGCCACCTCGAGCAGCTCGACCTCCTCCGCGCAGCGCCGCGCAGCGCCGCTCGCCGAGCAGGCGGCGCAGCGCCGGGTCGTCGAGCGCCGGCGACGCGCACCGGCGCCGCGCGCTGCGCCGCGCGCCGTGCGCTCGAAGCGGAGCACCTGCGCTGGCCGCGAGGTCGTAGACGCCGCTGGAAGTCGCGGCCCGTCGCCGATCGGCCAGTTGAGCGGCACGGCGGCCATGCCCGAGCACGCGCTCGATCTCGTCGAGCAGCTCGAGCGGGTCGCGGCCCGGCCGGTCGAGCTTGTTGATGAAGGTGAGGATCGGCAGCCCGCGCCGGCGGCAGACCTCGAACAGCTTGCAGCGTCTGCGGCTCGATGCCCTTGGCGGCGTCGAGCACCATCACCGCGCTGTCGGCCGCGGTCAGCGTGCGGTAGGTGTCCTCGCTGAAGTCCTGGTGGCCCGGCGTGTCGAGCAGGTTGAAGCGGCAGCCGTCGTACTCGAACTGGAGCACGGTCGAGGTGATCGAGATGCCGCGCTCCTGCTCGATCGCCATCCAGTCCGACGGCGCGTGGCGCTGCTGCGCCTTGCGCCGCACCGACGCCGGCCAGCTCGATCGCGCCGCCGTAGAGCAGGAGCTTCTCGGTCAGCGTGGTCTTGCCGGCGTCGGGGTGCGAGATGATCGCGAAGGTGCGCCGGCGCGCGACCTCGCGCGCGAGCGCCTCGTCGACGCCGCTCGGGATCGCGAGCGCCCCGGTCACGTCTCGGTCTCCCCGCCGCCGGCGACGTAGAGGGTGCGCGTCGGGTAGGCGAACTCGATCCCCTCGGCCTCGAAGCGGCGCACCAGGGCGAGGTTGATGTCGTGCTGGACGTCCATGTAGTCGACGTACTCCGGGCGCTCGACGAAGTAGACGACCTCGAAGTCGAGCGACGAGTCCCCGAGGCGCGCGAGATGGGCGCGGTCGAGGCGCGCGCGCTCGATCCCGCCGAGGATCTCACGGACCATGCCCGGGATCGCCTCGAGCCGGTCGGCCGGCGTCCGGTAGACGACGCCGAAGGTGAAGGAGACCCGCCGCTCGGCCATCCGCTTGTAGTTGCGGATCCGGCTCGACAGGAGGTCGCCGTTGCCGAAGACGATCTGCTCGCCCGTGAGGCTCCGGATGCGCGTGGTCTTGATGCCGATCCGCTCGACCGTCCCCTCGAAGTCGCCGACCTCGATCGAGTCGCCGATCTCGAACGGCTTGTCGAGCACGATCGAGAGCGAGGCGAAGGTGTCCTGGAGCACGTTCTGGAGCGCCAGGCCGACCGCGATGCCGCCGACGCCGAGGCCCGCGACCAGCGCGGTGACGTCGAAGCCGAAGTTGGCCAGGCAGAGCATCAGCACCACCGACCAGATCGCCACCCGGCCGAAGAAGCTGAACAGGCCGAGCACCGCGGCGCGCACCGCCTGCTCCTCGTCGCGCCGGCGGAGATGGCGCGCGACCACCCAGGTCAGGGCGTGGCTGAGCCAGATCCCGGCCTGGATCGCCAGCGCGAGAAACACCAGCCGATGGAGCGCCAGCTCGACCTTCGGCGCGAGCGCCAGGCTGCGGCCGGCGATCCCGGCCGCGACCGCCAGCAGGACCACCGCCTTGGTGCTCGCGAGCACCTCGGCCGCGAGGTCGTCGACCTCGGTCGCGGTGCGCGCGGCGAGCCGCGCCAGCCGCTGAACGGAGAGCCACCGGATCACCAGCAGGAGCACCAGCACGCCGGCGAAGAGGCCGAGGGCAACCCCCCAGCGGGTCAGGCTGTTGCCCAGGTACTCGACGGCCAGGACGTCCTGCACGGGGTCGGGGAGCGCCGCGACGTAGCGGTCGACTTCGGGAGGAGTCCGCATCGGCTCAGCTTGCCGCCCGCACCGCCTCGGCCATGAGGTCGACCACCTCGTCGGCCGAGAGCTCCGAGGTGTCGATCACGGTGTAGCTGTCGTCGCAGGCGAGCGGCGAGTCGCTGCGCCCGGCGTCGCGGCGGTCGCGGCTCTCGATCTCCTCGACCACTTCGGCGAACGCCGCCGGCCGGCCGGAGCCCTGGAGCTGCTCGAAGCGGCGGCGGTGGCGGATGCCCGGGCTCGCGGTGAGGAAGAACTTGTGCGGCGTCTCCGGGAAGACCCGGGTGCCGATGTCGCGCCCCTCGAGGACACCGCCCCAGGCGCCCCCGCACTCGCGCTGGAGCGCAACCAGGCGCCGGCGCACCTCGGGGTAGGCCGCGACGACCGAGCTGGCGGCTCCGGTCTCGGGCGCGCGCAGGCGCTCCCCCGCCGGCGCGCCGTCGAGCAGCACGGCGACCCCGTCGCCCCGCGGCTCGAGGCGGAGGTCGACCTCCGCGGCCAGCGCCGCCACCGCCTCGCGGTCGGCGGGATCGACGCCGGCGTCGAGCACCGCGAGCGCGATCGCGCGGTACATCGCCCCGGTGTCGAGGTAGGGGACGCCGAGCCGGCGCGCAAGCCGGCGCGCGGCCGTGCTCTTGCCGACTCCGGACGGGCCGTCGATCGCCACCACCAGCGGCGCTCCGGACGCCGCGCCGCCGCTCACCGCCCGCGCCTCCCACCGCCGGTCCGGCCGCCGCCGCGCCCGGAGCCGCCGCCGCGGGGACGCGAGCCGACGCCGCCGCCCGTACCACTCCGCCCACCCGCGCCGCTCCGGCCTCCCGTACCACCGCGGCCGCCCGCTCCGCTGCGACCGCCCGCTCCGCTGCGACCGCCCGCTCCGCTGCGGCCGCCCGTTCCGCCGCCGCCGCCGGTTGCGCCGCCGCCGCCCGTGCCGCTACGGCTGCCAGCGCCGCTCCGGCTGCCCGCTCCGCTCCGGCCGCCGGTACCGCCGCGGCCGCCGGTGCTGCTTCGACCGCCCGCTGCCTTTCGGCCACCGGCCTTGCCCTTGCCGCCGCCGGCCGGGCGGCCGGTGCTCGGCCGCTTGCCGGCCGGGCGGCGCGGTTCGCCCTCCGTGCCGGCACGGCGGCGGGTGGGAGCGCCGCGCGCGGGCTTGCCAGCCGGGCGGCTCGCCTCGCCCTCTGCTCCGCCGGCGCGGCTGCGGGTGGGAGCGCCGCGCGCGGGCTTGCCGGCCGCCCGCCCGGGGCTGGCGCCGCTCCGCCCGGCGCCCGGGCGCCGCGAGGTTGATCGTCCCGCCCCGGGCCCGGCCTTGGCCGAGCGCTGCCCCTTGGTCGACTGCCGCAGCGCCTCGACCTCGTCCTCGGTCAGCTCCCGGACGCCGCCGAGCGGCAGCCCCTGGTCGCCGAGCGGCCCGATCGCCACCCGCCGCAGCCGCACGACCGGGTGGCCGACGCGCTGGAACATCTCGCGGATCTGGCGCGTGCGCCCCTCGCGGAGCTGGACCCGCCACCACGAGGTTTTCCCGGTGCCGCCCTCGCCGCGCTCGGCGCGCCGGCGGCCGCCGGGGACGAAATGGCGCTCGATCCCCGCCGGCGCGGTGCGCCGCCCCTCGAGCACGATGCCGCCGCGGAGCTTGGCCAGCTCGCGCTCCCCCGGCTCGCCCTTGACCTTGGCCTCGTAGGTCTTGACGCACCCGTAGCGCGGGTGGGCGACGCGCTGGGCGAGGTCGCCGTCGTCGGTCAGGAGCAAGAGCCCCTCGGTGAGGAAGTCGAGACGGCCGACCGGCACCAGCGCCTTGCGTAGCGCCGGCGGCACGAGGTCGATCACCGTCGGCCGCCCCTCGGGGTCCTCGACCGTGCTCATCACCGCCCGCGGCTTGTTGAGCAGGAGATAGCGGTGGCGGGCGAGCGGCTGGATGCGCTTGCCGTCGACCTTGACCGAGTCGCGCTCGGGGTCGGCGCGGTCGCCGAGGGTGGCGACCCGGCCGTTGATCGTCACCCGCCCCTCCTCGATCAGCTCCTCGGCCTTGCGCCGCGAGGCGATCCCGGCGCGGGCGAGGATCTTCTGCACCCGCTCGCCACCGCCGTTGTCGGCGCTCCGGGCGCTCACCGCGCCTCCGAGGCGACGCCGGCGACGGCGGGTTCTTCCTCGTCGTCCGCTGCACCGTCCGCTTCACCGTCCGCGGATGGCTCGTGCGCCCCGTCGGCGTCCTCCAGCTCGGCGGCGCGGCGGAGGATCGCCTCCTCGCGGTCGGGCTCCTCGCCGAGGCCGGCGTCGTCGGGCGCGGGCTCCTCGCCGTCGGCCGCGGCCAGCTCCGACAGGGTCTCTTCGATCTCCTCGAGCGGCGGCAGGTCGCGCAGGCTCTTCAACCCGAAGTGGACCAGGAACTCGCGCGTCGTGCAGTAGAGGAAGGGCTTGCCGACCACCTCCTTGCGCCCGGCGATGCGCACCAGGTGGCGCTCGAGCAGGGTCTTGAGCACGCCCGCCGGGTTGACGCTGCGCAGCTCCTGGATCTCCGGGCCGGTGATCGGCTGGCGGTAGGCGATGATCGCGAGGGTCTCGAGCGCCGCCATCGACAGCTTCGACGAGCCGGTGACCTCGAAGAAGCGGCGGAGCCAGCCGTGGACCTCCGGGCGGGTGACCAGGCGCACGCCGCCGGCGACCTCCTCGGCCATGACGCCGCGGCCGTCGCCCGGGGCGTAGCGTGCGAGCACGGCGTCGAGCGCCGCCGCCGCCTCGCCGCGCTCGCTCTCGTCGAAGATCTCGAGCAGGCGGGTCCGGGGCACCGGGTCCCCCGAGGCGAAGAGAACCGCCTCGAGCGCCGCCTCCATCTCGTCGCGCGCGGTCACAGCGCGATCGCCTCCATCTCCTCGCCGGTCGCCTCGCGGGTGGTGCGGTAGAGCAGGATCTCGCCCCCCTCGGTCTGGTGCAGGCGCACCAGGTTGAGGCGCGCCATCTCGAGCACCGCCAGAAATGCCGCCACCGCCTCGGCGCGGCACGAGCGCTCGCGGAGGTCGCCGATGCAAGTCGAACGGGCGGCCGCGGCGCATCGCCTCGAGCAGGCGCCGGATCTGGCCGCGCACCGAGAAGCTCTCGCCGCGCAGGTGATAGCGGCGGCGGGTGCTCGCGCTGCGAAGCGGTCGAGCGCGTTGCGGAGCGCGGAAAGGAGATCGAACATCGAGACGTCGCCGAGGTCGATCTCGGCGGCGTCCTCGGGCGCGAGGACGTCCTCGGGCGGGGCCGCGTCGCGGGTCCAGATCCCCTGGCGCAGCCGGTCGACCTCGGCCAGCGAGTCGGCGGCCTCGCGCAGCCGGCGGTACTCGAGGAGGCGCCGCACCAGGTCCTGGCGCGGATCCTCCTCCGCCTCGTCGCCGGCGCGCCGCGGCGAGCGCGGCAGGAGCATCTTCGACTTCAGGTGGATCAGGAGCGCGGCCTCGTAGATGTACTCGCCGGCGACGTCGAGGTTCAGCTCCTCCATCAGGTGGAGGTAGGCGTGGAACTGGTCGCAGATCGTCGCCACCGGGATGTCGGTGATCTCGACCTCGTTGACCTTGATCAGCTGGAGCAGGAGGTCGAGCGGCCCCTCGAACGCCGGCAGGCGGACCCGCCACGACTCGGGCAGGAGCGCGCCGGGCTCCGGCCGCGCCGGCGCGGCCGCCCCGCTCGGCACCGGGGCGGTCATGAGCGCGCAGGTCTCGGGGCAAGCACGGCGGGGGCAAGCGCGGCGGCGGCATGCGCGGCGGCGGCGTGTGCGGCGGCGGCCTCCGGCCGCTCCCCGGCGCCGGCCGCGATCAGCTTGCGGTAGTCGAAGCCCATCGCCGCGCGCACCCGCTCCATGGTCTCGCCGGCGCGCTCGCGCGCTCGGGCCGAGCCCGCCTCGAGCATCGCGAGCACGGCGCCGCGGTCGCGCGCCAGCTCGTCGCGGCGCTCGCGCATCGGGCGCAGGTACTCGATGATCCGCTCGGCGATCAGGCGCTTGTCCTCGACGCAGCCGATCTCGGCGGCGCGGCAGCGCAGCGCGACGTCGTCCTGGACCGCGGCCGGCGAGACCAGCTTGTGGAACTCGAAGAGGTTGCAGACCTCGGGGCGGCCCGGGTCGCTGCGCCGCAGCCGCTCGGGGTCGGTGAACATCTGCATGCACTTCTGCCGGATCACGTCGGGCGGGTCCGAGACGTTGATCGCGTTGCCGTACGACTTCGACATCTTGCGGCCGTCGAGCCCGGGCACCCGCGGGCTGGGCGTGAACAGCGCCTGGGGCTCGGGGAAGACGTCGCCGTAGAAGCCGTTGAAGCGGCGCACCAGCTCGCGCGACAGCTCGAGATGGCTCGCCTGGTCCTCCCCCACCGGCACGTAGTGGGCGCGGTAGACGATGATGTCGGCGGTCTGGAGCACCGGGTAGCCGAGGAAGCCGTAGGTCGAGAGGTCCTTGTTGTCGAGCTGGCGGATCTGCTCCTTGTAGGTCGGCACCCGCTCGAGCCAGCCGAGCGGCGCCAGCATCGAGAGGAGCAGATGCAGCTCGGCGTGCTCGGGCACCATCGACTGGACGAAGATCACCGACCGCTCCGGATCGAGGCCCGCGGCGAGCCAGTCGATCACCGCCTCGAGCGTGTTGTCGGCGATCCGCGACGGATCGGCGTAGTCGCTGGTCAGGGCGTGCCAGTCGGCGGCGAAGTACCAGCAGCGATGGCCGTCCTGGAGGTCGACCCAGTTCTTGATCGCGCCGAAGTAGTTGCCGAGGTGGATGCGCCCGGTCGAGCGCATCCCCGAGAGCACGATCTTGTCGGCGGCCTCCGTCATGGCGGGCCGGATGATACCCCGATCGGCCGCGCCCATCAGCCGCCGTGCCGGGCAAGGAGGCGGTGGTTGGCGGAGAGCACCCGCCACTCGACCAGGAGCGCCGCCGGCTGGACCAGCAGGAGCAGCCAGAAGAGCGCGCCGTGGACCGCCGGGGCGCCGGAGCCGGTGAAGGCGAGCGCCCCGGTGACGACCAGGGCGACCAGCGCCGCGAGCGCGCCGAGCGATGCCGCGAACGCGCGCGGCCCGAGCGCCCGCGCCGCCGGCAGGTCGCCCGCGGCGCCCGGCTCGCGGACGAGCGCGCGCCGGGTGCCGGCGAGGTAGACCGCCACCCAGACGTGCGGCAGCGCGATCGCCATCAGCGCCGGCAGCGCCAGCATCAGGTGCGGCGCCAGGTCGTCGGGGCCGGTGCTCGCAAAGCCCTGGGCGCCGGCGGCGGCGAGCAGCGCGGTCGCCAGCCCGCCGAGGGCGATCATGGTGATCTCGAAGCGCATCGCCGAGGACCGTCAGCCGGAGAGCGACAGCTCGAGCCCGACCACGCCGAAGCGCAGCTCGTCGCCCTCGTGCACCTCCGCCGGCACCCCCTTGGAGAGGCGGTTGCCGTTGACGAAGGTACCGTTCATGGTGCCGATCTCCTCGGACAGGTAGAGCTTGCCGCCGCGGCGGTAGACCTTCGCGTGGCGGCGGCTGACCGAGCGCTGGGCGTCGATCGGCGACAGGTCGATGTCGGGGAAGATGCCGGTGACCGGGTCGCGGCGGCCGACCACCGTCTCGGCGCCGAGGGCGAGCGGGAACTCCATCCCGGAGCGCGGGTGGCGGAGCTTCTCGGCCATCGACGGCACCGCCGGCAACGCCTCGCCGGGCACCTCGGGCGCCGCCGCCGAGGGCTCGCCGCCGGCCTCGCGCAGCATCCGATCGGCCTCGCGCAGCCGGCGCGACAGCTTGCGCATCATGCGCACGCCGATCTCCGGGTTGTCACGCAGCATCTGGTCGAAGGTGGTGCCGTCGATCTTGAGCAGCCGCGAGTCGGCGAGCGCGCGCGCCGAGGCGTTGCGCGGCAGGTCCTCGAGCAGCGACATCTCGCCGAAGAAGTCCCCCTTCTCGAGCACCGCGCGCTGGCGGCTCTCGCCGCCGACCCGCTGGAGGATCTCGACCTTCCCCTCCTGGATGATGTACATCTCGGTCCCGAGCTCGCCCTCCTCGAAGACGAAGGCGCCCGACGGCACCGACACCAGGTAGCGATCCGCCCCGGGGCGGGTGGTCTTGAACTTGGCGGTCATCTCATCCCTCATCCCTCACCACAGACCAGGCGGCAGGCCGCCGGCTCGAGTCGCGACACCAGGCCCAGGGGCAGAGTGAGGTTGGGAGCGCGGTGACCCGCGGCGAGACCCCAGGCCAGCGGCGACGAAAAGCCGGCCAGGGCGTCGCTCAACCAGGCCGCGGGCGGCTCCCCGGCGGCATCCGTCGGCTCGGCGTGGCCGACGACCATGGCGCGGATGCCGGCCAGACTACCCGACAGCCTGAGGTGGGTCAACATCCGGTCTAGGCGGTAGAGCGGCTCCCCCACGTCCTCCCAGAACAGCACGGCGCCGGTCAGTTCGGGCCGGTGCGGCGTGCCGAGCACCGACACCAGCAAGCTCAGGCAGCCGCCCAGAAGCGGCCCCGACACCGGTTCGTCGCCTGCGGCCCCGGCGCCGTTACCGGCCCCCGCCGGCGCGAGCACGCCGCCGAGCCGGTAGGCGCGCGGGTAGTCGCCGGCGAGCGCGGCGAGGAGCGAGGCCGCCTCCTCGCCGGTCAGCCCGCGGGCGAGGTCGGCGGCGACCATCGGGCCGTGGAAGGCGACCAGGCCGAGGCGGCGCGACCACCTCGAGGAGGAACGGCGTCAGGTCCGAGTAGCCGACATAGGCGCGCGGATGGGCGGCCAGGAGGTCCCAGTCGATCGCCGGCAGCACGCGGGTGACGCCGTGACCGCCGCGCGCGAAGAACATCGCCTTGATCGAAGGGTCGGCGACCAGCTCGTGGAAGGCTTGGAGGCGGCGCCGGTCGCCGCCGGCGAAGAGGCCGGTCTTCTCGCCGAGGTTCACGGCCGTCACCGGGTCGAAGCCCATGCCGCGCAGCGCGGCGAGGCCGCGCTCGAGCCGCTCCGGATCGACCGGCCCGGACAGCGCCGCCACCCCGACCCGATCGCCGGGGACGGCCGGCGGAGGCAGGACGGCGCGGGACGGCTGCATCGGCTCCGTTCTCAGAATCGCGGCCGGAGAGCACCGTATAAGCCGAGTTCTGTCGAGCTGCGGTCATTCCTCTGGGACCGGCGTTGCCGCCGGCCTCTAGCAACCTACCCGGGAGTCGGTCCCGCCCGAAGGCGGGAGCGGGACGGGCGGCCCGCGGGTCCGCTCCCCTATTTGGTCTTGCTCCGCATGGGGTTTGCCGTGCCTCGGACCGTCGCCGGCCGAGCGGTGCGCTCTTACCGCACCCTTTCACCCTTACCCCGCCTGCGCGGGGCGGTCTGCTCTCTGTTGCACTTTCCGTCGCGTCGCCGCGCCTCGCCGTTAGCGAGCATGCTGCCCGTCGGAGCTCGGACTTTCCTCCCGCCGCGCCCGGCGAACCGGACCGGCGGGCGACCGCATGGGTCTCTCCGGCCGCGCCGATCTTAACGTGTGCCGCTCACCGCCGCTTCCCGCCCAGGAACCCGAAGAGCCCCCGCCGCTTCGGCGGCTCGGCCTCGGTGAGGCGCGCGAGGCCGGCCTCGGCCTCCTCGTCGGAGGGGCGGCGGTCGAGCGCGGTCTTGTAGTGGTGGCGGGCGCGCTGCCGGTCGCCCATCTCCTCGTAGACGCGGCCGAGCGAGGTCCAGATCCGCGGGTCGGGGAAGCCGTGGTCGATCGCCTTGCGGTAGCTGTCGATCGCGGCGCGCAGCCAGTTCGGGTTCTTGGCCTGGGCGTCGCCGAGGCGGAGGTAGTACTCGGGCCGCGGGTCGGCGAGCACCGCCTGCTTGAGCAGCTCGACCGCGAAGTGGTAGTCCTCGGCCTCGAGCAGGAGAAGCGCGCGCCGGTGGTAGCTCTCGGCCAGCCGCTCGGCCTCGCGCTTGCGCGCCTCCGCCGAGGGTCCGGGGTCACGCATCCCGACCTTGACGTCGTAGCGCCGGCGCAGGTTGCGGTCGGAGAGGGTCAGGTAGGCGTCGGTGGCGCGCTCGAAGAGCAGCCAGAGCGCCGGCTCCCGCCCCGCGAGGTCGAGCTGCTCGGCGTGCGACGGATGGACCAGCCGGGCGAGCCGGTCGTAGGCCTCGTGCACCTCCTCGACGGTGGCGTTCTCCTCCAGACCGAGCAGCTCGTAGTGGGTCAGGCCGCCGGCGGTGGCGAGGAGGTCGCGGAGCTTCTGGCGGTGGGCCTCCGGACCCATCAGCAGCGGGTGCGCCTCGAGGCCGGTCTCGACCCGGTAGGAGAGGCGGCGCAGCACCTCGGGCGGCACCGGCGCCGCGCGCTCGAAGGCGGACGGCCCGCGGTCGCGCTGGATCAGCCCGACCGCCGACAGGCGCGCCGCGCGATGGAGCACCGCGGCGCCGTCGTCGCCCGCCTGGCGCACCAGGTCGGCGACCGTGGTCGGCTCGCCGAGGCGCGAGAGGAGCAGCGTCTCCTGCGGCTCGAGCAGCGCCGCGAGCGCCGGCGGCACGCCGCCGCCGACCAGCACCAGGCGTGCCGCGCCGCCGCCGAGATCCTCCATCAGCTCGGACTCGGACCGCTCCATCACCGCCCACTCCATGAGCAGGAAGCCGGTCGGCAGCGGCCCGACGAGGTCCGGCGGCAGCACCTGGCCGCCCTCGAAGAAGGTGTAGGCGGAGCGGCGCCAGCCGTGGACGCTCTGGGCGATGCGGCCCATCAGCGCCCGCAGCTCGCTGCCCGGCGGACCGGCCGGCGCGCCGCCCGCGCCCTCCGGCAGGTGCTCGAGCAGCCGCCGGGCGATCGGGTTGGCGCGCGGCAGGTGCAGCTCGCCGCGGGCGAAGAAGAGCCGCTTCTTGGTGCCGTCGGCGGCGTCGGCGACCTCGATCATGCCGCTCTTGCGGTCGAGGAAGACCGCCCGCACCGCCTCCGTGACCGCTACCGGCGCCGCCTGCGGCTCGCTCGGAACCTTCATGATCGGTGGAGTTTAGCAGGCTCGGTGACCACCGCGCCGGAAGCGGCCCCGGCCGCAGGGTCCAAGGCACCGTCCGCCGCGCCGTCCACCGCGACTTCCGCCGCCCCCTCGCGCAACTGCTCGTGGACCCGCCTCCCGAGCGCCGGCCCCAGCTCGGCCGCCAGCTCCTCGGCGGTGGCGGCGCGGATCCCCTCGAGGCTGCCGAAGCGGCGCAGGAGCTGCTTGCGCCGGCGCGGCCCGATCCCCGGCAGCTCCTCGATCCGGCTCTTGAGCGTGCGCGCGGCGCGCCGGCCGCGGTGGCGCGAGACCGCGAAGCGGTGGGCCTCGTCGCGCACCTCTTGGAGGAGCTGGAGGCCGGGGTCTCGACGCGGCAGCGCCAGCGGGTCGGGGCGCGCCGGCAGGTAGACCTCCTCCTCGCGCTTGGCCAGCGACACCACCGGCGTCTCCTCCACCCCGAGCGCGGCGAGCGCGCCGAGGGCGGCGTTGAGCTGGCCGCGCCCGCCGTCGATCAGGATCAGGTCGGGCATGACGCCGATCTCCTCGAGCCGCCGCCGGTAGCGGCGGTCGACCGCCTCGGCGAGGGCGGCGAAGTCGTCCGATGCGCGCGCGCCCTTGACGTTGAAGGTGCGGTAGTCGCTCTTCCTCATCCGCCCCTCCTCCCAGACCACCAGCGAGGCCACCGTCTCGCCGCCCTGGAAGTGGGAGACATCGAACCCCTCGATCCGCCGCGGCGGCTCGGGCAGCTCGAGGTGGCGGGCCAGCGCCTCGGCGCCGGGCGGCGTGCCGGCGCCGGCGCGGAACCGCCGCCGGTGGGCGAGCTGGGCGTTGTGCATCGCCAGCTCCACCCGGTCCGCCTTGGCGCCGCGCGCCGGCATCCGCAGGTAGACGCGCTCCCCCTTGCGCTCGGAGAGCCACTCGGTGAGCGCATCCTCGCCCTCGATCGGCAGCGGCAGGTGCAGCTCCTTGGGGATGAACGTCGTCCGGTCGTAGACCTGCGGCAACACCTCGTCGAGGAGGCGCGCCGGCTCGACCGCGCCGACCCCCTCCCAGAACAGCTCGCGGCGGTCGAGCACCTGGCCGCCCCGCATCACCAGCGCGGTGAGCGCGGCGTTGCCGCCGGCGACGTGGACGCCATAGACGTCGACATCCTCGCCGCCGACCGAAGAGAGCTTCCGCCGCTGGCCGATCGCCTCGACCTCCCCGAGCGTGTCGCGCAGCCGCGCCGCGCGCTCGAAGTCCAGCTCCTCCGACGCCTGCCACATCTCGCGCTTGAGCCGCCGCATCAACTCATCGTTGCGCCCGGCGAGAAAGAGCCGCGCCTGCTCCACCGCCTCGGCGTACTCGGCATCGCTCGTGAGCCCGGCCACGCACGGCCCGAGACAGCGCTTCATCCCGTAGTAGAGACACGGCCGCGGCAGCGAGCCGTCGATCTCGATCCGGCACACCCGCACCCCGAAGAGCTTCTGCACCAGCTTGATCGCCCTGCGCGCCAGCCCCCCCGGCAAAAACGGCCCGAAGTAGTCGGCCCCGTCGCCCGCGATCCGCCGCGTGAACGCGATCCGCGGGTAGGGCTCCGCGGTCAGCTTGAGATACGGATAGGTCTTGTCGTCCCGCAGCAGCACGTTGTAGCGCGGCCGCTTGCTCTTGATCCAGTTGTTCTCGAGCAGCAGCGCCTCGGCCTCGGAATCAGTGACGACCGACTCGAGATCGATCGCCTCCGCCAGCATCGCCGCCAGCCGCGGCTCCCCCGGCGCCTGGAGGTAGTTCGCGGCCCGCTTGCGCAGCGACTTCGCTTTGCCGACATAGAGGACCTTGCCGCGGGCGCCCTTGAAGACGTAGATGCCCGGGCGGTCGGGGAGGTCGCGGATGCGTTCGACTAGGGGGTCGGGGAGCATGGCCGGTCAGGCTTCCACCCGCTCGTGCGCTCGCGCATCCACCTCGAGCGGCGCGTCTTCGTAACCGTGCGCAACGATCTGCCGCAGGTACTCCGGCAAGAACGAGGCGATCGAACCCGCGGCCTCGTACTGCTGCACGTGACGGCATTCGTGCGACAGGAGGCGGTTCGAACGATGCCCTTCGACGAAGTAGATCGCGTACCCGAGCGTCGAGCCGACCATCTGCGGCCCGGCCAGTCCGGTCTCAAGGCCGGCGTGCCGCAGCTCGGGATCGCTGGGTAGCGGCAAAGCTCGCCCTTCGGCCACCCGTATGCGCTCAGGGTACCGGACTCCAACCGCGCGGGCGAGGCGCAGCTCGGAATCGGTGAGCGGTACGCCCCGGGCCAGCGTCTCGGCAGCCTGAGCTTCCGCCCACGCGATCACCTTCGGGAGAAAACGTGGGAGCTCGGTGGCTGCATCGAACATGTGCGCTCCGGTCGGCCGCTTCAGCGCAACGGCTGATACTCGTCGGCCCCGCTCAGAGACCCGCGCGCCAGACATTCAGCCCGGTCACCAGAGCGGCCTCCAGCCACTCCCTGAAGCGCGTCTCGACGGTGACCTGCGATTCCAGATGGTTGACTTGGAAGATCTCCGCCGAAAGCGGCGTGAGCGAGGTCACCTGACGCTCGCGCTCCTCGGTCTCGTCGCGACGGAAAAAGCAGGCCGACACCGCGATCAGCCCCCGGAACTCGGCTCCCGCGCCGTGGAACGATAGGAGGATCTCGGACTGAGAACCCGCCTCCAGGACCAGGCGAATCCAGGCCCGGTAGGCGGTCAGGTTCGCGGCGTAGCCGAGCTGCTTCGCCGTCTCGATCACCTGCGAGCGGAAGTAGAGACCTCGAGATCCGCCGTCCGCTTCCCGATCCACGGAATAGCGGGCACCGGGAATCAACGGTTCCGTCTCCCGGCCCAGCAGGGCGGCGATCTCCTCCAGACGCCGCACCGCGATCCCTTCGAGATGCCCCGCCTTGGCCCTCGCGCCCTCCCACTCGCCCTGCCGCGCCGCCGAGCGCTCTACGAGTAGCTCCCGCACGGCCGTGACGGCCTGCTCGGCGCGCGCGGCGGAGAGCACCTCCCCCGAGATCCCGAGCGCCTGGACGAAGGCCCGCCTCTGCGAAGCCGTGAAGGCCGCGACCAGGGGTTCCAGTCCTCCACGGTCCGCCGCCTCCAGCGCGTCGAGATACCGGGTGCGCTCCTCCGGCGTGTCGCGGATGATCAGCGGGAAGTAGCCGGCGCGCAGGAAGACCAGCGTGGCGAGGCAGCGTGCCACCCGGCCGTTGCCGTCCTGGAATGGGTGGACCTGGGTAAATCGGTGGTGGAGCCACGCGGCCTCGACCTCCGCCGGAGCGTTCGAGTGCTCCTCGTGCAAGGCGATCAGCCGATCCATCTCGCTGTCGACCTGCTCGGGCGGGCAGTACTCGTGGATCGAGCCGTCCGGCCGGAGAGGGTTGTTCGGCTGACGCTTGTAGGCGCCGCGGAGCAACGGGATCTCGTGCCGGCGGCCGGTCGAGTCCACCGCCGTCGTCGTCACCTGGTGACGGGTGAGCTGCGCGTGCAGCTCCTTGATGTAGCTGGAACTCAGCTCCCGCTGCCCCTTGACGAACGCGAACAGACCCTCGATCGCCTCCTCGTGGTCCCGCAGGATGGCGACGATCCGCTCCGGATCCTGCGCGCCGGGGCTCCGGCCCAGGTAGCTGGCGTCCAGCCCGCGCTCGATGAGCAGCTCCGTGACGCCGCGGTCGAGCGTGTAGATCCGTTCGATCAGCCCGGTCTCGATCGACCACTCTCTGCGGAGGCGCTCGTTGAACGCCTCGAGAGCCCGGCTCTCGGCGAGGGCGCGGCGCTCGATGCGCCAGATCTCGGCCAGCGATGTCAGCTCGGGTTTGTCTAGCGACGCCGGCGGCCCCTCGTAGTCCGAGATCGGGCGCCAGCGGTGAGCGACCAGGTCGGCCATGGCCGCTTCATGCTACCGGATCGCGGTGCGGGAGACGGCGTTGCGACCCCGCCAGACCGAGCGAGCAATCGCGCCGTCAGAGCGCGCTTCCCTCCGGCGCCTCCGGCTGAAGCTCCCGTCGACCGCCGTGCGCATCGTAGGTTTCGACCGTCGCCCGCAGTCGCTTCGAGTGACCATAGAGATCCCGGAGACCCTGAAGCTCGACCCGCTCGCCGCTCTTGACAACGTCGAATAGGGTGACGTACCACTTTTCGCGGCCCAGGTGCAGCCGGCAGATCGGTTTCCGGTTGTTGTCGTCGAGGAGCACGGCGCAGTAGCTCTTGGCATCCCGCATCACGACCCGCTCCGGGTCGACAACCTCCGCGACGATCGCCCGGACGATCTCGACCGCACGCCGCTCCTCCTCGGTGGTGACGACCTCGCCGTCGCCCGCCGCGGCGTCTGCCGACGGTTCATCCGTGGCGAGCTCCGCCGCCTCCTGGTCGAGGGCATTCCGAAGTCTGTCGCTGACCCGGTCGCTGATGTAGCCGTTGAGCGCTCGGCGCACGACCTCGGTGAACTGCTCGAGGACGCGCTGCATCAGGCGCCCGGGGTATACCTGACCAGCGAACAGTCGAACGAACTCCTCGCTGGGATTCGCCAGCAGCTCGCCGAAGATGCGTTTGATCTCGCGGGTGTACTTGAGCTCACTCGCGGCGCCGAGCATCTCGTCCAGGTCGAAGGACGACTTCCGAAAGCGGCGGAGCTCCTGGATCACCGGCTCGCGGAGATTGAGCAGGTCGACCTCGAGGAACGGTTTCGCGTCCATCCGGTTGGGCTCCTCGAGGTCCGAGAAGATCCGGTAGACGATTCCGTTGGTCACGATACCGATCCGAGCGGGAGTCACCGAGAAGTAGCGGTAGAGCTGGGAGGCGTGGCAGTCCTCGAGGTTGGCCCGGCAGTCCTTGCACTCGATCAGCATGATCGGCTGGCCATCGCGCAGGATGGCGTAGTCGACCTTCTCGCCCTTCTTCACGCCAACGTCGGCATGGAGCTCCGGCGTCACTTCCATGGGGTCGAAGACGTTGTAGCCGAGCGCGCTCAGGAACGGCAGAACGAACGAGGTCTTGGTCGCCTCTTCCGTCTGGATGTGGTCCCGCAAGCGTGCGATGCGGGTCGCCAGGGCCTGAAGCTCATCGGCGAAGTCCATGCGTTCTCCTCCAGATTGACGGGACAGCCGTCAAGGCTAGAGGCGAGGAACACATCTCCTTGGGGTCATCTCGAGGCGAGGACGGTGAGGTTGTTCCCCTCGAGCAATCTCGTCAGTCGCCAGAGGTCAGCCGTTGCACCTCGGCCTCGAGCACCGGTCGGAGATCACTGCGATCCAGCGCTTGCTCGAGGAGGCCGAGCGTCGAGCGGACCCGGGCGAGATCGAGGCTGTCGAGCTGCTTCCTCAGGACACCCCGAACGTCTTCGATGTCCTTCGGACGCCCGGATAGGATCTTGGTGACCAGGAGGTCCTCTGGGCTCAGAACCGGGATCGATCCGCCCGGGATCTCGATGCGCCGAGCGCGCTCCAGGAATTGTTCTTCCAGGCCCGGGCCCGCGAAGACAACATCGAGCGGTAGCTCGGTCTTGCGATCGAGGAACGGCAGGACCCGTGTGCGAGCCAGCAGCTCTCTCGCGTCCGCCGCGCGGAGAACGAAGCCGGCGTCTTCCAGATCGGCGATCAGTTCCTCGGCGTCCACCGGATCGACGTCGACGGTGACATCGACGTCGGCACTCATCCGTGGGGCTCCCCAGAAGACCACGGCCTGAGCGCCGAAGACGTACCACCGAGTCCCGCGCGCAGCGAGGACGCGACCCAGCCGCGCGAGGAGATCAGCCGCCGGTTGGGAGGTGGACACTGCGCAGGGCCTCGGAAACGCGGGCGTGGACCGCGAGATCGCGCTCCCGGTCCTCCGCGCTCGGCCAGTCGGGTCGCAGGGACTTGACGTGACGGCGGAGTCCGTCGGCGACCTCGAGCGCCTCCTCCGGCGTGAGACTGGGCTTGCGCTCCGCCCAGTAGCGCTCCTTCGCCTCCTGGACCGACTTCCAGTCGCGCTGGGCGTAGGCGAGGATGTCCGCACGCTTCATCGAGGTCACTCTAGCTCAGCGGTGCGCACTCCCGAATAGGAGACGTAGACGAGGGAGGTTGGCGACGGCGAGGGTCATCGATGCTCGGGTCCTTCGATCTTCTCGAGAAGCGCCGAGACGTTCTCGAAATCGATCCCTGGCCGCGGCTTGAGATCCTTCGGCCGCACCTTGAAGGGGGGCAGGTCACGGGCCGCCCTGGTGGCGCTCAGCCCGAGCCGGATCGAATCGTTGATGGGGCTCTCAGGCGAGGGCATTGGCGACATCCCGGTCGAGCTCCTCGGCCTCGGCGGCGAAGGGCGAGACCTTGAATTCGCTCAGGGTGTAGAGGAACTGGCCGCGGGGTTGGCCTGCGAGCTCCGCGGCTCGCCCGGTGGAGATCCGGCCCATCTCGAACAGCTTGACGGCGAGGAGCACGCGCGCTTCGGCCTCGAACTCCTCCGGAGTTTCCTTGAGCGACAGCAGGAGGTCGTCGGGATAGGGGATCGTGAGGGTCCGCTGGCTCATGTGGGCGTCCTTCGCTAGCGAGGTTTGCTCTGTCGATGCCCATCCTACCGCTTCACCCGATCTTCACTTGCCGATGGGGGGCGTGGGGGCGTCGGCTGCCTCAACGGCGGTGATTTGCGTCAGGCCCTCACCCATCGCAACGCCTCCAGCTCCTCCCACACCCGCCGCAGCGGCACCTCCCGCACCCGCTCGGCCAACGGGAGACTCTCGTCGCCGGCGTGGATCAGGTCGAGGCGTTCGAGGTCGAGGGTCTCCAGGGCCGATCGCATCGAGGCGGTGATCCGGGGCTGAGTGGTGCGCTTGAGCCCGAAGCCGATCTTGCGGGTGCCGCGGACGACCAGGAGGTCCAGCTCAGCGCCCGAGTGGGTGGCCCAGAAGTAGCTCGGGGAACGCCCCCATCCTGCTCACGACCTCGCCGAGCGCGAAGCCCTCCCACGAGGCGCCGACCTTGGGGTGCCGCTCCAGCTCCTCGCGGGTCTCGAGGCCGAGCAGCGCGTGGAGCGGAGGTGGGAGCGGGTCATTTGCCTTGAATTTTCAACGATCGTCGTTGAATTTTCAAGGCAATCGGGGGAGCGCGGCCTGCGGCCACCTCCCCCGGAGGAAACACGAAACTCGGTGCAACGCTACGGGACCCGCTCTCGGGACTACTCGACCGACACGTCGCAGCAGCATTGAGAGAACCAGCCGCTGCAGATGCACCAGCAGCCCGACGGGCAGCCGATGAAGCAGCCGAGACACGAAGGATCGACCGCTCGCTCGCAGAAGGTCTGGGCGTCGGCCGGGCTCGTGTCTTCATCGCCCGCCAGCGCGCTGATCCCGAGGAGAAAGTCCTCGCCACCCTCTGAGGACGCCGGGGCGGAGAGCCGGGCAGAACAGCTTCCTGTCGAGAACACCGACGAGTACCACGAGGCGAACTCGGCCCCGGCTTCGGGTTCGGCCGACGGCGGGGCGGCGCTCGGCGGCGCGGCTTCGGCGAAGGCGCCGACGGCGACGAACAGGGCTACCAGCGCAAAGGCTCCGATGTGCTTGGACATGCTTCCTCCTTGGCGGCCGACCAGCGACCGCGGCAGTAAGAGTTAAGGCGACGACACTACTCTGCGGGTGTGAGCGACTTCGTTAATCGAGACACTCACAAGCTGTGCGAGAGGTCGGCTCGACCGCGGTCCTCTTGTTTTACGCCTAGTTTGCGCCTACCATGGCCTATGTCCCGCCGCGACCCCGACGGCCGCCGCCCGCCCGACCGCGACGAGCTGCCCGCTCCCCCTCCGCGGCAGATCGGCAAGACCTACGCCGGCCTCGCCACCTCGCCGGGGGCGCGCAAGGAGGCGCTGAAGAAGCGGGATTACGGCGGCGAGGGGCGCGGCGGCAAGGCGCGCGGCGGGCCGCGCTACGTCGAGCTGCGGGCGGCCTCGGCGTTTTCGTTCCTCGATGGCGCGTCGCCGCCCGAGGACCTGGTGGCGGCGGCCGCGGCGGCGGGGTTGACGGCGATGGCGATCGTCGACCGCGACGGGGTCTACGGCGCGCCGCGTTTCCACCAGGCGGCGAAGGAGGCCGGGATCCGGGCGCTGGTCGGGGCCGAGGTGACGCTCGACGGCGACGCGGCGGCGGCGCTCGGGGTCGGCGGCGGCGTACTGGCGGACGGCGGCTCCGCTCCCCCGCTCCGGCTCACTCTCCTGGTCGAGGACCGCCGCGGCTATCGCAATCTGTGCCGCCTCCTCACCTCGGCCGCGCTCGGGCCGCCGGGGTCGCCGCGCCGGGGCAAGGGGGAGGCGCGGGCGTGGTGGGAGTTGGTCGCCGAGCACACCGAGGGGCTCCACTGCCTGACCGGCGGCGACGAGGGGCCGGTGGCGGCGGCGCTCGCCGCCGGCGGCCCGGCGGACGCGCGCGCGGCGCTCGAGCGGCTGGCCGCGGTCTTCCCAGGCCGGCTCCACGTCGAGGTCCAGCGCCACCGGCTGCGCGCCGAGGAGCACCGCAACCGGGCGCTCGCCGAGCTGGCGCGGAGCCTCCGCCTGCCGCTGGTGGCGACCAACGGGGTGCGCTACGCGAAGCCGGGGGACAAGCCGCTCCACGACGTCCTGACCGCCACCCGCCACCACACCACGCTCGACGCCGCCGGGCGGCTCCTCTCCGAGCAGCGCGAGCGCTTCGTCAAGGGCGCGGCCGAGATGGCCGAGCTGTTCGCCGACCGCCCGGGCGCTGGCGGCGAGCGCCGAGCTCGCCGAGCGCTCGGCTTCACGCTCGCCGATCTCGGCTACCGCTTCCCCGACTTCCCGCTGCCGCCCGGCGAGACCGCCGCCTCGTACCTGCCGCCAGCTCACCTGGAACGCCGCCCGCGCAGCGCTTCCGGCCGCTCACGGCGCGCGCCCAGCGCCAGCTCGAGCACGAGCTGCGGGTGATCGAGAAGCTCGAGCTCGCCGGCTACTTCCTGATCGTCTGGGACATCGTCGCGCTTCGCCGCGAGCAGGGCATCCTCGCGCCAGGGGCGCGGCTCGGCCGCCAACAGCGCGGTCTGTTACGCGCTCGGGATCACCGCGGTCGACCCGGTGGCATGGAGCTCCTCTTCGAGCGCTTCCTCTCCGAGGAGCGCGGCGAGTGGCCCGACATCGACCTCGACCTGCCCTCGGGCGACCAGCGCGAGCGGGTGATCCAGTACGTCTACGCGCGCTACGGCGAGCACGGCGCGGCGATGACCGCGAACGTCATCACCTATCGCAAGCGCTCGGCGGTGCGCGAGATGGCCAAGGTGCTCGGCTTCTCGGCGCCCAGGAGGACCGGCTGGCCGGCCGGCTCGGCGGCTTCTACTACGACGTCGACCGCGGCGCGGTCGAAGAAGGACCTCGCCGAGGAGATCCGCGGCGCCGGGCTCGATCCCGCCGCGCCGCGCCTGGTGCTGCTTCGCCGAGCTGTGGCGGCGGATCCTCCACCTGCCGCGCCATCTCGGCCAGCACTCGGGCGGCATCGTGATCGCCGCCGGCCGGCTCGACGAGGTGGTGCCGCTCGAGCCGGCCGCGATGCCCGGTCGCGTGGTCGTGCAGTGGGACAAGGACGACTGCGCCGACCTCGGCATCATCAAGATCGACCTGCTCGGCCTCGGCATGCTCGACGCGCTCGAGGAGGCGCTGCCGCTGGTCCGCGCGCACGAGGGGGTGCACGTCGACCTCGCCCACCTGCCGCCCGACGACCCCACGACCTACGCGATGATCCGCGCCGCCGACACCGTCGGCGTGTTCCAGATCGAGAGCCGCGCGCAGATGGCGACGCTGCCGCGCAACCAGCCGCGGCGCTTCTACGACCTGGTGGTCGAGGTCGCGATCATCCGCCCCGGGCCGATCGCCGGCAGATGGTGCAACCCGTACTTGAGCCGCCGCGCCGGCCGCGAGCCGGTGACCTACCCGCACCCGACCCTCGAGCCGATCCTCGCGCGCACGCTCGGCGTGCCGCTCTTCCAGGAGCAGCTCCTGCGCATCGCGATGGTCGCGGCGGGCTTCACCGGCGGCGAGGCCGAGGAGCTGCGCCGCGCGATGGGCTTCAAGCGCTCGGTGGACAGGATGGAGGCGATCGAGGGGCGGCTCCGCGCCGGCATGGCCGAGCGCGGCATCTCGCCCGAGGCGCAGGAGGAGATCCTGCGCGGGATCACCTCGTTCGCGCTCTACGGCTTCCCGGAGTCGCACGCCGCGAGCTTCGCGCTGATCGCCTACGCCGCGGCCTATCTGAAGGCGCACCACCCGGCCGCGTTCTACCTGCTCGCTGCTCAACGCCTGGCCGATGGGCTTCTACACCCGGCGACGCTGGTGAGGGACGCCCAGCGCCACGGCGTCGAGGTGCGGCCGATCGACGTCGCGCGCTCCGGCTGGCGCTGCCGATGGGAGGACTTGGACGACGTAGCGAAGCGCCCGCGCGGCGCGCTACGGCTCGGGCTGCGCTTCGTCAAGGGCTTGCGCCGCGCCGCCGGCGCGGCGATCGAGCGCGAGCGGCGAAGGAGCCGTTCGCCGATCCCGACGACCTCGCCCGCCGCGGCCGCCTGCGCGCCGAGGAGCTCGCCGCGCTCGCCGAGCTCGGCGCGCTCGCGAGCTTCGGGCTGCGCCGCCGCGCCGCGCTCTGGCAGGCGGCGCGCGCCGGGCGCGGCGCCGGACCGCTCCTCGCCGGCCTCCCCGACGGCGCGCCGTCGCCGCTCCCCGAGATGACCCCGCTCGAGGAGACGCTCGCCGACTTCGCCGTCGCGCGCCTGACCACCGGGCCCCACCTGATGGCCCACCTGCGCGGCTGGCTCGACCGGCGCGGGTGCTCCCGCCCGCGGGCTCCGCGGGGTCGCCGACGGCCGCCGCGTGCGCACCGCCGGCGCGTGATCGTGCGCCAGCGCCCGGGCACCGCCAAGGGGTTCTGCTTCCTGACCCTCGAGGACGAGACCGGCATGGCCCAGGCGATCGTCCACCCCGCCACCCTCGAGCGCTACAAGGCGGTGATCGCCGGCAGCCGCGGGCTGGTGGTCGAGGGGACCCTGCAGCGCCGCGACGGCTCGGCCTCGGTGCTCGCCGAGCGGGTCTGGCCGCTCGACCCCCGGGCCGCCGCGCCGAGCCACGACTGGCACTGAGCCTCGCCACCGCGCCGCCGCGCGAACGTGACGTTCCGTCGACCCGCGGAGCGTCCCAGAAGCCTGTTTGTACTGCACTACGCAGGTTAGTCACTGCCGACTGTCGCCACTAAGCGGCGAACTTATATCTAAAACCGATCGCAGCCTTAAGGGGAAGAGAATGAAACGATTTCTCTATGTGTCCGCACTGCTGCTCCTCGTCTCGCCCGCTCTCGCCCAGGCCGACGACCTGACGAGCTTCTCGCCCCGCCCCGACGCGGTGTTCATCCAGCAGGAGGCCGGCTTCCCCGACCTCGGCAACACCCGGGTGGTCCTGGCGCTCGGTAGCGACGAGGTCGAGCGGCTCAAGGCGACCACCGGGCGGAGCGACCTGATCGCGGTCGGCGGCCATGGCCACCATGTGGTCTTCCGCGACGACGGCGAGTTCGGCGACAGCGCCAAGGAGGACGGCCACTTCACCGCCATCGCCGACATCGACCCCGCCGACCTCGCCGAGCGCTCCGTGGTCAACCGCACCAACGAGACCGAGGGCGAGAACGTGGTGCCGGTGTTCGACGGCCGCGCCATCGTCGGCCACGAGGAGGCCACGCCGTTCGACTTCGAGGCCTTCCTGAGCGGCCAGCTCGTGCGCGTCGAGCGCAGCCTCTCGGTCTCCCGCGCCGGGTCCGTGAGGGAAGGCGCGAGCGGCGACGGCGTCCGCTCGACCAGCGCGCCGGTGGTCATCCCCGGCACCAACCAGTTCCAGGACCGCGTGCTGATGATCACCGACCCCGCCGTGGTCACCGATCCGCTGCGCACCTTCAACCCGTGCGGCAGCGTCGGCACCCCGATGGGGGCGTGGACCTTCGGCCACCTGATGACCGAGATGGCCAACCAGTCCGCGACCGGGATCAACCCCTCGACCTTCGTCGAGACCTGGCTCGCCCACTGGCTCGCCAACCAGCCGATCAACGGCTTCAACGTGCCCGACCGCAACGTCGCGATCACGGCGCTGCTCAAGGATTGGCACGAAGCCTCGGCCGGCAACGACCTCGACCTCTCGATCGCGCCGTTCCGCCTGCTGGCGATCAACCCGCGCGTCGACCTGCGCACCACCACCGGCGGGACGGGCGGCTACGGCGGCAGCGCGAGCGGCCTGTTCTTGGATGGCGGCGAGGCGCGCTTCACCTTCGGCGTCATCCTGCCCAAGGGCTACCCCCGCAGCAAGGCCGTCTTCAACTTCAACGTCCCGGTGGGGACCCTCCCCTGCCAGGTCACCCGCTTCTCGGTGATCCTCGAGTACCGCGTGCCCAAGTGCGAGTGCGAGGACGTGCGTGACTGGGCGCGGTCGTGGATCGAGCTCGACAGCTTCGTCCCGGGGACCAACGACTACAACGCGCGGCTGGAGCGCCTGACCCGCACCTTCACCGACGCCGGCGCCAACCCGGCGCGGTCCAACCGCAGCGCCATCGGCCAGGTGCGCAGCAACGAGATCGCGCTCCAGATCCCCTGGGAGATCCGCGAGTTCCAGCTCCGCATGATGCCCTGGTCGTACCTGCTCGAGACGACGACCGCCGACAGCCCGGACGACAGCTTCAACAACACGGTCACCTTCGCCAACTTCCTGTTCGACGTGATCGCCGGAACGGCCGGGCCGCCGATACCGCTGCAGTACCCGCTGGGGACGCCGAACCCGTTCCTCGGCGCGAACCCCCAGACGCCGAACCCGGCAACCACGTTCTGGAGGGCGCCCGGCTTCAACCCCCCTGGAACCCCGATCGAGGACGCCACCCGGCACGCCGCCTCGCTCGGCACCTGCAACGGCTGCCACGCACGCGAGACCGACACCATCTTCCAGCACATCGAGTCGTTCCAGCCGGTGCCGCCGGCGGTGCTCTCGGGCTTCTTGACCGGCATCACGGTGGTCGATCCCGCGGGCAGCGGCACGATCCGCGAGTTCGACGACCTCGAGCGCCGCGAGGCGGACATCAACGCCGTCGCGCTGACGATTTGCAGCCGCATCCGGCCGATCCTCCACGGGCCGATCCTGCCCGGGCCGGTCGGCCCGCTGCGCAGCGACGGCCACGAGGTGATGTCGATGTCGGCGGCCTCGGTCGAGCCCGACCCCGCCGCGAAGACGATGTCGGTGCCGATCGACGAGTTCCTGCGCGAGCCGGTCCGCCAGGTGCACTGACCGCTTTTCTGGAGGGGGGCTGGTTCCAGCCCCCCTCTCCCGACACCCCCTCGTCACCCGCGCTCGTCCCCATACGCTTCGACCCCTGCACTACGTAGGTAAGTCACTGCAACCAATCGCGCCTAAAGAAGCGCGATCATTCGTCAACGTCAATCGCTACGTTAAGGGGAAAGCGCATGAAGAGATTTCTGTGCCTCGCTTCACTGATGATCGCGATGCTCGCGATCGCCCCGGTGCAGGCCGACGCGCAAGCGCTGATCAGCTTCGCGCCGCGCCCGGACAAGGTGCTGGTCCAGAAGGACTCCAGCCACCCCGACCTCGGCAACACGCTGGTCGTCCTGGTCATGGGCCTCGAGGAGATCAAGCGCCTCGAGCAGGAGACCGGACGCACCGACCTGATGGCGGTCGGACCCGACGACCAGCAGGTCGTGTTCCGTGACGACGGCGAGTTCGGCGACCGCGAGAAGGAGGACGGCAACTACAGCGCCATCTCCGACCTCGACCACTCCGAGCTGGCCGAGCGCGCCACCACCGAGCGCACCAACGAGGAAACGGGCCAGAACATCGTGCCGGTGTTCGAGGGGCGCGCGATCGTCGGCGAGACCGAGGTCGAGCCGTTCGACATCGACGGCTTCAACGCCGGCGCAGCGGTGGCGGTCGAGCGCAGCCTGTCGATCTCCGGCGGCGCGGCGTCGCCGCAGCCCAACGAGGGCGCGGTGCGGTCGACTTCCGCCGCCGCGGTGGTGCCCGGGACCAACCAGTTCCAGGAGCGGGTGCTGATGATCCGCAACGCGGCGGTGGTCACCGATCCGCTGCGCACCTTCAACCCGTGCACCGGCGCCGGCACGCCGATGGGTCCCTGGACCTTCGGCCACCTGGTCACCGAGATGGCCAACCCGGCGGCGACGGGGATCAACCCGTCGACCTTCGCCGAGACCTGGCTGCTCCACTGGGCGGCCAACCAGAACATCAACAACTTCAACGTTCCGCCGCGCCTCGCCATCCAGGCGCTGATCAACGACTGGCGCGCGGCCTCGGGCGGCGGCGATCTGAACCTCAAGATCGCGCCGTTCCGCCTGCTCGCGATCAACCCGCGCATCGACCTGCGCACCACCACCGGCGGCGGCGGCGGCTACGCCGGCGTCGGCACCGGCAACTTCCTCGACGCCGGCGAGGCGCGCTTCACCTTCGGCGTCATCCTGCCCAAGGGTTACAACCAGAGCCAGGCGGCGTTCAACTTCAACGTCCCGGTGCCGGGCACGAACTGCCAGGTCACCCGCTTCTCGGTGATCTTCGAGTACCGGGTACCCAAGTGCAAGTGCGAGGCCGTGCGCGACTGGGCGCGGGCGTGGCGCCAGCTCAACACCGTCGTCCCCGGCACGGCCGCCTACAACGGGCTGCTCGAGAAGCTGACCCGTACCTTCACCGACGCCAACGCCAACCCGACGCGCTCGAACCGCAGCGCCATCGGCCAGGTGCGCAGCAACGAGATCGCGCTCGCGATCCCCTGGGAGATCCGCGAGTTCCAGCTCCGCATGATGCCGTGGTCGTTCCTGCTCGAGACGACGACCGCCGACTCCCCGGACGACAGCTTCAACAACACCAACCTGTTCGGCAACTTCGTCCTCGACGTGATGAACGGCGTGGCGGGCCCGCCCGTGCCGCTGTTCTATCCGCTCGGCTCGCCGAACAACTTCCTGGGCGCGCACCCCCAGACGCCGAACCCGGCGACCATGTTCTGGAACGCGCCGAACCTCAACGTCGCGAACCCGCCCGAGGACGCGACGCGCCACAACGTCTCGCTCGGCACCTGCAACGGCTGCCATGCGCGGGAGACCAACACGATCTTCCAGCACATCGAGTCGTTCCAGCCGGCGCCGCCGGCGGTGCTGTCGCAGTTCCTCACCGGCACGGTGCCGCCGGTGATCGACCCGGCCGGCAGCGGCACGGTGCGCGAGTTCGACGACCTGGCCCGCCGTGAGCTCGACATCAATGCGGTCGCGCGGATGCTCTGCACCAACTTCCACCCGGCCATCCGCACGGCGATCCGGATCGGACCGATCGGTCCGCTCGGCAGCGACGGTGAGGAGGTGCAGTCGATGTCGGCGGCAGCCGCCACGGCCCCGCCCGACCTCGACGCGCCGCCGCTGTCGCTCGCGGTCGACGACTTCCTGCGTGCTCCAACTGCGCAGGTGCACTGACGTCTCCATCCCCTCCCCCGACCAAGGCCCTGGCGGGGCGGGGAGACAGGAAGTTGACGGCCTGGGTCCCCTGGAGGCCTAGGCCGCAGACACGAAGTCCACGAACACCCGACGGCCCGGGTCCCCTGGAGACCCGGGCCGTCTTCCTTTTCCCCCCGCGGAGCTGGTATCCTGGCCCGGGCCGGACGGGCTAAAGACATGACTGTCAAGGAGATCCGCACCCACCCCCGGGCCGTCCCGGAGGCCGCCGAGGAGCTCAGGAACCCGGGACTCCCGCTCGACCTCGACTGGGTCGGTTCGGTCCGCGTCAACACCAGCGCCGTCGAGCGCCGCGCCGAGACCCTCCCCCGCCGCCGCTCGGTCAAGAAGGACCACCAGGCCGCCTGGCAGCTTCGGGCGGTGAGCCTGATCGACCTCACCACGCTCGCCGGCGACGACACCCCCGGCCGGGTGCGGCGCCTCTGCGCCAAGGCCCGGCAGCCGGTGCGCCGCGACCTGCTCGAGGCGCTCGGCTGCGCGGATCTCGACCTCCAGGTCGCCGCGGTCTGCGTCTACCACCAGCTCGTCCCGGTGGCGGTCGAGGCGCTCGCGGGCTCCGGGATCCCGGTCGCCGCGGTGTCGGCCGGCTTCCCCGCCGGGCTCAACCCGATGGAGCAGCGGCTGGCCGAGATCCACGCCTCGGTCGCCGCCGGCGCGCGCGAGATCGACATCGTGATCACCCGCGGCCACGCCCTGACCGGCCGCTGGCGCGAGGTCTACGACGAGGTGCGCGCCTTCCGCGAGGCCTGCGGGCCGGCGCATCTCAAGGCGATCCTCGCCACCGGCGAGCTGGGCACGCTGCGCAACGTCGCGCGCGCGAGCCTGGTGGCGATGATGGCCGGCGCCGACTTCGTCAAGACCTCGACCGGCAAGGAGGCGGCCAACGCCACGATGCCGGTGTCGCTGGTCATGGCGCGCACGATCCGCGACTACTTTCAGCGCACTGGCCACGCGGTCGGCTTCAAGCCCGCCGGCGGCATCTCGACCGCCAAGCAGGCGCTCGAGTGGATGGTGCTGATGAAGGACGAGCTGGGCGTCGAGTGGCTGACTCCGGAGCGCTTCCGCTTCGGCGCCTCGAGCCTCCTCGCCGACCTCGAGCGCCAGCTCGAGCACCACGTCACCGGCCGCTACTCGGCCGCCTTCCGCCACCCGATGGGCTGACGCCCCCGAGAGAGCGACGATGACCATCGCCGAGATCTTCGAGACCCTGGAGTACGGCCCGGCGCCGGAGACGACCGGCCCGGCCGAGGCGTGGCTCGACGAGCACGGGCGTTCGTTCGGGCCGTTCATCGCCGGCCGCCTCGAGGACGCCGGAGACGGCGAGACCTTCGAGACCGTCAACCCGGCGACCACCCGGCCGCTGGCGAAGGTGCGCCAGTGCGGCGCCGAGGAGGTCGACCGCGCGGTCGCGGCGGCGCGCGCGGCGCTCGCCGGCTGGCAGGCGCTCGGCGGCCACGGCCGGGCGCGCTACCTCTATGCGATCGCGCGCGCGGTGCAGAAGCGCTCCCGCCTCCTCGCCGTGCTCGAGACGCTCGACAACGGCAAGCCGATCCGCGAGACCCGCGACCTCGACGTGCCGCTGGTGGCGCGCCACTTCTACCACCACGCCGGCTGGGCGCAGCTCGTCCCGCGCGAGCTGCCGGGCTGGGCGCCGGTCGGGGTCTGCGGCCAGGTCATCCCGTGGAACTTCCCGCTCCTGATGCTGGCCTGGAAGATCGCGCCGGCCCTCGCCTGCGGCAACACCGTGGTGCTCAAGCCGGCCGAGTACACGCCGCTCTCCGCGATGGCGTTCGCCGAGATCTGCCGCGACGTCGGCCTGCCGCCCGGGGTGGTCAACCTCGTCACCGGCGACGGCCGCACCGGCGACCTCCTGGTCCGCCACCCCGGCGTCGACAAGGTCGCCTTCACCGGCTCGACCGAGGTCGGCCGGCTGATCCGCGCCGCCACCGCCGGCAGCGGCAAGAAGCTCTCGCTCGAGCTGGGCGGCAAGTCGCCGTTCGTGGTCTTCGACGACGCCGACCTCGACGGCGCGGTCGAGGGGGTGGTCGACGCGATCTGGTTCAACCAGGGCGAGGTCTGCTGCGCCGGCTCGCGCCTCCTGGTCCACGAGGGGGTGGCCGAGGCGATGTACGAGAAGCTCCGGGCGCGCATGGAGACCCTGCGGGTCGGCGACCCGGCCGACAAGTCGATCGACATCGGCGCGATCGTGGCGCCGGTCCAGCTCGAGCGCATCGAGGGGCTGGTCCGGCAGGGGGTCGAGGAGGGGGCGACGCTCTGGCAGCCGTCGTGGAGCTGCCCGCGCGACGGCTGGTTCTACCCGCCGACGCTCTTCACCGGCGTCGCGCCGGCGGCGACCATCGCCCAGGAGGAGATCTTCGGACCGGTGCTGGTGGCGATGACCTTCCGCACCCCCGAGGAGGCGGTGGCGCTGGCCAACAACACCCGCTACGGCCTCGCCGCCAGCGTCTGGACCGAGAACGTCAACCTCGCGCTCGACGTCGCCGCCAAGATCGTCGCCGGCACCGTCTGGGTCAACTGCACCAACCAGTTCGACGCCGCGGCCGGCTTCGGCGGCTTCCGCGAGAGCGGCTACGGCCGCGAGGGGGGACGCGAAGGGTTGTTCGAGTACCTCCAGCCGGCGTGGCGCGCGGCGGCCAGGAAGACCGGCGGCGCCGAGCCCGCGCCGGAGCCGCCGGCGGCCGGCGAGCCCCTCGAGGCCGAGCCCACGGCCGAGTACGCAGCCGAGCCCGCGGCCGGAGCCCTCGCCCTGCCTCCGATCGACCGCACCGCCAAGCTCTACGTCGGCGGCAAGCAGGCGCGCCCGGACGGCGGCTACAGCCGGCCGGTCGTGGGCCCGCGCGGCGAGCGGCTGGGCGAGGTCGGCGAGGGGAACCGCAAGGACGTCCGCAACGCCGTCGCCGCGGCGAGGAAGGCCCAGCCGAGTTGGGGCCGGGCGAGCGCCCACCTCCGGGCGCAGGTGCTCTTCTATGTCGCCGAGAACCTCGCCGCGCGGCGCGAGGAGTTCGCCCGGCGCCTCTCCGCGATGACCGGCGCCGCCCCCGCGGCCGCCGGCCGCGAGGTCGACCTTGCGGTCGAGCGGCTGTTCCTCCACGCCGGCCGCGCCGACAAGTACGCCGGCACCGTCCAGGCGGTGCCGATCCGCAACTTCACCTTCGCGGTCCACGAGCCGATCGGTACCGTCGGCATCGTCTGCCCGGACGAGCATCCGCTCCTCGCGCTCTGCTCGGCGATCGCGCCGGCGGTGGCGATGGGCAACGCGGTGGTCGTCGTCCCCTCCGAGCGCCACCCGCTCGCCGCCACCGACCTCTACCAGGTGCTCGACACCTCGGACCTCCCCGGCGGCGTGGTCAACATCGTCACCGGCGAGCGCGCGGCGCTGGCCAAGGCGCTCGCCGCCCACGACGACCTCGACTCCGTGTGGTGCTTCGGCACCGCGGCCGACTGCGCCGCGGTAGAGCGCGCCTCGACCGGCAACCTGAAGCGCACCCTCTGCGACGGCGGCCTCGCGCGCGACTGGGCCGACCCTGAGCAGGGCGCCGGCGAGGAGCTGCTGCGAGCCTCGATCCAGGTCAAGAACATCTGGGTGCCGTTCGGGGAGTAGAGAGTCAGCCCGCGCGGCCGATCGTCTCGAGCAGCGCCCGCAGCGCGTCCGGCTCGACGGGCTTGACCAGGTGGTGGTCGAAGCCGGCCTCGCGGGCGACGGCGGCGGTCCTCCTCGTGGCCGTAGCCGGTCAGGGCGACCAGCGGCACTTCCGCGAAGCTCGGCCGCTGGCGCAGGCGCGCGGCGACCTCGTAGCCGTCCATCCCGGGCAGGCCGATGTCGCAGCAGCACGACGTCCGGCCGCAGGCGCGCCGCGCCCTCGAGCGCCGCCGCGCCGTCGCTGACGGTCGCGCACCTCGTGGCCGCCGAGCTCGAGGAGCCAGGCGCAGCCTCTCCGCCGCGTCGGCGTTGTCGTCGACCACGAGCACGCGGAGCCCGGTGCGCGCGGGCCCATCGGCCTCGCCGCCCGCGCCGCCGGCCGCGCTGGCCTCGTCGCCGGCGGCGAGCGCCGGCAGCCGGACGACGAACTCGCTCCCCTGGCCGCGCCCCGCGCTGCGCGCCTCGACCCGGCCGCCGTGCAGCTCGACGAGCTGGCGCACCAGGGTCAGGCCGATGCCGAGCCCGCCCTGCGAGCGGTCGAGCGAGCGGTCGGCCTGGGTGAAGAGGTCGAAGACCTGCGGCAGCAGCTCGGGCGCGATGCCGACGCCGTTGTCGCGCACGCGGATGCACCGCCTCGCCGGCCTCCGCGCGCGGCCTCGAGCTCGATCGGCCCGCCGTCCTCGGTGTACTTGGCGGCGTTGTTGAGCAGGTTGCCGACCACCTGCACGAGCCGCGCCGGGTCGCCGTCGCACCCGCACCGGCTCGGCCGGCAGCGACAGCCGCAGCTCGTGCCGGCGCGCGTCGATCAGCGGCCGGCTCGGTCTCGACGGCGCGGCGCGACGACGGTCGCGAGGTCGACCGGCTCGTCGGCGCAGCTCGATCTTGCCGCGGGTGATGCGCGAGACGTCGAGCAGGTCGTCGACCAGGCGCGCCAGGTGCTGCGACCTGGCGCTCGATCACGTCGCGCGCCTGCTCGGCCGGCGGCGGTCGTCGGTGCCGGCCAGCTTGAGCACCTGGGCGGCGTTGCGGATCGGCGCCAGCGGGTTGCGCAGCTCGTGGGCGAGCATGGCGAGGAACTCGTCCTTGCGCCGGTCGGCCTCGCGCAGGCGGTCGGTGGTCTCGCGGCGGACGCGGTGGAGCTCGAGGTGGCCTTCGATCCGGGCCATGAGCTCGCGCGCGCTGAAGGGCTTGACCACGTAGTCGTCGGCTCCCGCCGCCATCCCCTCGACCCGCGACTCTTCGCCGGCACGCGCCGAGAGCAGGATGACCGGCAGCGTGGCGGTCCGCTCGTCGGCTCTCAGGGCGGCGAGCAGGCCGAAGCCGTCGAGGCGCGGCATCATGACGTCGGCCAGGATCAGGTCGATGCGCTCCCCGCGCGCCGCCTCCAAGGCGGCGGCGCCGTCCGCGACCTCGACCACGTCCCACCGCTGGGCCAGGAGCCGGCGCAGGTAGGCACGCATGTCGGCGTTGTCGTCGGCGACCAGGATCCGCGCCACGGGCGCCCCGGAGCCGGCCGGCGGCGCGCCGTCCTCGGGCAGCCATCGCGCCACTTCCTGGAGGTACGCCTCGCCCTGGTGCCCGGCGGGCGCCGGCGCCGGCGCCTCCCGGACGCGGTCCGCCGGCAGGTGGGCGTTGCCGAGCGGCAGGGCGACGGTGAAGGTGCTCCCCCGGTCCGGCTCGCTCTCGACCCGGATCGTGCCGCCGTGGAGCCGGACCAGCTCCTGCACCAGCGCGAGGCCGATGCCGCTCCCCTCGTGGCTGCGGGCGCGCGCCCCCTGGACGCGGTGGAAGCGCTCGAAGAGCCGCGGCAGCTCCTCGGGCGGGATGCCGGTGCCGGTGTCGGCGACGGTCAGCTCGACCGTCTCGCCCAACGGCCGCAAGGAGACCGCGATCTCGCCCTCGAAGGTGAACTTGAAGGCGTTCGAGAGCAGGTTGAGCACGATCTTCTCCCACATCTCGCGGTCGACGTAGACCGGCTCGGGAAGCGGCGGGCAATCGACGACCAGGCGCACGCCGGCGCGCTCGACGGCCGAGCGGAAGAGGCTGGCCAGCTCGGCGGTGAGGCCGGCGAGATCGAGCGGCCGGTACGAGGCTTCGATGCGGCCGGCCTCGATGCGCGAGAACTCGAGCAGGGTGTTGACCAGCTTGAGCAGGCGCAGCGAGTTCCGGTGCGCCAGCTCGATCCGGTCGCGCGCCCCGGCGAACGGCTCCGCTTCGCTCAGCAGGTCCTCGAGCGGGCCGAGCATCAGCGTCAGCGGCGTCCGCAGCTCGTGGCTGACGTTCGAGAAGAAGGCGGTCTTGGCGCGGTCCAGCTCGGCGAGCGCCTCGGCGCGCCGGCGCTCCTCCTCGTAGGCCAGGGCGTGGGCGAGCGCGGCGGCGAGCTGGCCGGCGGTGAGATCGAGGAAGCTCCGGTAAGCGGCGTCGAAGGCGAGCCGCGGGCTGAGGCCGGCGACCAAGAGACCCGTGGGCCGCCCCTGGCCGCCGGCGCGGACCAGGGGCAGGACCAGGGCCCGGCGGGTCCGGTCGTCCTGCCACGGCCCGGCGGGCAGGCGCCCGAAGCGCTCCTCGAGGTCGTCGACCGGCAGGGCGCGGCCGGTCGCGATCACCCGCCCGAACCCCCAGGGATCGCCCTCGTCGCCGATCGGGATGCTCTCCGGCGCCGCGCGAGAACCGGCTTCGAGGCCGGTCGCGCCCACCAGGCGCGCGTGCTCGCCCCGCTCGTCGAGCAGGTAGAGCAGCGCGAACGGGAAGTCGTGGGGATCGCCGGCGAGCGCCGCGGCGGCGGAGCGGCAGACGCTCTCGGCGTTCTCGCCCTCGACCAGGCTGCGCTCGCCGAGGTCGCGCAGGATCCGGAGGCGCCGCTCGCCGAGGACCCGCGCCGTCTCCTCGGTGCAGACGCAGAACACCCCGCCCACCGCTCCGGCGTCGTCGGGCACCGGGCTGTAGGAGAAGGTGAAGTAGGTCTCCTCGGTATAGCCGTAGCGCTGCACCACCAGGAGCAGCGACTCGTTCCAGGTCGCCTGACCGTGCGACAGGACCGTCTCGGCCTGGGCTCCGACGACGTCCCAGATCTCGCCCCAGATGCGCGGCGCCGAACGGCCGAGCGCGTCCGGGTGACGGGCGCCGAGGACCGGGATGTAGGCGTCGTTGTAGAGGTTGATCAGCTCCGGTCCCCACCAGACGAACATCGGGTACCGCGAGCCGAGGAGGATCCGCACCGCGGTCTTGAACGCGTGCGGCCAGCGCTCGATCGGGCCGAGCGGCGTCCGCGACCAGTCGAAGGCGCGGATCCGCTCCCCCATCTCGCCGCCGCCCGCGAGCAGGTCGCCGGCGGCGATCCGTTCGGACATGGGATCGGAGGGAAGGGCCATGGCGGAAGGAACCGTAGATGAATCGCCGAACGGGGGCGGACGACGTCGCGCCCGCCCCCGTCCTACGACCGCCGCCGGAGCGGCGGTCCGCGGAGATTCCTCGCCGCGAGGGCTAATCGGTCCCCTCGGGGTTGAGGTCGCCGACCTTGAGGAGGTTCTCGACCCCACGCACGCCGTCGGTGTTGCGGGCGAGCTGCTCGGCCTCCCGGCGGGCGTCGTGGGTAGCGACCCGGCCGCTCAGCGTGATCACGCCGTCGCCGCTGCCGTCGACGTCGATGTTGAACGGATTCAGCTCGGGATCGGCGACGATCTTGGCCTTGACCGTGGCCGCCAGCGCCCCCGCCTCGACCTGCTCGCCGACCGACCTGTCGCCGACCTCAATGTCGTTGATCACGCGGCGGACGCCCTCGGTGTTGCGGGCGAGCTGCTCGGCCTCGGTCCGGGCGACCGGCTTCTCCACCTTGCCGCTGAGCCGGACCACGCCCTCGTCGGTGTCGACGTCGATGTTGAACTGGTTGATCTCGGGATCGGCGGTCAGCTTGGCCTTGACCATGGTGGTCAGGGCCGCGTCGTCGATCTGCGTCGCGGCCGTCTGGGTGCTCGAGCAGGCGCCCAGGCCGATCGCCAGCACCGCGCAGGCGGCGAGGGTCAGAAACAGTTTTCGGTCGGAATGTCTCATTTCGTTCTCCTTGACTTTCGTCAGGTTTAGGTCGAGGTCATGGAATCGGTTGCAATGGCTCGATACGCGCGGAGGTCAGCGGAGGTCAGACGTATCCGAGCAGCACCAGGACGATCACGATCACCAGCACCACGCCGAGCACGCCGGAGGGCGTATAGCCCCACGAACGGCTGTGGCCCCAGCGCGGCAGCGCGCCGAGCAGCAGAAGGATCAGCACGATCAGCAGGATCAATCCGAGCATCCTCTCCTCCTTCGTCCGGAAGCCGCTCGGGGCGGCCTCCGAGATTCGGCGGGGATGTTGTGCAAGCGCCGGACCAGCGTCGAAAAAACCCGGGGATGCGAGGAGATCCGGCCAGGCGCGCGGGTGCAAGGTCCGCCGCAGCGGTGTAGGCCTTACACCGGCTTGCATCGTGAGCGGAGCCCGTGACCGCTTCCCGGCCGCCCGGCGATTGCACATTTCTCGCGCCACTCCCACCGCGGCCCGCTGCGCCCGGCGGTGGCATGCGGGTTGCTGATCACCGACCGTCTGAGGGGGAGGAATGGGGAGTAGAGCCATGGAGTTCACGCACACCGAACCCGCGATCCTGACCGAACCCGCGATCCTGGTCGTCGAGGACGACGCCGTGCTGCGCCGCGTGATGGCGGAGCTGCTGACCCTCTACGGCTGCCGGGTCGACGTCGCGTCCGACACCTACCGCGCGGCCGTCATGCTCGACCGCCGCAACTACGACGTGGTGCTGTCGGACGTCCAGCTACCGGGCCATGGGCTGTCGACCCTCGATCACGCCCACCGCAGCCAGCCCGAGACCCCGGTGATCCTGATCACCGGCCTGCGCCGGCCCGCCCTGCGCCGGCGCGCCTACGAGTACGGCGCCTTCGAAGTGCTCGAGAAACCCGTGACGGGCCCCGAGCTGCGCTCCGCGATCGAGCGGGCGCTCGAGGCCGAGCGCGGCGGGAGCCGCTGCCTGGGAGCGGCCTGAGCTGAGCGATCTCGCGTCCGACCTCGGGCCGCAGCTCCTCGCGCTCGCGCGGGTCACCGGCGCCATGGTGCTGGGCGGTGGCACGGTACTTGCCACTTGGCGGGCCGAGTGAGTTTCGCTCCGATCGATCACCCAGGAGGAACCATGGCCGAGAAGAACCCCATCGCCCCAGTTTCGACGGACAGCGCCGCCGCCGTGGTCGCGAAGACCCGGAAGGTGGCGGCCAAGGCGCGCGCGGCGGCCGGCAACGCCGCGCGCAAGGCCGGCGGCGCGGTCGCCGGCAAGGGCAGGGTGATCGCCGCCACCGCCGGCGTGGTCGCCGCCACCGCCGCCGGAGTCGCCGCGGTCAGGGCGCTCAAGGGCCGCGCGGCGAAGAGCGGCAGCGGCAACGGCCGCGTCTACCACGTCCAGCCGCGCGGCGAGGACTGGCAGGTCACGGTCGAGGGCAACGAGCGTCCCCCCGGCACCTACGGCACCAAGAAGCAGGCGATCTCCGCCGGCCGAGCGCTGGCGCAGAAGCACGAGCCGAGCCAGTTGATCATCCACGGCGGCGACGGCTCGGTCCAGCGCACGCACAACTACGGCGACGGCTAGGCGGCAGGACCCCGCGGCCGGACCCCTGCGATAGCATCCCGTCCGGTGAGCGGCCAGCGATCGCCGGGCATTCCGGCCGGAGCCCCTGGAGTGTCGGCGTCCGTAGCGGCCGTGGTGCCGGTCTACAACGAGGAGCACACCCTGGAGGGGGTGCTCCGCGCCCTCCAGGAGACCGCGGGGATCGACCAGATCCTCGTCGTCTCCGACGGCTCCACCGACGGCACCGCCGAGGTCGCTCGCGCGATGGGGGTCACCGTCGTCGAGCTGGCCGAGAACCACGGCAAGGGCGTGGCGATGGCCGCCGGAGTCGCCGCCACCGCGGCGCCGGTGATCCTGTTCGTCGACGGCGACGTCGTCCACCTCGACCCGCGGCTGCTGCGGCGCCTGATCGAGCCGGTGATCGCCGGCGAGCTGGCGATGCACGTCGGCGTCCGCCATCGCGGCGAGATCCTCGACGCCTTCCACCGGCGCCACGGGCCGCTGCTCTCCGGCATCCGCTGCCTGCGCCGCGAGCTGTTCGAGAGCGTCCCCGCCGACTTCCTGCGCGGCTACCGGGTCGAGACCGCCCTCAACTGGGTCTGCCGCCGGCTCGGGCTGCCGGTCGGCACGCTGGTGCTCCACGGCCTCGAGCACACCCGCAAGGAGCAGAAGCGCGGGCTGGTCGCGGGCGCGGGTCAGCGCATCGCGATGTTCAGCGCCGTGTTCGCCGCCTTCCTCCGCCTGCGCCTGACCGATCCGATGCTGCGCCCGCTCCCCGCGCGGCCGCCGAGGCCGGCGCTGAGCCCGCGGCGAGCGCCCGAGGGCTGAACGCCGTGACCCGGACCGTCGAGGTTCCCGAGTACACGCTCGAGGAGCGGGTCGCGCTCGAACCCGCCACCACCGCGCTGGTGGTGGTCGACATGCAGAACGACTTCATCGACGCCGGCGGCGCCCTGCCGGTGCCCGGCGCCGCCGAGACCGTGCCGCGGATCCGGCGCCTCCTCGACTGGGCGCGCGCCGCGGGGGTGACGGTCGTCTACACCCAGGACACCCACCGACCGGGCGACCCCGAGTTCGCGATCTGGGGCCCGCACGTGCTCGCGGGCACCCGCGGCTGGCAGATCGCCGACGAGCTGGCGCCGCGGGCGGGCGAGCGGGTGTTCCAGAAGGTCCGCTACGACGGCTTCTACGGCACCGGCCTCGACCACGAGCTGAGGCTGCGCAAGATCCACACCCTCATCATCTGCGGCACCGTCGCCAACGTCTGCGTCCACTACACCGCGGCGAGCGCCGGCCTGCGCTGGTACAAGGTGGTCCACCCGGTCGACGCGCTCTCGGCGCTGACCCCGTTCGACCTCGAGGCGGCGCTGCGCCAGGCGAGCTTCCTGTTCCAGGCGCGGCTGACAACGGTCGAGGGGATCGTCGGCGGGTGACGGCGGTGCTCAGCCGGCCGCCGGCTCGCCCTTCCCCTTCATCGCCTCGAGCATCAGGTGGGTCAGCAGGCCCGAGCCGGGCAGGTTCTGGCCGCCGTCGGCGACCAGGAGCGTGCCGGTGACGTAGGACGCCAGCGGCGAGGCGAGGAAGACCGCGACCCGGCCGATCTCCTCGGCGGTGCCGTAGCGGCCGAGCGGGATCGTCCGCTGGAGCCGGCGGTGGAAGCGCTCGTCGGACGGCGCCAGCCGGCGGAGCCCCTCGGTCCCCTCGATCGGCCCCGGCGCGACGCTGTTGCAGCGGATCCCGTAGCGCCCCCACTCGAGCGCCAGGTTGCGCATGAGCTGGTCGACGCCGGCCTTGGCGGCGCCGACGTGGACCTGGGCCGCGTAGGGGGTGAACGACTGGCCGGCGGAGACGAAGACGATGTTGCCGCGGGTCTCGCGGAGCTGGCCGAAGGCGGCGCGCGCGGCGTTGAAGGAGCCCAGGAGGTCGATGTCGACGACCGCCTTGAAGCCGTTGGCCGACAGCTCCTCGGCGGGGGCGAGGAAGTTGCCGGCGGCGCCGCAGACCAGGGTGTGGATCGGCCCCAGCTTCTCGGCGGACTCGGCGAACGCCCGCTCGAGCGCGCCGTAGTCGCGGACGTCGGCGACCGCGGTCGCGACCCGCGCGCCGAGCGCTTCCAGCTCGCCGCGGGCGCCCTCGAGCCGCTCGGCGGTGCGGCCGCAGATCCCGACGCCGGCGCCCAACGCGGCGAAGCAGCGCGCGATCCCCAGGTTGATGCCGCTGCCGCCGCCGGTGACGAACACGGTCTTGCCGGCGAAGAGGTCCGCGGGCAGGTAGTCGGTGATCACGGCCCGATGTTAGCTCACCACCGCCCGCCGGAACGTCTAGACTCCGCGCCTGCGGGGCCCTCGAATGCAAGAGCCGAGCTGGAGCGAGCTGGTCCAGATGACCGAGCAGCGGGCGGTCGAGCGTCACTTCGACGCTCGCAACGACCGCTTCCTGCGCCCAGCGCTGGCGATCGCCGCGATCGGCGCGGTGGTCGCCGCGATCGCCTTCCCGGCCAGCGGCCGCCCGGTCGCCGGGTTCGTCTGGGCGGCGGTGGTGGCGGGCATCGCCGGGGTGGTCCTGGCCCGCCGCCTCGGCTGGTTCGACCGCCGGCCGCGCGCGTGGCTGCTCGGCTTCCTCGCCGTCCTGACCGCGGCGATCGCCGTCACCCTGCCCGAGGCAGTGGCGGTCTGGGTGCTCGCCGGCTTCCTCCTTCCGGCCTGCCTGCCTCTCCTCCGCCTCGACTCGCCGCAGCTCTTGGGCCTCGCCGCGCTGCTCGTGGCCGCCGCCGGCTGGGGCATCTCCGGCGCCCCCGAGGACGCCGGGCCGCCGATCACCATGGCGGTCGTGGCGCTGGTCTGGACCGGCTCGTTCGCGGCCGCGAGCCTCGGCATCACCCGCCGCCAGCGCCAGCGCTTCCTCCTCGAGTGGCGGCGCCACGCGGCGCTCACCCGCGAGCACAGCCGCATGCGCAACGAGCTGGACGACGCGCGCGCGGTCCAGCTCTCGATGCTGCCGCGGAGCGCCCCCGAGCTGCCCTGGCTGGAGCTGGCGGCGAGCAGCCTGCCGGCGAGCGAAGTCGGCGGCGACTACTTCGGCTACTTCCCGCTCGACGGCGACCGGCTGGCGATCGCGATCGCCGACGTCGCCGGCCACGGCATGGCGAGCGGGCTGGTGCTCTCGGGGCTCCGGAGCGGCCTCCACCTCTTGCGCGACGACCTGGTGCGCCCGGTCGAGGTGCTCGCCCGGCTCGACCGGATGCTGCGCGAGACCAGCCCGGGGCGGATGTTCGTGACGCTCCAGATCGCGCTCCTCGACGCCGCTCGCGGCGAGCTGACGGTGGCCAACGCCGGCCATCCGCCGCTGCTGCTCGTCCGCGCCGGCGGCGAACCGACGGCGCTCGGCGAGCCGGGCCCGCCGCTCGGCACCCGGCTCCGCCCCGGCTATGCCGCGGTGCGCCGCCCGCTGGGCGCCGGCGACACCCTCCTCCTCTACACCGACGGCGTGGTCGAGGTCGGCAACGGCGGCGGCGACCAGCTCGGCGCCGAGCGGCTGGCCGCCGAGACGGCGCGCTGTGCCCGCGGCGGCTCCGCGCGCGACGTGCGCGACGCCCTCCTCTCCGCGCTCTCGAACTTCAAGGGCGACGTCGATCCCGCCGACGACCTCACCCTGGTCGTGGCCCGGATCACGGGTGGGCTCACCGGCGGGCTCACCGGCGGGGCGACGTGACCACCGAGCGGCACCCCGGCCCGGCGCCGGTCGCGCTCGCCGTCCTCGCCGCCGGCGCCCTCGCCTGGTCGCCCTGGCTGGCGATCGTCGCCTACCCGTTCCGGCTCCTGACCACCCTGGTCCACGAGCTGGGCCACGGCCTCGCGGCGCTCGCCACCGGCGGCGACTTCCTCCGCTTCGTGATCTTCGCCGACGGCTCCGGCCTTGCCTACACCGCCGGCGGCTGGCGGTTGATCGTGATCCCGGCCGGCTACCTCGGCGCGGCGGCGTTCGGCGCGCTCCTGATCGTCGCCGGGAGCAGGCCGCGCGGCGCGCGGTGGGCGCTCGGGGCGGTCGGCGGCGGGCTCGTGCTCCTGACCCTGCGCTACGCGCTCCCGACTCTCTTCACCGCCGAGGGCGTCGCCGGGGCGCTGACCCTGGTGAGCGGCCTCGCCCTCGGCGCCGCCGCGCTGGCGCTGGCGTGGAAGGCCCGCGCCGCGGCGGTCCTCTTCGCGGTCTACCTGGTGGCGTTCCAGGCCGGGATGACCGCCTTCCTCGACCTCTGGACCCTGATCGGCCTCTCCGCCCGGCGCGACGCCGCCCACGCCGCCACCGACGCCCGCGCGATGGCCGAGCTGATCCCGCTGCCGGCGGTGATCTGGGCCGCGGCGTGGGCGCTGATCGCGGCGCTCTTGCTCGCCCTGGCCGTGCGTGCCGCGTGGAACGGGAGCGCCGCCGGCGGCCGGCGCCGGCGGGAAGCCGGCACCGTCGGCGCCTGACCTCGGAAGCCGAAGCCGGATCGCCTACGGCGAGGAGCCGTCCGCCGCGGCGAGCAGCGTCAGGTCGGCGCCCTTCTCCTCCGCCGCCTCGGCGGCCATCGCGTAGGTTTCGCGGTCGCCGGTGGCGTGGGCGGCGATCGCCAGCAGCACGAAGCCCTCGGTGCTGTCGAGGTCGCCGCGCTTCAGGATCGCCTTGCGCAGGAGCTTTCTGGCGCGCTCGGCGTCGCCGGCGCGGAGCGCCATCCGCGCCTCGAGCGCGGCCACCACCCGCTCGCCGTCGAGGCCCGCGCGGTCGAACTGCTCGGCGGCGGCGGCGACCGCGGCCCGAGCCTCGCGTTCGCGGTCGCCGTCGAGGTAGAGCCGGGCGAGCGCGGCCTGCGCGCGGCCGTCGAGCAGGTGGCCCTCCTCGCGCAGGTCGTCGGGGTCGATCGCTTCGCCGGGGAGCGGCCCGCCGGCGAGGGTCGGGGCCGCGAGCGCCGCCTCGAGCGCGGCCTCGGAGCCGGCCGTGTCGCCGGCGGCGGCGCGGTCGAAGGCGTCGTGGAGTAGCATCCGCTTGGGCGAGCGCCGGCGGTCGAAGAAGCGGCCGAAGACCTCGTTCTTCCGGTCGAGCCAGAGGTGGTAGGGCTCCTTGTCGATCTCGATCTCCAGCTCGGTCGTCGCGCCCTCGATCAGCAGCCGGCCGTAGATCACCGTGCGCAGCACCGGGGCCCCTTCCCCGGGCAACAGTGAAGGTGCGCCCCCCACCGCGACCTGGAACGGCACCGCGAGGAGCGACCCGCTGACGTCCATCTGCTCGATCGCCCGGCGGGCGACGTCGAAGCCGCCGCCGGACCGCTCGACCACGTGGTAGCTCCACCGGAAGGGCGAGCGCTGGCTGGCCTCGATCGAGACCTTCCACTTGCCCTCGCCCGCGGGCTCGAAGCGGTAGTCGTAGTAGACCTCCGGCAGCCCGGTGCCGTAGACGAACTGGCGCGCGAAGGGCTGGAGGTCGATGCGCGAGATCGCGCCGAGCAGGGCGAAGAACTCCTCGGTCGAGACCACCTTGCCGTCGGCCTGTTCGAGCGCCGCCCGCAAGAGCGCCACGAAGCGCTCCTCGCCGTAGAGCCGCGACAGCATGTCGAGCACCACCGCGCCCTTGCGGTAGACGATCGCCTGGTAGGCGCCGTCGGCGCGGCTCGAGAACAGCCGCTCGCCCAGGACCATCGGGCCGAGCGACTCGACGGTGCGGCCGTCGGCGGTGGTCGCGGCCAGCTCGTCCTGCCAGCCGGCGGTCGGCCCGATCGCGAAGCGCAGCTCGCCGCCGAGCCGGTTGCGGGCGTAGAGGAGCGCGGCGTAGTTGGCCATCGCCTCGCTGATCCACTGGTCGCGGTAGCTGCGCCAGCCCAGCCGGTGCCCCCACCACTGGTGCGCCAGCTCGTGGGCGATCACCGTCCGCCGGTCCTCGAGCCCGAGGATCACGGTCAGCAGGTCCTCGTCGCTCATCATCAGGGTCGAGAGCGTCACGAAGCCGAGCATCGCCTGCGAGAAGCCGCGCTGGACGGTGACCACGGTCAGCTCGTCGAGCGGGTAGGGGCCGAAGATCTCCTCGAGGTAGGCGAGGCTGCCGGTGATCGTCTCGAGCAGCTCGTCCTGCCCCTCCTTCAACCAGTCGTAGCCCGAGGGCTCGAACGCCACCGTGATCGCGACGTGGCCGGCGCGGGCGGTGACCACCCGGAACTTGCCGACCTCGAAGGTGAAGCCGATGCTCGGCCGGTCCAGCCGCCGTCGTTCCCAGCGCACCCCCCCGGCCTCCTCGCCGCCGTCGATCCGCGCGCCGCCGGTCATCAGCTCGAGCCGGTCCGGCCAGTGGAAGGTGACGTCGTAGGTGGCGACGTCGAGGGTGCCGGCGTGCGGATACCAGCCGAGGGTGTCGGCGAGCGCGAAGCTCCCCGAGGCCGCCTTCTCGATCAGCTTGCCGCGGTAGCGCACCTCGATCGTGGCCGTCTCGCCGGCGGCGGGCGGCGCGGAGAGCCAGACCAGCGCCTCGTTGCCGGCGCGGTGCCACCAGAGCGGCTCGCCGCCGGCGCCGGCGACGCTCTCGATCTCGAGGTCGCCGTTCAGGCGCAGTTGGACCGCCGACGAGCCGCCGATCCCCGCGGCGAGCTCGATCCGCGCACAGCCGGCGAGGTCGAGGTCGCGCCCCTCGAGCCGGAGGTCGATCTGGTAGTGGCGCGGCTCGAACGGCGCCGGCCGGCTGCGCGCGCCGGGATCGGAGCCGAGCGGCGCCGACAGCCAGGTGTCCCACTGGCCGAGGTCGTCGACGGTGAGGCCGATCAGCCGCCCCTTCCTCTGGGACCGGTGGAGGCTGCGGGCTATCTGGCGGCGCTCGCGCTCGGTGGCGTCCAGGGCGACGAACTGCCCGAGCGTCACCGGCTCGGCGGCCCAGGGCTCGACCAGGTAGAGCAGGTCGCCCAGCTCGGCGGTGCGGAACCAGCCGGCGAAGTAGGTGCGGTAGAGCGGATCGCCGAGGGCGTCGGCGAGCATCGCGCTCTCGACGTCGAGCTGCTTGCGCTCGGCGCTCGCCCGCCAGTCGGCGAAGATCCGCTCGGCGCGCGAGGCGTCGTGCGCGGCGCCGGCGGCGCGGCCGAGAATCACCGCCACGGCCGCGCCATCGGCGATCGTCATCGTGGCCTCGGTGACCGCGGCGTCGAGCCGTGAAGCGCCGCTGAACAGCTCGAGCTGACCGGCCTCGACGTCGTCCGGCGGCTCGAGCACCAGCCGCGCCTCGCCCACGAACACCAGCTCGTTCACCGCCGCACCCTCCGCCGACACCGCCGGCACCAGCACCCCCTCCTTGATGCGCAGCTCGGCCATGCCGGCGTCGACCTTGAAGTTCTTCACCGCCACCGCGCGCGCCGGATCGAGCCGGGCGGCCCGCGACGCGGCGAGGAGGGCGGCGGGGTCGGCGGCGGCGGGCGCGGCGGCGAAGGCGGCCGGGGCGGCTAGGAGGAGCAGAGCGGCGGCGAGGGCGGCGGCGAGCGGGCGAGGCGAGGCGGTCATGGACTTCCTTTCTCGAGGGCGGGGCGGCGCGGTAACCGTTGTCGCGGAAATGCTACGACGCGGGGGCGCGCCGCGCAAGCGGCAGCCCGCGCGATCGGCCAGGGAGAGCAGCCCATTGACTCCTGGTATTTCGCGTGGTAGTAAGTGCACTCTGTAGCAGATAAACTCCGCATGCAGTACAGGAGATGATGATGCGCCAACACAAGGCTCTCGGGTTCGTTTCGATGCTCGTCGCGGCAACCGCCGGTTGGATCGGGATGCCGGCGTCCGCCACCGCCGAGGAAGTCCAGCCGATCGCCGAGGTCCGGATCACGCCGGGCGGGGTCGATTGGCTGCCGCTCGGGGAGGATCAGGGCTTCACCCTCACGGTCGGAGGGCCGAAGGGCGTGGTGGTGTACCGGGAGTTCGCGGCGGGCGAGGTGCCTTCCCTCGGACCGTTCGACCAGGAAGGGCGGGTGCTGCCCGACGGCACCTACGGCTACGAGCTGCGGCCGCTGACATCGGCCGCCGGGGTGGAGCTGCCTCGCTTCCTCTCCGGCTACCTCACGGTTCGGGACGCGAGCTTCGTGGTGCCCGTTGCGCGCCCGGAGGTGGAGGCCGGGGGGAGCGGCGCAGGCCCGGGAGTGACCGCCGAGGTCCCCACCCCCGCCGATGTCGTCGTCTTCGACGAGGGGCTGGTCGTGGACGACAGCGCGTGCTTCGGCGAGGAGTGCATCGAAGGAAACCCGGAAACCAGCTTCAGTGCTCTGTTGCTCAAGAGCGCGGGGCCGACGATCTTGTTTCATGACGTCTTCGACTTCTTCAGCCCACATCGTGACTGGGCGATTCGGATCAATGCCTTCCCCACCGGCGGGGGCGAATTCTTCCAGGTCCATGATTTGGGTCTCGACATGACCCCGACCAGCGTGCCATTCACCTTGAGCGGCGGCGCGCCGGACCACTCGCTCTTCGTCAGCCCGGACGGCAACGTGGGGCTCGGCACCTCCATCCCCGAAGCCAGGCTCCACCTCTTCGGCAATCCGACGGAAGATGTCTTCGCCGGTGTCGGCCCCAGTCTCCCCTCCCCCAGATTACCGCCGCCTTCACCTTTGGCTACGGCGGCGCCACGTTCGGGCGTGGCGCCGGCTTCCTCCACGCTCGGACCGTTCCCTCGGCTACGGCTCCAAACCCGTCCCTCCGCTTCCTGACCGGAAACGCCGAGCGGATGATCGTCACCAACACCGGAAACGTGGGCGTGGGCACGAGCGCGCCGGAAGCGCCCATCCACGCGAAACGCCCCGACACGGGGGTGACGTTGCAGCTCGAGGCGGCCGGCGACGTCTACCTCCGTGAGAAGAACAGCGTCACCGGGCGGTCCGTCGACATCAACTTCATCAACGACGAGTTCCGTGTCAACCTCGGAACCCCCGGGGCGGAGCTGCGCCTGACCAGCGCCGGCGACCTGATCATCACCGGCGGCTATACGCCGGACTACGTGTTCGAGCCCGACTACCCGCTGATGCCGCTCGCCGAGCTGGCGGAGTTCGTGGCCCGGGAGAAGCACCTGCCGAACGTGCCGAACGCGGCCGAGGTCGCCGAGCAGGGGCTCAACGTCAACGAGTTCCCGATGCAGCTCCTGGAGAAGATCGAGGAGCTGACGCTCTACGCCATCGCGCAGCAGGAGACGATCGATGAGCTGAGGGCACGGCTGGAGGCCGTCGAGCAGCGGGACGCCGCACCCTCCGAGCCGTAGACCTCCGCCCGGAGCCGGCCGGCCTCAGCCCGGGAACCGCCGCGCCACCCAGCCCGCCGCGCCGTCCTCCGGCGTCTCGGTCCAGAGCACCAGCGCGCCGTCGCCGGCGGCGACGACCAGCGGGTGGGTGGCGTGGCGGCCGGGCTCGGAGATCGGCTCGGCGGCGCTCCAGGTGAGGCCGCCGTCGGCCGAGACGGCGGCGTGGATGCGCCGGTCCTGGTCCCAGGCGGCGACCAGGCGGCCGCCGGCGGCGGCGAGGTCGGCGTTGCGGGCGCGGTCGCTCCCCATCCGGCGCGGCTCGGACCAGCTCCGGCCGCCGTCGGCGGAGCCGACCAGCCAGAGGCCGGCCTTCCCCTCGGCGCCGGTCCAGACCAGGGCGGAGAGGTGGGAGGCGGCACCGCTCACCGCGAGCCCGCCGCCGGCGTGCGGGCAGCCGTCGAAGACCCAGTCGAAGTCGCCGGCGGCGCCCAGGCCGCGCCAGCTCTCGCCGCCGTCGGCGGAGGCGGCGACGACCATGTCGCGGTTCGGCAGCCGGTCGCGGTAGAGGACGCGCACGGCGCCGTCGGGGCCGGCGGCGAGGCGGTTCCAGCAGCACTCGCAGGTCTCGCCGTCGATCGTCCGGTTGGCGCTCCAGGTGCGGCCGCCGTCGGCCGAGCGCGCGGCGCGCAGGCCGCGCGAGCCGCCGCGGTCGTCGAGCCAGACCAGGTGGAAGCCGCCGCGGCCGTCGGCCACCGCGTCGACGTAGTTGTGGCCGTCGGTGGTGCCGTCGTCGGCGGGCGCCGGGCCCGGGGTCCAGGTGCGGCCGCCGTCGGCCGAGAGCGCGGTGGCCAGCGGCCCGCTCCCCCACGGCGAGGTGCCGGGCGCGGTCCAGACCGCGAGCAGGCGGTCGCCGTCGGCGGCGATCTGCGGGTCCATGCCGCGGTGCGGGGACTCGACCGGCTTGCCGCCGAGCGGCACCTCGGTCTCGGCGCCCCAGCTCCGGCCGCCGTCGGTCGAGCGCCGGTGGACCAGGCGCGCGACCTTCTCGCCGCGCACCGCGAGCAGCAGGTCGACGACCTCGCCGCCGACGGCGGCGTCGAGCGCCAGGACCTCGCCGGGGGGGCCGGCGGCGTGATCCCCGTGGCCGCCGCTCGGGCCGGCCGCCGCCGGCGCCTGGCCCGCCAGCGCGGCGAGAGCTGCCGCGATCGCTCCGCAGATCCCCAGGTACAGCGGTCTCGACCCTCTCATGCTCAACCTCCTCGGCTCGGCCTCTCGGTTCGGCGGCCCCGACTCTACCGCCTGCCGCCCGTCCGGGCGAGACTCAGCAGGGCTTTCATTTCTCTAATAGAGATTTGACCATCCATCTCTCCCGGGGCAGAGTCCCGCCCCGTGCCACCCCAGTTCAGCATCGTGATCCCGGCGCGCGACGAGGAGCGCTGCCTGCCGGCGACCCTCGCGGCGATCGGCCGGCAGAGCTGCCGCGACTTCGAGACGATCGTGGTCGCCAACGCCTGCGTCGACCGCACCGAGGAGATCGCCGCCCGGCACGCGCGGGTCCTCCGCCTCGACGCGCCCGGGGTGAGCCAGGCGAGAAACCTCGGCGCCCGCGCGGCGCGCGGCGAGCTGGTGCTCTTCCTCGACGCCGACGTGGTGCTGCCGCCCGACGCGCTGGCGGTCGCCGCCGAGCGCTTCGGGGCCGGCTCGGCGCTCGCCACCTTCGAGGCGCGCCCGAGCGGCGACCGGCGCTGGTATCGGGCGCTCTTCGCGCTGCGCAACCTCCTCCACCGAAGCGGCCTCTACCGCAGCACCTGGGGGATCCTGCTCTGCCCGCGCGAGCTGTTCCTGGCGGTCGGCGGTTTCGATCCGCGCTGCTACCCGCAGGAGAACCGCGACCTCGCCCGGCGCCTGCTGCGCCACGGCGGCTACCGCTTCCTGCGCGCGCCGGTGACGGTGTCGATCCGGCGCTACGAGCGCTGGGGGCCGGTGCGCTTCTGCGCCTACTGGGTGGTGACCTACCTCAGGAGCTTCACCGGCCGCTTCCGCGCGGCCGACTACGAACCGGTGCGCTGAGCCGGATCACCTTCGGCCAGCATCGGGCAGGTCTCGCGGTACGGCCGGTCGCGCTGGAACTGCCGCCACTCGTCGGCGTCGAGGTTGCGGTTGGCCATCCGGCAGGCACGCTCCCAGGCCTCGCGGTTGGTCGCGACCAGGCCGATCGGCCAGCGCCGCAGGGTCCGGTCCTCGCCGCCCGAGAGCAGTGAACCGCCGCTTTCGAACTCGAGCCCGAGCACCTGGCCGCGGTGGCCGGCCAGGCCGACCCAGGGCTCGCCGTTCGAGGCGTTCCAGATCCCGATCTCGCCGTGGAGGTTGCCGCTCGCGATCCAGGCGGAGTCGGCGCTCCAGGCGACGCTCTTGATCCCGGCGCCGAGCCCGTCGAGGATCAGCGGCGGCTCCTCGCTCCCGAGCGGCCAGACCCGCACCGTGCCGTCGAGGCTCGCCGACGCCAGCCGCGTGCCGTCGGGCGCGAAGTCGACGGCGTTGACCTGGTTGGCGTGCCCGGTCAGTTCGCGGCGGAGCTGGCCGGTGGCGCCGTCCCAGACCTCGACCCGGCCGTCCTTGCGCCCGACCGCGAGGAGCGGCGTCTTCGGATCGGGACCGAAGGCGACCGCGAGCGCGCTCCCGCGCGGCGGCAGGCGGAGCGCCGCCACCCCGGTCTCGAGGTCCCAGACCCGGATCGCTCCCCCCTCGTCCGCGGTCGCCAGCAGCCGGCCGGCGGCGTCGATCGCGGCGCTCCAGATCCAGGTGGTCTGGCCGTCGAAGTGGTAGCGCTCGGCCGCCTGATCGCCGCCGAGATCCCAGACCCCGACCCCGAGGCTGCCGGCGCTCGCCGCGAGGTACCGCCCGCGCGGGCCGAGCGCGAGCCCCCAGACCTCCTCCGGGAGCCGCGGGATCGCGGGCGGCGCGGGCTCCCCCGCCCCCGGCGGCATCCGGGAGAGGACGACCGAGCCGTCGAGGCCGCCGCTCGCGGCGAGCCCGCCGGGGCCGAAGGCGACGCTGACCAGGCGCGCGCCGTTCGTGGTCCGCACGCGCTGCGGCTCGATCCGGTCACTCTGCCAGAGGCGGACCTTGCCGTCGCCGGCGCCGCTCGCGAGCCGCCCGCCGGCGGCGGCGAAGGCGACCGACTCGGCGCCGCCGGCGTGGCCCGCCAGGCTGACCCGCGGCTCGCCGCTCGCGGCGTCCCACACCGTCACCACGCTGTCGAAGCCGGCGGTCGCCACCCGCCCGCCGCCGGGATCGAAGTCGATCTCGCGGATCTCCCCCTGGTGGGCGGGGACCCCGAAGCGCAGCTCGCCGCCGGGGGCGCTCCAGACCTGGAGCGTGCCGTCGTCGAAGCCGACCGCCAGGACGTCGCCCGGTCCGAGATCGAGGTCGTAGACCTTGGCGGCGAAGCGATGGAGGAGGCTGCCGGCGCCGCTCGCAAGGTCCCAGCGGCGGACGGTGCGGTCGCGGCTGCCCGAGATCAGGGCGCGACCGTCGGCGGTGAACGCGACCGTTGAGACCACCCCGTCGTGGCCGGCCAGGCGCGGCGGCTCCGGCGCGCCCTCGGCGAGCGCCCAGATCCGCACCGCCCCGGCGAGGTCGCCGGTGGCCAGGAGCTCGCCGCCGGGGGCGAAGGCGAGGGTCAGCACCACCGTGCCCTGCTCCTGGAGCACCCGCTCCGGCTCGTGGTCCGCGGTGCTCCAGACCACCAGCTTCCCGCGCTCGGTGCCCGCCGCGAGCCGCGCGCCGTCGGGGCTCCAGGCGAGGGTCTTGATCCGCTCGCCGCAGTCCGGCGCCGCGCCCGGCGGCGGCAGCGGCTTGAGCGTGCAGTGGTCGAGGTCGACCAGCGGCCGGCGGGTCTCGACGTCCCAGAGGAGGAGCCGGCCGTCGGCGCCGCCCGAGGCGAGCAGGCGCCCGTCCGGGCTGAACGCCAGCGCCCCCACCCCCTGGTCGTGGCCGTGCAGAAAGGCCTCGAAGCCGGGGCTCGCGAGCAGGTGCTGGAGCGCCGAGGTGCGCGCCGGGTAGAGGTCGCCGGGCACGCCGGACTCGGCGAGGATGCGGCCCGCCTCGATCGCCAGGAGCAGCGCCCGGTCGAGCTGGTAACCCGGGTAGCGCGACTGCACCGCCAGCGCCTTGGCGCCCTGGATCTTGGCCTCCAGGTGATCGCGGCGCGCCTCCTGGCGGCCGAGGAACGCCGCGATCGCGAGCGCCAGCATCACGACCGCGGTGAGCGAGACGCCCAGGAAGACCAGCCGCAGCCGGCGGCGCCGTGCCTGCTGCGCGCGGCGGGCGGCCGCCTCCGAGGCGTCGAGCAGCTCGGTCGAGCGCTCGCCGAGCGGCAGCCGGCCGTCGCGGCGGAGCTCGAGCGCGCGCTGCAGGCGCCCGCCGCGCCAGAGGTCCTCCTCGCGCCGGCCGCCCTCGATCCAGATCCCGGCGGAGTGGCGCAGCTCGCGCCGCACGATCAGCGCTTCGCGGCTCTCCTCGATCCAGCTCGCGAGCTGCCCCCAGGCCGAAAACAGCGCCTCGTGGGCGACCTCGACGGTCGGCTCGCCCTGGTCGCCGCGGAGGGTCAGGAGGCGCGCCTCGACGAAGCGCTGGAGCACCGGCCGTACCGGCTCGGGGATCCGGCTCCAGGGCACCGGCTCGCGTGCCGGCCGGTCGTCGTCGTCGAAGCGGACCAGGCGCAGGAAGGCGTCGCGCAGCTCGCGCTCGATCGCCTCCAGCTCGGCGCCGGACGGGAGCACCGACTCGGCGACCCGGGCGACCGCGCCGTGGAGACCGCCCAACCGCTCGCGGTACTGCTCGAGGGTGAGCACCCCCTCGCGGCCGAAGCGGCCGTACAGCTCGCGCAGGGTGAAGGCGACCAGCGGCAGCGCGCCGCCCCCCTCGGCGTCGTGGAGCATGGCGGCGGCGAGCCCGGGGCCGATGTCGATCCCGGCGCGCCGCGCCGGCTCCTCGATCACCCGCAGGAGGCCGTCGTCGAGCATCGGGCCGAGCGAGAGATGCGTCAGCTCGACGCCGCGCAGGCGCGGGTGCCGCTGCAGCTCGCCGAGGAAGTCCGAGCGCAGCGTGCCGAGCGCCAGGAGCGGACCGCCGGGGCGCTCGGCGGCGTCGCGCAGGAGGGCGAGGAAGCCGTCCGACGGGTGGCCGTCGGGCTGCGCCAGCAGCTCCTCGAACTGGTCGATCACGACCAGGACGCGCGCCTCGCGGCGGGAGGAGCGCAGGCGGAGGTCGTCGGCCAGCTCGGCGAGGGGATTGCTCCCGGAAGCGCCGGCCTCGGCGCCCCCGGCGCCCGGCCAGGCGGCGAGCTGATCGCGCAGCCCGCTCCAGTCGCGCGGCGCGCCGGCGGCGCGGTAGGCCTCGGCCAGGCAGCCGGCCAGCTCGCGCAGCGGCTCGGCGCCGGGCTTGAACGGCCCGACGATCAGCCAGCGCTGCGGGTCGCGGCGCAGGCGCGGGAGGAGCCCCGCACGGAGCAGCGACGACTTGCCGGAGCCCGAGGCGCCGAGCACCATCACCAGCCCGGCGCCGCCGTGCCAGCGCACCCGGTTCAGGGTGTCGAGACCGGCGCCGATCTCGGCCTCGCGGCCGAAGAAGACCGCGGCGTCCTCCTCCTCGAAGGCCAGGAGCCCCGGGTAGGGCGAGCGCGCCGAGGACCAGTCGAAGTACTCGGCGGCGTCGACCCCGGCGGCCGCGAGCGCCCACTTCAGACGCTGGAAGGCGTCGTCCTTCCCCTTGGCGAGGTCGACGATCTGGAGGTCCTGGAGCACCGGGTCGACGGCGCAGCCGTCCGAGCGCAGCGGGATGATCTGCTTGCCCAGCGAGCGCGCCTGGGTGATCTCGGCGAAACACCAGCGCGAGGCGGCGAAGCTCTCGGTGCAGAGCGCGAGGACGGCGCGGCAGCTCCGGAGCTGCTGGTACAGCTCGCGCTCCCAGCTCCGCCCGGGCGGGATGCCGGCGCCGGGATCGAAGTCGAGGAACACCGAGCGGTGCTCCTGCTCGAGCAGCCAGCGCTTGATCTCGGCCGCCAGCGCGTCGTCCTTGCTGCTGTGGCTGAGGAAGATGTCGCTCATCTGTGTAGGGATGTTAGGCTGGACGCGACCGTTTCGCTCCATCCGGCCGCCCGATGCCCTCCGACGCGCCTTCGCCGTCGCTCAAGCTGCGCCTCTTCGCACGCATCCGCCGTAGCGATCGGCTGACCGCCTTCGCCGCCCGCCGCGGGCTCGCCCGCGCCGAGGCGATGACCGCGCCCTGGGTCGCGGCGCTCGGGCCGGGGGCGAGCGTGATCGACGTCGGCTGCGGCGCCGGCTGGGTCGGCGCCCACCTCGCCCGCCTCGGCCACCCGGTCACCGGCGTCGACCCGCTCGACAAGCGCCTCGCCGATCTGCCGTTCCGGCCGGGCCGCGCCGAGCACCTGCCCTTCCCCGACCGCGCCGCCGACTGGGTCCTCCTCGGCTGCATGCTCCACCACGTCGAGGCAGCGAGCCACGGCGCGATCCTCGCCGAGGCGCGGCGGGTCGCCCGGCGCGGCGTGGTGGTGGTCGAGGACGTCTACGAGAGCGCCGCCGGGCTCCGGATGACCCGCTGGATCGACCGCCTGCTCAACCTCGACGCCGGGCCCCACCCGCACGCCAACCGGCGCACCCCCGAGTGGCTGGCGCTGCTCGCCCAGCACGGCTTCGAGCCAGTGCTGGTCCGCGAGTGGCGCCGCTGGCATCACGGGATCTTCCCGATGCGGCACGCGGCGATCGTGGCAACGGCGGTGCCGCTCGGGCTGCTCCTTTGCTGAGATCCGAAATATCATCGGAGCTCACACCAGGAGGGCCCGACATGACCGCTCCGCGCCACACCCCGAACTCGCTTCGCGCCGCGCTCGCCCTCGGCTTCGCCCTCGCGGCGGCGACCCCTCCCGCACTCGCCGCCGACGACGCCGCTTGGCCGCACTGGCGCGGCCCCGACCATGACGGCACCAGCGCCGAGCGTGGCCTGCCGGTCGAGTGGGGGCCGGAGCGGAACGTGGTCTGGAAGCTGCCGCTGCCCGGTGTCTCGGGGGCGACGCCGATCGTCGCCGGCGGCACAGTCTTCCTCCACGTCGGCGACGCCGACCGGCTCGAGATCTGGGCGGTCTCGGCGACCGACGGCAAGGTGCGCTGGAAGCGGCCGCTCGGCACCGGCAACGAGGTGACCCGCAAGCAGAACCTCTCGTCGCCCTCGCCGGTGACCGACGGCGAGCGGGTGTGGGTCGTGACCGGCACCGGCGTGGTCGCCGCCTTCGACCTCGCCGGGAAGGAGCTGTGGCGGCGCGACCTCCAGAAGGAGTACGGGCCGTTCGGGCTGATGTGGGGCTATGCCTCGTCGCCCCTTCTGGCCGGCGACGCGCTCTACGTCCAGGTGCTCCACGGCATGAAGACCGACGCCCCGTCCTACGTCCTGGCGCTCGACGCCGCGACCGGCAAGAACCGCTGGCGGGTCGAGCGGCCGACCGACGCTCTGATGGAGTCGCCCGACGCCTACACCACGCCGGTGCTCCTGACCGCCCACGGCCGCCGCGAGGTGGTGATCTCGGGCGGCGACTACGTCACCGGTCACGACCCCGCGACCGGGCGCGAGCTGTGGCGGGTCGGCGGCCTCAACCCGGGCAAGGAGCGCAACTACCGCATCGTCGCCACGCCGGTCGTCGACGGCGACCGGCTCTACGTACCGTCGCGGGTCGAGCCGCTCCTGGCGCTCAAGGTGCCGCCGAAGGGTGCCCCAGAGGTCGCCTGGACGCTCGACCGCGCGACCGACGTCCCGAGCCCGGTCTCCGACGGCGAGCGGCTCTGGGTGGTCAACGACCGCGGCATCCTGCGCCGCTTCGACGCCTCGACCGGCGCCGAGATCGGTGAGCCGATGCGCCTCGGCGAGGGCACCCACAGCGCCTCGCCGGTGCTCGCCGACGGCCGGCTCTACGCGGTCGCCGAGAGCGGCGTCACCACCGTCGTCGCCACCGCCGGGGAGCCGCGCATCCTGGCCGAGAACGCCCTACCCGGCTTCACCCTGGCCTCGCCGGCGATCGCCGGCGGGCGGATCTACCTGCGCACCGCCGAGGCGCTCTACTGCATCGGATCCGGCTCGGAGCCCGAGAGGCCGGCACCGGCGGCGAGCGCCGGGGACTAAACCCGCCTGCCGGCAATGGATCAAGAGACTCGGCCCCGACGGCCCCCTGAGCCGCGGAGCCGGCCGTGCCGACAGCTTGACCTATACAGGACCCCGATATAGCATGCGATCATGCGAGCGATCTCGGTCCACGTCGAAGACGGGGAGTACCAGCGGTTCAAGTCCCTGGCCAGCCTCGAAGGCCGACCGGTGGCGGCGCTGATCCGCCGGGCGATGACGGAGTACCTGGATCGAGAGGGCGGGGCCGGCCGTTCCATCCTGGAGATCCCGGCGCACCGCAGCGGCCGCCTCCTCCGTCCCTGGTCGCGGACCGAGCTGTACGACGAGATGCTCGATGGCCGCGGGTAGCTCCCGCGAGCCGAGCGAGGAGGCTCCCTTCCGGACGACACTCGCTGTCGATACCGACACCCTGGTGCATTGGGCGATGGCGGACGCGCCCCACCACGGGGCTGTGCGCCGCTGTTTCGAGCGCGAGGTGAGGCGCGGAAACCGCCTCGGCCTGACGCACCAGGTGCTCCGGGAGTTCCTCCACGTGACGACCGACGCGCGCCGCTTCGAGCATCCGCTCGCCATGAAGGACGCCCTTCGGCTCAGCCTGGAGCTGTGGAACGGGCTCGAGGTCGAACGTCTCCTACCCACCGCCCGGACCCACGACCGTCTCTGCGAGTTGATCGGGCGCCTGCGGCTCGGCCGCAAGCGCATCCTGGACACGGCCCTGGCGGTGGATCTCGAGGCCGCGGGCGTCCGCCGCCTCGCCACCCTCAACGGCCGGGACTTCGAGGTCTTCACCTTCCTCGAAGTCGTCGATCCGAGAGAGACGGGCGGAGCAGGTCCTTGAAGATGCTTCAGTGCCGCGGACCCGGCGAGATCCTGCGCACCTCCGAGCTATCTCGCCGCGTTCGCCAGCGGGGCGGCGGTCGCGGTCACCTATGGTAGCGGGAGGTAGACGATCCGGTTCTCGAACTCCTGCGACACCGAGGCCCGGGCGACGAGCTCGAGTTCCTCGATCGTCTCGCCGATGGTCAGGCGGTCCTGATGCACGTAGATGAGCCCCCCGAACCACTCATCGGACCTCTGCCTCCGCACCGCCTCACGGAGGAGGTCGTCGTCGTTGCTGAACAGAACGCGGCCCAGAGCGGCGGCACGGTCGAGTAGCGGAGGGTCGTCGAGCTCGTGCGACCCGTCCTCGAAGGCGGTCAGAACGTCCAGGTCGCGGCCCCGCAACCCTCTGGTCACGGCACCCCGGACGTTGTGGTCCATGTACAGCCGGATCGCCATTCAGCCGCGCCCGCGCTCGCGCGCCAGGCGCTCGGCGAACGCGGGCTGGCCCATCTCTCGCCGCATCCGCTCGGCGAACTCCCGCCGCGCCTCGATATCGGCGTCGAGGGACTCCCTGTGGTCCCAGTAGTACGCCATGGCGGAATGGATCTGCGCCGGGCTCAGATGCGGCAGCTCGCCCGCGAGCTGCTCCGGGGTGAGGCCGGAGCCTCGGGCATGAAGGACTACCTCGACCACCTTGGTGTTGGCACCCTGAACGACGGGCACACCCTGCGCGTCGAGGACGATGTGCTGGTAGGCGGTCGCGGCAAAGGCCATCGGACCTCCGGACGGGATGTGAGCTCCAGCCGGCGGTTCATGCTACCGCAGAGCGGTGGCAATCACAGGGAGGAGCATGCCGACGTCGCCGAGGACCATTCCAGCTCCCACAGCCGGCTCGTGTCGTCGAGGTCGACCCCGGCTGCGGGAGCTGGACCGGCGAGCACCGGGAGAGGAGCGGGCTCCTCCCGTGCCCGCAGTCGCTGCTCGCTGAGATAAGAGCGGAGGCTCTCCTCCAGCACCCGAGTGAGCGGGAGGCAGCGATCCGCCGCGAGCTTCTTCGCGTCGACGAGGAGGTGGTCGGGGACGTCTACGGTTGTTCTCAAGATGCGATGATGCCACATCGAGATCCGCGGACGACTTCGGCTCCGAGCCAGCGAGCCGCGGGCGGGGAAAACGCGATGCGACGGAGCCAGGCGTTTCTGTTCGTCGTCCTGACGGTTAGCCCTGCGCTCGGCGCCGTTCCGCCGGCGGCCGGGGGCGGGCCGTCCCCACGCTTCGACGACCCGACGTTGCCGGCGCGGGCGCACGCGGTCTCGGCCGGTGGCACGCTGCGGGTCTCCGAAGTGCCGCTGTTCGAGGGCGAGGAGGGCTCCGTCCTCGAGCTGCGCCGCTTCCGGGTCTTCCGCGGGGACGCGCGGGTCGTCATCCACGGCGCCGGCGGGCCCCGCACCGAGCCGGCGCCGCCGCGCGCCGACTTTCAGGGCGTCGTGGTCGTTCGAGCTCGGCGACACAACGGCGTGGACTGCGACCGCGCCGTAGAGTCGCCGAGCACGGGCGTTCCCGCCGCGCGGTGCGCGTTGACGCAGTGCACGACCGGCTCGGCGAACCCCTCCTCGAAGAACCACTCGTGATGCCGCCGCGGAGCCGGCTCGGGCGGCCACCTCGTGACACAATCCCGCCCCCCGCGGCCCCAGCGCCGCGCTCCCCCAGGAGGTCTACCCCAGCATGGCACCGCCGTTCATCTACACCATGAAAGACCTGCGCAAGGTCACCCCCCAGGGCAAGGAGATCCTGAAGGGGATCTGGCTGTCCTTCTATTACGGCGCCAAGATCGGCGTGCTCGGGGCCAACGGCGCCGGGAAGTCGACGCTGCTCCGGATCATGGCCGGGATCGACCACGACTTCGCCGGCGAGTCGTTCATCGCCGAGGGCATGAGCGTCGGGTTCCTGTCCCAGGAGCCGCGGCTGCCGGCGGGGGCGACGGTGCGCGACTGCGTCGAGGAGGCGGTGGCGCCGACGCGGGCGCTCCTGACCCGGTTCGACGAGCTGTCGATGCAGCTCGGCGAGGAGATGTCGCCCGAGGAGATGGAGCGGGTGCTCGACGAGCAGGGCCGGCTCCAGGACGCGATCGAGGCCGCCGGCGCCTGGGAGCTGGACAACCGGCTCGAGCTGGCGATGGAGGCGCTCCGGCTGCCGCCGCCCGAGGCGTCGGTGGACGTCCTCTCGGGCGGCGAGGTGCGCCGGGTCGCGCTCTGCCAGGTGCTGCTGCGCCAGCCCGACCTCCTGCTCCTCGACGAGCCGACCAACCACCTCGACGCCGAGTCGGTGGCCTGGCTCGAGCGCCACCTCCAGGAGTACAAGGGGACCGTGGTCGCGGTCACCCACGACCGCTACTTCCTCGACAACGTCGCCGGCTGGATCCTCGAATTGGACCGCGGCGCCGGCATCCCGTGGCAGGGCAACTACTCCTCGTGGCTGGAGCAGAAGGAGGCGCGGCTCGGCAAGGAGGAGAAGGAGGCCTCGGCGCGCCGGCGCACGCTCCAGCGCGAGCTCGAGTGGCTGCAGATGACGCCGCGCGCCCGCCAGGCCAAGGGCAAGGCGCGCATCACCCGGTACGAGAGCCTGCTCGCCGAGGACCAGTCCGCCGAACGCCGCGGCGGCACGGCCGAGATCACCATCCCGCCCGGGCCGCGGCTCGGCGACGTGGTGGTCGAGGCGAAGGGCGTCGCCAAGGGCTACGGCGACCGCCTGTTGATGGAGGACGTCGACTTCCTCTTGCCGCCGGGCGGCATCGTCGGCGTCATCGGCCCCAACGGCGCCGGCAAGACGACGCTCTTCCGGATGATCGTCGGCCAGGAGCAGCCCGACGGCGGCACGCTCAGGGTCGGCGAGACCGTGGTCACCGCCTACGTCGACCAGTCGCGCGAGGGGCTCGCCGGGGAGCGCACGGTGTGGGAGGAGATCTCGGACGGCGGCCGCGAGCTGATCGCGCTCGGCCGCCGGGAGGTCAGCTCGCGCGCCTACGCCACGTCGTTCGGCTTCCGCGGCCCCGACCAGCAGAAGAAGGTCAAGGACCTTTCGGGCGGCGAGCGCAACCGCCTCCATCTCGCGAAGCTCTTGAAGAGCGGCGGCAACCTCCTGCTCCTCGACGAGCCGACCAACGACCTCGACGTCGACACCCTGCGCGCTCTCGAGGAGGCCCTCCTCGGCTTCGCCGGCTCCGCGGTGGTGATCAGCCACGACCGCTGGTTCCTCGACCGCATCGCCACCCACGTCCTCGCCTTCGAGGGCGACAGCCGCGTGGTCTGGTTCGAGGGCAACTACCAGGACTACGAGGCCGACCGCAAGAAGCGCCTCGGCGCCGAGGCCGACCAGCCGCACCGGATCAAGTACCGGCCGCTGGTGCGGTGACGGGCAAAAGACCCCCGTAGTAAAGTGGACCGGAGGCGAGCCATCCGATGATCGTCTGGACCGAGTACATGAGGTACAGGGCCAGCCTCCGAGGCTTCGATCTCGCCGAGGTGGAGCAGATCGTCAGGTTCTCCGACGAGAGATATCAGGATCGAGCCACCGGGCGAGAGGTCGTCGTCGGGAGGCACAAGGGCGAGCTGGTCGTCGTTCCGATCGAGATCGAAGGAGACGGCATCACTCCCGTAACGATTCACCCCACGACCCGTCAACAGATCAACCTCCGACTGAAGACCGGGAGGTACGTCAATGCATAAACCCCGGCTGGCCTACTTCGAACCGGCGGACGTGCTGCACCTCGCGATCTCGGACGAGGTCGAAGCGTCGAGCATCGAGCTCAGCCCCAACGTCACGGCGGAGCTCAACGCCAAGGGCGAGCTGATCGGCATCGAGATCCTCGACGCCAGCTCCTACGTACGAGACTCGATCCTCGAGTCCGCCCAGGCGAAGATGCTCCAGCTCCACCGCTCGGGAAACGCCTGAGCCCTGAGGCGAGGCGCCCTATCGAAACGCCGGCGGCCCCCTCCGGCCGGCGCCCGAATCGCCGGCTGGAGGGGGCCCGCCCGGCTCACGGACAGGTGTCGAAGGCCGCGGTGTCGAGCACCGGCTGGAACGGCTCGCCGAGGTCGTTGTCGTAGACCCGGACCTCCTCGGACTGGGTGTCGGTGACGGTGATCGTCACCTCGACGTTGGTCAGGCCCGCGGCGAAGAACCAGAAGTTGTTCGAGCCCGGCACGTTGCAGGCGTCGAGGAGCTTGACCAGCAGCTCGCTGTTGTTGGCGTTGAAGAACCAGAACTCGCCGCTGTCGTCCGAGGGGAGGATCGCCATCCCCGCCCCCGCGCCGCCCTCGAAGTCCTCCCACTCGACCTCGACCCGGAAGCGGCCGTCGTTGAGGCAGTGGGTGACCGCGTCCGGCCGGCAGGGCGGCGGCGTGATCTCGACCAGCTCGAGCTCCTCGTCGGCGATGTTGCCGACGCCGGGAGCGTAGGCCTTCGGGTCGGCGGCCTCCGGGTTCAGGGCGTCGGTGCCGACCGTCTCGACGACGTCCTCGAAGGTGCCGGCCGGCACCGTCCTCGTCCCGCCGACGCCCACGATCTCGGCCCGATCCTCGGCGACGCCCGGTGCGTTCTCCTCGTAGTAGCGGGCGCCGACCAGCGGGTGGCCGGGCATGATGATCCCCGCCTCGGCGCCGTCGACGCCGGCGCGCCAGGCGCCGTCGTGGCCGACGATCTCGCCGTCCTCGTAGATGTCGACGTCCTCGCCGAAGTACCAGACGTCTCCGGTCTCGCGGCAGTAGGCCATGAAGTTGCGCGACACCTCGACCAGCTCGCCGTCCTCCGACTCGCGCTCCTCGTAGACGCGGGTGCGCACGCCGTCGACCAGCTCGGTGTCGGCGAGCACGGTGTTGAGCGAGGAGATCTCGATCAGCTCGCCCTCGTCCTCTTCCTCGCCCTCGAGCAGCAGCGCATAGCCCGGCCAGAGCGGGAAGTAAGGGTTGCTGCCGGTGGTGGTGAAGGTGCAGCGCTCGCGGCCGAGGTCGCTGGTGTACTCCGGGTCGTGGGCGAAGGCGCCGGCGGCCGCCGCCAGGACGATCGCCAGGGCGATCGCCGCCGTCCGTCCGAGGTGCTGAGGCATCCGAGTCATCGCGGTCTCCTTTCCGGGCAGCGCATGGCTCCCCTCCGAGGTCGTTCCGACGCAGCGCCTGCGCGCCGCCGTCCCTTCCTGCGGCCCGAGCGCCGTGAGCCGGGCGCGGGGCAGGCCGTTGCCCGGGTCGATGCGGGGCCGCGCGGAATCCTTCGCGAAGGATGCGGCGCCGCCGCGCATCGAACGGAGGCGGAGAACCGAACCCTCGGGAGCGATCGGCAGTGATGGTGAACCTGGACAGCTTCGGAGCCCGCGCCCACCGAACGGCCCGTACAATGGCGAACGGCCCGAGTCCGCGGAAACCTCCGGTGAGCGAGCTGAGCGAAGACCTGGCGCTGGTCGAGCGCATGCTGGCGGGCGAGGAGAGCGCCTTCGACGCCTTCGCCGAGCGCTGCTTGCCGCCGCTCTACCGCTTCGCCTCGGCGCGCCTCCGCGGCGACCGCGAGCTGACCCTCGACACCGTCCAGACCGCGCTGGCCAAGGCGATCCCCAAGCTCGGCACCTACCGCGGCGACGCGCCGCTGGTGGCCTGGCTGTGCGCCTGTTGCCGCAACGAGATCCTGATGCGCGCCCGGCGCCTCGCGAGCGCGCCGGCCGAGGTCGAGATCGACGAGGACCTCGGGGGGCGCATCGAACCGGCCGCCGGCTATCGCGCGCCGGGTCCCGCCGGCGTCGAGGAGGCGCTGCTCCGGGCCGAGGAGGCGGCGCGGGTGCACGCGGCGCTCGACCTCCTGCCCGAGCGCTACTCCCGCGCGCTCGAATGGAAGTACCTCGAACGGCTGCCGGTGCGCGAGATCGCCGCCCGGCTGGAGCTGAGCGAGAAGGCGACCGAGTCGCTGCTGACCCGGGCGCGCAACGCCTTCCGGAGCGGCTACCGCGACCTCGAGGCGGGCCTCGCTTCGGGATCCGGGGCCGCGGGACGGAAAGGAGTCGAGACGTGAACGAGCACGAGCCGACCATCGCGGGCGCCGCGCCCGCGGACGACGAGCCGGACGTCCGCCGCCTGCTCGAGAAGGCCGGCCCGCGGCCGCCGATCCCGCCCGAGGACTTGGCGGCGATCACCGCCGCCGCCCGCACGGCGTGGCGGCGCGAGGTGGAGCGGCGGGCGGGGGGTGCGGAGACCCCGGAGGCCGCCGGCCGGGAGCGGCCGAAGCCCGCCCTCGACGGTCCCGAGGCGCTCGCCCGCTTCCAGGAGTTCGCGGTGACGGCTCCCGGGCGCCGGCAGCGCCCGGACTGGGCCATGCCGGCGCTGATCGCGGCGCTGCTGCTGCTCTCCGTCGGCCTCTTCTGGTGGCTGGCGCGGCGAGGCGTCGCGGCGGCCGAGATCGTCCGGGCGGAGTCCGTGATCGGCACCACCTGGATCGAAGGCGAGGGCACCGGCGGACCTCGGCCGCTCCGAGCCGGCGAGCAGATCCCCGCCGGCGCCACCGTGGTCACGGTCATCGAGACCGCCGAGATCGCCGCTGGCCGCGCCTCTTTCCGCCTGGCGGACGGCACCGTCCTGCGGCTCGACGCGGGCAGCGTCGCCCGGTTCGACTCCCCGTCCGTCGTGGCGCTCGAGCAGGGCGCGATCTACGCCGACACCGGCGAGGGCGGCTCGGGGCTAACGATCGCCACCCGGGCCGGCACCGCGAGCGACGTCGGCACCCGCTTCACCGTCCGCGTGTTCGAGCCTCCCCTGCTCGCGCTCGAGGTGCGCGTACGCGACGGCGAAGTGGCCGCCGAGCGCGCCGGCCGGCGCTGGGTTGCCTCGGCCGGCGAGGAGCTGGTGGTGAGGCGCTCCGGCGAGCCGGAGCGCCGCGCGATCGATCCCTGGGGCCCCGAGTGGGATTGGGTCCTCGACGCCGCCGCCGGTTACTCGATCGAGGGCCGCACCCTCGGCGAACTGCTCGACTGGACGTCCCACGAGACCGGCTGGACCGTGCGCTGGGCCGAGCCCGACCGCGCCGCCGACGCCCGCGGGATCGTCCTGCGCGGCGCCATCGGCAACCTGCGCCCCGACCAGGCGCCGTTCGCCGTCCTCCCCGGCGCCGGCTTCGACGGCGAGCTGGTGGAGGGCGGCGCGGGAGGCGCCGAGCTGGTGATCCGCCGGCGTCAGAACTCGTAGAGGACTCCCACCGACGGGAAGATCCCCGGCCAGCCCTCGGGCTCGAGGATCGCCTCGCCGGCCTCCTCGTCGAGGTCGAAGTCGAAGCCGGCGAGGTTCTCGCGGTCGTAGAGGTTCTGGACGTCGGCGTAGAGGGTCAGGAGGCCCGAGCGGAGGGTCCAGCGCCGGCTCGCGCGGAGGTCGAGGCGGTGGTAGTCGGGGAGGCGCTCGCTGTTGAGCGGGCCGAAGACGCCCACCAGCTCGGGCTCTGCCTCGGGGTCCTCCGGGTCGATCACGAACGCCGCGGCGACCGGCGTCGTCGGCCAGCCGCTGTGGAAACGCCAGGCGAGATCGAGGTTCCAGCGCCGCGGCAGCCGGAAGTGGAGGCCGAGCGAGACGGTGTGCTCTTGGTCGAGCGAGCGCGGCACCCACTCCCCCTCCAGGCGGTCCTCGGCGCGCGCGAGGGCATAGGCGAAGCGCCAGTCGAAGCGCTCGCCGCGGCTGCCGAGGAGCAGCTCGATCCCCTCGGAGCGGCTCCGCTCGGGCGCGATCCGCACCCGGTCGGGCTCGATCTCGGGGAAGAAGTTGAGCGGCTCGAGCAGGCTCTCGAAGCGCAGGCGCGGGTTGTCGATCTCGCGGCTGTAGAGCTCGACCCGCAGGGCGTCGAGCCCCGCCGGGCCGGCCTCGAGCAACGACTCCCAGCCGAGCACCCACTGGTCGGAGCGCTCGGCCGGCGCGAGGGTCTCGAGGCCGTCCTCGACCTGCAGCTCGTAAGGGCGCTGGCTCTGGTGGAAGCGCCCCCAGGCGGCGCGCGCGACGCTGTGGTCGCCGACCCGCCAGGCGAGGTTGACGCGCGGGCTCAGCAGGGTGTCGTCGGTCAGGTCGTGGCGGTCCCAGCGCAGGCCCAGCTCGGCGGTCAGGCGGTCGCCGAGCGACGTCCGGTCGCTCGCCCAGAGCGCCAGGTGCTCGCCGCGCAGCGAGCCGTCGAAGGCGTGCTCGGTCAACCGCGGCGCCGAGAACGGGGCGAGGATGACGACGTCCTGGTCGAGCGCCTTGGCGTAGTCGAAGACCGCATCGTAGCGGCGCGCCTCCCAGCCCCAGCGCGGCAGGTGACGGCCGAGGTCGAGGCTCCAGGTCTGCGAGAGCGTCGCCGCCTCGAGGTCGCGCCGGTCGCGCAGCAGGTGGCCGCCCTCCTCGTCGGTGCCCGCTCCGGCGCGATCGGAGTCGAGGCGCGCCCACGAGGCCAGCGAGTCGATCAGCAGCCGGCCGCCCGGGCTCGCCTGGTGGGTCAGCCAGCCGTAGCCGTGGCCGTAGTCGTTCTCGAGACGCTCGAAGTCCTCCTCCTCGGTGCGGTCGATCTCCAGCTCGTCGGCGGCGACCAGGGCGTGGGCGCGCAGCACCCCGCCGGCGGCGTCGATCTCGCCCTTGGCCAGGAGGTCCCAGTAGCTCGGGTCCTCGTCGCCGATGGCGTCGGCGGCGAGGTCGATCGAGCCGCGCCGGGCGGTGACCAGCCAGCCGCCGCGGTCGCCGGCGAAGCGGCCGCTGCCGGCGGCCGAGAGGTCGAGCACCCCGGCACCGAGCGAGTAGTGCCGACCGCTCGACGGCTCGAGCGTGCGCAGGTCGAGCACGGCGCTCATCCGGTCGCCCTGGTTCGCCGGGTAGGCGCCGGTCGTGAGGTCGACGCCGGCGAGCACCGCCGCCGGCACCAGGCTGAGGGCGCCGTCGTAGTCGAGCAGGTGATAGGCGCCGAACAGCTCCTGGCCGTCGAGCACGACCTTGACCTCGTCGCGGCGGCCGCCGCGGACGCTGAAGCGGGCGGTGACGTCGTTGGCGGTGACCCCGGGCAGGAGCGAGGCGGCGCGGAAGAGGTCGCCGCCCAGGTGGGGCACGCTCTGGATCTCCTCGCGGCCGAGCGCGAACGACGACCGCGGGTTCTCGGCGAGGAGCGCCAACCGGCTCGGCCGGACCACGATCTCGTCCTCGATGTACAGCTCGGGGTGGAGCCGGAAGACCACCCGCCGCGCTGCGCCCGCGCGCACCTCGACCCCGTCGACCCGCTGGGCGAGGTGACCCGGCGCGCTGGCCTCGAGCGAGTAGTCTCCGGCCGGCAGCGGCGCGAGGGCGAAGCCGCCGTCCGCGGCCACGGTGGCGGCGAGCCCCGCCCCGGCGACCCCGGAGCCGACCACCCGCACCACGGCGCCGGGGAGCCCCTCGCGGCTGCCGCGGTCGACCACCGAGCCCTCGATCGCCCCGGCGCCCGCGGCCGGAGGGGTGCCGGCGACCACCACCAGCACGCCGCCGGGCCCCTCCTCGACCGCCAGCCCGTGCGGCGCCAGGACCTCTTCGAGGATCGCCTGCGGCCCGATCGCCGCCGGCTCGGCGGCTACCGTCATCTCCGGCCGCACCAGCTCGCTGGTGAAGACCAGCGTCAATCCCTGCTCCTGGATCTCGAGCAGGACCTCGGCGAGCGGCCGGCCGGCGTAGGGGGCGCCGGCGGCGATCGCGGGCCGCGGCGCGAGGGCCGCCGGCAGCAGCGCGAGGGCCACGAGCGCTGCCGCCTGGCTGCGGCGCGCTCGGCGGCTGCGGGTCATCGTCGGCTCTCCGGTCCGCGGTCGCCGCGGCCGGTCGCCGCGGCGGTGCTCGGTCGATGGGCTATTGTAGCGCCGCCCGAACCATGCCCTCGCCGCGATCCCACCCCGCCGCCTCGCCCGCCGCCGCGACGTCACCGGTCTTTCGCCGGCGCTCGGCGCTCCGCCGCGCCCCTACTCGGTCTGCGGGCAGACCACGTCAGGGCAGTAGACCACGCCGCAGGTCTTGAAGGAGGTGACGATCCCCCAGTTGATCACCGCGCCGCAGCAGCCGGTGCCGCGGGCGCCGACGGCCACGGTCTTGGTGGCGTCGCTGTAGTAGGTACAGATGCCGAAGAACGCCTCGGCGCGCTCGGCGCCGAAGGCACCGAGCAGCGCCGCGACGGCGAAGACGACGGCCAGGATCATCAGACGCACACGGGTACCAGCGAGAGGCTTGGACATGTTCGATCTCCTCGGCGATCCGCCGTAGGTTGAGCTGCCTCTCAAGTGCCGCGAGCGCGGCACCCCGGGACGCGGCGCGGTCGCCGGACCTACGGCAAGGACGCCGTCCAGTGGCTGACGTCGCCGCTTTCGAAGTCGTCCGAGAAGATCCCCCACTCCGCCCAGTAGCAGCCCTCGCCGTTGTGGATGCAGTCGATGCGGCTGCCGAAGCCCATCACCACGTACAGCTCGCCGAGGTGGTCCTCGCCGAAGCCGAAGGTGCCGCCGAAGCCGCTCGCCCAGCACGAGGAGTCGATCGCGGTCGGGGTCGCGGGATCGAGGTTGTCGGTCTTCCAGATCTGGCCGCAGCCGGCATCGCTGTAGAGGTAGTCGCCGGCGATCGAGGGGACGAAGTCGCCGCGGTAGCGGTAGCCGCCCATGACCGACGACCAGCCGCCGTTGTGGTGGCAGAGGATCGGGTCGTAGAAGCCGCTCGTGCGCGGGAACTCGCAGGTGGTGCCGGGGTCGACCGGGCAACCGGCGGTCGAGCAGTTCGACTCGTTGTTGCCGCCGGTCTCGCACCCCTCGCGGCAGACCCAGCCGAAGTTGACCGGCGCCGGGGTGACGGAGCGCAGGAGGTTGACCTCCTCCCACTTGAGCTGGCCGACGTCGCCGACGTAGATGTCGCCGGTCAGCCGGTCGAAGGTGAAGCGGAACGGGTTGCGCAGGCCGAGCGCCCAGACCTCGTCGCACGCCGGCTCCTGGCCGAAGAACGGGTTGGTCGAGGGGACCTCGTAGTTGCCGGTGCCGACGCCGCAGTCGTCGGGCGCGCCGGCGGCGGGATCGACGTTGCGCACGTCGAGGCGCAGGAGCTTGCCCGCCAGGGTGTCGGGACGCTGGCCGTCGCCGTTGGTGCCCTGGTTGCTGTCGCAGCCGCCGCCGCCGTCGCCGGTCGAGATGTAGAGGAAGCCGTCCGGGCCGAACGCGAGCTGGCCGCCGTTGTGGTTGCCTGCCGAGGAATGCTCGATGACCAGGATCGTGGTCGCCGAGGCCGGGTTCGCGACGTCGGGGTTGGCCGTCGAGCGCTCGTAGCGGGCGATCACCACGTCCCCCGAGGTGCCCGGGCCGAGGTCGCGGCGGGTGTAGAAGACGTAGAAGCGGCCGGTCTCGGCGTAGTCGGGCTCGGCCGCCAGCGCCAGGAGGCCCCGCTCGCCGCCGAACAGCACCGGCCCGCCGCTCGACTGGCGGAGGTCGAGGAACGGGGTCGGCAGGATCTCGCCGGTCTCGCCGTTCCAGATCAGGATCGCGCCCTCCTGGGTGGCGATCAGCCGGCGGGTGCGGCCGTCGCCGGGATCGACGAAGGCGATCGGGGTCTCGGCCCCGACCGGGAACTCGCTCGCCGGGACGAGGGTCGAGATCTCGACCGGCGCCCCGGGCGTGCAGCTCGTCGCGCACGAGACTTCGTAGCAGGCGGTGTCCGCGCCGGCCGCGGGGGCCAGGGCGAGAGCGAGGGCGAAGACCGCGGCGGCTGCCGCCGGCGCGGCGAGCAGCGGCCTCTGGAGGCGAGGCCGGAACGAGGGGACGGGCTTCATCGGGGGTTCCTCCTGGGCTGATCGGAAGGCGTCTCGGCGACGATCGAGTCTAGCGGACGGCGTGCAAGGTGCGCGCCCGGCGTCGGACCGGCCCGCGTCGCGCCGGCGGGCCGCGTTGCGCCGGCGGACCGCGTTGTGCCGGCGGACCGGTTGCGCTATCGTACTTCGAGTTAGTTGGATTTGTAGATTATCGCTCTGGCTGTCACGCCTGCTCCTGATTTCGGCCGCCCGGCTTCGACGTGGCCGACGGCCCTCCGATGGTCTCGCGGCGGAGCTGCTCCGGCGCCCGCGACGGGCGTCCGGAAAAGGAGGAGGCGATCATGTTGCTTTGGAGTCCTCGCGCCGGGCTCGGCGCCGCTCTCGGTCTCGCGCTCCTGCTCCTCGCACCGGCCGCCGCCCGCGCCGGGGAGGTCGTGATCCAGAACGACAGCGTCGTCGACTTCGGCAACGTCGCGATCCAGGTCGGCTTCGTCGCCGACGAGCGCGCGGCGGCGTGGCTGACCGCGACCTGCAGCGGCGACCTCACCGCCGTACGCGTCCTCTGGCTCTCGATCCTCGGCGGCCAGCCCGACATCCTCCACCAGGCGATCACCATCTCGCAGCCGGGCGCCTTCCCGGTGCCCGGTACCCCCGAGGTGGAGCTGCTCGGGCCGGTGATGGTCGACGGCTTCTTCAACGAGTTCGTGGTGGTGCCGCCGATGCCGGTGACCGCGGGCGAGACGCTGGTGGTCGACTTCCAGTTCCTCAACGACCCGCCGGGGCTCGGCCCCAGCGTGGTCACCGACACCAACGGCTGTCAGAGCGGCAAGAACGGCATCTTCGCGATCCCGCCGAGCATCTGGTTCAACGCCTGCGCGCTCGGCGTGTCGGGCGACTTCGCGATCCGCGCCGTGCTCGACTGCGAGCTGGCGCTGTTCGAAGACGGCTTTGAGAGCGGCGACACGGGGGCCTGGACAGCCAGCGTGCCGTAGGGCCGGGTTCAGTCGATCTCGAGCAGGGGGCTCGCCATCGCGCCCTGGTTGATGTTGACCACCGGGGCGCCCGCAGCCGGCTGGAGGCGGACCAGGGCGCCGGTGTAGCGGCCGCCGTAGACGAAGAGCCCCCAGATCACGGTGTGATCGCAGCAGCCGTCGTCGCCGTTCTGGTAGACGTAGGGGCGCGAGGCGACGTGCTCCTGCACGATCCAGGCGGCCTCGCCGAGCGCCCGCTCGACCGCCTCGCTCCAGGCGGCGGTCGTGAGCGCGCGGCCGACGTGGACCGAGAAGCCGCCGAACGCCTGCGCGTGCTTGAGCACCAGGTCGTGGCGCTCGGCGGCGAGCAGCTCGGGGAGCGACGCCTCCTCGCCGCGGTAGGTGACGCGGCCGCGGTCGACCTGCCGGGTCCAGGGCACGTGGCGGCGGAGGAACGTCCGCTCCTCTTCGGTCCAGGGGCCATCCCCCTCGTCGACCGCGCGCGAGAGCAGCGCGAGGTTTCGTTTGTCGCCCAGGATCATGCTGACCGGGCCGGAGTAGAGCTGGAAGCCGCCCTTGCGGTAGCAGCCGAAGACCTCCGGCGTCGGGAAGCCGACGACCTCGGCGACCGCGTGGATCCGGCGGTCGCCGAGCCAGCAGGCGCCGTCGCGCACCGAGAGCCCCGCATAGCTGCAGTAGACGATCTCCCCCCGCTCGAGGCCCGGAAACGCCGACAGCGCGTCCCGCATCTCGGCGGCGTAGAGGTCGGTCGGGCGGAAGCTCTCCTGGATGCCGGGGAGCTGCGGCGCGAGGAGGCGCGCGTACTCGGAGTCGGGGTCGGACGGGTAGAGGACGAAGGCGATGTTGGCCTCGCCATCCGCGGCGGTACCGGCGGCGACCGCCTCGCCGATCATGTGCTCGAAGAAGAGCCGCATGCAGTTGCGGTGCTCGACGGTGAGGCGGTGACGGCGCAGGAAGCCGGCGATCAGCGCGTTGTCGAGGTAGTGGCGGACCACCAGCGGCATCTGCCAGCCACCGAGGGAGTTGCCGCAGTTGAACTCGAGGCACTTCAGGCCCGAGGAGGTCCAGATGTAGTCGCCGCGCGAGGGGGCGCGCGCGATGCCGGCCGGATCGCCGAGCGTGCGCTCCGCGAACGGCCGGTCGAGGCCGTAGAAGTCGGCGATCCGGCCGAGGTCGCCGCCGAACACCCGCTCCGGCATCGCGAGGACGATGCGGTGGAACTCCCGGGCCAGATGGGCCAGTTCGTCGACCGTCTCGCGGCCGACAAGGGTCGGCCAGTTCTGCATCGGGTAGTGCGGAAGGGCGATGCGGGCGGCGATCTCGGGGAAGCTCTCCCGCCGCCGGAACGCGGGCTCGCCGAGCGCGGTCTCGACGAACGCCAGGTTGTGCGGCGACAGCTCGAGATGAGCCGCGATCTGCTCTTCCGTCAGTTTCATGTCCACGCCTCCGGGAGATTGGATACTAACGAAGGGACGTACCGAATGACATAGAATCGCGCCGGTGCTCCCCTGGATCGACGACCTCCGGCTGGCCGCCCGCAGCCTGGCGCGCAGCCCGGCGACCACCTGCGTGGCGCTGGTCTCGCTCGCGCTGGGCGTCGGCGCCAACCTCGCCGTCCTGACCGCCGCCCGAGCCGTCCTCGGCCAGGTGCCGCAGGTGCGCGAGCCCGACCGGCTGATCTGGCTGTTCGCGACCGAGGAGACGCCGCAGATGGCCGGTCGGCTCCTCCCGGTCTCCCACGCCAACTTCGAGGACTTCCGCGACCGCGCCGGGGTCTTCTCCGGCCTCGCCCTGGGCGCCTACGTCGGCGCCACCCTGGCCGAGGGGGATCAGCCGCCCGAGCAGCTCGGCGGCCTGGTGGTCAGCGCCGAGTACTTCCAGGTGCTCGGCGTCGAGGCCGCGCTCGGCCGCACCTTCGTCCCCGAGGAGGGGATCGAGGAGCGCCCGGTGGTGGTGCTCGGCCACAGCTTCTGGCAGCGCCGGTTCGCCGGCGATCCGGCGGTGGTCGGCCGCACGGTCCGCATCAACCGCCAGCCGTTCACCGTGATCGGCGTCGTCCCCGAGGGCTTCCGCGGCACCGGCGTCCTCTTCGACCTCGACTTCTGGGCGCCGATCGGCATCCGCAAGGTGCTCCTGACCGGCATCCGCGACCAGCTCTTCGACAACCGCCGGGCGCTGATGTTCCCGGTCTGCGTCGGGCGGCTCGCGCGCGGCGTCGGTTTCGAGCAGGCGCGCGCCGCGACCGCGACCCTCGCCGCCGCGCTCGCCGCCGAGCACCCGGCCGACAACGACCAGCGCCGCGCCGCGCTTCTGCCGCTCGCCGAAGCGGTGATCCCGCCCGAGCGGCGGGAGGGGCTCGAGCGCACCGCGGCGGCGCTCGGCTTCCTCGCCGCCACGCTCCTGATCCTCGCCTGCGTCAACGTCGCCAACCTGATGCTGGCGCGGCTCGCCGACCGCCAGGCCGAACTGGGGATCCGCCGCGCGCTCGGCGCCGGTCGCTGGCCGCTCGCCCGGCGCCTCCTCGCCGAGTCGATGCTCCTGGCCCTCGGCGGCGGCGTCCTCGGCCTCCTGGTCGCCTGGTGGGGGCGCGGGCTGCTCTGGGCGCTGCGCCCGCCGATGCTCGACGAGACGGCGGTCGACCTGCGCTTCGACGGCCGCGTCCTGGCGATGGCGGTGGTCCTTCCGCTCGCCGCGGGCCTCCTCGCCGGCCTGGTTCCGGCCCTCCGCGCCGCCGGGCGCGGCGGCTCGGCGGCGGCGCTCTCCCAGCTCGCCGCGCGCGGTGACGCCGGCCGCCGCACGCCGCGCCTCGCCCGCGTGCTGGCGGCGGCGCAGGTGGCGGTGGCGCTCCTCGCGCTAGGCGCCGCCGCGCTCTTCCTCGCCAACTTCTCGGCCGCCGAGAGCGTCGACCTCGGCTTCCGCGGCGAGCGGGTGGCGACCTTCGGCTACGACCTCGGCGCCGAGGGCTACGAGCCGGCGCGCGGCGAGCAGATGTTCGATCGCCTGGTCGGGAGCGCCGCGGCGCTCCCCGGCGTCGAGTCGGTGAGCCTCACCTCGGCGATGCCGTTCTTCGCGCCGCCCCACCGGCGCACGGTCCTCCCGGACGGCGGCGGCGGCGAGGAGGCGACCGAGCGGGTCGGAGTGGTCACGGTCGGCCTCGACTACTTCGAGACTCTCGGCATCCCCCGCCTGCGCGGCCGCACGCTGGAGCGCGCCGACGTTGCCGGCGGAACGCCGGTGACGGTGGTCAACCAGGCGCTCGCCGACCGCCTCTGGCCGGGTGCCGACCCCCTGCGCCAGACCCTGACCTTCGGCGACCTGCCCGAGGTGCGGCACCAGGTCGTCGGCGTGGTCGCGACCTCGAAGCAGGAGGACCTGGGCGAGGAGCCGCTGCCGCTGGCCTTCCTGCCGCGCAGCCAGAACTACGCCGACTTTATGACCCTCCTGGTTCGCACCGCCGGCGATCCCGAGCCGCGGATCGAGGAGATCCGGCGGGCGCTCCAGCCGCTCGACCCGGGCGTGCCGATCACCAACCCCCGGCCGGTGTCGCGCCTCCTCGACGAGGCCCTGGCGCCGCCGCGAGCCCTCGCCCGGCTGTCGGCGATCTTCGCCGCGCTGGCGCTCGCGCTGGCCGCCACCGGCGTCGGCGGCATGATGCTCTATTCGGTCCGGAGGCGAAGGCAGGAGATCGCCGTGCGGATGGCCCTCGGCGCCGACCGCGGGCGAGTCGTGGCGCTGGTGCTGCGCCAGGCGGCGATCCTCACCGCGGCCGGGATCGCGGCCGGGCTGGCGCTGCATCTCTCCCTGCTGCGGGCGTTCTCCGAGCAGCTCTCGAACCTGCTGTTTGAGCCCGGGTCGGTTCGGTGGGCTGGGCTCGCCGCCGCGGCCGGGCTGCTGGCCGGGGCGGCCCTGGCGGCGAGTCTCGCGGCGGCGTACCGAGCGGCCTCGGTCGATCCGCTGGAGGTGCTGAGGGACCCATAGTCGTAGCTGGGGTGGTCCCGATCAACCCCCGAGCAGCTCGCTGCAGCCGAGGTCCTCGAACGCCAAGAGCGCGCGCTCGAGGTGGGGCCACCAGACGTTCGGCGGCACGCCGACCGACCACTGCCAGACCGGGATCGAGAGGTTGCCGACGGCGGATTCCCGGTAGTCGGTCCAGCAGGCGTCCCAGCCGTAGCCGGCCACGCCGTGCCGCAGGAGGGTCTCGTGATACCGCCGCAGGAGATCCGCTTCCAGCGTCTTCCGCCGCTCCGGGTACCAGTGGAGGGCGATCATGTAGGCGAGGTCGTCGGTCCCCCGGCCCGGCCGCCAGGCCTGCCAGTCGATGATCCTGACGCCGTCGCGGCCGGGCTCACGGGGGTAGAGGAAGTTCCAGGAGTGGGCGTCGCCGTGGAGGAGCGTCAGGGCGTGGCGCCGGTCGTAGAGGTCGCGGTACCGGCGCTCCCAGAGCGCGGGGAGCGCCGCGAGCACCCGCTCGTAGAGCGCGCGCCCGGATGGCGAGAGCCGATCGCCCAGGAAGTCGGCGAAGCCGCGGAACGTCTCCTCCAGCCTGCGCACGCCGTCGCTCAGGCGCTGCCGCGAGGGGGCGGCGCCGATGTCGCGGGCCAGCCGGGGATCCTCCCAGAAGCCCGCGTGCAGCCGGCCGAGACACTCGACCGCCTGCTCGCACTCCGACCGCGTGGGCGGGAGCGGCCAGGGGGTCTGACCATGGGTCGCGGAAAGGTCGGCGAGGAGCAGGTGGGAGCGTCCGTCCTCGGCACGGTGGACGGCGTCGTAGCAGGGCGCGATGGGGAGGTCGCCCGCGGCGCCCGCGACGGCGGTGTAGAGCTCCACCTCCCGGCCGCCGGCGCCGGGCGCGGCCCGCGGGTCCGGCGCCTCGATCTTCAGGAACAGGCGCGCCGGCGCGGAGCGGGAGGCGCCCTTCGAGTAGCCGATCTCGAGGTGGGCCGCGATCGAGGCGAGGGTCGGCTGCCGGGTGCTCCGGACGGTCGTGACGCGCCCCCGGCGGAGGACGCCGCGGGCGCGCAGGACCCCGGTCAGCCACTCGGGGGTCGCCTCCTCGAGCGCGGTCAGCGGATGATCCATCGGTCGCTTCGAGGCGGCGGCGTCGAGGTTCAAGGTCGTCCTCCCTGGCGGTCGGGAACCGAGGCCGGCTCCGGGTCCTCCGTGATCTCGGGCTGTCCGAGGAGCAGTCGGTCCAGGCGGCCGTCGTCGAGCTGTTGCTCGATCCCGTCCACGGTCATCAGCCGGTCGATCAGCGGTCGCCGGCGGCGCTCCAGCTCGATCGCGTCGAGGTAGGGCATCTCGGTGAACGAGATCAGCGAGTAGAGCGGCGCCCAGGCGTCGCCGAGCACCTCCTGCACGCGCAGCTCGATCCGCTTGCGGAGCTGGAAGCGCGGATCGGCGACCTGGTCGCGGATCTCGTGGAAGTGCCGGTCGGAGAGGTCGGCGATGGCGTCGGCGTGGCGCTTGCGCTCGTCCTGGTACTCGGCCAGCGCGCGCGGCCAGTCGTCGCGGTGGCGGTCGAGGCAGCGGTCGAGCTCGCGGCAACCCTCGAAGCCGGAGTTGGCGCCCTGGCCGTAGGACGGGTAGATCGCGTGGGCGGCGTCGCCGAGCAGCACCACGCGGCCGTCGAACGCCCACGGGAAGCAGCGGACGGTGACCATCCGCGACGGCGGCGCGGCGAAGAAGTCGCGCGCCAGGTCCGGGAGCAGCGGCAGGACGTCGGGGAACGACCGCTCGAAGAGCGCCACCAGCTCGCGCTCACCGGCGATCGACGCGATCGACGGCTCGCCGCTGACCGGCAGGTGCAGGGCGCAGGTGAAGGTGCGGTCGGTGTTGGCGAAGCCGATCAGCATGTAGCGGCCGCGCGGCCAGATGTGCAGCGCCTCGGGCGCCAGCGCCCAGCCGCCGTCGGCCGCCGGCGGCAGCGGCAGCTCCTTGTAGACCTGGTCGAGGAAGACCTCGCTCTGCTCGGCGCGCCCGTCGGCGACGAGCTGCTTGCGGACGCGCGAGAAGGCGCCGTCGGCCGCCACCAGGCGCTCGAACCGCAGCTCGGTGGTGCGGCCGCTCGCGGCGTCGCTCAGGCGCAGCGAGGCGCCCGCCAGGTCGAGGCCGTCGAGCGCGTGGTCGAAGCGGAAGACCACCCCGAAGCGCCGCTCGGCGAGGTCGATCAGGGTCCGGTTGAGCAGGTTCCTGCCGATCGAGTGGATCGCCTCGCCGCGGTTACCGTAGGGCTGGTCGGCGACCTCGCCGCACGGGCCGTGGATCTGGCGCCGGAGGGCGGGTACCGCCAGCGCGCGCACCTCGTCGCCGATGCCCACCGCGTCGAGCGCGGCGAGGCCGCGCTGGCAGAGGGTGAGGTTGATCGAGCGGCCGGCCGGCCCGGCGACCGCGCGGGGGTCGCCGCGCCGCTCGTAGACCTCGACCGCGAGCCCACGGCGGGTAAGGTAGATGGCGGCCAGGGCGCCGACCAGCCCGGCGCCGAGCACCGTCGCCCTGCCGCCGCTCATCGCGGGCCTCCCGCCGTCGCGCCGGCGCCCGGGACCAGCTCCGAGAGCCGCCGGTCCGGGTCGGCGGCGGCCGCCGCGGCGACGGCCCCGAACCGCCCGGCCAGCGCCTCGACCCATCGCCGGTCGAGCGCCACCCGGCGGTAGACCCAGCGGAAGCGCAGCGCCTCCCGCTCCTCGACCGCGTAGACCGCGAGGTCGGCCTCGCAGCCCAGCTCGAAGCTCCCCCGCGGCTCGAAGCGCAGGCCGCCGGCGGGGCTCGGCCCACCGGCTCCGGGCGGCGCATCGGCGAGTCCGCCGTCGGCGCCGCCCCCCGGCAGGTTGAACATCACCCCGCCGGCGAGGTCGAGCGGGTCCCGGCCCTGCTCCGCGGCGAGGCGTGCGCAGGGGACCCGCGGGTGGGCGAAGGCGCCGGCCAGCTCGTCGCGCACCGCGCCGAGGAGCGCGCGGAAGCTCGGGGCGTCGTCGACCCGGACGCGCACCGGCAGCAGCGAGACGAAGAGCCCGACCGCCGCCGCCAGTTCGGGCGCGTCGCGCTGGCCGAACGGCACCGCCACCGCCACCTCGCCGCCGCGCGCCCACGGCACGAGCGTCGCGGCGAGCGCCGCCAGGAGGACCGCGAAGAGCGTGGCGCGCTCGGCGCGGGCGAGGTCGCGCAGCCGGCCGGCGATCTCCGGCGGCAACTCGAGTGCGATGCCGCCGCGCCCGAAGCCGGCGCCCGGCGGCGGCTCGCGGCGCGGCAGGTCGAGGCGGAGCGCGCCGGCCCGCGCCCGCCACCACTCGAGGTCGGCGGCGAACTCTCCCGCCGCGAGCCGCCGCTGCTCGGCGCGCGCGAGCCCGGCGTGGGCGGGGGGGGGCGGCGGCAGCGGGCGGCCGGCGTGGAGCGCGTCGAGGTCGGCGGCGATCCGGGCGCACGACCAGCCGTCGGTGACCAGGTGGTGGCAGACCACCACCAGCAGGTGGTCGCCGGGCGCGATGCGCACCAGCGCCGCCCGCAGCAGCGGGCCGCGGTCCAGCTCGAACGGCGGCGCGGCGGCCGCGGCGGCGGCGCGCTCGCTCTCGCGCTCGCGAACCGCCGCCGGCAGCGCGGCGAGGTCGATCGACGGCAGCGGCGGCGCGGCACCGGCCGGGCGCCGGCGCTGGCGCGGGCCGCCGGGAGCGCTCTCGAAGACCGCGCGCAGGGCGTCGTGGCGGCCGGCGAGGGCGCCGAGCGCCGCCGCGAGCCGCCCGCGGTCGAGCGCGCCGGCGAGACGGATCGGCGCCGCGACGTTGTAGCAGGAGGTCCCGGGGTGGCGCCGCTCGAAGGCCCAGATCCGCTCCTGGGCGAGCGTTAGCGGCGCCGGTGGCGGCTCCCCGGCGCGCGCCACCAGGACGTCGACGCCGAGGACCGCCGCCGGCGAGCCCGCCTCGGTGGTCGCGAGCACCGCCTCGAAGCCGCTCGCCGCCAGCTCGCGCCGCCACTGCCCGGCGTCGAGCAGGGGATGGAGGCTTCGCAGCTCGGCGTCCTCGAAGCGGTCGAAGCCGGGCAGAAAGCCCATCGAGAAGTTGAACAGGCGGCGGAATCGGGTCTCCTCGAGCAGCACCAGGAGGCCCCCCGGGGCGAGCAGGGCGTGGACGTGGGCCAGGGTCTCGGCGATCCGGCGGGTGGCGTGGAGGACGTGGGCCGCGATCACCAGGTCGAAGCCGCCGGCGGCGAAGCCCTGGGCGGCGGGATCGCGCTCGAGGTCGAGCAGGGCGTAGCGGACGAACGGGAAGGCCTCGAACTTCCGCCGCCCGAGGTCGAGGAAGAAGGCCGAGACGTCGGTGAAGGCGTAGCGCGCCGCCGCCGCCGGCAGCAGCGGCAGCAGCGACGCCGTGGTGCCGCCGGTGCCGGCGCCGACCTCGAGCACGCGCAGCGGCCGCCCCGGCGGCAGCGCCGCCGCGGCCTCGGCGACCACCGCCTCGGCGACCCGGTTGCAGTAGGCGAACATCGGCGCCTCGCGGTAGGCGGCCTCGATCCCGGCCGACGAGCCGCCGGCGAGGTAGTACTCCAGGGCGTGGCGCTCGCCGGTCAGGATCGCCGCCAGGGCGCCGACGTCGAGATGGCGCTCGTCGTCGCGCCGCAGCGCTTCGTCGGCCGCGGCGGGGAGCGGGCGCGGGCTCGCGTAGGCCGCGCCGGCGCGCTCGAGCCACCCCTCGTCGGCGAGCATCTCGAGCCAGCGCCGCACCACCTTGGGATGGCGCTCGGCGACCCCGCAGCGCTCGATCAGGCCGGCGGCGGTGTGGCTCTCGCCGGCCGTGGCGAAGACCCCGAGGCGGCGCAGCGCGCCGGCGACCAGGGCCGCCGCCAGGTGCTCGACGCGCGGCTCGTCGGCCGCCTCGGCGGCCAGCTCCGGATCGGCGGCGGCGCGCGCCGCGGCGCGCAGAGCGGTCCGCTCGAGGCGCTGCCAGAAGGCCGGCTCGGCGAAGAACGCCGGCGGCTCGGCCGGCCACGGCTCGGGCGGTGACGGCGCCCCGGCGACGGCGCCGTCGCCCGGCGGGCCGGAGGACCCGGCGACGGCGCGCCCGCGCAGCCGCCGTTCGAGCAAGGCCCGCTGCTCGGGCGAGAGCCGCTCGCGGCGGGCGGCGAGGTCGGAGCCGGTCACCGCGCCTCCTCGAGCACCGAGCGCACCGCCTCGTCGGGGAGCGTCTCGATCTCGTCGAGGATCGCCCGCTCGATCCGCTCGGCCAGCTCGGCGACCGTGGCGGCGGCGAAGAACTCGCCCAGCGGCAGGTCGACGCCGAACTCCTCGCGCAGCCGGTAGACGGTGCGCGTGGCGAGCAGCGAGTCGCCGCCGAGGGCGAAGAAGCTGTCGTGGCGGCCGACCGGGCCGGCGCCGGCGCCGACCGCGGCGGCGAACAGCTCGGCCAGGCGCTCCTCGAGCGGCGAGGCGCACGGCTCGAAGCCGGGCGCCGCCGGCGCCTCGGCGTCCGGCGCCGGCAACGCCCGGCGGTCGACCTTGCCGTTGGCCGAGAGCGGCAGCGCCGCGAGCGCGACCACCGCCGACGGCACCATGTAGGCCGGCAGCCGCAGACCCAGGTGGTCGCGGACCCGCTCGGCGAGGTCGCCGGCCTCCCCCTCCTGCTCGGAGACCGCGGGGACGGCGTAGACCACCAGCCGACGCGGCTCCCCCACCGCCGCGGCCACCGCCGCGCGCACCCCGGGGCAGCCGGCGAGCGCCGCCTCGATCTCGCCCAGCTCGATCCGGTAGCCGCCGATCTTGACCTGGCCGTCCTCGCGCCCGAGGAACTCGATCTCGCCGCCGGGCAGCCAGCGCCCGAGGTCGCCGGTGCGGTAGAGCCGCTCGCCGGTCCGGGATGGGCGACGAAGCTCGCCGCCGTCCGCTCCGGGTCGCGCCAGTAGCCGCGGGCGAGGCCGACGCCGCCGATGTAGAGCTCCCCGGGCACCCACTCCGGCCGCGGCGCCAGCCGTCGTCGAGCACGTGGAAGGTCTGGTTGGCCAGCGGCCGGCCGTAGGGGATGCTGGCGCCCGGCGGGATCGACCTCGCCGATCGGGTGGACGATCGACCAGATCGACGCCTCGGTGGCGCCGCCCAGGCTCGACCACCTCGACGCCGGCGCCGAGCCCGCGGACCCGGTCGGGCAGGCCGACCGGGATCCAGTCGCCGCTGAGCATCACCAGGCGGAGGCCGGCGGGGAGCGGCGCGCCGCGCGCCTCGCAGCGTACTCGACCAGCATCGCGATCAGCGCCGGCACCGAGTTCCAGACCGTGACGCCGTGGCGCTCCGCCAGCTCGCCCCAGTGCGCCGGGTCGCGCGCCGCCGCCGGCTCGGGGAGGACGACGGCGCCGCCCGCCGCGCAGCATCCCGAAGATGTCGTAGACCGAGAGGTCGAAGGAGAGCGACGACAGCGCGAGCACGCGGTCGCCCGGGCCGACCGCCGAAGCGCCGGTTGACGTCGAGGATGGTGTTGAGCGGCGCCGCGGTGGTCGATCATCACCCCCTTGGGCTCGCCGGTCGAGCCCGAGGTGAAGATCACGTAGGCGAGGTCCTCGGGCGGCACGGCGTCTCCGGCAGCGGCTCGGCGTCGGCGGCGCCGGCGCCGCCCTCCTCGCCCTCGCCGATCGCGAGCACCGCGATCCCCTCCGGCCACTCGAGGTCGCCGGCCAGCCGCGCCTGGGTCAGCGCCAGCCCGACCTCGCCGCGCTCGAGCAGGCAGCCGCCGCCGCGCCGCCGGCAGCTCGGCGTCGACCGGCAGGTAGGCGGCGCCGGCGCGCAGGATCGCGAGCACCGCCACCACCTGCTCCCAGCCCTTCTCCATCACCACCGCGACCAGGCGCCCGGGGCCGGCGCCGCGCCGCCGCAGCTCGCGCGCCCAGCGGGCCGAGCGGCGCTCCAGCTCGCCGTAGGTCGAGGGTGCGCCCGGCGGCGATCACCGCCGGCCGGTCGCCGCGCTCGGCGGCGCGGGCGAGCAACGGCTCGTGCAGGAGCCCGGCGGGCGAGCGGCGCCGCGGTGGCGTTGACCGCGGCGCGGCCGGCGAGGTCGGCGGCACCCAGGACCGCCAGCGCCGACGCCCGCCACCCCTCGCGCCACCCCTCGTCGCCCGCGGCGAGCCGCGCGAGCCGCGCCAGGTAGGCGGCGAACATCTCGTCGAGCAGACCCGGCGGGAAGAGCTCCTCGACCGCGTCCCAGTTGAACGACAGCTCGCCGGCGCGCTCGCCGACCTGGTGGTCGAGCCAGACCTGCGGCGTCTGGCTGATCGAGTAGACCAGTTCCTCGCCGCCGCCGATCGCCTCGCCGCCCCCCTCGCCGGCAGCCCCGGCCTCGCCGCCGCCGTCGAGGTCGAGCGTGCTGGTGAAGACCACCGGCATCGGCATCGCCGCGACCGCCGCGGGCGCGGGCCAGCTCGCGCAGCACCCGGACGCCGCGAGACCGAGCGGTGCTCGAGGTCGCGCCAGAGCCGCTCCTGGAGCCGCCGCGCCCGCTCCTCGAAGGTCTCGGCGGCGCCGGCGTCGATCTCGAGCAGGATCAGCGAGGTGAAGTCGCCGATCACCTCGCCGACCTCCGGGTGGAGCGGCAGGCGGTTGAAGAGGGTCAGGTTGAGGGTGAACCGCGGGCTCGCGCTCCACGGCGCCAGCACCTCGGCGAAGGCGGCGAGCGAGCACCGCCGAGGGGGTCAGGCCGGCGCGCGCCGGCGCGCGCCTTGAGCCGCTCCCACGCCGCCGCCGGGAGCGCCCCGGTGCGGCGGGCGAAGCGCGGCCGCTCGATCTGCCGCGGGGCTCCGCGCCAGCGGCAGCTCCGGCGCCGGCGGCAGGCCGGCGAGCCGGCCGCGCCAGTAGTCGAGCGCCCGCCGGTGGGCGTCGCCGGCGCGCAGCGCCTCGGCGCCAGGACGTAGTCGCGGAAGGACAGCTCGAGCGGCGGCAGCGGCCGCTCCGGGTCGTGGTAGAAGCGGGCGAGGTCGCGGAACAGGATCTGCCAGCTCCAGGCGTCGCCGATCAGGAAGTCGAGGCAGAGGTGGACGCGCGTCCGGCCGCCGGGGAGCCGCGAGGCGCGGACCTCGAAGAGCGGCCAGCGGTCGGCCGGCCGCACCTGGTGCGACATCTCCTCGCGCACCGCGAGGAGCTCCCGCGCGGCCGCCGCCGGCGCCAGCGCCGAGAGGTCGCAGAGCGGGACCTCGAACGGCGGCGTCTCGGCGAGCACGCGCTGGCGGCCGTCGGCTCGACCACCGCGCGCAGCATGTCGTGGCGCTCGATCAGCCGCCGCCAGGCGGCGGTCAGCCGGCCGAGGTCGAGCCTCTCGCTCTCGACCTCGAGGTAGAGGTGCGTGGCGACGTTGCCCAGCTCGAAGTCGCCGCCGCGGCCGATCCAGTAGGCCTGCTGGACCTCGGTCAGCGGGAACGGCTCATGGGCGGCCGCGGGGTCCGGGATCAGCACCGGCGGCTCGGCCGCGGGTGCGCCCTCCGGCGCCTGCCGCGAGCGCACCTCCACCGCCAGCTTCGCGGCGGTCGGCGCCGAGAACAGGAGCCGCATCGGCAGCTCGGTGCCGAGCCGGCGGCGGACCAGCTCGACCACCTGGGTGGCGAGGAGCGAATGCCCGCCCAGCTCGAAGAAGTCGTCCTCGGCGCCCAGCGGGCCGACCCCGAGGAGCTGCTGCCAGATCTCGACCAGCGCGCGCTCGACCTCGTCGCACGGCTCGACCGGCCGGGTGCCGAGCGGCGGCCGCGGGCGGAGCGAGCCGGCCGAGGGCGCGGCGGCGGCGAGCTGACCCTCGGCGGCCGCGGCGCCCGCCGCCTGCGCTCCGGCGACCGCCGGCGACGAAGCCGCCGCCCGCGCCGCCGGCGCCGGGTCGATCCAGCAGCGCCGGCGCTCGAACGGGTAGGTCGGCAGCGGCACCCGCCGGCGCGCCTCGCCGCGGAAGAGCGCCGCGGGGTCGATCTCGACCCCGGCCAGCCAGAGCCGGCCGAGGGCGGTCAGCACCGACTCGTGGTCGCCGCCCGCCTCCCCCGCCCGCGGCAGCGACGCGATCACCGGCCGGCCGGCGGCGTCCGGGTGCCGGCGCGCCAGGGTCGCGAGCGCCTGGCCGGGGCCGACCTCGAGCAGCACCGGCGGCGCGGCGCCGGCGAGCAGGCGGGCGACGCCGGCGGCGAAGCGGACCGGGCGGCGGAGCTGGCGTCGCCCAGTAGGCCGGGTCGGTCGCCTGCCCGGCCTCGACCGGCGCGCCGTCGAGGTTGGACAGGAACGGCCGCCGCGGCGGCCGCGGGCCGGCGGCCTCGACCGCGCGGGCGAACGGCTCGAGGACCGGCTCCATCGCCGCCGAGTGGAAGGCGTGCGAGGTGTGGAGGCGCCGGGCGCCGATCCCCTCCGCGGCGAGCCGGGCGGCGAACGCGGCGACCGCCGGCCGGCGGGCCGGAGACCACCGACAGCGCCGGCCCGTTGACCGCCGCCAGCTCGACCCCGCCGGCGCCGCCGGGCGCGCCCAGCCGCTCGGCGAGGTCGGCCTCGGAGAGCGGCACCGCGAGCATCGCGCCGGCGGGCAGCGCCTGCATCAGCCGGCCGCGCTCGGCGACCAGCGCGAGCGCGTCCTCGAGGGAGAAGACCCCGGCCAGGCAGGCGGCGACCAGCTCGCCGAGCGAGTGGCCGAGCATCGCCCGCGGCTCGATCCCCCAGGAGAGCCAGAGCCGGGCGAGCGCCCAGTCGACGGCGAAGAGCGCCGGCTGGGCGAGGTCGGTGCGCTCCAGCGCGGCCGCCGCCGCGGCCCCCTCGGCGAAGATCGCCTGCCGCAGGTCGCGCCCGAGCCGCGGCGCCAGCAGATCGGCGCAGCGGTCCAGCTCGGCCCGGAAGACCGGCTCGGCCGCGTACAGCCCGCGCGCCATGCCGGGGTGCTGGCTCCCCTGGCCGGGGAAGAGGAAGGCGACCCCGGGCGGCGTCTCCGGCGCCTCGCCGGCGAGCAGCCCGGGGCCGCCGGCGAGCGCCGCGGCGGCCTCCGCGGCGCCGCCGGCGACCGCGAACGCGCGGTGGCGGAACGCCCGGCGGCCGGCGTGGAGGGTGAACGCGACGTCGGCGAGCGGGGTCTCGGGAGCGCTCCGGAGGTGCTCCGCGAGCCGCGCCGCCGCGCGGTCGCGGGCCTCGGCGGTGCGCGCCGAGAGCGCCAGGAGCTGGCGCGGGCGCGACGGCGCGGCGGGCGGCGACGGCGGCGCCTCCTCGAGCACCACGTGGGCGTTGGTGCCGCCGATGCCGAACGAGCTGCACCCCGGCGCGCCGGGGGGCGCCGCCGGCCGGCCACGGGGTCGGGCGGTCGACCACGAAGAACGGCCCGGCGGCGAAGTCGATCCGCGGGTTGGGGCGCTCGAAGTGGAGGGTCGGCGGGATCTCGCCGTGGTGGAGCGCGAGCACGGTCTTGATCAGCCCGGCGACGCCGGCCGCGGTGTCGAGGTGTCCGATGTTGGTCTTGACCGAGCCGAGCGCGCAGAAGCCGCGCCGGGCGGTCTTCGCGCGGAAGACCTCGGTCAGCGCCGCGACCTCGATCGGGTCGCCGAGCGGGGTGCCGGTGCCGTGCGCCTCGACGTAGCCGATCGTGTCCGGGTCGACCCCGGCCACCGCGAGCGCCTCGGCGATCACCCCGGCCTGGCCGTCGACCGCCGGCGCGGTGTAGCCGACCTTGGCGGCGCCGTCGTTGTTGACCGCGGAGCCGCGGATCACCGCGCGGACGTGGTCGCCGTCGGCCAGCGCGTCGGCCAGCCGCTTGCAGCACGACCACCCCGACGCCGTCGCCGAACACCGTCCCCTGCGCCCGCGCGTCGAAGGCGCGGCAGTGGCCGTCGGGCGAGGCGATGCCGTCGGGCGGTGTAGAGGTAGCCGGCGCGCTGCGGCACGCTCACCGAGACGCCGCCGGCGAGCGCCATGTCGCACTCGGCCCGAGCAGCGCCTGGCAGGCGAGGTGGACCGCGACCAGCGAGGTCGAGCAGGCGGTCTGGACGGTGAGGCTCGGCCCGCGCAGGTCGAGCTTGTAGGAGACCCGGGTCGCCAGGTAGTCCTTGTCGTTGCCGATCGAGATCTGGAGCCCGCCGACCGCGCGCACCAGCTCGCGGTTGGTGAGCAGGTTGAGCCGGGCGTAGCCGTTGCTGCCGGCGCCGCCGAAGACCCCGATCGCGCCCGGGAAGCGCGCCGGGTCGTAGCCGGCGTCCTCGAGCGCCTGCCAGGCGCACTCGAGGAAGAGCCGGTGCTGCGGATCGGTGATCTCGGCCTCGCGCGGGGTCATCCCGAAGAGCTCGGGATCGAACAGCTCGACCCCCTCGATCAGCGGCGCCGCCTTGACGTAGGCGGGATCGGCGAGCGCCTCGGCGCCGACCTCCGAGGTGTCGACCTCGGAGTCCGCGAGCCGGGTGATCGACTCGCGGCCTGCGCAGAGGCCGTCCCAGAAGGCGCGGTAGTCGGCGGCGCCCGGAAAGCGGCAGGCGAGGCCGACGACCGCGACCGCCGGTGGCAGCTCGCGCGGCCCGGTCACGCGCCACCCCCGCCGCCCGCGGCCGGTGCCTCGGGGGCGCGCTCGCGCTCCCGCTGCGCGAGGAGCGCGCCGCGCGCTTCGCCGCGCCGGCGGCCGCGGATGAGGGTCGTGCGCTCCCCGGCCGCGCCGGCCAGGAAAGCGGCCAGCGCGCGCACCGTCGGCCGGTCGAAGAGCGCCACCAGCGGCAGCTCGACGCCGAGCCGCTCGCGCAGCCGGTTGTAGGCGCGCACCATCGCCACCGAGTTGCCCCCGAGGTCGAAGAAGTTCTGGTCGAGCCCGACCCGCTCGACCTCGAGCACCCCGCTCCAGACCTCGGCCACCATGGCCTCGAGGTCGCTCGGCGCGTCGTCGGGGGCGCCCGCCGCCGGCGCCGGCGCGGCCGGAGCGGTGCCGGGGGGCGGCAGCGCGGCGCGGTCGACCTTGCCGTTGGCCGAGAGCGGCAGCCGATCGAGGAGGACGAAGGCCGCGGGGACCATCGCCGCTGGCAGGTGGGCGGCGAGGTGGGCGCGCAGCCGCTCGGCGAGCCCGGCGGAGTTCGCCGCGGGGGGCGTCGGCGCCGGCGCGCCGGCGGGCGCGGCGGCGGCGAGCGCCGCCGCGATCTCGGCCTCGGCGGCGAGGTCGGCGAGGTAGGCGTCGATCCCGGCCCGGCCGGTCTCGACCGCGCCGCCGACCAGGCTGTGGAGCAGCAGGTGGCTCGGGCCGAGGTCGAAGAGCGGCCGCACCGGCGCGAAGTCGAGCGCTCCGATCTGGCACAGCCCGAGGCCGTGCTCGGCGGCCGTGGTCTCGAGGAGCTGGGTCATCAGGCCGGCCTCGAGCGCCGCGAAGTGGCGCGCCAGCTCGCCGTAGAGCGGCACCGTGGCGTCGAGGTCGGCGACCAGGAAGAGCGAGAAGGCGGCGCGGTCGAAGACCTCGCGGTTGCCCAGCGGGTGGACCGCGCGGCCGATCTCGCCGCGGCCCAGGGCGACCAGCCGGTGCTCGGCGGGGTGGTAGTACCAGCCGCCTTCGTCGAGCCCCTCGACCCGCCCGGCGCGGGCGTGGAGGTAGGTCTGGACCGGATAGAGGTTGCCGGGCGAGCCGTAGCGGTACTTGGCGAACGGCGAGCCGGGGACCTCGACCGACATCAGGCACTCGAGCAGGCGGGCGAGATCGCGGAGCGCCACCGGCCGCTCGAGGAAGCGGCGGTGGCTGCGCCGGGCGAGGTGGAGGGCGGCGAGGTCGGCGGCCGCGAGCGGCGGCCGCGGCAGCTCGAGCTCTCGGCGGCCCGCGGCCGGGCGCAGCCCGGGCCGCCGGCGCTTGAAGGCGTAGCGCTCGGCCGGGCCGGTGAGCGCCGGGCGCCCGGGAGCGGCCGCGGGGACGACGGCCGCGGCGCCGTTGCCGGCGGCTTCGCGCCCGGCGTCCCGGCGCGGCACGACGTAGGCGACCAGGCGGCGGTCGCCGCGGCGCTCCCCCACCGCCGCCACCGCCGCGTCCGCGACCTCGGAGTGGCGCGCGAGATGCGGCCTCGATCTCGCCCAGCTCGATGCGGTAGCCGCTGGATCTTGACCTGGACGTCCTCGCGGCCGAGGAACTCGATGTCGCCGTCCGGCAGCTAGCGGCCGAGGTCGCCGGTGCGGTAGAGCCGCTCGCCGGTGCGCGGGTGCGGCGACGAAGGCGGCGGCGGTGCGTCTCCTCGTCGCGCCAGTAGCCGCGGGCCAGGCCGACGCCGCCGATGTAGAGCTCGCCCGGCACCCAGGCCGGCCGCGGCGCCAGGGCGCCGTCGAGCACGTGGAAGCTCTGGTTGGCCATCGGCCGGCCGTAGGGGATGCTCGGCCAGGCCGGGTCGACCTCGCCGATCGGGTAGAGGATCGACCAGATCGACGCCTCGGTGGCGCCGCCGAGGCTCGATCGACCCACCGTCGCGCCCCCGGGCGAGCCGGCGCGAGCCGGTCCGGCAGGCCGACCGGGATCCAGTCGCCGGACAGCAGGACCAGCCGCAGCGTCGGGCGGCAGCGGCTCGCCGCGCCCCTCGAGCCGTGCTCGACCAGCATCTCCAGCAGCGCCGGCACCGAGTTCCAGACCGTCACCCGGTGCGCGCGCGCCAGCTCGGCCCAGCGGCCCGGGTCGCGCCCGGCACCCGGCGTCGGGCAGCACCACGGCGCCGCCCGCCGCCGAGCAGGCCGAAGATGTCGTAGACCGAGAGGTCGAAGCTGCAGCGACGACAGGCCGAGCACGCGGTCGTCCGGGACCGACCGCGAAGCGCCGGTTGACGTCGGCGACGGTGTTGAGCGCGCCGCGGTGCTCGATCATCACCCCCTTGGGCTCGCCGGTCGAGCCGGAGGTGAAGATCACGTAGGCGAGGTCCCCGGGGCCCTGGAGCGGCGGCAGCCGCTCGGCGGATCGTTCGGCCGGCCCCGGATCGCCCTCCTCGACGGTCAGCGGGCGGACCCCCGCCGGCCACTCGATCGCGGCCGCCTCGGCCGGGCCTGCGAGCGCCAGCTCGACGCTCGCCGCGCTCGAGCAAGAGGCGCACGCGCGCCGCGCGGCAGCGCCGGATCGACCGGCAGGTAGGCGCGCGCCCGCCTCGAGCGACGGCGAGCACCGCCACCACCTGCTCCCAGCCCTTCTCCATCACCACCGCCACCAGGCGGTCGGGCCGGACGCCCGCGGCGCGCAGCTCGCGGGCGAGGGCGCCGGCGCGCCGCGCCAGCTCGCCGTAGGTCAGCTCGCGGCCGCCGGCGATCACCGCCGGCCCGCCCGGGCTCGCGCCGCCGCGCGCTCGAAGAACGGCTCGTGGAGGAGCCCCTCGGGGCGCGGCGCCGCCGGTGGCGTTGGCCCGCGCAGCCAGGGCGAGCTGCGCCGGCGGCACCAGGTGCCCGGCGTCGGTCTCGCGCCACGCCCCGCCGTCCTCGGCCAGCCGGGCGAGGAAGCGCCCGTAGGCGGCGAACATGTCGTCCAGCAGCCCGGCCGGGAACAGCTCCTCGACCGCGTCCCAGAGGAACACCAGCCGCGCCGGCGCTGCTCGGCCACCTGGTGGTCGAGCCAGACCTGCGGCGTCTGGCTGATCGCGTAGACGATCCGGCCGAACGCGGCGAGCGGATGGCCGCCGCCGGCCTCGCCGGCCGCGCCGTCCCCGGGGCCGGTCTCGCCGGGGCTGCCCACCTCGCCGCCGCCGGGGCCGCCGGTGCCGTGCAGGGTGCTGGTGAAGACGACCGGCATCAGCGCCCGCGCCGGTCCGCCGTCGCCGCGCGCGAGCTCGCGCAGCACCCGCACGCCGCCGAAGGGGCGGTGGTCGAGGTCCTCCCAGAGCCGCTCCTGGAGCCGTCGCGCCCGCTCGGCGAACGGCGCGCCCGGCCCGGCGTCGACCTCGAGCAGGGTCAGCGAGGTGAAGTCGCCGACGATCTCGTCGACCTGCGGGTGCAGCGGCAGGCCGGTTGAAGAGCGTCAGGTTGAGCGTGAAGCGGGGGCTGCGGCTCCAGGCGGCGAGCACCTCGGCGAAGGCGGCCAGGAGCGCCGCGGACGGGGTCAGGCCGGCGGCGGCGGCGCGCTCGCTGGAACCGCCGCCAGCTCGGCGGCGCCGAGCGCCCCGGTGCGCGCGGACGAAGCGCGGCCGGGCGACCTCGGACGGCGCCACCGCCAGCGGCAGCTCCGGCGCCGGCGGCAGGGCCGGCAGCCGCGCCTGCCAGTACTCCGCGCGCCCGGCGGTAGCCGTCGCCGCGCTCGGCGGCGCGCGCCGCCAGCACGTAGTCGCGGAAGGTGAGCTCGAGCGGCGGCGGCTCGAAGTCCGGGTCGCGGTAGAAGCGCGACCCAGTCGCGCGAACAGGACGCTCCAGCTCCAGGCGTCGCCGATCAGGAGGTCGAGGCTGACGTGGAGGCGGACCGGCGCCGCCCGGGAACCGCACCGCACGGAGGCTCGAACAGCGGCCCGGGGTCGGCCGGCAGCACCTGGTGCGACATCTCCTCGCGCAGCGCCCGGGCCGCCGCCGCGCCGGCCTCAGGCGGGGCCGCCGCGGCAGGTCGACCACCGCGATCCGGTAGCGCGGCATCCGCGGCAGGACGCGCTGGCGGCCGTCCTCCCCGACCACCGCGCGCAGCATGTCGTGGCGGTCGATCAGCCGCCCGAAGGCGCGCTCGCAGCGGCCGAGGTCGAGACGCTCGTCCCTCGAGCTCGAAGTAGAGGTGGGTGGCGACGTTGCCCAGCTCGAAGGCGCCGGCTGCGGCCGATCCAGTAGGCCTGCTGGACGTCGGTCAGCGGGAACGGCAGGTGGCGGCCCGCGGGGTCGGGCGACAACCCGGGCGCAGGATCGGGCGCGGCGGCGGGCGCGGACGTCGCTGCGTCCAACCCGGCGCCGTCCCCGGCCGCGGCTCGGGCCTCGGCGGCCAGGCGCGGCGCCAGCTCGGCGATCGTCGGCGCCTCGAAGAGCAGGCGCAGCGGCAGGCCGCTCCCCCACCGCCGGCGCAGGCGCGCGATCAGCTCGGCCGCGCTCAGCGAGTGGCCGCCGAGGGCGAAGAAGCCGTCTTCGATCCCGACCTCCTCGACCCCCAGGACCTCGGACCAGATCCGCACCAGCTCGGCCTCGAGCGCGTCGCGGGGCGGCGCCGGGGGCGCCGCGCGGGGGCCCTCGCCGCGCACCCGCGCCGCCGGGCCGACGGTCGGGATCTCGCCATCGGGGACCAGCGCCGCCAGCTCGCCGAGCGCGGGCTCGGCGGGCATCGCCGCGAGCAGCCGGATGAGGTGCTCGAGGGCGCGGCCGGCGGCGGCGGCCGAGAGCCGCCGGGCGTCGTGGATCAGGCGCAGGATGAGTTCGTCGCCGCCGGCGCCCGCGGACGGGATCGCGAGCAGGGTCAGCGCGTAGCCGGTCTGGGCGCCGTGCGAGCGGCGCGGCCGGATCGCCAGCGCGGCGCCGCCGTCCGCCGCCGCGCCGCCGGGGCCGCCGCCGATCGCCGCCAGCGGGTAGTTCTCGAACACCAGGATGCTCTCGAAGAGCGGCCGCGACGCCGGCACGCCGGCGGCCCGGCGCAGGCTCCCGGCGGGCAGATGGGCGTGCTGGCGGAGGTCGAGGTTGGCGGCCTGGATCTCGGCGAGCCAGGGCGCGAGCCCGGCGGCGGGATCGACCCGCAGGCGCAGCGGCAGGGTGGCGAGGAAGACCCCGGCGGTCTCCTCCAGCCCCTCGAGCGCCGGCGGCCGGGTCGAGACGGTGATCCCGAACACCGCCTCGCCGGCGCCGCCGTAGCGGGCGAGCAGCACCCCCCACGCCGCCTGGGTCAGGGTGTTGAGGGTGACCCGCCGCCGGCGCGCCAGCTCGCGCAGCGCGGCGAGGGCGGCACCGCCGAGGCTGGCGCCGGCCTCGCCCCAGCGCCCGGCCGCCGGGACCGGGTCGCCCGGCGGGGCCGGGTCGGCCGGAGCGGCGGGGCGGCCGAGCGGGGTCGGCAGCTCGACGCCGGCGAGCTCGCGCCGCCAGTGCTCCTCGGCCGGACCCGGCTCCTGGCGGCCCAGCCACTCGACGTAGTCGCGGAACGGGCGGACCGGCGGCAGCGCCGGGTCGCCGCCGGCGGCCGCGGCGCGGTAGGCGGCGAGGAAGTCGGCGAGCACCCGCGGCCCCCCCTCGCCGTCGAGCAGCAGGTGGTGGTGGCTCCAGACCAGGAGGTGGCGGCGCTCGCCGGTGCGCAGGAGGATCAACCGGCTGAGCGGGGCGCGCGACAGCGCGAAGCCGTCGCGCCGGTCGGCGGCGAGCAGCTCGTCGAGGTCGCGGTCGAGCTGCTCGGGCGAGCGGTCCCGCCAGTCCTCGCGGCGGATCGGCAGCTCGACCCCGCGCAGCACCACCTGCACCGGCTCCGGCTGGTCGCGCCAGACGAACGCCGTGCGCAGGAGCGGCTGGCGGGCGCCGACCGCGCGCCAGGCGGCCTCGAAGGCGGCGCCGTCGAGCTCACCCGCGAGGTCGAGCGCGGTCTGCTCGACGTGGATGCCGCTCCCCGGCGCGGCCAGGCTCTCGAGCAGCATGCCGTGCTGGGCCGGCGTCAGCGGGTAGGCGGCCTCGATCCGGTCGCGGCTCAAGACACCTCCTCGGCGGCTTCCAGCTCGGCCAGCACGCGGTCGAGCTCGATCGGGACGGAGTGCGCCGCCACGGAGGGTGCCGCGGCGGAGGGTGGCGGGGCGGACCCGGCGCCTGCCGCGGCGAGCCGGCGGAGCGCCGCCGCAAAGCGCCCGGCGAGCGCCTCGACGGTCTCCCGCCGGTGGCGGCGGGCTCCGTAACGCCAGACCGCCTGGAGCCGGCCGCCGCGCACCGCGGCGTCGACCTCCAGCCGGTAGCGCCTGGCCTGGCGCGGCGAGACCTGCGGCCCGGCCTCCTCCGGCGCCAGCGCGAACGCCCCGCCGCCGGCGAGCACCTCGTCGAGACGGCCGAGGTAGTTGAAGGCGACCTCGGCCGCGGGGAGGGCGCGCACGCGCTCGGCCGCGGCGCCCGAGGCGAGGTGGCGGACCAGCCCCCAGCCCAGCCCGCCGAGCGGCGCCCGGCCGATCTCGGCGGCGATCCGCGCCGGCGCGCCGGCGGACGCGGCTCCGGCGAGGTCGAGCCGCAGCGGGTGGAGGGCGGTGAACCAGCCGACCGTGCGCGACAGGTCGACGTCGTCGAGACCGCCTCCTCGTCGCGGCCGTGCCCCTCGAGGTCGACGACCAGCGCCGCGCCGCCGCGTCCAGCGGCGCGAGCGCCTCGGCCGAGCGCGGCCAGCAGCACGTCGTCGACCTGGGCCCGGTCGACCCGCGGCGACCTCGGTGCAGCAGCGCGCGCGGTCTCCGTCGGCCGTCGAGCGCGGGCGACCACGGCCGCGGCCGAGCCGACCGTCGTCGGCGCCGGCGCGGCGGTCGAGCGGCAGCGGCGCGGGCGGGCTTCCCCGCTCGGCCCCCGCGCCAGGGTCGAGCTCGCCGCCAGCGCCGCGGTGCGCGGCGTGCTCGGCGCAGCCGCTCGGCCCAGCGCCGGAACGAGGTGGTCCGCGGCGGCAGCCGCGGCCGGCCGCCGGCGGCCGAGCGCGGCAGGCCGTCTCGCGCAGGTCCTCGAGCAGGATGCGCCAGGAGACGCCGTCGACCACCAGGTGGTGGACGGCGATCAGCAGCCGGCGCCGGCGTCGCCGAGGTCGAACACGGGCGCCCCGGAGCAGCGGCCCGCGGCCGAGGTCGAGGCTCGCCTGGAGCGCGGCCGCCGCGGCGGCGAAGGCGGCGGTCGCCGCGCCGCTCCGGCGGCAGGGCCGGCGAGGTCGAGCGCGGCGAACGGGCACTCGCCGCCGGCGGCGCGATCGTGCCTGCGCCAGCCGCCGGCGCCGCGGCGCGAAGCGAGCGCGCAGCGCGTCGTGGTGCCCGAGCAGCGCGGCCAGCGCCGGCCGCCAGGAGCGCCGGCGTCGAGCTCCGCGGTCGACCGCCAGCAGCAGCGACTGGTTGAAGTGGTGCGGCTCCGGCGGCTCGTGCTCGAAGAACCAGCGCTGGATCGGGGTCAGCGGCAGCCGGCCCGGTCACCGGCCCGCGCTCGGGCGGCTCGGCCGCGGCCGGCGGCGCCCGCCACCGCGGCCAGCTCGGCGACCGTCTGGTGCTCGAAGAGCTGCCGCGGCGCCAGCCGCAGGCCGGCCTCGCGCGCGCCGCGGCGACGATCTGGATGCTCAGGATCGAATCGCCGCCGAGCGTCGAAGAAGTTGTCGTGGACGCCCGACCCGCTCGACGCCCAGCACCTCGCGCCAGATCGCCGCCAGCAGGTCTCGCTCCGCCGGCGGTGCGCGGCGGCGATCCGCCGGCGCGCGGCGTCGGCGCTGCTCGCCGGGCGCCGGCAGCGCCCGCCGGTCGAGCTTGCCGTTCGGCGGTCAGCGGCAGCTCGTCGAGCGCACGACGAAGGCCGCCGGCACCATGTACTCGGGCAGGCGCTCGCGCAGGAAGCGCGCGCAGCTCGGCGACGCTCGGGCTCGCCCTCGGCGGCGCGACCACGTAGGCGACCAGCGCAGCTGCGGCCCAGGCTGTCCTGCGCGCGCGACGACCGCCGCCTCGCGCGACCGCCGGGTGCGGCCGAGAGCGCCGCCTCGATCTCGCCGGGCTCGACCCGGTAGCCGCGGATCTTGACCTGGTCGTCGACGCGGCCGAGGAAGTCGAGCGTCGCCGCCGGGCAGCCGGCGGGCCAGGTCGCCGGTGCGGTAGAGCCGGCCGCCCGGCTCGGCGCTCGACAGGGGTCGGGGACGAAGCGCTCGGCGGTCAGCGCCGGCCGGCCGAGGTAGCCGCGGGCCAGCGCCGGGCCGCCGAGGACGAGCTCGCCGGCGCACCCCGATCGGGCACCGGCCGCGAGCCGCCGGTCGAGCACGTAGACCCGCGCCGTTGGCGAGCGGCCGGCCGATCGGCGCGGCCTCCGTGGCGCATGGGACTCGGCGCCGGCCGATCGGACGCAGGTGACCGCCGACCGTCGCCTCGGTCGGGCCGTAGGAGTTGACCAGCCGGCTGCCGGCGGCCGCGGCCCGGCGCCAGGCCGCGGCGCGCCGGGCGACCATCCGCTCGCCGCCGGCGATGGTCAGGCGCAGCGCCGGCGGCGGCGCCGCGCGCCGCCTCGGTCGGCCGCGGCCAGCTCGTGCCAGTAGGACGGTCGACAGGTCGAGCGACGGTCACCTGCCGCCGCGCGCAGGCGGCCAGGAAGTCGGCCGGCGAGGCGAGCATCGGATCGTCGCGCAGCACCAGGGTCGCCCCCGCCGCCAGGGCGACGAAGATCTCCTCGACGCTGGCGTCGAAGCCGAGCGGAGCGAACTGGAGCACGCGGTCGCCGGCCGCGAACGGGTAGGCGGCGCCGACCGCCGGCGACGAACGCGGCGAGCGCGCCGTGGCGAGACCACCACCCCCTTGGGCTCGCCGGTCGAGCCCGAGGTGTAGATCACGTAGGCGGCGGCCTCCTGCGGCGGCGGCGCCGGGAGTCGCGCCGGCGGCGGCCCGCCCGCCCGCGCCCCGGCGGCCGCGCGGTCGAGCGGCCAGCGCTCGACGGCGGCCGGCAGGCGGCCGGCGAGGTCGCGGTCGGCGAGCACCAGCCCTACGCCGCCGGCGGCGACCAGGAGCGCGAGCCGCTCGCGCGGCGCCTGGGGGCGAGCGGCAGGTAGGCGGCGCCGGCGCGGTGGATCGCAAGGAGCGCGACGATCACCTCGGGCGCGCGCTCGGCGAGCACGCCGACCCGGCTCTCGACCCCCACGCCGCGCGCCGCCAGCCGGCCGGCGAGCGCCTCGGCACGCCGGAACAGCTCGCCGTAGGAGAGCGCGCCGGTCCCGGGCGCGCCCGTCCCGACCGCGCCCGGCTCGAGCGCGGCCGTCCCGGCCTCGACCGCGATCCGGTCCGGCGCCGCCGCCGCCCGCGCCGCGATCCGCTCGATCAGCGTCCCCGCCGCCCCCAGCCCCGCGCCGCGCCACTCGACCAGGAGCTGGTGGCGCTCGGCGGCGGCGAGCATCGGCAGCTCCCCCACCGCGGTCTCCGGCCGTGCGGCGGCGGCCGCGGCGAGCGTCGCGAAGTGGGCCGCCATGCGCGCGGCGGTGGCGGCGTCGAAGAGGTCGGCGTTGACCTCGAGCGAGCCGCGGATGGCGCCGCGGTCCTCGGCGAGGTCGAGGCTGACGTCGAACTGGGCGCTGCCGACCGCGAGCGGCAGCGGCTTCCACTCGAGGCCGGGGAAGGCCGGCGGCGCGAGCGGCGCGTTGAGGACGCTGACCATGGCCTGAAACAGCGGCGTGCGGCCGAGGTCACGCGGCAGGTCGAGCTGCTCGATAATTCGCTCGAACGGCAGCTCCTGGTGGGCGAAGGCGTCGAGCGCCGGCGCCGGACCTCCGCCAGCAGGGCGTCGAAGCGGGTCGCACCGGCGAGCCGCACGCGCAGCACCAGGGTGTTGACGAAGAAGCCGATCAGCGGCTCGGCCTCGCGGCTCCGCCGGCCGGCGATCGGGAAGCCGATCACCAGGTCGCCCTGGCCGCTGTGGCGGTGGAGCAGCGCCGCCCAGGCCGCGGCGACCGCCATGAACAGCGTCGCCCCGCGGCCGCGGGCGCAGTCGACGAGCGCCCGCGAGGCGGCCTCCGGGAGCGCCACCGCCACCCGCCGGCCGCGGCCGCCGAGCGAGCGCGGGCGCGGCCGGTCGGTCGGCAGCTCGAGCACCGGCAGCTCGCCGGCGAGCAGCCGCCGCCAGTACGCCGCCTGCTCGGCGAGCCGCTCGCCGGTCAGCTCGCGCCGCTGGCGCGCCGCCCACTCGGCGAACTGCACCGGCAGCGGCGGCAGCGGCGACCGGCGGCCGGCGCGCGCCGCGGCGTAGAGCGCCGCCACCTCGCGCAGCAGGATCCCCATCGACCAGAGGTCGGCGACGATGTGGTGGACGTTGAGCAGCAGGGCGTGGTCGCCGGCGCCCAGCCGCGCCAGCGCGGCGCGGATCGGCGGCCCGGCAGCGAGGTCGAAGGGGGCGGCGGCCTCGGCCGCGGCCAGGCGCAGCGCCTCGGGGAGCCGCCGGCCCGCGGGGAGGGCGGCGAGGTCGATCCGCCGCAGCGGGAAACCCCGCGGCGGCTCGACCACCGCCGTCGCCCGCCCCTCGGGGTCGGCCGGGAAGCGGGTGCGCAGCGCCTGGTGGCGCTCGACCACCGCGGCGAACGCGGCGCCGAGCGCCGCGGCGTCGAGGTCGCCGGTGAGCCGGAACGCTCCGGGGAGGTGATAGGCGGCGCTGCCCGGCTCGAGCCGGTCGAGGAACCAGAGCCGCTGCTGGCCGAGCGACAGCTCGACCCGGCGGGGGGCCGGGGGGGCGGCCGGCCCCGGCACGGTCGACCCCGGCACGGCCGGCCCCGGGGCGGGCTCCCCCGGCGCCCCGGCGGCCGCGGCGAGCCCGGGATCGACCCGCGCCGCGAGCCGGCGCACGGTCGGCGCCTCGAAGATCGCCGCGAGCGGGAGGTCGGCGCCGAAGCGCTCCTGGATCCGGGTCATGAGCTGGGTGGCGAGCAGCGAGTCGCCGCCGAGGTGGAAGAAGTCGTCGTCCGGCGCCACCCGCCCGCGGCCGAGCAGCTCGCTCCAGATGCCGGCGAGAGCGCCCTCGACGGCGTTGGCGAAGAGCGGCTCCGGCGCCCCGTCCGCGGCCGGCTTGCCCTCCTCGGCCGGCGCGGCCCAGGCCGCCGGCGCCGGCTTGCCCGCCCCCGCCGCAAGCGCCGCCGAGGTCGCCGCGGCGGCCGCCCGCGCGGCCTGCCCGGGTCCGCGGGCGGTGACCGCCAGGTGCGGCTCGGCGGTGCCCAGGGCGAGGTGGAAGGCGCGGCACGCCGCCGCGGTGGCGAGCGCGCCGGCGAGGTGCCCGGCCAGCCGCCGGCGGCGCACGGGGTCGGTCTCGCGCGCCGCCGCCGCGGCCGCGGCGCCGTCCTCGCGCCAGGTGTCCCAGCCGATCGAGAGGACCCGCGGCGCGCGCCCGGCGCGTTCCTCGGCGACGGCGTCGAGGAAGGCGCTGGCGGCGCAGTAGCCGGCCGACGGCCCGCCGCGCAGCGACGCCAGCGAGGAGCAGAGGGCGACGAAGTCGAGCGGCTCGCCGGCGAGCAGGTCGAGCAGGACGCGCGTCCCCTCGACCTTGGGCGCCAGGAGCGCCGCCGTCGCCGCCTCGTCCTCCGCGGCGCCGGCGGCCGCCGAGCCGGCCCCGTCCCCGCTCCCGCCGGCGGCGTGGATCACCCCGTGGACCGCGCCCCAGCGCGCGCGGACCTGCTCGAGCACCGCGGCCATCTCGCCACGGCGGGTGACGTCGGCGGAGGCGACCAGCAGCTCGGCGCCCGCGGCCTCGAGGTCGAGCAGCCGGCGCAGCCGCTCGGCGAGCCGCGGGTCGTCGCCGGCCGCGCCCGGCCCGGTCCACCGCTCGCGCGGCGGCAGCGGGGTGCGGCCGGTCAGCACCAGGCGCGCCTGGACCGACCCGGCGAGGAAGCGGGCGAGCGCCAGGCCGACGCCGCCCAGCCCGCCGGTGATCCAGTAGACGCCGCGCGGCCGCAGGGTCTGGGCGGTCTCCGGGGCGGCGGCCGGCGCCGGCTCGAGCCGGCGCCGCCAGCGCCGGCGGCCGCGCAGCGCGACCAGCGGATCGGCCGGGCCGGCGGGCTCCGCCGCGGCCGCTGCGATCTCGCCGAAGAGCCGGCCGGCCACCTCGTCGAGCCCGGCGGCCCCGCCCGGCGGCACCACGTCGACCGCCCGGCAGCGCCAGCCCGGGTGGCGGTACGGGAACGACCAGCAGGGACCGAGGAGCAGCGCGTCGGCCGCGGCCGCCGGCTCGTCGCCGGTCACCGCCGCCACCCCCGGGGTCACCACCGTCCAGTCGAGCGCGGCCGCGGCGAGGGGGCCGCCGTCGCCGCCGGCCGCCGCCTCGAGCGCGCCGGCCAGCCGCAGCAGGCTCCAGAAGCCGCGCGCCGCCGCGGCGTCGACGGCGGCGCCGGTGAGGTCCCGGCCGCGGCCTCCCTCCGGCGACGGGCGGTCGGCGCCGCTTCGACCCGGTCCCCGCGTCGGCGCGTCGAGGCTCCACAGGTGGACGATGCCGGAGAGCGGTCCGCCCGCGCCGAGCGCCGCCGCCAGCCGCGCGAAATCGCCGGGGCGAGCGGGGTCGAGGGCGTAGCGGCCGCCGCCGAGATCGGCGAAGCCCCCCGCCGAGGCGGCCGCCAGCGCCACCCGCCCGCCGGCGGCCGCGAGCCGCGCCGCCAGCCGCTCCCCCACGCCCTCCGCGTCGGCGAGCAGCAGCCAGCGCCCCGCCAGTCGCCCGCTCCCCGGCGGCGCCGCCGGAGCCTCGTACCAGGCCGGCCGGTAGAGCAGGTCCGCGGCAGCCGCCGCCGATCCCGCTCCGGGGGCCGCGGCCGCCGGCGCCGCCGCGGCCTCCGCTCCGATCTCTGCCGGCGCCGGCCGCACCGCTGCCGGCGCGCTCACCCGATAGCTCCGGCGCTCGAACGGATAGGGCGGCAGCTCGAGCCGGCGCCGCCGCTGGTGGGCGTAGAAACCGCGCCAGTCGACCTCGGCGCCGGCGAGCCACAGCTCGGCGAGGGCGCCGAGCATCCCCTCGAGGTCGCCGCGGCTCTCCCCGGCCTCCCCGGGGAGCGAGGGGATCGCAACCGGCCCGTCGCCGCCGAGGTTGCGGCGCACCAGGGCGGTCAGCGTCCGCCCCGGCCCGACCTCGAGGAAGAGCCGCGACGGCTCCCCGGCGAGGAGCGCGACGCCGTCGGCGAAGCGCACCGGGCGCCGCAGGTGCCGCGCCCAGTAGCCGGGATCGGTGGCCTCCGCGGCGGTGATCCAGGCGCCGGTCAGGCTGGAGACGAACGGGATGCGCGGCGGCGCCAGGGGCACCCTCGCCACCCGCTCGGCGAACGCCGCCGCCGCCGGCTCCATCGCCGGGCCGTGGAAGGCGCGGGAGGTGCGGAGCCGCCGCGTCGCCACTCCGTCGGCCGCGAGCGCGGCGGCGAGCCGCTCGATCTCCGCCGCCGGCCCGGAGACCGCGGTCAGCCGCGGCGCATTGACCGCGGCCACCGCCAGCCCGCCGCGGCCGCCGTCCAGCCGCGGCTCGACCTCGGCCGCCGGTAGGGGCACGGCGAGCATCGCGCCCTCCGGCGCGGCGTCCATCAGCCGGCCGCGCTCGGCGACCAGCGCCAGGCCGTCCTCGAGCGTGAACACCCCGGCCAGGCAGGCGGCGGCGTACTCGCCGACCGAGTGGCCGAGCATCGCCTGGGGCTCGATCCCCCACTCCCGCCAGAGGGCGGCGAGCGCCAGCTCGAGAGCGAAGAGCGCCGGCTGGGCCGCCGCGGTGCGGGTCAGCCGGCCGGCCGCCCCGGGGTCGCCGGACTCGGGGAAGAGCAGCTCGACCAGGCCCGCGCCCTCGGCCAGCGGGCCGAGCACCTCGGCGCAGCGGTCGATCGGGCGCCGGAACGCCGGCTCGCCGCGGTAGAGCTCGCGCCCCGCGCCGGGCCGCTGCGCGCCCTGGCCGGGGAAGAGGAAGGCGACCGCCCGGCTCCCCTCCGGCGCCCGGCCGCGGCGCAGCCCGGGCGCGCCGCCGCGGAGCGCGGCGGTCGCCGCCGCGCGGCCGGCGGCGACCAGGGCGGCGCGGTGGGCGAACGCCCGCCGGCCGCGCGCCAGGGTCGCGGCGACGTCGGCCGGCGCGTCGCCGGGGTGCGCATCGAGGTGATCCGCGAGCCGCGCCGCGGCCGCGTCGAGCGCGGTCCCGGTCGCCGCCGCGAGCACCAGGAGCTGGCAGCGCCGCCCCGGCCCCGAGGGCTCCGGCGGTGGCGGCTGCTCGACCACCACGTGGGCGTTGGTGCCGCCGATCCCGAACGACGACACCCCGGCGCGCCGCGGGCCGCCGGCGGCCGGCCACTCCGCGGCCGGCCCGTCGGCAGCCGGTCCGTCGGGAGACCCTGCGGCGAGCCGGAAGGGGCTGCCGTCGAGCCCGAGCGCCGGGTTCGGCCGCTCGGCGTGGAGGGTCGGCGGGATCCGCCCCTCGCGCACCACCAGCACCGCCTTGACGAAGCCGGCGACCCCGGCGGCGGCGTCGAGGTGGCCGAGGTTGCCCTTGATCGAGCCGAGCGCGCAGCCGCCGGCCGGCGCCGCGCCGAACGCCTGCCGGAGCGCCGCGACCTCGATCGGGTCGCCGAGCGGGGTGGCGGTGCCGTGCGCCTCGACGTAGCCGACGGTCGCCGGGTCGACCTCGGCGAGCGCGAGCGCAGCGCGGATCACCTCGGCCTGCCCCTCGACGCTGGGCGCGGTGTAGCCGACCTTGCGCGCGCCGTCGTTGTTCGACGGCCGAGCCGCGGATCACGGCGTGGACCGGGTCGCCGTCCGCGAGCGCGTCGGCCAGCCGGCTTCAGCACCACCACCGCGGCCCCGGCGCCTCCCACCGTCCCCCGCGCCTGCTCGCGTCGAACGGGCGGCAGTGGCCGTCGGGCGAGCCGATCCCGCCCTCGCGGTAGAGGTAGCCGGCGCGCTCCGGGAAGCGCACCGAGGCGCCGCCGGCGAGGGCCAGGTCGCAGTCGCCGGCGAGGAGCGCGGCGGCGGCCAGGTGGATCGCGACCAGCGAGGTCGAGCAGGCGGTCTGGACGTTGACCGCCGGCCCGCGGAGGTCGAGCTTGTAGGCCAGCCGGGTGGCCGGGAAGTCGCGGTTGCCCGCGAGGTCGAGCTGGGCGCGCCCGAGGGCGGCGGCGAGCGAGGCGCCGGCGCCGGCCAGGTAGCTGCTCTGGGAGACGCCGACGAAGACCCCGACCGGCCCCGGCCGGGCGCCGCCGTGGCCGGCGCGCTCGAGCGCCTCCCAGGCGCACTCGAGGAGCAGCCGCTGCTGCGGGTCGAGCAGCTCGGCCTCGCGCGGGGAGAGGCCGAAGAGGCCGGCGTCGAAGCGGTCGGCGCCGTCGAGCACGGCCCCCGCGGCGACGAAGTTGGGGTGGTCGAGGAGCATCGGGTCGGCGCCGCCGGCGAGCAGCTCCTCGCGCGAGAAGCGGGTGATCGACTCGACGCCACGGCAGAGGCCGTCCCACAGCTCGGCGACGCCGGCGGCGCCGGGGAAGCGACCGGCCATGCCGACGACCGCGATCTCGAGGCCGCGGCCGCTCACGGCCCGCCTCCGGCGCCGGCGCGCCGCAGCGCCAGCCGCTCGGCCTGCCGCGCCCGCCCCTCGCGCAGGCGCAGCGCCGCCGCCTCGCCCTCGGCAGCCGCGGCCGCCGGCGCCGGCGCGCCTCCGGCGAGCCGCCGCGCCAGCCCGCGCACGGTCGGGTGGCGGAAGAGGTCGACCAGCTCGAGGTCGGCGCGGCCGAGCCGCGCGGCCAGCCGCTCGCGCGCCGAGACCAGCAGCAGCGAGTGGCCGCCGAGGTCGAAGAAGCTGTCGTCGAGCCCGACCGACGGCACCGCCAGGAGGTCGCCGAAGACCTCGGCCACGGCACGCTCGACCTCGTTCCGGGGCGGCGCCCAGGCGGCGCTGCGCGCGGCGTCTCCGACCGCCGGCGGCGGCAGGGCGGCGCGGTCGACCTTGCCGCTTCCGGTGCGCGGCAGCGCGGCGAGCCGGACGTAGGCCGCGGGCACCGCGTGCGCCGGCAGCCGGCCGGCGAGGAAGGCGCGGAGCGCCGCGGGATCGGCCGCCGCGGCGCCCGCGCGCGGCGCCACCCAGACCGCGAGCCGCCGGTCGCCGGGAGCCGGCTCCCAGATCCCGGCCGCCGCCTCGCCGACCGCCGGGTGGGCGGCGAGCGCGGCCTCGACCTCCCCCGGCTCGATCCGCACCCCGCGCAGCTTGAGCTGGCGGTCGGTGCGACCGCGGAACTCGAGCGCGCCGTCGGCGCGGTGGCGCACCCGGTCGCCGCTCCGGTAGACGCGGTCGCCGGGAACCCCGCCGCCGGGATCGGGGCGGAAGCACTCGGCGGTGGCGCCCGGGCGGCCGAGGTAGCCGCGCGCCAGCCCCTCGCCGCCGATCCACAGCTCGCCGGGGACCCCCGCCGGCAGCGGCTCGCCGAGCGGGCCGGCGACGCGCAGCCGCTTGCCCGCCACCGGCCGGCCGATCGGCACCGCGCCGCGCTCCCCGCCGTCGCAGGTCCGGCAAGCGCTGTCGATCGCCCCCTCGGTGGGGCCGTAGATGTTGATCAGGCGCGCCGGCGAGGCGGCCCGAAACGCCGCGGCCAGCTCCGGCGGCAGCGCCTCGCCGCCGGCGAAGACCAGCCGCAGCGAGGGCGCGCCGAGCGCCCCGGCGGCGAGGAGCGCCGCGAGCAGCGAGGGAGGGAAGTCGGCGATCGTGATCCGCTCGCGCGCGATCAGCTCGCCGAGGTGGCCGGGGTCGCCGTCGCGCTCCGGCAGCACCAGGGCGGCGCCCGTCGCGAGCGCGCCGAAGACCTGCCAGAGCGACGGGTCGAAGGTCGGCGGCACGCTCTGGAGCACCCGGTCGCCCGGCCCGGGAGCGAAGGCGGCGAGGCGCCAAGCCAGGGTGCGGGCGAGGGCGCGGTGGGAGACCGCCACCCCCTTGGGCGCGCCGGTCGAGCCCGAGGTGTAGAAGACGTAGGCCAGCCGGTCGAGCGGCAGAGCGCCGGGCGCCGGCCCCGGCGCCGGCCTCTCCCCCGCCGCCGGCTCCTCCGCCCCCGGCCAGCCGGACGGCAGCTCGATCACCGCTGGCGCGCCGGCGGCGCCGGCGCCGGGGGCGGCGATCAGCACCCGCGCCCCGGCGGCGGCGAGGAGCGCGGCGCGGCGCTCGGGCGGCTGGGCGGGATCGATCGGCAGGTAGGCGCCGCCGGCGCGGAGCACCGCGAGGAGCGCGACGATCGCCGCCGGCGAGCGCTCGAGCGCAGACCCCGACCACCGCCTCGGCGCCGACCCCGAGCGCGGCCAGGCGCGCCGCCAGGAGGCCGGCGGCGCGGTCGAGGTCGCGGTAGCTCCAGCGCCGGCCGCCCGGGCCGTCTCCCTGGACCACCGCCTCGGCCTCCGGCCACCGCCGCGCCGCGGCGGCGAACCAGCGCTCGACGCCGCCGCCCGGGGCCGCGGCGAGGGCCGCGGGCTCGGCGCCCCACTCGAAGAGGAGCTGGTGGCGCGCCGCCGCCCCGAGGAGCGGCAGCTCCCCGAGCGGGCGCTCGGGCTCGGCGAGGCCGGCCTCGAGCAGCCGGGCGAAGCCTTCGAGCAGGCGCGCCGCGGTGGTGCGGTCGAAGAGGTCGGCCGCGGCGTCGAGCGCCACCAGTCCGCCGCCCGGCCCGCCGGCGCCCGGGAGCGCCGCCGCCGAGAGCGTCAGGTCGAAGCGGGCGAGCCCGGGATCGACCCCCAGCGGCTCCGCCGCGACGCCGCCCAGGTCGAGGCTCAGCGCGGGCGCCGACTGGTAGGTGAAGAAGACCTGGAACAGCGGCGTCGCGCCCGAGCTCGCGCTCCGGGCGGCAGCTCCTCGACCAGCCTCTCGAACGGCAGGTCCTGGTGGGCGAAGGCGCCGAGGGCAGCTCTCGCGCACCCGGGCGACCAGCGCCGCCGAAGGCCGGCGCCGGGATCGACCGTCGGTGCGCAGCACCAGGGTGTTGACGAAGAAGCCGATCAGCGCCTCGAGCTCCGGCCGGCTCGCGGTTGGCGATCGGCGTGCCGACCGCGACGTCGCGCTCCGCCCGACCAGCGCGCGAGGAGGGCCTGGAAGGCGGCGAGGAGGACCATGAACGGGGTCGCGCCCGGCGGCCTGGCGCGAAGCGCGCGCAGCCGGTCGAAGAGCGGCGGCGCCAGCCGGCGCGGCGCCCGCGCGCCGCGCGAAGCTCGGCCGCGCCGGCCGCGGCCGGTCGGCCGGCAGCTCGCAGCGTCGCCAGGCCGCCGGCCAGGCGCTCGCGCCACCAGGCGAGCTGCGCGGTCCAGGACCGCGCCTCGTCGAGCCAGCCGGCGCTGCCAGACGCGCGAAGTCGGCGTACTGGACCGGCAGCGGCGGCAGCGGCGAGGGGCGGCCGGCCGCCGACGGCGCGCGTAGAGCGCCGCCAGCTCGCGCATCAGCACCCCGAGCGGACCAGCCGTCGCGAGACGATGTGGTGGACGGTCGACGCAGGAGCGCGTGCTCGCCGGCGCCGAGCCGCAGCAGGGCGGCGCGCAGGAGCGGCCCGCGCGCCGAGGTCGAACGGCCGCCGCGCCTCCGCGGCCGCGAGCCGGCGCGCCTCGGCCTCTCGCGCCGCCGGGCGCGAGCGCGGTCAGGTCGATCGACCGGCAGCGGCGACGGCCGCCGCCGGGCGCGATCACCTGCACCGGGCCGCCGTCGCCCAGCGCGAAGCGGGTGCGCAGCGCCTCGTGGCGGCGGACGATCTCGCCGCGAGCGCCGCCGCGAGCGCCGGCGGCGTCGAGCGGGCCGGCGAGGCGCAGCGGCGATCGGCGATGTTGTAGGCCGGCGCTGCCCCGGCTCGAGCTGGTCGAGGAACCAGAGCCGCTCCTGGGCGAAGGAGAGCGGCAGCCGGCCCGTCGCGCGAGCCGCTCGCGCGGCACGAGCGGCGGCGCCGCGGCCGCGCGGCGCCGCCGCAGCCGGCTCGACCGCGCGCGGCCAGCCGGCCACGGTCGGCGCCTCGAAGAGCGCGCGCAGCGGGCAGCTCGACGCCGAGCGCGTCGCGCACCCGCGGCGACGACCCGGGTGGCGAGCAGCGAGTGGCCGCCGAGGGCGAAGAAGTCGTCGCGCGCGCCGACCCGCTCGACGCCGCAGCACCTCGGCCCAGATCGCCGGCGAGCAGCTCCTCGACCGGCGTGCGCGGCGCGCCGCGCCGCGGCGCGCCGGCGGCCGCGGCCTCCGGCGGCCGGGCAGCGCCCGGCGGTCGACCTTGCCGTTGGCGGTGAGCGGCAGCGCGTCGAGCGACCACGACGGCCGCGGGCACCATGTGCCTCGGGCAGCGCGCGCGCGCGAGGTGGCGCGCGAGCTCGCGCCGCGTCGGCGGCGTCGGCTCCGCGCCGCGGCGCGACGTAGGCGACCAGCCGCCGCTCGCCGCGCCGGTCCTCGCCGCGCCAGCGACCGCCGCCTCGCGCCACCGCCGGGTGCGCGCGCGAGCGCCGCCTCGATCTCGCCGGGCTCGATGCGGAAGCCGCGGATCTTGACCTGGTGGTCGACGCGGCCGAGGAACTCGAGCGCGCCGTCCGGCGCGCCGGCGCACGAGGTCGCCGGTGCGGTAGAGCCGCCCGCCCGGCCGGGCCGAACGGGTCGGGCACGAAGCGCTCGGCGGTCAGCTCCGGCCGGCCGAGGTAGCCGCGGGCCAGGCCGTCGCCGCCGAGGAACAGCTCGCCGGCAGCGCCCGCCGGCAGCGGGCCGCCAGCGCGCGGTCGAGCACGTAGAGCGCGGGTGTCGGCGATCGGCCGGCCGATGCGGCACGCGTCGCGGCGCCCGCCGGCGCCTCGCGCACCCGGTGCCAGGTGGCGAAGGTGGTGCGTCTCGGTGGGGCCGTAGACGTGGAGCAGGCGCGCCGGCGCCGCGGCGGCGAGCGCCCGCGCGCACCGCGCTCCGGCGTCGACCGGCCTCGCCGCCGAAGAGGACGTGGTCGCAGGCCGGCGAACGCCTCCGGCGCCTCGCGCGCGACGAGCTGGAGCAGCGCGGTGGTCAGGAACAGCACGTGACCCGGCGGCGCCCGACGCTCGGCGGCGAGCGCGGCGGGGTCGCAGGGCGACGTCGCGGTCGACGCACGACCAGGGTGGCGCCGGCGGCGAGCGCGCCCCAGATCTCGAAGGTGGCGGCGTCGAACGACGGCGTTGACCGTCTGCGCCACCCGGTCGCCGGCGACCGAGCCGGAGCGTAGTCGGCGTCGCGCGACCAGGCGGACCACTCGCGCGGTGCGTCACCGCGACCCCCTTGGGCCGGCCGGTCGAGCCGGAGGTGTAGAGGACGTAGGGCGAGGCCGCCCGGGTCGGCCGCCGGAGGCGGCGCGACGGCACCCGCCGCGGCCGCGGCGGCCAGCTCGGCGAGGGTGATCCGGCGCGCCGTCCCGGCCTCCGCGGGAGCCGGCCCCGCCGCGTCGACAACCAGCGCGCAGCCGGCGTCGCCGGTCATCAGCGCCAGCCGCTCGGCCGGATAGGTGGGGTCGAGCGGCAGGTAGGCGGCGCCGGCGCGCACCACCGCGAGCATCGCCAGCACCAGCTCCGGGCCGCGGTCGAGGCGGAGGCCGACAACCGGCTCCGAAGACCCCGGCCCCGAGGACCGTGGCTCCGGCGCCACGCCGCGCCGCCCGAGCGCCCCCGCCAGCGCCCAGGCCAGCGCCGCCGACCGCCGCTCCAGCTCGCCGTAGCTCCAGCTCCCGCCGCCCCACTCGAGCGCCACCGCGTCCGGCCGCTCCGCCGCCCGCGCCGCGAAGAGCGAGCCGAGGGTCGCCCCGCGCGGGTAGCCGGTGGCGCTGTCGTTCCCCTCGACGAGGAGCTGGTGCCGCTCGGCGGCGGCGAGGAGCGGCAAGAGGCCGAACGGCCGCTCCGGGTCGTCGACCGCGGCGGCGAGGAGGGTCTCGAGCCGCCCGAGGAGCCGGCGCACGGTGGTGGCGTCGAAGCGCTCGGCGGCCAGCTCGGCCGAGCCGACCAGCCCGGCCGGCGTCCGCTCCAGCGACAGGCTGAGGTCGTGCTTGGCGGCGCCGGTGTCGACGTGCTCGAACCGGACCTCGAGCCCGGGCAGCCCGTAGGTCGAGAGCGGCGCCGACTGGAGGACGAAGAAGAGGCCCGGCCGCGCCGCCGCCTCCGCCCCCGGCGACTCCGCGCGCAGCGCCTCGACCAGCCGGTCGTAGGGCAGCTCGGCGCGGGCGAAGGCCTCGCGCGCGGCGGCCGCGGTGCGCGCCACCCGCTCGCGGAAGCCGGGGTCGCCGCCGAGGCCGGCGCGCAGCACGAGGGTATTCGAGAGCGGTCCGACCACCCCCTCGAGCTCCGGGCGGTAGCGGTTCGAGACCGCGGTCGCGACGACCGGGTCGCCCTGCCCGGTGAGCCGGGAGAGGAGCCCCTGGAGCCCCGCGAGGAGGGTGGTGAAGAGGGTCGATCCGGCCGCCCGGCCGAGCGCCTCGAGGCGCGCCGTGAGCGGCTCCGGCAGGCTCCAGCGAAGAGTGACGCCGCGCAGGGTGGGCGCCGCGCCGGAGTGATGGTCGGCCGGCGGCCGGTCGGCGGGCAGCTCGAGCGGCTCGGCGCCGGCCAGCCGGCGGCGCCACCAGTCGAGCTGGCCGTCCCAGGCGCCGGCGGCCGCCTCGCGGCGCTCGCGCCGGGCGTGGTCGGCGAAGCGCGCCGGCGCCGGCAGCCGTGCGACCCGGCCGGCGGCGGCGGCCGGGTAGAGCTCGGCGATCTCGCCGAGGAGCACCCGCATCGACCAGCCGTCGACGGCGAAGTGGTGGGTGGCGAGGACCAGCCGGTGCTCGGCGGCGCCGAGCCGCAGGAGCGCCGCGCGCAGGAGCGGCGAGGCGCCGAGGTCGAAGCGCCGCCGCATCCACGCCGCGGCCGCCCGCGCGGCCTCGGCGCCCCGCGGCTCCGGCGCCAGCACCCCGAGGTCGGCGACCGGCAGGCGCGGCGCCGGCGGCGGCTCGAGCCGGCCGACCGGCCGCCCGCCGCGCTCCTCGCCGCGGGTGCGGAGCGCCTCGTGCCGGGCGGCGACCGCGGCCAGCGCCGCCGCCATCGCCGGCGCCGAGAACGGCCCACGGAGGTCGAGCAGCGCCGGGATGGTGAACGCCGGCCGCCCGCCGTGCCAGCCGCTCGAGGAACCAGATCCGCTCCTGCGACGCCGACAGCGGCCGCTCGCCGTCGAGCGCCGCCAGCAGCTCCGCCCGCCGCGCCCGCAGGCGCTCCTTCAGCTCGGCGGTCAGAGCCCCGGCGGGGGCGCGGAAGCGCAGCTCGCCCCCCTCGGCCCACAGCTCGACGCCGCGGCCGTCCAGCTCGGCGAGCAGCGCGGCGGTCACAGCGTCCCCTCCTCGTACTCGGGCGTCGCGCCGGCGCCCGCGCCGGCGGCGACCGAGTCGACCGGCGCCCACGGCTGCCCGGGATCGACCGCGCCGCCGACCAGGCTGTGCACCAACTCGTCGCCGGGCGCGAGCGCGAAGAGGTCGCGGACGCGCGCGAAGTCGACCTCGCCGATCGGGCAGAGGCCGATCGCGGTCTCGGCGCCGCGCTGGCGCAGGAGCTGGCCGAGGTAGCCCGCCTCGAGGGTGGCGAAGGCGCGCGCGGCGTCGCCGTAGAGCGGCGCGATCGCGGCCAGCCGCGCGACCAGGAAGAGCGAGAACGCGGCGCGCTCGAACACCGGGCGGTTGACCAGCCGGTGATGGATCGCCGGGTCGAGGTCGGCGCCGGGGCCGATCTCGACCAACCGGTGCGCCGCCGGGTCGTGGTAGTAGACGCCGCCGGCCACCCCCTCGACCCGCCCGGGCCGGACGTGGAGGTAGACCTGCACCGGGTAGAGCCCGGAGGCCGACGGGTAGAGCCGCTTGACGGCGGCGCCGGCGGCGCCGTTTCCCTGCCCGGCGCCCCCGGCGCCCTTCCAGGGCCCCGCGGCGAGCGCGCCGAGCAGGCGGCCGAAGCGCGCCAGCGGGATCGGCTCGGCGAGGAACTCGCGGTAGCTGCGCAGGGCGCGGAGGTCGTCCGCGCCGGCGGCGCCGGGGAGCGCCAGCGCGCCGCGGCCGTCGAGGTCGGCACGGAGCCCCGGCCGCCGGCGCACGAACGCGGCGCGCTCCGCCGGGTCGAGCAGGAGGTCGAAGGCCGGCGGCGCGCCGCCCCCGGCGCCGTCCGGGGCACCGTCCCCGGAGCCCTCCGGAGCCGCGCCGGAGCGCCCGGCGAGCGCCGCCAGGCCGGCGGCGGTCGGGAAGCGGTAGAGCTGGTCGAAGCCGGGGCGGAAGCCGATCTCGACCTCCAGCCGGTTGGCGATCCGCACCATCGCCACCGAGTCGGCGCCGGCGGCCAGGAGGTCGGTGCCGGCGTCGACCTCGCGGCCGAGCACCCCGGCGATCGCCCGGCGAACCCGCTCGGCAAGCCCGTCCGCGGCGGCGGCCGCGGGCACCGCGCCTCCGGGCGCCGCCGCGGTCTCCGGCGGCGGCAGCGCCCGCCGGTCGACCTTGCCGTTGGCGGAGAGCGGCAGCGCCGGCAGGAAGACCCAGCGCTCGGGGACCATGTGCCGCGGCAGCCGGGCGGCGAGCGCGCGGCGCAGCGCCCCGGGAGCGGCCTCCGCGCCGGCGCCCGGGGCGGCCACCACGTAGGCCACCAGGGTGCGTTCCTCGCGCGGCCCGGGCGCGGTGACCGCGGCGGCGGCCACCGCCGGCAGCGCGGCGAGGTGGGCCTCGATCTCCCCCAGCTCGATCCGGTGGCCGTGGATCTTGACCTGGCCGTCCTCGCGGCCGAGCAGCTCGATCACGCCCCCGGGCAGCCGGCGGCCGAGGTCTCCGGTGCGGTAGAGCCGCTCGCCCGTGCCGGGGTGCCGGACGAAGGCGGCCCGGGTCGCCTCCTCGTCGCGCCAGTAGCCGCGGGCGAGGCCGTCGCCGCCGATGTAGAGGTGGCCGGGGACCCAGTCGGGGCGCTCGGCGAGGCCGCCGTCGAGGACGTGGAGGGTCTGGTTGGCGAGCGGCCGCCCGTAGGGGATGCTCCTCCAGCCCTCCGGCGGCGGCCCGGCACGGGGTGGAAGATCGACCAGATCGCGGCCTCGGTGGCGCCGCCGAGCGTGATCACCTCGGCGCCCGGCGCCAGCCGGCGCAGGCGGTCCGGCAGGTCGAGCGGGATCCAGTCGCCGGACAGCAGCACCAGCCGCAGCCCCGGCGGCAGCGGCCGCCCCCCCGCCTCGGCGTACTCGACCAGGAGCTGGAGCAGCGCCGGCACCGAGTTCCAGACCGTGACCCCCTCGCCCGCGAGCCGCTCCGCCCAGTGCGCCGGATCGCGGGCGGCGGACTCCGCGGGGAGCACCAGCGCGCCGCCGGCGGCGAAGGTGCCGAAGAGGTCGCAGACCGAGAGGTCGAAGCTGAGCGAGGAGAGGCCGAGCACCCGGTCGCCGGCGCCGACGCCGAAGCGCCGGTTGACGTCGAGCACGGTGTTGACCGCCGCGCGGTGGTCGATCATCACGCCCTTCGGCGCGCCGGTCGAGCCGGAGGTGTAGATGACGTAGGCGAGGTCGTCCGCGCCGCCTTCCGCGGCGGGGACCTCGAGGTCCTCCAGGGCGTCGACGTCCACCGGCTCGACCCCCTCCGGCCACGGCAGCGCGGCGGCGAGATCCGCGCGGGTCACCGCCAGCGTCGCGCCGGCGAGGCCGAGGAGGGTGCGGAAGCGCTCCGCCGGCAGCTCGGGATCGACCGGCAGGTAGGCGGCGCCGGCGCGCAGGATCCCGAGCACCGCCGCCGCCTGGCGCCACCCCTTCTCGAGCGCCACCGCCACCAGCCGGCCGCGCCCGGCGCCGCGCCGGCGCAGCCGGCCGGCGAGGTCCTCGGCGCGGCGCGCCAGCTCGCCGTAGGTCACCGTCCGCTCGGGGTCGATCACCGCCGGACGCTCCGGGTGGGCCGCCGCGGCGGCGAAGAACGGCGCCTCGAGCCGCTCCTCGGAGCGCGGCGCCCCGGTGTCGTTGGCGGCGCGGCGGGCCGCGAGCTGCGCCGCCGGCAGGAGGTCGCGCACCGGCTCGCGCCACGCCGCCTCGCCCGCGGCCAGGCGGTCGAGGAGCGCGCGGTAGGCGGCGAACAGGTCGTCGAGCAGCCCGGGCGGGAACAGCTCCTCGACCGCGTCCCAGTGATAGATCAGCGCGCCGTCGCGCTCGAGCACCTGGTGGTCGAGCCACACCTGCGGGGTCTGGGTGACCGCGAACACCCGCTCGCCGAAGCGCTCGAGGGCCGCGGCGCCGCCGCGCCCGAGCCCGAGAGTGGAGGTGAAGACCACCGGCGCGAGCGCCGCCGGCGCCCCCGGGCCGCGCCGCCGCGCCAGTTCGCGAAGCACCCGCACGCCGCCGAAGATCCGGTGGTCGAGGTCGTCCCACAGCCGGTCGCGGAGGCGCCGCGCCCGCTCCTCGAAGCTCCCCGGGGTCTCGGCGTCGACCTCGAGCAGGGTCAGCGAGGTGAAGTCGCCGACCAGCCGGTCGACCTCGGGGTGGAGCGGCAGGCGCTGGAACAGGGTCAGGCAGAGGGTGAAGCGCGGGCTCTTGCTCCACGCCGCCAGCGCCTCCGACCAGGCGGCGAGGAGCACCCCCGAGGGGCTGACGCCGGCCCGCCCGGCGCGCGCCCGGAGCCGCCCCCAGGCGGCGGCGTCGAGCGCCCCGCTGCGGCGGGCGAAGCGCGGCGCGGACAGCTCCGCCGGGCCGCGCGCGAGCGGCAGCTCGGGCGCCGGCGGCAGGGTGTCGAGGCGGGCCCGCCAGTACTCCTCGGCGCGCCGGTAGGCGGCGGTCCCGCGCAGCGCGCGCTCGGCCAGGACGTAGTCGCGGAAGGTCGGCTCGAGCGGCGGCAGCGCCGAATCCGGGGAGTCGTAGAGCGCCGCCAGCTCGGCCGCCAGGAGGCTGAGGCTCGAGGCGTCGAGGATCAGCGCGTCGAGGCTCAGGTGGAGCCGGGTGCGCCCCCCCGGGAGCTGCGACAGGTGGATCTCGAAGAGCGGCCAGCGGTCAGCGGCGAAGACCTGGTGCGAGAGCCGCCGGCGCACCGCCTCGAGCTCGGCCGCGACCTCGGCCGGCGGCCGGCCGTCGAGCTCGCTCACCCCGGGCTGGTACGGAGGCGGGTCGGCGAGCACCTGCTGGCGGCCGTCGGGGAGGACCACCGCGCGCAGCATGCCGTGGCGCTCGACGAGCGTCCGCCAGGCGGCGGCGAAGCGCCCGGCGTCGAGCCGCTCCCCTTCGACCTCGAGGTAGAGGTGCGAGGCGACGCCGCCGAGCGCGAGGTCGCGGCCGCGCCCGACCCAGTACGCCTCCTGGACCTCGGTGAGCGGGAACGGCTGGTGACGCCCGGCGGGGTCCGGCGTGAGGAGCGGCCACTCCGCGCCGGCGCCGCCGCGCCCGGAGAGCGCGGCAACCTCGGCGGCCAGCGCGGCGACCGTCGGCGCCCGGGACAGGCGGCCGAGCGGCAGGGCGACGCCGAACGCCGCGCCGACCCGCGCGGCGAGCCGGATGGCGAGCAGCGAATGGCCGCCGAGGGCGAAGAAGTCGTCCTCGACCCCGACCCGCTCGCGGCCGAGCAGCTCGGCCCAGATCCCGGCCAGCGCCTCCTCCAGCGGCGTCCGCGGCGCGACGTGTCCGCCCTCCCCCGCCGCCGCCGGCTCGGGCGGCGGCAGGGCGCGGCGGTCGAGCTTGCCGTGGGCGGTCAGCGGCAGCTCGGCGAGGGTCACGAACGCCGACGGCACCAGGTACTCGGGGAGCCGCTCACCGAGGAAGCGGCGCAGCTCGGCCGCCGCCGGCGCCGCCGCCAGTGCCGTTGCGTGGGCCTCCGGGACCAGGTAGGCGACCAGGCGGTGGCCGCCGGTGGGATCGGGCCAGGCGGCGACCGCCGCCGCGGCGACCGCCGGGTGGGCGGCGAGCGCCGCCTCGACCTCCGCGGGCTCGACCCGGAAGCCGCGCACCTTGACCTGGCGGTCGAGCCGGCCGAGGTAGTCGACCCGGCCGTCCGGCCGCCAGCGGGCGCGGTCGCCGGTGCGGTAGAGCCGCTCGCCCGGGCGGCCGGAGAAGGCGTCGGGGACGAAGCGCTCGGCGGTCAGCGCCGGCCGCCCGAGGTAGCCGCGGGCGAGCCCGTCGCCGCCGAGCAGCAGCTCCCCGGACACCCCGACCGGCGCCGGCTGCGCGAACGGGTCGGCGATCTGGAGCTCGGTGCCGGCGATCGGCCGGCCGATCGGGATCGGGCGGTCGAGCGCCACCGGCGGCTCGACCTCCGAGGTCGAGGCGAAGCTGGTGGCCTCGGTCGGGCCGTAGCCGTCGATCACCCGGCAACCGGGGAGCGCCGCGAGCACCCGAGCGGCGGCCGCCGGCGACACCACGTCGCCGCCGGCCAGGAGCTGGCGGACGCCGCGGAAGCCGTCGAGGTCCCCCTCGGCCGCCTGCTGGAAGAGCCCCGAGGTCAGCCAGAGCGTGGTCACCCCCTGGCGGCGCACCACCTCGCCCAACTCGGCGGTCGCGAGCGCGCCGTCGGGCGCCACCGCCAGCCGGCCGCCGGTCAGGAGCGCGCCCCAGATCTCGAAGGTCGAGACGTCGAAGGAGAGCGGCGAGAAGAGCAGCACGGTCTCGTCCGGCCCGAGCCGGACGTAGTCGGCGCCGACGGTCAGCCGCACCACCCCGAGGTGGCGCACCGCGACCCCCTTCGGGCGGCCGGTCGAGCCCGAGGTGTAGATGATGTAGAGGAGCCGGTCGGGATCGCCCGCGGGCGCCGGCGGAGGCAGGGAACCGTCGGCGACCCCGGCCGCGCGCACCTCCCGCTCGAGCGCCAGCGGGCGGGCGCCGGCGGCGGCGAAGCGCGCCGCGTGCCGCGCCGGGGTCAGGACCAGGGCGAGCCCGGTGTCGGCGACCATGAAGGCGAGCCGCTCCTCCGGGTAGCGCGGGTCGAGCGGCACGTAGACGCCGCCGGCGAGGACGATCGCCGCCAGCCCGACCGCCAGCTCGGCGGTGCGCTCGGTGGCGATCCCGACCGGCGTCTCGGGGCCGACCCCGAGCCGGCGCAGCTTGCCGGCGATCCGCCCCGCCCGCCGCGCCAGCTCGCCGTAGCTCAGCCAGGAGTCGCCGTGGCTCACCGCCACCGCGTCCGGCGTCCGCGCCGCCTGCTCGGCGAAGAGCGCGGCGACGTCGCGGTCGCGCGGGTAGCCGCCGGCGCCCCGGCTCCAGCCGCCGAGTACCTGCACGCGCTCGGCCGGGGTGAGCAGCGAGACCGAGTCGACGCGCCCCCCGGGATCGGCGGCCATCGCGGCGAGCAGCCCGAGCAGGCGCTCGCCGAGGAGGGCTGCCTCGCCGCCGCCGATCTCGGCCGGGTCGTGGATCAGCCCCAGGGTCAGCTCGCCGCTCCCGGGCGCGGCCTGGAAGTTGACCAGGAGCGCGAAGTTGGTCGCCTCGTAGCCGCGGCGGCCCAGCAGGCGCAGCCCGGGGAGCGCGGCGGCCCGCTCGTAGACGTGGAAGTGGACGAAGTTGAAGGCGGTCTCGAACAGCGGCTGGCCGGCGATCCGCTGGATCTCGGCCAGCGGGTAGCGGCGGTGGGGCAAGAGGCGCCGCTCGGCGGCGAAGGCGGCGGCGGCGAGGTCGAGCCAGCTCCCGCCGCCGACCGCGAGGCGCAGCGGCAGCGATGTTCAGGAAGAGGCCGAGCACGCGCTCGCCCCCCTCGCGCTCCGGCCGGCCGTGGAGGGTCAGGCCGGTGACCACCTCGCGCTCGCCGCCGAGCGGTGGCGAGGACGCGCAGGTGGGCGGCGAGGAGCACCGTCTTGAGCGGCACGGCAGCGCGGCGGGCCAGCCGGCGGAGGCCGGCGGCGGTCTCGGCCGGCACCGCGCGCCGCTCGATCCCGCCGCGCCCGGCGCGCCCTGCGCTCGAGCCGGCGGCGGCGGGCGCCCGGCCGCCCGCGGCAGGCGGGTCTGCGGCGCGTCCGCGGTCTCGCGGCGCCAGTAGCTCCGCCGCCTCGGCCGATGCCAGCGCCGCGCGCTCGAGGGCGACGAAGTCGCGGAAGCGCACCGGAGGAGGAGGCGCCGGGGCGGCTCCGGCGATTCGGACTCAGGGCCGGCCTCGTCGAGGTAGAGCCCGAACAGCTCGGCGAGCACGCGGTGGCCAGGCTCCAGCCGTCGAGGATCGCGTGGTGGAGGGCAAGCGCGAGCTGGAAGCTCGCGCTCGCCGCGCCGGTGCAGGAACAGGCGCAGCGAGCGGCGCCCGCGCCCAGTCGAACGGCCGCCGCTTCTCCGCCTCCATCCAGGCGTCGAGCCGCCGCTCCTGCGCCGGCCGGCGGCGAGCGCCGCGGAGGTCCTCGACCGCGAGCGGCACCGCGGCCTCGCGGTGCACGAGCTGCAGCGGCTCGCTGAAGCCGGCGAGGTCGAACGAGGTGCGCAGCACCGGGTGGCGCGCGCACCAGCCGCGTCGACGGCGCGCGCGCAGCGCCGCGGGGTCGAACGGCGCCTCGCAGGTGGAGCGCTGGCGACGTCGTGGTAGACGGCGTCGAGCCGGGTCGAGCTCGCTGTGGAAGAGCATGCCGGCCTGGAGCCGGGTCGAGCGGGTAGGCGTCCTCGACGCCCGCCGGCAGCCGCGCGCGCGGTCCTCGTCGGAGACCAGCGCGAAGGGCGCGAGCGGCCGCCCGGCCGCCTCCGGCGCCGGCGCCGCGCGACGGCGCGCGCCAGCTCGCGCACCGTCTGGTGCTCGGAAGAGCTGCGGCAGGGCGAAGCGCGAGGCCCCGCTCGCGGGCCGCGCGCCAGCACCTGGATGCTGCGGATCGAGTCGCCGCCGAGGGCGAAGAAGTTGTCGTCGACGCCGACCCGCTCGACGCCGAGCACCTCGGCCCAGACCGCGGCCAGCGCCTCCTCGGCCGGCGTCGCGCGGCGCCGCGTAGGCCGCCGCGGTCCGGCCGCGCGCGGCCTCGGGGTCGGGCAGCGCCGCGGCGGTCGAGCTTGCCGTTGGCGGTCAGCGGCAGCGCGGTCGAGCGGCACGAAGGCCGCCGGCACCATGTAGCTCGGGCAGCGCGCTCGGCGAGGAGCGCGCGCAGCTCGCCGGCGGCGGTCGCCGCGCCCGGCCGCGGCACCACGTAGGCGACCAGCCGGCGGTCGCCCGCCGGCCGTCCTCGCGCGCCAGCACCACCGCCTCGCGCACCGCCGGGTGCGCGCGCGAGCGCCGCCTCGATCTCGCCCAGCTCGATGCGGAAGCCGCGGATCTTGACCTGGTGGTCGATGCGGCCCAGGTACTCGAGCTCGCCGTCCGGCAGCCGCCGCGCCAGGTCGCCGGTGCGGTAGAGCCGCGCGCCCGGCGCGCCGCCGAACGGGTCGGGGACGAAGCGCTCGGCGGTCAGCTCCGGCCGGCCGAGGTAGCCGCGCGCCAGCGCCGGCGCCGCCGACGCAGATCTCGCCCGGCACGCCGACCGGCACCGGCTGCAGCCGCGGCGTCGAGCACGTAGAGCCGCAGGTCCGGGATCGGCCCGCCGATCGACGCTGCCCGGCCGCGCGCCAGGTCCGCCGCGCCGAGCGGCCGGTAGGTGACGTGCACCGTCGTCTCGGTGATGCCGTACATGTTGACCAGCCGCGGCCGCTCGTCGCCGTGGCGCGTCGAACCAGGGCGCGAGGCTCGGCGGCTCCAGCGCCTCGCCGCCGAAGATCACCCAGCGCAGGGCCGAGCGTCGCGCGCGCCGGCTGCCTCCTCGGCCTGCGATGAGCTGGCGGAACGCCGACGGCGTCTGGTTGAGCACCGTCACCCGCTCGCGCGGCCAGCAGGTCGGCGGAACGCCTCGGGCGCGCGGCTCACCCCGTAGGGCACGACCACCAGCCGGCCGCCGTAGAGCAGCGCGCCCCAGATCTCCCAGACCGAGAAGTCGAAGGCGTAGGAGTGGAACAGCGTCCAGACGTCGCCGGCGCCGAAGCCGAACCAGGCGCTCGGTCGCGGCGAACAGCCGCGCGACGTTGGCGTGGGTGACCACCACGCCCTTGGGCCGGCCGGTCGAGCCCGAGGTGTAGATGACGTAGGCCAGGTGCGCCGGGTCGCCGGCATCGGCGGCGGCGCCGGCGCTCGCCGGCGATCGCCCGGCCGCGTCGCGTCGAGGCGCACCACCGGCCGCCCCGCGGCCGGCAGCCGCGTCGCGCAGCGCCGCGTCGGTGACCAGGACCCGGCGCCCCGGCGTCGTCGAGCATGAAGGCCAGCCGCTCCGGCGGGTAGGCCGGGTCGAGCGGCACGTAGGCGCCGCCGGCCTTGAGGATGCCGAGGATGCCCACGACCAGGTCGAGCGAGCGCTCGCAGGCAGAGCCCGACCACGCGCCTCGGGCCCGACGCCCAGGCCGCGCGCAGGCGGCGCGCCAGGCGGTCGGCGCGCGCGCGCCAGCTCGCCGTAGGTGAGCCGGCCCCTCGGGCGCGACCAGGGCGACCGGCGTCCGGGGCCGCGCGCGGCGCGCGCCGCGAAGAGGCTCGTGGAGCGGCCGTCGCCGGGCGGCCGCGTCGCGGCGCCGGCGCGCCCCATCGGCGAGGAGCTGGTGCGCGCTCGGCCGCGGCGAGCAGCGGCAGCTCCGCAGAGCGCGCATGCCGGGCGCCGCCGCCGCGGCCGCGAGCAGGGTCCGGAAGTGGCCGGCCAGGCGCGCCACGGTGGCGGCGTCGAAGAGGTCGGCGGTCGTACTCCCAGACCAGGGTCAGGCCGCGCCGCGCCGCACGCCCGGGCGCTGTTCGGCGTGCGCGACGACGATCACGTGAGGTCGAACTTCGCCGCCCCCGCGCCGACCCCCTCGGTCACCGCCAGCTCGAGGCCGGGGAGCGCGAGGTCGCCGCCGGGGCGTGTCCTGGAAGCTGAACATCGACCTGGAACAGCGGGTTCTGGGCGGCCTCGCGCTCGCGGCCGCAGCTCGTCGACCAGGCGCTCGAACGGCAGGTCCTGGTGGGCGTAGGCGCCGAGCGCGGTCTCCCGCACCCGCGCCAGGAGGCCGGCGAAGCTCGGGTCGCCGGCGCAGTCGAGCGCGCAGCACCAGGGTGTTGACGAAGAAGCCGATCAGCCCCTCGACCTCGCGCCAGCGGCGGTTGGCGGCGCCGGTGCCGACCGCGATCTCGGCCTGCCCCGACGTAGCGGTGGAGGAGCGCGGCGAAGGCGGCGAGGAGGGTCATGAACAGGGTCGCGCCGGCGCCGCGGGCGGCCGCCCGCAGCGGCTCGGCCTCGGCCGCCGGCAGCTCGATCCGCTCGACCGCGCCGCGGAACCTCGGCACCGCCGGCCGCGGCCGGTCGGCGGGCAGGTCGAGGGCCCGGGCAGCCGGCGAGCCGCCGCCGCCAGTAGGCGAGCTGGCGCTCCAGGCCACCCCCGCTCGAGCCAGGCGCGCTGCCAGGCGGCGAAGTCGGCGTACTGGAGCGGCAGCTCCGGCAGCGGCGACGGCCGGCCGGCGGCCGCGGCCGCGTAGAGCGCCGCCAGCTCGCGGACCAGGACGCCGATCGACCAGCCGTCGGGAGCGATGTGGTGCATCGGCGAGGAGCAGCAGATGGCGGTCGGCGCCGAGCCGGAGCAGCGCCGCGCGGACGAGCGGCCCGCGCGCGAGGTCGAAGCGGCGCCGGAACCAGGCCGCGCCCAGCCGGCCGGCGGCCCCCTCCCGGCACGCCGCCGGCAACGCCGCCGAGGTCGACCCGCGGCAGCGGCCGGCGCGGCCGGCGGACGGATCACCTGCCCCGGCCGGCCGGCAGCCGCCGGCGAAGGTGGTGCGCAGCACCTCGTGGCGCCGGACCATCTCGCCGAGGGCGCCGCGCCAGGGCCGGCGGCGTCGAGCCCGCCGGTGAAGCGCAGGACCGCCTGGCAGGTTGTAGGCGAGGCTCGCCGGCTCGAGCTGCTCGAGGAACCAGAGCCGCTGCTGGGCGAAGGAGAGCGGCAGCTCGCCGCCGCGCGGCAGCCGGCGGGAAGTGCCGGCGCCCGCTCGGCGCCGCCGCCGGCGCCGAGGCGCTCGTCGATCCGCGCCGCCAGCGCGGCGAGCGTCGGGGGCTCGAACAGCTCGGCGAGCGGCAGCTCGACGCCGAAGCGCGTCGCGCACCCGCGCCACCACCCGGGTGGCGAGCAGCGAGTGACCGCCGAGCGTCGAAGAAGTCGGCATCGGCCGCGGCGCGGCGCGCCGCCCAGGAGGTCGGCCCAGAGGCCGGCGAGCAGCTCCTCGACCGGCGTCCGCGGCGGCGCCTGGCCGCCGTCGCCGCCCGCGGCGGCCTCGGGCGGCGCCAGCCGGCAGAGCGCGGCGCGGTCGACCTTGCCGCTGGCGGTCAGCGGCAGCCGGTCGAGCGGGACGAAGGCGGCCGGGACCATCGGGGCGCGGCAGGCGCGCGCGGCGGCGAAGGCGGCAGAGGTCGGCGGCCGAGGGCGCGGCGCCGGCGGCGGCGGCGACGAAGGCCACCAGCCGCCGGTCGCCCCCGGCCCCGGCACAGGGCCGAACCGCCACCCGGCCGCACCCCCGGAGCAGCCGGCGAGGACCGCCTCGACCTCGCCCGGCTCGACGCGGAAGCCGCGGACCTTGACCTGGTCGTCGAGGCGGCCGAGGAACTCGAGCGCGCCGTCCGCCCGCCAGCCGCACGCGGTCGCCGGTGCGGTAGAGCCGCGCTCCGCCGGCGCGCCGAACGGGTCGGGCACGAAGCGCTCGGCGGTCAGCGCCGGCCGGCCGAGGTAGCCGCGCGCCAGCCCGGCGCCGCCCAGGCACAGCTCCCCCGGCACCCCCGCCGGCATCCGCCGAGAGACCGCGGCCCGAGGACCCGGGCCGCGGTCTCGGCGATCGGGCGGCCGATCGGGATCGACGGCCGCGCCAGGTCGGCCGCGGTCACCGGGTGGCAGCAGGCGAAGGTCGTGCACTCGGTCGGCCCGTAGCCGTTGATCAACCGGCAATCGGGCAGCTCCGCGAGCACCCGCGCCACCGCCGCCGGCGCCAGGACGTCGCCGCCGGCGAGGAGCTGGCAGAGGCCGCGGAGCCGTCCGAGGTCGTGCGTCGACCATCTGGTGGAAGAGCCCCGCGGTCAGCCAGAGCGTGGTCACCCCGCGCGACGCGACCAGCCGGCCCAGTTCCGGCGCTCGACAGCGGCCCGGGCGGCGCCACCTCGAGGCGCGCCGCCGTGGAGCAGCGCGCCCCAGATCTCGAAGGTCGAGGCGTCGAAGGCGACCGGCGCGAGCTGGAGGAAGACCTGGTCCGGGCCGAAGCGGGCATAGCCGCCGCGGACCAGGCGCAGGACGCCGCGGTGCGGGATCGCCACCCCCTTGGGACGCCCGGTCGATCCCGAGGTGAAGCTGATGTAGGCGAGGCGGCCGGCGCCGCCCGCGACCGACAGCCGGGCCGGCACCGGCCGGGCCGCCGCGGGACCGGCGGTGCCGGCGTCGAGCACCGGGACGCCGGCGGGCGGCAGCCGGCGGCGCAGCGCCCCGCGGCTGACGACCGCGGCCGGCGCCGCGTCGGCGAGCAGGAGCGCCAGCCGCTCGGGCGGCTCGCCGGAATCGAGCGCGACGTAGGCGCCGCCCGCCTCGAGCACCGCCAGGAGCGCGACGATCAGCTCGACCGAGCGGTCGAGGAAGACGGCGACCGCGGCCTCCGGCCCGACCCCGGCGCGCCGCAGCCGCCGCGCCAGCGCCTCCGCCCGCCGGAGCAGCTCGGCATAGCTGACCTGCTCGCCGCCGAACGCCACCGCGACGGCGTCGGGAGCGCGCGCGGCCTGGCGCCGGAAGGCGGCGGCGACGTCCCCAACCGCGGCCGGAGACGGCCCCACGCGGGCGTCTTCCGGGGCCTGCACGGCCGCCGGCGAGCCGGCCGCGCGGTCCGAGCGCTCACCCACCCGCTGCAGCGGGTCGACATCTTTGATAGGCAACTAAGGCACCATCTTGTAATGTATCTCAACTTCTCGAACCGAGACCATAGCAACTTCGAAGTGCACCCACATCCTTTTGTAGAGGTTGGTATGTCCTTGAGGACCTCCGCCGGGTTCACCGCCGCCGCCCTTGCGCTCGCCGGCCTCGCGCTCGCCGGCGTTACGCCGGACACGCCGCCGGACACTGCTCCGGCCGCACCGCCGGCCGAGATCCCGCGCATCTGGACCGAGGAGGGGCTGACCGGGTTCGAGCTGCCGCTCGCCGATCCCGCGGCGACCCCGGTACACCTCCCCCCGGAGCACTTCTACCGGCTGCCCGAGCGGCCGATCTGGAAGAGCTACCCGGTCTACCACCCGGACCGCGAGCCGGCCGGCTACCTCGAGGAGCTGGCGGCGCAGGAGCCGCGGAAGGTCTTCGACCCGGCGCTCCTGACCACCGAGGCGGAGTGGATCGCCGCCGGCGAGTTGGTCTTCGAGTCACCGATCACCGTCGACGCGCTGGTGCGCGTCGAGCACCTGCGGGACCCGGAGTGGTACCGGCGGTTCGGCGTCCCGGTGGCCGCGGACGGCACCGTGCCGTTCTTCCGCTACGTGGTCCAGACCCCCGGCCAGGTGCAGGTGGCGCAGTTCTCGTGCGCCACCTGCCACACCCGCGTGCTCGACGACGGCACGGTGGTCAAGGGCGCGCCGGGGAACCTGCCGCTCAACCGGCTCGACGCCGATGACACCCGCGTCGGCGCACTGGAGGCGGAAGACCCCGCGGCCTATGCTGCGCGGCTGCCGCGGTTCATGACCATGCTCTACGGCGCGCCCTGGCTGCCGCCCTCCCGCCAGGATCGCTTCGACGCCATGAGCCTCGAGGAGTTCGCGGCCGCCTACGAGGCGATCCCGACCGGCGTCCAGCCGCGCTTCGGCGCCAGCCTCCGCCATCCGGTGGTGGTCCCCGACCTGATCGGGGTGCGCGACCGCCGCTTCCTCGACCGCACCGGCCACGTCGTCCACCGCGACGTCACCGACCTCGGCCGCTACGCGGTGACCCAGCAGGACACCGGCTTCTTCGCCCGCTACGGCGAGTGGATCCCGGCCGGCCGGCTCCCCGATCCCGACGCCCCGGGACCGTTCCGGCGCAGCCGCTACGGCGACGCCCAGCTCCTCGCCCTCGGGCGCTACCTCTACTCGCTCCAGCCGCCGCCCAACCCCAACCCTTTCGACGAGCGCGCCGGGCGCGGCGAGACGATCTTCGTGCGCGAGGGGTGCCCGTACTGCCACACCCCGCCGCTCTACACCAACAACAAGCTGACGCCGGTCGACGGCTTCAAGGTGCCCGAGGGCTTCCCGTACGCCGACTCGGTGGTCCCGCGCTCGGTCGGCACCGACCCCGGCCTGGCCCTCGACACCCGCCGCGGCACCGGTTTCTACAAGGTGCCGTCGTTGCGCGGGGTCTGGTACCGCGGCCCGTACGAGCACAGCGGCTCGGTGGCTACGCTCGAGGACTGGTTCGACCCGCGCCGGCTGCGCGACGACTACCGGCCGACCGGCTTCCGCGGCGCCGGCGTGGTCACCCGCGCCGTGCCCGGCCACCCCTTCGGCCTCGACCTCACGGCCGAGGAGAAGGCCGACCTGATCGCCTTCCTCAGGACGTTGTAGGGACGACCCGTCAGGGGCGGCGGTCAGCCGGGCGCGGGGAGCCCGTCGAAGAAGTCGACCACGCCGGTCTCGAGCGAGTACTCGGCTCCAGCGCCTCGGGCGTCGCCTCGACCGCGCCGCACCGCGGGCGGTGCTCGCGGACGGCTTCGAGAGCGGCGACACCGGGGCGTGGACCGCGGCCGTGCCGTAGCCGCCGGCCGGCTCAGCTCCCGCCGCCGCGGGGCGCGGCGAGCAGCTCCTTCAGGGCCGCGGGGTCGACGGGCTTGACCAGGTGGTGGTCGAAGCCGGCCTCCTCGGTGCGGCGGCGGTCGGCCTCCTGGCCCCAGCCGGTGAGGGCGACCAGGAGGATGCCGCGGCCCCAGGGCTGGCTGCGGATCCGGCGGCAGGCGCCGTAGCCGTCGAGCCCGGGCATCCCGAGGTCGAGCAGGACGACGTCGGGGCGGAAGCGCTCGGCCGCCGCGACCGCCGCCTCGCCGTCGTAGGCGGTCTCGGCCTCGTGGCCGTGGATCCGCATCAGCATCGCCAGGGTGTCGGCGCTGTCGCGGAGGTCGTCGACGATCAGCAGGCGCCGGGAGACGGCCTGCTCGGCCCCGGCGGCCGGCCGGGCCGGCGGCGGGCCGGCGCCGGTCCCGGCGGCCGGCTCGGCGAGCGCGGGCAGCCGGACGACGAACCGGCTCCCCCGCCCCGCGCCGCCGCTCTGCGCCTCGATCCGGCCGCCGTGCAGCTCGACCACCGCGCGCGCCAGCGCCAGGCCGATCCCGAGGCCGCCGCCGGCGTGGCTCCGCCGCCCCCCGGTCCTGGCTGAACATGTCGAAGATCCGGGGCAGCATCGCGGGCGCGATGCCGATGCCGTCGTCCTCGACGGCGACCTCCACCGCGCCGTCGCGCCGCTCGGCGGCGAGGCGGATCCGCCCGCCCGGCTCGGTGTACTTCGCGGCGTTGCTGAGCAGGTTCGAGAACACCTGGGCGAGGCGCACCGGGTCGGCCTCGAGGCCCACGGGCCCGGGCGGCAGGGTCACGGCCAGCTCCCGCCCGGCGCCGTCGACCAGCGGCCGGCTGGTCTCGAGCGCGATCTCGACCACCGCCCCGAGATCGACCCGCTCGCGCCGCAGCTCGAGCTTGCCGTGGGAGATGCGCGCGGTGTCGAGGAGGTCGTCGAGCAGCCGCGCCATCTGCCGCACCTGGCGGTCGATGACCTCGCCGGCCCGCCGCAGCTCGGCCTCGGGCGCGCCCTCCAGGCGGACGACCTGCACCGCGTTGCGGATCGGCGCCAGCGGGTTGCGCAGCTCGTGGGCGAGCGTGGCCAGGAACTCGTCCTTGCGGCGATCGGCCTCGAGCAGCTCCGTGATGTCGGTGTTGGTGCCGAACCAGCCGGCGACCTCGCCGCCGGAGTCGCGGAGCGGAAAGGCGCGCGACAGGAACCAGCGGTAGCCGCCGCCGCGGCCGCGCAGCGGGAAGGTGTCCTCCCACGGGTCGCCGCTCTCGAGCGCCGACCGGAACCGCTCGGTCACCCGCTCGACGTGGTCGGGGTGGTGCACCGCCTGCCACCCCCACCCCTGCATCTCTCCGAGGGTGGTGCCGGTGTACTCGAACCAGCGCCGGTTGTACCAGAAGATCCAGCCGTCGCGGCGGGTCATCCAGGCGAGCTGCGGGATGTTCTCGGCCAGGGCGCGGAAGCGCTCCTCGCTCTCGCGCACGGCGTCGTCCGCCCGCTGCAGCAGCGCCCGCCCCTCGCCGGTGCGGGTCCGGGCGCGCCTCAAAGCCTCGCCGAAACCGATGATGAACGCGCAGGTGACCGCGTAGGCGACCAGCCCGGCGATCTGGGGGACGCCGGCGAGGCTGAGCTCACCGCGCGGCTCGATGAACAGGTAGTTGCAGGCGAGGAAGGCGAGCGCCGCCGCGACCAGCGCCGGGCCGAGACCGCCCAGCCAGACCGCCGCGGCCACCGCCGCGAAGGTGGTGATCAGCGTAAGCTGCTCGCCCAGCCAGGGATCGAGCAGCCAGCGGGCGGCCACCGCCGCGGCGACAAAGAGCACCGCGGCGAGGTAGGAGAGCGGGACCGCGGCCGCCCGCGCGCGGATCGTCATGGTCAGGATCCCGGGTCGAAGAAGTCGACCACGCCGGTCTCGAGCGAGTACTCGGCGCCGGCCACCACGAGGCCGTCGTCGCGGCTCAGCCGCTCGAGGAGGTCGGAGCCGTGCCGCAGGTGGTCGGCCGAGGCGCGGATGTTCGCCCGCACGGCGCGCCGGAGGAGCGCCTCGCGGTCCGGCGGCGTCCCGTCGAGGAGCGATTCGACCGCCGGGCGGATGCGCTCGACGATCGAGCGCAGGTTGAGCGAGCGGCTCTCGGACGGCCGCTCCAGCTCCTCGAGCGTCGCCTCGACCGCGCCGCACTGCGAGTGGCCGAGCACCACCACCAGCCGGGTGCCGAAGCGCTCGGCGGCGAACTCGACGCTGCCGACCAGCGATGGCGCGACGATGTTGCCGGCGACCCGGATCACGAAGAGATCGCCCAGCCCCTGGTCGAACACCAGCTCCGCCGGCACCCGCGAGTCCGAGCAGCCGAGGATGATGGCGAACGGCGCCTGGCCGTCGAGCAGCGCACGGCGCCGCGACCGGCCGGTCTCCGGGCCGTCGCCGGCGGCGTCGATGACGAAGCGGCGGTTGCCGGCGCGCAGGCGCTCGAGGGCCTCGGGGGCGGAGACGTTGGGGGTCACCTCAGGGCTCCCCCTCGCCGCCCGCGCGCTCCGCGAGGACCGCCTCGATCGGGCTCTTGCCCGCGCAGCGCGGGTGTGGAGTCCGCTCCCACTCACGCTGGCGCTCGATGAGGCGGTCGGCGAGATCCCGCCAGTCGTCGATGCCGGCGTCGAGAAGCTCGTCCCGCCAGAGGAGCCAGCGCCGGACCAACTCGGCGTGGAGCCGCGCCTCGGTGATCCCCATCGTCGAGCCCCAGGTCTGGCCCTCCGGGCCGAGCGAGGCGTCGGGGATCATCACCAGCTCGACCAGGTCCTCGAGCCGCTCGTTTCGCCATTCCTGGACCCCCTCGTCCCAGAAGGGGCCGGTGGGGGCGTCGTCCCAGATCTCGAGCAGGTAATGCCGGTCCTCGAGGATCTCGAACGCCCACGGACAGACGATCCCTTCCTCGGCGGCGAGGTAATCGAAGAAGCGGCGGAGCGAGCCGGGGACCGCATTCCGCTTCGCGGCGCCGTCGGGCGACTTGCGCGGATACCAGTCGAACAGGTAGTCCCGCAGGTCGTGCTCGTGGAGCGCCCGGACCGGGACGCCGGTGCCCGCGAGGAACTCGACCATGCGGCGGGCGGTGCCGGAGTGCCTGGCCGCGGTCGCCGCCGAGAGCCCCTCGCGCTCGGCGAGGTGCCGCTCGAAGCGCTCCACCACCCCGACCTCGCGGTCGAGCAGATCGGACGCGGGATCCATCAGCGTCCAGGCGCCGGCGATCGCCGCCTCGGGCTCGGCGCCGGACCCGTCGGAGCGACCCGGGGCGAGCGGCTCGAAGAAGAGGTCCTCCTCGCCGTCGAGCGGCTCGCCGGCGTCGTCCGGCCGGCAGGAGAGCACCGTTCCGGTCTCCTCGTCCCGCCACTCCTCGACCGAGCGCCCCACGTCCAGTGTCTCCCGGTTCGCGCCGACGAACCTCGGGACCGCGCCGAGCAGGGCCACGAGGTCCTCGGCGTCTCGCAGCCGGATGCCGCCTGCGGGGGTGTTGAGCGCGTGGATCCGCGGATAGGCCTCGGCGCCCGCCACCTCCCACCCGGCGGCGGCGACCTCGCGGCGCATCGCGCGGGGCAGGTCGGCGCCGCGGTCGAAGGTCAGCGACAGGACCCGCCCGGTGAGGTCGTCGAAGGGCGAGCCCTGGCGCGACTTCGCGAACATCGCCAGGAAGTCGCGGGCTTCGGAATAGAGGGCGAGGCCGTGCTCCTCCCCGGCGTTGCCGAGCACGCAAACGGTCCACGAGCCGCCGCCGGGAAGCGCGGCCTGGAGCACGTCGAGATTCGCCAGGACGGCCCAGGGCGCGGCGCGGTAGTACGCCGCGGCGAGCCGGAAGAGGCGGGGAACCAGGTCGCCGGGAAGCCCCCACCCGGCCCAGACGTCGGGAGAGCTGGCGAGGAAGCGGCGCGGTCGGCCGGCGGTCTGGCTGGCCAGCGCGAAGGCCGCCTCGTCGAGCCCGCGGAGCGCGCCGCAGGCCGCAGCCGGCACCGGTCCGGCATCCCCCAGGCGCTTAGCCAGCGCACCCGGCAGCGCAGCGGCGGTCTCGATGTCGCGGACCTTCACCCGCTTCGGTAGGGCGCCGATCTTCTCGCCGGCGGCCACGACCGCCTCCGCCAGCGCCTCCGCCATGGCATCGGGCTCGGGCGACGGCCGGACGAGGACGTCGCTGTGGAGGACGTACCCTTCCGCAACCAGGAGCAGCGCGGCGAGGCGGGCCGCGGGATCGTCGAGCGCCGCGGGCATCGGCACCAGGTCGGCCTCCCACTCGCCCGCACGGGCCGCCATCGACCGCACCGATCCGGCGAGCGAATCCTCGACCCCGGCCTCGCGGTCGAGGCCGAGGCAGCACCGCTTGTACTTCTTGCCGGAGCCGCAGGGGCAGGGATCGTTGCGGCCGCTCGTCATCGGTGGATCGCTCCTCTTCGCCGGCGAAAAAGAGTAGCACCCGACCCCGCCGGCCACGCCGCCCGCGGGACTATGCGCCCGCGATCGCCTCCGCCTCCCAGAACCCGGGGTACCTCGTAACGAAGCCGCTCGGCGCGACCTCGAGCAGCGCCGCGTAGCCGAAGCTCGGCGCCTCGTACCAGTAGGTCGACTCCGAGCGCCGCTCGTAGCGCTGGGGCAGGCGCTCGAGGGCGAGCGAGCCGAGGTCGAGCCAGGCGGCCGGCGCCTCGGCGGCCCGGCCGACCGCGAGGTCGAGCCGGCGGATCGCGAGCAGGTTGGTCGCCGGGGTAAAGCCGAGGTCGAGGTCGAGGCAGCCCTCGAGGCCGGGCACAGGGACGCCGCCGAGCGTCCAGCCGCCGTCCTTCCCGCGGGCGATCTCGAGGTCGAGGTCGCGGGCGCCGATCCAGCCCAGCAGGCGCCCGCGGCGCGTCCGCCAGCCGGCATCGCAGGCGACCCGGTAGTCGAGCCGGGCCGCGGCGCCCTCCTGCCGGAAGACGGCCGAGCCCTCGAGCCGCCAGCCGTCGCCGTCCGGCACGAGGCGGCAGGCGTCGTGGCCGGGGGCGTCGAGGCGGCGCCAGAGGATCGAGGCTCCCATCGCCGGCCGTCAACGGCGCCGAGGCCGAGGGCGAGTGTGCTCCGCCGCGGGTTTCCGCAGACCCGGGCGGTAGGCCTCCTTCCGATCGGCGATCCGGACCACGATCACGATCAGGCGGTCGTCCTCGACGGCATAGACGATCCGGTACGGCCCCTGGCGGATCCGGTAGAGGTCGTCGACGCCCGAGAGCTTCCGGCAGCCCGGCGGCCGAGGGTCGTCGGCCAGCGCCAGGATCCGGCGGACCACCGCGGCACGGTCAGCCTTCCGCGGCAGTCCGTCGAGCTCCTTGGCTGCCTTCGCGGTGATGCGGATCTCATATCCGCCCACGGCGCCTCAGGTCCTTGACCACCTCGTCGAAGCTCAGCAGCGGCTCGCCGCGGCGCTCCTCCCACGCCTCCAGGTCCTCCACATCCTCGCCCAGGCTGGCCTTCACCGCCTCGTTGACCAGCTCCGAGACGGTCTGGTCCGTCGTGGCCGCCTTGAGCCGCAGCGCGCGGTGGATCGCGGGCTCGAAGTACACGGTGGCGCGCTTCGTCTCCATTGGCCTCACCGTAACGTTTGGACGTCTGGGCGTCAAGTCGCGCTGCTACGGCGGTCGAGGGTCGTTGCTGCCGAGCGTCATCGGTAGGCGCTATCGCCGACGCGAGTAGCACCCGGCTCAGTGAGGATCGGAATGGCTATAGTGGCCCTCATGACGAGGACCGTGCAGATGACCCTGGACAAGCCGTTGCTCGACGAGGTCGACCGCGCCGTCGAGGCACTCGGCACCAACCGCTCCGCTTTCACTCGCATTGCGCTCCGTGAGGCGCTCGACCGGCGGCGCGAGCTAGAGATCGAGGAACGCCATCGCCGCGGATACCAGCGCCATCCCGTGACCTCCGACGAGGTCGCAGTCTGGGAGAGCGTGCAGGTCTGGCCGGACTGATGCGCGGTGCGGGCGCCCGGCGCCCGCACCGCCGCCGCCCGCTCCCCTACAACCCCGTCGCCCCCGGGTTCGGGCTCGCCTGCACGCTCCAGCTCCCGCCCAGTGTCGTCCGCTCGACCGACGAGCCGCCCGCGGCGTCGCCGACGTGCGGCGAGGGCGCCGAGCCGGTCTCGTCGATCAGGCCGTTGTCGTTGCTGGTGCCGTAGATCACCGCGTCGACCGGCACCGTCGCCGGGCCGACGAAGGCCGCCCGCAGGTTGAAGAGCGCCACGCCGTCGGCGGTGGTGCCGCTGTTCTGGAGGTCGGGGCTGAAGTCGAAGACCTGGTCGTAGCTCGGGTTGCCGTTGTCCGAGCTCGAGGTCGCGCCGCCGACGACGAAGGTCTCGCCGGGGTCGAGCGTCCCCTCGAGCTGGACCTGGCTGGTCGCGTAGTCGTCGCCGCCGGCGCCGAGCGACAGGGTCGAGAGGTCGACCGTCTCGCCGCTGGCGTTGTACAGCTCGATCCACTCCTTGCCGCCGTCGGCGCCGGTCGGGTCATAGAGCACCTCGGAGAGGAGGATCGCCCCCGCCGGCACGGTGAACCAGGAGCCGTCGGCGCGCGCGCCGGGCGAGAAGCGCGTGCCGCCGGACCCCGCGGCCAGGTGGTGCTTGACCAGCGGCGTGTTGGTCAGCGACGGGTCGCGGGTCAGCGAGCGGTCGTCGTTGGCCGCCGAGCCGTAGACCACGCTCTGGATCACCTGGGCGGAGGCGTTCTTGACCACCACGGTGTCGCCGGTGTTGTTGAGCGACAGCGTGCCGGTCGAGGCCACAAAGACCAGGCCGTTGGCGGCGGCGTTGCCGAAGTCGCCGTCCGGCGTGCCGGCGCCGAAGACCACCACCGCCTCGCGCGCCGGCACGATCGTGTTCGCCGCGAAGGTGTGGCGGGTCGAGAGGGCGTCGCCGATCGTCCAGCCCGAGACGTCGAGCGGCGCGTAGCCGGTGTTGACCAGCTCGACGAACTCGTCGTCCTCGGCGTCGCGGGTGCCGTCGCCGTTGGCGTCGCCGGCCGAGCCCGAGGCCGGGTCGGCGTGGATCTCGTGGATCAGGAGCGCCGGCAGGTTGACCTCCTCGGAATCGAAGTCGGCGCGGCCGCGCGGCACGAGCTGGTAGCCCGAGTCGAAGGGGGACGAGGAGTCGAACTGGCTGACCACGCCGACGACGTCGAACTCCTGGGTCGGCGTCGCGGCGCCCGGGATGTCGGTGGTGTCGTCGATGCGCAGGGTCAGCGTGGTGACCTCGCCGTCGTCGGTGATCGTCAGGTTGCCGCTCCCCGACTCCGGGATCGCGCCGTCGACCACCGTCACGCCCTCGATCCGCACCAGCGTCCCCTCGAGCGCCTCGCCGACCTCGTCGACCGTGACCAGCTCCGGCGCCGGCGCCGACCCGGACGAGACGAAGCTGTGGCCGTAGTTGCCGAACGACTCGCTGACGTTGACCTCGGTCTGGCCGGCGAACTGCTCGGCCTCGCCGACGAACTGCACGAGGTCGCCGCGCGAGAGCGAGAGCAGGTCGCGGTCGAAGACCTGGACGCCGCCGGTTTCGTCCTGGACGTAGATCTGCGACACCGAGGTGTGGAGGACGCCGGGCTCGACGGTCAGGTTCCCCTCGACCCGCACGCCGTAGTGCCGCGGCACCAGCGCGCCGTCGGAGTCGTTCTCGCGCAAGGTCGCGATCGGGGTGACGCCGGAGAAGTAGCCCTGGGCGAACGACAGCTCGGTCTGGGCCTCCGAGTCCTCGGCCGATACCCGGTAGCCGACCTTGACGCCGTCGTCCTGGGCCGGGATCGTCCCCTCGTAGGTGTCGCCGCCGGCCGAGGTCATCGTCACCGGCGTCTGCTCGACGCCGTCGAGCCACCAGCGCAGCTCGACGTCGACCGAGCCGCCGTCGAGGACGTCGGCCTCGACCGTGACGCTCTCGGTGTCGAGCGGCACCTGCGGGCTCCGCGCCACCCGCACGATCGCGGGCGGGAAGTCGCCGACCGGCCCGGAGCCGGAGTCGGCCTCGAGGGACAGGGCGCCGAAACCGCAGCCCGAGACCTGGTAGCTGGCGCCGTCGGAGACGATCAGCATCGTGCCCGGCAAACCCACCACCTCGGTCAGGTCGTCGCAGTCGGCGATCCCCGAGGCGAGCGAGTCGTCGGAGCGCTCGTCCTCCGGGTTGCCCGGGTTCTGCTGGAAGAAGTACGGCGTGCCGCTGTCGGTGGTCGGGGTGTCGAGGAGGCGCTCGACCACCTCGGCGTTGGGATGGCCGTGGTCGTTGGTCACCGAGTTCTGGTTGATCCCGACCTCGGGCTTGAGCGCCGAGAGGAAGGTGGCGTTCGAGCTGGTGCGGCTGCCGTGGTGGTTCAGGGTATAGACGTCGACGTCGCCGGCGAACGGCGCCACCTCGGACTCGACGTCGGTCACCCCCTGGGCCGGCTCGCCGGTCAGGTCGCCGCCGATCCAGGCCTGGAAGTCGCCGTAGTCGACCACGACCGCCACCGAGGCGGAGTTCTCGAACTGCCCCGAGCCCGAGATGTCGACCGAGGACGAGTCGGGGAGCGTGCCGTTGACCACGTAGCAGTCGATCGAGACGCCGCCGCCGAGGTCGAGGCTGGTGGTGGCGGTGATCGTGGTGCGGTTGAACTGGCCGGCCCACCACGAGTAGTCGGAGTAGGCGAAGGTCCCCGGCGTGCTGCCGAAGGTGCCGCGGTCGTAGGCGATCGCCGACGGGTCGAGCGGCGTGAGCTGGAAGACGCTGTCGAGCCGGCCGATGTGGTCCTCGTCGTAGTGGGTGGCGATCACGTAGTCGAGGCTGGTCACGACCCCGGCGTCGATCAGGTCGGCGACGAAATCCTCAACCGGATCGTCGGTCGGGTTGAGGCCGGTGCCGCCGTCGATCAGGGCGGCGCGGCCGGTCGGCGAGACGACCAGGGTGGCGCTCCCCTGCTCGATGTCGGGGTAGTAGATCCGGAGGTGCTGGGCGGCGGCGGGCGCCGCGGCGAGGAGCGCGAGAGCGAGACCGGCGACGAGTCCGGACACGGCGGTTCGGAAGGCTGCCACGGGGGGATTCCTCCTGGTGGTTCTCAAGACCTCTGCCCTCAGAATGTCCGCCGCCGGCACCACCGGGACATCGATCGCGCCGGCGCCGCGACGCGGCGGCGCCTCTTTACAAGATCTTTCCGAGTATGCAAGAATGCGGCGTAAAACGAAACTGGAACGGGCGAAACGAGACCGGGCGCCGGGCGGAGTCCTCGCGGCCGCGTAGCCCTCGACGCGAGGAGATTCGAGATGTCCGCAGGCGATCCACCGAGCCGCGCCCTCCGGTCGTTTCCGTACATGACCGCCTTCGTCAACGAGGTCCTCTCGCGGGAGAAGACGCGGCTCGACTACGTCTTCCTGCGCCCGACCCTCCTGGTCTTCTACTTCTTCCTCCGGCTGGTCGTCTTCCCGATCAAGTTCCTCGTCCACCGGTCCCCGTACGGCTTCGAGGCCCGCTGCATCGACGCCACCATGGCGCTGGGCATCAAGTACCTGGCCAGCCGGCAAGCCGCCGAGCTGTTGATCCGTCACGTGCAGATCGAGCCGCTGCTCTACCGTCACGTCCTCGCGGAGCCCGAGGCCGAGGCGCCGCGCAAGCTCAACGGGATCAACGGCGACTTCAACCTCCGCTCGCTCCGCGACATCGTCTCGAACAACATGACGATCGGCCACGACGAGCTGTCCTACGAGATCCTCGAGCGGTTCGACAAGGAGCGGTTCCTGGCCGACCTCGACGCCATCCGCCGGCGGCGGCCGGCCGACCACGAGGCGCTCAGCAAGGCCGTGCTCGACGCCAACCGGAAGCACTCCCTCGGGCTCCTGGGGTGCACCAACGTGGTGATCGTGGTGGTCATGGCGATCACCTTCTTCGGCGACCTGCGGACGACGGTCAAGGCGCTCAACTCGTTCGACTCCGATTCCGTCCTGCTCTGGTGCCTCAAGCACGTCTTCGCCGACGACCGCGAGGTGATGATCGACCTCGACTTCTACATGCAGATCTACAGCAACCGGAGCCACTACGACAGCGGCGTCTTCTTCTCCGACCCCAGCCAGTACCTCTACTACCACGTCGCGTTCGACGAGTTCGCCTATCACATCCTGCGCACCCGGTCCGCGGCCGCTGGCGGCGAGGCCGGCCGGGCGATGCAATCCGCCGGAGGGATTCCGTGAGCGCCTACATCACCCGGACGGGCGCGTTCCTGCCCGGCGAGCCGGTCGCCAACGACTCGATCCCCGCCTACCTGGGCACCCTCCTGGGCGAGCCGAAGGTCCGCGGCCGCGTGCTCAAGGCCAACGGCATCGAGCGGCGCCACTATGCCCTCGACCGGCGGCAACGGCCGACCCACGACGTCTACCAGATGGCCGCGCTGGCGGTCGAGGACTGCCTCGCGGGCGAAGACCGCGAGACGCCGATCACCTATCTCTCCGCGGGCTCGACCAACACGCCGATGAACGGCCCCGGACTCTCGAGCCTCCTCCATGGCGAGCTGCAGCGGCGCGGCCTGGTCGACCACGCCCTGGAGATCAACTCGAACGCCGGGATCTGCACCTCCGGCGCCCAGGCCCTGGTCAACGCCTGCCGCGCGGTCGCAGCCGGCGACCATCGCCGCGGCCTCTGCGTCGGCGTCGAGCAGCCCTCCGCCATCCTCAAGTCGAAGGCGATGCGGCCCACCTACGACCTGGGCCGGATGGTCCGCGACCTGCGCCGCTCGAAGTGGTTCATGTCGGTCTTCCTGCGCTCGATGCTCTCCGACGGCGCGGGCGCCTTCCTGGTCCAGGACCGGCCCGCCGGGGACCGCCCCTCGTTCGAGGTGGTCTGGACCCACTCCCGGTCGTTCGCCCACGAGACGCCGCTGTGCATGAAGCTCGACAACCGGACCGGGCTCCTGAGCCAGGACGTCGAGGTGCTGATCCAACACCTCGGGCCCTGCGTCGAGAAAGTCGTGGCCGAGGCCCTGGAGCGGCACGGCGAGCGCCTCGCCGACTACACGATGGTGTTGCCGCACCTCTCGTCGTACTTCTTCCGCCGCCAGATGTTCGCCGCCTTCCGGGCGCTCGCCGCGGACGAGGGGCGGGTCGCGTACTGGACCAACCTCGCCACCAAGGGCAACACCGGCGCCGCCAGCATCTACATCATGCTCGACGAATACGCGCGCACCCATGCGCTCTCCGGCGGCGAGCGGCTGCTGCTCTTCATCCCGGAGTCCGGGCGGTTCAACTTCGTCGTCGTCAGCCTGAGGGTTGCGGTCTGACCTCCGGAGCGGCCGGCCCGAGGCGGCTCGCCGTCGTCGGGGCCGGAAGCGCCGGGCTGATCTCGCTCGACTACGCGATCCGCCGGCTCCCCGGCTGGCGGATCGCCTGCTTCGAGCGCGCCGGCGAGATCGCCGGCTCCTGGGGCCATCCCTACGACGGCTTCGTCTCCACCTCGACCAAGTACACGACCCAGTTCTCCTGCTACCGGAAGTTCGACGCCCGGGCCCGGCCCGGCGGCGAGGCGGAGCGGGCCGAGTTCTTCCGCGACGGCGAGTACGGCGAGTACCTGCGCGGCTTCGTCCGCGACCGCGGGCTGGCGCCCTCGATCGAGCTCGGGAGCTACGTCCGCCGCGTCGAGCGCCGCGACGGCCGGTGGCGGCTGACGGTCCGGCGCGCAGCGTCGACCTCCGCGGAGACCTTCGACGCCGTGATCCTCTGCACCGGACTCGCCGAGCGGCCGAAACGGCTCCCGTGCGCGGTCGAGCAGCTCCTCACGCTCGACCCGGCGCAGCCGGTGACCGGCAAGCGAGTGGTGGTCGTCGGCGGCGGCGAGTCGGCGGTCGACCTTGCCGACCGGCTGGCCGACCCCGCCCTCGGCAACGAGGTCGTGCTCTCGCTCGGGTCGGGGATCCGGGTCAGCCCCCGCTACCACCCGATCCGCGGCGTCCCTTCGGACTTCCTCCGCAACCGGCTGCTGGTCTCGTTCCACGAGGACGTCCGCAACGCCGTCGGGCAGCGGTTCGTCGAGGCGAGGATCCGGCACCGGGAGGTCTTCGAGCGCCTGTTCCACCGGCCGGACCGCCGGCGGGGCGAGGCGGCCTCGGTGCGCGACCGCCGGAAGCACTGGGCGGCGCTCCTGACCGCGCGGGCCAAGGACGACCTCTTCAACGTCTTCCACAACAAGAGCGACGGCTTCCTCGACGCCGTCGCCGAGGGCCGGCTGCGGATCGTCGGGCCGCCGCTCGACGAGAGCTGCCGGACCTACGCCGACTTCGAGGACGGGCGCGCGGTCGAGGTCGCCCCGGACCTCCTGGTCCCCAGGATCGGGTTCACGTCCGACCTCCCGGCGACCTCGGGCGGCGCCTTCGCGCCCGGCGACTTCTACCTCGGCTGCGTCCACGCCGAATACGACGACCTCTTCCTGGTCGGTTTCGCCCGGCCGATCCTCGGCAACGTCCCGAGCCTCTGCGAGGTCCAGGCGCAATACGTGACCGGCCTGATCGCCGGGCGCTGGCCGCGCCCGCCCGACCTCGCCGCGGCGCATCGCCGCGATCGCGCGCGCCTCGAGCGGACCTATCCCGAGCTCGACGCCGGCCGGATCTACCCGGTCGACATGTACCCCTATTGCGACCGGCTGGCGCGGGCGATGGGGACCTACCCGAGTCTGCGGCGCGCCGGCTCGCTCCGGAGCTGGTGCAAGACCTGGCTCAGCCCGGCGTCCACGCTCCACTACCTCGACGAGCACCACGACCCTTCGTTCGTAGCCCGGCAGCCCGTCCACGCGCCGGCAAGCCTCACCGCGCTCCTGCTGCTGCTCAAGCTCCTGGTGGACCTGCCGTACCAGGCCGTGCGCCGAAGGTGGCCCGACGGCTTCGGGGACACTCCCGGGACCGCTTGACAGCCCGCCGGGCGTCAATAAACAATTGAACCACCGTCACCGCAGAGGCCCCGGCCCGAATCCGGGAGCGAGAGCCGCGGCTCCCGATCCGCGGCGCTGAATGGAGTCCTCGGGATGGGCAGTCTCAACGTCGAGGTCTGGGACGCCACGGGCAACAAGCGGGTCACCGCCGAGGTGCCGGACGACGTCACCGTCGACCGCATCCTGATGGTGCTCGCGGACAAGCTCCACCTCCCCCGCCACAGCCCGGACGGGCAGCTCATGAGCTACAAGTTCCACCACCGCCGGCTCGGGCTCCAGCTCCTCGACACGCAGACCCTCGGCGAGCAGGGGGTCGGCGAGGGGGACGTCCTGCGCATCCAGCCCGAGATCACCGCCGGCGCGGGGAAGCTCGCCGCTTGAGCGGGCACCTCGCGGCGACCGACTTCCTCCCCCGGGCGGCGCCCGGCCGCTACGACCGACAGACCCTGATCCCGTGGTGGGACCAGGAGCGGCTGGCCGCGGCGCGGGCGCTCGTGATCGGCGCCGGCGCGCTCGGCAACGAGGTCTTGAAGTCGCTCGCGCTGATGGGGGTCGGCCGGACGCTGGTCTACGACCTCGACGCGGTCGAGATCTCGAACCTCTCCCGGGGCGTCCTCTTCCGCGACGGCGACGTCGGCGCGCCCAAGGCGGCGGTCGCGGCGCGCCGGATGGTCGAGTTGAACCCCGAGGTGCGTGCCGTCGGCCGCGCCGACAACGTCCTCTTCCGCGCCGGTCTCGGCGTCTTCCTGTGGGCCGACGTGGTGATCTGCGCGGTCGACAACCGCGAGGCGCGCCTCTTCGTCAACGGCGCCTGCGCCCGGCTCGGGCGGCCCTGGGTCGACGGCGGTATCGAGGGGCTCTCGGGGGTGGTGCGGGTGTTCGATCCCGCCTCGGGCGCCTGCTACGAGTGCACGATGAACGAGACCGACCGCAAGCTCGTCGCCGAGCGCCGCTCGTGCGCGATGCTCGCCCGGCGGGCGGCCGAGGCCGGCAGCGTGCCGAGCACGGCGGTGGCGGCGTCGGTGGTCGGCGCGCTCCAGGCCGCCGAGGCGATCCACCTGCTCCACGGGCGCTCCGGGCTGGCCGGCGAGGGGCTGTTCATGAACGGCAACGACTTCTCCCGCGTCCGCTTCCCGCGCCGCGACGACTGCTACGGCCACGACTCGTGGGGCGAGGTCGAGCCGCTCGGCGCCGGCGCCGGCGACCTCACGGTCGGCGAACTGCTCGAGCGCGCCGGGCGCGAGCTGGGCGGCGAGGCGACCCTCGACTTCTCCCGCGACCTGGTGCTCGAGCTGCGCTGTCCGGAGTGCGGCACCGCCGAGCCGGCGCGGGCGGTGGTCGGCGAGATCGGCGAGGAGCGGGCGGGGTGCCCCGCGTGCGGCGCCCACCGCGGGCTCGAGATCGCGTCGTCGGCCTACCGCGGCGGCCCGGTCGACCTCGCCGCGACCCCGGCGGCGCTGGGCGTGCCGGCGTTCGACGTCGTCCTCGCCCGGCGCGGCCTCGCCGCGAAGAAGGCGTGGCTCTTCGACGCCGATGCGCCGGCGGTGCTCGGCGCGCTCGCCGGAGAGCCCTCGGGGGGGAGGCGATGAGCCAGCTCGACGTCCGCGCGATCGACGACCGGGAGCTGGCCCTGCGGCCGTTCCCGGAGGTCCGCCAGGGCTTCCGCGTCCACGTCGCCGAGGAGGCGCTCGACCGCATCACCCGGCGCGCCGGCGAGCATCTCGACCGGGAGGTGGGAGGGGTCCTGGTCGGCGAGCTGGTGCGCGACGCCGCCGGTCCGTACCTCTCGGTGGCGAGCACCATCGACGCCCTCCACGCCGAGGAGAAGGGGACCGAGCTGACCTTCACCCACGCCACCTGGGACCACATCCACGCCGAGCTGGACGCCCGCCACCAGGGGTCGAAGATCGTCGGCTGGTACCACACCCACCCGGGCTTCGGCATCTTCCTCTCCGACCGCGACCGTTTCATCCAGCAGAGCTTCTTCAACCTGCCGCACCAGATCGCGCTGGTCTACGACCCCAAGCGGCGCGAGCACGGGGTGTTCGTCTGGCGCGACGGCGCGCCGGTGCGCTGCCCGCGCTACTGGGTCGGCGACCGGGAGTGCCTGTGGGAGCCGCCGGCGGCCGAGGAGGCGGCGGCCGACCGGCCGCGCGAGCGACCGGGCCGGCAGGCGACGGGGGCGCAGGCGATGGCGACGACGAAGGCCGGCGGCGGCCGCGGCGACGGCGGAGGGGAGGATCCGATGCGCGAGCGACCGGGGTCCGCGACCGAGGGCGGAGGGCTGGACTGGATGAGCGCCGGGCTGGCTGCCGTGGTGGCGCTGGCGATCGGCCTCCTGGCCGGGGTCTGGTGGGGCGGCCGCGGCGTCGACCGGATCGCGGTCGAGGCGCAGCGGCGGATCGACCAGGCGCACCTCACCGCGGCCCAGGAGACCGTCGCGCTGCTCGACGGCGAGGTGCTCTCCTACCTCCGCCGCCTGGTCGACGACGACGGCGCCCGGCTCGACCTGGTCCAGGCCACCGAGGCCGTCGACCGCGCGGCGCGCGCGCTCGAGGGGGGCGGCGGCCGCGACCAGGCGCTGCCGGAACTGCGCGAGGCGCGCGAGCTGCTCGGCACCCTCGGCAGGAGCCAGAGCCGCGCCGCCCAGTCGCTGCGCGCGCTCGAGCTGCTGTCGCGCTCCGAGGTCTCCGACCGGCGCCGCGACGCCGCCGAGCTGGCGCGCCAGCGCTCGGCGCTCGGCGGCCTCTACCTCGAGCTGGCCGACCAGGCCGAGGCCGCCGGCGACCGCGAACGCGCGCGCCGGCTGCTGCGCACCGCCGCCGCCGTCGACCCCGAGAACGCGACCTACCCGGAGCGGCTGCGCCGGCTCGAGGAGGGGGGCGGGTGAGCGAACGCATCGTCATCGGCCGCGCCGAGCTCTTCACCGCCGACGTCGACCGGGCGCTCGAGCGCGAGCGGCAGCTCGCGCAGGGCGAGCGGCCGCAGCCGCAGCCGCTCCCGGGATGGCGGCGGGTGCTGCTGTCGAGCCTGTTCTATCTGCCCGCGGCGGGTGCCCTCGCCGCGGTCGCGACCTGGATGCTGATCGAGCCCCGTTTCGTCGACCTGCCGGCGATCGGCGGCGAGGTGGTACTGGTCAACAGCGATCCCTTCGACGTCGACATCGAGGGCGCCGTCGCCCTGACGGTCGGCGCCAAGGAGGTCGTGGTCATCCCCGGGACCCGGATGGAGGCCGGCCTCGACGGCCAGCCGCCGTTCTCCGGCGTCGGCGCGATCGGGCCCGGGACGGTGCTCGAGGCGGCCGGCGAGCCGAGCGACGGCGAGCGCCTGCTCGCCCTCGCGGTGCGGCCGGCGACCCCCGAGGCCGCCGAGGCGGCCGGCCAGACGATCCCGCCCGAGACCACCGCGGCCCACTTCCTCCTCTTCCCGCTGACCGGCCTCGCGGTGGCCCTGGCGCTGCTCGGGGCCGAGGGGATCGCCAGCCGCAACTGGGCGCGGCTGGCCGAGCGCGCGGCGGTCGGCGGCCTCCTGACCCTGGTCTTCGCCTTCGTCGCCTACGTCCCGGCGGGGGTTTGCATGACGATCGGCTCGGCGCTGGCGGAGCCCGACCTGCCGATCTATGGCGTCGAGGACATGAGCACGATCGAGTTCCTCTTCCACGCCGCCGGCCGCAGCGCCGCCTGGGCCTGGATCGGCGCCGCGGTCGGCCTCGGCATGAGCCTCTACAAGGGGACCGGAGCGCAGCGGCGCAACGCGCTCACCGGCGGCGCGCTCGGCGGCGCGCTCGGCGGGCTGTTCTTCGACCCGATCAGCCGCTTCCTCAGCAGCAGCTCGTTCTTCGCCGGCGCCGAACTGTCGCGGCTGGTCGGACTGGTCGCGGTCGGCGTCTCGATGGGCATCTTCATCGCCCTGGTCGACCTCCTGGCGCGCGAGGCGTGGATCCTGGTGCGCACCGGGCCACTGGCCGGCAAGTCGTTCGTCCTCTACCGCAACCCGACGGTCGTGGGCAGCGCGCCCCAGGCCGACATCTATCTCTTCAAGGACGCCGAGATCGAGCCCCGCCACCTGGCGATCCACCGGGTCGGCAACGCCTACGAGGTCGAGGACCTCGGCAGCCGCGCCGGCACCCGGGTCGAGGGTGCCGCGGTGCGCCAGCGCCGGCTGCGCTCGGGCGACCGGATCGACGTCGGCTCGACCACCCTCGAGTTCGAGGAGCGGGCCAGGAAGTCGCTGACCGAGCGCCGCAACGAGGGAGAAAGGAAGGGCGTCCGATGAGCGAGGCCGTCCAGCGCCTGAGAGCGAACCGGCCGCTCCAGGGCCGCCCGTGCGGCTGGTGCGGCGTGCCCCTGGACTTCGGCGACCCGGCCGCGGTCTGCACCGCCTGCTCCACCGCGACGCACGCCGTCTGCTGGGACAGCAGGGGCGGCTGCCCGACCGCGGACTGCGTCAACCGGCCGCTGGCCAAGCTCGACCAGCCGGCGGGAGCGGCCGCGCTGGCCGAGGTCCAGGGCGCGTTCCCGGCCCCCGCCGCGGCCGCGCCCGAGGCCGGGACGCTCTACGAGCCCGGGGTGCCGCTCGCGCTCGAGAAGAAGAAGTGCCCGCACTGCGGCTTCACGATCCCCGCCGACAGCACCCTGTGCAGCTACTGCAACATGGTGCCGACCGCCGACGGCATCTACCGCGGCCCCAAGACCAACGCCCCCGGCGCGGCCGCCTCGCTGGTCTTCGGCATCCTCGCGTTCTTCGTCTGCGGCATCATCTTCGGCCTGATCGCGATCAGCAAGGCCAACGACGCCAAGAAGGCGATCGCCGCCGATCCGCGGCTGGGGGGCGAGGGGCTGGCCACCGCCGGCCGCATCCTCGGCATCCTGGCGCTGGTCCTCTGGGGGATGATGATGCTGATCGGCTTCCTCACCTGACGAGCTAGACCGGAGCGGAGACAGGGACCATGAGCCGTTGCGCCGTCTGCCACACCCGGATCGAAGCCGGCGACGAGGTCGAGGAGTGCCCGGACTGCCGGCACCGCTACCACGCGGTCTGCTGGCGCGAGCTGGGCGGCTGCGCGACCTTCGGCTGCGCCCGCGCGGTGGCCGGGGAGAAGCCGGCGGTGCGGACGGTGGCCGGTGGCGGCTGGGGCGACACCAAGACCTGCCCGAACTGCCTGACCACGATCAGCGCCAGCCTCCTGGTCTGCGGCTGCAGCGCGCGCTTCCCCTGGCCCGAGCCGATGACCGTCGAGGAGTACCAGGGGTGGCTCGCCGACCGGCGGCGGGTGCGCGGCGTCAAGGGCTGGCTGGTGGCGCTCTTCTTGATCAGCCTTACCGGCCTCCTGGCGCCGGTCGCCGGGCTCGCCGCCGGCCTGGTCGCGTTCCGCCACCGCCGGCGCCTGGCCGGCGCCGACGGCACCCTCCTCGCCCTGGGCTACGGCACCGCGGCGCTCGGCGCCACCTACGCGGCGGTCATCCTCCTGCTCCTGGCGGGGGCGTGATGACCGCGCCTCTGCCACGCCCGGCCCCCCTCCACGGCCGCTGTCCGCGCTGCGGCGGCCCGTCGGACCCGCGGACGAGGCTGCCCGAGGTCTGCCCGGCGTGCCGCTCGGCGCTCGCCTGGGACCGCTACGGCGCTCCCGGCGCGCGGCTGGTGATCCTCGACCGGGACGTCGAGGAGGCGCTGGCGCTGCGCCGGCCCCAGGGCGACGAGCCGCGCCTGCGGCGGGCGGCGCGCCTCGCGCTGTGCGCCGCGGCGGTCGCGCTCGGCGTCGCCGCGGTGGTCGCCTGCGCGCGGTTCTGGAGCTGGCAGGAGCTGGCGCCGCTGGCCGAGCTGCGCCAGCGCCTCGTGGCGACGATCGGGATCGCCGCGGCCACCGGCGCGGCGGCCGCCGCGGCCGGCTTCGGCGCCCTGGCGATGATCCGGCGCACGCCGCGGCTGCGCTCGGCCGGGCTGACCTTCGCGACCCTCGGCTCGGCGGCGGCCGGCCTCGCGGTCCTGGCGGTGGCCGGCCTCGGGTGGCTGTCGAGCGGCCTCGGTCCGGACTGGGCGCACGACGCGATGCCCGCCCTCGACCCCGAGCTGGCGCTGGCACCGCTCGCGGGGCCGATCGTCCAGGCGACGGTGGTGATCCTCGCCCCGGGTGCCGACGGCAACGCCGGCGCCGCGGCGATCGGCGCCGGCACCATCGTCCACACCCAGCGCGGCCGCGCCTGGATCGTCACCTGCAGCCACGTCGCGATGCCCTACGCCGCGGTCGCTTCGTGGCGCGACGCCGCCTCGGCGCAACCGATCTGGGTCTACTTCTCGGACGGCCGCCACGGCCGCGGCCGGGTCGAGTGGACGGCGCAGCCGCCGCTCGACGTCGCGGTGGTCTCGGCCGCGATCGACGACCCGCCGCCGCCGGTGCCGGTCCTGGCGCGCGCCGAGGTCGGAGCCGGCGACGCCGTCCACTTCGTCCCCAACCCGTTCCGCGGCGGCTGGGGGCTCTCCTCCGGCCGCATCCTGCGCGTCGATCCGCACTCGACCCCGGCCGGCGAGTACAGCCTCCTGGTCACCGACCTGCCGGTCCAGCCGGGCGACAGCGGCACCGGCCTCTTCGACCGCGACGGCCGGCTGGTCGGCTTGAGCACCTGGGCCACCCGCGACTCCGGCGGCCGGCCGCTCGGCATCAGCCTGCCGGCGCGCGCGGTGCGCGAGGTGCTCGCGCGGCCGCTCGAGGCCCCACTTGAAGCTCCAGACCGGAGCGAGCGATGAGCGAGCTGCGCCTGCGCCGGCTCCAGTCCGATTACGAGGCGGTGCGCCGGCTCGCCCACCTCCATCCGCGGATCGAGGTCGAGGGGGTCGCCGGCGACCCGCCGCAGCGCTACCGGATCCGCTACCGGGTCACCTCGCTGCGCCAGAAGGGGGAGGAGGTGACGACCGCGCGCGTCCACCTGCTCGAGATCGTCCTCCCGGGCACCTACCCGCGCGACCCCCCGCTCTGCCGCATGCTGACGCCGGTCTTCCACCCCAACATCGCACCTCACGCGGTGTGCATCGGGGACCACTGGACCGCCGGCGAGACGCTCGACCTGATGATCCAGCGGGTGGGCGAGATGCTGGCGTTCCAGAGCTACAACGTGAAGAGCCCGTTGAACGGCCTGGCGGCGCGCTGGATCGCAGAGAACCCCGACCGGGTGCCGACCGACCGCGAGGAGTTCTTCCTCGACCTCGCGGCCGCCGAGGCCCCCGCCGCGCCCGAGCGGCGGTGCTCGAACTGCACCGCCTCCGGCCTGCCGCTGACCGCCTGCGCCGCCGGCCATCGCCTGTGCCCGAACTGCATCGTCCACTGCGAGAGCTGCGGGCTCCTGCTCTGCCTGACCTGCGGCGACTCCGCCTGCCCCGCCTGTCAGGCGGCCTGCGCGAACTGCGACGCCCCCGCCCCCGGCGCCCGCCGCTGCCCGGCCGGCCACGCCGCCTGCGCCGACTGCGCCGCCGCCTGCCCGGGCTGCGGCCGGCCGCTGTGCCTTTCCTGCGGCGAGAGCGACTGCCCGGTTTGCGGGCCGTCACCGCGGAGACAGGGGCTCACGGCGCCGGGCCCGGCGCCGTGAGCCCGAACCGGGCGGACTACTCCTCGCGCTCGGTGTGACCGCCGCGGTCGCCCTCGGGCTGGGGCTGGCGCCCCGGCTCCTGGCCGCCCTCGCGCTTGCGCTCCAGCTCGCGCTTGCGGGCGGGCTCGGGGTCTCGGGGGGTCCGTTCGCGTGTCTCGTTGGCCATGACGACTCCTTTCAGAAAACCCATCGGTAGGACGCGGCACGTCGCCGTCGTCTGCGAGGTTGGGGGGAGCAAGACCCTTGCCGGATCTCGTCCGAGGCCCCGGACGACGCCGAAAAAGCCCAGCGCCGGAAGGGCTCGGGCCGCGCCGGGACCGGCCGGCGAGGAGGCCGCCGGCGCTCCGGACGGCGGGCAAGAAGTTCCACCGCCGGGCGGCGGAGCTTGTAATCGTTGCCGGGGGCGCCCGGCGCGAACCCGGAGCGGCCCTCCGGCGTACCCACTGTCATGCAAGCCGCGATGATGCACTCCCCCGCCACCGCACCCCCGAGCCGCCGGGTCACCCAGCTCCTCCAGGCCTGGAGCGCCGGCGAGGACGGCGCCCTCGAGGAGCTCTATCCGTTCGTCTACGACCAGCTCCGCCGCATGGCGCGGCGATTCCTCGCCGCCGAGCGGCGGGGCCACACCCTGCAGGCGACGGCGCTGGTCCACGAGGCCTACTTCAAGCTGGTCGAGCAGCGCCAGGTCGAATGGCGCGAGCGCGCCCAGTTCTACTGCATCGCCGCCCGCACGATGCGGCGGATCCTGGTCGACTACGCCCGCTACCGCGGCTCGCGGAAGCGCCGCTCCGACCGGCCGCACCTGCCGATCGAGGCCGCCCACCATCTGCCCGAGCAGCCGGCCCCCGACCTCCTGCTGCTCGACCGCGCGCTCACCGCGCTGGCCGAGGTCGACCCGCTCAAGGCGTCGATCGTCGACCTCCGCTTCTTCGCCGGCCTGTCGCTCGAGGAGACCGCCGACGTGCTCGGCTGTTCGCGGCCGACCGTGGTCCGCCACTGGGCGATCGCCCGGACCTGGCTCTACGCCGAGCTCGGGGGCGGCACCGCCGGTGCGGGCTGAGACGCCGCGCGCGGAACGATGGCGGCGGGTCGAGGAGGTCGTGGTCTCGGCCCTCGACCTCGAGCCCGAGCTGCGCGGCTCCTACCTCGACCGCGCCTGCGGCGCCGACGCCGGCCTGCGCGCCGAGGCCGGGCGGCTGGTCGAGGCCCACCCGCGCGCCGCCGGCTTCCTCGAGCGGCCGCCCTGGGAGCTGCTCGAGCAGGCGCTCGAGGACGGCGCCGCCGGCCGTGGCCCCGCGGCCGCCCCGGCCTCGCCGGCGCCGGGCGCGCGGATCGGCCGCTACGTCGTCCTCCGCGAGATCGGCGCCGGCGGCATGGGCGCGGTCTACGCCGCCCGCGACCCCGAGCTGGACCGCGAGGTGGCGGTCAAGCTGATCCCGCCGGGCGGCGGCGCGCCGGAGCGGCTGCTGCGCGAGGCGCGCACCCTGGCCCGGGTCTCCCACCCCAACGTGGTCACCGTCCACGACGCCGGCCGCCACGGCGACGGCGTCTTCCTGGCCATGGAGCTGGTCCCCGGCGGCACCCTCGAGGAGTGGCTCGAGGCGGCGCCGCGCGGCCGCCGCGAGGTGCTCGACGCCTTCCTCCAGGCCGCCCGCGGCCTCGCGGCCGCCCACCACGCCGGCGTGGTCCACCGCGACTTCAAGCCGGGCAACGTCCTACGCGGCACCGGCGGCGAGCTGCGGGTGGCCGACTTCGGGCTCGCCCGCGCCGGGGCTGGGGCCGCCGGCGACCCCGAAGCGGCCGGCGAGCCCGGGCCGTCCGGCGGGGCGTGGCCGGTCGCCCTCCTCGGAGCCGAGCGCCGGAGCACCGCGGCGGCGATGGGCACGCCGTCCTACATGGCGCCCGAGCAGCACCGGGGCGAGGCGGTCGGGCCGTGGACCGACCAGTTCGCGTTCGCGGTCGCGCTCTGGGCGGCGCTCGCGGGCGAGCACCCGTTCGAGGGGGGCTCGCCGGCCGCGACCCGGGCCAACGCCGTCGCCGGCGAGCTGCGGTCGGCGCCCCCCTCGACGCGCCTCCCCCGCCGGCTGCGCGCGGCGCTCGCGCGCGGGCTCGCGCGCCAACCCGCCGAGCGCTGGGGCTCGATGGCGGAGCTGATCGCCGCGCTCGAGCGCGGCCGCCGGAGCCGCGGCCGCGCGGCCGCCGCCGGCGCCGCGCTCGCCGCCCTCGCGGTCGCCGCCGCGGCGATCCTGCCCGGGCGCGGCGCGGTCCCGCCGCCGGATCGATCTCCGGGCGCCACGCCGGGCGTGCCGGCCGCCCGCCCGACCGCGAGCGTCGAGGCCTGGGGCTTTTATCTCAAGGGGCGCGAGCAGTGGAACCGCCGCACCCCCGAGGGCCTGTTGCAGGCGATCGCGCTGTTCGAGCACAGCGTCGCCGAGGACCCCGGCTTCGTCCTCGCCCACGCCGGCCTGGCGGACGCCTGGGCGCTACTGACGATCTATGCCCCCGGCGCCGATTCGGGCGCGCTCGAACGGGCGCGCGCGGCCGCCGAGCGCGCGCTCGCGCTCGATCCCGGGCTGGCCGCGGCGCACGCCTCGCTCGGCTCGGTGCTGGTGCGTGAAGGCGAGCTCGAGCGCGCCGAGGCCGAGCTGCGCCGGGCGGTCGCGCTCGACCCCGACTACGCCCCGGCCCGCCACTGGCTCGGCCACCTCCTGGTGCGGCGGCTCGGCCGGCTGCGCGAGGGGGTCGCCGAGCTGGAGGCGGCGCGCCGGCTCGACCCGGCGTCGTCGGCGGTCCTGGCGATGCTCGCCGGCGGCTACTACCGCGCCGGCCGCCACGGAGAGGCGCTCGCCGCCGAGCTGGCGCTGCGCGACCTCGATCCCGAGTGGGACGGCGGCGGCGACTGCATCACGCGCAACTACATCTCCCTCGGCCGCTACGCCGAGGCCGCGGCGGCGGTCGCGAGCACGCCGCCGGAGGAGCGCACCCTCTCCTGCTGGCAGGGACTCGCCGAGGCGCACCACCTGGCCGGCGACTACGCGGCCGAGCTGGCCGCCGCGCGCACCGGCCGGCAGTTCCATCCCGACGCGCCCGAGTTGCTGGTCGCCGAGACCGCGGCGCTCGCCGGCCTCGGGCGCCCCGGCGAGGCCGCCGCCCTGACCGCAGCGGCGCTCGAAGAGGGGCCGGAGGCGCCGGCCTGGTACTGGCTCGACGACATGCTCGGCGAGCTGCGGGCGCACGGCCACCGGGAGCGGGCGCGTAGCCTGGCGGCGGCGATCACCGCCCGGCACGGGGCCCGGCCGGCGTCGTCCCCGCCACCGCCGGCGCTCACGGTCGGCCTCGCGGCGGCGCTGATCGAGAGCGGCCGCGCCGCCGAGGGAGCGGCGCTCCTCACCTCCTGGCTCGAGCCGATGGACCCCGCGCAGCGGCGGACGCTCGGGCTCGGCGAGTACGACGCGGTCGGAGTGCTCGGCTGGCTCGCCGCGCTGCGGGGGGACCGGCGCGCGGCGGCCGCGGCGCTCGAGCGGCTCGCCGCGCTCGAGGCGCCCGCCGACGCCGATCCGTGGCCGGTACTGATCCGGGCGGCGCTCGGTGAACGCGAAGCCGCGGCCGCCGACCTCCGCCGGCGCCTGGCCGGCGGCCTGGTCGCCGGCCGCGACCTCCACGCCCACGTCGGGCTGGAAGCGCTGCGCGCAGGGGTCTAGCCGGCGCTCGCCTCGGGAACCGGAAGTTGTCCGAGGTCCTAGGTCAACACGATGTAGAAGATCGTTCCTCCGGTCCCTGGATTCAGGACCCATTGACGAATCGAGAAGTTCGCCGTGGTCGTGCCTCCGAAGGAGCCAAGACCCGCCAGCCAGAACTCGGGCGACCAGGCACCGCCGGTTGTGAGGTGCTTGTTGAGCAGCCTGAAGCTGTCGGCACCTGTGTAGTGGACCTGGAGGTGACCTCGGAAGGGTGCCGCACTGATCGCGAAGGAGCTACGCGGATTGCCCCCGACCGCGAAATGGGAGGACCACACGCCGTTGGCATCCATCGAGGTGTAGTACAAGGGATGGCGGGGTCCGTTCTCGCCGGTGTAGACCACGTACAGGCGGTTGTTGAAGACGGCGGCAGCCGGGCCGCGGGTCGTGAGGCCGAACGGAGTCTGGACTCCGGAGAAGACGCCGGCGGGAGACAGGGTGCTGTATTTGATGCGATTGTCGGAGCCGGCGGGTTCCCAGACGATGTAGAGAAGCCCGTTGAACACGGCCAATCCGGGTGCATCGTGGGTCGACGCCCCGGGCACCTGCTGCTCGAGCGACCAGCTACCCGTCGTACCGATAGATCGATAGAACAGACGGCCCGGACCACTGCCCTCGGCGTAGAACACGTGGAGCCGTCCGTTGAACTCGATGGCCGAGGGTTCCGGATTGACCGCGGCGCCGGGGAGCACCGTGACCGCGGAGAAGCCCCCGCCATCGATGTTGGAGGTCGTGACGTAACCGAGTTGGCCATCGATGTCGCGGCGGAAGAAGACCCACATCTTGGAGTCGAACGACGCAGCACCAGGCCTTACGGATGAGCTCGCACCTAGCCCTGGGATCTGGTTCCACTGACCGCTCGCGGGCGGTGCCAGGGCGAGCGATGCGAGTGCAAGAAGGGCGGCTACAACGGTCTTCATCGGAAGTTCCCCTTTCTGGACGTTGTAGGCCGAACTCTGTGACGGCAGGCGCAGCTCTGTCAAATTAACATATGTTCTTATCTTTATGATGTCTTTGTTTGCGGTGGCGGCGAGGCCGATCCGTCGCGCCAGCCATGAACCGCCGGCGCGACGGCGAAGGCGTCTCGCCCGGAAACGCTCGATCGAGGCCTGATCAGAACGGGCACTGCGGGGAGAGGTCGCAACGCGGATCGTTGCAGCTCTTGCTGATCGGCCCGATCTCGGCGGGGCGGTCGAGGCGCTTTAGTGTCTCGCGGGAGAGGTGGAGCTTGCGCGGGGCGGGCTGCTGCTGGTCCATGGGATCTCCTTCGGTCGATCGGCGGCCCTGGGGTCCTCCCGGGCTCACCCGTGTATATGCAGATCACTGAGCGCCGGTTCTCCCGGCGGCGCCGAGGCAGCTCGGGGCATCCCGCACACCGGCGAGCGAGACCCGCGCCGCGGCGCCCGGCGCGGCGGCGGCCGGGGCTTCGAGATGTGCCTCGACGAAGACCATCGCCGCGGCGGCGTCGACCTCGGGGCTGACCTGGCGGATCGTGGCGCGGAGGGCGGGCGGTCCGCCGGCGCCACCGTCTCCGCCGTCGAGCTCGACCCGCACGCGGTCGCCCGGCGCGAGGTCGCCGGCGCGCTCGGGCGGGACCGCGAAGCGGACGAACGGCTCCTCGCCGCCGAGCAGGCGGACGACCGGCGCCCCCGGCTCGACCACCGCCCCCGGATCGACGTGGCGGAGCGCCACGGTGCCGGCGAACGGGGCCCGGATCTCCGACCGCCCCAGCTCGTCGGCGAGCCGGCCGACGCCGGCCTCGACCCGCTCGTGCTCGGCGGCGGCCAGCTCGACCCGCGCCCGGGTGTCCTCGACGCGGAAGGCGGCGGCGTCGAGGTCGCGCTGGGCGACCAGGCCGTCGAGCCGCTCGAGCCGGCCCAACTCCTGCTCGGCCCGGGCCAGCTCCAGCTCGAGGCGCCGCTGGTCGAGCCGGGCCGCCGCCAGCGCCGCGCGCTCGGCGTCGAGCCGGCGGCGGACGTCGGCGGTGTCGAGCACGGCCAGGACCCGCCCCGCGGCCACCGCGTCGCCCGGCCGGACCTCGACCGAGAGGACCCGGCCGCCGACCTCGGCAGTCAGCTCGACGGTGCGGCTGGGCAGGACGACGCCGAGCCAGCAGTCGGGAACCGCCGACGCCGCTGCCGGCGCCGCCAGCGCGGCGGCGAAGAGCCCGCCGGCCAGCCGGAGAGCCCGGCGGAGAGACCTCCCGGGAGACGGCCGGCGCGCGCCGCGCCCGCGCTTCATCGGCCGCTCCCCGCGGGCGACACCGACCCAGAGCAGAGTCCCGAGCAGAGCAGCAGCCGGTCCCACGCCGGCTCGACCGGCGTCACCGCCGCCAGGAGGGCCAGGCCGACGCCGGCGGCGCCGACCAGGAGCCCCGGCTCGTCCTGCCAGCCGCCCGCGGAGGGCTCCCAGGCCCGGTAGCCGCCGATGCCGCGGCCCGGCTCGCGCATCGCGATCGCCTTCCCGAGCCAGTGCTCGGCGGCGGCGCCGAGGGCCGGATCGCCGGTCGCCCGGTGGAGGCGGTGGAAGAGGTGGCCGGCGCCGGCGGCGCCGTGGCAGAGGCCGGCGTCCTCGATCCCGGAGCGCTCCGGCGGCCGCGCCGCCGCCCGCCGCGCGGTCTCGAGCGCCGCCACCCGCCAGTCGGCGCGGCCGGCCTCGGCGGCGGCGACCGCGAGCGCCGCGGCGACGCCGGGATCGCCGTAGCACCAGGCGAGGCGGGCGGGATGGGGCGGGATGCCGGGGCCGACCCAGCTCGGGAAGACCGAGCCCGCCGACGGCCGCTGCCGGCGCGCCAGCAGCCACTCGACCGCCGGCGCCGCGAGCGCCGCCGACCGCCGCGGCTCGACCCCGGCGGCGCGGCAGCGGGCGAGCACCGCCACCACCCCCGGCACGCCGTGGGCGACGCCGCAGTTGTAGTAGCCGCCCGGCGCGACGGCGCGCTGGTGCTCGGGGAGCAGCTCGGACGGCGTGAACCAGGCGAGCCCCTGGTCCCGGCGGTCGGCCGTCCGTTCCAGCTCGTCGATCACGCGCGAGAGGAGCCGCCGCGCGGACTCCGCCGCCGGCGACGGCGGCGCCGGTATTGACGGCGAAGACGGCGCCAGCCCCTCGAGGGCGTAGACCGCGATCCCCGCCAGCCCCTCGATCAGGTCGTAGGGCCCGCCCCACGCGCCGCCGTCGAGGAGCCCCTCGAGCGCGTCGTCGATCTCCTCGGTGGCGTCCGCGGCGATCGATTCGCCGGCGAGCGGCCCGGCGGCGAGGTGGCGCAGCGCCCAGGCGACTCCGGTGAAGCCGCCGAGGAGCCCCGTCCCGAGCGGTTCGGTCGCCAGCCCCTCGGCGGCGGCGTCGAGGTGCTCGAGCGCGCGCTCCCGATCGCCCGCCTCGCCGCGCGCCGCCGCCAGGTAGGCGAAGAAGAGCGCCAGCCCGGCGTGGCCGCGCGCCAGCCCGGGCGACACGCCGTCCGCCGCGCGCGGTGGCGGGACGTCGCGCGCGATCGCCTCGATCGCCGCCCAGGCGCGGCCGGCGGTGTCGCCCGCGAGGAGCGGCGTCCAGCCCGGAGCCGCGGAATCGAGCGAGGCTCCCGGAGCCGGCGCGGCCGCCGTAGCCGCAGCGCTCATGCCCGCGCGCTCCGCGCCGGGCTCGCGGCGCCCGGGCTCGCCGTCCTGCGTCCGCGCGCCTGGAGCAGGCGGTGGAGGAAGTCGTAGATCACCATCTCGTGGACCCTCGCCTCGGATCGGATCAGGCGGTTGACCGACATGTGCAGGAAGCTCGGCGCCAGCTCGGCGACCGGCACGGTCAGCCGGCCCGCCGCCGCCCGCCGGGTCAGCTCGGCGACCGCCGGCGCCAGCGCGCGCGAGCGCCGGGCGAGCGCAGCGAGTGCCGGCGCCAGCGGGTGCGCGGGATCGTCGCCGGCCGCAAGCAGCGCTTCGAGCGACCCGCGCTCGGCGCGCAGGCGGGCCGCGAGCTGCTTTCTGACCGCCGCGTCGGCGCCCTGCTCGGCGGCGTAGCCGGCGGCGACCCGCTCGGCGACCGCGAGCTGCCGGTCGGGCGGGAGGCCGAGGTCGTCGAGGAGGCGCGCGCAGCCGAGGAGCGCCAGGCGCCAGCGGAGGTCGGCGCCGTCGTCGCCGTCGATCATCTCGACGATCGTCGCCGCCGCCTCGCTGTCGGCCAGGAAGAGCCGCTCGGCGAGCGCGATGCCGTCCGGCCCGCCGTAGCGCTCGACCTCGCGCTCGTAGGTGTCGAGCTGGAGCTTCCAGAGCCGGCCGTCGGCGAGGAGCGGCGCGGCCGCCGCGGCGAGCGCCGGCACGACCTCCCGCGCAGGCGCCGCGGATCGCCGTGGAGGCGGACGCGCAGGTGCCAGTCGCGGATCGCCGTAGCGGATGAAGAACCAGCCGTCGGCGGCGCCCGAGGCGAGCGCCGGCCGCACCACCCCGGGACCAGCTCGCGCAGCACCCCGTCGGCGGTCGCGCTGCCGGTGTAGAGCTTGGCGTAGAGCCACTCCGAGCCGGGCGGGAAGCGTCCGCCGCACCGGCCCCGCGGGCGCCGCGGCCGGGAGCGGCGGCGCCGGAGCCGGCTCGCGGCGGCGCAGGAACGGGACCACCAGCTCGTGGACGAACCGCCCCTCGGGGCCGGCGACGCGCCAGCTCGGCCGGGTCGGGAACAGCTCGACGAGCTCGACCCGGACGCGGTCGCTCGACGATGCGAGGAAGGCGTCGACGGCGAGCAGGTTGTCGAGGTCGACCAGCCAGCTCGTTGTCGCCGTCGGCGAGGACCACCCAGCGCGGCAGGCTCCGCCGCCGGCGCCACTCCCGGACCGCGCGCCAACGCGCCGCGGCGCCGCCGCGTTCGAGCGCGCGCGATCTCGTCGGTCTCGAACCGCCAGCGCGCCCGCGCCAGCACCAGCCGGCCCGCGCGCACGCGCGGCAGGAACGGGACGCCGTCGAGCGGCCCCCAGCTCCAGGCCAGCCCGGGCTGGACCCCCTGGTCCTGGAGCAGGCAGAGGAAGCGGTAGACCCCCAGGCTGCCGCGCCGCGTAGTTGTGGGCGCTGGTCAGGCGCGGGATCACCTCGCGGCCGAGCCGCGCCGAGCGCAGGACGATCCGCCCGCCCGAGACCGAGACCAGGAGGTCGGCGATCGGGATCTGCCGCTCGCTCGGGCGCGCCGCCGCGGCCGAGGTAGGGGATCTCCCAGCCGCGCAGCACCGGCCGCGACAGGATGTTGCCGACCCGCCCCTGCGGCAGGTGGACGATCTCGGCGAAGACCGCGTCGGGCGCCGCCCGCTCCTCCTCGGCGAGGTGCGCCTCGACCCGGCGCCGCAGCTCGGGGTCGGCGTGGCAGAAGCGGCCGAGCAGCCGCGCCCCCGAGGGGCCCGCGACGCTCTTCAGGAGGACCCGGAAGTCGCCGGCGTCGGCCGCCTCCGCCGAGGCGGCGGCGAGGACGGCCATGACCTGGAAGGCGTCGGGGAGCGGCTGGGCCGGGGCGGCCGGGGCGCCGGCCGGGGCGCCGCCGCCGCTCTCCACCGGCGCACGTCCTCCTCGGTCAGCTCGATCTCCCCGGCGCCGGCCGCGAGCGCCTCGGCGAGCCGCGCCGAGAGCAGCACGTCGAGCCGGCTCCAGCGCGGCAGCGGCGGCTCCTCGCCGGGCGCCGGCAGGTCGATCCCGGCGAGAAGCGGCGAGGCCTCGCCGCCGCGCGCGCGCTCGAAGCCGATGCCGATCTCCTCGTCGAGCGCCTCGACCAGCGGCACCTCGCGGCCGTCGCCGTAGCGCTCGACGAAGGCGTCGCGGAACGCCGCCAGCGGGTCGGCGGCGGCGGCAGCGGGCGCGCGAGCCGGTGGAGCAGGCCGACGCCGCGGGCCAGCTCGGCGGCGACCTCCGGCCCGAGCGTCAGCGCCGCCGGCTTGACCATGTCGACCTGGAAGAGGCGCGAGCGGCTCGACCGCGGTCGGCAGCGCCTCGAGGCGGTCCGCGATCGCCTCGTAGCGCGCGGCGCCGAGGCCGAGCGCCTCGCGTCGAGCGCGGCGAGCGCCTCGGCCGCCGCCGAGAGCGGCCCCTCGACCGGCTCGGGCGCCCGGTGCTCGCGGAGCACGGCGAGGACGTCGGCGAGGGCGTCGACGGCGGTCACCGGCGGCGCCAGGTCGGAGACCAGGATCTGGCTGTCGATCAGCTCGCCGACGAACTCCGCGGCCTCCTCGGCGGTGACCTCGCCGTCGGGGTCGGCGGCGCACAGCTCCTCGGCCAGCTCGGCGACGGTGGCGCCGCCAGGTCTCCGATCGAGACCGGCGGCCTGGAAGCCGGCGCGCCCGAGCGCCCGCTCGAGGAAGCGGTCGGGTCGACCGCCACCAGGTGGTGCGAGCGCTGGCCGCCGACGAGCCGGGCCTCGGCGTAGCGCAGCCGGCCGGCCGCGCGGTAGAGGCTCGAGTTGGGGCGGTAGCGCAGGCGGGCGCGCAGCTCGGGATCGCGCCCCAGCTCGTCGCACAGGCGGAGCAGGTAGTCCATGTCGAGCCGGGTGTGCCGGCGGTAGTCGCCGCGCGGCGCGAGGGAGAGCTCGGTCGCCGCGCCGATCCGCCCCGGCGAGCAGCCGGAGAAGAGGCCGAACGGGGTCGCCCGGCCGTCATCCGCAACAGGTAGCGGACCAGCGCCTGCTCGGCGCGCCGCCCTTTCTTGCCCTCGGGATCGCGCCGCCACTCGTCGAGCCCGGAGACCAGCGACGGCGAGGCCACGAAGAGCGCCTCGGCGACCTCGGGGCGGGCGATCAGCTCGAGGAGGCGCGCGCGCAGGGTGGCGGCGTCGGCCGCGAGCGCCGCCGCCAGCTCCGCCTCCCCCGCCCCGTCGCCGGCGGCCGGAGCCGCCAGGCCGGCGCCCCACGCCTCGAGGTCGGAGAACGGCAGGAGCGGCGTCCGCATCACGAGGAAGCCGAACGGCGCGGCTTGATCCATCTCTACACCGTCCCTTTCTGCGCCCGCGGGCGCGCTTCGGCCGCGGGCGGCGCCTCGGCCGGCGCCGTCGTCGACTCCGGGCCCCCCGCCATCTGGGCCGCCACCAGCTCGCGATAACGCCCGCCCAGGGCGAGCAGCTCGCGGTGCGTCCCCTGCTCGACGATCTCGCCGCCGTCCATGACCAGGATCAGGTCGGCGTCGCGGACGGTCGTGAGGCGGTGGGCGATCACGATCCGGGTGGAGCGCAGCGCCGCCAGCTCCTCCTGGATCGCCCGCTCGGTCACCGCGTCGAGGGCGCTGGTCGCCTCGTCGAGCAGCAGGACCGCCGGCTCGCGGACCAGCGCGCGGGCCAGCGCCAGCCGCTGCCGCTGGCCGCCCGAGAGCGACGCGCCGCCGTCGGCGAGGATGGTGTCGTAGCCCATCGGCATGGCCAGGACGTCGTCGTGGATGTGCGCCCGCCGCGCCGCCTCGACCACCCGCGACAGCGGCAGCGTCGGGTCGGAGAGCGTGAGGTTGTGGCGGATCGACGAGCCGAAGAGATACGGATGCTGCGACACGATCCCGAGCTGCGCGCGCACCGTCGGCAGCGACAGCTCGGCGAGGTCGAGGCCGTCGTAGAGGATCCGCCCCTAGGTCGGCCGGTAGAGCCCGGCAAGCAGATGCGCGAGCGTCGACTTGCCCGCCCCCGAGCCGCCGACCAGGGCCACGAAGGTCCCCGGGGCGATCTCGAGCGAGACCTCGCGCACCACGAGCGGCGCCGCCACGCCGTAGCGGAAGCTGACGTCGTCGAGCGGGATCCGCCCGGAGAGCCGCGGCGCCGGCGCCACGCTCCCGCGCTCCTGCTCCCGCGGCGTCTCGAGCACGTCGCGAGGCGCTCGAGGTAGCTCCCGAGGAGCTGGAGCTGGAAGGCGGTCGCGACCAGCGTGCCGAGCGGCGTCAGGAAGCCCGCGGCGAGCGCGTTCACGGCCAGCATCGTGCCGAGCGAGAGCTCGCCGTCGAGGACGCGCAGGCCGCCGAAGACCAGGATCGCGAACGGCGCCGCCAGCCGCAGGGCGCCGAGGAGCGAATCCGAGAGCGCCGCGAGGCGCCCGCGGTCGAGGGAGACGTTCAGCACGTCGACGAAGAGGTTCGACCACTGCTCGACGCTCCGCTGCTCGGCGCCCATCGCCTTCAGCGTCTCGATGCCGGCGAGCATCTGCACCTGGTAGGTCTGCGAGCGCGCCTGGGTGTGGAGCTCCGAGGACATCAGCTCGCGCTGGCGCCGCCGGGTGAGGAGGAAGACCCCCGCCTGGGCGAGCCCGAGGCCGAGCACCAGGCCGCGAGCCCGAGGTCGGTCGCCGCCAGGAGCACGAGGTAGAGGATCACCAGGATGCCGTCGAGGACGCCCGACAGCGCGCCCGAGGTGAGGATCTCGCGCACCGTCGCGTTGCTGTTCAGGCGCATCATCAGGTCGCCCGCCGAGCGCTGCTGGAAGAAGCGCGTACGGCAGGTCGACCAGGTGGTCGAGGAAGTCGAGCGTCATCCGCGCGTCGAGCCGGGTGCGCAGCGCGAGGAGCAGATGGGCGCGGAGCAGCGAGGCGAGGAAGTGGAAGAGCGCGATCGCCGGCGAGGCCCGCCCGCCAGGAGCGCCGAGGAGCGGATGGTCGCCGCGCGGCACCACCCGGTCGACGAGGAGGCCGATCAGGAGCGGCACGGCGAGCGCGAGGAGCTGCACCAGGACCGAGGTCACCAGGATGCGCGACAGCGCCCCGGACTGCTCGAGGAGCCGGTCGAGGTAGCGGCCGAGGCCGCGGTCGCGCGGCGCCGCCTCGGCGAAGTCTCGCCGGGCTCGAAGCAGGAGCGCGACGCCGGTGAAGCTCGCGCCGCAGCTCCTCGCGCGAGACCACGCGCCGCCCGACGCCGGGATCGAGCACCAGCGCCGCCGCGCCGGCAGGCCGCTCGAAGACGACGAAGTGGTTGAAGCGCCAGTGCAGGATCGCGCCGCGCTGGAGGAAGCGGAGCGCGGACGGTCCTCGATCCGCACGCCGCGGCCGCGCAGGCCGAACCAGCGCGCCGCCTCGAGCAGCCGGAGCGCGTCGACGCCGTCGCGGCCGAAGCCGGCGATCTCGCGCACCTCGTCGAGGCGGACGTGCTTGCCGTGGTAGCCGAGCACCATCGCCAGGCAGGCGGCGCCGCAGTCGGCGGTCGAGGTCTGCTGGATGAACGGCACCCGGCGCGCGCGCCGGCCCGGGGCCGACTGGGCCAGCCCGGGGAGGCGTTCGGAGAGCGGAGTGGGGCGGGTGGCTTCCAAATCAGGGCTCACGAGAGTCGAAGCCCGGGATCAGGGCCGCCAGGATCCGGCGCGAGCCGATCCGGGCCTCGGCCCGCCCCGCGAGCCCCTCGTGGTAGGGGTACGAACGGCCGCCGGCCGCGAAGGTTTCGGACGGCAGCCGGGCGTGGCCCACGACCACCGGCGCGGCGAGCGGCACGGCGTCGCCGATCGCGCCGCCGAGCACCCGGCGCGCCTCGGCCGGCCCGATCGCGGCGTCGCCGACGCGGTCGAGGACGAGGGTCTGGTAGGCGCGCGGGTAGCCGTCGATCTCCAGGCGCAGCTCCATCCCGGGCACAAGGCGCGGCCGCTGGTGGCTCGGGAAGAGCACCACCAGCGTCCGCTCGGCGCGCTCGCCGGCGAGCGAGAGGAGGATGTCGCCGGGGGCGACGCGCTGCCCCGGCCGCGCCCGCAGCTCCCCCACCGTCCCCGCGCGCGGCGCCCGCACCGCGCGCAGGTCGAGCCGCGCCCGCACCTCTTCGCGCCGGGCGCGGAGGGCGTGGAGGAGGGTCTCGGAGCCGCGGTCGGCGGGGTCGCGCAGGCGCTGGAGGAGCGCCGCCTCCAGCTCGCGCTCGACGCGCTCCGCCTCGGCCGCCTCGGCGCCGTCGTCGAGGCGGAGCAGGAGGTCGCCCGCAGCCACCGCCTGCCCCGGCTCGACCGCGACCTCGGTCACCGTGCCGGCGGCGCGGGCGGTGATCTCGTCGGCGCCCTCGAAGCGCACCACGGCGGGCCCGGCGGCGTACTCGTCGAGCGAGCCGAAGGCGGCGAAGACCAGCGCCGCGGCGAAGAGCGCGAGGACGAGCTGGAAGACCCGGCGCGCCCACGCCGGCGACAGCTCGAGCGGCCGGCCGTGGACCCCCGCCTCGCGCAGGTGGAAGTCGAGCGCCTCGCGGCGGAAGAGCGCGGGCGCCTCCTCGCCCTCGGCGCCGCCACCCGGGCCGCCCGCGGGCGCGAGCAGGGCGCAGAACGGCGCCGCCCGTTCGGCGAGCCGGACCAGCCGCTCCTCGTCGGCGGCCTCGAACGGCGGCCCGGCGGGATCGCGGAGCGCCACCAGCGCGCCCCACGGCAGGGACGACTCGGGCGGCGTCACCGGCACCGCGAGCAGGCGCTGGCCGGGGGGACCGCCGCGGCGGTCGGCGTCGGGATCGCAGCGCGGGTCCTCCTCCAGCCGCTCGATCCGCACCGCGCGGCCGGTGCGCAAGGCGAAGCCGATCGCGCCGGACGCGGTGCTCTCGGCCGGCTCGTCGCCGCCCGGGCTGTGCTCACCGGGGCCGGGCGCAGGCTCGAAGAAGGTCTCGGCCGCCGGATCGTGAAGGACGCAGAGCACCCGCCCGGCCTCGACGGTACGGCGGGCGGCGCGGGCGAGGAGCGCGGCGGCGCGCCCGGGGTCGGTCTCGCGCGCCAGCTCGCGCAGGAGCACGATGGCCGGAGGACCGGCTGCCGCGTCCGGCACGCGGGCGGCGGTGGCCGTGGCCGCGGCCGGCGGCGGCGCGAGCGCCCGGCGGTAGCGGTCGACCGCGGCGCGCAGCAGCCCCGCGAGGTCGGCCGGCGGCAGCGGCTCACGAGAGAGATAGAAGAGCCGGTCGCGGTCGATCAGCTCCTGGAAGATGCCGGGATCGGGACCGGCGGCGAGGACGACGTGGCAGCGCGGCGGGCCGGTCTCGGCGGCGATCGCCTGCCGCAGCAGCTCGAGCGCGACGCGGCCGGCGACGCCGGGGCCCAGGCAGAGGACGCCGGCCTCGCGCCGGGCCAAGAGAGCGAGCGCCTCGGCGCCGTCGCCGGCGGTGCGCAGCGCGACGCCGGCCTCGCGCAGCGCGCCGGCGAGCCGGCCGGCGTCGGCGGGGTCGAAGCCGACCAGGAGCGCGGTCTCCGCCGGCGCCGGCAGGTGGACCACGGTGGCGCCGGGCGCAGGGCGCGGCGAGGTCGCGGGCAGGGCTCCGGGCGCGGTGCCGGGCACGGTCTCGGGCGTCCGGCGCAGGGTCTCGGGCACGGGCTCGGCCATGTTCAGCTCCTCCCTCCGGTACGCCCACGAACGACGACCGACGGCCCGAAGGCGGGCGGCACGCCGTCGATCCCGGCGGCGAGGTCGAGGGCGAGGCAGACCAACCCGGCCTCGCCGCCGAGGAGACCCCCGACCTCCCAGTCGCTGCGCTCGACCAGGAGCGCCGAGAGCGCCAGCTCGCCGGCGCGGCGGCGCCAGCCCGCGGCGGCCGCGGCGGCGGCAGGGTCGGCATGGGCACCGGCCGCGTGGCCAGCGGCGACGCGGGCGGCGGCGAGGCAGGCGTAGGCGACGCCGGTGCGCCCGCAGCAGAGGTCGGCACGCGGCGGCGCCGCGGCGAGCGCCAGCGCCGCCGCCCGGCACGCGGCCTCGGCCCGGCCGGCGCCGCCGAGCACCTCGTGGGCGCGCGCGGCGAGCAGCGCGAGGCCGGAGAAGCCGTTGCAGACCGAGGCGCGGAGCGCCGGCCGCGGACAGAACCGCTCGGGGGCGTCGAGCGCCGGCTCGACCAACCGCTCGAGCGCCGGCGCGAGACCCGCCGGCGGCTCGTCCCCGGACGCCGCGCTCCAGGCCAGGAGCCCGTAGAGGAGGCCGGCGTCGCCGTGCCCGATCCCGAGCCGCACGGCCTCGCCGGTTCCCGGCTCGCCGCTCGCGCCCTCCGCGGCCGCTCCCTCGCCGGTCCCCGGCTCGCCGCCGGCGCTCCCGGCGGTCATCAGATCGCGGAGAGCGCGTGCCGCGGCGGGGACGCCGACGACCTCGGGCACGCGCGGGGCGAGCCCGGCGGCCAGCTCGCGGCCGAGCGCCGCCAGGCGCGGTCCGCCGATCTCGGCATAGAGCAGCGCGACGGCGGCCAGCGCGCCGGCGGTGCCGGAATAGAAATCCCAGTCTTCGGGTGCGGTGCGCCGGCAGCATTCGGCGAGCCTGCCGATCGCCCGCTCGCGCGCCCGCCGGCCCCCGAGGTCGTGGGCGATCAGGGCGCGCGCGGCCCAGAGGCCGGCGGTGCCGTAGAGGAGCGCCGCCGGCGCCAGCTCGGCACGCGGACCGGCGGCCGAGCTGTGGGCGGCCGAGCCGTGGTAGGCCCAGGGGCTCCGGCGCCGGCGCAGCGCCTCGACGATCCAGCGCTCGGCCGCAGCCAGCAGCCGCTCGTCGCCCAGGGCGCGCGCCGCGTGGCGGTGCGCCCAGGCGATCCCGGCGGCGCCGAAGGCGAGGCTCGCCAGCCGCCCGCGCTGGCGGCGCGCGAGGTCGCTCCAGCCGAGCCCGTCCAGCTCGGCGAGCCAGTCCTCCGCGTAGGCCTCGAGCAGCTCCTCGGCGGCGCCCGTCCGGGGCCTGCTCGTCGCGATCTCCAGGTGCACGTCTCCTCCTCGGGAAGAACCGGCCGTCCCCGCGCGGCAGCCATCGCCACGCGGGGACGGCCGAAGGAAGCGATCAGTACTGCATGATCGACTGACCGGGCGTGCAGTTGACCGAGTCCCAGCCGCCCGAGCTGCTCGAGCCGCTGCTCGGACCCGAGGTGCTGCAATCACAAGCCGAGGCGCCGCCGCACGAGATGCGGCCGCCGCCGACCTGCCGCAGCTCGTCGGGGACGAGGCTGCGGAGGGTCTCCTTGGCGAGGCGGAGCTTGCGCTCTGGGGTCTTCTTCATGGTTCTCCTCTCGGTCGCGGCCGGCCCTCGGGCCGGTGCTCCCGCGACTCGCCGGCGTGGGTTGGGGGGTACGCGCGGAGGTCCGCCGATCGCCCCCGCGCCCCGGATCGAGGCCGGGGAGCCGACCGCCCGGGCGGTCGTCACCCCGACTGCTGGAGAGCGGAAGCGGAATCGGCGGGAAAACCGGATCAGGCGATCCGAATCGGAGGACGCGAGCGGCCTCCGCGGACCGCGCCGGCGGCGCCGCGGCGTAACGCCCGGCGGCCCCGGCGCGCCGGTACGGCTCATGCATTCGCCGCGAGCCGACTGGATCGACCTGGGAGGAACTACGACGATGAGCCTCGAACCCCTGCTCCGCGAGCGCCGCGCCGAGAAGGCCGCCTTCGACGCCCAGCTCCCGGCTCTCCTCGACCGCCACCTCGGCCAGTGGGCGGTCTTCGCCCACCGCCGCCCGATCGGTTACTTCGGCTCCTACGGCGAGGCCTTCGCGCACGGCCTGGCGCTCTTCGGCACCAACCGCGTGTTCCTGGTCGCGCGCGTCACCGACCCGCCGTGGAAGCTCCTCGGCCTGCGGGTGGCGGAGCTCCTGAGCGCGGCGTAGCGTCGGGGCCTCCCCGGCGTAACCCGGCCCCTCCTCCGGCGTAGTACCGGAGTGCGTCCCGGATCGGACGCGAGGGGGATCGGGAGATGACGCGCCCCACGATCACTTCCTGGATGAGCGCCTCCGAGCTGCGACTCGGCCTGCGCTGGATCGCGAAGCAGCCGGTGATGGCGGCGACCGCCGTGCTCGCCCTGGCCGCCGGGATCGGCCTGGCCGCCACCGGCGCCGCGGTGCTCGAGGCGACCGTCTTCTCCGAGCTGCCGTTCGACGGCGCCGAGCGCTTCGTCCGCCTGCGCGCCTATGCCGAGCCGGGCGGGCGGGTGGACCTCGACCTCGAGCGCTACCACCGGCTGGTCGAGGACGCCGACTCTTTCGAGCTGATCGGCGCCGTCGGCGCCCGGCGGGTCAACCTGCGCCACCCCTCGGGCGCGGTCGAGCCGGAGCGCGCCGCGCTGGTCACCGCCGGGGCTTTCCGCGCCGTCCCGGGCGTCCCGGTGCTCGGGCGGACCCTGACCGCCACCGACGGCGCGGCCGGCGCGCCGCCGGTGGTGCTCCTACGCGAGAGCCTCTGGCGGCGGCGTTTCGCAGGCGACCCCGGCGTCGTGGGCGCCGCGGTGGAGGTCGCCGGCGTCGACCGCACGGTGGTCGGCGTCCTGCCCGACGGCTACGAGTTCCCCGCCGGGGGCGAGCTGTGGATCCCGCTCGACGACCAGTATCTCGGCGGTTCGGCCGCGGACCCCGAGCCGGGGCCGCGGCCCGGGCTCGAGGTCTTCGCCGTGCTGCGTGCAGGGGTGTCGCGGGAGGTCGCCCAGGCCGAGATCGACGCCTTGGTCGAGCCGGCGGCCGGCGGCGGCGCGGCCGAGCCCGAGGTGCGCGTCCGCGTCGTCCCCTACACCGAGCCGCCCGAGGGCTGGAACCTGATGATCACCACCCTGGTCGGGGTGCTGGTCCTGGTCCTCCTGGTGATCGCCGCCAACGTCGCCAACCTGATCTCCGCCCGCACCGCCGCGCGCACCTCCGAGCTGGCGGTGCGCACCGCGCTCGGCGCCTCGCGGGCGCGGCTGATCGGCCAGCTCACGGCCGAGACCGCTCTCCTGGGCGCGCTCGCCGCCGCGCTCGGGCTCGCCGGCTCGAGCGCCGCGCTGTCCTGGCTCGACGCCAACCTGGGCGCCGAGATGCCGTTCTGGATCGACTTCACCCCCGGCGGCGCGACCGCGGCCACGGTGGTCGCGCTGGCGCTCCTCGCCACCCTGGTCGCCGGCGTGCTGCCGGCCCTCGCCGCCACCCGCCGCGACCCCGCGGGGCGCCTCCGCGCCGCGACCGCCGGGGGCGGCGGCGTCGGCCGGCTGGGCACCGCGATGGTGGTGGTCGAGATGGCGCTCTCGGTCGCCCTCCTCTCCGGCGCCCTGGTGATGGCGCGCGGCTTCGCGCTCTCGACCGGCGATGGGCTCGAGCTGCCGCGCGGCGAGGTCTTGACCGCCCGGATCAACGAGCCCACGCCCGGCGAGCCGCCGCCGCGGCTCGAGATCCTGCGCGCGATGGCCGCGCTCCCCGGCGTCGCCGCCGCGGGCGCCGCCAGCCACCTGCCGCGGGTCGATCCGCCGGTGCGGCGCGCCGAGCTGGCGCCCGAGCCCGGCGAGGGAGCCGATGCGCGGGCCGGTGAGGCGGCGGCGCCGATGGCGTACGCCGACCCCGGCTACTTCGCGACGCTCGGCGCCGAGGCGCTGGCCGGCCGCCTCTTCCGCGAGACCGACCTCGCGCCCGGGGCGCCGCCGGTGGCGGTGGTCAACCAGCCGTTCATCGACCGCTTCCTCGGCGGCCGCAACCCGCTCGGCCGCCGGCTGCGGCTGGCCGATCCCGGCGGCGAGGAGGGCGAGGCGGCCGGGCCCGAGCCCTGGCGCGAGATCGTGGGCGTGGTCCCCGACCTCGGGCTCTCGGTCGCCGACCCGTCGATGGCCGCCGGCTGGTACGCGCCGCTCGACGACCGGGTCGCGGCCAGCCGCGGCGGCTGGTACCTGGCGGTGCGCACCGCCGGCGATCCTCTGGCGCTGGCCGGGCCGCTGCGCCGCGCGCTCGCCGACCTCGACCCCGAGCTCGACGTCTACCGCCTGGTGCCGCTCGAGCGGGTCGGCTGGGAGGACCGCGCGTTCATGACCGGCTTCGGCACCGCGCTCTCCGGCCTGGGCGCGATGGCGCTGCTCCTCTCGCTGGCCGGGATCTACGCCATGCTCTCCTACGCGGTGACCCGCCGGACGCGCGAGATCGGCGTCCGGGTGGCGCTCGGCGCCACCGGCGCGCAGGTCCTGCGCTCGGTGGTCGGCGGCACCGGCCTGCGCCTCGCCGCCGGCGCCGCCCTCGGCGCGGTGCTGGCGCTGGCGCTGATCCGGGCCAAGGCGATGCTCGTCACCCGGCTGCCCGGCGGCGAGCCGTGGATCCTGCCCGCGGTGCTCGGCCTGCTTCTCGCGGCCGGGCTCGCGGCGAGCTGGGTGCCGGCGCGGCGGGCGCTGGCGATCCGGCCGAGCGACGCGCTCCGCTCGGAGTGAGCGATTTGCCGGCACATAGATACAAGTCCAAGAACCGGCGCAACTTGCGAGGGCTGGGGCGAATCGAGTCCGGAAGGCTCCATCCCGCCTCTGCCGCATCAGCAGAGATCGCTATGAGACTTCTCGACGCCCCTTTCGGTCGGCTATGCGGCAGGAGACGGGCGGTTGCAGGCGAGTCTCGATTCCACGTAGACTTGCCTAAATCCTTAGAGCCTAGATAGATGGCTATACGACTACCAGTCGAAGGACGCGCGCCGCTGCGTCGGCTTTCGTCTCCCACTTATCGACGTGGAATCCGTAGAAGCACCGGTTAGGCGCGCGTGAACCAATAGAGAACTGCGAATGGGTGTGACCTACAGTCTGAGTTCAGCATCTGCGGCTCAAACCGATCTGCTCAGCGCTGACCCGCGCCTTGTTGGGCCGTTTCTCACAGGCAACGTCACCGACTATCCCGTCACGTGGCTCCAGCGCCTGCTGGGCCGCGTCAGGGTCTCGGAGGAGATCTTGGACACTGCTGCGTCCATGCGTACCGACCTTGACAAGGCGTGGCACGGCATCCACTTTTTGCTTACGGGTACCGCTGATGACGCACCACTTCCTGCGGGGCTGCTCCTCACGGGCAGTCAAGTTCTACCAAACAGCTCCCACCTCCTCACACCCAGCCAAGTTGCCGAATGCCATCGCCATCTCTCCAGCATCAGCGACGACCACCTTGTTAGTGCGTACGATCCGGCGCGGCTGGAGCGGCTTGACATCTATCCTGGCTATTGGCAACGCGATGGTCAAGACGGTCTCAACTACCTCCTAGAACACGTCGTGACTGCACCGATGAGGGTCATGGGCTCGTGGTCACCATCGAATAACCAGATCCTGGCTCAGCAGCCGCGACCGCACGCCTAACCCCTCGTTGCAGCGGACGCCACCCGTGCAACCTCTCCACTGTCCGCGGGTCCTGGCGTCGACCAGCCGTGGCTTCGCTGAGCACCTCGGCCGGGTGTCGCCGCTCAACTCAAAGTCCGTTAGGCGGCTCCCGGAACAACCTCTTTCGCCCAAGGTCGCACAGGAGATCGGTTCGTGCTGATGCAGCTGCTCTTGGCTTTCGGCGGCACCCTCCTCGCGGTAGCTGGAGCTGTGCTTGCCGCGTATATCTGGGAGACAAAGCTCCGTGATCGCGTTGCCGTCCATCGCATCCGACGGAGCGACGACGAGCACATCGAGCCCCTTATTGAGCTCTACCAAGAGCTGTTTGAGGACGACGACACGAACTACTCAGCCAATGAGATCTTGGAGTTCCTTGACGAGTCGGAGTGGGCGGCCGAGGGTAGGCATGTCCACGCTGAGAACATCATTCTCGCGGCCCTGTACCGCCGCAATGTTGTCGGCTTTCTGTTCTGTCACTTCTACGGAGCAAGGCGAAAGGCGATCATCAGCTATTACGGAGTGGACAAGCGCGTTAGCGAAGCGAAGCACACGGCTGCGCGAAACCTCCTGACCCACCTTAAACACGTCCTGCTCGCCGCGGACCACTCGTGTGATTACCTCTTCTTCGATCTCCAGGACGTTGATATCGCCACACCGAAGGAGGAAGCGAGGAGGCGGAAGGCCCGTGTCGTTGTATTCAAGCAGAGCGCCAAGAGCCTAGGTCTTGACGCGTACCTGCTCCAGTTCCCGTACATTGGGCCGCGAGTTTCACTCAGCCACGACGCCGGAGACCATCCGTTCACGCTGATGTGCGTTCCTATCCGCGCCAAGCTTCCGTCACCGGCCCCGCGGGAGCTTGTCCTTGAGTTCCTGAGGTTCATTCACCGTGACTGCTATGGCGACCTATATCCAGCTACGGACGATCGCTACGCCGAGCACCATGCTCAACTGCGGCAGAGGCTTGAACACTACGAACGGACGCTCCCGGCCGCCGTATCCCTGGCGTAGGCCCTCAGAAGAGTATCCGAACAGCGATGCATCGCCGCCTAAGGGGACGTCACAAAATAACTGGCTCAGCCCTTCAGCTTCTTGGGCGGATGGATCGTGTAGTTCCAGTCACCATGGAAGGCGTGGCGCTTGAGTCGGATTTGACCCATCTGCTGATCGGAGACCGTGATTCCCTTGCCGTAGGTTCCGCGGTCGACCTCCGCTCTTCGAGGCCCAGCGCAGGGGCGAGTCCGGAGCGCCCGAGGCCGTCGGCTCGACCAACGAGTCCAGGTCCTCCCGAAGCGTCGGATCCTTGGCGGTCGTCCGCTTGCGGCCCCCGCCCGGCCTGCGCGTTCGTTCGGCGCTGAGTGTCTGGTCCGACTCGAGATCCCGCAGACCCCGAACGATGGTCGACCTCGAGATCCCGGTCGCCCGCTCCACCAGCGCGATGCTGGAGAATCTCGATCACCGTCATCCATTCTACGATCACCTCGAATTGAAGATGGAGCACTTTCAGTTCGAGAGCGCTCGTGGCGGCCCACGCCGTTTAACACGGCCCCTCCACCGGACGGCTGACACTGCCGGTGAGGGGCAATAACGTTAGGCGGAGCCTCCCTTGGTAAGCCATCTGGCGTAGGAAAAGGTCATATGATGAGCGACAAGATCTGCTTCGTGATCGCATCAATCGGTGAGCCCGACACTGAGGTGCGCAAGCGGTCTGACCAAGTTCTGAGGCATGTGATCCGACCGGCCGCCGCTGAACGGTGTTCCGCGCCATCCCGAGCCGATGAGATCTCCGAGCCAGGGATCATCACGAGCCAAATAATCCAGAATGTTGTCGACGCCCCTCTTGTTGTCGCCGACCTCACGGGGCGCAATCCCAACGTCTTCTACGAGCTCGCGGTAAGGCACGCGCTCCGAAAGCCCCTGGTACAGATCATCAACCGAGGCGAAGCGATCCCTTTCGACGTTGCTGGAATGCGAACTGTTCCCGTCGATCATCGCGACCTGAGAAACTGACGCCCCCCGGGGTACGGCACGGGCGGCCCGGTGAGCTCCAAGCGTCAAGTCTCCCACATCGCCGCGCACCGCTCCGCCAGCGCCGCGATCGTCCGCGTCGGGTTGCGGCCGATCGCCTCGGGGACGATGGCGCCGTCGACGACCGAGAGCCCGCGGTAGCCGAACACCCGGCCGCGGTGGTCGACGACGCCGTTCTCCGGCCGGTCGCCCATGTTGCAGCCGCCGAGCGGGTGGGGGGTGACCAGGTTGCGCAGCAGGGTCCAGGTCGGCGACGTCCAGGGGCGGCCGCCGGTCGCCTTGGCGAGGCGGTGGTGCATCGCCGAGATCGCCTCGATCACCGCCTCGGAGCGGTCGATCTCCCAGTCGAGCTTGAGCACCCGCTTCCAGGGGGCGAGCCAGCGCCGGCCGAGGTAGAGGCGGCCGTCGGCGGCGTCGATCCCCTGCGCGAACCAGGGCATGACGTGGGCCATCGACGGCGACCGCTGGAGCATCGCGCGCAGCGAGGCCAGGACCGGCCGCAGCCGGCGCAGCCGGACGCCGCGCTCGAGCTTGGCCTGGAGGTAGTTCTCGAGCAGGTCGGGGAAGCCGCCGTCCTCGATGTAGAAGCGCTGGCCGCCCTCGCTGCCGTCGAGGAAGTCGATCGCCGAGCTGATCGTCGGCCCCTCGGTCGGGCGGATCTCGCGGTCGTAGAAGGCCGGGGTCAGGAAGTCGCCGTTCGACGACCAGTTGCGGCCGAGGAACGGGCTCACGGCGGGGAGCGTCTTGTACTGGTCGCGGCTCCGGAGCAGGAGCTCGGTCGAGCCGAGCGAGCCGGCGGCGACCACCACCTGGGCGGCGTCCTCGCTGCCGGCGATCTTCCGGCCCCCCTCGAGCCGGTGGAAGTGGACGCGCCAGCCGCCGTCGCCGCCGTCGAGCGGCTCGACGTGGCTCACCAGGTGGAGCGGCCGGATCTCGGCGCCGTGCTTCTCGGCCCACGGCAGGTAGTTGAGGTCGAGCGTGTTGCGCGCCTTGACCGGGCAGCCGAGGTCGCAGTCGCCGCAGTGGATGCAGGTCCCCTGCTCCTGCCCCTGGGCGTTGATCCAGGTCTTCGAGTGCGCCGGCGAGAACGGGTCGGGCAGCTCGTAATTCCACTCGGGGTCGAAGGTCACCGCCAGACCGAGCTTCTGGAAGCGGGCGCCGTGGCCGAGCGCCTCCGCCCCCTCCTTCATCAGCCGGTAGCGCCGGGTGAGCTGGTTGTCGGGCAGCTCCTGGATGTTCATCGTCTCGCCGACGCGCTTGTAGTACTTCGCCAACTCGTCGTGGTCGATCTCCTCCGGCCAGCCGCCGTCTTTGAAGATGAACTTCGGCGCCTCGACCGAGACGTTGGCGTAGATCAGCGAGCCGCCGCCGACGCCGGCGCCCTGGGCGACGATCATGTCGTCGAAGAAGCGGAGGTCGAGCCAGCCGTTCTGCCGCTCGGGCTCGTGGACGTCGTAGATCCAGGCGTCGCCCGGCGCCCGCGGGTAGTCGGCGACCTCCCAGCGGCGCCCGCGCTCGAGCACCAGGACGCGCAGGCCCCGCTCGGCCAGCCGGCACGCCATCACCGCGCCGCCGAAGCCGCTGCCGATCACGATCACGTCCGCTCGCTGGGCCATCGCCGCCTCCTCAGGAGATCTCGATCGGCTTGCCGATCGGCTCGACGTCGATCTTGCCGTCCGGGGGCTCGAACCAGGCGTCGCCGGGCGCGAACGCCGGGTCGCCGCCGCGGTACTTCCAGTCGTCCCCCCGCGGCACCTCGGGGATGCCGACCGGGTAGATCGAGAGGGCGCCGTCGCGCCCGATGCGCATCCGCAGGAAGCTCTTGAACCCGGTCAGGCTCTGCGCCGAGAAGACCTCGTTGGTGTGGGCGCCGGAGAGCCGGCTCGCGAGCGCCAGATAGGCGCCGAAGAGCCAGCCGCCGAGGACCCCGCCCGCGACCAGCATGCCGGTGGCGAAGAGGAGCGCCTGGTGCCAGTCGTCGACGCCCCAGTCGAGCACCTCGAGGTCGAACCAGGCGAGGAGCCGGATCAGGCCGAAGCAGAGCGCGAGATGCGCGAGCCCGTGGACCGCCCCGGTCGCCCCGCGCCAGCGCGTCCGGCCGGCCGACCGGCGGAAGCTCCAGAGGCCGACGACGAGCAGGAGCCCGAAGACCACCGCAGACGGGCTGTGGCGCAAGACGTCGGCGAAGGCGTCGAGGGAACCGAGCGGATCGAGCCCTTCGAGGTCAGCCAGCCGCTCGACCAGCGAGCCCGGCGAGGCGCCCCCCGGCGCGAACAGGTTGGCGCTCTTGCTGACGCTCTGGAGCACCCAGGCATAGACCAGGTAGACGCCGCCCAGGAGCGCGGCGAAGCGCAGGTTGCGCCAGGGCAGCCGCCACCACGACCGGTGCCCGAGTCGGCGGGAATCGGCCTCGGGCGGGTAGACCGCCGCCAGCTCGTGGGTGCAGCGCGAGGGCGCGGCGGCATCCGCTGCGGCGCCGTGCTCGGGGACCGCCAGCCGTTCGGGCATGTGGTGGGTCGGGTAGAGGTAGGCGCCGCCGCCGCCGCAGGTGACGAGGTGCTCGGCGCACGGCCGCTCGTCCTTCGGCCCCTCGAGGGCGCCCGGCACCGGCGCGTAGTAGGTGAAGTGATGGAGGTCGCCGGAGATCATCGCCACCAGGCGCACCCCGAACGGGCGCATGGTCTCGCGCCTCAGGAACTCGAGGTTGGCGAAGCGGTGCGGCGAGACCTCGAGCCGGCAGCCGCGCCGCGGCGGGTTGCGCGAGCGCGCGTCGTCGGCGTCGCAGTAGACCCACTCCGGCTGCGCGGTGCACAGGATCAGCCGCGGGGCGCCGCCGCTGCTCTTCGCTTCCTGCTGCATCTTCTTCGCGACCTGCCGGAAGAAGCGGATCTGGGGCTCGTCGAGCTCCGACTCGAGCTGGATGTCGGTCCCCCACAGCCACCAGTCGCCGGGCAGCCGGAGCGCGAAGTAGCTGCGCCGCTGCTGGGTCTGCCAGCCGCCGATCCAGCGCTCCTGGCAGAACAGGCGGAGGAAGCTGGTCAGCCCGTCGTACCAGTCGTGGTTGCCGGGCAGGGCGTAGAGGTCGGGCGCCCGGTTCTCCGGCCCCCAGGGGAACGCCGCCTGGAACGGGCCGGCGAAGCGGTCGCGGTACTCGGTGCGGTTGGCGGTCGGATAGACCTGGTCGCCGCCGAGCACCAGCACCCGCCCGCGCGGCAGCGGCTGCTCCACCCCCGGCACGGCCAACTCGGGGCGCGACAGCGTCCAGGCCACCGCGTAGGTGGGATCGAAGCCGTCGCCGAGGTCGGCGCAGTAGTCGAGCCAGAATTCGTCCGCGCCCGGCTCGAAGCTGTAGACGGCGTCGTAGATCCGACCGCGCACTCGCTCGGGGTCGAGCGCCGCCTGGACCTCGCGCTTGTCGGCGTAGGCGCCGAAGACCGTGCCGAGGACCGCGCGCACGCCGGTCGAGGCGAGTTGCTTGGGCGCCAGCCAGTCGACCATTGGCCGGCGCCGGAACGGCAGCTCCGCGATCGCCGCCGGCGGGTCCGGGCAGTCCTTCGGCCAGTTGGGGCGCGGCGGTCGCGCGGGCGTCGTCACCGTCTCCTCGCTGCCGCTCAGCCGGCGCCCCGGACGAATCGCCCGTAGCTCTCCCACAGCTCGCCCAGGAAGAACCGCCCGAAGCGGGCGACGGTCTCCGCCTTCTCCGCCGCCGGGCCGTCGCCGGTCACCCGCACCGTGGTCAGGAGCCGGATCAGGTCGCCGGCGCCGAGCCGCAGGATGCCGGCGCCGGCCACCGGGCCGGTCGCGTCGGTTCCCTCGTGGAGGCGGGTGTAGAGGGTGGTGGTGTCCGCCCAGAGGTCGAGCCCGGGGTGGTCCTGGACCTCCTTGCGTCCGGCGAGATACCAGTCGCGGCCGGCGTGGCGGAACGCGACCTCGTAGACCATCAGCTTCAACCCCGGCTCGCCCTCGGGCCGGAACAGGTTGAAGACCCCGGCGTGCCCCGCCAGGGCCGCGCCGAGCGGCGCAAACTCGACCGTGCCGGCGAGGCCGCCGAGGTGGTCGGGGTCGGCGACGAAGCGCTCGAGGTCGGGGATCGAGACCTCGGCGTGGAGCGCCAGCTCGGTCCCCGCGCGGCGGCCGGCGGAGCGGCCGGCGAGCGGGTCGGTTTCGCCGAGCGCGAAGGCGCCGGCCATGGTCTCGCGGAAGACGATGCCGAGCGGACGGTCAGCCATGAGCCCCCTCCTCGCCGCCCGGGGCGGCGGCAGTCTCACCGGGCGCGGGCACCGGCGCCGACGGCGGCGGCGGCCACTCGCGCGACTGGCCGAGCCCGACGACGCTCTCGAGCCCTTCCGGATCGGCGGCCGGCGCCTCCGCGTAGCTCAGGAACCAGCACTCGAAGTGATCGTCGAGGAGGCCGTCGGCCTCCGGGATGAACGCGGTGGCGAGCGGCCGGTCGTCGATCCCCAGGGTCTTGAGCGCCGCCACCCGCGGGTGGTCGCCGATCACGAAGCGCGCCCGCGCCCGGCGCCCGAGCGCGAAGCCGGCGCGCCCCGAGAAGTGGATATACGACTTCATCAGCAGGCCGCGGAAGGCGCAGTAGTTGGCGGCGGCCATCCGCACGGGAAAGCCGGTGCGGCGCGGGCGGTCGATCTCGACGTAGGTGGCGAGCCGGCCGTCGAGGTCGTACTGCGCCGACACCGTCTCCTCGCCGATCGCGAACGACAGCGGCGCCCGGTGCTTGGGCATGCCCCAGATCCCCTTGCCGCCCTTGACCGAGATCTCGGTCGACACCGGCAGGTCGAGCACCCACTGGCCGGTGCCGTAGCGGCTCATGAGGAGACCCGGGAGGAGCCGCGGCGCCGGCCGCGGGCCGTGCGTGCAGGCGATCGCGATCGAGTACTCGATGTAGGTGCCGATCGTGGTGTCGCGGTAGTCGATGACGGTGACGATCAGCACGCCCGAGCCGTCGTGGATGCGCAGCGGGTGGACCTCGTGGCAGGGGATCGCCTCGCGCGCCCGGGCGGCGTCGATCCGGAACGCCGCCATCAGCACCGGCGACTTCCGGCAGACGACCGGCAGCTCGAACGGGATGCCGTCGACCCTCGAGTGCCGCCCGGCGAGCCGCCGGATCCGGCGCGGGAGCTTCATCGCTCCAGCTCGGCGAGGATCCGCGGGAAGACGTCCTTCGCCGCGTCGCGGCCCATGAAGACGTCGAGGTGGCCGTAGCCGGAGAGCAGGTGGAGCGTGTGGAAGCCCGGCCGCAGCGCCTCGAAGTGCTCGTGCGAGCGCACCTGGCTCTCGGCCGAGAAGCACTTGTTGTCGAGGCCGGCGAAGAAGGCGAAGCGGGCGTCAGTCGCCGGCGGCGCGGCGGCGAAGTCGGCGGGCAGCTCGGCGAAGCCCTCGACCGAGACCAGGCGGCCGGCCGCGACGCAGCGCGCCATCTGCTGGAAGAAGCGCATCGGCACGTGGGCGAACTCGTGCTTCAGCCACTCGTGGGTCGCCTCGTCGAGGTTCTCGTGGCTCCAGAGCGCCGGGAAGCCGCTGCCGTAGGTGAAGCTGACCTGCTTGCAGACCTCGTTGTCGCACTCGCGGTGGGTGACGCGGACCAGCCACGAGATCGCCTTGGCCGCCCGGGTCGGCGCCTCGAGCCCCCAGGCGGGGTTCAGGTAGGGGGTGAGCCGGCGGATCAGCGGCACCGCGCAGCGGAGCTTCACCCGCGACCAGAGCGGCACCACCGGGTGGAGCGACACCGCGTTGCTGACCACGAGGTCGACCTCGGGCACCAGGCCGGCGAGCGCCGACATGGTGAAGCTGGTCGAGCCCTGGCAGTGGACGATCGCCGCGACGCGCTCGGCGCCGGTCTCCTCGACCACCTTGCGCACCGCCGCCGGGTGGTCGTGGACCGCCGCCTGGTCGAGCGTCCAGAGGTTCGGCGGCACCTCGATCGACGCCCGCCAGTTCTCGAGCCAGACGTCGTACCCGGCCTCGACCAGGGCGTCGACGACGTCGGTCTCGACCGGCGCGCGGAAGATCTGCGCCCGCACCCCGGCGCCGTGGACCAGGAGCACCGGGCCGCGCGTCGGCTCCGCGTCGCCTCGGACGTGGACCAGGTGGAGCTCGAGCCCGTCGCCGGCGTGGAACGGCACCCGGCGCTCGCGGCGTCGCCGCTTCCCCGGCGGTGAGGGCCTGCTCGTCGCCATGTGGCTCCCAGCGGCGCCTGCCGGCGCCTGGTCGTTACGCGGCACCGGAAGTCTGTGTTGAAACGCTTCGAAAATTGTAAGGCCGCTTCACCGGGCTGTCCAGCCGGCCGCCGCCGCCCGGCTGGCCGCACCGGTAGACTGTGCCGATGCCGCTCCGCCTGGTCGCCACCTGCGCCCTCGGTCTCGAGGCGATCCTCGCCGGCGAGCTGGCGGCGCTGGGCGTCGCCGGCGCGCGGAAGGGGACCGGCGCGGTGACCTTCGAAGGGGGCTGGCCCGAGGCCTGGCGCGCCAACTGGCGGCTGCGCACCGCGAACCGGGTGCTGGTCGAGCTGGGGAGCTGGCCGGCCGCCGATGGCGACGTCCTCGCCGCCGGCGCCGGGGCGCTGGTCGCCAGCCGGCGCTCGTGGGGCGGCGTCCCGGCCGGCGATCTCTTCGATCCCGGCCGCACCCTCGCGGTGCGCGCGACCGCCAGCCGCTCGCAGGTGCGCGACGTGCGCTGGGCGGCGCTCAAGGTCAAGGACGGCGTGGTCGACGCCCAGCGCCGGCGCTTCGGCCGCCGCGCCTCGGTCGCCCGCCGCGACCCCGACCTGCCGCTCCGGCTCTGGCTCCACGAGGACCGCGCCACCCTTCTCCTCGACACCTCGGGCGAGCCGCTCGACCGCCGCGGCTACCGCCTCGCGACCGCCACCGCGACCCTGCGCGAGACCCTCGCCGCGGCGGCGGTGCTGGCCACCGGCTGGGACGGCAGGGGGCCTGTGGTCGACCCGATGTGCGGCGCCGGCACCCTGCTCGCCGAGGCCGCCTGGATCGCCCTCGGCCGGCCGCCCGGCGCGCTCCGCCGCGGCTGGGCCTTCGAGCGGCTCCCCGGCTTCGAGTCCCGCGCCTTCGCCGCGATCCGCACCGAGCCGCTGCCGGCGCCGGGCCCCGAGGTCCGCCTCTACGGCACCGACCTCGACCCCGCCGCCCTCGCCGCCGCCGAGGAGAACCTGGCCCGCGCCGGCCTCGCCGAGCGCACCGTGCTGCTCGAGCAGGACGGCCTCGACTTCGCCCCGCCCCCGGGCCCGGGCCTCCTGCTGGTCAATCCCCCCTACGGCGAGCGCCTCGAGGGCGAGCCCGAACTCTGGGGGCACCTCGGCGACCTCCTCAAGCGGCGCTACACCGGCTGGCGCGCGGCGGTCCTCGCCGGCGACCCGGGCCGCGGCAAGTGGATCGGCTTGAAGCCGCGGCTGCGCCTCCCGGTCAAGAACGGGCCGCTCGACGCCCGGATCCTGGTCTTCGATCTCTACTGACGCCGGCGGTCCTGGAGGCACGCGGCCGGCCCGGGCTTCGCCCCCGCCCGGGCCGGCCGCGCACGCCTCACTGCCGGTTCTGGCAGCCGCCGCAGCCGCCCGACGGCGCCCCGACGCAGCTCCCGGAGGCCGGGTTCCAGCCCTGGCAACTGTACTGGCACATGCAGCACTGGCCGTCGACCGAGAACGAGCACCCGGAGCCGCCGACCTTCAGGCACTGGCCGGCGAGGTTGGCGGCGTAGCCGTTCGTGCAGGTGTTGCAGGCGCCGTTCGCGCAGCTCGTGCAGTTGGGGTCGATCGACGAGCACGCCTGGCAGCTCGAGCCGCCGTCGGCGATCCCGAAGCCGGGCGCGCAGGCGGTACAGAGGCCGTTCGCGCAGGTCTTGCAGTTGGCGTTGATCGACGAGCAGAGCTGGCACGACGTGCCGCCGATGCCGACGCCGTAGCCGGCCGCGCAGCCGGTGCAGCGGTTGTTGGCGCACGCGGTGCAGTGGACGTCGATCGATCCGCAGGCCTGGCAGCCCGTGCCGCCGGGGGTCAGGCCGTATCCCGCGGCGCAGCCGGTGCAGACGCTGCTCGTGCAGCTCGTGCACTCCGGGTCGATGGTGGCGCACGCGATGCACTTCCCGCCGGTCAGCGTGTAGCCGGCCGGGCAGGCGTTGCAGGTGCCGCGGGCGCACTGGGTGCAGTTGGGCGTGATCTCCGAGCAGGCCTGGCAGCCCCCGGAAACGGTCACCCCGAACCCCTGCTCGCACTGGCGGCAGCGGATCTGGCCGCCGCCCTCGCAGTAGAGGCAGTGGGGGATGATCGAGCCGCAGCTCTGCGCCGCGGCCGGCTCGGGCGCGGCGAAGGCGGCGAAGGCGACGGCGCAGAAGGCGGCGGACAGAACCCAGGCCGAGCGAGGCACACACGAAGTCCAGCGCATCGCAAATCCCTCCGGAAGATGAATGGTCGGGCCGTGCTGAGCTTACGACGGGTAGTGCGCGGATGTGTAGGTGCGTTTCGCCCGCGCAGCCCGCCGCGCCGGCTCCCGGGATCCCGCCTTAGAATCCCCGGCCATGACCACCCTCCCCCGCCCCACTGCCGGCGACGCCGCGCCCTACTACTTCACCTACATCGACAAGGTCCCTGATGGCGATGTGCTGGCGGTCCTCGCCGGCGGCGTCGCCGAGACCCGGCGCGTCCTCGCCGGGCTCTCCCCTGAGCGCGAGCATCACCGCTACGAGCCGGGCAAGTGGTCGATCCGCGAGGTCCTCGGCCACGTGATCGACGCCGAGCGCGTCTTCGGCTACCGGGCGTTCCACATCGCCCGCGGCGACGCCTCGCCGCTCCCCGGCATGGACCAGAACGACTACGCCGCGACCTGCGGCGCCGGCCGCCGCCCGCTCGCCGAGCTGCTCGACGAGCTGGACCTCCTGCGCCGCACCCACCTCGCGCTCTTCCGCTCCCTCGACGCCGAGGCCTGGGAGCGCACCGGCACGGCGTCGGGGTACCCGTTCCGCACCCGCGCCCTGCCGTTCATCGTGGCCGGGCACGAGATCCACCATCGGGGGATCCTGGTCGAGCGGTATCTCGGCTGAAGCCCTCGCTACTCCCGCCGCTCCTCGCGCCGCGGCAGCGCCGAGGCCGGGGGCCCGTCGGGGGTGGCGATCCACTCGCAGTCGAACTCCCCGCGGTAGCCGAAGAGCGGACCCCAGCGGCGGTTCGAAACCGCGACCTCGATCCGGTAGCGGCCCGAGGCGTCGTCGAACCACTCGCAGACCTCGGCGACGCCGCTCATCGCCATCGGGAAGCGGAACGCGATCGGCCCCTCGTAGAAGCGCTGCTCGCCGGAGCGCAGGCGGAGGCCGCCGCGCTCGTCGACCGCGAGGTCGAGGTCGACCGCGAGGTGCTGGTGGGTGCCGAGGTAGTCGACGATCCGGCCGCGCTCCTCGCTGTAGATCATGTAGGCGTCGAAGCGCCGGCGGCGGCGGGTGTGGAAGGTGCGCAGCCAGGTCACGGTCTCGCGGCCGAGGGAGTCGCGGTAGGCGTAGTTCTCGATCTTGAACGGCACGTCGCGGCCGCGCTCGGGGAACATGATGTTTCGCCAGGTGCCGACCACGAGGAACGGCAGGGTGTAGAAGGGGCCGCGCCAGACTTCGCTCATCACCCCGCGGCCGCGGGAGGCCCGGCCGCCGGCGCTGGTCAGCCCGAAGCGCTCCTGGATGCGCGGGTGGAGGCGGTCGAAGTCGGCGCCGAGGGCGCGCTGGTAGATCGAGGTCATGGCGGCCTCCGCAGGCAGCGCCGCGCCGACGGCAGGTCGGCGAGCGAGAGCAGGCCGATCGCGGCGAGCACGGCCACCGCGAGGTTCAGGCTCACCGGGCCGAACGCGGCGAGCGCACGCGCCGGTGAGGTGGCGAGGACCCCGAACAGCGCCGCTGCCATCAGCGCGATGGTCAGCACCCACGGCCAGCGTCGCCGCGCGAGCGGCACGAAGGCCAGCCCGAACAGGATCTCGGCGACGCCGGCCGCGATCGTCGCCGGCATCACCCAGGGATCGGGCACTCCGGTCTCGGCCAGCATCGCCAGCTCGTCCGGATGCGGCCCGAGGAGCTTCGGCACCAGCCCGTGCCAGAGCCAGACGAAGGCGACCGCCGACGCCGCGACCGCGTGCACCAGCGCCCGCCGCGCGGCGCCCGCCGGCTCGACGCCGCGCTCGATCCAGAGCCGCAGGCGGTCGAAGCTCCAGGCGGTCGCCCAGCCCATCAGCGGCCGGAAGACGAGGCGGTCCGCGATCCGCCCGAGCGCGCCCCAGCGCACCTCGTAGTCGTAGCCGGTGACGAAGCGCACGCTCTCGCCGCGCGAGCCGTCCCCCTCCGGCGTGTACTTCCAGTAGCCGGAGCCGGCGCGGATCAGCGAGCGGGGGTCGTCCGACCCGAACCTGAGCGCCGAGGTGCGCACGCCGTTCGCGTCCCGCTCCCCCACCGTCTCGCCCCAACCCTCGATCTCGAAGCCGGCGCCGATCCGCGTCGCATAGCGGAAGCGCTGCGGCTCGCCCTCGCCGCCGCGCGGCAGGTAGGTGATGGTAGTGAACCGCAGGTCCCAGAGCTGGTGCAGCTCCGGCGTCTGGGTCCGCCGCCAGACCTCCTCGATCGAGCCGCGGATGCGGGTCTCGACGTAGATCGGCACTTTCGCGGGATTCTAGCCGGCTTCGTAACGACCGTGCTTCCCCCGCGCCTGTTCAGCGTGATCGCGAACGCTGCCCGCGCGCGGGCGAGGAGAACGACGGCCGAAGCGCTGCGCGAGTCGGAGCGGGCGGCATAACGCTGCCCGCGCGCGGGCGAGGAGAACGACGATGCCGCTTCGGCGCTACGGCATTCTGAAGGGGAAGGAGATCGAGGTCCGGCTCCCGACAGGGTCAAAGTCCGAGCCTTGCTGTAAAGGCCCCCAGGGTTGAGCGCTTGTTGGTCTCGACGGCTGGCTTCCTCCGGTCGTTGCTGCTTGAACTGTTCGGCGAGGCCCCCCCCCCGGTCTCCACTTGCCTGTGCGGAGGTTGACTTTCGGGAGTCGCGATGGTATGGAAGTCGCGAGAGTTGCTCCGTAAGAGCGGCCTCAATGCTAAACCCGAGGGAAACGAGCTTGGTGAGAGCCGAGTGACGACCCTCGGGTTCCTCGTTTCTGGTCCCTTGAATGGGGCACGGCGTGGACTTGAGCAGGGGGAGGCTGGCGATGAAGGAGAAGCCGCCGAAGCTCGAACTGCGGGCCGAGCACCTGGCGATCACGGCCGAGGGCGTGGTTCTGGAAGGCGACGTGGCCGCCGAGCTGGCGACGTGGTTGGTACAGCGCAACGCGCTGATGGTGAAGGTCATCCGGGAGCTCGATCCGGGTCTTCAACCGGACGACCTTCGCGTGGATGCCGCCGGGCGGGTCGTGCTGCGGAGCCCGCGCCTCCAGAGGCTGGCGTTCGAAGCCGTGCGGTCTGGCTCCGCACCGGGTAGCGCCCGCCGCCTGGGAAGGCTCGTCGCGCTCACCGGCGGGCGCATCGGCACGCGGGGGACCCAGGAGGATTCACCGCACAGGCCCTCCGAGTCCGGTGAATCGGGCGAGGCGGGCGGCGACGCCAAGGGTAGCCCCCCCCCACCGGTGCGTGGCGAGGCTCCCGGCAGCCATATCGACTTCTTCTGCCTGGCTGACGGTGGCATCAACTTCATCTGCATCGATTGGGAGCCCGGCGACGACTTCGACGTCAACTTCGCCTGCGAGTGGGGTTCCTAGGTGGAAGCGGCTCCCGCTCGCCGGCTGCAGGCCGCCCTCGGGAACGCGCTCGACTCACGGCGGTGGAACCTGATCCTCCTGCCCACGGAGCAGTGCAACTTCCGGTGCACCTATTGCTACGAGTCCTTCCAGTACGGCCGCATGAGACCGGAGGTGGTCGCGGCGGTCAAGAAGCTGATCTCCCGGCGTCTCGAAGACCTCTCCCATCTCACCATTGACTGGTTCGGGGGTGAGCCCCTGCTCGCCCGGCCGGTGATCCGCGACATCTCCCGGCACGTCCTGGACACGAAGGGGCCCGAGCTGAGCTTCGACGCCAAGGTCACCACCAACGGGGACCTCCTGGACCGGGAGTGTCTCCAGGAACTGTCCGCGCTCGGCGTCTCCTCCTACCAGGTCGCCCTCGACGGCTGGTCCGCCGGTCACGACGAGACCCGTCGGCGGTACGGGGGTGGCGGCTCGTTCGAGTCCATCTGGTCGAACCTCCTCTCGGCCCAGCGCTCGCGGCTCCCGTTCCGGATGACGCTGCGGGTCCACTTCAGCCCCTCGAACGTCGACTCGGTTCGGCGGCTGATCCAGGAGATCAACCGGGAGCTCGGTCCCGACCCGCGCTTCCACGTCTTCCTCAAGGCAATCGGGCGCTACGGCGGTCCCAACGACGGGACCCTCGAGGTGTATCGAGGTGGAGAGCTGCGGCGGGTGGAACGGGAGCTTCGGGCGCTGATCCGGATGTCGGCTCCGGCCACCTGCGTAGAGGACGCATTGCCCTACGTCTGCTACGCCTCGAAGCCCAACTCGCTGGTGATCCGGTCCACGGGAAGGGTGGCGAAGTGTACCGTCGCCCTCGATCACCCCGCGAACGACGTGGGCGAGCTCCGGCCGGACGGTACCCTCGCCTTCGACTCGGATCGCCTGCAACCCTGGTTCGTGGGTCTGCGGACCCTCGCTTCGGACCATCTCGCCTGCCCGTGGGAGCACATCCGACGCCAGACGACGGAGAGTTGACATCGAGCCCCTCGGACTTCCGCCGCAGGTACCTGGGCCACGCCCTGCCGTAGACCGGCTGCACGACGAGCTGTTCTTCCGACCGTCGAGAGCTCCCGATCCCGCGTCGACCCTGGAGCTGCTGGAGCGCCTTCGCGACCTGCCGGCACTCGCCGAGTTCCGTGCCTGCGTCATCGGATCGCTCCTCTACGCACCCTCCGCCAGCCATGACGTCGACCTCCTTCTCACCGGCCGCTCGGCCTCGCCCGGCGCGCCATCCCTGAGAGCCGTTGAGCGGGCTCTGATCGCATGCGTGACCACGGGCCGAGACGTCGCCGGGGTCCGCGTCGATCCGATGTACCGGCCGCGGGGTGCCGAGAGGCGACTGGCTGGCGCCCTCGGTCCCGATGCCCTCCTGGTGAGCTGGAAGCTGGAGGACCCGGGCAGGACCCTAAGGGAGGCTGCCGGTCTGGAGGCGCGTGCCGCGCAGGTGGGGGAGGTGTCTGTCGTCGACGTCAGGCGCGCCGGTGACTGCGTCTTCTACCGCAAGCTCCCCACCCTCCCTTCGTCGCCGCAGGTCCGGTGGCTGGCCCCGGCCGTATCGGTCGAGGCTTTCCTCGGCCGCATGAAGGGAGCCGGCGATGCCTGGCCCGCACCAGCCGAGCTCCCACCTCCCTGAAGCCGACCTGGCGAGACCGCCGTGTTCGAGACGCTCTTCTCCAGCCAATCCCCGCCGGGGGAGCTCCGGCGGCGGGTGATCGCCTTCCTCGAGGAGGCAGCAGGAATAGCCTCCGGGCGCCGGGTGGAGATCCACGTCATGGCGTTCTCGTTCACGGACCCGGAGATCGCGCGCCTGCTGGTCGAGACCGCGCGCCAGCACGACGATGTCATTGTTCGCCTGATCGTGGACTGGAGCCAGGGTTCGCCCCAGCCTGGTCGCCAGGCCGGGCAGCTCGCGAGGCACGGTCTGCCCAACCTCATGGTTCGCTACAGGAGCGATCAGCCCTATCGCTGGGACGCGCGGCAGAGCCGGCTTCGCTGGTCGTATCACGTCTCGAGAGGTCTGCTCCACCACAAGACCCTCGGCGTGCGGGTCGACGGAGTTCCCAGGAAGCTCCTGTGCGGGACGTTCAACTGGACCGCCGGGGCGAACCGGAGCTACGAGAACCTGCTCGTAGTAACCGATCGAAGCCGGGACGCGCTGGAGCCGCTGGTCCGGATGGAACTCGAGTTCGAGGCGCTCTGGTGCGACGGGCGGGCAACCCTGTCGCCAGCGGAAGCGGCGGAGCACTACCGTCTCATCGAAGACCAGTTTCGCGGGTGCCCGGGGATCGATCCTGCGGAGGTGACCGGTCTCGAGGAAGGCCGGGGCGGGGCCCTCGACCGCACGCCGACTGCTGACGGCCCCGCGCCTGGAACGGCCGAACGTGCGTGCGGAGACGCCGGCCAACACGACGAGCGGTCTGCGCTCGTCGTGTTCAACTCGCGGCGCATGGGCGACCCAGCGAGCGAGGCGGGATACGCAGCGGCCAACCGCGGCCGGACCTTTCCCATGCGGGGGGCCTCCGGCCAAAACCGACCGGCCCCGCTGACGCTCACGACCCTGGCGCTGGATGTCCTCAATCGGGCGGCCCCGGGAGAGAGGCTCTACCTCGCGATGCACGGCCTGTCGCCGCGGGTCCCCGAGTACCGTGCTCTCATCGACGCCGCGCGGCGCGGCGTCCGCTGCTCCGTGTTGCTCGACGCCGGGGTCAGCCTGCCGTCGGCCATCCGACTCGCGGCGATCCAGGCGGAGGAGGGCCTGCCCCTGGAGGTGAGCACCGTAGGCAGGACGATGCACCAGAAGTACCTGGTCCATGTGGAGAGCGCTACGGTGCTCACCGGCACGGCCAACATGTCCACGGACGCCACGGAGCGCCACTCGGAGCACCGGATAGTGGTGCGGCACAGCGAGTCGCTGGCGCAGGCGTTTCTCCGCGACTTCGAAGAGATCCGGAGCCGCCTGCCGACTTCCCGGGGGCCGTCGACCTGGTTGGGAAGGGATGCGTAAGCCGTCGCCGCACGCCGTGCTGACGCCTGAGGCGCTCGCCGCGGCATACGCCCACGCTCGCCTGGAATACCCGTGCGAGTGCTGCGGGATCGCGTTCGGCCCGCGAGACCGACAGGTCGCCGACCGCATCTGGCGCTGCCGCAACGTGCAGGGAAGGCTGCACGCCGAGGACCCAGGGAGATACCGGCGCACGGCGCGAGCCGCCTATCAGCTCGACGACGAGGACGTGCTCGCGTTGTGGTGCAGCTTCGAAGGTCCTCGGCCCGGGAAGATCGTCTACCACTCCCACGTCGAAACGAACGCCAGTTTCAGCGGCGGTGACCAGCGGGCGGCAGGGGCAGGCGACTGGCCGGCGCATCCCGTCAATTACCTGGTGATCGAGGTCCGGGCGGACGGAGTCCACGGCGCGATCCAGTACGGCTGGCATCGACGCCGTCGGCGATACGTGGAGGTCCGTCGTTACGAGGGCCAGCGGACCTCGGCGGGAACCCCGGGCTCCGCTCGGGGAGGCCCGCCGCCAGGCGACGGAGGAACGCGGCTCTCTCGCCAGGGCGTCGGCGTGGCCGGGGATCGTCTGGCACGCCTCCTGAAGCCGCCGAGGGCGCCATGGGCACCCCCGTCCGCCGGCTGAACGTGGTCCTCGCTGGTCGAGCGACCAGCCCGTCGAGCAGCCGGCCGATCTCGGCCCCGGTCCAGCCGCAGGTGGGGCTGCCGGCCCAGCGCGCCCTGTCTCTTGGCGGCCCGGCGGGGGATCGTGGGGATCCGGCTACCGCGCCCAGCTCTTCCCGCTGGGTGACCAGGGCTGTGCGGGCCGTTCGCGGACAACCTCCGATTAGCCATCCATTTCCATCCGATCTGGATGCCCTCGCTGTACTTTTTCTCCGGTAGAATCGCTACCGAGGCATCCCCAATGAGCGCCGCTGCACGACCCAGTCTCGAACCCGGGCGCGCATACCGGACGCGTGACCTCCGACGCTGGGGGAAGAACCCGGCCCGGCTGGCGCGTCGCCTGGTCCGAGAGGGCGCGTTGCGCGAGGCGGCCCACGGGCTCTTCTACGCGCCCGTTCCGAGCCGGTTCGGGGCGGCCCCCGCCTCGGACGAGGAGCTGCTGCGCGCCTTCCTGGGCGGCGGCCCGTTCGTGATCACCGGCCCGCCGCGGTGGAACGCGCTCGGGCTCGGCTCGACCTCGATGTTCGCGGCGACGCTGGTCTACAACACCCGACGCACCGGCGAGTTCTGGCTCGACGGGCGCCGGTTCCTCCTCCGGCGCGTGGGCTTCCCCGAGAGCCCGTCGCCCGAGTGGTTCATCGTCGATCTCCTCCAGCACCATGCGATGGCCGGCCTCTCCCTGGACGACCTGCGGAGAGGACTCGTCGCGACGCTGCGCGAGGGTCGCTGGGACGAGCGCAGGCTCCGCGACCTCGCGGAAAGCCACGGCACCCGGGCGACCCAGGCGCTGGTCGAGCAATGCCTCGCCGAGGCGCGGGCGGCCGCGTGAGGTTCGAGGCGATCACCCCCATGTTCTGGGGGCCGAGGATCCCGCTCGACGAGGCGTGCGCGATCATCAGGCGCTGGTTGATGGAGATCCGAGGCGACGCCTGGAGCTGATTGCGGCGCGCGACGAGACGTCCCGGCGCCCCGCCCTCCATCGCCGTTATGGCATGCGCTTGCCTTCTGCGGGCCGGGCGTGGCACCATACGCTCATAGGGCATTGATCATAGAAATAGGTTCCGCGTCCACGGCGGCCGATCCCCAGCCGCCGGACATGCCCGTCACCGGCGTTCCGTCCCGCACGGCAGTCGCGCGACCTGTAACTTTCCGGCGCTTGCGGCGCCTCCTCCCGGAACGCCCCCACGTCCGTCCGAGGAAAGGAGTTCGCGAATGAACCGTGTCCCCCGGATCCTCCGGCTCGCGGCCCTCGCCGCCGGTCTCGCGCTGGTGCCGCTCGCCGCCTGGGCCGCGCCGGAGCCGATCATCGTCAAGGTGTTCAGCGACGAGGTGCTGTTCATCCCGCAGACCGACTACAAGTTCGCCGAGCTGGCGGTCGCCGGCCCCGAGTGCGCCAGCCTGGCGCGGATCATCCCGCGCGGCGAGCCGATCGTCTTCCGCAACGTCGACGACGCGGGCCAGCCCCGGCCCGACGGCGGCTACAGCTTCGACGTCCGCCTGACGCCCTTCATCGAGTCGCGGCGCCCGGGCGAGATCGGCGGCGGCGATCCGCAGATCTGCCGCGGCCGCGAAGACCTGCCCGGCCTCGACGTCCTCACCGCGGTCGCCTACGTCACCATCGTCGACGGCAAGTTCGTCGACCCCGACCGCGAGGAGGACCCGCGCGCCGCCGACACCCAGGCGATCTTCGCCCCCTCCGGCACCGTCCGCAACATCACGGCCGCCGACCAGGTGATCCCCGACGACCTGATCGTCCAGGGCTCGCTGTGCGTCGGCTTCGACTGCGTCAACAACGAGAACTTCTCCTTCGACACCATCCGGCTCAAGGAGAACAACCTCCGCATCCACTTCGACGACACCAGCACGGCCGCGGGCTTCCCCAACCGCGACTGGCGGATCATCGCCAACGACTCGGCCTCCGGCGGCGCCAGCAAGTTCTCGATCGAAGACACGACCGGCGCCCGCACGCCGTTCACCATCGAGGCCGGGGCGCCGACCAATTCCATCTTCGTCGACGACGGCGGCCGGGTCGGCTTCGGCACCGCGGCGCCGGTGCTCGAGCTCCACGTCGCCAACGGCGACACGCCGGCCCTGCGCCTCGAGCAGACCGGCTCGTCCGGCTTCACCCCCCAGACCTGGGACATCGCCGGCAACGAGGTCAACTTCTTCGTCCGCGACGTCACCGGCGGCTCGGCCCTGCCGTTCCGGATCCAGCCGGGGGCGGCCTCCAACCGGCTCTTCCTCAACGCCAACGACAACGTCGGCATCAACACCACGTCGCCGGAGGCGCCGCTCGAGGTCCAGAACAGCGCCACCGGCCTGACCATGCTGCTCGATGCGCCGGGCGACGTCTTCTTCCGCCAGCGCAACACCACGAGCGGCCAGTTCGTCGACGTCAACCTGATCGGCGACGAGTTCCGGCTCAACTTCGGCACCGGCGGCGCCGGTCCCGAGCTGGTCCTCCAGAACGACGGCGACCTGATCATCACCGGCGGCTACACGCCGGACTACGTCTTCGAGCCCGACTACCCGCTGATGCCGCTCGACGAGCTGGCGGCGTTCATCGACGAGAACAAGCACCTGCCGAACATCCCCTCGGACGCCGAGGTCAAGGCCACCCGGCAGGTCAACGTCAACGAGTTCCAGATGCGGCTGCTCGAGAAGGTCGAGGAGCTGACCCTCTACATCCTCGAGCAGGAGCAGGACAACCGCGAGCTGCGCGAGCGGCTCGAGAAGCTCGAGTCCGCCGCCGCGCCCGCCGAGGTCGCCCGCTAGGCGTCCGTCCGCTTCGCCGCCGGCTCGGGCCGGCTACGTGGCCGCCGCGCCCCGCCGCTCCTCCCGGAGGCGGGCGCGGCGGTCGCGTCTTTGGCACAGCGATGTTTTTCTTGCGCACTGTGGACAGCGACGAAAAACCGCGCATAATGCCGCCATGAGCCACGTCCCCGGCGATCAGTCCAGGCGCCGGGCGGGGGCCTGGCTGGTCGCCGCCTGCCTGGCGGTCCAGGGGCTCCTCCTGGCGCTCGGCGGCGACGGCGCCGCCGGGCGGATCGCCGCCGGCGCCGGTCTCGTCGGGCTGGCCCCCCTGGCCGCTCTCGCGTGGCGCCGCGGCCGGCGGTCGTTCGCGCGCGACGTGGTGCTGGTGACGCTCTCGATCGGCGGGCTCGGCATGCTCCTCGGCGCCCGAGCCGACGCCGCGCTGGGCAGTCTCGGGCGCGGTGGGCCCGAGCGTGGCGGTCCCGAGCGCGGCGCTCCCGATCCGGCCGGCGCCGCCGCGCTCCACGCGGCCCACGAGGCACCGGCCGCCGCCCACCGCCACCGCTCCCCGCTCGACCCGCGGCCGCTCGCGTCCTGGATGGGCGTCGGCATGCTCGCCACCTGCGCACCTGCGTGCTGGCTGCTGTGCGCCCCCTGCCCGCGGCGCCGGCGCTGGGCGGCCCACGGCGCCTGCCTCGCCGGGATGCTCGCGGGCATGCTCGCCGGCGGGGCGCTGGCGGCTCCCGGCGCCGGCGCTCACCTGGCGATGCTCGCGGGCATGGCGGCGGGCAGCGGGCTCGCCGGCTTGCCGTTCGCGCGCGGCGGCGGCGCCCACACCGCCTGGAGCACCGGCTGATGGCTCGCGACGTCTATCGCATCCCGCTCGGCGAGCTGCCGCCGGGCGGATTGCGCGTGCGCCTCGGCGACGTGCCGTGGACCGACGCCTCGTTCCAGCTCCTCGCCTTCCTCAACCTGCCCGACGCACGCCTCGACGCCGCCGGCATCGACGACCCGCGCTTCGCCGGCGCCTTCTTCATGTACGGCGCCGGCGAGCGCAGCGACCCCGAGCGGCGCATCAGCCTCGCCGGCGCCATCCCGGTCGAGCCGGCGCTGATCGCGCGCGCCGGCCGGCCGGCGCAGAACGAGCTGGTGCTCGTCCCCTTCGACCTCGCCGGCCGGCGTCTCGAGGAGATGCCGGTCGAGGTCTCCGGCGTCGACGTCGAGCCGCTGCCTTGACCCCGTACTCCGCCATCACCATCGACTCAGGGAGGACCCGAGAATGACCACCGTCGTCGAGAGCAACACACTGCGCAAGAAGGCGGGCCAGCCGCTGGTCCGCTACGACCTCCGCCGCTACTCCGAAGCAGACGTCCGCGACCTCCGCGAGGCGTTCCAGGCGCTCTACGACATCAGCGAAGCGGCCCCCGGCGACCGCCGCGGCTACTGGGCGGTGGCGCGCGGCCACGGCTACGACGAGGAGCTGTGCCACAACGACCCGGAGACCTTCCTGACCTGGCACCGCGGCTACCTCTACTGGTTCGAGAAGGCGCTCTCGGCCGCCTATGCGAGGAAGCGCGGCGACGAGGACCTGGTGATCACCCTGCCCTACTGGGACTGGACCGTGTTCGATCCCGAGACCGACGCCGACAACGGCCTGCCGAGGGCGCTCGACGAGGCGACCTGGCGCCCGCCCTACGCCGTCGAGGCGCAGCCGAACCCGCTCCAGCGGGCCAGGAGCCTCTACCGGGTCGAGTCGCGCGGCCTCACCGGCGACGACCAGTTCACCCACCGCTACCCGACCCAGTTCCGCCGCGCGATCCCGCAGCTCGGGCAGATGGTCGACGGCTACTACCGCGAGCGGGTGTTCGGGCGCTTCAACGAGCAGTTCGACTCCGGCGCCCACGGCGCGATCCACGTCCTGGTCGGCGGCCAGAGCCCGGGCACGCCGCTCCCCGGCGGCCGCGGCGACATGTCGATGGTGGTCTCGGCGGCGTTCGACCCGATCTTCTGGCTCCACCACTGCATGGTCGACCGGGTGTTCTTCCGCTGGCAGGAGCGGAACGGCAACTCGACGGTCTCCGACCACGTGCGCGAGACCACCGTCTACGGCGGCTTCACCGGCGACCAGGTGCTCGCCTCCGAGACCTTCCTCAAGATCGTCTACGGCACCGCGCCGGCCGCCGCCGCGCGCGACAGCGTGGTGGTGGCGACGGGGACCGAGGAGGCGCCGCTGCCGCCGACCATGACCGTGCGCATCGACGGCCTCGCCGACGGCATCGACTACGCCTACCTCCACCTCCAGGGGATGCAGCCGCCGCTCCGGAGCTACGAGGTGCGGGTGTTCCTGAACCAGGAGGGGGCCGACGCCTCGACCCCGGTCGAGGGCAACGAGCGCCACGCCGGCACGCTGTTCTTCTTCGGCCACGGCGAGTGCACCGGCGCCGACGGCCACTGCGCCCCCGAGCTGACGTCCCGCGACGCCTACGACCGGCGGCCCGACCACCCGCTCAAGAAGCGCAACTACAGCCTCGACATCACCGACGCGGTGCGCGCGGTGGCGGCGGACGGCGGCGCCGGCGAGGAGGTCCTGCTGTCGTTCGTGGTGCTCGACTGCGACGGCAACCAGGTGGCCCCCGAAGAGCTGGACTTCGAGTCGATCGCCGTGGTCGCCGACTGAGGAGCGGCGTTGAGCGAGTTGGACGACTCGACCCGCGAGCGCCTGCTCGCGCACCTGCGATCGATCTCCGCCGGCGGCGCGGGCGGCTCGCTGCTCGAGGCCACCGAGGGCGAGGTGCGGGCGGCCGCCGAGGCCGCGGCCGCCGACTTCGCCCCGTTCGAGGGCTCGTCCGACCGCCCCTTCGCGGGCGCCGCCGCCGCCACCGCCGACTTCACCTTCGAGCCGATCCCCGAGGACGAGCTGGCCGACCCGGTGGAGTCGGCGGTGCTCGGCGTCGAGGCGGTGCGCCGCGGCGAGATGCCGCCGCCGGGCCAGCTCCTCCACGCGGCGGCGATCGTGATGCGCACCGAGCGGCCGGTCTTCACCGTCGCCGACTCCGCCTTCCCGCCCCCCGACCCGCCCTGGTCCGGCCTCGCCGGCCGCCTGCCGGTGCTCCGGCCGCGCATCCGGGCGGTCGGCCGGATCCGCGCCGAGAGCGCCCCCTACGGCAAGGTCGCCGGCACCGGCTTCGTGGTCGGGCCCGGGCTGCTCCTGACCAACCGCCACGTCGCCAAGTTCTTCGTCCGCGGCCTCGGCGTCACCGCGCTCGAGCTCGACCTCGCCGAGGCGGCGAGCTGCGACCTCGACGCCGAGCTGGGCGGCGTCACGACGCGCATCCTCGAGATCGACGGCCCGGCGCTGATGCACCCGTACTGGGACGCGGCGCTCCTGCGGGTCCGCGGCGCGCCGCTCGCCGACGTCGAGCCGCTGGTCCTCGCGAGCCGGCGGATCGCCCCCGGCGACCTCGTCGGCCGCGCCGTCGCGGTGGTCGGCTACCCGATCGAGCAGTACCTGCCGACCGCCGAGCTGCGCGACCTCCGTTCCCGCCTCTTCGGCAGCGTCTACGGCATCAAGCGCCTGATGCCGGGCCGCTTGATGGACCGCCACGAGACCCTCGCCGCGAACCCCGCCGGCGGCGAGCGCGTCGTGCCCGCGATCGGCCACGACGCCTCGACCCTGGCCGGCAACTCCGGCTCGGCGGTGATCGACGTCGAGACCGGCGAGACCCTCGGCGTCCACTTCAAGGGCTACGCCCTCGACGCCAACTTCGCCGTCCCGGCCTGGGAGCTGGCGCGCGACCCGCGGGTGCGCGACCTCGGCGTCGCGTTCGCGGCCGGCGCGCCCGAGCCGCCCGACCCGGCGGTCGAGGCGGCCTGGGGGGCGTAGCCGCGCGGGGTCCTGCGGCGCGCCGAGCGGGCGCCGACCTGGTTCTGATCGCGCCGGCGTCAGCCGCCGTTGGACTCGCTGAGCGGGTCTTGGGCCGGCCAGCAGGCCAGCTTGCCAGCAACCGGCTCCGGCCGGCCCCAGGCGCGGTAGAACCCGGCCAGGGTCTCCCGGAGCGTGGCGAGGGTCGGATCGGCCGGCCCGAGCGTCGCGCCCAGGGTCTCGCAGGCCCCGAGCAGCAGGGGCTCGGCCTCGGCGTAGCGGCCCTGGGCGGCGAGGGCGCGGGCAAGGACGACCCGGGTCAGCGGCAGGTACCAGGTGTCGGCCGGAGCGGTCCGCTCCAGGAGGGCGACCGCCTCGCGGGCCATCTCCTCGGCCGCGCGCGGGTCGCCACGGCGGCGCAGGACCTCGGCGAGCAGGCGCAGGGGGTGCGCCTGCTCGGCGGCGTCCGGTGCCAGGCGCGCCCGCTGGATCGCGAGCCCCCGCCGCAGGGCGCGCTCGGCACCCTCGAGGTCGCCGGTGCGGTCGAGCGCGTGGCCGAGCCCGATCAGCGCGGCCCCGACGATCAGGTGGTCGGCGCCGAAGCGCACCTCGAGCGCGGGCAGCGACTCTTCGTAGAGCCGCCGCGATTCGCCGTACTCGCCCAGGTCGGAGAGCTGGGCGGCCAGGGTCAGCTCCGTCATCAGGACCTGCTCGTGGTCGGGCTCGAAGATCCGCCGCTGATCCACGAGCAGCTCGCGCAGGAGCGCCGCGGCTCGCGGGCCGCCGCCGGGACCGCGGGCGCTGAAGGTCGCGAGGTCGCGCCGAGCTTCGAGCACCCGCGGGTGGTCGCGGCCGAGCGCCCGGCCGAGCAGCTCGACCGCCTCGCGGGTCAGCTCCTCCGCCCGCGCCCACTCGCCGCGGCGGCCGGCGATCCCGGCGAGGTCCGCGAGCACGCGGCCGCGCAGACGCGAGCCGTCCTCGCCGGCCGCGGTCGCCAGCGCCAGAGCCTCGGCGAGCGGCGGCCCCGCCGCGTCGAGGTCGCCCCGCTGCATCCGCGCCGAGCCGAGCTGGAGCAGCGAGCCGGCGAGCGCCTCGGGGGCGCCGTCCGCCCGGCGGCGTAGCGCCACCGCCTCGCTCGCCAGGGCCTCGGCCCGCTGGTAGGCGGAGGCCCGGAACTCCAGCTCGGAGACCAGGTCCAGGCCGTCGGCGATGCGCGGATCGCCGGCGGCGAGCGCGGTCCGCCGCAGGCGGAGGCTCTCCTCGAGCAGGGGGCGCGCCTCCGCCAGCCGCGACAGCTCCAGGTAGGCCTTGCCGATCGCGGCGGCGAGGGCCGCCCGCACCTCCGGCCGCTGCCCGTCCTCCGCCGCCAGGCGGCCGGCGCCGAGGTCGAGGAGCCGGCGGGCGGTGATCTCGTCGCCGCGGCTCGCCGCCGGCTCGGCGGCCTCGAACAGGCCGGCCAGGAAGTCGCCGACCTGCGCGGCGACCGCGGCCTCGGCGCGCGCCCGGTCGCGCTCGCGTGCGAGGGCGCCGGCGGCGACGGCGAGCGTCGCGGTCAGCGCCAGCAGGAGCACCGCCGCGGCGGCGGCGAGCGTCACCGACAGCCGGTGGCGCGCGACGAAGCGCCGGGCGCGGTAGAGGCGCGAGGGGCCGTGGGCGAGCACCGGGTAGCCCCCGGCATAGCGGCGCAGGTCGTCGGCGAGCTGCTCGACCGAGAGGTAGCGGTCCTCCGGCCGGGTCGCGAGCGCCTTCCCCACCACCCGGTCGAGGTCGGATCCGATCTCGCCGCCGGCGGCGCTCGGCCGTCGGAACGGCAGACCGTCGGTGGCGAAACGGGCGACCGCCGCCGCCGAGGTCCAGTCCAGGCGGTAGGGCGGCGCTCCGGTGAGGATCTCGTAGAGCAGGAGCCCGAGCGCGTAGACGTCGCTCGCCGTCGTCACCGGCTCGCCCAGGAGCTGCTCCGGGCTGGCGTACTGCGGGGTCATCGGCTGGAAGTCGGTGCGGGTCAGCGAGCCGAGGTCCGGCGGCGGCTCGAGCAGCTTGGCGATGCCGAAGTCGAGCAGCTTCGGCACGCCGCCGTCGGCGACCAGGACGTTGCCGGGCTTGAGGTCGCGATGGACGATCAGGTGCCGGTGGGCGAAGGCCACCGCTTCGAGGACCGCCAGGAAGAGCTCGATCCGCGCCGCCACGGAGAGGCCGGCCTCCGCGCAGTAGCGGTCGATGCGGCGCCCGTCCACCCGCTCCATCGCCAGGTAGGGGATGCCGCCCGCGGTCAGCCCGGCGTCGTAGATGCGGGCGATGTTCGGGTGGTCGAGGCGGGACAGGATCCACCCCTCGTTGCGCAGGCGCGCCCGCGAGAGGCGGGTGAGATGGGAGCGCTTGAGGAACTTGAGCGCGAGCCGGTGCGCGAGGTGCCCGTCGACGCGCTCCGCCGCGAACACCAGGCTCGTCCCGCCCTCGCCGAGGCGCTCCCCGAGGCGGTAGGGGCCGACCGTCTCGCCGGGGCCGAAGGGCAGGTCGCCCCATGCGTCGCCGGCCGCGCCGTCCAGGCCGTCGAGGAGGGGAACCGGCGCGGCGTCGATCTCGAGCAGGGACTCGACCCGCCGGCGGAGGTCGAGGTCGCCGGCGCACTCGCGGTCGAGCAGGCGCGCCCGCTCTTCGGAGTCGCGCTCGACGGCGAGCTGGAAGAGCCGGTCGATCCGGTGCCACCGCCGGCGATCCTCCGGAGGGGTCGCGCTCACTGCTGTACCTTTCTGTTCTGGAGGGGCGCTGTGGATCGCTCCTGGCGAGCCGCAGCGCCCCCTCTCCCGTGCCTCTGCGAGGAGGGCCAAGCTCGCTTGCTGCCCGACAGCCCGTGTGAGACCCGCCCCCTCGCAGAGACCGGGAGGCCTAGACCGGCCACAGGGTGTCGCGCCACGGGGCGAGAGGCGTTCGAGACGCAGCCCCCGGAGCGCCGGACAGTGAGCGACCGGCAAGGCCTCCCGGCACCCGAGACCCTATCCGATGGAGGAGAGCAAGGATGAAGTACTTCGTGGGGCTGGACTGGGGAAGCCTCGAGCACGCGGCTTGCGTGGTCGATGAGCAAGGGACGGTGGTCGCCCAGTGGGAGGTCCAGCACACCGCCGAGGGGCTTGGGAAGCTCCTTGGGAAGCTGGCCCGCATCGCGCCTTCCCAGCAGCTCGCCGTGGCCATCGAACGGCCCAGCGGCCTCGTCGTCGACACCCTCGCCGGCGCCGGTCACCCGATCGTGCCGATCCACCCCAACCAGCTCAAGGCCTGCCGGCCGCGCTACCGGGCCGCGGGTGGCAAGAGCGATCCCGGCGACGCCTACATCCTCGCCGACGTCCTGCGCACCGATGGCCATCGCTTCCACACGCTGCGGCCGCTGTCGGACGAGGTCCGAGCCCTGCGTGCGCTGGTGCGCAGCCGCGACGACCTCGTCGCCGAGCGCGTCGCCCTCGCCAACCAGCTCCGGGCTCTGCTCGACAGCTTCTGGCCCGGAGCCGCGGTGCTCTTCGCCGACATCGACTCGCCGATCGCCCTGGCCTTCCTCGAGCGCTACCCCACGCCACAACGAGCTCAGCGCCTCGGACCTCAGCGCCTGGCCGCCTTCCTCGCCCGCAACAGCTACTCCGGCCGGCGGGACCCGGACGAGCTGCTCGAGCGCCTCCGCTCGGCCCCCACCGGCCTGGCCGGGCCGCTCGAGCAGGAGGCCAAGGGCGAGGCCGTGCTCGACCTCGTCAGCGTGCTCTCCACCCTCGTCACCCGGCTCCGCCGGCTGACCGCGGCCGTCGAGCACGCCGTCGAACAGCTCCCCATCGGGCGGCTCGTCATGTCCTTCCCTAGGGCCGGCAAGGTCAACGCCGCCCAGATCGTCGCCGAGCTCGGCGACGATCCCAAGCGGTTTGTCACGGAACAACAGCTCGCCGCCGAGGCCGGCGTCGCTCCCGTCACCCACGCCTCGGGCAAGGCCCGAGGCGTCACCTTCCGATGGGCCTGCAACAAACGCCTGCGCTGCTCCATCACCACCTGGGCCGACAACTCCCGACACGCCCATCCCTGGGCCCAAGACGTCTACTCCCGGGCTCGAGATCGAGGCTGCGACCACCCCCACGCTACGCGCATCCTTGCCCGTGCCTGGGTCCGAGTGCTCTGGCGATGCTGGCACGACCAGGCTCCCTACGACACCGCTCGACACCGCGCCGCCACCCGGCTCCAGGCCGCTTGAACGGCTAGGGGTTGACACAGGGTGTCTCACGTCGCCAGGGCCTTCGCCAGCCAGGCGCGCGCCGCCCGCCACTCGCGGTTGACGGTGGCGCTCGACAGGCCGAGGACCTCGGCCGCCTCCTCGACGCCGAGGCCGCCGAAGAAGCGCAGCTCGACCAGCTCCGCCTTGCGCGGGTCGTAGCCCGCCAGCTCACCGAGCGCACGGTCGAGGTCGAGCAGGTCGACCGCCGGCGGATCGGTGAGGGCCAGGTGGTCGGCGAGCGTGACCCGGCCGCCCTCCCGCCTGCGCTTTTGGTAGCGGCGCCGGCGCGCCTCGTCGATCAGCACCTGCCGCATCACCCGGGCGGCGAAGGAGAGGAAGTGAGCCCGATTGCGCCACCGCAGCCGCTCGCCGGCGCCGAGGCGGAGGTAGGCCTCGTGCACCAGCGCCGTCGGCTCGAGGGTGTGATCGGGCCGCTCGCCGCGGAAGTACCCCCGCGCCAGATCGCGCAGGCGGCCGTAGGTGAGGCGCACCATGGTGTCGAGTCCGCCGGCGGTCTCGTCCGAGGCGGTGCTCGCGGTAGAGGTCATCGCGTGGACGGGTCGGGAGCGGTCAGTCTACAGCCGGACCCGCGCCCCCGGCGCCGCCCGGTGGCGGGATTTCTTCTTCCGGTTACTCGGGGGGTCCTGGAACAGCCGGCGAAGCGAACTCGTAGGTTCGGCTGTCAGAGAACGCGTCACCCCGTGTGACGGAGGATGCCAAGGCATCCTCGGCTGACTCCACCGACCGTATTCTGGAGGTTTGAAGTGAACAGACGCCTACCTGGCTTCGCTCCTCTCTCCGCCCTTGCTCTCGCCCTCGCTCTCGCCGCCGCTCCGCTCGGGGCCGCCCCGTCGCGGGACGGCGACGCCGCCCCGCTCGTCTTCGAGGTGATCTCGAGCGGGCTCGAGTCCCGCTCGGCCGAGGACCCCGAGGCCGCCGCCGAGGCCATGCTCCGGGTCGACCACGGCCTGATCCAGCGCGATCCCGACGCGGTGTCGGTGCCGCTGCCCGGCGGCGGCGTCGCCGTCGCCCGGCGCTCCTGGTGGAACTGGATCTCCGCCGACGAGTACCACTGGTTCGGCGATCTCGACGGCGCCGCCGGCTCGGTCGCCTTCCACTACTACGAGGGGCGCCTCTTCGGCTCCCTGTTCACCGCCGGCGCGGAATACCGGCTCGAGCCCGAGGACGGCCTCCACCGGCTGGTGCGCGCCGAGACCCCGTTCGGGTCGTGCGGCCTCGATCACCTCGACGCGGCCGGCGCGGCCCCCGGCGTGATCGGCCAGGGGGTGCGATCGATCGGCGCCTTCGCCAGCTCGGACACCGACTGCTGGGATCCGCTCCTCTACACCGGCATCGACGTCATGGTGCTCTATCCGCTGACCCTCCAATCCAGCGCCCAGGCGGTGGCGGACTACGCCGTCGCCCAGATCGCGACGGCCAACCTGCTGTTCAACAAGAGCGGCGTCAGGATCCACTACACCCTGGTCTACGTCGGCCCGATCACCGGCGAGCAGCCGCCGGGTCCGGCCCTCAGCGGCGGCACCGAGGCGACCGAGCCGGCGCTCGACTGGCTCAACGAGCAGTTCGACATCCCGACCGTCCAGACCGAGGTCGAGCTGCTGCGCAAGGCCTACGGCGCCGACATGATCTCGATCGTCGTGCCGATCCACAGCAATGCCAACTGCGGCATCGCCAACCAGGTCGAGAAGCGCAACGGTCAGGAGACGATGAACGATTCGACCCAGCTCTTCGGCACCCGGGCCTTCACCGCCGTCGAGCTCAACTGCGGCAACGGCGACTTCACCTTCGCCCACGAGCTGGGCCACAACTACGGCATGCGGCACGACGACGAGCGCTCGTCGTTCAACATCCTCGACTGGGCCTACGGCTACATCATCCCGCTGCCCACCGGCTCCCGGGCGACGGTGATGGCCTGCGTGCCGGGCGCGGCGGGCTGCCGGCGGATCGAGCACTTCTCGAACCCCGGCATCACTTTCGGGGGCATGCCGACCGGCCTCCACTCGAGCCAGTCGAGCACGCCGGCGCACGACGCTTGCGTCGCCAACCTGCGCGCCGCGAGCTACGCCCTCTTCGCGAAGCGGCCGATGACCAGCGCCCCGAGCCTGACCATCACCAGCCCCGCCGAAGGCGCCGTGGTCCAGGCGGGCGTGGCCTTCACCCTCGCGGCGTCGGCGAGCGACGCCAACGACGGCAACCTGGCGAGCCAGGTCCAGTGGACCTCGAGCCGGGACGGCTTCCTGGGCTCGGGCTCGCCCCGCTCGATGATCCTGACCACCAAGGGCCCGCACATGATCACCGCCAAGGTCACCGACTCGACCGGCACGACGGTGCCCTACAGCATCCGGATCGTGGTCCAGGACCTCGACCCGCCGCGACGGTGGATCGACTACCCCAGCCACCTCCAGCCCATCTCGGGCCTCTTCGAGGTCCAGGGCTGGGCCACCGACGCCAGCGGCGTGACCAGCGTCACCGTCAAGCTCGACGGCGCGCCGATCACCCTGGGGAGCTTCTTCTATGGCCGGCCGCGCTACGACGTCTGCGCCGTGCACGGGGACCTCAAGGACCCCAACTGCCCGAACGTCGGCTTCAACGGTTTCCTCGACACCGCCAACCTCGCCAACGGCCCCCACACGCTGACGATCACGGTCAGGGACGTGTACAACAACACCACCACGCTCAGCCGGACGTTCCGGCGCGCCACGCGCGCCAGCTTCCTTCCGATCGCCGACGCCTGGGTCAGCGAGTCGGATCCGAACAGCAACTTCGGCGGCGATACGAACCTCCAGTTCCGAGCCTCGGGATCGGGCCTGGCCAAGCACACCTACATGAAGTTCCAGGTCAGCGGCATCACCCGGCCCGTGCTCTCGGCCAAGCTGAGGATGCGCACCCAGACGGCTGCGTTCGGCGCCCTCTATCTCTACTGGATCACGGACACGAGCTGGCAGGAGAGCACGATCAACTGGACCAACGGCCCGCTGGACCACAGCGACTTCCTGCAGTACGGGGTCCAGCCGTCGAACACCTACGTCGAGATCGACGTCACGCAGATCGTCCACAACGACGGCACCTACACCTTCGGCATGACCGCGCCGGACGTGCCGGGCCTCGCGGTCTACAGCAGGGAGGCCCACCACACGCAGTGGCCGAGCCTCGTCGTGCTGTACTAGGAAAGACACCCGGATCGGTTCGAAGAGACGCGGCCCGGCGCCCCCTCGGGGACGCCGGGTCGCTTCGTTTCGCAGGGGTTCCACAGGCTTCTCGACCTCGCGAGAGGGAACCGCGGTTCCACGCGTCGGAGCCGCGCTTCCGCTCCGCTCTCGGCGTCCATCCGTAACCTCTTCTCGATCAGCGTCTTGCGCCCCCGGTACGGGGTTTGCTCCAGCCACGGGGCGTCGAGCCGCGCTCGACGGATGCGAACTGTCCCGGGACGCCCCGCCGTCCGGAGGAGATCGACCGATGAACATCGACCCCACGCGCACCCTGGTGCCGGCCCTCTTGGGGATCACCCTGCTCGCCGCGGCGGCCCCGCCGGCGGGCGCGATCAGCGTCTTCGACGAGGTGGCGATCAACGCCGCCCTGACCGGCCGCGGCCAGAGCCCGCCGGTGGCGACCACCGCCGCGGGCCAGTGCACCGGCAGGCTGGTGGTCGGCAGCGGCAGCCTCAGCCTCACCTGCTCGAGCAACGTCGCCGGCGCCGGCCGGCTGATCCTGACCGCCGGCTCGCCGAGCGCCGGCGGCGCCGAGCTGCACGACCTCGGCGTCGGCCCGGTGACCGGCGGCACCGTGACCCTGAGCGACGAGCAGGTCGCGAAGCTCCTGGCCGGCGAGCTGTACGCCGCGGTCACCTCGGGGGCCCATCCGAGCGGCGAGATCGCCGCCCGCCTGGTGCCCGTGATCCCGCTGGGCCACCGGCTGATGCGCTTCCCGCTGCTCAACAGCGAGATGGTCCAGACCTCGTCGTCGGCGACCGCGGACTGCGCCCTGGCGATCGGCGCCGGCGGCGGCGACGTCACCCTGGTCTGCAGCCACACGGTCTCGAACCCGGTCGCGCTGCGGGTGCACCTCGACGGCGGCATCGCCGCCACCGTGAACGGCGTCGCGAGCCCGTTCGAGATCGACCTGCCGGTGCTGGCGAACCAGCTCGGCCGCCTGCTCGACGGCGACTTCGGCGTCGTCCTGACCTCGCAGGCGTTCCCCAACGGCGAGCTGGGCATGGTGCTCGACCGCTGCATCGAGGGGCCGAACACGCTCTGTCTCAACGGCGACCGCTACCGGGTGACGGTGAGCTTCACCCCCCCGGGCGAGCCGGCGCGCGCCGGCAGCACGGTCGCGGCGCGCTCGGACGACGCGGGCCTGTTCTGGTTCTTCAACCCGTCCAACTTCGAGGTCCTGATCAAGGCCCTGAACGGCTGCGCGGTCAACGGCCACTACTGGGTGTTCCTGTCGGCCAACACCAACGTCGCGTTCACGGTCACGGTCTTCGACACCCTGCGCGGCCGCACCCGCACCTACACCAACCCCCAAGGGCAGATCGCGGCGTCGCGGGCCGACACCGAGGCGTTCACCTGTCCGTGAAGGGTTGAGAGGGGGCCGCCGGCCCCCTCAGCGCAGGAGACCGCTCTTCGCGAGCTCGCCGTCGAGCTCGGCGGCGAGCTGCTCGATCATCTGCTCGATGCTCGACGGGTCGGTGGTGTCGCTGCGCCCGGCCCAGAGGAGCTTGCCGGTCTCGAGATCGTAGATGAGCGTCTCGATCATGACGGTCATCTCCATGGCCATGTACCCCGGCGTGTAGACATGCGCCCAGCTCGAGGTCCAGTAGCCGCCCCAGGACTGGTAGCCGGGGTCGATCCAGAGGGTCCCGGGGTTGTAGTTGGTCTGCTCCCGGGTGCCGACTCCCCGCATCGTGACCACCGCGCCGAAGCCGCCCTGCCGGAGCTTCGCGGCCGCCGCCGCCTGGTCGCGCGTCTCCTCCGCCGACATCAGGGTGTTCCCGGCGACCCCGTCGGCGCCGCGCTCGGTGATCTCGCGCGCCATCACCGACTCGGTGACCCGGCGCATCGCCTCGTTCTGGCTGATCGTGAACACCGCGACCTTCTTGCCGGCAAGCGCGCCGGGCTGGGCCGTAGGCTCCGTCCAGGTCGAGACGAAGCGGGTCGAGGCGCAGCCGAGGCCGGCCGCCGCCAGGAGGCCGAGCACGAGCGCGCGAGCCGCCCAGGGCATCCTCGTCATCGGATCGTTCGCACGGACACGGTTCATCCTTGCCCCCTTTCCGTCCGGCCCAGCATCGCCCGGACGGGGCCCTCGTGTCCATTCGACCAAGGTCTCACGTCCGTCGGCCGGCGTGTCCGTGAAGAGCGGCCGCCCATAACCTTTTTGCAGGCTCACGTACTCCATTACGTCGGTAGCCGAGTCAATCGGACTTCACAGACCGATGAAGGAGAACGCAGTGCAACGAGTCCCTCGCTCCCTCCCTCCCCTCCTCGCCCTCGCCCTCGTCCTCGCCGCCGTCCCGATCGGGGCCGTCCCGTACGCCGGCGACGCCGCACCGCCCGTTTTCGAGGTGATCTCGAGCCAGTCCCGTTCCGCCGGCGAACCCGAGGCCGCCGCCGAGGCGGTGGTGGCGCTAGTCCAGGTCGACCAGGGTCTGGTCCAGCGCGACCCCGACGCGATGTCGGTGCCGCTGCCCGGCGGCGGCGTCGCCGTCGCCCAGCGAACCTGGTGGAACTGGATCTCGGCCGACGAGTACCACTGGTTCGGCGAGCTGGACGGCGCCGCCGGGTCGGTCGCCTTCCACTACTACGGCGGGCGCCTGATCGGCTCGCTGCGCACCGCCGGCGCGGAGTACCGGCTCGAGCCCGAGGACGGGCTCCACCGGCTGGTGCGCGCCGCGGCTCCGTTCGGCTCGTGCGGCCTCGACGGCCTCGACGAGCACCTCGATCCCGACCTCGAATCGATCGCCGCAGGCGTCCGCTCGATCTCGGCGGCCGGCACGGAGACCGAGTGCCCGGCGCCGATGACCAACGTCGGCATCGACGTCATGGTCCTCTACCCGCAGACCCTCAAGACCAGCGCCACGGCGGTGAACGACTACGCCGTCTCCCGGGTCGCGGAGGCCAACTCCCTGTTCGCGCTGAGCGGGGTCAAGATCACCTACAACCTCACCTATGTCGGGGCGATCACCGGCGCGCAGCCGCCGGGACCGTCCGCCGGCGGCGGCGCCGAGGCAACCCAGCCGGTGCTCGCCTGGCTCAACGACCAGTTCCTCACCATGCCGCTCGACACCGAGGTCGAGCTGCTGAGAAACGCCCATGGCGCCGACATGATCTCGATCGTCGTGCCGGGCCATCCCAACGTCAACTGCGGCATCGCCAACCTGGTCGAGAAGCGCAGCGGCGCCGAGACGCTCCACCCCGGCACCCAGCCGTTCGGCACCCGGGCGTTCAGCGCGGTGGAGCTCAACTGCGGCAGCTCGGACTTCACCTTCGCCCACGAGCTGGGTCACAACTACGGCATGCGGCACAACGACGACCGCACCACGGTGAACATCCTCGACTGGGCCTACGGCTACTTGGTCCCGTTGCCGACCGGCACCCGGGCGACCGTGATGGGCTGCGTCACGCCGCCGGTCTGCCAGCGGATCGGCCGCTTCTCGAACCCCGATGTTCTGTTTCAGGGGGTGCCGACCGGCCTGCACTCGAACCAGTCGCTGACGCCGGCGCACAACGCCTGCGTCGCCAACGTGCGCGCCGCGCAGTACGCCGCCTTCGCCGCCCGGCCGGCGACCAGCCCGCCGAGCCTGACCATCACCAGCCCCGCGGACGGCGCCGTGGTCCAGGCGGGGATCGCGTTCAACCTCGTGGCCTCGGCGAACGACGTCCCGGACGGCAACCTCGCGAGCCAGGTGCAGTGGACCTCGGACCGCGACGGCTTCCTCGGCACCGGCTCGCCGCGGTCGGTGGCGCTGAGCACCCGGGGCCCGCACCTGATCACCGCCAAGGTCACCGACTCGACCGGCACCACGGTGCCGTACAGCATCCGGCTGGTGGTCCAGGACCTGGTCCCGCCCGAGGTCTGGATCGACTTTCCGAGCCACAACCAGATCATCTCCGGCACCTTCCCGATCCAGGGCTGGGCCACCGATTCCAGCCGCGTGACCAGCGTCACGTTCAAGATCGACGGCGTGCCGACGACCCTGCCGGGCTTCTTCTACGGCACTTCGCGGGGCGACGTCTGCGCCGTCTACGCCCACCTCAAGGACCCCAACTGCCCGAACGTCGGGTTCATCGGGAACATCAACGCCGGCCTCCTGGCCAACGGCACCCACACCCTGACCGCGACGGTGACCGACGCCTTCAACAACACCCGGGTGTTCAACCGCACCTTCCGGTCCGCGACGCTGGCCACTTTCGAGCCGATCGCCGACGCGTGGACCAGCCAGGCCCAGCCGACCACCAACTTCGGCAACGACTCCGAGCTCCAGATGCGGGCGACGGGCTCGAACCTGGCCAAGCACGCCTACATGAAGGTCCAGGTGAGCGGAATCACCCGGCCGGTGCTCTCCGCCAAGCTGAGGGTGCACACCGGACCGGTCGCGTTCGGCTGGTACTCGCTCTACTGGATCACCGACACGACCTGGCAGGAGGGGACGATCAACTGGAACAACGGCCCGCTGGCGCACAACCTGTTCCTGAGCCTGGGCGCCCAGCCGGCGAACACCTACGTCGAGCTCGACGTCACCCAGATCGTCAGCGGCAACGGCACCTACACCTTCGGGATGGTCGGCCCGGACGTCCCCGGGCTCTTGATCTACGGCCGGACAGCGCACTTCACCCGGGTGCCGAGCCTGAAGGTGCTCTACTGACTGGCAACCTCGCGCGCGAGCCTTGACCGGCTCGCGGCAGCGGCCCGGCGCCCCTCGGGGTGCCGGGCCGCTTCGTCTCCGGGGAACGGTCCGCGCCTACCGGCCGGCGCCGGCTCCCGCCGCGCCGGCCGCCGCTGCGCCCCCGCCCGGCACCGGGAAGCCGCGGTCGCGCATCAGGGCGTCGATCCGGGCATCGCGGCCGCGGAAGGCGCGGTAGGCGTCGGCGGGATCGACCGCGTTGCGCACCGCGAAGAGGTGCTCGACCAGGCGCGCCGCCAGCTCTTGGTCGTAGTAGCCGCCCGGCGCCTCGGCGAACGCTTCGGCGGCGTCCGAGGTCAGGACGTCGGCCCACAGGTAACCGTAGTAGCCGGCCGAGTAGCCCTCGCCCGAGAATACGTGGCCGAAGTGCGGCGAGCGGTGGCGCATCACGATCTCGTCCGGCATGTCGAGCCGCGCCAGCGTCTCGCGCTCGAAGGCATCGGGGTCGAGCCCCGCGGGATCGGCCATGTGGAAGGCGAGGTCGACCAGCGCCGAGGCCAGGTACTCGGTGGTCTGGAAGCCCTGGTTGAAGGTCGCCGCGTTCTCGATCTTGGCCACCAGCTCGGCGGGGATCGGCTCGCCGGTCCGGTGGTGGACCAGGAAGCGCTCGATCACCGGAGCGGTCAGGAGCCAGCGCTCGAGGAGCTGCGACTGGAACTCGGTGTAGTCGCGCACGCCGCCGTTGAGCGTCGGGTAGGCGACGTTCGAGGAGAGCGCGTGGAGCGCGTGGCCGAACTCGTGGAAGTAGGTCTCGGCGTCGTCCCACGACAGGAGCACCGGTTCGCCGGGCGCGCCCTGTATGAAGTTCGAGTTGTTCGAGACCAGCGAGGTCTCCTCGCCGTCGAAGCTCTCGTAGCCGCGGTAGCTGTTGGCCCAGGCCCCCGAGCGCTTGCCGGAGCGGGCGAACGGATCGAGGTACCAGAGGCCGACCAGGCGGCCCGACGCGCGGTCGGTGACCTCCCAGGCGGCGACGTCCGGGTGGTAGACCGGCACCGAGCCCGCGGGGACCGGCGCGAAGTCGAAGCCGAACAGCTCGCCCGCGACGTAGAACATCGCCTCGCGCAGCTTGTCGAGCTGGAGGTACTGCTTGACCTCGTCGGAGTCGAGGTCGTAGCGCTCCTTGCGCACCTTCTCGGAGTAGTAGCGGTAGTCCCAGGGCGCGATGGCGATGCCGGCGCCCTCGCGGTCGGCGATCGCCTGCATCGCGGCGACCTCCTCCTCGACCCGCGCCGCCGCCGCCGGCCAGACCGCCTCGAGCAGCTCCATCGCCCGCTCCGGGGTCTTGGCCATGCGGTCCTCGAGCCGCCACTGGGCATAGTTGTCGTAGCCGAGGAGGCCCACCCGCTCGTCGCGCAGCCGGAGGATGTCGGCGATCAGGCGGTTGTTGTCGTGCTCGTCGCCGTTGTCGCCGCGGCTGTAGTAGGTCCGCCAGACCTGCTCGCGCAGCGCGCGCTGGTCGGAGAAGGTGAGGAACGGGTCCATCGACGAGCGGGTGTTGAGGATCGCCCAGCGGCCCGGCTGGCCGCGCTCGGCGGCCGCGGCGGCGGCGGCCTGGACGAACGACTCCGGCAGCCCGCCGAGCTGGCCGGCGTCGAGGTAGAGGACGTACTTCTCCTCGTCGGCGAGGACGTTGTCGGCGAAGCGGGTGTGGAGCTCGGCCAGCTCGACCTCGATCGCGGCGTAGCGCTCTTTGCTGGCCCCGTCGAGCGTCGCGCCGTTGCGCGCGAACTGGTCGTAGACCAGATCGACCAGCCGGCGCTGGTCGGGGCGCAGGCCGGCGCTGCCAGCGGACCGGACCGCGGCAACGCGCTCGAAGAGCGCCCGGTTCTGGACGATCCGCGTCGTGTGCTCGGAGAGCTTCGGCACCACCCGCCCCTGGATCTCCCGGAACTCGGGCGACGACAGGTTGGAGCGCCAGATGCCGAAGTAGGTCGCGACCCGGTCGAGCGTGCCGCCGGCGCGCTCGAGCGCCTCGATGGTGTTCGCGAAGGTCGGCGGCGCCGGGTTGGCGGCGATCGCCTCGACCTCGGCCAGGTGCTCGTCCATCGCCACCGCGAACGCCGGCTCGATGTCGCCGAGCGCCATGCGGTCGAACGCCGGCACGCCGCCGTACGGTCCGCTCCACTCGGCGAGCAACGGGTTGGCGGCGGCGGGCTCGGCGGTCGCGGCCGGGGCCGTTGCGGCCGAGGCCGGGGCGGTTGCGGCGGCGGCGGCCGGAGAGGTCTCGGCCTGGCTGGTCTCGGTGGCGGCTGGCACGTCGGCTCCTGAAACGACTTCGGCCTGGCGCCCGCCGGCGCAGCCGAGGGCGAGCGCGGCGAGGGCGAGGGCCGGGTAGAGGATCTCACGCATCTTGGGTCCCTTTCATCGGATCGGCGGGTGGTCGCGCCTCATTCTACGCGGGGTGGAGACACGGGTTGCCGGCGGGACCAGGCGACTGTGACAAGCTTCCCGCTTCCGGGTGCGTGCGATGAGCTCCTTCCGGCACAGGCTCGCGGGCGCTACGCTGGTCGCCGCGGCCGCCGGCCTTTCCGCCGCCGGCCTCTTCGCCGCCGGGCCGGCCGCCGCCCAGACGCGCCAGGTCGTCCTGCTCTACGACGAGCGCACCAATCTGCCGGGTCTCACGGTCCTCGACGCCGGCCTGGTCCGCACGCTCGGCTCCGCTCCCGAGCCGGTCGAGGTCTACCGCGAGACGATGGACCTCTCCCGCTTCGGCTCCGATTCCTACCTGCCCCTCTTGCGCGACTATCTGCGCGCGAAGTACGCGGGCAGGCGGATCGACGTCGTGATCGCGGTCATGGGCCCGGCGCTCGACTTCGCCCTCAGCCACGACGGCGACCTCTTCCCCGGCGCCGCGGTGGTCTTCTGCGGCGTCGACGCCGACGAGCTCGGCCGCCGGCCGCTGCCGCCCCACGTCACCGGCGTGCTGCTCAAGCGGGAGTTCGCGCCCACCGCCGAGCTGGCGCTACGGCTCCAGCCGGAGACCGAGCGGTTCGTCCTGGTCTCCGGGACCTCGGAGTTCGACCGCCGGATCGCCGGCCAGGCGGCCGAGGACCTCCGGGCCTTCGAGGGTCGCGTCGAGCTGGCCCTCCCGGCTGCGCAGTCGATCGACGACCTCCTGGAGGAGCTGTCGCACCTGCCGCCGCACACTGTGGTGCTCTACACCACGATGTTCCGCGACGGCGCGGGCGATCCGCTGGTCCCGCACCAGGTCGCCGAGCGGCTCTCGGCGGCGGCCAACGCCCCGGTCTACGGGTTCGTCGACCAATATCTCGGCCGGGGCATCGTCGGCGGCCACCTCTACAGCCTCGAGACGCACGGCGAGCAGGCCGCCGGCCTGGCGCTCCAGATCCTCGCCGGCACCGCACCCGGGGACCTGCCGCCGGTCGAGCGCACCGCCAACCGGACGATCCTCGACTGGCGCCAGCTCCGGCGCTGGGACCTCGACCCGACCCGCTTGCCGGCCGGCGCCGTGGTCCTGTTCCGCCAGCCGTCCCTGTGGACCGACTACCGGCTCGAGACGATCGCGGCCGCGACCCTGCTCGCGCTCCAGGCGGCGATGATCGCCGGCCTCCTGGTGCAGTACTACCGGCGCCGCCGCGCGGAGGAGGAGAGCCGGGAGGCCGAGATCACTCTCCAGCGGCAGCGGACCGAGCTGGCCCACCTGAGCCGGATCGCGACCGTCGGCGAGCTGACCGCATCGATGGCGCACGAGCTGAACCAGCCGCTCGGGGCGATCCTGAGCAACGCCGAGGCGGCCGAGCGCTTCCTCCGGGCGGAGCCTCCGGCGCTCGACGAGGTGCGCGAGATCCTCGCCGACATCCGCGCCGACGACCTGCGCGCGAGCGGGATCATCCACGGCCTGCGCGGCCTGATGGAGCGGCACGAGGTGGTGCGCCGGCCGCTCGACGTCGGCGAGCTGCTGCGCGAGGTCGTCCGGCTGGTCTCGACCGAGGCGGCGGCGCGGGGGATCGACCTCGAGCTGGCGCCGGCGCCGGGCCTGCCGCCGGTGGCGGCGGACCCGGTCCACCTCCAGCAAGTCGTCTTGAACTTGATATTGAACGGTTTCGAAGCAATGTCCGAAGTCGACGGCGGACGGCGACGGCTGACCGTATCCGCCTCGCGCGGGGCGGGCGATAACGTTATGATCGCGGTCTCCGACACCGGGCCGGGCATCCGGCCTGATGCGGCGTCCAGGTTGTTCGAGCCCTTTTTCACCACCAAGCCCTCGGGGCTCGGGATGGGGCTTTCGATCACCCGGACGATCGTCGAAGCGCACCGCGGCCGGGTCTGGGCAGAGAACACCAGCGGCGGCGGCGCGGTCTTCTATGTAGCACTGCCGTACTTTGGTGAGGTCTAGGTGCCGCCTCAACCTGCGACGATCGCGGTCGTCGACGACGACGACGGTGTGCGGTTGGCGTTGACCCGCCTGCTGCGCGCCTCCGGTTTCGCCACCGCGAGCTACCGTTCAGGCGAGGAGTACCTCGACGGCGGCGCCGTCCGGCACGCCGACTGCCTGGTCCTCGACATCCAGCTCGGCGGCATGACGGGCTTCGACCTCTACCGGCGCCTGGCCGAGCGCGGCGCCCCGCCGCCGGTGATCTTCGTCACCGGCCACGACTCGCCGGCCAACCGCCAACGCGCGCTCGAGGCGGGCTCGGTCGCGTTCCTGCGCAAGCCGGTGCCGGCCGACGATCTGCTCGACGCGGTCGGCCGGGCGCTCGCGACCGGCGCTGCCGACCGCCCCTGAACCGCTCCTCCTCTACGACCAAAGTGCGATGGCGCCGGCCGGCGCCGGCCGCTAGAGTGGCCGCGACGACACCGACACCACGACGCGGATGTCGCTGGTCCTCGACCTCTGAGCCGGCGGAGATCCGCGGGAGGGCTCCGTGAGACCGTTACCGCTCGCCGCCCTCGCCGCCCTCGCCGCCGCGGCGCTCGCCGCCGCCCCCGCCCTCCGCGCCGACCTCTGCGTCCCGCCGGGCAACGTCTGCACCGCCAACGACCTGGTCGCCGCGGTGGCGACGATCACCGGGCCGGCGGCGTGCACCGAGGGCGCGACCGTCCAGGCCACCCTGCGGGTGGCGCTCTCGGCCGACGCCAGCCTGCGCGCCGCCTCCGAGCGCTACGACGTCGGCTTCTTCGTCGGCAACGGCGGCGAACCGCCGCTCGGCGGCGCCGACTGCACCGTCGCGTCGCTCAACCCGCTCGGGCCGCCGGTCGACCCGACGTCCGGCAGCGGCCCCTACCGCAACCTCGACGGCGACGCCTGCGGCGACTTCCTGCGCGACGACCCGGTGACCGTGCGCGACATCGTCCTCGACTCCCTGCTCTGCCGCGACCAGGACGGCGACGGACGGGTCGACGTCGACCTGGCGCTGACCTGGAAGAACCCGAGCGGCTCGTGCACCGACCCGACCGACCCCGCCGAGCTGTTCCCCGAGCAGCCCTCGAAGTGCCGGCTGCTGACCGACCTCGACGTCGACATCCTGGTCGAGCCGGCGCCCTCGATGGAGGTGCTCAAGACCGCGCTCCCGGTCGAGCTGCCCGAGCCGGGCGGCACCGTCTCCTACGGCGTCTCGGTGGTCAACACCTCGGGCGCGACCGATCCGATCACCGTCACCGCCCTGGTCGACGACCTCTACGGCGATCTCGACGGGCTCGGCACCTGCGCGCTGCCGGTGATCCTGCAGCCGGGCGAGGTCTATAGCTGCGACTTCGAGGCGGCCGTCGCCGGCGTCGCCGGCCAGACCGTGACCGACGTCGTCGACGCCGCGGCGACCGACGACGAGGGAGAGCCGCTCGCCGCCGCCGGCCAGGCTTCGGTGACTCTGGTCGGCGCCGCCGAGCCGATCGCCGGCAGGATCCGCGCCTTCAAGCTCGCGTCGCCCGGGAGCGTCCTCGAACCGGGCGCGCCGGTGACCATGACCGTGCTGGTGACCAACGCATCGGCCACCAGGATCGAGATCACCGCCCTCGTCGACGACGTCGCCGGCGACCTCGACGGCCGCGGGAGCTGCGCGGTGCCGCAGACGCTGTTGCCGAGGCCCAGCCTCTATCTGTGCCAGTACCGGGCGCCGGTGGCCGGCGCCGCCGGCGACGTCCAGGTCAGCACCGTCACCGCCTCCGGCCTCGACGAGTCGGGCAACCCGGTGAGCGACGACGGCACCGCGACGGTCGCGGTCGAGGACCGGCCGGCGACGATGACGATCGCCAAGGGCGCCGCGCCGGCCTCGGTGCTCGAGCCCGGCGGCGACGTCGAGTTCACGGTGACCGTGGTCAACACCTCGTTCACCGCGCCGCTGGTCCTCGACTCGCTGGTCGACGACGTCTACGGCGACCTCGACGGCCAGGGGAGCTGCGACCTGCCCCAGAGCCTGGTTCCCCGCGGCGGCACCTACGAGTGCGCCTTCACCGGCGCGGTGGCCGGCCCGGAAGGCAGCGAGTCGACCGACGTCGTCACCGCCGCCGCGACCGCCCCCGGCGGGGATCCGCTGGTCGTCCGCGCCGGAGCCACGGTGGCGATCGCCGATCTGCCGCCGAGCCTGCGGGTGACCAAGACCGCGACCCCGACCGCGGTGACCGAGCCGGGCGGCCCGGTGGTCTTCGCGGTCGCGGTCTGGAACACCTCGCCCGCCGACGACGTCGGCCTCGAGCTGCTGCTCGACTCGGTGCACGGCAACCTCGACGGCCTCGGTACCTGCTCCCTGCCGCAGACGCTGCCGGCGGGCGGAGCGCCCTACCGCTGCCAGTTCCCGGCCTTCGTCGGCGGCAGCGGCGGAGCCGAGGAGCGCAACGTCGTGGTCGCCGCCGGCTTCGGCCCCGAGCTGGAGCCGGTCGCGGCGCAGGCGGCCGCGGTGGTCGACGTCCTCGACACCCCGCCGGCGATCTCGGTGCACAAGACGGCGAGCCCGATCCTCACCCTGCCCGGCAGTCCGGTCACCTTCAGCGTGATCGTGACCAACGAGTCGGAGGCCGACACGGTCGACCTGGTCGAGCTCGACGACGACGTCCACGGCGACCTCGACGGCCGGGGCGACTGCTCGCTGCCGCAGACCCTGGCGCCCGGCGAGAGCTACGGCTGCCAGTTCACCGAGGTCGTCGACGGCGCCCTGCCCTCGGCCGAGGTCGACCGGGTGACGGCGGTCGCGCTCGCGGCCGGCGGCGCCGGCGGGGCGGCGGTGGCGCAGGACAGCGCGATCGTGCTGTTGCTCGGGGCGCCGAACGTCCTCGAGATCCCGGCGCTTTCGAGCCTCGGCCTGGCGCTCCTGGCGCTCCTTCTCGGAGCGATCGCGGCGCGCCGGGCCGGAGCCGGTCCCCGGAGCTAGCGCTAACCCGCGCGCGGGCCCGGCGGCGCCGCCGCGGAACCGACGCCGTCGCGCGCGCAGCGGAAGCCGAGGTGGTCGGTGCCGGTGTCGGGCGCCCCCTTGCCCCGCCCCGCCGGGCGGAAGCGGCCGCAGTACTGGTCGGTGCAGAGGTACGAGCCGCCGCGCATCGCCCGCTTCGCGACACCCGGTTCGGCGGGATCGAAGCTCTCCTCGGGACCGCGCGGATCGACCGCCGTCCCGCCGCGGGCGGCGAGGGTGGCGTACCAGTCGTGCCGGTACCAGTCCGAGACCCACTCCCAGACGTTGCCGGACATGTCGTAGAGGCCGTAGCCGTTGGGCGGGAAGCTCCCGGCCGGCGCCGTCCCGGCCCAGCCGTCGGCGCCGGCGTCGTGGTGCGGGAAGCCGCCCTGGAAGGTGTTGGCCATGGCGTGGCCGTGGGGCTCGGCCTCGTTCCCCCACGCGAACTCCTCGCCGTCGCGGCCGCCGCGCGCGGCGTACTCCCACTCCGCTTCGGTCGGCAGGCGCTTGCCGGCCCAGGCGCAGAAGGCCGCGGCGTCGTCCCAGGCGACCTGGACCACCGGGTGGTCGTCCCGGCCGTCGAGGCTCGAGCCGGGACCCACCGGGCTGCGCCAGCTCGCCCCCGCGACGTAGCCCCACCAGCGGAAGTGGTCGTCGAGCGGCACCGGCCCGGCGGGCGGGGCGAACACCACCGAGCCGGCGACCAGGTTCTCGGGCGGCGCGCCCGGGTAGTCCTCGGCCGCCGGCACCCGCTCCGCCACGGTGACGTAGCCGGTCGCCGCGACGAACTCGCCGTAGCGGCGGTTGGTGACCTCGGTCGGGTCGATCCAGAAGCCGCCGACCCGGACCCGGTGGACCGGCCCGGCGTCGGGGCCGACAATCGCCTCTTCCGAGCCCATGTCGAACGCCCCGCCGGCGATCCACACCATGCCGTCGTCCGCGGGGGACGGCGCGGCCTCGGCCGGCCGCTCCTCTTCGCCCGCGCCGCCGGCCGGCCCGCTCGGCGCGCAGCCGGACGCGAGAACCGCGGGGAGGATCCCAAGAAGCGCCAGGGACGCTCGCCGCGGTCCGCGCATCCGACCCTCCCGGTACCGCCGCCGGGCGCCCTACTTGAAGACGTTCAGGAGCTTCAGGATCCAGATCAGCAGCACGGCGCCGACCAGCGCCACCAGCCAGCGCACCAGGCCGCCACCGGTGGCGATGCCGAACAGCCCGGCGACCCAGAAGCCGAGGAACGCGCCGACGATGCCGACGATGATGTTGAGGATGATCCCCATCTGGGCGTTGGTCTTCATGATGATGCTGGCGAGCCAGCCGACCACGCCGCCCAGGACCAGAGTGACGATGATGTCTACCATCTCGAACCTCCTCCCTCACGTTGCGCAGTGGATCTACGCGGCGTCGCGCACGGGCCGCCTCCGGGCGCGACCCGCTGGTGCCCGCGCGCCGCGGCTTCGACTTGCTTCTGCACGCCCTGCAAATTGAACGACCCCGGGGACCGGCTGGGCCGATACTCTGTCACGGTCCGCAGGAACTGCGCCGCCTCCCGCCCGCACTCTGAGCGCCGCCGGTGCGGTCTGTCTATTGGGCTTTGGTATTAGCCGGAACGCGGGGCGACCCCGCCGCCGGCGGGTATCCCCAGCCGCGCCGCCCGGCGCACCAGCTCGGCCAGCGAGTCGGCGCCCATCTTGCGCATCACCTGTCGCCGGTGCACCTTGACCGTCCCCTCGGCGATCGCGAGGCGGCCCGCGACCTGCTTGTTGAGCCGCCCGTGGACGACCTCCTCGAGCACCTCCTGCTCGCGCAGGGTCAGCGTCTCGTAGGCGGCCCTCAGGCGTTGGAGATCCGCGCCCTCGCGCCGGCGCTCCGCCTGCCGCGCGATCGCCTGGTCGAGCGCCGCCAGCAGCCGGTCTCCCTCGACCGGCTTCTCGAGGAAGTCGAGCGCCCCGTGCTTGAACGCCTGGACGCTCGACGGCACGTCGCCGTGGCCGGTGAGGAACACCACCTCGCTGGCGACCTCGCGCTCGACCAGGGCGCGTTGCAGGCCGAGGCCGTCGAGGCCCGGCAGGGCGAGGTCGACCAGCAGGCAGTCGGGCTCGAGGCCGTCGAGCCCGCCGAGGCACTCCTCGGCGCTGGCGAACGGCAGCACCTCGTAGCCGGCCGTGCGCAGCAGCCGGCCGAGCGCGCGGAGGATCTGTGGGTCGTCGTCGACCAGCCCCACCAGCCCGCGCCGCGGATCCGGCCCGCCGGCCGGGCCGGCGGCCGGGCCGGAGGTCCGCGGGGGTCGAAGGTTTCGAATATTCACCCGTGCCGGATCGTACCACGCCCGACCCGTGAGGCGGCTCCCCACGCTACCTGGAGCTACGTACCGGCTTCCAGGCTCAGGGAACCCTCAGCCGATCGCGATCGGCGTGCCGTCGAAGCCGGTGAAGTGGAAGGCACCGCCCTCGTTGGCGGTGGCGAGGTGGTCGCGGAGCACCGCCACCGCCACCGCCTCGCCGAGCCGTAGCGACTCGACGGCGTCGGTCCGCCAGTGGACGCCGGCGTGGTTGCGGCCGGTGGCGACGTTCGAGGCCAGCTTGTTGAGCTCGCCGCCGACGGTGAGCGGACCGGCCGGCGCCGAGCGCGGCGCCGCGTAGGGCACCAGCCGCCGGCCGTCCGGGCTCGGCATCACCGGGCCGGGGATCTCGAAGCCCTCGTCGAAGAGCGCCTTCAACACCGTGACGCAGGCCCCGGCGACGGTGGCGTGGCCGGCGCCGTAGGAGGGGTGGATCGGCGAGCCCTCGGGAAAGACCATCGGCAAGAGGTAGGAGCCGAAGCGGAACTTGGTCCGCCAGAGCGCCTCCGAGTCGAGCACCTCGGCGGGCAGCGGGTAGCTCGCCGCCCCGACCTTGTGGACGTGCACGCGGCCGCCGTACTCCTCGGGCCGCAGGCGCCGGTGGACGAACCACTTCTGGTGCCAGACCGCCTTGAGAGCGCGGGTCGCGACCTCGCAGAGCAGCGTCTTGAACGCCGGCGGGCCCCAGGTGCCGAACCCCTCCTGGGTCGCCGATTCGCGGTAGGGGTTGCCCGGGTTGAGCGGGCAGCCGAGGCCGCCGCCGGTCGGGCGGCTGTGGCGGTCGGGCGGCGCGCCGAGGATCAGGCAGGCGTTGAAGTAGGCCTGGAACAGGACGTCGATGTGGACCCACTCGGCGAGGTCGCGGGCGCGATGGACGAACCGCCGAACGGGATCGAAGGTCTGCCGCCCCGGGACGTTGCCGTTCTGGACCGCGAGCCAGTCGCCGAAGCGCGTCATGTGGTCGTCGCCGGCGACCGGGCAGCGCATCCGCCGCTCGACGTACTCGGCGCCGAACTGCGTCCCCAGGAGCAGGAACTGCGAGAGGTAGGGCCCGGCGAGGCACCCCGGCAGGTCGTCGCGGAAGAGGGACTGCGGCGTCACCTGGCCGTCGATCCGCGGCCCGCGGAAGTCGCCGAGCCGAGACAGCTCGCGCGCCGCTTTCTCGACCAGCGGCTCGGCGGCCGCGGCCGGACCGCCGAAGGCGCCGACGTGGACGTCGCGCAGGAGCGCCATCCAGTAGAGCTCGACCGCCTCGCCCGCCTCCTCGGCGCCGGCCAGGGCCGGGGCCGGCGGCTGGGTGAGCTGATGCGGATCGTCCCCCTCGGTGTCGAACCCGAGGCCGGCCTGGGGGTTGACCAGCTTGCGCGAGCCGCCGAGCGGGATCAGCTCGAAGTCCGCGGGGTCGCCCGAGGCGAGGGCGTCGAGGAAGGCCTGGTACGCGGCCGGGTCGACCTCGCCGCGCGCGTCGTGCGGCAGCCCCTTGGTGAAGCTGCCGATCCGGTTCGGATAGAGCGCCTCGTCGCCGTTGTCCTCGTGGAGCGCGACGCCGGCGGCGAACATCCGGTCGGCGGCGGCGATCCGCCGTGCGTAGGCGGCGTCGAGGCGGTCCTGCCCCAGGAGCGGGCCGACCTGGGCGGCCTCGGCGGCGGCGCCGCCGGGGAGCGCCGGATCGAGGGCCAGCGAGCCGGCCGCGGCGGCCGCGGCGGCGCCGCCCAGCCCGCCGAGGAAGCGCCGGCGGGAGAGGCCTTCGGCGGCGGACAGTGCGGGTTCACTCGACGCCATGGGGGATCGCTTCGTCATCGGGGTCCTCCTCGGAGAGGCCCCTACTCTAGCCTTCCCGCCGCCGGCCCGGCTACGGGCAGACGTCGAAGGTGTCGGTGTCCTGCACCGGCGCGAACGCCCGCCCGGCCGGGTTGAGGTAGGTGTGCGCGAGGCCGCTCAGGGTGTCGGTCACGGTCAGCCGGACCTCGACGTTGGTCAGCCCGGCGGCGAAGACCCAGAAGCGGTCGAACGGCTCGACACAGGCGTTTTTCACCTTGACGTACAGCTCGGGGTTCGAGGGGTTGAAGAACCAGAAGGCGCCGACGTGCTCGGCGCCCGGCACGACCTTGCCGGTGCCCGAGGTGCCCTGGTCCGTCCGCCAGCAGACGTCGACGCGGAAGCGGCCGCCGGCCAGGAACAGGGCGTCGGCGCCGGCGTCGCAGGCCGCGGCCGCGCACGCGCCGCCCCACAGGCAGCTCACCCACTCCGGGTGGTCGATGAACGGGTTGCGGTTGCGCTGGCCGGCGTAGACGACCTCGTTGCGGAGCCGCTCGAGGTCGTCGACCGGGTCCTCGAGGTGCCAGGCAAGGAGAGTCGAGGCGAGGCCCATGTAACCCACCGCCGCGTCCGGCCCGGTGGGCTGGATCAGGTCCGGGTCGTCGGTCAGGATCAGGTCGGGCTCGCCGCCGCCGCCCTCGTAGCGGACGTCCATGTAGAACAGCGCGCGGGCGACGTCGCCGCGGCGGCCGCTCCAGGTCTCCCAGCTCCCGGTGTGGAGGGCGCCGGTCTCCCAGTTGGAGCTCTCGCGCGGCGGCGGCGGGCCGCCCCGGCCGTGGTTCTCGACCGTCGGGTACTCGACGCAGTCGGGCCCGGCGCAGGCGCGGTAGGGGTGGTTGCTGCGGTCCCGGTTGTAGTCGGCGTCGGCCAGGAACAGCATGTGGCCGTCGGTGTAGGGCGCATCGGTCTCGTCGGGGAAGCCGAACGACGACGGCCAGGTGTGCTCGCGCTGGTAGTCCTGCCGGTCCTTGGGATAGGTCGCGTTCCGGTAGAGGTCGAGGATCGCGCCGGGGTCCGCCGGATCCTGGTCCGCCGCCTCCAGGAGCAGCCAGAGGCTGTCGCCCCACGACAGGCGCCGGTGGCCGCCGATCCGGGCGCGGAGCGCGGCGCGCAGGCCGGCCGGCTCGGTCGGCTCGACCGCGGCGTAGTAGCACTCGGGCGGCAGCGGGCAGGAGCCGGGGTCGGCGGCGAGGAACGACGAGTCCCAGGTGAACTGGGTCTCCTCGCTGGTCTCGTCGTCGCCGGTGACGCCGTTGCCGCCGCCGACCGCCTCGAAGAGACCTTCGAGCCGCAGCCGCTTGGTCGATCGCGCGGCGCCCGGAGCCGCCGGCTGCGGCGGCATCGTGCGGCGGTCCGGGGCGTAGGTGGACGGCGCAGCGCCGGCGTCCGGTCCGTCCACCTCGAGGCCGGTCTTGTCGCCGATCCCGTTGTCCGCGCTCGGCGCGCCGGCCTCGACCAGGTCGAGGTCGGCGACCAGATCGCCGCCGCCGTTCCACGAGAACAGCACCACCCCCTCGCCGGCGTCGGTGAGGCCGGCGCTCGAGCCGATCAGGACCGGGACCATGTCCGGCGTCGCCGGGTCGGTGCCCTCGATCTCGAAGTCGGCCCGCCGGCCGTGGGCGGCGAGGAAGCCGGCGCCGTCGAGCGCGACGACGACCACGCCGCACGGCGGGACGGACGCCGCCGCCGGGAACGCCGCGACGAAGTCAGAGGCAGCGATCGACGGCGCCGGGCCGGCCCCCAGGGCGCCCGGCAGGAGCGCGTAGTCGGCGTCGTCGGCGAGGTAGACGCCGGCGAGGCCGATCGGCGCCGGCGTGGGGTTGACCACTTCGACGAACTCCGCCGCCGCCGGCGACAGCGCCACCTCGCAGAGCAGCAGGTGATCGTCGGTGGCGGACGCCTGGGAGACCAGCAGCGGGAGCGCGAGGGCCAGAACGAGCGGGACGCGACGCGAGCGTGCCATGGCCGCCTCCTGGGGACCGTGCCGGTCCCGGGTGCGCCCTTCGGCAGCTCGGCGGCCCGCGGGGTACGGGCCCGTGGCTTTGCGGCCCCGGCTCGCGCCGGGTGAGCCCTTTCGCGGGCTGTCTCAAACTCTCGCATCGTCGCGTTCGCGACAACGCCTAGTCGGGTGGGTCCCGGCCGCCCCGCGGGGCGGTTCGCGCGCGGCTCCGCTCAGCGGCGCACGGGCTCCGGCCGCTCCGGGCAGGGGGCGCCCTGGGTGATGCGCCAGGTGGCACCGGCCGGGAGCGGGCCGCAGGTCTGCTCGCCGCCGCCGTCCGGCCAGGTCACGGCGAGGCGGTCGACCGCCGCGCCGGCGCCGAGGCCGACGACCAGCACCGCCTCGCCGGCCGACAGGTAGCCGCGGCTGCGGCGCATCTCGCGCACCTGGGTGCGGCCGCCGGCCTCGACCTCGACGCGGGCGCCGAGCCCCTCGCGGTTGGCCGCGGTGCCGGTCAGGACGACCTTGACCCAGCGCGCCGAGGGCGGCGGCAGGTCGTTGCGCAGCAAGAGCGGCGGCTCGCCGTCGCGGACCACGAGGAGGTCCTGGTCGCCGTCGCCGTCGAGGTCGGCGGCGGCCGCCCCGCGCGCCGCGAGCGGCGTCGAGGCCAGGGCGCCGAGCGCCGCCGGCCGCTCGGTGAAGACGCCGCCGTCGTTGAACAGGAGCTGGAGCGGCTGCCGGTAGCCGGTGCCGGTGCCGGGGGCGTCGGCCTGGGGGTAGACGTGGCCGTTGGTGAGCAGAAGGTCGAGGTCGCCGTCGAGGTCGAAGTCCTCGAGGATCGGCGCCCAGCCGAGGCGGGAGAACGACGCTGCGGCGAGGCCGCTCGGGTGCGTCCGCTCGGAGAACAGCCCGGGGCTGTCCTGGCGGTAGAAGTTGTGGACGTCGTCCGAGAAGTTGGTCACCACCAGGTCCTCGAGGCCGTCGCCGTCGAGGTCGCCGGCGTCCACCCCCATCCCGGCCTGGGTCGTCCCCGACTCGCTGAGGGCGACGCCGGCGAAGAGACCCGCCTCCTCGAAGCGCCCGCCGCCCCGGTTGAGGAAGAGATGGTTCGGGCTCGAGTCGTTGGCGACGTAGAGGTCGGGGCGGCCGTCGAGGTCGGCGTCGAGGCTGACCGCCGAGAGCCCGTAACCCCGGTGGCCGGCGATGCCGGACTTCGGTCCGGCCGGCGCGAACCCGCCGCGCCCGTCGTTGAAGTAGAGCCGGGGCTCGCCCTCTGGGTAGCCGTTGGGACCGCAGGCGACCTCGTGGCCGTGCCAGCGGCACGGCCCCGGGGGCGGCTTCGACTCGTCGAGGTACTCGGCGACGAAGAGGTCGAGGTCGGCGTCGCCGTCGAGGTCGGCGAAGAGCGCCCCGGTCGAAAAGCCGGTCGAAAAGCCGGCGCCGCCGGCGCCGGCCCGCGCGGTCCAGTCCTCGAAGCCGGCGCCGCCGCGGTTGCGCAGCAGGCGCTCGCCGCCGGCGGCGGCGGTCACGAACAGGTCGTCGAAGCCGTCGCCGTCGACGTCGCCGACCGCGCAGCCGACGCCCCAGGCCGGGACGTCGAGGCCGAGCCGCGCGGCCGCCTCCTCGAAGCGGCCGCCGCGGTTGACATAGAAGCGCCACGGCACCAGCGCCGGGTCCCCCGCCGCGTAGGCGGCGCGGTGACTCGTGGCGCCGCTCGGCAGGAAGAGGTCGGGGTCGCCGTCGGCGTCGTGGTCGATCCAGCACGCCCCCTGCCCCACCGTCGAGCGGATGTGCTCCTTGCCGGGGCCGCCCGAGGCCACGGCATGGACCAGCCCGGCCGCGGCGGCGACGTCGACCAGGGTGCCGCCGCCGCCGCTCCCTCCCGGCTCCCCGGCCGGCCGGTCGCCGGCGGCCGGCGCGCAGGCCGCGCACAGTCCAGCGAACAGGCCAGCGAACAGACCCGCGACGCCGAGCGCCGCGGCGGCGTCCCTCACGGCCCGCTCCGCCGCCGCCACCACCAGACCGCGAGCGCGATCACCAGCAGGAGCAGCAGGATCAGGAGCACGATCAGCGCCGTGCCGCCACAGCCGCCGCCCCCGAGGCCGCCGAAGAGGCCCCCCGACGGCACCGGGCCGTCGTGGAAGGTCTCGTCGCCGAGCGACACGGTGAGCGGCGCGTCGTCGTCGAGGCCGGCCGGCAGCGGCGCCCGGTAGGAGCCGTCGAGGAGGTCCTCGACGCCGAGCCGGTCGCCGCCGGCGGTGAGCACCAGGACCTGTCCGGCCCAGCCGGGCCCGAGGAGGTTGCCGGCATCGTCGCGCGGGGTGAAGCGGACGTAGCTCTTGCCGCCGGTGGTCACCCGCACGACCTCCGACCGCTCGGGCGAGATCGGCCCGATGCGCACCACCACCGATCGCGTCTCCTCGCGCACGAAGCGGTGGCCGCTCGCGGTGTGGCCTTCGATCCGGAAGTGCAGCTCCCAGTGCCCGGGCACCGCCGGCTCGGGGAGGAGGCGCGAGAAGACGCCGTCGCGGGCGGTGCTGTCGCCGGCGGTGCCGTCGTCGAGGAGGTCGAAGGCGTCGACCAACGGCGCCAGCCGGGCGACGAAGCCGGGGTCGGCGTAGGCCGCCAGGAGCTTGCGCTGGAAGGGCGAGGAGCCGGCGTCGGGATCGACCGCGGCGCCGTCGTCGAGCCGGTGCCGGCTCGCGGCCAGGAGCTCGCCGATCGAGGCGCCGGGCCGGCGCACGGTGACCGTGACGCTGTCCATCCAGCGCAGCGGCCGGTCGTCCTCGATCGCCAGCGCGGTGACCTTGAACGGATCGCCGAGGCGCAGCTCGCGCGGCACCGCGAAGTCGTACTCGAGGTCGGCGTCGTCGATCACCGCGTGGACGCGCACGGTCATCGGCGCGAGCCCCTGGGCGCCGGTGGCCGGATCCTGGCCGCGCTTGCGCGGGTGCGCGAGGCGCAGCGTCCAGACGCCGATCTCGCCCGGGTCGCCGGTGCGCCGGTCGAGGAAACGGGTGACGATGCGGTACTCCTCGCCGCCGCGGCTCAGGAGGCGCAGATCCTCGGGGCGGCCGTCCGGCCGCAGCAGCGCGAGCTGCGGCGGCGGCGCCTGCTGGTCGCGCCACGAGATCACCAGCGAGAGCTTCTTGGCGCTGGGGTTGACCGGGATCTGGAGCTCCGCCGGCTCGCCGCCGTCGAGGGTCACCTCCTGTTCGAACAGGTACTCCAGGGTCTCGCCCCGGAGCGACGCCACCAGGTCCTCGAGGAACACCCCCTCGAGCTGGCGGGCGTCGGTGATGAAGTTGTGCTTGCCGAGCTGCTGGACGGCGAGGTCCTGGAGCAGCGCGTGCCACCCCTCGCCGCCGCTCTGCTCGACCACGCCGATGCCGACGGTGTGGACGTGCAGGGTGCGCGGGGCGAGCGGGAAGGCGGAGAAGAGGTCGGCGCCGATGACCACGTTCGAGTTGCCGGTGACCTCCGGGTTCTCCGCCGCGGTCTGGTCGCGGACGACCAGGAAGTCCGGGAACTCGGTGTCGGGGGTGACCATCGGGCTGCGGTTCTGCATCCCGTTCGAGAACAGGATCAGGTGGCGGTTGCGCGGGTTCGCCGGATCGTGGAGCAGCTCCTGGGTGACCGGGTTCTTGAGCGGCGCCATCGCCAGGTGGAGGCCGGCGCCCATCGCCGTCCAGCCGCTCGGCGGCTTGGCGAAGACGTCGTCGCGGATGTCCTCCCAGGTGTCGAAGAAGGGGTGCAGGAGCGTGCCGCCGAAGACCTCGGCGCCGTCGCCGAAGTAAACCAGCCCGATGCGGTCGGCGGGGATCGCGTGGTCGCGCCAGGTCTCGAGGAACAGCTCGACCGCCTCGCGCAGCACCGCCATCTTCTGGGTGCCGGTGACCGGCGCCGGATCGCCCATGCTCCCCGAGCGGTCGAGCACCAGGATGACGTCGACCGGCGTGCGCGGCGGATCGGACGACGGCACCGCCGGGTCGCAGGGATCGCCGGCGAGGGTCGGGTGGTGGTCGAGCTGGAACTCCTGCCAGTTCGACAGGCCGTCGCCGTCGGGGTCGTCGTTGTAGCCCGCCTCGGCGCAGCCGGGATCGCCCAGGCCGTGCTCGGCCTCCCAGCCGTCGGCCAGCTCGTCGGCGTCGGCGTCGACCACTGCCTGGACCCGGCTCAGCAGGGTCACCGGCGCGCCGCGCCCGGTGTCCTCCCAGACCTCGTGGAGGAGCGTGCCGCGGTTGTAGCCGCCGGCGGTCAGGGTGCCGGGGTTGTCGTCGCGCAGGGTCTCGACGTACTCGCGCGAGGTGGTCTGGTAGTAGAGGGTGAGCCGGACGCGGTCGGTGCCGGCGGCGAGCGGGTAGGCGAAGCGGTCGAAGTGGACCGGCGTGCCGGCGTCGCGCGTAGTCCCACTGCCAGCCCTCGGTCGCGTAGACGGCCGGGATCACCGGCGCGCCCGGACGTCCTCGTACCCCGGCAGCGTCCACCCCTCGGGCGGGATGCGGTTGTCCATCACCAGCTCGTTGTTGAGGACGAAGTGGAACTCGCTCGGGCAGTCGGCGGGGTCGGCGAGGACGCGTCCGACGTCCAGTCGAGCGCGCCTCCCACACCTTGGTCGGGCGCGACCGGGCCGGGGACGGTGGCATCGCCGCCGGCGCCGTCGGTGTAGGCGACGACGTCGTAGGCCACCCGGCCGCCGGCGGCGCCGTCGAGGTTCTGGTCGTGGAACAGCCGGCCGGTCGGCGCGTCGTACCTCGCCGGACTCGGCGAGCGAGGCCGCCGCCGGCCTCGACGAACTTGACGTTCATCCACATCCGGCGCCCCTCGGGGTAGCCGGTCGGTAGCTTGTGGCCGGTGCGGTTGGTGAGCTGCAGGGTGAGGTCGGGGGCGACGCTCTCGACCTCGAGGGTGGCGCTCCGCGCGAGCGTGCGCTCCGCCCGCAGGCGATGCCCGCCTCGAGCGCGCTCTCGACGACGTCGGTGAACGGGCTCGCGCCGGCGGGCGGATAGAGGCCATCGACGGCGGCGACGAAGTCCTGCTCGGCGGGCGGGCAGGCGACGCCCAGGGCGACGCACGTCGTCGTAGCGGTGCTTCATCGCCAGGATCATCCGCGGCACCACGGCGTTGCCGCCGGTCAGGTCGTGGACGTGGACGTCGTTGAGGTGGCCGTCGCCGCTGCCCGCCCTTCGCAGACGGCGCCGAAGCCGACGCCGTTGAGCGGGCCGCTCATGTGGCAGGACTGGCAGTTGCCGGCCTCGCCCCGCGCGGGGAAGGCGCTGTGGCTCCACTCGCGTCCAGGTGCGCTCGATCGGGAAGCAGTCCTGGACGTCGGTCTCGTCGGCGCCGGGCAGGCAGTCCATCGGGATTGCTGACGTCGTGGCAGGTGCCGCAGAGGTTCCCCGAGCGGTGGAAGGCCGAGTTCATCACCGGGTGGGCCTCGAGCCCGGTGCCGACCGCGTTCCAGTCGGCGAGCGTCTCGACGACCTGGTCCAGGTGATCGGCCGCGGTCAGCTGCGCCGGTGCCGTAGGGGCCGCGGCGGACCTGCTTGGGATCGACCACGTACATGCCGTTGCCGAAGGTCGGCGGGATCATGCCGGCGGCGTCGAGATCGGCGTAGGACGTCGGACGTCGGGATGGGCGGCCGGAGCCGCCGTCGGGTCCATCAGGCGGTGGCAGACGTGGCACTGGACGCCGAACAGGTCCTTCTCGAGGAAGCTCATGCCCGGTGAGGTCCGTCGAGCCGCCCCTCGAGCCAGCCGACCGGCGAGTGGCAGCGCAGGCACATGTCGGCCATGCCGGCGACCGCCGGCCGCGCCGGCCGGCCGTCGGCGTTCGCGAGGTCGAGCTGGGCGTAGAACAGCGGGTCGCGCGCCGCCTGCGCCATCATGCTCCCCTGCCAGGGCTCGTAGCGGGTTGCCGTCGCCGACGTCGTGGCACTGGATGCAGGCCCGGCCGTAGGGCACCGATCCCTGCGGCGGGCACGAACAGGTGCTGGATCTCGAGCGGCGGGACGTGCCCCGGCGCCGGGTCGAGCGGCTGCGTGCCGGCGAGGTCGAAGTCCTGGGTGCCGGCCTCTCGATCAGCCCGAGGGCGAGCAGCAGGGCGGCCGACCGCCCCGAGGAGGGCGGCGGCATGCGTCCGGACGCGGCGGGCGTCGTGGTCGTTCCGCTTCTCATCGCGGGCCTCCTAGCGGCGCTTCCACCACAGGACCAGGAGCAGCAGCAGGATCACCAGGATCACCAGGATCACCAGCCAGGGGAGGCCGCAGCCGGTCCCGCCGTCGTCGGGGATCGGACCCGGCCGCAGCCGATGAACCGCCCCTCCGCCGACTCGGCGTCGTACAGCTCGAGGACCGGCTTCGACGCGATCTCGACGCCGGCCACCGTGGCGGCGAACTGGACCGTGCCCGGCTCGCGCGCGACCGTGAACTGGCGCTGGTAGCGGCCGCCGCCGACCTCCTCGACCGGGCCGGTCCAGCGCACCTCCTCGCCGGCGACCTGCTCGATCGTGACCGCGGCGCCGGCGATGCCGTTGCCGGCGGCGTCGACCGCGACGACCTGGATCACCTGCGGGGCGGCGACGTTGGTGCACAGCGCTCCGCGGGCCGACGATCACGCTGGCGCCGCTCTTCTCCGGGTCGACCGCGCCGGCGGTGACCTCGAAGCCGGCGCGGACCGGCAGCATCACCAGCCCGACGCGGGCGCGGACCTCGCCCCGGCCGGCGATCCGTCCGCCGGCCACCGACTGCGTGTAGCTGCCGTCGCCGTGGTCGGTCACGGCGCCGACGGCGACCCCGCCGCGGACCGGGAAGGAGACCCGCGCGCCGGCCAGCGGCGCGCCGTCGCGGCGGCGCAGGCGGAGCGTCACGGTGGCGGTCTCGCCGCCTCCGGCCGGCACGCTCGCGCGGTCGAGGGTCAGCTCGGCGTTGCGCAGGTCGACCTCGTCGGGGTCGGCTCGGCGACGTGGACCGCCGTGGTCCAGAAGCGGACGAACGGCCGGGACGGCGGACCGAAGACGGTGATCTCGGCGCGCCACGAGCCGCTCGCCGCGACCGCCGGCGAGGCGAAGACCAGCCGGCCGCGGTCGTCGGCCTGGGCCGCGACCACCACCGTCTCGTCCCCGGGGCCGGTGAAGCGGGTCTCGCCGCGGACGCCGGCGATCGGCGCTCGGATCGCCGGCCGCGAGGGTCACGACCAACTGCTCGCCGACGTAGAACAGCGGGTGCTCGGGCTGCCCGACCACGGTCAGGAGGCTCGAGGCCATGCCGGTGGCCTTGACCGGCCCGAGGTCGCCGCCGCCGGCCAGCGCGACCGTCCAGACCCCGCTCAGGGGGTCGCGCACGGTGGCGGCGACGGCGCGGCTCCAGCGCTCGAGGCGCACCCGGTCGTTGCCGGCGAGCGCGACGACCTCGCCGCGAGGATCGGTCAGGCGCAGCTCGGCGAGGCGGTCGGCGTTGCGCCAGCTCACGGTGAAGCGCACCTCGCGGTCGGCGGGATCGACCAGGAAGTGCCAGCGCCGCCCGAGCGGCTGGGCGATCACCGCCGCCCGCGGGCGTCTGCTGCCCGAGGACGCGCCGGACCACCGGCGACTCGGCGAGGACCGCGGTCAGCGCCTTCGACCAGCCGAGGTCCGCGATCGGCAGCAGCGGCTGCTTGCCGGTGGCGTCCCCCTCGATGTCGTCGTCGACCTCGCGCAGAGTCGCTCTGGACGCTGGTGTAGTCGTCGCTCCGGCCGACGAAGTAGAACTTGCCGCCGTTGGTCGCGAGCGCCGAGAGCATGCGGTCGTCGGTGTCGGTGCCCATGCGCGATCACGTAGAGGCGCACGTGCGCGGGGAGGTCGGGGATGATCTGTCCGGGTGCGGCGCCTGGTTCTGCTCGCCGTCGGTGGCCAGCACCAGGACCTGCTCGCGCGGCAGGTCGGGGTCGGGCACCGGCGCGTCGGCCGCCATCTCGACGCCGGTGTTGATCGCCCAACCGATCGCGGTGCAGAAGCCCGAGCAGGCGCCGAGCGGCTCGGCGCGGATGGTGTCGGCGAGGGTGAAGAAGCTCTGGTCGCCGACCTCGACCCTCCGCTGCGCCTTGTTGGCGTCGTCGGCGGCGTCGGGGTTGTTGGGGTCGGCCCCGGTGTAGTCGAAGCTGACGAAGCCGACCGCGTCGTCGTCGCGGCGCTGGACGCTGAAGGTGGCGAGCACGTTTCTCGCCGGCTCGAAGAAGTCGCGGCTGGCGTCGACCATGCTCCGGGTGCGGTCGAGGACGAAGATCCAGTCGCGCGCCTGCCCCGGCTTCTGGAACAGGTCGCTGGTCCACAGGCTGGTCTGGCCGAAGCCGCCGGTGACCAGGTCGTGGTCGCCGTCGAGGTCGTAGTCGCCGGCCGAAACCGAGAGCCCGAAGTCGAACGCGGCGCTCGCCTCGACCACCCCGCCCGGCGAGCGCGCGAGCCAGAAGCCGGTGGCCGGCGTCGCCGCGAACTGCAGGTTGGCGTCGGCGCCGCCCTTGTTGATCAAGACCGGGCCGAAGGCGAAGTTGCGGTTGCCGAACAGGAGGTCGAGGTCGCCGTCGCGGTCGAGGTCGGCGAACGAGACGTCGTAGTCGTTGCCGCTCGCCGGATAGCGGCTCGCGGCCAGCTCGACCAGGCGGGTGCCGCCGTCGTTCCAGAGGATCCGGCGCACCGCGCTGCCGCCGTCCTGGGGGTCCGAGATCACCACGTCGTCGTCGAGGTCGCCGTCGAGGTCGGCGACCTTGAGGTCGCCGTTCTGCATCTGGAGCGCCGGGCCGCCGCCGGCGCCGACCACCCAGTCGGTGCGCACCTCGTACTGCGGGATGCCGCCGACGTTGCCGGTGTGCAGGAGCACGACGTCGCCCTGGCTCGCGATCGACGACATGATGATGTCGAGCCCGCCGCCGCCGTTGAACTCGCCGAAGGCGCAGCCGCGGTTGTTCTGGTCGCTGATCCGGCACAGCGCGTGGGCCGAGGGATCGCTCGGGTCGCAGGGCGGCTCGTTGACCAGCTCGAACCGGCCGCTGGTGTGGAGCCGGTTCAAGAGCAGGCTGTCCTGGCCCCCGGTGCCGGAGGACCAGGTGCAGATCAGGAGGTCGGGCCGGCCGTCGCCGTCGGCGTCGCCGGCGTCGACCTCGACCGCCCGGCCCATGACGCTCCCGAGGTCGGCGAGCGGCGGCAGGTGCGCCAGGGTCTCGTCGTCGAACGTCCCGGCGCCGTCGTTGAGCAGCAGCCGGACCGTGGCGGCGTTCGCCTGGTCGACGCGCACCACGTCGAGGTCGCCGTCGAGGTCGAGGTCGATGAGGTCGGCGTCGTAGGTGCGGTTGTTGGCGGCGATGCCGGCCGGCGCCTGGTCGTACTGGGCGGCGGTCTGGTTGCAGAAGAACGAGGTCCCGGCGCAGTCGCGGGCGCCCGCCTTGCCGAGCTGGTTGACGTAGAGCTGATCGTGGTTGGCCGGCACGTCGCCGGTCGACTGGCTGACCGCCTCGAGGACGTCGAGGAAGCCGTCGTTGTCGACGTCGCCGAAGTCCGAGTCCTTGTAGTCGACGTCGTTCTCGTCCGGCTGCGCCGGGAGGTTGCCGATCGACTCCCGGATGAAGCTGAACGGCAGCTCGCGCACCCAGACGCTCTCCGCGCCGGCGTCGTTCTCGACGCCGTCGATCAACACCGCGAGGTCGTGCTGGCCGGCGGCGACGCCGGCGGGCACGCGGACGCCGATCTCGGTCCCGGCCGCCGACTCGGCGGGCTGGTCGACGGTGGCGAGGGTGCCGACGTGGGTGAAGCGGACCACCACCGTCTCTCCCCCGCCGAGCGCGATGCCCGAGAGGTCGAGCGTGAAGTGGTCCCCCGGCGCCAGGTGGTACGGCAGCGGGTCGGCGATCCCGAAGGCGAGGAGCGGCGCGGCGGCCGGGCCCGCGCCGGCGGCGAGGAGCGCCGCGAAACAGCCGGCGAGGAGCGCCGGTCTCGAGAGCCGTCGGAGGGTCGGGGTGACGTCGGTCATCGCAAGTCTCCTTGCTGCTGGGTGGGCCCAGTGTTCTGCGTCGTTGGCAAACGGGAATGGACGGCCACGAGCCCGCGGCGCGCAGCGGCGTCGTCGGGATCGCGGGCCAGGAGCTGTCGGTAGTGGACGTCGGCCAGGTGGTCGAGGCCGAGGGCGAGATAGGAGTCGGCGACCCAGTGGAGGCCGGCGGCCTCGTCGGGGTCCTCGGCCAGCGCCGCCTGCACCGACGACAGGGTCGCGGCGTCGCGCGCGAAGCGCTCGGCGTGGCGCTCGGCGCCCGCGCGGTCGCCGAGGCGGACCAGGACGCGCAGCAGCAGGTAGCGCGGCAGGGGATCGCCGGGACTCTCGGCCAGCACCGCCTCGAGCCGGCGCTGGGCCTCCTCGAGGTCGCCCTCGCCGGCCGCCGCCTCGGCGAGCAGCCGCTCGGCCTCGAGCCGCGCGCCCCGCGCGTCGACGCCGGCCGCCGCGCGCGCGAGCCGCACCGTCTCGAGCAGCGCCCGGCGGGCGGCCCCGGGGTCGCCCGCGCGGAGCGCCGCCTCGCCGAGGTTGAGGTGCAGGCGGACGCCGGCGCCGCCGCGCCGGACCGCCTCCTCGAGCGACCGCCGCGCGGCGTCGGGGCGCTGGGTGCGCAGGAGCGCGACCCCGAGGTTGGAGTGGGCGGTCGGCGAGCCCGGGTCGGTCGCGACCGCCTGCTCGAGCACCGCGATCGCGGCCTCGTAGCGGCGCGCGCGCAGGTGGCACAGCCCGAGGTTGGTCTCGACGCTCGAGCGCAGGCGCCGGAAACCGGCGGGGCCGTCGAGCGCGAGCAGCGCCGCGGCCGGCGCCGCGTGGTCGGCCGGCGGCAGCGCCGCGAGGACGGCGCCGAAGCCCTCCGCCGCGAGCCCGTAGCGCCCGGCGCGGAACTGCTCGACCGCCCGCGGCAGGTCCGCGAGCGCCCGCCGCGCCCGCTCGGCCTCCGCGATCCCGAAGCCCTCCGGCGGCGGCGGCGAGCCGCCGCAGGCGCCGGCGAGGCCGGTGCCGGCAAGGACCGCGGCGAAGAGCAGAACCCCGACCACCCGAGCCCTCATCCACACCCGCCTTTCGGACGAAATCGCCCTCTCAGGCGCGGCGGCGGGGCGTCCGTTACGGGCCGCTTCGGCGCGGGGTCCCGGACGGCGCGCATCCGAGACAGCCTCGTGTGAGGGGATCGGCCCGCGCTTTCCGCCTACCTCGATGAAGCCTGCTCCCGGCGCCCCCCGCGGCGCCGCGGCAGGGAAGCTCGAGAAACCGGCGGGATGCCCCCGCCCCGACCACGGAGGTTCTTCTCATGCACTGCACTCGGAGAGAGGTTTCCCGGCGAGGTTCGCTCCTGATCCCGATCCTGCTCGTGAGCCTGGCGCTCCTCGCGGCGCCGGCGGCCGCGGATCCTTCGGCCCTGGAGACCTGTCCGCGGGCCACCTTCAGCCGCACCTTCACCAACCTCGGCAGCGGGCCGGTGGACGGGCTGTTCCTGTCGCTCCACGGTCCGACGTCCGCGTTCGGCTTCTACACCGGGCCGGAGAACCCGTTCGGCGAGCCGGAGCAGCACGGCGCCGGGCCGGACGGCACCTACCGGCTGCGCTTCGGCGGCGCTACGGTCGCGCCCGGCGAGAGCGTCCGCGTCTCGTTCTGCATCGACGTCGAATCCGCGGACCTGGTGCCGCTGGGGCACGACGCCGCCCAGTACTGGCTGGCCGGCGGTGAGCCACAGCGCGAGTCCGAGGAGTCGCCCGAGACGAAGCCTCAGGCGCTTCCCGCGGTGGGTCTCGACTTCCGCGCCGTGGCCCTCGGCGACGGGAGTTACGAAGTCGATCTCGATCTCACCCAGGCCGAGTTCGGCGAGGTCGAGGTGCTCGCGCTCGAGTTCGCCCAGGTCGGGGAGGCGCCGCCGGTCGCCGATTTCGGGGAGCGGCTGGACGGCCAGCCCTGGCAGCCGCTGATCGCCGCGCCGGTGGTCCTCCCGCCGCGGATCGCCGACGAGGGAGTGGGACGGTTCAGCGTCCGGCTCCCCGGCGTCTTCCGCTACGACGAGCCCGGCGCGTTGCTGGTCCGCTTCGCCGCCGCGCCCGCCGGGGCGCCGGAGGGCGCGGTCTGGGGCGCCGGCCACGCCGGCATCGCGACACTCCTCCACCCGGTGTTCCTCGAGGAGCGGGCGATCCAGGCCGTCTCCGAGCGCACCGGCGTCCCCGCCGCGGAGCTCGCGGTCGCGGTCTCGGGGCGTTCCGAGTTCCCGCTCCAGGGGGCGACCGCGCACGCCTTCAAGCTCACCGACGGCGCCGGCTCGGCGCACGGCGTGGCGCTCTCCCCCGACGGCGTCGAGGTCGACGAGGCGGCGCTCGCGAGCCACGAGCAGCTCCTCCACGACCAGCGCTACGGTCGCCTCGATCCGGCGCTCCACGCCCATCTCGAGACCGTCCAGCCGGGCGTGCCGGTGCCGGTCCTGGTGCGGGCGCTGGTTGATCCCGCGGCCGCGGCGGCCGGGCCGGTGCGGCCCGACCCCGGGTCGGAGATCACCGAGGAGGGGATCGACAGCCTGCTCGCGCAGGTCACCGACTACCACTCCGGGCTCGCCGCGGCGGCGCTCGATCCGGTGCTCGCCGCGCTCGACGGCTTCGGCGCCGAGTACGAGGTCGACGGGCTGGTGGCGGCCGTCCACACCGTGCTCGCGGCCGAGCAGATCCACCAGCTCGCGGCGCACGACGCGGTGGACCGGATCTACCTCGGCGGCGACGTCTACGAGAACTTCATGGGCGTGGCCGGTCCGGTGGTGCGCGCCAACAACCTCCACTGGGCGGGCGTCAACGGCCTGGGCACCCGGGTGGCCTTCGTCGAGATCGACGGCGGCGTCCCGGGCGCCAACCCCTACCTCCAGCCCAACGGCTCCTGCCCGTGGTGGAGCGGCGGCGTGGTCCAGGACCCGAACGCCTGCCTCCATCCGCACTCGACCGCGGTCGGCGGGATCATCAAGAGCGGCCACGGCTTCGACACCGGGATCGCCCCGGCGACCTGCCTGTTTGCCGGCGGCTCGTGCTCGAATACCAGCCCGCAGCTCCAGGCCGCGGCCAACCGGGCGGCGTTCATGTTCGGCGCCCGCGCGATCAACCTGAGCTGGGGCAGCTACGCCGGTACCGCGCCGGGCGCGATGGACGCCTTCTTCGACGACCTGGTGATCAACCACTGGCGCACCGTGGTGGTGGCCGCCGGCAACGGCGCCTCGCCCTGCTTCCCGGGCGACGGCAAGACCGGCAGCCCGGCGCGCGCCTACAACGTGATCACGGTCGGCAACTTCGACGACCGCAACACGGTCCCTCTGGGCGACGACGTCATGGGGCCGTGCTCGAGCTTCCTCGATCCCACCTCGCTGCACGGTGACCGCGACAAGCCCGAGCTGTCGGCGCCGGGCACCAACTTCAACACCACCACGGTGTCGCCGCCGTGGAACGGCGCGGTCGGCAGCGGCACCAGCTACGCCGCCCCGGTGGTCACCGGCGGCGCCGCCGACCTGTTCCAGGCCAACGGCGCGCTCAACATCTGGCCGGAGGCGACCAAGGCGATCCTGATGGCCACCGCGGTCCACAACGTCGAGGGCCCGACCCGGATGAGTGAGCGCGACGGCGCCGGCGGCATCGCCCTCGACCACGCCCGCGACATCTCCGGGCCCGGTGCGGGGCAGAAGTGGGGCGGGCGGGCCTATTCCTGCGCCGACCCCTACACCCAGGACGTCCAGACGATGTTCTTCGCCAAGGACCAGCGCGCCCGGGTGGTGCTCAACTGGACCACCCCGGGCAGCGGCTTCGCCCAGTACGCCACGCGGCCGAGCGCCGACCTCGACCTGACGATCATCGATCCCCTCGGCAACACCGTCGCCTGGTCGTTGAGCTGGGAGAACGCCTGGGAGATCGTCGACTTCTACCCGAAGATGAGCGGCAACTACCGGATCCGGGTCACCAAGTACAGTTGCCTCCAGTCGCCGCGCTACATCGGCTGGGCCTGGTGGCAGGACCAGTGGATGACCATCGGCGGCGTCGGCTGGGAGGCCGAGGGCGCCGGCCTCGACGTCTACGACATCAACGGCAACGGCACCGCGGACCTGCTGCTCATGGCCTACGACGCGCCCCCGGCCGCCAACAACTTCCGCTACATCATCGGGTGGGACATGGACAACCTCGGACGCGCCTCGAGCTGGAGCGGCTACCCGCAGGTCGCGGGGCTCGGCTGGGTCGGCCAGGGCGCCGCGGTCGAGCTGGTCAATCTCGACTCCAACCCGAGACCGGAGATGGTGCTGCTCGCCTACGACGCGCCCGCAGGCGCCAACAACTTCCGCTACACGATCGGCTGGAACCTCAACACCGCCGGCAACACCGGGACCTGGACCAACTACGGGCAGATCCCCGGCGTCGGCTGGGAGGGCCAGGGCGCCGGGCTTGAGATCCTCGACCTCGACTCCGACCCGTGGCTGGACATGGTCATCATGGCCTACGACAACCCGGGCGGCGCCAACAACTTCCGCTACAAGGTAGGGTGGGACCTGAACGTCGGCGGCTCGCCGATGGGGGGGTGGACCAACTACCCGCAGGCCCCCGGCGTCGGCTGGGAGGGCCAGGGCGCCGGGCTCGCGTGCACCAACCTCTCCGGCAACCCGGCCCGGCCGGAGATGCTGCTGATGGCCTATGACAACCCGTGGGGGGCCAACACCTTCCGCTACATCATCGGCCCGGACATGACCGCCGGCGGGTTGATGTCGGGGCCGTGGAGCGGCATGAAGATCGTCGACGGCGTCGGCTGGGAGGCGGACGGCGCCGACCCCGACCTCTTCGACATCGACAACGACGGCATCAAGGAGCTGTTCCTGATGGCCTACGACGATCCGTGGGGTCCCAACACCTTCCGCTATCGGGTGGTCGAGCCGTGAGCGGCCGGGGCCGCACGGTCCTCGCGGCCCGGCTCCTCGCGCTCCTCGCGGTGGCGGCTCAGCCCGCCACCGCGGGGGCGGGAGGCCCGGTCCTCGAGAACGCCACCCCCGACGCCGTCCGCGAGGGCGACGCGATGACCCTCACCGGCGCCGGCTTCCGCCCCCGCGCCGAGGACCACCGGGCCTTCCTCGGCGGCGGCGGCGCGGCGGTCTGGGCCGAGGTCGTCGCCGCCACGCCGGACGAGCTGGAGGTCGAGGTCGGGCCGGTCCCCGCCGAGGGGGTCGAGACCCTGACCCTCTGGACCGGGCAGAGCTTCGCCCTCCCGGACGCCGTCCTCGCGGTCGAGGGCCGGGTCTACCTCGTCACCGGCGCGAGCTGGTTCGTCGCCGCCACGGCGACGGGCGGGCCCCCGATCGCCCTGGTCGAGGCGTCGCCGGAGGCCGCCGGCGGCCGCCTCGAAGGCGGCACGGTGCGGGTGCCGGTGCCGCCGCCACCTCCCGATCCCCCGCCCTGCGTGCCGGGGGAGGAGGGGGGCTTCGGCTGCTTCGAGATCGAGATCAAAGTGATCGCCACCCCCGATCCGGGGACGCCGCCGCCGGATCCGCCGCTCGCCGAGCGCGCGGCGGCGGCGGCCGGGCCGGGCGTGGCGGCGGCGCTCTCGATGCGCCTGATGGCGGGTCCGCCGGCGCCCGACCCGGACGCCTTCGCCGCCGACCTGGCGCAGGCGCTGGCGCGGACCTTCGGCCCACTCGGGCTGGCCGCCGAGGCGGAGGGCGCCGAGGTGGCGATCTCTTACGGCGGCGGGCTCGGAGCGGGGTCGTCGGCGGTCGTCGCCCGCGTGCCGCGCGACGGCTCGGCGCCCTGACCGGCCGCCGGCGCCGGCTCCCCGGCCAGCGCCGCGAGGTTCTCCCGCAGGGCGGCGGTGATCCTGGGATCGCCGCCGCCCTGTGGGATCGCGGCGAGCGCCTCGCGGTAGAGCCGCTCCGCCTCCTCCCGCCGCCCCAGCCGCGCGAGCAGCGCCCCCAGGTTGTTCATCGTCCACAGGACGTCCGGGTGGCCGTCGCCGAGGACCCGGCGCTGGATCGCCAGCGCCTCGCGGTAGAGCGGCTCCGCCGCCGCGCCGTCGCCCGACTCGTCGAGCAGGCGCGCGAGGTTGACCAGGGTCACCGCGACCTGGGGGTCGGCGCCGCCGAGGTGCCGCCGCTGGATCGCCAGCGCCTCGCGGTAGAGCGGCTCCGCGGCGGCGAAGTCGCGCTCCCCCTGGTGGAGCACCGCCGCGAGGTTGCGCAGGCTGGCGGCGGTCCGGGGGTGGTCGTCGCCGAAGAGGCCGCGGCGCAGCGCGAGCGCCTGGCCGAGGAGGTCCTCGGCGGTCTCGACGTCGCCGCGGGCGAGGGCCAGCGCCGCGAGGTCGTTGAGGCTCTCGGCGACCGTCTCGTGGTCGGGGCCGAGGGCGGCACGGCGGATCTCGAGCGCGTTTCGGACCAGCCGCTCCGCCTCCTCGGTGTCGCCGCGCTCGTAGAGCAGGTCGCCGAGGTTGTTGAGGCTCGCCGCGACCTCCGGATGGTCGGCGCCGAGCGCCGCGGTGCGTAGGCGCAGCCCCTCGCGGAGCTGGTCCTCGGCGGTGTCGTAGAGGCCCAGGCTCTGGTGCACCCGGCCGAGCACGTCGAGGAGCGTCGCCCGCGCCTCGGGCTCGTCGCCGAGCCCCTCGCCGATCCGCGCCGCCCCGCGCTCGAGGATCTCGCGCGCGGTCAGGTCGCGGCCGCGGCTCCGGCTGGGATCGGACTCCTCGAACAGCGACACCAGGAACTCGAGCACCCGCGCCTTCGACGCCGCCTCGACCCGCGCCCGGTTGCGCTCCTCGGTCAGCCGCACGGTGTGGAAGCCGGCCAGCGAGGCCGCCAGGACCAGCCCCGCCGCGGCCGCCGCGAGCGCGCGCCGGTGGCGGCGGACGAAGGTGCTCAGACGATAGGCGGCGGTGTCCGGCCGCGCCCGCACCGGCAGCCCGGCGAGATGACGCCGGAGGTCGTCGGCCAGCTCCGCCGCCGAGGCGTAGCGCCGCTCCGGCTCCTTCCGCAGCGCCTTCAGGACGATCGTGTCGAGGTCGCCGGCGAGCCGCCGGCTCCGCCGCGGGTCGGTCACCGCCGCGCTCGGCCGCGGCGGATCGGCCTCCCACACCGCGCGCTCGACCTCCTCGGCGTGGCGGCCGGTGACCTGGTAGGGGGAGCGCCCGGTCAGGAGCCGATAGAGCAAGACGCCGAGCGAGTAGACGTCGGTGGCGGTGGTCAGCGGCAGGCCGCGCACCTGCTCGGGGCTGGCGTAGGCCGGCGTGAAGAGGCGCAGCCCGGCCTCGGTGCGGGTCGGCGGCGCCTCCTCGGAGTGCTCCGGGTCGAGCACCTTGGCGATGCCGAAGTCGAGGAGCTTGGGCACCCCCTCGGGTGTCACCAGCACGTTGCTCGGCTTCAAGTCCCGGTGCAGCACCAGGTTGCGGTGGGCGTGGGCGACCGCGGCGCAGACGGCGCGGAAGAGCTCGAGCCGGGCGGCGACCTCGAGCTGCCGGCTCTCGCAGTAACGGTCGATCGGCTCGCCGTCGATCGCCTCGAGGACGAAGTAGGGCGCCCCCGACTCGGTGCTGCCGCCGTCGATCAGGCGGGCGATGTTCGGGTGGTCGAGGCGGGCCAGGATCCAGCGCTCCCGGCGCAGCCGGGCGAGGACATCGCGGGTGTCGAGCCCGCGCCGCACGACCTTGACCGCGACCTCGACCCGCACCCCCTCCTCGGTCCGCTCGGCGAGGTAGACGTCGGAGAGCCCGCCGCGGCCGAGCGGGCGGAGCACCCGGTAGGGACCGATCGCGGCCGGGATCTCCTCCGCCGGGGCGTCGCCGTCGGCGAGCGCGAGGGCGCCGCGGATTGCGTCCTCGATCCAGCCTTCGCGCGCGCCGGTCTCGGCGGCGAGCAGCTCCTCCACCTCGGCACGGAGCGCCGGGTCTCCGGCGCAGACCTCGTCGAGGAAGCGCCGGCGCTCCGCCGCCGGCCGCTCGAGCGCGGCGTGGAAGACCTCCTCGACCCGCCGCCAGAGGCCGGGATCCATCGCGGTCAGGCCCCCGGCTGCGCGGGCCGCGGCCCGCCGCCGCCGGCGCCCAGCTCGCGGGCGAGCCAGGCCTTGGCCAGCTTGAGGTCGCGCTCGACCGTGGCGTGCGAGACCTCGAGCGCCTCCGCGGCCTCCTCGATGGTCAGGCCGCCGAAGTAGCGCAGCTCGACCACCTGGCTCTTTCGGCGGTCGAAGGCGGCCAGCCGCTCGAGGACGTCGTGCAGCTCGATCACGTCGACCGCCTGCCCCCCGGCCAAGCCACCGCCGGCCAGCTCGACCTCGTCGAGGGCGACCGCGGGCCCGCCGCCGCCGCGCTTGGCGGCGCGCCGCTCGCGGGCGTAGTCGACCAGAACCCGGCGCATCAGCCGCGCGGCGACGGCGAAGAAGTGGACCCGCCCCTGCCACTCGAGGTCGAGCCCGACCAGCCGCAGATAGGCCTCGTGGACCAGCGCCGTGGTCTGCAGCGGATGGCCGGCGCGCTCGCCGCGCATGTAGCGCCGGGCGAGGGCGCGCAGCTCGCCGTAGACCAGCGGCGTCAACTGCTCGAGCGCCGCCTCGTCGTCCTGCCGGCGCCAGGCGAGCAGCAGGCGAGTCACCTGGCTCCCGGTGGCCTCGGGAAAGGGAGGGGCGTCTTGTACCTTCACGAATGGTTGACGATTCTTCGCAATGAGACTTTTCAAAATCTGTATAGCGAAAGGGGAGGCAAAAGTCCAGATCCGGCGGAGCCGCCGAGAGCCCGAAGCGCGTATAGTCCGCGCAATCGAGGTTTCGCGTGAGAGTTCCCTTACTTCTTCTCGCGCCATCGGCTGCACTGCTCCTGATGACGCCGGCGGCGCCCGGCGGGTTCCGGGAGGCCGCGGAGGTCCTTCCCCCGGGGCTGGGCTCCGAGCGCTCGATCGGTGCCGGGGAGGTCCACGCCTGGCGCCTCGCGGTCGCGGAGGACCCGGTCCTGGTCGCCGTCGAGCAGCGGAGCGTCGACCTCGTCCTGGAGATCCGCGGGCCGGCGGGCGAGACCTTCGGCGTGGCGGCAGGCAACGGCCGCTGGGGGCCGGAGGTCGCGCTCCTCGCCGGCGCCGGCGAGCACCGGATCGAAGTCCGGCCGAAGGAGAAGTCGATCTGGCCTGGGCGCTACGCGATCCGGGTCGAGCCCACGCCGTCCGAGGGTGCACGGCGCGACGCGCTGGCGCTGATGAGCCAGGCGGGCCGGGAGGCCTTCGCCGACACCCCGGACGCCAGGCGGCAGGCCGCCGCTTCCTATCGGCGGGCCGCCGACGCCTGGCGCGCGCTCGGCGACCGTCGCTGGGAGGCCGAGGCGTTCTCCTGCCTCGCCGGCCTCGAAGAAGCCGCGTCCGAGTTCCGCGCGGCCGCCGAGAGCAACGAACGGGCGCAGGCGTCCTGGCGCGAGCTGGCCGAGCCGCGGCGCGAGGCCGCCGCCCTGAACGAGCTCGGGTTCGTCCATCTGAGCACGGGCGAGACCCGGGGAGCGCGCGCGGCCCTCGAGAGCGCAGCCGCCCTCTGGTCTCGCCACGGAGAACGCTTCGACGAGGCGGAGACCGTCAGCAACCTCTGCTTCCTCGAGCAGCTCGCGGGCGATCTCGCCGCGGCGCTCGCTTGTTACGAGCAGCCCCGCGCCGTCTTTCGGGAGTTCGGCGTCCAGGCCGAGGAGCAGCGGATCCTCAACAACCTGGGCGGGATCTACGACCTCCTCGGCGAGCCCGAAGCGGCGCTCGAGCACTACCGCCAGTCACTCGCCTTGCGCCGCGCCCTCGGCGACCGCCTCGGCGAGGCGCAGAGCCTCAACAACCTGGCCGTGATCCACCGCATCCTCGGCGAGTGGCAGGAGGCGCTCCGCCTCTACGGGGAGGCGAGGGAGATCGTGGCGTCGCTGGGCGAGCGGGCGCTGGAGGCCTCGCTGCTCGCCAACGTCGGCTTCACCTACGACAACCTCGGCGAGCCGCAGCGGGCGCTCCCCTTCCTGGAGGGCGCGTTGGAGCTGCGCCGGGAGATCGGGGATCGGCGCGGCGAGGTCATCACCCTCAACAACCTCGGCCTCGCGTGGCGTCGGCTCGGCGAGCCCGTCCGGGCGCTCGAGCACCACCGGCGGGCGCTGGAGCTGGCCGCCACTCTCGGCGACGGCCGGCAAGACGCCGTCACCCGCCTGCGCCTGGGCGAGCTCCATCTCGAGCAGGGAGACGCCGCCGCCGCGCTCGCAGCGGTCGAGCCGGCGCTCGCCTACTTCGATGCCTCGGGCCTCCGGCATTCCGAGACCCAGGCGCTCCAGATCCGGGGTCGCGCGCTCACCCTTGCGGGGCGGCCGCGCGAGGCGCTGCCGGTCCTGGAGGACGTCCTCGCGCGACGCCGGAGTCAGCACCACCCCGCCGGCGAGGCGGAAGCGCTCCACGCCCTGGCGCTGGCGGAGCGATCGCTCGATCTCCCGGACGACGCGCGCGCTCACGCTGAAGCGGCCGTGGCCCGCGCCGAGGAGCTGCGGACGGGCTTCGTCAGCCCCGGCTTGCGTGCCGCCTTCCTGGCGACCCAACGCCGCGCCTACTCGCTCCTGATCGACCTCCTGATCGACCGGCACGCGGCCGATCCGGGCGGGGGCTGGGACCGGGCGGCGTTCGAAGTCAGCGAGCGGGCGCGCGCGCGCAGTCTCCTCGACGCCCTCGATTCCTCGGGCGCCGCCAGAGCCTCGACCGTCGCCCCCGCGGAGCTGATCGAGCGGCGCCGATCGCTCCATCGTCGCCTGAGCGCGAAGGCCTACCGGCAACTGGAGCCCGCGGGCGAGAAGGCCGAAGCCCTGACCGGGGAGATCGCCGCGCTCCTCGCCGAGCTGGACGAGCTGGACGGGGAGATCCGGCGCCACGACCCGCTGGGAGCCGCCCTCAGCCGGCCGCAGCCGCTCGGGCCGGAGGAGATCGCCGCGCTGCTCGATCCGGGTACGCTCGTCCTCGAGTACGCGCTCGGCGAGGAGCGGAGCGTCCTCTGGGTGATCGGCGCCGGCGGGCTGCGCACCTTCACGCTGCCGCCGCAGCGCGAGATCGACGCCCTGGCGCGCCGGGCCTATGCGGAGCTCAGCACGGTGGAAGCCGGGAGCGCGCGCCGGGAGGAGGCCGCCGAGGAACTCGGCCGCGTCCTCCTCGAGCCGTTCTGGAGCGCGGCGGCGGGCGTCGAGCGGCTCGCCGTGGTGCCCGACGCCGCGCTCCATTTCCTCCCGTTCGGCGCTCTGCCGGCGCCGCCCCCCGGCCGGGGATGGGACGCCCTGGACCGGCTCCCCCTCCTCGAACACTGCGAGGTGGTCGACCTCCCCTCGGCCACCACCCTGGCGCTCCAGCGCCGGCGCCTGGCGAGCCGGCCGCCGGCCGCGAAGCTGGCGGCGGTGCTCGCCGATCCGGTGTTCGACGCCGACGATCCGCGGCTCGAACTTCCGCCCGGCTCCGCCGGCTCCGCCCGGCTGCCGGCGGAGCGCGTGGCGGCCGCGGGCCGGGAGCCCGGCGCCGCGCCGGCTCTCCCGCGCCTGCTCTCCAGCCGCGAAGAGGCGGAGGCGATCGCGGGTCTCGCTCCCCCCGGGCAGGTGTGGACCGCGCTCGACCTTGCCGCCGGCCGAGAGGCGGTCCTCGATGGCGACCTCCGCGGCCATCGCATCGTCCACTTCGCCACCCACGGGGTCGCCGACACCGGCAACCCGGAGCGGTCCGGACTGGTGCTCTCGCTGGTCGACGCCGGCGGCCGCCCGCGCGAGGGGTTCCTCGGCCTGCGCGAGATCCACGAGCTGGACCTCGACGCCGACCTGGTGGTGCTCTCCGGCTGCCAGACCGCACTCGGCCGCGAGCTCCGCGGCGAGGGTCTGATGAGCCTCACGCGCGGCTTCGTCCACGCGGGCGTACCGCGGGTGGTGGCGAGCCTCTGGCGCGTGCAGGACCGGACCACCGCGGAGCTGATGACCCGTTTCTACCGCGCGATGTGGCAAGAGGGCCTACCGCCGGCGGCGGCCCTGCGCGAGGCGCAGCGCTCCCTGCGCCGGGAGCCGCGGTATCGCGACCCGTACTCGTGGGCCGGGTTCGTGCTCCAGGGGGACTGGCGCTGAGGCTTTTGGCCTCCCGGTGATCGCCGTCCCTCCTCCGGCGCGATCCGCCCCGACACCGCGGCCCGGCCTGGCTGAGATAGACGGCCCCTTCGCGACAGTCGCCTGTCGAATCGACCTCCGCGAGGAGAAGGAGACGGACATGAGCTATACGACCAACTGGGTCGGCAAGAAGTGGACCGTGCAGAGCCCGGGCCTCGGCCTGACTTCCGGCGAGTCCCTGACGTTCTTCGGGAGCGGGGCGGCTCTCGATCCCGACAACAAGCTCGAGCGGACCGACAAGTCGGGGAAACCCGCCTGGGGCACGAGCCCGCGATACCTCGGTCCTAGCCCTGACCACCTCACCATCACCCACTCGGGGACGCCGGGATACACGATCCAGCGCGTCACTGGGACTCCGAATCAACTGCGGTGCTGGCCGCCCGGCGTGACCCCGTCCGAGGACGACCTCGGAAACACGGGCGCCTCGTGGACGGCCAACGAGGGCGGCGGCGGCAAGGAGAGTGAGTTCGGAACCAGAAAGGAGTAACCATGCCGGCGATCTGGACGGTGGGATAGATGCCGGTCTCGCGTCAGCAGGCCGGTAGAGACCGAGGCCCCGAAACCAACACAACGAGAATGAGGAGACCGCCGTGACCTACACGACCGAATGGACGACGAGAGAGTGGGAGATCGACGAGTCCAGCCTCTCCGATCCGACAGGTGGGGACGTCCTGACCTTCCAGGGGCAAGGCAAGGACCACGATCCCGGATCCGTCGAGCGCGAGCGCGGCGGCGCGACGACCTCCCGCTGGGCCACGGAGTGCAAGCACCAGACGACCGGAGAGGACAGGGTCTACCTGCGCCAGGCCGGCAATGACTTCACCGTCTTCCGCAAGGACAGTGTCCTGGAGTGCTGGCCGGGCCACCTGACGGCCGTTCCGATAGCCCGGCCCGACGACTCGGGTGCTTCCTGGACGGCCCAGGAGGGCGGCTGAGCACACAAGGGGTCGCCGCGGCGACCCCGGGGTATCATGGCGCTTTCCTCGGGACCTTCCCGCCGTGCCCGCCGGCGTTCTCCGGCCGGCGCCGCGGGGCGCCGGGTGCCATGGTCAGCGATACGGGGGGGCCAGGAGCGGACGAGGCGGAGGTCGCCTCCGACCTCGTCCGGCGGATCGCGGCGGGGGACGCCGCCGCCGAGACGGCGCTCGTCGAGCGTTACAGCCGCGGTGTCCTCTATCTCCTCCGCCGGCTGGCGCCGGAGTTGGCCGACGACCTCCACCAGGAGACCTTCCGCATCGTCCTCGAGCGGCTGCGGCGGCGCGGGCTCGACGAGCCGGCCGGACTCGCCGGCTTCCTGCGCGGCACGGCGCGCAACCTGGCGATCGCGGAACGGCGCAAGACCGTGCGCCGGCGGACCGAGGCGGACGACGAGGAGCTGGCGCGGGCGGTCAACCCCGGGCCGAGCCAGCTCTCGACGGTGCTGCTCGACGAGGAGGCGGACGCCGTGCGCGCGCTCATCCGCGAGTTGCCGACCGACCGCGACCGCCAGATCCTGCTCCGCTTCTACGTCGCCGAGGAGGACAAGGCCGCGATCTGCGCCGATCTCCGCCTCGACAGCCTCCACTTCAACCGCGTGCTGTTCCGGGCGCGGGAACGCTTCCGCGACGTCCTCGAGCGCCGGCGGGCGGAGCAGCCGGGGTGGGGGCTCCGGCACTGACGGCACGGCGACGAACTAGCACCGGGACCACGGCCATGACCACAGGCAGGCTCACCATGGATCACACCGCCATCGAAGGACAGCAGATCGCCGAGCGCTACGTGCTCGGCCGGCTCGCGCCGGACGAGGCCGAGCGCTTCGAGGAGCACTACCTCTCCTGCCCGGAATGCCTCGACCGGCTCGAGACCGCCGAGGCGCTGGCGCGCGGCTTCAAGCGCGCCGCGGCGCAGGACGCGGTCCGGCTCGCCGCCGGCTGGCAGCTCGCCGTCCTGGCCTGGCTCGCCCGCCTCGGCCGCTCCCGCCAGGCCGGGGTGCTGGTGGCGGCCGGGCTGGTGGTCGCGCTCTTCCCCGCGTTCTTCGCGCTGCGCGAGGTCCGCGAGCGCGGCGAGGAGCTGGCCGCGGCGCGCGCCGCGCTCGAAGAGGAGCGGGCACGGGGCGGCGGCGCGGAGCAGGCGGCGGCCGAGGCCGAGCGGCTGCGCGGCGAGCTGGACGCGAGCCGCGCCGATCTCGCCCGCGAGCGGGAGACCGCGGCGCGCGCGGCCGGCGAGCTGGCCGCGGCAGAGGCCCCCCAGACCAACGTGCCGATCCTGTTCCTGAACCCGGAGCGCGGCGCGGCGCCCGAGCCGACGCTCCGCCTCCGCCTGCCGCCCGCCCCCGGCCGGTTCGTCCTCGCGCTCGAGATCGACCCGCCGCACCACCCCGCCTACCGCGCCGTCCTGCGCGACGCCGGCGGGCGGGAGCTGTGGCGCGGCGCGGACCTGCGGCTCAACGAGATGGAGACCCTGAGCCTGAGCCTCCCCGCGAGCCTGCTCGCGCCGGGCGACTACGTCCTGGCCGTCGAGGGCGTCCCGCCGGCCGGTGCCGCCCCCGCCGAGACCCGCTTCGTCTTCCGCGTCCTGTCTTGATTCCGGGGGGTTGTTCCAACCCCCCGCCCCACGGGAGTGAATCCCGTGGGGCCCCACCCCCGAGTCGCCGGCTGGCGCCGGCGGTCGCGCTGCGCGCTCCGTCGCTGCCCACCTCATTGCTCTCTGGAGGGGTGAGTCGCGCGGTGGCTCTCCCCGAGGCGACTGCCTGGCGTGTCCGGCCGGCGGGATGAGATACCGAGCCCGTTCGCGACAGCTTGCGATCGAGATCAGAGAAGACCGATTCCCCGGCGAAACCGATCCCGAACCCGTCGTGACAAGGAGCTCGAGAACGTCGTCGTCGGCAAGCTGCCCTGAACGGAAGGGCACCCTTCTCGAAGTCCGGAAAGGAGATCCAACCCATGTCGGCCCAGAGAAACCTGCTCCTCTGCCGGAGCTTCGCGCGGCGCGTGATCAACGAGCGCGACCTCGCGCTGGCTCCCGCCTTCATCGCCCCGAACTCCGTCCACCACGAGATCGGCGACGGACCCGAGGACGCGCGGGGCGGACCGGGGGCGATGACGCGCTTCCTCTACACCTACCTGCGCGCGTTCCCGGACCTGCGGATCGTGTTCGAGGACGCGTTCGCCTGCGGCGACCGGGTGGCGACCCGCTGGCGCTTCGAGGGCACCCACGCCGGGCCGCTCGCGGGGATCGCGGCGTCCGGCCGGCGGGTCGCCGTCGAGGGGATCCGCATCGACCGCATCGCGGACGGCAAGATCGCGGAGAGCTGGATGCAGTGGGACCTGCTCGGCCTCTTGGAGCAGATCGGGGCCGCGGCCAAGCCGCGCCATCAGCCCTTGTACCTCGTGCGCGGCGCGAGCTCGCTCGCGTCGCCTTGACCCGGAGACCGTCCGGTCTCCGGCGGTCGCTGCCCGCCCGCTGGACGCAGTTCTAGCCGACCGAGCCCGACCAGGCGGAGGTGTCGCCGGACTCGAAGCCGTCGGCGAAGATCGGGCCGGTCTCGATCAGGAACGCCCCCTCGAGGCCGCTCGTGAGCACCGCCTCGAAGATGATGAAGCGGCCGTCGTCGCTCATGTGATAGCCGTCCTCGACGCCGCGCAGGGTGGCGATCGTCCCCAGCCCCGGCACCGCCGTCACGCCCTCCTGGACGAGCAGGGTCTGGTCGAGGAAGAGGCCGGCGTCGACCGTGGTGTCCGGGTCGTTCCAGTCGCCGAACCAGAGCACGGCGCCGGAGTCGCTGACCTCGAGCGGGCCGCTGCCGAAGCTCGTGAACGTGAAGACGCCGCCGATCGCGGGCAGGGTGTCGCCCTCCTGGATCAGCACCGCGCCGTCCTGGACCAAGACGCTGGCGGTCGCCGGATCGCCGTCGAGGGTCCCGCGGTAGACGACGCCACCGGAGCCGCTGAAGTCGAGCGCGGTCGAGGTCAGGGTCAGCCAGTTGCGCCCCGCCACCGGCGACGGGTCGCCCTCCTGGGCGATCTCGGTGAAGCTCCCGTCCCAGCGGTAGACGGCGTCCTGGCCACCGGTGATGTCGACCGCGAACAGCACGTCGCCGGCGTCGTTGATCGCGGTCTCGTGGGGGCCGGTACCGAAGTCGGTGAGCGCCGCCACCTGGCCGGGCAGGACGTCGCCCTCGGCGGCGATCAGGGTGCTGGTGACGACGCCGCCGGCGCCGGGGTCGCTGGTCCAGACGTAGAGCGCGCGGTCGACGGTGGTCGGGATCGCCGGGTCGTCGACGCTCGCGGTCACCAGCAGCGCGCCGGTGGGGTCGACCTTGACGTCGAAGAAGCCGATCAGCGGCGTCCCCGGCGAGAGGTCGGGCGCTTCGTCGCTCTCCTGGACCACCTCGACCAGCTCGGCGGCGATCGGGCCGGAGGTGTCGAGGTAGGCATCGACCGAGCTGTCCTCGGTCCCCGGCGGGCCGGTGAGGAAGAAGTTGAAGCCCGCCTGGCCGGCGTCGTTGAGGGTCACCGAGTCGAAGCTGCCGAGCGTGGCGCCGGGCGGGAACGACGCCGGCGCGTCGCCCTCGCGCAGCTCGAGGAGGCCGTTGCGCAGGAGCACGACGTCGTTGGCGGCGGCGTCGGTGTCGGCCTCGACCAGCCAGTCGCCGTTGGAGTTGACCGCGATGTTGTTGATCGTCGTCACCAGGCCGACGCCGGCGACGCCGTCGCCCTCGACGACCAGCGGGACGATCACCGGCCCGCCGCCGGCGGCGGCGACGGCGGGCAGGAGCAGGGCGGCGGCGGCCGCGATCGACGGCCGGAAGGAGCGCGGGAACACACGACGGTGGGTCGCTCGGTTCATGGGTTCGCCTCCTGGAGAGCGGGTGGCCGGGCCGGAGCCGGGGCCAGTGTCGAGGTCCATCGTTGTCGAATCACCGCAACGTAGCACACCGGCGGCCTCGCTCGTGCCGGCGAGCTATCATCCCCGCGGAGCAGGACACCAGAGCAGGATTCGATGAGCCGAGCGATCGAAGGGCTTGCCATGCGATCCGGGGCGCGGCGGGTCGTTTCGATCCTGTGCGCCGCCGCCCTGCTGTCGCACTTCGCGTGCACGTCCGGGCGACCCGGCCCGGCCCCGGCTCCCCCGGACCTGCAAGACCGGGCCCCGGCAGTTCCGCATCCGAACGTACCGGGACCGACCGCCGAGGATCTGGAAGCGCTCCGCGCGGCCGTGATGGCCTACTACCGCACCGAGAAGCCCGAAAACTGGGAGGGCTTCACCGCCGAGCTGGAACGGGGCGCGATCTTCCTCGCCGGCGAGAACTACGACGGCTCGCCCCCGGCGATCGGGATCTGGCACTTCGTGGACGCCGAGGGGGACCGCCCCGCGCTCGTACGGCAGCCTCCGGTCCCGGAGAAGTTCCCCGCGCTGATGTTCTACTTCGGCGTGTACGTGACCCGGGAAGACGGCACCTGGCGAGTGACGGGCGAGTACTTCCTGGTGGACGAGGTGTCCTAGAGCTGAGGCCCTACGAGCGCGAGATTCTCGCGCACCCTGGTCGTGTCCGCGGGCACCGGCCGGCCTACCAGGGCGTCATGGCGTACGTGAACTGGCCGGCTCGAGGCGCAGGTTCTCCAGCACGTCGTCGAGGGGAACTCGGACGTCCCTGGGCTCGGTCAGACGGGCACCGCGCTTTCCAGGATGCGGTCCTTGATCCGCGGCTTGATCGAGGCGGGCGTCACCACGTCGACCTCGACACCGAGGCGCTCGGTCAGATCGATCTCCATGCCGACCAGGTCGAGGAGGCTCGCTTCGGGATCGAACTTCACCAGCAGGTCGAGGTCGCTCCGCGGGGTGGCGTCGGCGCGAGCACGGGATCCGAACACGGCGAGCTCGGCGACGTGGTACTTCGCTCGCAGCTCGGGCAGGAGCTGGCGGAGACGGCCGAGGAGATCCTCGGTCGGTTGGCCGTGCGCGTCGCCGGGAGGGTGGACCTGGTGCTCCATTACGTTCCTCAGTGGCCTGATTCTACCGATTGGCGGGGGACGCGCTGGACCTCGTCGTTCGAGCCCCGCGGATCGCAAGGTTCCTCGGCGCGCGACCGTCGCCCACCCGGGGAACTTCGCGGCTCGGCCGGCCGGCGGAGCCGGGGATCGGGAGGTTTGCTCAGCGTGTTGAGTAATTTTGCTCAGCGCCATGAGCATCGACCCCGAGGTCGAGCGTCCGGCCGCTTCAATCCCCGGCCGGTGACCGAGGCCGGCCTCCTGCGGCTGTACGAAGCGGCGCGCTGATCGCGGTCCACCCGCGCTTGTCCGCGTACATCGCGGCGTCCGCCCGCTCGATGAGGCGGGCGGCGGTGTCTCCCTCCTCCGGGTAGACGCTCAGGCCGAGGCTCGCCGAGACCTCCAGGGGCGCCCGCTTCCAGCGGAACGGCGCCCGGAGCCGGTCCTTGAGCTTGGCGACCACCGCTTCCGCGTGTGCCTTGCCGCCGACGTCCGGGAGGACCAGCGCGAACTCGTCGCCGCCCCAGCGGGCGACGGTGTCGACGTCGCGCACGCCCGACCTGAGGCGGTGGGCGACCTGCGCGAGCAGCGAATCGCCGGCCAGATGGCCGAGCCGGTCGTTGATCGCCTTGAAGTCGTCGAGGTCGACGAACACCACGGCGACCGCCCCCCCGTCGCCGCGCCGGCCGCTGCGCTTTGCCGCGGCGAGCGCCAGCTCGAGGTGGTCCTCGAACAGAGCCCGGTTGGCGAGGCCCGTGAGGGCGTCGTGAAGCGACTTGGTCTTCACGGTCTCGAACAGGTGCCGGAAGCGCGCCGCGCTCCGCCGGAGGGCCTCCTCGGTCTTGATCCGGTCGCTGACGTCGCGGATCGCGCTGACCACCAGCCGATCGCCCCCGCTGGTCAGCGGACTCAGGCTGATCTCGACCGGCAGCTCGACGCCGTCCTTGCGCCGGACGAACAGGACCTGCCCGGCGAAGCCCATCGGGCGCGACCCGGGATTGCCGCGGGGATCTCTCGCCTCGAGGAACCCGGCCCGGTGGACCTGGTGGACGCCGCGGAACCGCTCGGGGACCAGGATCTCGATCGTCTCCCCGTCGAGATCCCGGCGGGAGTAGCCGAGGAGCCGCTCGGCCTGGGCGTTGACGAGGACGATCCGACCCGCGCCGTCGACGATGACCATCGCGTCGGGAGCCGACTCGAGCAGGCTCCGGTAGCGCTCCTCGCTGGCGGTGAGCCGGCGCATCGTCTCCTCCTTCGCCGCGAGCAGCCGCCGGTCGACGAGCGCCAGCGCGACCGCGACGCCGCCGAGGGCGCCGGCCAACGCGATGAACAGCGTGAGCGGGTCGAGCGCGGCGAGCATCGGCCGCCTATCGGCCCGGCTTCGGCTCGGGGCCCGGAGTCGAGTCCCTGACCCTCCCGCCGTCGAGCACGTGGAGGAGCGCGCGGCCGGCCGCTCTCGCCGGCCGTAGCGGCCCTCCGTCCGGGTGCCGGTGATCCTGGGCGCCGACGCGGCCGTCCTCGCACAGGCGGGCGAGGGCGAACCCGAGCGTGACCGGCGCGAAGGGGAGCACGACCTCGAGGTCGCGCCGCGTCGCTCCGGGCCGCTCGCCGAGGAAGCGCACGATCTCGGGCGCCGAGGGAACGCCGCCGAGTTCCGGACCGAGCGCCTCGCGGCGGAGGAGGACGAGCGGCTCGCCGCGCTCCGGGACGATGCCCGCGCGCGCCTCGATCTCGTCGGCGAGCCGCACCGCATCGAGGAGGACTTCCTGCACCGGGAGCGCCTCGCGGGCCGTCCGCCGGGCCGCCGGCGCGCCGCTCGAGTCCATCTCGAAGCGGAAGCTCCCCTCCTGCCACCAGGCGAAGGCCAGCGCCGCCTCCCGCTCCCGGAGCGATCCGCACTCGAGATCGGTCAAGCCGAACGGGGTGATGCCGCAACGCGCCTCGGCGCCGGGCTTCCGCCGGAGCAGCAGCTCTCCGGACTTCCCCAGGTACTGCAGCACCTGGAGCAGCTCGAACGCGGTCATGCACGCGAGGTCGCCCTCGAGGCACCCGGCGGTCGGGGTCTCTCCTTCCATCGGCTCTCCCCAGAGATCTTTCGCGGACTTCATTTCAGCGCGCATTCTCGATCTCGGAGACGAGCTGGTCCGGGTCGATCGGTTTCTGAAGCCAGGCGTGCGCGCCGCGGCGCAGGACCTCGTCCCGGTACCGCGGCTCGTCGCCGGCCGTGATGAAGATGGTCGGGAGCGCGTTCCCGCACACGCGGAGCGTCTCGTCGAGCTGCGGGCCGCTCATTCCCGGGAGGTGGACGTCGAGCACCAGGACGCCGGCCGCGGAGGCGGAACGAGCCGCGAGGAAGGCCTCGGCCGAGAGATAGGTCTCGACCGGCCAGCCCGCCGCGGAGAGCAGGCGCTCGAGGGAGCGGGCCACCTCGGCGTCGTCGTCGATCACGAAGACGGTCTTCCTGGCTGTCGCGGCGGTATCCATGGCGCGACCATGGTGCACCACACCGGCGGTCAGGCGCCATTGCCCAAAAGGGAAACTCCGCAGGGTCTTCGCCGCGCGAGCGCTACGTCAGGCCCAGGATCCCGCTCAGGCGCACCAGCTCGGCGAGGGAGCCGGCGCCCGTCTTCCTCATGATGCCGGCCCGGTGGACTTTCACGGTGCGCTCGACGATGCCGAGCGCGGAGGCGATCTGCTTGTTGGACCGCCCGGTGAGCAGCTCGCGGAGGACCTCGCGCTCGCGAGGGGTCAGCGCGGCGAAGCGCTGGGCGACGCGCTCCCGGGTCGCGCGCTCCTGGCGCGCCCGCTCGCCCAGCCGGCTGGCGCGCTCGACCGCCGCGAGCAGGGCCGCGGGATCGACCGGCTTCTCCAGGAAGTCCGCCGCGCCCTCCTTCATCGCGTGCACGCCGGACGCCACGTCGGCGTGACCGGTCAGGAAGACGATCGGCACGTCCGATGCCCGGCCGGCGAGCTGCTCCTGGAGGTCGAGACCGCTCGCGCCGGGCATCCGCAGGTCGACGACGACGCAGCGAGCCGCCGCGAGATCGGCATCGCGGAGGAACTCCTCGGCCGACGCGAACGTCTCGACCTCGTACCCGCTCGTCCCCAGGAGGCGCTCCAGGGACGTGCGCACCGCATCGTCGTCATCCACGACGCAGACGGGACCCATGATCGGAGAATCTACCCCTCCCTCCCGCCCGATGGCGCCACCCCGAAGCACGGGGACGCTCCACCCGCGGGCGTGGTGGAGCAACGGAGGTCAGGGGGTTCGGGCCTCGGTGTCCGCGACCGGCAGATGGAGCCGGAAGAGCGCGCCGCCGGAGGCCGGGCGGACGTGCTCGATCCGCCCGCCGTTGACATCGACCACCGCCCGGCAGATCGCGAGGCCCATCCCCATCCCCTCGCGCTTGGTCGTCACGAAGGGCTCGAAGGCCTGCGCCGCCACCTCCGCCGGCAGCCCGGGGCCGGTGTCGAGCACGTCGATGCGGACCGACGTCCCCTCGCGCGCCGTCGCGACGGTCAGCCGCCGCGCTCCCGTCCAGCCCGCCATCGCCTCGCCCGCGTTGTTGATCAGGTTGATCAGCACCTGCTGGAGCTGGATCCGGTCCGCCATCACGGGCGGCAGGTCGGGCGCGAGCGCCAGCTCGACCTCGATTCCCTGCCGGGCCAGCTCGCCGCGGGCGAGCTGGAGGGTGTCCGTCACGACCTCGTTGGTGTCGAGCGGCCGTCGTGCCGGCTCCTCCTTCTTCATGAGTCTCCGCATCCCGCCGATCACCGACGACGTGCGCCGTCCCAGCGCCGAGATGTCGTCGAGGATCGCCGCGAGGTCGCCGCCCCTCGGCTGTCCGGGGTCGACGATCCGAGCGCCGGCCGCAGCGTTCGCGACGATCGCGGTCAGGGGCTGGTTCAGCTCGTGCGCCAGGGCCGCCGTGAGCTGACCCACGGTCGCGACCCGCTGCAGGTGCTCGAGCTGGCCGCGCAGGCGCGAGGCCCGCTCCTCGGCGGCGCGCCGGGCCTCGCTCTCGAGGAGCAGCGCCTCGCCCCGGCGGCGGATGGCGCGCGTCCGCGCCTGGTGCAGCGCCGCGGCCGCCGCGATCGCCGCGGCCACGAACGCGACCCGCGCCAGCCAGGTCTGCCACCAGGCCGGCAGGACGCGCAGGCGGCGCACCGCCGGCGCCGGCGCCCACACGCCGTCCGCGTTGCGGACGAGCAGCTCGAACGCGAAGTCCCCGGGCGGCAGCCGCGCGTAGGTGGCCCGTCGCCGGCTCGAAGGCACCGTCCACCGGTCGAAGCCCGCGAGGCGATGACGGAAGCGAACCCCTTCCGGCATGCTCAGGTCGGGCGCCGAATACCTGATCTCGACGTGGTTCGTGCCGGCGGGGACGATCGTCGGGTCGCCCGCGGCGAGCAGCCGGCCGTCGGCCTCGACCTGATCGATCGCGGCCTCTGGCACCGCGCGATGGAAGGGGAAGCGCGAGGCGTCGAGCGTCGCCACGCCCTTGATGCTGTCGAACCAGACGCGGCCGTCGTCGCCGCGGAAGCCCGCCGGGTATCCGTAGTTCCCCTCGGGCATCCCGGCCTCCGCGCCGTAGGCGACGAAGTCGACGGTCGACCGCCGGCCGCCCGCGGCCTCGACGAGCTGGCTCTCGGCCGCGACGGCGATGCCCCGGTTGGTCAGCAGCCAGAGGCGCCCCTGCTCGTCCGGGAGGATCCGGGTCACGCCGTTGTCGGGCAGCCCGTGGTCCCGAGTCACCCAGGAGACCCGGTCCGCCGACAGCAGCCCGAGGCCGCCGCCGTAGCTCGCGATCCAGGCCCCCGCGTCGCGGCCGGCCAGGATGTCCCGCACGGTCCCCGCCCGGACGCCGTCGGCGGCGCCCCAGCGCCGGGTCCGGCCTCCCTCGTGGCGCACCAGCGCCCCCTTCAATCCGATCCAGAGGGCGCCGTCGCTCCCGGCGGCCAGGCTGTTGATCGGCGAGCCGAGGTCGATCTCCTCGACGACCCTGTCCCGCGGGTCGAGCCGCACGAGCCGTCCGCTTCGAGTGCCGATCCAGATCCCCGGCGGCACCTCGGCGAGAGGGCCTCCTTCGTCTCCCGGGAAGCGGAGCGGCACGGCGAAGTCCGCGCCGTCCGCGGTCCGCCGCAGGACCTCCTCGCGGCGGCCGATCCAGAGCCGCCCGCTCGCGTCCCGGAGCAGCGAGTGGACGCAGTTCTCGCCGCTTTCGGACGGCGGCAGCGCGATCGGGGTGAACGGCCCCGCCGGGCCCGCGGCGTGGCCGAGGCCCTCGCAGCCGAACGCGGCCCAGGCCCCGCCGGCGCCGTCGGTCGCGAGCGCGGTCGCCGGAGCCGCGCGGCCGCCAAGACCGAGGACCGCGACCCGCGGGGCCTGGAGCCGGAGCAGGCCCTCGCCGTCGGTCCCCAGCCAGAGACCCCCTTCGCGGTCGCGCGCGAGCGAGCGCCAGGCGCCGCCCGGCGCGAGCGTCGCGATGGGCTCCCCGCGGCTCCATGCCGCCCCCGCCGACCGGGCGAGACGGCGCAGCGTGCCGTCGGCCAGGGCGACGAAGAGGGCGTCGGACCCGTCGGCGAGAACCGCCGTCACCTCCTGGTCGAGCGGCGGCTCGACGGGCAGCCGCTCGATCCCCCCGGAGACGAGCCGGGCAACGCCGTCCTCGAGCCCGAGCCACAGGGGCGAGTCCGGCCCCGCGCCTCCCCCGAGGCTGAGCACGGGCGAGCCGGCCGTCCAGGACGCGGCGACCGCTCCCGACCCGTCGAAGCGCAGGAGGCGCCGGCCGTCGCTGGCCCAGATCGAGCCCTCGCCGTCGCCGTAGAGAGACTGCCTGGTCGCCGCCGTCGCCGGCGGGAGGACCTCGACCCAGTGCTCGCCTTCCCACCGCCGCAGCGCGCCGCTGGTCTCGCGGAGCCACAGCGCACCGGCCCGATCGCGGGCCAGGGCGATCGCCTCGCCGTGGGAACGGGCGGGCGGCAGGACGCTCTCGACTCGTCCCCCGGCGAGCCGGACGACGCCGTCGCCGACGGTCGCGAGCCAGAGCTTCCCGTCTTCGGCCGGCAGGACGGCGGTGACCTGGTTCGACGGCAGTGCCGGCACCGCGGCGATGTCGAGGACCAGGAAGTCGGTGCCGTCGAAGCGCGCGAGACCGGCGAACGTCGCGAGCCAGAGGTGGCCCGCCTCGTCCTGGGCGATGTCCAGGATCGAGTTCTGGGGCAGGCCCTCCGCGATCGACCAGCGATCGAGGAGGAGGGCGGGACCGCGCGCGTCGAGCGCCGGGCTGCCGCCGAGCGAGACCGACTCCGCCGCGCCCGACCACGTCGCGCCGAGAGCCGACGCCAGGAGGGCCAGGCCCAGCGTCCCGCCCCACCTCACCGCGCGTCGGCCGCCCATGAGTCGATCAGGCGGTCCGAAGATGTTCTGCCGCAAATATCTGTAAAACATGGATTTATCTGGCTGGGGCGGGAGGATTCGAACCTCCGGTAACCGGATCCAAAGTCCGGAGCCTTACCACTTGGCTACGCCCCAAGGCGGGAGGTCCGGCGCGGTGGCGCGCCGGACCGGCGGTCCGATCTTAACGGGGTCTCGCGACCCGGTGGGGCCGGCCGTCCGGGGCGGGCGGCCGGCGGCTCAGGAGACCGACCAGAAGGAGTCGCGGAGGTGGAGCTCCTGGACCTCTTCGAGGGTCGGCTCCGTCTCGTCGCCCGGGCCGTTCGCCGCGGGTTGGGCGATGCCGGCGGCGGCCAGGGGCACGGCCGCGGCGCCGTTGCCCGCGGAGGGGGACGGGATCGGACGCGGCGCCGGCGCCGGGCGCTCCGGTGCCACCGCGAGGGGCTCCGCCAGCGGCACCCGCGGCGGCGCGGGCAGCTCCTCGCCGCGCTCGCCGAGCACCCGCTGGTACTCGCCGAGCACCTGGCTCTCGATGCGGCGCCGGGTCTCGTTGTTCAGCGGGTGGGCGACGTCCTTGAACTCGCCGTTCTTCTTCTTCCGGCTCGGCATGCTGATGAACAGACCGTCCCGCCCCTGGATGATCTTGATGTCATTGACCATGAAGCAGTGGTCGAAGACGACCGAGACGAACGCCTTGAGTTTGTCCTCGCTGATGGGAAAGACCTTGACTTCGGTGATCTCCATCGTCTTTTCTCCGTCATCCCTCGAGCCGCAAAGCGATTGGAAAGAGCACACGGCTGCTCACGCAGCCGAAGGAGGTCGTTCCCCGTCGATCGGCGGCGCGCAGTCGCGTCGGATCTGGGCAGCACCGTTCGCAATGCTAGAGGCGCGGCGGAATGCTGTCAAATCGTCGCCGGACCGCCGGAGGATCGCCACGACCTGCGGGCCGGCGGCTAGCCGGCGCCGGCGGCGCAGTCCGCCGCGCGGTAGCCGGCGGGGGGCTCGAGCGGCGCCGGCAGGCCGCCCAGCGGCTCGGAGACCGCCTCGCGCCAGCGGAGCTGGACCCCGGCGCCGCGGTCGGAGAGTACCGCCTCGCCGCCGGCGTCGACCCAGGTCAGCACCGGCCCCGCCGCCGCGTCCCGTCCCCACAGGGTCCAGTTCAACAGGGTCCAGCTCACCGGCGCGCCGCCCTCCGTGGAGACACCGTCCGTTGCGCCACCGTCCGTCGAGCCACCGGCCAGCTCGGCGGTCCAGCGCCGCCCCTCGGCGTCGACGATCTCGATCGCGCCCGCTCGGGGCGTCGCCCCGGCGCCGCCGGCGGGCCGCGCCGGCAGGCGGCCGAGCAGCAGGTGCGGCAGCGCGGCGAGCGGGAACGGCGCCAGCGGCAGGCCGGCGAGGTCGAGCGCGCCGTCGAGCCGGCACCAGGCCTCGGCGCGGTGGTCGACCCACAGGCCGCCGGCGCCGCGCACCGAGAGGCTCCAGAGCGGGCGGCCGAGCTGGTCGGCGGCGCGCGCGTCGTAGTGCTCGGGGTCGTCGAGCCAGAGGGTCAGCCGCAGGCTCCCCTCCCCTTCCGGGCCTTCGTAGCGCACCCGGTAGAGACGCTGGCGGTCGAGCAGAGCGGCCGGGATCTCCCAGGGCGGCGCCGGCGCGGCCGCCGGGGCCGGCGGCGGCGCGGGCGCCTCGGCGGGCAGTGACGGGGGCGGCGCCGCGACCGGCGGCGGCGCGGGCGCCGAGGCACAGCCGGCGGCGAGTGCCGCGGCGAGCAGAGCGGCGGCGGGCGCCGCGCGGCGGGCGGCGCGGGCGGCGGCGGTCACGGGGTCGGGAGGCGCCGCCGGCGGCGCGGCGGAACGGTGCGCGGCGAGACGGTGCTCAGCGGGCCGGCGCTCGGCGGGGCACCCGCGGTCACTGGCGCACCGGCAGGCCGTCGAGCTTGCGGCGCAGCTCGACGGTGTCCTCGACCTCGCCGGCGGCCAGCGCACGCTGGTAGTGCTCGCGCGCCTTCTCGGTCTCGCCGAGGGCGGCGTAGACGTCGCCGAGATGCTCCCAGATGGTCGGGTCGTCGGGGATCAGGTCGGCGGCGCGCTCGAGGTACTCCCGGGCGAGCTGGTAGTCGCCCAGCCGGTAGTGGGCCCAGCCGAGCGAGTCGACGTAGGCGCCGTTGTCGGGGTCGAGGGCGACCGCCCGCTGCACCAGCTCGAGCGCCCGCGGCAGGTTCTCGCCGCGCTCGGCCCACATGTAGCCGAGGTAGTTGAGCGCGGGGGCGAACTCGGGCTGCGCGGCCAGGAGCTTCTCGAACGCGCTCACCGCCTCGGCGTGGCGGCCGGTGCGCTCGAGGCCGGCGCCGTAGAGAAACAGCGCGTTGACGTCGTCCGCCGAGGCCGCGAGCACGGTCTCGAGCAGCGGGATCGACAGCTCGTAGGCCTCGCGCCGCTGCGCCGCCTGGGCGGCCGGGAGGCGGATCTCGGGCGGCCCTTCCTGGTCGAGCCGGCGCGCCAGCTTGCGCGCCTTGCCCTCCTCGCCGGCGGCGAGCAGGAGGTCGAGCTCCTTGACCACCAGCTCCGGCGCTCCGCCGGCGCGCACGGCGGCGAGCGCCTCGTCGGTGCGCCCGGCCTCGTGGAGGAGGTCGGCGTAGGCGATGGTGGCGTCGAGGCGCAGCTCGGCGTCGGAGGTCTCGAGCACCGGGCCAAGGGTGCCGATCGCCGCCTCGACGTCGCCGCGGCGGGCCTCGATGCCGGCGATCAGCAGGCGGGTGCGGTCGGCCACCGGCTTGCGCGCCTCGTCCCCTTCGAGCCGGCCCAGCAGGTCACGATAGAGCCGCTCGGCCTCCTCCGGCCGGCCCTCGCGCTCGAGCAGCCCGGCGGCGGCGCGCACCAGCTCGAGGTTCTCGGGATCGTCGCCGCGCAGCTCGGTGATCCCCTCGAGCGCCTCGCCGGTGCGGCCGAGGCCGCCCAGCACCAGCGCGTGCACCAGCCGCAGCCAGCGGTTGGCGGGATCGGCGGCGAGGCTCGCCTCGGCGGCGGTCAGGGCGGCGTCGAGCTCGCCCATCCGGTAGAGCTGCCAGGCCAGCTCGCCGGTCACCTCGGCCGTCTCGCGCACCCCGCCCGGCGCCGCGCGCAGGATCTCGACCGCCCGAGCGGGGTCGCCGAGCTGGGCGCGGAGCCGCGCCAGCGACACCCGGGCGTCGAGCGAGCCGGGATCGAGGATCAGCAGCCGCTCGAGCGCCGCCGCCGCCTCCTGGTCGCGCCCGGCGGCGCGCAGGGCGTCGGCGAGCATCGAGTAGACGATGCGGCTGTCCGGGGTGTGGTCGGCGGCCTCGGCGAAGACCGCGGCGGCCTGGCCGGGCTGCCCGCCCTGGACGTAGATCTGCCCGAGCGGGATCATCGACTGGAGGTCCCAGGGGGCGATCTTGCGCACCTTCTCGAGCGCCGCCACCGCCGCCTCGAGCGAGCCCGGCCGCGAGTCGGCGAGCGACAGGTGGACCTGGGCCAGCGAGCGCAGCACCTCGGGGTTGTCCGGGTCGAGCGCGGCGGCCGCCTCGGCCTCGCGCACCGCCTCGTCGAGCAGCGCCGCCCGCTCGGGTCCCGGGCGCGAGCGCGCGGCCATCCGCCGCAGCAGCTCGCCGTGCTCGGTGCGCACGTAGGGGTCGTCCGGGGCGAGGCGCGCCGCCTCGGCGAAGGCCTCGCGCGCGGCGGCCAGCGAGCCGGCCTCGGCGAGGATCTTGGCCAGCGCGAACCGGTACGCGGCCTCCGCCTTGGCGCCGGCGGGCGCGGCGCTCGCAGGCTCTCCGGCGGGGGGGTCGCCGGCGGGGGGTTCGATGGCCTGGGCGGCCGCGGTGGCGGCGGGCAGAGGTCCGAGGAGCGCCGCCACGAGGAGGACGAGCAAGATGGTCAGGCGGGGCGATCGATCGTTCACCGCCGCAGGATAACCCGCGGCGGCCGGCTTTACAAGGAAAAAAGCACCGCCTATAATCCTCCGAGGCGCGGTAAGTGGCCGATATGCAATGAGTTATGGCCATGCCTCCCGAACCGGCGCCAGCCGCACCGGACCCGGCACCGACGATCCGGCCGACACGCATCCAGACCCCGGCATCCAGACCCCGACATCCAGACCCCGACAATGCAGACCAAGCCGACGGCGACCAAGAAGCTCGGGCAGCTCCTGATCGAGCGTGGGTGGGTCACCCGCGGCGTGCTCGACCGCGCGCTGGCCGCGCAGAGCGCTCTCGGCGGCCGCCTGGGCACCTGCCTGCTCGACTCCGGCGCCGTCAACGAGGAGCAGATCCTCGAGCTCCTGGCCCTCCAGTACCGGGTCGAGGCGGCGGATCTCGACGACCTCCGCGGCGTGCCGGAGGAGATCTACGGCCTGATCCCCGAGCGCCTGGCCCTGCGCCACCAGGCGGTGCCGGTCCGCCGCCTGGGCAACCGGCTGGAAGTGGCGATGGTCGACCCGGAGGATCTCGTCGGGCGCGACGAGATCTCGTTCGCGGCGAGCAAGCGCGTGGTCGCGCGGGTCGCCCTGGAAGTGCGCGTCGCCGAGGCGCTCGAGCGCTACTACGGCGCCCACAGCTCGGCGCGGATGACACGCCTCCTTGATCGCCTCAACCGCAGCCGCTACCTCTGGGCCGAGCCGGAGGAGCGGATCGCGAGCCACCAGCCGGCCGGCGGTGCACTGTTCCCGGAGGCGCCGCACCTGACCGACCCGGCGCTGCCCGAGATCGACCTCGACCTGCCGCACTGGCCGGAGACGCCCGAGCCGGCGCCCCCGCGAGCCTCCCGTCCGCCCCGCGCGGAGCCGCCGAGCGCCGGCAACGGCGCCGCCCTCCCCGCCGCCGCGGCCACCGCCGAGGAGCGGCTGGCGGTCGCCGCCGACCGCGACGAGGTGGGCCGCGAGCTCCTTGCCGTGCTGCGCCGGAGCTTCGAGCGGGCGGCGCTGTTCGCGGCACGCTCGGACGCCGTCCACGGCTGGATGGGCACCGGCCGCGGCCTCGACTCCGAGCGGCTGACCGCCTTCCGGGTGCCGTTCGATCAGCCGTCGGTGTTCCTCAACCTGCGCCAGGGGAGCGGCCTGCACATCGGGCCGCTGCCGCCGATGCCGGCCCACCGCGAGCTGGCCCGCTGCTGGCACGACGAGCCCGCCGCGTCCTGCTTCCTGATGCCGGTGTCGATCCGCGGCCATCTCGCCGCCGTGCTCTACGGCGATCGCGCCGGCCGCTCGCTCGGCGGCCTCGACCTGGCGGCGCTGCGCAAGTTGGGCGCCGCCGCCGCGGACGCGCTCGAGCGTTGTATCGTGTTGAAAAAGCAGAGCCAAGCGTGATGCCCGCGGTTTGACAGGGTGGGACCCCGTTGCTATATTCCGCGCCGCTTCGGAGCCGACATGATCAAGGCCGACATCGTCAATATGGTCGCCGACGCGACCGACGTCCCGCGGGTGAAGGCCGCTCAGGCGGTCGACACGATCATCGACGCGATGAGGGACGCCCTCTCCGAGGGCAAGCGCATCGAGCTGCGCGGCTTCGGCGTCTTCCAGGTGCGCGACCGCAAGAAGGGCGTCGGCCGCAACCCCAAGACCGGCATCGAAGTGACCATCACACCGGGCAAGACGGTGCGCTTCAAGCCCGGCAAAGAGCTCAAGAACCTCTGACATGCGGGCCGGCGAACGGTCCGGCGACAAGGCTGCCGCTCCCCCGGGCTCCCCGGGCCGGCCGCCGCTGATCGAGTTGGTCCCGGCCCCGGGCGGCGGCTGGGCCGTCGACGCCCGCCGCCTGCCGCGCCCGCAACGCTCGCGCTGGGGGCTGGCGGCGGCCCTCTTCGCCGCCACTCTCGCGACCACCACGACGCTCGGCGCGGTGTGGGGGCTGTGGACGCGGACCGACGCCGTGACCGACACGCTGCCCGACACGCTGCCGCTCTTCACCCCCGACACCGTCGCCACGGTGTGGAGCGACCCGGATCTCGTCGCCCTCGGTTTCGCGTTCTCGCTGCCTGCGCTGGCGATCCTGCTCTGCCACGAGCTGGGCCACTACCTCGCCTGCCGCCGCTACCGTCTGCCGGCGACGCCGCCGTTCTTCCTGCCGGCGCCGTTCGGGGTCGGCACGCTGGGCGCCTTCATCCGCATCAAGGCGCCGATCCGGACCAAGCGCGAGCTGTTCGACGTCGGGATCTCGGGGCCGATCGCCGGCTTCGCGGCGCTGGTGCCGTTCCTGCTGATCGGGGTCGCCCGCTCGACGCCGGTGGCGCTGCCCGCCGCCGCTTTCGAGGGCGGGCAGCTCGAGGCGGCCGCCGCGCTCCTGCTCGTGCCCGGCGACTGCCTGGCGATTCGACTGGCGACGGCCTGGGTCCACGGCCCGCTCGCCGACGGCTGGGTTCTCGACCTCCACCCGTTCGCGCTCGCCGCGTGGTTCGGCCTCCTTGCCACCGCGATCAACCTCTTGCCCCTAGGCCAGCTCGACGGCGGCCACGTCCTCTATGCCGCCACCGGCTCGCTTCAGCGCCGCCTGGCGCTACCGCTCTGGCTCGCCCTCGCCGGTGCCGGCTTCGTCTGGGCCGGGTGGTGGCTCTGGTGCGCGATCGTGCTGCTGATGGGCCTCTACCACCCGCCGGTGAGCGACGAGTCCGAGCCGCTGGGGACCGGACGGCGCGCCCTGGCCTGGGTGGCGCTGGCGATCCTGCTCCTCTCCTTCATGCCGGTGCCGCTGCAAGAGCTGGCTTTTTAAAGGGGGGTTGTTCCAACCCCCCTCCCCGCAAAAGCGTGGTTTTTGCGGGGGCCCCTCCCCCGAGTCGGCGGCTGCGCCGCCGCGCGCCTGTGGGCGCGTGTCCGCTGCCACCGGTCGGGGTCGCTCGCCGGCGACGTCGGCGGGGAGCACGGCCATCGCCTCGCGCAGCACCTCGGCGCCGGCGCCCGGGAGGTGGCCGCGCTCGGAGAGGATCCGCCGCCAGGCGCGGGCGCCGGGGCGGCGGTGGACCAGGCCGAGCAGGTGGCGGGCGATGCGGGCGACCGGCACGCCGCGGGCGACCTCGGCCTCGGCCCAGGGGAGGAGCGACTCGACGACCTCGCGCCGGCTCGGCGGCTCGCCCGGCTCGCCGTAGACGAACGAGTCGGCGCCGGCGATCGCCCAGGGGTCCTCGTACGCGGCGCGGCCGATCATCACGCCGTCGACCCGCTCCCCCGCGGCGCCGGACAGGTGCTCGCGCGCCGCGGCCAAGGTGCGCACGCCGCCGTTGATCTCGATCGCGAGATCCGGCCGCTCCCGCTTCAGGCGGTAGACGTCCTCGTAGCGCAGCGGCGGCACCTCGCGGTTCTGCTTCGGGTCGAGACCGGAGAGCCAGGCCTTGCGCGCGTGGACGATGAAGCGGTCGCAGCCGGCGGCGGCGACGACGTCGACGAAGCGGAGCATGTCCTCGTAGCGGTCGAGGTCGTCGAAGCCGATCCGGTGCTTGACCGTCACCGGCAGCGGCACCGCCGAGCGCATCGCCGCGACCGCCTCGGCGACCCGCTCCGGCCGCTCCATCAGGCAGACGCCGAAGCTCCCCTTCTGCACCCGCTCGCTCGGGCAGCCGACGTTGAGGTTCACCTCGTCGTAACCGAGGTCCGCCGCGATCGCCGCGCACCCGGCGAGCGCCGCCGGGTCGTCGCCGCCGAGCTGGAGCGCCAGCGGCCGCTCCTCCGGATCGAAGCCGAGGAGGCGCCCGCGGTCGCCGTGGAGCACTGCGCCGGCGGTGATCATCTCGGTGTAGAGCAGCGGCCGGCGCCCGACCAGCCGGCGCATCACGACCCGGAACCAGCGGTCGGAGCGGTCCATCATCGGGGCGATCGACAGGGGGTGGAGCGGTCCGCGGCGCATGGGATCTCCCGGCGGCATTATTCACGAGACCGGCCGAACCGGCCGGCAAGGGCCCGGCTGATTTCGAGCCAAATGGAAAAAAGTCGTGACTTTTTTCCAGTTGTGGCAGACGGTGCGCGGCCGCCGGAGCACCCGCCCGCGCGACCCACGGCACGCGGGTATACTCCCGCGGCCATGCCCGAAAAGGCCCCGTCCGAGACCGTTTCCGCGACCGCCGCGCCCGTGGCCGCGACGCCTGAGCGACCGCTGCGGGTGGCGATCATCGGCGCCGGGCCGTCGGGCTTCTACACCGCCGCGGCGCTCCTCAGGGAGGCGCCGGCGGTGTCGGTCGACCTCATCGATCGGCTGCCGGCGCCCTACGGGCTGGTGCGCTACGGCGTGGCGCCCGACCACCCGAAGATCAAGATGGTCGACCGCGTGTTCGAGAAGCTCTGCCTCGACCCGCGGGTGCGCTTCCTCGGCAACGTCGAGCTGGGCCGCGACCTCTCCCGCACCGACCTCCTCGCCCACTACGACCAGGTGGTCTACGCCGTCGGCGGCCAGAGCGACCGCCGGATGGGGATCCCGGGCGAGGACCTCGCCGGCAGCCATTCGTCGACCGCCTTCGTCGCCTGGTACAGCGGCCACCCCGACTTCCTCGACCTCGAAGTCGACCTCGGCTGCGACGCGGCGGCGGTGGTCGGGGTCGGCAACGTGGCGATGGACGTCGCGCGCATCCTGGCGCGGCCGGCCGGCGAGCTGGCGACCACCGACATCGCCGACCCCGCGCTCGACGCCCTGCGCGAGAGCCGGGTGCGCGACGTCTACGTGCTCGCCCGCCGAGGTCCGGTGCAGGCGAAGTGCTCGCCGCCCGAGCTGAAGGAGCTGGGCGAGATCGGCGGCGTGCGGGTGGTGGTCCACGCCGCCGACCTCGCGCTCGACCCGGGAAGCGCCGCCGAGGCCGAGGGGGACCGCCAGGCGCAGAAGAACCTCGAGATCCTGGCCGCCTACGCGAACGCCGAGCCGGCCCCCTCCGAGCGGCGGATCCACCTGCGCTTCTTCGCCGCGCCTGTCGAGATTACTGGCGAGATCACCGGCGAGGACGGCCGGGTCGCCGCGATCCGGGTCGAGCGAACCCGCCTCGAGGATGCCGGCGGCGGCGGCCTGCGCGCGGTCGGCACCGGCGAGATCGAGACCCTGCCGGTGGGCCTGGTGGTGCGCGCGATCGGCTACCGCTCGCTGCCGCTCGCCGGCCTGCCGTTCGACGACCGCAACGGCGTCATACCGAACCAGCGCGGCCGGATCGTCGACCCCGCGACCGGCGGCGCGCTCCCCCGCGAGTACGTGGTCGGCTGGGTCAAGCGCGGCCCGACCGGCCTCATCGGCAGCAACAAGCCCGACGGCGCCGAGACCGCCGCCGCGATGCTCGAAGACCTCCCGGCCCTCCCCTCGCTCCCCGCGGCCGCCACCGCCCCGGCGGCGATCGACGCCCTCCTCGCCGAGCGCGGCGCCCGCCCGGTGCCGTTCTGCGACTGGCAGCGGATCGACGCCGCCGAAGTCGAGGCCGGCAAGCCCCACGGCCGCCCCCGGGTCAAGTTCGTGCGCGTCGCCGACATGCTGGCCGCGCTCGACGGCTGAGCGGGCTCGCCTACCGCAACACCACCCCCCGCCCGCTCCGCCCGTCGATCCGCACCTCGAGCGGCTGGGGCGTCACGACGTGGCGAATCGGGCCGGACTCCTGGACCGCCGGGAGCGTCTCCAGCCAGTCGAGGTCGACGGTCTCCTCCTCGCGGCCGAGGCCGATGCAGAAGTAGCCGATGCGCAGCGAGGTGATGTTGTGGAAGAAGTGGGTCCCCTGGGAGGCCTCGATCGCCGAGCCCTCCGGGGTCAGCTCGACGATCACCCGCGCGCCGGAGACCTCCTTCCACTCGACCGGGATGCCGAGCCAGGGGTCGGCGGTGCCCCAGCGGCCCGGGCCCATCAGCAGGTAGGGCCGGTGCTCGCGCGCCAGCCGGAGGTTGATGCGGCCGATCTGGTGGGCCAGCGTGCGGCTCTCCGACAGCTCGCGCAGGCGGTCCGGGTGGACGTAGACGACGTCCGAGAGCCCTTCGATCACGCCGTTGCCGAGCGCCGGGCCGGCGGCCAGGAGCGGCCGGTCCGGGACGTCGAGGTCGACCTCCCAGGCGGTCCCCTGGGCGGCCAGCGGCCGGAGCTGGAGCACACTCAGCTCGGCCGGCCGGTCGCCCTCCTCGAGCAGGGCCGCGAACTCCATCTCGACCGGCGTGCCCATCCCCTCGCGACCGATCTCGAGCAGCTCGGCGAGGAGCGGCGCGAGCGGGAAACGCCCGTGCTTGAGCACGCCGGCGAAGTTGACCAGGCGCACGCCGCGCCGGTAGACCGAGTCGTAGATCGCATCGTTGTCCGCCGAGTAGGTGGCGCCGACCGCCGCGAGCGTGCCGTCGCGCTCGGCGGCGTCGAGGTCGAGACGCACCAGGGTGGCCGCCTCGTCGCTGCCGATCTCGGCCTCCGGGTCGCCCAGGTCGAGGGCGAAGAAGTGCCGCTGTGAGGAGCGCAGCGCCTCCTCCGGGGTCGAGGTCTGGAGCGCCAGCTCGGGGTGCGCCGGGCTGAAGCGGAAGGCGCGGCCGCCCGAGACCACCGTCTCGCCCAGCCCGAGCGCCACCGCGGCGATGCCGTCCTCGGGCTCGAGGTAGCGCAGCGGGTAGTAGTTGTGCGACTGGGCGACGCCGGCGAAGTCGGGGTAGAAGCGCCCGCCCCACTCACGGCCGCCCCGTGCGCGGCCGACCAGGCGCTGGACGACCACCGCCATCTTCTCCTCCTCGAGCCGCTGCGAGGTCGCCGCCATGTAGGTGCGCGGCCCCTGGAAGAAGGTCGAGGCGTAGATTAGACGCACGGCGCGCGAGAGCTGCTCGAGCCGCACCGCATCCGAGGGGGAGGAGTTGGGCAGGAGGAAGGTCTTGTAGAGCCCGGCGAGGGGCTGGAACTCCGAGTCCTCGAGCAGACTCGACGAGCGCACCGCGAGCGGGTTGCGCGCCTCGGCGAGGAGCGCGGCGAGGTCCGCGGAGAGGTCGTCGTCGAGCGGTTGGGCGAGGAAGAGACGCGCGACCTCGTCGTCGTCCTCCGCCGCGAGCGCGCGCTCCCAGAGGCCGTCGCGGCGGCAGAAGCGGTCGAAGACGTCGGTGCAGATCACCGCCGCGCGCGGCACCGCCACGCGCACCCCGGGGAACCGCTCCTCGAGCGCGCGGCCGGCGAGCATCCGGGCGACGAACGCCAGCCCGCGCCCCTTGCCGCCCATCGAGCCGCTGCCGATGCGGGTGAAGTCGCGCTCGACCGGCGAGCCCGAGCGCGCGAACTCCGACACCTGGCCGCGCTGGCGCTCGGTGACGAACGCCGACAGCGCCTCGATCAGGAAGCGCCGCATCGCCTCGGCGTCGCGGAACTCGGCGACCCGGCGCGGCCGCAGGTCGCGCGCCAGCTCGAACTCGCTGCGCGCCATCAGCCAGATCGAGAAGTGGTTGCGCCGGGCGTGGTAGAGGAGCGACTCGGCGGGCACCGTCTCGAGCGCCTCGACCATCTGGCCGATCCCCTCGGCGCGCGCCACCACCTCGCCGCCCGGGAGGCGGAAGAGGAACGGCCCGAAGCCGAAGTGGTCGTGCATGAAGGTGCGCAGCTCGGCAAGGAGATCGCGCGAGCTCTTGTCGGCGAAGCTGACGCCCAGCTCGCGCGCCAGCTCGGCGTGCTCGGGCTCGGAGGACTGCAGCAGGACCGGCAGGTCGGGCACCGCCTGGCGCACCTCGCGGATGAAGTCGATCCCGGCCTCCGGATCGAGCCGGCCGCCGCGCGGGAAGCGCACGTCGCAGACCAGCCCGAGGAGCGACTCGCGGTAGCCGCGCAGGATCGTCTTCCCCTCGCCCCAGGTGCGGGCGAGCAGGATCTTCGGCCGCGCGCGCATCCGGTAGTGGCGCTCGCGCTCGTTGAGCCGGTCGGCGAGGAGCGAGGCCACCTGCTCGAGCAGCTCGGCGTAGAGGATCGGCAGGTACGAGGAGTAGAACGCCGGCGAGTCCTCGACGACCAGGATGACGCGCACCGAACCCGAGGCGGTGTCGAGTGGTGCGTTCTTGACGTCCTCGACGCTCTTGACCAGGGCCAGGAACAGCCGCGGATCGCCGGTCCACAGGAACACCCGGTCGACCCCCGGCAGCGGCCGCTCCCGGGGCATGAACTGCGGGTCGGAGCGGTCGAAGGTCAGGAGCACCACCGGCAGCCCCTCGTGCCGGCGGCCGATCTCGGTGCCCAGCTCCGACGGCCCGAGGTCCCGGATGTGCGGCGTCAGCACCACCAGGTCGTACGAACGCCGCCGGAGCTGCCCGAGCGCCTCGCGCCCGGAGGTGACGTGATCGATCTGGGGCGAGCTGGAGAGGTCTAGCTCGCGGTAGCGCGCGAGCAGCCGGTCGGAGAACTTCCCCTCCTCCTCGAACAGAAAGCTGTCGTAGGCGCTGGCGACGACCAGGATGTCGCGCACCAGGAACGGCATCAGCCGGTCGTAGGCGAAGGGCTCCTTGCCGTTGAGGCTCACGCGGGCAAAGCTACACCAGCCCCTGATCCATCATCGCGTGCGCCACTCTCAGGAACGCCGCGATGTTGGCGCCGTTGACCAGGTTGCCGGGGGTGCCGTAGCGCTCGGCGGTGTCGTAACAGGTGCGGTGGATGTCGATCATGGTCTCGCGCAGGCGGCGGTCGACCTCTTCGCGCGACCAGCGCATCATCATGCTGTTCTGGCTCATCTCGAAGGCCGAGGTGGCGACGCCGCCGGCGTTGGCGGCCTTGCCCGGGCCGTAGAGGACGCCGCTGTCGAGGAAGACGTCGGTGGCCTCCGGGGTCGACGGCATGTTGGAGCCCTCGGAGACGCAGATGCAGCCGTTGGCGACCAGCGCCCGGGCGTCCTTCTCGTTGATCTCGTTCTGGGTCGCCGAGGGGAGCGCGATGTCGGCCTTGACCGCCCAGAGCGGGTTGTGGTCGAGCGACGGGTCGACCGCGACGTAGGTCGCCCGCGGGTAGCGCTCGCAGTACTCGTGGATGCGGCCGCGGCGCTCGTTCTTGAGCTCCATCACGAAGTCGAGCCTGGCGCGGTCGATCCCCTCCTCGTCGACGATGAAGCCGTCGGAGTCGGAGAAGGTGATCACCCGGCCGCCGAGCTCGAGCGCCTTCTCGGCCGCGTACTGGGCGACGTTGCCCGAGCCCGAGACCAAACAGGTCGAGCCCGCGAGGTCGCGGCCGCGGGTCTTGAGCATCTCGACCGCGAAGTAGACCTGGCCGTAGCCGGTCGCCTCGGGCCGGATCAGCGAGCCGCCCCACGACAGCCCCTTGCCGGTGAGCACCCCCTCGAAGCGGTTGACCAGCCGCTTGTACTGGCCGAAAAGGTACCCGATCTCGCGCCCGGCGACGCCGATGTCGCCGGCCGGCACGTCGGTCAGCGGACCGATGTGGCGGAAGAGCTCGGTCATCAGCGACTGGCAGAAGCGCATCACCTCGGAGTCGCTCTTGCCCTTGGGGTTGAAGTCGGAGCCGCCCTTGCCGCCGCCGATCGGCAGCGTCGTCAGGGCGTTCTTGAACACCTGCTCGAAGCCCAGGAACTTGAGGATCGAGAGGTTGACCGACGGGTGGAAGCGCAGCCCGCCCTTGTAGGGGCCGAGCGCGTTGTTGAACTCGATCCGGTAGCCACGGTTGACCTGCACCTCGCCGCGGTCGTCGAGCCACGGCACGCGGAACATGATCACCCGCTCGGGCTCGACGATCCGCTCGAGGATCTTCGCCCGCCGCAGCTCGGGGTGGCGGTCGAGCGCCGGCAGCACCGAGCTGACGACCTCGCGCACCGCCTGGTGGAACTCCGGCTCGCCGGCGTTGCGGCGGCCGATCCCGTCCATGAACTCGTCGACTCCGCGCGGGTCTCTGGTCATCTCGGGCTCCTCTCTCGCACCAACCGGCCGGGCTCCCCCACCATCGAGGGCGACGGATTCTAAACACCGCCCGGCGCGCGGTTCACCACGCCGCAGGGTGGGGACGCCGCCGCCGCGCCCGCCTCGCGGACCGGGCCGCGCCCGCGATCGACCGGCGCTTCCGCGCCGCCGGCAGGTGCGGTATGCTCACCGGCCGCGGCTTCCCTTGCGCCCCCCCGGCTTTCCCGCGCCGCAACCACCCTTTGGAGCCCTTCGATGCCGGAGAACGCCCGTAACACCGCCGATCCCGAGACCGCCGACGCCGCCACCGAGGTCGCCGGCGACACCCTGACCTCGAGCACCCCCGAGGAAGGCGGCGAGCCCGCCGAAGCGGCCGCCGCCGAGCTGCAGGCTGAAGCCGCAGCGGAGCCTCCCGCCGAGGCCGCCGCCGAGCCGCAGGCCGAGGCCACCGCGGAACCGCAGGCCGAGGCCGCCGCCGAGCCGCAGGCCGAGGCCGCCGCGCCGACCGAGCCGGAGGCCGCGGTCGCCGTCAGTGCGCCGGAGGCCGAGCCCGAGCCGGCCGCGGTGAGCGAGCCGCAGGCCGCGGCCGAGCCACCGGCGACCGCCGAAGCCGCGCCGGCCACCGCGAGCGAGCCCGCCCCCGGGGCCGCCGCGGACGAATCGGTCTCTGCCGAGCCTCCCGCCGAAGCCGCACCGGTCGCGGCCGCGGAGCCTCCCGCCGAGGCCGCTGCCGCAGCCGAGGCTCCCGCCGCTGCCGCGGCCGAAGCTCCCGCCGAGGCCGTTGCCGCAGCCGAGGCCCCCGCCGCCGCCACCACGGAGGCCCCCGCAGCCACCGCCGAGGCCGTCCCCGAGGAGCCGGTCGAGGAGCCCGAGGAGATCAAGGCGCTGCGTGAGGCCAAGGAGGCCGGCAGGGCGATCGAGGGCAAGGTGATCGGCTGGAACCGAGGCGGCTTCCACGTCGCGCTCGAGGGCGGCATCACCGCCTTCTGCCCCAACTCCGAGATGGAGCTGGGCCGGCCGCGCGCGCCCGAGTCCTATGTCGACCGCTCGCTGTCGTTCCGGGTCATCAAGGTCCAGCGCCGCGGCCGCCGGGTGGTGCTGTCGCGCCAGGCGATCCTCAAGGAGGAGCGCGAGAAGCTCCTGCGCGAGACGCTCCTCCCCGGTGCCGTGCTCACCGGCCGGGTGACCTCGCTCACCGACTTCGGCGCCTTCGTCGACCTCGGCGGCGCCGAGGGGCTGGTCCACGTCTCCGAGCTGTCGCGCCGCCGCGTCGGCCACCCGAAGAACGCCGTCGAGCTGGGCCAGGAGGTCCAGGTCAAGGTCCTCAAGGTCGAGCAGGACGGCGAGCGCATCTCGCTGTCGATGAAGGCGCTCGAGCCCGATCCCTGGCGCGGCGTGGCCGAGCGCTACCCGGCCGGCTCGCAGTTCAACGGCAAGATCGTCCGCAAGACCGAGTTCGGGCTGTTCGTCGAGCTCGAGCCCGACATCGACGGCCTGGTCCACCTCTCCCGGCTCCCCCACGGCGCCTCGATCGAGGACCCGTCGCTGGCGGTCGGCGAGCCGGTCACCGGCTGGGTGCAGGAGGTCGACAGCCGGCGCCAGCGGGTCTCGCTGTCGCTCCGCGAGGTGATCACCACCGATCCGTGGAAGGGGATCGACGAGCGGCTCCCAGAGGGCGCGGTGGTCGAGGGGACGGTCGAGTCGACGGCGCCGTTCGGGGTCTTCATCAACCTGGCTCCGGGGCTGACCGGCCTCTTGCCCAGCTCCGAGATGGGGGCACCGCGCGGCACCAACCCGGCCCGCCTCTATCCGTCCGGACACAAGGTCAAGGTGGTGGTGGCGTCGATCGACAAGCGGCGCAAGCGCATCTCGCTCGCCCGCGAGGGCTCGCAGGTCGAGGGCTCGAAGGCCGACTACCAGGCCTACAAGAAGAAGGCGCAGGAGACCTCACGCAGCTCGATGTCGGCGATGGCCGCCGCGTTCGAAAAGCTGCGCGAGGCGCCCAACGACTGAGACGCGGCGCCGTGAGCAGGGACTTCGAAGAGCGCCGCCTGGCCGGCCTCACCCTCCGCATCGATCGCCGCACCTGCATCGGCTCGGGGAGCTGCGTCACCGTGGCGCCCGAGGTCTTCGAGCTCGATTCGCAGATGACCGTCACCTTCCGCGGCGACGCCGCCGAGATCCCGCGCGAGCGCCTGATCGAGGCGTGCGAGGTCTGCCCCGTGGATGCGCTCGCGGCCTTCGACGAGCACGGCGAGAGCGTGCTGAGGTGATCCCATGGGCCTGCTCAAGGACTTCAAGAAGTTCGCCCTGCGGGGCAACCTGATCGACATGGCGATCGGCTTCACGGTCGGCGCCGCCTTCGCCACCGTCGCCAAGTCGATCGTCGACGACCTCCTGATGCCGCCGGTGGGGCTGGCCCTCGGCAGCGCCGACTTCTCGAATCTCTTCTGGCTGCTGCGCGCCGGCGCCGAGACCCCGCCGCCCTACGCCACCCTCGCCGACGCCCAGGCCGCCGGCGCGGTGACCCTCAACTACGGGGCGTTCGTCAACAACGCCCTGGCCTTCCTGCTGGTGGCGCTGGCGATGTTCGTGATCGTGCGGTTGGTCAACCGCGCGCACGACGCGCTCGAGGGCTCCGATCCCGAGGCCCCGGGCGAACCCTCGGACAAGAAGTGCCCGCAGTGCCTGAGCGTGGTGCCCTACAAGGCGACCCGCTGCGCCTACTGCACCTCGCCGCTCGAGGCGAAGGCGCCGGCGGCCGGCTGACGCCGCGGCCTACCCGGCCGCGATCGCCCTGAGCAGCGCGATGTTGTCGCGGTGCCCGGTCAGCCGCGCCGTCACCTTGCCGCGGATCGGGAAGCCGAGCAGATAGAGGTCGCCGATCACGTCCAGGATCTTGTGGCGCACGAACTCGTCGGGGAAGCGCAGCTCGGTGTTGATCACCGCGTCCTCGCCGACCAGGATGAAGTTGTCGAGCCGGCCGCCGCTGCCCAACCCCAGCTCGTTCATCATCTTGAGGTCGCGCATGAAGCCGAAGGTGCGCGCCGGGGCGATCTCGCGCCGGTAGTCGTCGGCCGAGCCGAACGTGAACTCGTAGTACTGCTCACCTAGCGGCGGCGGGTAGCGCAGGAGGTAGGAGACCGCGAAGCCGTCGTAGGGCTCGATCGAGAGCGACTTCTCGCCCGCGCCGACCTCGTACCGCCGGTCGATCACCAGCTCCCGCCGCGGCATCCCCTGGTCCTCGATGCCGACCTCCTCGAGCGTCTTCGCGAACTCGAGCGCCGAGCCGTCGAGCACCGGGATCTCGCCGTGGACCTTGATCAGGAGGTTGGTGACCCCGTAGGCGTGAAGCGCCGAGAGGAAGTGCTCGACCGTGCGGATCGACACGCCGGCGGCCGCGACGGTGGTGGCGTAGTCGGTGTCGGCCACCGCGTCGACGTGGGCCGGGATGGTCACCCCCGCCGGCAGGGTGACGAAGTGGATGCCTCGTCCGGGCGGCAGCGGCTGGATCGCCATCCCGGTCGGGCTCCCCGAGTGGAGGCCGTGGCCGTAGAGCACGGTCGAGCGCCGGATGGTGCGCTGCGGCTCGGTGCCTTCCACGACCTGCGGCAGCGCCCGCGGCGGCCGCAGCTCGTGCTCGGTCGGCAGCCGGTCCGATGCCAGCTCCAGCGACCCGACCCGCCCCCCCGCCGACCCCGCCGAGCGCCGGTAGTCGAGCGCCCCGATCACCGCCTCGACCGCACGCCCGTACGACAGGGGCTTCTCGAGGTAGTCGTAGGCCCCCATCTTCATCGCCTTGACCGCGGTCGAGGCGGTCCCATGCCCCGACATCATCACCACCGCCGCCGCCGGGTCGGACTCCCTGAGCGACTGGAGGGTCTCGAGCCCGTCCCGGTCGGGCAGCCAGATGTCGAGGAACACCACGTCCGGATGGCGCTCCCGGTACAGCTCGATCGCCTCGGAGCCGCTGCCGGTCGAGACGGTGTCGTAGCCCTCGTCGGTTAGAATGCCGGCGAGTGCGGAACGGATGCCGGGCTCGTCGTCGACGATGAGGACTAGGTGGGGCATGGGGTTCTCCAAGCTTGCAAGGTCCGCGGGCGCGAGGATATCAGTCCAGCCCTCCGTGGGTCTCATGGTTGGGCTCGCGAATGCCAACTCCGCTTCCAAGCGGAGAATCAGACGGTCGAGGAGGCTGGATCCGGAGTCATCGATCCCTGGCGCAATGATCATGTAAGATGCCGAGGCACGAACTACCAACGAAGGAAAAGCCATGCCCTTCTGGATGTCAGGTCAAGCGCACGACAGCTTTGTAGTCCATTGGACCGAGCAACCCGACCAGGACTTTGGCCACTACGGAAGGGGTTATGCGGAAGCCGCAGGAACTCTAGCCAAGTTGTTTCTTACCAGACACTCTGCGGACTACGAGGCATATCCGATCGTCTTTCTCTACAGACATGCTCTCGAACTATACTTGAAGTGTGTCACTGTCAAGGCACGCCGTCTTGCTGACCTCACTGGAAGACCCACTCCAGAACCGTTAAAGTTAAATCATGACCTCGTCAGTCAGTTCAACGCCGCGAAGGCTCTACTCGAGGGTAGTTTAGATCCCGCTATCGATGTCGCTATTTTTCTCGCTCGAGCTGAAATCGTGATCAGAGATTTTGACGAGCTGGATCAATCGTCCTTCATCTTCCGTTATCCTGTGGACCGAGCTATGCGCAGACCCTCTCGGCACCATCTTTGTGCAAACATCGATGCCATCGCCTCGACAATGGACGCTCTCCTCACAGACCTTGACAGCGTTGAAGTCGCGCTCGACGCCGAGATAGAACAAGCCGAGGAGGGACTCTCCTACTACCACGACATTGCCGAGGAGTATTAGGCGAGAACTTCTCCTTGTAGCATTGGTCTTTGCGTCGGACAAATCCGGAGATTAGTCGTGCCCGAGATCAGCCGCTTCTTCGGCATCATCATCTCGATGTACTTCAACGATCATCCGCCTCCACACTTCCACGCACGCTACGGATCGCACAAGGCACTCATCTCCATCGAGTCGTTGACGATCCTGCGCGGTAGTCTGCCTCCACGGGTCTTGGGCTTGGTCGTAGAATGGGCATCGGGTCATCGAGACGCCCTGATGGGGGACTGGCAGTTGGCCCGCCGCCAACAACCGCTCGACCCTATCGAGCCATTGGAGTAACAGTCATGCTCAAAGACATCGTTGAAGCGCATGCGCTCGCAGGTCACCGGCTTCATGTCCGCTTCGAAGACGGTGTAGAGGGAGAAGTGGACCTGTCGGAGCTAGTCGAGTTCACCGGGGTCTTCGCCGTGCTCCGCGACCTGGAGGAGATGCGCAGGGTGACCGTCAACCACGAGCTCGGCACCGTCTGCTGGCCGAACGGTGCCGACCTCGATCCCGATGTCGTCTACGCACACGTCACCGGGCAGGAGATTCAACTCAACGAGCCCGCGGCGGTCGCCTGAAGGACGAGGATGCTCAAGATGGGTAGCCCGGAGAAGAGCTTCGACGCAGTTGCCATGATGCGCCGGGTCCGTGAAGGGATCTCGGCCAAAATCGAGGGCATGACCCTGGAAGAGGAGCTGGAGTGGCTCGCCTCGCAGGAGCTCGGAGATCCCCGCCTGGAGCGGCTACGAGCGAGAGCGATTCAGCAGACCAACGCCGGCAGCCGGAGGAAGCGACCATGAGATGCACGATCTGCGGCGGCGAGCTGAAGCCGACTCAAACGGATCTGCCTTTCAAGATCGGCGAGGAAAGTATCGTCATCCTCCGGCGCCTTCCGGTCTTGCAGTGCACGAAGTGCCCGGAGTACCTGATCGAGGACGAGGTGCTAGGGCGGATCGATCAGATCCTGGCCCAGGTGAGCACGGGCACCGAGGTCGAGATCATCCGCTATGCCGCGTGAGCTGGTGAGCGGCGCCCCGACCCCCTTACGCTCCAGCCTCTCCCAATCGCTGTCCGGCGCGTCCAGTCCGATCGCCAGGCCGCCGTCGGAGCCGCTGTAGATCGGGTCCTTGACCACCTTGACGCGGCCGCCGCCGATCTCGGCCAGCTCGCGCAATGGGGCATTGGGTTCTCCCGCAGCGAGGGCTCACCGAGCGGAGCACCGCAGCGACGGAGACCGCATCCGCCCTTGCTACACTCCCCGCCACGCACTCGAATCGCAGACGTTGCCGAAGCCGGCGGCTTCCGCTGGAGGAGACTGGCGGAGCGATCCGTCCCCGGCTTCCCGACTCGACGCCGCGGCGGGTCCCGTGGCGCGGGGAGATCATGGGGGAATCGACCACAGGCCGGGCGTCGGAGGGAGAACCCGGCAGTCCCGGCGCCGGGGCGCCGGCAAGTACCTACCGGCCGGACATCGACGGGCTGCGGGCGGTCGCGGTCCTTTCGGTGGTGCTCTACCACCTCGACGCCTCCTGGGTGCCGGGAGGGTACATCGGGGTCGACATCTTCTTCGTCATCTCCAGCTACCTGATCACCCGGAACATCGCCGAGTCGGTCCGGCAGGGCAGCTTCTCCATGCGGGAGTTCTACCGGCGCCGGATCCAGCGGATCTTCCCGGCGCTCTTCGTCGTGGTGATGGCGACCCTCCTGCTCGGCCAGCTCATCCTGCTGCCGCAGGACCTCAGCCGCCTGGCGGAGTCGGCGGTCTTCTCCCAGCTCTCCCTGGCCAACGTCTACTTCACCTTCAGCCTCGACACCAGCTACTTCGCCGCGGACGCGAGCCTCGAACCCCTGCTCCACCTCTGGTCCCTGGGGGTCGAGGAGCAGTTCTACCTCCTCTGGCCCCTGGTCCTGGTCGAAGGCCTCGGCCTTCCCCGGCGGCGGCGGTTCCTGGTCGCCCTCGGCGTCCTCATGGTCTGCTCTTTCGCCGCGGCCGAGATCCTCACGGGCGCGGCGCCGATGTTCTCCTACTACATGCTTCCGACCCGGGTCGGCCAGTTCGTGGCCGGGGCCTTCTGCTACTTCTCCGCCCGCCGGGTCGCCTCGCTGGCGCTGCCCCGGTGGGTCCCGGAGGGGGCGGGCCTGGCGGGCGCCGGCCTGGTGCTGGCCAGCCTGGTGCTCCTCGACGGGGAAACGGCCTTCCCCGGGCTGAACGCGGTTCCGGTCACCCTGGGAGCGGCGCTGATCATCTTCGGTGGCTCGGTCGGATCCGGCTCCCCGGCGCTGGTCCGGCGCTTCCTCGGCCTGCCGCCCATGGTCCTCGTGGGCCTGATGTCCTACTCCTTCTACCTCTGGCACTGGCCCCTGCTGGCCTTCTGGAAGTATGCCTTCGGCGAGGTCCATCCGGCCCTCAGGGCTCCGGGCCTGCTCCTGATCGGCGGCGTTTCCTACCTCTCCTACCGCTGGGTGGAGCGGCCCTGCCGGGCGCAGAAAGGTTCCCTTGGCCGGGCCGTCCGCAGGTTCCTTCTCCTCCCGACCGCCGCGGTCGTCGCCGCCGGCGTCTTCCTGATGGCGACCGGCGGCCTGGGCCTCGACTGGAACGACCACGAGTACCGAGCGGCCCTGAGCGAGGCCAGGGCCACGGAGCCGGAGGAAGGCCTCTTCCCCTTCGTCTGCCAGGACTGGAAGTTCGACGACAGGTACCTCGAGGACCCCGTCTGCGTGGTCGGCGGCACCGCCGAGCCGGAGGTCCTGCTGTGGGGGGACTCGAACGCCGCCCACTACGTGGGGATCCTGGGGGAGATCGCCGACGAGCTGGGCTTCTCCTTCCGCAACATCGCTCATCTCGCCTGTCCCCCGCTCCTCGACCGGCCGGAGCGCTTCGTCACCGCCCCGGTGGTGGAGGGCTGCCGGCATTCCAATGCCGTCGTGCAGCGCCACCTCCCCCGATTCCACACGGTGATCCTCGGCGGGAACTGGGACGTCTATCAAGAGCGCCGGCCGGATCTCCTCGGCCCGAGTTTGGAACGGACGGTGGAGGCTCTCCGCGGCTCCGGGAAGGAGGTGGTCCTCCTGGGCCGGGTGCCGCGGATCGAGTCGTTGGACCGCTCCTGTGGACAGAAGGCCCTGAAGCTCCCGTTCCTGAATTGCCGCGAGAGCGCCGCCACCTCCCGGGCCATGGTGGAGAGCACCAACTCCTCTCTCCGCGAGATCGCCCGGCGGACCGGTGCGACCTACTACGACGTCAGCGAGGTCCTCTGCGACGGGGGCCGGTGCTCCGGCTACCTGGACAACCGCCTGGTCTACCGAGACCCCGGTCACCTGGACGTGGAGGGCTCGATCCGCGTCGGCGTGATCGCGCGGCGGCTGGAGAGCTCCAGGAGGGCCTTCGGCTTCCTGGGCGGACGCCAGGACGGAGCGGCGGGGGTCCCGCCTCCCTGGCGCGGTGCCTCCGCCGCCGGTCCCTACGCCCCCAGCTTCTCCCAGTCGCTGTCCGGCGCGTCCAGCGCGATCGCCAGGCCGCCGTCGGAGCCGCTGTAGATCGGGTCCTTGACCACCTTGACGCGGCCGCCGCCGATCTCGGCCAGCTCGCGCTCGAGGCGCTTGTCGAGGCCGGCGATGAGGGACGTGCCGCCGGCGAGGATGACGTGGTTGCGGACCCGCTCCTGGTACTCGGGATCGACCCGGGCCAGGAGGTCGACCATGGTCTCGATCACCGGCGGCAGGAGCGACTCGCAGGCGGCGCCCAGGGGCTCGGTGATGTCGATCTCGGTCGGGCGGCCGGCGACCGGGACGGTGACGCGCACGCGCTCGCGCGGCGTGCCGACGAAGCTGTGGCGCTCCTTCCAGGCGCGCACCATGTGGATCGAGAAGTTGGCCTCCGGGTGGCGCTCGCGGATCTTGCCCGCGATCTGCTCGTCGAGCCAGTCGCCCGCGGTGGTCAGGGTCCGCTGGTCCTCCTCGGTCGGCAGGCGTCCCTTCATGACGCAGAAGTCGGCGGTGCCGGCGCCGATGTCGATGATCATGGTGTGGAGCAGCGCCTCCATGCCGTAGGCGACCGCGAACGGCTCGGAGACGATCATCAGGCCGCCGACCAGCCCGTCGAGGGCGCGGCGCAGGCTCTGCTTGTTGACCCGGAGCGACTCGGCCGGCACGCCGACCACGGCGTCGACCCGGCCGTTGGTGCCGGGCGCGGCGCCGGCGAGCGCCAGGAGGTGGCGCAGCAGCTCGCGCACGGCCATCTCGTCGCGGCTCGAGCCCTCCTTGATCAGCCCCTGCTCGAGCGGCCGCGCGAGAGTCAGCATGGTCCGGTTGTCGAGCGCCTCGCGGCCGACCAGGACGTCGCGCTTCAAGACCTTCCTGGCCACCATGTCGGCCGGCCAGCCGACGTAGCTCTCGACCACGTGGCGCTGGCCGTCGGAGGTCGAGATCGAGCTGCGCGAGGTCCCGAGGTCGATGCCCACGCGCAGGGGCGGCTTCTTCTTGTCGGTCTTGCTGTCGGCCTTGTCGGTCATGAGCTCATGCCTCCGAGATCGGGATTGGCGAGCGATTCGGCGTAGGCGCGGATACCGGCGGCGACCGCCTCGGCGATGTGCTCGCGGTAGAGCGGGCGGGCCAGGAGCTCCGCCTCGCGCTCGTTCGAGAGACAGCTTACTTCGGCCAGGATCGCCGGCATCTCGGTCTCCATCAGCACGATGAACGGCGCGGTCTTGACGCCGCGGTCCTCGACCGAGGGGTTGACCGCGCGTAGCGCGTCGAGGAGCGCCGCCTGGACCTCCTCGGCCAGCCGCCGCGACTCCTGCTGCCGGGCGCCGACGTAGACCTCCTCGACCAGGCGCTTCAGGTCGGCCAGCGAGTAGCTCGAGCCGCGGTTCTCGGCCGCGGCGAGCTGGGTCAGGTAGGGGTCGTCGGTCGGCCCGAGGTAGTAGGTCTCGACGCCGCGCACGCGCCGGTTCTCGATCCAGTTGAGGTGGATCGAGACGAATAGGTCGGCGCCCGCTTCGTTGGCGCGGCGGGCGCGTTCCTCGAGCGGCAGGTCGGCGTCCTCGTCGCGGGTCAGGGTGACCTCGAGGCCGCGCGCCTCGAGGAAGCGGCGCGCGCGGCGGGCGATGTCGAGCGACAACTCCTTCTCCGACAGCCCCGACGGCGTGCGCGTGCCGACGCTGGCGCCACCGTGGCCGGGGTCGAGCACCACCCGCTTCACCGCCAGCGGGAAGGCCGACGAATCGAGCGGCGCTGCCTCGCCGGCGGCGGGCGGCGGCGCCGCGGCGGGCGGGGCGCCGCGGAGGCGGGGACCGGCCTCCGGGACCGCGACCGGAGCCTCGCCCGCGGCGCCCCCGGCTCCCGCCGGCGACGCCGCGGCGGACCGGAAGTCGGGCCCCGCCAGGTAGGAGGCGAGCACCAGGCCGGCCGGCACCAGGGCGACGCCGATCAGCGGCACCACGGCGGCGAGGAGCTGGCGGCGCGGGCGCGGGCGGGCGGCCGGCGTGCGGGTGCGCAGGGCGAGGTTCTCGGCCACCAGCTCGCGCATCATCCGGCGCTTGAGGCGATCGGCGGAGGCCACGGTCAGGGCCCCTCCAGCCGCAGGCGGAGGCGCTCGCCGTCCTCCTGCACCTGGGAGGCGGTCACCCGCTCGCTCGCCAGGTCGACCACCAGGTGCAGCTCGTCGGGCTCGGTCTCGAGGTGGAGCCCGGAGCGCACCCGCTGGACCTCGGCCGTGCCGACCTCGACGCTGCCGCCGTCGAACGGCGCGCCGATGCCGATCAGCCGCACCAGCGCCCGCGGCCGCTCGCCGCCGATCGTCGAGAGGCGCACCGCCCCGGGATCGAAGCGGCCGTCGCCCCAGATCACCAGCTCGGTGGCGCCGTCCTCCTGGCGCCAGGTGATGTGGGTGATCCGGCGCACCGGGCCGGCGGAGGCCGGGGCCGGGGTGACCACGGGCGGGGCCGCGGCGGGCGGGGCGGGAGCACCGGCGGCGGACGGAGCGGTGGCTGCGGCGCCGGCAGCGGGACGCGGTGCCGCGGCCGAACCGCCAGGTCCGGCGGCGCCCCTGGCGGACCCCGGTGGGACGGCGCCGTCCGACGCACCGGCCGCCTCCGCGGTGTCCGCGACGGCGGCGGCGGGATCGGCCGAGGCGTCCTCGAGGCCGCCCGCGCCGCCCGGCTCCACGTCGCCGGCGGGCTCGTCCGCGGTCGGACCGGTCGTCGCAGGCGGGCGGTCCGCCGCGGCGATCGCGACCTCCTCCTCCCCGCGCAGCAGCCACCAGGCGCCCCCCGCCATCAGCGCGATCGCGGCGCCGGCAGCCAGCCACCAGCCGAGGCCGCGGCGGCGGCGGGCGCGCGCGTAGCCGCCGGCGGCCCCCGGGTGGCCGCCCCGGCCGGCGTCGTCCCAGCGCGCGCGCGGCGGATCGGGCATCTCGACCGGCGGCAGCACCGGGCGCTCCGGCGGCGCGGGGGGCTCCGGCTCGTCCTCGAAGGGCGCGGCGGGGCCGAGGTCCCAGGGGGCGACGGCAGCGGGAGCAGGGGCGGGAGCGGCGGCGGGCTCGGCGAAGGAGGTCTCCCGCGGGCGCTCCGCGGCGGGCGCGGGGGGCGCGGACGTGGCACGCCGGGAGCCGCTCGCATCGAGGTCGCCTCCGGCCGGCGGACGGGCGGACGGGCGGACGGGCGAGGGCGCGGCAGGCAGCCAGGGCAACGGCTCGGCGCTCGGCAGGTCCGGCGGGATCGCCGCCCCGAACGGCGCGGCGGCCGCCGCGGCCCCGGCCGCCGCCACCGCTCCGCCGCCTCCCCGGCGGTCGGCGATCGTGCCGGTGTCCTCGCCGTCGTCGTAGGGCGAGCCGCCATCGCGCACCCGGCGCTCGACGACCTCGAAGATCAGCTCGCGGCTGCCCGGGGTCAGCTCGAGGAAGCGCACGCCCATGCCGGCCGGCAGCCCGGGTCCCTCACCCTCCTGCCGCACCCACGCCACCCGGCCGCGGCCGCGCACCGGCGCCTTCTGCTCGGGCAGCTTGAACGACAGCTCGAAGGTGCTGCCGACCGGCCGCGGCTCGGCGGCGACCACGAACATCCCGCCCAGCGAGATGTTGGCCGAGCGGGCGGTGACCTCCTCGCCCCCCTCGAAGCGCAGGCGCAGCTCGGCCTCGAAGGGCACACGACGGAAGATGCGGGGTGGGAAGCGTACAGACACGGCGGCGATCCAAGCTCCTTCAGGCCGCGCGGCGTTCGGGACCGACCGGCGCTCAGGGAGCTTCCGGGCGGCCGGGATCGTTGACCTCTCGCGGGGTCGCGGGCGGACGATCATAGTACACGGGGGCGGCGGCCGCCGGGCTCTCCCAGTGCGCGGCGAAGCGCTCCTCGAGGCGCCGGCGGTGGCTCTCCTGGAGCCAGAGCGCGGCGGTCAGCCGGTCGAGCACGCCGCCCAGGAGGCCCGCCTCCTCGGCCACCGGGACCCGCGCCTCGGGAGGGGCGCCGCGACCGCGGCGGAGCGCCCGCACCAGGGCGCGCGCGCCGCGCCGGAGGAGGCCCCAGCTCCCGGCGAGCGCGCCGCGGATCGTGCGCCGGAGCGGCCGGTCGTCGACCTCGGCGGCGGCGGCGGCGACCGCCGCGCGCAGCCGCCGGGCGCCGTCGTCCCCCGCCCCGAGCGCCGCCGCCGCGACGCCGCGGACCGCGGCGTGGCGCAAGAGGTAGGCCTCGGTGAAGAGCTCTGACGCCCGGTGGACCGACTCGCGCAGGGTGAGCACGAAGAGCAGCGTCCGGAACACCTTGCGCAGGATGTAGAAGAGGATCTTGAGCGTCCCCCAGACCAGGACGCCGACGATGCAGCCGCTCCCGGGGGCCTCCTCGCCGGCCAGGATCCGCACCTGCCGGCCGCCGGCGGCGAGCCCGTCGCCGCGCAGGAGGTCGGCGACCGCGCGCCGGCGCACCAGCCTGAGCGCCCACAGGTCGACGAACGGCAGCGGGATCAGCGGGCAGAGCCCGGCGAGGAGCGCCGACAGCGCGACGCCCCGGAAGTCGGCCGGGACGGCGCCCGGGCCTGGAGTGAGACCCATGGAGAGACCCGTCGAGAGGTCTGACGATCCGCCCGCCGTCGGCACCCGGCCATGATACCCGCCGCGCGCGGCCGGCACGCGGAGAATCCCGGGACCCGGGGCCGGCGATCGGTTATCGTTGCCACGGCGCTTCCGCGATCGGTCCCGCCGGCGAAAACTCCCCTATCCACCGTGCGTAGACAACCCCCAGGCGGTCCGCTGCGATGACGCCCCGCGCCACGACCGCCGCGCTCTACGGCCTCGGCCTCTGCGCTTTCCTCCTTGCCGGATTGTCGATCGTGGACATGTACCTGCCCCGCCCCTACGACGGAGTGGTGCTCGAGGGGGACGCCCTCGGCGAGATCAAGGTGCGCGCGGTGGTGGCGGGCTCGGGCGCCGACCGCGCCGGCATCCGCGCCGGCGACCGCATCGTCGGCATCGGCCGCTCGCTCCTGCGCTCGCCGGCACACGCGGCGGAGCTGCTCAACCGGCGCGAGATCGGCGAGACCGTCGCCTACTTCGTGCGCCGGCCGGGCGGCGAGTGGTTCGACGCGCCGGTCGCGCTCGGGCGGCGGCAGATCGGCGACACCTCGTACCTCTCGGCGTGCCTCCTCGGCTTCAGCTTCTTCTTCATCGGGTTGTTCGTTCTGCGCCAGCGGCCCGACCTGCCGGCGAGCCGGGTGCTGTTCTGGGTCTGCACGCTCTTCCTCCTGGTCCTGGTCTGCCGGCTGCGGCCGGCCTCCTACTCGCGGATCGACAGCTTCGTGCTCCACACCGGCACCGCCGCGCTGGTCCTCCTCCCGGCGAGCTTCCTCCACTTCTTCCTGATCTTCCCGCGCCCGGTGTGGGACGGCCACTGGGGCCGGCGGCTGGGCGCGCTGGCCGGGCGGCGTGCGCGCTGGATGCTGGTCGCCGGCCTCTACCTCGTGCCGGTGGCGGTGCTCGCGGCGGCGATCGGTTGGCACCTCTCCGAGGGCGAGCCGCCGGTCCTGGTCTCGGGCGCCCCGGCCGCCAACTGGTGGCTGATGGCGCTCTTCACGGTCGCCGGCCTCGCCGTCCTCGCCGCCAACGCCCGGCGGCTCGGCTCCGAGAACGAGCGGCGCGGCGCGCTGGCGGTCCTCGCCGGCTCGACCCTCGGCCTGGTGCCGATCCTGACCCTGGCGGTCGGTTTCCCCGAGCTGCTCGAGCGCGAGGGGTGGCTCCTGGTCGGCGTCCTGCCGATGGCGCTGATCCCGCTGTCGTTCGCCTGGGCGATCGTCCGCTACCAGCTCCTGAACGTCCGCCTGATCCTGCGCCGGAGCCTCCTCTACACGGTGACCACGGCGCTCGTGACCGGCCTCTACGCGCTCGGCATCGCCTCGGTCAACGGCCTCTTCCGCGGCGCCGGGATCGCCGAGTCGCGCTACTTCCCGCTCCTTTTCGCGCTCACCATCGTGCTCCTCTTCGAGCCGCTGCGGCGGCAGGTGCAGGTGCCGGTCGACCGCTTCTTCTTCGCCGAGCGGCTGCGCCTGCAGCGGGCGATGGTCGACCTGGGCGCCAGCTCTCGGCGCGGCTCGACCCGGGCGCGGTGGTGCGCGACCTGGTCGAGGAGCTGCCCCAGCTCCTCGGCCTCCGCTTCGCCGCGCTCTACCTCTTCCGCGGCGGCACCTTCGAGCGCGCCGCCGGTCCGCCCGACCTGCCCGAGCGGCTCGACCTGCCGGGCGAGATCTTCCGGCGCCTGCTCCGGCCGCACCGCGCTGGCGCGGCTCGACGAGCTGGACGAGCCGCGGCGCCCCGACGCCGACGCCGCCCGCCTGCTCGCCGAGCTGGCCGCCGCCGGGGTCGAGGTGATGGGCGCGCTCGCCACCTCGCGGCGGCGGATCGGCGTCGTGCTGCTGTCCAGCCGGCACGGCCAGACCGTGCCGCTCGAGCAGGAGGAGCTGGGGCTCCTCCAGGGGCTCCTCGACCAGGCGGCGATCGCGCTCGAGACGAGTCTCCTCCTCGACGAGCGGGCGCGCCAGGCCGAGCTCGAGCGCGAGCTGGAGATCGCCGCGGCGATCCAGCTCTCGCTGCTCCCGGACCGGATCGAGCTCGGCCCCGGATGGCGGGTGGCGGCCTCGTGCCGGCCGGCGCGCCACGTCGGCGGCGACTTCTACTCGGTGATCGCCGGCCCGGCGCCGGGCCAGAAGGCGCTGGTCTACGGCGACGTCGCCGGCAAGTCGGTGCCCGGCGCGCTGATGATGATGACGGCCAAGGAGGCTGCTCCACTCGCTGGCGCTCGTCGCACGGCGAGCCCGAGCGAGCTGTTCGATCTCGCCAACCGGCGCCTCTACGACCTCGACCAGCGCGGCTTCGTCGCCCTCGGCTACCTGGCGCCGGCCGACGGCGGGCGGCTGCGCTACCTGATCGCCGGCCAGCCACGGCCGCTCAAGCGCACCGCCGGCGGCCGGATCGAGCCGCTGCCGCTGGCCGAGCACCGGCTGCCGCTGGGCGCGCTCGCCGCCGGCGGCTACCGCGCGCTCGACGCCGAGATCGGCGCCGGGGAACTGCTGGTCCTCTACTCGGACGGCGTCGATCGAGGCGCACTCGCCCGCCGGCGAGGAGTTCGGCGAGGCGCGGCTCGCGGCCGTGATCGCCGCCGCCCCGGCCGACGCCGACGCCGTGGTCGCGGCCGTGCTCGCCGCGCTCGAGGAGTTCACCCGCGGCGCAGGAGCCCTACGACGACCTGACCCTGCTCGCCATCCAGCGCCTGCCGGAGACCCCGGCGGCGTGAGGTAGACCGACATGACGAAACAGAAGACCCTCCAGATCACCCTCCTCGCGGCCGTGGCGGTCGTCGCGCTCGCCGCCGCCGGGATCCTGCTCGCCCACCGCGGCGGCCGCGAGTGGACCACCGACTCGCCGGCGGCGCTGGCCGAGCTGCGGCTCGGTCTCGAGGCCGACCAGAAGCTCTACGGCGACGAGGCCGGCGAGCACTTCCGGCGCGCGATCGAGATCGACCCCTCCTTCACCGCCGCCAAGTACTTCCTGATCGGCCGGCTCGAGGGGGCCGCCCACGAGGAGCTGCGCAAGCAGCTCGAGGCCGACCTGCACGAGGTCGACCTGGCCGGGCTGACCGACCGCGAGCGGTTCCTGCTCGAGGTCGGGCGCGCCCGCCGCGACGGCGGAAGCGAGCGCGTCGGGGAGGTCCTCCGGGCCTACCTCGCCGATCATCCGAGCGACCCCTTCGCGCTCAACCTCCAGTGCATGCGCGCCTGGCGGGGCCGCGACTTCGACGCCGCCGAGCGCTGCTTCAAGCGCCTGATCGAGGTCGACCCCAACTGGGTGACCGCCCAGAACCACCTCGGCTACCTCGCGATGGCCCAGGGCGAGTGGCGGCAGGCCGAGGAGCAGTTCGCGATCTACCGCTACCTCGCCCCCGACCAGGCCAACCCCCACGACTCGCTGGCCGAGCTGCTGATGCTGACCGGCCGCTGGGACGAGGCGCGGAGCGAGCTGGAGACGGCGCTCTCGATCAAGCCCGACTTCTGCCACTCGTGGGGCCGGCTGATCACCCTCGACCTCCTCGCCGGCGACCGGTCCCACGCCGTTGAGCTGCTCGACCAGGTGGCGGGCGAAGGGCGCTGCTACGAGGACTTCGTCCGCCTCCAGCGCTGCCGGATCGAGGTCTGGAGCGCCTTCGCCGCCGCCGACTGGCGCCGCGCCTGGGAGGCCTATGCCTCGCCCGACTGCGAGCGTTACTACGCCGACGCCTCGGTGATGGCCTACCAGTCGGCGCTCTTCGCCGGCCTCGACGCCGAGGCCGCAACCCTCGCCGCCGACATGGAGGGGCTGGTGCGCGAGCTGGGGATGGAGGAGGACGCGGCCACGGTCGCCCTCCACCTCGAGGGGATCCGCCTCCGTCACGAAGGGCGTCCCGGCGAGGCGGTCGAGAAGCTCCGCGAGGCCGACCGCCGGCTCGCCTACTGGAACAGCGACCTCGGCTACTTCAAGCTCGCGCACCCAGGCCGAGCTGTGGCGGGCGCTGACCGCCGCCGGGCGCGACCAGGAGGCCGGCCGAGGTGCTCGGCGGCATGCGCGCCGTCAACCCCGAGATCGCCGAGCGCTGGACCGCGCACCCGAGCGGCGACGTCGCGGCCGCCGCCCCGCGGCCGGCGCTCGTGGAGGCTCCCCCCGGCGGCTGAGTATCCACGGGGGGTTGTTCCAACCCCCGCTCCGCGCGAGTAAATCGCGCGGGGCCCCACCCCCGAGTCGCCGGCTACGCCGGCGGTCGCCCTGCGGGCTCCGTCCGCCGCCACCAACCGATGCCCGCTCCGCGACACGCGCAGGGCGGGCGGAAAGCCGGCGGGATATGCTCGCCCGCGGGAGACCCGGCCGTGATCGTCGCCTTGATCAGCAAGAAGGGCGGGGTGGGCAAGACCACCTCCGCGGTCAGCCTCGCCGCGGCGGCCGGCGAGACAGGGCGGCGCGTGCTCCTGGTCGACCTCGACAGCCAGGCCTCGGCGTCGCGCTCGCTCGGCGTCGACCGCGGCGGGCTGGCGCCGTCGGTCGCCGACGTCCTCTTGTGGGACCTGCCGATCCGCCAGGCGATCCGCCGCACCGACAGCCCCGGCCTCGACCTCCTCACCGCCTCGGCCGACCTCATCGGAGCCGACGTCGAGCTGGCCAAGTCGCGCACCCCCGAGCAGCGGCTGCGCCGGGCGCTCGAGCCGGTGCGCGACGACTACGACCTGATCTTCCTCGACTGCCCGCCGACGATGTCGATGCTGCCGATCGGCGCCCTGACCGCGGCCGACGCCTTCGTCGCCCCGGTGGTGCCGCAGTTTCTGGCCATCGAGGGGGTCGAGAGCCTGCTCAAGGCGGCGGCGCGGGTGCGCATCCACCACAACCGCGACCTCGAGTGGCTCGGCCTGCTCCTGACCATGGTCGACTACCGCAACAACGCCACCCGCGACAACGTCGCCCGCCTGCGCGCCACCTATGGGCAGGCCGTCTTCGGCGTCGAGATCCGCGTCAACGTCCGCCTCGCCGAAGCCCCCGAGCACGGCCGCACCATCCTCCAGTACGACCCCCGCGCCACCGGCGCCGAGTCCTACCGCCTGGCCGCCGAGGAGCTGCTCCTGCGCGCCGGCGAGCTGACCCGGCGGAGTCCGGTGCAGGCGGTGGGCTGAGGCGGCGGGCCGTGTCCGAGATCTGGATCCGCAAGTGCGACTCCTTCGAGCAGGAGGCCGAGGCCGACCGCGAGTTCTGGGCGCGGCTGACCCCGACCAGCGGGTCGCCGTGGTCGAAGACCTTCGTCTCGAGTGGGCGGAGCAGCAGGGTGAGGACGAGCCGGGACTTCGAAGAGCTGTTCGCCGCTTGCGGCGCCATGGCGTTAAGGCGCTGGCCGTCGGCGCCCACGCCGTCGCCTTCCACGCCAAACCGCGCCACACCAAGGACATCGATGTCCTGGTCGAGCCCACGGAGGCGAACGCCGAGCGCCTGCTCCGCGCCCTGGAGGAGTTCGGCTTCGGCGGCCTCGGGCTGACCGCCGGCGACTTCGCCCAGGAGGGCCGCGTGGTGCAGCTCGGCTACCCGCCGAGCCGGGTCGACCTGATCACCTCGATCGCGGGCGTGACCTTCGACGAAGCGTGGGTAGGCCGGATGAGCGGCCGCTACGGCTCCACCAAGGTCGATTACATCGGCCGCGCGGCCCTGATCCGAGCCAAGCGCGCCGCCGGCCGGCCGCAGGACGAGATGGACCTGGCGTGGCTCGAGGCGGTTGATGGCAGCGCGCAAGAGCCGGGCTGACGGGACGGCGCCGCTCACCGCGGCAGCGGCCCACGCCGGCTGCGCCGGCTAGATCGCGCCGCCTCCTCGAGCCTCGGAGAGGCACTAGCCCTTTCCCTCCCGCAGGGGGTCTAACCAGACTGCCTGCGAATAAGAAAACGACGTAGGACCCAGAGGGGAGCGCCGTCGCAGGCCGGCGAAATCGGGGCTCCCGCATCCTGCTGGCCGCTCATGTGGCCGCGCTGCCCGTCCTCGTCAGGGAGGGATCATGAAAACCAGTCTCGAACCGTTCTTCAACCTGGGATTGCTGACCCTGGCCGTCCTGGCACCGGCGATGGCATCCACCGGCTGCGAGCGCCAGCCCGCGCCGAGCGCCAACGCCGAGGTGGCCGCCGCAGGCGCGGCGGAGCCCGGCAACGATCTCGCGCCGCCGACCCGCGGTGGCGCCGCGGCCGCCCCGCGCCCGGAGCCGCCGTCCCCCGACGATCCTCCCGCCGCCGGCAGCCCGCGGCCGGCGATGAGGATCTACCGCGATCCGGAGACGGGCCGCTTCGGTGCGCCCCCGCCGGGCACGGAGGTCCCGCAGTCCGAGGCCGCCGTCCAGGCGTTCTCGACCCAACCCGGCGAGCTGCGGGAGGAGCCGAGCCCGGTCGCGGGCGGCGGCATCATGGTCGATCTCGGCGGCCGCTTCCAGGCCGCGGTCGAGGCGACGGTCGATGCCGAAGGTCAGGTCTCGACGCAGTGCGACACCGCCGGCCGGGCGGCCGGCGCCCGCGGGGAGGGGTGAGCGATGATCCGCAAACTCGAGCTCCCGGCTCTCCTCGCCGCCGTCGCCACCGCGGTCGCCGTCCTTCCCGCGACCGCCGCCGCTCAACCGCTAGCGGTCGACGCGATCCAGATCCTCAACCTCGACGGGCCCGGCGAGGGCTTCAACGACGCCACGGCGTTCACGCCGACCGGCGGCAACCCCACAACTACCGTGGGCGAGGCCCGGCTCCTCGCCTTCCGCTACGCCGCCCAGCTCTGGGCGAGCCACCTCGAAAGCGCGGTCCAGATCCGGGTCGCGGCGCGGATGGACCCGCTGGGAGGCGACGCTTTGGGCGCAATCCTCGGCTTTGCCGGGCCGATCACCTCCCACCGCGACTTCGTCAACGCGCCGGTGGCCGGCACCTGGTATCCGCAGGCGCTCGCGAACTCGCTCGCCGGCGTCGACGTAGCGCCCGGCGCCGACGACATCACCGCCACCTTCAACTCGGACGTCGACAACGGTGTCGTCCTCGGACCCGCCAACTGGTACTACGGCCTCGACGCCGCCCCGCCCCCCGGGCAGGTCGATTTCGTCACCGTGGTGCTCCACGAGCTGGGGCACGGGCTCGGCTTCCTGTCCCTGGCCGACCCCGAGACGGGCGCGAAGCACATGGGGGCCGACGACGCCTACCTCCGCCACCTCGAGCACCACGACGCAACGCCGAGCACGCTGACCGCCCAGACCGACGTGCAGCGCGTCGCGTCGTTCGTCGCCGATCCCGACCTGCACTGGACCGGCGCCGAAACCCTGGCCGCGGCCGCGGCTCTGCCGTTGACCGCCGGCTTCCCTTCGAGCCACGTGCAGATGCATGCGCCGGGACGCTCGTCGAAGGCTCGTCGGTGAGCGCACTTCAGCACCGCCGCCTTCCCGAACCAACTCATGGAGCCGAGGTACACGGGTGCGAACCACGACCCGGGCCTGGCGCTCCCGCTGTTCGAGGATCTCGGCTGGACGTTGCGCCCGAGAGACGGCGTCGACGTCGTCTTCGTCCTCGACGTCACCGGCAGCACCGGCGCGCTGATCGGCGACTGGAAGCTCCAGATCCCGCTGATCGCCGCGGCCTGGAAGGACTTCCACCCGCAACGCCCGGTTCGCTCTGGCCAGCCACGTCGACTTCCCGTTCGAGCCGCTACGGCTCGAGCGGCGAGTGGGCATACCGAGTCGAGACGACCTTCAACTCCGATCCGGGCAACCTGGTCGCCGCGCTCGACCTGCTGACCCAGCAGGGCGGCAACGACTCCCCGGAGTCGCAGTACGAGGCGGTCTACCAGGTGTTGACCGGCGCCGGCCGCGACCTGACGCCGCCGGTCAATTACTCCGACGCGGGGGAGATTCCGCCGGTCAGCCTTGGACCAGCTCTATCCCCTGGTGATCTACCACTTCACCTTCCCCGAGCTGTTCCACGACCGCGACCTCGAGCCCGACTATCCGTTCCCCGGCTCGAGTCCGGTCGCGGGGCGGACCGAGGTGCTCAACGAGCTGGCCGTCAAGTCGTCCCACGCGATGTTCTTCGGCCTCACCTTCATCGGCGATCCGGCGTTCCGGAGCGAGGTCGAGAACGCGCCGGTACCGCCCGCCCCGCGGCCGCTCTCGGGCGGCGTCGAGGTGATCGAGACGGGCCCGCTGGCCGAAATGGCGGCGATGACCGGCGGCGCGGTCTACCAAGTCGGCGACGCCGACCTGTCGCTGCTGCTCGAAGCGATCGCCGAGTCGATCGAGGTCTGGTCGACCGGCCGGCCGGCCGGCGACGGGGACGGCGACGGGGTGCTCGACGGCGAGGACAACTGTCCCGCCGTCGCCAACCCGAGCCAGGCCGACAGCGATGGCGACGCCATCGGCAGCGCCTGCGACAACTGCCCGACCGTGCCCAATTCCGACCAGTCGGACGGCGACTTCAACGGCATCGGCGACGCCTGCGAGACCCTTGGCTGCGTGGCCGACGCCACCACCCTGTGCCTCGAGGACGGGCGCTTCCGGGTGACCGTCGATTGGGCGACCACCCTCGGCACCAGCGGCCAGGGCATGGCCCAGACCCTGACCACGGAGTGCGGCTACTTCTGGTTCTTCCAGCCGAACAACGTCGAGGCGGTGGTCAAGGTCCTCGACGGCTGCGGCACCAACGACCGCTTCTGGGTGTTCGTCACCGGGTTGACCAATGTCGAGGTCGACCTCGTGGTCACCGACACCGTGAGCGGCTTCACCCGCACCTACCACAACCCGCAGGAGACGCCCTTCCAGCCGATCCTCGACACGGCGGCCTTCGCCACCTGCCCTTGATCCCGCGCCGCCGCCCCGGCCTTCGTGAGCCGGGGCGGCGGTCCCTCGATTCCCCTCAGGGGTGATCTACACCTCGGAATGGCCACCGTCGGAGATCGCGGTGAGCGCGGTCACCGTCGCCGTTGCGATTCGGCGCGGCGAGCCGCCGCTCGCGCCGGCTCGGCCGGCTGCCCGACGCCGACGGCGGTTCCGGCCCGCCACGGTCCACCCTCCCCCGCCTTTTCGGCGTAAACGACGAACCGGTTCGGCGCCGGGCCGATGTAGTTGAACGGGTGGCAGGTGACCAGGGTCAGCTCCTCGCGCCCGCGGTCGTCGAGGACCCGGACGTCGCGCGGCTCGACCACCTCGGTGCCGGTGACCCGGTAGCGGTGGACGCCGTCCGGGGTGGTGAAGGTGATCTCGTCGCCGATCGCGACGTCGCGCAGACCCGCGAAGTGGCGGTCGCGATGGCCGGCGACGGCGACGTTGCCGCCCTGGCCGGGGAGCGCGGTGCGCGGCACGTGGCCGGCGGCGCGGCGCAGCGTGCTCGACTCGAGGCCCGAGAGCACGATCGCGGAGACGCCGAGGCGCGGCGCCTCGATGCGGCCGATCAGGTCGCCGAGCGCGGGCGGCGGGGCGCGCTCGGCGAGCGGCTCCCCGCCGGACGCCGGCGCCAGCTCGGCGGCCCGCTGCTCCAGGGCGGCGGCCCCTTCGAGCGCGGCCTCGAGCCGGCGGCCCTCGATCGCCTCGGTGACGCGGTCCTCGGCCCACGCCGCGGTCCAGATCAGGAGGCAGAGGACGCCGATCGCAATCAGCAAGCGCGAGGCCCAGCGGCGGGCAAGGGCGCGCGCGCCGGTCGGCGTCCGGTCGTCGTCGGGGGATCGTGTCTCGGCCATCGGCTCAGCGGGATCGGGGGGATCGGTGGACGGTCCAGGGAGGGAAAAAAAGCGGCACCCGGCGAACCGGGGGGGTGGCTTGCCGGGTGCCGCGGCATCGGTCATCGACCGATGCGTCCTCGGGGACCTCCGGTGAGGTCCTCAGCTCTTGCGGGCGCCCAGGGCGGCGCCGCCGGCCAGGGTCATCAGGCCGAGCGCGCCGAGCGCCGGCAGGAAGCTGGCGGTACGCGGCAGCTCGTCGTCGTCGCCCATCTCGTCGTCGGCGTACTGGTCGTCGCCGACCGCGTCGTTCTGGACGTCGACGTCCGCGTTGGCGTCGAGATCGCCGTCCTGGTCCTCATCGGTCACGGACGCGGTGGCCTCCACCCCGGTGGTGGTGTCCTGCGGGTCGGGCTCGGTGCCGTAGTCCTGCGCCACGGCGACGCCGCCGAACGCGAGCAGGACCGCGGTCAGGATCGAAAGCAGTCCGATCTTGGTTCTCATGGTGATCTCCTCATCTCTCTATCGTCCTCGGTTGCGGTCAGCACCGGGTCACGGCCCGCGCCTTCCGCTCTCTCTCGGCCAGGAGATAGGGCAAACCCGATGCCAGCTCGCCTGATGAGCCGCAAGTCACTGATCCGATTTAGTTTATCTGGCGCCATCAGCATGGCGGTTCCCGCGCCGCGCGACCGCCGCGGGCAAGAGCTACAACGGGCGCGGAAAGGTTGGGAGCGGCGACGGCGGGCGGCTGGTCAGCCGTCCCAGCCGAGCCCGGGCAGCGGACCCGGATAGAGCACCCCGCCGCGCAGGGTGACGGCGCCGGCCGCGGGGTCGCCGACGAGGTCGAGGTGGCCGTCGAGGTCGGCGTAGGCGACGTTGGGGCGGGCGAGCGCGAAGGCCAGGCCGGCGGCGATCGCGAGCGCCGACTCGTCCATGCAGCCGACCATCACCTCGAGGCCGGCGGCGCGGGCGACGCTGTCGACCGCCATCGCGTCGGTCAGGCCGCCGACCTTCATCAGCTTGACGTTGATCATGTCGGCGTGGTCCTTGCGCGCCAGCCGGAAGGCGTCGCCGAGGCTCAACAGGCTCTCGTCGGCCATCACCGGGATCGCCACCGACCGGCTCACCCGGCCGAGCAGGTCGGGGTCGCCGGAGGGGGTCGGCTGCTCGAGCAGCTCGAGCCGGGCGCCGCGGACGCGGGCGACGAAGCGCAGCGCCTGCTCGACCGAGTAGCCCTGGTTGGCGTCGAAGCGCAGCTCGATCTTCGGTCCCACCGCGGCGCGCACCGCCCGCACCCGCTCGGCGTCCTCGTCGGGATCGCGCCCCCCCTTGAGCTTCAGGCACCGGAAGCCCTCGGCGACCCGGGCGCGGGCGCGGGCGACCGTGTCGGCTTCCGGGAGGATGCCGATCGTGATGCTGGTGCGCATGCGCGCGCGGTAGCCGCCGAGGAGACGCCAGAGCGGCAGGCCGGCGACCTTGCCGAGGAGGTCGTGGAGCGCCATGTCGATCGCCGCCCGCGCCCCCGGGTGGCCGGCGAGGCGCGGCTTGAGGCGCGCCAGCAGGCGGTTGCGCGCCAGCGGGTCGGCGCCGCGGAGGAGCGGCTCGACGCTCTCGAGCGCCGCGACCACGCTGTCGGCGGTCTCGCCGGTCACCCCCGGATCGGGCGCCGCGCAGCCGCAGCCGGCCGGCCCGCGGTTGGTGACCAGGCGCAGGAAGACGTTGTCGGCGCGGTCGAACGCCTCGTGGGCGATCTCGTAGGGCTCGGAGAGCGGCATCGAGACCCGCCAGATCTCCGTGCGCACGATTCTCATTGCCGCCGCTCGTAGATCTCGGCCAGCGACAGCCCCTTCAAGTGCTCGACCAGCTCGACCAGGCGGGCGATCATCACGTGCCAGATCGCCTCCCCCTTCTCCTTGGTCGCCTTGGTCGGGTCGCCGAAGACGCCGCTCTCGGAGATCTTCGAGGTGTGGGCGTACCACGCCACGCCTTCCTCGGCGGTGAAGTCGAGGTAGCGGCTCGAAAAGCGCGGCACGAAGGCGCGCGCGAGCTCCATGTGCACCAGCTCGGGGCGCAGCGCCAGGGTGGTCGAGGTCTCGATCTCGCCGGCGTGGACGTCGTTTTGGGTCTCGGCCAGGGCGTAGACCTCGGCGTCGGAGGTCTCGCCGCTGTCGACGCAGGTGAAGATCTGGGCGTCGCGGTTGATCATCTGGGCGGCGAAGTGCAGCGTCGGGTCGTTGCCGCCGTGGCCGTTGACGATCACCAGCTTGGTCACGCCGTAGCGCGCGGCGCACATGCCGACCTCGTGAACCAGCTTGGCCAGGGTCTCGTTGGAGATCGAGAGCGTCCCCGGGAAGCCGTCGTGGTGGTAGGAGACGCCGTAGGGGATCAGCGGCAGCACCAGCGGCCGCGGCGCCGAGCAGGCGCGGGCGACCTCGACCGCCAGCCGCTCGGCGTCCCAGGCGTCGACGTCGAGCGGCAGGTGCGGCCCGTGCTGCTCGACCGCGCCGACCGGCAGGAGCGCGATGTCGACCTCGCGCAGCCGGCGTTCGATCGCCTCCCAGGTCAGCTCGCCCCAGAGCACGGTCTCCTGGCCGCCGCCGGGGCCGGCTTCCTCGGCCCGTCGCGCCTGGGTGAGCGCGAACGGACGGTCGAAGAGGTAGGGCGCGGCGCGCTCGGCGGCGCGGCGGGGATCGACCGGGAGCCACTGCCGGCCGACCCGCTCGAGCGCCCCCTCGGCGTGCCCGGCGACCAAGGCGATCAGGCGCGCGCGGAGCGGCGACGGGATCTCCGACAGCGGCGAGCGCTCGGGGTGGAAGCGCAGGCTCAGCGCCTCGGGCCGGCGGCGGGCACGCGCCTCGCCGATCCGCGGTTCGGGGAGGAGGCCCTTCTCGGTCAGGAGCCACGCCGTGTGCTCGGCCGCCGGCGCCTCCTGGTGGATCCCCTCGGCGACCAGCCGGCGCAGGATCTCGGGGTGCTGCTCCGGGGTATAGCCGCAGGCCGCGGGATCGTGGCCGAGCGCCAACAGCATGCCGGCCACCCGCCGGCACTTCTCGCACTTGCCGCAGGGGAGCACCCGCTTGCCCTCGTCGGCCCCCTCGCCGCCCTCGAAGTGGGCGGCGTGGCAGGAGACCTGGAGCGCCAGGAGGTCCGGGTAGCGCTCGGCCAGGACCTTCTGGATCAAGAGCTCCGAGAGCGGCCGCAGCAGCGAGAGCTGGGTCACCCCCCAGCGCTTGCCGAGGTAGTAGCGGGTCAGCGCGTTGTCGAAGTAGCGGCTCTGGTCGTAGAGGCCGGCGTGGTGCGGGATGCCGTCGTGGAAGGCGCGCACCGTGGTGTCGTGCTCGTCGCCGATCGCGAGGCGCCCGACGCCGCGGGCGCGCAGGAGCGGCAGGGCGCCGAACACGAACACCGCCACCGTCCAGAGCCGGAGCGGGTAGATGTCGGCACGCAGGCGTTGGAAGTCGGGGCGCACGAACGGCAGGTGGCGCAGCATCCAGGTGAACAGGCGGTCGGAGTCGGTCCACACCCGCGCGGTGCGCGGCACCTTGTCGCGGAAGTGCCGGTAGGCGTTGAGCGCGGTGGACCAGTGACGCCCCGACTCGTTGACGAAGACCGGGTGGACCTCCTGGCCCAGCTCGGCGAGGAGGCCGTAGGTGAGCAGGCTGTCCTTGCCGCCCGACGACAGCACCGCCCAGCGCTCGGGCGAGACCTCCCAGGGCGGCGCCGCCGCGGGCTCGGCGTCGGGCTCGAAGCGCAGCTCGGCCCTGGTGTAGCGCTCGCGGCGCTCGACCGGCAGCCCGCGCGCCGCGTCGGTCAGGAACGGGTTGCCGGCGAGGAGCTTGTTGACGTAGATCTCGCGCGAGGTGTTCTCGAGCATCGCGGCCAGGAAGCGCCGGTCGCGGCGGTCGAACGGGCCGCGGAGGACGATCTCGCGGCAGAACAGGCCGTAGTTGAGCGCCGGCTGGACCGCCGCCATCGCCGCCAGGTTCTCCGCTCCCGGGTCGCCCGGCTCGAGCACCGGCTCCTGCCAGCGGTAGGAGAAAGCCGTCTCGGCGCTCTCGCCGCCGCGCGTCACCCGGTAGCGGCAGGAGAGGCGGTCGCGGCCGACCTCGACCGGACCGACCTCGAGGCGATCGATCGCCACCAGGGCCTCGAACGCGTCGGTCACCCCGGCCTCCCCGCGGCCGCCCGCCGCTCGAGCCACGGCGCGAGCGCCGTGACCACAGGCGCACACCCCTCGGTCAGCGGGTCGCAGACCGGGAGCCCGGTCTCCGCGGCGATCGCCGCCTTCGCCGCGGCCAGCCCGGCGGCGTCGAGCTGCTCGTGGTTCAAGGTGACCGCGACCACCGGCCGCCCCGAGATCAGCTCGATCGCCGCGATCTGCCGGGTCAGCGTATGGAGCGGGAAGCCGGGGAAGCCGTCGTACTCGCGGCGCGCCGGCGCGTGCTGGAGCACCACCGCGTCGGGCCGGCCGGCGGCCAGCAGCTCGTAGCCCCCCGGGTAGGCCGGATTCAGCAGGCTCCCCTGCCCCTCGATCACGATCGCGTCCGGCCGGGCTTCGTGCCAGGCGCTCCAGACAGCGTGTTCGATCTCGCCGGAGAGGAAGTCGTTGACCAGCGAGTCGAGCACGATGCCGAAGCGCGCCCCCTGCATCCACGCGGTCTGGCCGGTGCCGACCAGCTCGGCGCGGTATCCCGCCGCCGCCAGGGCGTCGACCAGGAGCCACGCCGTGGTGCGCTTGCCGACCGCCGAGTCGGTGCCGAGGATCGCCACCTTGAGGCAGTCGACCTCGCCGATCTTGCCGCTGAAGAAGTGGAGCGCCGACCGCGGCGGCGGCCGCCGGACGTCGCGCAGCTCGACCCCGTGCGCCACCGCGGCCGCGGCCAGCTCGGGGTCCTCGCCGAGGAAGTCGTGGAGCCCGCAGTCGACCTCGAGCCCGGCCTCGATCGCGGCGCGCACCGCGGCGCGCGCCTCGGGCGGCAGCCGGCCGCCGTCGGGGGCCAGGCCGATCACGAAGCGCGAGGGTGAAAGCCCGCGCGCCCGGGCGTCGGCGAGCGCGGCGTCGAGACTCGGCACGACCGGGATCCCCGCCGGCTTGCCGTCGAGCACCGCGCCGGCGTCGCGGCCGGCGTGGCGCGAATCGATCACCGACAGCACCCGGTAGCGGCGGGTGCGCCGCACCAGGCCGTGGGCGGTCTTGCCGTTGGGCGTGTCGAACGCGCCCTCGCAGTAGACGATCGCGTTGCCGTCGAGCGGCGCGGCGGCGGTCGTGCTCTCCGTGGTCACCCTTCCCTCCTCCCGGCCTTCAACCCCGCCGGCCGGTCAACACCGCGACGTAGCGATCGCCCGGCAGCGGCTCGGCGGCGTGGCGGTCGATGAGCGCGATCAGGCCGGCGGTCGAGGCCGGCAGCGCGGCCAGGCTCTCGCGCTCGCGCAGGCGGCGGGCCATCGAGCGCATCGCCTTGTCGGTGGCGCCGGCGGCCCAGCCGCCGGAGGCGCGCACCGCCTCGAGCGCCTCGTCGCCGTCGAGCGAGCGCCAGTTGATCAGCGGCTCGTTGACCTCGGTCTCGTGGATCGCCTTCGGATCGAGATCCTCGCACCGCGGCAGCCCCTTGCGGAAGGAGCGGACGATCGGGTTCTTGTTCCACGACGAGCCGGCGACCATGCGCGGGATGCGCGAGGTCTTGCCGCGCCGGTAGAGGCTGACGAAGCCGCGGTAGACGCCGGCCAGCGTAGTGCCGTTCGACACCGGCACCGCGACCGCCGCCGGCGCGTCGCGGAGGTCGTCATAGATCTCGTACGCGATCTCGCCGTAGGCCTTGAGCTGCACCGGCGTGTTGACGCCGCCCGGGTTGGCGTCGTAGAGGTCGTCGCGGAGGGCGCGCTCCTTCGAAGCGTCGACCGCCGCCTCGTAGTCCCCCTCGACGCGCTCGATCGCCGCCCCGAGCGCCTCCATCTCGGCGACCCGGCGCGTGCGGTAGCCGGACGGGATGAAGACCAGCGCCCGCACCCCGGCGAGCCGCGCCGCCAGCGCCACCGCCGCGCCGTAGTTGCCGCAGGTGGCCACGGTCAGCGTGTCGAAGCCGCGGCGCAGGCAGTCGGTGGCCTGGGCGAACGCGATCCGGTCCTTCTGCGTCCCGGTCGGATTGCCCCCCTCGAACTTGAGGAAGAGCTGGCGCATCCCGATCTCCCGCTCGAGGTGGCGGGCGCGGGTCAGCGAGGTGTCGCCGACCTCGGACTCGGCGACGTCGCCCAGCGCGTCGAGCCGCTCGTCGAGCGGCAGCCCCGGATCCGCCGCCAGCGACGCCGCCCAGGCCTCGAGCGGCATCGCCCCGGGCGCCCCGGGCGGCCCGCCCGGCGAGGCGTCGAGGTTGGCGGCGACGGGGTCGGAGGGCGGCTCGGCGGCGGCCACACCGGGGCCGGAGTCGGGCTCGGAAGATGAGAAGGCGGAACCGGAGCGGTCGTCGGTGGTCGACAAGGGCACTGCACCTCCCCGGCCCATGCCGCCGGATGCCTCAAGGATAGGACATCCCGGCCGGCGCTACGGCTCGGCCAGCGCCTCCCCCAACTCGACCATCACGCCACCCTCCCCCTCCCCCGCCGTAACCACCTCGACCTCCCTCCCCGCCTCGCGCTCCCGCTCCAGCAACCCCCGTAGCTCCTCCACCGGGTAGTCGTCGATCATCTCCTCGGGATCGTAGGTCAGGTAGAGGGTGTAGGGCCGGTCGTCGTCGCGGCGGGCCTCGAGGAGCATCTCGAAGGTGGCGAGCTCGGGGTTGCCGTGTTTACCGTCGCCGGAGATCACGTAGTGATCGGCGGTGACGATGCGGAAGAAGTCGGTCGTGACGTTGCGGTCGCTGCCGTGGTGGGGGACCTTCAGGAGGTCGACGTGGAGGGTGCCGCCGTCGTCGAGGAGGCCGGCGGCGGTCAGCCCTTCGAGGACGTCGTCGCCGCGGGCGTCGCCGGTCAGGAGCATGGTGGGACCGTCCGGCTCGCCGGTCGTGGCGAGGACGACGACGCTCGCCAGGTTGAAGACCGAGCGGTCGGTGAAGGCGGCCGCCTCGACCGGCTCGACCCGGCCGAGGCCCCGCCGCTCGAGGAACTCGTCCCACTCCTCCTGGAGGTCGACGAGGCGCCGGCGGCTCGGGCCGATCAGGGTCAGCTCGAGGCCGTCGTCGAACGGCACCGGCTCGCCGCCGTCCGCGATCAGGAGGCCGCCGGTGCCTCCCGGGGCGTTGATCGCGAGGCCCAGCCGCTCGGCGTCGAGCCGGAGCTGGCGGCCCTGGGCGACGCTGGCGAGGACGAGGGCGCCCGGGTGACGCCGGACCACCTCGGCGGGAAGGTCCGGCGGCTGATCGGCGAGGGCCGCGGCGCCGATCACCGCCGCGGCGGCCGGCCGCGCCAGCTCGTCGGGGCGGTTGCCCAGGAGGTCGTCGAAGCCGTTGTGCCAGAGCGAGCCGATCCGGTACGGCGGCCGCGCTCCGTCCTGCTGCCGCTCGACCAGCTCCTTGGTCAGCCGCAGCAGGCCGTTGACGTGGTCGTCGTCGATGTGGCTGACCATCACCAGCGGGATCTCCAGCGTGCCGCCCGGGCGGCGGTCGAGGCGCAGCGCTTCGAGCCGCGGGCGCAGGCTCTCCTGCCAGACCCCGGCCGGGCCGCCGTCGATCAGCGCGAACCGCGGGTCGTCCGCGCTGCCGTAGTGGAGGAGCAGGCAGTCGCCGTGCTTCGCGCGCAGCGCCTCGAGGGTGAAGATCACCGTCACACCGCCTGCATCGCCCTCAGCACGTCGAGCATGCCGGCGCCCTGGAAGTAGCGCTCGCGGCCGAGGTCGGTGGCGCTCTCGCAGAGCAGGCGCTTGACCCGCCGCGGGTCGCCGACCAGCTCGCTGTTGCGCGCCAGGAGGAGCGCCGCGGCGCCCGAGACGTGGGGCGCGGCCATGCTGGTGCCGTCCTTGACCGCCGAGTCCTCGACCGGTCGCTTCGCCCCCTCGGCCTTCGGCACCGGCTGTCCACCTCTCTCGACGGGGCCTGCCTCGGCTTTCTCGGCCTCCGCGGCCGGCCGGGGGACCTTCTCCTCCCCCACGCTGATCGGCGCGGTCACCTTCTCGCCGGGCGCCACCAGGTCGGGCTTCGAGCGCCCGTCGCCGGTCGGGCCGCGGCTCGAGAAGTAGCTGACGCCGTAGGTGTGGGGGCGGTTGCGGTGGGTGGCGCCGACGGTGATCACGCCGTCGGCGTTGCCGGGGTCGGTGATCGAGATGGTGTGGTAGCCCTCCTGGATCCCCTCGTAGGTGCGGTAGCGCAGGTAGCCGCGGTTGCCGGCGGCGGCGACCACCACCACGCCGTCCGAGACCAGCCGCTCGCACTCGTCGCACACCGGCGTGCGGCCGCAGGCGTAGTTGGCGACGTCGTGGTGGATCGAGAGGCTCAGGTTGGCGCCGTGGACCACCACGTGGTCGTGGGTCTTGTTGAGGTGGCGGATGAACTGGAGCGCGGCGATCACCCCGAACTCGTCGCTCCCCTTGGAGCCGAGCACCCGCAGGTCGTAGAGCCGGAGGTCGGGACAGACGCCGCGGATCCGGACCGGCGGCACGTCCCGCGTCCACCAGTCGGCGGCGAGGATGCCGGCGACGTGCGTGCCGTGCTCGCCGGAGCTGCGCGCGGGCGGCTCGTAGCCGTCGTCGTGCGGCACCCGCAGCAGCTCCCCGAAGAGGCTCCAGTCGATGTCGCCGCCGCGCAGGAGGAGCGCGCGGAGGTTCTCCAGGGTCTCCTTGATTCTCTCGCCGCGGTCTCCCCCCTGATCGAGGAGCGCCACCACGTGCTTCGGCAGGCGTTCGCGGTTGGCGGCGCTGTCCGTGAGGTTGTCGGGATCGAGGAGCGGCCTGAGCCGGCTGAAGTCGTAGGTGGCGTCGACACGGGTGAAGTGGCGCCAGTCGAGGGTCTCGCCCTCTTTCGCCCCGCCCTCCCGGGCCGGCTTCGGCTCGCCCTGGGCGTCGCGGGCGAAGAACGCCGAGTGGCGGGCGTCGATGCCGGCGTCGACGACCGCCCAGGCGAGCCCCGAGCAGTCGACGCTGAAGAGCTGCCGCGCGGCGTCGGCCTTGATCGCCAGCGTCGAACGGTCGATCGCCGGCTCGGCGGGGCGGTTGTGGTTGATCAGGTAGATCGGGACGCCGGGCGGCGGCACGACCAGCGCGACGCCGTCGTCCTGGCCCGCGCCCAGGAGCACGCCACGCAGGGCGTCGAGAAGCTGGCGGTCGTCGAGCACGGGCTCGATCGACTCCAGCCCGTCCTCGCTGTCGCGGTGGGCGGGCGGCCGCCGGGCGCCGGCGCCGCGCCCCGGCCCGTCGCTCCCGGTCGCGTAGATCGACGCCTGCCGGCGCATCGCCCAGGCGATGGCGCCCACCACTCCGGCCATCCAGAAGAGCACCGGCTCGCCGGCGATGGCCCGGTCTGCCGAATCGTCGCCGCCCGCCCCCACGGGATCTCCGGGCTCCGGACCGAGCTCGCCGCGCGCGCCGAGGATGGCGCGTTTGAGGGCGGCCAGGCCCTCCGGCCTCTCGAGAACCTCGAGGAGCCCACCGACCACCTCCCAGGAACCGCCCGGCCCGGTCTCGCCGTCCAGCACCTCGGTGCGCCACCACGAGGTCATCGGCAGGAGCACCCGCACCACCTCGTCGAAGTAGAGCCGTGCGACGACGTTGGCGTGCGAGTAGCCGAGGTCGTAGTGGACGCGCCGGTCGTGGGTCCCGGGCACGATCGGATGCCGCCGTCGGTAATCCGCGAGGCCGGTCCGGAGCGCCGCCGCCAGCTTGCCGGCGGTGGTCCGCTTGTGCGGCGTGATCAGGAGGTCGCGCGGCTCGAGCGGCTGCTCGCCGTAGCGGAGCCAGACGTCGGGCAGAACCGGCGAGTCCTGGGTGAAACGCCGGCCCCCCTCGAAAGCGAAGATCAGGTTCTCGAGGAAGCGCCGGGAGAGGCCCGGCGGCCGCTCGACGCCTTCGCGCTCGGACTCGCTCCCTGCTGGACCGCCCTGCTCCGCCATCGAGGATCCCTCCCCTTCGATGCATTGCTGCCGTCGTTGCAGTATAGGCGGACATACCGTCGTCCCGTGCTCGCCGCAGCGCGGCACGAGCCATGCCGCGCTGTGCTAGGTTGACCGGCGATCGAAGCACCGCGATCGAAGGAGGCCCGCCGATGACCGCCGCCGCCCCGACCGCCCCGCGATCGACCCCGCCCCCCGCCGCCCCCGAGTCGGCGCCGCCGCCCTCGCCCGCCGCCACGACCCGCGCCGGGCTCGACGCCGCGGTCGCCGCGGTCGCCGCCGCGGCGCCGGACTGGGCGAGGGCGCCGATCGCCGAGCAGGTGCATCTGCTCAACCGCCTGCTCCGCGACTACCTCGCGGTGGCGCCGCGCTGGGTGGCGGCGGCGATGGCGGCCGAGGGCCTCTCCGCGGACGCCCCCGGGGGCGGCGAGGAGTGGCTGTCCGGGCCCTACCTGGTGGTCCGCAACCTCCGCCTCCTGCGCGAGGCGCTGGCCGAGATCGACGACCTCGGCGCCCCCGAGGTTCCGGGCGGCGTCGTCACCCGCCCCGACGGCCGGGTGGTCGCCGAGGTCTTCCCGGCCTCGCTCTACGACCGGCTGTTCTTCCCGGGCGTCACCGCCGAGGTCTGGATGGAGCCCGGCCTGACCGCCGAGGAGCTGGCCGCGACCCAGGCGGTGCACCACCGGGGCACCGCGCCGCCGCGGGTGGCGCTGGTGCTCGGCGCCGGCAACGTCTCCTCGATCGGCCCGATGGACGTCCTCTACATGCTCTTCGTCGAGCGTCAGACGGTGGTGCTCAAGGCGCACCCGGTCAACGCCTTCCTCGGGCCGCTCCTCGAGGAGGGCTTCCGCGCGCTGGTCGAGCGCGACCTCCTGCGCGTGGTCTACGGCGGCGCCGAGGAGGGCGCCTACCTGTGCGGCCACGACGGCGTCGACGCCATCCACGTCACCGGCTCCGACCGCACCTACGAGGCGATCGTCTTCGGAACCGGCGAGGAGGGCCGGCGCCGCAAGGCCGAGAACCGGCCGATCACCGGCAAGCCCGTGACCGCCGAGCTGGGCAACGTCAGCCCGGTGATCGTGGTGCCGGGCCCGTGGAGCGCCGGCGACCTCGCCTACCAGGCCGAGAACCTGGCCGCGATGCTGGTCCAGAACGCCGGCTTCAACTGCAACGCATCGCGGGTGATCGTCCAGCACGCCGGCTGGCCGCAGCGAAGGGACCTCCTCGACGGCGTACGCCGCGTGCTCTCGCGCGTGCCGGCCCGGAAGGCCTACTACCCGGGCGCCGAGGAGCGCTTCGAGCGCCTGACCGCCGGCCACCCGGAGACCGAGTGCTTCGGCCGCCGCGGCGAAGGGCGCCTCCCCTGGGCGCTGATCCCCGACCTCGACCCGGAGGCCGAGGACGAGCCGCTCTTCCGCGTCGAGGCGTTCTACTCGCTCTTCGGCGAGACCGCGCTCGACGCCGCGGACGCGGCCGGGTTCCTCGACCGCGCGGTCGCGTTCTGCAACGAGAAGCTCTGGGGGACGCTCAACGTCACGCTGATCGTCCACTCCGCCTCGCTCCGCGACGCCGCGGTCCGCGCGGCGTTCGAGCGCGCGGTCGCCGACCTCCGCTACGGCACGGTGGCGATCAACCACTGGGCGGCGGTCGGCTACGGCCTGGTCGTCACCCCCTGGGGCGCCTACCCCGGCCACACGCCGCAGGACGTCCAGTCGGGGATCGGGGTGGTCCACAACACGATGATGTTCACCCGCGCCGAGAAGACCGTCGTCCGCTCCCCCTTCCGCGCCTTCCCCAAGCCGCCCTGGTTCCCGACCCACGGCAACGACTACGCCCTGGCCGAGGCGCTCACCCGCTTCGAGGCCGCGCCGTCGCCGCTGCGGCTGCCGGGGGTGTTCGCGAAGGCGTTGCGCGGGTAGCGCCGGGCGGTTGACATCCCGCGGGTCGCGTGCTCGCATACCGGCGGCATGCCGGCCGGCGATCCAGCAACCACTTCCGCACCCCCGGGCCCGCTCTGGCGCGTCGCGCGCGGCGCCCGCGCCGCCGAGGAGGCGGTGCTCGGCGAGGTCGAGGCGCTCCTCGAGGAAGGCGGCCCGGGGGCGCTGGCGCGGCCGGTGCGGGTGATCGTCCCCTCGAACAGCCTGCGCCGGCACCTCGCCGCGGAGCTGGTGCGGCGCCGAGGCCGGGCGGCGCTCGGGATCGTGGTCCAGACGCTCTACGGCGCCGCGCTCGAGGTGCTCGAGCGCGCCGGCGAGCGGGTGCCGCGCGGCCGGCTCCTGTTCGACGTCCTGGCGCGGCGGCTGGCCGGCGAGGAGCCCGAGCTGGCGGCGGCGCTCGAGCCGCTGGTCGATGGCTACGGCGCGGTCGCCGCCACGGTCCGAGACCTCCTGGACGCCGGGCTCACCCCCGGGCACGCCGAGGCCGCCGACGAGGCGCTGGGCGCCGACGGCCCTGCGGTCGCCGGCGCCGCCGAGGTCGCCCGGGCGCGCGCCCTGGTGCGGGTGGCCGCCGGCCTCGCCCGCGGCGCCGAAGCGCTCGGCATCGGCCGCGCCTCGACGATGCTGGCGCGCGCCGCCGAGCGCCTGGCCGCCGATCCTGCGGCGCTCCCCGCCCGCGCGGTGCTGGTGCACGGTTTCGCCGACGCCACCGGCGTCGCGCTCGACCTGCTCGAAGCGCTCCTCCGCCACCCGCGCGCGCTCCTGGTGCTCGATCACCCGCCGGACCCGGCGGCGGTTCACGGGGCGATGCCGGGGCCGAGAGCGAGCCCGGCCCGGCCTACACCGAGCGGCTGCGCGACCGGCTGGCGCCGCTCTTCCGCGGCGAGCCCGAGCCTGCCGCGGCCCCGCCTCCGCCCCCCGCCTCGCCGCCTTCCGCGCCGCCACCGCCGATGCCGAGGCGCGCGAGCTGGCGGTTCGCGCGCGGCGGCTGATCGACGGCGGCACGCGGCCGGAGGCGATCGGCCTGGTGGTGCGCGACGCCGATCTCTACCGGCTGCCGCTGCGCCGACACCTCGGCCGGCTCGGGGTGCCGTTCTCGGGTACGGGCGGGAGCCGCGGCTCGCTCGGGCCGCCGGCGCGGCGCGCGCGGGCGCTGATCGATCTCCTGCGCCGCGGCGGCGACCTCCCCGCCGACCGCTGGCTCGACGCCGCCGAGCGGCTCGGCGGGCGGCGCCTGCTGCCGCGCCACCGCGTCGATCTGCGGCTGGCCTTCTTCGCCCTCGGTGCCGGCCGGCTCTCCGACGTCGGCGCCCTCGACGTCGAGCGCTACCTGCGCGACGGCGCCTACCCGCTGCCGGTGCGCCAGGGGCTGCGGCCGGTGCGCGAGACCGACGAGGAGGAGGCGCCGGATGCCGAGGAGACCCGCGACCGGCGCGAGGAGGGCGGCGGCACGGTGGCGCTCCGCCGGCGCGTCCCCGGCGAGCGGCTGCGCGCCGCCGCCGACGCCGCCGCGGCGCTCGCGGCGCGCATCGCGGCGTGGCCGGCGAGCACATCGGCGGCCGAGCACCTCCGCCACCTCGACGGGCTCTGCCGCGAGGGGCTCGGCTGGCGCCTGCGCGAGGGGGCCACGGCCTCCGAGGTAAATGCGGCCCCCGAGCCGCCGGCGGCGCCGGTGCTGCGCGCGATCGCCGAGGCCGCCGGCGAGGTGCCGCCGCGGCTGGTGCTGACCTTCGACGAGCTGCGCCTCCTGCTCTCGCGCGCGCTCGAACGGATCGGCTGGTCGCCGCTCGGCGGTGCCGGCGGCGGTGTCCAGGTGCTGGGCGCGATCGAGGCGCGCGGCCGCACCTTCGACCACCTGCTGGTCGCGGGGCTCTCGCGCGGCGTCTTCCCGCGCACGGTGCGCCCCGACCCGCTCCTCTCCGACCCGCTGCGCCGGGTGCTGGCGCGGATCCTCCCCGAGGTGCCGGTCAAGCAGCGCGGCTTCGACGAGGAGCGCTACCTCTTCGCGCAGCTCCTCTCGGCGGCGCCCGAGGTGACGCTGTCGTGGCCGGCCGAGGGGACCGACGGCCGCCCGGTCCCGCCCTCGCCGCTGGTCGAGCGGCTGCTGCCGCGCGCCGGCCTCGAGGTGCCGAGGGCGCCCGCGGTCTGGTCGCTCGCCGGGGCGCGCGGCGGGGACGGCGAGGGCGCCGCGGTGCGGCCGGCGCGCGAGCACGCCGTCCTGGCGGCGCTCCACGGCTCACGCTCGGCGTTCGCGGCGGTGCTGCCGGCGGCGGTCGCCGAGTCGCGCCGGGCGCTGGTCCTGGCCGGAGACAGCGCGCGGCCGCGCCTCGACATCGACCGCGATCTCGATCCTGGGGCGATCGCCGCGGCGCGCCTCGGCATCCTCGGCGAGATCGATCCCGACCTCGCGACCCCCGACGGGCGCGCCGCCCGCGCCCGGCTCGGCCCGTACCTGGGCTTCGTCGGCGGCCTCGCCGCCGCGCCGGCCGACGACCCGCGCCGGCGCGACCTCTTCGTCACCGCGCTCGAACGGCTGGCGACCTGCCCGTGGCAGGTCTTCCTCGAGCGCGTGCTGCGCGTCGAGCCGACCCCCGATCCGGTGCTCTCGCTCCCCGACGTCGATCCGCTGCTCCTCGGCAACGCGGTGCACAAGGTGCTCGAGAAGCTGGTGCGCGAAGCGCTCGGCGGCGACCCTCCGAAGACGCTCGCCGAGGCGGCGCGCCGGCCGCCGGCCCACGTCGCCTGGCCGCCGGCCGACGAGCTCGATCGCCTGCTCCGGCGCGAGACCGCGGCGCTGGTGGTCGAGGAGGGGGTGGCGCTCGCCGGCATGGCGCGCGCGCTCGCGGTGCGCGCCCTCCCCTGCCTCGGCGAGGCCGCGGCCAGCGACTGGCGGGCCGGCTCGGTCCCCGCGGCCGGCGCCGAGGTGACGGGCGAGATCACCGTCCCCGACGCCGCCGGCCGGCCGCGCCGGCTCGGCTTCAAGGCCGACCGCGCCGACGCGCGCCCGGGAGGCCTCGCTCTCACCGACTACAAGACCGGCCGGCCGCTCTCGACCGCCAAGACCGAGACCTACCGCCGGCGCCACCTCCTGGCCGAGATCGCCGCCGGCAAGCGCCTCCAGGCGGTCGCCTACGCCCTCGCCGAGGGCGCCGCCGCCGGCCGCTACCTGTTCTTGAAGCCCGGGCTGCCGGAGGAGACCCGCGAGTTCCCGGTCGGGGCCGGCGACGCCGAGGCGACCGCGGCCTTCGTCGCCGCCGTGCGCGCCGCGCTCGCGGCCTGGGACGAGGGGGCGTTCTTCCCGCGCGTCGTCCTCCCCGACGAGAACAAGGAGCCCCCCGCCTGCCGCTGGTGCTCGGTCGCCGAGGCGTGCGTGCGCGGCGACTCCGGGGCGCGCCTCCGGATCTTCGAGTGGGCCGGGCGGCGGCACGACGGCGACGGCTCGGGCGGGACGGCCGACGGCGGGGCCAGCGCGCCGGACGAGGCCGCCGTGCTCGGCATCTGGAACCTCCTGCGCAAGCCGGAGCGCCCGGGGAGGGGCCGGTGAGCCTCCCGCCCGAAAGCCCGCAGGGCGCGGCCGGCGCCGCCGCCGAGGACGGCCGCGCGGCCGACCTTGCCGCCCGGCGCGCCGCCCAGACCGTCTTCGACCGGCCGCTGGTGCTCGAGGCCGGCGCCGGCACGGGCAAGACCACCACCCTGGTGGCGCGGGTGCTCGCCTGGGCGCTCGGTCCGGGCTGGCGGCGGGCCGCCGCCGAGGTCGCCGGAGACTCCGCCGGCGACTCCGGCGCCGATCCCGGCGCCGAGCGGGTCGCCGCCCGCGTCCTCTCCGGCGTCGTCGCGATCACCTTCACCGAGGCCGCGGCGGCCGAGATGGCCCACAAGGTCGGCACCGAGCTGGCGCGGCTCGCCGCCGGCGGCGAGCCGGCGTCCTGGATGGCCGACGCCGCGCTCCCCGAGCCGGCCGAGCGCACCCGGCGGGCCTCGGCGCTCCTCGCCACCCTCGACCACCTCGTGGTGCGCACCTTCCACGCCTGGTGCCACGCCCTCCTCTCGGCCCATCCGCTCGAGGCCGGGCTCCACCCGCAGCTCACGGTCGACGCCGACGGCCTCCTGCTCGACGAGGCGGTGCGCGAGACCCTCGAGGCGGCGCTCCCGGCGGCCTACGGCGATCCCGGCGACCTCGACTTCTTGACCCTGGCCGCCAAGGGAATCGGTCCGCCGCGGCTGGTCGAGGCGCTGCTCGAATTGGCGCGCGCCGGCATCCCGGCCGCAGCGCTCGAGCGCGACCCGCTCGACCGCGCGAGCGCCGGCGCCTTCGTGGCCGAGCTGGCCGCGGCGTGCCGGCGCCTCCACGAGCTGGCGGGCCGCCGCTGCGCCGGCGCCTCGGCCAGCCCGCGCACCGCCGAGCTGGCCGCTGAGCTGGCGCGCGCCGCCGCCGGCCTCGAGCCCGCCGCCGCCGCGGGCGACCTCGCCGCCGCGCTCGCCGCGGTCGCCGGCCTCGCCGCCGAGGCGCCGCGCGAGCGGCTCAAGGAGTGGTCGAGGGGGCGGTTCAACAAGACCGAGGAGACCCTCCTCGACGGCTGCCCGGGCGTCGCCGAGGCCGCCGCCGCGCTCCGCCCGCTGCTCGACCACGCCGCCCGGCTCGACCCGGAGCTCCTGGGCGCGGCCCGGCGCGCGCTCGGGCCGCTCCTCGCCCGGGTCCAGGCGGCCCTCCGCGCGCGCGGCGTGGTCACCTTCAACGACCTCCTGATCGAGGCCGACCGCCTGCTCGCCGGGCGGCCCGAGGTGCGCCGCGCCGAGCGCGCGCGGATCGACCAGCTCCTGGTCGACGAGTTCCAGGACACCGACCCGCTCCAGTGCGCGATCGTCGGCCGGCTGGGGCTCGACGGCGATCCCGCCGGACGGTCCTCCGAGGGGCTGGGGCTCTTCCTGGTCGGCGACCCCAAGCAGTCGATCTACGGCTGGCGGAGCGCCGACCTCGCCGCCTACGACGGTTTCGTCGAGCGGGTGCTTGCGGCCGGCGGCGAGCGCCACACCCTGGTGGTCAACTTCCGCTCGGTGCCGCCGATCCTCGACGAGGTGACCCGCTCGGTGGCGCCGTCGATGATCGAGCGCCGCGGCGTCCAGCCCGCCTTCCAGCGCCTCCTGCCGCGCCCCGAGCTGGCGGGCGCCGCCGGCTTCACCGCGGGCGGCCGGGCGGCGGTCGAGTGGTGGGTGTCGTGGCGGCGCGGCGAGGACGGCGCGCCCTCCTCGGCGCGGCTCGACGCGATCGAGGTCGAGGCCGAGGCGATCGCCGCCGACCTCGTGAGGCTCCACGAAGCCGGGGTCGAGTGGCGCGAGATGGCGGTGCTCTTCCGCTCGACCGGCGACCTCCCCGACTACCTCCAGGCACTGCGCCGGCGGCGGGTGCCGTTCCAGGTCACCCGCGACCGCGAGTACTACCGGCGCCGCGAGGTGATCGAGGCGGCTGCGCTGGTGCGCTCCGTGCTCGACCCGGGCGACCACCTGGCGCTCCTGACCGCGCTCCGCGCGCCCTGGGTCGGCGTCCCCGACGCGGCGCTGATCCCGCTCTGGCGGCGCCAGCTCCCGCGCCTCGCGACCGAGCTGGCCGGTCCGGACCCCGAGGCCCTGGCCGCGCTCGCCTCGGCCGTGCGCGAGGCGGCGCTCGCGACCCCGCGCGACGTCCCCGGGATCGCCGCGGTGGCGGGCTGGGAGCGCTCGCTCCTCGCCTTCCTCGAGGCGCTGGCGGCGGCTCGCGCGGCGTTCGACCGCGAGCCGGCCGACGTCTTCGTCGAGCGCCTGCGCGCGCTGACCCTGATCGAGGCGACCGAGGCCGCGCGCTACCTCGGCCCCTACCGCCTGGCCAACCTCGAGCGCTTCTTCGCCCGCCTGCTCGCCACCCTCGAGGAGGGGGGCGGCAACGCCACCGCGCTCCTGCGCATGCTGCGCGCCGCGGTCGCCGAGCAGCCCGAGGCGGACGAGGCGCGGCCCGAGGAGGGGCTCGAGGACGCGGTCTCGATCAGCACCATCCACACCGCCAAGGGGCTCGACTGGCAGCACGTCTACCTGGCGCAGCTCCACAAGCTCTCGCGCACCGACCCGCGCACCGACACCGAGGCGGCGCGCCTCGACGGCGGCGGCGCCGCCGCCGGAGACGGGTCCGCGGCGGGTTGGCAGTACCGCCTATTCGGCGCCGCCACCCTCGGCTTCGACGCCGTCGAGCGCCGGCGCGCCGAGGTCGAGGCGGCCGAGCGGGTGCGCACCCTCTACGTCGCGATGACCCGCGCCGAGGAACGCCTGGTCCTGTGCGGGAGCTGGAGCGAGGCCGCCGGCGACCCCGAGTGGCAGGCGCCCGAGCCGGAGCGCGCCGCGAACCACCTCGACCTGCTGGCCGGGCGCGTCCCCGAGGCGCTCGCCGGACTCTGGCGGCGGCTCGCCGGCGAGCTCGAGACCGGGCGCGCCGGCGCGCGGGGATCGGCGGCCGCGGATCCGCCGGCCGCGATCGGCAGTGTCCCGATTCGGGCCGCCGGCGCCCCGGCGGCAGATGCCTGGGACGACCCCAACGGCGCCCGCTGGCGCTTCCCCGGCCTGACCCTCGGCGGCGACGGCGGCGAGGCCGGCGCTGCCAGGGAAGCCTCCGGCCTGCCCTCTGCCGCCGAGGTCGAGCGCGCCGCCGCCGAGCTGGCCCGGCGCACCGAGGCGGCGGCCCGGCGGATGGCCCGCCCGGTCTCGCGCGCCGCCTCCGCCGAGGCCCACGAGCGGCTCGCCCTGCTGGCCGCCGAGGACGGCCCCGAGGGCGCCGGCCGGCGCGGCGTGGCGATGGCCGCCGGCTCGGCCGTCCACCGCCTGCTCGAAGAGATCGACCTCGCCGCCGCCGACCCCGCCGCCGAGCTGGACCGCCAGCGCGCCCGCCTTCCCGCCTGGCTCGCCGCCGCCCGCGAGGACGAGCGCCAGGGCGCGCTCGAGCACGCGGCCGAGCTGGTCGATCGTCTGGCCGCCGGGCGCCTCCTCGACCGCCTGCGCGCCCTCGCCCCGCACGTCGTCGCCCGCGAGCTGCCGGTGCTCGTGCCGCCCCCCGGCGAGGACGGCGAGAGCGGAACGGTCTCAGTCGAGACGGTACAGCCCGAGACGGCACCCGGCGAGGAGGGCGACGCCGGCCCGTCCGCCCCTGCCCCGGTCGGCTTCGTAGCCGGCGTGATCGACCTGCTCTACCGCGACCCGGCGACCGCCGGCTGGGTGATCGCCGACTACAAGACCGACGCCGTCGCCTCCGGCCCCGACCTCGACGCCCGCGCCGCCGCCTATGCCCCGCAGGGTCGGATCTACGCCCGCGCCGTGCGCGACGCCCTTGGCCTCGACGGCGAGCCGCGCTTCGAGCTGTGGTTCCTGGCCGCCGACCGGATCGTGGTCCCAGGCGGGCCGGCCGCGCCGGCAGCGCCCGCGGCGCCGTCGCCGCCGGCCGCTCCCCCGCGTCAGATGGACCTGTTCTGAAGCGCTAGACCGAAGTTCCACGGTCTCGCCGCGCCCAATCCATTGATCTGACGGGAGTTGTGTCCGCTTTTGGAGTTCACATCGTAGCCACTAAAGTGTAACAAGTAGCTCTGCGCAAAAGAGCTGCTGCCTGCTAATATGCAGTCCATGGCTCGCAGAGGCAATGCAGTCCACGTAGCCACAACCAGGCGCCTGTACAAGGGCCGCGTCTACGAGACCCACCTGCTGCGTCGCACCTACCGCGAGGACGGCAAGGTCAAGCACGAGACCCTGGGCAACCTCTCGCACCTGCCGCCGCACGCGCTCGACGCCGTCCGGCGGTCGCTGCGCGGCGAAGCCCTGGTGGCCGCCGAGGAGGTCTTCGAGATCGTCCGCAGCCTCCCCCACGGCCACGTCGCGGCCACCCTGGGGACGCTGCGCAACCTCGGCCTGGAACGGCTACTCGGCGCACGCCGGTGTCGCGAGCGGGACCTGGTCACGGCCATGATCGTGGCGCGCGTGGTGGAGCCGGGCTCCAAGCTCGCCACCGGCCGCGCCGTGCACCGCGACACCGCGCGCTCGACGCTCGGGGAGCTGCTCGGCGTCGAGGACGCCGAGACCGACGAGCTGTACGCGGCGATGGACTGGCTGCTCGCCCGCCAGGGCCGCATCGAGGTGGCGCTCGCCCGGCGTCATCTCGACGGCACCCTGGTGCTCTACGACGTGACCTCGACCTACTTTGAGGGGCGCACCTGCCCGCTGGCCCGGCTCGGCCACAGCCGCGACGGCCGGCGGGACAAGCTGCAGATCGTCATCGGCCTGTTGTGCGATCCAGAGGGCCGGCCGGTGGCGGTGGAGGTCTTCGACGGCCACACCGGCGATCCCACGACGCTCGGGCCGCAGATCGAAAAGCTCCGCCAGCGCTTCGGCATCGCACGCGTCGTGCTGGTGGGCGACCGGGGCCTTGTGACCTCGGCGCGCATCCGCAACGAGCTGCGCCCGGTGGAGGGTTTGAGCTGGATCAGCGCCCTGCGCGGCCCGGCGATCGCCAAGCTGCTCGCCGAGGGGGCCTTCGAGCTCTCGCTGTTCGACGAGCGCGACCTGGCCGAGATCACCTCGCCCGACTATCCCGGCGAGCGGCTGATGGTGTGCCGCAACCCGCTGCTGGCCAACGAGCGGGCGCGCAAGCGGGAGGAGCTTTTGGCGGCCACCGAAAAGCAGCTGGCCGCCATTGCCGCGGCCACCACCCGCGAGCGCCGTCCGCTGCGCGGCGCGGCGGCCATCGGCCTGCGGGTGGGGCGGGTGGCCAACCGCTACAAGGTCGCCAAGCACTTCGAGATGACCATCACCGACGACGGCTTCACCTTCGCGCGCAAGCAGGAGCAGATCCGCGCCGAGGCGGCCCTCGACGGCCTCTACGTGATCCGCACCGACGTAGCGGCCGAGCAGATGTCCGCCGAGCAGACGGTGCGCAACTACAAGTCGCTGTCGACCGTCGAACGGGCGTTTCGCTGCTTCAAGACGGTCGATCTGAAGGTGCGGCCCATCTACCACCGCACGGCCGAGCGCGTACGCGCCCACGTCTTGCTGTGCATGCTCGCCTACTACGTCGAATGGCACATGCGACAGGCCCTCGCGCCGCTGCTGTTCGACGACCACGACCGCGCCGCGGCCTCAGCCCAACGATCCTCCATCGTCGCGCCCGCCCGCCGCTCGCCGGCCGCGCTGGCCAAGGCCGCAACCCAAAGGACCCCCGAGGGCTTCACCGTCCACAGCTTCCGCGACCTGCTCGGCCAACTCGCCACCATCGTCCGCAACCGCGTGCGCCGCACCGGAGCCGGCGACGACGAAACCTTCCCCATGACCACGCGGCCCAACGAACACCAGCGAAAGGCCCTCGAGCTGCTCGGCGTCGGCCAACGAATGTAGCCAGAACCCTACCCACCAGATCCGACTCAAAGCACAGCAAACATTGGGGCCCGCCCAATCGGTAACACTGGAACTTCGGGCTAGAAATCGAACAGCTTGTCGAACGCCGCCCGTGCCTCCGAGGGATCGAGCATCTCGCCGCCGCGCTCGAACTCGACGGTGGTCTTGGCCAGGAACAGCGGGCAGCGGTTGGCGGCGCGCTTGCGCGGCACGCGCTCGGTGATCGGCTGGCGGCACTCCCAGGTCGCCTGGGAATCGAAGTGGGAGCAGGCGATGCAGGCGTGGTAGGCGGCGGCGCACTTGGGGCAGGCGGCGTCGAACTGGTCGGCGTCGGGGGCGAGCGCGAGGGCGTTGCAGGAGGGGCAGCGGAAGACCGTCTCGGTGGGCGCGCCGAGGCCGCGGCCGCGCGGACCCTCTTTGCGCTCGGGCGGCTTCTGCGGCCCGCGCGCGCGTGGCTCGCGGTCGCGGCCGCTGTCGTCGTAGCCGCGCTGCCGGTATTTACGGTCGGACATCTGCAGCGGACTCTACACTACGGCGCGCTGACGACCTCGAAATCGGCCAGCACCGGCAGGTGGTCGCTCGCCACCTTCGACAGGTTGAGCCGGCAGCGCCGACCGGAGACGAGCTCGAGCCGGCCGCGGTGGTAGATGCGGTCGAGGCCGCCCTGGGGCGAGAACGACGGGTAGGTCCGGAGCGCCGGCCCGCGGCCGCGCTCGGTGGCGCAGGCGAAGCCGGCGTGGAGCATCGGCCGGCGCAGGAGCGAGCGCCAGTCGTTGAAGTCGCCGCCGACCACGCAAGCGGTCTCCGCCCCGACCCGCCGCATCTCCTTCGACTGCAGGAGCACGCCGATCTGCTTGCGCCGCTCCTGCGCCGACAGCCCGAGGTGCAGGTTGAACGCCTCGATCACTCCCAGGCCGCCGCCGAGATCGATCCGGGTGTGCTGGCAGCCGCGGCGCTTGCGGGTGTGGATGGTCAGATCGATGTTGCACTCGCGGACGATCGGGAAGCGCGACAGCGTGGCGTTGCCGTAGCGCCCCTCGCGCAGGCTGACGTTGTGGCCGATCGCGACGTGCTCGTAGCCGAGCGCCTCGGCGAGCGTGCGGCCGAGGTCGAGGCCGCGCGAGCGCGGCACCCCCTCGTCGACCTCCTGGAGCAGCACCACGTCGGGGTCGTGGTGGGCGATCACCCGGCCGACGCGATCGGGCCGGAACCGCCGGTCGACGCCGATCGCGCGGTGGATGTTGTAGCTCAGGATGCGGATCTTCACGGCAGACCGCGGCCGGTGGTGAGGTAGACGGCAAAGCTCGCGAGCCAGTGGCCGCCCTCGTAGTGCTCGCCGGTGACCGCGGCGAGGCCGGAGTCGCGGTGGGCGGCGGCGGCCTCGGCGAGCGCGGCCGTGCGCGGGTCCCCCGCGGGCAGCCCGGCGGCGATCCCCTCGAGCATCCAGGCGCGCGAGAGGTTGAGGCCGTCGAGGTGGGCGAGCTTGCCGTCGGTCGGATCGGTGACCACCGCCGGCTCGAGCCAGCCGGAGCCGCCGCTTCCCGGCGGGCTCAGCGGCAGCTCCGGCAGGAAGCCGCCGAGCCAGGCCGCGAAGCCCGGCCGGCGGCAGCAGGCGCCGCACCAGGTCGGCCTCGGCCGAGGCAGGGGGAGAGGAAGTCCTCGCCCGACGGCTCGTAGCCGAGCGGGCAGCCGCGGTCCGCCGAGGTAGAGCGTCGCGCGAGCGCTCCTCGATCAGCGCCGCCAGTCCCGGGGTCGGCGCCGGCGCCGCGCGCCCAGTCGAGAATCAGCCCGAACGCGAAGGCGGTCTGGTTGTGCTCGCCGGTGCGGATCGGGTGGGAGAGCTTGGGCAGCCAGGTGCGGAGCCGCTCCGCCGCCGCGGCTCGCGAGCGGCTCGAGCGCCGCCGACCAGCGCCGCGCCTCGGGGTCGTCCCACTCCCGCAGCTCGGCGGCGAGCTGGAGCAGCCAGGCGAGGCCGTAGGGCCGCTCGAAGGTCTCGCGCCCCGTCACCCGCCAGGTAGCGCACCTCGGCGGCGAGGTTCTCGGCGGTGAGGCTCCGGCCGAGCGCCGCCCGCGCCTCGGCCGCGAACGGCGCGTCCGGGAAGCTGCGCGCCAGCCGCGCCAGCAGCCAGTGGCCGTGCACCGCGGAGTGCCAGTCGTAGCAGCCGTAGAAAGCCGGCGTCAGCTCGCGCGGCGGCCGGACGTCGGCGTCGCCGCTCGAGCACGTGGGCGATCTTGTTCGGGTACTCCGGTGGACGCAGGCGAGCGCCAGGCGCGCGAAGCGGCCGGCGGCGGCGGCGTCGAGCGCGGGGGCCGCTGGTGATCGAGCGGGCATCGCCACCGAGAGGGCCAGCGCGACCAGGATCGGCGGCAGCGACTTCGCTCGCGCCGCGCGCCTGATCGCTGCCGCCATCGCCAACTCAGCCCCGCGCCCGGTCGATCGGCACCAGGTCGCGGCCGAACGGCAGCAGGGCCAGCGGAATCAGCTTGACGTGCTGCAAGGCGAACGGGATGCCGAGGATGGTGATCGCCAGGAACACTGCCGCCACGAGGTGGGCGATCGCGATCTCCCAGCCGAACAGCACGATCCAGATCAGGTTGAAGATCACCCGCAGCACGCTGTTGGCGTTCTCGCGCTCGACCACCTCCTTGCCGAACGGGGCGAAGATGGCGAAGCCGAGCTTGACCTGCTGGATGCCGAACGGGATGCCGATCAGCGTCAGGCACAGGAGCACGCCGCCGAGGATGTAGCCGAGGCCGGCGATCAGACCGCCGAAGAGGAGCCAGAGGATGTTGCCGACGAGCGACACTTCGAGACCTCCCGCGGGCATCCTATCGAACACGGTCGAGCCGGCGCGGCCGAGCCGGCCGGTCGTCACAAGATAGACTGAACCCGAGCCGTGTCGCCGTACCCCTTTCCACCCAGCGCCGCTAAGAGGAGCGCACCGACGGTCCGCCGGGCGTGGCTCGCGGCTCCGCTGGCGCTGATCGCCGCGGCGAGCGCAATCGCCGTCGCCCCACCGGCGGCCGCGCCGCCCGAGCCCGAAACGGTCCCCACCTTCAGCCGCGACGTGGCGTCGGTCCTCCACCGCCACTGTGCACCCTGTCACCGGCCGGGACAGGTCGCGCCCTTCGCCCTGCTCGAGTACGGCGACGCGGCGCCGCGGGCCGAGCAGATCGCCTTCCTCACCACGCGCCGGGTGATGCCGCCGTGGAAGCCGCGGCACGGCTACGGCGGCTTCCGCGGCGAGCGGCGGCTGAGCGAGGAGGAGATCGCCGTGCTCGCGCGCTGGGCCGAGGCGGGCGCGCCCGAGGGCGACCCCGCGGCCGCGCCGCCGCCGCCCGACTTCCCGAGCGGCTGGCAGCTCGGCGAACCCGACCTGACCGCGACCATGCCCGAGCCGTTCGCCCTGCCGGCCGGCGGCTCCGACCTCTTCCGCAACTTCGTGCTGCCGGTCCAGGCCCCGCCGGACCAGGCGGGCCGCGACCTCTGGGTCGAGGCGATCGAGCTGCGCACCGACCCTCCGCACGTCCTCCACCACGCGACCATCCTGGTCGACCCCAACCGCCGCGCCCGCGAGCACGATGCAGCCAGCCCCGGCATCGGCTTCGACGAGGGGATGCTCTGGGCCGGCGAGATCGCGCCGCCGGCGGGTCAGTTCCTGGCCTGGACGCCCGGGCGGCAGCCGCGCCGCGGCGGCGAGCCCTGGCTCCTGCCCGCGGGCGCCGACCTGGTGCTCGAGGCGCACCTGCTCCCCCACGCCGACGAGCCGGTGGCGCTCACCGCCTCGATCGGCCTCTACCTCACCGGCCGGCCGCCCGAGCGGCGCCCGGTCATGCTCCGGCTGGGCACCGAGGCGATCGACATCCCGGCCGGCGAGGCCGGCTACCGGCTGCGCGACCGCTTCGTCCTGCCGGTCGACGTCGAGGCGCTCTCGGTCTATCCCCACGCCCACTACCTGGGGAGCGAGGTCCGCGCCTTCGCCACCCTGCCCGGCGGCGCGCGCGAGTGGCTGGTCTGGATCGACGACTGGGACTTCCGCTGGCAGGACGTCTACGAGCTCGAGCCGCGGCTGCCGCTGCCCGCCGGCACCGCGATCGAGGTCGAGTTCGCCTGGGACAACTCGGCCGCCAACCCGAGCAACCCGCACCGGCCGCCGCAAAGGGTGCGCCACGGGCCGCGCTCGAGCGACGAGATGGGCAACCTGTGGATGCAGGTGGTGCCGCGCGACCCCGGCGACGCCGCCCGCCTCGAGGAGGCGGTGGAGATGCACTACGCCGGCGTGGTCGCCGACGGCCTGCGGACCCGCCTCCTCGACGCCCCCGGCGACGCCGCCCTCCACGCCGAGCTCGCCGACCTCCTCGCCCGCCGCGGCGACCTCGAGCCCGCGGCCCAGCACTACCGCCGCACGGTCGAGATCGACCCCACCTCGGCGGCGGCCCAGAACAACCTCGCCGCGGTGCTCAGCCGCCTCGGCGAGTGGGACCAAGCGGTGGTCCACTACCGCGAGGCGGCGCGGCTCGAGCCCGCCATCGCCTCGATCCGCATCAACCTCGCTGGCGCCCTCATCGCCGTCGACCGCCTCGACGAGGCCGCCGCCGAGCTGCGCGAGGCCCTGCGCCTGGCGCCGGGGCACCCGGAGGCGCTGCGGCGGCTGGCCCTGGTGCTCGAGCGGCTCGGTAAGCGCGAGAGCCCTCCGGCAGGGTAAGATCGGCCGGCGCGGGCCGTGCGGCCCCTCGCAACCGCCTGATTCCAAAGCACGCCGCTGTAGCTCAGCAGGATAGAGCAAGGGTTTCCTAAACCCGAGGTCGGGGGTTCGAATCCCTCCAGCGGCACCACGCCCTCGCGCCGATAAGGCTGCGGCTTCGCCGTGACTCCCAGCTCCCGGTCGACCGTGGCCTCGAAGTTCTCGCGCTGGGTCGCGCGCCGGCTCAGTGTGCCACCCTCCAATTGGCGTAAAATCTTCACCGCTGACAACCGTAGTCGTGAACTCATTCGAGGAGGGATTCTCGGCATGTCCCGTACCGGTCATTGTGCCACCCGGCTCGCGACCCTCGCAGCGGTGCTCGTCGCCCTCTTCTCTTCGCCCTCGCGCGCGACCGACGCCCCGGCGGCCGATCCGGTCGTCGACCGCATCCAGCGCGCCGCCGCGGCCCAGTCCAAGGGTGAGCTGGAAGCCGCGGCCGCCCTCTTCGCGGAGGCCGACCGGCTCGCCGAGGGCCGTTCGCTCCACGCCGCCGCGGGGCTCTGCCAGGTCTCGCTCGCCCTCGATCGTCCCGAGCAGGCGATCGCCGCGGCCGAGCGTTGGATCGAGCTGGCGACCACCCAGGCGGAACGCGCCGGGGGCCATCACTACCTCGGCCTCGCTCACGTGAAGTCCGCCGAAGCCGAGCGGGACGAGATCCTCGAACGGGGAGCGCCGGCCGAGACCGCCCGCGGCCAGGTGGTGGCGGGCGACTCGCTGCGCCGCGCCGTCGCCGCGCTCCGGGCGGCCGCGGCGGAAGGCTCGGAGGGACGCCACTTCACCCTGCTGAGCCTCGCCGACGCGCTGGTCCGTCTCGGCGAGTACAGCGAGGCGCTGGAGGTGCTCGCCGAGTACCCCGCGGCAGGAGGCGTGGATCTGTTCGCAGAGGACCTCCGCTGCTGGGCTCGCTACGCGGCCGAGCACGTCGCCGAGGTGCCGCCGGCGGGCGGCGGCTTCGAGGCCATCGTCGACCCGGACGGCCCGGTGGAGCCTCCACAGCCGGTGGCCGGCTCGCGCGGGATGCTGCAGGTCGTCGAAGCGATCGACAGCGACGGCCCGATGTCCGTGTACCTCATCATCGACGCCGAAGGGAGGGTCGCCTGCGCACGGCTGCGCGAGCCCGAGAAACCGAGCCCGCTCCATCGCCAGGCCTTTGAGGGGCTCCGCAAGTCGAACTACGAGCCGGCACACGTTGGAGGCGTGCCCGTAGCGGCCGTCTACGCCGCGATCTACCAAAAAGGTCGGATGTGGGGCGAGCCGTTCCCGCCCCTTCTGCCGCCTCCGTTCCCGTGACGCGGACGACCCCGCGGCTGCCCGGCTTCTACCCGTTTCCGCCCAGCGCCCGGTGCTCCGCGATCACCTCGAGGAACCGCGGCCCGAGGTCGGCCGCCTTCCGCTCGCCGATCCCCGGCACCGCGAGGAGCGCCTCGCGGCCGGCCGGACGCCGGCGCGCCAGCTCGCGCAGCACGCTGTCGTGGAAGATCACGTAGGGCGGCACCTTGCGCTCGCGGGCGATCTCGAGGCGGAGGGCGCGCAGGGTCTCGAAGAGCTTCTCGTCGACCCCCTCCCAGGACGGCTCCGCGGCGCGCGCGGCACGGGCGGCGCGTGCGGCGCGCCGCGGACTCGGCGCCGGCTGCCGGTACAGCTCGCACAGCTCGCTGCCGCGGAGGAGGCGCCGGCCGGACTCGGTGAGCGCCAGGGTCGGGTAGCGGTCGCCATCCTGGGCCAGGTAGCCGCGGTCGACGAGCTGGTCGATGTAGCCGCGCAGCTCGCGCGCGGGCGTCGCGGCGAGGAGGCCGAAGGTCGACAGCTCGTGGTGACGGTTGGCGGTCACCTTGTCGGAGGCGTGGCCGCGCAGGACGTCGGCGACGTGGCCGGCGCCCCAGCGCTCGCGCACCCGGGCGACGCAGGAGAGGATCTTCTGGCCCAGGATCAGCGGCTCGGCGACCCGCTCCAGCTCGCCCAGGCACCAGTCGCAGGCGCCGCAGTCCTCGCGCGGGTAGCGCTCGCCGAAGTACTCGGCGAGGAGGCGATGGCGGCAGCGGGTGCCGGCGGCGTAGCGGTGCATCGCGGCGAGGAGATCTCTCGCGCTCTCGGTCAGCTCGCCGCTCTGCTCGAGGAGCCGGCTCCAGGTCGCGAAGTCGGCCGGCGAGTAGAGCAGCAGGCACTCGGCCTCGAGGCCGTCGCGGCCGGCGCGCCCGGTCTCCTGCTGGTAGTGCTCGGGCGAGCGCGGCGAGCCGGCGTGGATGACGAAGCGGACGTCGGAGCGGTCGATCCCCATGCCGAAGGCGACGGTCGCGACCACCACGTCGGCGCGCTCGTTCAGGAACGCGTCCTGGTGGCGGGCGCGGGTCGCGGCGTCGAGGCCGGCGTGGTAGGGCACCGCGCGCCGGCCCCAGCCGCCGATCGCCTCGGCCACCCGCTCGACCTCGCGCCGCGACAGGCAGTAGACGATCCCGGCCTCGCCGGCGTGGCGCTCGAGCGCGGCGGCGAGCTGCCGGTCGAGCGACTCCCGCCGGCGCACCCGGTAGACCAGGTTCGCCCGGTCGAACGAGCCGACCAGCACCTCGGGGTCGGCGAGGCGGAGCTGCCCCGTGATGTCCTGGCGCACGCGCGCGGTGGCGGTGGCGGTGAAGGCGTGGAGCGCGACCCCGGGGAAGCTCCGCCGCAGGTCGCCCAGGCGCCGGTACTCGGGGCGGAAGTCGTGCCCCCACTGGCTGATGCAGTGCGCCTCGTCGATCGCGAAGTAGCGCACGCGGCAACGCGCGAGGAAGGCCTGGAAGCGCTCGCCCCCCTCCCCCACCAGCCGCTCCGGCGAGACGTAGAGGAGGCGCCAGCGGCCCGCGGCGAGGCCGGCCTCGACCGCCCGGCGCTCGTCCGGCTCGAGCCCGCTGTGGAGGCACGCCGCCGGCACCCCGTAGGCGGTCAGGGCGCTGACCTGATCGTGCATCAGCGAGATCAACGGCGACACCACCACCGCGAGCCCGGCGTCCCCGACCAGCGCCGGCGCCTGGAAGCAGACCGACTTGCCGCCGCCGGTCGGCAGCACCACCAGCGAGTCGCGCCCGGCGACCACGGCGCGCATCGCCTCGAGCTGGAGCGGCCGGAACGAGGCGTGGCCCCAGACCCGGCGTAGGACCTCGGCGAGGTCGGCGTCGGACGGGACGGCGCCGGCGTCAGGGGCGCGGGCGGGGATCGGTTCGGCGGTGGTCACGATCGCGCGTACCCTAGCCCAGGCCGCGGGCGGCCGGCAGGGCTCTCACAGGGTAGGACGGATTCGGCTCCCGGGACCTTGCGCCGAGCCGATGGGTCGAGGTCCGCTCAGCCCGCCGCCGCCTGGTCCGCCGGCCCCGGCAAGAGCGGCCGGCTGAGATCGCGCGGTCCCTCCGCGGTGCACAGGACGTTGTCCTCGATCCGGGCGCCGCCGCAGCGCTCGAGGCGGGCGGCGAGCTTCCAGTCGACGGCGGCGGCGTGCTCGCTCTCGCGCAGCGGCTCGAGCAGCATCGGGATGAAGTAGAAGCCGGGCTCGATGGTGATCAGGTGGCCGGGCTCGAGGGTGCGGGTGTTGCGGAGGTACGGGTGCTCGGCGGGGGGCGCGGCGACGCCGCCGTCCGGGGCCGCCTGGTGGCCGCCGACGTCGTGAACCTGGAGGCCGAGGTGGTGGCCGACGCCGTGGGGCATGAAGACCCGCGCCAGGCCGCGCTCGACCGCCTCCTCGGCGCCGACCTTGATCACGCCCGCCTCGGCGAGGAGGGCTGCGACGCGGCGGTGGGCCTCGAAGTGGATCTCGGGGTAGGGGCGGCCGGGGGTGACCATCGCCACCAGGTCGCGCTGGAGGAGGTCGAGGCCGGCCAGGAGGCAGCGGAAGACCGGGTCGGCGTCCGGGCGCGCCCAGGTGCGGGTGAGGTCGGCGGCGTAGCCGTCGGCGGCGGCGCCGGCGTCGATCAGGAGCACCTCGCCGCGGGTCGCGCCGGCGCGCCGCTTGTGCTGGTAGTGGAGGATCGCCGACTTGTCGTCGAGCGCGGTGATCGTGCCGTAGGGCATGTCGCGCTCGAGGAGGTCGCAGCCGGCCAGGTAAGCCCGGTGGATCTCGGTCTCCGGCGCGCCCGCGTCGAACGCCGCGCGCGCCGCGCGGTGGCCGGCGACGGACACCGCGACCGCGGCCGCGGTGCGCGCCGCCTCGTGCTCGGTCTTGGTCGCGCGGTGCCAGTCGAGCGGCGCCATCAGCGCCGCGGGCTCGACCCGCTCGGGGGGGATCCCCGCCTCGGCCGCCGCCGCTCCGGAGTCGCCGACGTAGGCCACCCGCGGCAGCTCGCCGAGCGCGGCCACCGCCGCGGCGTAGCTCTCGGCCTCGACCAGCTCGACCTCGGCCTCCCAGTAGGAGGGGGGCGGCGGCGAGGTGTCGTACCAGTAGTCGCGCGGCCGCACCCGCGCCACCTTCGGCCGCTCGCCGGGGCGCGCCAGCACCAGGTGCTCGGGGCCGGCGGCCGGGCACCAGCGGCGGAAGTGGAAGCCGGTGCGGAACGGGATCTCCTCGTCGTCGCGGTGGTAGGTGCGGGCGCGGCCGGCGTGGAAGAGCACGCCGTCGAGCGCCACGCCGGCGCGCGCGGCGCGCGCGATCGCGTCGCCGAGCCAACCGTCGAGCGCGGCGAGGTGGCTTCGATAGAGGTCCTGGTCCTGATCGGTCACGCGTTACGCCCCCGTTTGATCGGCCCTGGCGCCCTTCGCGCCGGCCTTGCCGTCGCGCTCGGCGGCGGCCTGATCGGCCTGGTGCTTGAGCCAGGCCTCGATGAACGGATCGAGGTCGCCGTCGAGCACGCGGTCGGCGTCGCCGACCTCGGCGCCGGTGCGGTGGTCCTTGACCATGCGGTAGGGCTGGAGGACGTAGCTGCGGATCTGGCTCCCCCAGGCGATGTCCGTCTTCAGCCCCTCGCGCTCGGCCTGCTCCTCCTCGCGCTTCTTGCATCTCGCGGTCGTAGAGCCGGGCGCGCAGGATCTTCATCGCCATCGCGCGGTTCTTGATCTGGCTGCGCTCGTTCTGGCAGGCGACGACGATGCCGGTCGGCAGGTGGGTGATGCGCACCGCCGACTCGGTCTTGTTGACGTGCTGGCCGCCGGCGCCCGAGGAGCGGTAGGTGTCGATCCGCAGGTCCTTGTCCTCGATCTCGATCTCGATGTCGTCGTCGACCTCGGGGTAGACGTCGACCGAGGCGAACGAGGTGTGGCGCCGGCTCTGGGCGTCGAACGGGCTGATCCGCACCAGCCGGTGGACGCCGCTCTCGCTCTTCAGGTAGCCGTAGGCGTAGTCGCCGCGCACCGCGAAGGTGGCGCTCTTGATGCCCGCCTCCTCGCCGTCCTGCCGGTCGAGCATCTCGACCTCGTAGCCCTCGGCCTCGGCCCAGCGCAGGTACATGCGCAGCGAGCATCTCGGCCCAGTCCTGCGACTCGGTGCCGCCGGCGCCGGGGTGGATGGCGACGATGGCGTTCTTGTCGTCGTCGGGGCCGGAGAGCTTGAGCTCGAGCTCGAGCTGGTCGAGGTCGCGCTCGAGGCGGTCGAGGAAGCGGTCGAGCTCGGGGTCGGCCTCGCCCTCGGCCAGGAGCTCGCGCCAGGTGGCGAGCTCGTCGGCGTCGGCGCGCGAGCCGGTTCAGGGTCTCGACCCGGCGCTCGAGCGCGCGGCGCTGTCTGCAGGAGCGGCGCGCTCCGGGACGGGTCGTCCCAGAAGCCGGGCTCCTGCATCTGGCGGTCGATGTCGGCGAGCTCGGTCGTCGAGGTCGGGGCCCTCAAAGATACCCCCGGAGGGTCGCGAGCTGGCGCGACGAGCTCGGTCGATGCGCTGCTGCTGGGCGTCGGCGGAGAGGGCGGCTGGATGGCTCATTTCAGGCTCCTGCGGCGGCTGAATATAGCACTCCGGCCCGAGGCGGCGACCGCGGCCGCGCCCAGGAGCGCGCAGGCGAGCGGCACCGCCACGGGGCGCGGCTGTAGGGCGTGAGGTCGCGGCGCCCGGTCACCGTGCCGGCGAGGACGCCCCCGCGGACGACGCCGAGCTGGCCGGCCACCGAGCCGTCGGGGCCGATCAGCGCCGAGACGCCGGTGATCGCGGCCCGCAGCAGCGGCCGGCGGTTCTCGGCGGCGCGGAAGCGGGCGGCCCGGAAGTGCTGCCAGGGCGCCGCGGTGTCGCCGTACCAGGCGTCGTTGGTGATCGTCACCAGCACCGTGGCGCCGGCCTGCGACGAGCTCGGCGACCTCCTCCGGGAAGACGACCTCGAAGCAGATCGCGATCCCGATCTGGGCGCCGATCTCGGCCTCCCCGCTCCCCCGGCCGCGCCAGGGGAGGAGGGTGACCCGGTCGGCGGCGGGAACGTCGCCGGCGTTGCGCGCCAGCTTGCCGATGAAGGCGAAGATCTCGCCGAGCGGCACGTACTCGCCGAACGGCACCAGGTGGCGCTTGTCGTAGCGCGCCAGCGCGCCGCCGGGGCCGAGCAGGTAGGCCGAGTTGTAGCAGCGCTCGCCGTCCTGGTGGGCGGAGTTGAAGAGGACGGTGCAGCCGCCGCGCGGCGAGCGCCGCGAGGTCGCTCGCGCAGGGCCGCGTCGCGCTCGTAGGAGAACGGCCACGCCGCGCTCTCCGGCCAGATCACCAGCGCCCCGGCGGCGCAGGCCTCGCGCGACAGCTCGAGCAGCCTGCGGTAGTTGCGGACGATCGCCTCCCAGTCGGGCTCGACCAGGTTCGGGATGTTGGGCTGGAGGAGGCTTACCGTCGATGGGCCTCACCTCGACCGGAGGGAGCGCCGGCGATCCCCGGCCCGCCGGGGCGCTCGACCCCCGCGCCCCAGCGGCCGCCCATCGCCAGCAGCACGAGCGGCACGAGCAGCCCGATCCCGGCGGCGAGCCAGCGGCGGCCGAAGGCCGCGGCGACGCCGGCGTTGGCCAGGACGACCAGGAACGACACCCCGTAGGCGCCGATCCAGGCCGAGATCGGGAGCGCCCCGGGCACGTCGACCCAGGCATAGGCGGCGAGGTTCCAGGGGAAGCCGCCGAGGAGGTGCGCGCGCAGCCACTCGAGCGCCACCCAGAGCGCCGGCAGGGCGAAGAGCGCCCACGCCCCGCCGCGCCGCCACGGCCGCGCCGCGAGCGCCGCGAAGAGGGCGTGGAAGGCCCCGAGGTAGGCGCAGAGGACGACCAGGAGGACCGCCCCGAGCCAGGGCGGGAGACGCCCGTAGGTGACCAGGGTCGGCGCGATCCAGGGGATCGCCACCAGCCACGCGGCGAGGCCGTGGAGGAAGCCGAGGAGCGCCGGCCGGGAGCCCGGGCCGCGGCCGGCGGCGAGCGGCAAGAGCGGCGCCAGCGCCACCCAGGCCAGGAGCGGCCGCGGCTCGCGGCCGAAGCGAGGCCCCAGAGCGCGCCGGCGGCGAGCGCGGCGGCCGCGCGCAGGAGGAGGGAGCGGCTCAGCGCGGGGTGATCCAGGTGTCGAGCTTGAGCTCGCGGCGGACCTCCTCGGCCACCTGCTGCGCCCGCGCGCGGTCGGAAAACGGACCGATGCGCACGCGGTACATGGTCTGGCCGTCCATCTCGACCGGCGAGAGGTAGGCGTCGCGGCCGCCGCCGACCAGCTTGGCGACCATCGCCTGCGCCTGCTCGCGGTCGCGCGACGAGAAGACCTGGATCACGACGTCGCCGCCGGCGGCCGGGGCGGGCGGAGCCGGCTCGGGGCGCGGCGCCGGCTGCGTGGGCGCCGGGCGGGCGGGCTCGGCACGGGACGGCTCGGTTCGGGACGGCGCGGGCCGGGAGGGCTCGATCTCCGGTTCCGGCTCGTCGGGCGGCGTCCTCGGCGCGGCCGGCCGTTCGGCCGCGCCGGAGGCGACCTCCTCGTCAGGGTCTTCGATCGCCAGGTCCTCGGCCAGGGTCGTGCCGGCGCGCGGCTCGACCGCGGCGCCGCGCGGGGCCTCGCCCGCGTCCGGGCCGTCCTCGCCGCCGAAGAACGCCAGCGGCTCGGCCTCGTCGGCCGGGGCTGCGGCGGCCGGCGCCGCCTCCTCGGCCACCAGCGTCGGCGCCGGCCGGGCGTCGCCGCGGCCGACCCAGACGCCGGAGAGGAACGCCGCCACCAGGCAGACCAGCAGGATGACGAAGGCGACCAGCACCTGGCGGTTGGTCAGCGCGATCTCGTAGTAGCTCGGCTCGTGCGTCGCTCACGTTCTTCTCCGCCGGTCTTCTCCGCCGACGGCGGACAGCGCCCGCAGCATCTCGATCGGCAGCGGGAAGATGATGGTCGAGTTCTTCTCGGCGGCGATCTCGGTCAGCGTCTGCAGGTAGCGCAGCTGCAGCGTGACCGGGTTCTGCGAGACCACGTCGGCGGCCTCGCCGAGCTGCTGCGCGGCCTGGAACTCGCCCTCGGCGTGGATGATCTTGGCGCGCTTCTCGCGCTCGGCCTCGGCCTGGCGCGCCATCGCGCGCTGCATCTCCTGCGGCAGGTCGACGTGCTTGACCTCGACCATCGAGACCTTGACGCCCCAGGGATCGGTCTGGCGTCGATGATCGTCCTGGAGCTGGTCGTTGAGCTTGTCGCGCTCGGCGAGCAGCTCGTCGAGCTCGGCCTGGCCGAGCACGGAGCGCAGCGTCGTCTGCGCGAGCTGGCTGGTGGCGTAGAGGTAGTTCTCGACCTCGACCACCGCCTTGTTCGGGTCGACGACGCGGAAGTAGACCACCGCGTTGACCTTCACCGAGACGTTGTCGCGCGTGATCACGTCCTGCGGCGGCACGTCGAGGACGACCGTGCGCAGCGAGATCTTCACCATCCGGTCGAACGGCCAGAAGATCAGCACCAGGCCCGGGCCCTTCGGCTGCGGCGAGCAGCCGGCCGAGCCGGAAGACCACCGCCCGCTCGTACTCGTTGAGGATGTTGACCCAGCGGAAGAGCCAGATCACGAACATCAGGACGAGGACGACGGCGGCGGGTCCGAGGGTGGGGATCATCGCAGCTCCCTGTGAGGTCGATTCGGTCATATGGATCACTCTACCGCCCCGGCCGGTGCCCGTGGCGGCGGCGGCCGGGCGCACTCGCAGAGTCAGGCCCTCGACCGCGACCACCTCGCACCGGGGTCGCCGCGCGCCAGCGGGCTGCGTCGGCAACGGCGTCCCAGATCTCGCCGTGCGACGAACACCTTGCCGCGCGCCTCGCCGCCGCGCGGAGCCCCCTCGCTCGCGACCAGGTCGGCGATGACGCGGCCGACCTCGCCGAGCAGCCCCTCGCTGCCGGTGCGCACCGCGCCCGCGGCGCGAGCGGACCACCAGCGCGGCGGCCAAGCCGCCGGCCAGGAGGCCGAACGCCGCGACCCCGCCGAGCACCGAGCGGCTCACCCGCAGCGCCGGCTCCGGGCTGTCGAACAGCATCAGGCCGCCGAGCACGAGCGCCACCGCGCCGCCGACGGTCAGCAGGCCGTAGCTCGTCACCTTGATCTCGGCGATGAAGAAGACCACGGCCAGCATGACCAGCGCCACGCCGGCGTAGTTGACCGGCAGCACCGAGAGGGCGAAGAAGGCCAGGATCAGGCAGATCGCGCCGAGCACGCCGGGCAGCACCGCGCCCGGGTTCGCGAGCTCGAAGTAGAGGCCCGAGGACGCCGAGGCTCGAGCAGGATATAGGCGATGTTCGGGTGGGCGAGCGCCGAGAGCACCCGCTTCGAACGCCGGCATCTCGACCTCGCGCACCGCGGCGCCGCGCGGTCGCGAGGCGCACGGTGCGGCCGGCCTTCTCGACCTCGCGGCCGTCGATCCCGGCCAGGAGCGCGGCGAGGCTCGGCGCGACGAGGTCGATCAGCCCCGCTCGAGCGCCTCGTCGGCGGTGAACGAGCGGCTCTCGACCACCGCCGCCTCGGCGAGCCTCGACGTTGCGCCCGTTGCGGGCGGCGAGCGAGCGGATGGTGGCGGCGGCGTCCTGCTCCACCTTCTCCCCCATCGTCGCCCTCGATGTCCTCGCCGCCGGCCGCCGACCGGGTGGGCGGCGCCGGTGTTGGTGCCCGGCGCCATCGCCGCGACGTCGGCGGCCATCAGGATGAAGAAGCCCGGCCGAGGCCGCCTGGGCGCCGCTCGGGGCGACGTAGACCACCACCGGCGTCGCGCTGCCGAGGATCGCGCGCGAGATCTCGCGCGTCGACGTCGAGGTCGCCGCCGGGGTGTCGAGAGCTCGATCACCACCGCCCCGGCGCCCGCCTCGTCGGCCTCGGCCAGCGCCTCGACGAGGAAGTCGGCGAGCACCGGATGGACGATCGAATCGGCCTCGAGGAGGACCACCTCGCCGGGCGCCGCGGCGGCCGCCGGCGCGGTCACGGGAGCGGTCGCCGCAGGGGGCGCCGGCTCGGGCAGCGGCGGCGCCGGAGCCGCGGCGATCGCCAGCGCCGCCGCGGCGGCCGAAACCGGAGCCGTGCAGCGGCGTAGAAGAGAGCGTGTCGGGGAGCGTCGCACGATCATCCTGCGCGCTGAGTATAATCCGCCCCGAATCGCTGTCAAACTCTTGACCCTCAAGGCCTTTCGACGGCAGCCGGCCGCCCTGGAGGAGGATCTGTTGCGCACTCGACCGCCCCGCCGCGCCACCCGCCGCACCTCCGGCCTCCGCGCACTCCGCCCACGCCGGCCCGGCTCGCACCGCCGCCCGTTCTCCGCCCCCGGCGCCGTAGCGCTCGCCCTCGCCGCGGCGGTCGCCCTGACGCTCCTCGCCGGCGCCCAGGAACCGGCGCCGCCCGAGCCGGCGCCCCCCGAGCCGGCACCGGCGACCGCGCCCGGGACCGCGGACGCCGAGGCGCCGGCCCTGGCCCCGGGCCTTCCGCCCGGGATCGAGCCGGCGGACGGGGAGGACCTCCGGGTCGTCGAGCCGGAGCGCGGGTCCGCCCCGGGGCGCGACGAGCGCCTGCCCGAACCGGTCTACCAGGTCTGGCTCGACGCCCGCCTCGACGACGAGGGGGTGATCCACGGCCGCGAGACGCTGCGCTGGCGAAACACCTCCTCGGTGCCGGTCGAGGACCTCCAGGTCCACCTCTACCTGAACGCCTTCGCGAGCAACCGCTCGACCTTCATGGTCGAGTCGGGCGGCCAACTCCGCGGCGACGAGTTCGACGAGGAGCGCTGGGGCTACGTCGAGATCGAGTCGATAAGCCTCCCGGGCGGCACCGACCTCAAGCCGGTCGAGCAGTACATCGCCCCCGACGACGGCAACCCGGACGACCGCACCGTGGTCCGCTACCCGCTCCCCGAGCCGCTGCCGCCGGGCGCCTGGATCGACGTCGAGATCGAGTTCGAGAGCCGGCTCCCCGACGTCTTCGCGCGCACCGGCATCCACGGCGACTTCGTCCTCGCCGGCCAGTGGTACCCGAAGATCGCGGTGTTCGAGGACGCCGGCGCGCGCGGCCGCGCCGAGCCCGGCTGGAACGCCCACCAGTTCCACGCCAACAGCGAGTTCTACGCCGACTTCGGCGACTACGAGGTGACCCTGACGCTCCCCGACCGTTACCAGGGGAAGATCGGCGCCACCGGCAAGATGCAGGGCGAACCGGTGGTCGCCGGCGGCAACGTCACCGTGACCTTCGCCCAGGCCGGGGTGCACGACTTCGCCTGGACCGCCGACCCCGGCTACCTGGTGCTCACCGAGCGCTTCGACCCGGTCGCCGACGTCCCCGAGGAGCTGCGCCGGCGCTGGACGGCGACGCTCGGCCTCTCCGCCGAGGAGATCGCTCTCTCGCCGGTCGAGATCACCCTCCTGCTCCGCCCCGAGAACGCGGCCCAGGCCGGGCGCTACTTCCGCTCCGCCAAGGAGGCGATCCGCGGCTACGGCCTGCGCCTGGGCGCCTACCCCTACGAGACGCTGACCCTGGTCGACCCGGCCTGGGGCGCGCTCGGCGCCGGCGGCATGGAGTACCCGACCTTCATCACGCTCGCGACCCACCCGCTCCTGACCTGGCCGATGTTCGACGAGGTCCACGCCCCCGAGCTGGTGACCATCCACGAGTTCGGCCACCAGTTCTTCCAGGGGATGATCGCGAGCAACGAGTTCGAGGAGTCGTGGCTCGACGAGGGGATCAACTCCTACTACGAGATGGAGGTGATGGAGGACGAGTACGCGCCCTACGCCCTGCGCCTCCCCGGGGTCTTCGCCACCTCGGCGTTCGAGCAGCAGCGGGCCTCGATCGCCGGCGGCGGCTACAGCGACCCGGTGGCCGCGCCGTCGTGGGGCTTCCTGATCGGCGACAGCTACTTCCAGAACAGCTACCCGCGCCCGGCGGTGACCCTGCGCCACCTCGAGAACCTCCTCGGCCCCGAGACCTACCACCGCGCGATGCGCTCGTTCTTCCAGCGCTGGCAGTTCGGGCACCCGTCGACCGCCGACTTCGAGGCCGCGATCGAGGGGGTCGCCGGCATCGACCTCGACTGGTTCTTCGACCAGGCCCTGCACTCGACGCGCACGCTCGACTACGCCGTGCGGCGGGTCAGCGCGAAGGAGCTCCGCGACCCGAGCGGCTTCGCGTGGCAGGACGGCGAGCGGATCGAGCTCGACCCCGACGACGAGGAGGACGGCGAAGACGGCGAGGATAGCGAGGACGGCGACGAAGAGGACGGCGAGGACGACGAGCCCGAGCAGTGGGAGTCGGTGGTCGTGGTCTTCCGCGAGGGGGAGTTCATCCACCCGGTCACCGTCGAGATGACCTTCGACGACGGGCGCGTCCTGCGCCGGCAGTGGGACGGCGACACCCGCTGGGCGCGCTGGACCTTCCGCGGCCCGGCCGAGATCGAGAGCGCCGAGGTCGACCCCGACGGCCTCCTGGCGCTCGACGTCGACCGCCTGAACAACGGCAGGAGCGCCGAGGCCGACCCGGCGCCGGCACTCGCCTACGTCACCGACCTCCTCTACTGGTTGACCGCCCTCTTCCACGGCGCGGCGCTCTTCGCCTGACCCGGAGGACCGAACGATGCGCTCCCTGACCGCCCTCCGCCTCGGCCTCCACCGCGCGCACCGCCACAAGGGGCTGATCGTCATCGCCTGGCTGGCGGCTCTGGTGCCGGCGCTCTTGATCTCGTCGATCCTCTGGCAGGACGTCTCGGCGTCGATGGACGAGAGCCTGTTCGCCCGCGAGGCGCTCTCCGGCAACCGCTCCGGCGTCTGGACCGACTTTCGCGCGTCCGACGCCTACGACCTCGGGCCGGTCGGCGACGGCCTCCTCTTGCGCTTCCTGTTCGTGGTGCTGCTCCAGGCCCTGGTCTCGGCGGGGATCGTCGAGACCCTCCTGGTCGAGGCGCCGCGGCCAGCGCGGCCGTTCCTCCTGGGCATCGGCCGCCACGGCTGGCGGTTCCTGCGCACCCTGCTCTGGTTCGGGATCACGGTGGCGGTGCTGGCGGCGCTCTCGGGCGCCTTCTTCGGCGCCGCGATGGACTTCTCCCAGGAGCAGGCGAACGCCGACCTCCACGTCTGGGGGCTCCTCGCCGGGATCCTCCTGACCGCGCTCCTCTTCGCCTTCCTCGACCTCGGCCACGACCTGGCGCGGATCGCCTCGGCCGCCCACTACGACCCGCGCACCTTCAAGGGCTACTTCGTCGCCCTCGGCCACGCCTTCCGCCACCCGCTCGTGCTGCTGCCGCTCTGGTCGACCTTCGCCCTCCTCGGCCTCGGCGCGCACATCGCCTACCTCGCGCTGCGCGGGGCGTGGTCGCCGGGCTCGCTCTGGGCGGTGCTCCTGCTCCTGGCCGTCGGCCAGGTCCTGATGCTCTTCCACGCCTGGCTGAGGGTCGGCCTCTGGGGCTCGCTGGTCGCCTACTACCAGGGGATCGGCGAGCCGCGCTGGTGCATCCGCGGCCGCCGTCCCCGCGCCGCCGCGACCACCCCGCTCCCCCAGCCGCCGCCGAGCGACCCCGAGACCGAGCCGGTGATCGGACGCCCGGCCGCCGAGCCGGTGATCGCGCGCCCGGCCGCCGAGCCGGTGATCGCGCGTCCAGCCGCCGGCGCGGCCGAGACCCCGTAGCGGCCGACCGCGCGAAACGCCCCACGGGGCTCGGACACCCCCGGCCAGGAGGTGTCACATGAAACCATTCGTTGCGTCTCGTTCTCGCTGCTCCTCCGAAGCGGCCGAGGACCTGCCGAGGTCCACGCGCCGGCGGCGGCCGGCGCCACCGTCGCTTCTCGCCGCGCTCGCCCTCGCCGCGCTCGCGCTTGCCGCCTGCGGCGGCGGTCAGGAGCCGCCGGCCGAGGAGCCGGCGGCGGCCGACGAGCAGGCCGCGAGCGGCGCCGCGCCCCAGCCCTGCGAGGCGCCGGCCGCCTGGTTCCCGCACAGCCAGACCCCCGAGCCCGACCCGAACCAGCCCTTCGCCTCGTTCTGCGACTTCCACCAGTGGGCCTGGCAGAGCTTCCTCTGGCTGACCCAGACGGTCGAGGGCGGCCGGCTGCGCTTCGAGACCTTCCCCACCGTCGACGAGGTGATCGCCGGACAGCGCGACCCGGACGGCGGCGGGCCGCTCCGGCTCGAGGTGCGCACGCAGAAGGTCAACGGCCCCCACCGGGCGCTCGACGAGGTCACCCAGGCGGACTCGCTGGGCGTCCTGGTCGATCACGGCGGGCGAGCGGTCTACTACTCGCAATACGTCAACGACCTGATGTTCGAGGAGATCCGCAGCTTCCACTGGACCGATCCGCAGGTGCTCAATCAGATCCCGCCGGACACCGAGTTCCAGACCGGCGACGTCGAGCTCAAGGCGTCGTGGAAGATCGTCGAGCCCGGCGAGGACACCGGCTCCTTCTACGTCACGAGCGCCCTGGTCGACCGGCTCGCCCAGGGGCCGGACGGCACGATCGTGGTCGACGACGAGTCGCCGCCGCTCGAGGTCAAGGTCGCCCTGGTCGGTCTCCACGTCGTCGGCTGGGTGAACGGCCATCCGGAGGCGGTCTGGGCGACCTTCGAGCAGGACGACAACGCACCCGACTTCGCGCCGGACCAGGACCCCTCGAAGCCGGTCAGCGACCGCGACTGGACCTTCTACACCGCGGACACGCTGGCGCTCGACTGCAACGAGGTCGACACCGGCCAGCTGAAGCTCGACCTCCAGGCCCAGACCCTGACGCCGATCAGCCAGGCCTGCCGCCAGTTCCCGCACGGCATGGTCGCCGGCACCAAGGACCCGAAGGACCTCCAGAACCTGGCCGCGATCGCGCAGCTCAACGCCTCGGTCAAGGCGCAGCTCGGCGCGACGACGTCTTCGGCAACTACTTCGAGGTCGGCGCGATCTGGACCAACGGCGACCTCCAGCCGAACAACGACCAGCAGGCGCACCGGATCGGCTCGACGCTCCTCAACAGCTCGGTGATCGAGACCTTCACCCAGAACGTGCAGAGCGAGAACAACTGCTTCTCCTGCCACAACACGCTGATGTACAACCCGTCCGACCCCTCGATCCCGCCGCTCCAGGGCACCAACATCAACCTGAGCCACATCATCCTCGAGGCCTACGTGGCCAATCAGCCGAAGACCGGTTCACAAGAGGGAGAGGCCCGATGACCACGCCCGTGCTGCGCATCCATCCGACCATCGGGCTCGCCCGCGTCGGCAACAGCGACGACTACTACCTCGCGCCGGAGACCCCGGCCGGCGTGCCGCAGGCCGGGCAGCGACCTGGTCGGCGGCCTGCCGATCAAGCCCGGCACCGAGTCCGACCCGATCAGCGACCGCGACCTGCGCGACGCCGAGGGCGCGCTCAAGCGCCAGGCTCAGCGCTTCCGGATCTACCTCTACGACGACCCCGAGGCCGCCGGCACCTATCCCTACCAGGGACAGGTCCAGGAGGTGGTGATCGGCAGCGCGGTGGGCGGCAAGACGGTGACCGACATCGTCTGGACCGTCCACCTGGCGAACAAGAAGGCCAACTGCTGGGTGCTGGTCGAGGACGTGCCGGCGGGCCAGCTCGGGAGCCTGTCGGCCTACGACGACGGCCAGCTCCCGCCGCTGCGCAACCCGCGGTTCGCGGGCACCGACGACCCCGCCGACGCCAAGCGGCTCACCGCCCTGGTGGTCGACGCCGGGCCGCGGGCGATCCACGGCGCCAGCGCCGCGCGCATCGCCTTCGACGGCGCCACGGTGCCGTCGTGGTACCAGCCGGGGGCGGGCATCCAGCCGCTGCCGGACTACCCGGTGTCGTTCCCGTCGGACCACTTCACCCGGCTCTACAGCCCGTCGGGCACGCCGGTGCAGCAGCTCGGCGCGATCGAGACCGACGCCCAGGGGCGGCTGATCGTGATCGGCGGCCAGGGCACCGCCAGCGGCTGGTACAAGGACGAGGACCAGTCCGGCGGTGCGGCCGGCTCGGCCGAGCCCTACCCGCTCGACGACGACGTCAACAACGACGGCTGGTTCGACGACACCGCCGATGGGCCCGTCAACGCCACCCTGGTGTTCGACGACGGCTCGATCCTCACCCTCGAGAGCACCGCCTGGATCGTCTCGACCGACCCCGCCTACGCGCCCCAGATCCGCAACGCGATCACGCTCTGGGACGAGGTCTACAACACCTGGCTGACCTGCTTCGGGCTCGATCCGTCGATCTACGACGGGCCCTGCTTCCCGAAGAACGACGCCGGCTTCGTCACCGGCTACCAGCCCAACTTCGAGGACGACATCGCGCCGCTCTTCCGCAGCGCCAGCCTGCAGATGTTCGTCGACCAGCCTCGAACGGCACGGCGATCGGCTCGCACGAGCGGCTGGCGCAGGTGACGGCCGACTCCAACCCGGCAAAGACCCTGAACGTGCCGTCGTACATCCGCAGCCCGTACGAGGCCGACGGCCAGCTCCAGGACGGCGCGCCGAGGATGCCGCTGGCGCTCGGCGACACCGGCGCCGCCTACCTGGTCTTGACCCCGACCCAGTACTTCTTCCTGAACCAGTGGTTCGCCGGCACCTACGGCAAGGCGGCGCGGCACGCCGCTCACCGCGGGCGAGCAGCTCGACAAGAACGTGCTGACCAACTGCCTCGGCGGCCGCTTCAGCCCGGGGATCGACCTCACCTTCGTGGTCCGCGACACCGCGTTCTTCGACCCGAGACTGGCACGATCCCATCATCGGCGCGTATCCGCGTCAACCCCGCGGCGCTCGACTACACGAAGGCCGACCAAGGACCAGCCGTTCCTCGGCGTCGGCTACATCCCGGAGCGCGACCAGACCCGCGTCGAGCCGGGCGACGTGTGCAAGTTCATGGCGCTGCCCTGGCACACCGACTACAACTCGTGCGCCACCCACCTGCCCGACCCCAACCCGGGCGGCGACATCACCAACCCGAACCAGATCTTCGACGGCCGCAACACGACGTTGCTCTGGTCGTGGCCGGCGCAGCGGCCGGTCTCGGTCTACAAGTACCAGGACCTGGTCGCGAGCAACGGCAAGCTCCCGCAGCAGCGGTTCTCGGTGCGCGGCGAGGGGACGCAGACCATCCCCGGTCCCAACAACGGCGTCTATCCGGTCAAGCCCGGTCCCGAGGGACCGGGAGCCGGGCCGGACGGCAGCTTCTTCCAGATGCAGCAGGTCGGCCGCTTCCAGGAGCGGGCGGACATGCTCGAGCACTGGCAGGAGATCGGCACCGTGGTCCAGGGACCGGCGATCGAGGGCTATCCCTCGACGTTCGACCAGAGCTACTTCCTCGAGGTCGCGAGCCTGATGATCGAACGTCAGCGACGTCGTCGAGCCCTTCCCGAACACGGTCACCCAGACGAGTGGAGCCGACCGTCGTGAGCGCCGCCGTCCGAAGCCGCCGGTTCGACGTCGTGGTGATCGGAGCGGGACCCGCGGGCAGTGCCACGGCGCTCCGCCTCCGCCACCACGGCGTCGGCCGGGTCTTCTGGCGACTTCCTCCTGGCCGACGCCGGCGGCTTCGGCGGCTTCCGCATCGGCGAGTCGCATCCCGCCCGACACCGGGCGGCTCCTCGCCGGGCTCGGCCTCCTGGCCGGCGTTCCTCGCCCAGGGGCACGAGCGCTGCCTCGGGAGCTGCTCGTCCTGGGGCGACGACGCGGCTCGGCTACAACGACTTCGTCACCAACCCCTACGGCCACGGCTGGCACCTCGACCGCGCCCGCTTCGACGCCTTCCTGGCCGAGCGGGCGGTCGCGGCCGGGGCGGGCTCGAGAGCGGCTGGCGGCTCGAGACGGCGGCGCGCCGGAGCCGGTCCGAGGAGAAGCGGCCTGGGAGCTGACCTTCCGCACCGCCGGCGGGCGAACGCGGCGGATCGAGGCGGCGGTCGTGGTCGACGCCACCGGCCAGCGGGCGGCCTTCGCCCGCCTCGCCGGCGCCCGCCGCCGGATCGCCGACCGGCTGATCTACGATCGCCGGCCGGTTCCAGCTCGCCGCCGGCGCCGCGCTCTGGCCGAGCTGACCCTGCTCGAGGCGCGACCCTACGGCTGGTGGTACGCCGCCCGCCTCCCCGGCGACACGGCGGTCGCGGCCCTGACCACCGACCCCGAGACCTGCCGCCGGCTCGGCCTGCGCCACCCCACCGCCTGGCTCTGCCGCCTGGCCGAGACCCGCCACCTCGGCGCCCGCCTCGACGGCAGCGCCCTCGACCCCGCCGGCCTCGCCGCCTGGCCGGCGTCGAGCTTCCGCCTCGACCCGGCCCACGGCCCCGGCTGGCTCGCGGCCGGCGACGCCGCCGCCGCCTACGACCCGCTCTGCTCCCAGGGCATCCACAAGGCGCTCGCCACCGGCATCGCGGCCGGCGACGCGATCGCCCGGCACCTGGCCGGCGAGAGCGACACCTTCGAGGACTACGGCGCCGCCGTGGCGCGAGGGTGGGACGAGTTTCTGCGCCTGCGCGCCCACCTCTACGCGCTCGAGAACCGCTGGCCGGACGAGCCCTTCTGGCGGGCACGGCGGGCGGTGGACAAGGAGGAGCCGCGGACGCGGGCGGCCTGACCCGCGAGCGGCCGGGCGCCGGGGCCGGTCAGCGCGCCACTCCCGGCAGCCCGACCCCGGGCGCCGGGCGCTCGCGCAGCACCTCGCGGCGGAACCGGAACAGCTCGGCCGGGCGGCCGCCGGTCGCGAGATCCAGCTCGCCGGTGCCCTCGACCAGGCCGCCGCGCTCGACCAGGCGGCGGAAGTTCTGCTTGTGCAGGCGGACGCCGGCGAGCGCCTCGACCACGCGCTGGAGCTGGAGCAGGGTGAAGGTCGGCGGCAGCAGCTCGAAGACCACCGGCCGGTACTTGAGCTTGCCGCGCAGGCGGCCGAGGGCGGTGGCGAGGATGCGCCGGTGGTCGAGCGCCATCGGGCGGCCGAGGGGCCCGTCGCCGTCCGCCTCGCCGCGCCGCGGAGCCGGCTCGCCGCGGTCGCGCCAGGCCTCGGCGATCAGCCCGGCCTCGTAGAGCAGCTCGTAGCGCTCGAGCACCCGGTCGCCGTCCCAGGCGACGCCGCCGAGGCCGAAGGTGATGTCGGCGCGCTCGCGCCGCTCGCGCCGCGCCGGACCGGCCGGCGCGGCGTCGACCCAGCGCGCGAGCGCCGGCGCCACCCGCCGGTCGAGGTCGGGCGGCCGGCCGCGGCGCCAGTCCTCCCAGGGGAGGAAGCGGTAGGCGTCGCGCCAGCCGGCGGCGCGGTCTCCGGCCGGCGCCGCCTCGCGCACCAGGGTCAGGTAGGCGATCGAGAGCACCCGCATGCCGGTGGCGCGGCCGAGCGGATCGCGGTCGCGGTCGCCGAAGGTGTAGAGCTGCTCGACGTAGCCGAGGCCGAGGCCGGTCTGCTCGTGGACGCCGCGGCGCACGGCCAGCTCGAGCGTGCGGTCGGAGGCGGGATCGAGGAGCGCCGCCGGCAGCGCCGCCCAGCGCTCGCCGCCGGTCGGGCGCACCGCGAGGACGCGCGGCACCTCGTCGGTGACCGCCACGATCACCGCGTTGAGACTGACGTCGAAGAGCGCGGCGGGAGCGCCGGAGCGAGCGGGCGCCCCGCGGCCCTGCTCGTCGATGCGCTCGGGGTTCACGGGGCGTCCTCGGCCGGATTGTAGCCCGCTGCCCGCGTCCCGGGCTTGACAGCACGCATGCTATCTTGGTACATATGTACCACACTGCGAACGAAGAGGAGGAACCATGGCGCAGAGCGAGAGACCCGACCCCGCCGGCAAGCTGATCGTCGAGCGGGTGCAGACCGGCGTCCGGATCGAGAAGCGCCTGCTCAAGGTGCTCAAGGCGTTCGCCGACCTCCACGACCTGACCCTCGGCGACCTGCTCGAGGGGATCGTGCTCCACGCCTTCGAGGGCAAGAGCCCGTTCGGCGAGGAGTCGCTGGCCAAGATCGCAGCCCTGCGCGAGGTCTACGGCCTCGACCTCGACGCCTCGGCGAGCCACCGGCTGGAGGAGGTGCCATGACCGCCGCAGCCCTCCTCGACGCCGAGACCGCCACGCCCGCCGGCGGCTGCGACGACCTGCCGGGCGGCGAGCTGATCCGGCGCTTCGAGGCGTGCGAGATTCCCGGCGACCGCTTCCGCTACGCCGACCACGTCCGCCTGGCCTGGGAGTACCACCGCCGCCTCCCCGCGGCCGAGGCCCTTGCCCGGATCGCCGGCGGCCTCCGCCGGTTCGCCGCCGCCCACGGCAGCCCCGACCGCTACCACGAGACGATCACCTGGGCCTTCGCGCTCCTGGTCCGCGAGCGGATGGAAGCCGCCGCCCCCTCCGCCGGCTGGCCGGCCTTCTGCGCCGCGAACCCCGACCTCTTCGACCGCGAGCGCCCGATCCTCGGCCGCTGGTACCGCCCCGAGACCCTCGCCTCCGACCTCGCCCGGCGCGCCTTCGTGATGCCGGACCGGCTCGCCGAGCCGCCGAACGGATGACCCGGCCTCCGCACCGCTATCATCCCGCCATGCCGCGCGAGCTCCACTGGACCTACCTCGGCCGGCTCCCCTACCGCGAAGCGCAGGAGATCCAGGAGTCGGCCCGCGAGGAGGTCAAGCGCGGCGACGGACCCGAGCGCCTGCTCCTCCTCGAGCACCCGCACGTCTACACCCTGGGGCGGAACGCGGTCCCCGAGGACGTCCTCGGCGATGCCGCCGCCCGCGGCGTCGAGGTCGCCGAGTGCGACCGCGGCGGCAAGGTCACCTACCACGGCCCGGGCCAACTCGTCGGCTACCCGGTGATCAACCTCAGCCCCGACCGCCGCGACATCCGCCGCTACGTCCGCGACCTCCAGGAGTCGCTCGTCCGCACCCTCGCCCTGTACGGCATCCAGGGCGAGGCGCGGGACGGCCAGGACTTCGTCGGCGTCTGGGCCGGCCCCGCCAAGATCGCCTCGATCGGCGTCCACCTCTCCCGCTGGGTGACCACCCACGGCTTCGCCCTCAACGTCACCACCGACCTCAACTACTTCGGCGGCATCGTCCCCTGCGGCCTCACCGGAATCGACATCACCTCGATCGAACGCCTGACCGGCCAGCGCCCCCCGCTGGCCGAGGTCGCGACCCGCTACGCCCAAATCTTCGCCGAGATCTTCGACCGCGAGCTGGTCGCGGCGGCGCCCTACTTCGCCGCCGTCGCCGTGACCACCTGCCCCGCCCCCTCGACCCCCTTGTCCCCGTAGTACTCGAGAATCCCGTCCACCACCGCCTCCGCCACCCGCTGCCGGAACGACCGCGTCTGGAGCAGCCGCCGGTCCTCGGCGTTGGCCAGATTGCACACTTCGAGCAGCACCTTCGCCGGCACCGCGTTGTAGCGCAGCACCGCCGGCACATAGGCGCTCCGCTGGCGGATGATCTTCTCGCGCACCGGCTTGTTCGGGTGAACCGCCAGCCCGCGCCCGCGGAACTCCCCGAGCAGCCGCTCCGCGAGCTGGCGCGACAACCCCTCGCTCTTGACCCGCTCCTGATACGAGTAGCGCACGCGCGGCTTCTCCCGCACCTCCCGCCGCGAGGCGTACACCGTGCCGCTCTTGCCGAACTCGCCGCCGATCATCGAGGCGCCCGGGATATAGACCGTGGCGCCGCGCACCGAGGCGTGGAGCGAGTCGGCGTGGATCGAGAGGAAGACCGTCTTCTCGGGGTCGCCGCCGCCGGCCAGCGCCTGCCGGTGCACGCTGTTCGCGAGATACCAGCGCATGTGCGCGGAGACCTGCGGGTCCTCGTTCGGGTAGGGCGGCGTGGTCATCACCGCGTGGCGGCGCGAGAGCGGCAGCACGTCGCGGTCGTGGATCTCCCAGCTCGCGCCGTCGCGGGTGGTCAGCGCCACCCTCGCCGCGGTCCGCTCCTCGAGCAGCCGGCGCACCCGCAGCGCGACGTCGTAGACGTAGACGCTCTCCCACACCCCCGACGACGACGCCCCCGGGTCGTGGCCGCCGTGCCCGGCGTCGAGGATCACCGTGATCCCGGCGAGCCCGCGCGCCTGGACCCGGTTCGAGTAGCGCGAGCTGGCGACCAGGCTCTCCTCGTACTCGCGCCGCCGCGGGTTGCCGGGCGGCAGGTACTCGGGCAGGAGCAGCTCGAACGGCACCTTGACCCGGTAGCCGATCGGGATGTCGGTGACGTCGGCGATGCCGCTGCGCTCGGCGATCTCGGCCGCCAGCGCGTTGACGTCGGCGGCGGCCAGCCGGCCGGTGAAGCGGACCACCACGCTCGAGTAGAGCGCCTCGCCCGGCCGCAGCCGGTAGACCGCGTGCTCGCCGCGCGGGTCGGCGGCGTACTCGAGGCCGTAATCGGCGGCGGTGGGGACGGCGCCCATGACCGCGGCCCCCGTAGCCGAGGCCGCCGGAGCCGTGGCCAGACCTGCGGCCGGGCGCGCCAGCACCGAGTCGGCGGGGAGCGCGGCGCGGAACGCCGGCCGCAGCAGCTCGGCCGGGATCACCACCGTGGCGCCCGCGGCGAGGTCCTCGTCGGCGAGCTGGTTGTACTCGCGGATCGCGCGGTAGTTGGCGCCCTCGCCGGTGAACCACTCGGCGAGCTGCCAGAGCCCCTCGCGGCGCAGCGGCCCGGCGCCGCGCGCGGTGTGGCGCCAGCCGTCGGCGGCCGGCGCGTCGCCGGGGAAGAGCGCCGCCGCCACCTCGCGCTGCAGCTCGCCGCGGATCAGCTCGAACGGCACCCGGTAGTGGAACCCCTTCTCGAGGTGCTCGGGCTCGCCGTTGGCGGCCGCGATCGCCGCCGCCGCGCCGGCGTCGCCGCACAGCCGGCGGGTGAAGGCGAGGAGCCCCTCGCTGGCCTGGGGCACGGCCTCGAGCCAGAGCCGGCCGTCGGCGCCGAGCGCCGCGACCAGGCCGTCGCCGATCGGCGCCCGGTCCGCGGCCGGCGGGCGCGGCGGATCGGCGGCGAGCGGCGGGGCGCCGGCGACAAGGCCGGCGAGGAGCAGGAGCGAGAGGGCGAGCCGCGGCGACGACGGCGGCCGAAGCCGGCGGCGCCGCGCCGTACCGTGACAGACCTCGTGACGCACCGCCCCCGAGCCGCGGTAACCTACCGCCGCGCCGGGCCGGCGGCCCGGGGAGCAGGACGCGCGGGCGCCTCCGGCCGGGCGGCCGGCGGCGAGGCGGCAGGGCGAGGCCGGCGCCGCGATCGTCTCGTCTTCGATCGGTGCGATGGTCCTCTCTCCCCCGCCGGTTTTTCCCTTACAGGAAGGTGACTTGAGTCCGGCTCCTTCAAGCGAAAGTTTAGCTTCGGACGCGACGGGACGCAAATGACCATCGACCTCGAGCCCCACGCCCGGCGCCTCTTCCGCCTGCTGCGCCGCCACCCGGTGGTCGAGGCGCTCGCCGCCGCCGCCGGTCCGGCCCCGGCCCACCTGGTCGGCGGCCTCCTGCGCGACCGCCTGCTCGGGCTCCCGAGCCGCGACTTCGACGCCGTGGTCGCCGGGCGCGGCCGGGCGATCGCCGAGGCGGTGGCGGCGGCCTTCGGCGCCACCCTGGTGCTCCTCGGCGGCAAGGAGTTCGCGGCCTTCCGGGTGGTCGGCCCCGACTGGGTGCTCGACCTCTGGGACCGCGAGACCCAGTCGCTCGGCGCCGACCTCGCGCGCCGCGACTTCACCGTCAACTCGTTCGCCCTGGCGCTCGACGACGGCCGGATCGAGGACCCCTTCGGTGGCCTCGGCGACCTCGCCCGGCGCCTCCTGCGCGCGACCACCCGCGACAGCTTCACCGGCGATCCGCTGCGCGTGCTGCGATTGCCGCGCCTCCTCGCCCGGCTCCCCGGCTTCGCCGCCGAGCCGGCGACCCTCGGGCTGGCCCGCGCCGCCGCGCCGGGGCTCGCGGCGGTGGCCGCCGAGCGGGTGCGCGAGGAGCTGGTGCTGATCCTCAAGAGCGACGAGGCGGCGCGGGCGCTAGCGCTGATGACCGCGCTCGAGGTCTACCCCGGGCTCTGGCGCGGCACGCCCGGGGTCCACGGCGAGGTGGGCGCCGCGGTGCGCGAGCTGGGGGCGCTGCCGGCCGCGGTGCGCGAGCTGCGCGCGGTCGACCGCGCGGCGGCCGAAGCGGCCGACCTCCTGGTCGCGCGCTTCGCCGCCACCTTCGCCGGAGTCGCCTCGGCACCCGGCGCCGAGGCCGCGTTGCGCTTCGCCGAGGCCGGCTACCTCACCCGGCGGGTCGCCGAGCGGGTGTCGCGCGTCCTCGCCGAGCCCTCCCTCCCCGCCGGCGAGGACGCGCAGAGGCGCTTCCTCCACCGGCTCGGCGAGCTGTGGCCGACCGCCGCGGTCCGCCTCGGTGCCGCCGGCGGCGCGGGGACGGACGGAGCCGCGGAGCACCGCCGGCGGCTGGCCGAGATCGCCGCCCTCGCCGCGCGCGACGGCGCGCAGATCTTCGACCCGCCGCGCCTCCTGGCCGGCGGCGAGGTGCAGGAGCTCCTGGGGGTGGGGCCGGGACCGCGGGTCGGCGCGGCGCTGGCGGCGGTGCGCCGGGAGCAGGTGGCGGGCAGGGTCAGGACCCGCGAGCAGGCGGTGGCGGTGGTCGAGGAGCTGGCGCGCGCCGGACGGCCGTAGCCAGGCGGGCGTGACCGCGCGCTACTTGCCGGTGCCGATCAGGCGCTGGTTCAGCTCCTTGATCCGCTCCATCAGCTTGTCGATCTTCTCCTGCGCCTCGGCGCGCAGCCGGTTGTAGTCGTTCTTCATCTTCTCGCGGTCGCCGGACAGCTCGTCGAGGCGCTGGCGCAGCTCGGCGATCTCGGCGTTACGGTCGGCGATCCGCGCCTCGGCGGTGGCGATCCGCTCGTCCTTGTCGGCGAGGCGGATCTTGACCTTCTCCTCCTGCTCCTCGTAGAGGCGCCGGAACTGCTGGAGCTCGAGAATCTGTGAGAAGTCCGAAGTCGACGGGCTCATCTCTCCCCCTGCTCTTCGATCCTGGGGAACATCTTGCGCAGCTTGAGCGACAGGTCCTCGGGGTCGGGCGACTGGCGCATCGCTTCGGCATAGGTGATCGTGCCGTAGACCAGGAGCGCAAGGAGCGACTGGTTGGTCGACTGCATCCGGTAGTAGGAGACCGAGGACTCGACCTCCTCGAGGAGCTGGGAGGTCTCGCCGGCCTCGATCATCTTGCAGATCTTGGGCGACGCCTTGAGCACCTCGAGCGCGGCGACCAGCCCGGCGCCGTCGGCGCGCTCGATCAGCTTCATCGACACCACCCCCTTGATCACCTGGGCGAGCTGCGCCCGCACCTGCCCCTGCTGGGAAGGCGGGAAAGCGTCGAGGATGCGGTCGATGGTCTGGGTCGAGCTGTTGGTGTGGAGCGTCGAGAACACCAGGTGGCCGGTCTCGGCGGCGGTGATCACGGTCGAGATCGTCTCGGGGTCGCGCATCTCGCCGACCATGATCACGTCGGGGTCCTGGCGCATGGCGTTGCGCAGCGCCTCGCTGAAGCTGATCGTGTCGGTGCCGACCTCGCGCTGGGCGAGCGTGGCGACGCCGTCGGTGAACAGGAACTCCATCGGGTCCTCGATGGTGATCACGTGCACCGGCCGGCGCGCGGTGACGTGCCGGATCAGCGCTGCCAGCGTCGTCGACTTGCCGCTGCCGGTCGGGCCGGTGATCAGCACCAGCCCCTGCGGCAGGTCGCAGAAGTCGAGCAGCACCTCGGGCAGGTCGAGATCCTCGACGGTGCGGATCTGGTACGGGATGCGGCGGAACGAGGCGGCGAGGCTGCCGCGCTGCATGTAGATGTTGCCGCGGAAGCGGGCCAGGCCGCTGACCCCGTAGCCGATGTCGACCGCCAGCTTCTCCTCGAACTTGGCCTGCTGCTTCGGCGTCAGGATGGAGGTGACCATCCGCTCGAGCTGGTCGGGGCGCAGGACGTCGTACTCCTCGAGCGCGCGCAGCCGGCCGTTGACCCGCAAGAGCGGCGGCCGGGTCGGCTTGAGATGGAGGTCCGAGGCGCCGCGCTCGGTGGTCAGCCGCAGCAGGTCGTCGAGGTGGTCGGGCACCGGCCGCTTGGCGCCGGCGGGAGGGCGGGCTTCGGCGGCGGGCCGAGCACCCCCCGCGGCCGGCCCGCGCGACGGCGCCTGGCGCGCGGGCGCCTTGGCGGGTGCCTGGGCCGGCGCACCGTCCCGGGCGGCGGGCGGCCGAGCCGGCGCCGCCGGCGCCGGGCGCACCGGCGCGCCCCCGCCGCCCGCGGCCAGTCCGCCGGGCGCCGCCTTCTGGTCGATCGTCATCCCTCGGAAAGCTCCAAAACCCCGGCATTGTACAGGAGACGATGCTGAAGCCTGCATGCCGGCGCGACCGGTCGCAGCGGCGGAGCCCGAAGGGCGACCGCCGGCGCAGCCGGCGACTCGGGGGTGAGGGGGGTTGGAACAACCCCCCTAGGGAGGAAACACCTAAAACCGCCGCATCAGCCCGACCACGATCCCCTGCACCCGCACGTCCTCGGCCGGAGCGTAGATCGGCTCCATGTTGCGGTTGGCCGGCTGCAGGCGGACCTGCGGCCCCTCGGGATAGATGCGCTTGAGCGTCGCCTCGCTGCCGACCAGGGCGACCACCATCTCGCCGGGATCGGCCAGCTCGCGCCGCTGCACGACGACGAGGTCCCCCTCGTGGATCCCCTCGTCGATCATCGACTCGCCGACCACCTCGAGCACGTAGTGGTCGGCCGGCGAGGCCCGGCGGCCGGCGAGCAGATGATGCGGCACGCCGAGCGACTCGCCGCCCGGCAGCGCCTCGATCGGCCGCCCCGCGGCGATGCGGCCGTAGAACGGCAGCTCGAGCTCGGCGGGTCCGCCGGCGCCGTCGCCGTCGCCGCGCTCGACCACCTCGATGCCCCGCTTCTGGTTCCAGTCGCGGCGCAGGAAGCCCTTCTCCTGCAGGAGCTTGAGGTGCTTGTAGACGGTGCCGTAGGAGGAGTAGTCGAAGCGGTCGCAGATCTCCCGGTGGGTCGGGGAGATGCCGCGGCGGCGCCGGAACTCCTGGATGAAGTCGAGGATCTCTTTCTGCCGCTCGGTCAGGTAGGAGGGTCGCTTGGCCATGGAGCAAGACGATAGGCGGTAATTCGGCGCAAGTCAAGCCTTGTTTCTGGAGGCTCACGCACCGAGTCGGTGGCAGCGGATACGCGCGCCCTACGGGCGCGTGTGCGGCGGCGAAGCCGCCGACTCGGGGGAGGGGCCCCGCGCGACTTGCTCGCGCGGCGAGGGGGGCTGGAACAGACCCCCTCAACAAGGTTGACACTCCCGAGAAGGCGCCTCTACACTGCACCGGCTTTGCCCCACCCGATGCCGTCCCCACCCCAGCCCCCGCCCATGCCCAGTCTCCGCTGCGAGCGGCACACCCTCAGCAACGGCTTGCGGGTGGTGCTCCATCGCGACGCCGCGCTGCCGCTGGTGACGGTCAACGTCTGGTACCACGTCGGGTCGAAGGACGAGCGGCCGGGGCGCACCGGCTTCGCCCACCTCTTCGAGCACATGCTCTTCCAGGGCAGCGCCCACGTCGGCGCCAACGAGCACTTCCGGCTGATCCAGCAGATCGGCGGGGTGGCCAACGGCTCGACCTGGTACGACCGCACCAACTACTTCGAGACCCTCCCCTCGAGCCACCTCGATCTCGGGCTCTGGCTGGAGTCCGACCGGATGGGGTTCCTGCTGCCGGCGATGACCGCGGAGAAGCTCGCCACCCAGCGCGAGGTGGTGACCAACGAGCGGCGCCAGCGGGTCGACAACAGACCCTACGGCCGCGCCTTCGAGCGCCTCCAGGAGCTGATCTACCCGGTGGGGCACCCCTACCACCACCCGGTGATCGGCTACCTCGAGGACATCGCGGCCGCCGACCTCGACGACGTCGCCGCCTTCTTCCAGCGCCACTACGCGCCCAACAACGCCGTCTTGACCCTCGCCGGCGACCTCTCGCCGGACCGCGCGATGGAATCGGTCGAGCGCTGGTTCGGGTCGATCCCGCGCGGGCCGGCGCGGACGCCGGTCGTGGCGCCGTCGCCGCCCGAGGGCGAGCGCCGGGAGGTGCTCGAGGACGACGTCGAGCTGCCGCGGGTCTACGTCGGGTTCGCCGCGCCCGGCTACGGCCATCCCGACTGGTACGCCGGCGACCTCCTGGCCTCCGCGCTCGCCGGCGGCAAGTCGAGCCCGCTCTACCGCGACCTGGTCTACGACCGCCAGCTCGCCAGCGAGATCGCCTGCTACCTCTTCCCCACCGAGCTGTGCGCCACCTTCTACCTGGTCGCCACGGCGCGGCCCGGCACCTCCGCCGAGGAGCTCCTGGCGGCGCTCGACGGCCACCTCGCGGCGAGCGCGGCGGCGCCGGTCGCGGCCCCGCACCTCGAGCGCGCCCGCAACTCGATGCTGACCAGCTTCTTCGCCGAGCTCGAGCGGCTCGACGGGCGCGCCGACCTCCTCTCCCAGGCCACCACCTTCTTCGACGACCCGGGGCGCGTCGAGACCGAGCCCGAGCGCTACCGCGCGGTGGCCGCCGACGACCTCCGGCGCTTCGCCGCCTCCTACTGCCGGCCCGAGCAGCGGGCGGTGGTGAGCGTGGTGCCGCGCCAGAACGGCCGCCCGGCTCCGGCATGACCTCGCACTACACCCCCGACCGCTCCGCCCCGCCGCCGGCGACACCGCCCAAGGCGTTCCGCTTCCCGGACTTCGTCCGCCGGCGCTTGGCCGGCGGCCTGACCCTCTACGCGGCGCGGCGCCCGGGCTCGGCGCTGGCGCGGATCGCGCTCCTCTTCCCGGCCGGCGGCCAGCACGACCGGCCGGCCGAGTCGGGGCTCGCGACCTTCACCGGCGCGCTCCTCGACGAGGGGACCCGGCGGCGCTCGGCGCCCGAGATCGCGGCCCGGATCGAGCGGCTCGGCGCCCAGCTCGCGACCGGCGCGGACTGGGACAACGGCTACCTCTCGATCGAACTCCTGTCGCGCGACCTCGAGGAAGGGCTGGCGCTGGCGCTCGAGGTCGCCGCCGAGCCGAGCTTCCCGCCCGAGGAGATCGAGCGCCAGCGCCGGCAGCGGCTCGCGGAGCTGATGCGGCTGCGCGCCGAGCCGGGCTTCCAGGCCCAGGAGAAGCTGGTGCGGGCGCTCTACGGCGACCGGCACCCCTACGGCACGCCGCTCCTCGGCACCGCCGACAGCCTCGCGGCCCTCGACCGCGACGCCGTGACGCGCTTCTACCGCCGCCACTACACGCCGGCCGGCGCCTACGCGGTGACCGCCGGCGACGTCGACCCGGAGGCGATCGCCGCCGCGCTCGAGCGGGTCCTCGGCGGTCTCGCGGAGGACCGCGCCGAGGCGCCGGCGGCGCCGGACCTCGAACCGCCGCCGGCGGCGGGCGTGCGCGTCCACCTGGTCGACCGGCCGGCGGCGCCGCAGACCCAGATCCTGCTCGGCCACCCGGCGATCCGGCGCACCGATCCGGACTACATCGCGCTCTCGGTGGTCACGACCCTCCTGGGCGGCAAGTTCACCAGCCGGATCAATCTCAACCTGCGCGAGCGCCACGGCTACACCTACGGCGCCTCGTGCGCGCTCGGCGGCCGGCTCGGCCCGGCGCCGCTGACGGTGTCGGCGGCGGTCGGCAACGCGGTGGCCGGCGCGGCGATCCGCGAAGTGCTCGGCGAGCTGCGGCGGATCCGCGACGAGCCGGTCGGCGAGGCCGAGCTGGACGAGACCCGCGACTACCTGATCGGGGTCTTCCCCTACACGCTCCAGACCGTCTCCGGCCTCGCCGGCCGGCTCGAAACCCTCGCCGTCTACGGCCTGCCCGACGACTACTACGCCGGCTACGCCGAGCGCCTCCGGGCAATCGGCCCCGCCCAGGTCGCCGAGGCGGCGCGCCGCCACCTGCGCCCCGACGACTTGGCGGTGGTGGTCGTGGGGCCGGCGGCGGAGCTGGCGCCGCAGCTCGAGGGGCTGGGGGAGCTGACGCTGCACCGGTCGGATCGGCCGGACCGGCCGGCCGCGCTCACTCCAACCGCAGACTGACTTCGTCCGGCGAAGCGATCCGCACCACCAGCCGGCGCTGGCCGCCGCGCGGGAAGCGGGCGGTCAGGTTGCTCAGCTTGGCCGGCTGGTCGCCGACCGCGACCCAGACCTGGAGCTCGAGGTCGCCCGCCGGCACCTGCGCCGGCCCCAGGATCAGCTCGCCGCCGCTCGGCTTCTTGCGCGAGAAGCGGCCGCCCTTCTCGAAGAACTCGAAGGTCCGGCTGATCACGCGGCGGCCGCCGGCGGAGACCACCACCGAGCCGACCGACACCTCGCTGGCGAGGTCGACGACCAGCGCCGAGACGCCGCCGCCGGCGGGCGGGGCGGAGGCGGGCGGCGCGCCCGGGGGCGTGGTTCGCGCCGGCGCCGACTCGGGCGGCGCGGCTGCGGCCCCCTCGAGCAGGCGCGAGCGCCGGAGGTCGGGCCGGTCGGGCCCGGGCGCGGGCGCCGACGCCGAGCGGCCGGCCGAGGGCTCGCGCGGCGCCGTCGCCGCGGACCCTCCCGGGCCGGCCGGAGCGGGGACGGCCTCGGGCACCTCCTCGCCGCCGTCGCCGAAGGCCAGCTCGAGGACCCCGGTCTCGCCGCGCGCCGCGGCCGCCGCGGCCTCGGCCTCCTCCCGCAGCGCGCGCACCCGGAGCGGCTCGGCGGTCAGCCGCTCGGCGCGGCGGAAGGCGAGGGCGGCGGCGGCCGGGTCGCCGGCGGCCAGGAGCTCCTGCCCCTCGCGCATCAGGCGTACGAACTGTACCTGCGGCGCCAGGTCGACCGATGGCGAGGGCGGCGGCGCGAGGCGGCGCGGGATCGCCATCAGCGCGGTGGCGGCCGCCAGCCCGACGACCAGCGTCACGGCGCCGACCAGCGCCAGCCGGCGCGGCCCGGCGCGGCGGGCGCCGGCGGCCAGCCGGGCGCCGAGCGGTCCGGCGAGGGCGGCGGCGCGCTCGGCCCAGCCCGGGCCGGCGGTCGCTGCGGGCGAGGGCGCGGCCGACGGAGCCGCGGCCGACGCGGATCCGGGCGCCATCGAGCCCGACGCCATCGAGTCGGATGCCATCGAGCCGGAAGCCGGCGCCGCGGACCGCAGCAGCGCGTCGGGCGACCGGACCACCGTCGGCGCCGTGTCGACCGCGGCGACGGACGACGCCGGCGCCGCGGCGGCTCCCGGGATCGGCGCCGCGGCCGGCGGGGGCGCCGCGGTCGCGCGCACCGGCTCGCTGCCGACCGCCTGGTCGAACGCCGCGGCGAAGTCGCCGGCCCGCGGCCAGCGCTTCGAGGGCGACTTCTCGAGGCAGCGCGCGATCACCGCGTCGACCTGCCGCGGCAGGCCCGGCACCAGCGACGACGGCGGCGGGTGCTCGCCGTGGACGATCTTGTGGGTCACCGCGGTCAGGTTCTCGCCCAGGAACGGCTTCTTGCCGGTCAAGAGTTCGTAGGCGATCACGCCGAGCGAGAAGATGTCGGCCCGGTGGTCGACCTCGCTCCCCATCACCTGCTCGGGCGCCATGTAGTTCGGGGTGCCCAGCATCTGCCCGTCGAGGGTCAGGTTCGAGACCTCGAAGGCGTCGAGCCGGGCGATGCCGAAGTCGGTGATGCGGATGCCGCGGTCGCTGGTCAGGATCACGTTGGCCGGCTTGACGTCGCGGTGCACGACCCCTTTGGCGTGGGCGTAGTCGAGCGCCGAGCCGATGCCGCGCACGAGGTCGGCGACCGCGGAGGGGTCGAGCGCGCCCTGGCGCTTGATCAGCTCCTTCAAGTCGGTCCCCTCGACGTACTCCATGGCGATGAACGCCGGAGTGCCGTCGCCGCCGGGAGCGACGTCGTGGATGGTCACGATCCCGGGGTGCTGGGAGAGGATGCCGGCGCTCTGGGCCTCGCGCAGGAAGCGCGAACGGAGCCGCCCCAGCTCGTCGTCGTCGGTGGCGTAGGAGAGCCGGAAGGTCTTGAGCGCGACCATCCGGCCGATCAGCGGATCGCGCGCCAGGTAGACGACGCCCATGGCGCCGCGGCCGACCTCGCGGACGATCTCGTAGCGCCCCAGACGGCTGGGGGGGCTCCCTCCCATGGTGGTATATTGCCACGTCTTGCACCTAAGGAAGTGAGCACCGGCCAGCAACCCCGCCCGGGGGATCCCAGGACAGGAGGAGGACGCCGCCCATGCAGGTCGACAGCCCGGAAAAGATCCGTAATCTCGCCGTCGTCGGGCACAACGACACCGGCAAGACGACGTTGGTCAGCGCGCTGCTCTACGCGGGAGGCGCGGCCAACCGGATGCTGCGGGTCGAGGATCGCAACACGATCACGGACTTCGACGCCGAGGAGGCGCAGCGCGGCATCTCGATCGGGCTCGCGCCCTGTTTCGTCCCCTGGCAGAAGCACAAGATCAACCTCGTCGACTGCCCCGGCTACGGCATCTTCTTCACCGAGACGATGGCCGGCATGGCGGCGACCGACGCCGCCCTCCTCTGCGTCGGCGCGGTGGCCGGCCCGGAGGTGACGACCGAGAAGGCGTGGGCCTACGCCGCCGAGCGCGGCCAGCCGGTGATCGTGAACCTGACCAAGATGGACCGCGAGCGCGCCGACTTCGAGAGCGCGGTCGAGGCGCTGGTCAAGGCCTTCGGGCGCGAGGTGGTGCCGGTGCAGGTGCCGATCGGCAAGGAGGCGGGCTTCTCCGGCGTTGTCGACCTGGTGAGCGGCAAGGCGTACACCTTCACCCGCGACGGCGACGGCAAGGCGCAGCCGGGCGAGCCGCCGGCCGCGGCCGCCGAGGCGGTCGAGAGCTGGCGCGCGCGGCTGGTCGAGGCGGTGGCGGAGACCGACGACGCGCTGATGGAGCGCTTCTTCGAGGCGGGGACGCTCCCCGACGAAGACCTCGCCGCCGGCCTGCGGAGAGCGGTGGCGGCGCGCAAGCTCTTCCCGCTGACGCTCTCGGCCGGCGGCCACAACATCGGACCCGCGGCGCTGCTCGACGCCCTGGTGGCGTTCGCGCCGGCGCCGGACGCGCGCGAGGTCGTCGCGGCCAACCTCGGCGGCGAGCCGGTGGCGGTCGCCTGCGACCCGTCGGCACCGCTCGCCGCGCTGGTGTTCAAGACCCTTTCCGATCCCTTCACCGGCCGGATCTCGATCGTGCGGGTGTTCTCGGGCACGCTCGCCGCCGACGGCGGCGGGCTCTGGAACCCGCGCCTGGAGGAGGCCGAGAAGGCGTCCTCGCCGATGCACCTCCAGGGCAAGGCCGGCAGCTCGGTGCCGCGGTTGATCGCCGGCGACATCGGCGGCCTCGCGAAGCTCAAGGAGTCCGTCACCGGCGACACGCTGTGCGCCAAGGAGCGGCCGCTCCACCTGCCGTGGATCAATCCCCCCGAGCCGGCGATGTCGTTCGCCATCGAGCCCAAGGCGAAGGGGGACGAGGAGAAGATCGGCGAGGCGCTCCACCGGCTGATGGAGGAGGACCTGACCCTCCGGGTCAGCCGCGATCCCGACACCCACGAGATGCTCCTCTCGGGCACCGGCCAGCGCCACGCCGAGATCACCGTCGCCAAGCTCAAGAACCGCTTCCACGTCGAGGTCATCCTGCACCAGCCCAAGGTGCCCTACCGGGAGACCATCCAGCGCCGCGCCGACGGCCACGGCCGGCACAAGAAGCAGACCGGCGGCCGCGGCCAGTTCGCCGACTGCAGGATCGTCATCGAGCCGATGCCGCGCGGCGAGGAGTTCGAGTTCCTCGACGAGATCTACGGCGGCTCGATCCCGCAGAACTACCGGCCGGCGGTCGAGAAGGGGATCCAGGAGGCGCGCCGGCGCGGCTACCTCGCCGGCTACCCGGTGGTCGACTTCCGGGTGCGGCTGACCGACGGCCAGTACCACGACGTCGACTCCTCCGAGATGGCGTTCAAGATCGCCGGCTCGCTGGCGTTCAAGGACGCCATGACCAGCGCCCGGCCGACCATCCTCGAGCCGATGATGACGGTCGAGATCTCGACCTCCGACGAGTTCACCGGCGACGTCATCGGCGACCTGTCGCAGCGCCGCGGCCGGCCGCAGGGGATGGACTCGAAGAACGGCGCCCAGGTGATCAAGGCGCTGGCGCCGATGTCCGAGATGCTCGACTACGCGCCGGCCCTGCGCGCGATCACCCAGGGGCGGGCGAGCTTCCACATGGAGTTCTCGCACTACGAGGAGCTGCCGCGGAACCTCCAGGAGAAGCTGGTCGCCGAGGCCGCGCGGCAGAAGGAAGAGGGCTAGCTCCCTGGAGCTCGACCAGCGGGTCCTGCTCGGCGCCGTCTGGTACGTCGCCTTCCTGTTCTCGCTGACCCTGCACGAGGCGGCCCACGCCTGGAGCGCGCTCAAGCTGGGCGACCCGACCGCCTACGAGGGCGGCCAGGTCACCTTGAACCCGCTCCCCCACATCCGGCGGGCGCCGGTGGGGACGATCCTGGTGCCGCTCGTCTCGTTCGCGCTGATGGGCTGGATGATCGGCTGGGCGAGCGCCCCCTACGACCCGACCTGGGCGCAGCGCCACCCGAAGCGCGAGGCGCTGATGGCGCTCGCCGGACCGGCGGCGAACCTCCTTCTCGTGATCGTCGCCGGGCTCGCGATCCGCGGCGCCCTCGCGGCGGGGCTCCTCGGGCCGCCGACCGCCGACGGCTTCGACCTCTTCACCGGTCTCGCGAGCGGCGCGCCCGGCGGCGCGGCGGGGGCGGCGACCCTGCTCTCGATCCTGTTCAGCCTGAACCTCCTGCTCTTCGTCTTCAACCTCCTGCCGCTGCCGCCGCTCGACGGCAGCGCCGTCCTGCCGATGCTGATGAGCGCCGAGACCGCGGCGCGCTACAAGGCCTTCCTCGCCGCTTCGCCCGCCTTTTCGCTCCTCGGCCTGGTGATCGCCTGGCGCCTCCTGCCGCCGGTGTTCGGGCCGATCCAGTACTTCGCGCTGCGGCTCCTCTACCCGGAATACTTCGGGTAGACGGCCGGCGGCGGGCGCAGCAGCGCCGGGTCGATCGCCTCGCCGGTCAGCGCAGGTAGCCGAGGGCGCGCAGGCGCTCGCGCTCCTCGTCCGTGGGGGCGAGGAGGTCGGCGGCGGCGCCGGCGGGACCGGACCGGGCGCGCTCCCACTCGAGGAGGCGGCGGCGGAGGTCGCGCTCGGCGGGGTGGCCGGTGCCGGCGAGGTCGCGGAGCTCCCCGGGATCGGCGGCGAGGTCGTAGAGCTGCCAGCCGCCGCCGGCGAGGTCGTGGATCAGCTTGAGCGGGCCGGCGACGATCGCGGTCTGGAAGGCGTCGTTCTCGGCGTGCGACGCCGCCCCGCGGTCGTCCTCCTCGGGATCGCCCTCGGGGTGGACGAAGGAGACCTCCGCGAAGAGGTCACGCCCGGCGAGACGGCGGCACAGGGCGGAGGCGGGGTCGCCCACACCGCGCCCGCCGGCGACCAGCGGGGCGAGCGACAGCGGACGGAAGCCCTCGCCGTCGCCCGGCTCCCGCGGCACCGCGGCGGCCGCGGGCCACTCCCCCGCCCCCAGCAGCTCGACCAGGGTCGGCGCCAGGTCGACCAGCGACACCGGTTCGTCGACCACCGTGCCGGCGGCGGCGCCGGCGCTCCCCGCCGCCGGCGCGATCACCAGCGGCACCCGCAGCAGCTCGTCGTAGAGCGTCCGGGTGTGCCCGATCCAGCCGTGACGCATGAATTCCTCGCCATGGTCGGCGGTGACCGCGACCCAGGTGCCGGCGGCGAGGCCGCGCGCCGCGAGCCCGTCGAGCAGGCGGCCGAGGGCGGCGTCGGTGTAGGCGGTCTCCTCCTGGTAGAGGCCGGCGAGGTAGCCGGCGTCGGCGCCGGTGAGGCGGGGGCGCCCGCCGTGGCGGCCACCGGAACGCAGGTCGCGCAGCGTCCAGATCCCCATCCCCGGGGTCAGCGGCCCCGCGTATCCCGCCGTGCGGTCGTGCTCGGGGTGGTGGCGGTAGACGTAGTGGGGGTCGAAGTAGTGGACCAGGAGGAAGAAGGGGCGGCCGGCGGGGCGCTCCTCGTCGAGCCAGCGGAGCGCCGCCGCGGTCACCCGGCCGGAGGTCACCGCCCGGTGGCCGTGGACCGCCGACTCGTCCCAGGAGTCGAAACCGCGGTCGAAGCCGTGGCGCGCACCGAGGAGCTCGTGGCTGATCACGCCGGCGGTCGCCCAGCCGGCTTCGCGCAGGCGTTCGCCGAGGGTCGGCGGCTCGCCGTCGAGGCGGCCGAAGAGGCGTACTAGGCCGTGCTCGGAGGGCATCCGGGCGGTCAGGAGCGAGGCCACCGCCGGCTGGGTCCAGGGCGCCGGCGAGTAGGCGCGGCGGAACGCGACGCCGCGGGCGGCGAGGGCGTCGAGCCGCGGCGTCGGGCTCGGCCGCGGCGGGGCGATGAAGGCGCCGGAGCCGGGGACGCCGAGGCCGAGGTGGCCGACGTGCTCGGCGCCCAGGGTGTCGATCACCACCAGGAGAAGATTGGAATGGGCGGCGGCGGCGCGCGAGCCTGCCGAGCTCGACCCGGGATCGGAGGGACCGCCGCACGCGACGACCGAGGCGACGAGTGCGAGCCAGACCGGCGCGGCCGCGCCTGCTAGAGCGCGGTACAGCACCTCCCGGCGGAGGCCGCCAGAAACGCCGGCGGAGGGCCGCGCGCCGGCCGATTCCGAGCCGCAGGCCGCGGTCCGGGGCACACCTCCGCCGCCCAAAAGCGAACGGCGGGCCCGGGGGCCCGCCGTTCTCGGGATCGTCGAGCCGGGCCCGGCGGGGCCGCGGCGGCAGGGGCGCAGGGGCTACTCCTCGGCCTCGGCGCCGGCGGCCGGCTTCTTCTTCGCCGGGGCCTTCTTGGCCGGCTTCTTGGCCGCCGCCTTCTTCTTCGCCGGCTCGCCGCCCTCGGCCGCGGCGGGCTTCGGGGCGGCCTTCTTGGCGCCGCCCTTCTTCGACCGGCCCTTCGGCGCCGGCTTGGCCTCGGACTTCTCGGCGGCCGGAGCGGCGCCGCGCTCGAAGTCGACGAACTCGAGCACCGCCAGCTCGGCGCCGTCGCCCTGGCGGGGTCCGAGCTTGATGATCCGGGTGTAGCCGCCCGGACGGTCGACGAAGCGCGGCGAGATGTCGTCGAAGAGCTTCCTCACCAGGCTCCGGTCCTGGAGCCAGGTGCGCACCCAGCGCCGCGACGCCACGGTGTCGGCGCGGCCGCGGGTGACCACGCGCTCGACGATCCGCCGCAGCTCCTTGGCCTTGGGCAGGGTGGTGATGATCCGCTCCCGGTCGACCAGCGAGGCGAGCTGGTTGCGGAACAGCGCGGTGCGATGCGAGGTGGTACGGCCGAGCTTGCGGCCTTTCATTGCGTGTCGCATGGCGCGGGCCCTCCTAGGCCGAGGCGTGGCCGGGGACGTCCATGCCCAGGCTCAGCCCAAGGTTGCCCAGCACCTCCTGCACTTCCTCGAGCGACTTCTTGCCGAAGTTCTTGGTCTCCAGCATGTCCTTCTCGGTCCGTCGCACGAGGTCGCGCAGGGTGTGGATGTTGGCGTTCTTCAGCGAGTTGGCCGAGCGCACCGAGAGGTCGAGCTCGTCGATCGTGCGCGCGAGGAGCGCGTCCATCCCGGCCAGCTCCTCGCCGTCGCGGTCGTGGCCGTCCTCGCGGACCGAATCCTCGGCCTCGATGAAGATCGTGAGGTGCTCCTTGAGCAGCATCGCCGCCCGCGACACCGCCTCCTCGGGGGTGATCGTGCCGTTGGTGGTGACCTCGAGGATCAGCCGCTCGTAGTCGGTGGTCTGGCCCAGGCGGGCCGCCTCGACCTTGAAGTTGACCCGCCGCACCGGGCTGTGCGCCGAGTCGAGCGGGATCCAGCCGATGCCCATGGCCTCGTCGAAGTTGCGGTCGGCGCTGACGTAGCCGCGGCCACGCTTGACCAGCGCCTGCATCTTGAGCGTCCCCTCCTCGTTCAAGGTCGCGATGTGGACGCTGCCGTCGACGATCTCGATCTGCGGGTCCTCGGTGAGCTGCGCCGCGGTGATGTCGCCCGGGCCGTGGGCCTCCAGCGTCAGGACCTTGGGCTCCTCGGTGTGGAGCCGGATCGGCACCTGCTTCAGGTTGAGGATGATGTCGGTGACGTCCTCGACCACGCCCGCCATCGAGGAGAACTCGTGGAGCACTCCCTCGATGTGGATGGCGCCGATCGCCGAGCCCTCGATCGAGGAGAGCAGGCTCCGCCGCATGGCGTTGCCGACGGTGGTGCCGAAGCCGCGCTCGAACGGCTGTGCCACGAAACGCCCGTAGGTGGGCGTGAGAGTGTCGCGGTCGACCTCGATCCGCTTGGGACGTTGAAAGCCCTTCCAAAGCATCTAGTGACTCCTTGTTGCCGTGCTGATGACCCGCCGGCGCGCGCGGTGCGCTGCGCTCGCGACGGGACTCCCCGGGGTCCCCGCGGGATCCTTACTTGCTGTACAGCTCGACGATGAGCTGTTCCTGGACTTGGAGCTTGATGTCCTCGCGGGTGGGCCCGCGCAGGACCTTGCCGCTGAAGGCCTCGGCGTCGAGCTCGAGCCAGTCCGGGACGCCGCGCCCCCGCGCCGTCTCGACGCTGGCGCGGACGAAGTCGTTCTTGCGGCTCGCCTCCTTGATCGACACCGTCTGGCCGGGCCGCACCTGGAACGAGGGCACGGTGACCTTGCCGCCGTCGACCCGCACGTGACCGTGACGGACGAGCTGGCGCGCCTGGGCGCGCGAGCCGGCGAAGCCGAGGCTGTAGACGGCGTTGTCGAGGCGCAGCTCGAGCAGCACCAGGAGGTTCTCGCCGGTGATCCCCTTCTTCCGGTCGGCCTCCTGGAAGTAGCCGCGGAACTGGCGCTCGAGCACCCCGTAGATGCGCTTGACCTTCTGCTTCTCCCGGAGCTGCAGGCCGTAGCCGAGGGTGCGGCGGGCGCGCCGGCCGCCGTGCTGGCCGGGCGGATAGCCGCGGCGCTCGATCGCGCACTTCTCCTTGAAGCAGCGGTCGCCCTTGAGGAAGAGCTTCATCTTCTCCCGCCGGCACAGCCGGCAGACGGGACCCGTGTATCGTGCCACTGACTCTCTCCTTCGGTTACCTCTCCGAGGCTACGGAGACTTCTTCTTCGGATAACTTCGGATGAAGACTAGACGCGGCGGCGCTTGGGAGGCCGGCAGCCGTTGTGCGGGATCGGGGTGACGTCGCGGATCGACCGCACCTCGAGCCCGGAGAGCTGCAGCGCCCGGATCGCCCCCTCGCGGCCGCCGCCCGGGCCCTTGACCTGGACATCGACCGAGCGCACGCCCTGGTCGCGGGCGAGCTGGCCGGCGTTCTGCGCCGCCATCTGCGCCGCGAACGGCGTCCCCTTGCGCGAGCCCTTGAAGCCGACCTTCCCGGCCGACGACCAGGAGAGGATGTTGCCCTCCGGGTCGCTGATCGAGACCGTCGTGTTGTTGAAGGACGCCGCGATGTGGGCGACGCCGTGCGGCACCGAGCGCTTCTCGCGCCGCCGGCCCGACTTCCGTTCCTTCTTGACCGCCTTGGCCATGCTCTCTCCCCGGCTCGCCGCCGCTGGTGGTTACTTCTTGACCTTCTTCTTGCCCGCCACGGCGCCGCGGCGCGGGCCCTTGCGGGTGCGCGAGTTGGTGTGGGTGCGCTGGCCGCGCACCGGCAGCCCCTTGCGGTGGCGGACCCCGCGATAGCAGCCGATCTCCATCAGCCGCTTGATGTTCTGGCTGACGTCCTTGCGCAGGTCGCCCTCGACGCTCCCCTCTTCGTTGATCACGTCGCGGATCTTGCGCACCTCCTCCTCGGTCAGGTCCTTGACCTTGGTGACGCTCTCGACCCCGGCCTTGTCGAGGATCTTGAGCGAGCGCGTGCGCCCGATGCCGTAGATGTAGGTCAACCCGACCCACACCTGCTTCTGCTGCGGCAGATCGATACCGGCGATGCGTGCCATGAGTACCTTCCCTGTCTAGCCCTGACGCTGCTTGTGTTTCGGGTTCTCGCAGATCACCCGCACCACGCCCTTGCGGCGGACGATCTTGCACTTCGGGCACATCTTCCTGACCGATGAACGCACCTTCATGGCTCGATCCCCTCTCGGCGCGGCGCCCTACTTGAGGCGGTAGACGATGCGACCCCGGGTGAGGTCGTACGGCGAGAGCTCGACCCGGACCTTGTCGCCGGGCAGGATGCGGATGAAGTGCTTGCGCATCTTGCCCGAGATGTGGGCCAGGACCTGATGGCCGTTGTCGAGCTTGACCCGGAACATCGTGTTCGGCAAGAGCTCGGCCACCGTCGCCTCGACCTCGATCGCCTCTTCCTTCTTCGACACCGCGTTTGGCTTCCGTTCCTACCGCCCCTGGGCGGCGACAAAAAGTGTGTAACAGTTCCTCTCGACCACGGATTCCCGACCGTTCTTCCCTAGCTCCCCCCCGGCAGGCCGCCGAGCGCGGCGACGATGGCGTCGGTCACCGCCGGCACCGCACGGTCGCCGTCGACCTCGTAGAGCAGCCCGCGCCCCCGGTAGTGGTCGACCAGCGGCCGGGTCTGCTCGCCGTACACCCGCAGGCGCTCGCGCATCACCTCGGCGCCGTCGTCGACCCGGCCCCGGTGGCTGGCGCGGGCGAGCAGGATCTCCTCCGGCACCGAGAGCGAGATCACGCCGACGAGGTCCTCGCCGCGCTCGGCCAGGATCTCGTCGAGGGTCTCGGCCTGAGCGGGGGTGCGCGGGTAGCCGTCGAGCAGGAAGCCGCCCGCGGCGTCGGCCCGGGCCAGCCGCTCGCGCACCACCTCGGCCATCATCTCGTCGTCCACCAGCCGCCCGCCTTCATGATCGAGTCCACCCGCCGGCCCAGCTCGCTCCCCTCGGCCACCGAGCCGCGCAGCATGTCGCCCGTCGAGATGTGCGGGATGCCGAAGCGCTCGGCGAGCGCGCTTCGCCTGGGTCCCCTTGCCGCTGCCCGGCGGCCCGATGAGGACGAGCCGCGCTCCCTCCCGGCGCCGCTCCGATCATCCGCCGCCGGCCGCGGATGCGGCCCTTCTTCATGAAGCCGTCGTAGTGGCGCATGACCAGCTGCGCACTCGATCTGCTGGATCGTGTCCATGGCCACGCCGACCACGATCAGCAGCGACGTGCCGCCGAAGTAGAAGTGGATCCCCATCCCTTCGGTGAACCAGGCGGGCAGTAGCGGTCGAGCGTCGCGCCGATCCACGGCAGCTGCCGACCTGGACGCCGGAGATGCAGGAACTCGGGCAGGACGCAGACCGCCGCCAGGTAGATCGCGCCGACGAACGTGATGCGCGTCAGCACGCGGTCGATGTAGTCGGCCGTGCTCTTGCCCGGGCGGATGCCGGGGATGAAGCCGCCGTACTTGCGCATGTTGTCGGCCATGTCGACCGGGTTGAAGATGATCGACGTGTAGAAGTAGCAGAAGAAGATGATGCCGACGACGTAGAGCAGGTAGTAGAGCGGCTGGCCCCACGGCACGGTGTCGGCGATCGTCTGCACCCACGGCTGCTCGATCACGTGCCGGCGATCGTGCGGCGGGACCAGGATCGACGAGGGGCGAAGATGAGCGGGATGACGCCGGCGGTGTTCACGCGCAGCGGCAGGTAGGTGGTCTGGCCGCCGTAGATCTTGCGGCCGACGACGCGCTTGGCGTACTGCACCGGGATGCGGCGCTGTGCGCGCTCCATGAAGACGATGAACGCCGACCACCGCGACCATGAAGACCACCAGGAGCACCATGCCGACGACGATTGCGCTCGCCGGTCCGGACGCTGCCTGGAGGTGCCGAAGACCGCGCGCACGGCAGGCCGACGACGATGCCGGCGAAGATGATCAGCGAGATGCCGTTGCCGATGCCGCGCTCGGTGATCTGCTCGCCCAGCCACATGATGAACGCCGTGCCGGTGGTCAGCGTGAGGATCATGGTCAGGAAGCGGAAGCCCCAGCCCGGATTGCGGCGACCGAGCGTGCGCGCCACCCGGCGAGGCTGAGTGCTCTCGAGCCAGAGCGCGATGCCGAGCGACTGGATGATCGCCAGCGACGATCGTGCCGTAGCGCGTGTACTGGTTGATCTTGCGCCGCCCCAGCTCGCCCTCCTTGCGGGAGCTTCTCGAGGTACGGCCAGACCACCGTCAGCAGCTGCAGGATGATCGACGCGGTGATGTACGGCATGATGCCGAGCGCGAAGATCGACATGTGCTCGAGCGCGCCGCCGGAGAAGAGTGTTGAGGAAGCCGAGCAGCGGCTCGCGGTCGATGTCTCGATGAACTCGCGCAGCGCGCACCGGATCGACGCCCGGCGTCGGGATGATGCAGCCGAGGCGGTAGACCGCCAGCAGCGCGAACGTGAACAGCACCCGCTTGCGCAGGTCCTCGATCGCGGCAGATGTTGCGAAGATGTTCTCGAAGCACGCTCGGCTCACGTCTAGCTCGGTCTCCTCGGCAGGTCCCGCCGGCCTTCTCGATCTTCGCAGCTGCTGCGGCCGCCTCGAGAACTTGGCGCGCGCTGACACGGTGAGCTTCTTGCGGCGCTCGCCGTGCGCGCGGACCTTGATCTCGCCGTCGCCGAGCACCTTGACGCAGGCCGCCTGCCGAGCGCGCCAGGCCCGTCGAGCCAGGCGCATCCGTCGTCGACCGTCGCCTCGCGAGACCGCTCGAGGTGCGCCGACGTTGACCACCGCGTACTCGGCGCGGAAGATGTTGGTGAAGCCGCGCTTCGGCAGCCGGCGGTGCAGCGGCATCTGGCCGCCTTCGAAGCCGCGCCTGGCGGCTGTAGCCGGAGCGCGACTTCTGGCCCTTCTCGCCGCGGCCGGCCGTCTTGCCGTGACCCGAGCCGGGACCGCGGCCGACGCGCTTCGCGGCGTGCTTGCGCCCCTTCTGCGGGGTTTCAGATTCGTTGCAGTCTTCATTGTACGTCAATCCTCGCTCGACCTCGACCAGGTGCGGGATCTTGGCGATCATGCCGCGCACCGCCGGCGTGTCGACGCGCTCGACCTCGTGGTGCGACGCGGCGCAGCCCCAGGCCGCGCAGCGCGTCCCGGTGCGCTGCTTGCACGCGATCGCGCTCCGCACCTGGCGGATCCGGATCGTCCTGCCTCTTCGGTCTTCTGTCTCTTGATCGGTCATCGCCTACGCTCCTCGCCGCCGCCTGCGCAGCCGGCCGCTCTTCGTCGCGCGGCGCAGGCCTCGTACCTGCACGTCTCTCGCGGTGCGCAGCTCGTGAGCGCCTCGAACGTGGCCTTGACGACGTTGTGCGGGTTGGCCGTGCCGAGCGACTTGGTCAGGATGTTCTGGATGCCGGCCGACTCGAGGATCGCGCGCACCGGACCGCCGGCGATGACGCCGGTACCGTCGGAGGCCGGCTTGAGCAGCACCTGGCCGGCGCCGAAGTGGCCGATGATCGTCGTGCGGGATGTCGTGCCGCTCATCGGGATCTGGATCATGTTCTTCTTGGCGATCTCGATCCCCTTCCTGATGGCGGCCGGGACTTCCTTGGCCTTGCCCGAGCCGAAGCCGACGCGGCCGTTGCCGTCGCCGACCACGACCAGCGCGGAGAAGCGAGAAGTTCTTGCCGCCCTTGACGACCTTGGTCACGCGGTTGATGTGGACGACCTGGTCGATCAGCTCGCTTTCGCGCTCGAAGTCTCTCGCCACCGGTCGTCCTCCTGGATCTCTCTCGCTGCTGACGCTGCACGGCTCCTCCTAGAATTCCAGCCCCTTCTCGCGCGCGGCATCGGCGAGCGCCTTGATGTTGCCGTGGTAGAGGTAGCCGCCGCGGTCGAACACCACCGCCTCGATGCCCTTCTCCTTGGCCTTCTTGGCGACGCCGCCCGCCGACCGCCTTGGCCGCCGTCGCGTTCGAGCCGCTTCGCGTCCGGCGCCTTCGTCGCCGTCGAGGGTCGGCCGAGGCCATGGTGCGGCCCGCCTGCGTCGTCGATGACCTGCGCGTAGATGTGCTTCAGGCTGCGGAACACCGCCAGCCGCGGACGCTCCGCGGTGCCGGCCACCCGGCTGCGCACCCTCGAGTGCGCCCGCTGGCGGCGGTCGCGCTTGCGCCGGACGTGCTTGCCGATGTAGTCGCTCATGGTCACGCTCCTCCGTCGCTCCGCTACTTCGCGCCGGCCTTGCCGACCTTGCGCCGGATGATTTCGTCGGCGTACTTGATGCCCTTGCCCTTGTAGGGCTCGGGCGGGCGCAGCCCGCGGATCTTGGCCGCGACCTGACCGACCTTCTGCTTGTCGATGCCGGTCATCGTGAGCCGGTTGGCGCGCTCGTCGGCTCGATCTCGATCCCGTCGGGGATCGGGAAGATCACCGGGTGCGAGTAGCCGAGCGGGAACGCACGCTCGCGCCCCTTGACCTCGGCGCGGTAGCCGACGCCGACGATGTCGAGGCGCTTGAAGCCCTCGGTCACGCCGTGGACGTTGTTGGCCAGGAGCGCGCGCATGAGGCCGTGCTTGGCGCGCTCGGGCCCGCTGTCGCCGCCGCGGGCGATCTTGATCTCGCCCTCCTCGACCGCCACCGGGTAGCCCTCGAACAGGGTCTGCTCGACCTTGCCCTTCGGCCCCTCGGCGCGGAAGACGCCTTCCGCCACCTGCACCTTGGTGCCCTTGGGCACCGGGATCGGCATCAAACCTACACGCGACATCGCTCGTTCTCCCTTCGGCGTCCCGCTACCAGATCTCGCAGAGGACCTCGCCGCCGACCCGGCGCTCGCGCGCGGTGCGGTCGGAGACGAGCCCCTGCGAGGTCGAGACGATGCTGGTGCCGAGCCCGTTGCGCACCGGCACCAGGTCGTCGGTATTGCGATAGACCCGGCGCCCGGGCTTGCTCACCCGCTCCATGTGGCTGATCGCCGGCGCACCGTGCTCGTCGTAGCGGAGCAGGATCTGGATGCTGTTCGACGGCTGTCCCTCGACCACCCCGTAGCCGCGGATGTAGCCCTCCTCCTGGAGGATCCGGCACACCTCGAGCTTGAGCTTCGAGGCGGGCAGGCTCAGGCGGTCCTTCTTGGCCAGGATCGCGTTGCGGATTCGGGTCAGCAGATCGGCGATCGGGTCGGTCATGCTCATGGTCAGGGCTCCGTTTACCAGCTCGCCTTGGTCACGCCGGGCAGGTAGCCCGACAGCGCCAGGTCGCGCAGGCGGATCCGGCACAGCCCGAACTTGCGGTAGTACCCGCGCGGGCGGCCGCAGACCTTGCACCGGTTGCGGTGGCGGACCTGGAACTTCGGCTTCTCTAGCGTCTTCGCGATCTTGGCGGCGGTGGCCACGGTATCTCTCCTTGTCTCGCTTCTTCGCCCGGGCGCCTAGCGGCGGAAGGGCATCCCGAGCTCACGGAGCAGGAACAGCGCCCGCTCGTCGTTGCCGGCGGTGGTGACGATGGTCACGTTCAGCCCCTGCGAGCGCTCGACCTTGCTGTAGTCGATCTCGGGGAAGATCAGGTGGTCGGTGATCCCCATGGTGAAGTTGCCGCGGCCGTCGAAGCTGCGCGTCGGCACGCCGCGGAAGTCGCGCACGCGCGGCAGGGCGACCGCCATCAGGCGGTCGAGGAAGTCCCACATGCGGGTGCCGCGCAGGGTCACCCGGGCGCCGATCGGCATCCCCTCGCGCAGCTTGAAGTTGGCGATCGACTTGTGGGCGCGCGTGACCATCGGCCGCTGGCCGGTCAGCGACGCCAGCTCGGCCGCCGCGTCGTCGAGGATCTTGATGTTCGAGATCGCGTCGCCGACGCCCATGTTGATCACCACCTTGACGAGCCTGGGAACCGCCATCGGGTTGTCGATGCCGAACTCCTTGCGGAGCTTGGGCACCACCTCCTGCTCGTAGCGGGTCTTCAGGCGCGGCACGTAGGCTCCGCGGCTCGCAGGTGCGCTGCTGCTCGCAGGTGCGTCGTCGCTCTTCTTGCTGGTCTTGGCCATGTTCGTTCTCGGTCTCGGTGTCCGTTCGGCTCGTGCCTCAGCCCAGGGTCGCGGCGCAGCGCTTGCACACCCGCACGCCGCGCCCGTCGGCGAGCCGCTGGCGGCCGAGCCGCGACGGCTTGCCGCACTCGGGGCAGATCACCGTCAGGTTCGAGACGTGGATCGGCGCCTCGCGATCGAGGATGCCGCCCTGGATCCCGCGCTGCGGGTTGGCGCGGGTGTGCTTCTTGATCAGGTTGACGCGCTCGACGATCGCCCGCTGGCCGGTCGGCAGCACCCGCAGCACGCGCGCGCGCGTCCCCTTGTCCTTGCCGGCGGTCACCAGCACCTGGTCGTTCTTCTTGATGTGGACGTCGTTCATCTCACGGTACCTCGTCGAAGACCTTTCGAACCGTCACAGGACCTCGGGCGCGAGCGAGACGATCTTCATGAACCGCCGCTCGCGCAGCTCGCGCGCCACCGGTCCGAAGACGCGGGTGCCGACCGGCTCGCCGGCGTCGTTGACCAGCACCGCGGAGTTGGTGTCGAAGCGGATGTAACTGCCGTCGCGCCGCCGCTGCTCCTTGCGCGTGCGCACGATCACGGCCTTGACCACCTGCCCCTTCTTCACCGTGCCGTCGGGCGTCGCCTCCTTGACCGAGGCGGTGAAGACGTCGCCCAGCCGGCCGTACTGGCCGGCGGAGCCGCCGCGGAGGTGGATGCAGGCCACCTTCTTGGCGCCGGAGTTGTCGGCGACGTCGAGGATCGTTCCCATCTGGATCATGGCTCAGCTCCCGCGGCTACTCGGCGCGCTGGATGATGCGGCGCACCCGCCAGCGCTTGCGCTTCGACAAGGGCCGGCAGGAGACGATCAGCACCTGGTCGCCGACCTGGCACTCGTTGTTCTCGTCGTGGGCGGCGAACTTGCTGCTCCGCCGAATGTACCGGTGGTAGAGCGGATGCACCGTGGTCTTGGGCACCGAGACGGTGACCGTCTTGTTCATCGCGGTGCTCACCACCGTCCCCACCTTGGTCTGCTGGCGGGCGCGCCCGGTCCCCTCCTCGGGGGCCGCCGCGGCCTGCATCTGCTCGCTCATCGCTGGCCTCCGTCCTTCTCGCGCAGGACCGTCAGCACCCGGGCGAGGTCGCGCTTGACCTCGCGCACCTTCGAGGGCTTCTCGAAGCTGGCCGGTCTCCCGGTGCAGGCGCAGGACGAAGAGCTGCTCGGCGAGCTCGCGCTCCTTGTCCCGCAGCTCGTCCACCGTCTGTTCCCGGATCTCCGCAACCTTCATCTCGATCTCCTCTTCCTCTACCGCAACTCGTCGTGACGCGTGACGAACCGGGTCTTGACCGGCAGCTTGTAGGCCGCGAGGCGCATCGCCTCCTCGGCCACCTGCGGGGTCACCCCCTCGAGCTCGTAGAGGATGCGCGCCGGCTTGACCACCGCGACCCACTCCTCGGGGTTGCCCTTGCCCTTGCCCATGCGGGTCTCGAGCGGCTTCTTGGTGATCGGCTTGTCCGGGAAGACCCGGATCCACACCTTGCCGCCGCGCTTGACCGCGCGGGTGATCGCGATCCGGGCGGCCTCGATCTGGCGCGCGGTCACCCAGCCGCACTCGGTGGCCTGCAGGCCGTAGTCGCCGAAGGCGATGTAGTCGCCCCCCTTGGCCATGCCGGTGCGGCGGCCGCGGTGGGCCTTCCTGTGCTTGACCTTCTTCGGCATCAACATGGTGAAGTTCCCTCGTTGCCCCTCGGCCGTCCCGCCCTAGGCGCTCGCGCGCCGGCTCTTCTCGCGCAGCATGTCGCCCTTGTACACCCACACCTTGCAGCCGATCACGCCGAAGGTCGTGCGCGCCTCGGCGAGGCCGTAGTCGATGTCGGCCTTCAACGTGTGGAGGGGCAGCCGCCCTTCCTGGTACCACTCGGTGCGGGCGATCTCGTGACCGCCGAGGCGGCCCGCGACCATGATCTTGACCCCCTTGGCGCCGAACCGGAACGCCGATTCCATCGACTTGCGCATGGCGCGGCGGAACGACACCCGGCGCTCGAGCTGGCCGGCGATCGACTGCGCCACGAGCTGGGCGTCGAGCTCCGGGCGCTGGATCTCCTGGATGTTGATGTGCACCTCGCGCCCGAGCTGCTTGACCAGGTCGTCGCGCAGCTTGTCGACCTCGGCGCCCTTGCGGCCGATGATGATCCCCGGCCGCGAGGTGTAGATCGTCACCCGCATGCGCTCCGCGGCGCGCTCGATGTCGACCTCGGAAACGCCCGCGTGCGCGAAGCGCTTCTTGAGCTGCTGGCGGAGCTTCACGTCCTCGAGCAGGATCTTCGAGTAGTGATTCTCGGCGTACCAGCGCGAGTGCCAGGTCTGGTTGTAGACGAGGCGGAAGCCGTAGGGATGCGTCTTCTGGCCCACGATCGATCTCCGTTCCGTTCCCTTTACTCGCCGTCCGCGCCCTTGCGGGTGTCGAGCTTGATGGTGATGTGGCTCTGCCGCTTGATGACCCGGAAGGCGCGTCCCATCGGCGCCGGGCGCAGGCGCTTCAACACCGGCCCGCCGTCGACGAAGATCTCCTTGACGTAGAGCTTGTCGACGTCGGGCGCGTCCTCCTCGCGGTGCTCCGCGTTGGCGACCGCCGAGCGCAGGAGCTTCTCGAGCGGGCGCGCCGCCGACTTGTGGGTCAGCTTGAGGATGCCCGCGGCCTCCTCGACCCCCTTGCCGCGGATCAGGTCCGCCACCAGGCGCACCTTCTGCGGCGAGCCCTGGAGGTAGCGCAGCCGTGCCTTGACTTCCATCGTCCCTGCCTCCCTCGCGCTAGCGGGCGCGGGCGCCCTTCTCGACCTTCTTGCCGCTGTGGCCGCGGAAGGTGCGGGTCATCGCGAACTCGCCGAGCTTGTGGCCGACCATGTTCTCGCTGACGTACACCGGGATGAACTTCGAGCCGTTGTGCACCGCGATCGTGTGGCCGACCATCTCGGGGACGACCGTCGAGCGCCGCGACCAGGTCTTGATCACCCGCTTCTGGCCCGAGTCGTTCATCGCCGCCACCTTCTTCTGCGAGGTGGTCGTCGATGAAGTAACCCTTCTTGAGCGAACGCGCCATCTTCCGCCTCCGATCAGCCCTTCTTGTTGCGGCGCCGCACGATCATGCCGTCGGTGCGCTTGTTGTTGCGGGTCTTGTAACCCTTGGTCGGCACGCCCCACGGCGTGCAGGGGTGCCGGCCGCCGGACGAGCGGCCCTCGCCGCCGCCCATCGGGTGGTCGACCGGGTTCATCACCACGCCGCGGTTGTGCGGCTTCTTGCCGACCCAGCGGTTCCGCCCGGCCTTGCCGATCGACAGGTTCTCGTGCTCGAGGTTGCCGACCTGGCCGACGGTGGCGAAGCAGTCGACGTGGACCTTGCGCACCTCGCCCGACGGGAGCTTGAGCTGGGCGTAGCTCCCCTCGCGCGCCATCAACTGGGCGCCGGCGCCGGCGCTGCGCACGAGCTGGCCGCCCTTGCCGATCCGCAACTCGACGTTGTGCACGATCGTGCCGAGCGGGATCTTGGCCAGCGGCAGCGCGTTGCCCGGGTTGACCTCGGCGCCCTCGCCGCTCATCACCGTGGCGCCGACCGCGAGGCCGTTGGGCCACAGGATGTAGCGCTTCTCGCCGTCGGCGTAGTGCAGGAGGCAGATGCGCGCCGAGCGGTTGGGGTCGTACTCGATGGTCGCGACCTTGGCCGGGATGCCGTGCTTGTTGCGCTTGAAGTCGATCTGGCGGTAGCGCCGCTTGTGACCGCCGCCGCGCCACCAGATCGTGATCTCGCCCTGGTTGTTGCGGCCGCCCGAGCGCCGCTTGCCCCGGGTCAGGGCCTTGAGCGGCTCGGTCGCGGTCAGCTCCTCGAAGGTCGAGTAGGTCTGGAAGCGGCTCGCCGGGTTGGTCGGGTTTCTCTGCTTGATCCCCATGGCTTAGACCCCTTCGAAGAACTCGATCGGCTGCTCGCCCTCGGCCAGGCGGACGTAGACCTTCTTCCAGTCCGGGCGGCGGCCGGAGGAACGCCCCTGGCGCCGCTCCTTGCCGTGCATGTTGGCCACCCGCACCTCGGCGACCTTGCGCTTGAACTGGTGCTCGACCGCGCGCCGGATCTCGATCTTGTTGGCGCGCCGGTCGACCTCGAAGGCGACGATGTTGCGCTCGTCGCGCAGCCCGGTCGACTTCTCGGTGATCAGCGGGCGCCGGATGATGTCTTGCACTCTCATCGCTCGAGCACCTCCACCAGCCGGTTGAGCGCGCCCTCGCTCAACACCAGGTGCGGCCGGTCGACGACGTCGTGGACGTTGACCGCCAGGGCGTCGACCGCCTTGAGCGCCGGGTGGTTGCGCGACGCCCGCTCGAGGTTGACGTTGTCGCGGCTGTCGACCAGGAGCGCCCGGCCCGAGACGCCGAGCCCGGCGAGCCGCCCGGCCAGCTCCTGGGTCTTGTGGCTCGCGAGGTCGAGCGACTCGAGGATCAGGATCTCGCCGTCGGCGACCTTGCGCGACAGGGCGCTCTTCAACGCATTGCGCTTCTCGCGCGCCGAGAGCTTCTTCTCGTAGCTGCGCGGCACCGGCCCGTGGACGATGCCGCCCTTGCGCCACTTCGGGTTGCGGAGGTCGCCGGTGCGCGCGCGGCCGGTCCCCTTCTGGCGCCAGAGCTTGCGCCCGGAGCCGGAGACCTCGGCGCGGGTCTTGGTCTTGTGGGTGCCGGCGCGGCGGGCGGCGAGCACCGCCAGCACCGCCTCGTGGATCAGGTGCTCCTTGTAGGGGTACCCGAACACCGAGTCGGGCAGGTCGATCTCGCGCACCTGCTGGTTGTCGAGGTTCTTGATCGCGATCTTCATCGCCGTCAACCCTTCTTCGCCCGGCGGATCGCCAGGTAGGCGTCCTTCGCCCCCGGCACCGCCCCCTTGAGATAGATCAGGTCGTTCTCGGCGTCGACCTTGACCACCCGGAGGTTCTTCGCCGTGATCCGTTTGCCGCCCATCTGGCCGGGCAGGCGCAGGCCGGGATAGACCCGCGACGGGTAGGCCGACGAGCCGATCGAGCCCGGCGCGCGGTGGAACATCGAGCCGTGGGTGGCGCGGCCGCCGGCGAAGCCGTGGCGCTTGATCACGCCCTGGAAGCCCTTGCCGCGGCCGGTGCCGACGGCGTCGACATAGTCGCCCTCGGCGAAGATCGAGGCGCGGACCTGGTCGCCGGGCTGGGCGTTCTCCTCGCCGGCCTCGACCGCGAACTCCATCACCCGGCGGGTCGGCGCGACGCCGGCCTTGTCGAAGTGGCCCTTGCGCGGCCGGGGGACCCGCCGCGGGGCGCGCTCCTCGACCAGCCCGAGCTGCACCGCTTCGTAACCGTCGGTGGCGGCGGTCTTGCGCTGCACCACCAGGCAGGGACCGGCCTTGACCACGGTGACCGGGATCGCCGAGCCGTCCGCGCCGTAGATCTGGGTCATGCCCAGCTTCCTTCCCAGAATGCCTTCCATCGCCTTGGCTCCCAAGTTCTCGCAGGCCGCTTTCTACTTGCCGAAGGCCTTGATCTCGACGTCGACGCCGGCCGGCAGCTCGAGCTTCATCAGAGCGTCCACGGTCTGGCCGGTCGGCTCGAAGATGTCGAGCAGCCGCTTGTGGGTGCGCATCTCGAACTGCTCGCGCGACTTCTTGTCGACGTGCGGCGACCGGTTGACGGTGTACCGCGAGATGTTGGTGGGCAGCGGGATGGGCCCGACCACCCGCGCGCCGGTGCGGCGCGCGGTGTCGACGATCTCGCGCGTCGAGGTGTCGAGGATGCGGTAGTCGTACGCCTTGAGGCGGATTCGGATCTTCTCGTTGACCATCGTCTGTTCCCCTGCCTGCTTCGGTCTCCTGCCTCGTGCCCGTCGCCTACTTGACGATCTCGGTGACGGTGCCGGCGCCGACGGTGCGGCCGCCCTCGCGGATGGCGAAGCGGACGCCCTTCTCCATCGCGATCGGAGCGATCAGCTCCACCGTCAGGTTGACGTTGTCGCCCGGCATCACCATCTCGGTGCCCTCGGGCAGCGTCGCCACCCCGGTCACGTCCGTGGTCCGGAAGTAGAACTGCGGCCGGTAGCCGTTGAAGAACGGCGTGTGACGGCCGCCCTCCTCCTTGGTCAGGACGTACACCTCGCCCTTGAACTTGGTGTGCGGCGTGATCGAACCCGGCTTGGCCAGCACCTGGCCGCGCTCCACCTCGTCCTTCTTGGTGCCGCGCAGCAGGACTCCGATGTTGTCGCCCGCCTGACCCTGGTCGAGGAGCTTCTTGAACATCTCGACACCGGTGACGATCGTCTTGGTCGTCGGGTGGATGCCCACGATCTCGACCTCGTCGCCGACCTTGACGATCCCCCGCTCGACCCGGCCGGTCACCACCGTGCCGCGGCCCGAGATCGAGAAGATGTCCTCGATCGGCATCAGGAACGCCTGGTCGATCGCCCGCTCCGGCATCGGGATGTAGCTGTCGGCAGCATCCATCAGCTCGATGATCTTCTTGCCCCACTCGCTGTCCGGATCGCCCGAATCCAGAGCCTTCAGCGCCGAGCCCCGGATGATCGGGATGTCGTCGCCGGGGAACTCGTACGAGGACAGCAGCTCCCGAAGCTCCAGCTCGACCAGGTCCAGCAGCTCCTCGTCGTCGACCATGTCGCACTTGTTCAGGAACACGACGATCGACGGCACGCCCACCTGGCGCGCCAGCAGGATGTGCTCCCGCGTCTGCGGCATCGGGCCGTCCGCCGCCGACACCACCAGGATCGCGCCGTCCATCTGCGCCGCGCCCGTGATCATGTTCTTCACGTAGTCCGCGTGACCCGGGCAGTCCACGTGCGCGTAGTGCCGGTTCGGCGTCTGGTACTCCACGTGCGCCGTCGCGATCGTGATCCCGCGCTCGCGCTCCTCGGGAGCCTTGTCGATCTCGTCGAACGCCACGAACTCCGCCAGACCCTTCGCCGACAGCACCTTCGTGATCGCCGCCGTCAGCGTCGTCTTGCCGTGGTCCACGTGACCGATCGTCCCGACGTTCACGTGCGGCTTCGTCCGCTCGAACTTCTCCTTCCCCATGACTCTCCCTCCGGATCTCTCTCAGCGCTCCGCGCGCTCTCAGCCCGCCGCCTTGGCGACGACTTCCTCGCTGACGTTCTTCGGCGCCTGCTCGTAGGAGGCGAACTGCATCGTGTAGCTGGCCCGGCCCTGGGTCACCGACCGCAGGTCCGTGGCGTAGCCGAACATCTCGGACAGCGGCACCCGGCAGGTGATCACCTGCGCGTTGGCCCGCGCCTTCCATGTGCTGGATGCGGCCGCGGCGCGACGTGATGTCGCCGATGACGTCGCCCATGTACTCCTCGGGGGTCACCACCTCGACCGCCATCACCGGCTCGAGCAGCACCGGCGCCGCCTTCTTGGCGGCGTCCTGGAAGGCCATCGAGCCGGCGATCTTGAACGCCATCTCCGAGGAGTCGACGTCGTGGAAGCTGCCGTCGTAGAGCTCGATCTCGACCCCGGTCACCGGGTAGCCGGCGAGCGGGCCGGTCTCGAGCGCCTCGCGGATGCCCTGCTCGATCGGCTGGATGAACTCCCGCGGGATCGAGCCGCCGACGATCTCGTTCTCGAAGAGGAACTCGCTCGTCCGGCGCCGGGCGGATGCGGATCTTGGCGTGGCCGTACTGGCCGCGGCCGCCGGTCTGGCGCACGAAGCGCCCCTCGCCCTCGGCCTCGGCGCGAGATCGTCTCCTTGTAGGCCACCTGCGGCTTGCCGACGTTGGCGCCGACGTTGAACTCGCGCACCAGGCGGTCGACGATGATCTCGAGGTGCAGCTCGCCCATGCCCGAGATCAGGGTCTGGCCGGTGTCGGGATCGGTGTGCACCCGGAAGGTCGGGTCCTCCTGCGGTCAGCTTGCCGCAGCGCCTGGCCGAGCTTCTCCTGGTCGGCCTTGGTCTTGGGCTCGATCGAGACCGAGATCACCGGCTCGGGGAAGCTCATCGACTCGAGCACGATCGGGTGACTTGGGATCGCAGATCGTGTCGCCGGTGGTGACGTTGCGCAGGCCGACCGCGGCGGCGATGTCGCCCGCCCAGACCTCGTTGATCTCCTCGCGCTTGTTGGCGTGCATCTTGAGCAGGCGCCCGATGCGCTCGCTCTTGCCGCTGGTCGCGTTGAGCACCGAGCTGCCCGACTCGACGTGGCCCGAGTAGACGCGGAAGAAGGCGAGCTGACCGACGAAGGGGTCGGTCATGATCTTGAACACCAGCGCCGGCGAACGGCTCGTCGTCGGCCGACGGGCGGGTCACCTTGGTGTCGGTCTCGGGATCGATCCCCTCGACCGGCGGCACCTCGAGTCGGCGACGGCAGGTAGTCGACCACCGCGTCGAGCAGCGGCTGGACGCCCTTGTTCTTGAACGCGCTGCCGCAGATCACCGGCTGGAGCGCGTTGGCGATGGTGCCGCGGCGCAGCGCGGCGACGATCTCGTCGACCGTCACCTCCTCGCCCGAGAGGTACTTCTCGAGCAGGGTGTCGTCGGTCTCGGCGACCGCCTCGACCAGCTGCTCGCGCATCCGGTGCGCCTGGTCGGCGTGCTCGTCGGGGACGTCGACCACCTCGTAGTCGGCGCCCAGGGTCTCGTCCTTGTAGAGGATGCCGCGCATCCGGACGAGGTCGATCACGCCCTTGAGCGTGTCCTCGCGGCCCCACGGCATCTGGATCGCCACCGGCGAGGCGGCCAAGCGCGAGCGCATCATCGAGATCGTCCGCTCGAAGTCGGCGCCGACGCGGTCCATCTTGTTGACGAACGCGATGCGCGGCACGCGGTAGCGGTCGGCCTGGCGCCACACCGTCTCCGACTGCGGCTCGACGCCGGCGACGGCGTCGAACACCGCCACCGCGCCGTCGAGCACGCGCAGCGAGCGCTCGACCTCGGCGGTGAAGTCGACGTGGCCCGGGGTGTCGATGATGTTGATCCGGTGCTCGCGCCAGAAGCACTGGGTGGCGGCGGAGGTGATCGTGATGCCGCGCTCCTGCTCCTGCGCCATCCAGTCCATCGTCGCGGTCCCTTCGTGGACCTCGCCGATCTTGTAGGTGACCCCGGTGTAAAACAGGATCCGCTCGGTAGTCGTGGTCTTGCCCGCGTCGATGTGGGCCATGATCCCGATGTTGCGGGTTTTGGACAGCGGTACCTTGCGTGCCATCTTCGTGATCTTTCTTGCGCGACGCGCTCCGTATCTACTGGCTGGTATCAGCTACCTGGAAGCGATTCCTGTCACCCGTTCCCGTCGCGAGAGCGAGCGGCGAGGGCGGCCTTGCGGCCGTCGCCGATCGGATCTCGCGCTCTCGTGTTGCGTGCGGGAGCCCGCCGGGGCGGCGCCGCCGGCGGTCGGTGCGGGAGGTGTGTCGTTACCAGCGGTAGTGGGCGAAGGCCTTGTTGGCCTCCGCCATCCGGTGCGTGTCCTCCTTCTTCTTGACCGCGCCCCCGCGGTTCTCCGCGGCCTCGGACAGCTCGTTGGCCAGCCGGGCCCGCATCGTCTTCTCGCCGCGCCCCTTGGCGGCGCCGATCAGCCAGCGCATCGACAGCGCCAGCCGGCGGCTCGGCCGCACGTCGACCGGCACCTGGTAGGTCGAGCCGCCGACGCGGCGCGACTTGACCTCGACCGCCGGCTTGACGTTCTCGACCGCGCGCTTGAACACCTTCATCGGATCGTCGCCGCTGCGCTCGCCGATGGTCGCCAGCGCGTCGTACAGGATGCGCTCGGCGACCGACTTCTTGCCGTCGCGCATGAGGACGTTGACGAACTTGGTCACCAACTGCGAGTTGTAGATCGGATCCGACAGGATCTCGCGCTTGGGGACTTCGCGCCTTCTGGGCATCGCGGCTCTCCTAACCTTTCGCCTTCGGGGCCTTCGTCTTCCGGGGACCTACGACTTCGGCCGCTTGGCGCCGTACTTGGATCGACCCTGGCGGCGGCCCTCGACGCCGACCGCGTCCAGGGTGCCCCGGATCACGTGGTAGCGCACGCCCGGCAGGTCCTTGACGCGGCCGCCGCGGATCAGCACGATCGAGTGCTCCTGCAGGTTGTGGCCGACCCCGGGGATGTAGGTGGTGACCTCGATGCCGTTGGTCAGGCGCACGCGCGCCACCTTGCGCAGGGCCGAGTTCGGCTTCTTCGGCGTCTGGGTGTAGACGCGGACGCAGACCCCGCGTTTCTGCGGCGAGCCCTGCAGCGCCGGGCTCTTCGTCTTCGTCTTCACCCGCTCGCGCCCCTTGCGCACGAGCTGCTGGATCGTCGGCATGCGTCAGCTCTCCTCGGTCACCGCTCTGATCACGAATCGAAGCGTGAATCGAAACCCGTGCCCGGAAGACGGCCTTTCCGGAAGACGGTGCGGCGCCCGTACGCGGGGCCACCCGCCACGGCGCGGGCATCTCACGCTGTTGCGCCTCGAACGAGTCCGTTCGAGGACTGTCCTCGGACGATCACTGCGCCCCGGTCCCCGGGCGGGGACCCTCGGCGCGGAAAACTCGCCGAGACTACCAGAAGCTCCGAAGGGGCGTCAATCGACTCGCCGCAGCACTCGCTGCGACGGTGACTGCCGCGGCCCCGAGGAGCCGGTCCCAAGAGACCTGTTCCGGCGGGCTTCCGTTCCCGGACGCCGGCACGGACGGCCGGCGCAGAGGGCGCAGTATAGACGCGCCCCCGAGCGGACGCAAGGCCCCCACTTCTCCTCAACGGTGGCGGCGAAGGAGCCCGAAGGGCGACCGGCGGCCGCCAAGGCCGCCGACTCGGGGGAGGGGCCCCCGCGCGATTTACTCGCGCGGGGAGGGGGGTTGGAACAACCCCCCTTGAACGACGTCGCCAGCCTGGCCGCCGCCGGCGGCGGCCAGGCTGGCGACCGCGGCGACCAGGCGGCCCGGGTCGACCGGCTTGGCGACGTGGACCTGGTAGCCGGCCTCGAGCGCGCGCTCGCGGTCCTCGGCGCGGGCGAAGGCGGTGAGCGCGATCGCCGGCGTCCGGGCGACGCCGTCCTCAAGGTCGCGGACGCGGCGGATCAGCTCGTAGCCGTCGACGTCGGGCATGCCGATGTCGCTGACCAGCACGTCGGGCCGGGCCGAGCGGAGGACCTGGAGCCCCTCGGCCGCCGAGGCGGCGAGCTGGACCTCGGCCCCGAAGTGCTCGAGGACCCGCGAGAGGAGCTCGCGCGCGTCGCGGTCGTCGTCGACCACCAGCACCGAGAGGCCGGCCAGCGACGGCGGCGCGGCCGCCTCCGCGGCCGGGGCGCCGGAATCTCGCGGGCCGCGGGCCGCGGGCGGCACGCCGCCGGCGACCGCCATCACCGGCAGGCTGACCGTGAAGGTGGCGCCGAGGTTCTCGCCCGGGCTCTCGGCGCGCACCGTGCCGCCGTGCAGCTCGACGAGCTGGCGGACGATCGCCAGGCCGAGGCCGAGGCCGCCGTGCCGGCGGGTGATCGAGCTGTCGGCCTGGCGGAAGCGTTCGAAGACGTGGGGCAGGAAGTCGGGGTCGATCCCCTTGCCGCTGTCGCTCACCGCGATCTCGACCTGCGAGCCGCGGCGGCGCAGCCGCACCTCGACCCGCCCGCCGCGGTCGGTGAACTTGATCGCGTTCGACAGCAGGTTCCAGACGATCTGCTGCAGGCGGCCGGGATCGGCTCTCACCGTCTGGGCGCCGGCCGTCCCGGCGTCCGCGGGGCCGGCCTCGCGGTCGAGGCGGACGTCGAGGCGGATCTCGCGCGCCTCGGCGGCCGGGCGCACGGTCGCGAGCGCCGCCTCGATCACCTCCGCCGGCTCGACCGGCTGCACCTCGAGGCGCACCTTGCCCGAGACGATCCGGCTGATGTCGAGCAGGTCGTCGATGAGCTGCGCCTGGAGGTGGACGTTGCGCTCGATCACCTCGAGCGCGCGCCGCGTCTGCTCGTCCGCGGGCCCGGACAGGCGCAGCACCTCGACCCAGCCGAGGATCGGCGTCAGCGGCGTGCGCAGCTCGTGCGACACGGTGGCCACGAACTCGTCCTTCATCCGGCTCGCCCGCTCGGCCTCGGCGCGGGCGGCGCGCTCGCTCTCGAGCAGCGCGCCGCGCTCGGCGTGCGAGGCCTGGAGCTCCCGTTCCTGCTGGCCGATCTGCGCCAGCATCTCGTTGAACGCCCGGGTCAGGCGGCCCAGCTCGTCGTCGCCGCGTCGGGCCGCGCGTAGCGAGAAGTCCCGCGTCTCGGTAACGCCGGTGGCCACCCGCACCAGCTCGTCGATCGGCGCCGCCAGGTCGCGCCGGATCCGCCGCGCCACCAGGTAGGCGAGCAGCATCGAGGCGGCGGAAACCAGCAGCGCGATCACCAGGTTCGAGCCCAGGCGCTCCTCGACCGCGCGCAGGTCGTAGGCGACCTGGAGCCGGCCCTGGAGCTGCTCGCGGTCGTAGACCGGCAGGGTCAGGAACAGCCAGCGCCCCTCCTCGCGGGTTCCGATCGTCTCGGGCACGAGGTCGGGGATCGGCTCGGCGGCACGCCGGTACTCGGCGAACACCTCGCCCTCGCGCTCGAACAGGACGGCGGCGGCGACCTCGGGGACGGCGCGCAGCACGTCGAGGGCGTCGGCGCCGTGGACCGGGTCGTCGAAGACCAGCGCCGCGCCGCTGTTGATCGTCACCAGCTCGGCCAGCGAGGATGCGGTCTCGGTCGTCTCGCGGCGCACCCGGCCGTAGTCGACCAGCGCCAGCAGCACGGCCGCGACCACCACGGCGAGGCCGCTGGTCGCGGTCACCGCCAGGGTGATCTGGTCGCCGAACGAGCGTGGGCCGCCGCCGATCCTCGTCATCTCCGCGGGCTCATCGGCGCGGGCTCATCGGCGGCCGGTGGTGGTGACGATGCGGGCGAGCTTGAGCACCCGCGCGCTGACCGTGATGCCGCCGGCGCGGATCGCCTCGGGGTTGGCGTCGAAGACCACGCGCAGGTCCTGCCGGCGCAGCCCGATCATGCCGCCCGAAGCGGCGAAGTCCGGGACGTCGCCGACCGTCAGCACCGCGAGCCCGGCGAGGTCGGCCAGCAGCTCCCGGACGCCGTCCTCGGCGTCCGGACCGAGATAGACCACGTGGGCCCGCCGCAGCTCCCCGAGCATCCGTTCCCGGCGCCAGGATTCCGGCGGCGACAGCGGCTCCCGCCGCACTTCCAGCGGGTGGCCGCCGATCGCGTCGGCGCGCTCGGCGATCTCGGCCAGCTCCCGGGCGACCTCGTCGTCGCCGATCACCATCACCACCAGCGGGCCCTGGGCGTGCTCGAACCGGTTCGCCGGCCACTCGGTGTAGCGCGCGAAGTTGACCACGTAGGCGGCCTTGAGCTCCGCGGCCTCGACCGCCTCGGCGGCGGCGGGGGTCGCGCCGGCCTCTCGCACCGGTGCGGCGTCGAGCGACAGCGCCAGAGCGAGCGCGACCGCGGTCCGTCCGGGAAGCCGCACGGCGGACCTCAGAAGCCGACCTCGACCTGGGCGTAGAAGCTGCGCGGGATCGCCACCGGCGAGGCTTCCAGGTGCGCCGAGTCGAGGAGGTTCTGCCCCCAGAGCGCGAGCTCGACCCGGGCGGCCGGCTGCCAGGTGAGTCCGAGGTCGAGGCGCTCGTAGGGGTCGATCCCGAGCCCCGGGATGCGGTCGACGTAGTAGAGCGCGGCGTGCAGGCCGAGGTCGTCGCGGACGTCCCACGAGGAGCGGAGCTGGGCGAGGTTCTCGGGCGCGCCCTGCTCCTCGGTCTGGCTCACCGGGCCGCGGATCTCGACCTCGAGGTGGCTGTACGACGCGGCCAGCCGCCAGCGCTCGGAGAGCCGGCCGGAGAGCAGCAGGTCGCCGCCGTAGGTCTCGCCGGAGCCGGCGTCGGTGAAGCTGCCGATGACCTCTTCGGGGATCGAGATCAGGGTCGAGTAGTCGTTGAAGAAGAGCGCGGTGTCGAGCTCCCAATCTGCACCCAGGCGCACGCGGTGGCCGACCTCGTAGGAGACCATCTTCTCGACGTCGAGATCCTCGTCGCCGGCGACCCCGAAGGGGAGGAACTCGCCGGTCGGCCCCGGGCCGAAGATCAGCCCGGGGTCGGCGTAGGCGAGGACGATGAAGCCGTCCTCCTCGAGCCGCGACGGCACCCGCACCGGGCGCGAGACCGCCGCCCAGAGCGTCTGCCGGTCGCTCGGCGTCCACCACAGCCGCGCCCCGGGCTGAGCCTCGACGCCGACGAACTCGTGGTAGGTCACCTTGCTGCCGGCCATCGCGTGGAGGCGGCCGGGGATCAGCTCGCCGGTGAGCTGGACGAAGCCGTTGACCGTGCTCCACGAGCGCTCCTCGGGATCGAACAGGAACTGCGGCATGTTCTCGAGACGGTCCGCGGTGTCGGTGTACTGCACCCCCCAGAGCACCTCGTGGCGCCCGCGCCAACGGCTCCAGCCGCGCAGGTCGAGGTCGAAGGTGTCGCGCCGGACGCCGAGCCGGCTGGTCTCGCGGTTGGTGTGGTCGTAGTAGCCCTGGAGGCTCCAGCCGGAGTCCTCGCCGACCCCGCTCTCGGCGCGGAAGCGCAGGTAGCCGCCGTCGACGTCGTCGTCGGTGACGCGGGTGTCGAACTGGAGGTGCCGGTCCGGCACCGGCGTGCGCGCGACCACACGGGTGGTCGGGTTCTCGTAGAGGTCGCCCTGGAGCGTCCAGTCGACGCCCCGCTCGCCGGTGGCGTCGACGCGGAAGCCGGCGCGCGCCCGCGTCCACTGGTCGTGGGCGCTCGAACCGTCGGCGAGCTCGAACGGCGCGTCGTCGGAGTACTTGCCCCACACCCGGTAGGCACCGCCGCCCGGGACCGCGCCGCCGTGTCGGGCGGTGGCGAACTGCTCGCGGTCGCCGGCGCCGGCGAGAAGGAAGGTGCCCTGGGTGTCGCGCGCGCTGCGGGTGATGACGTTGATCACGCCGTTGACCGCGTTGGCGCCCCACAGCGTCGCCCCGGGGCCGCGGATCACCTCGATCCGGTCGACGTCCTCGAGCGCGACGTCGACCACGTCCCAGAGCGTGCCGTTGAACAGCGGGTCGTAGACCACGCGGCCGTCGATCAGCACCAGCGAGCGGGTCGAGGTGATGTTGTTGCCGGTCAGGCCGCGGGCGCCGATCGTCCAGCCGTGGGTCGCGGTGCGCCCGACGAACACCCCCGGCGCCAGGCGCAGCGCCTCGGCCAGCGTGCGGTGGCCGGAGCGGCGGATGTCGTCGCGGGTGATGACGAAGACTGCGGCCGGCGAGGCGAAACGGGACCGCGCGATCCCGGCGATCGAGGTGACCTCGACCCCCATCAGCTCCTCGAGGCTGAGCTCCTCGAGGCGCCGCCCATCCTGCGTCCCGGCAGCCGGCGCCGCGGCGGCGAGGAGAGCCGCAGCGAGCAGGACCCCGGCCGGCCACGCCGGCGGGCGCTCTCGGCGGACGCGCCGAGGGACCAGGTGGCGGCGGACGGGCTGGCAGACAGGCTGGCAGACGCGCTGGCAGACGGTGCGCGACCGCCGCGAGCTGACGGTATCGAGTCCTCGTGACAAGGCGGTCCACCCTCACCCGGGGAACGGATCCGTTCCACCGGGCCCCTCTCCAACCCCCCGGCCGGAGCGGCTAGTAAAGCAGAAACCGGCCGGCAAGGCGAGCCACCCGCCACCGCGGATCGCGATCTGGCATGCTGCTCGCTTGACCACCCCGCGCATGCTTGCAAGACGACCGCCCTCCGCGCGCCCGAGCGGCCCGTTGCCACCCCTCTCCCGCCGCCGCCGGGCGGTTCGGGTCGCCGTCGCCACCCTCGCGGTGCTCGCCGCCGCCGAGCTGGCCTACCTGGTCGCCGGCAACCTCCTGGTCGCCACGCCGCTGCTCGAGCGGCTGCTCGACCGCAGGCCGGAGAAGCGCCAGGTCGACTGGGACGGCGCCTGGACGGTCGTCCCCGGCCGGATCCACCTGCGCGGCTTCCGGCTGCGGGTGCAGAGCCGGCCGGCGCAATGGCTGCTCACCCTCGACCGGGCGACGGCGACCGTCGACCTGCCGGCGCTCGCCCGCCGCCGCTTCCACCTCACCTCGGTCGAAGCCGACGGGCTGAGCTTCCGGCTGCGCCGCCGGATCGACACCCGGCCCGCGGCCGAGGCCTCGCGCGAGGCGGCGCCGCCGATCCCGGGGCTCCAGAACCCGCCCGAGCGGCCGCCGGAGGCGCTCTACGGGCGCCGTCGGGGGCCGGGCTGGCGGATCGACCTCGACCGGGTCGCGATCGGCGGCGTGCGCGAGATCTGGATCGACGAGCACCGGTTGACCGGCGACGGCCGGCTGACCGGCTCGCTGGCGCTCCGCACCCGCAGCTCGCTGGCGATGGAGGGCGCGCGGCTGCGCCTGGCCGGCGCCACCCTCCACCGCGGCGATGTCGAGGTCGCCGACCGGCTGACCGCCGACCTCACCGCCCGCTTCGACCGCTTCGACCCCACCGAGCACCGCGGCCGCGCGAAGTTCCGCTTCCTCTCCGGACGGCTCGACCTGAGCGGCCGCGTGACCGACCTCGGACGGCTGATCGAGCCGCCCCGGCGCGACGGCGGCGCCTGGCTGGCGCTCGGCGGCGGCGGCGACCTGGCGGCGCGGTTCGGGCTCGAGCAGGGCGTGATCGCCGCCGGCAGCCGCCTCGCGATCGACGCGCCGCGGCTGACCGTGGACTACCTCGGCTACCGCGCGGAAGGCGCCGGGCGGCTCACCGCCGGGGTCGGCGGCGGCGAGGCGGGCGACCCCGGCGAGGACGCAGGCGAGGCCGCCCGTCCCGATCTGCCGGCCCGCCTGCTCGCCCGCCTCGACTCCTTCACCGTCCGCTCGCCGGAGCTCGCCGAGCCGCACGTCCGCGGCGCCGGGTTCTCCCTCGCGGTGCGCGCCGAGGCGCCCGACCTCGCCGGTCCGCCGCCGGCGGCCGAGATCCGCATCCTCCTGCCCGACTCCGAGGTGCCGGACCTGACCGTCTACAACGCCTTCCTGCCGAGCGGCTCCGGGCTCTCCTTCACGGGCGGAAGCGGGCGGGTCGGCGGCTGGCTGCGCTACTTCACCGCCGAGCGCGACGGCAGCGCCGCGGTGGAGCTCACCGCCACCGCCGCCGCCGCCCGCTACCGCGGCCTGCCGCTCGCGGGCGACCTGCGGATCGCCGCGCGGGTGCCGCACTTCGATCCGCGGGCACGCCGCTTCGACCTCGCCGGCACCGCGGCCGAGGTCACCGGCGTCGCCGCCGGCGGCGGCGTCCCCGGCTGGTGGGGACGCTTCGAGCTGCCCGCGGCGACCCTCGACCTCGGCGCCGCGGCGGCCGGCCGCCGCCTCGACGCCCGCTTCACCGGCCGCGCCCGCGACTCCGGCCCGCTCTTGGCGCTCTTCGCGACCCGCCACCCCGCCCTCGGCTGGTTCGACGGGCTGCTGACGGTCGAGGACCTGGCGGTCTCCGGGCGGCTCCTCGCCGGCGCGGAGGAGGTGGCGATCCACGACCTCGAGGTCGGCGCCGGCGATCTCGGGATCGAGGGTCGCCTGCACCTCGCCGCCGGCGGCCACCGGGGCGTCTACCTGACGCGCCTCGGCAGGCTCACCGCCGCGGTCGCCGCGGACGGCGAGGAGCGCGAATGGAAGCTCCGCGGCTCGCGGGAGTGGTACGAGGAGCGGCTGCGCGCGATGCCGGCCCGGGAATGAAGGACGGCCGGCAGCCCCCCTCCGACTAACCGAACCGCCGCGGCTGCCCGGTCGCCTCGAGCACCGCCATCCACACCCCGCCCTGGGGCGACAGGCTCTTGGTGCGGCCGTTGACCGCCGGGATCGGCACCTGGATGTAGACGTTGTGCCAGACGCCGACCATGACGTCGGTCTTGCCCGCCATGCCGGCGTGGGCGGCGTGGCGCGCGAGTGCGTCGCAGTGCAGGCGGTCGTCGCTCGTGGCCGGCACGCTCCGCACCAGGTAGCTGGGGTCGAAGTACTTGACGTGGACTTCCTTGCGCTGGCGGGTGAAGTGCTCCTCGATCTTCCGGCGCAGGAACGGCCCGATGTCGTGCAGCTTGACGTTCTCCGACGCGTCGCGCTCGATCGGCCGATCGCCGAACAGGTGCTGCCCCGCCCCCTCGGCGACCACCACCACCGCGTGGCCGCGGTCGTCGAGCCGGCGCTCAAGCATCGCCAGGAAGCCCCGCTCCCCCTCGAGGTCGAACGGCACCTCGGGGATGAGCACGAAGTTGACCTCCTGGCTGGCCAGCGCGGCGCCGGCGGCGATGAAGCCGGCGTGCCGGCCCATGAGCTTGACCAGGCCGACCCCGCGCGGCGCGCCCAGCGCCTCGGTGTGGGCACCCTGGATCACCTCGCGCGCCTTGTCGAGAGCGGTCGAGAAGCCGAAGCTGCGGTAGACGAACGGGATGTCGTTGTCGATGGTCTTGGGGACGCCGACCACCCCGAGCGCGAGACCGCGCCGGAGCGCCTCCACGGCGATCGCGTGGACGCCGCGCTGGGTACCGTCGCCGCCGATCGCGAACAGCACGCCGACGCCGTGCCGCTCCAGCGTGTCGACCATCACGGACGGGTCCTGGTGGCCGCGCGAAGAGCCGAGCATGGTGCCGCCGAAGGCCTGGATGTTGCGCACGAAGGCCGGCGCCATCTCGATCGGCGGCTCGCCCTCCGGGGTCAGGCCGCGGAAGCCGTAGCGGATGCCGAGGACGCGGCGGACGCCGTAGCGGTGGTGCAGCTCGTAGAACAGCGAGCGGATGACCGTGTTGGTGCCCGGGCAGAGCCCGCCGCAGGTGACGATCGCGGCGGTGGTGGCGGCCGGATCGAAGAAGATCCGCCGGCGCGGACCGGCCTTCTCCATCAGCACCGGGTCGGGGTCGCTCGTGCCGTCCTCGCCCGGCTCGACCTCGACCGAGTAGCGCACCCGGGTCCCCTCGGGCACGAAGCTGCCGGTCGCCTCCGGCCCCTCGAGCGGCAGGTCGAGCGGCGACGGGAAGCGCGGCTCGCCGAGGGTACCGACCCTCAGCTCCACGGACGACAGCGGCCTGTCTTTCCCCGTCTCTGGCACCGTCTCTGGCACCCTCGCTCGCACCGCTCGGTCGGGCCTCCGGCGGGAGGCCGGGGCGGAATCAGGCTAGCACGGCGTCCGGCGCTGTAAGATGGCGGGACGGACCGTTGCCGACGGGTCTGGATCGGGTCGAGGCCGAGGGAGGGGGGAACCCCCGGCCTCGGGGGAGCGAACATCGTGGACGAATGGAAAGGCCCCGCCGAGCCGACGGCATTCCGGCACCTCGCCGGTGCGCTGCGGCTGCTGCGCGACCGGCGGGGGATCACCCAGCGCAAGCTCGCCGAGGAAGCCGCGTGCACGCTCAAGCAGATCTCGGCCTACGAGACCGCCCGCCAGCGGCCGCGGATCGAGACGCTGGAGCGCATCCTCGGCATCCTCGACGCCGACGCCACTGACCTGGCGCGCGCGATGGCCGGCCTCGACGCCGTCGACCGCGGCCACCGGGGCGGCGACCGGCCGCTGTCCGCGAACGCGGCCTCCGCCGCCGGCGCGGCGCTCACCGTGGCCGCCGGGCGCGGAGCCAGCGTCCGCACCCTGCGCGAGATCGGGCAGCGCCTGCCGGCGCTCCAGTCGCTCGCCGACGACCTGCTGCTCGACGTCCTGGCCGATGCCCTCGAGGACCGCGCGCGGGTGGTGGCCGAGGGGCTGCGCTCCGGCGCGGTGCCGGCCCGCGCTGGCGGCGACCCGGATTGACCCCGCCGCCGGGGTTCGCCGGCGGCACGAGGTCCGGAATCCGATCGGGCGCAGGAGGGTTGCACCGCACGTGCGACGGGTTGTAGGCTTGGCGCAGCCGAAGGCACGAATTTCAATCTGCTCTTAACATCGGTTACACTCGGGTACATGAGCGACCTCGAGAGGGATGAGTCCGAGGACCCGGGCCGCGACCTGATGCGGCGCCTGGAGGAGCGCGACGAGCGCTCCCGCCGGGCCCACGCCGCGGCGGCCGAGCTGATGGGCCTCCCCGCCGCCGAGCGGCCGGGCTTCGCCGGCGGCCATCCGGACTGCCTGGCGCCGGAGTTCGTCGAGCTGATGATCGCCATCGCGCGCGAGCGGCGCGGCCCGGCGCCCGAGGAGAGCGTCGCCTTCGCCCACCTGGCCTCGACCGCCGCCGAGGCCGCCCACGCCGCCGGCGCCGACGACGTCGACGACGCCCGCGCCCTCGCCTTCGCCGAGCTCGGCAACGCCCACCGCATCTGCGGCGACCTCCGCCGCGCCGGCGTCGCGTTCGGCCTGGCGCGCGAGCGGGTGCGGCTTGTGGCGGACCCGCTGGTCAGGGCGGAGGTGGATTCGCTGGAGGCTTCTTATCAGGACTACTGCAACCAATTTGATGCCGCCGAGCGCTTGCTCCGCCGAGCAGAGAGCGCCTATCGCCGCTTCGGCTCAACGCACGATCTGGGGAGGATCCACCTGCAGCGCGGCGGCATCGCCATGGGTCGGGGGGACCTCACGAGCGCTATCTCGTTCTTGCGGTCGGGCCTCGGACTAGTCGGAGTCGATGAGGATCCGCGGCTGGCGCTGGTCGCAATTCACAACCTCGCCACTTGCCTGGTGGATGCCGCGGAGCCAGACGCTGCCCTGGCCCTTCTCAGAAGGCACCGTGCCGCGTATGAGCTCTTGGGCTCAGATGCAGACCGCGCGATGCTCGCCTGGATAGAGGGTCGGGCCGCTCGAACTGCCGGGGTGCTCGGGTTGGCCGAGGCGTCGTTGGACGAAGCACGGGAGCAGTTCGTCAGACTGGAACGCCCCTACGAAATCGCTTTGGTGCTTCTCGAGCTTGCCGAACTCCATGCGACCCAGGGGCGATGGAAGGATCTCGAAGCGGCAGCTACCACGACTCTGGCACTGTGCCGGTCGTGCGGCATCCACGCTGAAGGCGTGGCAGCCGCCGCGCTGCTCAGTCAAGCTGCCCAGAAGCAGCTGGAGTCGATCGAATCGGTCGCAGGTCTGGCCGCTCTGGTGCGCAGGCACCTCTTGGCCCGTTGATTGTCGAGCGTTCAGCCGTTCGGGTCCATATTCCCTCGCGCATCCCCGCATTCTTCAGGCGGGCCGGCGCAAGAGTTGGCTACCCTCGGCGTCGCCGTGACGCTACTGGGCTCGGGGTCGTGGTGAGTCCCTACCAGCCACCCCCAAACCACCTCCACCGCCTCCCCCACACTCACCCCCCACCCAGCCTGCCCCCCCTCACCCCGCTCCGGCGCCGCCGCCGCCGCGCCTGCCGAGCCGACTACCAACCCCACCGCTACCACCGCCACCAGCACCGAGCGCAGAATCCTCTTCGAAGACATGCCCTTCCTCCTTCTCTCTCCCTGAGGGGACGCCGCACCGGTATCGGCCAGGCTCCCCGGTTAGATCTCGCGACGCACTCCTGTCCTGTGTAGGTTCCTTCCCCACCTACTGAGGTGCATCTCCCGGCCCCCAGGGGGAAGGCTACCCTCCGAGATTACCTCGCAGGGGCGGATTCGCCCCCCGAAATGCCGCCGAACCGCCCCGGCGTCATCCCGCGGCACCGGCCGAAGCGCCCGCCGCCCGGGTGTAGGCTCGCGCGGCCGTGAGCGCCTACGACCTCGCCAAGCCGCTGCTCTTCCGCCTCGACCCGGAGCGCGCCCACGCGCTCGGCAAGACGGCGCTTCGTGCGGTCGCGGCTCTGCCGCCGCTCGCGGCGGGCTGGCGGCGGCGCCATCTGGTCGACGATCCGCGGCTGGCGCAGGAGGTCTTCGGCCGCCGCTTCGTCAACCCGGTCGGGCTCGCCGCGGGCTTCGACAAAGACGGCGAGGTGCTCGGGGCCGTGCCGGCGCTCGGGTTCGGTTTCGCCGAGGTCGGCACGGTGACCCCCGAGCCGCAGCCGGGCAACCCTCGGCCGCGCCTCTTCCGCCACGCCGGCGCCGAGAGCCTGCAGAACCGGCTCGGCTTCAACAACCGGGGCGCCGCGGCGCTGGCCCGGCGGCTCGACCGCCTCGGCTCCCTCCCCTACCCGCTCGGGATCAACCTGGGCAAGAACCGCGCGACCCCGGCCGAGCGTGCGCTCGACGACTACCGGCGCCTGCTCGAGGTCTTCGGCGGCCGCGGCGACTACCTGGTGATCAACGTCTCGTCGCCCAATACGCCGGGCCTGCGCAGGCTCCAGGACGAGGGCTTCCTCGCCGCGGTGCTGGCGGCGGCCGCCGAGCTGACCGACCGGCCGGTGCTGATCAAGCTCGACCCCGACCAGCCGCCCGAGCGCGCGGCGGCGCTCGCCGCGGCGGCGGTCGAGAGCGGCGCCGCCGGCATCGTCGCCACCAACACCACCGCCGACCTGTCGCTGGTGCCCGGCGCCGATCCCGGCGGCGGCGGGCTCTCCGGAGCCGTGCTCGCCGAGCGCAGCCATCGCACCCTCCGGGCGGTCGCCGGCGCGGTCGCCGGCCGGGCGGTGCTGATCGCCGCCGGCGGCATCGGCTCGGCCGAGGAAGCCTACCGGCGGATCCGCGCCGGCGCCTCGCTGGTCCAGGTCTACACCGCCCTGATCTACCGCGGTCCGGGACTGGCCGGCGAGATCAACCGCGGTCTGCTGCGGCTGCTCGAGCGCGACGGACTTCCCTCGATCGCCGCGGCGGTGGGCGCCGACCTCTGAACTGAAGGAAGGCGGGAGGGGCCGCGGGGCGGCGACCCCTCCCGTTGTGGGGTGGGAGGTACTGCGGGGAAGCGCCGCTACCAGCTCAGCTTGACGCCGAGCCGCAGCGTGCGGGGAGACTGGTACTGCATGGCTTCGCCGAAGTTCGGGTTGCCGGCCTCGCAGGCGGTGCCCGGGCCGGTCCCGGGGCCGCCGCAGGTCGACTCGTCGAGCGGCGTGGCGGGGTCGTCGGCCTCCTCGTCGGCGAGGGTCCACTCCTGGTCGACCAGCGCCGCCTCCTGCTCGTCGGTGACGTTGAAGACATCGCCGATCAGCTTGAGCTCGAGGCCGGCGACGGCCACCGGGTACTCGAGGTGGAGGTCGGCGTTCCAGACGTCCTCGGTGCGCCCGAAGTCGCCGCGCGGGGTGACGAAGCGCTCGTTGCGGCCGTAGGACGAGTGGGCGCCGAGCTGGCTGATCGGGGTGCCGGTCAGGTACTGGGCGTAGAAGCCGGTCACCAGCTCGAACGGCCAGGCGTAGGAGCCGTAGAGCTTGAACTGGTGCTCGCGGTCGTTGGCCAGCGGCCCGTCGGCGCCGACTAGCAGGCTCGGCAGGTCGTAGACCGAGGTGATGTTGGGATCGAGCTGGCCGTTGTCCTGCCGGAACAGCCCGCCGTAGTTGCCCTCGTTCTTCGACCAGACGTAGCTGCCGTAGAGCTGCCAGTTGTCGGTGAACCGCTTGTTGAGGGTCAGCTCGACCGCCTCGTACTCGCGCCGCGGCTCGGGGAAGACCACCGCTCCGGGCAGCGGCACGCCGGTCACCGGGTTGACCGAGACGCTGCCGCCCGGGTTGGTGATGAAGTAGGTCTGGCCGCCGTCGACCGAGATGTCCTCGATCACGTTGTCGAGCTCGCGCTGGCTGACCTTGAGGCCGGCAGCCAGATTGGGCACGATCTCGTACTCGAAGCCGAGCAGGGCCTCGGTGGTGTACATCGGCTCGATGCCGGGGTCGACCTTGGTGCCGCCGCCCAGCCGGTAGGTGTAGAACCAGGTGCCGGGGTTGACCGCGTTGGGCAGCGAGCCGTCCTCGGGGTAGTAGAAGTAGTAGAGGTTGAACTGCTCGTTGCCGAAGGCGCGGGCGTTGATGTCGAGCGGGATCGACTCGTAGAAGCGGCCGTAGTGGCCGTAGAGCTTCGAGCGCCCGTTCTTCGCCACGTCCCAGGTGAATCCGGCCCGCGGCGCGATCATGTCGCCGAAGCCGAAGTCGAGCTCCTGGTTCTCGTTGACGTCCGAGAGGTCGCCCTTGCTCTGCGCCGCGTCGGCGCGCACGCCGAGGTTGAGCGAGAAGTGGTCACCGAACCGGACGCGGTCCTGGACGTAGAGCGACTGCTCGTCGGTCTCGCCGACCGAGTGCTGGTCGAACTCGAGCAGGCGCGCGAAGTCGGCGAAGAGCTGCCAGCGCTGGCCGGCCAGCCCGCCCGGGTCGACCACCACGCCCTGATCGTCGACGAACGGCCCGGCGGCCGGGCCCGGGTAGTTGGCAAAGTCGGTGTACTCGACGGCGCGCGCCGCGGCGCCGGCCTTGATCTCGTGGTCGATCGCGCCGGTCTCGCCGAACCAGGTGACGGAACCGCGCAGCTCGTCGCGCCCGGCGTCGCCGTTCTCCTGGTCGAAGTCGCCGCCGAAGCACCCCTCGGAGAAGAGGAAGGTCGAGAAGTCGGAGGCCGGGATCTCGCCGAGGTCGCCCGGGCAGCCCTGGGCCGCCGCGTAGCCGATGCGGGAGAAGCTCCGCACCTCGTAGAACGGCACGTCGGCGACCGGCGTGCGCCGGAAGGTCTGGTCGAAGCGGCCGGCGCTGACCTCGGCGAAGAGCGTCGGCCCGAGCGTGCCGTTGTAGGAGAGCCCGAAGGTGTCGGCGCCCTGCTCGCGGTCGTCGGCGACCGTGCCCAGGCTGTTGCGGTTGAAGTCGGCGGTGCGCTCGGTCGGATCGCCGAACACCGAGAGGACCACCTGGTGGCTCTGGTTGGCCTGCCAGGTCAGCTTGCCGGCGTAGAAGAGGGTCTCCTCCTCCTCGGTGTTGCCGACGCCGGTGCGCGTGGTGTACTCGGTCTCCTGGTAGCTCGGGTTGACCGCCACGAAGTACCAGAGCCGGTCGTCCGCGAGCGCGCCGCCGAGCGAGGCGCCGAAGTCGTACTCGGTGAAGCCGAGGTCCTGGCCGAACTGCTCGGTCGCCGGCAGCCCGCTCTGCAGGCTGTCGTCGTTGTAGTAGGCGAAGGCGTCGCCCTGGAGGTCGTTGCCGCCCGACTTGGTGATCACGTTGAGGAGCCCCCCCAGCGCGCCGCCGTACTCGGCCTCGTAGCCGCCGGTCTTGATCTCGACCTCCTTGATGAACTCGAACGGCACCGCCGTGCCGGCGATGCCGAACGCCGGATCGGTCGAGTCGAGGCCGTCGACCACGTAGCGGTTCTCGGCCACCGAGGCGCCGGCGATCGACGGGTTGTCCTCGAGCCCGCTCTGCTCGCTGGCGCCGGTGGTTACCCCCGGCGCGGCGAACGCCAGGCCGGCGAAGGTGCGGGTCACCGGGATCTCCTCGAAGATCTGCTCGCTGAAGCTGGCGCCGGTGGTGGTGCTGGTGACGTCGACCACCGGCGGCGCGCCGGTGATCGTCAGGGTGTCGTCGAAGCTGCCCGAGAGGGTCAGCTCGAGGGTCACTGTGCGGTCGAGACCGACCTGGATCCCCTCCTGCTCGAGCGTGCCGTAGCCCTCCAGCCCGGCGTGGATGCGGTACTCGCCCGGCGGCAGGCCGAGGAAGCGGAAGGCGCCGGAATCGTCGGTGACCGCCGGCCGCTCGCCCTGGAGGCTCGGGCTCGACACGGTCACCGTCACGCCCGGAAGCGCCGCGCCGTCACGGCCGAGGACCTCGCCCTCGATCCGGCCGGTGGTCTGGGCGAACGCCGAGCCCGCCAGGAGCAGGGCGAGCGCGGACCCGAGGAACTTCGCGAAGTGAGGTTTCATCGTCGGTTTCTCCTACGTCGTCATGGCGGCCCCGGCACGGCCGGGCCGGAAACGCTCCGCCCGCCGCCCCGCCGCCGCGTCCCGGCCCGCCCGGATACACCTCTCCCGTCCGCGGGATCCGCGCTTTTTCGCGTCCCGCCTGCGGCCGGAAGTGCTCGTTCGGATCGGGCTCCGGCGGTGGCTCGCTGGCGACTCCGGGGGAGCAACGGGGGTGCCACGACCGGCCGCGGCGCCGGATGAGGTCGCGCAAGAGACTCAGAATCAATCAGTTAGGTAGCAGTCTGGGGGACTCCGGAGCGGCGAGCGGCAGAGGGTCGGGCCGGATCCCGCGTCCAGCGAACCGGATGAATCGAGCGAGCGGAATGGAGGGAGCGGCGGGAGAGAGCCGCCGGAGCCCGGCGGACGCCGGTGGTACGCGGCTTGCTGACGTCCAACCGCTTGAAAACCTGCGCTCCGCGCTCCCGGCAGGCTGAAACGAAAAGGGCGGCCCGAAGGCCGCCCTCAGTGCGATCGGTCCGGCGGCCCGGGGGCTATTCGCCCTCGAGCACCTCCTGCGGCAGGGAGCGGATGTCCTCCTCGCCGAACTCGAAGAACAGCTCCTGCTCCTCTTCGACCTCGGTCGGCAGCTCGACCTCTTCCATGTGGAAGTTGTGGTAGTAGTCCATCCCCGTGCCGGCCGGGATCAGGCGCCCGACGATCACGTTCTCCTTGAGGCCGCGCAGGTGGTCGACGGCGCCGTTGATCGCCGCCTCGGTGAGCACTCGGGTGGTCTCCTGGAAGCTCGCCGCCGAGATGAAGCTGTCGGTCGAGAGCGACGCCTTGGTGATGCCGAGGAGCAGCGGGCGGCCCACCGCCGGGCGGCCTCCGGCGGCGATCACCCGGTCGTTCTCCCCCTGGAAGCGGAAACGATCGACCTGCTCGTCGACCAGGAACTCGGTGTCGCCGACGTCTTCGATCTTCACCGAGCGCATCATCTGGCGGACGATGACCTCGCAGTGCTTGTCGTTGATCTGCACGCTCTGCGAGCGGTAGACCTCCTGGATCTTGTCGACCAGGTAGCGCTGGAGCTCCTTCTCGCCCAGGACCTGCAGGATGTCGTGCGGGTTGATCGAGCCGTCGATCAGCGGATCGCCGGCCGCCACCCGCTCGCCCTCCTGCACGTTGACGTGGATCGAGCGCGGCACGTTGTACTCGCGGGTCTCGCCGCTGTCGGACTCGACCACCACCTTGCGCATGCCCTTGACGATCTCGCCCAGGCGGACGATGCCGTCGATCTCGGTGATGATCGCCGGCTCCTTGGGGCTCCGCGCCTCGAACAGCTCGACCACGCGCGGCAGACCGCCGGTGATGTCCTTGGTCTTGGTGGTCTCGCGCGGGATCTTGACCAGGGTGTCGCCCGGGTGGACGCTCTGGCCGTCCGCGACCACCAGGTGCGAGCCCGACGGCAAGAGGTAGCGCTTCTCGGCGCCGCCGGCGCCGTGGACCACGATCGCCGGCACCCGCTTCTCGTTGGCCGAGGCCTCGACGATGATCTTCTGCGAGAGACCCGTGACCTTGTCGGTCTCCTCGCGGACGTTCTCGCCCTCGACGATGTCCTGGAACTCGACCTTGCCGGCGATCTCGGTGAGGATCGCCGAGGTGAACGGGTCCCAGGTCACGAGGTCGGCGCCCGGCTCGACTTCTTGGCCGTCGCGGACCAGGAGGTGCGAGCCGTAGGTCAGCGCGTAGCGCTCGTGCTCGCGCCCCTTCTCGTCGGTGATCACGAGCTTGCCCTGGCGGTTGACCACCACCAGGTCGGCCTTCTTCGACTCGACCGTCGAGACGTTCAGGAACTTCACCCGGCCCGGGTTCTTGGCCGTGTGCTTGGACTCCTCGGAGACCCGGCTCGCGGTACCGCCGTAGTGGAAGGTGCGCATCGTGAGCTGGGTGCCCGGCTCGCCGATCGACTGCGCGGCGATGACGCCGACCGCCTCGCCGATCTCGACCGGCTTGCCCGAGGCGAGGTTGCGCCCGTAGCACGCGGCGCACACCCCGCGGCGCGCCTCGCAGGTCAGGACCGACCGGATCTTGACCCGCTCGATGCCGGCCGACTGGATCGAGTTGGCCAGCTCCTCGGTGATGAGCTGGCTGACGGTGACCAGCAAGTCGCCGGTCATCGGGTCGTAGATCTCGTCCTGGCTGACACGGCCGACGATGCGGTCGCGCAGCGGTTCGAGGATCTCGCCCCCCTCCATGATCGCCGAGACCAGGATGCCGTCGATCGTGCCGCAGTCGACCTCGTTGATGATCACGTCCTGCGCCACGTCGACGAGACGCCGGGTCAGGTAGCCCGAGTCGGCGGTCTTGAGCGCGGTGTCGGCCAGGCCCTTGCGCGCGCCGTGGGTGGAGATGAAGTACTGGAGCACCGACAGCCCCTCGCGGAAGTTCGCGGTGATCGGGGTCTCGATCACCTCGCCCGAGGGCTTCGACATCAGGCCGCGCATGCCGGCGAGCTGGCGCACCTGCTCGCGCGAGCCGCGGGCGCCGGAGTCGGCCATGACGTTGATCGGGTTGAACTCCCCGGTCCGCCGCTCCTTGTCGCGCATCTCCTGGAACATCTCCTCGGAGACCTTCTCGGTGGTGCGGTGCCAGATGTCGATGATCTTGTTCTTGCGCTCGCCGGCGGTGATCACGCCCGCGGAGCGCTGGCCCTCGATCTCGATCACCTCGTCCTTGGCCCGGTCGAGCAGCTCGGCCTTCCTGCTCGGGATCACCATGTCGTCGACGCCGAACGAGATGCCCGCCTTGGTGGCGTAGAGGAAGGTGACCTCCTTCATCTCGTCGAGCATGGCGACGGTGGCGTCGGTGCCCATCTTGATGAAGCAGTAGGAGACCAGGTCCTGGAGCCCGCGCTTCTTGAGCAGGCCGTTGATGTAGGGGATCTCCTTCGGCAGGTGCCGGTTGAAGATCACCCGCCCGACCGTGGTCTCGATGATCTGGCGGTCGAGCTCCTCGAGCTCCGCGTGGACGATGTCCTGCGGGTTGTACTGGGTGTCGAGGTTGATGTACGGCCCGCTATAGCGGACCTTGATCTTGCTCAGCGTCTCGACCTGGCCGGCCTCGAGCGCCATCAGCACCGAGTCGAAGTCCGGGAACACCCGGCCCTCGCCCTTGGCCCCCGGCTTGGACAGCGTCAGGTAGTAGCCGCCGAGCACCAGGTCCTGGCTCGGCACCGCCAGCGGCCGGCCGTGGGCGGGCGAGAGGATGTTGTGGGCGGCGAGCATCAGGACCTTGCTCTCGATCTGCGCCTTGGGCGACAGCGGCACGTGGACCGCCATCTGATCGCCGTCGAAGTCGGCGTTGAACGCCGCGCAGACCAGCGGGTGGATCTTGATCGCCTTGCCCTCGATCAGGACCGGCTGGAAGGCCTGGATGCCGAGCCGGTGCAGGGTCGGCGCGCGGTTGAGCAGCACCGGGTGGTCCTTGATGACCTCCTCGAGCGCGTCCCAGACCTCGTCGACCTCCTGCTCGACCAGCTCCTTGGCCGCCTTGATGGTGCCGACCAGCCCCTGCTCCTCGAGCTTGTTGTAGATGAACGGCTTGAACAGCTCGAGCGCCATCTTCTTGGGCAGGCCGCACTGGTGGAGCCGCAGCTCCGGGCCGACCACGATCACCGAACGGCCCGAGTAGTCGACGCGCTTGCCCAGGAGGTTCTGCCGGAAGCGGCCCTGCTTGCCCTTCAAGGTGTCCGACAGCGACTTGAGCGGCCGGTTGTTCGAGCCCTTGAGCACGCGCCCGCGGCGGCCGTTGTCGAAGAGGGCGTCGACCGCCTCCTGGAGCATCCGCTTCTCGTTGCGCACGATGACCTCGGGGGCGCGCAGCTCGAGGAGCTTCTTCAGCCGGTTGTTGCGGTTGATCACCCGGCGGTAGAGGTCGTTCAGGTCGCTGGTCGCGAAGCGGCCTCCGTCGAGCGGCACCAGCGGGCGCAGCTCGGGCGGGATCACCGGGATGACGTCGAGGATCATCCACTCGGGCCGGTGGCCGCTCTTGCGGAAGGCGTCGACCACCTTGAGCCGCTTGGCCGCCTTGAGGCGCCGGATCTGGCTGGTCTCGGTGCGCATCACGATGCGCAGCTCCTCGGACAGCTCCTCGACGTCGATCCGGCCCAGGAGCTCCTTGATCGCCTCGGCGCCCATCCGGGCGTCGAAGGTGTCGGCGCCGTAGCGGTCGCGCATCTCGCGGAAGCGCTCCTCGGAGAGCAGCTCACCCTCGGCGAGGTCGGTCTCCATCGGGTCGATGACGACGTAGCTCTCGAAGTAGAGCACCCGCTCGAGGTCGCGCAGGGAGATGTCGAGCAGGTGGCCGATGCGGCTCGGCAGCCCCTTGAAGAACCAGACGTGGGACACCGGGCAGGCCAGCTCGATGTGGCCCATCCGCTCGCGGCGCACCCGCGAGCGGGTGACCTCGACGCCGCACTTGTCGCAGACCACCCCGCGGTGCTTCATGCGCTTGAACTTGCCGCACAGACACTCCCAGTCGGTGATCGGGCCGAAGATCTTGGCGCAGAACAGCCCGTCCCGCTCGGGCTTGAACGTGCGGTAGTTGATGGTCTCCGGCTTGGTCACCTCGCCGTAGCTCCACGAGCGGATCTTCTCCGGCGAGGCGATGGAGATCTTGATGGCGTTGAAATCCTTCAACGACTGGGGCTTGTCATAGCTGCTGAACGGTTGCACCCGGATACCTCCCTAGTGACCCCTGTCTTTGGCTCGGCTCTCTTCAACTCGCGAAAAGCGTTCGCTCGGCGCTGGGCTCGCTCAGACCTTGAGTAGCTCGACGTCCAGGCACAAGCTCTGGAGCTCGCGCACCAGGACGTTGAACGACTCGGGCAGGCCCGGGTCCTCGGGCACGTCGCCCTTGACGATCGCCTCGTAGATCCGGCTCCGGCCCTCGACGTCGTCGCTCTTGACCGTCAAGAGCTCCTGGAGCGTGTAGGCGGCGCCGTAGGCCTCGAGCGCCCAGACCTCCATCTCGCCGAAGCGCTGGCCGCCGAACTGCGCCTTGCCGCCCAGCGGCTGCTGGGTGATCAGCGAGTACGGCCCGATCGAGCGGGCGTGGATCTTGTCGTCGACCAGGTGGCTCAACTTCAGCATGTAGATGTAGCCGACGGTCACCTGCTGCTCGAAGGGCTCGCCGGTCATGCCGTCGTGGAGCTGGGTCTTGCCCGACAACGGCAGGTCGGCCTCGCCGAGCAGCGCCTTGATGTCCTTCTCGAGCGCGCCGTCGAACACCGGCGTCGAGAAGGTCAGCCCGAGCGCCCGGCCGGCCCACCCGAGGTGGGTCTCCAGGATCTGCCCGACGTTCATGCGGCTCGGCACGCCGAGCGGGTTGAGCACAATCTCGACCGGCGTGCCGTCGGGCAGGTAGGGCATGTCCTCCTCGGGCAGGACCCGCGAGATCACGCCCTTGTTGCCGTGGCGGCCGGCCATCTTGTCGCCCACCTGGAGCTTGCGCTTCATGGCGACGTAGACCTTGACCAGCTTGATCACGCCCGGCGGCAGCTCGTCGCCCTTCTGGAGCAGGGCCACCCGCTCCTCGTTGACCCGGTGCAGCACCTCGATGTGCGAGTCGGTCTTCCTGTAGACGATCTCGACCGCGTCGATCAGCCGCTTCTCGGACACCGGCAGGCGCAGGATCTCGGCGCGGCTCAACCGGGCGAGGGCGTCGCGGCTGATCGCGTCGCCCTTCTTGAGCAGGGTCTGACCGTCGCGGGCGACCACGTCGGCGGTGACCTTCTGGCCGACCAGGGTGTCGTTGATCTTCTTGTTGCGCTCCTCGTTGAGGATCCGCACCTCGTCCTTGGTGTTCTTCTCCAGCCGGTAGATCTCGGACTGCTCGATCTCCTTGGCCCGGGTGTCCTTCTCGACCCCCTTGCGCGAGAAGATCTTGACGTCGACCACCGTGCCCTCGATCCCCGGCGGCACCTTGAGGCTGGCGTCGCGGACGTCGCCCGCCTTCTCGCCGAAGATCGCGCGCAGGAGCTTCTCCTCCGGGGTGAGCTGGGTCTCGCCCTTGGGCGTGACCTTGCCGACCAGGATGTCGCTCGCCTTGACCGTGGCGCCGATGCGCACGATGCCCGACTCGTCGAGGTCCTTGAGCGCCCCCTCGCTGACGTTCGGGATGTCGCGCGTGATCTCCTCGGGCCCGAGCTTGGTGTCGCGCGCCTCGATCTCGAACTCCTCGATGTGGATCGAGGTGTAGTAGTCCTCGCGGACCAGCTTCTCCGAGATCAGGATCGCGTCCTCGAAGTTGTAGCCGCGCCACGGCATGAACGCCACCAGGACGTTGCGGCCGAGCGCCAGCTCACCGACCGAGGTGCACGGGCCGTCGGCCAGGACGTCCGCCTTCTTGACCCGCTGCCCCTCGCGCACCACCGGCTTCTGGGTGATGCAGGTGTTCTGGTTGGAGCGCCGGAACTTGATGAGCTGGTAGATGTCGGCGCCGAACTCCTTGGCCTCGCCGGTCTCGATGTCCTCGCCTTCGACGCGCACGATGACGCGCTCGGAGTCGACCGAGTCGACCACGCCGCCGCGCTTGCACAGGACCACCGCGCCCGAGTCCTGGGCGACGATGAACTCGAGGCCGGTGCCGACGATCGGCGCCTCGCTGCGCAGGAGCGGCACCGCCTGGCGCTGCATGTTCGAGCCCATCAGGGCGCGGTTGGCGTCGTCGTTCTCGAGGAACGGGATCAGCGCCGCCGCCACCGAGACGAGCTGCTTGGGGCTGATGTCCATGTAGTCGACGCGGTCGCGCTCGACGGTGATGAAGTCGCCGCCGGCGCGTGCGATCACCCGCTCGTCGACCAGGTTGCCGCGGTCGTCGACCTCGGCGTTGGCCTGGGCGATGATGTACTTCTCCTCCTCCCAGGCCGAGAGGTAGAAGGCGTGCGGCTCGGCCGCGATCAGGCGCTTCTTCGCCTTGCCCAGCTTCTCGTTGGTCTCCTCGAGCTGATCGGAGTCGATGATCTGGCCGAGCTTGAACGGCCCGTCGCCGACCTTGACCACCCGGAAGTGGTCGAGCACGCGGCCGTCCTCGACCTTCTTGTACGGGCTCTCGATGAAGCCGTAGTCGTTGATCCGGGCGTAGGTCGCGAGCGACGAGATGAGGCCGATGTTCGGACCCTCGGGGGTCTCGATCGGGCAGATCCGGCCGTAGTGGGTGGCGTGGACGTCGCGCACCTCGAAGCCCGCGCGCTCGCGCGACAGACCCCCGGGCCCGAGCGCCGAGAGCCGCCGCTTGTGGGTGACCTCGGAGAGCGGGTTGGTCTGGTCCATGAACTGCGAGAGCTGCGACGAGCCGAAGAACTCCTTGACCGCCGCGATCACCGGCTTCGAGTTGATCAGGTCGTGCGGCATCGCCGAGTCGATGTCCTGGTGGACGGACATCTTCTCCTTGATCGCCCGCTCCATCCGCACCAGGCCGATGCGGAACTGGTTCTCGAGCAGCTCGCCGACCGCGCGCACCCGGCGGTTGCCGAGGTTGTCGATGTCGTCGACCCGGCCGACGTCCTTCTGGAGGCGCAGCAGGTAGCCGATGACGCCGTAGAAGTCCTCGGCCGACATCGTCTTCTGGTCGACCGGAACCTCGCTGTCGAGCTTGATGTTGAACTTGAACCGCCCGACGCGCGAGAAGTCATAGCGCTTGGCGTCGAAGAACATCCCGTAGAAGAGCGAACGCGCGCTCTCGAGCGTCGGCGGGTCGCCGGGGCGCATCCGCCGGTAGATCTCGATCAGCGCCTCCTTGGCGTTCTCGGTGGTGTCCTTGGCCAGGGTGTTCGAGAGCGTCGAACCGGTCAGCTCCCAGTCCGGGAAGAAGACCTCGAGCGGCGTCAGGTTGCGCCCCTCGATCCGCTCGCCGAGGTCCTCGGGCACCAGCTCGTTGGCCTCGAACACCACCTCGCCGGTCTCGAGGTCGACGACGTCGGCGATGAAGAAGGCGCGCTCGAGCTCGGCGGCGGTGACGTCGATTTCGAGGGTGTCGCCGCGGTCGAGCTTCGCGATCTCCTTCTCGCCCAGGCTGATGCCGGCGAAGATCGGGTAGCTCTCGCGGCGGCCGCGGCTCTGGCGGTCCTTGAGCCGCTCGGGCTCGAGCACCGACGGCGGGATGGAGAGCGTGTACCCAGGCTTGCCGTTCCCCTTGCCGCCCGGACGCAGGCCGACGCCGAGGTAGAACTGGCGCAGGATCGACTCGTCGCTCTCGAGCCCCAGGGCGCGCAGGAAGACCGTGCCATGGAACTTCCGCTTGCGGTCGATGCGGACCGAGAGCACGTCCTTCTGGTCGTACTCGAACTCCACCCAGGAGCCGCGGTAGGGGATGATCTTGGCCAGGAACGAGCGCGGCCCCTCCTTGGTGAAGAAGACGCCGGGGCTGCGGTGGAGCTGGCTGACGATCACCCGCTCGGTGCCGTTGATGATGAACGTCCCGTTGTCGGTCATCAGCGGGATGTCGCCGAAGTAGACCTCCTCCTCCTTGGCGTCGCGCATCATGCGGGCGCCGGTCTCGGGGTCCTTGTCGTAGACGAAGAGGCGAAACGTCACCTTGAGCGGGACGGCGTAGGTCATCCCCCGCTCCTGGCAGTCGGAGATCGAGTACTTGAGCTGCAGGTCGACCGGGTTGCCGCAGATGTCGCACTTGGTGACCCGGTTCTTGTTGACGAACCCGCAGTCGCCGCAGGTGACCGTCTCCTCGTGCGGATGGTCGGTCATCACCCGCGCGCCGCAGTTGCTGCACGTCATGCGCAGGTATTCGAGACCCTTCAGCTCACCGCACTTGCACTGCCAGTCGCCGATCGAGTACTTGACGAAGTCGAGCGAGCAGGTCTCGCGGAAGTCCGAGAAAGGGAAGATCCCGGTGAAGACCGCCTGGAGGCCATGGTTGGCGCGCTCCTCGGGAAGCAGGTTCATCTGCAGGAACCGCTCGTAGGACTTCCGCTGCACGTCGATCAGGTTGGGGATCGGCAGCGAGGTCCGGATGCGCGAGAAGTCCTGGCGATGACCGTTCTGGGTGGGCTGGAGGTTCTCGTTCATAACCTGTTGGAAACTCCTGGGATGAGGGACAAATTCCCCAATTCAAGCAAAAGACTTGCCAGCGCCGGGCGCCGGCGAGCGGAGGCTCACCGGCGCGCGGCGCCGTTCGCGCGGGCAGGCGAAAGCACCCGCCGGCTGGACCGGCGGGTGCGGCGGAGCGAGGGGATGGTCGCTAGGACCGCCCTCACTTGACCTCGACCGTAGCTCCCGCCTCTTCGAACTTCTTCTTGATCTCGGCCGCCTCGTCCTTCGACACGGCTTCCTTGACCGTCGCCGGGGCGGACTCGACCAGGTCCTTGGCCTCCTTGAGGCCGAGGCTGGTGACCTCGCGGACCGCCTTGATGACGTTGATCTTCTTGGCGCCGACGTCCTTCAGGACGACGTCGAACTCGGTCTTCTCCTCTTCCTCGGCCGCGGCGGCGGCGGGACCCGCACCCATGCCGGCCATCGGCATCGCCGCGGCGGCGGCGGAGACGCCGTAGTGCCCCTCGAGCGCCTTGACGAGCTCGTTGAGCTCGAGCACCGTCATCGAGTCGATCTGCTGAATGAATTCCTGGGTAGCGACCATGCTCCTCTCCTTGCCCTGCGCGAACCTCCCGGCCCGCATCCTCGAACGGTAGACGTTAAGACCCTTGCTGGGAACTTTCCTTGGACTTCGCGATCTGGTCGAGCACGCTGACGAACTGCTGCGGGATCGCGCCGAGGCAGCGCACGAAGCGGCTGATCGGCGACTGCAGCATGAAGACCAGCTTGCCGATCAGCTCCTGGCGCGACGGCAGCTCGGCGATCTCCTTGATCTGATCGGCGGCGACCGGCCGGCGCTCGACCAGCGCGCCCTTGAACTGCACCATCGGCGCACCCTTGGCGAACTCGGTCAGCGCCTTGGCCAGCGGCACCGGGTCGCGGTCGGAGAAGACGACCGCGGTCGGTCCCTCGAACCAGGTCGCGAGCCCCTCGAGCGGCTTGCCCTGGATGGCGCGCAGCGCCAGGGTGTTCTTGACCACCAGGTACTGCCCGCCGTGCTGGCGCACCTTCGCCCGCAGCTCGGTGACCTGGGGCACCGAGATGCCCTTGTAGTCGAACAGGAAGGCGTGCGCGGCCTCGGCGAGGCCCTGCTGGTACGAGGCCAGCATCTCGGACTTGTCTTGACGGGTCAGCGGCATCGCTCGTGCTCCTCGATCTCTCGGCTCTCGAGACCTACGCCTCGGCCGCGGTCAGGGATCCCTCGTCGAGACGGATCCCGGGGCCCATCGTCGACGACAGGCTCGCGGACTTGATGTACTTGCCCTTGGCGGCGGCGGGCTTGGCCTTGACCACCGCACCGATCAGCGACGCGGTGTTGGCCGCGAGCTGGTCGGCCGAGAACGAGACCTTGCCCACCGGCGCGTGGATGATGCCGGTCTTGTCGACCCGGAACTCCACCTTGCCGGCCTTGATCTCGTCGACCGCCTTGGTGACGTCGAAGGTGACCGTGCCGGTCTTGGGGTTCGGCATCAGGCCGCGCGGGCCGAGCACCCGGCCCAGCCGGCCGACCACCCGCATCATGTCGGGGGTCGCGATCACGGCGTCGAACTCGAGCCAGCCGCCCTCGATCTTCTTCGCCAGCTCCTCGCCGCCGACGTGGTCGGCGCCGGCGTCTTCGGCCTCCTTGATCTTTTCGCCGCTGGCGAAGACCAGGATGCGCTGACTCTTGCCGGTGCCGTGCGGCAGCACCACCGTGCCGCGCACCATCTGATCGGCGTGCTTGGGGTCGACCCCCAGGCGCATCGCGATCTCGACCGTCTCGTCGAACTTGACCCAGGAGGCGTCCTTGGCCGCCTGGACCGCCTCGCCCAGCGCGTACGGCCGGTCCTCGACCTTCGCCTTCGCGTTGCGGTAACCCTTGCCGTGCTTGGCCATCTCGCTTGCCCTCGGTTTCTCCAGCCCTGAGCTGCTAGCCCTGGACCTCGATGCCCATCGAGCGGGCGGTGCCCGCGATGATCCGCTTCGCCGCCTCGAGGCTGGCGGCGTTCAGATCCGGCATCTTGGTCTTGGCGATCTCCTCGACCTGGGCCTCGGTGACCCGGCCGACCTTGTTGCGGTTCGGCTCGCCCGATCCCTTGTCGAGCCCGGCCGCCTTCTTGAGCAGGATCGCCGCCGGCGGCGTCTTGGTGATGAAGGTGTAGGTGCGGTCGGCGTAGACGGTGATCACCACCGGGATGATCATCCCCGGCTGCCCCTGCGTGCGGGCGTTGAAGTTCTTGCAGAAGTCCATGATGTTGACGCCCGCCTGGCCGAGGGCCGGGCCCACCGGCGGCGCCGGCGTCGCCTGGCCGGCCGGGATCTGCAGCTTGATCTGGCAGACGACCTTCTTCGCCATCGTTGCCTACCTTTAGCTCCTGGCCTCGGCCTTCAGATCTTCTGGACCTGCGAGAAATCGAGCTCGACCGGCGTCTGGCGGCCGAAGATGGTGACCATCACCTTGAGCGTGTTGCGGTCGAGGTTGACCTCGTCGACCACACCGGTGAAGTTGTTGAACGGCCCGTCGATGATCTTGACCGGCTCGCCGCGCTCGAAGACGTACTTCGGCTTCGGCTTCTCCTTGGCCGTGGTCACCTGCTCGAGGATCTGGTCGACCTCCTCCTGCGACAGCGGGGTCGGCTTCTTGCCGGTGCCGACGAAGCCGGTGACCTTGGGCGTGTTCTTGACCACGTGCCACGCCTCGTCCGACATCTCCATCTCGACCAGGATGTAGCCGGGGAAGAACTTGCGCTGGATCTCGCGCTTCTTGCCCCCCTTGTACTCGACGACGGTCTCGGTCGGGATGCGGATCTCGCCGAACGCCTCGCCCATGCCCATCGCCTCGGCGCGCTGGCGCAGGGTCTCCTTCACCCGCTCCTCGAACCCGGAGTAGGTGTGGACGATGTACCAGCGGCGCTCGCCGCCGCCGCGTTCTTCGGCCAAGGCCGTCTCGACTCGTTCGCTCACGCTCCGAACACCTTGAGGATGCCGGTGTAGATCTGGACGATCACGTAGTCGGCGCCGAACAGGAAGACGCCGAAGATGCTGCTCGTCACCACCACGACGACCGCGGCGGCGACCACCTCGTTGCGAGACGGAAAGGTCACCTTCTTCATCTCCGCCCGCACCTCGGCGAGGAACGTGCGCATCTTCGTCAGCCAGCCCATGGGATCCACCGTCTCTCGGTTCGACCGTCTCTCGTGTTCCGCTGTGAAAGAGAATGGCAGGCCAGGAGGGATTCGAACCCCCAACCCGCGGTTTTGGAGACCGCTGCTCTACCAGTTGGAGCTACTGGCCTGTATCGATCGTGCCACCCGCTTCGCCGGCAACGCTCGGCCGGCCTCTGGTTATTCGTCCCGCCTACTTGACGATCTCGGTGACGGTGCCGGCGCCGACGGTGCGGCCGCCCTCGCGGATGGCGAAGCGGACCCCCTTCTCCATCGCGATCGGAGCGATCAGCTCCACCGTCAGGTTGACGTTGTCGCCCGGCATCACCATCTCGGTGCCCTCGGGCAGCGTCGCCACCCCGGTCACGTCCGTGGTCCGGAAGTAGAACTGCGGCCGGTAGCCGTTGAAAAACGGCGTGTGACGGCCGCCCTCCTCCTTGGTCAAGACGTACACCTCGCCCTTGAACTGGGTGTGCGGCGTGATCGAACCCGGCTTGGCCAGCACCTGGCCCCGCTCCACCTCGTCCTTCTTGGTGCCGCGCAGAAGGACCCCGATGTTGTCCCCCGCCTGACCCTGGTCGAGGAGCTTCTTGAACATCTCGACACCGGTGACGATCGTCTTGGTCGTCGGGTGGATGCCCACGATCTCGACCTCGTCGCCGACCTTGACGATCCCCCGATCGACCCGGCCGGTCACCACCGTGCCGCGGCCCGAGATCGAGAAGATGTCCTCGATCGGCATCAGGAAGGCCTGGTCGATCGCCCGCTCCGGCATCGGGATGTAGCTGTCGGCAGCATCCATCAGCTCGATGATCTTCTTGCCCCACTCGCTGTCCGGATCGCCCGAATCCAGAGCCTTCAGCGCCGAGCCCCGGATGATCGGGATGTCGTCGCCGGGGAACTCGTACGAGGAGAGCAGCTCCCGAAGCTCCAGCTCGACCAGGTCCAAGAGCTCCTCGTCGTCGACCATGTCGCACTTGTTCATGAACACGACCATCGACGGCACGCCCACCTGGCGAGCCAACAGGATGTGCTCCCGCGTCTGCGGCATCGGGCCGTCCGCCGCCGACACCACCAGGATCGCGCCGTCCATCTGCGCCGCGCCCGTGATCATGTTCTTCACGTAGTCCGCGTGACCCGGGCAGTCCACGTGCGCATAGTGCCGGTTCGGCGTCTGGTACTCCACGTGAGCCGTCGCGATCGTGATCCCGCGCTCACGCTCTTCCGGAGCCTTGTCGATCGCGTCGAACGCCACGAACTCCGCCAGACCCTTCGCCGAGAGCACCTTCGTGATCGCCGCCGTCAGCGTCGTCTTGCCGTGGTCCACGTGACCGATCGTCCCGATATTGACGTGCGGCTTCGTCCGCTCGAACTTCGTCTTCCCCATGGCGGCCTGGATGCCTCCTGAAAGCTAGTCCGCCCCGCGCCGGGGGGCGATGGGATGGTCGTCGCTGCGATGCCGTCGAGTGGCTCGAGCACTGGAGCCCACGACCGGATTTGAACCGGTGACCCCTTCCTTACCAAGGAAGTGCTCTACCCCTGAGCCACGTGGGCCGAAACGGCCGGAGCCCTCCGGGCCGGTCCCCGGAGGAATGCTCCGGCCGAAACCTGACGAGTCTACTTCTTTGCCGGGGTGCCTGTAAACCCCCCGGCCGCGGATTTTCCGGCCCGGCGCTCCTCGGGGCGGACTGGCGAGCATGCCAGAAGCCGCCCGGCATGTCCACCCCCGAGCGCCGGGCCTGCCGACCGCCTCGGCCGCCGGCAGCGGACCACCGAGTCCCGAAGGGGCTCGGCGGCGGCACAGCCGCCGGCTCGGGGATCCAGTAAAACTGGAGCGGGAGACGGGATTCGAACCCGCGACCAACAGCTTGGAAGCCCGCTTATCTCCTCGGCGGGGCTCCTCGCCCCACCCCGAGGCGCAACCAAACGCCCGCCGCGTTTCATTCCGGCGGGGTGTCAAGCGGAGCCCCGGCGCGCCCTGCGCTGTCCTCCGGGGTACCCGTTCGGGTACCCGATCGGCCGGCTGCTCTGCGGCAGGCGGGCGGCCTATGACTCGTGGCGGGCCAGCCCTCCGCTTCGATCTCGCGGACGCCGAGAGCGCCTATCGCGAGTGGGGGTGCAACTGCGGTCCCACCGCGGTCGCCGCCGTCCTGGGTCGCACTCTCGATGAGGTCCGGCCCCACCTCGGCGACTTCGAGTCGAAGCGCTACACCAACCCCACCCTGATGTACCGAGCGCTCCGGTCCCTCGGCGCGACCTGGGTCCCCATCGTCCGAAGCCTCCTCGACCCCAGGCCGATTGTCGGGTGGCCGCGGCTCGGTCTTGTGCGCATCCAATGGGAAGGGCCGTGGACGGCCCCAGGGGTTCCGTTGCGCGCCCGGTACCGGCACACGCACTGGGTTGGCGCAGCCACCTCCGGTGACGAGGTCGGGATCTGGGATTGCAACGCCCTGAACAACGGCTCCGGATGGGTGGCTCTCGCCGGCTGGGAGTCGGTCGTGGTCCCGTGGATCCTCTCGAATCACCCGCGCGCCACTGGCCGTTGGCACCAGACGCACGTCCTCGATCTCGTCTCCTCGGGCATCGCCCCGGGGGCCGCCTCGTGAGTCACCCCCGCACGTACGGCCACCTGCAGCTCTTCTGCGGCCTCGGCGGCCTCTCCGCCGGCATCCAGGCCGCGGTAGCACAGCACGCCGGCCTGCGCGGCCGCTGGGCGTGCCTGGCCGCGATCGACAGCGACCCGGGCACCATCCGGGCCTACAACAACTACACCGCGTCGACCGCCGGCCACGTGGTCGACCTTTTCAGCCGCGAGCAGTACGAGGCCTTCCACGGCTCGCCCCCGCCGCCGGACTGGCGCGAGGCGACGCCCGAGACCATCCAGCGCCTCTGCGGCGGCCGCGTGCCCGACCTGGTCGCCAGCTCGCCGCCCTGCAAGGGCTTCTCGGGCCTCCTGCCCGAGGGCCGCAGCCAGAGCGCCCGGTACCAGGCGCTCAACGGCCTCGTCTTCCGCGGCATCTGGCTCACCCTCGAGGCCTTCGCCGGCGACCCGCCCCCGTTCTGGCTCCTCGAGAACGTCCCCCGCATCCAGTCCCGCGGCGCCCACTACCTCGAGCAGCTCCGCGCCCTCTTCGCCTCGTACGGCTACTCGGTCACCGGCGAAGAGCATTGCTGCGGCGAGCTGGGCGGCCTGGCCCAGCGCCGGCGGCGGTACCTCCTGGTCGCCCGGCATCGCGAGAAGGTCCCGCCGCTCCTCTACCGCCCCGAGACCCGCCCCCTCCGCACCGTGGGCGAGGTGCTCGGCCGCCTGCCGCTCCCGGGCGACCCCCGCGCCGGCACGATGCACGAGCCGCGGCGCACGACGTTCCGCACCGCGCTGCGCCTCGCGCTGATCCCGCCCGGCAAGGACTGGCGGGCGCTTCGAGATCTTCGCGTGGTCGACGGCGCGCTGGCCGACTACCACGTGGTGCCGGTCGGGGCCGAGTGGCACGGCGGGATCCTCGGGGTCAACGAGTGGGATCGCCCGAGCTGCACCGTGAAGGCCCGGGCCGGCACCAACACCGGTGCCTACAACGTCGCCGACCCACGGAGCCCCGTCTACCTCCACCACGGAGCCTTCGGGGTCACTCCCTGGGCGCAGCCGGGGCCCACCGTGACCGGCGCCGGCACGCCCTCTCACGGCCGCTTCGCGGTGGCCGACCCCCGGCCCGGCTACGGCCACGACTACGGCATGCTCGCCGTGCGCGCCTGGGGAGGCGCAGCCGGCGCCGTCACCTGCGCCAGCGCCGGAAACGGCCAGAGCATCGCGGATCCCCGGCTCGACTGGCACCCGGGCGCGCACCGCAGCAAGCTCCGCGTCGTCCCCTGGCAGGGCGTCGCCGGCGCCGTCGCCACCGCCCAACAGGTGGGCTCCGGCGCCGGCACGATCGCCGACCCGCGCACCGCCGGCGTCCGCCACAACAACGTCTTCCGCGTCGTCGCCCTCGGCGAGCCCTCCCCCGCTGTCACCGCCGGCAGCGGCACCAGCGCGGGCGCCCTGGCCCTCGCCGACCCTCGCACCCCGCGCGATCTCGCCGGCGGGACCGCCTGGCGCGGCGGCGGCCCCTACGGCGTGGTGCCCTGGTCCGAGACCGCCGGCGCCGTCACCGCCTCCGCGGACGCGGCCTCCGGGGCGTGCTCCGTCGCCGACCCGCGCCCGCTCCCGGCCGCCGATGACCTCGGGGTCTGGGTCGTCCTCTCGCCCCACGGCGGCGCCTGGCACCGCCCCTTCACCACCCTGGAGCTCGCCGCGATCCAGTCCCTCGTCACCGCGGACGACCTCGAGGCGATCGCCGCCGGCGAGACCACCGGCCCCGCCTCGCTCGCCACCGTCGCCCGGGCCGACACCCAGCGCCGCCAGTTGATCGGCAACGCCGTCCCGCCGGCCACCGCCCGCGCGATCGGCGAAGTGATCCTCAAAGCCCTGCTCTCCGCCGAGGCCGGCGAAACCTTCACCCTCACCTACAGCCGCCCCTGGGCTATCGAGCGCCGCCTGGCGGCGGCGTTGGCGGTGGCCCGATAACCGGCTGGCCTTGCCCGAACCAAAGGAGATCCCCTGTGACAACAGCTCAGGTAGAAGTCCACTGCACCGTAACTCCGGCCGCTGACCGTCTGGAGACGATCGACTCGAAGCGCTTCGGCGCCCGCGTCCTCCGCCACCGGCTGCTCGAGGTTCACATCGAGCAGGAGCTGGAGCGCTGGCTCTACGCCTTGGCTCCCGGACAGGGTGAGGGCGAGGAGTGGAAGGTGAAGATCCGGCAGATCCACGAGCCGGAGAACCGCGAGGGGTGCAACACCTTCACCGACTCCATCGGTCGGCCCTATCGGTGGCTGGTGTCGGTCGGTGCCTTCACCGCCGGCGGTCACAGCCGGGGGCAGGCGCTGGCCAACATGGTCGGCCTGATCGTGGGCGGCGCCTGCTTCTTCCCGGGCACCTGATGGGGTTCCTCGTGCAGCAGCTCGCCATCCAGCCATGACCGACCTCCTCCACGGCCGCGACTGGTTCCAGCACCGGCCCCCGCCGGCACTGGACGCCCTGCCCGAGGAGGCCGTCGACGGCGCCGGCACCGTCTTCCGCGGCGCTCGAGCGCGGGTCTACCACCTCCTGCGGATCGCCGCCGAGAGCGGCCTCAGCCTGCCCGTGGGGCGCTTCGACGGCCCAGCGGGCTGGGTCCCCCGGCACCTCTTGGTCGAGCCCTGGAGCGGCGGCGCCAGCGGCGATCGCCGGGTCCGCGAGCTGGTCGGCCGGCACGGTTTCCAGGTCGAGCACACCACCTTCGACCCGCCCGACGGCGAATCCAGCTCGACCACGCTCTACCGCCTCGTCCCGAACGGCTCCGCGGCCGCCCACGGCGCGCCGGCACGCCCCCAGCCCCTCGCCGGGCTCGACTTCCACACCGCGGTCGGCACCGCTGTGCAGCTCGCCCCTTCCGGCTGCCCGCTGCACCTCACCGACGCCTGGCTCGCGATCCGGCCGCCGCCCGGCCTCGCCGGCGCCGCCGACTACCGCGAGCACCTCCTCGCCGCCTACCACGCCGGCTCCCTCGTCGGGCAGCTCGAGCAGCGCGACCAGATCGTCCTCTACCTGGCGCCCGGCGAGGCCCTGCCGTTCGACCCGTTCCCCGTGCTGCGCCGGGCGCTCACCGCCCTCGGCGCGCGCGACGGCGGCCACCTCGGACCGGAGTGGAGTGCATGAAGGCGATGCGCGTGCGGGTGAGCGACGACGATGCCCGGTGGATCACCACCGAGGCCGAAGCGTCCGGGGCCGGGGAGGCGGAGGTCGTCCGCCGAGCACTCTGGATCGCCAGGCACTTCCGGGAGCTCGTCGTGGCCGCGGCGGGGCCGCCAATGCCCCACATCGGCCCCGCGTCCCCTAATGGTGGCGGGTCCACCGCGTCCCCGGATCGGACCCGCGGGTCCACAACGGCCCCGGATCGGCCCCTATCTGCGATTCGAACCGGCTTGATCTTGCCTGTCGAGGAATCGCCGGGCGGGGCCGTCACGGCCCCGGATCGGACCCGGGTCAGGACCGCCCCCCCGCGCGCACGCGAGAGAGAGACCTCCAGGGATCCCGATCCGGATCCGGAAGAAGATCCAGAAGAGGAGGCAGATCCTTCGGATCTGCGCGCCGACCGTCCTGACCTGACCGACCAGCAGCGCGCCGTGTTCGCGGTCGCCGAGCTGTTCCGCCGCTGCGGCCTCCCCCCGCCCCAGCCGGTCGTGATCGGGTTCTGGCGCCGCCAGGCCGGCGGCACCGAGCGGCTCCTCGCCGTCGTCCGCGAGGTCACCGCCAAGGGCCGCCTGGGTTCGGCCAAGGACCCCCAGAGCTTCATGTTCGCGTGCATCCAGCGAGCGGCCGCCGACCGGGCGGCCGTCGAGGAGGCGCGGGCGGCCGGCTCGGCCCGCGACCTCGCCCGCGCCCGGCTCGACCACGCCCGGGCCTACCTGCACGGCCCCGAGGAGAGCCGCCCGTACCACGAGCAGCAGCTCCGCGAGCTGAGCGGAGAGGAGCCCCTGCTCTGGCAGCCACCCACCGCCGCCGACGTCGAGCGCCTCGAGGCCGAGATCTACGCACCGTCGCCAACCCGTCCGCCGCAGGCGTCCTGATGCCGCGCACCGTCGGCCTTCCGCCGCTGTCCGCCGCCTCCGAGCGCCACTCGGCCGAGACCGAACGCGCCGTGGTCGCGTGCGTGCTCGTCGAGCCCTTGATGCTCGAACAGGTGTGCCTCCAACTGGACCCCGAGGACCTCCGCGACCCCGCCGCGCGGCGCGTCCTCCGCGCGGCTGTCCGCATCGCGAACGCCGGCCTGCCCGTCGACTCGCGCACCCTCCAGGAGGACCTCGACCGCCACGGCGAGTTGGCGGCCGTGGGAGGCGTCGCCGGCCTGGTGGCGATGGAGATGCTCCTCCCCGACCTCGGCGCCTGCGATTCGTACTGCCGCATCGTCCGGCGCGACTCGATCGCCCGCCAGGTCGCCCACGGCCTCAGCCTGGCGCTCTCCCGGATCGCGCAGGTCGAGGACCCCGGCGACGTCCGCGACGAGATCGGCCAGGCCTACCGCCTGCTCGACGAGGCGATCGCGGTCGACGTCGGCGAGGTCACCCTGTCGGGCATGCTCGAGGCCGCCCTCGCCCGCTACGAGGCGCTTCGCTCCGGCCACCGGGCCCCCGGTCTCACCACCGGGTTCCCGTCGATCGACGCCGCCTTGGTCGGCATCGCCCCCCGCGACCTGATCATCATCGGCGGCTACGCCGGGAAGGGGAAAACCACCCTCGTCGAGCAGCTCGTGCGGCGCTGGGCCCACGCCGGCGAGCACCCGCTCATGGTCTCCCTCGAGATGGGCCACGACCAGAGTGCGGACCGCCACGTCGCCAGCGTCGTCCGCACCAGCTTGCCCTTCGTACGCAAGGGCCAGTTCGACCTCGGCGGCCTCCGCTCCTGGCTCGCGGACCCCGCGAACCTCGAGGTGTCCGGCCGGGTCCGCTACGCCCACCCGCGCACCCGCGAGCTGGGCCAGGTCCTCGCCGCCGTCCACGCCATCCACCGCCGCCGCCGGGCGTCCGTGGTCGTGATCGACCACCTCCACCGCCTGGTGGTCCCCGGCCTCGACCGCCGCCTCGAGGTCGACCAGGCCGTGCGAGCCCTGAAACAGCTCGCGATCGAGCTCGAGGCCCCCGTCATCGCCCCGGCCCAGATCTCCCGCGCCGGCGTCCGCGGCGACGCGGAGCCCGAGCTCCACAACCTGGCCGAGAGCGGCACCATCGAGCAGGAGGCCGACGGGGTCCTCCTGTACCACCGCCCCGACCACGGCATGGCCACCCTGCGCCTGGCCAAGGCCCGCCAGGGCGAAGAGGCCCGAGCGGAGCTGACGTTCGACGCCCGCACCCGCCAGCTCACCGAGATCGCCCGCGGCTACCACACCCCGGCGCCGGCACCCCCGCCGCGCCGCCAGGCCCCACTCCCGACCCCCGCGGCCGCGGCCGCGGCCCAGGACGACCCCTTCTGATGGCCACCGCCGGCCGCCGCCCTCACCACCGCCTCTTCCGCCCGGCCCAGGCCCGCCAGCTCGAGCCCGGCCGCCTCCTCTTCGTCCGGCTCGCCGCCCTCAACCCCGGCACCGCCGGCCGCGTCCCCGCGCGCATGCAGGGCCGCACCCGCGGCCGCTGCCTGGTCCGCACCTTCACCGGCGCCTGGGCGCGGGTCCGCCTCGCCGACCTCCTGGCGGTGGGCCGATGACCACCGCCCTCGCCGCCGCCCCGGGCGTCCGCCGCCTGCGCACCACCGCGATGGTCGCCCTCGCCACCCACCCCGAGCTGCCGCCGGCCACCCTGTCGAGCCTCCGCGGCACCCACGTCCGCAGCAGCTCCGGGGGCGTGATCCACCTGCGGATCCCCCGCATCCAGGCCCTCCTGGTCATCCGCCTCGATCCAGCGCAGCAACTGGCCCTGTTCACCTACCTCGAAGCCGCCCGCCTCTGGAGCGAGCCGAAGCTGCTCTTCCCCCGCCCCGGCGCCATCCGCCTCGCCCGCTGGCGTGCCCGCAGGAGTGTGCGGTGACCGCCGCCGTCCAAGACGTGCACGAACTCTGCGCTGCTATCCGCTATCTCGCGGGCCTTATTGCCTCGATCCCGGACGTCGAGAAGCGGTGGCTGTACATGTCGATGATTGCCGACCGCGCGCAGGTGCCGGTTGAAGTGATCGAGATCGTGGTGGCCGAGGAAATCACGCGTGCGGATTCTCGTCCCACGAGGGGGACCCGATGACCGGCCCCCACGTCCTGAACCGCCACCACTACCGCCGGCAGCCCTTCCCGGCCCCGTCCTTCTACGTCGGCCGCCCCGGCCGAATCGCCCAGGAGGTTCTCGCCGAGCACCCCGAGGTGCGCCTGCTGACCGCCCTCGGCAACCCCTACAACCACCGCCGGGTCGCCGACCCGGCCCGCGTCTTCGACCTCTACCGCCGATGGCTCTGGCGCCAGATCAGCGCCGGCACTCCGCCCGTTCTCGAGGCCTTGCACCAACTCACCGCAGAAGCGCACCTCGTGTGCTCCTGCATCCGCCAAGACGGCTCCGGCGCCTGCCACGCCAAGGTGATCGCCGCGGCGTGGCGCTGGTGGTCGGGGCTTCCTTCACGAGATGTGCTCACCTCTCTCCGCGTGGGCGATACCGTCCAGGCTATTTCACTCTGGGAGCCGTGGGCCTCGCTGATGGCGACCGGCGCGAAGCGGATCGAAACCAGGGGCTGGTTCACAGCTTGGCGTGGTCCTCTCCTGATCTGTGCTGCGCGGCGGCGGAGCCGCGCCGAGCTGGCCGACCTTCTGGCTGATCCGTCGTTTCAGAGGGGCCTTTCTCCTTTGGCCCCGGGCCGCCCGGTGACCCCTGATGACCTGGGCTTCGGCAACGCTGTGGCCCTCGTGAACGTCGTTTCCTGTGATCGCACTGAGCTTCTAGCGGCAGACCCGACATGCGCCGGGGACCTTCCCTTTGGCGATTACAGCGCCGGGCGGTGGGGTTGGTGTTGCGCTGGGCTCCGTCGTGTCAGGCCGTTCCCGGTGCGCGGGAAGCAGGGCTTCTTTAAGGTTGTACTACCGGTCGGATTTCAGTGGGGCCGGGGGCTGTAGATGCGAGCCCTCATCTACCACCGAATTTCCGCCGCCGACCACGGCGAACCCGTCGCCCGGGGCCTCGAGCGCCTGCGCCGGCACGCCGAGGGCCGCGGCTGGGAAGTCGTCTCCGAGTTCACCGACGACAGCCCCCGCCACGACACCGTCCGCCCCGGCTACCGGGCCGCCCGCGAGCAGCTCGCGCCGGCACTCACGATCCTCACCCAAATCACCCAGCCCGAGGTCCTCGTCGTCCTCAGCCTCGGCCGCCTCTTCCCCAGCGCCCACGCCGCCCTCCTCGACCTCGAGACCTGGCTGGCCGCCGGCCGCCACCTCGTCGCCGTCGAGGACATGGTCGACACCACCCGCCCCGCCGAGGGCCTCGCCTGGCGCACCGTCGTCGAAGTCCTCGGCCGCTTCGAACGCCAGCGCCACGCCGAGGCCACGGCGATCGGCGTCCTGCGCGCCACCCTGGCCCGCCACGGCCGCACCCTCGGCCCCGGCCGCCCCACCGTCGCCGTCGACCTCCTCGAGCTCCGGAGCCTCCACGCCCAGGGCCTGAGCCTCCGCAAGATCCGCCGGCACCTCGGCCGCGGCGGCGCCCCCGCCCCGAGCCACGGCACCATCGTCAACCGCCTCCGCCTCCTCGCCGCCGCCGGCCGCCTCGACCACGCAGCCCGCGAGGCCGCCCGGGCCCGGAGATCTCACAAGTGACCGCCGACCTGGTCCAGCACGTCGCCGGCCCCTACCTCGAGGGCGTCCAGTTCTGCACCCGCTGCGGCGAGACCCTGGTCGACCACCGCGACGCCCTCTACCTCGCCGGCACCAGCCGGCGCCGCAGCCGCGGCTTCATCCCGGGCGCCCCCGTCGTCAAGGGCCCCGGCTTCGTCACCCTCCACGCCGCCGAGGCGGCCGTCCACTGCGGAGTCGAACCGAGTTGACCGCACCCACCCGTCCCCCGGTCCGCTACCACGGCGGCAAGTGGCGCCTCGCGCCCTGGGTCATCTCCCAACTCCCGCCGCACGAGTGCTACGTCGAGCCCTTCGCCGGAGCCCTCGGCGTCCTCCTGCGCAAGCCCCCCTCGCGCCTCGAGTACGTGTCCGACCTCGACGCCGAGGTCGTAAACTTCTTTGACGTCCTGCGCGGCCACCTCCCCGAGCTGCTGCGCGCGATCCGGCGCACCCCGTTCAGCCGAGCCGAGTTCATCCACGCCCACGAGCCCGCGGGCGACCCGCTCGAGCGCGCTCGCCGCTTCTACGTCCGGGCGATGCAGGGCCGCGCCGCGAGCCGGCCCGGCCAGGTGAGTAGCGGCTGGCGGATGCAGGTCAACACCTCCGGCCGCGCCCAGGGGCCGGCACACGAGTGGTCGGAACTGCGCCACCTGGCCGCCATCCGCCGGCGCCTCCACGGCGTCGCCTTCGAGTGCGGTTGCGCCCTCGATCTGATCCGTCGCCTCGACGCTCCCTCGACCCTCTTCTACGTCGACCCGCCCTACCTCGCCACCACCCGCAACCCCCGCTGGGGCGACAAGGGGTACCGCCACGAGTTCGCGACCGAGGGGGACCACTGCCGCCTCGCCGGCATCCTCCACGCCGCCCGTGGCATGGTCGCCCTCTCCGGCTACCCGAGCCCGCTCTACGACGAGCTCTTCACCTCGTCCGGCTGGGCCCTCCGCACGCGCCGGCAGCACACCGGCGCCAACGGCATCTTCCGCACCGAGTGCCTCTGGCTCAACCCGGCGGCCGCCGGCGCTCAGCACCAGGCCCACCTGCCGCTCGATAGCGTGCCCGCGGGGGAGCGCGCCTGATGGCGGTTTACGTCGACGACGCGCGGCACCCCTACGGCCGGATGGTCATGTGTCACATGGTCGCCGACTCGCTCGCCGAGCTGCTCGAGATGGCCGTCCGGATCGGCGTTCACCCACGGCACCTCCAGAAGCCAGGCTCGCACCACGCCCATATCGACGTTTGCCGGTCGAAGCGAGCCGCCGCGGTGGCCGCCGGCGCCGGCGAGATCACCCAGCGCCAACTCGGCGCGATGCTGCTCGCTCGCCGCCGAGCGGGGGCAGTCTGATTCCGATCGACCCTAGGCGACCCCCGCTCGCGAGAAAGCGGGTCCGAAGGCGCCGGAGGGGGGCGGGGGGCTTAGGAATCCGGCCGCCCCGCGCCGCCGGCGGCCGCTCAGGCCTCGGCCGCCAGCTCGGCGGCGATCCGCTGCGCCGTCCCGAGGCCGACGCGCGCCCCTCGCGCGGCCGCGCGGATCCCGCTCCCCTGCTCCAGCAGCGCGCGCACCCTGGCCACCTTCGCCGGCGCCAGGGGCGGCCGGCCGAGCCGCTTCCCCTGCGCCCGCGCGCGCGCCAGACCGGCACGCACCCGCTCCTGGATCAGCGCCCGCTCGAACTCGGCGAACACGCCGAGCATGCCGAACATAGCCCGGCCGCTCGGCGTCGTGGTGTCGAGCCCCTGCTGGTGCAGGTAGATCTCGACACCTGCAGCGTGGACGTCGCCGAGCAGGCCGACCAGGTCCTGGAGCGATCGCCCCAGCCGGTCTACCGACCACGCCGCGACGAGGTCGACGTCGCGGCGCGTGACCGCACGCATGACCCGATCCAGCCCCGGGCGCAGCTCCCTACCCCTGCCCCCGCTGATCCCCTCGTCGAGCTCCTCGAGCACCACGTCCCAACCGTGGCGCTCGGCCGCGGCGCGCAGCTCGCGCACCTGGTTGGCCGTCGTCTGTTGATCCGTACTGACCCGGGCGTAGAGCGCTGCCCGGATGCGCTTTCTCTTGGTGGCCATGGCCCGGGACTGTACCACAATCGGCTGATTGTGGAACACCCTGCGCCGGGCCGAAACCTCCAGCGCCCGCGCCCCCGATCCTGTGCTGATTGATGGAGGGTTTTCTGTACACCCTCCAGGCACCATCCTGCCTTCGCCCCCGGCTGTCACGCGCCGCGCACCCACCCACCCCCCACCCAGCGCGCCGCGCGCCAGCCTCCACCGTGCGCCCCGCCCTCGACCTCGCCGTGCCGTCCACGGCGAGAGGCTTCGCCCCTCGCCGGCCCGCCGCCCACCCCTCGCCCCCACCACCACCGGGCCGGCGCGGTGCGCGAGCAACTCCATCCAGCTCGTCTCCGCCGTGCTCGGCCCAGGCTCCGCCGCCGCGGCTGTCCCTCCGCAAAGCCTATCCGACCCGGCCTCAGCCGCGGCGGCGGGGGGCTGTCACGCGGGGTGCACCCACCCACCCACCCTCCCAGCACCCCGCGCGCCAGCCCTTTACATAACAGGCATTATGTAAACCTGGGCCGAGCAAAATCCAGCACTGCCAAGCTTTTAGCCTCCGGCGGGGCGCACCGCACCGGCCCTACCCGTCTTCGCCGCGCCATCGCCCCCCGCCCCGGCCTGTCACGCGGGGCGCAGCCCGCCCACCCACCCCCCGCACCCCGCGCGCCAGGCCTTCCCCCCGCCGGCTTGTACACCCCACCCCCACAGTTGACCACCCAGCGCCCCTCCCCACCGAGCCCCGCCCGAGGCCCCCGCCCCAGCCCGTACCAGTTTTTTTCGCCCCCTCGCGCCGCACCCGCGAATTCCGTTCGGCCGCTGGCGCACGGCCGCGGGCGCCCCCCGCCGACGGATACGGGAATCCAGAACCCGCCGCCCGGCGGCCCCTTTCGCCTCTCCTACCCTGGTAGTCGTGATGCGTCTCAGATTTAGATTTCCGAGACGCCGGAGCTGTCAAGCATCCGGGGTCAGTTTGCCAAAAAGCGCAAACTGCTAATTCGTCGGTTCCGCCGTCCGCAGCGCCGCCGCCACGTCCCCCACCAGCGCCCGCCCGACCCCGTGGACGTCCGGCACCGCCGCCCGCGGCGCCGACAGCGGATCCAGCCGCCGCCGCATCCGCACCAGCCCGCGGTCCCGCACGTGCACGTAGCGCTGCGTGGACCGCGGATCCCGATGCCGCAGCCACAGCCCGATCGCCTTCTCCCGCATCCCCCGCTGGTAGAGGTGCGTCGCGATCGAGTGCCTCAAAATGTGGAAGGTGATCCGCCGCCCCCGCCGCTCGATCTTCGCCGCGGCCACCGCCGCATCGAAGATCCGGCTCGCGCTCCGCCGCCCCAGCCGCCCACCCGCCGCGTTCGGCAGCAGCCACGGGCACTCCGGCCACCGGCGCCGCCGCACCTCGAGGTACGCCCCCAACATCCGCGAGACCACAGGCTGCGCCACCACCAGCCGCTCATCCCGCGAGCTCCACTTCGCCCGCCGCACCAGCACCGAGTAGAGCAGCTCCCCCTCGTCCCAACCGACATCCTCCACCCGCAGCCCGCCCGGCTCGCTCACTCGCAGCCCCAGCACGTACGCCAGTGCCAGGAGCACCCGGTCGCGAGCCGCCAGCGGATCCGCCGGGAGCGTCCCCGGCCGCTCCCCCAGCACCAGCCGCCGCACCTCCGGAACCGTCAGATACGGCGCCTCCTCCTCGTACCGCCGGCCGGGCCCCATCAACCGCGCCGCCGGACTCGCCGCCACCGCCCCGCGCGCGGCCATCCAGTCGTAGAACCCGCGGATCGCCGAGACCGCCCCCGCAATCGTGCTCGCCGCCGCCCCCGCGACGTAGAGGTCCCGAAGATGCCCCTCGAGATCCCCATACCCCAGCCCCGCGAGGTCCCCGCAAGCCGCCTCCAGCCGCCGCACCACCAGCCGGTACCGGTCGACCGTGGTCGCCGCCCGCCCCCGCACCGCCGCCAGGTAGCGCCCCCACTCGCCCACCGCGTCTGAATACGCCGCCGTATTCAAACCGCCATCCGCGCCGCCCACCGAATCGCCTTGTCCCGCGTGGACCTTTCGCGCGATTCGCCCCGTGCCCGCCTGGCGCCTCTTGCGTCGGTGTGTCATCGCTCTACCGGGAGTAATCCATGCGCACCGACCACCGTCAACCCGCGGAGGCCCTCGATGTAGCCGCGCCCGAGCACCCCGCGACCCGCGCCGAGCTCGACGAGCTCCGCGCCGCCGTCACCGCCCTCCTGGCCGTCGTCCAGCGCCTGGGCGCCCCGCGCGGCGCCGCGGCCGTGGCCCCCCCCGGTCTGTCGGACGACGACCGCTACCTCCTCTCCGCCCACATCACCCTCCTCCGCGCCCGCGAGGCCGCGCTCCGCGCCGGCGAAGACGGCTGATGGATCGACTTTGGCCAAGCGCGGCCGGCCGAAAGGCCCCTGCAACCCCAAAGAGCTGGCCCAGCGCCGCGCCGCGGCGTGGAAGCACGGCGGCCGTGCCGCCACCCCGCTGCGCCGCTCAGTGCACCCCTGCCGCCCAGACCTGTGCCCCATGAGCACCGGCACCTGCGCCCTCAAAGAGAAGATCGAAGCCGCCGGCGGCGCACTCGAGGCCTGCCTCGTCGAGCTGGGCCAGACCAACGAAGTGCGCGAGGCCTACCGCAACGCCCTCGAGACCGGCGACCTCGCCGGCCTGCGAGACATGGTTTCCTCGACGCTGGCCGCAATGGCCGGCCTCCACCAGCGCGAGCTCCTCGCGCTCCTCACCGAGGGCGGCTTCGCGATCGACCAGCCGGTCTTCGGCCCCGACGGCGACGGCGGCCACGTCGAGATCGGCTCGCGCCTCGTCGAGAACCCGCGCGCGAAGCCCTGGCTCGAGCTCGCCAAGCTCCTCGGGATGACCGCCGACCAGCAGGCGGCCACCCCGAAGGCGCGCGGCGAGACCCAGCGAGCGGTCTCCGAGGCCGCCCACCTCGACTGGATGCGCACCTTCGGCGCTCAGGCCGGTGCAACGTGATCCACCGTCGCGCCCGCGCGGGCCTCGCGGCCTGCCGCCACATCGCCATCGAGGGCGGCGGCGCGCTCGCCCGCGCCTACCTCCCGGTCTACACCGAAATCGAGCGCACCGGGGCCCTCCAGCGCATCCGCACCGCCGCGGGCACCTCCGCCGGCGCCGCCACCGCTGTGGCGATCGCTTGCCGCACCCCGGCCTCCGTTCTCAAGTCCCCCGGCGCCAACCCCTCCGCTCGCTCCCTCCTGCGCCCCGAGACCCTGATCGGCAGCCGCTGGGGAGCGGGCAACGTCCTCCGGTTCGTCCTCACCCGAGGCCTCTTCTCCCGAAGTGGCCTCGACGCCTGGGCCGAGAACTTCGTCCGCCTCTGCGGCGGCCAGGGCGACCTCACGTTCTCCGACGTCGTGGAGCGCTACGGCTGCCAACTCCTGATCCCCGCCACCGACATCCTCCGCGCCCACCGCCCGGATGTGGTAGTCGTCTTCTCCCCCGAGACCACCCCCGACACCCGCGTCGCCGACGCGCTGGCCGCCTCCATGTGCCTCCCCTTCGTCTGGCCCCCGCCCCGCATCCAGGTCGCCGGCCGCGGCGCCGCCCCGCGCCCGCTCTGGGACGGAGGGCTCCACGTCAACCACCCGCTGCACCTCCTGGCGTCCCACCCTGACCACGAGGTCGTCGGGCTTCGGCTCGACACTCGGTACGAGGTCGCCGGCGAGCTTCCGCCCGAGCTCGACGACGACTTCCGCTCCTGGGTGTGGGGCCTCGTCTCCGGCCTGCGCGCCAAGGCCAACGACGCTTATGTGGACCGCTGGCACCGCTGCATCCGAGTCGTGCCGCCGGACGGCGTCCTCGTCGTCTCCTTTGACCGCACCCCGGCGCAGGAAGCCGCCCTCGAAGCCGCCGGCCTTGCCGCCCTCGAAGAGTGGGGCCGCCGCCTCGAGGCCGCGAACCACGCCCGCGACACGGCCCCGGAGACGCTGTGAGCAGCGCCATCGCCACCCACCGCCGCGACCTCACCCAGGTCCACCCGGAGATGCCGGACCTGGTCGAGGGCTTCCTCGAGCGCCGCGGCTGGTCCTGGCGCCAGCTCGAGCGCGGCGAGTCGGGGATCCCCAAGCTCGAGCAGATCACCTGGTGGCTGACCAACAGCGACCCGGTGATCTTCGCCGAGTGCAACTTCGTCGAGCGCGCCGAGAACGGCGGCGGCCTCTGGCGCCTCTTCGATTGGCAGAAGCCCAGCCTGCGCTACCGCGGCGACGTCATCAACCGCTCCGCCGCCGGCGTCGGCAAGACCCGCGAGATCATCGTCCTGATCCTTCACGCCTTGACGAACGGCAGCGGCAGCCTGCTCTTCGTCGGCAACCAGGACGGCACCCTCGCCACCTGCTGGCGCGAGATCGAGTTCCTCGTCTCGCGCAACCCGTGGCTCGCCCAGCAGCTCCCCGAGGCGGGCAAGCGCCTCAAGCCCTACCGTGAGTGGACGGCCGCCAACGGCAACACCCTCTTCACCCGTCCCACCGGCCACGACGGCGAGCCCCTCCGGTCAATCCACGTCCACCAGCTCATCCTCGGCGACGAGGCCGCCAAGTGGCACGAGGAGACCATCTTCACCGAGCTCTTCCGCGCCGCCGAGCCGGGCTGCTCGGTGCGCCTCTACAGCGTCCCCGACGGCCTCCGCACCACCCGGTTCTATCGCTACGCCGAGCAGGCCGTGCCCCTCGCGGCGCTCGCCGCGGCCCCGCCCCCGGCCCCGGGTAGCGCCGCCGCGGACCGCCCCTGGGCTCTGGTCCACTGGACCAAGCCCATGATGCCCGAGCCGTACTGGTCGCCCGCCGTCGCGGCCAAGCTCGAGCGCCAGTACGGCGGCCGCCGCACCAGCGGCTACCTGCGGAACGTCCTCGGCCTCGACGGCGACCCCGAGGAGGTCGTCTTCTCCTGGCCGCGCCTCCGTGAGGCGTTCGGCTACATCCCGGAGTACCGTGCGCTCCAGGTCGCCTGGGACGGCAACCGCGGCACCGTCGAGGTCCTCGTCTCCCGCCTCAACCCCGGCTTCACCCTCAGCGCCGGCGAGGTCAAGCCCGCGGACGCGCCCGCCGTGTCCGCGCTGGTGGTCGAGCGCCGAGAGGAGTACCCCGCCCCGCTGTTCGATCTCCCGGCCTTCCTCGCCGCTGCCACCCGCGGCCTCATGCCCGGCCAGTACGTCGCCGGCGCCGACTTCGGCGGCAGCTCGGAAGAGCCGACCGAGATCCTCCTCTTCCAAGTCCTCGGAGAGCTCCTCCGGTGCGTCCTGCGCGTCCAGCTCCGGAGCTTCGACTACCCGGTCCAGGCGCAGGGTATGCGAGAGGTCGACCGCTCCGCCGCCTTCCCCAGCTACGGCTGGGGCGTCGACGCCACCGGCGTCGGCTCGGCCGTCGAGCAGCAGTTCCGCGGCCTCCTCGCCGATCAGTCGCGCCTCTCGGGCTTCGTCTGGAACGCCAATCGCCCCCTGGTCCACCCCACCACCGGCGACCCCGTGGCCGACGAGCACGGACAGCCGCGCACCGTCTCCCACAAGGAGTTCGCCACCCAGCTCCTGGAGCTCGACGTCCAGAGCGCCGCGCTGCGCCTCCCCTGGGACCCCGACATGGTGCGCGAGTGGTCGTCTCACACCTCGCGCAAGCTCCCTTCCGGCAAGCGAGCCTTCGCGCCGGACCACGACCACACCATCGACGCCGCCCGCGCCGCCCGCCTGCGCCGCTTCGACGTCGAGCTCGGCCACCTGCAGCGCCCGCCGATCGAGCACGTCTCGATCCCCGGGGCCCGCCGCGACAGCTACGCCCTCCTGGGGGGCTACTGATGCGCCGCTCCCTCGCCGTCCTCCTCGTCGTCCTGGCCGCCGCCCCCGCGGCCTCCCAGCAGCACGGCACCTGGGAACCCGGACTCGGCGCCGGCGGCTCCGGCGCCGACACCACTTGCCTCGACCCCGGCGTCGCCTGCCTCTTCGCCGGCGCCGCCGCCGAGGGCGGCCCCGCCACCACCGCCCTCGCCCTCGCGGCCGCCCCCGACCTCTGCCCCGCCGGCCAATGGTCCGGCGGCATCGACGCCGCCGGCGACGCCCAACAGTGCACCCCGGACGACGACGTCCCCGAGAGCGGCGACTTCGCCGCCGCCGCCGCCCTCGAGGCCGACGGCTCCCTCTCGATCGACACCGTCGGCCTGCCCCAGCTCGCCGGCTGCCCCGGGCCCGGAGAGATCGTGGAGTACGGCGCGAGCGGCGTTCCGGCCTGCATCGCGACCCCGAGCGGCGGCGGCGGCACCCCCGGCGGCTCCGATCGAGAGGTCCAGGTCAATGACGGCGGCGCGTTCGTCGGCGCCACCGGCCTGACCTGGGAAGACTCCGCCGAGGAGCTGACCATCCGCGGCCGCACCGACGCAGCCTCAGAGCGGGTCGCGGTCCTCTCGGGTCCGGATCGGGCGACGCCGGCGAACGGCGACACCGCGTACCTGTCCCTCGTCTCGGAGTGGCCGGCGCAGTTCCGGGAGGCAGCGCGCCTCTCGTGGACCACGAACGCGAACGACGGGAGCCAATCCTCCAAGTTCGAGGTCGGCGTCAACCTCATGGGTACTCTGACGCCCGGGCTGATGGTGTCGAGCATGGGCCTCTCGGTGCCCGCCGTGTCCTTCCCGGCGGGCACGTCTTCGACGCCGGGGATCAACTTCTACCTGGGGCACTCGGGTGCCGACAACGACGGCTGTTATCTGGTGAGCAACGGGATCATGGCGTGCGTCTCGAACGGCGTCGAATCCTTCCGCTGGCAGCAGGGTCTCTTCGTCGTCCCCTCGACCGGCCTGCTCAACTTCTCCACCGACACCGGCCTCGCCCGCGATGGCGCCGCCGGCCGCCTGCGCGTGACGAACGGCTCCACCGGCACCGGCTCGATCCTCTACGGCGCCGAGATCGCCTCCCCGGCGGCGCGCACCTGCACCTCGAGCGGCGACGCCAGCCCCGGCTCCCTCTCCGTCGCGGTCAGCGGCACCAGCTACGCCGAGGTCACCAACTCCGACCCCGACGGCTGCACCGCCGTGCTCTCCGAGAGCGGCGCCGTGCGCGGCCAATCCCTCGCGGTAGCCGTGACCTCCACCGCCGGCGGCACCGTCGCCTTCGCCGATTCGGCCGGCGTCCAGGAGACGGGCGCCGGGTGCTCCCTCGGGGAAAACGGCGTCGCCGTCTTCCGCTACGCAACCACCGATCGGTGGCTCCTCGAGAGCTGCCAGCCCACCAACTGAGGAGCTCAACCAATGCCCTCCCGCCGCTGGCTCTTCGCCTTGGCCTCGATAGTCGCCGTCCTCGCCGCCGCCCCCGCCGCCGCGGAGTGGCGCCAGAACGCCACCACGGCCACCTGGTACTTCCGCGCGCCCTCGGGCTCGCCACGCTGCCAGACCGCCTCCGAGGTCCCCCGCGCCATCGCCGCGCTGGCCGAAGACGCACGCTCGGCCTGGCGCGGCCTGGTCGTCGCGTCCGCCTCGATCGAGTTCGATGCCGCCCTCGCCGGCGAGTGCGAGCTGCGCGTCACCGTCCCCAGGTCCGAGGGCTCCACCTTCGTCGACACCTGGGCGCCGTGGTGCGGCGCCGTCGACGGCGCCAACCTCGCGGAACGTTCCGCGGCGGTCGACCGCTGCATCAAGGCAGACCTCCAGGACCTCGTGCGCGCCCATCGCGTGCGCACCCGTCCCCCGGTCGCCGAACCCGAGCCGCTGGACAACCGCTAGCCGCCCATGCACCTCCCCCGCCCCACCGCCGCCCTGCTGATCGTGAGCCTCGTAGCGCTCGCCGGCTACGCCCTGCTCGACCTGGTCGAGCCCGCGCTCGCGATCGACTCCGACCCGGTGAACCTCGGCGCCGAGGGCCTCGCCCTCGAGCTGCGGCTCCACCACTGGGACGGCACGGAGTGGGCCGAGGTGGACTCCTCGGGCATCGTCACCGCCGAGATCGCCGACGGCGATTACCTCTTCACCGGACTCCCGTCCGCCACCGGCGCCGAGCGCTACAAGCTCATCGTCGCCACCGCGGCCGCCCCCGCCGTCGGCCTGGCCGCCTACGTCTACGGCGCCCGCCCGGGCGAGACCATCGTCTGGCACCCGAGCGCGATCGCCCAGCCCCCGGCCCCGAGCCTCTGGAAAGTCGGCGACACCGCCGGCTCCGTCCAGCTCACCGTCCGCTACGGCCTGCCCGCCACCGTCGGCGACGGCGCCACCACCGCCACCGCCCGCCTCTACGACACCGTGGAGGGTGAGGTCGTCTTCACCGGCCGCGCCGCCACCATCACCGGCGTCACCTTCGATGAGGTGACCGCCTCCTGGGGCGCCACCTTCGCCTACGCGGTCGCCGCCGGCGACTTCGACTCGGCCGGCCTCCACCGCGCCGAGTTCACCGTCTGCTACCTCGGCGCCGCCGAGGACTGTCACACCCTCCCGGCGAACGACGTCCTCGAGCTCCACGTCCGCGACCTCCTGGGGGGCAGCGTCCCGTGACCACCCCCCAGGTCTACACCCTCCCCACGCCCGGCCCCGCGCTCGAGCGCGAGATGGCGGCCGCGAACCAGGTCGAGCTGCTCTTCGGCCGGTCCGGGCGCTGGGGCGAAGACCCGCACCCGAGCCGGATCCTCCGCACCCGCAGCGAGCCGGGCCACCGCCTGGGCGAGCTCTACGAGGACATGGTCGAGAAGGACGCCAACCTCTCCGGGATCATCGCCAAGCGATCCGAGGCCGTCCTCTCCCTCCCGCGCCGCATCGAGCCCGCCGACAGCTCGCCCGCTGCGCTCGAAGCCGCCGAGCTATGCCGCGCCGCCCTCCACCCTGTCACCGGCTTCGCCACGATCCTGGCCCACCAGCTCACCGCTCGGGCGAAGGGCGTGGCGATCACCGAGATCCTCTGGCACCGCCCCACCACCGGCCCCCTCGCCGGCGCCTGGGTCCCGGCCGACCTGATCGACCGCCCCATGTGGCGATTCGCCTTCAAGGACGGCGCGCTCCACGTCCGCCAGGCCAGCGGCCAGCCGATCCCGGCGCCGCCGGGCAAGTTTCTGCGGCTGAGCAGCGGCACGAAGGACCACCCTTGGGGGCTCGCCCTGCTCGACCGGTGCTATTGGTTCTGGTGGATTGGTAAGCACGGGTGGAAGTTCTGGAGCGTCTTCGTCGAGAAGTGGGCCTCGCCCACGGCGGTCGGCAAGTACCCGTTCAAGCCGAGCGTCGGCCTCGACACCGGCGAGGTCGGCACCAAGGCCGACCAGGACCTCCAGGGCCGTCTCCTCACCGTTCTGCACGCGATCCAGCAGGACATGGCGGTAGCCATCCCGGAGGGCCTGTCGATCGAGCTGCTCGAAGCCACCCGCTCGGGCTCCGTCTCCTACCAGGAGCTGATCCAGGCCTGCACCCGCGGCATGGCCCTGGTCTTCCTCGGCGAGATCAACACCTCAGGCCTGCGCCCCGGCGTCGGCGCCTTCGCCTCCGAGCAGGTCTCCCGCGAGATCTCCCGCGAGAAGGTCCGTCTCGACGCCCACGACCTCGGCGCCCACCTCACCGACCAGCTCCTGCGCCCGATCGTCCACCTCAACCTCGGCGCGGACGTCCCGGTGCCCCGCTTCGTCGTCGACGTCCTCGAGGCCGAGGATCGCGAGCAGCGCATGGACGGCGTCGATCGCGTCCTCAGCGCCGGCGAAGAGGTCGGCCGCCGCTACTTCTACGCCACCCACCTGGTCCCCGAGCCCGCCGACGGCGAGGAAACCATCGTCCGTGCCCGCGCCGCAACGCCGCCGCCGCCCAACCCCGGCGGCGACCCGGCCGCCGAACCCGATTCCGAGCCCGCGCCCCCGGGCACGCCTCCGCCGGGTGCTCCGCCCACCCGTCCGGAGCCGGGGGCGCGGGCTCATTCCCGAGCCCGCCTCACCGCCCGCCTGGCCGAAGACGACGGCCTCCCCGAGCTGGAGCGCCAGGCCGAAGAGCGCGACGCCGCGATGGCCGAGATCTCCGCCGCCTTCCGCGGCGCCGTGGTCGCCTACTACAGCCGCCAGCGCGAGCTGCTCGAGGAGGCCTGGGACACCGGCGCCGCCGGCCGCGGCGAGGCCCTCCGCTACGTCACCGAGCGGCTCGACCCGCGCGAGCTCGGCGAGCACCTCCTCGCCGCCCAGGGCCACGGCCTCGGCCTCGGCTTCTCGCACCTGATCGACGACGGCCTCGGCGAGAGCCTCTGGTCCACCGCCCCGGCCGCCCGGATCGACCTCCCGCTCCAGCTCGCCGGCGTCCGCCACCGCTGGGGCTCCGGCGGCGCCCTCCTCCAGGCCCCCCCGGGCTTCGAGGCCGCCACCACCTGGGCCACCGTGATCGAGTTCTGGTCGAGGCTCCTGGCGATCGCCAAGACGCTCTTCCTCGGGCTCGAAGACGAGCAGCGCCGCCTCGCCTTCTCGGCGGCCGGCCTCGAAGAGGTCGCGATCCTGCGCGACGCCCACGAGGTGGTCCGCCAGGGCATCGCCGAGGGCTGGTCCCTCCAGGAGTTCCGGCGCCGCCTGGGCGAGGTCTACGAGACCCACGGCGTGGCGCCCACGAGCGACTGGCACGCCGACCTCATCCTCGACAACAACCTCCGCCAGGCGAGCGGCGCCCTGCGCTGGCAACAGACCGTCGGCAACCCCGAGGTGCACCGGCTCATCCCTTACCTGGTCTGGCACACCCTCGGCGACGACCGCGTCCGCGACCGCCCCCAGCACAACCACCGGGCGATGCACGAGCGCATCTTCGCCACCGGTCACACCATCTGGAGCACCTGGTGGTACCCGGCCGGCCACCACTGCCGGTGCTACGTCGGCACCATCAACGCTCCCCGCGCCCGCCGCCTCGGCCTGGTCGGCTCCGAGCCCACCGGCCCCTGGCCGATCGACCGCCACAGCGGCGGCCGCGCCCTCCCCGACCCCGGCTTCCGCGCCGCCCCGAGCGTCGCCCGCACGGTCGACGAGGTCCTCCTCCCGCGCATCGAGCGCCACGCCGAGGAGGCCGAGGCCCAGCGCGCCCGCCCCGGCGGCGCCGACCTGGCCGATGCGATTCGGCGAGTGCTCCAGGCGCTCGGGGTCGGCTTCCCGGGAGGTGCTCCGTGATCCGCCTGCAGGCCCAGGGTGACCGAGCCGAAATCGTCCTCTACGGCGAGATCGGCTTCGAGATCACCGCCGCCGACTTCCTGGCACGCCTCAATGACCTGGGAGCGGTCCAGACCCTCGACATTCGTATCTCGTCCTTCGGTGGGGACTGGTTCGAAACCCTGCCCGTCTACAACGTCCTGCTCCGCCACCCGGCGGACAAGATCGTGTGGATCGACGGCGTCGCGGGCTCGGCCGCCAGCCTGCTCTCGATGGTTGGCCGGGAGATCCGGATCGCCGCGAACGGCTGGGTCATGGTCCATCGGCCGTCGGGCTGGAAGAGCGGCGAGGCCGACGACCTCCGCCGCCACGCCGCCCTGATGGACGCGGCCCTCGCCGAGATCATCGCCGGCTACCGGCGCCACGTCCACATGAGCGAGCAGGAGCTGCTCGCCTACCTGGAGCCGAACAAGGAAATCTGGCTCACCGCCGAGCAGGCGCTCGAGCTGGGCTTCGTCACCCACATCGAAGCCGAGGAAGCCGTCGCGGCCGCCTCGGCCAACCTCAACCTGCGCCGCTGGCAGTCCGTGCCCGCGGCGCTCCTGAACCAGGAGACGCCCATGACCCAGCCCCGCACCGCCCCGGTAACGCCGCCGGCCGACCCCTCCCCGCCGGCGGCGCCCCCGGCGCCGGCCGCCGAGCCCACGGCCGTCCAGCTCGCCGCCGACCGCGCCGCCCTGGCCGCGGAGCGCCAGCAGCTCACCACCGAGCTAGCCGGCCTCCGTGCCGACCGCACCGCCGCGCGCCTCGAGCGCGCGGAGACCCGCGTCGACCGCGACCTCCACGCCCTCGGCACCCGGGTCACCCCCGCGATGCTGGCCCAGGGCCTCCGCGCCACCCTCGTCGCCCTCGCGGGTGCCGAGGTTTCCGCGATGGTCCGGATCCCCAAGCCGGGTGCCACCGCCGGCGAGACCGTCGAGGTCTCCGCCTACGACGCCCAGCTCAACGTGCTCCGCCAGCTCCCGGAGAACGAAGCCCTCACCGCCGGCGAGCTCGCCGCCAACGACGACCCGGATGCCGTCTTCGGTCCGGGCCGAAGCTCCGAGGTGATCGCCCTCCACCGGCGCCACGGCCTGACCGACGAGCGCATGGCCGAGCTCCGCACCAAGTACGGCCCGATGTAGGGGCCGTCTTACGACCGAAAGAGAGGACCTCATGACCGCCCTCGCCGCCAACGCTCAGCGCTCCAAGGCGCTCCACGACCTCCGCTTGGTGCCGCTGCCTATCACCGCGGCCACCGTCATCTACGACGGCGCCCTCGTCGCAACGACCGCGGCCACCGGGCTCGCCCGGCCGGCCGCCGATGCCGCCGGCCTCCTGTTCCAGGGCGTGGCCCTCCGCGGCTTCGACAACGCGGGAGGCGCCGCCGGGGTCGTCTCCGGGCTGTCCTCGGCGCGCTACTGCGAGGTCGACGTCGCCGGCGCCTGGAGCTTCGCCGTCTCCGGCGCCACGCCCAAGGCCGGTGCGCCCGCCTACGTCGTGGACGACAACACCGTCTCCGTCGCCACCGGCACCAACAACCTCCAGGCCGGCATCTTCACCGAGCCCGACCCCGACGGGTCGGGGGCCTGGTTCGTGGACATCGGGATGGCGCCGCGCGGCGTCGTCTCGGCGCCGTAACGCCTTCACTCCTCGGAGGTCCTCAAACCATGTCCTCGATCGCTACCCTCCGCACCGCGGCCGTCACGATCACCCCGATCGTGCTCGACCTCTACGACAGGGAGGAGACCACGAGCCTCCTCCCGCTCCTCTCTCAGGTCGTCCCCCAACCGACCGATCCGACCGTCGGCACGGTCCGGCTCGAGTGGTGGCACGCCTTCCCCGAGCTCCGCCTCTGGGTCGGCGACCGCAAGACCCAGAAGCTCTTCGCCGAGGCGATGCAGATCCCGATCAAGAAGTACGAGATCACCCTCAGCCTCGACCGGGACCGCCTGGGCAACACCGCGGCGCTGGTGAACGACGCCGCGCGGCTCGGCGCCCCGGTGGCCAAGGGGTTCAGCGTCGGCAAGACCCTCCTCGCCGCCGCGGTGCTCGGGTCGAATCCCCTGGCCTACGACGGCCAGGACTTTTTCGATACCGGCCACGTCCACCCGGAAGGCACGGCGTACAGCAACCTGCTCACCCGTGGCACCCACACCCCGGCGCGGGCCACCGACGCCACGCCCACGCCGCAGGAGGTGCGCGGGGAGCTGGCCGTCCACAAGCAGCGACTGCTCCAGAACACCATCATCCAGAACAACATCGTCTCGGCGGCCCAGGTCGATAAGTCCTTGGTGGTCCTGACCCGCAACGACGCCACCTTCGCGGCGTTCGAGAGCCTGCGCACCGAGGAGCGGATCGACGGCAACCCCAACATCCACAAGGGGAGCTTCCAGCTCCTCCGGGAGTTCGGGTCGGCGGCGGCCGCCTCCTCCTACGACGTCATCAACGCCGTCCCCGGTGGGCCGCGGCCGGTCGTGTTCGTCACCGTCAAGGAGCCCGGGGGGTTGCAGTTCGACGAGTCGCAGGAGTTCCGCAACGCCAACATCGACTTCGGCTCGGACGGCCGCTTCGGCGTCCACCCGGGGTTCCCCCAGACCGCCGTGCGCTCGATCGCCCCGTAAGGGGTCGGGCGCCGCAAGAGAGGGCCAACGCGATGATCCACGAAGTCCGCTTCCTGGCGCAGCCGGGCACCCGCCGGCGCGCCGGGCTCGTTTTCGGTCAGCAGCCGATCTACCTCGAGGTCCTGCCACCCGAGGTCGCCGCCGACCCGCACCTCCGGGTGCGCGAGTTGGAAGCCCTGCCCACCGGTGCGCACCTCACCGTGATCGCCGGCGCCAAGGGCTCCGGGCCGCTCCCCGGCATCCCCACCTTCAAGGACCTCCCGCCCCACGCGAAGAGCGAGGTCACCCACATCAAGGGTGTCGGCCCCGGGTCCGCCAAGGTCCTCGCCGGCGCCGGCCTCGGCACCGTCGGCCTCCTCGCTGCCGCCTCGCCGTCGGCCATCGGGGCGGTTGAGGGCCTCCAACCGGCGGCCATGGCCGCGATCCGCGAGTGGCTCGCTGGCCCCGAGGCCGATCTCCTCCGCACGGAGGCGGCCGCCGCCCCCGCGCCCCCGCCCGCCCCCCCCGCCGACCTCAAGCCCGAGCGCGTCCAGTAGCCCATGGACCGCTTCCTCACCCTCGCCGAGTTGTACGCCCGCTCCGGGGGCGCCACGCGCGTCCAGCAGCTCGCGCCCCCGGAGTCCGGCGGATCGTCCGCGGCGGCCATCGCCGCGGCGATCACCTCGGCCGAGGAAGAGGCGGCGTCCTACCTCTCGACCCGCTACCCCACCCAGCTCCCCGCCACCGCGGCCGCCACGCCGGAGGTCCTCAAGCTCCACGTCGCGGCCGCCGCCCTCTACCACCTCGCCCGGGCCGCCCACGACGTGGTCTCCGCCGAGATCCGCGCCGGCTACGACGACGCCCTGTCGTGGTACCGCTCCGTCGCCGGCGGCCGCGCCAACCTGTCCCTGGCCACCGCCCCGGCCGTCGACCGCTCCGCGCCGCAGATCCTCGCCAGCCGCACCACCTCCGACATGGTCTTCGCCAACGGGGGCCTCGACGAATGGTGACCGTCAAGCTCGCCGTCACCGGCGCCGACGGCCTGGCCCGCGGGCTGCGCGAGGTGGCCACCGCCGTCGACCGCCCGGCGCGCCCGCTCCTCGCCGCGATCGGCGAGGACATGGGCTCCGTGTTCCAGGACTTCATCCGAACCGGCGGCGCTCGCCTGCCGCAGCCGTGGCCCGAGCTGCACCCGGTGACGGTCAAGATCCGCGAGCACTACGGCCACGGCGGCCGCAGCCCCAAGATGATCCGCGGCGGCCAGCTCCTGCACTCGATCCGCGTCCTCTCGATCACCGACCAGAGCGTCGAGGTCGGCACCGTCCACTACAGCGCCCGCGTCCTCCAGGACGGCGGCACCTGGACCGACCCCGAGACCGGCGTGCAGCGCCAGGTCCAGGCCTTCCCCTTCGTCGAGCTGCTCGACGAGGACGTCGCCGACTGGACCGAGATGATCGCCGACTGGTTCCTCGGCCGCGGGGGCACCCTCGATGCCTGAGACCGAGCTGCCGCACCCCGAGTTTCAGCTCTCGGTCGACGCGATGGTCGCCGAGGCGGTCCTCGGGGCGCTGCGCGCCGACCCCGCGCTGCGCAACTTCATGACCTCGATCGAGCCCTACGAGCTGGAAGAGCTTCTCACCGCCAGCACGTTCTCCTCGAGGGCGCTCGCCGTGATCCTCGACGCCACCGAGGAGCGCCGCGTCGGCGGCAACCACCAGGCCGTCCTCACCACCTCGGTCGCCCTGGCCTACGTCACGGATTCCCGCGACCGGGTCGGCACCGAGCGCTGGCTGCGCGCCCGGCTCGGCGACCACATCAAGCGCGTCCTCGCCACCGGCGGCGGTGAGCTGCACTGGCAGGGGCGCCGGGTCAGCGAGGCACTCCTCACCTTCCGCCGCGTCTCCGGCGCCGCCCAGATCGGCGCCTACCTGATCACCCGCTTCGTCGCGGTGTTCGAGTCGAACGTCGACGAGGCCACAAGGGAGTACATCGAATGACCAAGCCGGGCGAGCTGCTCGTCTCCTACCCGGGCCACCTCGGCCCCGAGCCGGTCACCCGGCTCCGCAGCGGCAATTCCTGCCGCTGGACCAAGGGCCAGGTGCGCTCCCTCCCCCGCGCCGACGCCCTCGACCTGGTCCGCCTCGGCGGCTTCCGGCTGGTGCCCGCCGCGCCCGATCCCGCGCCGGCCCCCGCGGCCGAGCCCGCCGCGATCGCCGCCGCCGAGCCCAAGCCCGCCCGCGGCCGCCGCGGCACCCCCACCCCCACCGAACCGGCCGCCGGCGAGCCCGCCGCGGCGAAGGAGTAAGCCCCCATGGCCAACCGCGCCGCCACCGGCAGCAAGTCGCTCCTCGGCATGGGCCTCTGCCGTGCCGCCGGGACCGTCGGGGAGTACGGGATCCCCGCCGGCTCCCTCGTGGGCTACAACCACATCCTGCCGCTCGAGGCCGCCCTCCCCAACGCCGAGAACCCGAGCGGCGAAATCAACCGCAGCGGCTTCCGCCGCCCCGGCGTCCCGGGTCCCCGCGGCGGCCCGCTCGCCAACATCGGCATCCCGTTCATCACGGCCAACCTGCTCGAGATCCTCGAGCACCTGTTCGGCTCGGTGGTCAAGGCCGAGCCGCAGACCGACGTGTTCACCTACGCGTTCGAGCCCACGCTCGACGGGGTGGACACCTCCTTCTGGGCGCTGGTCGCCCAGGACCCTGTCCTGCGCTACTACTTGTTCGGGATCAAGTTCGCCCAGGCCGTGCTCGAGATCGGCGACAACACCCCGATCGTCCCGCGCCTCTCCGGCGAGGTGCAGCACGGCTCCGAGCTCTCCGCGGCGATTCCCCTGGTGGCCAACACCGGCACCTACACCCTCGGGCCGTGGTTCCGCGGCCAGCCCGCGAACCCAGCCGGCGGCTCGCTCTGGGTGCGGGTGGTGACCAACGCCCCGCTGACCTACAAGGTGCTCCAGAGCGTCGCCGAGCCCAACGGCGCCGCCTGGACCGCCGCCACCATCATCTTCACCCAGTCCCTTGACACCGAGGGCAACGGCGTCTGGGACAACAACCGCAGCTCCCTCACCGGCGCCGACCTCGGCCTCTTCGCCGAGAACAAGGATCCCGTCGAGCTCGTCTTCCCCGGCGACGCGGCCGCGCACGCGCTCCTCGACGTCGGCGACACCTTCGAGATCGAGATGCCCGGCGCCTGGGCGGCGCCGGCGATCACCACCCTCGGCGGGCCGCGGTTCACGTCCGCCCACTGGATCACCCGGTTCCGCGCCATCGGCGCGGGCACGTGGGAGTCCAAGAGCGTCCGCACCGGCTCGATCACCTGGGCGTGGCCCCTCGCGGCCGACCGCGGCGCGGGTTCGAGGTACCCCTACGAGGTTCTGCGCGGCGAGGCCGACTTCGCCCCCACCTTCACCCTCGCCCGCAGCTTCGTCGATCGGTTCTTCAAGGCGGCGATGGACCGCCACGACCGCCTCGAGGTCCAGCTCGCCTTCGAGGGCCGCCAGCTCCACGCGGCCTCGAACCTCCGCGAGGGGGTCGTCGCCACCTACCCCTCCGCCGCCCTCACCGAGCGCGCCAGCAACCCGAGCGCCCCCGGCACGACGGAGGAAACCGCCACCCTGGTCGGTGAGACCAACGACGCCGGCGACCCGCCCTGCACCGTGGTCGTGACGACGGACCGCGACTGGACGCCCTCGACCTAAGAGCGCCCCCGCCGTGACCGATCGCAAAGTCTCCGCGGAGCTCGAGGTCACCAAGACCGGTGACACCGAAGCCTTCGCGGAGGCCGCCCAGGAAGTCGAGGCCCTCGCCGCGGCGGCCACCGAGGCCGCCGACCCCCTCGTCGGGTTCTTCGAGCGCCTCGAGACGGCCGTCAAGGGGGCCGCCGAGGCGCTCGAATCCGGCGACCTCGCCGGCCAGGAACAGGCCTTCCGCGACATCGCCGGTACCCTCGCCGATCTGCGCCCGCAGCTCGACTCCGCCTTCAAGGAAGGGGCGATCACCGCCGAGCAGTACGAGGAGGCCCTGCGCACCGTCGAGCAGGCCCAGTTGGCGCTCCGCTCGAGCACCCGCGAAATCGCGGCGGCCGTCACCGCCGCCAGCGAGGCCATGGCCGAGCTGGAGGAGAGCACCTCGAGCGGCTTCGCGGGCGCCGCCGACAAGGCCGCCCGCGCCCGCGCCGCCCTCGACGCCTACCGCCGCGCGGTCGACCAGGCGTCGGACGCCGGCGAGGACCTCGGCGAGGCCGAGATCCAGCAACTGGCCGAGCTCGAGCGCCGGTACGACGCGGCGATCGACAGCGTCGGCCGCTACACCGCCGCCAAGCGCCAGGCCGCCCGCGACATCGAGGCTTCCGCGGCGGCCACCGAGGGCGAGGTCAAGAACATCCGGTCCCTCCAGGACCTCATCACCAAGGCGGTCCCCCAGTGGGGCCGCTACGTCGGCGCCGCCGGCGCCGTGATCGGGGTGTTCACCGCCGCCTACGAGGCCGGCAGCAAGCTCCGCGACGTCCTCAACGAGATCACGGATGGCGGCTTCGACCGCTGGGTGCAGCAGTCCGCGCTCGTAGTCGGCGCCACCGAGGCGCTCGTCGGCGGCCTCGACCGCACCACGATCAGCGCCCAGAACACCGCCCGCCAGATGGAGATCCTGTGGCGGCACGGCATCAACCCGACAGGCAAGTCCGCCGAGGAAGTGGCGGCGATGATCGTCGCGCTCGGGGCAGCCATCACCCAGGGCAGCCGGGATGCCGACAAGGCCACCAAGGACCACGAGAAGTACGCCAAGAGCATCGGCCTCTCCGAGAAGGAGCTGAAGAAAGCCGCGGACGCCCTGGCCACCTTCATCAATCGCTTCCGGCAAGAGCAGGACGGCCCACTTCCCCAGGAGACCGTCGAAGCCTTCGAGAAGCGGATCCGCACCATCCTCGACGGCTACGTCCTGCTCGGCAGCCAGGCTCCGGCCGAGATTCGCAAGCTGGCCGACGAGTGGGGCGTGCTGACCACCGCCGAAGAGACGGCGGTCGCGAAGCACAAGGCCCTGGTGGCGGAGTACCTCGAGTCCATCACCGGCATCACCGCCGGCAGCGTCGAGCAGCTCAAGGCCGAGGCCGATGCCCTCGTCCAGGCCGTCGAGTCGATCGACTTCGACCAGGCCAAGGGCCTGCGCACCGACGCCTTCCGGCGGATCCAGGAAGAGGTGCGCGCCCTGGTGGAGGAGTTCAAGGCCGCGGGGGTGCTGGTGCCCGAGGACCTGGCCAAGATCGCCGACCAGGCCGGGATCCTCGTCACCGCCTGGCAGCGCGTGGGGACCTTCGCGTTCGAGGCCGGCGAGCGGGCCGGCCAGGGGACCGTCAAGATCGTCGAGAGCCTCGACGCCGCGGGCAACAAGGTCAAGCAGGTGGTCCAGGACTTCGACGCGCTGGGGACCGCCGGGGAAGCCGCCGGGGAGCGAGCCGCCCAGGGGACCGTCAAGGTAATCGACACCGTCGACGAGGCGGGCAACAAAGTCAAGCAGGTGGTCCAGGTCTTCGCAGAGGCGGGCGCTGCGGGTGAGGCCGCCGGGGAGAAAGCCGCGGCCGGTACCCTCAAGTGGGTCGATACGGTCGACGAGGCCGGCAACAAGGTCAAACAGCTCGTCCAGGACCTCGACCAGGGCGGCGGCGCGGCGGCCACCTTCTTCGACAAGATCACCGTCTCCGCCAAGGACGGCGCCCAGGCGGTCTCCGACGCCGCCAAGGCCACCGAGGAGGGCGCCGCCGCGGCCGACAAGGCGGCCGGAGCCATCGCCGGGGCCGCCGCCAGCACCGCGCAGCTCGCCGACGCCGGTGCCTCCGCCGAGGGCCAGATGGCCGACCTCGAGGAGCGGCTCAAGAAGGTCAACGAGCAGGTGGTGGGCCAGGAGGAGCGCCTCGGCTCCCTCGAGACCCGCCTCACCGGCATCGCCGGCGCGTGGCCCAACGCCTTCGGGGGCGCGCACACCGAGATCTCCGCCGTCAACAGCGCGCTCGATACCACCATCGGCAAGCTCGCCATGGTGCAACAGAAGCTCGCCGAGATCCAGGCCGCCGGCCCGGCCTCGGCGCCTGGTGAGGCGGTCAACTGATGCCCGGCTTCCAACAGGCGCCGGTGCTCCAGTTCTTCGGCGCCCTCAACGCCGAGCTGGACACCTTGGTGCTCAAGGCTGGTGCCGCCGTCTCGAGCCTCGCCTCCGTCGGCACCGCCGCCGCCGCCGCCGAGGCCGAGCACCGCGGCTCCATGGAGCGCATCGCGGGCCAGGCCGACGAGACCTCCGCCCGCGTCTCCGCGACCTCCTCGGCGATCGCCGAGAGCGTCGCACGGGCCGAGGGCGCGGTGTCCTCCGGCAGCGCGGCGATTGGCGCCCACGCCTCGGAGGCTCAGGCGCAGGTCGACCGTATGACCGAGGGTGTCGCGGCCGGCCTGGGTCGCCAGGCCACCGCGCTCGACAGCGTGCTCGCTGGTCTCGACTTCGCTGACCTCGCCCTCGACCACTACACGGAGAGCTTTCTCTCGGCGCTCGAGGCCAGCAAGGCCGGGATCCTCGACCTCGACGAGGTCGTCAGGGTGTTCGGCGACTTCATCCTCGTGATCGACGGCAAGGCCACTACCGTCCGCGAGACGTTTACGCGGCTCAACCTCCGCGAGTGGATCCTCGAGTTCCAGGAGCTCACTCGCCAGGTCCAGACCGGCGCCGCCGATCTCTCTGCAGTCGAGGAGCTGCTCGCCCGCAGCCAGAACTCCGTGGCCCAGAAGCTTCTCGAGGTGATTCGGCTCTTCAAGGCCGGGGAGGTCTCGCTGGCCGCGGTGCAGCGCGTGGTCGCGGACATCGAGCGCGTCTTCCGCGACTCCGACCTCGACAACCTGGCCCAGGCCATCCTCGGCGGACTCCGCGACGGCACCCTCTGATGGCCACCCCCGCCATCCCCGCCGACCCGCTCCTCGACGGCGTCCGCCTCGCCGTCGCCGCCAGCGAGTGGCGCATCCAGCACACCGAGGCGCGCACCCTCCGCGAGCTCGCCGGCGGCGGCTTCCGCGAGCAGTTCGCCCCCACCGCGCCCGACCTCCCGCCGGTCGCCGTCACCCGGCGATTCGCGCTCTCCTGGCAACACGCCCGCGAGCTGCGCCAGACCCTCGGCGAGCTGCTCGCCGTCCCCGGCATCCACCGCCTCATCCTCTGGCGGCCCGAGGACCTGGCCTGGATCGGCGACGGCTCGCGCACCGAGTTCCGGCTACCGAACGGCTGGAGCCTCGCGCTCGACGACCACGACCCCCCGGGCAACGTCGACCCGGCCCGCTTCCTCTCCCTCCTCCGCGTCGGCTACGCGGGCACGCCCCTCACCACCCTGTCGCTCGCCCCCGAGAGCTACGACGAGGGCGACCCGGATCCGGGCGAGGCGCTGTTCTCCGCCGGCGAGTCGCGCTTCAAGCTCGGCGCGGCGCCGGCCTCGGGCGAGGTGGTGTACGGCACCGTCTTCCCCGTGTACCGGGTGCTGCGCGGCGTCGAGGCGGCCGAGCGCAGCTACACCGGCCCGCTCCGCGAGCCGCTCGACCTGGTCCTCGTCGAGCACCGGGAGGAGGGCGCGTGATCGCTGCCACCGCCGGCCTGCGCGGCACCGTCGCCGGCGGCGCGGCCGCGGCCACCCTCTTCGGCGCCGTCGCCAACCCGGAGGCCTCCGCCCCGGCCACCCTCCACGGCACCGTCTCCCGCGCCGCGATCGAGGCGGTCGACGCGGTGTCCACCTCGGTCGGCGTGCGCGTCAAGATCGCCGGCCAGTGGGTCCCGGCCCACGAGCTGGCCGGCCCAGTGGCCTGGAACGAGTCCGCCGACTCGCACCGGCGGAGCGTCACCCTCAGCCTCGCCGGCGCCCGCTGGTCGATCTTCCGCACCCTCGCCACCTGGACCCTGACCCCGATCGAGATCTGGACCGTCCAGGGCCAGCCGCCGGCGCCGCTCGGGGAGCTGGAGTTCCGGGGGTGGATCCGCTCCGGCAGCCGCCAGCAGGGCGTCGGCGAGCCCGTCGTCGAGCTGGAGTGCGACGACGTGGCGCCCTACGACGGCGCCGAGCTGTGCTACGAGCTGGCGCCGTTCGGCGGCCTCACCCGCGGCGAGATTGCGGACGTCCTCGCCGCCGGCGGCGGCATCGCGGCCACCGACACCCCGGCCGGCGCCGTCTACGACCGGCCGCTCTTCACCGACGGCCGGCGGATGTTCGAGATGCTGGCCGACCTGGGCGCCCCGGAGGGCTGGAGCTGGCGCATGCTCCCCACCACCCCGGGCCCCACCCTCCAGGCCTACGTCCCCCAGCTCAAGCAGCCGCCCCAGCCGCCGGACTGGGTCTGGCACGCCTCCGGCGCCGACCCGGGCGGCATCCAGTACGAGGCGCCGCGCGACCCCTCCACCCGCTGGGTGGTCCAGGGCCTCGGCTCCGTCTACGCCGACGAGTCCGGCCTCGAGCGTGAGCTGATCCGCACCCAGGTGATCGCGCCCTACGCGCCCAAGATCGCGGTGCAGCGCCAGGAGACGAGCGGCACCATCACCGACCTCTCGCCGAGCTTCCCCCCGGTCTCCGACCGCATCGTCTCCGTGATCGAGGTCGAGAACCAACGGCGCGCCGGCGTCGACGTCCTCCAGCTCACCCGCGAGTGGGGCTTCTACAACCCGGCGGCCGCGAAGTACCGCACCCCGGGCACTATCGAGGGGCCAGGCCCGGTCGGCATCGGCTACCACTACACCCTGGCCTTCATCGACCAGGACGGCGCCTATACCTCCTGGCCGATCGAGCGCTTCGTCCAGCTCGGCGAGCGGCGCTTGAAGTGGTTCCACGGGCCGGACCTCCGCGTCGATCGCCAGCGCGCCGAGGAGCACCGCTGGCACCGCCGCCGCCGCGCCGTCCGCTCGGGCCTGAGCGCCACCCCGGACGTCATCGAGGCCTACATCGGCGACGACGACGTCTCCTACCAGCGCTTCACCGCCCAGGCCGGCGACATGCGGCCGATCGAGACCTTCGGTCTCGACCTCGAGCACGAGACCGTCTTCACCTACGACGAGGAGACCGGCGCGTCGACCGCCGAGACTCTCCAGACCGTCCAGTGGTACGTCCTCGGCGCGAGCGTCGACTCCGCGAGCCACTTCGTCAACCACGACGGCCGCGGCCAGCTCCACGATTCGACCAACCGCCAGCTCGTCGGCACCCGCACCGTCTCGCACCTCCTCACCCAGGACCGCCGCATCCTGGGGTCGGTCGAGATCGAGTCCGGCTACGACGCCTCGCCGGCGCCCGAGGGGCCGCACGACTGGGGCAGCTTCACCAGCTTCCTCGACATCGAGCAGTTCCGGCCGGTGAGCCGTCGGCAGATCGTCTACAACCGCCGGGCCGACGGCACCGTGGAGGAGGTCACCTTCCCCTCCGACGGCGTCCCGACGTCCCGCATCATCGCCGGCCGCCAGCCCCTGCCGAGGTTCCTGGAGTCGCCCTGGACCACCCTCCGCTCGCGGCCGATCGAGCACGTCCTGGACGACGAGGCCCTCGCCGAGCTGTTCGGGTTCCGGCTCGAGACCCTGAGCCTCGACCACCTCCTCAGCCTCGAGGAGGCCCAGGCCCTCGCCCTGCGCCTGCGCCGCCGCGCCACTGCCGTGCGCGCCACCTGGCGCCGCGCCGAGACCCGCGCCCGGGTGGGCGACACCGTCCTCCTGATCGACCCGCCCCACGGTGTCGCCCACCGTGCCCTCCTGGTCGATCGCCAGGTGACGCGGGACCCGATCCGCGGGTCGGCCACCGCGACCTACTCACTCGAGGTCTACCTCCTGTGAGAAATGCCGATCAAAAAGGCTTTCCAGGGTTGATGACCGCTTTCGGGGGGTCTCGGCCCTGGGGTGGGTCCCGTGGCTGAGCCCGTGCGCACCCTCCGCCTCCTGCTCGAGAGTCGCGAGCGCCGCTCGCGCGAGCTGCGCATCGCCCGCGTCGCCGGCCGCAACACCGACGGCACGCTCCTGCTCAAGAGCCTCGACGGCCCCTGCATCGCCCGCGGCTGCCGCACCGGCGAGCCCGAGGGCGAGCTGGTGAAGCGCCCGGTCGGCCCGTGCTGGGACAACCCGGGCGCCGTCGGCGTCGCCGGCCTCTCGTCCCGCTTCGGCGCCGGCGTCCTCTGGGTCGAGTCGATCGACCCCGACGTCTACGAGCCGGGCGAGAGCTACGTCGTCGAGGTCGTCGGTCGGGGCTTCACCGAGCGCACGATCTTCGAGTTCCTCCTGGCGAGCTCGGAGGAGGTCAACCCCTTCATCGAGATCACGGGGACGGAGCTGCTCGACCAGTTCACCTGCGAGCTGTCGATCGACGTCTCGCCCGACGCCCCGGCGCTCGTCGGCGGCGACCTGGCCTTCGACGACGGGGGGCTCCAGTGACCGCCACCGCCCTGCGCCGCCGGCGGAGCCGCATGTACGACGTCGAGGTGCCTGCGGTGGGGCCGCCCCAGTTCGTCGTGGCCGCCGGCTCGTTCGAGCCGCCTGTCTTCGGGGCCATCGCCCTGTACGTGGAAGAGTCCTTCGTCGAGGACGTCGGCGGCTTCGACTCCGGGGACACCTCCTTCTACTACGTCGACTACGTCCCGGGGCAGAGCTGGATCCATGCGGAGCTGGGGCCGCAGTCGCTCGCGGGTCCCGCGTTCGTACTCTCGCTCAGCCCGGGCTCGATCTTTCCGATTCAAATCCTGAAGGTCCAGGGCGTCGCGGAGGACTTCACCACCTACAGCGTGGGTTTCACGACGGCGCTCAGCCCTGCTGCGTACTTCGACGGTTTCATCTGGTGGTGCGAAGTCACCCAAGAGGGGGGCCTCAGCTTCAGCCTGCGCCGCGCGCGGCCGGATCTGTCCGAAGTCACCACCGTCTCCTCGGTGACCGTCACCAATCCCACGGGCGGTGGCGATCTCGTGTGGCTATCCGGCGTTCCCGGGCTCGCGGTCGGTCCGGACGTCGTCCTCGTCGAGTGGGGATGGGCCGACGGCACCGTCGTCGGTCCACCGGAGGGCACGGTGCGCCTGCGGTTCCCGCTGGGGGCCGGGTCGGCGACCTTTGCGTTTCGCGATCCGCCGCAGACCTTCACCGGCGTCGCGGTGGCCCCGCCCGAGGGTGGCTTCGTGTGGGCCGACGGCGTCGCGGTGCTGCACACCGATGGCTCCACCGCGGTCGATGCCGAATGGCTGCCCGACTACTACGCCCCCGGCTCGCCGCCCACCGACGTAGAGGCCGAGCGGGTCAGCCTCACGCCCGCCGGCGGCCTGGCCGTCTGGGGCGGCCTGGTCGGCGGCCGCGGCCTGGCCGTCACTCCGCCCGGCGGGCCGACCGAGGTGTACGTGTTGGAGACCCATCCCGAGCAGCCCACGCTGGGCGTCGGCTGGCCCTCCCGGGAGGAATGAATCGATGATCGAACTGCTGCACGACGACGACGAGACCCCGGTCGAAGACGTCGAGATCACCCCGCTGAACGCCGGCGAGCTGTCGGGCGTCGTCGAGATCCGCGTCTGGAACAGCCGCGGCGAGCCGGGCGGCCAGGCCGCGCAGAACGTCCTCCTCTTGCTCCGGACCGGGGATCCCGAGGACCCCGGCGTCTACCGCGCCTCGGGCCTGCCGCCGCAGGACGAGCTGTGGGGCCGCTTCAGGATCGTCGGCCAGGTCAACGCCTCGGATCCCTCCTGGGTCCTCCACCCCACCGGTTGGCGCGTCGCCGGCGCCTACGCCGGGCTCCTGATCGGCCGCATCCCGCCCGACTGCGCGGCCCGGGTGGAGTTCGCGGTGCAGCCGCCCGGCACCGCCCAGGCGCTGACCTGGCCGTGGCAGATCGTCACCCTGTCCGCCGAGTACTCCCTGCCCCTGCCGCCGTCCCTCGCCCGGCTCGGCGCCGGCGTCCTCACCGAGCTGGGCGCCCCGGGCGTCGCCGGCATCGTCTCCGGCTGCGCCGTCGTCCCGAGCGGCCCGGCCGACGACGAGATCCACGTCGCGCCCGGCCTGGTCGCGATCGCCGGCGGCCTCGCCGGCTTCATCACCGGGGACGTCCAGCTCGACCAGGACGACGCGGCCGCGGCCGCCCTCGCCCCCGGCGAGAGCTACAAGGCCGTGATCACCCGCGGCCCCTCCGGCGCCACCGCCACCAAGGGCGCCAAGGGCGCGCTCCCGGTCCAGCCCGCGGCGCCGTCCGGCGAGGCCTTCCTCGCCGTCGTCACCGTCCACTACCAGGCCGGCGGCACCAGCGAGATCGAAGCGGCGGACATCGACACCTCGGCTGCCGCCCGCCTCCGCTTCCAGGCGATCGCCGGCTCCGGGCCCGAGGTGCTCATCTCGAGCGGTCAGATGATCGCCGGGGAGACCTGGCGATTCCGGGACGGCTGGACCCCGGTGCCGGTCGAGGACGACGACACCTCCTATATCTGGGTGCTCACCTCCGGCCTCCTCGACGCCACCCTCACTCCCGACCCGCCCGAGGAGTGGGCCGAGCTGATCTGGGAAGCCGACGTCGCAGGGGGCGTCGTCACCGCCCTCCGCGATCGCCGCCGCTACGCCGGCCGAACCGTGATCCTCAGCCCGCGCTCTGCCCCCCCGGGCGCCGCACCGGTCCTGGTCGACGACCTCATGGTCGGCCACGAGCGCCTGGTCCTCGAGGCCGTCACCCTCCGCGCGAGCGACAACGGCGGCGGCTCGGCCGGCGAGACCGTCGCCGACCTCGAGCTGAACGGCGCCACGGTCTTCGTCGACCAGGCCACCGAGGACCTCCGCCCGAGCGTCGCCTTCGACGCCGGCGCCACCGAGCTCCAGCACACTTCGCCCGCCCACCAGCTCACCGAGCTGCGCCGCGGCGACGTCCTCACCTTCGTCCTCGCCGACGAGCCCACCGGCGGCACCCCGGCCCGCGTGGAGCTGTCCCTTCTCTGCCGGGAGCCCTAGTAAAGACCTGGTAAGAGAGGACACGCGATGCTCACCGCCGCCACGTTACTCATCGCCTCCGCCGCGCCGGCTCCGCCCGATCCGGACGAGGTCCGCCTGCTACCCTGGATGATCGGCCTCATCATCACCGTGGGCGGCAGCCTGATCTTCCACCTGCTGGCGGCGGTGTGGTTTGCGTCGAAGCTCAAGACCCGGCTCGACGCCACCATCCGAGACGTCGAGCAGCTCGACACCCGCGTCGACGCCCGACTCGGGTCGATCACCGACGAGCTCAAGGGTCTCCGCATCGACCTGATGAAGGCGATGCAGGAACAGGCCAACAGGGTTTCGCGCATCGAAGGCCGACTGGAACGCCGGTGAACCCCTGGAATGCCCAAACCGGCCCCCAGCGAGCGCGCGGTCTACCACCTGGCCGTCCTTTCGGCTTCGCTGTCGGCCTTTACTTTGCTCGCCGTCATCACCTTCATGGTGCTCGCCGCGCTCTGGCTCGGCGCCCTCGGCAACCAGGCGCAAGATTTCGACCGCGCGCGACGCAACCTGGCCTGGGAAGTCAACCGAATCGCCATCATCCTCGCCCGCTCGGGCCTCGCCTTACCCGAGGACCAGCTCGGCCTCCCCGAGGCCATCCCCCAACCCCTGACCGAGGAGAACGTCGATGCCTCCGAAGCTCCTGATCCCGCCCTGGAAGAAGCGCCAGGACTGCCTCGTGGCGCTGAAGACCGACAACCCGGAGGTCAAGGCCCGGGCCGAGGCGGGCCTGGTCGCCGGCCTGCGGGATGAAGTGCTCGTCAACATGGGCCAGCTCGACGCATGGTGGCTCTCTAACCGCAGGGCTCGCGACGCCCAGCAGGCCAAGGACGACCTCGAGTACTGCGAGCGGTGGGACCGCCTCATAGGGGAAACGCCATAACCGTCCCGGTCGAGCAGGCCGTGCAGGCGGCGCAGACCGCCGTCCGCGACGGTCCATCAGGTGGTGCCGCCGCCGCCGGCGTGACGCCGGCCGGGGTGGTGACCTGTCATGCCTGACACGGTGACTCCTCCTCAGCCCCCGATCTCGGAAGCTCGTGCCTCCGAGGTAGCGGTCGAGAAGGCGGCGGCCCTCGCGAGCGCCGGCCACCTCGAAGCGGACATCCACGCCACGGCCGGGCAGCGCCGCGTCAACCTGCTGTGGGAGGTGACCCAGGGGGTGATCGCCATCTCGGTGACGCTCACCACCCTGGTCGTCTGCGCCACGCAGGTGATCAACGGGAGGGAGGGAGAGGGCGCGTTTCTGCTGCTGAGCAACGTGTTCTTTCTGGTGGTCGGCACGTACTTTCAGCGAACGAACCATACGAAAACCGGCGGGGTCAGCGGTCGTGGTGACCGGTGAGCCCACCAACGGAGGCCCACACCCGTGAAGACCGCGATCGAGATCACCGCCTACGAAGTCGCCGAGCGCTTCCTCGGCTTCCAGGAGGCCCCCGGTGCCATCCACAACCCCGCGATCCTCGCCATGATGCGCCTCGACGCGTCGTGGGTGGAAGACGACGAGACGCCGTGGTGCAGCGGCTTCGCCAACGCCGTGGCCTGGCTCCTCGGCCTACCCCGCAGCAACTCCGTCGCCGCCCGCTCGTGGCTCCGCGTCGGCGAGCCGGTGGCGCTCGAGGAGGCGCTGCGGGGCTTCGACGTCGTCGTCCTCCAGCGCGGCGGCGGCCGCCAGCCGGGCCCGGAGGTCCTCGCCGCGCCGGGGCATGTCGGGTTCTTCACCCGCCTCGAGGGTGACCTGGTGTATCTCCTGGGGGGGAACCAAGGGAACCGGGTGACGGTCGCGCCGTTCCCGGTGGAGCGGGTGCTGGGGGTGCGGCGGCTGCTGGTCTAGCCGGGCCGTCAGTAGCGGTCTTCCAGGTTGACCTGAGCCGTGTAGATCCCGGTCGGGTTCGGGGTCAGGTGGAACATCACCGACGATTCGAGGTTGGCGTTGGCCCCTACGGTTACCGCCTGCCTCTCGACCGCGACCTCCCGGCCGTCCTCCATCAGGCGGATGACGGCCGTCCCCTCGGTCGCGGAGTCACGCGTCGAGTAGAAGCTCCACTCCACGAGCACGCCGAGAATGTGGACCTTCACGCGCGGCGTGTAGGTGTGGACCCGGCCGTAATCCCGGGCCGGCGCCTCGCGTGCCGGTAGCCGGATCGCTACCGGTGGCCTGCGGCGGTTGAGCTCCTCTACACTCCGGTCGAGACCTTCGCGGTAGCGCGCCACCTCGCCCCGGCAGGCCTCGAGCTCGTTCGCCAGCCGTGCGGTGAGCCCGCTCTCACTCGCATCGATGCCGAGTCGTGCATCGGCAGGCGCGAGCTGGTCCGCCCGCTCCCCCTCGGGCGAGATCCCGAGCCTGGCATCGGCCAGGGCCTCCTCGGCGCGATGCTGGGCGTCCAGCGCCGTGCCGAGCTCGCGGCGCATGCTCGCGAGTGAGGCCTCGTAGGCGGCTCGCTCCTCGGTCGCGAGGTCGACCGCGGCCGGCTCAGCCGGTGATTCGCTCGCCGCCGGCGAGCACGCCGCCAGCGCGGCGCCGAGCACCGCGAGCAGCAGGAGGCGCGCGATCCTGTCCCGGGCGCAGGTCAGCGCCCACGCGTGTGCGGCTTCCATCAGGACCTCCCCCTCATCGCTCTCGAACCTTGATCCCAGCCACCGGCGCGTCGCTCCGCAGCCCCCGCTCGCCTCTCAGGGTCCGCTGCTGGTAGGGCGCCAGCTCTATGGCGCTCTCCGAGTGCGTTTCCAGTACGTATCCCGCGGAGTCCACCCACTGGACGTCGATCCGGATCGTCCGGTGCTGCCCTGTCGTGTTGGTCAGGTCCAGGGTCCACGCCCACCGGTTGTACGCGGCCGACGTGGCCTCCATCTTCCGGGTCGAGATCCGAGCAGTAACGGCGAACTGCAAAAGCCCCGGCGTTCCGTGGGTGGCTGGCGCCGTCGCGCCGGCGGGCGGGCCAGCCGGCTGCGGGCGGCCGAGCGCCCTAAGGCATACTTCGAGATCCCGCTCGAGCTGGCCCGCCCTCTCGCCCTCGGGCGAGATCCCGAGCCTGGCGTCGGCCAGGGCCTCCTCGGCGCTGCGCTGGGCGTCCAGCGCCGCCCCGAGTTCCGCCCGCATCATTGTGAGTGCCGCCTCGTAGCTAGCACGTTCCTCCGCCGCTAGGTCGACCGGGGCCGCGGCCGCCGGCGGGTCGCTCGCCGCCGGCGCGCACCCCGCCAACGCTCCACCGAGCGCCAGCGCGAAAAGGCGCCCGGCCTGGTCGCGGGCGCGGGTCCTCTTCTCCCGTCGTCGTCGCCGCCCGGCGGCCGCCTCCAGGCGCATCGCGCACCCTCCTAAGCGAATTCGTGCCCCAGCGTACTGCTCAAGCTCTGTAGCGTCAACTACGGCCGGGTGTCAGAATGCTTCCGGGCCCGGTACTGGCCGAGCCAACCCCGGCTCCTGCCGACAGCCGGGCGAGAGGGGGAGTCTATGCGTCGTCGTCTCGTCTCATTGGTGTTCGTCCTGCTACTCGTCACGCCCGCGTTCGCGGCCTCACGGCCGAGCGGGGGGGAGGGAGGTGAGGCCCGCAGCCCGCTCTCTCGAGTCATCGACTGGATCGCTGGGGCCCTCGGCTGCACCGAGCCGCCACCATCTCCCGCGCCGCCGGTGCAGCCCAACAGCACGGGCGGCGGGGGGACCGACGGCGGCCCAGAAAACGACCCAAACGGCTAGCCGCCGCCACCGACTTGGGTGAGGCGCCGGGCGCTCTCGAGCATCCGCAGCAGCAGCTCGCTCGAGCCCTGGCGCCTCGCCACCTCGGCGACCATCGCTACACCGGCCACCGCCTCCTGCGGCGACCCGGCGGCGTGCAGCGCAGCGGCCGCGGCCAGCGCCGCCTCTTCGACGGTGCTCCAGTCGTCACGATCGGCTGCCAGCTCGGCCAGCTCGAGCTCGACAAGCGCTGCGTCGTAGGGGATCCCCGCGTCGAGGTAGCCGTCGCGCACCGCCTCGAGCCGCATCTCCGCCTCACCTGGTGCCCCCTCGGCACGCGCGGCCCTCGCAAGCAGCCAATCCCGCTGTAGCTGCACGTTCCGATCCCCGAATCGCCGATAAAGATCGTCCAACCCGCACAGTGCCCGCCGGGCCAGCGCCACCAGGCCGAGGCCCATGCACGCGGCCGCCAGGTTGTGCGCCGCGCTAAGCACCAGCGTCGGGTGCCCAATCGGGTCCAGCCGCTCCACGATCGGGAGCAGCCCGGCGACCGCTTCGCGCCAGCGCCCCGCTGCGCTCGCGATCATGCCCGCCTGGACCTGGTACCGGCTCAGCCCTGCCGGGGTCGCGTGTGGCCCCGCCAACGCCAGCGCGCACAGCACCAAGTTCGCAGCCACGTCGTACTCCCGTACCTGCGTCCAATAGCTTGCCTCGAAGCTGTAGATTTCTGCCAGCTCCAGCGGGTCGGCGGTCTGCCACCTCAGCTCCCGGCTGCGCACCAAAGCCTGCCGCGCACGGCCGAGGTCACCTCGGCGCCGCCGGGCGTTGCCGAGGACTGCCCACGCCAGCGGTTCAAGTTCCTGGCTTCGTGTCGCCGGCGTCGGGCCGATCGCCTGAACGGCCAGCTCGGCCCAACCCTCCGCCTCTTGGGGTTCCGTGTGCCGGTCGCGGGCGATCGCGATAGCCAGCTCCACGAAGCTTGGTAGCCAGAAGCTCCTCTCGCTAGAGACAACAGCGATTCGATCGGGCCACGGCCGGCCCGCCAGCCGCGCTGCCAGCGTTTGCGCCAGCGCCTGCTCGGCGGTCAGGGCTCGGATCGAAGATGACAACTCGGTCATCGCTCATCTCCTCCCCTGCCGCTCGATACCTCCGAGCGCTTCGTCGTGCGCTCCACCAAGCGGTCGAATGCGGCGTCGATCCGGCGCTCCACCTCGTCCGGGGCCATCCAAATCCCCTCGATCTTGACGCCGCCCTGCAGGCCTTCCTCCCCCTCCCCCTCCCAGCCCCGCTGCGCGCTTGTCAGCAGGATTGCCTCGTGGAGGTCGAGCAGCGTCGCGCCTAGCGCCAACAGAACGCGGCAAAGCGTGTCCCACGTGGCGTTCGCGCCGCCTCCCTCCAGCTGTACCACCGTGGTTCTGCCGAGGCCTGCGGCCTCTGCTAGGTCCCGCTGTCGCAGACCCCTGCGCTTCCGCAATAGCTGAACCGCCGGCCCTAGCTGGTCAACCATCGCGCAACTGTACTGCACGAGGGCAGCCGAATTCCACTACTCGGGACCAAGGTTCATCATAGGGGCTTGACAAGTCCAATGTGCAGAACTATTGTTCGTCTCAATGAACCGCAGGAGCCACCGGACCGTCACTGCTGGCCAACAGATGAGGGCGTGGCGTAAGCGCCGTGGCCTCTCGGTAACCGCTCTCGCCCAGTGGCTCGGCTGTTCGCGGTCGATGGTCCACCAAATGGAGCGCGGCGCCGCGCGACCTGGTCGGGCGCTCGCGAACCGGATTGCCGAGTTGCTCCAGATCCCGTCCCCGGCCTGGGACGCGCCGCTGAGCGTCTCGGGGGCGCCGCGATGAGCGCCCACCTCGCCTGCATCGAACCCTCCTGGCCGCTCGCGGTCCTGGTGGTGTGCGTCCTCCTCGCCGCCTGGGTGGGCGTCATCGCCGCGCTGATCGTTGCCCTTCAATTCCTACGCGGCCTCGTGGGTGCAGGCCACCGGGCTCTCGGGGCCCGTCGCGCCACGGCATCTCCGCCGGAGCCTCCGGAGCCCGAGCCATGACGTTGCCGGTCGCGGCGGTCAGTGCCGCCGAGCGCTTCCAGCGCCTCCTCGAGCGCTCCTGCCCCCGCTGTGGCGCCGGCTGGTCGAGCCACTCCTTGGCCGTTACGGAGGGCATCGGCACCGGCCTGCTGCTGTGCGAGTCCGGCGACCTGTTCTGTGTCCACTACCCGGAAGGCGATGTCTTCCGGGTGACACCTCGCCGTTCCGTGCCGGTCGACCTCGGGCCGGCCACCGTCCTGTCCCGAGGCTTGAAGAAGTCGGGGCCGCATGCAAAAAGCACCACCTCGAAACCGGATAGCGAATCGGCCGACGTGCCGCAGAGGGCCGCAGTCACAGCCGGTGGAGCTCTCACGAGCCGGCAGGGTGTGGATCCGACTTCTTCAAGCCCCGGGCTAGCCGCCTGCCCCGTCTGCGCCGGTGACCTGCGCACCGCCGGTCACCGGCGCGGCCGCGTCTGCCCCGCCTGCGCCGAGAGCGGCATCGCCGCACTCGAGGTCGGCGGCTCGCTCCGCCTGCTCTGCGACGGCTGGCCCGTTCCCGGGCTGGCCGCCGTCGTTCCAACCGGCCCCGCCATGGAAGGAGGCGTCGATGCCTGAGCCATCCGCCACTGTCACCGCCGAGTGCGTTGGTTGCCGAAGCCGGCGCGAAATCGAAGCGGGTGAGGTCGCGCCAGACAGTCTGCCGTTCTGCAACAAGTGCGGTTCACCCATGGTCGCGGTCCGCGCGACCGCCCGCGGTGGCAAGGGTTCCCGATGACCACCGCCGCGTGCATCAAGAACCTGGCGGGCCACGCCTTGGCCGCCGCCGTCGTGGTTGGCGGCGTGTGGGTCGCCGCGGGCGCCCCCGACGACTGGGCGGCACTGACCCGCCCCGGCTTCATCTTCCCCACCCTCGCCGCCCTCGGCGCCAGCCTCGGCGCCACCGCCGCGCGCCGGCCGGCGGACGTCCTGCGGGATCACCGCGAGTCGCGGCGTCTCGGGGCGCGGCTCTCCGGTCCCCGAGCCAGCGTCTGGCTCCTGGTGCTCGCCACCCTGCCCGCCGTGGCCGAGGCGCAGCCCGCGCTGACCCTGAAAGCCGGGCAGCCGATCTACCACGCGCCCCTCGGCTTCGCCCCCTGCGAGCTGGGCTCGAGCGCGGGGCCGTCGAGCTCGCCCTGGGCGCTGACCTACCCGGCCCGCGTGCCGTGCGCCGCCGTGCGCCGCCTCGACCGCGGCGCACTGGTCGAGGCCGGGCCCGGCGACGGCGCCTGCACCCTGGGCCGGGTCGGCGAGCTGGTGGCGAACCCGGACGCGGTGTTCCGCGTCGTCCTGCCGGGCGGCGTCATCAACCGCGCCGCCCCGGGCGTGTGCGATCGCCTCCGTGAATGGAACGGAGTCGGCTGCGTTCGCGAGCACAGCCCGCCTCGGCAGACGTGCTCGGAGAAAAACAGCACCGTCTGGTACTGGACCGGCTGGAGCGGCGAGTGCCCCGGCCGCTGGATCCTGGGCGGCTCCCGCTGCGGCCAGGCCTCGATCGAAGCGGCTTTCCTTGCCAGCTTCGGGCGCCCACCGGCGCCCGGAGAGTCCGAGGAGCGCCTGGCCGCCCTGGCCACGTGCGGTATCTCCCTGCCCGCGTGCCAGGGCGGCCCCGGCTGCCCCGCCGGCCCGAAGCCCACCGCGCCACCCTCACCCGACCCGTGCGCGGCCCCCCCGCCACCGCCTCCCCCGCCGCCGCCCGATCCCCCCGTCGAGCCCAACGAGCCGCTGCCCCCGGGCTGCTGCGCCACTCTCCCCCCCGCCGTGGCCCGCCTCGAGGGCGACCTGGCCGCCGAAGTCGCCGCCCGCGCCGCCGCGATCGAGGCCCTGCGCGCCGGCGTCGAGCTCCTCGGCGAGCGCCTCGAGCGCGTGGAGGACGCCCTCGAGGATCGCCCCGCGCCGCCGCCTCCGGCGCCACCGCCCGGCCCCCCCGCTCCGCCGGCCGCGCCGTACTCGCTCCACCTGCCCGGCATCGTCCACCAGCCGGCCGCCGGCCGCCTCGCGGCCGTCGAGCGTCTGATCGTGCCCTCGGGCACCTACCAGCGCGCCCGGTTGGAGTACTGGGTCGATGTCGGCGACGTCGCCCGCGGCCAGCGCCATCAGCTCCACTGGTGGGCCGTTGACGGCCGGTACCAGAGCGGCGTCCTCGGCTTCCTCTTCCTCGACGGCCGCGCCGGTCGGTTCCTGTTCCGCAACGGCGCCCGAGGCGACACCGCGACCACTCTCACCCGCATCGGTCTCACCGCCGAGGTCCGCGCGAGCTACCGCGTGGTGCAGCTCGTCGACGGCGCCGCCGGCGAGACCTCGATCGCCCTCTACGACGTCGCCGGCGTCGAGGTCGGCCGCGCCGCCAGCCGCACCGCTGTCGAGCCCCTCGCGGTCACCAGGTTTATCGAGATCGACCTCGGCTACGACACCGACCGTTGGCCCAACCCCGACGAGTCGCCGTCCTGGGGCTGGACCTACCGCGACCTGCGCGTGGAGCTCTGGCCGTGAGTCGCGACGTCTCGGTGCCGTGGACCGGCGCCGATCACGCCATCGGCGATCAGGGGAGCCTCCTGGCGCCCTGCTGCGGCGCCGATCTCACCCACGTGATAGCCGAGGTGGTCGAGGCGCTCGAGGACCTGGTCCGCCGCTGCCCCGGCTGCGGTCGGCAACTGTACCTTGCCAGGGGGAACCGGCTCGTCACCGCCACCCTGGTCTCGGAAGGGGCCGAGGCGTGACCGAGCTCCAGCACGGCATCGGCTGGCTCAACCGCCCCGGGACCATCGGCCAGAGCTGGAGCCCGATGGTCGGCTGCAGCCGGGTCAGCGAAGGCTGCCGGAACTGCTACGCCGAGCGGATGGCCGCCCGCATCGCCAACGCCGCCGCCGCCCGCCTGCGCGAAGGCAAAGCGATCACCGCCACGCAGCGCGCATACATGTGGGCCGTCCGCTGGGACGGCGGCGCGGTCGGCGTGGGCAAGGCCCTCCCCCGCTGGAGCGGCCGCGTCGAGCTGGTCCCCGAGCTGCTCGCCAAGCCCCTCGGCTGGCGCCGCCCGCGCACGGTCTTCCCGTCGTGCCGCGGTGCCGGTGTACCCGTCTACGTCAAGCAGCTCGGATCACGGCCCAGCTTTGACGGCCGCCTCGATGGCTGGGCCGAGCACGTCGAGTTCCGAAAGGACCTCCCTGCCACCAACGTCATAGCCCTTCGCGACCCCAAGGGCGCCGACCCCTCCGAGTGGCCCGAGGACCTCCGCGTCCAGCAATGGCCGGAGGCCGCCTGATGACCGCCCACTCCAGCCTCGCCATAGCTGTCCCCCTCGACGAGCCGCCGATCGATCCGCCGGCCGTCGTGGTCGCTCGCCTCACCACCCATCACCGCACCGTTGACCAGGTCCTCGCCGGCGACCAGGCGATCGACGGCGATGTCTACATCGACGCCCACGGCCACCGCTGGCGCGTCGTCACCGCGCGGATCGGCCGCTCGCTCGTCGGCCTTTCGGTCGAGTGCCTGATGCCGCCCGCGCTCCACAAGAGCGTGATCCTCGTCGGGCTCCGCCACGAGTCCTGGGTCGAGTGCAAAGAAAGGCAGGCCGAACAGTGAGCACCGAAACCGTCGCCGTCTCCCTCTCCACCCTCGCCGGCGGGCGCCTCGAGGAGCGCTTCCAGCTCGCGCTCGGCGAGACCCTCGAGAACATCCGCGACCCCAACACCAGCAAGGACGTCGTCCGGAAGATCACCATCACCCTGGAGTTCAAGCCGCAGGAGGACAGGCAGTTCGCCCTGTGCAAGTTCGAGGTCGGCACGAAGCCGGCGAAGACGACGCCCGTCCACAGCTTCCTCGACATCAGCAAGCAGGACGGCGTGCTGATCGCCACCGAGCACCAGCGCAAGCCCGAGCGGCAGCTCCCGCTGCCCGACAACGTCCAGCCCATCACGCCCGCCAAGAAGGAGGAGACGCGTTGAACGACGTCAGCCCCACCCAGAAGACGGCGATCCAGTACCTCGTCGAGGAAGTCGCCCACTTCGATCCCGTCGTCATGATCGGCGACGAGCCGTACGTCCGCGACCGCTCGGGTGAGGTGAAGCTCCCGCCGGCCGACCCCCTCGGCACCCCGATCGGGCTCGCGACCCTGAGCGGCCTCGCCGAGTTCGTGGCCGCCAACGTCGACGGGCTCGACCTGTCGAAGCACCTCGTCGTGGTGGACAGCCCACTCCTCGTCCAACTCATCGGCCCTCGCACCGGCCGGCGCCACCGGCGGCAGATCCTGGTCGAGTGCAAGCCGGACATCCCGAGATTCGAGTTCGGGAAGTGGCTCGGCTTCGAGTCCTTCAACATCGCGCTCCAGTCGCAGTTCCACTACAGGGACGACGACCGCAAGGCTCTGCTGCAAGCTATTGCCCGCATCAAGAGTGGCACGGACGTCGTCCAGGAAGACAACGGGACCAGCCAGCGGGTCCAGGTAACCAAGGGCATCGACCTGGTGGTTCACCTCGAGCTGCCGAACCCGGTCACCCTGGCGCCCTGGCGGACGTTCGTCGAGGTGCTGCCGGTGGAGTCCAAGTTCATCCTCCGCTGCCGGGAAGAGGGGCGTGGCGTGGAGCTCGCGCTCTTCGAGGCCGACGGCGGCTTCTGGCGTATCCAGACCGTCGAGCGCATCAAGGCCACCCTCGACATCATGCTCAGTGCGGTCGACTCGGCCGCCCGACCCAAGCTCGTGGTCTAACCGGCGATGCCTCCGGCAACCGCCACCGCCCCGCGCCTGGCCACCCAGGCCGAGCTGCTCGCAGCCTCGCCGTGGCTGACCGCGGGGTGCCTCGACTGGATGCTGCGCCAGCGGCGGCGGAACGGCCTCGCGGCGGCGGGTGCGATCGTCCGCATCGGCCGCCTCATCATGATCGACCTGGACCGCTGGGCTGCGTGGCTCGACTCGCGGCGCGAGCGGGGGGAGTGACCGGATGTCAGCGACTCAGCCGCTCCGCCACTCGCTCCGCGAGCGTCGCCGCGTGCGGCCGCTCGAGGTGCGCGTAGCGCTGGACCATCCGGAGCGTCCGGTGGCCGAGCGCCGCGGCCAGCTCAGGCAGCGTGCCGCCGGCGGAAAGGCACGCGGTCGCGAAGGTGTGCCGCAGATCGTGGAACCGGAAGTCGTCCAGCTCGGCCACCTCCACGGCGCGGTCCCAGGCCGCCCGCGGGAAGTACGCGCGGCCGAACGGCGGCGCGGCGAACGCCAGGCGCCAGCCGAGCGCCCGCGTCGACCGCAGCTCGCGGAAGATGCCGACGGCAACGGCCGAGAGCGCGACACTCCGCGGCCGCCCGCCCTTCGTCTGCGCGAGCGAGGCCAGCCCCCGCTCGAGGTCGACGTCGTCCCAGCTCAGGCCCAGCAGCTCGCCCGCTCGCATGCCGGTCAAGAGCGCCAGCCGGGTCAGCGCCTCCAGCCGCCGGTGCCCCGCCACCGCCTCGAGCAGGCGCCCCCTCTCCTCGTCCGCGAGGTAGCGGGTCCGCCCGTCCGCCTCCACGTCGACCCCCTTGCGCGCCGCGCCGGCGGCCACGTTGGTGGCCACCCAGGCCGGCCGCTGATCCAGGCACCAGGCGAGGAACGGCCGCAGGGCGACGAGGTAGCGCCGCCGCGTCGACCCGGTGACCCCGCGCCCGCTCGGCGAGTCGCCCTGCTCGAGCGCCGCCAGAGCCCGCCGCACGTCCTCGCGGGTCAAGTCCTGCAGCCGGAGATGGCCGAGCCGCTCCGACCACCAGGCGAGCTGCTGCCGCCGAAGCCGCTCCGAGCGCAACGCGCCCAGAATGCCCGAGAGCTCGTAGGCCTCGATCGCCTGGGCGACCGTCCGCCGGCGCTCCACGACCGTGGGCGGCGCCTGCCCCTCATCGAACGCCGCCTCCGTCGCCCGCGCCCACTGGAGCGCCTCCGCGCGCGTCCTGGTGGTCCGCTTGACGATCCGCCCGCGGCGCTTCACTCGAGCCTGCCAGCGGGTAGAACCGTCCCGCATCGTCTTCTTCGTGATCATCGCCATGGGCGGCAGGGTACCCGATCGGGTAACCGATGGCCAGCCCAGGGCGGTAGGCTGCTCTGTAAGTCCTTGATTCTATGGAGCGGGAGACGGGATTCGAACCCGCGACCAACAGCTTGGAAGGCTGTGACTCTACCCCTGAGTTACTCCCGCCGATTCGACGCGCTCCTGGACCGCAAGCCCCCGAGACCGGACGAAGATGGTGGAGGCGGCTGGATTCGAACCAACGTAGGGCTTTGCCCGGCAGATTTACAGTCTGCTGCCATTGACCGCTCGGCCACGCCTCCGGAGACTCGCTTGCGGGCGTTCGGCACGCCCGCTGTCAAAGATCTGGCCCACCAGGGGCCTCTGCCCGTCCGGCCCGCCGATCCGAACGCCGCGCATGGAGCCGGCACCCGGGATCGAACCGGGGACCAACGGTTTACAAAACCGTTGCTCTACCGCTGAGCTATGCCGGCAAACCAAGCAGCGCCAGCGATTTGCGGCTCAACGGCCCGCCGCCGATCGCCCCCGCGGGTACAAGACACGGGAACACTCCGTGGTGTCGTTGCCTTCCCGGTCGAGCGCCGGCCGGAGGGCACCGAGGGCGTGGCTCACGGCGTCCATCGTCCACAGAACTCTAGCAGACGGCTCCACACGCTACCAGGCGATCGTCCGCCGGGCCGGTCAGTCCAAGAGGACGCAGTTAAGGACTGCGGCGGCGGCGGAGAGGTGGGCCCGGAAGGTTGAAGCCGCGAACGACGACGGGGGCAGATCCCCCCGCGCCGAACAAGAGCGGCGGACTGTAGCACAGACCATCAGAGGCCGGTTAGTCCTGGCTTCAGCACCATCAGGATCATCGCAACCAAGGCCATCAGGAGGGAGAGGTGGGTCCAGTGTGACCAGCGCCGGGCTTCGGCGTGGTAGCGGTCCCAGTCGAAGGTCCCTCGGTCGGCGCTGATCGTGGCCCAGTCAGCCAGGCGGCGCTGGAGCGGCAGCACCCGCGTGGCGAAGGCGATCCCAGAGCCCAGGAAGGCGACGATCGACCAGAAGATCCAGCCGGTGCGGAGGATCGGCAATCCGATGACGACCGCGGAGCCGACCCCGCCGCCCGCGATGGCTGCGACGGCGGCCGGCGTGATCCATCGATCCGCGGCTACCAGCGTGCGAAACGTGTGGGCTACGACGGCGACCTCGCGGGTCCTGGTGGCGCGAGCCTTCCAGAAGAGCGCGGCCACCGCGTTGCTGAAGAAGGCGACCACACCGACGAGGTGGATGAGGACGAGAAGCCGGTAGAGCATCGTTGCCGTCCTCACCTGGCCAGGACGAACCACAACGCGAGGAGAATCAAGGCCGCGGGTAGCAGCCGGCGGGACAGCAGCAGATCGCCGAGACGTACCCACAGGCTGTTGGCCCGGGCGGTGAAGGCGACGAAGAAGGGCACGGTCCGCTCGGCGAGACCCAACCGAACGACCAGCACGACGTTGCGAGCGACTGCTCGCGCCGAGAGCTTGGGGGAGAAGCGCACCACCGGGGGCAATCCGGACCGGTCGATGTTGGCGTCGTTCCAGAACCCGGTCCGCACCGAACCGGGGAACACGCTCGAGACCACTACGCCAGTGCCGCGGAGCTCGCGCCGCAGGGACTCGGAGAGTCCTGCGACCGCGAACTTCGAGGCCGAAAAGCCGCTCGTCGTCGGCAGGGCGAATCGGCCCGTGCCGGCGATGACGTTGACGATCCCGCCCCGGCGCCGCCGCCGCATCCCGGGCAGCAACGCGCGGATCCAGTGGAAGGTCCCCCAGTAGTTCACCGCCATCATCCGCCGGTGCTCGTCGTCGCTGATGGCCGCGAACGGCCGCCAGATCGCCAGCCCGGCGGCGTTGACCAGGATGTCGACTCCGCCGAGCTCCTTTTCGGCCGCGTCCGCGGCACGCGCCACGGCGCCGGCGTCGGCGACATCGCACGGCAGCACGAGGACCCTGGCTCCACACGCTCGCGCCTCCCGCGCGACCTCGTCGAGAGCCTCCGGCCGGCGGGCAACCAGCGCCACGGCGGCACCACCGCGCGCGAAGGCGAGGGCGACTTCGCGGCCGATGCCGCTCGAGGCCCCCGTCACCAGTGCGACCCGATCGCGAATCTTCATCTTGCGCTCCTCCTCGCGAGCCATCCTGCCGGCTCGCCGGGGGCCGCGCATCTGCCATCGGTCATGCGCGGGGGGCATGACTTCCTACACCCTGCCGGGTCTGGCGCGATGCGTATACTGCCGCCATGGCCGTGGCCTGGAGTCCCCGGCGGTTGCGAGCCGCGGGAGTCGTCACAGCGCTGGCGTTGGTCCTGCCGGCGATGCCCGACGATCCGTCTACCCGGGCGCGAGCAGCCTGGCTGGTGATCTTCGCCGCCTTCGTCGGTCTCTTCTGGGCGTTGAGCGGCCGGGGGTGCGAGACCTGGAAGCGGGGCCGGCTTCCGGCCGCTGTCGCGATGTTGGCCGCCGCCGGGCTCGCCTTGGTGGCGCTGGGCGGCGGTGCCTTCGCCGCCGCTTTCCCGGTGCTCGTCGCCGCGGTGGCGGGGAGCGCCCTCGGGAACCGGGCCGCGCTCTGGCTGGTCGGAGCCCAGGGATTGCTCCTCCCCGTCGTCTTCGGGGTCTCGGGGATCGCCGTTGGCGACACGCTCGTGCTCGGCTCGATCTTCGGCGGCCTCCAGCTCTTCGTACTCCACACCGCCCAGGTCGCCCGGGCCGAAGCGGCCGCCCGGCGTGAGCTGGAGCAGACCCACCGCCGGCTCGAGGCGGCGCAGCAGCAGCTCGCCTCTTCGAGCCGGGACGCCGAGCGGCTTCGCATCGCGAGGGATCTGCACGACGTCATGGGCCATCACCTGACGGCTCTGAGCCTGACCTTGGAGGCGGCCTCGCATGCTGCGGGGCCGGCGAAGGACGAGCACGTTGCCGAGGGGCTGGTGCTGACCAAGCGGCTGCTGCGCGACGTCCGCGGCGTGGTGTCCGCCCTGCGCGAGAACCGGCAGGACCTCATGGCTGGCCTGCGGCGCCTGGCGAGCGAGGCCAGAGGTCCCCAGGTCCACCTGTCTCTCGCGGGAGGGTTGGCGGACGTGCCGCCGCAGCAGGCGCACGCCGTGCTGAGCTGCGCCCAGGAGGCAGTGACGAACGCTGCCCGCCACAGCACTGCCGCCAACCTCTGGCTCGAGGTCACGACCAGCGAGGGAGGGCTGCTGCTGAGAGCGAAGGACGACGGTCACGCGCGCCCCGCCGGGACCGCTCCCGGGCACGGCCTCCGCGGCACGCAGGAGCGCGTCGAGGAGCTCGGTGGGTGGGTCCGGTGGGGGCCGGCGGAGGCCGGCGGCTTCGAGCTGAAGGCCTGGCTCCCGGCCGCCGCGGGCGCGCCGTGATCCGCGTCTGCGTAGTCGAAGACCAGCACCTGGTGCGGCGAGGAATTCGAGCCCTCCTGGGCCTGGTCGAAGGGATCGAGGTGGTGGCGGAAGCCGCGGACGGAGAATCGGCTCTCGCCATCCTCGCCGAGGCGCGGCCCGACGTCGTCCTGCTCGACTTGCGGCTGCCCGGAATGGACGGCCTCGCCGTGCTCCGGGAGCTGGGGGCCAGAGACGCCTTGCCACCCACCATCATCCTGACCACGTTCGACGACGAGGCGGCGCTGCTGGAGGCGATCCAGGCGGGAGCGCGGGGCTTCCTGCTGAAGGACGTCTCGCTCGAGCGCCTGGCCGAGGGTATCCGCGCCGTGGCCCGTGGCGAGTCGGTCATCCAGCCGGCCCTCACCGAACGCCTGCTGGAGGCCGCTCGCGGCAAGGGCTGGCGTTTCCCGAGCCTCGAGCCGCCCGATCCCCTGACCGAACGCGAGGTCGAGGTGCTGCGCTTGATGACCGGCGGCTACAACAACCGGGAGATCGCCGGCACCCTGTCGATCTCGGAAGGCACGGTGAAGAACCACGTCTCCACCATCCTCTCGAAACTCGGAGTCCGCGATCGGACCCGCGCGGTTCTCAAGGCGCTGGAGTTGGGCCTGGCGTGAGCGCTCCACGCGCCGGAAACAGTTCGCGGGCACCGGCCCGCGTCATCCCAGGGAGGGAGATCTGCCATGCCTGTCAATCCTTTCTCGACTCGATCAGCGCGTCTGTTCTCCGCCTCGCTCCTCGCCCTCGCCGCCGCGCCGGCGGCCCATGCGGCCACGCACTCGGTGACCGCGCCCGCCGAGGTCGAGGTCGGGGCGGCGTTCGAGGCGACCTGGAGCGGCACGGCGGGCCAGGGCGACTTCATCAGCGTCGACCCGGCGGGCGCGCCGGAGCGCGAATACGGGGCTTACGTCTATGCGTCGAAGGGGAGCCCGGTGTCGCTGCGCGCACCCGGCACGCCCGGCGACTACGCGGTGCGGTATCACAGCGGCGGGAGCGGCTACCCGGTGCTGGCGTCGGCGCCGTTCCGCGTGGTGCCGGCGACTGCGACCCTGGAGGTGCCGGCGACGGTCGAGCGAGGCGGGTCGATCACCGTCACCTGGACCGGCCCGGACAACCCGCAGGACTTCATCAGCGTCGATCCCGCGGGCGCGGCCGAGAGCCAGTACGGCGCCTATGGCTACACCTCCAAGGGCAGTCCCCTCGCGATCCCCGCGCCGGCCGAGGCCGGGAGCTACGAGGTGCGCTACCACCTCGGGGTCAGCGGCTACCCCGTGATCGGCACCGCCCCAGTCACCGTCGGCGCCACGGCGGCGACCGTCGAGGCTCCCGCTCGGGCCGACGCCGGCTCCACCCTCTCGATCGCCTGGACCGGGCCGGACAACCCGCAGGACTTCCTCAGCATCGACCCGGCGGGGGCGCCGCCGCAGGAGTACGGGCGCTACGCCTACACCTCGAAGGGCAGCCCGCTCGAGATCCCGGTGCCCGAGGCGCCCGGTCGCTACGAGGTGCGCTACCACCTCGGCATCAGCGGCTACCCGGTGATCGGGGCGACGCCGCTGGAGGTCGGCGCGGTGACGGCCACCGTCGAGCCCCGGCAGCCGATCGTCGCGGGCGAGCCCTTCGAGGTCGCCTGGAGCGGACCCAACAACGAGCTCGATTTCCTCACCATCGTGCCCGCGGGAACCGCCGAAGGCGAGTACGGCAACTACGCCTACACCCGGCGCGGCAACCCGCTGCGGATCGAGGCGCCGGCGGCGCCCGGCGCCTACGAGGTGCGCTACCTGACCGGCCAGGAGCGGCGCCGGCTCGCCAGCGCGCCGGTCGAGGTCCGGCCCGGCACGGCCCAAGGGTCGTTGCGCGTGGTCGGGGCCGGGGAGGCGTCGGGCGCCGGCATCGGGGCCGTGGAGGTGATCCTCGACGCCTCGGGCAGCATGCTCCAGCGCCTCGAGGGCACCCGCCGGATCGAGCTCGCGCGCGAGGCCCTCCTCGAGCTGACGGGAGAGACCCTGCCGGAGGGGGTGCCGTTCGCCCTGCGCGTCTTCGGCCACCGCGAGGCCGACTCGTGCCGCACCGACCTCGAGATCCCGCTGGCGCCGCTCGACCGCGCCCGCGTCACCGCCGCGATCCGCTCGGTCGAGGCCAAGAACCTGTCCAAGACCCCGATCGCCGACTCGCTCCGGGCGGTCCGCCGAGATCTCGCCGGCGCCTCGGGGCCGAAGCTCGTGGTGCTCGTCACCGACGGCGAGGAGACCTGCGACGGTGACCCCGCGGCGGCGATCCGCGAGCTCGCGGCCGGCGGCTTCGACGTGCGGGTCAACATCGTCGGCTTCGCCATCGACGAGCTGATGCTCAAGGAGGAGTTCGAGGGCTGGGCCCGGCTCGGCGGCGGCCGCTACCTCGACGCCGCCGACGGCGCGGGCCTGCGCAACGCGGTGCGCGGAGCGATCCGCCCGAGCTTCGAGGCGCTGGCCGGCGGCGAGGTCGTCGCCGGCGGCACGGTGGACGGCGACGCGGTGGAGCTGCCCGTGGGCGAGTACCGGGTGCGCACTTCCTCGGGGGAGGATCTCGGGGCCGTGACCATCCGCGCCGACGAGGAGACCACGGTGCGGCTCGGCGGCTGAGACCGCGCCCCGATGCCCCGCAACGACCCGCCCGCAAGAACAGATCGGGCGTCTGGCCCGCGGGCAGCGGCGAGCGGGCGGCCGTGGCGACCGTGGCTCCGCCGCCGGCGAAGCGCCGAACTGTCGCCTCGCCCATGCCCTGGGTGCCGCCGGTGACCAAGACGCGCGTCCCCGCGAACTCCTGGGGATCGCAGGAGAACGGTCGGGGAGCGGTCAACCCATGATCTCGAGGCGAGCGATCTTGCCGTCCCGCAGGGTGAAGGTGAACCGGAGCGTCACGGGGCTGCCCGGGAAGTCCCCCGATACCTTGCATTGCACGATCGTCTGATCGCCGAGCAGCTCGCTATCGAGCACCTCGACGACGGGACGGTACAGGCGCCCCGTTTCCTCGGTCCAGGCGCGGATCTCGGCGAGGCCGGAGCGGTCTCGTCCCTCGTCCCGCACCACCGCATCGCTCAGGAAGACCGCACAGACGCCGTCGGCGTCCCGCGCATTCGCGGCATCGAAGTAGTGACCGATCGCCTCGGAGAGCTGGATGACCATCTCGGGTGGCTCCTTTCATTCGTGATCTGCTGAGGCCGCCGGCACAGCTCCTGGCGCCTCGCATTGCCCACACCGGATGCTAGGGATAGGCTTACTGAATGGCAAGAACGCACAGAAAAGTAAGGTACACACCTGAAGGTAAGTCGTGGACACCCGTGACCGCGGCCGAGGGCGTCGAGCAGGCGCTCAAGATGCTGGAAGGGCGTTGGAAGCTGCTGATCCTCTTTCACCTCTTCGGTGGCAAGGTGCTGCGGTTCTCCGAGCTGGAGCGGGCGATCCCCGCGATCTCGCAGAAGATGCTGATCCAGCAGCTCCGGAAGATGGAGGCCGACGGCATCGTGCGGCGCACCGTGTACCACGAGGTGCCGCCACGGGTGGAGTACAGCCTGACCGACTGGGGGCAGGCACTCTGCCCAGCGCTCGACGCCTTGCTCAAGTGGGCGGTCCTGCGTGACGACCCGCCGGCCACCTGAAACGGCGATCGCCGTGCCTGTCAGTGCGGCGTCCGATCGCGATGTATCGGAGAGATTGGAGCCGACGAGGGGATTTGAACCCCTGACCTGCTGATTACGAATCAGCTGCTCTACCACTGAGCTACGTCGGCGGGGAGCTGCATTTCCGGGCCGCCGGGGTGCCGGCGGCCGCGCGGGCCGGGGGATTCTACATGAGCTTCGCCCCGTTCGGCACGGGCTGATCCGGCACCGCCAGCACCACCTCCCCGCCCGGCCGGAGGAAGCCGGTCACCAGCACTTCCGAGGGGAAGCCGGCGATCCGCTTGGGGGGGAAGTTGACGACGCCGACGACCTGGCGGCCGATCAGGGTCTCGGGGGTGTAGAGGTGGGTGAGCTGGGCGCTCGAGCGGCGGAGGCCGATCTCGGGACCGAAGTCGACGGTCAGCTTGTAGGCCGGCTTGCGCGCCTCGGGGAACGGCTCGGCGGCGGTCACAGTGCCCACGCGCAGCTCGACGCGCTCGAAGTCGTCCCAGGTGATCTCGTCCGCCATCGTCTCCTCCCTCCCGGCGAGGCGCCGAGAGTCTATCGGTTCCAGGGGGCGGCTCCAGGGGGCGGCTCCGGGGCTATCGCCTCGCCGCATTCTCGGCTAAAATGCGCATCCGGCTACCTCTGCCCTTGCCGGGGCGGCCGATCCTGCTACCCAGCAACGTCGCGAGCGCGCTCTCCGAGGGGAGCAGACCAGGCATGACCATCACCGACTCCACCCCCGTCACCACCGGGTTCCAGCAGGGCACCTGGGACCTCTCCGAGCTGCTGCCGGCGCCCTCCGAGGAGGTGGTCGCCGGGCGGCTGGCCGACCTCGACGCCGCGGTCGCCGAGTTCGAGCGGCTGCGCGAGCGGCTCGACCCGGCGATGGACCGCGCCGAGTTCCTGGCCGTGGTCGACCGCCTCGAGGCGCTCTACGAGCGCTTCGACGTGCTGCTCGGCTATGCCTCGCTCTGGTTCTCGTCCGACACCCAGTCGCGCGCGGCGCAGACCTTCCGCAACCGGATCGACGAGGTGATCACCCGCTACCAGAACCGGATCCTCTTCTTCGAGCTCTGGTGGAAGGGGCTCGAGGACGACGAGGCCGAGCGGCTCCTGCCGGCGCGCGACGAGCACGCCGACCACCGCCACTTCCTGAGCGACCTCCGGCGGGCGCGGCCGTTCGCCCTCGACGAGCGCTCCGAGCAGCTCATCAACCTCAAGGACGCCAACGGCATCGGCGGCGTCCTGACGCTCTACTCGATGCTCACCAACCGGTTCGAGTACACGCTCGACGTCGACGGCGAGGAGAAGACGCTCACCCGCGACGCGCTGATGGGCTATGCCTTCTCGCCGCGCGCGGACCTCCGGCGGGCGGCCTACGGAGAGCTCTACCGGGTCTACGAGCACGAGGCGACGGTGCTCGGGCAGATCTACTCGAACCGGGTGCGCGACTGGTATTCCGAGCAGGTCGAGCTGCGCGGCTTCACCTCGCCGATCGCGGTGCGCAACCTCTCGAACGACATCCCCGACCCGGCGGTCGAGGTGCTGCTCGACGTGGTCGCCGGCGAACGCCGATCTCTTCCGCCGCTACTTCCGGTTCAAGGCGCGCCTGCTCGGCATGGAGCGGCTGCGGCGCTACGACATCTACGCCCCGATCGCCGCCTCCGACCGCCAGATCCCCTACGGCGACGCGGTCTCCTCGGTGCTCGAGACGTTCCGCGGCTTCCACCCGACGTTCGCGCGGCTGGCCGAGCGGATCTTCGTCGAGGACCACGTCGACAGCGAGATCCGCAAGGGCAAGCGCGGCGGCGCCTTCTGCTCGACGATCATCCCGCGCCTGACGCCGTGGGTGATGGTCAACTACGACGGCCGGGTGCGCGACGTCGCGACGCTCGCCCACGAGCTGGGGCACGCGGTGCACAGCATGCTCGCCGAGCACCACACCTGCTTCACCCAGCACGCCTCGCTGCCGCTGGCCGAGACCGCCTCGGTGTTCGCCGAGATGCTGATGACCGACCGCCTGCTGCGCGCCGGAGTCCGACCCGGCGGCGCGGCGGGAGCTGCTGGTCGCGGCGCTCGACGACGTCTACGCCACGGTGCTGCGCCAGACCTGGTTCGTCCGCTTCGAGCGCGCCGCCCACGAGGCGATCCTCAAGGGGAGCTCGGTCGACGAGCTTGAACGCGCTCTACCGCGCCGACCTCGAGCGGCAGTTCGGCGACAGCGTCGAGGTCGCGCCCGAGTTCCGGTACGAGTGGCTGTCGATCCCGCACATCTTCCACGACCCCGTTCTACTGCTACGCCTACAGCTTCGGCCAGCTCCTGGTGATGGCGCTCTACCGGCGCTACCAGGAGGAGGGCGAGGAGTTCAAGCCCGGCTACCTGCGCCTCCTGGCCCACGGCGGCTCCGCCCGGCCGCAGGAGATCCTCGCCGAGGTCGGCATCGACGTCGCCGACCCCGCCTTCTGGAACGGCGGCTTCCGCGTGGTCGAGGACCGGCTCGAGGAGCTGGAGGCGCTCGGGGTACCCGATGCGGCGGGTCCCCGTTCGCCGGGAGGTTGATCCCGCCGTCCGCCCACCCCAACAGGCGGCGCGCCCGCGGGCGCGGTTCGTTAGGCTGCCATCGTCACCGCATAGCGAGGAGGCGAACGATGAACCGTACTCAGCGAGCGTCGCTCTCTCACGCGGGCCGCGGACCGCTAGGCGTCTGGCTCCTGCTCCTCGCGCTGGCCGCGCTGGCGGCCGCGCTCGGGGGCACCACCGCCGCGGCCGAGGAGGAGAGCGAGGCCTTCCAGGCGGCCAAGGGGAAGGTCACCTACCGCATCTACTGCAGCAACTGCCACGGCGCCGAGGCCAAGGGCGACGGCAAGCTGGCGCCGCTTCTGACCGTCAAGCCGGCCGACCTGACGCAGATCGTCAAGAAGAAGGACCAGGGCGAGTTCCCGGCCGAGCGGGTGCGCGCGGCGATCGACGGCCGCGCCGAGGTCGCCGGCCACGGCTATCGCGAGATGCCGGTCTGGGGCGACGCCTTCCAGCCCATCGATCCGGAGATGCCCGATCCCGACAAGGTCAAGGCGGCCGAGGCCAAGATCGCCGAGCTGGTCGCCTATCTGAAGACGATCCAGGAGGAGGACGGGTAGGCGCTCAGCGGACCTCGATCCGGAACTGCTGCTCGTAGGACCGCGGGCGGCCGGAGGGGAGCGGCGCCGAGGCGTCGGTGAGTTCGACCGCGAAGAGCGCGCTCGCCGGCCGCTCCGGCGTGCCGGCGATCTCGCCGTCCGCGCTCAGGGTCAGCCCGGCCGGCAGCCCGCCGTCGAGCAGGCGCCACCGGTAGGGGGGCCTGCCCCCCCAGGCGGCCAGCCGGTGGCGGTAGGGCTCCCCCGCCGCCGCCGCCGGCAGCTCGGGCGGCGAGACGATCGCGAGCCCCTTGTGCGGCGCCAGCCGCTCGGCGGCGGCCGCGAGGCGATCGGCGTGGGCCGGGTCGGCGTGGAGGCTCGCGAGCTCGAAGGGGTCGCTCTCGAGGTCGTAGAGCTCGCGCTCGCCGCCGCCGTACTCGACGTACTTCCAGCGCGCGCTCCGGAGCGCCACCCACGGCGGCACCTGGCCGGGGACGCCGAAGCCCTCGAGCAGCACCTCCTCGCGCGCCGGGGCCGCGGCGGCGGCGACGAGCGGCAGGAGGCTCCGCCCGTCGCCCGGGTGCTCGACGCCGGCCAGCGCGAGGACCGTGGCGGCGACGTCGAGGTCGGCCAGGGCGAGCGCCGAGCGCCGGCCCGGGGCGGCCCCCGGCACCCGCACCACCAGCGGCACCCGGATCGACTCCTCGTAGGGCATCGACTTGGCGAACAGGCGGTGCTCGCCCCAGAGGAAGCCGTTGTCCGAGGTCAGGATCACCACGGTCTCGCCGGCGACGCCGAGGGTCTCGAGCCGCGCGAGCACGCGCGCGACGGAGCGGTCGACCGCCTGGAGGCTCGCGAGCTGGCGGCGCGGCAGGTCGGCCGGCACCGGCGGGGGCGGCGGCCCCGGCCGCCCCTCGCCCGCGGCCACATAGCGGTCGAAGCCGGGTGCCCGCGACCGCACCCAGGCGGGCTTGTCGCCGAGGTCCTCCTCGCCCCAGGCGCGCGCCCGGTAGCGGTAGTCGCGCCAGGGGCGGCGGTCGGCCCGCGGTGCGTCGGCCGGCCGGTGCGGCGCGTGGTGGGCGAGGTAGAGGAAGAAGGGTCCGGTGGGCGCGGCGCGGTCGAGGAAGGCGAGCGCCTCGTCGCGCTCGAAGTCGGTGATGTAGCCCTCGGCGGTGATCGGCTCGCCGGTCGCCGGGGCGTCCGGGCCGCTGCCGCCGGTGACGAACGGCGAGTCGGTCCAGCGCCCGGGATCGGTGCCCGCGACGAAGAGGTCCCAGCCCGGCGGCACCCGCGGCGCCATCTGGTCGTAGGCGTTCAGGTACTTGCCGATCATCGCCGTCCGGTAGCCGCGGCGCTGGAGCAGGGTGCCGAGCGACTCGCGGTCGTCGAAGCGATAAGCGCCGCCGTTGGGCGGCAGCGCGGTGAGCACCCCGGTGTCGTGGGAGTAGACGCCGCCGGCGAGGAGCGAGGCGCGGAACGGGCAGCAGACCGGGTTGCTGGCGAACGCCTCCTCGAAACTCACTCCGCGCTCGACCAGGGCGGCCTGCGTGCGCGGCATCGCGAACAGCGTGTCCCAGCGCTGGTCGTCGGTGACGATCAGCACCACGTTGGGCTTCTCCACCCCGGGGAGGAGCCCGGCCCGGCCGGACTCACCGGAGCCGGCGCAGCCCGCGGCGGCCGCGGCGAGGAGGCCGAGCCCGATGAATCGGCGGTGCGACACCGGGCCGAGCCTACCCCGCGGCCTCCGCCTTCGCCTTCTCCTCCGCCGCCCGCTTGCGCTCCCAGCCCGCCTCGAGGTCGGGACGCTTCAGGTGCCAGTCGGTCACCTGCTGGTAGAGATGGGCGAGGGCGAGGATCTCGGCCTCGCGGTGGAGGCGGCCGCAGAAGGTGATCGAGGCCGGCATCCCCGAGGCGAGGAAGCCGTTGGGCGCCACCACGCACGGGTGGCCGGTCAGGTTGGTCAGGAGCAGGTTGTCGCCGCCGAACGACGGGCAGACGTAGGCGTCGAGGTCGCCGAGCGCCTCCTCCATCGCGCGCAGGAGCAGCGTGCGCACCCGGTTGGCCTGGAGGTACTCGACCGCAGGGATCATCCGCGCTTGGCGGAAGACGTTGGGCCACGCCTGCTCGATCTGGCGCACCAAGAGGTCGTCGCGGCCGCTCCGGGTCAGGGTGTCGAACGCCGTCGCCGCCTCCGCCGAGAGGATGTAGGAGAGGTGCCGGACCGGGAGCGACGACGGCAGCTCGAACGGCACCAGCTCGACGCCGGCGGCACGCAGGGCGCCGAGGGTGGCGACGTCGAGGACCCGCTGCTCGCGCGCCCGCGCCGCCTCCTCCTCGTCCTGGTCTTGGGCCGAAGGCGGGTCCTCGATCTCCCCCTCGAAGAGCGACCGCGGGTAGCCGACCCTGAGGCGCCGCGGGTCGAGCGCCGGGTCCCAGGCGAACGGGCGGTCGACCACCGTCGGGTCGAGCCCGTCGGGGCCGTGGATCGCCGCCAGCACCAGCGCGCAGTCCTCGGCCGAGCGGGCGATCGGGCCGAGCTTGTCCATGCTCCACGACAGCGCCATCGCGCCGTGGCGGCTGACCCGGCCGAAGGTCGGGCGCAGGCCGGTGGTGCCGCAGCGGGTCGAGGGCGAGACGATCGAACCCCAGGTCTCGCTGCCGAGCGCGAAGCCGACCAGGCCGGCGGCGGTCGCCGACGCCGAGCCCGCCGACGAGCCGCTCGACCCCTCGGCCGGGTCCCACGGGCTGCGCGTGGTGCCGCCGAACCAGACGTCGCCCCAGGCCAGGGCGCCGAGGGTGAGCTTGGCCACCAGCACCGCCCCGGCCTCGTCGAGCCGTGAGACGACCGTGGCGTCGGCGTCGATCACCTGCTCCTTGTAGGGGGTGGCGCCCCAGGTGGTCGGGTAGCCGCGGGCGGCGAGGAGATCCTTCGCCCCCCAGGGCACGCCGTGGAGCGGGCCCCGCCAGTGACCGGCGTCGAGCTCGCGGTCGGCGCGCCCGGCGGCCTCGAGAGCGCGCTCCTCGGTGAGGGTGACCACGCACTCGAGCAGCGGGTCGTAGCGCTTCAGCCGTTCGAGGTAGAGCCGGGTCAGCTCGACCGAGGTGATCGCCCGCGCGCGCAGCCAGCGGCCGAGGTCGGCGGCGGTGGCGAAGGCGAGGTCCTCGGGATCGGATGGCAGCGGGCGGGGGGCGGCGGCGGGAGCCGGAGCGGCGGCCACCGGGGCCGCGACGGCAGCCGCGCCCGCACCGGCGAGCTCGACCGGCGCAAAGAGCAGCGCAGGCGGCACGTCGTTGCCGGGCTCGACCGCGCGCACCGCGTCGTAGCTCTCGCGCAGCTCGCCGAGGCCCTTGAGCATCAGCTCGCGCTCGGCGGCGGTGAACTCGAGCCCGGCCACCTCCTCGGCGCGGGCCAGGGTCTCGGCGGTGATCGCGCCGCGCTCGGCCTCGGCCCAGAGCGCGTCGGCGAGCGCCGGGGCGGTGACACCGGCGGCGGCGAGGCGGGCGAGGAAGCGGCGGCGGTCGAGGCCGCCGGCTCCTCCGGCGGGATCGGGCGCTGGGAGGCCGTGGTTCGGGCGCATGGTCGCTCCTCTCGGTGCCGGCGGGCTCGCGCCGGCTCCGCTCGGGGTCGTCGATCGGGGGTAGGGCCGGCGGCGATCTTATCGCCCCCGCGCCCGGGTCCGGCGCCTCGAATCGAAAGACTTTCGCGCGGGGTTGAAACATTCTCCGGGGGGCGCGCGTCGTGTCGTCATCCGGCGACGATGCCTGCCAACGGACGCCGCCGGGACCGAACCCGAGATCCCACTGACGAGGAGAGAGCCCATGAACCCGATGCCCCACCGCCGCCCCGGCCGCCTTGCCGGCGCCCTGCTGATCGCCGCCGCCTCCTTCGCGCTCACCGCTTCCCCCGCCTTCGCCGAGGACCTCTGGCTCCACGTCGCCGTCGACGAGGGCCCGGAGGGCGCCCGCGTGCGCGTCAACCTGCCGCTGTCGATGGCCGAGACCGCGATCGGCATGATCCCAGAGGACGAGATGCGCAACGGCCGCATTCGCATCGACGAGTCCGACCTCACGATCGCCGAGCTGAGGAAGCTCTGGAACGAGCTGGAGTCGTCGCCCGACGCCACCTTCGTCGAGGTCGAGGAGGCCGACGAGCGGGTGCAGGTGTCGAAGTCCGCCGGCTACCTGCTGGTGACCGTGCACGGCACCGGCGAGGAGGCCCAGGAGGTCGAGGCGAGGATCCCCGCCGCCGTGGTCGACGCCCTGCTCTCCGGCGAGGGCGAGGAGCTGGACCTGATCGCCGCCGTGCGGGCGCTCGCCGCCCACGGCGCCGGCGAGCTGGTCACCGTCACCGACGACGCCACCCAGGTGCGGGTCTGGATCGACGGCCTGGCGGAGATGCGCTGAGGCTCCCGAGGCAAGGAGAACCGGCCATGACCACCCAACCCGGACCCGCCCGCCCGCCCCGCCCGGTCCGCCACCGCGGACTCTGGATCGCCGTCGGCCTGGTGTGCGTGCTCGCCGCCGGGACCGCCGGCGCCGCCGGCCTCGCCGTCCACGCGGTCCAGCGCGCCGAGTTCGTCCGCGTCGCGGTCACCGAGCACGGCGGCCACGACCCAGTGTCGTTCGACGTCGCGGTGCCCGGCGTCCTGATCGCCGCCGGCCTGGCGCTGGCGCCGCGGGTGATGCCCGCGGACGCCCGTTCCGAGGTGAGCGCCCAGCTCGGCGAGTGGGGGCCGCTGGCCGCCGCCCTCGCCGACGACCTCGCCCGCCAGCCCGACTTCACCCTGGTCGAGGTCGATGACGACGGCGAGCACGTCGAGGTGCTCAAGGAGGGCCGCCACCTGATCGTGCGCGTCCGCTCGGCGGACGCCGACGTCGACGTCCAGGTGCCGCTGTCGCTCGCGACCCGCGCCACGGCCGCGTTCTCGATCTGATCGCCGGCGGCTCGCCGCCTCCCTCTCCGCCCCCGGGCCGGAACCTCCGCCCGGGGGCGTTCGTATCTGCGGATGTAGAATGCGGGCCGGGCTCTACGGCCCGCCGATCCACGTCCGCAACCCCCGCGATCTCCCCGAGAGCCCGGCCGCGCGCCGGGCTCCGTGCCCCGCAAGGAGGCCTGCTATGAAGAAAGCCGCCAAGATCGTCCTGGTCCTGATCCTCGTCCTGGTCCTCGTCGTCGCCGCCGGCATCGTCCTCTGGGCGGTCACCCGCGAAGGCGGCGGCGGCATCGCCGAGCGCACCATCCTCGAGGTCGACCTCGACCAGCCGCTCATCGAGTACGTCCCCGAGGACCCGCTGGCCTCGATCCTGCTCGAGGACCAGCTCCGCGTGATCGACCTCGTCGGGTCGCTCGAGGCCGCGGCCGGGGACGACCGCGTGGTCGGCCTGGTGGCCAAGGTCGGCAGCGGTATCGCCGGCGTCGCCCACGTCCAGGAGGTGCGCGACGCGGTGCTCCGCTTCCGCGAGTCGGGCAAGCCGGCGATCGCCTGGAACGACAGCTTCGGCGAGTTCGGCCCCGGCAACGGCGCCTACTACCTGGCGAGCGCGTTCGACGAGGTCTACATCCAGCCCTCGGGCGACGTCGGGCTGACCGGCCTGATCGCCGAGTCGCCGTTCGTCGCCGGCACCCTCGAGAAGCTCGGCGTCACCGCGCGCATGGACCACCGCTACGAGTACAAGAACGCGATGAACATGTTCACCGAGAAGGAGTTCACGCCCGCCCACGAGGAGGCGCTCGGGGCGGTGATCCGGTCGATCTCCGAGCAGATGGTCGCCGCCATCGCCGAGGGGCGCGGCAAGACCCCGGAGGAGATCCGCGGCCTGATCGACGCCGGCCCGTACCTCGGCCAGGAGGCGATCGACGCCGGGCTGGTCGACGGCCTCCTCTACCGCGACGAGGTCTACGACCGGGTGCGCGAGCGCGTCGGCGCGAGCGACGGCGGCGAGGACGACGCCGAGCTGCTCTACCTGGGCCGCTACGCGGACCGCGCCGACGGCCCGTGGGACGAGGGCGAGACCGTGGCGCTGGTCTACGGCGTCGGCGGGGTGGTACGCGGCCCGAGCCAGTACGACCCGCTCGCCGGCAGCGCCTCGATGGGCGGCGACTCGGTGTCCGCCGCGCTGCGCCAGGCGATCGACGACGAGAAGGTCAAGGCGATCATCTTCCGGGTCGACTCCCCGGGCGGCTCCTACATCGCCTCCGACACCATCTGGCGCGAGACCGTGCGGGCGCGCGAGAAGGGCAAGCCGATCATCGTCTCGATGGCCAACGTCGCCGGCTCGGGCGGCTACTTCGTGGCCATGGCGGCGGACAAGATCGTCGCCGAGCCGGGCACCATCACCGGCTCGATCGGCGTCCTCGGCGGCAAGCTCCTGACCCGCGAGCTGTGGAACAAGCTCGGCATCACCTTCGATTCGGTCCAGACCGCCGAGAACGCCGAGATGTGGACCGGCCTCGAGGACTACGACGAGGAGGAGTGGCAGCGCTTCCAGGCGATGCTCGACCGCATCTACCTCGACTTCACCACCAAGGTCGCCGAGGGGCGCAAACTGCCGATCGAGCGCGTGCAGGAGATCGCCAAGGGGCGGATCTGGAGCGGCGAGGACGCCCTCGAGATCGGCCTGGTCGACCGCCTCGGCGGCTTCGACGTCGCCCTCGAGCTGGCGCGCGAGGCGGCCGGCCTCGAGCCCGACGCGGCGGTCCAGCTCAAGCTCTACCCGCCGGTCAAGACCCCGTTCCAGATGCTCTTCGGCGAGGGCCCCGAGAACAGCGAGGAGCAGGCCGCGCGTGCCGCCGCGGTGCGTGCGCTCGAGACCCTGCGGCCGGCGACCTCGGTGCTCCATCGGGCCGGGCTGATCGGGCCCGAGCCGGGGGTGCTGTCGATGGCGGCGCCCGAGGTTCGCTAGGGCGCCAGCCGCTCCAGCACCCAGCCACCGCCGGCGCGCCGGTAGCGGAGGCGGTCGTGGAGGCGGTTCTCGCGCCCCTGCCAGAACTCGACCTGGTCGGGGCGCAGGCGGAAGCCGCCCCAGCGCGCCGGGCGCGGCACCGGTCGGTCGCGGTGCTCCTCCTCGGCGCGCCGCCAGCGCTCCTCCAACTCGCCGCGCCCCGTGATCACCGCGCTCTGCGGCGACGCCGCGGCGGCGAGCTGGGCGCCGCGCGGGCGGCTCGCGAAATAGGCGTCGGACTCGTCCGCCGGCAGCCGCTCGACGGCGCCGGTGATCCGCACCTGGCGGTGCAGCGCGGGCCAGTAGAAGACCAGCGCCGCGCGCGGGTTGACCGCCAGCTCCTCGCCCTTGGCGCTGTCGTAGTTGGTGAAGAAGGAGAAGCCCTCGGGGCCGTAGCCCTTGAGCAGGACGACCCGCGCCGACGGGCGGCCGCCGGCGTCGGCGGTGGCGAGCACCATCGCGTTGGCGTCCTCGATCCCCGCCCCGACCGCCTGCTCGAACCAGCGCCCGAACTGCTCCAGCGGCTCGGGCGGAGCCGAAGCCTCGTCGAGCGGCTCCCCCTGGTACTCCCGGCGCAGCTTCGAGGCGTCGATCACGGCGCGGGATTGTACCCCGCCGCCCTCCCGAAGCCCTGACCTCCGCGACCCCGCCGGCGCGATCTCGTCACCGCCTCCGGCGACCGCCGGTGGCCGCTTTGTGCGACCGGATCGCGGGCGATGGTCAAGGGTCGCCGCAAGATTGCTCGAAGCGGCTACAGGCCATAGAAATCAGCTATTTGCGTGACCTGACTCACGCTTTACTTACGCCTTGATACCGCCTAGCTTGAGGCCGCAGGGAGGCTCCGATGGCGGGTACGGCGACAGCGGCGGCATGGGCGATCGAGGCCGTGGAGCGGCCGGCGGAGGCGCCCCGGTGGGGCGTGCGGCCGGCGTTGCCGCGCGAGGTCGCGGCGCGGCTGGTCAGCGCCCGCGAGCTCGGCCGCGTGCGGCGCGACGAGCGGCGCGAGCCGCTGCCCACCGGGGTGGCGGCGCTCGATCGGCCGCTCGGCGGCGGACTGCCGCGCGGCGAGCTGGTCGAGCTGGTCGGGCGGCGCTCGGGCGGGCGCTTCTCGGCGGCGCTCGCGGCGCTCGCGGCGGCCACCGCGGCCGGCGAGGCGGCGGCGCTCGTCGATCTCGGCGACGGCCTCGAACCGGCCGCCGCGGCGGCGCTCGGAACCGACCTCGAGCGCCTGCTCTGGGTCCGCCCGCGCACGCTCGGCGAGGCGCTGGCCGCCGCCGAGGCGGCGCTCCACGGCGGCTTCCACCTGGTGGCGATCGACCTCGGCACGCCGCCGGTGCCCGGCGCCCGCGGCCTCGGCTCGGCCGGGGCGGCGGCGTGGGCGCGGCTCGCCCGCGCCGCCCGGGCGCACGGCTCGGCGCTCCTGGTGACGAGCCCCTACCGGATCACCGGCGCCGCCGCCGTCGCAGTGCTCGAGGCCGCCGCCCAGCCCGAGTGGTCGCGCGCGGGCGCGGCGCCGCTCCTCACCGGCCTCGCCTCCCGCGTGCGCACCGCCCGGCCGCTGCGCGGCGGGCTCGGCGCCGCCGCCGAGGGCGAGACCGAGCCGCTGGCCCTGGCCGCCGCCGGGGCGATCGCCGGCGGAGCGCCGCCCCTCTCGATCGCGAACGCGCGGCTGGCGGTCGCGCCACTGGCCCTGGCCGCCGCCGGGTGAGCAGGAGGTGAGCAGGATGGCCCGTGCCCCCCGCATCGCCTGTCTCGCCGTGCCGCTCTTCCCGCTCGCGGCGCGCCTGCGCAGCGAGCCGGAGCTGGCCGGCGAGGCGCTGGCGGTGGTCGCCGGCGACGGCGAGCGGGCACGGGTGGTGGCGGCGACCCGGCGGGCGCGGCGGGCCGGCGTCGAGCCGGGCCAGACCCTGCCCCAGGCGCGCGCCCTGTGCTCCGAGCTGGCGGTGCGCGGGCGCGACCCGGAGTGCGAGCGGGCGGCCCAGGCGGCGCTGGTCGAGGCCGCCGAGGGATCGAGCCCGCGGGTCGAGGACGCCGGCGACGGCATCGCCTACGCCGACGCCTCCGGCCTCGAGCGCCTCTACGCCGGCGACGCCGAGCTGGGCGCCGCGCTCGCCGCCGCCGCCGAGCGCGCCGGGCTGCCGGCGCGGGTCGGCGTCGCCGCCAGCAAGCTCGCCGCCCGGGTGGCGGCCGAGGCCGGGAGCTTCCAGGACGGCTCGCCGGTCACCGTCGTGCCGGCCGGCGGCGAGGCGGAGTTCCTCGCCCCGCTGCCGCTCGGCCGGTTGGCCCCCGAGGTGGCGCTGGCCGAGACCCTGGCGCGCTGGGGGGTGGGCTCGGTCGGCGAGCTGGCGCGGCTGCCGGCGGCCGAGGTGGCGAGCCGGCTCGGACCCGACGGCGAGCGCCTGCACGCGATCGCCCGCGGGCGCGATCCGCGGCCGCTGGTGCCACGCCGGCCGCCGCCGCGCTTCCGCGAGGGGATGGCGCTCGAGTGGCCGGTGGTCCAGCTCGAGCCGCTGCTCTTCGTCGGCCGCGCCGCGCTCGAGCGGCTGACCGGCCGGCTCGCCGCCCGCGGCCTCGCCTGCTCGCGCCTCGAGGTCGAGCTCCAGCTCGAGCCCGCCGGCTGGGACCAGCGCGCCTTCGACCTCCCGGCCCCGACGCGCGAGGTCAAGACCCTCCTCACCCTGGTCCGCCTCGACCTCGAGGCGCGCTCGCCCGGCGCGCCGGTGGCCGGCTTCGCCTTCGTCGCCCACTCCGGCGCGCCGCGCGCCGCCCAGCTCACCCTGTTCGGGCCGCGGGCGCTCTCCCCCGATCGGCTGGCCACCACCCTGGCGCGCCTCTTCGCGCTCCTCGGCCCCGACCGCGTCGGCTCGCCGCGGCCGGCCGAGGGGCACCGGCCGGAGGGCTGCGCGCTGGTCCCCTTCGCTCCCCCGCCGCCGCCCGAGGTGCGCCCCGCGCCGCCCGCCGGTTCCGCCGGAGGCGCCGGCGGCCGCGGCCTGATGGCGGTGCGCGCCCTGCGCCCGCCGCTGCCGATCGAGGTGATCACCGCCGCCGCCGAGCGCCCGCAGGCGGTGTCGCCGCTGGTCACCGCCGGCGGCGAGGGCGAGGCGCCGGCCCCGGACGACGACCGAGCCCCCCGCGCCCGCAACGGCGCCCGCCCCGAGGTCCGCGGCCGGGTGCGCGTGGCCGCCGGCCCGTGGCGGCTCGAGGAGGGGTGGTGGACCGGCCAGCCGGCCGACCGCGACTACTGGGACGTCGAGCTGGAGGGCGGCGGCCTCTACCGCATCTACCGCGACCGCGCCGCCGGCGAGTGGTTCGCGGACGGGATCTACGATTGACGCCGGCCGGCGCCGGCAGGGGAATCAGCCCGCTTCGCGGAACGGGTTCTCGACCCGGACGCCGCCGTAGTCCTGGCCGTCGGCCAGATCCTCCGAGAGGACGACCTCGCAGCCGCTGGACCGTGCCGCCTCGAGGATGGCGGCATCCCAGTACGAGATCTCCCAGCGCGTGCGGGTCCCGAGCGCCGCCCGCACGATCGCGAGTGTCAGCTCCTGGACCGGATAGCGGCAGAAGGACTCGATCAGCCGCACCGCCTGATCGTGACGCAACCGGTCTCGCCGGCTCTCGCGGGTCGCCTGCACGTAGAGCTCCTGGAGCACCTGAACCGAGAGCGCGAGGTCGCGCCGTTCCAGGATCCCCCGTGCGATCGCCGCCTTGGCGCGCTCCTCCGGCGCCGTCGAGATCGCGTAGAGCAGGACGTTGGTGTCAACGAACAGCACGGTCGTGGAGCCGGTCGCGGTCCAGACGATCGGCGGCATGGAAGCTCTCGATCTCGGACAGGACCTCCTCCTGCTGGGCTCGGAGACGGTCGAACGGGTCGTCCACCGCGCTCAGGGTGTTGAGGTACTCGGAGACCACCGCGCTCAGTGAGCGGCCCCGCTCCGCGGCCCTGATCCGAGCCCGGTGGTAGACCTCGTCGGGCACCGACACGGTCACGTTGCGCATACCGGGAGACTAGCACAGGATCACAGCCTCACAGGATCCGTGGGATTCGACGACGCGCCTGCTCTGGCGCCGGGCTCGACGGCCCAGCCGCCGCGCCCTCGTGGCACCTGGATGTAGCATCGCGATCCCCCGAGGAGAAACCGCAGGTGACCACCCTCACAAACGACGCCGACCGCGATCCCGAAGCCGCCCTCGCCGCCGTCCGCGAGCGCATCCGCGACCTCGACCGCGAGCTGGTCGCGCTCGCAGCCGAGCGGGTGCGGCTGGCGCGCGAAGTGGGGGCGATCAAGCGCCGCGCCGGGCACGCCACGGTCGACTACGCGCAGGAGCGGGCGGTGCTCGAGCGCGCCGCCGCGGCCGCCGAGGCCGCGGGGCTCGCGCCCGGGGTGGCCGAGGACCTGCTGTCGCGGCTGATCGCCGCCGCGGTCACCGTCCAGGAGCAGGAGAGCCTGCGCAGCGCCGGCACCGGCGAGGGGAAGATCGCGGTGGTGGTCGGCGGCGCCGGGCGGATGGGGCGGTGGCTGCGCCGCTTCCTCGACGCCCAGGGCTACGCCGCCGCGGTGGTCGATCCGGCCGCCCCGGAGGAGATCGACGCCCTGGGCAGGAAGCTCCTCGCGCGCGCCGACCTGGTGCTCTGCGCCACCCCGCCGCAGCGCACCGCCGACTGCTACCGCGAGTGGCTCGAGCGGCCGCCGGCCGGGGTGATCGCCGACATCGCGAGCATCAAGGCGCCGCTGATCGGCGCGCTCCGCGAGCTCCAGGCCGCGGGCGCCCGGGTCGCCTCGCTCCACCCGATGTTCGGGCCGGCGACCGCGCTCCTCCGCGACGCCGACGTGGTGATCTGCGACACCGGCGACGAGGCGGCGACCGCCGAGGTCGAGGCGCTCTTCCACCCGACCACCGCCCGCCTGGTGCGCCTGCCGCTCGAGGAGCACGATCGGCTGATGGGCGACCTCCTGAGCCTCGCCCACGCCACCGCCATCGCCTTCGCGCTCGCCCTCCCCGAGGACGACCACCCGGTGCGCTCGACCACCTTCCAGGCGCTCGCCGGGCTGGCCTCGGCGGCGGTGCGCGAGAGCCCGGAGGTCTACTACGAGATCCAGGCCGGCAACCCGCACTCGCTGCCCGCCGTCGAGCGCCTGCGCGACGCCGTCGAGCGGCTGCTCGCTGCGGTGCGCGAGCGGCGCGCCGAGGGCTTCGCCGAGCTGATGGCCGAAGGGCGTCGGCGCACCCGCGCCGACGCCTAGAAACAACGACGCCCCCGCCGGGGCGGGGGCGTCTCTATGTGGAACGCGGCTGCGCGCCGCGGAGTACGGGCCGAAGCCCGGGGTTGGTGGCGCCTCTACCAGCGCCAGACGTAGCCGGCGTTGACCACCAGGCCGGAGAGGTCGATCTCGGTCTCCTCCTCGAACTCGATGTCGTCGAAGTCCTCGAAGTCCTCGGGGTCGTTCTCGACCGTCACCTCGACGCCGCGGTAGCCGGCCTCGGCGAAGAAGCCGCTGCCGCCCGGCTCGCCGAACTCGGCGCCCAGCCGGGCGTACCAGCCCGCCTCGTCGTCGACGTCGCCGAAGTCGCTGTCGATGAAGTAGTAGGTGCCGCCGCCGCCGATGTAGGGGTTGAAGTGCGAGCCGCCGGCGAAGTTGAGGGTCAGGCCGGCCTCGACCGGGATCACCTGCAGGCCGTTCTCGACGAACGGGGTCTCGACGTCGTCGAGGGCGTCGAACGGCCGGTCGATCAGCTCCTCGTAGTAGGTGGCGCCGAGGTCGATCTGGACGACCTCGCCGAGCGGGATGCCGAAGCGGAGGCCGCCGCCGGCCGCTTCCTCGGCCGCGTCGGTGTCCCAGTAGCTGCCATAGAGGCCGAGGCCGCCGGCGAAGGCGGGCGTCGCCCCCAGCGCCAGGACCAGCAGGAGTGCGGGGATCGTCTTGCGTGTCATCGGTTCGGTCTCCTCGAAACGATTCGGTATTGGCGTGACGTGGGGCCCCAGCGGGCCGCTGGCCCGGGGCGGTTTGCAACGCCCTTGCCACGGCGTCCACCCGAGGCCCGCCCGGGTCCTTCTCGAGCGGCGAAAACGCCTATGCTGCGGGATCTTTCGACCGCCGACCAGGCGCGCGGGCTAGAATCCCCCGATCGCCGCCGGCGAGGCGCCGGCACGCCGCCGTTCTTACAATCCCGACCGAAAAAGTCCCCCGAGACCCGCCAGACCGTGGTGGAGACATGAGAGAGATCCTCGTCCTGGGCGCCGGCCAGAGCGCGCCGTTCCTGATCCGCCACCTGCTCGACCGCGCCGCCGAGGAGGACTGGCGGGTGACCGTCGGCGACCGCGACCGCGCGCTCGCCGAGCGCCGCGTCGCCGGCCACCCGCGCGGCCGGGCGATCGCCTTCGACGCCGCCGCCGAGCCCGCGGCGGGCGCCGATCCGATCGCCGCCGCCGACCTCGTGGTCAGCCTCCTGCCGCCGCCGTTCCATCCGGCGGTGGCGCGCCGCGCGGTCGCCGCCGGCGTCTCGCTGATCACCGCCTCCTACACCGACCCGCGCCTCGCCGCGCTCGACGCCGAGGCCAAGGCGCGCGGCGTCCTGCTCCTCAACGAGATGGGCCTCGATCCCGGCATCGACCACATGTCGGCGATGGAGCTGCTCGACCGGGTGCGCGCCGAGGGGGGCGAGGTCGAGAGCTTCGAGTCCTACGGCAGCGGCGTGCCGGCCGCCGACTCGCGCAGCAACCCGCTCGGCTACGCGGTGACCTGGAACGCGCGCAACGTGGTCATGGCCGGCAGCGACGGCGCCCAGTACCTGCGCGGCGGGCGGATCCGCCGCCGGCCGTGGCGGCGGGTCTTCACCGACACCTGGCCGGTCGAGGTCGACGGCGTCGGCACGATGGAGGCCTACCCCAACCGCGACTCGCTCGCCTACCGCGCCGCCTTCGGCCTCGGCTCGGCGCACACCCTGATCCGCGGCACCCTGCGCTGGCCGGGCTTCGTCGAGACCTGGCGCCAGGTGGTGCGGCTCGGCCTGCCCGACGAGAAGCTCCCGGTGCCGGGCCTCGCCGGGCGCACCTGGGCCGAGCTGGTCGAGATGCACCTGCCGTGGAGCCCGACGGCGGGGTCCGGCGACGTCGCCGCGCGTGCCGCCGCCTTCCTCGGCCTCGACCCGGCCGGGGAGATCATGGACCGCCTCCGCTGGCTCGGCCTCTTCGACGACGCGCCGATCGGCGGCGCGGGTCCCGGCGATCCAGCGACCCCCGCCGAGGCGCTAGCGGCGCTCCTCTCCCGCAAGCTGACCCTGCCCGAGGGCGGCCGGGACCTGGTCGTGCTGCGCCATGAGCTGACGGTCCATCGCCCCGGCGGCCGCCGCCCCGGCGGCAACCGCGAGCGGCTGACCTCGACCCTGGTCGAGCACGGCGACCGGCTCGACCCCGGACGGGGCAGCGTCACCGCGATGGCGCGCACCGTCGGACTGCCGGCCGCGGTCGCCGCCCGCCTGCGGCTCGCCGGCCGGCTCGACCTCGCCGGCTGCTGGATCCCCACCGACCCGCGGATCTACCGCCCGGTGCTCGCCGAGCTGGAGCGCGAGGGGCTGCGCTTCGAGGAGCGGCGGGCGCCGGCTCAGGGCTCGCCGGGGAGGGTGTACTCGAGCGCGTAGCGGTGCTCGCCGTCGGGGGCGATGGTGATCACCAGCTCGCCCTCGATCCCCGCCAGCCCGCCGGTCCCCGAGTCACGAAGAACGGTGACCGACAGGTGCTGCTCGCCCCGCCCCATGGTGCCGCGGTGGAGCAGCACGAAGCTGCCCCGGCGGCCGTGGAGAGTGCCGTCGACGCGCTCGGTGGCGACGTAGCCGGCCGAGCCCTCGACCGCGGTCTCCGCGGTGAGCATCTCGCCCTTCGCGGTCGCCTCGAGATCGCCGCGAAAGGTCTTGTCGAGCGAGAAGCGACCGAGACCGCTGCCCTGCGGCAGCGGGTCCTGCGCCACCGGGGCCACCTTGACGTCGAAGGTACCGCGCGCGGTTCGGCTCATGGTCGTCTCCGTCTTCGGTTCGGGGTCGGCGAGGGCGAGGCCGGCCGCCGCGACGGCGAGCGCGGCGGCGGCGGCGATCAGAGGGGCGTTCATCGGGACGGCGTTCATCGGGACCTCCGTCGGTTCGGTTTGTCGGACGGACGGGATGCTAGCGCCACCGCGGACGCCCCGGGGAGCGGCCGACCCGGCGGCGGGAGTCGCGCGGCGGCTCCGGCCGCCCGGCTAGGGCGGCGGCGGGATGCCCACCGCCGAGCACCAGGCCGCGGCATCGCCGCTCTCGAAGCCGTCGGCGAACGGCAGATCGGGCAGGAGGGTCAGCTCGACCGTGCCCACCGCGGTGTTGCCGAGGGCGTCCTCGACCGTGTAGGTGAAGCCGTCCGGGCCCGGGCAGCCGTTGAGTCCCGCGGTGTAGGTCACGGTGTCGGGCCCGGGACCGCCGGAATCGATCGCCGCCGAGCCGCGCGCCGGCTGGGTCACCGCGATCACCGACAGGCCGCCGGCGGCGGGATCGAGGTCGTTGCCGAGCACCGCGATCGTCACCGGGGTCGCGTGCGGGCTCACCGCCACCACGTCGGGCGACGCCACCGGCGCCGCGGGGACGCACTCGCCGCCGACCAGCACGTCGTCGATCACGAGGTCGTCGAGCAACCACCCCGCCTGGTTGGTGGAGCCGTCGCTCGAGAACAGGAAGCGCAGGCGCACCGCCTGCCCGGCGTAGTCCGAGAGGGTCGCCGAGAGCGGTTCCCAGGCGATCGAGGTGCCGGTGAACACCGGCTCGAGGTCGTCGAACTCGGGGATGCCGCAGGCGGGGTCGCCGAGCGGGCCGCCCATCACCCCCGGGTAGGGGACGCTGTCGAGGCGGGTCCAGTCGGTGAACCCGCTCCCCTCGGTGGCGACCTGCACGATGCCGCCGTCCCAGCCCTGCTCGAGGTCGTAGCGGGTGCGGAAGGTCAGGGTCGGATCGGCGCCCAGGCGCAGGGTCGGCGTGTCGAGGCCGGCGCAGGCGTTGTCCGGGTAGTTGCCGGCGGCGCTGGTGGCGTAGACCGCGGTCGGGTTGCCGCCGCCGGCGTCGCCGGCGCGCACCGCCCACGACGACGGCGCCGTGAACGACGGGTGCAGCGCCGCGGGGCCGGTGTCGCCGGCGTCGTCCGCGAAGCTCCCCGGCGCCAGCTCGCCCACCGGCTCCTCCCACATCCGGACCGTGTTGCCGTCGGTGTTGCCGAACGAGTCGCGCGCCCGCACGACGTAGAAGAACCGGCCGCCGCCGGCCACCGCGAGGTCGGTGTAGGAGGTGCCGGCCACCCCCTCGGCGACCCGGTTCGCCGGCCCGGGCGCGAAGCCGGGTTCGGTCGAGCGGTGGACGTCGTAGGTGAGCGAGGCGCCGCAGCGGGCGCTGCCGGCGCTCCACGACACGGTCAGACCGCAGGTGCCGCTCGTGGCCGAGACCACCGCGCCGATGCCGTCGAAGAGCGGCGCCAGCTCGCAGGTGCCGGTCGCCTCGACCTCGACGCACGCCGAGGCGGCGCCGGCGCACGAGGCGCAGGCGGCGTCCGACGCCGCCACCCGGTAGCCGTAGACGCCGCCACCGGCGATGCCGTCGGCGTCGGTGAACGCGGTCGCCGGCGCCGCCACCGCGCCGACCGCGCGCTCGGGCCCGCCCGCGGCGCAGCCGCCGTCGCGGCGCAGCACCTTGTAGCTGCCGGCGCCGGCGACCGGGTTCCAGGAGACGCCGACCTGGTTCGGGGTCGCGGCGTCGAGGGTGACGCCGCCGGGTGCCGGCAGGCCGGGGGCCGCGCACTCCTCGGGCGTGATCGCGACGCAGTTCGAGGCCAGGCCGTAGCACGACGGGTTGGCGCCCACCGGCTGCACCGAGTAGTAGTAGGTGACGCCCGGCGCCACCTCTGCGTCCTCGAAGTAGTCGCGCGAGCCGCCGACCTCGGCGAGCGGCGTGAAGCCGAAGCCGCAGCCGAGGGTGTTGCGCAGCACGCGGTAGCGGGTCGCCTCCGCCGGGCCGCGTCCAGACGAGCTGCACCGGCGCCGTGCCGCAGGCCGCGCCGAGGCGGGGCGCGGCAAGCGGCGGCGGGCAGCCGGTCGCCTGGTTGGACGGATCGGCGGCGGCGCCGCAGGCGATGCCGTGGAGGTCGAAGGCGGCGAAGATCAGGTCGGCGTGCGGCGTGCCGTTGGCGAGGTCGCCGTCGTCGTCGTCGACGAAGCGGTAGGTCGAGAACCAGTCGGTGGCGGCGCAGCCGTTGGTCGTGCCGTCCGGGAACGGCCCGGTCACCGAGTAGCCGGAGACCGCGAGGTCGCGGGTCAGGTACCAGAGCCGGTCCATGTACTGCCAGCCCGAGACCTCGGTCGGCCCCTGCGGCTCGGCGTAGACGTCGCCGCCGAACTCGCTCGCGGATCAGGGTCTTGGCGAGGTCCCAGTTGGACTGCGAGGCGATCAGCGACTCGCAGTGGCAGCCGTGGTCGAGCGGGCCGGCGCAGCCGGTGGTCTCGGGGCCGCCGCAGTCGTAGAAGTTGGAGCTGGCCGTCGGCGGCGCCGGGGACGATGCCGGTGTGCGATCATGTGGTTCCAGCGCGCCGGGGTGCCGGCCTCGCCGGCCGGCTCGGGCGGCGGGTTGGGCCCCGAGCGCGAGCCGTGCGACCTCGTCGGGGTCGGTCGCCGGCGCCGCAGTCGGCGCCGGCGCCGGGCCGGCAGTAGCGGGTGTAGTCGATGTCGCGCACGCCCGAGCAGCGCTTCGAGCGGCTGCCGTAGCCGGCGGTGTTGCCCCACTCGTCGGCCCGACGGGTCGGGCAGCCGGAAGCCGCTGCCGACGCAGCTCTGCTGGGTCTGGAGCAGAGCGAAGGTGTCGCCCATCGCCTCGCCGGTGGCGGACTCGGGCGCGGTGCCGGTGCCGTCGTTCTGGTCGAGACCGTGGCCGAACTCGTGGAGGAAGACGCCGGCGATCTCGCCGGTGTTGTTGCAGCCAACCCGGGCGTCTGGCGGAAGAAGGCCAGGGTCTGGGTGCCGCCCTGCCAGAAGGCGTTGCACGCCGGCGGGCCGTTGGTCAGGAGCAGGGTCGGCCCGAGCGAGCCGTCGGCGCCCTGCAGCCAGTCGTTGTCCGGCAGGTAGAAGCGCGCCTTCTGGTTGATCAGGTTCAGGTGGTAGTAGGCGCTGCGCGCGGCGTGGGTGTCGCCGGGGCCGCCGCTGATCGGCCCGGTTCCGGGTCGGACTGCCGAGTCGCGCGGGCGACGCAGTCGGTGTTGAGCGGCGGCGGCACCAGCCGGGTGGTGCCGGCGTCGAGGTTGCCCGGATGCCGGCGCCGGTGACCGTGATCGGGCCGCAGGCGTCGATGGTGGTGAAGTACTTGCCCTGGAGCGTGGTCACGGCGCCGACCGCCAGCGGCGGGTAGTCGAAGGCGCCGGCGGAGTTGGTGTAGCAGCCTGCCGAGCCGTCGCCGACGAAGTCAGGCTTGGCGTCGGGCAGGGTCACCGGCACCTCGGCGACGGTCGCCGGGCACGCAGTGCCGACGGCTCCGAGCAGTTGGTGGCCGGGTAGACCGAGGCCTTGATCACGCTCGCGTAGTCGGTGCCGTCGATGAAGCGCAGCACCTCGCCGGTGACCGCGTCGACCAGCGCCGTGCCAGGTCGCGGCCGAGCCGGCGCGCAGGAAGGCGACGCGGTAGACCAGGTCGGGCGTCCAGCCGGCGCCGACCGGGCCGGTCCAACCGACCTCGTCGCCGGCGCCGCGCGCCACCCAGGCGAGCGCGCCGGGCTCGGCCACGACGTCGTCCGGCAGCAGGCCGCCGACGTGATCGGCCACGCGCGGCGACCGCGTCGGCCGCGGAGAGCGCCGGCGCCGTCGCGGCGAGACCGGCGCCGCCCGGCAGCACCCGGACGGCGCCGAACTGCACCAGGCGGCCGTGGCCGACCCGGAACACCACCGCGCGAGTCCTCGACCGGGACGCCGGCGATCCGCTGGCGGAAGGTCAGGTTCCAGAACCGGCCGTCGCTCGCCGAAGCGGCCCGACGCCGCGGGGTCGAGCACCAGCTCGGCCGCGGTCGCCGCGAACAGCCCCGGATAGCGCCGGACCAGATCGCGGGCGAGCGGCTCGAGGTCGGCCAGGGTCGCGCCGTTACCGGAGATCCACGGGATGCCGGGTCCCTCGGTCAGCGCCGCCGCGCCCGAGCGGCGGTCGACGAAGATCCGCCAGCCGGGGCCGTGGTCGGCGACGAAGGCGTCGTAGGAGGCTGCGGCCGCCGAGGCGAGCGCGCCGGCGACCTCGGCCAGCGGCCGCGGCGCCGGCGTGGCGACAAAGCCGGGCGGTGCCACCGCCGCGGCGTGCAGAGGATCGGTCACGGGCTCGCGCACCGCCTCGGCGGACGGCGCGGCGAGCAGGATTGCCAAGGCGAGTGCGGCGCCGGCGCAGAGCGGGCGCAGGTGACGGGAGTGGAACATCGCTTCTCCTCCTCGGAATCGCAGGGCACTCCAACGGAACCACGGAGAGCCGGAGCGGGTGTGGAGCCGGGCTCCGGCCGGCCTCGGAATCGGCCCGGACTCCGCGGCGCCGCGCCTTCCGCGCGCCGCCCCGGGCCGGACGGGGGGCAAACCCCCGGGCGGGCAGGATGCAACCGCCGCGCCCGTCGCACGTGCGCGTCCGGCTGTGGCAGCGGACGGAGCCCGAAGGGCGACCGGCGGCGAAGCCGCCGACTCGCGGGTGGGGCCCCGCAGAGCGGGGCGGGGGTTGGAACAACCCCCCGCGAGAAGTCAGTGGACTTCGGTGAGGAGACGGGCGGCCTCGGCGGCCTGGCGCGTCCCCGGCGCCGCGGCGGCGGCGCGGGCGAGCGCGGCGCGGGCGGCGGCGACGTCGCCGCGCTCCAGCTCGAGCCGGCCGAGCGCGAGCCAGGCCGGGGCCCACGCCGGTTCGAGCGCGACCGCCGCCGCGAGCCGCCCGCGGGCGGCGGCGGGGTCGCCGGCCTCGAGCTCGAGCGCGGCGAGGCGGGTGAGCAGGCTCGCGCTCGCGGCGCCGGCCTCGACCGCCGCGGCGAGCAGGCGCCGGGCCTCGGCGGGCCGGCCGGCGGCCAGCTCGATCTCGGCCAGCCGCCCCCAGGCGCGGGCGTGGCCGGGATTCAGCTCGACCGCGCGCGCCAGCTCGCGCCGCGCCTCCTCCGGCCGGCCGGCCTCGAGGCAGGCGTCGCCGAGGTTGACCCGGGCGAGGTCGAGCGCCGGTGCCGCCTCGACCGCCGCCCGGTAGGCCGCGATCGCCTCTTCGCGCCGGCCGGCGGTGAACAGCGCCCTGCCCCACAGGGTCAGGAACGGCAGGTTGCCCGGGCTCGCGCGCACCAGCGCGCCCAGCTCGGCGGCGGCACCGGCGGCGTCGCCCCGTTCGAGCCGGCCGCGCGCCGCCTCGAAGCGGGCGAGGAGCGCGACGCCGTCCTTGGGATCGAGGCCGCGCCCGGGCCGGGCGTCCGCCGGCGCCGAGCCGCTGAGGTAGCCGAGCGCCGCCAGCTCGGCGGTCAGCTCCTCGTCGGCCGCCGGCGCGGCGACGGCGCGTGCGGGAAGGCCGTCGAGATAGGCCGACAGCCGCCGCCCGAGCCGGCGCGCCACCTCCGGCTCCTCGGCGATCTGGTCGTCGGACTCGGCCGGATCGGCGACGAAGTCGTAGAGTTCCGGCCGCGGCGCCACGACCAGCCGCCAGCGCCCCTCGGTGACCGCGGCGAGCGGGCTCCAGCCGTAGGCGCCGGCCGGGAGCCTCGCTTCGCTGTAGATCGGCGCCGCAGCCTCGCCGCCCGCGAAGCCGGGCAGGCCGGGGAGGCCCGGCCCGGCGAGGCCGATGCGCGGGCCGGTCTCGGGCTCGCCCGCGGCGCCTCCGGCGAATCCGGCGGCCGCGGCCAGCGCCGGCAGCCGCAGCAGCGCCGGCGCCAGCTCGCGGATCGACACCGGCTCACCGACCACCGCGCCGGCGGGCACGCCCGGGCCGGCGACGATCAGCGGCACCTCGAGCGCCGAGCGGTAGAGGAAGAGCCCGTGCGAGGGCTCGCCGTGCTCGCCGAGCATCTCGCCGTGGTCGCCCGCCGCCGCCACCAGGGCGCGCTCGGCGCCGCCCGGGATCGCCGCCAGCAGCCGCCCGATCCAGCGGTCGGCGTGCGCGATCTCGCCGGCGTAGCGCCGGGCGGCCGGCGCCTCCGGCGGCAGGTCCGGCGGCAGGTAGGGCGCGTGCGGGTCGTAGTAGTGGACCCAGAGGAAGAACGGCGGCGCGCCCGCGGGCCCGACCGGCAGCTCCGCGAGCCAGGCGAGCGCCGCCGCGGTCACCCGCTCGGCGTCGCGCTCGGGGTAGCCGTACTCCCCCATCCGCTCGGCCGGGATGACGTCGTCGTAGACCTCGAAGCCGCGGTCGAGCCCGAAGCGACGGTCGAGCACGCGCGAGGAGACGAAGGCGGCGGTGCGATAGCCGGCGGCGGCGAAGGTCTCGGCGAGGATCGGCACACCGGCGGGGAGCGCGGCGGTGCCGTTCTCGCGCACGCCGTGGGCCGGCGGATCGAGCCCGGTCAGGAGCGTCGCGTGCGCCGGCAGGGTCAGCGGAGCCGGCGTGATCGCGCGCGCCCAGCGGACGCCGCGCGCGGCCAGCGCGTCGAGCGCCGGCGTCGGATCGCCGGGCGCGCCGTAGCTGCCGAGATGGTCGGCGCGGGCGGTGTCGAGGGTGATCAGGACCACCGACGGCGGCGCTCCGGGCCCGCTCCCGGGCCGCAGCGGCGGGGGCTCGGAGCCCGGCCCCGGACCGCCGCAGGCCGCGCCGGCGAGCGCGGCCAGGGCCAGCGCCCTGAGCCGAGCGGCCGCGGTCCACCGGGGTGCGCCGGGCGTCGCCATCGCCGCGGTGATATCAGATCTCGCCCCCGGCCGGCAGGACCTACAATCGGCGGCGCCGATGGACCAGCGCCTCTTCGCCCTCACCCTCCCCTCGGCGGCGGTCCTCGCCCTGCTGGTCGCGCACTCCCTGCGCGCCCTCCCCCGCCGCCGCGCCGCCGCGTTCTGGATCGCGGTCGCGGCTTACGGCGTCGCGCGCGGCGCGGCGGTGACCTGGATCACCCGCTCGGGGCTCGGGGCGCAGCCGCCGTACGTCATCCACGAGCCGCTCTTCGCGGTGCTCGGCGTGCCGCTCCAGGAGGTCGCCGGCTGGGCGATCGTCGCCTACCTCGGCTGGTGGCTCGGCTGCCGGCTCACCGGCCGGCTGTTCGCGCAGGCCGCCTGGGCCTGCCTGTTCCTGGGCGCGGCGAGCTGGGCGGTCGAGAGCGCGGCGGTGGCCGCCGGCTGGTGGCACTGGACAGTGCCGCTGTCCGGGCGCCTGCTCGGCGGCGCGCCGTGGATCGGGCTGGTCGACTGGTTCTTCGTCGGCGCCGACTTCGTGCTGCCGTTCGCGGCGCTGACCGCTCCGGCGCTCGCGCGCCGGCCGCTGCGCTGGCTTGCGCTCGCCGCCTTCCCCGCCCACTTCGCCGCCCACCTCGCCCCGGAGCGGATCGCCGGCTGGCTGCCGGTGCCCGGCCACCACCTCGCGCACTGGCTGCTGCTCGCGCTCCTGCTCTGGCTGGCCCTGCGCTCGAAGGTCGAGGACCGGCCGTTCGCGGCCGAGCCGGCGGGCGCCTGGTCGTGGGCTCCGGCCGCGGCACTGGCCGTCGTGCTCGCCGACGCCGCGATCGTCCAGGCGCTGGTCGCCGAGCGGCCGGAGCTGCTGCCCTCGGTCCTGCCCGCCACCGCGACGGCGCTCGCCGCCCTGCGTCCGGCCTGGGCTCCGGCGCTGGCCGCGGCCGCCCTGGCCCTGGCGCTCTGGCGCGCGCCGCTCGCCCTCGCCACCCTCCCCGCCGCCGCCGGCGCCCTCCTGCGCGCCCGCCCGCGCCTCCGCCGCGCCCTCGCGCCGCTCCTCGTCGTCGCGCTCGCCGCCGGCGCCCTCGCCCTCCACCACCAAGGCGCGGCCCGTGAGCGTGACCTCCAGGCCGGCCTCGACGCCGCCCTCGCGGCGCGCGACCGCGGCGACCTCGACGGCGCCCGCGAGCGCCTGGCGGCGCTCCACAACGCCTTCCCCGGCTCGCCGGTGCCGCCGTTCCTCTTGGCCGAGATCCACTACCGCACCGGCCGCCCGGCCGCCGCCCGCCCGCTCTTCCGCCGCGCGGTCGAGATCCAGCAGAGCCTGGTCGAGGGCCACCTCTACCTGGCGGTGATCGAGCTGCGCGCCGGCGACCGCGCCGCCGCCGCCCGCGCCGCAGGCCGCGGCCTGGCGATCGCCCCGGACGACCCCGAGCTGACCTACCTGGCCGCCCGTGCGGGCACCGGCGACCTGGCGCCGGTCCTGGACCTGATCGATGACGCCGGTCCCGAGGCCGCGCGGGCACTCACCGCCCTCGCCTTCGAGGTCGACGACGCCGCCGGCGCCGCCGCGATCCTCGACCACGGGCTCGCGCGCTGGCCGTACGACCCGGGCCTGCTCGAGGCCAGGTTGCGGTTGGGGCAACTAGACGGTGGCTGATAATCAGCCGCTGGATGGCTGATAATCAGCCACCTGGTGGTTGATTATCAGCCATCGATCGGCTACCCCCACGGCGATGCACTCCCGCAACCTCTCCGCCCGGCTCCTCGACGCCCTCTCGGACACCCCGGTCGTCCTCCTCCACGGCGCCCGGCAGTCGGGCAAGAGCACACTGGCCCGGGAGATCGCCGGAGAGCGCTTTCCCGCCCGCTACGTCACCCTCGACGACGCCACCCACCTGGCCGCCGCGGCCGCCGACCCGCAAGCCTTCATCCGCGGCCTGGAAGGGCCGGCCGTCATCGACGAGGTCCAGCGCGCGCCGGGTCTGTTCCTGGCGATCAAGCAGGCGGTGGACGAGGACCGCACGCCGGGGCGCTTCCTCCTGACCGGCTCCGCCAACGTGCTCCTGCTCCCCCAGCTCGCCGAGACGCTGGTCGGGAGGATGGAGGTGCTGACCCTCTGGCCGCTCTCCCAGGGCGAGCTGGCCGGCCGGCGCGAGGGGTTGATCGACGCCCTGTTCGACGGAAAGCCACCGGTGCCGGCCGGTGCCGAGGAGCCGCTGCGGGAGCTGTGGGCGCGGGTCCGGCTCGGCGGCTACCCGGAGGCGCTGACGCGCCGCAACGCCGAGCGCCGCGACGCCTGGTTCGGCGCCTACGTCGCGACCCTCCTCCAGCGCGACATCCGCGACCTGGCGCGGATCGAGGGGCTCGCCGACCTGCCGCGTCTCCTCAGCCTGGTCGCCGCCAACGCCGGCAACCTGGTCAGCTTCGCCGAGCTGTCGCGCGACTCCGGCATCGCCCAGACCACGCTCAAGCGGTATCTGGCCCTGCTCGAGACCTCGTTCCTGGTCCAGCGCCTGCCGCCGTGGAGCGCCAACCTGGGCAAGCGCCTGATCAAGTCGCCGAAGCTCTACCTCGGCGATACCGGCCTCGCGGCGCACCTCCTCGGCTGGGGCGAGAGCGCGCGCCCGGAGCTCGACGCCACCGCCGGCCGGCTGCTCGAGAGCTTCGTCTTCATGGAGCTGACCAAGGCGACCGGCTGGAGCCGGGTCCAACCGCGGCTCTACCACTTCCGCACCGCCGCCGGCAGCGAGGTCGACTTCATCCTCGAGGACCGGGCCGGCCGCTGCGTCGGCGTCGAGGTCAAGGCCGGAACCAGCGTCGGCGAGAAGGACTTCCGCGGACTGCGCGGACTGCGCGACGCGCTCGGCGAGCGGTTCCGCTCGGGGGTGGTGCTCTACGGGGGATCGGCGACCGTGCCGTTCGGCCTCGGGCTCTACGCGGCTCCGGTCCCGAGCCTGTGGAACTCCCACTCCACCGACGCCGCCGAGACCGACCCGCCGAGCGCCTGAGCGCCGGGCTCAGCCCCCGTCCTCCCCGCGTCACCACCGCGTCCGCCTCGACCTCGATCAGCATCTCGGGCTCGATCAGCCCCTTGACCTCGACCATGGTCGTGGCCGGCGGGTGGTCGCCGAAGACCTCGCGGTGGGCGCGGGCGTAGTCGCGCCAGCGGGAGATGTCGGTGACGTACATGCGGGTGCGGACCACCGAGGAGAGATCGGCGCCGAGGCCGGCCAGCGCGCGCTCGACGATCTGCCAGCAGCGGCGGGCCTGCTCGTAGCCGTCGCCGGGGGCGTGGACGCCGCCGCCCTCGGCGACCGGGGCGGTGCCGGTGACGTAGATCTGGTTCCCCGCGCGGAGGGCGCGGCAGTAGCCGGCCTCGCCCTCCCAGGGGGCGCCCGAGAAGACGCGGCGGAAGCGGTCCCCGGTCATGGCTGGAGGAGGAGCTTGCCGGAGGTCTCGCGACCCTCGAGCAGGCGGTGGGCGGCGGCGGCCTCCGCGAGCGGCAGGACGCGGTCGATGTGTACTTCGAGCCGGCCCGCGGCGTGCCAGCCGAAGACCTCGCCGGCGCGCGCCAGCATCTCGCCGCGGTCGCGGCTGTAGTCGAAGAGGGAGGCGCAGGTGAGGGTCCGGCTGCCGAGGAGCTTGCGCGGGCGGATCGGCTCGGGCTCGCCGCTCGCCTGGCCGAACAGGATCACGTGGCCGCGGATCCGGGTCGCGGCGACGCTCCCCTCGAAGGTGGCGCGGCCGACGCCGTCGATCGCGAGATCGACCCCCTCGCCGCCGGTGAGGCGCTTGGTCTCGGCGACGAAGTCGGCGTCGCGGTAGAGGACGACGTGGTCGGCGCCGGCGGCGCGGGCGCGCTCGGCCTTCTCGGCGGTCGAGCAGGTGCCGATGACGGTGGCGCCCGCGAGCTTCGCCATCTGCACCGCCAGGAGGCCGACGCCGCCCGCCGCGGCGTGGATCAGCACCGTGTCGACCGGGCCGAGCGGGCGGATGCCGCGGGTCAGGTAGTGCGCGGTCATCCCCTGGAGCGGCAGGGCCGCGGCGGCCTCGAAGCCGATGCCGGCGGGGAGCGGCAGGAGGCGGTCGGCGCGGTGGACCGCCGCCTCGGCGTAGGCGCCGGGGGCGTCCCAGAACGCCACTCGGTCGCCCTCGGCGATCCCGGACGCTCCCGGGCCGACCGCCTCGACCACCCCCGAGGCCTCGCCCCCGGGGATCGCCGGCAGCCCGCCCGGCTGCGGGTAGAAGCCGGTTCGCCGGTAGACGTCGATGAAGTTGACGCCGGCGAAGTGCACCCGCACCCGCGCCTCGCCCTCCCCCGGCTCGGGGAGCGGCACCTCCTCGAGGCGCAGCACCTCGGGGCCGCCGTGCTCGTGGACCCGGATCGCCTTCATCGCCGTGCCCTCTTCGCCGTGCTCCGGCCGCGATGATAGCGGGGTCGCCACGATCTCCGCCCGCGGGTACACTCCGCCGCGACCGTGACCATGCCGAGCCTGTCGATCGGGCGTTGGGTCGCCCTCGTCCTGGGGCCCGTCCTGGGTCTCGCGCCGCTGGCGCTGGCGCCGCCGGCCGGCCTCGCCGAGCCCGCCTGGCGGGTCGCCGGCCTCGCCGCCTGGATGGTGGTCTGGTGGCTCACCGAGGCGGTGCCGATCCCGGCCACCGCGCTCCTGCCGATCGCCGCCGCGCCGCTCCTCGGCGTCGCCCCCGAGCGCGACATCGCCGCGGCCTACGCCCACCCGCTGATCTTCCTCTTCCTCGGCGGCTTCGTCCTCGCCGCGGCGATGCGCCAGAGCGGGCTCCACCGCCGGGTGGCGATGGCGCTCCTGCAACGGGCGGGCGGCGGTGCCGCGGCGATCGTCGGCGGCTTCATGCTCGCCACGGCGGCGATCTCGATGTGGATCTCGAACACCGCGACCGCGATCCTGATGTACACCATCGCCGTCTCGCTGCTCGAGGCGCTCGAACGGGCGGCGGGCGGCGGGACCGCGGGACCGGACTCGGGCCTCGACGCCGCCGCTCCCGAGCCGGCGGCGCGGCAGGGCACTGCCTCGGCCGGCACCCCGCCGCTCGAGCGCTTCGGCCTCGCGCTGATGCTCGGCGTCGCCTACTCGGCGTCGATCGGCGGAGTGGCCACCCTGGTCGGCACGCCGACCAACGCGCTCCTCGCGAGCTTCCTCGACTCGACCTACGGCATCACGATGTCGTTCCGGCGCTGGCTCGCCCTCGGCCTGCCGTTCACGCTGGTGATGCTGCCGCTGACCTGGCTGTGGCTGACCGGGCCGGCGTTCCGGCTCCGCGGCCTGCGCCTGGCCGGCGCCGCCGAGCACCTCGCCGCCGAGCGCGGGAGGCTCGGCCGGGCGTCCGCCGCCGAGCGCTTCGTCGCCGTGGTGTTCGTGGCGACCGCCGCGGCCTGGGTGCTTCGCGACCTGCTGGTCCGGCTGACCGGCTGGCCGCTCACCGACACCGGCGTCGCGATCGTCGCCGGCCTCGTGCTCCTCGCGGTGCCGGTGCCTGGGGGGGGCGGCCGGCGGGCGCTCGACTGGGCCGAGGTCGAGAAGCTCCCGTGGGGCGTGCTGCTCCTCTTCGGCGGCGGGCTCGCGCTCGCCGAGCTGTTCAACTCGTCGGGCCTCGCGGCCGCGATCGGTGGCGGCGTGGCCGGTCTCGAGGAGGCGCCGCGCTGGGCGCTGGTCCTGGCGGTCACCGCCGCGGTGGTGATGCTCACCGAGGTGACCTCGAACACCGCCACCGCCGCCACCTTCCTGCCGCTCACCGCGGCCGCCGCGGTCGGCCTCGGCGAGAGCCCGCTGCTCCTGGCCGTGCCGGTCACGATCGCCGCCTCGGCCGCCTACATGCTGCCGGTGGCGACGCCGCCCAACGCGATCGTCTTCGGCTATCCGCCGATGACGGTCGCGACGATGGCCAAGAGCGGCATGGTGCTCAACGTCTTCGCCACCGCGGTGATCATGTTGCTGATGCTGCTCCTCGGCGGCCCGGTCCTCGGGCTCCGCTGACCCCGCGCAGCCGGCGGATGGCGGCGATCCCGGCCGCCGGCCCGAGCGCGAGCAGCGGGAACGCCCACTGCCAGCCGGTGCGCTCGGCGATCATCGGCACCAGCTCCAGCGTCGCCAGCGTGAGCAGGAACCCGAGCGAGGTCTGGAGCGTCAGCGCGGTGCCGACGGCGTGGCGCGGCGCGACCTCGGTGACCATCGCCGAGAACTGCGCCGAGTCGGCGACCACGAAGAAGCCCCAGGTCCAGGTCACCGCGGCGAGCAGCCAGGGCGGGGCGCCGAAGGCGAGGCCGGCGCCGAGCGAGCAGGCGCCGCTCGCCGCCATCGCCAGGATCACGGTGCGCTCGCGGCCGGCGCGGTCGGCGTACCAGCCACCCCAGAGGCACCCGAGCGCGCCGGCGCCGATGGCGCCGAAGGCGATCCAGTCGGCCGCGGCGCCGCGGCCGGCGGCGAGCCCCGCCAGCCCCGCGCCGCCTTCGCCGCCGGCCGATCCGGCGGCGGCGAGCGAGGCGGCCAGGAAGGCCGGCACCCAGGTCCACATCGCGTACAGCTCCCACATGTGGCCGAGGTAGCCGCCGATCGCGAGCCGGGTCGGGCGGTCGGCGAGGACGCCGGCGGCGAGCCGCCAGGAGAACGGCCGGCGCTCGAACGGGTAGGGGCCGGTGCGGTAGCCGATCGCGACCAGCGCCGCCGCCACCACCGCCGCCGCCGAGGCGGCGAGCACCACGCGCTCGGCGCCGGCGCCGCCGGCCGCGCGCAGCAGGTACGGCGTCGCCTTGCCCAGGGTCAGGGCGCCGACCAGGGTGCCGATCGCGAGCCCGCGCCCGTGGACGAACCAGGTCGCGATCATCTTCATCGCCGGCGGGTAGACGCCGGCCAGGAAGAGCCCGGTGAGAAAGCGCGCGGCGAGCGCGGCCCCGAAGCCGGGGGCGGCCAGGAGCGCCGCGTTGGCCGCCGCCGCGGCGAGCATCGAGCCGGCGACCAGCGCCCGGTCGGGCATCAGATCGGCGAGGTTCAAGAGCGCCGCGAGCGCGGTACCGGCGACGAAACCGAGCTGCACCGCGCCGGTCAGCCAGCCGGTCTCGGCCGCCGAGAGGCCCCAGCGCGCCGCCAGCTCCGGCGACGCCGCCGCGGCGGTGAACCAGAGGCTCATCCCGAGCAGCTCGGCGACCGCGAGGAGCGCGAGCGCGAAGCGGCGATCGTGGAGCATCGGACTCAGGTCAGGCGCCCGAGCGGCCCCAGGTCGAGGTTCAGCTCCTCGGGCGGGATGCCGAAGCGGGCTGCCATCTCGTGCAGGGTCTCCTCGAGCCGCATCAGGGCGAGGCCGAGGCGCTCGACCTCGTCCTCGGTCACCGTCCCCGCCTCCATGCGGCGGATCGCCTGGCGCTCCATGAGCTGGCGCAGAAAGTCGACCAGGGTCAGGACCAGCTTGGCGACCGCGCGCTGGGCGTTCTCGGGGTCGGCGTTCCAGCGTGCGGGCGAGGCCTCGGCGGCACGGGTCAGGAGCTCGCCGCGCAGGGCGTCCAGCTCCTCGGCGCCGAGGGGGTGGACGTCATCGCCGGCGGCTCCGGGCTCGGCCCGCGGGGCGGAGGCGGCGGCGGGCGGCGAGGCGGGTGACGCCGGCTCGGGGGATCGCGCGGCGCTGCCGGCGGCCGCTGGCGCGGGGGCTTCGGCGGCTCTCCGGGCCTCGGCGGCGCCGGCCGGCGGTGGCTCCCCCGGCCAATCCGCGGCCGCGCTCCCGCCGGCGCGGCCGGACGGCAGCACCCGGTCGGCGGCACACAGCAGCGCCGAGAGGCGCAGGTAGATCAGGTCGACGCCGGCGAGGCCGAGGACCGCCTCGCCGCGGGTCAGGACGCCGCGGTCGAGCAGGTTGTCGACCAGGTCGAGGAGCGAGGTCTCGGGCCGGTCGTCGAGGATCTCGTCGGCGACCGCCGGCGGCGGCGCCGCGGGCGGGCCGAGCGGATCGCGGCTCACGCCGGCTCTCCGCCGGCGCCTCCGGCCGTGCTCTCGCCGCCGTCCTCGCTCTCGCCGCCCTCGCCGACGAAGTGGTAGGGCGGCCACGGCCCGGTCAGAGTCACGCTGCAACCGGCGGCGCCGAGGGCTTCGGTGCGCGCCGCGACCCGCTCCTCGAAGGCGGCGGCGCCGCCGTGCGGGACCAGGAAGGCGGCGTCGAGCAGGAGCCGCGAGCCCGCGGCGCCGGCCGGCGGGGGCTTCCTGACCGCCGCGCGGGAGGCCGCCGCGAGGTCGTCGAAGAGGGTGGCGGCCTCGGTGCGCGCGCGCGCCGAGCGGTCCTCGGCCGCCGCGCGCGCCTCGACTTTGCGGCGGAGGAACTCGGTGCCGCTCCGCGGCGCCGGAGCAGGCTCGGCGGCCGCGCGCGTCGAGGGCTCGATCAGCACCTTGATCCCCCACTCGGCGCAGCCGGCGACGCGCTCGAGCGACCGCTCGAGCCGTGGCCGCTCGGCCGCCATCGCCGTGCGTGCCCGCTCCTCGTCCGCGAAGAGGGTGAACAGCGGCAGCGGCACCGCCGGCAGCCGCCGGGGCGGCGCGACCGCGAAGTGCTCGATCACCGCCTCGTGGGCGAGCGCGCGGGCGGAGACCCACTCGAGGTCGCCGAGGCGCTCCTCGAGGGTCGCCGCGGCGTAGTCGGGGAGCGGCACCTCCGCGGCGATCAGCCAGAGGCCGGGGGCGATCGCAAGAGCGCGCGCGGCCGAGGCGCCGGGCGGGCCCGGGGGCGCGGCCGCGGCGTCCGGCGCCGCCTCGGAACGGACGACGCAGTAGGCGTAGACGGCGGTCGATGGGGTCGCGGCGTTCACGAGGGGTCTCTCACGGGAGGCTCCGCGGCAGGGCGCGCTCGGCGGCGCGGCGGGCGGTCGGGCCGCCAGCGCCGCGACCAGCGGGCGATCCCCGGCGCCCCGTGCGGGGGCGGGATCGCGGCGGGAGCGAGGAGTATAGCCGAGGGCCGGCCGGCCGCCCGCCCGCGCGCGAGCCGGCGGCGCAGGAGGTCGAGCTGGCGCCGCTCGGCGGCGGCGCGGGCGGCGCAGCGCGCGCAGCGGCCCGGGGGCGAGAGAGCGTTGACCACCAGCGCCGCGACCGCGAGCCGGCGGCGGCCCAGCTCGTCGAGCAGGCGGAGGGTCTCCCGGCGCGGCAGCTCGGCGGCGCGGGTGACCGCGACGAAGCGGGTGCGGGCGGGGTCGCGGAGCGCCTCGGCGAGGCGGCGGGCGCCGCGCGAGAGGTCGATCAGCTCCTCGGCCAGGCGGCCGAGGCCGGTGACCGCGCGGTGGGCGAGGAGCAGCTCCATCAGCGCGCGGCTCCAGGCGAGCGCCAGCTCCGGGGCGTCGAGCAGGCGCAGGGCGTGGCCGGTCGGGGCGGTGTCGATCACGATCAGCTCCGGCTCGCCGCCGGCCGTGGGCTCGAGCCGCGCGGTCAGCTCGATCATCGCCACCAGCTCGTCGAGCCCCGGGGGGATGCCGTCGAGGAGGCGCTCGAGGAGCAGGCGGTCGAAGGGTGCGTCGATGCCGGCGCGGCGGTCGCCGGCGCCGCCGGTCAGGCGCTCGGCCAGCTCGTCGAGCGCCCCGCGCAGGGTCTCCCGGTGCGCGGCGAAGGCGGCCGCGGCGTCCAGCTCGCGCGCCCGGAGGTTCTCCGGCGCTCCCGGCGGCCGCCGCGGCTCGTCCCCGAGCGGCCCGCCGAAGGCGTCGGCCAGCGAGTGCGCCGGGTCGGTCGAGAGCAGCAGCACCGGCCGCCCGGGATCCGCGGCGGCCGCGGCGAGCGCCACCGCCGCGGCGCAGGTGGTCTTGCCGACGCCGCCCTTGCCGCAGACGAAGAGCAGGCGCAGGCCGGGCGGCGCGAGGCCGGCGAGCCAGCCCGGCGGCGGAGCGGACGCGAGCTCGGAGCCGGCGACGGCGGCCGCCGGCCGTGGACGGCGAGCGGGCGCCTCCGGCGCCGCGCCGAGACCGCGCCACAGCGCCCGCAGCGCCGCCGTACCGCGCGGCTCGCGGTCGCGCTCGGCGAGCGCGCGCACCGGGAGGCCGGGGAAGCGCTCGGCGAGGCCGGCGATCGCCGCCGCCTCGGCGTGCCGGCGGCGCCGGCAGTTTGGGCAGGGGACCTCGGGCGGCGGCGTCAGGCGGTTGACGATCAGCTCGGCGACCGGGATGCCGGCGGCGGTCAGCTCGGCCACCGCGTCGGCGGTCTCGGCCACCGCCATCGGCTCGGCGAGGAGCACCCAGGCGAGCGTGCACCGCCGCGGATCGCGCAGGAGATCGTCGATCTCCGCCGCCTCGGCCTCGATCTCCTCCGCCAGCCGGTCGGCGGCATCGGCCGGCGCGGTGCCGACGAGCTGCTCGGCGACCGCGCGCGAGCGGTCGCGCATCGCCGCCAGGAGGCCCGCGAGCCGGCGCAGCGCCTCGGGCATCGCGAGGAGGCGCAGGGTGTGGGCGGTGGGGGCGGTGTCGACCACCGTCCGAGCCACGGTCTGAATCGCAGTCCCGTGGCTACCGAGCCGGCGCGCCAGCCGCGCCGTCTCGAGCAGCCCGATCAGCTCGTCGACCCCGGGCGCCGGCAGGCCGAACAGGCGGTCGAGGTCGGCAGCGTCGAGGAGGCTCCCGCGCTCGGCGAGCCGGCGCAGGCTGTCGCGGCGCTCGGCGAGCCAGCGGGCGAAGGCGGCGGGAGCGTCGATCTCGGCGGCGAGGAGCACGCCGCGGCGGGTCGCCACCCGCCGCGGGTCGGCGCCGAGCGGCACGGCGAAGGCGTCGCCGAGCGAGTGTGCGGGGTCGGTCGAGACCGCGAGGACGGGCGGCGGGGCGTCCGGCTCGGCACTCGGCTCGGCGCGCGCCTCGGCCGCGGCGAGGGCCGCGGCGGCGGCCAGGGTGGATTTGCCCACCCCGCCCTTGCCGCCGAAGAACCTGAAGGCGGTCAGTCGGCCGGCTCCCAGGCCGGCTCCTCGTCCCCCTCGTCGCCGCCGAAGCCGATCTCGACCGCCACCTCGTCGCCGCCGCCGGCGCCGAAGGAGATCGGCCCGCCCGCCTCCTGCTCCCGCAGCTCGCGCAGCCGGGCCAGGAGGTCGCGCTCGGCCGCGGCATACTCCTCGTCGCCGACCTCGCCCAGCTCGTAGCGCATCTGGAGCGCCAGGAGCTCCTCGCGCAGCCGTCCCTCGTCGTTCAGCTCGGCGTCGACCGCGCTCGCCACCTTGTCGAGCACGAAGCGCAGGCCGCCGATCAGCAGGCTGTCGACGACGATCATCCCGCGCTCACTCCGCCTCGGCGGCCCGCTCCAGCTTGAGCCGGATGTTGACGAAGTTGTAGGGCGGCCAGGGGCCGGTGTATTTGAAGTTGAGCTGCTCGCGGCGGGCGCCCAGCTCCCGCACCCGGGCGTCGAAATCGGCCTCGGCGTCGCGCGAGACCAGGAAGGCGGCGTTCAGGATCATCTTCTCGCCGATCGGCTTGTTGATCCGCGACGCCACCGCGACGTGGCGCAGGCCGCCGAGGATCTCCGAGGCGATCTCCTCGGAGCGCTCCTGCAGGAGCGAATCGACCAGCCGCCCGTACTGCATGCGCGCGAAGTAGGTCGAACCCTGCTGCGACGAGATCTCCTGGCGCAGCAGGCGCAGGTTCTCGTTGTGCTTCTCGATCTCGGTGATCACCTGCTCGGGCTCCCACAGCACCTTGAGCCCGAACTCGACCTTGTCGCGCATCTTGCCCAGCACGTCGCGGAAGGCGTCGTAGGCGGTGCGCAGCAGCTCGACGATGTCCTGGTCGGTCTTGAACACGGTGCCGAACGACATCGGGATGACGGTGAAGTCGCGCATCACCGCCTCGTTGACGCGCTCGTGGGCGAGCACGTTCTCGCGCGTCGGATCGAACACCTCGAGCGGCGTCGCCGAGGTCACCGCCGCGATGTCGCGGTAGTTGACGGTGTGCACGTCGGCCGGGTCGGCGCCGATGCCGATCGGCCCGAACGAGTGCGCCTGGTCGGACTGGATGACGCAGTAGACGTAGCGGCCGCGGTCGAGGCCCGCCGCCTCCGGCTCCTCGAACGCTGTCGAGCCGCGGCTGCGCCGCCCCACCTCCCCCCCGCCCGGACGTCTCTTGTCGGTACTCATGCGGTCTCATCCCTTCATCGCACGTCATTCGCCCGCCGCCCGGCCTCGGCCGAGGTGGCGCTCGACCTGGGCCAGGAGGTCCCGCGGCACCACCGGCTTGGTGATCACGTCGTCGCAGCCGGCCGCGAGCGCGCGGTCGCGCTCGGTGCTCAGGGCGTGGCCGGTCAGGGCGACGATCGGGATCGCCCGGGTGCGCGGGTCGTCCTTGAGCCGCCGAGTGGCGGCCCAGCCGTCGAGCCGGGGCAGTGAAAGATCCATCAGAATCACATCGGGAATCAGCTCGAACGCCTTCTCCAGGGCCTCCTCGCCGTCCTCGGCGGTGGCCACGCGGAAGCCGTGGAAGCCGAGGTACTCGGCGCAGATCTCGCGCGCCTCGAGGTAGTCGTCGACGACCAGGACCAGCGGGCGCTCGGTGTCGTTCGGGGGGCTCATGACTGGGAGCTCACGCGCGGCAGCTCGAGCACGAAGGTGGAGCCGACGCCGACCTCGCTCTCGAGGGTGATGTCGCCGCCCAGCATGCGCGCCAGGCGGCGCGAGATCGACAGCCCCAGCCCGGTGCCCCCCTGGCGGCGCTGGAACGAGCCGCCGGTCTGGCCGAAGGCCTCGAAGATGCTGACGCGCTTCTCGGGCGGGATGCCGACGCCGGTGTCGGCCACCGCCACTGCAAGCCGGTCCGATGCAGGATCGAAGCCGGCGCGCACCAGGACGCGGCCGCCCGGGGTGAACTTCAGCGAATTGGACAACAGGTTCACGAGGATCTGCTTCACCTTCTGGCGATCGCTCGCGAGCGCCGGGATGCCGGCGGCGATCTCGCGCTCGACCGCGAGGCGGCTCCCCGCGATCAGCGGCTCGACCTCCGCCATCACCTCGTCGATCAACTCCACTGGATCGAAACGGACGATGTCGAGCGGCATCTTACCTGCTTCGATGCGGGAGATGTCGAGGAGGTCGTTGATGATCGCAAGCAGGCTCTGGGCGTTCGACTCGAGCCGGCCGAGCTTCTCGCGCTGCGGCGCGGTGAGCGCGCCCGAGATCCCCTCGAGCAGGATCGCGGCGTAGCCGATGATCGCGTTGAGCGGCGTCCGCAGCTCGTGCGAGACGTTGGCCAGAAACTGCGACTTGAGCGCCGAGGCCTGCTCGAGCTCGAGCGCCTGGCGGCGCAGCACCTCGTTCTGCTCGGCCAGCTCGGCGGTGGCCTCGCGCACCCGCTGCTCCAGCTCCTCGGAGTGGCGCTTGACCTGCTCGTAGAGGCGCACCTTCTCGGCCGCCTCCGAGAGGTCGTGGAGCATGGTCACCACCGCCGAGACCTCGCCCTGGCGGGTCACCACCTTGGCCGCGAGCGCCTCCATCGGGATCGGCTCGCCGCTCTCCGGGTCGGTGAAGCTGAGGTTGCCCTTCAGGCGGTCGGCCTGGGCCGCGGTGAGCTTGGACAGGAACGAGGTGAGCACCACGTCGTTGGCGCTCACCCGGCGCTCGGCCTCGCCGGAGAGGGCGCCGCGCGCCCCGAACAGCCGCTCGGCGGGCGGGTTCATGCGCGCCAGGCGCCCCTCGTGGTCGGTGACCAGGATCGGGTCGATGGCGGCGTTCAAGATCAGGTCGAGGCGGTCGCGCTCGGCGCGGGTCCTCGCCTCGGCGATGCGCAGCCGGCGGTAGTTGTCCTCGATCTCCTGGGTGGCGCGGCGGAGGTCGGTGACGTCGCGCAGGATCGACACCGCCCCGAGCTCGCCGCGGCGGATCTCGAACGGGGTCGAGAGCAGCTCGAAGAGCAGGTCCTGCCCCTCGACCGGATCGACCAGCAGCAGCTCGCGGCGGGTCGGGGCGGCCTCCTCGGGACCGCCGGTGAACGCCACCGACGAAAACAGCATGTTGTTCATCGCCACGGCGCGCCGGCGCCCCTCGCTGGCCTCGTCCTCGGCGGCCAGGAGCCGCTCGGCGCCGCGGTTGGCGACCAGCATCCGCCCGTCGTCGTCGGTCAGGAGGATCGGGTCGGTGACCGCCTCGAGGACCCCCCGGAGGAGGGTCAGCTCGCGAGCATGGCGCCGCTCCTCGGCGGCCAGCCGGGGCGCTTCGAGGCCGGCCAGGAAGCGGCCGAGGAGGCCCGCGGCCCAGCTCGCCCAGCGCTCGAGGCCGCGGCCGGAGCCGCCGGCCAGGAGCAGCAGCCCCTGTTCGAGCGGCCGCTCGCCGCCGGCGGAGTGGATCGGCACGGCCCAGAGCGCGCCGCCGCCGAGCGGCGACGGCTCGCGCGCGCCGAAGGCCGACGCGGCGCGCCGGAAGTGGACCGTCTCGCGGCCCGACATGGCGACCACCAGCGGGTGGTTCTGGGCCGCGAGATCGACCCGGAAGGTGGCGGCGGGGGCCGGCAGGCCGCGGCCCGCGACGCCGATCAGGGCGCCGGCGGCGCGGTCGACGACGACGCACAGGCCGCGCTCGAGGCCGGCGTGGCGGGTCAACCAGCCGAGCGCGGCGGCGGCGCAGCCGGCGCCGTCGGCGGCGGCCAGCAACTCGTCGACCAGCTCCTGCCGTTGCGCGTCGGTCGGCGCGGATCGCGGTCCCGGCCTCGCCGCGGCGGCGTCCTCCGTCACTTCTTGCGCGCGCGGCGGGCCGCCGGCGTGACGGCGAGGGCGGTGGCGGCGGCGTTGGCGGCGGACAGCTCGGCGCGCAGCGAGGCGTTCTCCGCGACCAGTTCGTCCATCGCCCGCGACTCGAGCGCCGGCCGCGAGACCGTCGGCACCTGGCCGACCGCCTCGGAGTACTTGAGATAAGTGTCGATCGAGGCCACCACCACCCGCGCCTCGACGGTGAGCAGGTCGATGCCGACCAGCGACACCCGCACCCAGGCGTCGATCACGATCCCCTTGTCGAGGACGCGATCGAGGACGTCGATCAGACTCGTGCCGCCGGAGGCTCTTTCAACCGCCATGACTTCTATCCTCCCGGATCATTCCCCATCGTCTCGCCGGCCCCGGCGCGCCGGGATCGGCTCCCGCTCCTCGGACTCGAGCGCGGCCAACCGCCCTTCGAGCCGCCGGATCTCCCGGCGCAGCTCCTCCTTGCCGGCGGGCAGCACGCTCTCCGCGGCCGCCGGACGGTGGGCGACGCTCAGGTTCGGGTCGTGGCGCCACCAGTCCAGGCCGATCTGCTCCGCCTTGTCGATCGAGCAGACCAGGAGGCGGATGCGGATCGTCAGCAGCTCGACCTCGGCGAGCGAGACCCGGATGTCGCCGGCGATCACCAGGCCCTTGTCGAGGACGCGGTCGAGGACGTCGACGAGCCCGCTCGAGCGACGGTAGCTGGGTTCGATCGCGCTGGACATGGCAACCACACTCCCTGGGCGACCCCCGCCCCCTGCGACGCCCCCCCGCCGCCGTCAACCGGCGGCCGCTGCTTTCTAGCAGAGGGGCGGCGCCGAAGCAACTGCGCCGCGGGGCGCTCAGGCGCCGCCGGCGGCGCTCTCCGGCTGCGCCTCGACCTCGGCGAGCACCGCCGCCGCCGCGAGCTGCTCGGCGATCTTCTTGCTGCGGCCGGAGGCCGTGGCCGCCGAGCCCTGCTCGAGCCGGCACTCGACGCGGAAGGTCTTCTCGTGGTCGGGCCCCTCCTCGCCGACCAGGAGGTACTCGGGGAGGTTCCAGCCGCGCGCCTGCGCCAGCTCCTGGAGCCGGGTCTTGGCGTCGACCTGGAGCGCCTGGCCGCCGCGCTCGGCCGCCGCCTCGATCAAGAGCCCCTGGACCGCCCGCTGCGCCGCCGGGAAGCCGCCGTCGAGGAAGAGCGCCCCGAGCACCGCCTCGAACGCGTCGGCCAGGAGCGAGGCCTTGCGCCGGCCGCCGGAGCGCTCCTCGCCCACCCCGAGCCGGAGCAGCTCGCCGATGCCGAGCCGCCGGGCGTAGCGCGCCAGCACGGGCTTCGACACCAGCCAGCTCTTGAGCTGCGAGAGGTCCCCCTCGGGCACCTCCGGGTAGCGCCGGTAGAGCCACTCCGCGGCCGCCGCCCCGAGCACCGCGTCGCCGAGGAACTCCAGCCGCTCGTAGTGCTTCCCCTGCCCCTTCTCGTGGGCGTGCGAGGGGTGGGTCACCGCCAGCTCGAGGAGCGCGGGATCGGCGAAGCGGTGCCCGAGGCGCTCCTCGAGCGGGGTGGCGGGGCGGCGGCCGAACATGGGGCGCGATCGTAACAAGCGGGCGGCCCGGGCGGCGCTCAGCGGCGCCCGAACCGCCGTTCGAGGTCGGCGTCGGTCATCTGCAGCACGACCGGCCGGCCGTGCGGGCAGGCGTAGGGGTGCTCGCACAGGAACAGCTCGGCGACCAGCGCCTCCATCTCGACCGCCGAGAGCGGGTGGTGCATCTTGATCGCGGCCTTGCACGCCGAGCTGGCGGCGAGCGCCTCGAGCACCCGGCGGCGGAGCGCGGCGACGGCGTCGCCGTCGGCACCGGCGCCGGAACCGTCGCCCTCGTCCCCGACACCGTCCTCCCCAACACCGTCCGGCTCGGCGGCGGCGAGCGTGCGCAGCAGCTCCTCGGCGGCCGCGGCGTCGAGCACCGCCGGCACCGCCGCGATCGCCAGGCTCCGCCCCGAGAGCGGCGCCAGCTCGAAGCCGCAGGAGGCGAGCGCCGGCGCCAGCTCGGTGAGCCGCAGGTGCTCGGCCGCCGACAGCTCGAGCACCGGCGGGTCGAGCAGGCGCTGGCTCGGCGGGCTCTCGCGCGCCATCGTCCGCCGCAGCCGCTCGTAGAGCAGGCGCTCGTGGGCGACGTGCTGGTCGATCAGGTAGAGGCCGTCGGGCCCCTCGAGCAGGATCAGCGTCCCCTTGTACTGGCCGAGCAACCGGAAGGGCCGCTCCCGGCCCGAGCGGCCGGAGAGCGGCACCGGCGCGCGCTGGACCGGCGCCTGCGACGGCGTGGCGAACCGGCGCGGCGGTTCGGCGCGGCCGCCGCCCGGCTCCCCCCAGGGCGGCGGCGGCGGCTCGGCGACCTCGCTACCGGCGTCGCGGATCGTCCACTCCCCGCCGGGCGCGCCGGGCGGCGGCGCCTTGCGCTCGCCGAGACCCTGCCAGGCGAGCGCCCGCCTGGGCGGACCCGAAGGCGCGCGGAGCGGCGCCGGCTCCTCGCCGCGGGCGTCGGCGAGCGCCCGCCGCAGCCGGCCGTAGACCCGGTCGAGGAGCGCGCCGTCGCGGAAGCGCACCTCGGCCTTCTGCGGGTGGACGTTGACGTCGACCTCCTCGGGCGGCAGGTCGAGGAAGAGGAAGAGGGCCGGGAAATCGTCGCTCTTCCACTCGTCGCGCACCGCGCGGTAGAAGGCGGCGAGCACCTGGCGGTCGCGCAAGAGGCGCCGGTTGACGAAGACGAACTGGCGCCGGCTGCGGCCGCCGGCCGGCGTGCCGACCAGGCCGTGGATGCGCTCCGCGCCGCCCCTCGCCGGCGAAACCGGCCAGTTCGGCGGCCAGCTCGCGGCCGAAGACCTGGGCGACGCGCTCGCGGACGGCGGCGGTCTCGGCTTCCGGCCCGGTTTCGTTGCCGGGCTCCGTGCCCGCGGCGCCACCGGCCGCGGCCAGCGCGTCGAGCAGCGCCCGCCCCTCGTGGCGCACGGTGAAGCGCACCTCGGGCCGCGCCAGGGCGTACCCCTGCACCACCTCGACCGCCCGCCGCAGCTCGGTCTGCGGCGCCTTCAGGAACTTGCGCCGCGCCGGCACGTTGAAGAACAGCGACGCGACCTCGACCGTGGTGCCGCGCGGCCGCGGCGCCGGCTCGGCCGCGCGCACCCGGCCGCCCTCGATGCGCACCCGGTGCCCCTCGCCGGCGCTCTCGGCGGTGGTCAGCTCGACCCGCGCCACCGCGGCGATCGAGGCCAGCGCCTCGCCGCGGAAGCCGAGCGTGCCGACCCGCTCGAGGTCGTCGAAGCTGCGCGATCTTGCTGGTGGCGTGGCGGTCGAAGGCGAGGAGCGCGTCGTCGCGGTCCATCCCCGCGCCGTCGTCGGCGACCACGATCCGCCGCTTGCCGCCCGCCTCGAGCTCGACCCGCGACCTCCGACGCCCCGGCGTCGAGCGCGTTCTCGACCAGCTCCTTGACCACCGACGCCGGCCGCTCGACCACCTCGCCGGCGGCGATCTGGCTGACCAGGTGATCGGAGAGGAGGCGGATCCGGGAGGGCATAGGTACGGCTTCCGTTGGGTTCGTTTCACGGACGGAGCGGCTGCCGAAGCTCCAACGCCAGGTCCAGACCGATCGCAGCGGCGTACCTCTCCAGGGTCGAGAGGCGGATGTCCGCAGCGCGATTCTCGATCCGGCTGATGGCCGACTTCTTGGTATCCAGACGCTCCGCGACCTGCTCCTGGGTCAGGCCGGCCCGTTCTCGCGCCTGGCGCAGCAGGACTCGAACTTGAAGGTCGCATATCCGGCCTCGAGGTCCTTCGCGAACTCCGGGTCGCGCCTCGCTCGATCCTTCGTGTACGTGGTCAGGTCGCTCACGGTCGGGTTCTCCTTCTGGCCAGATGATCAAGTCTTCGCGCCTGTGCGGCCTCGATCCGCAGCACCCAGATCATTTTCTGCGCCTGCTTCGGCGTGAGCGAATCGAGGAACTCCTCGGCCGGACGATTCCCTGCTGCCGTCCGGTAGAAGCGAACCTCGCGCACGACCCGGAGGTTAACACAAACGTGAACACGCGGAAGACGGCTGCCCGGGCCTCACCAACCCGAGGCTAGGCGGCCCGCCGGAAGGTCAGGAGCTCCGAGTCCCGCACGAAGCCGAGACGGGCGGCCAGCGCCAGGCTCGCGGGGTTGCTCTCCTGCGCGCCCCAGACCGGGCGCTTGCCGCGCTCGGCGGCCATCCAGCGGGCGAGCGCGGCGAAGCAGGCGGCGGCGAGGCCGCGGCGGCGGTGGCGGGCGACGGTCTCGATCGAGACGTCCCACAGGGTCTCGGTCTCCCAGGGCGCCGAGCAGACCGAGACGATCCGGCCGGCGACGCCGGGCGGGACCCGGGCGACGACCAGCGGCCGGACGCGGGCGAGGAGTCCCGCCACCTCGGCACGGAGCGCCCGCGGCAGGCCGTCGAGGTCGGGGGCGACCGGCGGCGAGTCGGGAGCGAGCATGGCGAGGTCGGCGCCCTCGGGCGGCGCGATCGCCGGCAGCTCGCCAGGCAGAACGTGGAGGGTCACACGTTCCGTCCGCCAGCCCGGCAGCGCCGCCGCCACCCGCTCGGCGCCGGCGCCGGGCGCGACCAGCACGTCGTCGAGACTCCCCCGCCCCGCCGCCGCCCGCACCGCCTCTTCGCTCGGCTCGCCCCACACCGCCGCGAACGGCTCGTCGAGGGCGCGCGCCACGAAGCCGCGCGCGGGGTCGGGCTCAGCGATCACCCGGCAGCGGCCGGAGGCGAGCAGACCGCGGTAGTCGATCCAGCGCGGCTCGTCGGGCACGAGGCGCATCAGCTCGGCCAGCGAATCGGGGTCTCGGATCTCGATCAACGCGAACCCCATCGTCTCCGGCGGCCGCCCGGGTGCAGGGACGGCCGGGGCGCACCCGCAGCGGGGCCTGCCTACACGTCCTCCGGCCCCTTGACCCCGAGCGCGGCGCGCGCCGCGGCGAGGCGCGCGATCGGCACCCGGTAGGGCGAGCACGACACGTAGTCGAGGCCGGCGCGATGGAAGAAGGCGACCGAGCGCGGGTCGCCTCCGTGCTCGCCGCAGACGCCGAGGTGGAGGTGCTCGCGCGCCGCGCGCCCCTTCTCGCAGGCCATCGTCACCAGGGCGCCGACGCCGGCCTCGTCGAGGCTCGCGAACGGGTCGCGCGGCAGCACCCCCTGCTCGATGTAGGCGGGGAGGAAGCTCCCGGCGTCGTCGCGCGAGAAGCCGAAGGTCATCTGGGTCAGGTCGTTGGTGCCGAAGGAAAAGAAGTCGGCGTGCTCGGCGATCTTGTCGGCCACGAGCGCCGCCCGCGGCACCTCGATCATGGTGCCGATCAGCATCGCGACCTCGACCCCCAGCTCGCGCTGCACCCGCTCGACGGTCTCGGCGATCCGCGCGCGGATCCGGCCCAGCTCCTCCGGCGTGCCGACCAGCGGCACCATGATCTCGACCACCGGGTCGCCGCCGGCGCGCTTCCGGGCGCAGGCGGCGCGGGCGATCGCTTCGGCCTGCATGTCGTAGATCTCGGGCGCGGTGATCCCGAGGCGGCAGCCGCGGTGGCCGAGCATCGGGTTCAGCTCGCGGAGCGACTCGGCCTTCTGCGCCACCGCCGCGGGCTCGATGCCCATCTCGCGCGCCAGCTCGGCGAGCGCCTTCTCGCCGTGGGGCAGGAACTCGTGGAGCGGCGGGTCGAGCAGGCGCACGGTCACCGGCAGCCCGTCCATCGCCTCGAAGATCCCCTCGAAGTCCCCCTGCTGGACCGGCAGCAGCTCCGCGAGCGGGCGCTTGCGCTCCTCGGCGTCGGCGGCGAGGATCATCCGGCGCACGCGCGGGATCCTGTCCTCCTCGAAGAACATGTGCTCGGTGCGGCAGAGCCCGATCCCCTCGGCGCCGAACTCGCGCGCGCGGCGGGCGTCGCCCGGGGTGTCGGCGTTGGCGCGCACGCGCAGGCGCCGCTCCCCGTCGGCCCACTCGAGGACGCGCAGGAACGCCCGCGACGCCGGCGACGGCTCGATCGCGCCCGAGAGCGCCTGGAGCACCTCGGAGTCGTGCGGCGCCAGGCGCCCCTCGATCACCTCGCCGGCGGTGCCGTCGATCGACAGCCAGTCGCCCTCGCGCAAGACGCGGCCGGCGGCCCTGACCTCGCCGGTCTCATCGACCGAGACCGCGCCGGCGCCGACGATGCACGGCTTGCCCATGCCGCGCGCCACCACCGCGGCGTGCGAGGTCATGCCGCCGCGCGAGGTCAGGATGCCGACCGAGGCGTGCATGCCGACGATGTCCTCGGGCGAGGTCTCCTCGCGGACCAGGAGCACGGGGCCCTCGGCGGCCATCTCCGCGGCGCGGTCGGCCTCGAGCGCGATCCGCCCCGAGGCGGCGCCCGGTCCCGCCGGCAGACCCTTGGCCAGGAGCCGGCCCCCCTCGATCGCCCGCTTCTTCTCCGCGAGGTCGAAGTCGGGTGCCAGCATCTGCTCGAGGTGCTCGGGCTCGACCCGGGCGAGCACCGTCCTCGGCTCGATCAGCCCCTCGTCGACCATCTCGACCGCGATCCGCACCGCCGCCGGGCCGGTGCGCTTGCCGGTGCGGGTCTGGAGCATGTAGAGCGTGCCGTGCTCGATCGTGAACTCGACGTCCTGCATCTCGCGGTAGTGGGCCTCGAGAGTGCGGCCGACCTCCTCGAGCTGCACGGTCGCCGCGGCGAAGTCGGTGCGCATGCCGCCGCCGCCGGCGCCGCCGCCCGAGATCTCCTGCGGCGTGCGGGTGCCGGCGACCACGTCCTCCCCCTGGGCGTTGACCAGGTACTCGCCGTAGAGCCCCTTCGCGCCGGTCGCCGGGTTGCGGGTGAAGGCGACCCCGGTGGCGCAGTCGGCGCCGCGGTTGCCGAACACCATCGCCTGGACGTTGACGCCGGTGCCCATGTCGTCGGGCAGGCCGTGGAGCCGCCGATAGTCGCGGGCGCGCTTGTTGTCCCAGGAGTCGAAGACCGCGCGGATGCCGCCCCAGAGCTGCTCCTGGGCGTCCTGCGGGAAGGGCCGGCCGGCGTGCTCTGCGATCAGCGCCTCGAAGCGCTCGATCACCCGGTCGAGCGACTCGGGGGTCAGCTCGGCGTCGTTCTCGGCGCCCTGCTCCGAACGCGCCGCGCCGAGCACGCGCTCGAACTCGCGATGGGGAGCCCCCATCACAACGTCGCCGTACATGGTCAGGAGGCGCCGGTAGGCGTCGCGCACCCAGCGCGCGTCGGCGCCGGCCGCGGTCAGCGCCGCGACCGCCTCGCGCGAGAGGCCGAGGTTGAGGACGGTGTCCATCATCCCGGGCATCGACACCGGACCGCCCGAGCGGACAGAGACCAGGAGCGGATCCGCCGGGTCGCCGAAGCGCCGCCCCTGGAGCGCCTCGAGCCGAGCCAGGTGCTCGGCGACCTGCTCGCGCAGCCCCTCCGGGTACTCGCGCCCGCGCCGCTGGTACTCGATGCACGCCGCGGTCGTGAGCGTGAAGCCGGGCGGCACCGGGATGCCGATCCGGCTCATCTCCGCGAGCCCCGCCCCCTTGCCCCCGAGGAGCGCCTTCTGCTTGCCGTCCCCCTCGGCGGTGCCGCCGCCGAAGGCATAGACCCACTTGGTCGCCACCTGAGATGCCTCCCCTCTCGATGCCGTAAGGCGCCCAAGGATACGCCAGGCGGGCAGCAGCCTGGTGACGCTGGCACGAAGGGGACGGCCGAGACCCGGGAACTCGCCGGCTTTCGCCTCAACTTGCGTGGGCGAACTGCCGCAGCAGCAGGAAGCGCCGTCGATGGCGCAAGACGCGAAACGAACTGCCGGTTCAGCCTCGACTTGGCAGGCGAACTCGGCAGGCGAGCACCTAGCGCGGAGCCGGATCGGTGGGGAGCCGATCGATCTCGGCCCACAGCTCGTCGAGGTCGAGCGCCAGCCCCTCGCAACCGGGCACCGGATCGATGACGCCCGACGTGGAGGCGAGGGCGTGGAGCGTCGCGCGTCCGCGATCAGGCTGCCAGCTGGCGCAGCAGTACCACTGCACCCGGCGCCCGCGTGTGTTCAGCTTCTCGACGCGATCACGGGCGCGTGCGCGGGGTCGACGAGACGATCCGCACCGCGATATCCGGCGGTACCCGGACCGCAGGCTCGGCGACCGGGCAGGCCCGCAGGCCGCCGCGGCGCCGCGGAGGCAGGTGCCGGGCAGGAAGACCGCGACGTCCGGCATCCGTCGCCCGGCGCTCACCGACCACGAACTTGACGCCCGAGCCGGCGACCAGACCACCCAGCGGACGCGCCCACGCCGGAAAGTGGCAGAGCGCCGCCACTGAGGCGACCTCGTGCACGGTTCCGGCACTGTCCCCCTCCTCGAGGCGACCGTCGACCAGCTCGGTCTGGTCGTCCTCCGGCAGCGCAGCCCAGTCGTCGAGGGAGAGTTCGGTTCCGGCGGCCGGCTCGAGCAGAGCTTCGCGGCTCACGATTCGTCAGCCTAGCACGCACGAAGTCGCCGGAGCGGCCGGCTACACCTCAGCATGCCGCGCCCTGTGCTCGGCCTTGTCCACCACCATCTCGGTCAGCCGCGCGATGCGCGAGATCGAGCGGTCGATCGCCTGGAGCAGCGCGATGCGGTTCCTGCGCAGGCGCCGGTCCTCGTCCATCACCAGGACGTCGACGAAGAAGCGGTCGAGGACCGGGGCGAGCTCGGCGATGCGGCGCAGGCAGCGCTCGTAGTCGCCGGACGCGGCGGCCTCCTCGATCTCCGCGCGCAGCTCGCCGAAGGCGCGGTGGAGCGCCTTCTCGGCCGGCTCGACCAGCGCCTGCTCCTCGAACGGGTACTCCGGGGCGTCCTTGACGATGTTGACGATCCGCTTGGCCGCCAGGACCACCGAGAGGAAGCTCGGCCTGCTCGCGCACCTGGTGGAGCGCGTCGACCCGCGCGGCGAGGTCGGGCAGGCTGGTCCAGGCCGCGGCCAGCGCCGCCTCGATCTCGTCGTAGGCGTAGCCGGCGAGGCCGAGGAGGTAGCGGATGCGGTCGAAGAGGAACGGCCGCAGCAGCTCGAGGATCTGCTCCGCGCTCTGCTCCAGCCGGTCGCCGTAGAGGCGCGCGGCGCGCGCAGCCACCGGTCGAGGTCGAGCGGCAGGCGCCCTTCGAGGCGCGATCCGCACCACGCCCTGGGCGGCGCGGCGCAGGCCGAACGGGTCCGGCTCCCGCGGGATCAGGCCGAGGCCGAAGATGCCGACCAGGGTGTCGATGCGGTCGGCGAGCGCGGCGACCCGGCCGACCCGGCCGCGCGGGATCGGGTCGCCGGTGCGAGGCCGGCAGGTACTGGTCGTAGATCGCCTGCCAGACCGCCTCGTCGGCCCCTCCTCGCGGGCGTAGATGCCGCCCATGATCCCCTGGAGCGAGGTGAACTCCTTGACCATCTCGGTGGTGAGGTCGACCTTGAGGAGCCGCGCGGCGGCGCGGGCGTCGTCGAGCTCCTCCTCCCAGCCGAGCTGCTCGCAGAGCGCCCCGGCGAGGGCGGCGAGGCGCTCGGCCTTCTCGGCGTAGCTCCCGAGCTTCTCGTGGAAGACAGCCGCGCGAGCTGGCCGGCGCGATCGGCGAGCGCGGCCTTCCGGTCCTCGCCGTAGAAGAAGCGGGCGTCGGCGAGGCGCGCCGCGACCACCCACTCGTTGCCGGCGCGCACCCGGCCCTCGGGATCGTCGGCGCGGTCCATCACGGTGAGGAAGACCGGCAGCAGGCGCCGGTCGCCGGTTCCGACGACACTGCCGCCGTCGCCCGGCTCCTCGACGGTCAGGGCGCTCTGGTGGTCGCGCAGGCTGGCGACCAGCACCTCGCGCGGGCAGGTCGAGGAAGGCGTCGTCGAAGCGGCCCTCCATCACGCCCGGGATCTCGCAGATCGCGGCCAGCTTGTCGAGCAGCGTCGCGTCGTCGACCAGCTCGCCGCCGAGCGCCTCGGCGCGCTCGCGCATCCCCTCGAGAAGGCGCCGGCGGCGCTCGCCGGCGCGCACCTCGATGCCGAGCGCGCCGAGCTTCTCGCGGTAGTCGTCCCGGCCCGGCAACCGCGAACGGCTCGGGCGACAGGATCGGATGGCCCGCGGTCGCGTCGCCGGCGGCGACGCCGAAGAGCTCGAAGGGCACCACCTCGCCGTCGAGAGCAGCGAGACGATGCCGTGGACCGGCCGCACCCAGGGGCCGGCGCCGCTCCCCCAGCGCATGGTCTTCGCCCAGGCGAGGCCGGCGAGCAGCCGCCGGCACGAGCTCGGCGAGGACCTCGCCGGCCGGCCGGCCGTCGGTCGCGCGACCGCGGCGAGGTACTCGCCCCTTGTCGGTCGCGACCCGCTCCAGGGCCTCGGGCGCGACGCCGCAGCGCCTGGCGAAGCCGAGCGCCGCCGGAGTCGGCTCGCCGTTCTTGAACGCCGCCGAGGCCGGCGGGCCGATCTTCCGCTCCTCGCGGTCGGGCTCGCGCTCGGGCAGGCCGGCGGCGATCAGCACCAGGCGGCGCGGCGTGAAGCCGGTCTCGAGCGACTCCGGCGCGAGGCCGCGCGCCATCAGCTCCTCGAACAGGCGCGTCGGCCAGCTCCGCGCGCGCCGGCGCCAGCATGCGGGCCGGGATCTCCTCGGCCCGGACCTCGAGCAGGAATCGCTCGCCCTGCGCGCATCGGCCACCCCCTCCCCCGGCTCCGCGTCGGACTCTTGGCGAGCAGCGGGAAGCCGAGCCGCTCGCGGCTCGCGACGTAGGCCTCGGCGCAGGCGACGGCGAGGTCGCGCACCCGCTTCATCAGCGCCGACCCGCTCGGTCACCGAGACCGCGCCGCGCGCGTCGAGCACGTTGAAGAGGTGCGAGCACTTGAGCGCGCACTCGTAGGCCGGCAGCACCAGCCCGGCCTCGAGGCAGCGGCCGGCCTCGCGCTCCTAGCCGTCGAGCTGCAGGCGCAGGAAGTCGACGTCGGCGACCTCGAAGTAGTACTTCGAGAACTCGACCTCCTCCTGGTGGCGCACCTGGCCGTAGCTGACCCCGCCGGGCACCCAGTCGATGTCGTAGATCGAGCTGCGCGAGGCCGAGGAACATGGTGATCCGCTCGAGGCCGTAGGTGATCTCGGCGCTGATCGGCGTCGAGCTCGAGGCCGCCGGCCTGCTGGAAGTAGGTGAACTGGGTGATCTCCATGCCGTCGAGCATCACCTGCCAGCCGACGCCCCAGGCGCCGAGGGTCGGCGCCTCCCAGTTGTCCTCCTCGAAGCGCAGGTCGTGGACCGCGGAGGTCGACGCCCATCGCCTCGAGGCTCCGGACGTAGAGCTCCTGCACGTCGAGCGGCGACGGCTTGAGGATCACCTGGAACTGGTAGTGCTTGCCGAGCCGGAACGGGTTGTCGCCGTAGCGGCCGTCGGCCGGGCGGCGCGACGGCTGGACGTAGGCCGACGCGCCACGGCTCGGGGCCGAGCACGCGCAGGAAGGTGTCCGGGTGCATGGTGCCGGCGCCCGACCTCGAGGTCGTAGGGCTGCTGGAGCACGCACCCCTGGCGCGCCCAGAACTCGGACAGCGAGAGGATCAGCTCCTGGAAGGTCTGCATTGACGAGCGACCTCTCCCCCTCCAGCGCTCCGGCGAACTCGCCGAGCGTCCTCTGCATCACGTCGTAGCTGCGCAGCTCGTGCTGAGGAAGCGCGCGCCGCACCCGGGAGCAGCAGCTCCTCGACCTCGCCGCAGGACCGCGGGCTCGACGGCCGCCCGCGGCCGCCAGCCTCGGCAGGTCTCGGCGGCCGATGCCGCCGCCAGGAAGTCGAGCGCCCCGCCGGCGACCGGGAGCGCGCCCGGCCCCGCCGCAGCGGCACCGGCGCAGTCGCGGGCAGAGCAGCGCCTCGCCCGCCGCCGGCAGCGCGGCGCCGTCCGCGGTCGAACGGCCGCGCCGCAGACGGGCAGTCGCCGGCGGCCGGGAAGACACCCGCCAGGCGCAGGACCCAGGCTCTCGAAATAGCGCGCGGCGAGGTCGCGGTCCACCCCCGCGCCGAGCGCTTCGAGGGTCGAGTCGAGGAGGCGGAAGAAGAGGTCGCGACGGCTCGTCCTCCTGGGCGAAGCTCGAGCATGTGGTCGGCGAGGTAGCTGCCGAGGAGGATGCCCTTCGAGGTCCTCGAGCAGCGCTGCGCCGGGCGCACCAGGTCAGCTCGCACCGAGAGATCCGCACCAGGTCGCGCCCCTCCTTCTCGCACCCAGTCGATGCGCACCTTGGCGAGCGGCTGGAGCTGTCCCGCGAAGCGGCTGTGCCGGCGCCGCGCGCCGTGCGCCACCCCCCGCTTCTGGCCGCGCTCGCGGGTCAGGAAGGTGACGATCCGGTCGGCGTCGTGGAGGTCGCGGACGTCGAGGATGATCGCCTCGTGGCTGTGGAAGCGCAAGGCGTCAGAGCACCAGGCGGTCGAAGAGGAGGGCCGCCAGGCCGAAGTAGATCAGGAGGCCGGTGATGTCGTTGCTGGTCGTCACCAGCGGCCCGGCGGCGACCGCCGGATCGACCCCGATGCGCTCGAAGAGGAGCGGGATCAGGACCCCGTTGAGCGAGGCGAGGACGATGGCGAAGAAGAGCGCGCCGCCGACCACCAGCGAGAACCACGGGTTCCGCTCGAGCACCAGCGCCACCGCCGCGGCGATCGCTCCGGTGGCGATGCCGAGCGCGGCGCCGACCCGGATCTGCTGCCAGAGGTAGGGCCAGGCGCCCCCCTCGCTGCGGTCGATCCGCCCGGTCGCGAGGCCGCGCACGGTGACGGTGGAGGTCTGGCTGCCGCTGTTGCCGCCCATGCCCATGATCACCGGCACGAAGGCGAGCAGGAACAGCGCCTCCTTGAAGCTGACCTGGAAGTGCTCGAGCAGCACGCCGCCGATCACCAGGCCGCACAGATTGATCAGCAGCCAGGGCAGCCGGATCCGCGCCACCCGCAGCGAGCGCTCCTGGAACAGCAGCTCGTCCTCGCTGGTGCCGACCATGCGCAGGAAGTCCTCGGTCGCCTCCTCCTTGACGACGTCGACGATGTCGTCGACGGTGACGATGCCGACCAGCCGGCTCGCGGTCGACCACCGGCACGGCCAGGAGGTCGTAGCGGGCGGCGAGCTGCGCCACGTGCTCCTGGTCGGTCGCGGAGTCGACCTTGATGACGTCGCGCTGGGTGATCTCGCCCAGGGTCTTGTCGGGCTTGGTGAGGAGGAGCTGGCGCAGCGAGGTCACCCCGACCAGCGAGCCGGCGTCGTCGACCACGTAGAGGTAGAAGATCATCTCGATGTCCCGCCCCTCCTGGATCTTGGCGATCGCCTCGCGGACCGTGGTCGACTCCGGAGGGCGAAGAACTCCGGCGTCATCACCCGGCCGGCGGTGTCGTCGGCATAGGTGAGGTGCGACTGGACGTCGGAGACCCCCTGGAGGTCGACCGCCTCGAGCACCTTGGCGCGGAGGCCGTCGGGGAGCGACTCGACGATGAAGACGGCGTCGTCGACCGCCAGGAGGCCGAGCACCGAGGCAACCTCCTCGGGCGACAGCCGCTCGAGGATCTCCTGGCGCTGCCCCGGCTCCAGCTCGGTGAGCACCTGGCCGGTGCTGTCCGGGTAATCGGCGACCACCAGCCGGAAGACGGTCAGCCGCTCCGCCGGGGTCAGGCCGCGCATCAGGGCGGCCAGGTCCTCGGGCCGCACCTTGCCCAGCATCTTGCCGATGCTCGCGCGCGCCCCGCGCCGCACGAAGCGGCGCAGGGTGTCGGTCAGCACCTGGCTGCGGCGTGCGTCGGCGGCGTCCATCGCCGGGGATGGTAGCACAGCGGCCGGCCACAACCAGAGGACCTAAATTCCTTGATATGTATGCCTTACGACGATCGGGCGGCGCCCCGCCGAGGGCTCCCGGCGGGCGGCGGACGGCCCCGCAACCCACGCTCGGCGGTCGCGTATCAGGCGGCAGATCGGGACGGCGCGCCGCCGCCGCCGGCGCGGTCCCGCCGCCAGAACCGCGGTCGCCTCGGATAGACTCAGCACTCCTTTGTTTGCCGGGCCGAGCGGCGCACCCGGCGGCCCGCTGCCGTGACCGGAGGGATCCGATGACCGACCCGACACCCGCCAGCCCGGCCGCCGCCGGCGCCGGAGCGGCACCGCCCGCTCCGCCGGAGCCCGCCGGCGGCCCCGCGCCGACTCCGCTCGCCCCGGTCGCCGCCGCCGAGCGGGTCGAGATCCTCGACGTCCTCCGCGGCTTCGCGATCTTCGGCATCCTGGCCGTCAACATGGCGCTGTTCTTCAGCCCTCTGTACCTGCAGATGCTCGGCGAGGTCCAGCCCGGCGGCTCCCTGGACGACCTCGTGCACAAGGCGGTGGCCTTCTTCTTCCAGGGCAAGTTCTACACCCTCTTCTCGTTCCTCTTTGGCATCGGGCTGGCGCTCCAGATGGAGCGTGCCGCGGCGCGCGGGCGCCGGGTCTCGGGCTTCTTCGCCCGCCGCATGCTCGTGCTCCTGTGCATCGGGCTCGCCCACGCCTTCCTACTCTGGTTCGGCGACATCCTGGTGACCTACGCGCTGCTCGGCTTCGCCCTCCTGCTGTTCCAGAGCTGCAAGCCCAAAACGCTGCTGATCTGGAGCGCGAGCCTGCTGGCGGTGCCGATCCTGATCGCAGTCGGCTTTACCGGGCTGGCCCAGCTCGCCCGGCTCAGCCCGGCCATCGCCGAGGTGATGACGGCGCAGGCCGGCGAGGCACGGGCGGAGCTGACCGAGGCGACCGCAGAGGCGCTACGGGCCTACTCGCAAGGAACCTGGTCCGAGATCGCCGCGACCCGCGCCCGGGAGTGGCTGGCGGTCAACCAGTACGCGATCTTCTTCGCGCCCAACATCCTCGGGCTCTTCGTCCTCGGCCTGTGGGCCGGGCGCCGGCGATTCTTCCACGACCTGCCGGCGCACCTGCCGCGGATCCGCCGCGCGTTCCCGGCACTGCTCGCGGTGGGCGTGGTCGCCAACGGCGTCCTGGTCTTCGCCCAGGAGCGGGCGGATCCGCTGACGGCGAACCTCTGGTTCGGCATCCAGCAGGTCGCCTTCTCGATCGGCGCGCTGGCACTCTGCTTCACCTACGTCACCGGCCTCTGCCTGCTCTGGCAGCGCGCCGCCGGCCGCCGGATGCTCCAGCCGCTCGTGCCGGTGGGCCGGATGGCGCTCAGCAACTACCTGATGCACTCGGTGATCTGCACCACCCTCGCCTACGGCTACGGACTGGCCCTCTACGGCCAGGTATTGCATGCCGCGGGGCTGGGGCTCACGGTCCTGATCTTCGCGCTCCAGATCCCGCTCTCGGCCTGGTGGCTCAGCCGGTTCCGCTTCGGGCCGATGGAGTGGCTCTGGCGGAGCCTGAGCTACGGGCGCATGCAGCCGATGCAGCGCTGACCGCCGACCTCCGCTCGGCCGGATCGTCAGACGACGTCGAGGATCACCGGCACCGAGGAGGGTGCATACCACTCGCTCGTCTCGCTGATCTCGAACCGGACCTGGAGGGGGCAGTAGGGAGCCGCCCGCGGCGAGACCTCGAACTCCACTCGCTGGGGCACCGTCTCGTCCGCCGTGAAGTCGAGGAGGGTGACGACCGCGGCCTTCATGGCGTCGCTCGGCCCCCGTACCTGCAGCCGGACGCGCTGTAGGTCGCCCCCCGTGTGGTTGTAGATCTCGAGGACCACCCGGGACGCCCGGCCGCGCTTCGCGGGCCCGCTGACGACCTGCGGCGTCAGCCGGACGATCGACTCCATGATCTGCGGCCGGTGCCGCTCGAGGTAGTCGCGATCCAGGTTGAGGAGCCGCGAGATCTCCTCGAACCCCGGCTCAGAAGATCCCTTCATCAGCATGTGCCGGCGACTGAGTGCGACGACCTCGGTCCGCAGCCGGGTGCCGACCTGGGACGCACTCTCGCGCAGCGAATCGGCGTTCTGGAAGTCGACGAGCTTGACGCCGCCGATCTCCAGCGGCCGCAGCATCCAGGAGAAGCTGTCCGCCTTGAGGACGCCGTAGATCTCCCGCGGCAGCATCATCATGCGGTTCATCACCGAGACCGCCGGAAGGAGCGACGGCAACGACGTCCGGCCCAGTTGCATGAACGAGCTGCGGCTCTCCTCGTATCCCAGGTACGACCAGTTTCCCTCGTTGTCCTCCACGAGGACCGTGAACTCGGCGGTCGCGATCATGCTGGCGCGGAGGAGCCGGAAGTACTCCGCGACGTTCGGGTCGCTCCCGATGCCGCCTCGGGCACCGAAGTCGTCCGCGATCAGCCGCTGGCTGATGACCACGTTCTGGCCTTCGAACACGTGGCGCTTCACCATCGCGCTGAGATCTCGATAGAGAGGCTCCTGGCTGGCCAGCAGGAAGATCTCGGCACTCATGGCTCGGTCATCCAGGCGAAGAGCTCCGGCAGGGTGTTGTTCGAAGCCGAAGCCAGATCGGGCGCGCTCTCCTCCGCGACCCCGACGATCTGATCGCGGAACTCGAACGCCCGCTGCGGTACGTGGAGGTCCACGGACCGGCAGGCCAGGTCGTCGTAGAGCTTGACGAACTCGCCGGCGATCTCCGGCCAGGTGAAGCCCTGACGGCTCAGCCAGGCCCGGCCGGCTCGGCCGAAATCGCCGCGGTGCTCCTCGCTCGCCAGGAGGCTCATCAGCCACTGCGCCAGCTCGAGGTCGTCCCCCGGCTGTGCGAGATAGCCGGTGACGCCGTGCTGGACGATCTCCTGGAGGCCCCCGACCCTGCTCGCGACGACCGGCCGCTGACAGGCGAGGGACTCCAACGCCGTCATCCCGAACGGTTCGTAGATGCTCGGCACCGCCACCACCGTCGCCTTCTGGTAGAGATCGACCAGCTCCTCCCCGGTCTTCCAGCCGAGAAACTCCACCCGGTCGGCGAGCATGCGGCTGCCGCTGAAGCCTACGAGGCCGGTCCTCAGCTCGCCGTCCCCCGCGATCTTCAGCCGCACCTCGGGAAAGGCGGCGACCACGTACTGGAGCGCGCTCAGCAGGTGCTCCACTCCCTTCTGCTGGACCAGGCGGCCGACGAAGAGGATGTAGTCGCCGTCGGCCGGCCAGTCTTCACAGGGATGGTACGCCTCGAGATCGACGCCGTTCTTCACCACCTCGACACGGCCCTGGAGCGGCAGCTTCCGGTCCATCAGCTCGTCGTGCATGGCCTCGCTGTTCACCGTCACGAGGTCCGCGCAGATCAGTCCCAGGTTCTCCACCGAGGCACAGAGACGGCGCCGGTTGGGGAGGTGGAGATGGAAGACGAGGGGGACTCCGAGCGCCCAGCGACACTTGATCCCGGCGAGCACGGTGACCCAGTCGTGGCAATGGATGACGTCGGGCCGCGAGTGGCGAGCCATGCGCTCGATCCGGGCCGCCGCCAGCTTGGAGAACCTGAGCCACGACACCGGGTTGTCGTAGGTCGCATAGGCGTTGCCCAGGCTGTGGAGGGCAACCTGCGGGTTCGTCGTGCGATAGCTCTCCCTGCCGGAGCTGGGAAGTACGACGTCGACGTCGACCAGGGGCGCGAGGGCCGCGGTGAGGCGATCGACGTGCACGCCCAGGCCGCCGAGGACATGGGGAGGGTACTCCGAGGAGACGAAGCAGGTCCGGAGCCTGAGGTCGGCGCGGCCGGCGGCCTGGCGGGCGGCACGCCGGGCGGCCGAGCGGGCGGGCCCCGCGACCTTCCTGGGCTTGAGCCGCAAACGGGAGAGCGGCCAGAGGCCCGAGTCGGCCTTCTCGGCCACCGGCCGCGGCGTCCACCCACCGCCCGCGGCATCGTAGCGCCGCAGCCACACCTCCCCCTGCGCGGTCTCGAGGTTCAGGCGGACGAAGTTGTAGCCGTTCTCCTTGTCGGAGCGGTCGTAGCAGGCGGCGGCCGCGATCCGGACGTGGCCGTCGTCGACGGTGCGGACCCAGCCTTGATGCTCATGGCCGTGCAAGAAGAAGTCGAAGTCGCGCTCGATCCGGCTCCAGATCTCCGCATCCTCGTACTCGCTGAACCAGTTGGGAGGGTGATGGCAGACGGCGATCCGGAGGTCGGACGTCTTCAACAGCTCGTAGAGCCGTTCGATCTGCCAGCCGCCGCCGAAGTGGAGCGTCCCCTTCGCCTCGTCCGGACCGCACGACCAGGCGCTGTTTAGACCGCCGATGCCGACCTTGAGGCCTCCGATCTCTTCGATCACCCCGTAGACCAGCCGCTCGGGGTCGCCGAGAAGGTGGGCGTAGCCCTGCGTTTCCAGGAACCGCCGGTAGCGCTCCAGGCGCTCCATCACCAGGCCCCACTCCGGGCGCTTTTCCTGCAACAGCCGCTGGAGATCCGGGGGCTTCAAACCGGCGAGGTACTGCGTGTACATCGGCAGCACCCGGCGCCGATCGACGTCGTGGTTGCCGGGGACGACGAAGACCCGCGACGCCGGGATCGGGCGGGAGAAGACCTCTCGGACGCGCTGGATCAGGACCTGGGCCTCGAGGAACTGCTCGTCGAGCGTCTGGCCGGCACCCTCCCCGAGGTGGCCGAAGGCGAGGTCGCCGGTCACGAACAGAAGGTCGGGGAGAAGCTCCGCTTCCTTCTCCAGCCGCTCGAGATCGACCTCCAGCGCCTCGAGCACTCGGGCGGCGTCCCAACCGGTCCGCGGAGCACACAGGTGGAGGTCGGACAGGTGGAGCCAGGTGAGGGTGTTCGTCACGTCGGCGCCAGCATACCGCTGGACAGGCGAATGCTACCGAGCCGAGCCGGCGGACGCGGCGGCGCGCGCGATCCCACCCGGGGGCGGCGAGCGGGTACGGTGCTAAGATCCGCGATCTCGCAGTTTCGCTCGATCGCTTCGATCGGTGTCGAGGGGAGGCGTCCATTCCGAGCGCTCGGAGTTCCGGCGACGAGGTCACTCGTCTCCTGCGCGCCTGGCAGGACGGCAGCAGCGAGGCCCACGAGCAGCTCTGGCGGCTGCTCTACGACGAGCTCAAGGGCCTCGCCCGCGGCATCCTGCGCCGCGGCGGCCGGAGCGGCCGCTCGGGCGCCACGGCGCGAGTGTGGCTCCACGGCGAGCTGGAGCGGTCCGATTGAGGCCGCGGCCACGGCGCGACGACCGCCGACTCGGCCAGGTGGTGCTGACCGCCGCGGCCCTGGAGGGTGCCGAGCGCGAGGCCTTCCTGGACCGCGTGGCCGCCGCCGAGCCCGAGGTGGCGAGCGAGGCCCGGCGTCGCCTCCTCGCCGCCGACGTCGCCACCGAGTCGTTCCTGGGGGTCCCCGCCGCCGCCCGCCTCGAGGGCGCCGCGGCCTCCGCGCGCGTCCCGACGCGGCCCGCTTCGCCGACCCCGGCCGAGCGCTACGACCTCGGTGAGTGCCTGGGCAGGGGCGGGATGGGCCGGGTCGTACTCGCCTTCGACCGCCAGCTCGGGCGTTCGGTGGCGCTCAAATTCCTGGTCCACCGCGACCCGGCGGTGGCGCGCGCCTTCCTGCGCGAGGCGCGCGCCCAGGCGCGCGTGCGCCACCCCCACGTGCTCGACGTCTACGACAGCGGCGAGCTCGACGGGCAGCCCTTCATCTCGATGCGCCACGTCGCCGGCGGCACGCTCGCAAAGAGGGCCGCCGAGCTACCGCTCGAGCTCAAGGTGCGGCTCCTCGCCCAGGTCGCCGAGGGCCTCCACGCCGCCCACCGCGAGGGTCTCCTCCACCGCGACGTCAAGCCGAGCAACGTCTTGATCGAGGAGACGCCGGACGGCGAGCTGGTGGCGCTGGTCGCCGACTTCGGAGTCGCCGCCGAGCTCGACGACGCCGGTTCGATCGCCCATGCCGCGGCCGGCTCTCCGGCCTACATGGCGCCGGAGCGGCTCCTCGGCACGGCCGCGGTCGACCGGCGGTCCGACGTCTACAGCCTCGGGGTGACGCTCTACCAGGTGCTCACCGGCGAGCTGCCGTTCCAGGGCGAGAACACCGTCGAGGTGCTGCGGGGGGTGCTCCGCCAGGAGCCGGCTCCGCCGCGCCAGCACGCCCCCTCCCTGCCGCCCGAGCTGGAAGCGATCGTCCTGCGCTGCATGGCGAGCGACCCCGATCATCGGTATGCCTCGGCGCGGGCTGTCGCGGCCGACCTCCAGCGCTTCCTGGCCGGCGAGGTGGTCGAGGCGTACGCCGCCGGCCTCGCCTACCGGGCGACCCGGTTCGTCCTCCGCCACAAGCTGCTCGCCGGCGTGGTCGCCGCGGCGACGGCGCTCCTGCTCGTCGCCTCGGCGGCGGTCGCGGTCTTCGCCCTGCGCGCGGAGGCGGCGCGGCGGCGGGCCGAGGCCCGCCAGGGGCAGGCGGAGGAGCTGGTCCGCTTCATGGTCGTCGACCTCTACGAGAAGCTCGACTCCGTGGGCCGGCTCGACGTCCTCGACGAGGTCGGCGACGCGGCGACCGAGTACTTCCGCGCGGTGCCCGAGGAGGATCTCTCCGAGGCCGAGCTGCTCGGCCGCTCGCGCACCCTCTACCAGATCGGCGACGTGCGCATCCGGCAGGGCGACCTTGCCGGCGCCGCCGCTCCGATGGAGGAGTCCCTGGCGCTCGCCCGGCGCCTGGCCGACCTCGCCCCCGACGACGGCGAACGGCTGTTCGCGCTCGGCCAGAGCCACTTCTGGGTCGGCTTCGTCCGCTGGCGGCAGGGCGACCTCGAGGCGGCACGCGGACCGTTCGAGGAGTACCTCGACATCTCCCGCCGGCTGGTCGCCGAGGACCCCGGCAACCTCGACTGGCGGCGCGAGCTCGGCTACGCCCACAGCAACCTCGGCTCGCTGCTCCAGGCCGAGGGCGACCTCGAGGAGGCGCTGGCGGAGTTCCGCGCCACCCTCGAGATCGACGAGGCGCTGACCGCCGCCGACCCCTCGGACCACGACGGCCGCTCGGAGCTGGCGGCGACGCACAACCTGATCGGCGTGCTCCTCCAGGACCTCGGCCGGCCGCAGGCGGCGGACCGCCACCTCGAGACCGAGCTCGCGATCCGCCGCGAGCTCTTGGCGGTGGAGCCCGCGGACCCGCGGACCCGGGAGCTGCTCGGCACCTGCCACAGCCACCTCGGGATCCTCCGCTCCACCCTCGGCGACTGGCCGGGCTCCGGCCGGCACTTCGAGGCGGCGCGGGCGATCTTCACCGAGCTCGCGGCCCACGACCCCGCCAACGCGTCGTGGCAGTACAAGCTCGCCTGGAGCCACCTCCATCTCGGCCGGGCGGCCTTCGCCCGCGGCGAGGCGGCGACCGCGGACCGCGAGTGGCGGCGTCAGCGGGAGATCCTCGACGCCGCGCTCGACGGTGAGGAGCCCCACGACTGGCGCCGCACCCGCGCGATCGGCCTCTACCACCTGGCGCTCTTGCGCGGGTCCCGCGGCGAGGCGGATCGGGCCGGCCTGAGGACGGCGATCGAGATCCTCGAGGAGCTGGCCCGGGCACGGCCGACGGACCGCCCAGTCCATCGCTGGCTGAGTCAGAGCCACCTCCTGCTCGGCAGCCTGGAGGACTCCCCGGCCGCCGCGGCGGCCGCCTTCGAGCGCGCCGAGACGGCGATCGGCCGGTTCGCCCGCGGCTCGCGGGACAGCCGCCTGGTGATCCCGTGGGCGGCCGCCCTGCGCTGCCTGGGCCGCCGGGACGAGGCGATGGCCGCGGAGGACGCGCTCGGCTCCGGCGCCGGCTCCGAGCCCGTGCTCTCCGACCTCTGCCGACCGATGCCCGCGACGGACGGCAGCGCGGCCGGAACGTGACGGCGCGGCGCCGGTTCGAACCGCCCCTCGTGTCCTCCCTCGCGCGCCGTTTGCGATGGAAGACGATGGAACCCGAAGACCAACCACCGGGGGCCGCGCCCCCGCCTCAGAAGGAGAGTCTCCAATGTCCGAGCCCGAGCCGGCGCCCAACTGCATCATCCTGGTGACCTACTTCGACACGAACAACGAGTTCAACTTCACCTGCACCCACTCCGCCGCGAACTGGCAGGTGACCGGCGACGGCACCATCCATCCGCCGCCGGCCGCGCGGGTGGTCCGTTTCCAGCTCAAGGGCGTTCCGAACCCCGTCCAGTTCGCGGGGTTCCGGGTCGCGGCGGACCTCGCCGAGCTGCGAGCCCAGACCGAGAACTGGCACCCCCCGCCACTCGGGGTGATCCGCGAGGGCACCCCGGCCGGCGACACCGGCACGACGCCCGGGCCGCTGACCCTGACCTTCCCCCGACAGGCTTGGGTCTACGAACTGGCGGTCCAGGACGGCACCGGCGAAGTGCACTGGCACGACCCGAGGATCTACAACGACGGCAGCGAGTAGCGGCGGCGGATCGGGGACGGCGAGGTGTTGCGCCGGCAGTGGCGGCGAATCGTGAAGGCGATGTCGGTGCGCAGGAAGGTACGCGGCGGGCCCTCGCCGGGCTCCTTAATCTAGAGAGACGGACCTGGTCAGGGCACGTCTGGACGCGATGGCCTAAGGGGAGGACGGCTCGGGCGGCAGCAGGGAGCGGCCGATCCGGTCGCGGTCGGTGCTCCAGTAGATGTAGAGCGGCCGGCCGAACACGAGCGAGCGGTCGACGGGGCCGTGGAATCGGCTGTCGTTCGAGTTGTCGCGGTTGTCACCGAGGAGGAAGAGGGTCCCCTCGGGTACGGTCTCGGGCCCGTACTGATCCCGATTCCCGAACGGCGGCGGCGTGGCAGGGCTCGCCGGATAGGTGCGGCCGTCCGAGTGGGCCGCCCACGGCTCCTCGATCGGCTCGCCGTCGATGAAGACCCGCTTGTCGCGGATCTCGATCACTTCGCCCGGAAGCGCCACCACACGCTTGAGGAAACTGCGGCCCGGGACCTCGGCCGACTCGTGGATCACCAGGTCGCCGCGCCGGAGCTCGCGGAGGCCCCAGGCCGTCTGGTCGGCGATCAGGAAGTCCCCCACCAGGAGCGTGGGCTCCATCGATCCGCTCGGGATCTTGAAGCCGCGAAGCGGCAGCCAGAACCGGATCAGCAGGTTGCCGACGACGATCTGGCAGAAGGCGAGAGCGAGGACGGCGATCCAGCGCCTCGAGCCCAGCCCGCCGCCGCGCGCCCCCCGCGCATGGCGAGCGGCCGACACCATCAGGAAGACCCAGTAGGCGAGGCCCGCGAGGAGCACGAGGAGCGTGCCGCGCAGCGTGCGCCCGGCGCCGAGGAGCAGCGGCAGCCAGACCACCGCCAGACCTCCCAGCCAGAGCGCCCATCCCTTGCCGACCCGGCCGGCATAGAGGTGCCCCGTCCCCGGCAGGAACGCGGTCAGGAGGACCGCGAGCCACGGCTCGGGCGCCTCGACAGGCAAGGGAGAAGCGCCGGCCCGAGGGTCGTCCTGCGCGTTCACGGCACCCACCTCGTCCATCCGTGAGAGGTCGCCCTCACCCCATCGCCTGCGTGAAGCTCCGGAAGCTGCACTCGAGCTGCCCGGCGTGGATCAGGTCGCCGGATTCGAGCTCGTGGACCTCGGCCCGCTCGCCGTTGACGAAGGTGCCGTTGGTCGAGCGCAGGTCGAGGAGGAAGAAGCGCCCGTCGTCGGGGACGATCTTGAAGTGCTGGGAGGAGAGCGCCGGGTCGGGGACGGCGAGGGTGTTGCGCCGGCGGTCGCGGCCGATCGCGAAGGCGGCGTCGGTGCGCAGGAGATAGGTGCGCGGCGGGCCCTCGCCGGGCTCCTTGATGGTCAGGAGCGCGCGCTGGGCGAGCACCCGGGTCTGATCGAGGGTGGCGTCGCCGTTGGAGCCGCCGAAGACCGCGGTGTCGACCGAGACCTCCTCGGCCGAGCCGGCGGGCGCGGCGGCGCGCGAGGTCAGGGTGTCGACCAGGGAGGCCGGGATCGGTCTCGTCTCGTGCCGCCGCGCGGCCGTCGCGGCGGCCACCTCGCGCTCGACCTCGGCGGTCGAGGCGGCCTCCCGCGCGCTGCGGCGCCGGGCGGCGAGGAGCGACGCCAGGAGCGACAGCCCGAGCAGGACGAGGAGCACGGCGACCAGCCACCAGGGGACGCCGAGGAAGCCCCCACCGCGCCCGGCCGTGCTGCCGCCGGCGGCGCCCGGCTCTCCGGCGTCGCGAGCGCCGGTGCCGCCCCTGCGACCCTCCGCGTCCGCCGGACCGCCGGCTCCCGGCCGACCCGCGGCGGCCGCGCGCGCCGCCTCGGCGGCCGCCGCCCGCGCCGCGAGGCGCTCCTCGGCGACCCCCTCGCGCGCGCGAGTCACCGCCTCGACCAGCGCCGCCGGCTCGGCCTCGGCGGCACCGCCGAGGTAGACGCCGTCGCTGATCAGCGCCAGCCGGCGCAGCCCGCGCTCCTCGACCGGGTCGCCGGCGCCGAGGGTCAGGATGCGCACCCCCTGGTCCTCGCAGCGGCGGGCGATGTCGTCGACCGTGGTCGCCGAGCTCTCGTCGCGGCCGTCGGTCGCCACCAGCACGACGCCGCCGTCCGGCAGCGCTTGCACCGCGGCGAAGAGGCCGTCGTGGAGCTGGGTGAAGCGGCCGGCGGGCACCAGCTCGCCGAGCGCCTCGCTGACCTCGGTCGGCGAGGCGCCGACCGGCCGCACCCAGCGCGGGCGGTCGTCGAAGGCCAGGAGGCCGGTCGGGGTGTCCGCCGAGAGTGCCGCCAGCGCGCTGCGCAGCGCGGCGACCGCGGCCTCGAGCTCGGCGGGGGCGAGCGAGCGGCTGGTGTCGACCGCGACCACGAACGGCGTCGGCGCGGCCGCCGGCCCGGCGGCGGGCTCGGCGGAAGAGGAGGCCTCGACCTGGGCGGCGCCGGGAGCGCGCGCGAGCGCCGGGGCGAGACAGAGCGTCAGGGCGATCAGCGCAAGCGCCGGACGGCGACGGCGGGAAGGGTACGGATCGGACGTCGGCATGGCCGGGAGCCTCCGCGGTACAGCGTCAAACCCCAGAAGAAGGAATCGACGCCCCGGATGGTATCCGATCCGCGCCCCGAGGACGCTGCGCCCGAGGCCGCTACGACCCGAGCCAGCCCACGAGGTCGCGCTCCAGCTCACTGAGGATGCGCGGGTTCTCGCGCCAGCCGGGCTCGAGCTTGACCTGGAGGTCGAGGTAGACGCGGCGGCCGAGGAAGGCCTCGAGGTCCTGGCGCGCGGCGGTGCCGATCTTCTTGATCATCGCGCCGCCGTGGCCGATCAGGATCTTCTTCTGCCCCGGGCGGTCGACGAGGATCGAGGCGTAGATCCGCACCAGGCCCGGGCCGCCGTCGCTCGCCTCCTCTTCCCAGCCCTCGATCAGGACCGCGGTCGAGTAGGGCAGCTCCTCGCGGGTGTTCGCGAGGACCTTCTCGCGGATCCGCTCGGCGACCAGGAAGCGCTCGGGGTGGATGGTCAGGAGCGACGGGTCGTAGAGCGGCGGCCCCTCGGGCAGGAGGCGCCAGAGAATCTCGAGCAGGACGTCGCAGCCGTCGCCGGTCAGGGCCGAGACCGGGACGATCTCCCGGAACAGGTCGCGCCCGGCATAGGCCTCGATGCGCGGCAGGAGGCGCCCCTTGTTGACCGCGTCGACCTTGTTGAGCACCAGCACCTTGGGCGCCCGGACCCGCGCCACCAGGTCGAGCAGATGGGCCTCGTCGGCGCCCGGCGAGGCCGTGGCGTCGGCGATCACGCACACCACGTCGGCCTCGGCGAGCGCCTCGGTGGCGGCGCTGACCATCCGGCGGTTCATCGAGTGGTCCGGCTTGTGGACGCCCGGGGTGTCGTGGAAGACCATCTGGCCGCGCGCGCCGGAGAGGATTCCGACCAGCCGCTGGCGGGTGGTCTGCGGCTTGTCCGAGACGATCGCCAGCTTCTCGCCCAGGAGGCGGTTCATCAGGGTCGACTTGCCGGCGTTGGGGCGGCCGACCAGGGCGACGACGCCGGCCCTGGGGCCGTCGGCGGCGGCCCGGGGTTCGGTCTCCGGCGAACCGTCCAGCTCAGTTTCGGTCGCGGCCATTCGGACCCTCCTCGCGGTCGCCGCCCTCGTCCGGCGGCTGCGGCACGACGCGCTCGACCCTGACCGCCAGGATGCGCCGGTTCTCGACCTGCTCGACCGTGAGCCGCAGCCCGTGGGCGACCGCGGTCTGGCCCGGCTCGGGCACCGAGCCGAGCGCCGACAGCACAAGGCCGCCGACGGTCTCGAACGGCTCCTCCTCGAGGTCGATGCCGAAGAGGTCGTCGAGCGCCTCGACCGGGGTGCGGCCGTCGAGCCGCCAGGCGCCGCCGGGGAGCTGCTCGATCTCGGGCTCGTCCTCGTCGTGCTCGTCGGAGATCTCGCCCACCATCTCCTCGATCACGTCCTCGATGGTGACGATCCCCGAGGTGCCGCCGTACTCGTCGACCACCACCGCGAGCTGCTGCCGGCTCGCCTGCATCTCGCGCAGTAGCTCGGCCAGGCGCTTGGTCTCGGGGACCACCAGCGGCGGCTTGGCGAGCGAGCGCGCCGGCGGCCGGTGACTCGCGCGCAGGGCGCGCAGGAGGTCGCGGATGTGGAGGATGCCGACGATGTGGTCGATCGAGCCCTCGTAGAGCGGGATGCGCGAGTGGCCGGAGTCGATGAAGCGGTCGGCGAGCGCGTCGAGGCTCTCGTCGGCGGGGGCGCCGACCATGTCGATGCGCGGCGTCATGACGCTCCGCACCTCGGTGTCGCCGAAGTCGACGATGCCCCACACCATGTCCCCCTCGCCCGGCTCGAGGATGCCCTCGCGGGTGCCGACGTCGATGAAGGCCTCGATCTCCTCGTCGGAGGCCTCCTCCTCCTCGGCGCCGTCGTCGACCGGCGCGCTGCGCGAGCGGACCAGCGGCGCGAGCAGCGCGAGCAGCGGCGAGAGCAGCAGCCGCAGCGCGCGGTAGACCGGGGTCAGCCGCTCGAGCGCCGGCTCGGCGGCGGCGTCGACGATCCGCCGGACCAGCGCCTCGGCGCCGCCGGCGACCGCCGCCGCGAGCAGGAAGGCGGCGGTGGTCGAGAGCGCCACGCCGAGGCCGGCGGCGGCCCAGGCGGTGGCCACGAAGAGCACCAGCGGCGCCAGCTTGGCGGCGAAGCTGAGCAGGAAGCGGAAGGCGCCGAAGCGCCCCGGCCGCCGGTAGAGCGCGAGGAGCGTGCCGCCCGCCTCCTCGGCCCAGTGGCGCAGGCGGATCGGGCCGCTCCGCTCGAGCAGCGAAGCGAGCGCGAAGAGCACCGCGGTCGCCGGCACCAGGGCGAGGACCAGCGCCGCCGGCCCCCACGGCCAGGCGGCGACGCGCGCGCCGACCTCGGTCACCGCCCCGCCCCCACGCCGTCGATCCAGCGCCGCCGCAGGCGCCGCTCCAGCCGCTCCATCTCGCCGCCGTCGGTCTCGTGGTCGTGGCCGAGGCAGTGCAGGACGCCGTGGAGCAGCAGGACGCGCAGCTCGCGCTCGCCGTCGTGGCCGGCCTCGGCGGCCTGGCGGCGCGCCGCCGGCACGGAGATCAGGATGTCGCCGAGATGGCGGCCGTCCGGCGTCGCGCCGCCCGGAAACGAGAGCACGTCGGTCGTCTTGTCCTGGTCGCGGAAGCCGCGGTTGGCGCGCCGCATCTCGCGGTCGCCGGCGAAGCGGACGCCGAGGCTCTCGGCGTCCGGCGCGAGCTCGGCGAGCAGCCGCTCGAGCCAGGGGCGCAGGCGCCGCGCCCGGGCCTCGGGGTAGCGGTTGGGGTTCTGGAGGACGATCTCGACGCTCACGACGCGCGCGCCGCGCTCCGCGCGCCCGCCGATCGCGCCGGGGCGGCGCGTTGAAGTCGAAGCCCGGGTAGTCGACGCCGCTGGTGGAAGATGTTGGCGAGCACGCGCAGGAACGCCTCGGCGATCGCTGCGCAGGTCGGACAGGGTCAGGTCGGTCTGGTCGAGCTGGCCGTCGTGCAGACAGTCCTCGACGATGGTGCGGATCAGCCCGCGGATCTTCGCCGGGGTCGGCTCGACCAGCGTGCGGCTCGCCGCCTCGACCGCGTCGGCGAGCATGAGCACGCCCATCACCTTGTTCTGCGGCTTGGGCCCGGGGTAGCGGTACTTCTCCTCGGCGACCTCGCCGGCGTCGGGGTCCGGTCTGCTCGATGGGCCCGGTTGTAGAAGTACTTGATCAGCCGCGTGCCGTGGTGCTGCTCGATGGCGTCGCGGATGACCTGCGGCAGGCCGTGCTCGCGCGCCAGCTCGAGCCCGTCCTTGACGTGGTTGATCAGGATCAGCGCGCTCATCGACGGGCTGCAGCTTGTCGTGCCGGTTCTGGCCGGGGCGCTGGTTCTCGATGAAGTAGTCGGGCCGGAAGATCTTGCCGACGTCGTGGTAGAGCCCGGCGGTGTAGGCGAGCGATGGGATCGGCGCCGATCGCCTCGCACCCCTCCTTGGCCAGGTTCGCCACCATCAGCGAGTGCTGGAAGGTCCCGGGCGCCTCGAACGCCAGCCGGCGCAGGAGCGGCAGGTTGGTGTTCGGACAGCTCGACCAGCTTGATGTCGGTGGTGATGCCGAGACATCGCCTCGAGGATCGGCACGGCGAAGCTCGCCACGGCCGCGACCAGGAGGCCGCCGGCGAAGGCGCAGAGCACGTCGAAGCCGAGCTGCATCCAGCCGCGCTCGGCAGCTCGCCGGCGAGCGCGAAGCATGAGCACCACGGCCGACGTTGATCAGCCCGACCAGGAGCCCGACCCGCGCCATCACCAGCCGCTGCCGGAACTGGTAGTGCTCGAGGGCGTAGATCGCGGCGAGCGAGCCGGCCGAGGCTGTAGAAGACGACCCAGAGCGGATCGCCGTCCACCGCCAGCCGGCTGACCAGGAGCGCGGAGAACAGCACCGCGAGCACCGCGCGGCCTTGCGCCCGAGGAGGAGGACGGCGAGCAGGGCCAGCGCCGCGAACGGGATGGCGTAGGCGTAGCTCCGCGCCGAGGTCGAGCGGCGAGCGCCTCGAAGACGCCGGAGAGCGCCCCGCCACGAGGAAGCAGAACTTGGCGCCCAGGAGCGAGAGCAGGAGCAGCAGCAGCGCCTCGCCGAACAGGCGCGCGCGGGCCGTGGTCGGCCACCCGCTCGCCGCTGCAGGCCGAGCCAGACGACACCGCGACCAGGGCGAGCAGGACGAGCGTGCCGAGCGAGCGGCGGCAGCCGCTCGCGGAGCCGCCGCTCGCCGCCGCATCTGGGCGATGGCCCGGGCGTCGGCCGCGTCGATGACGTCGCCCTTGCGCACGATCACCTGCCCCTTGCGGATCTGGTTGAACACCTGGCCGGCGCCGGCGGCCGCGGCCTCCTGCGCGGCGCAGCGTCTCGCTGCGGTTGGGCAGCAGGTTGACGGGCAGGTTGGCGAGCAGGAAGTCGACCAGGACCCGCCGCTCCGCCGCCGAGAGCCCCGCCAGTCGCGCACCTCGGACTCGATCATCTCGCGCGCCTCGTCGGGATAGCCGAGGTGGTCGAAGAGGTCGAGCTGGACCTGCTCGGAGCCGGTCGCCGAGGTTGCGCAGGATGATGCCGCGCATGCGGTTCTCGAGCAGCAGGGTCTTGTCGCTCACCACGCCGCGGCGCAGGCGCCTGGCCGAGCGACGCCGCGGACGCGGTCCTCGAGGTCGGGCGAGAAGCCGTCGGCGGCCAGGATCCGCGCTCCTGCCTCGGGTGAGCCGGAGGCCGTCCGGCTCGGCGGGCCGGCCGCCAGCTCGCGGACCACGCCTGCCGGCGCCGCCTCGGCCTCGCCGTCCTCGGCGCGCGGGCGAGCGCCGCCGCCCGCGGGCGAAGAGGTCGTGCACCTGCGCCTCGCGGGTCTGGCGCGCACCTCGGGGTCGAGGTCGTAGACCGGCAGCACGGCCTCGCGCGCCGCCGTCGCTGCTTGGCCCGCGTCGCCTCGTCGTCGAGCAGCAGGAGGTCGCGGGTGGCGACGAAGTCGCGGTCGGCGATCGTGCCGGGCACGGCGCGCGCGGGCGAAAGAAGGCGCCGGGCACGAGGCCCAGGTGCCGAACGCCAGGAACAGCGCCACCCACAGGGCCGGCGTCTCCAGCGACCCGCCGCCAGAGGTCGACCGCGCGCACGCCGCTTGCGCAGGTTGATCGTGCCGGTGCTGATCAGCTCGAGACGGGACGGCGCGGGCGGCCTTGAGCGGAGCCGTGGAGTTGGGAGAGGCGTGTCTTGCGCCATGGTGGATCTCGCGCCGCCGGCCGGCGCGCGGGGGTCTCACGTGGACGGAGGCCTCGCCACGGCCGGCGGCGCGCGCCGTCGACCGCGGCCTCGCGCTCGCGCTTCACGCCGGTCGTAGCCGGTCGTAGGCCGAGACGATCTTCTGCACCAGCGGGTGGCGGACCACGTCGCTCTGGTCGAAGCGGAAGAACTTGATCCCCTCGACGCCGCCGAGCACCTCCTGCGGCCTCGCGCAGGCCCGGAGGGCCGCCCCTGCGGCAGGTCGACCTGGGTGACGTCGCCGTTGATCACCGCCTTGGAGTCGAAGCCGATGCGGGTCAGGAACATCTTCATCTGCTCGGTGGTCGTGTTCTGGGCCTCGTCGAGGATGATGAAGCTGTCGTTGAGCGTGCGCCCGCGCATGAAGGCGATCGGCGCCACCTCGATGATGCCCCGCTCGATCATCCGCCCGACCTTCTCGTAGCCGATGATGTCGTGGAGCGCGTCGTAGAGCGGGCGCAGGTAGGGGTTGACCTTCTCGACCAGGTCGCCGGGGAGGAAGCCGAGCTTCTCGCCGGCCTCGACCGCCGGCCGCGCCAGGATGATGCGCCGCACCCGCTTCTCGAGCAGCGCCGCCGCGGCCATCGCCACCGCCAGGTAGGTCTTGCCGGTGCCGGCCGGGCCGATCGAGATGACGATGTCGTGGTCGATCATCGCCTGCAGGTAGAGCTGCTGCTTGAAGCTGCGCGGCGCCACCAGCCGCCGCACCGCGGCGAGCAGCCCCTCGGGCAGGAAGAAGTCGACCAGCGAGGCCTCGGGGTCCTCGGCGGCCACCCGGATCGCGGTCTGGCACGTCGCTCGGGCGGAGCTGTAGCCGCTTCTCGGTCAGCGAGAGAGCTCGCGCAGCAGGCGCTCGACGGTCTCGACCCCCGTCGGGGTCGCCGTGGATGCGCAGCTCCGCTGCCGCGGGCGCCGAGCGTCACGTCGAAGGTGCGCTCGATGCGCCGCAGGTTCTCGTCCTGGGTGCCGAAGAGGGTGTCGAGCCCCTCTTCGGCGAGAGTGACTTGGGTCATGGTGGGTGCGGTGCTCGTCGTGGGCGCGGGCGGGCGGCGCCGGAAGCGGATGGCAGTCTACCACCCGGGGCGCCGCCTCGCCGGTCACTTGCCGTCCCCGTGCTCGTAGAACCCCCGGCCGCTCTTCTTGCCGCAGCCGGCCCGGCCGTGCACCATCTGCTTGAGGAGCGGCGGCGGCGCGAAGCGCTTCTCGCGGTACTCGTCGAACATGATGTTGGCGATGTAGTAGCGTGGTGTCGAGCCCGACGAAGTCGAGCAGCGTGAACGGCCCCATCGGATAGCCGCAGCCGAGCTGCATCCCCTTGTCGATGTCCTCGACGCTCCCGACCCCCTCCTCCAGCGCGCGGATGGCGTCCAGCAGGTAGGGGACCAGCAGCCGGTTGACGACGAAGCCCGAGTTGTCGCGGCAGGCGATCGGCTCCTTGCCCAGCGAGCGGCAGAAGTCGAACGCGGCATCGTCGACGGTCGTCGTCGGTCAGGAGCGTGCGCACCACCTCGACCAGCTTCATCACCGGCACCGGGTTGAAGAAGTGGAGGCCGACGAAGCGGTCCGGCCGCCGGGTGAACATGGCGATCTGGGTGATGGTCAGCGACGAGGTGTTGCTGGCGAAGATCGCCTCCTCTCTCGAGCGACCTCGTCGAGGGCGGTGAAGGTCTTCCGCTTCTCCTCCAGGTTCTCGACGATCGCCTCGACCACCAGGTCGCAGTCGGCGAGGTCGTCGAGCGCCACCGTGCCGGAGAGCCGGCCGAGCGCCTGCGTCGCGCTCCTCGGCGGCGAGCTTGCCCTTCTCCACCGCCTTGCCGAGCGAGCCGTGGATCTTCTCGATCCCCTTGTCGAGGAGCTCCTCGGACACCTCGCGCACGATCGTCTCGTAACCGGCCGCGCCGCCACCTCGGCGATGCCCGCGCCCATCAGGCCGCAGCCCAGGACACCGACGTTCTTGATCTTCATGATGCGAATCCCTCCTGCTATCTCGTGAATTCCATCGGATCGGGACGCGTGCGCACTTCGCGCCCACCGGGCGCGTGCACGACCTCCAGCCAGAGTGCGCCGGGCACGGCGAACGGGAGCCGCTCGGCCCACTCCACCACCTTCACCCCGGCGCCGGCCAGGAGCTCGTCGGCGCCGACGCCGAGCACCTCCTCGGGGTCAGCCGGTAGAGGTCCACGTGGATCAGCCGGCCCCTCGGGCCGTCGTGCTCGCGGATCAGAGTAAAGGTCGGCGACTGCACCTCCGCGGGATCGATGCCCAGGCCGTCGGCGATCCCCTGGGCCAGCACGGTCTTGCCGGTGCCGAGGTCGCCGGAGAGCAGCAGCGTCCGTCCGGCGCCAGCGCCGCCGCCAGGGCGGCGCCGAGCCGCGGGTCGCGGCGGGATCGGCGCTCTCCCAGGGCAACGGCGGCAGCGCCGAGAGGTCGGGCCCGGCCGCGGCCATCACTCGGCGCCGAGCGCGCGGAAGGCTTCGGCCAAGTGGTCGATCAGGTCGCCGGCGGCGAGCGGCTCCCGGCCGCGCGCCTCGGCCGCGGCGTCGCCCGCGACGCCGTGGAGCTAGACCGCGAGCCGGGCCGCCACCGCCGGGTCGCCGAGGCGGCCGGCGAGCGCCGCGACCATGCCGGTCAGGACGTCACCGGTGCCGCCGGTGGCCATCCCCGGGTTGCCGGTGAGGTTGATCCAGAGCGGCCCGTCCGGCTCGGCGACCAGGGTGCGGTGCCCCTTGAGGACGACGATCGCGCCGGTCTCCCGGGCGGCGCGCCGGGCGGCGCCGGGGCGGTCGGCCTGGACCTCGGCGGTCGAGAGGCCGAGGAGACTCCCCAGCTCGCCGGGGTGCGGGGTGAGGACGGTCGAGCCGGGAGCGCGCCGGGAGAGATCCCCGGCCCGGCCGGCGAAGGCGACCACGGCGTCGGCGTCGAGCACCAGCGGCAGCGGGCAGGCGAGCGCGATCTCGCGGATCGCCACCGCGGTCTCCGGCCGCCGGCCGAGGCCGGGCCCGGCGGCGAGGACGTCCTTGCCGGCGCAGGCCTCGAGCACCGCCGAGGCCGCCGCGGCGGCGATCTCACCCCCCTCGCCCGCGGGCAGCGCCAGGGTCATCGACTCGAGCGAGGCGCCGGCGACGACCGCCGCCGCCGGTTCGGGCACCGCGGCGGTGACCAGCCCGGCGCCGGCGCGCACCGCGGCGCGCGCGGCGAGGATGGCCGCCCCGGCCTTGCCGGCCGAGCCGGCGAGGAGCAGCACGTGCCCGTAGTCCCCCTTGTGCGTCCCCGGCTCGCGCTCGGGGAGGAGGTCGAGGAGATCCTCGGGGACCAGCAGCCGGAGGTCCCCTTCGGCCTCCTCGACCAGGTGCGGCGGCAGCCCGAGATCGGCGACCACCAGCTCCCCGACCGCCTCGCACGCCGGCGGCAGGACGTGCGCCACCTTGGGCGCGGCGAAGGTGACCGTGGCGTCGGCGACCACGTACGGCCCGGCGATCTCGGCGCGCGAGCCGGAGAGGCCGCTCGGCAGGTCGACCGCGAGCACCGGCAGCGGCAGCTCGCCGATCCCCTCGACCAGCTCGGCGAAGCGCCCCTCGAGCGGCCGGCCGAGGCCGGTGCCGAAGAGCGCGTCGACCACCAGGTCGTGCTCGCGCGCGGCGGCGAGCGCCGGCGCGAGATCGTCGTCCTCGCCCAGCTCGACCACCTCGACCGCCTCGTGGTGGCCGAGGACGTCGAGCTGCGCGGCGCAGTCGTCCGACAGCTCGCGGCCGAACGCGGCGAGGAAGACCGCCACCTCGTAGCCGCGGCCGTCGAGGTGGCGGGCGAGCGCCAGCCCGTCGCCGCCGTTGTTGCCCGGGCCGCAGAAGATCGCCACCGCCTCGGCGTCCGGGAACAGCTCGCCGACCGCGTCGGCGAGGCCGATCGCGGCGTTCTCCATCAGCACCGGGGCCGGGATCCCGAGCTCCTCGATCGCGCGCCGGTCGACCGCCGCCATCGCCTCCGCGGTGAGCACCTTCATGCGTCTCCCCTCATTTCGCGGCGATTGTAGCGGGCGCGCCCGGCGGCCGGGTCGCGGCGGCCCGCGCCCAGCGGGCGAGCAGGGCTGCGGTGCGCGGCGCGGCCGTGCGCGGCGCGCCGGCGAGCAGACCCGGGAGCGCGGCGAGGTCCGCCGGCGTATCGATGTCGCTCCCTTCGGCCAGCAGCTCGACCGCGAGCCCGAGCCGCCGGCAACGCGCGAACGTCTCGGCGAGCACCGCCGGCGTGCTCCACGCGATCCCGTCGAAGACCTCCGGCCGCAGCGCGGCGCCGGCGGCGAGCGCGACCAGGTAGTAGCCGCCGTCGGCGGCGGGCCCGAAGACGGCGCCGGCGCCGGCCTCGACGCGGGCGAAGGCGTCCTCGACCTCGGCGCGCCCGAGGAGCGGATGGTCGGTGCCGACCGCGGCCACCGCGGCGCACCCCTCGGCGGCGGCACCCGCGAGCGCGGCGTGCAGCCGCGCCCCGAGGTCCGACCCCTCCTGCCGCAGCCAGGGCGGCGACCACGCCGGCGGCTCCTCGCCCGGATCGAGCGCCCAGGCGACCCGCAGGTCGAAGCGGCCGCCGGCCAGCCGGTCGAGCAGGTCCAGCGTCATCGCCTCGTGCAGCTCGGCCGCCTGCCCGGCGGACAGCGCGCCGCTTCGTTTGCCGATCAGCCGGGTCTTGACCCGCCCCGGCCGGGCCGGCTTGGTGAAGACCAGGAGGCGCCGGGAGCGGGCGGCGGCGAAGTCGGTGGCTGGCGGCGTCACGGCGGCGACGAGTCTACCGGCGACCTCCCTCGCGGCCCGGATTTTCTGCCAGACTTTCGCCCGATGCGGGTCTGCTACCTGATCCAGGCCCACCGCGAGCCGCGCCAGATCGCGCGGCTGGCCCGGACGCTCGGGCGGATGAGCCCGGGCGCGCTGCTCTTGATCGTCCACGACGACACAGGCTGCGCCGTCGATCCCGCCGCCATGCGCGGCGACGCCGAGACCCACTGCCTGCCGGTGCGCGGTCCGCTCCGCCGTGGCTACCTGTCGCTCCTCGATCCCTGGCTCGCCGGGATCGAGTGGCTGCGGCGGAGCGGCCTCGACTACGACTGGCTGGTCTACCTCTCGGGCCAGGACTACCCGACCCTCCACCTCGGGCGCTCCGAGGCGGCGCTCGCGGCCGCCGAGTGCGACGGCTTCCTCCGCTGGTGGCCGGCGCTCGGCCCCGGCGGGCCCTGGCTCCGCCGCCGCCAGGGGCACCGGCGCTACTACTTCCAGTACTTCGAGGCGCCCGGGTGGTCGAGGCCGCTGCTCCGGCTGGCGCGCTCGCTCAACGGCGTCCAGGGGCTGCTGCACGTCCACCTCGCCTACGGCCCGCGGGTCGGCGTCCGCGCCCGGAGGACGCCGTTCGTTGACGGCCGCGTCTGCTACGCCGGCTGGCAGTGGACCACCCTGCGCCGGAGCTGCGCCGAGCGCGTGCTCGAGACCGTCGAACGCGAGAGCGCCCTGGTCGCCTACTACCGCCGCACGGTCTGCCCCGACGAGTCGCTGGTCCAGACGATCCTGGTCAACGACGGCGGCTGGCGCCTGGTCGACGACAACCTCCGCTATGCCGACACCGGCGGGCCCCACGGCCAGGCGCGGGTCCTCGGCGTCGCCGACCTGCCGGAGATCACCCGCGGCGCCTACCACTTCGCCCGGAAGTTCGATCTCGCGGTCGACGCGCGGGTGCTCGATCTGCTCGACGAACGGCTGGGCGACAGCGCCGCGGGCACGGGGGCGGCCGGCCCCGGGCCGTGACCGGTCAGGGCGCCGGATCGACGAGGGTCCGGACGTGGCTCGAGAGACAGGTCGTCTCGGAGTCGATGCAGAAGTCGAAGTCGCCAGCGAAGTCGCCCGCCGCGAGCGCCTGGGCCTCGAACGTCACCTCGGCGGTGCCGCCGGGCGGGATCGGCAGCTCGAACTTGTAGCTCACCGTGTTGTCGATCGGCACGTGCATCGAGCCGCGGTTGCCCGGCTCGGTGTCGAGGATCATGATCCCTTCGAGGTACTCGTCGGCGAGGTCGAGGTCGACCAGGCTGCGGTCCTCGTCGCCGGTGTTCCTGGCGCGGGCGACGATCCGGAAGGTCTCCCCTTCCGTCACCCGGGCCGGCGCGTCGACCGAGACCTCGACGCCCTCGGGCTCCTCGAGCAGGTACTTCACCGCGACGAAGCAGCCGCCGAGCCCGAGGATCAACAGGACGCCGCAGCCGATCAGAAAGCGCTCGAGCGTTTTCGACACGGTTCGTTCCCTCCCAGGATCGAAGAGCACGGGACGCGGACGGTTCAGAGGACGCGGGCGAGTCTGGCAGCGACCGCGCGCGGGATCAAGCGGGCCGGGGCGGTAGACTGCCGGAGCCGCCGAGAACCATGCCCGTCTGCACTCTACTCACCGATTTCGGCACCGCCGACTACTACGTCGCGGCGGTCAAGGGGGTGCTCGCGGCGCGCACGCCGGGGGCGGCGCTGATCGACCTCGGGCATGAGGTGGCGCCGGGCGATGTCGAGGGGGGCGCCTGGCTGCTCGCCGCCGCCGCGCGCTGGTATCCGCCGGGGACGGTGCACCTGGCGGTGGTCGATCCCGGGGTCGGCGGCGACCGCCGGATCCTCGCCGTCGCCGCCGGCGGCATGGTCTTCGTCGGGCCCGACAACGGGTTGCTGCTCCCCGCCGCCGAGGCGGTCGCGGCCGCCGCGGGAGGGGCCGTCGAGGCGAGGGCGGTGGCGCGCGACGACCTCTTCCTGCCCGGCCCCGGGGCGACCTTCCACGGCCGCGACCGCTTCGCGCCGGTCGCCGCGTGGCTGCTCGCCGGCGGCGCGCACGCCGCGCTCGGGCCGGCGGTCGGCGACTCGGTGCGGTTGGCGCTGCCGGCGCCGCGGCGCGACGGTCCGGCGGGCGCGTCCGGCACCCTCCTCGCCGGCCGGGTGGCCTGGATCGACCGCTTCGGCAACCTGGTCACCGACCTCCCCTCCGATTGGCTCGGCGACCGCCCGTGCCGCGCCGAGATCGCCGGCCACGCCGCCGAGCACCGCGCCGGCCACTACCGGGAGATACCCGCCGGCGAGGCGGCGGTCCTCCCGGGCTCGCTCGGCACGCTCGAGCTGTCGCTCGACGGCGACTCCCTCGCCCGCCGCTGGGGCGTGCGCCGGGGCGATCCGGTGACGGTCCGGCTGCTCTGACGCGCGGCCGGGCCGCGACCCGGCGCACGCCGTTTTCCCGTTTCGTCTTATTTGAGCGCTAAAATGGAGCGGCTAGCCGGCTCCAGAAGGTCTGCTCGCGGGCTCGATGGGCCGGGCAGGGGGAAGGAGTGTGCGCGATGACGCGGTGGGAGTACAAGATCATCAACGTCCGCAGCGAGCATTACCGGCTCGACCCGAACGCCTACACCGAGCTGAACCGGCTCGGCGACGACGGCTGGGAGCTGGTGAGCGTGACCTCGGTCAACTTCAAGACTGGGGCCACCGACAACATCGCGATGGTGTTCAAGCGCCCGGCCGAGGCCGCCTGACCGGCGAGTCACGGAGCCGGGTCCGAGGCCGCGGCTAGACGGGCGGCGAGCGGCGTTCCTTCCTGGAGCTATCGCCGCCGACGCCGCCGGCGGCCGCCGCGCTCGCCGCCGCCCTCGGCTCGCCGCTTGCGCGTCCGGCGCAGCGCCAGCGTCAGTCCCGCGGCTCCGGCGAGGATCGCGAGCAGCCAGCCGCGCCGGCGCGGCGCGAAGCCGACCTCCGAGGCGAGCGCCGTGCGTAGGCGCTCCAAGCGCGCCTCGACCTCGCGGCGCCGCTCGACGACCTCGGCATCCAGCTCGACCAGTCTGTCCTCGCTCACGGCCTGTCCTCGCTCACGGCAACCCTCCGTCCGGCTCCTCGTCGTCCTCGGCCCAGTCGGCGCCCGCGGCCGCGCCCAGCGCCGCCGGCGCGGGCGTCTCGGCGAGGAGATTCCGGTCCCACCACCGGCGGTGGTCGCTCCAGCGCCGGCCGACGGTGGCCGCCGGGCTCTCGAGCTTCTTGAGCTTCATCGCGCCGAAGAGCGCCAGCCCCGCGACCACGAACAGGAAGATGCCCGTCACCACCGCCGAGGCGCCCCACATCGGCAGCCAGATGGCCAGGACCTGGATCAGGGTGAAGAGCACCAGCGCGATCAGCCAGAAACCGATCACCGCCGCCGCGCCGAAGAGCCCGAGCGCCAGGCCGAGCGTCCTGCCGTTCTTGGCCAGCTCCTCCTTGAGCGCCGCGATCTCGGCGGCCGCGAGGTCGGCGAGCGACTGGCCGAGGGCGCGGAAGAGATCCAACCACTGGTTCATCGACCGCCCCCGCCCAGCCTCCCGGCCGCTCCGGCCGGCGCGGTGCCGACCCGCAGGTCGCGGGTCACGAACGACTCGGTCCCCGCCAGGTCGTCGCGCACTCCGACCGCCACCCGGTGCTCGCCGCCGCGCATCAGGAGCTCGACCCGGTAGACGTAGTCCTGGCTCCGGGCGTGCTCGATCTCGGCCGACGGGATCGACACCGGCACGCCGATCTGTTGCACCGGCGAGGCGTCGCCCTCGGAGTCCTTGGCCCCGACGAACAGGCGGAGCTTTCCTTCGTGGGTGTCGGCGCGCGGGATCAGCGCCATGTTGCCGATCGGGATCCGCACCTCGACCGGCACCGCGTAGAGCCGCCCCTCGCGCGGCGACGGCTGGCCGAAGGAGACGCTGGCGCGGATCGGGTTGCCGCCGAGGTCGAAGCGCAGCGCGCTGACCGTGCCGTCGCTCATCCGCGCCTCGACCGTCTTGTCGCGGTAGCCGTCGCGGTGGCGGACCTGGAGCCCGCGACCCCTGACCTTGACCTCGATCTTGTGGTAGCGGCCGCGCCCCGACTCGGGCGCCCGGTAGCCGAGCGAATAGTAGGTCTGGAAGTCGCTCGCCACCTGCTCGAGCGCGGGCAGCACCTTGTTGCGGTTGACGATCGCGATGCCGCCGGTGGCGTCGGCGACATAGCGCAGCGGCGCCTGGACGTTGTGGGTGGCGATCGAATGGACCGAGACCGATTGCGCGCGCTGGTTCTCGACGTCGATCGAGCTGTCGACCCGCAGGCCGGCGGCGTCGATGGTGTAGAAGGTGACCCGGTTGGCGTTGGCCTGCGCCGCCAGCTCCTGGAACAGCCGCGAGGCGTCATAGCCGAGCGACTCGGTGATCGCCCCGGACTGCCCGCCGTGGAGGCCGTCGACGGCGTGGAAGACCTCCTGGCCGGGGACCATCGGCACGCCGTCCGAGAGATAGACGATCGCCTTGCGGCCGGACAGCCCGGCGAGCCAGCTCACCATCTCCTTGAGCGCGTCGACGGTGAAGCGGAGGTTGTTCTCGATCTCCTCGGCGTAGCCGCGCGCCCAGGTCAGCGCCTCGGCGGGCGAGCGCGCGTCCTGGACCCGCTGGAGCACGTCGCGCTGGTCCTGGTCGCGGGAGGCGGCGTGGCCGGTCACGGTCTCGAGCTCGACCAGCGCCGAGCCGATCGCCTGCGGGTCGGTGGTGAACGGCCGCCGGATCTGGAGCGAGCGGTCGTAGCTGATCAGCATCACCCGGTCGCCGACCCGCACCTGCTCGCCGAGGAAGACGCGCAGCTCGCGCAGCACCCGGTTGCGGTTGTACGGCCGCAGGTTGTAGTTGTCGACGTAGACGATCAGGTTGAGGCGCTGGTCCTCGGGGATCTCGGCAGCGGCCGGCGCGGCGGCGGGCGCTCCCGGCGGCGCCGCGATCGGCTCGGGGGCGTCCGCGGCCACCTGGAGCGGCGCGAACTCGCGCACCGGCACGCCGTCCTCGACGGCGTAGAAGTTGCTGACCTGGACCGGCCGGCGGTCCTCGAAGACCTCGAAGTCGTCCTTGGTCAGGCCGGTGACGCGGTTGCCCTGCTTGTCGGTGACGTAGACCTCGACGTTGACCACGCTGACTTCGACGCTGTCGACGAAGACCTCCGGCTGGCCGGCCTCTTGCTGGCCGACCTCTTGCTGGCTGGCGGCGGCCGGCGGAGCCGCCGCGGGCGCCTGCCCCGGCGCCGGCGGGGCGGCCGCGAGGGCGGCGGCCAGCGCGAGGAGCGAGGAGAGGGCTAGCGCGGCGGGCGGACTCGGGCGTCGTCTCTTCATGCGGGCTCGATTATAGGGCTGGCCGGGCCGCGGCCGGCCGGGTTCACGGCCGCAGGTCTCACGGTCGCAGGTCTCACGGCAGCACAGTGGCGCTGAACGCCGCGGCCTCGCCGCTGGCGGCGTCGTGGACGGTCACCAGGAGCTGCTGCGCGGCCCGCCGCAGCTCGACCGGCGTCTCGTAGAGCGAGTACTTGCCGGCCTCCGGCCGCCGGGGCAGGCGGAGGTCGATCTCGATCATCGGCACCTCGTTGGTCTCGCCGAACTCGTCGAGCGCGGCCACCCGCAGCTCGACCCGGCCGGCGACGCCGCCGCCCGGGGCCGCCACCAGGGTCACCAGGTCGAGCGGGATCGCCACCTTGAGCGGCACCTGCATCCGGCGCGACTTGCCGCGCGCCGGCCGCCCGAACTCGCCCGGCAGCGGCCGCGCGCCGGGAACGCCGCCGTCGCCGAAGCGCACCGCGCTCTCGACCGCCAGCGACACCTCGGCACGCCGCGAGAGGTCGCGGAAGCTGTCGCGGCTGCGCACGTCGAGGCCGCGGCTCGCCGTCCGCACCCGGATGTCGTGGCGCTCGTCGTCGCCGCCGCTCCGGGCGGTGAAGCCGAGCCAGTAGTAGGAGCGGGTGTCGGCGGCGGTCTCGGCCAGCGCCTCGCCGCCGCGCTCGTTGAGCCAGGCGCGGCCGCCGGTCTGGCGCGCCAGGTACTCGAAGGTCTCGTGGGTCAGCTCCTCGCGGCCGAGGCCGAAGGCGGTCGGGTCGGGCAGCCCGGCTCCGGCGCGGTCGGTCAACCGCTCGGGGTCGAGGCCGCGGGCGTCGGCCGGATAGAGGGTGTAGCCGAGGAGGTTCGCGGACTCGGCCAGCGGGCCGTAGAGCCGCTGGCCGGTCGGCACCGACGGGTCGTTGACCACCGGGTTGCGGCCGCTCACCCAGCGGTCGACCGCGAACGGCCACTCGCCGGCGACCAGCAGCATCACCTTGCGCCCCGGCGGCCGCGCGAACGCGCGCAGCGCCGCGGTGGCGCCGGCCACCGCCCGCTCGAGCCGCGCCGCCACCCGCTCGGCGTAGTCGAGGTCGCCGAGGCCGAGCCGGGAGGCGTCGAACGGGTCGTTCGGGGGGAGGAGGCCGCGGTCGCGGTCGGCGGCCCGCCGCTCGGCCTGGAAGAAGAGGCCGTAGGCGGGGCGCGCCGCGGCCTCGGCCAGGACGCGCTCCAGCTCGGCCGCCGAGCCGGTCCAGGTCGACAGCATGTCGAGCCGCCGGCCGTCGAAGGCGACCACCGCCATCCGGTCGGCGGCCTCAAGGTGCGGGAGCTGGTCGCGGAGCCGCTCGAGCGCCCGGTCGCGATCGGTCTGCCGGGAGAGCAGGTCGTCGATGTAGACCAGGTAGCTGGTGCCCGCCGGCGCGCCGGCGGCGGCGCCCGGAGGGAGGGCTCCGGCGCCCCCCGCGACGACCCCGGCGCGCACCTCGAGGAAGTAGTCGATCGCCACCTCCTCGCCGTCGACGGTGAGCCGGAAGTCGTCGCGGCCGAGGCCGGGGACGCGGCGGCCCTCGCCGTCGGTGACCACCACCTCGACGTTGACCACCCGCACGTCGACCGTCTCGCCGAAGACCGCCGGCGGCGGCGCGTCCTGGGCCGCCGCCGCGCCGGCGGCGAGCGCCCCGCCCGCGGCCGCCAGCGCGCAGGCGGCGAGGCGGCGGCCGGCGGTCATCGCGGATCGACCTCCACCCGGGCCGCGAGCTGGCGGCCGCCGGCGGCATCGTGGAGCGAAACCACCAGCACCTGCTTTTGGCGCCGCAGCCGCAGCCGCGTCTCGTAGGGCACCGCGGCGTTGGCCCCCGGCGGCTCCTTGAAGGTCAGCGTGATCGGCACGGTCGGCATCTCCGACTCCCCGCCCTGCTCGTCGAGCGCCGCGAAGCGCAGCTCGAGCCGCACCACGTGGCCCTGGGCGGTGGGGAGCGCGGTCATCTGCCCGACCGGCAGGATCACCCGCACCGGCACCTCGACGTCGCGCCGGCCGGCGCGCTCGAAGGCGCCGACCTCGACCGGCAGCTCGCCGGCGGGCGAATCGCCGAAGAGGAGCGCGCTCTGCACCGCCATCTGCCGCTCGCTGTCGGTCGACATGTCCTTGAAGCCCTCGCGGGTGCGCACCCGGAGGCCGGGCCGGGTGACCTCGACGCGGATCTCGTGCTCGCGGTCGTCGCGCTGGCGCTCGGGGGTGAAGCCGAGCCAGTAGTAGGAGCGGGTGTCGGCGACCACCAGCTCGAAGGCGTTGCCCTTCTCGGCGTTGATCAGCGCCTCGCCGCCGGTCTCGGTGGCGATGTGGACCAGCGCGTCCTCGATGATCCGCTCGCGGTTGAGCGAGTCGGCGATGGCGTTCTCGGTGAAGCGCGCCTCCGGGTCGTCGAGGAGGCGCCCGTTGAAGGCGTTGATCGTGCGCCCGCCCTGCTCGACGTCGGCGCCGAAGGCGCCGGAGAGCCCGGGGACGTCGACCGGATAGACCGTGAAGCCGAGGAGGTTCGCGGTCTCGGTCAGCGGCCCGTAGAGCTGCGGGCCGATCGCGTACTCGTCGCCGGTCAGCGGCCGGGTCGGGTCGTCGACCACGAACGAGGCGACCGAGTACGGCCAGCCGCCCGAGAGCAGGAGCATCACCTTGCGCCCCGGCGGCTGGGCGAAGCCGCGCAGGGTGGCGACCACGGCGTTGACCGAGCGCTCGACCTGCGATCCCAGGTCGCGGGCATAGCCGCGCTCCTCGGGATCGAGGCCGAAGGCGCTGGTGCCGGCGGTGCCGGCGCGGCCGGGGAACGCGGTCTCGTAGGCGCGCCGCTCGGCGATCCGCTGCAGGCCGAGCGCCGGCCGGTCGAGGGCGTCCTGGAAGGCGCGCTCGAGGTCGCGGCCGGAGCCGGTCCAGGTGGCCAGCATCTCGACGCTCTTGCCGTCGAATGCGACCACCGCCATACGGTCGTTCGGGCCGATCGCCGGCAGATCCTCGACCATCGCCTCGAGCACCCGGTTGCGGTCGCGCTCGATCGAGAAGTAGTCGTCGATGAACACCAGGTAGCTGGTGCCGACCGGCTCGCCGGGCACCGCCGCCGGCACCGACGGCACCGCCGCCCCCGGGGCCTCGCCGACGGTCCCGGCGGTGGCCACCGCCTCGCCGCCGCGGATCTCGGTGAAGTAGTCGACCGCCACCGGCTCGCCGTCGACCACCAGGCGGAAGTCGCCCGGGCCGAGGCCGGTGACGCGGACGCCGTCGTTGTCCTCGACCACCACCTCGACGTTGACCACCCGGACGTCGATGGTCTCGCCGAAGGCGGCAGGGTCTCGCTCGGAGCCAGCGCGCTCGGCGGCCGGCTGGGAGGGCGCCTGAGCGGCGGCGGGCAGGGCGGAAGCGAAGAGCAGCGCCGCGAGCGCCGCGGGCGGGAAGCGTCGGATCGAGAGCATCGGGGTTCTCCTGGGGAGCGGGGAGGTTCTATCGTAGGTCGGGCTCCCTGCGCCGCGCCCACGCGGTGGAAAGCCGGCGGGCGCGGCGCGAATTCCCGACGGTCGGCTCCCACAGATGAGACCCCGCGGCCGAGCCGGGGGTTCAGCCGCTCGGCGTCAGCCCCTCCGGCAGGGCCGGCTTGGGAGCCGGGCAGAACGGGTCGCGCAGGGTCTCCTCCGAGCGTAGCGGCTGCTCGTCGTCGGGGAGGATCGCGGCCAGCGCGCGCAGGAAGTTGCCGCCCAGGATCTGGCGCAGGTGATCGGCGCTGTAGCCGCGCCGGAGCAGTCCGTCGGCGATCTGGTAGGCCCGCGCCGGGTGGACCAGGCCGCGGATCGCATAGGCCGGGTTGGGCCGCCCGGTCGAGGGGTCGAGCGCCGCGAGGTCGGTGTCGCTGCCCAGGCCGACGTGCTCGATGCCGGCGACCCGGGCGACGTGGTCGAAGTGGTCGAGCAGGTCGTCGAGGCTGGGCGCACGGCCGCGGCCGACGAAGGCGCGCACGACGGTGATCCCCATCACCCCGCCGCGCACCGCCATCTCGCGGATCACCCGGTCGGTCTTGCAGCGCGGGTGGGGGTTGAGCTCGCGGCAGTTGGCGTGGGTGATCAGCACCGGTTGGCGGGAGGCGCCGACGGCGTCGAGCGAGGTGCGCTCGCCGCAGTGGGAGACGTCGATCGCCATCCCCACCCGGTTCATCTCCGCGACCACCTCGGCGCCGAAGCGCGAGAGCCCCAGGTCGTCGGAGACGTAGCAGCCGCCGCCGAGGCGGTTCCTGCCGTTGTAGGTGAGCTGGCTGACCCGCTGGCCGAGGCCGAAGAACCGCCCGACGTCGGCGGCGGAGCGGAAGTGGGTGGCGTTCTGGAAGCCGAGCAGGACGCCGATCCGGCCGACCGCCGGGGCGTGCACCAGGTCGGTCAGCCGGTCGATCCGCGCGAAGTAGCAGCGCTGGTCGCCGAGCAGCCGGTTCCACCCCTTGATCCAGTGCAGCGCCCCCTCGAAGGGGTCGGCGTGGCCGGTCTCGACCGCGGGATGGAAGATGTCGACCCCCGACCGCTCGAGGTCGCGGAAGTCGGCGTCACGGAAGCGCTCGGGCTCCCGGCGCCAGGAGGCGAGCCGCTTCCAGTCGAGGGTCAGGAGGCCGAGCATGTCGATCACCGTCGACTCGCGCACCAGCTCGACGGCGCGGGTCGAGACCTCGATCGACGGCGCGGCCTCCAGGCGGCAGCGGCCGAGGTTGATCATCGGCGCGCCGGCCAGAGCCAGCGCGCCGAACGAAGCGGTGGTCAGGAATCTCCTGCGGTCCATGTCCCCGTCGCGCAACCCGACCGACCTCCGCCCCCGGCTCCGGGGCCGATCGCCTGCAACCCGGGTGCCGCCGTCAGCGCGCCGCGGCCACCTCGAGCCGGGTCATCAGGTGCGCGCCGGTCAGCGGGTCGTGGATCGACACCACCAGGTCCTGCGGCTCGTTGCGCAGCCGCAGGCGGGTCTCGTAGGCGACCGCCGTCCCGGCTTCCGGCGCTTCGGGGAAGCGCAGCTCGAACGGTACCGTCGGCACCTCGGACATCCGCTCGCGGTCGTCGAGCGCCGCCACCCGCAGCTCGAGGCGCGCCACGTGGTCGCCGTTCTCGCGCAGGGTGGTGACCCCGTCGAGCGGGATGCCGAGCGTCACCGGCACCTCCATGTAACGCCGCCCGTCGCGCTCCGAGGTCCCGGCCTCGGCGATCAGTCTGCCGGCGCCCGGGCCGCCCGCGGTCGGCGCGCCGCCGAAGAGCAGCGCGCTCTCGACCACCAGGTCCCCCTCGGTCTCGCGCGAGAGGTCGCGGAAGCCCTCGCGCGCCCGCACCTCGAGGCCGCGGCCGATCGCCTCGACCCGGATCCGGTGGAGCTCGTCGTCGCGCTGCCGGTCGGGGGTGAAGCCGATCCAGTAGTAGGACTGGACGTCGGCGGCCACGAGCGGCAGCGCCTCGCGCCGGCCGGCGTTGATCAGCGGCCGGCCGCCGGTCTCCTGGGCCAGCACGTAGAGCGTGTCGTGGACCTGGCGCTCGCGCTCGAAGCTCTGGCCGAGCGGCGAGGGATCGCCGCCGACCAGCGGCTCGCCGCCGCGCTCGACGTCGGCGCCGAAGCCGCCGGCGAGCCCCGGCACGTCGACCGGGTAGAGCGTGTAGCCGAGGAGGTTCGCGGTGTCGATCAGCGGCTCGTAGATGCGGGCGCCGCCGCCGTAGTCGGAGGCCAGGACCGGCAGCGGGCCGTCGTTGACCGCGTAGATCGCCGGCGAGTAGGGCCAGCCGCCCGAGAGGAGCAGCATGACCTTCCGTCCGGGCGGCTGGGCGAAGCCGCGCAGCGTCGCCACCGCCGCGCCGACCGCGCGGTCGATCCGGGCCTCGACGTCGCGCGCGAAGGCGTACTCGTCGATCGTCAGGTCGTAGTCGCGGGACCGCGCGCGCGACAGGCCGAAGCCGGTCTCGTGGGCGCGCTCGGCGGCGACCCGCTGGAGGCCGAACGCCGGGCGGTCCATCGCGGCCTGGAGCGTCCGCCCGAGCTCGCGCCGCGAGCCGGTCCACGAGGTCAGCATCTCGACCCGGCCGCCGTCGAAGGCGACCACCGCCATGCGGTCGTCCGGGCCCAGGCTCGGCAGGTCCTCGGCGAGCGCCTGGAGGACGCGGTTGCGGTCGCGCTCGATCGGGAACCAGTCGTCGACGAAGACCAGGTAGCTGGTGCCCACCGTCCGTCCGGCCGCGGCCGCCGGCACCCCGGGCAGCGCCGCCGCACCCGCCGCCGGCGCCAGCGCGACGCCGCCGCGGACCTCGGTGAAGTAGTCGATTGGCACGTCCTCGCCGTCGACGTAGAGGATCAGGTCCTCGGGGCCGAGGCCGGTCACCCGGTTGCCCTGCTTGTCGGTGACCACCACCTCGACGTTGACCACCCGCACGTCGATCGTCTCGCCGAAGGCGGTCTGGCCGCCCGGCGGCTCGGCGGGCGGCGCCGGCGCCTCGGCGGCGGCCGCCGGCAGGGCGAAGAGCGCCGCGAGGGCGGCGAGGCGGGCGGTGTGAAGGAGTCGGTTCATGGTGCGGGTTCCCCCCGGGTCGTGTGGTTCGGTCGGCGAGATCGGCGCCGGCGTCCGGGTCGGTCCGGGCTCGCGGCGGGCTCGCGGTTCGCCGCTCCTCTAGAGCAACCGTCGTGCCCGCTCGGCGTGAGGCCCATTGGCTCGCCCCGCGGGAGCCGGCGGACCGGCTGCGAGCCTTTCCTGTCAAAGGGATACGGGTGCCGCCGGGAGAGCGAGTGAAGCGGTCCCGACCGCGGCCGCCAAGATCGGGATCGTCATCCAGCGAGGACACACCCGGAGAGCCCCGTAGGGCCTCTCCCCGTGCGGGCCCTGCAGCGGGCCGGCGGGACAGTCTGAGGTCCACGGTCCGAGGACATCTGGCGCCACGAAATCCGTAAGCCCTTGATCTCCAGTCGCTTCCGATGACCTCGATTGGGACAGTGAGCGGGACAACGAAGGTCGCCGTCGCGGCCGCCACCGCTTCGCCCCGTCCCTCCTCGCCGCCGCCCCAACGCCGCCGCAACGGCGGCAGGACGGCCGCGGAAGATGTTGCCGGCGCGTTGCGCTGGATGCTCCGCCGGATGCGCAGAATGCGGAGAGAGGGCGCGCCGCGTAAGATCCCGCCTGCGCCGAGGAGGGCGCCCCCCAAATGAACCCGAGCCGCCGTTTCGCCTCGTTCGCTCCCGCCTGCCTGTTCGCCGTCGCCCTCGCCGCCGCCGGCTGCGGTCCGGACGAGCCGGAGACCCCGCCGGCCGCCGGCGAGGCCGGCGAAGCCGCCGCCGTCGAGCTGTGGACCGCCGCCGAGCTGGCGCCCACGATCGAGCCGCTCGGCGGTCTCGGCCGGGTGCCGTCCGAGATCGTGGTCGAGCTGGCGCGGCCGATCGTCGGCTCGGATCAGGTCGGCAGGCCGGCGCTCGAGGGGACGGTGCTGCGGCTCGAACCGCCGGTCGAGGGCGACCTGGTCTACCGGAGCCCCTCGGCGCTCGGCTTCCGGCCGCGCGACGGCTTCGCGCCCGGCTCGACGGTCAAGGCGGTGCTCGAGGCGGTGGCGACCGACGCCGGGGTGGTGCGCGCTCCGGTCCCCAACCCGTGGATGGTGCGCTTCGAGGTCCCCGACTTCGACTTCCTGCGCCTGGCGTTGGCCGGCTACGACGCCGAGAAGCGCCGCGCCGAGGTCGACCTCCAGTTCTCGGCCGCTCCCGATCTCGGTGACGTGCGCCGGCGCGCCACGCTGACCGTGATCACCGCCCGCGGCGCGCGCGAGCCGGCGCAGGTGGGGTGGAGCGAGGGCCAGGGCGGCGCCGTCCGCGCCGTGGTCTCCGACGTCCGCGGCGGCAGCACGATCGAGCTGGCGCTCGAGGCCGGGGTCGCCGCCCGCGCCGACTCCGACCTCGCCGCCGGCGCCGCGAGCGCGACCGTGCCGGTCCCCGCGGGGCCGCTCCTCGCGATCCGGGCGGTGACCCCGACCGAGGGCTCGAGCGGCTTCTACCTCGACGTCGTCTGCGACGACGACGCGGTCGAGGCCGAGCGCTGGTACTACGACCGCGAGCACGGCGAGTCCTACGGCGAGATCTCGGTCCGCTGCATCCCGGCCGAGGACTCGGTGCGCGAGCACGTCTCGATCGACCCGCCGGTGCCGTTCACGGTCGCCGAGTCGAGCGGCGGCTTCCGCATCTTCGGCGACTTCGAGCGCGGCGCCTACACGGTGCGGCTGGCCTCGGGGCTGACCACCCGCGACGGCGGCGTCCTCGCCGAGGAGTACGAGCGCGACCTCTCGATCCCGGCGCGCGCGCCGCGGGTCGCCTTCGCCGGCGGCGGCCGCTACCTGCCGCGCTCGGCCTGGCGCTCGCTCGCGGTCCGCCACCTGAACGCCAACCGCCTGGAGCTCCTGGTGCGGAGGGTGCCGCCCGAGAACCTGGCGTTCTGGATGAGCGACGACGACGAGGCCGCGACCCAGCGCACCAGCGACCTGGTGGTCCGGCACGAGCTGGCGGTCGAGGGCGCGCCCGACGTGCTGACCACCACGTTCGTCGACGTCGGCTCGCTGCTCCCGGCCGAGACCCGGGGTCTCCTCGAGCTGACCGTGACCGGCGCCGGCGCCCAGGGCGCCACCGCCCGGCTGCTCCTGACCGACCTCCAGCTCGTGGTCAAGCGCGCCGGCGTCGGCGAGGCGACCCCGCAGGGCACCGAGGTCGCGGTGTGGGCGGTCGACAGCCGCTCGCTCGAGCCGGTGCGCGGCGTCGACGTGCGCCTGGTCAAGCCCAGCGGCACGACGGTGGCGAGCTGCCGCACCGCCGGCGAGGGGGGCTGCCGTTTGGCCGTGCCGGAGCCCGGGATCGACCCCGCGCTCCCCTTCGCGCTGATCGCCGAGACCGCCGGCGACCTCACCTACCTGCGCTTCGCCGACCTCCGCGTCGACGTCCAGGAGGAGCGCGTCGCCGGTGAGCCGTGGGGCGCCGAGAGGCCGTACCGCGCCGCGCTCTACACCGACCGCGGCGTCTACCGCCCGGGCGAGACCGCGCATCTCGCGGCGATCGTCCGCGGCGCGGACGACCAGGCTCCTCCGGCGGGCCTGCCGGCGATCCTGAAGCTGATCGACCCGCGCGGCACCACCCTGACCCAGCAGACCCTGGCCACCAACGCCGCCGGCATGGCGACCTTCGACCAGGGCTTCGCCGCCTTCGCGGTCACCGGCCGCTACGAGGCGCGCCTCGAGGTCGGCGAGCGCCAGGTCGGGACGGCGTACTTCCAGGTCGAGGAGTTCGTCCCCGAGCGGCTCAAGGTCGACGCCGCGGCGGCCGCGGAGTCGTTCCGGCTCGGCGACCGGCTCGGAGTCGAGGTCGCCGCGCGCTATCTCTTCGGCGGCGTGCCGGCGGACCATCGGGTCGACCTCTCGTGCGAGCTGACGCCCGGGGAGTTCACGCCGCGCGAGAACGCCGACCTCCACTACGGCGTCTGGGAGGCCGAAGAGGGGCTCAAGCCGCTCGGCCTCGGCACCGTCACCGGCGCCCTCGACGCCGAGGGCGAGGCGACCCTCGCCTGCGCCGGCGGCGAGGACGCCGGCGGCTTCGCCGGGCCGGCGACGCTGGTCGCCCGGGCGGCGGTCTTCGAGTCGGGCTCGGGCCGCACCACGGTCGGCACCGCGACCGCCGCGGTCCACCCGGAGTCGTTCTACATCGGCCTCTCGAGCGGCGCCGACAAGGCCGCCGCCGGCGACGAGGTCGAGGTGCGCGGCAAGATCGTCGACTGGCAGGGCCGGCCGCTCGCCGCGGCGCGCGACCTCGAGATCGAGATGCTCGCGGTCGAGAGCCAGTACGGCTGGGCGTTCGACGAGGACCTCGGCTACGACACCTACAAGGTCTATCGCCGGATCGTCCCCAGCCAGCGGCGCACCCTGCGCGCCGAGGGGGGCAGCTTCCGCTTCGTCTGGGAGCCGCGCGGGGACGCCGAGTCGTGGGTGGTGCGGGTGCGCGCCGCCGGCACCCGGGCGCGCACCGACCTCGAGATCGCCGGCGACGGCGGCGCCTACTGGTGGGCGCCGTGGGAGACCCAGGTCGACCAGACCCCCAAGCCCGACCGGCCGACCTGGCTCGCCCTCGACCTGCCGGAGACGATCCGCGCCGGCGAGCGGGTGACGGTCGGCTTCGACGCCCCCTACCGCGGCCGGGCGCTGGTCGCGGTCGAGACCGACCGCATGGTCGAGACGAAGTGGCTCGAGGTCGAGCCCGGGCCGGTCGAGTGGCGCTTCAAGCTCGACGGCTTCGTCCCCAACGTCTACGTCTCGGCGCTGGTGCTCAAGGACCCGCTCCTCGATTCGCCCGACGCCTTCGTCCCCGACCGCGCCTACGGCGTCGCCGCGGCGCGGGTCGAGCCGGCGGCGTTCGACCAGGGGCTCGCGATCGAAGTGCCGGCGAAGGTGCGCTCGCAGAGCCGGCTCGACGTGAAGCTCGCCCTGGCACGCCAGGAGGGGCCGACCTGGGCCACCGTCGCGGTGGTCGACGAGGGGGTGCTGTCGCTGACCCGCTTCGAGAGCCCCGACCCGTTCGCGGCGATCTTCGCCCGCCGGATGCTCGGGGTCGAGACCTTCGAGACCATCGGCTGGACCCGCCTCGCCCCGGCCGCCGGCAGCAACGACGCCGCCGGCGGCGACCAGGCCGGCGAGCTCGGCCGGGTGCAGCCGGTCAAGCCGGTGGCGCTCTGGTCGGGGCTGGTCGAGGTGCCGGCGAGCGGCCGGGTCACCCTGCCGTTCGAGCTGCCGCCCTACCGCGGCGAGCTGCGGGTGATGGCGGTCACCGCCGGCGCCGAGAGGATGGGCCGCGCCGAGGCGCGGGTGACGGTCGCCGACCCGATCGTCATCCAGGCGACAGTGCCGCGGGTGCTCGCCTTCGAGGACCGGGTCGAGGTGCCGGTCCAGGTCACCAACGTCTCCGGCGCGCGGCGCGAGGTCGAGGTGACCGCCGCGGTCTCGGCGCTGGGCGACGGCGACGGCGATCCGCCCGTCCGCCTCGACGGCAGCGCGACCCGCCGGCTGACCCTCGCCGACGGCGCCAGCGGCATCGCGGTCTTCCCGCTCCGCGCCACCGAGGCGACCGGCGCGGCCCGCTTCGAGGTGAAAGCCGTGGCCGGCGACGTCACGGTCACCGAAGAGCACGACCTGCCGCTGGTGCCCGCGGCGCCGGTCGAGCGGCGGTTGACCCGGGTCGAGCTGGCGGAGGGCGCCAACGACCTCGCGCCGGCGCTCGGCGACTGGCTGCCGACCACCGAGCGGACGACGGTGTGGGTCACCTCGAACCCGTACGCCGACGTCTTCGACCACGCCTCGCACCTGATCCGCTACCCCTACGGCTGCCTCGAGCAGACCGACCTCGACCACGCGGCCGCTCCTTGTCCTCGGCAGCTTCGTCAGCGCGATCGACCCGCGGGCGGTGAGCGAGGGGTCGATCGAGGAGATGGTGCGCGCCGGCATCGACCGGATCCTCTCGATGCAGACGCCCGTCCGGCGGCTTCGCCTACTGGCCGGGCGGCACCGAGCCGGCGTGGTGGGCGGGCGCCTACGCCACCCACCTGCTGATCGACGCCCAGAAGGCGGGGCACGCCGTGCCGCAGAGCCGGATCGACGACGCGCTGGAGTGGATGGAGGAGCGGATCTCCTCCCACTACGAGCAGGGCGGCGACGACCGCGACGACTGGTACTCGCAGGGCGCCGAGCCCTACATGCACTACGTGCTGGCGCTCTCCGGCCGGCCGCGCAAGGCGCGCATCCAGCGCGCTGATCGACGGGCTGCCGCGGCCCGCGCTCGGCGAGCGGGCCGAGCACGAGTAGATGCTCAAGGCCGCGCTCTACATGGCCGGCGACCACCGCTACGAGCGCGACCTCCGGCGCCCCGAGCTGGGCGCCCTGCGCGACGACCGCGACACCGGCTGGACCTTCTACTCCGACCGCCGGCGGCGCGGTTTCGTCCTCGCCTCCTACGTCGATCTCTTCGGCCGCGAGGGCGCGCAGCCGATCGCCGACGTCGTCGCCGAGGGGCTGCGCGGCCGCGGCGCGTACTGGTACACCACCCAGGAGCTGGTCTGGGGGCTGACCGGCCTCGGCCGCTTCCTGCGCGAGCCGGCGAGCGACTTCGAGCCGCCGGTGCTCAAGGTCGCCGGCCGCGCCTGGCCGGCGGCCGCGAGCCCGCCGGGACGGCCGGCCTCCGACCGCACCTTCGAGGTGCCGCGCGCGAGCGAGCGCGGCGAGGTGGTCCTCGAGGTGCCGGCCAAGGGCGACGGCGCGCTCTACGCGATCGTCACCGGCGAGGGGGTGCCGGTCGTGCCGCAGCGGCGGCCCGGCGGCGGCGAGGGGCTCGGCCTGGTCCGCCGTTACCTGAAGGCCGACGGCGAGGAGATCGCCGCCGCCGGCGGCTCGGTGGTGCTCGGCGAGCTGGTCTTCGTCGAGCTCGAGCTCTCGAACCTCGCCGGCGAGCGGATCGGCAACCTCGCGCTGGTCGACCGCGTGCCGGCCGGCTTGGAGATCGAGAACCCGCGCCTCGGCCGCGACCTCCGCCCCGAGTGGCTCGACGAGGACTCGCTCTGGGCCGCCGACCACATGGACGTGCGCGACGACCGGATCGAGGTCTTCGGCCACCTCGACAAGACCGAGACCCGGCACCGTCGTCTACGCCGTCCGCGCGGTCACGGCCGGCACGTTCACGGTGCCGCCGGCGACGCTCGAGGCGATGTACGACCCGCGCTCTGGGCGCGGCGAGGCGCGGCAGGACCGAGGTGCTGGCGGTTCTTGGTGAAGCGGGCGCTCCGGCGCTTCGCGCGCACGAGCCTCGCGGCGGCTCCGGCGAGCCGCCGCCGGCCGTCGCCGCGCCTTCGGCGCCGGCTGCTCTTCGCCGCCGGCGGGCTCGCTCCTCGCCGCCGGCGTGCGCGCTCGCCCTGGTCTTCGCCGTCCCGCTCCCCGAGCGCGCTCTCGGCGCCGGCCTCGACGGTGATCGAGTAGCACGACGGCCGGCCGGCGCACGTCTTCCTCTCGCCCGACGACCGCTACCGGATCGCGGCGCGCCCGGAGGAGGTCGATCCCGACCTCGTCGCCGCGCTGATCCGCTCGAGGACAAGCGCTTCTGCCGGCCACGCCGGGCGTCGACCCGCTCGCGGTCGGTGCGCGCGGCCTGGCTCAACCTGCGCCGCGGGCGGCGTGGTCTCGGGCGGCTCGACCCTGACGATGCAGCTCGTGCGCCTGCTCGAGCCGCGGCCGCGCACGCTCGGCTCGAAGGCTGATCGAGACGCTGCGCGCGCTCCAGCTCGAGCTGCGCCTGTCGAAGGACGAGATCCTCGGCGCCTACCTGACGCTACGCCCCGTACGGCCGCAACCTCGAGGGGGTCGACGCCGCCGCCCTCGGCCTACTTCGGCCACGGCGCCGACGACCTCTCGCCGGTCGAGATCGCGACCCTGCTCGCGGTGCCGCAGGGCCCGGCCCGGCGCTACCCGCGCCGCGGGCAACGCGCGAGCGGCTGCGCGCGCGCGCGACGCGATCGCCGGCGCTCCTCGCCGCCGGCGCGCTCGCCGCGCCGGCCGAGCTGGACGCGGCGGCGTTCCTCGACCAGATCCGCGCCACGCCGGTGCCCGAGCGGCCTCCGCCCGCTGCCCCGCGAGGCGCCGCACGCCGCGTACTGGCTACGCGCGCGGCGCGCCGGGCGAGACCGCCGTCCGCACCACGCTCGACCGCGGCAGCGCAGCGCCTCGCCGAGCGCGTCCTCGCCGCCGCCGCGCCGGAGCTGGCCGCGCGCGGCATCCACAACGGCGCGGTCGTCGTCGTCGAGCACGCCAGAGGCCGGGTGCGCGCGCTGGTCGGCAACGCCGACTTCTTCGACGACGACCACGGCGGCCAGATCCCGGCCTTCGACGTCCCGCGCTCGCCCGGCTCGACGCTCAAGCCGTTCATCTACGGCCTCGCGATCGACGACGGCCTGGCGCTGCCGCGTGCATCTCGTGCCCGACGTACCGTCGTCGTACGGGGAACTACCGGCCGGGCAACTACGACGGCGACTTCGCCGGCCTGACCACCCTCTCGGACGCGCTCTCGACGCTCGCTCAACGTGCCGTTCGTGGATCTGCTCTCCGACCTCGGAGTCGACCGCTTCGTCGGCGCGCTGCGCGCCGCCGGCGCCACCGGCCTGCGCTCCGACCCGGGCTCGTACGGCCTCGCCGCGGCGGTCGGCGGCACCGAGGTCACCCCGCTCGAGCTGGCCGGCCTCTACGCCACCCTCGCCGACGACGGCCGCGCCCGCCGCCCCGAGATCCTGGCCGGGGACGACCCGCCCCCCGCCGGCCCCCTGCTCTCCCCCGGCGCCGCCTGGATGACCCGGCGCATCTTGTCTCGCCGCGACCGCCCCGACTTCCCCGAGCGGCGGCGCTTCTCGGGCGCGCCGCCGCACATCCACTGGAAGACCGGCACCAGCTACGGCCGCCGCGACGCCTGGGCCGTCGGCTCCGGCCCGCGCTACACCGCGGTGGTCTGGCTCGGCAACCTCGACAACCGCCCGAGCGCCGACCTCGTCGGCGCCGACGCCGCCGGGCCGTTGCTCTTCGACCTCCTCGAGGCCCTCGACCCGAGCCCGAAGGCGCCCCAGCGCAGCGGCCCCCCCGCCGACTTGAAGCCGATCGAGGTCTGCGCCTACTCCGGCCGCCTCCCCGGCCCCGCCTGCGACGGCCGCCGCACCGTCCTCGCCCTCCGCGAGCACGTCCCGACCGCCCGCTGCCCCTACCACGTGGCGGTCGACGTCGACCTCGACCGCGGCCTCGCCGTCAACGCCGACTGCCGCGCCGGCCGCCGCTGGGAGACCCGCTCCTACGTCGTCTGGCCCACCGCCGTCGAACGCTGGCTCGGCGAGCGCCACCGCCTCCTCGCCGGGCCCCCGGCCCTGGCCCCCGACTGCACCCCCGCCGGCCCGGCGCGCCCCCCGGTCATCCTCTCCCCGCCCTCCGGCCAAGTCCTGGTCCTCCTCGCCGGCGTCGACCCGGAGCGCCAGATGGTCCCTCTCGACGCCGAGACCCGCCGCACGGGCGCGACCCTCTCCTGGTTCGTCGACGGCGAGTGGCTCGGCTCGGTCCCGGCCACCGACCGCCTCTGGTGGCGGCCCACGACCGGCGAGCACGAGGTGGTGGTGATGGACGAGACCGGGCTGGCGGCGCGGCGGGGGGTGCGGGTGGTGCGGCGGTAGGGCGGCACGGCAGAGTGGCGAGCCGGTCTAGAATGCACGAGTCAAGCGGAGAGGAAGAGCTGGAATGACTACTTTGAGATCTGAGGTCTCGGTTCCCGGCGTCGACGGTCTCGAAGTGACGGACGAGAACCTCATCGTCGATCTCACCGATGGCCGCACCGTCTCAGTGCCCCTCGCCTGGTATCCGCGGCGCCTGCACGGGAGTCCCCAGGAACGAAGCAATTGGAGACTGATCGCCGATGGCGAGGGCATTCACTGGCCGGACCTCGATGAGGACATCAGTGCCGAGAACCTGTTGTTCGGCAGGCCGTCGGGCGAAGGCCAAGCCTCGCTGAACCGGTGGCTGGAGGAGCGTTCCCGCCGACGCGGTGGAAATACCTTCGCAGAATGAAGATGCTGACGCTGCCCGCCGACGACGAGCTGGCCGAGGCCCTGGAAGAGCAGGCCGACCGTGAAGGGAAGTCTGTCGAGACGCTCGCGCTCGACCTCCTGCGCCGCGAGGTGACGCGTCCCCAGCCGCCACCCCCGTCGAAGTACTCCTTCATCGGCATCGGCCGCAGCGGCAAAGGGGACCTGTCGGTGCGGGCAGAAGAGCTGCTGGAGGAGGGTGCCGACCCCCGCTCGGGCTGGGCCCTGCCGCGGTGAAGCGCAGGAAAGCAAACGGCCGGGGCGCCTCCGCACCCCGGCCGCCGGGAACTGCCTAGCGGATCCGAATCAGGGACCGCACTGAGCGACCTTGTCCGGGCAGCAGTCGCCGAAGAAGCTGCACTGGCTGTCGCACCAGCAGCCGGCCGGGGCCTGCTGGCCGCAGCGGCCCTGGCAGGAGTTGTTGGGGATGCCGCCGCCGCCGCCGTAGAGGTCGCGGATGCCGGCCTCGTCGTCGTTCTCGGTGGTGGCGGGGTTGTTGTTGCAGGACGACACCGACGGGAACATCGTCGCGCCCGAGACGTTGGTGTGGCCGAGGCCGAGGCCGTGGCCGACCTCGTGCACCATCACCCCCTCGATGTAGAACTCGCCGCTGCAGCCGGAGCCGCCCGGGTCCTCGCCCATCGAGGTCCAGGCGTGCGCCGTGTTGGTGACGATGTCGGCGTCGAAGATCGTCCCGCCGCTGAAGAAGCCGGTGAAGGTCGCCGCCAGGCAGTTGCCGCTGCACTGGCCGGTGGGGTCACGGAAGTTGAGCATCGGGATGCCGTCACCGAGGCTGAAGCCGGTGACCGAGGCGACGGTGGCGTTGACCACCGTGCCGGCGCCGGCGCCGTTCCAGGCCGCCGTCGACACGATCGCGTCACGGGTGCGGGTGTCGCCGCCGTTGCCATCGTTGACGCCGGTCAGGCCGCGGGTGTCGACGCGGTAGTTGGGGTCGCTGGCCCAGGTCCGCCGCGGCGAGAGCAGCACGTAGGCGGAGGCGGTGGAGGCGAAGGCCAGGAGGGCGACGACGCCGAGGGCGATCAGGGTCTTCTTGGTCATCTCGTTCGTCTCCTGGTCGGGTTAGCGGTCGAGCCCGTAGGCGCGGACGGCTTCGCGGATGTCTTCCTTGAGGCGGTCGAGCGAGAGCGCCCGCGGCGCCTCGGTGCGCCCGCCCTGCGGCGACACCAGCACGGCGCCGCTGTCGACGGTGGGACGGGCGATCTGGTCGCCGCCCTCCTCGACGATCCGGTACTTGCCGAGCGGGTTGCCGGTGATCCGGAACGCCTCGCCGCCGTCCGCCGGCCGCTGGACGAACAGCACCACCCGCTCGTCGGCGGCCAGGGTCGGGAAGCCCGGCGCCTCGATCGTGTAGCCGTCGACCTCGCCGCCCGGGACGCGGACGCGGATCCAGTCGTCGCTCTTGCCGGCGATCTTGTCGTCGACCGCGATCAGGGCCTCGGTGACGATCACCGTGCCGTTCTCGTCCCAGAACGACTCGACCTGGGTCACCCGCCCCTCGATCACGGCGTCCGATTCCGCGATCAGTTGCGGGAGCTCCATGTCGACGAAGGTCGCCGCGCCGGCCGGCATCGCGAAGGCGAATGCGGCCGCTGCGGCGAGGATCCCGACGGCGCGGAATCGTGGGTTCGGATGCATCATCTGTCCTCCTACAGTGACGTTGAGCGCAGCGGAGGTCCGTGCCGTCACGGGCTCCGGGCGCCCGAGGAAGCCCCCGATCCGGCCGCGGCTCCCGGCGGGTCGACCCGGCGGGATCTACCGAGCGCGGACGGGGACGCTGAACACCTACAAGAGTGCGTCAGTCCGCATGCATTGACATGCTCTGCACTCTACCCAGTGAGGCCGACCCCCGTGCGCGGGACGCCGCCGGGGAGATTTCCCGGCGATCCGCGGTCGACCGCGGCGGGCGGCGCGGCCCCGCGGCGGATGGCGGCCCCGCGGACGGGGTAGGATTCCGCCTCCGGGCGCCGGCTTCCCCGCCCGTGGATGGAGTACCATGCAGCGCGTCCGCAACTTCTGCATCATCGCCCACATCGACCACGGCAAGTCGACCCTCGCCGACCGCCTGATCCAGCGCTGCGGCGGGGTCGAGGCGCGCGAGTTCCGCGACCAGATCCTCGACTCGATGGACATCGAGCGCGAGCGCGGGATCACGATCAAGAGCAACACGATCACGCTCTCCTACACCGCCCGGGACGGCGAGACCTACACGCTCAACCTGATCGACACCCCGGGGCACGTCGACTTCTCGCACGAGGTGCGCCGGCGCGCTGATGTCGTGCGAAGGCGCCCTGCTCCTGGTCGACGCCTCGCAGGGTGTCGAGGCGCAGACCGTCGCCAACCTCTACCTGGCGCTCGAGTACGACCTCGAGATCATCCCGGTGATCAACAAGATCGACCTGCCGTCGGCCGACGTCGAGCGGGCGCGCGAGGAGATCGACTCCGACCTCGGGCTCGACCCGTTCGAGGCGGTGCTCTGCTCGGCCAAGACCGGCCAGGGGATCGACGACGTGCTCGAGGCGGTGGTCACGCGCGTGCCGCAGCCGGCCGGCGACGACGGGGCGCCGCTCCAGGCGCTGATCTTCGACGCCCACTACGACGCCTACCGCGGCGTCGTGCTGCTGGTGCGGGTCAAGGAGGGGACGATCCGCGCCGGCCAGAGGATCCGCCTGATGCACACCGGGGCCGACCACCAGGTCGAAGAGGTCGGGCTGATCCAGCTCCGGCAGGTGCCGGCCGACGAGCTGAGCGCGGGCGCGGTCGGCTACGTGATCGCCGGGATCAAGACCGTCCGCGACATCGCGATCGGCGACACCCTGACCGACGCCGAGCGGCCCGCGGCCGAGCCGCTCCCCGGCTACAAGGAGGCGAAGCCGGTGGTCTTCTCGTCGATCTACCCGATGGCGAGCGACGACTACGAGGACCTCGCCAAGGCGCTCGACAAGCTGACCCTGAACGACGCGGCGCTGACCTACGAGAAGGACTCCTCGGCGGCGCTCGGCTTCGGCTTCCGCTGCGGCTTCCTGGGGCTCCTCCATCTGGACGTCGATCCAGGAGCGGTTGAAGCGCGAGTACGACCTGTCGCTGCTCCTCTCGGCGCCCTCGGTGCGCTACCGGGTGACGCTCACGAGCGGCGAGGTGCGCTTCGTCGACAACCCGAGCCTCTACCCCGATCCGTCGACCATCGAGGGGGCCGAGGAGCCGTACATCAAGGCCTCGGTGATGATGCCCGAGCGCTACCTCGGCACGGTGATGGAGCTCTGCCGCGAGCGCCGCGGCGAGGGCACCACCTTCAACTACCTGTCGCAGAAGCGGGTCGAGCTGACCAGCGAGCTGCCGCTCGCCGAGGTGCTGTTCGACTTCTACGACCGCCTGAAGTCGGTCACCCAGGGCTACGGCTCGTTCGACTACGAGCTGCTCGACCTGCGCCCGACCGAGCTGGTCAAGGTCGACATCCTGGTCAACGGCGAGCCGGTCGACGCCCTCTCCCAGCTCGTCCACGAGCGAGAAGGCGCGCGCCCGCGCCCTCCACTACTGCGAGCGGCTGGCCGAGACCATCCCGCGCCAGCAGTTCAAGATCGCCGTCCAGGGCGCGATCGGCGGCAAGATCATCGCCCGCGCGACCATCGACGCCTTCCGCAAGGACGTCACCGCCAAGTGCTACGGCGGCGACATCACCCGCAAGCGCAAGCTCCTCGAGAAGCAGAAGGAAGGCAAGAAGCGGATGAAGATGGTCGGCGCCGTCGAGATCCCGCAGTCGGCGTTCGTGGCGGTGCTCAAGACCGACGCGGGGTGAGGCGGGGCCTCAGAGCCGCTTCAGTTCTGCGAGATCTCGACCGGCACCACTCGCAAGACTATCGGCCACGGGGACCCTCTGGCCAATAGAAAAGCTCCGTGTTGACTGTCGGTTGCGCGCCTCCCTGCGGGTTCTATCGGCCATCGCCACCTCCCTGGCCGTTAGCCGAGCCCGGGTGATATCGCCGCCAGCGCCGATCGCCCGTCGCCGCAATCCGGCCTCCGCTCAGCGTCTCCTTGAGTGCCCGACGGAAGGTCCGGTCCGGGATCTCGGGCCCGACGCGTTGGTGGATCTCCGATGCGGACGAGCCGGGGTAACGCCCCACGTCCTCGACGATGAGCGCCCGCAGGCGGTGCGGCTCGATGCGTTTGAGCGTGGTTTGCCCTGCGAGGCCGGCGTCTCGCACGAGGGCCGGATCGACAAAATAGCGGGTGGCCCGCGTTCGGCCCGCCTGCGCCACGAGGCCCAGGTCCACGAGGCGTGCGATCCAGGGCCGCAGGGCTACGGGCTCGGGAAGCTCGAGGGCGGCCGTCAGCTCGGCGGCCGACATCCCCTCGGATTGACCCAGCGTGCCGAGCGTGATGCGCTCGCGCTGCGTGAGGTGGTGACGCTGGTCGGCGTCGGCGATGAGCCGAATGACGCCGGGATGCACGACCCTCCTCGGGACGACCACGTGAACCGAATCGACGCCCTCGACGACCCTGGGTGCGGCGCGACCGCTCGTGAGCAGGCGGTCGTACATCAGGTCGAAGCCGCTGCCCTCACGCTCCATCAGCTTGAGGTCGTGGAAAACGCGGGCCAGGCCGTCGTTCCGGCGGCGGCTGGAATGGAGGATGTTCTGCGGCGTGACGCCGAGTGGCAGGCGACCGGCGTTGACCACCTCGAGGCGGTCGGGGTGGAGGTTGAGGAACACGTCGCCGCTCTGAGTGTAGGGCCGGTGGACGAGCGCGTTGACCACGAGCTCGCGCACGACCGCCTCGTCGTAGGCCGGCACGCGGCTTCGGAGCAGCCCGTCCGGCAGCTCGTAGGATTCCCGAAAGTCGGGCACACCTTGCCACACCGCGTCGACCAGCTCGACGGGTGAGAGGCTGTGGTCGTCCCATACGTGCTTGGCGACCTTGACGCCGCGCTCGTCGTACTTGACGGCCTGGACCACCGGCGCCGCGCCCAGACGCGCGCGGTCTGTAGCGGTCCCGACCAGCAGGACGCCGAGGTTCGTGAGCACCTCGCCGCTGGCAAGCCCATAGTGTTGGAGCAGCTCGGCGTCGGTCTTCTCGCGGACGGACTCCTTGATGCGGTCGGACGCACGCAGCGCAGCGCACAGGTTCCTACGCTTGGTCGCATCGCAGCGAGCGCGCGGCACCTGAAGTGAAGTCATCGTCTCCCACGGGATCGACGGGCGCTCGGCTACCAGCCGGAGAACGTCGTCGCCCACCACCGGCCTGCAATCGGCGCCGACCCGCAGAAAGTAGCGCCCGTCGCTGGTCGACGCGACGCCGACTGCGCGTGGGATCGTGAGTGCGATGTACTCGCCTCCGCTGACGCCCGTCCGAACCTCGGCCGCCACGTCCACGTTGACCGTCAGCTCGCCGATGCGTTTGCGGACGCGGTCCAGGAGGATGGCCGGGATGCGCTGGTCGGACGGCGGTTCGGTGGCGTCGTTCTCGATGCCGATCATGAGCTGGCCGCCGGAACTGTTGGCGAAGCAGACGCAGTCCTTCGCCATCTCGGGGAAGTCGGCGGTCCTGCCGGTGACCGTCCGCAGGGACTTGCGATCGAGACGCTGCCCTTCGCCGTCGTGGCTCGGCCGGTCAGACATCGGCTCTCCGGTAGCGGCGCGCAATCAGCTTGGCCATGATCAAGCCGGCCTCGATGGTCTCTCGCAGGCCGACACTGTCCGCGAGGAGCAGGCGGGGAAGGCTCATCCGAACTGCACGCCTGGCAACGGCACATTCATTGTCGCTCCACCGGCCGAGTTCACAGCCCGTCTGGTTCGCGGCGCGACAGGCTTGCTAATACACCACCGAAGCCTCGGTTTGGTCGAGATCTGGAGGCTGGACGCTACCATCGTGGGCGGTTCGCTGCCGGTTCGACCTTGGCTGCCGCGGCGGGGTTGGACGACGTGAAGAACGCGCAGGCTGTTTACGCAAATCTTGACGCAGAGCGCGGGCGCTGATTACCCTCCGGCTCGGAGGACACGAGAATGCAAAAGGCCGGCGTCCGCGATTTTCGCGCCCATCTCACCCGGTACGTCTCGGGCGATGAGCCGGTGCTCCTGACCCGCCACGGCAAGATCTCGGGCCTATACCTGCCGCTCGAGGATGCCTCGCGGGTGCCGGACGACCTGCGGCGGGATCTCGCTTCGGCGCTCGGAGCCCACCTGGCGCGCCTCCTCGAAGCCCGGGGTGTGAGCGAAGAGACCATCGAGGTCGACCGGCAGTCGGCGTTCGTGGCGATGCTCAAGACCGACGCGGGTTGAGGACCGCGAAGACGAAGCCCTCGAGCGCCCGGGCGCGGTCCTCAGAGCCGTTCGATCTCGAACGCCCCGTAGATCTCGAAGTCTCGCCAATCGGTCGTCGCCAGGCGCCGCACCCCCGCGCGGTGGTAGGTGGCGGCCAGCAGGGTGTCGAGCAGGTGCTTGCGGCCGAGCCGGTGTTCGTGCATCCAGGAGAGGAGCAGGGAGCCGACCTCGGCGTCGACCTCGATCGGCCGGCATTCCTGGGCGTTCCACCACTGCGCGCACAGCTCCAGCGCCTCGACCATGGCGAGCGGCCGCTCGAAACGGCGATCGTCGGTCACGACGTGGCAGAACTCGGCGAGGACCTGCGCGGCGACCGCCATCGTCGCATGGCCGCCCAGGATCTGCGATTCGAAGAGCGCCCAGCACCGGTCGTGGGCGGCGTGCTCCCGGACCGCGAGGCCGACCAGGAAGCTCGTGTCGACCCCGATCACGCGCCGGATCCGATCATCTCGGTGAGGAGGTCCTCTTGCCGGGCCAGCGGCTTCAACACCTTGCCGAGCGAGCGCGGGCGCAGGCTCCTCAGATCGCCTCGCGGGTGCAGCCACTCAGGGCGGTAGCTTTCGATCGCCTCCCGTATCAGCTCCGAGGTAGGGCGACCCTGACGCTTCGAGGCTCGCCGGAACTTCTCGTAGACCGGCTGGCTCACACGGATGGTGATGGTCTTCATACTTTGAGTCCAGGCCGGCGACCGCGTCGACGACCGCAAGCTACCATCCCTTCCGTGCTCCCCGTCCTCCACCGCGACGACCGCCTGCTCGCCATCGACAAGCCCTCGGGCCTCCTGGTCCACCGCGGCTGGGGGAACGACCGGGTGACGGCGCTCGACCTGGCGCGGCGGATCGCCGGGCGGCGGGTCTTCCCGGTGCACCGGCTCGACCGCGGCACCAGCGGCGTGCTGGTCTTCGCGCTCGATGCCGAGGCGGCGCGGCGGCTCGGAGCGGCGTTCGCCGCGGGCGCCCCGGAGGTGGTCAAGGTCTACCTCGCCCTGGTGCGCGGGCGGGCGCCCGAGGAGACCGTGGTCGACCACCCGATCCCGCGCGACGCGGGCGGGCCGCGGGTGCCGGCGGTGACCGCGGTGCGCCGGCTGGCGGTCGCCGAGCTGGGGCCGCGGCGGGTCTACTCGCTGGTCGAGGCGCGGCCGGCGACCGGCCGGCTGCACCAGGTGCGGCGGCACTTGAAGCACCTGTCGCTGCCGGTGATCGGCGACGTCGAGTACGGCAAGGGGGAGCACAACCGCTTCTTCCGCGCCGAGTACGGCCTGGCGCGGCTGGCGCTCCACGCGCTCTCGCTCGAGATCCCCCATCCCGCCGGCGGCGAGCGGCTGCGGTTGAGGGCACCGGTCCCCGCCGACCTCGCCGGGCCGCTCGCTGCCCTGGGCCTGCCATCCGATTTAATATAAGCCTCTACGTATATTAGGGCGTCACGACCTAGGGCGCTGGGCTCACTCCCTTTGTCAGGGAGCGCTTCGCATCCTGAACCGGCCTCGCCGGCATCGCGTTCCCCCAGGCCGGCGCGGCCTCACCGACCGGAGGGCCCCCGCGGCTCTCCTGGAGGAAACCCTTTCCCATGACCCGCAACACCCGCATCGTCCTCGCCGCTCTCGTCGCCGCCGGCGCGGCCGCCGCGCTCCTCCTGGTCCCGGCGCTGCGCTCCGGCGCCTCGCCCGGCGTCGGGCCGTTCGACCTCATCGCCAACCACTATCACTGCTACCGGATCATCGAGTGGGACAACTTCCAGCCCACCGACCACCGGTTGAAGGACCAGTTCGGCCTGACGGTGCCCGACGTGATCCGGCCGGCCCTGCTGTGCAACCCGACGAAGAAGGACACGACCGAGATCGTCGATCCCGACCTCCACTACGTCTGCTACGAGCTGCTGGTCCCCACCGATCCGATCGAGCGCAAGTCGGTGGTCTCGAACCAGTACGGCGAGGCGACGGTGAAGACCTTCGAGTCCGAGCTGCTCTGCCTGCCGTCGAAGAAGCAGCACCTGGGGTAGCCCGCGCTCAGCCGGGGGCGGCGGTCCCGACCGGGACCGCCGCCTTCGTCATCAGCTCGCCATATTTGCGGTCGAGCAGCTCAAAAACCGCCGCGATCCGCTCCAGCCGCTCGTCGAGCAGCTCGCTCCAGTGGCCGCGGCGGGCGGTCTCGACCTTGAGGCCCGCGACCCGGTAGGAGAGGGCGTCGAAGCGGAACGACGCCTCGCCGGTCAGGAGCTTCGCCGAGAGCGGCTCGGCGCCGCGCTCGAGGTAGCGGTGGAGCTCGTTGAGCACCCCGCCGGTCAGCCCCACCTTGGCCTCCGCGGTCTGGAGGCGCACGCTCCCCGCCTCCGGCTCGACCATCAGCTCGCGGTCGCCGACCAGCTCGCGCAGGAAGCGGCAGCCGGCCGCCGACTGCCCCGGCTCGGTGATCTCGACCAGCGGGCTCTCGGCCTCCGGCTCGTCGCGCTCGATCCAGGGCGCGGTGTAGTCGGCGACCACCTCGACCCGGCGCAGGAGCTGGAGGACGGTGCCGATCCGGCCCTTGGCGGTGGTGCCGATCCACACCACGTCGCCGTCGAGCGCGCCTTCGACGATCGCGCTCCGCGGGCTGGTGCGGAGCGCCAGCTCGTCCTCGGCCAGGGCGCGGAGCTGGCGGCGCTTCTTGGGCCCGACGAAGTCGGCGCCGGTCGCCTCGCGCTCGGCGGCGGCGAGCTGGCGCACCCGCTCGCGCACGGCGGTCGGGTCAGGCCGCACCCGGTCGACGCGCAGGCGGAAGAACCAGCGGCTGTCGCCGACCCGGTAGGGCTCGCCGGGCTCGTAAGGGAGGAAGCCGACGCTCTCGCGCAGCTCCGAGCCGGGCTCGATCTCGCGGAAGCCGGCGCGGTCGAAGTCGGGCTCGTCCGGCCGCGAGACCAGGCGGAAGCGGGTGATGCTGGCGGCTCCGGAGATCAGTCCCATGGGGGGCGGGATCTTACCGGATCGCACCGGAGTTAGACTGTCGCACGAACTCTTCGCGAGGTGCGACCCCGCCCGAGGTGCGACCATGGACCGAACCGCCCGCCCGGAACGCCGTCCGAGCCTTCGCCACCGCTCCCCCGCCGTCCGCGTGACCGCGATCGTCACGCTGGCCCTCTTCACCGCCTCGTGCGCGTCCACCAACCTGCCGCCGATCTCGGCCGCCGGCGGCGCCTTCCAGCCGCTGCCCGACGAGCTGGCGCTCTGGGAGCAGTCGCGCGCCGAGGAGGACAAGCTCCTCGGCGAGGTGACGCTCTACGAGGACCCGCTGCTCGAGGACTACCTCACCGGGGTGGTGATGCGGCTCAACCCGCCGCAGATGGCGGCCAACCCCTCGATCATCTACAAGGTGCGGGTGGTCGCCGACCCGACGCTCAACGCCTTCGCCTACCCGCACGGCAGCCTCTACGTCCACACCGGCCTGGTGGCGCGGATGGAGAGCGAGGACCACCTCGCCACCGTCCTCGGCCACGAGATGACCCACGTCGAGAACCGCCACATGCTGCGCTACCAGCGCGCCGCCCAGAACCGCCAGATCGGGTTCGCGGTGGCGTCGGTGGCCGCGGCGGTCGTGCTAGCAGGCGAGCAGGGCGAGGCCTACGAGGCCGGCGACTGGAGCCGCGCCGCGACGATCGGCGTCCTCGGCGACCTCCTGATCGGCCTCGGCCTGCAGCTCGCCTTCCTGGCCGCGGTCAACGGCTACGGCCGCGACCTCGAGCAGGAGGCCGACTACGGCGGCTTCGCCAAGCTCGCCGCCGCCGGCTACGACCCGGCGGTCGGCCCCGAGGTCTACCAGGCGCTGCTCGAGGACCACGGCGAGCCGACCTCGGTCGAGGGCTTCTTCTTCGGCAGCCACCCGAAGCTCTCGGCGCGGGTCGAGAACGCCAAGATCTGGCTCGCCGAGCACCCCGAAACCGCCGCGGGCGGCGCCGAAGGAGAGCCCGCGGGCGAGGCCACGGACGAGTTCTCCCGCCGGATCCGCCCGGTGGTGCGCGACGACGCCGCCCTGAACCTCGAGGCCGGGCGTCTGATGATCGCCGAGGACCAGCTCGCCCGCGCCCTCGAGTGGATGCCCGAGGACCCGGAGAGCCACCTGCTGCTCGGCCAGTTGCGCCAGGCCCAGGCCGAGGTCGAGGCCGATCCGGCGCTCGCCGCCGAGCGGCTGGCCGAGGCCGAGACCGCCCTGCGCGAGGCGATCCGCCTCGACGCCGACCGCCCCGAGCCGCACCGCGAGCTGGGTCTCCTGCTCTATCGCGCCGGCGACCGCCCGGCGGCCTGCGTCTCATTCCGGCACTACCTCGAGCTGGCTCCGGACGGCGAGGACGCCGGCCGCTTCCGCGACTACGTCCTCGAGCTGGAGCGCGACGGCGACTGCTGAGGAAGGGCGGCTACCCCGAGGTCCGCTCCCAGACCTCGAAGCGCAGCGGCAGCGGATTGGCGGCGTCGGCGGGGCGGTCCCGCGCCTCGACCCGGCGCCACTCCGCGGGGTCCCAGTCCGGGAAGCGGACGTCGCCCTCGACCGCCGCCAGCACGCGGGTGAGGTAGAGCCGGCCGGCGCGCGGCAGCGCCTCGCGGTAGAGCCCGGCGCCGCCGGCGACGAACGGCTCGGCGTCGCCCGCGGCCGCCGCGCTCGCGACCGCCTCCTCGAGGGTGCGGGCCGCGCGCACCCCCGCCGGCAGCTCGGCCCCGCCGCGCGTGACCACGATCATCGTCCGCCCGGGGAGCGGCCGGCCGATCGACTCCCAGGTGCGCCGCCCGATCAGCAGGTGATGGCCCATCGTCAGCTCCTGGAACCGCCGGAGGTCGGCGGGCAACCGCCACGGCAGGCCGCCGCCGCGGCCGATCACGCCGTTCTCCGCGACCGCCGCGATGATCGCGAGTCTCATCTCGGCCGAACTCTCAGACGGCGATCGGCGCCGCGATGTGGGGATGGGGGTCGTACCCCTCGACCGTGACGTGCCCGGCCTCGAACTCCTCGAGCCGGCGCACCGAGGGGTCGAGCCGCAGCGCCGGGAGCGGGCGCGGCGCGCGGCCGAGCTGCTCCTCGGCCTGCGCGAGGTGGTTTTTGTAGAGGTGGGCGTCGCCGAGGGTGTGTACCAGCTCGCCCGGGGGGAGGTCGCAGACCTGCGCCACCATCGCGGTCAGGAGCGCGTAGGAGGCGATGTTGAACGGCACGCCGAGGAAGACGTCGGCGCTGCGCTGGTAGAGCTGGCACGACAGCCGCCCGCCGCCGACCCAGAACTGGAACAGCAGGTGGCAGGGGGGGAGCCGCATCCGCGGCAGCTCGCCGACGTTCCAGGCGCTGACCACGTGGCGGCGCGAGTGGGGATCGGTGCGGATCGACTCGACCACCCGCGCGAGCTGGTCGATCGGCTCCCCCTCCGGCCCGCGCCAGGCGCGCCACTGGGCGCCGTAGATCGGCCCCAGCTCGCCCTCCTCGTCCGCCCACTCGTTCCAGATCCGCACCCCGCGCTCCTGGAGCCAGCGGACGTTGGTCGAGCCGCGCAGGAACCAGAGCAACTCGACGACCACCGAGTGGAGGTGCACCCGCTTGGTGGTGACCAGCGGGAAGCCCTCGGCGAGGTCGAAGCGCATCTGGTGGCCGAAGACCGAGAGCGTGCCGGTGCCGGTGCGGTCGGGCTTGTCGACCCCGTGGTCGAGGACGTGGCGGAGGAGGTCGAGGTACTGGCGCACCGCGCTCCCTACCCCTCCCAGTCCCAGAAGTAGTCGGCGTTGGTGAGCTGCTCCTCCTGGTCCTGGGCGGTCGCGGCGGCCTCGGGGTCGACCTCGCGGCGGATCACCCGGAGCTGCTCCTCGAGGTCGACGGTCTCGCGCTCCCAGTAGCCCTCGCTCGCCGAACTGCGGCCAGGTGGCAGGGAAGATCGGGTCGTGCCAGCGCCGCGCGAGCCAGGCCGCGTAGTGGATCATGCGCAGCGCCGCGCAGCGGCTCGATCAGGCGCAGGGTCGAGCGGTCGAAGAGCGCGGAAGCGCTCGTAGCCCTCGAGGAAGCGCTCGCGCTGGCGGCGCGCCCAGGCGTCGCGGCCGGGGAGCGCCAGCCAGAGGTCCTGGACCGCCGGGCCGACCGTCATGTCGTCGAAGTCGAGGACGTTGAGGACGCCGTCGCGCAGGAGGAGGTTGCCGAGGTGGAGGTCGCCGTGGATGCGGTGGGTCGCGACGCCCGTCGAGCGAGCGCGTCGAGGCGCTCGGCGACGCTCGCGCGGCGGCGTCGGTCCAGCGCGGCCAGAGCCGCGGCGGCGACCGTCCGGTGCTCGTCGAGCCAGGCGAGGTCGTCGCGGACGAAGGCGTCGGCGGTCAACGCGCAGCCGGTGCGGCGCGTCGCGCCGGGCGCCGACCGTGTGGAGGCGCCCGACCAGCATGCCGAGCCGCTCGGCGGCGGCGTCGTCGAGCTCGTCGGGGGCGCGACCGCCGCGGCGCTCGGAGAGGCGTAGCAGATGCCGTCGTCTGCTCGCTGAGCGTCGCGCCGTCGGGGAAGCGGCGGACCGGGCAGACCGGGACCTCCTCGGCCTCGAGGTCGACGCAGGAACCGGTGCTCCTCGAGGATCTGCTCCTCGCTCCAGCGCCCCGGCCGGTAGAACTTGGCGACGATCCGCGAGCGGTCGACCAGCTCGACCTCGTAGACCCGGTTCTCGAACGAGTTGAGCGGGTAGCAGACCGGGTTGGTCTCGAGCCCGGCCGCCTCGACGGCCGCGAGCACGCGGTCCGGGGTGAGCGAGAGGAAGAGGTCGCTGTGCTCGGGGGCGGGCATCGGGGGGTGGCGATCATATCGCTCGACGCCGCCGGCGGGCGCGAGCGGCTCCGCCTCGCGGTATAACTCCGGTCCAGGAGGCCGGAGGATGACCGCTGAGCCCGAGACCGATCTGCCAGCCCGATCCGAGCCGATGGGCGGCGCGATGGAGCGCCTGCCGCGCCGGCTCGACGAGATCGAGTGCCGGGTGCTCGGCGCGCTGCTCGAGAAGGAGCAGACGACGCCCGAGTACTACCCGCTGACCGTCAACGCCCTGGTCGCCGCGTGCAACCAGAGGACCAACCGCGACCCGGTGACCGACCTCGACGAGCGCGACGTCCACGCCGCGCTCGACCGGCTGCGCAAGAGCGTCCTGGCCTGGAACACCGAGGGCGCCCGCACCGAGCGCTGGCGCCACGCCCTCGACCGCCGCTGGCGGCTCGAGCCGGCGACCAAGGCGCTGATCACCCTGCTGCTCTTGCGCGGGCCGCAGACCCCCGGGGAGCTGCGCGCGAGGAGCGAGCGGATGCACCGCTTCGGCTCCCCGGGCGAGGTCGAATCGGCCCTGCGCCGGCTCGCCGAAGGGCGCGAGCCGCTGGTGCGCGAGCTGCCGCGGGCGCCGGGGCAGAAGGAGAACCGGTGGGTCCACCTGGCAGGCGAGGAGCCGCGCGCCGGCGGCGCCGGGATCGCGGCGGCGGGGAGCCTCCGCGCGCCGGCACCCGAGCCGGTTCGCGACCGGCCGGCGGTCGCCGGCGCGCGGTCGGAAGCGCCCCGGGGGGGCGAGCCGGAGCCGGACGAGCTGACGGCGAGGATCGCCGCGCTCGAAGCACGGGTCGCCGCGCTCGAGCGGTGGCTCGGCGACGGCGGCCGAGAGTAGGCGCGGAGGCGGGGAGTCGGGAAGGGAGCGCACGGGCGGCGGTACGGTCCCGCCGCCCGTTCCTCGCGGAGGGATTCCTAGCTGTCGGCGCCGGGCGCCGCGGCGTCGCCCTGCGCCTCGATGCCCAGGAGCTCGATCTCGAACACCAGAGTCTCGCCGGGGCCGATGCGCGGCGGGCTGCCGCGCTCGCCGTAGGCGAGGTCGGGCGGGATGACGACCTTCCACTTCGAGCCCACCGGCATGAGCTGGAGGATCTCCTGCCAGCCCTGGACGACGCCGGTCACCGGGAAGGTCGCCGGCTGGCCGCGGTCGTAGGAGCTGTCGAACTGGGTGTCGTCGGTCAGGGTGCCCTTGTAGTGGACCGAAACCCGGTCGGCGGGGGTCGGCTTGGCGCCGGAGCCCTCCTGCATCACCTGGTAGAGGATGCCGCTGGCGGTCGACTGGACTCCCTCCTGGGCGGCAAACTGCTGGCGAAAGGCGTCGCCCTCGGCCTTGTTCTCGGTGAGCGCCTTCTCGGCGGCGGCCTGCTGCTTGGCCGCCATCGCGGTCTGGAACTCGGTCATGGTCGCCTGCATCTCCTCCTGCGTCATCGACCCCTCCTTACCGGCGAGGCCGTCGCGCAGGCCCTGGATCATGGCGTCGAGGTCGATGTCGACCTCCTGCTGCTTCATGTTGGTGCCGAAGTTGATGCCGATGGCGTAGCCGGCGCGCTGCGAGAGGGTCTCCGGCTTGGCGGGCGCCGCCTCCTCGGGGGCGGCGGCTTCGTCCTGGGCGCAGGCGATCGACGCCGCCCCCAGGCAGAGGAACGCGGCGAGCAGGAATGCTTTCTTCATCGGGTATCTCCTGACGGAATGGATTGCAGGTTGGGCGGAAGACCGGTCGAAGGGACGCCGATCCTACCACCGGCCCGGCGCGCGCAAGGCGGACGGGCTACTCCAGCGCGACCTGTTCGACCACCCAGGTGCCGGTGAGCCGGCCGCCGCGCGCGCGCACCTCGGCCTCCCACTCCCCCTCGGCCGCTCCCGCGCCCAGGCGGCCGCGCATGAAGCCGGTAAAGGGCACGCGGTAGAGCTCGGCACGGCCGGCGCCCTCGAAGGTGGCGTAGAAGTGATCGCCCTCGATGCGCCCCTCCATCTCGGCGGTGAACGGGGCGCCGTCGGCGGTCTCCCCCTCGATCGCGCCGGTCAGCTCGTCGCCCCGGGCGTCGATCCGGAACTCGACCACGCCCGACAGGCTCCCGGCGAAGTCGCCGCGCCAGGTGCCGCGGTTGGGCGACGGCGCGCAGGCGGCGGAAGTCAGGGCGACGAGGGCGACGAGAGCCGCGGCGAACGGTCGGACGGATGGCCGACGGCCGAATCGTGGACGGGGCAGGGCGGCTTCCATCGCTGGCGCTCCCTCCTCAGGCCATCGCCGCGGCGCCGATCTCCGGGTGCGCGCGGGCGAAGGCGACCAGACGGTCGAAGTAGCTCGGCAGCGGCGGGCAGGCGATGCCGGTGCCGGCCAGGTCGCGCCGGGTGTGGTCGGTGGCGTAATCGGTCGGCTGCACGAAGTAGTCGACGGAGGCGGCGGGGATGCCCATCACCCGCTCGAGGAACGGCACATAGTCGAGCGCGCCCTTGGCCAGGCCGAGCGGCAGGGGGAGGCGCACGATCTTCCGTCCGGTCGCCCGCTCCGTCAGCTCGAGGATCTCGTCCACCGTCCGCGGCGCCGGGTCGGCGAGCTGGTAGACCACTCCCTTCGATCCGGCGAGCCCGCTCAGGTGCAGGGCGGCGGCGATCACGAAGTCGCTCGGGACGAAGTTGACCCGGTGCGCCGAGGTGTCGCCGACCACCGGCACCAGCGCCCGGCGCCCCTGGCGCAGCACCCAGCGGATCACGTAGTAGGGACCGTCGTACTTCTGGGTCTCGCCGGTGGCGCTGTCGCCGACCACGATCGCCGGCCGGTAGATCGTCACCGGCAGACCGCCGCGCATCCGCTCCTGGACCTCGACCTCGGCCAGGAACTTGGTCTCCTCGTAATAGTTGTTGAAGCGCTGGTCGACGTCGAGGTCGGTCTCGCGGTAGGTGCCCGGGTGGCAGCCGCTGACGAAGCAGGTCGAGACGTACTGGAAGCGCTCGAGCCCCGGGCAGGCGGCGGCGAGATCGAGGACGTTCCTGGTCCCCTCGAGGTTGACTCGGAGCGCCGGCTCGCGACGCACCGAGAGGTCGTAGATCGCCGCCAGGTGGTAGACCTCGACGGTCTCGGCCGCGAGCGCCGCCCGCTCCGCCGGCTCGAGGCCGAGCCCGGGCCGGGTGATGTCGCCTTCGATCAGCCGGATGCGCCCGGCGAGGCCGGGGTGAGCGGCCTCCAACTCGCCGGCGCGCGCCCGCGCCAGCTCGGCGAACTTGCCCTGGACCAGGCAGACCGCCCGCGCGCCCTCGCGGCGCTGGACCACACCGGGGAGGAGGCGGGAGCCGAGGAAGCCGGGGAAGCCGGTGAAGAAGATGACGGCCATGCGAGCCCTCCGACGTCCGGCCTACCGGACGCCGACCGTCATCTTATGGCGGGCGGGCTTATGGCGGGCGGACCCACCGCGTGCGAGGTCCCACCCGATGCCCCCGGCAGGGGCCTTCGGGTGGGACGTCGCCCTGACGGGTCGCGGACTAGCGATCGGCGAGGCGGACGGAGAGCAGCCGGACCTCGAAGCCCGGCTCCTCGGCCCGCGCCAGCGCCGCGGCCGGCACGGCGATCTTCTCGCCGTGGGCGATCTCGCGGTCCTCGATCCACTCGCCGTTCTTGGCCTCGGCGGCACGGCTGGACTCGAGCCGGTAGAACGCCAGGCGCGTCGCATCGCCGCGGAGCGAGATCGCCTCCGCCGCGATCCCCACGGTGGTCCCGCGGGGCGACAGCCGTACCGTGCCCATCTCGCCTTCCCGGATCAGCAGTCTGCCGATGACCTGGTCGCCCTGGCTCACCTCGAGGGCGATCGCATCCAGGCCGCGCGTGTCGACGCCGGCGAAGGCGTCCGCTCCGCCGCCCGCGAGGGCGCCGAAGGCGAAGGGGGTGATCAGGCCAACGGCCAGCGCCGCCGCAAGCACGATTCTCTTCAGGCGCATTTTTTTCTCTCCTCCTAGAACGAGCAGCATACCCCACACGACATGTGGACGCAGAACGCACAGATCTCGGCCTCGCCACATGTGATGCAGCACTGGATCGGTCGGAGTGGGGAATCGCTGCCGGTCAGCGGTGCGGGGATGGTGATCTCACGCAGCTCCACGGGCTCGATCTGGATCGTCCGCCCGAAGGTCGCCGCCGTCGCCGAGCCCTCGCCGACCGCCGGCAGGGGCACGACCTCGATCAGGTTCGCGAGATCCGCGCCTTCCGTCCGGATCCGCTCGTAGACCTCGATGGCGACCGGCCGCACACCCTCACCCGTGGCCGGAGCCAGCGTCGGCACGAGCTGGAGGACGCTTCCTGCCCGGGTACGCACCTGGGTCGGCTCGCCGACCAGCGCCGTGGCCTGGAACATCTCGCCATCGACGCTCATGCGCAGCACGATCGCCTGACGGACCGTCTCGCCCCCGGCGCCGACCTTCTCGGTGGCCCCCGCCCCGGTGACCGCGACGAGGCTTAGCGCCAACGCCGCGGAGTGCGCGAGCAGGGATCTCCTGTTCTGTCGCATGTACCTCCTCCCCTGTATTCTGAGGTTCTTGCTTTGGGATTCAACCAACACTACGCGAGATCTGTTCAGGAGTAAAGTGCGGATCGCTCACGGCTTGGGGACATCTCCGGACGCGCCGAGGCAGTGGCGAAGAGATCCCCGAATCTCTACAATGCGTCCCGGATCCGTGCGATCCGGGCGCACCCGAGCAGAGCCCGGACCGCCTCCCAAGGCCGACCGTCACAAGGAGGATCGCGATGTCCGATTCGAGCTGGCCCGCTTCCCGCTTGCTGGTGCTCGCCCTGGCTTTCGCGCTGGGTTGCGGCGGGCGAGACGCACCGCCCGCCGAGCCAGCCGCAGCCGAGCCAGCCGACACGACGCCCGCGGCAGCGGCGCCCGAGGAGGTCCGGCGGTACGTGCTCGTCGTCACTTCCCAGGCCACCGACTTCAGCGCCGAGGGGACGATCGAGGAGGGGCAACTCTTTACGGTCGCCGAGGACGAGGGCGAGGGCCTCGGCTTCCGGCCGACCGGGATCGAGGAGAAGGAACCGGGCCAGCGGCTGGTCGCGCTCGACGTAGTGCTCCTCCACGGGGCGGGCACCGACGGCCGAATCGAGGAGCCCCTGACGAGCCTGCTGGTGGTCGAGGGCGGCACGGCCACCGTCGACCCCGGCGACGACGAGGGGACCTTCACGGTCCAGGTCGCCACCGAGGGCACATAGACCCCCTGAGCGGGGGCGGCGGGCCTCAAGGCTCGCCCCCCGGGGTGCCGGCCGGTGGGGCGGCGGTCCCGGGACCGCCGCCCGCGAGGATGATCCTCGAGAGCTCGACCCGCAGGCTCCCGACGTCCGGCGGGCCTTCGACCTCACCCACCTCGCCTTCGCGCAGATCGAGCGTGGCCGGCGGCCGCGAGCCCGCCATCGGGAGGAGGATCAGCCGAGCCCGCCGCTGCTCCGGGTCCGTGACCTCCGCCCACAGGCGGAGCGCCCCCGCTCCCGGCAGCCGCAGCACCGCGCTCTCGGTCTCCGAGATCCGGAGCGTCGCCGGCGCGTCGAGGCCGGGATGGGAGACCACGACCACCACCGCCGGCCCGACGACGACGTCGACGGGGTCCGTCCTCAGCGGGGTCGGGAAGACCGGCAGGCTCGACGGCTCATCCTCGATGCGCCTCCGGATCAGGCCGTCGGCATCGCGGATCACGCCGGCATCGAGGAAGAAGTCGAGCAGGTCCGCCATCGCGATCTTGCTCTCGGACCTCGCCGCCGCGACGATCAGGTTCCCCTCCATCTCCATCTGCTGGAGGCGGCGGTTCTCGCAGCCCCCGAACCACTGCGTGGCGATCGCGACAAGGATCACCGCTCCCGCCGTGATGATCGCGTTCGTGGGCCACCGGCTCTCGCGCTCCTTCGCCTTGACCTCCAGCTCCCTAGCCTGGACCTCGCGCGAGCGCAGCTCGAGCTCGCGGCGGAGCAAGGCCGCCTCGGCCTCGAACTTCCTCTCCTCGAGGGAGGGTTCCGGCGGCGGCTCGTCGGCGCTCATCGATCGCGGGGGATTCGGTCGCGGGGTGGGTTGCGCATCGAGGATATGAAGGTCTCGACCTCTCGGTCAAGAGTATACGCGACCACTATCGAGGAGGGGGACCATCCCCGATCGCCCTCCCCTCGAGCCGCACCTCGCTGCGGCCGCCGGAGCCATCGTGCCGCAGCACCAGGACCGCCCGGCGCCGGCCGGGGGCGGTGGGGGTGAAGCGGACGCCGACGGTGCAGTCGCCGCCCGGGGCGACGAAGCCGGCGCAGGAGCCGGGGACCAGCTGGAAGTCGCCGGTGTGCTCCCCCTCGATCGCGGTGCCGGCGAGCCGGAGGCGGCCGTCGCCGGCGTTGACCAGGGTGGCGTCGCGGATGCCGCTGCGGCCGCCGGTCCGCTGCTCGCCGAAGTCGAGCGCGGCCGGCTCGACGCGGGCGCGGGGGGCGGCCGGCGGCGGCGGCTCGATCGCCTCGCCGGCGAGCTGGACCTCGAGCCGGCCGGCGGCGGCGGGCTCGACCACCAGGCGGGCGAAGCGCTCCCCGCGCGCGGTCGGGACGAAGCGGACCGTGAGCAGACAGGAAGCTCCGGGCGCCAGCTCGGTCCCCTCGCGGCAGGCGCCCGCGGGCTGGAAGTCGCCGGCGTCGGCGCCCTCGACCGCGATCCGGCGCAGGGTCAGCGGCACGCGCACCGGGTTGCTGACGGTCAGCTCGCGCTCGGCGCCGGCGCCGGCGCGCACCCGCCCGAAGTCGAGCCGCGCCGGCTCGACCGCGAGCCGCACCCCCTCGCCGCCGCCCGCGAGCCGCAGCCACGGGCCGGGCCGGCCGCCGGCCAGCTCGACGCGGAGCGGCGTCTCGGCGGCGCCCGCCGCGCGCGGGGTGAAGGCGACGGCGACCGCGCACGAGCGCCCGGGCCCGAGCGCGGCGCCGCCGCAGCCGTCCTCGACGACCCGGAAGCCGAGGTCGCGAGCCGCCGGCCGCACCGCCGAGATCTCGACCGGCGCCCCGCCGCGGTTGGTCACCGTCAGCCGGCGGGTCTGGGGATCGCCGCCCACCGCCAGGGTGCCGAAGTCGAGGCTCTCGGGCGAGAAGGCGAGCGCCGCCGCCTCGAGGACGCCGGTGCCCGCCAATCCGACCAGCGGCGCCGGCCCGGCGGCGTCGGTCAGCACCCGCGCGCTCGCCCGCCGCTCCCCCGCCGCCCGAGGCGTGAAGACCAGCGTCACGGCGCAGCTCTCTTCGGGCGCGAGCGTGCGCCCCGCGCAGCGGCCGCCGGCGGCGAAGTCGGCCGCCGCCGCCCCCTCGACCTCGACTGCGACGACCTCGAGCGGCGCCGTGCCCCGGTTCTCGACCGTCACCGCTTCGGGCGGCGACGAGCTGCCGATCTCGCGCGCCTCGAACGCCACCTCGCCGCGCGAGACGGCCAGCCGGGCGGCCGCCCCGGCGCCGAGGAGCGGCACCGCGAGCGGCGCGTTGGCGGCGCGGGCGGCGACCTCGACTACTGCGCGGCGCGACCCCTCGGCGCCGGGCTCGAAGCCGATCGAGAGCGCGCACTCCTCGCCGGCGCCCAGCCGCGCGCCGGTGCAGCGGTCGTCGATCACCGCGAAGTCGGCGGCCTCGGCTCCGGACACCGTCACGCCGCCGATCGCCAGCTCGCGCCCGCCGCCGTTGGCGAGCCGCAGCTCGAGCGGCTCGGCGGCGCCGCCCAGACGCTCCGCGCCGAAGTCGAGCAGGCTCGCCGAGGCGCGCACCAGCGGCGGTGCCGGGCGCAGCCACCAGCCGGCGGCGAGGGCGGCCGCGATCACCGCCGCGGCGAGCGCGATCCGGGGGACGGCGCTCCGGCGCCCCGCCGGCCGGCCCGCCGCCGGCCGGTCGGGCGCGGGAACGGGCTCGGCGGCACGCCGCCGCGGACGCTCGCGCGGCTGGACGGCGGGCAGCGGCTGATCGCCGTGGGCGTGGCCCAGGGGCAGGTCGACCGGCGAGTCTCCGCCGCCCGCACCGGGCTCCTCCGCCGGTCCCATCCGGATGCGTTCTCGATCGCGGTCCAAGGCTCTCCTTCGGCCGACCTGTCTATCACGCCCCTGGAAGTGTACGGCGCGGTTCCCCGGCCGTCTCAGTCCGCCGGCGGCCGGACCAGCACCCGGCCCGGGCGGTCGCGCAACTCGACGGTCATCTCGCCGAGGCCGGCCGGCGCACCCGGCGGCGCCGAGACGTCGACCGACAGCTCGTAGTGGCCGGCCAGAGTGCGGGCCAGGCGGCGGGTGACCTGGCCGGCGAAGGTGTGGGTCTTGTCGTAGGTGCCGCCGGTCTCCTCGGCGATCGCGCGCAGCCCCATTTCGAGGTCGTGGTACTCGGCGTCGGTGACGTCGAGCACGAACACCGAGGCGCGCGCCGCCGCCAGCGCCGCCACCGCCTCGGCATGGCCCGGATTGCGGCGAACGACGCCGCGGTCGAGCCGGCCGAGCCCCCAGCCGAGCCAGATCACCGCCTTCTCGCCGGGCAGGGCGACCAGCGCCTCGGCGGTCATCTCGAGCCCGCGCTCGGCGGTCGCCACCGCCATCGCCACCCGCGGGTCCCAGCGCTCGCCGAGCCCCGGGCCGTCAGGGCGCCGGCCCGCCGGCCGGCCGCCGAAGTACGCGGCCCGTTCGAGCGCCTCGTACACGGCGTCGCGGTCGCCGGTGAAGTCCTGCCACAGCTTGAGGTGCGAGTCGAAGGAGACCACCGCCAGCCGGTCATCCGCCGGCAGCGCCTCGATCAGCTCGCGGGCGAACGGAAGCTGCTTGAACTGGCCGCGCAGGCGGATCGCCTGCGGGTCGGTCTGGACGAACAGCAGCACCAGCCGGCCCGCCGGCCCGGCGCCGCCGTCGGCTCCCTCGCCGCCCGGCCGCCGCGGCGCGCCCATACCGTTGCCGGCCTCGTCGTCCGCGGCACCGCCGGCGGCGACCCAGTCCACGGCCACCACCGGCAGCTCCCGCCGCCCGGCGCCGCGCCCGGCGTGGACGACGAAGTCGGCGGCGCCGAGACCGGGGATCGGGTCGCCCGAGCGGTCGAGCGCCCGCACCACCAGAGTGCGCAGCGCCACCTCGATGGACTCGCCGAAGCCGGCCTGGGGATCCGCGCCGCCGGACCCCTGCGCCGGCGCCGGCGCCGAAGGCTCCCAGCGCTCGACCCGGCGGCTGCCGGGCGGCGGCGCGTAGGCGACCTCGCCGGCGGCCGGCGGCGACCCCGGCCGGTGGCTGACCCGCCATCGGATCGCCGCGCCGCCCGAGAGCGTCGCCGCGCCCGGCGGACCCGGCGCCGGGAGCGCCGGCGCCAAGAGCTCGACCTCGGCCTCGAAGATCAGCAGCCGCTCGCGCTCGATCACGAGCCGGGAGCGGACCGCGCCGCCGTCGAACGCCAGCGTCAGCACCCAACACTCGGCGCCGTCGCCGCACGGCTCCGGGCCGTCGACCGCCGCCGCCGAGGGGTCGGCGAGCGGCGCCGAGCTGCCCGCGAGGAGCGCCGGCACGGCGAGGGCGTCGAGCCCGCCGGAGCCGAGGCCGGCGGCCCCGGGCAGCCCCGCGACCGCCGCCGCCGCCGACCCGAAGGCGAGCCGCTGCCCGCGGGCGGGGTCGTAGATGCCGCCGTCACCGGCATCGCCCCAGAGCACCCGCTCGCCGCCGGCGGCATCGCGCAGGACGAGGCGGAGGGCGCCGCCGGCCGCCGCGGTCTCGAAGTGCCAACGACGGACCGTGGTCTCGCCGCCGGCGTTCTCGGTTCGCTCGATCTCGCCCTCGTCGCGGTAGGCCGGCAGGGCACGGTAGGCGCGCTCGACCGCCGCCCTCAGCTCCGCGGGCGAGGGGACCCGCTCCTCGGCGGGCGCCGCCGTCCCGGCCGCCGAGGTGGCGGCGAGCACGGCGAGGGTGGCGAGCACGGCGGCGGCGCGGGCGCTCACCGGCCGGTCCCGGTCCCGCTCGGGCAGCGCCCCTTCTCTGGGTCCGTTGCGCTCCACGCCCAGACTCTCTATCACGGTCCCCGATGCCGAGGGGCGCCGGCGTTGCAGCGTCTTGACGGCTCCAGGCTCTACATACAGAATTGCATGCATGAGCACCAAGACCATCGCCGTCGATTCGCAGGTCTACGAGCGCTTGGCACGGGTGAAGCGGGAGGGGGAGTCGTTCTCCAGGGCGATCGACCGGATCCTCGAGGAGGTCGGCGCCGTGCACACCGGGAGAGACGTCCTCCGGGCTCTCGAAGGCGTCGTTCCACTACCGGAGGCGGATGCCGCGGTCATGCTGGCCATCGTGGAGGAGAACCGGGCCGACGAGGCCTGGGAGCGACGTGATCTGCGTTGACACGACCTTCCTGGTCGATTTGTGGCGGGAGAAGGCGCTCGCGGCCTCGGCGCCCAGGAAGCTGCTGGCTGAGCACGCCGGCGAGGAGTTCGCGGTCCCGGCGCATGCGGCCGGCGAGTTCCTCGAGGGCGGAGCGGCGGTGTCGCCGCAGAGGCTCGCCGACTCGCTCGCGTTCCTACGGCTCTTCCGGGTCGGGGAGGTCGGCGTGGAGACCGCGCTGCGGTATGCCAGGATCGTGGCGCAACTGCGCGGAGCCACGGCGCTCACCGGTCGCTCGAAGCCCGATCTGTGGATCGCGGCCTGGGCCGCCGAGCACTCGGCACCGCTCGCCACACGGAACGTGAAGCACTTCCAGGACATCCCGGATCTCCACCTGATCGCCTATTGATCCGGCCCGTGCCCGCCCGGGAGTCCCGCTCTCCCCGGTCCGGGTTCGCCTCGAATTTCCGCGTCCCGGGCTCTAGCGACCCTCCGTCTCCCCCACGGCGCACGCCGGTCACATCGCCTTCACACCCGGGCGCTAGGTTGACCGGCGCTACCGATGAGGAGGAGAGCCTCGATGACGATTTCGATCCGGACGTGGACGAGAGTCCTGCCCGCTTCGATCGCGCTGGCCGCCGCGGCCGCCGCGGCCGCCCCCGCCGCCGCCCAGGTCACCGGCCTCGAGCGGATCGGCCGCTTCGACGGCGGCCTCGGCGAGACCGCCGCCGAGATCTCGGCCTTCGACCCGGTGTCGCGGCGCTTGTTCGTGGTCAACGCCGTCGCCGCCACGGTCGACGTGGTCGACCTGACCGACCCCGCCGCCCCGGCGGCGGTGACCTCGATCGACGTCACCGGCTTCGGCGCGGTCGCCAACTCGGTCGACGTCGCCAACGGCCTGGTCGCGGTGGCGATCCAGGCGGAGGTCAAGACCGACCCCGGCGTGGTCGCCTTCTTCGACACCGCGGGCGCGCCGCTCGGCTCGGTGCCGGTGGGCGCGCTCCCGGACATGGTGACTTTCGCGCCGGGCGGCGTCCTCCTGGTGGTCGCCAACGAGGGCGAGCCCGCGGACGACTACCAGACCGACCCCGAGGGGACGGTCAGCATCGTCGACCTCACCGGCGGCGTCGGCGGCGCCATCGTCACCCACGTCCGCTTCGACGAGTTCGACCAGGGCGGGCCGCGCGCCGGCGAGCTGCCGGCCGAGGTGCGCGTCTTCGGCCCCGGCGCCTCGGTGGCGCAGGACCTCGAGCCCGAGTACGTCGCGGTCTCGCCCGACGGCACGACCGCCTGGGTGACGCTCCAGGAGAACAACGCGATCGCGGCGATCGACCTGGTCGCCGGCACGGTCGAGGCGATCTTCGCCCTCGGCTTCAAGGACCACTCGACGCCGGGCAACGCGCTCGACCCGAGCAACGAGGACGGCGGCGTCCAGATCGCCAACCAGCCGGTGTGGGGGATGTACCTGCCCGACGCGATCGCCGCCGACGAGATCGACGGCACGGTCTACCTCTTCACCGCCAACGAGGGCGACGCCCGCGACTACGACGGCTTCTCCGAGGAGGAGCGGATGGGCGACCTCGAGCTCGACGCAACCGCCTTCCCGAACGCCGCGTTCCTCCAAGAGGACGAGAACCTCGGCCGCCTCAACTCGACCACCGCGCTCGGCGACACCGACGGCGACGGCGACGTCGACCGCCTGTTCGCCTACGGCGCGCGCTCGTTCACGATCTGGAACGGCGAGACCGGGGCGCTGGTCTTCGACAGCGGCGACCAGTTCGAGCAGACGACGGCGGTCGAGGCACCGGCCCTCTTCAACTCGCAGGGCGACGCCGGCGGCTTCGACTCGCGCACCGACGACAAGGGCCCCGAGCCCGAGGCCATCGCGGTGGCGCCGATCGACGGCCGGGTCTACGCCTTCGTCGGCCTGGAGCGGATCGGCGGCCTGTTCGTCTACGACGTCACCGACCCGGCGCACCCGTTCTTCGTCCTCTACGAGCCGTCGGGCCCGGGCGACCTCGCCCCCGAAGGGCTCGAGTTCGTCCCCGCGGCCTCCTCGCCCAACGGCGAGCCCCTCGTGGTGGTCTCGAACGAGGTCAGCGGCTCGGTGGCGATCTACGAGGTCCAGACCGGCGGCGGCGGGGGCGGCAGCGGCGAGGAGCGCTGCACCGAGAGTGAGACCGCGCTCTGCCTCCAGGACGGCCGCTTCCGGGTCGAGGCCGCCTGGCGCACCGGCGCCGGCGACGCCGCCCCGGCCGGCGCCGTGCGCCAGAACGACGGCTCGGGCTACTTCTGGTTCTTCAGCGAGGACAACACCGAGGTGACGGTCAAGGTCCTCGACGCCTGCAGCCCGGAGTTCGACCGCTTCTGGGTCTTCGCCGCCGGGATGACCAACGTCGACGTGCGCCTCCTGGTCACCGACACCGACGCCGGCGTCAGCAAGCCCTACCAGAACCCGCTCGGCACGCTGTTCCAGCCGATCGCCGACACCGACGCCTTCGCCACCTGCCCTTGACCGACGCTCGCAACCACTCCTTCCATCGCCGTTCCGCAACCGGAGCCCGACCATGCGCCACCACCGACTCGCCCGTGGAACCCGCCGCCTGCTTGCCGCCTGCGCGCTCGGCGCGCTCGCCGTCGGCCTTCCGGCGGCGGCCGGCGCTCCGGCGGCCGGCGAGCGCCCGCGGGCGGTGGTCCTCCTCATCGGCGACGGGCTGGGCGTCTCCCAGATCACGCTCACCCGGCTCCTCGCCCGCGGCGAAGGCGAGCGGCTGGCGCTCGAGAGCCTGCCGGTCCTGGGACTGGTCTCGACCTGGTCGGCCTCGAATCCGGTCACCGACAGCGGCGCCGCGGCCACGGCGATGGCGAGCGGGATCAAGACCGGCAACCAGTTCGTGGGCATGGACGAGGCCGGCACGGCGGTCCGGAGCCTCACCGAGGAGGCCAAGGAGCGGGGCTGGCGGGTCGGCTACGTCACGACCACCACCCTCACCCATGCCACGCCCGCCGGGTTCTACGCTCACGTCCCGAACCGCTACGCGGACGTGGCGCAGATCGCCGAGCAGCTCCTCGAGCACGGCCCGGACGTCGCGCTCGGCGGCGGCCTCGCCGACTTCCTGCCCGACTCCGAGGCCGGCATCCGCCGCGACCGCCGCAACCTGGTCGAGGAGGCGAGAGCGGCCGGTTACACGGTGCTCACCCGCGGCGACCCGCGCCCGGCGGCCCCGCCCGCGCGTCTCCTCGGCCTCTTCGCCTGGGGCCACCTCGCCTACGCGCTCGACGACCGCAGGCTGCCGCCGGAGCGCCGCGACCCGGCGCTCGCCGACCTGACGGCGATGGCGCTCGCGACCCTCGGCCGCGACGGCGCGCCGTTCTTCCTGATGGTCGAGGGCGGGCGCATCGATCACGCCGGCCACAGCTTCGACGCCGCCGGCGTGGTCGCCGAGACGGTCGAGTTCGACCGCGCGGTCGAAGCCGTCCTCGACTACCAGCGCCGGCACCCGGACGTCCTCGTGCTGCTCACCGCCGACCACGCCACCGGCGGCCTCGCGATCAACGACTTCGTGGACTGGGAGGCGCTGCGGCGGCAGCGAGCCTCGGTCGACTGGATGACGGCCCAGATCCGCAACGCCGGCGCGGGCGCGGAGCTGGTGGCCGAGATGACCGGCTTCACAGACATCGCCGACGCCGATCTCGACCCCATCCGCACCGACTTCGACAGCTACGAGGCCGCCCGCCGTCTCGGCCGCCTGCTCGCCGACCGCCACGGCGTGACCTGGATACCCCGCGTCGATGCGACCGATACCAAGGGCCACACCGGCGAGGACGTGCCGCTCTATGCCGGCGGCCCCGGCGCCGGGCGCTTCGCCGGGGTGCTCGACAACGCGGAGATCCCGGGGCGGCTGCGCGAAGTGCTCGGCTGGTAGGAGCTGCTCCTCGGGCCCGCCGCTCATTGCGGTCACCACTTCAGGACCGGGAGCGGGTTCGACGGATGCCGGCGCAACCATCCGCCCGCGATCCGCACCAGGCGCCCGTGAAACCCCGCGTTGGGGAAGCGGTGCCTGACCGCTCGGACCGAGCCCCTGGCCAGGCCGAACCTCACCAGACCCAGGGAGAGATCCACCAGGTCGCCCTTGCGGAACACCTCGACCAGCGGAGAGCCCTCGTCCCGGACTCTCCGGAGCTTGTGGTGCAGGTCGATCATCCGCTCGATCTCGGGCATCCAGCCGTCGAGGCCCCTCGCGCTCAGGTACTCCTTCGCCAGGGCGATCGACGGCGAGAGGTAGTCGAACGTGCCGCGCGCCCAGATCCCGAGGTCGTGGAAGCAGCCCGCGATGAGGACCTTCTCCCGCGCCTCCGCATCGCAGTCGTGCAACGCGAAGCAGAAGTGGACCATGCGATAGACGTGGTTGCGGTAGCCGAGGTGGTCGTCCGCCAGCTCCCGGGCCCATCGGTCGAGGATCTCTTCGAGCAGCGGGATGCGATCTTCGATGACCACGACGGTCACTCCCGCGCGGTGCCGTTCGCGGCGGCGCGCGCGCTCTGGACCGCCCACTCGAGCGCGTAGTCGGCGACCTCCTCCCAGCCGTCGCCGGCGATCACCGAGTAGTGCGCACGCCCCGGGAACTCCTTGAACGCGGTGACCGAGGGGCCTTCGAGGTAGCGCCGGTAGTTCCGCCGGTTCAACGACGCCGGCATGATGTGGTCCTTCTCACCGGCGATCATCAGCAGCGGAGCGCGCCGGCGCCTGAAGTCGATGCGCGCCGCACTCGACAGGCCGCCGCGCGCGAGCGGCCGCGACTCGGGCACGATGTCGGCATCGTAGCCGGCCCGCTGCTCGGCGAGCGGAAGGTCGTTGCCGAAGGCGTACTGGAACTGCGGGAACGTCATGAAGTACGGCCGCGAGCCGGCGAGCGGGTTGACGACCGGCGTCAGCGAGCGGGCGAACGACCAGGCGAGCGTGATCACCCCCTGCGGCGGCACCGAGTCGATCGCGACGGCGGCGGCCCCGAGGCCGCGCTGGAGCATGAGCTGGGTGAGCAGGCCGCCGAAGGAGTGGCCGACGATGATCGGCTTCTCGGGGAGCGCCGCGAGCGCGGAGGCGAGGTGCCCGATCACGTCCTGGATCGTCAGTGTGCGCAGGAACGGGTCGTTCGGGTTCGCCTTCAGCTCGGCGACCGTCTTGTCGCGGCCGGGATAGGCGAGGGCGACGCAGGTGTACCCGCGCGCCTCGTAGCGGGCGACCCAGCGGTCCCAGCAGAGCCGGGTGACGAAGCAGCCGTGGATGAACGCGACGGTCTTCGGAGCGGCCACGGTCAGAGACATTGCGGACCTCCTCTGTCGATGGGTTCGTGGTTGCGGCACTCTATGGCCGGGGGCGTCCGGCCCGCATCCCGAATCTCGCGCACCGGCGCGGCTCCGGGTATCCTCCCGTGACCATGGCGGCGGTGGAGATCGAGGGCGGCCCGGCGATCCCGGAGGAGGAGCTGGTCTTCACCACCGGGCCGAGCTCGGGGCCCGGAGGGCAGCACGTCAATCGGGCGCACACGCGGGCGACTCTCTCCTTCGACGTCACCGGCTCCCCCAGCCTGAGCGAAGAGCAGCGGCAGCGCATCGCCGAGCGACTCGGATCGCGCCTGACCCGGCGCGGCCTCCTGCGGGTCACCTCGCAGCGCCACCGGTCCCAGGCCGCGAACCGCAAGGCGGCGCTCGAGCGCTTCACCGAGCTGTTGGCCGACGCGCTGTCCGAGGACCCGGAACGGCGGCCGACCCGGGTGCCGAAAGCGGTCCGGCGGCGCCGCCTCGAATCCAAGCGCAGGCAGTCCCTGATCAAGCGAGAGCGCCGGTCGCCGGCGCCCGAGGATTGACGCCCCCCTCAGGCCGGCATCGACGCCAGCAGGGCGTAGAGCACGGCCTCGGTGCGCGACAGCAGCCAGCCCTCGACGCGCTCGGTGCGGCCGGCGGCGAGGTCGGCCCAGTGCCGGCGGTGGAGGTGGCCGGCGAAGGCGTCGAGGGCTCTGGGGGCGCCGTCGGAGAGCTCCTTCGCCAGCGCGTCCGCGGACGGCCGCGGGGAGGCGGCGGCGAGCCACGCTTCGCCCACCAGGCGGGCGTCGGCCAGGTGGCGGCGGGCGGGGAGGACGTGGGGGTCGAGCGGGGCCCGCCGCACTCCGCACGCCGTCGCGGCCAGCGAGGCGAGGCCCAGCCACAGCAGCTCGCGCCGGTCGATCACGCCGTCAGCTCCCGCCGGAGTCGCGCCGCTTGGCGCAGCGCCAGGGCGACCAGGGTCAGCGTCGGGTTGGCGCAGCCGCAGGTCGGGAAGAGCGCGCTGCCGGCGATCGAGAGATCGGGCAGGCCGTGGACCCGGCCGTGGCCGTCGGTGACCCCCCGGCGCGGGTCGTCGCTCATGCGGGCGGTGCCGATGTGGTGGCGCCCGCCGATCGTGTGCTCGGGGAACCCCGGCTTCGACTCCGCCAGCAGCCGGACGCGGGCCAGGCCGCTCGCCGCCAGCGCCTCGGCGAAGATCTCCTGGGTGCGCACGAGGCTCTCGAAGTCCTGATCGCCGAGGCGCCAGTCGAGGACCACCCGGGGCATTCCGAGGCGGTCCCGCTCGCTGCCCAGCCGGACCCGGCTGTCCGGGTTCGGGGCCTGCTCGCTCGGATTGCCGACGAAGTAGATCCTCGGCTTTTCGGGCATCGGCAGGTCGGGCGCGTCGGTGTCGGCGAGGGTGCGCCAGATCGCCCGCTCGAAGTCGCCGAACTCGCCGCCGTAGGGCAGGAAGACCATCGCCGCGTTGAGCAGCCGCGCCTCGGCGCGCGCGGCGCCGGTGAGCTGGAAGTGCCCCCAGAAGAGCTGGTCGTGCCGGCGCGGGCGGGCGTAGAAGTGGAGCAGCGGGGCCCGGGGCGAGGCCAGGATCACCGCCTCGCCGTCGGTGTGGGGGTGATCCATGAAGAAGCGGCCGACCAGGTCGTGCCCGTTGCCGACCCCCGCCGGGTGGACATCGTTCGAGGCCAAGAGCAGCCGCGGGGTCTCGATGCCGCCGCAGGCGATCACGTAGCGGCGGGCGCCGACGGTGAAGCCGCCGCCGCCGTGGCTGCGCAGGACGTCCAGCCGCTCGACGCGCCCGCCGTCCGGCGCCAGCCCGATCCGGGTCGCGCTCGCGCCGAGCACGACCTCGACGTTGGCCGAGCGTTCGAGCCGCTCCCGGTAGGCGGTGGCGAAGCGCGTCGGCGGGCTCAACTTGAAGAACGCCGGACGGACCCGCGGGTCGGTCACCGGCCACGGCACCAGCTCGGGCTCCTCCGCCGTCGCCGCGGTCCAGGAGGGATCGTCCCAGGCCGGGCCGCGCAGCTCGAGCAGCGTCTCGGCCTCGCGGTACCAGGGATCGAGCTCGCGGCGCGGGAACGGCCAGCCGCTGTGGGGCACCCACGGGCGCGCCTCGAAGTCCTCGGCGTCGAGCGGGCGGCAGAGCCCGTTCCAGCAGTTGCTCGAGCCGCCGAAGAAGCGCTGCCGGCACTCGTCGAGATCGAAGTACTCCCGGCCGACGCTGTCGCCGCGGTAGAGCTCCTGGACCTCCGGCTCGCGCTCGGAGCCGCCGCTCTCGAGCACCAGCACCCGCGCCGGCGCGCCGTCCAGGGCCAGCGCGATCGCCAGGCCGGCCGGCCCGCTGCCGACGATGCAGAGGTCGGCCTCGAGCCTCGCGCCGTCCTCGATCTCCGTCGCCGATCCGATCATGGTGAGCGCCGGATCGTAGCACCGGAGGCGGCGGACGCACCGCATCTCGCCCGGCGTCCTCGCCGACCGGGAGCTGGCGCCGGCGCCACAGCAGGTAGATCGCCGGGTAGACCAGCAGCTCCATCAGGAAGGAGGTCGAGAGGCCGCCGATCATCGGCGCCGCGATGCGCTGCATGACGTCGGCGCCCGTGCCGGTCGCCCAGAGGATCGGCACGAGGGCGAGAAAAGTCGTGGCGACCGTCATCACCTTGGGGCGCACCCGCTGCACCGCGCCGTGGTGCACCGCCTCCTTCAAGTCCTGCTCGCCGCGCATGCGGCCGCGCCCCTTGGCGTCCTCGTAGGCGAGGTCGAGGTAGAGGAGCATGAAGATGCCGGTCTCGGCGTCGAGGCCAAGGAGGGCGATCAGTCCCACCCAGACGCCGATCGACAGGTTGTAGCCGAGCGCGTAGAGCAGCCAGACGGCGCCGATGGCCGAGAACGGCACGGCGAGCAGCACGATCGCGGTCTTCGGTAGCGACCTGGTATTGAGGTAGATGAGGAAGGAGATGACGAAGAGGGTGACCGGCAGGACCACCTTCATCTTCTCGCGCACCCGCGCCATGGCCTCGTACTGGCCGCTCCAGGCGAGCAGGTAGCCGGGCTCGAGCTTCAACTGGGAGGCGACGGCCAGCTTGGCCTCCTCGACATAGCCGCCGATGTCGCGCTGCTCGGTGTCGACGTCGACGTAGACGTAGCCCGACAGGCGGCCGTTCTCGTTGCGGATCATGGCCGGGCCTTCGACCAGTTCGATCCTGGCGAGCTGGCCGAGCGGCACCTGGGCCCCGCCCATGGTCGGCACCAGCGTGCGCGCCAGCTCGTCGAGGTCGTCGCGCAGCTCGCGCGGGTAGCGGATGTTGATCGGGTAGCGCTCGCGCCCCTCGATCGTGGTCGAGACGTTCTCGCCGCCGATGGCGGTCATGATCACGGTCTGCACGTCTTCGATCGTCAGGCCGTAGCGCGAGATCTGGTCGCGATCGAGGTCGAAGTCGACGAAGTAGCCGCCCGCCGTACGCTCGCCGTAGACGCTGCGGGTGCCGGGCACGCCCTGGAGGATCCCCTCCAGGTGCGCCCCGATCTCCTCGATCTTCTCGAGGTCGGAGCCGAAGATCTTGATGCCGACCGGCGTGCGGACGCCCGTGGTCAGCATGTCGATCCGGTTCTTGATCGGCATCGTCCAGGCGTTCGTCTGCCCGGGCAGGGTGAGCCGCTCGTTCATCTCGTTGACCAGCTCTTCCCAGGTGATCGTCTCCGGCCACAGCGGGCGGAGCGCGGGCTTGACGAGGTCGGGCCAATCCGAGTACCAGCGCTCCCGCGTCCGCCACTCCGACCTGGGCTTGAGGACGACGACGGTCTCCATCATCGCGAACGGCGCCGGATCGGTGGAAGTCTCGGCGCGCCCGGCCTTGCCGAAGACCCGCTCGACCTCGGGGAACTGCTTGAGGAGCTGGTCTTGCCGTTGCAGCAGCGCCCCCGCCTGGGTCACCGAGATGCCGGGCAGGGTCGTCGGCATGTAGAGGATGTCGCCCTCGTTGAGCGGCGGCATGAACTCGCTGCCGAGCCTGCGGTAGGCGGGGATGGTGGCGATCACGAGCAGGACGGCGATCGTCACCACCAGGCGCGGCCGCCGCAGCACGAGGTCGACGGCCGGCGTGTAGGCGCGATGGAGGACGCGCGAGATCGGGTGCCGCTCCTCGGAATGGACGGTCCCGACCAGGACCGCATTCGCGGCGCGGGAGAGCCAGCGCGGCCTGAGGTCGAGCTTCTTGACGCGGACGAAGAGCATCATCAGCGCCGGGGCCAGCGTGATCGCCAGCACCGCGGCGACCGCCATCGAGAAGTTCTTGGTGAAGGCCAGCGGCTTGAACAGGCGCCCTTCCTGCGCCTCGAGGGCGAAGATCGGCATGAACGACAGCGCGATCACGAGCAGCGAGAAGAAGCTCGGCCGCCCCACCTCCTGGACCGCCTGGATGAGCACTTCCTTGTAGTCGCCCTTGGACCCCTCCGACTGCCAGCGCTCGAGCTTCTTGTGCGCGTTCTCGACGACCACGATCGAGGCGTCGACGAGCGCGCCGATGGCCACCGCGATGCCGCCGAGCGACATGATGTTGGCGTTGATGCCGAGGAAGTGCATCGGAATGAACGACAGGACCACCGCCGCCGGGAGGGTGATGATCGGGATCATCGCGCTCGGCATGTGCCAGAGGAAGACGAGGATGATCAGCGCGACGATGAGCATCTCGAGGACGAGCTCGTGGCGTAGCGTGCCGATCGACTCCTCGATCAGGCGCGAGCGGTCGTAGGTGGTGACGATCTCCACGCCCTCGGGGAGGGTCTTCTCGATCTCGGCGAGCCTCTCTTTCACCCGCTCGATCACCGCCAGCGCGTTCTCACCGTGGCGCATGACGATCGTCCCGGAAGCCACCTCTCCTTCGCCGTCGAGGTCGGCGATGCCCCGGCGGATCTCGGGGCCGAGCTGGACCGACGCCACGTCGCGCAGGCGCACCGGCGTGCCGCGGGCGTCGGCGACGAGGACGATGCCCTCGAGGTCCTCGAGCGACTCGACGTAGCCCCGCGCCCGCACCATGTACTCGACGCCGCTCCACTCGACGAGCCGGCCGCCGACCTCGTTGTTCGACGCGCGCACCGCCTCCATGACCCTCATCAGCGGGATGCCGTAGGCCGCCAGCCGGTTGGGATCGACGGTGATCTGGTACTGGCGGACGAAACCTCCCAGCGAGGCCACCTCGGCGACGCCCGGCACCGACTGCAGCTCGTAGCGGATCGTCCAGTCCTGGAGCGAGCGGAGGTCGGCGAGCGAGTGCCTGCCGCTCTTGTCCACCAGCGCGTACTGGAAGACCCACCCGACGCCGGTGGCATCGGGGCCGAGCTGCGTCCTCACGCCGTCGGGGAGCTGGTCCTGGATCTTCGAGAGGTACTCGAGGACGCGGCTGCGCGCCCAGTAGAGGTCCGTGCCGTCCTCGAAGATGACGTAGACGTAGGAGAAGCCGAAGTCTGAGAAGCCCCGGATGGTCTTCACCTTCGGCGCGCCGAGGAGCGCGGTGACGAGCGGGTAGGTGACCTGGTCCTCGATGATGTCGGGGCTGCGATCCCAGCGCGAGTAGACGATCACCTGGGTGTCGGAGAGGTCCGGCAGCGCGTCCACGGCGATCCGCTGGATGCTGAAGACGCCGAGCACCACGAGCGCTCCGGTGAGGGTGAGGACCACGAACTTGTTCGTGGCGCAGGCACGGATCAGTCTCTCGATCATGGTCGTTCTCCTCGCCTGCGCCGGTTACCGGCCGTGCTGGTGGCCGGCGCCCGACATCTCCGCGAGGGCGGCCTTCAGGCGCGACTCGGAGTCGATGAGGAAGTTCGCCTGCGTCGCGACCGCCTCGCCCGGCTCGACGCCGCTACGGACCTCGATCCAGCGGTCGCTCTTGACGCCCGTTTCCACCTCGCGGGGTTCCAGCGTCCCGTCCTCGTGGACGACGAACAGCACCGAGCGCTTGCCGGTCGCCAGCACGGCGGACTCGGGGACGACCGTGACGCTCCGCTGCCGCTCCTCGATCACCACGTCCGCGAACATGTCCGGCTTGAGCGAGCGGTCGCGGTTGTCGACCTCGATGCGGACCGTCGCCGTGCGGGTCATCGGGTCGACCGTGGGAGTGATGAACGTCAGCTTGCCGGTGAAGGTGCGGCCCTCCAGGTACGGGAGGGTGACGGTGGCCGGCGTGCCGAGCGCCACCATGGCGAGCTCGGACTCGTAGACGTCGGCGAGCACCCAGACTCGATCGAGGTTGGCGATCTCGAACATCGGCTCGCCGGGGCTGACGCGCACCCCCTCGATCGCCCTCTTGCCGAGGACGAAGCCCGAGGTCGGCGAGGCGATGGTGAGGCTCTTGCGCGCTTCACCGGTGCGCTGGAGCTGCTCGATGTCGCTGTCGCTGACGTCCCAGAGCTGCAGGCGCCGGCGGGCCGCCTCGAGGAGCAGCGGCGACTGCTTGACGGCGCGCAGCGCGAGCAGGTACTCCTGCTGGGTCGCCAGGAGCTCCGGGCTGTAGACCGAGAACAGCGGCTGGCCGCGGCGCACCTCTTTGCCGGTGTAGTCGACGTACAGCCGCTCGATGTAGCCGTCGAACTTGGTCGTCACCGTGTGGAGCCGGGTCTCGTCGACCGCCACGCGGCCGACGGCACGCACGGTGCGGCCGATCGAGCGCGTCTCGGCCGTGCCGGTCTGCACCCCGATGAGCTGCTGGCGCTGCGTCGACATCGTGACGGTGGAGTAACCCTCGACGGCGGAAGCCGCACCCTCCTCGCCCTCGTAGACCGGTACGAGCTCCATGCCGCAGTCCGGAGCCGTCCCGGGTTCGTCGGCCTTGTAGGCGGGGTGCATCGGATCGACCCAGTAGAGGATCTTCCTCTCGGCCTCGGCATCGTGCGCGGCGTGCTCGCCGGCGGCAGCCCGCGTCGTCTCGGGCTCCGGTGCGTTGCGCTCGAGCGCCATCGCCACCAGCGCGACGGCGAGCAGCGCAGTGAGAATCCAGGGAATCGTGGTTTTCACGTCGTTCACCTCATCGAGGACATCGGGGCATCGGAGCCGGAGGAAGGAGCGCTCGTCGTCGCGCCGGCAGCCATCCCGCCGGGCGAGCCCGTGCCGCCCGCCATGGCGGGGCCGGCCATCGCCGTGGGCACGAGGCCGGCCTCGTCGATCGCCACGCGCCATTTCGCGGCCTCGGCGAGTCTGCCGGCGTAGAGCGTGCGGTCGTCGTAGACCGCGTCGAGCGCGTCGAGCACGGTGATGAAGGGGACGCCGCCCGCCTGGTAGCTGGTGAGCGCCGACTCGAGCGACAGCTCGTCGAGCGGCAGGATCCGATCGCGATAGAGCCTCGCCACGCGCAACGCCGCCCCCAGCCGGGCTAGGCGCTCGCGGGTACGCAGCTCGAGCTCGCGGGCCACCGCCTCGGCGTCGGCCGTACTGGCCTCGACCCGCACCCGCGCCTCCTCGAGCTGGTTGCGTTGGCGGCGATCCACCCACAGCGGCACCGAGACGCCGACCCCCACCTGCCACATCGGGCCCATCTCGAGGCCCGGGCGGAGCATCGGCCCGCCGCTGACGACGAAGTCCGGGAGGAAGTCCTTGCGCGCCAGGTCGGCGCGCAGGTTCCCGGTCTCGATCCCCTGGCGCACCGCCGCAAGCTCGGGGCTGCGCGCGGCTGCCGCGGCGATCAGCTCGCCCGTCCCGGGAACGGCGTCGCTCTCGGGCAGGCCGGCGGCCGATTCGACTTCCGCGTCCTGGGGGCGACCCAGGAGCCGGTTGAGCTCGGCGGATCGCGCGGTGATGAGGGCCGCCTGCTCCGCCTCGAGCTCTTCGATGCGGGCCAGCTCGACCTGGGCGCGCAGCACGTCCTGCTGCACGGCCAGCCCGGCGGCGTAGCGCTCGCGTACCGCCGCCTCGATCTGGGTCGCCGCCTCGCGGCGATCCTCGATGATGCGGTCGATGGCGCGGGCGAGCGCGAGGTCATACCAGGCGTTGCGGACGCGCGCCTCGATCGCGAGCTGCGTGCGAACGACCAGCCCGGCTTCGAGCTCGCGCGCCTCGCTCTCGGCGGTTCTGCCGGCCAGCGAGAGCTTGCCCGGCCAGGGCAGCGGCTGGCTCACCATCAGCCCCACGAAGCTGTCCTCGCTCTCGCCGAGGGAGAGATCGTTGCCGTCGTTCTGGTACGTCGTACCCAGGAACGGGTCCGGCAACGTCGCCGCCGGCGTGATCCGGCGCCGGGCGGCCTCGACGGCGGCGCGGGCGGAAGCGATCTCCGGCGTGCTCGCCAGCGCTTCGGCGACCAGACCATCGAGCACGGGATCGGGGAGCGTGGCGCGAGTCGGCTGTGCAACCGCCACGCCGGCGGCGAGCGCCAGCGGCGCCACCGCAGAAAGGACACGGGTGAAAAGGCCCAAGGTCAGTCTCCTCGCCCGCAGCGCCGAGCCCTGGGGCTCGGGTGGCGGGCAGTCCTCGTCCGTCGGAATGCGCCTCACCGGGCAACGCGCCCGGGGGAGCGTCACCTCGACCGGCGAGGATCAGACGAGGAGAGACTGGTGAAGGGAAAGCAGCGCGCGGCCCGACGGCCGGGAAGGTCGGGGAACCGGCGCGGGCGCGGCAGGGCGGGTGAGCGGAGAAGCCAACGCGACGACCGCTGGGGGCGGCGCCGTATCGAGGCCAGGTCCCACACGGAGCCTCTCCGCTGCCGTGGTGGGCAGCGGCTGGGCAGCCGTCATCCCGCAGGAGCCATCGCCCGCCTCGACGCTCGGCGGCACACAGTGGCGTTCGACACAGTGGCGCTCGGTTCCCGAGGGCTCGTGGCAGGTTTCCCCCGGCAGCGCCATGCCGGGGCAGTCGGGCATGGCGCCGCAGAGCGCGACCGGAGCGCCCGCTGCCGTGAAGAGGATAGCCAGGAGGGCAAGAGCGAACCGGCCGAGGCAGTGGGGAGGCTTCATGGCGTCTTCAGTATACGCGCGTCCAGGCTGCGCGGTTGAAACGTATTCTCGTGCGCGGGCCGCGCGGGTGCAACACCCCCCGGGGGCGGACCTGGTCCCACCCATTCGGGCGGCACGGACCACTCCGAGCGAGCCCGCGGAACGCGGATTCCGAATATCGGCGCCGCGGGCGCGGTTAGGATGCGTCGCGTGAGCGACACCACCGAACCGTCCAAATCCGCCCCCCGTTTCACCGCATCGGCCTGGCGCGAGGCGCGCCGGCTGATCTACGAGCGGCGCGGGCGGCTCGCCCTCGGGCTCGGATTGATGCTGGTGAGCCGACTGGCCGGGTTGGTGCTCCCCTCGACCTCGAAGTACCTGATCGACGAGGTGATCGGCAACAAGAACGTCGAGCTCCTCGGCTGGCTGGTCTTCGCCGCCGGCGTCGCGACCGTGATCCAGGCGGCGACCGGCTTCGCGCTCAGCCAGGTGCTCGGGATCGCCGCCCAGCGCTCGATCACCGAGCTGCGGCGGAGCGTCGAGCAGCACGTCGCCCGGCTGCCGGTCTCCTACTTCGACTCGACCAAGAGCGGGGTCCTGATCTCGCGGGTGATGACCGACGCCGAGGGGATCCGCAACCTGGTCGGCACCGGGCTCGTGCAGCTCGTCGGCGGGCTGGTCACGGCGGTGATCGCGCTCGGCGTGCTGTTCTGGCTCAACTGGCGGCTGACCCTGGGGACGATGGCGGTGCTCCTCGCCTTCGGCGGCGTCATGGCCTTCGCCTTCCGGCGCCTCAGGCCGCTCTTCCGCGAGCGCGGCAAGATCAACGCCGAAGTCACCGGCCGGCTGTCCGAGGCGCTCGGCGGCATCCGCATCGTCAAGACCTACACCGCCGAGCGGCGCGAGGACCGGGTGTTCGCGCACGGCGTCCACCGGCTGCTGCGCAACGTCGCCAAGTCGATCACCGCGGTCTCCGGCGTCGGCTCGGGGGCGTCGCTGATCCTCGGGCTGGTCGGCATCCTGATGCTCTGGATCGGCGGCCGCTCCGTGCTCGCCGGCACGATGTCGCTCGGCGACCTGGTGCTCTACCTGGTGTTCACCGGCCTGGTGGTGACGCCGGTGATCTCGATCGCCTCGATCGGCACCCAGCTCTCCGAGGCGTTCGCCGGGCTCGACCGCATCCGCGAGCTGATGTCGGTGCCGACCGAGGACGAGGGGGACGCGGCGCGCTCGGCGCTCCCCGAGGTGCGCGGCGACGTCGCCTTCGAGGAGGTCGGCTTCGCCTACGAGGCGGACAAGCCGGTGCTCCACGACGTCTCGTTCACCGCCCCGGCGGGCTCGACCACCGCGCTCGTCGGTTCCAGCGGCTCCGGCAAGTCGACCCTGATCGGCCTGGTGACGGCTTTCTACCGGCCGCAGCGGGGGCGGGTGCTGATCGACGGCCAAGACCTCGCCGGGATCCGGCTGCGCGACTACCGCCGCCACCTCGGCGTGGTGCTCCAGGACAACTTCCTCTTCGACGGCACGGTCGCCGAGAACATCGCCTACGCCAAGCCGGGAGCGAGCCGCGCGGAGATCGAGGAGGCGGCGCGGATCGCCCACTGCGCCGACTTCGTCGCCGGCTTCGAGAAGGGCTACGACACCGTGATCGGCGAGCGCGGCGTCAAGCTCTCGGGCGGCCAGCGCCAGCGGGTGGCGATCGCGCGCGCGATCCTCGCCGACCCCGACGTCCTGATCCTCGACGAGGCGACCTCGAGCCTCGACAGCGAGAGCGAGCTCTTGATCCAGGACGCGCTCGCGAGCCTCCGCTCGGGCCGCACCACCTTCGTCATCGCCCACCGCCTCTCGACCATCCAGGCCGCGGACCAGATCCTGGTCATCGAGGACGGCCGCATCGTCGAGCGCGGCACCCACTCGGCGCTCCTCGCCGCCGGCGGCCGCTACCGCGAGCTGTACGACACCCAGCACCGCCTGGTCGCCGACCGCTTCGTCAACCCCGGCGAGCGCATGGGGCCGGCCGACGAGGAGGAGAAGCCCGAGCCGGCGGCGGCGGGCGGGGGGCGCGGCGCGGGCTCGATGATGCGGCCGGGGTAGGCTCGGCGCATGAGCTCGCCGACCCGGACCGCCCGCGCCCTGACCTTTGCCGCCCTCGCCCTGCTGCCGCTCGGAGCCCGCGCCACCGCCCAGCCCGCCGCCGAGCCCGCTCTCGCGCCGCCGCCCGAGGCCGCCTTCGACTGGACCCAGGGCGCCTGGGAGGGAGTGCGGCGGGACGGCGCCGACGGCTCGGAGGCGCCGATGCGGCTCTGGGTGAACCTGATCCTCGACGGCGCCGGTCAGACCCGCGAGCTGCGGGTGATCGACGGCGAGAACACCTACCGCGGCTTCTCGGTCGTCATGCTCGAGCGCGAGACCGGCCGCTGGGTCGAGCAGTACGTCAACGACGTCCACGGCCGCTTCGTGCGCCTCGAAGCCGAGATCGAGGTCAGCGGACCGGCGGGCGCGGAGAAGAGCGTCTGGCGCCCGGTCGACCCCGGCCGCGAGCGCGAGTCGAAGCTCCTCTCCGAGCGGCTCGGCACCGACGGCTGGCGGCGCACGATGTCGGTCTCCGACGACGGCGGCGCCACCTGGCGGGTGCTCTGGACCGACGAGCTGAAGCGCAGGCGGGGGTTGTGACCGCGGAGCGATCCGAGTGATCGATTCGAAATCGCTTCGAGGGGGTTGACAGCGTTTTCGCCCCGTGCGATAGTCCGCGCCCTTCGCCCCGAGGACCGTGAGCGACATGACGAAGAGCAGACAACCGAACCGGTCCGGACACTCGTTCCGGCCCGTCCAGCGCCCCGGCGCCGAGCGCCCGGCCTGCACCGATTCCATTCGGCGGGCCGGTGGGTTCGCGGCGCGCGGCGGACGGCGCCCGGATGCGGGAAGGGGCAACTTCTGAGCTAGGTCGAGCACCACGAGCGCTCCACCGAGGCCTTCCGGGGTTGCCACCCCGGAAGGCCTTTTGCGTTCTGGAGGAAAAAGCGAGAAGAGATTCGAAACGACCCAGCGACGACACCCGCTCCGGCGGCGTGCCGGCCTCCCCGCGAGGGGATCGGTGGCGGTGCGTTCCGCGAACGGGTTCTGAAGGGGGTGTGGTCGAACCGAACGAACGGTTAGCTCAATGGGTAGAGCACCGAACTGATAATTCGGGTGTAGCGGGTTCGAATCCCGCACCGTCACCAGGCGCTGAAAACGCCTTCGGTACTACCGGCTCCCCGGGGGGACGGCCCGCGCCGCCGCCCGCCGCCCGCCCGCTCCTCCGCGCGGCCTCGGCCGCCGGGGGCAGCGAGCGACGCGGCAGCGCGACGAGGCGCCCTGCGGACCGCCGATCCCGCCGCCGTCCACCGCCCGAGCCGCCGCTCCCGGCGATCCGGCGCTCCCCCGCCCCGCGGCGGAGGGGCAGCCGGCGCCCGGCGCGGCGCGCGGAGGCGGACGGACCGCGGCGGACGGCGGTCCCCGCGCCGAGCGCGCGGCGCGCGGCACGTGCGCCGTCCCTCCGGAAGCCACTTCGGGCCGCCCCCGATACGGCCTCCGCCGGTCCCGAAACCCGGCGGTTGGAGCCCGACCGGCCCGCGAGGGTTCGCGCGCGGAGCGCGAGGTCGGGTGATCGAGAGAGGAGGTATGCGATGTCGATGCTGTTCATCCGCTGGACCCGCGTGCGCGAGCACGAGGTGGGCCTGGTCTTCCGGGCCGGCGTCTTCCGGCGCCTGCTCGACCCGGGCCGCCACCTGGTGGTCGACCCGCTGCTCGAGACCCGGATCCAGAAGGTCTCGGTGCGCGAGCCCTGGCTCGACCACCCGGACCTCGAGGTGATCGTCCGCTCCGGCGCGCTCGCCGGGCGCGCCCGGGTGCTCGACCTCGGCGACCACGAGCGCGCGCTGGTCTGGATCGACGGCCGCCTGCGAGGCGGTCCGCGGCTCGGGCCTGCACGCCCTGTGGACGGTGTTCCACGAGGTGCGCGTCGAGGTGATCGACACGCGGACGGTGCGCTTCGAGCACCCGGAGCTGCCGGTGATCCTGCGGGCGACGGGCGCCGCGGTCGCACCTGCGAGACCGCCGTGGTCGCGCCGGGCTGGGTCGGCCTGCTGTTCCAGGACGGCCGGCTACGTGGCGACGCTGCGAGCCGGGCGTGCACGCGTTCTGGCGCGGCGAGGGCGACGTGCGGGTGATGCACGATCGACCTGCGCGAGCAGGCGCTCGACGTCGGCGGCCAGGAGATCATGACCGCCGACAAGGTCACCCTGCGGCTCAACGCCTGGTCACGTACCGGGTGGCCGATCCGGTGCGGCGGCGACCGAGGTCGAGGACGCACGCGCAGGCGCTCTACCGCCAGGCGCAGCTCGCGCTGCGGGCGTGGTCGGCACCCGCGAGCTCGACGCCCTGCTGCCGACAAGGACGGCGTCGCCGCGCGAGCTCGACGGCGACGCTGCGGGCGCGCGCCGAGCGGCTTCGGCCTCGAGGTGCGCGGCCGTCGGCATCCGCGACGTCATCCTGCCGGGTGAGATGAAGGAGATCCTGAACCGGGTGACCGAGGCGCGGAAGGCCGCCGAGGCCGCGCTGGTGACCCGGCGCGAGGAGACCGCGGCGATCCGCTCGCAGGCCAACACCGCCCGCATCTTCGAGTCGAACCCGACGCTGATGCGGCTGCGCGAGCTGGAGGTCCTGGAGAAGGTCGCCGAGAAGGCCAACCTCACCGTCGTCCTCGGCGACGGCGGCCTCGCCGACCGGGTGGTCAAGCTGCTGTGATCTGTTTCTCTTCTGCGCCGTCCCCGACCGGGGGCGGCGTTTCTTCATTGGGCGGGGCGCCCTCCGCGGCGGGCGCCGGCGGGTGGGCGTCGAGCCAGGCCTCGACCTCCTCGGGAAGGAAGCCGAACGGGCCCGGCTTGCCCTTGTAGGCGATGCGGCCGTCGCCGCCGACGACGTAGAGCCGCTCCGGCCAGCCCGAGTAGAGGTGCATGACGTCGTTGCCGGCGCCGTCGATCAGGAGCGGAATCCCGTAGTCGAAGCGATCGACGAAGTCGCGCGCGATGGCCAGCCGCTCCTCGAGGTTCCTGGGCTGCCGGTAGCAGACCCCCTGCTCCTCGTTGCTTTCCATCTGCCACTCGTCCTCCGGGTGCGCCTCCTTGATGTAGACGGTGCGGAAGACGGCGCGGTCGGCGTACCGCTCGGCCATCCCTTCGAGGCGTTCGACCGAACGCCGGAAGGGGGGTCACGTGAAGCTGCCGAAGACGAGCACCAGCGCCTTGCCGTCGCGGTCCGCCAGGAGCGGAACGCCGGACGTGCCGTCGAGGGCGGTGAGCTCGGCGTCCGGAGCGGGGTCTCCGACCTGGAGCTTCCCCTCCTCGCGCTGGTCGTAGAGCAGCATGCCGATCAGGTTGCGGGGGCCGCCGACCATGTAGGTGAAGCCGGCGAGGGCGACGAGCGCGAGGACGACGACGCCGAGCGCGGTGCGTCGGAGGATGCGGGCGGTGCGTGGGGTCATGGCGTCGGGCCCTCGATCGGCGGTCGGTTCGTGCGGATTCTAACGCAGACCGCGGCGCGCGAAGCTCATCCGCTCGCCGCTCCAGCTCCTGCGCCCGCACCGGCGGCCGTGCTACGCTTCAGCAGATAGCTGAGTCTCGATCGATCGGCCCTGCGGAGGTGCCCCGGTGAAGTCGCTCCTCTCGCGCGCGCTCCTTGTCCCCGCCGCCGTCCTTACCCTCGCCGCCGCGGTCAAGGCGCAGCCCGTCGCCTACGACATCGTCTACGTGCGCCAGCCGCGCTTCGGCGACCACGACAACACGACCTGGCCCGAGGTGTTCCATCCGGCGCGCGCTCGATCCGGGCGCCGACCTCGATGCTGCTCCATCCCGACGGCAGCGAGGAGGTGCTGGTCGCCGGCGGCAACGGCGCGGTCACCGATCCGTTCGTCTCGTTCGACGCGCAGTGGGTCTACTACGCGCTACTTCCCCGACGTGCGCGCCGGAGCCGATCAACTAGCAGCGCGACCTGCCCTACGACGGCGCCGACATCTACCGCATCCACCTCGCGACGCCGCGCAGGTCGAGCAGCTCACCTTCGGCGAGTTCACGCCGAACACCGGCGCCGGCAACTGGGACGAGTCCAACCCGCTCGACCCGCCGGCGCGGCTTCAACCGGCTCGGCTACGGCATCCTGAACCTCGGCCCGTGCCCGCTCGCCGGCGGCAAGATCGCGTTCACCAGCAACCGCAACGGCTTCGTGCCGCCGAAGGGCTTCACCAACCCGACGCTGCAGCTCTTCGTGATGGACGAGGACGGCGCGAACGTGACGCCGATCGCGCCGATGAACATCGGCAGCGCGCTCCACCCGACGCCGCTGCGCGACGGGCGCCTGATGTTCACCTCGCTACGAGAGCCAGGGCCTGCGCGACCGGCGCCTGTGGGGCATCTGGACGATCTAGCCCGACGGCCGGCAGCTGGGAGCCGGTGGTCAGCGCGTTCCGCGAGCGCGCAGGCGTTCCACTTCATGACCCAGCTCGGCGACGGCGACCTCGTCGTCGTCGACTACTACAACCTGAACAACAACGGCTTCGGCGCGCTCTACCGCTTGCCGGCTGCAGCCGCCGCCCGGCGAGCCGCGCGTTCCACTCCGCGTTCCTCGAGCGAGAACCCGCCGATCGACCAGACGATCGGCGACGGGCTTCTCGCTACCCGTTCCGCATGCCGTTCACGCCGCGCGGCATGTACTCGATCACGCCGTTCACGCACGGCGACGACGAGGCGGCGCCGGTCGGCGCCGGCGGCGTGCGCGTCGGCAAGTTCACGCACCCGTCGGCGGCGCCGAACAACGACCTGCTCGTCGTGTGGACGCCGGGGCCGGCGAACGACCTCGACCGGCCGACGACCGCTGCCGTACTACGACGCCGGCCTCTACCTCATCCCGGGCGGCGACGTCGGTCGACGCGCCCGCCGAGCTGGTGCTGATCAAGAACGACCCGGCCTACAACGAGGCGTGGCCGCGCGCGGTCGTGCCGTACGCGGCCGTGCACGGCGTCGCCGAGCCGGCGACGCTGCCGTGGCTGCCCGAACGACGGCACGCGTGCACGCCGAGCTGCCCGCCGGCACGCCGTACGGCCTGGTCGGCACGTCAGCAGCTTCTACAAGCGCGAGAGCTTCCCCGGCTGCGTGCACGCCGTGGGCCGACACCTTCGACGGGCTCGACGCCTTCAACACCTGCGAGAACGGCCAGAGCAGCAACTGGGACACGCAGGGCGCCGACGCCGGCAAGTACGCCGAACGCCGACATCTGGGCGGTGCGCATCGCTCGCGATGGAGCCGAACACGCACCGCAGCTACGGCCCGAACGAGCGGCGCGGCAGCTCTTCGCGAGCCACGCGAACGAGCGCCTGCGCATCCTCGGCGAGATCCCGCTGCGCAAGCTCGACGGCCGGCGGCAGCCCGATCCTCGACCCCGAGGGCAATCCCGACACCAGCTTCCTGGCGAAGATCCCGGCCGACACGCCGTTCACGTTCCAGACGCTCGACCGCAACGGCATGGTGCTCAACATGGCGCAGACCTGGCACCAGGTGCGGCCGGGCGAGGTGCGCGACGACTGCGGCGGCTGCCACGCGCACAGCCAGCAGCCGCTCGCCTTCGAGCCGACCGCCGCCGGCGCAGCCCGGCTACCCGGTCGCCGACCTCGTCGCAGGCGACGCCGCTGCTCACGCACGACGCCGGCGGCCAGCCCGACGCTCGCGGCGGTCGAGCGCGCCGCGTCGTCGACGTCGAGTTCTACCGCGACATCCGGCCGATCCTGCAGCGCAGCTGCGTCGCGCCTGCCACACCAGTCGGCCCGACGCCGCCGCGGCAACCTCGTGCTCGACGACCTCGCGCGTCTACGGCGGCCTGCCCGGCGACTACACGCGCCTCGCGCGACGACGACCGAGGCGCAGTGGGGCCATCCGCCGGTGATCGGCAACGGCACCTGGCGGCAGACCAACGCGAGCCGCTACGTGCGCGCGTTCCAGAGCCGGCGCAGCCTGCTCGTCTGGAAGATCTTCGGCCAGCGCCTCGACGGCTGGACCAACGCCGACCATCCGACCGAGATCGGTGCCCGGCAACGCCGAGCACGCTGCCGCCCGGCGCCGACGCCGAACGAAGCCGACCTCGACTACACCGGCACGATCATGCCGCCGCCCGGCAGCGGCTGCCGCTGACCATCGACGAGAAGATGACGATCGCGCGCTGGATCGACCTCGGCTGCCCGATCGACACCGCGCGACGTCGGCAGCCACGGCTACGGCTGGTTCCTCGACGACCTGCAGGCCGACGCTCGCACGTCAGCGTCGCCGCGCCCCGGCTTCAACCCCGACCCGGTGCTCGCGCTCCGCGTCGGCGTCGCCGACGCGCAACTCCGGCATCGACCTCGGGTCGCTCTCGGTCACCGCCGACTTCCCGGTCGCGGGCCGCCCGCCCGGCGCCGAGCTCGCCGACCTCGCGGTCGAGCAGGCGCCGGGGGTCTACGCGATCCTGCTCGCGCAGCCGCTGCCCGAGCTGACCGCCGCCACCCTCTCTGCCGAGGTCGCCGATCACCAGGGCAACGTGACCCGGGTGGCGCGGCGCTTCTCGACCGTCGAGGCGCTGATCTTTGCCGACGGGTTCATAAGCGGCGACACTACGGCGTGGTCGTCGACCACGCCGTAGCGCCCGCGCTCATGGGGCGTTCGACCTGCGCCATGCGGCGCAGGTCTCGGCTGCATGAGCGGGGGCGTCGGGGCGATGCGCCGGAGCCGGGCGGACGGCGCCCTTCCGGGCGCGGGCGGGCGGGGAATGCGTCCCGCGGCCGGGGCGTTGCCACGCTCGATGCCCGGCGCCGCGCCCTCCGCAGTCCGCCCGGCCCACCGCCGAACCGCCGCGGCGACCCTGCTCGCCGCGGCGACGCTCGTGCCTGCGGCATGGGCCGAACCCGTGCCGCCGCCCGCCTCGATCCTCGACGACGCCGTCTTCACCGCCCGCCTCGGGCCGGCGCTCGATCTCCTCTACGATCTCGACCTCGAGGCCGCCGAGCGCGAGTTGGGGGCGCTCGCGGCGCGCCACCCCGGCCATCCCGCCGGTCCGCTCCTGGGCGCGCTCGCCGACTGGTGGCGGGTGCAGCTCGACCCCGCCGACGAGTCGCGGGACGCCGCGCTCGAGGCGCGCATCGACGAGGTGCTGCGGCTCTCCGAGGCACGCCTCGACGCCGACCCTGACGATCCCGACGGGCTGTTTTTTCAAGCCGCGGCGCTCGCCCTGCGCGGCCGGCTGGCGTCGCAGCGCGACCGGCTGATCCCGGCCGCCTGGGACGGCAAGCGGGCGCTCGCGCTGGTCCGCCGCCTGGCCGAGCTGCAACCCGACAACCGCGATCTCCTGTTCGGGCTCGGCGCCTACGACTATTGCGCCGACGTCGTCCCCGACCGCTACCCGCTGTTCAAGCCGCTGGTGCCGTTCTTCCCGCGCGGCGACCGCGAGCGCGGGCTGGCCCAGCTCGAGGCGGTCAAGAGCGGCGGCCGCTTCGCCCGGGCCGAGGCGGCGTGGCTCCTGGCGCAGCTCCACTACCAGTTCGAGGAGGACCGCGCGGCGAGCCTCGAGCAGGTGCGCTGGCTGCGCGGCCGCTACCCCGGCAACGCGCTCTTCCACGCCTTCGAGGGGCGGATCCACGCGCGCTGGCAGGACTGCGGGCGCGCCGAGCCGGTCTACCGCTCGGTGCTCGACCGCGCCGCCGCCGGCCGCACCGGCTACAACCGGACGCGCGAGATCGAGGCCCACTACGGGATCGGCCGCTGCGCGGTCGAGAGCGGACGCTACGAGGCGGCACCGCGGCACCTCGTGGCGGCCGAGCGGCTGGCCGCCGCCGGGCAGCCCGATTCCCCCTATCGCTCGCTCGCCCGCCTGCGCCTGGGCCAGGCCGCCGACGGCCGCGGTGAGCGCGCCGCGGCGGTCCGCCACTACAAGGCCGCCCTCGCGCTCCCCGACGCCTCCGGCGCTCACCGCCGGGCGCGGCGTCACCTTCGTCAGCCGTATGAGGGTTCTTGAGGGGGGCTGTTCCAGCCTGTCCTCACGGCCGCCGGGCACGCCCTCCCTCGCCGCCGGATCGCCCAAGAGGGGATCTCCGCGCCGGGGCCTCGAGGCCGGCGGCGAAGTCGCGCAGCGCGAACCACGCCGGCTTGCGCGTCAGGTCGGGGCGCAGCAGGCCGAAGCGCGGCGCGTCGCCGGGGCCGTCGTGGATCTCGTAGATGAAGATCTTGTGCAGCCAGCCGCGGCCCGGGCGGCCGCCGAGCCAGTCGGCGAGCAGGCCGCGTAGCTCCCGCGCCTGCCACGACTCGCTCGGGTGGCGGGCGATGCCGCCGGCGACCGTCGGCCAGCCGGTCTCGGTGATCCAGAACGGCCGCCCGAGCCAGCCGGCCAGCTCCAGCACCTCGTGCACCGAGGGCGGCCAGAGGTCCCAGAGCAGCGGCGTCGCGGGCGACGAGGTCGAGCGCTCGAGCCGGCGGGTGACGTCGCGATGGCCGTCGAAGTCGTAGATGTGGTGGGTGGCGAAGTCGAGCCGGTCGCCGGCGCGCACCAGGACCTCGTAGAGCCAGCGGTGCCAGTCGACGTCCCCCTCGACGCGGTGGCTCAGCGCCGGGCCGCCGACCCACGCCTCGGGGTCGGCGGCGTGGAGGGCGTCGGCGGCGGGGATCAGGATGCGCTCGATGTAGTCGTCGCGGTCGCCGGCGAAGAAGCGCGGCAGGTTGGGCTCGTTCCAGACCTCCCAGTGGCCGATCCGGCCGCGGTAGCGGTCGGCGGCGGCGAAGCAGAAGAGCTGCCAGCGGTGGACGTCGCGCGGCACGCCGGTGCCCGCCGGGCCGTCGGTGGCCCAGGCCGGGGTGGTCTGGAGCAGGCCGAGGATCGACAGGCCGCGCGCCCGCGCGCCGGTGACCAGCTCGTCGTAGACCCGCCAGGTGAAGACCCCCGGCTCGCGCTCGACGTCGGCCCAGACGAAGTCGACCCGCACCCAGCCGGCGCCGGCCGCGGCCGTGGCGTCGAGGAGGTGCGCGCCGTGCTCGCCCCGCGGCGCGTGGACGTTGAGGCCGAGCGGCGAGCCCGGGTCGGCGGCCGCCGGGGCCGGCGCGAGGGCGGCCGCGGCGAGGAGCAGGGCGAGCGCCCCGGCTCCGGCCCCGCCTCCGACCCGGTGCTCGCCTGCCATGCCGCCACCCCCCGCTCTGCTTGTACGATGCGACCTCCGGGCGCGCGCCGTAAACCATCCCCGAGGGTCCGCTCCATGCTATACCGCCATCGCCGCGCCGCCGCCCTCGCCCTCTTTCTCGCCGCGGCCGCTCCCGCCGCCGCCCAGGACGACTTCGATCCGGCGGCCGAGGCCGCGCCGCCGGCGGCGCCGGCCGCCGCGATCGAGCGGGTGACGCTCTACTTCGACCCCGCGCTGTCGACCCCGACCGGGCTCCAGGACGCCGCTCTGGCGCTCGCCCGCCGCGCGCGCGAGCTGACCGCGCTGGGGCCGGTCGAGGTGGTGCTCGCCGATCCCGAGCCGGAGCCGCTCCTCGCCGCCACCCGCGACCCCGACGCGCTCGCCGCGACCCTCGGCATGGTCGCCGACGAAGGGGGCTCGGCCGGCGCCCTGGCCGAGATCCGCTACGAGCTGATCGACCTGCTCGACGCCGGCGCCGCGGACGAGGGGGACGACCTGCGCCGCCTGTACGCCGACGAGACCGCGCTCCTGGCGCGCGCCTGGGGACGGCTCGCCGGCTGGCTGGCGCTCCGCGGCTCGCCGGGCGGCGCGCTCCTGGTCCTGGCCAGCGACGGCTTCGACGCCGATCCCGCCGAGTTCTATCGCGCCCGGGCCGGCGGCGTGCCGGCGGACGCGGGGGCCGCGCCGCCGGACTGGAGCGGGGTCGGCCGGGCCGCCGCCGCGGGACGCTGGATCGCCGTGCCGCTCGCCCTCGGCGACCCGGCCGGCGCCTTCGCCGCGCCGCACGCCCCGCTCGCCGCCCTCGCCGCCGCCACCGGCGGCGAACTGGTGACCAGCGACGCCGGCCTCTCCGGCGCCCTCGTCCGCTTGCGCAGCGGCGCGGCCGCGGCGGTGGCGGCGGGCGCGGAGGCCGGGGGAGAAGCAGCGCCGGCGGGCGAGGAGATCGCCGCGGCGGAGGCCGGCGGCGCCCCGGCGCCGGAGCCGGGCGGCGGCATCCCGGCCGGCGGCATCCCGCCCGGCGCCGGGCGGGCACCCGCCGGCACCCCGCCTTCCCCGCCGCCGGGCCGCAGCGATCGCCCGCCGGCCGCCGCCGCCGCGGGCGGCCGCGCCCTCGTGCTGCTGCCGCCGCGCCGCCCCGGGATCGGCCGGGTCGGCGGCGCGATCGAGGGAGCGGTCAGCGGCCGGGTCCGCTTCGACACCCTGACCACCCGCGACGACATCGCCCGGGTGGACTTCTCGCTCGACGGCGCCGAGGCCGCCACCGACGACGACCCGCCGTTCTCGGCGGTGATCGACCTCGGCGCCGAGCCGCGGCCGCGCAAGGTCCGCGCGGTCGCCTACTCGTCCGGCGGCCGCGAGCTGGGGGCGAGCGAGATCGAGGTCAACCCCGCGGTCGAGACGCCGTTCGGGGTCCGCATCGCCGCCGTCGAGGGGGAGCCGGAGAGCGGCGCGGTCGAGGTCGAGGCGGCGGTGTCGGTCCCGTCCGACCGCCGCCTCGAACGGGTCGAGTGGTACTTCAACGACACCCTGGCGGCGAGCCGCGCCGAGCCGCCGTTCCGCGCCCGGGTGGCGACCCCGACCGCCCGCCCCGAGGACTTCCTGCGCGTGGTCGCCCTCCTCGCCGACGGCTCGGCGGCCGACGACGCGGTGCTGCTCGCCGCGCGCGGCGAGATCGAGCGCCTCGAGGTCAATGTCGTCGAGGTCTTCGCCATGGTCTCCGACCGCGACGGCGAGCCGGTGCGCGGCCTCGGCGCCGAGGACTTCACGGTCAAGGTCGGCGGCCGCGAGCTGCCGGTCGAGAGCTTCCGGATCGCCGACGAGGTGCCGCTCCTCCTCGGCCTCCTGGTCGACACCTCGACCAGCATGTGGCCGCTGATGCCCGACACCAAGCGCGCGGCGGCGAGCTTCCTCGCCGACACCCTGCGCCCCGGGGACTCCGCGTTCCTGGTCTCGTTCGACGACCGGCCGCGGCTGGTCCACCCGCCGACCGGCGAGCTGGTCGAGCTGCTCGCGGCGTTCGGCGGCCTGCGTGCCGCCGGCCGCACCGCGCTCTACGACGCCATCGTCTTCTCCCTCACCCAGATGGAGGGGGACGCCGGACGCCGCGCGCTGGTGCTCCTCACCGACGGCCAGGACTGGGGGAGCCAGTACGGCCCGGGCCGCGCGATCGAGCTGGGGCGGGCGCTCGGCGTGCCGGTCTACATCCTGGTCTTCGGCGACCTCTACGGCGACCGCCGTGCGCTCACCCAGCCCGACCTCGACGGGGTGACCGCGAGGACCGGCGGCCGCCTCTTCTACATCGACCAGCTCGAACAGCTCGACCGCGTCTACGCCTCGATCTCCGAGGAGCTGCGCAGCCAGTACGTGCTCGCGGTCTCGACCGAGCGGCCGCTCTCGGCCGAGGAGCTGGGCCGGGTCGAGGTCGAGGCCGGCAAGGGCCGACGGGTGCGTGCCGCGGTCGGCGGCAGCAGCGGGTTGCGATAGCCGGCGGGTTAGACTCCGCCGCCATGATCGACGAGTCCTCCCCCGAGAGCGATCCCGGCCGCGGGCACCTGCTCGCGGTCTCCGCGGAGCCCTTCAACGCCGAGACGCCGATGGCCGCGCTGGCCGAGGCGCGGACCCCGACCGACCGCTTCTATGTCCGCAACCACTTCCCGGTGCCGCGCTTCGACGGCGGCTTCGGGCTGGCGGTGACCGGCGAGGTCGAGCGGCCGCTCGCGCTCGGTCTCGACGACCTGCTTGCGCTGCCGCGGCGCACCCTGGCGGCGACCCTCGAGTGCGCCGGCAACGGCCGCTCGCGGATGGAGCCCAGGCCGCCGGGGGTGATCTGGCGCTTCGGCGCCGCCGCCACCGCGGAGTTCACCGGCACGCCGCTCGCCGCGGTGCTCGAGCGGGCGGCACCGCGGCCCGCGGGAGCCGTGGTGGTGCTGGTCGGCGCCGACTCGGGGCGGGTCGAGACCGGGTCTTCCGACAACCACCGCGTGGAGCCGTTCGCGCGCTGTCTCTCCGCGGCCGACGCGCGCGACCCGGATGTCTTGCTGGCCTGGGAGATGAACGGCGAGCCGCTGACCCCCGACCACGGTCGTCCGCTGCGCGCCGTGGTGCCCGGGCGCTACGCGGTCGACTCGGTCAAGTGGCTGGTCGAGATCCGCCTCCAGCGCGAGCCGTTCCGCGGCTTCTTCCAGGAGGAGCACTACCGCTACCGCGGCGAGGCCGGCACCCCGGAGGGCGCGGTGGTCGGCCGCCTGCGGGTGCGCTCGGTGATCGCGCGCCCGGCCGAGGGCACGGAGCACGGCGCGGGCCCGGTCGAGATCGCCGGCGGCGCCTGGTCGGGCGGCGGCGCGATCACCGCGGTCGACGTCTCGACCGACGGCGGCGCGAGCTGGCGCCCGGCCGAGCTGGGCACACCGCTGTCCTCCTACGCGGCCACCCCGTGGCGCTTCGAGTGGCAGCCGCCTGGGCCGGGGAGCTACGAGCTGGTCTCCCGCGCCCGCGACGAAGCCGGCGCGGTCCAGCCGACCGCGCCGCGCTGGAACGCCTTGGGGTATGGCAATAACGAGGCGCACAGGGTGCGCCTCGTTATCCGCTGACGCCGTCCGCGGCACGGCCTTTGCTTGACCTTCCTTCGGCTGCGGCGGTAGACCCGTCGGCCTACCCGCCCGCGGCCCTTTGACCTTCGAGAGGGGGAACGACCATGAACCGACGCACTCCAGCCATTCCGGCTTTCCTGCTCGCCGCCCTGGCGGCGACCGTTTCGCCGTGGGCCGCGCCCGACGCCGCCGCCCAGTCGATCGGCGAGGTCCGCATCTACGCCAAGGACCTCACGACCGGCGCCGACCACGCCTGGGTCAACCCCGGCGGCACGCTCGTGCTGCCGCCGCGCGTCGAGGTGCGCCTGCGCCTCGAGGCGGTCCCGCGCAGCGGCGGGCCGCGCTACCCGAGCGGCCGCTTCGAGGACGCCACGATGCACGCCGCGGCGCAGGACGCGCGGCGCCGCGGCATCACCGGCTTCCCGACCGGCGACGACGGCCACCGTTTCGCCGGGATCGAGGACGCCAACCCCGAGATGGGCTCGGCGGTGCTCCAGACCTACGGTCGCGAAGGGGTTTCGGCGATCCGCTACACCATCCTCGACGATGGCCTGACCATGCCCTCCACCCTGCGCACCGGCACCTTCTTCGTGCGCGTCGACGCCGACGCGAGGCTCACCACCGCGCTGCCCGAGACCGCGCCGCCGATCACCGCCGAGCCGGGCCCGGTCGCCCCGGACGCCGCGCGCGAGCTGGTCACCGAGATCTACCACGGCATCCTGATGCGCGAGCCGGAGGCCCAGGGGCTCGACGACTGGAGCGATCGGATCGCGGGCCGCGGCTACCCGGAGGCGATCTCGGTGGCGATGGAGATCGCCGCGAGCGAGGAGAGCCGCGTCCGGATCTACCAGGACGGCACGACCTACGAGGAGCGCTTGGCCGCGCTCTACGAGCACCTGCTCGGCATCGAGCCGCGCACGGTCGACCCCGACCGCTGGCGCACCGACCTCGAGCGGCTGCGCGACGGCGAGATCGATCAGGTGGTCGGCGAGATGGTGCGCAGCGCGGAGTTCCGCCAGCGCTTCGATTTCGCCGACGCCCGCGCGGTCCGCACCCGCGGCTGAGTTTTTGGCCATTCAGCCGAACGCGGCGTCGAACGCCTCGGCGGCCGCCTCCGAGTCGGCGGCGCAGCCGCTCGCGGCGAGGCCGCGCGCGACCGCCTCGACCGTCCGCCGCAGCAGCTCGGGGCGGGTCACCGTCCAGCCCATGTGGCCGACGCGCAGGTAGGCACCGTCGACGTCCGGGTGGAGCCCGCCGGCGACCTCGGCGCCGTGGCCGGCGATCCGCCCGAGGAGCGCGCCGAGGTCGACCCCCGGCGGCAGCCGGAGCGCGCTCAAGGTGTCGGCGGCGAGCTCCGGGCGGACCGGCAGCGGAGCGAGGCCGAGGCGGCTCCAGGCCGCGTGCAGCGCCCGCGCCGCCCGCCGGTGGCGCTCGACCCGGACCTCGATCCCCTCGGCCGCGATCTCGCCCAGGCCGGCCTCGAGCGCCAGCACCAGGTTGGTGGCCGGAGTCGAGAAGTAGCTCGGCCGGCGCTCCTCGTAGGCCGACAGGATCGGCAGCCAGGCCTGCCAGTCGTAGTAGAGCGGCGGCGGCGCCGGCAGCGCCGCGCGCGCGGCGAGCGCGGTCGGGCTGGCCACCAGCAGCGCCAGCCCGGGCGGCAACCCGAGCGCCTTCTGCGACGCGGTCAGGAAGACGTCGACGCCCCACTCCGCCATCCGCATCTCCTCGCCGCCGGCCGAGCAGACGCCGTCGAAGACCGCGAGCGCCCCGTGCTCGCGGGCCAGCGCCGCGAGCGGCCGGGGATCGATCCGGACGCCGGTCGAGGTATCGACGTGGGTGACGAAGAGCGCCTTGATCCGGCCGCCGCGGGCGGCCCGCTCGAGCGCCTCGGCGACCCGCTCGACCGGCGGCGCGTCGCCGGGAGGGGCGGCGACGACCGTCACCTCGGCGCCGGCGCGCCGGAGCATCTCGGCCATCCGGCGCGAGAAGATCCCGGTCTCGACCACCACCGTCCGCTCCCCGGCCGCCACCAGGTTGAGCGCCGCCATCTCCATCGCCGCGGTGCCGCCGCCGGCGAGGACGAACGGTTGGTGGCCGTCGCCCGCCAGCCAGACCCGGCGCATCAGCCCGAGCGCGGTGCCGAACGACTCGATCAGCCCGCGCCCCCGGTGGCTCGGCGGCGGCACCGAGAAGGCCGCGAGCACGGCCGGCGACACCTCCACCGGGCCGGGGATCATCAGCAGCGGGCGCTCGTCGGCGTTTCGATCGACCATCGCGGGCATCTCGCCCTCCCGGGCGGGCTTCTCCGGCCGCCGATGATACCGACTCGCCAACCGCCGCCCATGGTCTGAAGTTATGGGCTAGACTTGCGCGATTGCTATGTCGTTCTTGTGTTGCTCGGGGTAAACCGACGTCAGGGAGACCCTCGTCATGCCTTCAAGCCCGATCCGTAGTGCGCACGCATTCCTCGCCGCACTCGCCGCTCTCTCCGTCCTCGCCGTAACCGCGCCGCCGGCGCGCGGCGCCGGCTTCCCGCCGATAACCGACGCCGATCGCGCGGTGACCGGCATCCCCGGCGAGCCGAATCCGCCCGCGGTGGTGATCTTCCGGCGCGGACGCCTGAAGCTGCTCGAGTACCCGCGGGACGTCTACTCACAGCTCGACGTCGAGGTCCGGATCAAGGTCCTCGACGACCGCGGCAAGGAGATGTTCGGGGAGGTCGAGATTCCGCACAGCCGCTTCTACCGCCTGTCCGGTTTCCAGGGGCGCACCGTGCTCCCCGACGGGCGCGAGGTGCCGGTGGGCGAGGACTCGATCTTCGTCGACACCACGTCGCGGTCGCGGAAGCGATACGTCACCAAGGCGGCGTTTCCGGCCCTCGAGCCGGGCGCCATCCTCGACTACCGATACACCCTGCGCTGGGACAGCTTCCTCACCTTCGAGCCCTGGTACTTCGCCGACTGGGTGCCGACTTTGCGCTCCGAGATCACCTACGTGGTGCCGGGCAACATGGCCGCCAAGCCGTGGGCCCGCGAGATCGGCGGCGCCGAGCTCCACGCCGAGAGCGGCCAGGACGTCCAGGGCCGGCTGGTCAAGGTCTGGGCCGACAACGTCCTGTCGATCCCCGATGAGCCCTGGTCGTTCCCGTTCGAGGACCTCTCCAGCCGCTTCCTGCTGGTGCCGACCGAGGTCGCCACCGGCGACGGCGCGCTGGCGCTGCTGAGGTCGTGGGCGGACACCCGCGAGATCGCCGAGTACAACTACAACGAGGCGCGCAAGGGCAAGGGTGACGCGCGGCAACTGGCCAAGGACCTGACCGCGGGTGCCGTCACCCCGCGCGCCCGCGCCGAGGCGATCTACCGGTTCAGCCGCGACGAGATCCAGCACGACGGCTTCATCGGCGTCTTCACCGGCGAGGGCTCGACCATCGGCCGGGTGCTCAAGGATCGCCGCGGCGGCGCTGCCGAGCAGGCCCTGGTGCTCGAAGAGATGCTCGACGCCGCCGGCCTCGTGCCCCGGCTGGTGTGGGCGGGGGACCGCCTCGACGGCCGCATCGATACCGAGATCGCCAACCCGGCGTGGTTCGAGCGCGTGCTCGCGATGATCGAGCTGGACGGCGAGCGGGTGTTCCTCGATCCGCTCGACCGCAACCTCGGCTTCGGTCAGCTCGCCCCGGGCTTCGAGGGCATGCCCGCCCTGCTCTACCAGCGCAAGCCCGAGGTGATCGAGCTGCCCTCCGCCGCAGCCGCCACCAACGTCCGCCGCGCCGAGCTGACGCTGGCGGTCGGCGCCGACGGCGGTGTCACCGGCGACGGCGCCCTGGCCTTGACCGGGCACCACGCGTGGCTCGCGCGCACGCAGACGGCGATCGACGGCGATCGCGAGCCGGCGGACTACTGGCGGCAGAGCCTCGAGAAATCGTTCCCGGACTACGAGGTCGACGGCGTGGAGGTCGCGGACGACGTCGACGGCCGCCGGATCACGGTGACCTGGAAGCTCGCCCTGCGCGAGGAGGAGCTGCTGGAGGACGAGGTGACGATCTGGCCGAGCCGCCCGATCGGCCCCGCCGTCCAGCAGTTCGCGCTCTCCCCGGAGACGCGCCTGACGCCGGTGCAGCTGTTGTTCGCCGACGTCGACGAGGTGGCGCTCACCGTCGCCTGGCCAGAGGGCTGGGCGGTCGAGCTGCGGCCCGACGATCTGACCCTGAGCAACGCCACCGGCGCGGCCGAGCAGCGGGTCGAGATCGACGAGGCGGACCGGAAGCTGCGCTACAGCCGGCGCCTCGAGATCACCCACGCCGAGATCCCGTCCGGGCCGCAGTACGCCGCGCTGCGCAACCTCACCGCCGCCGCCGAGAAGGCCGATGCCCAGCCGCTGGTGCTGTCGGCTCGCTGAGCGCGGGCGGGCGGCGGCGGTCGCTGCGTCGGCCGCGGCGGCGCTCGCCGCCGGCCCGTTCGCCGCCGGGCCGCTCACCCGGCCCGCCGCGGCGGCCACCGTGCTCGACCAGCGGGTCACCCTCGAGATCGCCGGCGAGCGGGTGCGCGAGCACACGGTTCTCTCGGTGCGGCTCGACGGCCCCGCCGACGTCGAGGCGTGGTCGAGCTATCCGGTCTACGTCGACGAGCACCGCACCCTGGTCGACGCGGCGGGCGCGGTGACCCACCCCGGCGGCGAGCGTCAGAGGGTCAAACGCCGCCATCGCGACGAGGTCGCCGCGTCGGGCGACGGCATCTTCCACGACTCGTCGCGCTTCCACCTGCTGCAGCTCCCCGGCCTGCGGCCGGGCTCGGTGGTCGAGATCGAGACCACCGTCGATGTCGCGCCCTACTACCCGGCCGGCGCCCTGCGCCTGGTCGGCGGCGACCGCATCGAGCGGCTGCGGGTCGAGGTGCGCGGCGCCGGCGCCGGCTGGCGCTGGCGGATCGACGGCCCGGCCGCGGGGCTGACCGCCGAGGAGACCGCCGGCGGCGTGGTCGTCACCGGCGCCGGGATCGAGCCGCCCGACCCGCCCGAGGCGAGCCCCGGCGGCGCGGCGATCCGGCCGGTCCTGCGCTACGGCTGGGGCGGCGACGGCACCTGGGCCGGCGTCGGCCGCTGGTACGCCGGCCTGCTCGAGACGCTGCCGCGCGCCGAGCCGGCGGTGCGCGAGCGCGCCCGGGCGCTGGCGGTCGAGGACCGCCGCGAGACCCTCGAAGCGCTCACCGCCATGGTCCAGCGCGAGGTGCGCTACGTCGCGGTCGAGGTCGGCATCGGCGGCTACCGGCCGTCGCCCCCCGCGGAGACCTTCGAGCGCCGCTGGGGCGACTGCAAGGACAAGGCGCTGCTCCTGATCGACCTCCTGGCCGAGGTCGGCATCCCGGCCCACCCGGCGCTGGTGATGCTCGCCGACGGCGACCGCGTCGACGCCGAGTTCCCGGCGCCCGGGCAGTTCAACCACCTGATCGTGGCGGTGCCGGCGGCCGCGGTCGCGGCGAGCCCGACCGACGCGGTGGCCGGCGGCTACCTCTTCGTCGACCCAACGCAGTCGGCCGGCGGCGCGCGCTGGCTCGGCCCGGGGGTCCAGGGCCACCACGCGCTGGTGGTAGTCCCCGGCGGCGGCGAGCTGGTGCGCCTGCCGGTGATCGCCGGCGGCGAGGGGACCGACCTGGTGGTCAACCTCCACGTCGACTCCGACGGCGGCGCGCGCGGCGGCGCCGGGCTCCACGTCCGCGGCCTCCTGGCCCAGGCCCTGATCGACCATAACTCGCGCGGCGAATCCCAGAGCGAGGGGGCGCTGCGCTCGATCTTCTCCGGCCTCGTGCCGGGCGCCGACCTCGCCGACGTCGGCTGGAACGCCGGCGACGGCCCGGTGCCCACGGTCGACCTCGCCGCCGCGGTCACGGTCCCGCGCCTCCTCCAGGGCGAGGGCGACCGGGCGTCGCTGATGCTGCCGGCGACGCGCTCGGGGCCCGACCCGCGGCTGGTCGGCGACCGCACCGAACCGCTGGTGACCGACGCCGGCGTCTACACGGTAACTTGGCACGTGGCGCTGCCGGAGGGATGCACCGCGCCGGAGGACGACGCCGTCGAATTCGCCAACGCCGCCGGCAGCTTCCGCCAGACGGTGACCCGCCGCGGCGAGGCCGGCTTCACCCTCGAGCGCGCCGTCGAGATCCACCACCGCTGGTACGGCCCGGAGCTCCTCCCCGCCCTCGGCGAGCTGAGCCTCGCGGAGAACCGCGCCCTCCGCAGGCGCCTCCGCTTCGCCTGCCCGCCGGGCCGAACCGACCCCGCGGCGGCGCCGTAACAGCGGTCATGACCGCACGAAGGCTGCTCTACGGCGGGCTCACCGCGCTGATCGCACTGTCGTTCCTGGCCCAGATGCTGAGGGGGGAGTGCCCGGTGCCGTGAGGCTCGAATGATCCGGGTGATTGACGGGTACGAGCGCACCAGGTATCATTCCGTCTGGATCGTGCGAGAACGAGACCTTCCGATGAGCGACCTCCTAGCCGACCGCCTGACGATCGTCGAGCTCTCGAGCGACGAGCGACGCCTCTTGGCGCGCAGCCATCCGGAGATCGAGCCCGGCGCGCCGGCGGTGGTGATCTCGGGCCGCCGGAGCCTCGCCGTCTTCTCCGAGGCGACGGAGCGGGACGCCGGCCCGGCGGGATGGGACGTCGCCTATCCGGCGGCCGAGGAGACGGCGAGCGAGGTGCGCGAGCCGGCGCTCGCGGCCCTGGCCTTCGGCGGTGCCGAGCCGCCGCTCCCGGGCGCCGTCCTGCTCGGCGACCTGGTCGACGTGCTCACCCCCGATCTGCGGGTGGCGAGCACAGCGGCGGTCGCCCAGGCCCGGCGCAACGCGCTCGCCCGCGCCGAGCTGGCGCGGGAGTTCGGGCTCCTGACCAGCATCGACGTGGCCGGCCTCGCCGGTTCCAGGGCGCGCAACCGCGCCGCCCTGGCCAACCGCTGGAAACAGGAGGGGCGGCTGTTCGCCGTCCCGCACGGAGGCCAGCAGCTCTGGCCCGGCTTCCAGCTCGACGAAGAGGGGCAGCCGCGGCCCGCGATCGCCGAGGTGCTCGAGATCCTCGGCCCCGAGTTGCCGCCGTGGCAGATCGCGCTCTGGTTCACGAGCCGAAGCGGGTGGCTCGACGGGGAGCGGCCGGTGGACCTGCTGGCGAGCGAGCCCGTGCGAGTCGTCGAGGCCGCCCGGCGAGACGGCGAGCCGCCCGCCTTCTGACGATGTTCCCGCCGGCTCCGCCCGAGCCGTGGGCGCTCGACCCGCTGGTCTCGGTCTGGAGCGCCGGCAAGCCGCTGGTGCGCGTCCACGACCGCCGGTTCGGCCCGGCTTCGTTCAACCCCGGCGGCGGGCGCGGGCGCTTCCATCCCTTCACCCGCGAGGACGGCGCCCCGGTGCCGACGCTCTACGCGGCCGACACCGTGGACGGCGCCCTCTCGGAGACAGCCTTCCGCGCCGTGCCGGTCCGCGGGCCGGCCCGCCGTCTCGCCGCCACCCGCCTCGGTCCCCTGCGCCTCTCGGTGCTGATGCCCGGCCGCGACCTGCGGCTCGCCGCCCTCCACGGCCATGGGCTGCGCCGGCTGGGCCTCGACCGCCGCGAGCTGATCGATACCGAGGCCTCCGCCTACGAGCGGACCATCCCCTGGGCCGCCGCCCTGCACGCCGCCCCGATCGGCCTCGACGGCCTGGAATGGGTGTCGCGCCAGCACGACACCAGCCGGGCCGTCCTGCTGTTCGGCGACCGGATCGCGCCGGGCATCCTCTCGGTGAGGTCGGGACCGATCGCGCTGGATCGCGGGCCGGGCTGGGACCTGGTGCTGCAGGCGGCCGAAGAGGCCGGGATCCTGATCGTGCTGTGACTACCGAAGACCTGACTATCCGAAGATCTCGTCCAACGGCACCCGCAGGCCCGGGAAGGCGAGGCTGGTCAGCTCCTCGCCCGCCCTCCGGCCACTACCGCCGCTCCCCCCCTCACCGCCCTCGGCCGATCACCGGGAGCTGGCCGCGGTGCAGCCAGAGGACCACGAGGCTCGCCGCCAGTACGATCACCGCCAGCCCGAACAGCAGCCCGCCGTCGCCCTGGACCTCGACGCCGAGGAACGCCAGGTGGCTGACGACGGCGCCGGCGACCAGGCCGGCCGCGAGCAGCGCGCCCCAGGCCGCGGTCCGCGGCCAGAGCAGGAGCGCCGCGGCGACCAGCTCGAAGACGCCGGTGGCGATCCGCCCCCAGGGCTCGACCCCCAGAGTGCCGAAGATGTAGACCGACTCCGGCGCCCCGTTGAACTTGAACCAGAGCGTCTGGAGCAGGATCCCGGCGGCGACCAGCCGCGCGATCCAGCTCACGACCGTAGCGGCGCGAGACGACTCGACCATGGCGTTTCCTCCCGCTTCCGAACCCTATCCGAATGCCGGCGGCGGGCGGATTCGTCAGCCGGGACCGCGTGTTAGTGTCCGTGCCGGCACCTCGCATCCACAGGCCGGCCCCCCGGACCGCGGCCCGGAGCGCGCGCCGGAGGGACCCGGGCAGAACCGCGCACGGACCGGACCCGTAGAGCGCCCGTATAGAGGACACGAGCGGCGCGTCCGGCGGCCGCGCCGGCGAGATGCGTGAAGCCATGGTGAGTTCGACGGAGGAGGGACCGGATCTGACCACGATCACCGCGAACGAACGGCCAAGGACCGGAGCCGACTCCGGGGTGGCCGCCGCGAACCTGCACCTGATCGCCCAGGGAATCGAGCTGCTGGCGAGGATCGACCCCGGGGTCTACAACGCGCCGCCTCCGGTGCCGATGGGGACGATCGGCGGCCACTTCCGGCACTGCCTGGAGTTCTTCGAGCGCTTCCTCGCCGGGTTCGAGAGCGGGCGGGTCGACTACGACGCCCGCGAGCGCGATCCGCGGGTCGAGGTCGATCCGCTCCACGCCCGCGACCGGCTGGCGGCGGTCGCCGTGCGGCTGCGCGCGCTGCCGGAGGGCGCGGCCGACCGGGCGCTCGACGCGGTCCACGACCGCGACGGCGACGGCTCCTCGCTCGACGAGGCGCCGGCCGGCCGCTCCTCGGTGCGCCGGGAGCTCGACTTCCTGGCCAGCCACACCACCCACCACTATGCCCTGATCGGCGCCCAGATGCGGCTCCACGGCGCCGAGCCGGGAGCCGACTTCGGCGTCGCCGCGTCGACCCTCGCGCATCGACGCCGCGGTCTTGTAGGAGGGGGGCTGTTCCAGCCCCCCTCCCCGCGCGAGTGACGGTCCTGTTCGGAGGGGGCGCGGGGCCCCTCCCCCGAGCCAGCGGCCTGCCCCACCGTTGGCGGCTCGCCCTCCTGGTCTACCTGGCGCTGCTCGCGGCCAGCCACCTGGTCCGGCTGCTCGCGCCCGCGGCCGCACCCGGGCCGCCGCCCGGAGTCCGCACCGCCCAGCTCCCCGAAACCGGCCGCGGCGCCGATCCCGGCCGGCGGGTGCGGGTGGCCTGGCAGGAGTGGGGTGAGGGCGAGCGACGCGCGGGCGAGTCGGCGCCGCTCCTCCTCCTCCACGGCAGCCCGGGGAGCCGCCACGACTTCGACGGCCTGGCCCCCCAGCTCGCCGCCGGCCGGCGGGTGATCGCGCCCGATCTGCCGGGCTTCGGCGACTCCGAGCACGCGGTCGCCGACTACTCGATCCTCGCCCACGCCGGGTACGCCCGGGCGCTGCTCGACCACCTCGGCGTCGGCCGCGTCCACGTCCTCGGCTTCAGCATGGGGGGCGGCGTCGCGCTCCACCTGGCCGAGCAGGCTCCCGAGCGGGTCGCCTCGGTGACGCTCCTCGCCGCCACCGGGGTGCAGGAGCTGGAACTGCTCGGCAGCCAGCCGCTCAACCACGCGGTCCACGGCCTCCAGCTCGCCGCGATCGTCCTCGCCCAGGAGGCGCTCCCCCACTTCGGCGCCCTCGACGGCGGGATGCTCGACCGACCCTATGCCCGCAACTTCTTCGACAGCGACCAGCGGCCGCTGCGCGGGATCCTCGGCCGGCTCGAACCGCCGGCGCTGATCGTCCACGGCGTCGACGACCCGCTGGTGCCGGTGGCGGCGGCGCACGAGCACCACCGCCTCCTGCCGCAGAGCGAGCTGGTGCTGCTCGCGACCGACCACTTCTTCCTCTTCCGCGACGGCGGCGCCGAGGCGGCGCCGGCGATCGAGCGCTTCCTCGCCGCCGCCGACGCCGGCCTCGCGCCGTCCCGCTCCGAGGCGCCGGCCGACCGCCGCGCGGCCGCCGCGGCGCCATTCGATCCTGCCGCCCTGCCGCCGCTTGAGGGCCTCGGCGCCATGGTCACGCTGCTGCTCCTGGCCGCCGGCACGCTGGTCAGCGAGGACCTGACCGCGATCACCGCGGGACTGCTCGCGGCCCAGGGGCGGATCGCCTTCTGGCCCGCCACGGCCGCCTGCGCCGCCGGCATCTTCGCCGGCGACCTGCTGCTCTATCTGGCCGGACGCGCGCTCGGCCGGCCGGCGTTGCGGCTGCCGCCGCTCCGCTGGTGGCTCGACGAGCGGGCGGTCGACGGCGCCTCGGAGTGGTTCCGGCGCCGCGGGATGGCGGCGATCTTCGCCAGCCGCCTCCTTCCCGGCGCGCGCCTGCCGACCTACTTCGCCGCCGGCGTGCTGCGCACCGGCTTCTGGCGCTTCGCCGCCTACTTCGCGGTCGCGGTGGCGTTCTGGACGCCGCTCCTGGTCGGCGCCGCGATGCTCGCCGGCGAGGGGGCGCTGCATCTGCTCGGCCGGGCGCGGCTGGGGCTCGTGGCGCTCCTCGCCGCGGCGGTGCTCTTCGCCCTGCTCCTGCGCCTGGTGCTGATCCCGCTCCTGACCCGGCGCGGGCGGCGCCTCCTGGCCGGCCGCTGGCAGCGCTGGCGGCACTGGGAGTTCTGGCCGCCGTGGCTGTTCTACCCGCCGGTGGTGGCGCACATCCTCTGGCTCGGGCTGCGCCACCGCGGGCCGACCGTCTTCACCGCCGCCAACCCGGGCCTGCCCGCGGGCGGCGTCATCGGCGAGCCCAAGCGCGACATCCTGCGCCGGCTCGAGGCGGCCGGCGCGCCGCTGCCGCGCTGGGAGTTCCTGCCCGCCGAGCGCTCCGCGGCCGAGCGGCTGGCGGCGGTCGAGGTCTTCCGCGCCCGCCACGGCCTCGGCTGGCCGCTGGTGCTCAAGCCGGACGCCGGCCAGCGCGGCTCGGGCGTCGCGGTGGTGCGGAGCGCGGCGGAGGCCGAGCGCTACCTCGCCGCCTGCCGGGTCGACGCCCTGGTCCAGGAGCACGTGCCGGGGGAGGAGCTGGGCGTCTTCTACGCCCGGCGGCCGGGCGACGAGCGCGGCCGCGTGCTCTCGGTCACCGAGAAGGCGATGCCCGAGGTGACCGGCGACGGCCGGCGCACGGTCGAGGAGCTGGTCCTCGCCGACCCGCGCGCGGTGGCGCTCGCCGGGCTCTACTTGGCCGGCCTCGGCGCCGGCGCGGCGCGGGTGCCGGCGGCCGGCGAGCGGGTGCGGCTGGTCGAGGTCGGCACCCACTGCCGCGGCGCGATCTTCCGCGACGGCCGGCGCTTCCTCACCCCGGAGCTGGAAGCGGCCGTCGACCGGATCAGCCGCGCCTGCGACGGCTTCTACTTCGGCCGCTACGACCTCCGCGGCGAGAGCCACAAGGCGATCGCCGCCGGGCGCTTCTCGGTCATCGAGCTCAACGGCGTGACCTCGGAGATGACCCACGTCTACGACCGGCGGATCTCGCTCCTCGAGGCGTGGCGGACGCTCGCCGGCCAGTGGCGGCTGGCGTTCGAGATCGGCGCCGAGAACCGCCGCCGTGGGGTCCGCCCGGCCCCGGCGACGGCGCTCCTGCGCGCCGCCCTGCGCTACCGGCGCGAGGCACGCGGCCAGGGCCCGGCCGCCGGGGCCCCTCCCACCGAGGCCCCGCCCGCCGGGGCCCTGGCCGCCGGGACCCTGGCCGCCGGGACCGGGATCACCGGGCCACCCGCCGTCGCGCCCGAGGACTAGCCCGTGGACGAGCCCACCGTCGCAGGATCGTCGAGCCGCCGCTCCACCGGGGCCACAGCTCGAGCGCATAATGTCGCGATCATCCAATCCGATCCGGCCGCCGGCCGACCGGCCCGGCGGCCGCGGGCAACCGGGGGGTACCGCTGATGAGCACCGTCGCCGCTCCGCGCCTGACGCCGCCGCCCGGAGGCTACCCGCCGTTCCCCGAGCTGCTGCCGGCCGGGGTGATCGAGCACGGCCGCTACCGGGTCCGTTTCGCCCACCGCGCCGACGAGCTGGACGCCGTGCTGCGCCTGCGCTACCGGGTGTTCAACCTCGAGCTGGGCGAGGGGCTCGCCGCCTCCGCCGCCACCGGCCGGGACGAGGACGCCTTCGACGCCGCGTGCCATCATCTGTTGGTCGAGGACGTGCCGGCAGGCGCGGTGATCGGCACCTACCGGATGCAGACCGCGGCGATGGCCGCCGCCGGGCGCGGTTTCTACTCGGCCGGCGAGTTCGACCTCTCCAGCCTGCCACCCCAAGTGGTCGCGAGTGCGATGGAGGTCGGCCGCGCCTGCATTGCCCGCGAGCACCGCAACCGCCAGGTGCTGTTCCTGCTCTGGAAGGGGCTGGCGCGCTACCTCACCGCCACCGGCGCGCGCTACCTCTTCGGCTGCTGCTCGCTGACCAGCCAGGACGCGGCCGAGGGCCGGCGGGTGATGGCCCACCTCGCGGGCCGAGGGCTGCTCCATCCGGCCCTGCGAGTCGATCCCCTGCCCGGGCTCGGGTGCGCCGGAGGCGAGGCCGGCGCCCCGGCCACGGCCGAAGCCGAACCCGCCGCAATCGAGCTGCCCTCGCTCTTCCGCACCTACCTGCGCTACGGCGCCCTGGTCTGCGGGCCGCCGGCGATCGACCGCGAGTTCAAGACCATCGATTTCCTGGTCCTGCTCGACACCGCCGGCCTGGATCCGCGCAGCCGGGCGCTGTTCTTCGATTCCGACCGCTGACCCGGGGAGCGTCGAAGCAAAGACGGCGCCGGTGAGGTTAGCAGCCCGCCGGGCCGGGGGCCGTGCATGCCGCCGCCGGCGGGCCGCCGTCCCCCCCGCGGTGAGAGTCACGAACCGCGGGACCCGGCGCCGTCGGGGGATTGGACACCGCGGAGCGGCGGCGGGTTCGCGGCGGAGCCGAGATCAGCCGCCGAGCAGCCACTCCGGCCCGCCGGCAACGCGGACGCCAGGCGTGCCTTCGAAGCGCGCGGCGATCGCCGCCAGCGTCCGGCCGTCGAGCGGGTGCACCTCGGCCGGCGCCAGATCGGCTAGCGGCAGCGCGAGATGAGCGCAGGCGACGATCTCCGGATCCGGCAGATCGATCCCGGCCGCCGGGTCGCGCAGCACGAGCCCCGGGCAGAACGCGACGTCGAGGTCGATCGGCCGCGGCGCGTTGCGGTCGGCGCCGCGCACCCGCCCCAGCTCGGCCTCGAGCGGCCGCAGCACCCGGTGCTTGAGCTCCGCGAGCGGCAGCGCGGTCTCGATCGCCACCGCCGCGTTCAGGAACGGCGGCGCGTCCGGCGCGCCGACCGCCGCCGTGGCGTAGACCCGCGACGCCGCGAGCCCCGGGAACCGCTCGGCGAGCCGCCGCACCGCGCGCGGGAGGTTGGTCTCGGGATCGACGTTCGAGCCGAGGGCGATGAGGACGAGCCTTCCCGGCCCACCCTCACTCGAAGTCGGCGCGCTCACGCTCGATCTCCACCCCCACCGAGGCGGCGAAGCGGAGCGCCCCCGGCTTCTCGACCCGCACCCGCACCCGCTCCGCGCCGTGCTCGACCGCGATCCGCGCCACCGCCTCGGCGAGCGCCTCGACCAGGTAGGGGCGCGACGACTCGACGTGGTCGATCACCGCCTTGGCCAGCGTCCGATAGTTGAGCGTGTCGGCGACGTCGTCCGAGCGCCCGGCGGCCCGGGTGTCGGCGTGGACCTCGACGTTGAGCAGGATGTCCTGCTCGCTGTCGCGCTCCCAGTCGTTGATCCCGACGATCCCGCGCAGGAGCAGGTCCTTGATGACGATGCGGTCGCGGAGAGGAAGGGTGCGGGTCACGGTGTGTAGGTCTCCGGGGGCGATGATCGGCGCTCGCGGCGGCGGGTGTCAACCGGACGGCAGGATCGATCTTGCCGGCTCGCGGTCGCGTCCCGCTGGAAGTGCCGATTCGCGTCCGCTTTACGCAGCTTTTCTCTTGACTTCGCCTACGACATATAGAAGAATCTACACTTCGGCACACGGCGGCCGCCCAAACTCTTCGATCCAAGAAAGCGAGTGAATTCAATGAGTTCACGAACGGTAGTGGTGTGCGCGCTCGTCTGCCTGACCCTGACCGGCTCCGCCGCGGCGGCGAGGCCGTCCGATCAGAGCGCGGTCGATGTCGCGCGCGACCACCTGCAACGCCACGCAACGAAGCTCGGTCTCACCGCCTCGGACGTCGGCGAGATCGCCGTCAGCAGCGTCGTCCCCAGCCGCCACAACGGCGTCACTCACGTCTACTTCCTCCAGCTCCACCAGGGCATCGAGGTCCACGGCGGCGTCGCCAACGTCAACGTCGGTCCGCGCGGCCAGGTGCTCAGCGCCGGCGACCGCTTCGTCGCCGGGCTGGCGGAGGCCGCGGTCCAGCCGGCCGTGCGCCGCAGCGCGCCCGAGGCCCTGGCGGCAGCCGCAGGCCGGCTCGGGCTCGCCGCGGCCGGGAGCTTCGAGGTGATCGGCCGCGAGGGCGGCCCCGCCCAGCGCACCACGCTGGCGCCCGCCGGCATCGCCGCCCGGCCGATCGAGGCCCGGCTGGTCTGGGTGCCGGCCGGCCGCGCGGTGCGGCTCGCCTGGCGCCTCGAGATCGAGGAGGTCTCCGGCGACCACTGGTGGATCAGCCTGATCGACGCCGAGACCCTGGCGCCGCTCGGCGAGGACGACCTGGTCGTCCACGACTCGGCGCAGGCGATCGCCGAGGCGATCGCCCGCCCCCGCCCGGTCACCCCGGTCCCGCTGCCCGGCTTCGCGCCCACCGACGGCGCCCAGTACCGGGTCTTCCCGCTGCCGTTCGAGAGCCCGAGCGACGGCGCCCGCGAGTTCGTGATCGACGCCGCCGACCCCGACGCCTCGCCGTTCGGCTGGCACGACACCAACGGCGTCGCCGGGCCGGAGTTCACCGTCACCCGCGGCAACAACGTCCACGCCTACACCGACATCGACGCCAACAACGTCGCCGACCCCGGGAGCGACCCCGACGGCGGCGCCGAGCCTCGTCGTTCGACTTCCCGCTCGACCTGACCCTGAACCCGCCGACCTACCGCGCCGGCGGCGGTGACCAACCTGTTCTACTGGAACAACGTCGTCCACGACGTCATCCACGGCTACGGCTTCGACGAGGCGGCGGGCAACTTCCAGGTCAACAACTACGGCAACGGCGGCGTCGGCGGCGACGACGTGCGCGCCGAGGCGCAGGACGGCAGCGGCACCAACAACGCCAACTTCGGCACCGGCGTCGACGGCGTCCGGCCGCGGATGCAGATGTTCGTCTGGACCCACCCGTTCCCGAACCTGGTCCGGCGTCAACTCGCCGGCGCCGATCGCCGGCGACTACGCGGCGACCGGCGCGGCGTTCGGCCCGACGCCTGACGGCCACCGGGCCGATCAGCGGCAACGTGACGGTGGTCAACGACGGCGCTGGGCGCCACCGCCGACGCCTGCGAGCCGCTGGTCGGCTTCCCGGCCGGCGACATCGCGCTCCTCGACCGCGGCATCTGCACCTTCGTGATCAAGGTCAAGAACGCCCAGAACGCGGGCGCCGTCGCGGTGATCGTCGCCAACAACGTCGCCGGCAACCCGATCACCCTCGGCGGCGCCGACCCGACGATCGTCATCCCCTCGGGGATGGTCAGCCTCGCCGACGGCGACCTCTTCCGGGCCAACCTGCCGGTCCACGCGACGCTGCGGGCGAACCCGCTGACCTCGCCCAACCGCGACTCGCGACCTCGACGCCGGCGTCATCGCCCACGAGTACGGCCACGGCATCTCGAACCGCCTGACCGGCGGCCCGCGGTCGTCAACTGCCTGGGCAACGTCGGCGGCAACTCCGAGCAGATGGGCGAGGGCTGGAGCGACTGGTTCGCGCTGACCCTGACCACCCACCCGTCCGACACCGCGACCACGGCGCGCGGCGTCGGCAGCTACGTGGTCTTCCGAGCCGCCGGACGGCCCGGGCATCCGGCCGACCCCGTACACCACCGACATGGCCGTCAACCCGTCGACCTACGCCTCGGTCGCGAACGTCGCCGGCATCAGCCAGCCGCACGGCATCGGCTACGTCTGGAACACGATGCTGTGGGAGGTCTACTGGAACCTGGTCGACCGCTACGGCTACAACGCCGACGTCTACGGCGACTGGACCACCGGCGGCAACAACCTGGCGCTCCAGCTCGTGATGGACGGGATGAAGTTCCAGCCCTGCCAGCCCGGCTTCGTCGACGGCCGCAACGCGATCCTGACCGCCGACGTCGCGCTCACCGGCGGCGCCAACCAGTGCGAGATCTGGCGCGGCTTCGCCAAGCGCGGCCTCGGTTTCAGCGCCAACCAGGGGAGCCCGATCGTCCGCACCGACGGCATCGAGGCCTTCGACCTGCCGGCGAGCTGCCTCGCCGCGGCGTTCGGCGGCTTCAAGCCGCCGGTCGCCGATCCGCCGGCGATCAACAGCAAGAACGCGGGCTCCACCGTGCCGGTGAAGTTCACCCTGAGCGGTGCGCCCGATCCGCTGGTGATCGACTCCCAGCCGGTCGATTGCGTGACCCTGGTGCCGACCGGCGAGGCGCCCGAGCCGCCGACGATCATCGGTGGTGGCATCAAGAAGAAGGGCGACGACTACCACTTCAACTGGAAGACCGACGGCTCGTGGGAGAACACCTGCCGGAGACTGACGATCCGGATCCCCGCTCCGAGCGACGCGGTCGCCTACTTCAGCTTCCACTAGCGAAGCCGCCGGGGAGCGCGGCGCGGGCCGCCGCGCTCCCCGTTTCCCTCTCCCGCCGAACTCTCTTCATGTCGCGAAGCATGCTATGCTTCGACGCTCATATCTCGTTCAACCGCCGACCGGAGGACCGAGCCCATGACCGTCACCGACGAGATGCTGCGCGCCAACCAGACCTATGCCGCCGCCTTCGACAAGGGCGGCCTGCCGATGCCGCCGGGCCGGAGGGTGGCGGTGGTGGCCTGTATGGACGCCCGGCTCAACCCCTTCGGCATGCTCGGCCTGACCGAGGGCGACGCCCACGTCATCCGCAACGCCGGCGGCGTGGTCACCGACGACGCCGTCCGCTCGTTGGCGATCTCCCAGCGCCTCCTCGGCACCCGCGAGATCGTGCTCATCCACCACACCGACTGCGGCATGCTCACCTTCCGCGACGACGAGCTGAAAGCCCAGATCGAGAGCGACACCGGCCTGCGCCCGCCCTTCGCCCTCGAAGCCTTCGCGGACGTCGACGAGGATGTCCGCCAGTCGCTCCGCCGTGTGCGGGCGAGCCCGTACATCCCCCACCGCGATGCGGTGCGCGGGTTCGTCTATGAGGTCGAGACGGGGCGGCTGCGCGAGGTGACGGCGGAGGGGTGAGGGCTCCGAACCCGCGTGCAGCTCGGACTGCCGCGATCGCCGGTCCGGACCAAAGAACCTCGTAGTCGGGCATTCAGCGACCGAAGGACTCCAGTACCCGAACCGCCTCGGAATGCGGCACGAGATCGCCCTTTCGTACCGCCTCCGCGCCTTCCTCGACCGCGTGGACGAAAGCGGCGCGGTCGGCGAGCGATTCGTACTCTTCGAGATCCAGGAGCACCGCGACCCCCGACCTCTCCGCGTAAGAAGCACGGGACGGCGGGATCGGCGAGCGTGGTCCACGATCTCGGCAGCTCGGGTCTTGAGGTCGGTAATCGGCCGGACGTCCTCGGTGAATCGGGCTGCGGTCATCGGTACCTCCAGTAGGCTCCTTTGAAGTCACCTGTAGAGCGTACCATCCGGTCACTCGAGCGGATTCACCCAGCGCAGGCCCGAGAACCGCGCGAAGTCGTTGTCGTTCGAGTGCAGCTCGGCGCGGTACTCGATCGCCAGCGCGGCCAGGTGGAGGTCAGTGGTCAGCGCCCCGGCGGTCGCGGCTTCGACCGCGAGCGTCTCCAGGAGGTCGAGGTGCCGGGGGCCCGCGGTCCGAAGCATCCACGCCAGCGGTGGGCGGCGGGTCCGGGGCGGATATGATCGCCGCCTCCCGCCGGCCGCGCACTCGACTGCCCCAGGACCCCGACCCATGACCCGCACCGCCGCCACCCCCGAGCCCCGGCGCCGCTGCGAGTGGGCCGGCGAGGAGCCGGCGATGGTCGCCTACCACGATCTCGAGTGGGGTGTGCCGGTGCGCGACGAGCGCCGGCTGTTCGAGTTCCTGGTCCTCGAAGGGGCGCAGGCCGGGCTCTCCTGGCGCACCGTGCTCCTGCGCCGCGAGGGCTACCGCCGCGCCTTCGCCGGCTTCGACCCCGAACGGGTCGCCCGCTTCGGCGCCGCCGACGTCGAGCGCCTCCTGGCCGACGCCGGGATCGTCCGCAACCGCGCCAAGGTCGAGAGCGCGATCGCCAACGCCCGCGCGGCGCTCGAGCTGCGCGCCGCCGGCGGCACGCTCCCCGATCTCCTCTGGAGCTTCGTCGGCGGCGAGCCGATCCAGAACCACCGGCGCCGGTTCGCCGAGGTGCCGGCCGAAACCGCCGAGTCGAAGGCGATGAGCCGCGAGCTCAAGCGGCGCGGCTTCTCCTTCGTCGGGCCGACCATCTGCTACGCCCTGATGCAGGCCACCGGGATGGTCAACGACCACCTCACCGTCTGCTTCCGCCACCGCGAGCTGGCCGCGCCCGGCGGGCGCTGACCCCTTGCGCGCGACCCCCCTCGCCGCCGTCGCGGCCGCCGCGCTCTTTGCCGCCTGCGCGCCGCCGCGCGAGGAGGTCGCGCTGCGCTTCATCGCCGAGCCGGCCCACGAGCTGTACGGCCCGGCAAGAGTGATCGCGGCGCGGCCGGCCGTCGTGTGGGACCTGAGCGACCCCGCCGAGGCCGGACGGTGGCGCGCCGGGGGCGCGGCCGAGGGGGTCCGGCAGTGGGGCGGCGGTCTCCAGCTCCTCGGCGAGCGGAGCTTTTTCACCCTGATCCGGGACGTGCGCCTGCGCGCCGAGCGCGTCGACAGCTTCGACCTCACCCTCGGCCGCACCCGCGGCGTCGCCGTGGCGCTCTGGTGGGCGCGCGCCGGCGAGGGGTGGTCGGAGGAACGGCGGGTGGCGGCCGGGCCGGACCGGATCCCCTCGGAGTCGGAGGCGACGGTGCCGTTCCCGGTCGCCGGGCACCCGCGGTGGGAGGGGACGATCGTCCGGCTGCGCCTCACCCTCTCGGTGCCGCCGAGCCAGCGGCCGCTGATCCGGCGGCTCGCGGCGGTGGCCGAGGAGGTCGACCCCGGTGCCCTGGCGGCGGCGGTCGGGCGCCCGTGGCTGGCCGACCTCGGCGGCGAGGTGCGCAACGCCCTCCCCGCTCCCCCCGGCGTGCCCATCGAGCGCGAGCTGACGGTGCCCAAAGGGGCGCGGCTCGCCTTCGGCTACGGCCTGACCGCGCCGGCCGGACGGGAGGTGCGCTTCCGCGCCGTCTTCGCGGATGCCGAGGGGGGCGAGGTCGAGATCTTCGCCGCGGCGGTGGGCGACGGCGACGCGGAACGGTGGCACGCGGCGACCGCCGGCCTCGAAGCGCTCGCCGGCGCCCGCGGCACGCTGCGCCTCGAGACCGCGGCCGGCGAGGGCGCGGATCCCTACCCGCTGGCCGCCGCCCTGCCGCTCTGGGGCGCGCCGGAGGTGATCGCCCCGGCGGCCGGCGGCGATCGTCCCGAGCGCCCGAACGTGCTCCTGGTCTCGATCGACACCCTGCGCGCCGATGGCCTGTCGCTCTACGGCAACCCGCGGCCGACCTCGCCGCGGCTCGACCGCTGGGCGCGGCGCCATGCGGCGGTCTTCGAGCAGACGGTGGCCGCGGCGTCGTGGACGCTGCCCGCCCACGCGACGATGCTCACCGGCGTCGGCGCCCACCGCCACGGCGTCAACTACGACGCGGCGGCGCCGCCCGCGCTCGAGACCCTGGCCGAGCGCCTGCGCGCCGAGGGCTGGGCGACCCTCGCGGTCACCGGCGGCGGCTACCTCGATCCGCGCTACGGCCTGGTCCAGGGCTTCGATCGCTACCGCCACTTCCTGCCCGACCGGCGCCTGGACCCGACCGAGCTCGAGACCGGCATCGCCCACGCCCTGGCGCTGATCGAGGAGCACCGCGACCGGCCGTTCTTCCTCTTCTTCCACACCTACGAGGTCCACGCCCCCTACCGGCTCCGCCAGCCCTGGTTCGAGCGCTTCGCCGGCTATCTCCCGGACGGCGGCGTGCGCCCCGAGTCCCTGCCCCCGGGCCCCGGGGGCAGCTTCGTCGCCGAGCGCGGCTTCGTCGCCGAGCCGCTCGAAGCGGGTGGGCCGCCGCCGCGCGAGCGCACCCAAGAGGAGCTGGCGGTCCTGGCGCGCGACCTCTACGACGCCGCCGTCGGCTACACCGACGGCCAGGTGGCGCGCCTGATCGACGCCCTCTACGACCGCGGGCTGGGACGGCGGACGGTCGTGGTGGTGACCTCCGACCACGGCGAGATGCTGGGCGAGCACGGCCTCGCCGACCACGCCTACCTCTACGACGAGAACCTCCTGGTGCCGCTGATCCTCGCCGCCCCGGGCGACCGCGGCGCCGGGCGCCGGATCGTGACCCAGGTGACCCAGGCCGACCTCCTGCCCACAATCCTCGAGCTCGCCGGCCTCGAGCCGCCGCGGGCGATCGACGGCCGCTCGCTGGTGCCGCTGCTCGACGGCGCCGAGGCGGCGTCGCGGCCGGCGATCAGCGTCTCCCCGAAGAGCAACCACGGCGCCTCGCTGCGCCTGGGCGGGCGCCTCAAGTACCTGCTCCAGACAGCGGTCTGGCCGCCGGCCGCGGGCGGCTCGGCGCTCTACGACCTGCGCGCCGACCCCGCCGAGGAGTCGCCGCGGACCGACGTCCGCGGCTCCGACCTCTACGGCCGGCTCGCCGGCGACCTCGACGCCGGCTACCGCGGCCTGCGCCTGACCGTCGCCAACGCCGGCCCCGGCCCGCTGACCGGCGAGCTGCGCGGCCCCTCGGTATCGCCGACCGGCCTCCAGGCGCTCGACCTCGACTGCGCCTGCCTGACCTGGCGGGGCGAGGACGTGGCCGGCCTCGAGGTGCCGGAGGGCGAGCGCTTCACCCTGCGCCTCGAGGACGCCGCCGGCGGCGCGCTCGAGGTCACAGCCGCCCTCGACGCCGCGGGCGCGGCCGGCCGTGCCGAGCACGGCTTCGACCTCGTCGCTCCCGAGGGGCCTCAGGAGCTGACATGGACCGGCGCCGGCTGGCGAGCCGGGCTCCTGGCGGCGCCGGCAGCCGGCGACCCCGAACCGCCGGCGACCGGCTTCCTCCTCTGGTGGCGCGGCGAGCCGCCGCGGGCCGGCCCGAGCGTCTCCGCCGAAGACGCCGAGCTGCGCGAGCGGCTGCGCGCGCTCGGCTACATCGACTGAGCGCGCCCATGGTCGCCGGACCGCCGGCTCGCCCGAGCCCGTCCTCAAGCCTCCGGCGCAGGAGGGGGATTGCCGACCTCGCCAAAGCTCGGGATGAAGGGAGCCCGGCGCCCGTGCGCTAGCATTCCCCCGTTGCCGGTCCTCCGCGGCCGAGCCACACCGACCATGGCCAAGAAGCGCTCCGCCCCGATCCTCGCCGCGTTCTTCCTGTCGCTCTTGACCGCGATCGGGCTGCTCGTGGTGTGGGTGGTCTATGCGCTGCGGTCGCAGTCGATGCTCGACGGTCTGGGGCATCGGGTGGGAGTGGAGCAGAGTGGGCTCCAGTGGGTGGTGCTGGCGGTCGGGTGCGCGCTCCTGGCGCTCCTGATCGTCGGGGTCAGCTACCAGCTCGCCGAGGCGATGGCGGCGCGGCGGTACAGCTTCCGGCAGGAGCAGTTCGTCTCCAACATCACCCACGAGATGCGCTCGCCGCTGGCGGCGATCAAGCTCCATACCCAGACGCTGCTCCAGCCCGGGATCTCCGGCGACGACCGCGAGCGCTCGGCGCGCTTCATCCTCGAGCAGGCCGAGCGGATGGCCGGGCTGGTCGACAACGTGCTCGAGAGCAGCCGGCTGGTGGCGAGGAAGGCCCGGCTGGCGCTCGAGCCGGTCGAGGTCGAGCCGTTCTTCGCCCGCTATCTCGGGCCGACCCAGGAGCGGATCGAGCGGCGCGGGGTCCATCTCGCGGCCCGGATCGACTCCGCCGCCCGCGTCCTCGCCACCGACGACTCCCTGCGCCGGGTGCTCGATAATCTGATCGACAACGCCGAGCGCTTCTCCGATCGCGGCGGCGAGGTGCGCTGCCGGGTCTCCGACCAGAACGGCCGGGTGGTGATCGAGGTCGAGGACGACGGAGCCGGGGTGCCCAAGGGGGAGCTGAAGAAGATCTTCGACCGCTTCTACCAGGGGCGCGGCGGCGAGCGCGGCGGCGGCAGCGGGCTCGGGCTCTCGATCGTCTCGGGGCTGGTGCGCGAGATGGGCGGCGGAGTCCACGCGCACTCCCACGAAGGGCGGCCGGGCGCCCGCTTCGTGGTCGAGCTGCCGGCGGTCGGAGCGGCGAAATGAGCCGCCCGGAGGAGCCCGTGCCGGCGGCGACCCCGGCCGAGACGGTGGCGAGGGCCCCCGAGTCGGCGGCGGCGGAGCGGGTGCTGGTGGTCGAGGACGAGGAGGCGATCGCGCAGGGCCTGGCGCTCAACCTCAAGCGCAAGGGCTACCGGGTCGATCTCGCCGGCGACGGCGAGAGCGCCCTCGACCGGCTCGCCGGGCAGCGCTACGACCTGGTGGTGCTCGACGTGCGGCTGCCCGGGATCGGCGGCTTCGAGGTGCTCCAGCGGCTGCGGAGCGGCGGCGACCTCACCCCGGTCCTGATGCTCACCGCCCGCGGCGAGCCCGACGACGTGGTCTACGGCCTGAAGCTCGGGGCCGACGACTACGTGACCAAGCCGTTCGACCTCGCCGAGCTGTTGGCGCGGATCGAGGGGCTCCTGCGCCGGGTCGCCTGGTCGAGCGGCACGAGCGGCGAGGAGGGGCGCTTCCGCTTCGGCGACTACTGGGTCGACTTCCGCACCTACCAGGCCAAGACCCGCCAGGGGGTGGTCGAGCTGTCGCACAAGGAGCTGGCGGTGATGCGCCTCTTCGCCGAGCGGCCGCGCCAGGCGATCTCGCGCCGGGAGCTCCTGGCCGAGGTCTGGGAGCTGCCCCACCACCCCAACACCCGGGTGGTCGACAACGTGATGGTGTCGCTGCGGCGGCGGTTCGAGGAGAGCTCCTGGCGGCCGCGTCACATCCACAGCGTGCGCGGCGTGGGCTACCGTTTCGATCCCTGAGCGAGCCGAGGAGCCCGAGAAGATGGCGACCATCCGCACCCTGACCGACCCGGTGCAGCTCGACGCGCTGCTCGCCGCCGGCCGGCCGGTCTGGCTGTTCAAGCACAGCCTGACCTGCGGCGTGTCGGCACGCGCCTGGCGCCAGTTCGAGGCCTTCGCGGCCGGCCGGCCGGAGGCGGGGGCGCTCTTCGCCAAGGTCGAGATCCAACGCGCGCGCGAGCTGTCCCGGGCGATCGCCGAGCGCACCGGCGTGCGCCATCAGTCGCCGCAGGTCCTGCTGCTCTCCGGCGGCGCGGCGGTCTGGCACGAGAGCCACGGGCGGATCAGCGAGCGGGCGCTCGCCGGTGCCGAGGCCGAGGCCGGCGATCCGGCGGCGGCCGTGGCGGGGCGGCCGTGAAGCGCAAGGGGCTCCGCGGTCGGCGACCCGACGACGCCGGGCGCGACGGCGCGGCCGGCAAGCGCGTGCGGCTCCACGGCCGGCGCAAGATCTCGAAGCCCGGCTCCTCGCCCGGCACCCTGGTCGCCCCGCCGCCGCACGAGAAGGCCGGCGAGCAGGTGACCCTGCGGGTCCTGCGCTACGGCCCGGAGGCGTTCGAGGAGCACCACCCGGCGACGGTCGAGGAGTGCCAGGAGCTGCTCCACCGCACGGTCCGGCCCGCCGCGGCGGTCACCTGGATCGACGTCATCGGCCTCCACGACCTCGACGCCCTGCGCCACCTCGGCGAGCGCTTCGGCCTCCATCCGCTGGCGCTCGAGGACGTCCTCAACCCCGGCCACCGCCCGAAGACCGAGGAATGGGGCGACCACCGCTTCGTGATCGCCAAGGCGGTCGAGCTGGGCGAGACGCTGGTCGCCGAGCAGGTCTCGATGTTCTTCGGCAGCGGCTTCGTGCTGACCTTCCAGGAGACGCCGTCCACCGCCTTCGAGGGGGTGCGCGAGCGGATCCGCGCCGGCCGCCCGCGCATCCGCGGCAGCGGCGCCGACTACCTCGCCTACGCCTTGCTCGACGCCCTGATCGACGAGCTGTTCCCGGTGCTCGAGCGCTTCGGCGAGCGGATCGAGGAGATCGAGGACGAGGTGATCGACCGCCCCGACCGCGAGGTGCTGGCGAAGATCTACCGCATCCGCCGCGACCTCCTCCTGCTGCGCAAGGTGTCCTGGCCGCTGCGCGAGGTGATCCAGGGGCTCGAGCGCGACGAGTCGGGGCTGGTCACCGACGAGACCAAGGTCTTCCTGCGCGACTGCTACGACCACACCATCCAGGCGCTCGACTTCGTCGAGACCTACCGCGAGCTGGCCGGCGGGATGATCGAGGCCTACCTGTCGCAGCTCTCGAACCGGATGAACGAGGTGATGAAGGTGCTCACCATCATCGCCACCATCTTCATCCCGCTCACCTTCATCGCCGGCGTCTACGGCATGAACTTCGACTACATGCCGGAGCTGCGCTGGCGCTGGGGCTACCCGGCGGTGATGACCGGCATGACGGTGGCCGGCGTCCTGATGCTCCTCTACTTCAAGAGGAAGGACTGGCTCTGATGGTCGAGACGATCACGGTCACCGCGCCGCGCCGCGGGCTCCACGAGATCACCGGCCTCGTGGCCCGCGCGGTCGCCGCCGCCGGGGTCGACGAGGGGCTGTGCACGCTCTTCGTCCGCCACACCTCGGCCAGCCTGGTGATCCAGGAGAACGCCGACCCTTCGGCGCAGCGCGACCTCGAGGCCTGGCTCGATCGCCTGGTCGCCGAGGACGACCCGCTCTGGACCCACACCGCCGAGGGGCCGGACGACATGCCTTCGCACGTCAAGGGCGCGCTCACCGCCGTGTCGCTGGGGATCCCGATCGCCGGCGGCCGGCTGGCGCTCGGCACCTGGCAGGGGATCTTCCTCTGGGAGCACCGGAACCGGACTCGGGCGCGGGAGATCGTCGTCCACGTCGGGCGGTGAGTGCTCGAGGGGCGGGCCCCTGAGACCGGTACCGGCGGCGCCTTTCATGTGACAAGACCATTCCGGCGCTCGTAGATGCTATAAAAGCATCGACTCGACGGACCGGAAGCTCGCGGCAGGGCTTCCGAGCCCGGACCGACAATCCAGCCCGGAGGAGATCGCCCATGCGCCTCGCCCCGCCCAGCGGCCGGTCCTTTGCGCTCTTCGTGCTCGTCGCGCTCATCGCCTCCACCTCCCCCTCGTCGGCCCAGGTCTGGACGCCGGTCGGTCCGGCCGACGCTTCCGTGGACAGCCTCGACGCCGTACCCGGCGCCGGCGGACCGCTGTTCGCCGCCGTCGGGGGCACCCTCCAGCGCAGCGAGGACGAGGGCACGAGCTGGACGCCGGTGCTCAGCGGCGAGATCTGGGAGGTCGCCGTGAGCCCCGCCGATCCGTCGCGGGTCTACGCCCTGGCCGAACGGGAGCACGTCTACCGCAGCGACGACGGCGGGTTGACCTGGGAGGCGAGCCTGAGCCTCACGCCCGATCACCTCCTTCTCGGCCTGTGGACCGATCCGGTCGATCCCGACGTCGCCTACGCCAGCTCGATCTGGGTGATCCTGTTCACCGAGGACCCGACCTTCCTCTACCGCACCGGCGACGGCGGCGTCACCTGGGAGCCGGTCCTGGCCAGCATTCTCGCGACCGTGAGCGACGTCGGATTCGGGTCCGGGCTCGAGCCGGCCCGGCTCGCCCTCTTCGGCGACTTCGTGGTCCGGAGCGAGAACGGCGGGCTCACCTGGACGCTGCTCCACCCCGCGGGCCTCGAAGGCACCTCGCTCGGCGAAGTCGTCGGCGATCCCGCCACTGCCGGGCGGTTCCTGGCCTCGACCCGCGAGGGCGAGCTGCTCGAGTCCACCGACTCCGGCGACTCCTGGCATCCCCACGGCATCGGGCTGCCCGGCGGCGCCTTCCTGCGCCTGCTCTTCGATCCGGCGAGCCCGGACACCGTCTACGCGGCGACGTCCGGACAGGGGATCTATCGCAGCGTCGACGAGGGCGCCACCTGGGCGCCGGTCGGCACCGGCGCGCCCGCCGACCGCCCCACCGGCGTCCTCGACCTGGCGCTCAACGGCGAACCGCAGCGGCTCTTCGCCGCCACCGACCACGGCGTGCTGGCGACCCGGCCCGACGTCGCGCCGCCCTGCGTCGCGGGGCCGGCGACGCTCTGCCTCGAGGGGGGCCGCTTCGAGGCGCGGGTGGCGTGGCAGGACTTCCAGGGCGGTGCCGGCGAGGGGCAGGCGATCCCGCTGACCGACGACACCGGCGCCTTCTGGTTCTTCCGCGACACCAACCTCGAGCTGGCGGTCAAGGTGCTCGACGGCGTGGTGGTCAACGGCTTCTACTGGAACTTCTACGGCTCGCTCTCGAACGTCCCGTTCACCCTCACCCTGCGCGACAGCGTCACCGGCGAGCAGCGCTTCTACGTCAACCCCTCGCGAGTCTTCGCCAGCCAGGGCGACACCCGCGGCTTCCCCGCGATCTCCGGCACGGAGCGCACCGGCCTTGCGGCGGCGGCGGTCGCGGCCCCCGGCACCGCGCCGGGGTCGTGCGTCCCCGGCCCGACCGCGCTCTGCCTCCAGGGCGGCCGCTTCCGCGTCGAGGTCGAGTGGCAGGACTTCGACGGCGGCTCGGGCGCCGGCCAGAGCCACCCGCTGACCAGCGACACCGGCGCGTTCTGGTTCTTCGACGACGCCAACCTCGAGCTGTTCGTCAAGGTGCTCGACGGGGGGCCGGTCAACGGCCACTTCTGGGTCTTCTACGGCTCGCTCTCGAACGTGCCGTTCACCCTAACGGTGACCGACACGGCGACCGGCGAGCCGCGGGTCTACGAGAACCCGGAGCGGGTGTTCGCCAGCCAGGGGGACACGGCGGCATTTTGAGGGAGAGGGCGCGGCCAGGCGACAGGTCAGGAGACCGATGGACGGCGAGAGGAGGCCTGATCGAGCCGCTTCGCAATGTCGCGCACCAGCTCCCGCGTCACCCGTTCGCGCGCCGCCGCCTGCTGGAAGATGGCCAGCGCGGCGAGGGCGTCGGCGTGGACCTCACGGGACTCCATGAAGGCATAGGTGGCAGCAGCAAGGTCGCGCACCTCCTCGGTGCGGCCCAGACCGGCGAGGGCCGCCGCGAGGTCGAGCGACACGAGGGCCGTGTCGAAGACGTACCCGTGGCCCTCGAAGATCCCGCGCGCTCGGGTCAGCGCGTCGACGACCGCGGAAGGGTTGCCGGCTTCGAGCTCGATCAATCCCTGGGCCCACAGGCGACAGGCGTCGACGTTCGGGCTCGAGAACTGTCGGTAGAGGCCCTGGGTGGCGGCGAAAGTCGCGGCCGCCTCGTGGATCCTGCCGGCACGCGCAAGAGCCAGCGCGAGGTTGTGCTGAACGGTCAGGCGCAGGATCCCGGAGTCGCTCCCGGCCGCCAGCTCCGACGCCGTCGCGAGCACCTCAATAGCTCCCGCGGAGTCGTCCATGTGGTACAGGATGCTGGCGCGCTTCTGCAGCGCCTGGGCGGCGGCCTTGTCCTGGCCACAGGACGAGTGGCCCTGGATCACCCGCTCGTTGAGCGCCAGGGCTCCCGGCAGGTCGCGGAGATCCCGCCGCAGGATGGTCTCGAGGTCGTAGACCTCCAGGGCTTCCGGGGAGTCCGGATCTCCCAGGTCCAGGAACTCGCGCGCCTGGCGGAACGCGGCCACGGCGCCGCGCATGTCGCCCGCGATGCGCAGCGCGTGCCCCCGCGATGCCGCCGCCAGCGCCTGGGCGTTGCGGACCCGGCTCCCTCCGTACTGCTGCGGGTTCAGAGCGGCCGCCACCCAGCAGCCGATCTCGGCCAGCTCCCGCGCGAGGTCGGGATCGTGATGGGCGGCCTTGCGGGAACGCTCCAGCGCCCGGTCAGCGAGGCTGAGGGTGCTGAATCGACTTTCGGAGTCGATCACGCTCTGCCGCTCTGCTCGGTCGACGCTCAGGAGTTCCGAGAGTGCCCCCTCGGCCGCCTCGCTCTCAGCCCGGAGCCGCTGCTCTACCTCGAACAGACGCTCGCGCGATCGGTCCAGCACGTTTCGGTAAGTGGCCTCCACCGCCTCCGAGCTCGCGCCCCGCATCCAATCCAGGCACTCTCGGAGGTCGGGGCCGGGAAGCTGAACCTCCGTTCCGTCGGGGGCAGTGACATAGACCACGTCCTGCTCGCGGTCATGGATGAAACGGCTCCCGAGCGAGGCGTCGAGTAGCTCGAAGTCATCACATGCCGTCATCGAAATCCCTCCCCGAGAAGCGAAAGGTCCCTCAATCGGATAGTAAGTATAGCAATCACACACGGGGCATGTACAGTGGTCGCCTGAACAGGCAGAGGGGAGAACCGGGTTCGCGACCGGTCTCCCCTCCCCCGGGGACGACTAGGGATCGATGGTCGGGCCGCCCTCCTCATTGGCAGTGAGAGCCCTGGGCTCGCCCGCGCCGTTCGGCTCGCTTGGCTCCGGACCGATCCCGAGAAAGCGGATCAGACCCTCCCACACCGCCTGGACGAACCCGGCGGTGCCGCACTCGTCGACTCCGCGGTCGGCGGGCGCGGCGACCGCGCTCGGCGCAATCGACAGAAGAGTGACGAGGAGGATGGCGGAGGTGATGCGCTTGGACATGGCAAACTCCCTTCCCGGCGGCTCAAACCTCGACCTCCACCGGCCGTGGCCGGCCGCCCGTAAGTAAGTGTGCCTGCTGTCGCTGGAAAAGGAAACAGGACTCCCGGATCAGGAAACAAATTGCCGGAAGGCGTCCCTGCCGGCGACCACCGCCTCACCCGGCCCCGGGTGGAGCGCGCCGATCTCCCCACCTTGACTTCCCCCGCCCCCCCGCCCGAAGATCGCCGGGCCGATGCCCCAGCCCACCACCACCCTCCCCCTGCTCGTCAACGGCGAGGAGCGCACCGTCGCGTTTCCGACCCACCACACGCTGCTCGAGGTCCTGCGCGAGGAGCTGGGGCTGACCGGCACCAAGCACGGCTGCGAGCTGGGCGAGTGCGGCGCCTGCGCGGTGCTGGTCGACGGCCGGCCGGTGCTGTCGTGCCTGACGCTGGCGGCTGAGATGGCGGGGCGGGCGATCGAGACCGTCGAGGGGCTCCAGCAGGGCAACGAGCTGCACCCGCTCCAGGCCGCCTTCGCCGACCTCGGCGCCGCCCAGTGCGGCTACTGCACGCCAGGCATCCTGATGGCGGCCAAGGCACTGCTCGCGGCCGAGCCCGACCCCGGCCGCGAGGCGATCCGCCAGGCGCTCGCCGGCAACCTCTGCCGCTGCACCGGCTACCACAAGATCGTCGAGGCGGTGGAGTGGGCGGCCTCGAGAATGCGCGGCGACGAGCGGCCGCCCGCGCGCGAGGCGGTCTACGGCTCCCTGCCGCCCGGAGCCTGATCCCAATGTCGGAACCGCTGCGCAAGGACGACCCCAAGGACGACCCAGGGCCGGCAGGCAACCCCGGCCGCGAGCCCAGGAACCTCATCGGCACCGCCTTCCGGCGGGTCGACGGCCGGGCCAAGGTCACCGGCGTCACCCGCTTCGCCGACGACCTCGCCTTCCCGCGGATGGTCTTCATGCGGCTGGTGCGCAGCACCGTGCCGCACGCGCGGATCAAGGCGATCGACTTCTCCGCCGCCGAGCGGGTGCCGGGCTACCTCGGCGCGCTCACCGGCGCGGCGATGCCGATCACCTTTGGGATCCTGCCGGTGTCGCAGGACGAGCACGCGCTCTGCCCCGACGTCGTGCGCTTCGTCGGCGACCCGGTGGCCGCGGTCGCCGCCGCCACCGAGGACGCGGCGTGGGAGGCGGCGCTGGCGGTCCGGGTCGAGTACGAGCCGCTCGAGACGATCGGCTCGGTCGAGGAGGCGCTCGCCACTCCCGAGCCGCGGATCCACGACTACGGCGACCACGGCAACGTCCACAAGGCGGTGTCGATGCGCTTCGGCGACGTCGAGGGCGGCCTCGCCGCGGCCGACCTGGTGCTCGAGGACGCCTTCTTCTACGAGGGCAACACCCACCTGCCGATGGAGCAGCACGCGACCGTCGCGGTGCCCGAGGACGAGGGGCGGGTGACCGTCTACTCCTCGACCCAGACGCCGCACTACCTCCACCGCGCGCTGGCCAAGGTGCTCGAGCTGCCGGCGTCGCGGGTGCGGGTGGTGGCGACCCCGAACGGCGGCGGCTTCGGCGGCAAGAGCGACCCGTTCAACCACGAGATCGCCGCCGCCAAGATGGCCCTGACCCTCGGCCGGCCGGTGAAGGTGACGCTGACCCGCGAGGAGGTCTTCTACTGCCACCGCGGCCGCCATCCGGTGACGATGGCTCTCAAGACCGGCTTCAGCCGGGACGGCCGGATCACCGCCCAGCACTTGAAGACCGCGCTCGACGGCGGCGCCTACGGCAGCTACGGCGTCGCCTCGACCTACTACACCGGCGCGCTCCAGGCCGTCACCTACGAGCTGCCCGCCTACCGCTTCGACGGCGTCCGCTGCTTCACCAACAAGCCGCCGTGCGGTCCCAAGCGCGGCCACGGCACGCCCCAGCCGCGCTTCGGCTTCGAGGTCCAGCTCGACAAGGCGGCGCACGCGCTCGGGATCGACCCGGCCGACCTCCGCCTGCGCCACCTCGCGCGCCCCGACACGATCACCGCCAACTGGCTCAAGGTCGGCTCGATGGGGCTCGGGCAGTGCATCGAGGCGGTGGTCGCCGGCTCGGGCTGGCGCGAGCGCTACGGCCGCCTCCCCCGCGGCCGCGGCCTCGGGCTCGCCTGCGGCTCCTACCTGTGCGGGGCGGGGCTCCCGATCTACTGGAACCACATGCCGCAGTCCGGCGTGATGCTCAAGCTCGACCGCTCGGGCGGCGTGGCGGTCTTCTGCGGCGAGAGCGAGATCGGCCAGGGCTCGGACAGCGTGCTCGCGGCCGTGGTCGCCGAGGTGCTCGGCGTCGACCTCGCCGACCTGCGCCTCCACGTCGGCGACACCGACCTCACCCCGGTCGACCTCGGCAGCTACTCCTCGCGGGTCACCCTGATGGTCGGCAACGCCGCGCTCCAGGCCGCCGAGCGGGCGCGCGGCCTGATCGCCTCGGCGGTGGCAGCCCACCTCGACGTCCCCGAGGGGCGGCTGACCTTCGCCGAGCGCCGCGTCTTCGACGCCGAGGACCCGGAGACCGGAGTCGACTTCCAGGAGGCGTGCGTGATCGCCGAGGCGATGCACGGCACGATCGCCACCACCGGCAGCTACATCCCGCCCCGCTCGCCGGGCAAGTACCGCGGCGCCGGCGTCGGCCCGTCGCCCGCCTACTCCTACTCGGCGGCGGTGATCGAGGTCGAGGTCGACCCCGCGACCGGCCTCTGGCGCCCGCTCCAGGTCTGGATCGCCCACGACGTGGGCCGCTCGATCAACCCGGCGCTGGTGATGGGCCAGGTCGAGGGGAGCGTCTACATGGGTCTCGGCGAGGCGATGATGGAAGAGCAGGCCTTCCGCCGCCTGCCCAAGAGCCGCTCGCGCGCCCTGGTCCACAAGATGCCCTCGCTCCTCGAGTACAAGAGCCCGACCTTCCCCGACATGCCGCCGGTCACCACCTACCTGATCGAGGACCCCGACCCCGAGGGCCCGTTCGGCGCCAAGGAAGTCGGCCAGGGGCCGCTCCTCCCGATCATGCCCGCCTGCGCCAACGCGATCTTCGACGCCATCGGCGTCCGCATCGACCAGGTGCCGATCCAGCCCTGGATGATCACCAAGGCGCTCGCCGACAAGGCCAAGGGCAAGGCGGGGCGGTTCGGACCGGCAGCATTCCCCGAGGTCGACTTCGGCGAGACCCTGGTGGTGCCGACCCCGGACGAAGGCGGCGACGGCCGGGCGATCAACGACTACCGCTCGAAGCTCCGGAGCGGGATGAGGGCGGCGTCGGGGACGATGACCAGCCGGGAGGAGGCGCTCTCGAAGCGCGGGGTGGGAAAGAAGGTGCTGACTACGGAGTGAACGTCGCGGGTGCGTCGAGCCGGATGAGGGCCTGAGGCTGTTGGTCGTCGTAACCGCATACCCGGTATGGGAGGAATAGGATGAAAGAGCCCTATCTCGAGGTGACATACCGCCACGGTCAACCTCTCGCCGCTTACCTTTACCTCCCACGGGAGGCGGGGGAGAAATCGGTTCGATCAACTCGAGCACAGCCAGGCATGGTCATCGACTACGATCGGCATGGAAGGCCCATCGGAATAGAGCTCACGGCACCCGAAAAGGTGACGGCAGCTCAAGTGAATCGAATCCTGACCGATCTGGGCCTGGCACCGCTCGAGGACGCGGATCTAGAGCCCTTGCGTGCAGCGTAGATTTGGCTCCTCCTCGGCCTCGAGATCGCCCCGCCGAGCCTGGCTCCTCGAAGTCGCCCAGCCCCGGGTCCTCGCGTCGATCAGCCCTCGCCCACCTCGTCGCGCCGCCGGTCCTCGACGTAGCGCTCGAGCCGCTCCTGGGCCGCCGGGTCGAGATTGACGAAGCGGACGCCGACCCGGTAGGTGCCGTCGTCGCCGGCGGCGACGTCGCGCACCTCGGCGTCGACCGAGAGCAGGTCGTCCTCGATCGCGAGGTCGAGCTTGAACAGGGTGTGGACCGGATAGGGCTCCGACAGCTCGAGCAGGGCGCCCCCCTCGCCAACCACCAGGGTGCGGGCGACCTCGACCATCGCCTCCTGGAACTTGCCCACCGAGACCAGGTTGATCGACTCGACCCGCGGGTGCCGTCTGCGCTCGCTCATCTCGCCCGTCTCCTGAAGCGGTCCCTTGCGTAAAGCATCTCGAAGAATGCGGACAGATCGATTCTAACCCGAGGCGGGCGCCCGCGCACGGCGACGTCAACCGCCGAAGGTCTTGAGCAGGTGGTAGCGCGCCTGCCGCCGCCACCAGCCCCACCCGTGCTCGACGTCGCGGCCCCAGATGTCCTTGACCGAGGGAATCCCCTTGGCGCGCAGGAGGTCGCCCAGGGCGTGGGTCTCCTCGATGCACCCCTCTTCGTACGCTCCCTGGCCGCAGACCAGGGCCAGTCGGGTGCGGCGGGCGCGCTCCAGCTCCGCGCCCTCGAGGCTGGGGACGAAGGCGAGCGGGTTGTTGAGGTAGACCTCGGGCGAGTCGAAGCCGTCGGTGAAGTGGCGGATCTCGTAGCGCCCGCTCATGCACAGCGCGTAGCCGAAGGTCTCGGGGTGCTTGAGCGCGAAGGTCGCGGCGTAGTAGGCGCCCAGGCTGCAGCCGGCGGTCGCGAGCCGGATCCCCTCCGACCGGCAGTCGGCGCGGATCCAGGGCACCAGCTCGCCCATCACGTAGCGCTCGAAGGCGAGGTGGCGCTGGATCCGCCACGACGGGTGCCCCTCGCGGCGGGTGAACGCCTCGGCGACGTTGCTCTCGCTGCAGTAGAGCTTGATCCGGCCGGAGCCGATCAGGTCGGCGAGGGCGTCGACCATCCCCTGCGCCTGCCACTCGTGGGCCATCCCCGCGGCCGACGGGAAGACCAGCACCGGCGTGCCCCAGTGGCCGTAGCGCCAGAGGTGCATCCGGCGCCCCATCGCCTCGCTGGGGATCATCTCGTGGCTGCCCGCCATCGCCGCCTCCCTGTTCCCGAAATCGGGGCGGGACGATATCACCGCGCCCCTGGCGCGGCGGATGCGCTACGCGCGGCGGACCGCGAACAGGCCGGCCGCGGCGAGCAGGCCCACGAGCAGCAGCAGGCCGAACCGCGACAGCGACGGGATCTCGAGCACCGAGGGGCCGGGCTCGGTCCCCCCGGCCGGCACGAAGGAGAGGCCGCTGATCACCGAGAAGCCGGTCGGGCCGACCGCGGTGGCGGCGCCGGTGGCGGGGTCGAGGGTGAAGAGGCGCCCGCCCGCGCCCAACCCACCGTCGCCGCGCTCGCCGGCGGCGCCCCAGCCGTCCGCCCCCTGGGCGGTGGCGGCGAGCACCTCGCCGGCGTAGAGCGTGCCGTCAGGACCGAACTCGAGCGAGCCCAGCGACTGCCCCGTCGGGCCGACCACGGTCGGCGCGCCGGTCGCGAGGTCGACGGTGAAGAGCACGTCGTTGAGCCCCTCGGGCGCAGTGGCCGGCGGCGGCGGCGCGAGCGCCGGCGTGCCGATCCCGTACATCGTGCCGGCCGCCTCGTCGTACGCGAGCCCGCGGACCGGGAAGAAGCCGGTGATCGTGCCGATGACCGTAAGCGAGGCGTCGGTCGGGTCGATCGTCACCAGCAGGGTCTCGGGGAGGCCGTCGCCGCCCTGGGCCGGCCCGCCCGAAGCGAAGAAGCTGCCGTAGAGCGTGGCACCGACGAACTCGAGGCCGTTGGTGGCGCCGGACTGGCCGTGGTTGCCGACCAGCGTCTCGCCGCCGGTCGCCGGGTCGATCACGATGAGATTGGCGGAGCCGCCGCCGGTGGCACCGAACAGCACGCCGTCGGCGCGGAACTCGATCTCGGTGACCGGCCCGAGGCTGCCGAGCGATCCGATCAGGGTGCCGGCGCCGGTGCCGGGGTCGACGTCGATCAACGAGCCGCCGATCTGGCCGGTCGAGCCGAGCAGGTCGCCGGGCTGGGGACCGCCGGCCCAGCCGGAGGCGGGCAGCGCGAGCATGGCGGCGAGCGCAGAGCACAGGACGAGCTGACGGAACATCGAATCCCTCCTGCGGATGTCGTATTTGGATTGCCCCGGTGGCGGAGGGCCCGACGACGGCCCCCGGCCGCGAAAATGGTAGCGCACGGAGGGAGCTTCACCTAACCGGCAGCCGCTGAGACGCGCATTCGGTCAGGCGCCGCGCGGGGAGGCGCCGTGCTAGAGTCTGCCGCCGCGCCACCCACCGCCCGCACCGCGCGCCGCCGGCCGTCCGCGATGTACAACGACTTCTACGGCTTCCGCGAAGCGCCGTTCAACATCACGCCGGATCCGCGCTTCCTGTTCTTCAGCGCGCGCCACCAGGAGGCGTTCAACCACCTGCTGTTCGGAATCCGCGAGCGCAAGGGGTTCATCCAGCTCACCGGGGAAGTAGGCGCCGGCAAGACCACGCTCTGCCGGGCGCTGCTCGAGGAGCTGGGCGAGCGCTACCACACGGCGCTGGTGCTCAACCCGGTGCTGACCTCGACCCAGCTCCTGCGCTCGATCCTCGCCGAGCTGGGGCTCGGGGTCGGCCGCGTCGACCGCGCGCGCTGCCTCGAGGAGCTGAACGGCTTCCTCCTCGGCCAGGTCGCCGAGGGGCGCGACGTGGTGCTGATCATCGACGAGGCGCAGGACCTCTCGCCCGAGCTGCTCGAGCAGGTGCGCCTGCTCTCGAACCTCGAGACCGATCAGAGGAAGCTCCTCCAGATCGTCCTGATCGGCCAGCCCGAGCTGCGCGACCTCCTCGATCAGCGCCGCCTGCGCCAGCTCCGCCAGCGGATCACCGTCCGCTACCACCTCGGGCCGCTGTCGTTCGAGGAGACCGAGCGCTACATCCGCTATCGCCTCCTGGTCGCCGGCGCCAACTCGCGCCCGACCTTCAGCCGCTGGGCGCTCTGGCGGATCCACCGCTACGCGCGCGGCGTGCCGCGGCTGATCAACGCGATCGCCGACAAGACGCTCCTCGCCGGCTACGTCGCCGGCGCCGACCACCTGCGCGGCCGCCACGTGCGGCGGGCGGAGCGCGAGCTGGAGGGGCGGGCGTCGTGAGCCTGATCAACGAGGCGCTCAAGAAGGCGCGGGTCGAGGCGGCGCAGCGCGACGCCGAGCGGCGCGGCGTGCTGGTGCCCAAGGCGGCGGCGCTCGAGCCGCGGCGCCGGGGCGGGCGCGCGGCGGCGTGGGCGCTCGCGGCGGTGGCGGCCCTCGGGCTGGCGGCGGCGGGCGGGATGTGGCTCGCCCGGCGCGGGGCGGCCGAGGCGGATCCGCCGGCCGCAGCGGCGGCCGAGCTGCCGGCCCCGGTGGACGGCGCCCGGCGAGCCGGCCCGGAGGCGGGCGGCGCGGGTGGGGAGGGTGAGACGGTGGAGAGCGGCGAGGGTCCGGCGTCGGCCGGGGTGCCGGGCGCCGGGTCCGACGCCGAGCCGCCCGAGGCTGCCGGCGACCGCCGGCTCCCCGGGGCGGCCGCGCTCGAGCCGCCGGCGGGCGGCGCGGACGCGCCGCGGCCGGCGGCGCCCGCCCCTGCCCCGCCGCCGCCCGACCGCCCGGTGCCGGTCCCGGACGCCGGCTCCGCCATCGGGTCCGACGGCCCCCCACCGGTCCGCCCTGCCGCTCCGGCCGATCCGCCGGCGCCCGCGCCGCGCAAGCGCCCGCCGGCCGCGCCGAGCGCCGCGGAGGGCTATCTGCGCGAGGCGCCGCTGCCGTCGGGCGGCTCGATCCGGCTCGACGGCATCGTCTGGTCGGAGACCCAGCCGGCGGCGGTGATCGAGGGGCAGGTGGTCGGCCCGGGCGAATACGTCCGCGGCGCCCGCATCGTGCGCGTCGAGCGCCACCGCGTGGTGCTCGATCTCGACGGCTCGGAAATCGTCATCCGCCTGCGCTGAGGGTCCTTTCCGAGGAGGGAGATCCGCCGTGCTCGACGACCACCGCCGCCGCGCTCGGGCCGGCGATCGCGGCGCTCGCAGCCCGCGGGCCGCCGCCACCGGTTCGAGCCCGGACCACCCCGCGGCGCGGACGGCCCGGGCCGCCGCCGGGATCTTCCTGCTCGCGCTGGCGCTGCGCCTGCTCTTCTGGCAGGCGACGCCCGACGCCGACTGGCCGTACCCGGCGGTCTACAAGGGGGACGCCGCGATCTGGCTCGACTACGCGGCGGCGCTCCAGGCCGACCGGCCTTACCAACTCGGGCTGCCGCTGCGGCCGCCGGGCAACGCCTGGCTGGTCGCCTGGCTGTGGAACGGGCGGCCGGGTGGGATCGCCGCGCTGCGCGCGCTCTGGTGCGCGCTCGGCGCGGCGGCCGTGGCGCTCTTCTACCTCGCCGCCCGGCGCGGCTTCGGCGAGCGCGCGGCGGGCTTCACCGGCGTCGCCTGCGCCGGCTCGTTCGGGTTGATCGCGCTCTCGGTCTCGCCCAACAACGAGACCCCGTACCTGGTGCTGGTCGCCGGTTCGCTGGCGCTCTGGCCGTCGCTCGTCGAGCGGCCGCGGGCGGCGGCGCTCGCCGGCTGGGCGGCGCTCGGCGCCCTCGGCTGCCTGGTGCGGGCCGAGCACGCGCTTTTCGCCGCCGCGGCCACGGCGCTCCTCGCCTGGCTCTGGCTGCGCCGGGAGCGGGCGCGGACGGCGGCGGTCGCCGGGCGGCTGGCGGCGGTGGCGGCGGTCGCCGCGGTCCTCCTGGCCCCCTGGCACGCCTCGGCGTGGAGCGCCGCCCGGCGCCTCAACCGCGGGCCCGCCGAGCTGCCGCCGGGCACCGAGCGCGCCCTGGCCGGGATCGAGGCCGCGACCGCCGGCCTGCCGTGGGACCTCGAGGCGGCGCACCGGCGCGACGAGCTGCCCGCCTTCACCCGCCGCACCGCCGCCGCCTTCGTCGCCGCCACCGCCGTGGTGCGCGGCCGCGATCGCATCGCCGACGGGGACTTCGGCGTCCTCGAGGAGGCTTTCGGCACCCTCCCCGAGCCGCTCCCCGAGCGCTTCTTCGTCGCCCTCTACGGGCCGCTCAACTTCCACCTCGCCAACCACCGCGACGCCGGCGGCGGCTTCGCGCGCGGTCCGCTCGACCGGCCGCCGCCGCTCGCCGGCGGCGCCGGCCTCTACCCCGCCCCGCTGGTCGCCGGCCTGCCGCCGCCCGACCTCGCGCTCACCTACCCGCCCCACCTCGAGGCGGTGGTGGACGGCTACCGGCTGGGCCGCGAGTGGATCGCCTCCGAGCCGCTCGGCTTCGCCCGCCTGGCCGGGCGCAAGCTCGCGATCTTCGCCCAGGGGGCGACCCTCGGCCTCTCCGGCTGGAACCTGCCGCTCGGCCTCGACGGCGCCCGCCGCGCGGTCGACCTGGCGACACCGGCGGGCGGCCCGCTCGTCTGGCTCTGGCGGCTCGCGCTCCTCGCCCTCGCCGCCGCCGGCCTCGCCGCCGCGCGCGGCCGCTGGCTCGCGCTCGCGCCCTGGCTGCTCTTCCTCGGCGCCCAGCTCGCCGTCACCGTCGCGTTCTTCGGCTACGCCCGCACCGGCGCGACGGTGATCCCGGTTCTCGCGCTCCTCGCCGGACTCGCTGCCGAGCGCTGGCTGCCGCGACGGGAGGAGAGGGCGGGGCGCCGGCGGTGGCCACGGCCCGCGCTCCTCGCCGTGGCGCTCCTGCTGGCCGGCGAGACGGCGCGCTGGATCGCGCCCCCGCGGATCGCCGTCGACGGCCGGCCGCTGGCCGGCGCGGACCCGTTCCCTGTGGACCACCACGTCACCCGGCGCATCGAAGCCGACTGGCCCGCCGAACGGTAGCGCCGCCGAGCGGTAGCGGCGGGCGGTAACATCGGCTCCGATGGACCTCGCGGGCAAGACGATCTGGATCACCGGCGCCTCGTCGGGCATCGGCGAGGCGCTGGCCTACGAGCTGGCCGCCCGCGGCGCCCGGCTGGTGCTCTCCGCGCGGCGAGCCGATGAGCTGGAGCGCGTCCGCGCCGCCTGCGCCCGTCCGGACGAGCACCACGTCGTGCCGCTAGACCTCGCCAACCCGGCCGCCCTCGAAGCGGCGGCCCGCGAGGTGCTCGCGCGATCGGGACCGCCCGACGTCATGGTCCACAACGGCGGCGTCAGCCAGCGCTCGCGCGCCGAGGACACCGACATGGCGGTGGTCCGGCGCCTCCTCGAGGTCGACTTCTTCGGCACCGTGGCACTCACCCTCCACCTGCTGCCGGCGATGCTCGAGCGCGGCTCCGGCCGCTTCGTGGTGGTGACCAGCCTGGTGGGCAAGATCGGCACCCCGCTGCGCTCCTCCTACTCGGCGGCCAAGCATGCCCTCCACGGGTACTTCGACTCGCTGCGCGCCGAGGTCCACGATCGCGGCGTCCGGGTCACCCTGGTCTGCCCCGGCTTCGTCCGCACCGAGGTCTCGTTCAACGCCCTGACCGGCGACGGCACACCCCAGGGCACGATGGACCGCGCCCAGCGCCACGGCCTCGACCCCGCCCGGGTCGCCCGCCGCATCGCCCGCGCCATCGAGCGCGGCGAGGACGAGCTGCTGATCGCCGGCCGCGAGCGGCTCGCGGTCCACCTCGCCCGCGTGGCCCCGGGGCTCCTCCGCCGGCTGATCCGCCGGGCGCGGGTGACTTGAGGCGGCGCTCCTTACCGAAGCGGTGATATCGTTCGCCCGGTAAGGAGATCGAATGTCCATCAGCACCCTCACATCCAAGGGCCAGGTCACCATCCCCAAGACGGTCCGTGAGCGCCTCGGCTTGCGCGAGGGCGACCGCCTCCTCTTCCTCGTCGACGAGCGCGGCGAGCTGACCGTCCGCCCGGCCGCGCCCGGAGGGCTGGGCCGGCTTCCGGGCCTGCTCGGGCACCTCGCACGAGAGCGCCCGGTCAGCGTCGGCGAGATGAATCGAGCGCTCCGCCGGCGGGCTGCCGCGAAGCACGGGCGGGAACGCCCTGAATGATCGCGCTCGACACCAACGTGCTGCTGCGCCTGGCGATCGGGGACGACCCGGCCCAGGCGCGGCAGGTGGCCGCGCTGCTCCAGGATGCGGCCGAGGCGGAGGAGCGCTGCCTGATCACCGACATCGCGCTGTGCGAGCTCGAGTGGGTCCTCGAAAGCGCCTACGACGCGGCCCGCGGCGACATCGCCGCCACGGTGCAGGAGCTCTTGTCGCAGCCGCTGTTCGAGTTCGAGGACCCTGAGCGGGTCGCCGCCGCCCTCGCCGCCTACCAGGCCGGCGCCTCCGACTTCTCCGACTGCCTGATCGGCGAGCGCGCCCGCGCCCGCGGCGCCCGGACCTGCTACACCTTCGACCGCAAGCTCGCTCGCCAGCCCGGCTTCTCCCCGGTGCCCTGAACTACCACGCTCGCCTCCCCGTATCCCGGTTTCGGGGATAGCATCCGAGCCATGAGCACCGCCCTCCGCCGCGGCCTGTGGGTCGCCGCCGCCGCCGTTCTCCTGGCCGCCCTGGCGGTCCCCAAGCTGATCTCCTCCGGGCGCGAGAGCGGGGCGCCGGCGTCGGCCGCCCGCGCCGAGGCCGCGCCGCCGCGGGTCGAGGTCCACACCGTCGTCCCCGAGCGGCTGGCCGAGACGCTCGCCACCACCGGCACCATCTACGCCGACGAGCGGGTCGAGGTGGTGAGCGAGATCGCCGGCAAGGTCGAGCGGATCCTGTTCGTCGAGGGCGAGCGGGTCGAGGCGGGCGAGATCCTGGTCGAGATGGACGACTCCGAGCTGTCCGCCGAGCGCGAGCGGGTGGCGGCGCGGCTCGAGCTGGCGGAGAGCCGCGAGGAGCGCCAGAAGCAGCTCTTCGGCGAGGGGCTGATCAGCGACCAGGAGTACGAGACCGCGGCCACCGAGGCCGGCGCCCTCCGCGCCGACCTGCGGCTGATCGAGGCCCGGCTGGCCAAGACCACGATCCGCGCGCCGTTCGCCGGCGTCGTCGGCCTGCGCCGGATCAGCGAGGGCGCCTACCTCTCGCCCCAGACCCTGATCGCCACCCTCCTCGACGTCGACCCGGTCAAGCTCGAGTTCGCGGTCCCCGAGCGCTACGCCGCCGACTTCGGCCCCGGCCGCGCGGTCGAGTTCCAGGTCGCCGGCGCCGGCGGCCCGCGCCGGGCCACGGTCTACGCGGTCGAGCCGAGCGTCGACCCCGCGACCCGCACCGTGCCGGTGCGCGCCACCAGTCCCAACCCCGGCGGCGCGCTCCTCCCCGGCGCCTTCGCCGACGTCACCCTGGCGATCCGCGAGGTCCCCGACGCACTCACCGTCCCCTCGATCGCGGTCATCCCCGAGCTGGGCGGCAAGAAGGTCTGGGTGGTCGCCGGCGGCGCCGTCGAGCCGCGTCAGGTCGAGACCGGCATCCGCACCGGCGACCGCGTCGAGGTGACGCGCGGTCTCGCGGCCGGCGAACGGGTGATCGTCACCGGGCTCCAGCTCGTGCGGCCGGGGATGGCGGTCGAGGTCGCGGGCGAGTCGGTGACCGCCCCCGAGGCGGTCGCCGAAGCCCCTGAAGCCGCCGGCTCCGCGGCCCCCGAATCGGACTGACTTTTTTGAGGCCGATCGTAGAACGGTCTCGACCATTCTGCGATCGGCCTCAAAACGGTCGGGTGCATCGATGCACCCGGCGGAACCCTTCGGCGATACGATCACCCGAGCTGACCGGAGCCGGCGCCCGCCGCCCCAGGAGCCCAGCGAGTGACCCTCTACACCCTCTCCATCCGCCGCCCCGTCCTGGCCTGGGTGCTGTCGATCGCCATCGTGTTGATCGGCGGGCTCGGCTGGCGCTTCCTCGGCGTGCGCGAGTTCCCGTCGGTCGATCCGCCGGTGATCACGGTGACGACCAACTACCGGGGCGCCAACGCCGACGTCATCGCAGTCGCAGATCACCGAGCCGCTCGAGGACGCGATCAACGGCATCGCCGGCATCCGCACGCTGACCTCGACGTCGCGCGCCGGGCGCTCGACGATCCGGGTCGAGTTCGACCTCGGCGCCGACCTCGAGGCGGCGACCAACGACGTGCGCGACCGGGTGTTCGGCGTGCTCGACAACCTGCCGCCCGACGTCGACCCGCCCGAGGTCTCGAAGGCGGACGCGGACTCGCAGCCGATCCTCATCCTGTGGGTGCGCAGCGACAGCCGCGACCTGATCGCGCTGTCGCGGTTCGCCGACGACGTGTTCGTCGAGCGCCTCCAGACCATCCCCGGGGTGAGCCGGGTCGACATCTGGGGCGAGAAGCGCCGCGATGCGGCTCTGGCTCGACCCCCAGCGGCTGGCCGCCTACCGCCTGTCGCCGCTCGACGTGCGCGACGCGCTGGCGCGCGAGAACGTCGAGCTGCCGAGCGGCGGATCGAGGGCGAGGACGTCGAGCTCGCGGTGCGCACGCTGTCGCGGCTCGACACCGCGGAGGAGTTCGACCAGCTGATCCTCAAGGAGGAGGGCGGGCGGCTGGTGCGCTTCTCCGACGTCGGCCGTGCCGAGCTGGGACCGCGCAACGAGCGGCACGATCCTCAAGAACGAGGGCGTGCCGATGGTCGCGGTGGTGGTGCGCCCGCAGCCGAGCACCAACCACATCGCCATCGCGGACGAGTTCTACCGCGCGGCTCGAGCGCATCCGGGACGACCTGCCGGCCGACGTCGAGATCGGCTTCGGCTTCGACACCACGCCGGTTCGTCCGCCGCTCGATCCGCGAGGTGAGCGAGACCATCTTCATCGCCTTCGCGCTGGTGACGCTGATCATCTTCGCCTTCCTGCGCGACTGGCGCACCACGCTGATCCCGGTGCTCGCGATCCCGGTGTCGCTGATCGGCGCGTTCTTCGTCATGTACGTGGCCGGGTTCTCGATCAACGTGCTGACGCTGCTGGCCGTGGTGCTCGCGATCGGCCTGGTGGTCGACGACGCGATCGTCGTGCTCGAGAACATCTACACCAAGATCGAGGCCGGGCAGGCGCCGATGGCGGCCGCGGTCGCCGGCACGCGCGAGATCTTCTTCGCCGTGATCTCCACCACGGTCACGCTGGTGGTGGTCTTCCTGCCGCTGCTGCTTCCTCGGCGGGCTCACCGGCCGGCTGTTCCGCGAGTTCGCGGCGATGCTCGCCGGCGCGGTGGTGATCTCGGCGTTCGTCGCGCTCACGCTGACGCCGATGCTCGCGAGCCGCCTGCTCAAGCGGCGCGAGGTCCAATCCCGGCTCTACCGCGCCACCGAGCCGTTCTTCGAGCGGCTCGAACGCCGGCTACCGCGGCGCGCTCGACGAGCTTCCTCGGCCGGCGCTGGCTGGTGTGGCCGCTGATCCTCGTCTGCCTGGCCGTGGGCACCTGGATGGTCTGCGCTCCTGCCGAAGGAGCTGACGCCGATCGAGGACCGGAGCCGATCCGCCTCAACGCGACCGGTCCCGAGGGCGCGACCTTCGAGTACATGGACACGTTCATGGACCAGGTGAGCGCGGTCGTGGCCGACGAGGTGCCCGAGCGCCAGGCGGCGATCGTCGATCACCTCGCCCGGCTTCGGCAGCGGCGACGACCAACTCGGGCTCGGTGCGCCTGATGCTGACCGACCCCGAGAGCCGCGAGCGCACCCAGCAGGAGATCGCGGCGGCCCTCGAACGGCGGGTCGCCGGGCTGACCGCGGCCCGGATCAGCGTCACCCAGGAGCCGACGATCGCGGTCGGGCGCCGCTTCGGGCTGCCGGTGCAGTTCGTGCTCCAGGCGCCCAACCTCGACGCGCTCGAGGAGGCGCTGCCGCGCTTCCTCGACGAGGCCGGCCGCCACCCGGCGTTCTCGTTCGTCGACGACCGACCTCAAGTTCACCAGCCCCGAGCTGCGGGTCTCGATCGACCGCGCCCGCGCCCGCGACCTCGGGGTCTCGGCGCGCGACGTCGCCGAGACGCTCCAGCTCGCGCTCGCCGAGCAGCGCTTCGGCTACTTCCTGCTCGACGGCAAGCAGTACGAGGTGATCGGCCAGGTCGACGCGCGAGAGCCGCAACGACCCGGCCGACCTGCGCAACCTCTACGTGCCGGCCGCCGACGGCACGCCGGTCCTGCTCGACAACCTGGTGACGGTGACCGAGGAGAGCCGGCCGCCGCAGCTCTACCGCTTCGACCGCTTCTCGTCCGCCACGGTCTCGGCCGGCCTCGCCCCCGGCGAGACGCTCGGCGACGGTATCGCGGCGATGGACGAGATCGCCGACCGCGTGCTCGACGAGCGCTTCGCCACCGCGCTCGACCGGCCAGTCGCGCGACTTCGTCGAGTCGTCGAACGCGCCTGCTCTTCGCCTTCGTCCTCGCGCTGCGTCCTGATCTACCTGGTGCTGGCGGCGCAGTTCGAGAGCTTCCTCGACCCGCTGATCATCCTGTCACCGTGCCGCTCGCGCTCGCCGGCGCGCTCCTGCTCGCTCTGGTACTTCGGCCAGACCCTCAACCTCTTCAGCCAGATCGGCATGATCATGCTGATCGGCCTGGTGACCAAGAACGGCATCCTGATCGTCGAGTTCGCGAACCAGCGCCGCGCCGCCGGGCTCGGCCGATCCGCGAGGCGGTGATCGAGGCCGCAGCGGCGCGCTTCCGCCCGATCCTGATGACCACGCTGGCCACCATCCTCGGCATCCTGCCGATCGCGCTCGCGCTCGGCGCCGGCTCGGAGAGCCGCGTGCCGATGGGCATCGCGGTGGTCGGCGGCCTGGTGTTCGGCACCGGCCTGACGCTCTTCGTCGTCCCCGCGGTCTACATCTACCTGACGCGCAGGGAGATGACCGCCGCGGCGCTCGAGGCGGCGGGGGCGCGCGACGCCGTCCCTGGGATCGACGCCGAGCCGGCGGGCGAAGCGGCCTGAGCGCCGGTCTCCGGCCAGCTCAGGGCAGCACGTCGGTCCACGCCGTGGTGTCCCCGCTCTCGCAGCCGAGCGCTGCGCCGAAAGGCGCAGGGCGAACGCCCCGTGAGCGGGGACACTACGGCGTGGTCGAGCTCCACGCCGCAGTGTCCCCGCTCTCGAACCCGTCGTAGAACACGCACGCCGCGACCGTGCCGGAGGCGCCGGCGTTGTTGACGAAGGTCGCCGGGCTGGGCGACAGCGCGTAGTCGGCGGCGTTGTTGGTGCTCATCGCGCCGGCGGCACCGGGGAAGCGGAGGGCGACGTCGTCGGTCGCGGGGAGCGCACCGGCGAACGGCGGGTTGAAGTTGCCGTCGGCGTCGTTGTCGATCGTGCCGGTGTTGGTGCCGGTGTAGGAGGCCCCGCCCCAGGCCAGCCCCCAGTAGGTGTTGCCCACGCTGTCCTCGAAGGTCAGCTTGCCGGCCGCCAGGTAGGAGGCCGGGATCGGGTTGGTCAGGGTGAAGTTCGGGGCCGGACCGCTGGCGGCGCTGAAATCGGCGGTCGTGACCAGGATCCGGGCGCCGGCGCCGGCGCCGCCGACGTTGCTCGGGAAGGTGATCAGGGTCACCGGGCTGGCGCCGGCGGCGTTGCGCGCCACGAGGCGGGCGCCGGAGATCAGGTTCTGGCCGGCGCCCCGCATCCGGAGCTGGATCGCCTGCGCGGAGCGGTCGCCGCAGACACCGCCGGCGACCTGCTCGATCTGCATCAGATGGAAGCTCGCCGAGGCGGGCGGAGCGGCGGCGAGGACGATTGCGAGGACGGCGAAGGCGACGGCGAAGGACTGCAGGGTTCGGCGCAGCATGGGTTCCCCTCCTGATGTCGGTGGTCCGGAGGCGGGGGCGCACACTCCCGCCTCCGGACGATAGGTCCCTGACCTGGATGGTGGGGTTCAGCCGCGCGTCCGGGACAGGCGACGCGCGGTCAACCGGGCGGCGGCACCTCCACGGTCCGCTCGACGGTCTCCCCGGCCACCACCTCGACCGTCAGCTCCTGCGGCGCCGCGGTCGGCACCCGCACCGGCTTGACCGTGACCCGGTAGGAGCCGGGCGTGAGGACGAAGCTCTTAGGGTTGGTGCTGGCGCCGGTGTAGGTGCGGCCGGCCGCGACCGACGAGCCGCCGGCCGCCGACAGGACCGTGACCGTGGCGTCGGCGAGCGCGCCGCCGGTGGTGGCGCCGATCCGCAGCTCGCCGCTCGGGAAGTCGTGCGCCAGCTCGGTGGGCTCGCCCGGCCGCACGGTCACTTTCGCCCAGCGGCGCGAGGGGCGGCCGGCGATCTCGACCGAGGCGATCTCGACGTCGTACTCGCCGGCCGAGAACTCGGAGCGCCAGGGGTTGTGGGTCGCCTTGTCATAGCTGCGGCCCTGGTCCGCGACCTCCTTGCCGCCGGCCCGGTAGACGATGACCGTGGCGTCCGAGAGCGCGCCGTTGCGGGTCACCCCGACCACCAGCTCGCCGGTGCTGAAATCGGCCTTCCGCTCGGCGGCGTCGCCGGCGGCGAGCCGGACGCCGCTGATGCGCATCGGCGCGGCGCCCTCGATCCGCACCGGCGTCACCTCGACCTCGTACTCCCCCGCCGCCAGGCCGAAGACGCGCGGGTTCGTCTCGGCGCCGGTGTAGGTGCGGCCGGCGGCCACCTCCTCGCCGCCGGCGGTCACCACGACCATGGCGTCGATCGCCTCGCCGTTGGCGGCGGCGGCCACGGAGAGCGTCGCCTCGGCCGCCGGCGGCGCCTCGACCGCGCGCCCGAGCGCCGCCGCCAGCGCGCCGGCGTCGGCGGCGGCGAAGTAGAGCCCGCCGCCGGCCTGGGCGGTGCACTCGAGCTGCGAGACGTCCCCCTCCTCGACCCCGAAGCCGACGACGTGGAGGACGAAGTCGACCCCCGACTCGCGCGCCGCGCGGACCGCGGCGCAGGGATCGGCATTGCAGGTCTCGAGTCCGTCGCTGACCAGCACCACGGTCGCCGGCGCGCCGCGGCCGCGCACCAGCGCGATCGCCTGCTCGGCGGCGGCGGTGATCGGGGTCTTGCCCTTCGGGTTCAGGCCCTGGATCGCCGCGGTCAGCGCCGCGCGGTCGAGCGGCCCGAGCGGCACCACGGTCTCGACGTCGGCGCAGTCCCCCTCGCGCCGGTGGCCGTAGGCGACCAGCGCCGCCTCGGTCCCGGCCGGAAGGCCGGCGACCAGCTCGCCGAGGACTCTCCGCGCGACGACGATCTTCTCCTCGCCGCCCATCCGCCCCCACATCGAGCCCGAGGCGTCGAGGATCAAGACCAGCGCGCCGGGCGTCTCGGCGGCGGCGGCCGGAGCCGCGGCAGCGGACGTGACGAGCGCGATCGCGAGCAGGGCGGCGACGGCGCCGAGGCGGCGCCGGAAGGACGGAGCGAGGCTCGGCTGTCGAGTCATCTGGAACCTCCCGAAGGTAGCGACACGGTCAGAAGATCGGCGAAGACTACCAGCCCGCGCGGGCGTCAGCCCCTCCCGGCGGCGGCCGGGCTTGCCCCCAGACCTTTGCGCGCCGTCACCAGGTAGTAGCCGAAGCGCCACCGCGCCATACCGACGATCGGCGACAGCACGCAGGCGAGGACGTGCCCCCAGCGCACCCGGCTCATGCGCAGCCGCTCGGTGCGCAGCTCGTCCCAGAGGAAGCGGGCCGTGACCCGCGGGATGTGGAGGACCGACGGCGTCAGGCGGAGCGAGACGTCCTCGACCTCGACCTCGTCGAAGCCGTGCTCGCGCAGGCAGGCGGTGAACGGCTCGAGGCCGGCGAAAGTCTCGAGCGCCCAGTTGGCGCACACCCGGCCGTAGCACCAGCCGAAGGGACCGCTCATCGGCCGGGTGCTCTTGAGGAAGCCGTCGGCCAGCACCAGCCGCCCCCCCGGGCGCAGCAGCCGCGCCGCCTGGCGGACGAACCCGCGCTTGTCGTAGCCCCGGTCGTGGCAGGCGCTCTCGATGGCGTAGGCGGCGTCGTAGGAGCCGGCCGGGATCGGCGCCCGGGTGTAGTCGCCGACCAGCACCCGCAGCCGCCCGCCGACCCCCTCCGCGCCCGCCAGCCGGAGCGCCTCGCGCGCCTGCCACGGCACCAGCGTCACGCCGTCGACGCGCAGGCGCGGGTGGCGGCGGAGCGCCAGCCGGGCCGGCGCCCCGAGCCCGCAGCCGAGGTCGAGGAGGCGCGCGCCGGGGGCGTCGAGATCGATCCCCAGCCGCGCCAGCACCTGGATCGTCATCTCGTCGAGCATCGGCTCGAGGCGCCACGGGGCAAGCCCGCGGCGCCAGTAGCCGAAGTGCATGTTGAAGCGGCGGCTCCAGGCGCCGTAGTCGGGCCCGGACTCCGAGTAGTAGCGGACGATGCTCGCCGGGTCGTTGGCCACGGGCGAGCGCGGCGGCTGCCGGCCCATCCCTCCCTCTCCGCCCGGCCGGCAGGGCGCCGGGCGCGTGGCTTGCAGTCTAGCGCCGCGGCGACCGCTCATCGATGCGCCGCGCCGACTCCGTAGACCGGACCGAGCCGCCGGTAGCGGATCGGCATACTCTCATGCGATACCCCGTCAACCGGGAACCGACCGTCCTGCAACCACCCAGAGGAGGCTGATCATGATCCGCACCCGTCTCGCCCTCACTGCCCTCGCGCTGCTCGCAGCGGCGACCGTCCACGCCGGGGCCCCCACCCCGGTCAACTTCGGCCCCACCGAGCTGGGGCAGATCCAGACCGGGTGCTTCACCGTCTGCTTCGGCAACGGCTGCTCCGGCTCCGGGACCATCAGCTCGATCAACGTCGGCTCGCCGTTCTTCGTCCGCGGCATCCGCACCGCCGGCGAGAACAGCGACCCGTGCAACACGGGCGGCGTCTCGACGCCGCGCAACCTGCCGGTCAACGTCAGCCCGAACCAGCTCCTGGTCTTCGACGTCGACCTGGTCCCGACCACGCCGGGGAACTTCAACAACCGCCCGCTTTCGGTCAACGGCGACACCCTCTGGAACCTCTCGACCGTGGTCAACCCGCACTCCGGCTGCGTCGAGAGCCCGACCGCCAACTGCCTCCAGAACAACCGGTTCAAGGCGCGCGTCCACTGGCGCACCGACTTCGGTACCCGCGGCGCCGGGCCGGTGGTGCCGGTCAGCTCGAACGACTCGGGGCTCTTCTACTTCTTCAACGCCAACAACTGGGAGATGCTCCTCAAGGTGCTCAACGGCTGCCCGATCAACGACCGCTACTGGGTGTTCGCAGCCGCGACCACCAACGTCGAGTTCACGATCACCGTCACCGACACCCAGACGCAGAGCGCCAAGAGCTACTTCAAGCCCCGGGGTCAGGCGGCGCCGGCGATCACCGACACCGAAGCGTTCGCGACCTGCCCCTGAGCGGGCCAACGGGAGCCGTCAGCGCAGGGCTTCGCGCACCATGTCGGCGGTGATCAGGAGCCGCCGGCCGTCGGGGCCGTCCTCGATCCCCTTGGAGTTCCAGGGATCGAACTCGAACGGGTTGATGATCTCGCTGAAGATGTCGCGCAGGGCGCGGGCGCCGGTGCGGGTCTCCTTGGCCGCGGCCTCGGCCATCAGGGCGGCGGCCAGGGGCTCGAGCTCGAGCTCGATGTCGAGGGTGCGGAAGAAACGCTGGGAGCGCACGAACGGCGAGTCGTAGGAGTTGAGCAGGATCTCCTCGAGCACCTCGCGCGGGAGGTCGTTCATCAGCACCAGCTTGTCGAACCGGGCCATGAACTGGGGCACCATGCCGTACTCGAAGAGGTCGTGGATCTTGAGGAAGTCGGCGAGCGAGAACAGGGTCTCGATGCGCACCTTGCCGTCGGCGGTCTGGCGCGCCTCGCTGCGCAGCTTCTGGCCGCTGCCCGGCTTGGTGACCCGCTGGTAGACCTGGTCCCACAGCCCCTCGAAGGCGCCGCCGCAGCAGAACATGATGTGCGAGGTGTCGATCGTGAGGGTGACGTCGCGCTCGCGGTCGTCCTCCCAGACGTGGGTGCGGTAGCTGACCTTCTCCCCCTCCATCAGGGTCAGGAGGCCCTGCTGGAGCACCACGCCGAGCGGGTTCGGCTTGCCGCCCAGGACCGAGGTCATCTTGTCGATCTCGTCGATGCAGACCGTCGCCCGCTCCATCGTCGCCTTGAGCTCGGCGGCGGTCGGCCGCTCGCCCAGGAGCAGCCGCGCCCGCTGCTCGACGCCGGCGAGCAGGCGGTCGGGCCGGAACTCGGTGCGGTCGCTGTCGACCAGGAGGTTGGCGTTCATGATCGTCAGCGCCCGGAACGGCCGGTACTCCGGCAGCGTGTCGTAGAGGCGCTGGATGTTGTTCATGATCGTGGTCTTGCCGGTGCCCGAGTTGCCGACCAGCAAGAGGTTCGCCGAGACGCGCCCCGTGGTGTGCTTGTAGATCGCCACCGAGACGAAGCGCAGCGCCCGGTCCTGCCCGAGGACGCTGCGCCGCAGCTCGCCGAAGATCTCCTGCGGGTGGATGTCGCGGGGCTCGCGCAGCGGCCGGCCGGCACCGCCCCGGGAATCGAAATCCGCCGATTCGAGAGCGGTGACGGCGGCCGGGGCGGACGCCTCGTCGAGGATGGGCGTGGTGGTCGCGGGCATGGTTCGGCGGTTCCTCCCGGAAGCTTTCTACGGCCCGGCGCGCCGGAACGTTGGGGCTCCGGCGCCCGGCGGGCGGATCATGCTAGCACCGCCGGACGCGGCGCCGGAGGTTGCCGGTGGACGTCCGGTGCTAACATGGTGCTTCGTGAAGCCGCTGAAGTGACCGACCCCCAGGAGGCGCCATGAACCGCCAGCCGCTCGCCCTCCTCGTCCCCGCCCTCCTCGCCGCCGCGGCGCTGCCGGCGCCCGCTCCGGTCGACGCCCAGCAGCGCAACCGGGTACCCGAGCCGCCGCCGCTCTTCGTCGAGCGGGTCGACGTCAACGTCGTCAACGTCGAGGTCTTCGTCACCGACAGCGCCGGCGACCGCGTCGCCGGGCTCACGCGCGACGACTTCGAGCTCTTCGAGGACGGCCGGCCGGTCGAGATCTCGAACTTCTACACCGTCGAGTGGCAGGACGCGCTGATGCCCGGCCCCTCGGCGGTGCCCGGCGCGGCCGGCGCGGTGCCGGCGCCGCGGCGCGACCCGCCGCCCGACCAGCGCCTCCACCTGGTGGTCTACATCGACCACGCCAACATCTTCCCCTCCGACCGCCGCCGGATTCTCGAGGAGCTCGAGGGCTTCCTCGAGGACCGCCTGATCGAGGGCGACCAGGTGATGCTGGTCAACTACCACCGCACGCTCGAGGTCGTCGAGCCGTTCACCCGCGACCACTCGCGGATCGTCCGCGCGCTCGCGACGATGAACAAGGAGGCCGCCTACGGCCCGATCGTCGACGCCGAGCACCGGCGGCTGATGAGCTCGATGCAGGTGTTCATGGCGTCGCAGGAGGAGACCGGCGTCCGCAACGCGTACCAGATGGTACGGAGCCACGTCCAGCAGCTCCAGAGCGACCTGCGCCGGGAGGCCGAGGCGCTCGAGAAGACGGTCCGCGCGATGGCCGGCCTGCCCGGGCGCAAGGCCGTGCTGTTCGTCAGCGGCGGCCTGTCGCAGCGGCCGGGCGAGGAGCTCTACCAGTACCTGCAGGACCTGGCCGGGAGCATCCTCCTGACCGGCTCCGGCCAGTCGGTCGGCGGCTTCGACACCTCGCTCGAGCCGCTGGCCGAGGACCAGAGCCACCTGTTCAACACCATCGCGCGCGCCGCCAACGCCCACCAGGTGACCCTCTACACCCTCGACGCCAAGGGCAGCGGCGGCAGCAGCTCGCTGTCGGCGGAGTACTCCGCGGGAGCGGCGGGCATCGGCATCGCCGGCGGCACCCAGCTCGACGCGTTGCGCACCCAGAACCTCCAGGAGCCGATGATCGACCTCGCCGAGGCGACCGGCGGCGCCTCGATCCTCAACACCTCGAACTTCGGCGACGCGCTGACCCGCATGGCGACCGACTTCGACACCTTCTACTCGCTCGGCTACAACTCGCCCGGCGCCGGCGACGGCGAGTTCCACGGGATCGAGGTCCGGGTCAAGCGGCCGGGGCTCAAGGTCCGCCACCGCAGCGGCTACGTCGACAAGCCGCGCGCCGAGCGGGTCGCCGACCGCACCTACTCGGCCCTGCTGCTCGACCTCGAGAGCAACCCGCTGGGGGTCGAGGTCGAGTTCGGCGCCCCCGAGCACCGCGGCGGCAAGCGCTGGCTCCTGCCGGTGATGGTCCGCATCCCGTTCAAGGACATCACCCTCCTCCCCAACGGCGAGGTCGAGGAGGGGCGCCTCAACATCTACGTCGCGGTCAAGGACGAGAAGGGCGGGGTCTCCGACCTCCACCAGCAGCCCTACCCGGTCCAGGTGCCGAGCGACCAGATCGAGATCGCCCGCGGCCAGTCGATCGGCTACTACGCCACCCTCGAGGTCAACCCGGGCAAGCCGACCCTGGCGGTCGGCGTCTGGGACGAGCTGTCGGGGACCGAGAGCTTCGTCCAGACCGAGGTGTTGGTGGGCGAGGAGAAGCAGGCGCGGCGGGAACGGTCGCGGTAGCTACCCCGCCACCCGCACCACCTCGCGCACGAAGCTCGCCTCGCCCGACAGTTCGTCGCGCAGGCCGACCGCGACCTCCTGGACGCCGGGGCGCATCAAGAGCGCGGCCTCGTAGACGAAGCTCTTGGTGCGGGCGGCCTCGATCTCGGCGGCGGGGATGGTGATCGGGATCTCGACCGGTTCCGGCGGCGAGGTGCCGCCCTCGCGGTCGATCACGGCGGTGACCACGGACAGCCGGCCGAGGTAGTGCTCGCCCTGGGGCACCAGCGCGAGCGCGCCGAGCGGGATCGAGACCTCGATCGGCACCAGGTAGTAGCCGTCGTCGCGGCGGCGCGGCGGTGCGACGACGAGGTCGATGCCGAGCGGGTTGACCCCGACCGAGTGGATCAGCGAGGCCAGGGTGCCCTCGGTCAGGCGCACCGCCGGCGTCTTGTCGCGGTAGCCGTTGCGGTGGCGCACCTTGGCGCCGCGCACCTTCACCTCGACCTCGATCCGGTGGTAGCGCCCGTCGCCCTGATGGGCCGGCGAGTAGCCGAGCGAGTAGAACGAGCGCAGATCGGTGTGCATGTCCGCGAGCGCGCCCGCGATGTTGTTGGTGTTGTAGAAGGCGCGCCCGCCGGTGTCGACCGCCATCATCTCGAGCGGCTCGACGAGGTTGAAGAAGTGCGTGGTGTCGGCCTCGAACAGCGAGCCGCCGGCGTTGCCGCCGGCGCTCTCGGCGGAGACCGACGAGTGGCCGCGCAGGCCGCCGGCCTCGAGGGTGTAGAAGGTCACACGGTTGGCGTTGGCCTGCGCCACCAGCTCGCGGAAGTCGGTGCGCAGGCTGTAGCGCCTCGCGCGCAGCGGCCCGCTCACCCCTTCGCCGGCGAACTTGAGGTCGGCGAGCACGTAGAGGTCCTCGGCCGGGGTCATCGGGATGCCGTCCGAGATGTAGAGCAGCGCCTTGCGCCCCGGCAGCCCGCCGAGCGAGGCGATCATCTCCTCCAGCCCCTCGAGGCTCCGCACGGTGTCGGCGTGGCGCTCGCGGGCGTAGTCGTCGGCGTAGGCGAGCGCCTCGGCGCCGTTTTCACTCGACTCGATGCTCCGGATCACCTCGGTGCGCGCGCTCGCCTCCTGCACCGCGAACCCGGTCAGCTCCTCGATCCCGACCAGCGCCTGGCCGATCGCCAGCGGATCGCTGGTGAACGGTTGGCGGACGTGGAGCGAGCGCTCGAAGGTGACCAGCATCACCCGGTCCTCGGGGCGCAGGTTCTCGTAGAGGAAGCCGCGCACCTCGCGCGCCACGCGGTTGCGGTTGAACGGCCGGATGTGGAGGTTGTCGAGGTAGACGATCAGGTGCAGGCGCTGGTCCTCGGGCACCTCGGGCACCGCCGGCGGCGCGCCGGGCGGCGCCGGCGGCGGGGACGGCGGGGCGGGCGCGGACTCCGGCGCCGCCGGCGCGGCGGCCACCTGCCGTCCCTTGTGGACGGCGGCGAAGTTGGTGATCCGCTGCGGCCGGCCGTCCTCCTTGATCTCGAAGTCGTCGGCGGTCAGGCCGGTGATCGGCTGGCCGTCCTTGTCGGTGACGTAGACCTCGACGTTGACGACGTGGACGTCGAGCGACTCGAAGAAGACCTCGCCGGCGGCGGCGGGGGCGCCGCCCGCGGCCGGTTCCGTCGCCGGCGCCGGCGACCCCTGAGCGAGCGCGGGGGGCGGCGCCGCCGGGGCCGTGGAGAGGGCGGCGGCCGCGGCGAGCGCGGCGAGGGGGAAGCGGCGAAACGGCGGGCAACGGCGCGCTCTCATCGCCCGCGATGCTACCATCCGCCCCGATGCTCGAAAGCCCCGGAACCCGCGCCCGCCGCCGGCCGGCCGCGGCCCTCGCCCCGGCCCTCGCCGGCGCGCTCCTCGCCGCTGCGCTCCTCGCCGGCGGCCTGCTCCCCGCATTCGCGGCCGCCGCCCCGCCGCCGGCCCAGGCGCCGCCGTCCCAGGACCGCCCCGCGGCTACCGCCGGTCCCGACCGCGCCGAGCTGGAGAGCCGGCGCACCGAGCTGGAGCGGGCGATCGAAGCCGCCCCCGGCGCCCCCGAGCCGCGGGTGCGGCTGGCCCAGGTGCTGGCTATGCTCGGCGACGCCGAGGCCGCGGTCGCCGCCGCCGACCAGGGCCTCGAGCTGGGCGCCTCGGGCGACCTCGGCGCCGACGCCCACGTCGCCGCCGCCGCCGCCGAGCGCGGCCGCGGCAACCCCGCTACCGCGATCCGCCGCTACCAGAAGGCGCTGGCCCTCGACTCCGACCGCCTGGAGGCGCTCACCGGCCTGGCCGCCAGCCTCGCCCAGGCGGGCCTCTACCGCGAGGCGGTGCCGGTCTACGGCGTGTGGATCCAGGAGGAGCCCGGCAACCCGGTCCCCCGTCTCGGCGCCGCCACAGCGATGATCCTCTCCGGCGAGCACCAGCGGGCCCGGATCGTCCTCGAGAACGCGCACGAGGCGATGCCCGGCAACCTCGACATCGTCGACCTACTGGCCCGCCATCTCGCCGCCAGCCCCGACCGCGCGGTCCGCGACGGCGCCAAGGCCGTCCTCCTCGCCGAGCGCCTGACCGCCGAGGTGCCGACCGCCGAAAGCCGCGAGACCCTGGCCATGGCCTACGCCGAGGCCGGCCAGGGACCGCGCGCGGTCGAGGTCCAGCAGGCGCTGATCGACGAGCTGGACGCCCGGGCCGACGCCGCCACCCTCGCCCGCTGGCGCGCGAACCTCGAGCGCTACCGGAGCGACATGGCCTGCTGCGCCGAGGGCGGCTGAGCGGCCGCCTTCGACCGTGCGGCATCCCGCCCGACCTGGGGTACTAGTGGCGGCCGACCCTCCCCTCGTGGTGGTGATCGCCGGTCCGAACGGCGCTGGCAAGAGCACCACGGCCCCGGAGCTCTTGAGCCGGGCGCTGGAGGTCCAGGAGTTCGTGAACGCCGATTCGATCGCCCAGGGGCTCTCCGGGCTTCATCCTGAGAGTGCCGCTCTCGCGGCCGGTCGGGTAATGCTCGCGAGGCTGCGGACGTTGGCGCAGCTCCGAGCTGACTTTGCGTTCGAAACGACGCTGGCGAGCCGGAGCTTCGCGCCGTGGCTCGACGAGCTTCGTGCCTCGGGCTACCGAGCGCATCTGGCGTTCCTCTCTCTGCCGAGCGTCGAGCTGGCACTGGTCCGAGTGGCGGAACGGGTACGGCTGGGCGGCCACGACGTGCCAGAGTCGGTGGTGCGGCGGAGATTCAGCGCGGGTTTGAGGAACTTCTTCTCTATCTATCAACGTCGTGTGGATAGCTGGCAGATGTTCGACAACACCAGTCTGCGGGGTCCGCGCCGGATCGCCTCCGGCAGGTCGGGCGGAGCGGTGATCGTAGAGGATCAGGCGACTTGGGCGGATCTCCTGGAGAAGTCACGATGACCGAGGATCAGCGAAACCGCCGGCGCACGGCAGCCGAGCGGGTCGACGACCTTCCGGCGATCCAGGAGGCGATGGCCCGCGGAGTTCGCGCGGCGCTGAGGCGCCACAAGCAGGCGGGGAATCCGGTGGCGACCTGGCGAGACGGCGTGGTGGTCTGGGTCGCACCCGAGGATATTCCGGTGGACGCCGAGGAGCCTCTGACCGCTGATCCCTGACCCTCCGAGCGGGCCGCCCCCCCTCACCCCGCCAGCTCGACCAGGATCTCCTCCGGCCCCCGAGCCACCCACGCCTTCCCCGCCTCGAAGGCGGCGAGCCGAGCCGCGGCCAGACCGTCGACCGAGGCGCCGGGGCCGGCGCCGAGCTCGCTCTGGAGCGCCAGGGCGAGGTCGAGCTGGCCGGCCTCGGCGTGGGCGAGGGCGAGGGCCTCGCGCACGGAGCGGTCGTCGGGGTGCTCGGCGGCGACGCGGCGGGCGATCTCCAGGGCCAGCTCGCCGTCGCGGACGCTCGCGTCGGGGGCGGTCGAGAGCAGGCGGACCTGGGTCAGCGCCAGCTCGGCGTCGCGCGGGAACTCGGCGAGCGCGGCCTGGAGCGCCACCCGCGCCTCGCCCCAGCGCCCGGCCAGGACCAGGGCGATGATCCGGCCGCGGTGCGCCGGGCCGTGGCGCGGCGCCGCCTCGATCAGCCGCGTGAACTCGGCCGCCGCCTGGTCGAAGCGCCCGGTGTGGCCGAGCACCGAGGCCAGGCCGTAGCGCGCCTCGGCGCTCTCCGGCGCCGCCGCGAGCGCGCGCCGGTAAGCGGCCTCGGCCGCCGCCGCGTCCCCCTCGGCGAGCGCCGCGCGGCCCTGCGCGAGGGCCAACCGCACCGCCGCCGCGTCACCGCCGGCGCCCGAGCCCAGGCGCTCGGCGGCCCGCCGCTCGGTCGCGGCCCCGGCGGCGTCGCCCAGGAACTCGAGCGCCTCGGCGAAGCGCAGGCGCAGGCGCGGATCGCCGGGCGAGGCCTCGATCGTGCGCCGGAAGTCGGCCACCGCCTCGGCGCCGCGGCCCAGGTTGACCAGCGCCATGGCGCGCTTCTCGAGGACCGCCGCGGCGTGCTCGGGAGCCAGCTCGACCACCCGGTCGTAGTGCTCGACCGCCTCGGCGAAGCGGCGGCCGCGCGCCAGCGCGTCGGCCAGCCGCAGGTGGATGCCGGGGTCGTCCGGCGCCAGCTCGAGCGAGCGCCGCCAGGCCGCGATCGCCGCCTCGTCGCGCCCCTCCGCGGCGTGCAGGCCGCCGAGCTGCGCCAGGAGGTTCGCGCGCTGGCGGGCGTCGGCCGCCGGATCGTCGTCGGCGGCCGCGGCGATCCCGCGCTCGAGCGCGTCGATCGCCCCGGCGGCGTCGCCCAGCCGCTCGAGGGAGTGGGCCCAGCCGCGGTAGGCGTCGAAGCTCTCCGGGTCGCGCTCGACCGCCTCGCGGTAGGAGCCGGCGGCGCGCCCGAAGTCGCCGTCGTCGAGCGCCTCGGCCCCCTGCACCAGGTAGAACTGGCCGCCCGCCGCGAGCGCCGCGAGCGGGTTGATCAGCGGGTCGGGGATCCGCGCCGCGACGTCGCCGCTCCTCGCCAGGTGTTCCTCGGCCCGCTCGAGGTCGCCGAGGTTGCGGTAGGCCTGCCCGAGCGCGTAGCGGACGCCGCTCGCCGCGGGCTCCAGCTCGAGCGCCCGCTCGAAGCGCTCGGCCGCCGCGCGGTCGTCGCCGCGCGAGGCCGCCACCCGCCCGAGCCCCTCGTGCGCCGCCGCGGCCGCGGGCTCGATCTCGAGCGCCCGCTCGAACAGCGCCTCGGCGGCCTCGAGCTCGCCCAGCTCGAAGCGCGTCTGCGCCAGCCGCAGCACTGCCGGCAGGAAGCGCGGCTCGAGCTCGATCGTCCGTTCGAAGAGCGGGATCGCCTCGGCGAGCCGCCCCTGCAACCGCCGCAAGTACCCTGCGAGGTAGGCCCACCGGTAGTCGCCGGGCGCGAGCGCCCGCGCGTTCTCGAAGCAGGCCTCCGCCGCGCTCAGGAAGTCGTAAGGGATGTAGACCAGCCCGAGCGCACCGTAGGCCTCGGCCACTTCAGCGGCCGGCGCGTCCCGCTCGAGCGCCGTCGCCAGCGCCTCCCGCCGCTCCCCGATCTGCTCGCGGACCGCCGCCTGCGCCCCCGAGAGGTCCGGCTCGGGGACCGCGACCCGCACCGCCTCCGGCCCGCCTCCGTCCGTTCCCGGCTCGTCGCCGCGGCAACCGGCCAGGGCGGCGAGGAGCAGCACCAGGACGGCGACCAGAGCAGGGGCCGACGCTCCCCGGCCGCGCGGTTTGCCGCAGGTTTCGATGGGTGGCATCGGCGTGTTTCGGAGCCCGGGCCTCGGCGCGCGAGTCTACCCGAGCGGCCCGATCTCGCCGACGGCGCAACATCCCGATGGCATGCCCGTATGAACACGAAGCAGTCGCGAAAGAAGTACGGAACTTTCTACTCCATTGGAGACGACTATGCGACAGGTGTATCTTGGATCGTGCAGTATCGTGCTGCTGGCCCTCGCCGCAGCGCCCACCAGCGCCCAGGAGGCGCTCGGCAAGGCTCAGGTGCTGGAGATGCGCGAGCAGGCGATGCAGGGGATCGAGCAGATGCGCCAGGCGCGCCGCGCCGAGGCTCGGCCGATCGACCTGCTCAGCCCGTTCTACTCCGTGGCCGGCGACGACGAGACCGAGATCCATCTGCTCAACGCGGTCGCCGATCCCGTGCGGGTCGAACTGGCCGCGCTCGGCGCCGCGGGCGAAGTGCTGCCGCTCGGCGCCTGGGAGATCGGAGTGACCCGGCACCTGACGATCCCGCTGCGCGACGCGATCCGCGCGGCGGGCGAGAGCTTCCACCAGGGGAGCCTGCGCCTGTCGCTCCTCGGCGACGCCTACACCGTCCAGGCGTGGTCGGTGGTGCGGCGCGGCCACCAGCTCGCCGAGTTCCAGTTCCAGGCCCGCTACAAGGCGCCGCGCAACGACATGGCGGCGCTGTGGGACGCGGCCGCCGCCCCCGGCTCGCGGCCGGTCTTCCGCCTGCTCAACGCCGGTGACGCGCCGCTGACCTGGCGCGCCAAGGTGGTCGAGCCGGCGACGGGCTACGTCATCCAAGTGGTCGGCGAGAAGAGATCGGCTCCGGTCCTGCGGCAAGCGACCGTCCGCTACCTCTCGGGGAGCCTCGAGCCCGGGCAGATCCACCGGCTCGAGCCCGACGTCGCCGGCGCCGGCTTCGTCCGCATCCAGCACGACGGCGAGCGCTACGACCTGCGGGTGGCGGGCCTGCTCGAGGGCCCCGAGCACCTCAGCCTGATCCCGGTCGTCGCGCGCGAGAAGTGGGAGAGCACCTCGGTCCACGAGGCGATCCGCGTCTCCTGGGATCCGGCGGTCGCCGGCTCCGCGGCGCTCAGCCTCTTCAACCTCTCCGATTCCGAGATGCAGGCGACCGTCGCGGCGTTCGACTCGGCGACCGGCGCCCCGCTGCTCAGCACCGTCGAGCGGATCGCACCCGGCTCGCCGGTCGCGCTCGACCCGGGCTCCCGGATCGCCGCGGCCCTGGGCGACGTCCCCGGCCGCGACGTCCGGCTGCGGGTGACGGCGGAGCGGCCCGGCCTGCTGGTCTCGGGCACCAGCCGGCAGGTGGACGGCGCGGTCGACGACATCACCCTGCTCCACCCGGACGACGCGCACGCGAGCGGCAACTACCCGATGCTGCCGCTCGACACCCACGAGGTCTTCCTGACCCTGCTCAACGTCGGCGACCAGACGACCAGCGTGGTTGCGCAGTTCTACTGGGACGGCGGCACCTACTCCTACGGACCGGTGCAGGTCGAGGCCAACGGTTCGTACCGCTTGGCGGTAGACGACATCGTGATCGAGGGCAAGCGCGACATGCTCGGCCAGACTCTCGCCGCCGACCCCCGCCACGGTTTCCTCAAGTGGTCGGCGCGGTCGGGCTCGAACGCTATCGTCGGACGCACCGAGATCCGCCCGCGCGGCGGCCGCGACACCTTCGGCTTCAACTGCAACCAGTGCTGCGGCGAGTGGCCGTGGGGCGACGTCATCCCCGGCTCGGTCGATTTCTTCGTCGGCCAGACGCCGTCGTTCGAGGCCGCCTACCGGATCTCGACCTGCAACGGGACGATGGGGCCCTTCCCGGCCTCCCCGACCTCGTACAACACGCCCTACCCGTTCACCTGGAACGGCGACACCGTCGGCGCCAGCGCCCCGGCCTCGGATACGGCGACCTTCTACGGCTACGAGCAGGGCGCGGTGGAAGGCGGGGTCTGCTTCTACCAGAACTTCTCGATCAGCGGCGAGGGCGACCCCGATTCCTGCGACTCGATCCTCATCAAGGGTCACAACGTGAACGACGAGTGGAATCCGAACGCGACCTGCACCTCCCAGTTGGCGGGTGTGCCGAACAACCTCAAGTGCGGTATCTGCAACGCGTGCTGCAACCAGATCCTGGCCTGGAAAATCTGCTCCAAGACCGGCCTGCTGACGGCGAACAGCGAACATTCAACCTGTCTCGGCCACTGCGCGACCGACGTCTGCTGAGGAGGTCCGAATGAACCACCGAAAGAACCTGGTGACGATACTCGCCCTGCTGCCGCTGGCCTTCTCGGCGGCGGCGCTCGCGGACGGGGGGGCGCCGACGGCCGAGCGCGCCTACCGCGAAGCCGCGTTCCACCGTGCCTTCGAATGGCGGGAGCCGGCCGGCGACGGCAGCGCTTCCGGTCTCTACCTGATGGACATGGTGCCGGCCGGGATGGTCCAGCGCGTCCTGGTCGAGGACCCCGCCGGACGGCAGGTGCGGATCACCCAGTCGCTCGACGTCCGGCGCGGGGTGCAGACCACCGAGCTGCTCGACGACGCCACCGGCTGGCAGGCGCGCATGGAGCTCGACTTCGGCTTCCGGGCCGAGACCCTGGGCGCCTTCTTCGCCGCCGACGAAGCGCGTTCGAAGGCGGCGGAGCCCGCGCCTCTGCGGCTGCGCTTCGCGGCCGACGGCGCGCCGGCGGTCGAGACCGAGGTCGCGGCCACCGACCCGGCGGCGGTCCACGCCGCGGTCGCCGAGGCGGTGCGGGCCTCGGCCGCGGGGGCGCTCGTGGCCGGCCTGCCCGAGGGGCTGGCGGAGGCGGTCCTCTTCCTCGACGGCTCGCTCAGCCCGGAGCCGCTCGAGAGCCGGTCCGAGGGGGACAACCTCGCGCACGGCGCGCGCGGGGTGGTGGAGGTGCTGGCGGCGGCGCTCCGGGCGGCCCCGCCCGAGGGGCTGGACGCCGGGCGCTGGGGCACCCGCTGGCCGATGACCGTGCGGCCGATCGAGCGCGGCACGTCGTCCTCGGACCCGATGGTGCTGGAGTTCGTCTCGCGCTTCCGCTCGGTCCAGAACGCCGATCCGCTCGCCGACCGGCCGGCCGCCGAGGCCTTCGGCGACCCGCCGCCCTCGAGCTGATCGCCGGGGACGCGCTCGCCCATCGGCTGGAGGTCGATGGGCAGGCGCCCCGCCCGGTCACGGCACCGCCTCGCCGTCACCCTTGCGGAGTGCCGTGTAGCGCCCGGCCGGCGGCGGCCCGAAGTCCTCGACCGTTCCGTCCGGCCACCAGACCCGCACGCCGTCCGGCGGCGGCCGGTCGCCGAGGCCGAAGAGGAGGCGCGGGTCGCTCGCCGAGTTGTAGCTGCCGTCGAGGCGGACGCGGCGCCACATCCCGGGCTCGCCGTCCCAGAGCAGGGCGGCGCGGGCGCCGTGGGCGTCGCGCGCCGGCTCGCCTAGCCGCAGCTCCAGGCCGATCCACGGCCGGTCCTGGCCGGCCAGGTTGATCAGCAGCCGCGCCGGGCCGGCGTTGTTGATCACCAGGGCGTCGGTGTCACCGTCGTCGTCGACGTCGCCGAAGGCGGTGCCGCGCGACACCTCCGACAGCTCGAACGCCGCGCCCGCCCGCGCCGTGATCTCCTCGAAGCGGACGCCCGCCGCCCCGCCGCCCGAGCCCGGCCCCAGGTTGCGGAAGAGCTGGTTCCTCTGGTGGAGCGGGAACGGATCGCCGGCCGCCACCAGCTCCGGCACCAGGGTCACCGCGCCGTTGACCGCCAGGAAGTCGAGCCAGCCGTCGTTGTCGAAGTCGATCCAGCCGGCGCCGAAGCCGGTGTAGGGGAGGCTCGGCGGCCCCAGCCCGGAAGCCGAGGAGGCGTCGGTGAAGCCGCCGCGGCCATCGTTGACGTAGAGCGTGTTGGTCTCCTTGACCAGGTGGGTGAGGATGATGTCGTCGTCGCCGTCGCCGTCGATGTCGCCCGCGTCGACTCCCATCGAGGCCTCGGCCGCTCCGGCGGCGTTGACCGCGGCGCCGGCGAGCATCGCGCGGTCGTCGAAGGTGCCGTCGCCGCGGTTGATCCAGAGGTTGTTCGGCTGGCCGTCGTTGGCGACGTAGAGGTCGAGCCAGCCGTCGAGGTCGAAGTCGGCGGCCACCGAGCCGAGGGTCGGGCGCGCCGGCGCCGCGGCCAGGCCCGAGCGCGCCGTGGCGTCCTCGAAGGTGCCGTCGCCGCGGCCGCGGTAGAGCCGGTCGGGCTGGTTCGGGTAGGCGCCCGGGCCGCAGTAGTCGGGCGCTCCGGTCAGGCTCCGGCACACCGTGCGGCCGGTGTTGTCGAACGCCATGTTGTTGCCGACGAAGAGGTCGAGCGCGCCGTCGCGGTCGTAGTCGAAGAAGGTGGCGGTGACCGAGGAGCGCTCGTCGCCGACTCCGGCGCGGGGGGTCACGTCCTCGAAGAGCAGGCCGCCGAGGTTGCGCAGCAGGCGGTTGGGGCCGAGGTTCGCGAGGTAGAGGTCGCGCCGGCCGTCGGCGTCGTAGTCGCCCACCGCCGCGGCGCAGCCGTAGTCGCCGGCCGGGAAGCCGGCCGCGCCGGTGACGTCGGTGAAGCGCAGCTCACCGGTCTCGGCGAGCTGGTTGCGGTAGAGCCGGGGGGTGAGCGGCGCCGGGTAGCGCGGCGGCACGGTCGCCTCCTCGAGCGGGTGGTCGCCGACCATCCGCCCCTGGAGAAGCAGGGCGTCGAGGTCGCCGTCGCCGTCGAGGTCCGCGAGGGCGCCGCCGCCGCAGGTGATCTCGGCCAGGTAGAGCCGGCCCGACATGCCGTTGAAGTGGACGAAGTCGAGGCCGAGATCCTGCGCCCGCTCGGCGAAGAGCGCGCCGGCCTCCGGCGCGGTAGCAGCCGCCGCCGCGCCGCCGGCGCCGTCCGGGGGCCGGGCGTCGCCGCCGCAGGCGGCGAGGACCAGAGCTGCGGCGGAGAGGGCTGGAAGTACGCGGAGCATTGCGGGAGTGGGCGGTGCCGGCCAGGCCGGACGCTAGCACGCGGGCGCGGGCTCGCCGATCTGGCCGCTTTCCGATCTAGACAGGGGCGCCGCCGATCGGCGACCATCGCGCCATGGTGAAGGGCACCGAGCCGCTCGCCCGCCTGGCGGCGCTCGCGGCCTGTGCCGCGCTCGGGCTGGCCGCCTGCGGCGGACCGCCGGCGGAGCCCGGCGACGCGGCGCCCGGCGACGCGACCGCCGCGCCGGCGTCGCGGTCCGGCGGCGACCCGCGCGCCGAGAGCGTCCTCTTGATCACCGTCGACACCCTGCGCGCCGACGCACCGGGCTACGCTGGCGGCCCGCCCGGGGTGACGCCGGCAATCGACCACCTGGCGGCCGGCGGCCGGCGCTTCCACCGCGCCCACGCCCACGCCGTCCTCACTCTCCCGGCGCACGCGTCGATCCTCACCGGCCTCTACCCCTACCAGCACGGCGTCCGCGACAACGGCGGCTATGTCCTCGCGCCTTCGGTGCCGACCCTCGCCGGCCGGCTCGCCGGCGCCGGCTTCGCCACCGCCGCGTTCGTCGCCGCCTTCCCGCTCGACTCGCGGTTCGGCCTCGACGCCGGCTTCGCGCTCTACGACGACCGCTACCGAGAGGTCGGGCCGGCGGAGACCTTCCTCCTCGCCGAGCGGCCGGGCGGCGAGGTGGTCGGGCCGGCGCTCGCCTGGTGGCGCGAGAACGCCGGCCGGCGGCGCTTCCTGTGGGTCCACCTGTTCGAGCCCCACGCCCCCTACGAGCCGCCCGAGCCGTTCGCCGGCCGCTTCGCCGAGGCGCCCTACTTCGGCGAGGTCGCCGCCGCCGACGCCGCGCTCGCGCCGCTCCTCGAGCCGTTCTTGGAGGGCCGCGAGACGGGCACGCTGGTCGTCCTCACCGCCGATCACGGCGAGGGGCTCGGCGAGCACGGCGAGGCGACCCACGGGCTCTTCGCCTACCAATCGACGCTGCGCGTGCCGCTGGTGCTCTTCGGACCTGGGGTCGAGACCGGCGACGACCACCGCCTGGCCCGCCACGTCGACCTGGCGCCCTCGATCCTCGAGGCGGCCGGCCTCGCCGCCGCCGGCGGCGGCCCCGAGCCACCCGGCCGTTCGCTCCTCGCGCCGGCCGAGGAGCCGGCGACCTCCTACTTCGAGGCGCTGCACGCGGCGCTCAACCGCGGCTGGGCGCCGCTGCGCGGCACGGTCGCCGGCGGGCTCAAGTACATCGAGCTGCCGCTGCCGGAGCTGTACGACCTCGAGGCCGACCCCGAGGAGCGCGACAACCGGGTGGCGGAGCGGCGGCGGGACGCCGGCCGGCTCGACCGCCTGCTCCCCGAGGAGCGCCCCTGGCCGCCGGCCGCAGGCGCGGTGACGGCGGCCGACGCGCAGGATCTGGCCGCCCTCGGCTACCTCGCCGGCGGCGCCGGCCGGCGGGACGGCTACACCGCGGCGGACGACCCCAAGAACCTGGTCGAGGTCGACCGCAAGATGCACCTCGTGCTCGAGGCCTACGCCCGCCGCGAGCTGGCCGAGGCCGAGCGGCTGGGCCGCGAGGTCCTGGCCGGGCGCCCCGAGATGCCGCCGGTGTGGGCCCTCCTCGCCCAGGTCCTGGTCGAGGCCGGCCGGCTCGACGAAGCGCTGGCGCTGATGGAGGAGGCGATCGGCCGCGACCTCGCCACCGACTCCCTGCTCCGCCAGTACGGGCTGACCCTGGCCTGGACCGGCCGCGCGGAACGGGCGGTCGAGGTCCTGCGGCCGCTCGCGGCGGGCGGCGACCCGGCCGCGGTCGACGCCCTCGGCACCGCGCTCCTCGAGGCCGGCCGGCCGGAGGAGGCGATCGCGGTCCTCGGCCCGCTGCTCGCGCGCGACCCGGACGACGCCCAGGCGCTCGACAACCTGACCGTCGCCCAGCTCGCGCTCGGGCGCTGGCCGGAGGCCGAGCGGCACGCCCGCCGCACCCTCGAGGTCGACCCCCGGCGCCCGAGTGCGTGGAACCACCTCGGGGTCGCCCGCTACCGGCAGGGCGACGGCGCCGGCGCGCTCGCCGCCTGGGAGCGCTCGCTCGAGCTGGCGCCGGAGCAGCTCGACACGCTGTTCAACCTGGGCGTCAAGGCCGCCGAGCTGGGCCGGCCCGAGCGCGCGGAGACGGCGCTCCGCCGCTTCGTGAGCGAGGCGCCGCCGGCCCGCTACGGGCGCCAGCTCGAGGTCGCACGGGACCTCCTCCGGCGGCTCGAAACGGCGTCCTGAGACCCCCTGTCACCGCGTCGCCCCACGGGGTTCACAGACCCGCCGCCGGGTGTTAGGATCCCCCGGCATCACGCATCCACCGGCCGGCGCCTCCTTCCCCGCTTCGGGGTCGGCGGCACCACAGCGTACGGATTCTTGGACGCCCCCGAGCGGGGAAATCCAAGGAGCCGTATGGAAGGCTGGCGATATCGCTTCAAGACCATGACGACAAAGGAGTTAGCAGGTCTCTCGACGGAAGGCCGCCGGAGAGGGTGCGAGGAGCCACAAACCTCTGAAAAAAAACGGCTTATGACGAAAATCCCTGGACGCGCCGAGTGGTCTCCGCTTTGCATGCTCGGCCACGGAATGCTCTGTCGTGTCGTGCCCGCGGTCAGCCCGGGCATTTGCTTCTTCTAACCGCTGCTTCCCTTCCGGAAGCGAGAGAGAGGAAAGGAGTCCGCCTTATGACGACGAGTGGCAACCGGGCGACCCTCGTGGCCGCCTGCGTGTTCGCCGTCCTGCTGGTAGCGACGCCGCTGCTGGCGCAGAACCCCACCGGTGAGCTCACCGGCCGGGCCACCGACGCCCAGAACGCGTCGCTGCCGGGGGTGACGGTGACCGCGACCTCGCCCAGCCTGCAGGGCAGCCGCGTCACCACCACCGGGTCCAACGGCGACTACAAGCTCGCCTTCCTGCCCCCGGGCACCTATCAGGTGACCTACGAGCTCGAGGGATTCAAGACCTCGGTGCGCGAGGTCAAGATCTCGGCCGCCCAGTCGACCCCCTCGGACGTGTCGCTCGAGATCGGCGAGGTCACGGAGGAGATCGTCGTCACCGGCCAGCAGGCGCTGATCTCCGAGACCATCACCGGCGCCTCGACGGTCACCTTCGAGGAGCTGGAGGACCTGCCGGTCAACCGCACGGTCGCCGAGTCGGTCAACCTCGTCCCCGGCGTCGCCACCCACCAGGGCTTCGGGGCGAGCCAGGCGCCGTCGATCGCCGGCGCGCCGACCTTCGAGAACCTGTTCATGGTCAACGGCATCGTGATCAACGAGAACATCCGCGGCGACATCCTGCCGCTGTTCATCGAGGACGCGGTGCAGGAGACCACCACCGCGGTGTCCGGCATCTCGGCCGAGTACGGCCGCTTCACCGGCGGCGTGGTCAACGCCATCACCAAGAGCGGCGGTAACGAGTTCGACGGCAGCCTGCGGGTCAATTTCCTCAACGACGACTGGAACGCGCGGACCCCGCTCAGCGCCGACCGGGTCGACAACATCACCGAGGTCTACGAGGCGACCCTCGGCGGCTTCGTGTGGAAGGACCACATCTGGTTCTTCGGCGCCGGCCGCGACTTCGAGCTTGCGAGCTCGAGTACGACCTCGGTCACCCAGATCAGCTTCCCGACCACCGACGAGGAGCGGCGCCTGGAGGGCAAGCTGACGGTCACGCCCCACCCGAGCCACAGCCTGATCGGCTCGTACCTCGAGATCGAGCGCGCCCGGACCAACACTCTCTTCGGCACCGTCCTCGACCTCCGGAGCGTCAGCCCGACCCGCGAGGATCCCCAGGAGATCAAGGCGGTCAACTACACCGGCATCCTGACCTCCAACTTCTTCATCGAGGGGCAGTTCTCGCAGCGCGACTTCATCATCGCCCGCGGCTCCGGCGGCGTCCCCGACCTGATCGAGGGGAGCCCCTGGCGGACCCGCGGCCAGTCCTTCCGCTACTGGGCGCCGACCTTCTGCGGCTCTTGCGAGGACCAGTCGCGCAACAACGAGAACCTGGTCGCCAAGGCGTCGTACTTCCTCTCCACCGAGGGGGCCGGCTCGCACGACTTCAGCGCCGGCTACGACACCTTCGAGGACTCGATCTTCTCGATCAACCACCAGACCGGCAGCGACTTCACCACCTACGGCAACAACATCGTCGGCGGACCGGCCAACCCGATCCTCGACGCCGGCACCGGCAGCCCGTACCCGATCGTCAACCCCGGCGCCGCGCCGACGCCCAGATCCTCTGGTTCGCGGTCTTCAACTCGGACCTCGCCCGGCCGTCGGAGTACGTGACCAACTCGTACTACGTCAACGACCGCTGGCAGCTCAACGACAAGTGGAGCTTCAACCTCGGCGTCCGCTACGACGAGAACGACGGCCAGAACGTCGGCCGGCGAGGTCGTCGCGACCGACTCCAAGATCAGCCCGCGCCTCGGCGCGACGCTACGACCTCAAGGGTGACGGCGACCTGGTGTTCAACGCCAGCTACGGCACCTACGTGGCGGCCCTCGCGTCGTCGGGCAACATCGCCGACGGCTCGTCCTCCGGCGGCGCCATCGGGTACTACCTGTTCAACTACGCCGGGCCCGCGATCAACGTCGGCTGCGTCCCGAACGGAACCGGGCCGAACGCCTGCATCAACGCCGGCGAGGCGCTGCGGATCATGTTCGAGTGGTACGAGTCGGTCGGCGGGGTCTTCAACCTGGAGGGCATCAATCCCAACTCCCCGGCCTTCCGCACGGTCGGCCAGGGCGGCTTCCTGCTCGGCTCGAACGTCCCCGGCGCCACCACCCAGATCCAGGGCGGCATCAAGTCGCCGGGGGTGGACGAGTTCACCCTCGGTCTGACCAAGCGGCTGGGCACCAAGGGGCTGTTCCGCGCCGACGTGGTCCTCCGCGAGTGGGAAGACTTCTACGGCGACCGCCGGGACACGTCGACCGGCCAGGTTTTGACCAACGCCGGGCTGGCCGACCTCAACCTGCGCGGCAACTTCAACCGTGACGTCGAGCGCGAGTACCAGGGGCTGCACACGCAGTTCCGCTACCGGTTCACCGACCGCTTCACGCTGGCGGGCAACTACAGCCTGTCCAACGCCTCGGGGAACTTCAACGGTGAGACCGGCCCGAGCGGCCCGGTCCCGGCCGGCACCGAGTCCTACCCGGAGTACACCGAACAGAGCTGGAACCACCCGGTCGGCGACATCCGAGTCGACCAGCAGCACAAGGCGCGGGTCTGGGGCGTCTACGACCTCCTCGACACCGCGAACCACCGGCTCAACGTCAGCCTGCTCCAGAACTTCTTCTCCGGGCAGCCTTACTCGGCCTCCTCCGGCACCGTCAATCCGGCGTCGTCCAACGGCGTGGTGTTCGTTCCGAACACCTTCGGCTACCGGACGCCGCCGACGACGGCGACCTACTTCTTCACCGCCCGCGACGCCTTCCACACCGACGACATCACCCGCACCGACATCGCGATGAACTACGCCTTCGTGTTCAACGCCTTCGGCCGGGAGCTCGAGATGTTCGTCCAGCCCGAGGTGATCAACGTCCTCAACGAGGACGGCGTCATCGACCCGCTCGGTCTCGACGGCAACGAGGGGGTCGCGGTGCAGAACCGCCGGGAGCGCTTCCCGGGTACCCCGTGCAACCCCGCCACGGCGGCCACGACCGCGGCGACCTGCCGGCAGTTCAACCCCCACACCGAGACCCCGGTGCAGGGTCAGGACTACGTCCTGAACGCCAACTTCGGCAATCCGCTGGACGAGCTGGACTACCAGCAGCCGCGGACCTTCCGGTTCTCGGTCGGATTCCGCTTCTAGGGTCGAACGACCCCGCCGCCGTGCCGGTTCCGACCGGCACGGCGTGATCCCCTGAGCCCCGGCGCCCGCGGCCGGGGCTCTCGCATTTCCAGGACCGCGGAAGCTCCCGCCCGTCCGCCGTCTCGCGGGCCGTTTCGAGGCTCCACGGATTGCCAACCGGGGCCGGCGACGGGATACTAGGGACCTGGATTTCAGGGACCTGGATGCCAGGGATCCTCGAGCGCTCGAACGCCCGACTCAGGAAGGGACATCGTGAAGCCCATCTCCCTGCACGCCGCCCGGCTCGCCGCCGTGGCGGCCCTCGTCCTCGCCGCCGCCCCCACCCGCGCCCAGGAACCGCTGGATCTCTTCCTCGACACCGTCGACGTGAACCTGGTCAACGTCGAGGTGATGGTCACCGACGCCGACGGCAACCCCGTCACCGGCCTGGCGCGCGAGGACTTCGAGGTCCTCGAGGATGGCCGGCCGGTAGAGCTGACCCACTTCCACGCCGTCGAGGAGCGCCGGCTGGTCTCGGAGCCCGGCGCCGAGGCGGCCGGCCCCGACGCTGGCCCCGCGGCCGAGAACGCGCCGATCACCCGCAACCTCCAGCTCGTGGTCTTCGTCGACGAGCTGAACCTGTCGGCCGCCAGCCGCAACCTGGTGTTCGAAGAGCTGCGCGAGGCGCTGGCCGAAACGCTGGCGCCGGGCGACGCGGTGATGCTGGTGGTGATGGACGAAGAGGTCGCGGTCGAGCAGAAGTTCACCGCCGACCGGGAAGCGATCGACGCCGCGATCGACCGGCTGTCGCGCCGCGCCGGCAGGGGCACCGCCTTCGAGGCGGAGTACCGGACGCTCCTGACCCGGATGCAGAGCACCGCGCTCGAGTCGCCGACCGCGGGCGGCGCCGACAACCCGTTCTTCGAAGGGACCGCGCTCGACGCCGAGCGCTTCGCCGGCGAGATCCGCAACCTCGCCGAGCGCCGCTACCGGCGCGTGCAGGCGACCGCCGAGGCGCTCGGCACCTTCGCGGCCTCGCTCGCCGGCCTCCCCGGGCGCAAGGCCATCCTCTACCTCTCCGACGGCCTGCCGGTGCGCGCGGCCGAGTCGCTGTCGGAGGCCTGGATGGGCAAGTTCGAGGAGTGGGCGGTCCAGAACAACCGCACCGACGTGATGAGCGACGTCGTCTCGATGGTCTCGACCGAGTTCGACGCCACCCGCCACCTCGAGGACATGGTCGCCTCGGCGGGGGCGAACCGGGTCACCTTCTATCCGCTCTCGGTCGGCGCCACCCGGGAAATGTCCGCGATCTCGGCCGCCAACGCCGGCAGCGCCTCGGTCACCGGCCGCGGTGCCCTGAGCCGCGACGTCTCGACCACCGAGACGATGACCCGCGAGACATCGCTCCTGCGCCTGGCCGAGGGGACCGGCGGCGTCGCCCTGACCCGCTCGGCCAACGCCGCCGAGCTGCTCGGCCGGATGGCCGAGGACTTCGCGACCTTCTACTCGCTCGGCTACAACCCGCCGCACGGCGGCGACCGCGAGTACCACAAGATCGAGGTGCGGGTGAAGGAGGCCGGGCGGCGCAAGCTCACCGTCCGCCACCTCGGCGGCTACCGCGAGAAGGACGCGCTCGACCGCCTGCAGGACCTGACGCTCTCGGCGCTCTACTACGACGTCGCGAGCAACCCGCTCGGCGCCCGGGTCGAGACCACCGAGCCCGAGAAGGCCGGCGCCGACCGCTACCGCCTGCGCGGCACCGTGAAGGTGCCGTTCGAGAAGCTCCTGCTGCTCCCCGAGGCCGAGGTCCACGCCGGTCACCTCACCCTGTTCGTGGTGGTCGGCGACGAGAAGGGAGGGATGTCGCCGTTCCAGCGCATCGAGATCCCGATCCGGGTCCCCAACGACCGGATCCTCGAGGCGATGGCCGGCGCCGCCGCCTACCCGTTCGAGATCGAGGTCCGCGGCGGCCGGCAGCGGCTTGCCCTCGGCCTCCGCGATCAGCTCGCGCGGGTCGACTCGACGCTCCAGCTCGACCTCGACGTCGGCTCGGCGACGACGGCCGCGGAGACCGGCCGTTGACGCCGAGTCTCATCCTCCGCACCGCCCTGGTCGCGCTGCTCACCGCCTCGACGCTCCATGGACAGGAGGAGCCGGCACCTCCCACCCAGCCGCCGCCCGCGGCGACGGCGCCGGTCGCGGACGGAGCCCAGCCTCCGCCTCCGCCGAGCGCGAGCGAGCTGCTCCCCGAGCTCTTCGCCGAATCGCCCGACCCGTTCTCCGGCCGCACCGTCCTCCAGGCGCGCCGCCTGCGCGGTCTCACCGCCGAGGTGGCGGCGACCGTGCTGCGCGGCGAGGAGGGGGGCGGGCTCGGGGTCGCCGCACTGGCAGTGCCGCTCCCCGGCGCCGCCGTCCGGACCCCGGCCCCGGCCGAGGGCGCCGCGGCAGCCGCGCCGGGACCGCAGCGGGTGCCGGTGCCGCTGTTCGTCGAGATCGACGGCGCGAGCTTCCTCGAGAGCAATCAGGCCGAGGTCGTAGGGTCTTCGGTCGTAGGGTCTTCGGTCGTAGGGTCTTCGGTCGTACGCGTCGAGGTCTATGCCTACGCGCTGACCGCCGCGGGCGGGGTCGCCGGCCACCTGACCGAGGCCTTCGCGGTCGACGCCGGCGCGATCGGCGAGGCGGTGTGGGAGGCCGGGCTGCGCTTCTACGGCCGCCTCGACCTGCCGCCCGGCGACTACACCCTGCGCGTCCTGGTGCGCAACGCCCAGTCGGGCGCCGGCGGACTGACCGCGACGGCGGTCACGGTGCCGCCGCCGGGCGGACCGCCGACCCCGGTCTTCGCCACCCCCGAGGACCGCGACGCCTGGGTCGCGGTGCGCTCCTGGGGGGACGGCCCGGAGGCCGAGCGCCCGGCCTACCCCTTCGTCGCCGGCCGCCGCGCGGTCAGCCCCACGACCCTGCCGGTGCTGGTCGCCGGCCGGCCGGCCGAGGCGTATCTCTTCGGCGCGAGCGGCGCCGCTCCCGGGCGGCTGGTCTTCACCCCGGCCGCGGGGGGAGCCGGCGCCGAGGCCGAAGCGACCGCCGCGGGCGGCGCGGACGGCCCCCGGACCCTCTCCTTCACCACCCCCGCGCTCCCCTCGGGCGAGTACCTGCTGCGCGTCGCGGGCCGGGCCGGCGCGCCGCCGGCGCCTGCCGTACCGGTGCTGGTGATGGCCGGCGAGGCCGCCGAGCGCTCGCTCCTCTGGACCGACCTGCGCTGGCGGGTGGGGTCCCAGCTCGCCGGCGCCGGCGGCGGAGCCGCGGCGCTGCTCGAGCCGCCCGCCGAGACCGAGACCGGCGGCCAACGGCGGCGGAGCGCCGGGCGCGGCGCGCAGCGGACGGCCGCCGCCTACCGCGCGGCGCTGGCGCCGCTCGCCGCCGGCGACGAGGGCTGGGAGCCGGCGCGGGCGGCGCTCTTCGCGCTCCAGTCGGAGGCCCTGGCGGCCGACGGCCGGGGCTCGCTGTCCCAGCTCCAGCAGGGGCTGCTCGCGTTCGCCCAGGAGCTCGCCGCCCGAGCGCCCGAGGCGCTGCCGCCGCTGATCCGGCTCCACGACGGCCTCTATCAGGACTACCGGCGCCGGCGGGTGTTCTCGCTCGCCTCCTTCAACCGCCTGATGGTCGAGAGCCTGGCCGAGCTGTACGCGGCGAACGGCGGCGCCGGCGACCTGGCGGCCGCCGCCCTGGTCAGCCTCGGCGGCTACCTCCAGGAGGCCAACCTCCCGGCCTCCTCCTCGCGGCTGCTCCGCCGCGCGCTGGCGCTCGATCCCGGCAGCCGCGCCGCACGCCTCGCCCTCGCCTCCCTGCACGAGCGGCTCGGCGACCCCCGGGGCGCGGTCGACCAGCTCGGGCCGGCGCTCGCCGCGGCGCCGGGCGACGCCGAGGCCAAGCTGCGCCTCGCGATCAACCTCGGCCGCGGCGGTGGCGACCGGCGCCAGTCCGCGACGCTGCTCGAGGAGGTGGCCGCGGGCGACGGTCCGGCCTGGGTGCGCGCCGTCGCCCACCAGGAGCTGGCGCGCCGCGACCTCACTGCCGGCGACGCCGCCGCGGCCGCCCGGCGCCTCGAGGCGGCGGTCCAGGAGCTGCCGGACGACCGCGGCCTCCACCTGCTGCTGGCGCTCGCCTACGACCGGCTGCGCCAGCCGCGGGAGGCGCTCGACACCCTGACCCGGGTCGGCTCCGGCGGCGGCGAATCGCCGCGCAAGCGGTACGACGACTGGCCGGAGGAGGCGATCGGGATCGCTCGCTCACGACTCGAGAGCGGCGCCGCGGAGCGCCGCCCCGAGCTGGTGCGGGCGCTCGACGGAGGGCGGGGCTGATGCGGCCGGGCACGGTCCGCCGTCTGCTCGCGGCGGCCCTTTTGCCGGCCGCCGCGCTCGCGGCGCTCGCATCGCTTCCGGCGGCGCCGGCCGCGGCGCAGGGCGTCGACGTGCTGATGGTCAGCCCGAAGAAGGGCGAGCCGGTGTTCGGGCCGGTCGAGCTGGCCTGGGAGGTGCTCACCGCCGAGGAGGTCGACCGCATCGAGGTCTTCGTCGACGGCCAGCCGATGGGCGAGCTGGTCGCGCCGCCCTGGCGGCTTACGGTCGACGTCGGCGACGAGAACCGCGAGCACCGCTTCCTCGCCCGCGTCCATACCGTGAGCGGTACCACCGGCGAGTCGCTCTACGTCTCCCCCGCCTTCCGCATCGACGCCGAGCTGGACGCCGCGCTGCGCCCGATCTACGTCACCGCGCTCGACGGCGACCGCCGCGTCCTCGACCTCGAGGAGGGGGACTTCGAGGTGCTCGACGACGGCCAGCGCCAGGTGCTGACCAGCTTCTCGCGCGGCGACGCCGAGATCGCCGCCGCGCTCGTGGTCGACGCCAGCGTCAGCATGCGCGGCCACCGGCTCCGCTTCGCGCTGCGCGGCGCCGCGTCGTTCGCGCTCGGCCTGGCCGAGATCGACGAGGCGGCGCTCTACCTGTTCTCGGACCGGCTGGTCCACGCCACCCCCTTCACCGCCGACCGCCGCGAGCTCCTCGCCGGCCTCGACGGGGTCGAGGCGACCGGCGGCACGGCGCTCAACGACCACCTCTACCTGGCGCTCAAGCGGCTCGAGGAGCGCAAGGGGCGGCGGGTGCTGATCCTGCTGTCGGACGGCGTCGACAGCCACAGCGCGCTGCCGATGCGCGACGTCGCCTGGCTGGCGCGGCGCAGCCGGGCGCTCGTCTACTGGGTGCGGACCGATCCGCGCCAGGGGGAGGGGCAGCGCTACTCGGCCTGGAAGGGCGCCGAGGAGTACAAGGCCGAGGAGGAGCTGCTCGAAAAGACCGTGCTCGAGACCGGCGGCCGGATCGTGACCCTCGACCGGATCGAGGACGCCGAGACCGCGATGCGCGGCATCCTCCAGGAGCTGCGCGAGCAGTACGTCCTCGGCTACTACCCCTCGGAGATCCGGCGCGACGGGAGCTGGCACCAGGTCGAGGTGCGGGTCGCCCGGCCGGGGATCAGGCTGCGGGCTCGGGACGGTTACATCGATTATTGAGCCGGTCGGCGCGCGCCGGCCGCGTGGGCCTTCAGCAGGTCCAGGGCCTCGCGGATCCTCGGATTCCCGGGTTCGAGGGCGGCAGCGCGCTCGACGGCGGCCAGGGCGGCGGCGGGGTCGCCGGACTGGTCGAGGACGACGCCCAGGTTGAGCCAGGCCTCGGCGTAGCCGGGATCGGCGGCGGCGGCCCGTTCGAGGTGGCGGCGGGCGGCGGCGAGGTCACCGGCGGCGGCGAGGGCGATGCCGAGGTTGTTGTGCGCCGGGGCGTGGCTCGGGTCGAGCGCGATGGCCTCCTCGTAGGCGGCACGCGCTTCGGCGGGGCGGCCGCGACGGGCGCGGACCAGACCGAGGTTGTACCAGGTCTCGGCCGAAGGGTGGGTCTCGACCAGCGCGGCCAGCTCGCGTTCGGCCTCGTCGAGGCGGCCGTCGCGGGCGAGGTCGAGGGCGAGGCCGAGAGCGAGGCCGGCGCGCGCGGCCGCGGCCCGGCCCGGGTCGAGGCGGTCGGCCTCGGCGAGCGCGGCGGCGGCCTCCCCGGCGCGGCCGAGGCGGCCGTAGGCGACGGCCAGGGCGGCGTGGACGGCGGGGGCGTCCGGGTCGATCTCGAGCGCGCGGCGGAAGGCGTCGACCGCTTCGTCGAGGTCCCCCCGCTCGCGCAGGAGGACGCCGAGGTTGTACCAGGCCTCGGGATAGCCGGGGCGCAGCTCGACGGCGCGGCGCAGCTCGGCGACGCCCTCCTCCGCGCGGCCGAGGCGGCCGAGCGTGACGCCGAGGTTGAAGCGACCCTCGGGCCGGTCGGGATCGAGCGCGACGCCGCGCCCGAGCTCGGCGAGCGCCTGCTCGGGACGGCCGGTGCGCTGGTAGAGGATGCCGAGGTTGAGGTGCAGGTCGGCGGTGTCGAGCACCTCGGCGGCGCGCAGGAGCGGTGCCTCGGCCTCCTCGAGCTTGCCCGCCCAGCCGAGCACCTTGGCGACGTTGAGGTCGCGGAGGGCGTTGTACTCGCGGTCGATCGCGGCGACCTTGGCCTCGTAGAGCGCGCGCCGTTGCGCCTCGGACCAGTCGGGCGCCGGGCGCAGCTCCCCGGAGTCGGCCAGCGCCTCGATCACCCGCTCGGCGACCAGGCTGTGGCGCTCGACGTCGATGTGGACGTGGTCGAGCAGGTACTCGTCGCCGAGGATCGGGTGGCCGAAGCGCCGGCGGCTGTCCTCCTCGAGGATCGCCTCGAGGTCGACGAGCGGCAGGCCGTGCCGCTCCGCCGCCCGCCGGGTCTCTTCGATCAACGGCTCGATCGCACGGAGCGGCGCCACGTCCAGCTCCTTGGCCGCCAAGAGCTCCCGGGCCGCGCCCTCGAAACCACCGGTCTCGAGGAGCGCCCGGCCGAGCCGGAAGCGGCCCTCGGCGTGCTCGGGATCGATCGCGACCGCCCCGGCGAGCGGCCCGAGCGCCGCTTCCGGCTCGCCCGCCGCCAGGCGCTCGCGGCCGGCGGCGAGGAGCGCCGTGAAGCGCGCCGCCGCCGCGGCGTCGATCCCCGCGCCATGCTCCGACTTGAACGGCGAGAAGTCCTTGACGTTCGAGACCGGGACGACGACCGCCAGCTCGGCGCCGGCATCGCGGGCGATCGCCGCCATTCGGTCGAGGTTGAAGGCGAAGTGCTCGACGACCGCCCGCCGCAGCTCGGGGTCGCGCTCGTAGGCCTCGACCCCGGTCCACGATTCGAGGCGCGCCGCCACCTCGGGCTCGAGCGTGCTCGCCCCCGCGGGCGTCCCGCCGCCGCCGCTCCCCCGCAACCCCTGCCGCAGCAGCGCCGCGAAGCGGAAGCCCGAGAGCCACATGCGCAGCCGCTTGACCGCCGCGCCCTGGTCGATCAGCTCCGAGTAGGTGCGCTCCTCGAGGAACTCGTTGTGGCCGCCGTCATAGAGGACGAAGAGGTCGGGCTCGTGGCGGACCAGCTCCTTCATCAGCTCGGCGATCCGGTAGCTGGCGTAGGAGATGCCGCCGGCGTTGACCACCTCCCAGCGCCGCGACGGGTCGGCCGCCGGCAGGTAGAGGCGCAGCCAGGCAGCGAACGAGACCGCGTCGTCGTAGGGGTGGCCGAAGGTGGTCGAGCCGCCGAGCGTGAAGATGCGGTAGGTGCCGGGCGCCTTCTCGGCCGGGAAGCTCTGCTCGTTGAAGAACTGGAGCTTCTCGGGCCGGGTCGCCCAGACCCGCTCGCCGGAGGGGAGCGTCCGCTCGGCGAAGAGCGGACTCCCGGGGGCGAAGCCGACGAAGGGGTCGTCGTAGAGCGCCCCCTCGCCCGCGCCGGCGAGGGTGAGGACCCCTTCGACGAGCGCCAGGAGCAGGACCGCGGCGAGCAGGCCGAGGAGGAGGCCGAGGACGGCGCGGCGGAGGCGGCCGGGCCGGAGCCGGACCGCGGCGCCCGCCGGCGCGACCGCGGGCTCGCCCTCCTCGGGTGGAGCCGCCGGCCGCGCGACCTTCGGCGACCGCGGGACGGGGCTCGTGGATCTCGATCGATTGCGCTTCTTCGCCACCGGGATCGGGCGCCTGCCGCCGGGCACTGGGGACGGGCAGTATCGCACAGCGCAGCCCGACGGCGCGGACCGGGACGGCGGGTGGGTCGCGAGGCTAGGAGAGCGGGGCGTGCCCGGCCGGCGGGTCGACCAGCCGCACCCACTCGCGGCAGACGCTGCCGGCGTCGCCGCTCGAGAAGGCCTGGGCGGAGAAGTCCTGGATCTGGGGTTTGTCGATCCCGGCGCGGCGCAAGGCGAGGCGCGTGGCGCCGATCAGCGCCAGCGGATGGGCGCTGGTCACCCGCACCTCGATCTCGGGGTATCGCGGACTGGTCATCTCGCCGCTAGGACGCTCCGGAGACCCGATCCGTTTCAACCGCCGCTGGCGGCGGCGGCCGCTTGAGTTCAACCGGCTCGCCCCTGCAAGGCCGATGCCCCAAGCGGTCCCGTGCGCCGAAGGCCGCCGTGACGGCGCAGGGGAGCCCCGCCACGGGTTCCGAGGCACGGCGCCGGTGCCGCGATGGCCCGGCGCCGTGCTGAATGGGCGCCTCCGGCGCCGTGCCGGATGGTCGCCCTCAGGGGTCCCCTACCAGCCGCACTGCCGGCCGGCGTTCTGCTCGTCGAGCCAGCTCTTGAGCGGCGCGAAGTAGTCGAGGATCGCGGTGGCGTCCATCTCGCCCGAGCCGGAGATCGCCGCCAGCGCCTCGGGCCAGGGCCGCGCGCGGCCCATCTCGAGCAGCTCCGCCAGCTTCGCCCCCGCCGCCTCGCTGCCGTAGATCGTGCAGCGGTTGAGCGGCCCCTCGTAGCCCGCGATCCGGCACAGGTCGCGGTGGAGCTGGAACTGCAGCACGTGGGCGAGGAAGTAGCGCGTGTACGGCGTGTTGCCCGGGATGTGGTACTTGGCGCCGGGATCGAAGTCGGCCTCGGTGCGCGCGACCGGCGCGGCGACCCCCTGGTACTTCTCGCGCAGCTCCCACCACCCCTGGTTGTAGCGCTCAGGCGGGATCTGCCCCGAGAAGACCTGCCACCGCCACTGGTCGATCAGGAGGCCGAAGGGGAGGAACGCGACCTTGTCGAGCGCGTTCTGCATCAGGAGGCCGAGGTCCTTCGACGGGTCCGGCTCGGCCTCGAGCAGGCCGATCCGGACCAGGTAGGCCGGCGTCACCGACAGGGCGACGACGTCGCCGATCGCCTCGTGGAAGCCATCGTTGGCGCTGTTGCGGTAGAGGAACGGCAGCTCGTTGTAGGCGCGCTGGTAGTAGTTGTGGCCCAGCTCGTGGTGGATGACCCGGAAGTCCTCGGCGGTGATCTGGATGCACATCTTGATCCGCAGGTCCTCGACCTGGTCGAGGTCCCACGCGCTGGCGTGGCAGACCACCTCGCGGTCCGCCGGCTTGGTGAAGAGCGACCGCTCCCAGAAGGTCTCGGGCAGCGGCGCGAAGCCGAGCGAGCTGAAGAACGCCTCGCCGGAGCGGACCATCTTGATCGCGTCGTAGCCGGCGCCGCGGAGCTTCTCGGTCAGGTCGTAGCCGGGGTCGGCGTCGGGGGGCGCGACCAGCGGGTAGACGTTGTCCCAGCTCTGCGCCCACATGTTGCCGAGAAGATGCGCCGGGATCGGGCCGTCGGCAGGTACCACCTCGGGGCCATAGTGCTCGCGCAGCCCGGCGCGCACGTAGCAGTGGAGCGCCTCGTAGAGCGGCCGCACCTGACTCCACAGCCGGTCCAGCTCGGCGGCGAAGGCGTCGGGCGGCATGTCGTAGCCCGCGCGCCACATCGCGCCGGTGTCGGCGAAGCCCAGCTCGCGCGCCCCCTGGTTGGCCAGCTCGACGAACCGCCGGTAGTCCTCGCGCATCGGCGGCGACACCGTGTGCCAGCCCTTCCACACCTCGAGGAGCTGGGCGGGATCGCGGCTCTCGGCCTGGATCACGGTCATCTCCTGGAGGTCGAGGCAGCCGTCGCCGCTGGTGTCGCCCGCCGGCGCGCCCCCCTCGGGACACCACTTGCCGGCGCCATAGGTCGCCTCGAGGCCGGAAGCGATCTGCGTCAGCTCGCGGGTCAAGGCGGGATCCGAAGGCGCCGCCACCGAACCGCCGAGCTTCAGGATCATCAGCCGCCGCTCGACGTCGTAGGGCAGCTCGAGCCCGTCGAACCGCGCCGCCTCCTTGGCATAGCGCGACGCGGCGCCGAGCAGCTTCTCGGCCGCCTCGGCGGCGATCGCCTGGGTGTCCTCGGTGATGAAGTTCGCCTGCACCCAGGCCGCGCGCTCGGCGTCGATCAGCAGCTCGAGCAGCTCGGCTTCGGCGGCGTCGACGAACTGGGCGGCGGCCTCGGGGGTGGCGTCATCGGCCCGGGCGGGGGCCGCCGCGAGCACGGCCGCGATCAGCAAGACGACGAGCGACGGCACGAACAGGTGGCAACGAGAATCGATCGAGAGCATGGCGGATCCTCCAGGACGACCCACGGAGCACCGCGGGCCGGCCGGCAAGTATACCGGGCGTGATCTCCTCTCAATCGTCGAACTCGAACCGGTGGCACTCCTCGTGCTCATCGCGGCAACGCTCGAAGTCAGCGTCCTCGCCGACGTCGGGCATGGAGAGCAGGTACTCTTTGAGGGTCATCCTGGTCGCGGGGCGAGCGCCCCCGGACTCCTCGTGCGACCCCGCCGTCTCCGCCGACTCCTCGTCGCGGACGACACGCGGGTCGAGTTCCTCCTGCTCCTCTTTCAAGTTCCTCAGCTCCTCAGGAACCCCGCCAGCCGGTCCAACCCCCGCGCGATCTCCTCGCGCGAGCAGGCGAAGGAGATGCGGATGTGCCGGTCGTCGCCGAAGGCGGCGCCGGGGACCACGGCGAGGGCCGCCTCGTCGAGCAGGCGCTCGGCCAGCTCGAGTGAGCCCTGACGGCCGGGGCGGTAGGTGGCGGAGACGTCGGGGAAGGCGTAGAAGGCGCCGGCCGGGGGGCGGCAGGTGACGCCGGGCAGAGCCTCGAGGCGCGGGATCAGGAGGTCGCGGCGGGCCTGGTACTCGGCGATCATCGCCCGGACGTCGGCCTCGGCGCCGGCGAGCGCCGCGAGCGCCCCGCGCATCGCGAACGAGGTCGGGTTCGAGGTGGCGTGGCTCTGCACCTTCGACACCGCCTGGATCACGGCGCGGGGCCCGAAGACGAAGCCGAGCCGCCAGCCGGTCATCGCGTAGGTCTTCGAGAACGAGCCGACCAGGACCACGGTCTCGGGATGGCGGGCCGCGAGCACGGCGGCGCTGGCGTGGGGGGCGCCGTCGTAGACGAAGCGCTCGTAGGTCTCGTCCGAGATCAGGACCGCGCCGCGCTCGGCGCAGGCGCCGGCGAGCGCGGCCAGGTCCGCCGCCGAGATCACGCCGCCGGTCGGGTTCGACGGCGAGTTGACCAGCACCGCCCGGGTGCGCGGGGTCATCGCGTCGATCAGCGGCGCGGCGTGGATCCGGAAGCCGTCGGCGGCGGCGGTCGGCACCGTCACGGGCCGCGCGCCGGCGAAGCGGATCTGCTCCTCGAAGCTGACCCACGCCGGGGTCGGCAGCACCACCTCGTCGCCGTCGTCGAGGAGCGCCAGGGCGAGCTGGAAGAGCGCCGACTTGGCACCCACGGTGATCACGCCGTCGCCCCCCGACCAGGGCGCGCCGTGCCGCTCGGCCAGCCCCGCGGCGAGCGCCTGGCGCAGCTCGGGGGTGCCGTCGGTCGGGGTGTAGCGGGTGAAGCCGTCGGTGAGCGCCCGGCGGGCGGCCTCGACCGCCACCGCCGGCGAGTCGAAATCCGGCTCGCCGACGCCGAAGTCGACGACGTCGACGCCCTGGCGGCGCAGCTCGGAGGCGCGCCGGGAGACCTTCGTGGTCGCCGACTCGGCGATCCCGGCGGCCCTTCTCGAGAGCTTCACGGCGGCGGATGGTATCACCGGCCGCCGGCCCGCCGGGCTGCCGGTATCGGCTTTGCAGCCTCCCCCTCCGGCGCGGGTCTCCCGATGCCAGATCGGCGGTCCGGGAACCCGATCTCGATCCGAGAAATCGATCTCCGAAGTCGATTCCGAAGTCATGACACGACCGACCGCCTTCGCCACCCTGCCGCTCGCCGCCTCGCTCCTCGCCGCCGTTCCGGCCGGCGCCGCGCCGCCCGCGGAGGAGGCGACGGTCTGGCACCTCGACCTCGACAACGCGCTCGCCGACGCCCGCGCCTCCGACCGGCTGATCCTGATCGACCTCACCGCCGACTGGTGCGGCTGGTGCAAGAAGCTCGAGCGCGACACCTTCGCCGATCGCGCCTTCCGCTCCTACGCCGACGGCCGCTTCGTGCTGCTCCGGGTCGACGTCGAGGACGGCGCCGAAGGGTCCCGCCTGCGCGACCGCTTCGACACCCGGCGGCTCCCGACCACGCTGATCGTCGACCGCCGCCTGGCGCGGGTCGGCAGGGTCGACGGCTACCAGACGGCGCGGGCGATGATCGCCCGCCTGGAGGCCGAGCTGACGCGCCACCGCAGCCTGCTCGAGAGCTACCGCCGGGCGCTGGCCGACGACGACCCGGAGGCCCTCCGCACGGTCGCCGACCGCCTGCACCGCGACAGCGACGGCGATCGCGCGGCGGCGATCTACCGGCGCCTCTTGGCCCGGCACGAGGAGTCCGCCCCCGGACGCACCCGGCTCGAGCTGGCGCTCGCCGACGCCCACCGACTCGCCGGCGAGTTCGACGACGCCGAGCGGGCGCTCGGCCGGGTGCGCGACCACGCCGGCGAGGATCCGCGGATCGCCGAGGCGGCCGCGTTGCTCGAGGTGCTGGTGGCGCGCGACCGCGGCGACTGCCGCCGGACCACCGAGGCGGTCGAGTCGCTCCTCGACAGCCACCCCAAGAGCCGCGCCTCGGTCGAGGCGATCACCGCGCTGCGCTCGATCGAGCGCGATCCGACCGCCCACTGCGATTGACCTCCGACCGACCCGCCGACCACGCTCCCCCGAGGGCCGACCGATGACGACCCTGGCTCGACTCCCGCTCGCCGCGGCGGCGCTCTTCGCCACGGCGGCTCTCTTCGCCGCCGCGCCCTCCGCCGCCCAGGGCTTCGACGACGAGCATGCCGCGCTCGAGGTCCACCTCGACCGCACGGCCTACCCGCCCGGCTCGATGGCGGTCCTGGCGGGCGTGCTGGCGATCGAGGAGGGGTGGCACGTCAACGCCCACGTGCCGACCTTCGACTGGCTGATCCCGACCGAGCTGACGGTCGAGACCCCGGCCGGCTGGCCGGTCCCCTCGGTGCGCTACCCGGAGCCGGTCCACCGCACCTTCGCCTTCGCCGAGGAGCAGCCGCTGGCGGTCTACGACGGGACGGCGATCGTGCTCGCGCCGCTGGCGATCCCGGCGCACGCCGCGCCGGGGCGGCACCGGGTCGCCGTCCGGGTGCTCTACCAGGCGTGCGACGACCGCACCTGCGCCCAGCCGGTGACGGTGAGCGAGGAGGTCGAGCTGACCGTCGGCGAGGCGGGCGAGGCGGTCTCCGCGGCGTGGTTCGAGGGCGGCCCGCGGCTCGCGGAGGCGGGCGACCACGGAACCGCCGCCGCCGCGGGCGGCGAGACCGCCGGTTCCGCGGCCCGCCCCGCCGGCCGCAGCCTGGCGGCGATCCTCCTCCTGGGCGTCCTCGGCGGCCTGATCCTCAACGCCATGCCGTGCGTGCTGCCGGTCCTGTCGCTCAAGGTGCTCGGGTTGGTGCAGAGCGCCGGCCACGGGCGCTCGGGGGTGACCCTCGGCGCGCTCGCCACCACGGCCGGCATCCTGGCCTCGTTCCTGGCCCTCGCGCTGCTCGCGATCGGGGCGCGCGCGGCGGGCGCCGCGGTCGGCTGGGGGGTGCAGTTCCAGGAGCCCGGCTTCGTCGCCTTCCTCGCGGTGGTGGTCGTCCTCTTCTGCCTCAACCTCTGGGGGCTGTTCGAGATCCCGCTCCCCGGCCGGCTCGCCAACGCGCTCGGCGGTGGGCCGCAGGAGGGGATGGCGGGGCACTTCGCCGCCGGCCTCTTCGCGACGCTGATGGCGACGCCGTGCTCGGCGCCGTTTCTCGGCACCGCGATGGGCTTCGCGCTCGCTCAGCCGGCGGCGGTGGTGGTGGCGACGTTCGCCGCGGTCGGCGTCGGCATGTCGCTCCCCTATCTGGCGCTCGCGGTCGCCCCCGGCGCCGCGCGCCTCCTGCCGCGCCCGGGGGCCTGGATGGACACGGTCCGCAAGGTGATGGGGTTCCTGCTCGCGGCGGCGGCGGTGTGGCTCTTCTACGTGCTCTCGGCGCAGATCGGGCCCGGCCGGCTCGCGCTGGTGCAGCTCGCGCTCCTCGGGCTCGCGCTCTTCGTCTGGATGCGCGCGCAGGCGGCGCGAACGGCGGCCGGCCGGCGGGCAGCGGCGCTCGGGATCGCCGGCGCGGCGGTGGCGGCGCTCCTGGCGGCGGCGCTGCCGGGGGCGGCGGTGCCGGCGGCGGCGGGCGGCTCGCAGGTGGTGGCGCTCATTCCGTGGGTGGAGTTCGACCGCGCGGAGGCGGAGTCGCTGGCGGAGGAGCGGCTGGTGTTCGTGGACGTCACCGCGGACTGGTGTTTCACGTGCAAGACGAATGAGCGGCTGGTGCTCGAGACGGAGGAGGTCGCGGCGCTTTTCGAGGCGCACGGGGTGGTGCCGATGAAGGCCGACTGGACGAATCGGGACGACGAGATCTCGGCGTTTCTGGCGGCTCACGGGCGGTACAGCATCCCGTTTTATCTGCTCTACCGGCCGGGGAGGAGCCGCATCTGTTCAGCGAGCTGCTGACCAAGGGGGCGGTGGCGGAGGCGGTTCGGACGGCTTCGCTGTCGGCGTCGGTGGACGGCGGATAGCGCATCCACTCCCACTCCACCGCCGGCCGGGGCGAGGAGCCGCGCCCCCGGGGGACGGGGTGCGCTGGGAGTGAGCGGGGGTCGGCTGGCGCACCCCTCGTCAGCCCCGGCGCGGGTCCGCCTCGCCTTGCGAATCGATGGCGTGAGCGCCGGGGCTGGCGCCCCCGGGGGCGCGGCTCCTCGCCCCGGCCTCCTTGCGCAGTCCACGACCGCGGGCGGAATGGGGCGCGGCTCCTCGGCCGGGCCTCCTTGCCCATCAGTCCCTGCGGGTGCTCAGGCCACCCCCGGAGACGCGGCCCAGGATCCCCGCGGGCGGCTCTGAGGGCGCCGCGAGCGCTGTGGGTGAGTGAGGTGGCGGCGGCGTGGTACGGTTTCGCGTCTGAAAATCTCGTGAGGTGATCGTGCTTCTCCTATCCAGGTCCGGTTTCTGGCGTGTTTGCGGGATGGGCGTCCTCGGGCTGTTGGCGGCGGTGCCGGCGGCGGGGGGGGTGTTTCGGGTCTCAGTGGTGGAGGGCGGGGTTTATCGGATCGGGTGGGAGGCGCTGGCGGCGGCGGGGTTGGAGGGGGAGGTCGGGAGCGCGGGGCTCGGGGTGAGTCTGCGCGGGGTGCCGGTGCCGGTGTGGGTGGAGGACGGGGGGGACGGGCGGTTCGGGGCGGGGGACCACATCGAGCTGGCCGCGGAGCGGCTGGCCGGGGAGCGGGGCTGGTTCCATCCGTTCTCGGATCGCAACGTCTACCGGCTGGAGACCGCGGCGTCTTCGCCGGCGCGGATGTATCTGCCGGCGGCGGCGTGCGAGGAGGGGGCGGGGTCGTTCACGGCGCGGCTCCACCTCGAGCGGGACGAGCTGCGGGCGCGGTTCTCGGGCGGCGCGGAGGGCGCGGAGGCCGCGGCCGAGGCGGCCGCCGAAGAAGACGTCTGGTTCTGGGCGCGGATCTCGCACGCCGACGCCGAGCCGCTCTCGCTGCGGCTCGAGCTGCCGGGCTCGACGCCGGCTCGCCGCGGCCGGTCGCGATCCGGGTGAAGCTGCGCGGCTGGTCGCGGATGGGACGGGCGACGCAGTCGCTGCCGGACCACCGGGTCGAGGTCCTCTTCGGCGGCGAGCAGGTGGCGGCGGCGGAGTGGGACAACCGGCCGGAGGGGATGGTCGTCGAGCTGCCCGGGCTGGCGGCGGCGGCGTTCGGCGGACGGGGCGGCCAGGCGGCGGGCGAGCTGGCGCTGCGGGTGCCGGTGCGGCGGCCCGAGGGGTTGCCGCTGGCCGGTGACGAGCCGCTGATCGATGCCGTGCTGGTCGACTGGGTCGAGGTCGAGTACCCGCGGACGGGGCGGATCGAGCGCGCCGCGGAGCTGTTCCGGGCCGCGCCGGCGGCCGAGGACCCGGCGGGGTGCATCCGGCTCGAGACCGCGCCCGGGTCGCGGCTCACCGTCTACGGCCCGGACGGCGCCCGCGCGGCGAGCGGTCCCGGGGAGCGCCACCACCTCGCGCTCGGCGACGCCGAGGGGCCGCTCCGGGCGGTGGCCGGCGGCGCGCTGCTCGAGCCGGCGGCGGTCGAGCCCTGGCGCGGCGACCTCCTGGCGGGCCGCGACCGGCAGGCCGACTACCTGATCGTCGCCCATCCGAGGCTGCTCGACGCCGCCCGGCCCCTGGCCGAGCTGCACCGCGAGCGCGGCCTCGCGGTCGAGCTGATCCCGGTCGACGCCGTCTACGACGCTTTCAACCACGGCGTGGTCCACCCGCGGGCGATCCGCGACCTGATCGCCGCCGCCTACCGGGAGTGGCGGCCGCCGGCGCCGCGCTTCGTGCTGCTCGTCGGCGACGCGAGTTGGGACCCGCGCGCCGATCCGTCCGCGGAGCGCGCATACGCCGACTGGACCTTCCGCCCGGGGCGCGGGCCCGAGGACGGCAGCTTCCGCCAGAACCGCAGCACCCCCTACGAGGACGGCCCCCGGGGCGCCGGCCGCGGGCTGATCCCGACCTGGGGGCAGCCGACTCGCGAGGGGCTGGCGGCGAGCGACAACCCATTCGTCACCGTCGACGGCGACGACGACCTCCCCGACCTCGCGATCGGCCGCTGGCCGGTCACCGAGCCCGAAGAGGTGGCGGCGATCGTCGCCAAGACCGTCCGTTACGTGGCCGGCGACGCGCCGGTGTCGCGCCGGGTGCTGCTCCTCCACGACGGCTCGGCCGGCTGGGAGCAGGCCGGCGCCACGCTCGCCGCCGGCCTCGCCGAGCGCGGCTTCGAGGGGGTCCAGATCGACCCCGACCTCGACGCCGGCGCGGCCGAGGGGAACCGCGAGCGGGTGCTCTCCGCGCTCTCCCGCGAGCCGCTCCTGGTCCACTTCGCCGGCCACGGCGGGCGCTACATCTGGCGCACCGCGCCGCTCGACCTCGCGCGCGCCCGCGACCTCTTCACCCTCGACGATCTCGATCGCCTGCCGCCCGCCGCGCGGCCGCCGATCGTCCTCAGCATGACCTGCTACTCGGCGCCTTTCGACCACCCGGAGGCCGACTCGATCGGCGAGAAGTTCCTGCGCCTGCCGGGCCGCGGGGCGGTGGCGGTGATCGCCGCCTCGTGGCGCAACAACCCGTCGCCGGTGTTGAGCGAGTTCCTGCTCGCCGAGCTGACCCGGTCCGGCGCCACGGTCGGCGAGGCGCTGATGCGGGTCAAGCGCGCGACCGACAACGAGTACTTCCGGCAGCAGTACAACCTGCTCGGCGACCCGGCGCTGCCGGTGCCGCTGCCGGACGGGATCGAGCCGCCGGCGCAGCTCGCCGCGGGCGGCCCCGAGGACGGCCTCCAGGAGGGCCAGGGCGAGGGTGAGGGCAAGAATGGGGATCCGCCGCCGCTCGCCAACGTCATCTCCTGGACCACCGCCAGCGAAGTCGACAACTTCGGCTTCGACGTCTACCGCGCGGACGCCGAGGAGGGTCCGTTCGCGCGCCTGACCGAGGACATCATCCGCGGCGCCGGGACCACCGACATGCCGACGGAGTACCGCTTCGTCGACGACGCGATCGAGCCTGGGCGGGAGTACTTCTACTACGTCGAGAGCGTCTCGCTGGACGGCGAGCGCGAGCGCTTCACGCCGGTGATCCGGGCGCCCGCCAAGCCGGCCCCGGGCGGCGGTGCTGAAGGCGAGTGACTTTCGCTCAGTGAAATAGCTACATCCTTGTGGCGCGACACCGCCCTTCTGTAGTACACTCCGCCAGCTCATTAGCCGTACCCCAGGCGGTTTCAGGAACGAGCGAGGCGGCATCGGGGTCAGGGGAGCGAACCCCCCGCCGCGGCGCTGGCGTCCGGTGCGCCGGTGCCCAATCCTGTGGAGGGGGGACTCCACGAAGTCATTGAATCGACCGGCCATTGAATCGACCGGCCCTAATCGACCGGGAGGAGAAGAAGGTCATGGACAAGCGTCACAGTCTCGGCCTCGTTTGTCTCATCGTCGTCGGCCTCGCCATCGGCTTCGCGGGTGTCGCCGGCGCCCAGAGCGCCGCCAGCGACGACCTCAAGGCGATCTGGAGCTCGCTGACCCCCGAGGAGCAGGCCGCCTACGAGAAGGCCGGCCGCGAGCGCGTCGCCGCAATGCCCCAGCCGGCCGTGCTCGCCCCGGGCGAGACCTGCGCCGCGGCGACCCTCGAGATCAGCACCCTGCCGTTCAACGACGCCGACACCACCGTCGGCCACGTCGACGACCTCGTGTACGGCGCGGCCTGCGGCGGCTTCAACGGCTCGAGCGGCGTCGGCCCGGACATCGCCTACGTGGTCCAGACCGACATCACCTGCGGCGTCACGGTCAACATGGACCCGGCCGCGGGCGACCTGGCGCTCTGGGTGGTGACCAACTGCGCCGATCCGGTCGGCGGCTGCATCGGCGGCGACGACTCGGGCGGCAACGGCACCCTGGAGTCGGTGTCCTTCTCCGCCACCGCGGGGGTCGACCACTTCATCGTCGTCGACGGCTTCGGCGGCGCCGCGGACGCCTTCACGCTGAACATCGTCGAGACCACGCAGACCGGCTGCGCCCTGGTGCCGGTCGAGCTGCAGCAGTTCCAGGTCCAGTAGTTTTTTGAGGGGTCGGCGGCCTGATGGCCGCCGGTCGCCCTGCGGGCTCCTTCGCTGCCGACCGGCTCGCTCTCTGTAAGAGTGTCCGGAGCCTCCGGCTCGCCTCTCGGCGGGTCGGAGGCTTCTCGCTTCAGGGGGTGAGGCGGTCGCGGAGGGCGGCGATGCGCGGGTCGGCAGGCGCCGTCGCCGCCGCCCGGTCCAGTTCGCGCGCCGCCCGATCCAGCTCGCCGGCGCCGAGATAGGCCTCGGCGACCCTCAGGTGGGCCTCGGCGCCCCATTCCCCCCGCTGCCGAGACGCCTCGAAGGCGCGGTCGGCCTCCTCGTACTGCCCCTTGGCCAGCCGCACCATGCCGAGCACGAAGTGGGTGCGCAGGCTTTCGGGCGCTTCCATCAGAGCCACCACCGACCAGCGGGTCGCCTCCTCCAACTCGCCACGCTCGAGCAGCAGGGAGGCGAGCCCGAGCGCCGCCAGCGCGTGCTCGGGATCCATCTCGAGCGCCCGCCGGTAGGAGGCGATCGCCTCCTCCTTCGAGCCCAGGCGGAGCTGGACGTCGGCGAGGGCGGCGAAGTTGGCGGCGGTGGCGCCGGCGAGCCGGCTGCTCCGCTCGAGATGGTCGAGGCGGTCCTCGAGCAGCGAGATCTGACGGTGGCGCTCGAGCAGCGCCGCCCCCTCCTCGGCCGCGCCGGTGCGGACCATGAGCTGGCCGAGGTTGACCAGCGCAGTCGAGTGCCCGGGGTCGCGGTCGAGGGCGCGGCGGAAGTCGGCGATCGCCGCCTCGAGGTCGCCGCGGCGGCGGTGCAGGAGACCCAGCTCGCCCCAGCCGTCGGCGTCGTCGAGCTCGAGCGCCGCCGCCTGGAGGTGCGGCTCGGCCTCGTCGAAACGCGCCAGCGACGACAGCACCCGCCCGAGCTGGAAGCGGGTCTCGGTGTGGTCCGGGCGCATCGCCCGGCAGGTCTCGAGGTGCGTCAGCGCCTCGGCCGGCTGGCCGAGCCGCATCCAGGCGGCGGCCATGCCGCGGTGGCTCTCGAAGTGACCGGGATCGGCGGCCAGCTCGCGCTCGAACGCCGCGATCGCCGCCCGGTGGTCCTCCTTGGAGCCGTGGAGGACGCCGATCGCGAAATGGAGGCGCGGCGTGCCGGGGTGCTCGGCGAGATAGGCGAGGGCGAGATCGAGCCCCTCCTCCTCCCGGTGGACCCGGCGCAGCGCCTCGAGGCGGCCGAGCAGCGCGGCCGCCTCCGGCGGGAGCTGCTGCGGCGGCGACTCGGCGATCGGCGCGGGCATCGGCCCGGCGGCCGGCGGGGCAGCCTCCCCGGCGGCGGGCCCGCCGGCGGGCGCGGCGGGACGGTCGCGGCATGCGGCCGCGGCCAGCGCCAGGACGGACCCCACGAGGGCGAGCGCGACCCCGCGGCGGCGGCCGCTCACCGCACTCCCCCGCCGGACGGCGTCGTGGACGGCGCCGGGGGCGCCGAGCCGGACGGTGCCCTGGACGATGCCGCCGGCTGGCGGAGGGTCGTGTACCGGCCGAGCGGCACCTCGCTCCCGGACACCACCTGGGTCTCTCCCTCGGGCCAGCGGATCTCGACCCGGTCGACCGCTTCGCGGCCGCCGAGGCCGAAGTAGAGGCGCGGATCCTCCTGCGACAGGTAGCTCGAACCCGCCCGCACCTCGGCGACCCGCACCAGGTCGCCGGCCGTGAGCCGCACCCGCGCGCCGACGGCGTCGCGCCCGCCGTGGCGGCTGACCAGGCGGAGGCCGACCCAGCTCCGCCCGTCGCCGGCGCGGTTCTCGAGCAGCCGCGCCGGGCCGTCGCAGACCGTGACCAGGAGGTCGAGGTCGCCGTCGTTGTCGACGTCGCCGGCGGCGGCGCCGCGGCTCACCGCGGCGCCCTCGAACCAGGGACCGGCCGCCGGCGCCGGCACCTCGGCGAAGCGGCCGCGGCCGTCGTTCTCGAAGAGCTGGTCGGGCTGGGCGAACGACAGGCTCGGGTTCTGCTCGGCGATGTTGTCGAGGATGTGGCCGTTGGCGACGAAGAGGTCGAGGTCGCCGTCGTTGTCGGCATCGAAGGAGACCACGCCGAAGCCGACCTTGGTGATGCTCGGCCCGGCCAGCCCGCTCGTCGCGGTGACGTCCTCGAACAGCCCGCCGCCGAGATTGCGGTAGAAGGTGTTGGTCTCGAAGTCGAGGTTGGTGACCACCAGGTCGAGGCGGGCGTCGCCGTCGAGGTCGCCGGCGGCGACGCCCATCCCGGCCTGGGTGCGCCCCTGCTCGTTGTAGGCGACGCCGGCGAGCACGCCGACCTCGGCGAAGGTGCCGTCCCCCTCGTTGCGGAAGAGGAAGTTGCGCGTCGAGTCGTTGGCGACGTAGAGGTCGGGGTCGCCGTCGTCGTCGTAGTCGAGCCAGACCACACCCAGTCCCTTCCCCTCGCGCGGGTCGTCGATCCGCACCCCGGCCGAAGCACCCACCTCGTCGAACGAGCCGGTGCCGTCACAGCGATTGCGGTAGAGGAGGTGGGGCAGGCCGGCGAAGACGTCCGGGTGGCAGTACTGGGGCAGATCGGCGGGGCCGCAGCGGACGTGGTTCTCGATCGTCGAGTCGACGTAGTTGGCGACGTAGAGGTCGAGGCAGCCGTCGCGGTCGTAGTCGGCGAAGGCGCAGCTCGCGGCCCAGAGCGGGTTGTCGATGCCGGCCGCCTCGGTGACCTCCTCGAACGTCACCGCGCCATCGCTGCCGGGGCCCCGGTTGCGGAAGAGCCGGTCGGGTCCGAAGGCGGTGACGTGGAGGTCGAGCCCGGCCGTCGTTGTCGACGTCGCCGAAGCAGGCGCCCATGGCGTAGCCGGCCTCGCCCAGGCCCGAGCCCGCGGTGACGTCCTCGAAGGTGACCGCGCCGTCGGGGCCGGGGCCGCGGTTGCGGAAGAGCCGGCTCCAGAAGGCCTCGCCCACCGCGCCGCCCTCCGCCGCCTCGTGACCGGGCAGCGGCGCGCCCTGGAGGAGATAGACGTCGAGCCAGCCGTCGCCGTCGAAGTCGAGGAAGCCGCCGCCCGAGCCCATGGTCTCGACCATGTAGCGCCGGCCGCTGCCGCCGTGGTCGTGGACGAAGCGGAGGCCGGCGGCCTCGGTGACGTCCTCGAACCAGACCGCGGGCCGCGCCGGCTCGGCGGGCTCGGCCGGAGCGCCGGCCTGGCCGCCCGCGCCGCCCCCGCCGCAGGCGGCCAGGACCAGGACGAACGGCGCGGCGAGCGGCCGGGCGCGGCGGGCGGCGGGCATCGGCGACGGGAGCACGGCCAGGGAGCCTACCAGCGTCCCGGCCTCACCCGGCGTCGTCGCCGCCGGCGCCCGGCTTCGCCCGCGCCGCCACCTGCGCCCGCAGCTCGCGGAAGCGCTCGAGGCGCCGGCCCAGCTCGGCCTCGAAGCCGCGCTCGGTCGGGCGGTAGAAGCGGCTGCCGGCGAGCGAGTCGGGGAGGCAGTCGATGCCGCCCACCCCCTCCTCGACGTCGTGAGCGTAGCCGTAGCCGGCGCCGTAGCCGAGCTGCTTCATCAGCCGGGTCGGGGCGTTGCGGATCGCCTTCGGCGGCGGCTCGGCCGGGTGCTCGTCGACCGCCCGCCGCACCGCGCCCCAGGCGGCGTAGGCGGCGTTGCTCTTGGGCGAGAGCGCCAGGTAGAGCGCGGCCTGGGCGAGCGCCAGCTCCCCCTCGGGCGTGCCCAGCCGGTGGTAGGAGTCCCAGGCGGCGAGCGCCTGGGTCAGCGCCCGCGGATCGGCGAGCCCGACGTCCTCGCTCGCGAAGCGGACCATCCGGCGCGCGACGTAGTGGCGGATCCTCGCCGGCGGCGAGCATGCGCGCGAGCCAGTAGAGCGCGGCGTCGGGGTCGCTCTCGCGCAGCGACTTGTGGAGCGCCGAGATCAGGTTGAAGTGCTCCTCGCCGGCCTTGTCGTAGCGCAGCGCCCGCCGTTGCGCGACCCGCTGGACCACCGCGGCGTCGATCGCGCCAGTCTGGCCGGCGCCGGGCGCGCCGGCCTCGGCCGCGGCCAGCTCGAGCAGGTTGTAGCCGGCACGGGCGTCGCCGTCGGCGAGCCGGGCGAGGGCCGCGATCGCCTCCGGCTCGGCGGCGATCCCGAGGCCGCCCAGGCCGCGCTCGGGATCGGCCAGGGCACGCTCGAGGAGGCGCCCGAGGTCGTCCTCACCGAGCGGCTCGAGGACCACCACCCGGCAGCGCGAAAGGAGCGCCGAGACGACCTCGAACGACGGGTTCTCGGTGGTGGCGCCGACCAGCACGATGTCGCCGCGCTCGACCCAGGGGAGGAAGGCATCCTGCTGCGCCTTGTTGAAGCGGTGGATCTCGTCGACGAAGACCAGCGTCCGGCGGCCGGTGGCGCGGCGCATTCGGGCCGCCTCCTCCATCACCGCCTTGACCTCCTTGATCCCGGAGGTCACCGCCGAGAACGGCACGAAGCGAGCCTCCGCCGCGCGCGCGATGATCAGCGCCAGGGTGGTCTTGCCGCTCCCCGGCGGCCCCCAGAAGACCAGCGACGGCACCCGGTCGCCGGCGATCGCGCGGCGGAGGAAGCCGGATTCGCCGACCACCGCCTCCTGCCCCACCACCTCGTCGAGCGTGCGCGGGCGCATGCGCTCGGCGAGCGGCGTGCCGGGGGCGGGAACGTCCGAATTGGCGGCGGCGGCCCCGCGGGAGCCGCCGGCGGCCGGCGCCTGGTCGTCGAAGAGGCCCATGGCCGGGGCTCGCGCTCAGCCGCCGCGGCCCAGCTCCTCGATCACGGCGTCGGCGAAGCCGCTGGTCGTCGCCTCGCCGCCGAGGTCGCGGGTCTTGATGCCGCGCTCGACGATCACAGTCCGGAGCGCCCGGCGCACCCGCTCGGCCGGCTCGTCCATTCCCAGGTGGCGCAGCATCAGGATCGCCGAGCGCATCAGCGCGAGCGGGTTCGCCAGGTCCTTGCCGGCGATGTCGGGCGCGCTGCCGTGGACCGCCTCGAACACCGCGCACGCTCTCGCCGATGTTCGCGCCCGGCACCACGCCGAGGCCGCCGACCAGCCCGGCGCAGAGGTCGGAGACGATGTCGCCGTAGAGGTTCTCGAGCAGCAGCACGTCGAACTGGCTCGGGCTCGAGCACGAGCTGCATGCACAGGTTGTCGATGATCACGCTCGTCGTACTCGATGTCCGGGTACTCCGTCGCGACCTCGCGGCAGCAGTCGAGGAAGAGGCCGTCGGACAGCTTCATGATGTTGGCCTTGTGCACCGCGGTGACCCGCTTGCGGCCGCTGGCGCGCGGGCGTAGCTCGAAGGCGAAGCGGGCGATGCGCGTCGAGGCCGCCGTCGGTGATGATCTTCAGGCTCTCGACCACGCCCGGCACGACCTCGTGCTCGAGGCCGCGAGTAGAGGCCCTCGGTGTTCTCGCGCACGACGACGAGGTCGACGTCGTCGAAGCGGCGTCTTGACGCCCGGCAGCGATCCGCACCGGCCGCAGGTTGGCGTAGAGGTCGAGCTCCTGGCGGAGCCGGACGTTGACCGACTGGAAGCCCTTGCCGACCGGCGTCGTGCACCGGCCCCTTGAGCGCGACCCCGTTGCGCCGGATCGATGTCGAGCACCTCGGCCGGCAGCGGGTCGCCGCCCCTGCTCGACCGCCTCGGCGCCGGCGACGTGGCGCTCCCACTCGATCGGCGCGCCGGCCGCCTCGAGCACCCGCACGCGTGGCCTCGGTCACCTCCGGGCCGATGCCGTCGCCCGGGATCAGGGTCACGGTCCTTCGGTTCATGTCGTCTTCCTGTCCATACCGTCATCCGACGTTGCTGGCCTCGCCTGGATGGTTCGGGGGTTCGCGCTCCGCGGCGGCCCGGGGCTGCTCTATCGATCGGGCGCGCGGCCGGCCTCCGCAGCGCGCGGAGACGAGCCAAGCTATCACGCGCACCGGCCCGCTCTCAGGCGGGACCGGCGGCCTTCGCGCCCGCCGGGCGCCCGGCCCAGGCCGACGCGAGCGGCGCCCACTCGACGTCGCCGCCGCCGGCGAAGACGTGGCCGAGCGGCCGCACCACCGAGCCGCGGGCGTAGTCGAAGCAGAGGTCCTCGCGGTCGAGGACGCCCGCCTCGCCGTGGTCCTGGTAGAGCACGACGAAGCGCTCGCCGACCCGCAGCAGATCGCCGGCGGCGACCCCCTCGTCGCCCCAGGGCGGGCCGGCTTCGAGATCGGCGAGCCGCCATTCGAGCTGGTCGAAGGCGACCCCCGCGGCGTCGAGGATCGCACGCAGGAGCGCCACCCGCCCGAACGCCAGCCGCTCGCGGGTCCAGCCGAAGAGCGTCGCCTGGACCTCCTCGCCGGCCCCCGGCGGCGGTTCGATCCCGGTCAGCCCGAAGACCGCCGAGGCCGGCCCGGCCGGCCCGGGGAGAGTCACCACCGCGGTCGGGAACGCCGCCGGGTCGGCCATCACCTCGGCCGGTCCGGGCGATGCGAAGCGCTCGGCCGGAGCCGGGTCGTCCTCGAGCCAGTAGATCTCGATCCGCGCCTGGTAGCGCTGCGTGCCGAAGGAGAGCCGCCCGCGCCGGTCCTCGCGCACCAACCGGGCATCGTTGGCCGGCTCGAGATCCCCGGGCACCGACCATCCGGTCCCCCACTCGGGCCGGAAGAAGCCCTCGAAGCGGAAGCGCGACAGGTCCTCCCCCTCCTTGAGCGCGAAGTAGGGCACCACCCCTTCGACGGTGAACCAGAGCACCCGCACCGTGGTCTGCCGCTCCCAGCGCCGCAGCCGCTCCGCCGGCACCCGCTCGCCGCCGATCGAGAGCCCCGGCGCCTCGGTGTAGTAGACCGTTTCACCGCCACGCCCGCGCCCCTCGAGCACCGCATGGACCCGGAACGGCGTCCCCTCCGACATCTCCACCCGCCCGACCACCCCCGTCCCCGACCCCTCCACCTCCACCGCCGCCCACCCCCGGACCGGCTCCGGCGCCAGCTCCTCCTCCACCCCCGGCCACAGCAGCACCGCTCCCACCACGACCGCGGCGGCGATCACGACGCCCCAGAAGACCTTGCGGTTGGTTCCCTCGTCGGCCATAGGGCGATTCTAGCCTCCGCGCCCGGTCACTCCTCGGCGGACCGCCTCGACGCGCCATCCGGATCGAGCCGAGTCCGCTTCATCAGGCAGGGCGGGCAGGGCCGGTGGTCTGAGCGCCGCCCCCGGGGGCGCCAGCCGCCGCGCCCGACGGCCGATTCGGAAGGCGAGGAGGAACCGCGCGGCGGCTGACGAGCGGCGCGCCGGCCGCCCCCCGCACTCGAGAAGCGCGCCGCGTCCCCCGGGGGCGGCGCTCAGACCACCGGCCCGGGGGAGGGGGCGCAGGGCGAATCGTCCTTCCTCGGGGGCGGCGCTCAGACCACCGGCCCGGGGGAGGGGGCGCAGGGCGAATCGTCCTTCCTCGGGGGCGGCGCTCAGACCACCGGCCTGGGGCGGGAGCGGCGACTTCGCCTACCGCCCGTGGTGAGCCGAGATCTCCTCCAGCTTCGCCACCACGTCCCGGTAGTGCGAGTTGGTGCCGTAGATCTCGACGAACACCGAGCGCGCCTGCTCGACGTCGCCGGTCGCCAGGTGGACGTTGCCGAGGTCGTACATCAGCCCCAGCTGGTCGTCCTCGGTCAGCCCCGGGCTCGCCAGCCCGCGGTTGTACCACTTGACCGCCAGCTCGGGCAGCCCCTTCTCGAGGAAGCAGAGCCCGAGCATCGAGCAGCACTCGACCAGCCGGCTCGGGTCCTTGGCCGCCAACTGGAACTCGCCGATCGCCTCGTCGAGCAGACCCATCTCGCGGTACGCGATTCCGAGGTTGAAGTGCGTGTCGTAGTCCTCGGGCGAGAGGCTCTCGGCGACCCCCTGCTTGAACCCCTCGACGATCTCCTCGAGGCTCTGCTCGCGCGGCACCGCGAGCAGATCCTCGTCGCGCGACTCCTCCTCGAGCTCCTGCTCGATCTCGGCCGCGAGGTCGAAGAAGTCCTCCTCCTCGGCGAGCGCGGAGTCGGCCCCCGGGCCGACCGAGGAGGCGGCGGCCTCGACCTCGGCGAGCCAGCGGGTGCCGCTGTCCTCGAGCGGCTCGGCGGCGGGCTCGGCGGCGGCCTGCGCCGCTGCGGGCTCGGCCGCCGGCTCCCCGGCGTCCACGGCAGCCTCTTCGGCCGCCGTTTCCGGGAACTCCGCCCACCTCGGCGGCGCCGGCTCCGGCTCGAACGCCGGAAGACCCGCCTCGGCGGCGAGCGCCCCGGAAGCGATCTCCTCGGCCGCCGCCGGCTCGTCCATGCCGGCGGCTCCCGCCGCGGGCGGCTGGGCGGCCGCGGCCTGCCTGGCCGGCGGCGGCGCCGGACGCGCCGGACGCACCCCGGCCTCGAGGTCGGCGAGCGCCTCGGCGACCCGCTTTGCGCCGCCCCCCGCGCGCCGTCCCGGCGGCGCCGGGGGCCGGTCGAGCAAGCCCTCGATCATCCGCCCGACCGCCTGCTCGGTGTCGCGGCCGGCCTGGGGCGGGCCGCTCACGCGATCGCCGTCCAGCCGGTAGCCGGCCTCCGCCAGGCGCTTGCGCACCTTGCGCCAGGCGCGGTCGTCGTCCTGTTCGAGAGCGCGGCGGGCGAGCTGGTTCGCGGTCGCGATCACCCGCGCATGGTTGCCCCGGTCGAGGTCGAGCTTGATCAGCAGCGACATCGCCTCGGCGTGGCCCGGGGCCAGTCGCAGAACCTCCTGCACCCGCTCGGCCGCCTTCTCCTCGAGGCCGTAGCGGGCCAGCACCTCGGCCTCGGTGAGCAGGTCCTCGGCCTGGCGCTCGGGCGGCAGCAGCTCGGCGGCCGTGCGCTCGAGGAAATCGGGGTCGATCGACACCCCGCGGTCGATCGGCCGCGCGGCGGCGCTCCGCGCTGTGGGCTGCCGGCGTGCCAGCTCCGCCTCCGCCTCCGCCTCCGCGGCGGCGGACTCCTCGTCGAGCACGAAGACCCCTTCGTCGAGCTCCGGCGGCACGACCTCCGGGTGGTGCGAGACGGCCGGCGCCGGCGCGGAGGCCACCGGCGCGGGCGGAGGCGCGGACGCCGCCAGCGCGTCGAAGGCGCGGGGCGGGGCGTCGACCATGTCCGGCGGCGGCTGGACCAGGCTCGCCGGCGGTTCCTCGTCCTCGAGGTCGAGGACGAAGACGTCGCCGAGGTCGAGCTCGAACTCCCCCGAGTCCCGTGCGGCCGACGCGGAGGCCTGGGCCGGCGCGGCCGGAGCCGCCGGCGCGGCGGCCGCGGGCGGTGGGGCGGTCGGAGCCGCGGGTCCGCCCGGGGCCGCGAACGGCAGTTCGTCCAGCTCGCCGACGTCGAGGTCGATCACCAGGCCGTCGTCGTCGTCGCCGGCGAGTGCTTCGGCGGCGGCAGCCGCGGCCGTAGCGGGCGGACGGATCGCGGCGGGAGGCGGCAACGGCTTGGGGCGCGGCACGGCGGGAGGCGGCGCCGGCGAAGGACGCGGCGCCGCCCCGCGGGGTGCCGCGGCCGCCGCGGGCTCCGGCCCGAGGTCGAGCTCGATCTCGTCCTCGACCACCGACGCCAGCCCCGCGGCCCGGGCCAACCCGGCCGCGGCCGGGTTCTTCTCCACCGCCGTCGCCAGCAGCCGCGCCGCGGCGGCGTTGCCGCCCGCCTCGCGCAGCCGCGCCACCGCACCGGCGACGAAGTCGAGGTCGGAGGCGTCGACGTCGAGCGCGCGCTCGTAGACCTGCGCCGCCTCGCCGGGCCGGCCGTGGTTCAGCATCAGCTCGGCGATCGAGCGGTACTGGGCCATCGCCTTGTCGGTCAGCCCCTGCTCGCCGTAGAGGTCGGCGAGCTTGGCGCGCAGGCTCATGTCCTCCGGCTCGAGGTCGACCATCCGTTCGTAGATGGTCAGCGCCGAGGCCTGGTTGCCGTGCTTCTGGTACCACTCGGCGACCACCAGGTACTGGCCGCGCGCGTCGTTGACCAGTCCCTGCCGGTGGTACAGCTCGGCCAGCTTCTCGTAGACCTCGAGCCGGTTCGGGTCGAGCTTCTGGATCTTCTTGTAGATCGCGATCGCCTTGACGAAGAAGCCGTCCTCCGTGTAGCGCTCCGCGGTCTGGTTGAAGAGCTTGATCGCCTCGTCGTTGCGCCCGTCGCGCACGTAGAGGTCGCCCATCCGGTTGAGCGTGATGGTGTCGTTGGGCTGGTCGCCGATGACCTTGCGGTACTCCTTGATCGCGGCCTCGATCTTGCCGCGCGCGACCAGCTTCTCGGCGGTCTTGACCACCTCCTCGCGACGGACCGCCATCAGCAGACCCTTGCTCTTCGGGCGCGGCGGGCCGCGAGCCGCCGCGGTCGCCGCGCCGGTGGCTCCTCGACGCGCGGCAGCACCGAGCGGAAGGTCAGGCGGTGGACCGGGCAGGGGCCGAGCGCCGCGAGCGCCTCGAGGTGCTCGGGCACCGAGTAGCCCTTGTGGCGGGCGAAGCCGTAGCCGGGGTGGACGCGGTCGAGCGCGGTCATCAGCCGGTCGCGGCCGACCTTGGCGAGGATCGAGGCGCAGGCGACCGAGTAGACGATGGCGTCGCCGCGGATCACCGGGAAGCAGGGGAACCCGAGCCCGGCGATCGCCACGGCGTCGATCACCGCGCAGCGCGGCGCCGGGCGCAGCCGCGCGAGCGCCTCGCGCATCGCCCGGCGGGTCGCCTCGAGGATGTTGATGCGGTCGATGACGTCCGGGGGCACCGCGACCACCGCCGAGGCCAGGGCGACGCGGCGGATCGCCGCCGCCAGCCGCTCCCGCGCCTCGGCATCGAGGAGCTTGCTGTCGTCGACGCCCGGGACCAGCCGGCGCGGGTCGAGGACCACGGCCGCCGCCACCACCGGTCCGGCGAGCGCGCCGCGGCCGGCCTCGTCGACCCCGGCCACCGAGGCGTAGCCGGCCTGGACGAGGCGCTCCTCCAGCCCGCACAGCAAGCGCAGGCGGTACGCCTCGGCGATCAGGTCGGCCATCGTCGGCACCGCGACCCTGCTCCCCTCCGCTCCGGCTCCCGGAGTCGTTCCTGGGCCTGGCCTAGTCCTGGCGCTCTTCGATGCGCGCCTTCTTGCCCCGCAGCGCGCGCAGGTAGTAGAGCTTGGCGCGCCGCACCTTGCCGGTGCGGACCATCTCGATGCGGTCGACCACCGGCGAGTGCAGCGGGAAAATCCGCTCGACACCGACGCCGCCGGACATCTTGCGGACGGTGAAGGTCTCGCGGGTGCCGCCGCCGCGGCGGGCGATCACCACCCCCTGGAAGACCTGGATGCGCTCTTTGTCGCCCTCGATCACCCGCACGTGCACCTTGACGGTGTCGCCGGGCCGGAACTCCGGCGGCGCCGTGGCGCGGAGGTAGGCGTTCTCGACGGTTTGAAGCTTGTTCATGGCTCGTTCCTCGAAGTCTCTCCACCGGACGGTCTTCCCGCCGGCAAGTCTTCCCGTCGGGCGGGTCCGCCCCGGAAGAGGCCGCTCGTCTCGAAGCGGGGTCGTTGATTATTTCGTAACCCCATGGGCCGGCGCAACCTACGCCAGGACACCGCGCAGGACACTACACGGTGCGCCGGCTGCGGGGTCGATTCGTCTCCGTTCCGGACCGTCCTCAGCTCGGCCGGGCGGCGCCGCGCTCGGCCCGGAGCTCCTCGAGCTCGCGGCGCTCCTCCGCGGTCAGCCGCGCCGCGGCCAGGAGGTCGGGGCGCTTGTCGAGGGTCGCGGCGAGCGCTTGGCGCCGGCGCCAGCGCTCGATCGCGGCGTGGTCGCCCGAGAGGAGCACCGGCGGCACCGCGTGCCCCGCCACCTCGGGCGGCCGGGTGTAGTGCGGGTAGTCGAGGAGGCCGCGGCGGAAGCTGTCCCGCTCGACCGACTCGGGGAGTCCGACCACCCCGGGGATCTGCCGGCTCAACGCCTCGATCACCACCATCGCCGGCAGCTCGCCGCCGGAGAGGACGTAGTCGCCGATCGACAGCTCCTCGTCGACCACCGTCGCGCGCACCCGCTCGTCGATCCCCTCGTAGCGCCCGCAGAGGAGGAGGAGCGCGCCGCGGCCGTGGAGGCCGCGCACCCGCTCGTCGTCGAGCCGCGCGCCCTGGGGCGACAGCAGCACCCGCCAGGGCGCACCGGCCCCGGCGGCGGTCGCGCGCGCGGTCACCGTCTCGACCGCGGCGAGCCAGGGGGGCGCGGTCATTACCATGCCGCCGCCGCCGCCGTAGGGCTCGTCGTCGACGCTGCGATGGCGATCGGCGGTGTGCTCGCGGAGGTCGTGCACCGTCACCTTGAGCAGGCCGCGCTCGACCGCGCGCCCGACCAAGCTGGTGGCCAGGAACGGCGCGAACAGCTCGGGGAAGATGGTCAGGACGTCGATGCGCATGTCTCGATCAGCCCGGGCGGCAGCTCCACCTCGATCACCCCGGTGTCGGGATCGACCCGGCGCAGGAACTCGGCCACGAGCGGCACCGGCACCCGCCGCCGGCCGTCGTCGACCACGAGCAGGACCCCGCCGCCGTCTTCGACCACGTCGACCACCTCGCCGAGGTCGCCGTCGCCGCGGTCGCGGCAGCGGCAGCCGACGAGCTGGAAGTGATACCAGGTCCCCTCCGGCGGCGGCGGCACCGCGGCGCGCTCGACCGCCAGCCAGACGCCGGCGAGGCGAGCCGCGGCGTCGCGGTCGTCGATGCCGTCGAAGCGGACCAGGACCGCGCCCCGGTGCGGCCGCGCGGCGGCCACGGTCACCGACGAGGGCGGCGGCGCGCCGGCCGGCTTCGCCGGCGGCGGCTGGTCCGGATCGGCGCCGGTCACCGCCAGCTCGCTCCCCGGCGCCAGCCGCTCGGGCAGGTCGCTCAACGGCTCGACCGAGAGCTCGCCGCGCACCCCGTGGGGCCGCAGCACGCGGCCGACCAGCACCCGGCCACCCGGAGCGCGGCCGCTGTCGCGGGACGGGCTCACGGGCCGGGAGACCGGGGCGGCACGCCCCCCGGCCTGCTAGTCGTCGAGGATGTCGAGGTCGTAGCGGCCCCCGTCGAGGGCGCCGCGGGCGTCGAGAAGGGTGCGGATCGCGGCCGCGGTGCGCCCCTGGCGCCCGATCACCTTGCCCAGGTCCTCGGGGTCGAGACGCAGCTCGAAGAGGGTGACGTCGCCCTCGTCGACCGGGTCGACCTCGACCTCGTCGGGATGGTCGACCATCCGCCGGACCAGCTCCTCGAGGTCGTCCGCCGGATCAGACACTCGGAGCGGCCTCCGCGGCGCCGACTGCCGGCTGCCGCGACACGAGCTTGGCGACCGTCGCGGAGAGCTGAGCGCCGCGGGCGGTCCAGTAATCGACCCGCTCGCGGTCGATCTCGACCTTCGACGGGGTGCGGCGCGGGTCGTACCAGCCGATCTCCTCGACCGCCGACGCCGTGGGCGCGCGGCGCGAGTCGGAGACGACGACCCGGTAGAACGGTGCGTTGCGTGCGCCCATGCGGCGCAGGCGGATCTTGAGCATCACTTCCTCCCAGAGCACTGGGGTACGGGGTTCTTCGATCACCGGGGCCGGCCCGGTCGCACGGCGCGAGGCAAACCGCGACGGGGCGCCGGCCGCACGGAACGCCGGATAGTACCACGCTCCAGCGCTCCGCGGCGGCCCCTATGTCGATCCGACGGCCTCAGGACGGTGCCGCGACCAGGCGCAAGCCTAGCTCGCGGCCGGCACGCTCGAGGGCGGTGGGACCAGCGGCCTCGAGCAGCAGGGCGAGCGCCTGCGGCGAGCGCAGCAGGGCGTCGACGACGTCGAGCGCGGGCGCGAGGTCGGCGAGGAAGACCTGGAGGGCCCCCGCCTCGATCCCCTCCCGCCGTAGCGGGTACCCGGTCTCGCCCGACTCCGGTTCGACCCGGAAGCCGCACGCGCGGCCGAGCCCGGGGAGGACCGCCGCGGCGAGCAGCGCCAGGTGGCGGTCGGCGAAGCGGCCGAGCGGCGGCTCGCCCGCCTCCCGGTCGCCGCGGCGGAAGATCGCCCAGCCGGCGCCGAGCCGATCGACCCGCCAGGGGCCGGCCAGCTCGGCCTCGGCGGCGGTCGGCGGCTCGTCGCCGAGGCGCAGGCGCTCGAGCGCCTCCTCGGTGAAGACACGGACGGGCGCAAGCAGATCGGTGCCGGGCTCGGGGCGGCGGGGGTCGCTGTTCACGCTCTCCTCCTGGAGTCTCCGTGGAGCCGCCGGACCGGGCCGGACCGCGCGGCCTTGGAGTACCCAATCGATGTACCTGCAAGACGGTAACCGAGCGTAACTGCGATGTCAAGCCCTCGTCCCCGCCCCCGCGGCCGGCATGTTCCCCCGCCCTTCGCGGCCGCGGCGGAAGTCAATACCCGCGCAGGCAGCGGTCGCAGACGTCGTCGCAGCGCACCGATTCGCCGGCCATGTTGGCGAAGCACGAGTTGCTGTAGGTGACCCCGTCGCAGCCGCACACCGGGTCGAAGATTTCCGGGCAGACCTCGGGGCGTTCGGCACAGACGCCGGCCTCGCCGCAGGCGCCGGGCCGCTTGTCGCAGTACAGGCCGCGCTCGCAGTCGACGCTGCGCCGGCACTCGCGCGCCTTGCCGGCCGGCTCCTCGCACGCGCCGTCGTGGTCCTTCTGCGCGTTGACGGCGAGGCGGAAACAGTCGTTCGCGTGGGTCTTGCCGTCGCAACCGCACACCGGGTCGTAGATCTGCGGGCAGACCTCGGGCCGCTGGACGCAGACTCCCTGCAGGTCGGCGCCGCGGCAGGAGCCCGCCGGCAGGTCGCAGACCTTCCCCTCCGGGCAGGTCTTGCCCTGGATGCCGCCGCAGACCTCGCCGCACTCCCCCTCGTGGGCGATCACGACGTGGGCGGCGCGCGCCTGGCAGGCGTTGCCGTAGGTCTGGCCGTCGAGGCCGCAGACCGGCAGGAACTCCCGGGTGCAGATCGCCGGCTCGCAGACGCCGTCGGGCGGTTGGCAGAGCTCGCCCGCCGGGCAGTCGCAGTCGGAGACGCAGCGGCCGCCAGCCTCCGCTTCCTGGGCGGCGGCGCCCGGGGCGAAGACGGCGGCGAGGGCGAGCGCCGCCGCGAGCGCGGCGGCGGCGAGCGGGAAGCGACGACGGCGGGAACGGTCCTCCGGACATCGGTTCATGGGTCATCCCTTCCGGTTCAGGAGAGGCGAGAATGCCTCCCTACTGAATGAAGTGGAGGAGGCGGCCGAATTCGTGTCGGGTGGCGGTGGGCACAGCCATGTCGGCGGCCGCCCTACATCCCGCCGAGCGCCTTGCGCAGCCAGCTCCCGCGGACGCCCTTGAACATCTTCCGCATCGACTTGTACTGCTTGAGCAGGCGGTTCAAGTCCTGCGGGCTGGTCCCCGAGCCGCGGCTGATGCGCCGCTTGCGCGAGGCGGTCAAGAGCTGCGGCTGGCGGCGCTCGTCGGGGGTCATCGAGTTGATGATCGCCTCGACCTTGACGAGCTGCTTCTCGTCGACCTGGGTCGCGTCGAGCCCCTTGAGCGGGCCGGCCTTGGGCAGGAGCTCGAGGAGCTGGCCGAGCGGGCCCATGCGGCGGAGCTGGCGGAGCTGGTCGCGCAGGTCCTCGAGGGTGAACTCCTGGCGCGCCAGCCGGTGGGCGAGCCGCTCCGCCTCGGCCTGGTCGATCCCCTGCTCGGCGCGCTCGATCAGGCGTCAGCACATCGCCCATGCCGATCATCCGCGACGCCAGCCGCTCCGGATGAAACGGCTCGAAGTCGGCCGCCTTCTCGCCGACGCCGGCGAAGCGGATCGGGACCTTGGCGACGGTGCGGATCGAGAGCGCCGCGCCGCCGCGCGAGTCGCCGTCGAGCTTGGTCAAGATCACGCCGGAGAGCGGCAGGTCGGCGGCGAAGCGCTCGGCGCTGCGCACGGCGTCCTGGCCGGTCATCGCATCGGCGACGAACAGCACCTCGTCGGGCGCGAGAGCGGCGTGGAGCGCACGCAGCTCCTCCATCAGCGCCTCGTCGACGTGGAGGCGCCCGGCGGTGTCGAAGATCACCGTGTCGCGCCCCATCCGGCGCGCCTCGGCGAGTGCGCGCTCGGCGAGCGCGAGCACCCCCTCGCCAGGCTCGGGCGTGATCACCGGTGTCGACACCTGCGCGCCGACCTGGACGAGCTGCTCGACCGCCGCCGCGCGCTGGAGATCGCCGGCGACCAGCACCGGGTGCCGCCCACGGCCGGCGAGCCGGAGCGCGAGCTTGCCCGCGGTGGTCGTCTTGCCCGAGCCCTGGAGCCCGCACAGGAGCACCACCGCCGGCCGCCCCTTGAGCTCCAGCTCCGCCCCCTCCTCGCCCAGGAGCGCGGTCAGCTCGTCGCGGACGATCTTGATCACCTGCTGCGCCGGCGTCAGGCTCTCGAGCACCTCGGCCCCGGCCGCCCGCTCGCGCACCCGGTCGATGAACGGCCGCACCACCCGCACGTGGACGTCGGCCTCTAGCAGCGCCAGCCGGATCTGCCGCAGCGCCGCCGCGAGCGCCTCCTCGCTGACTCTGCCCTCCCCCTTGAGCTGGCGGAAGACGTCCTGGAGCTTGCCCTGGAGTCCGTCGAACATGGTGCTTCACTCCCCTTCGGGCGGGATGGTAGAGGATTGGTCGCGAGGCAGCCAAGGAGCTGGGAGCTCCGGCTGCTCGGCCTGTATCCGTTCAAGATCGTCAGCGAAGCCCGGATCGCCGGTGCGGAGGGCGAGCAGGCGCTCGACGGCCGCAGCGAGGGTCACCGACGGCCTTGGTGGTTGGGTCGTTCTCACGAGAACATCATAGCGGCCCGCCAAGACCAGTCGCGCGACCGCGGCCTCATCGCCTCAACCCCGCCGCCCCCGCCGTCTATACTCCCCGCCCCATGACCCGCAGAGCCAAGATCGTCGCCACCGTCGGCCCGGCCACCGCCGGCGAGGCGGAGCTGCGCGCGCTGCTCGCGGCCGGGGCCGACGTGCTGCGGTTGAACCTCTCGCACGGCACGCACGACTGGCACCGCGAGCGGCTGCGCATCGCGCGCGCCGTGGCGGCCGAGGAGGGGCGTCACCTGCCGGTGATCTTCGACCTCACCGGGCCGCGCTTCCGGCTGGCGACGATGGACGGGGCGCTTACGCTCGAGGCCGGCCGGGAGGTGACGCTCGGGCCGCCGGAGAGCGGCGCCGAGCTGCCGGTCGACGATCCCGGGCTCCTGCGCCGGCTCGAGCGCGGCGAGCGGGTGCTGATCGACCAGGGCTTGGTCGAGCTGCGGGTGACCGCGAAGAGCGGCGAGCGGGTGACCGCGCGGGTGATCTCGGGCGGCGAGGTGTCGAGCCGCAAGGGGATCAACCTGCCGGACAGCGAGATCGGCTTCGCGATCACCGACAAGGACCGCCGCGACGTCGCCTTCGCGGTCGCCGAGGGGGCCGACTTCCTCGCCGCCAGCTACGTCGCCACGCCCGAGGACCTGGCAGCGGTGCGCGGCGCGGTGCGCGCGGCCGGCGGCCAGGTGCCGGTGATCGCCAAGCTCGAGCGCGCGCGGGCGGTCGAGGGCTCCAACCTCGAGCGGCTGGTCGCCGCCGCCGACGCGGTGATGGTGGCGCGCGGCGACCTCGGCGTCGAGGTGCCGCTGCCGCGGGTGCCGGTGCTCCAGAAGCGGATCGTCCGCGCCGGCCGCCGGGCCGGCAAACCCGTGATCGTCGCCACCCAGATGCTCGAGTCGATGATGCTCCAGCCGCGGCCGACCCGCGCCGAGGCCACCGACGTCGCCAACGCCGTGCTCGACGGCGCCGACGCGCTGATGCTCTCCGGCGAGTCGGCGGCCGGCCGCTACCCGATGGCCGCGGTCGAGACCATGGTGCGGATCATCGAGGAGGCCGAGGAGTTCAGCCGCCGCACGCTGCCGGCGCTCTCCGACCTCCAGCGCGCCGGCGCCGCCGCGCCGGCTCGGGCCGGCGCCCAGGGCGGCTCCGCCGACCTCGGCCGGCTGCGCGAGGACGACCCGGTCGACGTCCCTGACATCGTCTGCGCCGCCGCGGTCTATGCCGCGCGCGAGGCCGAGGCGACCAGCCTGGTGGTGTTCTCGCAGAGCGGCGCCACCGGCCGGCTGATCGCCCGCTACCGGCCGAGCGCGCCGATCGCGGTGTTCACCAACCGCGCCGAGGTGGCGCGGCGGCTGCGCCTGGTCTGGGGCGTCGAGCCCTACCTGGTGTCCGACGACCTCCACCACCACGACGAGGTGGTCCGCACCATCGATCGCGAGATGCTCGACCGCCGCCTGGTGCGCCCCGGCGACGTCATCGTGGTGACGATGGGCGACCCGATCCGCGAGCGGCCGGCGACCAACCTGATGCGCCTGCACCGGGTGCGCGCCGTGGACGGCAGGTGAGCGGGGGCCCGGGGAGCCCGGCGGGCGGCGACCCCGGCGGCCCGGGCCCTGGCGGATCGGGCCCCGGCGGCTTCGAGCCGGCGCCGCCGCTCCCCGCCTGGCTGGCCGCCGAGCTGCCGTTCGACCGCGCCGCCTACCGTCTCGCCCGCGACCCGGACGCCGGGCGTCGGGTCCACTTCGTCGACCACGGCCCGCGCACCGCCCGGCCGGTGCTGCTCGTCCACGGCAACCCGACCTGGTGCTTCCTCTGGCGGAAGGTGATCGCGCGGCTGCCCGAGCTGCGCTGCGTCGCGCCCGACCTCCTGGGCCTCGGCCTCTCCGACAAGCCGCCCCACTACCGCGACCACACCCCGGAGCGCCACGCCGGGGCGCTCGCCGAGCTGGTCGAGGCGCTCGGGCTCGCCGGCGCGGTGCTGGTGGGCCAGGACTGGGGCGGGCCGATCGGCGCGCTCACCGCCGCGCTCCTCCCCGAGCGCTTCACCGCGCTGGTCCTCGCCAACACCTCGGTGCTGGTCCCCGAGCGGCCGCGCGGCACCGCCTTCCACCGTTTCGCCCGCCTGCCCGGCCTCTCCAACCTGGCCTTCCGCCGGCTCGGCTTTCCGCTCCAGGTCCTCGGCCGCGTGCAGGGCGATCCGGCGTCGATCGCGGGCGCCGTCGCCCGCGCCTACCGATGGCCGCTCGCCCGCGCCCGCGACCGGGTGGCGCCGCTCGGGCTCGCCCGCATGGTGCCCGGCGGCCCGGACCACCCGAGCGTGCCGGCGCTCCGCCGCGGCGAGGCCTGGGTGCGCGGCTTCCCCGGCCCGGCGGCGCTGGTCTGGGGGCTCCGCGACCCGATCCTCGGCCGTGCCCTCGACCGCCACGAGCGCGCGCTGCCGCACGCGGCGGTCACCCGCACCGAGGCCGGGCACTTCCTCCAGGAGGAGGTGCCCGGCGAGCTGGCGGCGGCGATCCGGGCGGTGTCCGGGGGGTGACCGGAGCGGCCGCGTCCGGGCCGGCTCAGCGCCCGCCGACCGCGACCGGCGCCGCCTCGACCCGGCCCTGCGCCGGCGCGGCCTCGACCTCCCCCTCCGCCGGCGGCGCGGCGTTCGCCGTCTCCCCGTCGCCCAGGATCGCGTCCACCAGGTCCATCTCGAGCGCCTGCTCCGGCGTCAGGTAGTAGGAGCGATCGCCGGTGAGTGGGTACCAATCGTCGGGCAGCTCGGCGCGGTCGCGGAAGGCCTCCTCGTAGCGCCGGCGCCCCACGCGGTCGTAGGAGTAGAACTCCTGGTCGTCGCCGCTGCTGGCGTGGATCGAGATGATGGCGCGCCGGGCGGCGTAGCGGCGGCCGGTGCCCGAGGCGAGGATCAGCGTGCCCGCGGAGTGGCAGCCGCCGATCGCGATGGTGTTGACCGGCGCCTCGATCGCCTCCATCGCGTCGACGATCGCGAACGCGGGGTCGATCCAGCCGCCGACGGTGGCGATGTAGAGGTCGATCGGCGCCGAGGGGTCGGCGGCGTCGAGGTAGAACAGCTTGCGCACCACCGAGCGGGCGACCCGCTCGTTGATGCTCTCGGTGATGACGATGCGCCGCGACGCCAGCAGCGGGTCGTCGAGGTCGTCGCCGGGGAAGCCGAAGCCGGCCTCGGTCAGCGAGTCGGCGAGCAGATCGGTGGCCTCCTCGGCCACCGTCGCCACCCCGCCCGAGTCCTCGATCAGCGTCACCAGGTAGAGGGTCACGCCGAGCGCCAGAGCGACCAGCACGGCGAGCAGCGCCGCCACCATCCAGGCCGCGGCGGCGCGGGCGATCTGCGCGAAGTGGCTCACGGGAGGGAGTCTAACCTCGCCGTCGCAGAGCCGTCACCGCCGGTTGTCTCGGTTAGAGTGTCGAGATGTACTTCCTTCTATAAGGGCAGATGTATTGTATTCCGCGATCGCGCGGAGCTTGCCCACCCGTTCGCCCCTGCGGCGGCGTTCGCGCCTCTCCACCCCCGGCGCGCGGCCGCGGAGGCGTGAGTTGTACAGGCCAAGGAACCTGCCGCCGCATGCCGGCGGCGATCGCCGGACGGTGCGCCGGGGGGCCGGCAGAGGAGACCACGACGAAATGTCCCGTCACAAGCTCACACTGATCGCCCTCGCCGCGCTGGCGATCGCGATCGCCGGCGCACCGGCCGCCGTCGCTCAGACCCTTCAGGCCGGCAGCGACGTCTGGAAGACCGAGGGCACCGGCTCCTTCGTCAGCTTCGTCAGCAACCCGATCCCGGCCGGCTTCTTCTGCTCCGGCTCGCCCGTCTTCGCCGGCACCATCGAGGTGACCGGCAAGCCGCTCGCCACCACCCCGGCCAACGCCCTGCGCGGCGCCGACACCGTGATCGTGCGCCCGCAGGCGGCCGCGTTCGACGCCAACGGCGTCGCCCAGACCAGCGGCCACGTGGCGGCGATGTCGCTCAAGGGCACGTCGCAGCTCACCGTCGCCTGCAGCGGCGGCTCGATCACCTTCGACATCCTGGCCTATGCCGACGACCCCTCGGTGCCGACCAACCTCCAGGTGATCCAGACCGGCACCCTCGGCGGCACCTTCTCGGGCACCGTGCGGGTGCCGGCGGTGCTCCGCTTCACCAACGCCGCCGACCCCAGCCACTCGGTCGAGCTCGACAACGACATCGACTTCGCGGTCCCCGCGGACGCCGAGTGGACCAACGTGCCCGGCGGCGACGGCTGGAAGAGCCCGGCGGCCACCATCGACACCGACGCCGACGGCGTACCGGACACCGCGATCCCCGCGGCCTCCAACTTCTTCCCCGGCAAGAGCCCGAACCCGCAGCCGGGCTGCGCGAACCCGCCCTGCCCGGTGAAGATCCGCCACCAGGCGCCCACGCACGCCCACGTCGTGGTGCCGCCGCCCAAGCCGTGCCGGGTGATCATCGTCTCCAACGAGCCGAACCTGCCGGCCGAGCCGACGACCACCGAGGGGGTCCGCGAGGGCACCACTTCGGCGAAAACGATCGAGGTCGAGCCCGCCCCCGCTCCGGTCCCCTGCACGGGCACCGGGACCACCAACTGACCCGACGACCCGCGAGGGCCGCGCTCCCCGGTCGCAAGGCCGGGGAGCGGTCCTCGGTCCTCGCGGGTGCTCGATCGAGCCCCTCGGCACCCCGCCCGCTCAGATCCCCGACGGCGGCGCCGCGTGCTCGGGCCAGGTCACCGGCTCCTCCTCGAGCTTGTCGAGCAGATACTCGATCGCCGCCTCAAGCTGGGCGTCGCGGCCGTCCGCCATCTCGGCGGGATCCAGCTCGACCGTGACGTCGGGCACGACGCCCTCGTTCTCGATGATCCAGCGGCCCTCGGCGTCATAGACGCGGTAGTCGGGCGCGGTCAGGCCGCCGCCATCGATCATCTCGAGGAACATCGAGACCCCGACCAGCCCGCCCCAGGAGCGGGTGCCGATCACCGGCCCGAGGCCGAGCTGGCGGAACTGCGCGGGGAGCATGTCGCCGCCCGAGCCGGCCTGGCGGTTGGTGAGCATCGCCATGTGGGCGCGGGTGGCGTAGAGCGGGTTGAAGTAGTCGGCGGAGTAGCGGCGCGTCCAGTAGTTGAGCGGCCGCCGTGACAGCCGGTCGAGCCAGACGTCGGGGTCGAGCCCGCCGCCGTTGAAGCGGCCGTCGACCACCAGCCCCTGGCGCCGGGTCTGGGCGTAGAAGGTGCGCGGGAACTCGGTCGCCGAGCCCATGAAGGTGTCCGGCAGGTGGACGTAGCCGAGGCGGCCGCCCGAGGCCTCCTCGACCCGCCGCCGGTTGGCCTCGACCCAGTCGAGGTAGCGCAGGCCGTCCTCGCTCGCCAGCGTCTCGACCCGCACCTCGCGCGGATCGCCGCCGGCGGCGTCGCCGGCGAAGCGGAGGCTGACCTGGCGGCCCGCCTTGCCGGCGAAGTAGCTGTAGAGATCGCGGCCGGTCGTCACCTCCTCGCCGTCGACGGCCAGGAGGTAGTCCCCCTCCTCGACTCCGCCGGGGGCGGCGAGCGGCGGCACCGTCGAGTCGTTCCAGTCGGCGACCCGCAGGATGCGACTCAGGCGGTAGCGCCCGGCCGCCGGGTCGGCCTCGAAGTCGGCGCCCAGGAGACCGACGCCGACCTCCGCGCCGTCGCGCCGGCGCTGGCCGCCGAAGACGTAGGTGTGCGAGGTGTTGAGCTCGCCGATCATCTCGCCGATCAGGTAGCCGACGTCGGCGCGGCTCGCCGCGTGCGGCAGGAGGCGCGCGTACTTGTCGCGCACCGCCGGCCAGTCGAGCCCGTGGTAGGCCGGGTCGTAGAAGAAGTCGCGCTCCATGCGCCAGGCCTCGTGGAAGATCTGGCGCCACTCGGCGCGCGGGTCGAGGTGCATGGAGAGGCCGGCGAGGTCGAGGTCCTCGGGCTCGGCCTTCCCGGCATTCGACTCGATCAGGCTCACCCGGTCCTGGCGCAGGAGCGCCGCGAGCCGCGAGCCGTCGGCCGAGAGCGCGTAGGCGCGGACCCCCTCGACCAGATCGCGGACCTCGCGCTCCTCGAAGTCGAAGGCCGCGAGCCGGCGCGGCGGTACCTGCCGGAGGTCGACGCGGTTGAAGTCCCCCTCGTCGGAGTCGAGGAAGAACACCGCGCAGTCGCCGGCGGCGAGCGCGCGGTAGTTGCCCGCCGGCACCGGCAGCGGCTCGACCCGGCCGGCCAGGCCGTCGAAGTCGATCGCCACCTCGGCGACCTCGGCGGCCGGCCGCGCCGGACGGCCGGCGTCGTCGGCGTCGTCGGTATCGTCGGCGTCGTCGGCGTCGTCGGCGCGGTGCTTGCGCCTCCACTCGGCGAGGTCCTCGCAGTCCTCGTCCTCGCCGGCGCGGCCCTCCTCGTCGCCGGCCGGCTCCTCGTCGCTCCGCAGCGGCAGCAGCCGCTCGCCGGCGGCGGCCAGGGTCAGGGCGTAGATGCCCGTGGTCTCCTTGTAGACCATCGCCCACTCGAAGTCGTCGAAGGTGGGATCGAACGTGCGCTGCGACAGGAAGAGCAGGTGCCTGCCGTCGCGGGTGAAGACCGGACCGAAGTCGTTGTAGCGGCCGTCGCTCGCCTTCTTCGCCGTGCGGTCGGCGAGCGAGTAGATCCAGAGCTGCGCGAGGAGGTCGTCGTCGATCTTCGAGTAGGCGAGGAATCGGGAGTCGGGCGACCAGGCGAAGTCGTGGATCGGCTTCTCGTCGAGGCCGACGTCCATCGGCTCGTGGCCGGCGCGATCGACCTCGGTGACCTGGCGGCTCGCGACGTCGAGATAGAAGAGCCGCAGCGTCTGGTCGGCGAAGGCGATCTTCGAGCCGTCGGGCGACCAGCGCAGCGAGTGCCGGTAGCCGGGCGGCAGGCCGGTCAGCTTCTCCGGCTCGCCCCCGCCGCGGGCGTCGGCGCGGTAGATCTGGTACTCGCCGTCGGCGTCCGAGAGCCAGGCGACCCAGCGGCCGTCGGGCGACCAGGCCGCCCAGCGCTCGCGCGCGCCCGAGGTGCGGCTCAGGTTGCGGGTCGGCCCGTGCTCGGCGGGGACGGTGAAGACCTCGCCGCGCGCCACGAGCAGGGCGCGGGCGCCCCTCGGCGAGACCGCGAGCTGCTGGATCTCGTCCGCGACGTCCTCCCAGTAGGGACGCGCCTCGGGGGCGTCGGCGTGGATCGCCACCGGGATCCGCCGCGGCTCGGAGCCCGGCTCGTACACCCAGAGCTGGCCGCCCAGCTCGTAGACGATCCGGCGGCCGTCGCTCGACGGCGACTGGACGTCGTAGTCGGCGTGCCGGGTCGCCTGCTCGACCGCGCCGGTCGCCGGATCGAGCCGGTGGAGGTTGAGCGTGCGGTCGCGGTCGGAGCTGAAGTAGATCGCCGTCTCCTGCCCCGGGGCGGCGAGCCACATCGGCAGCCGGTCGGTGCCGCGGAAGTCGGTCAGGCGGCGGTCCTTCCGGGTGGCGAACTCGTAGAGATGGACGTCCTGGGCGAGGCCGCCGGTGTAGCGCTTCCAGGTGCGGTGCTCGGTCGCCACCGGCGTGTAGACGAGAAAGCGCCCGTCGGCCGAGATGCTCCCCCACGCCGCCTCGTGGATCGGCAGCTCCTCGAGCCCGCTGCCGTCCGGCGCCACGGCGTAGAGCCGGCGCACCGGCGGCCAGCCCCCGCGGTCCGAGGCGAACAGGATCTTGCCGCTGACCGGGTGCCAGCCGACCACGCGGTCGAAGGCCGGATGCCAGGTGACGCGGGTGATCCCGCCTCCCTCGGCGCTCATGACATAGACGTCGGCGTCGCCGTCGTACTCGGCGGTGAACGCGATCCGCGAGCCGTCCGGCGAGAACCGCGGCAGCTCCTCGTCGCCGTCGTCGACCGTCAGCCGCACCGCCGTGCCGCCGCCGGCCGGCGCCTTCCACAGGTCGCCGCCGTAGCTGAACGCCACGGTGTCGCCGTGGATCGTCGGGTTGCGCATCAGCGGCCGCGGATCGTCCGCGGCGCGCGCGGCCGGGGGCGCGGCGAGCAGGGCCAGCGCGAGGGTCGACAGAGCGCGCGTCGCGGAGACGAAGCCGACGCGGAACGAGCGGGACGGGCAGCGGTGGGGCATCTAGAGTACCTCGGGATCGTCGACTGGGTGGAAGAGTCGGGAGAACGGCCCGGCGCGGGAAAACCGCCGTCGGGCGTGGAGGATTCCAGGCCGGGTACGCAGGACGGGCGGCACGGGTTTCTACCGCTGCCCGCGGACGCCGCCGCGCCGCCCCCTCAGCCAGGCCAGGAACGCCGGCAGCAGCGTGATCGCCACCAGCGCGGTCGACGCCGCGCCGAGGATGGCGACGTAGCCGATCGAGCGCAGGCCCGGGTAGTGGGAGAAGGCCAGCGAGCCGAAGCCGCAGATGGTGGAGAGCGCCGCCACCACGATCGCGTTGCCGGTCTCGACCAGGGCGCGGCGCAGCTCGGCCTCGCTGCGGTCGCGCTCCTCGCGGTAGCGGTGGAGGATGTGGAGGCCGTAGTCGACGCCGATGCCGAGGATCATGGTGGTGACGAAGACGTTCATGAAGTTGAGCGGGATGCCGAGCCCGCCCATCGCCGCCAGCATCCAGATGATCCCGATCAGGAGCGGGGTCAGCGACAGCAGGGTGTGGCGCAGGGTGCGGAAGTCGAGCCAGAGCAGGATCGCCACCAGCAGCAGGCCGAGGATGCCCGCCAGCCAGGCGTCGGGGAGCACCCGCTCGCGCACCCGCTGGTTGATCACGTTGGTGCCGGTGAGCTGGGCGGCGGGGCCCAGCTCGTCGGCCAGCGCCAGCGCCTCGGGCGGCGCCTCGCGGCGCCACTGGTTCTCCGGCGGGTGGAGGTAGACGACGCTCTTCCAGCCGCCGCCCTTGGCCGGTTTGAGGAACCGCTCGAGCAGGGCCTCGGTCTGCGGGTTGCCGAGGTAGGCGTCGACCCCGATCGGCTCGCGATGGGCGAGCGCCTCGGAGAGCAGCTCGACCCCCTCGGCGAAGGCCTCGTAGCGCAACCCCTCGGCCGCCAGCTCGCGCCGGAAGGTCGCCTCGATGCGCTCGATCGCGAGCCCGCCGGCGCGGCCGCGCTCGAGCCATTCGAGCACCTCGCCCTGCTGCGCCGGCGGCGGGATCAGGGAGGTGATGCCGCCGTAGCCGTAGAGGATCCCCTGGTCGACCAGCCGCCGGGCGCCCTCGACCCCGCGGTCGGCGAGCGCGATCGCCTCCTCCGGGGTGTCGCCCCGGAGCACCAGCATCATGTAGTTGAAGCCCGAGCCGAAGCGGTCGCCGATCTCGCGGGTGACCTGGACGCCGCGGTTGCCCGGCGGCCGCATCGACTGCATGTTCTCCTCGAAGTGCAGCCGCGGCAGCAGCGCCACCGCCGCCAGGGTCACCACGAGGCCGATCGAGAGGACGGTGCGCGGCCGTTCCATGCAGGCGTGGAGGAGACCGCGGGTGCCGAAGGAGTGGAGGTAGTGGTTGGGCGTCGACTGGCGCCGGCGGTGGTGGTCGTGGCGCCAGGAGAGGAGCGCCGGCAGGAGCAGCAGCACCGAGACCATGCACAGCAGGATCCCGGTGCCGGTCAGAAAGCCCATCTGGCGCAGGCCGGTGAAGTCGGTGACCAGGAAGGCGTAGAAGGTGGCCGTGGTGGTCACCGCCCCGACCACGACAGCACGGCCGGACGACCCCGACATCGCCTCGAGCGCCTGCTCGAGGGGGGCGCCGCGCCGGCGCTCGTCGACATAGCGGCCGTAGGAGACGATCACGAAGTCGATGCCCAGGCCGATCAAGAGCGCCGCGGTGCCGCTGGTCGCCGAGCTGAGCGTGCCGAGCGTGAGCTGGGCGACCGCGAAGGTGAAGATCAGCCCGGCACCCAGCGGCACCATGGCGAACATCAGCGGCCCGAGGCGCCGGAAGGCGAAGAGGAAGAGCAGCAGCACCCCGGCGAGCGAGGAGAGCCCGCCGACCACCGCGTCGCGGCGGATGAACCGGGCGTCGTCGACCGCCGTCATGTGGCTGCCGCCGAGCGCGACCTCGGGCGCCGGCGGCGGCTCGTCGCCGGGGAGCGGCCCCTCGCCGACCAGCTCCGGCCAGCTCGCGCGCGCCGCCGCGATCTCGGCCTCCACCGCGCCGGCCATCCGGTTGGCGAAATCGACGTCCGACGGCGGCCGCACCGGCTTGGCCAGGATCAGCAGCATCCGCCGGTCGCGCGACAGGTAGTAGCCGCTCGACCAGTCGACCGAGAGCGCCCCGCGCGACGCCTGCAACTGCTCGAGGAACAGCTCGGCGAGGCCGAACGGGTCGAGCCGCAGGAGCGGCTTCGCGGCCTGGCCCTGGGGGGTGGCGACGAACCGCCGCACCTCCTGGACGCGCTCGCGGATGCCCTGGTCGGAGAGCCGCCGCTCGATCGCCTCCCGCCCCTCGGCGTCGAGAAAGAGCACCGCCTTGGGGTAGAGCTCGCGGAGCAGCTCCTCGGTCTCGCCCAGCCGGTACTCGACGCTCTCGAACTCCTCGAGCGACTCGACGCGCGCGCCCAGCTCCTCGACGAACGCCTCGTAGGGGTCGAGCACCGCGCCCTCCGGCACCCGCACCGCGACGAGCAGGAAGTCGGCCGCGGCGAAGTCCTCGAGGGTCTCGAGGAAGGTGTCGACCACCGGGTCGTTGCGCGGCAGGAGCGCGGTGAAGTCGGTGTCGAAGCGCAGGCGCGAGGCGAGCACCAGGGAGACCGCCAGGAGCACCCCGGTAGCGGCGAAGACGAGCCCGTAGCGGCGGCGCGCGAAGAGCGAGAGCCGGCTGAGGAGGGTTCGGGTGCGGAGCGGCGGCGTCATCGGCCGGCGGGTCAGTCCGGGCTCGTGCCGCGGTCGCCGCGGACCACCAGCCGGCCGAAGCGATAGAAGTAGTCGAGGCCGGAGTAGACGCTGATGACGAGCGCCACCCACAACGAGACCGGCGCCAGCCGCTCGAGCTCCCCCAGCCGCTCGTAGATGATCAGCAGCGCGATCGCGACGATCTGGGCCACGGTCTTGATCTTGCCCCAGACGCCGGCCGCGATCACCACCCCCTCGGAGGCGGCGAAGCCGCGCAGCGCGCTGACCGCGAACTCGCGGGCGATGATCGCCACCACCATCCATGCCGGCGCCACGCCCAGCTCGACCAGCGAGATGAAGGCCGCAGAGGTCAGGATCTTGTCGGCGGCCGGATCGAGGAGCTTGCCGAAGCGGGTGATCTTGCCGTGGCGGCGCGCGATCCAGCCGTCGAGGAAGTCGGTCGCCGCGGCGACCAGGAAGACCGCCAGGCCGACGAACTCCTTACCCTCGAACTTGGTCAGCAGTACCACCACGAGCAGCGGCACCAAGAGGATGCGGAACAGCGTCAAGAGGTTCGGGGTGTTGAGCATCGCGGTGCGGCGGAGGCGGTGCGGGCGGGCGGCACGCCGGCCGGTGAGACCGCCGCGCGGAGGCCCCCGGAACGGCTCCCAGAACGCGGCGCCGCGGCGGAGGCTATCAGGGCGAGGGGTCGGTGGTCAGCACCATCCGGCCGTCCGCCTCGCGCACGATGTAGGGCTTGCGCCCGCGCGGCGCGCCCGCGGCGCCCGACAGCGCCACCTCGCGGCCGTGGTAGAGCGCCAGCACCCGCTCGACGTACTCGCGGGTCTCGCGATAGGGGGGGACGCCGTCGTGGCGCGCGACCGCCTCGGGCCCGGCGTTGTAGGCGGCGAGCGCCAGCTCGAGCGTGCCGAAGCGCTCGACCATCCGCGCCAGGTAGGCGGTGCCCCCGCGCAGGTTCTGGTCGGGATCGTAGGGGTCGTCGACGTCGAGGCCGGCGGCGGTCGCCGGCATGAGCTGCATCAGCCCCATCGCGCCCTTGTGCGAGCGCGCGTTCGGCCGATAGGCCGACTCCACCTCGACCACCGCCAGCACCAGCCGGGGATCGAGGCCGTGGCGACCGCTGTGCTCCTCGACCAGCGGCAGGTAGCGGTCGCGCGCCACGGCGTGGCGGATCCCGGAGCGGGCGGCCGCGGGCCGGGCGGCGGCCGGCGCCTCGAAGAGCAGGGCGGAAGCCGCCGGCGGCTGCGACGCCGCGCGGCCGGTGTTGACCATCACCTTGCGGCCATCCGGGCGCACCTCGATCTTGATCTCGGCGCGAGCGGGTGCGGCCGCGGCCAGGGCCGCCAGCAGAGCGACGACGAGAACGAAGCGGTGCGCACGGGTCGGCAAGGCCCGTCTCCTCCGGCGGCTCGAAGCGAGCCTGGATCGTCTCCGGTTGACTGAAAGGCCGGTAGTTTACAACAACCGCCGCCGGTTGCCACGCCGTGGACGCTTTGAGTACGCTGCCGCTCCGCTGGCCACGAACCCCGCCCCCGGACCGACCCCACCACCGACCTGCCCGGAGACCGCAGCCCATGACCGACCCGCGCCACCTCCAGCTCGCCGATACCCTGGTCCGCTACTCTTGCGCCCTCGGGCCGGGCGACACGGTGCTGATCGAGGCGATCGACGTCCCCCACGGGTTCACGCGGGCGCTGGTGCGCACCGCCGCCGAGGCGGGCGCGCGGCCGCTGGTGACGCTCAAGAGCCAGGAGGTCTGGCGCGCCCTGATGCTCGCCGGGAGCGCCGAGCAGATGGCCCTGATCGGCTCCGCGGAGGCGCACCGGATGGAGCGGGTCGACGCCTACATCGGCCTGCGCGGCAGCGCCAACATCGCCGAGCTGGCGGACGTCCCCGAGGACAAGGTGCGCCTCTACAACAAGCTCTTCTGGGAGCCGGTCCACCTCGGCATCCGGCTGCGCAAGCGATGGACGGTGCTGCGCTGGCCGAACCCCTCGATGGCGCAGCTCGCCGGGATGTCGACCGAGGCGTTCGAGGACTTCTACTTCCGGGTCTCGAACCTCGACTACGCCCGGATGTCGGAGGCGATGAAGCCGCTCCACGAGCTGATGGAGGCGACCGACCGGGTGCGCCTGGTGGCGCCGGGCACCGACCTCCGGTTCAGCATCCGGGGCATCCCGGCGGTGCGCTGCGACGGCCACTCCAACATCCCCGACGGCGAGGTCTTCACCGCGCCGGTGCGCGACAGCGTCGAGGGGACGATCCGGTTCAACACCCCGACCGTCTACCAGGGGGTCGGTCACGACGACGTGCGCCTGACCTTCCAGGCCGGCCGCATCGTCGCCGCATCCTCGAGCGACACCGAGCACCTGACCCGCGTCCTCGACACCGACGAGGGGGCGCGCTACATCGGCGAGTTCGCGATCGCCTTCAACCCCCACATCACCCGCCCGATGCGCGACATCCTGTTCGACGAGAAGATCGCCGGCTCGATCCACTTCACCCCCGGCAACGCCTACGACGACGCCGACAACGGCAACCGCAGCGGCATCCACTGGGACCTGGTCTTGCGCATGGACCCCGCCGCCGGCGGCGGCGAGGTGTGGTTCGACGACCGGCTGATCCGGAAAGACGGGCTGTTCGTGATCGACGAACTGGCGGGGCTCAACCCGGATCGGCTGGGGTGACGCCGGGGGGCTCCGCTTCGGAGCGCCAGCTTTCGAGCGCGATCCTTGCGACCTCATCGACGTCTTCGTCGGAGAGTCCCTCGAAGACTCCCTGCCATGCTCGCAGGGTCGCATCGGCCTCGGCCGCGCTCCTCACCTCCAGAAACACGCGCTCGTGCTCCGCGAGGCCCGGATGCTCTAGCGGCTTGAGTACTCCGTCTTCGTAGATCGCTTCGAGGACTCGGCTCATCGTGCACCTCCGTCCAGGGGCGAGGCGGTCCGAGTCTATCTCGCCGACCGATCGGCCGAGTCCGGCGCCAGCCTCGCTACCAGCGTCTCCAGTTCGCCGAAGTCCCTCGCCGTCCAGGTCGGCTCGGGCGCCCCCGGCGACCGGTCACTGGGTTTGGAGATGCCGGTCAGCAGGTGGACCGTGCGGACGCCGGCGCGGCGGCCGGCCTCGATATCGGTCTCGAGGTTGTCGCCGACCAGGAGTGCCTCGTCCGGCGCGGCGCCGAGTTGCTCGAGGGCGAGCTGGACCAGGGTCGGCTCGGGCTTGCCGATCACGGTCGGCTCGGCGCGGGTAGCGTAGGCGATCGCGGCGACGATCGCGCCGTTGCCGGGGACGACGCCGGTCTCGACGTTGACCAGGCGGTCGGGGTTGGTGGCGATCAGCCGGGCGCCGGCGAGGACCAGGCGAACCGCGCGGGTGAGCTTGGCGTAGTCGACGGTCGAGTCGCCGCCGACGATCACGCAGGCGGGATCGATGTCGCCGACCTCGATGCCGTGGCGGCCGAGGACCTCGACCAGGCCCGGCTCGCCGATCACGAAGGCGCGGCACGGACCGAGCTTGAGCGCGGTCGCCACCGCCGAGGTGACCACCTCGGAGGGATCGCAGGGCACGCCGAGCGCGGCGAGGTGGGCGGCGACCGCCTCGGGCGTGCGGCCGGAACGGTTGGTGATGTAGCGGATGCCGACGCCGCGGCCGCGCCAGCGGCGGATGAACTCGACCGCGCCGGGGACCGGCACGCGGCCGTGGTAGACGACGCCGTCGAGGTCGAGGAGGAGGGCGCGGAGCACGCGGAGGAGGCTATCAGGGGCGGGCGCCGACGGTCCCTCGCCGGCGCCCCGGAAGAGGCGGCCGAGGGTTCGCGCGCGGAGCGTGCTAAGGTGTGCCGAAATCTCGGACTTTCGCCGACGGCGAAGATCAGGAAGGGCCGGCAGCGGTCCTCGAACGGAACGTGGCCGCGATCCGCCACGACGAAAACCGGCGGCCAGACGGGGCTGGCGGTCCGAGCGCCTGTGGCTCGGTATCCGGAGGTGCCGAGATTCAAACGACTGGACGAGTCCGAAATCTTGAACTCGAGAAGCTCGAACCGTCGCCCGGCGACGGGCGTAAAGTGTTGTCAGCGCTTGACTTGGAAAAGGAACCCTCCCGTATTCGATGGCATGCTGATTGCACGATGCGGGGACCCAAGGACCGTGTAGCGAATCGCGTTGGCTCGAGGGTCTCGCCCACCCCGAGGACCGGTGGTGGGCCCCAATCGAGGACCCGACCGTGAACCACGAAACAGGGGGACAGTCGATGCAACGGAAGATCGTGATCTTCGGCCTAGCGTTGGTGCTCGCCGCGTCGGGCCAGGTTTTCGGCCAGGCGCAGCGCGGCACCATCTTGGTGACGGTGACCAGCGCCGACGACGGCAGCCTGCTGCCGGGCGCAACCATCGAGGCCAAGTCCGACCAGACGCTCACTTCGCGTCTCGAGGCCACCGGTGCCGACGGTCGGGCCGACCTCGTGGCCCTCGACCCGGCTTCGAACTACGTCGTCAACGTGACACTCGAGGGCTTCACGCCGGCGCGGGTCGAGGGCGTGCGCGTGAGCGCGGGCCAGGCCGCCGTTCTGAACGTCGAGCTCCAGCTCGCCGAGTTCGGCGAGGAGATGGTGATCACCGGCGAGTCCCCGGTCGTCGACACGACCAGCACCACCGCCGGCCAGGAGATCACCCTCGAGCTCACCGAGTCGCTGCCCACCGGCCGCTCCTACCAGAGCTACCTGCAGCTCGTCCCGGGCGTTCAGGACGCCATGGGCACCACGGAGAACCCGGCCTCCCGGTCGGGGATCAACTACCGTGACGTCGACGGCGCGGAGGGCGACGTCGGCCGCTCGACCGACAACCTCTACTACTTCGACGGCATCAACGTCACCGATCGGACGGAGGGCACCGCCGGCGCCAATCTCAACACCGAGATCATCCAGGAGCAGAGCATCCTGACCGGCGCCATCCCCGCCGAGTACATCGGCGTGCCGGGCCTGGTCTCGAACGTCGTCACCAAGAGCGGCGGCAACGAGTTCTCCGGCTCGGTCAACTACTACTTCATCGACGACAGCCTGGTCGAGGACAACGATCACTTCCCCGAGGAGACCTTCGAGACCGTCGACGCGGCGGCCACCCTCGGCGGCCCGATCTTCCGCGACAAGGCCTGGTTCTTCGCCAGCATCCGCCGGGTCGAGAACGACCGCGGCATCGTCGACGCGGAGGGCAACTTCCTCCGCGACGTCAACCAGACGGGCGACCAGGGCTTCGGCAAGGTGACCTGGTCGATCACCAACAAGGACCTCGTCTCCGGCATCTACCTCAGCGATCCGACGGATCGCGACGGCAGCTTCAGCCGCTCGACCCCGAACGCCGCCGACTCGGTCGGCGAGACCGGAGGCGAGCGCTGGACCCTGGGCTACAACCGCGTCTGGGGCGCCGCGGCCTTCGAGCTGGGCGGGACGGATCACACCTTCGACCTCAACTCGTTCCCGAAGAACCGCGAGCCGGCCGCGGCCGCGAGCTTCGCCCCCGGAGTCCCCTTCACCGACGGCGAGGCGCGGCTCGGCGGCGCCGGGACCGACACCATCATCGAGCGCGGTACCGACTCGATCCGCGGCTCGTTCGAGTACCTCTTCGACACCGGATGGGGCGATCACGCGCTCAAGGTCGGCGCCGTCGACTGGAGCAGCACTCTGTTCGAGAATCCCTCGACCGTCGGCGACCCGCCGGCCAGCTACATCTCGCTGAACGTCCGGGGGACGGACGGATCGATCACGCTGTGCGAGATCACCGGCTGCGCCCCGGGCAGCCAGACCTGGTCGAGCGTCGACTTCGGAGCCTCGAGCGACGAGATCAACAACTTCAACCAGAACATCACCGCGGCGCAGAGGCAGTCGCTGGTCGCCGCGGGCTGGGACGACAACGGCGACGGCTTCTTCTCGGCGGGCGAGCTCAACAGCCACATGACCTTCAGCAGCACCTCGGGCAACCCGCAGGCGCTGGTCAACTACACCCGCGACCTGGAGACCCAGGCAGGCCCGTCGGAGAAGACGTCGGAGTCGACCCACTACTTCATCCAGGACTCCTGGCAGTGGAACCGGTTGAGCGTCAACGCGGGCCTCCGCATCGAGGACACGACGTTCATCAACGACGCCGGCGAGGACGTCGGCACGTTCGACACCGAGTTGGCGCCGCGCCTGAGCGTCGCCTACGACCTCAGGGGCGACGGCCGCAGCAGCGTCGGCGTCTTCTACGGCGAGTACTACGACGCCTTCCGCGACAACGCGATCGACTTCGCGGGGTCGCTGACCGGCCGCGTCATCGAGGAGCAGGTCTGGGTCGAGCCCCTGAACGACTGGGTCAACTTCCGCTTCCGCGGCGGCACCACCGTCCAGGACGCCTTCTTCGCGCCCCGCATCGAGACCCCGGTGACCGAGGAGATCCAGCTCCAGTACAAGCAGGACCTCGGCCGCAACATGATGTTCGAGGTCAACTACATCGACCGGGAGACCTCGGGCATCGCCGAGGACTACGGCTCCCTCTACTACGACGTCGACGACTACATCGCCGCCGGAGGAGATCCCTCCGACCCGGGGAGCTTCTTCCTCGGTCCCCAGTTCTTCGGGTTCGGCAGCCTGGGTGAGATCCCGACCAACCTGAACTTCCTCATCGGGAGTCTGCCGGACGCCGCGTTCCGCGACTGGCAGGGCATCGAGCTGATCTTCCGCAAGCGCTACAGCGACAACTGGCAGCTCCTCGCCTCGTACAACTACGCCGACGGCGACGCCAACTCGTACTCGGACTCCAACTTCGACGGCGCCGGCGACGTGCCCTTCCTCGATCCGCGCGCTCCCAACATCGTGGGGCTCCAGGCCGGTCTGGTCGAGCACCTGTTCAAGGTGCACGGCTCGTACCGCTGGGACAACGGCATCCAGGCCGGCGGCAGCTATCGCTGGAACTCGGGCGTCGTCCTCAACCGCAATCAGGGTTCGACGTTCAGCCGCAGCATTCCGGATCGCACCGAGACGCCGTTCCCGTCCAACGGCTTCTCCGGCACCACGGATCCCTTCACCGACCTCTGGATCGGCGATGGCGCCATCGGCTTCATCGACGGCAGCGAGTACGGCGTGCTCGACCTTCGCGGGTCGTACATCTGGGCGATCGGCGAGCGGTTCGAGGTGGACTTCTTCCTCGACGTCTTCAACGTCGCCGACGACCAGGCGGACGTCCGCGTCCAGGACCTGGTCAGCGGCGGAGGCAGCTTCGAGTTCCTCGAGGGCTCGGAGTTCGTCGAGCCGAGACGCTACAACCTGGGTGTGCGCCTGCGCTTCTAGCGCAGCGACCTGGCACCCTTCGCACCGAGAAGGCCTTCCGCGGCGACGCGGAGGGCCTTCTCTTTTTTGGCTCAGAGGTCGCGGGAGAGCTCGGCGACGTCCAGACGGACGGTGGACAGCTCGCGGTCGGCGTCGTCCCGCACCGTGATCGCCACCTGCTGGTCGCCTGGGCGCAGCACCACCGGCAAGGTGTAGTGGGCGAACTCGCCCCGGGCTTCCTCCACCTTGTCGCTCGGGATCTCGAGGTGGAACGGCACCTTCTGGACCTGCCTCGGGTTGCCGTCCTTGTCCTTGACGCTGACGTAGATCGACAGCGAAACGGCGTGGATCGCGCCGCGCGGCACGAGCTCGAGGCTGTCGACCGGAATCGCGAGCTGCACCGGCAGGACGGCGGCGCCGTCGTCCCGCTTGGTCGGGCTCTGGGGCTCGGCTTCGATTCCGAGAGTGTTGTCCAATGTCTGGTACAACAGCGCGGCCACGGTCGCCCCGGCCTCGCGCTCGTCCGGCGCCGGGACGACGACCGCTTCGCGGTGGCGCAACCTCAGGCCGTCGAACCTGCGTACCTTCACCTCGATCTTGTGGGCGGAGCCGGGCTCCCACTCGTCCGGCATCACGAACCCGAGCGAGTAGGCGTTGTCGAAGTCCGTGAACAGGTCCGCCATCTGCTCCGGGAGCTGACCCGACGCTCTCAGCAGCCGCCCTCCGGTCGCCTGCGTGGTGTACTCCAGGGGGGCGCGGAAGTTCTCCTCGACCAAGCTCACCGAATCCGAGCTCGCTCCCTGCTCGGTGAGCGCCGAGCGCAGCGCCATGCCGTGGTTGTCCTCGGCGTCGACCGCATAGAGGATGACGTTGGCCCGATGGGCCGTCTCGGCAATCTGATCCATCTGTTCCGTCAGGTCGTACTGCCCGACCGACTGGTTGTAGTCGCTGTTGAGATCATAGTGCCGCATGCCGAGCTCGGGTCCCCCGAAGCGGTGGACCCACTCGGTGTAGAGCTCCTCGCCGGGGCGGGTCGGAATCCCCTCGCCGAGGTAGAGCAGGATCTTGCGGCCCGGCACCCCGTTCAGCGTCGCGAGCACGCGCTCGATCTGCCGGAACGAGCCCAGGCTGCGCTCGTACTCGCTCGCGGCGTAACCCCGGATCCGCGCGATCAGGTGATCCTCGTCGGCGAGCGTGGTGCGAGCGAGGATGCCGCCGCTCTGGCCGCGGGTCATCTCGTCGAGAATCTGCCGGCGCTCCACCTCGCTGACGTTGCTGCGCATCGAGACGTTGGAGGCGCGGTCGAGGATCTGTTCGACCGCCCGGCGGTCGAAGAGGAAGTCCGAGTAGAAGACCAGGGATTCCTGCACGCCGACGACCGCGATCATGTCCTCGGGATCGAGCTGGACGAGGGCTTCGCGCAGGGCGTTGAACGCGCGCTTGCGGTTGGTCGTCGCCAGGCGGGTGTGGTCGATCAGGACCACCACGTGGTTCCTGCGATCGGCGGTGCGCTCCGCCACCTCCGTCGGCGTGAACTCGCTCGTAGCAGAGACGCTCCGGCGCCGTTCGCCGGTGGAGGTGATCTCGGGGGGACGGCGGTTGTACTCGTGGTAGAAGTTCGAGATCGGAATCGGCTCGCCGTCGACGCGGAGCTCGAAGTCTTCGCGGGTCAGACCGGAGACGTGATCGCCCGAGCGATCGGTGACGAAGACGTCGACGTTGACCACGCGGACCGCGAGGACGTCCTCGAACATCGGCACCTCGGCCGGCGGGTTCTGGTCCGCTCGCGCTTCGGCCTGGGCGGTCTGGGCGGCCGCGGGTGCCGCGACGGTGAGCCCGGCGAGAGCCGACAGGGTGCCGCACGCGGCGAGCACTGCGGAACGGACGTAAGGTGCGGTGCAGAGTCGCTTCTGGATCATCGGAATCCTCCGTGGGCTTCTCTGACGGTCAGTTCCCGATCTCGACGGCGCGGATCACGTAGGAGGTCTGCCGCCCGAAGACGTCGAACAGGGCGATGCCGACCTTCTGGCGCCCGCTCCCGACGCGGAGCCTGTGAGTGTGCAGGAACGCCTCCCCGCGCGCGGCGTCGACGTGCTCCTCGGCCAGGCGCAGGCCGAGCGGCACCGCCTCGATCGCGGACTGGCCGCCGTGCTCCCCCACCGCGCCGACGAACAGCCTGAGCCGCAGCTCGTGCTTGCCGTTCGCCGCCGGCAGCAGGACGAGGTCGCGCAAGGGCAGGCGAAGCTGGACGGGGAGCACGTACGAGCCGGTGTCCGAGTCGCGCTCGGGCGTGCCCAGGACCACGTCGAGCCCGAGCGGATTGCTCTGGTGGTCGTAGAGCAGCGCCGCCCGCAGGCCCTCGCGGACCCGGGTGTCGGCGCCCTTGCTCCGATAGCCGGACCGGTGCCGCAGGCTCAGGTCCTTGCTCGCAGCGCCGTCCCGCAGGCGGACGTCGAGCCGATGGTAGCTCGCCGAGTCGGCGCCGCTCGTGGCGATGCCGAGCGAATAGAAGGAGCGGAAGTCCTGGGCCGCCTCCTCGAGGGCGGGCAGCGCGTCGTTGCGGTTGACGATCGCGCGGCCGCCGGTCTCCACGGCCATCAGGCGCAGCGGCGCCTGGAGGTTCTCGGGGACCACCGAGTCGAGCGTGGACCGCAGGTCCATGTTGAGGAAGCCGCCGTACTCGGCGTTGCCGAACTCCAGCCCGCGCAGGCCGCCGGCGTCCAGCGTGTAGAAGACCACCCGATGGGCGTTGGCGAGGCGGCTCACCCGCTCGAACTCGCGCGAGGTGTCGTAGCGGGGGATCTCGCCGTAGGCCTCCGCGGTGTCGAACCGGCTCGCGACGGCGTGGAAGGCCGCCTCCCCGGCCGACATCTCGACGCCGCTCGACACGTGGATCAGGGCCTTGCGCCCCGGCAGGCCCGCGAGCGACTCGACCAGCCGCTCGAGCGCGTCCGCGGTGTAGCCGACCTCGTTCATCACCTGGTCGGCATAACCGCGGGCCGACATCAGGGCCTGCTGCGAGCTCTCCGCCCGGTCGATCGAATGCAGGGTGTCCACCAGCTCGCGCCGTCGCACGACCGCATGTCCCGACTCCTCGGCGAGCTCGTCGAGCGTCTCGAAGAGCGACCGCAGTTCCTCGGTGAACGGCAACCGGACCTCGGGCGATCGGAGGGCGCTGACGATCATCGCCTGGTCGCCGGGTCTCAGCGTGGAGCCGAGGAACGACTGCAGCGCCGGGATGACGCGCTTGCGCTCGGTGGGATCGATGTTGTAGTTGTCGATGTAGACGACCATCCACAGCCGGTGTTCCGGAGGGACTGCCGGCTCCGCGGGCTCGGCGCGCGCCTCCACCGCCTCCAGCGGCGCGCCGTCCTGCGGCACAGCCGGCGCCGCCGGCCGGCCGTCGGCCACGGCATAGAAGTTGGTCACCTCCACCGGCTCGCCGTCGCGGAGGACGGTGAAGTCGTCCTTCCCGAGCCCCTCGACGGGGTGGCCCTGCCGGTCGGTCACCCAGACGTCGACGTTGACGATCTCGACGTCGACGACCCCGAAGAACTCCTCCTCGAGCGCTTCCCGAGCGGGCTCTTCCGCCGCGCCCGGCGACTGCGCGGCAGCCGGGAGGGCGCACAGAGCGAGGCCGCAGAGGCCGAGCGCCGCAAACGGCGGGAAGTCCATGCGGCGCGGCCTCGCGGGCGGGCTGGATCGCAACGGCTCTGGCATCGCGTGCTCTGGTACTGCGGCCCGGGTTCCCGCAGCGGCAACCCCGATACTATAGGGCTTATTCTCGAAGGTCCCGGCCGTAGACACCCGCCATCCAGCCGACGTGAGGACCCCGTGAGCCGGACTCCGAACTCGTTGCTCGTCCTGCGATTCCTGCCGGTGCCCCTGGTGCTGACCGCCCTCGCCTGCGGACCCGGCGGAACCGGGGGTGGAACGCCCGCCGGGGAGGGCGGAGCGCCCACCGCCGAAGCCGCCGCGACCGCGGCCGGCGATGCCTGGCTCGTCGACGCCACCGAGGACTGGAACGTCCATTTCACCCACGACTCGGGAGCTGGAGGGGATCTCCTCTTTCCCGAGATGATGGGCGGCGGCGTGGCCGTGTTCGATGCCGACGGCGACCGCGACCTGGACCTCTATTTCGTCACCGGTGGCCCGGGGCTGCGCCGGCCTCCCGAGCCCGGCGATCCGGTCAACCGGCTCTTCCTCCAGGGGGCCGACGGCCGCTTCGCGGACGCCACCGAGGGCTCCGGTCTGGGGGACCCGGGGTACGGCACCGGCGTCGCCGTGGGCGACTTCGACAACGACGGCCACGAGGACGTCTTCGTCGCCAACATCGGGGCCGACCGGCTCTTCCGGGGACGGGGCGACGGCACCTTCGAGGACGTCACCCGCCGTGCGGGCATTCCCGGAGGCGGCAGTCCCGACGTCGATCCGGATCTCAACTGGTCGAGCTCGGCCGCCTTCTGCGACCTCGACCGCGACGGCTATCTCGACCTCTACGTGGTCGGGTACGTGATTTTCGACCGCGACGTCGAGTGCACCGACCGCGCGGGGCGGCGGGAGTACTGCGGCCCCGACAGCTTCGAGGACCGCGTCGACACCCTGCTCCACAACCAGGGGGACGGCACGTTCCGGGACGTCACCCGCGAGGCCGGCATCGACGCGGTGACCGGCGCCGGGCTCGGCGTGGTCTGCGAGGACTTCGACGACGACGGCTGGATGGACGTCTACGTGGCCAACGACGGCGATCCCAACCAGCTCTGGATGAACCAGGGCGACCTCACCTTCATCGACGACGCCCTGATCCTGGGCGCCAGCGTCAACGCCGCGGGGCTGGCCGAGGCCGGCATGGGCGTCGTGGCGGCGGACTTCGACAACGACGCCGACTTCGACATCTTCCTCACCCACCTGCGCGACGAGACCAACACCCTCTACCGCAACCTGGGCCCGGGGGTCGGGTTCGAGGACCACACCGCCCGCTCGGGCCTGGGAGCAGGGTCGGCCCCGTACACCGGCTTCGGCACCGCGCCGATCGACCTCGATCTCGACGGCGATCTCGACCTCGTGATCGTCAACGGCCGGGTCACGCGCGGCGACCGGCTGACCGACGCGCTGCCCGAACCATGGAACGACTACGCGGAGCCCAACCTCGCCTACCGCAACGATGGCGACCGGTTCGGGCCGCTCAAGCACGAAGCGCGGCCCTTCACCGAGCCCGTCGAAGTGGGCCGCGGGCTGGCGACCGGCGACCTCGACGGCGACGGCGACCTCGACGTGGCGATCACCAACCTCGGGAGCCCGTCGCGTCTCTACCGCGGCGAGCCGCCGCCGGGCCGCTGGCTGCTGGTCGACGCCTTCGACCCGCGGCTGCGGCGGCGGGCGCTCGGCGCGCGGGTGCGCGTCGAGGCCGAGGGCCGGAGCCAGGTGCGGACGATCCAGGGCGCGATGAGCTATCTCTCGAGCAGCGATCCCCGGGCGCACTTCGGGTTCGGCCCCGGCGGGGACGGCCGGGACGGAGGCCAGGTCGAGAAGATCGTCGTCCGCTGGCCCGACGGTCTGGAGGAGACGTTTCCGGGCACGGCGATGAACCAGGCGATCGTGCTGCGGCGGGGTGAGGGCTCCCGGTGAGCGAGCCGCGCGGGCGCCTGGCGGCCGACCTCGGCCGTGGGCTCGCCGTCCTGGCGCTGGCTGCCGCCCTGGCCTGCGCGCCCGACGAGCCGCGGCCGGCGGGCGGCGCTCCCGAGGGCGCCCCCGCCGGCGAGGACGCCGCCGCCGGGCACGCCGTCCCCGAGATCGACACCGAAGGCATGGAGCCGCAGGTCGCCGCACGCTTCGCCGAGGTCCGGCGCGAGGTGCTGGCGAACCCGGCCTCGGCCGAGGCCTGGGGCCGCTTCGGCATGGTGGCGCACGCGCACGAGCTCTGGGACGAGGCGCGCATCGCCTACCGGCGGGCCGGCGACCTGGACCGGTTCGACGAGCGCTGGCCGTACTACCTCGGCGACGTCCTGAGCGTCGCCGGCACCGATCTCGAGGCGGCGGTCGAGGCGTTCGAACGGACGCTGGCGCTGCGCCCCGGCTATGCGCCCGCCCACATGCGCCTGGGGCGCGTCCTCGGCACGCTCGGCCGAACGGAGCAGGCCGCCGCCCAGTTCGAGCGCGCCCTCGAACGGGCGCCGGAGCTGACCCCGGCTCGGCTCGGCCTGGCCCAGATGCGGATCGCCCAGGGCGAGCTGGCGGAGGCAGAGGAGCTGCTCGAGCGGATCCTGGCGAGCGAGCCGCGCCACGGGCAGGCGCTGTCGGCCCTCGGGCAGGTCTACATGCGCCAAGGGCGGCCCGAGGAGGCTCGCGCGATCGCCGAGCGGGCCCGCGACGCGGCGCTCTACAACCTCTTCTCCGATCCGCTGATGGACCAGGTGGTCCAGCAGGAGGCCAGCTCGGTGCTGCTGTGGGAGCGCGCCAAGGCCTTCTTCGAGCGCGGCGACTGGGAGCAGGCCGCCCGCGGACTCGAGCTGGTGGTGCGGCTCAAGCCGTCGGACCCCGAGGTCCACCACCAGCTCGCCGTCGCCTACGCCCAGCTCGGCCGCCTGGACGAGGCGCGCCCCCACTTCGAACAGGTCGTCGCTCTCGACGCCACCCGGGTGGTGCCCCGCGTCCAGCTCGCCCGCCTCCACCTCGAGCAGGACCGGCCGGCCGAGGCGGTGCGGTTGCTCGAGCGCGTCCTCGAGCTCGATCCGAGCGAGCTGGAAGCGGCGTGGCTGCTCGGGCGCGCCCGGATCGCCGGCGGCGACGTCGAGGCCGGGCTGGCGGCGTTCGAGGCGGCGGAGAGAGCCGCCGTGGCCTCCGGCGAGCAGCCGCCGAGCTGGGTCCACACCGACTGGGCGGGCGCGCTGGCGCAGGTCGGCCGGCCGCAGGAGGCCCTCGACCACCTCCGCATCGCCGTGGCCGCCGACCCGCGGGACGCCCGGGCACTCTTCTACACCGGCCTGATCCAGGAGGGGCTGGGCCGGCTCGAGCCGGCGGTGGAGGCCTACTGCCGGTCGCTGGAGGCGCAGCCCGGCTCTCCCGCCGCCGGCCGGCTGGGCGCCCTGAACCGCTCCTGCCCGCCCGGCTGATCTGCTGATCTACAGCGCGCCGAGCATCTCGCGAGCGGTCGCCGCGTCGGCGGCGTCCGGGTCGAGCTCGAGGAACTTCGCCAGGTGCTGCTTCGCCTGCTCGGTGTCGCCGTCGTTCAGCGCGCACAGGCCGAGCAGGTAGTGGGCCTTGCCGAGGCCCGGGTCGAGCGCCAGCGCCTGCTCGAGGAGCGCGCGGGCGCCCGCCACGTCGCCGGCGTTGAACAGCTCGCCCCCCTGCTGTAGGAGACCGACGGCACCGAACTCGGGATCGACCGCCGCCAGGCGCTGAGCGATCTCGGTCGCGCGCTCGCGGTCGCCGACGCCGCGGTGGGCGTCGTAGGCCACGCGCAGCGTGCGCGGATCGTCGGGCTTGAGCTGGAGCGCGCGATCCGCCGCCTCGGCGGCGCCGGCGTGGTCGCCGCGGTGCACCAGGATGGTCGCGATCGCATGGTGGGCGTCGTACAGCGACGGGTCCATCTCGACGGCCTCACGGAACTTGGCCAGGGCGGTGTCCAGGTCCTCGGCCTGGTAGGCCGCCGAGCCCTCGTTGTAGACCGTCTTGGCGGTGGCCGCCATGCCCTCGGCCTTCATCATCTCGCCCAGCGCGACCTTCGCCTCGTCGTTGCGGCCCAGACCGAGCAGCGCCTCGTAGCGGACGCGCAGCGCCTCCTGGTCCGCGGGCCTGAGCTCCAGACCGCGCCCGGCGCTGGCCAGCGCCTGCTCGTGCCGGCCGAGGTCGAGGTAGACCGTGCCGAGCGCGACGTGGGCGGAACCCAGATCGGCGTCCTCCGCCACGGCCGCCTCGAGCCGCACCCGGGCGGTCTCCAGGTCGCCGGCGCGCTGCGCGGTCAGCCCCTCGTTGAAGGCTCGGATGGCGGCGTTCTGCTCCTCTGTCGCCGCCGCGACGGGCGACAGCTCGGTCGGCTCGGGGGCGTCGCCGGCGACGGCGGGGAGCGTGAAGGTCTCCTCCGCCATCTCCATCGCCCGGATCTCGACGTCGGCCTTGAGACTCCGATAGCCGGGCTTGGTGAGCTGGAGGGTGTACTTCGGCTCGACGCGGGCGACCGTGAGAGTGAAAGCGCCCCGCTTGTTGGTCTCGAGCTGCTCGAAGAAGTCGGGCATTTCGGCGCTGGTCACGGCCACGGAGACGCCGGCGACCGGCTCCCCGTTCTCGTCGACCACGGTGCCGCGGAACCGGCCGGTGGCCGCCTCCAGCGGCCAGGCGGCCGCCAGGAGCGACGCTGCGAGGGCGAGCGGAACGACAAGAGCCTGGCGACCTCGGGACATCACGCGCCTCCTTCCATCGACCGTCTCGGCGGGCCATTGTAGCCGGAGCGCCACTCCTCGAGGAGCCGCCCCAGCCGCTCCCTGGCCTCGGGATCGCTGCTGTAGTGCTGCGCCAGCTCGAGGCTCCGCTCGGCCCGTTCCCGCTGGCCGTCGGCGTGGTACAGCTCGGCCAACCGGGCGCGGAAATCCGGGTCCTCGGGCGCCCGGCGAACCGCGCGCCGCATGTGGGCGATCGCCTCCGTCGTGCTCCCCGCCGCCGACGCCTGCAGCGAGAGCCGGTAGTGGTGGAAGGGATTCTGCCGCCGGTGCTTCTCGACCCGGCGCTCGAACCTTTCGGCCTTGCGCTCCTGGCCCTGACCGGCATAGAGGCTGGCGAGGTTGGAGAGCGGCGTGGCGTCGGCCGGATCGAGCCGGAAGGCCTCGAGGTAGGCCCGCTCCGCCTCCTCGGGCCGCCCGGACGCGCGGTGCACGACGCCGAGGTTGGTCCACGCCCAGCCGAAGGTGGGGTCGATCGCGATCGCCTGCCGCAGCTCGGCCAGCGCCCGCTCCGGCTCGCCCGCGGCCAGGCTCTCGGCGCCGAGGTTGCTGTAGAAGTGCGCGATCACCCGATCCTCGCCGACCAGCCGGGGCCGCCGGTAACGCTTGTCGGCGTCGGGAAGGAAGTCGACCGCGACCACCTGTAGGCCGACGGGGACCTCGGCGAAGAGGTGCTTGTTGTTGAGCACCACGGCGCCGCGCCGGTCCCACGACAGCACCTCGCCGACCTCCCGGAAGCGCACCTCGAGCCCGACCCGGCGGGCCATCGCGGCGAACATCAGCGTGAAGGAGAGGCAGTTGCCGCTGCGGAGCGCGAACGTGCGCGCCGCGGTCGTGGTGCCGACGTTGGAGTAGGAGACGCCGAGCCGGCCGCGCTCGAACAGGGCGTCCATCAGCGAATGCAGCCGCTGGTCGGCCGAGCCGCCGGCGACGTTCTCGGCGAGGAACTCCTCCATCTCCGGGCTGAGGCGGAGGACCTCGTCGCGGGGGACCAGCGGACCCGCGGCCGGCTGCGCGGGCGGCTCCCGCGACGGCGCCGGCGCGGGCGGTGCGGCCGCGGCGGCCGCCGCCGGCGAGACGACGAGGAGCAGTGTCGCGAGGATCCGGCTCATCCGACCCTTCCAGGCGCCTCCGCGCACCCCGGCATCCGCGCGTTCCGGGCGCGTCCACGAGCGGCCGGGCGAAGAGCTACAGGCTACATTACGCCGGCTTCCGCCCTCGCGTTCGCGGATTCCAGCGGGCGGCGCGAATAGCCGCCCCGGCCCGCGCGTAGGAGCCCGCATCTTCAAGCGGCCGGTGTAAGATCCGCGCAACCGGTTGTAGCGAGGCGCGGGATCGACGGGGCCGCCGGCCCCGGTCCGCGCGCCGGGCCTCCGCACACAGGAAAGGAGCCCGCCGTGGATCTGTGGTGGACCGAGCTGGACGTCGCCCACAAGGTCTTCTATGCCATCGCGATCGCCACCTCGGTGCTGCTCGTGGTGCAGCTCGTCGCGAGCTTTTTCGGGTTCGACGCCGACGACGCCGATATCGACGTCGACGCCGACCACGGCGGGGGCGGCGGCGTGTTCTCGATCCGCGCCATCACCGGCTTCTTCACCGGCTTCGGATGGGGCGGCGTGGCCGCCCTCGAGTCGGGCCTCGGGCTCGGCGCCTCGATCCTCATCGCGCTCGGCTCCGGCGGCGCGCTGATGGCCGCGATCGTGCTCCTGATGCGGGGCGCCTACGCCCTGAGCTACGAAGGGACGCTCGACTACAGAAACGCGATCGGCGTCACCGGCAGCGCTTACATCCCGGTGCCGGCCGCGATGTCGGGGCCGGGCCAGGTAGAGGTCGAGGTCCAGGGCCGGCTGTGCGTGATCCAGGCCTTCACCCGCTCACCGGTGCGGATCCCGACCAGCGCCCGCATCCGGGTGGTCGACCTCCTCGATCAGCAGACGCTGCTCGTCGAGCCGCTCGACGGCGCGCCCGCGGCGACCGCAGCCGCGACCTCCGAGCCCACTGCTCCAACGACCGCCGACGAGCCCAGGGAGGGTTAGCGATCATGTCCAGCACGGTTCTCCCCGCGATCATCGCCGCCTCAGCGTTCGTGTTCGTTTCCCTCGCCTTCATCCTGCGCCGCATCAAGCGCTGCCCGCCCGACAAGATCCTGGTCGTCTACGGCAAGGGGAGGGGCAAGACGGGCCGGTCCGCGCGCTGCGTCCACGGCGGCGCCGCGTTCATCATCCCGGTGATCCAGGACTACAGGTACCTCGATCTCAAGCCCATGGCGATCGACATCAACCTCCAGGGTGCGCTGTCGCTCCAGAACATCCGGGTCAACACGCCGTCGACGTTCACGGTCGGCATCTCGACGGTCTCGGGGGTGATGGAGAACGCCGCCGAACGCCTGCTCGAGATGGATCACAAGCAGGTCGCCGAGCTGGCCCGCGACATCATCTTCGGCCAGATGCGCGTGGTGCTCGCGACCATGCCGATCGAGGAGATCAACGCCGACCGCGACAAGCTGATCGACAACATCTCCCGCGGCCTCGAGAGCGAGCTCGCCAAGGTCGGCCTGCGGCTGATCAACGTCAACATCCAGGACATCACCGACGAGTCGGGCTACATCGACGCACTCGGCCGCGACGCCGCGGCGCGCGCGATCAACGAGGCCAAGGTCAAGGTCGCCGAGAAGGAGCGCGACGGCGAGATCGGCGCCGCCAACGCCGACCGCGACCGCCGCATCCAGGTGGCGAGCGCCCAGGCCACCGCGGTCGAGGGCGAGAACGAGGCCAAGGTCACGATCGCCAACTCCGACGCCCAGCGGCGCGAGCGCGAGGCGGAGGCCGAGCGGCTCGCCTCGGCGGCCGAGAAGGTCAAGCACGCGATGTCGCTCGAGGAGGCCTACAAGGCCGAGGAGAACGCCGAGCGCCAGCGCGCCATGCGCGAGGAGGCGACCCAGCGCGCCAACGTCCTGGTGCCGGCCGAGATCAAGAAGGCCGAGATCGAGACCCTCTCCGAGGCCGAGGCCGAGCGCATCCGCCGGCTCAAGAGGGGCGAGGCGGACGGCCTTCGCTTCGGGATGCAGGCCCAGGCCGACGGCACCCTCTTCCAGCGCAAGGCCGAGGCCGACGGCACCCGGCTCCAGATGCAGGCCGAGGCCGACGGCATCAAGGCGCGCATGCTCGCCGAGGCCGAGGGCCTGATCCAGATCCTCAACAACAAGGCCGAGGGCTTCGGCCGCATCGTCTCGTCGGTCGCCGGCGACACCGAGCAGGCGGCGCTGCTCCTGGTCACCGAGCAGCTCCCGAAGCTGGTCGAGGAGCAGGTCAAGGCGATCGCCAACCTGAAGATCGACAGCGTCACGGTGTGGGAGGGCGGCCGCGGCGGCGACGGCGGGGGCAGCGGCAAGAGCTCCACCGCCGACTTCCTCTCCGGCCTGGTCGGCTCGCTGCCGCCGCTCCACGAGCTGACCAAGAACGTCGGCATTCGCCTCCCCGAGTACCTCGGCCGGATGGAGGGGCGGGAGCGCGGCGGCCGCGAGCCCGGCCGCGGCGGATCGGGCGGCGGCCGCGGCCAGACCGGCGAGGACGAGGGCGGCGACGACGGGCCACCGGCCGGCGGCGGTAGCGGCGGCGGCCGGAGCGGGAGCGGTCGGCGGCCGGGCGGCGGCGCGGCGCGGCCGGCGGGAGCCGGCGGCGGCGGCGCGGCGGCTCCGACCGGGCCGGCCGCGGGCCGGGCGAGCGCCGGCGTCGCGGCCGCAGGGCCGATCGCCCTGGTCTCGAGTCAGCCGCTCTCCCTCCTCGAGAGCGAGGAAGAGTCGCCGTCGCTCGCCGCGCTCCGCCGCCCCCTCCCCGGCTACGGCGGCGGCTACGGCGGCCGCGGATCGAGCGCGGCCGCGGTCACGGGCCCGGCAGCAGCCACGCCCGCGGCGACGGCCGCGAGGCCGCGCCGGCGGCCGGCCGGCGCCGTTGCGGTGGACTCCGGGCCGGTGGACGCCGGAGCGACGGGCTCGGAGCCAGCCGCCTCACGGCCCGACGAGACCGGGCACGAGGCCGCCGCGGAGAGCGCCGCGGCGGATGCGGCTCCGGAGCGCGGCCGCCGCACCATCCGCGAGCCGTTCGGTGAGCTGGGGCGGAGGTCCGACGCGGCCGCGGAGCAGGCGCGGACCGACGACAAGGCCGCCGCCCACGTCGAGCGCGCCCACGCCGCCGCCGACCGCGCACGCGAGCGGCTGCGCTCCTGGCTCGCCTCCGATCCGCGGATCCTCGGCATCCCCGGCGCCGAGGCCGCCACCGCCAAGGCGAGCGCCGCGATCGACGGCGCGGTCGACTCCGCCTTCGAGTGGGCCGACCGCGTGCGCGACGCCTCGGCGGCCTGGTTCCACGCCGAGGGGGGGAAGTGGATCGGGCCGGAGAGCTGGAACCAGCTCTCGAAGGCCGCCGCCGAGCGGCCGGGCCTGCCGGTCAACCTCGATCGCAAGCCGGTCTGGCTCCCCTACCAGGCGATCGCGCGGGCGCTCTCGGCGCGGTCCGAACGCTCGTAGCGCTCGGGTTCCTTGAACAGCCGCTCGGCTTCGGCCGTGTCGGAGGGAGCTTCGGTCCGTGCGCGACCTGCCAGCCGGTCGCTTCCAGCCAGGCGAGGGCGGCCTTCTCGAGCACCGATTCGGGTGAACACGCTCAACCGATGACCTTCCAGTAGCCACCCTTGTCGGGGCCGATGCGTTGCAGGCGGCCGGATTCGCGGAGCTTCCGAATAGCTCGATGGACGGCACTGTCCGACCGACCGAGGCGGCTCGCGACCTCAGCCGCCGAGAGGTTCGGTGCGTCCCGAAGCAGGTGGAGGATCGCCTCCGTGGTTTTCTCTGGCGTTTTCTCTGGCGTTGAGCCTTTCTCTGTCGTTTTCTCTGTCGCTTTCCTCCGGAACCGGACCAAGACTGCACCCGAAATCTCGAGGATCTCGGGCCTCGGAAGACCCAACTCCTCCGCCCAGCCGGCCATCCTGAGCGTCCCTTGCCCCCACGTTTCGATGATGCCGCGCCGGTAGAAGACACTCGCGATGAGCGGGTTCCAGGGACGGGACTCGTGGGGCTCGAAGAGCGACTGCGGCGTGATCCCGAAGTGCAGGGTGCCGGAGGAAGTCACCTCGAGGCGGTCGTCGTAGATCGCGACGCCTTCCCCCGCTCGTGTACTCCCGGTGGCAGATCGCGTTGGCGACCGCCTCGCGGAACGCGAGGGGCGAGTACGCCGGCTCGTCGATGCGCACCATGCTGTCGGGCTCGAAGCGGCCGGCGATCGGCATGTGTTCGAGGAGGAATCGTTCCGCCTGCCTCAGGAGCTCGAAGGCGTTACCGAAGAACCGGCGGTTGTCGAGGAACTCGCCCTTCTCCGTCCCCCGGAAGCGCGCCACCCGGAGGAGGCACTGGGTGTAGTCGGGCAGGAACCGGTCCGCGCGACCGAAGAGCACGACCGCAGCACGGAGCAGGACGCCCTGCTTCATGAGGCCCAGACCACGCAGGATGGCCTCCGGCTCACGGGTGCCCGGTTCGCTGACGCGGCCGATGCGCATGCCCTCCTCCAAGGTCCGCCGGATCTCGTCCTCGTCGAGGTCCGCAGCCGACCAGCCGTCCGCAGGCTGGATCTCCCAACGTGACTCCGCGTGCAACCGCTCGATGAGCACGCGGTTGTATTCCTCCCGCGACAGCGCCTGGTTCGTCGTGCCGACGCGCCGATACGCCTGCCCGCGGTGCGTATAGGGCTGGCTGTGGCCGGGGCCGACCGCCACCACGAGCACCTCGCGCCCGCCGCCCGCGGCGACGCGCTCGATCGTGGGGAAGACCGGCGGCTCGATCTCGCGGATCTCCTGCGCGATCTCCTCGACCGTGCGGTCGCTCACCTGCTGGCCGACCACGCGACCGTCGGGCTCGACGCCGAAGATCACCCGGCCGCCACGATGGTTGAGCATGGCGCAGAGGGTGCGCGCCGCCTCGCGCCGCTGGCCTGTGGTGCGCTTGAACTCCTGCGTCTCGGACTCGCCGGCGGCGGCCCAGGTGGCGATCTGGTCGAGCGAGGTCATGGACTCTGAACCTGGGCTGGGCTCAACCGCCGTCGAGGAGATCGCGGATCGCGGCCATCTCGCGGAGCTGGTCGCCCGCGGCGCGCGGGTAGCGGAGGTCGAGCGAGCGGAGCGCCGCGACCAGGACCTCGGCCACCTGGAGGCGCATCCAGGCCTTGTCGTCGGCGGGGATCGCGTACCAGGGCGCCCACGGCCGCGAGGTGACGGCGAGCGCCTCCTCGTAGGCGCGCATGTAGTCCACCCAGCGCTCCGACTCGCGGACGTCGGCGGCGGCGAACTTCCAGTTCTTTTCCGGCTCGTCGATCCGGGCGAGGAAGCGCCGCCGCTGCTCCTCGCGCGAGACGTTGAGCCAGATCTTGATCACCGCGACGCCGCTCCGCGCGAGGTGCATCTCGTGGTCGCGGATGGAGTCGAAACGCTGGTGCCACAGCTCGTCGCCGGCCGGCACGACGGGCAGGCGCTGGGCGCCGAGGAACTCCGGGTGGACCCGGACCACCAGCACCTCCTCGTAGTAGCTGCGGTTGAAGACGCCGATCCTCCCGCGCTCGGGGAGCCGCCGCGCGGTGCGCCAGAGGAAGTCGTGGTCCAGCTCCTCGGCCGAGGGCTTCTTGAACGAGAAGACCTGGAAGCCGGCCGGGTCGACCCCGGTGAGGACGGCCCGGATCGTGCCGTCCTTGCCGGCGGCGTCCATCGCCTGGAAGACCAGAAGCACCGACCAGCGGTCGTCGGCGTAGAGCGTGCGCTGGAGCTCGTCCAGCTCCTCCACCCGCTCGGCCAGGAGCTCCTTGCACCGCTTCTCCCCGGGCGCATCCGCGGGCGGCGAGGTCGGCGCCGCGGCGACCCGGAACGAGCCGTCGAAGGGGACGAGGTAGGGGCCGTGGGGGGCTTCGAACATGGCGTCGGTGGCGCCCGATGCTACCTCAGCCCGTCCGCCTCGAGAGCTGGGATAACGTACCCGCCCATGCCCCGCTACCCCGGCTTCTCCCCCGCCGTCGCCGGCATCGGCGGCTCGGTCTACTCGGCGCTCGCCCACCGGCTCGCCACATTCGAGGGCGAGACCTACCCGCTCCACGTCGGCGACACCTGGCTCGAGCCGCCCGAGGGGTGCCGGATGGAGGACCTCCGGACCGCCGAGAACCCCGGCCTCCACCGCTACACGCCGCCCCACGGACTGCCGGCGCTGGTCGAGGCGGTGGCGGCGCGGGTCGCCGGGCGCACCGGCGTGCCCACGGCGCCCGCCGACGTGCTGATGGCGGCCGGCGCCACCGGGGCCCTGGGCGCGGTGGCCGGAGCGCTGCTCGCCCCGGGCGACGAGGTGCTGATCCTCGCCCCGTACTGGCCGCTGATCGCCGGCATCGTCCGCTCGTTCCACGCCCGGCCGGTGCCGGTGCCCTACCTCGGAGAGGTCGCCGGCCCCGAGGCGGCGGTGGCCGCGGTGGCTGCCCTCCGCACCCCGGCGACGGTCGCGCTCTACCTCAACACCCCGAACAACCCCACCGGCCGGGTGATCCCGGGCGCCGAGCTGGAAGCGCTCGCCGGGTGGGCGCGCGGCGAGGGGTTGTGGCTGATCTCGGACGAGGTCTACGAGGACTACTGCTACCGCGGCGAGCACGCCTATCTGCGCGCCCTGGCGCCGGAGCGGACGTTCTCGGCCTACTCGTTCTCCAAGGCCTACGGGATGGCCGGCAACCGCATCGGCTACGCGGTCGGCCCGGCCGCGGCGATGGACGAGGTGCGCAAGGTCTCGACCCACACCTTCTACAGCGCCCCGACCGCCGGTCAGGTGGCGGCGCTGCGCCTGCTCGAGGGGCGCGGCGAGCCGTGGCTGACCGAGACCCGCGAGCGTTACCGCGAGCTGGGCGAGGCCGCCGCCCGCCGGCTCGGCCTCGAACCCCCCGCCGGCAGCACCTTCCTCTTCCTCGACGTCGCCGACCGCCTCGACGAGCGCGGCCTCCCCGGCTTCCTCGAGGACTGCGTCGAGCGCGGCCTCTTCCTCGCCCCCGGCCCGAGCTTCGGCCCGTACCCCACCCACGTCCGGCTCTGCTTCACCGCCGCCGAGCCCGCGGTGACGATGCGCGGGGTCGAGGTGCTGGCGGGGCTGCTCGGGCGGTAGACCGGGGCCCCGGGAGGGTGCGTGGTAATCTCCTCCCGGAATCTAACGCCATGAGATCGCGTTAGCCAGGTCACACGCCCCGAGGAGCTTCCCCCATGGCCCGCACCTCCACCGCCGCCGCCACCGTCGCCTATCTCCACGCCCACGGCCTGCAGGTCGCGGCGCAGGCGCTCGAGCCGCTGGTTCAGCAGGCGATCGAGAGCCTCGAACGCCGCCTATACCGACCCGATCCGGGCGCCGACCTGACCGCGGCCGAAGTCGCGGCGCTCGAGCGCGGCGGCTTCGAGGTCGAGCCCGCCGCCGGTGCGGCGAGCGAGGACCCGCTGGCGCGCACCGTCGCCGACTACGCCGCGCTGCTCGAGACCGGTCTCTCCACCGCCGAGGCGGCGGCGCTCTTCGGGGTCGACCCGAGCCGGGTCCGCCAGATGCTCTCCGCCGACCCGCCGCGGCTCTACGGCATCCGCATGCCGTCCGGCTGGTGCCTGCCGCGCTTCCAGTTCGACGGCGAGCGGCCGTTGGCGGGCGCCGGTGATGTGCTGGGACGGACCGACCCGGAGCTCCACCCGGTGGCGGTCTACCGCTGGTTCACCTCGCCCAACCCCGACCTGGTCGACGAACGGCTCAGCCCGCGCCCGCTGTCGCCGCGCGAGTGGCTGCAGCTCGGTCTGCCGGCGGCGCCGGCGGCCGACCTCGCCGCCGGGCTCTGAGCCGCGGTCCGCCTTCGATCCCACCGTGGCCAAGTTTCCCGAGCCGCCGTCCGCGGGCGAGCTGGCCGGCATCCCGCCGGCACGGAAGCGCCTCCCCGCCGGCTGGTGGGCGTGGCGGCTCTACCGGCGCGGCGGGCGCCACCCGACGCTGTGGGACCGGCTGCGCGATTTCGGTCCCACCGCCGCCCGCTTCGACCATCACCTGCCGCCGCCGCGGATCCAGGAGCGGGCGATCCTCTACGCCGCCGGCCACGGCCCGACCGCGCTCGCCGAGGCGTTCCAGGACACGCGGGTGATCGACCGCGCCGCGCGCGATCCCTGGCTGGCCGCCTTCCGCCTCGCCCGGCCGGTGACCCTGCTCGACCTGACCGGCACCTGGCCCACCCGCGCCGGCGCGTCGATGGCGATCGCCACCGGCTCGCGCCCGCGCGCGCGCCGGTGGGCACAGGCGATCTACGAGGCCTACCCGGACCTCGACGGCCTCTACTACCCCTCCTCGATGCACGGCAACCGGCCGGCGATCGCGCTCACCGAGCGCGCCCGCACGGCGATCCCGCCGCGGCCCGAGTTCCACCGCCCGCTGGCGGATCCGGCGCTCTTGAGGATGCTCGACCGGGTCGCCCGCGACCTCGGCTACGGACTGGTGTGAGCGTCCGCGCCGGATCGGCTGCCGGCGCCCCGCTCCGCCAGGCAGCGGAGATAGGCGCGCAGCCGGGCGTCGTCGTCGCTCGGTTCGACCGCCTCGGCCAGCCACTCCGCGGTCGCTTCGGACCGGGGGTCGGGCGCCTCTCCCGCCGCCGCCGCGAGGGCGGCCGGCCTCGCGCCGCCGCACTCGACGTCGGTCAGGCTCCCGGTCACCGGCGGCGGAGACGCCGGCCGAGGCGACGTCTGCGCGCTCTCGTGGTGCACGGCGCACGAGGCGAGTGCCAGGCAGGCGACGGCGGCCGCCGGAGCGAGGGAGAGTCGCGGCACCGATCGGCGGTTCATGGCTTGGTCTCCTCGGCGGTTCTCACGGCAGCTCGGTGACGATCTCGCCGGTGTTGTTGCCGAGCCAGCGGTCGGGCTCCGCGGCGGTCGCCGTCGCCCGGTTGATCAGCGTGGACGGGTGGAAGACCGTGGGTGGCGATCCGGTGGTGACCGGGGCGTAGACCCAGAACCGGACGAAGCCGGTGTCGCCGGCGAGCAGCTCGGGGATGGTGGCGGTCAGCGAGACGGTCTCGCCGACCGGGATCCCCACCGCCGCCGCGCCGGCCGGCAGGACCTCGAAGAGGTCCGGAACGATCGCGATCAAGCTCCCCGGCCGGGTCGCCTCGTCCTCGACCACGACGTCGTGGGCATCGTTCGGCCCGCGGTTCTCCACCCGCACCTCGTAGAGCACGAAGCAGTGATGGAAGAGGTCGCCGACCCGCACGCAGAAGTGGTCCTCCCGCTTGGTCACCTCGAGATCGAGATGCCGCTCGCGCCCGACGATCGCCTCGACGTCGATGCTGCTGTGCGGGCTGGGCTCGCCGCCTTCGTCGATCGCCGCCGTCGCGTAGACCGCCGTGACGTCGAGGCTGCCCCCGCTCTGGATGACCAGGAAGCCCTCGATGAACGGCGCCTCGCGGGTCGGGACCACGCGCCGGCGCAGCTCGCGGCAGTCGGTCTGGAGCGCCTCGTCGTAGCGGAGCGAATCGACGCCGATCGGCAGCACTTCCCCCGCCCGCTGGGCGCCGGGGGGGAGGGTCAGCGCGAGCTTCTTGAAGAAGCGCACCGGCTCGGCGCCGGGGTTGTGGATGTTGACCGAGGTCGTGTAGAGACCCGGTGCGTGCGACTCGTCGTCCGCCTCCCGGGTGCCGCAGACCACCTTGACGCTGTACTCGTAGAGGGCGTCGGCCACGGGGGCGGCGGGCAGCAGGCGGACGAACCTCGCCACCGAGGGGACGCCCTCTTCGGAGACCAGGAACAGCATGTAGTAGCCGGGAGGGGCGTCGTTGGGATTCGACGGGGCGTCGATCTCGAGCCCGGTGTCGCCCGCCGGGCTGAAGGTGAGCGGCACGAAACGCCGGTCCTGGTCGAACGAGTGGGTGACCGCGGCCAGCCGGATCAGGCTCACCCGATCGATGTCGTCGGCCTGAGGCGACTGCACATCGAAGACCTCGCCGTAGTGGATGATCTCGGGCGCCTCGGCGATCACCGGGCGCGTGGTGCCGGTGAAGAGGTAGGGCGGCGAGAAGATCTCGGCGTTGAGGTAATTGGCCACGGCGCCGCCGCCGCGGCCGCCGCCGGCGGAGAGGACCCGGGCGTCGGGCAGGAGCACCGCCGTCGAGTGGTACATCCGCGGCACCTGGGCACCGGCCATCGGGGTCCAGTCCCCGGTCGCCGGGTCCCAGATCTCGGCCTCGGACACCCACTGCTGCTCGCCCATCGCGTGCGGCTCGCAGTCGCCGTCGGGGCAGTCGTCGTCGTTGCCGCAGGAGTCGCCCTGGTCGGTACCGCCGCAGGTGCGGTCGACCTCGAACTCGAGGTTTCCCCGCCGGGTGCCGCCGGTGGCCAGCACCGTGCCGTCGGGGAGCACGGTCAGGTTGTGGCGCCGCCGCGGGACGTTCATCGGGTCGGTGAGCGCCCAGGTGCCGGCGCCGCCGAGGTCGATGATCTCGGCGGTGGCGATCGCGTCCGACCCACCGGACGTGCCGCCGGTCTTGAGGATCCGCCCCGGCGCGTACATCACCGCCGAGCCGCCGTCCTCGGCGCTCACGGCGCCGGTCGGGGTCAGCGTCTGGCTCTCGACGTCGAAGACGCTGCCCTGGGTCGGCGGGATGTCGGCGCCACCGGCGCCGACGTCGGCGCCGGCGAAGAAGACCATGCCGTCGGGATCGACGAAGTTGAAGGGATAGAACTGGACCGACTGGATGATCAGCGGCAGCGGCTCCCAGGTGCGGGTGGCGGGATCGAACAGCTCCGGCATGGCGATCAGGCGCGCGCCGGTGCAGTGCTCGCCCGCGGCCGGGGCGCAGTCGTCGTGGGTGATGCACAGCTCGCCCGCGTCGAGACCGCCGACGCAGATCTTCTGCGATCCCGAGACGTTGAGCACCCGGCCGTCGGGAAGGGTGGTCAGGGTCGGGTACCACCGTGCGATGTCGGTGTCCTCGATCTCGCCCAACGGCGTCCAGTTCCAGTCGTCGGTCTCGAGGTCGTACTCGAACAGGAAGGTCTCGGCCTCGCCGACGTTGTTGGTCACGTGCCCGCCGTTGACGAGGACGCTGCCGTCGTCGAGGTGGGTGTGGCCGCCGCAGAAGAGGTTGATCGGGTTCGGCTTCTCGGTGAAGCAGCCGCCGCCCACCTCGAAGCAGTCGCCGGCGGGGTCGAGGAGGTGCGGCTCTTCGTTGGGCTTGTTCGACCAGATCAGGATCTCGCCGGTGGGGAGCTGGGCCATGTGCACGGCGACCAGCGGCCAGTCGAAGACCCCGCTCCAGGCGCCCGTAACCGGGTCCGCCGCGCCGGGCCAGGGTGCGCTCGCCAGCACCAGGGCAGCCGCCGCGAGTCCGAGCCGGCGGCGGTTCATCGGCTCCCCTCCGGCGAGCACCGTTCGGGCTCGCCATGGGCGCTGATGTCCATGCAGCAAATCTCGGTGCTGAGGACCGCCACGTCGCGCACCCCGAACCGGCCGAGGTCGGCCAGATCCACGAAGCGCTCGGCGGCATAGCGGGTCACCCGCTCGCACCCGGTCTCGGGCGGCGAGCGCGGGGGCGGCGGCACCGGACTCCGCAGCTCGCTTTCGACGCGCCGGACGGCCTCGCCGCCACGGCGGGTGAAGCCCTCGAACTCGCCGTCGAGAAAGGCCTCGAGGTCCGGGGCGAGCGGCTCGACGTCGGCCAGCTCCAGCTCCTCCGGAGGCACCCGCTCGAGGCGGCCCGAGATCTCGACCCCGAACTCGGTGCCGCCGACGTCGCCGAGCCGGCCGACGGCCTCGAAGCGGTCGAGCCGGATCGTGCCGGGCCGGGTCCCGAGACCGGCGAGACAGCCGCCGCAGGAGGCGGCGATCCCCGGCGAGCCGTGGAGTGGCCGCAGCCGGGTGACGCGGGTGACCCCCGGCTCGTCGCCGGACTGGCCGAGGCGGAGCCACAGCCCGTGGCGGGCGCTGACCACCGTCAGCACGGTCCCGATGCCGCCCCCGGGCAGGCTCGCCCGCTCTTCCAGCGACGCGACGACCGGGCCGAGCGGCAGCCGCTTCGCCGCGCGGCCGAACACACGGTCGGTCGCCTCGAGCGTCCCGGTGTAGACCGCCGCCTCGCCCCGCGCGTAGCGGCCGACGCTCCGCTCGAGCCGAGCGAGCTGCCGCTGCCGAGCCTCCTCGAGGAGGGATTCAGCCGGCGGCGGAACGCTCCCCGCCGGCCCCTGGGCGAGCCCGGGGGCGACGCCGGCGGTCAGGGCAGCGGCGGCCAGCAGGGCGCACACCGACCCCGGCCTGAAGAAACGCACTCGATCTCCGTGGCACATTCGCACCACCCCCGCCCCCGGTCGAGCCGTTCGTTTCGAGAGCTATTGAGAAACTCAGTGAGTCTATCGGCCGGCAGGCTGCGCGTCCAGCGGACGGCGCAGCCGATGACGTCTCGCGAGCCCGCGGTCACAACCGCCGGTGATCGGCCACCGGCATCGCCCGGCGCAGCGCAGCGACGCGGGCGAGGTCGATCTCGGCCAGGGCCAGCCCCGGGCCATCGGCGGCGCAGGCGACGACCTGGCCCCAGGGGTCGGCGATCAGGGCGTGGCCGAAGCTCTCGTCCAGCCCCTGGTCGTCGTGGCGGCCGTGCTGGGCCGGCGCCATCACCCAGCACTGGTTCTCGATCGCGCGCGCCCGGAGGAGCGGATGCCAGTGGGCGCGGCCGGTGGTCAGGGTGAAGGCCGAGGGGACGGTCAGGATCTCGGCGCCCTCGTCGCGCAAACGCCGGTACAGCTCGCCGAAGCGCAGGTCGTAGCAGATCGAGAGGCCGAGCCGGCCGAGCGGGGTCGCCGCGACCACGGTCTCGGCGCCCGGGCGCACCGTTTCCGACTCGGTGAACCGGACCTCGGGCGAGAGGTCGACGTCGAAGAGGTGGATCTTGCGGTAGACCGCGAGCCGGCCGCCGTCCGGACCGAACAGCACGCTGGTGTTGTAGGAGCGATCGGGGTCGCCGCCGCGGTCGTCGGGCGCCTCGTTGAACGAGCCGAGCAGGAGGTGGACGCCGAGGCGTGCGGCCAGATCGGCGAAGCGGCGGCAGGTCGGGCCGTCGAGCGGCTCGGCACGCCCCGCCTTCTCCTCGTGCGGGCCGAGGAAGAGGGTGTTCTCCGGCGTCGCGATCAGGCGCGCACCGTAGCCCGCGGCGCGCTCGATCAGAGTCCGCGCGCTCTCCCAGTTGGCCTCGGTGTCCGAGGTCGAGGTGAGCTGGACCGCCGCCGCGAGATACCGGGTGGGCATGGCCTCACTCATAGCGCAGCGCCGTCGAGGGGTCGATCCGCGCCGCGCGCCAGGCCGGCACCGCGCAGGCGAGGAGGTTGACCGCGAGGGCGAAGCCGACGACCGCCGCGAGGTCCGCCGGCCGCACCCGGAACGCCACCGCGTCGATGAAGTAGATCGCCGCCACCTCGGGGTCGAAGCGGATCACCTCGAAGGTGGTCATCAGCCAGGCGGCGCCGGTGCCGAGCGCCACGCCGAGCGCCACCCCGGCGGCGCCGAGGACGGCGCCGTAGGCCAGGAACACCGCGCGCAGCCGCGCCGGCGCCAGCCCGAGCGCGGCGAGCACGCCGACGTCGCGCATCCGCTCGCGCACCAGGACCACCAGGGTCGAGCCGACGTTGAAGGTCGAGACCAGGACGATCAGCCCGAGGACCAGGAACAGCACCCGCTGCTGGATCTCGAGAGCGGTGAACAGCTCGCGGTTGGCGAGCCGCCAGTCGGCGACGAACCAGTCCCGGCCGAGCAGCTCGCCCGCCGCCGCCACCACGGCCTCGGCGTCGGCGCCCTCGGCGAGCGCGATCTCGTAGAGGTCGTTGGCGCCGCCGCCCTCTTCGTCCCCGGCCCCGTCGCCGGCGACCAGCGCGCGGTCGACCACCGCCCAGCCGGCGTCGAACTCGGCGAAGCCGACCGCGAAGGTGCCGGCGACCCGCAGGCTCCGGTAGTGGAAACGCGGCCGGCCGCCGCCGACCCCGAGGGCTACCAACCGCAGCAGGTCCCCCTCGGCGGCGCCGAGGCGGCGCGCCAGCTCGGCGCCGAGCACCGCGCCCGGCACGCCGTCGGGGCCCGGCGCGAGCTGCTCGGCGGTCGCGGTCAGGCTGCCGCCGCCGGCGAGGCCGGCGGCCGCGGCCGCCGGGGCCGCCGAGCCGGCCGCCGGACCTGCCGCGGCCGCCCGCGGCTCGACGCCGCGCAGGGTCACCTCGACGCCGTCGCCGCCCGTCCCCTCCACCGCGGTGAGGGTGCCCTGGCCGTAGGCGACCCGGCCGACCGCGGCGACGCCGGGGATCGCCGCCAGCTCGGCGCGCCGGGCCTCGCCGAGCGGCTCGGCACCGGCGGAGAGCGGCTGCGCCACCACCGGGGCGTTCCCCTCGACCAGCTTGCGCCGCAGGTCCTCGCGGTAACCGGTCATCAGCGCCATGGCGATGATCATCGCGGTGACGCCCAGCGCGGTGGCGGCGAGCGCGGCGCGCGCGGTGCCGTCGAGCAGCCGGCTGCGCCGGCCGCGGAGGAAGCGCCAGGCCACGACCCAGGAGAGCGGGCCGCGGCCCAGCGGTGACCGCTCCCGGCCGCTCATGCGTGGGCGCCGACCGTGGCCAGGAAGTCGTCGAACAGGCGCGCGGCGTCGTGCGGGCCGGGCGCCGCCTCGGGGTGGTACTGGACCGCGAACACCGGCCGGTCGCCCGCCGCGAAGGCCTCGAGCGTGCGGTCGTTGAGGTTGACCTGCGACACCCGCACCCCCGCCGGCAGCGACGCCGCCTCGACCGCGAAGCCGTGGTTCTGGCTGGTGATCGACACCCGCCCGCTCGCCTCGTCGCGCACCGGCTGGTTGGCGCCGTGATGGCCGAACTTGAGCTTGAAGGTGCGGCCGCCGAGCGCGAGCCCCAGGAGCTGATGGCCGAGGCAGATGCCGAACACCGGCGGCCCCGCGGCGAGCAGCTCGCGCACCGCCTCGACGATGCCGGTCAGCGGCTCGGGGTCGCCGGGGCCGTTCGAGAGCACCACGCCGTCGACGCCGAGCGCGAGGCACTCCCCGGCCGGCGTCCGCGCCGGCAGCACGGTCAGCCGGGCCCCGCGCCCGGCGAGCGAGCGCAGGATGTTGGTCTTGACCCCGTAGTCGTAGACCGCCAGGTGGCAACGCTCCTCGCCCTCGGCCGGCAGCTCCCAGGGCGCCGCGCAGGTGACCTCGTCGACCAGCGCGCGGCCGGCCATCGGCGGGAAGTCGGCCAGCTCGGCGACCAGCGCCGCGGCGTCGCTCCGCTCGCTGGTCACCACCCCGCGCATCGCCCCCTCCTGGCGCAGCCGCCGCACCAGCGCCCGGGTGTCGAGGCCGGCGAGCGCCGGCAGACGGTGGCGCGCCAGCCAGCCGGGGAGCGACTCCTCGGTGCCGGTGCCCGAGGGCCGGGCGGTGATCCGCCGCGCCACCAGCCCCTCGGCCCAGGGCCGTCTCGACTCGGCGGCGTCCTCGCGCGTGCCGTAGTTGCCGATGTGGGGCTGGGTCATGACCACGATCTGGCCGCGGTAGGAGGCGTCGGTCAGGATCTCCTGGTAGCCGGTCATCGCGGTGTTGAAGACCACCTCGCCGAAGCGGGTGCCGGGCGACACCGCCTCGCCCTCGAAGACCGTGCCGTCCTCGAGCACCAGGAGGCCCGGGGCCGGCCGGCTCAGGGGACCGCGCGCCGCAACTGCGGCCGCCGGCCGGGCGGACGCCGCGTCTCGGGGCTCGGAGCGGGAGGGGGTGGAGCTGGGATCGGCCATGGTCGGGGGCGCGGTTATGATAGCAGCGCCGCTCACGCCCCACGGGAGGAGACCCGCCGATGACCGCGATCCGCGCCGCCGCCCTCGCCCTGCTCGCTCTGCTCGTGGCCACCGCCCCGGCCGCCGCCTACACCATCTACCTCAAGGACGGCTCCCGGATCGTCGCCCGCGACGAGTACAAGGTGGTCGACGGCACCGCCTACATCGTGATGCCCAACGGCACCACCACCTTCATCGACGCCGCGGAGATCGACGTCACGCGGACCGAGCAGGCGAACCAGCAGAAGCTCGGCTCGGCGATGGTGCTCGAAGGGGGCGAGGTCCGCGAGATGACCGCCGAGGACGCGCGCCCGGTCGAGCGCCGGCGGACCCTCGCCGACCTGATCGCGAACCGCGACAGCGGGGGACCGGCGCTGCCCGAGGCGCGCCGCGGAGCGAGCGCTCCGGCGGCCGGCGACCTGGCCCTCACCGCCGGCGGCTACCCGGACCTCCGGGCGCTGCCGCCGCGGCCGCTCGGCGACCTCGACCTGGCGGCCCAGATCCAGCAGATGTACATCGGCCAGGGGCTGGAGATGGTCGAGGTGCTCCAGGGCACCGGGGCCAACCGGCCGCGGGTGCTGGTCACCACCGGCTCCGAGGCCTCGGTCTTCCGCGCCCTGGCCGTCACCTGCGCCGCCCTGCTGCGCCTGCGCGAGAGCCGGCCCGACGCGGTCGAGGCGATCGAGCTGGTGATGACCACCTCCGACCAGGAGACCGGCGGCCAGTTCGTGGTCACGCCCGAGCTGGCGGCCCAGCTCATGACCAAGCAGGTCGACATCGCGACCTTCTACCTGGCCCACGTGCAGTTTTGAGTCCGTGAGGGGGGCCGCCGGCCAGCCCCCCTCTCAGCGGCCCGACCTACTTGCTCGCCGCGGGCGCCTCGGCCTTGTCGGCCTCGACGTCGATGCGGATCGTCACCTCGTCGTCGAGCATCGCGCCGCCGCCCTCCATGGCGCGGTTCCACGCCACGCCGTAGGCCAAGCGGTCGATCTTGAACTCGGTGGCGAAGCCGGCCTTGCCGCCCGCCGCGCCGAGCACCTCGACCGGCAGAGTCACCTCCTTGGTGACGCCGCGGATGGTGAGGTCGCCGGTGACCTGGAGGTCGTCGCCCGAGCCCGCGACCTTCTTGCTCTTGAAGGTCAGGGTCGGGTGGTTCTCGACGTCGAAGAAGTCGGCCGACTTGAGGTGGCCGTCGCGGCGCTCGTTGTCGGTGTCGATGCTCGCCGCCTGGACGGTGAAGTCGACCGACGAGCCGGCCGGGTTCGCGGCGTCGTAGACGATCGTGCCGGCGAAGTCGTTGAACTCCCCGGGCACACGGGTGAAGATGTGGCGCACCGAGAAGCCGACCGTGCTGTGGTTCTGATCGACGGTGTAGGTGTCGGCCGCGGCAGCGACCGCCGGCAGCGCGAGCAGCAGGGTCAGGATCGAGAGCGCAATGCGGTTCCTCATCGTATCGTCCTCCAAAGAAGGTTTACGGGCGATTTCGCACATCCGGTGAACCGCGGACGCGGCGCGCCGGATTCCCGGATGAGTTCGCGCCGGAGGCCGAAACGGTTCTGCCTCCGGAGCGGGCGGCTCAGGTCAAGAGCGGATCCGGCTTGCCGGCATCGATCCCCAGCGCCTCGCGAGCCTCGGCCACCTTCCGGCGGTCGACCGCGCCCGCGAGCGCCAGCCGCGACAGCGCCGCCAGCGCCACGCTCTCGGCGTCGACCTCGAAGAAGCGGCGGAGCGCCTCCCGGGTGTCGCTCCTGCCGAAGCCGTCGGTGCCGAGCGGATAGAGGCCGTTGGGCACCCAGCGGGCGATCTGGTCGGGGACCAGCTTCATGTAGTCCGAGACCGCGACCACCGGGCCGCTCTCGCCCTGGAGAGCCTGGGTGACGTAGGGCACCCGCGGCTCCTCGTCGGGGTGGAGCAGGTTCCAGCGCTCGGCCGCCAGCGCTTCGCGGCGCAGCTCCTTGTAGCAGGTGGCGCTCCAGACGTCGGCGGCGACGCCGAAGCGGTCGGCGAGGATTCCCTGGGCGCGGAGCGCCTCGTTGAGGAGCGGCCCGCTCCCCCACAGGTGGACCCGCGGGCGCTCGGCCGGGTCGCCGTCCTTGGCCGCGGGCGCGGGCTTCAGCTTGTAGAGCCCGCGGAGGATGCCCTCCTCGGCGCCCTCGGGGAGCGGCGGCATCTCGTAGTTCTCGTTGCACAGGGTGACGTAGTAGAAGACGTCCTCGCGCTCGCCGTACATCCGGCGCAGGCCGTCGCGCAGGATCACCGCCACCTCGTAGGCGTAGGCCGGGTCGTAGGCGACCAGGTTCGGCACCGTCGAGGCGAGCACGTGGCTGTGGCCGTCCTCGTGCTGGAGCCCCTCGCCGTTGAGCGTCGTGCGCCCCGAGGTGGCGCCGAGCAGGAACCCCCGGCCGCGCATGTCGGCGAACGCCCAGATCAGGTCGCCGATGCGCTGGAACCCGAACATCGAGTAGAAGATGAAGAACGGGATCATGTCGACGCCGTGGGTGGCGTAGGCGGTGCCGGCGGCGGTGAACGACGCCATCGAGCCGGCCTCGGTGATCCCCTCCTCGAGGATCTGCCCGTCCTTGGCCTCCTTGTAGTAGAGGAGCATCTTCGCGTCGACCGGCTCGTAGACCTGCCCCACCGACGAGTAGATCCCGAACTGCCGGAACAGCGACTCCATGCCGAAGGTGCGCGCCTCGTCGGGGACGATCGGCACGATGCGCATACCGAGGTCGCCGACCTTCAGGAGCTTGGTCAGGATCTGGACGAACGCCATGGTGGTCGAAACCGGCCGGTCGACGCCGCCGAAGAAGTCGGCGTAGAGGTCGCGTCCGGGCAGCTCGAGCGGCTTCGTCCGCACCTTGCGGCTGGGCACGGAGCCGCCGAGCGCGGCGCGCCGCTCCCGGAGGTACGAGACCACGTCGCTGTCCTCGGGCGGCCGGTAGAACGGCGCCTCGGCCAGCTCGGCGTCGGGGATCGGGATGTCGAAGCGGTCGCGGAAGCGGCGCAGCTCCTCCTCGTTGAGCTTCTTCTGCTGGTGGGTGACGTTGCGCCCCTCGCCCGCCTCGCCGAGGCCGTAGCCCTTGACGGTCTTGGCCAGGATCACGGTCGGCGAGCCGGTGTGGTCGACCGCCGCCTTGAACGCGGCATAGACCTTGGCCGGGTCGTGGCCGCCGCGGCGGAGCCGCTCCAGCTCGTCGTCGCTCTTGCCTTCGACCAGCTTCGCCAGCTCCGGGTGCTTGCCGAAGAAGTCCTTGCGGATGTAGGCGCCGCTCTCGACCGTGTACTTCTGGAACTGGCCGTCGACCAGCTCGTTCATGCGCTGGACCAGCAGGCCCGACGTGTCGCGCGCGAACAGGTCGTCCCAGTCGTCGCCCCAGATCACCTTGAGCACGTTCCAGCCGGCGCCGCGGAAGACCGTCTCCAGCTCCTGGATGATCTTGCCGTTGCCGCGCACCGGCCCGTCGAGGCGCTGGAGGTTGCAGTTGACGACGAAGATCAGGTTGTCGAGCTTCTGGCGCGCCGCGAGCGTGATCGCGCCCAGGCTCTCCGGCTCGTCGGACTCGCCGTCGCCGACGAAGCACCAGACGTGGCGGCCCGAGGTGTCGAGGATGCCGCGGTCGAGCAGGTAGCGGTTGAAGCGCGCCTGGTAGATCGCGCTGATCGGCCCGAGCCCCATCGACACCGTCGGGTACTCCCAGAACTCCGGCATCAGCCACGGGTGCGGGTAGGACGACAGCCCGCCGCCCGCGGCCAGCTCCTGCCGGAAGTTCTGCATCTGGACGTCGCCGATCCGCCCCTCGAGGTAGGCCTGGGCGTAGATGCCAGGCGAGGCATGCCCCTGGTAATAGACGATGTCGCCGCCGAAGCCGCTCTCGCCGCGGCCGCGGAAGAAGTGGTTCATGCCGACCTCGTAGAGCGTCGCGGCCGAGGCGAAGGTCGAGATGTGGCCGCCGATCCCCTCGTTCCTGCGGTTGGCCTGCACCACCATCGCCATCGCGTTCCAGCGGATCAGGCTCTTGATCCGCCGCTCGAGCTGGCGGTCGCCCGGGTACTGCGGCTGCTCGTGGACCGGGATGGTGTTGACGTAGGGCGTACTCGTCACGAACGGCAGCCGCAGCCCGCTCTCGAACCCGGTCTCGGCGAGTTTCTTGAGCAGGAACTCGGCCCGCTGCTCGCCATGGGCGTCGATCAAGTCATGAAGCGCTTCCTGCCACTCGCGGGTCTCCTCCGGATCGGCGTCCTCGCCGGCGTACCAGGTGACGGGCAGGGGGATCTCGTAGGCCATGGGTCTCCTCTCGGGCGTGAAGCGGATCGGGTCGGGGGAGACTGCTGCCCGGCGCCGGCCGGCGCGGATGGGGGCCGGGCTGGGGCGAGGTAGTGTAACGGATCGGGGGCGGCGGGTGGGCGACGGGCGGGTCTGGAGCACGGCGTAGTACACTGTGCACATGACGACTACGGTGACGGTCCGCCTGGACGAGAACCTCAAGCAGGCCCTGGACGAGCGCGCGAAGCTGCGACGCAAGAGCGTGTCGTCGCTGGTACGGGAACTGATCGAAGTGGAGGTCTCAGAGCGGCCACTGGGCGAGCGCATCGGTCACCTCGCCGGGCGCCTCGGTCCGGCGCGTGGAGAGCCCGACGCCTGGGAACGCCACCTGCGCGAGATGAACTGGCGCTCATGACCGGCTGGTTGCTCGACGCCGGCCCGATCGTCGCGTATCTCGATCCAGCCGACCGCGACCACGCCAGGGTGAGCGATCGCCTGGACCGCTTCCCGGGTGTCCTGATCACCACCAGTGCCGTGATCACCGAAGCGATGTACCTGGTTCGCCGGCAGCATCGCGGATTCGAACTCATGGCACGGTTCGCCTCGACGGCGCCGATTCACGTCGAGGACTACTCACAGCCGCCGGCTCTCCTTCGCGCCGCGGAGCTGATGGGACGCTACGCCGATACCCCGATGGACTACGCGGACGCGACGTTGGTGCTACTCGCCGAGGATCTCGGAATTCGGGACATCCTGACCCTCGACCGCCGAGGGTTCGCCGTCTTCCGTACTCCGAACAACGAATCGTTCGTCAATCTCATGGACCTCGCCTGAAGATCCGCCAGGGAGGAAGTGCCGTGGACCCGTCGACCCTGCTGCTTCGAGCTTCCAACTGCGCGGGCTTCGCGATCTGGCTGTGTGGCCTTGCCGCCGCTGATGCGGCCTCGCGGTGGCGGCGCCGGAGCGTTAGTAATTCGTAAACATCCAGTGCGAGGCTCGAGTCGAGGAGGCAAGCCGATGCACCGTGGGAGCACCACCGCAGACCTCTTAGTCGCGCTTTCGCTGCTCCTGGGCGGTTGCAGCGTGGAACCGCCGCGAGAGGATTCCAGACCTGGCTCCACGACCGCAGAGGTCCAGGATGCACCGCCCGAACTCGGCAACACGTTTGCTCTGATTGAAGAGAAGATCGAAGACATCCCAATCAAGACTCAAATCGAGCAGCACGTCGCTGCATCGGGAACTCCCTCGAGAACCGCGCTCGAAGCCGAGATCTTGCGCCGCTACCGTGAAGCCAGCCAGAGACGAGGCTTCCGGTACCACAACCCTCCGACGAACGTCTACATCTACATCTACGGCACCGAGGAGCAGGCAAGGGCGGGCCAGGGCCTCTGGATCGGAATGCTCGCAAAAGATCCGAGCGAGAGCGGATCTCCTCGGGTGCTCATCAATGACGAGAGGCTCACCGCACTCGACCAGGAGCCCGAGGTGCTGTTCGGCCTCGCTGAAGGCGAACGAAGGAATGCCTTTCGAGAGATCGTCGCCGCAGAGCAGCGAGCGAGGCGCGAGGCCATGGCGGAGATACCGGATTCCCAGTTCATGAAGCAGGTGGAACGTGAGCGTCAGCTCGGCGCCAAATATAAGGAGGACCTCGCTCGGCAATATGACCTGACGGAGGAGGAGCTTTCGGAGATCGTCGTCGAAGGCGTGACGAAGGGCTGGACCCGCTAACGAACTCCGCTAACGGAAGCGAATGCACCAGGCCTCGCAGCCCGCCGGCACGATGAGGGGGCGAGGCGTCGACGACCGGCGGCTCAGGCAGCGCCTATCTCCTCGCGGAGATCCTCCAAGTCGACCTTGATGACGTCCAGCTTGCGCCTGGCGAGCTCGTCGAGGAACTCGAGCCGCGACATCCCGGCGATCTGGGCAGCTTTGCTGCCGCTGATCCGGCCCTGGTGATACCACTGCACCGCCGCGGCGAAGCGCAGCTCGGCGGTGAAGCGCTCCGGCGTCTCCCGCAGTGCGGAGAGCGCCTCCGCGGGCATCTCGATCGCCAATTGCACCGGCGGGGCCTCCTCGATTCGGCCGGAACGGGCCGGCAAGCCGCTCTTCACGGTTTGCGATCGTACCACCGCGGACGAGGCCGGCCGAGGACCGGTTCACGCGGCCGTGGCCTCCCGCTCCTCCTCGCCCCCGAACCGGATCCCGGCCTTCTTGAGCAGCCCGAACGGCGGCACGCCGCCGGCGAAGACGAAGACGTAGTCGTTGCCGAGCTCGACCGGCTCGCCGCCTTCGACCTCCAGGCGGACGCGGTCGGCGGCGATCTCGGTGACCTCGGAGGAGAAGAGGCCGTGCACCGCACCCGATTCGAGGAGCCGGCCGAGCGCGGCCTCGTTCTTCTGCTTGATCCGCACCAGCCGCTCGCGGCGGTAGGAGAGGGTGACGCGGTTGCCGGGCTGGCGGGCGAGGCCGATCGCGGCCTCGGCGGCGCTGTCGCCGCCGCCGACGACGAGGATCCGGCAATCGCGGTAGGACTCGGCGTCGAGCAGCTTGTACATCACCTTGGGCAGCTCCTCGCCCGGGACGCCGAGCTTGCGCGGGGCGCCGCGGCGGCCGAGGGCGAGGACGACGGTGCGGGCGTCCCAGGCGCCGGTGGCGGTGCGGACGCGATAACCGGCGTCCGGTCCCGCCCCGCTCAGCGGCTCGAGGCGCTCGACCGTCTCGCCGAAGGAGACCGCCAGGCCGTAGCGCTCGACGATGCCGCCGAAGATCTCGAGCAGGCGCTCCTTCTGGTACTCCTCGGAGCGCAGCTCGCCCCACGGCGGGATCGCGACCGGCTGGGTCAGCACCATCTTCCGCCGCGGGTAGTGGAGCAAGCTCCCGCCGAGGTCCGCCTCGCGCTCGAGCACCCGGTAGGAGAGGCCGCGGACGTGCGCGGTGAGCGCCGCCGAGAGCCCGGCGGGGCCGGCGCCGACGATCAGGAGGTCGAGGCGGTCGCCGCCGCGGGCGCCGCTCGCGGCTAGCCGCTCGGCCGCCTCCTCGGCCGCCCGCCGCCCCTGGGCGAGGGCGTTTCGGACCAGCGCCAGCCCGCCCAGCTCACCGGCGACGTAGACGCCGGGTAGGGTGGTCTCGAGGTTGTCGTCGAGCAGCGGCACGTCGGCGCGCGACTTGAGGTCGCCGAGGCCGACCTCGATCGCACCCACCGGGCACGCCTCTTCGCAGCGCCCGTGGCCGACGCAGCGGAGGCCGTTGACGACCACCGCCGTGCCGCCGACGACGCCGAGGACGTCTCCCTCCGGGCAGGCGCGTACACAGGCGCCGCAGCCGATGCAGTGCGCCGGGTCGATGTAGGGATACTGCGCGGCCGGCCGGTCGATCCCCAGCCGCTCCGCCTCCTCCTTGCGCTCGGCGTGGTGCCGGTGACGGCGCCGGAAGCCGATGGCGTAGGGGATCACCACCGCCGCCACCACCGCCGCCGCGGTGGCCCAGATCAGGGCGCTCTCGTACTCCAGGCCGGTCACCTCCTAGAACCGCCAGCCGAGCGAGGTCGAGAGCCGCTGCCCTTCGCGGCCGTCGCCGCCCGCGACCTCGAACTCGGCGCGCCCGAAGAGGTTCGCCGGCAGCTCGATCCAGACGCCGGCGCGCGCCCAGTAGGCCGCCAGCTCCTCGTCCTCGAACGCGGTCTCGCGGTGCCCCGAGCCGCCGGCGGCGAAGCTCAGCTCGTGGCCGCGGCCGAACCGGCGGGCGACGCGGCCGTCGAGGAGCGCGCCGTCGGCGATCTCGCCGGTGAACCCGAGGGCGCTCGCCGACAACGACCAGTCGCCGCCAAAGGCGCGCGGGTGGAAGGCGAAGAGGCGCACCGAGGCGGTCGGGTCGCGGTCGCTCTCGTCCTCGCGCACGCCGGCGTCGAAGCCGATCGTCGCGCCGCCCGGCCGCCCGAAGTCCATGCCGGCGCGAAGGCCCTGGCGAAGGAGGTCGGCGAAGCGCTCCTCCGGCAGGTCGGGATCGACGTCCTGCTCGAACAGGAAGGGTTCGGTTCGGTGGTAGACGATGCGCACCCGTGCCGACGGCGAGAGCGTCCCCACCGCCGAGAGCGAGAGCTGCGACAGCCGGCTCGACTCGCCGGCGTCGGCGCCGACCGGCGGCGGCTCGAGGTCCAGCTCCGCGCGCTGGTAGAACGCCCAGCGCGAGCCGGGCACCCAGCGGGTCTCGAGCGTCACGTACTCGCGGGCGGCGTCGAGTCCGCCGGCGGTGTCGTCCGCCTCCTCGCGCACACCGGCGACGAAGACCTCGAACGGCTCACCGTCCTGCACGAACCGGCCCTGGCCGATGGCGCCGCGCGCACCGTCCCCGGCCGCCGGCGACCAGCGTACGAAGAGCCCGGCCTTGCTGCCACCGGACTCGAAGCCGAGCTCGGAGACGTCCGGCCGGGCGCCGGCGAAGGTGCCGACGTCGAAGCGCGGCGACACCGAGAAGCGCCCCATCGCGCCGTCGAGGTAGCCGACCCCTACGTAGGGCCCGGCGAGGAGGCGCCCCAGCCGGTAGCCGTAGCGCTTGTCGCCGGGCTCGTAGACCAGCGCCAGCTCGTAGAGCCGGTCGTGCGACTCGCTCTCCGGCACGCCGCCGGGACGCGGGCCGGTGGTGAGCGGCCGCTCGCGCTCGTCCTCGCGCAGCCGCAGGCGGACCCGCAGGTCATGGCCGGTGCCGGCGATGTCGTCGACCCGGAGGTTCAGCCGCACCGCCTGGCGCTGCCAGTCGTAGCCGGTGCCGGAGCCGTCGGTGAACTGGTCGTAGTCGACGGTCACCGAGCCGCCCAGGCGGTTGGCGGGCCGGCGGGAGCGGTAGCCGGGAGCGCGGGCGGGCTCGGCCGCCGGGGGCTCCGCGCGCCCTGGCTCGACCGCCGGCGGCGCCGCCGAAGCGCCCTCGGCCGCGGCGCCGGGGACCCGCTCGGCCGCCGCCGAGCCCGGTTGCGGCCGCACCGGAGCGCCCACGGCCACCGCGGCGGGATCGCCCACGACCACCCGGCACGATGCCGAGTGCTGCGCCGCGTAGACCACCTCGAGCGTCGCCACCGGCTCGCCGTCGCCGAGCGCCTCGAGGCGGTCGCCGACCTCGATCCCAGCCGCCCGGCCGGCGTCCAGGTAGACCGTCTCGGCCGAGCGGTAGCGCACCCGGAACGGCGCGGCCTCCTGCGCCGACGCCGGAGACGCCGCCAGCCCGAGCGCCAAGAGCCAGCCGGCGAGGGCGAGCCCGCGCGCCATCAATCGTCCTCCCGCCCCTGCGGGTGGCAGGAGTAGCAGGCGTTGCTCTCGTAGACATAGCCGCGCACGTCGTCGTGCTCGTCGTCCATCTCGTTGCGCGGGTGGCACGAGCGGCAGTCGAAGACGTCGAAGCGGCCGGGCTGGACGTGGCAGTCGGAGCAGTCGCTCCAGACCCCGCGGTGCGGCCCGGAGAAGATCGGGAAGAAGCGGGTGTCGTGCTCCTCGAAGCGGGCGTCCGCGAAGTCGACCGTGGTGTGGCACAGCTCGCAGGCGGTCGGGAAACCCGAGCGCACGTGGTCGGGGCTCGCGACCGCCCGGTAGTCGGCCTCGTGACAGGAGAAGCAGTCGGCCGGCGTGATCGCGAACTCGACCGGCGGCTCGCCGCCATGGCAGGCCGCGCAGTCGACCGCCGCGTGCGCGCCGGTCAACGGAAAGAGGCTCCGGTCGTGGAAGCGCGCGGCCGGCTCGAGGTCGGTCCAGACGCTCGGCCGGTGGCAGCTCTCGCACGCCAGCCCCAGCTCGCCCCGGTGGGGATCGCGGTGGCAGTCGGCGCACGCGGTCGGGACGAAGGCGAAGCGGAGGTCCTGGTGACAGCCGAGGCAATCGGCCTGCCGGTGGGCGGAAAGGAGCGGGAAACCGGCGTCCTCCGCGTGGTCGAACGGCAGCGGATCGGCGAGCGGCGACCACCCCTCCGCGGTGTGGCACTCCCCGCAGCCGAAGGCCAGCGGGCCGTGCGGGTTGGTGCCGGCGGCGGCGGGCGGCGCCTCGGCCGGCGGCGCAGGCTCGCCCTCCTGCGCCAGCGTGCCCGCAGCGCTCGCGAGCCAGAGCAAGGCGAGCAGAGCGGGCACCGCGAGGGCGGATCGCCGGCTCCGGCCGGCACGGCGGGTGGATCGTCGGTGCATGATCTTCGATCCTCGCACAGGGCAATGTGACAGCAGCATGACCGGCTCCGGAACAGGTTGGAGCCGATCCTCGGTTCCGTGGTTGCGATTCGGATGCCCGCGGGCTGGTGGGAGGGTGCGATCGCGACCCGGATCGCCGTAGATCACGAATCGGACTCGCGAGGGACGACTTGCCCCGTGGCGTGGCAGCCCTCGCAAGCGGTCGGCAGCGGTTTGTAGCGGATGAACGCCACACCACCTCCGGTCTCCCGCCGGTGGCAGGCCGCGCAGGCGAGCCGGGCGTGCGCGCCGTCGAGGGCGAAGGCGGCGTCGCGGAGGTGATCGAAGGCGAGTTCGGCCCACTTCTCGGTGGAGTGGTGGCAGCGGGTGCAGGCCGACGAGGGGAGCGCCGCGAGCGAGGTGGGCCGGGCATCCGTGAGCTGACCGGCGTGCGGGTCGCCGTGGCAGCCGGCGCAGGTGGTGGGCAGGCCGGGGAAGCGGAGGCGGTCGGAGCCCAGGGTCGCCGGCTCCCCGGCCGGCTCGCCGCCGTGGCAGCTCCGGCAGCTCGCCTCGGCGTGGGCGCCGGTCAGGGCGAAGCCGGTCTCCCCGTGATCGAACGCCACCTCGCTCCACCGCTCCATCCCGTGGCACGACTCGCAGCCGCCGGCGGCGATCCAGCGGTCGACCTCGCCGCCGTGCGGGTCGGCGTGGCAGGCGGCGCAGCGGGTCGAGGCGAAGCGGAAGTGGGTGGTGAGCGCGTCGCCGTCGTGCGCCGCCGGCCTGCGGCGCGAGGGGAGCGGCGGGACCGCGCCCGCGGCACCTCCCGCGCCCGGCGCCAGCTCCGAGCGCCGCACCTTCGGATGGCAAGCGTCGCACGGCACCGCCCGGTGTGCCCCTTCGAGCGGGAAGCCGGTCGCCCGGTGCTCCTCGAGACCGAAGGTCGCGGGGAGGAAGCCGTCCACCGTGTGGCACTCCGCACAGCCGCCGGTGCGCGCCGCGAGCTGGCCGGCGTGGGGATCGGCATGGCAGGTGGCGCAGCGGTCGAGCGCGGCCTCGGTGAGACCGGAGAGTCGCCGGCCGGCGATCGTCACCGCCACGCCGCCGCTCGCGCTACCGCCGTGGCAGGCGCCGCAATCGAGGCGGGCGTGGTCGCCGCGCAGCGGGAAGCGGGTGCGGTCGTGATCGAAGCCGGTGCGGTCGCCGCCGCCCCAGCCGGCGGTGGTGTGGCACGTCGAGCAGACCGCGCCCAGCCGGCCCCGGTGCGGGTCGGCGTGGCAGTCCGAGCAGGCGTCGAAGTCGAGACCGCGGAACTGGCGGCTCGCGCGCCCGGTCCCCGGGTCGCGCCGGCTCGGGTGGCACTCGCCGCACGCAGCCTGCCGGTGGCGGCCGGTGAGCGGGAAGCGGGTGCGCTCGTGATCGAAGCCGCGCACCAGCTCCCACCCCTCGACCGAGTGGCACGACGCGCAGGTGCGGCCGGCGAACTGCCCGCGGTGCGGGTCGGCGTGGCAGTCCGAGCAAGCGCCGTGCTCGACGCCGGCGAAGCGCCGGAAGGTCGCGCCGCCCGCGGGATCGGTCGCCTCCTGGTGGCACTCCGCGCAGGCGACCCCGGCGTGCCCGCCGGCGAGCGGGAAGCCGGTCGCCGCGTGGTCGAAGCCGGGCGCCGGGCGCCACCCGTCCATGCCGTGGCAGTCGGCGCACGCGCGGCCGGCGAACTGCCCGCGGTGCTCGTCCTCGTGGCAGGCGGCGCAGGCCGTCGAGAGGCCGAGGAAGGTCCGCCCGAGGTCGACGCCGGCGGCGCGCAACTCGCCGCCGGCGATGTGCTCCGGCCGGTGGCAGTCGCGGCAGCCGGCGCGCGCGTGGCCGCCCTCGAGCGGCCAGCCGGCGAGCCGGTGATCGAAGGCGTCGCGCCCGGCCTCGCCCCAGAAGACGAGATCGAAGTCGCGGCCGTGGTGCTCGATGTGGCACGACTCGCAGCGCCGGTGGTCGGGCCGGGCGTGGAGTCCCTCGCCGGCGGCGATCCGGTCGGCGAGCGGGCGGTGGCAGTCGAGGCACTTCTCGGCCACCACCCCGCGGCGCGGCGCATGGCACTCCAGGCAGTTGCCGCTCCCTTCGAGCCCGGCGTGGACGCGGCTCAGCGGCCCGGGCGAGATCTGGGCGGCGGCGGGCGCGGCCGAGACCAGCAGAGCGAGGAGGGCGCGCGCGAACGGCGGCCGCCCGGTCAGAACCCACCCCCCGGTCCGAACACGTACCCGGTCGCGATCGCCACCCCGATGTGCACGGCCAGGAACAGGTAGAGGAGGAACGCGAACGGCCGATGGATCACGTGCCACCAGTGGAACAGCCGCTGGAGCCGGTCCCAGAGCGCGATCCGCCGCTCGAGGTCGGCACGGCGCCGCGCCAGCGCCGCCACCCGGCGACGGGCCGGCCGCGGCAGGCCGGTGGCGGCGAGGAGGCGCGACAGGCGCCGGCGTAGCGCGATCCCGGCGAACGGCAGCCCGACCAGCAGCCGCAACAGACTCCGGCCGCCTCCGCCGAGAGCCGCCAGCGCGTCCACCTGCCCGAGCAACTCCTCCCCGGCGCCGAGCCGCCGCAGCTCCGCGCCGGCCGCTTCGGCGCCGGCGCGGACCTCGGCGAGCGTCAGCGCGTCGCCCGAGCGCCGGCGCGGGAACTGGACGTAGAGGTAGCGGCCGAGGACGCCCGAGAGCGCCACCGCCACCATCGACCAGAACGCGACCGCCACCAGCCCGCCCACCTTGAACGAGCTGTGGAGCACGATGAAGAGCGGCCCGAACACGCCGCAGTAGATGTGGAAGTCGAGCCACCGCTTCATCGGCCCGGCGCCGCGCAGGAGGCGCATCCGTTTGCGCGCGATGTAGCTCAGCATCAGCACCAAGAGCGCCGTGCCGGCGACCCCGAGGAGGAGGCCGCGGCTCCCGCCCGGCTTGAGCTCCCAGTAGCCGGGATGGCGCGGCCGCTCGACCAGCGGCGTCAGGTAGTACGGCAGGCCGTCGAGGAGCAGCCACAGCCAGAGCGCGAAGGTGGCGCTCCAGAGCAGGACCAGAAAGACGCGCCAGGGCGAGACCGAGCGGCGGGAGGGCTGGACGGCGTCGGCGGTCACGGCGGGCGGCCATGCTAGCAGGGTGCCCATTCTCGGATTCGACAGCGGCCCGAGGGGCTCGGGAACGGATCTGACAGACTCCGCCCGCCATGCGCGTCCGCTTCCTCCTCCCGGGCGAGGGCGACCTCGACGCGCTGCGCGCGATCGACCCCGACCGCGAGTTCGAGCGCTTCAAGCGCGGCGAGTGCGCGTGGGTGCTCCAGACCTACCTGCGGCTCGCCGCGGCAGGCAAGCCCGTGGAGCTGGTCGACCGGCCGCCCGGCGACGGCATCGTGGCCTTTCACGCCAAGCACCGGCGCTGGCTGCGCGATCACGGTGGGGCGATGCGCGACGCCGTGCTGGTCGGGATCCGCGGCGACCTCGGCTCGCCCGCGATCGCCGACTTCGAGGTGCTCCAGAACGGCTTCTTTGCCGACGGGCGGCGGCGGTTCCAGGTCACGCACTGGCCGCAGCCCGGGCTCGTGCCGCGCGATCCGGGGCGCGGCGACGCGATCCGGCGCATCGCCTACCACGGCTTCGCGCGCAACCTCGAGACCGGTTTCCGCGGGCGCCGGTGGCTCGACTTCCTGGCCGCGCGCGGGATCGAGTGGCACTACGGGGCGGCCGAGTACGCGGGGATCGAGACCGACCGCATCCGGCTCGCCTGGCACGACTTCCGGGAGGTCGACCTGGTGCTCGCGGTGCGGCCGCGGTCGCGCCGGCTCCATCCGTCGAAGCCGGCGACCAAGCTGATCAACGCCTGGCTCGCCGGGGTGCCGGCGCTCCTTGGCGCCGAGGTCGCCTACCGCGAGCTGCGGCGCTCGCCGCTCGACTATCTGGAGGTCGCGGGCGTCGAGGAGGCGATCGGCGCGGTCGAACGCCTGCTCGGCGATCCCGCCCTCTACCGCGCGCTGCGCGGCCGCTCGGCCGAGCGCGCCGCCGAGCTGACGCCGGAGCGCTGGATCGCCGAGTGGAGCGAGCTGCTGTTCGGAACGATCCCCCGGCTCGCCCCGGAGGTGCTCGCCTCGCCGCTCCACCGGCTGCCGCTGCCGGCGCGCGCCGGGCTGCGGCGGCTCGGCCGTTGGCTCACCCTGCGGCCGGCGCGGTGAGGCCCGCGGACTCGAGATCGGCCGCGCGGAGCGCCACCGCCGCCTGCCAGCGCGCCTTCTCGGCCGCCGGCAGGAACGAGTCGCGGAACGAGGCCGCGGCCAGCTCGGCGAGGTCGGCCGGGCCGTAGCCGAACGCCTCGGCGACGCGCAGGTACTCCTCCTCGAGCGTGGTGCCGAAGAGCGGCGGGTCGTCGGAGTGCACGGTCACCGCCGCGCCGGCCCGGCGCAGGCGGTCGAACGGGTGCTCGGCCATCGAGGGGTAGACGCCGAGGCGGAGGTTGCTGGTCGGGCAGACCTCGAGCGGCAGCCGCGCCGCCGCCAGCTCGGCGACCAGCGCCGGGTCCTCGATCGCGCGCACGCCGTGGCCGATGCGCTCGGCGCCCAGGAGGTCGATCGCCTCGCGCACCGACTCCGGGCCGGCGTGCTCGCCGGCGTGGGCGACCCGGTGGAGCCCGGCCGCCGCCGCGGCCTCGAAGTGGGCGGCGAACGGTCCCGGCGGGTGGCCGCGCTCGATGCCGCCGAGGCCGAGCGCTACCGCCAGCCCGCGCGCGCGCGCCGCGATCGCCCACTCGACGGTGGCGTCGGCGCGCCCGATCGGCTGGTTGCGCACGACGTCGGGGATCAGCCGCAGGAGGGTGCCGTGCCGGCGCTCCGCCTCGGCGGCGGCCTCCCCGAGGGCGTCGAGCAGCTCGCCGCCGTCGGCACCGGCCGCGAGGTGGGTCGAGACCGAGAAGTGCGCCTCCGTGTAGACCACCCCCTGGCGCGCCTGGCCGGCGGCGAAGTCGAGCGCCAGGCGGTGGAAGTCCTCGGGCTCGCGGAGACAGGCCGAGATCGCCAGGTAGACCTCGACGAAGTGGCCGAAGTCGCGGAAGCGGAACCAGCGCGCAAGGCCCGCTTCGTCGGCGGCCGGCAGCTCGACGGCGTGCCGGCGGGCGAGCGCCAAGAGCGTCGAGGGCGGCATGGCGCCCTCGAGGTGGACGTGCAGCTCGGCCTTGGGCAGCCGGCGGACGAACCCGGCGAGCGCCCTCACCGCTCGAGGGCGGCGATCCGCACCTCGAGCGGCGGATGGGTCGAGAACGCGGCCATCCAGGATTTCTTCCCGGCCTTCTTGCCGGCGATCTTGAACGCCGCGAGGGCGGGGTTCGAGGTGTCGACCGCCTGCTGGGTCGAGAGCAGGCGCCGGAGCGCGGCGGCCATGTTCTCGCGGCCCGCGAGGGCGGCGCCGCCGGCGTCGGCGCGGAACTCGCGCCGGCGCGAGAACCAGGCGGTGACCAGCGAGCCGAGGATGCCGAGGACGATCTGGAGGACGATCATCACCACGAAGGAGAGGAGGCCGGCGATCCGCGAGTCGACGAGCTGGCGGACGGCGAACGCCGCGAGCCGGGCGAAGAAGATGACGAACGCGTTGATCACCCCCTGGATCAGAGTCATCGTCACCATGTCGCCGTTCTGGATGTGCGAGACCTCGTGGGCGAGGACGGCCTCGGCCTCGTGGCGCTCCATGGCGCCCAAGAGGCCCGTCGACACCGCGACCAGGCTTCGCTTGCGGCTCGGCCCGGTGGCGAAGGCGTTGACCTCGGGCGAGTCGTAGACCCCGATCTCGGGCGTCGGCAGCCCGGCCTGGCGCGCCTGGTTGGCGACCGTGTTGTAGAGCCAGTCGAGACGGTCGTCGCCGGTGCGGCCGTCGACCAGATGGACGCCCATCGCTCGCTTGGCGACCCAGCGCGAGAGCTGGAGCGAGATGAAGGCGCCGCCCATGCCCCAGACCAGGCTGAAGAGGGCGAGCGGCCCGTAGGCGATCCGCCCTTCGGGATCGACCATGTCGCCGACGCCGAGGAGGCTCCAGACGACCGAGAGGACGACCAGGATCGCCAGGTTGGTGAGGAGGAAGAGGAAGACCCGCTTGCCCATGGTGACCGACCCTCCCGAGTTGGACCGTTGTGCCTTAGCTACCGCGATTCTACTCGAAGACGGGCCGGGAGGCTACTCGCCGGCCGGGGTCGCCGCCGGGGCGAGCCGCGCGGTCAGCCGCTCCAGCACCACGGGCGGCGCGAGGCCGGAGAGGTCGCCGCCGAGCGACGCCACCTCCTTGAGCAGCCGGCTCGAGAGGTAGCTGTAGTCCTCGCGCGGCATCATGAACAGCGTCTCGACCCGCGCGTTGAGGCGGCGGTTCATCAGCGCCATCTGGAACTCGGCCTCGAAGTCCGAGACCGCGCGCAGGCCGCGCACCACGACGCGGGCGCCGACCCGGTCGGCGAAGTGGACCAGGAGGCCCGAGAAGGTCTCGACCCGGCAGCTCGGGAAGCCGGCGAGGACCTGCCGGATCAGCTCGACCCGCTCCTCCTCGGGGAAGAGCGGGCTCTTCTTGTCGTTGCGCAGCACCGCGACCACCACCTCGTCGAACAGCGGCAGGCAGCGCTCGATGATGTCGAGGTGGCCGTTGTGGATGGGGTCGAACGACCCCGGGTAGACCGCGATCTTGGCGCCCATGGCGGGTGGGACTCTACCAATTCCGCAGTCGCGCGTAGTTCACGGATTGCGCCCCGCGCGAGGAACCGGGCCGGCCTAGCTCAGAATGCGGCCGCCCCACAAGCGGGCCAGGAACTCCCGCCAGGGGAGGACCTCGATGCCCTCGACGAGACGGGGCACGCGCTCGTTGCAGACGAGGACGGCGCGGCGCGGGCGGTGGTCGGCGACGAAGGCCCGGAGGGACCGGAGATCCGAGGGGTCGGCGCGCGAGGTCCCCTTCACTTCCACGGCGACCTCGCCGTCACCGAGCACGAAATCCACCTCGAGGCCACTCTTCGTCCGCCAGAAGTGGACCTCGTAGCCGAGCTCGCGGTAGGACCGGTGGGCCTGGATCTCCATGAGCACGAAGTGCTCGAGCGCCCGGCCGAACGGCTCGCCCCGCTCCTCCGCGATGCGCCGGTGCGTGAGGGCACCCGCCACCCCGACGTCGAACAGGTAGAACTTCGGCGACTTGCCGATGACCTGCCGCTCCTGGCGTTTTTTCCACGGCTCGACGAAGGTGCCCAGCAGCGTGTCGACGAGGATCTGGTAGTATTCCTTCACGGTCTTGGCGTCGACCGCGCAGTCCCGCGCGATGTTGGCGTAGTTGGTCAAGTCTCCATGGGAGTAGGCCATGGCCTCGAAGAAGCGCGAGAAGCCGGCCACGTTGCGGGTCAGCCCCTCGTCGAACACCTCCTCCTTCAGATAGTCCACGACGTACGCGTCGAGCGAGCGCCGGTACTCCGGGCCCAGGTAGTGCGCCGGGACCAGGCCCCGGTTGAGCACCCGCAGGAGATCGACGTCCCCGATCTCGGGGGAGACGAGCGGGTACATCTCGTAGCGCCAGGCGCGCCCGCCGAGCAGGTTGACGCCTCCGCGCTTGAGCTTGCGCGCGCTCGATCCGCACAGGATGAAGCTCAGGCCTCGGTTCTCGATCAGCCAGTGGACCTCGTCCAGGAGTTGGGGAACCTTCTGGACCTCGTCCAGGATCACCGGCGAGCGCAGCGTCTCGGGCGGTGTCGCCAGGAGCTGCTCGCGGAGCCGGGCCGGGCGCTTGGCGAGCTCCAGCATGAGGTCCGTCTGGAGCAGGTCGAAGGTCAGGCTGTCGGGAAACGCCGACCGGAGGTAAGTGCTCTTGCCGGTCTTGCGGGGCCCCCACAGGAAGACCGACTGGCGAGGCGGCAGGTCGATGCGGAGGATCCGGTCGATCTTGACCATTCGGGAGTCGTCTCCGTTCTGGTGCGACCAAACGGTAGCATACTCCGCGCCTCGCCGGCCCGCCCCGACGCGCGAGACCGGGCACCAGTCGACAGAATCAGTCCGAGAGGTCGAACGTCGCGGTGTTGAACGCCGCGTCCTCGACCCGCAGCAGGACCAGCCGCGCTCCCGCCGGCACCTCGACCTTCAGCTCCTCGCGGCGGCCGTCGAGGAGGCCGTCGGCCGGCTCGGCCGGGTGCCATTCGCCGGCGTCGATGCTGTACTCGGCGTTGCGCAGCGGGTTCCAGGCGTCCTCGACGGTCACCGTCAGGGTGGCGTTGCCGCCGTCGCCGCGCCGGTTCGCCGCGAGGCGCGCCGGCGGGCTGTTGTCGACCACCACCGGCTCGCTGACGCGCTCGGCCGCGAGCGCCGTGCCGTCGACGTTGTCGGGGGCGTCGGTCGCCTCGAGCCGGAAGCGGTAGACGCCGTCGGGGAGGGCCGTCGAGTCGAAGCCGAAGTGGTCGTCCTCGAGGTCGCCGGCCATCGGCAGCCAGCCATCCGCCGCGTCCTCGGGGCCGGTGCCGTTCGCGGCCGCCGCCTCGGGCCGGAATGCGAGCCGGTAGCGCAGCTCGTCGCCGTTGTCGTCCTCGACGCTCCAGCGCAGCGAGCGGTGGCCCTTCTTCCAGAGCGTCTTCAAGCGCCCGTCCTCGTCCGACGGCACGAGGCTGTCGAAGATCCCGTCGCGGTTCGGGCTCGCCGGCTCGTAGACCTGGTTCGACGGGTTGAAGCTCGCCGGCACCAGGATCTCGCCCGGGTCGAGCACCCGGAAGCGCGCCACCCGCGGCCGCAGGTTCTCCTGGCGGTAGGACAGCTCGACGCCGTAGAGCCGCGGCGACTCTCCGCCGCCGGCCGCGAAGCGCGCCCGCCACTGGACGTAGCGGCCGGGGTCGAGCCCGCCGAGCGACAGCTCGCCGCCCCGGCGCTCGCCGTCGCCGCGCTGCCAGCCGGTCCATTCCGACCAGGTGCGGTCAGGCTCGGCCGAGACGCCGCTCCTGAAGGAGAGCTCGAGCCCGGAGCCCGGGGGCAGCTCGCCGCGCCAGCGGAAGGTGCCGAAGCGCGCCGCCTGGCCGGCGTCGAGCGGCGCCGAGGTGTAGGTGCCGGTCCGCTCGAGGCCGCCGCCGACGCGGTAGACCGCGGCGGCGTTGGTGGTCGCGAACGCCGGTCCGGGATCGCCCCCCGCGAGCGCCACCACCTGCCCCTCGTCGGCGTCCTTCTCGAGCACGAGCTGGGAGCCGTCCCAACTGTAGAGCTTGCCCTGGAGGCCGGTGCCGATCCAGAGCCGGCCGCGCTGCCAGGAGAGCGCGAAGACGGTCTCGTCGGCGAAGCTCCAGACCTCCTCGACGCGGCCGGCGGGATCGATCGCCACCAGCCGGCTGCGCGGCCCGGAGGAGCCGGCGGTGCGGCTGCCCGAGGCGATGGTGCCGGTGGCGCCGTCGATGACCACGACCGTGCTCTCGTCCTCCTCGGCCTCGCCGTCCTCGGCCTCGCCAGCGCCCTCGCCCTCCTCGCCGCCGACCGCGCCCTCGCCCGCGCCGCCAGACGCGCTACCAGCCGGGCGGCCCCGCGGGCGCGCCGGCTGCGAGAGGTCGACCAGGCTCGACTCCGAGGCCGCGACCGCCGCCCAGATCCGGCCGTCGGGGCCGGCGGCGAGCGCCACCACCTCGGGGGCGTCGGCGTCGTAGAGGGTGCGCGGAGCGAGCGACCCGTCGCGCTCGGTCAGCCGCTGCACCAGCCCCTCGCCGGCGGTGCCGACGATCACCTCGCCGCCCGGCCGCGGCAGGAGCGCGCGCAGGTGGGCGTCGTCGCCGTCGTAGACCACGGCGCCCTCGCCGTCGTCGCCGACCCGGTAGAGCCGCCCCTCGGTGCCGGTGGCGACCAGGAGCCTCCCCTCGGCGTCGCGCGCGAGCGCCCAGATGTAGGTCTCGCCGGGATCGAAGAAGAGCGCCTCCTCGGGCGCCGGCGGCGCCTCGGCGCCGGCCGGTACGCGGTAGACCTTGCCCGCGGGGGACGTGCCGGCGAAGACGGTGCCGTCGGGGTCGGCCCAGACCGCGAAGACCTCCGGCTCGGGCGCGGTGAAGAGCTCCCGGGTCTCGCCCGAGCGGTCGACCAGGAGCACGCGGCCGGCGTTGCCGGTGCCGACCACCCAGCCCTCGGGATGGGCGGCGACCGAGAACAGGAACGGCTCCTCGATCGAGGTCAGCCGCTCGACCCGGTCGGCCAGGCGCAGCCGCCCGAGCGGGTCGACGCTGATGCCGTCCAGGGTGCCGGCGAGAAACGCGCCCTGGGTGTTGATCTGGAAGGCCCTGACCTCGGCCGCCTCGGCCGTCTCGACCGCCATCGCCGCAGCCACGATCGCCGCCGCCGCGCCGCACCTCGCCCGCGTCCCTCGCCTCATCGATCCTCCCCGGCGGCGCCGCCGCCCTGGTCGCTCTTGCCCGCCTCGGCGGCGGCCGCGGCCGCCGGTGCGCCCGCCGTCTCGCCGCCGTCCGCGGACTCGCCGTCGGCCGGCGCCCCGTCCTCTCCCGCCACCTCGCCCGCCGGGGCCTCGCCGCCGACCTCGCCGGCGGTCAGCGGCTCGCGCCGCTCGACCCTGAGGTCGACGCGCAGCAGGCCGGTCACCGGCACCGGCATCGGCTCCGACTCGGTCTGCGCCACCGCGAGCCGCAGCGGCTGGGCGCCGCCGGGACCGGCGGCGGCCCAGATCGAGCGCATCGTGCCGGGGAGCTGCGGCAGCACCTCGCCGGCCACCGCCAGCCCGGGCGCCTCGCGCACCCCGAGCACCACCAGCTCGCGGTTGGAGTGCAGCGAGCGCAGCAGGGTGAGCGCCTGGCGCAGGGTCACCGGCTCGGTCTGCTCGACCGCCAGCCGGGCGGCGTCGACGCTGGCGCCGTCGCCGACCAGCAGGTGGTAGCGCCCCTCGGGCAGGCTCGCCGGCAGGGTCAGGTCGAGGTCGCGGCGAAACGGCTCGCCGCGGTAGGCCTGGAAGTCGAGGTGGAGCTTCACGGCATCGCCCGGCCGCACCACCGAGCGCTCGGCGTGGGCGCCGACCAGGGTGGCGATACGCGGCTCGGGGACCTGCCGCAGGGAGACCTCGATCTCCTCGATCGCCACCTCCTGCATCTCGTTCTGGAGCAGGAAGGCGGCGTAGGCGAGGAGCGAGACCACCGCGCGCGTTCCCGGGGTGTCGCCGTCGAAGCTCTGCGCCAGCGCCAGGTCGGGATGGCCGGCGAGGCGGAAGCGGGCCTCGAGGTCGAGCCCCTGGAGGCCGCCCGCGTGGCTCGCCGCGTCGAGCGCCGCGAGCGACGAGATCGCGACCAGGGCCGGCGTCACCTGGGGCACCGCGGCGAGCCGCATCCGGAACACCCGCTGCTCCGGCCCGTCGATGGTGACGGTGAGCGGCACGGTCGGCGCCTCGGCGCCGACCCGGCCGCGGACGCCGGCCTGGCGGTCCTGCTCGATGGCGCCGACCACCGAGCCGACGTTGGCGATCTTGAACGAGCTGAAGCTGGAGGACAGCACGGTCACGATCTCCGCCGAGGCCATCGGCACCGAGATCGGACCGACGCCGAGGAAGGAGTGGCCGAAGGCGAGGATGTCCTCGCCCAGGACGTCGGTGACGGTGCCGGTGGCGGCGAGCCGGAAGTCGCCGTCGATCAGCACCGCGGAGACCGGACCGCCGGGCACCAGGCGGGCGCCGGCGGCGTCGGGAGCCGCCTGGCCGGAGGGGGCGACGTTGCCGAGCGCGCGCCGCAGCAGCGCCTCCGAGCCGGGGCCGAAGCCGGCCGCCGACCACTGGATGCCCGAGGTCGCGCCGCCGGTCAGCGGCGGCACGAGGCGCGCCAATTCGCGCTCGAGGAGGTCCTCCGGGATGCGGCGGGCGGCGAGGTCGAGGGCGGTCACCGGCGACGGCGGCCCGCCGGCGGCGGCCCACGAGCCGCGCGCCGCGGCGCCGGCCGCGGTCACCGGCACCGGCGCGGGTCCGGCCTCGGGCGGCGTCACGGGCGGCGGCTCGGCGGGGATCCGCCGCATGGCGTCGATCGGGGTGATGCCGGCGATCGCCTCGTTGGTGAACGGCCAGGAGAACGCCACCGCGCCGGCCAGCCGGCCGTCGAAGTAGACCGGGCTGCCGCTCATGCCGCCGGCGACCCCGCTCTTCTCGAGACCGTGGCCGGTCAGGCGGGCCAGGATGAAGCTGGTCTCGGGCGCGACGTTGCGCATGATCCCGATCACCTCGACCTCGAAACGCTCCGGCTCGCGGCCGGCGAAGACGGACAGGCCGTAGCCGCGCAGGCCGGGCCGGATCTCCTCGATCGGGATGGTCGCCGCGGTCGAGCGCTCGGCCGCGGCCGGGGCGGGCTCGGCGGGGGTCTCGGCGAGCGCGGGGCGCCGCCGCGGCGGCGGCGAGGACGGAGCAGGGAGAGGACGGAGGCGCGGACGGGGGTGGGTCTCATCTCGGTAAAACTCTCCTGAAGTGCACCGAATGACGCCGGGCTGGTTCCTTCAACGTATACGGTGCGCGCCGCCTTCCGGCCCGGGTCTACGGCGCGAGATCGCGCAGCCGCTCCGCCGGGAAGGCGCCCGCGCGCAGCACCTCGAAACGTCCGCCCGCGGCCCCGGCGCCCGGCCGCCACACCACCAGCGTCGACGGCGGCCCGCCCGGCAGCCGGCCGCCGTCGACCACCGCGGCGTCCTCGCCGGCGAGGAGCGCCGCGGCGGCCTCGGGATCGACGACCGGCACCCCGCCGGCCGGGTTGGCGCTGGTCGCGGTCAGCGGCGTGCCGAGCGCGGCGAGCAGACGGCGCAGCCCCTCGTGCGCCGGCACCCGCACCGCCACCGTGGCGCCGCCGGCGCCGGCCGGGAGCGGCCGCGTCCGGGCAGCGTGAGGGGCAGCACAGCGGTCAGCGGCGCCGGCCAGAAGCGCGTCAGGACGGCGAGGGCGGCAGCCGTTTCAGGGTCCTCCGGATCGATTCCCAGCGACGCGAGCTGCTCGACCCCCGCCACCACCACCGGCAGCGGCTTGCCGGCCTCGCGCCCCTTGACGCCGTAGACGCGCGCCACCGCCGCCGGGTTCCCGGGGTCGACCGCGAGGCCGTAGCTCGACTCGGTGGGGATCGCCAGGACGCCGCCGCGGGCGATGCGCTCGGCGAGCGGCTCGAGCGGCTCGCCCCAGCGCCAGAGGGGCGCCGGCCGGCGGCCGCGGGCGGAAGGCTCGGCGGCGGCCACGGTCAGCGCCTGCCGCGGCGCGGGGCTGCCGAGGAGCGGCCGGCGCCGGCCGCGGCGGCCGGGGAGCGGGCGCCGCCGTCGCTCTCGCCGGCCGCGATCAGCTCGCGGGCGTGCGACAGCGAAAGCTCGGTGGTGGTCTCGCCGGCGAGCATGCGCGCCACCTCGTCGCTCGCGCGCGGCGGCGTCGAGGTGCTCGACCCGGGTGTGGGTGCGCCCCTCGCGCACCTCCTTGGCGACCCGCAAGTGGCGGTCGGCCGAAGCTCGCCACCTGGGGCAGGTGGGTCACCACCAGCATCTGGGCGCCGCGCGCCGAGCCGCCGGAGCTTGCGCCCGAGCGCCGCCGCCTCGGCGCCGCCGATGCCGGCGTCGACCTCGTCGAAGACCAGGGTCGGCTCGGTGCCGCCGGCGGCGCCGGCGTGGGCCGCGAGCTGGAGCGCCAGGTAGATCCGCGACAGCTCGCCGCCCGAGGCGATCCGCGCCAGCGGGCGCGGCTCCTCGCCCGGGTTGGGGGCGAAGGTGAAGACGACCTGGTCGAGGCCGTGGGGGCCGAAGTCGACCTCGGCGCCGTCGAGCGCGAGGCCGCTGCCGGGCCGCTCCCGGCGCTCCAGCTCGACCCCGAGCTGCGCCTTGCCCAGGCCGAGGTCGTCCAGCTCGGCCTCGATCGCCGCGGTCAGGTCGCGCCCCCAGGCGCGCCGCCCCGCCGAGAGCGCGAGCGCCGCCTCGCGGTAGGCCGCGAGCGCCGCCTGGACCCGCCGCTCGAGCCCGGTGCGGTCCTCCCCCTCGCCGGCCAGCTCCTCGGCCTCGAGCGCCATCGCCCGCCGGCGCTCGAGCAGCTCGGCGGCGGTCGCCGCCCCGTGCTTGCGCAGCACCCGCTCGAGGCTCGCGAGGCGCGCCTCGACCGCGTCGAGCCGCGCCGGGTCGGCCTCGAGCCCGTCGAGCCGGTCGCGCAGCGCCGCCGAGAGGTCGGCGAGCCGCGCCTCGACCTCGGTCAGCTCGCCGCCCCACGCCGCCGCCCCTCGCACCCAGCGCTCGGCGCCGGCCAGGAGCGTCCGGGCGCGCGCCACGCGGTCGACCGCGGCGCCGTCGTCCTCGTAGAGCGCGGCGAAGGCGCCGCCGAGCGCCTGGACCATCGCCTCGCTGTTGCGCAGGAGGTCGCGCTCGGCGCGGAGGTCGTCGTCCTCCCCCGCCAGGGGCTTGAGCGCCTCCAGCTCGGAGAGCTGGAACCGGAGCAGCTCGAGCCGCTCGCGGCGCACCTGCTCGCCGCCCGAGAGCCGCCCGAGGCGCGCCGCGAGGTCGGCGTAGTCGCGCCAGGCGGCGGCGACCCCGGCGCCGAGCCGGACGGCCTCGGCGCCGCCGCTGGCGTCGAGCCAGACCCGCTGCAGCTCGGGATCGACCAGCCCCAGCTCTTCGCGCTGGCCGTGGATGCGCAGCAGATGCGGCGCGAGGTCGGCGAGCAGGCGCAGGGTGGTCGGCTGGTCGTTGACGAAGACCCGGTTGCGGCCGCTCCGCTGGATCTCGCGCCGGACCAGGAGCTCATCGCCGTCGGCCTCGATCCCGGCCTCGGCCAAGAGACGCGCGCCACTCGCCGCCCGCGGGCTCGAAGACCCCGGTCACCGTCAGCGTCTCGGCGCCGGTGCGGATCAGGTCGGCGTCGGCGCGGCCGCCGGCCAGGAGCGTCAGCGAATCGACCACGATCGACTTGCCGGCGCCGGTCTCGCCGGTCAGGACGTTGAGGCCCTCCCCCAGCTCGACCGAGGCCTCGGCGAGCACGGCGAGATTGCGGACGTGGAGCTCTCGCAGCATCGGATGAGGCGGCGCGCGGAGGTTCCGGCGGCCGGGCACGCCAGGATGCGGAATCCTAAGCGTCGGCGGGCGGGCTGTCGACGGCCACCCGGTTGCGCCCGGCGCGCTTGGACAGGAAGAGCGCCTTGTCGGCGGCCTTGTAGAGCGCCTCCGGGCCGTCCATCGACGGCTCGAGCTGGGCGATGCCGAACGAGCAGGTCACCGACACCGTGCAGCCGCAGTAGTCGTACTCGAGGCCGGCGATCCGGTCGCGGAGCTTGACCGCCAGCGCCTCGGCGCCCGGGGCCTCGGTCTCGGGAGTCAGGATCGCGAACTCGTCGCCGCCGACGCGCGCGAACACCTGCTCCGGCCGCACCACCTCGCGCACGAGCTGGGTGACCCGCTTGAGCACGAAGTCGCCGCACAGGTGCCCGTAGTTGTCGTTGATCAGCTTGAAATCGTCGAGGTCGAACAGGATCAGGCAGAGCGGCCGGCCGTGGCGCTTGGCGCGCGCCCACTCGCGGTCGGCCTCCTCCTGGTACTTGCGCTTGTTGTAGATCTCGGTCAGGCCGTCGCGGGTGACCAGGTCCGAGATGGTCAGGTGGAAGGCGTGCTCGGGGTCCTTCTCGTGCAGGAACTTGAAGTGGACCCCGGCGACCTGGAAGCGGTCGCCGCTGTGGAGCACGGTCGGCTCCTGGATCAGGGTGCCGTTGACGTAGGTGCCGTTGGTCGACCCGAGGTCCTCGATCACGACCTTGCGGCCGCGGTAGTGGAGGCGGGCGTGCTGGCGCGAGATTGACAGCACCTCGGGGAGCGAGATCTCCGAGCTGGGCGCCCGCCCGACCTCCATGCTCGCCCCCGGCCGCAGCCGGAACCGGGTCCCGAGCCGCTGGTGCTCGGGGTGGGCGATCAGGATCAGGTCGGCCTCGACCTGCGAGCCGTCGCTGCCGTTGCGGCGGCGCTCGGCGGTGGTCGTCTCGTAGGCGTGCGTCAGGCCGCTCTCCTGCAGCGAGGAGAGGTCGAGATCGTCGGTGTTGGTGTCGCTGCCGGTTTCCGCCATGGCGCACACTGTCCCCGCGAAGCGAGGGCCCGCGATGCGAGGACCCGCGAACGAGGGAGATATACGCCGAGACCCTACCACCGGGGGCCGGGCGGGTCAATGAAACGTCACTTCACGAGGGTCAGAAAGCGCTCCAGGAGCGTGTCGGCGTGCGGCGAGGGGGCGAGGATGCGGTCGATCTCGGCCTCGAAGTCGGCGACCGGGAGGTAGGAGTCGCGGTACATCAGGAGGCGCTCGCGCATGTGGCCGACGTTCATCTCGCAGTGGAACTGGGTGCCGTAGACCGGCAGGCCGGCGACGCGCAGCGCCTGGTTCCGGTGCAGCTCCGAGAAGGCCAGCTCCTCGACCCCGGGCGGCATCTCGACCACCGTGTCGTGGTGACCGAGCTGGGCGGTGAAGCGCCCGGGGAAGCCGGCGAACAGCGGATCCGCGGCGCCCGCCGCGGTCAGCTCGACCGGGAAGGTGCCGACCTCGCCGCGGTCGGGATCGTGGACCACCCGGCCGCCGAGCGCCCAGGCGATGAACTGGTGCCCCCAGCACGAGCCGAAGAGCGGCCGCCCCTCGTCGACCAGCCGGCGGACCAGGCCGCCGAGCGGGGCGGTGAAGTCGTACTCGCGGGTCACCGAGTGCGAGCCGGCACCGCCGATGATCACCGCGTCGGCCGCCGCCGCCGTGCTCCACGGCACCTCCGGCTCGTGGACCAGGTTGTGGCAGGGCATGCTCTCCGGCCGGATTCCCAGCCGGTCGAGGAAGCAGAGCTGCTCCTGGCGCTCGGCGGCCTCGTGAGACCGGATCTGGATCAGGAGCACGCGAGGTTCCGGGGCGGCGCTGCGGACGGCCGCGGCGGCGGGCTCGGCGACGGCCATCATCACCCCTCCTCGGTCTCGACCAGCTCGCGGGCGCGCCGGCAGGCCTCGGTCACCGCCTTGATCAGGGTCACCCGCAGGCCGCCCTCCTCGATCTGGAGGATGCCGTCGACGGTGCAGCCGGCCGGCGTCGTCACCGCGTCCTTGAGCAACGCCGGGTGGCTACCGGTCTCGAGCACCATGCGGCCGGCGCCGAGGCAGGCCTGGGCCGCCAGCTCGATCGCCACCTGGCGCGGCAGGCCGACCTTGACGCCCCCCTCGGCGAGCGACTCGATCACCACGTAGAGGAAGGCCGGGCCGCTGGCCGAGAGCCCGGTGACGGCGTCGAAGTGGCGCTCGTCGAGCACCAGCGTGCGGCCGACGCGCTGGAAGACCCGCTCGGCGATCGCCAGGTGCTCGGCACCGGCGTGCGCGCCGCCGCAGAGCGCGGTCATGCCGGCGCCGACCAGGCTCGCGGTGTTGGGCATCGCGCGCACCACCGGCGCCGCCGCCGCCAGCCGCTCCTCGACGAAGCGGATCGGCACTCCGGCGAGGATGGTGACCAGGAGCTGCCCCGCGGTCACCACCTCCGACAGCTCCGCGAGCACCACCGCCGCCTGCTGCGGCTTGACGCACAGGAGCACCAGGTCGGCGCCCTCGGCGGCGCCGCGGTTGTCGAGGGTGACCGCGACGCCCAGCTCGTCGCTCACCCGCTCGAGGGTGTCGCGGTGCCGCGCGCTGGCGACCACCTTGCCGCGGTCGAGCGCGCCGCCGGCGGTGAGCGCCCGGATCAGGGTGGTGCCCATCTTGCCGGCCCCGATCACCGCCACCCGGCCGAGCGGCAGCGGGCCGTGTCGTTCGGGTCGCTCCGCTCCGGGCCGTTCGCCCGAGGGAACGCTCACCGGCGCCCCCGCCGCCCGAGGAGGGCGTTGATCACGTGGAGCGCGATCTCCGGGTTCTCGCGCAGGCGGCGCACCGAGTAGGGGTACCAGTCGGCACCGTAGGGCACGTAGACCCGCAGCCGGTGGCCGGCGGCGAGGAGGATGCTCCGCAGCTCCTGGTCGACGCCGAGGAGCATCTGGAACTCGTAGCGGTCGCGCGGCAGCCGGTGGCGGTCGATCAGCGCCGTGGCGGCGCACGACCAGGTACTCGTCGTGAGTGGCGATCGCGACGTAGACGCCGCGGGCGATCAGCTTCTCGAGCGCGGCGACGAAGTTCGCGCGCACCGTCTCGTAGCCCTTCCAGGCGATCGGCCGCGGCTCGATGTAGATCCCCTTGCACAGCCTCACGTTGGCGCCCTCCGCGGGGAGCGACTCGATGTCGGCGAGGGTCCGCCGCATGTAGGCCTGGAGCACCACCCCGAGGTTGCCGTAGCGCGGCTGGAGGCGCTGGTAGATCGCGAGCGTGGCATCGGTGGTCGAGGCGTCCTCCATGTCGAGCCGGACGAAGTTGCCGCGCTCGACCGCAGCGGCGGCGATCCGCTCGACGTTGTCGCAGCAGAAGCCCGGATCGATCTTGAGCCCCAGCAAGGTCAGCTTGAGCGAGACGTTCGCCTGGAGCCCGTGCTCGTCGATGGCGGCGAAGATCCGCAGGTACTCCTCGACCGCCGCGGTCGCCCGGGCGCGGTCGGTGACCTCCTCGCCGAGCACGTCGAGGGTCGCCATCGCCTTGGCGGCGTTCAGGTCGCGCACCGTCGCCAGCGCCTCGTCGAGGGTCTCGCCGGCGACGTAGCGCGCCGCCACCCGGCCGACCAGGAACCGCGGCGCCAGCGGCAGCGTGGCGACTACGACGCGCCCGAGCACGCTCATCTCTTCGCGCTGCGCCGGCGATCGTGGACTACGCCGAGGGGGCGGCGGCCGGCGCGGGCTCGTCGACCACCCAGCGGACGGCGCTCGAGCAGGGGCACGAGCCGCCGACCCGGCGCAGATCGGGCATCCGGCGCACCGCCGCGTCGAGGGTCAGCTCGCCGCGGTCGATCTGGCGCATCGCCTCGAGGAAGTCGCGGAAGTCGCAGCCGGCGAGGTAGGACTCCGGCAGGGTGTCGCGCAGGTGGGCGACGTAGGCGTCGAGCGACTCGTAGGCCGTGCCGTCGGCGCCGATCTTCTCGAACGCCGGCACGCCGCGGCGGCGGAAGTAGCGCATGTCGGGCGCGCGGAGGACCTCCTCGGGCTGGATGCCGTGCGCCGAGTCGCCGGCCATCAAGGCGTCGACCGCCGCCGTCGCCTGGTTGCGGTCCAGCTCGGGGAGCCGGGCGCGGACGTAGCGGGTGTTGACGTCGCGCAGGAGCTTCTCGACCTCCTCGTAGTAGAGCCGCTGCGCCTCGGCGTTCTTCATCGGCTTCAGGCCGTAGCGGACGTTGGTGCCGCCGCCGCGCTCGTCGCCGAACATCTCGAGCCCGCGCGGCAGCCACTTGTTGATCGCCTTCTGGAGCATCGCCATGGTGACGTAGACCTCGCCCTCGGCGGCCTGGGTCGCCCAGCGCCGCATCGGCACCACGCCGGCCGCGAGGTGGAACGCCTCCTCGCGCAGCATCTGCGGCATGCTCTCGGCCATCGGCTTGTAGGCGCTGATCTTCTGCATCGAGAGCTGGTACTTGCCGACCCGGTCGATCAGGGCGCAGAAGACGACGTTGTCGACGAACGAGTCGAACTCGATGTTGAAGGCCGCGAGGACGTGCGAGCCGGTGTTCATCGACAGGATCTCTTCGACCATGTCGCCGCTCGACTGCTCGCTGACCGACGACCAGTCGTCCTCGGCGAGCAGGTGGAGCATCTGGTAGCCGTGGCGCAGCTCCTCGGCCATCATGCGGAGGATCCAGAACTGCTCCTCCTCGTCCTGGGCGCGGGCGAGCGTCAGCCGGTGCTGCTGGATCGAGCCGAACTCGGTCGAGGCCTGGGCCCTGATCGCGCCCAGGAGGTGCCCGGCCTGCTCGGCCTCGATGTCGGCGGCGCGCAGGTACTTGGGCTTGCCCAGGTGGTCGCCGCACTCGATCTCGTCGCAGATGCCGAGCTCGCGGTAGGCGCACAGCTCGAAGCGCTGGTCCTTGGGGAAGTACCGATCCCAGTTGTCGATCAGGAAGGCGTAGTCGGGCAGGAACTCGTCCCGCCACCGCAGCACGGCGTCGTGGTACTTCTTCGGCAGACTCGTGCTCCTCACGCTCATCGCTTCACCTCACCCGGCTCCAGATGCTTGACATAGGGCCTGAGGCTCGCGGGCTCGAACCCGAGCGCCCGGAAGAAACCCCCGATCTCGTCCATCTCGGCGTCGACCAGCGTCCGGACCTTGACCGCGCCGCGGGCGCGGAAGTGCTCGAGCATCGCCTCGGCCATCCGGCGGCCGGCGGCCCGGCCGCGGCACTCGGGATCGACCCCGAGCACCTCGATCCAGCCGGTCGGCTCCTCGAGCCCGAACTCGCCCGATCGCACCTCGCCGAACATGAACCCGACCACCCGCCCGTCCGCCTCGGCGACCACCGAGGCCTCGGGATCGCGGCGCAGGTAGTAACCCACCCGCCGCTCCCAGACTTCCGGCCGGTAGCGCCCGGAGATCTTCTCGTCGATCGCCACCACGTCGTCGAGATCCAGCTCGTTGAGCGGGCGGATCGCGACCGTGCTCGACTCGTTCATTCGGCGCCCTCGGGGTCGGTGATGTGCGGCGGCTCCCGCGGCGAGGCGGGGCTTCCGGGTACGGGGGGATTCTACCGGCGGGGGGCGGGGAGCGGCAAACGGGGGGGAGGGCGGAACCTACGGCCGGCACAGATGGACCGGCTCAGCTCTGGGCACGGACCTCGCGAAGCGACACCCGAAGTCGATCGAGCAGGGTCTCCGTGACCCGCTCGCGCTCCGCAGCCTGCCGCAGCAGAATCAGCGCCGCGAGGGCCTCTGTGCGGCTCTCGCGTGACTCGAAGATGGCAATCATCTCCGTCGCGAGCCGCCACACCTCGAGGTTGCGACCCTGTCGGACAAGCAGACCGGCGAGATCAAGCGATGCGAGCGCCGCGTCGTGCGCGATCCCGAGTTGGAGGAAGCCGTCGCGGGTTTCGCGGAAGCACCCCTCGGCGAGCTCCTCGCGCCCGAGCGCCGTGGCGATCGAACCCTCAAGCCACTGGAACCGCAGGAGGGTCGTCCTATCGCCGCTGAGCAGATAGGCACGCCGTGCACGCCCGAGGGCAGCGAGCGCGTCTCGATGGCGTCCCGTGTCGTGAAGCGCGCGGACCAGGTTCAGCCAACCGCCAAGCAACACGCTCGCGTCACGGTCGGCATCGACGAGATCGATCCCTTCGCGCCCGAAAACGATCGCGCGATCGACCGCACCTGCCGCCTGGCAGATTGCAGCCCGCTTGATTAGCGCCGCACCCAAGGCGTGCCGGTCACCGCACTGGCGATAGAGCCGGATCACCCGCAGTACTCCGGCCTCCGCCTCGTCGTAGCGGCGTTGCGTCTTGGCCAACGAGGCGAGAATCTCGAGCCAACCGGCCTCGACCAACGGATCTCCGGACCCTCGGTCAAGATGGAGGCGCGCCTGGGCCAGCGCCGCCCGCGCTCCTGCGAAATCGCTCATGATGCGGCGGCCGTTCGCGAGAGCGGTCCAGGCTTTGGCCCGCAGATCCCAGGTCAATGCCGTCCCATACTGCTGCTCGGGCAGCGCGGACGCCAGGGTGACTGCGACTTGCGCAAGCTCTTCGGTGCGCCGAGGATCCTGGAACCGGAAGGCCCAGCCCCTTTCGATCAGAAGCTCGCACAAGCACCAGGAGCGGTATCGCTGGCTGTTACTTACCAGGATCAGCTGCCTCGGCAATGGCTGGGCCAGCAAGTGCTCCAGGTAAGACAGGGCCTTGTCGCGCTCCGCGGACATGCGAGCGCGGGCCTCCCTCAGCCAAGCGGGCAGCTTCTCGAAGATCTCATCGAGGCGCTTGTCGACCGCACCAGCCGGTGATTGCGAGCGCGGTTTGGCGGCGGGGTGCCAGACACCCGCCACCGCTTCGCAGCAGATGGCGCACTGCTCCAAGAGATGCTCGACGACCAGGTGCCCGGAATCCGGGACCCCGGTGCCAAGGAACAGCCCCTCGATCTCGGTGGCCGTTGGATGCACGCCGATCACCGCGCCACAGGGTGGCAGCTCTTGACAGCCATCAGGTTTGCCCCTCAGGGACGCCACCGAAGGATGGTACCTCATGCACGAGCTCTGGACCAAGGCCAGCCCATTCTGCCCGGCACCGAGTTGACCGGCTGCTCCAGCCTCCCGCCCTCCTGGTTAGCCCTCGAGGATCCGGGGTTCATAGATGCGCACTAACCGCTTGGATCGAACTCGGATCCGCCGTCCCCTTCGTCGTTTGGATCTCCGGTGGTGAGCGTGACGAGGTTCATCAGCCAGTCGATGGCTTGGGCCACGATGCCCGACCCATCGGTCGCGCTTTCGGCCCCGGACGAACCGTCATCACCGTAAGCGCTGCCCGCGGGGATGAGCGCAATGGCCCCGACGAACAGGGCAGCTATGACCAGGCGGCGAAGCACAGGCGATTGGACCATCCTCCGATCTCCCTTCTCTCCGATTGACCGACCCTCTTTGCTGCGACCAGACAGCGAACCAGATGACCCGCTGTTGGCGTGGCCTCGCAGCCAGAGTCCAGCGTCCCTACCTGTCCCTATCTCCTTGCGTGCCTGACAGCACCGATTCGAGACAGGCAAACTCCAATTTGAGCATACCTCAAGGTTTTGGATGTGAAGGCCTACTGCCCCACGTGCTCGTGCGCGTGGTAGCTGCTCCGCACCAGCGGCCCCGCCTCGCAGTGCGAAAAGCCCAGCCCCAGCGCGTACTTTCGGTGCCCGGCGAACTCCTCCGGGGTGACCCAGCGGTCGACCGGCAGGTGCTCGGTGGTGGGCTGGAGGTACTGGCCGAGGGTGACGATCTCGACGCCCGCGCCCCGGATGTCGACGAGGGTGGCGCGCAGCTCGTCGGGGGTCTCGCCGAGGCCGGCCATCAGGCCGGTCTTGACCCGGCCGGCGTAGGCGCCGGCGTCGCGGCGGGCGGCGGCATTCGCGAGGAGGTCGAGAGAGCGCTCGTAGCGGCTGCCCGGGCGCGCCTGGCGGTAGAGCCGCGGCACGGTCTCCATGTTGTGCGAGAAGACCTCGGGCGCGGCGCCGAGGACGACGTCGAGGGCGTCGCCGACGCCGCGGAAGTCGGGGGTCAGGACCTCGACCGCGGTCCCGGGCACCGCCTCGTGCACCGCCGCGATGACCGCCGCGAAGTGGCCGGCGCCGCCGTCGGGGAGGTCGTCGCGGTCGACCGAGGTGATCACCGCGTGGCGGAGGCCCATGACCTCGACCGCCTCGGCGACGTGGCGGGGCTCGTCGGGGTCGGGACCGGCCGGCGGGCGGCCTGAGGTCACGGCGCAGAAGCCGCAGCGCCGGGTGCAGACGTCGCCGAGGATCATGAAGGTCGCCGTGCCGTGCTCGCCCCAGCACTCGTAGATGTTCGGGCAGCGCGCTTCCTGACAGACCGTGTTGAGCTTCAGCCGCTCGACCAGCCCCTTGACCTGGTGGTAGCGCGCCGGCGTCGAGAGCCGGATGCGCAGCCACTCCGGGCGCGGCGAGCGCGGCGGGCGGGCGGGGACGGAGCGGCCGATCTGGATCAGGGATTCGCTCATCGGGCTGACGGGCTTCCTCGGAGTTCCTCGGGACCCGGCGGCGCCGGGACGGTGAAGTGTAACGCCGATGGGCGGCCGCCGCTGTCCCTCTCCGATTCGGCACCAAGCACCTAGATATTCGCAAGGCTCTATACGCGAGATCCCGTCATCGCGTCTTTTCCGGCCGACTTTCGCGGAGGTGCCCCGTGTCCGCCAACGGCCTCGCCCGTCTCTTCGCCGGTTCCGCCCTGGCCGCTTTCCTCGCCGTCGCCGCCGCGCTCCCCGCGGCGGCCCAGGTCCCGCCGCCGATGCCGGCGCACTGCCGGCCGCCGGCGGCGGCTCCGCCGGCCGCCCCGCCCGCGGCGGCGCCGCCGGCGCCGATGGCCCGGAGCCTGTTCGAGACCGACTGGGACTGGGACGCCGGCAAGCGTGCCCTGACCTTCTGCGTCGCCGCCGGCACGCCGGTCAAGATCGCCAGCGCCGCCCGCTTCTCGGCCTCCAACCTGTCCAACGCCGGCTTCGGTTGGACCTGGACCGAGGTCGCCCCGTGCGTCGCCGGCTGGAACCTGGCCAACCCGGTCGCCGGCCAGCAGGATGTCCGGGTGCGCGCCGAGGACCTGGGCGAGGTGGTCACCTCCGACCGCGACGCCGAGAAGGTGGCGCCCCATGACGAGCAGGACGACTACCGGCCGACGCCCGGCGGCAGCGGCGGCACCCGCCGGCCGGGCGGCATGCTGACGCCGCCGCTGGCCTACTTCCAGCCCGGGCCGCTGATCCCCGGGCGGCGCGAGATCGGCTCCGGCGAGATCGTCTTCAACTGGCGCATCCCGCAGGGGATGAATGACGATCCCAAGTGGAGCATCGACATCGGCACCAGCACCTACGATCCGCGGATCACCGGCATGCACGAGTGGGGTCACGCGATCCGCATGCGTCACGACGAGCACTCGTTCGACGACGACCGCAGCCTCTGCCCGGCCGGCAGCCGGCCCGGCGCCGCCGCGCCGATCGTCCAGCGCGGGCTCGACAACGTGCTCCAGACCCGGGTCGAGCCGGACGACACCCGCACCGCGATGGGCGACCTGACCGCCGGCGCCGACGGCGTCGCCAACAGCGGCAAGAAGGCCAACGTCATGGAGGCCCTGGCGGTGCTCGGCCGCCACGGCATCAACCCCGGCCTCGGCTTCCCGCCGAACTCGGCCTACAGCTACACCGACCGCGAGCAGGCGACCGGGATCGCCGCCCGCAACCACCGCCCGGCGGCGCTCGGCGGCGGCGGCGCCGGGATCCTCGCCGGCGGCGGCCAGGGCCAGCACCAGTTCTGGCACTCGATCGTCCTGTTCGACCCGGCCGGGATGCCGATCCCGGCGGCCTTCGGGGTCCAGACCGGCAACGGGCCTGAAAACGACCTGATCGTCGAGGTGGCGCCGCCGGCGGTGCGCTTCGAGGCGTTCGTCAACGCCTGGACCGAGTTCGAGCCGGCGTTCGGCTCGCTCGCGATCCACGGCGAGTTGGGCTCGCCGAGCGGCTCGGCGCTGATCCACCTGGTGCTGCCGCTGTCGCCCGAGCACCCCGAGATCGAGATCAAGGCGATCGCCGCGGCGGACCTGCTGGTGATCACCGACCGCTGGAGCCTCGAGGTCCTGTGCACAGCCCAGCTCACCGGCTTCGTCCCCGGGCACTGCCTGAGCGCCTCGGGGGCGCCGTTCGTCGCCGGCGGCCTGCTGGCGGTGGAGCTGGACTCGGAGGCCGCGCCACCGAGCAAGGTCGTGCGAACGGAGTGACTACCCGAGCACGTCGAGCGCCACGTCGAGTGCCGGCGAGCTGTGGGTCAGCCACCCGACCGAGATCAGGTCGACGCCGGTGGCGGCGATCTCGGCTGCGGTCGCCGGGGTGATGCCGCCCGAGGCCTCGGTGACCGCGCGGCCGGCGGCGAGGTCGACGGCGCGGCGCAGCTCCTCCGGGGTCATGTTGTCGAGCAGCACGGCGTCGGCGCCGGCAGCGAGCGCTTCCTCCAGCTCGGCCAAGGTGTCGACCTCGACCTCGATCTTGACCAGGTGGCCGACCGCCGCCCGGGCCCGCTCGATCGCCGGGCGCACGCCGCCGGCGAGCGCGCGGTGGTTGTCCTTGATCAGCACCGCGTCGTCGAGGCCGAAGCGGTGGTTGGCGCCGCCGCCGGCGCGCACCGCCCGCTTCTCGAGCGCGCGCAGCCCGGGCGTGGTCTTGCGCGTGCAGACCACCCGCGCCCGATGACCGGCGACCGCGGCGACCAGGCCGCGGGTGGCCGTGGCGACGCCGGAGAGGTGGCCGAGCAGGTTGAGCGCGGTGCGCTCGGCGGCGAGCAGAGCGCGCGCCTGGCCGCGCACCACCGCGATCGTGGCGCCGGCCGCGGCGTCCGAGCCGTCGGGGAGCGCGACCTCGGCCTCGACCGCCGGGTCGAGCAGGCGGAAGGCGCCGAGCGCCGGGTCGAGGCCGGCGATCCGGCCGGCCGCGCGCGCCACCAGCCGCGCCTCGGCGGCGAGGCCGGGGGGGACGATGGCGTCGGTGGTCAGGTCGCCGGCGCGCCCGAGATCCTCGGCGAGCGCGCGCCGGACCAGGTCCTCCCAGAGGAGGGGCCAGAGCGGCGGCACGGCGGGGGCCGTCACGGCGCGCCCACGGAAGGCGAGCCCGTCGCGGACGCCGCCGCCGGCCGCGCGACGACCTCGACCGGCTCGCCCTCGGCGTCCAGCCGCCAGCGCAGGCGGCGCGCGAAGGCGGGATCCTCGGCCGGGAAGTCGGCGCGGAAGTGGGCGCCGCGGCTCTCCTCGCGCGCCCGCGCCGCCACCGCGACCAGCCGGCCGCAGAGGAGGAGGTTTCGGGTCTCGAGCGCCTCCGGGCTGTCCTCGCCGGCTATCGCCAGCTCGGCCGCGAGCCGCTCGATCTCGGTTGCCGCGGCGGCGATGCCGGCGGCGTCGCGCACCAGCCCGAGGCCGTCCCAGGCGGCGCGGCGGAGCCGCCGGCGGATCCCGGCGGCGACCCCGACGCTGGCACCGACCGCCGCCGCGCTCTCGGCCCCGGCCGGCACGGTCAGCCCCTCGCCGCCCGCCGCCGGCACGGCCGCCAGCCGGGTGCGCAGGTCGGCCGCCACCCGGGCGCCGAACACCAGCCCCTCGAGGAGCGAGTTCGAGGCCAGGCGGTTGGCGCCGTGGGCGCCGGTCGAGGCCGCCTCGCCGCACGCCCAGAGGCCGGCGAGCGAGGTGCGGCCGGCGAGGTCGGTGTCGATCCCGCCCATGTGGTAGTGGGCCGCGGGCGACACCGGGATCGGCTCGTTGCGGGGGTCGATCCCGGCCCGCCGGCAGGCTTCGAAGACGGTCGGGAAGCGCGCGGGGAAGCGCTCCCCCACCGCCTCCCGGGCGTCGAGGAGGACCCGCTCCCCCGCCGCCAGCTCGGCGTAGAGCGCCCGTGCCACCAGGTCGCGCGGCGCCAGCTCGGCGAGCGGATGCACTCCGGCCAGGAAGCGCCGGCCGGAGCCGTCGATCAGGACCGCCCCCTCGCCGCGGAGCGCCTCGGTGACCAGCGGCATCGGGCCGAGATCCCCGGCGGCTGCGTCCGCGTCGAGCGCGGTGGGGTGGAACTGGACCATCTCGAGGTCGACCAGCCGGGCGCCGGCGCGCGCCGCCATCGCCAGGCCGTCGCCGGTGACCTCGGCCGGGTTGGTGGTGCGCGCGTAGAGCCCGCCGAGGCCGCCGGTGGCGAGCACGGTGGCCGGCGCCACGTGCGCCACCCGGCGGCCGTCGCGGTGGCGCGCCAGGACGCCGGCGACTCGGCCGTGGCGGTCGAGCAGGAGGTCGATCGCGACCGCCCCCTCGACCACGCGCACGGCGGGCTCGCGCCGCACCGCCGCGGCCAGCGCCCGCGACAGCTCGCGGCCGGTGGCGTCGCCGGCGGCGTGGAGGACGCGCCGGCGGCCGTGGGCGGCCTCGCGGCCGAGCGCCAGCGGCGACGCCGGATCGGCGCCGGCGCGGTCGAAGCGCGCCCCGAGCGCGAGCAGCGCCGCCACCCGCCCCGGCCCCTCGGCGGTCAGCGCCCGCACCGCCTCGGGATCGCCCAGGCCGCCGGCCACCGCCAGGGTGTCGGCGGCGTGGAGCTCCGGAGCGTCGTCGGCGCCGACCGCCACGGCGACGCCGCCCTGAGCCAGCGCCGACGAGCCGGCGGCGCCGAGCGGCGACTTGGTCAGGAGCGTCACCCGCCGCGGCGCGCAGCCGAGCGCGGCGGTCAGCCCGGCGACGCCGGCGCCGACCACCACCACCTCGGCGACCCGCACCTCGGTCCCGGGCGGCAGCGCGCGGCGGAGGGGCTGGGGCGCTCCGCGCCCGGGGCCGTCGTCTCGTCGCTCACCGGCCATCGTCAACCCTCACGCCGGCCGACCGCCAGCATCCGCTCGACCGCCGCGCCGCGCCCGCACCGCCGTCTCGCGGGTCGACCTCGACCTCCTCGGTCATCGTCTCGAGCGAGCGCAGGATCTTCGGCAGCGTGATCCGCTTCATGTGCGGGCAGAGGTTGCACGGCCGGATGAACTCGACCTCGGGGTGCTCGACCGCCACGTTGTCGCTCATCGAGCACTCGGTGACCAGGACCACCCGCCGCGGCTTGGTCTCGCCGACGTGGCGGATCATGCCCGCGGTCGAGCCGACGAAGTCGGCCTCCTCCAGCACCTCGGGCGGGCACTCGGGGTGGGCGAGCACGGTGATCCCGTCGAAGCGGCGCCGGAAGTCGCGGATCTCCTCGGCGGTGAAGCGCTCGTGGACCTCGCAGTGGCCGCTGCCAGAGGATCATCTCGACGTCGGTCTGGCTCGCCACGTGCCGCCCGAGGAACTCGTCGGGGAGGAAGATCACCCGCTCGGCGCCCAGCGACTCGACCACCGCCACCGCGTTGGCCGAGGTGCAGCAGACGTCCGACTCGGCCTTGACCGCAGCCGAGGTGTTGACGTAGGTCACCACCGGCACGCCCGGGTAGCGCTGGCGCAGGAGGCGCACGTCCTCGGCGGTGATCGACGCCGCCAGCGAGCAGCCGGCGCGCGAGGTCGGGGATCAGCACGGTCTTCTCGGGCGAGAGGATCTTCGCCGTCTCGGCCATGAAGTGGACGCCGCAAAGGACGATCACCCCGGCGTCGGTCGTCGGCGGCCTGGCGGGCGAGCGCCAGCGAGTCGCCGACGAGGTCGGCGACGCCGTGGAAGATCTCCGGCGTCTGGTAGTTGTGGGCCAGGATCACCGCGTCGCGCTCGCGCTTCAGGCGGTTGATCGCGGCGACGTAGGGGGCGTGGACCGGCCACTCGACCTCGGGGATGACCCCGCGCATCCGCTCGTAGAGCGCGGCCGTGTCGCGCGCGACCTCCGGGGTGTAGACGGGAGGCGGCTGGAGGATCGGAGCAGGAGCGGCGGCGACTAGGGTGGTCATCCTCTCGGTCCTCCACGCTTCGGGCTCAGGTCTTTATGCTCAGTCTGAGCATATGCGGGTCGAAAAAAGCGGCCGGACGATCCGGCCGGGAAACGAGGCTTATGCTACGAGTGAGCATATCGGCGTGTCAAGCGGCCGTCACCCGGCGGCCACCCGGGCGTCGCGCCCTCAGGGGATCTCGAGCGCGCGGGTCACCGGCGGCAGGCAGCGCCGGTCGTCGCAGGCCTGGTAGGTGACGCGCAGGCGGGCCGGGCCGTCGCCGGCGCGCAGCTCGGCGCGGATCTCGACGTCGCCGCCCCAGACCGACAGCTCGCCGCCGGCGAAGGCGGCGCCGAGGCCCTCGCCCGGCGGGTACTCGACGCCGCGCAGCTCGGTGCCGGGAGAGGCCTCGACCGCGGTCGGGACCAGGTAGGCGAGCGCGGCCGGGTTGGCCTGGACGTGCCAGCCGCCGGCGATCTCGAGGCGGACCGCGACCGGCCGCCAGCCCCCCTTGCCGGGCGCGCCGGCGCGCGCCGAGACCGCGACCACCGCCTCGGCCTCGCCCTCGAGCCCGGCGACCACGCCGGCCGGCGCCGCGGCACGGGCGGCGGCACCGGCGCTTCCGGCCGCGGCCGGCCGCCCCTCCTCCCGCCCCGGCCCCTCGTGCCAGCGGAGCGCCGCGAGCGCCATCATCCGGCTCCCCTCCGGGAAGCTCTCGACCAGCGGCGCGAAGGCCGAGAGCGCGGCCCGCGCCTCCTCGCGCCAGCGCTCCTCGCCGGTCGCCCCGGCCAGCTCGACCAGGTTGAGCGCCGCCACCGCGTTGGCCGAGGGCACGGCGCCGTCGAACGGGTCCTGGCTGCGGAAGAGGAGATCGTCGCTCTCCGCGGCGACGAAGAAGCCGCCGTCCGGCGCGCGCAGCCGCTCGACCTGCTCGCCGGTCAGCTCCTCCGCCGCGGCCAGCCACTCCGCCTCGCCGGTGGCGCGATGGAGGGCCAGGAGCCCCTGGACCAGGAAGGCGTAGTCGGCCAGGAACGCCGCCACCGAGGCGACACCGCCCCGCCAGGCGTGCCGGAGCGTGCCCCGGCGTCCGGCGTCTTCCCCGGCGCCCCCGGCCGCGGCCGGCCGCAGCTCGGCGAGCACGAAACGCGCCGCCCGCGCCGCCCGCGCGGTGAGATCCGGCTCGCCGAGGAGCTGCCCGGCCTCGGCGAGACCGGCGATCATCATGCCGTTCCAGTCGGCGAGCACCTTGTCGTCGGTGAGCGGCCGAGGGCGCCGCGCCCGCGCCTCGAACAGCCGTGCGCGCGGCTCGGCCAGGTGCTCGAGGAGAGCGTCGCGGTCGAGCCCGCGCGCCGCCGCCTGCTCGGCCAGCGGCCGCGGCAGGTGGAGGACGTAGCGGCCGCCCTCGAAGAACGGCGCGCCGTCGAAGCCGTAGACCGGCGCAAGGAGCGCGAACCCCTCGGCGCCCAGCTCGGCGGCGAGCTCGTCGCGCGTCCAGACGTAGAACGCTCCCTCGTCGCCCGCGGTCTCGGCGTCGATCGCGCTCCAGAACGCCCCCTCGGGCGAGGTCATCTCGCGCTCGACCCAGACGGCGGTCTCGCGGGCGATCCGCGCCGCCTCGGGGTCGCCGGTGCGGGCGTGCTCCCTGGCGTAGAGCGCGAGCAGGAGGCCGTTGTCATAGAGCATCTTCTCGAAGTGCGGCACCCGCCACTCGCGGTCGGTGGCGTAGCGGTGGAAGCCACCGCCGAGCTGGTCGTAGATGCCGCCGCGCGCCATCCGGTCGAGCGTCCCCGCGAGCATCGAGCCGGCTTGCCGGTCGCCGCGCCCGGCGAGCGCCTGGAGCAGGAAGAGGTTCGACGGGCTGGGGAACTTCGGCGCGCCGCCGAAGCCGCCCCACTCGGCGTCGTAGCGCCGGGCCAGCCCCTCGGCCGCGCGCGCCGCGACCGCGGCCGAGGGCGGCCGCTCGCCCGCCGAGACCCGCTCCTCGAGCACCCGCCGCACCGCGCCGGCCAGCTCCTCGGCCTGCTGCTCGACCTCGACCCGCCGGGTCTCCCAGGCCTGCGCCAGCCCGCGCAAAACGGTCGGAAAGCCGGGCCGGCCGTGGCGGTCCTCGGGCGGGAAGTAGGTGCCGGCGTAGAACGGCTCGAGCTCCGGCGTCAGCCAGACCGAGTTCGGCCAGCCGCCGCCGCGGGTCAGGATCTGGGTCGCGGTCATGTAGACCTCGTCGAGGTCGGGCCGCTCCTCGCGGTCGAGCTTGACGTTGACGAACCAGCGGTTCATGAGGTCCGCGACGCCCGCGTCGGAGAACGACTCGCGCTCCATGACGTGGCACCAGTAGCAGGTCGAGTAGCCGACCGAGAGGAAGATCGGCTTCCCCTCCCGGCGCGCCCGCTCGATCGCCTCCGGGCCCCAGGGATACCAGTCGACCGGGTTGCCCTTGTGGAGCAGCAGATAGGGGCTCGACTCGCGCGCCAGGCGGTTCTCGCGGGCCGGGTGTCCAGGGGTGCCGTGGTGATCGGTCATCGGGTCTCCTCGGGCCGCCGCGATGATAGCCGCGCGCGCTGTACTAGCATTCAACACTGGCATCGGCACCGGCGGCGGCCCGCCGGTCCGACGCCGCGCGCCGATCCGCCCACTCGACCCCCCGAGGAGAGCCCATGACACGGTCCACCCGCCCGATCCCGGCCCTCGCCCTCGCCGCCCTCGTCGCCACCCTCCTCTCCCTCGCCCCGCCCGCCGCCGCCGCGGTGGGCGAGGCCGACGAGCGCGCCGCCGCGGTCGCCGCGAAGGCGATGGCCGCGCTCGGCGGCGAGGAGGCGTGGGCCGCGACCCGCTTCGTCTCGTTCGGCTTCGCCGGCCGCCGCTGGCACTGGTGGGACCGCCACACCGGCCGCCACCGGGTCGAGGGGACGAACCAGGAAGGCGCGCGCTACGTCGTGGTCCAGGACGTCGACGACCGCACCGGCAAGGCCTGGGTCGACGGCGTCGAGGCCGAGGGCGAGAAGGCCGCCGAGCTGCTCGAGAACGCTTATGGCGCCTGGATCAACGACACCTACTGGCTGCTCGCCCCCTACAAGCTGCGCGATCCCGGCGTCAAGCTCGCCTGGGACCGCGAGGAGAGTCTCGACGGCCGCGCCTACGACGTCCTGGCGCTGTCGTTCCAGAGCGTCGGCCTGACCCCGGGCGACCGCTACTGGGTCTGGATCGACCGCGAGACCGGCCTGATGGACCGCTGGGCCTACGTCCTCGAAAACCAGCCGCCCGACTCCGACCCGACGGCCTGGAAGTGGGAGGGCTGGGAGCGCCACGGCGGGATCATGCTGGCGCCGCGCCGCGCCCAGGTCGGCGGCGAGCGGGTGCTCGACCTGTCGCCGATCGCGGTCCCCGAGTCGATCCCGGACGCCGTCTTCACCTCGCCCGAGCCGGTGCCGGGGACGGCCGCGGCGGGCGGGGCCTCCGGCGGCGCGGCCGGAGGCGGGGCGTGACCACCGGCCGGCTCGAACGGATCTGGATCAAGCGCGCCAAGCTCGGTCCGATGGACCCCCGCCCGGCCGCCCGGCTGATCGAGGGCCGCGGCCTCGAGGGGAACGCCGACCAGGGGGGCAAGCGCCAGGTGACGGTGATCGCGGCCGAGGCCTGGGCCGACGCACTCGCCGAGCTGGCGGGGGCCGTCCCCGACCTCGACCCCTCCGCGCGGCGCGCCAACCTGCTGGTCTCGGGGCTCGACCTTGCCGGGAGCCGCGGCCGGGTGCTCGCGATCGGCGGCTGCCGGCTGCTGATCCGCGGCGAGACGCGGCCGTGCGAGCGGATGGAGCGCGCGCTACCCGGCCTCAAGGCGGCGCTCGGCCCGGACTGGCGCGCCGGCGTCTACGGCGAGGTGATCGCCGGCGGCGAGATCGCGGCCGGCGATCTGGCCTCGTTCGAACCGGCGTCGCTCGAGCCGGCGGCCGCGGAGAGCGCGGCCGGCGAGGCCGTGGCCGCCGGCCCCTGCGGCGCGGTGCCGCCGTCGGGCGCCGCCGCGGGCGCCGGCCCTGCCGCGGCGGCCCGGAGCTGACTCGGCGACGGCGTGGGCCGCGGCGTGAGCGACCGGACCGCCGCCCGCTGGCTCCTGATCGGCGCCCTGCTCGCGGCGATCGCCGGCTGGCGGCTCTTCCTCTTTCTCACCGACGACGCCTACATCGCCTTCCGCTACGCCGCGAACTGGCTCGCGGGCTGGGGTCCGACCTGGAACCCGCCGCCGTTCCGGCCGGTCGAGGGCTACACCAGCTTCCTCTGGGTCGCGGTGCTGGCCGGGGTCTGGAAGCTGACCGGCGTCGAGCCGCCGGTCGCCGCCAACCTGCTCTCGCTCGCCTGCGGCGGCGGCACGCTGGTCCTGACCTGGCGCCTGGTGCGGCGGATGGAGCTGCCCGGCGTGCCGCCGCGCGGCCGGACCGCGCTCCTCGCCCTGGTCCTCCTCGGGACGGTGACCAACCGCACCTTCCTGGCCTGGCTCAGCTCGGGGCTCGAGACCGCGCTCTTCAGCCTCTGCCTCACCTGGTGGGTCTACGAGGCCGTCACCCGGCCGGCCGAGCGGAACCGTGGCTGGGGCGCGCGGCTCTCGACCGCCGCCGCGCTGGCGGCGCTGGCGCGGCCGGACGGCCTGCTGGCGGTGGCCGGCACGCTCGCCCTGCTCTCCCGGCCGTCCGCCGCGCACCTCGGCGGCCTGCGCGCGCGCCTCCTCGCCGCCCTGCCCCTCCTCGCGGTCGCCGCCCACCTGCTCTGGCGCCACGCCTTCTACGGCGCCTGGCTGCCCAACACCTACCACGCCAAGAACGTCGCGCCCTGGCCGGAGAGCGGCTGGCGCTACGCGGCCTCGTTCGCGGTCGAGAACGGTGTCTGGGTCTGGGCGCTCCTGGCGCTCGGGGCGGCGATCGCCCTCGTCCACCGGCACGGCGCCGCGCCGCTGACCGCGCGCGCCCTGGGCCTCGGCCTGGGCGCCGCCGTGGCGACCGCGGTGCTCGCCGCCCACGCGCTCTACTACACCCTGATGATCGGCGGCGACCACTTCGAGTACCGCGTCTACAGCCATCTCGTGCCGCTGCTCTTCGCGGCCGGCGCCTGGCTGGCGGCGCGGCTCGCCCCCGGCCCGCGGCGCCCGGCGCTCGCGCTCGCCCTGGTGGTGGCCGCGTCGTGGCCGATCCCCTGGGTCCACTGGGCGGCGACCCACGACCTCGAGACCCGCGGCGAGACCTACAGGCTGAGGATGCCGATCCACGACCGCTTCCCGCCGCCGCTGCGCCCGGCGGTCGCCGCCTGGGACCGCTGGCAGGCGTGGCTGATCGAGCGCCATGTCGGCATGCGCCACCAGGAGCACAAGGTCTTCCACCGCCACCAGCTCGCCGGGCTGCCGCCGCGCGAGGCCGGCCGGACCCTGCGCTGGGAGGAGCACCGGGCGGTGACCGTGACGCGGACCGTGGGGGTGCCGGGCTGGGTGCTGCCGGAGGTCGCGATCCTCGACCTCTTCGGGCTCAACGACGCGGTGATCGCGAGGAACCCGGAGCTGCGCGAGCCGCGATGGATGGCCCACGCCCGGCAGCCGCCGCCCGGCTACCTCGAGTGCTTCCGCCCCAACCTCCGGCTGCGCCACGGCCGCCCGCTCGAGCTGGCGCCGCGGCGGGTGCCGTTGACCGACGACGAGATCCGCGCCTGCGAGGAGCGCCGATGGTACTGACGTCTTCTAAAGGGGCTGGCGCGCGGGGTCGCGGCGACCGGCTGGCGATGGCGCTCCTGCTCGCCCTCGCGCTCGCCTGGGGCGGCTGGTTCATCGAGCGCACCTCCTTCACCGTCGGCGGCACGCGCTGGTGCGTGATCTTCGACGACGCGTTGATCTCGATGGCCTACGCCCGCAACCTGGTCGAGGGGCGCGGCCTGACCTGGGCGCGCGAGGGGCCGCCGGTCGAGGGGTTCACCACGCCGCTCTGGACCTTGGCCATGGTCCCCGCGGAGCTCCTGCCGGTCGAGCGGCCGCTGCGCCCGCTCGCCGTCCAGCTCCTGTCGCTCGGGCTCCTGGCGCTCCATCTGGTGCTGGTGCGCCGCCTGGTGCGGCGCTGGTTCTCGCCCGACGGCGAGGGCTCCTGGTGGCCGGCGGTGCTCCTCACCGCCGGCTACTACCCGCTGGTCTACTGGGCGCTGATGGGGATGGAGACCGCGCTCCAGGCGCTCCTCGCCGGCGCCGCCGTCCACCTCGCCTACGAGATCGTCGAGGAGCGGCGCGACCGCGCCGTCGCCCTCGGCGCCGTGCTCGCGCTCGCCTACCTGGCGCGCATGGACATGCTCCTGGTCGCCGCCGGGGTGGTCGGCTGGATCGCGATCCACGGCGGCTTCCGCCGGAGCGAGCGGCGGAGCTGGCTCGTGGGCGCCGCGATCGTCCTCGCGGCCGCCGGCGGCTGGCAGCTCTTCCGGCTCCTCTACTTCGGCGACCCGCTGCCCAACACCTATTACCTCAAGCTGACCGGCGTCCCGCTCGACGTCCGGCTGGGGCGCGGCCTCGCGATGTACGGCGCCTTCCTGCGCGCCAACGCGGCGGCCCTGCTGCTCCTCGGAGCGGCGATCGCGCCCCGGCTGCGCGAGCGCCGGTTCCAGCTCCCGGTGCTCCTCTTCGTCCTCGCCTCGGCGTACAGCGTCTGGGTCGGCGGCGACGCCTGGGACCAGAACGAGCTGATCCGCGCCAACCGCTTCGTCGCCTTCCTGGTGCCGCTGTTGTTCGTGCTCTTCAACGGCGGTGTCAACCGCGTGCGGGCGGCCACGGTGTGGACGCGGCCGGCTGGCGGCTCGCGCCTCGCCCGGGCGGCCGCCTCGGCGCTCGGACCGGCCGCCCTCTCCGCCGGCGCCACGCTCGCGCTGCTGGTCTTCGCCAACGGCCTCTGGCTCGCCCCGAACGCCGCCCTCCAGCGCCGCGCTGTGGTCTTCGCCGACCGGCCGATGATGGTCGGCAGCCACGCCCAGGTGATCGAGCGGCTCCTCGCCCTCGAGCGGAAGGTGGCGCCCGATGCCCGGGTCGCCGTCTTCTGGGCCGGCATCCCGGGCTACTTCTCCGACTGGCGCCTGGTCGACATGTACGGCTACTCGGACCGCCACGTCGCCCGGCTGCCGGCCAACCTCCCGGCCGGCGCCGCGGGCGCGCGCGCCTACACCCCCGGCCACGCCAAGTGGAGCTACCTCTACGTCCTCCGCGAGCGCCCGCCGGACGCCTTCTTCCAGGCCTGGTACATCAACCCGCCGCGCGGCCCGGCGCTGCTCGCGGCCCACGGTTACGTCCTCGACGGCGACTTCTGGGTGCGCGCCGGCTCGCCCTACCTGCTGCCGGCGGAGGCGCCCGGGGGATAGGCCCGGGGAGCGTGTACACTGACGCAGTTTCGCGCGGGGCGTCCGCCGGCGATCGGAGCCGGGAAACGGACTGAGAAGCACCCGTGGAACCTGATCCGGTTCGTACCGGCGGAGGGAACGCGAACCCGCCGGGCGACCCCTGCCCTGGAGGCTCGCCCATGACCGATCCCCGCCTCGACCTCGCCGGCGACGCCGCCTTCCGCGCCGCGCTGCCGCTCCACGGCGCCGCCGACCCCGGCAACGGCGGCACCACCCCGGGCTCGTTCGCCCTCGCCGCCGACCTCGGCGGCCCGCGCTCGTTCTCGAGCCCGGACACCCCCGGGATGCCGGCGCCCTCCGAGCGCACCGCCTGGCACTTCCTGCCGCCCGGCTGGCGGCTCGAGGAGCACCCCGAAGGCTGCCTCGGCCACGGCCTCGCCGCGCACGCCGGCCGGCCGGTGCGCGCGGCGGCGCCGGCGGGCTTTGCGCCGGTGACCCAGCTCGAGCACGCCCGCCTCGGCATCGTCACCCCCGAGATGCGCCGCGTCGCCGAGCGCGAGCCGCATCTGACGGCCGAGCAGGTCCGCGACGAGGTCGCCGCCGGGCGGATGATCATCCCGGCCAACACGCAGTCACCTGCGGCACAACCTCGACCCGATGGCGATCGGCCGCGCCAGCACGCACCAAGATCAACGCCAACATCGGCGCCTCGCCGGTGTCGTCGGGCACCGAGGAGGAGGTCGAGAAGCTCCGCTGGGCCGAGCGCTGGGGCGCCGACACGGTGATGGACCTCTCGACCGGCGGCGACCTCGACGCCTGCCGCGAGGCGATCATCGAGACCACGCACCGTCCCGATCGGCACCGTGCCGATCTACTCGATGATCATCGGCCGGCGGATCGAGGACCTCGACCTACGACGTCGATCCTCGACGAGATCGAGCACCAGGCGCAGCAGGGCGTCGACTACTTCACCATCCACGCCGGCGTGCTGCCGCGAGCACCTGCCGCTCGTCGCGCAACCGGCTCATCGGCATCGTCTCGCCGCGGCGGGTCGCTGCTCGCCAAGTGGATGCTCCACCACAACACGCAGAACCCGATGTACGAGCTGTTGGACGAGATCTGCGAGATCATGCGCCAGTACGACGTCACGTTCTCGCATCGGCGACGGCCTGCGGCCCGGCGGCCTCGCCGACGCCACCGACGCGCGCCCAGCTCGCCGAGCTGCGACACGCTCGGCGAGCTCGACCGAGCGCGCCTGGCGCGCACGGGCGTGCAGGTGATGGTCGAGGGCCCGGGCCACGTGCCGCTCGACCAGATCGAGTACAACATGAAGCTCCAGCGCGCGGCTCTGCCACGGCGCGCCGTTCTACGTGCTCGGCCCGCTCGTCACCGACATCTTCCCCGGCTACGACCACATCACGAGCGTGCATCGGCGCCACCGCGGCCGCCTACCACGGCGCCGCGATGCTCTGCTACGTCACGCCCAAGGAGCACCTCGGCCTGCCGAAGAAGCGACGACGTCAAGCAGGGCTGCGTCGCCTACAAGATCGCCGCCCACGCCGCCGACGTCGCGCTCGGGCATCCCCGGCGCCCGCGACCGCGACGACGAGCTGACCACGCGCCCGCGCCGCGCTCAACTGGCAGAAGCACTTCGAGCTCGTCGTTCGACCCCGACACCGCGCGCGCCCTCCACGACGAGGACCTCGACGTCGACACCGACTTCTGCGCCATGTGCGGCCACGACTGGTGCAGCGTGCGGATCCGCAAGGAGATCCAGGAGTTCGCCTCCGGCAAGGCACCCGGCTACGGCCGCGACCGCCCGGTCCGGAGCGACGCCCTCACCCCCGAGCAGCAGGCCGTGCTCGAGCAGCGCGGCGTCCTGCCGCCGGAGGAGATCCACCGCCTGGCGACCAAGGTCAAGCGGGCGATGAGCACCCCGGCCGTTGCCGCCACCGAGGCCGAAGCCGCCGAGGCCGCCCCCGCCTGCCACAGCGACTACGTCTCCCCCGAGGAGGCCGAGCGCCTCCAGAGCGAGCGGGCGGGGGTCGGGCGGCTGGTGCGGATCGGGGGGTAGGCGCGTCAGCGCCGTCCCGAGCAGCCGCTCCAGTCCGAGAGGTCCGGCCGCTCGAAGCCGCTGGCGAAGACCGTCCGCGAGAGCCCGGTCATGACCAGCCGGTAGAGCCCGCCGGCCGGGGCCGGCGCCTGGGCGAGCAGGTAGATCTCGCCCTTCTCGTCCTCGCCGAAGGCGCCGACCAGGAAGCCGGCGTCGAAGAGCGCGGTCTCGCGCCAGACGCCGCCGCAGCCGGGGACCGCGCCCCACACCGTGCCGGCGCAGTAGTCGGCGAAGAAGTAGGTGCCGTGCATGGCCGGCTGGCCGGAGCCGCGGTAGCGGTAGCCGCCGGTGACCGCGCAGCCCCGCGAGTGGCCGTACTCGAGGATCGGGAAGACGTAGCTCTCCGGTCCGGCGCAGCCCGCGGGGAGGTGCTCCTCGTGCCCCTCCCAGCAGCGCCAGCCGAAGTTGAGACCGCCGGGCGCGGCGGCCGGCAGCAGGTCGATCTCCTCCCACTCGTTCTGGCCGACGTCGCCGACGAAGAGGTCGCCGGTGGCGCGGTCGAACGACATCCGCCACGGGTTGCGGAAGCCGGAGGCCCAGATCTCGTCGCAGGCGCCGGGGACCCCGAGATAGGGATTGCCGGGCGCCGGGGCGTAGCCGGCGGCGCCGAGCCCGCACAGCTCGGACGGCCCCTCGGGCACCGGCGCGTCGATGTCGAGGCGCAGGATCTTCCCCTTGAGCGTCGCCAGCGACTGGGCGTTGTTGTGGGGGTCGTTGCCGGGGCCGCCGTCGCCGGTCGAGAACCAGAGGTAGCCGTCGGGCCCGAAGTGGAGGTCGTCGCCGTTGTGGATCGGCGAGTCCTGCTCGATCTCGAACAGCACCGCGGCCGAGCCCGGGTCGGCCAGGTCCGGGTCGCCGGCCCACACCCGGTAGCGGGCGACCACGGTGCGGTCGAGCCCGGGCGAGCCGTCGCGGGTGTAGTTGACGTAGAAGTACCCGTTGCTCTCGTAGCCGGGGTGGAAGGCGAGGCCGAGGAGACCCTGGGCGTTCCCCTCGTCGTCGACCAGCGCCTCGATGTCGAGGAACGGCGCGGGAAGGATCGCGGCGCCGTCCCAGATCCGGATCCGCCCCGCCTGCTCGAGGATGAAGAGCCGCCCCGAGCCGTCGCCGGCGTGGGCGATCGTGGTCGGCCGGTCGAGCCCGGCGGCCAGGAGCTCGACGCCGGCGGTGAAGCCCGAGGGCTGCGCCCGGGCTCCGGCCGGAGCCGCCAGCGCCGCGAGCACCGCCAGAGCGGCGGTCGTCCTGCTCACCCTCACGCCCGTTCACACCCCTGCGCCACGAGCCAGCGGAAGACCTGCCGCTCGAGGCCGAGCGCGGGCTCGAAGCCGAGCCCGAGGTCGGCGCCGGCGTCGGCGCCGAGGTGGCCGCCCTCGGCGAGCCAGCGGACGGTGAGCCGGTCGTCGGCGGCGCCGACGTAGGGGCGGATCGCCGCCTCCGGCACCATCGGGTCGTCCTCGGCGGCGACGATCAGCGCCGGCACGGTGAGCCCGGCGAGGAGCGGCCCGACGCTGGCGCGCCGGTAGTAGTCCTCGGCGCCGGCGAAGCCGTGGCGCGGCGCCACCACGCGGTCGTCCCACTCGCGGATGGAGCGGATCTTCCTGGCCTGCTCGACCGGATACGGCACCTCGCGGCGCGCCGCCACGGCGCCGTAGATCGCGCGCAGGCCGGAGAGGAGATAGGCGCGGTAGACCGCGTTCGCCCGCCGGTCGAGGTGGTCGGCGCCCTCCCACAGGGCGAGCGGCGGGCAGACCGCCGCCACCGCCACCAGACGCGGGTCGCAGCGCTCGACCGCCATCCTGAGCACCAGGTGGCCGCCGACCGAATAGCCGATCGCATAGAGCTCGTCGAAACCGGCCAGCTCGGGGCTCGCGAGCGCGGCGTGGAGGTCGGAGGAGAGCCCGGCGTGGTAGTAGTCCTCGCCCCGGAGGTCGGAGCCGCGGAGGTCGAGGCGCAGGCTCGCCCACCCCTCCTCGATCGCCCGCGCCGCCGCCCGGCGGGTGTAGCGGCTGTCGCTCGAGCCGCCCAGGCCGTGGACGATCAAGACCGCCCGCCGCGGCGTGCCCGGCGCCCACCCCCTGGCGTCGTCGAGCCCGGTGAAGCGGCCGCTCAGGAGCACCCGGCCGACCACCGGGTCGTCGACCGCCAGCGACCAGGCCACCGAGGGGGGCGGCGGCGCCGGGCGGATCGCGTGCTGGAGGCGCGGACCGATGGTCCGCAGGTGGCCGGCCAGGGACATCGCCCGCGAGGCTATCGCACGGCCGGGCCGCCGGGAGGCATCCTGCTTGCAAAGCACCGCGCATCCAGGAGGACCGAATCCATGCGAACCCACCGATCAACGATTCCCGGCCTCTGTGCCGTCCTGACCCTCGGCCTGCTCGCCGCCGCGCCCGCCCGGGCGGTCGACTTCGGCGTCCGCACCGGCATCTACACCGACCAGAGCGACGCCTTCCTCGGCGGCGAGCTGCTGTTCCAGCTCGCCCCCCGCTGGTTCCTCAACCCCAACATCGAGTGGGTGTTCGTCGACGACGGCGATCTCTTCACCGTCAACGGCGACGTCCACTACGACTTCGACGTCGACTTCGACGGCTACGTCTGGGCCGGCGGCGGCGTGGCGCTGATCTCGAGCGACGTCGACGACGACCGACCGCCGGGGGACGACGACGACGGCGACTCCGACGTCGGCCTCAACGTGCTCGCCGGCGTCGGCTGGCGCGCCGGCGGGCTCACCCCCTACGTCCAGGGCAAGGTGATCGTCGCCGACGAGACCGAGGCGGTGCTCGCGGTTGGTCTTCGATTCTAGCGGTGCGGTTCTAGCCTTCGGTTCTAGCGCGTGCTCTCGCCGAAGGTGACCTCGAACGACTTCCGCTCGCCGTCGCGCACCACCACCGCGGTCACGGTCTCGCCCGGTTTGGACTCGCGCAGGACGTACATGAAGTCGTGGACGTCGCGCGATCTCGCGCGCCGGCGAGCTCGACCAGGAGGTCGCCGCGCCGGAGGCCGGCCTTCTCGGCCGCGCTCTCCGGGCGGACGCCGGCGAGGAGCACGCCCGGGCGCCGCCCGGCGGCCCGGCGTAGTCGGGCACCGTGCCGAGCGAGGCGCCGAACGAGCGCGGCGTCGCCGGTCGGGGCGGCGGCGACGACGAGCGCTTGTAGGTCAGCGGCGCCTCGCGCGCCGCCAGCCGCGCCGCCAGGTCGGCGACCAGATGCGGCGACCCGCGCGCCGCCGGCGGCGTTGATCATCGGCGTGTCGTCGCTCGGCTTGTGGTAGTCGTCGTGGACGCCGGTGAAGAAGTGGAGCACCGGCACGCCGGCGGCGTAGAACGGCGTGTGGTCCGACGGCCCGTAGCCGTCGCCGCCGAGCGTGCAGCCGATGCCGAGCGCGGCGCACGCCGGGTCGACGAGCTCCGCCCACTCCTCGGCCGACTCGCCGCCGAGCACCGAGAGCTGCGTTGCCGCGCAGGCGGCCGACCATGTCCATGTTGATCATCGCCACCGCGGCGTCGAGGTCGAGGCCGGCGAGGCGGCTCGCGGGTGAGGCGGGTCGAGCCGAGGACGCCGGTCTCCTCGCCGGAGAAGGCGACGAAGCAGACGTCGCGGCCGCAGCTCGCCGCGCCGCGCCACGAGCGCGCGCGCCACCTCGAGCAGCGCGGCGACGCCCGGAGGCGTTGTCGTCGGCGCCGTTGTGGATCTCGGTCTTGCCCGGCGCGAGCGAGCCGCTGCCGCCCATCCCGAGGTGGTCGTAGTGGGCGCCGATCACCACCGCGCCCGGGAGCCTGCCGGCGGCGCCGGCGCGCGAGCCGGCCGACGACGTTGACCGCCGGCAGCGTCTCGCGCGCCAGCTCGACCGTGAGCTCGGCCCGGCCGCTCCCCTTGGAAGAGCGCCCGCGCCGCCTCGCGCTTCACGATCACAACCGGGATGCCGGCGTCGCCGCCGGAGTCGGCGGTCAACGACGGGAAGCGCGCTTCGTCGGGCTCCTCGCCCCCGGCGCCGCCGTGCGCCGGCTCGGCCGACCCCGCCTCGGTGTCAGGCCCCGGCAGGTCGACCACGATCAGCGCCGAGCGCGCCGTGCTCGCGGGCGTTGAAGGCCTTGTAGCGGAGGTCGCTGTAGCGCCGCCGCAGACTCTCGTCCTCGAAGACCCCCAGCGGGCAGCGAAGCGGCGCACGAGCGCGATCTTGCCCGTCGACGTCGACGCCGTGGTAGTCGTCGATGCCGAGCCCGGGCGCGGTGATGCCGTAGCCGGCCGCGACCACCTCGGCCTCGATCCCGCCCGAGGACGAGAAGGCGAGCGGCTGGAAGGCGTCCGCGGCGAGCGGTTCGCCGTCGATGGCGACCGCGGTCCCCGCCTCGACCGACACCGCCACCGGTACCTCGAAGGGCTGGCGGAAGCCGGCCTCGCCGCCGCCCTCCGTGCCCCCGGCCGGCTCGAGGCCGATCTCGCGGAAGCGCTCCTCGAGCCAGGCCGCCGCCGCCTCGAGGCCACCGGTGCCGATGCCCCGCCCCTCGCGCGCGTCGTCGGCGAGCCAGGCGACGTCGGCCAGGAAACGGTCGGCGCGCCGCCGGCTCGAAGCGCGGCTCGGATCGACCCAGCGGGCGACGAAGACGTTGGTCTCGCCGGGCGCCCCCTGGTCGCGGTTCGACGCGAAGGCGAGCCGCGTGCCGTCGGGCGAGAACATCGGGAAGCCGTCGAAGCCCGGCGGACGCGGTGATCCGCTCGAGCCCGGTGCCGTCGACGTCGACCGCCCAGAGGTCGAACTCGCGCGCCCTCTCGGTCGCCGTGGTTGGACGAGAAGATGATCCGCTCGCCCGACGGGAAGAAGTAGGGCGCGAACGACGCCGCGCCGAGGTAGGTCACCTGGCGCGCGTCGCGAGCCGTCGGCGTCGGCGACGCAGATCTCGAGCTCGTTCGGCCGCACCAGCCCCTGGGCGAGCAGGCGCTGGTAGTCCTCCAGCTCGGCCCGGTCGGCCGGGCGCGAGGCGCGCCAGACGATCTTCGAGCAGTCGGCGGAGAAGAACGCGCCGCCGTCGTAGCCGGGGGTCTCGGTCAGGCGCTTGACGTTGCCGCCGTCGGCGTCCATCCGGTAGAGCTCGAGGTCGCCGTCGCGGTCGAGGTGAAGACGATCGAGCCGTCGAGCGGGCACGACCGTGGCCTCGGCGTCGTAGCCCGGTCCTGGTCGGTGAGCTGCGCCAGCTCGTCCGGCCCGTCGGCGCCGTCGACGGCGTCCGAAGATCTCGTAGCCGGGGTAGAGCGGCCAGACGTAGCCCTGCGAGCGGTCGGGCGACGGCGGACAGGCGGCGCCGGCGAGGTGGGTCGAGGAGTAGAGGATCCGCTCGCCGTCCGGCCAGGAGAAGTAGGCGCAGGTGGTGCGCCCCTCGCCGGTCGAGACCAGCTCGGGCTCGGGGGCGGGAGTGCCGCTGCCGGGCTCGGGCACCTCGATCCGAAGATCTGGTCGCAGGCGATAGGGCGGGCCGCTGCGACTGGAAGATCAGCTCGCTTGCCGTCCGGCGACCAGTAGGCCTCGGCGTTCTCGCCGCCGAAGGTGAGCTGGGTGACGTCGGCTAGGTGCGGCTCGGCGGACGACGCGGACGCGCCGGAAGCGAAGGCCGGCGCCGCCGCGAGGGCGGCCGCGAGAGCGAGACAAGCGAGCGGGGCGCTCGCGGGACGATCTTGGATTGCACGGATCATGAGGCCCTCTCGCCCGGCTACCCGCCCGCCGGCGTCGTCGGCCCGCCGGACTGGAACGGCCGCCACTTCTCCTCCGGCGTCGCCTTGCCGAAGAGGCTGACCACGAGCAGGCAGAGGATCGAGGCGGTGGCCGCCGGGTAGATGATGTAGTCGTACTCGAGCGGCATGTCCCAGAAGCCCAGGTTCAAGGTCTCGATGCCGCCGAAGCGCGCCAGCAGGGCGAAGACCGCGGTGGCGATCATCCCGGCGGCCACCGACACGGTTCCCGCGAGCGGCGTGATCCGCCGCCAGAGGAACGCCGCCAGGAGCGCCGGCGTCACCGCGGCGCCGACCATGGTGTAGGCGTAGAGCGCCATGTCGAGGATGTTCTCGAACTGCGTGGTGACGACCAGGGCGACCAGCGCCAGGAGCACGATCATCGCGCGCTGGAAGCCGATCACCTGCTTTTCCGAGGCGTCCGGCTTCAGGAAGCGCTGGTAGATGTCGCGCGCCAGGTTGGTCGAGGGGACCATCAGGAAGCTGTTGGCGGTCGAGAAGATGATCGCCGCGGCGCCGATCAGGAGCATGATGCCGACCGCCACCGGCAGGTCGCCGACGCCCAGCGTGAGGATGATGGTCTCGGTGGCGGCGCGGTCGAGTGAGCCGTCGGCGGCGCGGTAGGCGGCGTCGTTCCAGTGCGCGGCGCCGCCGAAGATGGCGGTGGTGTCGAGCACGGTCTCGATCACGATGACGCCGACGATCATGCCGATGACCGCCCGCCGCGCGTGCCCCTCGTCCTTGGCCGACATGAACTTCTGGTACATGCCGCTCTCGCCGAGGAGGAGGAAGAAGGTGGGCAGGAAGAGCCCGAGCGCGGCGGTGATGCCGGTCGCCCCGGTGATCGTGAAGTGGGTCGCCGGCAGGGTCTCCGTGACCTGGCTCCAGCCGCCCGCGGCGCGGAGCGCGAACGGCGCCGCGAGCAGGATGCCGCCGGTGATCAGCACGCCGTTGATGACGTCGAGCGCGATGATCGAGGTCATGCCGGCGAGCACGGTGTAGAGGATCACCAGCGCGCAGACGATCGCCATGCCGGTCTCGGGCGAGATCTGGGGGGCCAGGATGTGGAGGAGCTTGCCGCCGCCGATGAACTGGTAGCCGGCGATGGTCAGGTAGGCGATGATGATCGCCAGCGTCCCGAGCACCCGCGCCGCCGGCGTATAGCGCATCTCGAGGATGTCGGGCACCGTGTACTTGGCGATCCGCCGCACCCGGGACGCCAGGAAGTAGACGATCGCGATCCCGACCCAGGCGCCGGCGCTCATCCAGAGCGCCGAGAAGCCCTCCCGGAACGCCCTCCCGGCGCCGCCGAAGAGGCTCCCCGAGCCGATCCAGGTACACACCAGCGTGCCGACCAGGAACGCCGCGGTCACCCCCCGCCCGGCGACCATGAAGTCGTCCTGGGTCTTGATCTTGCGGCTCTTGTAGACGCTGACGCCGATCATCACCAGCAGGTAGACGACGATCCCCCAAAGGTAGATGCTCACGCGCTCCCTCCTTCTCCGGCTACCCGGCCGCCGGAGCGGCCGCCGTCCGATCGGTTTGGCGGCGTCAAGGATACGGCCCGCGGTGGATCGCCGCAAGGCGAGGAGTCGGCTCCCCTTGACTTCTCAGGGGAGAGCTGCCAGTCTCCCCTTAGATTTCATGGGAAGCCGCCCGGGAGAACCCTCATGACCCAGCCCGCTCTCGACCTCGTCCGCGGCACGCTCGACGTGCTGATCCTGAAGGCCCTGATCTGGGGGCCGCTCCACGGCTACGCGGTGGCCGACTGGATCGCGCGCACCACCGGCGGCGAGCTGGCGGTCGAGGAGGGGGCGCTCTACCCGGCGCTCCACCGCCTCGAGCACCGCGGGCTCCTGGCCTCGGCGTGGGGGGTGTCCGAGAACAACCGCCGGGCGAAGTTCTACCGGCTGACCGACGGCGGGCGCGAGTGCCTGGCCGCCGAGGTCAACTCCTGGCAGCGCTACGCCGCGGCGGTCGCCCGGGTGCTCGCCGCCGAGCGCCCCGAGGCCGGCATCCGGACGGCCTGATGGCCCGGCTGCCCGCGAGCGTCCGCCGCGCCTTCCACGTCTTCCTCCCCGGGCGGAGCCTGCTCGACGAGGTCGACGAGGAGATCGCGTTCCACCTCGAGGAGCGCACCCGCGCGCTCTGCGACCAGGGGTACTCCCCGGCCGAGGCGGCCGCCGAGGCGCGCCGCCGCTTCGGCCACCTCGACCGCCACCGTGAAGACTGCCGGGCGCTCGCGCGCCGGAGGGACCGCACCATGCGCAGGAGAGAAGGCCTCGCCGACCTCGCCCAGGACCTCGCCTTCGCCGTCCGCCAGCTCGCCGCCCACCCGGGCTTCACGCTGCCGGCGGTGCTGACCCTGGCGCTCGGCATCGGCGCCACCACGGCGATCTTCTCGGCGGTCTACGCGGTCGCCCTGCGTCCCCTCCCCTTCCCCGAGGCCGACCGGCTGGTCTGGGTCTGGGAGGTCTCCACGTGGGCCGGCGAGGGGGGCGGCGAGTCGCTGGGCAGCGTCTCGGCCGGCAACTTCACCGAGTGGAAGCGCGCCTCGGAGTCGTTCGAGGCGCTGGCCGCGGTCCAGTACGCGAGCTTCAACCTCGCCGGCGAGGGCGACCCCGAGCGGGTGCTCGGGGCGCGGGTCACCGCCGGCTACTTCGAAGTCCTCGGCCTCGAGCCGGCGCTCGGCCGCGTCTTCCGGCCCGAGGAGGACGAGCCCGGCCGGGAGGGCGTGCTGATGCTCTCGGACGGCCTCTGGCGCCGGCGCTTCGGCGCCGACCCGGGGGTGGTCGGCGCCGCGGTGCGGATCAACGGCTACGCCCACCAGGTGGTCGGGGTGATGCCGCCCGCGGCCAACGCCGCCGACAACGACGAGCAGCTCTGGGTGCCGATGGCGTGGACCGCCGAGCGCGAGGCGATCCACGACGAGCATTCCTTCCTGGCGCTCGGGCGGCTGCGCCCGGGGACGCCGGCGCGCGCGGCGGCGGCCGAGCTGTCGGCGATCTCCGAGCGCGTCCGGGCCGGGCTCTCGGGCATCGAGGCCGACCAGGTGCGGCCGGCGGCGGTCAACCCGCTGCTCGACGACCTGGTCGGCGACAACCGCAATCGCCTGCTGATCCTGCTCGGCGCGGTCGGATTGGTGCTGCTGATCGCCTGCGCCAACGTCGCCAACCTGATGCTCGCCCGCGGCGCCGGCCGCCGCCGCGAGCTGGCGGTGCGCTCGGCGCTCGGCGCGCGCTCGGGACGGCTGGTGCGCCAGCTCCTGACCGAGAGCCTGGTGCTCGGGCTGGCCGGCGGCGCCGCCGGCCTGGCGCTCGCCTACGGCGGCCTGCGGCTGCTTCTCGCCGCTGCGCCGCCCGACCTGCCGCGGCTCGAGCAGGCGGCGGTCGACGGAGCGGTGCTCGCCTTCGCGATCGGTCTCGCGCTCGGCACCGGCGTCCTCGCCGGCCTGGTGCCGGCGCTCCGGGGCTCCCGCGTCGCCCCCGAGGAGGCGCTGCGCGAGAGCGGCGCCGGCGGCGCCGGCGCGGTGATCCGCAGCGACCGGCTGCGCGGCTTCCTGGTCGCGGCCGAGGTGGCGCTGGCGGTGGCGCTGGTGATCGGCGCCGGGCTCCTGCTGCGCACCGGCGCGGCGCTGGCGCGGGTCGACCTCGGCTTCGAGCCCGCGGGCGTGGTCGCCGGCCGGGTCACCCTGCCGGCGGCCGGCTACGCGCCAGGCGAGGCCGCCCGCGAAGGCTTCGCGCGCCTGCTCGAGGAGGTCGAGGCGCTGCCCGGCGTCGGCTCGGCGGCGATCGCCAGCCAGGCGCCCCTCTCCGGCTGGCCGTCGACCAACGGTCTGCTCCCCGAGGGGCGCCCGCTGGCCCAGGAGAACCTGATCCAGGGCAGCTTCCACCTGGTCTCGCCCGGCTACTTCGAGGTCCTGCGGCTGCCCCTGGTGCGCGGCCGTCTCCTGACCGCCGCCGACCGCGCGGGCGCGCCGAAGGTGACGGTGGTCAACGAGACGCTGGCTGCGGCCGCCTGGCCGGGCGAGGACCCGATCGGCAAGCGGATCGCCTGCTGCGAGGCCCCCGGCCCGAACGGCGAGCCGCCGCTCAAAGAGGTGGTCGGGGTGGTCCGCGACGCCCGCTTCGCCGTCCTCGGCCGCGACGAGGGGCCGGCCTTCTACCTGCCGCTCGGCCAGGAGCCGGACGCCGCCTGGACCTGGCTCCAGGGCTCGATGGCGGTGGTCGCCCGCGCCGAGGGTGACCCGGCCGCGCTCGCCGAGCCGCTGCGCCGGGCGGTCGCGGGCTTCGATCCCGACCTGCCGCTCTACGACCTCGCCACCCTCCCCCAGCGGCGCGCCGGCGCGCTCGCGGCCGAGCGCTTCAACGGCCTGCTCCTGACCCTCCTCGGCGGCCTCGGCCTGGTCCTGGCCGCGGTCGGCGTCTACGGCATCCTCGCCTACTTCGTCGGCCAGCGCACCCGCGAGCTGGGCCTGAGGATCGCCCTCGGCGCGCCCCGGGGCCGCATCTTCGCCCTCGTCCTCGCCCAGAGCCTGACCCCGGTCGCCGCCGGCGTCGCCGCCGGCCTGGGCCTCGCCGCGGCCGCCGCACGCCTGCTCGAGAGCCAGCTCTACGGCGTCGCCCCCCTCGACCCGGCGACCTTCCTCACCGTCGCGGCGCTCCTCGCCCTGGTCGCCGCCGCGGCCGCCGCGGTGCCGGCCCGGCGGGCGCTGGCGATCGAGCCGGCGCGGGCGCTGCGGGTGGGGTAGCCCCTTGACCCCACCGCCCCCCGCGACTATCCTTGGCGGTCTTCGGCCGGGGCCGGTGCGCCCGGCCCATCCCGTCGGGGCGTAGCTCAGCCTGGTAGAGCGCACGGTTCGGGTCCGTGAGGCCGGAGGTTCGAATCCTCTCGCCCCGACCAATCCATCCCGAGTCCTTCCCGCGTCTTCGATCGCGCCCGGCAGAGGCCGGGCGCGGCTCCGGCCTGCGCGGAGCGTGCGCTCGGACCCTGCGCTAGACTGGCCTCCCCACCGGACGGAGCTTCCGGGGAGACCCCATGTCGATCCACACGCTGGCCGATCTCTTCCTCGTCACGGCCGATTTCCACAAGCCCGACCACCTGCTGTACAAGGCGGCCGACTCCGGGGAGCAGGGCCGGTTTCACCCCATCTCGACCGCCGAGCTGGTCGACCGCGTGCGCCGGATTGCGCGGGCGCTCGAGCGGTGGGGGATCGGGCGCGGCGAGCGGGTGGCGCTGATGGCCGACAACGGCCCGCACTGGCCGGTGGTCGACTTCGCCACCCTCTGCCGCGGCGCGGCCACGGTGCCGGTCTATCCGACGCTCCTTCCCGAGCAGGCCGCCTACGTGATCGCCGACAGCGGCGCCCGGGCGGTCTTCGTCCACCGGCGCGAGATGCTCGACGGGCTCCTCGAGCGCCGCGGCGAGATGGCCGCGGTCGAGCGCTTCGTCCTGATCGAGGGTCACCCCCCGGCCGGCGCCGGCTCCTTCGCCGCGGCGCTCGACGAGGGTGCCGACGCCGATCCCGGCGCCTTCGAGCGGACCGCGCGCTTGCTCGCCGCCGACGACCTCGCGAGTCTGGTCTACACCAGCGGCACCACCGGCAAGCCGAAGGGCGCGATGCTGACCCACAGGAACTTCGTCTCCAACGTCTGCACCGCGCTCTCGGTGCTCGACATCCGGGGCGATCAGACGGCGCTCTCGTTCCTGCCGCTCTCGCACGTCTTCGAGCGGATGGTCAACTACGCCTACTTCTACCGCGGCCTGACGATCGCCTACGCCGAGTCGGTCGCGGCGGTGGCGAAGAACCTCCAGGAGGTCCAGCCGCACGTCTTCGTCTCGGTGCCGCGGGTCTACGAGAAGGTGCTCGCCCGGGTGCGCGAGCAGGCGGCGGCCTCGGGGCTCAAGCGCCGGATGCTCGACTGGGCCGAAGGGGTCGGGCGCCGGGCGCTCCCCGAGCGGCTGCGCCTGGACCACCCGTCGGGATTCCTCGGGCTCGAGCTCGCGATCGCCGACGGGCTGGTCTTCTCGAAGATCAAGGAGCGGCTCGGCGGCCGCTTCGAGTTCGCGGTCTCGGGCGGCGCGCCGCTCGGGCGCGACGTGGCGGAGTTCTTCTGGGGCGCCGGCATCCCGATCTACGAGGGCTACGGCCTGACCGAGACCGCGCCGGTGATCGCGGTCTCGACCCCGGGCGGGGTCAAGCTCGGCACCGTCGGCAAGCCGATCCCGGGGGTCGAGGTGCGGATCGCCGGGGACGGCGAGATCCTGGCCCGGGGCCCCAACGTGATGAAGGGCTACTGGAACGCCCCCGAGGCCACCGCCGAGGCGATCGACGCCGAGGGCTGGCTCCACACCGGCGACATCGGCGAGCTCGACGAGGACGGCTTCCTGCGCATCACCGACCGCAAGAAGGAGATCCTGGTCAACGCCTACGGCAAGAACGTCGCGCCGGCGCCGATCGAGAACCGGCTGAAGGCGAGCCGCTTCATCGGCCACGCGGTCTTGATCGGCGACCGCCGCCAGTATCTCGCGGCGCTCCTGGTGCCCGACTTCGAGGTCCTCGGGGCGTGGGCGGCCCAGCAGGGGATCGACGCCTCCGACCGTGCCGCCCTGGTCGCCGACTCGCGGGTCCGCGAACTGTTCGAGCGGGAGGTCCAGGAGGTCGATCAGCACCTCGCCGGCTACGAGCAGATCGTCCGGTGGACCCTCCTCGCCGACGACTTCTCGATCGAGAGCGGCGAGCTGACCCCGACCCAGAAGGTCAAGCGCCGGGTGATCGCCGAGAAGTACGCCGGCGAGATCGAGGCGATGTACCGCGACCCCGAGACCGCCCGCCCCGCGCGTTGACCCCGACCCGTCCGAACCAAGGAGAAGCCGTGCCCGCCTTCCACCTCGAGATCTCCGACCGCCTCGCCACCCTGACCTTCGACGCCCCCGGCCGCGCGGTCAACGTCTTCGATCGCGCCGTGCTCGAGGAGCTCGAGGCGGTGATCCAGGACCTCGCCGGGAAGGGCGGCGAGATCGGCTGCCTGGTCCTCCTCTCCGGCAAGCCGAAGGGGTTCATCGCCGGCGCCGACCTCGATCTGATCGCCGGCGTCACCGACCGCGCCGAGGCCGAGGCCGGATCGCGCTACGGCCAGCGCCTGTTCGCCGGCTGGGAGAAGCTGCCGTTCCCGACCGTGGCCGCGATCCACGGCGCCTGCATGGGCGGCGGCACCGAGCTGGCGCTGGCCTCGACCTACCGGGTGGCGAGCGACGACGACCGGACGCGGATCGGCCTCCCCGAGGTCCAGCTCGGGATCCTCCCCGGCTGGGGCGGCTGCACCCGGCTGCCGCGGCTGGTCAGCCTCCCCGAGGCGCTCGACGTGATCCTCGCCGGCAAGAGCGTGCGCGCCCGGAAGGCGCAGAAGATCGGGCTGATCGACGCGCTCCTGCCCTCGGCCGGCTTCCTCGGCCAGTTGCGCGACTACGCCCTCGAGCGGCTCGACCGCCGGCGGCCGGCGCCCGAGACCGGGATCAAGGAGCTGCTCCTGTCGCGCAACCCGGTCGGCCGCAAGCTGGTCTTCGACCAGGCGAGAAAGAGCGTCCTCGACCGCACCGGCGGCCACTACCCGGCGCCGCTGCGCGCGCTCGAGGCGGTGCGCGCGGGGCTCGAGGACGGCCGCGAGGCCGGCTTCGAGGCCGAGGCGCGGGGGGTCGCCGACCTCGCCGTCTCGGGCATCGCCAAGAACCTGATCCACGTCTTCCGCCTCAACGAGGCGGCGAAGAAGGCGCCCGGCGTCGCGGGCGCCGCGCCGCGCGAGGTGCGCGAGGCGGCGGTGCTCGGCGCCGGCGCGATGGGCGGCGGCATCGCCCAGCTCGTCGCCCACGAGGCCGACGTGCCGGTGCGGCTCAAGGACATCCGGCCCGAGGCGCTGGCCGCCGGCATGTCGACCGCCGCGGGGCTCTTCGACAAGCTGGTCGAGCGCCGCCGGTTGAGCCGCGCCGACGCGGCGCGCAAGCTGGCCCTGATCTCGCCCACCCTCGACTACAGCGGCTTCGGCAACGCCGACCTGGTGATCGAGGCGATCGTCGAGAAGCTCGGGGTCAAGCAGGCGGTGCTCGCCGAGGTCGCCGCCGAGGTGTCGGCCGAGGCGACGATCGCCACCAACACCTCGGCGCTCTCGATCGACGCCGTCGCCCGCGACGTGCCGCGGCCCGAGCGGGTGGCCGGCATGCACTTCTTCAACCCGGTGCACAAGATGCCGCTGGTCGAGGTGATCGACGGCCCGCGCACCAGCGACGAAGCGCTCGCCACCGTCTTCGCCTTCGCCCAGCGCCTGGGCAAGGTCCCGGTGCGGGTCAAGGACGGGCCGGGATTCCTGGTCAACCGCCTGCTCGGCTTCTACTCGGCCGAGGCGCTCTGGCTGCTCGAGGAGGGCTACCGGATCGAGGACGTCGACCGCGCGATCCACGGCTGGGGCATGCCGATGGGGCCCTTGGCGCTCTCCGACGAGGTCGGCAACGACGTCGCGATCGAGGTCGCCCATACGCTGCACGCGGCGTTCGGGGACCGCCTGCCGCTGCCCGCCTGGATCGACCGCTCGATCGAGGCCGGCCGGCTGGGCAAGAAGGCCGGCCGCGGCTTCTACCGCTGGGAGGAGGGTCGGCGCAAGGGGCCCGACCCGGAGGTCTACGCCGAGCTCGGCCTCGAGCCCAGGATCGACGAGCCCGACGCCCGCTACCTGGTCGAGCGCTGCGTGCTGCGGATGGTCGACGAGGCGGCGCGCTGCCTCGACGAGGGGCTGATCGCCGACGCCGGCCAGGTCGACCTGGCGATGATCATGGGCACCGGCTTCCCGCCCTTCCGCGGCGGCGTCTGCCGCTGGGCCGACTCCTACGGCCCGGCGCGCGCGGTGGCCACGCTCGAGCGCTTCGCGAAGGCGGTCGGACCGCGCTACGAGCCGGGCGAAGCGCTGCGCGTGGCGGCCTCGGCGGGTGGTTTCTACGCTCGCTTCGGCGGCGCGACGACGGCTTGAGGGGGTAACGCCCCGGGGCGGCGGGCCGCCTGTCTCCTCGATCGCGCAGCTCCGTGTTCGCGCTCCGTGGTAGAGTCCCCGCTAAGAGTCTGCGCAACTCATTCGATGGCCGATTTCTCACCAGGCCGTCCGCCGGCCTCCGATCGCCCGCTCTCCGGGTCCGCGCCGCCGGTCGCGGTGGACCGCGTCTCGCTGGCGGCGGTCCTGGCCGGCGCCGCCGCGGTCGGGGTCTTCCCCTATGCGCTCTTCGTCGGCTCCGGCTCGACCGCGGCGATCCTCGGCCGCGGCTGGATCGCGGTGCCGGTCCTGGCGGCGCTGGCGGCCGGCGCCATCGCCACGGTGCGGCTGCGCGGCTTCACCTCCCTCGCCACCGAGCGGCCGCGGTTCCTCGAGCAGCTCCTCGGCGGCTGGACCAGCGTCGCTGCCGGCGCCGCGATCAGCCTGATCGGCATCGTCCTCTACGGCCTGGTGCGGGCCGTCCTCCGGCTCGCCCGGCTGATTGTCGAGGGGCTCGGGGGCGGCTTCGTTCCCGCCACCGCCCACTGGGCGCTCTGGACCTCGCTCGCCTTCGTCGCACTGATGGTCGTCTCCAGCGCCCGCGGCGGCGCCGAGGAGCTGGCGGGCAAGCTCTACCCCAACACCGCCGGCGCCCGCTCGCCGTTCCACACGCTCCTGGTCGAGCGCCGCCTGCTCGAGCGGGCGCTCCTGGCGCTCCTGGTGACGATCGCGGTCGGGATCCTGGTCGCCGCCGTGGCCTCCTACTGGCGTCCACCGTGGCGGGCGCTCGCGGTCTGGCTGGCGATCGTCTTCCTCTACACCGCGGTCTCGCTCGACGGGCTCCACCGGCCGCAGGGGGAGTCGGCGCGGCGGCAGCGCACGGTCCGCGCGCTCGCCAAGCTCCTCGTCGCCGCCGGCTACGAGGCGCACACCGCGCCGCGCACCGGCCGCTCGGACGTCGACCCGCTGATCGCCAACGTCGATCTCCTGGCGCTCTCGCCGCGGCGCGCCCTGGTGATCGAGATCAAGGACGGCGGCGGCGGCGCGCCGGTCGAGTGGCACGAGGCGGCGCGGGTGCGCACCGCCGCCTGGGCGCTCGAGGAGGTGCTGCGCGAGGAGCAGCGGTCGATCGAGGTGATCCCGGTCTTGGTGCTGTTCGGGCGCCCGCGCCACGCCAGCCTCGAGCAGTACCTGAAGGACGAGCCGCTGGCGGTGGCCGAGATCGACGACCCCGAGCTGATCGCCGAGGCGCTACGCGAGGACGATCCGGTCCGACTGCGGTCGCTCGCGATCGACCGGCTGGGGATCCGGACGGCGTTGGCCGCCGACGCCGAGATGGCGGCGGCGGGGAGCGGCTGACGGCGGGGAGTGGTTGATGGCAGACACTGCGCGCTTCTCCGTCTTCACCTCGACCGAGCCGCTCGAGCGCACGGTGCTCGAGACGCTGCTCGACAAGGTCACGCCCCCCTCGCTCGACCCGCGCGCGGTGCTTCGCGACCACCTGCGCCTCCCCGCGGAGCTGCGGAAGTACCTCGAGCCCCACTTCCGGCGCCACGGTCTGGAGGTGCGCGACGAGGTCGCCCGCGACCGCTACGCGCCGATCGAGCGGCCCTACACCCTGGCCCGCGGCGCCGGCCTCGAGGTCGCCCTGCTCCAGATCCCCGAGTGGATCGTCGGCAACGGCAACAACGTCGGCACCGTCGACGAGATCCGCACCGCGTTCGAGGAGCGCAGAGTGCGAGTGGTGGCGCCGAAGTGCAACGCGCCCAGCCTGGCGCTGCGCAAGATGTTCGAGGACTGGCAGCGCCGCTACCAGATCGACGCCCGCTTCGTCCCCTGGAGCTACGTCCTCGAGCTGGACAAGGGCTACTCGGTGCTCGAGGCCTTCGAGCTGCCGGTCGAGGCCGGCGCGGCACAGCCGCTCGACACCGACCCGGTCGCGGTCGTGCCCGCTCCCGCGCCGGGCGCGCCGGCTCCCCGCCGCGACCAGGTGTTCATCAGCTACGCCCACCGCGACCGCGACTGGCTCGAGCGCCTCCAGGTCCAGCTCAAGCCCCTGATGCGCGGCCGCGCAACGCAGGTGTGGGACGACAGCCGGATCCGCCCCGGGGAGCGCTGGAAGGAGGAGATCGTCGAGGCGCTGGCGTCGGCGCGGGTGGCCGTCCTCTTGGTCAGCAGCAACTTCCTGGCGTCGGACTTCATCGCCTCCGACGAGCTGCCGCCGATCCTCGCCGCGGCCGGCAAGGAGCTCACCATCCTCTGGGTCCTGCTCGACGCCTGCAACTGGGAGCCGTCGCCGATCGCCGCCTACCAGGCCGCGCACCAGCCGCTCGAGCGCCTGGACGGGCTGGAACCGGACGACCAGAACCAGGTCCTCCAGCAGGTCAGCCGCCTGATCGCCGAGTCGCTGGGTTCTTGAGGGGGGCTGCTCCAGCACGGTAATCCTGGTGCGTTCCTTGCTTCCTTCAAGGGCCGAAGGAGATCCACGATGCGCAGACGTGCGATGAATGCAGGGTTTCTCGCCGCCGGCCTGGCGCTGGCGGTGTCGGCGATCGGTGCCGGAACGGCCTCGGGACAGGACACCGAGCCGGCGGACGGACAGGACAAGCCGCAGTTCGGCGAGCGGATGGAGGTCGAGGAGGTGCTCCTCGACGTGCTGGTCACCGACAAGAAGGGCAACGCGGTGGTCGGGCTGACCCCCGCCGACTTCACGGTCGAGGAGGACGGCGAGCCGGTCGAGCTGACCGGCGCCACCTTCTACTCTTCGAGCGAGCTGCTCGGCGACCCGGCGGAGCTCGAGGCGCGCGGCGCCGACATCGACGTCCAGCCGCGCGACCGCTACTTCATCCTCCTGATCGAGGACCAGCGCAAGCACAGCACCGGCTCGATCAACCTCGTCAGCCAGCAGATCCGCGCCGCGCGCGACGCCCGCGGCTGGGTCGCCGGGACGCTGGCGCCGGCCGACTGGGTGGCGGTGCTCTCCTACGACTTCAAGCTCAAGCTCCACGCCGACTTCACCCGCGACCCCGCCGAGCTCGACGCCGCGATCGAGGCGGCGGTCTCCGGCCGCGAGGGCGGCAACTGGCCGTCGCGCCGCGAGGGGGCCGAGGACCGGCCGTCGCTCGCCCAGTACATGCCGTCGGGCAACGACCTGCGCGACGAGACGACGCGGATGTACGGGGCGCTGGAGGTGATCGCCGAGTCGGCCGGCCACCTGCCCGGCCGCAAGAACCTGCTCTTCTTCACCATCGGCCTCGGCGAGACCGATCGCCGCGGCATCTACCAGCGCGAGCAGCGCTACTGGCCGCCGATGGTGCGCGCGCTCAACGACGCCAACGTCGCGGTCTACACTCTCGACCTGACCCCGACCGAGGTCCGGCACAGCCTCGAGGGCTCGCTCAACGACCTCGCCGACGAGACCGGCGGCCGCTACTACTACAACTTCGCGACCTACCGGGCGCCGCTCGACGAGATCGCCCAGGAGAACGGCGGCTACTACCTCTTGAGCTACCGCGCGGAGCACCCGGCCGGCGAGGACGGCTTCCAGGAGGTCAGGGTGCGGGTCGCCGACCCGAGCCTCCAGGTCCGCACCCGCGAGGGGTACGGCTTCTAACTGGCTTCTAACTAACCGCCCAGGTGGTCCTGGGCGCGGTCGAGGTGGTCGTCGGCGCGGCCCCGGAGGGCGCCCAGGTTGCGGGTGCCGGTGGGGTTGCCGCGCACCATGCCGTCGGCGGAGTCGTAGAGCTCGCGCAGGATGGCCAGCGCCTCGGCCGCCTCGCTGCACGCCGGATGACCGCACAGGCAGGCGCTGTCGGCCTCGCCGAGGGCGCCCGCGACCTCGAGCGACACCGGCCCCCAGGCCGCCTGGTCGTAGGGCGGGCTGCGGAAGGTGCGCAGCGCCCCGGAGAGCGCCGAGCTGGCCGACTGGGCCTGCCGCACGCACCGGCTGGCGTCGGCGGTCCCCTCGCTGCCGTCGCCGCCGGCCGTGCCCTCGCCGGCGGCGGAGCCGCCCCTGGAGCCGCCGTCGAGCTTGGTCTTGAGCCACGGCCACCCCTCGGTGTATCCGAACCAGAGCACGGCGACGAACGCCAGGAGCTTGATCATCCCGACCAGCGGGTTCTTGCGGGCGGTGGGCATGCTCGGGGCCTCCCTCAGCTCGCCAGGCCGGCCAGCGGCCGGGTGCCGGCCAGGAGCTTCCACCAGCCGGTCGCGCCCTCGGCGCCGTGGACCGCGCGCAACTCGCCGCCAGCGCGGTAGACCGGGGCGGAGGCGCCGGACGGCCAGTCGACGCGATGCTCGCCGGTGCACCAGCGGACCTTCATCTCGATCACCACCCGGCGCTCGTGGTCGCGCACCTCGAAGGTGTAGGCGCCGCCCGGGCTCAGCGCCTCGGCGACCTCGAGCGCGACGCCGCCGCGGCTGATGTCGAGCAGCCGCGCGTCGAGCGGGAAGCGGACGCTCCCGGCCAGGCGGGTGACCCGGAAGCGGGGGTGGCGGCGGCGTTCGGAGGACTGGCGTTCGGCGAGCATGAAAGGGGAGCTCCCCCGGGAGTGCCCGGACGGCGGGATCCGTTTCACCCGCCGCCCGGCGCCCCGGAGACCGGCGAGGCTCAGCTCGCCGGCGTGTAGGTGATCTCCATCATCTTCATCTCGCTGCCGTCGGGGCCGACCATGAAGAAGTCGTTGATCTCCTTGCCGCCCTCGGTGCGCATCTTGATCCGCATCGTCGACATGCCGCCGGTCATCGGGTCGGCGGTCTGGCCCTCGAAGGAGCCGGTGCCGTCCTCGTTCATGGTGCCGTACATCACGGTGATCCCGGTGCTCATGTCGTCGTTCCAGGTCGACCAGTACTTCTCGGTGACCTTGTCGTAGCCGGTGCGGCCGACGCCGTGGAACGGCTGGCCCATCGACATCGCCGAGACCTCTTCGACCATCACCCGGCCGCCGAGGGTCATGGAGCGGACCGCGGTGCCCTCGCTCGTCATCGGCTCGGCGCCGGGCTCCATCCAGTGCTTGATCGTCATCGAGTAGTTGCCGACGGCCTTGGCCAGGTGCTCGTGCTGGGGCCCGGGGGCCATCGACTCCTGCCAGGCCGCCATCATCGCCTGCTCCTCGGCGCTCGGCGCGGCCTGCCCCTCGGCCGCCTCGCCGTGGTCGTGGCCGTGACCTTGCTCGTGGCCGTGGTCCTGGGCCAGGGCGGTCGGGGCGGCGATCAGGATCAGGGCGGCACACAAGACCGTCCATCGCATCAGCGTGCTGCAACGCATGCGTCAACCTCCTTTGTCATGACCAGGGAATTCCGCAGAGGCGAGGATCTTAGCACGCGGCCCGCGGGGGCGGCTCAGTCGCTGCGGCGGGACACCACCAGCTCGGGGCCGCCGGCGCCCAGGCGCCGGAAGCCGAGCAGGTGGAAGATCTCGAGCGCATACCAGCGCGCCACCCGGCGGTCGACCACGAAGGCGCCGGCGCGCTCGGGATGCCGGCGCACCCCCGGCAGCAGATGGAGCCAGCGCTCGAGCCGGCGCCGGCGCATCGCCGCCGAGAGGCGCAGCCAGAACGGCCGCACCTCGCGGACCAGGAAGTAGCCGTCGTCCCCCTGCGCCTGGTAGAGCGGCATCAGCACCCGGCCGGCGCGCGGCGAGGCGACCGTGCCGCCGCGGTCGCGGCCGAGCGGCTGGCCCGCCCGCACCGGCTCGAAGCCGCGGAAGCCGGGCGCCATCGCGAAGCCGGCGCCGGGCGCGATGGCGTGGCGGTAGACCACCTCGGTGACCGCCGGCAGCCCGGCCGCCTCGCGCTCCAGGCGCAGCCGCGCCGCGACCAGCTCCGGGCGGCCGCCGGGCTCGAGCACGCCGCTCGCCTCGAGCGCCGCCCACACCGCCGCCTCGGCGACGTCGGCCGACGCCGGGTCGTCGTGCTGGCCGCTCTCGAAACCGATCGAGACGACGCCGTCGTCGACCAGGTGATGGAGGAGCGGCCCGACGAGCTGCTCCTCGAGCCCGAGCACCAGCGGCACCGAGAGCGCGAGCGCGAAGGCGCGGTTGGCCAGGGCGTCGTCGAGCACCGCGAAGGCGGGGCTCGGCGCCGAGGTGGAGTGGAGGTCGAGCACGAACACCGGGCCGGCCGCCGCGGCACGCAGGCGTTCGATCTCGCCGTCGAGCTCGCGCAGCTCCTCCTCCTCGGGGCCGTCCGGGGCGCCGCCGGCGCGCAGCCGGCCGAGCCGCTCGGCGACCCACATCCGGTTGAGGTCCATGCCGAGGAAGCGGACGCCGGCGAGGAGCGCACGGCGGTGGCCGATCAGGCCGACCAGCTCGCCCCGGAGCCCCGAGCCGTCGGCGGCGAGGCGTTCGAGCACCCGGGCGAGTCCGTCGACCCCGGCCGGCTCGTTGCCGTGGAGACCGGCGACGCAGATCAGGAGCGGCCCGCCGGGCCGGCCGGCGCGCCCGAGCACCCGGCCGCGGGCGGCCGCCTCGGCGGCGCGCGCCGCCGAGCCGATGAGGCCCGGCACCAGCGGCTCGGACGCGGCCGCCGCCGGCGCGGAACGGGCCGCGGGCGCAGGGGTGTCGGGGGGCGGCGCGAGGGTCGTCGGCATCGTCGGGTACCGCGGCGGCGCTGAAGCGACCCCGCGCCCCGTCGTGGGATCGCGGAGCGGCGGCGGGATCCTGGCCGCTACGGTGGCCCTAGCGTAGCCCGAGCCGGCCGCGCCGGGCAAGGGGCGCCCAGCTCGTGCTCAGCCGGCCCGCGCGGCGTCTTCCGCGGCCATCAGCTCGAGCACCGGCTGCGGCCGGCCGAGCGCGAAGCCCTGGACCAGGTCGACGCCGATGGCGGCGACGCGGGCCAGGATCGCCTCGCTCTCGACGTACTCGGCGATGGTCTGGAGGCCGAGGAGCTGGCCGATGCGGTGGATCGCCTCGACCATCGCGCGGTCGACCGGGTCGGTCTCGATCTCGCGCACGAAGGCGCCGTCGATCTTCAGGAAGTCGACCGGCAGCGCGCGGAGGTGGGCGAACGAGGAGAGCCCGCTGCCGAAGTCGTCGAGGGCGAAGCGGCAGCCCAGCTCCTTCAACCGGTGCATGAAGCGGGTCGCCTCGGCGAGGTTGGCGATCGCAGCGGTCTCGGTGATCTCGAAGCAGACCCCGGTCGGCGGCACCTGGTGGCGCTCGAGCTGCTCCTCGACGAAGCGCAGGAAGCTCTCGTCGGCGAGGCTCGTGCCCGAGAGGTTGAGGAAGCAGGCGCCGCCGCCGTGCCGCTCCCACCAGGAGGCCGGCAGCCGCTCGAAGGTGGTGCGCACCACCCAGCGGTCGATCGCCGGCATCAGGTTGTAGCGCTCGGCGGCAGGGATGAAGATGTCGGGCGGCACCCGGGTGCCGTCGGGGTCGCGCAGCGCGACCAGGATCTCGAGGTGGCGCGGCTCGCCGCCGGCGGCGGCCAGGATCGGCTGGGCGAAGAGCTCGAAGCGGTCCTCCTCGAGCGCGTCGTGGAGGCGCGACAGCCATTGCATCTCGCCGTGGCGCTTCGCCAGGTCGCGGTCGTCGCGCTGGTAGACCTGAACCCGGTTCCTGCCGTGGTCCTTGGCCGCGTAGCACGCGGTGTCGGCGGCGCGCAGCACCTCGGCGACGCTCTCGTAGTCGGGCTCGATCGCGACCACGCCGATCGAGGCGCCGACCGCGAACACCCGCCCCTGCCAGTGGAAGCGGAAGTCGCGGATGGCGCGCCCGAGGTCGCGCGCCAGCCCGACCGCCTGCTCGATCGGGCAGGAGCGCAGGAGGATCCCGAACTCGTCGCCGCCGAGCCGCGCCAGGGTGTCGGTGCGCCGCACTCGGCCGCGCAGGAGCGAGGCCAGCCGGCTCAGGAACTCGTCGCCGGCGACGTGGCCGCAGGTGTCGTTGACGACCTTGAACTGGTCGAGGTCGAGGTAGCAGAGGACGTCCGGGGGTTCCCCGGCCGCCGGCTGGGGTGCCGCCGCGGCCGCGGCCTCTGCCTCCTCCAGCGAGCGCGCCAGCCGGGCCTCCAGCTCGCGCCGGTTGATCAGCCCGGTGAGCGGGTCGTGGCTCGCCTGGTAGGAGAGCTGCTGCGCCAGCTCGCGGGTCTTGGTGACGTCGCGGAAGACGAAGACGGTGCCCAGGATGCGGCCGGCGCGGTCGCGGATCGGCGCCGCGGTCGCCTCGACCGAGACCTCGCGGCCGCCGGGGCCGATCAGCGCCGCGTGCTCGGGCACCGCCGGGTCGCCGTCGCGGCCGCCGAGCACCCGTCCGGCGATCCCCTCGACCGGCTGGTGGTCGACCTCGTCGATCAGGTGGAAGACCTCGTCGAGCGGCCGCCCGGCGGCGGCGCCGAGCTGCCAGCCGGTGAGCTTCTCGGCCACCGGGTTGAGGTAGTCGATCAGGCCGGCGGCGTCGGTGGTGATCACCCCCTCGCCGATCGACTGCAGGGTCACCTGCGCCAGCTCCTTCTCGTAGAAGAGCCGCTCCTCGGCGCGCTTGCGCTCGGTCAGGTCGCGCGAGGAGCAGACCAGCCGGGCGACCTCGCCGGTCGGGCCGGTGACCGCCTCGGTCACCGTCTCGAGCCAGACGTAGCTGCCGTCGGCGCGGCGGAAGCGGTAGGCGATGACCTGGGTCTTTTGAGACGCCAGCACCGGGTCGTGGTGGTCGCGGCGGACGCGGTCGCGATCGTCGGGAGCGACGAAGTCGTAGGGATCCCGGCCTACCAGCTCCTCCGGCCGGTAGCCGAGCAGCGCCTCCGAGGACGGGCTGGCGTAGAGGAAGCGGCCGTCGGGGGCGTGGAGGCTGACCAGGTCGCGGGTGTGCTCGGCGAGGAGACGAAAGCGCTCCTCGCTCTCGCGCCGGGCCGCCTCCGCCTGCTCGCCGCGGATCGCCGCCGCGAGCAGGTCGGCGGCGGTGGTCAGCGCGTCCAGCTCGGCGCGCGACCACTCGCGGTCGCTGGCGCAGTCGTCGAAGCCGAGGAAGCCCCAGAGCCGCCCGGCGACCGGGATCGGCACCATCGCCAGCGAGCGGATCCCCTGCGCCTCGAGCAGGCTCCGCGCGGGTTCCGGGTAGCCGGAAGGGGGCCCGGCCACCGCCTCGCCCGCGGCCAGGCGCGCGACCAGCTCGGTGAAGCCCAGCTCGTCGACCGGCACCGCGTGCAGCTCGGGGTTGTCGATCTGCGGCGGGATGCCCGGGGCCGACCACTCGCGGAGCTGGCTCAGGCTCGGCTCGCCGTCGACCCGGGTCGAGAGCGCGAAGACGTAGACCCGGCTCACCGCCGCGGCCTCGCCGAGCCGGGCGAGGATGTCGTCGACCGCCTCCTCCCAGGTACGGCCGGCGAGCAGGCGGGCGGCGGCGAAGGCGACCGCCTCGAGCACCGCGTCGCGCTGCAAGAGCTCCCGGTGCGCCTCCTCGCGCTTGCCGATCTCGGCGCGCAGGCCGCGGTTGCTGTCGGTCAGCCGGCGCACCAGCCCGAGGTTCTCGAAGCGCAGCTCGAAGCCGCTCGCGACCAGGGCGTGGAGGCGCCAGCCGCCGATCGCCAGACCGCCGAAATAGAGGGCGATCAGCGCCGCCAGGGTGCGATGCAAGCCGGGCAGGGTCGCCAGGCGCACCACCAGCGGCAGCAGGACGAGCGCGGCGAACAGCGGGAAGCCCCAGCGGCTCCCCGAGAGGAGGCCCAGCGAACCGGCGGCGACGGCGGTGAGCACAGCGATCAGGAGCGCCTGGAGCAGCGGCGCCCCCGGCGGGAAGAGCGCCCAGCCCGCCGCCCCCCAGAGCGCGCCGGCGGCGGCCACCCCGGCCAGGTAGCGGGCGAGCCAGCGGCGCGGGTCGCCGGCGGCGGGCTCCCGCGCGCTGAAGCGGAGGAGGCTCCACCAGCGGGCGCCGAGCACCAGCGCCAGGACGGTGAGCCAGATCCAGGCGCGGCGGCCGACCTCCGGCGCCATCATCGCGGCCAGGACGACGGCGACCACCAGCGAGATGCCGAGCGCCAGGGGAGCCTGGCGATGGAGCACCTCGGCCTGGCGGGCCGTCAGCCAGCGACCGCGGTCGCCGTGCGGGGGGACGGACGGGGAATCCATCGCAAGGGGAACGACCGCATCCTCCGGCTCGGACCGCCCGAGGTCGAGCGCGGCTCTATCGGCATTCACCGGCCGGAGGTTCAGCGGCGACCTTACTACAGCCGTGCTTCAAGAGCGCGCCGGCGCGCCCGCGGAGCCGATTGGTAGAGTCGCCTCCCACCCGCCGCCCATGCCGACCGCCGACCCGACCGACCGCCGCTCCGCGCCCGCCGGCCGTGCCGCGTCCGGGACCCCGGCCCGCGACCGCTACGACGTCGTGATCGCCGGCGGCGGACCGGCGGGCTCGACCGCCGGCCACCTGCTCGCCAGGGCCGGGCTGTCGGTGCTGATCGCCGAGCGCGACCGCTTCCCGCGCTTCCACGTCGGCGAATCGCTCCTCCCCGGCAACATGCCGCTCCTGGCCGACCTCGGCCTCGCCGGCGGGCGGCTGGCCGCGGTCCCCCACGTCGACAAGTTCGGCGCGGAGTTCGCGTTCGGCCACGAGGAGGGCTCGCTCCTCCTCTCCTTCGAGGACGGCCTGGTGCCGGGGTTCGAGCGGACGATCAACGTCGTCCGCGCCGACTTCGACGCCGCGCTGCTCGATCTCGCCGGGGAGGCCGGCGCCGAGGTGGCGGCCGGCTGCGCCCTGCGCATCGCCGGCGAGCTGTCCGACCGCCGGGTCGAGGTCGTGGCCGGCGGCCGCCCGGTCGAGGCCCGCTGGCTGCTCGACGCCACCGGCCAGTCGACCCTCCTCGGCAAGCGCCTGGGCAGCCGCCGGGTGCTGCCGGAGCTGACCAAGGTGGCGTTCGGCGGCCACTTCACCGGCGTCGAGCGCCTCGCCGGCAAGGCCGCCGGCAACCCGCTGATCGTGATGATGGCCGACGCCTGGTTCTGGGTCATCCCGCTCGACGCCGAGCGCACCAGCGTCGGCATGGTGATCGACCGCGACGCCGCCCTCCGCTCGGGCGTGCCGGCCGCGCGGATGCTCGCCTGGGGGATCGCGCGCTGCCCGCTGGTGCGCCGGCGGATGGCGGCCGCCGAACCGCTCCCCGAGGGGGGGGTGGCGGCCGACTTCAGCTACCGCTGCGCCCCGTTCGGCGGCCCGGGGCACCTCTTGATCGGCGACGCCGCGACCTTCGTCGACCCGATCTTCTCGACCGGCGTCTGCCTGGCGATGCAGAGCGCCGCCGAGGCGGCGCGGCAGGTCGAGGCGGTGCTCCGCCGCGGCCGCGACCCGGAGCGCGCGCGGCGCGGCTACGACCGCTGGGTCGAGCGGTCGACCGAGCCGTTCTTCCGCCTGGTGCGCGGCTACTACCGCCACCCGTTCCGCGAGCTGCTGATCGAGGGGCAGGGGCCGCTCGCGGTCCACCGGGCGGTGCTCTCGATCCTCGCCGCGGCGGTCTTCCCGCGGGCGCCGTGGGCGGTGCGCTGGCGGATCGACCTGCTCTTCGCGCTGGTCTGGTGGCACGAGCGGTTCGGGATCGTGCCGCCGCGCCCGGTCCCTACCCTTGCCGAGATGGCGCCGGACCCGATCCCCTCGCTCGCCGACTTCGACTCCGCCACCGTGTCGCTCGCGGCGGTCGAGCCGGAGCCCGCCCCGGCGGAACCGGCGGCGGAACCGTGAGCGCCGCCGACGCGGCTCCCGGCCCCGGCGCGCTCCTCCCCCACGGCCCGCCGGCGCGCTGGATCGACGAGGTGCTCACGCACGCGCCCGGCGAGCTGACCTGCCGCGGCCGGATTCCCGCGGCGAGCCCGTTCGCCCGCGGCGGCACCGCGCCGGCCCTCGCCGGGCTCGAGCTGGCGGCGCAGGCGGCGGCGGTGCTCGAGGCGCTCGAGCGGGCCGGCGCGGGGACCGGCGCCGGCGCGGGGCCGCGCCGCGGCTACCTGGTGCGGGTGCGCGACGCGGCGCTCGCCTCGGCCGGGATCCCGGCCGAGGCGCCGCTTCTCGTCCGCGTCCGGCGCACCGGCGGCCTACCGCCGCTGGCGCTCTACGAGGTCGAGGTCCGCCGCGAGGAGGGGGGCGAGGCGGCTGAGGTCTGCCGGGGCACTCTCGGCACCTGGCTGGCCGCGGAAGACGGCGCCGGACCGGGAGACGCCTTGTAGCTCTGTAGCCTTTACAAGCCGAGCCCCTCGTAACGCCGGCCGGCCGGCCGCGCCCAACCTCCTTCGCGGCCCCGCGCCGCGGCCGCGAAGCCCCGCCCGTCCAGCGACTTGCTCCGCTCGTCCCGAGGTTGGCCCGACTCTTGCCCTACCTCGTTCCGAGGATAGGGAGCTGAAGGAGTACCGACCATGGACGCGAGGACCTCCGTCGAGGGCCAGACCGCATCGACTTCGACCTTTCGGTTCGCGCTCGCGCTGGCCGCGCTGGCCACGATCCTGACCGCACTTCCGGTCCTTCCGGCCCACGCCGCCGAGGCCGCCGCTCCGCTCGCGCCGGCGGCCGCCCTGCCGCCGAGCGGCGGCGGCGAGTACGTCCTGCCCGGCCACGAGGAGACGCTGAGCGTCGAGGAGCGGCGCCAGGTCCAGGCCCAGATCGAGCAGAACCACGCCTTCCTGGTCTCGATCGGCCGGGTCCCCTCGGGGGCCGGCGGCACCACCCAGCCGGTCCTCCTCGACCTGCCGGTGCGCGGCGTCGCCGGCCGCACCGGCCCCGGGTTCCACGGCGTCTCCAACTTCGTCGACCAGGACGCCTCCTACCCGAACGCGATCGAGGACTACTCCTGCGGCGCGCGCACCTACGACACCGGCAACGGCTACAACCACCCGGGCACCGACTACTTCCTCTGGCCGTTCCCCTGGCACCGGATGGACGCCGAGGCGGTCGAGGTGGTGGCGGCGGCGCCCGGATTCATCGTCCACAAGGAGGACGGCCACTTCGACCGGAGCTGCGGCGGCAGCGGCGGCGCCTGGAACGTCGTCGCCGTCGAGCACGAGGACGGCAGCGTGGCCTGGTACGGCCACCTGAAGAGCGGCTCGGTGACCGCCAAGCCGATCGGCGCGGCGGTCGCCCGCGGCGAGGTCATCGGCCTCGTCGGCAGCTCCGGCGCCTCGACCGGGCCGCACCTGCACTTCGAGCTGCGCGACCTCCAGGGCGAGGTGATCGACCCCTACGACGGGAGCTGCAACAGCACGAGCAGCGAGTCGTGGTGGCAGGAGCAGCCGGAGTACTACGACTCCACGCTCAACGAGATCGCCACCCACTTCGCGCCGCCGGTCTTCCCCGGTTGCCCGGAGCCCGAGCAGCCGAACTACCGCGACCGCTTCGAGCCCGGCGAGACCGCCTTCTTCGCCGCCTACTACCACGACCAGCTCGCCGGCCAGCCCTCGACCTACACCGTGCGCCGCCCCGACGGCTCGGTGTTCGCGAGCTGGACCCACGAGATCCCCGACCCGCACTACAACGCCTCGTTCTTCTACTGGGACCTGGCGCTGCCGGCGGACGCCCCGCGCGGCGCCTGGCGGTTCGAGGTCGAGTACCTGGGGGCGGTGACCGGGCACGTCTTCCGCGTCGCGATCCCGATCTTCGAGGACGGCCTCGAGAGCGGCGACCTCTCGGCGTGGTCGGCCTCGGTGGGATGACGCCGCGCGCTCCGGCGGCTCACGGCTCGGCGATCGAGTCCGCGACGCCGCCTCGCGGCGGGCAGCCGAGACCGCGGTTCCTCCAGCGCGCTCCCCCGGTGCCCGCATCGGCGAGCGGCGCCGGCGCCGAGGCTCCCCAGACCCGCGGCGACGGCGGCGGCGCCGGGCACTCCAGCGCGAGCGGCGGCATCGCGAAGCCGCCGGGGTCGGTGCGCGACTCGTTCATCAGCCCGACCAGCCGGAGATAGACGCCGCACAGCGCGGGATCGCCGGCGAGGTCGTCCGCCTCCCCCGGATCGGCGGCGAGATCGAAGAGCCGCACGGGGTCGCCGGCGTCGCGGATCCGGGTGCGCACCGCCTTCCAGCGCCCGAGCCGCACCGCCTGGCCGCGGAAGCCGTCCCACGACTCCCAGTAGAGCGGCGCCGCCTCGTCGTGCGGCGGCTGCGCCTCGCCGGCGAGGAGCGGCGCCAGCGACAGGCCGTCGATCCCGGCCGGAGGGGCGACGCCGCCGGCCAGCTCGAGGAAGGTCGGCAGGAGGTCCCAGAGCGCCGCCGGCTCGTCGATCGTCCGGCCGGCCGCGACCGTCCCCGGCCAGCGCACCAGCGCCGGCGCCCGGATGCCGCCCTCGAAGAGGCTCCGCTTGGCGCCCGCGAGCCCGCCCGCCGACTCGAAGAACGCCGGGTCGCCGATGCCGCCCGCCGAGTGCGGGCCGTTGTCGCTGGTGAAGACGACCAGGGTCCGCTCGGAGAGCCCCAGCTCGTCGAGGAGGTCGAGCAGGCGCCCGAGGTCGCGGTCGAGGCGGGTGACCATCGCCGCGTAGGTGGCGCGCGGCCGCGGGTTCGGCCGCCGGTAGAGCCGGTCGCCCGGCCACGGCGTCTCGGGGAAGACGCTGACGCCGGCGGCGTCGAGGTAGCCGTCCCACGCCGGGTCGTCCGGCGGCAGGTACAGCTCGGCGTGCGGGATCGTCCACGGCAGGTAGAGGAAGAACGGCCGGTCGCGGTGGCGGCGGACGAAGTCGAGCGCCCGCGCCAGGTAGAGGTCCTGCGTGTACGGCACTGCCCCGAGCGCCGCCTCGCGCGTGCGGCCGCCGGCGATCGTCCAGAGGCGAGGATGAATCCGCTCGTCGCCGGGCGCGAGCGGCCAGGGCGGCAGCGTGTAGGTGTGGGCGTCGCGGTGGGTCATCGTCCCGAGCATCTCGGCGAACCCGAGCCGCTCCGGCGCGCCGCCGGTCGCCCGCGCCGAGCCGTCCGCCTCGAGCACGTAGGAGCCCATCCCCCACTTGCCGAAGACGCCGGTCACATAGCCGGCCCCGGCCAAAAGCCGCGGCAGGTAGCGCGGCGCCGCCGCCGAGTCGGCCGGCAGGACCCCGGCGACCCGGATCCCGGTGTGGCCGGTGTGCCGCCCGGTCAGGAAGCCGTCGCGCGCCGGCGGGCAGACCGGCGCCGCCGAGTAGAACTGGCAGAAGGTCGCCCCCTCGAGCGCCATCCGGGTCAGGTTCGGGGTCGAGATCCGCTCCTGCCCATGGAGCTCGAGGTCGCCCCAGCCGAGGTCGTCGGCGAGGACGACGATGAAGTTGGGCGGCCCGCCGGCGCGGCCGAGGGTCGAGGACGGATCCGGGGCCGGGCCGGCGATCGACACCGAGAGCGGGGCCGGCTGGCCGCTGGCAGCGGAAAGCGAGGCGAGCGCGAGGAGCAGGAGCAGCGCCGAGGCCGCCGTCGTCCTCTTCACGGCGTCTCCGGCGACGCCGCGGCCCGATCGTCCAGCTCGGGATCGAAGTGGAAGTGGAGGGCCGCCAGCGCCTCGGGGAGCGGCGGCGGGGTCAGCGGCTCCCGCCAGTAGACCGGCCGGACGAAGGTCCCGGGCTTCTGCCTTCGACCGACCAGCCCGAGCGCGTGCCCCCACTCGTCGGCGACGTAGCGCGACTCGGCCGCGGCCGGCGACCAGAAGAGCTGAAAGAGGTCGGCCTCCTCGATCAGCTCGAGCAGGCGGGGCGACCAGCGCTCGCCGCTCCGAAGCGCCAGCGCGTCGCGCAGCACCGTGTCGCCGAGCGTCCGATGGGCGCGCTCGACCCGGCGGACGACGTGGACGTCGCGGTGGCTGTAGCTCGGGAAGATCTTCCTGTAGGCCGTCGTCTCGACTCGCTCGAACAGGAGCGGGGGCGCCTCCACGGCAGGGTCGCCGAGGGCGACGTAGATGGCCAGCGGCATCGCTCCGATCACCACCCCGGCGACGCTGAACAGGATCTCCCCGGCCGCGAGCCCGCCGGCCCGCGCGGCGTCGGCGCGGCCGTCGAAGTCGAAGCGGTGGACGTCGCGGAGGAACGCCAGCTCGAGCCGCGGCGGATTGAACTCGACCCCCTCAGCACGCGGCGTGACCGTGATCAGCGCCCCCTCGGCGATCGGCCGGCTCGCGTTGGCCCGGAGCTGCCGCAGCTCCTCCGGCCGCTCGGTCACCCGCTCGAGGTCGGTCTGAACCTCGTCCTCCGCACCGGCGCGGGCGGCGTAGGCGTGGAGCCGGAACCAGGCACCGGGGGCGACCTCCTGGGGGTGGAAGGCGTAGAAGCGGGCTGCGAAGGCGGCCGGCAGGGAGCGGACGGACCGCGACCTGCCGGGCTCGTCCACCTCGACGCTCAGCGGCCGCGGCCCGCGCCTCCAGTCGTCGTCGGGGTCCGGCGGCGGCGCCGGCGACGGCTCGCAGGAGGGTGAAGGCAAGTCGCTCTGTGGGACATTAAGGGGTTCCCAAGGTTCCTCAGGAGGAGCCATCGGTTCAAATCGACAGGGCCGCTCACGGGCCTCGCGGAGAGGCGCCGGTTCGCTCTCCTCCCGGCTGATGACGGGCGGTTCCGGGAGAGGCTCGGCGCCGCTGGCCTGCGAGGCGGACGGCGCGGCCTTCGCGCGGGCGCGGCCGAGGGTCACCAGGCCGGCGATCGCGGCGGCGGCCAGCGCCAGGGCGATGAGGATCCAGAGGCTCATGTGAAGCGGCTCAACCCGTTTCGGCCGCGAGAAGGCGGCTCGCCTCCGAGGCGAAGAAGCGCTTCGCCCCGTCCCAGTCGAACCGGACGAGCATGTCGGGCATCGGCTCCTGTTCGGCGTCGTCGAAGTAGGCCAGGGCGCGCAGCCGGTGGTAGCGGTCACTCCGCCTGCCGCCGAACTTCCGCTCGAACAGCTCCAGGACCTTCTCGATGGTCAGTCCCGTGAGACACAGCACCCGCAGGTCGACGAAGTCCTTGCGCGATCCTCGGCCGGTGACCGCCTCGATCTTCATGGCCGCGATATCAGCGTCGGAGGCGAGGGCGACGCCCCAGGGAGTACGTTCCACCTCCTCCAGTAGAGGATACGGGTAGCGAAAGAAGCTGGTCGTCACACCCGACAGGCGGACGTACAGCGTCTGCTCGCCGGCCGGCAGCCGCTCCAGCTCCCCGAACGCCAGCTCGAGCGCGAGCGCCAGCTCCTGCACGTCGAACGGCTCCGGACGGAAGAAGTCGAAATCGACCGAGCGCCGATGACCGTGGCGCAGGGCGAGCGCGGTGCCGCCTGCGAGGTAGAAGCCACGGCCCGCCAGGACCGGCTCTAGCCCATCCAGAACGGCGAGCTGCGCGGCGGTGAGGATCTCGGGGTGCACTGGTCAGGCGAGAGATCGAAGAAGGCCATCCAGAGAGGCACGGTGCGACGGGAGACGCGAGCGGTGCCGCCCTCACGGAAGAAGCGGCGGATGCGATCCCGGCCGTAGTAGCGGAGCAGGGCGCCGACGCTGCGCAGGGTCCCGCGGTCGAGGACCCGCGCGATCACGAACGGCGCGTGCGCCTCGGGGTCGATGTCCTCGATCCGCACGTCGTGAAACAGGGCGGTCGACTCCGCCAGGATCTCGTCGGGCAGCACGATAAGTCGAATCCTACTACGGACTTGGGCCGCATGCGAGCACCGCCCGGGCGCACCTCGCGGGTCAGGTCTCGATCTCGACCCCCTCCGCCACCGCGTCCCCCGGATGGACGATCACCCGCTCCCCCTCCTCGAGCCCGGAGACCACCTCCGCGTCGAGGGCGCCGCGGCGGCCGAGCTGGAGCGTGCGCCGCACCGCGCGGCCGTCCTCGGCGACGAACGCCGCCCACTCCCCCTCGGGGCCGCGGAAGAGCGCCGAGGTGGGGACGCGCAGAGCGTCGGGGTCTTGCCAGACGACGATCCGGACCTCGACCCGGTAGCCGTCGCCGAGCCGTTCCCAGGCCGCGCGCGGGTCGGCGAAGTCGATCACGACGTTGACCCGCTGCTCCTCGACGCCGAGCGCCGAGATCTTGGTGAAGCCGGAGGGCTCGACCCGGCGCACCGTCCCCGCCAGGACGCCGCCGGCGAGCACCTCGCCGCCGCCCCACTGCTCGATCCGCACCGGGTCGCCCGGGCTGACCTGGACGGCGTCGGTCGACAGGAGGTCGGAGACGATCTCGAGCCGCGCCGGGTCGCCGACCTCGAGCAGCGGCTCGCCGGCCGGCACCACCGCCTCGCTCTCGTGGAAACGGCGCAGCACCACGCCGTCGATCGGCGAGCGCAGGACCAGCGCGCCGCGCGGCGGTCTACTCGCGGGACCGCCCGAGACTCCGCCCGCGGGCGCCGCCTCGCCGCCGGTCTCGATCAGCGCCGCGCGCGCCCGCTCCAGCTCCTGGCGCGCCGCCTCGACGGCGTGGACGGCGCCGGCCTCGGCCTCGGCGGCGGCACGGGCGGCTGTCTCGGCCGACTCCAGGCGGTCGCTCGCAACGATCTTCTCGGCGGCCAGGCGCCGGACCCGCTCGGCCTCGGCGGCGGCGTAGGCGGCCTCGGCGGCCAGGCGCTCGCGCTCGGCGCGCGCCTGCCCGAGCGCGGCCTGGGCGGCGCGCACCCGTGCATCGGCCTCGGCCCGGGAGCGTGCGTCGAGGAGCGCGGGATCCGCGGGCTGGAAGGTGGCGAGCACGGTCTCGCCCGCGACCACCGGATCGCCGGGCTCGAGCTCGATCCGCAGCACCCGGCCGGGCAGCGGCGCCGAGACCATGTAGCGGTCGCGGACCCGGGTCTCCCCCTCCTCGTCGACCGTCACCTCGAGCGGCCCGCGGGTCACCTCGGCCAGCTCGACCGGCACCGGCCTGGGCGCGAGCGCCCAGACCAGCAGCAGGATCAGCAGCGCGCCGACCGCCGCCGCCGCGATCCGTGAGCGGGTGATCTTCATCCTCGGTTCGCTCCCTCGCGCCTACTCCCGGGTCTTGAGCACCGCCACGAGGTCGAGCCGGTCGAGCTTGCGGCGCACCGCGAGCCCGGAGACGACCGCCGCCACCACGACCAGGACCGCAGCCCAGGCGTAGGTCCGCGGCGCGATGATCAGCGGGAATCGATACAGCTCGGTCTCGAAGGCGCGCACCAGCATGCGCGCGCCAGCGTACCCCAGCGCCAGCCCGACCGGCAGCGCCGTCAGGGTCAGCGCCGCCAGCTCGCCCAGCAGGATCGAGCGAGATCTCGGCGCGGGTGAAGCCGAGGACGCGCAGGCTCGCCAGCTCGCGCGCGCGCTCCGAGAGCGAGATCCGGGCGGCGTTGTAGACCACGCCGAAGGCGATGATCCCGGCGAAGAGGACGTTGAAGAAGACGCATCACGTACATGTTCTCGGCCAGGGTCTCGCGGAAGCTCTCGATCGCCGCCGCCTTGACGCTGACCGCCGCCACCGCCGGCAGCGCCTTCAGGCGCCGGTAGAGCGTGCCGACCGCCGCCGGGTCGACGCGCAGGGTGGCGCCCGAGACGACGCCCCCCTCGCGCATCAGCCGGTGGAGCGCGCCGGCCTCCATGTAGGCCGTGGTGCCCATGAACTCCTCGACCACCGCCGCCACCGGCACCCGGCGCACCGGCCGCGCCCCCTCGAGCACCTCGACCGTCACCTCGGTCGCCGACCCCGGCGCCGAGGATCTCGGCCAGCGACTCCGAGAGCGCCAGCCCGCCGGCCGGGAGCGTCACCGGCTCGGCGCCGTCGTCGATCACCCGCAGCAGCCGCTGCTCGGCGGGGAGGCCGGTGATCGCAAGCTGGCGCGAGCGGTGGCCGGCCGAGAGCCGCACCGGCACCGCGCGCACCGGCTCGGCGTCGAGCACCCCGGGGAGCCGGCGCACCTCGTAGAACGCCGCCGCCCCGCGCGGCAGGACGAAGCTGACCATGACGTCCTGGCGCTGCGCGACCTCGAACTGGATGCGCATCAGCTCGTCGATCGAGTCGACGAAGAAGGTGCCGAGGACCATCATGGTCGCGGCGAAGCCGATCCCGACCACCGAGAGCGCCGTGCGCAGCGGCTGCCGCTCGAGGTTCCGCAGCACCATCCGCCCCGACTGCGAGAGGAGGCGCCGGAGCCCCGCGCGCTCGAGCCAGGAGACGCCGATAGGCGCGCCGGCGGCTCGGGGCGCATCGCCTCGGCCGGCGGCAGGCGCACCGCCCGCCGCACCGCGCCGGCGGCGCCGAGGAGCCCGGCGCAGACGCTGATCGCCGACCGCCCCGAGCACGACCTCGGGGACCAGCCGGTAGGTCAGCACCGGGAAGCGGAAGAAGTCGTTGTAGAGCCCGGTCATCGCCGAGCCGAGCCAGGCGCCGCCGGCGATGCCGATCGCGGCGCCGGCGAGCGAGATCGCGAGACTCCAGTTGCGGCGTAGTGGCAGGCCGATCTCGCCGTTGCCGTAGCCGAGCGCCTTGAGCGCCGCGATCTGCTCCCGCTGCACCGCCAGACGATCGCGGGTCAGGACCACGTTCAGCAGGAATGCCGCCACCCCCAGGAAGATCAGCGGCACCATGAGGCCGACGCTCTGGAGCTGCGTCAGCTCGTTGTCGAGAGTACCAGTGGGAGAGTCTGCAGCGAGCGCGGGATCGCACCCAGCCCGCCGTAGGGCTCGAGCAGGCGGTCGAGCCGCGCGATCACCTCGTCGGCCGAGACCCCGGGGCGAGCGCGACGGCGACGTCGTTGAAGCCCCCCTCCATGTCGAAGGCGGCGGCGAGCGCGCGGCGGTCCATCCAGAAGACGCCGAAGCGGCGGTTGTCGGGGATCAGCTCGCCCGGCCGGATGCCGTAGATGTACTCGGGCGAGAGCGCCACGCCGACGATCGCGCAGCCCGCGCCGGCGGCCGTTGATCACGCGCCGGCACCGTGTCGCCCGGCTCCAGCCGTGGGCGAGCGCGAACGCCTCGCTGGCGAGCACCTCGTCGGGCCGGCCCGGCTCGATCCAGCCGGCCGCGGCGGAGGAAGAGGTCGTTGAGCGGGATCGGCGCCGCGCTCGGGGATCGAGACCAGCCGGCCCGCTGGCCGGCTCCTCGAGCCCCGGGACGTCGAGCGTGACGTCGGCGACCACGCGCGTCTCGACCCGCGCCACGCCGGGGATCGCGGCGATCCGCGCCTCGAGCGAACGCGGCGCCCGCTTGAGCGAGGCGAAGACGTCGGCGAAGCGGTGCCGTCGTAGTAGCGCCGCTGGGTCACGCGCAGCGAGTCGAAGGTCGAGAGGTACATCACGTACATCGCGACGCCGGAGGCGATCACCAGGGCGATCGCGAGCGCCTGCCCCTTCATCTGCCAGAGGTCGCGGAGCAGCTTGCGGTTGAGCGGCAGCGCATCGCGCTCACCAGGACAGCTCGCGCGGCGAGAGCTTCGTCGGCGTTCTCGTCGCACGCCGGCGATCGCGGCCGTCGGCGAGGCGAGATCACGCGGTCGGCCATCTGCGCGATCGCCGCGTTGTGGGTGATCACCGCGGTGGTCGTGCCGAGCTCGCGGTTGACCCGCTCGATCGCCTCGAGCACGACGATGCCGGTCGAGATGTCGAGCGCGCCGGTCGGCTCGTCGCACAGCAGCACGTCGGGCCGCTTGGCGATGGCGCGGGCGATCGCCACGCGCTGCTGCTCGCCGCCGGAGAGCTGGGCCGGGAAGTGGTCGAGCCGCGTCGACCGAGGCCGACCAGCCCGAGCGCCTCCTCGGGCGCCATCGGCTCGCGCGCGATCTCGGTGACCAGCGCGACGTTCTCGCGCGCGGTGAGGCTCGGGATCAGGTTGTAGAACTGGAAGACGAAGCCGACGTGCTGGCGGCGGTAGCGGGTCAGCTCGCGCTCGTCGGCCGCGGTCAGGTCGCCGCCGCGGTAGAGGACCGTGCCCGCGGTCGGCACGTCGAGCCCGCCGAGGATGTTGAGCAGCGTCGACTTGCCGCTGCCCGACGGGCCCAGCAGCACGACGAACTCGCCCTCGAAGAGCTCGAGGTCGACGCCGCGGAGGGCGTGCACCTCGACCTCGCCCATGTGGTAGACCTTGGTCAGTCCGCGGGCGACGAACACCGGCTCGGAGCGGCCGGCCATCCTCAGTCCGCCGGCCACAGGCGCCCGAAGCAGAACCACTGGTGCGGCCGGCGGCGGATCGCGGCCTCGACCGCGGCGGCGACCCGGCGGCCGGCGGCGGCGAGGTCGGCGGCGCGGTCGGCGGTCTGGGGGACCTCGATCGGCTCCTCGACCACCACCCGGTAGGCGAGCCGCCCCTCGCGGTAGACGAACACCGGCACCAGCGGGACGCCCGAGCTGCGCGCGAGCACCAGCGGCCCGGCCGGGAAGTCGTAGGGCCGGCCGAAGAGTTCCAGACGCAGCGTCTTGCCGCCGCGCCGCGGCCGGTCGGCCTGGAGCGCCACCACCTCGCCGCGGCGCAGGGCGCCGAGGAGGGTCATCGAGAGGGCCGGATCGGCGGCGGTGGCGAAGTGGGTGTGGTAGCCGGGTCCCATCCGCTCCGCGAGGAGGCCGGCGATGAACTCTTGCGCCCGCGGATCGGTCTCCTCCTCGCGCACCACGTGGACCGGCCGCCGCTCGCTCTCCTCCCCGGCCATCGCCGAGCCCACCTCCCAGCTCCCGATGTGGCCGGTGACGAGGATCAGGCCCCGCCCGGTGGCGGCGCTCACTGCGAGCATCCGACGCCAGCGCGCGGGGTCGTCCAGCTCGACCTCGATCGGCGGCGCAGAGGACAGCCGCTCGTAGCGCTCCGACAGGCACCAGGCGTACTGGTGGAGGGTGCGGAAGATGCGCCGCTCGCGCTCGACCGCGCCGCACGGCCCGAGCACCGCCTCGAGGTTCGAGGCCAGCGCCCGGCGGATGTTGCGCAGGGCGATCGAGAAGACCGCGGTGCAGAGGGAGATCACCGCGCCGAGCGCCCACTCCGGCACGATGCGCACACCGAAGCGGTGGAGCCGGAACCAGAAGACCCCGGTCACCCGCACCGGGCCGAGGAGCCGCGATCCCCACCCCTCCTGGGGGGCGTGGGGAGGCGCCTCGGACGCTCTCGGCTCCGCCCGCGGCGGCGCCGGAACGGGAGCGGGCTGGGCCGCGGTGGCTCTCATGGATAGGTGATTCTACTGCCGGCCGTCCCGCCGCGCCGGGCGCCCGGCGAGCGCGCCGACCGCCGGCAGCACGACGAGCGTCGCCGCGAGACAGAGCAGGGCGCCGCCGGCGACCAGGAGGCCGCCGCGGGAGAGCGCCGGCAGGCGCGACAGCGCCAGGCTCCCGAATCCGACCGCGTTGGTCAGCGTCGCGAGCGCGATCGGCCGCCCCGCCGCCGCCACCGCCCGGTGGAGAGCGCCGGCCCGGAAGCCGCCCGGCCCCGCCGCACCGTGCACCGCGTGGAGGCCGTTGTCGACCCCGAGGCCCAGGAGGAGCGGCGCGACCTGGAGCGAAAACGGGTCGAGCGGCAGCCCGAGCGCCGCCGCGAGGCCGAGCGTCCAGACCAGGCCGAGCACCACCGGTGCGAGCGCCAGGAGCGCGGGCAGCGGGCGGCCGCGGAACGACACCAGCACCACCGCCGCCACCGCCGCGAGCGCCCAGCCGCCGAGCCGGCGCAGCGAGCCGGCGAGACGCTCCTGCACCTCGGCGACCAGGCGCGGCAGCGAGGCGACCGCGGTCCCCGGACCGGCCGCGAGCGCCGCCTCGGTCACCGCCGCCGGGGGCCCGTCCGGCCAGACGCCGAGCGGCGCGGTCAGGCGCACCGCGACCGCCGCTCCGCCCCCCTCGCCGGGCGGCACCGCGACCACCGCTCGGCGCAGCCACTCGGGCCACTCCCCGACCGGCACCGGAGGCGGCGGCTCCCCCGCCGCGAGCGCGTCGAGCACCGCCAGCGTCGGCCGAAAGCGCGCCTCGGCCAGCCCCTCCTCGGCGAGGGCGGCGCGGAGCGCCGCGGCGGCGGCCGCCGCCGGCTCGCCGCCCCGCGCCCGCGCCCGTTCGCCGAGGGCCGCCGCGGGCGGCAGCCAGTCGGCGGCGGTCGCCGCGGCGGCGCCGGCGCTCGCCGGATCGTCCGCGATCGCCCGCCGCGCCGCCGCGGCGACCCCGGCCGCGCGCGCCAGCGCCTCCTCGGCGGTCGCGCCCTCGACCACCAGCGTCGCGGCGTCGAGACCCACCCCGAAGCGCTCGCCGAGCACCGCCTCGGCGGCAAGCGCCGGGTGGTCGGCCGGACGGAACGCTCGCGGATCGGCGTCGAACACGATCCGGGGCAGCGCGAGCGCGGCGGCCGCGGTCGCGAGCGCCACCGCCGCCAGCACCGCCTTCGGCCGGCGCGCGCCGAGGCCGGCCGCGGCTTCGGCGAGGGCGCCGGCGGCACGCCAGATCCGCCCCTCGCGGGGCGGCGCCGAGCCCGCCGGCCGGCGGTCGAGCAGCACCAGGAGCGGCGCCGCCACCGCCGCCGTCGCCGCCAGCGTCGCGACGACGCCGGCGGCGACCAGGACCCCCAGCTCGCGCACCGGCCGGAAGTCGGCGAGCGCAAGGACCAGGAACGCGCAGGCGGTGATCACGGCCGAGCCGAGGATCGCGGCGCCGGCCTCGCGGCGCACGTCGGCGATCGCCGCCTCCGGCGGCCGGCCGGCGAGCCGGCGGAGGCGGTAGCGGGCGGCGCCGTGGATGCCGTACTCGACCCCGAGGCCGAGCAGGATCGCCGCGAAGCCGATCCCGAGCCCGCTGATCGACCCGAGCGCGAGAGCGGCCAGCCCGGCGGTCCAGACGATCCCGATCGCGACCGCGGCGAGCAGCGCCAGCGGCTCGCGCACCCCGCCGAACGCGACCACCAGGAGGAGCGCGACCCCGAGCGCCGAGCCGGTGACCGTCCGGGTCAAGTCGCCGCGGAGGATCGTCTCGTCCTGCGCCGCGTAGAGCGGCCCGCCGGCGGCGTGGACCGCGATCCCGCCGCCCAACTCGGCGGCGACGTCGGCCGCCGCGGCCTCGAGCGCGGCGGCGAGCTCGCGGCCGGCCGCGGCGTCCAGCTCGCCGGCCGCCGGCGTGATCACCACCAGCGCCGCCGAGCCGTCGGCGGCGAGGAAGGCGCCGCTCCCGGGGTCGATCGGCGCACCGCCGGAGGCCGGGGCGATCGGCGCCGCCTCCTCCCCGGGCAGAGCCTCGAGGAACCCGAGCGGATCGGCGGCGAGGAGGCGCGCCGTAGCCGCCCCCGCCGGCGTGCGCAGTCGCTGGCGCAGCTCGCGCACCCGCTCGCGCACATGGCCGGGGTCGAGCCGCCGGGCGACCGCGGCGTCGTCGGCGGCCAGCAGCGGCGCCCGCGGCAGCACCACGTCGAGGAAGAACGCCTCGTCCTCGGCGGTCAGCCCGGAGCGCGCGTCTGCCACCTCCGGCGTCGCGGCCATGCGCCGCGCCAGCCGGTCGGCGGCCTCGGCGAGGCGAGCGGGGTCCGGCGGCAGCGGTGAGCCGTCCGGCAGCTCGCCGTCCGCCCCAGGTTCCGCGACCACCACCGCGTAGACCAGCTCGACACCGCCGAACAGCTCGAGGAAGACCCGGTAGTCCTCCGCCGCCGGCGTCCCCTGCGGCAGGACGTCGACCAGCCGCGTCTCGACCCGGAGCCGCGACGCCGCCGCGGCCGCCAGCGCGGTGACCGCGAGCGCGACCCCGAGGACCACGGCCCAGCGCCGGCGCGTCATCGGTATGTACCGTGAAGGATCAGAGGCGAGGGTCCCACAGCACGGGCTCCGGCGGCCGGATCTCGATCCGCTCGAGCCGCCACGAGGTGGGCATCAGCTCAGAACGCCGTGCTCGGCGCGGCCGATCAGCTCCTCGACCTCGCGCGCACCCACCTCCGTCGCTGCATAGCCGAGCGGCGTGGCGTCCCCGAGTGCTCGCTTCGGGGTCTGGAGCCACTGGCGGGCCGCCGTGCGATCGCCGGCGAACAGGTCGACCGCGAGCCCGAAGATGCGAGCCGTCCGCAGCAGCCGGTCGGACTCGCCAGGCGTCAGGCGCTTCGACTTTCTACGGTAGGAGAGCGTCCGCGGGGGCATGAACAGGAGGCCGGCGATCTCACTCGAGCTCTCGAGCGCGAAGAGCTTGCCGAGCCGTTCGAGGGCGCGCAGAGGCAGCCCTTCCTCGACGCGCTCGACGACGCCGGCGACGCTTCGGGCGCGCACACCGATCCAACGGTAGTAGTCGAGATCCCGGTGAACGAGGTGGGCGTCCATAGTCATCGCAGGGCTGCACCAGGATACCCCACGCGGATGCGACCTTTGGACCAGCGCGCCGAGAGGCCTCGGCGCGGCGGGCGCGCCTGTTCGCGGTGGCACCTTCCCCCCACAGGCCGATGATCGGCCTGATCGGGCTGGCCCTCGACCTCGCCGCCCGGTGCCTGGGCGGCTGCCGCCGCTAGGCTAGGCTGGGACTTCCCCGACCGATGATCCGCCCGCGAAGGAGGCAACCGCAACCGATGATCGCCGCCCTGGTCGTCCTCTGGGTGGCGCTGATGACCGCCGGCCACGCGCTGCTCAACGTCGACTGGAGCGCTCTGCTCAACGATCGGCTGCCGCTCGCAGAGCGGAAGTTCAACGTCACCTTCATCCCGGTCACGTGACACCTCACGTGCCCGGTGGACCGACTGGATCTCGCGCCACTCGACTGACGGCACCCGGTTCATCCCGAAGAAGTTCCAGGGCTTCCCCGAGATCAAGGGAGCCCTGATCGCGAATCGGATGCAGGCGGGATTCCTGGTCGCGCCGATGGCGATCGCCCTGCGGTCGCAGGGCGTGCCGATCAAGGTCGTCTTCCTGGGCCACTGCTACGGCTCTGCGGTCGTGGTGTGCACGGACGGCCCGGTGCGCACCGTCCGCGACTTTTCGGGCAAGACCATCGCGATACCCAGCCGCTTCTCCGACGAGCACCTGATCGTGCTCCGCGCCCTCGAGAAGAACGGCCTGACCCGCGACGACGTCCACCTGGTCGAGATGCCGCCCCCCGACGTCGCCGGCGCCCTGGCGATCGGCGCCATCGACGCCTTCTCGATGGGCGAGCCGTTCCCCTCCCAGGCCGAGATGGGCGGCTTCGGCCGCGTCCTCTTCCACGCCCGCGAGCACTGGCCCGACTACATGTCGTGCGTCGTCGTCGTCCGCGAAGACGCGATCGAGACCAATCCCCGCGCGGTGCAGATCCTGGTCGACGGCCTCCTCCGCTCCGGCCTCTGGCTCGACCAGGGAATCGAACACCGCGACCACGCCGCCGACTTCGTCGGCCGCTACTACTTCCAGCAGCCGGCGGCGCTCCTCCGCTGGGCGCTGACCAAACCGCTCGACCGCGTGACCTACACGGACCTCGCACCGGGGAAGCCCGACTTCGACCTGGTGCACGACCTGATGCTGAAGGTGGGCCTGCTCGACGAGCCGATCGAGTTCGAGGAGTACGTCGACACGCGGTTCGCGGCGGGGACGATGGGGGTTACGGCGTGGAAGTACGAGCCGGGGGCTAGGGTGGCGGAATGATCAGGCGCCCGGGCCCTCCACCTCGCAAGCGATGGCGGGCGGTTCCTCGGCGAGCTGGCCATTGACTTCAGATATTTCGTGTAGCAGTATAGTAGAGCTGTCGCATACTCTGCCATCATGTGGCAAAGGAGGTCATGATGCGCCAACGCAAGGGTCTTGGGTTCGTCTCGATGCTCCTCGCGGCAACCGCCGGTTTGATCGGGATGCCGGCGTCAACCGCCACTGCTGAGGAAGCCCAGCCGATCGCTGAGGTCCAGATCACGCCGGACGGGGTGGACTGGCTGCCGCTCGCGGAGCATCAGGGGTTCACCCTCGCGGTCGCAGGGCCGCAGGGGGTGGTACTACATCGGGAGTTCGCGCCGAGCGAGGTGCCCTCGCTCGGGCTCGTCGACGACGTCGGGAAGCCCCTCCCCGACGGGTCCTACAGCTACGAGCTGCGGCCGTTGCCGCAGTCTGCAAGCGTGCTCTCTGGCTACCTTTCCGTTCGGGAAGGGAGCTTCGTGGTGCCGCTGGTCCGCCCGGAATGGCCGACGCCGGATAGCGAAGCAAGCTCGGACGACGGTGTGGAAGTGCCCGCCCCGTCTGATCCCCTCGTGATCGACGAAGAACCCCTCGTTGTGGACGAGCCAGTATGCATTGGCGAGCAATGCATCCCAGGGAACTTCGAGTTTCAGTATGGCCACTTGACGCTCAGCAGCTTGAACCCGACGATCAAGTTTGATGATTTCAACTTTCGTGACTGGGCAATTACGGTCAACGAACCTAGCGGTGCGAGCGAGTACTTCGCAGTCCGGGATTCTGGGAGCTTCACGCTACCCTTCGTCCTGAGCGGCGGCGCGCCTCAGCACTCTCTGTTCGTCAGCTCCAGCGGCAACGTGGGCCTGCGCACCAGCGCCCCGGTGGCGCCCTTGCACGTGAAGCAGACCGCGTCAGGGCTGACGCTGCAGCTCGAGGCCGCCGGTGATCTCTTCTTCCGGCAGAAGAACAGCGCGAGCGGGCAGTTCGTCGACGTGAACCTAGTGGGCAACGAGTTCCGGATCAACTTCGGCACCGGTGGCCCGGGACCGGAGCTGCGGCTGGACAACACCGGCAACTTGATCATCACCGGCACCTACACGCCCGACTACGTGTTCGAGCCGGAGTACGAGCTGATGCCGCTCGCCGAGCTGGCGGAGTTCGTCATCCGCGAGAAGCACCTACCGAACGTGCCGAACGCGGCCGCGATAGAAGCCGAGGGCCTGAACGTCAACGTTTTCCCAATGCAGCTCCTGGAGAAGATCGAGGAGTTGACGCTCTATGCCATCGCGCAACAGCGGACGCTCGACGAGCTGGTGAAGACTAATGAAGAGCTGAGGGCACGGCTGGAGGCGATCGAGCGGGATACCGCGTCTTCTGAGCCGCAGAGCATGCCTGCTGGGATCTGATGCAGGTTGCCGGTCGATCGTTGACGAGATCCGCGAGTGGTCGTTCTCCCAAGGAGGGCTACGGCGGAGTGAGTTCGGCAGGTTATCTGATACCTGCTCAAGCACTGGGAAGGGCTCACCCTCTTCCTCGAGCAGTCGCAGCTCGCCAGTTGAGGGGCGCTTGACGACTCACTCATGGCGCTACAAGCCGTGCGGGGCTCAGCGGCTCCCCTGCTCATGGAGGACGATCCCCTCGCGGGCGAGGTAGGCGAGGTAGGCCGGGTTCGCCGATTCGAGCGGCACGAGGTCGACCCGGAGCCCCCCGGCCGAAGCCTCGAGGTCGGCGCCGGCGCGGAAGAACTGGTCGTCAGGGATACCCTCGGCAGCGAGGTCGATGTCGGAGCCGACGCGGAAGTCGCCGCGGGCGAGCGAGCCGGCGAGGACGACCCGGCGGGCGCCGTAGCGGTCGCGGAGCCGGGCGGCGAGGCGATCGGCGGTCCGCCGGGCCTCGCGGGCCGCTTCGACGTCGTCCTCCCGCTGCCGCCGCCAGCGCTCCCTCCAGGCACGGAGGTAGGACTCAAACTCAGACATGGCAAGAAGATAGCACGGCCGATGGCGGGCTTCAGCCGCGTTTCCCCGCGGGCTAGCCGGCTACCCGACCCCGCCCAGCCCCCTTCGCCGCACACCGCGCCCGCGCCGCCGGGCTCTTACGCGCCAGGATGTCCTCGCGCAGCATCCGGCGCTGGGAGTCGGTCATCGCCCGCCAGCGGGCCGCCGCCGCGGGGTCGGTGCGCAGCAACTCCTCGAGCTCGGGGGGCATCGTCTCCGGCGCCACCCGGAAGACCAGGCGGACCCGATCACCCGTGTCGACGCCGGCCTTGCGGCAGATCGCCTCGGTGACGCTGACGAACCAGCGCTCGTCGTCCCACCGCTTGATGGTCTGCCGCCCGAGGTCGACGCCGGCGAGGGTGCCCTCGATCACCGTGGTGCCCTCGAGCCCGAGGCGGGCGATCGCCGGGGCCGGGACCACGGCGTAGCGCGGCAGCGCCGGGGCCTTGCGCTCGATCGCCGCGTCGAGCTCGACCTGGGCTCCGTTCGTCATGTCGTCGAGGCTCCTTGCCGGGCGTGGCGAGCCGAGAGGAGGATCCCGGCGGCGACGACGCCGGCGGCGATCGCGCCGGTCGCGGGCACCGGCCACGGGCAGAAGGTCGCGGCGAGGATCAGCGCGGCCGCGCCGGGGAAGAGCGCGCCGTGGAGGAAGCCGGCCCGGTGCGGGCGGAGGTGGAGCAGCCAGAGCGCGATCAGGTAGAGCGCCACCGGCACGGTGACCGCGGCTCCGGCGGCCGCGGCGCTCAGCTCGGCGGCGCCGCCGGCGCGGTCGAAGGCGACCGCCAGTCCCGCTCCCACCGCGGCGGCCGCGGCGAAGACGAAGTAGTGGCCGTAGCCCCAGACGAAGCCGGCGCGGTTCGAGGTCAGGAAGCGCTCCGCCGGTTTGGCGAAGTAGAGCCACCACATCGAGAACATCACCAGCAGCCCGCCGGCGGCGGTCGCGAGGAGGGGACCGCCGGCGCCCCGCTCGCCGAGGGCGGCCTTCACCGCGTTGGTCGCGGCGAGGACCGACTCGCCCAGGACGATGATGGTGAAGAGCCCGTAGCGCTCGGCGATGTGCCCTGGGTGCCAGGGGGTCCGCCCGGCGCTCTCGGCCCAGATCGGCACCGCCATCTCGAGGCCCGCCATCAGCCAGAAGCCCCACAGCGGCCACTCTCCCGAGACCAGCATCGCCGCCCAGCCGAGCATCACGGCGGACAGCCCGGCGGCGAAGCGCAGCGTCGTCCGCCGCCGGGCGCGGTCGGTCCGCGCCGCGCGCAGCCAGAGCGCGACCAGCCCCGAGCGCATGATCGCGTAGCCGAGGAAGACGACGCCGAAGTGGTGCTCGGCGAAGCCGCGCGGCACCCCGGCCGCCAGGACCAGCGCGCCGGCGATCTGCACCAGGGTCGCCAACCGGTAGGGCACGTCGTCGTTGTCGTAGGCCGAGGCGAACCAGGTGAAGTTCATCCAGGCCCACCAGATGGCGAAGAACACGGTCAGGTAGCTCGGCAGGCCGGCGGCGGCGTGGCCCTCGGCGAGCGCGTGATGGAGCTCGCCGGCCGCCTGCGCGATGGCGACCACGAAGCAGAGGTCGAAGAACAGCTCGAGGAACGACGACTGGCGGTGCGCCTGGCGCGGATCGCGCGCCGTCATCGGCCGGCGCCACGACCACCCGTGGGGCTGGCCCGCCCCGCCCGCGTCGACTCCCGCCTCGGACGACACGCTCAGCCCCCCTCGACCTCCGCCGCCGCCCGCAGCCCCGAGGCGATCGCCCCCTGCATCCACCCCGGGCGCGCAGAGGTGTGGTCGCCGGCGAAGTGGACGCGGCCCTCGGGGCGGGCGACGTCGGGCAGGAGCGTGGTCACCTCGCCCGGCGCGAACCAGCAGTAGGCGCCGCGCGCCCAGGGGTCGCGGTCCCAGCACATCGAGGTGCCGCCCTCGTAGTGCGCCGGGAGGCCGGGGTGGACGCGGGCGACCTCTGCGACCACGGCGGCCTGGCGCTCGGGCTCGGTGAGGCCGGCGAGCCGGCGCGCCTCGGCGCCGGTGACGTAGGTCTCGAGGATGCCGCGCGGGCCCGGCTGGCCGGCGGACGGGTGGAGGACGAGCTGGACCGGCAGGTCGGTCATCGCCACGCCCGAGAGCCCCTCGTCCTCCCAGAAGCGCCGGCGGACCTGGAGGTAGACGCGGGTCACCGAGCTGTAGCGCAGCTCCCGGATCGCGCGGGTCTTGCCGTCGGAGAACGGCGGATCGACCGGCACGTCGCGCAGCACCGAGAAGGGGAGCGCGCAGACCAGCCGGTCGGCGGTCACCTCGTGGCGGCCCGTGCCGTCGCGGACGGTGATCGTCACCCGGTCGGCGCCGGGCGCGATGCGAACCAGGTCGGCGCCGTAGCGGACCCGCTCGCCGAGCTTCGCGGCGTAGGCGAAGGGGAGCCGCTCGTTGCCGCCGACGATCCGGAACGAGCGGCCCGGGCGGCGCAGCGACGCCTCGCGCAGGCCGTTCAAGGCGCTGTAGCTCTCGGCGCCGCCGCCGAGGAGGTCGTACGGCCCCATCCGCAGCACCGCCACCGCCGCCTCGGAGGCGCCGTTGCGGCGCCAGAGGTCGGCGAGGCTCATCCGGTCGAGGTCGGCCAGCTCGGCGGGCGGCCAGTCGAGCGAGTCGGCGTGCGCGGCCGCGATCTCCAGCTCGCGCCCCCAGTACTCGCGCCGCAGGCCGGCGGCGCCCAGCTCGCGCTCGCGCGCGGTCAGCTCGACCGGCCACGGCATCTCCTCGCCCTGCGCCACCAGCATCCGCCGGCCGCGCATCCAGCCCAGGGAGTTCGGCGCCGCCGCGTTGATCTCGACCAGCGGCAGCTCGAAGCGCTGCACGGCGCCATAGGTCAGCTCGTGGTTCTCGAGCACCTGCATCGCCCCGGCCTCGGCGGTGAGGCCGTCGGCGAAGGTCTCGCGGAGCGTGCGCACCCGGCCGCCGGGGCGCGCGCGGGCCTCGAAGAGGGTGACGTCGTGGCCGGCCTCGGCCAGCTCGAGCGCGCAGGCGAGCCCGGCGAGCCCGGCGCCGATCACCGCGACGCGCTGCGGGCCGCGCGGGCGGTCGTCCGCGCCGAGGAACGACGGCGCGACGCCGGCGGCGAGCGCCGCCATCGCGCCGCGCGCCAGCAGCTCCCGGCGGGTCCAGGGGGTGCTCATCGGGTCGGATCAGCCGCCCTGGGAGTGGCCGGCGTGGCCGGGCTGACCGTGTTCGTGGCCGTGGTGGTGGCCTCCGCCGGCGTAGCCGCGGAGCGCCGAATAGCGCTCGATCTGGGCCGGATCGAGGAGCGCCCGGGTCTCGAGATGCGCCGCGAGGTGGGCCCGGCGCAGCTCCGCCTGGAGCCGGCCGATCTCGTCGAGCGCCTGCCGCAGGGCCTCCTCGGTCACCGTCGCCTCCGCGAACATCGCGTCGAGCCGGCGCTCGCGCTCGACGATCTCCTCGCCGAGCCGCACCGCCTCGGCGTGCATCGCGTCGTAGCTCACCCGGACCGCCTTCCTCTGCTCGCCGGTCAGCTCGAGATCGGCCGCCAGCTCGAGGACGTGCTTCGGCCCCGGGTAGTCGTTCAGCTCGGCCGCCATCGCCAGGCCCATCCCCTCGCCGTTGCGGTACTGCTCGATCTGCTCGGCCGAGAGCGCCTTGATCGGACGGCTCTCGAGGCCGGCGTAGGGCGAGGGTTCCTGGGCGGCGAGCGGCGGGGCGGCGGAGGCGAGCGCGGCGGTGAGGGCGGCGAGCGCGATCGATCCTGCGAGGCAAGGGGCGGTCGGCATCGGTCCTGACTCCTTCGGGAAAGGTGATCCGCGGCACGGGGATCGTAAGACCGGCCGCCGTCGAAGGTCAAAAGCCCGCTTCGGGTCGTCTGTTAGTCTTCGGGCGATGGCCACCGATCCGATCCGGCACCTGAGCCTCGAGGAGTACCTGGCGTTCGAGCGCCAGGCCGACACCAAGCACGAGTACATCGGCGGCGAAGCGTTCGCTATGACTGGCGCGTCCGAGCGGCACAACCTGATCGTCGCCAATCTCGTGGCGGAGCTCGTGGTCCAGCTTCGTGGCCGTCCCTGCCGCGTCTATCCGAGCGATCTGCGGGTGGCGGCCTCCGTCGCGGGGCCGATCTACTACCCAGACCTGATCGCTCTGTGCGCCGAGCCCCGCTTCCTCGACGGCGAGTTCGACACCCTCCTCAACCCTGAGGTCCTGATCGAAGTGCTCTCGCCGACCACCGAGGCGTTCGACCGCGGCGGGAAGTTCGCGCACTACCGGGCCATCCCGTCGCTCCGCGAGGTCCTCTTCGTCTCCCAGGACACTGCCCGGATCGAGCGCTTCGAGCGCGGCGACGACGGCCAGTGGCTGCTCACCGACCACGCGGGCCTCGACGCGGCGGTGGAGCTGCCCGCGATCGGCTGCCGGCTCGAGCTGGCGCGGGTCTACGACAAGGTCGAAATCTGAGCGGCCGCCGCGAGCGGCTCACGCGCCCGTTCGTCCGATCGTCCCCTCGAGCCCCGCGAGGAGATCGAGGAGTCCCTCGGCCTCCCAGGCGCGATTCCGCTTCGACGCCGAGATCGGCACCAGGATCCCGGCGTCGACGAGCTGGTCGAGGGCTACGGCGATGGACGACCTGCTCCGCCCAGTGACGGCCGTAGCAACCGACAGCGTGACGACCGGGTGGCCGGGGAGCTGGTCGATGACCGCCCAGGCGGCGGCGTCGGATCGCAGCCCGGCCTGTGTCCTCAGCGTCTCCCGCCAGCGGTCCCGGAGCCCGGCCACGGCCGCGAGGTAGCGCTCGGCGAGACCGGCCGCCTGGGCAGTGGCGGCGGCGAAGCTCCCGATCCACTCCCCCACGTCGCCCTGCTGGAAGCGGCGGAGCCCGTCGATGTAGCGGTCCTTGCGGCCGGCGAAGACGACGCTCACCGGCGGGACGTAGCTCGGGGCCAGGCCGCGGCGCCGGAAGATCGCGTGGATCAGCGCCCGGCCGGTGCGGCCGTTGCCGTCCTCGAACGGATGGATGGTCTCGAACTGCGCGTGGGCGACCGCCGCCTGGATGAGCGGCGGCAGCCGCTCGCCGCTGCACAGGGCGCAGAGGTCGTCGAGCAGCGGCGGCACCTCCTCGGGGGGCGGCGGCACGAAGGCCGCGCCGCAAGGGTTGTAGTCGTTGCCCCCGATCCAGTTCTGCACCGTCCGGATCCTGCCGGCGACCCCGGGGTTGGGCGCGCCGCGCATCAGCTCGCGGTGAATGGCGGTGAGGCGCTCGACCGTGAACGGGCCTGGCGCGCCGGCCTCCTCTACCGCCAACTCCATGGCCTCGACGTTGGCCAGCACCTCGGCGACCGCGGGACCGATCGACCGGCCAGTGTCAGCCTTGGCCTCGGCGCGGGCGAGGCTGCGGGCATCGACCTGGAGCCCTTCGACCTTGGACGATGCGATCGACTCGGTGCGCAGGAGGAGCCGGGCCAGCGGCTTCAGCGCGGGATCGGCGCGCTCGTTGAGCGCGCGGACGGCGGCCTCGGCGTCGGAGACGATCCCGGCCACCTCCACCGGCACGGGCTCGTCGAACCCCGCCACAGGATCGGGCACGAACGCCTCGTAGGCGCAGGCCCGGCGGTACTTCGGCGGCGCGTAGAGCGTGGGGTCGAACCGCCACGTCTGGGCGATGTAACGGCCTCGCATCTCGGACTTGATTCCCCGCTTAGTCCGACTTAGAGCTTAACCCGGACCAAGAGAAATGGCCAGGACCGATCTCTCGCGCCATTGCCCTAGAACGCGGCGCGTGGCTACAATGGCCGCGGAGAACTCCGATGACGAGCGTGACCACCCGCAAGCTGAAAGACGGTCTCTCCGCCTATCTCCGTCGGGCCGAGAAGGGCGAGCAGATCCTCGTGCTCCGCGGCGGGAAGGTGGTGGCGGCGATCGTGCCGTTCGAGGAGGCCGCAGGACTCGACGAGGACGCGCGGCTGCGCCAGCTCGCGGCACAGGACCTCGTGCGGCTCCCCGCGGACGCGGGAGCCGCCGGGCGGTTCGCCGGTGAGCGGATCCCGGCACGAGGAAGGATGGCCGCCGCGATGGTGCTCGAGGACCGCCGTTGATCCTTTCCCGACACCAGCGCCCTGATCAAGCTGTACCTGCGGCCCTAGACTCGAACTCACACCGAAGCCCCCGCGTCCACCACCAGCCCCTGCCCGGTGATCGCCGCGGCCCGGTCCGAGAGCAGGAACCCGACCGCCGCCGCCACGTCCTCGGGGGTCACGCCGGCGGGCAGGCACTCCATCGCGCGGAGCGCCTGGGCCTTCTCGGCCGGCAGGTCGGCGGTCATGCCGGTGGCGACGAGGCCGGGGACGACGGCGTTGACGCGGATGCCGCGGCGGCCGACCTCGCGGGCGAGGGAGCGGGTCATGCCCAGGACGCCGGCCTTGGCGGCGGCGTAGGCGGCCTGGCCGGGGACGCCGCGGAGGGCCGAGAGCGAGGCGACGGTGACGATCGCGCCGCGGCGGCGGGCGACCATGCCGCGCAGGACGGCGCGGCAGCAGCGGAAGGCGCCGCCGAGGTTGGCGTCGAGGACGTGTTCCCAGTCGGCGTCGGAGGTCAGGGCGAGGAGCGACTCGCGGCGCAGGCCGGCGTTGTTGACCAGGCCGGCGAGCGGGCCGAGCGCGGCCTCGACCTCTTCGACCAGGGTCTCGGGGCGGCCGCGGTCGGCGAGGTCGAGGTGGAAGGCGCGCGCCTTGCCGCCCGCGGCGGACTCGACTTCGCGCGCGGCGGCCTCGTCGGCGCGCCAGGTCAGGGCCACCCGCCAGCCGTCGGCCAGCAAAGACTCGACGATCGCGCGGCCGATGCCGCGGCCGCCGCCGGTGACCAGCGCCGTCAGCGGCTCGGCCGCCGGCTCCGGCCGGTGGCTGCCGGTGGCGCGCGACGCCGGCTGGGTCCGCTCGCTCACTGCACCCTCTCGGCCCGCGCCCGGACCACCGCGCCGGCGATCCGCAGGCTGTCGGCGATCGGCCGGTAGAAGCTGGTCACGCGCCCGTCGGCGAAGCCGAGCTCGACCGGCACCGCCGCGATCCGGAAGCCGCGGCGCACGGCGCGCACTACCACCGCGCTCTCGGCCTCGAAGCCGGTCTCGGGGAAGCCGGTGCCGGCGATCAGCGCGCGGGTGTAGAGGCGGAAGCCGCTCTGGACGTCGCTCAGCCGCTCGCCGGCGAAGAGCGAGATCAGGCGCGACGAGATCCGGTTGCTGGTCCGGCGCACCCGGCTCATCTCGGCGAAGAGGGCCTCGCGGCTGCCGATCACCAGGTCCGCTCCGGTCGCCCGCCAGGCCTCGAGGAGGCGCGGGATCTCCTCGGGCAGGTGCTGGCCGTCGGCGTCGACGGTCACCACCGCGGCGCAGGCCGGATCGGCGAAGAGGTCGCGGAAGGCGCTCCCCAGCGCGGCGCCCTTGCCGCGGTTCTCCGGGTGGATCAGGAGCCGCGCGCCGGCGGCGAGCGCGACCTGGCCGGTGCGGTCGGTCGATCCGTCGTCGACCACCACCACCCGCGCGGCGAAGGGGAGGGTGCGGCGCACCACGTCGCCGACCGAGGGGGCGGCCTGGTAGGCGGGGATCGCGGCCGCGAGGGAAGCGAGGAGCGGGTCCGGGGCGGCTTCCGGCGCGGCGGTCATACCGCGTCGAGGATAACCCACGCCGCCGAGCCCCCGGCGGCGAGCGCGGTGACCAGCAGCCGGCGCGGCGGCGGCAGCGGCGAGCCGTCGTGGGGGACCACCCCGAGCGCGGGGTCGGGCTCGGCGAAGCCGGGGACCGGCCCGAACCGCCGGCCGGCCGCCGCCAGGACCGCCGCCACCGGGAAGCCGCCGCCGTACTCGCCGGTCACCGCCTTGGGGGCGAGCACCGGCGGCAGCGCGCCGCCGGGCCAGACCCGGGAGAGGACGGCGGCCTCCAGCCGGTCGCCGGCGACCGCGCCCGAGGCGCCCGAGACGATGCGGTCGATCTCCCCGGGATCGATCTCGGCGCGTTCGAGGAAAGCCCGCAGCTCGCCCGCCAGCCCCTCGGCGCCGGTGCCCCAGCCGGAACGGCCGGCGGTGGGATCGAAGGCGCCGCCCCAGGCGCGCACCCGGGCCAGCGGCGCCGCGCCGCGCGCCGCGGCGGCCGCGGCCGGCTCGAGCAGCAGCGCGCCGGCGCCGTCGGCGATCACGAAGCCGTTGCGCCGGCGGTCGAACGGCCGCGCAGCCTCGGGCTCGACGACCTTCTCGCCGCGCCGCCGCGGCCGGGCGAGCGCGCGGAAGCGGTCGAGCACGGCGAAGATCAGCGGCGTGACCTCCTCGGCGGCACCGACCAGGGCGCGCTCGGCGCGCCCGGAGGCGACGTCGGCGGCGCCGCGGCCGAGCGCGGTGAGCGCGCCCGCCTCGCGCTGGCAGATCGTGTGGTTGCGGCCGGCGGCCCGGCACTGGATCGCCACCTGCGCCGCCGGCGCGTTGGCGACGCACTCGGTGAAGAGGAACGGCGACGCCGCCTCCGGCCCCTCGTCGAGGATCTGGTCGAGGAGGCGCTGGGTGAACGACATCGGGCCGTAGGCGGTCGCGAACGCCACCGCGGTGGCCGGGTCGGGATCGGCGCCGGCGGCGCCCCCAGGTGCATCGCCAAGGCCGTCGCCGAAGCCGCCGCCCGCGAGCGCCATCCTCGCCGCCGCCACCGCCCAGCGCGAGGGGGGGCTCATCCGCCGCGCCGCGATCGGCGGCAGCCACTCGGCGAGCGCGACCTCGGGCACCAGGGCGGCCAGGGTGGCGCCGCCGCGCTCGCGCGGCAGCCGCGGCAGCGGCTCGACCGGCGACAGCCGGGTGACGCCGCTCGCCAGCGCTGCGGCCAGCGGCTCGACGCCGGCCCCGAACGCGGTCACCGCGCCGGCGCCGGTGATCACGACCTCGCGGCGCATCGGCTGATCGCGCATGCGCGGGCTTTCGCGCCTCACGCGGCGCCGGACGAAGGGATCAGCACCAGCGCGGCGTTGCAGCCGCCGAAGGCGAGGTTGAGCGACACCGCCGGAGCCGGCGCGGGGAGCGGGCGCGGCCGGCCGAGCGCCAGGGCGACCGGGGTGGCGGGGTCGATCGCGCCGCCGCCCGGTGCCGGGTGGACTGCGCCGGCCTCGAGGCAGAGGACGGCCGCGGCGGCCTCGAGCGCGCCCGCCGAGCCGAGCAGGTGGCCGACGCACGCCTTGGTCGCCCCGAGCGGCAGCTCGCGCGCCCGCGCTTCGCCGAAGACCCGCGCCAGCGCGCGCCATTCGGCGTCGTCGTTGTGCGGGGTGCCGGTGCCGTGGGAGTTGATCGAGCCGACCTCGCCGGGCGCAGTACCGGCGTCGGCGAGCGCCGCCGCGAGCGCGCGGGCGGCGCCGTCGCCCCGCGGATGGGGCGCGGTCATGTGGAAGGCGTCCGCCGCGGCCCCGGCGCCGGCCAGGTACGCATGCGCCCGGGCGCCCCGGGCGTGGGCGTCCGCCGCCCGCTCGAGCACCAGCACTGCCGCCCCCTCGCCGAGCGAGAGACCGGCGCGGTCGTCGCGGAACGGCCGGCACGGCCGCTCGTCGACCGAGCGCAGGGAGTTGAAGCCGCCGTAGGTGATCCGGCAGAGCGAGTCGGAGCCGCCGGCGATCGCGACGTCGACCTCGCCGGCGCGCAGGGCGTCGAGCGCCAGGCCGAGCGCGAGGGTGCCCGAGGCGCAGGCCGACGAGACGGTCTCGACCGGCCCGTGGACCCCGAGAGCGCGCGCCACCGCCTCGCCCGGGGCGCTCACCTGCTGGTGGGCGATCAGGCTCAGCTTCGGGCCCAGCCGGGGGCTGCGGCCGGGGGCGAGGGCGGCGTAGAACTCCTCGCCCTCGAGCATGCCGCCGGTCGAGCTGGAGAAGTAGACGCCGGCGCGCCGGTCCGCAGGAAGACCGCCTGCGAAACCGGCCGCGGCGATCGCCTCGGCGGCGGCGGCGACGGCGAAGCGGTCGGCGAGGCTGAGCCGGCGCCAGCCGCGGTGGCGGGCGGCGAGCCCGGCGGGCTCGGCGGGGACCTGGCCGGCGACGTGGGTGCGGTAGGCGCGGTGGTCGAAGCGATCGAAATCGCCGATCGCGCAGGCGCCGGCGGCGAGCCCGTCCCGAAACGGCGCGACGCCCCAGCCGAAGGCGCTGACCACCCCGAGGCCGGTGACCGCCGCCGCGCCGGGGCCGGCCGGGGCCGAGCCGGCCGCGCGCGGGCTCATCGCCGCCGCCGGGGCCGGCTCACGCGGTCGCGGCCTCCTCCGCCGCCGCCATCCGGCCGGCGATGAAGCGCGACAGCGCGCCGACCGAGGCGAACGCCTCGCGGCCGATCTCGTCGCTGCGGATCTTGATCCCGTACTCCTTCTCCATCGCCACCACCAGCTCCAGGGCGTCGACCGAGTCGAGGCCGAGGCCGTCGCCGAAGAGCGGCTCGTCGGTGCCGATCATCTCCGGGGTCATCCCCTCGAGGTGGAGGCTCGCGATGATCAGCCGCTTGAGGCCGTCCGCGCTCACCGCCGCCGCCGCAGTGTCCGACATCGCATCCAACATACCCCAGTGACCTCCCGTCGCGTGCAAGATCGAAGCAGGGACGACTCCAGATCCCGATCGGCGCCGGCGACCCCGCGGCACGCCCGAACGCCCCGCGAGAGGGGCCCCAGACGAGCGGCGAGCCCGGGACGCGCGTGGGCACGACCCCGGGCTCGCGGCGGGAAAGCCGGTGCCGGGCCGGCGGAACGGCTATTATAGGCCACCGCCGCGGGTCCCCGGCCCGGGCACCCGAGATGGTGAAAATCCCTACAGATCCGCTGCTCGCGCGCTTCGACCGCCTGGTCGCGGAGGCGCCCTCGGCGACCCTCGTGGCCGCGCCCGGCCGGTCCGCCGACCGCGCCGCGATCGACGCCCTGGCACGGGCCGCCGGCGGCGCGCTGGCCGCCGATCCGCCGGCCCCGGGCGAGCCGGTGGCGCTCCTCGCCGCCAACGGCCCGGCCTTCCTCGCCGGCCTGGTGGCGCTGCTCCGTGCCGGCGCCGCGCCGGTGCTGCTCGATGCGCGCACGCCGCCCGCCGAGCAGGCGCGGGTGGCGGCGGCGCTCGGCGCGCCGCGGCTCCTCGCCTGCGGCTGCGCCTGGCCCCGAGGGGCGGACGAGTGGCGGCTGAGGCGGCCGCTGCGGGAGCGGCTGGGCGAGGTGGTCGAGATCACCTCCGGCGCCGCAGTCGAGCCCGCCTCCGGCGCCGTCATCGAGCTCACCTCCGGTGCGATGATCAAGCTCACCTCCGGTTCGACCGGCGCCCCGCGCGGCATCCTGGCGCCGGTCGAGACGCTGCTGGCCGACGACGAGGCGCTGACCGCCGCGATGGGGCTCGGCGACCGCGACCGCCTGGTGGCGGCGATCCCGTTCTCGCACTCCTACGGCCTGTCGAGCCTGGTGGTGCCGGCCCTCGCCCGCGGGCGCCTGCTGGCGATGCCCGGCGACGACAGCCCGTTCGCGCCGCTCGAGGCCGCCCGCGCCGCCGGCGCCACGGTCTTCGCCACCGTGCCGGCCTACCTCGCGGGCCTGCTGCGGCTCGCCGACCCGCCGCCGCTCCCCGGCTCGCTGCGCCGGGTGATCACCGCCGGCGCGCCGCTGCCGGCCGCCGTCTCGGCCGGCTTCCGCGAGCGCTTCGGGCTGCCGGTGCACGTCTTCTACGGCGCCAGCGAGTGCGGCGGCATCTGCTACGACCGCGAGGGCGGGGCCGCCGAGCGCGGCACCGTCGGCGCGCCGATCGAGGGGGTCGAGATCGAGCTCGAGTCCCTGGCCGGCGAGGCGGGCGGCGAGCCGGGCGGCGGGCCGGGGTGCGAGGCGGGCGGCTGCGGCGGCCGGGTGGTCGTCCGCTCCCCCGCGGTGGCCGACCGCTACCTCCCCGCGGGCGGCCCGCGCCTCGCCGGCGGGCGCTTCGCCACCGAGGACCTGGCGGTCCGGCGCGCCGGCGGCGAGCTGGCCCTGGTCGGGCGCCTCTCCGACGTCATCAACGTGCGCGGCAGGAAGGTCAACCCGCGCGAGGTCGAGGTCGTGCTGCGGGCGCTTCCGGCGGTCGAGGACGCCGCGGTCTTCGGGGCGCCGGGCGGGGCGGCCCGCGGGGCGCCCGCGGGCGCCGGCGACGCCGTGGTGCGGGCGGTGATCGCCTGTCCCGAGGGGTCGCTGACCCGCGAGGCGGTGCAGGCGTGGTGCCGCGAGCGGCTCGCCGACCACAAGCGCCCGCGCAGCGTGGTCCTGGTCGACCGCCTGCCGCGCACCGAGCGCGGCAAGCTCGACCGCGCGGCGCTCGACCGGCTGGTCGAGCGTGCCGGCGGAGGCGCGCCGTGACCCGCTCGACGCCCCCCTCGGCGCCCCTCTCGGATCTTGGGCGCTGGCTCCCCTCGGGGTTCCTGAAGCTCTCGGCCGGGCTCCACGTCGGCGCCCTCGCCGCGGTCGCCGCCGCGCCGCGCCTCTGGCCGGCGGCGCTCGCTCTCCTCGCCGCCGATCATCTGACCGCCGGCGCCGCCGGGCTGGTGCCGCGGAGCCGGCTCCTCGGACCCAACCTCCGCCGCCTGCCGCGGCCGGCGGCCGGCGCGGCGCGCGCCGAGGTCGGCCTGACCTTCGACGACGGCCCCGACCCCGAGGTGACGCCGGCGGTGCTCGACCGGCTCGGCCGCCGCGGCGCCCGCGCCAGCTTCTTCCTGATCGGCCGCCGGGCGGAGGCGCACCCCGACCTCGTGGCCGAGATCGTCCGCCGCGGCCACCGGGTCGAGAACCACACCTGGAGCCACCCCAACGGCTTCGCCCTCCTCGGGCCGCGCGCCGCGACCGCCGAGATCGACCGCGCCCAGGAGGCGCTGGCGCGGCTCGCCGGCGCGGCGCCTTCGTGGTTCCGGCCGCCGGCCGGCCTGCGCAGCCCGTGGCTCTCGCCGCTCCTGGCCCGGCGCGGCCTCGGGCTCGCGAGCTGGACCCGGCGCGGCTATGACACGGTGAGCGCCGAGCCGGAGCGGGTGGCGGCGCGGCTGACCCGCGGACTTTCCGCCGGCGACCTGCTGCTCCTCCACGACGGCTGCTCGGCGCGCGGTCCGGGCGGCGCGCCGGTGGTGCTCGAAGCGCTCGACCGGCTGCTCGACGCGCTCGACGATCGGGGGCTCGCGGCGGTGGCGCTGCCTGCGGCGGCGATGGAGCACGAGGCGGGCGACGCGCTCGATCCGTCCGAAGCGAGGGAGGCGATTCGATGACAGCGGAAGTTCGAAGGGCGGCTGCGGCGGCGGAGCGCCCGGGCCCGGAGCGTTACGACGTGGTGGTGATCGGCGGCGGCTTCGCCGGCGGCGGCTTCGCCACCCTGCTCCGGCGCCTGCGCCCGGGGACGCGCGTCCTGGTGGTCGAGAGCGGCGAGCGCCACGGGCGCAAGGTCGGCGAGGCGACGGTCGAGGTCTCGGCATTCTTCCTCCACCGCGTCCTCGGCCTCTACGACCTCCTGTCGCGCGAGCACCTGCCCAAGCACGGCCTGCGCTACTGGTTCTACGACCGGCCGGACCGCCGCCTCGACGAGATGTCCGAGGTCGGCACCGACCGCCTCCCGGGCCTCCCCACCTTCCAGCTCGACCGCTCGCTGATCGACGAGCAGCTCCTCGGGCTCGCCGGAGCCGGCGGCGCCGAGGTGCTGCGGCCGGCGAAGGTGGTCGCCGCCGACCTCGGCTGGCCGGAGAGCCGGCTGCGGATCGCCCTCGGCGGCGACCAGGACGGCGGCGACGGCGGCGAGGGCGCCGAGCGCGAGGTCGTCGCCCGCTGGGTGGTCGACGCCTCCGGCCGCCACGCCTTCCTCGCCCGCCGGCTGCGCCTGCGCAAGCGGGTCGAGGAGCACCCGACCGCCGCGGTCTGGGCGCGCTGGGACGGCGTCGCCGACCTCGACGGCGCCGGCGTCCTCGGCGCCGACCCGCGCGACCCGCGGATGCCGCACCTGCGCGCCGCCCGCCGGCTCGCCACCAACCACTTCTGCGGCTACGGCTGGTGGTGCTGGGCGATCCCGCTCTCGGGCGGCCAGACCTCGATCGGCGTGGTCTACAACAAGGAGCTGTTCGAGCTGCCCGCGGGGGACGACCTCCGCGAGCGCTACCTCCGCTTCGTCACCACCCAGCCCGGGCTGGCCGAGATCCTGGCCGGCGCGCGCATGGACGAGGAGGACTTCCTCTCCTACAGCCACCTCCCCTACACCACCAGCCGCTACGCCGATCTCGGCTGGGCGCTGATCGGCGACGCCGCGTCGTTCCTCGACCCCTACTACAGCCCGGGCCTCGACCACGCCTCGATCTCGGCCTACGCGACGGCGAGGATGATCGAGGACGACCTCGCCGGCCGCCTCGCCGCGCCCGCGGCGCTCGAGGCGCGGCTCGAGCGCCACAACGACCGCTTCCTGCGCTCCTACCCGCGCTGGCTCCACGCGCTCTATGTCGGCAAGTACGAGATCATGGGCGACGCCGAGCTGACCGGGGCCGCGTTCATGGTCGACACCGCGCTCTACTACATGGGCGTGGTGACGCCGATCTACCAGAAGGTCGACAACCTCCAGGACCCGGTGTTCGGGGGGGCGGACGCCCGGACCCGCTGGATCTGGCGGGCCACCCGCGGCTTCAACCGCCGCCTGGTGCGGCTCGCCCGCTTCCGGCGCGTGGCCGGCGTCTACGGGCGCCGCAACAGCGGCTGGCGGGGGCTCTCCGATCCCCCCGGCCTGCGGCTGGGCGGGCTGCCGATGCTCTTCCGCGGCCTCGCGATCTGGCTCCGCGCCGAGGCCGGCTATCTGCGCCACCGGCTGCGCCACGGCCGGCTCGACCTGTCGCACCCGGTGCCCGAGGCCGCCGCGCCCGCCCTGGGCACGCCGGCCGGCGCGCCGACGTGACGGGAGGAGAGGCGGCATCGGAGACCGCCTCCGCCCCGCTCGCATCGCCGGAAGCGGACCCGCGGGAACCGGCGGATCAGCGGGCGGGCAGCCCGCCGGCCCAGGGCGAGCCGCCGCACGGCGAACCGCCGGCGCGCCGCTTCCCGCTCTGGCGACCCGGCCGCGCGCTCGCCGAGATCCACCACCGCCTGCGCACCGAGGGGGACTCGCCGGCGGCCAAGGCGCTGGCGGTCGGGATCGGCGTCGCGATCGGCTGCCTGCCGCTCTACGGCCTCCACCTCGCGCTCTGCCTGGTTGCGGCCCGGTTGCTGCGCCTCAACCGGTTGCACACCTACCTCGCCGCCCACGTCAACAACCCGCTGACGGCGCCGCCGCTCCTCTACGCCGAGCTGGCCCTCGGCCGCTGGCTCACCGGCGGTGGCTGGCCGCCGCCGACCCCGGGCGGCCTCGCCGGCGCCACCGGCTGGAGCTGGACCGCCCAGGGGCGCGAGCTGCTCCTCGGCGGCGCCGCCCTCGGCCTCCTCCTCGGCGCCGCGCTCGGCCTCGGCGCCTGGCGCATCGCGCGCCGCTGGCGCCGGCCGCCGTTCGAGCTGGCCCTGGTCGAAACCGCCGCCCGCCGCTACCTCGACGCCGGCGTCCTCGCCTGGGAGACCGCGCGCGGCAAGCTCCGCCGCGACCCCGTCTACCTCGACCTCCTGCGCAGCGGCGAGCTGCCGCACGCGGGCCAACTGGTCGACCTCGGCTGCGGCCAGGGGATCGCGCTGGCGCTGATCGCCACCGCGGCCGAGCTCGCGCGGGAAGGGCGGTGGCCGGAAGGCTGGCCGCCGGCTCCCGCGGGGCCGGAGCCGATCGGGATCGAGCGCTCTGCGAAGCGGGTGGCGGCCGCGCGGACCGCGCTCGGCGCCGCGGCCGAGATCCGGCAGGGCGACCTCGCCGCGGCCGAGATTCCGCCCGCCGACGCCGTCCTCCTCCTCGACGTCCTCCACTACCTCGACGCCGCCGCCCAGGAATCCCTCCTCGACCGCGCCGCCCGCGCCCTCCCCCCGGGCGGCGTCCTCCTGATTCGCGAGGCCGACGCCGCCGGCGGCCTCCGCTTCGCCCTCACCCGCGCCCAGGAGCGCCTCTGCGCCCTCGCCCGCGGCCACTGGCGCCAGCGCTTCCGCTACCGCTCCGCCGGGGAGTGGCAGCGCCTGCTCGCCGGCCTGGGGCTGGAGACGTCGGCGCGGCCGATGGGGCAGGGGACGCCGTTCGCGAACGTGCTGGCGGTGGGGCGGAAGGCCGGTCACCAGTCCTCGGGGGCCAGCGAGGCGTACTGCAGCGCCGCCAGTACGGGATCGAGCTCGGATGACTCGCTGGCGTAGACGCGATTCAGCGCCTCGGTGACCTCGTCGCCGCGGCGGTCGCCGGCATCGCTCCGCTCGACGTCCATGGAGTGCTCGCGCTGCGCCCTCACCGGCCGCTTTCGCCGGCGGCTCAACCCTCCACCCCCGGGGAGTCCGCCAGGCGGACCACGGCGCCCAGCTCCCGCGCCTTGCGCCAGTAACGCTCGTCGGCGGTGATCAGGGTCGCGTCGTGGTCGAGCGCGACGGCGTGGTAGAGGGTGTCGAAGAGGTGGTGGTCCAGCGCGGCCGCCAGCGACGCGGCCCGTTTGTAGAGCGCGATGTCGCCGATCGCCGGCAGTTCCATCGCGTCGAGCAGGTCGAGGACGCTCGCTGCGGCGCTCGGCGCCAGGCGGACGACGACGGCCGCCACCTCCGCCAGCCAATGGGGCGGCTGGAGGACCTCCAACGCGCCGCTCCGGATCTCTTCGAGGATCGCGAGCGCTCGGTCTGCGTCCGGCTCCTCCGCCGCCTCGGTGGGCAAGATCCACTTGGCGACCATGCTGGCGTCGAGAACGACCCTCACGGCCGCCCGGCCCGGCGAGCGCGGAGGACCTGTTCGGTCGAGGCCGGCGGCAGCCGCGGGCGCAGCTCCAGCAGTCGATCGATGGCCTGGGCCCGGCGCTGCTGGCGCCGGCGCTCCGCCACCGCCCGGCGCATCAGGTCGGCGATGATCGCGCTCCGGTTCTCGCCGGCGAAGGTGTCCAGGAACTCGCGCTTGACCTCCTCCGGGACGCTGAAGTTGACGGTGGCCATGGCCTCACCTTGTTGAAATCTTCAACAATCCTAGCGACGGATGACCGGACTGTCAAGCGGCCAACCGAGCATCAGTTGTAGCCGAGCGCACGCAGCCGCCGCAGCTCCTCGTCCTCGAGCATCTCGGGTTCGCGGGCGGCGAGGCAGCGGGCGGCCGCGGCGTCGGCGCGGCGCTGGAAGGCGTCGAGAAGGTCGTCTAGCGCGGCGTCCTCGTGGGGCGGCGGGCCGGCGGGGGCGGCCGGGCCGCCGAGCGGAGTCAGCTCGCGGCCGAGGGGCTTCCAGAAGCCGCCGGTGGTCGGGTTGGGGGCGCTCCAGAACGACCCGTCGCCCGGGGCGACCCGGTCGCGGCGGAGGAAGACCTCGCCGCGGGCGATGCCGACCTGGTTGAGGCTCTCGACGAAGGCCGGCGGCGCCGCCGCGGCGGCTCCGGCGTCGCCGCGGGCGAGGGGGAGGAGGCTCGGCACCGGGTGCGGTGGGGTGGAGCCGGCGACGGCGGGCGCCGCGCCGGCGGTCCCGGGAGGCGCGGCATCCAGCCCGTCGGCCTCGAGTCCCGCCGCCTCCAGGACCGTGGCGAAGAGCCCGGCGTTCGAGACCGGCGTCTCGACCACGCCGCCCGCCGGCAACCTCGGCCCGGCGAGCACCAGCGGCACGCGCACCTGGTCGAGGCCGACCGAGTGACCGTGGGCGAACCAGAAGCCGTCCTCGCCGAGCGCCTCGCCGTGGTCGGCGGTGATCGCGACCAGGGCGCCGTCGAGCGCGCCCGCCGTGGCCAGCTCGTCCAGCCAGCGGCCCAGCTCGCGGTCGGCGTGGGCGATCTCGCGGTCGTAGGCGAGCGCGTAGACGCCGGCCCGCCGCTCCTCGCCGAGCGCCTGGTAGGGCGGGATCGCCTCGTGCCCCGACTGGTCCGCGCCCACCGGCAGAACCGGCCCGGCGGCCGCGGCATCCTCCTCCGAGGCGCCGAACGCCGGCGCGCCGGGCGGCGGCTCGTAGGGGCCGTGCGGGTCCTGGAGGTGGAGCCAGAGGAACCACGGCTCGTCGAGCCCGGCGAGCATGCGCCGCGCCTTGGCGACCGCCGCCGCCGCGCTCTGCTCGGGACGGTCGCGGTTGCGCTCGCGCCCTTCCAGGCGATCGTCGTAGACCGCGAAGCCCTGGTCGAGGCCGAGCCGGCGCGCCAGCACCGGGTTGCTGACCACCGCCGCGGTGTCGTACCCGGCCGCGGCGAGCCGCTCGGCGAGGGTCGTCTCCTCGGGGAGCAGCGGGTAGCGGCTGTTGTAGCCGCCGACCGAGTGGAAGCTCGGGTAGAGGCCGGTCATGACCGAGGCGTGCGACGGCGCCGTGCACGAGCCGGCCGAGAAGGCGCGGGTGAAGGTGACGCCGCGTGCGGCGAAGCGGTCCAGCTCGGGCGAGGTCGGGCGGCCGTAGCCGGCGCCCGAGAGGTGGTCGGCGCGCACGGTGTCGATCGTGACCAGCAGGACGTTGAGCGGGCGGGCGGCCGGCGGTTGGCCAGCCGGCCCGGCGCAGCCGGTGACCGCGAGCATCAGGACGAGAGCCGGAGCGAGGGCGGGAGCGGTCATCAGTCGCCGCAGTGTACCGGCCCGGGGTCCGATCGGCCAGCCCGCGGGCGCCTCAGCCGCCGAAGGCGAGCCAGAGCAGTAGCGCCGAGCCCGCCGCGGCCGCGGCCAGCGCCGCCGGCCCCGGCCCCGGATCCGGCGCCGCCTCGCCGGCTCCATCCTCCCCGCGCTCCGACCGGCGCGCCCGCCACCGCCGCGCCAGCCAGACCGCCGCCACCGCCGCCCACAGCAGCAGGAACGGCTCGAGCTGCACCCGGTAGCGCGTCTTGACGTGGAGGACCAGGAAGATCCCGAGGTTGTAGGCGACGAAGGCGACCGGGAGCCAGCGCCAGCGCCACCTCGGCCGCGGCGACGCGAGCGGAGAGCCGAGCGCCAGCCCGAGCGGCGCGAGCGCCAGGACCGCCGCCCAGAGGCCCCAGCTCGAACCGCGCAGCGCCGCCGCCAGCGCCGGCGGCGGCCGCCGGTAGCCGACCCCGCGCTCGTGGATCGCACCGCCGGGGAGCTGCGCGGTGAGGAAGCCGTCGCGGTCGAACAGCCGGGAGTACTGGCGCCCGAGCTGACCGAGGAGCAGCGCCGGCCAGCCGCGCTCGCGCACCGTCGCCGCGATCTCCCGCTCGAGGAACTCGCGCCGGCCGGCGGCGTCGGGCGCGGCCGCGCGGTAGCGGCGGAGCGACTCCTCGACCGCAGGGTCCGCGTCCGAGTGCGAGCGATCGTCGAGCCCGACCCAGAGGTTGAAGAGCGCCGTCCCGCGCGCCGCCGGCTCGCCCAGGCGGGCGTGGTCGGCGATCGCCGCCGGCGCCAAGACCGCGGCGCACGCCGCCGCCGCGAGCGCCGCCCGCCCGGCGCCGCGGATCAGGTCGCGCCGCCGCGAGCCCGGAGCCGCGCCGTCCGGGCCGGAGCGCTCGAAGCCGTCGCGCTCGAAGACCAGCGGCAGGAGGAGCAGCGGCAGCACCGGCCCGAGCAGGCTCTTGGCGACGGCCGCCAGCCCGAGCGCCAGCCCGAGCGCGATCAGCCAACCGGCGCCGCGCCGGCGGCCGACCAGGACCCAGACCGCGAAGAGCAGCAAGGCCAGGTGGAGGATCTCCGGCCAGAGGTAGTGGACGTAGGCGACCAGCGGCGGGAAGCCGAGCATCGCCGCGGCCGCCAGCTCGGGCGCCGGCGTCGGCGCCCCGAGCGCCCGACCGATGCCGCGGAGCGCCAGCGCCGCCGCCGCGAGGAGCGCGGTCTGGACCGCCGCCACCGCCGCCCGCGCGCCGCCGCCGAGCCGCGCCGGACCGCCCGCGCCGAGCGCGTCGCCGGCGTCGCGCGGACCGACCAGCGGCGCCAGGAGATGCGGGTAGAGCGGCGGCCAGAGCGGCGGATCGGGCCGCCACCCGCCGCCCGCCGCCAACTCGCCGGCCCAGCGCAGGTAGGTGCGCTCGTCCCCCCACAGCCGGCGCGGCTCGGGCCGGTGCTCGATCCACCAGAGCGAAGCGTGGACGGCGACGATCCAGACCAGGGCCGCGATCGCCGCGGCGCGCCGGCCCGGCGCCGGCGCGCTCACCCGAACACGAGGCGCACGAAGCGGCGCAGGAGGGTGTTGGCTTCGGGGCTGGGTTGGAAGCGCTCGAGCGCGGCCGCGCGCTCCGCGGCAGTCAGTTGCGCCCCGTAGTGGTCGAGGTAGCGCTCAAAGCGGACGCGGTTCTCCTCGGCGGTCAGCTCGGGGTGGAACTGGGTCGCCCACACCGGCCGGCCCGGCAGGCGCAGCGCCTGGTGCGGATTGCGCTCGCTGGTGGCGAGGTTGGGCACTCCGGGCGGCATCGAGAGCGCCCGGTCCTTGCGTCCGAGCTGGGCCGCGAAGCGCTCCGGAAGCTGGCCGAGGAGCGGGTCCGCGAGCCCCTCGGGAGTCAGCTCCAGCTCGTGCGTGCCGACCTCGATCGACTCCGGATCGTGGATCACCTCGCCGCCGAGCGCCCGCACCATGAGCTGGAAGCCGAAGCACGACGCGAAGGTCGGATGCCCGCGCAGGGCGACCTCGCGCAGGAGGTCGTAGACCGACTCGGCGTTGGGCAGGTGGTCCTTCGAGACGTAGTACTCGCCGCTGCCCCCGATCAAGAGCGCGTCGGCGCGCCCGAGGTCGGCCGCCGCCACCGGCCCGTCGAGGACGTTCCGCGGCACCACCCGCTCCTCCTCGACGCCGAGGTGCTCCGCGAACGACCGCCGCTCGCGCCCGAGCATCGGATCGTCGCTCTCACGCGCCTGGAGGAGCAGGAAGCGCAGGGATTCGGCACGCATCTTGGTCACCCGGCGGCAGAATCTACCAGTCTCGGGCCTGCCGCCTTCGGTAGACTCTTGCTCTGCGCGTATCCTTGAGGATACATTCACCGTGATCGAGATCCGCCAGACGGACGTCTATGCCCGCTGGTTCGCCCGTCTGAAGGATCCCGGGGCGAAGGCGCGGATCCTGATCCGGGTCCGCCGGATGTCCCTCGGCAACCCGGGAGACGTCCGCCCCGTCGGGGAGGGAGTCTCCGAGATGCGGATCGACTACGGCCCCGGGTATCGCATCTACTTCGTCGGTCATGGTTCGAGCCTGGTGATCCTGCTCGCCGGCGGCGACAAGCGAACCCAGAGCGGGGACATCCAGAGAGCGCTCGAACTGGCCCGCAACCTGTGAGGGAGGTCGCCTTGCCGAAGACCCGCACCCGGCCGTGGGACGCCGCCGAGCACCTCGAGACCGGCGAGGAGATGGCCGCTTATCTTGAAGCCGCGCTCGAGGCCGGCGACCCGTCGCTGGTCGCGGCCGCGCTGGGGGACATCGCCCGCGCGCGGGGCATGACCGAGGTCGCCCGCGATGCGGGGCTGGGGCGCGAGAGCCTCTACAAGGCCCTCTCGCCCGAGGGCAACCCCGAGCTCGCCACCGTGCTCCGCGTCCTCCAGGCACTCGGTCTCCGGCTCCACGCGGCGCCGGCCGAAAGCTGACCGCGGCTCCAAGGCAGAGCAGCCCGAGCAGCTACTCCATCCGCAGCGTGGTCAGCGGATCGACCCGCGCCGCCCGCCGCCCCGGGAGCAGGCAGGCGGCGAGCGAGACCACCGCGAGGACCCCGGCGACGGCGGCGAAGGTGGCCGGATCAGTCGGTTCGACGCCGTAGAGGAGGCCCGCGACCAGGCGGCCGGCGGCGAGCGCCAGCACCGCGCCGGCGACCAGGCCGGCGACCACCGGCCGCATGCCGCGCCCGACCACCAGGCCGAGGATGCCGCGGCGGCCGGCGCCGAGCGCCAGGCGGACGCCGATCTCGTGGCGGCGCTGCTCGACGCCGTAGCTCAGGACGCCGTAGGTGCCGACCGCGGCGAGCGCCAGCGCGACCAGCCCGAAAAGGCCGACCAGCCCGGCGAGGAGGCGCTGGCGCATCAGCGAGCCGTGCACCACCTCCTCGAGCGGGCGCACCGCGGCCACCGGCAGCGCCGCGTCGAGGCGGCGGATCTCGGCGCGGATCGGCGCCGCCAGCGCCAGCGGATCGCCGCCGGTGCGCGCCGCCACGTAGAGGGTGCGCGGCGTGAACGGGGCGGCGGCCGCGACGACCAGCGCCTGCGGATGAAGGAAATACAGCTCGGTGCCGGCGGGCTGGTCGAGACCGCCCTGGCGGACGTCCGCGGCGACCCCGACGACGGTGAACCAGGGCTCCTCGTCGCCGAACCAGCCGCGCCGCAGGCGGCGGCCTACCGGGTCCTCGCCGGGCCAGAAGGTCGCGGCCATCGTCTCGTTGACCACCACCACCGGCGCCCCGCCGACGTCGTCCTCGTTGAAGGCGCGGCCGGAACGGATCGGGATCCGGAGCGTCTCGAAGTACCGCGGGGTGACGACCTGGTAGTAGTCGACGTTGTGCGGCGGGCCGCCCTCCACCTCGGGTACGCCCTCGAACTCGGTGTCGTTGGCGTTGACCTGGCGCGACGGCGGCAGGCCGGTCATCGCCGCCGCCGACTCGACCCCGGGCAGCGCGCCGACGCGCTCGGTCAGCCGCTCGTAGAACGCCACCACCGCCTGCGGCTCCGGATAGGTCGCCTCGGGCAGCGAGACCTGCATCGAGAGGACGCCCTCCGGCTCGAAGCCGGGGTCGACCGCGAGGAGGGTCTGGAAGCTCCGGAGCAGCAGCCCCGCGGCGAGCACCAGGACGGTAGCGAGCGCCACCTCGGAGCCGACCAGGAGCGCCCGGAAGAGCTGCCGCCCGCGCCCCGCAGCCGTGCGGCCCCCCTCGGCCAGGGCGCCGGCGCTCCGGCCGCGAGCATGAAACGCCGGCGCCAGGCCGAAGAGGATGCCGGTGGCGATCGACACCCCCAGGGTGAACGCCAGCACCCGGAGGTCGATGCCGACCTCGGCGGCGCGCGGCACCGCGCCCGGGAAGGCGGCGAGGAGCGCCCGCACCCCGGCGACCGCGAGGCCGAGGCCGAGCACGCCGCCGGCGAGCGAAAGGATCACGCTCTCGGTCAGGAACTGCCGCGCCAGCCGGCCGCGGCCGGCGCCGAGCGCCGAGCGCACGGCGATCTCGCGCCGCCGCGACTCGGCGCGCGCAAGGAGGAGGTTGGCGACGTTGACGCAGGCGATCAGGAGCACCAGGCCGACCGCGCCTAGGAGCAGCAGCATCGCCGGCCGCGCCTCGCCGACCATCTCCTCCTGGAGCGGCGCCAGGCCGAGCGGGTGCCCCTCGAGGTTCGGGTGGTGCTCGTCCGGCAGCTCTTTCTCCCAGCGGCCGACCAGCGCCTGGAGCTCCTGGCGCGCCGCGGGCTCGGAGACCCCGGGGGCGAGCCGGCCGATCAGCTCGAGGTTGTGCGAGCCGCGCCCGCCCGGGTTCTCGAGGTCGATCGCCAGCGGCGCCCAGATCTCGACCCCGCTGTCGTCGACGTCGAAGCCCGGCGGCATCACCCCGACCACGGTCCGCCGCACGCCGTTGATCTCGACCGTCCGCCCGAGGATCGCCGGGTCGGCGCCGAAGGCGCGCCGCCAGAGGCCGTCCGAGAGCACCGCCACGTCGTCCGAGCCATCGCGGTCCTCCTCTTCGCTGAAGGCTCGCCCGCGCGCAGCCGGCACGCCGAGCGCCCGGAACAGGCTCGCCGAGGCGAAGCCGGTGACCGCGCGCTGCGGCTCGTCGCCGCCGGCGACGTTGGTGGTGGTGACGACGTAGGCGCCCAGCTCCTCGTAGGAGGCCGACCAGCGGCGCATCTCGAGGTACTCGGGCGCCGAGATCCAGAAGCGCTCGAAGCCGAGGTTGGGGAAGGCGCTGTAGACGTCGACCAGCCGCTCGGGCTGGCGGTAGCGCAGCGGTTCGAGCAGCACCGCGTCGACGACGCTGAAGATCGCGGCGTTGGCGCCGATGCCGAGGGCGAGGGTGGCGACCACCACGGCGGCGAAGGCGGGGTGCTTGCGGAGCTGGCGGACGGCGTAGCGGGCGTCGCGGGCGAGTCCGAGCATGGTCCCTCCGGGGAGTGCGGTCTTCCGGCTAGGACGGTGCCGGTGGGGCAAAGGTTTCGCCGTCGAGCCAGTCGCCGACACCGGTGTCCGGCCAGGCGGTCTCGACCCCGACCAGCTCGGCGAGGAGGCGCCCGACCCCGCGCAGCTCGGGCCGGCCGGGCACGCGGCCCGGCGGTACGCCGCCGCCGGCGACCACGAAGAGGGCCTGGCGGTCGTGCTCGAAGGCGGTCGAGATGCCGTGGTCGGACATCACGATCAGGAGGTCGTCCTCGTCGAGCGCCCGGTCGACGTCGGCCAGGCGGGCGTCGACGTAGCGGTAGATCTCCCAGAGCGGCGCCTCGCCGTCCTCCTGGCCGGGCCGGACCAGGTCCGGGTAGAGCGCGTGGGTGAGGATGTCGAACGCCGCCACGCGGAGGAGGGCGAGGTCGACCTCCGGGTCGGCCGCGAGCGCCGCGGCGTTGTCGAGGTCCGCCGCGACCTCCTCGATCAGCGCCGCCGGCACGCCCTGACCCGCGAGCCGCGGGAAGCGCTCCAGCTCGGCCGGCCCCGGCGGCCGGGCGCCGCGGAAGCCCTCGACTCGGCGCACCCGCCCCCAGGGGCCGGTCAGCTCGGCCTGGCGCCCGATCTGCACCGGCCCGAACGAGCGCAGCAGGTTCGCCGCGACCCGCGGCCCGGCGCCGACCGCCGAGAACAGGTCCTCCTCCCCGGGGAGCACCCAGGCGAGACCGGCCGCCGGGTTGACGCCGACGAAGTTGAGCGCCGCGACCTCGCCGCCGAGCTGGTGGAGGAGCCCCGCGAACGAGGTCACCCCGTGCGCCGCCGGCCGCGCCAGGGCGTTGAGCGCGACCGCGGTGAACGGCGGATCGCTGTCGAGCACCGCCCGGCGGCCGGCGGCGAGGAGCCCGGAGAGCACGGGCAGCTCGCCGCGCGCCTCGAGGTGGCGCACCAGCCGCCAGTCGCCGCAGTCGAGGAGGACGGCCACCACCCGGGGCCGCCCGTCTCCGGCCCGGCGCGCCGGGGGCCGTGATGACAACGGCTCCCGCGGCGGCCGCCGGCTCACCGCGACCTCGGTCGACCCCGCCTCGCGCGGCCAGGCGGTGCCGCTGCCGCGCACCCGGCCGGCGGCGTCGCGCAGCACCCAGCGCTGGGGCGTGGCGCCGAGCGGCCGCTCGACCGCCAGCCTCCCGGCGGCGGTCGGCTCGAGCTCCTGGTACGGATCGTCGGCCGGCGCATCGGGCGGCGGCGACAAGAGGAGCCGGTCGCCGGGCTCGGCCCCCTCGATCGTGAACCGCAGCTCGCCGGCCGCGGTCCGCTCCTCGACCAGACCGCGGGGGGATCCTGCGGCGGCCGCCCGCTCGAGGTCGTCGCGGGAGAGGCCGGGGAGCGCCCCGAGCCGCGCGACCGCCGCATCGTGGGCCGCGAACGCCTCTTCCCGCCGCCCCTCGACCACCAGGTGCCCGATCAGGCGGCCGTAGAGCTGGCGCTCGAGCGCCGGGTCCTCCAGCCGGCCGGCGTCCGCGAGGGCGGCGCGCAGGAGGGCGATCGAGCTCTCGGGGACCGGGAGCTGGTACTTCGAGACCACCAGCGCGTAGCGCGCCGCGATCTCCGCGGGGCTGCCGCCGGCGGCCTCCCAGTCGGCGAGGTGGCGGCGCAGCTCGTCGGCGCGGCCGCCGCCGGCGAGCTGGGTCACCCGCAGCCGGTACCAGAGCGGCGCCAGCTCGCCCGCGGGCGGCTCCGCGCCGAGCAGCTCCTCCGCGACCGCCCACTCCTCGCGGGCGAGGTGGCGCTCGGCCAGGCGCAGGCGCAGGCGCGGCGCCGCCTCGCCGGCGCGCGGCAGGCGCGCGGCGATCTCGGCCAGGGCCGGCCCTTCGTCGCCGAGGCGCGCGCGCAGGGTCAGCTCCAGGTAGGCGAGGACGAAGCTCTCCGGGTAGCGCTCGGCGCCCCGCCCGGCGAGGCGCGCCGCCGTGGTCAGGTCGCCGCGGTCGCGCAGCGACTCGACCGCCACCGCCGTGAGCGGCGGCCCGGGGAGCCACCCGCCGGCCTCGGGAAGCGCGAGCAGTCCCTCGAGGAGCGCCTCGCACTCGCTCCGGCGCCCGCTCTCCATCAGCGCCGCGCAGCGACAGGCGGCGCCGTCGAGGTGGAGGGCAGGATCGTCCCCGAGGTCGGCCGCCGCGGCGCCGCCGCCCCAGCGCTCCTCGCTGGCCGCGAGCGCCGCCGGCCAGTCGCCCCGCCGCGCCGCCTCGCAGACCGCGGCCGCGGACCGCTGCTCGCCGACCCGCCGCGTCGCGCGCCAGCCCAGGACCACCGCCAGCGCGCCGAGCGCGATCAAGAGCGCCACCCGCCCGAGCAGCGCCCGCCGGCTCGGGGCCGCGGTCATCGCGCCGCCCCGGGCGCGGGCTCGGGCGCCGCCTCGGACGCCGCCGGGCCCCCGTCGCCCGCCGCCGCGAGCTGGATCGCGATCCGGTACTCGCCGCCGTCGCGCCGGCCGGCCAGGCGCAGGACCCGCCACGGGTAGACCAGGGGCGCGGGCGGCGGCCCGCCGAGCCGGCTCGCGCCGGCGCGGGCCAGCCGGGCGTCGGCCCCCGGGAGGCGGTCGAGATGGACCACCGCGGAGCTGAGTGCGGCCGCGGGCGGCGACGGCGCCGCGGCCGCCTCGGGATCCCGCGGCGGAGCGAGCGCCCGTTCGACCGAGCCGGCGTTCCAGCCGACCACCAGGACGTCCGGCGTCGCGGCGTAGCAGGGGGCGAGGTCGGGCATCAGGTTGAGGTCGTCGAGGCAGGCGCCGGGGTGGCCGGCGAGGGTCGCCGGGCGGCGGCTCACCGCCCAGGTCGCGCGCACCTCGGCGATGAAGGCCTCGATCGCGGTGACCGCGCGATCGCGGTCGACCACGTCGAGCGCCAGCGCCGCGGGCGGGATCCGCTGCCCCTCCTCGGGATGGTAGACCGCCAGCTCCCAGGTCCCCTCCAGCGCGGTGGCCAGGAACAGCTCGTTGCGCAGCCGGAACAGCTCGGCGGCGGCGCCCCCGGCGTCGATCCGGGAGGCGAGGTCGAGGCCGCGGTCCGGGCGGACGCGCGCGTGGAGCAGCGCCCCGGCGTCGGCGAGCCGCGGCGGCCCGGGCGGCTCCGCGGCCGGCAGCAGCAGCGACCAGCCGCCCTCGCCGTCGCCGCCCGCGAGATCGACGGCGAGCTCGACGGCGAGCGCGTGACCGCCCGCGGCGTCGGCCCAGCCCCAGGCCACCGCCCGGCCCCCCTCGCCCCAGGTCCGGGCGAAGAGCCAGTCGGCGGGCGCGGAACCGCCCGCCCACTCGGGAGGTCGATCGAGGAGCGCGAGCGCGGCGGCGAGCCCCGGCGGCGGCGCCTCGCCGAGGCAGCCCAGCCGGTCGACGAAGGAGCCCGCGGCCTCGGCGGCGGCGGCCGGAGCGGCCTCGCCGGCGCTCCCGCCGGCGCCCCCGGGAGCGGGCTCGAGATGGGCGCCGAACGCTTCGCAGCCGCCGATCCGCTCGCGCGCCGCCGCGGCCGCCCGCGCCAGCGGCGTGCCGCTCAGGCCGGCCGCTTCATCGAGCAGGCGGTGGAACCCGCCGCCGCGGCCGGCGAGGAGAGCGCCGTCCGGGAGCAAGCTCGCGGGATCGTCTCCGCCGCAGCCGGCGGCGAGAAGCGCGAGGGCGGCCAGCGAGAGGCTCGCCGCGCCGCGCGTTCGGAGGAGCGCCATCGCGGGGCGAGTCTACCCCGCTCCCCGCGCCCCTCCGCCGGTTCCTCCGGCCGCGCCGCGCCGCCGCGGCGCACCACCGTCAAGAGCGCCACCGCGCCGACGATCACCGCCGCCGCGACCAGCGTGCGGGCGCCGATCGGCTCGCCGGCCAGGAGCCAGCCTAGGAGCACCGCGATCACCGGGTTGACGTAGGCGTAGGTCGCCACCTTGGGCGCCGCCACGTGGCGCATCAGCCAGACGTAGGCGGTGAACGCCACCAGCGAGCCGAACACGATCAGGTAGGCGAGCGCCGCCACCGAGCCGAGCGACACCGCCGCCGGGTCGAAACTCGCCGCCTCGCCGGCGCCGAGGCCGGTCAGGGTCAGGAGCACGCCCCCGGTGAGCATCTGGGTGCCGGTCGAGGCCAGCGGCGAGGCGGGCAGCTCGGCGCGCCGGCTGTAGAGCGAGCCGGCCGCCCACGACAACGCCGCGAGCACGATGACGATCGCGCCGACCGGGTCGACCGCCGTACCTCCAGCCTCCCACGGCGCGATCAGGAGCGCGACGCCGGCGAAGCCGACGCCGAGCCCTAGGAGCACCCGGCCGGTCGGCCGCGCCGGGCGCGGCGGCAGCCAGTCGAGGAGGACGATCCAGAGCGGCTCGCTCGCGACCAGGAGCGCCGCGATCCCCGAGGGGACCGTGCGCTCGGCCCAGACCACGCCGCCGTTGCCGCCCAGGAGGAGCATGCCGCCGATCAGCGCCGCCGAGCGCCACTGCGCCCAGCTCGGCCACGGCGCGCCGCGCAGGCGCGCGAAGCCGAAGAGCACCGCGCCGGCGATCAGGAAGCGGACGCCGGCCATCAGGAACGGCGGCAGGGTGTCGATGGCGAAGCGGATCGCCAGGTAGGTCGATCCCCAGACCACGTAGACCGCGGCGAAGGCGACGACCACCTTCCAGCGCGCCGGGACGCCGGCGAGGAGGGTGCGCTCAGCCATGGCCCACCTCCGCGGTCTCGAGGGCCGGAGCGCCGATCATCAGTCGGCCGGTCTCCTTGAGCGTGCCGAGCGCGATCGTGGTGCGCGTCGAGCGCACCGCCGGGATGGCGCCGAAGCTGTGGCGGAGCAGGCGCGCCAGCTCGTCGGTGTCGGCGCAGCGGACCTTGACCAGGTAGCAGTCCTCGCCGGCCACGTGGTGGACCTCGAGCACCTCGGGGATCGCGGCCAGCCGCTCGCCGGCGGTGGCCTCGCCGGGCAGCTCGTCGGCGCGCACGAAGACGAAGGCGAGGAGCTTGCGCCCGAACGGCGCCGGGTCGAGCCGCGCCTCGTAGCCGCGGATCAGCCCGCGCGCTTCGAGCTTCTTGACCCGCTCGTGGATCGCCGACGCCGCCATCCCCAGGCGGCGCGCGATCTCGGCGTTGGCGAGCCGCGCGTCGGCCTGCAGCAGCTCGAGGATCTGAAGGTCGGTGTCGTCGAACATTCGTCTCTCCCTGTCGGTATCTGACGATACGACAGAGATACGAGGATGTCAACGACGATGTTTCACAGATCTAGGCCAAAGCAAGCCGATCCTTCTCCGTCTTCCTCCAGAACTGGATCAACCCCCAGAAGTGCGCCGTGAACTGCTCGACCTCGTGCTCGGGGAAGAGCGCCGCAACCTTCTGGCGGACCGCGTCGCGGGCCCGCTCGCTCCCGAAGAACTCCCACGCCACCTCGTCGAGGTGGCCGAGGTGCTCGGCGCAGAACTCCTGGAAGCGGTCGGAGTCGAGCCTCTCCCTGGCGATCCGGCCGTAGGCGGCGAGCTTCTCGCGGTAGGAGAGGTCGTCGCGATCGGCGACCTCGTAATACGGCTGCCAGTCGAGGTTCTGGCGCATCTTCCGCCCGGTGACGGCGCAGAAGACCGACCAGCGGACGTTGGCCTTGACCAGCCAGGGGAAGTGATAGTGGAGCGAGGTGACCTGGCTGTCCGGGCAGGCGTTGGCGAAGTCGATCGGGTAGAGCACGCCGTCGGGGCCGCGGAGCGCCTCGCACGAGTTGAAGTCCCAGCCGAAGAAGGTGTTGATGGTCAGCACCATGTCGCGCAGGAGCGCCGCCTCCTCGCCGGAGAGGAAGCTGAAGTCGACGGTGTAGCGGGCGTGGAGCGGCGCCGCCGGGTCGTACTTGACCGGGTAGACCTGGGGGCCGAGGCCGATCACGCGCACGAAGAGGTCGAAGGGCTCGACCGCCTTCTGGAGGTGCATCACGAGCTTGCCGCTCTCCTCGTAGGCGGCGCGGAGCTTCGCCTCGTCCTCGACCCGGCTCACCCCGCGCCAGGCGCCGCCGTCGTATGGCTTCATGTACATCGGGTAGCCCAGCTCGCCGCCGATCTTGCCGAGGTCGAAGACCTTGGCGTAGCGCGACAGCGTCCGCTCGAGGTCGGGGGAGGGCTCGTAGGCCTTGGGCGGCACCAGCCAGGTCTCGGGCACCGGCAGGCCGAGGCGCATCATCGCCGTGTAGGCGCTGTGCTTCTCCATAGACTGCACCGACCAGGGGTTGTTGAAGACGTAGACGCCGTCCATGATCACCGCCTTCTTGATCCACTCGCGGCTGGTGTTGTACCAGTGCGTCAGGCGGTCGATGACGACGTCATAGCGGGTGGGCTGGCGGAGGTCGAACGGCTCGATGAGCACCCGCTCGACCTCGATCCGCACGGAGTCGCCGCCGTAGCGGATCGGACCGAGGCGGGAGACGATCTCCTCGAAAGCGATCGGCCAGCAGATGTCGGCGCCCAGGGAAAGCCCGATGCGACGGGTGATATCGGCCATGAAAGACCTCCTCTGCGGGATTGTACGCCGGCCCGGCGGCATCGCCGCAGCGGCCGCGCTCGCCCTGGTCGCGGGACTCCAGGCCGCCGCCGTCCACCGCCAGTCGCTGACCTACGACGAGCCCTACCACCTGCTCGCCGGCTACCAGGCCCTCTATCACGGCGAGAACCTGATCAACTACGAGCACCCGCCGCTGGTCAAGATGGCGGCGGCCCTGCCGCTCCTCGCCGAGCCGGTCGCCGGCACGGACGGCGGACCCCTGGTCGAGCTGACCCCGGTCGAGGCGGCCTACCCGGCGGCGCAGTTCGTGTTCGCCGACCCGGCGCGCGAGCGGCGGATCCGGCTCGCCTCGCGCTATGCGCTGCTCGCGCTGGTGGTGGCGCCGCTGATCGCGGCGAGCTGGGCGCTGGGCCAGCGCCTCGCCCCGCCGTGCACGTCCCCCGCCCGCGCAGGCCTGGTTCTCGCCCTGATGCTCGGCCTTTCCTTCGCCGCCCTCCCCCACCTGGCGACGCTCCAGACCGACGCCGCCCTGGCGCTCGGCACCGTCCTCACCCTCCTCGCCGGGCTCGCCTACCTCCGCCGGCCCGACGCCCGCCGCGCCGCGCTCCTCGGCCTCGCCCTCGGCCTGGCATTGGCGGTCAAGCTCTCCGGCCTCCTCCTCCTCCCCGCCGCCGCCGCCGCGATCGCCATCGCGCCGCGGCCGCCCTCGATCCCCCGCCGCCTCCTCCACCTCGGGCTCACCGCGGCCGTCGCGCTCGCCCTCCTCCAGGCCACCTACCTGCCGGCGAACCGCGACTACGACCCCGCCCGCGGCCGCGCCGCCCTCCGTGCCTATGCCGAGGACCGCGCCACCCTCCACGCCGGCGGCCGCCTCGAGCCCTGGCTCCCCGCGCTCCTCGCCCTCGAGCGCCGGAGCCCCGGCCTCGCCCAGCACGCGGCCGGCCTCCTCGGCGTCCGCGCCCAGGACGCCGAGGGGGTCTACAACAGCTATGCCTTCGGCGCGGTCACCGCCCGCGGCCGCTGGTGGTACTTCCCCGCCGTCTTCCTGCTCAAGACCCCGCTGGTGATCCTGGTCGCCCTGCTCGCGGCCCTGGTCGCCCGGCTCCGCCGCCCGCTCGCGGAGGCGGCGGATCAAAGCTGGCGGCGAGCCGCCGTGCTCATCGCCCTGACCGCCGCCGTGTACCTCCTGACCGCCTCCGCATCCAGCTACAACCTCGGCCTCCGCCATCTCCTCCCGGTGCTCCCCCTCCTCTACCTCCCCGCCGCCCTCTGGACCTCACGCACCCGCCGCCGCACCCTCGCTGTCACCCTCCTCCTCGCCGCCGAGGCCCTCGCCCTCGCCCCGAGCTGGATGTCCGCCACCAACACCTGGTGGCTCGGCGAGCGCAACCCCGCCCGCTTCGCCCTCGGCGACACCAACCTCGAGTACCACCAGAGCTTCCTCGCCCTGGCGGACGAGCTGGAGCGCCGCGGCATCCGCGAGATCGGCGTCGCGATGCCCGCAGTCACCGCCGCCGAGCTGACCTGCTACCTCCCCGGCGCCCGCCCGATCGCCCCCGGCGACCCGCTCCCCCCCGGCTGGTACGCCCTGAGCGCCAGCGTCGAGCAGATGGCCCCCGCGCTCCTCGCCGCCGACCCCGCCGACCTCTTCCGCCCGCAAGCCTTCCGGCGCGCCGCCCGCGACTGGTCGGCCCTCGCCACGCACCTCGCCACTGGCGAGGACCACGGCTACGCCGCGGGCACCTTTCACCTCTACCGGATCCCCGAAGGGCCGCCCCGATAATCCGGCGCCGGGGGCGGCGAACAGCGCGACCAGCCGCAGGCCCGGCCGCCAGCATGGATAGAATCTACCCACCGAATGGTGGATTTTCGAGGTGGCCGTTGATTCGGTCGGCGGCAGTACCGCCACCGACCCATTGGGAGGGAATTGCCATGTCCCATCGTCGTCAGACCGATCCCAAGCCCTTCGTCGCCCGCGCGCTGGCCCTCGCGCTCGGGCTGCTGCTGGTCCCGGCCGCGACCGCCCTCCGCGCCGAGGAGAGCGCGGCCGCGCCGCCGGGGCCCGCGCCGGCGGCGGCGCAGGAGGGGAGCGCATCCGCGCGGCGCCCGGCCGCGGTTCCCGATCGCGAGGAGATGCGGCGCCGGGTCGACGAGCTGATCTCGTTCGACGAGCTCTTGGCCGCGCAGGAGCGGGCGAACGTCGACGAGGCCCCGGTCTCGTTCCGCTGCGAGGCGGTCCGGCGGCCCGGCGCCCCGGCGATCAGCCCGCGCCGCTCCTCCCGGCTCACCTTCCTCGACGCGCGCGGTCTCTGCTACGGCGCGTGCATGATCTCCTGCCTGAGCGTCGGCGTGCCGTTCAACGACTGCGACGAGGTCTGCGACGACGTCTGCTATGGCGGCAGCGCTTCGGTCGCGTCGGCCCCGGCGGAGCCGCCGCGCTCGCCGGCGGAGCTCCAGCCGCTGGTCGCGCGCGGCGCCGAGGTGGTCTCGCCGGACGAGCTCGCGAAGAGCGAGCCGCGACGGCTGATCGAGCGCGGCGAGAGCGCATTCCGCTGCAACGAGGTCGCCTGCACGTGCAAGGGGGGCAGCGACTGCCTGGCCCTCGCCGACGCCGGAGTGTGCGCCGACTTCATCTGCTCGGCCGGCCCGGAGTGCGCCTGCAACCGCAAGACCGGCACCTGACCGGGGCTCACTCGTAGACCATCCAGAGCGGGCCTGGAAAGAGCCACGACAGCGAGCCGCGCAGGCTGTCGCGCCAGTTCTGCCAGTTGTGGCCGTCGCGCGACTCGCGGTAGCGGACCTCCATGCCCGCCTCCTGGAGCAGCGGCACGAGCGAGCGGTTCTCGTAGATCAGCGACTCGTAGCGGCCGCAGGTCACCGCCAGCCGCTCGGCCGGGCGGCCGGGGGCGTCGCGGAAGGCGTTGACGAACTCGGCCACCGGGTCGAACACCTTCGAGCGGCCGTGCGGCCCGATATCCGAGAACGCGAACGACCCCGACTGCAGGAGCAGCCGGCCGAAGCGCCCGGGGTGGCTCCAGGCCGTGTGGAGCGCGGCGACGGCGCCGAAGGAGGCGCCCATCAGGCCGCGGTGGATCGGGTCCTCCTCGACCGGGAAGACCTCGGCCACCCGCGGCACCAGCTCCTCGGCGACGAAGCGGGCGTGGCGGCGGTCGGCGCCGTACTCGGCCAGGCGGTCGGGCGAGGTGGTCAGGACCGCGATCAGCGGCGCGATCTCGAGCCGGTCGATGAGGTTGTCGAGCACCGTGCCGAGGTCGGCGTAGCGCAGGTAGTCCTCGCCGTCGTGGACCACCAGCAGCGGATAGCGGCGGCTGCGGCGGAGGCGAGCCGGCAGGTAGACCCGGACCCGGCGCTCGCCGCCGAACGCGGCGCTCGGCACCGACATCTCCTCGATCACCCCGGGGCGCGCCAGCGGGTCGTGGCGGGTCCATCCGGGGGTCTCGTAGCCGAGCGCCTGGAAGACCGAGTTGGCGCCGAACGGATCGCGCGCCTCGTGCGGGTTGAACGGGTCGCGGCGCAGCCGCCGGCGGCCGCCCTCGACGACCTCGAACTTGTACTCGATGCGCGAGCGTTCGGGGATCTCGAGCGCCACCCACCAGAGGTCGGTGCCGCGGATGCGCTTCAACCGGTGCGACGTCGGCAGGCCGTAGATCCAGTGGCGCAGGAGCACCCGGTCGGCCTCGCCGCGCCAGAGGAAGGTGGCGGTGGCGCCGTCGCGGATCGGGATCTCGTCCTGCTCGGCGAGAAAGGCGTCGACGTCGGCCGGTCCGAGGTCCCTGCGCGCCGCGAGCGCGCGGATCGACATCCTCATGCCGCCCCCGCGGCGACCGGCGCCCTGCCGCCGCCGGGGAGCAGCCGCTCGCTGCCCTCCGCCTCGCGCACCCGGCCGCCGCCGAGCACCAGCCGCGCGAAGGGATCGAGGGTCACCGGCACCAGCGGCGCGAAGCGGCGGGCGAAGATCCCCACCCGCTCGGGATCGCCGAGGCGCAGCCGGCGGCTGGCGTGAGGAAGCGGCAGGAGCGCCTCGCCGGCCAGCTCGGGGCCGAGGACGCCGAGGCCGACGTCGAGCACCTCGGCGTTGCCCTCGCCCTGGGGCGGATGGTCGTGGAACAGCACGATCTTCTCGGCGAGCGCCATCGCACCCGCCGACCAGGCGAAGACCGGCAGCGCCGGCGCCTGCTCGATGACCCGGAACAGGCGCAAGCGGTTGAGCAGCACCGCGACGTGGCCGCCGGCGATCGCGATCGCGGCGCACCCCTCGAGGATCCCCGCGATCTCGGCGCGGTGGCGCTCCAGCTCGGGGTAGCGGCCCTTCCCCTCGGCGGGCGCCGGCCACGGGACGTCGTCCTCGGCGTGGATCTCACGCACCCGGGAGAGGTGGTGCTCGTCGAGAGCCCGCACCAGCTCGATCGCGTGCGCGCGCTCGCCGTCGAGCACGTCGCCCCCCTCGCGGTCGAACAGACGCCGGACCGCGGCGAGCTGCGGGTCGAGCCGCACCCGGTAGAGCGCCTGGAGCCGCTTCAGCCGCTCCTGGCGGCGGCGCAGCCGGGCGAAGAGCCCCGGCTCGGCCGCCGTCGCCTCCTCGCCGCGGCGGTGGAGCAGGAGGTTGACCACCCGGCCGCCGAGGTGCGCGGACAGCTCGGCGTCGTCCTCCTCGCGCTCCTGCCAGCCGGCGGTCACCGCCGCGATCCGGCCGTCGACGCCGAGCGCGTCGACGACCGACCGCAGAGTGGGCTGGAACCGCTGGGGACCGAGAAGGACGACCTGGCGGCCGCTCAGCACACGCCTTCCCGCGTCTCGCGCACGAGGTGATCCACCACCGCGGCCAGGTCCTGGGTCTCGCGGTAGACCGCGAGCTGACGGTCGGCGCTGGTCCCCTCGGCGAGGATCTTGTGGACGTGCTCGACCTCGCGCCGGACCTCGAGGTCGTCGACCACGTCGTCGATCAGCTCGAGCATCTCGGTCACCAGCTCGGACAGCGGCACCTCGGCGCCGAGGCCGAAGTCGATCAGCTTGCCCTCGATCCCGTAGCGGGTGGCCCGCCACTTGTTCTCGGCGACCAGCTCCTGGCGGTAGCGGCGCCACGAGCGGTTGCCGCGGCGCAGGCGGATGAGCTTGACCACGATCGCGAGCGCCAGCGCGGCGAGGCAGATCGCGTCGTCGACCCGGGTGCAGATGTCGAAGACGCGCAGCTCGAGCGTGCCGTACTTCGGGTGCGGCCGCATGTCCCACCAGATCGAGGTCGGCTCCTCGATGCAGTGGGTCTTGATCAGGAGGTCGATGTACCCCTCGTACTCGGCCCACGAGCCGAACGACGGCGGCGCGCCGGTGCGCGGCAGGCTCTCGAACACCACCGTCCGGTAGGACTTGAGCCCGGTCAGCCGCCCGTGCCAGAACGGCGAACTGGTCGAAAGCGCCAGGAGGTGCGGCAGGAAGTAGCGCGCCTGGTCCATGACATCGACCAGGAGCTCTCGGTCGTCGAAGCCGATGTGGACGTGCATGCCGAAGATCAGCATGCGCCGGGCGACCTCGGCCATCGCCTTCTCGTGCTTGGTGTAGCGCTCGGCCGAGGTGATCCGCTGGTCGAGCCACTTCGAGTAAGGGTGCGTACTCGCCGCCGCCACCGCCAGCCCGTGCTCCCCGGCGACCTCGATCACCGTCCGCCGCAGCCGCACCAGCTCCTCGTGCGCCTCCTGGATCGAACGGCAGATGCTGCTCCCGACCTCGATCTGCGACTGCAGGAACTCCGGCTTGATCTGGTCCTTCAAGACGTGCCGCCCCTGGTCGAAGAACTCCTGGACGTAGGAGGTCACCTCCCGCGTCACGGGGTCGATGATCTGGTACTCCTCCTCGATGCCGATGGTGAACGGCGTCTTGGGCATGGGCGGTCTCCTCCCCCGGGGGCCGGCTGGAACGGCGGGGAGTCTAGCAGCGGGGATGGGACGGCGAGCCGGCGGAAGCGGACCGTCGCATCCCCCCATGCTCGGCGCTGACTTCAGCGGGAACTGCCTTCGCCGGCGGGCGGGGCCGCGTTCCGGGCGGCTCGAAACGCCTCCAGCCGATCCCGCGCCTCCTGGGTCTGCCGCCCTTCCGGCCCGAGCCCCTCCTTCAGCGCCGGCACCGCGCCGACGAGGAGGGGCTCAGCCTCCTCGGGGCGGCCGAGGGCGGCGAGGCAAGCGCCGAGGACGCTTTCGATGTCGGCGCGCCGCCAGAGGTGGGCCGGCGGCGGCTCGCCGAGCGCCGCGAGGGCGGCGCGCGCCTCGCGCTCGCAGGAGGCGGGCTCGCCGGCGGCGGCGTGGGCGGCGGCGAGGTTGCGGCGGGCGGTGGCGACCCGGCCGTCGACCTCGCCGAAAGCGTCGCGAAGGATCGCGACCGCTTCCTCCAGGTAGGGCACCGCCGACTGCGCATCGCCCGCGCCGGTGAGGAAAAAGCCCATGTTGTTGAGCGCCAGCCCGTATCGGTAGTCGCGCTCGCCGAACAGCTCGCGGCGCATTGCGAGGCTCTCCTCGTAGTGCGGCCGCGCCTCGTCCGGCCGCCCGCCATCGGCGAGGGCAATCCCGAGGTTGTTGACCGCGGTCGCCAGCTCAGGGTGGACCCGCTCCCCGTACTCCGCACGTCGGATCGCGAGCACCCGGCGGAAGCGCTCCTCGGCGGAAGCGAGGTCGCCGCCGCGGTGGTCGTTCTGGCCCAGCACCGCCAGAGTGAAGGCGACATCCGGGTCGTCCGGCCCCAACCGCCGGACCTTGAGGTCTAGCGCACGATGCATGAGCTCGAGCGCTTCGGCCTCGACGGCGGCCGGGTCGGCGCCCTCGCCGCCGCCGATCTCGAGGAGATAGCTCCCGAGGTTGTGCAGCGCGTGGGGGTAGGCGACGCCTGCACCGTCGTCGTGGCGGCGCGTGATCGCGAGCGCGTCGCGCAGCATCGCCTCCACCCCCTCGGTCTCGCCGTTCCGCATCCGGACGTGGGCCAGGCTCTGGAGGCTCTCGGCGACGTCGGGATGGTCCGGCCCGAGCTCTCGCCGTCGCAGCTCGAGCGCCTCCGCGAGGAGCGGGTCGGCTTCGTCATAGAGGGCCAGGCTGTAGTCGACCCTGCCGATCGCGTCCAGCAGCGCCGCACGGATCAGGGGCTGGTCCGCGAGGCGAGTGCCGAGCGCCTCGACGCCCAGGTCGAGCGCCTCGCGGACGGTGATCTCCTGACCGCGCGACTGCGCCGGGTCGGCCTCCTCGAACAGCTCCACCAGGTAGTCGGTCACCGCCTCGGCCCGGTCGCGCTCGGCGGCGATCCGCTCCCTCTGCACCGCCATGGTCACCGCGAAGACCACCAGGAAGCCCACCGCCCCCGCCGCCACCGCCGTCCCCCAGGCGTTGCGGCGCACGAACTTCCCGACCCGGTACGCCGCGGTCGGCGTCCGCGCGCGCACCGGCAGGCCCTCGAGGTGCCGGCGGACGTCCTCCGCGAGCTGCTCCGCCGAGGCGTAGCGCCGTTCGCGCTCCGGGGCGAGGGCGGTCAGGACGATCGTGTCGAGGTCGCCGGCGAGCCGCCGCTCGAGCCGCCGGGGATCGGTGCCGCGCGCCTCGGCCACCTCGGCGGGGATCACGGCGTCGCTGCCGCCGCCGGGCTGCCGGACCTCGAACGCCCGGCGCACCGCGAGGCTCGGCCGGACCGGCTCCTCGCCGGCGATCAGGCGCTCCCAGACCGGGGGCGGCTGTCCGGTCGGCGCCTGGTGGGGCAGCCTGCCGGTCAGGAGTTCGTAGAGCAGCACGCCGAGCGAGTAGACGTCGCTCGCGGTGGTTACCGGCTCGCCGCGGAGCTGCTCCGGGCTGGCGTAGCCGGGGGTGAGCGGCCGCCAGCCCAGCTCGGTCGGCGCTCCCGGCCCGCCGTCCCCGGCGCCGCCCTCGGGCGCGAGGAGCTTGGCGATGCCGAAGTCGAGGAGCTTCGGCGCGCCGGCGCCGGTGATCAGGATGTTGGCCGGTTTCAGGTCGCGATGGACGACCAGGTTCTGGTGCGCTGCCTGGACCGCCCGGCAGACCGCGTGGAAGAGCCGCAGCCGTTCGGTCACGGGCAGCCGGCGGGCGTCGCACCAGCGGTCGATCGGCTCCCCCTCGACGTGCTCCATGACGAAGAACGGCAGGCCGTCGTCGGTGGTGCCGCCGTCGTAGACCCGGGCGACGTGCTCGTGGACCAGCCCGGCCAGGATCTGCCGCTCGTTGCGGAAGCGGCGGAGGATCTCGTCGGTGTCCATCCCGCGCTTGATCAGCTTGACCGCCACCGTCTGCTCGAACTGCCCGTCGCACCGCTCGGCCAGGTAGACCGCGCCCATGCCGCCGCGCCCGAGCGTGCGGAGCAGGCGGTAGGCGCCGACCACGCGGCCGAGATTGGGATCGTCGGAATCCGAGGCGAGACCGTGGAGGCTGAAGGCGGGTTCGGCGAGGAAGCCCTCCGCGGCTCCCTCCATGGCGAGCAGGCTCTCGACCTCCCGCCGTAAGGGCTCGGCGCCGGCGCAGGCGCGGTCGAGGAAGGCGGGGCGGTCCTCGGCCGGTAGGTCGAGGGCTTGGTCGAGGATCTCCTCGACCGTCGCCCAGGGCACTCCGGTGGGGCCCCCGTGGCGGGTCCCTGATGTGTGCTGATCGCGCATTGACTGAATCCTAGCAAGAGCGCAGCCCCGCCGGTCACCCCGAGCCGCCCGCGGCGCTCGACCCGTCCCCGCCGCGGCCCCCACTCGGGCCATTTCACCAAACCCGCAGTTACAGACGATCAGCGACTCGGTAAATCCGTCCCGAGCCGCCGGCCGATCGGCAAGCGCCCGTGCTCCCCGCCGCGGAGACCTTCCGCGTCGGACCCGGGGGGTGTCCCTCAAGCAACGGAAACCGTTGATCTCGCGGGACTTCGTGTGCCCGCGCGAGGAGAAGCCATGCGCAACCGTCACGCCAACGATCGCCGTTTCCTCCACGCCTTCGCGGCCGCCGCTGCGCTCTTCGCAGCGCTCGCGGGGGCCGCCGCGCCGCCCGCCGAGGGGTCCTGCTCGGGTGCCGTCGCCCTCACCGTCGACGACACCCGGCGGAGCAGCGGCAGCGAGCTGCTCTCGGTGACCCTGTCGGCCGCCGGGGTCCTCACCCTCGACGTCTCGTCGCCAGCAAACGCCGTCCAGCCGCGGATCGACTTCCTCGGCACCACCTCCACCTGCTCCGCCGCCGCCGGCGAGGGGACGAACTGGGACTACGTCCAGGAGACCCCGAAGTGGCTCGCGGCGCGGATCGACACCACGTCGAGCACCACCTACTACCTGCGGGTCGTGCCGCAGGACTCCAAGGAGACGCTCGGCGACTTCAACCTGCGGGTCGCCTGGATCGCCGACGCCGGCAGCCCGGACGAGACGACCGATCTCTCGCCCGACGCCACCGATACCTGCAACTCGTCGGCCGACGCGGTCTCCTCCGGCGACTTCGACGACGACTACTTCGTGGTGGTCGAGGACGCCGCCGGCCAGTGGGACCCCGACATCATGCAGATCGCGATCACCGTGCCCGGCATCGTCCTGGTCGAGCACGACGACACCGGCGGTCCGGACCTCGAGGCGACGCTCTTCTCGAACACCTCGTGCGCCGGAGTCAGCCTCGGCGACGCGGTGTTCGAGGGCGCCGCGGGCCGGATCCTCGCTTCAGTCCACGAGGCCGACCACGCCCTCGACCTTGAGGCCCACGACTCGTCGAGCGGGGCCTTCGAGGTGGCGGTGCGGTTCTACGCCCCGTGCGACCGCGGCGAGACCGACGACCACGGCTCGGCGGCGCGCTGCGCCACGCCGGTCGACCTCGAGCACGAGCCGTCCGGCGTGATCGCCAACGACGACGACGACGACGAGGACTGGTTCACACTCGTGCTCCCGAGCCAGATCACGGTCGGGTTCGAGACCTCGGGCTCGACCGACACCCGCGGCAGCCTCTACGACGCCGCGGGCCAGCGCCTCGAGGTCCAGGACGGCGGCGGCGAGAGCGACAACTTCCGCATCGCCCGCACCCTCGGGCCGGGGCGCTACTACCTCCGGATCGAGGGGACCGGCGGCGACGAGGGGAGCTACTCGCTCGCGGTCGCCGAGGACTAGGGCCTGCGGTAGGCCGGCGGCAGCGGGGCGCCGGGGTCGAGGTAGCGGTCGCGCAGCAGGAGCTGCCGGCTGGTCCTCGGCACCTCGCGGCCGCGGACGAAGACCCGCTCGGGGTAGCTCGTGACCTCGAGCGGGTCGCCGTCCCAGATCACGACGTCGGCGTCCCGGCCCGCGTCGAGGGTGCCGTAGCTCCCGTCGAGGCCCCAGATCGCGGCGGGCACCCGGGTCATCGCCGCCAGCCCGGCCTCCCAGGGGAGCCCGTGGGCGACCGCGTTGCCGGCCGCCTGGCGCAGGTTCCTGGCGTTGTGCGACTCGCCGGAGCTGAAGGCGACGGCGACCCCGGCGGCGTGGAGGCGGGCGGCGTTCTCGAGGGTGGCGGCCAGCTCTTCGAAGCTCGCCGGCAGGTTCGACAGCGGGTCGAGCACCACCGGCACGCCGGCCGCGGCGAGCGCCGGCGCCACCAGCCAGGCCTCGGCGCCGCCCACCACCACCAGCTTCACCCGCTGCTCGGACGCCAGCCGCAGCGCCGCCAGCAGATCGCTCGCGCGATCGACGCGGGCGGCGATCGGCATCTCGCCGGCGACCACCGGCTGGAGCGCCTCGAGATCGAGCCGGCTCGGCGCGTAGGGGCGGCGGGCGGCGCGCTCGAAGTCGGCGCGGTGCTCGGCGTAGTCGCGGGCGTCCTCGAGCGCCTCGGCGAGGAGCGCGAGCGCCGCCGCGCGCGAGCCGCCGGCGAGCGCCGCCCCCTCCTGCCCGAGCGCCACCACCAGCGCCGCCGCCGGGTCGGTGACCGGGTCGTCGCCGCCGCCCAGATGGATCGCCGCGGCACGCCCGGCGATCGGGCCGGTCGAGGCGCGCGGCGCCACCAGCGCCCGGGTCAGCCCCTCGACGCGATTGACCGGGATCAGCGTCGAGCGCGGGTTGATCGCCTCGGCGACCGAGAACGCCGCGCCCAGCCGCGGCAGCTCGGTGGCGGAGTCGCGCGTCGTCCGCTCGGCCGAGATCTCGACCGCGCCGATGCCGCTCATCGAGTCGAGGAGGCCGGGGGTGACGATCTTGCCGCGGGCGTCGATCCGCTCGGCACCGGGCGGGATCGCCAGATCGACGCCGACCGCCTCGATGCGGCCGCCGGCGATCAGCACCGTGGCGCCCTCGATCGTGCCCGCCGGGCCGAGCGTGTGCACGGTGCCGCCGACGATCGCGATCACGCGGTCTCCCGAGGGCGGCCCGTTCGCTGGCAACCCGTCCGCCGGCTGCGCGCCCGCGGCCGTGGCCATGAGATCCGCGGCGAGCGCGGCGGCGACGCCGAGCGCGAGGAGAGGCCACCTCACGGCCCGCCCTCCGCGTCCGGCAGCAGCCCCAACTCGAAGTCGGTCACCGGCTGGAGCGCCGGGTCGCTCCGATCGTAGACCGGGGCGCCGTCGAGGTAGACCCGCTCGGCGAGCGCGTAGACGCTGAACGGGTCGCGGTTCCAGATCACCACGTCGGCCGCCTTGCCCGGCTCGAGCGTGCCGGTCTCGCCGGCGATGCCGAGCGCGCGCGCCGGGTTGGCGGTGATCCAGCGGATCGCCTCGCCGCGGCTGACCTCGATGCCGGCGCGCCGGCCGGCGGCGAGCGCCTTGGCCGCCTCCTGGTTCAGGCGCTGGATGCCGCGGTCGGAGTCGGAGTGGACGATCGCGCAGCCGCCGGCCGCATGGACCATCGGGATGTTCTCGCGCACGCCGTCGAAGGCCTCGAGCTTGAAGCCCCACCAGTCGGCCCACATCGCCGCGCAGACCTCCTCGTCGGCCAGGAGGTCGGCGATCTTGTAGGCCTCGACCGCGTGGTGGAAGGCGGTGATCCGGAAGCCCATCTCGCGCGCGAGGTCGAGGAGGATCGCCATCTCGTCGGCGCGGTAGCAGTGCATCTGGACCAGGATCTCCCCCTCGAGCACGCCGGCCAGCGTCTCCATCCCGAGGTCGCGCTCCGGCGGCCCGCCGCCGCGCCCTCCCCTCCCGCCGCCGCCCCCGCCGCCTTCGCCGCCCTCGGCCTCCCGCTCCCACTCGCGCCGGTACTCGGCGGCCTCGAGGAAGGCCTGGCGGTAGCCGGCGACATTGCCCATCCGCGTCGACGGCGCCCTGTTGCGCCCGCCGTAGAGCCGCTTGGGGTTCTCGCCGCACGCCATCTTCAGCGTGTAGGGGGCGCCCCGCATCTTCATCCCCTGGACCGTGCGCGACGGCAGGTTCCGGAGCGTCACGCCGCGGCCGCCGATCAGGTTCGCCGAGCCGGGGAGGACGTGGAGCGTGGTCACCCCGCCGGCGAGCGCGCGCGGGAAGCCGGGGTCCTGAGGCCACACCGAATGCTCGGCCCAGACCTCGGCGGTCACCGGGTCGGTGACCTCGTTGCCGTCCGAGGTCGAGTCGATCTCGGGCGACGGGAAGACCCCGAGGTGCGAGTGGATGTCGATCACCCCCGGCGTCACCCACTTCCCCGCCGCCTCGACCACCGCCGCCCCCGCCGGCGCCTCGAGCCCCGCCCCCACCGCCGCGATCCGCCCGCCCTCGATCAAGATGTCGGCGCCGGTCAGCTCCGCCCCGGTGCCGGTGAGCACGGTGGCGCCGCGGATCAGGGTCGCCTGCGAGGGCAGCGGCCGGTAGGTCGACGGGTAGGGATCGGCCGCCGCGACCGCCGGAGCGGCCGACGGCGGCGGCGCGCCGGCGCTGGCGCAACCGAGGGCGAGGAGGGCGAGAGCCGCCCGGGCGAGCGGGAGACCGCGCGATTCGTCAGCCACGATCGGGGGAAGCTAGCACAGGGGGCCGGGGTCCCGCGGAGGGCCGCTCAGCCCGATCCACCGTCCCCCGCCCCAAACAACCCGAGCTGCTCCCCCGGCCGGCGGAACGCCGCGGTCGAGAGATCCGGCCGCGGACCGTCGAGACCGCAGCGCCGGCGGGCGCCGCGGAAGAGGGCGCGGATCTGCTCCGCCCAGACCCCCTCGCCGCGCATCCGGCTGCCGAAGCGCGGGTCGTTGAGCCGGCCGCCTCGCATCTCGCGCACCCGGGCGAGCACCTTCTCCTTGCGCTCCGGGTAGTGCTCCTCGAGCCAGCGCTCGAAGAGGCCGGCGACCGCACCCGGGAGGCGCAGCGGTACCCAGCCGGCGCCGGTCGCCCCTGCCGCCGCCGCGGCCTCGAGGATGGCCGGGATCTCGTGGTCGGTGAGGCCCGGGATCACGGGCGCGACGTTGACCGTCGCCGGCACGCCAGCGGCCGCGATCTCGGCGATCGCACGCAGCCGGTCGCGCGGGTGCGAGGCGCGCGGCTCCATCCGCGCCGCCAGCTCCGGGTCGAGCGTGGTCACCGACACCGCGACCACCACGGCGCCGTAACGCGCCAGCTCGGCCAGCAGATCGAGGTCGCGGGTCACCAGCCGGTTCTTGGTGATCACCGCCACCGGGTGGCGCAGCTCGGCGAGCACCTCCAGACAGCGCCGCGTGATCCGCAGCCGCCGCTCGACCGGCTGGTAGGGGTCGGTGACGCCGGAGAGCGCCAGCGTCTGCGGCACCCAGGACGGCGCGGTCAGCGCCTTTCGAAGCAGTTCCGGAGCGTCCTCCTTGACCAGGATCCGGGTCTCGAAGTCGAGCCCGGCCGAGAAGCCGAGGTACTCGTGGGTGGGACGGGCGTAGCAGTAGATGCAACCGTGCTCGCAACCCCGGTAGGGGTTGAACGAGACGTCGAACGGGATGTCGGGGGCTGTCGTTGCGCGCGATAATCGAGCGCGATGTGTCGCGCAGCAGCTCGGTGGCGAGCCGAGGCGGACCGCTGGCGCCCCGCTCCGCGGCGGCCTCGCCGTCCTCGCCCGGCGGTGCCGGCTCGAGCGTCGGATCGTCGTCGGGATCGGCCACCACCGCCAGGCGCTCGAAGCGGCCGAGCGGGTTGTCCGGCGCGCCACGCCCGTGCACCGGCCCGGACTCGCGGGCGAGGGCGCGGGAGGTGGCGTTCTGCGGCCGGCGAAGAGAAGCAGGCCGAAACGGAGAAGGGGTGCGGAGGTCGCTCATCGCGCTCGCGCATTGTACCGGGATTACGCCCAGTTTCCGCCATCCCTCAGGAATTCGACTGGCCTGTCGGTACCAACAGGTGGCGGAACTCCACCACCTCGGCCCCCCGCTGAGGCGCGGGACCGGCCCTGGTGCCTGCCTCGCCGTCGCTTAAGCTCGGCGTTCACCGGACCCCTCTCACTTAGTCGCTCGGACCGATATCGGCCATTCGAGACGGCCTTGACACAGACCACCTGGCATCTTTAGACTCTTCTAACAGATAGACCGTGCCATATACGTGAACCTCCGAACGCCTCCGAGGCTTGCGCCTGCACGCGGAGGGCTCTGCTGCTACAGCTGCTACAGTCCCGTTTCGGGTCAGGTTGACATTACGCTACGAGTATCACGAACGACTCGTGGGGGATGAGTCCTCGGCCCATCGTGGACGACACTGAGCGCCACGCAGGGGATACCAAAATGAGCAGCTCAAAGGGCTTCTGGTCCTATGTACACAAGGACGACGAAGCAGATCAAGGACGGATCTGCCGTTTGGCTCAGGACGTCGTGGAACAGTTCGAGATGTTGACGGACGAGACCATCGACCTCTTCCTTGATAAAGATGCACTGGAGTGGGGCGACAGCTGGGAGGACAGGATCGACGCGAGCCTGGCTAGTGTCGCCTTCTTCATACCGGTGATGACGCCCAGGTATCTGAGCAGCCCGCAGTGCCGCCGCGAACTGCAGTTCTTCGCACGTCGGGCAGAGAAATTAGGCATCAAGGAGCTCGTCTTGCCTCTCTACTATGTACGAGCGCCAGCACTTGAAACCGAGGCGCCCGATGATGACCTCGTCATACTACTGAGAACATTCCACTGGGAAGACTGGAGAGAGCTTCGGTATGAAGACCGAGCAAGCAAAGCATATAGGCAGGCCGTTTCGCGCCTCGCAGATCGCCTAGTAGCAGCGAACAGGCATGCGGAGGACACGGACCTCGTTGAGGCGGCTCAGCGAATGGAGCAAGTGGCCGAGGAAGAGGTTGATGAACCGCCGGGTTTCATCGATCGGCTTGCAAAAGCAGAGGAGGCGATGCCAATCTGGTCACAAACGATAACGGCGATTGGCCGCGAGATCGAGGCCATTGGTAAGGTCATGCAAGATGCGACTGCCGATGTCCACCGAGGCGACAAATATAGCAAGGGGTTCTCCCACAGACTATTGATAGCACGCCGATTGGCGGAGCAGCTTCGTGATCCGACGGACAAGATCTCCAGTTTTGGGAACCAGTTCGTTTCCCAACTCCACGATGTCGACAGCGGAATTCGAGTTATGATCGCCCGTGCTCCGGAGGAAGTTCTCCAAGATCCCGAAGCCAGAATGCAGATCTGCGAGTTCTTCGAAGCCGTCCGAAAGCTCTCACAATCGGCCCACGAAGGCCTCATGTCAACACAGACGATGAGCGACGCCATAGTTCCCATAGAGAAGATCTCGCGCGACCTTCGGCCAGTGCTTCGAAAACTTAGGCAAGGTCTAACGGCGATGGCGGAGGCGAGAGAAGTCACGGATGTTTGGGTAGATCTCATTGACGACAGCGGCGTGGACTGCATCGGCGCAGAACTCAGCGATGAAGATACTCCAGCCCCAGATGGAGCGAAGGACACCAGGAAAGGTGACTCGTCGTACAACAAGGCAGCTGCAGCGGTCATCTTGCATGCCGGCGAGCTGCGGCACCGTTAGTTGACACAGGGGTCTAATGACGGCTCTAACCAGCGTCCAGACAAATCGAAACGGCACTCACATTGTCCTTCTGGCTCCTTTTCGGAGTGATTGCCGCAGTTGGCTTAGCAACAGGGCTGGATCGCATCCTGATGCATCTGATCTACGCGAAGTCGGAACGCGACGACCTCACGCCGGATCAACTGAGGATCCTGCGGCGGATCGTGGAGGCCGAGTACCCATGAAGGACGAGTTGTTCTCGGAGCTGATGGAGAGCGTTCGCGAGGGTGGCGCCATCCTGAGAGGCGAGGCTGCACCGTCGAGGGCGTTCGAAGTGGAGGTCCCCGGGGTCAAGAAGATCCGAGAGGCCCATGACCTCTCGCAAGCCGAGTTTCGCGGCATTGCTGGGCATCAGCGTCGACAACGTCCAGAACTGGGAGCAGGGCCCTACTCGCTCCGCAACGCCACGATCGGATCGATCCGCGTCGCCCTTCGCGCCGGCAGCGAGCCCGCCGCGAGCGCGACCCCACCCAGCAGCACGCAGGTGCCGGCGAGCGCCCACGGATCGGCCGGCGAGAGGCCGTAGAGCAGCGCCCCGGCCAGCCGGCCGAGGGCGTAGGCCGCGGGCAGGCCGAGCGCGAGGCCGAGGCCGACCACCCAGGCCACTTCGCGGAGCACGTTCCAGAGGATCTTCGGCCGCAGAGCGCCGAGGGCGATCCGGATGCCCAGCTCGCGGGTCCGCCGCACCACCGAGTAGGACATCATGCCGTAGAGCCCGACCGCCGCGAGGAGAGTCGCCAGCGCTCCGAAGAGGGTCGAGAGGATCGCCGCCAGCCGCTCGAGGAAGAGCGACTCGGAGGCCTGGGTCGCCATGGTCTTCAAGTCGACCACCGGGATGCCCGGCTCGACCCGGCGGACGGCGGCGCGGAGGGCCGGGCCGAGGTCGCCGGCGCCGGCGGCGTGGCGGACGTAGAAGGTCATGCCGCCCTGCTCGTCGGAGTCCTGGAGGTAGGGGATCCAGAGCGCGCGCCGGATCTCGCCGCGCAGCTCCGAGGTCTTCGAGTCGCGCACCACGCCGACGATCTCGATCGGCGCGCCCTCGTCGCGGCCGAAGCCGAAGCGGCGGCCGACCGCGTTCTCCTCGCCGAAGAAGTAGCGCGCGAAGGTCTGGTTGACGACCGCCACCCGCGGCGCGCCGGCGGCGTCGGTGTCGGCGATCTCGCGGCCGGCGACCAGCGGCACGCCCAGGGTGGCGAAGTAGCCGGCGCCGACGGCGTTGACCTCGGGGTTGAGGTCCTCGCCCTCGGCCGCCTCGTAGCCCTCGACCGCGACCGTCGACTGCCACACCGAGTCGGCGAGAAGCGGCGACGCCCCGAGGGTGACGCCGCGCACGCCGGGGAGGGCGCCGATCTCCTCGCGCAGGCGCTCGAAGAGGGCGCGCGACCGCGGCGTGTCGTAGCCCGAGAGCGACGGGTCGAGCGACAGCGTCATGAGCTGGTCGATCTCGAAGCCGGGATCGACGCCGCGCAGGTTGTGGAGCGTCCGCCCGAAGAGGAGCGCCGCGGTCAGGAGCACCGCCGAGAGCGCCACCTGGAGGGTCACCGCGCCGCGCCGGAAGCGGGCGTGCTGGACGCCGCCGCCGACCGCGCCGGCGCCCTCGCGCAGCGACGGGCTGAGCGCCGGCTTCGAGGTCTGGAGCGCCGGTGCGAGGCCGAAGATCAGGGCGGTCACCACCGCCACCCCGGCCGCGAACGCCACCACGCGGAGGTCGGGCACGGTCGAGATCGCCATCGTGCCGCCGTCCTCGGGAATCAGCTCGAGGAGGAGATCGCCGCCCCAGTAGGCGAGGAGCAGGCCGAGGCCGCCGCCCGCGACCGAGTAGACCAGGCTCTCGACCAGCCGCTGGCGCACGATGCGCGCCCGCCCGACGCCGAGCGCCACGCGCAGCGCGACGTCGCGCTGCCGCGCCTGGGCGCGGGCGAGGAGGAGCCCGGCGACGTTGGCGCACGCGATCAGGAGCACCAGGGCGACCATCCCCATCAAGACCGAGAGCGCGCCGCCGGCGTCCTCGCGCACCTCGGGCATCCCCTGGGTGCCGGGGAGAAGCTCGAGCCGCTTGGCGACGAAGCGCTCGGCGAAGCTCGCCGAGACCCCCTCCATCGCGTCGGCCTCGGCTTCTAGGACGCCGCGATAGAGCGGCTGGAGCGACGCCTCCGCGGCCTCGGGCGTGACGCCCGGGGCGAGGCGTGCGAAGACGTTGAGCCAGCGGCTCCGGCGGTTGTCGAGGTCGTCCCAGGTCGGGGTCATCAGCGCCTTCATGGTCATCGGCACGAAGACCTCGGCGGCGCCGTCGAGGCCGAGGCCGTGGAAGCCGGCGGGGGCGACGCCGACCACGGTCATCGGGTGGCCGTTGACGCCGATCGTCCGATTCAGGATCAGCGGATCGCCGCCGAAGCGGCGCTGCCAGTAGCCGTGGCCGAGGATCGCCACCGGATGGGCGCCGGGGGTGCGGTCGTCGTCGGGGCCGAACGGCCGGCCGACCGCCGGCTGGACGCCCAGGACCTCGAAGTAGTTGCCGGTCACCAGCTCGCCGCGCACCAGCTCCGCCTCGCCGCCGTGGGTGACGGTCAGCGAGGTCCGGTAGCGGCCCAGCACGCCGGTGAAGACCTCGTTGCCGTCGCGGAAGTCGGTGTACATCGGATAGGAGAAGGTGTGGTCGTTCTCGGTCCGGCCCATGAACGGACCCGGCCCGTCGAGCAGCACCAGCTCCTCGGGGCGCTCGACCGGCAGCCGGCGCAGCAGGATCTGGTCGAAGAGGGTGAAGATGGCGACGTTGGCGCCGATCCCGAGGGCGAGGGTGACGATCACCACCGCCGAGAAGCCGGGCGCCTTGGCGATGCCGCGCAGTGCGTCGCGCAGGTCGTGCCGCAATCCCTGACCGAGTCCGTGCATGGGGTCCTCCGGTGGCCGGCGAAGGGCGCCGGCGACCGCGGCAGGATCAAGGGGCGTGCCAGCGGCTGCCAGCGGAGGAGGAGCCCGCGGGGCGGGGGCAAGCGGTGCTCCGGGAAGTCACGTCAGCCCCGGCGGTGTCCGTTTGCGGGACGCGGCCTGTTCGCTCAGGGCCGGATCCAGTCCTCGAGCTGCAGGTCGGCGATCCTGGCGAAGTGCGCGCGGTTTCCCGTGACCAGGATCGCGCCCCGGCTCATCGCCACGCTCGCGATCAGGAGGTCGGCGTCGGCGAGCCGGCGTCCGCCGCGCTCGAGATCGGCCTTGAGGCTACCGAAGCGCTGGACCGCCGCGAGATCGAGGGTCATTGCCTCGAGGGTGGTGAGGAACTCGGAGACCAGGACTCGGTTGTCCCTCGGTGATTTCGACTTCGCCGCCCCGTAGTAGAGCTCGGCCGCGGTGATCCAGGTGGTCGCGACGGAGTCCGCCACGGCGCTCCGGCGCGCGATCACCTCGCGGTTGCCGCGCAGGATCTCGATGCAGACGTCGGTGTCGAGGATCCTCACAGATCGACGTTCCGGCCCACGGTGCGCGCCGCGAGGATCTCCCGGATCTCGTCCTCGACGCTCTGATCGGATTGCCAGCGCCCGGCCAGGCGCGCCCAGGCGGCCGCCTGAGTATGCGCCGCCGTCGGAGCGTCCGGATCTGCGTCGGGAACCGTCTCGAGGGAGCGCGCCAGGAGGTGGATCATCTCTTGACTGACGCTGCGCCGGTCCGCCGCGGCTCGCTCGCGAAGGCGGTCGAGCAGGGAGTCGGGGATGTTCTTGAGGGTCATCGAGGCCATCGGTTTGGTTTCCAGTGGCAACCATTCTGGTGTAACCACTGAGCCTCGTCAACAGTCCTGAGCGGCGGGTGGCGTCCCTGGCAGGTCTCCTTGCCACCGCGCCGATATGCTCGCTTGCGCATGAAGCGCGAGACGCCCGAGGGCACCGACACCCCCACGGTGCCGCTGCGGCCGCAGGCGGCGGGGGCCGCGGACGGCGGCGGGCCCGGCGGCAGCGGACCCGGCCGTTTCGGCCCCGGCAGCGCGGTCGGCCGCTACCTGCTGCTCCAGCCGCTCGGCGCCGGCGGCATGGGCGTGGTGTGGACGGCCTTCGACCCCGAGCTGGACCGCAAGGTGGCACTCAAGCTCCTGCATCCGCGCCGGGGCGGCGCCGAGGACCGGCTGCGGCTGCTGCGCGAGGCGCAGGCGGCGGCGCGGCTGTCGCACCCCAACGCGGTGCAGGTCTACGACGTCGGCACCGCCGGCGGCGAGGTGTTCGTCGCCATGGAGCGGGTCGACGGCTGGACCTTCGACCGCTGGCGCGCCGAGCGGAAGCCGGGGCGTCGCGAGCTGGTCGCGGCGATGACCGCCGCCGGCCGCGGCCTCGCCGCCGCCCACGAGGCCGGGCTGGTCCACCGCGACTTCAAGCCCGGCAACGTCCTGATCGGCCGCGACGGCTCGGTGCGGGTGGCCGACTTCGGCCTCGCCCGCGCCGCCGCCGAGGGCGCGCGGCCGGCGGGCGGCGAGGCGGCGCCGGAGGCCGGTCCGGGCTCGCTGGTCGAGACCCCGATGACCGGCGCCGGCGACGTCCTCGGCACTCCCGCCTACATGGCGCCCGAGCAGTACCGCGGCGAGCCGGCGGGGCCGGCGGCGGACCAGTTCAGCTTCTGCACCACGCTCTACGAGGCGCTCTACGGCGAGCGGCCGTTCGCCGGCCGGACGCTGCCCGAGGCGTTCGAGGCGGCGCTCGCCGGGCGGGTGCGGCCGGCGCCGGCGGGGAACCGGGTGCCCGGCTGGCTCCGCCAGGCGCTCCTGCGCGGGCTCGCCGCCGATCCGGCGGCGCGCTGGCCGTCGATGGCGGCGCTCCTCGCGGTCCTCGAGCGCGATCCCGAGGCGGCGCGCCGCCGCCGGCTGGCCGCCGCCGCGGTGCTCGCCGCGGCGGTGGTCGCGGCGTTCGCGGCGGCGCGCTGGCAGGCGCGGCGCGAGGCGCTCTGCGCCGGCGGCCCGGAGCAGGTCGCGGCGGTCTGGAACGACGCCGTCCGCGCGAGCGGCGAAGCGGCCTTCGCGGCCACCGGGCTGCCGTTCGCCGCCGGCGCCTGGAAGCAGGCGGCGGCCGAGTTGGACCGCTACGCCGCCGAGTGGGCGGCCGAGCACCGCGGCGCCTGCGAGGCGACCCGGCGCCGCGGCGAGCAGTCGGCGGAGCTGCTCGACCGGCGGATGTTCTGCCTCGAGCAGCGGCGCGCCGCGCTCGGCGCGCTGGCCGGGGTCTTCGCCGCCGCCGACGAGGTGCCCGACGGCGTCGTCGTGCGCCGCGCCCCGGGCGCCGCCCGCGCGCTGCCGCCGCTCGCCGCCTGCGCGGACGCCGCGGCGCTCCTAGCCCGGGTGCCGCCGCCGACCGACCCCGCGGTGCGGGGGCGGGTCGAGGCGATCGGCGAGCGGGTCGCCGCGGCGCAGGCGCTCGCCGACGCCGGCCGCGAGGCCGAGGCGCTGGCGCGGCTCGCTGGCGCCGCCGAGGACGCCGCCGGCGCCGGCTACCGGCCGCTCGAGGCCGACGCGCTCCGCCTCGAGGGCTACCTGCGCGACCACGCCGGCGAGCCCGAGGCGGCCGAGGAGCTGCTCTTCCGGGCGCTGGTCGCGGCCGAGAACGGCGGCCACGGCGAGGCGGCGGTGCGCTCCGCCTCCGACCTTGCCTGGGTCACCGGCTACCGGCTGGCGCGCACCGCCGAGGCCGGCCGCTGGGCGCGCCTCGCCGCCGCCCGCGCCGAGGGGATGGACGCCGGCCCCTGGCTGCGCGCCCGGGTGCTGCTCAACCTCGGCTCGGTCGAGACCCGGAGCGGCCGCTACGACGAGGCGGCGGGCCTGTTCCGGCGCGCCGACGAGGTCGCCGCCGCCGGCCTCGGACCCGACAACCCGGTGTCGGCGGCGGCGATCGCCAACCTCGGCTCGGTGCTCGCGCTCCTGGGCCGCTACGACGAAGCGCTCGCGGCCGCCGAGCGCGCCCTGGCGATGCGCGAGCGCCTGCTCGAGCCGAACCACCCGGACCTCGCGCGCTCGCTCAACGAGGTCGGCAACGCCTTGCTCGACCTCGGCCGCCTCGAGGAGGCCGCCGAAACCTACCGGCGCTCGGCGGCGATCCTCCGCGAGGCCTACGGCGAGGGCCATCCCGAGGCCGCCGGGGTCGCCGGCAACCTCGGCATCGTGCTCAAGGAGCTGGGCCGGCTGGACGAAGCCGCAGCGGTCTTCCGCGAGGCGCTCGCCGCCGCCGAGGCGGCCGATCCCGGGGGCCTCCTCCACGGCGTGTCCCTCGGCAACGTCGGCGAGGTGCTCGGGCTCCAGAAACGCTGGGCGGAGAGCCTCGAGACCTACCGGCGGGCGTTGGTCGTCGACACGGGTTACCTGGGCGACGACCACCCCGACCTCGCCTACGCCCTGGCCGGCATCGGCGCGGCCGAGGTCGAGCTGGAGCGGCCGGCCGAGGCGATCCCGGCGCTCGAGCGGGCGCTGGCGCTGCGCGAGGCCGCCGGGGTCGAGCCGGCGCTGATCGCGCACACCCGCTTCCTGCTCGCCCGGGCGCTGTGGGATGCCGATGCCGGGCGGCAGCGGGCGGCGGCGCTGGCCGAGAGCGCGGCCGCGGCCTACCGCGACGCCGGGCCCCGCTCCACCGAGGAGCTGCGGCGGGTCTCGGAATGGCTGGCCGACCGGCGGCCGCGGGCGGCGGCGGGATGAGCGCGGGCGGCGGAATGAGCACGGGCGGCGGCAGCGGCCGGCGCGAGGGCGGCCGCGGCGCCGGCGGCCGCCGCGCCGCGGCGGGCTCGGCCGGCGGCGACGCCGGCTGGGCGCTCAGGATCCTGGCCGAAGACGGCGGCACGGTCCGCAGGGTGCCGCTCGGCGCCGGCGAGCACGCCGTCGGCTCGGCGTCCGGGTCGGCCGTCTTGCTCACCGACTCCGGCGTCTCGCGCCGGCACGCGCGGATCGAGGTCCTTCCCGACGGCGGCGCGGTGATCGAGGACGCCGGCTCGAAGAACGGCACCTTCCTCGACGGCCGCCGGATCCGCCGCGCCGCGGTCGCAGGGCCGGCGCTGGTGTCGTTCGGGCCGGTGCGCTGCCGGCTCGAGCCCGCGCACGACGACCCCCTGCTGATGCACACCCGCCCGCCGGGGCCGCCGGCCGCTGGCGCGCCCGATCCGGAGAGCCGGCCGCTCGACCTCGGACCGCCGCCGGCCACTACCACCGGCCTGGCGGTGGTCGACCGCCTCGCCGGCGCCCTGCGCGAGGCGCTGCCGCCGCTCCTGCGCGGCGAGACCGGGGCCGCCGAGACCGCCGACCTCCTCTGCCGGCGCTGGCTCGGCGCCCTGCCGGTGGGCCGGGTCGAGATCCTGCGCACCGGCTCCGGGGGCAAGGCCGGCGGTACGGAGACCCTGGTCGCCGCCGCGGCCACCGGCCATCGCGCGGGGCGCGACGTCGCCACCCTCGAGGTCACGGGCGACGGCGGCTGGCGGCTGCGCCTGCGCACGCCGCAGCCGGAGGCGCTCGAGCCGCTGCGGCCGCTGCTCGAGGCGGCGGTCGACCTGCTCGCCGCCGGGGCCGCCGGCGCCGGCCGTCAGGGCGCGGCTCGGCGGACGGCCGGCAGCGACGCCGGCGCCGGCTCCCCCGCCGCTCCCGAACCGCCCGCGCCGCCCCCCGGGCTCGGCCGCGGGATGCGCCGCCTCTACCGCACCGCGGCGCGGGTGGCGCGCGGCGGCGTGCCGGTCCTGATCCTCGGCGAGTCGGGGGTCGGCAAGGAGGTGCTGGCGCGCTGGATCCACGACGCCTCGCCGCGGCGCGGCCGGCCGCACCTCGCGGTCAACTGCGCGGCGATGCCGCGGGATCTGCTCGAGGCGGAACTCTTCGGCATCGAGCGCGGCGTGGCGACCGGGGTCGACGCCCGCGCCGGCATCCTCGAGCGCGCCAGCGGCGGCACCGTGCTGCTCGACGAGATCGGCGACATGCCGGCCGAGGTCCAGGCCAAGGTGCTGCGCGTGCTCGAGGGGACCCAGCTCTACCGGGTCGGCGGCAAGGTGCCGGTCGAGGTCGACGTCCGCTTCGTCGCCGCCACCAACCGCGACCTCGCCGCGGCGGTCGAAGCGGGCAGCTTCCGCCGCGACCTCTACCACCGGCTGGCGGCGTTCGAGGTCGAGGTGCCGCCGCTGCGCCGCCGGCGCGAGGAGATCCCGGCCCTGGCCGCGCTCTTCTTCCGCCGCCGGGCGGCGGCCGCCGGCCTCGACAGCCCGGGGATCACCCGCGGCGCGCTCGGCGCGCTGGTCGCCCACCCGTGGCCGGGCAACGTCCGCGAGCTGGAGAACGAGGTCGCGGCGGCGGTCCTGCTGCTCGGCCCGGGCGAGCCGCTGGCCGAGGAGCACCTGTCGGCGCGGGTGCGCGGCACGGCGGGCGCGGCCGCCGGCGGCGATCCCTTCGACCTCGCGGAGGCGGTGCGGCGCGCCGAGCGCGAGGCGTTCGCGGTCGCCCTCGCCGCCGCCGAGGGGGAGCCGGCACGGGCGATGGAGCTCCTGGGCATCGCCCGCACCACCTGGTATCGCAAGCTCCGCGAGCTGGACCTCGCCCCGGCCGCCGGCGAGTAGCCGGCGCGGCCGTCCCGAGTTCGGGACTCGCCCCCGGTTCCGGCCCCGCCGCGGTCCCGATCCCGGGACTAGAAACCTCCTATAAGTCAATTCCCATCAGTGATTTGCGCCTGGCATCCCGGTTGCTCTCCGGCCCCCGTCGAAGGCGGACGGGTCGAGGCCGGGCAGAGTGCCCGCCCCCCGCCGCCGGGATCCGACGACGCCGGCTCCGCCGGCAGGGAGAAACGAGATGACCGCCACCGTCCGCAAGCCGATCCTCTTCGCCCTCGCCCTCACGATCGCCGCCCTGGCCGCCGCCGCGGCGCCCGCCGAGGCGCAGGTCAACTGGCCGACCGGCCGCATCTACAACTGCACCTTCACCCGCGCCGACGGCTCGGGCGGCAGCTCGCAGATCCAGTTCGACGGCCTGGCCGGCAACAACTACCTGCGCCGCGGCATCCTCGAGACCTGGATCCCGACCCAGGCCTACCCCGACTGGTTCGACAACGCGCGGGTGACGGTCACCAAGCCGGTCTACCTCGACCCCAGGAGCACCAGCTTCGAGCTGACCGTCCAGGCGGTCACCCAGTGCAAGCGCTTCGTGGTGCGCAACGCGCCGGCGATCTACCCGTCGCTCAACTCGCTGATCTTCGATCAGTGCGACAACGGGGTGTTCCAGATCTGCTTCCAGCCCGCGCAGTAGCCCCGAGCGGCCGCCGCCCCTCCGAAAGCGGGGGCGGCGGCCGTGCCGGCTACTGGTAGGTCACGACGAGCTGCGGCCGGTTCGCCGCCGTCGCGTTGTCGCCCGAGTAGTAGCCGATGTAGTCGTTCCCCCGTCGTCGTTGTCGTCGGTGGCGAAGTAGACGCGGAGCTGGGTGGTGCCGGTCTTGGTGATCGCCGCCAGCCCCGCGGCGTTCAAGGCGCCTTCCGACCAGGCGCCGTTGCTCGCGGCGTTCGACAGGCTCGCCGCCTGCGCCGCGGTGGCCGCGGCCTGGAAGTCGCCGGTCTGGAGCGCCGTCGAGCCCGAGAAGCCGCCGGTCTGGACGTCGGCCCGGCAGATGCCGTGGGTGCCGAAGGGGTTGGTCCCGGAGACCGTGCCGCGGCGCAGGCGCAGGGTCGCCGAGACCAGGGTGGCGCCGTCGGGGATGGCCGAGGTGTCGAACGACACGACCGCCTTGTACTGGCGGTCGGAGGTGGCGTCGCCGGCGCGGAGCGCGCTGGTCGAGGTCGAGGTCGAGCTGCCCGATCCGCCGGCGTTCGAGGTCTCGCTCGACTCGAGCAGGTAGCCGTCGTGGGCCGCGATCGAGGTGAAGGTCACGGTGGTCGGACCGCCGGCGGTGAAGCCGCCGGTCACCACCAGCGCGTAGGGCTGCGGGCCGTTCGGCACGTTGAACGAGCGCACGGTGACGGTGTAGGTGCCCGGCGCCGGGCGCGGCGAGCAGCACCTGCTCGAGGGTGTTGCGGCGGTCGGCGGCGCCGCCGGTCGCGGACGGCCCGCCCGCGAAGACGTTGCCGCGGCAGAGCGTGCCGGCCGGGCCCGGTGACGACGCAGGTCGAGGTCGTTGTTGAGGTGCGGGTTGGCCGCCGGCGTCGACGGGAAGTCGGTCCAGGCGAGGGTCACCTTGAGCGGCTCGCCGCCGCGTCGGGACGGTGTAGACGGCGGTGCGGTCCTCGCCCGTCGAGCCGGTGGCGAACGGCGGGGCGTCGTCCTCGACCCAGAGCCGGCGCGGCTCTGGCCGGTGAAGAAGAGCGCGTTCTCGAGCAGCACCCGGCCCCAGCCCTGGCAGTTGCGCGGGGATGGCGGTGGTGCCCGTCATGCTGGCCGCCGAGTTGACCAGCGTGGCCCGCAGCAGCGCCGCCGAGGGCGTGAAGCCGTCCGGCCGAGACCTCGCCGCCCGGTCGGGTACCAGCCGTCGGTGTAGTACTGGCGGATCGAGCGCGGCCAGGCCCGCGGCGCCCGGCGCTCGCCATGCTGGTGCCGCGAGAGGCCGAGGGTGTTGCAGTTGTTGGTCGCGGCGTTGCTGTCGTTGTTGGCCGAGACGATGCCGGAGCCGGGCACCGTGACCTCGGGCTTGATGCGGCCGTCGTCGGTCGGGCCGCAGCTGCTGAAGCGAGGCCATCGAGTTGGCGCTGGTGCCGCGCAGGGTGGCGCCGACCGAGACCGCGCTCTTCGCGGTCGACGGGCTGCCCACCGAGCCGGCGCCGGGCCCGGAGTTGCCGGCGGCGAAGAAGATCAGGAAGTCCTTGTGGTTCCACATGAACTCGTCGACGTCCTGGCTGGCCGCCGAGTAGTTGTTCTGCACGCGCCGCGTTCTCGTTGTCGCCCCAGGAGTTGGTGTGGAGGCGCGCGCCCTGGTCGTAGGCCTGCTGGAAGATCGGGTTCAGGTCGACCACCGGGCAGCCGATGCCCGGCAGGTCGCCGCAGTTGTCGGTCGCGGAAGCCGCCGTCCTGGATGACCAGCTTGGCGCCGGGGGCCATGCCGTCGGCCGGGTCGTGGGCGAGGGGTTCGCGAAGTTGTCGCCCGCCACCGTGCCCGGCCACGTGGGTGCCGTGGTCCTGGGTGTCCCACTCGCCGCCGCCGATGCCGCCGGCGCACTCGTTGGCGGCCAGAGGAAGTCGACCGCGACGACCTTGCGCTGGCGGCGTTCGACGACCGTGCCGCCGTTGCAGGCGTTGGTCGGCGGCAGGCCGAGGGCGGTGTCGCGGAAGTAGCACATGTCGGGATCGATGCCGGTGTCGATGATGCCGACGATCTGCCCCTCGCCGAAGATCCCCTGGTTGAAGATCGGCGTGGTCTGGCCGCCGGAGAGCCCGGACTGCCCCACCCAGATGGTGGTGTCGTTGAGCAGCGTCCGCCGTCCCTCGAGCTCGAGCCAGAAGACCTCGGGGAGCGCGGCGATCGGCGCGCGCAGGGCGGCGATCTCGGCCGGGCGTCAGCAGCAGGCGGACGCGGGAGAAGAGCGCGCGCGCCCGCGCGCCGGCGATCCCCGCCACCCCGAGGTCGCGCATCGAGCGCACGACCTCGGCGAGGTCGGCGTCGGGGAGGAGGTGGACCATCACCGGCCGGAAGCCGCGGGCCTCGGCGGCGGCGCCGGCGCCCTCGCCGGAGCCGACGGCTGCGATCGTCGCGCGAGATCTTGTACGCCGGATGAAACGGGCCGGACCACGAGGCGCCCAGCTCGGCGAGGAGCGGGGCCGTCGCCGCGCCGGCCGGGAGTTTGACCAGGTAGGCGTAGTAGGGCAGGTAGGTGTAGACCCGCAGGCTGGCGGCCTCGAGCGCCGCGATCTGCGGGCCGGTCGGCGGGCCGGGGAACTTGACCAGCACCACCGGGTCCTCGCCCGGCGCCGCCGGGCGGACGCGCAGCGTCTCGGGCAGCTCGGGCTCCGGCGCGCCGGTGTCGATGACCCCCGAGGCGAGCGAGATCAGGCGGTCCGCCGGCGCCTCCGGGCTCGCCGCGGACTGGGCGCGGAGGCCGGGGCCGGCGGCGGCGAGGAGCACCAGCGAGAAACTCAAGACCTTTCTTGATCCAGGCATGATTTCCTCCAGGGATGAAAATAAATCTGATGGACGATGGGGCGCAGTCTACCGCGGGAGTAGGGGATTCGATTTCGCTCCGCCGCTCGCTTTCCGCCCCAGCCAGCGCTACAATGCCGTCCCCGAAGGCACGCCCCCGTGCCGCCTTCCCTCGCGCCGACTCGAACGCACGCCCGCCTGCCCCGGCGCGACAGCCGCAGGCCCGAACAAGCCCGAGCAACACGTCCGATCTACACGTCCGAGCAACACGTCCGATCTACACGGAGACCCAGTGACCCGAAGAATGCTGATCAACGCGCGCACCGCCGAAGAGGTGCGCGTCGCCGTCGTCGACGGCGACAACCTGGAGAACTTCCAGGTCGAGGTGGCCGAGCGCGGCCTGACGCGCGGCAACATCTACCGCGGCTCCATCGCCAACATCCAGCCCTCCCTCAACGCCGCCTTCATCGACTACGGCAACGACCGCCACGGCTTCCTGGCGATCCAGGACGTGGTGCCCCAGGCCTGGTACCAGAAGCCCAAGGGCGACCGGCCGAAGATCGACGAGGTGCTGCTCAAGGGCAAGCCGATCGTCGTCCAGGTGACGCGCGAGGCCGAGGCCGAGAAGGGCGCGGTCCTGACCACCGACCTCTCGCTCGCCGGCCGCTACCTGGTGCTCACCCCGTTCGACGACACCCGCGGCGTCTCGCGCAAGGTCGAGGACGAGGAGACCCGGAAGCGCCTGCGCAAGCTGGCCGCCGACCTCGAGGTGCCGGACGACTGCGGCGTCATCGTGCGCACCAACGCCCTCGACCAGAACAAGACCGCGCTCCAGCGCGACCTCGCCGCCCTCCTCCGACTCTGGCGGCGGATCCACACCGAGGCGCGCCAGACGCCCAAGGGCGAGCGCGCGCGCCTCCTCTACACCGACCAGGACGTGGTGATCCAGGCGCTGCGCGACCACCTCGACTCGACGATCGAGGAGATCCTGGTCGACGACGACGCCGCCCACGACAAGGCCGAGGCGTACCTGCGCGCCTTCATGCCGCGCGGCCGCACCCAGCTCGTGCGCTGGTCGGAGCGGACGCCTCTGTTTTCGGCCTACAAGCTCGAGACCCAGATCGACCGCATCTACGAGCGCACGGTGGCGCTCCCCTCCGGCGGCTCGCTGGTCATCGACCGTACCGAGGCGCTGACCGCGATCGACGTCAACTCCGGCAAGTCGACGCGCGCCGCGAGCCAGGAGGAGACCGCGGTTTCGACCAACCTCGAGGCCGCGGCCGAGGTGGCGCGCCAGCTCCGGCTGCGCGACCTGGGCGGCCTGATCGTGGTCGACTTCATCGACATGCGCCAGAGCAAGAGCCAGCGCAAGGTGGAAAAGGCGCTGCGCGACGCCATGAAACCCGACCGCGCGCGCATCACCGTCGGCCGGTTGAGCCGCAACGGCCTGCTCGAGATCAACCGCCAGCGCGTCCAGCAGGCGCTCTCGCTGCGCACCCACCGCCCCTGCCCGACCTGCTCGGGCACCGGCCGCATCCCGAGCGCCGAGATGGTGGGCCTGAACCTCCTGCGCCGGATCGAGGGGCGCGCCGCGCTGGCGCCGCTCAAGCGGGTGCGCGCCTCGCTCCATCCCGAGCTGGCCGACGCGGTCCAGAACGGCCGCCGGCGCGAGATCGCCGCGGTCGAAGAGGAGTTCGGGATCGTGATCGAGATCGTCGCCTCGCCCCGCCTCCACCGCGCCGAGCAGGAGGTCGAGTGGTTCAGCCGCGAGGCCGGCGAGGCGCCCCGCCCGGCGGTCACCCCGGCGGCGGCGCTGCTGCCGCTCCGCCCGGCGCCCGCGCCCGCGGCCCGCGCCGCCGCGCCGGCGCCCCCCGCCCGCGCCGCCGCGCCCGCCGAGGCTCGGCCGACCCGCCCGGCCATTGAGGCGAAGCCCAACGGCCCGGAGCCGGACGGCGACGACGACGACTTCGAGACCGAGGCCGACGCCGGCACCGGCGCCGACGGCCGCAAGCGCAAGCGCCGCCGCGGCGGCCGCCGGCGCAAGAACGGCGGCGACGGCGCCGCCGTCGTGGCCCGCGCGGAACCCGCGCGCGAGACCGCCCCGAGCCCGCCTCCGGCGCGCGCCGCACGCACCGCGGAGAGCGGCGACGACGGCCCCGACCACGGCGCCGACGCCTCCGCCGAGGGCGACGACAAACCCCGCCGCCGCCGCAGCCGGCGCGGCGGTCGCCGCCGCACCGGCCGCCGCAACGGTGAGGGCGAGGGCGGCGGCGAGTCGGCTACGCCGGCGGCCGACTGAGGTTTCGGAAGGGAGGTCAGACCTCGGGCCGGATGCGCAGGCTCCCCGGGCGAAGGACGCCGAAGGCAGCCGTCAGCTCCTGAGCGTGACCTGCGACCGCCGCGACCACGAGCCGCGCCTTCTCCTCGGCCGGCAGCCCGCCGAGTCGGATCAGCAAGACGCCCGAGGTCGCGCGGTGCAGGCGGAAGACGAGCTCACCGAAGTCCTTGTCCGCGGTGATCAGGACCGCACCACGGTCGACGGCGAAAGCAAGCACGCGCTCGTCGTCGATGCCCGGGTCGAGCTCCGCCACGTAGAGGACCTGGTGGCCGGCGGCACGCAGCCCCAAGACGATCGCGGCATCGACTCCTTCGTCGGCGATGAACCTCACGCCGCCTCGTCCGGCACCGGGTAGACGACGTCCGCCTTGAGCGCCCGTGCGGCGAAGGCCAGGGCCGCTTGAACGCCTTCAGCGGTGAGCCGTGGATGGGCCTCGAGGATCTGCTCCACGGTCTCCCCGGCCCCCAATCGCTCGAGAATCGACTCGACTGTGATCCGGGTACCACCGACAACAGGCTTGCCCATCATCACTCTGGGGTCGGAAGTGACACGCTGGTTCATCGTAGTCCCCTCTCAAACTCGTCCGGGTTCAAGCCAATCGGCGGGGCCGCCTCGCGACCTAGAATAGCGTCATGAGCGCCGAGGAGAGTGGGGGCCCGAGCCCGAGCGGCTGACCCGGAAGATCCTGACCACCGGCGACGAGGCGCCGGCGCGGGCGTGACGCTAGCCCGCCGGCGCCTCGGCCTCGAGCCCCGCCAGGAACAGCCGCGACCAGGTCGGCTCGCCGGCCACGGTCATCACGCAGGCGACGTAGGATCTCTGCTCGCCGGCGCGGCCGGAGATGCAGCGGGTGTCGAAGTGGACGCGGTCCTGGACCAGGGTCTGGAGCAGGTAGTCGCCGCGGTCGTCGTTCCAGCGCACCTCGTCGCGCACGACCGAGACGCCGGCCTGGGTGGAGAGCGCCTGCTTCATCCCCTCGCAGTACTCCTCGAAGTCCTGCCGGTCGGCGCCCGGGCCCTTGGCCAAGCTGATCAGGATGCGCTCGCCGGTCGCGGCGTCCTCCCACGCCCAGGCCCAGGCGCCGATGGCGGCGAGGCCGGTGCGCATCTGCTCGGCGACCGCCGGCGCCTCGGCGAAGCGCTCGGTCGGCGCGGGGAGCGAGAAGCCCAGGGCCGGATGGCGGAACCGCTGGCCGCCGAGGTCCCAGTAAACCTCCGGGAAGCGCTTGTCCTCGGCGGTGAGCGCGTTGGGATGGAGCCGCAGGAGGAGCGGGAAGGCGAGGACGCCGGCGGCCGCCGCCAGGGTCAGGAGCGCGACCGCCACGAAGCCGGCCAAGCCGCAGCCGCGGCGGCCGGTCTGGAGCAGCCAGGAGGCGGCCAGGGCGCCGGCGAAGACCAGGACCGCGGCGCCGCCGGCCGCCTGGCCGGCCGCCTCCGCGGAGGGGAGCCAGCCCGCGAGCGCCGCGGTCAGCCCGGCGGCGAGGACCACCACCGCCGGGATCGCCGCGTGCAGCAACCCCCTGCCCCACGAGAACCTTTCGCGCGCGACCGCGACGCCGCCCATCGGCATGATCCGCGGGAGGGTAGCACGACGGGAAGCTCCGGTGAATCCCTACTCCGGGCCGCACAACACCGCCCGGCGGGGCCGCCCTTGCCTGCCGCCCGGCGAGCGCTTAGCCTGTAGCCATGCGCCGCCTCGATGTGCATTCCGCCCGCGAGCCGCTGGATCCTCCGTTCGGCGGCGATCCCGGCGGCCTCGACCCCTTCGCTCCCGAGCGCGAGGGCGATCTCGCGGTCGAGCGCCGGCGGAAGACCCGCCGGCCGCGGCGTTGGCAGGTGCTGCTCCACAACGACGACTACACGACCATGGACTTCGTCGTCCACGTGCTGGTCGAGCACTTCCACAAGTCGCCGCCCGAGGCGACCCACGTCATGCTCCAGGTCCACTACAAGGGGGCCGGCGTCGCCGGCGTCTATCCGAAGGAGGTCGCCGAGACCAAGGTCGCCGAGGTCACCGCCGCGGCCCGCGCCGAGGGGATGCCGCTCCGGCTGACCCTCGAGGCCGACGGCGGCCGGGAGGACGGTGGCCGCGAGGAGGGGGCGCCGTGAGGCTGTCGCAGGACCTCCAGATCTCGCTCGGCGTCGCGGTCAGCGAGGCGGCGCGGCTCGGCCACGAGTACGCCGGCATGGAGCACCTGCTCCACGCCCTGACCCTCGACGAGGAGGCCGCCCTCGTGCTGCGCCACGCCGGCGCCGACCTCGAAACGCTGCGCGAGCGGCTCGCCGCCTGGCTCGACGACGAGCTGGGGCGCGTCCCCGGCGGCCGCGAGCCGCGGCTGTCGCTCGCGCTCCAGCGCACGCTCGCCCGCGCCGGCGCCCACGCGGACGGCACCGGCCGCCCCGAGGTCACCGGCGGCGACTTCCTGGTGGCGATGTTCTTCGAGCCGGAGAGCCACGCCGTGCAGCTCCTCGACGAGCAGGGGGTGAGCCGGCTCGACGTCGTCAGCTACCTCGCCCACGGGGTCTCGAAGCTCCGCCCGGCCGGCGGCGCCGGCGCCCCGGCGGGCGACTGGGGGCCGCTCCCCGCGGGCGATGGCGAGGACGGCGAGGACGGCGAGCCCGCTCCGAGGGGCGGCGACGCGCTCGCCGCCTTCACCCAGGACCTGACCGCGCTCGCCCGCGCCGGCGGCATCGACCCGCTGATCGGCCGCGAGGCGGAGATCGAGCGCACGCTCCACATGCTCCAGCGGCGGCGCAAGAACAACCCGATCTACGTCGGCGATCCCGGCGTCGGCAAGACCGCGCTGGTCGAGGGGCTGGCGCTGCGCGATCACCGAGGGCAGGGTGCCCGAGCGCTTCCGCGCCACCGAGGTGTTCCGGCTCGACCTCGGCGCGCTGGTCGCCGGCACCCGCTACCGCGGCGACTTCGAGAAGCGGCTGAAGGCGGTGCTGGCGGCGCTAGAACAGCGCGCCGAGTGCGCCGGGCGCACGGGCCGATCCTCTTCATCGACGAGATCCACACCGTGGTCGGCGCCGGCAGCGCCGGGCGCGGCACCATCGACGCCTCGAACCTGCTCGAAGCCCGCGCTCGCCGGCGGGCCGCCTGCGCTGCATCGGCGCCACCACCTGGGAGGAGTTCCGCCAGAGCTTCGAGCGCGACCAGGCGCTGGCCCGCCGGTTCCAGAAGGTCGAGGTCACCGAGCCGCCGCTCGAGGAGACGGTCGCGATCCTCGAGGGGCTGCGCGACGCGCTACGAGGAGCACCACGGCGTGCGCTACACGCTCGCCGGCGTTGACCGCCGCCGCCGAGCTGGCCGAGCGCCACCTGCGCGACCGCAGGCTCCCCGACAAGGCGATCGACCTGCTGGACGAGGCCGGCGCCGCGGTCGCGCTCGCCGGCCGCAAGCGGGTCGGCGGTCGGCGACGTCGAGCGGGTGCTCGCGACCATGGCGCAGATCCCGCCGCGCACCGTCGCACGGCGACGACCGCGAGCGGCTGCGCGCGCCTCGGCGACGAGCTGAAGCGCTGGTCTACGGCCAGGACGAGGCGATCGACCGGCTGGTGGCGGCGATCAAGGTCGCCCGCGCCGGCCTGCGCGAGCCCGAGAAGCCGGTCGGCTCGCTTCCTGCTCACCGGCCCGACCGGCGTCGGCAAGACCGAGATCGCGAAGCAGCTCGCCGAGGTGCTCGGCATCGCGCTTCCTGCGCTTCGACATGAGCGAGTACATGGAGCGCCACACGGTGTCGCGGCTGGTCGGCGCGCCTCCCGGCTACGTCGGCTACGACCGCGGCGGCCTGCTGACCGAGGCGGTGAGCCAGAGCCCGCACGCGGTGCTCCTCCTCGACGAGATCGAGAAGGCCCACGACGACGTGTTCAACCTCCTGCTCCAGGTCATGGACCACGGCACGCTGACCGACACCAACGGCAAGAAGACCGACTTCCGCCACGTCGTCCTGCTGATGACCTCGAACGTCGGCGCCCGCGAGCTGGCCCAGCGCGCGCCCGGCTTCGGCGACCTCGCGAGCGGCGCGGCGCCGGCCGGCGAGCACGACGCCGACCGCGCGGTCGAGCGGCTGTTCGCCCCGAGTTCCGCAACCGGCTCGACGCGCGGCTGCGCTACCGACCGCTCTCCCCCGAGGTGATGGGACGGATCGTCGACAAGATGATCGCCGAGCTGGAACGCCAGCTCCTCGGCAAGAAGGTCCTCCTCGAGGTCACCCCCGAGGCGCGCGCGCTCCTCGCCGAGAACGGCTACGACCCCGCCTTCGGCGCCCGCCCGCTCGGCCGGGTGATCGACGAGCGGGTCAAGCGGCCGCTCACCGAGGAGCTGCTCTTCGGCGAGCTGGCGGGCGGCGGCCGGGCGGTGGTCGAGGTGCGGGAGGGCGAGCTGGCGGTGCGCGCCGCGGCCGGCTGAGCGGCCCGGCGCCCGCGGGTCAGGCGGCCTTCATCGCTTCGAAGTTGATCTTGCGCAGGGCCAGTCGCGAGAGCTTCTGATCGGCCCTCGCCTCCTCGTCGAGCGATTCCTGCAACAGGTCGGCGGCCCGGTAGTCGCCCAGCTTCTCGGCGTAGGCGCGGGCGGTGCCGTAGCCGGCGATCTCGTAGTGCTCGACGCGCTGGGCGCCGGCGATGATCGCGGCGTCGCGCACCGAGTTCCCGGTGGTCTCCCGGAGCGCGCTCTTGCCCTCCTTGAGCAGCCCCTCCATCCCCTCGCACTTGTGGCCGCCCGGCTCGAACTCGAGCCCCTCGAAGATGGTCTCCAAACGGGCGACTTGCCGCTCGGTCTCCCGGCGGTGATCTTCCAGGGCCGCGACCAGGTCGGCGTCGGATGCGTTCTCGATCATTGCCGGCAGCGCCTCGAGGATCTGGTTCTCGGCGCTGTACAGGTCCTTGAGCTCGTGGACATAGAGCTTCTTCAGTGAATCGAGGGTCATGGACATCGGCGGGCTCCTCCCGTTGTACTCGGTTTGTCGAAGGGCCGGCGCTGCACGGGCGCCGACTCGAGCTCCCCGGAGAGCAGAAACCGTGCCACCGAAGCGCGGCCGGCGTCAGCCGCGCACCGCGAGGTAGACCGCCTCGCGGCGCAGCTCGAGCCCGGCGGCGGCCCAGGCGAGGAGGACCGGGAAGAGCGCCAGCGCCCCGGCCGCGAACAGGGCCTCGGCGGCCAGCGCGCCCGCGGCTCCCGCCGCCGCCGCGCCGGCGAGGCCGACCCCGCCCGCCACCGCCAGCACCCCGGCGAGACCGAGGATCCCCAGGAGCGCCGCCGCCGGCTGGGGCTTCCCCTCCTGGCTCAGCTTGCCGAGGTCGGCCGCCTTGGGGAAGAGCAGCGACAGCCAGGCCGCGATCGGGAAGAAGAGCGCGTAGGAGCCGGCGAGGCCGAGGAGCGTCGCGGCCAGCGCCGCGGGCGACCGGACGGCGCCGAGGAGCGCCGCGGTGAGCAGGGCGGGGCCGAACGCCATCACGGTCAGGACCGCGCCGCCGAGCGCCCGGCCGAGCAGGAGCTGGCGGGGCGTCATCGGCGAGAGCAGCTCGAGGGTAAGCCCGCCGCGGTCGACGCCGAACTGGTTGAGCAGCACGTTCTGGTTCACCGTCAGCGCGATGAAGGTGATCCCGATCAGCACCGTCGGCCCCTGCATCCAGCCGGCGAGCGGCCCCTCGCGCATCTCGCCCATCACCGACAGCGCCAGCGCCGCGACCGCCGGGGCGATCATCGCGATCTTCCCCTGCACCGTGCGCAGGCTGATCCGCAACAGGGTTCCGGCCACCACCCGCGGCGCCGCGCCCGTACCCCGCCAGGCCGGGAGCCGCGCCCGGCCGCGCCGCCCGCCGGTCGCCGGCGAGCCGACCAGCCGCTCCCAGAGGCGGCGCGACGCCGTCCACGCGCCGGCGGCGACCAGGGCGAGGGCGCCGAGCGACGGCAGGGCGGCGGCCGGCTCGCCCTCGGCGGCGCGAGCCACCGCGCGGGCGTAGGCCTCGGAGGGGAGCGCCTGGAGGAGCCACGGGAAGCTCTGGAGGACCTCGGCGGTCGCGGGCGCCGGCCCTCGCTGAGGCGCCACCGCCGGCGGCGACGCCGCCTCGCGACGGGCCAGGAACACGCCCGGCGCCATCGACCCCAGCATGAGGACCAGGAACGCCATCGCCAGCACCGCCTCGGCGCGGCGCCGGTTGCGGAAGAGCAGGCAGACGGCGTGGGCGACCGCGCTCGACACGGCGCCGACGGCGAGCAGGAAGAGGAGCCCGGCGGCCAGCGCCAGCGCGGCCGCCGCCGCCCCCCGGCCGGTGAGCATCCCGGCCAGAATCAGCAGCCCGGGAAGGAGCGCGAGGAGCCAGGGATCGGCGAGGAAGGAGACCGAGGCGAGCCGGTGGAGGCCGCGGCGTGAAAGGGGGAGGAGGAGCAGTCGCTCGAGCCCCCCCGCGCCGGTGAGGCCGGCGCGCAGCGCCGCCAGCAGCACGATGAAGACGGCGAGGAGGCCGAGCCCGAGACGGAGAGCGAGCGCGGTGACGTCGGCGCCCCTGTCGCCCGCGGCGAGAGCGACCCCGGCGAGACCGAGGGCGACCGAGATTCCCGCGGTCAGCCCGAGAAACGCCAGCGCCAGGAGCGCCTTCACCACCACCTGGACCCAGGCCCCGACCTTGGCCCCGACCCCGCGGCGGCGCCCCTTCAAGGCGTTGACCTGCTGCCGCCAGTGGAGCCAGAGGAAGGCGGCGAGCAGGCGCCCGCCGCTCACGTGCCGAGCCACTCGAGCCTCCCCGCGCCTTCGACCGCCTCCGCCCCGACGGTCTCGAGGAACAGCTCCTCGAGCGTCGCCGTGCGGCCGCCGGCGCTCCTCAGCTCCGCCGTCGGCCCCTGGGCGACCAGCCGGCCGCGGTGGATGATCGCCACCCGGTCGGCCAGCCGCTCGACGATCTCGAGCACGTGCGAGGTCAAAAACACCGTGCCGCCGCGGCGGGTGAAGTCGGAGAGGAGCTGCTTCATCCAGCGCGACGAGACGGCGTCGATCCCTTCGAACGGCTCGTCGAGAAAGAGGAGGTGCGGCCCGGCGATCAGCGCCATCGCGAGCGCCAGCTTCTTGCGCATGCCGTGCGAGTAGTCGGCGGCCTGGACGCCGGCGTCGCCGGAGAGGCCGAGCAGCTCGAGCAGCTCCTCGGCGCGGGCGCGGAAGTCTCGGCGTCGAGGCCGTGGACGCGCGCCACGAAGGCGAGGTTCTCGCCCCCGGTGAGCCGCTCGAAGAGCCCGAGGTCCTCGGGCACGACGCCCACCCGGCGCTGGATCTCGAGCGGGTCGGCGGCGAGGTCGCGCCCGAGGATGCGAACGCTCCCCGCCGACGGCCGGAGCAGCCCGGTCAGGCACTTGATGGTGGTCGACTTGCCGGCGCCGTTGGGGCCCAGGAAGCCGAAGAGGCTCCCCCGCGGCACGCTCAGGTCGATCGAGTCGACGGCGACGAAGTCGCCGAAGCGGCGGGAGAGGCCGCGGGTCTCGATGGCGGGCTCGGCGGCGGCCCCGGACTCGGGATCGGGTTCGAGGGAGGACATGGCGCGATGCTACGATGCGCGAGAGGATCCGATCATGGTCGTCGCCGAGACAACGCTGCCCGCCGACGCGGAACTCGGGCTCCACCCGGAGCGCCTCGGCCCCGTTCAGGCCACCGACTTCGAGCTCTTGCCGCAAGAGCCCGAACACCCGATGGAGCTGATCGGCGGGTGGATCCTCCCCTTGACTCCGACAGGCTTCTCTACCGGCTGCCTCCTCATCGATCTGCTCGTGACACTGAATCCCCTCTCCAAGAGCCGGGGCTGGTGTCTCACCCCGAACACTCGGCACCACCTGGTCCGCCCGCCGCAGTCGATCGTCTTTCCGAGGGTCTGCGTCCACTGTGCTTCCGATGCGGAGCTGCTGGCAGGCGGCGACACCATCACCCGCGCCCCCGATCTCGTCATCGAGATCCTGGGCGCGGAGACCGCCGAGCGCGACCGCGCCCCACGCGGCGCCAAGTACCTCGCCTACCAGTTGAGCGGCGTCCGCGAGTACTTCTACGCCTGGCCGGACGGCCGCGAGGCCGCCGGCTTCCGGCTCGAGGGCGACGTCTACGTCCCGATCGAGCCTGACGCCGACGGCTTCTTTCCCAGCCGCGTCCTCGACGCCTCGGTCCGGCTGGTCCCGGCGGCGCTGCGGGACGGGTAGCACGCCGGGCGGACCGCCCCCCTATACTCCGCCGGAACGCTCACCCGACGGACATGCCCTCGACCCGCCACCGACCGCCATCCCGATGGCGCGCCGCCACGCTGCTGGCGCTCGGCGCGCTCGCCGGCGCCGGCGCCTGCTCGCCTCGGCCGACCGCGGCGCCGCCGCCGGAGAGCCGCACCGACACCGACCTCGACGCGGTCGCCATGGCCGCCGCCGTCCGTGCCGAGCTGCTGCACGCCTGGAACGGCTACGAGCGGTACGCCTGGGGCCACGACGAGCTCCAGCCGCTGAGCCGCACCGGCCGCGACTGGCACGAATCCACGCTGCTGATGACCCCGGTCGACGCGCTCGACACCCTGATCCTCGCGGGCCTCGACCAGCAGGCCGACCGCGCTCGCGAGCACGTGGTCGAGAACCTCCGCTTCGACCGGCCGATCAGGGTCCAGGTCTTCGAGGTCACCATCCGCCTGCTCGGCGGCCTGCTCTCCGCCCACGAGCTGACCAGCGACCGGCGGCTGCTGGCGCTCGCCGAGGACCTCGGCGAGCGGCTGCTGCCGGCCTTCGACTCGCCCACCGGCATGCCCTACCGCTACGTCGACCTCGCCACCGGCGAGGCGAGCGGCGCCGAGTCCAACCCGGCCGAGATCGGCACCCTGATCCTCGAATTCGGCACGCTGTCCCGGCTCACCGGCCGCGAGATCTTCTTCGACCGGGCGAAGCGCGCGCTGGTCGAGCTGCACCGCCGGCGCGCCCCGACCGGCCTGGTCGGCGAGAAGATCGACGTCGAGACCGGCGAGTGGACGAGCCCGCGCAGCCTGGTCGGCGCGCGCATCGACTCGTACTACGAGTACCTCCTCAAGTGCGAGCTGCTGTTCGGCGACGCCGAGTGCGGCGCGATGTGGCGCGAGGCGCGCGACGCCCTCCACCGCCACCTCGCCGACGACGGCCCCGGCGGTCTCTGGTACGGCGAGGCGGACATGGCGACCGGTGCGCGCACGGCGACGGTCTACGGCGCGCTGCACGCCTTCCTGCCCGGCGTGCTCGCGCTCGACGGCGACCTCGATCGCGCGCGCCGGCTGCAGGAGTCCGGCCTGCGCATGTGGCGCCTCCACGGCATCGAGCCCGAGCTGCTCGACTACCGCACCATGGAGGTGGTCGCCGCCGGCTACCCGCTGCGCCCGGAGATCGTCGAGTCGGCCTACGTCCTCCACCGGCTCACCGGCGACCCGCGCTACCGCGAGATGGGCCGGATCTTCTTCGACGACCTGCGCCGCCACTGCCGCACCGACGCCGGCTACACCGTGCTCGAGGACGTGGTGACCAAGGAGCAGGGCGACCTCATGCACAGCTTCTTCCTGGCCGAGACGATGAAGTACCTCTACCTGCTCTTCGCCCCCGACGCCCTCGACTTCGAGGCCGTCGTCTTCAACACCGAGGCCCACCCGTTCCGGCGGAGCGGCTGAGGTGACCCAGCGAGTGCCCGCGAGATCGGAGGCCGACTTGTCCCGCAACGCACCAGCTCCCCCGACCCGCGGCCCGGGCCGCCGGCGCGCCGCCACCGTCCTCGCCGCCACCGTCCTCGCCGTCGCCGCCCTCGCCGTCGCCGTAGCGACGGCTCTCGCCGCTCCCGCCTTCGCCGGCGGCTTCGAGGACGTCGATCCGTTCATCGGCACCGGCGGCGAGGGACACACCTACCCGGGCGCCACCGTGCCGTTCGGGCATGGTCCAGCTCAGCCCGGACACCGACGATCCGCCACTTCACGCGAGAGCTTCCCGTGGGCCGCCGGCTACCGCCACGGCGATCCCGACCATCCTCGGCTTCTCGCACACCCACTTCAGCGGCACCGGCCACTCCGACCTGGGCGACGTCCTGCTGGTGCCGACGGTCGGGCCGCGTGCAGCTCGACCCCGGGCACCGCCGACGACCCCGACTCCGGCTACCGCTCGCGTTACTCGCACGCGACGCGAGCGCGCCGAGCCCGGGCTACTACGCGGTGCGTGCTCGACGACCCCGGGATCGAGGTCGAGCTGACCGCGACCGACGCGCGTCGGGCTGCACCGCTACACCTTCCCGGCGAGCCGACCAGGCGCACGTGGTGCTCGACCTGGTGAGCAGCATCTACGACTACGACGGCAAGGTGCTGTGGTCGCGAGCTGCGCGTCGAGGGCGACACGCCGGGTCACCGGCTACCCGGCATCACCAAGGGCTGGGCACCCGACCGCGAGCTCTACTTCGCCCTGGAGTTCTCGAAGCCGTTCCGCTCCTGGACGGCTGGTCAACGAGCACCGAGGAGACCTACCTCGGCTTCGGCCCCGGCCGCGAGCGGGTGCTGGCGAGCTACGCGCGAAGCGTTCGGGCGCAAGCTCAAGGCACACTTCGACTTCAAGACCATGGCCGAGGGCGAGGAGATCCTGGTCAAGGTGGCGATCTCGCTCGGTCGGCATCGACGGCGCGCTCGGCAACCTGCGAGGCCGAGGTCCCGGGCTGGGACTTCGACGGCGTGCGGCCGCGCCGCGCGCGAGACCTGGACTCGCGAGCTCGATCGCGTCCGGTCGAGGCCGACGCGAGCAGACCCGGCGCATCTTCTACACCGCGCTCTACCACACCATGCTGGCGCCGGTCACGTACATGGACGCCGACGGCCGCTACCGCGGGCTCGACGGCGCGATCCACGTCGCCGACGGCTTCACGACCACTACCACATCTTCTCGCTGTGGGACACCTTCCGCGCGCTCCACCCGCTGGTTCACCCTGCTTGCAGCCCGAGCGCGACGGCGAGATGATCCGCTCGATGCTCGCGCACCGGCGCCAGAGCGTGCACGGCATCCTGCCGGTGTGGTCGTTCGGCGGCGCACGAGACCTGGTGCATGATCGGCTATCACGCCGTGCCGGTGATCGCCGACGCCTACTTGAAGGGCATCCGCGACTTCGACGCCGACGACGCCTTCGCGGCGATGGTGGCGAGCGCCACCTACGCCCCCTACGGCGGCCTCGGCGCCTACCTGAAGCACGGCTGCGTGCCGATCGACCACGAGAAGGAAGGCGCCTCGAAGACCCTCGAGTACGCCTACGACGACTGGACCATCGCGCGCATGGCGGCGGCGCTCGGCCGCGGCGAGGAGGAGCGCGAGTTCCGCCGCCGCGCCGGGAGCTTCCGCGCCATCTGCGACCCCGGCACCGGCTTCATGCGCGCGCGGCAGCAGCGACGGCGCGTTCCGCGAGCCGTTCGATCCGCTGTACGCGCAGTACGGCAGCGACTACACCGAGGGCAACGCCTGGCAGTACACCTGGTTCGTGCCCCACGACGTCGCCGCGCTGATCGAGCTGATGGGCGGCGCCGACCGCTTCGTCGCGCACCTCGACGAGCTGTTCGCGCTCGAGGCCGACGACGGAGAAGTACAGCCACGTCGAGGACATCGCCGGCCTGATCGGCCAGTACGCCCACGGCAACGAGCCGAGCCAGCACATCGCCTACCTCTACACCTACGCCGGCCAGCCGTGGCGCACCCAGGAGCGCGTCCGCCAGATCGTCGACCACGCTCTTCGACGACACCCCCGCGGGCATCAGCGGCAACGAGGACTGCGGCCAGATGTCGGCCTGGTACCTGTTCAGCGCGCTCGGCTTCTACCCGGTGGCGCCGGGCAGCAACCGAGTACGTGATCGGCGCGCCGCAGGTGGCCCGGGCGGAGATCGACCTGGGCGGCGGCCAGCGCCTGACCGTGGCCGCCGAGGGCCTCTCCGCGGACAACCTCTACATCCAGTCCGTGACGCCTCGACGGCGAGCCCTGGAACAAGGCCTACCTGCGCCACGAGGACCTCGCCCGCGGCGCCGCCCTGACCTTCGTCATGGGCCCCGAGCCGAACCCCGATTGGGCCAGCTCGCCCGCCGCCGCCCCCTACTCGATGAGCCGGGAGCGCTGACTCAGCCCTTCGCGCCCCGCGGTGCGGCCCCCGCCGCTATGGAGCACTTGTTTACAGATACGCTGAAGTGTCAACGGAATATGGAAATCCCGCACTCCATAGTCAAGTGCAGGTTTCTGCATTCCCATCGATTGCAGACCCAGGAGGATCGACGATGCGACGACTCCACCGATTCCTGGTCCTGACCGCCCTCGCCGCCCTCGGCGCCTCGGCGCCGGCCGCGGCGCAGGTCGGGATCCCGGCCCCGCCACTGCCGCCGGCCCCGGTCACCATCAACCTCGCCACCGGCGACGACGGCTGGACCACCACCAACGACGGCGCCACCGTGCTCCGGTTCGACCTCAACCCGCTGCCGGCCGACTTCTTCGGCCTCGGCTCCGACCGGATGGCGACGGCGATCAGCCTCTCCGGCAACCCGCTCGCCAACACCGGCGGGCTCGCCTGGAACACCGACACGATCGTCCGCCGGATGGCGCCCACCGGGCCGCTGGCGATCGGGAGCTGCGCCACGGTGCCGATCGAGTTCGTCGCCCTCCACCTCGAATCGGCCCCGTTCGGCGTCACCTACGGCGGAGTGCCGACCGAGACCTGGAAGATCGTCGGCGGCCTCACCGTCTCCGCCGCGCAGCCGATCGGGAGCATGAAGATCTGCCGCGGCTGCGGCCACGGCGGCACCTTCAACGCCACTCTGCGGGCGCTCCTGCTGCTTCGCTACGTCCGCGTCAGCCCTTCGCCGGCCGAGATCGTGCTCGACTGCGGCGTCGGCGACTGCCCGGAGTTCGTCTTCCGCAGCAACGGCTCGCAGTGGACGCAGAGCGGGGCGCTCGGCGGGCTCAACATCGACCCGCTGCCGGCCGGCGTCAAGGTGGACGTCGACGCCGACGGCAGCCCCGACTCGGCGACCACCGTCGGCAAGTCGAACTTCCAGGGCGCGATCAAGATCTGCGGCACCGGCGGCGGCGGGGGCGGCGGCGGCGGCGCTCCGGAGTGCGTCAAGGTGGATCACGTCGCCAACGACTCCGGCCCCAAGGACCACAGCCGGAGCAGCCACTCCAACTACGCCGCGGGCGGCGACTCGGACGGCGACGGCCTGCCCGATCACTGCGCCTGCGAGGACGCCAACGGCGACGGCGTCGACGACGACGGCGGCGGCCATCCCTGCCCACACGAGGACGAGGAGCCTCCGAACGACACCGACATCGACCACTGAGTCCTCGAGGGGGGCTTTTCAAGCCCCCCTCAGCTAGCCGTTCTTCAGCGCGATCTGCGGGTCGACCGCCGCCGCCCGGCGCGCCGGGAGCCAGCTCGCCGCCGCCGCCACCCCGGCCAGGGCCAGGGCGGTGGCGGCGTAGGTGGCGGCGTCGACGGCGCCGACCTCGAAGAGGAGCAGGCTCGACATCCAGCGGGTGGCGACCAGCGCCGCGCCCCAGCCGAGCACCACCCCGGCGGCGGCGACGGTCAGCCCCTGGCGCACCACCATGCCGGCGACCCGGCCGCCGCTGGCGCCGAGCGCCATGCGGACGCCGATCTCGCGCGTGCGCTGGCCGACGCCGTAGGCGACCACGCCGTAGAGGCCGATCGCGGCGAGCGCCAGCGCGAGCCCGCCGGCGAGCACCATGAGCGCCATGGTGAAGGCGGTGCGGGCGCCGGAGTCGGCGACCACCCGCTCCATCGTGCGCATGCGCGCGAGCGGGATCTCGGGGTCGAGCGCCCGCACCTCGGCGCGCACTGCGCCGGCGAGCGCCAGCGGATCGCCGGCGGTGCGCAGGGTCAGCGACAGCCCCCGCGGCACCCACCAGCCGTCCCCTTCGAGCGCGGTGTTGACCGGGTAGTAGACCGCCTCGATCGGCGGCCGGTCGAGGCCGACGTCGCGGGTGCCGCCGACGACCCCGACCACGGTCAGCCACTCGAGGTCCCCGAGCCCCGGCTGGAGGCGCTTGCCGACCGCGCTCTGGTCCGGCCAGAGCCGGCGCGCCAGCGGCTCGCTGATCACCGCCACCTTCCGGCTCTCCTCGACGTCGGCGACCTCGAAAGTGCGCCCCTCGACCACCGGCACCGAGAGCGCCTCGAAGTAGCCGGGCGCGACCCGGCGCTCGGGGAGGATCGGCGGCAGCCCTCCCGGCTCGACCGGGAAGTCCTCGAACGCCTGGCCGCTGTTGGACATGTTGCCGTCGAGCGGCAGCCCGCCGCCGAGCCCGGCCGCGGTCACCCCGGGCAGGCCGCGCAGGCGCTCGAGGAGCGCCAGCGAGAAGCGGACGACGTCGGCGTCCTCGGGGTAGGCGGCCTCGGTGAGCGCGAGCTGGACGGTGAGGACGCCGCGCGGGTCGAAGCCCGGGTCGGCGTGGCTCAGGCGCCAGTAGGTGCGCACCATCAGCCCGGCGCCGACCAGGAGCAGGAGCGCGAGCGCCATCTGCGACACCACCAGGGCGTTTCGCGCCAGGTGCCGCGCGCGCCCGGCGGTGAAGCCGCGGCCGCTCTCCTTGAGCGCGCCGGCGAGCGCGAAGCGCCGCCGGTAGCGGACCATCGGCACCGCCCCGAGCACGAGCCCGGCGGCGAGCGTGATCCCGAGCGTGAACAGCAGGACCGGCGGGTGGAGGCCGACCTCGTGGAGCCGCGGCAGGTTGTCGGGGCCGAAGGCGACCAGCGCCCGGACGCCGAGGGCGGCGAGGCCGAGCCCGGCGGCGCCGCCGGCGAGCGCCAGGACGAGGCTCTCGGTCAGGAAGGCGCGCGCCAGGTGGCCGCGGCCGGCGCCCAGGGCGGTGCGCACCGCGACCTCCTGCTGCCGCCCCTCGGCGCGCACCAGGAAGAGGTTGGCGACGTTGGCGCAGGCGATCATCAGGATCGCGCCGACCCCGGCCAGGAGCACCCAGAGCGCCTCGCCGACGTCGCCGATCACCTCGTCGCGGAGCGGCCTGACGGCGATCGCGAGCCCCGCCCCCTCGAGCATCGCCGGGGTCAGGTCCCCCGGGTGGAGCTCGAGCGAACGGGCGACCAGCGGCGCGAGGTCTTCCCTGGCGGACTCGAGGGTCGCCCCCGGCGCGAGCCGCGCCACCGCCTCGAAGTTGAAGTTGCCGTCCTCGAGCTCGGCGGGATCGACCGTCAGCGGCAGCCAGATCCGGGTGTCGGCGTCGGGGAAGGCGAAGCCGGCGGGGAGCACCCCGGCCACCCGGTGGAGCACGCCGTCGATCGAGAGCGTGCGCTCGATCACCCCCGGGTCGGCGCCGAAGCGCTGGCGCCAGATGCCGTCGCCGAGCACCACCACGGGCTCGGCGCCGGGCGCGCCGTCGGCCTCGATCAGCCCGCGCCCGACCGCCGGCGCCACCCCGAGCGCCGCGAAGAGCGACGGGGTCGCCCGCGACGCCACCAGCCGCTCGGGCTCGCCGTCGCCGGTGAGGTTGACCGCCTCCGGCCGGTGGATGCCGATCTCGGCGAGCCGCCGGCCGTGCTCGCGGTAGGTGACGTAGAGGGTGTCGGTCATGCCGACGTCGTCGATGCCGACCCCGGGCGCCACGTGGTCGACCGCGACCAGCCGCTCCGACTCGGGATAGGGGAGCGGCGCGATCAGCACGCCGTGGACGATGCTGAAGATGGCGCTGGTGGCGCCGATGCCGAGGGCCAGGGTGAGGATCGAGAGGGCGGCGAACCCGGGGCTGCGGACGAGCCCCCGGAGAGTGGTCGAGAAGAGCGCCGAGCGGGCCATGGTGCCTCCGGGATCCGGGCGCCCGCGGGCGGTTCGCATGCCGCCGCGGCCCCGGTCTCGGAGCCACTACGTTCGCCGGCGGGGCGGGGTTACACGGCGGCCGAACAACCCCCCGCGAGTGCTCAGTCCCCCGGCGGCACCAGCCGCAGCCGGGTGATCCGGTGCGGCGGCTCCGGCTCGACCTCGAGCGAGACCGTCATCGCGCCGCTGGCACCGCCGGCGAGGGCGTCGAGCGCGTGCTCGCCGGCGGGCTCGATCTCGACCGGCGCCAGCTCGCCGGTCGCCGCCCGCGACTGGAGATGGAAAGCCACCAGCGCCGAGACCGGGAGCTGGGCCAGGAAGTCGGGGGCGAAGCGCGCGCCGATGAACTCCTCGATCTCGCGCTCGGCGCCCCGGTTGTAGAGCGCCAGCCAATCGCCGAAGGTGCGGCCGGCGACGGTGTCGGGCAGCGCCACGCCGGCGCCGGGCGGCGGCGCCGGCTCGGCCACGGGCGGCGCCGGCTCCTCCGCCGCCCGCGACCCGGCTTCGAGCCCGGCCGTTTCCGCGCCGCCGGCCCGCGGCTCGTCGGGCGGCGCGGCCGCCGGACCGACCGCCGCAGGCCCCGGGACGGCGGGCTGGGTGCCCGCGCAGCCGACGACGACCGCCGCGAACAGGCAGAGCGCCAGCGCCCGGCCGGCGCGCGTACGCGTCGAGAGGCTCCTCTCGCTCACTTCCCTTCCTCCATCGCCCCTCCTCACGGGCAGGTCGCGAACGCCGCGGTGTCGGTGACCGCCGGGGACGGCCGGCCGAGCGGGTTGGTGTAGATCGCGACCTCGCCGGCAGCGGTGTCCTCGACCGTCAGCGTCCACTCGACGCTGGTGGCGCTGGCGGCGAAGACCCAGAAGCGGTCGTTGACCTCGCAGCCCTCGAGGACCTTGACCAGCATCTCCCAGTTGTCCGCGGCGAAGAACCAGAAGAGCCCCGACCGGGCGCTCCCCCCCACCGGCACCACGCGGCCGGGCCCCGAGGTGCCGAAGCCGGTGCGCCAGTCGACGGTGACCCGGAAGCGGTCGTCGAGGAAGCAGAGGGTGGTGTCGTCGGGCACGCACGGCTGGCCGACCGGCGAGAAGTCCTCGACCGTCTCGACGTCGCCGACCGCGCCCGGCTCGAGGACCAGGTCGTGATGGCCGTTGGTCAGCCAGAGCGGGAGCTGGTCGGCGTAGTGCGGGCTCCCGAGGACGCCGCTCTGCCCGCCCGGGATCACCTGCCGGGCGTCGATCCCGGCCGGGTCGAGCACGCCGACGAACCGCCGCGCCGGCCCCGACGAGAACTCGAAGCCGAAGTAGAAGGAGCCGCGCGGGTCGTGGCTCGAGGCGTCGACCGCCTCGTAGCCGCCGGCGCGCGCGAGCCCCGGGAGATCGAGCGCGAGGTCGGTGAAGCCGGCCGCCGGAGGGATCGAAAACGGCGCCTCGAGCGGGTGCTCGAAGGTGATCCGGTGCAGGCGACCCCAGCGGTAGTCGCCCTGGTCGGTCGAGTCGCCGAAGGCTGCACGGAAGGCCGATCCGGCGAGGCGGTCGAGCGCGTCGCGCAGCGCCCCGAGGAGCGCCAGGTCGCGGGCGTGCTCGCGCGAGACGCCGGCTTCGGCCGGGAAGAAGTCGACCCCGGAGGCGCCGATCCCCTGGTTCTCCTCGAAGGCGGTCAGCAGGTGGGCGAGAGCGACGTAGGCCTGGTCCGAGCCGGGCTGGAAGTCGCCGAGGCCGATCCGGTCGAGCGTCTCGTCGATCACGATGCGGATCGCCTGGCCGCGCCAGACCGCCCAGATCGTCGCCGCGACGCTGTTCGCGATCTCGCCCGCCGAGGGCGCCGGCAGGTCGTCCGGGTCGTCGCCCGGGTCCCACCCCTCCTCGATCCCGGTCGGGGTCGAGAAGTCCCAGCCGCGAAGGCGTGCGATCGCCTCGACGATCTCCGGATCGGTGCCGAGCGCGACCAGCTCGGGCGGCGCGTCGGGGTCGACGGCGCCGTCGAAGGCCGCCGAGAGATACGGCAGGATCAGCTCGGCGTCGAGCAGCTCGTTGTTGGCCTGGAGCGCCGCCAGCTCGGCGTCCGTCGCCTGGTGCCCGCCGGCGAGGAGCGCCTCCAGCTCGCGCGCGATCCGCCCCATGCGCAGGCTCGAGTAGCCCGGCGAGAGGTAGAGGATGCCGCCGCCCGCGCGGAGCTGGTTCAAGGGGTTGTTGTCGAGGGTGGTGCCGATCGGGTCGTTGTTGGCGTTGGCGACGTAGCCGGCGGCGGGATCGACCACCTGGGGCATCTCGGCGAACGGCAGCACCTGGTAGGCGATCGCGTGGGTGCCGCCGGGGGTCGCCGGCAGCCACTCGTGGGCGAGCGTGCCGGTGCCGTCGCGGATCAGGAACGGCGGCATGCCGCCGTCGGGGAAGTTGAGGTTCTGGAGGTCCTCGCGCAGCGGCATCTCACCGCTGGTGAAGTAGGCGATCGTGCCGTCGACGTCGGCATAGGCCCAGTTCTGCGACCCGACGTCGAAGTACTGGAGCCCGTCGGTGAAGTCGTCGAGGTCGGCGGCGCGCATGAAGCGCAGGAACGCCTCCAGCTCGTAGGTGTCGCGCCAGCCGGTGTACTGCACCGAGAGCGCGATCGGCGGCGAGGTCGAGGCGTCGACCTGGACGATCGGACCGTGGTTGCGCCGCGGCACGACCAGGGTGACGCCCCCCAGGAGCGGGCTGACCGGGACCGCGACCGAGCTGTCGGCGATGCCGTCGCTCGGCAGGTTGGCCCGGAAGAGCTGCGGGATCAAGACCAGGGCCTCGGGCTGGCCGTCGAACAGCGTCGCCTGCGGCAGCCCGGTGATGCCGTCGACGACGAGCCGCTCCTGGTAGACGTCGGTGACGTCCATCGGATTGGTGGTCGAGCCCCAGCAGATGCGCTGGTTGCAACCCTGCACCACCCCCGGCACGCCGGCGAAGGTGACACCGTTGACGTTCAGGAAGGGGAAGCCCGGCGAGGAGCCGGGCGCGGGAGCCACGGCCGGAGCCGCGGCCGCCCCTCCCGACGTCAGCCGGAGCCCGCCCGCGGGGAGGCCGCAGCCGGCGGTTTGCGAGACCAGGAGGTGCGCCTCGTAGAAGGTCGCCGGCTCGTCGAGCCCGAGGTGGGGGTCGTTGGCGAGCACCGGGAAGCCGCTCGCGGTCCGGTCGCCGGAGACGATCCACCAGTTGCTGCCGGTGCCGGCCGCCTTGCGGTCGAAGGCGCGGGCGAGGAGCGGCACCGCGGAGGCCGCTTCCCGGTATCTGCGCGCCAGCTCGGCCGCCCGCGGGTCGAGGCCGGCGAGGGCGGCGGCGACAGCGCTCGGGGCCGAGGCGGCCCGTGCCGGGGCGGCCGCGGTCGCCGGCAGCGCGCCGGGGATCGACACCCGGTCGTCGAACGGCGCGCTGCGGAAGATGTCCTCGGCGAAGAGCGCCGGGCCGACGAAGCCCTGGACGGCGCCCGCCTCGACGTAGGCGAGGAGCGCCAGCGTGATGTCGATCTCGCCGAGGTCGAACGACAGGCCGAAGGCCAGCCCCTTGGCCATCACCAGGCTGTCGACCTCGGTCCAGGGCTCGACCGCGGTCAGCTCGAGCGCGGCGTACTCGGGCGGCGGCGGGTTGCGCTCGATCCAGGCGTTGACGCCGGCGGCGTAGCCGGTGAGGAGCTCGGCGGCGTTCGAGCCGGTGGTGCCGGCGAGCGCCTGGTAGCCGGTCCAGCTCTCCTCCGCCGCCCGCCTCAGGCCGAGCGTGCGGAGCTGGACGTCCGCGGGGATCACCGGCGAGCCGAACAGCTCGGCCTGGGTGCCGTCGAAGGTGCGCCGCAGCACGTCCATCTGGAACAGCCGGTCGCGGGCGTGGAGCCAGCCCAGGAGCACCATCACGTCGCGCTCGCTCGACGCGCAGGCGTGCGGGATGCCGAGCGAGTCGGTGACCACCAGGGCGTCGCCGTCCAGGGCCGGCAGGTGGACCGGCTGGGCGGCGGCCGGGAGTGCGCCGGCCGCGAGCGCCAGGGCGGTCAGGATCGAGACGGCGAAGACGGAGCGGTGGGATGGGCGCATCGCAGGGGACCTCCTCGGAGTAACGGTCGGATGGCGACTGCGATGGTAAAGGATTCAAGCCTCCTCTTGCCACAGCGCTTCACCGACCGCTCCCTGCGGGCGGTCCCTCACGAGCCCGCGGAGCACACCCCCTCGACGCACGCCGCCCGCTCCGGCGGCGCGGCGCAGCGGCAGACCGGTCCGCTGCACCCGAGCTCGCGGTAGCGGGCCGTGAGCCGGTCGGCGTCGTCGAAGGTGACCGAACGAGAGACGGCGTACCAGCAGCCGCCGAGTCCGATCGCGCACGAGCCCTCGACGACGTGGCAGTCGGCGTCGCTCGAGCAGGCGCGGTTCTCCTCCATCAGCCGCCGGTAGGCCTCGGCGACGTCGCCGCAGGAGACCAGCGACCGGACCTCGGACCCGACCGGCGGCCGGCAGGCGCGCTCGATCGCCTCCTCGGGCGGGAGCGCCGGCTCCTCGCGCGGCGGCGGAGGCGGCGCGTCGGCGACCGGGCTCGACCGCGGCGGCGGCGACGGCATCTCCTCGCCCTCGGCCTGCTCCGGCTGCCCAGCCTGCTCCACCGATGGCGGCGGCGACGGGGTCTCCCCCTCGCCCGCCTCGCAGGAGCCGAGCAGGAGCACCGCCGCCGCCACGGCGGCGAACGTGCGCGGACAGCGGACATGGAGCATGGAGACCGCGGTGAGAGTCATCGGCGTCCCTCCTGGGATCGGAACGGTCGTGAGCCGGCGCGGCCGAACCACCCGGCGCACCGTCCCGCGGGCCTTCTGCAAGCGGACTGCCAGCCGAGCTAGTGGAGGCGGCTTAGCCGCTTCCGCGCGCACTCGATCAGCTCGCCCACGGCGCCGCGGTCGGGCGCCTCCGGGCAGGCCTCGAGGTAGCGGCCGAGGTCGTCGGCGGCGCCGGCGAAGTCGCACGAGCGCAGGCGCAGCATGCCGCGGGCGCGGAGCCGCACCGGGTCGCCCGGGATCAGCCGGAGGGCGAGGTCGAGGGTGGTCAGGGCGGGAGCGGCGTCGCCGCGCTTCAGGTAGGCGGCCTGGAGGTTGTTGAGCAGGCGCAGCAGGACCTCGAGGCGGGGCGCCGGCGCCAGGAGGCGCGGATGGAACTCGGCGCCGCCGCCGGTGACCCGGGCGAGGAGCGCCTCGCACTCGGCGCGGGTCAGCGGCCGGCCGGCGGCGAAGGGGTCGAGCACGATGTCGCAGTGGCAGGCGTGGCGGACCAGGAAGTGGCCGGGGAAGCCGACCCCGACCAGCGGCACGCCGGCGCGCCGGCCGGTCTCGATCAGCACCAGGGCGAGGGAGAGCGGGATCCCGCGCCGGCGGTCGAGCACGCGGTTGAGGAGGCTGTTGTCGGGGTGCTCGTAGCTCTCGCGATCGCCGTCGAAGCCCTGCTCGCCGTAGAGGAAGGCGGTCAGCCGGCGCAGCCGCTCGCCGTCGCCGCAGCGCCCCTCGCCCCCGGCCACGCCGTCGAGCCGCGCCGCCGCCTCCGCGCCGAGCACTTCCAGCCGCGCGCGCTCGGCGTCGAGGTCGAGCCCGGGCTGGAGCGCCGCGGCGACCAGGAGCGCCCCCTCGGCGAGGTCGATCTCGCCGTCGGGGCGGCTCGCCAAGAGCGCGAGCCGGTCGGCGGGATGGAGCGTGGTCATGGCCGGGCGGCGGTCGGGTCGGTCTGCGGTCGGGCGCGACGACCTGTTAACCGCGCTCCGCGCCGGGAGATTTCCCCACCGGTCGCTATCCGGGTACCAACGAAAAGGGGGGCGCCGGAGCGCCCCCCTCGCAGAGACTCGGCGGCCGTCCGCCGTGGCTAGTTCTGCTGGATCCGCACGTCGTCGACCGCGGCCTCGACCAGGCTCGCGCCGCTGGCGTCCGCCGCCTCGATGAGGATGCGGACGGTCTGACCGGCGAACGAGCTGATGTTGACCGAGTGCAGCGCGAACGCCGCGTCGTCGTCGTTGGCGGCGCCCAGCTCCTCGAGCACCAGCGAGCTGGTGCTGCCGACCACCCGCACGCGCAGGAAGTCGGCGGTCGAGGAGTTGTTGAGGTGCGCCATGTAGTACGAGAACGACAGCGTCAGCGTGCCGCTCGACGGCAGCGAGATCGCCGGCGATTGGATGGTGGTCACCCCGCCGTCGATGTCGTGGTCGCCCGCGCTGGCACCGGCGAGGGGGCCGGTCACCAGGTCGTTGACCCCGCTCGGGGTGGTGCCCTGCTGCTTGGTGCCGCTCGAGGTGGTGGTCTCGGGGTTGGCCCGCTGCCACTGCCCGGTGGTGGCGGTGTCGGTGCCGTTCGGGTTGGTGGTCCAGCCCTGGGCGGTCTCGAAGTCGTCGAAGAAGACCGTCACCGGACCGGCGCCCGGCACCGTGACGCCGAGGGCCGCGGTACGGGTGTTGCCGCCGTTGGTCCCCTGGACGTTGAAGTTGTAGGTACCCGAAGCCACCGAGCCCGCCACCGACACGGTGAGCGTGCTGTTGGCGCTGCCGTTCGCCGGCGGCGTCACCGAGCTGGGCGCGAAGCCGCAGGTGATGCCGCTCGGCTGGCCGGCACAGGACAGTGCGACCGAGCTCGAGAAGCCGTTGATCGACGACACGGTCGTCGTCGTGGTGCCGTTGGCGCCGGCCGCGATGGTCAGGCTCGACGGGCTGACCGCGACCGCGAAGTCCGGGGTCACCGGTGCGCCCGGGGTGACGGTCAGGCAGGTGCTGGCGGGGGTGTAGCAGGCGGCCGAGGTGCCCTGCGCCACCACGTTGTAGTAGTACTCGCGGCCGTTGACCACCTGGGTGTCGGTGAACGAGGTGCCGGTGATGTCGGCGATCCGCGTCTTGCCGAAGTTGCAGCCGGCGACCCCCTCGGTGCGGAACACCCAGTAGCGGCTGGCGCCGGAGACCGAGCCCCACGACAGCGCCACCTGGTTGTTGCCCGGGGTGGCGTTGACGGTCGGCGGCGTCGAGGGAGTCGTGCAGCCGCTGTTCTGGGCGGTCGGCGTCGAGCAGGCGATCCCGTGCCGGTTGAAGGCGTTGAAGATCGCCGTCATGTGCGGCGTGCCGTCGTTGAGGTTGCCGTTGTTGTCGTCGGCGGCCAGCCACTGCATGTAGCCGTTGGTCGAGCCGCAGCCCGCGGACGCCGTGGTGCAGGTGCAGGTGTACCAGGCGCCGACCGAGCCGCTGCCGTGGTAGAAGAGCTTGTTGGCGACCAGGAAGGCGCTCTCGCTGTCGAGGTTGAACGGCGTCGCGGTGAGGTCCCGGGTCGCCAAGTCCCAGGCGGCCTGGCGCACCGGCGCGGCGGCGCAGTGCACCTGGCGGCCGCAGGGTGCGCCGCCGGTGAGGCAGCGGCTGCACACGAAGTTGAGGGGAGTCGCCGGCGTGTTCGGGCTGTGCTTGGCGAAGTCGGAGTCGCGCACGCCCGAGCAGTCGGTGCAGCAGACGGCGGCGCCGGTCTGCGCCTCGTTGCAGTTGCGGCCGGTGCCGTCGACGGTCAGGCCGCAGGTGCCGCTGGTCGAAGCGTCGAAGAAGCCGTGGCCGACGCAGGAGGCCTCCAGGCGAAGGATGGCCGCGATGTCGGCGTAGGCCTCCCCGGGGTTCGAGGAGGAGCCGCCCGAGTCGAAGGAGTCCATGCCGTGGCCCCACTCGTGGTCGAAGACGCCGGCCAGCTCACCGGTGTTGCGGCAGCCGCCGCCCGAGCGGTAGAAGTTCACCGTCGAGCCGTTCCAGAAGGCGTTGCAGGTCTGGTTGATGTTGACGTTGGCGGTGAGCCGGGCGTTGAGCCAACTATTGGTCGGCAGCCAGCCGCGCGCCTGCTCGACGAGCTTGTTCAGCTCGTAGAAGGCGGTCCGCGACGGCGCGGTGTTGCCCGCCGAGCCGCCGCCGGTGGTGCAGTCGTGCTGGCCGTTGGTGCCGCCGAGGTTGATGCTGCCGGCGGCGCTGTTCGAGATCGCGCCGCAGACGTCGAGGATGCGGATGAACGGGCCGTCGAGGTTGGTGTTGACGGTGCCGCTGGTGTACTCGAAGAGCCCGGCGCTGTTGGTGACGTTGTTCGGCGAGGCGAGGTTGGTGTCGGCGAACGGCATCGGCCAGCCGGACTGCATCGTGCCGCAGGTGTCCGGGGTCGGGCAGACCCCGGTGCTGGTGATCGGGTAGACGCCGCCGGTGATGCTCTGGGTGATGTACTGGTTGACGTCCTGGAAGGCGATCAGCTCACCGCTGTGGGCGTCGACCAGCGCCTCCCAGGTTTCGTGGTCCGGGGTGCGCACGAAGGCGAAGGACCAGACCAGGCGGTGGCCGTAGCCCTGGCCCACCGGCCCGGCGAAGGCCTCGCCCGCCTGGTGCTCCGGCGGGGCTACCGGCACGATCTCGAGGGTCGGTCCGCCGACCATCCGGTCGAGGCGGGTGCGGCCGCCGATGTAGCCGAAGCCGGTCTCGAGGGCCCGCTCGGCGGTCACCGCCGGCGCCACCGACAGGCCGCGGACGTCGCCCCAGGTCTCGGTCCCGAGCAGGATCAGGTTGCCGTGGCTCAGGGTCGCCGAGAGGCGGCCCCAGCGCACCGGCACGCCGCGGTAGGTCTGCGGGAAGTTGACGTGCCAGAGATCGGGGGTGACGTCGGCGGCCTTGACCGCGCCGAGCTGGTCGACGTCGATGCCGAGGATCGGCCGGTTGACGTCGACGAAGGAGCGGACGGCGTCGCCGACCTCCTTGCTGCCGACCGTCCGCACCTCGTAGCCGACCCGCGCGGAGAGGTCACCGACGGAGAGCCGGTTGCCCGCACCGTCGCCCGGAATCAGGGGGAAGGCGCCGACCAGGTTGGTGGCGGCTCCCGAACGGGGGTCGATGTAGACCCCGACCGGCCCGCCGGCCGCGGCCGCGGCCTGGAAGTCCTGCCATGCGGCGCGGTTGGGGAGGTCCGGCAGAGCCTCTTCGAGGGTCAGGTTGGAGCTGCTAATGTACAGCTCGGGCAGGAAGAACTCGAAGGCGCTGAGCGGCGAGTCGGGTGCCTTGGGCTCGATGGCCAGGGCGCCGCCGGCGAGGGCCAGCGCGCAGAGGGCCACGGCCGCAAGGAACTTACGACGAGCTCCGACAATGACGACGTTACGCATCTCAGAAGATCCTCCGCAACCTCGCGCTCCTCGCACGGGTCGCCTTGGTCCTGGAGTCCATCTCCAGGCCAGCGAGCAAGGGCCGACCCTCTGAAGAGGACCGAACCCGGGCGCCATCGATTTCGGGATCCGCCGAGAAAGACAAAGGAAGACGCAATTATGCACGCGGGGGCGGTCGAAAACAAGAATCGGCTTCGCCGCGCGAAGGACGGAGGTCGGGCGCGTCGACCAGCGAGAGCACCGAGAGCAGCCCGCCGCCGGGCTCGAAGGTCAGGTCGAGCACCTCGTCAGCGCCCGAGGGGAGCTCCACGGCGAAGATCGCGACGCCCTCGCCAGCGCCCGTTGCGCGAAGGCGCTTGGCCCCGCATGATACCCATGCTCACCGCTTCGCAACCCATCGGCTCCCCCGCCCTCCACCCTGCCGCCCGATGCCCGAGCCCGACCCCACGACCGCACCCGCCTCCGGCGGTCCGCGGCTCGAGATCCGCCCCGCCGAAGGCGCCGCCGACTGGCGACAGGTGGTGGCGATCCGCACCCGCGTCTTCGTCGAGGGCCAGGACTGCCCGCCCGAGGAGGAGTTCGACGGCCTCGACGCCCACTGCCGCCACGTCCTCGCCTGGCTCGGCGGCGAGCCCGTGGGCACCGCCCGCTGGCGCGAGGTCACCACCCCCGACAGCCGCCGCGCCGCCAAGCTCGAGCGCTTCGCCGTCCTTCCCGAGCACCAGGGCCGCGGGATCGGCCGGGCGCTCGTGGCCCACCTGCTGGACGAAGCCCGGGCCGCCGGCCACGACAGCTTCGTCCTCCACGCCCAGGCGCATCTGGAGCGCTTCTACGCCGGGTTCGGCTTCGAGCGGCGGGGGGAAGGGTTCATGGAGGCGGGGATCCCGCACGTGCGGATGGTGCTGGAGGACGGGGCCACGGCCGCAACCTGACAGAAACTACATTCCGGATGTCGTTTTCGTTGCCGAACACGTCATCCGGAGTGCAGAAAGCCGGGCTCTCGCTCAGGGCACCAACGCGCTTTGATTATCCGCCGCCGCCCCGTCCATCTTCCTCAGGTTCCCCGCCACCCTCCCCCGCGCCTCCTCCGCCGCCTCCTCGTCCCCCTCCCCCGCCGCGGCCGCGGCGAGGCCGGTGAGCGCCAGCGTCCGGCCCGGGGCCAGCGCGAGGGCGTGGTCGAAGGCGGCGCGGGCCTCGGCCGGGCGGCCGAGGCGGAGCAGGGTCTCGCCGAGCAGCTCCCAGGTCGGCTTCGGCGGGTAGGGCGGGCCGATGTCGAGGGAGAGCGAGTCCTCGGCGGCCGCGGCGGCGCGCAGGCGGTCGAGCGCCTCGTCGGCGCCGCCGGCGGCGGTCGCACCATCCCCGGCGTCACCACCGGCCGCGCCCTCGCCGGGGGCGCCCGAGGCGAGCAGAGCCAGGGCCTCGAGCTGATCGGCGCAGATCGCCGCGGCGCCGGCATCGCGGCCTTCCTCCTCCGCCGCGGCCTCGCGGATCGCCGCCGCCGCGGTGCGGGCGCCGGCGGCGTCGCCGGCGAGCGCGGCGTGGTAGCCGCGGGCGTAGGCGGCGATCACCACGGGGCCGGCTTCGAGCCCCGCCGTGTCGACCTCGGGCGGCGCGAAGCGGCCGGCGGTCTCGACCGTCTGGGCCGCGCTCATGAATGCGAGGTGGGTGCGCGCCGGGCCGGCGCCGCCGGCGGCGGCCGCCTTCACCTCCTCGAGCAGCTCCGCCGCTTCGGCCGCCCGGCCCTGCTGGAGCAGCGCGTACTGGAGCCAGAACAGCGAGTGGTAGTTGGGGCCGCCGCGCTCCTCAGCGGCCTCTACCGCGTCGCGGTTCGAGGCCTCGACGGCGTCCCACAGGCCGAGCGCCAGGAAGATGTGCGACGGCATGTGCAGGGCGTGCGGCGCCGCCGAGGCGACCTCGGCGTAGCGCCGGGCGGCGCGCAGGCCGAGCGGCGCGTGGACCGCCTCGTCGTAGGCGTGGATCAGGTAGTGGAGCGCGCCCGGGTGGTCGGGGTTGGCGGCGTAGACCTCCTCGACCACCGCCGCCGCCGCCATGTAGGTGGCGAAGTCGCGCTCGCCCTGGCCGGAGCCGAGGAGGGCCAGGGCGTAGAACGCCGCCGCCTCGGGGTCCTCGGGGGACTGCCGGTGGAGCCGTGCCATCGCCTCGGCGTAGGCGCGGTCGCGCTCCGGCTTGTCGCCCTCGCCGAAGAAGAGCTCCTCGACGGCGGCGACGAAGGCGCGCTCGCGTTCGGTCGGCGCCGCGGCCAGGCGCTCCTCGCGGGTCGCCCCCAGCCGCTCGAGCGCCGCGCGGCCTGCCTCGAGGTCGACCCGCACCCAGATCGGGTGGTTCCAGGTCATCGCCTCGCCCCAGGCGGCCATGGCGAAGCCGGGCTCCGCCTCCCAGGCGCGCCGGAACTCCTCGCGTGCGTCCGAGTACTCGAAGCTGTGCAGCCAGAGGACGCCGCGCAGGAAGTGCGCCTGCGCCGCCTCGCCGCCCGAGGTCCGGAAGTCGAGCCGGCCGAGAGGACCGTCGACTTCAGGGACGGCGGCAGCCGGACCGTGCTCGCCGTGGACGTGGCCCTGCCCCGAGCAGGCCGGCGCCAGGGCGAGCAGGCCGGCGGCGGCGAGCACGAGACCGGTCAGGACCGCGGCGGTGCGGGCGGCGGGGGGCATGGCGTGCTCCCCTCCCCTATTCGGAAGACGCCGCCGGCGAGCCGGCCGCGCCCTCGCCGCCCTCGTCATCGTCGCCGAGCAGGTAGCGCTCGAGGAAGACCGCCGAGGCGCGGGTGAAGTAGTCGCGGTTGGTCTTCTTGCCGAAGCCGTGCCCCTCGTCCTTGGCCAGGAGGTACCAGACCTCGCCCCCCTGCTCGCGGATGACGTCGACCATCTGCTCGCTCTCGGAGGCCGGCACGCGCGGGTCGTTCAGACCCTGGACCACGAACAGCGGGTTGCTGATCTCGGCCGCCCGCCGGTTGGGCGAGATCTTGTCGAGGAAGGCGCGCATCTCGGGGTCGCGCTCGTCGCCGTACTCGACCCGGCGCAGGTCCTGCCGGTAGTCGGAGGTGTTCTCGAGGAAGGTGACGAAGTTGCTGATGCCGACGAGATCGATGCCCGCCCGCAGCCGGTCGTCGAAGTGGACCATCGCGGCGAGCACCATGTAGCCGCCGTAGGAGCCGCCGACCACCGCAACCCGCTCGGCGTCGAGCTCGGGCCGGGTCGCGACCCAGTCGAGGAGCGCGCCGATGTCCTTGACCGACTCCTCGCGCTTCATCCCGTTGTCGAGCAGGAGGAAGCTCTTGCCGTAGCCCGACGAGCCGCGGACGTTGGGGTAGAGCACCGCGAAGCCCTGCTCGAGCACCTGGTACTGGGTGATGGGGTTGAAGAACGGCCTCGATTGCCCCTCCGGTCCGCCGTGGATGTTGACCACCACCGGAAACGGCCCCGGGCCCGCCGGCCGGTAGTAGAGGGCCGGGATCTGCCGCGGCGCGCCGTCGACCTGGTCGAAGGTCGGGTAGTGGACCAGCTCCGGGGTGACGAACTTCGAGGTGTCGAGGCCGCCGACCTCGCTGAAGGTCCACTGGGTCAGGCTTCGGCTCGCGAGGTCGATCGAGAAGGCGTCGCCCGGCGACTGCGAGGTGGTCAAGGTCAGCCCGAGCTGCTTGCCGTCGGGGCTGAACTCGAGGCCGAGCACCTGCCCCACCGGCAGCTCGGGCAGCGGCAGGTCCGCCATCGTCGCGGCGTCGCGCAGGTAGAGGCGGGCGATGCCGTCCTCGTTGACCGTGAAGGCGATCCGGCTGCCGTCGGGGGAGAGATCGAGCCCCTCGACGTCCCACGGGATGTCTCCGGTCAGGAGCTTCGACTCACGGCTGGCCAGGTCGAGGTAGCGGAGGTGCAGGAACTCGGTCCCCTCGTCCGAGACGTAGAAGAGGCCCTTGCCGTCCCGCGAGAACGCCGACGGGCCGTAGCCGATCTTCTCGTCGCTCGGGTTGAGCTCGGTCAGCTCGCCGGTGGCGAGGTCGAGCAGGTGCGGGTAGGCCTCGTTGGCCGAGACGAAGCGGGCGACCAGCAGCCGCGTGTCGTCTGGCGACCAGTCGCCCACACCCCAGGCGCCCTCGCGCTCGAGCACCACCTTGACCGCGCCCGGCCGGGTCACGTCGCCGACGTAGATGTCCCAGTCGCGGCCGTTGCGCTTCGTGGTGAAGTAGGCGAAGCGCTTGCCGTCGTTGGCCCACTGCGCGCCGCCGTTGCGCGACTCGCCGTCGGTGAGCAGGCGGTAGTCGCCGCTCGCGAGGTCGTAGTGGTAGATCTGGAAGTTCTCCGAGCCGCCGACGTCCTTCGAGAACAGGAAGCCGGAGGTCCCTGCGTTCGGGCTCGGGTCGGCGTCGCCGATCGGCTCGTCGAAAAAGGTGAGCTGCCGGCGGGCGCCGCCCGGCTCGCGCACCCAGTGCACCTGGTTGGTCTCGCCGAAGCGGGTCGAGACCAGGATCCCCTGGCCGCCCGGGTGCCAGCCGGTCAGGAACGCCGAGCGGGTGTTCTCGTAGCGGCCGATCCGCTCGGCGACGTGCTCCGGGACCTCGGGCACGTTCTCGATCACCAGGTTGCCATGCTCGACGCGCTCGACCTCGGCCACCGCGGTAGCGGCGGCGAGCGCAGAGACGGCGGCGAAGAGGGCGGCGGCGAGGAGCTGCGGTCGGTGGTTCATCAGTGCCTCCATCTCGATCGTGACCCGTGGGGACAGGGGCCGAGGGGTGCGCGGGGCGCGGGCCGGCGTCCGGATTCTATACGGCGGGAGGGCGCCGGCGTTGCGGCCCGAATGCCGCGGCCCGAAATGAATGAGGCCCAATGAATGAGGCCCCGGCCACCCTCGCGGGGGACCGGGGCCTCGGCGTTCCGCATCAGTGGCGTTGGGTTACCCCGAAGGAGGGGCCCAACGGCGCCGCGGCCGCTTGGGAAGCACCCTTACGGGGACGCCACCTCCGCGAAACCGTAGCTGTTAGGACTCACCTGGCCACCTCCTTTCTGGGCGTGTCCCTCATCGGCGGGTCCCAACCCGCCCGGCTCCGTGGGCCGCCCGAGCCTCTTTGGAGCCGCCGCGGCGCCCGCAATACCTCACGGGAGCGCGGAGACACGAGGCCTGGAGTGTGACGAAAGGCGGCTCGACTGTCAACGAATGCTCAAGCCGAGAGCGCCATCGGATACGCCGCGAAGACCGACTCGGCGAGTGCGTGGTCGAGGTCGCGCCAGAGGTCCTCGGGGTCCTCGAGCCCGACCGCCAGGCGGAGCATTCCTTCAGTGATGCCGGCGGCCTCCCGCGCGGCGGCGTCGACCACCCGGTGGGTCAGCCCGGCGGGATGCTGGATCAGCGTGTCGACCGCGCCCAGGCTGACCGCCGGCGTGATCCGCTCGACCGCCGCCATCACCCGCGCCGCCGCCGGCGCCCCGCCCTCGACCTCGAAGGCGATCAGGCTCCCGGGGCCGCGCATCTGCCGGCCGAGCAGGCGCCGTGGATCGCCGCCCGGGAGGCCCGGGTACCAGACCCGAGTCACCGCCGGATGCGAGGCCAGGCGATCCGCGAGCAGCCGCGCTCCGTCCTGCGCCGCTCGCACCCGCAGCGCGAGCGTCGGCAGCCCGCGGTGGAGCAGATAGGCGGCGAGCGGATGGAGCACCGCGCCGGTCGCGACCCGCACCCTGCGCAGCGCCGCCGCCGACTCGGCGTCGCAGGCCACCACCCCGGCCAGCACGTCGCCGTGGCCACCGAGGAACTTGGTCGCGCTGTGGAGCACCATCCGCGCGCCGTGCGCGATCGGGTTCTGGAGCACCGGCGTGGCGAACGTCGAGTCGACCAGGACCGGCGTCCGCCCGGCGGCCGCCACCACCTCGGCGATGTCGACCATCTCGAGCGTCGGGTTGGTCGGCGTCTCGAGCACCACCAGCGCGGTGTCGGGGCGGATCGCCGCCGCCAGCTCGCCGGGGGCGGCCCAGCTCACCTCGATGCCGAGGAGCTTCGAGGCCAGCAGGTGATCGCTGCCGCCGTAAAGCGGCCGCTGCGCCGCCACGTGGGCACCGGGGCCGGCGAAGGCGAGCAGGCTTGCGGTCAGCGCCGCCATGCCCGAGGCGAACGCCACCGCCTCCTCGGCGCCCTCCAGCTCCGCGATCGCCTGCTCGAAGCGGGCGACGGTCGGGTTGTGCAGCCGCGAGTAGATCGAGCTCCCCTGCGGCGGCCCCCCGGCGGCCAGCGAGTCGATGCTCGCGGTCGCCGCGTCGAGATCGGCCAGCGGGTAGGTCGACGAGAGGTCGATCGGCGGCGCGTGCACCCCCAGAGCGGCGAAGTCCCCGCGCCCGGCGTGCACCGCAGCGGTGTCGAAGGAAAGGCCGTCGTCTCGGTTTATGTTCTTCATGGCAGCCACAGTGTAGAATCCGAATCGGCTGCCGAGATCAAACCACGAATATCATTCGGAGTCCGAACCGCCATGCGCCCGCTCGACCGAATCGACTTCGAGATCCTGTCCGCCTTGCAGAAGAATGCGCGGCTGTCTAACAAGGAGCTGGCGGCGAAGGTGGGGCTCGCGCCCTCGAGCTGCCTCGAGCGGGTGCGCCGGCTGGCCGAGGAGGAGATCCTCCGCGGCTCCCACGCCGAGGTCGACCCCGAGGCGCTCGGCATCGGCCTCCAGGCGCTGATCTTCGTCCAGCTCACCCGCCACTCGCGCGAGATGGTCGAGTCGTTCCGCCAGCACGCCCTCTCGGTGCCCCAGGTCGTCGCCCTCTACCACGTCGCCGGCGCCGACGACTTCCTCGTCCACGTCGTCGCCCACGACTCCCACGGCCTGCGCGACCTGGCGATGACCGCCTTCACCACCCGCCCCGAGGTGGCGCGGATCGAGACCCACCTGATCTTCGAGCACCGCCGGAGCCCCGAGCTGCCGCGGCTGGTGGAGGGGGAGGAGTGGGGGTGAGGGGGGCGCCGTAGATCAGCGCAACAAGTGATCGTAGTCGGCGTGACTGCCGATCCAGAACCAGAGGATCCCGCCCTCCGTCTCGGTGCCGAGAGCGCGCCAGTGGAGGCCCACGCGCACCGAGCGGAACCTGCCGACGGTCTTGAAGTGTAGCGAGGGATGATCCGGCGAGACCTTGAGCAGATCGAAGTTCTTCCGCGCCAGCGCCTGGACCTGCGGGGGGAGCCGGTCAAAGCAGCTCCAGAAGTCGGGTGATGCGAAGTGTCTCAAAGCTCCCGACTCTCACCCCGACGGTGCGCGCTCAGGGCGCGCTCCGCCAACTGGTCGAGCCTGCCGGACGCGGCGTCCGACTCGATCTGCCGGTCCCAACTCGCCACTTCGAACTCGATGAACCAGTGCCGGAACTCGGCCATCTCGTCGGCAGACAGCTCGCTGACGGTTCGTTCCAGACTCTCGACCTTGCTCATGTTCGATCCCCCGTTCCGCGCAAGCTACCACCGAGTCTACGGAGTCGATCCTCCCACCGCCGCCAGCCGCCCGTCGAGCCCGAGCCGCTCGGCCTCCGCGGACATCGCCGCGAGCACGTTGCCGGCGTGCTGCCACAGCTCGAGGCCGCCGCCGAAGCACTCGCGGCTGAAGTCCTCGGCCGCGTGGCGCATCTCCTCGCGGTCGACGCCGGCGGCGAAGAGCTTGTCCTTCCAGTTGCGCTGGATCGACTTGACCGAGAGCTGGCGCACGTCCTTGTGCGGGCGCACCAGCGCGGCGGCGATGACCAGGCCGGTGATCTCGTCGCAGGCGAGGAGCGCGTAGTCGATCGGCCGCGCGCGCTCGACCCCGGTGCCGGCGGTGTTGTGCGACAGGATCGCCTGCACCACCGTCTCCGGCACCCCGCGCTGGCGCAGGATCGGCGCCCCGTCCCGCGGGTGCCCTTCGAGCGTCGGGTGGACCTCCCAGTCGAAGTCGTGGAGCAGGCCCGCGAGCCCCCAGCTCTCCGGATCCTCCCCCAGCTTCGCCGCGTACCAGCGCATCGCGGCCTCGACCGCCAGCATGTGGCGGCGCAGGCCCTCGTCCTGGACGTGCTCGGTGACGATTCCCCGGGCGGTGTCTCGGTTCATGCCTTGTCGCTCCCGCGGTTCTGCGCGCGCTTCAGACCGCCGCCCGTAGCGATCGCGCGGCGAGCAGATCGTCGTCCATTGCCCGGCGGACGGCCTTCTCGGTCAGCGTGACGAGTCCCAGAGTCTCTCCGGACGCCGCGACGAACTCCACGTGCAATCCATCCGGATAGACCCCGACGACGGCACCGATATCTCCCGCACAGAGGCCATGCGCCGGCAGGTCGTGCTCGAGGATCACGGTATCGAGCTCTCGGAAGGTCATGACTCGGGCTCAGGCATTGGCCAGATCGCTCTCCAGCTCGTGGGGGTCGACGCCTACCGGGGAGAGTTCGAACCGGCCAAGGGCGAGCAGGAACTCCACCCTTCCCATGCCGGCCAGCTCCGCAGCTCGGCCCGTCGAGACCCGACCGAGCTCGTAGAGCTTCACAGCGAGGAGCAGGCGGGCCTCCGCTTCGAACTCCTCAGGGCTCTCCTTGAGAGACAGCAGGAGGTCGTCCGAGAACGGGATCGTCAGGTGATGGGCCGCCATGGTTGCCCTCTCCAGGGCGCTGGATCGACATTATCCTAGCCCGCCTGCTTCGCTGCCTGCTCCCCCGCCCGCTCGAGGTTGAGCGCGAGGAGTTTCTCGAGGACCTCCTCGTCGGTGAGGCCGGGGTCCCAGCCGTAGGCGGCGAAGACCGCTTCGTCGAGCCGGCGGTGGGCGAGGTCGAGCCAGGCGGGGCGCTGGTTGTAGAGGTTGGTCAGGGTGCGGCTCGCGAGCTCGGGTGCTCGAAGAGGTCGCACAGGTCGAGGAAGTGCTGCTGCGCCGCCGACCGCTCGGAGAGGTCGGCGCGGGACCACTTGGCGATGAACTCGGCGGGGTTCATGGTCTGTGGACCGATCGCCGATGCTCGTCGTCGATGGCTTCACCGAGCAGATCGTCCTTCTCCGCAGCGATGTTCGAGCCGCCGGACCGCCCCAGGCTCATCACGAGCCGTGGCGAGACCGGTTCGGGGGCGCGTGGCGCGGGCTCGGGGCGTTGGCCGTCTTTCTTCGGAATCATCGGTGGGGCTGCAAGTTAGCACGGAGACCGGGTGCCCGCCGTCTCTGACCGGATCACTCTCGGAGGTAGTATTGGCGGTGGGACGGAGCCGTGAAAGTCGAGAATCAACAGGCATCCCGACCTCAGCGGCTCGAGATCGAGCTTCCGGCCCATCTCCACGATCTCCGGCTTCCAACCGCCTTGAACGAACGTCTCACCCGGCTTCTGGACCGCCAGGACCGCGGCGAGAAGCTCTCCGCCGAGGAGCGGCGCGAGGCGGACGGACTGGTCGAGATCTCCGAGCTGCTGTCGCTCCTCCGCTCGCGGGCAAGCCGACACAAGCCCTAGCCCTCCGGCCCCGCCGACTCTTGCCCCCGCCCCCGCCCATCCCATAGCCTCGCGCCCCATGCGCCTCTCCTTCAAACCCTCCCTCTCCTGGCTCCTGGTCTTCGTCCCGGTCGCGGCGCTGCTCGAGTACCTGACGCCGGAGCGGCACACGCTGGTCTTCGGCGCGGCGTGCGTCGCGGTGATCCCGCTCGCCGGGTGGCTGGGCAAGGCGACCGAGCACCTGGCGGAGCACACCGGCGAGGGGGTCGGGGGGCTGCTCAACGCGACGTTCGGCAACGCGGCCGAGATGATCATCGCGATCGTGGCGCTACGGCAGGGGCTGACCGAGGTGGTCAAGGCCTCGATCACCGGCTCGATCATCGGCAACATCCTGCTCGTGCTCGGGGCGTCGTTCCTCGCCGGCGGGCTGCGCCACAAGCGGCAGACCTACAACACCCAGGGCGCGCGCACGCAGGCGACGCTCTTGACGCTGGCGGCGGTGGCGCTGGTCTCGGAGGCGGCGTTCCACCACCTCGGGGGCGCCGCGGCGCTGCCTCTGGAGGCGCCGCTGTCGCTGACCATCTCGATCCTGCTCCTGGTCGCCTACGGGCTCGGGCTGGTCTTCACGCTCCACACCCACAAGCACTACTTCGTCGGCCACGTCGCCGAGGCGGGCGCGGGCGAGCGAGAGATCGCCGGCGGGCCCTGGAGCAAGCGGAAGTCGTTCGGCGTGCTCCTGGTCTCGACCGCGTTCATCGCCTGGATGAGCGAGATCCTGGTCGGTTCGGTCGAGGGGGCGGCCGAAACGCTCGGGATGAGCCAGATCTTCATCGGCGTCGTGGTGGTGGCGATCGTCGGCAACGCCGCCGAGCACTCGACCGCGATCCTGATGGCGTGGAAGAACCGCAACGACCTGGCGCTGACCATCGCGGTCGGCAGCTCGATCCAGATCGCGCTCTTCGTCGCCCCGGTCTTGGTGCTGCTCTCCTACTGGATCGCGCCGCGGCCGATGGACCTGATCTTCACCCCCGCCGAGGTGCTCGCGGTGGTGCTCGCGGTGTGGGTCACCGAGCAGATCTCCGGCGACGGCGAGTCGAACTGGCTCGAGGGCGCGATGCTGCTGACGGTCTACGCGATCCTCGGGGTGGTCTTCTACCTGCTGCCGGCGGCCGTCCGGGCGGCGCACTGAGCCGGCCCCAGGCCGCCGCCTCGCCTGGCGGCGGAAACGGTTCGCCCGCGGCCGGCACTCCCGGTCGCAAGGAGGACCCGCCATGCACTCTGCCGTGAAGCGCGCCGCCGGGCGCGCCGCCTTCCACACCCTGGCGCTCGCGCTCCTGGCGGCGCTGCCCGCCACCGCGGCGCTCGCCGCCGACCCCTGCACGCCCGCGCCGCCGCGCCCGTCCGGGGCCGCGGTCACCGACGCCGAGTGGAAGGCCACTGTCCACTCCAACTGCTTCGACAACCTTCAGCGTCTCGGCGTCTGGAGCGGCAAGTCGGCGACGATCGCCCACAAGCAGAGCCCGGCGAAGTTCTTCCAGCCGGTCGCCGGCACCATCCCCGGCGGTTCCGTGGTGGTGCTGGTCCACGGCTGGGCGCCCGGGTTTCGCCCGGCGGTCGACAAGGCGGGCGGGAAGCTCCAGTGGTGGAGCGACGGCGCCGTCGACTCGACCGGCGTCTGGGCCTCCGACTGGGCCTGGGTCGCCTTCTCGGGCACCGACGCCAAGGCGACCCCGGTGACCACGACGGGTTTCTTCCAGGAGCTGATCGGGTTCGATTCCGGCGCGATCGTCCTCGGCTACTCCTGGATCGACGACTCGGCCACCCTGCTCGAGCACGACACGCAGCTCGACCTGGTCTACCGCTCCGAGGCCTACACCAACGTCAACGGCCTGCGGCTGGCCGCCGCGCTCCAGAAGACGCTCGAACCCAAGTTCTGGAGCGGGTCGGGGAACCGCCTGCACCTGATCGGCCACAGCCACGGCTCGAAGGTGGCGACCGTGGCGGCGCTGGCGCTCCAGTCGCGGGGGCTCCAGGTCGACCTCCTGACGGTGCTCGACAGCCCGGAGAGCACGGGCACGCTCCGGGTCAACGCCTCGAACCTCCTCGGCCACTACCTCAACCAGATCAAGACCGGCAACGGCACCGGGCCGCGTGGGAGCGCGACCTTCGTCGACAACTACGCCTCCGAGTTCGGCGCCGCGTTCGCCGGCTCCGCCAACGCCGATCGCATCGTCAACGTGGTCCTCAACCCGCTGACCTTCTCCTGCGGCGACCTCGGCAACCGGCACTCCTACGCCGCCGCCTGGTATGCCGGGGCGGCGCGCGCGGCCGCCAACGCCAAGCCGCCGCTGCCCCCGATCGGCTTCGCCTGGCCGCCGCCCCAGACCCCGAACCGCCCGGCGCTCAACCAGGAGTGGCCGGGCAACAACCAGTGGCTGCTGACCGCCGGCGCGCCGGGCTCGCTCGGCTGCGGGTTCAGCGCCCCGGCCTGGTCCTACACCACCCGCTCGATCTCGATCACCAGGAACAAATCGACGGGCAACGTCTCCGGCAGCCCGGCGACCGGGCTGGTCTTCACCGCCGACACCGGCTCCGGGGTCGAGGACTCGTCCTTCAGCGGCTCGACCGGCTACTACTCCCTGACCCAGTACGGGATCGCGTTCGACGTCGAGTGGACGGCCCCCGCCCCCGGCGACTACCTGGTGGTCACCGGCAGCGTCCCGGGGACCCCCTCGAGCCAGGAGGTGCTGCTGGTGATGGACGGCCGGTCCGCCGTCGCCGGGCGCAACCCGGTGTCGATCAACGCCGAGGTCGGCCTCTGGCTCAACTTCGACGTGCACTACCTGCCGGCGAAGGGCAACCGAACCGGCAAGGTGACTCTGAGCGACTTCCGCCGGGTCGAGGTCGGCAGCGCCTCGTCGCCGCATCCCGCGGACACGGCGCTGCGCTCGGACACCGGCGTCCCCTCGCCGTAGCCGGGCGGTTGCCGCCCGGCTACGGTTGTGTCAGAAAGCGCGGATGAACAAGGCGCTGATCCCGCTCGCCGTCGTCCTCTCCGCGCTCGCCGGCGCGGCACCCGCGGCTGCCGCCGCGCCGGCTCCCGAGGCTCCCGCCGCCGAGGAGCCCGCCGCCAAGCGCGCCTTCGAGCTGCGCGACCACTACCGGATCGCCTACGTCGGCGCGCCGGCGCTGTCGCCCGACGGCTCGAAGGCGGCGGTGGCGGTGACCACCTACGACTTCGACGCCGGCACCAACCGCTCCAATCTCTGGATGATCGACCTCGCGGGCGGCACCGCGGGAGACGGGGCCGCCGCCGCCGAGCCGCGCCAGATGACCCGCGGCGAGCACCACGACTCCGATCCGCTCTTCTCGCCCGACGGCAAGCATCTCCTCTTCGTCTCCGACCGCAGCGACACCGGCCAGCTCTGGAAGATGCCGGTCGACGGCGGCGAGCCGTGGCAGCTCACCGACTTCCCGCCCGGGGTCTCGGCGCCGCGCTTCTCGCCCGACGGCAAGTACCTGGCGGTGACCGCCGAGGTCTACCCCGAGTGCGGCGCCGACGCCGACTGCAACAAGGAGCTGGCGGCCGACGACGACGAGGGGAAGCTCCACGTCTACGTCGCCGACGAGCTGCTCTACCGCCACTGGACCGCCTGGCGCGACGGCCGCTACCCGCACGTGATGCTGGTCGAGGCCGATACCGGCAAGGTCCTCCAGGACCTGACGCCCGGCAAGTGGGACAGCCCGACCTTCTCGCTCGGCGGCGCCCGCGGCTACGACTTCTCCCCCGACGGCAAGGAGCTGGTCTACGTCGGCAACCGCGACCCGAAGCCGGCGGAGTCGACCAACTCCGACCTCTGGCGCGTGCCGGTCGATCCCGAGAAGGAGATCACCGAGGCGACCGCCGTCAACCTCACCGCCGCCAACGACGGCTCGGACGGCGCGCCGCTCCATTCGCCCGACGGCCGCTTCCTCGCCTACATCAGCCAGGAGCGGCCGGGCGACGAGGCCGACCTCTACCGGGTGGCGCTGCTCGAGCGCGCCACCGGCCGGGTGAGCTACCTGACCGACCGCGCCTCGTTCGACGACTGGGCCGACGAGATCGCCTGGGCGCCCGATTCGCGCTCGATCGTCTTCCAGGCCGAGCGCCGCGGGCGGACGCCGCTCTACCGGCTGGCGCTCGGGGAGGGCGGCTCCCGCGTCGCGATCGACGAGCTCTTCACCCACGCCCAGCTCGACGGCTGGCGGCTCACCCCGGACGGCTCGGCGGTGGTCTACACCCGGCGCAGCGTCGGCGAGCCGACCGAGGTCTTCCGGCGGAGCCTCTCCGCGGTCGCCAGCGCCGCGCCCGAGCGCCTGACCCGCTTCAACGAGGCGCTCGAGGCGGAGGTCGACATCCGTCCCGCCGAGGAGATCTGGGTGAAGGGGGACGGCGACTACGAGGTCCAGGTCTTCCTGGTCAAGCCCCACGGCTTCGACCCGGCCAAGAAGTACCCGGTGATCCTGAACGTCCACGGCGGCCCGCAGTCGCAGTGGGCCGACGCCTACCGCGGCGACTGGCAGGTCTACCCGGGGAAGGGCTACATCGTCGCCTTCCCCAACCCCACCGGCTCGCCCGGCCGCGGCCAGGACTTCGTCGACGCGATCGGCTGCGACTGGGGCGGGCGCGTCTACCGCGACGTCATGAAGGTCGCCGACGCGCTCGCCGCGCTCCCCTACGCCGACGCCGACCGGATGGCCGCGATGGGCTGGTCCTACGGCGGCTACATGATGATGTGGATGGCGAGCCGCACCGACCGCTTCGCCGCGATCGCCTCGATGATGGGGGTCTACGACCTGCCCTCGATGTGGGGCGCCACCGAGGAGCTCTGGTTCGTCGAGAAGGACCTCTGCGGCGTCCCCTGGGAGTCCGAGAGCTACCGCACCTGGAACCCCTCGGCCTTCGCCGCCGGCTTCGGCGAGCACAAGACCCCGACCCTGGTCCTGACCGGCGAGCGCGACTACCGCGTCCCCTACACCCAGAGCCTGCAGTTCTTCACCGCGCTCCAGAAGCAGGACGTGCCGTCGCGCCTGGTGGTCTTCCCCGACTCCGGCCACTGGCCCGGCTGGCGCGACATGGCGTTCTACTACAACGCCCACCTCGACTGGTTCCACCGCTGGCTCGGCGGCGAGCCGGCGCCGTTCGACGTCGAGGAGATGCGGCGCAACCGGGCGCCGGAGGGGTGGGGGAAGGAGTAGCTACCCCGCCTGCAGCTCGGCCAGCTTCTCGCGCACCTGCTCGGCGTGGCCGGCGGCGCGGACGTTCGGCCAGTGGTGGACGATGCGGCCGTCGGGGTCGATCAGCACCGTCGAGCGGATCACCCCCTGGCTGGTGCGGCCGTAGTTCGTCTTCTCGCCCCAGGCGCCGTAGGTCTCCATCACCCGGTGGTCGGGGTCGGAGAGCAGGCGCACGGCGAGGTCGTGCTTGGCGATGAACCGCTTGTGCGACTCCGGGGAGTCGGGGCTGCAGCCGAGCACCACCGCGTCGAGGTCCTCGAACGCCTCGATCCCCTCGGTGAACTCGCACGCCTGGGTGGTGCAGCCGGGGGTGTCGTCCTTGGGGTAGAAGTAGAGCACCACCCAGCTCCCGCTCAAGTCGGAGAGCCGGACCGGCTCGCCGTCGTGGTCCGGGAGGGTGAACTCGGGGGCCTTCTTGCCGGTCTCGATCATCGCTCGCTCTCCTCGCGAAAACGGAAGGGTCGGGATGGGAAACGGGACGGACGGGGACGCCGGTCGCTCGCGCGCGGATTCTAAGAGGTTCCGGGCAGCTCAGGAACCCGGGTCGGCCGGGCTGGGGTCGGCGTAGACCATCGTCCAGTAGTGGCCGTAGGGGCCGCCGCGGCGGTCCGGGTCGCAGTCGCCGTCGCGGTCGAGGCGGACGCCGGGGCGGTCGTCCGAGTCGACGGCGTAGCCGGCGCCGGCCTCGGTGTAGCGCGAGGAGAGGAGGTTCTCGCGGTGCCCGCGGCTCTCCATCCAGCCCTCGACCACGGACTCGACGTCGGCCTGGCCGGCGGCGACGTTCTCGGCCACCGCCTGCCAGAGGTAGCCGGCGCCCTCGACGCGCTTCCAGGGGAGGCTCTTGGTGTCGGGATCGCAGTGGTCGAAGAAGTCCCGCTCGGCCATCGCCCGACTGTGTGCCTCCGCCGCCGCGGCGAGCCGGCGGTCGAAGGCGAGCGGCGGCAGGTCGCGCCGGGCGCGCTCGCGGTTGACCGCGGCGAGGAGGCGGGATTCCGGGTCGGAGGAGGCGGGGCGGGAGGAGGCGGGCTCGGCACTGCGGGGCGAGGGCGGCGAGGAGGACCCAGGGACCTTGGACCGGGCGGCGCGAGTCTGGCCTCCGGGGGGCGGTGCGGAGCAGGCGGCGACGACGACGAGAGCGGCGACGACCCCGGCGGTGAAGGCGCTCAGCCGAGGACCCCTTCGTAGACCGCGCCGAGCGGCAGCTCGCAGCCGATCGCCTCGAGACCGAGCACCGCGGCCGGGTCGCCGGTCTCGGCGAGGAGCCAGCGGCCACCTTCCTGACGCACCCAGTGCTCGGCATGGACGCGGTCCTGGGCCAGCACCAGGTACTCGCGCAGCGACGGCAGCGCGCGGTAGTGCTCGAACTTGCCGCCGCGGTCGTAATCCGCGGTCGACTTCGAGAGCACCTCGACGATCAGCGAAGGGTTGAGCAGCGTGTCGACCTCGGCGTCGAGGAACTCGGGCTCCCCGCAGACGACCACGACGTCGGGGTAGGTGAAGAGGCCGGTGGTCGAGACCTGCACCCGCATGTCGCTGGAGTAGATCTCGCAGCCGCGACCGCGGAGGGCGGTGTGGAGCGACGCGACCAGGTTGGTGGCGATCAGGTTGTGCGCGCGGCTCGCGCCGGTCATCGCGAACACCTCGCCGTCGAGGTACTCGCTCTTGATCTCGGCCCGGCGCTCCTGTTCGAGGTACTCCTCGACAGTGAGCCGCTGGAGGGTATCGACCGCCATGGCTGCAACACTACCAAAACACTCAGTCCCGTCCGCTAGGATCGCCTCATGTCCTTCCCCACCCCCGACCCCTCCCAGCCGCCGTCCCCCGCCCCCGCCCGCCCCCCGCGCTCCCCCTCCACCTGGGCCTGGCCGCTCGCCGCGGTCGCCGTGGTCGCCCTCCTCACCGGCGCCGCGCTCTACGTCTTCGTCTCGCTGCGCGACGCGCCGGGCAAGGCGGTGGACAAGGGGCGCGAGGTCCTGCGCGACCTCGCCGAGGTCGCCGCCGCGTTCCGCCAGGGATCGGTCGAGACGCGCTTCCTCTCCTACGCCACCGGGGTCACCGGCGGCCAGCGCTTCCAGTTCGCGACCCTCGAGCAGATGGAGATCTTCCGCCGCCGCGACCGCAGCTCGGTGATGTGGGGTTACCTCGAGCTGCCCGACGTGGTGGTCGAGGTCACCGCGCCGGTGACCTACACCTACTACCTCGACTTCGAGGGGCCGTGGACGATGACCCTCGAGGACGAGACGATTTACGTGGTGGCGCCAGCGATCGAGTTCAACAAGCCGGCGGTCGACGCCTCGGAGATCGAGTACACCGTGCGCGAGGGGAGCGTCCTGCGCGACGAGGAGATGGCGACGGCCAACCTCCAGCGCACGCTCACCGAGCTGACTCGGCTGCGCGCGAAGGAGCACGTGCCGCTGGTGCGCGAGCTGGGCCGCCGCGAGACCGAGCAGTTCGTCGCCACCTGGCTGGCCCGGACCTTCGAGGACGCCGACGGCTACCGCGTCGAGGTGGTGTTCGCCGACGAGCTGGGGGACGGCGAGGAGGGCGAGGCGGCTCGGCGCCTGGATCTCGGGCCGGGCTGATTGCCGCCTACGGCACCGCGTTCGACCAGGCCGAAGTGTCGCCGTCTCGCAGCCGAGCGCTGCGCCGGAAGGCGCAGGGCGAACGCCCCGAGAGCGGGGTGAGCCGGGCGACGAGGCGGCTCGGCGCCGGCCGCTGGGGCCGGGCTGATCGAGGCACCGGAGCATCTTGGAACACAACCGTCGGGACCGGGTCACCACTGGCTTCACCATTTCCCCACTTGCTTTGCTACCGGATTGTGCTAGTTTGGCTGCGGTTTCTCTGGTGGCGATCTCCACAGGAGGCGGCTGATGAGAGGTGGTAGGCCCCCGGAGGTTAGCCCCTGCCTTCGACCCAGCCGTGCAGGTAGGCACGTCCCTTCGTTGCTTGCCCTACTTCTCCTGCTGACCCCTGGCTCGGCCGCGGCCCACTCCAGCCCGTCGCCGCACGTCCATGCCGGTATGCGGTGGGAGCAGGCGCTGACCAGCAGCTCGACCTACTCGAACCCTTATCGTCACCTCTTCCTGAGAGTCCAATGGACGTGCGTGAGTGGCTGCGCGACGTTCGAGGCGACGAAGCTCCCACCCAATGGCTTCTGGGACGGCGGCGCCGGCGGCCGGACTTTCAAGCTCCGCGCGCTCTTCCCTCAGCCCCTCGGCACCGCCTCGACCGCCACATGGCGCTGGGCCACGACCTGCTCGACGACGCCGCAAGGGACCGCGGCCGGCGAGCCGGACTGCAGCGCCGACAGCGGGCTGAACTCCACCAGCATCGACAACACCATCACGGTGGCGCGCTCAGACACGGCGAACGGGATCACCAATCCGCTCTACCAAGGTAGCGGCACTTTCCTGTTGGCAATGGGAAGCAGCGGGTCTGTTCCTGGAAACAGACATCTCAGAACCTTGTCCGGCATACCGTTCTACTGGCTCGGCGACACCGCCTGGGCCGCCCCGGTCCGCGCGAAGTTCGACGCCGCGGCAACGCCGAACTGCTCCCAGGCCAGCGGCTGGAACACGAACGATTGGAAGTGCTACGTCGACGACCGCGCCGCCCGCGGGTTCAGCGTTATCCAGATCTCGGTCCCGCAGTGGTGGATGAAGGATCCACTGACCGACGCCATCGGCGCGAAGCCCTTCGAAGACAGTGCGAGTTTCCCGGCGTGGTCGAAGTGGAACCCCGCTTTCTGGCGCGGCTTCGAGGAGAAGATCCAGTACGCCAACGAGAAGGGCCTGGCGGTGGTCATCGTCGGGGTGATGGAGCCGAGCTACCGATACATCGCCGGAGACAACCCGAGCTTCGCGCAGCGGTATCCGCCCACCGAGGACGCCAAGACCTTCGCCCGCAACCTGGCCGCGCGCCTGGCCGGCAACATCGTGATCCCATCGCCCGCCTTCGACACCAAGCCCGACGGCGGCGCCCGCAGCGACCTGATGCGCGCGGTCGGCGCCGAGCTCGACGCCGCGCTGCCCCGCCATCGGATCGTCAATCACTTCGGCGGCTCGACGCCGGTGACGATGGCGGGTGCCTGGAACGACTACCAGGACTTCCATAACGAAGCGTGGCTCGACTTCCACCTGTTCCAGAGCGGCCAGTGCCGGAACCTCCCGAACGGGACCCAGGCCACCCCGAGCCAGCAGCTCCAGAACTTCACGAACCGGGCACGCCACATGCCGCTGGACCTTCGCACCTTCGTTTGGGGGAAGGGCGCGGGCAACGGCGAGTCGATCTACGACTTCGAAGGAGTGCTCCTCGAGCCGGGCAGGACGGCGCCTCCCAACGCCCACCACTACCGCCCCTACCGGGTCCGCCAGACCGCCTACCTGAGCACCCTCTCCGGGGCGTTCGGCTACACGCTGGGAGTGTATGGACTCTGGGACTGGGGCCGCGGGGACGGCGGCGAGCCCTATCAGCCGCGGGCGCCGCGCGATTCGGTCGGATTGCCCTCGACGCTCCAGATCCAGCATCTGGCCAATCTCTTCCGCTCCCACCGCTGGTGGTGGTTGACTCCTGTGCCGGCACTGATCCGCAACAACTCGGTCGAGCCCGACCCCAACAACCTCCAGTTCCAGCACCTCCAGATGGTGGCGTCGCGGGATCTCACCCGGCGCAGTACGCTGGCGTACCTGCCGGACAATGGCGAGATCCGTCTCCAGTTGAGCAGTGCTCTCTATCCGAGCTTCCTGTCGCCACGCTGGAGCAAGCGGTTCCACAACCCGAGGACCGGGGGTACGCCGACACCGGTAACGCCTACGCTCGAGCCGGGAACCACGGACGTCTACCGTTTTCTCCGGCCCCCTTGCCCTCTCGGTCAGATCTGCGACGGACAGAAGGGCGATCGGGACTGGGTCCTGGTGCTGACCGATACCGCTGCGGGCAATCCGCTCTGGACTCCCAGTCCCGAGGCGGGACACCTCCAGACCTGGAGCGAAGCCGACCCCGAGAGTCAGCAGTGGACGATCCGCGGTCAGCTCGTCGATCCGAACGGACAGGCGATGATCGAGGAGACCGCGCTCAGCCTCGCTACCAGCTCACCGCAGAGGCTGTCCCAGGCGGTCTGCGGCGCTGGCGGCAGCTTCCTGGTGGTCTGGGAGGCAGAGTCCCTCGACGCTGGTGGCACCGGCATTCTCGGTCGGCTCGTAAACGGATCGGGCGTGCCGATCGGAGAGCCCTTCCAGATCAATGCGACAGGCACCGACCACCATAGCGAACCCATAGTCACCGCTGACGCTACCGGCCACTTCGTGGTGGTGTGGAGTAGGTCCTCATCCGACGCCGAGGCCACCGGCGTGATCGTTCGCCGGTACAGCGATCAGGGAGTGCCGCTCGGTAACGAGGTGGAAGTCGCGAGCGGAGGCGCCGAGATCCGGAGCTCGCCGCTGGTATCCGCCGAGCCTGGGGGCGGCTTTGTGGTGGGCTGGATGAGCGGCGATCCCGAGCAGGGTACCTCCGCCATCCTGGTTCAACGATTCGATCCCGAGGCCAGACCGCTGGGGACAGAGCTGGCGATCGAGGCCAGCTCGACCGCGCACTTGGCGCTCGAACGCCTGGAAATGGACGCTCTCGGCAACTTCCAGGCCACCTGGCAACGGCTGGTCGACGGCGAGAGCCAGGGACACTTCTCCACAAGCTTCGATCGGGCAACCGAGACTCTTGCACCGGCCTCGATGGTCGCCGAAGGGTGGAAATGAGGATCACGCAGCGCACGAGGCGAACGGATCGACCGATGAAGTCGACAGGTCGGATCATGGGCATCTTCGCTACTCTGGTGGCTACCAGCGCCGCCCCCGGCGCCTTCGCCCAATCGCCGCTCGGGCCTGATCTCCAGCTCAACGAAAGCGGCATCGGGCAGCAGCTGTTTCCTCACGTCACGATGAGCCGAGAGGGCGACTTCGTCACGGCGTGGGACGAAGACATCGCGGGACCGATCTTCGGAGAAGGAACCAGAGCCATCGTGATCCGGCGCTACGCCGGCACCGGACTGCCGGTCGGCGGCAATTTGCCGGTGGTCGGACCAGAGGACAGGTTCCTCGCCGATTCCAACATTGCGCTGGCCCCGAACGGCAACCTGCTGGTTCTCTGGACCGAGTTGGATGGAGCCGACCAACGCGCTGAGATTCGCGCGAGCATCTTCGATCCGGCCGGCCAGCCAGTGGTCGAGGGCCTCCGAATCAACACCCATGAGCCCGGGGACCAGCAGGCCCCGGGTGTGGCGGCCGACAGCTCCTCCAACTTCATCGTCACCTGGTGGAGCATCCCGCTGCTCGACTCCCCGGGCCAGGATGGCTCGGGGAGCGGCGTCTTCGCTCGCCGGCTGTCCGCAACCGGCGAGTTCCTCGGACCCGAATTCCAGGTCAACACCTACACCGAGGGGCCCCAGTTCCCCGGCAGCGTCGCGACCGCGCCCGACGGGAGCTTCGTCATCGTCTGGAGCAGCGTCGGGCAGGACGGCTCGGACGGCGGGATCTACAGCCAGCGGTTCAGCGCCGATGGCGCGCGCGCCGGCACGGAGTTTCGGGTCAACCAGTACACGGACTCGTGGCAGGAGTACCCCGACGTCGCGATGGACCCGGCCGGCAACTTCGTCGTCGTCTGGGAGAGCTTCGAGCAGGACGGCTCGGTCGAGGGGGTCTACGCGCGCCGGTTCGATGCCGCCGGACTGCCGCTCGGCGACGAGTTCCAGGTCAACACCAACACCTTCTCCTATCAGGAGCTGCCGCGCGTGGCGATGGACTCGGCCGGCAACTTCGTCGTCGTCTGGGTCGATTGGTTCACCGGCCCCCGGCTTCCCGACATCGTAGGCCGGGCGTTCCACGCCGACGGAGCCCCGGCCGGCGGCGAGTTCCGCGTCAACGCCCATGACCGCAACGACCAGGATTTCCCCGACATCGTCCTATCGGACACCGGCACCGCGGTCGCGGTCTGGCAGAGTCACGAGCAGGACGGCGATCAATGGGGCGTCTTCGGCCGCCGGGTCGCGGTGCCGTTCCCGTCCGAGTGCGTCCCCTCGGAGGTCGCCCTCTGCCTGGGCGCCGGGCGGTTCCGGGTCGAGGCCGACTGGGAGCTCTTCGAGGTCGCCGCCGGGGTGGGACGGGCCGTGCCGCTGACCGCGGACAGCGGTGCGTTCTCGTTCTTCGGTCCGGACAACCTCGAGCTGCTGGTCAAGCTACTCCCCGGCTGCGGCGTCAACGACCGGTTCTGGCTCTTCGCCGGCGGTCTGACCAACGTCGGGGTCCGGCTCAACGTGATCGACACGGCGACCGGGACGATCCGCGTCTACCAGAACCCGGAGGGGAGGGCGTTCCAGCCGGTGCTCGATGCCGCCGCCTTCGACACCTGCGACGCGGTCTTCGCACCCCGGGCGGGCGAGTTGGAGACCCCGCGTCCGGCGGCAGCCGCCCGACCCTCTGCCGCTTCCGGGGCCTGCCAGGCGGACGCCGAGACGCTCTGCCTGCGGGGCGGCCGGTTCGAGGTGCGGGCGCACTGGCGGGCACCGCAGGGGACGAGCGGCCCCGCCCGCGCCGTCCCGCTGACCGCGGAGACCGGCGCCTTCTGGTTCTTCGGCGCCAACAACCCCGAGATCCTGGTCAAGGCGCTCGACGGCTGCCCGGTCAACGGGGCGTACTGGATCTTCGCCGGCGGGCTGACCAACGTCGAGGTCGACCTCACCGTCCGCGACACGGTCGCCGGCACCGTCCAGACCTACCAGAACCCGGCCGCGACGCCGTTCCAGCCGATTCAGGACACGACCAGCTTCGAGACCTGCGGAGCCTCGCCGGCGGGCACCGGCGACTGACCGCCGCCGCCTACGGCACCGCGTTCGACCACGCCGAGGTGTTCCCGCTCTCGCAGCCGAGCGCTGCGCCGAAGGCGCAGGGCGAACGCCCCGTGAGCGGGGACGCTACGGCGTGGTATTCGACCACGCCGTAGTGTCGCCGCTCGCGAACCCGTCCTCGAAGATCACCTCCGCCGTCCCCTCGAGCAGGATCGTGTCGCTGGCGCTGCGCACGGTGGCGCCGTTGCGGATCTCGGCAGTGACGGTCTTGAGGCCGCCGGCCGCGGAGAGCTGCCAGGCGACGGTGGCGTCGAACGGCATCCAGGCGGTGAAGGCGCCGCTCTCGTTGCGCAGGCGCATCTCCAGCGCGAAGCCGGTGCCGTAGAGGTAGAGGTCGACGTCGCGGGTCGGGGTCGAGAACGCCTCGCGGTCGATCACCACCGGGAAGACGTCGTTGCGGCGGCCGAAGTCCTGGGTCCAGTAGTGGACGAACGGACCGTCGAGCCCCTCGTGGACGCAGTTGCTGTCGAGGTCCATGCGCACGTTGGCGGCGTCGGCGGCGTCGAGGAAGTAGCCGACGCCGAGCTCGCGGAAGTTGGTCGAGAGGATGTTGGCGCGGTGGCCGGCGCTCCCCATCCAGGCCGCCATCACCGACTGCGGCGTGGTCTGGCCGCCGGCGGCGTTCTCGCCCACCGAGTTCCAGAGGTAGCCGGCGGCGGTGACCCGCTGGCCGGGCATGGTCATCAGGTCGGGGTCGCAGTGGCTGAAGAAGTTGCGCGTCCCCATGTTGGTGCTGTGCAGCTCGGCGGCGGCGGCGAGCTGCACCTGCCCCTTGAGCGGCGGCAGCGCGCCGTTGGACAGCCGCTCCTGGTTGACGCGCTCGAGCACCTGCTCCTCGAAGGTCGGCGCGGTGCCGTGCTGCGGCGTTTCGGCCCGGGGCGCGGCCGAGGCCGGCGGCCCGGCGAGCGGCGGCGGGAACGACTGCATCCCCTCCGCTCCAGGATCCTGGGCGAGTGCGGGCGCGGCGGCCAGCAGGAATGCCGCGGCGAGGGGGGCGCGGAGGATCGAACGAAGCCGATCGTGGCTCATGACCATCTGTGCAAGCAAGCTCCAGGCCGGGCGCGCGCTCCGCGGATGCCCCGTAGTTACAGGCTTTTCATCGTCCCCTGCGACGCGGCGTGTCACCGCACCGGCCGCCGCTGTCAGGCTTTGTCAGCGCACGCGGCGCCCCCGATTGGGTAGGCTCGGCCGGTGAGCGACGCGGAACCGGAGCGCCAGGACGAGGAGGAGGAGCCGGAGGTCGGCGTCGGCCCGCATCCCGAGCCGTGGCCCGACGACCCGTGGCTCGACCCGGCGCTGCTCGCCGCCGGCGACCGCCGCAACGTCGCCGACCGCTACCGCTACTGGCGGGTCGAGGCGATCGTCGCCGACCTCGATTCCCGCCGCCATCCGTTCCACGTCGCGATCGAGAACTGGGAGCACGACTTCAACATCGGCGCCGTGGTGCGCAACGCCAACGCCTTCCTCGCCCGCGCGGTCCACGTCGTCGGCCGCCGGCGCTGGAACCGGCGCGGCGCGATGATGACCGAGGTCTACCAGCACGTCCGCCACCACCCGGCGCTCGACGATTTCGCCGGCTGGGCGCGCGGGGAGGGGCTGCCTGTCCTCGGCGTCGACAACCTCCCCGGCGCCGAGCCGATCGATCGCGCCGAGATCCCGCGCGCGTGCGTCCTTCTCTTCGGCCAGGAGGGCCCCGGCCTCTCCGCCGGGGCGCGCTCCCTCTGTCGCGCCGTGCTCGCGATCCCCCAGTACGGCTCCACCCGCTCGATCAACGCCGGCGCGGCGTCGGCCGTGGCCCTGTACGAGTGGTGCCGCCGCTGGGCGCGATAGGCGCCTACCGCGCCGCCGCCGCCGCGACCGCCTCCGGCCGGCCGACCTCCTCGCGCTGCCAGGCGTACTCCATGTAGCGCGCGATGCCGGTGGCGGTGTGGGGGCCGATCAGCTTGGCGACGGCGTGGAGCGAGGCGTCGATGCCGGCCGAGACCCCGGCGGCGGTGATCACCTTGCCGTTGTCGACCCAGCGCCGGTCGCGCAGGACCTCGGTCTTCGGCGCCATGCTCGCCAGGGCGTCGAGCGAGCCGTGGTGGGTGGTCGCACGGCCGCCGTCGAGGAGGCCCGCCCGGGCGAGGATCAGGGCGCCGTTGCAGACCGAGAGGACCAGCTCGGCGTCGGCCGCGGTGGCGCGGATCCAGGCCATCGACGCCTCGTCCTCGAGCACCGCGCCGGCGGCGCCGCCCGGCACCACCAGGACGTCCGGCGGCGGCGCGCTGGCGAAGCTGTGCTCCGGCGTGACGCGGACGAAGCCCTGGCTGGTGACCGGCGCGGCGGTCGCGGCGACAGTGTAGACCTCGAACTGGTCGCCGCCGGCCGCGAAGACCTCGCCCGGACCGGCGAAGTCGAGCAGCTCGACCCCCTCGTAGAGCAGGATCGCGACTTTGCGCGCCGGCCGCCGCACGGGCATGTCGGCCGCGGTGCCGGGCTCGGGGTTCACGGCAGCGGCGATGTAGTAGCCCGGGTCCTGGCGGAAGTGCTCGATGCACGACGCCCCGGCGAAGATGTAGATCCGCCCCTCGTGGACGGCGAAAACCGCCGGGTCGGCTTCCGCCGACGGCACCACCGGGCACTGGCCGTCGCCCTGGATGCCGTAGCGCCCAGGGTCGGCCTCGAAGCGGGCGCGGCTCTCCGCGCTCGCGAAGTGGTAGCGCCAGCCGTCGTGGTCGAGGGCGAAGCGGGGATCGCCCGGCTTCTCCTCGCCGGCGGAGAGGTGCACCGGATCGAGGCCGCGCAGGACCGGCTCGGGTCCGGAGGCGGCGGCGTCGCCGCGCACCGCCGGGCAGAGCGCGAGCGCGGCGAGAACGGTCAGCGCCGCCAGCGCGGCGGCGGCGCGGAAGGTCGAGACGGAGGCGATTCCGAAGCTCGGAGCGGTCTTCATTTCGGGGTCACTCCTTCGCGGGTCGTTCACTCGCTGCGCAACGCGCTCACCGGGTCGATCGCGGTGGCCCGCCGCGCGGGGATCAGGCAGGCGCCGGCGGCCACCGCGACCAGGGCGGCGGTGACCGCGGCGAGGGTCAACGGGTCGCTCGGCTCGACCCGGAAGAGCAGGTCGCCGAGGAGCCGGTTGGCGCCTAGGGCCGCCCCGAGGCCGAGCGCGGCGCCGGCGGCGCCGAGCGCGAGCCCCTGGCCGACGACCATCGCCACCACCCGGCCGCGCGCCGCGCCGAGCGCCATCCGGACGCCGATCTCGTGGCTCCGCTGGCTCACGGTATAGGCGGCGAGTCCGGCGACGCCGGCGGCGGTGATCGCCAGCGCGAGGAGGGCGAAGGCGGCGAGGAGCGCCGCGGTCAGCCGCGGCGGCGCCAGCGCCGCCGAGCGCATCTCGGCGAGCGTGCGCACCTCGGCGAGCGGCTGCTCGGGGTCGATCGCGGCGACCGCCCCCTGCACCCGGTCGAGGAGATGCCTCGGATCGCCCGGGCTGCGCACCAGGAGGCGCATCACCCGCCCCGGAAACTGCCGGAACGGCAGGTAGATGGCCTCGCCGGCCTCCTCGGCGAGGCCGCGCTGGCGGACGTCGCCGACCACGCCGACGACGGTGATCCAGCTCTCGCCGCCGTCGAGCGAGAGCCGCCGCCCGACCGGGTCGGCGCCGTCGAAGCGGCGCGCCAGGGTACGGCCGACGACCGCCACCTCGGCGGCGTCCGGGCCGTCGCCGGCGGTGAAGCGGCGGCCGGCGACGACCGGCATGCCGAGGACGTCGAAGTACTCCTCGCTGACCCGGTGGAGGTCGGCGAGCGGCGCCAGCTCGGCGACCGCCGGCGGCGCCCCCTCGAGCTGGTAGCGGAAGCGGTCGGGGCCGTTCTCCTCGAGCGGGAAGGTGGCGGCGACCGCCGCCGACTCGACCCCCGGGCCGCGCACGCGGTCGAGGAGGTCGAGGAAGAAGGTGCGCATCTCGTCGCCGTCGTCGTACTTGGTCCAGTTGAGGTCGACGGTGGCGGTCAGGACCCGGGCGGGGTCGAAGCCGGCGTCGACCCGGGAGAGCGCGAAGAGGCTCCGCGCCGCGAGCCCGGCAGCGGCCAGGAGGACCAGCGACACCGCGAGCTGGACCACCACCAGAGAGCGCCGGAGGCCCCCGCCCTGGGCGATGCGCATCCCGCCGGCCGCCGCCAGTCCGGCCGCGGGACCGGCTCCCCGGCCGGCTCTCCGACCCTGGCGCGAGAACGCCGGCAGCGCCCCCGAGCCGAGCCCGGCGCCGAGCGCCACCAGAAGCGTGAAGCCGAGGACCGCCGGGTCGAGCCCGATCTCCTCCGCCCGGGGCGTGTAGCGGGCGGCGAAGGCGGTCAGGAGGTCGAGCGCGGCCGCCGCCACCGCCAGCCCGAGCGCCGCGGCGCCGGCCGCCACGATCAGCGACTCGGTGAGGAGCTGGCGCGCCAGCCGGCCGCGGGTGGCGCCGAGCGCGCTCCGCACCGCCAGCTCCTGGCGCCGGCGGACGCGGCGGGCGAGCGCCAGGCTGGCGACGTTGGCGCAGGCGATCAGGAGCACCAGCCCGACCGCGGCGAGGAGCACGAGGAGCGTCGGCCGGGCGTCGCGGGTCAGCTCCTCGGCGAGCGGCGTGACCGCGGCGGAGTAGCCGGCCGCCGGCGGATAGACCGCGGGGTGCTCGGCGGCGATGCCGGCCGCGACCGCCGCCGCGCCGCCGTCCGCCGCGGCCGCCGTGGCGCCCGGGCGCAGCCGCCCGAAGGCGCTCATCATCCGCGCGTCGCGCCCGGCCACGAACTCCGGGTCCGACCGGAACGGGCAGGCCGAGGTCGGCATCCAGACGTCGTTCTCCTCCGGGTAGTGCGGCACCGGCGGCAGCACGCCGACCACGGTGTGGGCGCGGTCGTTCATCTCGACCGCGCGCCCGACCACCCCCGGGTCGCCGCCGAAGCGGCGCTGCCAGTAGCCGTGCGAGAGCACCACCACCGCCGGCGCGCCGGGGGCGTCGTCGGCGGTCGCGAAGGCGCGGCCGGCGAGCGGCTCGATGCCGAGGACGTCGAAGTACTCGGGCGAGACGACGCCGGTGCGCACCCGCTCGGGCCGGCCCCCCTCGAGCAGGGTGAAGGTCATGCCGTGGTACTCGACCAGCGCGTCGAGCTCGCGGAGGCGGGCGCGGTAGTCCGCGATCTCGCCGACCGAGAACGGGATCTCCTCGAGCCCGGCGGGGAGCGCGCGCTGGTGGAGGCGCACCAGCCGCTCCCCCGACTCGTAGGGCAGCGGTTTGAGCAGCACGCCGTGGACCACGGAGAAGATCGCGCTGTTGGCGCCCACCGCGAGCGCCAGGGTGACGATCACCGCGGCGGCGTAGCCGGGGCTCCGGGCGAGCGAGCGGGCGCCGTAGCGGAGGTCGGCGGCCAGCTCCTCGAGCCGGCGCACGCCGCGCTGGTCGCGGCACGCCTCCTTGACCTGGTCGAGGCCCCCCAGCTCGGTCAGCGCCGCGCGCCGGGCGGCGGCCGGCCGCTCGCCGCGGGCGACCCGCTGGGCGACCGCCATGTCGAGGTGGAAGGCGATCTCGTCGTCCAGCTCGCGCTCGACCCGCGGCCGGGAGACGAGCGCCCGCAGGCGGCAGCGGAGATCGGCGGCGAGCCCCATCCCCCTCTCCTCAGGCGTGCCGCAGCACCCGGGCGACCGCCTCGGACAGGCGCTCCCAGGTCGCGGTCTCGCGCTCGAGCTGGCTCCGCCCCGCGGCGGTCAGCCGGTAGAACTTGGCGCGGCGGTTGTTCTCGGAGGTGCCCCAGTCGGCCTCGATCCACCCCTGCCGCTCGAGCCGGTGGAGCGCCGGGTAGAGCGAGCCCTGGTGGACCCGCAGCACGTCGCGCGAGAGCTGCTGGATGCGCTGCGAGATCCCCCATCCGTGCATCGGCTCGAGCGCCAAGGTGCGCAGGATCAACAGGTCGAGCGTGCCCTGGAGCAGGTCGGAGCGGTCGCTCTCGGCGGCTTCGAGCTCGGAGCGGTCGTCGCGGTCGGTCATCGGTCCCCCTCTCGCTTCTCCTAGAACGTCGACAGGAAGGAAAGGTTGCATCCTTTCCTGTCGATTGTCAAGGGGAGGACGCCCGCAACCCGGCGCAGCTCGGGAGCAGGTGGGGGACCCAGATCGACCCCTCGAATCGCACCCGGAAGCACCCGAAGTGACCGATGCGCTCGACGCCGACGTCGACCGGCGCCAGGCGCTTCATCGTGCGCGGCGCGTTCTTGTACTGGGCGTGGATCGACTCGACGTTCGCGGCCGACATGTACTCGTCGTCGGTGAACGAGAGCGAGGTGATCGGCGTCCGCACCTCCTCGTAGAGCCGCCGCACCTCGGCGCCCTCGGCGCCCGCGGCGTACTCGGGATCGAGGCACCAGCGCCGCCACTGCGCCATCACCCCGCGCGGCAGGTCGCCGACCTTGCGCAGGCGGCGGCCCGGGAAGTAGCCGCACAGCGCCATCGAGACCGGCACCACCACGAACCAGAGCCACCAGGCGAAGCGGCGCAGCGATGGCGTGTTCTCGCGCCAGTAGCCGCTGCCGGTGGCCACGGTCACCACCCTGGCGACCCGCTCGCGGTTGGGCACCAGGGCGAAGATCTGACCGCCGAGGCTGTGACCGATCCAGGTCAGCGGCAGCCCGGGCGCGTGCCCGCCGATCGCCTCGACCATCGCCGCGCAGTCGAGCCGCGCCCAGTCGAAGACGTCGGCCTCGAAGCCGCGCAGCGAGCGCGGCCGCCCGAGGCCGGTGCCGCGGTAGTCGAAGGTGGCGGCCGCGAAGCCCTGGCGCGCGAGCCAGGCGGCGAACGGACCGTAGTAGGTCTGCGGCACGCCCATCGCCGGGACGATCAGCGCGGCCCCGGAGGCCGCCCGCCCGGCGGGCGGGTCGAAGAAGCGGGCGACGATCTCGACGCCGTCGGCGGCGGCGACGCGGCGCTCGGCGAAGTCGCTCACCCGCTACGCTATCCCCATCAGCCGCCGCCAGTCCTCGAGCGAGCGGATGCGCAGGTAGAGGTTGCTGCTGCGAGCTCGTCGCCGATCGTCGAGGTCGGCGGTCGGGCCGTAGTGGTGGCCCGGGTAGAGCACGGTCTCGGGCGGGAGCTTGGCGAGCTTGCCGGTGAGCGTGTGGTACATCGCCTCGGGATCGCCGCCCGGCAGGTCGACCCGGCCGCAGCCCTGGACGAACAGCGTGTCGCCGGCGACCAGCCGGTCGCCGATCAGGAAGCACTGGCTGCCGGGCGTGTGGCCCGGGGTGTGGAGGAAGCGGATCTCGACCTCGCCGAGGTCGAGCACGTCGCCGCCGTCGACCCGCCGCAGGTCGCTCTCGGAGACCCCGGTCACCTTCTTCAGCCCGTCGGCCTCGTGCTCGTTGACGTAGATCGGCACCGCCGCGCTGCTCGAGCAGCCGCGCCAGCCCCTCGATCGAGCAGCCCGAAGAGGTCGCCGCCGACGTGGTCCGGGTGGTAGTGGGTGACCAGCGCGCCGCGCGATCGCGTAGCCGTCCGCCTCGGCGGCACGCGAGCAGGCTCGCGACGTCCCACGCCGGATCGACGACCAGCGCCTCGCGGGTCCCCGGATCGCCGATCAGGTACATGAAGTTGCGCATCTGGCCGGCCACCGGGTGGCGCGGTCGCGACGTTGCGGCCGGCGAGGAGCTGGCGGAAGTAGAGGTCGGGGGCGGGCACGACGGCATCCTACTTCGGTGCACCACCCTCGGCGAGGAGAGCCTCGAGCCCACCAAGGATCACGGCCGGGTTCTCGACTCCCAACGCGGTGAAGCACCGATCCCGGTAGGCCTCGTGATCGAGGAACCACCGCGCCGCCTTGCCGAGGTCGTCCCGGATCGCCCCGCGGTAGACGCTCTCCGCCTTGCTCCAGGCCTCGGCCGGGATCGGCCCCGCCCGCGCACGCAGCAGGCCGAGATCGATCAGGTCGCGGGAGAGGACGCTCCGATCCGCCCAGCGATCCGAGTTGGCAAGGAGCTTCGTGGCATAGCAGTCGGCGAGAGCGAGGCACGGCACCGGCGACCACCCGGGGCGGACGCCGGGGTCGAGCGCCACCCGTGCCTCGCGGACGACCTCGAACTTGATCGGCCGGCCGTCGAGGACGACCGGGAAGCGAACGCCGTACTGATCGGCCCGCGCCTCGCGCGGGAATTCGATGCCGGTGGGCTCGACGGTGAAAAGCGCCGCTGGACCGGCGCGGCGGGCGAGGTTCCTCACCTCGGCGTAGCCGTCCGCGTCGGCGCATAGGAAATCGAGGTCCGCCGACTCCCGGTACTCGTCGAAATCGAGAGCCAGCCGGGTGCCGCCGGCGAAGAGCGTCGCCGTGCGGGCGAGCAGCTCGCTGTCGAGGACCTCCAGCACCGCGAGCGCGCGGCGGTGGGCCTCACGGCGGAACATCGATCACGCTGCCATAGAGGGCGACGAGGCCTCGGATGAAGCGGCGCTCCTCGGCGCTCGGTTCGGCGAGGACGCCGAGGAAGCGCCACCCCGACTCGTACCGGCGCAGCATCTCCAGCGGCGCCAGGTCGCGATAGTGCGGATCGAACCAGGAGATGCTGGCGAGGAAAGGCAGCTCGGCGGGGATCGAGAGGCCGGCGTCCTGGGCTGCGATCATCGGCGGTCACCGTCCGCGCGGATGCTAACACCCGTCCGCCCGGTTCACGCTCGCCCGCGCCGCCGGTCCGCGGGCGCCGCGGACCTACAGCCCGATCTCCTCCCCCTCCGCCGCCACCGCGAAGCCGCGGCGGACGATCTCGCGCGCGGCCTCGCTCGACGGGTCGAGGGCGGGGTTGGAGTGGTTCAGGTGGATCAGGCGGACCTCGAGGCGGCCGGCGGCGACCTCGCCCTCCAGGCGGTCCATGGTGTCGGTGACCAGCGGGTGGCCGATCTCCTCGACCCGGCGGCCGGGCAGCTCGCCGGTCGAGTAGAAGGTCGAGTCGAGGAGCGCCACGTCGACGCCGGCGAGGACCTCGACGAGCGGCCGGTCCCAGGCGGCCCAGGAGTCGGTGTCGGGGACGTAGAAGAGGGTCCGGTTCGGCCCCTCGATCCGCCAGCCGACGGTGTCGGTGTACTCGTCGCGGTGCGGCACCGCGACCGCGCGGGCGGTGACGCCGTCGCCGAGGTCGACCGTCCCGCCCGTCTCCATCCCGCCCGGCGTGACCTCGAAGAGCTCGACGTTGCCGCGCTCGACCAGCAGGTTCCACGGGCCGTTGCCGCGCAGGAACGCCGCCATCCGCGGCGTGCACCAGACCGGCAGGTCGCGGGTGTGCATCGTCTCGTAGCCGAAGAAGGCGAGGCCGAGGTAGTGGCCGATGTGGGCGTGGGTCAGGAGCACGCCGTCGACCGGCGCCCGGTCGGCGGCGCCGGCGGGGGCGTCGCGGACGTCGGCCAGGAGGTCGAGCTGCTCGTGGAGGTCGGGACTGGCGTCGATCAGGTAGACCCGCCCGGAGGCCGGCAGCACCACCGCGAGCGACGCCACCAGCCGCCTGCGCGCCGGATCGCGCCGCGCCGCCTCGCAGCGCTCGCAGGTGCAGCCGGCGTGCGGCAGGCCGCCGTCCTGGACGGTGCCGACGACGCGGACGAAGGGGGCGTCCGAGCGAGCGGCGCCGGCTGGCGCCTCGCCGCCGGAGGCCGCCACGGACGAAGCGCCGTCGACCGGGGCGGAGGCGGGGACGGAGCCGGACGGCTGGTTCGAGTCGATGGCGGCGTCGTTCCCCGGGGCGCGACCGCCACACGCGGCCGCTGCCAACAGCGCCGCCAGCACCGCCGCCAGCGTCAACGCCCGCGCCGGGAATCGGGCTCGGCGGCCCGGCCGGGATCGCCTCCTCGGAGTCACCCTCCGAGCCTACGCTCCGGCAGCTCGCCGGTCCAGCCGCGGCCGCGCCCCCCGGCCGGCGCACGCTAGGATCGAGGCCGTGACCGAGCCCCACCCGCCCCGTCCGGCCGCCGGGCCGCCCGGCCTCGAGCCGCCGCGCCCGGGCAGCGACGCCGGCGAGGCGATCACGCGACTGCTCGAGCAGCACGGCGGCCGGATCTACGGCCTCGGCCGGCGCCTGTGCGGCAGCCCCGAGGAGGCCGAGGACCTGGTCCAGGAGACCTTCCTCCAGGCCCACCGCAAGTGGCACACCTACGAGGGACGGAGCGACGCGGCGACCTGGCTCTTCACCATCGCGCGCCACCGCTGCCAGCGGATGCACCGGCGCCGCGCGGGCGAGCCCGACCGGCTCGAGCCGCTCGACCAGCTCCTCCCCGGCGACGCCACGGTCGCCGATCTCGAGGGCGGTCCGGGCGCGGACGGCGGCGGCGGCCCCTACCGCGAGAGCCGCCGCCGCGAGGCCGAGGCGACCGTCGAGCGTGCGCTCGCCGGACTGCCGATCGCCTTCCGGCTGCCGCTGGTCCTGACCGACATCGCCGAGCTGTCGATCGCCGAGGCCGCCGAGGTGCTCGGGCTCAAGCCGGCGACGGTCAAGACCCGGGTCCACCGGGCGCGCCTGAAGCTCCGCAAGGCGCTCGACCAGGGCCTGCCGCAGCGGGAGGCGGCGCGCACCGAGCCGGCCGAGGTCTGCCTCTCGATGCTCGAGGCCAAGCAGGAGGCGCTCGACCGCGGCGTCCCGTTCCCCTACTCCGAGCGCGCCCTCTGTGAGCGCTGCCGGGCGGTCTTCGCCACCCTCGACCTCGGCCGCGAGGCCTGCTCGGCGCTCGGCCGCGGCAGCCTGCCGCCGGCCCTGCGCGAGCGGCTGCGGGGGCAGCTCGGTGCCGCCGGCGGCGGAGAAGGATGAGCCCCGCGGCGGTGGCGGCGGCGGTGATTCCGGCGGCGGGCGAGTCGCTCCGGATGGGCCGCCCCAAGCCGCTCCTCCCCTTCGGCGGCGGCACGGTGCTCGGCGCGGTGGCGGCGGCGCTCGCGGCCGGCGGCGCCCGCGAGGTGGTGGTGGTCACGGCGCCGGGGGACGAGGCGCTCGTCCGGCTGATCGAGCGGCTCGGCCTCCGGTGGGCGGTCAACCCCGACCCGTCGCGCGGGATGCTGTCGAGCATCCAGGTCGGGATCGCCGCGCTCGGCGGCGGCACCGTGCTCGCCGGGCGGGGCACGCCGCTCCTGGTCTGCCCGGCCGACCTGCCGGGGCTCGCCGCTGCGACGGTGCGCGCGCTGCTCGCCGCGATCGACGGCGGCGCCGGCCTCGCGGTGCCGGTGGTTGGCGGGCGGCGCGGCCATCCGCTGGCGGTGGCGCCGCGGCACGTCGCCGAGATCGAGGCCCTGCCGCTCGCCGGCGGGTTGCGCCGGCTGCTCGACCGCCACCCGGACGAGCTGGCCGAGGTGGCGGTCGACGACCCCGGCGCGGTCGAGGACGCCGACACGCCGGACGATTACCGGCGCCTCTTGGGTCGTCACCGAGGAGGCGCCGGCTCCTCCTGATCCTCGCGCTCCCAGAGCGGCTCCTCGCCCACCAGCACGCCGAGCGCCCCCGGCACCACCCGGAACGAGGGCGAGCATTCACCGACCAGCTCGCCGTCGGTGTTCCAGGGCATCGGCGGGTCGGACTCCAGGTCGACGGTGCGGCAGCGGCGGTAGAGGAGGCGCGGCGTCTCGGGCTCCTCCCCGGAGGCCTCGCGATCGCGCTCCTGCTCCTCGGCGACGTCGAGGTGGCGGCCGGCGAGGACGCGCGGTGCCAGCGCGACCATCGCGGGGATCGGCATCTCGGGGATCACCACCACCTCGAGCAGGCCGTCGGCCGGGTGCGCCCGCGGCGCGACCGGCAGCCCGCCGCCGGCGAAGCGGCCGTTGGCGACCACGACGTTGAGCGCGGAGATCTCGACGGTCTCCTCGCCGTCGAAGCGGAGCCGGACGCGGTAGGCGTCGAGCTGGCGCAGCGCCTCGGTGGCCGCGCGCAGGTAGGCGAGCGGACCCCAGGAGCGCTTGATCTCGGGGGTGAGCGCGCGGTCGACCTCCCCGGAGAAGCCGCCGGCGGCGACGTTGAGGAAGAACCGGCTCTCGCCGCCGGCGCGCATCTCGGCGACGTCGAGCCGGCGGCGGACGCCGCGGCGGAGCGCCGCCACCGCCTCCTCGGGATCGGCCGGCACGCCCAGCAGGCGCACCAGGTCGTTGCCGGTGCCGAGCGGCAGGATGCCGAGGCAGGGCGCCCCCTCCCCCGCCATCACGGCCTCGGCCAGGCCGTTGAGCACCTCGTTGACGGTGCCGTCGCCACCGGCGGCGATCACCGTGTCGAAGCCCTCGCCGGCGGCGGCGCGCGCCAGCTCGCGGGCGTGGCCGGCGCGCTCGGTGCGGCGCACCTCCCAGCCGGCGAGGAGCGGCTCGAGGCGCTCGAGGACCTTCTCGTCGCCGCCCTTGCGGGCGCCGGGGTTGAGGATCACGCAGGTCTTTCCGATCGACCGTTTTTTCATCGCCGCGCCGAGTCTGCAACGGACAGGCCACGACCGCCACTCCCCGGCCCGTGGCCCGCTCCTTGCACTTCTGCCCGCCGACGGCAAATCACAGGTCGACGGAGCCACCGTCTCGCGACGGCCGATCGCCCTGAGGAAACGAGAGATAGGAGGATCCGCGATGAGATGGAAGGCGATACTGACGATCCCGCTGGTCTTTGCAGGTTTGTCCCTCGGCGCGTGCAGAGTCGAGAAGACCGAGGAGGGCGAGCTGCCCGAGATCGACGTCGAGGTCGAGGAGGGCAAGCTCCCCGAGTACGACATCGACGCCGCCGAGATCGAGATCGAGGGCGAGGAGAAGACGATCACCGTGCCCGACATCGACATCAACATGCCGGACGAGGACCCGGCCGCCGAGGACGCGCAGGAGGAGGCCGAGGACGCGCAGGACGCGGACCCCAACCCCTGACGGCGCCGGCCGCGCCGCGCCCACCGCCGATCCCCGCGACACGCGGCCGGCCCGATGGCCGGCCGGGGCCGGCGGTGGGCGCGGCGCGGTCGCGCTCCGTTTCAGGCCGGCTCTGACCGGCGGCCGCCTCAGCCGGTCTCGTCCACCCCCGCCCAGCGCTCCATCTCGTGGTTGATCTCGGCGCCCAGGAGCACGGTGTACGCGGTCAGGAAGATCCACAAGAGGAGCACGATCACAGCGCCGAGCGAGCCGTAGACCTGGTTGAAGCGGGCGAAGCTCGAGACGTACCACGAGAAGACCGCCGAGCCCGCGAGCCAGAGCGCAGAGGCGACCAGGGAGCCGAAGCTCACCCAGCGCCAACCGGCCGGCGGGCGCGACGGCGCGTAGCGGTAGATCACGGCCGTGCCGGCGATCATCGCCAGCGCCAGCGCCGGCCAGCGCAGGACCGCGATCAGCGCCGGGGCGGTCCCTTCGAGACCGATCCAGCGCAGCGCCGAGGGCGCGGCGGTGACCAGCGCGACCGCGAACAGCACGTAGACGATTGCGCCCAGGGTGAAGACGAAGGCGATCGCGCGCAGGCGCACGAAGGAACGGGACTCGTCGGCGTCGTAGGCGGCGTTGACGGCGCGGATCAGCCCCAGGGTGCCGGTCGAGACGCTCCACAGGACGGCCAGGACGCTGGCCGCGAAGCCGATCCCGAGGCCGACCTGCGAGCCGGTCGCGGGATCGCCAAGGATCTGCCGTGCCTGGTTCTGGAGCACCGCGATCGCCGGCGGCGGCAAGACCGCCGAGAGCTGCTCGATCTGCGCCGCCACCTGACCGGGATCGGCGACCACGCCGTAGAGGGTGACGAGCGCGATCAGGCCGGGGAAGACCGCCAGGAAGCCGTAGTAGGCGACCCCGGCGGCGAGGAGCGAGAGGTTGTCGCGGCCGACCTCGATGCGGACGCTCCGCGCCACCGCCCACCAGCCGGCGAGCGGGATCTGGCGCGGGCGCTCGAAGACGGTTCGCACCGCGTGGGCTCCGCGCGGACCGCGGGGGGTCTCGCTCATCGCCGGGACCGGTCTCCTTTCGGACGCTGCCGCCTCAGCCGCCGGCCGCCGGCCGCGTAGCCGACAGAGCCGCCGGCGCGGCGCCGAGCCAGCCGCGCCGGCCGGCGGCGGTCTCGACCAGCACCGCGCCGCCGTACTCGGCGAGCACGCCCAGCCACTCGCCTCCGGCGATCCGCGCCAGCGCCGGCGCGCCCGGCACCGGCCGCCGCAGGAGCAGCCGCTCCCCCTCGGGGAGGAGGCGGCGGAGCGGCTCGGCGGCGGGCGCGGTCAGCCGCGCGGCGACGAAGCCCAGCGTGCCGTCGGGCAGGGCGACACGGTACCACTCCGCGCTGGCGCCGAGCGGGCGCAGGGCGGTCGCGGCGGGCAGCTCGGCGACGATCTCGAAGCCGGTGCCCGGCCCGCGGCGCAGGCGCGCGCGCGCCGCCACGGTGCGCGACCAGCCGCCGAGCGGCTCGAGGTCGGCGGTCACCGCCGGCGGCTCTCCGGGATCGTGGAGGAACGGGAGCGGGTCGAGCGCGCCGCCGTCGTAGACCCCGAAGTGGAGGTGGGTCGGGCCGCCGCGCGCGTTGCCGGAGTCGCCGACCAGCCCGACCGGCTCGCCGGCCGCGACCCGCTCCCCGGTGCGCACGAGCTGGCGGTCGAGGTGGGCATAGTAGAGGCCGAGCCCGGAGGTCGTGCTCAGGAAGACGACGTTTCCGCCCAACTCGTTGGTGCCGACCCGGGACACCCAGGCGTCGGCCGCGGCCAAGGCCCGGGTGCCGCGCGGGGCGAAGATGTCGACCCCCTCGTGGCGCCGGCGGCCGCCGCCGCGCGGATCGCCGAAGACGCCGCCGATGGCCCGGGCGTCGACGCCGGCGACCGGGAAGCTCAGGCTCGGCTCGACGTCCACGGTCACGGTGTGGCGGCCGCCGGCCAAGAGCTCCGGCTGGACGCGCACCAGCCACTCGCCGTCCTCGCCGGGCTCGAAGGAGAGGACGGCGGCGCGCGGCGGCGCGCCGGCTCCAGCGCCGGGCGCCTCGGACTCCTCGGCGTGCGCGACCGGCCGCGGCGACTCGGCGTCGCCGGCGGCACGCGGCGGCAGCAGGTCGACGAAGACCCGCGACGACGACGCCGGCGGCGGCTCCACGCGCACCGACAGGCGCTGGCCGCGGCGCATGGCGACCCGGTAGCCGGCGGCCGCGGGATCGGCGGGATCGAAGAACAGCACCTCGCGGAGCGGCGGCTCGACCGGCGCCGCCTCGGCCAGCGCCCGCTCCCCGGCGGCGGTCCAGGCGCGCCCCAGCTCGGTCTGGTCGAGCCCGGCGTCGGCCAGCGAGGAGCGGTAGCGCTCCCACGGCGTCGGCGGCCGCAGCGCCTCGGGCAGGGTGTCGAGCGTGCCGCAGCCGGCCGCGGCGAGCACCGAAGCGGCGAGCACGGCGGCGAGCGCGGCGATCGCTCTCCGGCGGCGCCGGGAGCGAGGCGAGGAGGGACGGTGGGCCATCGCGGCTGGGAGGACAGCAAGTCGAGTGCCAGCAGGGGCTCATTCGGAGAGGGCCGCCGCCCGCTCCGAAGCCAGCGCCAGCACCTGCGCCACGTGCAGGCCGAGGCGGCCGGTCTGCTGCCGGATCTGCTCGCGGCAGGAGAAGCCGTCGGCGACGATCAGCGTCTCGGGCCCGGCGGCGCGCACCGCCGGCAGCAGCACCCGCTCGCCGCAGGCGATCGACACCCGGTATTTCTCGCCGCGCTCGAAGCCGAAGGAGCCGGCCATGCCGCAGCAGCCGGTCGCGGGCGCCTCGACCTCGAGCCCGAGCCGCTCGAGCAGCGCGCGCTCGCGGTCGATCCCCTCGACCGACTTGCGGTGGCAGTGGCCGTGGAGGAGCGCCCGGCCGCCGAGCCGCGGCAGCTCGAGGTCGTCGCGACCGGCCAGGAGGTCCGGTAGGGTGGTTGCGAGCTGCCGCAGGCGCCGGGCGTCGGGGTCGCGGGGCAGCATGTCGATCAGCTCGTCGCGGAAGGTGGCGTGGCAGCTCGGCTCGAGCACCACGACCGGGACGCCGCGCTCGATCTCGGGGCGCAGCGCGGCGACGATCCGGCGGAGCTGCCGTCGGGCGAGGTCGAGCATCCCGAAGTCGTAGAGCGGGCGGCCGCAGCACAGGCGGTCGCGGTTGATGCCCACCGCATAGCCGGCGGCCTCGAGCGCCTCGACCGCCGCCTCGGCGACCTCGGGATGGAAGTGGTCGTTGAAGGTGTCGGCGAAGAGGAGGACCTCGCGCCCGGCCGCCGCCGCCGGCCCGGCGCCGCCCGGCCGCCCGCGCGCGCGGAACCGCCGCCGGAAGCTCGCGCGCGCGAACGCCGGCAGCTCCCGGCTCGGCTCGATGCCGGCCAGGCGCCTGAGCAGGCCGCCGGCGGCGCGGCCGCCGAGGAGCGCGTTGACCGGCCGCGGGGCATGCGCGGCGAGCCGCGCCCACCAGTGGATCAGGCCCATGGCGTAGGCGGCCGGCGGGCGCAGCCGGCCGCGGTAGTAGTGGGCGAGGAACTCCGCCTTGTAGGTGGCGACGTCGACGTGGACCGGGCACTCGCCCTTGCAGCCCTTGCACGCCAGGCAGAGGTCGAGCGCCTCCTTGACCTCCTCGCTCCGCCAGCCGTCGCGCACGACGTCGCCCTGGAGCATCTCGAACAGCAGGTGCGCGCGCCCGCGCGTCGAGTGCTTCTCCTCGCGGGTCACCATCCAGCTCGGGCACATGGTGCCGCCCTCCTCGCGCCGGCACTTGCCGACCCCGACGCAGCGCAGCGGCGCGCGCGAGAAGCGGAAGTCGTCCCGCGGGTAGGCGAAGGCGGTCGCGGGCTCCCGCGGCCGGTAGGCGGCGCCGAGCCGGAGGTTGGCGGTGAGCGGGTAGGGCGAGACGACCTTGCCCGGGTTCATCCGGTCGTCGGGGTCGAAGAGGGTCTTGACCTCGCGCATCGCCGCGAGGAGGCCGGCGCCGAACATCCTGGGCAGGAGCTCGCCGCGCGCCTGCCCGTCGCCGTGCTCGCCCGAGAGCGAGCCGCCGTAGGAGACGACCAGGTCCGCGGCCGCGCCGACGAAGTCGCGGAACCTGCGGACGCCCGGCGCGCTCTCGAGGTCGAAGGGGATGCGGGTGTGGACGCAGCCGTCGCCGAAGTGGCCGTAGAACACCGCGTCCTGGTAGCCGTAGCGGTCGAGCAGCGCGCGCAGGTCGCGCAGGTAGCCGCCCAGCCGCTCGGGCGGCACCGCCGAGTCCTCCCAGCCCTCCCAGGAGTCGCGCCGGCCCGGCACCCGGGCGGCGGCGCCGAGCCCGGGCTCGCGGACCTCCCAGATCCGCGCCTGGTCGGCGGGGTCCTCGAACAGGCGCAGCTCGCGGACCCCGGGGGCGCCCGCGAGGCGCGAGCGCAGGGCCTCGGCGCGCGCGACCGCCGCGCCGGCGTCGTCGGCCCCGAACTCGATCAGGAGCAGGCCGCGGCCGCGCGGCACCAGCTCGAGGGCGCGGCGGTTCATGCCCTTCGCGAACTGATCCTCGATCAGCCTGGCGTCCATCCCCTCGAGCCCGATCGGGCCGGCCTCGAGCACCTCGCACACCTGGTCGGCGGCCTGGTAGACGTCCTCGAACGCCGCCACCAGGAGCGCCCGCCCGGGGTGGTGAGGCACGAGGTCGAGCGTCGCCTCGAGCACGATCGCGAGCGTGCTCTCGCTGCCGGCCAGGAGGCGCCCGAGGTGGCAGCCGTTCTCGGGCAGCAGCTCGTCGAGGTTGTACCCGGAGACCCGGCGCGGCAGGCGCGGGTAGCCGGCGCGGATGGCGTCGGCGTGCCGGTCGCGCAGATCGGCGAGGCCGCGGTGGATCGCGCCCGGGCGGCCCACCGCCGCCGCCAGCGCGCGCAGCCGCGGCTCGGGGGTGGCGCCGGCGGTCAGCTCGGTGCCGTCGTAGAGCAGGACCGAGAGCTGGTGGACGTTGTCGGAGGTGCGCCCCGCGGTCACCGAGTGGACGCCGCACGAGTTGTTGCCGATCATGCCGCCGAGCGTGCAGTGGCTGTGGGTGGCCGGGTCGGGCCCGAAGGTGAGGCCGTGCTGCCGGGTCCGCGCGCGCAGGACGTCGAGCACGCAACCCGGCTCGACCCGCGCCCGCCGGCCCGCGGGATCGACCTCGAGCACCCGGTTCATGTGGCGCGAGAAGTCGAGCACCACCGCGAGGTTGCAGCACTGTCCGGCGAGGCTGGTGCCGCCGCCGCGGCCGAGGATCGGCGCGTCGAAGCGGCGGCAGGTCTCGACCGCGGCGCGGACGTCGTCGCCGTGGCGCGGCCAGACCACCCCGATCGGCGGCTGCCGGTAGTTCGAGGCGTCGGTGGCATAGAGGGCGCGGCTGCCGCGGTCGAAGCCGACGCCGCCCTCGACCCGCCGGGCAAGCTCGGCGGCCAGCGCGGCGGCGTCGCCGGGCCAGCCCGCGGGCGGCTCGCGCGTCCACTCCGTCCCTCCGAGGTCGGCCCGGGGGACGTCGACCTCGCCGGCGTCGAGCATGCGCCGATAGTAGACGAGGTCCCCTCCGTCAGCCCGGGATCAGCTCGAGGGTGACGTGGGGCGGCAGCGGCGGCACCTCAGCCTGCGCCACACTGCTAGGATCGCGGCGAGAACCCTGCGATCCCCGGTCCGTCCGCGCCGAGCCCGGCTCCCCCGCACCCCATGACCCAGACGCCCCGGCCCTTCGGCTCGATCTACTCGCACGGCTACGTGCGGGCGGCGGTGTGCGTGCCGCGAGTGCGGGTGGCCGATCCCCGCTTCAACCTCGCCGAGACCCTCGAGCTGGCGCGCCGCGCCGACGAGCGGCGGGCGGTGGTGGCGCTCTTCCCGGAGCTGGGGTTGACGGCCTACACCAACGACGACCTCTTCCACCAGGACGCGCTGCTCGACGCCGCCGAGGCGGCGCTCGACGAGCTGATCGCCGAGAGCGCCGGGCTCGGGCCGCTGCTCCTGGTCGGGCTGCCGCTGCGTGCCGAGGGGCGGCTCTTCAACTGCGCCGCCGCGGTCCACCGCGGGCGCCTGCTCGGCGTCGTGCCCAAGAGCTACCTGCCCAACTACCGGGAGTTCTACGAGAAGCGCCAGTTCGCCGCGGCGCGGGTCGCGGCCGCCGACCGGGTGCGGGTCGCCGGGCGCGAGGCGCCGTTCGGCCCCGACCTCGTCTTCCGCGCCGCCGACCTGCCCGACTTCCAGCTCCACGTCGAGATCTGCGAGGACCTCTGGACGCCGGTGCCGCCCTCGACCTGGGCCGCGCTCGCCGGCGCCACCGTGCTGGCGAACCTCTCGGCGAGCAACGTCACGATCGGCAAGGCCGACTACCGCCGCGCCCTGTGCGCGGCGCAGTCGGGGCGCTGCATGGCGGCGTACCTCTACGCCGCCGCCGGGCCCGGGGAGTCGACCACCGACCTGGCCTGGGACGGCCAGGCGCTGATCTACGAGAACGGCGAGCTCCTGGCCGAGGCGCCGCGCTTCCCGCCCGAGGGGCACCTGATCACCGCCGACGTCGACCTCGAGCGCCTGCGCCAGGACCGGATGCGGCTGACCAGCTTCCACGACGCCGCCGGCGAGCACCGCGAGCGCCTCCGCGCGCTGCGGCGGATCGACTTCGACCTCGAGCTGCCGGAGGGGGAGATCGCGCTCGAGCGCCGGGTCGACCGCTTCCCCTACGTGCCGCCCGAGCCGGATCTCCTCGACCAGCGCTGCTACGAGGCCTACGAGATCCAGGTCCACGGCTTGAAGAAGCGGATCGAGGCGACCGGGATCGAGAAGCTCGTCCTCGGCGTCTCGGGCGGGCTCGACTCGACCCAGGCGCTCGTCGTCTGCGCCAAGACCCTCGACCGGCTCGGGCTGCCGCGGGCGAACCTCCTCGCCTACACCCTGCCCGGCTTCGCCACCAGCGAGCGGACGCTCGACCAGGCGCGCCGGCTGATGGCGGCGCTCGGCGTCACCGCGGGCGAGATCGACATCCGCCCGTCGGCGCGGCAGATGCTCGCGGACATCGGCCACCCGGCGGCCGCCGGCGAGCCGGTCTACGACGTCACCTTCGAGAACGTCCAGGCCGGCGAGCGGACGTCGCACCTCTTCCGGCTCGCCAACCGCCACGGCGCGATGGTGGTCGGCACCGGCGACCTCTCCGAGCTGGCGCTGGGCTGGAACACCTACGGCGTCGGCGACCAGATGTCGCACTACAACGTCAACACCTCGGTGCCCAAGACGCTGATTCAGCACCTGATCCGCTGGGCGATCGACAGCGGCCAGTTCGGCGCCGAGACCTCGGCCGTGCTCGCCTCGGTGCTCGAGACCGAGATCTCGCCGGAGCTGGTGCCCGGCGAGGGCAACGGAGAGGGCGGCCCCGCGCAGCGCACCGAGGAGGTCGTCGGCCCGTTCGACCTCCAGGACTTCCACCTCTACTTCGTCACCCGCTACGGCTTCCGGCCGTCCAAGGTCGCCTTCCTCGCCCACCACGCCTGGGGCGACCGCGCGCGCGGCGACTGGCCGCCCAACCTCCCCGCCGACCGGCACAACGAATACGACCTGCCCGAGATCAAGCGCTGGCTGCGCGTCTTCCTGCGCCGCTTCTTCGAGCTGTCGCAGTTCAAGCGCTCGGCGAGCCCGAACGGCCCCAAGGTCGGCTCCGGCGGGTCGCTGTCGCCGCGCGGCGACTGGCGGGCGCCGAGCGACGGCGAGGCGTCGGCGTGGCTCGCGGAGCTGGAGCGGGGAGTGCCGGGGTAGGGCGCAGCGAGGCTACCCGGCGCCGCCGCGGAACGGGTCCGCGAAGACGCCGCCGAGCGGCACCGCGAGACCGGGCAGGAGCGGCGTGGTCAGCTCGTCGTCCGCTCCGAGGGCCGCCGCCGTGCGGTAGGCGCCGCCCTCGAGCCGGAGCACCTCCACGGTCGCGGCCCGGGGATCGACGATCCAGTACTCGCCGACGCCGCGGCTCTCGTAGAGCCGACGCTTCAGCACCAGGTCGCGCCGGCGGGTCGAGGGCGACAGGATCTCCACCACCAGGTCCGGCACGCCGCCCGAGATGTTGATCTCGGTGACGATCCCGAGCCGCTCGCGGGAGATGTAGAGGAGATCAGGCGCGACGACGTCGATCTCGGAGAAGACGATGTCGGCCGGGCCGGTCAGCAGCACGCCGGGCGGGTGGTCGTCGAGGTACCTGCCGAGAGCGACCGTGAGCCGCGTCAGCACGACCTGGTGCAGGGGCCGCGGCGCGGAACTCACGTAGTACACCCCGTCGATGAGCTCGTGGCGCTTGCCGTCCTCGGGCATCGCCAGGAGGTCCTGATAGGTGAGCTGGACTGCCGCCGTCTGGGCCATGAGGTCGTCTCCCGCGCCGCCGCGGCGGCGCACTTCCGGATGATTCGTCCGTCCAAACACTACAGGACGGAAACGGCCGCCGCGACCTTGCAGTTCGGAGGCAAGCACCCTCAGCGGTGCAGACTCTCTTCGTCGTAACCGAGGATCTCGTCGGCAGGCCGGTCGTCGAGCACCGGCAGTCGAGCGCAATGGAGGGCGATCTCGTCCAGCTCATCCGCGACTGGGCGCCGCCCCCGCGCCGCCCGCCGGGCCAACGGCACCGCGAGCGCCGCGCCGGCGAGCGCAGCGCCGGCGAGGAGCCACCCCTCGGAAGGCACCGGCACGCCGGTCACCACGGCCGCGGCACGGGCGAGCTGGGAGAGGCCGAGCACCAGGGTGATGTAGACGACCGCCGCCATCACCGTGTTGGAGATCGGGCCGTTGAGGCCGCGCTCGCCCATCAGCCGGCGGTCGTTGACCGCCAGGAGCAGGAAGACCGCCGCCAGCGGCAGCAGCACGCCGTTGGCGGCCTGGGCGAGCACGATCGCCGGGATCGGCTGGACGCCGGAGAGCCCGAAACCGAGGCCGACTGCGAGGACGCCGCCCCAGACCGCGCGGTAGCGCCAGGAGCGCTCGCCCCAGCGCGGGTCGTCGCCCTCCCGCCCGAAGAGCCCCCGCGCCGTGATCGCCGCCGCGAGCGGCGCGGTGACCGCCGACGACAGGCCGGCCGCGGCGAGCCCCCAGGCGAAGAGCGCGCCGGCCCACGTTCCCAGCCGCTCCGCCAGCACCTCGCCCACCGCGGCGAAGCCGAACGGCCCGTCGACCGCGGCGCCGACCACCAGGACGCCCATCGAGATCGCGCCGCCGAGGCCGATCGCCACGGTCAGGCCGAAGCGGAGCTCCGAAAGGGTCTGTCCGCGCGCGACGCCGGAGACCAGAAACAGGTTGTAGGGCACGACCGTAGTGCCGATCAGGCCGAGCGCCAGCACCCCCGAGCCGGCCGGCAGCGACGGCACCACGCTCCCGGCGAGGAGCGCGCCGGCCGGCGGCCGGAGCAGCGCGGCGGTGACCAGGAAGGCGACGCCCATGAGCGCCACCAGCGCCGAGAGCAGGAGCGCCACGCGCCGCGGCGAGCCGGCGGCGAGGAGCGCCGCCGCCACCGCGCCCGCGGCGACGGTGAGCGCCGCCCGCGGCCAACCGGTCGCCAGCTCGACCCCGGCGACCGTGCCCAGGATGTTGCCCGCCTGGTAGGCGGCGCAGCCGACCACCACCGCGCCGAGCACCACCGCCGGCACCAGCGCCGCAGCCGCGCCGCCGCCCGCGCGCAGGCGCAGCGCCCGCGCCAGGTCGAGGCCGGTGACCGCGGTCAGCCGCGCGCTCGCCTCCTGGAGCGCGATCGTCGCCAGGGTCGAGAAGGTCAGCGCCCAGAGCAGCGCATAGCCGTGCTCGGCGCCGGCCTGGGCGCAGGTGGTGACCGTGCCCGGGCCGATGAAGGCGGCGACGATCACCGAGGCGAGCAGGACGGCGAGCAGGTGTCTCATGGATCGGCCTCCCCCCAGCCGCCGCCGCCCGGCGTTTCGACGATCAGCCGGTCCCCCGGCTCGGCGTGGCAGCCGTCGACCGAGCCTAGCTCGACGACCTCCCCCGAGGCGCGCACCAGCCGCTGGCGCCCGCGCGCGCCGGGGCCGCCGCCGGCCATGCCGTAGGGCTCCTCGACCCGGTGCTGGCTCAGCACCGAGACCTCGACCGGCTCCAGGAACTCGATCTCCCTCACCGCGCCGTCGCCGCCGCGGTGGCGGCCGGCACCGCCGGTGCCGCGGCGGACGGCGAAGCGCGCGAGGCGCACCGGGTAGCGCCGCTCGAGGACCTCGGGGTCGGTGATCCGGGTGTTGGTCATGTGGCTGTGGACGGCGTCGGCGCCGGCGTGATCCGCCGTCGCGCCGGTGCCGCCGCAGATCGTCTCGTAGTAGCCGAAGCGGTCGTTGCCGAAGAGCACGTTGTTCATCGTCCCCTGGCTCCCGGCGGCGAGGCCGAGCGCGCGGAGGAGGGTGTCGACCAGGCGCTGGCTGGTCTCGACGTTGCCGCCGACCACGGCCGGGCACGCCGCCGGATCGTCCGGGAACGGCGGGTTCAGGATCCCCTCGGGCAGCACCAGCTCGACCGGGTCGAGGAGCCCCTCGTTGAGCGGCAGCGGCTCGTCGACCAGGAGGCGCAGCGCGTAGAGGACGGCGCTCCGCGCCACCGCCGGCGGCGCGTTGAGGTTGCCCGGGTGGACCGGCCCGCTGCCGGTGAAGTCGATCCGCGCGCGGCCTCCGGCGATCTCGATCTCGACCGCGAGCGGGGTGCCGTCGTCGAGCCGCTCGCGCGCGGCGAGGCGGCCGTCGGGGCGCGCCGCGAGCGCCGCCGAGAGCTTGGCCGCGGCGCGCGCGCCGATCGCCCGCATCGCGGCGGCGAGCGCGCCGCGGCCGTGGGCGGCGGCGAGCCCGGCGAGCGCCGCGGCGCCGCGGCGGTTGGCGGCGAGCGCGGCGGCGAGGTCGGCCAGGTTCTCCTCGACCGCGCGGCTCGGCCACGGCCCGCCGGCGAGGAGCGCCCGGACCTCGTCCCAGCGTGCCGACCGGCCGTCGTGCAGCACCAGCGGCGGGATCACCACCCCCTCCTCGGCCAGGCAGCGCGCGTCGGGCGGCATCGAGCCCGGGCGCTTGCCGCCGATCTCGGCGTGGTGGGCGCGGCTCGCGACCCAGCCGAGGAGCGCGGGCTCGGCCCCATCGCCCTCGCCGCCGCCCTCGCCCTCCGCCGCGTAGACCGGGCTCACCACCGTGACGTCTGGGAGATGCGAGCCGCCGAACGCCGGGTGGTTGGTCACCGCGGCGCTCCCCGGTCCGAGCGCGAGCACCTCCCGCACCCGCCGCACACACGGACCGAGCGCGCCGAGGTGGACCGGGATGTGCGGGGCGTTGACCACCAGTCGCCCCTCGGCGTCGAGCACGGCGCACGAGAAGTCGAGCCGCTCCTTGATGTTGACCGAGACCGCGGTGCGCCGAAGCAGCTCGCCCATCTCCCAGGCGACGGCGGCGAGCCGGTGGGTGAAGAGCTCCAGCTCGACGGGGCCGATCTCGCTGGAGATGCCGCGGCCGGCGGCGCCGCCGGTCACCATCGGCTCTCCGGGACCTGCTCCAGGACCAACGCCCGCGCCCGGTCGACCGTCAGGGTCCAGCCCGGCGGCAGCACCGTCGCGCTGTGCGCCTCGAAGACCAGCGCGGGGCCGGCGAGGCGGTCGCCGCCGGTGAGCGCCGCGCGGTCGTGGACCGGCGTCTCGCGCCAGCCGCCGGCGAACCAGGCGCTGCGGCTGGCGGCGGGCGACGAGCCGCTCGCGCGACCGGGGACCGCGGACCCCGGGGCGGCCGCGGCGACGGCTTCCGGGCGGCCGGCTCCTCCGCCGCGGACCTCGGCGCCGCGCCCGGCTTGCCCAGCGGCGTCGCCCGGAGCCTCCTCCTCCGCGACGCCGCCGCCCGCGCCCGTGGACGCCGCGACCCGCAGCGCCACCAGCTCGACCTCGCGGCCCTCGGGCAGATAGCCGTAGCGCTCGCGGTAGCGCTCGTTGAAGCCGTCGAGCAGGAGGCCGGCGAGACCCGCGCCGCGGTCTCCGCCGGCCGCAGCCGGCCCTGCGGCCGGGCTCCCCAGCTCGACTTCGATCGCCGACTCCTGCCCGGCGAAACGCAGCTCCGCGATCCGCCGGCGCACCGCGACCGCGTCCGCCGTCACCCCCTCCGCCGCCACCGCCCGCCGCGCCTCCGCCCCCAGCTCGGCCAGCCAGCCGGCGAGGCGGTCGCGGCACGCGCCGAGCGGCGCCAGCACCTGGCGGTGAGCGAAGCGCTCGATCACCGCCGCGCCGAGGCCGAGCGCCGACAGCAACCCCGCGTCGCGCGGCACCAGCACGGTCGAGATCCCGAGGAGCCCCGCGACCGTGCAGGCGTGCTGGGCACCGGCGCCGCCGAAGGCGACCAGGGCGTAGGCCGCCGGGTCATAGCCGCGGCGGACCGAGATGCGGCGGATCGCTTCGGCCATCCGTTCGTCGGCGATCGCCAGGAGGCCGGCCAGGGTCTCCTCGCGCGCGGCGTGCCGGCCGGCCGCGGCGGCCGCGGCGAGGAGCCGGTCGAGCGCCGCCTCGGCGGCGGCCGGATCGAGCGGCAGGCCGAAGCGGCCGGGGTCGATCCGCCCGAGGAGGAGATTCACGTCCGTAATCGTCAGCGGGCCGCCGGCGCCGTAGCAGGCAGGGCCGGGATCGGCGCCGCCGCTCTCCGGGCCGACCGTGAACGCGGCGCCGTCGAAGCCGCAGACTGAGCCGCCGCCGGCGGCCACGCTCTCGATCGCGAGCGCCGGCGCCAGGAGGTGGGCGTCGCCCACCCGGTGCTCGAACTGGTACTCGAAGTCGCCGTCGAAGCGCGCGACGTCGGTCGAGGTGCCGCCCATGTCGAAGGCGATCACCCGCTCGAGCCCCGAGGCGCGGCCGGCCCGCGCGGCGCCGACCACGCCGCCGGCCGGCCCGGAGAGGAGGCTGTCCTTGGGCCGGAACTCGCTCCGCCGCACGAGGCCGCCGGCGCTGGTCATGACGTGGAGAGAGCCGCCGGCTCCGAGCGCGCCGGCGACGCGGTCGAGGTAGCCGGTCAGCGCCTCGCCGAGGTAGGCGTCGACGACCGCGGTCTCGGCCCGGGGCAGCAAGCCGATCAGCGGCGCCAGCTCGGCGGAGAGCGCCACCCGGCGCATCCCGGCGCGCGAGAGCGCCTCCCCCGCCGCCCGCTCGTGGGCGGGGTTCGCGTAGCCATGGAGGAACGCCACCGCCGCCGCCTCGATCCCCTCCGAGACCAGGCGCCGCCCCGCCGCCTCGACCGCCGCCGGGTCGAGCGGCACGAGCACCGAGCCGTCGGCCGCCAGCCGCTCGTCGACCTCGACCGCCTGCTCGTAGAGCGGCCGCGGCTTGACCACCGCGACGGCGAACAGGTCGGGCCGCCGCTGGTCGCCGATCGCGAGGAGATCGCCGAAGCCGCGGGTGACGAAGAGCGCCACCGGCGCGCCGCGGCGCTCGAGGAGGGCGTTGGTGCCGCGGGTGGTGGCCAGGCGCAGCGCGATCGGCGGCAGCGGCGAGCCGGCCGGCGTGCCGGTCAGCAGGCGCGCCGCGACCACCGGCGCCTCCTCGGCGGAGCGCAGCTCGACCCGGTCGCCGGCGACCAGATCGAGGCCGGGATCGTTCGCGAGCTCCAGCGCGCCGTCGGCGGTCGAGCCGGCAACCCCGACGCCGATCTCACGCCCGCCGTCCGCGTGGAGCGCGGCCAGCCGCCAGCCGGCGAAGAACCCGTCCGGCACCCCTTCCGGCAGCCCGGCCAGCACCACCCGCCGCCCCCGCGGCGCCGCGGCCACCCGCGCCCGCACCGCGCTCGACGACAGCACCTTCGCCCGCCGCACCCTTCCTTCGGGATCGATCGCCACGCCGTCGGTGAACGTGCCGCCGGTGTCGACCCAGACCCGCCACGGCACCGCTCCCGGCCCCGGACCGGCCTCCGCCTCCCACGCGATCGCCATTCCGCGAAGCAGAGCAGGGCGATGGCGATCGGGTCAAGCTCGGCGCGCCTACTCCTCGAGCACCCCCCGGTAGAGCAGCGCCGCCACGGCGCCGCCGCCGAGCGGGCCGACCACGTAGACCCAGAGGTCCGACCAGTTACCGGTGGCGAGGGCCGGGCCGAAGGTGCGGGCGGGGTTGAGGCTGGCGCCGGTGAGCGGGCCGCCCATCAGGATGCAGAAGGCCAGGGTCAGGCCGATCGCCAGGCCGGCGTGCCCACCCGCCTTGCCGCTGACGGCGGCGTTGAGGACGGCGTTGACCAGGAAGAAGGTGAGCACCAGCTCGATCACCACTCCCATCGCCGGCGTGACGAAGATCTCGCCGCCGCCCGGCAGCTCGAGCGGCTGGGCGAGGAGGGTGGCGCCGAGGCCGGTGGCGGTGCCGCCCAGGCAGTAGGCGAGCGCGAAGCCGGCGAGGGCGCCGCCGGCGAGCTGGGCGGCGATATAGGCGGCGGCGCGGGCGGGGGCGATCTTGCCGGCCAGGAGCACGCCGAAGGTCACCGCCGGGTTGACGTGGGTGCCCGAGACGTGGCCGTAGGCGTAGGCGAAGCCGACGATCACCAGGCCGTGCGCGAAGGCGACGCCGACCAGGCCGCCGATCCCGAGCGCGCCGGCGCCGGCGCCGATGAACACGAGGGCGAAGGTGCCGATCAGCTCGGCGATCAACGCGGTCGAGAGCTTGGTCTCCATCGCAGTCTCCTTTTTCGAGGGGGCGCGCCGGCCCGCCAGGGGAATCTGCGGCGCAGTTTAGCAGATGATCAGCCGGCCGCCGGCACGCCGCGGGGCCGCGGCGCCGGGGGCCCGACCACCCGCGCCCGGCCGCTCGCCTTGGCCTCGTAGAGGCGCCGGTCGGCGAGGCGGAGGGCGTTTTCGATCGACTCCGCCTCCTCGGGGAAGCAGGCGACGCCGATCGACACCGTCAGCTCCGCGGTCGCGCCGTCGGCCACCGGCACCTCGGCGCGCGCGACCGCCCGGCGCACCGCCTCCATCCGGGCCAGCGCCTGGCGCGGCCCGAGCCCCGGCACCACCAGCGCGAACTCCTCGCCGCCGTAACGGGCGACGACGTCGGAGGCGCGGAACGAGGCGCGCAGGATCGCCCCCATCACGCGCAGCGCCTCGTCGCCGACCTGGTGGCCGTGGCTGTCGTTGAAGCGCTTGAAGTGGTCGAGGTCGAGCATCGCGCAGGCGGTCGGCTCGCGGGCGTGCTCGAGACGCGCCGCCTCGGTCTCCAGCCGCTCGTGGAAGAAGCCGCGGGTGAGGACGCCGGTCAGCGGATCGCGGGTCGAAAGGCGCCGCAGGCCACGGCTGCGCACCACGATCGCGGCCGCCAGCATCGCCGCCGCCGCCAGCAAAATCAGCCGGCCGGTCTCCTCGACCACCGCCATCCAGCCGGCCGCGCCCGAGACGCGCTCGACCCCGACCAGGCCGCCGGCGTAGGCGGCGATCGCGCCGTACTGGAGCACCGCGGCGGCGCCGGTGACCACGCAGATCCGCGCGTCGTAGCGGAGCGCGGTGGCGAAGATCGCCAGCAGGTAGATCAGGAACGCCGACTGCGAGCCGGGCGCCAGGCGCGCGCCCGCGATCCCCGGTTCGAGGAGCAGCGGGCTGACCAGGGCGGCGCTGACCAGGGTGACGTCGAAGAGGCTGCTCGCGAAGCCGAGCCACTGCCGCTGGCGGTGCCGGCGCAGCACGCGGTAGACCACCAGGGTCTGGACCAGCGCCACGCCGACCAGGGCCAGCGCCACCCGCACGGTCAGCCGCGCCGGCTGGACGACCAGGTAGCTCAGCGGGATGTAGAGGATGAAGACCGCGAGCACGGCGCGGATCTTCGCCACCAGCAGCTCGCCGGCGGCGCCGGCGTGGCTGAGCGCCGGGTCGGGGGCCTCCCAGACGCTGCGCCACACCGCCGACAGCGATCCGCTGTCGCCCGCGAACGGCTCGGCCGGCGGCGGGCCGACTTCGCCACGGCTCGAAGGGTGGGGACGGATCTCGGGCACCGCAAGCCTCGCGATCGGCGGCCCCGGACGAGCGGGGCCGGATATCAAGGGAGAGCCATGAGCGCATAAGGGTAACACTCAACCAGGTGACGCCGGCACGGCCCGACCGGGACGGCGGCCGGTCCGGGCCGGCGCAGGTCGACGAGGTCCCAACGGCTCGGCCTGACGCCCCGTTTACGCCTCCCTGGGTGTATATTCGCCTGCATGTCGCTCGCCGGCTTCCACCCCGCCGTCGCCCGCTGGTTCGAGACCGCCCTCGGCGCGCCGACCGAGCCGCAGCGTCGCGCCTGGCCGGCGATCCGGCGCGGCGAGCACTGCTGATCGCCGCGCCGACCGGCTCGGGCAAGACGCTGGCGGCCTTCCTCGCCGCGCTCGACGAGCTGGTCCGGCGCGGCCTCGCGGACCGAGGGGCGCTCCCGCGACGCGACCCGGGTCGTCTACGTCTCGCCGCTCAAGGCGCTCTCGAACGACGTCCAGAAGAACCTCGAGCAGCCGCTCGCCGGCATCGCCGCCGAGCTGGATCGCGCGGGCCTGCCGCCGGTCGAGATCCGCACCCTGGTGCGCACCGGCGACACGCCGGCCGCGCGAGCGGGCGGCGATGATCCGGCACCCGCCGCACGTCCTGGTGACCACGCCCGAGTCGCTCTACATCCTGCTGACCAGCGACGGCGGCCGGCGCCTGCTCGCGACCGCGCGCGACGGTGATCGTCGACGAGATCCACGCCGTCGCCGGCAGCAAGCGCGGCTCGCACCTGGCGCTGTCGCTCGAGCGGCTCGAGGCGCTGGTGGCGGCGCGCGCCGCGGAATCCGGGACCGGCGGCGGCCGGCTGACCCGGATCGGCCTCTCGGCGACCCAGCGGCCGATCGAGGAGGTGGCGCGCTTCTCCTGGTCGCCGGCGGCGGCTCCGTGCACGATCGTCGACGTCGGCCACCGCCGCGACCTCGACCTCGCGCTCGAGGTGCCGCCCTCGCCGCTCGAGGCGGTGATGTCGAACGAGATCTGGAGCGAGGTCTACGACCGCCTCGCCGAGCTGGTCCGCGGCGCACCGCACGACGCTGGTCTTCGTCAACACCCGCCGGCTCGCCGAGCGGGTCGACCCGCCACCTCGAGGAGCGCCTCGGCGAGGAGGCGGTCACCTCCCACCACGGGAGCCTGTCGAGGGAGCGCCGCCTCGACGCCGAGCAGCGCCTCAAGGCCGGCGAGCTGCGCGGCGCTGGTCGCCACCGCGTCGCTCGAGCTGGGGATCGACATCGGCGACGTCGACCTGGTCTGCCAGCTCGGCACCACCGCGCTCGATCGCCGCGCTCCTCCAGCGGGTCGGCCGCTCCGGTCACCGGCTCGCCGACACGCCGAAGGGGCGGCTCTTCCCGCTCTCGCGCGACGAGCTGGTCGAGGCCGCGGCGCTCCTCGACACGGTCCGCCGGGGCGAGCTCGACAGGCTGGAGATCCCGGAGGCGCCGCTCGACATCCTGGCCCAGACAGATCGTCGCCGAGGTCGGCGCCGCCGGCGAGATGGGCGAGGACGAGCTCTTCGCCCTGGTCCGCCGCGCCTGGCCCTACCGCGAGCTGCGCGCGCGCGACCTTCGACGAGGTGGTGACGATGCTGGTCGCGGGCTTCTCGACCCGGGTCGGCCGGCGCGGCGCCTACCTCCACCACGATGCGGTCAACGGCCGCCTGCGCGCCCGCCGCGGCGCCCGGCTGACCGCGCTGACCTCGGGCGGCGCGATCCCCGACACCGCCGACTTCGACGTCGTGCTCGAGCCCGCCGCGGCCAAGGTCGGCACGGTCGACGAGGACTTCGCGGTCGAGAGCCTGCCCGGGCGACGTCTTCCAGCTCGGCAACGCGTCGTGGAAGATCTTGAAGATCGAGCAGGGCAAGGTCCGGGTCGAGGACGCCGCCGGCCAGCCGCCGACCATCCCGTTCTGGTTCGGCGAAGCGCCGGGGCGCACCGACGAGCTGTCGGCGGCGGTGTCGCGCCTGCGGGCGCGGATCGATGCCGTCCTCGCCGCCGCGCCCGACCGCGCCGCCGGCGTCCGCGCTGCGGCCGAGGCGCTGATCGAGGACCCCGGCCTCTCACCGGCGGCCGCCGACCAGCTCGCGACGTACCTCGCCGCGGCGCGCGCCAGCCTGGGTCTCCTCCCGACCCACGAGCGGCTGGTGCTCGAGCGCTTCTTCGACTACGCGGGCGACCAGCACCTGGTGCTCCACGCGCCGTTCGGGAGCCGCGTCAACCGCGCCTGGGGCCTGGCGCTGCGCAAGCGCTTCTGCCGCAAGTTCAACTTCGAGCTCCAGGCCGCGGCGACCGAGGACGCGGTGCTGCTCTCGCTCGGCCCGAGCCACAGCTTCCCGCTCGAGGAGGTGTTCGCCTACCTGCGCTCGGAGAGCGTCCGCGACGTCCTGATCCAGGCCCTCCTCGACTCGCCGATGTTCGGCGTCCGCTGGCGCTGGAACGCCTCGCGCTCGCTCGCCCTGCCGCGCTTCCGCGGCGGCCGCCGGGTGCCGCCGGCGCTCCAGCGCCAGGCGTCCGAGGACCTGGTGGCGGTGGTCTTCCCCGACCAGCTCGCCTGCCTCGAGACGATCGTCGGCGACCGTGAGGTGCCCGACCACCCGCTGGTGAGGGAGACCCTGCGCGACTGCCTCGACGAGGCGATGGACGTCGCCGAGCTGGCGGCGATCCTCGGGCGCCTCGAGGCGGGCGAGATCGAGGCGGTGGCCGTCGACCTCCCCGAGCCGTCGGCGCTGACCCACGAGATCCTGAACGCCATGCCCTACGCCTTTCTCGACGACGCGCCGCTCGAGGAGCGCCGGAGCCGCGCCGTCCTAACCCGCCGCTGGCTCGATCCGGAGAGCGCCGAGGACCTCGGCCGGCTCGACCCCGAGGCGATCGAGCGCGTGCGCGACGAGGCGGCGCCCGCCCCAACGAGCGCCGAGGAGCTGCACGACGCCCTGGCGGTCCATGGCTGGCTCCCCGCCGCCTGGGGCGAGGCCCGCGGCTGGAGCGGCTGGCTCGCCGAGCTGGCGGCGGCCGGGCGGGCGGCGGAGCTGCGGCCGGGGGGCGCACCGCCCGGCGGCGCAGGGGGTGCGACGAACGACGACGGCGCTGCCGGAGATTCCGCCGTTGGATCGCGGGCCGCCGGGGCCCGCCTCTGGGTCGCCGCCGAGCGCCTGCCGCAGCTCCGCGCCGTCTTCCCCGACGCCGCCCTCGAGCCGCCGATCGCCCCGCCCGCCCGCGCCGCCGGCGAGCGCTGGGAGCCGGACGTGGCGCTGGTCGAGCTGGTGCGCGGGCGCCTCGAGGCGCTCGGCCCGACGACCGGCGGCGCGCTGGCCGCCGAGGCCGGCCTCGACGAGCGCCGGATCGAGGGCGCGCTCCTGGCGCTCGAGGCCGAGGGCTTCGTCCTCCGCGGCCGCTTCGCTCCCGACCTCCCCGCCGGCGCCGTCGAGTGGTGCGAACGGCGCCTCCTGGCGCGCGTCCACCGCCGCACGCTCGACCGGCTGCGCCGCGAGATCCGGCCCGTCCCGCGCGCCGACTACGTCCGCTTCCTCCTCGGCTGGCAGCGCCTGGAGGCCGAGGAGCGCGGCGAGGGGATGGAGGCGCTCGCCGCCGCCCTCGACCAGCTCGAGGGCTTCGCCGCCCCGGCCGCGGCCTGGGAGGCCGACCTGCTGCCGGCGCGGGTCGCCGACTACGACCCGGTGTGGCTCGACGCGCTCTGCCTCTCCGGCCGCTACGTCTGGGCGCGGCTGAGCCCGCCGCCGGGCGGCCCCGCCGCTGAGACGGAGCCCGCGGAGGCGGCGTCCGGCGACGGACGGGCGGACGGTGACGACGACGCGGGCGAGACGAGAGCGTCGGCCGTGCGCCGCCGCTCGGGACCGCTCCGCACGACCCCGATCGCCGTCGTCCGCCGCGAGAGCCTCGCCCACTACCGCGAGATCGCCGGTACGGCCGAGCCGCCGCCGCTCTCCGCCGAGGCCGAGGCCGTGCGCGCCGTGCTCGCCGGCCGCGGCGCCTGCTTCTTCGCCGACCTGGCGCGCGAGACCGGCCTCCTCGGCGCCCAGGTCGAGAACGCCCTCGGCGAGCTGGTCGCCCGGGGCCTGGTCACCGCCGACAGCTTCGCCGGCCTGCGCGCGCTCCTGGTGCCGTCGTCGAAGCGCCCGAAGGCGGGCGGCGCCGCCCGCGGCCGGCGCGGCGCCACCGCCCCGGCGCTCGACGTCGAGCGCGCCGGCCGCTGGTCGCTGCTGCCGCCGCCCGAGCGCCCCGAGGGGCTGGCGCCCTGGGAGACCGCGTCGGCCGAGGCGGTCGAGGCCGCCGCCCGGGCGCTCCTGCGCCGCTGGGGCGTGGTGTTCCGGGCGCTCCTCGACCGGGAGCCACTGGCACCGCCCTGGCGCGACCTCCTGCGCGTCCTCCATCGCCTCGAAGCCCGCGGCGAGATCCGCGGCGGCCGCTTCGTCGACGGCCCGGGCGGCGAGCAGTTCGCGCTCCCCGAGGCGGTCGCGAAGCTCCGCGCCGCGAGACGCGAGACCCACCGGGCAGCCCGCGGCAAGGCCGACCCGGCCGCCGCCGGCGCCCTCCTCTCGGTCAGCGCCGCCGACCCGCTCAACCTCCTCGGCGTCGTGATCCCCGGCCCGCGACTCCCCGCGCTCGCCCGCAACCGCCTGCTCTACAAGGGCGGCACCCTCCGCGCAGTCCAGGAGTCCGGCGAGGTCCGCTTCCTCCCGGCCACCGGCGACGAAGGCGGTCCGAGAACCGCCGAGGCCGACCCCGCCGAGCGCTGGCAGGCCGAGCAGGCCCTCCGCCGGCGCCCGGTGCCGCCGCGGCTGCGGCCCTACCTCGGCTACTCGGCGTAGCCAGAGGATCCCAGAGGCTCGCTGACTAAGACTTGGAAAGCAGGGGCACGGGGTAGGCCGCGACGTCCGAATCGACCGTAGCAACCGTCAGCTCGTGCTGGAGCGCCTGTGAGACCAGCAACCGGTCGAACGGGTCGCGGTGCAGCGGTGGCAGCGTCGCGAGGTGCCGCATCGCTCCTTCGTCGATCGAGAGGCTGCCAATCCCGTGTGCATCACGCTGCCGAGGCAGGTAGTCGGCGGGCGCGGCCGGGAGTGGGAGCTTGCCCAACTGGTACTTGATGACCGCTTCCCAGATCGAGACGACGCTCAGGTAGACCTCGTTGGCCGGGTCGCGGCTGGCCGCCAGGAAGGAGGCGGGGAGCTTCGGGTCCGCGGTGATGTACCAGAGGAAGACGTGGGTGTCGAGAATCAGCCTCATCCGCCCTCGAATGCCCGCAGGACCTCCTCGGGCAGCGGCGCGTCGAAGTCCTCCGGCACCGTGAACTCCCCGGCGCAGAGACCGAACGGCCGCGGACCGGCCTGGAGGGCGGGGATCGGCCGTAGCTCCGCGACCGGTCGCCCCCCGCGGGCCACCACGAGGTGCTCGCCGGCCTCGACCCGGTCGAGGAGAGCGTCCGGGTCCCGTTGGAGGTCTTGCAGCGTCACGGCAGCCATGCCGAAAGTTTAGCACCGTAGCGATGGGGCCGATCTTCAGCGGGTGGGCGCCCCGGCGCGGGCGAGGAGCGCCGTGAACCGCTCGCTCCCGCGCAGCGATTCGAGGTCGGGGTCGGCGGCGGCGTGATCGGCGTCGCGGTAGCCGGAGCCGATCGCCCGTTCGAGGGCGTCGAGCGCCTTGTCTTCCAGGCCGAGGCGCGCCCGCGCGCAGGCCAGGTTGTACCAGGCGACGGCGTCGTCCGGGCGCAGCAGGACGGCCAGCTCGAGGGCGACCGCGGCGCGGTGGTAGTCGCCGCGGGCGAGGAGGTCGCGCGGCAGGTAGTAGCCGGCGTGGGCGGCGGCGAAGCCGAGCACGCGGCGCGCCGCCAGGGCCTCGGCGCCGCGGCCCTCGGCCTCGGCCTGGAGCTGGCGGATCAGCCGCTCGGCGCGCGGGCGGGTGTCGGGCGGCGGCAGGGTCTCGAAGAGGCCCAAGGGGCTCAGCACCGCCTCGATCTCGCGCCGCCGCCCGGCCTCCCAGGCGGCGACGCGGCGACGCTCGGCGAGGGCGCGGTCGAGCGCGCCGGCCGCGGCCAGGCGCGCCACGGCGGCCTCGGCCTCGGCCAGGAGGCGCTGGAGCGGCGCGGCCGGCGGGCCCGCTCCGGGGGCGGCGATCAGCTCCCCGAGGTCGCGGGCGGCGGAGCGTTGGAGCCGCCAGGCGGCGATCGGATCGCCCTCGCGCTCGCGCGCGGCGGCGTCGGCCAGCCAGCCCGCCGCCAGCTCGGCCGCCAGCGCGGCATCGGCCTCGCGGGCGCCGGCGATCATCGCCCGCAGCTCGAACCAGCCGAGCGCGTCCAGCGCCGTCTCCTCTGGCGGCCAGGCGTGCGCGCCGTCGAAGATCTCGATCCGGTGCGCGACGCCGGCCGCGGTGAGCGGCTCGTCGAGGGCGTCGACCTCCTGGAAGTTGAAGTCCTCGCTGCCGGCGGCGGCGAAGACGGCGAACGGCAGCCCGCGCGCCCGCACGCTCTCGGGCATGCCGGCGCCGGCCAGGAAGACCCCGGCGATGCCGCCGCCGGCGTTGGCGGCGATCGCGCCGGCGCCGCGCGCGGTGCCCGAGAAGCCGCCCAGGTGGATGCGGCGCGGATCGAGCGCCAGCCGCTCCGGCGCATCGGCGAAGAGTGCCGCCGCCGGCCCGCGGATCTCCTCCCAGCCGGCGTCGCTCGCCGAGTCGTTCGACGACACCAGCACCCAGCCGAAGCGCTCGGCGGCGGCGCGGAAACGCTCCGCGGCGAGCCGGCCGCGGCCGCGGGCGTCGAGCAGGAAGAGCGCCGGCCACGGCCGCTCGGGCGTGTAGGCCGCGGGGAGGTAGAGGGCGTAGCTCTTGGACGGGTCGGCGCGGCATTCGAGCCGGTCGACGATTTCGCCGCGCGGCAGGGGCTCGCACAGCCGGCCGGGGACCCCGGGCGGGCAGACGGGGCGAGGGACTGCGTCGCCGCCCGCACCCGCCGGCGACGCGGCCGGCGGCGCGGCCGGCGCGCGCTCCGGCGGCCCGGCCCACCCGGGAACCGCCAGGGAGGACGCGCCGAGCAGGAGGGCGACCCGAATCCCCGCACCCCGGTGGCGCCGCCGGCTCATGCGCGAGAGTACGCGCGGCCGCCCGGGCGGGTTCGCAGGGTCGGAACCGCCGCCCGGCCCTGTGCTAGCCTTCCCGCGATTTTTCGCGGCGGGGGAGACGAGGAGGCGGGGCATGGTGCCGGCAAGGTCGCTCGACGACTCGGTGGTCGAGTTCACCGTCCGGGCGGCGGTGGCGGGGGTGGTCTTCGGGCTGCTCTTCGGCGCCGCCAACGCCTACCTCGGGCTGCGGGTCGGGCTGACGGTGTCGACGTCGATCCCGATCGCGGTGCTCTCGGTGGCGGCGTTCCGCATGATGTCCCGCCGCGGCTCCGGGGTCATCCTCGAGGCCAACCTCGCCCAGACCATCGGCTCGGCCAGCTCGTCGCTCGCCGCCGGGACGATCTTCACCATCCCGGCGCTCTTCCTCTGGGGCATGGCGCCGCCGCTCTGGCAGGTGGCCGCCCTCGCGTTCCTCGGCGCGATCCTCGGCATCTGCGCGATGGTGCCGCTGCGGCGCCTCCTGATCGTCCAGAGCGCCGCCGAGCTGCCCTACCCGGAGGGGACCGCCTGCGCCGAGGTGCTGCGGGCGACCACCGAGGACGAGGGCGGGGTGGCGCGCTGGATCTTCCTCGGCCTCGGGGTGGGCGCGGGGGTCAAGCTCGCGCTCGCCGCGGCGGTGCTCATCCCGTCGGCCCTCTCCTTCCACCTGCCGGTCATCCCCAAGGCCGAGCTGGCGCTGGAGATCGCGCCCGCGCTCCTGGCGGTCGGGTTCATCCTCGGCTACCGCCAGTCGGCGGTCATGGTCTCGGGGAGCCTGATGTCGGCCCTGGTCATGACGCCGCTGATCGCGCTGGTCGGGGACGGGCTGCCGACGCCGCTCTTCCCCGAGGTGACGACGACGATCCGCGAGCTGTCCGCGGGCCAGATCTGGTCGCGCTACGTCCGCTACCTCGGCGCGGGGGCGGTGGCGGCGGCGGGGATCGCGGCGGTCGTGCGGGCGCTGCCGACGATGGCGTCGTCGGTCGCCGCGGTGGTGCGCGGCCTGCGCGCGGAGCGCGGCGGAGCGGCCGCCGAAGCCGCGCCGCCGCGCACCGACCGCGACGTGCCCGGCTGGGTGGTCCTCCTCGGGCCGGCGATCGTCGTCCTGGCGCTGGTCGGGATCCCCGGCCTCCTGGCCGGCGAGATGAGCTTCCTCCCCCGCCTCGCCTCGGGACTCGGGGTAGCGCTCTTCGGCGTCCTCTTCGTCGTCGTCTCGTCGCGCATCGTCGGGCTGATCGGGGTGTCGTCGAACCCGACCTCCGGGATGACGCTGGTCACCCTGCTCGGCGTCTCGGCGGTCTTCGTCCTCGCCGGCTGGACCGACCCCACGGCGCGCGCGGCGATCCTGACCGTGGGCACCGTGGTCTGCATCGCCGCCTCGAAGGCCGGCGACATCTCGCAGGACCTCAAGACCGGCTACCTGGTGGGGGCCACGCCGGCGCGCCAGCAGGCCGGGCAGTTCCTCGGCGCGGCGTTCGCGTGCTGGGCGGTCGCGGCGACGGTCCTGTTCCTGGGCGACGCCTACACCTTCGGCTCGCCGGAGCTGCCGGCGCCGCAGGCGACGCTCATGAAAACGGTGATCGAGGGGGTGGTCTCGGGCTCGCTCCCCTGGGGGCTGGTGGGGACCGGCTCGGCGTTCGCGCTCTCGGCGATGCTGGCCGGCCTGCCCGGCCTGCCGTTCGCGGTCGGCGTCTACCTGCCGCTCGCGAGCCTCACGCCGATCTTCCTCGGCGGCGTCCTCCGCCGCGTCGTCGAGGCCCGGAGGCCCCCCGCGGCCAAGACCGAGACGCTCGAGCAGGCGAAGAGCGACCCGGGCATCCTCGCCGCCTCGGGGCTGATCGCCGGCGAGGGGCTGGCCGGGGTGGCGGTGGCGTTCACCATCGTCGCCCAGGACCGGGGCGCGCTCGCCTTCCCGCCCTCCTGGCACTTCGCGGCGCGGGATTTCACCTGGCTCACCGGCCCGCCGGCGGCGGTCGTCGGAGTGCTCCTCGTCGCCGCGGTTTCGGTGTTCCTCCTCCGCGCCGCGCGCGCGGCGCGGTAACGGCGGAGACGGCGCCGGACTCCGCCGCCACTTCCGCCCGCCGCCAGCCGCGCACCGAGTTGACCAGCCACAGCTCCTCGCAGCCGGCCAGCTCGGCGACCGCGACCGGCGCCTCGCGCACCGTGCCCTCGGCGAGGAGGCGCGCGCGCAGGGTGCCGGGGAGGAGCCCGGCGGCGACCGGCGGCGTCAGCAACTCGCCACCGCGGCGGACGACCAGGGTGTGGACCGTCCCCTCGGTCGCCTCGCCGGCCGGGTTCCAGAGCAGCGTTTCGTCGCACTCGGGCCGCGCCGCGCGCGCCGCCTCGTAGAGCACCCGGCAGGTGGTCTTGTGGTAGAGGAACGGATCGGCGGGATCGACCGGCCCGGGGGCGAGCCCGAGCCGGAGCGGCGGCGGAGCGGCAGGTTGGGGCGAACCCGGAGCGGGCGGCTCGGCTGACCACGGGCCTCCGTCGAGAGGCACCGTCTCCACGGTGGCAGCGCCCTCCCGGTCCATCGTCAGCCGCACGCGAAGCGGCCCCGCCTCTCGCGCCTCGCCTGCCGCCGCCACCGCCGCCTCGAGCGCCGCGACCACCGCCGCGCGATCCCACGCGAAGCCGAAGTACTCCGCGGACCCCGCGAGCCGCTCGAGGTGCTCGTCGAGCAACGCGAAGCCGCCGCCCATGTCCCCCGGCTCCCAGCGCACCGTCTCGAGCAGCTCGAACCGCTCCGGCCACGGCCGCGCCAGCGCCTCGCCGAGGACGCGTGCCTTGAGCCGGCACTCGCGCCACTCGCGCGCCGGGCGCGAGTCCCAGACGATGCCGCCGCCGACGCCGTAGACCGCGCTGCCGCGCTCGCGGTCGACCACCGCGGTGCGGATCGCGACCCCGAAGCGCGCCCGCCGGCCCGGGCCGATCCAGCCGACCGCGCCGGTGTAGACGCCGCGCGGGCCGTCCTCGAGGCGGGCGATGATCCGCGAGGTGGAGGCCTTCGGGGCACCGGTGATCGAGGCGCAGGGGAAGAGCGCGGCGACGATCTCGGCGACCGGGGCGTCGCTCTCGGCGGTGACGGTCGAGGTCATCTGGAGCAGCGTCGGATAGCGCTCGACCGCGAAGAGGTCCGACGCCGCCACCGTCCCCGGCCGCGCCACCCGGCCGAGGTCGTTGCGCGCCATGTCGGCGATCATCAGGTTCTCGGCGCGCTCTTTCTCCGAGGCGGCGAGCCGGCGGGCGCGCTCGCGGTCATCCTCGGCGGTCAGGCCGCGGTGCGCGGTCCCCTTCATCGGGCGCATTTCCAGGCGCGCGCCGTCGAGCGCGAAGAACAGCTCCGGGGTCGCCGAGCAGATCGCGAAGCGGCCGGCGTCGAGGTAGGCGCCGTAGCTGCCGCGCTGCGCCCGCGCCAGGTCGGCGAAGAGCGCCGCCGGATCGCCCTCGAACGGCGCCGTGAGGCGGTGGGTGAAGTTGACCTGGTAGGTGTCGCCGCGCGCGATCAGCCGCCGGATCGCGGCCACCCCGCGCCGATGACGGGCGCGCGAGATCGACGCCCGCCAGCGGTCGACCCGGTAGCCGCCCCCCTCGCCCAGGGCCGCGGCCGCCGTCCCCTCGATCGCCTCGACCCCCCGGAAGAGCGCGAACCAGACCAGCGGCGGCCCGTCAGGTTCCGGCGCCCGCGCGGCGAGCGCGCGATCGAACCCCGGCGCGGCCTCGTAGGCGATCCAGCCGGCCGCCCAGAGCCCCTCCACCTCGACGCGCCGCGCCACCTCGGCGACCGCCGCGGACACCTCGTCCACCGCCCGCGCCTCGATCACGGCCACCGGCTCGACGAAGCGCAGCCAGCGGTCGGGCGCGCCGTCCTGGATCAGGGCTCGCGGGGGGGGATGGGGGTCGGTGCTCAAGGGGCGGGGTCGGCGCTCGAGAGGAGGGCGGCGCCCGGGGCGCGAATCCGATTCTAGCCGCCGTTTCCGCTAGCATCCTCACCCATGGCCTCCCCCGCCGTCCCCCCCTCGGTCACCCCCGCGGATCTCCGGGCCGCGCGCGAGCGGATCGCCGGCGAGATCGACGCCACGCCGTGCCGGCGGGCGCATTCGAGCGAGGATCTCCTGGCCGGCGGGCGGCTCTTCCTCAAGCTCGAGAACCTCCACCGCACCGGCTCGTTCAAGGAGCGCGGCGCGCTCAACCGGCTGGCGCTGCTCGAGGAGGACGAGCGGCGGCGCGGGGTGATCACGGCCAGCGCCGGCAACCACGCCCAGGCGGTGGCGCTCCACGCCACCCGGCTGGGCATCGCCTCGACGGTGGTGATGCCCCGGCACACGCCGCTGGTCAAGGTCGCCAACACCCGCCGCCACGGCGCCCGGGTGGTGCTCCACGGCGACTCGTTCGACGACGCGGTCGAGGAGGCACTCTCCCGGCGCGACGCGGAGGGGCTGGTGCTGGTGCCGGCGTTCAACGACGAGCGGGTGGTCGCCGGCCAGGGGACGATCGGCCTCGAGCTGCTCGACCAGCTCGAGCGGATCGACGTCGTGGTGGTGCCGATCGGCGGCGGCGGGCTGATCTCGGGGATCGCGATCGCGCTCAAGGAGGCGCGCCCGGGCGTGCGGGTGGTCGGAGTCGAGGCCGAGGCGGCGCCGTCGGCGCGCGCCTCGCGGGCGGCCGGCGAGATCATCGCGATCACCGCCACCGACACGATCGCCGACGGCATCGCGGTCAAGCGCATCGGCGAGGTGACCTTCCCGCTGATCGAGCGCTACGTCGACGACATCGTGCTGGTCTCCGAGGAGGAGATCGCGGCCGCCGTCCTCCACCTCCTCGAGCGCGAGAAGACCCTCGCCGAGGGCGCCGGCGCCGCCGGATTCGCCGCGCTCGCCGCCGGCAAGGTCGCGGTCGCCGAGGGCGAGACCGCGGTGGCCGTGATCTGCGGCGGCAACATCGACATCAACATGCTGTCGAGGATCATCGACCGCGGCCTGGTCGCCGACGGCCGGCTGGTGCGGTTGAAGGCCGCCGGCCGCGACCGCCCGGGGCTGATGGCGCGGCTGACCGCCAACCTCGCCGGGAGCGGCGCCAACGTGCTCGAGATCGCCCACCACCGCGAGTTCGCGGACATCAAGGTCGGCGAGGTCGAGATCGTGTTCACGCTCGAGACCCGGGGCCTCGAGCACGTCGGCGAGGTGATGACCGCGCTCGACGCCGACGGCTTCACGGTGGAGCGGATCGATTGAGCGGAGGAGCGATGGACGAGCCACCCGAGGGGCACGATGGCGGCACGCCGCTGGTCGCCGTGATCATGGGCAGCAGCTCGGACTGGGAGACGATGCGACCGGCGCACGAGACGCTCGCGCGCTTCGGCGTCCCCCACGAGTGCCGGGTGATCTCGGCCCACCGCACCGCCGGGCTGATGCGCGAGTACGCGCTCGGCGCCGAGGCGCGCGGCGTCGAGGTGATCATCGCCGGCGCCGGCGGCGCCGCGCACCTGCCCGGCATGGTGGCGGCGCAGACCGTGCTGCCGGTGCTCGGCGTGCCGGTCCAGAGCCGGGCGCTCTCCGGGCTCGACTCGCTGCTCTCGATCGTCCAGATGCCGGCCGGCGTGCCGGTCGGGACGCTCGCGATCGGCGAGGCCGGCGCCACCAACGCGGCGCTCCTCGCGGTGGCGATCCTCGCCGCCGGCCGCCCCGAGCTGCGCGCGCGCCTCCACGCCTTCCGCGCCGAGCAGGAGGCCAAGGTGCGCGAGGCCGAGCTGCCGATCGGCGATGGCTGAGGTCGACCTCCGGTGAGGGCGATCCTCCCCGGCGCCACCGTCGGCGTCCTCGGCGGCGGCCAGCTCGGGCGGATGCTGGCGCTCGCCGCCCGGGCGATGGGCTACCGGGTGCGGGTCTACTCGGACGACCCGGACGGACCGGCCGGCCAGGTCGCCGACCGCGAGCACGCCGGCGCCTACGACGACCTCGACGCGGTGCGCGCGTTCGCGCGCGCGGTCGATGTCGTGACCTTCGAGTTCGAGAACGTCGCCGCCGAGGCGGCCGCGGCGGCGGCCGAGCACGCTCCGGTGCGCCCCGCCGGCCGGGTCCTCCACGTCTGCCAGAACCGGCTGCGCGAGAAGGGGTTCCTCGCCGGCGCCGGCTTCCCGGTGGCACCGTTTCGGGCGGTGCGCTCGCCCTCCGAGCTGCGCGCCGCGCTCGACGAGCTGACCGGCTCGTCGCTCCGCGGCGCGAAGGCGGTGCTCAAGACCTCCGGCTGGGGCTACGACGGCAAGGGGCAGGAGGTGCTCGGCCCGGCCGCGGACGCCGCCGAGGCCTGGCTCAGGCTAGGTGCGCCCGAGGCAATCCTCGAAGCGTTCGTCGACTTCGAGCGCGAGATCTCGGTCGTCGCCGCGCGCGGCCTCGACGGCTCGCTGGGCACCTACGGCCCGGTCGCCAACGACCACCGCCGGCACATCCTCGACGTCTCGGTGGCGCCGGCGCCGGTGCCGCCCGCGCTCGCCGCCGAGGCGCGCGACCTCGCCGAGGCGGTGCTCCACGAGCTGGACGTCGTCGGCGTCCTCTGCGTCGAGATGTTCGTCACCCGCGAGGGGCGCCTCCTGATCAACGAGCTGGCGCCGCGCCCCCACAACTCCGGCCACTACACGATCGACGCCTGCGTCACCAGCCAGTTCGAGCAGCAGCTCCGCGCGGTCTGCGGCCTGCCGCTCGGCTCGACCGCCCAGCACCGCCCGGCGGCGATGGCCAACCTCCTCGGCGACCTCTGGGGCGGCGGCGAGCCCGACTGGGCGGCGGCCCTAGCGCACCCCGAGGTCAAGCTCCACCTCTACGGCAAGGCCGAGCCCCGGCCGGGCCGCAAGATGGGCCACCTGACCGCGCTCGCCGGCGACGGCGAGACGGCGCGGCGAAGGGTGCTGGCGGCACGGGAGGCGCTGAGCGGGGACCGGGCCGGCCGGCGCGCCGGCTGAAGCGCCGGCTCACCCGCCGGCCGGCGCGGGCTCCTCGGGGGGCGGAAGATCGCGCCGGGAGTCGAAGATCCAGGAGGTGATCCACCAGCGCTCGCCGTCGTGGTAGAGCTGGATGCTGTTGACGCCGCGGCCGGCCGCCGGGCCGTCCTCGGCGGTGCGCGACTCGTAGGTGCTCCAGACGTGGACGACGGCGCCGTGGCGCTCGACCTCGCGGTGGATCTCGTGCTCCCAGAAGCCGCCGGCGACGAGGCCTTCGCTCCGCTCGTGGAACTCCGTCAGGCTCATCACCCGCGCCTCCGGTGAACCGTCCTCGCCGGCCTCGACCACGGTCACCAGCGCGCCGGGATGATGGAGCGACCGATCGCGCTCCCACTGGCGCGGCTGGCCGGCCGGCCCCGAGACCACCTCGTAGTAGGCGCGGAGGATGCCGTCGAGAGTGGCGACGTCCTCGGCCAGCGGGTAGGTCTGGGCGGCAGCCGGCACCGCCGCGGCGAGTCCGAGGAGGACGGAGACGAGAGTGGTCTTTCGCATCGTGGTTTCCTTTCAAGCTTGTTCGGCCTCGCCCTCCTCGATCAGCGCCTCGATCTCGACGCGGGCGAAACCAGCCTCCGCCAAGACCTCCACCGTGTGCTCGCCGAGGGCGGGCGGCGGGCGGTGCGGCAGGGGGCGGCGGCCGTCGAGGAGGAGCGGGGCGGCGATCGTCTCGAGGTCGCCGTAGGCGCCTCTGGGAAGCGGCGCAACCTGGCCGCGCTCGCGGGCGGCCCCGACGACCTCGCCGACGGTGAAGGGCGGGCCCGCGGGGACGCGGTGCTCGGCCATCTTCCGCTGCCAGTGTGCCGTGTCGCGACGGGCGAAGATCTCGGCGAGGAGCGGCTCGAGCGTGCCGCGGTTCTCGACCCGGGCGCGGTTGGTGGCGAAGCGGGGGGCGTCTGCCAGGTCGGGCCGGTCGAGCGCGGCGCAGAAGCGCCGCCAGAGCGCATCGCTGCCGACGCCGACGACGATCCAACCGTCGGCGGTCGCGAACGCGCCGTAGGGGACCAGGTTGGGATGGCGCGAGCCGAGCCGTGGCGGCTCGCGGCCGTCGGCGAGCCACGACTGCGCTGCGTACGAGAGGCACGCGGCGCCAGCGTCGGCGAGCGAGACCTCGACTCGCCGGCCGGCGGCTGCATCACCGGCCCCAGCGGCTCCGCGGTCCCGCGAGTGGAGCGCCGCCAGCACCCCCGAGAGCGCGTAGAGCGCGGTCATGAGATCGAGCACCGCCACGCCCACCCGCACCGGCTCGCCCTCCGGGAAGCCGGTCACCGCCATCAGCCCGGACTCGGCCTGGAGCACCACGTCGTAGGCCGGCCGGTCGGCGCCCGGGCCGCTGCCGTAGCCGGTGACCTTGACCTGGACGAGGCGGGGCCGGCCGGCGGTGAAGTCGTCGCCGGGGAAGCCGAGGCGCAGCCACTGCGCCGGCGGGAGGTTCTCGACCAGGACGTCGGCGCCCCCGAGCAACCGCTCGAAGGCCGCGCGGCCGGCCGGCCGCCCGAGATCGAGCGCGAGCGACCGCTTGCCGCGGTTGGCGGAGAGGAAGTAGGCGCTGACCCGGCGCTCCGGCGGACCGACGAACGGCGGCCCCCAGCCGCGCGTCGGGTCCCCCTCGCCCGGGCGCTCGATCTTGACCACGTCGGCGCCGAGGTCGGCGAGGAGCATCGCCAGGTAGGGCGCGGCGAGGACGCGCGAGGCGTCGATCACGCGCAGGCCGGCGAGCGGGCCGGCGGCCGGGGGCTCCCCCGCCGTCAAGCGAACACCGCCACCGCCTGCCGGCTGAGCGCGAGGAGGCGCCCGGCCGGGTCCCAGAGCGCGGCGGCGGCGTGGGCGTAGCCGGCGCGGGCGGCCTCGGTCTCGGCGCGGTAGAAGCACCAGCCGTCGCCGGGCTCGTGCGCCCCCTCCGGCTCGATCAGCTCGAGTGCCCAGGAGAGCGAGCTGGCGGGCGCGCGGCGGTCGAGCTGCGACAGCACCGCCGCCGGCCAGGCGTCGACCAGGGCGAGGACGCGCTCCTCGGTGCCCGCGCCGGCGCCGTCGCGCATGCGGCACCAGCCGCCCATCACGCGGCTCGGCGAGGCCGAGAACGGCGGCGCGCCGATCGCCCAGCGGTAGGCGACGTGGCGGGTGAACTCGGGGAAGACGCCGGGGACCCAGGGCAGCTCGCCGAGCCCTTCCGGCCCGGGCGCCTCGGGTCGCGGCGGCGCCGGCACCTCGATCGCCGATTCGCGGTCCGCGGCGAAGGCGCCGAGGCCGACGCAGACGGTCTCGCCGCGCTGCTCTAGGCGCGCCTCGGCGTGGGTCACCGAGCCGCCGCGGCGGAGCAGCCGGACGTCGATCGCCACCTCGCCCGGCTCGAGCGGCCCGACAAAGCAGAACTGCAGCGAGCGCGGCGGCCGGCCGGAGTCCTCGACGACCCCGCGCATCGCGCGCAGCGCCAGCGCCGCCACCAGGCCGCCGTAGACCGACCGCCCCTGGCCCCAGCCCTCGGGGACGGCCGCGGTGCCGTGGCCGCCGTCGAGGGTCACGGTGTCGAGGATCCGTTCGAACTCGGGTCGGGCCGGCATCGGCGGCCGATGCTATGCCACCCGGCCGCCCCGGTGCCGTCAGCCGGCCGGTGCGGCGGCCCTGGCCTCGGCGGGTTCGGCGGCGAGCAGGTGCGCGATCGAGTGGGCGTAGTAGTCGATCACCGCGCGCTCGCCGGATCGGGGGACGTAGCCACCGTCGCGCCGGTCGACCAGCCGCCGGAGCGTGAGCATCCGCAGGCCGACCTCGGCGGCGTACTCGGAGTCGCCGCGCGGGATGTAGACCAGCGCGCCGCGCACCGCCAGCTCCTGCTGGAGGGCGAAGATCCGCGCCTTGACCTCGAGGCCGCTCATCGGCGCGCCCCCCTCGTCGAGCCGGCGCGCGAAGACGGTCGCCGCCACTGCCACCGGCAGCGCCGGGACGGCGCGGCCGATCGCCGCCATCAGGTCGCCGGCGAGGCGGGAGATCTCGGTGAAGCGGTCGTCGCGGCCGAGCCGCCGGAGGTCGAGCGTTCCCGGCTGGCCGGTCTCGGGGCCGCGCTCGGCGGCCCGCGCCGCGAGCCAATCGCGCGCCGACACGGGCGGCCCATAGCCGACCGCGGCATAGCCGAAGCGGTGCCAGCGCGCCGCGAGCAGCAGGCGCAGGTTGCGGCCGGCGAAGGCGAGGGTGGTGCGCGCCGCGGCCCAGCCCTTCGCGCGCGGCGCGCCGGGATCGAGGTCGAGGAGGAGCGTGCGGTCCTCGAGCACCCGGTCGTAGTTGATCCCGACCGGCACGAAGACCACGTCGCGCTCGCCCGCCGGATCGAACGAGCGCAGCATGTAGTCGAAGAGGCCGAGCTTGGGCGGGCGCAGCCGGCCGTCGCGCGAGAGCCCGCCCTCCGGGTAGACCGCCTGGGTCACCCCCGAGGCGGTCGCCATGTGGACGTAGCGCTCGAGCACCCGGCGGTAGAGCGGGTCCTCTGAGCGGCGGCGGACGAAGTAGGCGCCCATCGAGCGGATCAGGGTCTGGAGCGGCCAGATCCGCGCCCACTCGCCGACCGCGTAGGAGAGCGCGGTGGCGCTGGCGGCCAGGTAGGCCACCAGGACGTAGTCCATGTTGCTCCGGTGGTTCATGACGAAGACCACCGTCGAGCGCGGGTCGACCGCCTGGAGCGCCTCCTGGTCGGAGGTCACCAGGCGCACCCGGTAGAGCGAGCGCGCCACCGCGCGGCCGACGCGGTAGCCGAACCGGAAGTAGAGGTAGGCGTTGAACGCCGGCACGATCTCCTCGGCGTAGCGGCGCACCCGCGCCATCGCCACGTCGCGCGGCATCCGCTCGGCGCGCGCGTGCTCCTCGAGCGCCGCCAGCACCTCGGGGTCGTACATCAGCCGGTCGATCAAGACCGCGCGCTTGGTCAGCTTGAACGGCTGGACGCGGATGCGCAGCCGGTTGTCCAGCTCGTCGAGCACGCGGTTGATCCGCCGCTTGAGGACGTAGCGGACGCTCGGCACCAGCAGGCGGTCGAGCGCCGCCCAGGCGGCCAGCGCGGCGAGCACCAGGGCGAGCCAGAGCGGCAGCTCGACGGTCCGGGTCAGGGCAAGCGCGGTCATCGCGTCACGGCGCCGCCGAGGGCTCGAAGATCTCGCTCATCGCGGCGCGCAGGCGCTCGGCCAGGAGCTTGCGGTCGGCGGCGGCGATCGGCTCCGGCCCGAAGGTCACGACCGCCTCGATCCGCGGCACGCGCAGGAGCTGCAGCAGGTGCGGCACGAACTCCGCGTCGCCCCACCAGACCACCGCGTCGCCGGGCGGCGAGCCGTCGGGGTAGCGGTAGGCGACGGTGCCGTACCAGACCGGCGCGTCGCCGCGCACCGCCACCTCGAGCAGCGACCCCTTGAAGGGCAGGAGCGCGTCGCCGCGGCCGGTGGTCCCCTCGGGGAAGACGATCACGCCGCCGCCGCCGGCCATCCGCTCCTCGATCTCGCGCCCGACCCGCAGCAGGTCGCGCTTGGCGCCGCGGTCGATCAGCATCGTGCCGCCGACCCGGCAGAGGTGGCCGACCAGCGGCCACGAGCCGACCTCGGCCTTGGCTACGAACTGCGCGCCGGTGACCGCCATCAGCACGAAGACGTCGGTGTAGCTGACGTGGTTGGCGACCATCAGGAACGGCGGCGCGGGCGGCCGCCCCTCGATCCGCCACGAGAGCCCGCAGAGGCGCCCGACCGCGCTCGCCCACCGGGCGCGCGTCCCGTCCTGCCAGGCGAGCCGGCGGCGCGGCCAGGGGGAGAGGAGCAGCGTGCCGAGCAGGAACAGCGAGTAGGTGAGTGCGGTGACGGCGAGGATCCCGGCACCGCGGGCGGCGGCGCGCAGGCGGCCGAGGCGGGGGCGGTGCGTCTCGGCCTGAGTGCGATCGACCTCGGGCTCCGATGCCGGCAACCGCGCTTCCTCGAAGGTGCCGGGAGGCATCACGGCGGCGACCCCGCACGAGACCGATCGACGCTGGTGTTGTGCTCGTTCGCCAGGCGCCGGACCTCGTCGAGCAGATCCTCGTCGATCGCCAGGGTGAGATTGGCCACTGCTACGAACCTACCACGGGCCCTCGACGAATCCCGGGAGCCCGGCGCACCCCCTGAGGCGGAGGTGCGCCGCGGCGAGGGATCAGCGGTCGGTGAGCCCGGGGATCCGTCCCGCGGGGTCGACCGGACTGCCGTCCTGGAGGACCTCGAGGTGCAGGTGCGGCCCGCTGGAGACGCCGGACGAGCCGACCGCGCCGAGGATCCGGCCCTCCTCGATCTCCTCGCCCTCGGCAACCGCGATCGAGGCCAGGTGGGCGTAGAGCGTCTCCAGCCCGTCGCCGTGGTCGAGGATCACGGTCTTGCCGTAGCGCCCGTCCTCGCCGTAGCGCTCGGCAATCAGGCGCACGCGGGCGGCGGCCGGCGCGTGGACCGGGGTGCCCGCGGGAGCGGCGAGGTCGAGGCCGCGGTGGGGGCGGCTCCGGCCGTCCATCGGGTCCTTCCGGTCGCCGTAGCGGCTGGTGATCCGGGCGGCCGGCAGCGGGTTCTCCAATCCGGACGCCGGCTCCAGAGCCGGCGTCGCGGCCGGAGCCGGCGCCGCGGCCGGGGCGGGCGCGGCGGATGGGGCCGGCGACGGCTCCGGGGTCGGGGCCGAGGCCGGGGTGGGAGCGGCAACGGCGGCCGGGGCGGGTGAGGGAGCGGCGACGGGAGCGGGAGCCGGGGCGGAAACGCCCTCGGCCGCGGCGACCGGGGCCACTGCCGCGACCGGGGAGACCGAAGGCACCCGCGGCGTCGCCGGCACGGGAGCGACCGCCGGGGCGGCGACCGGCGTGGCCTCCGGGAGCGGCGCCCGCGGCGCCTCCGCCGGAGGAGCCGGCGGATCGGCGCGCAGGGCGGCGGGCGGCAGCTCCGGCAGCGGCGCCGGGGCCGGCGGAGCGGGAGGCTCGCCAGGCGCCGCGACGGCACTCGGGGCCGGCGGCGCCGGCGGCATCGGCAGAGCCGTAACGGCACTCGGGGCCGGCGGCGCGGGCGGTGCCGGCAGCGCCGTAACGGCGCCCGGAGCCGGCAGCGCCGGAAGCTCCGGCAACGCGGGGAGATCCGGCAGCGGCGGCAGGTCCGGCAGCGGCGCGCCGAGCGCCGCCGGAGCTTCGGGCAGCGCGGTAGACGCCGGCAGCGCCGGCGGGATCTCGCCCGCCGGAGCGGCGAGCGGCAGCAGGAGCAGCGCGGCGAGGCCGCAGACGAGCGCGGGGACGAGCGACTTCGAGCCGCCGGGACGGCGGCGCAGGATCTCTTCGATGCGCACGGAGACTCCTCTCTTCGATGATCCCAGCGCGGGCGCCGGCGGCGGACCGCCGGGCGCGGCGAGGCCGAGCGACAGCGCGGCCAGGACCCCCGCGGCATAGCGCCGCGGCGGCATCGCCCCGCGCGCCACCACCAGCTCGTCGGCCGCCCGCTCGCGGGCGTCGAGGAGCCGCGCGGCGGCGGCCCGGGCCAGGGGGTTGAAGAACCAGACCACCAGGACGGCGTTCTGGAGCGCGAGCCAGAGGGCATCGAACCGCGCGACGTGCGCCATCTCGTGCGCCACCGCCGCCTCGACCGCCCCCCGGCCGCCGCGGACCACCAACGCCCGCGGCAGATAGATCACCGGCCGCACCACCCCGGCCGTGAACGGCGGCAGCCGCCGCTCCCCCACCACCACCGCCACCCGACGCCGGACCCCCAGGAGCCCCCGCCACCGCTCCCCCAGCTCCGCGAGCCCCGGCTCCGCCTCCCCCGCCACCGCGAGCGCCCGCCGATAGAACCCCCGCCGCCGAACCAGGAGCGCCGCCACGAACCCGGCGCCCAAGACCCACAGCCCCACCACCGCCGGCGCCCACGCCCCGCTCCATCCGTCGGCCCGCTCAACCATCCCTTGCTGAGTAGGGAAGCTCGGCCAAAGTCCTTCCGCCGCCGCCGCGCTCCCCGTCCACCCGGCTGGATCTGGCCTCCCTGTCTCTTTGCCCCCTTCCGCCGTGCCGCCCCCGACAAAGACGCTCATCGGAGGCTCGGCTCCCCCATCCGCCGTGCCGCCCAGGGCAAGGAGGGCCGGCCGGTGGGCGCCCCTCTCCGGCAGCTCTGAGCGAGCGCGGCGCAACACCCTTTCAGAAGGCGCCGGCGTCCCGGGCGCGAAGCGAAGGCAGGCGCGAGCAATGCCCCCCGATGGATCGAGAGCGAGCGCCGGTGCCGGAGAGGGGCGCCCACCGGCCGGCCCGATCCCCCCTACCGGCGAGAGACCCCCCTCGACCCTCTGCCCGGTCCCACCTACCGGCGCAGGCCGCTCATCCACCGAGGACGCCGCGGGCATCAGCTCCGCCCAGACGTCCCACCGCCCGAGCACCGCCCCCACCCCCACCGGCGTCCCAAGCCCCGGCGGCAGCACCAACCGCACCAGCACCAGCGCCCAGAGCCCATGGATCAACCGCGGCGAAGCCCTCCGCCAGAACCGGCAGACCGCCCAGACCACAGCAAACACCAGCCCCGCGAGCACCAACTCCCGCGCCGCCGCCGCGAGCAACGCCTCGCTGCCTTCCACCGCCCACCGCCAGACCGCCCCGCTCACCGCTCGTCCCTCGCGCCGCTCTCCTCCGCCTCCTCGAGCAGCCGCGACAGCTCCGCCACCTCCTCCGCCGACAGCGCCTCGCTACGCGCGAAGAGCGGCAACACCGCCGCCGAGTCCAGCTCGAGCACCCGCTCGGCGAAGTCGCGCACCAGCCGAGCCAGCCCCAGAGGCCGGCTGATCAATGGCTCGTAGAGGAAGACCCCGTGGAACCCCCGCCGCTCGAGCAGCCCCTTCTTGACCATCCGGTCGAGCACCGTGCGCGTGGTCGAGTACGCCCAGCCCTGCTCCGCCGCGAGCCGCTCGTGGACCTCGCGCGCGGCCAGCCGGCCGTCCTCCCAGAGCACCTTGAGCACCTCCAGCTCCGACCTCGCCACCTCGGGCAACCCGCTCGCCTTCATCGCGTCCTCCGTCGCTCTGTCCCGACCATAGCACGCATACTACACGAGTAGCAACCGCTCGACGACACCGCGAGGCCGCCCCCCGGTGCTACCCTACGGAAACGCCGCCCGTCCGGCGCGCGCAACGACGAGGCGAGGAGGGAAGAGACCGCGATGCCCAAGCTCGAGATCGAAGGGTTCGGCACGTGCGAGGCCGCCGCGGGCACCCGCCTGGTGCGCGCCATCGAGGCCTGCGGAGTCGACATCAGCCACCGCTGCGGCGGCCACGCCCGCTGCACCACCTGCCGGGTCGAGTTCCTCGCCGGCGAGCCGCAGCGGATCACCCGCGCCGAGGTCGCGAAGCTCCGCGAGAAGGGGCTCCTGGGCAGCGTCCGCCTCTCCTGCCAGTGCCTGGTCGAGGGAGACGTCCGGGTCCGGGTGCTGATGCCGGTCTCGACGCAGCCCTGGGACGAGCCCGGCCCGCCCCCCGAGGAGGGGATCACGCCGGAGCCCGAGTGGCTCGATCTCGCTGACCTGGAGTGAGGATGACCGCCCGCTGGATGATCTACGGCGCCAACGGCTACACCGGCCGGCTGGTCGCCGCGCGGGCGCGCGAGCTGGGACCCGGGGTCGTGCCGCCGCCGATCCTCGCCGGCCGCGACGAGGCGGCGCTGGCGGCGCTCGGCGGCGAGCTGGGGCTCCCCTGGCGCGCCTTCCCGCTCACCGACCCCGGGAGCCTGCGCGCCCAGCTCGCCGACGTCGAAGCCGTGCTCTGCTGCGCCGGGCCGTTCGTCCACACCAGCCGGGCGCTGGTCGAGGCGTGCCTGGCCGGCGGCGTCCACTACCTCGACATCACCGGCGAGATCCCGGTCTTCGAGGCGGTGCTCCGCCGCGGCGAGGCGGCGCGCGCCGCCGGCGTCGCGCTCCTCCCCGGGGTCGGCTTCGACGTCGTCCCGAGCGACTGCCTGGCGGCCAAGCTGGCGGCGGCGCTGCCCGGGGCGGTCGAGCTGGAACTGGCCTTCACCTCGGTCGGCGGGAGCTGGAGCGCGGGCACGCTCAAGACCATGGTCGAGGGGCTGCCGCACCTGGGCGCGATCCGCCGCGACGGCAAGATCGTCCCGGTGCCGGCGGCGTGGGACGAGAAGACCATCCCGTTCGGGTGCGGCCGGCGCCGGGCGGTGACCATCCCGTGGGGCGATGTCTCGACCGCCTTCCACACCACGGGCATCCCGAACGTCCGCGTCTACACCGGCCTCCCGCCCAAGGCCATCGCCTGGCTGCGCCGGCTCCGCTTCCTGCTGCCGGTGCTCGGCGCCGGGCCGGTCAAACGACGGATCGCCGAGTTCGTCGGCGCGCGGTTCCGCGGTCCGGACGAGGAGACCCGGGAGCGCGCGCGGATGTACCTCTGGGGGCGCGCCGCCGACGCCGCGGGCGAGGAGGCGACGCTGGCGATCGAGACCCCCGAGGGCTACAACCTGACCGCCACCGCCGCGGTCGAGTGCGTCCGGCGCCTCCTCGCCGGCGAGGTTGAGCCGGGGGCGTGGACGCCGGCCCGGGCGTTCGGGGCCGACCTGATCGACGGCCTGCCGGGGGTGGCGGTGGGCGAGATCGAGCGCCGCGCGGCACCGCCCGCGGACGGCGCGGGCGGCTGACCCGATCGGGCCCCGGTCCTATCCTCCGCCCGCCGCTGCGGCACCGCTCACCGCCGCCGGGCCCTCCCCGGCCGAATCTGCCGCGATCGCCTCCGCGATCGCCTTCGCGATCAGCTCGTAGCCGAGCAGGTTGAGGTGGCAGCAGTCGTCGCTGTAGACCGCCCGGCGCTCCTCCGCGAAGAGCTGGGTCAGGTCGTGGAAGGCCACCCCCTGCTCGGCCAGCCTCCGGCCCGCCTCGCGAAGCGCCGGGTAGCCCTGCTCGACCGGCTCGCGGTAGTGGTGGCCCGGCTTGTAGGCGGTCTCGAGCTCGAGCGGCGCCAGCGGCTTGCTGCCCGGCAGGTACTGGTTGGGCTGGAGGAAGTGGTGGTACGGGAGACCGGCGCCGGCGGCCATGTGGTGCATCGCGAGCGAAGAGTGCTCCCACATCGAAACCAGGTCGCGCACCACCTGATCGCTGCCGCCGGGACGGTAGGCCGGACCGTGGGCCACCCAGGGCTGATCGGGCGGCCGGTGCGCCGCCAGCCGCAGGCGCGCGCCCGCGGCCTCGGCGGCGGCCCGGCGGTCGCGCCAGCGCCAGAGGAAGTTCCACGAAACGCTCCAGCGCAGGGCCGGGCGGCTGAACGCCGCGGCGATCTCGGCGCGGCGGTTCTCGAGGTAGGCAACCTCCCCCTCGAGCAGCTCCTGGCGCGGATCGGGCGCCGCGGCCACCCGCCGCTCCCAGGCCCGCGGGTAGAACGGGTTGATGCCGTGGCGGAGGTTCTCCGTCCGCGGCAGCGCGATCTCGTTGAAGCCGTCGAGGTTGACCACCACGTCGGGCGCCTCGCCGCGGGCGAGCAGCCAGGCCAGGGTCATGAGCTGCTGCGGCTGCTTGTAGCCGCCGAGCGCCCAGCTCTCGATCACCACCCCGCGCGGACCGGCCGCCGGCGCCAGCTCCGCCGCCAGCGCGCGCCCGCCCTGGAACGCGAACACCATCGCCACCGAGCCGCCGAAGACGCCGACCCGAAGCGGCCGCTCGGAGGGGGGCGGCGGCGGCTCGCGCAGGACGAAGAAGCCGCTGTCGGCGACCACCAGGCTGCGCAGGTTGCGCTCCTCGAGCTGGTTGTACTCGGGCGTGTAGACGAAGCCGAGGAAGGGGTGGAGCACCATGCCGCCGAGGTGCCCGGGCAGCCACTGGAAGTCGACGGCCGGATCGCCCGCGGCGCCGCCCCCGGCGGGGGGCTCGGCGGCCTCGGAAGACCTTGCGGCCGCCGCCTGCCGCTCGCGCAGGGCCGCGGCCTCGCGGTAGGAGAAGAAGGTCCCCTCGGTCAGCCGCCAGCCGATCCAGCTCGAGACCTCGAGCAGGAGGACGACCCCCAGGAGCAGCAGGACGGCGAAGACCGCGCGCGCGATCGCCTTCACGCCGCGGCCCTCTTCAGCCGAGCAGGAACGAGAGGTCGGCCCCGGGCGCGTGCTCGGCCGGCTCGGCGCCGCGGCGGAAGAGGCGCGCGCCGGTCGAGCCGAGGAGCCGCATCCGGTCGCCCTCGATCGCGAGCATCGCCCCCTCGCGCAGGCCGACCACCGGCAGCTCGTTCTCCTCGAGGTACTCGCGGATGCGCTGCTCGCGGGTCTCGCCCTGGTGGGTCGAGGCGGGATCCGGGTCGAGGTAGTGGGGGTTGATCTGGAACGGCACCAGGCCGAGCGCGGCGAGGCTCGGCGGCTCGACGATCGGCATGTCGTTGGTGGTGCGCACGGTCGGGCACGCGAGGTTCGAGCCGGCGCTGCTCCCGGCGTAGGGCATGCCGGCGAGCGCGCGCTCGCGCAGCGGGCCGAGGAGGTCGAGGTCGTAGAGCGAGGCAAGGAGGCGAAAGGTGTTGCCGCCGCCGGTGAAGACCGCCTCGGCGCCCTCGACCAGCCGCCGCGCCCCGGCGCGGTCGCCCCCCTCGTGGAGCGAGTCGACCCCGAGGCCCATCCGCCCCAGCCGCTCGCGCACCCGCGCCGCGTAGCCGTCGCGGTCGCGCAGAGCGAAGGGGACGAACAGCACCCGCCCGACGCCGGCCCAGAGGTCGCGCATCGCGGCCTCGCAGTGGTCGAGGTAGCCGCTGCCGTGGAGCGTCGAGTTGCTGACCAGCAGCAGCCGGCGGGCGCCCGGCTCGGTCATGCGTGGCCTCCCGGCCCGTGGTAGGCCATCTCGCCGGCCTCGACCGCGACCGGCAGGTCGTTGCCCGGCGGCGGCAGCGGGCAGGTGGCGAAGGCGGTGAACGCGCACGGCGGGCTGTAGGCACGGTTGAAGTCGAGCACCATCCGCCCCTCGGCGTCGGGCACCGGGGCGTAGAGGAAGCGGCCGCCGCCGTAGGTCGACTTGCCGTTGGTGCGGTCGCCGAAGACGAAGAACATCTCGCCGCCGGCCGGCTCGCCGACGACGTCGAGCCGGTGGGTCTCGCCGCCCACCCGGAACACCGCGACCCCCGGGGAGGGCTCGTCGCTGACCGTGCCGAGGACGTTGGGCACCGGGATCGTCTTCGGCTCCTCGTGCGCCTCGAAGCGCGCCTCGACCCGCCAGGCGGGATCGACCGCGAAGTAGTCGAGCCCTTCGAAGCCGCGGCGCGCCGGGCTGTCCGGGTCCTTGACCCGGACACCGAAGCGGCCCGAGCGCTCGATGACGAAGAAGCGCAGGCCGCCGAGACCGAGCACGGTCGGCGCGCCGCCGGCGTCGGTCGAGACCGCGACCTCGGCTCCCGGCGCCAGCGTACCGGCCGCGGGCGCGGACTCCGGAGCCGCCGCGGCCGCCGCGCCGGGCTCGATCACCTCGACGCCGCCGACCGCGGCCCGGAACGTGACCGCCTCGCCGTCGAGGACGAACGCGCCGACCTCGGTCGGGGCCTTCTCGGCCGGCAGCACCACCGTGGCGTCCGGGGTCGAACCGACCCGGTTCTCGCCCGCCTCGAGCCAGGCCAGCTCGATCACGGTCAGCCAGCCGTCTTCGGCAGTGAGGCCGGCGAGGCGCTCGGCGCGCCAGGCCTCGACCTCGCCGCGGTGTGCCGCGGCGGCCGCGGCGTCGAACTCGGGGGCGCCGCAGGCGGCGGCGAGCGCCGCGGCGGCGAGAGCGAGCGGTGCGAGCAGAAGGGTGAAGGGGCGCGAAGGCGATCGGGTGGATTTCATGGCGGCATCGGGCTCCAGGCGGGCATTCTCTCAGATCCTCCCTTGCCCCCCGCGACTTGATACGCTCCGCGCCGGCCGCAAGTCACATCCCCAGCTTCGAACCCGGAGCCCGATCATGAGCGAGCCCGATCTCGACCTCCAGGAGCTGATCTCCGCCTGGGACGGCCAGGCGGTGGTGGTCCGCCGCGACCCGCCGACCGGCGCCTGGATCTTCATCGCCCTCCACGACTCGACCCTCGGGCGGCCGACCGGCGGCACCCGGATGAAGCCCTACCCGAGCCCGGCCGCGGCGCTCCACGACGCGATGCGGCTGGCCGAGGGGATGACCCACAAGTGGGCCGCGGTGGGGGTGCCGTTCGGCGGCGGCAAGGCGGTGATCGCGCCGCCCGGGCCGCTCGCCGGCGACGAGCGGCGCGCGCTCCTGCGCCGCTACGGCCGGCTGATCGCGACCCTCAACGGCTCGTTCTCGACCGGCGAGGACCTCGGCACGACCCCCGAGGACATGGCCGAGATCAACCGCGAGACGCGCTGGGTGATGGCCGCCGGCGCCGGTGACGACGGCGCGCCGGCCGACCCGGGTCCGTTTACCGCCCGCGCCGTCTTCCACGGCCTGGCCGCCGCCGTCCGCCACGCTTTCGGGGGCGGCCTGGCCGGGCGCACGGTGCTGATCCAGGGGGTCGGCGACGTCGGCGCCCCGCTCGCGCGGCTGCTGCGCGGGGCGGGCGCGCGGCTGCTCTTGGCCGACCTCGACCCGGCGCGCGCCGAGGCGCTGGCCGCCGAGCTGGGCGGCGCGCCCGCCTGCGCCACCGTGCCGGCGGCCGAGGTCTACGACACGGAGTGCGACGTCTTCGCCCCGTGTGCGGTCGGCGCGGTGCTCGACGAGACGACCATCCCGCACCTGCGCTGCCGCGTCGTCGCCGGCTCGGCCAACAACCAGCTCGCCGAGCGCGAGGACGCCCTCCGCCTCCACCGGCGCGGCATCCTCTACGCCCCCGACTACCTGATCAACGGCGGCGGCGCGCTCGCCTTCGGCCTGCTCGAGCTCGGGGTCACCGACGTCCGCGAGCTCTTCTCCCGGGTCGAGGCGCTCGGCGACTCGCTCTCCGAGATCTTCGCCGAGGCCGCGGCGGCCGACGAGCCCCCGCTCGCCGCCACCCACCGGCGGGTCGAGCGGGCGCTGGCGGCGGGGCACCAGGCCGCCTCCTGACCCCCGAGCCGGCCGCCGCCCCGGCGGTGTGAAACCGCCTCCGGGTCGCGTCGTAGTGCCTGGCATCCAGGTCCCACCGACCGACCCCGAGGACCCCTATGAGCACGCTCCCCCTGACGCTCCGCACCACGCTCCGCCGCCTCGCCCGGGCGCCGATGTTCACCGCGGTCGCGATCGTGACCCTGGCGGTCGGGATCGGCGCTACCACCGCCGTCTTCAGCGTCGTCCACGGCGTGCTGCTCGAGCCGCTACCGTTCGCCGACCCGGAGCGGCTGGTCGGGATCTGGCACAAGGCGCCCGGGCTCGGCTTCGACCAGCTCGAGCAGTCGCCGGCGCTCTACTTCACCTATCGGGAAGAGAGCAAGGCGTTCACCGACTCGGGGATGTGGAACAACGGCACCGTCTCGGTGACCGGCCGCGGCGAGCCCGAGGAGGTGCCGGCGATCTGGGTCACCGACGGGGTCTTTCCGCTCCTCGGGGTGCGGCCGCTCCACGGGCGCCTGTTCACCGCCCGGGACGACTCCCCGGGGACCGCCGAGACGGTGATCCTGTCGCACGCCTACTGGCAGGAGCGCTTCGGCGCCGACGCGGCGGCGGTCGGGCAGACCCTGCGCATCGAGAGCGTCCCCTACGAGGTGATCGGGGTGATGCCCGCCGACCTCCAGTTCCTGGACCTCGAGCCGTCGCTCTACCTGCCGTTCCAGCGCGACCGCGCCGAGGTCTTCTTCGGCAACTTCAGCTACCAGGGGATCGCGCGGCTGGCGCCGGGGGTCACCCTCGAGCAGGCCAACGCCGAGGTCGAGAAGATGATCCCGATCGCGCTCGATCGCTTCCCGATGCCCGAGGGCTTCAGCCGCGAGATGGTCACGCAGATGGGCTTCGGCGCCAACCTGCGGCCGCTCAAGGAGGAGGTGGTCGGCGACGTCGGCCGGGTGCTCTGGGTGCTCCTCGGGACGGTCGGGATCGTGCTCCTGGTCGCCTGCGCCAACGTCGCCAACCTCTACCTGGTGCGCGCCGAATCACGGCGCCAGGAGCTGGCGGTGCGCTCGGCGCTGGGCGCCGGCCGCGGGCGGATCGGCCGCGAGTTCCTGCTCGAGAGCCTGCTCCTCGCCGCCGCCGGCGGCGCCGCCGGGCTCGCGCTCGCCTGGGGCGGCATTCGCCTGCTGACCGCGCTCTCGCCGCGCGGGCTGCCGCGGCTCGACGAGATCGGGCTCGACCCGGCGGTCGTGGCGTTCACGATCGCCGTCTCGGCGCTCGCGGCGGCGATCTTCGGCGCCCTGCCGGTGGTCAAGCTCGGCAGCGCGAAGCTCCTCTCCGCGCTCAAGCAGGGCGGCCGCGGCGTCTCCGACGGCCGCGAGCGCCACCTCGCCCGCAACGTCCTGGTGGCGGCGCAGATCGCGCTCGCGCTGGTGCTCCTGATCGCCTCCGGGCTGATGGTGCGGAGCTTCCAGGCGCTGCGCTCGGTCGACCCCGGCTTCCGCGGCGCCGAGGAGGTGCTCACGCTCCGGCTCTCGATCCCCGAGGCCGGCGTCCCCGAGCCCGAGCGGGTGGCGCTCCTCCACGAGGAGCTGGCGAAGAAGGTGGCGGCGGTGCCCGGCGTCGAGTCGGTCGGGCTCTCCTCGTCGGTCACCATGGGCGGCTGGAACAGCAACGACCCGATCTTCGTCGAGGACCACCCGGTCGCGGCCGACGTGCTGCCGCCCCTGCGCCGCTTCAAGTGGATCACCCCCGGCTACTTCGCGACCATGGGGCAGCCGCTGGTCGCCGGCCGCGACCTCACCTGGGCCGACGTCCACGACCGCGCCCACGTCGCGGTCGTCACCGAGGACATCGCCCGCGAGCACTGGGGCGAGCCGGCGGCGGCGCTCGGGCGGCGGATCAAGCCCTACCCGCAGACGCCGTGGAAGACGATCGTCGGCGTGGTCGGCGACATCCGCGACGACGGCGTCGACCAGCCGGCGGTGCCGACCGTCCACTGGCCGATCGCGATGACCGACTTCTTCGAGCCCGGGCCGTTCGCGCAGCGGAGCCTCGCCTACGTGATCCGCTCGTCGCGTGTCGGTTCGCCGGGCCTGCTCGACGAGGTGCGGCGGGCGATCTGGTCGGTCGATCCCAACCTGCCGCTGGCCGGCGTGCGCACGCTCGACGAGATCTTCGACCGCTCGATGGCGCGCACCTCGTTCACCCTGGTGATGCTGGCGATCGCCGCCGCCACTGCGCTGCTCCTGGGCGGCATCGGCATCTACGGCGTCACCTCCTACGCGGTGGCGCAGCGGCGGCGCGAGATCGGCGTGCGGATGGCGCTCGGCGCCCGCCGCCGCGACGTCGGCGGCCTGGTGCTGCGCCACGGCCTGGTGCTCGCGGCGATCGGGGTCGCGGCCGGCCTCGGCGCGGCGTTCGGGCTCACCCGCCTGATGTCGGCGCTGCTCTACGGCGTCGGCGCGGTCGACCCGCTGACCTATGCGCTCGGCGGCGCCGGCGCGGTGATCCTGGCGCTCACCGCGAGCTGGCTGCCAGCACGCCGGGCGGCGTCGGTCGATCCGATCGAGACCTTGCGCTGGCAGTAAGCGGGAGAGCGGCCGGTCCGGCTCGCCGGCAGCGGAGCGGGTCAGAGGTAGCCGAGCGAGCGCAGGCTCTCGAGGTAGTCGTCGCCCTCGGCGGCGGTGGCCGGGCGGCGGCCGCGCTCGCCGTAGGTGGCGACGCGGGCGGGCGGCGAAGGCCAGGCGCAGAGCGCGGGCGGCGCCGGCAGCTCGGCGCTCTGGGGGAGGCCGAGCGCGCGAAGAAGGGCCGCGGCGACCTCGGCCGGAGCGAGCTCGGCCAGGGCGAGATCGGCGGCCGCCGCCGCGGCCGGCGCGACCGGCTCCGGCGGCGCGCAGCCGGCCGCGCGCTGGATCACCGCCCGCCCCTCACCGCCGCCGCGGCGGCCGGGATCGAGGACCACGGCGACCGTCCAGCGCTCCGCGCCGGCGGCAGCGAGCGCGTGCCCCAGGAGGTCGTCGACCGCGCGCAGCTCGTGGCGCACCAGGTCGGCGAAGGCGACCTCGCCGCCGCTCCAGCCCTGCGCCGCGATGTCGAGGCCGGGCAGGTAGACGGCCGCGGCCCGCACCTCCGGCCGCGCCGCCCAGCGCTCGAAGACCGCGCGGTAGAAGCGGTCCGGGGCCAGTGCCAGCCGGTCGACCTCGCCGCCGCCGCCGGGGAGTGCCGCGGCGAGGAACTCGCGGTCCGCCGCGGCCGCCGCCGCGTTCCGCAGCTCCACCATCTCGGCGGCCGCTGCGGCCGGCGCCATCGCGCCGCCGGCAGAGCCCGCCGACGCCGCGCCGCCCTCGGCCGCGGCGGCCGGCGCCGCGCTGTCGTCCCCGGCTTCGTACCCGGCCAGGAGCTGATAGGCGCCGTGGGCGACCACCAGCCCGGGGAGCGGCTCGGCGGGGAAGGTCCCCCACCAGTCGACCGCGACCACCGGCGCGCCGCCGCGCGCCGCCAGCTCCCAGACCGTGAACGCGCGCCGGCGGTAGGCGAGCACCGGCCGGTGCTCGGCGAGCCCGAGCGGCGCGAGCGCGCTCCAATAGCGGCGCAGCGGGCCCGAGCGGGCGAGCGGCGTGGTCACCCCCAGCGGCCGGTAGCTGTCGAGCGCGGTGACCCCGTGCTCGGCGGCGCGGCGGCCGGTGGCGACGGTGGTCCAGAACACCGCCGGCGGCTCCTCCGGCGGCCGCCGGTAGGGGCGCAGGCCGCCGCCGGCGAGGCGCGCGAGGACCGGCAGCTCGCCGCGGGCGAGGAGGTAGTCGACCTCGGCGGGGAGCACGCCGTCGACGCCGACCAGGAGCACCCGGTCGCCCGGCGCGGTCGGCAGCGAGGGCGGCGCCGCCGGCGCCGGCCGCCCGACCGCCAGGACCGCCGGCAGGAAGAGCAGGAAGGCGGCCGCCGCGAGCGCGGCGCCGGGCCAGCGGCGCGAGAACGGCCGGCTCGCCGGCGCGTGGTCGGTGAGCCGGATCGCGAGCGCCAGGAGGCCCCCGTAGACGAGCCTGACCAGCGCGTAGACCGCCGCCGGCGCCGCCACCGCGAGCACCGCGAGCTGCCACGGCCGCGCCTCGGCGGCGAGGTCGGAGAGCCGCCAGGCGCCGAGCGCCAGCGCCGCGGCGCCGGCGAGGAGCGCCGCAGCGAGCGCCAGCGCCTCGATCCGCCGCACGTGCGAGATCGCGAGCACCAGGGTCAGCGCCGCGCACAGCACCAGGAACGCGAGCCCGACCGCCGCCGCCGCCGGCGCCAGGAGGTGGAGGAAGAGCGGGAAGAGGTCGAGCGGGCTCGCGGCCAGGCTGCCGTTGGCGGCGGCGAGCGCGAAGGCGAGCGCCAGCGCCAGCGGCGCGCCGGCCAGGAGCCCGACCTTGGCCGCCAGCGCCAGGAGGCTCCGCCACGGCCGGCGCGGCCCGAGCGCGTCCTGGAGCAGGAAGCGGTCGAAGCGGTGCGACAGGTAGCCGAGCCGGCGCAGCTCGGCGCGCACCTGCTCGAGGTCGTGCGGCGCGGGCATCCGGGGCAGGCTAGCAGCTATCGAGCCCGATCGCGGACGAAGACGGCGAGCTGGCGCAGCAGGTCCGCCCGCCGCCCGAACGGCGCCAGCGACTCGACCGCGAACTCGGTCAGCTCGGCGGCCAGCGTCTGCGCCCCCTCGACGCCGAGGAGCTTGACGAAGGTCACCTTCCCCTCGTCCTGATGGCTGTCCTTGCCGGTCACCTCGGGGGTGCCGAGGACGTCGAGCAGGTCGTCGGTGATCTGGAACGCGAGGCCTAGGTTCTTGGCGTAGCGGGTGATCCCCTCGAGGTCGCGCCGGCGGGCGTCGACCGCCATCGCCCCCAGCTCACCGGCGGCGATGAACAGCGCGCCGGTCTTGTGGCTGTGGATGTACTCGAGCCGCTCGAGGTCGAGCTCCTCGGGCGGGGTGTGGAGGTCGAGCGCCTGACCGCCGATCAGGCCCTCGGTGCCGATCGCCGCCGCCAGGTGGTGGACCATGTCCTCGACCGTGTAGCGGCGGAGCGCCAGCCGCTGGCCGGCCTCGGCGACCACCGCGTAGGCGCGCGAGAGGAGCGCGAGCCCCGCGAGCTGGGCGACGTCCTCGCCGAAGGCGCGGTGGACGGTCGGCCGGCCGCGGCGCATCGCGGCGTCGTCCTGCGCCGGCAGGTCGTCGAAGACCAGCGAGCAGGCGTGGACCATCTCGACCGCGCAGCCGAGATCGAGCACCGGCTCCCGCGCCGCCGCGCCGGGCCGGCCGAGCAGCTCGGCCACCGCCAGCGTCAGCGCCGGCCGCAGCCGCTTGCCCGGCGAAGTGAGCGCATGGCGCATCGCCTCGTGGACCCGGCGCGGGCGCTCCCCGGCCGGCGGCAGCAGCTCGGGCAGCCGGGCCTCGACCCGCGCCGCGAGTTCCGCCAGCCGGCCCGGCGGATGCACTCGGTCAGAAGGAACGAACTGCTTCGTCTTCGTCGTCGAAGACCTCGAAGACGGTGATGAGCTGCGTCACCTGCATGATGTCCTGGATCTTCGGCGGCAGGTGGAGGAGCTTCAGCTTGCCGCCCCGGTTGGTGACCGTGGTGTAGGTCGAGACCAGCTCGCCGATCCCGGAGGAGTCCATCGTGGTCACCCCCGAAAGATTGATCAGGATCTGCTTGCTGCCGCCGTTGAGCGCGTCGTGGACCGCGTTGCGCAGCGCCACGTCGCCGATGCCGATGGTGATCTTGCCCTTGGGTTCGAGAATCGTCACGCCGTCCCGCTGCCGACTGGGAATGCTCATCTCAGGTCCTCTCCTCCATGGTGGGGTCGGTCGGCGGGCCGCCGGCCGCCGCGGCCGCCCGCTTGCGCAGGGTGACCACGGTGCCGCCGCCGGGACGCGCGCCCCACTCCACCCCGTCCATGAACTTCTCGATGTAGAAGACGCCGCGGCCGCTCGGCCGCAGCAGGTTCTCGGGCGCCAGCGGATCGTCGACGGTCCGGAGGTCGAACCCCGACCCCTCGTCGCCGACCCGCACGACGACGTCGCCGGCGTCGTCGCACAGGCAGACCTCGACCCGCTTCCCTGGATCGCCCTGGTTTCCGTGCTTGATCGCGTTCGCCACCGCCTCGCGCACCGCGAGGTCGATCCAGTGACGGGAGTCCTCGCCGACCCCCATCCGCTCGAGGGCATCGTTCAAGACGCTCTGCACGATCTCGATGTTCTCGAAGCGGCTGCCGATCGCGAGGTGGAACTGGAGCTCACCCGGGGGTGCCGCGACCTCGACCACCGGCGCAGTCTATAGCAGAGTCCGCCTGGCCGAGCCCCCTACGGAATCGGCACCGGCAGAGGCCCCGATTCGCCCGCCAGCTCGAGCACCATCGGCAGCACCACCAGGAGCTGGACGGCGTCGAAGAGCGCGTGCGCCGCCGCCGCCGCCCAGACGCTGCCGCGCCAGCGCGCGAGCGCGCCGTAGACCACCGACAGGAAGGCGACCGTGACCAGCATCACCGGCGAGCCGTAGGCGGCGTGCGCGAGCACGAAGAGCACGGTGGTGAAGGCGATCCCGAGCCGCGGCTGGAGGAAGCCGCGGAAGAACAGCTCCTCGACCGCGCCGGCCGAGAGGCTCACCAGGAGGCGCAGCCACGCCGGCTGGCCGGCGACGAAGACGATCAGCCGCGGCGCCTGGGCCGGCACCAGGTCGGCGCCGCCGGCCGCGTTCAGCCCCCAGACCACCAGGCTCCCGAGCCCGAGCGCCACCGCCCAGATGCCGAGCCCGGCGCCGAGGCCGAGCGCGATCTCGAGCCGGGGATCGGCGGCGGCGAGGCGCAGGAAGGCGCGTGCGTCCGATCCGGGCGGAGGCGGCTCGGCGGCCGCCTCCGCCGGAGCCGGACCTTCCACCGCCACCGGCTCCGGCGCCCGCCGCCGCCGGAGCCAGGCGAGCGCCACCCACGCGCCGAGCCCGCCGAGCAGCACCGCGTGCATCAGGAACAGCCGCCACGGCGCCACCGCCGAGAGGTCGTCGGGCACCGCGACATCGGGCGGCAGCGCCAGCGGCGCGAAGAAGGTCAGGTAGAGGAGCGCCGCCAGGAGCGTCCCGGCGGCGAGCCGGCGGACCGGGTGCCCGAGCCCGGGCGGCAGCGGCCCGCTCCGCGCGCGCGCCAGCCCGCGATCGAACAGCGCCGCGGTGGCGGCGGCGGCGAGCGGAAGCGCCAGCCAGCGCACGGCTTCGGCGATCACGGCGCGGCGTCCGGGCGGCCTACTTGCGCTTCTGCTGGTAAGCGCGCAGCACCATCAGGGCGGTGTTGAGGCGCTGGATCCGGCGGTTGCGCTTCTGCACCGCCTGCATGTCGTCGATCGCCGGCTGGTCGCCGCGCACCTCGCGGATGTGGCGGTCGATCTCGAAGCGGATCTGCTCGAGGCCGCCGTGGTCGAAGCGGCCGAAGGTGCGCTCGGTGACGAGGAAGTACCCCTCCGCGATGTCGCGCACCATGGCGTAGGCGCTGCCGCCGGGGAAAGTGGCCACGGCGCCATGATAACCGCAGCGATTCCGGCCGATCGCGCGTGCTAGACTCGGCGCCCGCGGCGCGCCGCCGCCGGCCGCGCCCGCCGCGCCGCCTACCGACCGCACTCCCCAGGAGGTTTCGCCGTGAGCCGCTTCCCCGGTGTGGATTTCCTCGACCTCGACCCGTTGCTCTCCGAGGAGGAGCGGTTGGCGCGCGACACCGTCCGCGCCTTCGTCGACGACCGCGTCCAACCGATCATCGAAGAGTGCCACCGCGACGCGCGCTTCCCGCTCGAGCTGGTGCCCGAGATGGGGGCGCTCGACCTCTTCGGCGCGACCATCGACGAGTACGGCCTGCCGGGGCTCAACAACGTCGCCTACGGGCTGATCATGCAGGAGCTGGAGCGCGGCGACTCGGGGCTGCGGAGCTTCGTCTCGGTGCAGAGCGCGCTGGTCATGTACCCGATCTACACCTTCGGCTCGAAGGAGCAGAAGGACCGCTGGATCCCGAAGCTCGCGAGCGGCGAGGCGATCGGCTGCTTCGGCCTGACCGAGCCCGACTTCGGCTCCAACCCGGGCGGCATGCGCACCACCGCGCGGCGCGACGGCGACTCGTGGGTCTTGAACGGCGCCAAGCAGTGGATCACCAACGGCACCCTCGCCGACGTCGCGGTGGTGTGGGCGAAGACCGAGGACGGCGTGCGGGGCTTTCTGGTCGAGCGCGGCACCCCCGGCTTCACCGCGACCGACCAGCACGGCAAGTTCTCGCTCCGCGCCTCGGTGACCTCGGAGCTCGGTTTCCACGACTGCCGCATCCCGGCCGAGAACCTCCTGCCGAAGACCGAGGGGGTCAAGAACGCCCTGATGTGCCTGAACCAGGCGCGCTACGGGATCGCCTGGGGCGGCCTCGGCGCGGCGATGGACTGCTACGTCACCGCGCTCGAGTACGCCAAGCAGCGGATCCAGTTCGGCGGCCAGCCGATCGCCTGCCACCAGCTCGTCCAGGAGAAGCTGGTCTGGATGGTCACCGAGATCACCAAGGGGCAGCTCCTGGCGCTCCAGCTCGGCCGGCTCAAGGACCAGGGCAAGGTCAAGCACTACCAGATCTCGCTCGGCAAGCGGAACAACGTCTGGGTGGCGCGCGAGTGCGCGAAGCTCGCGCGCGAGGTCCTGGGCGCCAACGGCATCGTCGACGACTACCCGGTGATCCGCCACATGCTCAACATCGAGTCGGTGTTCACCTACGAGGGGACCCACGACATCCACGCCCTGATCGTCGGCGAGGCGATCACCGGCATCCCGGCGTTCAACCCGCCGGAGCGGCCGGCGGCCAAGCCGTTGCCGAGCCTGGCGGCGGTCGAGGCCGGCTGAGCGGAGCGCGGCGGACGATGCAGATCGATCGCGCTCTCGAGCAGGAGTTCATCCGGGTCACCGAGCAGGCGGCGATCGCCGCCGGCAAGACCATGGGGATGGGCGACCGGACCCGCTCCGACCAGGTGGCGGTCGAGGCGATGCGCGCCGAGCTCGACGCCCTCGACCTCCACGGCCGGATCGTGATCGGCGAGGGCGAGCGCGACGAGGCGCCGATGCTCTACGTCGGCGAGGAGCTGGGCACCGCCGAGGGGCGCGCGAGCGGGCCCGAGGTCGACATCGCGGTCGACCCGCTCGAGGGGACCAACCTGTGCGCCACCGGAGCCCCCGACGCGACCGCGGTGCTCGCCGCAGCCGAGCGCGGCGGCCTGCTCCACGCCCCCGACATCTACATGGACAAGATCGTGGTCGGTCCGACGGCGCGCGGCACGGTCCACATCGACGCCCCGGTCGCCGAGAACCTGCGCGGCATCGCCAAGGCGTTCCACCGCGAGGTCACCGACCTGACCATCGTCGTGCTCGACCGCCCCCGCCATGCCCAGCTCATCGACGACATCCGCACGGCCGGCGCGCGCATCCGGCTGATCGGCGACGGCGACCTCTCGGCCGGCATCGCCGCCGCCGTGCGCGGCACCGGCGTCCACGCCGTGATCGGCATCGGCGGCGCCCCGGAGGGGGTGATCGCGGCCGCCGCGATGCGCTGCCTGGGCGGCGAGATCCAGGCCCGGCTCCACGCCTCCGACGACGGCCAGCGCGAGCGGCTGGCGGCGCTCGGCTACACCGATCTCTCGCGCATCTACCAGACCGAGGACCTCGCCCCGGGCGAGCAGATCCTCTTCTCCTGCACCGGCGTCACCGACGGCGAGCTGCTCCAGGGGGTGCGCTTCTTCGGCGGCGGAGTGCGCACCTCGACCCTCTTCATGTCGCTGTCGCGGTCGATGCTCCGCTTCGTCGACACCATCCATCGCACGCAGCCCTCGGTGCCGGTGCGCCTGACCTGAAGCCGCCGAGCCGTGATCAAGCCCGACCGCTGGATCCGCCGCTGGGCCGAAGAGGGGGGGGTCGAGCCCTACGCCCCGGAACAGGTCAACGCCGCGAGCTACGACGTGCGGGTGTCCGACCACTGGATCTGCCCGACCCGCGACCCCGAGGAGTTCACGGCGCCGCGGATCAAGCTCTTCCCGGGCGAGGTGGTGCTCGCCTCGACCCTCGAGTACGTCCGGATCCCGCGCCAGGTCGCCTGCGACCTCAAGCTCAAGTCGACCCTCGGGCGGGTCTGGATCAACCACTCGATGGCCGGCTGGTGCGACCCCGGCTTCGAGGGCAACATCACCCTCGAGCTCCAGAACCTCGGCCCCGAGCCCTTCGTCCTCGACGCCGGCCGGCGCATCGCCCAGCTCATCTTCATCGCCATGGAGTCCGAGCCCGAGGTCGCCTACGGCGAGCCCGGCTCCTCCAGCCACTACCAGGGTCAACGCGGCACGACGCCCGCGCGCGGTTAGCAGCCTCCCTGTAGCAACCCGGCCGCCCCGCCGCCGGTAGGGCCGGAGTCCCGAAGCAGCGCCCGGAATCGCAAGGCGCGCATCTCACTGACGGCTATAATCCCGGCCCGTCCCCGCGGAGTCGCGTCCCCCCCACTCATGAGCATCACCGGCAACCTCAAGACGATGCAGCTCGCCGAGCTGCTCCAGTGGCTCTCCCAGAGCAACAAGACCGGCACGCTGGTGATCGACGACGGCGGCACCGAGAAGAAGATCTTCTTCCGCGACGGCCGGGTGATCTCCTCGGCCTCGACCGACCCCAAGGAGCACCTCGGCCACTTCCTGGTCAGCCACGGCCTGATCGACGAGGAGGAGCTGGCCAAGGCGATCGAGATGCAGGAGCGCACCGGGATGCTCCTGGGCAAGATCCTGCTCACCATCGGCGCGCTCGAGGAGGACACCTGCATCGCCTCCTCCAGCGCAAGGCGCAGGAGTCGATCTACGACCTCTTCACCTGGAACGAGGGGGACTTCCGCTTCCTCGACGGCGACACGCCGAGGGGGACGATGATCCCGATCGACCTCGACACCACGGCGCTGATCCTCGAGGGGGTGCACCGGGTCGACGAGTGGCGGCGGATCCGCCAGCACATCCCGTCGCCTCACGCGATCCCGGTGTCGATGACCGAGCTCGACGATCCCGGGCTCTCCCCCTCGGAGCGCCAGATCCTGGAGCTGGTCGACGACGACCGGACGGTCGAGGAGATCTGCCTCCAGACCCACTCGTCGGAGTTCCACGTCTCGAAGGTCCTCCTGACCCAGATCGAGGCGCGGCGCGTCAAGGTGGTCAAGCCCCGCGGGGGCAGCCAGCCGTCGCTGCTGACCAACGGCGACTCCGACTCCGAGGCCGGTGCCAAGGCGCTGCTCAAGGCCGCCGAGGCCCACCTCAAGCACCGCCGCTTCGAGCACGCGCTGCGCCACCTGCGCGCGGCCAAGAGCCTCGAGCCGGAGAACCGCGAGGTCCAGGAGTCCTCCAAGCAGGGCGAGGAGCGGATCCAGAAGGAGCTCGAGGGCGAGGGGATCAAGCTCGAGGCGGTGCCCCGGCTGTCGAGCGACCTAGAGGACCTGACGGCGTCGAAGATCACGCCCCAGGAAGGCTTCATGCTCACCCGCATCAACGGCTCCTACGACATCCGCTCGATCGTCAAGATCAGCCCGATGACCCAGCTCGACGCCCTGCTGGTCTTCTGGCGCCTGCACAAGGCGGGGCACATCACGCTCGAGAAGCCCAAGCCGAAGCCGTCGTAGCTACGGCCGCGGCCGCGACACGTGCGGATTGCCGCGGACGGCGAAGCGGAGCGGCCAGGCGGCCGCCTCGCCGGCGTAGGCGACCCCGATCCGCGGGCCGGCGGCGATCGCCTCGGCGGCGACCGGCTCGCCCCGGGCGATCGTCAGCTCGCCGCGCCAGAGCGCCGCGCCATCGAGCGCGCGATCGACGCCGAGCGCCCGGCAGAGCTTGCCCGGGCCGCCGGCGAGGTCGCCCGGCCGCGGCGGCCGGCCGAGCCCGCGCCGCGCCGCCATCGCCGCCTCCCCCGCCACCGGCTCGCCGGCGCGGATCAACACCGCGCTGCCGGCCTCGGCGCGGCCGGTCACGGCGTTGAGGCAGTGGTGCATGCCGTAGATGAAGTAGACGTAGGCGTGGCCGCCGGCCAGGTAGAGGCTCCGGTTGCGCTCCGTGCGGCGGCCGCCCCAGGCGTGGCTGGCGCGGTCGGGCGCGCCGAGGTAGGCCTCGGTCTCGACGATCGAGAGCGCCAGCCGCGCGCCGTCGATCTCGCGGACCAGCCAGCGGCCGAGGAGATCGCGGGCGACCTCCTCGGCGTCGCGGCGGTAGAAGGCGGCGGGCAACGGGACGAGGCGGGGATCGCGGCGCGGCATCGCGCCGCCGATTTTCCCACGGCGGGCGGAGGGAGGGGGGCTTGGGACAGCCCCCCTCGAAGGATGGCCGGCACTTGCCGGGAACGACGCAGGGCGCCTTCTCGGCGAACCGCTAGATGTCGGACGAGGAGACCGGACCGTTGCCGGTGCCGGGGCCGGGGCTGGGCCCCGGGCCGGGCGCGGGCGCGTCCTCCGAGATGCAAGCCATGCCCGGGATGTTGGCGCACACCCAGGTGCAGTGCAGATGGTCGCTCTCGCAGTCCCCCGCGGGCTCGTCGTACTGCGGGTTGTCGTCGAGCCCGGTGCAGTGGCAGGTGTAATAGGGGCAGAGCGGCGCCGGGCAGGTGATCGGCCCGCCCGCGGTGGCGGCGAACTCGATCCCCGCCTGGCGCTCGCCGCCGGTCGGCGACATGCCGGCGAGGAAGTTCGAGCGCGGCGGCAGCGCCGTGTCGGCGATCCGGTCGCCGTCGGTGTCGACCGTGACCGCGGTCTGGGGCTCGTCGCTCCGGTAGCTCCACACCGAGTGGCTGCCCGGTCCGAGCTCGATCCGCTGCGCCAGCGTCCGGCGCGGGTGCGGGTTGCCCGCGACCGGGGCGAACGCCAGCTCGACCGCGAGGTCGAGCGGCGCCTTGAAGACGCCGCCCTCGTCCGAGGTGCGGTAGATCTTCATCTCGGTCACCGGCTGCTCGCCGGCGAGCGCGGCGGTCACCTCGTAGCGGCCGCAGGAGGTCTCGATCGGCTCCATGGCCTCGAGCGACAGCGCCAGCAGGCGGATCCTGGTGCGCGCGATCTTGTCGGCATCGAACGGGGCGGCGTCGAGGCGCTGGACGATGGTGTCGATCGGGCCGAGCGCCCCGGCCGGCTCCGTGGCGAGAGGCCGGCCGCGGAAGGTCAGCTTGCCGTCGAACGGCGCCGACCCGGCGCAGAAGAAATCGGCCGGGATCGGGTCGGAGGCGAACGAGGTGAAGGTCAGCTCGCCGCCCGCGGTCGACCAGAGGTCAACCCCCGCCTCGATCACGTCGTCGCCGGCATAGGCGGGAAGCGCCGCCAGGCCGATCGCCAGGACCCACCCCAGGACCGCTCGCTGACTGTTCGGGAACCTCATCATCTCGACCTCCTTGCACGCGCGCGAACGGCGACGCTCGGCCGGCAACCCACGACGGGCAGCCGCGCGCGAGCATGTACACCGGTGCGCAGCTCCTATGGGAAGCAGTGTCGCGATCTCGTCGCGCGGAGACACCGATCAGCCTGAATCGCGCCCCCGCCGCCGTGCCGGCGGCCTTACAATCCTCCGCCGTGAGCCTGCCGCCGCTCTTCGACGACCCGCCCGAGCCGTTCCGCTCGCAGCTCGATCCCGAGGCGCCGTGGGCGCTCCTCGGCGATCCCCTCGAGCAGGCGCTCGCGGCGCTGCCGGACGACGCGATCGAGATCCCGCTCTCGCCCGACTTCCATCTCGCTGGCGACCGCATCGCGATCGGCCGCGGCACCCGCATCCACCCGGGGGCGGTGATCGAGGGGCCGGTCTTCCTCGGCCGCGGCGTCGAGGTGCGGCCGGGTGCCTACCTCCGCGGCGGCTGCTGGATCGGCGACGGCTGCGTGGTCGGCGCCAACACCGAGGTCAAGCACTCGATCCTCTTCCCCGGCGCGGCGGCGCCCCACCTCGCCTACGTCGGCGACTCGGTGCTCGGCGCCGGCGTCAACCTCGGCGCCGGCACGGTGCTCTCGAACTTCCGCCACGACGGCCGCGAGGTGACGATCCCGGTCCGACCGCACCGGGACGATGGCGCGCGCCTCGCGACCGGCCGCCGCAAGCTCGGCGCGATCCTCGGCGACCGGGTCGACACCGGCTGCAACAGCGTGCTCCACCCCGGGACGGTGGTGGGCCGCGGCACGCGGCTCTACCCCGGCGTGATGCTCCGGCCCGGGGTCTACCCCGCGGGCTCGGTGATCAAGCTGCGGCAGGAGGTCGAGATCGTCGGGAGCCGCGACGGCTGACGGCTCGCCGCATACTCCGTCCGCCGGATCACCACCACCGTGCGGTCGTCGGCCACCGGGCGCTCGCCGGAGAACTCCTTGACCCGGTCGAGGATCGCGGTCACCAGCTCGCGCGCCGGCAGGTGCCGGTTCTCACGGCAGAGCTCGATCAGCCGGTCGACGCCGAACTCCTCGTTGGGATCGCCGCCGGCGGAGAGGGTCTCGGTGATGCCGTCGGTATAGAGCACGATCCGGTCGCCCGGCTCCATGTGCAGGAAGCCGCGCTCGTACTCGGCCTCGCGCAGGGGCCCCAGCACCGGACCGCCCTCGCGCAGGAAGCGCGCCTCGCCCGCCGCCGTGAGCAGGAACGGCCAGACGTGGCCGGCGTTGACGTAGATGAAGTTGCCGCCCGCCTCGAGCTCGCCGTAGAACATCGACACGAAACGGCTGGTCAGCGTGCTGTGGTGGATGATCGTGTTGAGCCGCTCGACCGTGCGCACGATCTTGTAGTCCTTCGCCATCCCCATGCGCAGCCCCATGTAGACGTCGCGCACCTGGAGCGCCGCCGGCAGGCCGTGGCCGGAGACGTCGGCGATCGCGATGCCGAGGATCTTGCTGCCGTGCGGGATGTAGTCGAAGAGGTCGCCGCCGACGCTCGCCATCGGCTCGTTCTTGCCGGCGATGTCGAAGCCCTCGTACTCCGGGCTCCGCCGCGGCAGGATCGAGAGCTGGATCTTCCGCGCCTCGTTGAACACCCCGGCGGTGCGCTCCTCGCGCAGCTTCTGGTTGATCGTGTGGCGCAGGATGCCGAGCGAGAAGAGCACGTCCTCGCGGTCGTGGCCGGGGGCGACGTCGAAGGCCAGGATGTAGTCGCCGTCGCCGACCTCGATGGCGACGAACTGCTCGACCCCGAGCCGGCGCTCGAGCTCGGGATCGGTGCGCGGGTCGCCGCGGTCCATGTAGACCGCGCCCTCCTCGAGCACCGCCTCGACCGGCGGGTAGCTGTGCGAGACCACGAGACCGAGCGGGGTCTCCTTGGGCGCGCCGAAGATGCGGTCGAGCACGTAGTCCTGGCCGTGGCGGCGGTAGAGCCGGCCGGCGAAGAGGCCGAGCTCGGCGCGGAACTCGGAGAGGAGCTGGTCGACCGAGGAGTGGACGGTGTCGCAGAGGTCGGGCGACTGCTCGATCGCGGCCACCACCCGCTCGACCTTCTTCATCAGCTCGCGGTAGTCGACCGGATGGGGTGCCAGGGCGATGGTCACGGTGGATCTCCGGGGCAGTAGATGGAGGTTGGCGGGAGGCGCGGATCGGCCGCTTCGGTCCCCAGGGAGAATTCTTTAGCCGAGTGCTTGTTATCGCCGGAGCTCTTTATCTCCGACCTCTGCCGTTTCGTTACAGCGGATTATTGCGGCAGAACGGACTATCTCATCATCTCGCGCGCTGGAGCCACGGAGATGTCGGGCGCTCGTGGGATCGTTACCGCTTTCGCTCGGATCCTAGTCTCTGAACCTTGCCAGCCCCTCGGATCACTCCTCCGTGCTGGCCTTGGCTGCCGGTCGTCCGTCCCCGGAGATTCCGGCAGTTCACCCGATTTGCTACCACCGCTCGCGCAGTGGAGGGCCTGAGGACAAGCCGACCTGGTAGCGAAGCTGCTCACGTCCTTCCATCGATTCTGTGCTCAGTGTTTTTCTTTGAGGAACCTCCTCTCCAGGACATATGCCCTGGTGTACCGGCCGTTCTGGTAATGATACACGGCCACCGGTTTCGCGGAGGCGGCGAGGATGGCGCCCAGCAGCGGCGCCATGACCAGGGGACCGCGGTAGAACAAGTGGAGCCGGGCGACGGACGGATCCTCGATCGGTTCCCGCAAGGTGTCCCGGAGGCGCTTCGCTTCCGCTTCGAGGCGCTCGGGCGCGACATCGAGGTACTCCGGCGCTGCGAAGTCGATCAGTACCCTGCTTCCGGCCAGATCGAGATCGACCAGTGAGGCCTGCACCACCGGATCGAGCGATTCGGCACCGATCGAGACGAGGATCAACCCGTCGCCCGCGCCGAGCCCAGCGACGGGCGCCGCGAGCCGTCCCGCCCGAGGGTGGATCGGGAGCACCACGCGGAAGTAGGTACGATCCTCGTCGAACTCGAAATGCGGGGGCGGCGAACCGTTGGCGGCCATCGCGCGGTGGATCTTGTCGAGGCCCGTTCCGCGCATCTCGACGAGCCGGAGCTCCTTGAGCAGCTCGCCGATTCGGCGGTTGCGGGCGGGCACCGCGGGAGGACTCGCCCCGGCCGCGAAATGCTCAGGCTCGAGCCCACTCACCGGGCCCGGATAACTGGTGATCTCCATGCGATCCCCGTAAAGGTAGACCTTCGTGGGCTCACCCTGGTCGTAGCCGCGGTGGTGCACGGCGTTTCCGAGTGCCTCCTCGATCGCGCCGAACGGGTAGCTCACCGAGGTGTCGCTCTCAGCCCGGCCCGGCGCCTTCTGAACTCGGTGGGACACCTGCTGGCCGAGCGACCGAACGCAGTCGCGAAGCTGTTGATGCAGCGGCCCGCGAAAGGTCTGCTCCTCCAGCAGGTCACCTCCCTCGGCAAACCGCACGACTTCGATCCGGGCACCCGGGAAGGCGCGTTCCGGATCGTCGCTGAAAAACATCAACCCCACGTTCCTAGGCACCTCGTGCCCGTTGATCCGCTGGGCTCAGTCGCAATCGTCGATAGACCTCGGCGTCATCCGGCTCCCCCAGAAGACCGCTGTTTATCTCACGCAGGTACTCCCGCACGAGGGCGGCGCGGAGGTCCTCCACCTGAAACCCCGGTGCCGGTCGATCGTCGAAGGGCGCCTTCCCTTTGCGGCGAATCAGCTCCTCGAGGTGCCGTCCGCGAGCCTCCACGGTCTCCGCACCCAGGCGAATGTAGTGCTTGCGCTCCTTGCCCCCGCGCGAGACCGGAGCGGTGTGGGGGCGGTCGGGGCTGGCAGGGACCCAGAGGACCAGGACGTGGCGGCCATCCACCACCTCGTGGACCGGAACCACCTCACACTCGGGCTCGATTCGCCGGCATTGGCCCCGGATCGACCGCTGGATGCCCGTGAGCTGCTCAGGGTCGAGACCCTTCGGCGGCATCGCTGCGATCCCTGAGTGCTCCTCGACGCCGAGGACGACGTAGCCGCCGTTGAGCTCCAGGTAGTCGTTGGCGAAGGCGCAGACGGTCCTGAGAACCTGCTCCGCGACGGGCCCCGCGTTCCACGACGACTTGAACTCGACGCGGCTTCCCTCGACACCCGATCGGTGAAGGAGGTCGAGGATGTTGATGGGGAGCTTGGAGAGCATCGCGGGACCGGCGCCCGATCAGAGAGCGCGGCTGAGTGGACGAAAGTATAGCCAGGCCGTCCTTGCAGCCGTCGGCCTCAGCCGGCATCCACCAGGGCGGCGACGACGCGATCCTGGAGGCGCCGCGCCTCCCAGGTGCTCGAGGCGCGGTTGCACAGGATCGAGAAGGCGTAGAGCCGGCCGGAGCGACCCTTGGCATAGCCCGAGAGGGTCGAGACGCCGAGGAGGGTGCCGGTCTTGGCGAAGACGTTGCCGCGGTAGGGCGGCTCGGCGAGCCGGTCGCGCCAGGACAGCTCCTCCTCGCCGCTGTAGGGGAGCGAGCGCAGGAACTCCCGGCCGTAGCGGTGGAAGTACATGTGGCGCAGGAGCTGCGTGAGCTGGCTCGGGGTGAACAGGTTGTTGCGCGACAGCCCCGAGCCGTCGGCCATCGAGTAGCTCCCGGGCTCGATGCCGGCGCCGGCCAGGAACTCCTCGGCCGCCTTGAGCCCCGCCTCCCACGAGCCGTGGCCGCAGCGCTCGGCGCCCAGGAGCTTGATCAGGCTCTCGGCGTAGAAGTTCTGGCTCCGCTTGTTGGTCACCTGCACCGCGGTCAGGAGATCGGTGCGGTGGACCGCGACCCCCTCCCAGATCAACCCCGGAAGTCGCTCGACCGGCACCAGGCTCCCCTCGACCGTCACCCCGGCGCCGGCCAGGGCGTCGACCAGCGCGGCGCCGAAGTACTGCACCGGGTCGGTCACCGACACCCAGGTCTCGAGCGGGCTCGCGCGCTGGTAGACCGAGCCCCAGACGGTCAGCTCGTCGCTCCCCTCGGCGCGCCGCACGCCGGCCTGGTGGCGGCGCAGCGAGGCGGTGGTGCTGACCCGGTTGTGCGGCCCGAAGCGGCCGAGCGGCGGCACCAGCTCGACCTCCGCCGGCGCGCCCACCCGCCGGGCCGGCCGGATGCGCACCAGGACGCAGTTGTCCGAGAACGAGAGCGCCGCCACCGGTGCCTGGTACCACTTGTCGCGGCCGCGGTCGGGCCAGTCGGGGTGGGTGGTCGGGCCGCTGAAGCGGCCGTGCTCGAGATAGAGGTCGCCGGTGATCCGGGTGACGCCGCGCGCGCGCAGCGCCGCGGCCCAGGGCCGGAAGACGGCGTAGGGATCGCCGTCGAAGTGGCGGCCGGAGATGTTGGGGTCGCCGCCGCCGATCACCGCCAGGTCGCCGTCGAGGACGCCGCCGGCCACCGTCCCGCGCATCAGCACCCGGGTCTCGAAGAGGTGCCCCGGGCCGAGCGCGTCGAGCGCCGCGGCGGTGGTCACCAGCTTGGTATTCGAGGCGATGACGTGGAGCTCCTCAGCGCGCCGGCCGTAGACCTCCTCGCCGGTCGCGAGGTCGAGGACGTGGACGCCCAGGACCGGCGAGATCCGGGCGCCGGCCCGCGCCTGGCGGTCGACCGCGGCGGCGATCGCCGCCGCCGCGTCCGCGGAGAGCGGCGGCGCCGCGGCGAGGGACGGCTCGGGAGGGGCGGCCGCGGGGCTCGCGCCGCCGGCGCCCGGCGCGGCGGAGTCCCGCGACGTCGCACCCGGCTGGGCCGGGACCGGCAGACCGGCGTCGGACGAGCCGCCCGGGGTGTCCTCGCCGCGCTCGGCCGGATCGACGCCCCAGCCCACGGCCGCGGCGAGCCCGAAGGCGGCGGCGAGCGCCAGTGCCGCCCTCCAAGGCCGGCGCCGGGAGGGACGCCGGCGCCCACCCGCCGGTCCTCGAGGGTGGCGCGAGCCGCGGCCGGCCGTGTCGACGATGCCGTCCATCCCCGCTAAACCCCCTCCCTAGTTACAACTCCGGGGCGCAAGGGTACCGCGCCGGGCAGCCGAAATCCAGCCCCGCGGCGAGGACGGACCGCGAATAAAGAGAAGCGCCCCGGCGCCCGCTTACACCCGCTTTGCCGAAGCCGGTGCGCAGACGCCGGGACGCCGCCCTTCTCTAGCGAGATCCATGCCCGATCCGCCGCGCGGCTAGGAGCCTGTCCGAGTATCGCGGACGGGCTCCTAGTTCTTAGGCGGGGCTGGGCCGGAGAATCCGCCGCAAGGCGGGTTCTCCGGGGCTAGGATCCGGCGAGTGCTGACCGTCCTCGAGCTGTTCTGCGGCATCGGCGGCTGCGCCGCGGCGCTCGCCGGCCGGGCCCGCGTCACCGCGGCGGTCGACGTCAGTCCGCAGGCGCTGCGGGTATACCGGGAAAACTTCCCCGATCACCCGGCGGCCGCGCGCCTCCTCGAGACGGTCGGCGCCGCCGACCTCGCGCGCTGGCGTGCCGACCTCTGGTGGCTGTCGCCGCCCTGCCAGCCGTTCACCCGCCGCGGCCTCGGGCGCGACGACTTCGACCCGCGCAGCCGGGCGCTCCTGGCCCTGATCCCGCGGCTCGCCGAGGAGCGGCCGCCCTTCTTCGCCCTCGAGAACGTCCCCGGCTTCGCCGCCTCGCGCACCCACGGGCGCCTCGCCGCGGCCCTCGACCGCGCCGGCTACCGCCGCTGGGAGGGAGAGATCTGCCCTTCCGAGCTGGGCGTGCCCAACCGCCGCCGGCGCTGGTTCCTGGTCGCCGCCCGCGACGGCGATCCGGCGCCGCCGGCGCCGCGGCCATGCCGCTCGCGGCTCGGGGACCACCTCGACCCGGCGCTCGACCGCCGGCCCGACCCCGAGCTGGCCGTCCCCGGCGAGCTGCTCGCGAGCTACCGCGGCGCGCTCGACCTGGTCGCAGCCGGCGATCCGGACGCCGTCACCGCCTGCTTCACCGCCGCCTACGGCCGCTCGCCGGTGCGCAGCGGCTCGTACCTGGTGCCCGAATCTTCGCCGGTGCGCCGCTTCTCCCCCGCCGAAGTCCTCCGCCTGCTCGGTTTCCCGCCCGGCTTCGCCCTTCCCGCCGGCACCCCGCACCGGCTCGGCTGGCGGCTCGCCGGCAACAGTCTGTCGCTGCCGGCGGTGCGCGCGGCGCTGGCGGGGCTGCCGGGGCTCGGGCCGGCCCCTTGACATCTACTACCCAAGTAGTACTATCCCGGTAGTCAAGGCCGCCGGAGGAGCGCAACGATCCTTCCCGGCGGCCGTAGATCACGAAGGGAGGCCGACCGAATGAGCACCCGATACCGGCTCGGGGACCTGCAGCTCGCGATCATGCGGGTCCTCTGGGAGCGCGGCGAGGCGGCGGTGACGGACGTCCACGCCGCGATCGAGCCCGAGCGCGGGCTGGCGCCGACCACCATCGCCACCATGCTCACCAAGATGGAGGACAAGGGGGTGGTCGCCCACCGCAGCGAGGGGCGCCGCTACATCTACCACCCGACGGTCAGTGAGGAGGCGGTGCAGCGCGAGATGCTGGCCGAGCTGACCGAGCGGCTGTTTCTGGGCGACGTCGCCGCCGTCGTCTCCACCCTGCTCGCCGAGCACGACGTCGACCGCGACGAGCTGGCGGCGCTGCGCAAGCTGATCGATCACCACGAACCGCGCGACCCCCGAGGGGAGGGCTGACCATGCCGATCACCGATCTCGCGTCCATCGACCTCTCCTGGGCCGGCGCGGCCCGGATCGCCGCCGCTTGGCTCGCCACCTACTGGCTGCACAGCGCGCTGCTCCTGGGCGGTGCCTGGCTCGCCGGCCGCCGGCTCGGCCACCGCCGCCTGGCGGTGCAGGAATCGCTCTGGAAGGCGGCGCTGGTCGGCGGCCTGGTCACCGCCAGCCTCCAGGTCGGCCTCGGGTTCCAGCCAGTGGCCGGCGGCTGGTCGCTGCCGTCGCCGGCCGGCGACGCGGCCGCGGCGACCGCCCTGGTCACGAGCGGCAACGCCCCGGCCGCCGCCCGCCCGCTCCCGGTCCTCTACGGCGCCGGGCCGGCGTCGAGCACCGGCGCCGCGGCGGCCGCCGCGGTCGCTCTGCCGTCGCTCCTGCCGCGGACGGCGGGCGATCCCGCCGACCCCGACGGCCTGCGCGCGCCCGGCACCACACCGGTCGCGGCCGGCGCGCCCGCTCTGCCGGCCTGGGCGATCCCGGCCGCGGTGGCGATCTGGCTCGCCGGCGCGCTGCTGCTGGCCGCCCGCCTGGCGCTCTCGCACCTCCGCCTGGGCCGCCGGCTGCGCGGCCGCGAGCCGATCGGCGACGGGCCGCTCGCGGCCCTGGTCGCCCGGCTGCGCGCGGCCGCCGGGATCCGCCGGCCGATCGACTTGAGCCGCAGCGAGGCGCTGCCGGTGCCGATCGCCCGCGGCGTCGCCCGCGGCGAGATCTGCCTGCCGCAGCGCGCGCTCGACGAGCTGGGCGCCGGCGAGCAGGAGGGGATGGTCGCCCACGAGCTGGCCCACCTGGCGCGCCGCGACCCGGCGTGGCTGCTCGCCGCCCGTGCCCTCGAGTGCGCCTTCTTCGTCCAGCCGCTGCACCGGGTCGCCCGGCGCCGGCTGCGCGAGATCGCCGAGTACCGCTGCGACGACTGGGCCGCCGAGGCCACCGGCCGGCCGCTGTCGCTGGCCCGCTGCCTGACCGAGGTCGCCGGCTGGTCGCTCGGCCGCTGGAGCCCGCTGCCGGTGCCGAGCATGGCCGGCGGCCGCTCGGCGCTCGGCCGTCGGGTACGCCGGCTGCTCGACCGGCCCGAGGGGGACGAGCGCCGGCCGCGCTGGCTGCCGGCCGCCGCCGCCGCGGGCCTCCTGGCGGTCGCCGCGCTCGCCCCCGGCTTCACCGGCACCGCCGCCACCCAGGACGGCAACCCGGACGGCGATCAGGACGCCGAAGCCGCGGCGATCGAGCGCGCAATCGAGGCGGACTTCGCCCGCCAGCAGCGCGAGGCGGAGGCCGAGGCCGAGGCGGAGGCGGAAGCCGAGGCCCGCTCCGAGGACGACGACGCCGAGTACGAGTACGAGTACGAGTCTGAACACGAGTACGAGTCGGACGCCGACGAGCAGGACTCCGAGGCCGAGGAGCGCGCCGACGACGCCGCGGACGCCATCGAGGAGGCCTTCGAGCGCGAGATGGAGGAGTTCGAGCGCGAGATGGAGGCCGCCCTCGAGCCGCTCGAGGAGGACCTCGAGCGCGAGATGGACGCGATCGACGAGCAGCTCGAGCGCGAGATGGAGGGCTTCGAGGACGAGTTCGAGCGCGAGTTCGAGCACCAGTTCGAGGCCATGGAGGAGGACATCGAGGTGATCGCCGAGGCGATGGCGCTCCAGGGCCTCTCGGGCCAGGTCGACGCCGAGCTCCAGGCGGTCATGACCGACCTCGCCACCCGCATCGGCGAGGAGCTCGGCTCCTACGGCGAGACCTTCGGCGCCCTCGGCGCCGAGATGGGCGCGCTGATGGAGGAGCGCTTCGGCGACGACTTCCAGGACCGCATGGAGGAGCTGGCGCAGCTCGGCGTGCCCGAGCCCGAGCTGATGGCGCAGGTCGGCCCCGAGCTGGAGCGCCTCCAGGCCGAGGCGCGCCGGCTCGCCGAGGAAGACGCCCTGACCGACGCCGAGACCGAGCGCCTGGCGGCCGAGGCGAAGGCGCTCGCCGAGCAGCTCCGCCCGAGCCGCGAGGAGCTGGACCGGATGCGCGAATCGGCGCGCGCGCTGGCCCAGCAGATGGGCCCGACCCGCGAGGAGCTGGCCCGCCTGGCGGCGGCCCAGCGCGCCGCCGCCGAGCGCTGGCGCACCGAGCACCGCGACGAGCTGGAGCGGCTGCGCGCCGATCTGGCGCGCGATCGCGAGCGCATCCGCGCCGAGGCCGACCGCCTGCGCCGCGAGGCCGGCAGCGTCGAGGAGCTGTCGGACCAGCGCCGGCTCGAGGCCGAGGAGCACCGCCGCCAGCACGAGGCGGAGCGCGCACGGGATCACGCCGAGCGCGACCGGCAACGCCAGGAGCGGATCGAGCGGCGCCAGGAAGAGATCGAGGAGCGCCAGCGGCAGATCGAGGAGCGCCAGCAGGAGCAGGAGAGCGACGGCGGCGGCTGACGCAACCGCCGTCCGTGACCGGATGCGACGCGGGGCGGCCGCCCGAGGCCGCCCCCGCGCCGTTAAGATCCCACCGTCTTAAGATCCACCAGTGCACCCCGTCCTCTTCGAGCTGGGCGAGATCGGCGGCGCGCCGGTCCGGATCACCGGCTACGGCGTGATGATGCTCGTGGCGATGATCGCCGGCTGGGCGCTGGTGCGCCGGCTCGGCCGGCGGATCGACCCCGAGGCGCCGTGGACCGATCTCGTGCTCGGCCTGCTGATCGCCGGCCTGGGCGGCGCGAAGCTCCTGCTCGTGAGCGTCCACCTGCCGGACCTCGTCTCCGGCCGCGCCGTCCTCGGCGACCTGCTCCTCGCCGGCGGCGTCTGGCTCGGCGGCGTCACCGGTGCCGCGCTCTACGCCGTCTGGTTCTTCCGCCGCTACCGCCTCGACGCCGGCCGCGCGCTCAACGTCCTCTTCGTCGCCGCGCCGCTCGGCCACGCGATCGGCCGCCTCGGTTGCCTCCTCGCCGGCTGCTGCTACGGCTCGGCGTGCACGCTCCCCTGGGCGATCACCTACACCGACCCGCTCGCCCACCAGCTCTCCGGCACCCCGCTCGGCGTGCCGCTCCACCCGGCCCCGCTCTACGAGGCGCTCGCCGAGCTGCTCAACTTCGCCGTCTGCCTCGCCCTCTGGCGCCGCGAGCCGCCGCCCTGGACCATCCCCGCCGTCTGGCTCGCCCTCTACGGCGCCGAGCGCTTCGCCCTGGAGTTCCTCCGCGGCGACGCCCGCGGCGCCCTCGGGCCGCTCTCGACCAGCCAGTGGCTGGCGCTGGCGATGGTCGGAGTGGCCGCGGCGCTGTGGGCGGTGCGGATTCGTCGCGGTTCGCGCTGCTGCTAGAGTCTCGGCACCATGAAATCGGTGGAACAGCGAGTGCTCGACGCGATCGAGGGAATCGCCGAGGTCTCGGTCCTCCTCGTCTTCGGCTCTCGCGCGCGGGGCGACGCCCGCGAGCAGAGCGACCTCGACGTCGCCGTGCTGCCCAACCTGGGCTCGGAGCCTCGCGAAACGGAGAGTCTCCGCCGTCATCGCCTGCAGAAGACCCTCGCCTCCGCGCTCGCCGATCTCACCCCCGAGGGCCGGGTCGACGTGGTCTTCCTCGACGAGGCGCCCGACACCCTGCGCCAGCGCGTGATGGAGCAGGGCCGGATGGTCCTCTGCCGCGACCCCGGCGCCTGGCGGGCGCTCCGCATCCGGACGATGAAGGAGTACGGCGACCGCGAGTGGGCGCGCAGACTCTACCGGCGCGAGCTGCGCCGGAGGCTCCTCGAAGGGAGACCGAGTGGTCGATCAGCACGTTCTCGCGAGCCGCTTGAGCGCGCTCGAAGGCTATCGCGCGAAGCTGGAGAGCTTTAGTTAAGTTAGGCGCTTCCGGAGCCGATCCCGTCCGCCGCGGTCACGGCCACAACTCCAGCGGCGCGGATGCCTCGGGCGCCAGGGCGAGGCCCAGCCACGCGGCGACGGTCGGGGCGATCGCGGTCATCGGCACGATGCCGAGGTCGCCGCGGTGGGCGAGCCCGGGGGCGCGGACGATCAGCGCGGCATGCATCTCGGGGCGGTCGGGGGCGAAGCCGTGGTGGCCGCGCGAGGTGGTCGGGGCCGACCACTCGCCCACCGCGGCGTCGACGAAGCGGAAGCCGCTCTCGGCGTCGAGCACCAGCGCCGCCTCGGCGGGGCCGCCCAGCTCGGCGATGCGCTCCGGGCCGAGGATCTCGCGCAGGCCGGAGGCGGGGTCGGCGGCCCGCGGGGCGAGGAGGCCGCGGACGCGCTCGACCAGCGCGGCGGCGTCCGCGGCGCCGGGCTCGGCCAGGTAGAGCGCGGTGCTGCCGCCGTCCTGGTGGAAGGCGGAGCGCCAGCTCGTCACCTCGCCCTCCTCGTCGACCTCGATCAGCCCGGCCTCGCGCAAGAGCGCGTTGGGGCGCAGCTCGCGCTCGACGGGCAGGAAGCCGTGGTCGGAGACGACCGCGAAGAGGGTCGAGCCGGCGAGCCCGGCGGCGTCGATCTCGGCCAGGAGGAGCCCGAGCGCGGCGTCGGTCGCCTCCAGTGCCGCGAGCGCCTGGGGGCTCCGCGGGCCGTATTCGTGCTGCTCGTGGTCGAGGTCGAAGAGGTGGACCAGTAGCAGGTGAGGGCGCTGGCGCTTCAGGATGTGGACCGCGGTGTCGACCCGCTCGGCCTCGGTGAGCGGGTACGGGAAGGCGCGGCCGCGGTCGATCTCGACCGCGCGGACCAGGCCCGCCGTCCCCGGCGGGGTCGACAGCGCGCGCAGCATCTCGAGGTCGATCGGGTGGCTCGAGCCGGGGCGCCAGATCTCGGGCAGGTTGAAGTCGGCGCCGAGGCCGACGCTCACCGGCCACGACACCGCGCCGGTAACGAGGCCGCGCGACTCGGCCGCCGAGACCAGCGTCGGCACCCGGATCGCGCTCGCGAACCAGTGCCAGGCGCCGCCGGCGCTCCCCTCGGGATCGACGACCGAGTTCGAGCCGATGCCGTGGACGCGCGGCGGCACGCCGGTGACCAGCGTCGTGTGCGAGGGGTAGGTGACGCTCGGCAGCACACCGACGACGCCGCGCGCCCAGGCGCCCTCGGCCATCAGCCGCCGCAGGTTGGGGATCGCGAGGCCGAGCGCGTCGGCCTCGAGGTAGTAGCCGGGCATCAGGCCGTCGATCGAGACCACGACGGCGTGGCGCTCGGGCGGCGCCGGCGCCGGGTCCGCGGGCGCCGCCGGCGCAGCGTGCGCGATCAGCAGCAGCAGTCCGAGCAGCGGGAGCGGGAGAAACGGCAGGCGAGCCGGTCGGCGCACGTGCGGACCCTCCATCAGGTCCGCACGTCTTATCAGAAGCGGGTGACCGGCGGGTGACGGCGGCCCGCCGGCCGCGCGCCATGCCGCGCCGCTACGGGCACGGGTCGATCGCGGTCCCCCCGTAGAGCCCGACCTGGTTCCAGTGCCCGCACTGGCCGTCGAGCGAGTGGAAGTAGAGCCGGTCGTCGGCGCCGGTGGTGGTGAAGGTGACGTCGAGCGCTAGCGCCTCGGTGACCCCGGGCAGGCCGTTGAAGTTCAACTGGCCGTTCATCGTCACCGTCGCGATGCCGTTGGCGCCGGTCACCGGCAGCGGGTTGGGCACCGTGCCGGCCTTGTTGGCCAGCCCCTCGTTCCACTCCAGGACGCCGCCGAAGATCTCGGCGCCCTGGACATTGTTGCCGTCCTCGTCGACGACGTGGAAGTCGAGCCGGTAGCGCTCGGTGCCGTTCGGGTTGGTCGAGAGGTGGGTGATCGTCGTGCTCGCCAGATGCACCGAATCGAAGAGATGCCCCTGGGTGGTGAAGGTGCCGAGGTCGTGGGGCTGCGGCGGGACGTTGCCGCTCGGGTCCTCGGGCTCGACTTCGGCGCGGTAGGTGCGGCCGGGCTGGAGGTTGCGCCCGACCATCACGTGGTAGCGCTTGAACTGCGGCTCCTGGTCCTCGTAGACCAGCACCTCGACCGGCGGCGGGCCGGCGGAGAGCTGCTCGAAGATCCTCAGCCGGCTCCGCGACTCCTCGTCGGTGGTCCAGCGGAACTTGGCGACGTTGGAGTTGAACCACGACCTCACCCCGGCCGTGACCTGCGGATCGACGGCGTCGGCCGGCGTGCTCCCGCCGTTGTTGGGCAGGCTCCCGAAGCGCACCTCGTAGCCGTCGGGGAAGCCGTCGGAGTCGAAGTCCGCGGTCGCCGCCGAGGTGCCGTGGGCGGCCTCGTCGCCGTCGGGCAGGCAGTCCATCTCGCGGTCGATGCCGTAGCGGTGGCCCGAGCCGACCGGGGTGCCGACGAGCGCCAGCTCCGCGGTGCCCGCCCCGGCCATCGCGTCGAGCGCGGCGAGGGTGAAGTGGCCGATGCCGTTCGCGCCCACGGTCAGGTCGCCGTCGATCGCGCAGCCCGCGGCCGGTACGTCGACGGTGTCGGTCACGAACACCGGCCCGGCGACCGCGAACGGGTCGTAGAGCATGCCGATCGCGCGCGGCGAGCCGTTGTGGGTGATCCAGCCGCGCACGATCAGGTCGTTGTCGCCGGTGGCGGCGCCGTCGAGCAGCTCCTGGACCGGCGACGGATAGGGCGGCGTCGCCGGCAGGGTGCCGTCGAGGTGGTGGGTGGCGGCGGTGGTCGGCGCCGAGCCGGTGTCGAGCTGCTCGATGAAATCCTCGATCCGGGCGTGCGCGCCGGCCGGCAGGCCGGCGAAGACGCCGAGGTTGATGAAGTCGATCAGGGTGTCGACGAAGCCGGTGTTGGCCAGCCCCCAGCCGGTCGCCGGCGTCTGGGTGAGCAGGTTGTTGCAGTACTTGTTGGCCGGCGGCCCGCACGGGTTGGTGGGGGCGAAGTCGACCGTGTCGGAGGTCTTGTCCCAGATGCCGCGGAGCTGGGTGGCGTCGTCGGCAAGGAGGCCGACGATCGGGTTGTTGACCTGGTTGAGCGTCCCCGAGGCGCCGGCCATGCTGTGGCAGTCCTCGCAGGTCGGCTGGAGGATCCCGCCCGCGGTGTCGGAGCTGACGTCGTGGGCGGGCTCCATCGAGAAGCAGTCGAAGCCCAGCTCGGCGTTCGTCGTGTAGCTGCGGTCGAGGTTCTGGTTCGGGTTCGGCGGGTAGGAGAGGCTGAAGACGAAGGCCAGGAACTCCGCGAGCTCCGGGTCGGTGGGGTCGTCCGGGTCATCGAGCCGGGTGCCGCCCAGGAGGCCCTCGAACGCCGGGTCGAAGGCGCCGAGGTCAGCGCGGTCGCCGCGCCAATGAAACGGCGGCGTCTCCTCGATGCCGAGAAGCGACATCGTCACCTTGGCCCCCTTGGGCGTGCGCGGGAAGTCCAGCGGGTTGCTCTGGATGTCGCCGGTGAAGTCGGAGAGGTCCCAGGCGATGCCGTCGAGGTGGCCGTCGACGTGGCAGGTGTTGCAGGTGACCAGGCCCGAGGCCGAGTTCGAGGCGTCGAGGAAGTGCCGGCGGCCGGCGAGGACGCGGTCCGGCGTGATGTCGAAGCCGACGCCCAGGGTCCGGGTCGGCGTCTTCGGCACCCCCGCCACCACGGTCTGGGTGTCGAACACCAGGAGCGTGTTGTCGCCGCGGCCGTAGGCATAGAGCCAGCGCTGGTTGGCGCTCAGGGCGACGCCGCGGAAGCCGAAGCCGAGCGGCGCGCCCGGCACCACCGCGAACTCGGCGTTGACGAGGTCGGTCGCGAGGTCGAGCCGGACGACGTTGCGGGTCTCGGCACAGGCGACGAAGGCGGTGCGGCCGTTGGCGCCGATCAAGAGGTCGGTGGCGACCGCGCAGCGGACACCGGCCGGCGCGCTCGCGGCGTGGTTGGCCGGGTCGTTGAGGTCGATCACCACCGTGCCGCCCTGCGGCGTGCCGGTCGCCGACGGCGCGGCGTGGCTCACCGCGTGGAGCGCGAACGAGCTGCCGAGCACCGTGCTGTTGATCCGGTACTGCGGCTCCCCCTCGTTGATCGCGGTCTGGTTGCGCAGGTCGAGCGTGGTGACGTAGATCTGGTCGCCCGACTTGGCGAGGTCGAAGTTGAGCGTCCCCATCCGCCAGAGCGCCGCGCTCCCCTGCGGCGCTCCGGCCGAGACGTCGAAGTGGAGGGCGTCGCGGTCGGGCGGCGCCGGGTTGCCGGCCGGGAAGCCCCACTGGTCGGCGATCACGGCGTCGGTGATCGTGAACGGGTCGCCGGTGGTGCCGTTGCCCGAGAGGAACGACAGCGCGTAGAGGTCGTCGCCGTCGAGCAGCAGCGAGCGCGGCTCCTCGGCGTGCTCCCGCACGCCGGTGCCGAGCGGCATCTCGCTCTCGAACTCGTAGTAGACCGGCGCCGCGTGCGGGTTGTTGGCGTTGACCCGCGCGATCCGGTTGGAGTCGGAGAGCGAGACGTAGGCGAAGGCGCCCGCGGCGTCGAACACCAGCCCCATCGGCCGGTGCGGCAGGCGGACCGAGTCGATCACCCGCAGGGTCGCCTCGTCGATGATGAAGATCGCGTTGGACGACGGGCAGACCACCCACAGGTGGCGCACCGTCACCGGCTGCGCGTCCACGGCGACCTTGGCCGCGCCGTGCGCCGCCCGCGGGGCGACCGGCACGGGGAGCGGGTCGTCCGGATCGAGCACCACCGACTGCGGCGGCCGGCGGCGCACCGTCACCGGCCCGAGCCCGACGGCGATCTCGCGGACGAGCAGCGGGTTGCTGGGCAAGGTCAGGTCGAAGACGCTCACCCGCCCGTCGGGGACGTTGGTGACGTAGAGGCGCTTGCCGTCCGCCGACAGCTCGAGCGGATGGATCGGCGCCTCCTCGTAGTTGACGAAGAAGCCGTCCCGGTTGTCGATGAAGGGCGAGTTGGGGTTGGTCAGGCAGGCGGCGAGGTTGGACGGATCGTCGGCCGCGGGCAGCGGCGCCGCGATCAGGGCCAGCGACAGGCCGAGGGCAGCGACCCTGCGGAACGGGTGGGGTCCGGACATGGCTCCTCCGGAGGAGTGCGCAATCAATGATCTCTATCGATGCCTAGAAAAAAAGGTGCCGCGGGAGTGATCGGGAGGGACATCACCCCCGCGGCGAGCGGGAAACGTAGGAGGGAGTATGGCGGGACAAGGCCACCGCGGCCGGGGCGCCGAGCCTTGCTGAGCAGCGGGTCCGTCGGGTGGGCGGGCTCGCTGGGGCAGGGCGGGACGAACGGAGGCGCGCCCCGGGGGCGGTGGCCGGAAGCGGGGTCAGATCATCCGGGGTTCTCCATGGTCGTAGCGGTCGTCAGCGGTCGGCATCGGCGAAGGACACGTTTCGAAGCTGGCCGCCGCGAACCCCCGGGAGAGGTCTGAGCGCGGTTCCCACCTCCTCGCTCCGGCGAGGAGGCTGCCCCCGGTTTGGCTGGGGTCCCCGCGACGGCACGGAACCTCCCTAGAGCAACCCCGGTGCCAGCCGCCGCCGGCGGCCGAAACCGCCCGCACGGCGGCGCTCAGGGCGCCCCCGGCGGCGCCGCGGGCCGCGATCGGCCGCCGGGAGGAGGGATCGTCGCCCGGGAAAGATTCCCGGCTTCCCCGAGCGGGCGCCCCGGCGGCCGCGCCGCGCCGCGCCGCGACAGGCCGTTCGCCGTTGGCCTTACGGCGATGGCCGTACAATGCAGCGCGATGGGATCGAACGGCGACCGGCCGCTCTCCGTGCTCGTGGTCGACGACGAGGCCGCCATGCGCGAGGTGCTCTCGATGCGCCTCGAGGAGTGGGGCTTCGAGGTCGCGACCGCCGCCGACGCCACCGAGGCACAAGCCGAGGCGCGCCGGCTCGACCCGGAGGTGGTGATCTCCGACGTCGTCCTCCCCGAGGCCTCGGGGCTCGAGCTGCTCGAGCTGCTGCGCGCCGGCGACCCGCGGCGGCCGGTGATCCTGATCACCGCCTACGGCACCGTCGACACCGCGGTCGAGGCGATGAAGCTCGGCGCCCGCGACTTCCTGACCAAGCCGCTCGACTACGGCAAGCTCCGCTCGGTGCTCGAGGACGCGCGCGACGAGCTGGCGCGCCGCCACGCGGTCGCGAGGCTCGAGAGCCGGCTCGACCGCGGCGCCGGCCTCGGCTCGCTGGTCGGCGCCAGCGCCTCGATGCGCCAGCTCTTCGAGGAGATCCGAGTGCTCGCCGCGACCGACGCCTCGGCGATCGTCACCGGCGAGAGCGGCACCGGCAAGGAGCTGGTGGCGCGGACCCTGCACGAGCTGTCTTCGCGCCGCGACGCGCCGTTCGTCGCGGTCAACGGCGCCGCGCTGCCCGAGGGGCTGACCGAGAGCGAGCTCTTCGGCCACGAGCGCGGCGCCTTCACCGGGGCGGTGGCTACCCGCCCGGGCTGCTTCGAGCTGGCCCACGGCGGCACGCTGTTTCTGGACGAGATCGCCGAGATGCCGATGACGCTCCAGCCCAAGCTCCTGCGCGTCCTCGAGGACGGCCGGGTGCGCCGTCTGGGCGGCAGCCGCGAGAGCGCCTTCGACGTGCGGGTGATCGCCGCCACCAACCGCGAGCCGGTCAAGGCGATCCGCGACGGCCTCCTGCGCGAGGACCTCTACTACCGGCTGAACGTCTTCACCCTGACGCCGCCGCCGCTGCGCCGCCGGCGGGAGGACCTGCCCCTCCTAGCCCAGCACCTGATCCGGCGTTTCAACGCCAAGCACGGCGCCGCGGTCGAGGGGATCTCGGGGGCGGCGGCGGCGCGTCTCGAGGCCTACTCCTGGCCGGGGAACGTCCGCGAGCTGAGAAACGCGATGGAGCGGGCGGTGATCCTGGCCAAGAGCGGCTGGATCGAGCCGCCTCACCTGCCGCCCTTCATCCGCGACCCGGCGGCCGACGTCGGCGAGGAGATCGTGCTGCCGCGCGCGGTCACTGCCGCCGAGGCCGAGCGGATCGTCATCCTCGAGACCCTCGAGCGCGCCGCCGGCAACAAGGCCGAGGCGGCGCGCCGGCTCGGCCTCGACGTCAAGACCATCCGCAACAAGCTGCGCGGCTGGGCCGAGACAGGTCCGTGAGCGTCGCCGGCAAGGTCGCCGCCGGCTCGGGCCTCCTGATCCTGCTCCTGGCGGCGGCGCTCGCCTTCCACGTCGTCCAGACCGGCCAGCTCGTCGACGCCGGCCGCGACCTCGCCGAGCGCGAGTTCCGCGCCGCGCTCTGGGCCGAGGAGCAGCGCCGGCTGATCGAGGAGATCGACGTCACCGCGAGAAAGCTCGACGTCAGCGGCGACTACGCGCTGCGCCTCGGCGAGCTCTCGATGGAGATGGCGGCGAGCCTCGACCGGCTCCCCGATCTCGACCTGACCGGCGAGACCGGGCTCGAGGCGCAGCGGCTGGCCGACGCCTGGGGCGCTCTGCCGCTCGCCGAGCTGTCCGCCGCGACGCCCTTCGTGCGCGTCGCGCCGGGCGCCGCCGACCCGCTCGACGCGCTGGTGGCGCGCCTCTCCGAGCTGCGCGAGCAGGCCGGGCGGGTGACCGCGGCGAGCCAGCAGGCGATCGCGGAGGAGATCGCGGCCGGGGCGCGCCGGCGGCGGCGCTCGGAGCGGATCTCGTGGCTGGTCCTGGCCGCCGCGCTTCTCCTCGGCGCCGGCGTCCTGGCGCTGATCGTGCGCTCGATCAACGGGCCGCTCAAGCGGCTGACCGAGGGGACCCGCGCGGTCGCCGGCGGCGACCTCGGCCACCGCATCGAGGCCGGCGGCGGCGAGCTGGGGCGGCTGGGCGCCGACTTCAACCGCATGGTCGAGCGGCTGGCCGAGTCCGAGCGGGTGCAGAAGGAGCTGTTGTCGCGGGTCTCGCACGAGCTGCGCACACCGCTGGTGGCGATGCACGAGACCAACCGGCTCCTGCTCGACGAGCTGCCCGGCCCGCTCACCCCCAAGCAACGGCGCCTCCTCGAGCTGAACCGCGAAGGGGGCGGGCGGCTGGCCTCGATGATCGGCAAGCTCCTCGACGCCTCGAGCCTCGAGGCCGGGCGGGTGAGCTTCCGCTTCGAGCGCCGCGACCTCGCCGAGCTGGCCCGGCAGGCCGCCGGAGCCTTCGAGGGGCGGGCGCGCGAGCGCGGTCTGGAGCTGGTGCTCGAGCCGCCGCCGGGGCCGCTGGTTGCGCGCTGCGACGGCGAGCGCGTACTCCAGGCGGTCGAGAACCTCCTCGACAACGCGGTCAAGCACTCCCCCACCGGCGGCCGGGTGCGCCTGCGCCTGTCGCGGCTCGACGCGCCGCCGGCCGAGCTGCCGCGGCGCTGGCGCTCGATCGCCGCGCCCGGCCCGGCGGGGGTCGCGCTCTTGACCGTCGAGGACCGCGGCCCGGGGATCCCCGACCCCGACAAGGAGCGGATCTTCGACACCTTCCACCGCCTGGTCCGCGGCCGCCGCGGCGCCGCCGCCGACGGCGTCGGCCTCGGCCTCGCGATCTGCCGCGAGGTCGCCGCCGCCCACCGCGGCGCGGTCTGGGTCGAGGACCGGCCCGGCGAGGGGAGCGCCTTCCACCTGATGCTCGCCTGCGAGGCGGCCGCGGACGGCCGCGCCCTGGCCGCCGCGGGGGCCGCCTGAGCCGCATGCGGCGGGCCCGGTCGCGGGCGGATCGCCGGGGGCGTTCTACCGCTCCCCGGCTCGCTCGCGCGCTGCCGGCGATCGCGCTCGCCGCGGCCCTGCTCCTGGCCGGCGGCTGCTCCCTGGCGCTCGGCGGCGACCCCGACGAGCTGCGCGAGGCCGACGCGCTGTTCGCCGCCGGCGACCTCGAGGGCGCCGCCGCGGCCTACCGGGCGGCGGCGGCCGCCGACCCGCCGCCGGCCGGGATCGACCGCGCGCTCCACCACCTGGCGCTGATCCACTCGCTCCCGGGCACCGCGCTCCACGACCCCGAGCGCGCCCGGAGCCTCCTCGAGCGGCTCGCCGCCGAGCACCCGCGAAGCCCCTACGGCCGCGCCGCCGCCGCCTCCCTCGAGCGCGAGCGCGAGCGGCGGCGCCTGGCCTCCGAGCTGGCGGTCGAGCGGGCGCGCGCCGACGCCCTCGCCGCCCGCCTCGACGCCGCCGAGAGCCGCGCCGTCGAGGCCGAGCGGGGCGGCGAGAGCGCCCAGGCCGCCGCCGAGCGCGAGCGCCAGGAGCTGCGCCGCCGCGCCGGCGAGCTGGAGGCCGAGCTGGCCCGGTGCCGCGAGCGGGTGACCCGGCTCGAGGGCGAGCTGTCCGCGCTCAAGGCGATCGACCTCGAGCGGCCGTGAGGCGGCGGCCGCGCGGTCAGGGCGCCGCAACCAGCGCCGAGAGCAGCGGCCCGTCCCGCCCGTAGAGGTCGCGCCGGAAGTGGACCGTGCCGCCGGCGTCGGCCCAGGCGGTCAGGTAGAGGAGGTGAACCGGCACCGGCTCGGGGAGCGTGACCACGGTCTCGCGCCCCGACGCCAGCACCCGGTCGATCCGCGCCCGATCCCACTCCGGCAGACCGGCCAGGAGGTGCTCGGCCAGCTCGAGCGGCTTCTCGATCCGGATGCAGCCGGAGCTGAAGCCGCGCTCGGCGCGCGCGAAGAGGCCGCGCTCCGGCGTGTCGTGGAGATAGACGTTGAACCGGTTGGGGAACATGAACTTGACCCGGCCGAGGGCGTTTCTCGGTCCCGGGCTCTGGCGCAGCCGGTAGGGGAAGTTGCCCGGCCCGAGGCTCGCCCAGTCGATCGTGGCCGGGTCGATCGGTGGCTGCCCGCCGCTCCCGGCGTATACCCGGATGCCCATCGCTCCCAGGTAGCCCGGATCTTCGCGGATCAGCGGCAGCTTGTCCTCGACCGCCAGGCTGGTCGGCACGTCCCAGTAGGGGTTCAGGACCAGGTAGCGCATCGCCCCGGAAAAGACCGGCGTGCTTCGGTACGGGCGGCCCACGACCACCTTCATGTCGAGCACCCTGCGGCCGTCGAGGTGCTCCTCGAGCGAGAAGGCGGCGACGTTGACCCGCAGGTGGTGGGCGCCGAGGTCCTGGGGGAGCCAGCGCCAGCGCTCGAGGTTGGCGACGATCCGACCCACCCGTTCGGCGGCCGGGACGTCGAGCGCGGCGAGCGTGCGGTCCCCGACCCGGCCGTCCGGCTCGAGCCCGTGGCGGCGCTGGAAGGCGCGCACCGCCTCGGCCAGCGCGTCGTCCCAGGGCGCGGCGTCGTCCGGCACCGCCGGCGGCGACGGGCCGTCGATCGCGAGGTCGCCCGGCGGCAGGTCGCCCTCCACGCGCAGCCGCCGGCGCAGCGCCGCCCGGCGCGCCGGCTCGCCCGGAGCCTCGGCGTCCATCGTCTCGCCCGCGGGCACCGGCTCCCAGCCGCCGGCCTCGGCGAGCGCCCGGTAGCGCGCCAGCGCCCGCACCAGGCGCCCGTACTCGGGGTAGTCGGGGAGGAGCGCCGCCAGCTCGCGCGCCGGATCGCCGGCGGCGGCGCGCCCGAGCGCGGCGACCAGGTCCACCTCGCGCCGCACCGCGACCCACTCCGGCGTCAGGCGCTCGGGATCGACCCGCCCCGACACCAGATGGGCGCCGAGGACGAGAAAGGCGTCGGAGAGGAGCAGGTCGAGATCGGCGAGCAGCTCCGGCGGTGCCCCCGCCGCGGGCGCGTCGGATGCCCGCTCGAGCAGCACCGCCACCGCCTCCTCGTGGTAAGCGCCGGCGGCGAGCCCGTGCCGACCGACGCGGCCGAGCGCCACGGCTAGCGCCCGCGCCGACCGCCGCGGGCGGTCCCGGTGGCTCCACAGAGGCGCGCCGTCGCGCTCCCGATAGGCGGCGGCGAGCGCCCGACCGGCCAGCAGCCGCTCGCCGGCTAACTCGACCGGCTCGCCGGCGGCCAGCTCTTCGACCCGGCCCAGGATCGCCGCCGCCACCGGGGCATCGGGCAGCGCGGCGGCCGCGAGACACGGGACCAGCAGAACGGCGGCGAGGGCCGGCGCCAGCCGGCGGGCGGAGGATCGGACAGGACGGCTCACGTTCCGAGTGTACCGCCGGCCTTCCGCCCTCGGTGAGGAGATTGACTTGCCCCACATCGTGACCCCACATAGGATCCACACATGAAAGCCATCCAGGTGATGTTCGACGAAAACCTCCTGTCGGAACTCGACCAGACCGCCGACGTCCGCGAGAAGGGACGGTCAGCGGTATTGCGGCAGCTCGCCGACGACTTCGTGCGCCGGCGGCGCGAGCAGGAGATCGACGCGCAGTACGAACGTGCCTACGGGCGGATCCAGGACCCGCTCGGCGAGGAGTTCGAGGGCTGGGAGAACGAGGGCGTATGGCCTCCCGAGTGAACCGGGGCGAGATCTGGCTCTACACCTTCGGCTCGCCCGACAAGCGCCGGCCGGTGCTGGTGCTCTCCCGGCAGCGGGCGATCGAGTTGCTGCGAACCGTCCTGGTCGCTCCGATCACGTCGACCATCCATGGCGCTCCCAGCGAGGTCCTGGTCGGAATCGAGGAGGGACTCAAGCACGACTCCGCCATCAAGCTCGATCAGGTCCAGACCGTCGAACAGGCGAAGCTCCGACACTTCGTCGGCACCGTGGGCCGCGAGAAACTGACCGCCGTCTGCCAGGCCCTGTGGATCGCCGCCGGCTGCGAGGAGATCCCGACCTGACCCGCACCCTGCGCTAAACTCCCCACCCCCGGCCTCCGTACCAGCCGGGTGCGGCGGCCGCGTCCGCCTTCGGCGACAACACCCGGCCCGCCCGCACAGCTACCGAGACCCCCGAGAGGTGCCCCGATGCAGCCGCGATCCCCCCTCCGCTCCGCTCCCCGTACCGTCCGGCGCCTCGCCGCGGCGGCGCCGGTTCTGATCCTTGGCCTGGCCGTCCTGACCTCGGCCGCCCCCGCCGCCGCGCAGGACCTCGCCGACTTCGAGCGGCGCACCACCGTGCACACGCTCGACAACGGCTGGACCTTCGTCATCGTCGAGCGGCCGGTGGCACCGGTGTTCACGTTCGCCACCTACGCCCGGGTCGGCTCGGCGCAGGAGGTGCCCGGGATCACCGGCCTCGCCCACATGTTCGAGCACATGGCGTTCAAGGGCACCGAGACCATCGGCACCACCGACTACCCGGCCGAGAAGACGGCGCTGGCCGAGATGGAGGCCGCCTACCTGGCCTATCAGGAGGCGCGGCTCGCGGCGCGGCCGGACGCCGCGGAGGTGGCGCGCCTGCGGGCGGCGTTCGAGGCGAAGCAGGAGGCGGCGGGGCGGTACGTGGTGGCGAACGAGTTCGACGAGATCGTCGAGCGCGCCGGCGGGGTCGGCATGAACGCCTTCACCAACGCGGACTGGACCGCCTACTTCTACTCGCTCCCCGCTAACAAGGCCGAGCTCTTCGTCTACCTCGAGTCCGACCGCTTCGCCAACCCGGTGTTCCGCGAGTTCTACCAGGAGCGCGACGTGGTGCAGGAGGAGCGGCGCCTCCGCACCGAGTCGAGCCCGCTCGGCAAGCTGGTCGAGCAGTTCCTGACCGTCGCCTTCATCGCCCACCCCTACGGCCAGCCTACGGTCGGCTACATGAGCGACCTCGAGGCGATCACGATGACCGACGCGCGCGCGTTCTTCGACACCTACTACGCGCCGGCGAACCTGGTCACGGCCGTCGTCGGCGACGTCGACGCCGAGGCGCTGGTCCCGATGCTCGACGCCTATTTCGGCCGCATCCCGGCGCGCCCCGAGCCGCCGGCGGTGCGCACCGTCGAGCCGCCCCAGATCGCCGCCAAGCGGGTGGTGGTCGAGGACCCGGCCCAGCCGGTCTACTTCGAGGGCTACCACCGGCCGGCGCTCACCCACGCCGACCAGGCCGCCTACGACGCGATCGACGACATCCTCTCGAACGGCCGCACCTCGCGCCTCTACCGTTCGCTGGTGCGCGACCGCAAGATCGCGAGCCAGGTGGCCAGCTTCTCGGGTTTCCCCGGGGAGCGCTACCCGACGCTGTGGATGGTCTGGGCGGTCCCGGCGCGCGGCGCCGGCAACGCCGAGATCGAGGCCGCGGTCGGCGAGGAGCTGGCGCGCCTCCTGAGCGAGGACGTCTCCGAGGCCGAGCTGGAGCGCTTCAAGACCCGGACCAAGGCGACGCTCCTGCGCTCGCTGCGCAACAACTTCGGACTCGCCGACCAGATCGCCCGCCACCAGGCGCTGACCGGCGACTGGCGGGACCTCTTCACCTACATCGGCGAGGTCGAGGCGGTCACCGCCGCCGACGTCCGCCGCGTCGCCACCGAGACCTTTCGCCCGGCCAACCGCACGGTGGCGGTGATCGAGACCGCGGTCGCCGCCGCCGCGGAGGCGCCGCCGGCGCCGGGCGGCGAGGGTGCCGGCAACGAAGAGGCCGGCGCCGCCGAGCCGGCCGCCGGCGAGACCCAAGGCCGCTGAGGAGACCGACGATGCGCACGCCACCGAACGCCGCCTTCCACCGCCGACCCGCATCGGCCGCCGCCCTCGCCGCGCTCGCGCTCCTCGGCTCGCTCGCCTGGCCGGCCGCCGCCGCGGCGCAGGCGCCGAGCCACGACGCGATCACCTACCCGCCGCTGCCGGCGTTCGAGATCCCCCGCCCGGAGCGGGTGGTGCTCGACAACGGCCTGGTCGTGCTGCTGCTCGAGGACCACGAGCTGCCGCTGGTCGACGCCATCGCCCTGATCCGCACCGGCGAGCGCTGGGAACCCGCGGACCAGGCCGGCCTGGCGGGCCTCACCGGCGAGGTGCTGCGCACCGGCGGCACCCTGGAGATGGCCGCCGACGAGCTCGACGATTGGCTCGAGGGGAAAGCGGCGTCGATCGAGTCGTCGACCGAGACCGAGTACGGCCTGGCGCGGATGAGCAGCCTGGCCGAGGACTTCCCGGCGGTGCTCGGGGTGTTCGCCGACGTGCTGCGCCGGCCGGCCTTCGCCGCCGACCGGCTGGAGGTCGCGCGCACCGGGCTCGAGACCGAGATCGCGCGCCAGAACGACAACCCGCAGGGGATCCTGTTCCGCGAGCTGACCGAGCTGGTCTACGGCGCTGATTCGCCCTATGCGCGCCGGCCGACCTATGAGAGCGCCGGCTCGATCACGCGCGACGACCTCGCGGCGTGGCACCAGCGCTGGTATCACCCCGAGCGGGTGATCCTCGGGCTGGCCGGCGACTTCGAGCGCGACCAGGCGCTCGAGCTGGTGCGCCGCGAGTTCGGCGACTGGCCGCGCGGGCCCGGCGCCGAGCCGCCCGCGGCGGGGTGGAGGGAGGAGCCCTCGCCCGGCGTCTATCACGTCGCCAAGGACGACATCACCCAGTCCAACATCGCCATGGGGCACCTCGGCATCCGCGAGGACCACCCGGACTTCTACGCCGTCGAGGTGATGAACAACGTCCTCTCCGGCTCGGCGTCGTCGCGCCTGTTCTCCGAGGTCAGGACGCGCCAGGGGCTGGCCTACGCGGTGGCCGGCGAAGTCGGCGCCGAGTTCGACCACCCGGGGATCACCCTGATGTGGATGACGACCAGGACCGGCTCGACCGCCGCCGGCATCGACGCGCTCCTCGCCGAGGCGCGCGGCATGACCGCCCGGCCGCCCACCGACGCCGAGGTCGCCCGGGCCAAGGAGTCGATCGTCGCCTCGTTCGTCTTCAACTTCGACTCGCCGGGCGAGATCCTCCAGCAGCAGCTCACCTACGAGTACTTCGGCTACCCGCTCGACCGCATGGAGCGCTACCGCGAGGCGATCGAGGCGGTGACGCCGGAGCAGGTGCGGCGCGCCGCCGAGGAGCACCTCCACCCGGAGCGCTTCTCGATCCTGGTGGTCGGCCCCTCCGAGGGGCTCGACCGGCCGCTCTCGAGCTTCGGCGAGGTGCGCGCGGTCGACGTCACGATCGCCGAGCCGGCGGCCCCGGAGGCCGAGGTCACCGCCGAGGGCGCGGCGCGCGGCGCCGAGCTGGTCGCCCGAGCGGTCGACGCGATGGGCGGCGCGGCGGCGATCGACGGCCTCGGGGCGCTGGCGATGACGATGACCACGGAGCGGATCACGCCGCAGGGACCGATCGAGGTCCCGATGCGGACGCTGATCGGCTTCCCCGACCGGGTGCGCCAGGAGATGACGACGCCGTTCGGGGCGATCGTCACCGCCGCCGGGCCGGGCGGCGGCTGGGTGTCGAGCCCGCAGGGGGTGATGGACCTGCCGGCGGCCCAGCTCGAGGAGCTGCGCCGCTCGCTCCTGCGCAGCCCGCTGACCCTGCTGCGCCTCCGCGCCGAGCCCGGCTTCGAGGCGGCGGCGATCGGCGCCGGAGAGGTCGGCGGCACGCCGGTCGAGCGCGTCCAGGTGCGCTACGGCGAGGTCGTCTCGGTGCTCGGCATCGACCCGGCGTCGGGCCGGGTCCTGAGCCTCGCCTACCGCGGCGGCGGGGCCGGCGGCGCGCCGGCCGACGTCGAGCAGCGCTACTCCGACTTCCGCCCCGCCGGCGCTCTGACGCTCCCCTACGCGGTCGAGCGCCTGGCCGGCGGCGAGGCGCTCGGGTCCGGTCGGATCCAGGAGATCGAGCTCGATCCCGAGCTGGCCGACGCCGACTTCGCACGCCCCGCCGGCGCCGCAGAGTCTGGCGACGCGGCGGGCGACGTGGCGGGCGACGCGGCCGGCGACGGCTCGGGCGGCCGGTGAGGGTCGCGGTAACGCCGCACGGCGCACGACGCCGAATTCGTCACTTGTGAGGGGAACGGTCGAGCCGGTAGACTGCCGCATCGGCTCACCGTAGCGACGGCCGCCGCCCCGTTCCGCGGGCCCGGCGTCCAGTGTTTGACGGAAGCTGTCCGATGAAGCTGTCCGCCGCGGCTCCGCGCCAGAGGGGCCCGCCGCGTCACGGCCTTCGCCGCGCCGCCGATGCCGACCATGCCGATGCAGCAACCGCTAACGGCTCTCCCCGACCCCGGCGGTCCCCGCCGCGACAGCCGCCTCGGCCTCCTCGACGGTGCCTCGCGCCAGATGGAGGAGGTGTTCGAGCAGATCGCGCGGGTCGCGCCCACCGACGCCCCGGTCCTCTTGACCGGCGACGAGGGCACCGGCAAGGAGCTGGCGGCGCTGACCATCCACAGGCTCTCCGGCCGCGCCGGCGGGCCGTTCCTGCCGCTCTCGTGCGGCGCGCTGTCGCCGATCCTGATCGAGAGCGAGCTCTTCGGCCACGAGCGCGGCGGCTTCCCGAGCGCCAGCCGCCAGCACAAGGGCTTCTTCGAGCGCTCCGACGGCGGCACCCTGCTGCTCGACGACGTCGCCTCGCTGCCGGCCGAAGTCCAAGGAAAAGTGCTGCGGGTGATGGAGACCGGGACCCTGGTACGGATCGGCGGCGATCAGCCGGTCGAGGTCGACACCCGGGTCATCGCCGCCACCCGCCGCGATCCGCGCCAGGCGGTGACCGACGGCGCGCTGCGCCAGGACCTGCTCTACCGGCTGTCGGTGTTTCCGATCCGGCTGCCGCGGCTGGCCGAGCGCGAGGGGGACGTGGCGCTCCTGGCCGAGCGCTTCCTGGCCCGCCTCGGCCGCGCCTCCTCGCTGCCCAAACGGCTCACCGCGACCGCGCTCGAGCGGCTGTGCGACTACGAGTGGCCGGGCAACGTCCGCGAGCTCGAGAACGTGATCCACCGCGCCTTCATCCTCGCCGACGGCACCGAGGTCGACCTCGCCCACCTGCCGCACGAGATCACCGGCCGCGCGCCCGCCAGCCGGGCGCTGACTCTGCGGCTGGGCACCTCGATCGCCGAGGTCGAGCGCGAGCTGATCCTCGCCACGCTCGATCACCTCGACGGCAACAAGCGCGAGGTGGCGCGGGTCCTCGGCATCAGCCTCAAGACCCTCTACAACCGCTTGAACGCCTACCGCGAGGTGTGACGATGCGCCCGGCGCGCCGGGTCGCCGGGCGTTGACCCGAGGCACTCATGTATACTCGCCCCGCGTTTCCACGCCGCCAACCGGATCCCGAGCCCCCGGCCGCCGCGACGCGGCGGCGTGAGGGTTGGTGATCCCGAGAGGCGGCGTGCCGGCCGGTAGAGCCGGGCGGAGGAGCCGGCCCGATCGGTCGGTCCGTCAGATCCACTCGATTTCAAGAACAGGGGAGAAGAGACCATGAAGAAGTTCCTGAGCCCGCTCGCGATCCTGCTGCTGCTCGCCGCCTGCGCCCTGCCGATGGTCGCCTGCGCTCCGAAGGAGGAGCCGCCGGCCGAGCCGGTCGAGGAGGCCGTCGAGGAGGTGGCCGAAGAGGTCGAGGAGATGGGTGAGGCGGTCGAGGAGGGCGTGGAGGAGATGGGCGAGGCGGTCGAAGAGGCCGCTGAGGACGCCGTCGAGGGCGCCGAGGAGGCAGTCGACGAGGCCGAGGACGCCGTCGACGCGGCCACCGATCCCGGCACCGCCCAGTAAGCGCGACCCGTCTCGACGATCGAGAATTCGAGGGAGGCCCCTTTCGGGTGCCTCCCTTTTTCTTTGCGCTTCTCTCCGAGCTAGCCCGGCTGCAAGGTCGCCGGCACCGATTCCGTCCTTTTTCGTGAGGACCGCATCCCGCGGTCGCCGCCAAGGAGGACCGAACGATGCCCGCAACCGCTTCCCCCGCCTTCGCTCACGCCGTCCGCCGCCGGCCGGCGGCCCCCCGGATCGTCGCCGCCGCCCTCGGCGCCCTGCTCGCGGCCGCCGCCGCCGGCGCGGCCGACCTGACCTTCGAGCCGATCGGCCCCTGGAACGGCAAACGGATCTACCTCTCGCCGGCGCGCCACGCCGACTCCGGCGGCCGCGGCGAGTGCGGCCACCCGGGCGAGAACGACCTCGCCTTCTCGCTCGCCTGGAACGCCGCCAGCGGCGACCACTACGGCGACCGCTACAGCCCCGGCTCGCCCTGGCGCAACCTGCGCGCCCGCGGCTACCGGGTTCGCATCGGCCGCGGCACGGCGTCGTCGGCGATCTCGGGCTCGAACGCCTGGGGCGCCGACGTCCACCTGCCGCTCCATAGCAACGCCGACGTCGCCGGCCAGTGCGGGCGCACCGACGCGGCGCGGTTCGGCACCGTGGCGATCTACTGGCACGCCTCCGCGGGCGGGCCGCAGCTCGCCGGCGAGCTGCGCCGCGCGGTCGGCACCGGCGGCGGCGCGACCAGCCCGGGCACCGCCGACTCGACCTGCCCGAACCCGGGGCACCCGTGCACCGGCATCACCCTCGGCGAGCTGCGCTACACGCTGGCGGTCGCCGCCTACCTCGAGTCCGACTTCCACACCTGGAACGCCGGCCACGCCTGGCTCGCGAGCAACCGGGTCTGGGGGTGGCGGCTGGGCGGCGCGGTCGACACCTTCCTCGGCTACCCGCGCCTCGGCGGGATCGCACCGTCTACCGGCACTGCGGCCGCCGCCGGCCCGGCTCCCGACGCGGCCTCGCCGCTCGCCGCCTACCCCGGCTTCGGCCATGATCCGGAGGCCGACGAGGCCCGCTTCGAGCGCGAGGAGATCGAGCGCGAGCGGCGGACCGCCGAGTGCATGGCCGCGGCCGGCTGGGACTACCGGCCGCAGCCGCCGGTCGCGGCCGGCGGCCTCGCCACCCCGGAGGAGGCCGCGGCCTGGGCCGACCTCGACCCCAACCGCGCCTACCTCGAGCGGCTGTCGCCGGCCGGCCGGCGCGACTACCACCGCGCCCTCCACGGCGTCGAGGACCCCTACGCCGAGAGCGCGGACGCGCTCGCCGATCCCGCCGACCCGCTGGCCGGCGGCTGCGCCGGCGAAGCGCTGCGGGCGGTGCCCGGGGTCTTCGCGGCACGAAACGAGCTGCGCGAGGAGCTTCGGGAGCTGGAGCGTGCGATCGCCGGCGACCCGCGCGTGGCGGGAGCCGAGCACCGCTGGGCGGCGTGCATGGCGGCGCGCGGACACGCCGCCGAGACCCCCGCCGGGCTGTTCGCGGCGGTCGACGAGGCAGCGCTGGCCGGCGAGGCCGCCGAGGCCGAGGCGCTCGCCCGGCTCGAGGCGGCGCGCCCCGACGCCGCCGACTGCGCCGTCCAGGCCGGCCTGCCGCCGGCGCTCGCCGCGGCGCGGGCCGAGCACGAGGAGCTGTTCGTCCGCCGGCACCGGCAAGTGCTCGAGAGCCACCTCGAACGGATGGGGGCACCCTAAAACGACGGAGGCGCCCCGAGAGGCGCCTCCGTCTCCTCGCGCGAGCCCGGCGTTCGAGCTAGAAGTCGATCTCGAGCACGACGTCGTTCTTGTCGCGCACCACCACCCGGCTGACGCCCGGCAGCGGGAAGACCACCGAGGCGTCGCGGGAGTCGACGAGCTGGAGGTCGCCCGAGCCGACGAACATCTTGATCACGCCGGCCTCGAAGGTCCCCAACTCGTTGGTGACCTCGACGATGAAGTACTGGCTGTTGATGTCGATCCGGTCCGTGAACAGCCGGACGCCGAACTGCTCGACGCCGTTGCCGCGGCTGCACTGGAGGTAGCCCTCGACGCCGAGCGAGGCGCCGTAGGCGGTCTGCTCCAGCTTGTCGAGACGCTTGAAGTCACCCTTCGGGGGCATCGGCAGCGCGGACGCGAAGGAGGCGAAGAGGAAGACCGCGAGGGCCAGGGCGAGGGTCGTATAGCGCTTCATTTTCGAGTCCTTTCCAGGTGCGACCGCCGTTCGGTGACGGCCTACTGGATAGGACAGCTCCGGGCGGAATCGAGAACAGATCGCCCGACGGGCCGGAGGCGTTACCCCAGCCGCTCGCCGAGGAAGCCGCCCGCCGCGCGGTAGAACTCGGCGGTCCACTCGTGGCCGCCATCGAAGGCGAGGCCGCGGGCGTCGACCCCGCGCGCGCGGAGCTTCGCGAGGTCCTCCTCCATGCGCGGCGGGCCGTACCACTCGTCGCCGCGGCCGGCGGCGATCAGGGTCGGCGGCAGGTCGAGCGGGTCGCAAGCGGCGACCTCGGGCGGCACGTCGCCGGCCAGCGCCACCAGGGCGCGTGCGGCGTGGCGGCCGGCGGCGGCGGCGCGGTAGGCCATCGCCACCCCCTGGGAAAAGCCGATCCAGGCCAGCCGGCCGTTCAGCTCCGGCCGGCCGGCGAGCACCTCGGCGACCACCGCCGCCGCGTAGTCGACGTTGTCGGCGATCGCGTGCTCGCGGTCGTGGCGGGTCATCCAGCCCGCGACCACCTCGCGCGAGCGGGTGTAGAACGGGTGCAGCCCCTGGATCGCGCAGAGCAGCCAGCGCTCGGCACCGGGGAGGCGCTCGATCCGCGCCAGGTGGTCGCGCGCGGTCTCGCCGTAGCCGTGGAAGCCGATCAGGAGCGCCTCGGGGGCGCCGCCGGCGGGCGGGCGCAGCAGGTAGGTGCCGTGGACCCGGACGGGGATGGTGCGCTCTTCGACCGCCGCGGCCGCCGGCGCGGCGGCCGTCATCCGCGCGCTCCGGCCCGCCCGGCGCCCAGGAGCGTCCAGATCCGGCCGCGGCGCGGCGCCGGCCGCTCGCGGAGCGGCGCCGCCAGCTCGCGCACCCGGCGGGCGAGCGCCGCCGGCAGGTCGGGATCGCCGGCGTGGCGCTCGACCTCGGCGACCAGGGCGCTGCCGACCACGACGCCGTCGGCGATCGCGCCGACCGCCGCGACCTGCGCGGGGGTCGAGATGCCGAAGCCGACCGCGACCGGCAGCCGCAGGCGCTTGCGCACCGCCGCGACGCCGCGGACCAGCTCGGCCGGCAGCTCGTCGCGCTGGCCGGTGACGCCGGTGCGCGAGACGTAGTAGACGAAGCCGCTGGCGGCCGCGCCGACCGCCTCGATCCGCCCGCGGTCGCTGGTCGGGGCGAGCAGGTAAACGGCGTCGACGCCGGCCGCCGCGAGCGCCGGGCCGTACTCCTCGGCCGCCTCCTCGGGCGGCAGGTCGACGCAGAGGACGCCGTCGACCCCCGACGCCGCCGCCTGCTCGGCGAAGCGCGCGACGCCGCGGGCGTGGATCGGGTTGAAGTAGCTGAAGAGCACCAGCGGCACCCCGGCGCGGTCGCGGCAGCGCGCCACCAGCTCGAGGACGCGCGAGAGCGTGGTGCCGGCGGCGAGCGCGCGGGCGGCGGCGCGCTGGTTGACCGGGCCGTCGGCGATCGGGTCGGAGAACGGCACGCCGAGCTCGATCAGGTCGGCGCCGCCCTCGGCGAGCGCATCGATCAGCCGCTCGGTGGTCGCGAGGTCGGGATCGCCGGCCATCACGAACGGGATGAACGCCGCCCGCCCCTCCTTGCGGCAGCGCGCGAAGACCCCCTCGATCGCGCCCTGGATCCGCTTCATTCGCCCACCTCCCCGGCCGCCTCGGCGGCGGCCGCCGCCTCCGCCTCGCGCACCTGCTGACTGCGCCGGCGCTCGGCGAGATCGGCCACCCGCGCCGCCTCCCGCGCCGCGTCGCCGGCGCGCGGGTGCGCCTGGTCCCAGGCGAGCACCGACTCGAGGTCCTTGTCGCCGCGCCCGGAGAGGTTGACCAGGATCAGGCGCCCGGCCGGGAGGCTCGGGGCGTGGCGCATCGCCTCCGCCACCGCGTGCGCGCTCTCGAGCGCCGGCAGGATCCCCTCGGTCTCGGCCAGGCGGTGGAAGGCCGCGATCGCCTCGGCGTCGGAGACGCGGGTGTACTCGACCCGGCCGCGGTCGTGGAGCCAGACGTGCTCGGGGCCGATCGCCGGGTAGTCGAGGCCGGCCGAGACCGAGTGGGTGGGCGCGATCTGCCCCTCGGGGTCCTGGAGCACCAGCGTGCGGGTGCCGTGGAGGACGCCGAGCGAGCCGCCGGAAAAGCGCGCCGCGTGGCGGCCGAGCGCGGCGCCGGCGCCGCCCGCCTCGACGCCGATCAGGCGCACCCGGCGGTCGCCGAGGAAGGCGCCGAAGAGGCCGATCGCGTTGCTGCCGCCGCCGACGCAGGCGATCGCGAGATCGGGGTGGTCGCGCCGCGCCTGGCGGGCGAGCTGGCGCTTCGCCTCCTCGCCGATCACGCGATGGAAGTCGCGCACCATGCGCGGGTAGGGGTCGGGGCCGAGCACCGAGCCGAGCACGTAGTGGGTGGTGCGGACGTTCGTGACCCAGTCGCGCATCGCCTCGTTGATCGCGTCCTTGAGCGTCCGCGAGCCGGCATCGACCGCCGCCACCTCGGCGCCCAGGAGGCGCATGCGCTCGACGTTCGTGCGCTGGCGGCGCATGTCCTCGGCGCCCATGTAGACCGTGCACGAGAGGCCGAGGAGCGCCGCCGCAGTGGCGGTCGCCACCCCGTGCTGGCCGGCGCCGGTCTCGGCGATCACCCGCTCCTTGCCCATCTCCACGGTCAGGAGCGCCTGGCCGAGCGCGTTGTTGATCTTGTGCGCGCCGGTGTGCAGCAGGTCCTCGCGCTTCAACCAGATCGCGGCGCCGCCGAGCGACTCCGAGAGCCGCCGCGCCGGCCAGAGCGGCGTCGGCCGGCCGGCGTAGTCGGCGAGCAGCTCCTCGAGCCGGCGCCGGAAGGCGCGCTTGCCGCTCGCCTTGTCGTAGGCGCGCGCCAGCTCGTCGAGCGGCGCCATCAGCGTCTCGGGGACGAAGCGGCCGCCGTAGGCGCCGAAGCGCCCGGCTGCGTCGGGGACGGGGCGCACCCTAGCCAAGGCCGCCCTCCGCGGGCGCGCTCGCCGGGACACTCTCGGACATCTCGGGCATCGATCGAACCTCCGCCATCAGCCGCTCCAAGAGTAGCGGATCTTTGATCCCGGGCGCCGACTCGACGCCGGAGCAGACGTCGACCCCGGCCGCGTCGCTGGCGGCGAGCACGGCGCGGACGTTTTCCGGCCCGATGCCGCCGGCGACCAGCACCGGCCGGCCAGCGGAGTGGGCGGCCAGCCCGGCCAGCGCGCCGTAGCGCCAGCCGCGGCCGGTGCCGCCGTAGAGGCGCTCGTGGCGGACGTCGAAGAGGAAACCCCAGGCTCCGGGAAAGGGGTCGAGCAGCGCCGGGGCGATCTCTTCGCCCTCCGCCGGCGCGACCCGAAACGCCTTGAGCGCCCGGCCGCCCCAGTGCGCCGCCTCGTCCGGCCCCTCGTCGCCGTGGAGCTGGATCAGGTCGAGACCGACCCGTTCGGCGATCTCCTCGACCTCGGCGCGCGGGCGGTCGACGAACACTCCGACGAGGAGCGCCCGCCCGGCGACCGCCGCGGCGATCGCGCGCGCCGCCTCGACCGTGAGGCAGCGCGGGCTCGGCGGGTAGAAGTTGAGGCCGAGGAGGTCGGCGCCGAGCACGGCGGCGAGGTCGGCGTCCTCCGGGCGGGTGACGCCGCAGATCTTGACCAGCGGCCGCCGGGCCGCCGGAGCCGTCATCCGCCCATCCCGCGCAGCTCGCGGAGCCGCGCCGCGGGGTCGTCCGCGAGGAGCAGCGACTCGCCGACCAGGAAGGCGTCGAAGCCGGCGGCGGCGAGGCGGGCGACGTCGGCGCCGGAGGCGATGCCGCTCTCGGCGACCCTGAGCGCGCCGGCGGGGAGGCGCGGCAGGAGCGCCGCGCCGCGGCCGAGGTCGACCGCGAAGGTGCGCAGGTCGCGGTTGTTGACCCCGACCAGCTCCCAGGCGGCGCCGGCGAGCGGCCGAGGTCGGCCTCGTCGTGGGTCTCGATCAGCGGCACCAGGCCGAGCCGGCGGGCGCCGGCGGCGAGCGCGGCCAGCTCGGCGCCGTCGTAGAGCGCGGCGATCAGCAGCACCGCGTCGGCGCCGGCGGCCTTCGCCCCGTCGATCTGCGCCGGATCGACGACGAAGTCCTTGGCGATCGCCGGCAGCCCGGAGGCGGCGCGGCAGCGCGCGAGCAGGTCGTAGCTGCCGAAGAAGAAGTCGGGCTCGACCACCACCGAGAGCGCCGCCGCGCCGGCCGCGGCGTAGGCGCGCGCCTGGGCCTCGGGGTCGACGCGATCGGCGATCGAGCCGAGCCGCGGCGAGCCGAGCTTGACCTCGGCGATGACCGCCGGCCGCGGCGCCCGCGCGAGCGCGGCGAGGAAACGGTTGCCGGCGGCGGTGAGGAGCGGCGGCTGATCAATCGTCGAGATCCCACCGAGCCCGAGCGCCTCGGCGAGCGGCTCGCCATGCCCCTCGGCCGCCAGCCGCTCGCGCCGGCGCTCGACGATCCGCGCCAGCACGTCGGCGACCCCGGCCGTCCTCACCCCCGCTCCCCCGCCGCCGCCCGCCGCAGCTCGGCGGAGAACGCCCTCAGCGCCTCGAGCCGCGCGCGCGCCGCGCCGGAGGCGAGCGCCTCGCGCGCCCGCTCGACCCCTGCGGCGATCGAGGCCGCGGCACCGCCGACGTAGAGCGCGGCGCCGGCGTTCAACGCGATGATGTCGGCGAGCGGGCCCTCCTCGCCGGCGAGCACCCGCTCGAGGGCGGCGGCGTTCTCCTCGGGCGAGCCGCCGACCAAGTCCTCCGGCCGCGCCCGCGGCACGCCCAGCTCCTCCGGCACGACGGTGTAGACCCGCACCTCGATCCGCGCCTCGCCGCCGGGCACGGCGATCCGCCGCGCCTCGCCGATCGTGGTCGGGCCGGTGGTGGTGATCTCGTCGAGCCCGTCCGAGCCGTGGACGACCAGGGCGTGGTCGCTCCCGAGATCGGCGAGGACGCGCGCCGCGGTCTCGACCAGGTGCGGCGCGAAGACGCCGAGGAGCTGGCGGCGCGCGCCCGCCGGGTTGGTCAAGGGCCCGAGCACGTTGAAGAGCGTCCGCACCCCGAGCTCGCGGCGCACCGGCATCACCTCCTTCATCGCCGGGTGGTAGAGCGGCGCGAACAGGAACGCGATGCCGACCTCGTCGAGCGCGCGGGCGGCGGCCTCGGGCGGCAGCGCGATCTCGACCCCGAGCGCGGCCAGCACGTCGGCGCTCCCCGAGCGGCTCGACACCGAGCGGTTGCCGTGCTTGGCCACCGTCACGCCGGCGGCGGCGGCGACCAGCGCCGCGGCGGTCGAGATGTTGAAGGTGCCGGCGCCGTCGCCGCCGGTGCCGCAGGTGTCGACCAGGTCGTCGCGGCCGTGCGGGATCGGCACCACCCGCCGGCGCATCGCGGCCGCCGCGCCGGCGATCTCGTCCGCCGTCTCGCCCTTGACCGCGAGCGCCGCGAGCAGCGCCGCCTTGAGCGGGTCGGAGACCCCGCCGTCCATGATCGCGCCGAACAGCGCCTCGGTCTCGGCGCGGCCGAGGTCGCGCCGCTCGCACAGCCGGCGCAGCGCGGCGACGGCGTCGAAGGAGGCCGGCGGCTCGCCCGAGGCGTCCGACCCGGCGCTCATCGCCCCGTCTCCGCGGCGCAGCCGGCGGCCGACGCGGCGGCCGCGACGCCTCCGGGGAGGATCCCCGCCGCCACCCGCCGCCCCGCTTCGGTCGCGGTGCCGGCCGGGATCTCGCCGCACAGCTCGAGGAAGTTGGCGAGGAGCTGCGGTCCGGAGGGCGTCAGCACCGACTCGGGATGGAACTGCACGCCGTAGTACGGCAGGCTCCGGTGGCGCATCCCCATCAGCACGCCGTCGCCGGAGCGGGCGAGCGGCACGAGCTCCGCGGCAAGCTCTCCTCGGGCACCGCCAGGCTGTGGTAGCGGGTGGCCTCGAACGGGTCGGGCAGCCCGGCGAAGAGACCCTCGCCCCCGTGCCGGACCGCCGAGGTCTTGCCGTGCATGAGGACCGGCGCGCGCTCGACCCGGGCGCCGAAGGCGAGGCCGAGCGCCTGGTGGCCGAGGCAGACGCCGAGGATCGGCACTTCCGGTCGGGCGGCGAGCAGCTCGACGCAGACGCCGGCGGTCTCCGGGCGCCCCGGGCCGGGCGAGAGGACGATGCCGCGCGGCCGGCGGGCGAGGAGCGCCGCGGCGTCGCCGGCGTCGTTGCGCGCCACCTCGACCTCGGCGCCGGCGGCGGCCAGCGCCTGCACCAGGTTGTAGGTGAACGAGTCGTAGTTGTCGATCATCAGGATCATCGGCCTTCGATCTCCTCGGCGAGCGCCACCGCGGCCAGGAGCGCCGCGGCCTTGTTCTCGGTCTCCTCCTCCTCGCGCGCCGGGTCGGAGTCGGCGACGATGCCGGCGCCGGCGGTCACCGAGGTCTCCCCGCCGGCGACCACCAGGGTGCGGATGGTGATGCAGGTGTCGAGGTCGCCGGTGAACGAGAGATAGCCGACGGCGCCGGCGTAGGGGCCGCGCGCCTCGGGCTCGATCGAGTCGAGGATCTCCATCGCCCGGATCTTCGGCGCGCCCGAGACCGTGCCGGCCGGGAAGCAGGCGAGGAGCGCGTCGAGCGCGGTGCGGCCGGGCGCGAGATCGGCCTCGACGCTCGACACCATGTGCATGACGTGGCTGTAGTGCTCGATCTCCATGAAGCTCGCCACCCGGACGCTCCCCGGCGCCGCCACCCGGCCGAGGTCGTTGCGCCCGAGGTCGACCAGCATCAGGTGCTCGGCGCGCTCCTTGGGGTCGGCGGAAAGCTCGGCGGCGAGCCGGAGGTCGGCGTCGGCGTCGCCGCCGCGCGGCCGGGTGCCGGCGATCGGGCGGGTCGCGATGCGGCCGCCGGCGGCCTTGACCAGCATCTCGGGCGAGGCGCCGACGAGCGCCGCCCCGGGCAGCTCCAGGAGCACCATGTACGGGCTCGGGTTGATCAGCCGCAGCGCGCGGTAGAGGGCGAGCGGCGGCACCGCCCGCGGCACCGACCAGCGGCGCGCGAGCACCACCTGGAAGATGTCGCCGGCGGCGATCTCCTCCTGGATCGCGCGGACGCCGCGCCGGAAGGCGTCGCCCGGGAGGCCGCAGCGGGCGTCCGTCGGCGGCCCCGGCCGGCGCGCCGGCATCGCCACGCCGCCCATCCCGCCGCCGGCGGTGAGCACTGCCTCGAGCCGGGCGAGCGAGCGGTCGGCGTCGGCGGCCGAGACCTCGCCCTCGATCTCGGCGGCGAGCGCCAGCACCCGCTGCCGGGCGTGATCGAAGACCACCACGTCGTCGAAGCGCCCGAGCACCGCCACCGGCAGGTCGAACCGGTCGGGCGGCCGGTCCGGGAGCCGCTCGATCAGCCGCACCAGGTCGTAGCCGAACCAGCCGACCCAGCCGCCGGTGAAAGGCACCGGCCCGGCTTCGGCGCGGATCCCCGCCACCGCCGCCGCCAGCGCCCCGAGCGGCGGCCCGGGGAGCCGCTCGACCGCGCCCGGCGCCTCGCCCGGCCGCTCGCGCTCGCAGCGGTCGGGGTAGACCCGCAGCAGCTCGCGCGGCCCGGCGCCGAGGAAGCTGAAGCGCGACACCCGCTCGCCGCCGGTGACGCTCTCGAGCAGGAAGCGGATCGGCGACACCCCGGCCAGCCGGCGGTAGACGCCGAGCGGGGTCAGGCTGTCGGCGAGGAACTCGCGGCCGTGCGCGACGGCGCGGCGGGCGGCGGCCGGAGCGGCGGTCGGTGTCGCGGTCAGAGCGCTGTTCAATCCGGGCCTCCTGCGGAGGGAGTGCCCGCGCCACCGCCGGACGCGCCGCCGGCCGCGCCGCCGTACGGTGACGGCGCGGTGTGGCGGCGGCGCAGCTCGACGGCCACCGCGCCGGGATCGAGCTCGGCGGCGGCCAGCAGGACGAGCAGGTGGTAGAGGAGGTCGGCGGCCTCGCCGGCGAGCGCGGCGAGGGCGGCGGGGCCGCCGCCGGCGGCGGCGGCGAGGCCGGCGATCACGGTCTCGACTGCCTCCTCGCCGACCTTCTGCGCGACGCGCTCGGCGCCCCCGGCGAAGAGGCGTGCTGTGTAGCTCGCCGCCGGGTCGGCGGCCGCGCGAGAGCGGATCACCTCGGCGAGCCAGCCCAGCTCGAGGCGGGGCGGCGGCGGCTCCCCGTCCTCCGGCGGCGGCCCCGGCGCCGGATCGAAGCAGCTCCGCACGCCGCGGTGGCAGGTCGGCCCGTGCGGATCGGCCCGGAGCAGCAGGGCGTCGCCGTCGCAGTCGGCGCGCGCCTCGACCACCGCCAGGGTGTGGCCCGAAGTCTCCCCCTTGCGCCACGGCTGCTTCCGCGACCGGCTCCAGAAGCAGGCCTCGCCGGTCGCGAGCGTGCGCTCGACCGCCTCGCGGTCGGCCCAGGCGAGCATCAGCACCGCGCCCGAGGCGACCTCCTGGACGATCACCGGGACCAGGCCGTCGGCGCCGTAGCGGAGCGCGCCGGGGTCAACGTCGGTCCGCACCGTGGTCTCGTTCATCGCTCCGCCTCCGCTCCGGTCGTCGCCGCGCGGTTCGCCGGTGCCACCTCCGCCACCTCCCGCACCCGGTGACCGGCCGCCGCGAGCCGGGCCTTGACCTCACCCACCGTCCAGTGACCGTCGTGGAAGATCGAGGCCGCGAGCACCGCCGCGGCACCGGCGGCGAGCGCCGCCGCGAGGTGCTCGGGCCGGCCGGCGCCGCCGGAGGCGATGATCGGCACCGAGACCACCCGCGCCGCCGCGGCGAGGAGATCGAGGTCGTACCCCTCGCCGGTGCCGTCGCCGTCGATCGATGTCAGGAGCACCTCGCCGGCACCGCGCTCGACCCCCTCGGCGAGCCAGGCAAGCGCGTCGAGCCCGGTTGGCCGCCGGCCGCCGGCGACCACCACCTCCCAGCCCGCCGCTGCGCCGGCCGCGCCGGCCCGCCGCCGGGCGTCGACCGAGAGCACCACGCACTGCCGGCCGAAGCGGAGCGCCAGCTCGCCGATCAGCTCCGGCCGGTCGACCGCCGCGGTGTTGACCGCCACCTTGTCGGCGCCGGCGGCGAGGAGCGCCCGCGCGTCGTCGACCGAGCGCACGCCGCCGCCCACCGTCAGCGGCACGAACACCCGCTCGGCGGTCCGCCGCACCCAGTCGAGATCGGTCGCCCGCCGCTCCGGCGCCGCGGTGATGTCGAGGAAGACGATCTCGTCCGCCCCCTGCTCGGCATAGGCGAGCGCCGCCTCGGCCGGATCGCCGACGTCGCGCAGGTGCTCGAAGCGGACGCCCTTGACCACCCGCCCGGCGGCGACGTCCAGGCAAGGGATTACTCGTGCGGCAAGCCCGGTAGGGCGGCCGAACCGCGCCAGCGCCACCGCCTCGCGGAGGTCGATCGTCCCCTCGTAGAGCGCGCGCCCGACCACCGCGCCGGCGATCCCCGGCGTCGCGCGGGCCGCGGCGAGGTCGTCGAGCGAGCGCACCCCGCCCGAGAGCAGCGCCGGCGTCCGCGCCAGCTCCGCCACCCGCGCCGCGAGCGCCAGGTTGGGGCCCGCCATCGTGCCGTCGCGGCCGACGTCCGTCACCAGCACCGCCGGGCATCCCGCCGCCGCAACCCGCTCCGCCAGCTCGCCGAGCGCCACCCCGGCTCCCCGCCGCCAGCCCTCGATCCGCACCTCGGCTCCACCCTCCGCGGCGGCATCGACCGCGACGTCGAGCGCCGGCACCAACCGGCCGGGGAACTCCGCCGCCAGCCCGGCGAAGGCCTCCGGATCCCGCGCCAGGAGCGACCCGACCACCGCCCGCTCGCACCCCGCCGCGAGCGTCCGCTCGACCGCGGCCCGATCCCGCAGCCCGCCCCCCACCTGGAGCTTCACCCCGGCCCGCCGAGCCGCCGCCGCCAGCCGCGCCACCAGCTCCGCCTGCGGCGCCTCGCCGAACGCCGCGTCGAGATCCACCGCGTGCACCCAGCGCGCCCCCGCCGCCGCGAACCCCGCCAGCACCGCCTCCGGATCCTCGCCGTAGACCGTCCGCTCGGCGTCGTCGCCGCGGGTCAGCCGCACCACCCGGCCGCCGCGGAGGTCGATCGCGGGGAAGACGTCGAAGCCCGGTTGGCTCCCGCTCATCGCCCGCTCCACGCCGATCCGCCGACATCCGCCCGGCCCCGCCCTCGATCCCTTTCTCCGCCGATCCCGGCCGCCCCCGCCCCGCCCGCCAGCTCGACGAACCGGCCGAGCAGCGCCAGCCCCGCCGCGCCGCTCCGCTCCGGATGGAACTGCGTCCCCATCACCCGCCCGAACCCCGCCGCGGCCGGAAACGCCCGCCCGTGCGTCGCCCGCGCCAGCACGACCTCCTCGGGCACCCCCTCCGGCGCATACCCGTGGACGAAATAGACCCAGGCGCCCTCCTCGAGCCCGCGGACCCACTCCGCCGCCGCGCCCTCCCCGCCGCCGCGCGCCACCCCATGCAGCCGGTTCCACCCGATGTGCGGCCACGGCACCCCGTCCGGCAACCGCGTCACCCTCCCCGGCAGCAGCCCCAGCCCCGCCGTCTCCCCGTCCTCATCGCTCGCCTCGAAAAGCACCTGATACCCCACGCACAACCCCAGCAGCCACGCCCCGTCCGCCACCGCCCCCCGCAGCGCCGACTCCAGCTCCCCCGAAACGCCCTCCCGGGCCGGCCGAAACGCCCCCACCCCCGGCAACACCAGACACCGCGCCTCCCCGATCACCCGAGGCTCCCGGCTCACCACCGGCTCCGCCCCCACCGCCGCCAGCGCCCGGCCGACGTTGCCCAGATTCCCCACCCCGGCATCCACCACCACCACCCGAGGCCTCATGGCCTCCCCCCACCGAGCGCCCCTCGAACCGCACCGTTCCGCCCTCCATCCTGCAAAGCAGAGAGCTGGGTAGGGAGACGAGATCCGGCCAAAGGTGCCACCCAGCCCCATCCACAACGCGGCAAGGAGGGCCGGGTGGCGGGCGCCCCCCTCCGGAGCAGCTCTGAGCAAGCGCACGGCAAGCCCCGCCGCAGGCCACCACCGATCCCGCGCGCAGCGAAGTGCAGGCGCGAGCACCCCTCAAGTCCTAGCAGTCGAGCGCCGGTGCTCCGGAGGGGGGCGCCCGCCACCCGGCCCGGCCCTCCCCCTACGGGCAAGCCCTGGAAAGTCGAGGTCCGCAACCCCGTCATCGGCTCAGCGTCCCCTTCGTACTCGGCACCTCATCCTCAGCAGCCCATGGCGAAAGAGCCACCGCCCCCCGCAGCGCCAGCGCCACCGCTTTGAAAGCCGCCTCCACCGCGTGATGCCCGTTCCGCCCCGAGAGCAGATCCAGATGGAGCGTCAACCGCCCCCGGTCCGCCACCGCCTGGAAGAAATCCGCCGTGAGCGTCACCGGAAACGCCTGCGTCGCCCACAGCCGCTCGACCTCGGCCGCCGCCCGGTAGCCGAAGAACCCCCGCCCCGAGAGATCCACCACCGCCCGCGCCAGCGCCTCGTCGAGCGGCGCATAGGCGTGCGCGAAGCGGACGATCCCGCGCCGCTCCCCGAGCGCCCGGGCGAGCGCCTCGCCGAGCGCGATCCCGACGTCCTCCACCGTGTGGTGCAGATCGACCTCGATGTCCCCCGCGGCCGCCACCTCGAGCCCCAGCCGCCCGTGCACCCCGAGCGCCGTCAGCATGTGTCCGAAGAAGCCGTCCGGCACCTCGATCCGCGGCGCCTCGCCGCTACCGAGCGCCACCGCCACGCGCACCCGCGTCTCCCCGGTCTCCCGCTCGAAGACACCGCGCCGCTCGTTCATCGCGCCTCCTCTTCCGTCAGGGGCTCCGCCGGCTCCGCCGCGATCTCCCCGAGCGCCCGCTCGACCGCCCGCAGCGCCGCGCCGCCGCCCACCGTCACCCGCAGACAGCCGGCGAGCCCCGGCCCGCGCGAGACGTCGCGCACCAGGATCCCGCGCCGCGCGAGCCCGTCCCGGATCCGCCCCGCCCGCCCGCCGCAGCGGACGAGCAGGAAGTTCGCCTCCGACGGCAGCACCTCGAGCGCCTCGCCGCCGAAGCGCGCCGCCTCGAGCACTCGCCGCCACTGCGCCCGCCGCGCCACCACCGCCCGCCGCCGGCGCACCATCGCCGGCTCGGCGCCGAGCACCGCGAGCCCGGCCGCGATCGCGGCCCGGCCGACGTTGTAGGGGAGCTTGACCTTGATCAGCTCGGCCACCAGCTCGGGCCGCGCCAGGAGATAGCCGAGGCGGAGCCCGGCGAGCCCCCACGCCTTCGAGAAGGTGCGGAACATCACCAGGTTGGGATGCTCGTCGAGGAGCGGCCGGTAGTCGAACCGGCAGAACTCGGCGTAGGCGCCGTCGAGAAGCAGCGGCCCGTCGAGCCGGGCGGCAATCCGCGCCAGCCGCTCCGGCGGCACCGCCTCGCCGGTCGGGTTGTTGGGCGAGCAGACGAGCACCGCCCGCCGCGGATCGCGCTCGACCTCGGCCTCCAGCTCGTCGAGCGGCAAGGCGAGGTCGGCGCGCGGCCCGAGCCCCCGATAGCGCGCCCCGGAGCGCTCGGCGAGCGCCGGGTAGAGGCCGAAGCCGGGCGCCATCCCGAGCACCTCGTCCCCCGGGCCGGCGAGCGCGGCGAGCGCGGTCGCCAGCAGCTCGTTCGAGCCGTTGCCGACCAGGACCCCCTCGAACGGCCAGCTCCACCGCCCGCCGAGCGCGCGCCGCAGCTCGTCGCCGTGGAAGTCCGGGTACAGGGCCCACGGCGCCTCGCCGAGCGCCGCCGCCACCGCCCGCTTGATGCCGCGCGGCGGCTCCCACGGGCACTCGTTCTGGTCGAGCTTGAAGCGGCACGGCACCTGGTCGAGGTGATAGGCCGCGAGCGCGCGCACCTCGGGACGGACGAACACCGCCGGGTCGCGGCGCGGCGCGATCACGGCCGCCTCCCGCGCAGGAGCGCCGAGGCGGCGTGGGCCGGGAAGCCCTCGGCGGCGGCGAGCGTCGCGGCGGCGACGGCCTGCTCGGCCGCGGCCGCCGCGGTGAAGCGCACGCGGTGCGAGACGCGGACGAAGTCGTTGACGCCCAGCCCCGAGGCGAAGCGCGCGCTGCCGCCGGTCGGAAGCACGTGGCTGGGGCCCGCGAGGTAGTCGCCGAAGACCTCCGGCGTCGCCTCGCCGACGAACACCGCTCCCGCGTTGCGCACCTCCGGCGCCAGCGCCTCCGCCGCGGCGCCGGCGAGCTGGAGGTGCTCGGGCGCCAGCCGCTCGACCAGCGCCAGCGCCTCCTCCGGCGTCTCGACCACCACCGCCAGGCCGAAGCCGGCGAGCGAGGCGGCCACGGTCTCGGCGGTGGCGAGGAGCGGGAGCTGCGCCGCCAGCTCGCGCTCGACTCGCCCGGGCAGCCGGCGGTCGGTGGTGATCAGGACCGCCGCGGCGCGCGGATCGTGCTCGGCCTGGGCCAGTAAATCGGCGGCGATCCGGGCCGGGTCGGGGGCCGCCTCCGCCGCGCCGGCCGCCGCCACGATCACCACCTCCGACGGCCCCGCGAGCCCGTCGATCGCGACCGCCCCGCCCGCGACCCGCTGCTTCGCCGCGGTGACCCAGGCGTTGCCGGGGCCGACGATCTTGTCCACCCGCGGCACCGTCTCGGTGCCGTAGGCGAAAGCGGCCACCGCGTGGGCGCCGCCCATCCCCCACACCTCGGTCACCCCGAGCCGCGCCAGCGCGTAGCGCAACGCCGGGCTCCCCTCCCACGCCGCCGGGGGCGTGGCGACGGCGATCTCCGCGACCCCGGCGAGCCGCGCCGGGATCACCGTCATCACCGCGGTCGACGGGTAGCTCGCCCGGCCGCCGGGGACGTAGATCCCGACCCGCCGGAGCGGCCGGCGGTCCTCGATCACCTCGACGCCGCCGGCGCGGTGGATGAAGCCTTCGAGCGCGCGGGCGGCCTGCCGGCGGTGGAAAGCCTCGACCGCCGCGATCGCCCGCTCGAGCGCCTCGGCGAAGCCAGCCGGCAGCTCGTGGAGTAGCGGCTCCGCGGCGGGCACCGGCCGCCGGATCGCCGTCGCCGCGCCGGCCTCGACGCCGTCCAGCTCCCGCACCGCCGCGACCAGCGCGGCGTCGCCGCGCCGGCGCACCGCCTCGACCTGCCGCGCCGCCGCCCGCACGGTCTTCGGATCGAGCACCGCGCGCCCGCGCCGCACCAGCCGCTCGAGCGCGCGCTCACCGCCTCGGGTGCCGGCGCGGACGGTGCGCAGGAGCCTCGCCATCGCGCCCTACTCCGCCGCCCCGGCCGCCTCGAGCCGGTCGATCAGGTCGTTGAGCATCGAGCGGTGCTCCTGGAACGACGCCCGGTTGATCACCAGGCAGGGCGCCACCTGGGCGACCACCTCCAGCTCCTCGAGGTGGTTCTCGGCCAGCGTGCGGCCGGTCTGGACGATGTCGAGTCCCAGCTCGGCGAGGTCCAGCAGCGGCGCCAGCTCGATCGAGCCCGAGAGGCGCAGGATCTCGGCGCCCCACGGCCGGCGGGCGACCTCGCGGCGGGCGGTCAGCGGGTACTTGGTCGCGAGCCGCACCTGGCTCCCCGGCGCCGGCAGCGCCCCCGCCCGGCCGATCAGCGACATCCGGCAGCGCCCGGCGGTCAGGCGCAGCGGGCGGAGCAGATCGCCGTCGACCTCGTCGAGCACGTCGCTGCCGACGAAGCCGCAGTCGGCGATGCCGTGCTCGACGTAGAGCGGCAGGTCCCAGTCCTTGAGCATCAGGAGCTCGATGCCGCGCTCGGGGAGCCCGACCCGCAGCCGCCGCTCGGTCTCGAGCCCGTCGAGCGGCAGCCCGGCCGCGGCGAGCGCGGCGCGCACCGCCTCGAGGTTGCGCCCCTTGGGCAGAGCGAGGCGGATCATCGCGCCGCCTCCGTCGCCCCGTTCATCAGCCGCTCGAGATCGACCGAGAACCCGACCGCCGGCACCTCGGCGCCGAGCATCCGGAACAGCCGGTCGTAGCGCCCGCCGGCGCCGACCGGCTGCCCGCGCCCGCCGGCGTAGGCCCGGAAGAGGATGCCGTCGTAGTAGGCACGCCCGCCGGTCGCGGCGAGCAGATCGGGATCGAGCGACTGTTGCGCGAACTCGGCGAGGTCGATCGCCAGCTCGACGCCGGGGAACTCGCCGGCCAGCTCGTTGCGAATCGCGGTGAGCCGGGCCAGCTCGGCGGCGGCCTCGGGGCCGAGGTCGGCGGGATCGGCGGGCACGCCGTCGCGCACCAGCCGGCGCAGGCTCGGCCCGAGCCGAGACGCCGCCCCGCGCTCGCGCCGCGCCACCGCCACGGCCGCCTCGGCGGCGCCGTCGCCGGCGGCACCTTCTCCAGCAGCGACGAGCAGCCGGTCGAGCGCACCGGCGAAGCCGAGCACCACCCGCAGCGGCCGCGCCCGGCCGAGCAGCAGCAGGCGGAGGAGGAGCCGCAGCAGCTCGCGCGCCGCCTCCGGCCCCTCGACCCCGAGCAGCTCCGCCCCGACCTGGTAGAACTCGCGCTGCCGGCCGGCCCGCTCCTTCTGCCAGCGCACCACGTCGCCGCGATAGAAGAGGCGTAGCGGCAGATCGAGCGCGGGCAGCCGCGGCGCCAGGAGGCGCGCCACCATCGGCGTGAAGTCGGCGCGCAGCGCGAGCAGCTCACCGTCGCGGTCGACGAAGCGGTACAGCTCGCCACGCCCGGCCGCGGTGAGCATCGGCTCGTAGGGCTCGAAGTAGTCGAGGATCGGGACGATGACCTCCGAGTAGCCGGCCGCGGCCAGCTCGACGGCCAGCTCCCCTTCGAGCTCCCTCCGGCGCCGCGCGGCGTCGAAGAGCAGCGCGGCCATGCCGGTGGGCAGGGCGGCGGAGATCCTCATGAGAACTCTCCCGCGGACCCGGGAGGAGGGAGGTGGGAAGGCTGCCGACGCACCGCGCTCGTCCCGGGTCGACCGGCCGGGACTGCGCGCCCCGGCTATGTCAGCCCGTGGTGATGATGGACGCCACGCCAAGCCCAGACCGCGAGCGCGGGAGCGGCGCAAAAACGGCGGGCGGTGGAGCGCATCATCGTCGGTAGCCTCGGCCGCGGATTACAGCAGCGGCGAAAGCGGCTTGTCAAGCGCGGGCCGCCACCGCCCGCAGCCCCTCCGGCAGCGCCGCCGCCACCGCCTCGACCAGCGAGCCGTCCTCGAGCCGGCGGCGGACCGCGGCGAGGTCGCCGTCGAGCGGGCGATCGGCGAGGAGCGGCGGCGCCGTCTCGCGCACCGCGAGGTAGGTGGCGCGGGTGCCGGTGCCGAGGCGGGCGGCGATCGCGGGGCGGTTCTCGGGGCGCACCGCGTCGGCGAAGGCGCGCGCCTCGGCCTCGGCCTCCTTCCAGGCGTCGCGGGTCTCCTGGCGTCCCGGGCGGGGCGGGCCGGCGGCCGGGGTGTGCTCCTCGGCCGGGGGCGCCACGACCGGCGAGAAGTCGAGCCCTACCCGCCACTCGACCGCCTGGGCCGCGACCAGCAGCTCGATCGCCAGCACGGCCTGCACGTTGGCGAGCACGGTCCGCAGCTTGCGGGCGGCATGGGTCGACATCGCGACGTGGTCCTCGGAGTTGGCCGAGGTCGGGATCGAGTCGACCGACGCCGGGTGGGCGAGCACCTTGTTCTCGGAGACCAGGCCGGCGGCCGTGTACTGGGCGATCATGAAGCCGGAGTTGACGCCCCGGTGCGGGATCAGGTTCGACGGCAGGTTGCGGTTGTGGTGGCGCGTCGAGCAGCATCTGGGTGCGCCGCTCGGAGATGTTCGCCAGCTCGGCCACGCGCGATCGCCAGGAAGTCCGCCGCCATGCCCACCGGCTCGCCGTGGAAGTTGCCGGCCGAGTAGGAGATGCGCTGCTCGCCGTGGTAGCCCTCCGGCCAGTTGGCGCGGAAGCGGAAGTCCCACGGCTCGCCGTCGTGGCCACCGTCGTCGCCGGGGAAGAAGAGCGGGTTGTCGGTGGCGGCGTTGATCTCGGCCTCGGCGACCCGGCGCGGCGTAAGCCGATGGCGTCGCGGGCTCGCGCCGTGGACCGCCGGCGCGCAGCGCAGCGAGTAGGCGTCCTGCACCGCGCCGGCGCTGCTCGATCAGGCGGCTGCCGTCGAGGAGCGCCCGGAGGTTGGCGGCGCTGTCGATCTGGCCGGCGAGCCCGCGGGCCTCGTGGACGCGCGGGTCGAAGGCGCGGGCGCAGCCGCAGACCGCCTCGAGGCTGAGCGCCGCGGCGACGTCGGCGGCGTCCGCCAGCCGCTCGGCGTCGTGGACGCCGAGGGCCAGGAGCGCCGCCGAGAAGGTGGCGCCGTTGATGAGCGCCAGTCCTTCCTTGTAGCGACGGCTGCGGCGGCTCGATGCCGAGGTCCTCGGCGAGCCGGCTCCAGGCCGGACCTCGAGCGCCGCTCGCCGCGCCCGGCCGGAGGTCGCCCGGCGTGCGCGGACCACGGTAGTAGCGCCCCTCGCCGAGGAGCACCACGAAGAGGTGCGACAGCGGGCAGAGGTCGCCGCTCGAGCCGACCGAGCCGCGGAGCGGCACCAGCGGCACGATGCCGCGGTTCGAGCATCGCCCGCACGGCCTCGACCAGCTCGGCGCGGACGCCCGAGTGCCCCTTGAGGAAGGCGTTCAGGCGGATGGCGAGCGCCGCCCGCACCACCTCCGGCCGGGAAGTAGTTCGCCGGGTCGTCGGGATCGGCGTTGTCGCCGACGCCGACCGCGTGGCTGCAGCAGGAGGTTGCGCTGCAGCTCCTCGAGGCGGTCGGGCGCGATCGGGATGTTCTTGAACTCGCCGAAGCCGGTGGTGACGCCGTACTCCAGGACCGGCCGCACGGCCGCCCCGCCATGGAAGCGCTCGAAGTCCTCGCGGTAGTCGCGCGGCGATGCGCTCGATCTGCTCGCCGGCTGCGCCGCGACCCGGCTCAGGCGCCGCGGATCGAGCTCGACGCGGCACGCCGCGGGTCGCGCGCGATCCGCGCGAGCTCTTCGATGGTCAGCGAGTCGCCGTCGAGGATGATCGGCTCGGTGGTCTCCGGAGAAGCGCCCGTCGCGGTCACTCCCGCTCTCCTCGATCGCCGCCAGCATCTCGCGGACCGTCGCCACCAGCTCGCAGCGCGGCGACCTCGCGCTGGCCGGGCCGCTCCTCCAGCCACTCCTCGCGGTCGGCGAGCGCCTCGGCGCGCTGCGCGGCCGACGTCCATGTCCTTGAGCGTCACGATGCCGCGCTCCTTCTCGTTGGAGCCGTAGAGGAGCGGCGATCGGCACGCCCCAGAAGTCGGCGTACTTGAGCTGCTTGCCCGGCCCCTTGGCCGTGCCGAGGTAGAGCTCGGCCGGGATGCCGGCGCGGCGCAGCTCCCAGGTCATCGCCAGGTAGTCGTCGTGCGAGCGCCGGGTCCATGTCGGTGATCAGCACCTTGGCGGTGGACTTGCTGGTTGCCGGACTCGCCCGAGGTGGATCGAGCGCGGCGAGCAGGCGGTCGACGCCGATCGAGGCGCCGACGGCCGGGATCTTCTCGCCCAGGAAGCGCATCACCAGGTCGTCGTAGCGGCCGCCGCCGAAGACGGAGCCGAACTGCGGCGCGTCGAGCAGGATCGCCTCGAACACCGGCCCGGTGTAGTAGGCGAGGCCGCGGGCGATCGAGAGGTCGAGCGAGACCTCGTCGTCGCCGTAGCCGAGGGCGTAGAGGTGGCTGCGAGATCCGCTCGACCACGTCGATCTCGCCGTCGGCGCCCTCGACGCCGGCGAAGAGGTCCGCGGAGCTGCGCCACGACCTCGTCGCGGCGGTCGTCGGCCGGATCTGCGAGGAAGCGCTCGATGCGGTCGACCTGGACTCGTCCGAGAGGCCGAGGCCCGCGGATCGTGTCGCCCGACTCGTCGACGTAGCCGTCGGTCAGCTCCAGGCGGACCTTCTCGAGGCCGACCTTGTCGAGCTTGTCGAGCACGCGGAAGACGTCGGCCGCCCGCTCCGGCCGGGATGCCGGCGAAGGCGAGCAGCGGGTTGAGGATGGCCCGGCTGGAGAAGCGCACCCGGTAGGGCGCCGACCTTCAGCGCCGTCAGCGTGTCGCACATGCCGGCGATGATCTCGGTGTCGGCGATCTCGGACTCGACGCCGACCGAGTCGAGGTCGAACTGGGTGAACTCGCGGAAGCGCCCCTTGTCCGGCTTGTCGGCGCGCCAGACCGGCGCGACCTGGTAGCGGCGGAACGGCCGCGGCAGGTCGCGGTACTGGGCGATCACGCGCGCCAGCGGCACGGTCAGGTCGAAGCGCAGGCCGAGCGCCTCCTTCTCCGGGTTCTGCGACCGTGAAGATCGACTGCTGCGCCTCCTGCGCCGGCGGCCGAGCCGCGCAGCACGTCCAGGTACTCGATCGCGGGCGTCGACGAGCGGCACGAAGCCGTACAGCTCGTAGACGCCGCGGATGGTGTCGATCATCCACTGCCGCGCCAGCATCTGGTCGGGCAGCAGGTCGCGCAGGCCGCGGGAGAGCGCGGGGCTCGACCGTCTCGGTCATGGTCGCTCGACGTCCTTCCGGGAAGCCGCTTATGCGGCGGTCGGGGCGAAGGCTTGGTACCGGGGATCGGGAGTCGAACCCATGACCTCCTGATCCACAGTCAGGCGCTCTAACCAACTGAGCTACGCCGGCAGCCCTTCCGAACCCGTGATCCTAAGGGCGGACCCGTCCGGGTGTCAAAACCGGCGCGCGTCCGAAGCAGCGACCGTCAGCCCTGGGTGAGCATCAACACCAACGCCACCGCCGCGAGGATCGCGACCACCAGGAAGAAGATCTTCCACGCGCTCTTCGGGTAGTCGCCGGCGATCTTGCCGGTGACGCCGTTGACCACGACCTGGAACGCGCGCGGGCCGAAGTCGTAGCTCAAGAGCCAGACCGGCGCCAGCAGGTGCTTGAAGGTCTGGCCGCTGAACTCGGGGCGGATCCGGAGGTTGCGCTGGGTGTCGCCGGGCACTTCGCGCGAGCACATCGCCTGGAGCTCGTTGACCATCGCCGCGCGCGCCTCGTCCGCGGCGTCGAAGAGGACGACCTGGTAGTGCTCGACGGTGAAGCCCGAGAGGTAGCTCGTGTCGTAGGGCTTCAGGCGGTCGAACGGGAACGGCTCGGCGCCGGCCAGGAGCTTCTTGGCGACGCCGCGGGTGGCCGGGACCGGCTTGTCGTCGAAGAAGTGCTCGACCACGCCCGAAGCCGGCACCCAGCGCACGTGCCGGACCTGGCGGGTCGCCTTCTTGCCCTGGGCGTCGCGGTAGGTCTCGGTCGTGTAGTAGTAGTGGCCGGCCTCGGCGGTCCACGGGCAGCGCGCCTGGGCGTCGAAGGTCCAGTAGGGGAGGTAGACGCCGTGGACGGTGTCGATCAGCGCGCCACGGCCGAGCGCGTTGGGCGCGAACCAGCGGGAGCGGAACCACTTCCTGAGACTGTCGCGGACCGCACCCTGGCCGACCGCGAACGGGAGCACGCTCTCGGGGCGGATCGGCGCCTTGACCTCCTCGTAGGGGACGATCTGGGGCGAGCCGCAGAAGTCGCAGCGCTGGCCGACCCGGCCGGGGTCGAAGACCGACACCGCCTGGCACGACTGGCAGCGGACCGCCTGCCGCTCGGTCTGCCAGCCGCGCTGCTCGTCCGGGAGGTCGCGCAGGGCGGCCGCGAGATCCAGCTCCCGCACCGCGCCGCCGGCGTCGACCGCGGCGGGCGCGGCGGAGCCGCAGTAGGGGCAGACCAGGCGGCCGTCGGCCGGGTGCCACTCGGCCTGGGCGCCGCACGCCGGGCAGGGGTGCTTCTCGAGGGCGGTGACCTCGGCCATCGGTGGCTCGCTGGGTCGATCCCGTCGCGCGGAGCGGTCAGCCGGCGAGGTAGGCGTCGAGCGCGGCGCGCTGGATCCGCCAGGCCGAGCCGATCTTCTTCCCCTTCAGCTCGCCCGACTCGAGAACGCTGATCACGTCGGCCTCGTCGACGCCGAGGGCGCGCGCGGCGTCGGCCGGGGTGAGGAGGTCGGGGATGGCCGAACCGGCCGCGGCCGGGGCCGCCGCCGGGGCTACCGCGCCGCCGAGCACGCCGCCGCCCTGCTGCTGCATCATCTGCTGGGCGATCGCGAGACCCACCGCCAGCTCGGTCGCCATGCCGGCGGCGCCGGCCCCGCCGCCGCTCTCCATCCCCTTGCCCATCTGGTACTTGACGTAGGAGTTGAGGTTGCCGATCGCGGCCATCGAGGAGCGCTTGTCGATCGCCTCCTCGACCTCGGGGGGAACCGAGACGTTCTCGACCACGAAGCCGGTGATCTCGAGCCCGTACCTGGCGCTGACCACCGGGTTGATCAGCGGCAGCAGCGCGTCGCCCAGCTCGCCGTAGCGGCTGGCGACGTCGAGGAGCGGCACCTTGGAGGTCGCGAGCGCGTCCGAGAAGACGCTGACGATCCGCGAGCGCATGGTGTCGGCGAACTCGTCGAGCCGGAAGTTGTGGTCGGAGCCGGCGACCTCCTTGAGGAACAGCTTCGGGTCGGCGACCCGGAAGTCGTAGGTGCCGAAGGCGCGCGCGCGGACGATGCCGAAGTCGTCGTCGCGCAGCATCAGCGGGTTCGAGGTCCCCCACTTGTTGCCGGTGAAGAGGCGCGTGGTGACGAAGTAGACGTCGGCCTTGAACGGCGACTCGAAGCCGTACTTCCACGACTTGAGGCGGGTCAGGACCGGGATGTTGTCGGTCGTGAGCGTGTGCTTGCCGGGGCCGAAGGTGTCGCCGAACTCGCCCAGGTAGACGAACTGCACGGTCTGCGACTCGCGGACGATGAGCTGCGCGCCGTTCTTGATCGCCTTGTCTTCGTCCGGGAAGCGCCAGGAGAGCGTGTCGCGCGAGTCGTCGGTCCACTCGATGATGTCGATCAGCTCGCCCTTGATCAGGTCCATCAGGCCCATGTCGGTGTCCCCCGTGGCAGATGTCGCTTCAAGAGGCTATCAGCAGGAACGAGGCGAAGAAGCCGCGCTCGTCGGTCCACGAGCCGTCGACCGCGAAGCCGGCCCCGGCGGCCAGCCGGTCGACCTGGCCGCGGTCGAACTTGTACGAGCACTCGGAGAGGATCGACTCCCCCTCCGCGAAGGCGATCTCGAGGCCGAGCGCGCCGATTGAGACCCGCTGGGCGCGGCGGCTGACCAAGTGCATCTCGATCCGCCCGTGCTCGGCGTTCCAGAGCGCCCGGTGGGCGAAGCTCCGGAGGTCGAAGCCGCCGCCCAGCTCGCGGTTGATCCGCCCGAGGAGGTTCAGGTTGAACGCCGCGGTCAGCCCGATCGGGTCGTCGTAGGCGGGGATCAGGATCGCCTCGGACTTCTTGAGGTCGAGCCCGAGGAGCAGCGCGTCGCCGGGCGCGAGCCGGCGCCTTATGCCGGCGATCAGCTCGAGCGCGTCGCCGGGCGCCAGGTTGCCGAGGGTCGAGCCGAGGAAGAGCACCAGCGTGCGCGTGCCGTCGCAGGCGGTGACGCCGGCCAGGACGTCGAGCCCCTGGAGGTAGTCCCCGGCACGCGGATCGACGGTCAGGCCGGGATACTCGCGGCGCAGCTCGGCGGCGCTCCGCTCGAGCGCCGAGGAGGAGATGTCGACCGGCACGTAGACGACCCCCTCCGGCTGGCGCGCGAGCAGCGGCTCGATGATCAGGCGGCTCTTGGCCGAGTCGCCGCTGCCCAGCTCGACCAGGCGCAGCGGTCCCGGCAGCCGGTCGACCATCGCGCCGCCGTGGCGGGCGAGGATCGAGGCCTCGGCCCGGGTCGGGTAGTACTCGGGGAGGGCGCAGATCGCCTCGAACAGGCGCGAGCCGAGGTTGTCGTAGAAGTACTTCGGCGTCAGCCACTTGGGGCTCGCGGTCAGCCCTCTGCGGACGTCCTCGGCGAAGGCTCTGGCCGGGTCGGAGGGGGTCTCGGGCGAGGCCTCGGGCGAGGCCGGCCGGGGAGCGGCCGGCTCGCGACCGGGGAGGGTGACGGGTTCGACGCTCATGACTTGCTGAAACGAACCGCGCGGATGGTAGCACGCGCTTCGGCGGTCCGGTGGGTCATGCAAGCTCCCCGCCCGGGGTCTCCCCCAGGCCGAGAAGGCGCCGCCCGAGCGCCTCCGGCAGGTGGCGCCCGGTCATGGCGTGGAACTGCCCGAACGCCTGGTGGAGCAGCACCTCGCGGCCGTCGATCGCCACCCCGCCGCCGGCGCGGGCGGCGGCTAGGAGCGGCGGTTCGGCCTCGGCAGCGCTCTCCCCGGAGCCGTCCCCGGCGCCGTCCGTGCCCACAGTGCGCCCGTAGGCCAGCTCGACCGCCGCCGTGCCCGGCGCGAGGAGCGCGGGATCGAACGGCAGCGCCGGAGTGGCGTTGACCACCACCCGGAAGCGGCCGGGGTCGAAGCCGGCGAGCGGCGCGAAGGCGACGCCGAGGTCGCGGGCCGCCTCCTCGCCCGCCTCCTGGGAGCGGTTGACCAGGGTCACGCGGGCGCCGGCGCGGGCCAGCCCGAAGGCGGCGGCGCGGCCGGCGCCGCCGGCGCCGACGACCGCCGCCGCCACGCCGGCGAGCGCCACGCCGCGCGCGGCGAGCGGCCGGGTGACCCCCTCGGGGTCGGTCGACTCCGCCTCCCAGACCTCGCCGCGCCGGACCAGGGTGTTGACCGCGCCGAGGATCTCGGCGCGCGGGCTCGCCGCCCCCGCCACCGCCAGCGCCGCGCCCTTGAACGGCGCGGTCACCGACAGCCCGGCGAGCGGCAGACCGAGCGCCTCGAGGACGCCGCTCTCGACGACCTCGAGCCAGAAGTCGCCGAAGCGCTCGGGCTCGAAGGCCAGGTAGAGGAGCGGCAGCCCCAGCTCGCGGTAGGCGCCGTTGTGCAGGCGCGGCGACAGCGAGTGGCCGACCGGGTTGCCGACCACGCCGCACAGCGCCTCGACCGGCGGCAGCGCCGGCAGGCCGTAGTCGGCCGCGAGCCGCCCGAGCGACGGCTGCCCGGGCGCCCCCGGCCGCCCGCCGGCGGCGCCGTAGACCCAGGGCGCGCCGAGCCGCGGCGCCAGCGGCCGCGTCCACGCCCCCTGCGCGCCGCCGGCGAAGGCGACGACGTCGCTCCGGCCGAGCGCGTCGAGGAGCTGGAGCGGCGCCAGCGCCTGCCCCGGGCGGGCGGTCGCCGGCACCAGCTTGTAGAGGCGCGCCGGCGTCGCGGCGAAGGCGTCGAAGCGGGCGCGCAGCCCGGCGAGGTCCTCGCCCGGGCCGTGCCAGGAGATCAGGCGCCTTTCGGCCGGCAGACGGTCGAGCAGCTCGGGAGCGAGGTCGCGCGCCCCCTCGAGGTCGACCAGGTCCCAGCCGCCGTCCGCCGCCGCCGCGAGCCGCTGCCGGCGCGCCGCCGGATCGATCTCGCCCCGCCCCCCCTCGGCGCGGCTGCGCAGGGTGTAGAGCAGGCCGCCGCCGAAGCGCTCGCGCAGCGGTCCGGGCTCGAGGTCGCCGGCCAGGTCGGCGCGCACCTCGAGCCACGAGGCGGGCCCGGCGAGCGCCGCGATCTCGGACTCGTCCGGCGCGCGGGTGAGGGTGGCGACCAGCTCGGCGCGCCGCTGATCGCGAATCTCTCGCCGCGAGGCGAAGTCGGTCTCCATTTCTTGCCAGCGCTTGCGGAATCAGCAGAACCCGCGGTCAATGCAGTTAAACTCGACCTTGAAAGCGACCTGCCGTCGCCGGACCTCGTCGGAGGAAGAGACCATCGCCGCGTACCGCGAGAGCGTCCGTGATCTCTACCAGCGCCTGAGAAGGCTGGGCATCGACGCCGGCTTCGTCCGTTCGTTCGTCCTGCCGGAGTGGTGGCAGGACGAGCTGGCGGACGTCGGAGCCAACCGAGCCCTTGCGGAAGCCTACATCGCCAAGCAACTGGGGTTCAGCGTCGACGAGCTTCGGGACGCGGGGCGAGAGCTCAGGCTGCCGAGTCTCTCCGCGGTGCGCTTCAAGCGGTACCGCAACGAGGTGGATGACCGGGTGAGGGTCTCGGCACTCGTCGCGCAGCGCGCGGCGGCAGCGCTCGTGCGGTCGGCCGGAGGAGTGTTGCCTCCGTTTGAAGGACCTCAATCCGCCCGCCAGGTCCGCGAAGCGATCTTGCGCCGATCGAGATACGTCGACCTCGAAACTCTGCTCGATTTCTGCTGGGGGGCTGGGATCCCGGTCTTGCACCTTGCGCACCGGCCGGCGGGAAGCAAGCCGTTCGACGGCATGGCGGGGTTCGTCGACGACCGCCCGCTGATCGTCCTGGCGACCGGACGCGATAGCCCTCCATGGCTGGCGTTCTACGTCGCGCACGAGCTGGGGCACATCATGGTCGGGCACGTGCGGCCGGGGACTCAGGCGTGGGTCGACGGGACGCTGACGAGCACCTCCGGCAGCAGCCCCGAGCGGGAGGCCGACCGCTTCGCCTGCGAGGTTTTGACCGGGTTCGAGAGTCCGCAGATCAAGGATCTGCGGGCCGGCGCACTGCAGCTCGCGGTCGTAGCTTCCCGATCCGGCCCCCCTCGGGGGATCGACCCCGGGGTCTACGCGTTGATCTACGCCAAATCCAACAATCGCTGGCCTGCGGCCCAGGCCGCACTCCGTCACATGGGACTGGACGCCGGGGGACAGCGCCAGGTCGCGGCACGGTTGCGGTCGCACCTCCGAGACGCCGATCTCTCCGAGTCCGAAGAGCGCATCCTGAGCGTCCTCGAAGCCGCCTGACGGGTTTGCCGAATGCCCCGCTCCGGCCCCTTACTCCTCGACTCCGACTGTCTCCTGCTCTTCGCCGGCGCCGGCTTGATCATCGAGCTGGCGGATGCGGTAGAGGTCGATCTTGCCGCGCTACGCCGCCTGAGCCCACTACCGCAGATGCTCCGGTCCGGCGCGCTCGCCCGCAGGTACCCCGTCGGGCTGAGGCAGCGCGCAGAAGCGTGGTGCTCGCGAATCGCCGCCGTCGAGACGGCACCCGGCTCTCAAACGCTGGCGCTCCTGCTCGGGATCCATGGCATCGATCCTGGCGAAGCGCTCCTTCTCGCGGTAGCCGCCGAAACGGAGACCGCTTACGTGGCGACCGGGGACAAACGTGCCTGCACGGCGTTGGCTTCCGCTCCGCCCAACCTCCGCGCCCAGCTCCACAACAAGGTCCTGTGCATCGAACCGGCGCTGGAACTCATACTCGACAAGCTCGGATACCCGGCGCTGGCTCCCGCGCTCACTCAGGTCCGAGAACACAACGCCACCCTCAGAGTTCTGCTTCCCCAGGGTGAAGCGACGCCCGAGAGCACCTTCCGAGCGGGGTTGACCTCCTACTCGAACGACGTCCGTTCTCGGCTCGGCGACCTTCTTTTTTGGCCCCACGGCCGCCGCTGATCCCGGAGCGCCGCCCCCAGACCGCTCACTCTACGCATCGGAGTCCACGCCGGTGGGCGCTTCGTCCCGTGGTAGCATCCGCCCGCCGCGGCGCGGCGAAACCCCCACCGCACTAGCGTTTTCAGCACCGCGGGAGCCCGATCATGAGCGAACCCCAGCGCGAGACGGTCCATCGCGAAACCCTCGACCTCGACGTCGTCTTCGTCGGCGCCGGGCCGGCGAGCCTGGCGGGCGCCTACCACCTGGCGAAGCTCATCGAGCGGCACAACGCCGGCCTCGCCGGAGGTGCCGCGCCGATCGAGGCGACGATCGCGGTGCTCGAGAAGGGCAAGGAGATCGGCAGCCACGCGATCTCCGGGGCGGTGGTCGACCCGTCGGCGTTCCGGGAGCTCTTCCCCGACGACTGGCGCGACGCGCCGTGGGAGGGCGAGGTCGGCGGCGAGGAAGTGCTGGTCCTCACCGAGAAGCGCGCCTTTCCGCTGCCGGTGATCCCGCCGCCGCTCGTCAACCACGGCTGCTACGTCGCTTCCCTCGGCAAGCTCCTGAAGTGGATGGCGCCGAAGGTCGAGGCCGCCGGGGTCGACCTCTTCTGCGAGTTTCCGGCCGCGCGCGTGCTGCTCGAGGACGGCAAGGTCGCCGGCGTCCGCACCGGCGACCGCGGCATCGCCCACGACGGCACGAAGAAGGCCAACTACGAGCCCGGGATCGACGTCCGGACCCGGGTCGTGGTGCTCGGCGAGGGGCCGCGCGGCACCCTGGTCAAGCAGCTCGACCACGCGCTCGACCTCTCCGCCGGCAAGAACCCGCAGACCTACTCGATCGGCCTCAAGGAGGTTTGGGACCTGCCGCCCGGCCGGGTCGAGCCGGGGATGGTGATCCACACCATGGGCTGGCCGCTCGGGAGCGGCGTCTTCGGCGGCGGCTTCCTCTACGGCATGGGCGGCGACCAGCTCATCGTCGGTCTCGTGGTCGGCCTCGACTACGAGAACCCGTGGCTCGACCCGCACGACGAGTTCCAGCGCTTCAAGACCCACCCGCGGATCCGCCGCCTGCTCGAGGGGGGCAAGATGGCGTTCTACGGCGCCAAGGCGATCCCCGAGGGGGGCTGGTTCTCACGGCCGCGCGGCTGGGGCGACGGCTTCCTGATCGTCGGCGACTCCGGCGGCTACCTCAACAGCCAGCGCCTCAAGGGGATCCACCTCGGCATGCGCTCCGGGATGCTCGCCGCCGAGACGATCTTCGAGGGGCTGCGCGACGAGCCCCGCGGCGGCCCAACCAACAGAAGACCGATGAGCGCCGAGCGCCTCGCCGGCTTCGAGCGCCGGGTCGAGGCGAGCGCGATCCGCGACGAGCTGTGGAAGGTCCGCAACTTCCACCAGGCGTTCGACCACGGGCTCGCCGGCGGCATGCTCCAGGGCGCGCTCGGGATCGTCACCGGCGGCCGCGGCTGGGGGGTCAAGAGCCGCCTGCCGACCGAGCCCGGCCACGCGCGGATGATCCGCCTCGACACGCCCGAGGGCCGGCGCCTCGAGCCCCGCCCGGCGGTCAAGCACGACGGCGAGCTGACCGTCAGCCGCCTGACCGACGTCTACAACTCCGGCACCGCCCACGACGAGGACCAGCCGGCGCACCTGATCGTCCTCGATCCCGAGATCTGCGTCACCCGCTGCACCGTCGAGTACGCCAACCCCTGCCAGCGCTTCTGCCCCGCCGCGGTCTACGAGATGGTCGACGACCCCAGGGCCGAGCACGGCCGGCGCCTGCAGATCAACTTCTCGAACTGCGTCCACTGCAAGACCTGCGACGTCATGGACCCCTACCAGGTCATCGACTGGGTGCCGCCCGAGGGGGGCGGCGGGCCGAACTACAGCCGGATGTGAGTATAGGTCCGGGTATAATTGCGCCGAGGTGCAGCATGTCGCAAGTGACGATCTACCTCGACGAAGAGACCGAGCAGCGGATGGACCGGGCGGCCCGGGAGGCCGGTCTCTCCCGGAGCCGCTGGATCGCCGACTTGATCCGGAAGAAGACGACCGACGAGTGGCCGGGATCGTTCCGGCGCCTGATCGGTAGCTGGGAGGACTTCCCCGAGGTCGAGGAGATCCGCAGCGGCCTCGGCCAGGATTCCCCCCGGGAGCCTCTGTGAGGTACTACCTCGACACCAACACGGTGATCGACCTGTTCAAGAAACGAGGCCGAGTGGCCGAGCGGTTGCTCGCCCGGCGGCCGGGAGAGATCGCCCTGGCGGCGATCGTCCTCTATGAGCTCGAGGTCGGAGCCGAGAAGTCGAAGCTCCCGGAGGAGAGCCGGCGGCAGATCGAGGAGATCTCTGCGGTCGCGACCATCGTCTCGTTCGGCGAGGCGGAAGCACGCGCCGCAGCCCGGATCCGGGCCCAGCTCGAGGCCCAGGGAACGCCGATCGGTCCCCATGACGTGCTGATCGCCGCCACCACACTGGCGAACGGGGGCGTCCTGATCTCCCGCAACACCCGCGAGCTGGCGCGGATCCAAGGCCTGCAGATCGAGGATTGGTATTGAGCCGCCGCCCTACCGCGGCGCCAGCACGCAGTCCCCGCTCCCGGTGTCGACCTCGATCCTGGTGTGCATCTCCCCGCGCTCGGCGCCGACCACCTCGCGGCCGCTGTGGATCAGGCGCACGTCGTCGTAGCGGACGACGAAATCCCCGCTCCCCTGGTCGGCGGTGATGCGGAAGGTCGCCTCGGGGTCGCCGTAGATCTCGACGTCGCCCGAGCCGGTGTCGGCGATCAGGGTGCGCGCCCAGTCGAGCGGGCTCTCGACCCGGATGTCGCCCGAGCCGGTGTCGAACTCCAGAGTCTCGGCGTCGACGCCCCGGACGGTGATCTCGCCCGAGCCGGTGTCGACGCTGATCGAACGCAGGCGGCCGGGGCCGACCTCGACGTCGCCCGAGCCGGTGTCGACCAGCACCTTCTCGCCGTTGACGTCACCGAGGGCGACGTCGCCCGAGCCGGTGTCGACCTCGACCGAGCCGTCGGCGCTGCCGACCTCGACGTCGCCCGAGCCGGTGTCGACGGTCAGCTCGCCGCGGAAGGAGGTCACGCTGACGTCGCCCGAACCGGTGTCGAGGGTCAGCTCGCCCGCCAGTTCGCCGCCGTCGATCGTGCCGACGGCGTTGCGCAGCGCGACAGCCCCCTCGGCGGGCACGAACACCTTGAGGTCGGCGAAGAGAGTCGGCGTCGAGCCGGACCTGCGGCCGACCACGGTCACCCGCCGGCCGAGGTACTTCGTCGTGCTGCGGTCGGCCCAGCCGAGGTTCCCTTCGCGCGGGTAGTGGAACTTCGAGTGCTCGCGCACCGGGTAGGAGAGCGCCCAGCCGTCGTCGTGGCGGATCCACTCCATGCCGTCGAGCAGCTCGCGGGTCGCGGCGGCGTTGCGGCCGGCGGCATGGATCGTCGCCTCGACGCGCACCTCGCCGGCCGGTCCGGGCTCGACCTCCATGGCGCCGGCGAGGTTGGCGAGGCTGAGCTTCTCCCCGGCGGCGAGCGGGAACGACTGCTCGAGCGAGCGGGTCTCGGTGTCGACCGGCTCCGCCTCCGTCTCGACGGAGCAGCCGGCGACCGCGACGGCGGCCAGCAGGGCGGCCGCGAGGGCCGGGAGCGCCCGGAGCGGCGAGCCCGGGCGCGGGCGGTTCGGGGTGGACGTGGAAGGGGCGGTCATCTCTCCTCCTCCTCTGCTCGAATCCTGGGATGTCGGTCTTCGGGCGCGGCTCGGCCGCGCAACGCCCACCCTACGACGATCGGGGCGCGCGGGTTCCAGACCGCCGAGCGCGGCGGCTCGGTTACACTTCGGCGTCTTCCGAACCCGACCGGATTCCCAGGAGAAGCCGCATGCCGACGCCGCGCGCCCTCGCCGTCCTCGCTCTCGCCGCCTGCAGCCTCGTCGCGGCGCCGCTCCCGGAGATCGCCGCCGCACCGCGCACCGCGGTGCCGGTGCGCGCGCTCGATCCCGAGTCGTTCCTCGCCGAGGACGCGATGGGCCGCTCGCCGAGCGGGCTCTCCTGGTCGCCGGACGGCACCCGGCTGGTCTGGGTCTACCCCGGCGACGACGGCGTCGAGGCGCTCTGGATCCGGCGCTTCCCGGACGGCGAGGCGAGCGCGCTCCTGCGCCCCTCCGACCTCGGCGCCGAAAGGGACGAGCTGCCGCGCGGGCTCGACTGGATCTGGCTGCCCGACGGCCGCGGCATGGTGCTCTCCCACGACGGCGACCTCCACCTGCTGCGGTTCGGCGACGGCGGCCCGGGCGCGCCGGACCTCCTCCGGCTGACCGAGACCGAGGCCGAGGAGACCGACCCGAGGCCGTCGCCGGACGGCTCGTCCGTCGCCTTCGTCCGTGACCACGACCTCTGGCTGCTCGAGCTGCCGGCCGCGGGCGGCGCCGCGAGCGCTCCGGCCGGCCACGGCGCCGCGCCGGCCGCCGAGCGGCGCCTCACGACCGGGGGCGAGGCGGACGTCCTGCTCCACGGCGAGACCGACTGGGTCTACTGGGAGGAGCTCTGGGGCCGCGGCTCCGAGGGCCACTGGTGGAGCCCCGACGGCGCCCGCATCGCCTACTACCGAGTTCGACGAGACGCCGGTCGCGACCTACCCGCTGGTCGACGATCTGCCGCACTACCCCGAGGTGACCTGGCAGAAGTACCCCAAGGCCGGCACCGCCAATCCGAACGTGCGGTTCGGCGTGCTCGACCTCGGGAGCGGCGTGACCACCTGGCTCGAGACCGGCTGGACCGAGGCCGACGGCGAGACCGAGCCGCCCTACCTGGCGCGCCTCGCCTGGCGGCCGGACGGCGCGCGGCGTGGCGGTCCAGCGGCTCAACCGCGAGCCAGAACCGGCTCGACGTCCTCTCCTGCGATCCCGCCGGCGGCGCCTGCTCGGTGCTCCTCTCCGAGCGTTGGCCGACCTGGGTCAACCTCGAGGACACCTTCGACTTCCTCGCCGACGGCCGCTTCCTCTGGGGCTCCGAGCGCACCGGCTGGCGGCACCTCTACCGCTACGACGCCGAGGGCCGGCTGATCCGGCCGCTGACCGCCGGCGAGTGGGCGGTCCAGACGCTCCATGGCGTCGACGAGGCACGCGGGCACGCCCTGGCCACCGCCTTCGGCGACGGGCGAGCTCGGCGCCGCGGTGCGCCAGGTCCTGGCGGTGCCGCTCGACGGCGCCCCGCCGCGCGAGCTGGCCGGCGGCGGCGGATGGCACACCGGCGGCGAGACGGCCGAGGGCACCGGCTCCTGGATCCACCGCTGGAGCGACGCCGACACGCCGACCCGGATCGCGGTCCGCGGCCCCGCGGGCGAGGTCCTCGCCGAGCTGCCCGGCGAGCCGCCGCCGTTCGACCTCGCGGCGCTCCCCGAGTGGAAGCTCCTGACCATCCCGGGGCCGGAGGGATCGCGCCTGCCGGCGATGCTCCTCGAGCCGGCGCCCACCGCGGCAGCCGACGGCGCCGCCGCGGAGCGCCACCCGGTGATCCAGTTCCACTACGGCGGCCCGGGCTCCCAGGTGGTCGCCGACCGCTGGAACCCGATCCAGGGCCTCTGGCACAAGATGATGGCGAGCCGCGGCTACGGCGTGCTGGTGGTCGACAACCTCGCCTCGGCGTTCTTCGGCAAGCGCGGCGAGGACCGCCTCCACCGCCGCTTCGGCCCGACCAACCTGGCGGCGCAGAACGCCGGCGTCGACTACCTCGAAGACCCTCCCCTGGGTCGATCCCGAGCGGGTCGGCCTCTGGGGCTGGTCGGGCGGCGGCATGCACACCCTCTACTGCCTGCTCGAACAGCCCCGGCACCTGGCGCGCCGGCGTCTCCGGCGCCCCGGTCACCGACCTGGAAGCTCTACGACACGATCTGGACCGAGCGCTACCTCGACCACCCGGACGACAACGCGGAGGGCTACCGCCTCTCCTCGCCGGTCACCCACGCCGCGAACCTCGCCGACGCCCTGCTCATCGTCCACGGCACCGGCGACGACAACGTCCACCCGCAGAACACGATCGTGATGTCGAACGCCCTGATCGAGGCCGGCAAGCCGTTCGAGCAGGCGATCTACCCCGAGCAGAAGCACGGCTTCCGCGGCGCGGCCAACCGCCACTTCTACGGCGGATGGCGGAGTTCTTCGACCGGGAGCTGGGGGTGGAACGAGTCGCTCCCTGACCTGAGGTCGAGAGTTGACCAGCGACGGCTCATCCGTGCATGATCCGTGCATGGCCGTCAAGACCATCACCATCGACCTCGAAGCCTATGAGACGCTGGCGCGCCAGAAGCGGCAGGGCCAGTCGTTCTCCCAGGTGATCAAGGAGCACTTCGGTCGGCCGCGGACGGCGCGGGATCTCCTGGCCGCGGTGCGGGCCACCCGACTCAGCGACGAGACCCTCGACGCGATCGAGGACGAGGTTCGTCGGCGCTCCGATCAGCCGGCCCGGGTCCCGGCGCTGTGATCCACGTCGACACTTCGTTCCTGGTCGATCTCGTCCGGGAAACGCATCGCGGGGAGGATGGGCCGGCGGTGCGCTTCGCGGAGCGGCAAAGTGACGAGCCGCTCGCGGCGAGCGTGTTCGTCCACTGCGAGCTGCTGGCCGGCGCCGCCGGGTCGCGCGATCCGGTAGGTGAGCGGGAGCGGGTCGATCGAGTCTGCGACGGGCTCGACCTCTTCTACCCCGGGGCGGGTTTCGCCGCGATCTACGCCGAGATCCTCGGCTACCTCCGCCGGCGCGGCGAAGGCATCGACACGATGGACCTGCTGATCGCCAGCTCAGCGCGTCAGGCCGGGGCGACGCTGGTCACCCGCAACACGCGCCACTTCCAGCGCGTCCCGGGGCTCGAGCTGTCCGAGTACTGACCCGCTCCGCGGCCCCGGCTACTGATCCCAGCGCCGCATCACCAGCGCGCCGTTGGTGCCGCCGAAGCCGAAGGAGTTGGTCAGCGCGACTCGAGGTCGGCACGGCGCGGGCGCTCGTGGGGGACGAAGTCGAGGTCGCACCCCTCGCCCGGGTCGTCGAGGTTGATGGTCGGGGGCAGGATCTGGTCGCGCATGGCGAGGGCCAGGATGCCCGCCTCGAGGCCGCCGGCCGCGCCCAGCAGGTGGCCGGTGGCCGACTTGGTCGAGGAGACCGCCAGCCGGTAGGCGTGGTCGCCGAAGACCCGCTTGATCGCCTGCACCTCGGCGAGGTCGCCGAGCGGCGTCGAGGTGCCGTGGGCGTTGATGTAGCCGATCGCCTCGGGCGGCGAGGCCGGCGTCCTCGAGCGCCGCGCTGCATGACCGCGCACGGCGCCGTCGCCCTTCCGGGTGCGGCGCCGAGATGTGGTAGGCGTCGGCGCTCATGCCGTAGCCGACGATCTCGGCGTAGATCGGCGCGCCGCGCCGCCGCGCCGATCTCCAGCTCCTCGAGGATCACGATGCCGGCGCCCTCGCCCATCACGAAGCCGTCGCGGTCGCGCGTCCCACGGACGCGAGGCCTTCTCCGGCTCGTCGTTGCGCGTCGAGAGCGCGCGCATCGCGCAGAAGCCGGCGCACCGCGAGCGGCGTGATCACCGCCTCGGTGCCGCCGGCGATCATGGCGTCGGCGTCGCCGTGCTGGATGAAGCGGAAGGCGTCGCCGACCGCGTGCAGGCCCGGTGGTGCAGGCGGTGGCCGGGCGCCGTGTTCGGGCCCCTGGCGCCGTAGCGGATCGAGACCTGGCCGGCCGCCATGTTGACGATCAGGCCGGGGATGAAGAACGGCGACACCCGGTCCGGCCCCTTCTCGAGCAGGGTCTGGTGCATCGACTCGATCAGCGGCAGGCCGCCGATCCCCGAGCCGATGATCGACCCCCACCCGGTCGCGCGTTGCCGTCGTCGATCGCCAGCCCGGAGTCCTCGAGCGCGAAGCGGGCGGCCGCCAGCGCGTAGTGGATGAAGGTGTCGCTCTTCTTGACTTCCTTCTTGTCGAGGTAGTCGAGCGGGATCGAAGCCCTTGACCTCGCCGGCGATCCGCGACGGGATAGTCCGAGGCGTCGAAGCGGGTGATCGGGCCGATGCCGCTCTCGCCCGTCGAGGAGCGCCGCGCCAGGTCGTCGGCGGTGCCGACCCCGAGCGGCGACACCAGCCCGACCCCGGTGACGACGACGCGGCGGCGTCGTGGCTCACGAGCTCAAGGTCTCGGTGATCGCGAGGATGCGGGCTGCGCCGGGCGGCCGGAGCGCTCAGTTCTGGTCCCCGGCGTTGCTGCTCGATGTAGTCGACCGCCTCGCTGGACGTTGCTGATCTTCTCGGCGTCCTCGTCCGGGATCTCGATGCCGAACTCCTCCTCGAACGCCATCACCAGCTCGACGATGTCCAGCGAGTCGGCGCCGAGGTCGTCGGTGAAGCTGGCCTCCAGGGTGACCTCCTCCTCGTCGACGCCGAGCTGCTCGACGATGATGCTCTTGACCTTCTCTGCGACTGCCATCGGTCGATCCCTCCTTCTGGTCGTCAGCGGATCTGCCGAAGCCACGCGGTTTCTAGCACGAAAGCGGCTCGAGTCCAAGCCGCGGGCGGTCCCCGGAGCGCGGCGTCGGAAATGCGTCAGATGTAGAGCCCGCCGGAGACGTTGAGCACGTGGCCGGTGACGTAGCCCGCCTCCTCGCTCGCCAGGTAGAGCGACCGCCGCGGCGACGTCGTCGACCGTGCCCAGCCGCTTGAGCGGCGATCGCCCGCGGTCAGCTCGCTCGCGGCCTCGCTCGGGCAGCCTCTCGGTCATCGCCGTCTCGACGTAGCCCGGCGCCACCACGTTGACCGTGATGTTGCGGCTGCCCAGCTCGCGGGCCAGCGACTTGGTGAAGCCGATCAGGCCGGCCTTGGCGGCGGCGTAGTTGGCCTGGCCGGCGTTGCCCATCAGGCCGACCACCGAGGAGACGATGATCGATCCGCCCCCAGCGCCGCCGCATCATGCCGCGCACCAGCTCCTTGGTGAGCGCGAAGGCGCCGGTCAGGTTGGTGCGCAGCACCCGCTCCCAGTCGCTCGAGGCTCATGCGCGCCAGCAGGTTGTCGGCGGTGACGCCGGCGTTGTTGACCAGGATGTCGATCGCGCGCGAAGTCCGCCGGCAGCGTCTTCGAGTCGCGCCGCCGACGGTCTCCGGCTGCGGCGACGTCGAGCGGCGAAGGGCGAGCGCCTCGCCGCCGGCCGCGGCGATCTCGCCGGCCAGCGCCTCGAGCTTCTCCTCGTTGCGCGCCGCGAGCACGACGCGGGCGCCCTGCGCGCGGCCAGGCGCCGCGCGATCGCCTCGCCGATCCCCTGCGAGGCGCCGGTCACCAGCGCCGTCTTGCCGTCCAGCTCGAACATCAGCTCCGCTCCCTCCCGTCTCCGGGCCTCAGCTCGCGCCGCCGGCCAGTGCCTCTCGAGCAGCTCCGGGAGCGCGCCAGGCTCGGCCAGGCTCGCCTGGACGCTGTCCGGCGGCGATGCGCTTGATCGAGGCCGCGTCAGGACGTTGCCCGGCCCGACCTCGAGGAAGACGCTCGACCCCGCAGTCTGCCGCCATCCGCTCGCACCGACTCGACCCAGCGCACCGGGCTGTCGATCTGCCGCACCAGGGCGTCGCGCGCCGCGCGCGCCGGTGGCGACCGGCGCGGCGTCGACGTTGGTCACCACCGGGCACGCGCGGATCGCGGAACTCCGTCGCGGCCAGGAGCGGCGCCATGCCCTCGCGCGCCGGGCGCATCAGCGGCGAGTGGAACGGCGCCGAGACCGGCGAGGAGCGTCGCCTTCCGCGCCCCGCGCTCCTTGGCCAGGGCCACGGCGCGGTCGACCGCCGCCTTGTGGCCGGCGATCACGGTCTGCGCCGGCCGTTGTAGTTGGCCACGGCGCAGACCTCGCCGCCGTGCGCGGCCTCGGCCGCGATCTCGCGCGACGGCCTCCGCGTCGAGGCCGAGGATCGCCGCCATCGCGCCCACCCCCACCGGCACCGCCTCCTGCATCAGCTCGCCGCGCCGGCGCACCAGCGCGCAGGGCGTCGGCGAAGTCGAGGGCGCCGGCGGCGACCAGGGCCGAGTACTCGCCCAGGCTGTGCCCGGCGACCGCCACGGCCGGAGCTCGCGCGGCCAGCGGCGCTCGAGCGCGCGGTGGATCGGCGATCGAGACGGCGAGGAGCGCCGGCTGGGTGTTGGCGGTCAGCTTCAGCTCCTCCTCCGGCCCCTCCCAGCAGAGCCGGGAGAGCGGCGAATCCGAGCGCCTCGTCGGCCTCCTCGAAGGCCGCGCGCGGCCTCGGGCGAAGGCGTCGGCCCAGGCGCGGCCCATGCCCACCTTCTGCGAGCCCTGGCCGGGAAAGACGAACGCGACGTCGTCCGGAGTCACCCGCTCACCCGGTCCGCCTCGCTCGCAGCCGGCCGCTGCAGGAGGCGCTCCTCCTGGCCGTGCAGCTCGGCGATCTTGTCGCGGATCTTGTGGTGCGAGGTCGGCGGTCGAGAACTCGACCGCCCGGCGGATCGGCGTTCTGGATGGCGCGGGCGTTCGAGCGGCCGTGGCCGATGAAGCAGCCGCCGTTGACCCCCAGCAGCGGCGCGCGCGCCGTACTCGCGTGTAGTCGGTGCGCCGGCGGAAGGCGTCGAACGCCGGCTTGGCCAGCACGTAGCCCGATGCCGCGGTGCGCGTGTCGTGCCATCTCCTCGCGCAGCATGCGGCCGATCAGCTCGGCCAGCGCCTCGGCGCTCTTGAGCACCACGTTGCCGACGAAGCCGTCGCAGACCACGACGTCGACCGCGCCGTTGAAGACGTCGCGGCCCTCGACGTTGCCGACGAAGTTGAGGCCGGTGGTCTTGAGCACCCGGAAGACCTCGCGGGTCAGGTCGGTGCCCTTGCCCTCCTCCTCGCCGATCGACATCAGGCCGATGCGCGGCGCGGCGATGCCGAGGACCTCCTGGGCGTAGAAGTGGCCCATGACGGCGAACTGGCGCAGGTGCTCGGGCTTGGTGTCGACGTTGGCGCCGACGTCGAGCAGCACCGTGCGCCCCGTCGGCGTTGGGCAGCACGGCGGCCAGCGCCGGCCGGTCGACCCCGGCGATCGTGCCGATCACCATCTTGGCCGACGATCATGGCCGCGCCGGTGTTGCCGGCGGTGACCATGGCCTGGGCCCGGCCCTCCTTGACCAGCTCGGCGCAGAGGCGGATCGACGAGCGGCGCTTCTTGCGGATCGGCGTGATCGCCGGCTCGTCCATGCCCGACCACCTCCTCGGCGTGGACGATCTCGATGCGGTCGCGCGGCCGGCCGCCGAGGCGTCGCAGCTCGGCGCTCGATCGGCGCGCTCGTCGCCGACCAGCAGGATCGACACGCCGTCCTCGGCGGCGGCGCGGAACGCGCCCTCGACCGCGGCGCGCGGCGCGAAGTCCCCTCCCATGGCGTCGACGGCGATCGGCATGCTCGGGGTTCCGGGAGCCGGTCTCGAGATCGAAGTGGGCCCCGCGGCGCGGGCGGCCGGGTCGGGGAGCGCAGGGATCTTAGCAGAGGGTGAAGGCCGCAACCCGGGCGCCGGAAGCGCGTAAACTCGACCGTCCGCCCCGATCCCGTGCTCGCGCCCGAAACCTCGGAGATCCCGCCATGCCCCGATCCGCCGCCCGCCGCGCCGCCGCCGCCCTCTTCGCAATGGCCTTCGCCGCGCCCGCCCTCGCCGCTCCCCCGGCGGCCGCGGGCGGAGCCGAGCCGGTCGACCTCGAGATGGTCACCAGGATCCGCGACGAGGGGTTCCACCGCTCGCAGGTGATGGCGACGGCCTTCCACCTGACCGACGTCATCGGCCCGCGGCTGACCGGCTCCGCGGGGCAGCGCGCAGCCAACGAGTGGACGCGCGACCGGCTCGCCGAGTGGGGCCTCCGGGCCTGGATCGAGGAGTACGAGTTCGGTGAGGGGTGGACCTTCCGCCGCTCCGAGGTGCGGATGACGGCGCCGGTCGAGGGGCTCCTCTCGGCGCTCCCCGAGGCGTGGACGCCGGGCACCGCGGGGCCGGTCGCCGGCGCCGCGATCCGCGCCGACCTCCGCACCGAGGAGGACCTCGAGAAGCAGAAGGGGAAGCTCGCCGGCAAGGTGGTGTTCCTCGACGAGCCGAGGCCCCCCGGGGAGCCGCTCGAGGAGCGCGAGGCGATCGGAGGCGAGGGCGACTTCCGGCGCTGGGACGACGAAGGGCTCGCCGAGCTGGGCGTGTTCGAGATCCCCGAGGAGGAGCGCGGCGGCGGCTGGGGAGAGCGGGCGCGGAAGCGCCGGGCGTTCGCCGACAAGCTCCACGCCTTCCTGGTCGAGGAGCAGGTGGTGGCGCTGGTCGGGCTCAGCTCGCGCGACCACGGCATCGTGCGCCTGGGCGGCGGCGGCTCGCGCGGGATCGCCGGCCGGAGCCGCGGCATCCCGTCGGTGGTGATGGCCGCCGAGCCCTACCACCGGGTGCTCCGCCTGCTCGACGAGGGGAAGGAGGTCCAGATCTCGAGATCGACGTCGAGGCGGCGTTCGACGACGCCGACGGCGGTCGCCTACAACACCGTGGCCGAGATCCCGGGCGGCGACCTCGCCGGCGAGGTCGTCATGGCCGGCGCCCACCTCGACTCCTGGCACGCCGGCACCGGCGCCACCGACAACGCCGCCGGCTGCGCGGTGGCGATGGAGGCGGTGCGCATCCTCAAGGCGCTCGGCGTCCAGCCCCGGCGCACGATCCGCGTCGCGCTCTGGACCGGCGAGGAGCAGGGCCTCCTCGGCTCCCGCGCCTACGTCGAGCAGCACCTCGCCGACCGCCCCGACGCCGACCGATCCCGAGGAGCTGGCGCTGCCGAAGTCGCTGCGCAAGCCGACCTGGCCGATCCAGCCCAAGCCCGAGCACGCCCGGCTTCTCCGCCTACTTCAACCTCGACAACGGCGCCGGCCGGATCCGCGGCATCTACGCCCAGGAGAACGCCGCCGCGCGGCCGATCTTCGAGGCCTGGCTCGCGCCCTTCGCCGACCTGGGGGCGACCACGGTCACCCTGCGCGCCACCGGCGGCACCGACCACCAGTCGCGTTCGACCGCGTCGGCCTCCCCGGCTTCCAGTTCATCCAGGACGGGCTCGACTACTGGAGCCGCACCCACCACACCAACCTCGACATCTACGAGCACCTGATCGCCGGACGACATGAAGCAGGCCTCGGTGGTGCTCGCCACGTTCCTCTACCACGCGGCGATGCGCGACGAGCCTCTTGCCGCGGAAGCCGATGCCGCAGGCGCCGCCGGATTCCCCAAGCCCATGAGGGGATCGGTTCACGAGATCTGAAACGGCGTCTACCCCGCGAGCGCCTGTTCGAGGTCTGCGATCAGGTCATCGGGGTGCTCGAGGCCGACCGAGACCCGCAGCAGCCCCTCCGGCGCGCGGGTGCCGGGACCCTCGACCGAGGCGCGGTGCTCGATCAGGCTCTCCGGGCCTCCGAGGCTGGTGGCGCGGGTGAAGAGGGAGAGCCGCGCCGCGACCGCGAACGCCTGGTCGCGGCCCCCGCGGACGACGAACGAGAGCATCCCCCCGGCGCGTCCATCTGGCGCATGGCGACGGCGTGGCCGGGGTCGTCCGGCAGCCCCGGGTAGTGAACGCGCTCGACCCCCGGATGGCGCGCCAGGAAGGCCGCGACCGCCGCCGCGTTCGCGCAGTGGGTGCGCATCCGGCACGGTAGGGTCCGGATGCCGCGCAGGACCAGCCAGCAGTCGAACGGCGACGGCACCGCCCCGCCGTGGGTCTGGAGTGCACGCAACCGCTCGGCCAGCTCACCGGCCTCGCGGGTGACCGCGACCCCGCCCATCACGTCCGAGTGCCCGGAGAGGTACTTGGTCGTCGAGTGGACGACGACGTCGTAGCCGAGCGCGAGCGGCCGCTGGAGGAACGGCGTCGCCCAGGTGTTGTCGCAGGCGGCGAGCGCGCCGGCGCCGCGGGCCAGCTCGGCGACCGCCGCGAGGTCGGTGATCGCGATCGTCGGATTCGACGGCGTCTCGGTCCAGACCAGGCGCGTGGCCGGCCGTAGCGCGCGCTCGACCGCCTGAAGGTCGGTCATGTCGGCGAACGAGACCTCGAGCCCCCAGCGCGTGAAGTGCTCCTTGAGCAGCTTCGGTGTGCCGTAGTAGGCGTCGAGCGGCGCCACCACGTGGTCGCCGGGGGCGAGCGCCTGCAACACCGCCATCGTGGCGGCCATCCCGGAGGCGAACGCGATCGCCGCGCCGCCGCCCTCGAGCCGGCGGAGTGCCTCCTCCGCCATCCGCCGGTTCGGGTTGCCGTCGCGGATGTAGCTGTAGCCGGACGGGAACGAGCCGTCGGCCGCCCGCTCGTAGGTCGTCGACAGGTGGATCGACGGCGACACCGCCCCGGTGGCCGGGTCCGGCTCGGCGCCGGCGTGTACCGCGAGGGTCTCGAAGCGCACGCCGCCCCTCACCGATACGAGTCCAGCTCGGTCCAGGGGTCGTTCTCGAGCATGTCCTTGACGTCGTTCATGAAGTGATCGGCGTCGGCGCCGTCGACCAGGCGGTGGTCGTAGGTGATGCCGAAGTAGGACATGACCCGGATCACGATGGCGTCCGAGCCGTCGAGGGTGCGCACCACGGGGCGCTTCTCGATCGTGCCGATGCCGAGGATCGCGACCTGCGGCTGGTTGATGATCGGGGTGCCGAAGAGGCTCCCGAAGACCCCCGGGTTGGTGATCGTGAAGGTGCCGCCCTGGGCCTCGTCGGGCTTCAACTTCTTGTTGCGCGCGCGGTCGGCGAGGTCGTTGGCGGCCTTGGCCAGGCCGGTCAGCGAGAGCTGGTCGGCGTCCTGGATCACCGGCACGATCAGGCCGCGGTCGAGCGCCACCGCCATCCCCAGGTTGACGTGCTTCTTGAACACCACGTTGGTGCCGTCGATCGCCGCGTTGAGCTTCTTGTGCTTCTTGAGCGCCGCCGCCACCGCCTTGAAGATGAACGGCATGTAGCTCAACTTGGTGCCGTTGGCCTCGAGGAAGCCGTCCTTCGCCCGCGCCCGCGCCTTGTCGACCCGGGTCATGTCGATGTGGAACACAGTGGTGACGTGGGCCGAGGTGTCCTTCGAGTACCGCATGTGCGCCGCGGTAATCTCGCGGATCTTCGACATCGGCTCGATCTCGACGTCGTCGCCCTCGCGGTAGGCCGGTACGGAGAAACCGCCGGACGGCCGGGCGGCCGGAGCCGGGGCCGGCGCGGGATCGGCGGCCGGGGCCGGCGCCGCGGCCGGCTTCTCGGCGGGCTTGGCGGCCGGAGCCGGCTTCGCCGCCGGCGCCGCGGCGCGCTGCTCGAGGTAGGCGAGGATGTCCTTCTTGGTCACCCGTCCGTGGACCCCGGTGCCCTCGACCGCGGTGAGGTCGACCCCCTCCTCCTTGGCGATCTTGCGCACCAGCGGGCTCGAGTGGCGGCGCAGCCGCTCCTCCTCGGAGCCGGCCTTCGCGGGCTCCTCGGCGGCGACCTCCTCCCCTTCGTCCTCTTCCGCTTCGTCCTCCTCGGCCGCCTCGGGCTCCTCGGCCTTCTCGGGCTCTTTCTTCGCGGGCGCCTTCGCAGCCTTCTCGGGCTCCTTCGCGGGCGCCTCCGCCGCCGGCTCCTCCTTCGCGGGCTCCTTCTCGGCCGCGGCGGCCTTGGCACCCGCCTCGCCGATCACCGCCACCACGGCGTCGACCGCGACGGTCTGCCCCTCCTCGGCGCGGATCTCGAGCAGCGTGCCGGCGATCGGGCTGGGGATCTCGGCGTCGACCTTGTCGGTCGAGATCTCGAACAGGGGCTGGTCGCGCTCGACCTTGTCGCCGACCTTGACCAGCCACTTGGTGATGGTTCCCTCGGCGATCGACTCGCCCATCTGGGGCATGACGACTTCGGTTGCCATTCGCTGTCTCCCTAGTGCTCCGCCAGCCGTCGCACCCGGGCGACGAGCTTGTCGACGTTCGGCAGGTAGTAGTTCTCCATCGGTGGGCTGTACGGAACCGGCGTGTCGAGGCAGGTCAGGCGCTCGACCGGCGCGTCGAGCCAGTCGAACGCCTCCTCGGCGATGCGCGCCGCGACCTCCCCGGCCAGCGAGCCGGTGCGCGGCTCCTCGGAGAGGACGAGGACCCTGCTGGTCTTCTTGACGGTGGCGAGGATCGCCTCGTCGTCGAGCGGCTTGAGGGTGCGCAGGTCGAGGACCTCGACCTCGATTCCGTCCTCGGCGGCCAGCCGCCTGGCCGCCTCCAGAGCGACGTGGAGCATAGCACCGTAGGTCACCACCGACAGGTCGCGCCCGGCGCGCGCGAGCCGCGCCTTGCCGAGCGGCACCTCGGGGAGGTCCGCGGGCAGCTCCTCCTTGATCCGCCGATAGAGGTACTTGTGCTCGAGGTAGAGCACCGGGTTGGGATCGCGGATCGCCGCCTTGATCAGCGCCTTGGCGTCGTCGGCGGTCGCCGGCGCCACGATCTTCAACCCGGGGGCGCGGTGGAAGTAGCCCTCGGGGTTGACGCAGTGGAACGCCGAGCCGTGGACGCCGCCGCCGGCCGGGCCGCGGATGACGATCGGCACCGCCGGCCCCCAGCGGTAGTGGGTGGTCGCGGCCAGGTTGACGATCTGGTTGAAGGCGCAGGCGATGAAGTCGATGAACTGCATCTCGACCATCGGCCGCATGCCGATGAGCGCCGCCCCGACCGCGGCGCCGACGATCGCCGACTCGCTGATCGGGGTGTCGATCACCCGCCCCTCGCCGAAGCGGTCGAGGAAGCCGCGGGTGACCCGGAAGGCGCCGCCGTAGGTGCCGATGTCCTCGCCGATCAGGAAGACCCGGTCGTCGCCCTCCATCTCCTCCCAGAGGCCCTGGCGGATCGCTTCGAGGTAGGTCACCGGCTCGCTCATGTCGCGTAGACCCCTTCCAGCGCGCGCTCGGGCGGCGGCATCTCCGAGGCGAGCGCGGCGTCGACCTCGGCGTCGAGGTCCTTGGCGATCGCGGCCTCGATCTCCGCCAGCTCCTCGGGCGTGGCCAGGCCCTCGCCGGTCAGGTGGCGCTCGAAGCGTTCGATCGGGTCGCGCTTCCCCCACTCCTCGAACTGCTCCTTCGGCACGTAGCCGGCGTTGTCGTGCTCGGCGTGGCCCTTCATGCGGAAGGTCTTCACCTCGATCAGGGTCACGCCGCCGCCGCGGCGCGCGCGCTCGACCGCCTCGCGGGTCGCCTCGTAGACCGCGAGGACGTCGTTGCCGTCGACGATCCGCCCCGGGATCCCGTACCCCGCGGCCTTGTCGCGATGTGCTCGATCCGCATCTGCTTGCGGTCGGGGTCGAGTAGGCGTAGCCGTTGTTCTCGACGACGACCACCAGCGGCAGGTTCTGCACCGCGGCGAGGTTCAGTCCCTCGTGGAAGTCGCCGGTCGAGGAGCCGCCGTCGCCGATGAAGGTCAGCGCCACGAGGTCCTTCCCTGCATCCGGCCGGCGAGGGCGATGCCGGCCATCACCGGGATCATGTCGCCGAGCATCGAGATCGGCGCGATGAGACCCCGCTCGAGGTCGCCGAAGTGGATGTTGCCGTCCTTGCCGCGGGTCGGGCCGCCGCCTCGCGCCATGTACTGGTTCATGACCTCGCGCGGCTTCACGCCGCGCACCAGGATCGAGCCGAGGTTGCGGATCAGCGGCTCGATGACGTCGCCCGGGTCGAGCGCGTAGGCGCTGCCGACCGCAGTCGCCTCCTGGCCGCGGCTCGAGTAGAGGCCGCCGATCACCTTGGTCTGGCGGAAGAGGATGCCGAGGCGCTCCTCGACCGTCCGGGTCAGCTTCATCAGGCGGTAGAGCTCGAGCTGGCCGGCCTTGCCGAGCCCGGTCGCGGCCAGTCGGTCGGCGGGAGCCGCTTCTCGGTGGCCTCGAAGCCCGGATGCAGCGAGCCCAGCCCCTTTCCTCTGGAAGCCACGGCGCCTCCTCCTGGTCTTCCCCTGACCGGCCCCTAGACGTGGATCGCCGCGCCGTGCGAGGCGTCCGCCGCCTCCATCACCGCCTCGGAGAGGGTCGGGTGGGCGTGGATGGTGCGGAACAGCTCCTCGGTGGTGGCCTCGAGCGCCAGCGCCACGCACGCCTCGGCGATCAGCTCGGTGGCTTTCGGGCCGACGATGTGGACGCCGAGCACCTCGTCGTACTTCTTGTCGCGGACGATCTTCACGAGGCCGCCGGTCTCGCCGACGATCTTCGCCTTGGCCAGTCGCGGTGAACGGGAACTTGCCGACCTTGACGTCGTAGCCGCGCTCCTTCGCCTTCGTCTCGGTGAGCCCGACGCTGCCGACCTCGGGCTCGGTGTAGGTCGCGTAGGGCACGTGGTCGTAGTTGATCGGCCGGGCGCCCTCGTGGCCGGCGATGTGCTCGACCGCGAGGATGCCCTCGGCCGACGCCAGTGCGCGAGCACGGGGTGGCGCGACGATGTCGCCGATCGCGTAGACGCCCGGCTCGGCCGGTGCGCATCCACTCGTCGACTGCGATGTAGCCGCGCTCGGTCGCGATGCCGACGGTGTCGAGGCCGATCCCCTCGGTGACCGGCCCGCGGCCGATCGCGACCAGGAGCATCTCGGTCTCGAGCGGCTGCGTCGCGCCCCTCGACGCGCATGGTGACGCCGCCCTCGCCGGCCCTGGCCTCGATCAGCTTGGCGCCGGTCAAGACCGTCGATGCCGTTCTTCTTGAACTGGCGCGTGAACTCCTTCGAGATCTCCTCGTCCTCGATCGGCAGGGCGCGCGCATCATCTCGACCATGGTCACCTTGGAGCCGAAGGAGCGGAAGATCGAGGCGAACTCGCAGCCCACCGCGCCGGCGCCGAGGACCGCCACGACTCTTGGGCACGCGGTCGAGGTCGAGGATGTGGTCGGAGTTGATGATGCGCTTGCCGTCGGTCTCGACGACCGGGAGCTCGCGCGGCACCGAGCCGATGGCGAGGATGATGTTCTTGGTGGTGTAGGTCTTCTTCTCGCCGTCCGCGCCCTCGACTTCGACCTTGCCCGGCCCGGCGAGCCGCCCGCAGCCGCGGATCCCGTCGACCTTGTTCTTCTTGAACAGGAACTCGATGCCCTTGGCGTTGGAGTCGACGACGTCCTGCTTGCGCTTCTGGACGCGCACCATGTCGAGGGCGGGCGCGGCGACGTCGATGCCGAGGTCGTCGGCCTTGCGGATCTCGTCGAGCACCGCCGCCGTCTCCAGCAGCGCCTTGGTCGGGATGCAGCCGCGCTGCAGGCACGTGCCGCCGAACTTGGGGTCCTTCTCGACCACCGCCACCTTGAGCCCGAGCTGACCGGCGCGGATGCCGGCGACGTAGCCGCCGGGGCCGCTGCCGATGATGATCACGTCGTAATCGGCCATCGACCTCTTCCTAACCAGAGTGCTGCTAGATCCGGGTGTCCGGGAGCGTCACCGGCTCGACTGCCAGGCGGCCGCGCTCGTCGGCCGCGAGCCGCGCCAGCGGCACCTCCGGGTCGTGCTCGAAGATCGACAACCACCCTCCCGCCGCGGCTCGAGGCAGCCAGAGCTGCTTGTTCTCGAGGGTGGTCAACGGGTAGAGATCGTACCCCATGATCCAGGGGTAGGGCACGTGGGCGGAGGTCGGCACCAGGTCGGCCCAGAAGACGGCGCCGGTGAAACCGCTCTCGGGCGCCGCGCCATCCGACGCCCCGCCCTCGCCGCCCCCGGCCCGGCCGGCAGCGGCCGCCTCGCCGAGGAGCACGATGCACATGTCGCGGTTGTGCCCGGGCACCTTGACCGCGCGAACGCCCTGGACCGGCTCGGCCTCGCCGTCGAACAGCTCGACCACGCCCGCCTCGAGCAGCGGCTCCCAGTTGCGCGGGTCGTAGCTCGCCCGGTCGCGCAGGTTGGGGTTCCGGGCGTGCTCCAGCTCGCCGCGCTCGATCCAGTAGCGCGCGTTCGGGAAGGTCGGCACCAGCCGGCCCGTGCGGTCCTCGCGGGCGTTCCAGCCGGAGTGGTCGAAGTGGAGATGCGAGAGGACGACGTGGGTGACGTCGCCCGGCTCGTAGCCGGCGGCCGCGATCGCCTCGGGCAGCCGCCGCGCCCCCGGTTCGAGGCCGAAGATATTCCGGAACTTGTCGTCGTTCTTGTCGCCGACGCCGGTGTCGATCAAGACCAGCTCGCCGCCGCGCTCGACCAGCGGGCAGTTGGTCGTCATCCGGATCCGGTTGCGCTCGTCGGCGGGCTTCTCGCGCTCCCAGAGCGTCCGCGGCACCACCCCGAACATCGCCCCGCCGTCGAGGCGGAATCCGCCGTCGTCGACCAGCCGGACGGTGAGGTCGCCGAGCCGCATCGGGTTCAGGCCCGCTTGCCCAGCGTGCGCTCGACGTGGGCGGCGACCGCGGCGCGGACCTCGGGCGCGCACCACGAAGCGACGGTCTCGGCGTCGGCGGCCGCGGCGGCGGCCCGGTAGCGCTCGAGCGCCGGCGCCCTGAGCGCCAGCTTGGTCGCCGCGAACGAGGCGGCCGGGATCGAGCCCAGGCGGCGGGCGGCGGCGGCGGCGCGGTCGAGCAGCTCGCCGGCCGGCGCCAGCTCGTCGACCATGCCGCGCCGGAGCGCCTCCGCCGGCGGCACCACCTCCCCCTCGTAGACCAGCCCGTCGCCGACGTGCCCGGGGAGCGCGTGGCGCAGGATCTCGAGCGCGATCACCGGGAACGGCACCCCGACCCGCAGCTCCGGCACGCCGATGCCGTACTCCCCTTGGGCGGCGATCCGGCGGTCGCAGGCGAGCGCCAGGATGCAGCCGCCGGCGACCGCGTGGCCGTTGATCGCCGCCACCACCGGCGCCGGATGCTCGAAGAGCGCCCGGAAGCACCGCCCGAGCGCCTCGAGAAAGGGCGGCGTGTAGTCGACCGGCTCGCGCAGCAGGCGCACCAGGTCGACCCCGGCCGAGAAGATCGCACCGGCGCCGGTCAAGACCGTCGGCGCGCCCGTCGCGCGCGCCTTGCCGAGCGCCGCGGTCAGCGCCCGGCACAGCTCGAGGTCGAGCGCGTGGGCCTTGCCGTGCTGGAGGCGGAGAACGGTGACGCCGGCTTCGTCGGAGCGCTCGATCATGCGCCGGCAGCATACCGCGGCGGGCTAAGATCCCCGGCGATGAGCGGCGAGATCGAGACCCGGGTCCTGATCGTCGGCGCCGGCCCGATCGGCATCGAGCTGGCGGTGGCGCTCCGGCGCGCCGGCGTCCCTTACGAGCAGCTCGACGCCGGGCAGATCGGCTCGACGATCGAGTGGTATGCCCCCCAGACCCACTTCTTCTCCTCGCCCGAGCGGATCGCGATCGCCGGCGTCCCGCTCGCCACGCTCGATCAGGGGAAGGCGACGCGCGAGGAGTACCTCCTCTACCTCCGCTCGGTGGTCGCGCAGTTCGATCTCGACGTGCATACCTTCGAGCGCGTCGTCGAGCTGTCGCCCCGGCAGGGCGGGGGCTTCCTCGCTGTGAGTCAAGGGCCGCGCGGCGAGCACCGCTGGCGCGCGGAGCGGGTGGTGCTCGCGATCGGCGACATGCACCTGCCGCGGCTCCTCGGCGTGCCGGGCGAGGACCTCCCCCACGTCAGCCACTACCTCGGCGAGCCGCACCGCTACTTCCGCCGGCGCCTCCTGATCGTCGGCGGCAAGAACTCGGCGGTCGAGGCGGCGATCCGCTGCTACCGGGTCGGCGCCCGGGTCGCGCTCTCCTACCGCGGCGCCGACCTCGACCCCGAGCGGGTCAAGTTCTGGCTCCTGCCCGAGATCCGGGCGCTCCTGCGCGACGGCGGCGTCGAGTGGCTCCCCTCGACCCTGGTGCGCGAGATCCGCCCCGGGAGCGTGCTCCTCGAGCGCTGCGGGCAGTCCGACGAGGGGGCCGACGAGGGGGGCGGCGAGCCGGTCGAGGTCGAGGCCGAGGAGGTGCTGCTCCTGACCGGCTACGGCCAGGACCCGTCGCTCTTCGAGCAGGCCGGGGTGACGCTCGAGGGCGCCGGCCGCGTGCCGCGCCACGACCCCGCGACGATGGAGACCGACGTCCCCGGCCTCCACGTCGCCGGCACCGCGGCGGCGGGCACCCAGCTCGGCGGTGTCCGCGCGTTCATCGAGACCAGCCACGTCCACGTCGAGCGGATCGCCGCGGCGGTCGCCGGCCGCGCCGCGCCGCCGGTCGAGGCCCCGGCCTACGAGCTGCCGGAGAGCTGACCCGCGTGCGCGACCTCGCGATCGTGCTCTCGGGCGGCGGCGCCCGCGCCGCCTACCAGGTCGGGATGCTCCGTTCGCTCGCCCGCCACCGGCCCGATCTCTCGTTCGAGATCGTCACCGGCGTCTCGGCGGGCGCGATCAACGCCACCTTCCTCGCCGCCCACCCGGGCGATCTCGGGAGCGCGGTCGCCGAGCTGTCCGGGATCTGGTCGCGGCTCGACGTCGAAGACGTCTTCCGCGCCGACGCCGGCTCGCTCGGCGGCCAGCTCCTGCGCGCCGGCGCCCGCCTGGTCACCGGCGGCGCGCGGGTCGGGCCGGGGATCCGCGGCATGGTCGACACCGCGCCGCTCGACCGGCTGCTCGAGCGGATCCTGCCGACCGAGGGACGCGAGGTGACCGGGATCGGCCGCAACCTCGCCGCCGGCCGCCTGCGCGCGCTGGCGCTGACGACCCTCGACTACGCGACCGGCCAGACCGTGACCTGGGTCCAGGGGACCGACATCGCCGACTGGGAGCGGCCCAACCGCCGGAGCGCCGCCTGCCGGATCACCATCGACCACGTGATGGCCTCGGCGGCCCTGCCGCTGTTCTTCCCGGCGATCGAGATCGGCGGCTCCTGGCACGGAGACGGCGGCATCCGGCTCGCCGCGCCGCTGTCGCCGGCACTGCATCTGGGCGCCCGGCGGATCCTCGCGATCTCTACCCGCTACCCGCGCAGCTTCGCCGAGGCCGACCGCCCGGCGGTCGCCGGCTACCCGCCGCCGGCGCAGATCCTCGGCCACCTGATGAACGCCGTCTTCCTCGACGTCATGGACCAGGACCTCCTCCGCCTCGAACGGATCAACCGCCTCCTCGCCCGCCTCCCCGAAGGCCAGCGCGACGGCCTCCGCCACGTCGACAGCCTGGTGCTGCGGCCGTCCCAGGACCTCGGCCGCCTCGCCGCCCGTTACGAAGTGCGCCTGCCCAAGGCGTTCCGGTTCCTGACCCGCGGCCTCGGCACGCGCGAAACCGAGAGCCCGGACTTCCTGTCGATGGTGATGTTCCAGCCCGACTACCTGAAGCGCCTGATCGAGATCGGCGAGGCGGACGCGGAGGCGCGCCGGGACGAGATCGCCCGGTTGGTGGCAACCTAGCGAAACGACGAAGGTCCACGATCCTGGACGCAAACACCTCTATGGTCTAGAATTCTGGACGTATGTCTGCCAAGGGGAAAGCCTCGCCACTCCCGATCCCGGTCCTCCGGGGCCTTCGCAAGCTAGGTCACGACCTCCGGGACGCCCGCCGGCGGCGACGCATCCCGGTGGCGGTCATGGCCGAACGCGCGTCGATCAGCCGCACGACGCTCGGCAAGGTCGAGAAAGGGGATCCGGGTGTCTCCCTGGGCACCTACGGCACGGTCCTTTTCGTATTGGGATTCGTCGAGCGCCTGGGCGATCTGGCCGACCCCGGCTCGGACGAGATCGGGCTTGCGCTCGAGGAAGAGCACCTGCCGAAGCGGATCCGGCGGCCTCGCAAGCCCGCGGGTTCCCATGGCGGAGCGGACCGCCGGTGAGCGACGCGCAGGTCCTCGTCTACGTCGATCTCGCCGGGCGCCCGGTGCCGGCCGGCCGGCTATGGGCTCGGGCGCGGAGCTGTTCGGAGCTCGTCACGGCCTGACGTCGGCCGCCATCGACCGCATGGCGTCGGCGTTCGAGCACGACGACCTCATGGCCGCCACCGGAGCTGCGAAGTCCTGACCTGAAGCCCGATCAGGCGATCGTGACGCCCGGCTCCAGGTAGACGTCCTGGATCGCATTCAGCAGCGCCACGCCCTCGGCCATCGGGCGCTGGAAGGCCTTCCTGCCGGAGATCAGGCCGGCGCCGCCAGCGCGCTTGTTGATCACCGCCGTGCGCACCGCGTCGGCGAGGTCGCCCTTCCCCTTCGAGGCGCCGCCGGAGTTGATCATGCTCGCGCGGCCGAGGTAGCAGTTGACCACCTGCCAGCGCACCCAGTCGATCGGGTGGTCGGCGACCAGCTCGCCGTAAACCAGCTTGTTCGAGTGGCCGAAGGCGAGCGCCGGGTAGCCGCCGTTGTGGGTCGCGATCTTCTGCTTGATGACGTCGGCCTCGATGGTCACGCCCAGGTGGTTCGCCTGGCCGGTCAGGTCGGCCGCGGTGTGGTGGTCGACGCCGCCCTTCTTGAACTCCGCGTTGCGCAGGTAGCACCAGAGCACGGTCGCCATCCCCAGCTCGTGGGCGTGGGCGAACGCCTCAGCGATCTCGACCAGCTCGCGGCCGCCGTCCTCGCTGCCGAAGTAGATCGTGGCGCCGACCGCCGCCGCGCCCATGTCCCAGGCCTGCTCGACGCGCGCGAAGAGGATCTGGCTGTAGCCGCCCGGGTAGCTCAGGGTCTCGTTGTGGTTGAGCTTGACGATGAACGGGATCCGGTGAGCGTAGCGCCGGGCGACGGCGCCGAGCACGCCGAGGGTCGAGGCGACCGCGTTGCACCCCCCCTCGACCGCCAGCTCGACGATCTTCGCCGGGTCGAAGTACTCCGGGTTGGGCGCGAACGAGGCGGCGCCGGAGTGCTCGATCCCCTGGTCGACCGGCAGGATCGAGAGGTAGCCGGTGCCCCCGAGCCGCCCGCAGCCGTGCATCCGCTCGAGGTTGACCAGGACGCCCGGCTTGCGGTCGGAGTCGCGCCAGGCGCGGTCGGTGTGGTCGGGGCCGGGCAGCACCAGGCGGTCGCGGGATACGCCGCGGCAGGTGTAGCCGAGCAGGCCCTCGGCCTCGTCGCCGAGCAGCTCGCGGATGCGTTCCATGCTCATTCTCGACCCCTCTCTCCTCGGTCCTCGAAGGCGGCGCGCGGACGACGCCGGCGGGGCGGTAGTCTATCCCGCCGATGGCCACCCCCCGGCGCTTCCACCACCTCCGGCGCGTCCTCGACCGCCGGCAGCCCGACCTCACGGTGCTGATGGAGAACGTCCACAAACCGCACAACCTGGCCGCGGTGCTCCGGACGTGCGACGCGGTCGGGGTCTTCGAGGCTCACGCGGTGACTCCGGAGGCGACCCTACCGACGCTCCACGGCGCGGTCAGCTCGAGCGCCGGCAAGTGGCTGCCGGTGCGGCCGTGGTCCGCGCTCGCGCCGGCCTGCGACCACCTCCGCGGCGCCGGGTTCCAGCTCGTCGCCGCCCACCCGGCCCCCGGCGCGGTCGACTTCCGGAGCGTCGACTACACCCGCCCCACCGCGATCGTCCTCGGCCAGGAGAAGGAGGGGGTCACCGCCGAGGCGGTTGCGCGCGCCGACCGGCTGGTGGTGATCCCGATGCTCGGCATGGTGCCGTCGCTCAACGTCTCGGTGGCGGCGGCGGTGATCCTCTTCGAGGCCCAGCGCCAGCGCGCCGCCGCGGGGCTCTACGAAAGCTCGCGGCTCGACCCCGAGCGTTACCGCGCGACCCTCTTCGAGTGGGCCCACCCGCTCCACGCCGAGCGCTGCCGAGCCGCCGGCATGCCCTACCCGCCGCTCGACGAGGAGGGCGGCGTGGCCGGCCCGGTGCCGCGGGAGACCCTGCGGCCGCGGCGGCCGCCAGGAGAGACGGCGCCCGCGTGACGCCCGTGGCGCCGCCGCGCCGAAGTCTTTGCTAGGATTCGCCGAAGGCCGATCCCGGCCGTCTCGTCCAATGTGCTGTCGATGATCCGATCTCCCCGTCGCCCTGCCGCGGCCCGCCGCACTGTCTGGCACACTGGCCGGTACACAGGCCGGCACACTGGCCAGTACGCCGTTCGCCTCGGCATCGGCGCCGGACTCGCCGCCCTGGCGTTCCTCGCCGCGACCGGCGAGCGCTCCGTCGCCGCCGAGGAGGAGCCGCTCCCGAACGTCCTGCTCTTGACCATCGACACCCTGCGCGCGGACCGCCTCTCGAGCTACGGCTACGAGCGCCCGACCAGCCCGAACCTCGATCGCCTGCTGGCGCGCGGCGTCCGCTTCACCGAGGCGCGCACGCCGGAGCCGCTGACCAACCCGGCGCTGTCGTCGATGCTCACCTCGCTCCACCCGCACGAGCACGGCGCCACCCGCAACGGCCTGCGCATGCGGCCCAAGCTCCCGTCGCTGCCGGCGATCCTCGACAAGAACGGCTACCAGACCGCGGCGTTCGTCGCCAACTGGACGCTCAAGGACCGCCTGTCCGGGATGGGCGATCACTTCCAGGACTACCGGGAGGTGTTCACCCGCAAGCGCTGGCTCGGGATGATGAACGACGAGGCGACCGCCGAGGACGTCAACGACGAGACGCTCGACTGGCTCGAGGAGCGCGCCGGCCGGCGCCGGCCGTTCTTCGTCTGGGTCCACTACGTCGAGCCCCACGCGCCCTACCGCTTCCACCCGGAGCACGCGGCGCGGCTCGGCCTCGGCCGCGAGCGCGACGCCAGCCGGAGCGACCGCTACGACACCGAGATCGCCTTCGTCGACGCCGCCGCCGGGCGCCTCCTCGACTGGATCGAGGCGCGCCCGGCGCTCGCCCGGCGCACCCTGATCGTCGTCGCCTCGGACCACGGCGAGAGCCTCGGCGAGCACGACTACTGGGGCCACGGGCGGTTCCTCCACGAGCAGGGCCTCAAGGTGCCGCTCGGCATGGTCTGGCCGGGCCGCCTGCGCCCGTCGACCGTGACCGCGCCGGCCACCCTCCTCGACGTCACGCCGACCGTCCTCGGCCTGCTCGGAATCGAGGCCGGCGCCCGCTTCCGCGGCTTCGACTGGACCCCCGTGCTCACCGGCGACGCCCCCGCCCCCGCCGCCCGCGTCACCCACTACCAGGCGCACAAGGGCGCCGTCCTCGGGGCCCAGGACGCCCGCCAGGCGCGCCGCGGCGGCCTGCTCGAGGTCGCCATGATCGCGGACGGCAAGAAGGAGGTCCTCCGCGTCCAGAACGGCCGCGACCACCGCCTCCACGACCTCGCCGCCGACCCCGCCGAGCGGGTCAACCTCATCGAGGGCAACGACGAGCCCTCCGGGCCGCTGGGCGCCTGGCACGACGAAGTCGAGCACGGCCTCGCCACCACCCCCGACCTCCCCCCGGTCGACGTCGACGCGGAGAGCGTCGAGCAGCTCAAGGCGCTGGGGTACACGGGATAGGGCCGGGGGCGCCGGTAGAATCGATCGACCCGGGAGCACCGCGATGACCGATCTCAATCTCGCCATCCCCTTGCCGGAGGACGCCATCCGCGAGATCTGCCGCCGTCACGGCGTCGAGCGGCTCGCGATCTTCGGCTCGGTCCTGGGCGAGGAATTCCGGGAAGACAGCGACCTGGACTTCCTGGTGCGCTTCCGCCCAGGTGCCGAGAAGCCCTGGATGGGACATTTCTTGGAGCTCGAGGAAGCGCTCGTGGCTCTGGTCGGCCGGCCGGTGGACGTGGTGGACTGGAAGGGCATCGAGCAGAGTGAGAACTGGCTCCGCCGCCGGAGCATCCTCGGTTCGGCCCAGACGCTCTATGCAGCGTGACATCGCCTCCGTCCTCGACATCGTCAAGGCCTGCCATGCAGTCGCCGGGTTCATCGCCGGGTGCGACGAGAGCGCCTTCCGCGCGAGCGATCTGCTGCGCTCCGCGGTGGCCCGCAAGATCGAAATCATCGGCGAGGCGACCCGCCGGCTGTCGACTGAGTTTCGGGCAGAGCATCCCGAGGTCCCGTGGCGCCAGATCGCCGGCATGCGCGATCGACTGATCCACGGCTACGACGACATCGACTGGGCCAAGGTATGGACCGTCGCTTCGGAGGAGCTCCCCAGTCTGGAAGGGACTCTTGCTGCGCTCCTCGACTCGAAGCAGGGGGAGTGAGAGTGACCTGGGCCATCGATCGCCCCTACCACTCCACCCGCAGCCGCACCGCCGTCCCGCGCCGCTTGTCGATGAGGTGCACACACCCCTCACGCCGCCCGTGGAGGTAGAGGTCGCGCAGGACCTCGACGTCCTTCCGGCAATACTCCTCGACCAGGTCGAGGCGGCCCTGGCGCACCCACTCGAGGCTCTGGAGGCCGTCGGCGCTCTTGCCGGTGCCGAGGGTGGCCTGGGCGAGGGCGTTCAAGCCGACCCGGACGCCGAGGGCGCGGTGCAGCTCCTCGAGGAGGTCGAAGGTCGGCAGGTAGCGGGCGTAGTCGACGCCGGTGTAGCCGGCGAGCACGCGGTAGTCGAAGCGCTTGACGTTGAAGCCGACGACCAGGGTGGCGGCCGCGAGCACCTCGGCCAGACGCGCGGCGTCGGGCTCGCGGAAGACCTCGAAGCGGCCCTGTTCGAGGTGGCAGGCGACCGCGACCGCGAGGCCCATCTTGTGGATGTTGCCCCAGCCGCCGACGTCGGCCGCGCCACGCTTGGTCTCGACGTCGAAGAGCACGGTGTCGGGCAGGCGGTCGGGCGCGGCCGCGGATACCGGCGTTGACTCGGAGAGCCGGGGCGGCGGCGCGATCGGCCGCGGGCGCAGCACCGGCTCGGCGGCCGAGGCTCCGTTCGAGCGCGGCGGCGGCACGTCGCCGAACGCGATCGGGAGCGACATCGACAGCGCCACCGGTCCGGAGGACAGCTCGAAGGCGGCGAGCGGCTCCGCTGCGGAGGGTAGCGGCGGACGAACGGCCGCGATCACGGGCCGGGCCGGAGCGACCGCCACGGCCCGCGCCGGAGCGGCGGCTGAGGCGGCGGTCAGCGCCGGCGAGCCTCCCGCGCCGGCACGGGTCCTGCCGTCGGCGACACCCGCCGGCGGCCGTGGGATCCCCCGTCCCGAGCCCTCCGGCCAGCTCCGCCCACCGCCGCTCCGTCCGCCGCCATCGCCCGGGGCCGCCGCACCCGGCGCCGGCGCCTCCTCGGCCGCCTCCTCCATCCGGTAGACCCGCGGCGCCTCCGCCGCCTCCGTGCGCGGCTTGACCGCGTCGAGCGCCAGCGCCACCGCCTCGGGCTCGCGCACCGGGCGCTCGCGGCCGAGGAGGAGGCGCGCCACCCGTGCCGCGCCGGCCTTGTCGAGCGGGCGGTTGCCGTTGCCGCACTTGGGCGACTGGACGCACGACGGGCAGCCGTCCTCGCACGCGCAGCCGGCGACGAGGTCGTGCACCCGGCCGAGCAGCTCGGGGAGGTGCTCGAACCCCGCGCGCGGCGATGCCGACGCCGCCCGGGTGGCCGTCGTAGACGAACACTGCGCCGCAGCCGACCTGCGGGTGAAACGGCATCGAGATGCCGCCGATGTCGCCGCGGTCGCAGAGCGCGAGCAGCGGGAAGAGCGAGATCGCCGCGTGCTCGGCGGCGTGGAGCGCGCCCATGAAGTGCTCGCCGGCGCCGCGCAGGGTCTCCTCGATCGCCGGCGGCGCCGCCCACCAGAGGCCGACCGTCTCGAACTCGATCGGCGGCAGCTCGAGGGGCTTGCTGGTCGATCACCTCCTGCCCCTGGATCCGCTTGCGCTCGAAGCCGACCACCCGCTCGGTCACCCGCACCCGGCCGAGCCAGGCGGCGAGCGGCCCGTCGCGGCGCTCCTCGAGCACCTCGAGGATCTCGGTCTCCTTCTCGGTCAGCGGGTTGGTGAAGTAGTCGAGGTCGGCGGGCTCGGCGAGCGCGCGGCGCTCCTCGACGTCCAGCTCGGTGACCAGGTACTGGCTGCCGACGTGGAGGTAGACCGCCCCCGGGTGGCACTCGTGGAACACGCGCACGCCGTCGACGGTGCCGATCGTGCGCTCGCGGTCGCCGCGCCGGTGGACGATCCGGTAGGTGGCGCCGATGCCGCGCAGGCCGATGCCGCGCTCGGGGTGGCGGCGGAGCGAGCACAGCTCGTCGCCGGCGACCGACTCGAGCAGCTCGCCGGCGGCGACCATCTCGCCGACCAGCCCGCCGTGCGGCGCGAGATAGCCCGCGTCGCCGCCCTCGCTCTCGGCGGCGCGCGGGCGAAGCGGCCGCTCGGCGGCGGCGCACACGAGGTGGGCGCGCGCCACCGGGCGGTTCCCGGGATCGACGACCAGCTGCTCGCACGGCCGGCCGAGCAGCTCCGCCGGGTGGTCGAGGAAGTACTGGTCGAGCGCGTCGGGGAGCGCGACGAGAGCGGTCAGCGAGTCGCGCCCGTCGCGCCCGACCCGCCCGGAGCGCTGCCAGGTCGCCATGATGCTCCCCGGGAAGCCGACCAGGATGCAGGCGTCGAGGCCGCCGACGTCGATCCCCATCTCGAGCGCAGAGGTCGAGATCACGCCGTCGAGCCGGCCGGCGAAGAGATCGGCCTCGATCCGCCGCCGCTCCTCGGGGAGAAACCCCGCCCGGTAGCTCGCCACCCGCCGCGCCAGCTCCGGCTCCTGCCGCCGCAGCCACGAGTAGAGGAGCTCGGTGATCCGCCGCGCCTTGGTGAAGACGATGGTCTTGAGCCCGGCCCGCAGCAGCCTCGTGAAGAGCGCCAGCGCCGTGGTGTACGGGCTCGCCTCCGGCCGGAAGAGCAGCAGGTGCCGCCCCTCCCGCGGCGCCCCCGACTCGGCGATCCAGCGGAACCGCCGCCCGGTGAGCGCACGCGCGAACTCCCCGGCGTTGGCGGCGGTGGCCGACGACGCGATCAGCGCCGGATTGCCGCCGGCGTCGCGGCAGAGGCGGAGCAGCCGCTGGAGGACGTGGTGGAAGTGGCTGCCGAAGATCCCGCGGTAGGTGTGCAGCTCGTCGAGCACGATCCAGCGCAGCGAGCCCAGGAGATGCCGCCAGCCGTCGTGATAGCCGAGGACGGCGAGGTGGAGCATGTCCGGGTTGGTGATCAGGACCCGCGGCGGATCGCGCTTGATGCGGGCGCGATCGGTGCGGGGGGTGTCGCCGTCGTAGATGGCGGAGAAGGGCGGAGGAGCGTCGGCGTCCCCCGCGTCGCCGCCGGCGCGGCCGCCGAGCCCGGCGGCCGCGGCGAGCCGGTCGAGCTTCCCCTTCTGGTCCTGCCCGAGCGCCTTGAGCGGAAACAGGAAAAGCGCCCTCCCATCGCCCCCCCGGAGCGCCTCCTCGAGCACCGGCGCCTGGAACACCAGCGACTTGCCCGACGCGGTCGGAGTGGTGACCAGCACGTCCTCGCCGGCTCGGGCGGCCGCGATCGCCTCGGTCTGGTGGCGCCAGAGGCGCTGGACGCCGCCGGCGGCGAGGGCGGCGGCGAGGGGTGGCGGCAGCGGTGGATCGAGTCCGCCCCAGGCCGGAGGAACGGCCGGCAGGTGGGCGTGATGGACCAGCTCGCGGCCGAGGCGGCGGTGGCCGCGGAGCGACTCGATCAGTGAGCCGAGGCCGGCACCGATGTCGCACCCGTCACCGCCCGCGCGGCTGCCTCTCTCGACCGACCGGACCGACGGCCCGGCGAGGATTGCACTACCGCCTGGGTACCGCTCCACCCGACTAAGAATACCCCAGGGCACTCATCGAGCGAGCGGCGTCGCGATCTGGCGCGCCTGGCAACGCCCGTACTACAATTTGAGCCTTCGAAGAAGCACGGTCGCCGGCTCCGCGCCGGCCACCGAATCGCCACTTGCTGGGGAGGAGGTCGGCCCGATGGCATCGCCCGAGATCGTCCTCAAGAACGACGAGCCGCGCCGCCGGCCGGACACCGATCGGCCACCACGCGAGCCCGACCGGAAGCGCGAGGCACCGCTGACGCCGGAACGGCGGTCACCGTTTCCCGAGCCGGAGCCACGCCAAGCACCCGAGCGGGAGCTGCCGGGCTGGGGGCCGCCCCCAGACGAATGAGCCAGCCGCGCGGACGAGTGCTGCGCCACCTCCCAGCCGTCTGCGCGCTGGCGCTGATGCTCGCCGCCGCTCCGGCGACCGGGCAGGCGGAGAACGCCGACCCGACGCCGCCGACTGCCGAGGAGGTCGCCGCACTCTGCGCACTAGCGGACCGGCTGACCGCTGGCGGTTTTCTTGATGACGCCCGAATGACCTACGAGGAGGCGCTGACCGCCCAAGTCGACGCCTCCTGTGCGGCGGCTGGTCTCCAGCACCTCGCAGTGCGCTACCGCGACCTCGGCAATGCGCTCAAGGCGGCGGGCAACGAGGAGGAGGCGAACGAGTCGTTCCAGAAGGCGCTGGAAATCGACCCGCGGCTGCGCGTCGCCGACGCTCCGCCAGCCGAGCTCATGGCGGTCTGGTACCGGATTGCCGCCGCCCTTCATGTCACCGCAATGGTCGGTGCGCTGGCCCTGCTGATCGCCCTGCTGCTGATGGTGGCGCGCCGCTACATCGCCAAGCCGACGCTCGAGATCGGGACCTTCGAGACCGAGGCCGAGCCGAAGATCGGCGGCGGCTTCACGTCGCTGCTGCGCGCGGGCCTGCTCGATCTCGCCGAGGGCACCACGTCCAGCAGTCTCCTGACGGTCCAGGGCGAAGTCACTGGCGTCGACGTCCCGGCGAAGATCCAGCCGCTGCTGCCGGCGACGGTGAGTTGGCTCGAGCCTGCCCTCCAGCTCCTCGGCAAGCTGTTGCGACGCCGCAAGCTGACGGTCTCCGGCATCCTGCACCCCGCCGGCGACGACGGCCCGGGCATCACCCTCAAACTCACCGGCAGCGGCGCCGTCTTGGCTGGCCAGTCGCTCTGGCTCGGGCACTTCGAGGCCCGGCCCCGGCCGCCGCGCGACGCCAGCGCCGGCGACTATTACCAGCTCGCGGACTACGCCTCGATCTGGCTTCTATTCGCCCTCCGCGAGCACGTCGGCCGGAACCGCCTGGAGCTGCTCGGCACCGGCGACTGGCGGAGCTATGCCCTGTTCCGGGCCGGTACCCGCGCCCAGAGGGCGAGGCGACCCTCAGACGCCAGTGCTCTCTACTGCCGGGCGCTGGAACGCGACCCGAGCTTGCGCGGGGCGCGAGTTAACCTAGCCCGCAACCTGATCCTAGAACCGGCCGGCGGCGCCGGAACGCAAGGCGAACGCTTGGTGAGCGCGATCGGTCTCCTCGAGCGGACGCTATGCGACGCCCGCGATGCGATCCGCGATCCGAGCGTCTACACGGCGCGCTACCTCAAGGTTATGGCTCACAACGAACTCGGTCAGACCGCGGAGGAGCTCACCGAGGCGCGGGAGCTGGTCGGCCTCATCGAGCGCGCCAAGGAGGAGACCCGGCGCCGGTCCAGCCTAATCTCCGGCCTCGGGCTGTTCGGAGGGAGGGAGGAACACGTTCCCCGCGGCGATCGCGACAAGCTCTTCGTCTATCTGGAGTCGATAGAGGAGCCGGCTCTGATCATGCTGGCCACTCTCGAAGCGGTTACCGAGGCCGCACCCGGGAAGGGTCGTGGTCTCGACCGCCTGGCGAAAGTGGATCGCTTCAGCCCGCGACCGCTCACCCAGTACAACCTCGCCTGCGCCTACTCGCTGCTGGCGCAGCGATCCGAGGAAGAAATGCGCCACGACCGGGAATCAATCTCGTTGGGCCACCTGGGGCGGGCGCTGGCCCTGAAGCCGGCATATGCCTCCCACGCGGCCCGAGACAAGATGCTCGCCTTCGTTCGCGAGTCGGACGGCACCGGAAATCGCTTCGCCCACTTGGTCGCCGTCCCCACCCCGGCTGGGGCAGTCCCGGTGGGCGGATTGGCGGCAATTGCGCTCATCGGCCCTACCCGCGCCGCAGCGCTCGCAGAGCACGGCGTCCGGAGCGTCGGCGACCTGATCGAGAAGGCGGCAACGCCTGCGGAGTGCTCGAAGGTCGCTGCCGGCCTAGACATCCCCGGGTCGCTGGTGCGGCGCTGGGCCGGACTCGCGGGCCTGACCCGCGTGGCCGGCGTCGGGATTCCCGAGGTCAACCTGCTGCATCTCTCGGGCGTCGAGTCAGTGCCAGGGCTGGCATGCTCCGCTCCGGCATCGCTGGCGGCGATGATAGAAGCGTTTGCGCCGCTCCTCGATGTGGAGCCCCTTCTCCCACAGCGGTGGAATTGTGGGTGCGGCAGGCCGAAGAGCTCGTGGCGCCCTGACCTGGCCAACCTTCGATCCCTTGATAGTTTAGGGTGCCTGGTAGCGCCTCACCTCACCTTAAGATAATGATTAGTCAGCCTTGCGGTGAACGGCACCATGACCGCTGCGCTACGCTCGCTTGCCTGGGGCTCGGAACGACCAGCGTTGTCCTCTCGTTTCGTCTGGAGCGTCGTCGAGCTCCAGGAGACCGACGCCTGATGGGACCGGACCGGGCTGGCGGGGCGTGTGTGTTGTCGGCGTCACCAGGACGCCGCTACTGGTGCTCGCGGCGGTGCCGTGCTGCTCGCGTTCAGATAGGCACCGCACTCCGGAGGATTCGGTCCTTGATCCGCAGCTTGATCGAGGCGGGGGTCACCACGTCGACCTCCACACCGAGACGCTCCGCCAGATCGAGCTCCATGCCGACCAGGTCGAACAGGCTCGCTTCGGAATCGAACGTCACCAGCAGGTCGAGGTCGCTCCGCGACGTGGCGTCATTTCGAACCCGGGAACCGAACACGGCGAGCTCGGCGACGTGGAACTTCGCTCGCAACTCGGGCAGGAGCTGCCGGAGGCGGTAGAGGAGATCCTCGGTCGGTGGGCCGTGTGCGTCGTCCAGATTGAAGGTGCCATACGCCATCGTCGTGTTTGATGGTGCAATTCTACCGATCGGCTCCAACCGGCTGCCACGTGGCGACCAGGCGTTGCAAGCCCGGCTCAACCTCGGGCCAATCGTGGAGCATAGCTGGATCGAAGTCGGCGCCGTTGGGCCAGACGAGGGTCTGCGCCTCGGGATCGAGCCGGAGCTGGTCGAACACCCGCGGTTCGGACAGAGGTCCGAACAGCACGCCGGAGAGCACCGTACGGAAGTCGATCACCTGATGCGTGCCGTCCTCGAACTCGAGGCGAAGAGTGAAGTCCGAGATCCTTTCGAAGGAGGTCACGCGATGGATCTCGTGGCGCATGGCCTCTACCTCAGCGGATCGATCTTGGCAGCCTACGGGCGGAGTCTACCGCTGCCCGCCTGCGTCTCCTCCGACGGACCCGGGCCGGGTCTCCCCTTCGAACCGCGGCCCGGGGTGCCCGCCCTACCCGAGCCTCAGAACAACTGCCCGCGGATCTCGCCCCCGGGGAACATGTCCGAGTGCACGTTGGCGTACACCTTCCCCGCCCGCAGCGCGCGCTTGACCTCCTCCCACTCCCCGGGCGCGATCCCCTGCGGCACCGGGCCGATCACGTCGTCCGCCGTCAGGGTGCCGGTGATCGTCGCCGGCGGCGGCGGGCACGCGGGGGTGCCGGCGGGGCCGTTGCCCAGGTTCGAGCAGAGGAAGATCGAGATCCCGCCGTTGACGCCGTGCTGGCCGAGGTGGAGGTGGGCCTGGAGCACCTCGCCCTCGAGGCCGTCGTAGCTCAGCTCGAACTCGAGCTCGTCGCCGCCGGAGCGCAGGTGGCCGCGGAACAGGCCCATCCCCTCGCTCGACACCGCGGGCGGTTCCTGGAAGCCGGTCAGCACGCCGCGGAAGTGGTTGCCGCCGGCGTCGGCGTCGGGGGCCGGCGCGATCGCCGCGACGAGCAGGAGCAGGATCGGGATGTAGATTCTTCTCATGTCGCTCTCCTCCGGGTGGGTGGGGTTGCCCCCGCCGGCCCGAGGAACACGCGTCCTGAAGCCGGCGGTTGCATAGCCGCTCGTCTATATGCAAGTTTCCGGCCGGCGGGCTTGGAAATAGCGATTGTCCTTGACGTAGTGACAATTTTCAACTAATTTGTCCTTCTCACGATGACAATCTCTTCCGATCTCCTGCGCCAGAAGCTCGCGGAATCGCTTGCCGTTACCGAACCGGCGCTGACGCGCCGCGACGTGCGGCTTCCCGGCATCCCCGGCAAGGCGCTGGCGGTGATCGGTGTGCGGCGGGGCGGCAAGACCTCGTTCCTGCGCCAGTGCCGAGCCGATCGGCTGGCCGATGGCCGCCCCCCCGAGTCCCAGTTGCTCGTCTCGCTCGAGGACGAGCGTCTCGAGGGGCTCTCGGTCGCCGATCTCGGCCGGCTCCTCGACGAGCACGCCCGGCAGTTCCCCGATCTGCGCGAAACCGGCACGATGACCGTCTATCTCGACGAGGTGCAGACCGTGCCCGGCTGGGAGCGGCTGGTCCGCCGGTTGATGGATGCCGGCGGCCTGGAGGTCTTCGTCTCGGGCTCCTCGGCGCGCCTGCTGAGCCGCGAGGTCGCCACCAGCCTGCGGGGCCGGGCGATGGAGGTGCTGGTGCTGCCGTTCAGCTTCCGCGAGGCGCTGCGCCACGCGGGGGCGGAACCGGAGAAGGCGTGGGAGCGGCTGGGCCCCGCCGAGCGCGGCGCGCTCGATCAGCGCCTGCGGCGCTATCTCGCCGAGGGCGGCTTCCCCGAGGCGCAGGGCGCCGACGCGCGCGACCGCACCGCGCTCCTGAGCGGCTACGTCGACGTCGTCGTGCTGCGGGACGTCATCGAGCGGCACGCCGTCTCCAACCCTCTCGCCCTGCGCTGGCTCCAGCGCCAGCTCCTCGCGAATCCGGGCGGCGCCTTCTCGGTGAAGAAGCACTACGACGCGCTTCGCTCCCAGGGCGTGCCGGTGGGCAAGGACACCCTGCACGACTACCTCGCCCATCTCGAGGACGCCTTCCTGATCCGCGCGGTGGCGATGCACAGCTCGTCCGAGCGCCAGCGGATGGTCAACCCGCGCAAGGCCTACCCGGTGGACCCGGGCCTGATCGCGCTCTTCGAGCGCACCGGCCGCACCCACCACGGCCGCGCACTCGAGACCGCCGTGATGCTCGAGCTGGAACGGCGCGGCTTCGAGGTGTCCTACATCAGGACCGCGGACGGATGGGAGGTCGACTTCCTCGCCCATCGCGCTGGGGAGCGCCCGCTGCTCGTCCAGGTCTGCCTGGAGAGCGAGGGCGACGAGACCTGGGACCGGGAGCTGCGGGCGCTCGAAGCGGCGGCCAGCACCCACGCCGACGCGCGACCGTTCCTCGTGACGCTCGATGACGCGCCACCGGCTCGGCCGCTCCCGTCCGGCCTCACCTGGGCGCCGGCTGCCCGCTGGCTCCTGGAGGAGATGTGAAGCCCACCGGCCCCTCCCTCGGTGTTCGGCCGGAAGGTCCACTCACCTGTTGACGGCTTGGGTCTACCGCGCCTTGGCGCGGAGCAGGATCTCGACCCGGCGGTTCTGCTCGCGGCCGTAAGCGGTGTCGTTCTCCACCACCGGGTAGCCCTCGCCCATGCCGAGTGCCGAGACGCGGTCGGCGGCGACGCCGCCGGCGATCAGGTGGCGCTCGACGGCCTGGGCGCGGCGTTCCGAGAGCGCCAGGTTGTGCTCTTCGGTGCCGCTGGCGTCGGTGTGGCCCTGGACCACCACGGCGGTCTTCGGGTACTCGACCAGCACGCCGGCGGTCTGGTCGAGGGCCGACCGGCCGCCCGACTGGATCACCGCGGAGTCGACCGGGAAGAGGATGTCGCCCTCGAAGCGGACCAGGAGCGTGTTGTCGCCGACCCGCTCGACGGTGGTGCCGGGGATGCGCGCGAGCTGCTCCTCCTGGCGGTCGAGGTAGAACCCGACGCCGCCGCCGACCGCGGCGCCGATCGCCGCGCCGGCGAGGATCTCGTCGGCCTCGCGCTCGCCCTTGAGCACCGCGGCCGCGGCGCCCGCGGCGGCGCCGATGCCGGCGCCCTTGGCGGTCTTGTCGCGCTGGGTGGTGCGCGGCTGCGGCTGGTAGGTGGCGCAGCCGGCGGTGACGGCGATCAGGGCGCAGGCGAGCGCGGCCGGGACGGGGCGGGGGCCGCTACGGGAGCGGCCGAGTCGGGGGTGGAGCTGCATGGGGGTGCCTCCTCTCGATCGGCGGCGGCGCCGCCGGTGCGTTTCGGGTCGGAGCGGCCGCCGCCGGCCGGCGGCGTAGCGCGCGAAGGGAGGCGTTTCAAGGGCCGTGCCACGGCCGGCACGCCGGACCGCCGGCGCGCACACGCCCCGATCGTCCCCGGACGAGGACGGCCGCGCCAAGGTCACCACCGGCCGTGATATCGTTCGCGCGAAGCGATATCGGAAGGAAGCCCGAACCCATGGTGCGCACGATCGTCAGCCTCGCCGAGGACGAGAAGGAGTGGCTCGACCGGCGGTCGCGCCAGGAGGGGGTGGCGATGGCCGAGGTGGTGCGGCGCGCGGTCCGCCGCTTGCGCGAGGAGACCGAGCGGCGGGAGCCGTCCCTCGCCGACCTGCTCGAACGGACGGCCGGGATCTGGCCCGGCGGCGACGGGCTCGAGCACCAAGACCGGATGCGTGGCGAGTGGGAGCGATGAGACTGCTGCTCGACTCGGTGATCGTGATCGACCACCTCAACGGCGTCGCCGCCGCGAGCAGCTACCTGCGCGACCACGGCGAGGAGGCCGCGATCTCGGTGATCACCCGCGCCGAGGTGCTCGCCGGCTTCGGCTCGGAGGAGGAGGCGGCCCCGGCCGCCGCGCTGCTCGATCGCTTCCCGCTGCTCGCGATCGACGGGCCGGTCGCCGACACCGCCGCCCGGCTCCGCCGGGAGGTCCGCTGGCGCCTCCCCGACGCCTTCCAGGCCGCGCTCGCCCAGCGTCACGATCTGACCCTGGTGACCCGCAACACCCGCGACTTCCCGCCCGACCGGCACCGGTTCGTGCTGGTTCCGTACCAGCTCGGCGTCCCGGGACCCGACGGCGCGCGAACGGAATCCGGCGCCGCCGGATAGAGTCGGCGGCAGGCTCGAAAAGGGAGATCCTCCAAATGAACGCCCGACCGCCGCGACTCGCCCTCACCCGCCGCCTCCTGCCCACCCTGGCCCTCCTCCTCGCCGCGCCGGCGGCGGCCGCCGACTGGCGCGACAAGGTCGATCCCTGGGTGCTCGAGCGGGTCGACCTTCCGGCCGAGACGGCCGCGCCCGCCGAGGCCGCCGCCCAGGCCGAGTTCCTGGTCTTCCTCGCCGAGCAGGCCGACCTCTCGACCGCCCGGCGGCTGCCCGGCAAGGCCGCCAAAGGGCGCTACGTCTTCGAGCGGCTGACCGAGGTCGCGGCGCGGACGCAGCGGCCGCTGCTCGACGAGCTGGCCGCGCGGCGGCTGCCGCACCGGCCGTACTGGATCGCCAACATGATCTGGGTGCGCGGCGACCTCGGTGCGGTGCGGTCGATGGCCGAGCGCGCCGACGTCGCCCGCGTCCTCGCCAACCCCTGGGTGGCGGCGGCGCTGCCGGTGCCGGAGGAGGAGGCCGGGCTCACGCCGGCGGCGATCGAGTGGGGGGTCGACCGGGTCGGCGCGCCGGTCCTCTGGGCCGAGGGGATCACCGGGCAGGGGGCGGTGGTCGCCGGCCAGGACACCGGCTACGACTGGGACCATCCGGCGCTCGTCGGCAAGTACCGCGGCTGGAACGGCACCAGCGCCGACCACGACTACAACTGGCACGACGCGATCCACGTCGCCAACTCCGACTGCCCGGCGCCGACTCGTCCGAGCCGTGCGACGACCACGGCCACGGCACCCACACGATGGGGACCATGATCGGCGACGACGGCGGCGCGCAACCAGATCGGCGTCGCCCCGGGCGCGCGCTGGATCGGCTGCCGCAACATGAACGACGGCAACGGCACGCCGGCGACCTACAGCGAGTGCTTCCAGTGGTTCCTCGCGCCCGACCGAGGTCGGCGGCGCCAACCCGGATCCCGCGATGGCCCCGGACGTGATCAACAACTCGTGGGGCTGCCCGCCGTCCGAGGGGTGCAGCGCGACGGCGCTCCAGACCGTGGTCGAGAACACCCGCGCGGCGGGGATCGTGGTCGTCGTCTCGGCCGGCAACTCGGGCGCTGCGGGGTGCGCCTCGGTCTCCGATCCCCCGGCGATCTACGACGCCTCGTTCTCGGTCGGCGCGACGTCGATCAGCGACGCGATCGCCAACCTCTCGAGCCGCGGCCCGGTGACCGTCGACGGCAGCAACCGGCTCAAGCCGGACGTCGCGGCGCCCGGGATCAACGTCCGCTCGTCGTTCCGCAACGGCACCTACGGCCCGGCCTCCGGCACGAGCATGGCCGGGCCGCACGTCGCCGGGCTCGTCGCGCTCCTGCTCGCGGCCGCGCCGGGGCTGGCGGGCGACGTCGATCAGATCGAGGAGTGCCTGCGTCAGGCCGCGGTGCCGTCCTGGAACACCCAGACCTGCGGCGGCATCCCGTCGGGCGACGTGCCCAACAACGTCTACGGCCACGGCCGGGCACAGCTCGTCTGGCCGCTGCCGCCGGCCTGCGCGGCGGGCGATCTCTTCGCTGATGGTTTCGAAAGCGGCGACACCTCGGCGTGGACCGCCGCGGAGCCGTAGCTCAGTCCTCGATCACGACGTCGTAGGTCACCCGTCCGGCGCCGCCCTCGCCGCGCTCGACCGGGCGGACGGCGAAGAACGGGTTGCCGCGCATCCGCTCGGTGAGGTAGGGATCTCCCTCGAACACCACCTCGCTCACCCGCTCCCGGTCTCCGGGCGGGGTGACGTGGAAGTGGATGTGGGCGGCGATGCGGGTGCCGGGGTAGCTGCCGGGGCGGACGGTCTCGAAGCGGTAGCGGCCGCGCGCGTCGGTGCGCAGATGGACGCGCAGGCGCGGGTCGGAGTTGCCGTTCGGACCGTAGACGCCGTCGGCGCCGGTCTGGTAGGCGAAGACGCTGACCCCGGCGAGCGGCTCGCCGCCGGCGCCGGTGACCGTCCCCTCGACCACCAGCGGCTCGCCGGGCTCGCCGTCCGGCGTCATCCGCGCCGACCAGGGGGCGCCGGCGGGCGCCACGGTGTCGCCGCGCGGCTGCGCCGGCGCCTCACTGGCCCAGGCGAGGAGCGCCGCGGCCGCCAGCGCCGCCACCCCGCACCGCCGGATCTCGATCCCGAGGAGTCTCATCGTCGGTTCCATAGCCCGATGATACGCGCCGCCCGGCTCGCGGTTGCGACCGGCGTGGGATACTGCCGCGATGCTCGACACCGTGGCCGTCGACTGCCCCTACTGCGGCGAGACGGTCGAGATCGCGCTCGATCCCGAGACCGAGGGGCGGATGGTGCAGGACTGCGAGGTCTGCTGCAACCCGTGGCTGCTCACGGTCCGGCGCGACGGCGAGGGGGAGGCCGAGGTGACGGTCGAGCCGGCCCAGTAGACCGGTCCCCCGCGCCCTTCATTCCGGTCCCGGCCCGACGGCGTCGATCCGCGCCGCCGGCTCCTCCGCGCCGCTCTCGGCGTCGCTCTCCCGCGTCCGCTCGTTCAGCTCCAGCACCCGATCGGACAACCGGCGGAGGGTCGCCTCCAGCGAGCGCATGACCTCCGGCCAGTCGGATCCCTTCCTTGCCTCGATGTCGGTCTCCATGGTGTTCCTCCCGCAAAGGAGGCGGAGAGTACCTGGCGGCGGCGATCGCGCGCTGTGAACTGCCCCACAGGGGCAGGGAGGCAAGGGCGGTAGGGGCGGCGAGAGGGGCTCGGGGAGCCGGCCCGTGCCGGCCCCCCCGCGGAGGATCGAGCGCTCGGTCAGCAGTAGTAGATCCAGCAGTTGTAGTTGGCGTAGGCGTCGACCACCCACTGCCCGCCCTGTTGGTAGCACGAGCAGGTGTAGACCACCTGGAAGGTGCAGCGCCCGGCATTGCCCCAGTTCTGACAGTCGGCGTTGACGAACGAGCTGAGCTGAGCGCGGGCGTCGTTCTGGGCCGAGGTGCAGTCGGCACCGTAGCCCCAGTGCGAAGGGGCGCCGCCGATCGAGGTGGTGAAGCCGCCGCCGCAGAAGTGGCACTCCGGTGCCTTCTGCTCCGGCGCCGGGGTGAACAGCGGCCCCTCGGCGAGCGCGGGCGGCGCTCCGGCGTCGGGCTGCACCTCGGCGACCGGCAGGGCGCCGTCTTCGGGCGACTGGGCGACCGCGGGAGCGGCCAAGGCGAGGACGGCGGCGAGAAGGACGAGGACGAGATGACGACGATCCATGGTGAGACTCCTGTCGTCGGCGGCCCTGCGGGATTGCAGGCACCACGTCGCAAGTCCTCAGGATCCTACCTGCGCATTTCTCAATGCGCAATTATACACATAGAAGAATATATTCCGATAGGTCGCGCGACGGGGAGAGACCGCCGCCGGACGGGCTCAGCCGCCGGCGAGACCGACCCGCAGGTTGAGCGGCCAGCGCACGCTGCGGACCGTCCCCGGCTCGCCCCAGGCGGCGCGCAGGTCGCCTTCGACGAGGCGCAGCGGGTCCTCGCGGCGGACGCGCCGGTAGCGCTCGGTCGCCGACCAGGTGCCGAGGTAGCCGAGCAGGTGGTCGAGGCTCCACTCGGTGGCCATCTCGAACGGCGGCGCCTCGATCTCGCGGAACGGGAACGGCACGGTGCGATAGCCGGCCTCGAGCAGGCGCCGCTCGGGCGGCCAGTAGGCGCCGACCACCTGCGAGTAGTAGCGGCCGACCACGGCGTTGACCCGCGGGCCGGAGTCGAGCAGGTTGTAGCACCAGGCGGCGATCGCGCCGCCGGGAGCGAGCACGCGCCGCGCCTCGCCGTAGAAGGTCGGCAGGTCGAACCAGTGGAGCGCCTGGGCGACCGTGATCAGGTCGGCGGCGCCGTCGGGGAGGCCGGAGGCCTCGGCCGGCGCGACCCGGTACTCGACCCCGGGCCGGCGCGTCGCGTTGCCGATCTGGCTGGCCGAGAAGTCGGTCCCGACCACCCGGCGGAAACGCCCCGCGAGGCTCGCCGCCGCCTGGCCGCTGCCGGTGGCGCAGTCCCAGGCCACCTCGCGCCGCTCCGGCAGGCCGGCCAGCCAGTCGAACAGCGCGTCCGGGTAGCCCGGGCGGTAGCGGGCATAGCCGAGGGCGACGGCGGAGAAGTGGTCGCTGCTCATCGAACGGGACCGGCTCGTCGAGGACGGAGGGCGGCGATCTTACCGAAGGCGCGCGCGCGGCGCGGGCCGTGCGTGCCTCAAGGGCGCGCGTCCGGGGCCGCCGCCAGCAGCCTCCAGGCGCCGAGGATGCGCCGCTCGCGCTCGGCGAGCCGCTCGCGCGCCGTCGCCAGCCGCTCGCGGGCGGGATCTATCTCGAGCGCCCCGGGCGCGCCGAGGTGGGTGCGCAGGCGCCAGCTCTCGGCGGGATCGCCGGCGACCGCCCCCTCGGGGTCGCGCGCCACCGCGCGGTAGGCGTCGCGGAAGGGCTCGCCGGCGGCGACCCGACGGTAGACCTCGTCGGTGGCGCCGATCGCGCGCCCCATCAGCTCGCGGCAGCGCTCGCGGTCGACCGTGAGGCCGTCGAGGACCCGCCGGGTCGCGGCCAGGAGGTCGCCGGCGGCGCGCATCCCCTCGAGGTAGGGCTCCTTGGTGAGCTGGAGGTCGCGGTGGTAGCCGGAGGCGAGCGGCGCGAAGACCGCCGCGATCTCCCCGTGCCGCGAGCGCAGCCGCGCCGAGCCGGCGCGCACCAGCTCGAGGACGTCCGGGTTGCGCTTCTGCGGCATGATGCTCGACCCGGTGGTCACCTCCGGCGCCAGGCGGATGCAGCGCAGCTCGTCGGCCGAGAGCTGGATCAGGTCGGCCGCGAGGCGCCCGCAGTCGAGCGCGGGCACGATCGCGGCGCCGAGCGCCAGCCACTCGGTCAGGCCGCGGTCGTTCTGGACCGCCAGCGTGTTGCCCTGGACGGCGCCGAAGGCGAGGAGCCCGGCGACCCGCGGCCGATCGAGCGGCAGCGGCACGCCGAAGCCGGCAGCGCTCCCGAGCGGCGAGCGGTCGGCGTGGGCGAACGCGGTCTCGAGCCAGGGCACGGCGTCGAGCTGCGCCTCGGCGTGGGCCGCGAACAGGAAGCCGAGCGTCGAGGGCATCGCCTGGCGGCTGTGGGTGTAGCCGGGGAGCGAGGTCTCGCGGTGCTCGCCGGCGAGGTCGAGGAGGCGCCCGGCGAGGTCGAGCGTCCGCCCGATCTGGCCGAGCAGCGCCTCGCGCGCGTGGAGCCGCAGCGCGGCCGCCACCTGGTCGTTGCGGCTCCGGCCGGTGTGGATGCGCCGCCCGGCCTCGCCGCAGCGCTCGACCAGGCGGTTCTCGATCGCGGTGTGGCCGTCCTCGTCGGCGCGCTCGATGACGAAGCGCCCGGCGCGCGCGTCGGCGGCGATCCAGCCCAGCTCGGCGACCAGCGCGTCGCGCTCGGCCGGCGCCAGGATCCCGATCCCGGCGAGCATCACGGCGTGCGCCGCGCTCGCCAGCGCGTCGTAGGCCACCAGCTCGAGGTCCAGCTCGGGGTCGCGCCCGGTGGTGAAGCGCACCAGCCGCTCGTCCGCGGGCTCGCCGCGCTCCCAGAGTCGGGTCATCTCGCCTCTCCGGCCCTCAGCGCTCCTCGGCGCCGGCCACGATCACCTTGTGCGCCTTCAAGCGCAGGGCGTTGATGCGTATGAAGCCGAGCGCGTCGGCCTGGTCGTAGCCGCCCGCGACGTCCATCGACGACAGCTCGCGGTCGTAGAGCGAGCTGTGCGACTCGCGGCCGAGGACGGTCACCGAGCCCTTGTACAGCTCGACGCGCACGGTGCCGTCGATCAGCTTCTCGGCCTGGGCGAAGGCGGCGCGGATGAAGTCCATCTCGGGGGAGAACCAGAAGCCGTTGTAGATGAGCTGCGCGAACTTCGGCGCCAGGCTGTCGCGCAGGCGCATCACCTCGCGGTCCATCGCGATCCCCTCGAGGTCGCGCAGCGCGGCGTGGAGGACGGTGCCGGCCGGGGTCTCGTAGACGCCGCGCGACTTGATCCCGACGAAGCGGTTCTCGACCATGTCGACGCGGCCGACGCCGTGCTCGCCGGCGATCCGGTTGAGCTCGACGAAGAGCTCGAGCGGGCGATCGAAGACGGCGCCGCTCGCGAGGTCGGTGAAGCGCACCGGGATCGCGTCCTTGAACTCGATCGCCAGGCGCGCCGGCTCGTCGGGCGCCGCGCGCGGTGAACGCGTGAGCCGGAACATGTCCTCCGACGGCGGCCGGCTCGGGTCCTCGAGCACCCCCGCCTCGTAGCTCCGGTGCATCAGGTTCTCGTCCGAGCTGTAGGGCTTCTCGGCCGTCGCCTCGACCGGGATGCCGTTCTCGGCGGCGAACGCCAGGAGGTCCTGGCGGCCGCGGAAGCGGTCGAGGAAGGCGCGCTCCTTCCACGGCGCGATCACCTCGAGCTGCGGCGCCAGCGCCGCATAGGCGAGCTCGAAGCGCACCTGGTCGTTGCCCTTGCCGGTGGCGCCGTGGGCGACCGCGCCGGCGCCCTCGGCGAGCGCGACCTCGACCTGGCGGCGGGCGATCAGCGGCCGCGCCAGCGAGGTGCCGAGGAGGTAGCGGTTCTCGTACACCGCGTGGCCGGCGACCGCGGGGAAGATGAAGTCGGTGACGAACTCCTCGCGCAGGTCCGCGACGTGGACCTTCTCGGCGCCGGTGGCGCGGGCGCGCTCGGCGACCGCCTGGAAGTCCTCGCGCTGGCCGACGTCGGCGACGAACGCGACCACTGGGTGGCCGCGCTGAACCAGGACCTTCAGGATGCAGGCGGTGTCGAGGCCGCCGCTGTAGGCGAGGACGACTCGGCGCGCGTCCATGGCGGGTTCCTTTCGGGTTCGGCCGATCCGCGAAAGCGGGGAGTGTAACGCGAGCGGCGGCCGGATAGACTGCGCCCCGATCTCGGGACACGACCTCGATGCGCACACGCCTGGGCAGCCGGGGAGCGCCCCACCCCGTCGGCTTCCTGGCCGGCCCCCTCGCCGGCCGCCGCGCCACCGCCGCGGGCGGGGTGGTGCGCTCGCTGCTCGGATCGCTGGCGCTCCTCGCCTGCTTCGCCCTCGGCCTGCTGATCGCCTGGGCGACAACCGCGGAGTTCGCGCGCACGATCGCGAGCCGGAGCTGGCCGGCGACCGATTGTTTGATCTTGTCGAGCGGCGTCGAGGTGCCGGCGGGCGGCGGCCAGGAGTTCCTCTTCCGCGCCGAGTACCGCTACCGCGCCGGCGGCACCGTGCGCACCGGCGACGTCGTGCGCCCGGGCTACGACGGCTCCGGCGACTCCGCCGACGCCTACCGGATGGCCGCCGCCTACCCGGCCGGCGCGCGGGTGACCTGCTGGGTCGATCCCGAACGCCCCGGCGACGCCTTCCTCGAGCACCGGAGCCTCTGGCACGGCCTGGTCATCCTCGCCTCGCTGCCGTTCCTGGGCGGCGGCGCCGGCGGGCTCTGGCTGCTCTGGGGCGGCCGCCGCCGCAAGCAGGGCGGCGCGCCGGCGCCGTCGCCGGCCGAGGCGCTCGGCCGGAAGTGGACCGGCGGCAGCTCCGGCTGCCTGGCGGCCTTCTTCTCGGTCTTCCTGTTCGCCGGCCTGGGCTTCCTCTGGCTGACGCTCCTCGGCCCCGGGCTCGGCGCCTGGCGGGCGCGCTCCTGGGTCGCGACCCCGTGCGAGGTGGTGTCGAGCCACGTCGAGACCCACCCGTCCGACGAGGGCGATCCCACCTACAGCGTCGAGATCCTCTACCGCTACCGCATCGACGGCCGCGAGTACCACTCCAACCGCTACCACTTCCACACCGGCTCGACCGGCGGCTACGAGGGGAAGGCGGCGGTGGTCGAGCGCCTCCCCGCCGGCTCCCGCTTCACCTGCTGGGTCGACCCCGGCGACCCGAGCCAGGCGGTGATCGAGCGCGGCCTCGGCCGCGAGGCGTGGATCGGGCTCGTCCCGATGATCTTCGTGATCGTGGGCGGCGGCGGCATCGTCTTCGCCCTGACCGGGCACCGGCGCCAGGAACGGCGCGCCCGGAAGGGAGCCGGCGCCCGCGCCGCCGCCGCGGGCTACGCCGCCGCGGACGATGGCGTCGTAGTCGACGGCGCGCGCGTCCTCGAGCCCGCCCAGGGTCCGTGGACACGGCTCCTGGTCCTGATCTTCGTCGCCGCGTTCTGGAACGGCATCACCGGGATCTTCGTCTGGCAGGCGGTCGAGGGATGGCGCGCCGGCGCCCCCGACGGCTGCCTGACCCTCTTCATCCTCCCCTTCGTCGGCATCGGGCTCCTGCTCCTGGTCTCGGTCCCCTACTCGATCCTCGCCCTCGCCAACCCGCGCCCACGGCTGATCCTGACCCCGGGCCGCCTGCCCCCCGGCGGCCGCGCCGAGATCTCCTGGCGCTTCACCGGCGCCGCCCGGCGCATCCGCCGGCTCAGGATCAAGCTCGACGCCGAGGAGTCGATTTCGACCGGCAGCGGCAAGAGCCGCAGCACCAAGACCACGCCGCTCCACACCCAGACCCTGGTCGAGACCGAGCTGCGCTCCGAGATCGAGCACGGCAACGCCGCCTTCGTCCTCGCCCCCGACGCGCCGCCCACCTCGAGCGAGGGCGACGCCAGGGTCACCTGGAAGCTCAAGCTCCGCGGCGAGATCCGCCTCTGGCCCGACGTCAACGAAGAGTTCGAGATCACCGTCCCCGGCGGCGGCCGGAAGCGGCCGAAGAAACCCACCACCGGCAAGAGCGCCGCCCCGGAATCGGCCGCCCCGACCCCGTCCGAACCGCCGCCGCCCGCACCGCCGGCCGACCCCGGCCCACCGATCCCGCCGCCCGACGAGATCTGGACCCCGCCGCCGGCTCCGCTGCCGGGAACCGACCCCAGCCGCAGGTAGGGGTGGGCAGGGCCGGGGCGTGGCCCTCTCTCCCAGGGGCGCCAGCCCCGGCGCCCGACGCACCGACTCGCAAGGCGAAGAGAACCCGCGCCGGGGCTGACGAGGGGCGCGCCGACCGCCCCCCGCTCACTTCCCAGTAACACGCTACGCATGGGCAGGGTTCGGGTCCGGGATGAGCTGGAAGCCGAGATCCCTGGCCATGCGCTTTACGGAGCGGAGGCGTCGATCTCGGAAGCGCTGGTCGTAGGCTGCTTCGCCGAGATCGCGGTACGGGCGTCGGGTCTTGAGCATTCGGTAGAGGATGCGGGCGAGCTTGTAGGCGGTGGCGGTGATGGCCTTGGGGGCTCCGATTCGAGCTCGGAGCCGACGGTAGAAGGCACCGAGCGCGGATTTGGAGTTGGAGAGTCCGCGCGCCGCCAGGCGCAAGGCATTGGCCGCGCGATGGGCGTTGGGCCGGGTGGACGAGCGCAGCAGGCGCTGCCCCGAGCGCCTGGGGTTGGGTGCGAGTCCCAGCCAGGACCCGAAGGCCTTTTCGCTCCGCCAGGGCGACATGTCGGTGCCGACCTCGGCGAGCACGGTCAGCGCGGTATTCACCGCCACCCCATCAACGGCCGTCAGGTCAACGCCGGCCAGGCGGAGGCAGTGCGCATGCGCGTCGAAGCCGAATGGATGCGGCGCTCGATCGCGCTTCTTTCGGGGCGACGAGGTCGGAGGGGCGGCGTCGCCGCCCGTTCCACGGGCTGAACCATGCTTCGTCAACACTGCATCGATCCGCTGGTCGCAGGCCTGAATCCGCTCGCCCAGGTAGCGGTAGTGGTCGCGGGCTTGGGCCAGGGCAAACAGATGCTCCTCGCGCCAGTGTCCGTGCAGGGCGCGGGCGATCTCCTCGCGGCTGTGGCCGCACCGCGGATCGCGATGGGCGCTGAGCTGCCCCGGGTCCCGCTCGCCCGCCAGGATGGATTCGATGATCGCCATGCCGGTCGCGCCGGTGATGTCTGCGACCACCTCCGTCAGCTTGACGTTCATCAGCTCCAACGCCTGCTGCATGTGCTGGATCGCCCGTCCCGCGTCGGCGACCCAACGATCTCGTTGACGCATGTACGAGCGCAGCGTCGCGATCTCCGCCTCGGGCAGGAAGGCAGGCCTGAGCAGACCGTAGGAGTGCAACTGCTGGATCCACTGACAGTCGGTGATGTCGCTCTTGCGCCCCGCCACCTGCTTGGTGGCGCCGGCATCCACCAGATACACCTCCAGTCCCCGATCCCGCAGCACCTCGTACGCCGCCACCCAGTACACGCCCGTCGACTCCATCGCTACGGTCTGAACACCGCACCCGAGCAACCACTCGGCCATCGCCTCCAGACCTGCCGTGTAGGTCTCGAACTCCCGCACCGGTCGCTCGTCGAGCGATTCATCGACCGCCACCCAATGGCTGCGACTGCCGATGTCGATCCCGGCGGCCCGAGGATTGACCCGCTCGAGATGCCTTCTGCCGCGACGCCTCCGCTTCTTCAACCCTCACCTCCTCCTTTCAAACAGGACCGAGGTGGGCGCGCTCTGACTTGCGAACTCTTCCCAACGGGGTCTCCGGGCGACTCCGCCCGCGCCACCAGATCTCGACGCGCCGGCCCACGACCAGGCTCAGAGTCGGGCTCTATCGGCTCCAAAGCGTAACCGGCCTCTTCTCGGTCCTCCCCAGCCTCCCACGACCGACCCGCTCCCCCAAAACTCACCGTTACTCCTAGACTCGACCGCGGGACGAACGACACCGCGTCGGGTGCTCAGAGCGCGCCCCGCCCCCTGGGAGGGAGGGCCACGCCCCGGCCCGGGGGGCACCGCAGTCCCGCCTAGGCGCCTCTGGCACACCGCTTGCTTCCTCCGCCCCCGTGGCCGACCGCACCACCTCACCGCCCCGGGGGACCGGGAACCCGCGCGCCCGCCGCCGCCGCTTGAGCCCGTGGGCGGTGGCGCGCGAGACCTTCCTCCACTGGTGGCGGAGCAACGCGGCGATGCAGAGCGCGGCGCTCGCTTTTTACACGCTGTTCTCCATGGCGCCCGTGCTGATGGTCTCGGTGGCGATCGCCGGGGCGGTGTTCGGGGAGGAGGCGACGCGGGCCGAGATCCAGGCGCAGGTGCGGATCCTCGCCGGGGAAGAGAGCGCGGCGGTGGTGCGGCAGGTGCTCGACAGCGCGGCGCGGCCGGACCTGACGCGGCTCGCCGGGCTGGTGGGCGCGGCGACGCTGCTCTTCGGCGCCACGGTGGTGTTCGGGCAGCTCCAGCAGGCGCTCAACTCGGTCTGGGGAGTCGAGCCGCGGCCGGGGAGCCTGGTGCGGAACTTCCTCAAGAAACGCCTCCTCTCGCTCGGGCTGGTGGTGGTGATCGGCTTCCTGCTCCTGGTCTCGCTGGTGCTGAGCGCCGGGATCTCGGCGTTCGGGGCCTATCTCCAGCGCCTCCTGGCGTTTCCGGCAGTTTTCCTCGACGCGCTCGACTTCGGGCTCTTCCTCGCCGTCCTCACCGTGCTCTTCGCGCTGATGTTCCGGGTGCTGCCCGACGCCGTCCTGGCGTGGCGCGACGTGGCGGTCGGGGCGGCGGTCACGGCGCTCCTGTTCTCGATCGGCAAGGAGCTGATCGGCCTCTACCTCGGCCGCGCCGGGGTGGCCTCGGCCTACGGCGTCGCCGGTTCGCTGGTGCTGCTGCTGCTCTGGGTCTACTACTCGTCGATGATCCTGCTCCTCGGCGCCGGCTTCACCCGCGTCTGGTCGCGCCGGCACCGGCCGCCGGGAGTGGTGCCGGAGCCGGGGGCCGAGCGCACCGAGGAGGGCGCCGGCACCGCCGAGGCCGGTTCCCGCCCCAAGTCCGCCAGCGCCGCCGCGGCGGCGCTGGCGCTGGCGGCGCTGCTCCTGCCCCTCGCCCCGGCCGCCGCCCAGGACGGGCCCCAGGACACCGAGCGCGAGGTCACCCGTCTCGCCGTCGAGATCGACGTCGCCGGCGAGGGCTTCGTCGAGGGCTTCTTCAGCGAGATCCGGCGCAACGTCGAGGCGACCCTCTCGGTCGAGCAGGCGAAGCCCAGGGAGCTCTCCGCCGCGCGCCTCGCCCAACTCCACGAGCGCGCCCCCGAGGAGATCGCCGCCGCGCTCGAGCCGTTCGGCTACTACCGGCCGGAGGTGCGCCCGGCGCTCGAGCGCGACGGGACCGAGTGGACCGCCCGCTACGAGGTCGACCCGGGGCCGCGGATGGCGGTCTCGAAGGTGGCGATCGAGGTCGTCGGCGCGGGCGCCGGGGAGGAGGGCTTCCAGCGCGCCGCCCGCGAGTTCCCGCTCGGCGAGGGCGACCCGCTGTCGCACCCGGCCTACGACGCGGGCAAGCAGGCGTTCGTCGACCACGCGGTCGCCGCGGGCTACCTCGACGCCGCCTTCGACCTCGCCGAGCTGCGCGTCGATCTCGACCGCTACACCGCCGAGGTCGCGCTGCACTTCGACACCGGCCCGCGCTACCTCTTCGGCGAGGTCGCGTTCCACCAGCGGGTGCTCGAGCCCGATCTCCTGCGCGGCTACGTCACCTTCGACCCCGGCGAGCCGTTCGACCTCGACGAGCTGGCCGAGATGCAGGGCGCGCTCTCGGACAGCCCCTACTTCGCGCGCGTCGAGGTGCTGCCGCGGCGGCGGCGGGCCGAGGAGCTGCGGGTGCCGATCGACGTCGAGCTGGTGCCGGCGGCGCGGCAGCGCTGGGACCTCGGCGCCGGCTACGGCACCGACACCGGGCCCCGCGGCTCGGCCGAGCTGGAGCTGCGCCGGATCAACCGCCGCGGCCATCGCGGCGAGGGCGAGCTGATCGGCTCCGAGATCGAGCGGAGCTTCGCCGCCCGCTACCTGATCCCGGGCGCCTATCCGCGCACCGACGTGCTGACCTTCACGCTCGGCTATGCCGAAGAGCGGCCCGACACTTCGATCTCGGAGACCGCGATCGCCGGCGCCGGGCTGACCCGGTCGCGCGGCCGCTGGCGCGAGGCGTTCGGGCTCACCTTCCAGCGCTCGGACTTCGAGGTCGGCGTCGACTCCGGGGTCTCTGACCTGCTGATCCCGGACGCCGGCTGGTCGCGGGTGCGCGCCGACGACCGCATCTACGCCACCCGCGGCGAGCGGGTCGAGTTCGGGATCCGCGGCGCCGAGGAATCGCTCGGCTCGGACGGCTCGTTCGTGCAGGTCACCGCCGGCGCCAAGGCGGTGCGCACGCTCGGCGACCGAGTGCGGGCGATCGGCCGGGTCGACCTCGGGCGCACCTGGACCTCGGACTTCCGGCGGCTGCCGCCGAGGATCCGCTTCTTCGCCGGCGGCGACCGCAGCGTCCGCGGCTACGCCTACCAGGAGCTGGGGCCGCTCGACGAGGAGGGGAACGTGATCGGCGGCGAGGCGCTCCTCGCCGCCGGGGTCGAGCTCGACTCGCTCTTCCTCGATCTCGGCAAGCTCGGCCGCTGGGGCGCGGCGGTCTTCTACGACGCCGGCGGCGCCGCCGAGGAGCTGGGCGACCGCATCGAGCAGGGCGCCGGCGCCGGCCTCCGCTGGCTGTCGCCGATCGGCCTGGTGCGCGCGGACGCCGCCTGGGCGGTCAGCGAGCCGGGCGCGCCGGTGCGCTTCCACCTGATGATCGGACCGGACCTGTGAGCGAGCTTCTGCAACCGACGACCCCGGCGGGCGCCGCGGGCGGCGGCGCCGGCCCCCGCGGGCGCGGCCGCCGGCGCAGGATCCTCCTCGCCGCGGGCGCCGCCTCGGCCGGGTTGGCGCTGCTGATCGGCCTCGGCGCCTGGTTCCTGCTCGCCACCGAGCCCGGGGCGCGCTGGCTCTTCACCCGCGCCGGGGCGACGATGGCCGGCTCGCTCGAGGTCGAGGCGCTGGACGGGCCGATCCGCGGGCCGCTCACGGCGCGCGGGCTGGTCTATGAGAGCGACGGCTTCGAGGTGCGGATCGACCGGCTCGATCTCGACTGGCGGCTGCGCAAGCTCCTCCAGAAGCAGCTCGACGTCGTCTCGCTCGAGGCCGAGGGGGTGACCGTGCTGCTCGCCGACCGCGACGAGCGCGACGAGCCGCAACCGCTCCCCGACGTCCACCTGCCGGTCAACATCGTCCTCCGCTCCGCCCGGGTGCGCGGCATCCAGGTGATGCGGCCGGGCGAGGAGCCGATCGTCATCGACTCGCTCGACCTCGTGACCCGCGCGATCGGCGACGTGGTCGAGATCGAGCGGCTGACCGTGCACTCGCCCGAGATTGCGGCCGCCGCCTCGGGGCGAGTCGAGCCGCAGGGAGACTACCCGGTGGACCTCTGGCTCGAGTGGTCCGCCGAGCTGCCCGGCCAACCGCGCTGGTCCGGCGAGGGGACCCTCGACGGCACCCTCGAGGAGCTGCGGGTCGTGCACTCCTTCAGCTCGCCGCTGGCGGCGCGGCTCGAGGCGGTCCTGACCACGCCGCTACGCGACCTCTCGTTCGACGCCCGGCTCGCGGCGCGGCCGTTCGTCCTCTCCGACCTCGGCGGCGAGCTGCCGGCGGACGTCACCGCCGGCGGCCGGGTGAGCGCCGCGGGGACGATCGAGGACCTCCGCGCCGAGGTCGACCTCACCGCCGAGACGCCGGACACCGGCCCGGCCAGGGTGCGGGGCGTGGTGCTGCGCGACGGCGAGCGGCTCCGGTTCGAGCGGCTGGTGGTCACCTCGCCCGCGGCGCCGGTGCAGATCGAGGTCGCGGGCGAGCTGCGCCTGCCCGAGGCCCAGCCCGAAGGACAGCCCGAGGGACAGCCGCGCTTCGACCTGCGCGCCTCGTGGACCGACCTCGCGTGGCCGCTCGCCGGCGAGCCGGCCTTCACCAGCCCGCGCGGCAGCGCGCAGGCGGCGGGCGACCTCGCCGCCTACGACCTGGTCGCCGACCTGGTGGTCGGAGAGCCCCTGGCCGCGGCCGGCCTGCCGCCGGCGCCGCTCGAGCTGACCGGGCGCGGCGGCGAGGAGGGCATCGCGATCGAGAAGGCCCGGGCACGGCTGCTCGACGGCACGGTCACGGCGCGCGGCGAGGTCGCCTGGGCGCCGCGCGTCGAGTGGGACCTGGCGGTCGAGGGGCGCGGGATCGATCCCTCCCCGCTCTGGCCCGACGGCTCGCTCGCCGCGGGCGACGGCAGGCTCGCGCTCACGGCGCGCACCGCCGGCTACCTCGGGGATGCCGGCCCGGTCGGCCGGGTGGCGCCGCTCCGGGTCACCGGCACCCTGCGCGGCGAGCCGGTCGCGGCGCGGGGCGCGGTGCTCCTCGACGGCGAGCGGGTGGCGGTCTCCGATCTCGCGCTCGACTGGGGCTCGCTCCGCCTCGCCGCGGACGGCCGGCTCTCGCCGTCGTTCGACTTCGGCTTCGAGCTCGAGGCGCCCAATCTCGGGCTGGCGCTGCCCGGCGCCGCCGGCTCGCTGACCGCCGGCGGCCGGGTCACCGGTCCCATCGAGGCGCCGCGGATCGTCGCCACCGCGGCCGCCAGGGGCTTCTCCTGGAACGACCTCGCGATCGCCGAGTTGGCCGCCGAAGCCGACCTCGACCTCGCCCCCGGCGGCGCGCTCGACCTCGACGCCGAGGCGACCCGGCCGGCCTTCGGCGAGCGGGCGTTCGAGCGGGTGGCGGTCGACCTCGCCGGCACACGCGGCGTGCACCGACTGACGATCGACGCCGACGCCGAGGAGGGCGCCCTGCGCCTCGCGGCCGAGGGCGGCCTGACCGGCACGGGCACCGCGGTCGAGGGCTGGCGCGGCACGCTCGAGACCCTCGACCTCGACCTCCCCGAGGCCGGGAGCTGGCGCCTCGCGGGGCCGGCCGCGGTCGCCGCCTCGGCCGAGCGGGTCGAGGTCGGCCGCCTGTGCGAGGTGTCGGCCGGGGCGCGGATCTGCCTCGAGGGCGCCTGGCGCGGCGAGGCGGGCTGGGCGGCCTCGGCCGAGCTGACCGAGGTGCCGCTCGCCCTCGCCGCGAGCTTGCTGCCGCCCGACCTCGAGATCTCGGGCGCGGTCGGCGGCACCGCCGAGGCGAGCGCCGGCGCCGGCGGCGCGATCGCCGCCCACGCCGAGCTGTCGCCGGGACCGGGCGAGGTGGTCTACCCGCTCCCCGATGGCGGCTCCGGCGTGCTCCGCTTCGGCCGCGGCACGCTCGAGGCCTCGGCCGGCGCCGGCGGCGTCGAGGCGGCGCTCGACCTGCCGCTCCCCGACCTCGGCTCGGCCGCGGCGACCCTCGAGCTGCCCGGCTACCGGCTCGCCGGCGCGCCGGGCGACGCGCAACCGATCGCCGGCACGCTGACCGCCGAGATCACCGACCTCGGCTTCCTCCAGGCCTTCTCCGAACAGCTCGACGACACCGCCGGCCGGCTCGACGCCGACCTCACGATCGCCGGCACCGTCGGCCGGCCGCTGATCGGCGGCCGGGCGCTGCTCGAGGACGGCCGCGCCGCGGTGCCCGCGCTCGGCATCCGGCTGACCGAGATGCGCCTCTCCGCGACCGGCCAGGCGCTCGACGGCAGCGAGCCGGGGCCGCTCTCGATCGAGGGGAGCGTGCGCTCGGGGGAGGGCACGCTGACCCTCGCCGGCACGGCGCCGCCGATCCCGGGCCCCGAGCGGCCGGTGCGGATCGAGGTCGACGGCCGCCGCTTCCTCGCCATGGACACGCCGGAGGTGCATCTCGTCGCCGATCCCGACCTCGTGGTCAGCTACGACGGCGCCCGGCTGGCGGTGAGAGGCGAGGTGGTCGTCCCCGAGGCCGAGATCGAGATCGAGAAGGCGCCGCGCGCTGCGGTCGCCGCCAGCCGTGACGTCGTCTACGTCGGCGGCGACCCCCGCGAGGCCCCCGATGCCGGCCTGCCGATCGCGATGCGGGTGCGGGTGGTGCTCGGCGAAGAGGTCGAGATCGACGTCCTGGGGCTCGCCGCCGAGCCCGAGGGGAGCCTGCTCCTGGTCGAAGTGCCGGGGCGGCCGACCCGCGGCACCGGCGAGATCGACCTCGCCGGCGGCACCTACAAGGCCTACGGCCAGGACCTGACGATCGAGCGCGGGCGGCTGATCTTCGCCGGACCGGTCGACAACCCGCGGATCGACCTCCGCGCCTACCGCCGCGCCGGCGACGGCGTGGTCGCCGGCCTCGAGGCGGAGGGGACGCTCGAGCGGCCGGAGATCACGCTCTGGTCGGAGCCGCCGATGGACCAGTCGAACCAGCTCTCCTACATCCTGCTCGGTCGCCCGCTCGGCCAGGCGAGCGCCGAGGACGGCGACCTGGTCGCCAACGCCGCGACCTCGCTCGGGATCCGGGGCGGCAACCTCCTGGCCGAGCAGCTCGCGGCGCGCTTCGGGCTCGAGGAGGCGCGGATCGAGACCGAGGGCGGCTACGAGGAGGCCTCGCTGGTGCTCGGCAAGTACCTCTCGCCGCGCCTCTACGTCGCCTATGGCGTCGGGCTCTTCGAGGCCGCCGACACCCTGCGCATCCGCTACCTCCTGAGCAGCAAGTGGACGCTCGAGGCGACCACCGGCGAGGCCCAGGCCGCCGACCTCCTCTACACCATCGAACGCGGCCGCGGCGAGCCGCGCACGGTGCCCGAGGGGGAGGAGGGGCTGCCCGAAGCCGGGGAGGCGCCGGTCGCGGCGGGCGGGCGCTGACGCGGCGGTCCGGCGGCTACTCCAGCCGCACCTCACGCCATTCGACCCGCCCGGCGATCACCGCCTCGCGCACCTGCCGCTCGCGCGGGCTGAGCGTCGAGCCGCCGCTCTTGACCTCGACCAGCACCACCCGGTCGCAGCGGCCGGCGTGGAGGCCGTCGAAGACCACGAAGTCGACCGGCGTGCCGAGGAAGCGGGCGTCGCCGGGCTCGAACTCCCACCCCTCGGCGAACGGCGCGAAGGTCTCGGAGACCCGGCCGCGGATCGCGGCGCCGCTGCGCTCGATGGCGTCGCGGCGGATCGCGCGCTCGAGGTCGAGCCGCTCGGCGAGCCGGCGGCGCAGCGACAGCGCCCAGAGGAGGAGCGCGAACGCGATCAGGCCGGCGAGCCAGGCGACGGCGCGCGGGTCGAGGGCCCGCGGGTCGAGGAGGCGGAGGCTCTCGAGCAGGGGTTCCACCGGCCGCCGATCCTACCGGAGGGCCGGGAGAAGACCGCCGGAGCCCCGGCGCGGAAGGACTTTCGGCGTTTCAGACGCGGCTCGACAAACTCTTTCCCGCTCGGGCGCGTATACAGGATTCAGAGACGGACAGACGCAAGTCTCCTTCTCCCTCATCCCTCCTCCGAGCCCCGCCGACGCGGGGCCTTTTTTTAGGGTGGTGCGCCCGGCCGCTCGCGGCGCCAGCGCTCGCCGCGGCCGCGGCGCACCGTCTGCTCGGCCTGGCGCAGGAGGCGGGGGCGGATCTGGGCGACCACCGCCAGGTAGCGCCGCTCCTCCTCGGGGCCGAGCAGCTCGCGGGTGTCGAGGATCGCCGACGCGGTGCTCCGCTCGAGGCGGGTGAAGACGGCGGCGATCTCGCCGATCAGCTCGTCGATCCGCGCGCGGTCGGGCTCGTCGGCCAGGAGCTCGCGGCGCAGCTCGGCCTGGAGGACGAAGCGCTCGCGCGCCAGCCGGGCGCCGTCGGCGAGCATCCGCCGCTGGAGGTCGAGGAAGCGCTCGCGATCGGGACCGGCGAGGCCCAGCTCGTCGGCCAGCCGGCCGAGGCGGCGCTCGGCCAGCTCCGGGAGCGGCGCGCGGGCGGCCGCCGGACCGGCCGGAGGGCCGGCGGACGGCCCGCCGGACGGGCCGCCGGCGGGACGCTCGGGCGGCCGCGCGATCTCGTCACACCCGTCCTCCGCGTGAGCGGCGCGATCGCCGGAGAGCGCCAGGGTCGCCAAGATCCCGGCGTTGACCCCGAGCGACAGGAGGAGGGCGATCAAGAGCCCCCAGCGCTTCACGAGCCGGCCTCCAGGTCGGCGGCAGTCCCTTCGAGCGGATCGGCGGCCGCCGGGTCCAGCGGCTCGATCACCCCGAGCGCCTCCCAGTAGCCGCCGGCGAGGCCGCCGTCGAGGCCGAGGGCGGCGAGTTGGTCCTCGTCGAAGCCGGTCGCGGCGGCCCCGGCGACCGGGGCCGGCTCGCCGGACGGCGCCGGCGGCGGCACGGGGAGCCGCGCGCCGAGGCCGGCGCCCGCCAGCACCCCGGCCAGCGCCGCGGCGGCGGCCGCCGCGCGCACCCACGCCGGCGCCTCGGACCAGCGCGGCTCGCCCGCGGCCGCGCGCACCCGGGCCATCACCCGCCCGGAGAAACCCGGCGGCGGCGGCTCGGCGGGCGGCGGCTCGGCGGCGCGCCAGGCCGCGGCCAGGCGGGCGTGGGCTTCGACCAGCTCGGGCTCGGCGGCCAACCGCGCGCTGAGGCGCGCCGCCTCGGCGGCCGGCAGCTCGCCGTGGAGCAGGCGCAGCAGGGCCCGCCGGTCGGGCTCGGGCACCTCGGTTCGGTGGCGACGGCTCATGATCGCTCCTCTCGTGATGAAACCCGCGGCGGCGCCGCTCCCTGCGCCAGCGCCGTCTCGAGCCGGCGCACGGCGCGGACGAGCCGGCTCTCGACCGCCCCCTCGGTGATCCCGAGGTGCTCGGCGATCTGCCGGTAGCGCAGCCCCTCGAAGCGCGCCAGGACCAGCACCGCGCGCTGGCCGGGCGGCAGCCCGGCGATCGCCCGCGACACGATCCGCCAGTCGTCGCGGGCGGCGGCGGCCGCCGCCGGTCCGGGCGCCGGGTCGGCGGGGTCGAAGGCCGGACCGCTCGTCGGGTCGCCGGTCTCGCGCTCCCCCTCGAGGCGGAGGAAGCGCACCAGCCGGCGATGGCGCAGCCGGTTCAGGCAGTGGTTGACCGCGATGCGGTAGAGCCAGGTGAAGACCGCGCCGCGCGGCCGGTACGAGCCGGCCCGGCGGTAGGCCTTGAGGAACACTTCCTGGACCGCGTCGCGCGCCGCCTCGGGGTCGCCGAGCATGCGCTCGCACAGCCGCAGGAGGCGCACCTGGTGGCGCTCGACGAGGACGGCGAACGCCTCCGGATCGCCCGCCGCGGCGCGTGCCAGGGCCTCCCGGTCGGGGTCGTCGCCGCGTTCCGGCCCCACCGGTCTCGTCGAGCTCACCGGCTCCGACCCCACCTCGAGCGTCGCCATCTCCGCGGTCGCGGCCACCACACGCGGTGCAACACCCGGCAGCGGCGAATCCTTCGCGGCGCGCCGCGCCGCGTCCGGGGATCCCTGGCCCGCCTGGGGCGTCGAGTCGTCAGCCGGCCACGGCTTCAGCGCCGGCGAGTCTCGCACGGATCGCATGTCGGATCCTCCGGGCGGAGGCACCGTCGACTCGACCCGCCCAGACCAGGCGCCAGGACGCCCAGAGGTAGAGCGGAAGACCGAGGAGGAAGAGAACGGTGAGGAGATCGCGGCCGAGCGCCTCCCAGAGACTGCGCACCCAAGCGATCGGCACGCTGCTCGGGCCGAAGGTCTCGGCCACCACGAGGAGAAGCGCCAGGTTCAGAAAGACACAACCATTGGCAACCACCATGAAGCCGACCAGGAACCGAAAACACGACCGCAGGCGGCCGAGTCGATAGGGGACGATCGATGTCGCGGGGATGCCGGCCCCACTCGACGCCGCCGCGACGCTGCTCCGTTCGGAAATCACGACGAGAGCGTGCTCCCTCCCGACCTCGCGGACGAGAGCCAGCTCCTGCAACAGAGCCTCGGAGAGCTGGCTCGCGTCGATGACCACGACTCGAGCCGACCGCACCAACTGCCTCGCACGGTCGACCCAGGTGCCGCTCTCGGAATGGACATAGACCGGAATCCCACGCCATGGACGCCGTAGGTCGAGGCCGTAGAACAGGATCTGGATCGGGTCCCACAGACGGAGCAGGTCGCGCGGAGACCTCAGGACGACGAGCCGAGAGCTCCAGGGCAAGGAACCGCGGACCACTTCGATGATCGAACGGTCGGCCAACGAATGGAAACGCCGCAGGAAGATGACGTTCTCCATGCCGTTGCGGGCCAGGCTCTCGACCGTCCGATGCCGGAGGCCGATCCAGAGCCCCGAGCAGAACGCGACCCACGAGATTGCCGCAAGCGCCACGCTCGCAGGCTCAGAAGCCTCGGCCTCGTCGATCGCGAATGCTCCACCGGCTCCCACCAGGAGGACGATCAGCAAGAGGAGTCCCACCGGATGACGGATCCGGAGCACACCGCTCTCGTCGAGCCCGTAGGCAAAGAGCCTCATCAGGAAACGGAAGCACAGGATCGCAGCAATGAAGGACGCAGCGACGAAGATCGCTCCGGTGAGCACCTTCGCGAACGGGATCGGCAACAGGTACTCGTCCACCGCGTGCAAGGTCACGGCCGGAGCGAAGACCAACGCACCCCACACGGTGAGTACCAGCGTCAGGTCGACGACCAGGACGAACGCGGTCGAGAGGATGCTCCGCATCCATCCCAGCGTCATCTTCAGCATCTGGGTGAGGTCTCCCGATCCTCGGCGTAGAGAGGACCCGGCGTGGCCGTCGAGATCGAGATCATGCCCCCGCAGGATGGACGCCGCGACCGCTACGCGCGCACCCGGTCGAGCGCCGCGGCGAGGGCGGTGCCGTCCTCGGGCCGCTTCGAGGGGTCCGGCGCGAGTGCCGCGGCGAGGAGCGGCGCGAGCCCCTCGGGCAGACCGTCCGCGGCCGGCGGGATCCCCGGCTCGGGCCACGCGCCGGCGAGTAGCCGGTGGAGGATCGACGCCGCGGCGTAGACGTCGCCGCGCGGGCCGCCCGGTCCCTCCGGCGGCCACGGCCCGGGCGCGGCCGGCGCCGGTGACGCGGCGAGCACTCCGGCGACGCCGAAGCCGGTGATCCGCAGCCGGCCGTCGGCGCCGAGGACCAGCCGCTCCGGGGTCAGCCGGCCGTGGGCGACGCCGTCGCGGTGGGCCGAGGCGAGGGCGGCACCGAGCTGGCGCGCGAGCCCGAGCGCCGCCGCCGGCGGCAGCCGGCCCCCGCCCTCGAGCAGGCGGTCGAGCGGCGTGCCCGGGACGTGCTCGCGGGCGAGGAACGGCACGCCGCCGGCGCGCCCGTAGTCGAAGGTGCGAGCGATGCCCGGGTGAGCCAGCTTGCGGACGTTCTGGAGCGGGCTGTCGAGGCGGGTGAAGACCTCCGGGCGCGCCACCGCCGCCGGCGCCAGCGCCTCGAGCGCCACCACCTCGCCCAGCTCGCGGTCGCGCGCCCTGAGCACCGCCCCCTCCGGCCCGCTCGCCAGCACCTCGAGGACCTCGAAGCGCTCGCCCAGCGAGTCGCCGGGGCCGAGCGCGCCCGGGTCGCCGGCCGCGGCCTCGGCGCGGCCGGCCGAAAGCTCGCGGCGGGTGGCGTCGCTGGCGCCGGCGAGCCGAGCCGCCGCGGCGGCGTCGAGCACCGACAGCGGCCGCGGCGCGAACATCCCGGGTCGCTCGGCGACCGCGACCCCGGCCGCGCCGAGCACCCCCTCGACCTCGCGCACCAGCGGCGGCGCCAGCACCACCTCGCCCGGCTGCGCCTCGCGGAGCAGGCTGTCGAGGAGGCCGAAGGCCGATCCCGCCGCCACCCGGCGGGTGCCGTCGCCGGCCGGCGCGCCGCCGGCGGCGATCCGGCCCCCGGCGAGCGCCAGCGCCGCCGGCTCCCCCTCGTCGAAGGCGCTGTCGCGCCGCGCCAGGACGACCGCGGCCTCGGCCGCCGCACGGAGCGCCTGGACCGCGCGGTCGCCGCCCGCGAACGACGCCAGCAGCCGATGGCCGAGGGCGCCCTCGAAGCGGCCGCCGTGGGCGGCCGCGGCGGCGGCGAAGCGGCGCTGATCGCGGCGCAGCCGGTCGAGGGTCTCGGCCGCGCTCGCCGAGCCGCCGCCGGCGAACCGGCGCAGGTCGGCGGCCACCAGGACCACCCGCTCCTCCTCCGCCTCGACGGCCGCCGGGCCGGCGGCGGCGCGGCCGCGCGCCGCGGCGGCGGCCACCGCGGTCAGGGCCTGGCGCTCGTGGAGATCGGAGAACAGCCGGTCGAGCGATGCCGCCAGCCCGGCCAGCGGCCCGCGCCCGACGCCGGTCCGCTGCGGCAGCTCGCCGGCACGCGCCGCCTCGGTCGCGTCGACCAGCCGGCGCGCCGCGGCGCCGGTCGGGCGGGCGAGCGCGAAGGCCGCCGGCGCGCAGACCAAGAGCGCGGCCAGCGCGCCGACCCCGAGCCCGGCGAGCGCCAGCGCGACCCCCGGCCGGCCGGCCGCCGCCACCGGCGCAAACAGCACCACCGCTCCGACCGGATCGCCGGCGGCGTCGTCGAGCGGCGCCACCAGCGCGCGGTAGCCGCCGACGTCGACCGCCGGGACCGGCCCGCCGCCCGCGAGCACCCGCTCGAGCTGGCCGCTCGGACCGCCGAGGCCGCCGACCTGGCCGCCGAGCCGTTCGGCCGCGGCCGGATCGCTGGCGCCGGCCGGCTGCGGTCCGACCTCGGAGGCGGCGTAGAACGCGGCGTCGGCGCCGCCGGCGCGCTCGATCTCGAGCGCCAGGACGTCATCGACCGCGAGCCCGACCACCGCCCAGCCGGCGAGCGCGAAGTCGGGCGTCACCGGCGCGCGCGCGGCGTAGAAGAGCCGGCCCTCGTCCTCCCAGACGCCGGCCGCCGGCTCGGGCGCAACCCCCTCGACCGCGGCGGCGACCGGTCCCAGCGGCGTCTCGGCGAGCGACCCCGGGGCCCCGCCGTCGCTGCGCGCCACCAGCGAGCCGTCGGCGGCGAGCAGCAGGGCGACGTCGGCGCCCAGCCGCGGCAGCGCCTGACGCAGCTTCTCGGCGACCTCGTCGGCGCCGGTGCCGTCCCACTCGGGGGCGAGGGCGGCGACCAGCGCCGGCTCCGCCTCGGCACCCGCGCGCACCCGGGCGGTCAGCTCGCCCGCGAGCAGGCGCGCGGCCAGCTCGAGGCGCTGCAGGCGCTCCTGCTGGAACGTGTTGTGGGCCGAGAAGGCGCGCTCGAGGCCGGTCCCCTGCGCGACGTCGCCGCGCGGCGCGGCCAGGAGCACGAAGGCGGCGGCGCCGGCGGCGGCGGTGATCAGCGCCGCGGCCGCGCAGAGCAGCAGCACACGGGTCCCGAGCGCTCCGGTCCCTCCACTCTTGGCCACATGCAGCTCCTTCGATGGATCGCGATGCTAGCACGCGCCCGAGGTCACGGCGGAGCGGCCGCGGAGCGCGGCGCGGCGTGGCAGAATCGGCGCGATGAGCGAGCCCTCCTCCGACCTCCCCGCCGCCGTCGCCGGGTTCGTCCGTGAGCCCGATCCCGGCCGCTTCGACGAGCTGGCGGTCGCCGCCTTCGCCTGGCAGCACCAGCGGATTGAGCCCTACCAGCGGCTGTGCGCGGCGCGCGGGGTCGCGCCCGGCTCGGTCGCGGGCTGGCGCGAGGTGCCGATGGTGCCGGCGGCCGCCTTCAAGTCCGCCGAGCTGGCCGCGGCGCCGGCGGTCGAGACCTTCCGCAGCAGCGGCACCGGCGGCCAGCGGAGCGTCCACCGGCACCCGTTCCCCGACCTCTACCGGCTGACCATCGACGCTTCGTTCCCGCATTACTGTCTGGCCGGACTGAGCCCATCGGGGACCAGCCGGCCCCCGGCCCTGTCGCTGGTGCCGAGCCGCGAGCAGGCGCCCGACTCGAGCCTGTCGTTCATGATCGACCACGCGGTCGGCCGCTGGTGCGATCCCGGGGCTTCCGCCTGGGCGATCGGCCGGCGCGGCGTCGAGGCCAAGGTCGCGCGCTCGTGGACCGGCGCCCGCCAGCGCGAGGGGCGCCCGAGCCTGGTGATCGCCACCGCCTTCGCGCTCGCCGAGTGGCTCGACGCGCTCGAGCGCTTCGACCTGCGCTTCCGGATGCCGGCGGGGAGCGCCGCGTTCGTCACCGGCGGCTTCAAGGGGAGGGCCCGCGAGCTGTCGCGCGACGAGCTGCTCGGGCGGCTCGAGGGCTTCCTCGGCATCGCGCCCGACCGCGTGGTCGGCGAGTACGGCATGACCGAGCTGACCAGCCAGCTCTACACTCGGACGCTCCTCGGCGGCGACCCCGAGATCTTCGAGGCGCCGCCCTGGGTGCGCGTCCGCGTGCTCGATCCGGTGAGCCTCGACGAGGCGCCGGCCGGCGAGCCGGGGCTGATCGCGGTCTTCGACCTCGCCAACCTCGGCTCCGCGGTCCACCTCCTGACCGAGGACCTGGGCGCGGCGGCGGCGGGGGGCGTGCGCCTCCTGGGCCGCGCCGCCGGCGCCGAGCTACGCGGCTGCTCGCTGGCGGTCGAGGAGCTGACCGGGGCGCGGCCCGGGGCCGCCGGATGAGCGACGGGAGCGGCGCGGCGACGATCGGCCGCGTCGAGGTGCCGGCGGCCGACCCGGAGGCCGCGGCGCGCTTCTTCGCCGACGCCTTCGGCTGGACCTCCCGGCGGGTGGAATGGGAGGGCGGCCTCTACCTCTCGCTCGCGCCGCCGTCCGGTCCGGGCGCCGGCGTCACCTCGGCCGAGACCCTCGGCGCCGCCGTGCCGCTGGCGGTGATCCACGTCGACGGGCCGCCGCTCGAGGAGTGGCTGGCGCGGATCGCCGCCGCCGGCGGCAGCGTCGACCGTCCGCCCGAGGAGGTCGGCGGCTTCGGCCGGTTCGCCCGCTTCCGCGACCCCGAGGGGCACCTCTTCGGGCTCTGGTCGGCGAAGCGGCCGAAGGAGTGAATGCTCCGCGACTGGCACAGCCGGACATCTCCACCGGACGCCGCGCCCGCGGTGCGCGAGGGGGTCGACTACCAGGCCGCCCGCTGGAGCCCCGAGGCCCTGGCCCGTCTCGCCGCCGAGGTCGCCGCGGCGGCCGGGCCGCTGCGCGCCGCGGGAGCGGAGCGGCTCCTCGCCGCCTGGTCGGAAACGGTGGCGGCGTTCCGCGACCCGCGCTCCCCCGAGCGGCGCGCGCTCGACCCGGCGCTGGCGCGGCTCACCCGGCTCTCGCCCGAGGGGCTCGCCGCCGGCCTCGAGGCGGTGCTCGGCGGGGTGTCGGAGGCGCCCGCGGCGCGGCTCTTCGCCGAGGCGGCGGAGCGCCCGGAAGCGCCCGCCTCGCCGGTGCTCGTGATCCTCGCCGCCAACCTCCCCGCGCTCGCGGTCCAGCCGCTCCTGCCGGCGCTCGCGCTCGGACGGCCGGCGATCCTCAAGTCGCCGTCGGCCGAGCCGCTCTTCGCACCCGCCTTCGCCGCCGCCCTGGCACGCCGCGAGCCGGCGCTCGGCGCGGGCGTGGCGGCGCTGACCTGGCCCGGCGGCGACCGCGATCTCGAAACGCCGCTCCTCGCCGCCGCCGGCAGGGTGCTGGCCTACGGCGAACGGGAGTCGCTGGCCGACCTCGAGCGGCGGGCGCCGGGGAAGGTGACCGGGTATGGACCGAGGACCAGCCTCGCGGCAGTCGCCGCCGAGACCGATCCGAGGGAGGTCGCGCCGGGGCTGGCGCGCGACGTGGCGCTCTTCGATCAACGCGGCTGCCTGTCGGTCGCCGCGGTCTACACCGCCGGGGACGCCGGCGCGCTCGCCGAGGCGCTGGCCGCCGAGCTGCGCGACCTCGCCCGCCGCTGGCCGCCCGGGCCGATCGACGCCGCGGCCGCCGCGGCGGTCCAGCAGGTGCGCGCCGAGGCCGATCTCCACGGCCTGCGGCGCCCCGCGCTCGATCTCCTGGAGGGGACGGTGGTGGTCGACCCGCGTCCCGGCTTCCGCCCCACGCCGGGGCTGCGTACCGTGCGCGTCCACCCGCTGGCGGACCTCGCGGCGCTCCCCGCGATCCTCGAGCCCTGGCGCGACCGCCTCCAGGGCGCCGCGCTCGCCGGCGCGGCCGCCGAGGCGCTCCGCCCGGCGCTCGCCGCGCTCGGCGTCAGCCGCTTCGCCGCCCCCGGCGAGCTCCAGTCCCCCGACGCCGCCTGGCACAACGGCGGCCGCCACCCGCTCGACGCCCTCGCCTCCTGAGGGGCGGGGCCGGGCGGCCAGCTTCAGCGGATCTTCAGCCCCGCTGGCGACTATCTCGGCAGGGACTCAGAGCAGGCAACCGGGAGCCGGGCGGCTCCGGGAAGGAGGGACCATGAACGAGATCCCCGCGCGGCACATTCTCGCCACGGCCGGCGTCCTGGCTCTCGCCCTGGCCGCGGCATCTCCGGCCTCGGCGCAGGAGCGCTTCGAGCTGGGCGGGCGCCTCGACGTCGTCGGCGCCGACGGCGAGCCTGCCAACGACGTTCTCGGCGGCGGGCTCTTCGGTCGCTGGCGCCTGGGCGACCGCTGGTGGCTCGGCGTCGGCGTCGACCACTCGCCCGAGTTCGACGTCGAGCGTCCCTACGAGCTTCTCGGCCTGGCCGGCGATCCGGAGGCGGGCGAGATCGACGCCGCTGCCACGTCGACCGCCCTCACCGCCTGGCTCGAGCACCGATTCGGCGACCCGAACCGGCGGCTCGGCTGGTCGTGGTCGCTGGGCGGCGGCTTCGCCGACGTGAGCGTCGACGACGTCGCCGGCCCGCTCGCCGGCGGCGGCACCTACGCGATCACGCAGGAGGTCGGCACCGAGCTCCTGCTCGGCGCGGGGATCGGCCTGCGCGTGCGTCTCGGCGGCTCGTGGGAGTTCGAGGGGACGCTGCGGGCCGACCAGCACTTCACCGATTGGACGGTCGTCGATCAGGTGTCCGGCCGAGCCATCGACGTCGACGACTACCTGGTGCGCGGCGTGACGCTCGGCGTCAGCGTCGGCTTCTGAGTCGCGCGTCGAAGCTCAGGTGCCGCGCGGCGCCAGCGTGATCACCAGCCGCGAACCCGCCTCGAGCCGGGCGTCGAGGTCGAGATCGAGGAGCCCGGCGAGCGCCCGCACCAGCGCCAGTCCGAGGCCGGCGTGGACGCCGCCCGAGCGCGCCGGGTCCTTGCGCCAGAAGCGCTCGAAGAGCCGCGGCAGATCCTCCGGCGAGAGATCCAGGGCGCGGTTTTCGATCCGGAGGTTTCGGCCGCTGCGCCTCGGCCGCGACGACCACAGTGTCGCCGGCCGGGCCGTAGTCGACGGCGTTCGCGAGCAGGTTCGCGAGGACGAGCCCGAGCTTCTCGGGATCGCTCCGCCAGCGCAGGTCGCGCGGCACCCGGTTGTCGAGCACGACCTCGCGCGCCGCCGCCTGGCGGGTGAGCCCCCGCCACGCCCGGTCGACCAGCTCCGCCAGCGCCACCTCGACGCATGCCACCGGCTCGGCACCGGCCTCGCAGCGGGCGAGCATCAGGAGCTGAGCCACCACCTCCTCCATCCGTGCCGCGATCGCCCGCGCGTCGGCGAACCACTCCGCCGCCCGCGCGTCGCCGACCTCGCGCTCGCCGACCTCGGTGAGCAGGCGCAGCTCGGCGATCGGAGTGCGCAGCTCGTGCGCCAGGTCGCTCGACAGGCGTCGCTCGCGCTCGAACGCCTCGGCCAACCGCGCGAGCAGGGCGTTGAGCTGCTCGACCACCGGCGCGATCTCCGCAGGCGGGTCGGCGACCTGGACCGGCGTGCCGAGGGTCTCGGGGCGCAGCCGCTCGACCTGGCGCCGGATGGCGTCGAGCGGCCGCAGACCGAGGCCGAGGGCGGCGCCGATCAAGACCGCCTGGACGGCCAGGACGACCAGCCCGCCGAGCGCCAGCCCACCGCGCAGCCTCCGGACCCGGCCGTCCAGCTCGTCGCGGCCGCCCGCCACCCGCAGGTTGGCCGCCACCCAGGGCGAGCCGGGGCCGAGCGACGCCGGGTCGATTGCGCGCTCGAGGTCGGCAATCCCCTCGGCCTCGATCTGGGGCACGAAGACGATCTCGACCAGCCGTCCCGCCCGGCCATCGGGCAGCACGAGGTCCGAGAAGCGCGGCTCGGCCCCCGGCGGGTCCCGGCGCGGCAGCCGGGCGCCGGCGCGCACCAGCGAGCGCGAGCGCTCGAGCGTCCGGCCGTCGTCGAGGTCGACCTGGAAGTACTCCGGCCGCCGCCGCGCCTCGAACTCGGGCATGAACTCGTCGGCGAAGTCGAGCTCGACGCGGCGCCCGTCCTGCTTGGTCAGGGTCACCAGCGCGCGCGCCTTCGCCAGCAGCGCCCTGTCGAACTCGCGTTCCACCCAGGAGACCGCCACGATCTCGAGCACCAGCCAGGCGACCAGCAGCACCGCGCCGGTGCCGCCGGCCAGCAGGACCCAGAGCCGGTTTCGCAGCGAGCGCACCGAGGTGACTCCGGATCCCCGGCTACTCGATCACGTAGCCGAAGCCGCGCCGGGTGTGGATGAGCGACTCGGCGCCAGGCCGGTCGATCTTCTTCCTCAGCGTCGAGACCAGCTTCTCGACCAGGTTGAGGGTGACCGCGGTGGTCCCGGGATGGAGCAGGTCGGCGAGCTGGGCCTGGGAGTGAACGCGACCGCGGCCGTATGCGAGCCGTTCGAGGAGCGCGTACTCGCTACGGGTGAGCGGCACCGGCGTGCCTTCGCGGCGCACCTCGCGGCGCGCGGTGTCGATCTCGAGCGGACCGAGCTCGATCGACGGCGCGCGGGCGTCGAAGCGCCGCCGTACCAGGGCCTTGAGGCGTGCAACCAGCTCGTCCAAGGCGAACGGCTTGACCAGATAGTCGTCGGCTCCCAGCTCGAGTCCGCGGACGCGATCCTCGACCTGGTCGCGGGCGGAGAGGATCAGGACCGGCACCGCGCAGCCGCGCCGGCGGAGGCGGCGGAGCACCTCCAGCCCCGGCAGCCGCGGCAGCATCAGGTCGAGGACGACGGCGTCGTACTCGTAGGCCTCGGCGAAGGCCAACCCCTCCTCGCCGTCGGCGGCGGCGTCGACGGTGAAGCCGGCGCCGGCCAGCCCGCGGTCGAGGAAGCGGCGGAGACGCTCGGAGTCCTCGACGATCAGCAACTTCATGGCGGCCCCGGGAAGCCTACATTCTGCGGAGCGTGCCTGAAGGTCCGCTGAATGGAGGGCACCTCTCTTGCGATGCGCCCGATCTAGCGGCTGCCGCCGTTGACGATCTCGGCCAGCGTCGACTCGGGGATCCGCCACGCCGGCGCGCCCTCGATGCGGCCGATTTCGCGGCTGCCGGCGTAGACGATGCCGGTGGGCACCGAGTGGACCTCGTCGGCGGACGCCGCCGGCTCGTCCTGGAAGTCGGCGGGCAGGCCGTAGAACTCGAACTCGACCTTCGAGCCCTCGAGCTGCTCGACCACCTTCAAGAGCGGCGGCACCATGCGCGCGCAGGCCGGGCACCAGGAGCCGAAGTAGATCCGCACCCGCACCGGCTGAGCGGTCTTCTTGAGCGTCTCGACGCTCGGCTCGTAGGGGCGGTAGTCGCCGGCGAGGCGGGCATACTCGGGCTTGTCGGCGAGGAGATCCGCGGCCTCGTGGAGGCCGATCAGGTAGGGCTTGGGCTTGAGCGTCACCCGCTTGCCGCCGAGCGTGAAGCGGACGACGTCTTCGTCGGCGGTGAAGCGCCCGGCGTTGCCCAGTTCGGCGTCGGCGAGGACGTCGATCGAGCCGTCCGGGCGCCTCGCGAGGCTCATCAGGCCGACCGTCTCGACCGAGCCGACCCGCGGCTGCAGCAGCACCGGCGTCGTCAGCTTCGAGGTGACGATCAGGATCGCCGCGACCCGTTCGCTCTTGTAGATCTCGGCGCCGTCGGCCTTCTGGCCGTCGACCTCGAGCAGGAAGTCGCCGGTGGGCCGGAAGTCGCGCAGGACGGCGTCGGCGGGGGCCTGGGCCGCCGCCGGCAGGCACGCCAGGATGGCGGCGGCGGCAGCCAGGGCGGCGGCGATCGGAGACGCCGGGCGCGGGCGGCGCGCGGGGCGAAGGGTGTCGATGGGCTTCATCGCGGAGTCCTCTCTCGGAAAACGGTCGGTCCTGCGGTCCGGTCAGGGCTCGGACGGCGTTCGATACGCAATCGGAGTGCCACCGGCGGCGGGCTCGGAGACGCCGGCGGCGGCCGCGAGCCGGTCGAGCGGCGGCAGGCCGCTCCAGGTCTCGGCCACCTCGCCGTCCTCGACCCGGAACGAGCGCGGCAACCGCCGGTAGAGCGGGCGGAGGAGCGCCGGCGGCGCCTCGCGCACCTCGAACGCCGGCCCCCACTTCCAGTAGAAGGCGCGCTGCGCCTCGAGCGGGTCGGGGTTGACCAGCCAGAGCGGCGGCGCGCCCTCGGGCACGGCGTCGAGGGCGTAGGCGTTGAGGCGGTCGATGGCACCGGTCAGCTCCGGGTCGTCGAGCCCGGCCAGGACCACCAGGTGCTCGCCCTCGGCGGCCTCGGGCAGGACGTGGTCGAAGCAGACCCGCTGCGGCTCGGTGCCGGCGCACAGCTCGATCACCTCGGCGCCCGGCGAGAGCCGGGTGGCGAGGTCGTCGAGCGGCAGCTCGGGCGCCCGCCAGGCGAAGACGGCGGCGAAGACGGCGGCCAGCGCCGCGATCGCCGTGCGCAGCGCGGTCGATGTCCTGGCACCTTGGCCGCCGCCGCGCGGCCGGCCGACGAAGGCGAGCGCGAGCGGCACGACCAAGAGCAGCAGGTCCTGCCAGAACGCCTCGGCCGGCGTGCGCTCGACCAGGTTGCCGAAGCAGCCGCAGGCGGCCTCCTCGGTGCGCCGGCCGGTGGCGGTCAGCCACCAGGCGCGGCCGTTCAGGAACAGGAAGAACGCCGACAGCAGCGCCGCGGGCACCAGCACCCAGAGCCGGCGCACGGCGAGCACCAGGGCGACGCCGAGGCCGACCTCGAGCGCGATCGCGATCAGCGCCACGACCGCGGCCGGCAGCAGGAAGGTCACCCCCTCGGCGACGACCTGCTCGGCGAAGGCGGCCGGATCGAGCGCCTTGGCGTAAGCCGCGACCAGCAGCACCAGCCCGAGCGTCACCGCCCCGGCGACGCCCAGGGCGCGCTTCCAGGCGGGGATGGCATGGGGGGGCGGGGCAGGCATTGGCAGGCGATCCTAGCAGCCGCCCGATCCGGGGTCAGCCGGCGCGCGGATCGCGGAACATCCGGCCGGCGTTCCCGTAGTGCGGCTCGTTGCGACGAACCGGAGGACCGATGAAAGGATTCCTGCTCTGGCTGCTGCTCCTGGTCATCTGCTGGCCGCTGGCGCTCCTGGCCCTGGTGCTCTACCCGATCGTCTGGATCCTGGCGCTGCCTTTCCGGTTGCTCGGCATCGCGGTCGGCGGCGTCTTCGACCTCTTGCGCGCGCTCCTCTATCTCCCGGCGCGCCTCTTCGGCGCCCCCGCGCGCTAGCCGGGCCGACTCAGCGGCGGGCTTCAGCGAGCGCCACGGACTCCGGGGCCGGCGGACCGGCGACCAGGACCGGGAGCCCGGCCCGGAAGAGGTGATGGAGGCTCCGCGCGGTCTCCTCGTCGGCGGCCAGCGCGAGGGCGCCGGGCGGCGGTTGCGGGCCGCTCCGCCAGAGCGCCCGCCAGCCGGAGGCGACCGCGGCGCCGAGACGGGCGAGCGGGCCGGTCGCCGGCAGGTCGGCGCCGATCCACAGCTCCCAGCCGCCGTCGAGGCCGACCCGATACTCGGCCGGCGGCACCGGCAGCGGCTCCTCCTCGGGCGCCGCGGCGGCCGCGGCCGGCGCCTCGGCCCCCTCCTCGGGCTCCGGCACCAGCTCGGCCGGTGCGATCAGCCGCCGCGGCGCGTCGACCGCGCCCTCCTCGCTCACCCGCCAGACCGCGGGGAGCGCCGCGGCGGCCGTGGCGGCGCCTCCCGCCTCGCTCCGCAGCAGCACCGCCACCCCGGCGAGCGGCAGCCTCTCGAGGCTCAGCCCGCGCGCCTTGACCTCGACCGCCGGCGGCTCGGCGGTCACCACCAGGTAGAGATCCTGGGTCCGCGCCAGCTCGCGCTCGGCGTCGCGCAACGGCTCGGTCTCGGCGCCGGCAGCCGCCGCCGCCCAGGCCAGCACGCCCGCGCCCCACAGCGCGGCGGCGCGGGCGCTAGTAGAGGAAGACGCGCGCGCCGACCGGCGTGTTGCGGTAGACATACTCGAGGTCCTCGTCGCCCAGACGGATGCAGCCGTGGGTCAGCGGCCGCCCGAGCAGGGTCTGGAACAGCGTGCCGTGGATGATGTAGCCGTCGCCGAGGTAGAGGCCGTAGTCGCCGAGCGAGACGTCGTCGACCCGCTGCCGGAAGTCCTTCGGCGGCAGGAAGCCCTGCTCGACGAACGCCCAGTCGGGCTTGATCCAGACCGGGTTTCTCACCTTGCGCTGGACCCGCCGCTCGCCGAGCGGGGTGTCGAACACCCAGGTGCGGTCGCCGACCGGGTCCTTGAGCACGATGCCGCTGCCGGTCGAGCAGATCGCCTCGCGCAGGAGCGTGCCGCTCCGGTAGACGCGCAGCCGGTTGGCGTAGGTGTCGACGGTGAGGTAGACGCCGCGCGGGGCGAGGTCGGAGAAGACGGCGGGGAGGACCGCGGGCGGTCCGCCGGCCGCCGATCCGGCGAGCACCACCGCGGTCAGCGCGGTCGAGGGCGAGGCGTTGGCCGGCGACGCCGGCGGGGGCGGGCTCGCGGCGGGCGCTGGCGGCGGCGCCGAGGCGGCGTCGTCCGCACCGGCGACGGCGACGAGCTGCGGTTCGTACCAGCCGCCCTGGGCGGCGAGGCCGACCGTCGCGGCGACCGCGAGGACCGCCACGGCGCCGCCGATCACCGGCCAGCGCCGGGAGCGCCGGCGCGCGACCGCGGCCGTGGGCCTCGCGGGAGCCGCGGATGCGGCGGCAGCCGAGCCGCGATCGCCGGGGTCCGCCGCCGGCTCGTCTCGATCGTTCATCGCGTCCCCTCCCCTCCGCCACCGGCCCCGGCGCCGCCGGGCCGGGTGCCGACGATGACCACCGGCGTCCCCATCGGCGCCAGCGCATAGACGCGGTCCATCAGCCGGTCCTCGAGCGCGACGCAGCCGTCGGTCCAGTCGCGCCCGCGGCCGCCGTGGCCGTGGATCTCGATCAGGCTCCCGATGCCGACGCCGTCCGGGATCTCGCCCGCCCTGCGGGCGCGGTCGAAGCGGGCGCGGTCGTCCCGGTTCGGGTAGTCGATCAGGAGCGCCTTGTAGTAGCGGGTCGACCCCCGCTCCTTGCGCTCGACGACCCGGTAGCGCCCCTCCGGGGTCGCCCGGTCGCCGGCGTGCCGCTTGTCCAGGAGGCCGCGCGCGCCCAGCTCGACCGGGTAGGTCGCCACCGGCCGGCCGCGCTCGTAGACGATCAGCTCCCGGCGCAGCTTGTCGACTACCAGCGCCCGGCCACCGCGCCGGGTCCTCTCGGCGGCGTCGGCGATCCAGCCCTGCCAGAGCGCCAGCGCCTCGGGATCGCGGAAGCGGTCGTGCAGCTCCCGCCAGTGCTCGTGGACCTCGGCGAGCCGCCGGAGGCTCGACTCGGCGGCCGACGCGGCCTCGTCCCAGGCGCCCTCGGCGGCGAGCCGGCGGGCGCGGTCGAGATCGACCTCCGCCTGCTGCACCAGCCGCGCGGTGCTGCGCGACACGCCCGGCTCCGCGGCCTCGCGCCGGGCGGTCGCGAGAGCCGCCAGGACGCGCGGCTCGAGCTCCCGCCAGCGCCCGCCGGCCTCGCGCTCGGCGTGGGACGAGGCGACCGCGGCCCGGACGGCGGCGCCGACCGCGTGGTCCCAGGCCGCCCCGACCCGCTCCCCGTCGCGCTGCCACCACGGGCGCGCCAACTCGTGCGCGGTTACCCGCTCGGCCTCGGCGATGAGGGCCGCGATCCGCCGCGCCTCGTCCGGCGCGCGCCGGACGAGGACGGCCTCGGCCTGGCGCGCGGCGGCGCGGGCGCGGCTCGCGTGCGGGCTCACCGGGCGGTCGCAGCCCCCGAGCGCGAGCCCGAGGGCGGCGACCGCCGCGAGGAGCCGGAAGTGCGTCGGGCTCAGCACCCGAGCTTGGTCTTGGCTGCCTCGAGATCGGCGACCAGGGTCGCCGCGGCGGTCCCGACCGCACCGGCGCCCGAACCGGCCGCCTGGTAGTCGCCGCCGTCGAACGCCGCCTGCGCCTCGGCGTGCTGCGCCTCGAGCCCCTCGAGGCTCGCCTTGAGCGCCGCCACGTCGGTCTCGAAGCCCTTCGGCCGCCGCTTGCACGCCTCGACCTCCGCCAGGAGCGCCGCCGCCTGGTCCAGGCTCGCCCGCGCGCTCGCGAGCGCGGTCTCGGCCTCGACGCGGGCCTGCTCCTTGCCCTCGAGCGCCGCCTGCTGCGCCGCCTCGGCCTTGGCCTGCGCCTCGGCGACCAGGCGCTTGGCCTCGTCGTAGGAGCGGCCGAGCGCGAACTTCTCGGCCTGGGCGTCGATCTCGGCCTGGGCGGCGTCCATCGCCGCCTGGGCCTCCTGGTACGCCTCGGGCGCCCAGGTCTGGGCCTCCGAGCTGTCGGCGGTGGTCAGCGCCTCGCGGGCGGCGGCGACCTCCGCCTCCGGCGGCTTCGCGCAGCCTACCGCGACCGCGGCGGTCAACAGCACCAGGGCACACAGCTTCAGGTTCTTCGTCAACATGTCTCTCATCTCCGATGGGATCGGGAGCGGCGACCCGCGGCGAACGCCGCGCGATCCGCCGTCCCGTGGGGAAGTGGAAAAGGACGCGGGGATCGGCGGCGGCGACACACGCACCTCCGCCTCCCCGGCGGCCGATTATAGAGCAAGCTCCGGGCCGGGCTGATCTCCGGCGGTGAGCCACCCCCGCGCCAGCTCGGCCACCTCGTCGGCGCAGCCCCAGGAGAGCGTGAAGCCGGCGCCGCCGTGGCCGTAGTCGTAGATCACCGCGCGACCCTCGCCGCGCTCCTCCAGCTCGAGCCGCACCGACGGCCGAACCGGGCGCAGGCCGGCACGCTCGGACAGGATCTCGGCGCCGGCGAGCCGCGGCTCGACCGTCGCACAACGGCGGAGGATCGCCGCGGCGGCCTCGGGGTCGGGCGCCGTCGAGGACTCCCCCGGCTCCCAGGTGCCGCCGAGCAGCACGCCGTCGCGCCGCGGCACGATGTAGATCGGCTGGCCGCCGTCGATGAAGCCGACGATCCCCTCGCCGAGCCCCGCCGGCCGCCGCACCAGCACCACCCGCCCGCGCACCGGCAGCACCGACCCGTCGCCGGCCAGCTCGCGCGCCCCGAGTCCGGCGCAGCAGACCGCCAGCGGGTGACGGGCCAGCAGCTCGCCGAGGCCCGCCACCCGCCGCACGACCAGCCGCCCGCCGAGCGCCTGGAAGCGACCGGCGAGCCAGGGCATGTAGACCGGCGTCTCGACCAGGGGCACCACCATCCGGTGGCCGCGCACGTAGTCGATCGGATGGCGCCCCGGCGGCTCGGCCTCGAACCCGCGCACCCAGCCGCCCCACCACGGCTCTTCGGCGCCGGCGCCTAAGAGCTTCACCACCGGCCGCATCGACACCCCCGTCGCCGGGTCCTCCGCCAACCGTTCCAGCTCCCCGTAGGTCGCCCGCGCCCATCGCTCCACCCGCTCGCAGGCGGCGACGCCGTAGGGATACCAGTAGGCCCCGGCGACGTCGCTGGTGGTCCCCGGCGTCGACTCGGCGGCGTAGACCGTCACCGCGAGGCCGGCTTCGAGCAGGCGCAACCCGGCGGAGAGACCGATCACGCCGGCGCCGACGACGGCGACGTCGGTGCGGATCATTCGCGCTTCATCCCCTCGGGGGCACACCGCAGGATGCCTAGTTCATCTCCTCGACGGAGATCGGCTTCTGGCCCGGCCGGCGCAGGGTCCCGCGCAGCTCCCGGACGTCGCCGGTGCCCTGTTCGAGCGGGACCGGCTCGCCGCCCGGCTGCCACCGCAGGTGCTTCCTCAGCTCCTCCGCGGTCGGTCCCTCGCCGACTTCCAGGAACTCCTCGAGCGGCCCGGAGAACAGCAGCTCGCCGCCGTGGACGCCGCCGCCGGGGCCGAGGTCGACCACCCAGTCGGCGCGCGCGATCAGGTCGAGGCTGTGCTCGACCACGACCACGCCGTCGCCGCGCTGCACCAGCCGGCGCAGGGTCCGGTAGAGCAGGTCGATGTCGGCGAGATGGAGGCCGGTGGTCGGCTCGTCGAAGAGGAAGAGGCGCACCCCCTCGCCGCGCGGCCGGCCGAGGAAGGTCGCGAGCTTGAGCCGCTGCGCCTCGCCGCCCGAGAGGGTCGAGGTCGGCTGGCCGAGGCGCAGGTAGCCCAGGCCGACGTCGGCCAGGGAGCGGAGCCTGGTCGCGAGCCGCTTGTGCGCCGGCGAAGGCCTCGAGCGCCTCGTCGACGGTCAGCTCGAGGGTCTCGGCGATGTTGCGCCCGCTTCCAGCGCACCGCCAGCACCTGGGGCCGGAAGCGCCGGCCCTGGCAGGTGTCGCAGGTCACCGTCACCGGCGCCATGAACTGCATGTCGACCTCGATCACGCCGGTGCCCTCGCAGTCCGGGCAGCGACCCTTGTCGAGGTTGAACGAGAAGTGGCCGGCGCCGATGCCGCGGCGCGCGCGCCTCCGGGACCGACGCGTAGAGCTTGCGGATCTCGTCGTAGGCCTTGACGTAGGTCACCGGGTTCGAGCGCGTCGAGCGGCCGAGCGGCCGCTGGTCGACCAGGGTGACGTCGACCAGCTCGTCGAGGCCGTCGAGCCCGTCGCACGCCCCCGGCTCGACGTCGACCACCCCGCGCGCGCCGCTGGTAGGTGCCGTAGAGGACGTTCTCGACCAGGGTCGACTTGCCCGAGCCGGAGACCCCGGTCACCGCCACCAGCGCGCGAGAGCGGCAGCTCGACGTCGAAGCCGCGGAGGTTGTTCTCGCGGGCGCCGCGGATGCCGAGCGCGCGGCCGCGACGCCAGCTCGTCGGCGAGCGGCTCCGCAGCCGCGCTCGCGCCGGAAGCGCGCGAGGTGGCGGCGCGCCTCGGTCGGCGGCCGCTCGCGCAGGTAGCGGCGCGGTGAGCGAGTCCGGCGATGCGCAGGACCTCGCTCGATCGTCCCCTCGACGATCACCCGGCCGCCGTGCTCGCCGGCGCCGCGGCCCGAGGTCGATGACGTGGTCGGCGCCGCGGATCAGCGTGCGGTCGTGCTCGACCACCAGCACGGTGTTGCCGCGCGCGGCGAGGTCGCGCAGCAGCTCGAGCAGGCGCTCGCTGTCCTGCGGATGGAGGCCGATGGTCGGCTCGTCGAGCACGTAGAGCGTCGAGGTGAGGCCCGAGCCGAGCGCCGCCGCGAGGTGGATGCGCTGCGTCTCGCCGCCCGAGAGGGTGCGCGCCTGGCGGTCGAGCGTCAGGTAGTCGAGGCCGACGCGGTGCAGCACGTCGAGCCGCTCGCCGAGCTCGTCCAGGAGATGCCCGGCGGTCGCGCGCTGGCGCTCGGTCCAGCGGCGCGTCGCGAGCCAGTCGCGCAGCTCCTCGATGCTCATCGCGGCGAGCTCGGGCAGGGTCGCGCCCTGCGAGCGTCACCGCCAGCGCCTCCGGCCGGAGCCGCGCGCCGCCGCACGCCGGGCAGCGCGTTGTAGGCGCGGTAGCGCGCCAGCAGCACGCGCACGTGCACCTTGTAGGTGCGCCGCTCGAGCCAGCGCGAAGAACTCGTCGAGGTGAGACGAAGCTCGCTCCCGTCGCCGCGCCAGATCCAGTCGCGCTGCGCCGCGGTCGAGGTCGCGGCCAGGGCACGTCGAGCGGCACGCCGCGCCTGCGCGCCGCTGCGAACAGCTCGTCGTAGAGCTCCTCGTAGGCGGGGGTGTTCCACGGCGCGATCGGCCGCTCGGCGCAGCGTCCGGCGCGGGATCCGGGATCACCCGCTCGCGGTCGATGCCGATCACCCGGCCGAAGCCCTGGCAGACGTCGGGCAGGCGCCGAGCGGCGAGTTGAACGAGAAGAGCGCCGGCGTCGGCCGCCGCAGCGCCTCGCCGCACACCGGGCAGGCGAGGTCGCGGGAGTAGCAGGCGACGTTCAGCTCGCCGAGCGCCTCGACCCGGCCGCGGCCGAGCCGGTAGGCCTCCTCGATCGTGCCGGCGAGCCGTCCGAGCGCCGCCTGGTCGCCGGCGCGGAAGCGACCGAGCACCAGCGGCAGCGGATCGAGCGCCTTCGGCCACGCGCTCGCCCGGCTCGATCCGCACCGGCCTCGCCGTCCGCGCCGAGCCGGCGCGCGAAGCCCTGGCGCACCAGCTCGGCGAGCGCGGCGGCGGCCTGCTTGGCCGGCGCCTCCGGCCGGTCGACCCGGGCCACCAGGAGGAAGCGCTCGCCGGCGGCGCCGCCGGCGAGGTCGGCCGCCGCCTCGCTCGGCGCGTGAAGCTCGCGCGCCGGGCCGTGGCCGCGCGGGCAGGCGACCTCGCCGAGGTGGGTGAAGAGCAGGCGCAGGACGTCGTGGCGCCTCGGTGATCGTGCCGACCGTCGAGCGGGCGTTCCGGATCGCGTTCTTCGCCTCGAGCGCGACCGCCGGCAGGACGTTGTCGACCTCGTCGACCGGCGGCCGCTCCATCTGGTCGAGGAACTGCCGCGCGTAGGTCGACATCGACTCGACGAAGCGCCGCTGCCCCTCGGCGTAGACGGTGTCGAAGGCGAGCGACGACTTGCCGGCGCCCGAAGGGCCGGTGACCACGGTCACCCGCCCGTGCGGCACCCGGCAGTCGATCCCCTTCAGGTTGTGGGTGCGGGCGCTCCGGACCTCGATCGCGGTCTCGCGGCGACCGTCCCGGGCCTGCTCCTCGTCGGGCGCTCTGCGCGCTCCGTCACCTACGCCTGACCATCCCCACCTGCCGGCGGGCAGAGGAAGCGGCCAGTCTACAGGAGCTACCGGCCTTCCCCGAACACCCGCCGCAGCCAGCTCCGGAACGGGCTGCCCTTGCCCGCGGGTCGTCCTCCTCCAGCTCCTCCCACCGCCTCCGGCACCTCCAGCGGCTCGCTGCGCCACCAGCCGCCGTGGAGGTGGCAGACCTCGGTCGGGATGCGGCCGTCGAGGAAGACCTCGGTGATCACCTGCGGGCAGGCGTCGGTGGCGAGGGCGCCGGTCTCGGGGTCGATCACGGCGGTGGCGATGCCGGGCGGCTGGTCGAAGGTGCGGATAGCCGCCGGCGGGGCGGACCGCGGGCGGTGAAGCGGGTCCAGATCGGCAGCGCCGCGCGGGCGCCCGACAGGCGCGTCGTCGCGAGTTGTCGTCGTAGCCGACCCAGACCAGCGGTGACGCGGTCCGGCGAGTAGCCGGCGAACCAGCTGTCGCGGCGGTCGTTGGTGGTGCCGGTCTTGCCCGCGAGCGGGTCCTCGAGCGCCCCAGCGGCGCACCGAGGCGCCGGTGCCGCGGTCGAGCACGCCCTGGAGCACCGAGGTCACGAGATACGCCGCCTGCGGCGAGAGCACGCGCTCGGGCGCGGGCACCGGCGTGCCGGCCACGACCTGGCCGTCGGCGTCGAGGACCGCCGCGAGCGCGTGACGGGTTCGGCCGCACGCCGCCGGCGGCGAAGGTGGCGAAGACGGTCGCCAGTTCGACCGGGCTGACCTCGAAGGCGCCGAGCGCGAGCGCCGGCACCGGCTGCGAGCGGGGCGGTGACGCCGAGGCCGCGCGCCAGCTCGACCACCCGCGGCAGGCCGGTCTGGAGCGCCAGCCGGGCGGCGGCGACGTTGTAGCTGTGCTCGATCGCGGTGCGCGCCGTGACCCAGCCGTGGAAGTCGCCGTCGTCGTTCTGCGGGCTCCAGCGCTGGTTGGCCAGGCGGACGGTGAGCGGCGCATCCTCGATCAGCGTCGACGGCGTCGCCACGCCGTCCTCGAACGCCGCCGCGTAGACCACCGGCTTGAACGCGCTCCCGGCCTGGCGGCGCGCCTGGCCGGCGCGGTCGAACTGGCTGGCGCGGTAGTCGCGGCCGCCGACGTAGGCGAGGATCGAGCCGTCGTGGGGGTCGAGCGAGACCAGCGCCGCCTGGAGCGGCCGATCGCCGCCGCGGCCTTTCTGCCAGCCCTCCTCGAGCGCCTCGACCCCCCAGGCGACCGCCTCCTCGGCCCAGCGCTGGTCGCGCCGGTCGAGGGTCGAGAGCAGCACGTACCCGGCGTCGTCGAGCGCGGCGAGGCCGAAGCGCTCGCGCGGCCTCGCGCGCCGCGGCGTCGGCGAAGTAGGGCACGCGCCGGCGCGACACCGGCAGCGGGTGGGGCTCGACCGGCCGCGCCATCGCCGCCTCCGCCGCCGCCGGCTCGAGCCACTCGAGCTCGACCATCCGCCGGAGCACCCGGTCGCGCTCCCGGCGGGCGGCCTCGGCGTCGGCGGTCGGGGCGTAGTTGGCCGGCGCCGGGATCATCCCGGCGAGGGCCGCCGCCTCGCCGAGGTCGAGGCCGGAGGGCGGGCTTGCCGAAGTAGGCGCGCGCCGCGGCGCCGAGGCCGATCAGGTTGACCCCGCCGCTCGCCCCCATGTAGATCTCGTTGAGGTAGGCCTCGAGGATCTCGCGCTTGTCGTAGCGGGCGTCGAGCAGCACCGCCAGCACCGCCTCGCGCACCTTGCGCGTGAAGCTGCGCTCCGGGGTCAGGTAGAGGTTCTTGACCAGTTGCTGGGTCAGCGTCGAGCCGCCCTGCTGGACCTCGCCGCCGCGGAGGTTGACCCAGAGCGCGCGCAGGGTGCTCGTCGGCGAGACCCCGGCGTGGCCGAAGAAGCCCGAGTCCTCGGCCGCCAGCACCGCCCCGACCACGTGCTCGGGCAGCTCCTCGACCCGCACCGGCCGACGCTCCTGGAAGTCGTCGCCGAAGTAGGAGGCAAGGAGCGGCGGCTCGAGCAGCGCCGACGGCACCCGCTCGCCGCCCAGCGCGAGCGCCCGGATGCGGCCGCCGCGATGGGCGATCGTGAGCAGCTCGCCGCCCGCGGGCCCGGCCGGGGAGGGGAACGGCCGCAGGTGGATCGCGACCTCGCCCTGGCCGCGCCGCCAGGCGCCCGAGGGGACCGCGCCGCCGCCCGAGACCTCGCGGTAGCCCAGCTCGGTCAGCTCCTCGGCCAGCCGCTCGAGGGAGAACGGCGCGTCCTCCGCAAGGAGCGTCGAGCGGCCGTAGAGGCGCGACGGCTGGCGGGTCGCGTGATCGGCGAATTGACCCGAGAGCTGCCAGAACGGCGCCAGCAGCCAGAGCGCGAGCGCCACGAGACCGGCCGCGGCGACCGCGAGCCCGAAGAGGACCGCCCGCCTCGCGCGGGGGAGGCGCAGGATCAGCGCCATCGGACGCGGACTGCGGGCGGAACTGGCGGCTTCGGCATCGCTACGGCACGGCGGCGGTCGGATCGGTCGTGGCCGCAACGGGTGCAAGATCCGCTCCAGAGCCCGGCGCTTCCGATGCCGATGCCGTCGCCGCCGCGGGAGCCGGCGGCGCCACCCGGGCGGCGACCCAGGTGCGGTCGCCCTCGAGCCGCGGCGAGGAGTCGGCGGGGCGCGCCGCCGCCAGCCCGTCGACCGCCGGCAGGCCGTAGCCCTGATCGACCAGCAGCAGGCCGTCGCCCGCCTCGCCGCGGTAGACGACCTCGAACTCCGCGCCCGCCGCCGGCAGGGTCAAGAGGCCGACCGCGCGCCAGCCGCTGCGCCACGAGCGCGGCTCGGGCACCGGCCGGCCGGCCAGGGTCACCGACTCGACCTCCATCCCGGGCGGGAAGTAGACCCGGATCGAGGATGCGCCGCGCGGCGACTCGAGCCGCCCGCGCAGCCGCCGCAGGCCGCTCTCTTCGACCGACGCCGCGGCCTCGGCGAGGCGCGGCGGCGGCGCGCCGAGGTCGCCCGCCGGGGCGACCCGGAAGGAGGCGGTGCCCTCCAGCCAGGGGACCCCGGGCGCCGGCGCGGGATCGACCTCGACTTCCGCGGCCACCCACGCCGGCACCGGCTCGGAGGCCTGGAGCAGCCAGCGCGCGCCGTCGCCGGCGGCACCCTGGTAATAGACCAGGTTGTAGGTCCCCGGCACCCGGGCGCTGAACGGCGGCACCGCCAGCGCCGCCGCCCCGAGCGCCGCCGCGGCGGCCAGCGCGCCGCCGATCAGCAGCCGGCGCGGCCGCCGCCCGAGGCCGCCGAGGAGCGGCGCCAGGCTCGCGAACACCAGGGTCAGGAGCACCGTGGTCGCCGGCAGCGCCAGCCCGGCGAGGCCGGCGGGAAAGAAATACAGCGCCGGCACCAGGAAGACCAGCACCGCCGCCGGCGGCAGCGCCGCCGCGGCGCGGCCGGAGCCGCCGCGCAGGGCGGCCGCGAGGCCGGCGATCCCCGCCGCCAGCGCCGCCGGCGCGGTGAGCACGGTCAGCCCCGGGGCGGCCAGGGCGAGCAGGAGGCCGAGCAACGACCAGCCGGTCCAGACGCCGACCCAGGCGCCCCAGAAGCCGGCGCGCCGGTGGAGCGGCCCGGCCAGCCCGGCGACCGCCGCGAAGGCGAGGCACCAGCAGGCGGCCAGCTCGAGGCCGGGGAGCGCGAACCACTCGTCGGGGCTGGGCGGCAGGGCGCCGGCGAGGTTGAGCGCGAGGACCGCCGCGACCGCGGTCAGCGTCCCGGCGGCGACCGAAGCCAACCACAGGCCGAGCCCGGCGAGCGCGCGGCCGGCCGAGGTCCGGCCGCGTCGCGCCAGGAGCGCTGCAGCGGCGACCACGAACCCCAGGCCGAGGAGCGCCAGCGGCACCGCCCACGCCGCCGGCCAGCGCGGGACGCCGAAGCCGTAGAAATCGGCGAACACCGCCTCGCCCGCCGCCGGCTCGCCCGCGGGCGCCGCGGCCAGTGCGCGCACCAGCGCCAGGGCGTGCTCGCCGGCGTGCTGGAGGCTGCCGGGATCGAGCCGCTCGAGGACGTCGCCCGGCGCATGGTAGACCTCCGGGTCGCCGATGATGGCCAGGTTGTAGCCGGAGAGGCCGGCGTCGCGCCAGGCCGAGAAGCTGGTGTCGTTGGGCAGCGCGCCGTAGAGGGTGGTGAAGACCGAGCTGGTCACCGGCCGCCGCACCGCGCCGGCGTAGCGGCGGATCAGCCGCCGGCCGCCCGGGCCGGTCTCGAACAGGAGCGCCGGCCCCGCGGCGCCGCGCGCCTCGAGGTTGACCGCCGCGCGCAGGGCGCCGATCCGTGGGCCGGCGGCGAAGGCGCGGGCGCCCAGGAGGCCCGCCTCCTCGGCGTCGTCGAAGACCAGGAGGACCGGCGCCGCCGCCGGCTCGGCGCGCAGCGCGCTCGCGATCTCGAGCAGCGCGGCGACCCCGGAGCCGTCGTCGGCGGCGCCCGGCCCCGCCGGCACCGAGTCGTAGTGGGCCGAGAGCAGCACCGCCGCGCCGCCGCCGCTACCGGCGACCTCGGCGACGACGTTCCCGACCAGCGCGCAGTCGCTGCTGGTGCAGGTCAGCTCCTCTTCGACCTCCGGGGCGAGACCGAGGCCGCGCAGCTCGGCGAGCAGGCGGCCGCGGAAGGCGGCGTGCTCGGCGCTGCCGAGCGGCCGCGGCGCGCCGCCGGCGAGGAGGCGCGCCAGCCGCTCGCGGGCGCGCGCGGCCGAGAACTCCGCGGCCGGCGCGTCGGCCGGGCGCGGCTCCGGCGGCTGGTAGCGCCACCACGCCAGCGCCGCCAGGAGCGCGGCGAAGCCGGCGAGGATCAGCAGCAGGCGACCGGGGCGGGCGGGCGGCGGGGTGACCATGGCGTCGTCCTTTCTCGGTCAGGAGCGGGCGAGCCGCCGGCGGCGGCCGGCGGCGGCGAGGGCGAGGAACGCCGCGGCGGCGGCGGCGGTGCCGGCGGCGGCCGCGGGCGAGGCCGCGCCCAGGAAGTCGAGCGCCGGCACCCGCTCGACCGCCGCCAGGTACCAGAGCGCCGCGTAGAGCGCCTCGAACAGCTTCGGGCCGCCGCTCCAGGTGCCGGCGGCGAGGGCGAGCGCCGGCACGAACAGGGCGCCGGCGATCCACCCGGCCGCGGCCGCCACGCCGCCGGCGAGGAGCGGGCGCAGCCCGGCGCCGCCGGCGAAGACCACCGCGGCGGCGCCGCCGGCGATCCAGGCGGCGAGGAGCGGCCGCGTGAGCGGGCGCGGCGCGGCGGCGATCAGCGGCGCCGTGCGGTGCACGCTCTCGCGCGCGCCGAGCGCCGAGAACGCCGCCAGCGGCCACAGCCAGGCGAGCCCGAGCGCCCGCGCGCGCGCCGCCTCCGAGGGGAGCGCCCAGGCGAGGACGATCCAGAGCAGCGCCCCGGCGTACCACCAGAGGCGGTGGCCGCGCAGCAGCATGCGCAGCTCGGCGCCGACCAGCGGCAGGAGCGGCGCCCCCTCAAGAGGCGCCTGGGCCGCGATCGGCGCCGCGGCGGCGAGACCGAAGCCCTCCCGCCGCGCCGGCGCCGCGGCCGGCTCGGCCGCCGGCGCGCCGGCGCGCGCCGCCTTCGCCCGCCGGCGCCCGCGCCCGGGGTCGAAGCGGTCGAAGAGGAGCGCCGCGAGCCCGATGGCGAGCGCCGCGGCGGCGGCGCAGGCGGCCAGCCGGAGCCCGTCCGCCGCGCCCCAGTCGAGGCCCGGCCAGGGGAAGAGGCGCAGGTCCGGCCCGGCTTCGCCGAAGATCCCGAACCGGGGCGCCGCCTCCGGATGGGCGCGGGCGAGCGCCGCGGTGATGCTCTCCTGGTAGCGCCCGAGGACCGCCCGCCACGGGCCGGCGCCGACCGCCCAGACCCAGGCCGCGAACCAGAGCACGTTGCCGCCCGCGCCGCGCAGCCCGGGCGTGCAGTCGAAGAGCACCGCCAGCGCCGCGGTCAGGAGCACCGCCGGCAGCACCAGGAGCGCGAACGGCGCCGCCAGCGCCGCCGGCTCGACCGGCGCCTCGCCGCGCAGCCACTGCATCGCCGCCGCGCCGGCGAGCGTCGCCGCCGCGGCCAGGGCGAGGAGCGCCGCGTTGCCGGCGACGCGCCCGGCGGCGTAGCCGAGGCGGGTCAGCGGGGTCGCGGCGAGCACCTCGCCGACCCCCAGCCGGCGGTCGCGGGCGACCCCGCCGCGCCCGAGGTAGAAGCCGGCCAGGCTGAGCAGGAGCCCGGCGACCAGCGCCACCGTGCCGCCGATCCAGTGCGAGTCGTAGACGCCGCGGTGGTCGCCGAGGTCGATCGGCAGGTAGCCGGCGCCGGCCGGCGGCACCGCCAGCCAGGCCAGCGCCAGGGCCGCCGCCAGGGTGAGCCGGAAGGCGTCGCCGCGCAGCCGCTCGCGGAGGTCGGCCGCGGCCACCGCCGCCGCCGCGCGCGGACTCAAGCGCCGGCCTCGCGGCGGGAACCGACGCCGGTCTCGCGGCTGGTCTCGCCGCCCGGCGGCCGCCCGTCGCGCACCCGCCACAGGTAGGCGTCCTCGAGCCCGGGCTCGGCGGCCTCGGCGCCCGCGGGCGGCCGGTCCGCGACCAGGCGCACCGCCACCCCCTCGGCGGTCCGCGCGACGGCGGTGACCAGGTGCCGGCGCCGCAGCTCGGGCAGCTCGGCGCTCGCCGCCGCGAGCCGCCAGACCCGGCCGCGCACCGCCGCGATCAGCGCCTCGGGCGGGCCGCACGAAATCAGCTCGCCGCCGCGCAGGAGCGCGATCGCGGTCGCCGAGGCCTCGACGTCCGAGACCACGTGGGTCGACAGGATCACCAGCCGGTCGCCGGCCAGCTCGGCGACCAGGTCGCGGAACGCCGCGCGCTCCTCGGGGTCGAGCCCGGCGGTCGGCTCGTCGACCACCAGGAGCTGCGGATCGGCGAGCAGCGCCTGGGCGATCCCGACCCGCTGGCGCATGCCGCCCGAGAAGCCGCCGAGCGGCCGGTCGGCCTCGCCGGCGAGGTCGACCAGCGCCAGCAGCTCGTCGGTCCGGCGGCGCGCCGGCGGGCCGGCCAGCCCCTTGACCGCGGCGAGGTAGCGCAGGAACTCGCGCGCGGAGAGCCGCGGGTAGACGCCGAAGTCCTGGGGCAGGTAGCCGAGCACCCGCCGCAGCGCGTCGGGGCGGCGCGCCACCGGCTCGCCCTGCCACAGCACCCGCCCCTCGTCGGGCCGGGTGACGGTGGCGACGATGCGCAGGAGCGTGCTCTTGCCGGCGCCGTTGGGGCCGAGCAGCCCGAGCACTCCGCGCTCGGCGGAGAAGCTGACCCCGCGCAGCGCCCAGGCGGCGCCGTAGCGCTTGCCGACCCCCTCGACCGCGAGCCCCGCGCTCACCGCTCCCCCCTCATCGGCCGCGCATCCTCCAGAGGTCGGCGAAGAACGGCTCGAACAGGCTCTCGCGCAGGAACGGCACGCCGGTCGAGCCGCCGGTCCCCGGCTGGTGGCCGATCGTCCGCTCGACCAGCCGCACGTGGCGGTAGCGCCACTCGAGGAGCGCCTGGTCGAGGTCGACCAGGGCCTCGGCGAGGAGCGCCGCTTCGGGCCGGCGCTCGACCAGCTCGGCGAGCGCCCGCTGGACGGCGACATCGGGCTCGGCGGCGGCCGCCGCCGCCGGCCGCGCGAGCGCGGCCTCCGGGAGCGCCGCCCCGAGCCCGGCGGCCAGGCGCAGGAAGGCGTCCCAGAGCGACGGCTCGGCGAGCCGCCGTTCGAGCGCGGCGCGCCCGGCGCTCCCCGCCGGCTGCAGCTCGATCCGGCGCGGCCGCTTGCGCCCGAGCAGGAACTCGATCTCGCGGAACTGCACCGACTCGAACCCCGAGCCCTCGAGCAGCGCCCGGAAGCGCGCGAAGGCGGCGGGCGGCAGCGTCTCGAGCGCCGGGAACGCCGCCGACGCGCCCTCGACCGTCCGCCGCGCGCGCTCGAGCAGCGGCAGCGCCTCGAGCGCGCGGCCGGCGAGGAACTGCTCGCGCACCCGCACGAGCTCGTGGACCAGGAGCCGGAACCACAGCTCCGAGACCTGGTGGACGACGATGAACAGCAGCTCGTCGGGCACCGGCGGCAGGGCGCGCGGCCGCTGCAGCGAGAGCAGCTCGTCGAGCGCGAGGTAGCGCTGGTAGTCGGTGCGTTCGCTCATTCGGACCTCAGCGCCCGCACCGGGTCGACCCGGGTGGCGCGGCGGGCGGGCAGCCAGGCGGCGCCGAGCGCGACCAGCGCGAGGAGCGCCGCGACGGAGAGGAAGCTCAACGGGTCGGCGGCGCCGACCCCGTAGAGGAAACCGAGCACCAGGCGCATCATCGCCAGCCCGGCGAGGCCGCCGGCGACCAGGCCGGCGAGGACCAGCGCCATCGCCTCGCGCACCACCAGCGCCAGCACCCCGCGGCGGTCGGCGCCGACCGCCATCCGGATGCCGATCTCGCGCGTCCGCCGGGCGACCGCGAACGACATCACGCCGTAGACGCCGATCGCGGCCAGAAACAGCGCCAGGAGGCCGAACGCGGCGAGCACCGCGGCGCCGGCGCGCGCCGGCAGGAGCGCCACCCCGACCGCCTCCTCGAGGGTCTTGACCGCGGCCACCGGCAGGTCGGGGTCGATCTCGGCCAGCCGCCGGCGCAGCTCCGGCTTCATCCGCGCGGGGTCGCCCGCGGTCGCGACGTGGAGGGTCATGGCGCCCTCGTAGTGCTGCTCCAAGGGGAGGAAGAAGAACGGCGTCGGCCCCTCGCCGAGGGTCTGGTACTTGGTGTCGGCGACCACCCCGACGACGGTGCGGAAGGGGCCCCCGGCGCCGTCGACGCTGAAGCTCTCGCCGAGCGCGCCGGCCGGCCAGAAGCGGCGCGCCATGGTGTCGTTGACCAGCGCCGCCAGCGGCGCGCCGGCGCGGTCGCCGTCGTCGAAGCCGCGGCCGCTCGCGAGCGGCACGCCCATGACCTCGAAGTAGCGCGGCGAGACGACGTTGAAGGCGATCTCCTCGCCCTCCTCGGGGGTCTCGCGCCCGGGCACTTGGACCTCGGCGGAGCTGCGCCCGAGCCCGAGCGGCACCGATTCGGCGAGGGCGGCGGCGGTCACCCCGGGGCTCGCCTCGACGCCCTCGACCAGGCGCCGGTAGAGGGCCAGCCCCGCCTCCTCGCCGTAGCCCTGGACCTCCGGGCTGAGCGCGGCGGTGACCACGCCCTCGACGTCGAAGCCGGGATCGATGCGCTGGATCGCGCCCAGGCTGCGCAGGAACAGCGCGGCGCCGATCAACAGGAACAGAGAGGTCGCCACCTGGGCCACCACCAGGAGGTTGCGCAGCCCGAACCGGCGGTGCCGGCGGCCGCGCGCCGAGGCGTCGGCCTTGAGCGCCGGCACCAGGTCCGGCTTCGACGCCTGGAGCGCCGGCGCCAGGCCGAAGAGGACGCCGGTGGCGAGCGACAGGAGGAGCGCGAAGAGCAGCACCTGGGGGTCGATCTCGACCTCGAGCGCGACCGGCAGGTCGACCGGCAGCGGCAGCCGCCCGAGGAGCCGGGCGAGCAGCGCCGCGAGCGCCGCTCCGAGCGCGCCGCCGGCGAGCGCCAGGACCAGGCTCTCGGTCAGGAGCTGGCGCACCAGCCGGCCGCGGCTCGCGCCCAGGGCGAGCCGGATGCTGGTCTCGCGCCAGCGGGTGAAGGCGCGCGCCAGGAGCAGGTTGGCGAGGTTGAGGCAGGCGATCAGGAGCACGACCCCGACCAGGGCGAGGAGGAAGAACCCGACCACCAGGAGCGCCTGGCGCGCCTCCGGGTGGATCCCGGCGCGGCTCGCCGGCAGCGCGCTCATCCGGCGCTCCTCGTTGGTCGCCGGGTGCGCGCGCGCCAGCCGCTCGCCGACCGTCGCCACCCCGGCGTCGGCGGCGGCCGGGTCGACCCCGGGCGCCAGGCGCCCGAGCAGGAACAGCCCGCGCCGGTCGCGCTCCTCCAGCTCGGTGCTCCCGGGCAGGAGCAGCGGCGTCGCCGCGAGCGGCACCCAGACGTCCATGCGCAGCCCGACGAAGGTGTCGTGGAACCCCGGCGGAACGACGCCGACCACGGTGAAGCTCTGGCGGTTGAGCCGGATCGGGCCGCCCACCGCGGCGGGGTCGCCGGCCAGGCGGCCGCGCCAGAGGTCGTGGCTGATCACCGCGACCGGCGCGCCGCCGGCGGCCTCCGCGGCGGTGAACACCCGCCCGGCCGCGGCCTCGACGCCCAGGAGTTCGAAGTAGTTGTCCGACACCCGCTCGCCGAGCACCACCTCGAGCCGCTCGCCGCGGCCGAGGCTGAAGAAGCTCGGCGAGTAGGCGGCGACGCCCTCGAAGAGGCCGCGCTCGGCGGCGAGGTCGCGGTAGTCGGGGTAGGAGGTGCTCCCCCATGGATCGCCGTTGCCCTCGGAGGTGAAGATCGACACCAGCCGGCCGGGCTCGGCCACCGGCAGCGGCCGGAACAGGACCGAGCGGATCAGCCCGAAGACCGCGGTGTTGGCGCCGATGCCGAGCGCCAGCGAGAGCACGGCCACGGCGGTGAAGAGCGGGCTGCGCCGGAGCCGGCGCAGCGCCTGGCGGAGGTCGCGGGAGAGGGACTCAATCATCGGCGGCAGTATCCTCGATCGCGGCGGTCAGGATCTCGGCGAGCGCCGCGGCCGCCGGCGGCCGCAGCAGGGAGTAGTGGTCGCCCGCGAGCGCGCGGACGGTGAGCGGGCCGGCGGCCAGGGCGCGCCAGGCCTCGCCGGTCCCGGCACCCGCGCGGTCGCCGCCGGCGGCGGCGACCGCCAGGACGCGGCCGCCGTAGCGACGGGGCGGGTAGCCGGCGGCGGCCTCGGCGGCGGCGCGGAAGACCTCGAAGCGGCGGCCCAGTTCGGCGCCGCCGAGCTCGGCCGGGAACAGCCCGAGCGCCGCCGCCGCGGCGAGCACCGCCGCCGGCGCCGGCGGCCCGGCGGGCGCGCCCGGCCGCTCCAGCTCGCGGCGCAGCCGCGCCAGGTCGGCGGGCGCCGGCCGCACCCCGAGGTCGCGGCAGAAGAGCGCCAGCGCCTCGTACTCGCCGGGCGGGCGCCGGCCGGCGGCGGGCGCCGGCGCGTCGATCAACGCCAGGAGCGGCACCGGCTCGCCGCGCGCGGCCAGGCGGCGCGCCATCTCCCAGGCGACCAGGCCGCCGAACGACCACCCGGCGAGGAGGCGCGGCTCGTACGGGCGGGCCGCGGTCAGCTCGTCGAGGTAGGCCGCGGCCATCGCGTCGACGCTGCGGTCGGGCGGCGTCCCGGGGGCGAGGCCGCGGGCGCGGAAGGCGAGCACCGGCCGCCCGCCGCCGAGCCGGCGGGCGACCTCGGCATAGGCGAGCACCTCGCCGCCGCCGGGGTGGATCCAGACCAGCGGCGGCCGCGCCCCGCCCGCGCGCAGCTCGACCAGCGAGCCGCCGTCCCCGGCCCGCGGCTCCAGCTCGGCCGCCAGCCCGGCCGGGGTCGGGGCGCGGAAGACCGCGGCGATCGGCAGCCGCCGGCCGGTGCGCTCCTCGAGCGCGGCGAGCAGGCGGACCACCAGGAGCGAATGGCCGCCGAGGTCGAAGAAGCCGTCGGCGCGGCCGACCGCCGGGGCGCCGAGGAGGTCCTCGAACAGCCCGGCGATCAGCCGCTCGGCCGGCGTCCGCGGCGGTTCCGGCTCGCCGGCGCCGGCGGCGGCCGGCGGCCCGGGCGCCGGCAGCCGCGCACGGTCGACCTTGCCGCTGCCGGTCAGCGGCAGGGCGTCGAGGAGCACCACCGCCGAGGGCACCATCGCCGCCGGCAGCCGGTCGCGCAGGAACCCCCGCAGCTCGGCGGGCGCGGCCGGCGGCGCGGCGGCGGCGGCGCCGTCCGGCCCGCGCCACACCGCGTAGGCGACTAGGATCTGCTCGATCTCGCCGCCGTCGCCGCCGGACCCGTCGCCGCCGGACCCGTCGCCAGACCCGCCGGCGGCGCCCGGGCGGGGCCGCAGCGCCGCCGCCGCCGCCCGCACCCGCGGGTGCTCGGCGAGCGCCGCCTCGATCTCGCCCAGCTCGATGCGGTGGCCGCGGAGCTTGACCTGGAGGTCCATCCGGCCGAGGTACTCGAGCCGGCCGTCGGCGAGCCGGCGCGCCCGGTCGCCGGTGCGGTAGAGCCGCGCCCCGGGCTCCTTGCCGAAGGGGTCGGGCACGAACCGCTCGGCGGTCGCCGCCGGCCGCCCGAGGTAGCCGCGGGCGAGGCCGGAGCCGCCCAGGAGCAGCTCGCCGGCCACCCCCGGCGCCGCCGGCGCGCCGCCGCGCTCGACCACGTGGGCGCGCACCCCGGGGAGCGGGCGGCCGAGCACCGGCCGCGCACCCGTCACCGCGGCGGCGGTGGCGTCCACCGTGCACTCGGTCGGGCCGTAGACGTTGAGGTAGCGGCGGTGCGGGTCGGCCGCCATCCGCCGCCACGGCTCGGCGCCGATCGCCTCGCCCCCGACCAGCACCCGGCGCGGGCCGTCCGCCGACTCGGCGAGCCCCGCCGCGAGCAGCAGCGCGAGGTGCGACGGCGTGCAGTCGAAGACGTCGACCCGGGCGCGCCGGAGGTGCTCGAGCAGCGCCTCGCCGTCGGGGCGGATCGCCTCCGGGACCAGGCAGACGCAGCGCCCGCGGGCGAGCTGGACGAGCTGCTGGATCGAGGCGTCGAAGGCGAGCGGCGCGTTGAGCGACACCCGCAGCCGGCCGCGGCCGTCCGCGCCCTCCCCCGCCTCGCGGTAGGCCGCCTCCTCGAGCGCGGCGGCGAAGCCGGCCATCGCCCGGTGGCTGACCATCACCCCCTTGGGCCGGCCGGTCGAGCCCGAGGTGAAGATCACGTAGGCGAGCGCGTCGAGCACCGTCGCGGCGGGGGCGGCGGCCGGCTCGGCGGTCTCCTCCTCCGCCGCCGCCTCCACCATCGCCGCCGCGACCGGCTCGGGCACCACCACGCGCAGCCCGAGCGCCCGGAGCGCCTCCCACCCCTCCTCGCCGGTGAGCGCGACGCGGGCGCCGGACTCCTCGACCAGCCGGGCCAGGCGCGCGCGCGGCTGGTCGATCCCGACCGGCACGTAGGCGCCGCCGGCCGCCAGCACCGCGAGCGCGCCGACGATCGCCTCCGGGCGGCGGTCGAGGCACAGCAGCACCGGCTCCTCGGCCTCGACGCCGAAGGCGCGCAGCCGCGCCGCCAGCCGCGCGCTCCGGCGCCACAGCTCGCCATAGGTCAGCTCGCCAAAGGTCAGCTCGCCAGGTCTCGCCTCACCGGGGCTCGTTTCGTCCGCCGGCCACCACACCGCCGGCAGCTCCGGCGCCGCCGCCGCGATCGCCGCCACCCGCGCCGCCAGCGGCTCCGGCGGCTCGGCCGGCGCCGGCCCGCCGCTCCACTCGCGCAGCACCTGGGCGGCCTGCGCCCGGTCGAGCAGCGGCAGCGCCGAGAGCCGCCGCGACGGCTCCGCCAGCGCCGCGCCGAGGAGCGTCCCCCAGGCGAGGAGCCAGCGCTCGGCGGTGGTGTGGTCGAAGCGGTCGCGGGCGTGCTCGAGCGAGGCCTCGAGGCGCTCGCCGCGGAGGGTCACCGAGAGCGTGAGGTCGAACTTCGCGGTGCCGTTGTCGGGCGGGTCGAGCGCCGCCCCGGCCGCCGCCCCGGACGGCGCCGCCCCGGACGCCGCCGCGCCCGCCTCGCGGAGGGTCAGCATGACCTGGAACAGCGGCGTGCGGTCGCGGCCGCGCTCGGGCGCCAGCTCCGCGACCACGCGCTCGAACGGCACCTCCTGCAGCTCGAGCCCCTCGATCGCGACCTGCCGCACCCGCCGCACCAGCTCCGCGAACGGCGGGTCGCCGCCGAGGTCGAGGCGGAGCACCACGGTGTTGACGAAGAGGCCGATCAGCGGCTCCAGCTCGGCGCGGCCGCGGCCGTCGACCGGGGTGCCGACCGAGACGTCGAGCTGCCCGGAGAGACGCGACAAGAGCGCCTGCCAGGCCGCGAGGGCGACCATGAACGGGGTCGCCCGCTCGGCCCCGGCCAGCCCGCGCAGGGCGCCGCCGTCGAGCCCCGGGAACCGCCGGCGGACGCGGGCGCCGCGCCGCGGGCCCGGCGCGGCGCGCGGCCGGTCGGCGGGCAGCTCGAGCGCCGGCGCGCCGGCCAGCCGCCGGCGCAGGGAGTCGAGCCCGATGGCGAGCGCCGCGGGATCGAGCCGGCGCCGCTGCCAGACCGCGAAGTCGGCATACTGCACCGGCAGCTCGGGCAACCGCGCCGGGGCGCCCGCGAGCGCCGCCCGGTAGGCGGTCTCGAGCTCCCGCCGGAGCACCGCCAGCGACAGGCCGTCGGCGGCGACGTGGTGGACGGTGAGCAGAAGCAGCGCCCCCGGGCCGCCGTCCCGGACCAGCGCCGCGCGCAGCACCGGGCCGCGCTCGAGGTCGAACCGCCGGCGCGCCTCGGCGGCCGCGAGCCGCCCGGTCTCGGCGCGCGCCGCCGCCGCCGGCAGCGCGGCGAGGTCGATCGCCGGCAGCGGCACCGGCGCCGGCGGCTCGATCACCTGCACCGGCGCCCCGGCGCGCACGGCGTAGCGCGTGCGCAGCGCCTCGTGGCGCGCCGCGACCAGGCCGAGCGCCGCCGCCAGCGCCGCCGGCCGCACCGGACCGCCGAGGCGCTCGGCGAGCGGCAGGTTGTAGGCACCGTCCGAGGCCAGCCGGTCGAGGAACCAGAGCCGCTCCTGGTCGTACGACAGCGGCGCCGCGGCCGTCGGGTCGGCCCGGCGCGGGATCAGCGCGCGCGCCAGCTCGACCCCGCGCCGGAGCAGCATCGCCTCGAGCAGCTCGCGCCGCTCGGGCGCCAGCTCGCGCAGGCGGCGGCCCAGCACCTCGGTCATCCGCCCCCCTCGCCGGCCGGCGCGGCCCCGGCCAGGAGGCCGCGGACCTCCTCGTCGGACAGCTCGTCGAGGCGGTCGAGCGCCGCCTCCAGCTCGTCGAGGTCGCGCCGGCCGGGCGCGGCGGCGATCTGGGCCGCCATCGCCGCGATCGTCGGCCGGTCGAGGAGCGCTCCGACCGCGAGCCGGGCGCCGAGGCTGCGGCGCACCCGCTCGATCAGGCGGATGGCGGCGAGCGAGTGGCCGCCGAGGTCGAAGAAGTCGTCCTCGACCCCGATCTCGGCGACCCCGAGCACTTCCGACCAGATCGCCGCCAGCGCCTCCTCGGTGCGGTCGCGCGGCGCGATCCGCGGCCGCGCCGCGGCGGCGGGCGCCGCCGGCGCCGGCAGCGCGGCGCGGTCGAGCTTGCCCGAGGGCGTCCGCGGCAGCGCGTCGAGGACCACGATGCGCGCCGGCACCATCGGCGCCGGCAGCCGCCGGCGCAGCGCCGCGCGCAGCTCCGCGGGCTCGATCCGCCGCCCGGCCGCCGGCGCCACCCAGGCGACCAGCTCGACCGCCGCCCCCGCGCCGCGCGGCGCCACCGCCGCCTCGCCGACCGCCGGCTCGGCGCGTAGCGCGTCCTCGACCTCGCCGGGCTCGACCCGGAAGCCGCGGACCTTGACCTGGTGGTCGATGCGGCCGAGGAAGTCGCAGCTCGCCGTCGAGGCCGCGGCGCACCAGGTCGCCGGTGCGGTAGCGGCGCTCCCCGGGCTCGGCGCCCGCGGGGTCGGGGACGAAGCGCTCGGCGGTCAGCCGCGGCCGCCCGAGGTAGCCGCGCGCCAGGCCGGCGCCGCCGAGCGTCAGCTCGCCCGGGACGCCCGCCGGCACCGGGTTGTCCCAGCGGTCGGTCACCCCGGCGCGGGTGCCCGGGAGCGGCCGGCCGATCGCCGGCGGCGCCGTGCCGGCGGTGACCTCGCCGCCGGTCGAGTAGGTGGTGTCCTCGGACGGCCCGTAGAGGTTCCAGAGGCGCGGCGGCCGCGGCCCCGCAGGTGACCGGCCTTCGAGCAGGCGGTCGGCGAGCGCGCGCGGCAGCGCCTCGCCGGCCAGGTTGACGGTGACCACCGAGGCCGGCAGCGGCCCCTCGCGCAGCGCCTCGGCGAGCAGCGAGGGGACGGTGTTGACCAGGGTCGGCGCGGCCTCCGGCGGCAAGGCGGCGAGGCCGAGGACGTCGGGCACGAGCACCACCCGGCCGCCGGTGGTCAGCGGCACGAACAGCTCGAAGATCGAGAGGTCGAAGCAGACCGAGGTCGACGCCAGCACCGCCGCACGCTCCCCGGGGGTGAAGGCGTCGCGCGCCCAGGCCAGCCGCGCGGCCGCCGAGCGGTGCTCGATCGCCACCCCCTTGGGCCGGCCGGTCGAGCCCGAGGTGTAGATGACGTAGGCGAGCGCGCCGGCCCCGGGACCGGCGGCGGCCGGCGTCGGCGCGGGCGCTTCGGCCTCGTCCGCGTCGATCGCGATCGCCTCGACCGCCTCCGGCAACCGCGCCGCCAGACCGGCGCGGGTGACCGCGCGGCGGGCGCCGGAGTCGGCGAGCATGAAGGCGGTCCGCTCGGGCGGGTAGCCGGGGTCGAGCGGAACGTAGGCGGCGCCGGCCTCGAGCACGCCGAGGATCGCCGCCACCAGCTCCGGCCGGCGGTCGAGGTAGACGCCGATCCGCTCCTCGGGGGAGGCGCCGGCCCGGCGCAGGCGCGCCGCCACGGCGCCGGCGCGGGCCGCCAGCTCGGCGTAGCTCCAGGTCTCGGCGCCGGCCACCACCGCCGGTGCATCCGGGGTCGCCGCCGCCTGACGGGCGAAGAGCGCGGCGAGGGTCGGAACCTCGCCGCCGGCCGGCGGCCGCTCCGCCACCGCCGCCACCGGTTCCTCGGCCACCGGCCGGAAGCGGTGGTGCGGCGCGTCGGGCGCCGCCGCCATCGCCTCGAGCGCGCGCCGGAAGCAGTCGGCGAAGGCGCCGGCGACCGCCGGGCTGGCGCTCTCGGCGGCGCGGAAGGTCAGCGCCACGGCGCCGGCGGCGGGGTCGGCATCGGCGCTCACCATCAGGCCGAGGCTGGTGCGGGTCGAGGAGCGCCGGGCAAGCGTCCGCACACCGTCGCGTCGCAAACCGTCGCGTCGCTCGCCGTCCCGTCGCTCAGACCTGGCGCGCCCACCGCCCGGGGCGCGGAAGGCGGTGTAGCTGAACGCGGTGTCGAACAGCGCCCCGCCGCCCGCGGCGCGCCGGATCTCCGCCATCGGGAAGCGCCGGTGCGGCAGCAGCTCGGCCTCGCGCTCCCAGGTCCGCCGCACCAGCTCGCGCCAGCTCCCGGCCCCGAGCCGCAGGCGCAGCGGCAGGTTGTTGAGGAAGAGGCCGAGCGCGCGCTCGCCGCCCTCGGCCTCGGGCCGGCCGTGGGTGACCAGGCCGGTGACCGGCTCGAGCGCGCCGGTGACGCACCCGAGCGCCTTCAGGTGCGCGGCCAGGAGCAGCGAGCGCAGCGGCACCGAGGCCGCCTCGGCGAGCCGCCCGAGCGCGCGCCCGAGATCGGCCGCCAGCTCGAACGCGATCAGGGTCTCGCGCGGCGCCTCGTCCGGGAGCGGCCCCGGCAGCCGCACCCGCTCGCCCGCCGCCGCCCGCTCGAGCCAGAACCGCCGCGACTCGACGGAGCCGAGGGCCGCACGTTCGAGCGCGATGTAGTGCGCCCCGGCACCGGCGTACTGCGCCCCGGCACCGGCCGTGGGAGGCGAGACGGACTCCACTCCGGCCGGCGCGCCGGCCAGCTCGCCGAGGATCTCGGCGGCGAGCCGGGTCGCGCTCCAGCCGTCGAGGATCGCGTGGTGGAACGCGATCAGCAGCCGCCCGCGGCCGCCCGCCAACCGCAAGAACGTGAAGCGGATCAGCGGCGGCCGCTCCCAGGCGAACGGCCGCGCCTCCTCGGCGGCGAAGCGCCGGGCGGCCTCGGCCTCCTGCCCGGCCGCGGGCAGCGGCGAGAGGTCGGCGACCGCGAGCCGCACCCGCGGCTCGGCGTGGACGAGCTGGAGCGGCTCGGAGTAGCCGGCGAGGTCGAAGCCGGTGCGCAGCGCCGGGTGGCGCGCGGTCGCCCGGGCCAGCGCGGCGCGCAGCGCGCCGGGGTCCAGCCCGCCCTCGAGGTCGAGCGAATAGACGTAGTGGTAGGCGGCGGCGCGCCGCGGGCCGCCGCCGTGGCCGTCCTCGCGGGCGCCGTGGTAGAGCATCCCCTCCTGCATCCGCGAGGTCGGGAAGGCGTCCTCGAGCCCGGCCGGGAGCCGCTTGCGGTCGGCCGGCGCGAGCAGCTCGAACGGCGCCGGCGGCGGCACGGCGGCGGCCTCGGCCTCCCCGGCGGCGGCCGCGGCGGCGGCGACGCCGGCCACCGTCTGGTAGCGGAAGAGCTGCGCCAGGTCGACCGAGAGCCCGCGCGCAGCGGCCAGGTGGTGGACCCGGATGGCGCGGATCGAGTCGCCGCCGAGGGCGAAGAAGCTGTCCTCGACCCCGACCTCGGCGATCCCGAGCACCTCGCGGAAGACCTCGGCGAGCACCGCTTCCGCCGGGGTGCGCGGCGGCGCCGGCGGGCGCGCCGCCGGCCGGGCAGCGGCGGGGGCGGGGAGCGCCCGGCGATCCAGCTTGCCCACCGCGGTCTTCGGCAGGGCGGGGACGAACGCCCACGCCGTCGGGATCAGGGCGTCCGGCAGCTCGGCGGCGAGCGCCGCGCGCAGCGCCTCGGGCGCGGGCTCGGCGCCGGCGGCCGGCACCACCCAGGCGGCCAGCCGGCGGCCGCCGGCCTCCTCGTCCCCGACCGCCGCCACCGCCGCCTCGGCCACCGCCGGCAGCCGGCACAGCGCCGCCTCGACCTCGCCGGGCTCGAGGCGCACGCCGCGGATCTTGAGCTGGCCGTCGAGCCGGCCGAGGAAGTCGAGGCCGCCGTCGGGGCGCCGGCGCACCCGGTCGCCGGAGCGGTAGAGCCGGCCGCCGGGGGCGCCGGCCTCGGCGGCGCCCCCGGCGACGAACGGATCGGGCCGGTAGCGGTCGGCGGTGAACGCCGGGCGGCCGAGGTAGCCGCGGCCGAGGCCGGGACCGCCGACCCACAGCTCGCCGGCCACCCCCACCGGCACCGCGCCGCCGTCGCCGTCGAGGACGTGGAGGACGGCGCCGTCGATCGGGTTGCCGAGCGGCGGCGGCTCGACGCCCGGGAGCGCCTCGCCGAGCACCACCATCACCGTGGTCTCGGCCGGCCCGTAGACGTTGACCACGCGGAACGGCAGCCCGGTGGGGACTCGGTGGAGCCGGTCGCCGCCGGTCGCGAGCGTGCGCAGCACCAGTCCCGCGGGCGGCGCGAACCGCATCAGCTCCGCGGCCAGCGGGGTGGGCAGGAAGATGCCGGTGATCCGCTCCTCGACCAGCCAGCGGTAGTACGCCGGCAAGTCGGCGCGGACCGCGGCGGGCGGGAAGACCAGCGGCACGCCGGTCGCGAGCGCCCCCCACAGCTCCCAGACCGAGACGTCGAAGGCCGGGCTCGAGAAGTACCCGGCGCGCTCCCCCAGGGCGGGCGCGTAGCAGCGCGCGTGCCAGGCGGCCAGGTTGGCGAGCCCGCCGTGGGTCTGGGCGGTCCCCTTGGGCCGGCCGGTCGAGCCCGAGGTGTAGATCACGTAGGCGAGGTCGTCGGGGTCGAGCGCCGCCGGCGGCGGCGGCACGGGCTCCGGACCGGTTCCGGCCCCGGCGTCGAGCAGCAGCACCGGCGTCCCCGGCGGCAGGCGGTCGGAGAGCGCTCGGGTCGTGACCACCGCGTCCAGCCGCGCGTCCTCGACGCACCACGCCGTTCGCGCCGGCGGGTGGGCGGGGTCGAGCCCCAGGTGGGCGGCGCCCAGCCGGACCGCCGCAAGGAGCGCCCCGGCCCATTCCGGCCCGGGCGCGGCGAGCACGCCGACCCGGCCGCCGCGCCCCACTCCGAGCGCCGCCAGCCGCGCGGCCAGCCGCCCGGCGGCGGCGTCCAGCTCACCGCGGGTCATCCGCACGCCGTCGCCCTCGAGCGCCGTGGCGTCGGGCCGGAGCGCCGCCAGCTCGGCGATCCGCTCGGGCACCGCGCGGAACGGCTCGACGGCGGCCGCCGCGGCGCGGTTCCAGGCGGTGATCTGGGCGCGCTCGGCGTCCGACGCGAGCGGCAGCCGCGAGACCGGCCGCCCGGGCTCGGCGACCGCCGCGGCGAGGAGCGCGCCGAGGTGCCCGGCCAGGCGCTCGGCGGTCGAACGGTCGAAGAGGTCGGCGTTGTAGTCGAGGGTGCCGGCGAAGCCGCCGCCGGAGTCGGCCAGCGCCAGGGTGAGGTCGAACTTCGAGAAGCCGGCCTCGCCGCCGAGCGCCCGCAGCGCCAGGCCGGGCAGGCGCAGCTCCTCGCGCGGCACGTTCTGGAACGCCAGGACGGCCTGGAACACCGGGTGGCGCGACGGGTCGCGCGCCGGCGCCAGGGCGTCGACCAGCCGCTCGAACGGCAGCTCCTGGTGCATGTAGGCGCCGAGCGCCGCCTCGCGCGCGAGGTCGATCCGCTCGACGATCGTCGGGTCGCCCTCGGGCCGCAGGCGGAGCGCCAGGGTGTTGACGAAGAAGCCGATCAGCGGCTCGACCTCGGCGCGGGTGCGGCCGGCCGCCGGGGCGCCGACGACGACGTCGTCGCGGCCGGTCCAGCGCGCGAGGAGCGCGGTGAAGCCGGCCAAAAGCGCCATGAACGGGGTGGCGCCGCGGCCCCCGGCGAGCCGGCGTCAGCCCGCCGGCGACCGCGGCCGGCAGCGCGACCGCGACCCGGCCGCCGCGGTGGGTCTGGACCGGCGGCCGCGGCCGGTCGGCCGGCAGCGCGAGGTGCGGCGGCGCCCCGGCCAGCCGCTCCCGCCAGTAGGCGAGCTGGCGCTCCAGGGTCTCGCCGGCGAGCTGCGCGCGCTGCCAGACCGCGTAGTCGGCGTACTGCACCGGCAGCGCCGGGAGCGCCGCGGCGGCGGCGGCGCCGAGGCCGGCGGCGGCCGGGTAGAACGCCGCCAGCTCGCGCACCAGGACGCCCAGCGACCAGCCGTCGCAGGCGACGTGGTGGAGGGTCACGACCAGGGCGTGGCGCTCGGCCCCCAGGCGCACCAGGAGCGCGCGCACGACCGGCCCGGTCTCGAGGTCGAACGGCCGCGCCGCCTCGCGGCGGACCAGCCGCGGCAGGAGCGCCTCGGCGGCGGCGCCGAGCGCCGAGAGGTCGGCGACCGGCAGCGCCATCGGCGCCGGCGGGTCGATCGCCTGCACCGGCTCGCCGGCGAGCGCCGGGAAGCGCGTGCGCAGGACCTCGTGCCGGCCGACCACCGCCGAGAGCGCCGCCGCCAGCGCCGCCGGGTCGAGCCGGCCCTCGAGCAGCAGCCCCTTGGCGGTGTTGTAGGCCGGGCTCGCCGGCTCCATCCGGTGCAGGAACCAGAGCCGCTGCTGGCCGAACGAGAGCGGCAGCGGCCGATCGCGCGGCGCCGGCGCGAGCGGCGGCGGCGGCGGGCCCCCCTCGCGCAGCCCGCGCTCGACCCGCTCGCCCAGCGCGGCCACCGAGGGCGCCTCGAAGAGCGCCCGCAGCGGCAGCTCGACGCCGACCGCCGCGCGCACCCGCGACATGAGCTGGGTGGCCAGGAGCGAATGGCCGCCGAGGTCGAAGAAGCTGTCCTCGCGGCCGACCGCGACGGCGCCCAGGAGGTCGCGGAAGAGCGCCGCCAGGACCTCCTCGACCGGGGTCCGCGGCGGCTCGCCGGCGGTCTCCGGAGCGGCCGCCTCGGGCGCCGGCAGCGCCGCGCGGTCGAGCTTGCCGCGGCGGTTGAGCGGCAGCTCGTCGAGGATCACCAGCGCCGCCGGCACCATGTGCTCGGGCAGCCGGGTGCGCAGGAACGCGCGCAGCTCGTCGGCCGAGAGCGGCTCGCCGGCCGCCGCCCAGGCCGCCGCCTCGCCGTCCTCGATCGCCGCGCCGGCGGCCGCGGGCGCGCCCGGGCGGAGCGCGAAAACGGCGTGGCGGTCGGTCCCTTCGAGCAGCGCGTCCTGCTCCACCGTCACCTGGTAGCCGCGCCCCTCGAGCAGCGCGGTCAGCTCGGCCAGCCGCCCCGCGGTCGCCTCGCCGGGGGCGTCGTGCACCTCCATCACGATCTGGTCGATGCGCGGCCAGTCGGCGTCGTCGAGGCCGGCGAGGACGTCCAGCTCGGCGCGCTGGACGTCGATCTTGAGCAGGTGGACGCGCTCGATCCCCTCCTCGGCCAGGACCGCCGACAGCCGGCGCAGGTGTACCGGGTGCTCCTCGGCGGCGAAGCGGCCGGCAAGGAGCTCGTCGGCGGCGGCGAGGAGCGCCCCCGCGCGCGCCGATCCGCTCCGGCGCTCGTTGTCGAGGAAGCGCTTGATCACCTCGACCTCGGACTCCGGGTCGGCGTAGGCGCTCGCCCCCGACATCATCGAGTAGCGGGGGTAGTAGGTGAAGCGCTCCTCGCGCTCGCGCTCGGCGAGGCCGTGGCGGAACAGGCGCGCCCCCGGCAGGTAGGCGCCGGCGTTGGCCTCGAGGGTGGCGAAGATCGGCGGCAGCGGCTCGAAGGCGAGGATCCGCGCCCGCGGCCGGTGGCCGGCGACGAACAGGCTGAACATGCCGATGTTGGCGCCGACGTCGAGCACCACGGCGTCGTCGGGCAGGCGGACGCCGTGGCGGGCGTAGGCGAGCTTGCGGAAGATCTCGTCGTAGAGGTAGTCGGTCTCGTTGCGGTTCTGCTGCGCCACCACCAGGCCGTTGGGCAGCCGGTGGGCGCCGCGCGCCGGCAGCCGGCCCGAGCGCGGCACCGCGTAGCCGACCAGGAGCGGCTCGCCGCCCGGGCGCTCGCGCAGCGCCGCCGCCGCCGCGCGCACCCCGGCGTGCTCGGCGAGCGCGGCCTCGATCTCGCCCAGCTCGACCCGGAAGCCGCGCAGCTTGACCTGGAGGTCGAGCCGGCCGAGGTAGTCGAGGCGGCCGTCGGGCAGGCGCCGGACGCGGTCGCCGGTGCGGTAGAGGCGGCCGCCGGGCGCGCCGCCGAACTGGCGGCCAAAGGGATCGGGGACGAAGCGCTCGGCGGTCGCCGCCGGCCGGCCGAGGTAGCCGCGGGCAACGCCGGAGCCGCCGATCCACAGCTCGCCGGCCTCGCCCGCCGGCGCCGGCACGCCGCCGGCGCCGACGACGTGGACGCGCACCCCGGGCAGCGGCCGGCCGATGGTCGGCCGCCCGCCCGCGATCGGCGCCCAGGTGGCGTCGACGGTGCACTCGGTCGGGCCGTAGACGTCGATGTAGCGCCGGGCGCCGTCGGCGGCGAGCGCGCGCCACAGCCCGGGGCTCACCGCCTCGCCGCCGACCAGGACCGCGAGCGGCGCGCCCGGCGCCCCGGCGAGGCCGGCGTCGAGCAGCAGCCCGAGCTGCGCCGGGGTGCAGTCGAGCACGTCGACCCGCGCCCGCCGCAGGTGTTCGAGCAGCGCCGCGCCGTCGGGGCGGATCTCCTCCGGCACCAGGCACAGGCAGCGCCCGGCGCCCAACTGGACGAGCTGCTTGATCGAGGCGTCGAAGGTCAGCGGCGCGTTGACCGAGACGCGCAGAGGCCGCCCGCCGACGGCGGCCGAGAGCGGCGCGTAGACCGCGGCCTCGAGCGCCGCCGCCAGGCCGTCCATCGAGCGGTGGGAGACCATCACCCCCTTGGGGCGGCCGGTCGAGCCGGAGGTGAAGAGGACGTAGGCGAGGCCGTCGCGCGGCACCGCGGGCAGCGGCGGCGGCGGCGCATCGGCTCCGGGCTCGGCCGCCTCCGGCAGGACCACGCGCAGGCCGGCGGCCTCGAGCGTCTCGCGGTCGGCGGCGCCGGCGATCGCCAGCCGCGCCCCCGACTCGGCGACCAGCCGCGCCAGGCGCTCGCGAGGCTGGCCCGGCCAGACCGGGGCGAAGGCGCCGCCGGCGGCGAGCGCGCCGAGCGCGCCGGCGATCGCCTCCGGGCAGCGGTCGAGCGCGAGCAGCACCGGCTCGCCGGGGGCGAGCCCGAGCGCGAGCAGCCGTCCGGCGAGCCGCGCGCTCGCCGCCCACAGCTCGCCGAAGCCGACCTCGCGGCCGTCCGCCCACACCGCCGGCGCGCCGGGATCAGCCGCCGCCCGCGCCGCGACGCGCCGATGAAGCGGCTCGGCCGGCGGTGCCGCCGCCGCCGATGCCGGGACGTCGTTCCACTCGATCAGCTCCCGGTGCAGCTCGCCGGGCGAGAGCGCGACCAGCGAATCGAGTCGAGCCGCGGGGCGCTCGAGGGCGCGCCCGAGAAGGGCCAGGAAGCGCCCGCCCAGCCGGCGCGCCGCGGCGGCCGCGCCGGCGCCGGCCGCGGCCTCGTACCACAGCTCGAGATCCAGGCCGGGATCGAGGCCGGACTCGGCACCCGGTCCGGCCTCCGCGCCGGCGGCGGCGCCGCCCCACGCCGGCGCGGCGCCGGCACGCCGGCGCGCCACCAGGGCGACGCCGAAGCGCTCGGTGGGCGCGAAGCAGAGCGCCGGGACCGGCGCCCCCGGTGCCGGCTCCGGCCACTCGCTCCAGGCAAACGCCGGCAGCCCCGGCGCGCCGCCGCCGAGCGGCTCCCAGTCGAAGTACTCCTGCCACTCCTCGGCCTCGGCGAGCGCCCGCTCGGCGGCCGCGGCGGCGCCGGCGACGGTGCGCTCGGCGGCCGGCAGGGCGAGCGGCGGCCAGCGCTCGTAGAGCCCGAGCGCCCCCGCCATCTCCTCGAACGGGCGCCCCGGGCAGCGCGCGCAGACCGCGGTGCGCGGCCGGCCGGCGGCGCGCGCCAGGAGGTGGTGCCAGACCGCCAGCAGCATCCCGCGCGGGGTCGCGCCGCAGCGCTCCGCCGCCGCCACCAGCGCCGCGGCGCCGGGCCCCGGGCCGAGCGCGATCCGCCGCGGCACGAAGCCGCCGGCGGCCTCCTCCGCCGCATCTTCCTCCGCGGCGTCTCGCTCTCCGGCGGCTCGCTCTCCAGCGGTTTGCTCTTCAGCGGTTTGCTCTTCAGACCATGGCCACGCCGGCTCGGCCGCCAGCTCGGCCAGCTCGGCCGAGCGCCAGCGCCGGCGGCCGGCCTCGCTCTCGGGGTCGTCGAGGATCTCGCACTGCCAGCCGGAGAACTGGACGTACTGGACCGGCTCCGCCTCCGGCGGCTCTCCCCCGGCGGCCCCGGCGACCGCCTCGGCGGCCAGGTTGAAGAGCGTCCGCTCGTCGGCGGCGAGCGCCGGCAGCGCGAGCGCCAACGCCCAGCGCGCCGGGCCGAGCGGCCGCGCCGCCGCGCGCAGCGCCGGCCCGTCCCCGGACCCGGACGCGGCCAGGACCCCGGCGAGCAGCGCCTCGAGGACCTCGCCCTCGTCCGCGCCCGCGGCCGCGGCGGGCTCGCGCCGCAGCGCGAAGCCGCCGCCGGGCGCCGGCTCGGCGACCACCTGGACCGGCACCGCCATGCCCGGGAGCCGGCGGTGGCGGGTGCGCAGCGCCTCGTGGCGCGCCACCGCCGCGGCGAGCGCCGCCGCCAGCGCCTCGAAGTCGAGCGCGCCCTCGACGGTCACGATGCAGCCGCACGCCGGCGGCGCCTCGCCGGCGGCCCGCCACAGCCGCCGCTGCTGCGGCGCCAGCGGATAGCCTTCCAGGACCTCGGCGCTCGGCTCCATGATTTCTCCCACCCGCGTCTCCTCCTCCCGCGTCTCTCCCTCTCGCACGGTCATCCGCCCTTGCCCGCGGCGGCGAACCGCCGCCGCCCGGCCTCCTTGAGGCGGCGCTCCTCGCGCTCGCGCTCCTCGCGCTCCTCGGCCCCCTCGAGCGCCAGCGCGCCGAGCCGCACCCCGGGGTCGGCGAGGCACTGCCCGAGCAGCGTCGAGAACCCGCGGTGCAGGCGCAGCACGGCGGCGCGGTCGAAGCGGTCGCGGTCGTAGGTCCAGACCGCCATCAGGCTTTCGCGCCCCTCGAGGATCCAGAGCGTCAGCTCGTAGCGCACCGCCTCCTGCTCGACCGGCAGCGGCCGGATCTGGAGCGCCGGCAGCTCGAAGCTCTCGCGCGGCGCCGCCTGGTAGCCGAAGGCGATCTCGAAGAACGGCGCCCGGCCGGCCTGGCGCGGCGGCCGCAGCTCCTCGACCAGGCGCTCGAACGGCACGTCCTGGTGCGCGAACGCCCCGAGCACCCCGGCGCGCGTCCGCGCCACCAGCTCGCCGAAGCCGGGATCGCCGGCGAGGTCGGCGCGCAGCGGCAGCATGTTGAGGAAGAGCCCGATCAGGTCCTCGAGCTCGCGGCGGTCGCGGCCGGCCACCGGCACACCGACCACCAGGTCGAGGACCCCGGCGAGGCGCCCGAGCAGGGCCTGGAAGGCGGCGAAGAGGACGATGAACGGCGTCGCCCCCTGGCGCCGCGCCAGCTCGCGCACGCCGGCGGCGATCTCGGGCGGCAGCGCCGCGACCTCGCGGCCGCCGCGGCGGGCGCCGCCGCGCGCAGGACCGACGGGGGCGCCGCCGATCCCGGCCGCCGCCAGGTCGAGCGGCGGCGGCGAGCCGGCGAGCCGGCGGCGCCACCAGTCGATCTGCTCGTCGAGCACCGGGCCGTCGAGCCAGGCGCGCTGCCAGGCGGCGTAGTCGGCGTACTGCACCGGCGGCTCGGGCAGCTCCGGCGCGGCGCCGCGCGCGAAGGCGCCGTAGAGCGCCGCCACCTCGCGCACCAGGATGCCCATCGACCAGGCGTCGCAGGCGACGTGGTGGAGGGTCAGGACCAGCCGGTGCTCGTCGCCGCCGAGCGCGAGCAAGAGCGCGCGCACCAGCGGCGGCCGGCCGAGGTCGAACGGCCGGCGCCCCTCGGCGGCGGCGAGCGCGGCCGCGGCGCCGGCGCGGCGGCCGGCCGGGAGCGCGCCGAGGTCGGCCCGCGGCAACGGCAGCGGCCGCGCCGGCGCGATCTCCTGGCGCGGGCCGGCGCCGCGGTCGGCGAAGCCGGTGCGCAGCACCTCGTGGCGGCGCACCACCTCGCCGAGGGTGCGGGCGAGCGCCGCAACGTCGAGCCGGCCGGTGAGCGCCACCGCCTTGGTGGTGTTGTAGAGCGGGCTCCCGGGCTCGAGCTGGGCGATGAACCAGAGCCGCTGCTGGGCGAACGAGAGCGGCGGCCCACCGTCCTTCGCGGAGACCTCCCACGGCACCCGCACCAGCGGCGGCGCCAGCCCGCCCCCGGCGCCGCTCCGGAGCGCCCCTCGACCCGCTCGGCGAGCGCGCCCAGGGTCGGCGCCTCGAAGGCGGTCCGGAGCGGCAGCTCGACCCCCAGCCGCTCGCGCACCCGCGACATGAGCTGGGTGGCGAGGAGCGAGTGGCCGCCGAGGTCGAAGAAGCTGTCGTCGCGGCCGATCTCCTCGCGCCCCAGGAGCTCGCGCCAGACCCCGGCGAGGACGTCCTCGCAGGCGGTGCGCGGCGCCTCGGCCGGCGGCCGGCCGGCGCCCGCGGCCTCCTCGGGCGCGGGCAGCGCGGCGCGGTCGACCTTGCCGCGCGCGGTCAGCGGCAGCCGGTCGAGGAGCGCCACCGCCGCCGGCACCATGTGCTCGGGCAGGACCCGGCGCAGCCGCTCGCGCAGCGCCGCCGGGTCGGGCGCCTCGCCGGCGCCGGGGAAGGCGCCGGCGGCGACCGCCTCGCCGTCGGCGATCGGCTCGCCGGTGTCGATCGGCTCGCCGGGGCCGATCGGCTCGCCGGGGCCGCCCTCGCGCCAGGCCCAGAGGTTGTGGCGGTCGGTGCCGGCGAGGAGCGCGTCCTGCTCCGCGACGACCGTGAAGCCGTGCCGCTCGAGCAGCGCGCGCAGCCGGTCGAGCCGGCCGGCACTCGGGCTCCCGGGCGCGTCGTGGACCTCCATCGCGAGCTGGCGGATGCGCGGCCAGTCGGCCTCGTCGAGCCCGGCGAGGACGTCCTCCTCGGCGCGCTGGACGTCGATCTTGAGCAGGTCGACGCGCTCGATCCCCAGCTCGTCGAGGACCGTCGAGAGCCGGCGCAGCTCGACCTCCGCCTCGCGCCCCTCGAAGCGGCCGGCGAGCAGCTCGTCGGCACTCTCGAGCAGCTCGGCGGCCTCGGCGTCGCCGCGCGCGCGGGCGTTCTCGAGGTAGCGGCGGACCACCTCCCGTTCCCCCGCGGGGTCGGCGTAGGCGGCGCGGCCGGACATCATCGAGTAGCGCGGGTAGTAGGTGAAGACCGCGCTCCCCGGCCGGTCCGAGAGGCCCCAGGCGTGGACCTCGACCCGCGCCGCGCACAGCGCCGCGTTGTGCTCGAGACAGGCGCGCACCTCGGGCAGCGGCTCGAAGGCGATCACCCGCGCGCGCGGCCGGTGGCCGGCGACGAAGAGCGCGAACATGCCGATGTTGGCGCCGACGTCGACCACCACCGGCGCCTCCGGCAGCGTCACGCCGTGGCGGAGGTAGCAGCGGCCGCGGAAGATCTCCTCGTAGAGGTACTCGGTCTCGTTGCGGTTCCGCTGCGCCACCGCGACGCCGAACGGCAGGCGGTGGAGCGAGGCGCCCTCGGGCGGCGCCGCGGCGCGCCGCGCCGGCACCGCGTAGGCGACCAGGCGCGGCGGCCGGCCGGGCTCCTCGCGCAGCGCCGCGGCCGCCTCCTCGATCCCCGGGCAGGCGGCGAGCGCGGCCTCGATCTCGCCCAGCTCGACCCGGAAGCCGCGGATCTTGACCTGGTGGTCGAGCCGGCCGAGGTACTCCAGCTCGCCGTCCGGGCGCCGGCGCGCCCGGTCGCCGGTGCGGTAGAGCCGGCCGCCGGGCGCGGCGGCGGCGCCGGCGAAGGGGTCGGGGACGAACCGCAGCGCGGTCTCGGCGGGCCGGCCGGCGTAGCCGCGGGCGACCCCGGCGCCGCCGATCAGGAGCTCCCCGGCCATCCCCTCGGCGAGCGGCTCGAGCCCGGGGCCGGCGACGTGGGCGCGGACGTTGGGCAGCGGCCGGCCGAGCGCCGGCGCGGCGCCGGCGACCGTGCGGGCGGTGGCGTCGACGGTGCACTCGGTGGGGCCGTAGACGTTTACGTAGCGGCGGTCGCGGTCGGCGGCCAGCCGGCGCCACAGCTCGGCGCCGATCTCCTCGCCGCCGGCGAGGACCGCCGAGGGCGCCCCGGGGCCGCGGTCGAGCCCGGCGTCGAGCAGCAGGCGGAGCTGCGACGGCGTGCAGTCGAGGAGGTCGACCCCGGCCTCGCGCAGGAAGGCGAGGAGCGCGGCGCCGTCGGGGCGGATCGCCTCGGGCACCAGCACCAGGGCGCGGCCGGCGAGGAGCTGGACCACCTGCTTGATCGAGGCGTCGAACGACAGCGGCGCGTTGAGGCTGACCCGCCGCGGCGGCGCCGGCAGCGGCGCGTAGACCGCCTCCTCGAGGGCGTCGGCGAGGTTGAGCACCGAGCGGTGCTCGACCGCCACCCCCTTGGGCCGGCCGGTCGAGCCCGAGGTGAAGAGGACATAGGCGAGGGCGGCGCCCTCGTGCCGCGGCGGCGGCGGCGCGGAGCCTGCGTCGGGCCCGGCGTCGCCGGCGTCCTCGGCCGCGATCGGCTCGAGCTCCGGCGCCGCGGCAGCGACCAGCGGCCGCAGCGCCTCCTGGACCAGCGCCCGGCGTGCGCCGCAGCTCTCGACCATCGCCGCCAGGCGCGGCGCCGGCTGGCCGGGATCGACCGGCACGAAGGCGGCGCCCGCCTCGAGGATGCCGAGCAACCCGGAGATCAGCTCGACCGAGCGCTCGCAGCAGAGGAGCACCGGCTCGCCGGGGGCGACCCCGGCCGCGCGCAGCCGGCGGGCGACCCCCGCGGCGCGCCGCGCCAGCTCGGCGAAGGAGACCGCCGGCCGCCCCGGCGCCAGCACCGCCGGCGCCTCCGGCGTGCGCGCGGCGGCGGCGCGGAAGCGCCCGTCGATCGTCCCCGCGGCGCGCGGCCGTGCGGTGTCGTTCCACTCGACGAACAGCCGGTGGCGCTCGGCCGCGTCGAGGAGCGGCAGCTCCCCGACCGGCCGCTCGGGCGCGGCGAGCGCCGCTCCGAGGAGGTGCGCGAAGCGGCCGAGCAGGCGGCGCGCCGCGGCCGGCGGATGGCGGTCGGGCGCGCAGTGCAGCTCCAGGGTCAGCCCGCCGCGGCCCAGCCCGCCGCGGCTCAGCCCGCCGGGGTGCGCGACCGCCGCCAGCCGGAGGTCGAACGGCGCCTCGACGCGGGCGTCGAGGACCCGGAAACGGGCGCCGGCGGCTGCGATCTCGGCCGGCCGCTCGAGCCACTCGAAGGCGAACGGCGTCTCCGCCGCGAGGCCGGCGTGTGCCTCGCAGTGCTCCTCGGCCGCCGCCAGTAGGCGGCCGGCGCGCTCCGACAGCCGGCGCAGCGGCGCGCCGCCGGCCGGCCCGAGGGTGACCGGCAGCCAGTCGGCGAACGGCCCGGCGGCGCCCGCCAGCTCCTCGAAACGGCGGCCGTCGGAGCCGGCGGCGACGGTGACCTCGGCGACCCCGCCGAGCCGGGCGAGCAGCGACTGCCAGAGCGCCAGCGCGATCGCCGCCGGCGGCAGCTCCCAGGCGGCGGCGAGCCGGCCGAGCGCGGCCGCCACCGGCGCCGGCAGCTCGGCGGTGAGCCGGCGGGCGGGCGCGCGCGGAGCGCCCTCCGCGGCACCGTCCCCGTCCTCCGCCGGCGCGCGCTCGCCCGGCAGGCGCGGCGCCGGCGCGGTCTCGGCGCGCTCCCAGAAGCGCCGCCCGTCGTCCGCCTCGCCGCTCTCGATCGTCTGGTGCAGCCACTCCGAGTACTGGAGGTACTGGAGCGGCTCGTCCGGCGCCGGCGCGGCGCCGAGCCGGGCCGCGTAGAGCGCCGCCAGGTCGGCGGCGAGCCGGTCGAGAGTGGCGGCGTCGGCGAGCGCCGCCGGCAGGTCGAGCACGACCAGGGTCTCGTCGCCGCCGTCCGCGTTCCCCGGAAACAGCAGCTCGATCGTCGCCGGCGCCTCGGGGCCCTCCTCGGCGCGCCGCCGCGCGGCCCGCTCGAGCGCGGCCGCCGCCGCGTCCGCCGCCGCGTCCGCCGCCGATCCGCGCGGTCGCTCCCCCGCGGTCACGCGCGCGTCCTCGTCGAGGGCCTGGATCGGCACCTCCATCCCGGGCAGGCGCACGAAGCGGGTGCGCAGCGCCTCGTGGCGCCGGCCGAGGTCCTCGGCGGCGGCGCGCAGCGCGGCGCGATCGACGGCGCCGCACACGGCCAGCGCGGCGCGCGCGCCGGGCGCGCCGCCGCGCTCGGCCGCCGCCCGCCACAGCCGGAGCTGCGACGGCGACAGCCGGAACCCCTCGATGGTCGTCGCCGGCGTCATCCCGACCTCCTCCGCGTCACACCCGCGCCGCTCACAGCTCCGGGCACCGGTACAGCTCGGCCATTGCCACCAGCACCTTGCGCGGGCCGCCGAACGGCTCGCGGCCGTGGGAGGCGAGGATGTTGTCGACCAGGAGCACGTCGCCCTGCTGCCAGGGGAAGCGCACCGACTCGCGGTGGTAGAGCTGGCGGATCTCCTCCAGCACCTCCGACTCGATCGGCGCGCCGTCGCCGTAGAAGGCGTTGCGCGGCAGCTCGTCCTCGGCGAATTCCGAGAGCAGTGCCTCGCGCACCTCGGGCGTCAAGTTCGAGACGTGGAACATGTGGGCGTGGTTGAACCAGACCTTGTGCCCGGTCTTGGGGTGGGTGGCGAAGACCTGGCGCCGGTTGCGGGTGCGCAGCCGGTCGCCGTCGCGCCACTCGCACTCCATCCCGGCGTCGCGGCAGTAGGCCTCGACCGCCGCCCGCTCGGTGGTCTGGAACGCCTCCTGCCAGGGCAGGTCGACCCCCTCGCCGTAGTTGCGGACGTACATCACCCCGCGCTCGGCGAAGACGTCGCGGATCTCGGCCGGGATCAGGCCGATCAGCCGGCGGTCGTCGGTGATCGGCGTGCAGCCGCCCTCGCGCGCCGCGATCTCGCAGTAGAACCAGATCTTGATCGGCCAGTTGTGCGAGTAGGACATCTCGTGGTGCATCGGGATCCACTGGTCGGCCGGGAACTCGGTCGAGGTGAAGACGCTCTTGCCGACCTCCTTGCGCGGCGCCGCGCGCTCGGTGTAGTCGAGCAGCTCGGGCACCACCGCGGCGGCGGCGCGGCGGAACTCGTCCGCCGAGGCGACGCCGAAGCCGCGGAAGAGCAGGGCGCCGTGCTCGAGGAGCTTCGCCTCGATGAACTCGCGGTTGCCCGCCGACCAGCTCACCAGGTCGACGTTGTCGACCGCGGGCTCGATCACCAGCGGGAAGCCGGCCTGGTCGCCCGGCAGGTGGGAGGTCTTGATCAACTCTTCGGTCGACAGGCGCACCGCCTGCCGCTTGACGGCGCGGAAGCGGTCGAAGCTCGGTCTTTCCATGGTCCCAATCCCCCTCAGTCGGTGGTTCTCGTCGGTTGCGCGGCGGCCCCGGCGATCCGGACCGGCCGCGGTTGAACGTTCAGGAGCGGGCGCCGGCGCGGGCGCCCGTCGCCGCGCGGGCGCGGCGGCTCCAGGGCGTCGATCTCGTCGTCCGGACGGGCGACCGCGGCGGCCACGAGATCGGCGAAGTCGTCGCGGATCGCCGCCGCCTCGGTCTCGTCGAGGAGCCCCGGATCGAAGGTCCAGGTCCCCTCGAGCCCGCCGTCGCCGCGGCGCCAGAGCCAGACCGCGAGGTCGTAGCGGGCGGTCTCGAGCGGCCGCTCCCACGGGCGCGCGGCGAGCCCGGCGCCGGCGGCGGCCGCGGGCGGCAGGTTCTGGAGCCCGAAGGTGACCCGGAAGAGCGGCGGCCCGTCGCCACCGTCGGCCCCCAGCTCCTCGACCAGGCGCTCGAACGGCAGCTCCTGGCGCGCGAAGTCCTCGACCAGGTCGCGGCGCACCCGGTCGAGCAGCTCGCGGAAGCTCGGCCGCCCGGAGAGGTCGGTGCGCAGCGGCAGCATGTTGACGAAGCAGCCGATCAGGCCTTCGGTCTCGGGCCGGCCGCGCCCGGAGACCGCGGTGCCGGTGACCAGGTCGCGGGCGCCGGTGCGGCGGTGGAGGCAGGCCTGGAAGGCGGCGAAGAGGGCCATGAACGGCGTCGCCCGGGCGCTCCGCGCCAGCGCCTCGACCCCGGCCGCGAGCGCCGGCGCCAGCTCGCCGCGCAGCCGGCTGCCGCGCCCGGACCGGCCCGCCGCGCCCGCCGTACCTGCCGGCCGGCCGAGGCGCAGCTCGGACGGCCGCCCGGCGAGCCGCCGCCGCCAGTAGCCGAGCTGCTCGGCGAGCGCCCCGGCGGCGAAGCGCCGGCGCTGCCAGGCCGCCCAGTCGGCATACTGGATCGGCGGCTCCGGCAGCCCGGGCTGCCGGCCGGCCGCGAGCGCGCCGTAGATCGCCGCCACCTCGCGCAGCAGCACGCCCAGCGACCAGGCGTCGGCGGCGACGTGGTGGAAGGTCGCGAGCACCACGTGGCGCCACGCGCCGAGCCGCACCAGCGCCGGCCGCCACACCGGCCCGCGGGCGAGGTCGAACGGCAGCGCCCCCTCGCGCCGCGCCAGCCGCGAGAGCTCCCCGTCGCGCCGGCCGGCCGGGAGGGCGCCGAGGTCGAACCGCGGCAGCGCAGGGCCGAAGCCGGTGGGCCCACCTGCAGAATCGACCGCCTGCACCGGCTCGCCGCGCCGGCTCGGGTAGCGCGTGCGCAGCACCTGGTGGCGGCGCGCGACCTCGGCCAGCGTGCGCCGGAACGCCGCGGCGTCGAGCGGCCCCTCCAGCTCGACCGCGAGCGGCAGGTTGTAGGTCGCCGCCGGATCGAGCTGGGCCAGGAACCACATCCGCTCCTGGGCGAACGACAGCGGCGCCTCGCCGCCGCCGCGGCGCGGGATGGCCTCCTCCGGCGCGGCCGCCTCCCCGGGCGCCGCCGCGCGCGCCAGCTCGGCGACGGTCTGGAACCGGAAGAGCTGCCCGAGCGACAGCTCGACCCCCGCCTCGCGGGCGCGGGCGACCACGCGCACCGCCAGGATCGAGTCGCCGCCGATCTCGAAGAAGTTGTCCCGCGCCCCGACCCGCTCGAGCCCCAGGAGCCCGGCCCACACCGCGGCCAGCGCCCGCTCCGCGGGCGTCGCCGGTTCGACGTGTTCGCCGCCCAGCGCCGCCCGCGCCTGGCCGGCGCCCTGCTCGCGCGCGATGCGGGCCAGCTCGCGGCGGTCGGTCTTGCCGTTCGGGGTGAGCGGCAAGGCGTCGATCGGCACCACCAGCGACGGCACCATCGGCGCCGGCAGCCGAGCGGCGAGCCAGGCCCGCAGCTCGCGCGCGGCCACGCCGGGGGCGACCGCGAAGGCGACCAGGCGGAGCGATTCGTCGGCGGCCCCCGCCGCCAGCGGCACCGCCACCACCGCGGCAGCCTCGACCCCGGAGTGGGCGGTGAGGGCGGCTTCGATCTCGCCCGGCTCGATCCGGTGGCCGCGGACCTTGACCTGCTGGTCGAGCCGACCGAGGAACTCGAGTTGGCCGTCCGCCCGCCAGCGCGCGCGGTCGCCCGTGGCGTACATCCGCGCTCCCGGCCCCTCCGCGAAGGGATCGGGTAGGAAGCGGTTGGCCGTGAGGCCCGGCCGGCCGAGGTAGCCGCGCACCACCCCGGCGCCGCCCAGGTAGAGCGCGCCGGGTACGCCGGGCGGCTGCGGCGCCATTCCCCGGTCGAGCACGTAGCAGCCGGTCGCGGCGATCGGCCGCCCGATCGGCACCGGTCGGCCCGCGACTTCACCCGCCGCCACCCGCGCCCGCGCCGACCAGACCGTGGTCTCGGTCGGCCCGTAGAGGTTCCACAGCTCGCCGGTCCGCGCCGCCAGCTCCTCCGCCAGCTCCCGGGGGAGCGCCTCCCCGCCGCACAGCGCCTTGAGCCCCGAGCGGCCCGGCCAGCCCCACTCGACCAACCCCCGCCAGGCCGACGGCGTCGCCTGCATCGCCGTCGCCCCGCTGCGCTCCAGCAACGCCGCCAATGCCGCCGGGTCCGACGCCTCGGCCCGGCTCGCCAGCTCCACCGTCGCCCCCACCGACAGCGGCAGCAGCAGCTCGAGCACCGCGATGTCGAACGACAAGGTCGTCACCGCCACCAGCCGGTCGCCCCGCCCCAGCCCCGGCGCCTCCGCCATCGACTCCAAAAAGCTCGCCACCGCCCCGTGCGGCACCGCCACCCCCTTCGGCCGCCCGGTCGAGCCCGAGGTGTAGATCACGTACGCCAGCTCCGAGCCGGATGCGCCCGCCGGCTCCGCATCCGGGCTCGTCCCCGCGAGGCTCGATCCACCGGCGGCGCCGCTCTCGCCGCCGAGCGCCAGCACCTCCTCCAGCGTTACCGACGGCACCCCCGCCAGCGCCGCCGGCAGCGCCGCCGCCGCCACACCGACCCGGAGCACCGCCGCGCAACGCGAGTCCTCGATCATCCAGGCTAGCCGCTCCCGCGGATACCCCGGGTCGAGCGGCACGTAGCAGCCGCCGCCCCGCAGCACGCCGAGCAGCCCCACGACCAGCCCCGGCGTCCGCTCGGCAGCCAGCGCCACCCGCGCCTCGGCGCTCACCCCGAGCCGCCGCAGCCCGCGCGCGATCCGCGCCGAGCGCGCCAGCAGCTCGCCGTAGGAGAGCGCTGCGCCGCCCGCGCAGACCGCCACCGCGTCCGGCGTCTCCGCCGCCCGCCGCTCGAACGCCGACGCCGCCCGCGGCCCGAACTCCTCCGCCCCCGCCCCCCGAAGCGGCCCGCCCCACCCCCACTCCGCCACCACCTGGTGCCGCTCCGCCGCCGGCCGCCAGGCCAGCGATCCCATCAACTCCTCGGGCGCCGAGGCCGCCAGCGACCCGAGCACCGTGCCCACCTGACTGACGAGCCTGCGCGCCGTGGTGCGGTCGAAGAGGTCCGAGGCGTACTCGAGCGCGAGGTCGAACCCGCCGCCGCGCTCGACCGCCTCGAGCGTGAGGTCGAAGCGCGCGCTGCGCCCGGAGACCTGAACCGGCTCGAGGCGCAGGCCGCCGAGGTCCGCCCCCATCCCGGGGGAGTTCTGGAGGATCACCATGACCTGGAACAGCGGGTTGCGCCCGAGGTCGCGCTCGAGGCGCAGGGCGTCGACCAGCCGCTCGAACGGCACCTCCTGGTGGGCGTAGGCGCCGAGCGCGGTCTCGCGCACCCGCGCCAGCGCCTCGCGGCAGGTCAGCGTCCGCGGCAGCGCCGTGCGCAGCGCCAGGGTGTTGATGAAGAGACCGACCAGCCCCTCCAACTCGGGCCGCGTCCGCCCCGCCACCGGCGTGCCGATCGTCACGTCGTCCTGCCCCGACCAGCGCCCGAGCACCGCCTGGAACGCCGTCACGAGCGCCATGAACGGCGTCGCCCCCTCGCGCCGGCAGAAAGCCCGGAGCGCCGCGGCCGGCGCCGGCTCCAGGCGCCACTCGACCGCGCCGCCGCGGAAACTCTGGGCCGCCGGGCGCGGCCGATCGGTGGGCAGATCCAGCCGCGGCGCGCCGGCCAGCCGGGAGCGCCACCAGTCGAGCCCGGCCGCGAGCGCGCCGCCGGCCAGCCACTCCCGCTGCCACGCCGCGTGGTCGGCCGGCTGCACCGGCAGCGCCGGCAGCGCCGGCGGCCGGCGCGCCGAGGCCGCCCGGTACAGCTCGGCGAGGTCGCGCACCAGCACGTTCATCGACCAGCCGTCGGCGACCGCGTGGTGGAGGGTCAGGACCAGCAGGCGGTCGTCCGGCCCGAGCGACAGCACCGCGGCGCGAAAGAGCGGGCCGGCGGCGAGGTCGAAGCGCCGGCCGGCCAGCCGCCGGACCGCTCGCCGCGCCTCCTCCGGGCGCCGCGCCGCCGGCAGCGCCGCGAGCGCCGCGGCCGGCAGCGGCACCGGCGCCGGCGGCGCGACCTCCTGGCGCGGCTCGCCGCGGTCGTCCGGGAAGCGGGTGCGCAGCGCCTCGTGGCGCGCCGCCAGGCCGTCGAGGGCATGGGCCAGGGCGGCGCCGTCGAGCTCGCCGGCCAGGCGCACGGCGCTGACCACGACGTAGCCGCCGGCGGCGCCCTCCAGCCGGTCGAGGAACCACAGGCGCTGCTGGGCGAACGACAGCGGCAGCGGCCGGTCGCGCGGCACCGGCACGAGCGGCGGCGGACCGCCGTCCGCGCCGCCGGCCGCCTGCGCCGACAGCCGCGGCGCCAGCCGCGCCGCCAGCCCGGCCGGGGTCGGCGCCTCGAACAGGTCGCGCAGCGGCACCTCGGCCCCGACCAGCCGGCTCAGCCGCGACGCCGCCTGGGTCGCCTTGAGCGAGTGGCCGCCGAGGTCGAAGAAGTCGTCGTGCGCCCCGACCCGCTCGGCCCCGAGCACCTCGGCGAAGACGCCGGCCGCCATCTCCTCGAGCGGACCCCGCGGCGCCGTCCAGGCCTCCGCTTCCGCGCCGAGCGCGCCCGCCGCCTCCGGCGCCGGCAGCGCCGCGCGGTCGATCTTGCCGTTCGGGGTCAGCGGCAGCCGCTCGAGCAGCACCCACGCCGCCGGCATCATGTGCCCCGGGAGCCGCGACGCCAGCGCCGCCCGCAGCGCCTCGACGGTCACCGCCGCCGCCGGCACCACGTAGGCGACCAGCCGCCGTTCCGGGTCCTCGCGCACGGTGACCACCGCCTCGGCCACCGCCGGCTCGGCGGCCAGCGCCGCCTCGACCTCGCCGGGCTCGATCCGGAAGCCGCGGATCTTGACCTGGCGGTCGAAGCGCCCGAGGAACTCGAGCGCCTCCCCGGCGCCCCAGCGCACCCGGTCGCCGGTGCGGTAGAGCCGGCCGCCCGGCTCGCCCGAGAACGGATCGGGCACGAACCGCGCCGCGGTCAGCCCCGGCCGGCCGAGGTAGCCGTGGGCCGTCCCGGGGCCGCCCAGCCACAGCTCGCCGGCGACCCCGTCGGGCGCCGGCCGGCCGCGCCGATCGACCACGTAGGCGCGGGTGTTGCCGATCGGCCGCCCGATCGGCACCGTGCGCGCCCCCTCGGAGACCGCCTCGACCGGGTGCCAGGTGGCGAACGTGGTCACCTCGGTCGGGCCGTAGACGTGGAGCAGCCGCGCCGGCGCGCCCTCCGCGAGGCAGCGGCGCACCGCCCCCGGATCGACCGCCTCGCCGCCGAAGAGCAGCTCGCGCAGCGGCGCAAAGACCGCCGGCTCCTGCCGCACCGCCTCGTTGAACATCGCGGTGGTCAGAAACAGCGTCGTGATCCGCGACCGCCGCAGCCGCTCCGCGAGCCGGCGCGGCGCCAGCAGCTCCTCGCGCTCGACCACCGCCAGCGTCGCCCCGTTGAGGAGCGCGCCCCAGACCTCGAACGTCGCGGCGTCGAACGAGCTGCTCGACGCCTGGGCGATCCGGTCGCCGGGGCCGAGCGTCACGTAGCCCGGATCCGTGACCAGCCGCAGCACCGCCGGCTGATCGACCACCACCCCCTTCGGCCGCCCGGTCGAGCCCGAGGTGTAGATCACGTACAGCGGCATCGACGCCGGCACCGCCACGCACCAGCCCGCCGGCCGTTCCGGCCCCGCCGGCCGGCTCGCCAGCTCCGGGTCCACCGTCACCCGCGCCGCGCCCGCCGGCCACTCGATCCCGGCCTCCATCGCTCCGCCCGCCGCAGTCACCACCGCCCGCAGCCCGGCGTCCGCCGCCATCCAGCCCAGCCGCTCCGGCGGGTAGGACGGATCGAGCGGCACGTAGCAAGCTCCCGCCTTGGCCGCGGCCAGCATCGCCGCGATCAGCCCGGCGCCGCGCGGCAGCAGCAGGCCGACCCGGTCCCCCGGCGTCACCCCCGCTCCCGCCAGCCGCCCGGCCAGCCCCGACGCCGCCCGGTCGAGCGCGCCGTAACTCCAGCACCGCTCTCCAGCCTCGAGCGCCACCGCGTCCGGAGCCGCCGCCGCCCACGACCCGAACCGCGCCGCCACCGTCGGCTCCGCCGGCAGCGGACGCGCCGTCCGGTTGCGGCCGAAGATCAGCTCCTCGACCTCCGCCGCCGGCAGCGGCGAGATCTCGCCGAGCGCCGCCCCGAGCCTCCCGTCCAGGGCGTCCAGCAGCCCGGCGAGCAGGCGCTCCAGGCGGTCGAGCAGCCGCTCGGCCTCGGCGCGCCGGAAGCGGTCGCGGCGGTAGTGCAGGCGCAGCGACAGCGCCGGCCGCGGCGACGCCACCAGGTCGAGGACGTGGCTGGTGCGCTCGACCACCCGCAGGCCGCCGATCTCGACCCCGCCGCCGGCGGCGCCCAGGGTCTCGTCGACCGGCTGGCTCTCGAATACGACCAGGGTCTCGAACAACGGCCGGCCGCGCCTGCCGCCGCTCCACTCCTGGACGTCCACCAGCGGCGCGTGCTCGAACCGCCGCTGCTCGAGCTGCTCCTCCTGGAGCGCGGCCAGCCAGTCGGCGGCGGCCGCCGCGGGGTCGATCCGCACCCGCACCGGCAGGGTGTTGATGAAGAGGCCGACCATCTCGCCGGCGCCGTCGAGGTCGGGCGGGCGGCCGGAGACGGTCGAGCCGAAGACCAGGTCGTCGCCGGCCCCGAGGTGGTGGAGGAGCAGCGCCCAGGCGCCGTGGACCAGGGTCGAGACGGTCAGCCGCCGGGCGCGCAGCGCGGCGGCACGCCCGGGGGTCAGGAGGCCGCCGAGCGGGCGCGCGATCTCGCCCCGCCCGGCCGCGGCCGGCCGCTCGCCGGCGCCGGCCAGCCGTACCGGCTCGGGCACGCCGGCCAGGTAGCGGCGCCAGAACGCCTCGGCCTCGGCGCGGTCGCGGCCGGCGAGCCAGCGGACGTAGTCGCGGAACGGCCGTCCCGGATCGACCGTGCCGCCGCCGCCGGCGCGGAGCGCGCGGTAGATCGCGAGCACCCGCTGGAGCACCAGCGGCACCGACCAGCCGTCGAGCAGCACGTGGTGGAAGCTCCACACCACCCGGTGGCGCTCCTCGCCGGTGCGGAAGAGGGCCAGGCGCATCAGCGGCGGGCGCGCGAGGTCGAAGCCGCGGGCGGCGTCGGCGGCGAGGTAGGCCTCGAGCCGGCGCTCGCGCTCGGCGTCGCCGAGGCCGCGCCAGTCCTCCTCGACGACCGGCAGCTCGACCTCGCGGTGGACCACCTGGAGTGGCCGCTCGACCCGCTTCCAGACGAAGGCGGTGCGCAGCACCGGGTGGCGGTCGACCGCCCGGCGCCAGGCGGCGGCGAACGCCGCGGCGTCGAGGTCGCCGCGCAGCTCGGCGGCGATCTGCTCGACGTAGACCCCGGACTCCGGAGCGTAGAGGCTCTCGAACAGCATCCCCTCCTGGAGCGGGGAGAGCGGGTAGACGTCCTGGACGTTGCGCCGGTCGCTCATTCCGCCCCCGCCGCCTCGGCGACCTCTTCGAGCGCCGCCGCCAGCTCGCCGGCGTCGAGCCCGGCGTCCGGGAAGTCCAGCCCGGCCGCGCCGAGGGCGGCGCCGAGGTCGCGGCCGAGGTCTCCGGCCAGATCGAGCCCGAGCAGCTCGCGCAGGCGCTCGACGAAGCGCTCGGCGAGCGCCGCCACGGTCGCCCGCCGGTGGCGCGCCGGCGCGTAGCCGAACGACGCGATCAGCCGGCCGCCGGCGATCCGGGCGTCGATCGTCGAGCGGATAGGGCCGCGGCGACGCCGGGTCGCGCTCGGGGCCGCGGTCCTCGTCCGCGGCCGCCCAGGCGGCGTCCGCGGGCGCGCCGGCGTCGAGCCGGCCTAGGTAGTTGAAGGCGATCTCGGCGTCCGCCGCCAGCTCGTCGCCGCCGGGCCCGAGCCAGCGCAGGACGCCGTAGCCGACGCCGCCGCCGGGCACCGCGGCGAGCGCCGCGCGCACCCGCGCCAGCGCCGCGGCCGGCGCCGGCTGCGGCGGCAGCGCCAGCGCCAGCGGGTAGATCGCGGTGAACCAGCCGACGGTGCGCGACGGGCTCGACGCCGGCGCAGCTCGCTCGCGGCCGTGGCCCTCGACGTCGAGGCGCAGCTCGCGGGCGCCGGTGCGGTCGGCGAGCGCGAGGGCGAGCGCGGCAAGGAGCAGTCTCCTCGGCGCGCGCGCCGGCGCCGGTCAGGGCCGCGGTCTCCTCGGCATCGAGACCGACCGACACCCTCTCCTCGCCGCCGGCGGTCCCGGCGCCGCCCGGGCCGTCGGCCGGCAGCGCGCGCCGCCGGGCAGCGGACGGCGGCGCGCCAGTGCGCGCGCTCGGCGGCGGCCTCGGCGGAGCCGGCCCAGGCGGCGAGGGTCTCGGCCCAGCGCCGGAACGGCACCGCCGGCGGCGGAACCGCGAGCGCCGCGCATCGCGGTCTCGAGGTCGTCGAGCAGGATCCGCCACGAGACGCCGTCGATCGCCAGGTGGTGGACGACCAGGAGGAGCCGCGCGCCCGCGGCGCCGAGGTCGCAGAGCGCCACCCGGAGCACCGGCCCGCGCTCGAGGTCGAGGCCGGCCTGGAGCGCCGCCGCGGCCGCCTCGAGCGCGACCCGGCGGGCGCCCGCGGGCGAGCGCGGCGAGGTCGACGAGCGCGAACGGCACCCCGGCCTCCTCGGAGGCGACCGTGCGCTGCTCCCAGCCGTCCGCGCCGCGCCGGAAGCGCAGCCGCAGCGCGTCGTGGTGCGCCGCCAGCGCCGCCACCGCCCGGCGTAGCGCCGCCGGGTCGGGCGGCCGCAGCGCGTCGCGGCGCGCCGCCAGCAGCAGCGACTGGTTCCAGTGCTCCGGCCGCGGCGGGTCGAGGGCGAAGAACCAGCGCTGGACCGGGGTCAGCGGCACCGGCCCGGGGGCGGCCGGCGGCCCGGCGGGCGGCGCCGCGGCGGCCCCGGCGACCGCGGCGAGCCCGGCCACCGTCGGGTGCTGGAAGACCTGCTTGGGCTGGATCTCGAGCCCGGCGCGGCGGGCGCGGTGGACGATCTGGAGGCTCAGGATCGAGTCGCCGCCGAGGTCGAAGAAGTCGTCGTCGACGCCGACCTCGGCGACGCCCAGGACCTCGCTCCAGATCGCCGCCAGCGTCGCGCTCGGCGGCGCTCGCCGGGGCGCCGCCGCGGCGGCGCCGGCGCCGGCGCCGCCTCGAGGCTCGGCGAGCGCCCGCCGGTCGACCTTGCCGGTCGGGCCGAGCGGCAGCCGGTCGAGGAAGCGCGAAGAGCGCCGGCACCATGTGCTCGGGGAGGACCGCGGCGAGCGCGGCGCGCAGCTCGGCGGGCTCCGGCGCGGCGCCGCGCGGCACCACGAAGGCGACCAGCCGCTTGTCGCCGCCGGGCGCCGGCAGCGCCGCCACCGCCGCGTCGGCGACCGCCGGGTGCCGGCGCAGCGCCGCCTCGACCTCCCCGGGCTCGATGCGGAAGCCGCGGACCTTGACCTGGGCGTCGAGCCGGCCGAGGAACTCGAGCACGCCGTCGGGGCGCCGGCGGACGCGGTCGCCGGTGCGGTAGAGGCGGTCGCCGGGCGCCCCGATCCGGGGTCGGGCACGAAGCGCTCGGCGGTCAGCTCCGGCCGGCCCGAGGTAGCCGCGCGCGAGCCCGTCGCCGCCGATGCAGCAGCTCGCCCGCGACCCCCGCCGGCAGCGGCCGCAGGCGGCGGTCGAGCACGTGCACCCGGGTGTTGGCGATCGGCCGCCCGATCGGCACCGGCGCCGCCGCCTCGGCCGGCGAGCGCATCGCGGTGGGTGCAGGTGAAGGTGGTCCCCTCGGTCGGGCCGTAGCCGTTGATCAGGGTGGTGCCGGGGAGCGCCGCGAGCGCCTCGGCGACCCGCTCGGGGGCCAGCACGTCGCCGCCGGCGAGGAGCTGGCGCACGGGCGCGAAGGCACCCGCGCCGTGCTCGACCGCCTGGTGGAAGAGCCCGGCGGTCAGCCACAGCGCGGTGACCCGGTGGCGGCGGACCAGCTCGGAGACTCCTCCGGCGACCCGGCCGCCCGGCGGCGCCACCGCCAGCCGGCCGCCGTTCAAGAGCGGCCCCCACATCTCGAGGGTCGAGGCGTCGAACGAGGTCGGCGCCAGGAGCAGGAAGACCTCGTCGGGGCCGAAGCGGGCGAAGCCGGTGCCGCGCACCAGCCGGATCACGCTCCGGTGGCTCACCGCCACCCCCTTCGGCCGCCCGGTCGAGCCCGAGGTGTAGAGCACGTAGGCGAGCCCCTCGGGGCGCGGCCGCGCCGGCGCCGGGCCCTCGGCGGCCGGGCCGTCCGCGGGCGCCGGGCCCAGCACCGCCAGCGCGCGGGTGCCCGCGACCGGCGGCGCGCCGGGGGCGGCGACCACCACCCGCACCCCGGCGTCCTCGGCCATCAGCGCCCGGCGCGCCGGCGGGTAGGCGGGGTCGAGCGGCAGGTAGGCGCCGCCGGCGCCGAGGACGCCGAGGAGCGCGACCACCAGCTCGAGCGAGCGCTCGACCGCGACCCCGACCGGCTCCTCTTCGGCCACCCCGGCGGCGGCCAACCGGCGGGCCAGCGCGCCGGCGCGGCGGGCCAGCGCGCCGTAGGTGAGGCAGCGGCCGCCCTCGACCGCGGCCACCGCGTCCGGCGTCCGCGCCGCCCACTCCGCGAACAGCTCCGGGATCGTCGCCCAGCGCGGGTAGGGGCGCTCGGCGTCGCTCCACTCGCGCACCGCCTGGTGGCGCTCGGCGGCGCTCATCAGCGGCAGCTCGGAGAGCCGACGGCCGGGCGCGGCGACGGCGCCGGCGAGGAGCGCCTCGTAGCCGCGCAGCAGGCGCTCGGCGGTGGTGTCGTCGAACAGCTCGCGCGAGTACTCGAGCGCCAGGCGCAGGCGGTCGCCGGCGGCGCGCACGGTGAGGGCGAGGTCGAACTTGGCGGTGGTCTGGGGCAGTTGCCAAGCCGACAGCTCGAGCCCGGGGAGCGCCAGGCGCAGCTCGCGCGCGGCCTCGACCGTGAACAGGACGTCGAACAGCGGGTGGCGCGCCGGGTCGCGCTCCGGCGCCAGGGCGTCGACCAGGCGGTCGAACGGCAGGTCCTGGTGGGCGAAGGCGTCGAGCGCGGCGCGCCGCACCCGGCCCAGGAAGCCCTCGAAGGTCGGATCGCCGGCGGCGTCGCCGGAGAGCACCAGGGTGTTGACGAAGAGGCCGACCACCCCCTCGACCTCGGCCCGGCCGCGGCCGGCGACCGGCGTCCCGACCCGCACCTCGGCGGCGTCGCAGACCCGGTGGAGCAGCGCCTGGAACGCGGCACAGAGGACCATGAACCGGGTCGCCCCCTCCTCGAGCGCCAGCGCACCGACCCGCGCCCCGAGCGCCGGCGGCAGCGCGCGCTCGCGGACGCCGCCGCGCCGGCCGCGCACCGCCGGCCGCGGCCGGTCGGCGGGCAGCTCCAGCGGCTCGCCGCCCGCGAGCCGCCGGCGCCAGAAGCCGAGCTGGGCATCGAGCACGTCGCCGGCGAGCCAGCGCCGCTGCCAGGCGGCCCAGTCGGCGTAGCGCACCGCCGGCGCCGGCAGCGGCGGCGGCGCGCCCGCGAGGGCGGCGCGATAGAGCACGGCGGCCTCGCGGATCAGCAGCTCGAGCGACCAGCCGTCGCCGGCGACGTGATGGAGCGCGACCACCAGCAGGTGATCGTCGCCGGCCAGGCGCACGAGCGCGGTCCGGAGCGGCGGCCCGGCCTCGAGGTCGAACGGCCGGCGCACGACCGCGGCGGCGGCGGCGCGCGCCGCCGGCTCGCGGCGCGCCGCCGGCAGCGCCATGAGATCGGCGAGCGGCAGGCCGGCCGGCCGCGGCGCCCGGATCGCCTGCACCGGCCGGCCGCCGCGGTCCGGAAACGCCGTGCGCAGCGCCTCGTGCCGCCGCTCCAGCGCGGCGAGCGCGCCCGCGAGCGCCGCGGGATCGAGGGCGCCGGCGAGCCGGACCGGCACCGCGAGGTGGTAGACCGGGCTCCCGGGATCGAGCTGGGCGAGGAACCACATCCGCTCCTGCGCGAACGACGCCGGCGCCTCGACCTCGTCGCCGCGGACCAGCGGCGGCGTCGCCGGGGCCGTGCCGCGCGCCGCCGCCACCCGCGCCGCCAGCGCCGCGAGAGTCGGCGCGGCGAGCAGCTCGCCGAGCGGCAGCTCGACCTCGAACGCCCGCCGCACCCGCGCCGCCAGCCGGGTGGCCAGGAGCGAGTCGCCGCCGAGGGCGAAGAAGTCGTCGTGGGCGCCGACCCGCTCGAGCCCCAGGAGCTCCGCCCACAGCGCGGCCAGCATCTCCTCTTCGGCGGTGCGCGGCTCGACGTGCCCCTCCCCGAGCGCCGCCTGCGCCGCGCCCGCCCTCCTCCCGCGCCCGGCGCGCCAGCTCGCGGCGGTCGGTCTTGCCGTTGGGCGTCAGCGGCAGCGCCTCCACCGGCAACACCAGCGACGGCACCATCGGCGCCGGCAGCCGGGCGGCGAGCCAGGCCCGCAGCTCGCGCGCGGCCACGCCGGGGGCGACCGCGAAGGCGACCAGGCGGAGACCCTCCTCCCCGGCTCCCAGCGGCGCCGCCACCACCGCGGCGGCCTCGACCCGCCGGGTGGGCGCCGAGGGCGGCCTCGATCTCGCCCGGCTCGATCCGGTGGCCGCGGACCTTGACCTGCTGGTCGAGCCGGCCGAGGAACTCGAGCTGCGCCGTCAGCCCGCCAGCGCGCGCGATCGCCGGTGGCGTACATCCGCGCTCCCGGCTCCTCGGCGAAGGGATCGGGTAGGAAGCGCTCGGCCGTGAGGCCCGGGCCGGCCGAGGTAGCCGCGCACCACCCCGGCGCCGCCCAGGTAGAGCGCGCCCGGACACGCCGGGCGGCTGAGGCGCCAGCTCCCGGTCGAGCACGTAGCAGCCGGTCGCGGCGATCGGCCGGCCGATCGGAACCGGGCGGCCCGCGACCCCACCCGCCGTCACCCGCGCCCGCGCCCGCGCCGACCAGATCGTGGTCTCGGTCGGCCCGTAGAGGTTCCACAGCTCGCCGGTCCGCGCCGCCAGCTCCTCCGCCAGCTCCCGCCCCAGCGCCTCGCCGCCGCACAGCGCCTTCAGTCCCAGCCCGGCCCCGCCACCCCCACTCCACCAGCCCCCGCCAGGCCGACGGCGTCGCCTGCATCGCCGTCGCCCCGCATCGCTCGACCAGTGCCGCCAGCGCCGCCGGGTCCGAAGCCTCCGCCCGGCTCGCCAGCTCCACCGTCGCCCCCACCGACAGCGGCAGCAGCAGCTCGAGCACCGCGATGTCGAACGACAAGGTCGTCACCGCCACCAGCCGGTCGCCGCGACCGAGCCCCGGCGCCTCCGCCATCGACCCCAGGAAGCTCGCCACTGCCCCGTGCGGCACCGCCACGCCCTTCGGCCGACCCGTCGAGCCCGAGGTGTAGATCACGTAAGCCAGCTCCGCCCCAGTCCCACCTGGCTCCTCCGCGCCGTCACCTCCGCCGAGCGCCAACACCTCCTCCAGCGTCACCGACGGCACGCCCCGCCGGCGCCGGCGGCAGCGCCGCCTCCGCCACCCCCACCCGCAGCACCGCCGCGCACCCCGAGTCCTCGATCATCCAGGCCAGGCGCTCCCGCGGATACCCCGGGTCGAGCGGCACGTAGCAACCCCCGCCCCGCAGCGTGCCCACCAGAGCCACCAGCAGATCCGGCGTACGCTCAGCCGCCAGCGCCACCCGTCCCTCCGCGCCCACCCCCAGCCGCCGCAGCCCGCACGCCACCCGCCCCGACCTCGCCAGCAGCTCGCCGTAGCTCACAGCCACCGCCGCCCGCGGCAACCGCCACCGCGTCCGGCGTCTCCGCGGCCCGCCGCTCGAACGCGGACGCCGCCCGCCGCCCGAACTCCTCCGCCCCCGCCCCCCGCAACGGCCCACCCCACCCCCACTCCGCCACCACCTGGTGCCGCTCCGCCTCCGGCCACCCCGACAGCGCCCCCAACCGCGCCTCCTCCCCCGCCCCCGCCAGCGCGTCGAGCAGCCCCGCGACCCGGCGCAGCAGCCGCTCGGCGGTGGTCGCATCGAACGCATCCGCGCGGTAGAGCAGGTGGAGCGAGATCTCGGCGCCCGGACCCACGCGCAGGGTCAGCGGGTAGTGCGTGCTCTCGCGCGCGCTGACGGCGCCGAAGCCGAGGTCGCCGCCGGCCGCGAGCGCGCGGTCCACCGGGTAGTTCTCGAACACCACCAGGGTGTCGAACAGCGACGCCCCGCGCGGCAGCTCGCTCCAGCGCTGGACGTCGGCGAGCGGCACGTGCTCGAAGCGGCTCAGCTCGCCCAGCCGCTCCTGCGCCGCCGCGAGCCAGGGGCGGAGACGGGCGCCGGCCGGCGTCGCCAGGCGGACCGGCAGCGTGTTGATGAACATCCCGACCATCGCCTCGGCGCCGTCGAGGTCGGCCGGGCGGCCGGAGACCGCGGTGCCGAAGAGCGCCTCGCGGTCGCCGGCGAGACGCGCCAGGGCCAGCGCCCAGGCGGCGTGGGCCAGGGTCGCCGCGGTCAGCCGCCACTCGGCCGCGCGCCGGCGCAGCGCGTCGCTCCGCCGCGCGTCGAGCCGGAGCGCTCGCTCGGCCGCCGCGGGGACCCCCGGCGGCCGGTCGAAGGGCAGCGCGTGGGCGGCGCCGAAGCCGGCCAGCTCGCGCCGCCACCAGCGCTCGGCCTGCCGCGGGTCGCGCCCGGCGACCCAGGCCAGGTAGCGGCGGAACGGCGGCGCCGCCGGCAGCGCCGGCTCGCGGCCGGCGACGGCGGCGCGGTAGATCTCGAGCACGTCGCGGAAGACCAAGGTCACCGACCAGCCGTCGAGCACCAGGTGGTGGAGGGTCCAGAGGAAGTGATGGCGGCCGGGGCCGAGCCGGGTCAGGCGCAGCCGCATCAGCGGCGGCCGCGCCGGGTCGAAGCCGGCGGCGCGCTCGGCCGCCGCGGTCTCCTCCAGCCGGCGCGCGCGCTCCGGCTCGCCGAGCCCGCTCCAGTCGGCGACCTCGAACGGCGGCGCGAGCCCGCGGTAGACCGCCTGGAGCGGTCGCTCGAGCCCCTGCCACAGGAAGCCCGTGCGCAGCGCCGGATGGCGCAGGACGGCCCGCGCCCAGGCGGCGCGGAAGGCGGCGGCATCGAGCGCGCCGGCGATCTCGCAGCCGAACTGGAGGACGTAGACGCCGGTGCCGGGCGCCAGGCGGGCGTGGAACAGGATCCCCTCCTGCGCCGGCGCCGCCGGGTAGAGGTCCTCGAGCGGCGCGCCGCCGCCGGCCTCGGCGGCGAGCGCGCGCACGGCGTCGAAGCGGCGGCCGGAGAGCCCGGCGAGCGGGAAGTCGCGCGCGCTCCAGGCGCGGGCGGCGGCCGCGGCGTCGAGCGCGAGCAGCCGCCGGAGGGCGTCGGCGAAGCCCTCGGCCAGCGCCTCGACGGTCTCGCGCCGGTGGCGGCGGGCGCTGTAGGTGAAGGTCGCGCCGAGCCGGCCGCCGGCGATCCGGGCGTTGATCTCGAAGAGGTGCCGGCGGCGCTGGCGCGGCGAGCGGCCGGCGCCGATCGCCTCCGGGGCCGGCGAGAGGAGGCCGCCCGCGGGGAGCGCGGCGTCGAGCTGGCCGAGGTAGTTGAAGGCGATCGGCGGCTCCGGCCGGCGCGCCAGCGCCGCCGCTCCCGGGAGCGGCGACAGCCGGCGCAGGAGCCCGTACCCGACGCCGCGGCGGGGCACCGCGCGCAGCTGCTCTTTCACGGCGCGCAGCCGCGCCGCCGTAGCCGCGTCGGGGTCGGCGGTCTCGGGCGCCGCGCCCGGGGCGGCGTCGAGGGTCAGCGGGTAGGCGGCGGTGAACCAGCCGACGGTGCGCGAGAGGTCGGCGTCAGGGAACAGCTCCTCGCGGCCGTGCCCCTCCAGCTCGACGGTCACCGCCGCGGCGCCGCTCCAGCGGTTCCAGGCCTCGGCGAGCGCGGTGAGCAGCAGCTCCTCGACCTCGGCCTTGAAGTCCGCGGGCGCCCGGCGCAGCAGCTCGGCGGTGGCCGCGGCGTCGAGGCCGGCGGTCACCGTCCGCGCCGCGCCGGCGAGGTCCTCGCCAGGCTCGAAAACGCGGTCGAAGTCGACCGGCGGCGGCACCGCCGGCGCCGCGGCGGCGAGCCAGAAGTCCAGCTCGGCCGCGGTCTCGGGCGCCGCCGCGTGCTCGACCAGCCGCCGCGCCCAGGCCTGGAACGAGGTGGTCCGGGGCGGCAGGGCCGGCGCGCGGCCGGCGGCGAGGGCGCGGCAGGCGCCCTCGAGGTCCTCGAGCAGCACCCGCCACGAGACGCCGTCGACCGCCAGGTGGTGCGCCGCCAAAAACAGCCGCTCGGAGCCGCCGAGGTCGAAGCGCGCGGCGAGGAACATCGGCCCGCGCCCGAGGTCGAGCCGGCGCTGGAGGCGGGCGCAGGCCGCGCTCAGCGCGGCGGCCCGGGAGCCCGACGGCAGCGCCGCGAGGTCGCACCAGGGGAGCGCGGGCGGCGCCCCGGGAAGCAAACCGGGCGGCTCGATCCACTGCACCCAACCCTCGGGATCGCGCCGGCAGCGCAGGCGCAGCGCGTCGTGGTGCTCGAGCAACGCGGCGACCGCGCCGGCGAGCGCGCTCGCCGGCGGCCGGCCGCCGAGGGTGAGGAGCACCGCCTGGACGAAGTGGTGCGGGTCGGGCGGATCGGGATCGAGATACCAGCGCTGGATCGGGGTCAGCGGCACCGGCCCGGAGACCGGCGGCTCGGGCGCGCCGGCGGCGGCCGGAGCCGCGGCGGCGGCGAGGCTCGCCACCGTCTGGTGCTCGAAGACCAGGCGCGGCGTCACCGCGAGCCCCGCCCGCTGCGCCCGCGAGGCGATCTGGAGGCTCAGGATCGAGTCGCCGCCGAGGGCGAAGAAGTTGTCGTGGACGCCGAAGTCGTCGCGCCGCAGGAGCTCTTGCCAGATCGCCAAGAGCGCCGCCTCGGAATCGCCGCGCGCCCCCTCGGCGCCGGCCGCGGCGGCCGCCTCGGGCGCGGGATCCGGGAGCGCCTCGCGGTCGAGCTTGCCGTGGGCGGTGAGCGGCAGGGCGTCGAGCGCGACCAGCCGCGCCGGCACCAGGTGTGCGGGCAGCCGCTCGGCGAGGAAGGCGCGCAGATCGGCCTCCCCCGGCGCCGCGCCGCGGGCGGTGTACCAGGCGACCAGGCGCGGGCCGCCGCCGAGGTCGCGCGCGCCGGCCGCCGCAGCCGCCACCCGCGGGTGGCGGCGCAGCGCCTCCTCGACCTCGGCCGGCTCGACGCGGCGGCCGGCGATCTTGAGCTGGCGGTCGCGCCGGCCGAGGAACTCCAGCTCGCCGCCGGGGAGCCGGCGGGCGTGGTCGCCGGTGCGGTAGAGGCGGGCGCCGGGCGCGGCCGCGAACGGGTCGGGGACGAACCGCGCGGCGGTGAGCCCGGGCTGGCCGGCATAGCCGCGGGCGACGCCGATGCCGCCGATCAGCAGCTCGCCGGGCACCCCGGCCGGCGCCGGGTGGCCGTCGGCGTCGACGACGTGGAGGCCGACGTTGGTGAACGGCCGGCCCACGGGGAGATGTGCCGGCAGGCTCCCCGCCGGCAGCGGCAGCTCGAACTCGTGCATCGAGGCGGTGATCGTCGCCTCGGTCGGGCCGTAGGCGTTGAAGAAGCGCTGCGCCCCGGCGAGCCGGGCCGACCAGGCGGCCAGCCGCTCGGCCGACGGGCTCTCGGCGCCGGTGACCAGCAGGCGGAGCGAGGCCGGCACCCGGGCGCCGGCGGCCGCGAGGTCGTCGACCACCTGGTGCCAGAACGAGGCCGGCAGGTCGGCCTTGGTCACCTCCAGCCGGCCGCACTCGGCGAGCAGGCCGGCCGGCGAGTGGGCGAGCCGGTCCTCGAGGAAGACCATCGCGGCGCCCGCGATCAGGGTCGCGAACAGCTCCTCGCCGAAGGCGTCGAAGCTCGGGGCGACGAACTGGAGCTGGCGGTCGCCCGGCCGCAGCCGGTAGCGGCGGGCGAGCTCGAGCGCGAGGTTGACCACGCCGCGGTGGCCGACCATCACCGCCTTGGGCCGGCCCGACGAGCCCGAGGTGTAGTTGAGGTAGGCGAGGCGGTCGGGGAACGGGTCCGCGGGCGGCTCCGCGGCCGGCAGCGGCGACGGCGCGCCGCCCGGGAGCGGCCGCGCGCCGCGATCGAGGACGACCCGCGCCGGCTCCCCCGCGGGCAGCCGCGCGGCGCTCGCGCCGTCGGTGACCACCGCCCGGGCGCGCGAGTCGTCGAGCAGCTCGCGCAGGCGCTCGGCCGGGTGGTCGGGATCGAGGAGCAGGTAGGCGCCGCCCGCCGCGAGCACGCCGCAGACCGCGACCAGGAGCACCGGCGTGCGCTCGAGACAGACCGCGACCGGCACCTCCGGCCCGACGCCGAGCCCGCGCAGCCGGCCGGCCAGCTCGCCCGCCCGCCGCAACAGCTCGCCGTGGCTCAGGTGGACGGCGCCCTGGACCGCCGCCGTCGCGTCGGCGAACGCCGCGGCGCGGCCGGCGAGGAGGCCGTCGAAGGCGACCGCCGGCACCGGCGCCGCCGAGTCGTTCCACTCGACCACCACCTGGTGGCGCTCGGCGCCGGTCAGCAGGTGGAAGCTCCCGGCCGGCCGCCCCGGCGTCTCGGCGATCTGCTCGAGGAGCGCCGCGAGGTGGCCGAGGGCGCGCGCCGGCCCGGTGCCCGGGCAGCGGCCGGGGTCCCAGCCGAGCAGCAGAGTCAGCTCCTCGCCCGGCGCCGCGACCAGGTTGAGCGGGTAGTTGGTCTGCTCGACCGAGCGCACACCGTGGAGGCCGAGGCCGGCGGCGGCGCTCTCGGGCGCGGCCGGGTAGCTCTCGAAGACCAGGAGGCTCGCGAAGAGCGGCGCGTCCGGCGGCAGCTCGCTCAACCGCCGCACCCGCGCGAGCGGCGCGTGCTCGACGTCGCGCAGCGCCGCCAGCTCGTCTTGCATGGCGCGCAGCCACTCGGCGGCCGGCCGCTCCGGCGCCACCCGCACCCGCGCCGGCACGGTGTTGATGAAGAGGCCGACCATCGACTCCGAGCCGGCGAGCGACGGCGGCCGGCCGGCGGTGGCGACGCCGAAGACGACGTCGCGCTCGCCGGAGGACCGCGCGAGGAGCAGCGCCCACGCCCCCTGGACCACCGTGAAGAGCGTCAACCCGTGGCGCCGCGCGGTCTCTGCGAGCCGGGCGGTCGCCGCCCGCGGCAGCCGCACGGTGCGCCGCCGATAGGGCTCCCCGGAGGGCGCCTCGCCGGCCCCGGGGTCGAGCCAGGGGAGCGGCGTCGGCGCCCGGAACCCCGCGAGCGCGCGGCGCCAGGCCTCGTCGGCCGCCGCGGGGTCGCGGCGCCGGAGCCAGGCGACGAAGTCGCGGTAGGGCCGCACCGCCGGCAGCTCGGGCTCGCGGCCGGCGGCGAACGCGGCGTAGCAGGCGGCCAGCTCGGCGAGGAGCAGCGCGATCGACCAGCCGTCGACCAGCAGGTGATGGACGGTCCAGACGAAGCGCCGGCGGCCGCCGTCGAGACGCGCCAGGACGATGCGCATCAGCGGCGCGCGGGCCGGGTCGAAGCCGCGGCGGCGCTCGGCCTCGAGCAGCTCGTCGAGCCGCCGGCCGCGCTCCTCCTCGCCGGAATTCGACCAGTCCTCGCGCCGGAGCGGCAGCCGGACGCGGGCGCCGACCACCTGGAGCGGCCGCTCGCCGCGGTCCCAGGCGAACGCCGTGCGCAGCGCCGCGTGGCGCTCGATCACCCGCTCCCAGGCGCGCTCGAACGCCGCCTCGTCGAGGTCGTCGAGGAGCCCCGTGACCTGGATCACGTAGGCGCCGCCCGCGGGCGCCTCCAGGGTGTGGAAGAGCATCCCCTCCTGCATCGGCGACAGGGGGTAGGCGTCGGCGACGCCGGGGCGCGCGGTCACGGCTCCCCTCCGTCGAAGTCGACCCCGGCGAGCGCGGCGTCGAGATCGACCCCGGAATCGACCAGCGAGAACGCGGACAGCTCCTCGCCGGCCGCGGCCTCCGCCGGAGTCGCGGCCGCCGGCGCCGCCGCGCGGGCCAGCTCGGCGACGGTCTGGAGCCGGAAGAGCTGCGCGAGCGAGACCTCGAGCCCCGCCTCGCGGGCGCGAGCCACCGCGCGCACGGCGAGGATCGAGTCGCCCCCCAGCTCGAAGAAGTTGTCGCCGGCCCCGACCCGCTCGAGCCCCAGGAGCCCCGCCCAGACGGCGGCCAGGGTCTGCTCCGCGGGGGTCGACGGCTCGACGAAACGATCGCCGAGCGCCGCCCGCGCCTGGCCGACGCCCTGCTCCCGGGCGATGCGCACCAGCTCGCGGCGGTCGGTCTTGCCGTTCGGGGTGAGCGGCAAAGCGTCGATCGGCACCACCAGCGACGGCACCATCGGCGCCGGCAGCCGGGCGGCGAGCCAGGCCCTCAGCTCGCGCGCGGCCACGCCGGGGGCGACCGCGAAGGCGACCAGGCGGAGCGATTCGTCGGCTCCCGCCGCCAGCGGCACCGCCACCACGGCGGCGGCCTCGACCCCCGGGTGGGCACCGAGGGCGGCCTCGATCTCGCCCGGCTCGATCCGGTGGCCGCGGACCTTGACCTGCTGGTCGAGCCGGCCGAGGAACTCGAGCTGGCCGTCCGCCCGCCAGCGCGCGCGGTCGCCGGTGGCGTACATCCGTGCCCCCGGCTCCTCCGCGAAGGGATCGGGCACGAACCGCTCCGCGGTCAGCCCCGGCCGGCCCAGGTAGCCGCGCACCACCCCGGCGCCGCCCAGGTAGAGCGCCCCGGGCACCCCCGCAGGCTGCGGCGACAGCTCGCGGCCGAGCACGTGGCACCCGGTCGCCCCGATCGGCCGCCCGATCGGCACCGGACGGCCGGCGTCCGCTTCCCGGACCCCAGCGCCCGCCACCCGCCAGCGCGCCGACCAGACCGTGGTCTCGGTCGGGCCGTAGAGGTTCCACAGCTCGCCGGTCCGCTCCGCCAGCGCCGCCGCCAGCTCACGGGGGAGCGCCTCCCCGCCGCACAGCGCCTTGAGCCCCGAGCGGCCCCGCCAGCCCCACTCCACCAACCCCCGCCAGGCAGACGGCGTCGCCTGCATCGCCGTCGCCCCGCTGCGCTCGACCAACGCCGCCAGCGCCCCCGGGTCCGAAGCCTCCGCCCGGCTCGCCAGCTCCACCGTCGCCCCCACCGACAACGGCAGCAGCAGCTCGAGCACCGCGATGTCGAACGACAAGGTCGTCACCGCCACCAGCCGGTCTCCCCGCCCCAGCCCCGGCGCCTCCGCCATCGACCCCAGGAAGCTCGCCACTGCCCCGTGCGGCACTGCCACGCCCTTAGGCCGCCCCGTCGAGCCGGACGTGTAGATCACGTAAGCCAGCTCCGACCCTTCCCCACCCAGCTCTTCCGCGAATTCACCCCCGCCGCCGACCCTCAGAACCTCCTCCAACGTCACCGACGGCACGACCACCGCAGCCGCAGCAGCCGCCGCAGCCGCAGCCGGCAGCGCATCCTCCGCCACCCCCACCCGCAGCACCGCCGCGCACCCCGAGTCCTCCACCATCCAGGCCAGCCGCTCCCGCGGATACCCGGGATCCAGCGGCACGTAACACCCCCCACCCCGCAGCGCACCCACCAGCGCCACCACCATCCCAACCGTCCGCTCCCCCACCAGCGCCACCCTCTCCTCCCCACCCACCCCCAGCCGCCGCAGCCCCCGAGCCACCCGCCCCGACCTCCAGAGCAGCTCCCCGTAGCTCAGGCATTCGCCCCCCGCGCTCACCGCCACCGAATCCGGCGTCTCCGCCGCCCGCCGCCCGAACGCCGCCGCCGCCCGCCGCCCGAACTCCTCCGCCCTCGCCGCCCCCAACCGACCACCCCACCCCCACTCGCTCACCACCTGGTGCCGCTCTGCCTCCGACCGCCAGGCCAGCGATCCCAGCGACGCCTCGGCCTCCGCCACCGCCAGCGCGGAGGTCAGGGTCTCGACCTGCCGGAGCAGCCGCAGCGCGGTGGTGCGGTCGAACAGCTCGGCGTCGTACTCGAGCGCCAGCGCCAGCTCGCCGCCGCGCTCGACCGCGGTCAGGGTGAGGTCGAACTTGGCCGGCGGCCGGCCGGCGCCGCCGAGGGGCTCGACCGCGAGGCCGGGGAGCGCCAGCTCGCGGTGCGGCAGGTTCTGGAACATCAACATGACCTGGAACAGCGGGTTGCGGCCCAGGTCGCGCTCGGGGCGCAGCGCGTCGACCAGGCGCTCGAACGGCACCTCCTGGTGGGCGTAGCCACCGAGCGCGGTCTCGCGCACCCGCGCCAGCGCCTCGCGGCAGGTCAAGGTCCGCGGCAGCGCGGTGCGCAGGGCCAGGGTGTTGATGAAGAGCCCGACCAGCCCCTCCAGCTCGGGCCGCGTCCGGCCCGCTACCGGGATTCCGACCGTCACGTCGTCCTGCCCCGACCAGCGCCCGAGCACGGTCTGGAACGCCGCCAGGAGCGCCATGAACGGCGTCGCGCCCTCGCGCCGGCAGAAGGCCCGGAGCGCCGCGGTCGCGGCGGCGCCGAGGCGGGTCTCGACGCCGCCGCCGCGGAGGCTCTGCGCCGCCGGGCGCGGCCGATCGGTGGGCAGATCCAGCCGCGGCGCACCCGCCAGCCGGGAGCGCCACCAGTCGAGCCCGGCCGCCAGCGCGCCGCCGGCCAGCCACCGCCGCTGCCACACCGCGTGGTCGGCCGGCTGCACCGGCAGCGCCGGCAGCGCCGGCGGCCGGCGCGCCGCCGCGGCGGCGTACAGCTCGCCGAGGTCGCGCTTCAGGACCTCCAGCGACCAGCCGTCGGCGGCGACGTGGTGGAGGGTCAGGAGCAGGGCGTGGTCGGCCGGCCCGAGCCGCAGCAGCAGCGCGCGCATCGCCGGCCCGCGGTCGAGGTCGAAGTGCCGCGCCGCCTCGGCGCGCGCCAGCCGCCGGGCCTCGGCGAGCGCGGCCGCGGGGGCCAACGGGCCGAGGTCGATCCGCGGCGGCGGCGGCGGCACCGGGCCGACTCGCTGGCGCGGCGCGTCGCCGTCGAGCGGGAAGCCGGTGCGCAGCGCCTCGTGGCGCCTGGCCGCGGCGGTCAGCGCCGCGGCCAGGGCGCCGGCGTCGAGCGGGCCGCGCAGCCGCAGCGCCGCCGGCAGGTGGTAGGCGGCGCCGCCCTCCAGCCGGTCGAGGAACCACAGTCGCTGCTGGGCGAACGACAGCGGCAGCGGCCGGTCGCGCGGCACCCGGACCAGCGGCGGCGGGGCCTCCGCGCCGGTAGCCGCGTCCCCACCCAGCCGCGCCTCGAGGCGCGCCGCCACCCCGGCCGGCGTCGGCGCCTCGAAGAGATCGCGCAGCGGCACCTCGGCGCCGACCAGCCGGCTCAGCCGCGACGCCGCCTGGGTCGCCTTGAGCGAATGGCCGCCGAGGTCGAAGAAGTCGTCGTGCGCCCCCACCCGCTCGGCCCCGAGCACCTCGGCGAAGACGCCGGCCGCCATCTCCTCGAGCGGACCCCGCGGCGCCGCCCAGGCCTCCGCCTCCGCGCCGAGCGCGCCCGCCGCCTCGGGCGCCGGCAGCGCCGCGCGGTCGACCTTGCCGTTGGGGTTCAGCGGCAGCCGCTCGAGCAGCACCCACGCCGCCGGCATCATGTGCCCCGGGAGCCGCGACGCCAGCGCCGCGCGCAGCGCCTCGACGGTCGCCGGCCCGGACGGCACCACGTAGGCGACCAACCGCCGCTCGGGGTCCTCGCGCACGGTCACCACCGCCTCGGCCACCGCCGGCTCGGCGGCCAGCGCCGCCTCGACCTCGCCCGGCTCGATCCGGAAGCCGCGGATCTTGACCTGGCGGTCGAAGCGGCCGAGGAACTCGATCGCCTCGCCGGCGCCCCAGCGCACCCGGTCGCCGGTGCGGTAGAGCCGGCCGCCCGGCTCGCCCGAGAACGGATCGGGCACGAACCGCGCCGCGGTCAGCCCCGGCCGGCCGAGGTAGCCGTGCGCCACCCCGGGGCCGCCCAGCCACAGCTCGCCGGTCACCCGGTCGGGCACGGGGCGCCCCCGCCGGTCGACCACGTAGGCGCGGGTGTTGCCGATCGGCCGGCCGATCGGCACCGCCCTCGCGCCCTCGGGGACCGCGTCCACCAGGTGCCAGACCGCGAAGGTGGTCACCTCCGTCGGGCCGTAGCCGTTGACGATCCGGCGCGGCGCTCCGTGGCCGAGGCAGCGGCGGAGCGCGCCCGCGTCGAGCGCGTCGCCGCCCAGCACCAGGTCGCGCAGCGGGGCGAACGCCGCCGGCTCCTGGCGCACCGCCTCGTTGAACATCGCCGGGGTCAGAAACAGCGTGGTCAGCGCCGACCGCCGCAGCCGATCCGCGAGCCGGCGCGGCGCCAGCAGCTCCTCGCGCTCGACCACCGCCAGCGTCGCCCCGTTGAGGAGCGCCCCCCAGACCTCGAACGTCGCGGCGTCGAACGAGCTGCTCGACGCCTGGGCGATCCGGTCGCCCGGACCGAGCGTCACGTAGCCGGGATCGCTGACCAGCCGCAGCACCGCCGGCTGATCGACCACCACCCCCTTCGGCCGCCCGGTCGAGCCCGAGGTGTAGATCACGTACAGCGGCATCGACGGCGGCACCGGCACGCACCAGCCCACCGGCCCTTCCGGCCACCCCGCCAGCTCCGGGTCCACCGCCACTCGCGCCACGCCCGCCGGCCAGTCGACCCCGGCCTCCAGCTCGCCGCCCGCCGCCGTCACCACCGCCCGCAGCCCGGCGTCCGCGGCCATCCAGCCCAGCCGCTCCGGCGGGTACGACGGATCGAGCGGCACGTAGCACGCTCCCGCCTTGGCCGCCGCCACCATCGCCGCCACCAGCCCCGCCCCGCGCGGCAGCAACAAGCCGACCCGATCCCCCACCACCACCCCCGCCCGACCCAGCTCTCCCGCCAACCTCGAAGCCGCCCGGTCGAGCGCGCCGTAGCTCCACGACCGCTCCCCCGACTCCAGCGCCACCGAGTCCGGAGCCGCCGCCGCCCACGACCCGAAACGCGCCGCCACCGTCGGCTCCGCCGGCAGCGGACGCGCCGTCCGGTTGCGGCCGAAGGCCAGCTCCTCGACCTCCACCGCCGACAGCAGCGGCAGTTCGGAGAGCCGCGCCCCCGGCCGCGCCAGCGCCCCCTCGAGGAGGTTGCGGTAGTGGTCGAGGAGCCGGCCGGCGGTCTCGGCGGTGAAGAGGTCGCGGTCGTAGCGGAGCGCGAGCGCCAGCGCCCCGCCCTCGCGGCCGGCGGTCAGCAGCAGGTCGAACTTGGCGTCCTCGGCCGCCAGCGCCAGCGGCTCGACGGCGAGCCCGGGCAGGCGCGGCGACGGCGGCGGCCCGTCGGCGAACGCGAACACCGCCTGGAACAGCGGCGTCCGGCCGAGGCTCCGCCCGGGGCGCAGCTCCTCGACCAGGCGCTCGAACGGCACCTCCTGGTGCTCCTGGGCCTCGAGCAGCGACGACCAGGAGCGCGAGAGCGCCTGCTCGAACGACGGGTCGCCGCCGAGGTCGCAGCGCAGCGGCAGGGTGTTGACGAAGAAGCCGACCAGCCCCTCGACCGCCGGGTGGGCGCGCCCCGAGACCGGGGTCCCGACCACCAGGTCGCCGACCCCCGAGACGCGGTGGAGGAGGACCTGGAACGCCGCCAGGAGGACGCCGAGCGGGGTGACGCCGCGCTCGCGCGCGAACGCCGCGAGCGCCGCCGCGGCCGGCGCCGGCAGCTCCAGCCGCGCCGTCGCGCCGCGCGCGCGCCGGACCGCCGGGCGCGGCCGGTCGGCGGGCAGCGGCAGCTCCTCGGGCGCCCCGGCGAGCCGCCGCCGCCAGTAGTCCAGGCCGCGCTCGAGGTCGCCGGCGCGGCCGCGCTGCCAGGCCGCCCAGTCGGCGTACTGGAGCGCCGGCACCGGCAGCTCCGGCGCCACGCCGGCCGCGGCGGCAGTGGCGGCGATACGGTACAGCTCGCCCAGCTCGCGGGCGACGATCCCCATCGACCAGCCGTCGCAGGCGGCGTGGTGGAAGACCAGGAGCAGCGCCGCGCGGCCGGGTCCGGCGAGCGCCGCGAGCGCGCGCAGGGGCGGCCCGGCGAGGTCGATCGGCCGCGCCGCCGCGCGTCCGAGCGCCCGCCGCGCCTCGGTCTCGCGCCGCGCCGCCGGCAGCGCGCCGAGGTCCGCGGCGGCGAGCGCCGGCGGCGCCGACGGCACCTGCTCGGGCTCGCCGCCGGCGCCGGCGCGGAGGGCGGTGCGCAGCACCTCGTGGCGCGCCACGAGCCCGGCGACGGCGCGGGCGAGCGCGGCCGTGTCGAGGTCGCCGTCGAGGCGCAGGGCGAGCGGCGAGTTGTAGGCCGCCGAGCCCGGATCGAGCCGCGCCAGCAGCCACAGCCGGCGCTGCCCGAACGACGCCGGCGCCGGCCAGCGCGGCCGCCGGCGCGGGATCCCCCCGGCCGCCGGCGCCTCGCGCGCCAGCAGCTCGAGCAGGAGCGCCCGGCGCTCCGGCGACAGCCGCTCCAGGCGGCCGGCCGGGTCGGTCAAGGTGCGGCTCCCGGGATCGGCAGGGAATGCGTCACTCGACCTCCTCGGGCACCAGCGACGGCAGACCGCGTCCTTCGAGCAGCTCCCGGACGGCGGCGTCCGGCATCTCCTCGAGCCGGTCGAGGAGCGCGTCCAGGCGGTCCGGGGCGGCGCCCGCGAGCGCCAGGCGCTCGACTTCGGCCGCCAACCCGGCGACGGTCGGACGCTGGAACAGCTCGGCCAGCCCGACCTCGACCGCGAAGGCCTGGCGGACGCGGCCGACCAGGCGGGTGGCGAGGAGCGAATGGCCGCCGAGCAGGAAGAAGTCGTCGTCGACCCCGACCGGCGTCACCCCCAGGACCTCTTCCCAGATCGCCGCCAGCCGCTCCTCGGCCGGCGAGCGCGGCGGCGCGTAGGGCACCCCGAGGTGGTCGCGGCCGCTCGCCGCGGGCTCCGGCAGGGCGTCGCGGTCGACCTTGCCGTTGGGGGTCAGCGGCAGGTCGTCGAGGATCACCCAGGCGCCGGGGAGGAGGTAGGGCGGCAGCCGGCGGCGCAGGAACTCGCGCAGCCCGGCGACCTCGACCGCGGCGCCCGCGGCGGGCACCGCGTAGGCGACCAGGCGGGCGGCGCCGCCCTCGCCGCGCACCGCCACCGCCGCCGCGCGCAGGCCGGGATGGCGGCGCAGCTCGGCCTCGACCTCGCCCAGCTCGACGCGGAAGCCGCGGACCTTGACCTGGCCGTCGAGCCGGCCGACGAACTCGAGCGAGCCGTCGGCGCGCAGCCGGCCGAGGTCGCCGGTTCGGTAGAGCCGGCGGCCCGGCCGGTCGGCGTAGGGGTGGGGCACGAAGCGGCCGGCGGTGAGCGCGGGGCGGCGGTGGTAGCCGCGCGCGAGGCCGAGGCCGCCGACGTGGATCTCGCCGACCACGCCGGCCGGTACGCGGCGGAGGCGCGGGTCGAGGACGTGGACCTCCATGCCGGCGAACGGGCGGCCGATCGAGGGCTTGCGCTCGCCGGCGCGGCAGCGCGCCATCGAGACGCCGAGGGTGACCTCGGTCGGGCCGTAGCCGTTGAAGAAGCGGCGCCCGGGCGCCCAGCGGTCGACCAGCTCGGCGGTGCACGCCTCGCCGGTCGAGATCACGGTCTCGATCCCGGGCAGCTCGGCCGCCGGCAGCGCCGAGAGCGCCGACGGCGGGAACACCGCGACATCGACCTGGTGGCGGCGGACGAGAGCCGCCTGCTCGGGGCCCGGCAGCCGCTCGGCGCCGGCGGCGATCACCAGCGCGCCGCCGCGCGGCAGCGCCATCAGCAGGTCCCAGATCGAGGCGTCGAAGCCGAACGAGTACATCTGGAGGACCCGCGACCCGGCCGGCAGCGCCAGGAGAAGCTCCTGCTCGCGCACCAGGTTGGCGAGTCCGCGGTGGGTCACCGGCACCGCCTTGGGCAGGCCGGTCGAGCCCGAGGTGTAGATCACGTAGGCGAGGTGATCGGGCTCCGGCTCCCGGCGCGGCGCGGCCGGCGGCGCGCCGGAGGTCAGCTCGCCGGCGAGCGACTCCCAGGTCGCGAGCCCCGGCCGCCCGGACAGGAGCCCGGCGTGGCGCGCCGAGGCGACCAGGAGCGCGGTCTCGGCGTCGCCGAGCATGAAGCCCAGCCGCTCGGGCGGGTACTCGGGATCGAGCGGCAGGTAGGCCGCGCCGGCTTTGAGCACGCCGAGGATCGCGATCACCATCTCGGCGCCGCGGTCGAGGCAGAGGCCGACGGTGCGCTCGGGGCCGGCGCCGCGCCGCGCCAGGGCGGCGGCGAAGCGGTCGCTCCTGCGGTCGAGCTCGCCGTAGCTGAGGACGCCGCCGGCGGCGATCAGCGCCGGCCGGTCGGGCTCGGCGGCGGCGCGGGCGGCGAACGCCTGGTGGAAGAGCGGCCGCGTCCGGCCCGGCCGCGACCGATTCCACTCGACGGTCACCTGGTGGCGCTCGGCGGGCGCCAGGAGCGGCAGCGCCGAGAGCGGCCGGCCGGGGTCTTCGAGGGCGGCGGCGAGGAGGGTCCGGAAGTGGCCGGCGAGCCGGCGCATGGTGGTGCGGTCGAAGAGGTCGGAGCGGTACTCGACGACCCCGGCGATGCCGTCCGGCGACTCGACCATGCCCAGGGTGAGGTCGTTCTTGGCGTGACGCGCCTCGGTCTCGAGCGGGGTCAGGGTCAGCCCGGGCAACCGCACCTCGTCGCGGCCGGCGGTCTGGTGGACGTACATGACGTGGAACAGGAGCTGGCGGCCGAGCGTGCGCTCCGGCTGCAGCTCCTCGACCAGGCGCTCGAACGGCAGCTCCTGGTGGCCGAGGGCGGCGATCGTGACCTCGCGCACCCGCTCGAGCAGCTCGCCGAACGAGGGGTCGCCGGCGAGGTCGGTGCGCAGCACCACGGTGTTGATGAAGAACCCGATCAGCCCCTCGACCTCGAGCTGGCCGCGGTTCGCGACCGGGGTGCCGAGGACCAGGTCGGTCTGGCCGGTGTAGCGGTGGAGGAGCGCCTGGAAGGCGGCCAGGAGCGCCATGAAGCGGGTGACGTCGCGCTCGCCGCAGACGCGGTCGAGCGCCGCGGTCTCGGCGGCGGCGAGCGGGAAGCCGAGGAGGCCGCCGCGGTGGCGCTCGACCGCGGTGCGCGGGCGGTCGAGCGGCAGGTCGAGGAGCGGCGCGGCGCCCGCGAGGCGCGAGCGCCAGAACCCGAGCAGCTCGTCGAGCACCGGTCCGCGCAGCCGCTCGGCCTGCCAGCGCGCGTAGGCGCCGTACTGCACCGGCGGCGGCGCCAGCGGCGACGGCCGGCGCTCGAGCGCGGCGCCGTAGAGCGCCGCCAGCTCCTCGACCATCACCCGCATCGACCAGGCGTCGGTGACCACGTGGTGGAGGGTCATCAGCAGCCGGTGCTCGGCCGCCGAGCAGCGCGCCAGGAGGAGGCGCAGGAGCGGCCCGCGGGCGAGGTCGAACGGCCGGCGCCCCTCGGCCGCGGAGAGCCGGGCGGCCTCGGCGCCGCGCCGGCCGGCGGGGAGCGCGGCGAGGTCGATCCGCGGCAGCGGCACCGGCGCCGGCGGCAGCACCACCTGGCGCGGCTCGCCGCCGCGCACCGCCAGCACCGTCCGCAGCACCTCGTGGCGGCGCGCGATCGCGGTCACCGCCGCGGCCAGCGCCGCGGGCTCGAGACGGCCGTCGAGGCGCAGGTGCCAGCGGGTGTAGAAGTGGCCGCTGCCCTCGATCTGATCGATCAGCCAGAGCCGCCGCTGGCCGGCCGACAGCGGGTGGTCGCCGCCCGGCGGCACCGGCGCGACCGGCGGCGGCAGGGGCCGCGGCCGCTCGCCGGCGGCCGCCACCCGGCGCGCCAGGCCGGCGACCGTCGGCGCCTCGAACAGGTCGCGCAGCGGCAGCTCGACGCGGAACGCCCGCCGCACCCGCGCCATCAACTGGGTGGCCAGGAGCGAGTGGCCGCCGAGGTCGAAGAAGCTCCGGTCGGCGGGCACCCGCGGCCGGCCCAGGAGCTCGCGCCAGATGCCGGCGACCACCTCCTCGACCGGGCCGTCGGGAGCCGCGCCGGCACCGGCCTCCTCCGCCGGAGGCGCCGGCAGCGCGCGGCGGTCGAGCTTGCCGTTGGCGGTCAGCGGCAGCGCCGGCAGCTCGACCAGCGCCGCGGGCACCATCGGCGCCGGCAGCCGTCGCGCCAGCCAATCGCGCAGCTCCACGGGATCGAGCGCGGCGCCCGGCAGCGGCACCGCGTAGGCGACCAGCCGCTCGACGCCGGGGGCGTCGGCGCGCAGGGCGACCGCGGCCTGATCGACCGCCGGATGGGCCGCGAGCACGGCCTCGATCTCGCCCACCTCGATGCGGAAGCCGCGCAGCTTGACCTGGCCGTCGAGCCGTCCGAGCCAACGCAGCTCCCCGCCCGCCTCGCGCCGCACCTTGTCACCGGTGCGGTAGAGCCGGCCCCCGGGAACCGCCGCGAACGGATCCGGCACGAACCGCGCCGCGGTCTCCCCCGGCCGCCGCGCGTACCCCCGGCCGACCCCGGCGCCGCCGATCGCCAGCTCCCCGGCCATCCCCAGCGGCACCGGCGACAGCTCGCGGTCGACGACGTACAGCCGCACGTTGCCGAGCGCCGACCCCAGCGACACCGCCTCGCCGGTCACTCGCCAGGCCGAGGCGTCCACCGTGCACTCGCTCGGCCCGTAGACGTTGAACGCCTCGAGCCCCGGCGTCGAGGCCAGCCGCGCGGCCAGCGCCTCGGGCAGCGCCTCGCCGCCCGCGAGCACCAGCCCCGGACCCTGCCAGCCGGCGTCCACCAGCAGCCGGAGCTGCGACGGCGTGCAGTCGAGCGCCTCGACCCCCCTCCGCACCAGCCACCCCGCGAACGCCTCGCCGTCCGCCCGCACCTCCTCCGGCACCACCCACAGCGTCCGCCCACGGCCCAACTGCACGAGCTGCTTGACCGCGGCGTCGAACGACAGCGGCGCATTGAGGCTCACCCGCAGTTCCGGACCCCGATCCCGGTAGACCGCCGCCTCCAGCGCGTGCACCAGGTTGACCGCCGAGGCGTGCTCGATCAGCACCCCCTTCGGCGAGCCCGTCGAGCCCGACGTGAACACCCCGTACGCCAGACCCCGCGGCGACGGCGGACCCGGCGGCTCCGCGGCGCCTGGCAAGCCCGCCATCGAGCCCGCGGCCGGCCACGGCACCGGCGCCCACGATCCCGCCGGCACCCGCGCCCCCGGTTCCACCACCACCCGGCGCACCCCGGCCTGCTCGAGCATCGAGGCCAGCCGAGCCTCCGGCTGCCCGAGGTCGAGCGCCACGAACGCACCCCCGGCCCGCAGCACCCCGAGCGCCGCAGCCACCTGCTCCCCCCCGCGCCCGAGCACCAGCCCGACCCGCTCCTCCGGCTCGAGCCCCAGCTCCAACAGCCGCGCCGCCCACGCCCCCGCCCGCCGCCACAGCCCGCCGTAGCTCAGGTGATCCGAGCCCGCGACCACCGCCGCCGCGTCCGGTCGCAGCGCCGCCTGTTCTCCGATCAACCGGTCGACCGTCGCCGGAGACCCCGCCGGCGGCGCCTGCTCGGTGCGGTTCCACTCCTCGACCACGAGCCGCTGCTCGGCCTCTCCCACCACCGGCAGCGCCCCCAGCCGCGACACTGGCCGCGCCACCGCCGCCGTCACCAGCGCCAGCCACCCCTCGAGCAGCAGCACCGCCGCCGCCTCCTCCACCCCGCTCCCCTCCAGCCGCGCCCATCCACCCCCCTCACCCAGCTCGACCGCGAGCCGCAACCCGCCCGGCGCGGCGCCGCCGCACCGCCGCTCGAGGCTCAGAGTCAGCCCGCCGGCGCTGCAGGGAGCGGGCAGGCGGTCGCAGACCAGCTCGAAGCCGGAGCCGGCCGCCGCATCGTCGCCGCCCGGCTCGCCGGCCCCGGCGTACTCCTGCCACTCGGCGCCGCCGGCGGCCAGCTCGCGCGCCTGGTCGAGGAGGCGCCCGAAGGAAATCCCCGCCGAGGCGGCGAACGGCGACGGCAGCGGCACCGCGAAGGGGCCGACCGAGTCGCCCAACTCCTCGTACTTGCGGCCGTCGGCCCACCAGTCGAACGCGACGCCGTCGCCGCCGGCGCGCCGCCAGAGCAGCGCCGCCCAGGCGGCGGCGAAGACCACCTCGGCCCCGGCCGCCTCGGCCCCGGCCGCCCCGCCCAGCCGCTCGACCGCTTCGAGCAGCTCCGGCGGTAGTGGACGCTCGCCAGCGGTGACCGTGCCCGGGGCGGGATCCTCGCCGGCAGCAGTCTCCTGTCCGCCATCGGCCTCGGCGCCCGCCCGCCGGGCCGCCGCCGCCCGCCGTCCGCGCCAGTACTCCAGCCCCTCGGCGGCGGCGTCCGCCCCGAGCAGCCCGCTCTGCCATTCGACGAAGTCGGCGTACTGGACCGGCGGCTCGGTCTCCTCCCCCCCGACCCCGCCGCCCTCGTAGGCGGCCGCCAGCTCGGCCAGGAGCGTCGCCAGGCTGCGGCCGTCGGCGCACGCGGCCGAGACCTCGGCGAGCAGCAGGTGGCGCTCGGGCGCCAGCCGCGCCAGCGTCCAGCGCACCGCCTCGCCGGCGGCGAGGTCGAGCGGCGGCCTGCTCCGGCGCCAGAACGCCTCGGCCGCGGCCTCGCGGCCGGCGGCGTCGAGCGCGGTGAGGTCGAGCACGCGCTCGAGACGCGCCGGCGCCGTGCCGGGGGGGAGCGGCACCTGCACCGGCAGCGCCATCCCGGGCAGGCGGCGGAAGGCGGTGCGCAGCGGCTCGTGGCGCGCCGCCAGAACGCCGAGCGCCGCCTCCAGCCGGCCGCGGTCGAGCGGCCCGTCGAGCCGGTAGAGCGCGCGCAGCGCCGGCGGCCCCTCGGGCGCCGAGCGCCAGAGCAGCTCCTGGCGGGGCGACAGGCGGAAGCCCTCGATCGCGGGCGCGGTCACTGCGCCTCCTCCCCGGTGCCGGCGTCCGCCGCCCCGGCGTCAGCCGCCCCGACGCCGGACGGCCGCCGGCGCAGGCCGCGCAGCGCCTCGCGGTGCCCGGCCTCGCGCCGGTCGCGCTCGCCGGCGTCGCCGGCGCCGGCCGCGAGCAGCTCCTCGACCGGCGCCTCCGGCCGCTCGGCGGCGGCGGCGAGCAGGCGCTGGTAGCGCTCGGCGAGGCCGGCGACCGAGGCAGCCGGGAAGAGGTCGAGCGCGTAGCGCCAGACCCCGGTCAGCTCGCCGGCGCGCTCGGTCATCCACAGCGAGAGGTCGAAGCGCACCCGGTGGCGGCGCCGCTCCATCAGCGCCAGCTCGAGCCCGGGCAGCTCGGGCTCGCCGAGCGGCGCGTTCTGGAGCACGAAGACGGCGCGGAACAGCGGCGAGTGGCTGCCGTCGCGCTGCGGCCGGATCTCCTCGACCAGGCGGTCGAACGGCAGGTCCTGGTGGGCGTAAGCGCCGAGCGCGACCTCGCGCACGCGGTCGACCAGGGCGGCGAAGCTCGGCGCCCCCGAGAGGTCGACGCGCAGCGGCAGCATGTTGATGAAGAAGCCGATCAGCCCCTCGGTCTCGCGCCGGCCGCGGCCGGCGAGGTCGGTGCCGAGGGTGACCTCGCGGCGCCCGGTCTCGCGCCCGAGGAGGCCGGCGAAGGCGGCGAAGAGGACCATGAAGCGGGTGGCGCCGCGCCGGCGGCCGAGCGCGGCGAGCCGGTCGGCGACCGCCGCCGGGACGGTGAACGGCAGGTGGGCGCCGCGCGCGGCGTCGCCGCGGCGGCCGCCGGGGTCGCGCTCGCCGGGCAGCGGCTCGCGCGCCGGCGCGCCGCCCAGGTGGCGGCGCCAGTAGCCGACCAGCGTGCGCAGCGCCTCGCCGGAGAGCGCCTCGCGCTGCCAGAGCGCGAAGTCGGCGTACTGGAGCGGCAGCTCGGGGAGCGGCGACGGCCGGCGGTCGCGGAACGCCGCATACAGCTCGCGCACCTCGCGGACCAGGAGGCCCATCGACCAGGCGTCGCCGGCGACGTGGTGGAGGGTCAGGAGCAGGGCGTGGTCGGCCGCCGCCGCGCGCGCCAGGGCGGCGCGGATCACCGGCCCGCGCGCGAGGTCGAACGGCCGCTCGGCCTCGGCCTCGGCGATCCGCCCGAGCTCGGCGTCGCGGCGCGCCGCGGGCAGCGCCGCGAGGTCGGCGAGCGGCAGCGGCAGCCGCCCCGGCGGCTCGATCCGCTGCACCGGCTCGTCGCCGGCCGTGGGGTAGCGAGTGCGCAGCACCTCGTGCCGGCGCACCACCTCGGTGAGGCTGCGCGCGAGCGCCGGGACGTCGAGCGCGCCGCGCAGCCGGACGCCGGCGTGGAGGTTGTAGAGCGGCTGGCCGGGGGCGAGCTGGTCGACGAACCAGAGCCGGCGCTGGGCCGCCGAGAGCGGCGGGTCGCCGGCGCGCGCCCTCGCCGCGAGCGGCGGCGCGGCGACGCCGTGGCCGGCCGCCACCGCCTGCTGCACCCGGGCGGCCAGCCCGCGCACGGTCGGGGCGTCGAAGAGCGCGCGCAGCGGCAGTTCGACCGCGAAGGCGTCGCGCAGCCGCGCCGCGAGCTGGGTGGCGAGGAGCGAGTGGCCGCCGAGGTCGAAGAAGCTCGCCTCCGGCCCCGGCCGCGGCACCCCCAGGAGGTCGGCGAAGAGGTCGGCCACGACCTCCTCGAACGGCGTCTCGGGCGGCGCCGCCGGGCCGCCGGCCTGCTCGTCGGGGGCCGGCAGCCGGGCGCGGTCGAGCTTGCCGCGCGCGGTCATCGGCAGCGCGTCGAGGACCACCCAGGCGCCCGGCACCAGTGGCTCGGGCAGGCGCTCGCGGGCGTGGCGGCGGAGGTCGTCGAGGTCGAGCGCCGGCGCCGCGGCCGCGGGCGCGGGCGGCCCGGCGTCGAGCGCCGCGCCCGGCACCTCGCGGTCGCGGCGCACCGCGGTCACGGTGTGGCGGTCGGTGCCGGCGAGAAGCGGGTCCTGCTCGGCGGCGACCCGGAAGCCGCGCCCCTCGAGCAGGGCGGCGAGCCCGGCGAGCCGCCCTTCGGTGGCCTCGCCGGGGGCGTCGTGGACCTCGAGCACGAGCTGGTCGATCGCCGCCCAGGCGGCGTCGTCGAGCCCGGCGAGGACGTCCATCTCGGCGCGCTGGACGTCGATCTTGAGCAGGTGGACGCGCTCGAGCCCCAGCTCGCGGATCACCGCGCCGAGCGGGCGCAGCCGCACCTCGTGGCGCTCGGCGTCGAAGCGGCCGGCGAGGAGGTCGTCGGCCTCGCGCAGCAGCTCCTCGGAGCCCTGGTTGGCGAGGTAGCGCTTGATCACCTCGACCTCCGAGGCGGGGTCGGCGTAGGCGCTCCGGCCGGACATCATGGTGTAGCGGGGGTAGTAGGCGAAGCTCGCGGTCGCCTCGCGCTCGCCGAGGCCGAACGGGAAGACCCGCGTTCCCGGCGCATGGGCGGCGGCGTTGACCTCGAGGGTCGCAAAGAGCGGCCCGAGCGGCTCGAAGGAGAAGATCCGGGCGCGCGGCCGGTGGCGGGCGACGAACAGCGCGAACATGCCGATGTTGGCGCCGACGTCGAGCACCACCGCCTCCTCGGGCAGGCGCAGACCGTGGCCGGCGTAGGCGCGGCGGACGAAGATCTCCTGGTAGAGGTACTCGGTCTCGTTGCGGTTGTGGTGCGCGACCGAGGTGCCGTCGGGGAGGGTCAGCCGCGGCCGGCCGTCGGCCGCCGCCGCGGCCGGCCTGGCCGGGCGCCGCCGGGGCACCGCGTAGGCGACCAGCCGCTCGACGCCGGGGGCGTCGGCGCGCAGCGCGACCGCGGCCTGATCGACCGCCGCGTGGGCCGCGAGCACCGCCTCGATCTCGCCGACCTCGATGCGGAAGCCGCGCAGCTTGACCTGGCCGTCGAGCCGCCCGAGCCAGGAGAGCTCCCCGCCCGCCTCGCGCCGCACCTTGTCGCCGGTGCGGTAGAGCCGCCCCCCGGGCGCCGAGGCGAACGGATCCGGCACGAACCGCGCCGCGGTCTCCCCCGGCCGCCGCGCGTACCCCCGGCCGACCCCGGCGCCGCCGATCGCCAGCTCCCCGGCCATCCCGAGCGGCACCGGCGCCAGCTCGCGGTCGACCACGTACAGCCGCACGTTGCCGAGCGCCGACCCCAGCGACACCTCGCCGCCGGTCACCCGCCAGGCCGAGGCGTCCACCGTGCACTCGCTCGGACCGTAGACGTTGAACGCCTCGAGCCCCGCCGTAGCCGCCAGCCGCGCCGCCAGCGCCTCGGGCAGCGCCTCGCCCCCCGCGAGCACCAGCCCCGGACCCTGCCAGCCGGCGTCCACCAGCAGCCGGAGCTGCGACGGCGTGCAGTCGAGCGCCTCGATCCCGCGGCGGGAGAGCCACTCCGCGAACGCCTCGCCGTCCGCCCGCACGTCCTCCGGCACCACCCACAGCGTCCGACCCCGGCCCAACTGGACGAGCTGCTTGACCGCGGCGTCGAACGACAGCGGCGCGTTGAGGCTCACCCGCAGCTCCTCGCCCCGATCCCGGTACACAGCCGCCTCCAGCGCGTGCACCAGGTTGACCGCCGAGGCGTGCTCGATCAGCACCCCCTTGGGCGAACCGGTCGAGCCCGACGTGAACACTCCGTACGCCAATCCCCGCGGCGACGGCGGACCCGGCGGCGCCGCCCCCGAGCCCTCCCGGCGGCTCGCCGGCGACTCGGCACCGGCCCTCGCGCCGCGGCTCGCCGGCCAGGGCACCGCCGTCCAGGGCGAGGGCGACGCCGCTCCCCCCGGCAGCCGCGTCCCCGGCGCGGCGATCACCCGCCTCACCCCCGCCTGATCGAGCATCGACGCCAGCCGAGCCTCCGGCTGCCCGAGGTCGAGCGCCACGAACGCCCCGCCCGCGCGCAGGACCCCGAGCGCCGCCGCCACCTGCTCGACCCCGCGACCGAGCAGCAACCCCACCCGCTCCTCCGGCTCGAGCCCCAGCTCCGCCAGCCGGGCCGCCCACGCTCCCGCCCGCCGCCACAACCCGCCGTAGCTCAGAACCGCCGAACCCGCGACCACCGCCGCCGCGTCCGGCCGCCGCGCCGCCTGCTCGCTGATCAACCGGTCGACCGTCGCCGCCGAACCCGCGGGCGGCGCCGCCTCGGTCCGGTTCCACTCCTCGACCACGAGCCCCCGCTCCGCCTCCCCCACCACCGGCAGCGCCCCCAGCCGCGTCTCCGGCCGCGACACCGCCGCCGACAAGAGCGCCAGCCACCCCTCGAGCAGCCGCACTGCCGCCCCCGCGTCCCCGCCGCGCCGCTCCAGCCGCGCCCTTCCACCCGCCTCATCCAGCTCGACCGCCAGCCGCAGCGCCGCCGGCTGGAGGTCCATCCGCGGCTCGAGCCACGACACCCCGAGCCCCGCGGCGGCGAACGGCGCCGGCCGGCGGTGGACCTCGAACAGCGCCTGCGGCCGCCACGGCTCGCCGTCGACACCGTTCAGGACGCCGTACAGCTCGCCGTGCGCCTCGGCGGCGGCGCGGGCGCGCGCGGCCTCGCCGACCGCCTCGGCCGCCTGCCAGCCGGCGCCGAGCCGGCAGACCACCGGCAGGTAGCGGGCGAAGAGGCCGAGCGCGGGCTCGAGCTGCTCGACCGCCCGGCCGTCCCAGAGCACCCCGGCCGCGGCCTCGCCGGTACCGCCGAGGCGGGCCAGGTAGACCAGCCAGGCGGCCAGGTAGACGTCCTCGACCGCGGTGCCGCAGGCGGCGGCGAGCGCGGCCGCGGCCGCCGCCGCGGCGGGCGGGATCTCGCGCACCGCGGCGGCCGCGGGCGCGGCGTCGCCGCCGTCGCCGGCGCCGGCCAGCTCCGCCGCGAGCGGCGGCGGCGGCTCGGCGGCCAGGCGCCGCCAGTGGTCGAGGCTCTCGGCGGCGCCGCCGTCCTCGGCCAGGCTGCTCTGCCACTCGGCGAAGTCGGCGTACTGGACGTCGACCTCGGACCCTGCGCCGGCCACGGGATCGCCGCCGGCGTAGGCGGCGAGGACCGCGGCGAGGAGGTTCTCGAGCCCCCGGCGGTCGGCGGCGGCGGCCGCCGCGGCGACCGTCAGCAGGTGCCGCTCCGGCCCGAGCCGCCGCAGCGTGAAGCGCGCCGCCGGCCCGTTCTCAAGGTCGAGCGGCCGCCGCGCGTCGGCCTCGAGCGCCGCCGCGGCGTCCGCGTCGCCGGCCCCGGGATCGTCGATCTCGGTCCAGTCCGGCGCGGCCGCCTCGCCGACCACCTGCACCGGCAGCTCCATGCCTGGGAGCCGGGGGTAGGTGGTGCGCAGGATCTCGTGCCCGGCGACCGTCGCCGCGGCCGCGGCGCGCAGCCGCGCGCGGTCGAGGGGTCCGTCGAGCACGACCCCGCCGGCGGCCCGGCGCGCGGCCGGGTCGCCCCGACGCCACAGCCCGCGCTGCTGCGCGGAGAGGCGGAAGCCCTCGATGGTGCCGGCGGCGGTCATCGCTTACGACCCAGCTCTTCTAGACCTGGTCCCAGCTCACCGGGTCGGCCATCGCCACCACCACCTTGCGCTCGCCGACGTACGGGTTGCGGGCGTGCGCCGAGAGCACGTTGTCGAGCAGCAGGAGGTCGCCCTCGAGCCACGGGAAGTCGACCTTCTCCTCGCGGTAGATCCCCTGGAGGTGCGCCATCACCTCGGGCTCGACCGGCGCGCCGTCGCCGTAGTAGGTGTTGTTCGGCAGGTCCTCCTCGGCGAACTCGGCGCGTAGCGCGTCGCGCACCGCCGGCACCAGGGTCGAGACGTGGAAGAAGGTGAGGTGGTTGAACCACGACAGCTCGCCGCTCTTCGGGTGGCGGGCGACCACCCGCCGCTGCTGCGAGGTGCGCAGGAGCGAGTGGCCGTCGCGCCACTGCCACTCGATGGCGTGGTCGCGGCAGTAGGACTCGACCTGCCCCGGGTCCTCGGTCTGGAACGCCTCCTGCCAGGGCAGCCCGAAGCCGGCGCCGAGGTTGCGAACGTAGCGGTAGCCGCGCTCCTCGAAGCGGCGGCGGATCTCGGGATCGATCCGCCGGTAGATCCGGCGCGAGTCGGCGACCGGGGTCTCGCCGCGCTCGGCCGCCTTCTTGACGCAGTAGAAGGCGATCTTGGTCGGGAAGGTCAGGTTGTACGACTGCTCGTTGTGAAGAAAGATCTCGTGCTCCGGCGGGTAGTCGGTCGAGGTGTAGACCTTGCCCTTGACCTGGCTGCGCGGCGACGACCGCTCGGTGTAGGCGAGCGGCTCGCCGGAGAGCGCGCGCACCGCCTCCTGGAAGCGCTCGACCGAGCCGACCGCGAAGTTGCGGAAGAGGATGCCGCCGGCGCGCAGCAGCTCGGCCTCCAGCTCCTCGCGGCGGGGCGCCGCCCAGGCCGCGAGGTCAACCTCGGGCGACGACGCCTCGACCAGGAGCGGCAAGGCGCGCTCCGGGTCCTCGAACAGCGGCCGGCGGTGGACGAGGTCCTCCTCGGAGACCCGGATCGTCTTGCGCGGCATCGCGCGGAACTTGCTGAAGCTCGACTCGGTCGCCATCGGCGTTCTCCTCTCGCGGTTGGTCAGACTCCTCCGACCGGCACGCCGACCGGGCGCCGCCGGACCTTGCCCAGGGTGGCCGCCTGCTCGCGCCGGCGGCCGGCGGCGCCGTCGCCGTCCGCCGCCAGCGCCCCGATGCGCGCCTCGGGCGCCGCCGCGGCGGCGCGCAGGACGCGCTCGAAGAGCCCCTGGAGCGCTTCGATCTCGGCCGCGGCGAAGAGGTCGCGGCGCCAGGTCCACGCCACCGCCAGCCCGCCCTCGCCGGGATCGGTCACCCACACGGTCAGCTCGTAACGGACCGCGCCCGGCTCGAGCCCGGCCGGCTCGGCGGCGATCCCCTCGAGGTCGAGCCGGCCGGCGGCGATCCCCTGGAGGCCGAAGGCGGTGCGGAACAGCGGCCCGCGGTCGTCGCGGTCCGGGCGCAGCTCGGCGACCAGGCGGTCGAACGGCAGCTCCTGGTGGGCGTAGGCGCCGATCGCGGCGTCGCGCACGCGGGCCAAAAGCTCGCGGAAGCGCGGCCCGCCGGCGAGTTCGGCGCGGAGCGGCAGCATGTTGACGAAGAGGCCGACCATCGACTCCAGCTCGGCGCGGTCGCGGCCGGCGGCGGCGCAGCCGAGCACGAAGTCGTCGCGGCCGGTGCGGCGCTGGATCACCACCGCGAAGGCGGCGAGGAGCGTCATGTAGAGCGTCGCCTGCTCGGCGCGGGCGAGCCGGCGCAGGTCGCCGGCGAGGCCGGGATCGAGGTCGTAGACCCGGCGCGCGCCGGCCGCGGCTCCGGAGCGCGGGCGGCGCCCGGGCGCGGCCAGGCTCACCGGCGCCGGATCGCCGGCGAGGTGGCGGCGCCACCAGGCGAGCGCCTGCTCGTAGCGCGGGCCGGCGAGCCGGCGCTCCTGCCAGGCCGCGTAGTCGGCGTAGCGGAAGCGCGGCTCGGCCAGCGGCGAGGGGAGCCCGAGGCGGGCGGCGCGGTAGAGCGCGGCCAGCTCGCGCATCAGGAGCGCCACCGACCAGGCGTCGCCGGCGACGTGATGGAGCGCCAGCACCAGCCACCAGCGGCGGCCGTCGAGGCGCAGGAGCGCCACCCGCACCACCGGCCCGCGCTCGAGGTCGAACGGCCGCGCCGCCAGCCCCCGCGCCCGCCGCCGCGCCTCGGCCTCGCGCCGCGCCGGCGGCAGCGCCGAGAGGTCGGCCGCCGGCAGCGGCCGGCGCACCGCCGGCTCGATCCGCTGCACCGGCCGCGCGCCGTGCTCCGGGTAGACCGTGCGCAGCGCCTCGTGGCGGCGCGACGCCTCGGCGACCGCGCCGGCGAGCGCGGCGGGGTCGAGGTCGCCGTCGAGGCGCAGCGCCTCGGCCAGGTTGTAGGCGCCGCTCGCCGGCTCCAGCCGCTGCACGAACCAGAGGCTTCGCTGGGCCGGCGAGAGCGGCGCCTCGGCGCCGGGGGCGAGCCGCTCGAGCGGCGGCGGCGGAACCGCCAGCCCGGCGCGGACGCGCGCCGCCAGCCCACCGAGGTCCGGCGCCTCGAAGACGTCGCGCAGCGGCAGCTCGACGCCGAGCCGCTCGCGCACCCGCGCCACCAGGCGGGCGGCGAGGAGCGAATGGCCGCCGAGGTCGAAGAAGCCGTCGCCGGGGGCGATCCGCTCGCGGCCCAGGAGCTCGCTCCAGATCGCGGCCAGGATCTCGGCCACCGGGTCGTCGAAGCCGCCCGCGGCCACCTCGCCGGCCGGCGCCGGGGCCGGCAGCGAGCGGTAGTCGACCTTGCCGTTGGCGGTCAGCGGCAGCCCGGGGAGACGCGACCAGAGCGCCGGCACCATCGCCGCCGGCAGCCGGCCGGCCAGCTCCCGGCGCAGCTCGCCGAGCCGCCCCTCGCCGGCGCCCGGCTCGAGCACCACCCAGGCGGCGAGGGCGTCGCCGCGGCCGGCGCGGCGGTCGAGCGCCACCGCGCACGCCGCCACCCCGAGCAGCTCGCGCAGCCGCGCCTCGATCTCGCCCGGCTCGATGCGGTGGCCGCGGAGCTTGACCTGGCGGTCGCCGCGGCCGAGGAAGGCGAGGCCACCGCCGGCGCGGTGGCGCGCGAGGTCGCCGCTGCGGTAGAGCCGCGCCCCGGGCTCGGCGGCGAACGGATCGGGCACGAAGCGCGCCGCGGTCAGCGCCGGCCGGCCGGCGTAGCCGCGGGCGACCCCGGCGCCGCCGATCGCGATCTCGCCCACCGCCCCCGCCGGCTGCGGGCGAAGCGCGCGGTCGACGACGTAGGCGCGGGCGCCGGGGAGCGGCCGGCCGAGGTCGGGGCCGCGGCGGTCGCCGGCGATGCAGACCAGGGCGTCGACGGTGCACTCGGTCGGGCCGTAGAGGTTGAAGTAGCGGCGGCGGCCTGGATCGCGGCCACTGTCGCGGCCGATCGCCCGCCACAGCTCGTCGTCGATCGCCTCGCCGCCGACCAGCACCCGCCGCGGCCACGGCGAGGCGGCGCGGCCGAGCCCGGCCTCGAACAGCATCCGGAGCTGCGACGGCGTGCAGTCGAGGGCGTCGATCCGCTCGGCCGCGGCGAGCGCAAGGAGCTCGCGGCCGTCGCGCCGCGCCGCCTCGGGCACCAGCACCAGGGTGCGGCCAAAGGCGAGCTGGACGAGCTGCTGCACCGAGGCGTCGAAGTAGAGCGGCGCGTTGAGCGAGCAGCGCTCGACCGGCCCGTCTCCTGGCGCGTCGCCGGTCACCCGCTCCTTGAGGGCGTCGGCGAGCCGCGAAACCGAGCCGTGCTCGATCGCCACCCCCTTGGGCCGGCCGGTCGAGCCCGAGGTGAAGAGAACGTAGGCGAGGTCGCGCGTGGAGGCCGCGGCGGCGGGCGCTCCGGGTGCGCCGGCATCATCCGTCTCGTCGAAGACCTCGTCCCAGGCCACCGCTGCGCAGCCGGGCGGGAGCAGTCCGGCGAGCGCCCGGGGCGCCACCGCCAGCGCGGCGCCGGCGTCCTCGAGCATCGCCGCCAGCCGCTCGCGCGGCGCCGCCGGATCCGCCGGCACATAGGCGGCGCCGGCCTCGAGCACGCCGAGGAGTGCCGCCAGGCACTCCGGCGTGCGCTCGGCGAGGAGGCCGACCGCCGTCCCCGGGCAGGCCCCACGCGCCGCCAGCCGGCGCGCCATCCGGCGAGCCGCGGCGGCCAGCTCGCCGTAGCTCCGGACGCCGCCGGCCCAGACCACCGCCGGCCGCTCCGGGTGCAGCTCGGCCCGCCGCGCGAACCGCCGGTGGAAGGGCTCGCCGGGCGCGCCGGCGGCATCGGGCGCCGGATTCCAGTCGGCGAGGAGCTGCCGGCGCTCGCCGGGCGCGAACAGCGGCAGCTCGGAGAGCGGCCGTTCGGGCTCCGCCGCGGCGGCGTCGAGGAGCGCTCCGAGGTGCGCCGCGATCCGCTCCGCGGTCGCCCGCTCGAACAGCGACCGCCGGTAGAACAGGAACCCGGCGACCGCGTCGCCGTCCTCCTGGAGCAGGACGCTCAAATCGAACTGCGCCGCGCCGAGGTCGATCGCCACCGCCCGCGCCGCCAGGCCGGGGAACGGCGCCGCCCGCTCGCCGACCTCGAGGCCGAAGGTGACCTGGACCAGCGGCGCGTGGGCCAACGACCGCTCGGGCGCGAGCGCCTCGACCAACCGCCCGAACGGCAGCTCCTGGTGACCGAAGGCCGCGAGCGCCCCGGCGCGCACCCGGCCCACCAGCTCGCCGAAGCCGGGATCGCCGGCGAGGTCGCCGACCAGCACCAGGGTGTTGACGAAGAAGCCGATCGCCCCCTCGAACTCCCCCCGCTCGCGCCCCGCCACCGGCACCCCCACCGGCACCGCCGGACGCCGCCCGGGGAGGCCGCGGGCATAACGGTCGAGGAGCGCCTGGAAGCCGGCCAGCAGCACCATGAACAGCGTCGCCGAACGCTCCGCCGCGAGCGCGCGCAGGCGGGCCACCTGCTCGGGCGCGAGCCGCACCGCGATCCGACCGCCGCGCGAACCGGCCGCCGCACCGCGCGGCCGGTCGAGCGGCAGCGGCAGCGGACCGGCCGCGGCGTCGATCCGCGCGCGCCAGAAGGCGAGCAGCCGCTCGGCCTCGGCGCCGTCGAGCCGGCGCCGCTGCCACGCCGCGTGATCGGCCGGCTGGAGCGGCAGCGCCGGCAGCTCCGCCGGCCGCCCTTCGCAGCCGGCGCCGTAGAGCGCAGCCAGCTCGCGCACCAGCACCCGCAGCGACCAGCCGTCCGCGATCGCGTGGTGGAGCGTCAGCGCCAGGAGATGCCGCCGCGCGCCGAGCCGCACCAGGGCGGCGCGCACCAGCGGACCGCGGTCGAGCGCCATCGGGCGGCGGCCGAGCGCTGCCGCGGCCCGCGGCGCCTCGGCGCCGGCGCGGCCGGCGCCCAGCGCCCCGAGGTCGATCCGCGGCAACGGCACCGGTGCCGGCGGCGCGATCCGCTGCACCGGACCCTCCGGACCCTCCGCGAACACGGTCCGCAGCGCCTCGTGGCGCCGGGCCGCCGCGGTCAGCGCCGCGCCGAGCGCCGCGCCGTCCAGCTCGCCCTCCAGCTCGAGGCCGCCGCCGAGGTGGTAGGAGAGATCGCCCGGCGCCAGCCGGTCGAGCAGCCACAGCCGCTCCTGACCGAACGACGCCGGAGCCTCCGCGAGTCCGAGCCGCACCGGCGCGGGACCCGGCGTTGCGGCGCCGCCGGCGAGCGCACCGCGCACCCGCTCGGCCTGGCCGGCGAGCGTCGGCGCCTCGAAGACGTCGCGCAGCGGTAGCTCGACGCCGAGCCGCTCGCGCACCCGCGCCACCAGCCGCGCGGCGAGGAGCGAATGGCCGCCGAGGTCGAAGAAGCCGTCGCCGGGGGCGATCCGCTCGCGGCCCAGGAGCTCGCTCCAGATCGCGGCCAGGATCTCGGCCACCGGGTCGTCGAAGCTACTCACGGCCGCCTCCCCTGCCGGCGCCGGGGCCGGGAGCGAGCGGTAGTCGACCTTGCCGTTGGCGGTCAGCGGCAGCCCGGGCAGCCGCGACCAGAGCGCCGGCACCATCGCCGCCGGCAGCCGGCCGGCCAGCTCCCGGCGCAGCTCGCCGAGCCGCCCCTCGCCGGCGCCGGGCTCGAGCACCACCCAGGCCGCGAGGACGTCGCCGCGGCCGGCGCGGCGGTCGAGCGCCACCGCGCAGGCCGCCACCCCGGGCAGCTCGCGCAGCCGCGCCTCGATCTCGCCCGGCTCGATGCGGTGGCCGCGGAGCTTGACCTGGCGGTCGCCGCGGCCGAGGAAAACGAGGCCGCCGCCGGCGCGGTGGCGAGCGAGGTCGCCGCTGCGGTAGAGCCGCGCCCCGGGCTCGTCGGCGAACGGATCGGGCACGAAGCGCGCCGCGGTCAGCGCCGGCCGGCCGGCATAGCCGCGCGCCACCCCGGCGCCGCCGATCGCGATCTCGCCCACCGCCCCCGCCGGCTGCGGGCGCAGCGCGCGGTCGACCACGTAGGCACGCGTGCCGGCGAGCGGCCGGCCGAGGTCGGGGCCGCGGCGGTCGCCGGCGATGCAGACCAGGGCGTCGACGGTGCACTCGGTGGGGCCGTAGAGGTTGAAGTAGCGGCGGCGAGCACTATCGCGGCCGATCGCCCGCCACAGCTCGTCGTCGATCGCCTCACCGCCGACCAGCACCCGCCGCGGCCACGGCGAGCCGGCTCGGCCGAGCCCGGCCTCGAAGAGCATCCGGAGCTGCGACGGCGTGCAGTCGAGAGCGTCGATCCGCTCGGCCGCAGCGAGCGCGAGCAGCTCCCGGCCGTCGCGCCGCGCCGTCTCGGGCACCAGCACCAGGGTGCGGCCGAAGGCGAGCTGGACGAGCTGCTGCACCGAGGCGTCGAAGTAGAGCGGCGCGTTGAGCGAGCAGCGCTCGACCGGGTCGTCCCCGGCCGCGTCGCCGGTCACCCGCTCTTCGAGCGCGTCGGCGAGCCGCGAAGCCGAGCCGTGCTCGATCGCCACCCCCTTGGGCCGGCCGGTCGAGCCCGAGGTGAAGAGGACGTAGGCGAGGTCGCGCGCGGAGGCGGCGGCGGAGGGGACAGCGCACGGGGCGCCGGCGTCGAAGTCCTCGTCGAAGACCTCGTCCCAGGCCACCACTGCGCAGCCGGGCGGCAGCAGTCCGGCGAGCGCCCGCGGCGCCACCGCCAGGACGGCGCCGGCGTCCTCGAGCATCGCCGCCAGCCGCGCGCGCGGCGCCGCCGGGTCCGCCGGCACATAGGCCGCGCCGGCCTCGAGCACGCCGAGAAGCGCGGCCAGGCACTCCGGCGTGCGCTCGGCGAGGAGGCCGACCGCGGTTCCGGGGCCGGCCCCGCGCGCCGCCAGCCGGCGGGCCATCCGGCGGGCCGCGGCGGCCAGCTCGCCGTAGCTCCGGCTGCCGCCGGCCCAGACCACCGCCGGCCGCTCAGGGTGCAGCGCCGCCCGGTGCGCGAAGCGCCGGTGGAAGGGCTCGCCGGGCTCGCCGGCATCGGGCGCCGGGTTCCAGTCGGAGAGGAGCTGCCGGCGCTCGCCGGGCGCGAACGGCGCCAGCTCCGAGAGCGGCCGTTCGGGCTCGGCCGCGGCGGCGTCGAGGAGCGCTCCGAGGTGGGCCGCGATCCGCTCCGCGGTCGCCCGCTCGAACAGCGACCGCCGGTAGAACAGGAACCCGGCGACCGCGTCGCCGTCCTCCTGGAGCAGGACGCTCAGATCGAACTGCGCGGCGCCGAGGTCGATCGCCACCGCCCGCGCCGCGAGGCCGGGGAAGGGCGCCGCCCGCTCGCCGACCTCGAGGCCGAAGGTGACCTGGACCAGCGGCGCGTGGGCCAACGACCGCTCGGGCGCGAGCGCCTCGACCAACCGCCCGAACGGCAGCTCCTGGTGACCGAAGGCCGCGAGCGCCCCGGCGCGCACCCGGCCCACCAGCTCGCCGAAGCCGGGATCACCGGCGAGGTCGCCGACCAGCACCAGGGTGTTGACGAAGAAGCCGATCGCCCCCTCGAACTCCCGCCGCTCACGCCCCGCTACCGGCACCCCGACCGGCACCGCCGGACGCCGACCCGGCAGGCCGCGGGCGTAGCGGTCGAGGAGCGCCTGGAAGCCGGCCAAAAGCACCATGAACAGCGTCGCCGAACGCTCCGCCGCGAGCCCGCGCAGGCGGGCCACCTGCTCGGGCGCGAGCCGCACCGCGATCCGGCCGCCGCGCGAACCGGCCGCCGCACCGCGCGGCCGGTCCAGCGGCAGCGGCAGGGGCCCGGCCTCGGCGTCGATCCGGGCGCGCCAGAACGCGAGCAGCCGCTCGGCCTCGGCGCCGTAGAGCCGGCGCCGCTGCCACGCCGCGTGGTCCGCCGGCTGGAGCGGCGGCGCCGGCAGCTCCGCCGGACCCCCCTCGCGCGCGGCGCGGTAGAGCGCGGCCAGCTCGCGCACCAGCACCCGCAGCGACCAGCCGTCCGCGATCGCGTGGTGCAGAGTGAGCGCCAGCAGATGCCGCCGCGCGCCGAGCCGCACCAGGGCGGCGCGCACCAGCGGACCGCGGTCGAGCGCCATCGGCCGCCGCCCGAGCGCCGCCGCCGCCCGCGGCGCCTCGGCCCCGGCGCGGCCGGCGCCGAGCGCCCCGAGGTCGATCCGCGGCAGCGGCACCGGCCTGGGCGGCGCGATCCGTTGCACCGGACCCTCCGGCCCCTCGGCGAACACGGTCCGCAGCGCCTCGTGGCGCCGGGCCACCGCGGTCAGCGCCGCCCCGAGCGCCGCGCCGTCCAGCTCGCCCTCCAGCTCGAGGCCGCCGCCGAGGTGGTAGGAGAGATCGCCCGGCGCCAGCCGGTCGAGCAGCCACAGCCGCTCCTGCCCGAACGACGCCGGAGCCTCCGTGAGCCCCAGCCGCACCGGCGCCGGACCCGGCGTCGCGGCGCCGCCGGCGAGCGCACCGCGCACCCGCTCGGCCTGGCCGGCGAGCGTCGGCACCTCGAGCACCGCGGCGAGCGGCAGCTCGACGTCGAAGCGCTCGCGCACGCGGGTGGCCAGGCGGACGGCGAGCAGCGAGTGGCCGCCGAGGGCGAAGAAGTCGTCGCCGGCGCCGACCTCGCGGGCGCCGAGCAGCTCCCGCCACAGCTCGGCGAGCATCGCCTCGACCGGGCCGGCTGGCGCCGCGCCGCCGCGGCCGGCGGCGGCCGGCGGCGCCAGCGCCTTGCGGTCGACCTTGCCGCTGGCGGTGCGCGGCAGGCGCTCGACGACCGCGATCGCCGAGGGCACGGCGTAGCGCGGCAGGCGCTCGGCGAGGGCGGCGCGCAGCGCCTCGGGCTCGGCCGCCGCGCCGGCGCCCGGCTCGGCCGCCACCCAGGCGACCAGCCGGCGACCGCCGGCCGGGTCGGGCGGCGCCGCGGCGGCCGCCTCGCGCACCCCGGGCAGCGCGGCGAGCGCCGCCTCGACCTCGCCCAGCTCGATGCGGAAGCCGCGGACCTTGACCTGCTGGTCGAGGCGGCCGAGGAAGTCGAGCCGGCCGTCGGCGCGCCAGCGCACCCGGTCGCCGGTGCGGTAGAGGCGCTCGCCGGGCCGGCCGGAGAGCGGGTCGGGGACGAAGCGCTCGGCGGTCAGCCGCCGGGCGCCCGAGGTAGCCGCGCGCGAGCCCGGCGCCGCCCAGGTGCAGCTCGCCCGCGACCCCCGGCGGCACCGGCGCGCCGGCGGCGTCGAGGACGTAGGCGCGGGTGCCGGCGACCGGCCGGCCGATCGCCGGCTCGCGCCCCTCGGCCGCGGGCACCGTCTCCCAGGTCGAGTAGACGGTGTCCTCGGAGGGCCCGTAGAGGTTGAGCACGCGCGCGGCGCCGGCCCGGTGGACGCGCTCGGCCAGCTCGCGCGGCAGCGCCTCGCCGGCGAGGTTGACCGTGCGCACGCCGGGCGGCAGCGGCCCCTGGCGCACCAGCTCGGCGATCGCCGAGGGCACGGTGTTGACCAGCGTCACCCCCAGGCCGGCGGCCTCGCGCAGCGCCAGGGCGTCGGCCGCGAGCACCACGCGGCCGCCGAGCGCCAGCGGCACCAGCAGCTCCAAGACCGAGAGGTCGAAGCAGACCGAGGTCGCGGCGAGGACGCCGCCCAGCTCGCCGGCGTCGAAGCGGCGCGCGGTCCACGCCGCGAGCGCCGCGGCGCCGCCGTGGGTCACCGCCACCCCCTTGGGCCGGCCGGTCGAGCCGGAGGTGAAGATGGCGTAGGCGAGCCCGGCGGGATCGGCGGCAGGAAGATCCTGGGTTGAGGGAGCCACCGGCGCGGCGTCCGCTTCGGCGATGTCGAGCCACTCGACCTCCCCCAGCTCGCCGCCCAGGCGGGCGGTGAGCGCGGCGGCGGCGAGGCCCAGGCGCGCGCCCGACTCCTCGAGCATCCGGCGCAGCCGCGGCGCCGGGTAGGCGGGGTCGAGCGGCACGTAGAAGCCGCCGGCGGCGAGGACGCCGAGGAGCGCCGCCGGCAGCTCGGGGGTGCGCTCGAGGAGCACCGCGACCGGCACCTCCGGCCCGACGCCGCGCGCCGAAAGCCGCCGCGCCAGCGCCTCGGCGGCGCGCGCCAGCTCGCCGTAGGAGACGCGCCGGCGGCCGCAGGCCAGCGCCTCGGCCGCCGGATGCGCCGCGGCCCGGCGGCGGAAGAGCGTCCACAGGGTCTCGCCCGCGGATCCCGCCGCGGCCGGCGGCAGCGGCTCGCCCTCGCCCCACTCCCGGAGCACCTGACAGCGCTCGGCCGCACGCCACAGCGGCAGGTCGCGGAGCCGCGTCGCGGGCGCCGCCGCGGCGGCGCCGAGCAGCGCCTCGAAGCAGCCGCGCCAGCGCTCGACCGTGGTGCGGTCGAAGAGGTCGCGGCGGTACTCCCAGACCGTGCGCAGGCCGGCCGGCGTCTCGGCCGCGGCGAGCGCGAGGTCGAGTTGGGCGCCGCCGCGGTCGACGGGCACGGGCGTCAGCTCGAGGCCGCCCCAGCGGAGCGCCGCCCCGGGGTCGCCGAGCGCCGCCGCCGCCAGCGCCGCGCCGTCGCCGGAGCCGGCGTGGCCGCGCTGAAACGTGAACAGGTGATCGAAGAGCGGCGAGCGTCCGGGGTCGCGGCCGGCGCCGAAGCGCTCGGCGAGGAGCGCCAGCGGCAGCTCCTGGTGGTCGAGCGCGCCGTGGAGCGCCGCCGCGGTGCGCGCGGCGAGGTCGCCGAACGCGGCCTCCGGCGCCGCCTCGACCGAGAGCAGCAGCGAGTTGACCAACAGGCCGACGACGCCGTCGAAGGCCGGCCGGGTGCGCCCCGAGGCGACCGCGCCGAGGGCCATCCGGCGGCGCCCCGAGAGCCGGCCGAGGAGCGCCGCCCAGGCCGCCAGGACCAGCGCCGGCACGGTGACCCCGCAGGCCGCGGCGGCGGCGGCGAGCGCCGCCGGCGGCAGCCCGCGGAGCGCGCCGGCGACGGCGCCGCCGGCGCCGCCGCGGCGGGCCGGGCGCGGCCGGTCGGAGGGCAGGTCGAGCGCCGCCGGCGGGTCGGCCAGCGCGCCGCTCCAGAAGCGCCACAGCGGCTCCGCCCGATCCGCCGCCAGCCGGCGGCGCTGCCAGGCGACGAAGGCGCCGTAGCCGACCGGCGGCGCCGGCGGCAGCGCCGCGGCGTCGCCGCCCGCCTCGTAGAGCGCGCCCAGCTCCCCGGCGATCACCTCGAGCGACCGGAAGTCGGCCGCGAGGTGGTGCACGGTGAGCTGGAGGAGGTGCTCGGCGGCGCTCCGGCGGTAGAGGGTCCAGCGCGCCGGCGCCGCGGCGAGGTCGAACGGCCGCGCCGCCTCGCGGTCGAGCCGCTCGCGCAGGGCCGGCTCGTCCCAGCCGGCGGCGTCGACGCGCTCGAACCGCGGCGCCGCCGCCGGCCGCCGCCGCGGGCCGCCGGCGTCCTCCGCGAAGCCGGTGGCGAGCGCCGGGTGGCGCGCCGCCAGCGCGGCGCACGATCGCTCGAGCGCGCCGTCGTCGAGCGCGCCCGTCAGGCGCACCGCGACCGCGACGTGGTCGGCGGCCGAGGCCGGGTCGAGGCGGTGGAGATACCAGAGCGCCTCCTGGCCGTAGGAGAGCCGCGTCTCCGCCGCCTCGTCGACCGGCTCGACCGCGGTCTCCGCCCCGGACTCCGCCGCCCCCGGCCCCGCCGCCGCGGCCAGGTGCAGAGCCAGCTCGCCGAGCCCGGCGCCGCCGAGGAGCGCGGCGAGCGGCAGGGTCACCCCGAGGTCGCCCTCGACCGCCGCCTGCAGCTCGAGAGCGCTCAGCGAGTCGAGGCCGCCGGCGGTCAGCGGCCGCTCGGGATCGGCGGCGGCCGCGGCGACGCCGAGCGCGGCGGCGCGCGCCGCGAGGTAGCGGAGCGCCGCCGCCGGCCGCTCCGCGGGCGGGCAGGCGAGGAGGCCCGCGCGGTCGAGCGCAAGGTCTGTCAGCGGGGCTGCCAGCGCGGCGGCGGCCGCGGCCGCCGCCTGGCCGGCTGCCGGCTCGGCCTCCGGCCCGCCGCGGTCGTGGAGCAGCGCCGCCAGGCCGCCGCCCGCCAACAGCTCGCGGCAGGCGGCCCGCCGCACCTTGCCGCTGGTGGTCCGCGGCAGGGTGCCGGCGCGGATCAGCGCCACCTCGTCGACCGCGACGCCGTGCTCCTCGGCGATCGCCCGGCGCACCGCCGCCGCCGCCGCGGCCAGCTCGCCGGGATCGCGGCGGCCGGTCTCGTGGACGATCGCCAGCCGCTCGCGCGCGCCGTCGTCGAGCGCCAGCGCCGCGCCGCCGCCGCCGGCGAGCGCGGGGTGGCTGGCGGCGGCGGTCGCCTCGAGGTCCTGCGGGTAGAGGTTGCGGCCGCGGAGGATGACCAGGTCCTTGATCCGGCCGGTGACGTACAGCTCGCCGCCGGCGACGAAGCCGAGGTCGCCGGTGCGCAGGAACGGCGTCCCCGGCTCGCCGGCCAGCTCGGCGCGGAAGGCGCGCCGGGTCGCCGCCGGCCGCCGCCAGTAGCCGGCGGCGACGCTCGCCCCGGCGACCCAGATCTCGCCCACCCGCCCCTCGGCGCGCCGGCGCCGCCGCCGCGGATCGACGATCTCGACCCGGGAACCGCCACTCGTCGGGCCGGCCCCGATCGGCCCGGAGCTGACCAGCCGGCGGCGCCGCGCCGGCGGCGCGTCCGCCGGCGGCGGGACCGCGCGGTGGCGGCCGAGCGCCTCGGCGTCGACCTCGCGCACCACCGGCTCGCGCCGGCCGCCGCCGGCGACCAGCAGGGTCGCCTCGGCGAGCCCGTAGCAGGGGTGAAAGGCGCGGCGGTCGAAGCCGGCCGGGGCGAAAGCGCGGGCGAAGCGGTCGAGGGTGTCGGCGCGCACCGGCTCGGCGCCGTCGAACGCCACCCGCCAGCTCGAGAGGTCGAGCCCGGCGCGCTCCTCGGCCGGGACGCGGTCGGCGCACAGGGCGTAGGCGAAGTCGGGGCCGCCGCTGGCCTCGGCGCGCCACTCCTGGATCGCCCGCAGCCAGCGCACCGGCCGGCGCAGGAACGCCTCGGGCGGCATCAGCACGCCGAGCCCGCCCAGGTAGAGCGGATGGAGGAAGTTGCCGATCAGCCCCATGTCGTGGAACAGCGGCAGCCAGCCGACCACCGTGCTCCCCTCGCCGAGCCCGAAGACCGCGGCGATCCGCTCCTGGTTGTCGAGCAGGTTGGCGTGGGTGACCACCACCCCCTTGGGCGCGGCGGTCGAGCCCGAGGTGTACTGGAGGAAGGCGGCGGACTCCGGCCGCACCGCCGGCGCGGCGGCCCCGTCGGAGTCGTCGCCCGCGGCCGCCGCGGGATCGAGCCAGGGCAGCGCCGCGACCTCCGGCGCCAGCTCGCGCCAGCGCTCGACCAGCGCGCGCGTGCCGGCGTCGCCGAGCACCAGCGCCGGCGCCGCGTCGGCGCTCACCGAGCGGAGGCGCGGCAGCCCGCGCCGGCGGGTCGGCGGCGGCACCGGCACCGCCACCGCGCCGGACGCCAGGCAGGCCCAGAAGCCGACCGCCAGCCCGGGGCCGGGCGGCAGCAGCAGCAGCACCCGCTCGCCCCGCGCGCCGCGCTCCGCGAGGCGCGCGGCCAGGCACAGCGACCGCCGCCAGAGCTCGCCGTAGGTGAGCTCCAGGGGACTGCCCCCCTCCGCCGGCAGAAACACCAGCGCCCGGAGCTCCGGTCGCTCGGCGGCCCGCCGCTGGAGGAGAGCTACGAGGTCCGGCGGGGACCGCCGGGAGAGGACACTTCGGCGCAACTCAGGAAGACCTATCGACGCCACACTTCGACGCCACACTTTTACGTAACTCTAAAGAGGAGTAACTATGCAGATCTTACCATGGTTCCCAGAAGCCAAACTTCGTCGCGAAGGCAAGCGAATGGAACCCGGGGCGCGGGCGCGGCGGGGGCTAGGAGTCGGCGCGGGCGCGCCAGGCCGACGGCTGCCAGAGCAGGGCGCGGGTCATGCTGGCGTCGAGGCCGCGCAGCCGCAGCGGCAGCGCCTCGAGGACGTAGACGCCCTCGGGCACCCCGGCGAGGAGCAGCCACTCGATGCCGATCATGCCGTGCCCGGCGAGCGCCCGGTGGGCCGGGAAGTCCTTCGAGTCGAGCCGGTCGATGCTCGGGCCGTCGATCCCGAGGAGATCGACGCCGCGGGCGTGGAGGTGATCGATCAGCTCGCGGGTGGGATAGGCCGCGTCCTGATTGAACCGGCCGTCGAGGAAGAAGGTGTCGGTGCGCAAGAGGACGCGCGGCGCGGCCACCTCGGCGCCGAGGTGCTCGGGGAGGATCGGCTGGTCGCGCCCGACCGCGACCCGGATCACCTGGCAGCGGCCGACGAACCGCTCGGCGGCGAGCGACTCGATGGCGCCGCCGCCGGCGGCGGTGTGGCTCGGGGCGTCGACGTGGGTGCCGGTGTGCATCGACAGCCCGTCGAACAGCCGCACCGTGAAGTGGCAGCCCTCCTCGAGCACGCAGCGCCGCTCCTGCCAGACCAGCGGCCGCACCCGCACCTCGAGCCCGGGCCACCAGACGAAGCCGTCCTCGACCACCGTGGTCAGGTCGTAGTACGGCGGCGCCGGGCCGCCCGCGGGGCCCGCCTCCTCGCCGGCCGCGTTCGGGCGGGCGAGATCCTCCTCCAGCGTGGGAATCCTCGGATCCACCCCACCGTTGTGCCCGTCCGCCGGTGAATCGGGACGCCTCGGTGCTCCTGGCCTCTTCACTCTTGAATCGCCCGCCGCCGGAAGCTGATAACTTCCCCCGCCGCCATGATCGCCGTCTCCGACCTCTCCAAGTCCTACGGACCGCAGACCCTGTTCGAGGGGGTCTCGATCCAGTTCAACCCGGGCAACCGCTACGGCCTGGTGGGCGCCAACGGCTCGGGCAAGTCGACCTTCCTGCGCATCCTGACCGGCGAGGAGCCCCCCTCCGGTGGGACCGTGTCGATCCCCAAGCGGCTGCGCCTGGGCGTCCTCCGCCAGGACCACTTCCGCTACGAGCAGGTGCCGATCCTCGACGTCGCGATGATGGGCGACGCCGAGGTCTGGCAGGCGATGACCGAGAAGGAGTCGCTGCTCGCGAAGGCCGAGGAGACGTTCGACGCCGACCGCTACGCCGAGCTCGAAGACCTGATCCTGCGCCACGACGGCTACACGCTCGAGGCGCGCGCCGGCGAGGTGCTCGAGGGGCTCGGCATCCCGACCGAGGTCCACCGCCAGCCGCTCTCGACGCTCTCGGGCGGCTTCAAGCTGCGCGTGCTGCTGGCCCAGGTGCTCGTCGCCGACCCCGACGTGCTGCTCCTCGACGAGCCGACCAACCACCTCGACATCGTCTCGATCCGCTGGCTCGAGAAGTTCCTGAACGCCTACCGCGGCCGCGCGGTGGTGATCTCCCACGACCACCGCTTCCTCGACAACGTCTGCACCCACATCGCCGACGTCGACTACGACACGATCATCCTCTACACCGGCAACTACACCGCGTTCGTGGCCGCCAAGGAGGCCGAGCGCGAGCGGCGGGGCAAGGAGATCGCCCAGCGCGAGAAGCAGATCGCCGACCACCAGGCGTTCGTCGAGCGCTTCCGCGACAAGGCGACCAAGGCACGCCAGGCGCAGAGCCGCGTGCGCAGATCGAGAAGATGCGAGGTCGAGGCGCTGGCGAAGTCCTCGCGCCGCTACCCGCGCTTCCAGTTCAAGCAGTCGCGCCCCACCGGCAAGGAGGTGCTCAAGATCGAGGACCTGGCCAAGGCCTACGGCGACAACGTCGTCCTCGACGACGTCTCGCTCACCGTCCGGCGCGGCGACCGGATCGCGATCATCGGCCCCAACGGCATCGGCAAGTCGACGCTGCTGAAGATCGCCGCCGGCGTCGTGCCGGCCGACGGCGGCAAGATCGAGTGGGGCTACGAGGCGCGCCCCGGCTACTTCGCCCAGGACCACCGCGAGCAGCTCGGCACCGAGTCGCGCCAGAGCGTCGAGGCCTACCTCTGGGACGTCTGCCCGGTCGAGCCGATCGGCTTCGTCCGCGCCCAGCTCGGCGCCGTGCTGTTCTCGGGCGACGACGTCGAAAAGCAGCTCCGGAGCCTCTCGGGCGGCGAGGCGGCGCGCCTGATGTTCGCCCGCCTGGCGGTCGAGAAGCCCAACGTGCTGGTCCTCGACGAGCCGACCAACCACCTCGACCTCGAGGCGATCGAGGCGCTGGTCGAGGGGCTCGGCAAGTACGACGGCACGCTGATCTTCGTCTCCCACGACCGCTGGTTCGTCTCGCGGCTGGCCGACCGCATCCTCGAGATCAGCCCGGCCGGCCTCAACGACTTCCAGGGCACCTACGACGAGTACCTCGAGGCGTGCGGCGACGACCACCTCGACGCCGAGGCCGTCCTCGACAAGGCGCGCCGCGAGAAGCGCCGGCAGAAGGCGGCCAAGCGCTCCGCCGGCAACGGCGCGGGCGGCGACGCCGAGGAGCGCAGGCGGATCAAGGACCTGGCCGCCCGCCGCGACCGCCTGACCGCCGAGATCGAGAAGACCGAGGCGCGGATCGGCGAGATCAACGAGACCTTCTGCGACCCCACCTACTTCGACCGCTCCTCGCCCAAGCAAGTCGGCAAGCTCGAGGCCGAGCAGAAGCAGGCCGCCGCGAAGGTCGAGGCGCTGATGGCCGAGTGGCAGGAGGTCGAGACGGAGCTGGAGGAGCTGGCGGGGGCGGGGGTGGGCTGAGGGGGCGCCCCGAAACCGCTCCGTGGTCGATTCTCCTGTAAAATCGTGCACCATGCGACGGAATCAACAGCAATTCCGCTGGCTCGCTCGCTCGGAACGAGCGTGCCTCGGCGAGGTGATCTCCGATCCCGCTCGCAGGGGCTCGAGCGCTCTACCGCGATTTGCGGTCCGCGGCGGTTTCCCTATCTTCGAGGTCTCACCCGAGGCCCCTCCCATCACTCCGGAGCGGGTGCGCGAGCTGCTGGATTGACTGGCCGGGACAGGCCGCAACCACCTTCTCCCCGCTACGCGGCCTTGGTGCGTGCATCTACACGGCGCACTGTTCATGGATGCAGCCAGGCAAGGTGGCCAGAGCTATGAAGGAGGAGCGCCCCTTGAGGCGAGAGAGCCTTGCAGTGGTGAAACGGGAAGGCAGGAACATCAGACTGCGAGCTCAGCCAGATGTAGCTTTCGGCAACCTCCAAAGGTCTCTTCAAAGGTCACTTGATATGGCCGCCCTCGGTCTCCAGTTCGGACAGGAGGAGCTTCCGTGCCTTCCTGAGCTGGGATTTTTTCCACGCGTGCACCTCGGCTCCAGGCTCGACGCAGCAGACCTGCAGAAACAGTATCCAGCTTGGGTGATGGGACATACTGTGACGGACATCATAGAGGCACTGGAGCCCTTGCTTACCGACATCCTCAGAATCTGCAGGGTAGCAATGTTGCGGCAACGTGGCACTGTCGGCGAGGATGATGTTGCAAACGCCATTCATGCTGATGACCTGGGAAAGCCGCTCGGGGTAAAGCTGGACATTGCGGCAGCAGAGGTGCCGGGCCTCATCCCGGAGGACTTGCGGGACGCGCTTAGGTCGCTGAACAAACTGAGAGTTTGCCTGACCCACGCTGGTGGTCGAGTGCGTGACAGGGACTGCAATGTCCACGGAGCCTTGGAGCTTTCTCGTGTCTTTCGTGAGTTCTGGGTCGAGTACGAAAGCGGTCGATCTGAGCCACTAGTTCACGGGATGGTGACGAAAGAGCCAGGGTGGATGGTCATGCGGCGGTCAAGGGAGCCAAAGCGGTTCTCGATCAACCAGCAGGTTGAGCTTGAGATCGAGGACTTGGTCACCATTGCGATGACGGTCCACGAACTCAGCCTGATTCTGCGGAAGAACCTCTATTCGCATCTTAGGCAGATTGGTTGGGTACCAGAGGATTTCAAGGAGCCTGACTGGCATCTTAAGGTGAGTGCCGAGTTCGGAATCACTGGGCAAGGAGAGGCCTCCGCCGATTCAGCGGTCGAACAGGACTGAGGTGGGTCACAGAGGCTCACAGGAACTTGAGGAGCTGGTCGCGCTCCATCTCGCACTCCCTCAGGATCTTGCTCATCAAGCCGGGGCCGATCGTCTCGCCAGCGTGCACCGGCACGACCGTCGCCCTCCCGTCCGGGTGTTGGAGGAATCGATGACTTCCGCGGGTGCGGACGATCACGAATCCGGCGCCCTGTAACGCCCGAACGACCCTCCGGCCGGTGAGCCGTGGCAGGCGGGTCATCCCGCAAGCCGCAGCCGTTGCACTCCGACGAACTCGAGCTTCGCGTCCGTGCCGTCCTCGACTTCGAGACACAGCTCGACGGCCTCGCGGACGCGATCCATCAGTGCGTCCAGGGAGCGCGCCTGGGTGTGGCAACCGGCGAGAGCGGGCACCGACGCGACGTAGTACCCCTCCGCGTCCCGCTCGATGATGACGTCGAACTCGCGCATCGTCCGCCTCCCTTCAAGAGCTGCCCGAGTCTACCGCGGGGGTGCTCCCCTCACCGCCGCCCCAGCCACTCCCCGTACAGCTCCGGCCGCCGGTCCGGCAAGAACAGCCGCCGCGCATGCGAGCGCGGCACCTCGGCGAGGTCGAGGTCGGCGAGGAGGAGCGCGTCCCGGCCGGCCGGGGCGCGGGCGATGACGCGGCCGGCGGGGTCGCAGACGAAGCTCTCGCCGGCGAAGGTCAGGCACTCCTCGGGGCCGACGCGGTTGACCAGGGCGGCGAAGCAGCCGTTCTGGAACGCCGCCACGCGCAGCTCGGCCTCGAACAGCCCGTCCGGCCACTCGCCCACCGCGCCGGCCTGGGGCACCACGATCAGCTCGGCGCCACCGAGCGCGAGCGCCCGGGTGTACTCCGGGAAGTGGCGGTCGTAGCAGATCGCGACCCCGATCCGGCCGGCGCGGATGGCGTAGACCGGGGCGCCGGTGTCGCCGGGCGCGTAGTAGCCGCGCTCGTGGAAGCAGGGGTAGTCGGTGATGTGGACCATCCGGGTCACGCCGAGGAGCGAGCCGTCGGCGTCGATCACCGGCGAGGAGTCGTAGGTGCGGACCTCGCCCTCGGTCTCGGCGCGCTCGAAGAGGTTGAGCACCGCGACCACGCCGTGCTCGCGCGCCGCGGCGGCGAAGCGCTCGGTGGTCGGCCCCGGCACCGGCTCGGCAAGCGCCGCGACGTCGCCCGCCGCCGGCCGCTGCGGGTGGAAGCGGGTGAAGGCCAGCTCGGCGTAGGCGACCAGCTCGGCCCCGGCGTGCGCCGCCTCGGCGAGCGCGGCGAGGCCGCGGCGGAGGTTGTCCTCGGGATCGGGGCCGGCGTGCTGCTGGACCAGGGCGATGCGCACGGTCAGTAGCGCCAGCTCTTGAGATCCGCCCCCTCGGGCGCCGACTTCTCGATCCGCTCGAGGATCTTCGGCACGTACATCGTGTTGTAGCGCAGCCGCGAGAGGTAGTTCGGGTTCCCAGGGTCGCCGTTCCAGCAGTGCTCGGCGCGGTCGCCGTAGGCCACTTCGCCGCCGTAGTGGGGATCGGTGGTCGACTCGAGGAACTCCTCGGTCAGGTAGACCGCGTTGTTCAAGTAGAAGTTGTCCATGTCGCCGACGTAGAGGTGGACCTTGCCGGCGAGCTTGGGCCCGAGCGCCGGCCAGTTCTCCTCCATCACCCGCCGCAGGTCGTACTTCTTCCAGTGCTCGGCGACCGCGGGGTCGATCGCGCCGGTCTCCTTGTCCCAGAGGCGCTTCGGGTAGCCGTCCTCGCCCACCGGCGAGAAGACCGCCTCCCAGATGTCGAACTGCTCGCCCGAGCGGTTCTTCGTGCCGAGCGCCAGCTCGAGGTGGTTCAGGTCGCGGAGGGTGGCGGTGACGCGGCCGAGCCAGTCGCGGATCCCGGGGCGCTCGACGGCGCCGAACGGCCCGCGGTCGAAGTAGGCGTTGGCGTGCCCGTAGACGTCGACCTGCATGTAGGCCCGGAAGTCGATCGGGTCGGGGCAGGCGGCGAAGGCGCCGTTGTACTCGTCGGGATAGAAGACCTGCGCCGCGAGCGCCTCCCAGCCGCCGGTCGAGCCGCCGTAGAGGAAGCGCGCCCAGCCCTCGCCGATCCCCCGGAACTCCTTTTCGAGGTACGGGATCAGCTCGTGGGTGATGGCGTCGCCGTAGGGTCCGAGGTTGGCCGAGTTGACGGCGTAGGAGTCGTCGTAATAGGGGTTCGCGTGCTGGATCTCGACGATCAGGAAGCGCGGGAAGCCGGGACCGGTCCAGTGGCGGTAGAAGTCAAACGCCTCCTGCTGGACGATCCGGTTGTAGCAGTCGACGCCGAAGCGCTCGTTGCGCACGCACTCGAGGTCGGGATCGGGCGGCTCGGTGCGGAAGCCGCCGAAGTCGGCCGGGAAGTGGCCGTGGAAGACCATCAGCGGATAGCGCGCCTCGGGATGCTCGTCGAACCCCTCGGGGAGCAGGACGTGGGCGCCGAGGTGCATCGGCCGGCCCCAGAACTCGGTCAGGAGCTTGCTCTCGATCTGGACGTGGCGGACGTACTCGGTGTCCGCCGGCGGCTCGATCGGCGGGATCACCTGATCGAGGACGATCCGGTGGAGCACCTCGGCGGCCGGGTCGAAGTCGATCCAGCGCGGCTCGGAGACGAGGTTGCCCGGCGCCAGGTTCCAGTGCTGCCCCTCGCCGCGGTCCATCGGGAGCTTCACGGTGTGGCCGTCGGCGCGGTGGAAGGTCTCGTAGCGGTGGAGCACCGCCTGGACCCGGTAGCGGCCGGCCGGCAGGTCGGCGAAGCGGCGGACCGGGTAGCCGAAGAGGTCTGCGCCAAGGACCTTGCCGCCGAAGCGCACGTCGGCGCCCGCCGCGAGCGCCTCGACGTCGGCGCCGAAGAGCTGCATCGTCCGGGTCACGTCCCACTCGACCTGGAACCGCGGCTCGGCCGCCTCGTCGGTCGAGAAGACCAGGAGCACCCGGCCGTCAAGCGGCCCGGCGGCGGCGGTTTCGGCGTAGGCGACGGCGACTTCGTCGGCGGCCGCGGGCGCGGCGGCGGCGAGCACGCCGAGGAGCGCGGCGGCGGCGAGCAGGGAGCGGCGAGCGGCGGTGACGGTCGGTGCGGGCATCAGAGTTCCTTTCCGGGACGGCCGTGGGCCGCGGCGTAACCGAACTGCCAGACGAGGTAGCCCGCGAGCAGCGGCAGGTGGAGAGCGAGAGTCCCTTCGTTCGAGCCGGTCACGGCGACGCCGATCAGCGCGCCCCCGGCCGCGCCGGCGGCCAGCGCCGCGAGGTGCCGGCCGAGGCTCGACCGGCCGCCGAGGAGAGGCTGCGTCGCCAGGCGCAGGACCGGCGCGGCGAGGGCCCCGGCAGCGAGGCAGGCGGCGACCTCCGGCCAGGGGGTCTCGACCACCAGCGTCGTCGCGAGCCAGACCGCGGCGCGATAGACCAGCGCGGAGACGATCACGGCCGCGATCCGGTGCCACCACCCCCGCGCCCCGGGCGCCAGCACCAGCGCGCCGAAGAGCAGCCCCGCACCCCAGTTGAGGCCCAGGCCGTCGTAGGGCTCCGGGAGCACGCCGGCGAGATAGGAGAGGACGCCGCTGGCCGCCGCGACGAGCAGGCGGCCGGAGGAGCGTGGGACGCGGGCAGCCGGGGCTTCCATGGTCTCGGTGGCTGGTCTCGGGGATCCGGCGGAAGGCTACCAGCAAGCGAACTCCGCCCGCCCGGCCCGCCCCGCCGATCGGCCGCTACCCGCGCCGCGCCACGAACAGCGCGTGCCGCGCCCCCTTGCCCGAGGCACGCTCGCGCACTCGGTGCACCTCCGCAGCGAAGCCGCCGCGGCGCAGCTCGTCGCTGAAGCGCGGGTCGTCGGTGGCCGACCAGACCGCGAGCACGCCGCCCGGCCGGAGCGCCTCCCGGATGCGGGCGATGCCGCGCCGGCCGTAGAGGTGGCGGTTGCTCGCCAGGGTCAGCGCCTCGGGGCCGTTGTCGACGTCGAGCAGGACGACGTCGAAGGACGCCGGGGTCAGGAGGTCGGCGACGTCGGCGACCTCGACGCGCACCCGCGGATCGTCGAGCGGCCGCCCGGCGAGGTGGCCGAGCAGCTCCTGGTTCCAGCGCACCACCGCGGGGAAGACCTCAGCCACCACGACCGCGGCGCCGCGCCGGCCGGCGAGCGCGGCGAGCGTCGCGCGCAGCGTGAAGCCCATGCCGAGGCCGCCCACCAGCACCCGCGTCGACGGCCGCTCGCCGAGCGCCGCCAGGGCGCGGCGCGCCAGCTCCTCCTCGGAGCCGTGGGCGCGGCTCCCCATCAGGTCGTGGCCGTCGATCTGGATCGAGAAGACGTCGCCGTGCCGGTAGAGCGCCAGCTCGAGGCCGTCCGGCGACACCGCGTAGTCGAGCAGCCGGCGCGGCTTCACCGTTCGGCGCCGGACTCGATCGCGATCGGATGCCGCGGCTGGTAGAGCAGCACCTCGACGCCGCCCGGCAGGACCATCGTCACCGTGATCCCCCAGCCCTCGTCCTCGGGCTCGCCGCGGATCTCGATCCCTTTCGCCCGCAGCTCGGCGACGGTCGCACCGATCTCGTCGCAGACCAGGGAGAGCTGGTGGCGCGTGCCCGACTCGTAGGTCGGTCCCTCGGCCGGGTGGACGCCGATCTCGGCCGGCGGCAGCGCGAAGATCAGCCAGCCCTCGCCGGCGTCGACGTGCTTCCAGCCGAAGACGTCGCGCAGCACCGCCCGCAGCGCGTCGGGCTCCGGTGTGTAGAGCAGGACGTGGGCGCCGGTGATCGCCATGGTGGTCTCCTGAGAGTCGGTAGCGGGTTTCGAGGTCGCCGCGGATGCTACACCCGCGACGCTCTTGACTCCGCCGCCGGGGATCGGCGATCCTGCGAGCCGGCGGTGATCCGCGCCCAACCTCTTGGCCCTCCCCCGGCGGGGGCCCTCGCGAGGCAAAGGGGGGCAGACTCCCGGATCGGCATCCACGAAGCCACGGTTCCGCCGCAGGCTTCGCCGCCGGGGGGCAAGGCCGGCGGCATGGACCGAGGGAGACTTCGTGATGCCGAAGGACAAGGACCTCAAGCGGATCGTCCGCTCCCGCATGCAGAAGACGGGCGAGTCGTACACCTCCGCCCGCGCCCGCATCCTCGCCAGGAAGACCGCCTCGAATCCACCGGAGGCCGAGCCGGCGGCGCCGCCCGTGCCGCCCGCGCCGCCGCCCCCGGCCTACGCCGAGATCGCCGGCATGAGCGACGACGCCGTGCGGGCGAAGACCGGGCGTGACTGGGCGGGGTGGGTGGCCGTGCTCGACGCCGCCGGCGCTGCCTCGCGGCCCCACTCGGAGATCGCCGCCCTGCTCTACGACGAGCACGGCGTCCCCGGCTGGTGGGCGCAGATGGTGACCGTCGGCTACGAGCGCATCCGCGGCCTGCGCGACGTCGGCCAGCGCCGCGGCGGTCTCTACGACGCGAACAAAAGCAAGACCCTGCCGGTGCCGGTCGCCCGCCTCTACCGCGCCTGCGCCGACCCGGCGGAGCGCGAGCGCTGGCTCCCCGGCGTCGCGCTCACCGTGCGCACCGCCGTCCCCGGCAAGTCGATGCGGGTCACCTGGCCCGACGGCACCCTGGTCCAGCTCTACTTCCAGGCCAAGGGCGAGACCAGGAGCCAGATCGCGATCCAGCACGCCAAGCTCGCTTCGAGGGCGGACGTCGAGGCGCGCAAGGCGTTCTGGGCCGAGCGCCTGGACCGGCTGGCGGAGACGCTCGCCGCCGACCGCGGCTGACCCACTGGGGGCGGAGCCCTGCGGCTCCGCCCCCGCCCACCCTCCGGCGGCCTGCCGCCCACCCGCGCGGGTATGGCCTGGCTGCGGCCGGTCCTCCGATGATGCGGGCATCGACAACGGCCCATCGACAACGGAGGAGCCGTGGCCACCGCCAGCCCCCAGACCAGCGCCTCCACCCCACCCAAGACCACCGCCGCCCGCGCCGAGCGCCCGAAGCCGTTCCTCTTCCCGCGCTTCTGCAAGTCGTGCGGCCGCTGCATCGAAGCCTGCCCGAAGGAGTGCATCGCGCTTTCCGCCGAGATCGATCCCCTGACCGGCCTCCACCCGGTCGAGATCGACCTCGAGCTGTGCAACGCCTGCGGCCTCTGTCTCGAGGCCTGCCCCGAGCCCTGGGGGCTCCTGCCGGCGCCCGAGGCGGGCTGGGACGGCGAGGGGGTCGACCCCGAGCGGTACTTCGGCCCGCGCGCCACCACCGCGGCGGTGCCCGTGGCGATCCCCGACCGCCGGCTGGCGCTGCCGGCGCTCGAGCCGATGGTGCTCAAGGGGACCCACGCCTCGGCGATCGGCGCGCTCCTCGCCGGCTGCCGGCACTTCTTCGGCTACCCGATCACGCCGTCGACCGAGGGCGCGGAGCTCCTCGCCAAGCTCCTGCCCGGGCTCGGCGGCATCTTCTTCCAGGCGGTCTCCGAGGTCGCCGCGGTCAACATGATGTACGGCTGCGGCGGCGCCGGCCTGCGCACGATGACCTTCACCTCCTCGCCCGGCTTCAGCCTGATGCTGGAGGGGATCTCCTACATGATCGGCGCCGAGCTGCCGGGGGTGTTCGTGAACGTCATGCGCGGCGGCCCCGGCCTCGGCAACATCGGCGCCCGAGCAGGCCGACATCAAGCTCGCCTGCCGCGGCCTCGGCCACGGCAACACCCACGCCGTGGTGCTCGCGCCGGCCTCGCCCGCAGGAGATGCTCGACCTGACCATGGCGGCGTTCGAGATCGCCTTCGCCTACCGCAACCCGGTGGTGGTCCTGGGCGACGGCTACCTCGGCCAGATGACCGGCCGGGTGAGCCTGCCCCGACCGGATGGTCGTCCCCGGCCTGCCGGCCTGGGCGGTGTGGGGCGACGCGCGCCCACCGCGGCAACCTGATCTCCTCGATCGCGCTCGCCGAGGCCGACCTCGAGGCGGGTCAACGTCCGGCTCAACGCCAAGTACGCCGAGATGACCGACCGCGAGCAGCGCGCCGACCTCTACCGCTGCGACGACGCCGAGTGTGCTGCTGGTCGCCTGCAACACGCCCGGCGCGGATGGCCAAGGGCGCGGTGCGAGACCCTGCGCGCGGAGGGGATCGCGGCCGGCCTCTTCCGGCCGGTCATCGCTGTGGCCGTTCCCGGTGCGGGCGCTGGCGCCGCTCCTGCCGCGCGTCCGCGGGATCGTCATGGTCGAGGCCGGCCCGGGCCAGCTCGAGGACGAGATGCGGCTCGCGCTCAGCCACGCACGGCTACGGCGAGCTGCCGCCGATCCGACCGCATCCAGCGCTACGGCGGCGTCCTGCCGCAGCAGCGCGACGTCGCTGACCGCGTCCGCCGGATCGCCGCCGCGGCGGCCGCGGGCGCCCCGGTCGCCGCTTGAGGGGGAGACCTCGATGAGCACCTTCTACGGCCGCTTCGAGCGCCACGCCCACGGCGAGGGGCTCAAGGCCCACGCCACCCACTACTGCCCCGGCTGCGGCCACGGCCTCGTCCACAAGTACCTGGCCGAGGCGATCGACGACGCTCGGCATCCAGGACCGCACGGTGGCGGTCTCGCCGGTCGGCTGCGCGGTCTTCCTCTACTACTACCTCGACGTCGGCAACACCCAGGCGGCGCACGGCCGCGCGCCGGCGGTGGCGCTCGGCCACAAGCTCGCCAACCCGGAGTCGATCGTCGTCAGCTACCAGGGCGACGGCGACCTCGCCTCGATCGGCCTCGCCGAGATCATCCAGGCCGCGCAGGTCGGGCTGCCGATCACCGTCGTCTTCGTCAACAACGCGATCTACGGCATGACCGGCGGCCAGATGGCGCCGACCACGCTCGATGAGGCAGCGCACCACCACCACCCCCGACGGCCGCACCCGCCTCGCCGGCGAGCCGCTCAAGGTTGCCGAGATGATCGCCGGCCTCGACGGCCCGGTCTACGTCGAGCGGGTGGCGCTCTACGACGCCAAGCAGCGCCACCGTGCACGCAAGGCGATCGAGAAGGCGCTGCGGCTCCAGGTCGAAGGGCGCGGGCTTCGGGCTTCGTCGAGGTGCTCGCGGAGTGCCCGACTCACCTCCACGCCACCGCCGAGGAGGCCGAGCGCTGGGTGCGCGACGAGATGGTCCCGGTGTTCCCGCTCGGGGTCAAGAAGGACGTCACGGTGGAGCCGCATTCCATCGAAGACCTGTGGGACCCCGCGCGGCCGAGCTTCGACCCGGAGGCGCTGATCGCGGCGATCGGCGCCGGCTCCGAGGCGCCCCCGCGTTTCGGCGGCGGCTTCCCGTCGCACCTCGACCCGGCCGACGTCGCGATCAAGTTCGCCGGCGCCGGCGGCGACGGGGCGCAGACCATCGCCCGGCTGACCTGCGCACGCCGCGATCGCCGAGGGGTGCGACGCCACCTACATCCCGAGCTACGGCCCCGAGTCGCGCGGCGGCACCTCCTACGGCGACGTCCACGTCGCGACCGGCGAGGTGATGTCGCCGGCCGCCCCGGAGCCGCACCTCCTGGTGGTCTTCAACCGCGAGAGCCTGGACAAGTTCGGGCCGCGCGGTGCGGCCGGGCGGAATCGTCCTCTACGACCGCACCCTGATCCCCGAGCCGCCGGCGGCCGCCCCGGGCGTGCGCGCGATCGGGGTGCCGTTCACCGACCTCGCCGCCGGCCTCGGAGCGCCGCGGGTCAAGAGCGCGATCGCGCTCGGCGCGCTCCAGGCGGCGAGCGGGCTCTTCCCCACCGCCGCCTTCGAGGCCGCGATCGACCGCACGATGGGCGCCGGCTGCGCGGTCGCCGAGCTGAACCGGCGGGCCTTCGCCGCCGGCGCCGCGGCGGTGGCCTCCTGAGCGAGCGGCGGCCTCAGCCGCAGAACCGGAACCCGCCCAGGAACTCGCCGATCCGCGCCGGATCGCCGACCGTACCGGAGAGGTCGACCTCGACCGCCTCGGCGGCCGGCTGCGGGTCGGGTCCGAACCAGATCGCCAGGCGGATGCGCTCGTCACCGGCGCAATCGACCAGCACGGTCGAGGTCAGCCCCGCCCCCTGATCGCCGATCGTGCCGCGCTGGACGACGTAGCGGGCGCGCTCGGCGCCCGGGAGCGCGACCTCGCCGCGGGCGATCGGCTCGCCGCGCTGGAGGTCGATCGAGCTACGACGCAGGAACTCGGCGTCGTCGGTGCGCCCCTCGAGGAAGTCCTCGAGGTTGCCGCGCTCGCCACCCCAGGAAGGCATCTCGAAGTAGAAGAGCCCGCGCTCGCCGAGATCGTCCTCGGACCAGTCTTCCTCGGACCCGTCGGCGTCGCCGCCTCCCCCCTCGAAGTCCGGCGGCCGGTCGGTGAGGATCGCCATCTTCATCGCGAATGGGACCTCCATCGCCATCATCGCGTGATAGCCCTCGGGGATCCGCTCGGCGCCGAGCACCTCGAGCGCCTTCGCCTCGCGCGCGTCCGGGTCCTCCATCTGCTGTTCGAAGGTACGCGCCCAGCGCCAGCCCATGAAGCCGAGCCCGCCGATCACCAGGAACCCCAAGAGCACCGCCCCGCCGCAACCGACCACCACCCAGACCCAGGGTTGCGTCTTGCCGTCTCGAGCCATGGTCTCCTCCCGCGTCGTTGAACGCCCGTCCTACGGCACGCCGGACGGCGGTGTTCCACGCGCGATGGCGCCCGAGCCTGAGCCGCCCGTCCCGAGCCGCTGGCGGGCGGAGCCGAGGTTACTCCCAGCGCAGCGCGACCATCGGATCGATGCGCGACGCCGAGCGGGCCGGCACCAGGCCCGAGCCGAGCGCGACCAGCGCCAGCACGACGGTGGCGGCCAACAAGACCACCGGGTCGTGGCCGGCGACCTCGAAGAGCTGGGAGCGCGCGAGGCGCCCGAGCCCGAACGCCAGCGCCAGGCCGATCGCGCTGCCGATCAGGGTCATCCATCCGACCTGGCCGAGGACCAGCCGGAGCACGCGGCCACGATCGGCGCCGAGCGCCATGCGTAGGCCCAGCTCGCGCGTGCGCTGGGCGACGGTGAAGGCCAGGACGCCGTAGAGGCCGACCGCCGCAAGGAGCGTCGCGATGCCGCCGAAGGCCACGGTCAGGGCGGTGATCAGCCGGTCGAGGACGACGTTCTCGCGGACCTGCTGGGGCATGGTCTTCAGCTCGTCGACCGGCAGGTCGGGATCGAGGCGCGCGACCACCTTCGGCACCTCCGCGAGGACCGCCTCGGGGGCCACGCCGGTGCGCAGGTAGAAGGTCAGCGAGCCGATCCGCTCGTCCTGGCGGTAGGGGACGAAGAAGAGCGGCGGGATCTCGTCCTTGACCTCGCTGTACTTGGCATCGGCGACGATGCCGACGATCTCGATCGCCAGCTCCTCGTCGCCGCCGGTCGCCATCCGCTTGCCGACGGCGTCGCGGCCGAGCCCGAACTTCTCGAGGAAGGTCTCGTTGACCACCGCCACCTCGGGCGCGCCGAGCTGGTCGGCCGCGGTGAAGTCGCGGCCGGCACGGAGCGGCATCCCCATGGTCGCGAAGTAGCCCGGGCCGACCTCGTTGTAGCGCGCGTTGGAGTCGACGTCGGGGCCGGACTCGAAGCCCTCGACCCGGACGTCGGTGCCCCAGTTGCTCCCCGAGAGCACCGGCACCATCGAGGCGGTGACGCCGGTGACGCCGGGGATCGCCGCCAGCTCCTCCTCCATCCGCTCGAACAGCACCCGCGAGCGCTCCGGGGTGTAGCCGTTGAGCTCGGGCGCGACGGCGAAGGTGGCCAGGCGGTCGACGTCGAGGCCGAGCTCGACCCGGCTGACGTTCAGGAGGCTGCGCCCGAAGAGCCCCGCCGAGACCAGGAGCATCAGCGAGAGCGCGATCTGCGCGGTCACCAGCGTGGCGCGGAAGCGCGCCGCGGCGCGGCCGCCCGACGGCTGGCCGGCCTGCCCCTTGATCGCCGAGGCGAGGTCCTGCCGCGTCGCGTGGAGCGCCGGGTAGAGCCCGAAGAGGAGCCCGGTGCCGAGCGCGAGCGCGGCGGCGAAGCCGACGACCGGCAGGTCGAGCGAGAGGTCGAACGGCCCGCCGCCGGGGTCGGCCGGGAAGAACGACGCGATCCCGACCAGCGTCCAGCGCGCCACCAGGAGGCCGGCGGCGGCTCCGAGCACCGCCAGCACGCACGACTCGGTCAGGAGCTGGCGGATCAGCCGGCCGCGGCCGGCGCCGATCGACAGCCGCACCGACATCTCGGCGGCGCGCGACGCCGAGCGCGCCAGGAGCAGGTTGGCGACGTTGGCGCAGGCGGAAACCAGCACCACGCCGACCACCGCGAAGAGCAAGAGGAGCGGCGCGCGCGCGTCCTCGTGGACCGAGCTCTGCCCGCGCGCGCCCGGCTCGACCGTGATCGTCTTGGCCAGGAAGGTCTTCATCGTCTGCTCGCTCATCCCCTCCTGGAGCGGCGACTCGACCTCGCGGACGATCGAGCGGTAGGGCACCTCGATCGCGGCCCGCGCGCCCTCGAGGTCGGCGCCGGGCGCCAGGCGGGCGAAGAGATAGGCCCAGTAGCTCCGGCGGTCCTCGAAGCCGTCGAAGCCGGGGGCGATGAGGGCGCGCAGCGTGATCGGCACGTAGACGTCCGGATGGCTGCCGAGCGTGGTGCCGCGGAAATCCTCCGGAGCGACGCCGACCACGGTGAGCGGCTCGCCGTTGACCACCAGCCGCTCGCCGACCACCTCGGCGCTGGCGCCGAAGTCGCGCAGCCAGTAGTCGTGGCCGAGCACCACCACGCGCGCCTCGCCGACCGCCGGGTCGTCGCCGCGGTCGAGCAGCCGCCCGGCCGCCGGCGTGAGCCCGAGGACCGGGAAGTAGCTTCCCGAGACCAGCATCCCCTCGCCGGTCGAGGTGCGCCCGCGGAAGGCGAGGTTGGCACCGAACGCACGGTGCGCGGCGACGCCGGCGACCGGCGACCCGTCCCCGGCCAGCTCGCGCTCGAGATCGCGGAACATCGGGTAGCTGAAGACCACCTCGCAGTCGCCGGCGTTGTTGCACGAGGTCGAACCGGGCTTCGGCCCCGGCGCACCGAGGTTGACCAGCCGATCCGGCTGGGCGACCGGCAGCGGCCGCAGCAGGATCTGGTGGAAGAGCGAGAAAACGGCGCTGTTGGCACCGATCCCGAGCGCCAGCGAAACGACCGCGACCGCGGTCACGAACGGCGTCTTGCGCAGGGTGCGGAGGGCGAGTCGGAGGTCGGCCATGCGAGGGTTCCCCGAGGGTTCGGCGGGCGGTTGTTCGCGCGATGCGATCCCGGCCGGAAGCCGCGGCGGCGCCGGCGCGGAACGGTGATGTCAGCTACGACGGTGCGGAGGGCGGAAAGGTTGCAAGCCGGGCGCGGGGCCGGGCTCACGGGCGGGCCGTGCCCTCGTTCAGCACGTCGAGGTAGCGGTCGTAGACGAAGAGCCGGTTGCGGCGTTTGCCCGTGAGCTCGCGGGCGATCCCGAGGTCGACCAGGAGCTCCATCGCCGAAGAAACGGCCGGAAACGAAAGACCGGTCGCGTCGCAGATCCCGGGCAGCGACTGGATCGGCCGCACCTTGAGCGCCTCGTGTACCCGCAGCGCCGGACCCCGCGCGGCGCCCGGCCTCCTCGACCTGCGAGCGGTCCTCCCGGAATATCTCCCGGAGCCGCTCCGCCGTGGCCACCGCCCCCGCGGCGACCTCCTGGACGCCGTCCAGGAAGAACTCCAGCCACGCCTCCCAGTCGCCTTCGCGGCGCACCCGGTCGAGCAGCTCGTAGTACGCCGGCCGGTGCTCCTTGAAGTAGAGGCTCAGATAGAGCAGCGGCTCGCGCAGCACCCCCGCCTGGCAGAGCAGGAAGGTGATCAGCAACCGGCCGACGCGGCCATTGCCGTCGAGGAACGGGTGGATGGTCTCGAACTGGACGTGCGCAAGCCCCGCCCGCACGACCACCGGCAGCCCGTCGCCCTCGTCGTGGAGGAAGCGCTCCAGCTGCGCCCATGCAGTCGGGCACCGAGGTGTGCGGCGGCGGCACGAAGACCGCGTTGCCCGGGCGGCTGCCGCCGATCCAGTTCTGCGAGCGCCGGAACTCCCCCGGATCCTTGCCGCTGCCGCGCCCGCGCGAGAGCAGCACGTCGTGGATCTCGCGGATCAGGCGGTTGGAGAGCGGAAAGCCCTCGCGCAGCCGAGCCAGCCCGTGCTCGAGCGCGGCGACGTAGTTCGAGACCTCGACCACGTCGTCGAGCGGCACCCCGGGCGCCTCGTCGAGCTCGAAGAGGAGCAGGTCGGACAGCGACGACTGCGTGCCCTCGATCTGCGACGAGAGCACCGCCTCCTTGCGGACGTAGGCATAGAGGAAGAGCGACTTGTCCGGCAGGAGCGCCGAGACGCCGTCGAGCCGCCCGAGCGCCAGCGTCGCGCCCTCGAGCGCCCGCTGGAGCGTCCCGTCCAGGACGAGCGGCGGATCGGCGGCAGCGGGGCCGGCACGAAGGCCCGGACCCGCTCGCCCCCAACCGTGGTCACCTCGTAACGACCCGTCTCATCTCGCCGCATCGGTGCCGGCTCCTGGTCAACAACCCTGAATAGCAAGAGCTGCTATTAAGACTTCGGGCGCCAAGTCTAACCTACGGGCTGCGCAGAGGTGAAGCGGCAGGGGCCCGCCTCTCTCTGTCAAGGCAGGGATGACACAAAACGTCGACAGATACGGATCGGTGCCGACGTTTTCGACTGGAATCCCGTGTGTGGCAAACGTCGGCACTTGTCCACGATTGCCGACGTTTCGCTACATCCGCCGCCGACTTCTCCTGCTCGGCTAGCCGCGCCTTACAATGGCCGCGGGAGGCACCGTGGCCGCCTCGGAGAAGCGCAGGACCCAGCAGCGGCAGGCGATCGAGCGCGCGTTCCGGCGCGCCGGGCGGCCGCTGTCGCCGCAGGAGGTGCTCGCCGGCGCCGGGCGCGACTCTCCCGGGCTCGGCATCGCCACCGTCTACCGGACGATCCGGGCGCTCGCCGGCGAGGGGTGGCTGCGGCCGGTCGGGCTGCCGGGCGCGGCGAGCCGCTACGAGCTGGCCGGCAAGGACCACCACCACCACTTCCACTGCCGGAGCTGCGACCGGCTCTACGAGGTCGACGACTGCCCGGGCCGGCTCGGCGAGCTGGCGCCCCCGGGCTTCCGGCCCGAGGCGCACGAGATCATCCTCTACGGCCTCTGCCGGACCTGCGTCGCGGAGGCGTAAGGATGGCCGACGACTTCGAGCCGGACGCGATCGAGATCGAGATCACCGACGTCCTCGACCTCCACAGCTTCCTGCCGCGCGAGGTGCCGGACGTGGTGCGCGACTACCTCGACGCGGCGCACGAGAGGGGGCTGCGGATGCTCCGCATCATCCACGGGCGCGGCGCCGGCGTGCAGCGCCAGACGGTACGCAAGCTCCTTGGGCGCGACCCGCGCGTGGCCGGCTTCGGCGACGCGCCGCCCGAGGCCGGCGGCTGGGGCGCCACCTGGGTCGAGTTTCGATAGGAAGCGAGCCGTGCCCGATCTCGCCGCCCCGATCCGCCGCCGCTGGCGCCGTCTGCGCCGGCTCGTGCGGCCGCGCGCGGTCGACTTCGTCTACAGCCGCGACTACGAGCTGCACCTGCCCGGGGTGCTCAACGACCCCCAGCGCGGCGAGCGGATCCTGACCTTCCTCGCCGCCGAGGGGCTGGTGCGCGAGAGCGCGGTCCACGCGCCGCGGCCGGCGTCGCTCCAGGAGATCGCGCGGGTGCACACCGCCGACTACCTCGACTCGCTCCACGACGCCGCGGCGCTCGCCCGCCTCCTGGGCTTCGGCGTGCCCGAAGAGGTCGCCGACCGCATCCTCGACCTCCAGCGCCTGATGACCGGCGGCACCCAGCTCGCCACCCGGCTGGCGCTCGCCGGCGGCGGCGTCGCGGTCAACCTCGGCGGCGGCTTCCACCACGCCTTCAGCGACCACGGCGCGCGCTTCTGTGTCTTCAACGACGTCGCGGTGGCGATCGCCGGCGCCCGCCGGCGCGGCCTCGGCGGCCCGGTGCTGGTGATCGACCTCGACCTCCACGACGGCGACGGTACGCGCGAGATCTTCGCCGCCGACGAGACCGTGCACACCTTCTCGATCCACAACCTCGACCTCCGAGCCGGTCCGGGCGGTGGCGGCGACGGTGATCGAGCTCCCGCACGGCACCGGCGACCGCGAGTACCTCGACGTGCTGCGCCGGCGGCTGCCGCCGGTGTTCGCGACGGTGGCGCCCGAGCTGGTCTTCTACCTCGCCGGCGCCGACCCGGCGGCCGACGACGCGCTCGGCAACTTCGCGCTGACCCCGGCCGGGATGCTCGAGCGCGACCGCTTCGTGGTCGGCATCGCCGGCGCCGGGCCGTCCCCGGCGGGCGGTCCGCTCCCCGCCGAGCGGCTGCCGGCGCTCGCCGGGCGGGTGCCGCTGGTGATCGCGCTGGCCGGCGGCTACGGCCAGGAGGCGTGGCGGTACGGCGCGCGCTTCTGCGCCTGGCTCGCCTCGGGCCAGGTGATCGAGCCGCCCTCGACCGACGACATCACGCTCGCCCGCTACCGGCGGATCGCGCGCCGCTTCCAGCCCAGCGACCTGACCGCCGAGGAGGCCGGCGACGACGCCGGCTTCGGCCTGTCCGAGACCGACATCCTGGGCGATCTCGGCGGCGCGCCGCGCAGGACGCGTCTCCTCGGCTACTACTCGCCGCACGGCGTCGAGCTGGCGTTCGAGCGCACCGGCATCCTCGACCGCCTGCGCGCGCTCGGCTTCGACCCCCGGGTCGAGCTCGACTTCGACAGCCCGGGCGGCGAGATGCTGCGCATCTACGGCGGTCCCGGGCGCGACGAGGTGCTGATCGAGCTGCGCGGCGCCATCGACGCCACCAGCCTCCACGGCTTCGACCTCCTGCGCGTCGACTGGCTGCTGATCCAGAACCCGCGCCGGCGGTTCTCGCCCGGCCAGCCGGCGCTGCCGGGGCAGAAGCACCCCGGTTTCGGCATGCTGCGCGACCTGGTGTCGCTCCTGATCCTGGTCTGCGACCGGCTCGGGCTCGACGGGCTCTACTTCGTCCCGTCGCACTTCCACCTCGCCGCGCAGTCGCGCAAGTACCTGCGCTTCGTCGAGCCCGCGCACGAGGCGCGCTTCCGCGCCGTCTGCGCCGCGCTCGAGGGGCTCCCCCTCGGCGAGGCCACCCGCGCCGTGGCCGAGGGGCGGGTGCGCGACGAGCAAGGTCGGGCGGTCGAGTGGCAGCCCTCGCCGATGGTCCTGGCGGTCACCGAGCGGCTGGAGAAGCACGTCCACGGCGACGACTACGAGGCCGCACTCGCCGAGGCCGCCGGCCGGTTCCGCTTCCGCCTCTTGGACCGGCCGGCGGCTCGTCGCTCCCGGAGCTCGGACTAGCCCTGCTGTCCGCTCCCCGTGTGATGCACGGCGAACATCCCGCCTTGCGGGTCCAGGCACTGCGCGATCCAGTCGCCGCCGGGGACCTCCATCGGGCCGTTGATCACCTGGCCGCCCGCGGCCTTGACCTTCTCGATCGACTGGTTCACGTCCGGCACCCGCACGTAGCAGAGCCACGCCGACGGGCCGGGCATCGCCGGCGGCTTGTTGTAGATGCCGCCGAGCGGCAGCTCGACGCGGCCGTACATCTTGTAGGGACCGGCCTCGCCCATGTCCATGGTCGAGGTCTCCTTCCAGCCGAAGAGGTCGCTGTAGAAGGCCCAGGCGCCATCGAGGTCGGTGGTCGCCAGCTCGTGCCAGGAGACCTCGCCGAGCCGGGGCGGGCCGTCGTGGCCGCCGACCTCACTCTCCGGCCGGTAGAGGCCGATCTGGGCGCCCTGGGGATCGACGATCACGGCGATCCGGCCGACCGTCGGGATGCTGTGCGGCTCCATCCGCACCTCGCCGCCGAGCTCCCGGGCGCGCGCGGCGGTCGCGTCGACGTCGGGGACCGCGACGTAGGGGAGCCAGTGGGGCGGCACGCCGGCGGCGATCAGCTCGTCGGTGAGCCTCCACGCCCCGGCGCAGGGCAACTCGCCGAGGGTGAACATGTCGTACTTCATCCCCTCGTGCTCCCAGACCGTGGTGCCCCAGCCGGCGATGCCGGCGTAGAAGGCCTTGGCGGCCTCGACGTCGTTGGTCAGCAGCTCGTGCCAGATGAACCGTCCGCGCGGGAACTCTTCGCTCATGTCTCCATCTCCTCTGAAGGTGGGTCCGCGGTCGCCGCGGAATCGTAGCCGAGTATACGCGGTAATGGGGCGTAAGGTTGCGCCCCGGGCCGAGATGTCTCGAAACCGTCGCATCCGGCCGTTCCTGTGGTCGGCAGCGGCGGAGCCCGCAGGGCGACCGCCGGCGTAAGCCGGCGACAGACTCAGCCGCCCAACGCCGCGCGCACCGCGGCGACCCCCTCGGCGGTCATCACCCGCAGCACCGGCAGCCGGCCGACCGAGTCGTCCCAGTAGGGGGTGCGGCGGTACCACCAGAGCCAGCGCGCCGAGCGGTCAGCGGCGAAGGCGGGGTCCTCGAGCGCCTGCCGCCACTCCACGGCGACCGCCGGGTCGCGGGCCAGGATCTCCTGCGCCAGCCGCTCGAGGACGCCGGAGTCGATGTACTCCTTGCGCTCGAGCGCGGTCGAGAGCAGCCCCCAGGCGAAGAGCGAGTCGGGGGCCTCGGGCTCGAGGAGCTGGGCGGCGATCTCGAAGTCCGGCTGGTCGGCGGGGATCCAGATCGACCCCGCCGGCGCCGTCACCGCCTCGGCGGTGCGGACCACGCTCCCCTCGACCCGCGTCAGCCCCTGGTAGGGGGTCGCGTCGTACTCGGGATCGGCCACCCGCACCGTCTCGGCGGTCAGCGCGGCGGGCGCCGCCAGCCGCTCGTGACGCAGGCCGTGGCCGGCGATCCGCTCCTCGATCTGCGGCCAGCCGGGCGGCACCAGGTAGCCGCGCGGGCGGGCCACGGTCACCCCGGGCGCCGAGCGGTGGTGCCAGTCGACCTCGATCTCGCGCACCTCGCCGCGCTCGTAGACGACGATCGGCACGCCGAGCGCCGCCGAGTCGACCGTCCGCCAGTCGTAGACCGGGAAGCGGATGCGGTCGGGCTCGGGCGCCGGCACCCAGGTCAGCACCAGATCCGAGGGCTCGGCGTCCGGCCGGCCGGCGGCGATCGTCGCGGCCTCCGCCGCCGCCACCGCCCCGGCCAGGTCGCGGCCCGCGCGGTGGATCAGGGCGAGGACGTTGACCAGGTAGTCGCGGTTGGCGAGCACCCGAGCGCGGTAGGGCTTGTAGGAGTGCGTCTCGACCAGGATCGACGGCCGGTGGCGGAGCGGGTAGTAGCCGGTGGCGAAGCGCGGCTCGGCGACCCACGAGCTGAAGCCGGCGGCGGGGTCGGCGCGGTCGACCAGGTCGACGTAGGGGCCGTTGCGGTGGCCGGAGGCCGCGGTCGCCGCGGCGACCCGCGGCATCTGCTCGGCCAGCCAGGCGCCCACCGGCGCGGCGATCTGCGGCGGCTCGACCCACGACCAGGTGAGCACCCAGTCGTGATCGACGCCGTCGGTGACGTGGTTGTCGACGTGGAGGTGCGGGCGCCAGCGGTCGACCAGCCCGATCAGCGCCCGCGCTTCGGGGCTCTGGAGCTTGAGGTGGTCGCGGTTGAGGTCGAGGCCGGAGGCGGTGGTGCGGAAGCCCATCCCCTCGACCGGGCCGTCCTGGTTCGGGCGGTTGTAGGGCGAGACGCGCTCGTGGCCGTCGACGTTGTAGATCGGCACCCAGAGGACGGTGACGTTCGGCAGGTTGCGGCGGCCGAGCGCGATGTCGCGCAGGATCATCAGCGAGGCGTCCTTGCCGTCGATCTCGCCGGCGTGGATGCCGCTCTGGATCAGGATCACCGGCGCCCCCCGCTCCCGCGCCGCCTCGGGCGTGAAGTCGCCCCAGCGCGAGAGGATCGCCACCGGCATCGGCCGCCCCTCGCCCGAGGTGCCGAAGGAATCGATCTTGAGCTCGCCCGGCATCCGCGTTTCGAGCCGGCGCAGGAAGTCGACCGTCTCCTGGTACGACGAGGTGGCGCGGAACTCCGAGCGCTCGGCCACGGTCAGCCACTCCGGCGGAACCGGCGGCTCCGGCTGCGGGTCGCGCAGGCGGCGGAGCAGGTCCTCGGCGGTCGAGCCGGCGACGCTCCCCTGCGGGCCGGCGTGGGCGGCGCCGGCGAGGGCGAGGGTTGCGGCGAGGGCGGCGGCGCCCAAGACGGTGGCAGCGAGGGCGGCGGCTCGAGGTTCCATGCGCGGCATTCTGCCAGACGGCGCTCTCTCCCGGACCTCTCGACCGTGGGCCGCGGCGCCGCGTCGACCCGCTTGTGAAACCTAGACTGTCGTGGCATCGTATGTCTTGGTCATGCCGCCCGAAGAACCGCCCAAGACGCCGAACGCCCTGCTCCACGGGGCGCTGGACGCCCTGATCCTCAAGACGCTGGCCTGGGGCCCGCGCCACGGCTACGCGATCGCCCGGCGGATCGAGGAGGAGACCGGCAACGAGGTGCTGGTCGAGGAGGGCTCGCTCTATCCCGCGCTCTACCGGATGGAGCGCCGCGGCTGGCTCGAGGCGGAATGGGGCACCTCGGACCTCGGCAGGCGGGCCAAGCTCTACCGGCTCACCGACGCCGGACGCACCCGGCTGGCGGAGGAGGCGGAGGCCTGGCGGCGCTTCTCGACGGCGGTCTCGAAGGTGCTCCTCGCGCGATGAGACGCTCTCTGCGCTCCCTCTTGTGGAGCGTGCCGCTCGTGCAGGAGGTCGACGAGGAGCTGGACCTGCACCTCGAGCTGCTGACCCGCGAGCTGGCCGGGCGCGGGATGGACCCCGCCGCGGCGCGCGACGCCGCCCGGCGCCGGATGGGCGACCTGGCGAGCGTGCGGCGGACCTGCATGGACCTTGGACGAAGGAGGGAACGGGAGATGCGCCTCATCCAGTGGCTCGACGAGCTCCGCCGCGACGTCGCTTTCGCCCTGCGCCAGCTCCGGCGCGCGCCGGTGTTCACGCTGGTCGCGGCGGCGACCCTGGCGCTCGGCATCGGCGCCAACGGCGCCATCTTCGCGTTGGTCGACGCGACCCTGCTGCGCCCGCTCCCGTTCCCCGACCCCGGCCGCCTGGTCATGGTCTGGGAGAGCAGCGAGACCGACCCCCGCGACGGCGTCTCGCCGCTCAACGTGGCCGACTGGAACGAGCGCGGCCGGTCGTTCGAGCGCCTCGCCGGCTTCATCCCCAACGTCGGCGGCATGGTCCTGGCCGGCGAGGACGGCACGGCCGAGACCGTGCCCCGGCAGTGGGTCTCCGCCGGCATCTTCGACGTCCTCGGCGTCCGGCCCGTCGCCGGCCGCACCTTCCGGCCCGAAGACGACCGCACCGAGGCCCAGGTGGTGGTCCTCTCCGAGGGGTTCTGGCGCGCGCGCTTCGGCGGCGATCCGGCGGTGATCGGGCGGGATCTCCGCCTCGACGGCGAGCCGTACACCGTCGTCGGCGTCGTGCCGCAAGAGAGCCGGGTGATCGGTGACAGCAGCATCTGGGCGCTGGCGACCTTCGGTTCCGATCCCAGGCTCCGCGGCGCCCGCTTCCTCGAGGTCGTCGGCCGCCTCCGGCCGGGCGTCACGATCGAGGACGCGTCCGCCGACCTCTCGGCGGTCGCCGGCGCCCTGGCGCGGGAGCACCCCCTCACCAACGAGGGCCGCGGCGTGACCCTGGAGCCGTTCCGCGACGCGGTGGTCGGCGGCGACCTGCGGCGGACCTCGCTGCTCTTCATCGGCGTCGTGGCGTTCGTCCTCTTGATCTGCTGCGCCAACGTGGCGAGCCTCCTCCTGGCCCGCGCCACCGCGCGGACCCGCGAGTTGGCGGTCCGTTCGGCGCTCGGCGCCGGCCGTCCGCGCATCGTCCGGCAGCTCCTCACCGAGAGCCTGGTGCTCTCGGCCCTCGGCGGCGCGCTCGGGATCGGGCTCGGCGCGGCGATCCTCGAGGCGGTCCCGTCGGTGCTCCCGTCCGGGCTGCTGCCGGCGGCGGTGACGCTCTCGTTCGACTGGCGGGTGGTCGGGTTCTGCGCCGCGGCGGCGCTCGTCGTCGGGCTGCTCTTCGGCCTCACGCCCGCGTGGCGCGCCGCCGAGCTGAACTCGGCCCGGGGGATCGCCGCCGAGGGGCGCGCGGGCACGGCGGGAGGCGGGCGGATGCGGGAGATCCTGGTCGCCGGCGAGGTGGCGACCGCCGTCGTCCTGGTGTTCGGCGCCGGGCTCTTGCTGCGGACGCTCCTCGCCGTGGACGGCGTCGACCGCGGCTACCGCGCCGAGAGCGTCCTGACCATGATGGTCGACCCGCTGGGCGACCGCTACCCGTCCGCGCCGGAGCTGCTCGGGTTCTTCGATGCCCTCGAGCGGGAGGTCCGGGCGGTGCCCGGCGTGGGCGACGCCGCCTGGGCGACCACGCTGCCGATGGGCGACTCGTCCGCCGGGGACGTCTCGTTCGAGGTCGTCGGCGCGCCCGCCGCGGGCGAGTCCTCACGTCCGGCCGCCGACCTCCAGATCGCCAGCGCCACCTACTTCGAGACCGTCGATCTCCCGGTGGTCGCGGGCCGCGGCTTCGACGCCCACGACACGCTCGACAGCGTCCTGGTCGCCGTGGTCAGCGAGGACTTCGCCCGCCTGCACCTCGCCGGCCGCCCGCCGATCGGCCAGCGGCTCGCCCTGCGCCCGGTGTCGCAGCCCGACGCCGAGCCCACGGTGCGCGAAATCGTCGGCGTCGCCCGCCAGGTCCAGCGCCGGCCCGACGACCGGGAGGCGTTCGCCCAGATCTACGTGCCGATGGCCCAGGCCCCGACCGACGACATCTTCCTCTTCGTCCGCCCCGCCGCCGGCCCCGCCGAGGCGCTGGCGGAACCGGTGCGCTCGGCGATCGCCCGCATCGACAAGGAGCAGCTCGTGAGCGTCCGCGACGTCGCGACCCTGGCGGGCGTGGCGCGGGACGCCACCGGGCGTCACCGGCTGCGCGCGGCGATGGTGGGGACCTTCGCGGGCCTGGCGCTCGTGCTGGCGATGGTCGGCGTGTTCGGGGTCCTCAGCTACTCCGTCCAGCAGCGGATCCCCGAGTTCGCCATGCGCCGGGCGCTCGGCGCCACCACCCGCGACGTGGCGCGCCTGGTCGTCGCCGGGGCGGCGCGGGTGATCGCCGCCGGCGTCGCCCTCGGGCTGGCGCTCTCCCTGCTCGCCGGTCGCCTCCTCGCCGCGCTCCTCTTCGGCGTCGAGGCGCTCGACCCGGCGACCTACCTGTTCGTGATCCTGCTGCTGGCGGCGACCGCCGCGCTCTCCGTCGCCGGCCCCGCCTGGCGGGCGGCGCGGATCGATCCCGCGGCCGCGCTGCGGCACGGGTGACGCGGCCGGAGCCCGGCGCTCACGGCGCGCTCGCCGACCACTGCGAGAGGTCGCCGCTCTCGAAGCCGTCGCTGAACAGCGCGTCCTGGCGCAGCAGCGCGACGAGGTCGAGCGCCCGGCTGGCGGCGAGGAGGTGCTTGCCGTCCGGGCTCGCGGCCAGGGCGTCGGTGCCGCGGAGGTCGAGGTGGCCGAGCGCGAACGCGGAGCCGAGGAAGCTCAGGGTTCCGGACGACGGCTCGCGGCGGAGGGCGGCAACCGAGCCGGCGCCCGCGGTGGCGGCGTAGAGGTAGCGGCCGTCGGCGCTGAGCGCGAGCGCGCTCGGGCGTTCGAGGCCGGGCTTCTCGTCGCGCTTCAGGCGCACCACCTGGACCAGCCGCGGGTTCCCCGCGGGGAAGTCGAAGACGGCGATCGCGTTCTCGTCGCGGCCGGCGACGTAGAGGTGGGCGCCGTCGGGGGTGAGCAGGAGCGCGGCGGCGCCGTCGAGGCCGTCGATCCCGCGCTTGCCGTCGGTCAGGGCGATGACGTAGGTCAGGCCGTGGCCGAGCGGGTCGCGGGCGAAGACCGCCACCGCGTCGTCGACCGCGCCGGCGACGTAGACCCGGCCGCGGAACGGATCGACCGCGACCGCGCGGGCGCCGGCGAGGCCCTCGACGCCGCCGGAGCCGTCGACCTGGGCGCCGGCGAAGGCGAGGGCGTCGAGCGAGGCGTCGCGCGCGAACACCGCCAGCGCGTCCGACAGCCCGCCGGTGACGTAGACGTGGCGGCCGTCGTCGCTGACCGCCACCGACGAGGCGCCGTCGAGTCCGAACACCCCGCCGACGCCGTCCTGGTGGTCCTCGACGAAGCCCAGCGCGTCGGCCGAGGCGTCGCGCGCGAACACCGCCAGCGCATCGTCGGCCGCGCCGGTGGCGTAGACGTGACGGCCGTCCGGGCTGACCGTCACCGACGAGGCGCCGTCGAGGCCGAACACCCCGCCCGCCTGGTCGCGCAGCACCTCGACGAAGGCCAGCGTCTCGGCGGTGGCGTCGCGCACGAACACCACCAGCGCGTCGTCGCGCCGGCCGGTCGCATAGACGTGGCGGCCGTCGCGGCTGATCGCGACGCCGCTCGCGCCGTCGAGGCCGTCGGGCACCGCGACCGTGCCGTCGACGTAGGCGCCGACGAATTCGAGCAGCGCGCCGGCGGCCGGCAGGGCGAAGATCGCGGCCAGGAGCGCGAGCTTCGCGATCCGCCCGGACCGCCGCCGGTTCCCCGGGCCGGTAGTCGTTTCCTGGGTTGCGTTCATCGAGCCGAAACCTCCCTGATGGAGGACCGCACACCGTTCTTCCTGGAACGCGGTCTAAGAAAGTATTCTCAGTTTCTACAGTACAACATCAGGGGCAGGCGTGTCGAGGCTCTCCCTCCGGCAGCGCCGGGGGCCGGCCGTCCCGCGCCTCGTGCAGGACGTACTCGCGGGCGCGGCGGTAGGCCCGAGCGGCCGGGATCGCAGTCCTCGAGCAGCTCGGCGAGGAGCCCGAGCCCGTTGGGCGAGTGGGGATGGAGGGCGAGCCCGCGCCGGGCCAGCGCCGCGGCGCGCGCCGGCTCGCCGCGGAGCGCCTCGACGTGGGCGAGGATCAGGAGGTCGCGGTAGAGGGTCTTCGTGTGCCCGGGCCAGCGGAGCAGGCGCTCGCCGGTGCCGGCGAGGCGCTCCAGCTCGGCGCGCGGGAGCGCCGCGGCGGGTTCGGGACCGGCGACGAGGGCGAGGTAGCCCCGCTCGAGCGCCGCGGCGTGGACCGAGCGCACGAGCGTCGAGACCGACCAGCCGGCGGCGGCGACCGCGGCGAGGGTGACCGCCGCCGCGGCCGCGGCGGCCGCGCGGCGCCCCGCCGGCGCCGGCTCGCGGACCGGACCGGGGCGCTCGCCGGTGCCCGGCCCGCCGGCGCCCAGCGGCCGGATCAGCGCCAGGGCGGCGACCAGGAAGAGCTGGAGCTTGTGGTACGGCATCTCCACCAGGTAGTCGCTGCCCATGGCGATCACGAGCGCCGCGAGCTGGACGCCCGCGAAGAGTCCCCGGAGATCGCCGTGACGGAGCCAGCGGCGCAGCGCCGCCGCCGTCGCCGCGGCGAGGAAGCCCAGCCAGAGCGCAAGACCGGACCAGCCGGTCTCCCCGAGGAGCTGCACCAGGTCGCCGTGCGCCCGGCGCACCTGGACGGTCTCCGAGAACGAGCGGTAGCGGTCGTAGCGCCGGAACAGCGGATACCAGGTCTGCCAGTCGCCGAGCCCGACCCCGTAGGGCCGGTGGCGCACCATGTGGAGCGTGTTGCGCAGGTAAGCGCCGCGGTCGCTGGCCAGGTACTCGGCGGGGTTCGCGGCGTGGCGCGCGGCCGAGGCGAGCCGCGCCCGGGCGCCCGGGTGGAGCGCGACGGCGGCCGCGAACAGCGCGCCCAGGGCGAGCGCGCCGGCGAGGACGAGCGCCCGGCGCCGCGCCGAGACGCCGGGGCGGACGGCCGCGGCCGCCGCCAGCAGCAGCGCCGATCCCGCCAGCGCGGCGTACGCCGTGCGGCTCTGGAGCGTCGCCAGGTAGACCACCTCGGCGGCGAGCAGCAGCCCCCAGAGCGGCCGCCAGCGCGGCGCGCCGCCGGCGGCCAGACCGGCGACCAGGTAGACCTGGCCGAGGAGGGCCAGCGCCATCGGGTTCTTGTAGCCCAGGAGCGACGGGTTCGCGACCCCGTACTGGGGATCGATCGGCGGCAGCCACGGCAACGGCGCCGCGAGCTGGAGGAAACCGATCAGCGTCGCCAGCCCGAGGCTCGCCGCCAGGCCGCGTGCGATCACCCCGGCGACCCGCGGGTCGCGCTCGCCCCAGCCGACCAGGAGCGCCAGGAGCGCCGCTAGCGGCGCATACTGGACCAGCTCGTAGCCGAGGTTCGCCGGCACCTCGACCCAGAGCGCGGTGACCGCGCCCCAGGCGACGAAGGCCATGAGCAGCAGGACCGGCGTCCGGCCAAGGACCCGGCGCAGCTCGGCCGCCGGGCAGAGCGGCGGCCGCCGCCACGCCGCCGCCGCCAGCAGCGCCCAGAGCAGGACCTGGGCGACCGCCAGCTTGGGCTCGCGGTAGAGCGTCGCGACCGGCCGGCCGGCGTCGAAGACGGGCAGGACGGCGAGGGCCGGCGCGGAGGCGAGGGCCGCGAGCAGCACCAGGGGTGCGGCACCCGCGCGCGACCCTTCGCCCGGCGTCATCCCGACCCCGCCCGCCCCGCCCACCACCGCGCCACCCACCGCCGCAGGCTGAGCCGGCGGCCGACTCCGGCGCGGCGCCGCTCGAGGGCTCCCATCTCGATTCCCAGCTCGGCGAGCACGCGATCGGTGTCGGCGCCCAGCTCGGGGGCGGCGCCGGCGGCGCGGGGGCGGGCGCCGTCGATCACGGCCGGAAAGGCCAGGCGCGGCAGTCCGCGGGGGCCCTGGGCGAGGACGCCGCGGTCGACGGCCTGGGGGTGGGCGGCGGCCTGAGCGGCGGAGCGGACCGGCTCGAGGGGGAGGTCGTGCGCGGCAGCCAGGTCGGCCCACTGGGAGGCGGGGCGGGTGCGGATGACCGCCGCCACGGCGCGCCGGGCCGCCGGGTCGCGGCGCAAGTGGAGGCGCCGCAAGCCCGGCGCGCCGGCGGCGGCGCAGAAGCGCTCCCAGAAGTGCTCCTCGAGCGCGGCCAGCGCCACCGGCACGCCGTCGGCCGCCGGGTAGAGGCCGTAGCAGGCGAGCGCACCGGTGAGCGCGCAGCGGCTCGCCGACCGCGCGCGCCCCGCCGGCCTCCTCGGCCCAGGCGGCGAGGTTCGAGTGCACCGCGGCGTCGTAGAGCGCGGCGTCGATCCGGGAGCCGCGGCCGGTCTCGGCGCGCTCGACCAGCGCGGCGAGCACGGCCGCGACGGCGCTCCAGGCGCCGGTCACGTCGGCCCAGGGCGCGGAGGGCATCGCCGCCGAGGGCGCCAGGGCGCCAGCCGCCGCCTGGTAGGTGAGGTCGTGGCCGGCGCGCTCGGCGAACGGCCCGCCGCCGCCCCAGCCGGTGATCGAGCAGTGGACCAGGCGCGGGAAGCGTTCGGCGAGGATCTCGGGCGCCAGGCCGAGCCGCGCCAGGCCGCCGGGGCGGAAGGTGTCGAGGAGGACGTCGGCGCGCTCGAGGAGGGCGAACAGGACGGACCGCGCCTCGGGGTTCTTGAGATCGAGGGCGACGCTCTCGACCCCGGCCAGGAGGAGCGAGCCGAGCGCGCTCTCGCCGCCTCGGAGCGGCGGCGCGAGGCGCACCGGGTCGCCCAGCCGCGGCTCCTCGACCTTGACCACCCGCGCGCCGAGGTCGGCCAGGAGGCGCGCCGCCAGCGGCCCGGGCAGGAGCCGGGTGAGGTCGACCACGAGGAGCCCGGCGAGCGGCGTCGCGCTCACGGCCGCGATCCCTCCTCGCTCTCGCCGGGCGGGCGGCTACTCCCGCTCGACGACCATCGCGAAGCCGGTGCCGCCGGCCGCGCAGACGGTGATCAGGCCGAGGTTGCCGCCGCGGCGGGCCAGCTCGTGGAGGACCTGCGTCGTCACCCGCGCGCCGGTGGCGCCGAACGGGTGGCCGATCGCGATCGAGCCGCCGGTGACGTTGAAGCGGTCGAGCGGCACCACGCCGAGCGGCCGGTCGCGGCCCAGCTCCTCGGCGGCGAACTTCTTCGACGCGAAGCCCTTCAGGTTCGAGAGGATCTGCGCCGCGAACGCCTCGTGCATTTCGACCAGGTCGACGTCGGCGAGGGTGACGCCGGCGCCGTCGAGCGCCGCCGGCGCGGCGTAGGCCGGGCCCTGGAGGAGCTGCTCGGAGGGGTCGACGCCGGCGAACGCGTACGAGCGCAGGTAGCCGAGCGGCCGGTGACCGAGCGACTTCGCCTTCTCCTCGCTCATCAGGAGCACCGCGGAGGCGCCGTCGGTGAGCGGGCTCGAATTGCCGGCGGTGAGCGTGCCGTAGCGGCGGTCGAACACCGGCTTGAGCGCGGCGAGCTTGTCCATCGTCGTGTCGGCGCGGACGCCGTTGTCGGCGGTCACCGCCTGGTCGTAGCCGGGCGCCGGGAAGGTCGGCGCGATCTGGCCGGCGAACCGGCCCTGCGGCCTGCGCCGCCGCCGCGCGGTGGTGCGACATCAGGGCGATCTCGTCCTGGGCGCGGCGCGAGACGTCGTTCTCCTTGGCCATCTTCTCGGCCGACTCGCCCATCGACTGGCCGGTGGTGTACTCGGCGATCGCCGGCGCCACCGGGGCGAGGTCCTTGGGCCGGAGCCTCGAGATCACCGCCAGCTTGTCGGCCACGCTCTTGGCCTTGGCCAGCTCCATGAAGCGGCGCGCGGCGTTGTCGGAGAAGCGGATCGGCACGTTCGAGAGCGACTCGCCGCCGCCGGCCAGGACGACGTCGCACTCGCCGCGCAGGATCGCCTCGGCGCCGAAGGTGATGGCCCGGTTCGACGACGCGCACGCCAGGTTGACGGTGGTGCCGACGGTCGCCATCGGCATCGAGGCGCGGAAGACGACCTCGCGGCCGAGGTTGGGGGCGTCGAGCTGCGGCACCACGACGCCGAACACCGAGAGATCGATCTCGCGCGGGTCGATCGCGGCGCGGGCGACCAGCTCGCGGACCGCGACGCCGGCCAGGTCGAGCACGTCGCATCTTCTGGAACAGGGTGCCGGCCTTGACGAACGGCGTCCGGCAGCCGGCCACCACCGCGACCCGGCCGCGCGGCCCCCTGGCCTCCTCGCGGCCGACCCGGCAGGTGATCCGCGCCGCGGCCCGCCCCGGATGCGTCCACACCGTGTCGGCGCGCTCGCCGATCTCCTCCTCCGCCGTGGCCAGGTTGGGCGGCGGCAGCGGCGGCGGCGGCGCGGGACCCTGTGGCCCGGGGACCTGTGACCCGGGGACCTGCGGCTCCTGATCGGCAGGCATGCGCACTCTCCTCCCTCTCGGCCCTCGACTTATACCACGGTCACCACGGTCCCCCGGTCGGCCCAGAAGCGCCGCTCGGCGTCGGGCAGCGCCGCATCCGAGGCCGCCCCGGCGAGCACGGCGACGGTGTGGAGACGGCGCAGCGGCAGGCCGCGCCGGCGGCGCTCGCCGAGGGCGGCGCGAAGGGCGGCGACCTCCCCCGGATCGCCGGCGAAGACGGTCGGGCGCACCCAGAGGGCGGTCGCCGTCAGGTGCTTCGGTTCGGGCTCGAGGACCAGCGCGGCGCCGGCGGCGAGCGCCCAGGCGGCGAGTAGGCGGCCGCCGGGATGGTGGAGCGGGCGGGGGAGGACGAGGATCTCGCGGCGAGCCGCGCGCCGGGCGCGCGGCGGGCAGCGGGCCTCGGCGAGGCGGGCGGCGAAGCGATCGGCGGCGGCCGCGACGAGCGTGAGCGCGACCTCCTCGAAGGGCCCGGCCGGTCCACCCGGAACGGCCGATCCCGCGCCGAGCCCGGCCGCACCGCCCGGGAGCAGCACCGACCCGGCGGCCCACGCCGCGCCGGGCGGCGGCGCTTCGCTCTCGCTCGGCTCGCGGCGCGGCAGGCTCACGGCGGGGACGGCGGCGGCCGGCGGCGCCGGCTCGCCGGCGCGCGGCTCGAAGCGGGCCAGGAGCGCACAGCCGCGCTCGGCGAGGGCGGCGTCGAGCGCGTAGCCGGCGAGGCCCGCCGGCAGCGGCGCGGCGCACGAACCGGCGGCCTGGATCGCCAGATCGAGGGCCATCGCGCTCGGGCGGCCGGTGTCCTCGAAGCCGATTCGCGGAGCCGGCTCGGCCGCCGGCCGGTCCCGCTCGGCGAGCGCCGCGGCCAGCACCCGGCGCAGCAGCTCGACCCGCGCCGCCACCGCGCCGTAGGAGCGCCACCGCCAGTCGAGGCCGCGCTGCACGAACAGCCACGGCTGCTCGCGCTCGGCCGCCGCGCGGGCGAGCAGCAGGGCGGAAGGAGTGAAGGGCTCGGGGTCGCTCAGGTGCGGGGACTCAACCGGCCAGCGCCTGCAGCGCCGCGGCGATCTTCTTCTCGATCACCGGCCGCATCAGCGACGCCGGCGGCTTGAGGTGGGCGCGGCCGACCAGGCGCCCCGCTTCGTAGACGATCGTCCCCTGCGCGCCGGGGCCGGAGAGGTGGAGCACGTCCCCCTCCCAGCGCCGCTGGAGCATGCCGCCCGGGAACTGCTGATGGAGCGCCGCGTCGAGCCGCGGGCGCGCTTCCGCCATCGACGAGGCGGCGGTCGGGGTCTCGATCACCAGGTCGCTCATGGCGGCTGAAACTACCACAGCGGGCGGGGCCGGCCGCCGCGCTGATACGCTCCCCTCATGCCCCACCGCACGCTCCTCGGCCGCCCGCCGCACCCGCCGATCGGCTGGCGCGCGCGCCTGCGCCGGATGCTGGTCGCCGGCCTCCTGATCCTCACCCCGGTGGCGGTGACGGTCTTCGTGCTGGTCCAGATCTTCCGCTTCATGGACGGCATCTTCGCGCCGGTCGTGAGCCGCGTCCTCGGCCGCGCGCTCGGCGAGGAGCTGCCGGTCCACATCCCCGGCCTCGGGCTGCTGCTCACGCTGCTCTTGATCCTGGTGCTCGGCTGGCTGTCGACCCACGTCGCCGGCCGGCGCCTCCTGCGCATGGGCGAGGGGCTGCTGCTCCGCCTGCCGGTCGCCAAGTCGATCTACGGCGCGACCAAGGGGATCCTCGATGCGGTCTCGCAGGACCAGACCGAGACCTTCAAGCGGGTGGTGCTGATCGAGTATCCGAGGAAGAACCTCTACGCCATCGCCTTCGTCACCGGCGGCGTGCGCTGGGGCGAGATCGACGAGCGGCTGGACGACCTCCTCCTGGTCTTCATGCCGACCACGCCCAACCCGACCAGCGGCTACCTCCTGCTGGTGCCGCGCCACGAGGCGAGGGACCTGCCGATCTCGGTCGAGGACGGCATCCGGACGGTGATCTCGGGCGGGATCCTGCCGCCGTCGCTCCTCCCCACCTCCCGCCCCCAGCCGGCGGCGCCGCCCGAGACGCAGGCGGTCCTGACGCCGATCGAGGCCGGCTACCGGCCGGAGTAACGCCGGGGTCCGCCTTGTTCCACGGGGTACGGAACCTGCAGTCGCCGAAGACCATGCTCCGCTTCCGCCGCACCGCCGCCCGCCTGACCCTCGGCGCGCTCCTGCTCGCCGTCGCCGCCGGAAACGCCCGTCCCGCCTCGGCCCAGGCTCCCCCGCCGCGCAAGTCGCCCGAGCAGGAGCTCTACGAGAAGAGCCTGCGCTTCGCCCACGAGGCGCTCGCGCAGTACGGCGGCAACGAGGAGGGCGACGAGCTGGCGCGGGTGGCCGAGATCGGCTACCGGGTCGCCCACGAGGCCGGCTACGACAAGCACCCGCTGACCTTCCACCTGATCGACATGCCCGAGCCCAACGCCTTCGCGCTCCCCGGCGGGCAGCTCTTCATCACCCGCGGCATGCTCGAGATGGGGCTCGACGACGACATGCTGGCGGCGCTCCTCGGCCACGAGATCGCCCACGTCGTCGCCGATCACCACGCCCGCATGCAGCGCCGGGCGACGCTGATGAACCTGCTCTCGCAGGCGCTCCTGGTCGGCGTCCTGGTCGGCGCCGCGGACGGCGACTCGCGGCGCGACCCCGGCCCCTACCGCTCGCCCGAGCCCTACGGCACGAGCCGCGGCGGCGAGCTGGTCCAGGGCGCCGCCGCCACCAGCCTGATCATCAACGAGCTGCTGCTGCGGAGCTTCTCGCGCGAGCACGAGGACGAGGCCGACGAGGAGGGGCAGCGCTGGGCCGCCGCCGCCGGCTTCGACCCGGCCGGCGCGCAGAAGCTGATGACCCACATGGGCGCGCATCTGCCCCAGGACGAGCGCTACGGCTACTGGCGCACCCATCCCTTCTTCGACGACCGCGTGCGCGCCGCCCGGGTGCGCGCCGAGCTGCTCAAGCGCCAGCCGCCGGACGCCGAGGTCGAGGAGTACCGCGTCCGCACCCAGGCGGCGCTGGTGAGCCGGATCCCCGAGGTCGAGGAGCTGCTGCGGCCGCTCGTCGAGCGCGAGACGCTGACCGCCTGGCCGGCGGGGCCGGCGGCCGACGGCATCCGCCGCGACCGCCTCCACCGCGCCCGCGACGCCGAGCTGCTGCGGCCCAAGCTCGAGCGCGACTACGGGGAACTGATCCGGAGCTACCGCGGGCAGATCGAGATCATCGCGTCGCTGGCCGAACCGCAGGAGGGCGGCGGCGGAGTGCTGCCGGGGCTCGAGGGCGAGCTGGCCGCGCTCGAGAAGGAGGTCGCCGGCCTCTACCCGGAGGCGCAGGCGGTCTTCGCCGAGGGGATCTACGAGACGGCCTTCCTCGAGCGGTTCCTGTCCAACTGGCCGCAAGCGGCCGAGGCGCCGCGGGCGGCGCTCGCGCTCGGCGACGCGCAGAGCCGGCTCGGGCGCCAGGCCGACGCGGTCGAGAGCTACCTGACCGCCTGGGAGGGCGCCGCGGGGAGCGCCGAAGGCGAGCGCGCTGCCGCGGGGCTGCGCAACCTGGCGCCGTATCTCGACCAGCTCGCGGCGCTCCAGCGGCTGACCGAGCAGGAGCGGGACGCCGAGCTGGCGCGGGTGGCGGCGGCCCGGCTGGAGCAGGTGGCGGTGTCTTTCGAGGGGATCGAGAACGGCGCCGAGTACCTCCGGCGCTATCCCGAAGGGGCGCAGGTCGCGGCGGTGCGCGAGCGGGTCGACTCCCTGGCCGAGAAGCTCTATGCCGAGGTGGTGGTCTACCAGGCGCTCGGCGACAACACCAAGGCTGTAGAGAGGATCAACCAGATCCTGACCCACGCGCCGCTGTCGCGGGCGGCCGAGCAGGTCCGGGAGCGCGCCGTCCTCGATACCTGACGGCGGCGTCACTTCCTGGTGCCGGAAGGGACCGCCGGGCCGCCTACCGCGACCCGGCGAGACGGCGCTCCCCGGGGCTCGGAAGGCCGGCACGGGCGTTGCTGTTCTTTGCGAGTAGAATCGGAGACGCTGGACGAGCCGAACGGGGGCCAGAAATGCGCGGACTTGCGGCGGCGATCGGCGCGGCGATGCTCTGGGCGAGCGGCGTGGCGGCCGACGAGGTCCACCTGGTCAACGGCAAGAGCTTCGAGGACGTCACGGCGCGGACGGTCGGGGACGAAGTGTGGATCGAGCTGCCGGCGGGCGGCGAGATCCGGCTGCAGAAGAGCCAGGTCGCCTCGATCGACAAGGCGGAGTCGGGGATGGACCTCTACCGGCAGCGCGCGCGGGCGCTCGGTCCCGAGGCCGGGGCCGCCAAGTGGCTGGAGCTGGCGGAGTGGGCGCGGGGGCGGAAGCTCTCGCTCGGCTACCGGGAGGCGGTGCTGACGGCGTCCCGGCTGGATCCGGAGCTCCCCGGGGTGGTCGATGCGATGCACGGGCTCGACTTCGTCTGGGAGGAGGACCTCCGGCAGTGGCTGCCGCGCGCCGAGGCGATGAGCCGGCGCGGGCTGGTGTCGTTCGAGGGCGATTGGCTGACCCCCGGCGAGCGCGACCGGCGCATCCAGGCGGCCTGGGAGCGCGACCGGCAGGCCGCCGAGCAGTCCCGCCAGCTCGCCCAGGACCAGCGGCTCGACCGGCTGACCCGGCTGGTCGAGATCCAGACCGAGCTCGAGATCGCCCGCTCGCTGGCCGAGCCGCAGGCACCTCCCTCGCCCTACTCTTCCGACCCGTACTACCCGGTCTACTTCCTGCCCGGCTTCTGGTTCCCCCCGCAGCACCACCCGCCGCACCACCCCCACCCATCCCCCCACGGGCCGCCCACGCCGATGCCCGCGCCGCCGCAGGTGCCGCCGGGGGCCAACCGGGGCGGTTTCAGCTACTTCACGCCGATCGATTTCGTCGACTTCGCCCCCGGCCGGCTGGGCGGCGTCGCGCCGCCGCCCGGCAGCCTCGGCGGCCGCTAGCGCCCCGCCGCGGCGCCCGTCACCCCCCCGTCACCCGGCGGTGCAACCCTCGCCCGCGCCCGCCGTATAGGGTGCCAGAGAGAGAGGGCCGGACGGGAGACCGGACGACCCCTGACCCACAAAGAAAACCTCCTTGGCACCCCGGGGCGCCCCGTGCGCCCCGGTTTTTTTGTGCGCCGCAAGCGACGCGCTCGCCGGCACTAGACTCCGCCGGATGGACGGGAATGCCGCGCCGGCGGCGCGCCGCTGGCTCGAGCGCTGGGGGCGGCCGCTCCTCACCGGGGCGGCGCTGACGCTGATCGCCGCGGTATGGGCGGCGCGGACGGCGCAAGTCCGCCACGGCCTCCGCGGTTACCGGGAGGCGCACACCGAGGAGTTCCGGGATCGCGCCTTCCCGGGGCTCGCCGAGCGCGACCCGGTCCTGCTCGGCACCGCCCATTCGCCCGACCAGCACCCGGCCGGCTCCTACACCCTCTTTCCCGAGGCCAAGCAGCCGGGGACGATCCGGATCGGCATCTTCGGCTGCTCGTTCGTCCGCGGCTCCGAGGTCGCCCAGGGCGCCGACTTCCCGTCGCTGCTCGGCGAGCGGCTGGCCGCCGGCGGGCGGCTGGGCGCGGGCGGGCGGGCGGTCGAGGTGATCAACTTCGGCGTCGGCGGCTACGGCATGCACCAGTCGGTGCTGCTCTGGCAGCTCGCCGGACGACGCTGGAACCTCGACTACACCCTGTTCAATCTCTACCCGTTCCACCTCACGCGCGACGCGAGCTTCAGCCGGAGCGCGGGCGACTTCGCGCCAGTGCACGCGCGGTTCGTCCTCTCCGACGGCGAGGCGGTGCGGATCGACCCGCTCGGCGACACCCGCCTCGAAGCGGCCGAGATCTACTCCCGTTTCGCCGCCCCGTGGCGCTACGCGCGCTACGACGCCCACGGACCGGTGTTCGTGCGCGCACTCCTGCCGCGCGGACGGGAGCTGGCCCGAAACCCGTTCTACTACTTCCCGGGCGGCGTCGGGGCCGAGGCGCGGGAGCTCTACCCGGCGCTCTTCGCGCGGGTCGCGGCGGAGGGCGCCCGCGGCCTTGTCGTGATCTGCAACGGCGAGGAGAGCTGCGCCCACGCCCCGGCGCTCTCGGAGCGCGGGATCGAGGTGATCGAGGCCCGGGCGCCGCGGCTCGCGCGCGTGCGGCCGAGCCTCTACCTGGCGCCACTCGACCACCTCGGCCCGCTCGGCAACGAGTTGGTCGCCGCCGAGCTGGCGGCGCACCTGACCGGCGCCGCACTGCCGGAGCTGACGCTGCTCAGGATTGTGCCGCTGGCGGCCTACCCGCCGGCCGGAGGCTCCCCCCGCCGACTGCGCCAGGGCCACCGGCCGGAGCTGTGGATCGGCCCGCACCAGGTCGGAGTGCTCCTCGGCGGCATGCCGGGTGAGCCGCGGCGGACGCCCTTCCAGCCAGGCGACTCGGCGGCGCTGCTCGACGTCTCGCGGGGGCAGGAGCTGATCTTTCTGCCGCTCGCCGAGCCGCTCGCAGGCGGTGAGCCGATCGCCCTCCGGTTCCGGCTCGACGGCCGGCCGGTCGAGGCGGTGATCGGCAAGGTCGAGGCGGCGGCCCCGATCCTCGGCCGGCCGCGCTGGAGCGGCGCCGGCGCCTCCGGCAACGGCTGGTCGCTGGCGTTCGAAGAGAAGACCGGTGGGCTCGACCTCGCCGGAGCGATCGCGCTGCACTCCCACCGCTCCGTGCGCGGCCTGGAGATCCGCATCGCCGGCCGGCCGGTGCTGCGCGGCGAGCCGCTGCCGGCGGCCGCCGGCGAGCGCCGCTTCCGCCTGCGGCCGGCCGGGGCGCCGCCGGTCTACGCCCGCTCGGGAGCCGGCCCGCTCGGCGCCGGCGACCTGCCGGCGGCCGGCACGATCGACCTGGTGATCGGCTTCGACGACCCGCGGAACGACCAGCCGCTGCCGCGCATCCCGGTCGCCGCCTACCGGCGGACCACCGTCGCACTGCCCGCGCCCGAGCCACCGCTTGCGCTGCCGCTGCCGCCCGCGGCCCCCCGCCGGCTTCGGTAGACTCCCCGGATGAGAGAAAACCCGGGGAACGGGCGCGTGCTCGACCCTCGGCGCGTGCTGGCGCTGCCCGCCGCCTATCGAGCGTTTCAGGGACTGCTCGGCGCCCGGCGGGCGCGGCGGCGGTTCCTCGCCGACTGGACGCGGCCGCGGAGCGGTCAGCGCGCGCTCGAGGTCGGCTGCGGGCCGGGCGATCTGCTCGCCGAGTTGCCCGCGGGCGTCGACTTCGTCGGCCTCGACCTCGAGCCGGTCTACCTTCGCGCCGCCGAACGGCGCTGGGGCGGCCGCGGCAGGTTCCTGTGCGCGCGGGCGGGCGACGCCGCAGAGAGGCTGCGCGGCGAGCGCTTCGACCTGGTGCTGGCGCTCTTCCTCCTCCACCACCTCGACGACGGCGAGGCGCGGCGTCTGATCTCCGCCGCCTACGAGCTTCTCGCGCCGGGCGGCGTGCTGGCCACCATCGACCCGGTGCGGGTCGCCGGCCAGCACCCGGTCGCCCGCTGGCTGATCGACCGTGACCGCGGCCGGTACGTGCGCTCCCCCGATTCCTACCGGGCGCTGGTCGAGGAGCGCTTCGGAGCCGTCGAGACCGCGATCCGTGGCGACCTGCTGCGCCTCCCCTACAGCCACCTGCTGATGAGGGCCGGCCGGTGAAGTCCGGCGTGCCGCCGTCGCCCGAGCCGGCGCTCTCGGTCGTGGTGCCGGTCTACAACGCCGAGGCGACCCTCGGCGAGCTGGCGCGGCGCCTGGCGGCGGCGCTCGACCCGGTCGACGGCGTCGGCGGTCGCTGGGAGCTGATCCTGGTCAACGACGGCAGCGCCGACGCGAGCTGGCGGCGGATCGCCGAGCTGGCGGCGGCCGACGGGCGCATCCGCGGCATCGACCTCGGCCGCAACTACGGCCAGCACAACGCGCTCCTGGCGGGGCTGCGGAGCGCCCGGGCGCCGATCGCCGCGACCCTCGACGACGACCTCCAGAACCCGCCCGAGGAGCTGCCGCGCCTCCTGGCCGCGCTCGGGCCCGACTTCGACGTCGTCTACGGCACCCCCGAGCGCCAGCGCCACGGCTTCTGGCGGGTGGTCGCCTCGCGGCTGACCCGCTGGGTGCTCGCCGAGAGCATGGGCCAGGAGGCGGCGCGCCGGGTCAGCGCCTTCCGCGTCCTGCGCACCCGCCTGCGCGACGCCTTCGCCGACTACACCGGGCCGTTCGTGTCGCTCGACGCTCTCCTGACCTGGGGGAGCCAGCGCTTCGGAGCGGTGACCGTGCGCCACGACCCGCGCGAGCGCGGCCGGTCGGGCTACTCGCTGCGCCGGCTGATCCGCCACGCGCTCGACCTGGTGACCGGCTTCTCGACCCTGCCGCTGCGGATGGCGTCGCTGATGGGGCTGGCGCTCGCGCTCTTCGGCGGCGGCGTGCTGGCGTTCGTGGTGGCCGGTTACTTCGTGCGCGGCGGCTCGGTGCCGGGCTTCCCGTTCCTGGCCTCGATCATCGCGATCTTCTCGGGCGCCCAGCTCCTGGCGCTCGGGATCCTCGGCGAGTACCTCGGCCGGGTCTACTTCCGGACCCTGCGGCGCCCGGCCTACACGGTGCGCGAGACGACGCCGGCGGCCGCCGCCGCGGCGCGGGAGACCGCGTGACCGCGGCGCGGGCGGTCGCGGCCGCGCCCTGCGAGCCGCTGGCCTGGGACTCGGAGCACTTCGGCCTGCGGATCGCGCGGCTGACCACCGGCCGGCCGAGCGCGGACGACCTGGAGCGCGCGCGCGCCTGGTGCGCGGAGCAGGCGATCGACTGCCTCTACCTCCTGGCCGACGCCGGCGACCCGGCGGCGGTGCGGCGCGCCGAGGCGGCCGGGTTCGGCCTGGTCGACGTGCGGGTGACGCTCGAGCGGCCGCTCGGAGCGGCCGAGGCCGCCGACGGGGTGCGGGGTGCCGAGGTCGCGATCCGCCCCGCCGCCGTCCCGGGCGACCTGCCGGCGCTCGGCGCGATCGCCGCCGCCGCCCACCGCGGCACCCGCTTCTGGAACGACCCCGGCTTCCCCGACGCCGACTGCGAGCGTCTCTACCGCGCCTGGATCGAGAACAGCGCCCGCGGCTGGGCCGACGCGGTGCTGGTCGCCGAGGCCGCGCCAGGCACCCAAGACACCGGCGCGGCCGCCGGCTACGTCACCTGCCGCCTCGACGGCGCCGAGGGCTCGATCGGCCTGGTCGGGGTCGACGCCCGCCGTCGCGGCGCCGGCCTCGGCGGCGCGCTGGTCGCCGCCGCCCTCGGCTGGCTCGCCGCCCACGGCGCCGAGCGCGCCGAGGTGGTGACCCAGGGTGCCAACGTCGCCGCCCAGCGCCTCTACCAGCGCGCCGGCTTCGTCACCCGCGAGGTCGGGCTCTGGTACCACCTCTGGCCGCGCGCCGGGCGATGAGCGCGCCGCCGCGCATCCCGTTCCACCGCGTCGACCCGATGGGCGACGAGCTGCGCTACGTCGCCGAGGCGGCGGCGAGCGGCTGGATCGCCGGCGACGGCCGCTTCACCCGCCGCTGCCGCGAGCTGCTCGAGGAGATCCACGGCGGCGCGCCGGTGCTCCTGACCACCTCGTGCACCCACGCCCTCGAGCTGGCGGCGCTGCTGCTCGAGGTCGGGCCGGGCGACCAGGTGGTGATGCCGTCCTTCACCTTCGTCTCGACCGCCAACGCCTTCGCCCTGCGCGGCGCCGAGCCGGTCTTCGCCGACGTCGATCCCGAGACCCTGAACCTCGACCCCGGCGACCTCGCGGCGCGGATCACCGGCCGCACCCGGGCGGTGGTGCCGGTCCACTACGCCGGCGTCGGCTGCGACCTGGCGGCGATCGGCGACCTCGCAGAGCGGCACGGCCTCGCCGTCGTCGAGGACAACGCCCACGGCCTCTTCGGCGGCTACCGCGGCCGGCCGCTCGGCACCTTCGGCGCGCTCGCCGCGCTCTCCTTCCACGAGACCAAGAACGTCACCTGCGGCGAGGGGGGTGCCCTGGTCCTCAACGACCGGAGCCTCCTCCAGCGCGCCGAGATCCTGCGCGAGAAGGGGACCGACCGCAGCCGCTTCTTCCGCGGCGAGGTCGACCGCTACACCTGGCGCGAGATCGGCTCGAGCTACCTGCCGGCCGACCTCCTGGCCGCCTTCCTCTTCGGCCAGCTCGAGGCGCGCGAGCGGATCCAGGAGCGGCGCGAGCGGCTCTGGCGGCGCTACCGCGACGGCCTCGACGCCTGGTGCCGCGCCGCCGGCGCGCGGCCGCCCGCGGTGCCGCCGGACCGCCGGTCGGCCTGGCACCTCTTCCACCTCCTGATGCCGACCCCGGAGAGCCGCGACCGGCTGATCGCCCACCTCCGCGCGCGCGGCATCCTGGCGGTCTTCCACTACCTGCCGCTCCATCTGTCGCCGGTCGGCCGCCGGCTCGGCGGCCGCGAGGGATCGCTGCCGGTGACCGAGGACGCCGCGGCGCGCCTCGTCCGCCTGCCGCTCTTCCCCGGCCTGACCGACGGCGAGCAGGAACGGGTGATCGAGGCGGTGATCGAGTTTGGACCGTAGCGCGCCGATCTCTCCCGCCCGCCGGCCTGGCGTCCCGGCGCTCCTCCTCGCCGTGCTGCTCGCGGCGGTCCTCGCCGGCCACCTGGCCTGGCTCGCCGCCGACTCGCAGCCGTACTCGACCACCGACGCCTACGCCTTCCTGACCCACCTGCTCCGCTTCGCGGACGGCTTCCCCTGGGGCGGCGATCCGGGCGCGGCGTGGCGGGCGCTCGGGCGGCTCTCCCACGGCGGCCGGCCGCCGCTCTACCAGCTCCTCACCTGGCCGTTCGTCGCCGTCCTCGGCGGCGGCGAGGACGCCGCCCTGGCGATCAACCTGGTCGCCCTGGCGGTGCTCGGCGCCGCCCTCTACCGCCTCGGCCGGCGCCTCGCCGGACCCTGGGCGGGGCTCGCGGCGGCCGCTCTCGCGCTCGGCTCGCCGCCGGTGACCCACATGGCGCGCATCTACCTCCCGCACCTCGCCGCGACCGCCGCGGCGGCGGTCTCCCTGGCGCTCCTGGTCGCGCTCTGGGAGGAGCGGCGGCCGCGGCAGGCGGTGGCGTTCGGCGTCTCGCTCGGGATCGGCCTCCTCCTCCACCCCAGCTTCCTGTGGACGATGGGCCCCGCCGCGGCCGCCGTAGGGCTGGCGCTGGCACTGCGGGCCCCGGAAGGCTATGTCGTGCCCGGCGCCGGAGCCCGCCCGGCGCGCCGCCTCGCCGCCGTCCTGAGCGCGCGCCTCCGGAGCCCCCTCCTCTGGCGCGGGCTAGTCCCCGGGGCGGTCGCCGCGGCCGTGATCGGCGCCTCCTGGTACGCGATCTGGGGCGACCGGCTGCTGCGCCTCCAGCGGACGCTCCTCTCCGAAGAGTTGGCGGAGTTCCGCGGCGCGCGCCACAACACGGTGGGCTACCCGGGACCCGAGGGGGGGCTCGGCTGGTACGCGGCCACGGCCCCGGACGCGCTGTCGTGGCTCCTCCTGGCGCCGATCCTCCTGGGCCTCGCGGCGCTTCTCCTGCCGCCCCGGCGGAGCGCCGCCTGGGTGGTCGCCGCGGCGCTCGCGGGGAGCTACCTCGCGCTCTCGGCCCAGACCAGCCAGGCCTGGCTCTACGGCCTCGGGCTGATCCCGCCCGCGGCCGCCCTCGGCGCCTGGGGCATCGGCCGGCTGCGCCCGCCGGCGCTCGCCAAGGCGGCCGCCGTCGCGGTCGCCCTCGCCGCAGCCCTGGTCTTCGCCTTCGTAAGCTGGGGCTGGGGAAGCGGAGCGGCGCACGCGCTCGGCGCGATGGACATCCCCGCCGAGCCCTGCCGCTTCCACCGCGGCTTCTGCGCCGATCCCCCCGTGCCCGTCGCGCGGCCGGAGGGCGAGGCCCTGGCGATCGTCCTCGACGACCCGCGCTGCCGCACCGAGCCGCCGTGCCGCCTCTTCGCGGTCTACGGCGCCGGCATCGGACGGACGCTCTTCAACTACTCCCTGGCCCGGCACTGGCCCGACCGGCAACTCCGGGTGCACGCCCAGGGCGAGGCGGTGTGGGGGACCGACTTCCCCCTCGCCGCCCTGGTCAAGAGCGAATACCTCGCCTTCGTCGACCTCGGCTACGACCCCTCTCCGCAGCCGGGTCAGGGCTACCGCGAGGCCGCGGTCCGGCTCCTGCGCACCCCGCCGCCGCTCTTCGCCAGCCGCCACGAGACCGCGGCGCGCCTCGAGATCGACCCGGGGCAGACCCTGGTCCTCCTCCGCCGCACCGCGCCGCCCACCGTAGCCGAGGCCGAGGAGGTCGCCGACCACCTCGCCGAGGGGGGGATCCGCCTTCGCCAGCTCGGCGAGCGCGGGCCGCTCCTCGAGGAGCTGCGGCGGCGAAGGCGCGACTAGCCGTCAGACGTGGCGGCTACGGGAGCGCCGCCGACCAGGCCGAGACGTCCCCCGATTCGAAGCCGTCGGCGAAGATCACCGGCGAGCCCGTGAGCTGGAAGTCGACGTCGCTGACCAGCGCGTCGAAGCTCGCCAGCACCACCGGATCGCCGTCCAGGGGATCGCACAGCCCCTCGAATGCCGGGCCGAGGGGGCACGGCAGGTCGTCGAAGATCTCGTCGAGGAGGCCCTGGCCGTTGTCGGTCGAGACGAAGTAGGTGCCGGCGTCGAAGGGGGTCAGCCGGTAGAAGCCGGTGAGGCCGCTGGCGGTGCTCTGGATCAGCTCTCCCGCGGCATCCCACAGGTCGATGGCTACGCCCGGCACCGGGTCGTCCGAGTCGTCGGTGACCCGGCCGACGATGCCGCTCGCGACATCGAGCGCGAAGTCGATGCCCGAGGTCTCGACGGCGTTCGACACGACGACCGGCGTACCGGTGGTCGGATCGCAGGCGAGATCGGGGCAAGGGATGTCGTCGTAGAGCTCGTCGGCGTGATCGGGCGGCGCGGACACGGCGACGAACCAGGTACCCGCCGGCACGCTCTCGAAGCGGTAATCGCCGTCCGGGGCGTGGATCGGGGCGGAGTCGAAGGACGATCCGCCGGCGTCGAACAGGACGACGATGCCGCCGAACAGCGGCAGCCCGCTGCCGGCTTCGGTGACCCCGCCGCTCAGGCTCCCCAGGCGCACGATCGCGAAATCGATGCCGGTGGTCGTGCCGCCGGCGGTCACCGCAACCGCGGTGCCTGCGGTCACATCGCATCCCCCAGGCGCGCCGCCCGGGCACGGCAGGTCGTCGTACAACTCGCCGACGTGTCGCGGCGAGGTGACCGTGACGAAGTAGGTGCCGGGATCGAGGCCCAGCACCCGGTAGTCACCGAGCGGACCGGTCCCGCCGCTCCTCGCGAAATCGCCGGCCGAATCCCAGACCGCGATCGAAGCGAAATCCACCGGCAGGCCGGTGCCGGCCTCGGTCACCGTCCCCTCGATCGCCCCTTTCGGGGCGAGCGCGAAGTCGATGCCGGTGGTCGGGCCACCCAGAGTGACCGGCACCACGGTGCCGCTAGTCGGGTCGCAGCCGGCGGGGACCCCGCCGGGGCACGGCAAGTCGTCGTACAGCTCGGCGAAGTAGTCGGCGGCGAGCGCGACGACGAAGTAACCGCCGGGATCGAGCCCGGAGAGCCGATACTCGCCCAGCGAGTCGGTGGACCCTGTGGTCACCAGTTGGCCGGCGGAGTCGAAGAGCTGGAGCGGCTCGAACCGGATCGGGTCGCCGCTGACCGCGTCGGTGACGGTGCCTTCGACGCCACCGAGGCGGTCGAGGGCGAAATCGATTCCGGAGGTGACGGCGTCCATCTGCACCACCACCGGAGTGCCGCTGGTCGGATCGCACCCGGCGGGGACGCCGCCCGGGCACGGCAGGTCATCGTACAGCTCGTCGCGGTAGTCGAACGCCGAGGCGGTGACGAAGTAGGTGCCGGCGGCCAGGCCGGGGATTACGTAGGGACCGCCGAACCCGTTGGAGCCGCTGGCGACGAAGTTGCCGGCGGTGTCGTAGACCGAGACCGTGGGAAAGAGCACCTCGAGGGTCCCGGCGTCGGTCACGAGGCCTTCGATCCGGCCCAGTCGCTGCAGCTCGAAGTCGATGCCCGCGGTGACCCCACCGGCAGGGACCGGCACCGGCGTGCCGGTGGTGGGATCGCACGACGGTTCGCAAGGAAGATCGTCGTACAGCTCGTCCAGATGATCGAACGTTCGGGTGGTCACGAAGTACTGTCCGGCGTCGAGGCCGGTCGCGTAGTCTCCCTGCGAATCCGTGAAGCCGAACCCGACCTCCAGGCCGGCGCCGTCGTAGATCTCGACGGACTCGAACGAGACCGGCGCTCCGCCGGCGCGGGTGAGCCGGCCGGCGACCCCGCCGCGACGATCGAGGTCGAAGTCGATGCCGCCGGTGACCGAGCCGACCGTGACCGGGATCGGTGTGCCAGTGGTCGGTTGGCAGAAATCGGGACACGGAACGCCGTCGTACAGCTCGGGCGTGTACAGGCCCTGGCCCTCCCTGGCGATCGCGAAGACGGAACCGCCGCCCAGCCCGCCGACGCGGTAGCGTCCGGCGACGTCGGAGAAGTGGTTGCCGAGGAAGCCGCCGGTCGAATCGAAAACCTGGACATTGGCGAACGGCACCGCCTCGCCGGTGCCGGCGTCGCGCACGCGGCCGGCGATTGCGCCGCCGGGACCGAGCGCGAAATCGACGTCCGGCGTGATCGAGCCGCTGACGACGACCACCGGCGTGCCGTCGGTCGGGTTGCAACCGTCGAAGGCGCCCCCGGGGCACGGTATGTCGTCGTACAGCTCGTCGAGGAGACCACCGGCCGAAAACAGCTCGGTACTCACGAAGTAGGTGCCGGCAGCGAGGCCGATCGCCACGTAGCGACCGAGTGCGTCGGTGGAGACGGAGTCCTCGAAGAAGCCGCTCTGGTCCCAGATCGCGACGCTCTCGGAGGCGACCGGGGCGCCGGTCGCCTCTGCGGTCACGGTGCCGGCGATCCCGGTCAGGCCGCCGCCGAGCCCGACGACCAGCGTGCCCGCCGCTCCGCGCCAGCCGCCGACGCGGATCCACCGGCTCTCGCCGGCGGCGGCGCGGAAGGCGGCGCGCGCCTGCAGCCCGATCTCGTCGTCGCCGCGGGCGAGGGGCGAGTCGCCGGCGCCCGGGCAGGAGGCGAACACCTCGACCACGGTATCGAGGTCGGAGCCGGCGGTGGTGACCCTCGCCCAGCCCGATACCCGCGCCGTGTAGCGCAGCCAGAGATCTCCCGCCGCGCCCGCGGGCGCTCCCGCCGCGGGGGCCAGAGCCGCCCGCCAGAGGCCGTCGCCTACCGGCAGCGCGCCGGCGCACGCCGAGTGGCCGGCGGCCCTCAGTTGCGCGGCGGCGCGCACGGGCTCGGCACGCCAGGGCGAGGGCGAGAGGCGGCGTGCCCCGGTCGCCGCGCGCTCGAGATCGAGCAGCAGCGGCCGCAGCACCAGGACCTTGCGCTCCAACTCCCCGCCTGCGGCCCCCTCGAGCCGGCGCGCGGCCCCCTGGAGTCCCTGCAGGCGCCGGCGCAGACCGTCGAGGTCGGGAGCGGCGGTCGGGGCAGGGCCGTCGGCCGCCGCGAGTCGGTGGCGCAGCAGCCGCTCGAACCGCCAGATGGCGTCGCGAAGGGCCTCCTTCTCCGCCGCGGGCGCGGCCGGCGAGGACTGCGGGGCGGCATCGGATGGTGCGGCCGCCCCGGTCTCCGGCTCGGCCGCCACCGAGGTCGAGACGACCGCGATCGCGACGGCGAGGAGGACGGCGAAGGAGATCGAACCAGCGGAGCACAGGCTGCGGGAACGGCGTGACCAGAACATGGCGCACCTCTCGAAGTGGCGGTTACCGGAAGAGCGCTGAAAGCGGCTCGCGGCGAACGGGCTCTCCGCGATCCGGATGAACTTCAGAAGCCGCAAGACTACACAACGATGACGATGCTGTCCAGGCCAAAGTGACCGCCATGAGCTCCGGTCGCCGTAGACTCCGCCCATGGACCTCCGAGGCAAGACCGCCCTGGTCACCGGCGGCGGGGTGCGCATCGGCCGCGCTCTCGCGCTCGGTTTGGCCGGCGCCGGCTGCGACATGGTGGTCCACTACAACCGCTCCGCAGCCCCCGCCGAGGAGACCCGCGCCGAGGCCGAGCGGCTGGGCGTTGCGGCGATCACCGCGGGCGCTGACCTCGCCGACCCCGGCTCCGCCGAGCGGCTGATCGCGGCGGCGGTCGAGCGCTTCGGCCGGCTCGACGTGCTGGTCTCGAGCGCCGCCGTGTTTCCCGAGGACGACACCCTGGAGGCGTCCGGCGCCGAGGTGTTCGACCGGCTGGTGGCGGTCAACCTGCGCGCGCCGTATCTCCTGGCGCGCGCCTTCGCCGCGGCGCGTGAGCGGGCGGGGGGCGGCGAGGAGCCGGGGCGGATCGTCCACCTCCTCGACGCCCGGGTGCGCCGCGCCGGCGCCGACCACCCGGTCTACCGGCTGACCAAGCGGGCGCTCTGGGGGCTGACCGGGGACCTCGCCCTGGCGCTGGCGCCGGGGGTGACGGTCAACGCCCTCGCCCTCGGCGCGATCCTGCCGCCGCCGGGCGAGGACGACGGCTATCTCGAGCGCCTGGTCGAGCGGCGGGTGCCGCTCGGGCGGCCGGGCTCGCCCGAGATCGTCGCCGAGAACCTCCTCCACCTGCTGCGCCAGGACTTCGTCACCGGGGCGGTGTGGGTGCTCGACGGCGGCGAGTTCGTCTGACCTCTACCACCTGAACGCCGTGGTCGCGGCGCGGCGGTCGACCTCCTCGAGCAGCTCGCGGGCGGTCTCGCGCGGGAGAAACGGCACGTGGAGCCGGTGGCTGGTGGCGGCGGCGCCGGCGGTGTCGAGGGCGAGGGTCGCCATCCCCCACAGGCGGTCGAGCGGGCCTTCGGCGAGGGCCGCCGCCTGGACCTTGGAGTCGCGCGCCATCGTCGTACGGCGCCAGAGGCCGCCGCTCCTGAAGAGCACGGCGTCGCCGGTCAGCGCCCAGCCGTAGCGGCGGATGCGTCGGCGGGCCATCCATGCCGCCTGCAGGGCGAGCAGAGCGAAGACGGCGAGCGCCCACCACGGCGAGATGCCGGCCGCGCGCGCCCCGATCGCCGCGGCCGCCGCCCAGATCGCCGACCAGACCAGCCCGGCGCGCCGCATCCGCACCTCGCCGCGCGGGTCGACCGGCCGCCACTCGACGGCGCCGAGGTCGAGCCCGGGGAGGAGCTCCCCGATCAGCGCCGGCAGCTCGGCGCGGCGCAGGATCGGCGCCAGCCGCTGGCGCTCCTTGCCGCCGGCGGCGTCCTCGCCGGACTTGCCGCCCGCGGTCTCGGCGGTGACCTCGACCCGCCGGAGCAGCCGGTGGAGCGGCGACTCGGTGACCGTGACGGTCTGGATCCGGTGCAGCGGCACCGCGGCGCGGACCCGGGTCAGGAGCCCGCTCTCGCTCGCCAGCTCGCGGCCGGAGAGGCGGAGCCGGAACCCCCAGAGCTTGTAGAACGCCCAGCCGATCGAGAGCAGGCGCACCAGGACCAGGAAGACCGCGAGCGCCGCCGCCACGCCGAGGGCGATCCGGAGCGGCGACGCTCCGCTGCGGACCGAGTCCCAGAACAGCTCGAGGCCGGCGCTCGGGACCTCCTGCCAGGCGCGCCACCACTCGAACGACCGCCGCGCTCCGGCGCGCCCGCCGGCGTCGAAGAGACCGAGCTGCCAGGCGACGCCGAGGAGCGCGCCGGCGACGACCATGCCGCGGTTGTCGATCAGGCCGTAGAGCACCAGGTCCTTCGGGCCGAGCCGGACCAGGTCGCGCGCCGGCACGGCGGCGATCGCGGGCGCCGCGGCCGGCGACACACCGGCCGCCGATGCCGCGCCGGCCGCCGGCGCCGATGCGCCCGCCCCGCCCCCGCCTGCCTCGGCCCCCGCGGCCCCGGCCGCCGCGCCCTCCGCCGTCCCGCCCGGCCGCCGCGCCTTGCCGGCGGCGACCCGCCGGCGCATCTCCTCGAGGGCCTCTCGCGACAGCACCCGGATGCGCGCCTCGGGCTCGTCGCCGCCGGCGGTCTCGACCCGCACCTCGGCGACGCCGAAGGCGCGGTGGAGCGGGTTCTCGACCGAGGCGATGTTGTGGATGCGGCCGTAGGGGACGTGGCGCCGCTTGCGGAAGACGAAGCCGGACTCGATCACCAGCTCGTCGGCGAGATAAGCGTAGCGGAACGACAGGTAGCGCACGACCGCCACCGCGGCATAGGGGAAGAACAGCACCATCATCCAGACCGAGGGGTCGTCGCTGCCGCGCGCCGCGAAGAGGACGAAGAGCCCGGGCACGAGCAGGCTCCGCGCCTGGGCGCCGAGCAGGAAGAGGATCGAGACCGGGTGGAGCCGGTGGCGCTCGGAGGCGCCCGTGGCGGCCGAGGGCGGTGCGGCCGGCTCGGGGGCAGGCGCCGCCGGCTCGGGACCGGGCTCCGGCCCGGCCTCAGACGGCATCGTCCTCGTCCACCGCCGCCAGCCGGTCGCGGATCGCCGAGGCGTCGGCGTAGGCGAGCCCGGGCAGCTCGACCTTCGAGTGGTCGGTCCCCGCGGTGAAGAGCACCAGCGTGCCGAGCCCGAACGAGCGCTCGAGCGGCCCCTGGGTGACGTCGGTGTGCTGCACCCGCGAGCGCGGCACCGTGATCACCGCCCGCCACCAGACGCCGCGCCGGATCTCGATCCCGCGCTCGCTGACCCGGTAGGAGGCGTGGCGCCAGGCCTTGGCCGGCCAGACGTGGGCCAGGACCGCCCGCAGCACGACCAGCGCCCCGAACCCGCCGACGATCGTCCCGTAGACCGCCCCCGGCATGCCGGTGAACGCCAGGATCGACGACGCCACCGCCCAGATCATGGCCAGGATCCCGACCCGGATCCAGCGCCCGATCCGCTGCACCGTCACCCAGCCGCGGTCGAGCTTGCGCTCCTCGCCGAGGGGGAGCACGGCCGCCGGGACCGCGGCCGGGGCGGGGACGGGCGCCGCCGCGACCGCCGTCTGCTCATCGCTCATGAGGCGCCAGTATAAGGCTCCGCGGCGGCCCGGGGCGGGCCGCCGCGGAGACGAACGCCCCCCGGACCCGGACCGGAGCCTCGCCGTCGAGAGCCGCGGGCCAGACCGGGGGGCGGCGCACCTCACGGCTGGTGGGTGACCGTCAGGTGGTAGGTGATGTCGATCGGCCCGGCCAGCGGGTGATCGTCGAAGTTGTCGAACTCGCAGATGCGGCCGCCGAAGCGCAGGGTGTGCTCGCCCGGCGCGAGCGGCGGCAGCATCGCCCAGAAGCCGTCGGTGATCGCCTCCTCGTCGACCAGCCCCGGGGGCAGGCCGCTCGGGCCGTCGCCGGTGTCGATCCGGAACGCGGGCGACTGCACCCGCGCCACCGGCACGAAGTAGGTCGCCGGCAGCCCGTCGATCTCGACCCGCAAGTCGCAGGCCCGCGAGCCCGGGAAGCCGAAGTCGGCGAAGATGCCCGGTCGCAGGTCGCTGAGCACGCCGTCGAGGGCGTCGCGCTTCTCGGCCACGGTGGCGTTCTCGCCGGGGCCGTTGGTGAAGATGGCGTTGACCAGCGGGAAGAAGAGCGCCTTGTTCCGCTTGACCGTGCACGAGCGCTCGGCGGTCACCCCGGACTGGGCCGCCGCCAGGAACCAGACCGGCCCCTGCTGGTTCAGCGAGCAGTCGACCGCGCCGTCGTTGTCCTGCGGATTGACCGCCGACGGGATCGAGGTCATCCACTGCCACCAGCGCGCGGCGTACTCGTCGTAGCCCTTGCCCGCGGTGGTCCCCACCTTGGGCCCGGCGGCGAACGCCGAACCGCTCACCGAGACAACCAGCAGCATCACCAGCATCGAAACCTTGAGAGAGTGCCTGGACATCGAAGTCTCCTCCAGTGTTGTACGTGTTTGAGAACCGCTGACCTGGAGGAATACGTAGGAGGGCGGCAAGGTCCGCCATGGGTTCGAGGAGTGGGCTAATCGAAGATTGAATCTTCGATTAGCCCACTTCTGTATACTCCCGGCGTGATCGAGCGCCTGCTCCAGCCGCATCTCCTCGAGCTGGCCGGCCGTTACCCGGTGGTGACCCTGACCGGGCCGCGGCAGTCCGGCAAGACGACCCTCAGCCGGATGGCGTTCCCGGAGCTGCCCTACGTCTCGGTGGAGAATCCGGCGAACCGCGAGCTGGCCCAGGAGGATCCGGTCGCCTTCTTCGCCCGCTACCGCGACGGCGCGGTGATCGACGAGGTGCAGCGGGTGCCGCAGCTCTTCTCGTACCTCCAGGGGCTGGTCGACGAGGACCCCCGTCCCGGCCGGTTCGTGCTCACCGGGTCGCAGAACCTGGCGCTGATCGACGGCCTCACCCAGTCGCTCGCCGGGCGCACCACGCTGACCGAGCTGCTGCCGCTCTCTCTGGCCGAGATCCGCCGCTTTCCCGACCCGCCGGCGGACCTCGACGTGCTGATCTGGCAGGGCGGCTACCCGCGCATCTACGAGCGCGGTCTCCCCGCAAACGAGTGGCTCGCCGACTACGTCGCGACCTATGTCGAGCGCGACGTGCGCCAGCTCGTCCGGGTTGGCGACCTCTTGCTCTTCCAGACCTTCCTGCGCCTGTGCGCGACCCGCACCGGCCAGCTCCTCAACCTCACGTCGCTGGCCGCCGACTGCGGCATCACGCCGCCCACCGCGCGCTCCTGGCTCTCGGTCCTCGAGGCGAGCTACATCGTCTTCCGCCTGCCGCCCTTCTTCGCCAACCTGGGCAAGCGCCTGATCAAGACCCCCAAACTCTACTTCCACGACACCGGCCTGGCGGCGAGCCTCCTCGGCATCGAGGAGCCCCGCCAGCTCGCCTCCCACCCCCTCCGCGGCGCACTCTTCGAGACCTGGGTGGTCGGCGAAATCGCCAAGGCCCACCTCCACCGCGGCCGGCGGCCCCGGCTCTCGTTCTACCGCGACCGCGACCGGGTGGAGGTGGACCTCGTGATCGAGCGGGGGAACGAGCTGGTGCCGGTGGAGATCAAGGCGGCGCAGACGCCGTCGGGCAAGCTCTTCGCGGCCCTCGACCGGTTCGAGGAGGCGCTCGGGGAGGCGGGCGGGCGGCGGATCGCGGAGCGGTTCGTGGTCTACGGCGGCGGCGAGTCTCAGGAGCGCAGCCGCGGCCGGCTCGTTGCATGGCGGGAGATCGACGGGGTGGACTGGACGGCGGCGAACCGGCCGAGCTAGCTGCCGGCCAGCGGAGGGGGCGAGGTCCAGATCTCCGGCGGAGGCGGCGGCTCGGCGCCGGCGAGGACGGCGGCGACGTGATCGGGCCGGTCGAGGAGGTGGTAGAGGCCGCCGAGCGGCAGGACGCGGTAGGAGCCGGGCGAGCCCCAGGCCATCTGGAGGCGGAGAAGACCCGGGTCGAGCCGGGCGCCGAGAGGGCTGACCCGGAACCAGCCGCCGGGGGCGGAGGTGACGGCGAGGCCCAGCTCGGTCGTGAACCGCGCCCGTTCGGCGCCGGTTTGCCCATCCCACAGGCGCACCGAACCGTCGTCCCCACCCGAGGCCACCCCGCTCCCGTCCGACGACAATGCCACCGCTTGGACCCTGCCTTGGTGTCCGGAGAGCACGGCGCGTTCGGCGCCGCCTTGCCCATCCCACAGGCGCACCGAACCGTCGTGCCCACCCGAGGCCACCACGCTCCCGTCCGACGACAACGCCACCGCTTGGACCCTACCCTGGTGTCCGGAGAGCATGGCGCGTTCGGCGCCGGTTTGCCCATCCCACAGGCGGACCGAACCGTCGTCCCCACCCGAGGCGACCACACTCCCGTCCGACGACAACGCCACCGACCAGACAGTGCCCTGGTGTCCGGAGAGCACGGCGCGTTCGGCGCCGCTTTGCCCATCCCACAGGCGCACCGAACCGTCGTGCCCACCCGAGGCCACCACGCTCCCGTCCGACGACAACGCCACCGACCAGACAGTGTCCTGGTGTCCGGAGAGCACGGCGCGTTCGGCGCCGCTTTGCCCATCCCACAGGCGCACCGAACCGTCGGAGCCACCCGAGGCCACCACGCTCCCGTCCGACGACAACGCCATCGACCAGACAGTGCCCTGGTGTCCGGAGAGCACGGCGCGTTCGGCGCCGCTTTGCCCATCCCACAGGCGCACCGAACCGTCGTGCCCACCCGAGGCCACCACGCTCCCGTCCGACGACAACGCCACCGACCAGACACGGTCCTGGTGTCCGGAGAGCACGGCGCGTTCGGCGCCGGTTTGCCCATCCCACAGGCGCACCGAACCGTCGTCCCCACCCGAGGCCACCACGCTCCCGTCCGACAACAACGCCACCGACCAGACACGGCCCTGGCGTCCGGAGAGCAGGGCGCGTTCGGCGCCGCTTTGCCCATCCCACAGGCGCACCGAACCGTCGTCCCCACCCGAGGCCACCACGCTCCCGTCCGACAACAACGCCACCGCCTGGACCCTGCCTTGGTGTCCGGAGAGCACGGCGCGTTCGGCGCCGCTTTGCCCATCCCACAGGCGCACCGAACCGTCGTCCCCACCCGAGGCCACCACGCTCCCGTCCGACGACAACGCCACCGAAAAGACACTGCCCTGGTGTCCGGAGAGCACGGCGCGTTCGGCGCCGCTTTGCCCATCCCACAGGCGCACCGAACCGTCGGAGCCACCCGAGGCCACCACGCTCCCGTCCGACGACAACGCCACCGAAAAGACACTGCCCTGGTGTCCGGAGAGCACGGCGCGTTCGGCGCCGCTTTGCCCATCCCACAGGCGCACCGAACTGTCGTCCCCACCCGAGGCCACCACGCTCCCGTCCGACGACAACGCCACCGCTCGGACGCAATCCTGGTGTCCGGAGAGCATGGCGCGTTCGGCGCCGCATTGCCCATCCCACAGGCGCACCGAACCGTCGTCCCCACCCGAGGCCACCACGCTCCCGTCCGACGACAACGCCACCGCTCGGACGCAATCCTGGTGTCCGGAGAGCACGGCACGTTCGGCGCCGGTTTGCCCATCCCACAGGCGGACCGAACCGTCGTCCCCACCCGAGGCCACCACGCTCCCGTCCGACGACAACGCCACCGACCAGACAGTGCCCTGGTGTCCGGAGAGCACGGCGCGTTCGGCGCCGCTTTGCCCATCCCACAGGCGCACCGAACCGTCGTCCCCACCCGAGGCCACCACGCTCCCGTCCGACGACAACGCCACCGAAAAAACCGAGCCACGGTGTGCGCCCCCGGGAGCGACCCACGCCTCGAAGCGCTCAAGCAGCGGGGCGGCAGCACCCCCGGAACGGCCCGTGCACCCAGCGAGCAACCAGCCCTCGGTCGAGGCTCCGGCGAGCTTCGCGCCGCGGAAGCCCACCCCGGTCCAGACCGACGCGTCGAGCCGGGCGCGCTCGAGCCGCGCCTCCTCGAACGAGGTCTCGTGGCCCCAGGCGCCGGTGAGGATCGCGCCGCGCAGGCGGGCGGCCGAGAGGTCGGCGCGGTCGAGTACCGCGCCGGAGAGGTCGGCGCCGTCGACTACGGCGCCGCGGAGCACCGCCCTCGAGAAGTCGGCTGCGGCGAGCCGCGCGCCGGCGAGCGAGGCGCCCGAGAGGTCCACACCCGCCGCGCGCGCGCGGCTCGACCGCGCGCGGTCGAGCCGCGCGCCGGCGAGGACGGCGTCCTCGAACTGCGCCCCGGCGAGCATCGCCTCGGTGAGGTCGGCGCTCGGCAGCTCGACGCCGCGAAGGTCGGCGCCGGCGAGCTGCGCCCCGGCGAGCCCGGCCCGCTCGACCCGGAAGGCCGCCCCGAGGTACTTCCGGCTCCAGGCGCCCAGGCGCAAAGCGTTCTCGCTGACCCGCGAGCGGTAGGGCGCAGCGAGGATCGCCCGCAGCGCGGCGACGCGCGCCTCCGCGCCGCCGTCCGGAAGCCGCCAGAAGAACTCCCCGACCTCGGGGGTGAGCGGCGGTAGGTCGAGAGCCGCCCCGCCGGCGCCTTCGCCGTCCAGCGCCTGCCAGAGGTGCCGGGCCAGGAAGTACTCGAGGAAGCTCTTGTGGGAGAAGCGGTAGTAGCCCTCCGCCGAGCGGACCAGGAAGGCGGCCGTGCGCAGCTCGATGTCGACCCGCTCGTGGTCGATCCCGGGGAAGTGACCGGCGAGGCGCTCGACCTCGGCGAGCAGCTCGCGGTGGTGGATCTGGCGGTCGTCCCGCCGCCAGAGGCTGGCGGCGAGGAAGGCGAGCAGGCGATGGCGCAGCTCGGGCGGGGTCTGGAGGTTGCGGCCCGCCTTGTCCTCGAGCCAGAGCCGCGTGTAGTACTCGTAGAGCCCCGCCGAGGTGATCCGGGTCTCCTTTGCCTCCTTCCAGAGAGAGGGGAGGGAGTCGACGATCATCTCCAGCAGCACCGGCCGCGGCGCCAGGGTCTTGAGGTCGTAGGTTTCGGTGATGAACTCCTTGGCCCGCTCGGCGTCGGCCGCCCCGAGGTGCTTCTCCAGGAACTCGGCAATCTGCTCGTCGTCGAACAGGCACAGCTCGTCGATCGCGGCGTTGAACCGCCGGGCGACGCGCCCGAGGTCGGAATCCTCCGCCGCAACCAGGCCTGCCGGCCGGCCGGCCGCGGTGGCCTTGACCTGCTGCTGGTCGCGGAAGAAGTGGGTGCGGCAGGTGATCAGCACCCGGTTGCCGCGGCGGGGGTCGAGCGGCTCCTCGCCGGCCAGGCGCGCCAGCTCGCGGAACTGGTCCTGGATGCTGCGGCCGGCCGCCACGACGCCCATCTCGTCGAAGGCGTCGAGCAGGAGCACGCAGCGCCCCGAGGCGAGGAGGTGGAGCAGCACCTCCGGCCCGCCGCGGAAGTCCGGGCTCGCCCGCCGCAGGTACTCGAAGAGGAGGGTCTCGGCCGAGGCGGCGTTCGGGGTCTGCTTGAGGTCGATCGCGATCGGGAACGGCGCCTCGGGGTCGTCGAGCGCGCGGCGGGCGAGGTCGTAGGCGAGGCGCCGGAAGAACGCGCTCTTGCCGGTGCCGAAGTCGCCGAGGAGGAGCCAGAGGCGCGCGCCCTCGCCGGCCGCCCAGGCGTGGGCGTGGTCGAGCAGGTCGGCCCGGGCCTCCGCCTCCGGCCGCTGCTCGAGGAGCACCCGCTGGCGGACGTAGGTGCGGCCGAGCGGGCTCTTCTCGAACGCCGAGACCAGCGAGTGGAGCGCCGGCCGCGGGTCGTAGAGCTTGCGCTCGAGGTCGTCGACCGTCCAGGCGCGGAGCTCCGGGTGATCCGTCGCGTAGCCGACGGCGGCGGCGGAGAAGGCGCGCGCCACCACCATGCCGCGGGCGCGCTGGCGGCGGCCCTCCTCGCCGGCGACCCAGCCGGCGAGCTTCTCGAGCACGTCCTTGCCGACCGGCTTCCGGTGGTCCTTGCACTCGACCCACCAGCACTGCTCGTCGAGGCCGGAGCGGACCCGGGCGACGAGATCGACCTCGTTGCCGCCCAGGAGCTGCTTCGGCTCGACGGCGTAGTTGTGCAGCTCGAGCAGGCGCGCGACCCGCTCCTCGAAGGTCTGGCCGCGGCGGGTGCGCCCGCGGGGGTCGTCCGCCTCGGCACGCGGCTCACCCGGGTAACGGGCGGCCGCGGCCGCCACCGACTCGGCACTCTGGAGCAACCTGCTGCGGGCATGGTCGATCCGCCGCGCCACCTTGGCGTAGGCGAGGCCGGCGGCGCGTTCGGAGTCCTCGGCGGCGAGCAGCCGCTCGCTCCAGAGCAGCCGCCGATCGAACGGCACCTCGATCGGAGCCGACTCGCCGAACACCTCGCTCCAGATCCGCCGGCGCTCGGCCGCCCCCTCGTCGTCCTCGGGCACCGGCGACACCACCTGGAGCAGCTCCAGCGCCGACCCCGCGCCGAGACGGTCGCGTGGCGGCAGCCGCCCCGCCGCCGCTACCTCCAGCGCCTTCTTGACGTGAAGGAGACCGTGCAGGCTCTGGTGGCCGTAGCCGCCCACCAGCACCGTCGCGTGCGGCAGGAGCGCCGCCAGGAGGCCGCCGACGTCGGTGACCCCGGTGCGCGAGTCGATCAACACGTGGTCTCGGCCCCGGCCGATCGCCGCGAGGACGGCGTGGAAGAGGTCGAGGCCGAGCGCCGGCTCCTCGACCAGCAGGCGCCGCCAGGGACCCTCGGCATAGAGCCGGGCGAAGTCCGCGCCGTCGGCGAACGCCGGAAGGATCGCGAGGTTCGGGCGGCCGGAGACGGGCAGGACCAGCTTCGCCAGGTCCGCCGCCTGGCGCGCGGTCATCGGCTCGCGCGAGCCCTTCTCCCGGCGCTCCCAGTCGTTGAGCCACTCGAGGAAACCGCGCCGGACCTCGGGCGGCGCGAGCGCCGGGACCTTGTGCAGCCCCGGCGCCTCGACGTCGAGGTCCCAGAGCAGCACCCGGCGGCGCTCGGCGAGGAGCCAGCCGACGTTGGCGAGCAGGAGGCTCCGGCCGACGCCGCCCTTGTAGCTGTAGAAGGTGGTGACGTGGGCGGGCGGGCCGGCCGGCGGCGAGGGGTCAGGCGGCATCGGTCAGGCCGCGAAGAGATAGGAGATCGTCGGCGCGACCTCGGACTCCGGCGTCACCGGGACTTGCTCGTCCGTGACTCTCGGCAGCTCCTCGGCCCCGCTCGCGAGGCGCCCCGGGTGCACCCGCTTCTCCCGCCCCACCGTCCGCCGCTCGATCCTCTCGTGGGCCTCGAGAACGCCGAGGATGCGACTCAGGTTGGCCGGCTTGAGCTCTAGCCGCTCGCAGATCTCGGCCTGGGTCAGCCCGGGCTCGCTGGCCACGAGGCCCAGGATCTCGCGAGCATGGAGGAGACCGAAGACCCGGTCGGAGTCGCGCGCGGCGAGCACAGCGAGCCGAGCGTCGAGGAGGTCGGCGAAGGCACGCCAGCGGGGCACCCACTCCGCCAGCTCGTCTTCGCGCTCGACGGGGACGAGCCGGCGCAGGCCGTCGTAGGCGTCGGCCAGCTCGTCTTCTCCCGCGGCTCGGACCAGGAGACGGACGACCGTGTGACGGAGCGCATAGTCGAGCGCGTCGACGTGCTCGGGTCGGAGGTCCGACGAGACCTCGAGCAGCAGGCGCCCGTAATCCTGGATCGACCGCTCCAGCAGCTCGGCGGGACCCTCGGCCGCGAGATCGGCCAGCTTCCGGCCGGATGAAGAATCCTGAACCATCAGGCGCGTGATTGTACAGGATCGTTCATAGCTGAGTCCACGAGATCACTCCGTGGAGCATCGGTCGGCCCTCGGTAGCATCCACTGCCGGGTCCGCACCGGGACGAAAACAGAGGCCGAGCGCTTCAGCTTTCTTGGGATGCTGGGAGGCCACGACGGTGACGGTCGCATGCTGGAGCGCGAGCGGCCGGGCGCGGTCGCCGTGCGCATGGATGGTCGAGGGGCCGCCCATGGACGGGACCAGCACCAGCGCCGGCCCGACGAGGGTCCAGACATCGGCGACCGCGGCTCCGCCGACCTCGCAGAAGTCCAGGCAAATCGCCAGCGCGAGCAAGCCGAAGGGTGCCCGCACGAGCTCGACCTTCTTACCCGGTACGAGGTCCTCGTCAAGGGGATCTTCGCCCTCCATCGTCGCCATGGGCCGGAGCTTGACGTGGGTCATCACCACGTCCCCCCAGGCGTCGAACGCGTAAGCGACACTTCGGCCCTCCCCCGCCCCACCGCCAGGGAGCGGTTCGTGGAAGCTGCCCGCCACGACGAGCGCGATGGGATGGTCGCGCCGACTCCGGAGCCACGCCCGCATCTGGAGCCGGACCGTCGGATCCACGGTCAGCTCGGGGAGCACCACGATCCGTGCACCGCGGCCGGCCGCCTCTTCGAGCGCCGCCTTCACCGATTCCCAGCGCAGTCCCGGATCGGCGAGAGCCCGGCAGCGGTAGGGCGTGGTGCACGTCCAGTCCGGGTGGACGCCATCGAGGAAGCCTCCGGCGGCAAACGGCGTCTCGGGAGCAGCGAGCGCTTTCCAGAGTGGGGCCGGTGCCCGCCGGATCGAGATCTCGAGGCTCCGATGGGCCGCCGGAACGACCTGGTAGCACCGCATCCAGTACTCGACGTGGCGGGCCTGCCGCGCCGAGAAGCGGCTGGACCAACCGGACCGCCGGGGCACGAGCCAGTACGTGCCACCACCCTGAGCGCGCGGCACCTCGATCCGCCTCCAGTGCGGCTCGGAGCTTTCATCGCCATCGGCCAGATGGCGGTCGAGCGCGCGGATCGCCGCGGCCGGATGGACCAGCGGCAGCGGACCCGTTCGTTGCAGGGCGGCATGCAGGCGCTCGGCGTCGCGTTCGCAGCGGTCCCGGTCAACCCCCTCGAGAATCCCGTGCTCTCGAACGCGACACCACAGCTCCACCAGCGCCGGCGCCGGTTTCGCGCGGACGGAACCCAGCAGCCGGCCGATCCATCCCTCCCAGACTTCCATCAGAGGGAGCGATTCTAATCGGGATCACGAATTCTCTGCACCTGGCGAAGGCCGCCGTCTCCACCGCCGGTGCATCCACACCCACTGCTCCGGCCGCCGGCGTACCTGCTCCTCGATCGCTCGGGTTATCAGGGCGGTCGCTTCGGTGGGATCGTCCGGCAGCTCGAGCGGTTCGAGGAAGCGCGCCAGGTGAGAACCGTCCTCGCGCCGCTCGATGAAGGTCGGGACCGCGGCGACGTCCGGGCGCAGGGCCACCTTGGCGGCTCCGACCGGCGTGTAGGCGGGCATCCCGAAGAACGGCACCCAGACCCCCTCGACGCGGGTGTCCTGGTCGATCAGCATGCCGAGGGCGCCGTCCCGTAGCGCCTTGAGCAGCTCGCGGGCCGCGCCCGGCCTGCCGCGCTCGATGGTGCGGCTGCCGAAGCGGTCGCGCAGGGCCACGAGGAGGTCCTGGAGCTCGGGCTCGTCGAGGGCGCGCGCCACCACGCGCATGCCCAGGCCGCGACAGTTGATCGCCGCCGCCAGCAGCTCCCAGTTGCCGCAGTGGCCGGTGACGATCAGGACGCCGCGGCCGGCGGCGCGGAGGGCCTCGACGCGCTCCCAGCCCTCGACCTCGACGTAGCGGGCAACGTCGGCGCAGTCGCGGGTGAGCAGGTGGAGGGTCTCGGCGAGGTTCATCCCCTGGTGGAGGAAGGCGGCGCGGGCGAGGGCTTTGCGGTCGCGCTCGGTCCGCTCGGGGAAGGCGAGAGCTAGGTGGTCGAGGGCGCGCCGGCGGTCGCGGCGGCCGAAGAGCCAGGCGAGCCGGCCGAGCACGCGGCCGAAGCGCTGGACCGCGGTGAGCCGCATCCGGCCAAGCGGGCGGGCGAGGGCACCCAGCAGAGCGGCGAGGAAGCGCGCGCGGAGCCGGCGGCGCAGGGTCTTCGGGGGCACAGTCTTCCCGGGCAGGCTCACCGGCGCGGTCCGAGCGGGGGGATCAGCGCTCCTCGCCGGCCTCGGCGCCGCCCGCGCGGTATTGCTCGACCAGTCCCGTCCACGCGCCGCGGGCCGAGAGCACCAGCTCGACCAGCTCGCGGAAGGCGGCGTGGCCGCCGGCGGCGGCGAGCACGTAGTCGGCTCGCTCGCGCACCTCGTGGACCGCGTCGGCGGGGGCGAAGGAGAGGCCCGCGCGGGCGAGGACCGGCAGGTCGAGGAGGTCGTCGCCGGCGTAGGCGACACGGGAAGGGTCGGCGCTCGCGCGGGCGAGGAACTCGTCGAACGCCGCCGCCTTGTCCGAGCGGCCGGTGATCACGGCGTCGAAGCCGAGGTCGTCGAGCCGGCGGGTCAGCGGCGCGCTGGCGCGGCCGGAGAGCGCCCCGACCTTCAGGCCGCCGCGCTGGGCCAGGCGCACCGCCAGCCCGTCGCGGACGTGGAAGACCTTGAGCCGCTCGCCGCGGCCGCCATAGTGGAGCCGCCCGTCGGTGAGGACGCCGTCGACGTCGGTCAGGAGCCACTCGAGCCCGCGCGCCCGGCGCACCAGCTCGCCGTCCGAGAGGAACATCAGAACATCTCCAGGCCCCAGAGGTCGTGGAGGTGGACGATCCCCACGAGCTTCCGGGAGCGGTCGCAGACGAAGAGCGAGGTGATCCGCGCCTCCTCCATGGCGTGGAGCGCGGCCGGCGCCAGCTCGTCGGGGGCGATGGTCTTCGGGCTCCGGTGGGCGCACTCGCCGGCGGTGCGAGACAAGAGCGCCTCGTCCTCGGCGAGCAGGCGCCGGAGGTCGCCGTCGGAGATGCAGCCGGAGAGGCGCCCCTCGCCGTCGACCACCGCGGTGATGCCGAGGCGCTTCCGCGACATCTCGTAAATCGCCTCGCGCATCGGGGTCGCCTCGCCGACCCGCGGCACGTCGTCGCCGGCGTGCATCAGCTCGCTCACCTTGAGCAGGCGCTTGCCGAGGTTGCCGGCCGGGTGGAGGCGGGCGAAGTCGTCGCGCGAGAAGCCGCGGGCTTCGAGGAGCGCCATCGCCAGCGCGTCGCCGAGCGCGAGGGTGGCGGTGGTCGAGGCGGTCGGCGCCAGGTTGAGCGGGCACGCCTCGCGGTCGATCGCCGCCGGCAGGTGGAGGTCGGCGTGGCGGGCGAGCGGGCTGTCGTCTGCGGAGGTCATCGCCACCAGCGGCACGCCGCGGCGCTTGAGCGTACCGACCAGGCGGAGCAGCTCCTCCGTGGCGCCGGAGTAGGAGGCGGCGAGGACGACGTCCCCCTCGACGATCACGCCGAGGTCGCCGTGCACCGCCTCGGCCGGGTGGAGGAAGAGCGCCGGCGTGCCGGTCGACGACAGGGTGGCGGCGACCTTCTTCATCACCAGGCCGCTCTTGCCCATGCCGGTGCACACCACCCGGCCGCGGCAGGCGCGCAAGAGCTCGACCGCGCGGTCGAAGCGCTCGTCGAGCTGATCGATCAGCCCGCGCACCGCCGCCGCCTCGGTCTCGAGCACCTCGCGGGCGACCTCGCGCGGCGGCCGGCGCGGCGCCTCTCCCGGGGCGGCGGAGGGTGCGGCGGCGGCCGGAGCGGAGCCGGGGCTCGCGGTCGCCCTCACAGCAGGAGCGCCTCGGTCTTGGGCTCGCCGTCCTCGCCGCCGGCGGCGGTGTCGTCGAGGTCGATCGCGGTTCTCCACGCGGCGCCGCCGGCGAGCGCCCGGCGCACCGCCAGCGCGGCGCGGATGAGGGCCTCGGCGCGGTCGGGCGGGAGCTGCACCTCGCGGTCGGAGAGCGCGTTCGCGGGGTCGGGGTGGACCTCGAGGAAGAGGCCGTCGGCGCCGGCGGCGACCGCGGCGAGCGCCAGCGGCTCGGCAAAGCGGCGGTCGCCGCCGCTCTCGTCGGCGCCGGCGCCGGGGAGCTGGAGCGAGTGGGTGACGTCGTAGATCACCGGGATCCCGAGCTCGTGGAGGATCCGGAAGCTGCGCATGTCGACCACCAGGTTGTGGTAGCCGAAGCTCGCGCCGCGCTCGGTGACGGTGACCCGCCGGTTGCCGGCGGCGGCGGCCTTGGCGACCGCGCGCGCCATGTCCTCCGGCGCCATGAACTGCCCCTTCTTGATGTTGACCGGGAGGCCGGTCTCGGCGGCGGCGACGATCAGGTCGGTCTGCCGGCAGAGGAAGGCCGGGATCTGGAGCACGTCGACGACCTCCGCCGCCGCCGCGCACTGCTCGGGGAGGTGGACGTCGGTCAGGATCGGCAGCCCGGTCGCCTCCTTGACCAGGGCGAGCGCCGCCAGCCCCTCGTCGAGGCCGGGGCCGCGCGGGGTGTCGATCGAGCTGCGGTTGGCCTTGTCGAACGACGACTTGAAGATCAGCGCGACGTCGAGCCCGGCGGTCAGGTCCTGGAGCCGCCGGGCGACGTCGAGCACCAGGGAGGCGCTCTCGATCGCGCACGGCCCGGCGATCACCGGCAGCGCGCCGGGGCCGCCGGCGACGATGCCCGGGGCCAGCTCGACCGGCCGCGGTCGTGGTTCGCCCGCGGTCACGAGCTCACGCCTCCGCCGCGCCCGCGCGCACCGGCTCGGGCTCGTGCTCCGGCTCGGGCTCGCGCACCGGTACGGGTTCGGCCGCCGGGGCCGGAGCCGGAACCGGCCCGGCCGCGCGCGGCGCCGGTGCCGCCTCCTCCTCGCGCAACCCCGGCTCCTCCTGCCGGCGGCGACGCTCGGCGAGCGCGGCCGCGATGTAGGAGACGAACAGCGGGTGCGGCTCGGTCGGCTTCGACTTGTACTCGGGATGGAACTGGCAGCCGAGGAACCAGGGGTGGCCGGGCAGCTCGACGATCTCGACGAACTTGCCGTCCGGCGAGAGCCCCGAGACCGCGAGCCCGTGCGAGGTCAGCGCCGGCAGGTACTTCTGGTTGACCTCGTAGCGGTGGCGGTGGCGCTCGCTGATCCGCGCGGCGCCGCCGTAGATCCGGCGAGGCCAGCGAGCCCTCCTTGAGGTTGCACGGGTAGGCGCCCAGGCGCATGGTGCCGCCCATCTCCTCGACGCCCAGGAGATCGCGCAGCTTGTAGATGATCGGCTGGTCGGTCTCGGGATCGAACTCCGACGAGGTGGCGTGCGGCAGCCCGCAGACGTGGCGGGCGTACTCGATCACCAGGCACTGCATGCCGAGGCAGATGCCGAAGAACGGCACGCCGTGCTCGCGGGCGTAGCGGATGGCGCGGATCTTCCCCTCGGTGCCGCGCGCGCCGAAGCCGATCGGGACCAGGAGCCCGTCGACCTCGAACAGCTCGCGCGGCCAGTTGCCGGTCTCCATCTGCTCGGCGTCGATGTAGACCAGCTCGACCGCGGCGTCGTTGGCGATGCCGCCGTGGATCAGCGCCTCGTTCAGGCTCTTGTAGGCGTCGGGGAGCTCGACGTACTTGCCGACGATGCCGATCCGCACCTTGTGCTTGCGGGTTCTTGACCTTGCTGACCAGCGCCTCCCAGCGGCGACATGTCGCGCTCGTAGTGCGGCAGGTTGAGCTGCTCGAGGATCACCTCGTCGAGCCCCTCGCGGCAGAACATCAGCGGCACCTCGTAGATCGTCGAGACGTCGCGCGCCGCGATCACCTGGTCGACCTCGACGTTGCAGAAGAGGGCGATCTTCCGCCGCAGCTCCTCGGGGAGCGGGCGGTCGACGCGGCACATCAGGATGTCGGCCGAGATGCCGATCTCGCGCAGCTCGCGCACCGAGTGCTGGGTCGGCTTGGTCTTCAGCTCGTCGGCGGCGGCGATGTAGGGGACCAGCGTGAGGTGGATGTTGAGCGCGTTGTCGCGCCCGAGCTCCTGGCGGAACTGCCGGATCGCCTCGAGGAACGGCAGCGATTCGATGTCGCCGACGGTGCCGCCGATCTCGACGATCACGATGTCGTGGTCGTCGGCAATCCGCTGCATCGCCTCCTTGATCTCGTCGGTGATGTGCGGGATCACCTGCACGGTCTCGCCGAGGTAGTCGCCGCGCCGCTCCTTGGTGATCACCGACTCGTAGATCCGGCCGGTGGTGAAGTTGTGGCGCCTGCGAGGTGGTGGTGTGGGTGAAGCGCTCGTAGTGGCCGAGGTCGAGGTCGGTCTCGGCGCCGTCGTCGGTGACGTAGACCTCGCCGTGCTGGTAGGGCGACATGGTCCCGGGGTCGACGTTGATGTACGGGTCGAGCTTCATCAGGGTGACCGAGAAGCCGCGCGCCTCGAGGATGGCGCCGACCGAGGCCGCCGCCACCCCCTTGCCGAGCGAGGAGACGACGCCGCCGGTGACGAAGATGTACTTGGTTCCGCCCATATCGTCCTAGCCCTCCCCTCCGTGCGCCGAGACCAGGGCCTCGACCCGCTCGAGGTCCTCGGCGGTGTCGACCCCGGGCGACGCGCGCTCGACGATCAGCACCCGGATCGGGATGCCGTGCTCGAGGGCGCGGAGCTGCTCGAGCGACTCGACGGTCTCGAGCGGAGTCGGGGCGAGCGCCGCGAGCCCGAGGAGCGCCCGGCGCTGGTAGCCGTAGATCCCGAGGTGCTTGAGCGGCCGGGCCGTGGCGAGTCCGTCGCCCGGGCCCTGGTTGAGCGCGGTGCGCCGCGGGTAGGGTATCGCAGCCCGGCTGAAGTAGAGGGCGTTGCCGCCCGTGCCGAGCACCACCTTGACCGCGTTGGGGTCGTCCAGCTCGCCGGCCGTGGCGGGCGCGGCGCAGGTGACCACCGGGTCGCCCGGCCGCTCGGCGAGCCAGGTCGCGATGCGGCCGACGACGCCGGGGTCGATCAGCGGCTCGTCCCCCTGGACGTTGACCACCGCCCGAGCCCGCCAGCCGCGCGCCGCCCAGGCGATGCGGTCGGTGCCGCTGGCACAGTCGGCGGGCGTCATCTGGACGAGGCCGCCGAAGCGCTCGACCGCCTCGGCGATCCGCTCGTCGTCGGTCAAGACCACCACCGCCTCGACCCCGGGCGCCGCCGCCGCGCGCCGGTAGACGTGCTCGATCATCGGCCGCCCGGCGATCGGCGCGAGCGGCTTGCCGGGCAGCCGGGTCGACCCCCAGCGCGCCGGGATCGCCGCCACCACGCCGGCGGCCTGGACGATCCGCTCCGGGGCGGTTGCCTCGGGGGCCGGGCCGGGAGCGCGGGCGGTGAGCGTTTCGGAGGGGTGCACGGCCTAGCCTAGTGCGGCGGGCCGGAAGCTGTCAACGCCGGTGCGCAGGCTAAGATGGCGCGTCCGCACGGGGATCCTTCCGCATTGCCGTCATCGCCCCCAGCCCACTCCGCCGCCCCCGCGGCCGGCGCCGAGAGCCGGCCCGGCGGGGCCTCCTCCGGCCGCCGCCGCGCCGGGCGGATCGCGCTCGCCGCGGCGGCGGCCGCGCTCGCCGCCTGGCTCGGCTGGGCGCAGCTCCCCGGGCGCTCGCTCCTCTCCTTCGGCACGCCGGCGACCGGGCCGGCGGAGTGGATCTGGATCGACGGCCCGCACGACCGCCGCTCGCCGGTGGCCTTCTACGCGGTGCGCGACGTGACGCTCGAGGAGGTGCCGCCGGGGGTCGAGTTGCGGGTGCTCGCGGACGAGGAGTACCACGCCTTCGTCAACGGCCGCTGGGTCGGCGCCGGCGCCTGGAGCCCGGGCGCGCCGCTCGACGCCTACGCGGTGGCGGGCCTCTTGCGCAAGGGGAGCAACCGGATCCTCTTCGAGGTGCGCAGCGCGCGCGGCTCCGGGGGGCTCCTCGCCTGCCTGGTCGATCCGCGCGACGGCCGCGTGCTCGCCGCCACCGACGAGAGCTGGCAGACCCTGCAGCGCCACCACGACGGGCTGTTCCAGGGCTGGGCACGGCTCGGCCGGGCGCCCGGCACGCGGTCGTGGGGCCGGCCGCCGACCGGCCGCTGGGGAGCGCCGGAGCCTGGGCCGCCGCGGCCGGTGCTCGAGCCGCGCGGCCGCAACCAGCGGGTGATCGCCACGCGCCTCCGGGTGCTCGGCGATCCGGACGGCTGGCGGCCGTTCCGGGCGCTCGGGAAGGTGCCGCGGGCGCTCCGCGGGCGCTCGGGCCCCGGCTACGAGATCGACTTCGGCGCGCCGGTCGCCGGCCGCCTCAACCTCCGCCTGGCCGAGGACCCCGGCCTGCGCACGGCGCTGCTCTTCTTCGACGACGCGCCCCGCCGCTTCCCGCCGCTCGATCCGTTCCCGGCCGCCGCCGGGGGCGATCCCGGCGGCGCGCACGGACCGCCCCAGGCCTCGGCGATCGTCATCCCCGGCCGGCCCGGCTGGAGCGACGTCGCGGCGCGCCGCTTCCGCTACGTCGCGGTGATCGGCGAGGTCGAGCTGCTCGAGGCCTGGATCGATCCGCCGGCGCCCTGGGAAGCGCCGTTGCCGGCTGCCGGCTGCGCCCCCTGCGAGGGCGTCCTCGGGATCGAGCCGCCGCCGCTACGAACGCCGGTAGAGGACGAAGTCTGGCGCCAACTCCAGCGCTTCACGCGCGTCGCCGGCCGGAAGCGCGTCGAGCTCGCGGCGGGCGGTCTCGGCGTAGGCCTCGGCCATCTCGCCGACCTCCTCGAGGGTGCCCTCGGCGCGCACCAGCTCGAGGATCTCCTCCGGCGCCACGCGGGTGAAGTCGCGGTCCTCGAGCACCTTCTCGACCAGGCGCCGGCGCGCCGGCGCCGACCCGCGGCAGGAGCAGGATCAGGGGCAGCGTGAGCTTGCCCTCCTTGAGGTCGGAGAGCACGGGCTTGCCGAGCTCGCTCCTCGCGGGCGGTGAAGTCGAGCAGGTCGTCGACGAGCTGGAAGCAGATGCCGAGCGCCTCGGCCGTAGCGGGCGAGGACGCGGTCGGCCTCGGGCGATCGCGGGCGGGATCAGCGCCGGGCATCGAGCAGGCGGCGGCGAAGAGGTGCGCCGTCTTGCGGTCGATGATGTCGAAGTACTCGTCGACGGTGAGGTCCGGCGCGCCGAGCCGCTCGAAGCGCCAGGAGCTCGCCCTCGGTCATGCGCAGGGTGGCGCCGACACAGGCGCTGGATCACCTCGACCTGGCCGTGCGAGAGCGCCATCTGCATCGCCATGGTGTAGAGCCAGTCGCCGAGGAGCACCGTCAGGTGGTTGCCCCAGAGGTGGTTGACCGTGGTCTGCCCGCGGCGCAGGTGGGCGTGGTCGATGATGTCGTCGTGGATCAGGGTGGCGGTGTGGATGAGCTCGACCACCGCGGCGTAGGTGACCTCCTCGTCGCCGTCGTGGCCGAGGAGGCGCGAAGCCAGCAGGAGCAGCGCCGGGCGGACCCGCTTGCCGCCGCCGTCGGCGAGGTAGACGCCGGCCTCCTCGATGAACGGCACGTCGGAGGCGAGGCTGGCGGCGGAAGACCTCCTCGGTGGCCGCGAGCTTGTCGGCGATCAGCTCGAGGAAGCGCGCCGGGCGACGGCGGCGCCACCTGGGCGCGGGGCACCGAGGCCGGCTGTCGCCGGCCGATCCTCAGAACTCCTTCACCGGATCGAAGGGGATCACCTGCACCAGCCCGCCGTCGCGGAAGCGGTAGACCGGGCCGCTCTCGAAGTACCACCAGGAGGCCTCGTCGGCGGCGCCGGTACGTCGCGCTCGACGCGGTCGGGCTTGCCCATGCTCGTGGTAGACCTGGCGCTCGTCGTCGCTGTCGATCGAGGCGACGAACTCGCGCAGCGTGCGGACGAACCCGGCGTCCTCGACCACCACCGTGGCGACCACCGCGGCGTGCCGGCTTGAGGCGCTTGGTGAGGTCGATCCGCTCGAGCTCTGCGAGCGACTCGCCCGCGCCCTTGCGCACCGGCACTCCGACCACCAGCTCGAAGACGTTGAAGTAGCCGTTCCAGGGCCAGCTCGAGGGTGTACGGCGCCGCGGTCGTCGGTAGCGGCGGTCAGCCGCGTCTCGTCCTTGCGCACCCGCCGGAAGCTCTTGAAGTCGAACTGCGTGCGCGTCGCCTCGAGCACCACCCGCACCTCGGGGAGCGGCCGGCCCTGCGACGTCGGTGACCACGCCGGTGACCTGGACCCGGTCGCCGTCGCGGAAGCGCTGGCCGGCCTCGGCCGGCGGCGGTGCGAGAGGTCCCAGCGAGAAGACGGCGAGCGCAAGGAGGGCGAGCGCGGAGAGGTACGGGCGGCGGTTCACGTGGCGGGCTCGGCGTCAGGCGGAGCGGTAGTTGGTGAAGGTCAGCGGCACGTCCAGGTCGAGGGCCTTCAGGTCCGCGATCGACCGCCTGCAGGTCGTCGCGGTTCTTGCCGGAGACGCGCACGGTGTCGCCCTGGATCGCGGCCTGGACCTTGATCTTCTGGCGCTTGATCTCGGCGACGATCTTCTTCGCGGTCTCCTGCGGGATCCCCTGCTGGAGGGTCGATCTTCTGGCGCGCCCGGCCGCCGGCTGCGCCGGCTCGATCTTGCCGTAGCGCAGCGACTTCAGGTTGACGCCGCGGCGCACCAGCTTCGTCTTGAGCACCTCGAGCGGCCTGGCCGACGTGAACTCGTCGGCCGCCTCGACGACGATCTCCTCGCCCTCGAGCTCGATCCGCGCGCGGCCTTCTTGAGGTCGTAGCGGTTCCCGATCTCCTTCTCCGCCTGCTGCACGGCGTTGCGGACCTCCTGGAGGTCCACGTTCGAGACGATGTCGAATGAGTTGTCGGCCATGGCTCTCCCGGGGCGGCCCCCCGGCGCCTGCGAGGGCGGCCCGGCCGGGCGGGCGCCATTATATGGAAGGAGCGGGGCGGGGGACGCGGAGCCGCCGGGGCCGGGTCAGTCGCGTTCCCAGACGATTCCCTCGGGCGGCGAGAAGGCCCGTCCTCCTCGATCGGCCGGTAGCCGGTGATCACGAAGCGGGTGCGCTTCCCCTCGCGGTCGGTGTAGGAGACCTCGACCAGCCGCCGCGAGCCCTCGTCGACCACCATCCGCGCGCCGGCCAGCTCGACCATCTCGCGCTTCGGCGTCAGCGTCACCGCCACCCGTCCGCCGGCCGACTCGGCCTCGGCCTGGTAGCGCCCGCGCAGCTCCTCGAGCCCGAGGAGCAGGAGATCGAGCCCGGGCTCGTTCTCGCGGTCGATCGAGTAGCGCCGGCCGGTGCTCGTCCTCGGGGTTCCAGGTAGAACGCCTCCTCGCCGCAGAGGAGGAAGCTCTTGGGGTAGGGCTCCTCGTAGTCCCAGCGCAGGCAGTCCGGCAGCGCCAGCGCGAGCCGCCCGCGCTCCTCCTCGCCGGTCGAGAAGCCCGCCGGCACGTAGGTCTGGACGAACTCGGCGCCGGCCGGGCCGTCCTCGATCAGGCTGGCGCGGACGCGCTCGAGGGTCAGCCAGGGATCGCCGCCGGCGGCCGGCTCGGCAGCCGCGGCGGAACCGGCGGAGGCGAAGACAGCAAGGAGGGCGAGGGCGCCTGGGATCACGGCGCGGACTGCGGCGCAGAGGGCGGCGGAGCGTCTCATGCGCCGCACAACAGGGCGGCGGGCGGGTGCATTTCGGCGCCCCGGGCCCTCAGTGCCGGAAGTGCCGCATCCCGGTGAACAGCATCGCCACGCCGTGCTCGTCGGCGGCGGCGATGACCTCGTCGTCGCGCTTGCTGCCGCCGGGCTGGATCACGGCGGTGACGCCGGCGCCGGCGAGGAGCGTCCAGGCCGTCGCGGAAGGGGAAGAAGGCGTCCGAGGCGGCGACGGTGCCCGCGACCGGCAGCCGCGCCTTCTCGACGGCGAGCCGGCAGGAGTCGACCCGGCTCATCTGGCCGGCGCCGATCCCCACGGTCTGCTCGGCGTTGGCGATCACGATGGCGTTCGACTTGACGTAGCGGCAGACCGTCCAGGCGAAGTCCAGCGCGCGCCGCTCCTCGTCGGTCGGCTGGCGCGCGGGTCGGACAGGTCCAGGCGGCCGCGTCGTCGGGCTCGGCGTCGGGCGCCTGGGCGAGGAAGCCGCCGTCGACCGAGCGCAGCTCGATGCCGGTCGGGTGCGGCGCGTAGAGCGGGCACTCGAGCACGCGCAGGTTCTTCTTGGCCGCGAAGAGCTCGCGCGCGCCGGGCTCGAACCCGGGCGCGACCAGCACCTCGACGAAGAGGTCCGCCATCGCCTCGGCCAGCTCGCGCCCGGCCGGACGGTTGAGCGCCATGATCGAGCCGAAGGCCGACACCGGGTCGGTCGGCGAGCGCGCGCCGGTAGGCGGCCACGAGGTCGTCGCCGCGCCCGACGCCGCACGGGTTGTTGTGCTTGACGATCACGACCGCCGGCTCGGTCGAAGGAGGACACCATCTTGCGCGCGGCGTCGGCGTCGAGCAGGTTGTTCCAGGACAGCTCCTTGCCCTGGAGCTGGCGCATGCCGCCGAGGAGCCCCGGTCCCCCGAGCGCGGCGTAGACCGCCGCCGGCTGGTGCGGGTTCTCGCCGTAGCGCAGCTCGATCTCCTTGGCCAGGTCGAGGAAGTAGCGGCTCGGGAAGCGCAGCGAGCCGCCGGCCGGCGCGTCGCCACCGCCGCCCCTGGCCCCGGTGCGCTCGAGCCAGTCGGCGATCGCGGCGTCGTAGCCCTGGGTGTGGCGGAACGCCTTGACCGCGAGCCGCCGGCGCAGCGGCTCGGGCACCTGGCCGGTCTCCTCGAGCGCGGCGAGCACCTGCGGGTAGTCGGCGGGATCGACCACCACCGCCACCGCCTGGAAGTTCTTGGCCGCCGCGCGCACCATGCCGGGCCGCCGATGTCGATCATCTCGATCACCTGCTCGAAGCAGGCGCCGGCGGCGGCCGCGGTCTTCTCGAACGGATAGAGGTTGACCACCACCAGGTCGATCGGCGTGATGCCGTGCTCGGCGAGCTCGGCGGCGTCCGACGAGCGGTTGCGGTTGGCGAGGATGCCGCCGTGGATCTTCGGATGGAGCGTCTTGACCCGGCCGTCGAGGATCTCGGGGAAGCCGGTGACCGCCGAGACCGCGATCACCGGGACGCCGGCCTCCTCGAGCGCCGTCGCGGTGCCGCCGGTCGACACCATCTCGACCCCGAGCCGCCCGAGCCCGGCGGCGAACTCGGCGAGCCCCTGCTTGTCGGAAACCGACACCAGGGCGCGGCGGACGGGCAACATCGCGGGGTCCTCTCGTCCGGGGCCGAGCCGTGCCTCAGCGGCCGGCCTCGGCGCGCGGCAGGCCGCCCTCGAGCCGCGGCAGGCGCAGCGCCTTGGCCCCGCGCACCGGCAGCCCGGTGCGGACGTCGCCGCCGCCGGCGCGGAGCCAGATATAGCGGAAGACGAGACCGACGTCCGAGACCGCGTGACTGAACGCCAGCGAGGCGACCCCGAAGGCGGTCGAGCGGTCGTCGAAGCGGCCGATCCCGGATGCCAGCCGATCCGCCGGTACTCGCGCCCGATCGACGGATAGAGCTGCCGCCCGCGCGCGAACGTCCGGTCGAGCAGCGGCGCGAGACTCCCCTGCTCCTCGAGCCCCGGATAGACGCCGTAGAAGACCACCGGCAGCCGCGGCTCGGCGGATTCGAGATAGCGCAGATAGTCGACGAAGTAGCGCCCCTCCCCGGCATCGGCGGCCGAAGTGTCGAGCGGGTTGTTGGCATCGGCGACGTAGTGCGCCACCACCCCGAGCTGATAGGCGACCCGCTCGAACGGCATGTGCTCCTCGATCGCCCGGATCGCCAGCTCGACCTCCTCCTCGATCACCGCGTCGAGCCGACCCGAGCCGTCCGGGTTGGCGCCGTGTCGCAGCGGATCCCCGTCCTCGAACGGCGCCAGCGCCCCCTCGTCGAGCGACTGGGGATTCCGGAGGATCTGGCGGTAGAGGTCGTTCGGGGCCAGCCGCGCGCCCTCGCGGGCGATCGTGAGCTGGGTCTTCGGGGTCCAGGCTTCGGCGGGGGTCGGGGCGAGAAGGGCCGCGAAGCCGACCAGGGAGAGGGCGAAGAGCGCCAGCCGAGCGCGAGGCTCACCGGCCGCGCGAGGCCTGGCCGAATGCGGATCCGCAAGTGGGCGACGCGTGGAGGGGTGCAACATCGCCGGTATTGTAGCCTCCCGTCGAGCGCGGCGGGCGCGAACCGCCGGTCTCGACCGTCCGCCTCCGGAGAACCCTCGATGAGCGCCGCCGACACCGACCGCCCGGCCGCGGGAGAGCCGAGCATCGCGCCAACCGCGAAACTCGACGCGCGCGGCCTGCTCTGCCCCCTGCCGGTGCTCCTCACCGCCCGCGAGATCGCCAAGCTCCCCCCCGGCGCCCGCCTCCTCGTCGAAGGCGACGACCGCGGCATCCTCGAAGACCTGCCGGCCTGGTGCGCCGCGAGCGGACACCGGCTAGTCGAGATCTGCGAGGTGGAGGTCACCGGCGCGCGGGTCCTGATCCGCTCCGTGGTCGAGAAGGCGAGCCGCGCTTGACTCCCCCGCCCCCCCGCTGGTAGAAACCGAGTCCCTTTCAGGGCCTTCCGGCCCCGGGGCCAGGTAGCTCAGTTGGTAGAGCACACGACTGAAAATCGTGGTGTCGGCGGTTCAACTCCGCCCCTGGCCACCAACTAAACTCCATCGAATCAAGCGATTGCGAGGACTCGGCTCGGGCCGGGTGGGGCTCGGGTTGGGGTCGAGCAAACAATGAGCAAACAGATCGGGCTGAAGGGCAGCTCGGGCAACCCCGACGACGAGAGTCGAGACCGAAAGGGGGTGGCACCCAGGCGACTGACCCTGCGGTAGTCGCCGAACTATAGCGGCGGGCTTCTTCGCTGGCCTTGGGCTGGTGCAGGCTCGTGGACTCGCGCTCGACAAAGGGGGCGAGCCCCGCGCGGAGCAGCTCCATCGCCTTGCCGACACGTTGTTAGCTGCTGATGGCCACCCAGCAGCTCTCCCCTATCCGAGATGGGCGATCGCGAGGTCACCCCAGTGGTCCTTGAGGTACTCCGCGACGAGCCGGCGGTGGCAGTGGTGCGGCTTGTCCTCGCTGCAGAGCAGGCATCCATCCGCGATCACGTCCTTCGGAACGGTCTCTTCGATCCGCCGCGCTTTCATGAGATCGAGGAAACGCTCCTCGTAGGTCCCCCAGTCGCCCTTCTGCTTCTTGTACGCATCGAGCATCTCCTGGGTCGGCGCCAGTTCCGGCAGGTGGACGTAGTCGATCCCGCAGATCTCCTTCAGGAAATAGGCGAGGTCATCCTTCTTCGCGAAGCCGGCGAGCTGGGAGACGTTGTTCAACCGCACGTCGACGACGCGCTTGGCGCCCGAGGCTCTGAGCAACCCGAAGAACCGTTTGGCGTTCTTTTTTGTGAAGCCGATCGTGAACAGTTTCATCGCCCTTGTCCCCGAGCGTCAGTGGCCAGATTCTCGTCCACGAATGCAATCCGCTCTTCCTGTCGAGCCATGCCCTCTTCGATCAGTTGCTGTTTGCCGCGAAACAGGTCCTGCTGCGGCAGCCCCAGGACGTCCAGCAGCCTTGTCAACGCGCTCTCGTGAGATTCGAGACTCCCGTCCGCCAGGATGTGTTCCACTGCGACGCCGCGCTCAACGAGCGCCCGAGCCACGAGAAGCGCCCGGTGACATTCCAGTGGCTCCTTCTCGGCGCACATCAACGCGAGCCTGTACTTCCTCCCGCCTTCCATGACCCGATCAAGCCCGGTCTGGAACGGGGCCGCCCGCGCGAGGCGAGCGTACTGCACGCGTCCATCCTCGTAGCACGCCGGGTCGTCGGAACGCGCTCCGAGCTCGCGCCCGAGGAAGACGTACCGGATCCCATCCGACTTCAAGCGGTGCTCAAGCGCATCCCTGTTGAACTGCGGGTTGAATCGGCTGAAGGGGGCCGAACGCACGTCGGCCACCGCCGTGACGCCGTGCTTCCGCAGCAGCTCCACGAACGCCTCGATGGTATGCGTGGAGTGCCCGATCGTGAGGACCGGATTCTGCTGCGAACTCATGATTTCTGCCGCTCGATGATCGCCGCGATCAGCTTGTAGCACGCGTCGTTATGCGGTTCCCCCAAGCTCACCGTGAGAAATCCCTCTCCGAGTTCGTACTCGCCGTCCGGCATCAGCAGATACTTGCGCTCGTAGCCGGGGTCGGTCACCCAGAGATGGTACTCAGTGCCATGGTGGACGAAGCGTCCCTGCACGCGGCGCTTCGGATTGCCGAACGCCTCGCCGGGCTTGAAGACGGACAACGTCAGCCCGTCCACCCGTAAGAGTCTGAGGGAGCTGCCCAATCCTCCGGCCTGCGCGAGCGCGATCCGGTCGTTGCGCCCGTTCACGGTGCTATTGCCGTCGATCCAGAGCGGGGCCATGGGGTCGGCAAGCCGTACGAGGTCGCTCCACCCGGCGCGCCTCACCTTCTGCCAGTAATGGTCCGGATCCAGAAGCCAGTTCTCCTGCTGATACCCGCTCGGGCGCGCTTCGAGGAGAGGCACATCCATCACGTCCAGGACGCGGGGATCGCTGCCGTCCTCGTACTGGCGCTCGTACTCCGACACCTCTTCGTGCTCGCGCACGCTGACGGGACGTACCCATCCGAGCCGTTGTTCACCGGATAGCTCGATGCCCGCGACGCAGCGGCCATTGAGCTTGCGGGAGTTGGCCAGGCACACCAGGCGCTTGACGATGGCCATGGGTTATTCCGCCGTCTCCCCGAACAGTCCGCCCGGCTCGGCTCTGGGTTTGCCGCCCTCAAAGCCCTGGGACATAGACGGCCTCGTCGCGGACGTGCCGGACGGCGGGCTTCAGCGCTTGCTCGGTGACCAAATCCACCTCGCGGCCGAGGAGATGGCCTCGCGGTTGAGCTCCACAGCGACTCCTCGCTAACGCCGACCGAGGCCTGGACCGCCCCAGATGGTACACCGTTTCGCGGCGGCCCCCCACGCCCCGGGAAACGAACCCGCCCATCCGGGCACGAAAGGATGGGGGCACCGATCCCGCCAACCCCCCGGCACCCGGAGGGCTTCGCCATGACCAACGGACTCGACCGCATCGAGCACATCGTCGTCCTGATGCAGGAGAACCGCTCGTTCGACGACATCCTCGGCTGGCAGTTCGGGCTCGACCCGGGGACGATGTTCAACCTCACCGAGCAGGGCGAGCGGATCCCGGTGTGGAAGGACACCGGGACGGGCTTCCGGACGATGACCATCCCCGACCCGGATCCCGGGGAGCTGTTCACCGACATGAACTACCAGCTCTTCGAGCGCTTCTTCGTCCCCGCGGGCGTCGAGCCGCCGCCGGTGCCGACGATGGGCGGCTTCGTGCGCAACTATGTGGCGCAGACGATCGCCGAGCCCGGGTTCCAGGAGCCCTATGACCCGCGGGCGATCATGCACGCCTTCACCCCCGAGCAGGTGCCGGCGTCGAGCGAGCTGGCGGCCAGCTTCGGCGTCGCCCACCGCTGGTTCGCCTCGGCGCCGTGCCAGACCTGGCCCAATCGCTTCTTCGTCCACACCGCCACCGCCGCCGGTTGGGTCAACAACCTGCCCGACCCGCCGTGGGACCTCGTCGAGCGCCTGCCTTACGACATGCCGACGGTCTTCAACCTGCTCACCGAGCACTTCTCGCTCCACGACCTGTGGCCGTTCGACAAGGGCTGGCGGATCTACTTCCACGACTTCCCGCAGTCGGCCCTGCTGTCGCGGCTCTGGCCCCACCTCGACCACTTCCACGGCTTCCGGCGATTCCAGGAGGACGTCGCCGACGGCGAGCTGCAGCCGTACTCGTTCATCGAGCCGCGCTACTTCCCGAACCTCGAGCAGACGCTCCTGCCCAACGACCATCACCCGCCGCACGACGTCACCCTCGGCGAGCAGCTCGTCGCCGACGTCTACAACACGCTACGCGCGAGCGACCGCTGGGAGAAGACTCTACTGATCGTGGTCTTCGACGAGCACGGCGGCTGCTACGACCACGTGCCGCCACCCCCGGCCGCGGCCCCCGACGGCGGACCGCCGAAGCCGGGCCAGTACGGTTTCACCTTCGACCGCTACGGCGTGCGGGTGCCGGCGCTGATCGTCTCGCCCTACGTCGCCGCGGGGCAGCGGGTCGAGCCGGCGGCCGGCAGCCCCTACCCGTTCGATCACACCTCGGTCATCCGCACCGTGCGCGAGCGCTTCGCGCCCTCGGCGGCGCCGCTGACCCGGCGCGATGCGGTCGCTCCGAGCCTCGCCCCGGCGCTCGCCACCGAGCCGATCAACCCGGGCCCCGAGCGGATCCCGATCCCGCCGTACAGCCCGCCGCCCGAGGCGGTCGAGGCGGCGGCGACGATGCGCCTGACCGGCTTCCAGCGTGCCCTGCTCTACGGCGCCGCGACCCTGCCGCCGGCGGAGCGGGTGGCGCTGCACCTCGGGGAGCTGCGCGCCGGCAAGAAGCCCGCGATCGCGCCGCTCCCCTATGACACCCCGGCCGAGGCGCAGCCTTACGTGCGCGCGCGGCTCGCCGCGTTTCTCGGCCGCGAGGCGGGGGAGTGACGTACGCTAAGCGCGCTCGATCAGTCTTGATTGATGGAAGCCGCCGGCCTGCCCCGGGCCGGCAGCGGAGGTTCCCTTTCCGATCCATGGGAGACGTGTGATGAGAGGACGGAATCGGCTCGTGGTGTCCCTCTTGGCCCTGGCCCTGGCCGCCGCCCTGCCCGCGGCGGCGCAGAATCCCAGATGCACCGCCGGAGCGGTGGCCACCCCGCCGCCGCCGGGGACCGGACAGCCGCTGCGCCAGCCCGACGAGTTCTGCTCCAGCGGCGTGCGCTACTGCCCGGGCGGCGACCGCTCGCTGGCCGGCCCGAACGGGATCCGGCCGACGCTCGAAATGCAGTACTTCCAGCGGGTGCCGGTGGGGACCGATACGCTGAGCATCCGGATGTACGGCTACCCGTTCGGCGGCAGGATGAAGTTCACGCTGCCCGCTCCGACCTACCGCGTCCGGGTCGGCGAGACGATCGACCTCACCTACCGCAACTGCCTGATGAACGCGCCGCCGTCGCCGACCGACCGGTGCGACCCCAGGTCCGAGGGCTGGGACAAATTTCCCAACTGCTTCAACAGCGACAACATCACCAACTTCCACTTCCACGGCTTCCACATCTCGCCCAAGCCGAACCACGACGACGTGTTCCTGAAGCTCCCGCCCGGCACCCCCGACTACGCGATCAGCTCCGGGCCGATCCCGGCCACGCAGGCGCCGGGGACCCACTGGTACCATCCGCACAACCACGGCTCGACCTCGCTCCAGGTGCTCAACGGGATGGCCGGAGCCTTCCTGGTCGAGGGCCTGTTCGACGACGAGCTGCACAAGTGGTTCGCGCAGTTCGGCGGGATCCGGGAGCGCCTGATGATCGTCCAGGACATCGGCGACACCGTCCGCTTCCCGCCGGGGAGCGCACCGCAGAATCCGGAGCTCCTGGTCAACGGCCAGAAGTCGCCGGTGGCCTCGATCGCCCCTGGCGAGATCCAGCGCTGGCGCTTCGTCGGCGGCACGATGAAGACCGCCGACGACGTCCGGCTGCGCTTCCCCAAGGGCTTCGAGGTGCGACAGATCGCGATGGACGGCATCCAGTTCCACCCGTTCAACTACAGGGACCAGCCGCTGCTCAGGGACTCGGAGTTCCGCCTTTCGCCGGGCAACCGGGCGGACTTCCTGGTCAAGGCCCCGGTCGTCGAACCGCTCGGGGTCGAACTCCACGACATCCTCTACGAGGTCAACGACCCCCATCAGCTCGAGCGCGAGGTCCGTTCCCTGGCGCTGCGCGCCGAAGCCGACCCGCTGTTCTCGATCGACATCGTCGACCCCTCGGAGGAGAGCGGCGAGGTCGAGGACGCCGCACCGCAGGCCGCGCAGGTGGAGATGCAGTTCCCGCCCACCCTGCCGAATGTGCCGCCCTTCCTGGACGACCTCACCGGCAAGATCGACAACCATCGCACCGTCGTCTTCAGCATGGTCGGGACCACCGGCGGCAGGACGCCCGAGACGGTGGGCCGCTTCTACATCGACGGCAAGCAGTTCGATCACGACTGCGTCGACCAGCGCATGACGCTCGGCACCACCGAGGAGTGGCTGATCGAGAACACCGGCCAATCGAACCGCTCGATCCAGCACCCGGCGCACATCCACGTCAACCCGTTCCAGGTGGTGGCCCGAAACGGCGTGGCTCTCCCGCGGCCCTGGATCTGGCAAGACACCATCGCGCTCCCCGACTTCACCGCCGACAAGAAGGGCAGCGTCACGATCCGCCACCGCTTCGAGCAGTTCACCGGCAAGTACGTGATGCACTGCCACATCCTCGGCCACGAGGACCGCGGGATGATGCAGCTCCTCGAGGTGGGGAACGAGAGCGGGCTGCCGCTGTGCAAGGACAAGCCGCGGACCGCCGAGAGCGGCGGCGACTCCCACGGCGGGCACTGAGCTTGGCCGCGGGTCCGGAGGCGTTGTACGGGTAACGGCGGGGGAAGTTGTGCGCCGGTGAATACCCAGGCACCGGATTCGTGCTAGCGTGCCCGAAACCGGCGACGCGAAAGAGGAGCCTGGAGACCGCCGAGGTCCACCGGTCGCACTTTCATGCCCCCGCGCCAGCGGGCGGCGGAGCCGTGCGCCCGGTGCGGGTCACCGCCGGCTCGGAGCGCGCGCCGATCATGGCCCCCGCGGGGGCCAAAACAAGGGAGGTAGGGATATGAGCTTTGCTCTGCTGACTGCGTTGACCCCCGACTTCGGCGACTACGGCGAGCCGAGCGCTGCGGCGGGGATCTTCGGCGGCCTGTTCATGATCGTCTGGATCGCGGTGCTGGTGCTGGTCATCGCCGGCATGTGGAAGGTGTTCACCAAGGCCGGCAAGCCCGGCTGGGCCTGCATCATCCCGATCTACAACATCATCGTCCTGCTCGAGATCTGCGGCCGTCCGCTCTGGTGGTTCATCCTGCTGCTGATCCCGTTCGTGAACTTCATCGTCGCGATCATCGTCTCGATCGACGTCGCGAAGTCGTTCGGCAAGGGGACCGGCTTCGGCCTCGGCCTCGCGTTCCTCGGCTTCATCTTCTACCCGCTGCTCGGCTTCGGGGACGCGACCTACCGCGGCCCGGCCGTGTCGGCCGCGTAGAACCGCGCTTCTCGGGTGGGGCGCCGCGCGCGAGTGCGCGGCGCCCGCCTGCTCTCTCCCCCCTGCCGTGTTGCGCAGAGGCTCCCCTCCACCCGCCCTGCCGCTCCTGCTGGCATGGGCCCTCGCCGTCGCGGTCGCCGCGGCCGCCGCGGCCGAAAACCCTGCCGCGGCACCGCGCACCCTCACAGTCGACGATTACTTCCGGTTCGGCGACATCGGCGCGCCGCGGATCTCGCCGGACGGCGAGTGGATCGCCTTCACGGTCACCACCCGCGACCTCGATCGCGACGAGGCGGTCACCCGCGTCTGGCGGGTCCCGGCCGCCGGCGGCGAGGCGGCGGCGATGACCGCCCCCGGCGCCTCCGCGACGAGCCCGCGCTGGAGCCCGGACGGGCGCTGGCTCTCCTTCCTCGCCGCACGAGACGGCTGCGAAACCCAGGTCTGGGCGCTCGACCGGCGGGGCGGCGAGGCGGCGGCGCTGACCGCCGTGCCGCAGGGGGTGTCGTCCTACGAGTGGGCGCCCGACGGGCGGCGCCTGGCGCTGGTGATCCACGATCCCAAGCCGTCGATGGCCGCCGGCGGCGAGGCCGCGGGCAAGCCGGCCGCCGGCGACTGCGGCGAGCCGGAGGGCGCCGAGAAAGGGAAGACCCCGCCGCCCTGGGTGATCGACCGGCTCCAGTTCAAGGAGGACGGCGCCGGCTACCTCGACCGCCGGCGCGACCACCTCTGGCTCCTCGATTTCGGCGACGGCGCGGCGCCCGGCGAGCCCGCCGTGCCCGCGAAGCCGGTGCAGCTCACCTTCGGCGACTATGACGACTCCGAGCCGGCCTGGTCGCCGGACGGCCGGTCGATCGTCTTCGTAAGCAACCGCGGCGAGGAGCCCGACGCCACCTACGACACCGACCTCTGGCGGGTCGCCGCCGAGCCCCCGGCCGCCGGCGCCGAGCCGCCCCTCACCCGTCTGACCGACCACCCAGGCGCCGACGCCTCCCCCGCCTGGAGCCCGGACGGCCGCTGGATCGCCTACCTCGCCACCCCCGAGCCGCAGTGGCTCGACTACGCGGCGCAGGCGCTCGCCGTCGTGCCGGCCGAGGGCGGCACGCCGCGCACGCTGGTCGCGGACGGCGCGCTCTCCTCGCCCCGCTTCGGCCCGGGCTCGAACTGGCTCTACTTCCTCGCCGAGCACCGCGGCGAACAGCGGCTGGAGCGGGTGGCGATCGGCGGGGGCGGCGCGGCCGGAGGCGAAATCGACGAGCGCGCGCGCATCGAGACTCTGATCGGCGACCGTCAGGTGGTCTACGCCTTCGAGCCCGGGCCGGGCGGCGCGGTGGCGCTCACCCTCGCCGAGCCCGACCGCCCGGCCGAGGTCTACCTCTGGCGCGAGGGGGGCGGCACCGGCGAGGCCGGCGGCGACCCCGCCGCGCCGTCGCTCCGCCGGCTCTCCGCGGTCAACGACCGCGCCCTCGAGGGGATCGAGCTGGGCGCCGTCGAGAGCTTCGACACCGCCGGCCCGGACGGCACGATCGTCCAGAGCTTCCTGGTCCATCCGCCGGCCGCCGCCGGCGCCGGCCCACCGCCCCATCCGGCCGTCCTCTGGCTCCACGGCGGCCCCCAGGCGCAGCACGACTGGGGCTTCGACTTCGAGGCCCAGCTCTTCGCCGCCCGGGGCTGGCTGGTGATCCTCCCCAACCCGCGCGGTTCGACCGGCCGCGGCCAGGAGTTCACGCTTGGGATCTGGCGCCGCTGGGGCGAGCCGGACTCGATCGACGTCCTGGCGGCGGTCGACCGCGCGGTCGCGCTCGGTCTCGCCGACCCCGATCGCCTCGGCGTCGGCGGCTGGTCCTACGGCGGCATGCTGACCAACCTCCTGATCACCCGCACCGGCCGCTTCGCCGCCGCGATCAGCGGCGCCGGCGCCACCCTCTACGCCGCCAACTACGGCCACGACATCTACCAGCGCTGGTGGGAGGGCGAGCTGGGCCTCCCCTGGGAGCCGGCGAACCGCGAGCTGTGGGAGACGCTCTCCCCCTTCTACCGCCTCGACCGCGTGGTCACCCCCACCCTGATCCTCTGCGGCGAGCGCGACTGGAACGTCCCGGCGCTCAACTCCGAGCAGCTCTACCTGGCCCTGCGCCGGATCGGCAAGGCCGAGACCTCGCTCGTGATCTACCCCGGCGAGGCGCACTCGCTCGGCGTGCCGTCGTACGAGAAGGACCGCTACGAGCGCTACCTGGAGTGGTTCGGGCGGTTCCTGGAGCCCGCGGATCCACCCCAGTAGCTAAAACTCCAGCCCCACCCGCAGCACCAGCCGTCGCGGCAGCACCCAGTCGCTCTGGGTGTAGCGGTCGCCGGGGCCCAGGACGAGGGTCTCCCAGTACTGCGGCGAGTCGTCGTTGAGGAGGTTGAAGACCTGGGCGTCGAGCTTGAGCTCGAGGCCCTGGGAGAGCTGGAAGCGCTTGCCCAGGGCGAGGTCGATCAGCGCCGCCGAGGGGAGGCGGTCGTCGTCGGAGGCGGGCTCGACGATGAAGGTGGTCAGCCCCTGGGAGAGCGGCACGCGGGTCTGGCGGTTGAACGGGCGGCCGCTCTGGAGGTTGACGACACCGGTCACCTCCATGTCCCAGGGGAGCGTGACGTTCCCCTGCACGCGGAACATGTGCTCGCGATCGCCCTGGAGGAGCTGGTCGGCGTTGATGAAGTGGTTGGGGTCCGAGCCCTCGCGGCTGCCGTAGAACGGGTTGAACTGGTCCTGCGACTGCATGCGCGGGATCAGCCCCTCCGACTCCGACCAGGTGTAGGAGCCGAGCAGGCTCCAACGGCCGGCGAAGCGGCGCTCGAGGGTCAGGAGCAGGGCGCGGTACTCCTGCTCGTAGCCGGCACCGGGCGGCGCCAGCGAGCCTTCGCCGGGCTTGTTCCCCTTGCGGAGGGTCGGCGCGCCCTCCTCGTCGAACTCGACCAGCTCGAAGGTCTGGCCGGTGTCGGGGTCGGTGTAGAGGAAGGTCGAGTACTCGCCGTCGCCCAGGATCTCCCAGCCGACCAGGTTGTCGGTGTCCTTGTAGACGAGCTGGACGCCGGCCGCCCAGGAACTGCCGAACTGGCGCTCGAAGCCGAGGGCGTACTGGAGCGTCCGCGGCGCCTCGAGGCCGGGGTCGATCTCGAACTGCTCGGTCAGGTCCTCGAACAGCAGCTCGTACTCGCCGGTCTCGGGATTCAGGAGGAAGGTCTGGGTCGGCGGCACCGCAGGCGGCGGGTAGTTCCAGTTGCCGCTGACGTTGCCGTCGCGGTAGACGCCGAACGAGCCACGGAGGACGCTCTTCTGGTCGGCGGTGGCGACCCAGGCGAAGCCGAGCCGCGGCGAGAAGTGCTCCCAGTCGATGACGTTGCCGACCGCGGGGAGGCTCTCGCCGGTCTCGTTGCCGTTCTCGTCGAGCCGCGGGTAGCTCGGGATGTCGGCGTCGTGGCGGTCGTAGCGGAGGCCGAGGTTCAGGGTCAGCCGGTCGGTGACCTGCCACGAGTCGTCGGCGAACGCCGCCCACGACTCCTGGTCGGCGCCGTAGCGGAACGGCGTGAAGGTGTAGCGGTAGTAGTACGGGTAGCCGGGGTAGTACTCGTAGCGGTAGTAGTAGCCGCCCGAGAAGCCGGCGAAGACGTCGGTCTCGGCCGAGCCCTCGTTGAACTGGATCCCGAAGCGGAGGTCGTGGTCGCCGCCGAGGAGGTCCTCGGTGTAGTGCGAGACCTTGACGTCGATCTGGTTGCGCGAGGTCTCGTAGTCGAACGGGAACGGCACGCCGCGGCTGTAGACCGTCGGACCGCCGTCCGGGGGCGAGAAGTCGACGAACGGCGAGTCGGTCGAGCCGGTGATCGAGCGCCACTCGTCGTCGCCCCACCAGCCGGCGTAGCGCGCCTCGACCAGCGTCGCGGCGGAGAGGACGCCGGTGTAGGAGAACCCCCAGGCCGGGTTGGTGCCCGACTCGAAACCGGTCGCCTCGGGGGCGATGAAGGCGCTGCCGGACTCCGGGATCGCCCAGTCCTCGAAGTGGTACTTGGCCGAGAGCTGGTGGCTGTCCGAGAGCCGCAGGTCGAGCTTGACGTCGTAGCGGTCGGCGCTGTTCTCGGGCGCGAAGTCGGGGTCGACGCCGGGCTGGGAGATCGCGTCGCGCACGGTCTCGGCGGCGGCGAAGAACCAGGCGCGGTCGGTCTTGAGCGGACCGCCGGCCGAGAGCGTCAGGTCGTGGTAGCGGTCGCGGCTGAAGCCGACGCCGTCGACCTCGACGTTGCCGTCGGTCATCGAGTCGTACTGATAGAAGGCGTTGACGCCGCCCTGGAACTTGTTGGTGCCCGACTTGGTGACGACGTTGATCGCCGCGCCGGTCATGTTGCCGAACTCGGCCGGCGCACCGATGCCGAGCACCTGGATCTCCTCGATCGTCTCGGGGTTGATGTACCACCACGACGCAGCCGGTCTCGGGCGCCGAGGTGTCGAGCCCGTCGACGTGCCAGGCGTTGGACTGGATGCTCGAGCCGAACGCCGACTGCCGGTCGCTGGTCTGGGTCGACTGGCTCATCCCCGGCGACACCGAGACCATGTCCCAGAAGTTGCGGTTCGTCGGCAGGTCCTCGATGAACTCGGCGGTCGTAGTTGGTGCCGACGTCGGAGCCGGTCAGGTCGATCAGCGGCGCCTCGGCGGTGACCGTCATCTCCTCGCGGATCGCCTCGAGCGGCGCCAGCGTCACGCGCACCGAGGTGGCGGTGTTGATGCGCACCCGGACGTCGGTCACCTCGCTCGGGGTGAACCCGTCGAGCGCCGCGGAGAGCGTGTAGGCGCCCGGTCGGCAGCCCGGTGAGCAGGAACCCGCCGCTCGCGCCGCTGACCGCGACCCGCTCGACGCCGCGGATCGGCTCGCCGGTGACGGTGACCGTCACCCCGGGGAGCGGCGCGCCGGCGGCGTCGTGGACGTCGCCGCGGATGCTGCCGGTGGTCTGCGCGAGGAGCGGGGAGGGGAGAGCCAGGAAAACTGCGGCCACGAAGACGGTGGCGAGGCCGAAGCGAGCGAACCGACCGGTCGGGGTGACCGCCATGGCGCCCTCCAGAGATTGTCGCCGAATCGACGTGCCGCGATCATAGGAACCGCGTCTGGGGCTGTCAACGAAATCCTTCGGTGCCCGAGCCCGCGGCGCGCTGCTAAGCTGCCCGCGGCGTGACCACCCAGAGATCCGCCTCCCGGCGCTCCGCCGTCCGGCTCGCCGCCCTCGGCCTCGCGGCCGCCCTCCTGGCGCTCTTCGCGGCGTGGTGGCTGCGGACGGGCGGGTGCGCGCCGCCGACGACGGATCGGATCGCCCCGGACGGCGGCGCGGCGGCCTCGTCCGCCGGCGCCGACGGCCTCCCCCGCGGCCCCCGCGACGTGGTCCTGGTCACCATCGACACCCTGCGCGCCGACCGCCTGCCGGTCTACGGCTACCGCGGCATCGAGACCCCGGCCTTCGACGCCCTGGCCGCCGAGGGGGTGCGGTTCGCGAGCGCCGCCACCACGGTGCCGTTCACCCTGCCGGCGCACAGCTCGATCATGACCGGCACCTACCCGCCGCGCCACGGCGTGCGCGAGAACGTCGGCTACGTCGCTCGACCCGGCGCTCCCGACCCTCGCCGAGCGGCTCGCCGCCGAGGGTTGGTCGACCGGCGGCTTCGTCAGCGCCTTCGTGCTCGACGGCCGCTGGGGGATCGGCCGCGGCTTCTCGACCTACTTCGACGACTTCGACCTCCGCCAGGCCGAGAGCGCCGACCTCGGCTCGGTGCAGCGCGACGGCGCCGAGACGGTGGCGGCGGCGGTCGCCTGGCTCGACGAGCGGATCGCGGAGAGCGCGGCGACCGGCGGCGAGCGCCGGCCGTTCTTCCTCTGGCTCCACCTCTTCGACGCCCCACGACCCCTACACGCCGCCCGAGCCGTTCCGCTCGCGCTACCCCGAGCCGCCCGTACGACGCCGAGATCGCCTACGCCGACTCGCTCCTCGGCCGCTTCCGCGCCGCGCTCGAGGAGCGGCAGGCCTGTTCGAGGACAGCCTGGTGATCGTCACCGCCGACCACGGCGAGGGGCTCGGCGACCACGGCGAGGCGTTCCACGGCTACTTCGTCTACGACTCGACGATCCACGTGCCGCTCCTCGTGCGCCTGCCGGGCGGCGCCGGCGCCGGGCGGGTGGTCGAGACCGCGGTCGGCCACGTCGACCTGCTGCCGACCGTGCTCGACCTGGTCGGGGTCGCGCCGCCGGCGGAGGTGCACGGGAAGAGCCTGGCGCCCCTCCTCGCCGGCGGCGAGGAGCCCGACGCGAGCGGTCTACTCGCGAATCGCTCTACCCGCTCCTCCACTACGGCTGGGCGCCGCTCCGCGCGCTCCGCTCGGGCGGCCTGAAGCTGATCGACGCGCCGCGGCCGGAGCTCTACGACCTCGCCGCCGATCCCGCCGAGCGGAGCGACCTGATCGACCGCCGGCGCCCCGAGGCGCGCGAACTGCTCGACCGGCTGGCGGCGCTGCGCGAGGAGATCGAGGCCGGCGTCTCGGCCGCGGCCGAGACGCCCGCGCTCGACGAGGAGGCGCTCGAGCGGCTGCGCGCGCTCGGCTACGTCGCCGGGCGCGGCGGCGTCGACCCGGCCGCCGAGGACGATCGCGAGCGCGCCGACCCCAAGGACCGGATCGCGGTCCACCGCGCTGGTGATGGCGGCCCAGAGCGCGATCGGCGGCGGCGACGAGGCGGCCGCCGCGGCGCGCCTCCGCGAGGCGCTGGCGCAGGACCCGGGGATCGTCGACGCCCACCAGATGCTCGGCAACGTCGCCGCCCGCGCCGGCCGCCACGACGAGGCGGTCGAGCACTTCCAGAGCGCGCTTGCGCTCGACCCCGAGCACCGGGCGTCGCTCTTCGGCCTCGCCGCCGCCTACCGCTCCGCCGGGCGGTCCGAGGATGCCCTGGTCGGTTTCGAGCGCCTGCTCGCGCTCAACCCGCGCGACGCCAAGAGCGCGCTCGCCGCGGCGGGACTCCTGGTCGCCGAGGGCGAGCGCGACCGGGCGATCGCGGTCCTCGAGGCGGCCGCCGCGGGCGGCTCGCCGCCGGCGGTGCTGCTCAACCAGCTCGGCGAGCTGCTGGCCCTCGACGGTCGGCCGGCCGAGGCGCGCCGGCGCTTCGAGGCGGCGATCGAGTCCAACCCCGAGCTGGCGCTCCCCCGCTTCAACCTCGCCGTCCTGCTCGAGGAATCGGGCGACGCCGAGGGCGCGGCGGAGCTGTATCGCCAGGCGATCGAGCGCTCGCCGCGCTACTACCAGGCGCAGTTCAACCTCGGCCGGCTCTACCTGCGGCAGGGGAAAGCCGCGGCCGCCGAGCCGATGCTGGCGGCGGCGATCGAGTCCAACCCCGACTTCGCCCAGGGCTACCACTGGCTGGGCAAGCTCCTGATGGACCGCGGCGACCTGGCCCGCGCCGAGGAGCTGGCGCGGGCGGGGCTGGCGCGGGAGGCGGACGGCCGCGGGGGGCCCCTGGGGTGGTTTCTGCTCGCCGACGTGCTCAGCCGCACCGGCCGCCCGGCCGAGGCCGAGGAGGCGGCGCGGCGGGGGCGCGAGATCCAGGCGCGGGCGGCGGCGGACGGAACGGCGGTGGCGGCGGAGGGGGCGGGGTGAACGAACCAGCGACGAGGGCCGGCGCCGCGGGACCGACCCCGGCCGGCGCGGGTGATCCACCGGCTCGGCGGTCGTCGAGACATCGCGGCCGCGCGGAGCGCCTGGCCGGGGTGCTGCTCGCGCCGATCCTCACCGTCGCCGTCGCCTGCACCGCTGGCGTTCCCGCGAGCCGCGGTGTGCCGGAGGCTGCGGCCGAGCCCGCTCTGGCGGCAGGTCCCGCCGACCTCGTCCTCCGCGGCGCTGCGGTCTACACCGTCGACGCCGCCCGCTCGTGGGCGCGGGTGGTGGCGGTGCGGGACGGCCTCATCGTCTACGTCGGCTCGGAGTCCGGCGCCGCGGCGTGGATCGGACCCGCGACCGAGGTCCTCGACCTGCCGGGCCGGATGATCCTCCCCGGCTTCCAGGACGCCCACGCCCACCCCGTGATCAGCGGCGTCGAGATCGGCCAGTGCGACCTCCTCGACCTCGCCGACCGCGACGCGGTGCTGGCGAAGGTCGCCGAGTGCGCCGCCGGGCAGGAGGGGGAGTGGCTTCTCGGCGCCGGCTGGCAGCTCCCGATCTTCCCCGGCAACGGTCCGGACCGGGCGCTCCTCGACGAGATCGCCCCCGGCCGGCCGGTCTACCTGGCCGCCGCCGACGGCCACTCGGCCTGGGTCAGCTCGCGCGCCCTCGAGCTGGCCGGGATCGACGCCGCCACCCCCGACCCGCCCGGCGGCCGCATCGAGCGCCGCCTGGACGGCGAGCCCTCGGGCACCCTGCGCGAGAACGCCATGGCGCTGGTCGGCCGCCTGGTGCCGCCGCCTAGCCTCGACGAGCGCGTCGAGGGGCTGCTCCGCGCCCAGGAGCTGTTCCTCGCCCACGGCGTCACCGCGGTGCAGGAGGCCTCGGCCTCGCTCGCCGAGCTGGAGGCCTACCAGGCCGCCGCCGCACGCGGCGAGCTGCGGCTGCGCGTCGTCGCGGCCCTCGACGTCGACCTCGATCGCGGCGCCGACTCCCCGGCCGCGCATGCCGCCGAGCTGACCGCGCTCGCCCGCCGCTTCGCCGGCCCGCACCTCTCGCCGACCGCGGCCAAGATCTTCCTCGACGGCGTCATCGAGGCGCGCACCGCGGCGATGCTCGAGCCGTACCTCGACCGCCCGGCCGACCGCGGCGAGCTGACCCTGCCGCCGGAGCGCCTCGACCCGCTGGTCGCCGCCCTCGCCGCCGAGGGCTTCGACGTCCACGTCCACGCGATCGGCGATCGGGCGGTGCGGGCGGCGCTCGACGCCATCGAGCGCGCCTGCACGGCCGAGGCCGATCCGCGCCCCCGCCACCAGCTCGCCCACATCGAGGTCATCGATCCCGCCGACGTCCCCCGCTTCCGCCGCCTCGGCGTGATTGCGAACTTCCAGCCGCTCTGGGCCTTCCCCGACAGCTACATCCGCGACCTGACCTGGCCCGCGATCGGCCCCGAGCGCTCGCGCTCGATCTACCCGATGGGCAGCGTCCACCGCGCCGGCGGCCCGATCGCCTTCGGCAGCGACTGGTCGGTCACCTCCCTGGACCCGCTCGAGGGGATCGAGGTCGCCGTCACCCGCCGCGACCCCGACGATCCCGCCGGCGCCGTGATGCAGCCCGAAGAGCGCCTCGACCTCCCCACCGCCCTCGCCGCCTACACCGCCGGCGCCGCCTGGGCCAACCGGCTGGAGGGCAAGACCGGCTCGATCGAAGTCGGCAAAGCGGCCGACCTGGTGGTGCTGTCGGCGGACCTCTTCGCGATCCCGGTAGAGGAGATCTCGGAGGTGAGGGTGGTGCTGACGCTAATCGAGGGCGACATCGTCTACCGAGCCGGCGCCGTACCGTAGCCGGCGCTCCTGCGTCTTGAGGCGAGCCCGCGCTACCTCCATGACCTGCCGGGAGGGAATCGCCGCCACCGCTCCGGTCTTGAGCTCTCGGTAGCGGCGATCCGCCTCCTCGGCCCAGGCCAGCTCGGGGTCCCGGCCGCCGGCCTCGTCGAGAAGACCCATTCTCAGCGGGCGCTCCGGGGCGCCTCCGCCGTCAACCTCCGCGTCACCGAGCCCACCTTCAGCTTCCACCCCGCGATCGGCCGCTGGCCAGCGATCTCGACGTTGGTGTCGAGCCGGCTCGCCAGGTAGAGCAGCCGCCGGGTCTCCGGGTAGCAGGACGGATCCGCCGGGTTGGCGCACTTCGCTAGGAGCCCGTAGCGGTCGGCCTGGTAGTAGGGCGGCAAGCTCTGGTAGTAGAGGGTGACGCTGACCGCCGCGGGCCAGCCGGGGAGGGCGGTCAGCGGCACGCGGTAGGTCAGCTCGTCGGCGCCGGTCGAGGGCTCGGCGTACCAGGGGGCGCAGTCGGCCGCGGCGTCGACGGTGTAGAGGCAGTCCTCCTCGGCGTCGCCGTCGGGCTGGGTGATCTCGGCCCAGGGGCCGTCCTTCTGCCAGCCGCGGGGCTGGAGGCGGTTGTCCTTGACCCGCTGGTAGAGCGAGAGGAAGCTGGTGGTGAAGCGCGACTCGGGGGGCGGGCTCTTGGCCAGCTCCTCGTAGATCTGCACCTGGTCGGGGCGCTCGATCACCTGCCAGTGGGGCTGGAACGACTGCTCGCCGTCGATCTCGGCGAAGAACTCGGTCGGGAGCGGCTTGCCGTCGGCGCCCAGGATGATGCCGAGGTCGTCGGTGGCGCCCGAGACCCAAAGGGTCGTGCCCTCGGAGTTGAGGATCCGCAGCTCGAGGAAGGCGCGCCGGAAGCCGACGCCGGACGGGAAGTGGTGGCCGGCGAGGTTGGTCACCCGCACCCGGGTCGTGAGCGTCGCCGAGTCGCGGGTGACGGCGAGGATCTCGACCCGCGCGGTGTCCCCCTGGGCGAGGTCGAGGCTCGACTCGACGGTGTTGTCGAGCGGGTTGACGATCTCGCCGCCGTAGACCTGCATCGGGTCGACCGTGCGGATGCCGAGGATCTCGTTGTTGCCGCTGGCTTTGTCGATGAACTGGCGGAACATCTCGAGGCTGAAGAGGTTGATCCCGACCAGGGTGTGGCGCGAGAACGGCTCGCGCACCGGCAGCGACAGCTCCGGCTCGGGGAGCTGGTAGCGCATCGGCGGGAAGGTGTCGTCCTCGATGTTGGCGATCCTGAACGCCAGCGGCTCGTCGCGGAAGGTCTGCGGCATGTGGCAGTTCTGGCAGGTGCGCGGGGTGTCGCCCCACGGCTCGGCCTCGTTCTGGAACGCGCTGTTGAGCCATTCGAGGTAGGTCGACTGCTCGAACGTCGAGGAGATCTGCTTGCCGGCGGCGTCGAAGACCGGCACGTAGACGGTGTGGCAGGAGCCGCAGACCTTCGACGAGCCGATGTCGGCGCGCGCGATCGGCTGCCCGCCGCCGCCGCGCTTCGGGCCGCAGACGTCCGAGGCGTGGATGCCGTCCTGCTCGCCGCCCGGGGTGATGCCGAGCGCCTGCTCCATCGGCTTGACCCGCACGTGGTCGGAGAACGGCCCGTACAGCTCGTCCGGGGGCCCGCAGAAGAACTTGCCGGTGAAGGTCTCTTCGAACGGCACCGAGTCGGCGAGGACGACGTGGTGGCAGACCGTGCACGAGACGCCGTCGCGGGCGAGCGCGCCGAACTCGGCGAGCGGGTCGTCGCCGGTGGCGTAGACCATCTCCATCTCGAACGGCACGCCGCGGTCGGCCTGGAGCTGGTGCTCGCCCATCACGCCGTGGCAGGTGAAGCAGGTGTCCTGGATCGTCGAGCTGTTCGGGGCGTGGACCACGGTCTCGCTCTCGAGCTGGGCGAAGAACACCGGGTCGCGCCCCGAGAGCCCCATCATCGAGGCGTGCGCCTCGGCGTAGGGGGAGAGGTTGTAGACCCTGGCGTCGTCACTGATCGTCAGGCAGTCGACCGGCTTGCCGTCCTCGACGCAGGCGATCATGTTGGGCGGGTTCGAGTTGCTCGAGGTGGCGTCGTGGCAGCCGAGGCACTGGTCGGAGGTCAGGAACTGCTGCGGCCCCGACTGCGCCGAGACCACGTGGTCGAGCGCCTCGCCGGGGAGCTTGCGCACGTCGGCGAGATCGACCTCGGCCGGCGAGCGCAGGCCGGCGTAGAACTGCTCCGGGGTGTGGGCGGGGGCCGGCGGAGGCACCGGCGCGCGGAGCCGCCGGGGCGAGGCGAAGATCTCGTGCACCGACTCGTCGGGCGCCGCCTCGGGCTCGGCGAGCGCCGAATCCGCCTGGTGGCCGACCGGCTCGGCGCAGTTCTCGGGGGCGTTCGGCTCCAGGCACTCGGGGCTCGCGAAGGTCGACTCCGAGACCGCCGAGGCGTGGCAGTTGAGGCAGTAGAGGCCGAGGTTCGAGAACGGGTAGGAGATGTCGTCGCCGGTGTCGTCGTAGCTCCAGAACCAGCCGTCGAACGAGCCCTCGGCGTCCTTGTACATCGGCGCCACGTCCTTGAAGCAGCGCTGGCCGCAGGTGCCGTCGGGCGTCTCCCCCTTGCGGCAGTCGCGCCACATCGTCTTGACGATCATCTCGCCGTCGGGGATCGCCCCCGCGCGGCCGGCCTTCAGCCAGTCGAAGGCGCCCTGCGAGTAGTAGTTGACGACGAAGGAGCCGTGCACCTCCTCGGCGTTGCGGCACGACTGGTCGCGGTTCCAGCCGAGCGCGATCCAGCACTGCTCCTCGACCCACTCGTCGAGGATCTCGCGGAACGCCGGCACGCCGATCTTCGACGGCAGCGGCAGCGGCTTGGCGCAGATCGCCGGGATCGCGGAGGACGCCGCCGGAGCGGCCGTGGCGGCGGGGGCGGCGGCGGGGGCCGGCGCGGTGGCCGCCGGCTCAGACCCCTGCGGCGCGGCTTCGCGGTGGAGCACCGGAGCCGGAGCGGGAGCCGGCGCCGGGCCGCCGGCGGTGCAGGCGGCCAGCGCCGCCACCAGAACGACGGAGAACGCATTCGGACGCATCGCCTCTCCTCCCACGGCCGGCTCCGGCCGAAGCAACGACTTCAATCCGACTCGGGTTCGACTCCGATCTCTGGAGGCATGTGACATCCGGCGCCCGGGCATTACTCCGCCGGCAGCGGCGGCGGTCCGGGCGGCAGGTAGCCGCGGTACTCGGTGCCGGCGGTCTTCTCCTCGAACTCCGCGCGGATCGCCGCGCGCTGAGCTCCGGTCTGCTCGAAGAGGTCGACCGCCGTGGCGGCCAGCGCCTTGGCGGCGTAGATCATCCCCTCGTGGCCGATCGGACATGCCGCCGCACGCCACCACCGGCCAGGCGTGCCAGGCGGCGTCGGCCGGCGCGGTGGTCGACCGAGAGGTGGAGGGTCGGCACGTTCCAGCTCACGTCGGCGACGTCGGTCGAGCCGCCCTCGGGCTCGCCCGGGTTCTCGTCGAGGGGCTGGATCGCGCCGTCGAGCCCCTTCGTCCTCGACGCCCGGCCTCGGCCTGGATGCGGCCGCGCGAACTCCTGCTCCTTGCTCGGTGAAGGGGATCGGCCCGAGCCACTCAGGTTCGCGTGGAGGAGCGCGCGCGCCGGCGCATGTTCGACCAGCATCTCGTAGTCGCCCGCTCTGGACGCGCACCTCGCCCTCGACGCCGGCGGCCAGCGCCGCGCCCTCGGCGATCTTGCGCACCCGCTCGAGCAGCTCGTCGACCGCTGTCGTGCTTGGAGTCGCGCACCCAGCACCAGACCCTGGCGTGCTCGGGGATCACGTTGGGCACGTCGCCGCCCTCTGCGATCACGTAGTGCATGCGGACCGACGGCCGCACGTGCTCGCGCATCAGGTTGAGGCCGTGGGTGAAGATCTCGACGCCGTCGAGCGCGCTGCGGCCGTTCCAGGGATCGAAGGCGGCGTGGGCCGCCTTGCCGCGGAACTCGACCACGAAGTCGACCAGCGCCTGGCTGACTCCGCGTGTCGGCGCGGATCTCGTCGTCGGGATGCCAGGCGAGCACGACGTCCACGTCGTTGAACAGCCCCTCGCGCACCATGTAGAGCTTGCCGCCGACCGACTCCTCGGCCGGCGTGCCGTAGAAGCGGACCGTGCCCTGCGAGCTTGCCGGCCGCGATCAGCTCCTTGACCGCGACCGCCGCGCCGAGGCTCGCGGCGCCGAACAGGTTGTGGCCGCAGCCGTGGCCGGCCGCGCCCGCCTCGACCGCGCCTCCTTGCTCGGGCTGCGCCTTCTGCGAGATGCCGGGCAGCGCGTCGTACTCGCCGAGGATCGCCGATCACCGGCTTCCCCTCGCCGTAGCTCGCGACGAACGCGGTCGGCATCCCGGCGACGCCGCGCTCGACCCGGAAGCCCTGGGCCTCGGCGTAGTCGGCCAGGAGGCGCGGCCGAGCGCGTCTCGCGGAGCGCGGTCTCGGCGAACCCCCAGACCTGATCGGCGAGATCGATCAACTCGGCACGGTGCGGCGTCGATCGACGCCACCGCGGCCTGCTTGGCGGGGCTGGCGGCGGCGGGCCCGGCGGCGGCATCCTGGCCGGCCGCGCCCGGAGCGGCCGCGGCGAACGCCGCCGCGAGCCCCGCCACGAACCCCGCGAACGGGGCGAGACGGATGCGGTTCAAATCGGACCTCCTGCGAAGTGGCCGCATCATACCCGACGCCGCCGGAGCCGAGGGCGCTCCGGCGGCGCCGGGTAGCCGCTTCGCGGGGCTCCCCGCGCTCCGCCGGCTCGCGCTAGGTGACGAACCACCAGGTGATCCGCCCCACCTCCTCGCCCTTCCAGAGCTGGCGGATCGCGATGCTGTCGCCCTGTTCGAGCGCGCGCGTCGGCGGGCTCTGGTCGGGGGTCTGGAGAGTCAGCACCGCCCAGACCCGGGCGCCCGCGGGCAGCTCGACGCGGCCGAGCGGGGTGCGCGGGCTCGGCTGGACGCGGAAGTCGTCCCAGGCCTTGATCGACTCGCCGGCGCTCACCGCCGACTGCCGCTGGCGCAGCTTGGCGCCGAACGGCCCGGGGACGGTCAGGATCGCCTGCATCCCCCCCGGCAGGCGCTGCAGGATCTCGAAGTCGAAGGCGCGCGCGCGGTCCGGCGTCCCGGCGAAGAAAAAGCCCAGGCGGGCGTGTCCCCGGGCCTGGGCGGGGAGCTCGGACGGCAACTGGGCCGGGACCTGCCCGCCGATCCGCACCCGGTGGACGTTGCGCCAGGCGACCCCGGGACCGCGCAGGAACTTCCGGTACTCGGCCCAGTCGAAGTAGGGCGGCCCCGGCGGCAGCCCGTCCGAACGGTCGACCGGCCAGGAGGACCCCGCGGCGGCGGCTGGCCGCTGGACCGCCAGGAAGCTGTAGCCGCAATCGCCCGTGGGAGCGCCGCCGCCCGGCTGGTAGTCCGGCGGCGTCCAGGGCACCGGCGGATCGGAGAGGACCGAGCGGTCGCCGTGCGGCACGTCGACCAGGGTCGCCTTCTCGGGCGAGCTCGGATCGAGCGGCAGCCGGGTCCACCACTCGGGCGTGATCAGGGTCGCCGCCGGACTGGCGAACAGCTCGACCCGCACGCCATTCTCTCCGGCGCCGCCGCGGTTGCGCAGCCGCAGGTAGATTAGCCGCGCCGGGCCCGGCGCCACCGCGGCACCCGGAGCCGGCACGTAGGCGCCGTCGAGGTCGTCCTTCAGCCTCGCGGTGTCGGCCGCGGACACCGGCAGCCCGCGCGGGATGATGTCGGGGCTCGAGCTGATCGGCGCGCCGGGGGGGAGCGGCCGGGCGCCGTCGTCGCCGATCCACGAACGCATGTAGACGTCGGAGACGAGCTGGAGGCGGCCGCGGAGCACCTTGCCGAGGTCGGGCATGATGCCGATGAAGCCGGCCACGCCCGGCCCCTGGCGGGTGCCGGTCGCGGGATCCGAGAGCAGCGCCCGCATCGCCCGCGGACGCAGCGGAGCGGCGCCGCCCGCCTCCCGCAGCCGCTGCACCAGCGCGGCCGCGCCGGCGATGATCGGCGACGCGCTCGAGGTGCCGGAGAACGTGTTGGTGTAGTACTCGGTGGCCAGGTCGCCGCCGAGGTCGCCGTAGCCGCACGAGGTGACCGCCTCGCCCCAGGCGTAGCAGTCGAGCCGGCTGCCGTAGTTGGAGAACCCGGCGCGGTCGTGGGGCAGCGCGGCACGCGACGCGCCGACGAAGATCGCCCCCGAGTCGCGGAAGGTCGCGACCCGCCGCGACAGGCCGCGCCCGGTGTCGGGATCGACGTAGCGATCGAGGTCGAGGCCGCCGTTGCCGGCCGCCTCGACGACGACGACCTCGAGCGCGCTGGCGAGCCGGACGGCGTCGAAGTCGGCGGCGTCGACCTCGGTGGGGAGCCGGCCGCGCTGGACCTCGATCAGGAGCACGTCGCCCCCAAGGAGCGGCTTCGGGCCGCTGCCGGCGGGCGTGATCAGGTCGACCAGGGTGTTGACGATCGCCGCCGCGACGTGACCGCGAGTGCCGGCGAAGGGGTGGGGCACCGCGTCGCCCGTGTCGTCCGGCTCCTCTTCGCCGAGCGACCGGTAGTGCGAGGCGAGCGTGAAGCGGCCGGCGCCCGAGGAGACGCCCTGGACTGCAAAGGGGCCGCTGCCCGCCGCGGTGAGCTGCCCCATCACCGCGGTGCCGTGATGCCCCTGGCCGGGCTCGTCGATCTCGCGGTTGGCGCCGAAGAAGAGCGGCAGCTCGATCTGCGCCTGGATCTCCATGTGCTCGGTGTGCCACCCCTGCTCGAGGTCGCAAACCGTCACCCCGCCAGTCCTGCCCAGGTACTTCCAGACCGCCGAGGCGCCGATGCCGGTCGGCGCGTCGTGCAGGTAGCCCTGGTCCTCGGCGAGGCTGGTGCCGGGGGCCGTCCCGGGGTCGAGCGCGACCAGCTCGCGGTACGCCAGGTCGACCTCGGGCAGGGCGTTGAAGCGCTCGACCGCCTCCTCGAGCAGCTCCGGGTAGGGGCGGAGGTCGACTCGGAAGTAGCCGGCGAGGCTGGAGAGCGGCGCGAACGAGGTCTTCCTGGCCCGGCGCTCGAGCTCCTGGATCGCCGTCACCGTCTCGGCGCGATTCAACGGCGCACCGTATCCCGGCCGCCACGGCGGCTCGACCAGCGGCCGCGAGACGAGCACCCGCCGGACGTCCGGCGCCGGCTCGCGCCAGGACGACGCCGCCGCCACACGCAGCCCGCTGCCCTCCCCGCCCTCAGGCGGCCGGTCCGGCAGCTCGAGCACCGCCTTGAGCGCCGCGAACTCCGGCCGCTGGGCCAGCTCCCAGAGCGTGCGGACGTCGAGCGGGATTCCTGCCGCCAGGCGCACGATGACGAAACCGCTGTAGTCGCCCGGCCCGGCGCCGGGGCGCTGGGGCGCCTTCACCTTGCCGTCGCAGGGGCAGCAGCAGACCGGCGCCGGGCTGCCGCCCCCCTCGTAGACGCTCGCCGCCGGGCCGTAGGCGCCGGGGCCGCCCTGGAGCCAGTAGCCGCCGGTCGGGTTGTTGGGGTCGGGGATCACCTGCTCGTGTCCCTCCGGGTTGTTGGGATCCGGGATCACCTGCTCGCGAGCCTCGGGGTTGTTGGGATCCGGGATCACCTGCTCGCGAGCCTCGGGGTTGTTGGGATCCGGGATCACCTGCTCGCGAGCCTCGGGGTTGTTGGGGTCGGGGATCACCTGCTCGTGACCCTCCGGGTTGTTGGGGTCCGGGATCACCTGCTCGTGACCCTCCGGGTTCCAGGTCCCTCCCGGATAGGCCGCGGTGCCGCCCGGCTGTTGACCGGGGCGGCCGGCCTCGTGGATGGTGATGTGCAGATTCCTGTACATGGCGCTCTCCTGACTCTGGATTTCGGATGGGTGTGGTGGTCGGAGTCGGCGTCGGGCGCCGAGGCGCCCGGCGTTCCCTGGCAAATCCCGGAGCCGCCGGCGCGGGTGCGTCGCGGATCGCCCGGGGGCGAGCGGCCGCGCGCGGCCGGCCGGCTCAGCGGGGGAAGGGAGGCAGCGGGTCCGGGTCGCCCTGGAGGACGAAACCGGCCCATCGATAGGGGGGATGGCCGGCGCGCCACATCGCGAGCTGCGCCTCCCTGAGCGCCTGGCCGGGCGGCAGCCCGCGCTCGATCAGACCGCGGTAGAAGGCGGTCATCAGCTCGCGGGTGCTGTCGTCGCGGACCTCCCAGAGGCTGACCATCACCCGCGCCGCGCCGGCGTAGAGGAAGGCCCGCGGCAGGCCGCTGACCAGCCCCTCGCCCCGTACCTCGCGGCCGAGCGCGGTGTCGCACGCCGAGAGCACGACCAGCTCGGCGGGCAGGTCGAGCCCGTAGATCTCGTGCGCGTAGAGCGGGCCGTCGAGCGGCCGGCCGGCGGCGTCGAGCTGGGTCAGCGCCAGGAACGAGAGCAGCGGCCGGTCGGCGGCGAGCACGCCGTGGGTGGCGAAGTGGAGGACGCGGTAGCGCCCGAGCGCGCCGCCGAGCACGGCATCGCGGCCGGCGGCGAAGCCGGTGGCGGCGACGGTGGTGCCGGCGGGCGCCAGGGCAAGGATCGCGTCGGCCTCGGCGCCGGCGTGCCGCAGCCGGACGAACGACCTCGCGGCCGCCGCCTCGGCCGCGCCGCGGGAGGGCTCGCGGCGGTCTCCGGCGGCGGCGGCGGAGACCGCCGCGGTGCCCTCGCCGGCGCCTTCCCGGCCGGCCCGCTCGCCGCTCCGGCGGCCGGAGAGGCGCGGGTCGTCGGCGGCGTACACCGGGTCGGCCACCACCGCCAGCCAGCCGGGCGCCGCGGCGCGGCCGGAGAGCCGCCGCCGGAGCGTGCCGAGCGCCGCCACCGACGGCAGGTAGCCGATCTCGCGGCCGGCTACCAGCGGCGGCGCCGAGCCGCAATCGGCGGCGCCTGGCTCGGGCAGCGCCGCGAAGGCGATCGTCTCGAGCGCGCCGTCGGGGACCAGCAGAAGGCGCCGCCCGCCGAGACGTCCGGCCACCGGCTCGAGCAGCCCGGCCACCGGTCCGAGCAACGCCCGGCTCAGCTCGCACACCGGCCCCGGGTTCCCGCCGGAGGGCCACTCCGGGCTCACGAGCCACGCCGCCGCGCGGGCGGCGAGCCGCTCGACCTCCGCGCGCGGCGGCAGCTCGACGTGCTCGACCGCCTCGCGGGTCACCGCCCACAGGTGGCTGCGCTCGGCTCCCAGGCGGTACTCGAGCAGGAGCGCATCCGGCGGCAGGAGCTCCCGGAGCCCGGACGCCGTGAGCGATTCGGCGCCCGCCGCGGCACCGAGACCGCGGCGGAGCTCGCCGCGCACCGTCTCGATCTCGGCGGTCACGGCGTCGATCTCGCGCTCGATCTCGCGGAGGCGCGCGGGGTCCGAGCCCGGAACACGCAGGCGGCCGTACTCGAGGCCGTTGAGCCGGCGCTGGAGGACGCGCTCGCGCTCGGCGAGCGCCGGGTCGGCGTCCTCGCGCACGCCCGCCCCGGCCTCGATCAGCAGGTCCCGGAGCGCCTGGCCGCGCGCCCGCTCGGCGGTCGCCCAGGCCTCCTCGGCCCGGCCGGCCCCGGCCAGCAGGTCGATCCGCAGGTCGAACAGCCCCTGGGAGCCGGCGAAATAGGAGGTCCGCAGGTCCTCTCGCAGGAGGGTGGGCCGGATCCCTTCGACCAACACCAGCGCGCGGTCGGCCGCGTCGAGCGCCGCCTCGCCGGCGCCGGAATCGCGCTCCAGGGCGGCGATCTCGCCCAGGGACTCGACGCTGCCCCGGGCGTCGCCGCGCTCGGAAAAGAGCGCCAGGCTCCGCCGATAGCGCTCGAGCGCCGTCCGTGGGTCGCCGCGGAGCCGCGCCAGCTCGGCGGCGAGCAGGTAGACGGTCGGCTCGACGACCGGACAGGCGCCCCCGGCGGCCGCGCCGAGCGCCTCGGCCAGCCGGCGGTCGGCTGCCTCCGGCGCGCCGCCGGCGTGCTCGGCCAGCGCCAGGCGAGCGCGGGTCAGCGCGGCATCGCAGCCGCCGCCCTCGCCGAGCAGGGCCAGCGACTCCTCGAGGTGCCGGCGAGCCGCGGCCGGCGAACCCGCCTCGAAGGCGAGCTGGCCGAGTTGGTTGAGCGTGATCGCGCGTTTGCCGGCCCAGTCCTCGGGCCAGGCCGCCGCCGCCGCGCGGAGGTGCGCGCCCCCAGCCTCGACGTCCCCCAGATAGCGGGCCTCTAGCACCCCGAGACCGTGCTGCGTCGCGGCGCGGAAGAACGGCTCATCCTCCGTCCAGAGCGCGAGCGCCGACTCGTAGCGGTCGAGCGCGGCCTGGAGCTCGCCCCAGCGGGTCGCTACCTCGCCGAGACCGTGGAGCGCCCGCGCCTCGTTGTGGCGGTCGCCGGCCGCCCGGGCGACCTCGAGCCCGGCGGCGAGCTCGGCCGCCGCCTCCTCCAGCTCACCGAGGTTGAGCCGAGACGACCCGCCCGAAACGCGCGCGATCGCCTCCCCCCAGACCGCCCCGGCACGGGCGAAGGCGCCCGCGGCATCGCGGTAGAGGTCGGCCGTCCGGCGCCGGTCGCCCTGGCCGTACGCGTGGAGGGCGAGGCGGCCGAGCGCCTCCCCCTCCAGCTCCGCCGCCGCCAGCCGGCGCGCGACCTCGGCGGTCTCGGTCCAGCGTCGCGGCCTCTCCTCGGGGCTCAGCTTGCGGGCCTCCGTGAAACGCCGGTAGGCCACGGCCAGCTCGCGGTCGGCGGCGGCGGCGGGGCGGACCTCGACCTCGATCCGGTAGCGGCCGGGGGGAGGGTCTGACGACGAAAGCGGCGACGAGACCGCCAGCACGTACCGGCCCGCCCGCTCGGTCACCGCCAGGACCAGCTCCGGTCCGTGGTCGCCGACGGGACGGTCGGCGTCGACCAGGAGCGTCCCGTCCGGCCCTTCGAGCGCCGCCACGACGTCGATCCCCTGCTGCAGGACGACCGCCCGAACCAGGCGGCCGGCGTCGAGCTGCAGATCCCAGCGGTGGGTCTCGCCACCGGCCAGCTCGACGGTCACCGGCTCGCCGCCGGGACGCAGCTCGCCGCGATCGATCGGCTCGGGCGCCCGCGCCGGGGACGCCGGCGCCGGCTCGGCGGCGGGCGCCGCGGTCTCCGCGGGAGGCGGTTCGGCGCCGCCGCAGCCGGCGAGGAGGAGCAGGAGCAGCGAGAGAGGAAGGGCGCCGAAGCTCCCGCCCGCCGCCCGACGGCGGACGCCCGCACCGAGCAGGCACGCCCCCCCGTGCCAGCGAGCGCGGCTAGCCGTCGCCGCCCCCCCCGCCCGCGGGTCGCGGCCGGACGACGCGGAAGGCATGCTCCTGGCGCAGGGGCTCGCCGCCCTCGCAGCCGGAGCCCGAGAGGACCAGCCGGTACTCACCCGGTTCGGCCCGCCACAGGACCCGGACCAGACCGGGGTCGGTCCAGCCCAGCCCCTCCTCGACCGCGAGCCGGTCGCCGGCTCCCGGACCCTCGATCTCCACCCGGTAGGCATCGCAGCGGCGCTCGGCCTCGATCGCGAGCTGCGCCGCCTCGCCCGGCGCCAACTCGAGCGGCTCCTCCGCCGCTGCCGAGCGGGTCTCCCCGAGCGACAGGGTCGCGGCGATTCCGATCGGCCGGCTGAGCGTCTGCTGGAGCGTGACCACCCGGTAGCCGAGCAGCGCCGCCGCCAGCGTCGCCGCGGCCGCGAACGCGGGCAGCCAGGGGCCGCGCCCGGCGCCGCGCCGGCGTTCGCCGCCGAGGCGCTTCTCGAAGTCGCGCCAGCCTGCGCGCATCGCAAGGTCGGCCGGAGCCTCGGCGGCCGGCGGCGCGGCGCCCGCAAGGGCGGCGAGGTCCGCGAGCGAGCGCGCCGCCGCCGGGTCGGCGACCAGGCGCCGCTCGAGCCGCGCCGCCTCCTCGGCCGGCAGCCGGCCCTCGAGGTAGTCGAGGAGCTGCTCGGGATCGGGCTCGGGCCAGCGGTTGGCGGCGGCCTCGGCGGCCTCCGGTTCGGCGGCGCCCGGCTGGCGGGGCGACCCGGCGCCGGCCTCCGCGGCGCGCCGGCGGGCGTCCTCGGCGAGCGCCGCGATCAGCGCTTCGGGGTCGGTCTTCGGTTGGCTGCTCGGCACGGTTCAGACCTCCAGCTCGCCGAGCCCGTCGTCGGCCAGCAGCTCCGCCAGCTTCTTGCGGCCGCGGAACAGGTGCGCCTTGACGGTCTCGACCGAGAGCTTCTTGACGGCGGCGATCTCCTCGTAGGCGAGCTGATGGTAGAGCCGCAGGACCAGGCAGTCGCGCATCTGCTCGGGCAGCGCGGCCACCGCGGCGCGCAGAGCGCTCCGCCGCTCGTCGTCGAGCAGGCCGTCGAGCTGCGTCTCGGGCACGGCAAGCGCCGGTTCCGGGTTCTCCATGGCGTCGCGAGAGACCTCCACCACCGCCCGCTTGACCGCCGCCGCCCGGCGCCGCCGCTTGAGGAAGGTGGTGGTGGCGACGCGGTAGAGCCAGGCGGCGAAGCGCTGGCGGTGCTCATACCCTTCCAATCCCCGGTAAATCCCGAGGAACGTCTCCTGGGTTAGGTCGAGGCACTCCTCGGGCGCGCAGCCCCTGCGTGCGAAGAAGCGCTGGAGCGGATGGAAGTAGGTCTCGTAGAGGAGGCGGAAGGCGCCGTCGCGGTCGATCCCGGCCTGGAAGCTGGCGACCGCAGCGTCCACCGGACCGTCACCGCCGCCCGCCGATTCCGGCGGCCGGGCGCCCGGCGCCGCGGCGGCGTGCTCGATCACCGGTCCCTCCCCCGCGAGGAAAGAATGCTGCGATCAGATCGATTTGTTTCGATCTATGAATAACTTCCTGGATTCTAACACGCCCTGGGGAGCGAGGGTCCTTCAAGCCGCCAGCAACATCTCGATCTCCGCCGCAATCACCCCCTCGACCTCAGGCGCCGACGGCTCGCGGGCTTCGAGGTCGGGACGAAGGCCCCAGGCGAGCGAGATCTCTTCGACGGCTCGGGCGGTCGGCTTGCGGAAGGTAAGGACGCGAGCGGACACTCCGCGATACATCTCCTTCGCCTCTGCGATCCGACCCTGCCCAGCCATCGCATGCAAGCGGAGCGCACCGTATTCCGGCGTGTCGTCGGAAGTGGCGGCAAGCTCCCGTTGCGCGTCCTCGAAGCGTCGTTCTCGCAGGCGAGCAACAGCCAAAGCCCCGTGGTAGGACGGTCTCATTCGACGTGGTGGGTTGCTGTCGAGGCCCCGCTTGAAGGAGACGATCGCCGACGAGACGTCGCCCTCCGTGAGGAAGATCATGCCTCGGAGGTGGAGATCGTAGTAATCCTGCAAGCCCCGGAGATCAGGGGGTTCCGGTACGAGCTGGAGAGCCTCGTCGAGTCTGCCGAGCTTGCGGAGCAGGTTGGCGTAGCCGTTTCGGGAAACACGATCGTTGGGGAAGCGCTCGGCCGTCTCCCGGTACAAAGCCTCGGCTTCTCCGTATCGCTCCTGCGCCTTCAATACCTCCGCCAAACCACTCCGAGCAACGGCGTTGCTCGGAGACTGCTCGGCCGTCTCCCGGTAGAGAGCCTCGGCTGCTCCGTACCGCCCCTGCACCCTCAGTACCTCCGCCAAACCATTCCGAGCAACGGTGTCGCTCGGAAACTGCTGGGCCGTCTCCCGGTAGAGAGCCTCGGCTTCTCCGTACCGCTCCTGCACCTTCAATACCTCCGCCAAACCACTCTGAGCAACGACGTTGCTCGGAAACCGCTCGACCGTCTCCCGGTAGAGAGCCTCGGCTTCTCCGTACTGCTCCTGCGCCTTCAGTACCTCCGCCAAACCATTCCGAGCAACGACGTTGCTCGGAAACCGCTCGACCGTCTCCCGGTAGAGGGACTCGGCTTCTCCGTACCGCTCCCGCGCCTTCAACACCTCCGCCAAACCACTCCGCGCAACGACGTTGCTCGGAAACCGCGCGACCGTCTCCCGGTAGAGGGACTCGGCTTCTCCGTACCGCTCCTGCGCCTTCAACACCTCCGCCAAACCACTCCGCGCGAAGACGTTGCTCGGAAACCGCGCGGCTGTCTCCCGGTAGAGAGCCTCGGCTTCTCCGTATCGCTCCTGCGCCTTCAACACCTCCGCCAAACCACTCCGCGCGAAGACGTTGCTCGGAAACCGCACGACTGTCTCCCGGTAGAGGGACTCGGCTTCTCCGTACCGCTCCTGCGCTTTCAGTACCTCCGCCAAACCATTCCGAGCGATGGCGTCGCTCGGAAACCGCACGGCCGTCTCCCGGTAGAGAACCTCGGCTTCTCCGTACCGCTCCTGTGCCTTCAAGACCTCCGCCAAACCATTCCGTGCGAAGACGTTACTCGGAAACCGCACGACTGTTTCCCGGTAGAGAGCCTCGGCTTCTACGTACCGCTCCTGCGCCTTCAATACCTCCGCCAAACCACTCCGCGCAACGACGTCGCCCGGAAACTGCTCAGCCGTCTCCCGATAGAGTGCCTCAGCTTCTACGTACCGCTCCTGCGCCTTCAATACCTCCGCCAAACCATTCCGAGCAACGGCGTTGCTCGGAAACTGTACGACCGTCTCCCGATAGAGAGCCTCGGCTTCTACGTACCGCTCCTGCGCCTTCAATACCTCCGCCAAACCAGTCCGAGCAACAACATCGCTCGGAAACCGCTCGACAGTTGCCCGGTAGAGAGACTCGGCTTCTACGTACCGCTCCTGCGCCTTGAGCACCTCAGCCAAGCCGCTCGATGGAACAGGATCATCGACAACCCGCATCCTCGCATCCTCGTACAACGAGCGCGCCCACTCCAACTCATCGGCGGCCGCTGCGCTGGCGGCCACGTTGCAGAGGGTCTTTACAATCAGCTCCGGCTCGGTCTCACTGGCTTCCTGATCGCGAACCAGATCCTCAAGGAATCGACGCGCCCGCCGAAGATCTCCGGCCGCGAGCCTGCTCTCGATGGCCGCCACTGCCCGGGAAACTCGCTCGAACGCGGATAGCCGGTCAACGCGGCTGGGTTTCTTCCGCTCAAACTCCGATCCCTGGTCGGGGACCTCTACTGCAGGAGGGGCCGGCTGACCCCGATGGAGGCCAGGGTGGCGCTCTTCGAGCGCGCCACGCACGCTCTGCAGGTCGCCGACCCAGCTCTGTCGCGGGACTCCACCGGGTGGCGCTACGAAGATGAGACCTTCCCAGAGCGATTGCCAAGCCGCCGGATCGGCCCCTTGAACAGCCGCGCGGATCTCCTCACGAGTTTCCGCCGGCAGGCGCCTCCAGGCTTCGCGTGCCCTCCCGGCCGGAACAATGTCCTCGGCTTCCTCGCCACCAAGGCGAGACCAACGCTCGGCAACGACGTCTCTGAGGATTTGCGGCCAGTCGGCGAAGCGTGGCTCCAGCCATGTCGCCCAGGATTCCGGTGAGCGCGGATAGGCTTCGTCGAGTTGGCGCACCGCGTAGCGAAGGAGAGAGAGACCATCGGCGGTGTCTCCGGCTACGCGGTGCAAAGCCAGCAGGCCATGCTCGACCCGCTCGATCGAGGGCACTCGACCGGCTTCACGGTCTTCCGGAACAGGCGGAATCCACAGCAGCCCGGTCCACGCATCCAGCAACTCGCCTTTGCGCTCCGCCGGCAGACGGGAGAGGCGCGGCGGCTCGCCCATGAGCCCGAGCCAGTAGCCTTCCAAGGTCTCGTCGGTCTGATGCACGATCAGAGCCTGCCGGAGCTGACGAGCGGAGCGCCCCATCCCGGCAGTGAAGGCTTCCGGCCGAAGGCCGGCCTCCAGAAGCGCCTGGAGAGCGCTGAACAGATCCCCGTTCGTGGGCAGGAAGCTCGCGAAGAGCAGGAGGTTGAAGAGCAGAGCTTCCTCAGAAGGTGAAGGCGCCTGCCCCGGCGCGTTGGTTGGGACTGCCCGCCCGCCTCCTCCGGCGATCGCCAGCGCAGACGTAGACATTCGGCGCAGCGCCGCAGCCTGGGCGTGGCAGAGTGGCGCCAGCAAGCGCGCAGCTCCCTCCAAGATCTCAGGATCGACGGGAGGCAGGGCCAGCGCCTGGTAGACGATCTCCGCCGGATGCTGATCGCCACCTAGCGCGGGCAGATGGCTTCCCTGGAGGCACTCTGCGAGCGTGCCTGGGTCTTCCCCGTGCACCGCATCGGCGAGGAGCGACTTCAGCGACGTCAGTGCATGCAAGGCGGAAGCGATCATGGCAGGTGGGAGTGGCGGTCCAGCCAACCCCGCGTCTCCGATCCACCGAAGTCCATGCCCAGCCGCCGACGATGGGCGGCTCGCAGACTCGGAAGTTCATTATGGTCACTGAGGGGCGGAGTGGCAACCCTGAGCAGGCTGCCAGTGCAGGAGTCGGCAGCCGGGCCTCCGGTCAGGGGCGGGTGGATCACCTCGCGCAGCGCGCCGCGGCCGGCAGCGGTGAGCGGCATCGTGATGCCGTACCGGTAGCCGGGCGGAGGAGGATGGTGGCAGGGGTTGTCGTTGGCCTCGACGACCGTCGGCCGAAAGAGCGGCACTCCGGGGTAGAGACGTCCGAGGAGGTTCAGGTCGTAACGCCAGACCAGGAGCCAATCGCCGGCCTTGATGTGGCCCAGTCCCAGCGCCTGACAGAGGCCCGCGGCGTCGCCGGCGGAGATCAGCGGGGCGACCTCGGCCGCGAAGCACGCCCACCACGGGGGCTGGAACTGCCCGAGCGTGTCGCAGAGAAGTCGAGCGAGGGGCCGGACCGTCGCCGGTCCTTTGCGGGTGGCCGCCTCGGCGATTTCATCCACTTGCCTCGACGCCAGGGTGGGGTCGAAGGTGGGGCCCTCGGGAGTCCGTGCCGGAAGGGTATGGCCGATCAGCTCGAGGAGCCGCAAGCGCGCATCGCCGGTCTCGTGCTCACCGGACGCCAGCCTACGGAGAATGCGGTTCAGCGAAGCAACGTGAACGAGCTGCTCATGTCCGGGCACCGTTCGGGAATCGATGGCATTCGAACAGTTGGGCGGATCGAGGTACGCCGAGGATGGTCCCCAGGCGCCGGGAAGAGTCGGCCGGCAGATCGCATGCTGGAAGTAGAGGTAGCGCTGCCGGCACCAGTCGTCGCCACTCGGTTCGGCGGCGAACTCCGGCGCGTTGAGCAGCGCCTCTTCCCGTTCGCCGTCGACCCGGTGATCCATCCGCCAGTTGCTGCAAACGAGGGCGTTGGAATCGCCTCGGGATTCCAACTCGGCGAAGGCCGGGAACCAACGGTGACCGGCCCGCCGCCGGTCGAAGAGCGCCGCCAGCGACCCAATGTCGGAGATCAAGCCAATCCTCGCTAAGTTTCGCAGGGATCATAGCCGAACCTGCTGACCTCGCCGATGGACTCCACGGCGGCGCAGGGAACGGCGACCCTCGGATCCCTCCGAGGGTCGCCCTGAACCCGCGAAAACCTAGAACCGAACCCGCGTGTTGACCCCGAACGTCCGCGGCTGGTTGGTCAGGTAGCCGACCCGCGCCAGCGTGCCGCGCTCCTGGTCGAGGGCCAGGAGAGCGCGCTCGTCGGTGACGTTGTTGACGAACAGGGCGGCGTCCCACTGCTCGTGGAGGAAGCCGAGCCGCAGGTTGATGATCTCGTAGGACGGCAGCTCGGGGTCGAAGGTGAAGGTGCTCTGGGTCAGCGGCCCGCCGATGACGCCGGGGAAGGCCAGGAGGTTGACGGTGCCGAAGCCGGCCGCCTGGTCGCCGACCTGGGTGAAGCGCGAGCCGATGTGCTGGAACGTGCCGTTCACGTAGCCGACCCAGTTGTGGCTCATCTCCCAGCGGTAGTTGCCGGCCAGGGCGGCCTGGAACTCGGGCACGGTGGGCAGGCGGTTGCCGTCCTGGATCCCGGCCACCACCACGGTGTTCCCGGCCTGATCGGTCGAGGTCAGCGTCGATTTCAGCTCGGCATCGATGTAGCTGGTCGAGACCGAGAAGTCGAAGGCGGTGGTCGGCGCCGCCGCGAACTCGAGCTCGATCCCGGTGCTCGCGGCCTTCGGGACGTTGAAGATGACCCGCGACGAGCAGGTGCCGGCGGTGACCGTCGCCTGGAGGTCCTCGATGTCCATGTGGAAGGCGGCGATGTTGAAGCTGCCGCGCCCGCCGCCGAAGGTCGACTTCGATCCGACCTCGTAGTTCCAGACCGTCTCGTCCTCCCAGCTCTCGCGGCCACCGAAGGTGATCTTGTCCTCGTCCGAGCAGAGGTTGAGATTGAGCGGATCGTTGATGCCGCCCAGGCGGAAGCCCTGGGAGACCTGGGCGTTCAAGGTCGTGTTGTCGGTCGCCTGGTAGCTCGCGATCAGCCGAGGCGCGAAACCGTCGGCGGTGGTCGAGCCGGAATTGGTCCCGGGATCCGAGAAGAAGCCGTCGAAGGTCTGGGTGCGGTCCTCCTCGAAGTCGTAGAAGCGCAGGCCGCCCGTGAGGTCGAAGCGGTCGGTGACCGCCCAGGTCAGCTCGCCGAAGAGCGCGAGCTGCTCGAAGTCATAGTCGAGGTCGGAAAAGAACAGTTCGTCCGGGGCCGCGTGTGGGCCCTGGAACGGCAGGCCGACCGCGGCCGCGAGTCCCGGGTCGTTCGCGAACGCCGCCGCGGTAAAGCCGTCGGCGACGACGCTCTGTCCGTAATCCCGTTCGATGTCGCTATAGAAAATGCCCGCCACCCAGTCGGTCCTGCCGTACTGACCCGACAACCGCAGCTCTTCGGTCAAGACCTCGACCGTCGTTGCGTCCTCCAGCGGCGCGTCGATGGTATAGACCGGCTCGGAGAAGGGAATCGTGCCGCCGATGACGCTCGCGGACAGGGCGGTGGCATCGCGGACGACCAGGATGTCGCGGTCCGTGTACGAGGTGATCGAGGTCAGGGTCACGCTGTCGAAGGCGTACTCGACGTTGACGTCGGTGAGCAGGAACTCGTCGGTAGTCCCCTCCTCGAGCTGGGTGAACTGCTCGCGCTCGCCGAGGTCGACCGCCGGCCGGGTGGTGGTGAACGGGTTGCCCAGGATGTTGTAGTCGTCGATCCGGTTCCAGCCGTCCATGTCCAGTTCCTGGTAGAAGAGACGCGGGGTGATCGTCAGCCGCTCGCTGGGCTGGAAGCGGAGGCTCACGCGGGCGCCGGTGCGGTCGCCGCTGTTGACGTCCTCCTCGACCGAGAGGCCGGGCTGCACCGCGTCCATGTAGCCGGCGATCGCGTTGTAGTAGGCGGTGACGCGCATCGCCGCGGTGTCGCCGAGCGGGACGTTGACCGCGACCTTCGCGTTGCCGCCGACGTCGCCGTCGTCGATCGCGGAGAGGCTGAACTCGCCGACGCCGTCGGAGAGGCCGATCTCGGGCTGGTTGGTGATGTAGCGCACGGTGCCCGAGAGCGAGCCGGAGCCGAAAAGGGTCCCCTGCGGTCCGCGCAGCACCTCGACGCGCGACATGTCGAAGAGGTCGATGTCGGGCGTGAAGAGCGACAGCGAGATCACCGACTCGTCGAGGTAGACGCCGACCTGCTCCTTGACGCCGGGCTGGTCGCGGACGACCTGGCCGGCCGAGATGCCGCGCATCGCGACCTGGCTCTGGCCCGGGCCGAGGTTCTGGACGGTGAAGCCGCCGACGTTCGCGGCGACCCCCTCGAGGTCGGCGACGCCGCGGTCGCGCAGCGTCTCCTCGTCCGGGGCGACCATCGAGAACGGCACGTCCTGGAGCGACTCCTCGCGCTTGCGCGCGGTGACCGTCATCTCCTCGGCGAACTCCTCGCGCTCGCCGGCCGCCGCCTCCCCTTCCTGCGCCTGGGCCTGCGCCTCCCCCTGCTGCTCTCCCTGCGGTGCCTCCCCCTCCTGCGCCGCGGCGGCCGCGGCCGCCTCAGGCTGCGCCTCCGCAGGCTCCTGCGCCGCGAGCGGCGCGGCGGTGAAGAGGGTGGCGATCGCTACGGCCAACACGCTGCGCGACATGAGACGAGTCATCACGTGCCCTCCAGGCTCGTTCGTCGACGGTTTTGACATCGGATCGTCACATTGTCGTCGAGCGAACTCCGGGAGGTCAATGCCCGGGCCGGCGGGCTATACTCGCCTTCGGCTTCGAGCCTTTTCGAACCATCTCCCGTGCCGCCGGACGGATTCGCGTGAGCGCCGAGATCGACAGCGACGCCGCCCTCGACGGCGCCCCCGACGACAGCGGCGACGCCTGGTACCTCGAGGGCTACGCCGGTCCGGGCGGCGCGCTGGTGCGGACGCCGGTCGCCGCTTCGCCGTTCGTGGTCGGCCGCGCCGCCGGTCTCGACCTCACGCTCCCCTCGCCCGAGATCTCGCAGCGCCACGCCGAGCTGGTGCGCACCGCCGGCGGGCTCGAGCTGCGCGACCTCGGCAGCACCAACGGCACCTTCGTCAACCGCCGGCGGCTGGCCAGCGCCGCGCCGCTCGCGGCAGGCGACGTGGTCCACTTCGCGAGCGTCGAGTTCCGGCTGGTGCGCGAGCGCCGCGCCGAGCCGCCGGCGCCGCGCGGCACGGTGCGCATCGAGGCCCTGGATCTCCCGCGCCGCTTCGCCGGCTTCCGCGACGAGCTGCGGGCGCTCCTCGACGGCGGCGCGATCGAGCCGCGCTTCGAGCCGATCGTGCGCCTCGCCGACGGCGCGGCGATCGCCTGGGAGGCGCTCGCGCGCGGCGCCGCCGCCGACCTGCCGGTCTCGCCGGCGCGCCTCTTCGAACTGGCGGAGGAGGCCGGGCTGGCGGCCGAGCTGTCGCGCCTCTGCCGCCGGCGGGCGCTCGAGGCGGCGCCGGCGGCGCTCCCCGCCGGCGCGGCGCTTTTCCTCAACTGCCATCCCGCCGAGCTGGCCGACCCCGGGCCGCTCGTCGAGTCGCTGGCCGAGCTGCGCGCCGCCGCCGGCGGCCGGCCGCTGGTGCTCGAGATCCACGAGGCCTCGATCACCGACCCCGGGTCGATCGCCGGGCTGCGCCGCCGGCTCGACCCGCTCGCCGTCGGCATCGCCTACGACGACTTCGGCGCCGGCCAGGCGCGGCTGGTCGAGCTCGCCGAGTCGCCGCCCGACCACCTCAAGTTCGACCGCAGCCTGGTCAGCGGCCTCGACCGCGCCGGCGACTCGCGGCGGCGCGTGCTCGACGCCCTGGTGGCGATGGCGCGCGACCTCGACATCCCGACCATCGCCGAGGGGATCGAGACCGCAGGCGAGCTCGCCGCCTGCCGCGATATCGGCTTCGTCGCCGGCCAGGGGCACCTCTTTTTCTGAGGGGGTCTTTTCAAGACCCCCTCCCCGCGGGAGTAAATCCCGCGGGGCCCCTCCCCCAATGTCGGCGGCCTGCGGCCGCCGGTCGCCCTGCGGGCTCCCTCGCTGCCCGCTGGTCTTGCTCTCTGTGGCGACAGTCTTCCGTTGCGACCGTCCGATTTCACGGTAACGCCGCGGTAGGCTGCAGCGACTCTGGCGAGAGCGATGGAGGACGAGGGCGACAGCGGCGGGGGAGCGGGCGCGCCGCCGCGCCGGCCGGGCCGGTTCGAGGAGGCGCTGTCGAGCCGGCTGTTCCGGTTCATCGCGCCGCACATGGCGGCGGTCGAGCAGCCGCGCACGCCGCGCCACCTCCAGCCGGCCGAGACCGTCGCGGTGCCGCGCCGGCGCGGCCGCGGGCACCTCCACGGCATCTGGCTCCCCGCCGAGGGGACCCCGCGCGGCGTGGTGCTGCTGCTCCATCCGTGGATGGAATGGGGCAAGGCCTACTTTCACCGCCGCGGCCGCCTCGAGGCGCTGCGCGAGGCGGGCTACGCAGCGCTCCTGGTCGACCTGCCCGGCTTCGGATCGAGCGGCCCGCCGGCCGGGCTCTACGACCTCGCCGCCGAGGACGCCCTGCGCTTCGCCCGCGAGCGCGCCGCCGGCCGGCCACTCCACGTCTGGGGCGTCTCCTCCGGCGGCTACTGGCTGCACCCGGCGCTCTCGCGCGCCGGCGGCGCGGCGGGCGCGTTCTTCGAGGACGTCTCGCCGCACCTCCTCGAGTGGAGCTGGAAGGTCAACCCGCCGTTTCGGCCCTGCTTCCTCTTCTTCCGCGCCGCCTTCGGCGCCACCTACCGCTTCCTCGACCTGCGCCGCCACGCCCCCCGGCTCGGCGCCCGCGCCGCCGCCTACGCCGCCGGCGGCGCCGACCCCGGCATCCCGGCGGACGACACGCGGGAGCTGGCCGGGGCCGCGGGCGCGGAGTGCCTGATCGTCCCCGAGGCCGGGCACCTGGCGTCGATCAAGGAGGCGCGGGAGGCGGTGATCGGGCTCGCGCTCGCGACCTTCGCGCGGGCGGAGACGTGACGCCTCAAGCGACGGCGCATTGACGCGGCTACCGCGAGCGGCTCAGGGCGCCGAGGGCGGCGCGCCCGGCAGGGAGTCGCCGGGCTCGAAATACCAGCGCCCGTCGACACGGACGAACTCGAGGGTCTCCTCGCCGGAGCGGGCGGTGGCGTGGTCGCCGTCGATCTGGTAGTCGGTCACGGTCTCGGACACCGGCACCGGCGGCGGGACCTCGCCCTTCTCCTCCGAGGGGTCGCCGAGCTGCTCCATCAGGCCCATGAGGTCGGACATCAGGGCGATGTCGTCGGTCTTCGCGAACGCCTTCTCGAGCGCCGCGGCGCGGGCCGCGGGCTCCTCGGGGAGCGGCGTCTCGTCCTTCATCATCTCGGTGACGCCGTGGCGCTCGAGGATCGCCTCGAAGCTCTTCTGCATCTCGGCCGCCTTGGCCGCCAGCTCGGCCTGGCCCTTCTCCATCTCGGCCTTCTGCTCGGCGGATGCCTCCTCGCCGGACATGCCTTCGACGACCGCCTCGCCCATCGCCTCGGCCATCCCGCCGCCCATGCCCATGAAGGCGACCATCATCCCGGTGCCGGCGACCATCGCCAGCGCCATCTCGCGCCGCGAGGTGGGAGCGACGCAGGCCATCATCTCGGGCACGTCCTGCTTCTCGGCGGCGGCCTGCATGCGCGCGACCAGCGCCTCGGGCGTCTCGGCGCCTGGCGGCTCGGCGGCGGCGGCCGCGGCGGGGAGGGCGAGGAGGAGCAGGGCGAGGGCGGCGGCGACGGTGCGGGCAGCAGGGGTCATGAGGGCTCCTGACGGTTCGGAGGTTGTGGTGGGGACGGCGGCGAGCTTGTCGCGGCGAGGGGAGGGGTGTCAATGGCACGCGGACCCAGACGGGCTGCCCCCTGCATCGCTACGCCGTCGGCGCTCGACCCGCGTCGAACCGAGCGTGGAACCCGAGCGGGATCGGCTCCCTGAGCGGCAGCCGTGCGACCGGCCCGCGCTCGACCCGGTGGGCGTCGAAGAGGAGGAACGCCGAGGTGTCGCGGCCGGCGTCGTACTCCTGGCACAGCGCCCAGCCGGCCGGCTCGCCCGGTGCCGCGCCCTCGTCCGGCAGGAACACCGGCTCGCCGCCCAGGAGGCACCCGGGCTTCGCCTGGTAGACGCCGAGCGGCTCGGGGCTGCCCCAGCCGCAGTGGACGAGTTGGTCGAAGAACTTCCGCCCGTCCCTGCCGGCGGCGGACATCCCGAGCATCCAGAACTCGCCGTAGGGCCGGGTGCGCAGGCGCTGGTCGGGGGTGGGGAAGTCGGGGGCGCGGTCGTAGTCGAGCGCGCGGCGGTCGATCAGCTCCCAGGTGCGGGTGTCGACCACCAGGCGCACCGGCCGGCCCGGCGAAACGGTGCGGAAGAGGTCGGGGATCGGCTGGTACTGGTCGTAGACCGGACGGTCCAGCTCGACGACATCAACCACCAGGAGCGGCCCGTCGCCCGCTTCGCCGTCGCCGCCCGCGACGCCCGCGGCGGCGCCGTCGCCCGCGGCCGGCAGGCGGTGGGTCTCGAAGGCGTTGACCAGGTGCAGGCAGTAGCCGGCGCCGAGCGGGATCTCGGCCGCGGGGGCGCCGTCCTCGCGGTTCGCCACGATCAGCCGGCTCCCCAGCTCGGGGCGCCAGCGCAGGCAGTCCATCACCGGGCGGCCGCCGGCGAGGAGCCCCTCGACCTCCATCACGTAGGGCGCCAGGTAGAAGACGGTGAAGCGGGCGCTCATGCCGAAGTCGTGCATCGACGCCGCGTAGGGGAGGTCGAGCCGGCGCCGATAGACCATCGCGCCGTCCGTGGCGAAGCGGTAGACGTGGAGCGCCGGGCGCGCGGCGGCGAAGGAGACGCCGAAATTGAACAGCTCGCCGGTCTCCGGGTCGATCGACGGATGCGCCGAGAGCGGGCTGATCGCGTTGAGCCGCCCGCCGAAGGTGTGCTCGCCGAGGGTATCGAGGGTCTCGGGGTCGAGCCGCCACGGGATCCCCTGCTCGCCGAACGCGAGGAGCAGCCCGGCCCACGGGTAGACGCTGACGTTGACCGGGTTCTCGAGCCCGACGCCGCGCCGCAGCCGGTCGCCGGCGAACGCGGTGCCGAAGGCGCGGTAGAGCGCCCGGCCGGCGGCCTCCTCGTCGCGCCGCTTGGTGCTCGCGACCCAGCGGCAGGCGAAGGCGGCGCCGGACGAGCCGTCGAAGGCGAGGCGGCTGACCATGCCGTCGCCGTCGAGCCAGTGGTGGTAGGCGAGGCCGCCGCGGGCGAAGCGCGAGGGGCCGTTCAAGTAGTAGCGGCCGCGGAGGCCCGGCGGCAGCGCGCCTTCCGACGGCTCGACCGCGTAGGCGGCCTCGGCCGGGAGGCGAGCGAAGAGGACGTCGAGACCGGGGGCGAAGTCGGGGAGCGGCTCGCCGCTCACGAACCGCCCTCGCCGGCGCCGGCGCCCGCCAGCGCGGGCTCGGGGGGCTCCGCAGCACCCGCGGCGGCAGCCGGCACCCCCACCGCCGGCCGCCCGGCCGAGGGGAAGACCTCCATCACCGACGCATCGAAGCTCCACTGCCAGCGCTCGCCGGAGCGCGACGAGGCGGCGGCGCGGCGGCGCCACTCCTCGGGGGCGAAGGCCAGCTCGGCGGGGTCGATCGCGGCGACGAAGTCGCGGTCGTGGAGGAGCGCCGGGTCGCCGAGCACCACCGAGGCGACCCGCGCGACGATGAAGCGCGCCAGCTCGTCGACGTTGTCGAGCTGCTCGTTGAGCACGCGCCGCGCCTCCTCGACGCTCACCCCGACCCGGTAGAAGGTCTCGCGCGCCGCCGCGAGCGGCCCGAGGTCGGTGAAGTCGAAGCAGAGCGGCTCCTCGGGCAGGCCGACCCGGCGCTTGCGCCACTGGTAGTAGCCCGAGACCAGCCGCTGCATGCCGGCGTTCATCGGCCCCAGGCGCGCGAACGCCTTGAGCCACGAGACCAGGAAGCGGCGGTCGCGGAACAGGTCGTTGATGAACGGGAAGACGTAGAAGCCGAAGTAGATCGTCAGCTCCCAGGTGTACTTGAGGCTGAAGGCCTCGGGATCGCCGAGGGCGTCGTAGCTCTCGGCGTAGGACGGCACGTAGGCCTCGTAGACCGAGCGCATCACCTGCTCGAAGAGCCGCGTGCGGGCGGCCAGCTCGCCCGGGTCCTCGGTCTCGATCGCGTCGACGATCAGGGTGTTGTAGATCGAGATCAGGTCGCTCCCCGGGCTGTAGAGCGGGTCGGTGAAGCGGCCGGCCTCCCCCACCATCGCCCAGCGGTCGGCGCTGATCGTGCGCATGCAGTCGTGCGCGTAGTCGTGGAGGCCGGAGCTGTAGAGGATCTTCCGGTGCGGCAGGTCGCGCGCGAAGAGCGGATGGCGCTCGCACACCCACTTCGTCGCCAGCTCCGGCGTCCGCACCTCGGACGAGTCGACCAGGTTGCGGTCGTAGACGATCCCGAGGCTGGTCTTGCCGTGGAGCGGGATGACCCAGAACCAGAAGCCCTCGCCGCAGAAGTGGTTGGTCGCGAGCCAGAGCGGCAGGTGGCCGTAGCGCGAGCGCGCCGGGTCGGTCAGCCGCTCGCGCTTGCTGCGGTCGGTCAGCTTCTCGAAGTCGACCAAGCCCTCGACCCACCAGAAGTAGGCGCCGTGGCGGATCGCGTTCTTGCGCGCGGTGCCCATGCGCTTGGCCAGGAGGCGATTGCGGCCGGTGCAGTCGACCACCCAGCGGGCGGCCACCCGGTGCTCGCCGGTCGCGGTGCGGAAGGAGATCCGGTGGTCCCCCTCGGCGGGCGGGCGGCGCGCGGCGGCGCCGGTCGAACCGTCGGCGTCGTCGCCGCGGCCGCTCCCGGCCAGCTCGACCGCCAGCCCCTGGGCGCCCAGGGCGAGGGCGAAGCGCGGCTCGGCGAGGTTCCTGCGCAGGAGCTCGGCCTCGAACTCGTTGCGGTCGAGCTGGTAGCTCGCGACGTTCGAGAAGTCGCGGATGTAGGTCTGGGTGTAGTCCTCGAAGCCGCGGTTGTCGCGCCCGGCGCTCGGCCAGTAGAAGCGGAGGTTGTACTTGAGGAAGTGCCGCCGCAGCAGGTACTCCTCCATCTCGAGGACGCGCGAGTAGTAGAAGCCGGCGACCTGGACGCTCGACTCGCCGTACTTCTGGCGCCAGGTCGGCAGCTCGTCGAGCCGCTCGACCATCAGCACCGTGCGCTCGGTCTCGAGCAGGAGATGGCGGGCCAGGGTCTGCCCGGCCAGCCCGCCGCCGAGGATCACCACGTCGTAGCGACTGTCCAGATCGCGGTCAGCCATCTCTCACCTCTCCGCGCTCGCCAGCACCAGGCTGGCGTGATGTCCGTCGAGACCGGTCGCGTGAAGGAGACCGATCCGGAGCCTGCTCGTGCCGCCGCCGAGCGGGCGGGCGGCGGCGTGGGCGGCGGTCAGCGGCAGGCCCGCCTCGGGCTCCTCGAGGCCGAGGACGCCGGGAGCGACGCCGCGGCGGAGCGACTCGACGAGTGCCACCGCCTGGAACGCCGCCGAGGCGCCGAGCGCCTCGCCGAGCATCGACTTTACCGCTGAAACCGGCAGATCGGCGAGCCGCGGCCCGAGCACCGCGGCGAGGGCACGCGCCTCGGCGCGGTCGCCGGCGACGCTGCCGCTCCCCGAGGCGCCGACCGCGGAGACCGCGTCCGGCTCGACGCCGGCGGCGGCGAGCGCCAGGCGCATCGAGCGCGCGGCGGCGGCGGCGGCGCGCTCGGGGTCGCGGCCGCGCGCGGCGTCGAACGCCGAGCCGTGGCCGAGGAGGTGCGCGATCACCCGCGCGCCGCGCGCGCGCGCCGCGGTCTCGTCCTCGAGCACCAGGAGGGCCGCCCCCTCGGCGGGGACGAAGCCGGAGCGCCGGCGGTCGTAGGGGCGCGGGGTCGCGCCGCCGCCGTTCTCGCTCGCCAGGAGGCCCGCGCGGTCGAAACCGAGGAACGACTCGAACGCCAGCTCGTCGGCGCCACCGGCGAGGAGCGCCTCGGCGCGGCCGGCGCGGATCAGATCGGCGGCGAAGGCGATCGCCGCGGCCCCCGCCGACCGGCCCGCCGGAGAGCGTGGCGTTGATCCCGGTCAGCCGGTGCCAGATCGCCGCCTGGCCGGCGGCGGCGTTGATCACGCTGTTGGCGAAGTCCATCGGCTTGGCGTAGAGCGGGCCGGCGGTCATGCCGCGGCGGTCGAACTCGGCGATCGTGCGGACGCTGCCGAACATGGTCCCGAGCACGAGGCCGAGCACCCGGCCGAGCACCGGGCCGGGCTCGGGGCCGGCACCGGCGCTCTCGCCGGGTGCGGCCAGCCGCGTCGGCGAGCGCCCGGCGCGCCGCGACCACGGTGAGGTGGCCGGTGCGGTCGAGCGGCCGCGGGTTGCCCTCGGCCAGCTCGACCTCGGGGGTCGAAGCCGCGCACCGCGCCGGCGGTGCGGCAGCCGAGCCGGACCGCCAGCTCCGCGGGCGGCGCCGCCTCGCCCGCGAGCGGGCCGAGCGCGCTCTCGCCCGCGCAGAGCGCCAGGTAGAGCGCCTCCGGGGTGTCGCCGAGCGCCGAGACCAGGCCGGCGCCGGTGATCGCGACGCCCGCGCGGAGCGCACCGGCCGCGGCCGTCACACGACCTCCGCGGAACACCACCGAGGCGTTGTTGCCGCCGAACGCGGAGGCGTTGTTGATCGCCACGCGCACCGGCAGCTCGCGCGCCTGATTGGGCACGCAGTCGAGGTCGCACTCGGGGTCGGGCGTCTCGGTAGTTGATCGTCGGCGGGATCCGGCCGGTGGCGATCGCCAGCGCGCAGACCGCGCTCTCGAACGCCGACGCCGCGCCCATGGTGTGGCCGATCATCGACTTGATCGAGCTGGCCGGCACCGCGCGCGCCGCCGAGGCGCGGGCGCGGTCGCCGAAGACGCGCCGCATCGACAGCGTCTCGAGCTTGTCGTTGGTCGGCGTGCCGGTGCCGTGGGCGCTGACGTAGTCGACCTCGGAGGGCTCGGCGCCGGCGTCGGCGAGGGCGGCCGCCATCGCGCGCGCGAGCCCGTCCCCCTCGGGGTGGGCGGCGGTCATGTGGTGGGCGTCGCAGGAGAGGCCGTAACCGGCCACCTCGGCGTAGACCCGGGCGCCGCGGGCGCGCGCCCGCTCGAGCGGCTCGAGCACCAGGACCGCCGCGCCCTCGCCCGGGATCATTCCCTCGCGGTCGCGGTCGAACGGGCGGCAGACCTCGGGCGCCACCGCGCCGAGACGGGCGAAGCCGGTGTAGGTGATGCGCGAGAAGGCGTCGGCGCCGCCGGCGAGCATCACCTCGGCGCGACCGCAGCGGAGCGCGTCGAGGGCGTAGCCGACCGCGTAGTTGCCCGCCGCGCAGGCCGCCGGGATCATGGCGTTGACCGGCCCTCGAAGCCGACCTCCGTCGGCGACCGCGGCGGCGATCACGTGGCGTCGGGTAGAGGCCGATGAACTCCGGCCCGACGCGGTCGATCTCGCCGGCCGAGCGCAGTGGTCGTCGAAGCGCTCGACCTCGACGCGGCTCGCCCGAGGTCGTGCCCATCGCGACCCCGGCGCGCTCGGGCGGCACCCGAGCCCCGTTCCCGATGGCCGCCCCGCCCCCGACGGCACCGTCGAGCCCGGCGTCGGCGAGCGCCATCCGCGCCGCCGCAGCGGCCATCTGCGAGGCCCGGCCGCGCGCCGGCGAGCCGGGGCCGAGGTGCTCGGCAGGATCGAAGCCGCGCACCTCGGCGCCGCGGTGGACCTTGAAGCGGGCGGTGTCGAACGACTCGACCGGTCCGACGCCCGAGGTCCCCTCGAGGAGGGCGTTCCAGAAGCGCTCGCGGCCGATCCCCACCGGGCTGACCACGCCGATGCCGGTGACCACGATGCGGGGGTGCACCGTCAGGCGACCTCGGCCGCGGCCGGCTGCCGCTCGGCGCGGAGCTTCTCGACCAGGGCCACCACCTCGTCGAGCGTCCGCAGGTTGGCCAGCCGGTCCTCGAGGTCCTCGATGCCGAGCTGGAAGGCGTAGTCGACGTCGACGCCGATCTCGAGCAGCGACAGCGAGTCGAGGTTCAGGTCCTGGCGCAGGTCGGCTTCGTCGCCGATCTCGGCGGGATCGAGGTCGGCGACGTTGGCGATCACGTCCTTGATCTTGGCGCGGATGTCATCGGCCGTCAGGGTGGTGCTCATCCTGTTTCCTCCTGGGCAAGCGGATGATTCGAGAATTCAGTCGGGCCCTCCGCGGCGCCGTGGGAGCCGGGGGAGGGCGGCATAACGCTGGTCATTAGGGCCGCCGCGAGACGTTTCGTTTCGCCGGAGGCACAGAATAACGCCGAGACGCCCATATTCCGAGATGCCGGTATGTTTTCGGCGAGGCCGGTCGCTGCGCGGACCGCCTGCGACGAGCCGCGCTGGAGGCTCCCGCTCCCCCGAAGCCCCCCGCGATCCCGCCACCGACGCGACTGGAAACCAACGGATTGGAGAGTGGCTGCCGGCGATTCTACCTCGCCCCGGTTGCCGGATACACTCCGCGCGATGCGCCGGCCGCGACACCTCCTGCCGGGCCTCCTCGTGACGGGTCTCCTGGGGATAGGTCTCCTAGGGACACTGGCCTGCGGCGACCCCGCCGCCGCGCCGCGGGCCCCCGGGCCGTGGGTCCGCATCGACCTCTGGCAGCACCCCCCGGCGGTCGAGGTCGCGGCGCCGGCCGGCGGGCCGGGCACCGGGCCGTACCGCGCCGAGCTCGGCTACCTCGGTGGCGAAGAGGTCCGCGACCTCGCCCGCCTCAACGCCCACGACCTGCGGGTGATGCCCCGGCGCCCGGCCGCCCGCGCGCGGGTGATCGCCCAGCGCGCCGGCTCGCGCCTAGCCTGGAGCCTCGAGGTGCCGCCGGACGAGCCCTGGCTGTCGCTGACCCCGCTCGGCAGCCCCGGCGGCGCCTGCCCGTGCCTCCAGCGCGCCGGCGTGCGCGACGCCGACGGCGTCATCCACGAGCTCTACCGCGCGCGCGCCGAACCGCTGGTCCGGCTGGCGCCGGCGGCGGCCGAGATCGACCTCGCCCGGTTCGCCGGCACGCGGATCGAGGTGCTGCTCCAGGTCGAGCTGGTGCCGGGCGCCGATCCCGGGCTGCTGGCCGCCCCGGGGGGCGCGCCGGAAGCGCTGTGGGCGAGTCCGGCGGTCCACGGGCGGCTCGAGCCGGGCGGCGATCCGGGCCCGTGGGACCGCGGCGAGCGCGGTCTCGGAGCCGGGGCGGCGGCGCCCGCGGCGGAGGAGGAGGCGGCCGGGCGCCGCCAGGGCGACGGCGGCCTGCCGCCGGTCAACGTCCTGCTCCTCGGCCTCGACACCCTGCGCCGCGACGCCGTCGGCCCGCGCCGCGACGGCCCGAGCCTGACCCCGAACCTCGACGCGCTGGCCGCCGAGGCCGACGTCTGGGACGCCGCCTTCTCGACGTTCAATTCGACCAACCCCAGCTTCGCCTCGATCATGACCGGCCTCTACGGCCGCGACCACGGCATCTACGACCTGACGACGCCGCTGCCGGCCGAGCACGTCACCCTCGCCGAGCGCTTCGAGGCGGCCGGCTACCGGACCTTCGCCGCGATCTCCGCGCGCCACCTCGGGCCGGAGGGCTCGGGCCTCGGCGCCGGCTTCGCCCACGCCCTGGTGAGCGACCAACAGGACGCCGCCGAGCTGACCGCCGACCGCGCGATCGACTGGCTCGCCGGCGCCGCCGGGCGTCCCGAGCCCTGGTTCGCCTGGCTCCACTTCTTCGATCCCCACACCCCGCACACGCCGCCCCAGCCCTACGGGCTCGGCTTCCAGCCCGCGGCGGCGGCCGGGCTCGGCCCGGTCGCGGGCTGGCTGCCGTTCCGCCAGCCGGGCGAGGTCGGCTACGTCGAGGGGGCGCTCGGCGGGCGCAAGGAGCTCTACGACGGCGAGGTCGCCTACCTCGACCGCCAGCTCGGGCGGGTGCTGGCGTTCCTCGGGAGCCGCGGCCTGCTCGAGCGGACGTTGGTGGCGGTGGTCGCCGACCACGGCGAGAGCCTGGGCGAGCACGGCATCCTCTACCGCCACGCCGGCCTCTACGACCAGACCACCCACGTGCCGCTCCTGATCCGCTGGCCCGAGCCGCTCCTCGACGGGCCGGAGTGGCTCCCCCGGCGCGGCCGCCGCTTCTCCGGCCTGGTGCAGACGATCGACCTCTTCCCCACCCTGCTCGCCGCCGCCGGCCTCGAGCCCAGCCCGAGCGACGGCCTCGACCTGCGGCGGCTGACCCCGGAGCCCGATGGGCCTGCGCTCGAGGGGCCCGACCCCGAGGCGGCGCCGCGCGGCCGCCGCCACGTCTTCGCCGAGCACGCCAACCGCCAGGGCGCGATGGTGCGCAACCGGCGCTTCAAGTACATCGTCAGCGAGGGCAACCTGTTCCTGCCCGACGGCCCGTACCTGTTCGACCTCGAAAGCGATCCGCTCGAGACCGTGAACCTGGCCGGGACGGGCCTCCCGGTCGAGGCCGAGCTGGCCGAGCTGCTCGCCCGCTGGCGCGCCGCCACCGGCCCCCGCCCCGAGACCCGCTCGCGCACCCTCAGCGAGGAGGAGGCTCGGCAGCTCCGCTCTCTCGGCTATCTCTGACCGCGTTCCTGGGAGACCGCCTCGGGAAGAGCGCCGCCGCGCCCACCCCCAGGAGGTAGAGCCCGATCGTCGGCAGCGCGAAGAGGCAGAGGTTGACGATGTCCGGGGTCGGCGTGATCAGCGCCGCGACGACGAAGATGATCAGGACCGCCCAGCGGAACTTGCGGATCAGGAAGCCGGGGGTGACCACCCCGATCCTGGCGAGCAGGAAGATCAGGATCGGCAGCTCGAACATCACCCCGAGCCCGAGGATCACCGTCATCAGGAACCGGAAGTAGCGCTCGATGGTGATCACCGCCTGGAAGCGCGCGCCCATCTGGAGCAGGAACTCGGCGGCGAAGGGGAACGCGATGTAGTAGGCGAAGGCGCCGCCGGCGAGGAAGAAGAGGGTGCCGAAGAGGATGAACGGCGCCGCCCAGCGCCGCTCGCGCCGGTAGAGGCCGGGCGAGACGAAGAGCCAGGCCTGGAGCATCAGCCAGGGCGCGGCGAGGAAGACCGAACCCAGGAGGGCCACCTTCACGTACAAGATGAACGGATCGGTGAGGCCGAGGAAGGCGAGCCGCTCGCCTTCGGGGAGCAGCCGCTCGACCGGCAGCGCCAGGAAGTCGAAGATGCGCTCGACGAACGCCCAGCAGAGCCCGAACGCCACCACCAGGCCGAGGAGCGAGTGGACGATCCGCTTGCGCAGCTCCTCGAGGTGCTGGAGCAGGCTCATCTGCGCCAGCGCCTCGGCCGGCGCCGGCGGCCCCGGCGCGGGGGGCGCGTCCGGCGCGCCGGCGGCCGGCGGAGGGGCGTCGGGGGGCGGGCTCATCGGGAGGGTCGCGCGGCGGGTCGGGCGGGCGGCGGCGGGCGGTTACACCAGCTCGGTCGGCGGCGGGAAGGTCGGCGGCGGCTCCGCGGGAGCGCCCTCGTCTCGGCCGCCCTCGCTCTCGCCGGCCGCAGCCTCCGCCGCAGGTCTGGCGGTGCCGGCCTCCCCCGTTTTGGGCTCGGCGACGCCGCGCGGCTCGGTCCCTTCCGCCTGCCGCGGCACGGGCGGCGCACCGGCGGCCGCGGCGGTGCTCGCCGCGACCGGCCCGGCGGCGGCGAACCGCGGCCGCACGGGCGGAGCCGGCGCCCCGTGGGGCCGCCGCGGCGACTCGTCCTCGAGCGCCAGCTCGTTGTTGAGCGTGCGCCGGAGGTCGTTCGAGGCGCGGCGGAACTCACCCATGGCGCGCCCGATGGTGCGCCCCAGCTCGGGGAGCCGGCGCGGGCCGAACACCAGGAGCGCCAGCACCAGGATGAACAGGATCTCGGGGACGCCGAGCGAGCCGAACATGCCGGCTCATCTTGGTCGCCGCCCCGGGGGAAGTCAAGGCGGGAAACGATGCTAGAGTCACACCCTATGAAGAAGTCCTGGAAGACCGCAGCCGTCATCCTCTTCCTGGCCGCCCTGCTCGGCGGCGGCCTGGCCGGCGACCGCGTCGTCGCGCTCGGCGACGAGACGCGCGACTCGATCCGCGTCTACACCGACCTGGTGAGCCTGGCGCACGACCGCTACGGCGCCGAGGTGAGCTACCGGGACCTGGTCTACGCCTCGATCCAGGGCATGCTGCGCACGCTCGACCCGCACACCAGCTTCCTGCCGCCGAAGGCCTACACCGGCATGCGCGAGCGCCAGCAGTCGAGCTTCTACGGCCTCGGCATCCTGGTCGGGGTGCGCAACGGCGCCCTGACCGTGATCAGCCCGATCGAGGGCACCCCGGCGTCGCGCCTCGGCATGCGCGCGGGCGACGTGATCAACACCATCGAGGGCGAGCCGACCGAGACCATGACCCTCGACGAGGCGGTCGACAAGCTCAAGGGGCCGAAGAACACCCAGGTCCGGATCACCATCGTCCGCCCCGGCCTCGAGGAGCCGCTCGAGCTGGTGGTGACCCGCGAGGAGATCCCGCAGACCACGGTGCGCCTCTCCTACATGCTCGACCCGACGACCGGCTACATGCAGATCTCGGACTTCGGCCGCGGCACCGGCGAGGAGGTCGCGAACGCGATCCAGGCGCTCAAGGACCAGGGCATGAAGCGCCTGCTGGTCGACCTGCGCAACAACGGCGGCGGCCTGCTCGACCAGGCGATCGAGGTCGCCGACCAGTTCCTGCCCGACGGCTCGCGCATCGTCGAGACCAAGGGGCGCACCCGCGACTCCTACCAGACCTACCGCGCCACCGGCCGCTACGAGGAGCTCGACCTGCCGGTGGTGATCCTGGTCAACCGCGGCACCGCCTCGGCGGCCGAGATCCTGTCGGGCGCGGTGCAGGACCACGACGTCGGGCTGGTGGCGGGGACGCCGACCTGGGGCAAGGGGCTGGTCCAGACCGTCTACAGCCTCTCCTACGGCGCCGGGCTGGCGCTGACCACGGCCAAGTACTACACGCCGTCGGGGCGGCTGATCCAGCGCGACTACACCTCGTTCTACGACTACTACAACTACGACCCGCTGGCCGACGTCGGCGAGTCGGAGACCCCCGACGACGTCCGCCCCGAGCCCCCCCACGAGGGGCAGGCGCTCGATGAGCGGGAGCCGGGCAAGGGGGTGCCGGCGTCCGAGGTGTTCCACACCGACCTCGGCCGCGAGGTCTACGGCGGCGGCGGGATCACGCCGGACGTGATGATCGAGCTCGACGAGATCGGCAGTTTCGAGCAGTTCCTGTTGGCCCGGAGCGCCTTCTTCGGCTACGCCGTCGAGTACACCAACCAGCACGGCACGCCGGAGCCGAGCTGGCAGCCGCCGGCCGGGATGCTCGACGATTTCGAGCGCTGGCTGATCGAGGACGAGAAGCTGGCGTCGGAAGCCGAGGTCGAGGAGGGGCTGGCCGAGGAGTCGGCGCGGGAGTTCGTGCTGCGCCAGATCCACGCCGAGATCTTCAACGCCGCGTTTGGCCAGGAGGCGCGCCACCGCGTGCTGACGGCGGGGGACTCGCAGGTCCAGACGGCGCTCGGGCTGTTCGACCGCGCCGGGGAACTCTTGGCCCAGCGCCAAGCCCTGGACGCCGAGGGCGCCCGGCAGCGGGCCGCTTTGCCCCAGGAGCCGGTGAAGCCGGGGGACGGGACCTAACCCCGAGCCGCCGAGCCCCTGAGCCAACTAGCGGGACCCGGGTCGGACTTCGTAGCGGGCACTTTGGCGGGGGTCCGCCCGCCCGGGGCGGTCCGAGGGTCCCCTCCCAGGGGACAGGGTGCGCTCGGAGTGGGCGGGGGGCGGTAGGCGCACCCTTCGTCAGACCCGGCGCGGGTCCTCCTCAACTTGCGAATCGTCCCGTTGGGCGCCGGGTCTGGCGCCCCTGGGAGGGGACCCTCGGACCGCCCTCCCCCCCGCGAGACCGATCGGAGGATGCCCTGCGGGTCATTCCCCCATCCCCCGGAGGCCGCAAGCGACCGAATGGTTACTGGGCACCTCGCTCCCTGGTGGCGGGGGCGGGCGGGGGAAACCCCAGAGCGGGGGCGGGTGGGCGGTCCGTGTCGGGAGCGCGCTCTCCCAGGGGCGCCAGACCCGGCGCCCAACGCACCGATTCAGAAGTCTCGGCGGACCCGCGCCGGGTCTGACGAAGGGTGCGCCTACCGCCCCCCGCCCACTCCGAGCGCACCCTGTCCCCTGGGAGAGCGCGCTCCCGACACGGACCGGGGGTGGAGACCCCCTAAAAAACCAAGCGGCCGGCTCCCCAAGGAACCGGCCGCCCAGGACGTAGCAGTGAGTTGCCGCGGCGCTAAGGGTTGAACACGTCGAAGAACCGCTCCGCGATCATCGTGGTGAACCCGTCATCGTCCACCACGATCACCTGCATGTGGTGCTCGTCGTTCGCGATCAGACGCGAGTCGAACGTGAACGCCCAGCCGGGGAACGCCGTGTCCGGATACCCCGGGAACTGCGCCGACACCAACGGCTGAGCCAGCCCGTAGACCGCGGTGCCGAAGAGCGACCCGTCGACCCACACCTCCACCCGGTCGACCCCCTCGAAATCGAGCGCCCAGCCGGTGAAGGTCACCACGTCGTCGAACAGCAGCCCGTCCGGAGGCAGATCGATGTCGCCGAACGAGCCCTCGTTGCCGACCCGGTCGTCGCAGATGAACGTCACCGGCACCTCGGCGAACTCCGACGAGCCGGCGTTGACGTCGCCCGAGCGGATCGACAGCACGTGGAAGCCCTCGACGTAGCCGAACTCGATCAGCGCCCCGATGTCGATCACGAAACGGAACCCGCTGTGCGGCGCGTCGCGCACGTCCGGGAAGGCGCGCTCGATGTCGAGCCGGCGCAGGCCGTAGCAGTCGGTCAGCCCGCCCAGGCTGGGGTCGAAGCGGCAGTCGAGCCGGGAGTTGGCGAGGATCGTGCCGTCGAGCAGCAGCTCGACGTAGCCGACGCCGGTGTCGTTGATCTCGACGCCGACGTCGAGCGCCCAGCCGGAGACTACCGTCAGGCGGCGCTCGATCGCGTTCGGGTCGCAGGTGCCGAACAGCTCGGCGTTGGGCAGCGGCTGGTCGACCTCCCCGAACGGCACCAGGTTGTGCGTCGTGTTGAGGAACTCGAAGACCCGCGACGGGAACTGGGTGCGCGCGCCGGTGGCGCTGACGGCCTCCGCGGTCACCGTGTGCAGCCCGTTGGTGTAACGGGTGGTGTTGAGCGCAAAGCCCCACCCGGGCAGATCGGAGTCCGGGAAACCCGGGAACTGCGCGGTCACCTCCGGCCGGCTGCGGCCGTAGACCGCGCGGCCGGCGATCACGCCGTCGACATAGACGTCTACCGCGACGACGCCGTCGGCGTCGAGCGCCCAGCCGAAGAGCCTGACCACGCCGGCGCCGGCGTTGCCGCCCCCGATCTGGCCACCGAAGGAGCCGAACGGGTCGGCCGCCACCGGCACGGCAAGAGCTGCGGCGAGCGCCGCGGCGATCCCCAGGGAAACGATGTTCCGCCTCATGACTCGTCCTCCACCCGGCACGGCGGCGCGGCGGCGCCCCGGCCTCTCCTCGTCGGATTGCGAAGCGCTCTCAGCCCTCGGTAATCCTCACGGAAACGCAGTTCACAGGACTGTATCTCATGCGCAACGGGCTCCAGATCCGGGACGGAAAGGCCGCTCTCGAGCCCGCGACACTTCAAGTGTTACCTCAACTTTTCGCCGCATTCTAGCGATCGGTGCTGGCGGAAGTCAATCCACCGACCCGGGCCGCGGCTCACCCCGAGGCGAGACCGTCGAGGTGGGCCGCCACCAGCTCGGGCAGCTCGGCGAGGTCGTAGCCCCCCTCGAGGAGGGCGAGCACCCGGCCGCCGGAGACCTCGGCGGCGAGCGCGCCGAGAACCCGGCCCCAGGCGGCGAAGGCCTCGCGGCTCACCCGCATGCCGCCGAGCGGGTCGTCGCGCCAGGCGTCGAAGCCGGCCGAGAGCACCAGCACTTCGGGGGCGAAGCGGCGCAGGGCCGGAATCACCGCGCCCTCGATCGCCTCGGCGTAGCCGTCGTCGCCGGTGCCGGCCGGGAGCGGCAGGTTGAGCGTGAAGCCCTCGCCGGCGCCGCGGCCGGTCTCGCCGGCGGCGCCGGTGCCGGGGTAGAAGGGGTACTGATGGGTGCTGGCGTAGAAGACATCGGCGCGCTCCTCGAAGAGGTGCTGGGTGCCGTTGCCGTGGTGGACGTCGAAGTCGAAGATCGCCACCCGCTCGGCGCCCGCGCGGCGGCGCAGGTGCTCGGCGGCGACCGCGGCGCTGTTGAAGTAGCAGAAGCCCATCGCCAGCCCCCGCTCGGCGTGGTGACCGGGCGGGCGCACGGCGGCGAAGGCGCGCCGCCCCTCGCCGCCGGCCACCCACTCGGCGGCGGCAAGCGCCGCGGCCACCGCCGCCCGCGCGGCGGCCGGGGTTTCCGGCGCCAGCGGGTTGTCGGCGGAGTCGATCAGCGAGTCGCCGCGCGCCGCGGCCCGGTCGAGGCGCGCCAGGTACTCCGGGTCGTGGACCGCCGCCACCGCGGCGTCGACGTCGGCGCCGCCGGGGGCCTCCGGATCGACCTCTTCGACCGGCCACGGGCCGCCGCGCAGCCGGTCGAGGATCGAGCTCAGCCGCCGCGGGCGCTCGGGGTAGCCGGCGGCGGCCGGGTGGTCGAGGCAGCGGGCGGAGGTGAAGACGCGCATGCCGCGATCATAGACGCCCCGCCGCCCGGCCGGCGGCGCGCGGCCGGCCGGGCGCCTCGACCGCGTTGCGCCGCGGCAGGTCGAGGCCGGCGGCGGCGAGCCGGCCCCTCAGCCGGCAGACCGCGGCGTCGACGCTCGACGGCTGCAGCCGGCCGCCGAGGGCGGCGGAGATCTCGCGGCTGGTCCAGCCGCCGAGGAGGGCGAGCGCGGTCAGCCGGACGTCGCGAGCCGCGCGCGGCGAGGCGCCGGCCGCCGCCCGGCAGGCGGTCAGGAAGCGCCGGCGGCGATCGCGCATCAGGAGGCGCTGCTCGGGGGTCGGGGACGGATCGACCGGGTCGGCGAAGCCGGCCGGCCGCAGGGCGAGGGGCGGCCCCTCCGGCCGCTCGCCGCGCGTGCGCTTGGCGGCGCCGGCGATCCGCGCGCCGTCCACCGCCGCGCTGCGCACCGTCCGCCGCAGGTAGGCGAGCACCTGACGCTCGAGCCGCCCGCGCGGGTCGAGCGGCCGGCCGGAGGCCAGCAGCCTGCAATAGACGTCCTGCACCAGGTCCTCGACCCGGTGACGGTCGGGGCGCTCGCCGAGCCGGCCGAGCGCCTCGGCCGCCATCCGCTCGAGGCGGCGGCCGTAGCTGCGCGCCAGCTCGTCGAACACCGCCGGCGGTGCCGGGGCGGGCGATGCCGGGCAGAGCCCGGCCGCGCCGAGGTCGTCGGTGAGGTGAAACCGTGTCGGGGTGGCCGCCGTCGTGAATCCCATCTTCCGCTCCTTTTCGTTCGGAGCGGAGGCGGGACGGCGAACAGGGCGAGCGAAGCGCCCGCCGTCGATGAGGCGGCGATACTACCACACTCGCGCGAGGTCGCGACGTCGAAGCTGCGCGAGGGCCGGGACGGGGAGCGACGGAGGGGGGGCGGCCCGCCCGCTCGGGCTCGAGCGGACCGCCGGCGGAAACGGTCGAAGGGGCGTCGACTAGTAGAGGTCGTTGATCCCGGCCTCGTCGTCGGCCTCGGTGGACGCCGGGTTGTTGTTGCAGGCGCTCACCGAGGGGAACATGGTGGCTCCGGAGACGTTGGTGTGGCCGAGGCCGAGGAGATGACCGACCTCGTGCACCATCACGCCCTCGATGCGGAACTCGGTCCCCGAGCAGGTCTCGCCGGCCGAGGCCCAGTTGCGGGCGGTGTTGGTGACGATGTCGGCGTCGAAGATGCGCCAGGTGCCGTTGCTGCGCTGGTTGAAGAAGCCGGTGAAGCAGGCCGCCAGGCAGTTGCCGGTGCAGGCGCCGACCGGGTCGCGGAAGTTGAGCATCGGGATGCCGTCGCCGAGCGAGAAGCTCGAGACCGAGGCCACCGTGGCGTTGACCACCGTGCCGGATCCGGCGCCGTTCCAGGCGGCCGACGAGACGATGGCGTTGCGGGTGGCGTTGCGGCCGCCGTCGCCGTCGGTGATCGTCGACTGGCCGCGGTTGTCGACGCGGACGTTGGGATCGCTGTCCCAGGTCCGGCGCGGGCTGAGGAGGACGTAGGCCGAGGCGCTGCTCGCGACCAGGCCGGCGACGACGGCGAAGACGACGATCAGGACGAAGCGGGAAGTCTTGGCGTTGTTCATGGCTCAGGCTCCGGGTGCGGCGGTCAGTCGGCGCTCTTGCCGAGCCGGACGGCGTCGGCGCGGATGAGATCCTTCAGCTCGGCCAGCGGCATCTCCTGCGCCGCAGGCGCCTGCTTGCCGTCGGCGGTCAGCAGCGAGGCGTGGGAGTCGGTCGTCGGCAGCGCCCGCTCGCCACCCCGCTCGTCGGCGACCACCCGATAGTGCCCCTGCTGATAGCCGGTGACCCGCATGCGATCCTCGCCGTCGTGCTGGAGGAACAGCAGCACCCGGTCGTCGGCGGCGAACACCGGGAAGCCGTGGGCCTCGATCGTGTAGCCGTTGACCGTGCCGCCGAAGGTGCGCACGATCACCACCGTCGGGGTCTTGCCGAACAGCGAGTCCTCGACCTGGACCATCGCCTCGGAGACGATGACCGCGCCGGTCGGCTCCCAGAACGCGTCGACCCTGAGCACACGGCCCTGGACCACCGCATCGGCCTCCGCGACCAGAGCCGGACGCTCCATGGCCAGGAAGGTCGACGCCGCCGCCGGGCCCGCGGCGATCACCACCATCGACACCAGAATCGCAGACACGAGACGCTTCATGGGTCTTCTCTCCTGATCCCCGCATAGGGGAACGGAATCGGAGCCGCCGTCCACCGGCGGCACCGCTCTACCCTGCACGTGCCCGAGATGCGAAGCGGCGAGGATGGTATTCGAGAAGTCCCATATCCGCAAGTGTTTTTTTGCGGATTCGAGGCCCTTCGGGCCAAGTGACTGACACGGTGAGGGAAACTCCTACTCATTCCCCCGTTTCCCGCAGAGCCGCCAGCAGACCCCGCAATAGCGTCCGGTTGATGCGTCCGGCGTCGTACAGGACGTTGAGCTTCGCGGCGGCCTCGGCCCGGCTCAGGAGATGCAGGCGACGAGCCCGCATCACCTGACCCGCGATACCGGAGTACAGCACACCCTTGGCCGCGGCAAGATCGCGCCCTGCCCGCTCTTCGATGAGCAGCGGCAGATCGCGATCCAGCGCCAAGGTGAGGGCAGCACGTTCGCCGGCATCGAGATCGGCGAGATCTGGATCGGTGGCCTCGACCGTCACGACCTCGACCAGATCCTCGAGCCCGAGATCACGCAGGTAGGCCTCTCCCGACGGCCGGCCCGCGGCCAGCTCCGTCAAGACCTGTCCGGGCAGGAGCACGCGGTCGTAGAGCTGCCGAAGCAGCTCGAACCCGCCGGGGAGCTTCTCGAGGGTGATGAAGGGACCGGTGTCGCTGACGACGATTCGAACCGGCTCAGGCATTCAGCTCGGCGGCGAGATCCCCGGGGCGACCCGGTTGAATCGGAAAGCCGTAGTGCGCCATCTTCTCCTCGAAGACGCGGCGGACGTCACCGGTCAGCTCCCGAGCCTCGCGACCCGAGATGCGCTCTCGCGCGTACAGCGTCGCGGCAATGGCGTAACGCAGGAACTCCTGGTCGGCCTGGAGATCGTCCGGCACCCGGGCGGTCGAGGGGAACTCGATGGTGAGCGTGGTCATCGGGTTTGCGGTCGACCTCGTCACCGCTTTCAGCGGCCATGACCGGCCGCCGCTAGCGCATCTTCTCTTCGACGAACTCGACGTGCTTGCGCACCTTGGGGTCGTACTTCTTGAGCCGCAGCTTCTCGGTCGAGAGCTTCTTGTTCTTCGACGTGGTGTAGAAGTACCCCGTCCCGGCGCTAGAAACCATCTTGATCTTGTCGCGCATGCGTGATGCTCCCCAGTAGTCAGTGTCTTACGCCGCGCCGGGGAGGGACTCGCCCAAGCGAAGCCGCCCAAAGGGCGGCTGAGCGCCGGCCGAGTCCCGTCGGCCTCGACCATCTGAGCGCCAGCGAAGATTGGCGGGGCCGACGGGACTCGAACCCGCGACCTCCGGCGTGACAGGCCGGCATTCTAACCAGCTGAACTACGACCCCGCGTGTGCTTCCGGTAGCTGTGCTTCCGTCCCGGGCGGGCCGCGTCCGCCGCGCCCTCCCGAATTGGTGGGAGGTGAGGGACTCGAACCCGCGACCCCCTGCGTGTAAAGCAGGTGCTCTGCCAGCTGAGCTAACCTCCCAGCGTGCGAGAGAGGCGGAATGGTACCGGAGGCCCAGCCGGGGAGTCAATCCCGGGGCGGCGCCGAAAGGGCTCGCTTTCACGGCCGGGGGTCGAGTTGCGGGCAGCGGCTGGAAGCGCTAGGCTTGCCGCATTCACGAAGGGACAGAACGATGAGCAAGGGTGAGGGTGAGCGCCGGGCGCTGGGACCATCGGCTCGCGGACGGGCGGCGCTGCTCTTGGCGGCCCTGGGGCTCGCCACGCTCGCCGCGCCCGCTGATTCCCACCTAGGCCGGTGCCGGCCGCCGTTCACGCCGAAGAAGACCGCCGCGGCGATCGCCGCCGAGTTCCGCCGGCTCGCGAAAGAGCTCGTCGCGGCCGCCGATGAGCTGGCGCCGCTGCGCTCCTCGGATCCCGCGGCTTACCGCACCCGCGCCCTCGACCTCCTCGACGACACCGAGGCGCAGGCCGACCGGGTGCTCCGGGAGCGGGAGTACCCGGAGCTCGCCGACTGGCTCCGCGTGCGCCTCGGCAAGGCGCGCGACGCCCTGCTGGGTGCGGGCGCGCCCGCCGGCCGCGAGGCTTCGGGCTCGGCCGCGCCGGCCCTCGCTCTTGCCTCCTACCGCACCGGCCCGGACCCGGCACGCGAGGATCCCGCCACCGACGACTGGCGGACCCTGGCCGTCCGTGCCCTGACCATGGTCTTCGTCCGCGCGGAGCAGCGGTGCCTGGACCTCGAGCTCAGCTTCACCATCGAAGGCGAAGGCGTCCGGCGCGCCTCGATGCAGGTCCAGCTCCGAGGCGTTCCCGGCACGGGCGGGACCCTGATCCGCGCGAACGGGGCGCCGCAGCGCATCCGGATCGGCAGCTACTCCTACGAGGTCACGGTCCCGCGCCGCCAGCCGGAGATCTACCCGTGCGACGCCGAGACGGGCGGGACGCTGCGCCAGTGCCCGCTCGACCTGGTCGACAACCCGGTGAGCGTCGTCGAGTGCGACTTCGCCGACTCCGGCTCCGAGGAGTGCTTTTACGCCAAGCCGTACCTGCATTGCCCGGATCCGCGGCCGTGATCCGGCGGTCCTGGCGTCGCCGCGGCTTTATCGCGGGCACCGCAGCCGCCGTCTTCGCCCTCTTTCGCTTCGTCGATGCAGTCCACCTGGTGCCGGCCAGTCCCAGCGTCGCAGCCGTCCTGTGTGTGGTGACGGCGGGGGTCGCCGGGCTCGCCGTCTTCGTGGCCGCGCGGATCCCGGCCGGGCCGCAGGCCAGGCGCGCGCTTCGCCTCCCGGCGGTGATCGCGGCCTGCCTGGCCGCGGTGGTGCTCCTTGCGCTCCACATGATGTTCGTGGCGCCGATCCTGTTCGACGGCGAGCGGGTCGGCTCGCTGATCGCCTTCCAGCCCCCCTGCGTCGAGGGCTCCTCCGTCCGCTGCGCGGCCGGCGAGTCGCAGGAGGCCTGCCTGAAAGGCCTCGGGTACGAGGAGGACCTGATCGAGGCCTGCTGGGGCAGCGGATGGATCCGCGCCGTCGAGATCACCCTCGCGTTCCTGTCGCTCCTGGTCAGCGGCGGCATCGGGTGGGTGTTCGGGCTGTCTCTGAACGGTGTCCGCCCGCTCTACCTCTTCATCTGCTACCGGCACGACGACAGCGGCCGTGTGGTCGACGCTCTGCGTCCCAGGCTCGCCAAGCACTTCGGGGAGGACTACGTCTTCCGGGATCGCGAAGCGATCGAGTCCGGTGAAGTCTTCCCCGCGAAGATCGAGGACGAGCTCCAGCGCTGCAACGTCTTCCTCCCGGTGATCGGGAAGGACTGGCTCGGCAGCACCAACTCCAAGGGCCTCCGCCTGAAACAGGCTGACGACTGGGTGCGGATCGAGATCGAGAAGGCGCTCGCGCGCAATCGGTTGATTGTCCTCCCGGTGCTGGTGAACGGCGCCAAGCTGCCCCCGGCCGAGGAAATGCCCGAGGGCCTCGAAAGGCTGAGCGATCTCCACGCGTTCACGATCGAGGGCGATCCGGGTCCTCCGGACAAGGCGGCGTTCCGCAAATCGGTGAACGAACTGATCCGCTCGATCGAGGGGCGCGAGGGCTCCGAGTCGTAGCGGTATCGTTCCTGCACGTAAGATCGCGTGAACGACACGGAAGACGAGAGGAGACAGCATGCACTCGGTACCCGCCCTGCCCTATGCCTTCGACGCGCTCGAGCCCCACATCGACGCCAAGACCATGGAGATCCACCACGACCGCCACCACGCCGCCTATGTCGGCAAGCTCAACGAGGCGCTCGCCGGACACGACCAGCTCGCGGCCAAGAGCGTCGAGGATCTCTTGCGCGGGATCGACCAGGTGCCCGAGTCGATCCGCACCGCGGTGAAGAACCACGGCGGCGGCCACGCCAACCACAGCCTGTTCTGGACCGTGATGTCGCCGGACGGCGGCGGCCGCCCGGGCGGCGCCCTGGCGGCGGCGATCGACCGCGCGTTCGGCGGCTTCGACGCCTTGAAGGACAAGCTGACGGCGGCCGCGGCCGGTCAGTTCGGCTCCGGCTGGGGCTGGCTGGTGGTCTCCGGCGGCGGCCTCGAGGTGGTCGCCAAGCCGAACCAGGACAGCCCGCTGATGGAGGGCAAGACGCCGATCCTCGGGGTCGACGTCTGGGAGCACGCCTACTACTTGAAGTACCAGAACAAGCGTCCCGACTACCTGGCGGCGTGGTGGAACGTCGTCCACTGGGCCGAGGTCGAACGGCGGTTCGCCTTGGCCGCCGGCTGAGGAGTCGGCCGCCGGTCGCCCCGCGGGCTCCGGTCCGCTGCCGCGGGGGCGCCGAGGCACCCTGCCGAGCCTTCGGCGCCCCCAGCACAGCGCTCCGACACGGTGAAACCGAGGAATTTCTTGCAGGTCTAAAAGTTGGATATACATAAACTTGCACGGGTCAGCTAATCGACTGCGCAGACGGCTGCCAAATCGCGGTGTGTTTTTCAATCCTTCTTCAACCGGGCTCGATCTACACTCCCGCCCACGCAACGGAGGCGCCGAGCCCGACTTTCTGGAAGGAGGCAGTCAATGGCCGAACAGGCGATTCATGTGCACGAGGTGCACCCCAATGGGCGGGAGAGCAACGGGCGGGACAGCATTGGGCGAGACACTGGGCGGGAGGAGAGGCACCTGACCAAGGTCTTCAAGGCGCTGTCGGACGCCACCCGGCAGGAGATCCTGCGGCTGCTCGAGAAGGAGCAGCGGACCGTGGGCGAGATCGTCGGCAACTTCAACCTCTCGCAGCCGACCATCTCGCGGCACCTGTCGGTGCTCAAGGAGGCCGACCTGGTGACCGACCAGCGCCAGGGGCAGAACGTGATCTACAGCCTCAACCCCGAGGCGCTGCAGACGTCGATGCGCGAGTTCTTCGGCCAGTTCCGGAGCTGCCAGGAAGCGCTGCGCTAGCGCACTCCTGCAGGGCTCGGACCCATGGGCCGCGGCCGGCGCCTCCACCGCCGGCCGCGGCACCGGCCTCCCCGCTTCTCCGATCTTCCCGTCTCCGATCCCCCAGCCCGCGCTGGCGCGCGGCCGCGCTCCCGGGATACAATCCGCGACCCCGGCCCGCCCGCTGCCGGACCGGCCGGCGCCGCCGGCCCGATCACCTCCGACTCAGGATCCCCCGGCGGTGTAGCTCAGCGGTCAGAGCGAACGGCTCATAACCGTTAGGTCAAGGGTTCAAATCCCTTCACCGCCACCATCCCCCAGCCCGGTGACGCCCCCGCTCGCCCTCGCCTTCGTCCCCGGCGCCGCAACCGCCCGGCAAGACCGCGATCCGGCGCCCGCCACGGCGGCGCTCGCGGAGATCCTCGACGGTTTCTTCCGGTGCGCCGCCGATGGCGCGCTGCTCGCGGCCGGCGACCGGCTGCTGGTCGCGTTCTCGGGCGGCCCCGACTCGACGGCCCTCCTCGCCGCGCTCGCCGGCTGGGCGCCGGCGCGCGGCGTCGCCCTGGCCGCCGCCCACCTCGACCACGGCCTCGACGCCGGCTCCGCCGGGCGCGCCCGTGCCGCCGCCGGGCTCGCCGCGGCGCTCGGCGTCGCGTGCACGGTACGGCGGATCGCGGTCGCCGGGCGGGCGCGGCCGGGCGAGAGCCGGGAAGCGGCGGCGCGGCGGGTCCGCTATGCCTTCCTCGAGGGGGAGCGGCGCCGGCTCGGCGCGCGCTGGATCGCCACCGCCCATCATCGCGACGACCAGGCCGAGACCGTCCTGCTGCGGCTGCTCGACGGCAGCGGCGCGGCCGGGCTCGCGGGCATCCGGGCGCGGCCGGCCGGCGGCACCGAGGCGGCAGTGGACGTCTCCGGGGCCGAGCCGGCCCTCGCCGGGTTCCGGCGTGGGCCCGGGCGGGTGGTGCGGCCGTTCCTCGGCGTCGGACGCGACGAGCTGCGGCGCGCTCTCGCCGGCACCGGTCTCGTGCCGGTCAACGATCCCACCAACCGCGACCTCGCGGTGCCGCGCAACCGGGTGCGCCACCGCCTGCTGCCGGCGCTCGGCGCGCTCCGCGGCGGCGGGCGAGGGCTCGCCGCGCGGCTCGGGGCGGTCGCCGACGCCGCCGCCGGGGCCGCCGCGGCGGTGGATCGCCACCTGCTCGACCGCCTCTCGCCGCGCCGGCGGCCGGCGGGCGGCGTCGGGGTCGAGCGCGCCGAGCTGGCGGCCTTGCCTCCGCCGCTCCTGCCGGCCGCCCTGGCGCTCCTCCACCGCCTCGCCGGCGCCTCCTACCCGCCGGGCCGCGCGGCCCGCGCCGAGCTCGGGCGCCAGCTCGCGACCGCCGCCGTGGCGGGGGGCGCCGGGGGTGCTGTCGGCTGCGACTGCGGCGACGGCTGGCGCTGGTCGGGCGACGGCCCGCTCGTGGTCGTCTCCCGCCGCGGCCGCCGGGAAGCCCCGGCGCCGTTCACGTATACTCTGGAAGCTCCGGGGGAGCTGGAAATCCCCGAGTTGTCGCTGCGCTTCCGCCTCGTCCGCGGCCGGTTCGAGGGCTGGATGCTCCGCGGCGAGCGACGGCGCGCCGGGTTGGCGCTGCCGCTCGGTCCCGGCGACGCCGTGACCGTGCGTGGCCGGCGGCCCGGCGATCGGCTGCGACCGCTGGGCGCGCCCGGCGAGCGGCGTCTCAAGGAGGTGCTGATCGACCGCCGGGTCCCCCGGGCCGAGCGCGACCGGTTGCCGCTGCTCTGCCTCGGCGAGGGCGGCGGCCGGGTGGCCTGGGTGCCGGGGGTGACGATCGACGAGCGTTTCCGGCTGGCGCCGGACGCCGCCGAGGCCTGGCTGGCCGCGATCGAGCCGATGGAATCCGGGCGCCGCGGCAGCCGTTCTCCGGGTGACGGAACCAGCCGACCAGCCACGCCGTACGAGCCCCCAGAAGAGCGAGGAAACCGACGTTGAGCTCCACCGTTCGCACCCTGATCCTCTGGATCGCGATCTTCTTCGTCGTGATCCTGCTCTGGAACTTCTTGAGCCTCGGCCAGTCCAAGCCGTCGGAGCTCGAGTGGACCGAGTTCATGACCCAGGTCGAGCAGGGCCAGATCAAGTCGGTGCTGATCAAGGACCGCGAGAAGATCGAGGGGGTCTACAACGAGGCCGGCGAGCACGTCGAGGGGGAGACCTTCACCCTCGACCTGCCGGCGGTAGCCGACTTCGGGTTCGTCGCCAAGCTCGAGGACGCCGGGGTCGAGATCCGCGCCGAGAAGTCCGACCAGAGCCCGCTCTTCGCGATCCTCGTCGGCTGGGGGCCGATCCTGCTCATGGTCGCGCTCCTGATCTTCTTCATGCGCCAGATGCAGACCGGCGGCAACAAGGCGCTGTCGTTCGGCAAGAGCAAGGCGAAGCTCCTCTCCGCCTCGGGCAAGAAGGTGACGTTCAAGGACGTCGCCGGCGTCGAGGAGGCCAAGGAGGAGCTGCAGGAGATCGTCGAGTTCCTGAAGGAGCCCCAGAAGTTCCAGAAGCTCGGCGGCACGATCCCCAAGGGCGTCCTGCTGATGGGCCCGCCGGGCACCGGCAAGACGCTCCTCGCCCGCGCCATCGCCGGCGAGGCCAACGTGCCGTTCTTCTCGATCTCGGGCTCGGACTTCGTCGAGATGTTCGTCGGCGTCGGCGCCAGCCGCGGTGCGCGACCTCTTCGAACAGGGCAAGAAGAACGCCCCCTGCATCATCTTCATCGACGAGATCGACGCCGTCGGCCGCCACCGCGGCGCCGGCCTCGGCGGCGGCCACGACGAGCGCGAGCAGACCTGAACCAGCTCCTGGTCGAGATGGACGGCTTCGAGACCAACGAGGGCGTGATCCTGATCGCGGCCACCAACCGGCCCGACGTGCTCGACCCGGCGCTCCTGCGCCCCGGCCGCTTCGACCGGCGGGTGGTGGTCGACCGCCCGGACATCAACGGCCGGCTCGGGATCCTGAAGGTCCACGTCCAAGCGCGATCCCGCTCGACGAGGACGTCGACCTGGCGGTGATCGCCCGCGGCACCCCCGGCTTCGCCGGCGCCGACCTCGTCGAACCTGGTCAACGAGGCGGCGCTGATCGCCGCCCGGCGCAACCAGAAGAAGGTCGAGCATGGCCGACTTCGAGTTCGCCAAGGACAAGGTGCTGATGGGGGTCGAGCGCAAGACCCTGATGCTCACCGACGAGGAGAAGCGGGTCACCGCCTACCACGAGGCCGGCCACGCGCTGGTCGCCATCTTCACCCCGGGCTCCGACCCGCTGCACAAGGTGACGATCATCCCGCGCGGCCGCGCCCTGGGCCTGACCATGCAGCTCCCGACCGAGGACAAGTACACCTACCGCAAGCGCTTCGTCGAAGCGCAGATCGCGATCCTGATGGGCGGCCGGGTCGCCGAGGAGCTGACCCAGGACGACATCACCACCGGCGCCGGCAACGACATCGAGCGCGCCACCGACCTCGCGCGCCGGATGGTCTGCGAGTGGGGGATGTCGGCGCTCGGACCGCTCTCCTACGGCGGCAAGGACGAACCGGTGTTCCTCGGCCGCGACTTCAGTCAGCAGGCCGACTACAGCCAGGCGACCGCGCAGCGCATCGACCGCGAGGTCGAGGAGATCGTCCAGGCCGGCTACCGGCGCGCCACCGCGGTCTTGACCGAGCACCGCGACGTGCTCGAGCGGCTCGCCCACCGCCTGCTCGACGAGGAGTCGCTCGACGGCAAGCAGGTCTACCGGCTGATCGAGGAGATGACCGGCCGCGACCTCGCGCCGGCGGTCCCCGAGCGGACGCACGACGAGATCACGATCGCCCCCGAGGGCCCGGTCGAGGCCCGCGTCGAGGGCGCCGCCGGCTCGACCGGCGGCGGCGCCGAGGCCGACGGCACTCCCCAGGGGGGCGAGCCGGAGCGGGCCGCGGCCGCGGCCGAGGAGGCCGAGGCGGAGTCCGAACTGGTCGCCGCCCAGCGCCGCAGCGGCGCCGGCCCGAGCGCACCGGCCGCCCGGCGCGGGGAGTGAGCGCGACCGCTGACGACGGCGAGCCCGGCTTGAGCGCCTCGACCGCAACCGACCCCGCCCCGGTCCGCCGCTGGAGCTTGCCGCTTCCGGCGCGGCCGCGACCCGGCCGCAGCCTCGACCTCGGCGACCGGCCGCGGGTGATGGCGGTGGTCAACCTCACCCCCGACTCGTTCTCCGACGGCGGCCGCTGGGCGAGCCCGGAGCACGCCGTCGAGGGCGCTCTGGCGATGCTCGAGGAGGGCGCCGACCTGGTCGACCTCGGCGCCGAGTCGACCCGCCCCGGCGGCGGCGTCTACGGCGGCGGCGCGCGCGAGGTGCCGGCGGCCGAGGAGCTCGACCGCCTCCTCCCCGTGCTCGAAGCGCTGCGCGCCGCCACCGCCGCGCCGATCTCGATCGACACCCGGAAGGGCGAGGTGGCGCGCGCCGCGCTCGCCGCCGGCGCCGACCTCGTCAACGACGTCTCCGCGCTCGCCGACCCCGCGCTCGCCCAGGCGATCGCCGCGGCCGGCTGCCCGGTGGTGCTGATGCACGCCCGCGGCGAGATCGGCTCGATGCAGCGCGGCATCCGCTTCGACGACGTGGTCGCCGAAGTCCGCGCCGAGCTGGCCGCGGCGCTCGGGCGCGCCGAGGCGGCCGGGATCGACCGCGGGCGCACGCTCCTCGACCCCGGGATCGGCTTCGGCAAGACCTACGGCCAGAACCTCCTGCTCCTGCGCCGGCTCGGCGATCTCGCCGGGCTCGGCCGGCCGCTGGTGGTCGGCGCCAGCCGCAAGGCGTTCATCGGCCACCTGACCGGCGAGCCGGCGGGCGCGCCGGCGGCCGGGCGGCTCGCCGGGAGCCTGGCGGCGGCGGCGTGGGCGGCGGCCGGCGGCGCGGCGGTGGTGCGCGTCCACGACGCCGGCGAGAGCGCGCGCTTCCTCTCCGTCTGGACCGCGGTGCGCGACGCCGCCGGCGCCCGGGAGGCGGCGGCGTGAGCCCGGGCGAGCTGGTCGGCCTGGTCACCTGGCGCGACGTCGTCGACATCCTCGCGGTCGCGATCGTCATCTACAACCTGCTGCTCCTGATCCGCGGCACCCGCGCGGTGCAGATCCTGCTCGGCATCGTCTTCATCGGCGTCCTCTACTACATCGCCCGCCTGGCCGAGCTGGCGACGCTCAAGAAGATCCTCGAGAGCCTGCTGATCCTCCTGCCGGTGGCGGCGATCATCCTGTTCCAGAGCGAGATCCGGCGCGCGCTCGCCAACTTCGGCCGCAACCCGCTGTGGGGGCTGACCAAGCAGCGCAAGGTCGAGTCGACCTTCCAGGAGATCGTCCTCGCCGCCACCACGCTCTCGGCGCGGCGCACCGGCGCGCTGATCGTGATCGAGCGGCTCGAGGGGCTGCGCAACTTCATCGAGAACGGCATCACCCTCGACGCCCAGGTCAACTACGACCTGCTGATCAACATCTTCACCCCCGACACGCCGCTCCACGACGGCGCGGTGATCATCCAGGAGGACCGCATCGCCGCCGCCGCCTGCTTCCTGCCGCTGACCTTCGACCCCGAGCTGTCGACCGAGCTGGGCACCCGCCACCGCGCCGCGATCGGCATCTCGCGAGGAGACCGACGCGCTGGCGATCGTGGTCTCCGAGGAGACCGGCACGATCTCGGTCGCGGTCGACGGCGAGCTGATCCGCGACCTCGACTCGATGAGCCTGCGCAACACCCTCTACCAGCGCCTGATCACCGACCTCTACCCGCAGCAGCGGCACGGCCGGAGGCTGTCAGCGTGAACCAGGACACCGGCGGCACCTGGGGGCTGCGCCTCCTCTCGCTGGCGATCGCGGTCGCGCTCTGGCTGGCGATCGCGGTCGACGACCGCGAGGCGCGAGGCCAGCGGGCGGTGACCGCGAGCGTCACCTACAACTCGCCGGAGGAGCTGGTGCTGCTCGACCCGATCCAGCAGCTCCAGCTCCTCTTGAGCGGCCCGGAGAGCCAGATCTCGACCCTCGACCCGCGCCAGGTGTCGGTGCGCGTCGACCTCTCCGAGGTCGAGCCCGGCGTCCACACCCTGAGCCTCGGCCCGGGCGACGTCTCGCTGCCGCCCAACCTGCGGGTGGAGTCGATCACCCCGAACCAGGTGCGGGTCGAGATCGACCGCCGCGAGAGCAAGCAGCTCCGCGTCGAGCCCCTCTTCACCGGCGAACCGGCGGCCGGCGCCACGCTCGGCCAGGTGGCGGTGATCCCGGCCGAGGTCCTGGTCGAGGGACCGGCCTCGCGCCTGGCCGGCCTGGACTCCGTCGAGACCGTGCCGATCAGCCTCGACGGTCACGCCCTGAGCTTCGAGGAGACCGTCCCGGTGTCGAGCCCCGACCCGCTGGTCCAGGTCCAGCAGCCGACGCGGGTGCGGGTGCGCATCCCGCTGCGACTCTCCCAACCCGACGGAGCGAATTGAGGATGGGACTCTTCGGCACCGACGGCCTCCGCGCCCCGTTCGGCGAGCCGCCGCTCGACCGCGCCACCGTCACCGCGCTCGCCGCCGCGCTCGGCGAGACGCTGGCCGAGGGGGCCGGCGGCGGCCGGGCGCCGCGGGTGGTGATCGGCGGCGACACCCGCGACTCGACGCCGGCGCTCGCCGCCTGGGTCGCCGCGGGGCTCGCCGCCGCCGGGGTCGAGGCGCTCGACGCCGGCGTCGTCCCGACCCCCGGGGTGGCCTACCTGACCCGCGCCGCCGGCGCCGCCGCCGGGGTGTCGATCTCGGCCAGCCACAACCTGCACCCCGACAACGGCCTCAAGCTGATCGACGCCGCCGGCTTCAAGTGGAGCGCCACGGCCGAGGCGGCGCTCGAGAGGCGGCTCGCGGCGCGGCTCGCCGGCGGCACGGCCGCGTCCGCCGCGTCTCCGGCCGGAGCCCCCGCGCCGCTCGACCCGGCGCCCTACCTCGAGGCGCTCGCGGCCTCGGCCGGCGGCGAGGCCGCCCGGCCGCTCGACGGCCTGCGGCTCGCGCTCGACACCGGCCACGGCGCCGCGGCGCCCTACGCCCGACGGCTCTTCGAGCGGCTCGGCGCCGAGGTCGTCGCGACCCTCGGCGACGCCCCCGACGGCACCAACATCAATCGCGGCTGCGGCGCGACCGCGCCCGGACCGCTGGCGGCGGCGGTCGCCGCGCGCGGCGCCGACCTCGGCCTCGCCTTCGACGGCGACGCCGACCGCCTGATCCCGGTCGACGAGCGACGGCCGGGTGCGCGACGGCGACGCGATGCTCTACCTGTGGGCGGCGAGCCTCCACCGGCAGGGACGGCTCGACCCGCCGCGGATCGTGGCCACCTCGATGAGCAACCTCGGCCTCGAGCGGGCGCTCGCGCGCGAGGGGATCGAGGTCGAGCGCTGCGACGTCGGCGACCGTGAGGTGGTGGAGACGATGCGCGAGCGCGGAATCGTCCTCGGCGGCGAGCAGTCCGGCCACGTCGTCCATCTCGGGCTGACCACGACCGGCGACGGCCTGCTCACGGCACTCCAGCTCGCCGCGCTGGTCGCGCGCGCGGGCCGCCCGCTCGCCGACGCTCCTGGCCGCCTTCGAGCGCTACCCGCAGGTGCTGCGCAACGTCCGCGTCGCCGCGCAAGCCGCCGCTCGAAGGGCTGCCGCGGGTCGCCGCGGCGACGCGCGCGGTCGAGGCACGGCTCGGCGCCGACGGCCGGCTGGTGCTGCGCTACAGCGGCACCGAGCCGCTGGCGCGCATCATGATCGAGGGGCCCGACCAGGCGACGGTCCTCGAGCTGGCCGGCGAGCTCGAGTCCGCAATCGTCGCCGAGATCGGGATCGGCGCGGCGGCCGCGGCCGCCCGGGGAGCGGCATGAAGACCCGTTTGTCGGTCAACGTCGACCACGTCGCGACGCTGCGCCAGGCGCGGCGCGCGCGCCTACCCCGACCCGGTCGAAGCGGCCGCCGCTCGCCGAGGCCGCCGGCGCCTCCGGCATCACCGTCCACCTGCGCGGCGACCGCCGCCACATCCAGGACGCCGACGTCGCCCGCCTGCGCGAGAGCGTGCGCGGCAAGCTCAACCTCGAGATGGCGGCGACGACGAGATGCTGGCGATCGCCGAGCGACTCCTGCCGCACCAGGTCACCCTGGTGCCGGAGCGCCCCGACGAGGTCACCACCGAGGGCGGGCTCGACCTCCGCGCCCACGGCGAGCGGATCGACCGCGCCGCCCGCCGGCTCGCCGACGCCGGCATCGCGGTGTCGCTCTTCCTCGATCCCGACCCCCACCAGCTCGAGGCGCTGGCCGGTCTCGGCGCCCGTGCCGCGGGCGCGATCGCCGGCTTCGAGATCAACACCGACGCCTACACCCGCGCCCCCGGCGACCCGGCGCGGCTCGACGCCGTCGAGGAGACCGCCGCCCTGGGCGCCGCCGACGGTCTCTCGGTCTACGCCGGCCACGGCCTGACTGCCGCCAACGTCGGCCCGATCGCCGCGGTGCCGGCGGTCGAGGAGCTGAACATCGGCCACTGGCTGGTGGCGCGGGCGGTGCTGGTGGGCCTGGATGCCGCGGTCCGCGAGATGCTCGCGGCGATGGCCCGCGGCGAAGACGGGCCGTAACCAAAAACAACGGGGCCGCCGGCTCTCGCCAGCGGCCCCGCGCTTCTCACTTCTTCAGCCGGTCGGCTTCGTCAACCGATCGGCGTCCCCCGGCGCCGCCGTCCGAGCACCACGAACGCCGCGGCGGCCATCAGCAGACCCATCACCAGCAGGCCGAGCCCGGAGACCGTCGGGATCTCGAGCGGGCTCGGTTCCGGCCCGGGGCCCTCGCCGACCGTGACGTCGGTCGGGTCGGCCTGGCCGCCGACCGCCGGATCGTCGGTATCCGCGGTCGCATCGTTGATGCCGTCACCGTCGGAGTCGAACGAGATCGTCCCCTGGTTGGAGATCGTCGAGCCGCCGGTGCCGGGCTCGATGATCGCCTCGATGGTGATCGTCACCGTGCCGCCGTTGGCCGCGATCGTCCCGTTCCAGGTCACCGTGTTGGTGCCGACGTTGGCCACCGGGGTGCCGCTGGTGGCGGTGGCGCCGACCAGGGTCAGCTCCGCCGGCAGCACGTCGGTGAACTCGTCGCCCGGGTTGTTGCCCTGCGCCAAGGTGCCGTTGTTGGTCAGCACCACGTTGTAGAAGATGGTGCCGCCCTCGCTGAAGTCGCCGGAGGCGCTCTTGGTGCCGCTGACGTCGGCACCGCCGACGACCGCCACCTCGGTGGTGTCGGTCGCCGAGTTGTTGCCCGCGTTCGGATCGGTAACCCCGCCCGGCGCGGCCACCGTCGCGGTGTTCGACAGCGTGCCGGTGAAGGCGCCGTCGATCGTGCCGTTGACCGTGTAGGTCACCGAGCCGCCGGCCGGCAGGTTGACCACGTCGTTGATGTTCCCCGCGCCCGCCGCGGTGCAGGTGCCGCCGCCGGCGCCGGCGCAGGTCCAGGTGGCGCCGGTGAACGCGGCCGGGAAGGTGTCGGCCACGGTCACCCCCGGCGCGTTGCTCGGCCCCGGGTTCGACGCCACGATGGTGTAGGTGATCGCCTGACCCGGCGTCGCGTTCGCCAGGCCGTCGGTCTTGGTGATCGCGAGGTCCGCCTGCGGCGTCAGGGTGTCGGTGTCGGTCGCCGAGTTGTCGGCCGGGTCGGGATCCGCGACCGCGCTCGCCACCGTGGCGGTGTTGACCAGGTTCCCGGTGGCACCCGGCGCGATCGAGCACATCGCCGTGTAGGTCACCGAGCCGCCGGGCGGCAGATTCACCAGGTCGTTGATGTTCCCCGCTCCCGCCGCGGTGCAGGTGCCGCCGCCCGCCCCGACGCAGGTCCAGGTGCAGGTCAGGATGCCGGGGAAGGTGTCGGCCACCGTGCCGCCGACCACCGGGTCCGGACCGGCGTTCGAAGCCGTGATGGTGTAGGTCACCGAGCCACCCGGGATCGCGGTGGCGACGCCGTCGGTCTTGGTGATCGACAGGTCGGCCGACAGCACGCGGCAGGCGGATACCGACACGTCGTCGATCGCCACCCCGGCGAGCTGCACCGTGGTGTCGCTGTCGAGATGGAAGTTGACCTCGGTCGAGAGGCCGGCGTAGGCGCTGACGTCGCGCTGGAACAGACCCCAGCCCGCGCTCTCCGCGATCGTGACCGCCGGGTTGCCGACGGTGTTGTTCATCGTCGCGTCGAGCCACTCGAAGACGCGCGTCGGGTTGGCGCCGCCCGCCTCGCGGAAGTCGACCGAGTAGTGGTCGAAGGTGGCGCTCTCGATGTGGTAGCGCTGGGCCCAGCTCAGGATCACCGGCGCGACGTGGTTCGAGAGGTCGATCGCCGGCGACTCCAGGTCCTGGCTGGCCGACGCGTTGTAGCTGTTGTCGAGGTCGGTTTTCCAGCAGTTGACGCCGCTGTTACAGGTGGTGATAGGCACGAAGGTCGGCAGGCCGCGCTCCCATTCGTCCAGGACGCCGGAGTGGGTGAAGCCGCCGTCGTTGGCCTCGAAGTCGGACGTGTACACCGTCTCGAGCACCGCGCCCGGCGCGCAGGCCGGCGGCGGCGGCGGTTCGCAGATGGTGAGGCTCCAGGCGTTTAGGGTGCCGCCGTCTCCGGTGGCGTCGTCGCGGATGGCGAGCGTCCAGGTCCCTCCCGCGTTCTCACCGTCGAACCAGCCGAGGCGATACGCCAGCTCGGGCTGATTCACCCAGCTCGCCGAGAGGGCGAAGGCGAAGGGCAGCGCCGCCTCGTCGTCGATCCGGATGTCCATCAGGGTCTGCAGACCGCCGACGGTGGCGGCGCCGATGTCGGTGAAGATGCCGTTGTCGTTGCCGGCCGGCGAGACCAGATGGACGTCGAGATCCTGCATGAAGGTGTGGTTCAGGTTGATCGAGACGTCGAGATCGGCGATCCGCGGATTGCCCGGCACCGTGAGCGTCGACGTGACCATGCCGGGACCGGTCGGGATCGGCACCGGCACGTTGGTCGAGGTGTAGGTCGTGCAAACCGCGGTCTGGGGCACCTCGGGCCGGACCGAGACGCTGAGGTTGTAGGTCGCGTTGGGGCCGAGCCCGGCGGCCACGATCGAGTCGATGTAGACGAAGTAGGTGCCGGGGTCCTTGACCGTGAAGAAGAACGCCTCCGAGTTCGGATCGGCCGCGTTGGCTCCCGCATTGGCGTCGTTGACCAGGAGGATCTGGTTCGCGGGCGGGTTGCCGAAGAGCGCGAACCCGAGCCGGCCGTTCCAGACGGCGGCGTCGCGCTCCGGGTTCATGTCGAGGCTCAGGTACACGCTGTCACCGGCGGCGAGCGTGAGGCTGAAGAAGTCGCTCTCGCCCGGCGACACCGCCGTGATCGTGCCCGAGGCCCAACCGGAGGCGGCCAGCGGGGTGGCGGTGGCCGGCGTGTTGTTCGGCTCGACCTCGGCGACCGGGCTGCCGCTCTGGAGCCTGAAATGGAGGTGGTAGGGCCGGATCGTCCCGGTCGCCACGTTGTGGCGGACGCGCAGGAAGTAGGTCCCCGCCGCCGGGATCAGGGTCCCGGCGACCGTGCTCGAGCTGGCGTTGAAGCTACCGTCGTTGGGGTCGTTCTCGATCACGGTGGCGCCGTCCGTGTTCAGCACGTCGAGGACGCTGTCCCCGCTCGCCGAGGCATCGTGCAGGGTCTGGGTGGCCGCGTACACACGGTCACCGGCGGCCGCGGTGAAGGAGTAGAAATCCACGTCCGCAGGAGGGAAGACGGTCCCGAGCGCCGTGGTGGCGCTGCCGCCCAGAGGAGTCGCCGTCGCGGAGGTGCCGTTCGGCTCGACCTCGCGCAGCATGCCCTCCCCCGCGAGGAGATCGGGCGAGTGGGGCACGAGCGCGCCCGGGGGCTGCGTCGAGAACATCTTGCCGGGCGCCGCCGGATCGGGGGAGACCTCGATCAGTTGGAACGGCACCTGATTGGGCGGCGCCGCTTCGGGAGCGGCGACCAGGAAACCGAGAGAGACCAGGGAAACGAGAACCGGGAGCACGACAAGCCGGCGCACCGCGCCCTGGCCCGATCGAATAGACCGCCGCATGACCGCCCACCTCCTAGGAGTCGGTCGGTGCGACCCCTCCCGGGTCGTAACGCCGCTCGCTGCTTTGGATAGGCGGGAAGACTACGACGGAGCGGTGTCGCACCGCAAGAGGGGAACCTCGGAATTCCAGCGCCGCTACCCCTCGCGGCCGCGCTCGATCTCGATCGCGTCCCCGGCCACCGTCTCCTCCGGCGCGGCGGCGATCAGCGCGGTGCCGGCGATCGGCAGGAGGACCCGGTGGACGCGCTCGCCGAAGCGGACGTTGGCCTCGTAGAAGCCGTGCGGGCTGACCTGGAGCAGGGTGCCCGGGCTCCCCTTCATCCCCAGGACGGAATCGTGGATCAGGACTTCGGCCGGCAGTTCCATCGGTCTCCCCTCCGAGCGGCCCGGCCGCTCAGTCCTCGTAGTATCCCTGTTCCTTGTAGTCCTTGAGCTTGCTCTGCAGCGTGCGCAGCCCGATGTCGAGCAGGTCGGCGGCCTTGGCGCGGTGGCCGCTGGTGCGCTGGAGCGTCTCGAGGATCGCCTGGCGCTCGATCTCGGCCATCGTCCGCGGCTCCGCCCGCGACCGGCTGCACCGGCGATGCCGGCCGACGACAGGGTCGCCGAGTCGCGCAGCTCGGGCGGCAGGTCCTCGAGCGTGATCTCGTCCCCCTGGTGGAAGATCACCACCGACTCGATGACGTTCTTGAGCTCGCGCACGTTGCCCGGCCAGGGGTAGCGCGCGAGCACCTCGAGCGCCTCGGGGCTCAAGCCGCTTGGGCGACTTGCCGTGCTCCTGGCAGAAGGCGGCGAGGAAGTGCTCGACCAGCAGCGGGATGTCGCTCGGCCGCTCGCGCAGCGGCGGGATGCGCGAGCGTCACCACCTTGAGCCGGTAGTAGAGGTCCTCGCGGAAGCGCCCGTCCGACGACCTCCTGCTCGAGGTCGCGGTTGGTGGCGGCGATCAGCCGGACGTCGACGTCGATCAGCTCGCTGCCGCCGACCCGCATGACCTGGCGCTCCTCGAGCACGCGCAGGAGCTTGACCTGGAGCTCCGGGTAGAGCTCGCCGATCTCGTCGAGGAACAGCGTGCCGCGGTGCGCCAGCTCGAACTTGCCGATCTTGCGCGTCACCGCGCCGGTGAAGGCGCCGCGCTCGTGGCCGAACAGCTCGCTCTCCAGGATGTCGCTCGGGATCGCGCCGCAGTTGATCGCCAGGAAGCGCTCGTTGCGCCGCGGGCTCGCGCGGTGGAGCGCGCTGGCGACCAGCTCCTTGCCGGTGCCGCTCTCGCCGACGACGAGCACGCGTCGAACGGGTCGGCGCGACCATCCGCATCTGCTCGAAGAGCTGCTCCATCGGCGCCGAGCTGCCGATGATGCTCTCGAAGCCGTAGCGCTTGTCGAGCATCGCGCCGGAGGTCGCCGACCTCCTCGCTTGCAGCTGCTCCTTCTCGAGCAGGTTGGTCGACCCGTGCGCGCAGCTCGTAGAGGTCGACCGGCTTGGTGAGGTAGTCGTCGGCGCCGACCCGCATCGCCTCGACCGCCGAGTCGATGCGAGCCGAAGGCGGTGACCAGGATCACGCCGCAGTCGGATGGCCGGCCTCGCGGACCTCGTTGAGGAAGCCCAGGCCGTCCATGCCCGGCATCTTGAGGTCGCAGACCGCGAGGCGCGCCCGCTGTCGGGTCCTCGTCGAGGTAGCTCGAGCGCCTTGCGGGCGTCGTCGAAGGTGCGCACCCGGTAGCCGGCCTTCTCGAGCGCGATCGCCATCGACTCGCGTGAGCCGGTCTCGTCGTCGATCACCAGCACCGTGGGGTTCTCCGCCATGAGCGCCATTCTGGCACAGTCTTTCCTAGGGGGGCGCGGGGGAGGCGCTGCGCTACGCTGAAAGCTGCCGAGGAATCGATGAGCCGCGACGACACCACCCTTGAAGGCACCCTCGAGCGGGTCGTCTTCTCCAACCCGGAGAGCGCCTGGAGCGTGGTCAAGCGTCGACCCGTCCGCGGGCGGCGGGACCGGTGACCGCGGTCGGCAACCTCCTCGGCGTCCAGCCGGGCGAGAACCTGCGCCTGCCAGGGCGCCTGGGAGGAGGACCCGAAGTTCGGCGCGCCAGTTCAAGGTCGACTCCTACCTCACGGTGACTCCGGCGACCCTCGGCGGGATCGAGCGCTACCTCGGCTCGGGACTGATCCCGGGATCGGTCAGCGTGATGGCCGAAGCGGCTGGTGGCGCGCTTCGGGATGGAGACGCTGGACGTCATCGAGGGCGATCCCGAGAACGCTCGCCGAGGTGAAGGGGATCGGCACGAAGCGCCGCGAGCGGATCCGTCGCGCCTGGCAGCGAGCAGCGCGAGGTCCGGGACGTGATGGTCTTCCTCCAGTCGCACGGCGTCTCCACCCACCACGCGGTCGAAGATCTACAAGACCTACGGCCGCGGCGCGATGGGGGTGGTGCGCGAGGACCCCTACCGCCTGGCTCGGCCGAGGTCTGCGGCATCGGCTTCCACAGCGCCGACCGGATCGCCGGCGCCCTCGGCCTCCCCGCCGACTCGCCGCAGCGGATGCGCGCCGGGCTCCTCCACACCCTCACGGCCGCCGCCGACCAGGGGCACGTCTACCTGCCGCGCGAGAGGCTCCTCGCCGACGCCGCACAGCTCCTCGCGGTCGATCGCGCGCCCCTCGAGCCTGCCCTCGAGGCGCTCGCGAAGGCCGCCGAGGTGACGATCGAGGCGGCGCCCGGCGGCCGCGAGCCGCTGCGCGGGGCCGAGGCCGGCGCGGCCTTCCCGGCGGTCTTCGCCCGGCCGCTCGCGATCGCCGAGCAGGGGCTCGCCGGCGCGCCTCCGCGCCCTCCTCGACCAGCCGCGCGCCGCCGCCCAGAGATCGACGTCGACAAGGCGCTCGCCTGGTTCGAGAAGCGCGAGGGGATCGCGCTCGCCGCCCAGCAGCGCGAGGCGATCCGCCGCGGCCTCGCGAGCACGCGTGCTGGTGATCACCGGCGGCCCGGGCACCGGCAAGACCACCCTGGTGCGCGGGATCGTGGCGATCCTCGCCGAACAAGAGGCAGCGGGTGCTCCTCGCCGCCCCCACCGGCCGCGCCGCCAAGCGGCTGTCCGAGGCCACCGGCGAGCGAGGCGAAGACCGTCCATCGCCTGCTCGAGTTCAACCCCCTGACCCGCACCTTCGAGCGCGACTCGCGACCGGCCGCTCGAGGCCGACCTGGTGATCGTCGACGAGGCGTCGATGCTCGACACGTCGCTCGCCTACCACACGGTCAAGGCGGTGCCGCCGGGGTGCCGGCTGATCCTGGTCGGCGACGTCGACCAGCTCCCCTCGGTCGGCCCGGGGCGGGTCCTCGCCGACCTGATCGACTCCCGCGCGGTCGACGTCGTGCGCCTGACCGAGATCTTCCGCCAGGCCGCGAGCAGCCTGATCGTGCGCAACGCCCACCGCGTCAACGGCGGCGAGATGCCCGAGCCCGACGCCGGCCGCCCGCGACGCCGACTTCTTCTTCATCGAGCGCCGCGAGCCGGAGGCGGTGCTCGAGACCGTGGTCCAGCTGGTCTGCGAGCGCATCCCGCAGGGCTTCGGCATCGACCCGGTCGACGGCATCCAGGTGCTCACCCCGATGAACCGCGGACCGCTCGGCACCGAGAGCCTGAACCGCGTCCTGCGCGAGCGCCTCAACCCGTCGGGGCTCGAGGTGGCGCGCGGCAACCGCTCGTTCCGGATCGGCGACAAGGTGATGCAGGTCCGCAACAACTACGAGCTGGACGTCTTCAACGGCGACCTCGGCCGGGTGACCGGGATCGACGCCGAGAACGAGCGCCTGCGCCGTCTCCTTCGACGGCCGCGACGGTCCACTACGACTTCGCCAACCTCGACGAACTGACCCTCGCCTACGCCTGCTCGATCCACAAGTCACAGGGGAGCGAGTACCCGTGCGTGGTGGTGCTGGTCCACACCACCCACTAGGTGATGCTCCAGAGGAACCTCCTCTACACCGCACTGACGAGAGCGAAGAAGCTGGCGGTGCTGATCGGCGAAACGCGGGCGCTGGCGGTGGCGGTGCGGAACAAGAAGACGCGGGAGCGGTTCACGCTGCTGGCGGAGAGGTTGAGGGCGGGGGCTGCGAGGTCAGTGAGAGAATCTCCGCAGGACGGTCGGCAATGAGCGAAGACACCCCCGACATCGGTCGCCTCCGCGCAATCTTCAGCGCTCTCGATCGCCACCGAGTTCGGTACGCGGTCTTCGGAGCCGTGGCACTCGGGCTCCACGGCCTGTCCCGGTCGACCGCCGACCTCGACCTGTTCCTGGAGCCCGACCGCGAGAACGTCGAGCGACTGAAGGCTGCGTTGCGGGAGGTCTACGCCGATCCGAGCGTGGACGAGATCTCGGTCGAGGAGATGTGCGGCGACTACCCCGCCGTGCGCTACATGCCGCCGGAGGGCTTCGGTCTCGACATCGTCACCCGCCTGGGCGAGGCCGTGGCCTTCGCCGACCTCGAGATCGAGACCCAGTCCTTCGAGGGGGTGCCCGTCCAGGTGGTGACGGCCCGAACCCTCTGGCGGCTCAAGAGGGACACTGTCCGGCCTCGCGACCGGTTCGACGCCCAGGCGCTCGCCGAACGCTTCCGATTCGAGGAAGGCTGACATGCCCGTCTACCGCTTTCGCTCGATCGAAGAGATGCCGCCGCCCTGGCGGGAGTCAGGTGACCCCGGCAACCTGCGCGCCGTCGCCGAGATGCTGGCCCTGCACCGCAGGCTCAGCGCGGAGCCCCGCAGGATGCCCGGGGTTACGCGGTTTCGGGGCATCGAGGATCTGAAGGCGGGCAAGGAACCTATTCAGCGCTCGGATCGCGAGGGCTCGCGCCCCCCGCGGCGCCCCGGCACCGCTCAGGGCGAGGTTTGGGTCTCGCCGGACTTCGACGAGCCGCTCGAAGAGTTCGAAGACTACTCCTGGGGGCCCGACGTTTGACAGGCAGTCTTACAAGTCGTAAGATCGAGCTATGAACATTCCCAGGTTGTCCCCGAAGGAAGCCCTCATCCTGCGCATGCTCATCTCGGCAGGCGAGAAGTACGGCCTTGAGATGGTCGAGGCCGCCGAGGGCCAGCTCAAGCGCGGCACGGTGTATGTGACGCTTGGAAGGATGGCCGAGAAAGGATACGTGGACTCGCGTGAGGTGCCTGGAGACGCCGGTCCGCCGCGGCGCGTCTTCTGGGCGACTGGCCACGGTGCGCGAGTGCTACAAGCTTGGGAACTGGCTGACGCTGCGATGGCCTGGGAGGGGGGCTAGTGGACGACAGACCACTGAGCAAAGTCGAGTTGCTGGACCGCCTGGTCCAGGCGCAGCGGTATGTGGAGAGGACGCTCCACGGCGCCTCTCCTGATGAGATCCCGAGGAAGCTGCTCAAGCTGGCCATGTATTGGATGCTCGTCGTCGGACCGCTGCTCAGTTGGATTCTCGAGGCGCTACGCCGGCGACGACTCCCAAAGCCGCCCGGTTGGCGGCTCGCGGATTTCTCGCGCTTTGTCTTCTCTCGCAGGACCTACACGGTGGTCCTTGAGCCAACCCTGCGGGATCTCCTGGACGAGTATTTGGCAGCTCTCGCCGAGGGGCAGCCACGGAAAGCTACCTGGGTCAGATGGCGCGGCTACTTCGCCTTCTGGTCGGCCGTCGTGAATCAGCTTCCAGTGTCGTTCCTGCGCCTGCTGGTCAAGCTCTGGAAGGCAGCAGGAATTTAGCTGCCCCTCCCCATGCCCTCATTTATCTCTTTTGGTGTTTGGGGGGATCGGGGTCTGGCCTCACCTGTAAGGAGCCGCTGTCGCTTCTCCGGTAGCCGGGCGGTGTCGTGCCCGAAGATCGCAGCGTCCACCCGCACGAGCAGACTCGGCGAAAGGCCACGGACGACAAGAGAGTTGGGCGTCGGGGGACCGCCGCAGGTACCGGTGTGCAGCTCCGTCGTCGGACTCCTGCCTCGATCGTTCCCGGTGGAGATCGATGAGGAACCTGGTGTCGAGGCTCAGTCGGCGCGCCACGGATCCTCGGGCGGGGCGTCGGCGCGTTGCGCCTCGTCGAGTCGCGCGAGCGTGTCCGGATCGGGTAGCGGAGCTTCCTCCAAGGCGCTCAACAGCCCCGCCGCGGTCCGGACCTCATCGCGCCAGTGGGCTCGCTTGATCACGCGGGAGAAGGACTCGTCGGGAGCGCGGCGCGCGCGGTGCAGCCGTTCGTAGGCTTCCAGATCGATGGAGATCGTCTTGGTGGCCACGATGCGTGTGTACATGCATGACTGCATGCATGTCAAACCTCCCGCGCGCCCGCTCGCCTTCGCGCCGCGCCGCTGCTGCTGGCGGCGGTCGCCGGCGCCGCCTGTCTCCTGCCGGCCCGCCGCGCCGCGGCGGTCGATCCGAGCGAAGCGCTGCGCGGCGAGTGACCCCGCCGCGTAGCGCCTCGGCCCGGGTCAGCCGCGGGGGCGGTCGTCGTCGGGCTCGTAGGCCGGCTCGGCCGCGGGCGCCGGCTCGGGCTCGGCCGCGGGCGCCGGCGGGGGCGGCTTGGGCTCCGGTGCCGCGGCCGGTTCGGACGGCACCGGCTCGGGCTCGAAGAGCGAGTCGGCGCGCACCGGCGGCGGCACCGCGGGGTAGGCAACGGCCGCCGGCGCGGCGGGCGGCACCGCGGCCGTGCCCATCGTCCCAGGCCCGCCCGGAGGCAGCGCGGGGGACGGCAGCGCCCCCGGCACCGGCCGTGGTCCGGCGCCGAAGCGGGTGAGGATCACGGCGCCGAGGCCGATGGTCCAGGCGAGGAACTGCACCGTCCAGCCGAACAGCCAGAACATCACCGCCGCCACGCTCATCGGACCGCCGATGGCGTCGAGACCGGAGCCGAACAGCGCCCAGACGTGGATCGCGGTCACGCCGACCAGGGCGGGGAGGAAGACCCCTTCGAGCCGCCAGCCGAAGCGGCGCTCGACCAGGCCGCTCACCGTGCGCGCGACGCCGGCGATGCCGACCAGGAACGCGACCACGAACAGCAGCAGGACGAACGGCACCAGCACCAGGAGTGGAATGCCGACCACCGAGATCACCAGGATCAGCACGATCACCGCCAGCACCGGGAAGAACAGCAGCTCGGTCAGGAAGCCGGCGATCAGCGCCCGCCAGGGGTCGTGCGCCGCCTTCGCCGCCACCCGCTCGACCGGCGCCCGGCCCAGCACCGTGACCAGCGCGATCAAGAGGACCAGTACCACCAGCCCGACCGCGTGGCCGAAGACGTCGCCGATCCGCTCCATCCGCCCGTCGATCTCGCGGTGCCAATCGTCGCGCTCGCCGCGGAAGCGGCCGGAGTCGAAGAACGCGCCCGTCATCGACACCTCGGAGACCTGGCCGCCGATCTGCGCGCCCGGCTCGCGCTCCACCTGGCCGCCGACGCTGGTGACGTTGCCCTCGATCACGGCGTCGGGGCCGGCGTAGACCGAGCCGCCCACCGCCACCACCTCGCCGCCGACGCGGCCGTTGACGCGCACCGCGCCGCCGACCGCCACGACGTCCCGCTCGACCTCGCCGTCGACCCGGACATCGCCACCGACCGCGACCGCGGTCTCGGCGACCTCGCCCTCCTCGACGGTCACCGAGCTGGTGATGCTCACCCGCTGGCCGACGTCGAGCTGCGGCAGCTCCGGCGGTTCGGGCGCCTCGGGGGGCTCGGGCAGCTCGGGCAGCTCGACGCCGGGCGGCGGCGGCACGGCCGAAGCCTCGCCGGCGGCGGTTGCCTCGCCGGCGGCAGGGGTCGCCGGCTCCTCGACCGGCGGCCGGACGCCATAGCCGAACAGAGCGCGCGACGCCGGCCCGAGGGCCGCGAGCCGGCTCACCGGCTCGGCGTCGGCGCCCAGGCGGCCGGCCAGCTCGCCCTCCGGGAGGGTCTCGCCGTCGACCGCGACCGCGCCCTCCTCGATCTCGATCGCGTGATAGCCGGCGCCGGCCGCGCGCGGCCGCAGCAGCAGACCGTCGCGGGTCGGCAGGACCTCGAAGCGGGCGGCGATCCGATCCGCCAGGTCGCCGCTCGCGGCGGGCGACTCGACGATCGGAGCGGGCGCGGCGGCGGCCCCGATCGGCGCCACGGCCTCGACCGGCGCGGCGGCCTCCGGCGCACCCTGGGGGGCGGGCTCTTCCTGCGCGAAGGCGGGCAGGGCGGGGATCAGCAGCGCGGCGGCGAGTGCGGCGGCTAGAGCCACCGAGCGTGCCGCAGCCGGGGCGAAGCGGAAGCCGGCGGGCGCCGGCCGGGCGCCGCGCGGACGCCGGTCGCAGGATCGGCGGTCACGCGGTATCGATTCATCGATGGGATGGCACATCGGTCCAGCTCCTCTCGGTGGCGATCAGCTCGGAGAGCAGGCGCAGCGAGAGCGCGGCGAGCGCCAGGGCGACCACGACCGCGGCCAGCACCGGAGTGGTGACCGCGGCGGTGGCGACGGCGCCGCCGACGTCGGCGAGCACCTCCCAGACGCCGAAGGCGCCGGCGACCCAGCGCGCGGCGCCGGTCAGCGCCGCGGCGAGGCCTTCGATCAGCGCCGCTGCCGACAGCCGGCCGGTCAGCGAGCCGGCAAGCGGCCCGGCGAGCTTCGGCATCAGCGCCGCCAGCCCGCCGAGCGCCAGCATCACCGCCGCGGCGGCCGCGAACGGCCGCAGCGGAGCGGCGGCGGGCGCCGGAGCGCGCCGGCCGGCCGCCTCGACGGCGGCCAGGACGGCGACGCGGGCGGCGAAGCCCGGGCGCGGCGCGGGACGCGGCAGGCGGGCGAGGAGAGCGGCCATCGCCGCCTCCGCCTCGGCCTCGCGGCCGGCCGCTTCGGCCGCCCGCCACCGCTTCAGCTCGTTGCGCTCGTCCATGATGTCGTCCCGCCAGCCGTCCCGTCGGTCGTCCCGCACTGCCCTTCCGTCGTTCTCTTGGCGCCGCGTCCGGCGCGGCGTCCCGTCTCTCCAGGCCGCCTTACGAGCGCCGCGCCGCCGCGGTTTCGCGGGCGGTCTCCCCTCACCCGACGATCCCCTCCGGCCCCCAGCCCGCCGCCTCGAGCGCCGCCATCAGCTCCTTGCGCGCCCGGTGGAGGTGGGTCTTGACCGTGCCCAGCGGGAGATCGGCGACCTCGGCGATCTCCTGGTAGGCCAGCCCCTCCTGGTAGCGGAGCAGCACGATCTCGCGGTACTCGAGCCGCAGCGCCCCGATCGCCGCCGCGAGCGCCGCCGCCAGGTCGCCGCGCTGGGCCACGGCCTCGGGGCTGCGCAGGCTGTCGTCGGCGAGCACCGCCGAGAGGCCCCCCCCGTCCTCGTCCTCCGACTTCTCGAGCGGCACGGTCTCGAGGCCGTGCCGGCGCAGGTGGTCGAGGGTGGTGTTGTGGGCGATCTTGAACAGCCAGCTAGAGAACTTGCGGTTCGGATCGTAGGACGCGAGGTGCCGGAACGCCTTGAGGAACGCCTCCTGCGCGAGGTCCTCGGCGGTCGCCGGGTCCCCGACCATGCGCACCACGAGCGAGAAGAGGGGCCGCTCGAAGCGCTCCACGAGGGTCTGGAACGCCTCCTGCGACCCGCCCACCGCCGCGGCGACCAGCTCGGCGTCGCCGGTCTCGGGCTCGCGTCCTCTCCGCTCCACCGGGCTCTCGATCGGCGCATTGTAGACTCGCAGCGGTCCCGATATCGCCGTCCAGACATCGCGTCCCGATCTCGATCCCCGGCAGTCTTCCAAGGAGGATCCCCCATGCGCATCCGCCTACTCCGCCTCACCGCTCCGGTTCTCGCCGTGCCGGTCCTCGCCGCGCTGGGCGCGCTGGCCTTCGCCCTCGGCGCCCCGGCGCCGGCCGCGGCCGGCGAGCTGGCCGGCGTCACCCTCCCCGACCAGACCAGCGCCGGCGGCCACGACCTCGTGCTCAACGGCATGGGCCTGCGCAAGAAGCTCGTGATCAAGGTCTACGTCGGCGGCCTCTACCTGGCCGAGAAGAGCTCCAGCGCCGACCAGGTCCTGGCCGCCGACGGCGCCCGGATCATGTCCTTCGCCTTCCTCTACGGCGTCGACAAGGAGCAGCTCTGCGACTCGTGGAGCGAGGGGCTCGAGGCCAACACGCCGGACGCGCCGGCCGAGGTCGAGACCGGCTTCAAGACCCTGTGCGACTGGATGGAGCCGATCGACAAGGGGAAGAGCATGAAGCTCACCTACATCCCCGGCACCGGCACCCGGGTCGAGGTCAACGGCCAGGACAAGGGGACGATCGCAGGCAAGGCCTTCGCCGACGCCGTGCTCCGGACCTGGATCGGCCCCGATCCCGGACCGGGCGAGGGGTTCAAGAAGGCCGTCCTCGGCGGCTGAGGTCCCGCCGAAGCAAGCTCGCCACAAAAAAAGAGAGGAGCGTGCCGACGCTCCTCGTTGGGAGGGATGAGAGGAGGGTTTGCCTCCCCGTCGACCGGAAAGGTAACACAAGAAATAGTCAGGTGTCAATATCTAGACGTCAAGAAGTACGCGACCTTCTATGGGCGGCCCTCCGCCGGCCCGCGGCGGCCGCCGCGGCCCTGGCGGCGGCACTTTTCGCCGGGAGCGCCGGCGCGGCCGAGGCCCCCGCGGCGCCGCAGCCCGCGCCTACGGGCGAGCCGGCGGGCCTGACGATCGCCCCTGCCGACGCCGTCCGGAGCTTCTACGGCGAGCCGCCGGAGGCGATCGCCAGCTACGCCATCGCCGTCCGCCTCGACCCTTCGAGCCACCGCCTCGAGGGGCGCGAGACGATCCGCTGGCGCAACCCCTCCGAGGTGCCGGCGGCCGACCTCTGCTTCCACCTCTACCTGAACGGCTTCCGCAACTCGGAGTCGACCTGGCTGCGGCGCGCGGGGCGCGAGCCGCTCGAGACGCTCTCGCCCGACGGCTGGGGCTGGATCGAGATCGACCGCGTCGAGGCTGCCGGCGAGGACCTGACCTCCGGCCTCGCCTTCGTCGCGCCCGACGACGGCAACCCCGAGGACCGCACGGTCGCGATGCTGCCGCTCGGGCGGCCGGCGGCGCCGGGCCAGACGGTCGAGCTGGCGGTCTGGTTCACCGCCCAGCTCCCGCGCGCGGTCGCCCGCACCGGCTACCGCGGCGACTACCAGCTCGTCGCGCAGTGGTTCCCCAAGCTCGGCGTGCGCGACCCCGACGGCACCTGGCGGTGCCGCCAGTTCCATCGCTCGAGCGAGTTCTTCGCCGACTACGGCGACTACGACGTCTCGATCACCGTCCCCGAGGGGCACGTGGTCGGCGCCACCGGGGTGCGCGCCGGGAGCCGGCCCGCGGGCGCCGGCGAGGTCACCCACCGCTATCTCCAGCGCGGGGTCCACGACTTCGCCTGGACCGCCTGGGCCGGCTTCGTCGAGCACCGGCGCACCTTCCGCCACGACGGGCTCCCCGAGGTCGAGATCCTCCTCCTCGGCCGCCCCGACACGACCCACCAGAAGGATCGCTACCTCGACGCCGCCGAGCACGCGCTGCGCCTCTTCGGCACCTGGTACGGCGCCTACCCCTACGCCACCCTGACCGTGGTCGACCCGGCGTGGGGCGCCGAGGCGACCGACGGCATGGAGTACCCGACCTTCATCACCGGCGGCACGCGCCTGCTCAACCCGGCGGCGGCGATGTCGCCCGAGTCGGTGACCGTGCACGAGTTCGGGCACCAGTACTTCTACGGCCTGATCGCCACCGACGAGGTCACCGAGTCCTACCTCGACGAGGGGATCAACACCTACGCCGCCTACCGCGTGCTCGCCGAGGCCTACGGGCCGCGCGCCTGGAGCTTCCGCGCCTGGGGCGTGCCGCTGGTCTTCGAGGGCGTCCGCCAGAGCTGGGCGCTCGACTCGCGGCCGGGCTACTTCCGGCGCCCGTCGACCGACCCGATCGCGCGCACCAGCTTCGGCTACCTCGACCGCGACGCCTACCGCAACCTGACCTACGGCAAGATGGCGCTGGCGATGGGGCAGCTCGAGCGGATGCTCGGCCGCGAGGCGATGGAGCGGGCGATGCGCGCCTACGCCGCCGAGTGGCGCTTCCGCCACCCGCGCACGGCCGACTTCGAGGCGACGATGTCGCGCGCCAGCGGCCGCGACCTCTCCGGCTACTTCCGCCAGGTGATCCACGGCAGCGACGCGCTCGACTTCGCGGTCACCGCCGCCGAGAGCCGCCGGCGCAAGGGGCCGGTCGGGGTCTTCGGCGACGGCGACGAACGGCAGAGCTTCGCCACGGCCGAGACGCTCCCCGGCTACGCCAGCGAGGTGGTGGTCGAGCGGCTCGGCGGCGTCCGCCTGCCGGTCGAGATCGAGCTGGCGTTCGCCGGCGGCGAGCGGCGGCGCCTCTCATGGAACGGCGAGGAGCGCTGGGTGCGCTACCGGATCACCGGACCCGAGCTGCTCTGGGCCGAGGTCGACCCCGACGAGGTCCACCTGCTCGACGTCGACCGCGTGAACAACAGCCGCCGCACCGAGCCCGACCGCCGGGCGTCGCGCCGCTGGGCGCAGCGGGTGCGGTTCTGGATCCAGAACTTCCTCGAGACCTTCGCCGCCCTTGCGTGAGGCCGCCCCCTTCCGCGCCGGGGGCCGCCGCCCCTCGATCCTCGCCGCGGTCGCCGGCGGCCTGCGCGACGTCGCCGCGCGCCCGGGCGCGGTGCTCGCGCTCCTGGCCGGCAACCTCCTCCTCGCGATCGCGCTGGCGGCGCCGCTCGCCGCCCTCCTCGCCTCCGACCTCGACCACAACCTCTACGGCGACGCGATGGCGGAGGGCTCCTCGTGGCGCTGGTTCGACACCGCCGACCGCCGCCACCCGGCGCTGCTCGGCGACCTCTCGGCCTGGAACGCGCTCTTCGGCGACGAAGGGGTCCGGCTCGACGACCTGGCGAAGCTCTCCGGCGTGCCGCTCGCGATCGTCCTCGCCGGGCTCGCCGTCTACTGGCTCAACGCCCTGCTCCACACCGGCTGGCTCGCGGCCCTGGGGCACGGTGCGGCGGACCCGGCCGGGGCGGGCCCGGCCGGCATCGGTCCGGCAGCATCGCGCGGCACGGCCGCGGCGACCTTCGCCGGCGCCGCCCGCTTCGCGCTCCCCGCGACCCTGATCGCGCTCGTCGCCGCCGCCTTCTACGCCGGCGCTTACGCCCTGCTCTACCTCGGCCTCGGAGCGCTCCTCGACGGCGCCGGCGAGGCGAGCCAGCGCGAGTGGGTGTCGCTGGGACTGACCTGGATGCGCCTGGCCCTGGTCCTGGCGGCGTTCCTCGGGATCAAGCTCTGGTCGGACCTGGCCAAGGCGGCGCTGGTCGAGCGGGCGGGCGGGCGAGGCACCGGCCTGGCGGCGCTCCCGGGTGCCCTCCTCGCCGCCGCCGCGCAGCTCCTCCGCCGCGGCCCGGTCTATGCCACGGCCTACCTCGCGATCGGCCTCGGCACGCCGCTCCTCGCCGCGCTCTGGTGGGTCGTCACCCTGCCGCTCGAGCCGGCGACGCTCTGGCCGCTCCTGGTGGTGCTGGTCCTCGCCCAGCAGCTCTTCCTCGCCCTCCGCATCGCGCTGCGGCTCGCGCACCTGGCAGCGACCCGGCGGCTGCTGGCGGGAGGTTCGAGGCCCGCGCTCTCACTTTGAAGACGGCTCGTCCGCGAGCGTTCCCCCGTCTCGAAGCACCGGCACCCGCGACCAGTGCTCCCGCACCGCGCTCGCATGCGACTCGGGGAGCCGCTTGCCGATCTCCGCCCGATGCCAGGCCTCCCTCAGCGCGTCGAGAGTCCCGGTGACCAGGCGTTCGAGTCGGCTTGCCGGAATCTCCGCACGTTCGGCGAAACGCGCCGTCGCCGCCAGGTCGAACCTGGCGAAGTCTTTGACGCCGGCGAACTTCAGAGCCAACGTCCGATCGGGCTCGTCCCAGGCCACGGTCGCCACCTGGTCGTACACGGGAGCCCACCGAGGACGGATGCGGTCCGGATAGATCAGCGACCAGTTCTTGAGGTGGGCGTCGTTGTTGCCGCACGCCAGGACCAGGATCAGGCGCCGGATCAGCTCGTCGACGGCGTCCTCGTCCAGGATCCGCCGGACGAGCTTGGCCATGGCCTCGTAGGTGACGTGGTCGTACTTCAACTCCGGCGGGAAACCGATGACCTGCGCCAGGTCTTCCTGATGCACACGCCCTTCGGGCATCCGATCGTAGCGCCGGATCACCAGCACGCGGGACCCCTTCGGTACGAACCGGCGGGGATAGGCGAGCACGTCCGAAAGGTCTTGGAGGTAGCACTTCGGGACGTCGAACCCGGCGGCGCGCGCCCATTCGAGCATCGCGAACTCGTTTTCCGGGAGGCGGGGATAGGTCGAGGAATCGAACTTGACGATCCATTCGCCCCCCGCCCCGCTCGCCGGCAGAGTCAGCTTCTCCCCCTGGCGGAGCATCGAGAACTTCAGCTGAACGCCGGCGAGGGAGAACCGCAATGTCTCGGCAGCTCCTTCGTCGGCGACCTCGGCCGACGCGTCGTCGGCCTCTTCGCCCGAACCATTCCACTGCACCGGCGGCTCCGCCTCCTCGGAACGGACCGCGACCGCGCCAGGAAGATCCCGGCCGACGTACGCGAGCAGGCCCAGGTCATCACCGCTCGCGATCCGCGCGCCCTGTTCGATCAACTCGCGGAGCCGGCCTTCGGGGATCAGATTGGCGAAGAAGTCCGGCAGGCTGCCTCGCTTGCGGCCGCGGTGGACCTTGGCAGGGTTGTCCTCGAACTTCTGACCGAGGACGGGCCTCGGAACGCGGTTCCGGTAGTCGTCCAGAAGACGGAACTCGATCGACCCGTCGGCTGCTTCGGACAGGAACCCCACCGGCTGATCGTGCAGAAGCACCTCGAAGCGCCGGCTCAAGTCTCGACTCCGGCCTCTCTCAGGAGGTAGTCGATCGAAGGCCTGTCGCTGTGAGCCCATTCGGCCATGTGGTCCGCGAAGCGGCGGACCTCGGTCGTGAGGCTGAGGTTTCGGCGTTCGAGGAAAGCGGCGGGATCGCCGGCTTCCAGAGCCTCGACAGCGCCGAGATCGATCGCGTGACCGGCCAGGATCTCCGTCGAGTCCGACTGTCTCGCTCGATCACGCAGGAGTCGAGCGATCGCGGCGTGAGGCGGATGGATCATGCGGTTCTCCGGACTCCTCGACGCCGCCGAACCGTCGCTTTCGACCACCCTCGCGAACGCGGCCCGATCCTCCCGCTCCAGCAGGCCGGCCACGTCGATCGGCTCACCGCTCTCGAGATGGCGCGGGCCGAGGTCGGCGAGAGCGAGCAGCGCGATTCGGCTCTCGTCGGCGCGTGCGTCGAAGGTCTCGGGCAGCTCGAACGGCCGTACACCGTCCTTGCGCACCAGTCCCAGCAACCTCTGGACGCTCGCCTCCTCGTCATCCGTCACCGCGTTGATGCCGCGGCGGCGCAGGGTCCGGTCGTCATAGGAACTGCCACCGAGGACGATCCGCCAGAACCAACGGGAGAGCAGGATGCGCGTGCGCGGACCCGGCGCCTCGTGCCGCGAGAAGAAGCGCACCAGCACGTCGAGCAGGATCGACTTCGGCAGCAACCGCAGGTGCGGGATCCTGGCGTCGGTCCGCAGGAACGAGAGGACGCGCCGGAGCACGGGCAGGGCCTCCTGCACCGCTCCGGTCAAGAAGCCGGCGTCGCGGCGTCGATGCTCGGCGAGGGAACGGGTCGGATCGCGCCCCCGGAGCGCCATCAAGCAGGTCAGCAGACGCTCCTCGTCGAGACGCCCCATGCCGACGTCCGCCAGCTCCTCCGCGAGCTCCGGTAGGGTCGCCGGCGAGGAAACCCCGCCGCCGAACAGAGCATCGTGGACGTCCGTCCACTTCAGGGATTTCCCGGTCTTGTTGACGCGAAAGAAGATCTCCTCCGAGACCTTCTCGTCCTCGGTCTCGATCAGGTAGATCGGAATCGGGTACTCCCGGATCCGTGCCCCTGCCTCGAAGGCGCCACGGCGAAGCTCCTCGTCGGTTCGCAGCTCCCAGCCGAACACCCACTCCGTGAGCCGGCTCGCGTCGAGGAGATAGGGGAGGGGGACCCAGTGGGCGGGGATCTCGCCCGCGGTCGGGGGCGGCTCGAACCCCCGGCTCTCGGCATCGAAGTACAGGACATAGGGGTCGTTCGCACTTCTCTTGACCGGGATCGGCACCGGCCGTGCGAGACAGCCGGCCAGGGCCGTCAGGCGCTGCTGGCCGTCGACCACCCACCATGCCTCCGAGGTCTCCTCGGCATCGACCAGGAGCGGTCCGACCGCCAGCCGCTCCGCCTTGGCGGGACGCTTGTAGAACAGGAGCGACCCGATCGGATAGCCGCGGTAGACGCTGTCGAACAGGTCGACGACGTCGTCACTCTCCCACTTGAGCCCGCGCTGGAACTCGGGAACCCGGACCACCCCCCGCCGGACCTGCTCGACGAGATCCTCGATTTTCTCAGTCCGCGCCTCGGGCTTGCGCGGCAGGCGTGGCGCAACCGACATGACCCGCGGAGAGTACCATTTCCGAAAGCTCTTTCTGCCCGGTTCGCGCCGCTCCGCCTCACACCGCGAGCGCCAGGATGGCCACCCCGAGCGCAACCCGGTAGATCACGAAGAGCGTCAGCCCGCCCTTCTGGAGCCAGGCCAGGAGCCCCGCGATCACCAGGTAGGCGGAGACCGCGGCGACCGCGCAGGCGACCGCGGTGGGGGCGAGATCGGCGGCCGGGATCTCGCCCTGGGCGATCTTCAAGCCGTCCCAGGCGGCGGCGAGGAGCCCGACCGGGATCGCGAGCAGGAACGAGAAGCGCGCCGCCTCGGGGCGCCGGAAGCCGAGCGCCAGGGCCGCGGTCAGCGTGATGCCGGCGCGCGAGGTGCCGGGCACCAGCGCCAGCGCCTGGGCGAGGCCGATCCAGAGCGCGTCGGGCAGGCCGAGGCCGCCGAGGTCGCGCCGGCGGGCACCCCAGCGGTCGGCGGCACCGAGGGCGAGGCCGAAGCCGATCGACCCGGCGGCGATCAGCCGCGGGTCGCGCGCGGCGGTCTCGAACCAGCCGGCGAAGGCGAACCCTGCGATCGCCACCGGCACCGTGCCGACCGCGAGCGCCGCCGCGAGCCGCCGCGGCGGCATCCCCTCGACCTCGCCGCGGCCGGTCCAGACCCCGGTCGCGAGCGCCGCCAGGTCGCGCCGGAAGTAGGTGATCACAGCCAGCATGGTGGCGGTGTTGACCGCGACGTCGAAGGCCAGCCCCTGGTCGGGCCAGCCGAGGAGATAGGAGGTCAAGACCAGGTGGGCCGACGAACTGATCGGCAGGAACTCGGTCACCCCCTGGACGAGGGCGAGCAGAATGGCCTGGAAGAAGGTCAGCGGCGTGCTCCCGGAGCGCCGGTCCGAGGAGGTCCGGAGCGGCGGCGGCGATTGTAGCGGCAGGGTGTGCCAGACGGTTCAAGCAGGCGGAAGGCGATGGTATGGTCGCCCGCGGCATGGAGACCTGGATCGTCACCGGCGGCGCCGGTTTCATCGGCTGCAACTTCGTCCGCCTGGCGCTGGCCGAGACCGGCTGCCGGGTGGTCGTGTTCGACAAGCTGACCTACGCCGGCAACCCGGCCAACCTCGAGGCGCTCGAGGGGGACCCGCGCTACGCCTTCGTGCGCGGCGACATCGCCGACCGCGACGCGGTCGAGCGGCTCTACCGCGAGCACCGGCCGACGGCGGTGGTCAACTTCGCCGCCGAGAGCCACGTCGATCGCTCGATCGACGATCCCGGCGCCTTCGTGCGCACCAACGTGGTCGGCACCTACGAGCTGCTCGACGGCGCCCGCCGGCACGTCGCCGCGCTCGGGCCGGGCGAACGCGACGGCTTCCGCTTCCTCCACGTCTCGACCGACGAGGTCTACGGCAGCCTCGCGCCCGACGATCCGCCGTTCTCCGAGGAGACCCCCTACGCGCCGAACTCCCCTTACGCCGCCTCCAAGGCCGCCGCCGACCACCTGGTGCGCGCCTGGCGCGAGACCTACCGGCTGCCGGCGCTCCTCACCAACTGCTCGAACAACTACGGCCCCTACCAGTTCCCCGAGAAGCTGATCCCGCTGATGATCCTGAACGCGCTCGACGGGCGCGACCTGCCGGTCTACGGCGACGGCGGCAACGTCCGCGACTGGATCTACGTCGAGGACCACTGCCGGGGCGTCCTGGCGGCGCTCCGGCGCGGCCGGCCGGGCGGCAGGTACAACCTCGGCGGCCGCAGCGAGCGGACCAACCTCGAGATCGTCCGGGCGCTCTGCGCCGCCCTCGAGCGCCACGCCCCGGCGTCCGCCAACCCGGCGCTCCGGGCGCGCGGCAAGCGGGGCTACGACGACCTCCTGACCTTCGTCCCCGACCGCCCCGGCCACGACCGCCGCTACGCGATCGACGACCGCAAGGCGCGGATCGAGCTGGGCTGGGCGCCGCGCCACGAGCTCGAGCAGGGGCTCGACGCCACCGTCCGCTGGTACCTCGCGAACCGCGAGTGGGCCGAGGAGGTGCAGGCCGGGAGCTACCGGCGCGAGCGCCTCGGGCTCGGCGCCGGGGCGTGACCGTGGGCGCCGCCGCGCCGCCGCAGCAGGTCCGGCCGGACGTCCGGGAGCTGGCCCTGCCCGGCGTGCTGCTGATCGCGCCGGTGGTCCACGGCGACGAGCGCGGCTTCTTCCTCGAGACCTACCACGCCGGCAAGTACCGCGCCGCCGGTCTCGACGCGACCTTCGTCCAGGACAACCACTCGCGCTCCGCGGCGGGGATCCTGCGCGGCCTCCACGCCCAGCTCGCGCGGCCGCAGGGGAAGCTCGTGCGGTGCGTCGAGGGCGAGATCTTCGACGTCGCGGTCGACATCCGCCGCGGCTCGCCCACCTTCGGGCGCTGGGCCGGCGAGCGGCTGTCGGCCGCCGGCCACCGCCAGCTCTGGATCCCGCCGGGCCACGCCCACGGCTTCTGCGTCACGATCGGGCCGGCCCAGGTCGAGTACAAGTGCACCGAGCTGTACGACCCGGCCGACGAGATCGCGATCGCCTGGAACGACCCCGCGATCGGCATCGAGTGGCCGCTCGCCGGGCCGCAGCTCTCCGCCCGCGACGCCGCCGCGCCCCGGCTGGCCGAGGTGCTCGACCGGCTGCCGGTCTGGCCGGCGGCGGCCGCGGCCCCGGCCGCTGAAGCACCGGCCGCTGAAGCACCGGTCGCAGGAGCGCCGGCCGGAGGAGCGCCCGCGCGGTGAGCGGGGACCGCGCCGGCGGGCGAGGCGGTGCCGCAGGCCTGACCGCCGCCGACTTCGAGCAGCTCCGCGCCCGCGGCATCGAGCCCGCGGAGGCGGAGCGCCAGCTCGCCCTGCTGCGCGACCCGCCGGCGCCGGCCGCCCTGGTCCGGCCGTGCACCCCCGGCGACGGCATCCTGCGCCTCGGCGAGGCCGAACGGGCCCGCCTCGCGGAGCGCTGGGAGCGCGCCGCGGCCGCCGGCCGGGTGAGCGTCTTCGTCCCCGCCTCGGGCGCCGCCAGCCGGATGTTCCCGGCGCCGTCGGCCGTCCTCGAGCGCGCCGCGCTCGACTTCGTCGCCGGCCTCGACGGCCTCGCGCTCGCCGGCGAGCTGCGCTCGGCGCTCGCCGCGGCCGGGCGGCCGGGGGTCGAAGAGTGCCGGGAGAGCGGCGACTACCGGCCGCTCCTCGCCACGCTGCTCGGCACCGGCCCCGGCGACCTCGGCTACGGCGAGCGGCCGAAGGGGCTGATCCCGTTCCACCGCTACCCCGCGGAGGGGGGCGTCGAGGTGCGGACGCCGTTCGAGGAGCATCTGATCGAGGCCGCCGGCCACGCCCGCGACGCCGAGGGCCGCTGCCGCCTCCACTTCACCGTCGCGCCCGAGCACGAGGCGGCCTTCCGCGCGCTCCTGGCCGGTGTCGCGCCGCGGCTCGGCGGGCGCGCCGGCGCGAGCTTCGAGGTCGGCTTCTCCCACCAGTCGCCGGCCACCGACACCCTGGCGATCGATCTCGAGGGACGGCCGTTCCGGCTCGACGACGGCACCCTGCTGCTCCGCCCGGGCGGGCACGGCGCGCTGCTCGCCAACCTCGCCCACCGCGCCGCCGAGGGCGCCGACCTGGTGGCGATCAAGAACATCGACAACGTCGTCCCCGACCGCCTGCGCCCGCCGGTGGTGGCCTGGAAACGCGCGCTCGGCGGGCTCCTGGTCGAGGTCCAGGAGCGCAACCACGACCTCCTGGCGCGACTCGAGGCCGACCGCTACCGCGACAGCGAGCCCGACCCCACGCTCCTCGCCGAGGCCGAGGCCTTCTGCGCCGAGACGCTCGACCGCCCCCTCCCGCCGGCGCCCGCCGCCGCGCGCCGCGAGGCCGCGATCGACCGCCTCGACCGCCCCTTGCGCGTCTGCGGCATGGTGCCCAACGCCGGCGAGCCGGGCGGCGGCCCGTTCTGGGTCGCCGGCCGCGACGGCGGCGTCTCCCCCCAGATCGTCGAGAAGGCCGAGATCGACCTCGCCGACCCCGGCCAGGCCGCGATCCTCGCCGCCGCCACCCACTTCAGCCCGGTCGACCTCGCCTGCGCCCTCCGCGACCGCCGCGGCCGCCCCTACGACCTCGCGAGCTTCGCCGACCCCGAGGCGGTCTTCATCGCCGAGAAGTCCCACGCCGGCCGCCCCCTCCGCGCCCTCGAACGCCCCGGCCTCTGGAACGGCGCCATGGCGCGCTGGAACACCCTCTTCGTCGAGATCCCGGGCGAGACCTTCGCGCCGGTCAAGACTGTCCTCGACCTGCTGCGGGCGGAGCACCGGGCCTAACCCCCGTCGTAATCCGGCAGCTCGCTCTCCACCCGCCGCAGCCTCGGCAGCGCGTAGCCGGCGAGGCCGCCGGCGCCCGCCATCACGCCAGCGAAGACGAACATCAGCGCGATGCCGGCGCCGGGGCCGGTGCCGACCAGGCCGCCGGCGAGGGCGGCGAGGTCGCCGCCGGGGGCCATCGCGGGCTCGAACAGGCGGTCGGCCAGGGGCCCCACCGCGAGCATCGCGAGCGGGACCGAGATCTGGGCGAGCAGGCGCCGCGCCGCGAAGACGCGCCCCTGGACTTCCGGCGCCACCTTGAGCTGCCAGATGGTCTGATTGCAGCCGTTGACCACCGGCACGAACAGGGCGAGCGCGAAAGCGGCCGCGGCCCAGCCGGGGAGGCCGGCGGCGAGGCCGAGCGGCGCCAGGCCGGCGAGCCCGGCGAGGGCGGCCGGGACCAGCACGCCGTGGATGCGCCGGCGCGGCCCACCCCAGACGCCGAGCGCGACGCCGCCGACGATGCCGCCCAGGCCGAGGGCGGACTGCACGGTGCCGAGCGCCAGCTCGTCGGAGCCGGTGCGCGCCAGGACCATCGCCGGCACGAGCGCCAGGCCCCCGGTCATCATCAGGTTGACCCCGAAGAGCACCGCCTGGAGGCCCGCGAGGCCCGGGCGCGCGAAGATGTAGCCGAAGCCGAACCACGAGTCGCGCCAGAGGCTCGGCCGGGCGCGCCCGTCGCCGGCGGCCGGCTGCGGCACCTCGGCGAGCGCGAGCGGCACGACCGCGGCGACGAAGGTGGCGAGGTCGACCGCCATCACTCCGGCGACGCCGAGCGGCCCGAGCAGCAGCCCGGCGGCCACCGGCCCGAACAGCACGGCGGCGTTCTCGGCCGAGGAGACCAGGCCCGCGGCGCGCGCGTAGCCGGAGCGGGGCACCATCAGGGTCGCCGAGGCGCCGAGCGCCGGCATCTGGAGGGCGCGGAAGGCGGAGGCCGCCGCCTGGAGGGCGTAGATCCACGGCACGGTCAGGCCGCCGGCGAGTTGCAGCGCAAGGAGCGCCGCGGTGGCGGCGGCGGCGCCGAAGTTGCTCGCGATCATCAGGCCGCGGCGGCTGTAGCGGTCGGCCAGCGCGCCGGCCAGCGGCGACAGCAGCACGGTCGGCCCGAAGGCGAAGAAGGTCAAGAGCGCGAGCGGCGTCGCCTCGCCGGTCTTCTCCCAGGTCCAGTAGACCAGCGCGAAGCTGGTCATCCGCGTCCCGACCGCGGAGACCGCCTGGCCGGCCCAGATCGCGGTGAAGGCGGCGGTGCCCCGCAGCCGGCACCGGGCGCCCGCCGCCGGGTCGGGCCCCGCGGGCCCCGGGCCGGGGTCGGACCTCATCGGTCGCGCAGGACCTCGACCGGGTCGGTGGCGGTGGCCCGGAGCGCCGGCCCGGCGAGGGCGACCAGCGCCACCGCCGCGAAGAGCGCCGCGCCGCCGGCGAACGCCACCGGGTCGGCGGCTCCGGCGCCGAACAGGAAGCCCCGGATCGACGCGGCGAGGAGCGCGGCGCCGATCAGGCCGAGGACCAGCCCGGCGGCCACCAGCGCCATCCCCTGGCGCACCACCAGCGCCGCCACCGACCCGCGGCGGGCGCCGAGCGCCACCCGCACCGCCAGCTCGCGCCGGCGCCGGGTGACGCCGTAGGCGGCGACGCCGAACACCCCGAGCGCGGCGAGGAGCGAGGCGAGCGTCGCGAAGAGACCGAGGGCGACCGCTCCCAGCCGCAGCCCCCAGGGCGCGGCATCGAGGATCTCGCCGATCGTCCGGGCGTCGAAGAAGATCAGGTCGGGCGCCAGCGCGCGCAGCTCGCCGGACACGCTCTCGACCAGCGGCCCGGGCGCGCCGGCGGTGCGCGCGTGGAGGGTGACCGCCGGGGCGTACTGCTGGGCGAGCGGCAGGTAGGCCAGGGGCTGCGGCTCCTCGCCGAGCGAGCCGACCTTGACGTCGCCGACCACCCCGACCACCTCGTAGCCGGCCGGCTCGCCGAAGAAGCCGAAGCGCCCGCCGACCGCGTCGCCGCCCCAGTAGCGCTCGGCCATGGTGCGGTTGACCAGCGCCACCGGCGGCGCCCCCTCGCGGTCGGCCTCGCCGAGGACGCGGCCGGCGATCAGCGGGATGCCGAGGGTCTCGAAGTAGCCCGGGCCGACGCGGTTGGCGCGCACCAGGGCGCGGCCGTCGGCGGTCAGCTCGGCGCCGGCCCCGGCCAGCTCCAGCCGGCGGAAGAAGCCGCCGCCGTCAAGCGGCCGGCGCTCGGCGACCGCCGCCGCCTCGACGCCGGGCAGCGAGCGCACCCGCTCGGCGATCTGCCGGTAGGCCTCGGCGCCGCGCTCGGGGGAGAGCCGCTGGGCGCCGGGATCGAAGGAGACCAGGAGCAGGCGTTCGGTCTCGAAGCCGGGATCGGACTCCTGGATGGTCCGCAGGCTGCGCAGGAAGAGCACCGCGCCGACCAGGGCCACCAGCGACAGCGCCACCTGGCCGACGATCAGGAGGTCGCGCGCGCCGATCCGCAAGAAGCGCCCCCGCGCCGGCGGCGCGCCGCCGCGATGGAGGAGCGCGGCGAGGTCGGTCCGGGTGGCGCGGAGCGCCGGCAGCAGGCCAAAGGCGAGGCTCACGACCACCGCCAGGCCGACCACGGCGGCGGCGACGCCGAGGTCGATGCCGACGTCGAAGTCGGCCGGGAGGTCGGGCGGCCGGTAGCGCCAGAGGAGGTTCCGGGTCAGGACTCCGAGCAGCAGCCCGACCCCGGCGCCGCCCAAGGCGAGCAGAAGGATCTCGGCGAGGAGCAGCCGGACCAGGGGTCCGCGGCCGGCGCCGAGGGCGAGCCGGACCCCGATCTCGCGCGACCGCGCCGCGGCCCGGGCGAGCTGGAGGTTGGCGACGTTGGCGCAGGCGATCAGGAGCACGCAGGCGACGACCGCGCCGAGCACCCGCGCGCCGAGGACGAAGCGGCTGCGCACCCGGGGCGGGATCGCCACCTCGGCGAGCGGCAGGAGGCCCAGGGTCCGCCCCTGGTTGTCGGCCGGGTGCGCCTCGGCGAGCGCGGCGCCGAGGGCGGTCAGCTCGGCGGCGGCGCGCTCGTGCCCGACCCCGGGCGCCAGCCGGCCGAACCCCGACAGCGCGAGACCGCGCCGCGCCTCGAGCGCCTGCGCCAGGAGCCCGTCGGTCAGCTCCGCGCGCATCGCCAGCGGCACCCACAGCTCGGCGGGGGCGAGGGTGCTGAGGCCGCGGAAGCCGGGCGGCGCGACGCCGGCGACGGTGAACGGCTGGCCGTTGACGCGCACGGTCCGCCCGACCGCCGCCGGGTCGGCGCCCAGGCGGCGGCGCCAGAGGCCGTCGCTGATCACCACCACCGGCGTGCCGCCGGGGGCGGCGTCGACCTCGGCGCCGAAGGTCCGGCCGCGGACGGCGTCGATGCCGAGGACTTCGAAGTAGTCGCCCGAGACCAGCTCCCCGGCTACCCGCTCGGGCTCGCCTCCGGCGTCGAGCCAGACCGTCAGACCGCGATGGGCGGCGAGGCCGGAGAAGGCGGTGCTCGCCTCGCGCAGGTCCTCGAAGTTGAGGCGCGAGAGCGGCAGGGGGCCGGGCGAGGCCGGGTCGAGGGTGAAGACCGCGACCAGCCGGCCGGGCTCCTCGACCGGCGGCGGGCGCAGGAAGAGCGCCTTGACGAAGGCGAGGACGGCAGTGTTGACCCCCAGGCCGAGGGCCAGGGAGAGGACCGCCGCGGCGGTGTAGACCGGCGCCCGCGCGAGCTGGCGCGCGGCGTGGCGGAGGTCGGCGAGGGCGGCGATCATGGTCGGCGGACGCGGGTCGGTGCGCGGCGCCGCCCGCCCGGGTCGGACCTCCCGGACGGGCGGCTGAGAAGCGGGCCGCGGCCCGTCCCATTTAAATCGAGCCTCTAGATCGCGATCGCGGTCCCGTCGAACTTGGTCAGCGTCCAGCCCGAGGGCGGCTCGGGGTAGCCCTTGCGCGCCTCGCGCAGGATGCGGATCGCCAGCTCCTCGCCCTGGAGCAGCCCCTCGATCCCGTCCGAGCGGAAGTGGACGCCCGAGGCGTCCCGGCCGTGGGTCAGGTTCATCGCCAGCTTGTTGAACTCGCCGCCCACGGTCAGCGCCGGACCGTCGACGCCGACCACGTAGGGGTCGAAGTTCGAGCCGTCGGCGCGGACCTTGCGCGGCCCCGGCCAGATCGCGTTCTCGTCGTAGAACGTCTTGAGCACGGTGACGCAGGCGCCGGCGGTGATCGCGTGGCCGGCCGGGTAGGTCGGGTGCGTCGGCGCCCCCGACCGGAACATCTGCGGCAGCAGGTAGGTGGGGTTGGCGGCGCCGAGGCCGCGCGCCGCGTTGCGCGCCTGGTTGTAGTTGAACACCAGCGGCAGCACGGTCGAGACGTCGAAGAGATCGGAGTGGATCGGGTAGTCCGCGCCGTTCTGGATCACCCGGTGCACCAGGCCGCCGTAGGCCTCCGGCCGCAGGTTGCGGTGGACGAACCACTTGGAGTACCAGACGTGGCGCTCCGACTGGCAGGCCTCGGCGAGGCGGACCATGAGGTCCGCCTGGCCGTAGTTGCAGAACGGCACCTGGGCCGGGGAGCCGGTGTAGGGGTTGGCCTCGAAGAACAGCGCGCGCAGGATCAGGAACGCCCGCAGGTGCGAGGAGAAGATCACGTCCTGGCCGGCGAGGTGGCCGACGTCGCGCAGGCTCCGGATCCAGCGCGTGACCGGGTCGATGACGCCCGAGAAGCCGGGGTTGCCGCCCGGGAACCCGTTCATGCAGTTGATCCACTCGGGGTAGTGGGTGATGAAGTCCTCGCCGGGCAGCGGCGTCGACATCTTCATCTCGGCGAAGGTCATGGCGTCATAGATGAAGCCGCGGGTCAGCACCTGGGAGACGTAGGGGCCGACGAGGCAACCCGGCGCGTCCATGCGGAAGAGCACCTGCGGCGTCACCGTGTTGGTCGACGGATCGCGCGGACCCTGGTAGCCGAGCAGGTTGGTCAGGTCGGCGCACGCCTGCGCCACCAGGGGATCGGTGTCCCAGTTGCGGAACGGGACGTCGCGCAGGAGCGCCATCCAGTACAGCTCGGCCGCCTCCGCCGCGCGCTCCGCGCTGTCGAGGCGCGGCGCCGGCGGCGCCACCAGCGCCCGGTTGTCCGGCCCGATGGTGTTGAAGGTCAGGCCGGCGAGCGGCCCGAGGAGCTTCAGGGTGCCCGGCACGGGCACCGCGTTGACCGCCGCGAAGTCGCCGTCCTCGAGCGCCTCGACCAGGGCGTCGTAGGCCACGAGGTCGACCTCGCCGGTCACCGGGTCGTGGGGCAGCCCCTTGTGGTAGCTGCCGATCTTGTTCGGGTAGCGGTCCTCGTCGCCGTTGCAGGGGATGTGGTGGGGGACCGGCGTCAGCAGCTCCTTGATCGCCGCCTGGTGCCGGAACTGGTAGGCCTTCACCTTGCGCTGCGCGAAGTTGTCGGGGCCGATCTCCTCCGCCTCGACCACGCTCGTCGGATCGCCGACCCCGAGCCCGCCGCCGAGGCCGGTCAGCCCGCCGGCCAGGCCGCCGAGGGTCACCCCGCCGACGCCCAGGAACTTCCGCCGGTCGAGCCCGGTCTGCTCCGGGGCCGCCGTCTCGGTCGCCGCCTCGGTCGCCGTCGCCGTCACCGCCCCGGTCGCTTCGTCGTCCGCCTTTCGCCTCATGGATCAACCCTCCTCAGCCATAGGCTGTATGGAGTTCCCGGTGCCGGGAATCCTGTATCCACCGGCACCTGCGGGAACGCTTATCGTTCTGACGCCGTAAATATAACGCTTGCAACGTCTTAGATCACGGATCAAGGTCTAACCCAAGGGGTGCTGCCAACCCGCGCAACCGGGACATAGGTACATATGACTTCCTCGCCGCCGGGTCGCCGGCCCAGGGCTCGAGGGCGGCCCGGAGGCGCGCCGCGATCCGGTCCACGCCCGGCGGGCGGAGCAGGCTCTCGTGGTCGCCGGGGACGACGTGGAACTCGGCGCCGCCGCACGCGAGCTCGAGCCAGGGCCGCTCGGGGTGCGCGGGCTCCCCCGGCCGCCGCTCGGCGGCGCGGAAGAAGACCACGCGGCCGGCGAACGGCTCGGGCGCGTAGGCGAACATCGCCGCGGTGTTGGCCCGCATCACCCGGGTCAGGCGCTCGGCCTCGGCCACCGACTCGGCGGCCGCCGTCCCGCCGGGGCCGGCGAGGGCGACCGCGCGGGCGCCAGCGCCGTCCGCGGGCGGCTCGGGCAGCTCACCGGGACCGAAGGTGTCGAACATCACGACCAGCGGCGCTTCCTCGCCGGCCGCCGCGAGACGCCGCGCCATCTCCCAGGCGATCATGCCGCCCATCGAGCTGCCGCCCAGGAGGTAGGGCGCCACCGGCCGCCGCGCCCGCAGCTCGGCGAGGTAGCGCTCGGCGAGCGCCGGCACGCCGGCGAGCGGTTCCTCGCCGGGCGCCAGCCCGGGCGCGCGGAGCGCCCACACCGGCCGCTCCGCGGCGAGCCGCGCCGCCAGCTCGCGGAAGCCGAAGGCGTGGCCGCCGGCCGGGTGGACCAGGACCAGGGGCACGCCGGCGCCGCCCGCGGCCAGCTCGACCAGGAGCGGCGGCCCGGCGGAGGCGTTGCCGTTCCCCTCGGCCGCCGCGCGCTCCCCCTCCGGAGGAGCGAGCGCGGCGGCCAGCGCCGCCACGGTCGGCCGCTCGAGCAGGAGCTGGGGCGCGATCTCGATCCCCAGCTCGCGGCGGGCGCGGGCGCCCAGGCGGACCGCGAGGAGCGAGCTGCCCCCGATCTCGAAGAAGTCGTCGTCGAGGCCGACCTCGCCGACCCCCAGGAGGTCGGCGAGGAGGGCGGCGAGCCGGATCCCGAGAGCATCGCCGGCGCCGCCGCCGGGCGCCGCCGCCCCCGGCGCGGGGGATGCCGCGGTCGCCGGGATCGCCGGGGTGGCTTCGGCCCTCTCCGCGCTCCCCCGCCGCGGCGCTTCGATCCAGAAGCTCCGGCGCTCGAACGGATAGCTCGGCAGCGCGACCTTGCGCCGCCGGCCGCCCTGGACGGCGGCCCAGTCGGGCTCGACGCCGGCGGTCCACAGCCGGCCGAGCGCGGCCGCGAGACCGGCGCCGGCCTCGTCGTCACCCGGCCGCGGCAGCGACGCCGCCGCCGCGCGCGCCCGCCGGCCGGCGGGGTGGCGGCGGGCGAGGCCGGAGAGCGTGCGGCCGGGACCGACCTCGAGCAGCACCGGCTCCCCCAGCTCGGCGACGGCCGCCGCGACGCCGTCGGCGAAGCGCACGGTCGAGCGGAGCTGGCGCGCCCAGTAGTCGGGATCGACCGCCTCCTCGGCCGTGAGCAGGCGGCCGGTGAGGTTCGAGATCACCGGCAGCTCGGGCGGCCGCGGCGCGGCGCGGCGCACCGCGGCCGCGAACGCTGCGAGGATCGGCGCCATCGCCAGCGAGTGGAAGGCGCGCGCGACCGGCAGCCGCTTCGCCGCCGTGCCGCGCGCCGCCAGCTCAGCGGCGAGCGCCGCGACCGCCGGCTCGGGGCCGGAGAAGACGACCGCCTCGGGGGCGTTGACCGCGGCCAGGGCGATCTCGGGGCGGGTCGCGGCGATCTCCTCCGCCTCGGCCTCCGGCAGCTCCGCCGCCAGCATCGCTCCCGGCGCGCAGGCCGCCATCAGCCGGCCGCGCTCGACCACCAGCTCCGCCGCCGCCTCGAGGGTGAAGACCCCGGCCAGGTAGGCCGCGACCAGCTCGCCGAGCGAGTGGCCGAGGAGCGCCGCCGGCTCGATCCCCCACGAACGCCAGAGCGCGGCGAGCGCCACCTCGACCGCGAAGAGCGCCGGCTGCGCGAACTCGGTGGCGTCGACCCGTGCCGCCGCGGCGCGGTCCGCCGGCTCCGGCTCGAGGAGCGCGCCGAGGTCGGGCCCGCCGGCCGCCGCGATCAGCTCGCGGCAGCGGTCGAAGGAGTCGCGGAACGCCGGCTCCGCGGCGTAGAGCCCGGCGGCCATCCCGGCCCGCTGAGCGCCCTGGCCGGGGAGCAGAAACACCACCCCCGGCCGGCCGCCGCGGTGAATCCCCGCGACCACCCGCCGCGGCGCCTCGCCCCGCAGCGCCGCCACCGCCTCGGCGCGCGAGCGGCAGACCACCGCTCGCCGGTGCTCGTGGCGGCGGCGGCCGTCCTGGAGCGTCCAGGCGGCGTCGGCGAGGGCGGCGTCGGCGAGGCTGGCGTCGGCAAGGCTGGCGGGGTCCTCCCCGGCCGTCCGCTCGAGGTGGTCGGCGAGGGCCGCCGCCGCCGTAGCGAGCGCGGACGGCGTTCGCGCCGAGAGCGGCAGCACCTGCCACTCGCGCGCCGGCGGCGCTACGGCCGCCGCCGGCGGCGCCTCCTCGACCACGACGTGGGCGTTGGTGCCGCCGATCCCGAACGAGGAGACCCCGGCCCGCCGCGGCCGGCCGTCCCGCCGCCGCCATTCGCGCGCCGTCGCGGCGACCGAGAACGGCGACGCCTCGAAGTCGATCTCCGGGTTGGGCCGGTCGAAGTGGAGGCTGGGCGGGATCCGCTCGTGCTCGAGCGCGAGCACGGTCTTGATCAGCCCGGCGACCCCGGCCGCGGCGTCGAGGTGGCCGATGTTGGTCTTGACCGACCCGAGCGCGCAGAAGCCGCGCGCCGCCGTGTCCCGGCGAAAGACGCGGGTCAACGCCGCGACCTCGATCGGGTCGCCGAGCCGGGTGCCGGTGCCGTGCGCCTCGATGCAGTCGATCTCGGCCGGCGACACCCGCGCCCGCTCGAGCGCGGCGGCGATCACCTCTTCCTGGCCGGCCACCCCGGGGGCGGTCCAGCCGGCGCGGGTGCCGCCGTCGTTGTTGATCGCCGAGCCGCGGACCACCGCGCGCACGCGGTCGCCGTCGGCCAGCGCGTCGGCCAGGCGCTTCAGGACCACGATCCCGACCCCGTGACCGCGGACGGTGCCGGAGGCGCCGGCCGCGAACGCCCGGACGCTCCCCTCGGGCGACTCGATCCCGCCCTCCTCGGCGAGGTAGCCGCGTGGATCGCGGCCGCCGACCGAGACGCCGCCGGCGAGCGCGACGTCGCACTCGCCGCCGGCGAGCGCCCGGCAGGCGAGGTGGACCGCCACCAGCGAGGTCGAGCACGCGGTCTGGACGTTGAGCGCCGGCCCGCGCAGGTCGAGCTTGTAGGCGACCCGGGTCGGCAGGTAGTCGGCCTTGTTGGCGAGCCACGCCTGGTAGGCGCCGACCGAGCGCGCCAGCGCATGGTCGGCGGCGAGCCGCAGCAAGTGCGACGTCTCGGCGGAGCCGGCGAAGACCCCGATCCGCCCGCGGAAGCGGCCGGGATCGACCGCGGCGTCGTCGAGCGCGGTCACCGCGCACTCGAGGAAGACCCGCTGCTGCGGGTCCATGATCTGCGCCTCGCGCGGCGGCACGCCGAAGTAGGCGGCGTCGAAGAGGTCGGAGCCGGCGAGCGGCGCCCCGGCGCGGACGTAGCGGGGATCGGCGAGCGTCGCGGCGTCGACCCCGGCGGCGGCCAGCTCCTCGTCGCTGTAGCGGACGATCGACTCGACGCCGGCCTCGAGGTTGGCCCAGAACTCCTCGACGTCGGCGGCGCCCGGGAACCGGCCGGCCATGCCGACGATCGCGATCGCGTCGCCGAGCCCGGCGGCGGAGGCGGCGGAAGCCGCCGGCGCCGGTGCCGCGCGCTCCTCGCCGCCGCCGAGGTGGGCGGCGAGCGTGGCGACGCTCGGGAAGCGGAAGAGGTCGACCATCGGCAGCTCGATCCCGAGCGCCCGCGCCAGCTCGCGCTGGACGCCCACCAGGAGCAGCGAGTGGCCGCCGAGGTCGAAGAAGCTGGTGTCCGGGGGGACGTCGTCCAGGCGGAGGGCGGCGCCGAACGCGGCCGCGACGATCGGCTCGAGCCGCCCCCCTCCGGCGCGGACCGGGGCGCGGGCGGCGACGGCGACCCGGGCCGGGCCGTCCGCCACCGGCGCGGGCAGCGCCTTGCGGTCGACCTTGCCGTTCGGCGACAGCGGCAGCGCGGGCAGGCGGACGAACGCCGCCGGCACCATCGGCTCGGGCAGCGTCGCGCGCAGCCGCGCCTTGAGCGCCGCCGGCTCCGGCGGCGCCGGAACGCCGGCCGCGGCCACCCAGTAGGCGACCAGCGTCGGACCGGCGCCGTCCGCGCCTCCGTCTCCTGAGCCGCCGTCGCGCGCGACCACCACCGCCTCGGCGACCCCGGGGACGGCGGCGAGCGCGGCCTCGATCTCCCCCAGCTCGATCCGGACGCCGCGGATCTTGACCTGGTGGTCGAGCCGGCCGAGGTACTCGATCTGCCCGTCCGGAAGCCGCCGGGCGAGGTCGCCGGTCAGGTAGACGCGGGCGCCAGGTCTGCCGGCGCCGCCGTCGCCGGCGCCGTCGCCGCCGGCGGTCGGGTCGGGGACAAAGCGCTCCGCGGTCAGCGCCGCGCGGCCGAGGTAGCCGCGGCCGACCTGGACGCCGCCGATCGCCAGCTCGCCCGGCACCCCCACCGGCTGCGGCCGGAAGCCGCGGTCGATCAGGTGGATCGCGGTGTTCGCGATCGGCGCGCCGATCGGCACCGCCCGGCGCGCCGGCTCCGGATCGGCCGGCCACCAGGTGACGTCGACCGCCGCCTCGGTCGGGCCGTAGAGGTTGTGGAGGCGCGCCGCGGGCGGCAGCGTCCGCGCCGCCCGCCGGACCAGCTCGGGGGGGAGCGCCTCGCCGCTGACGATCACTCGCGAGAGGCTGGTCAGCCGCTCGAGCCCGCGCTCGCCGAGGAAGACCTGGAGCATCGACGGCACGAAGTGGATCGTGGTGATTTCCTCGGCCGCGATCGTGCGCGCGAGGTAGGCCGGGTCCTGGTGGCCGCCGGGGAGCGCGACGACCAGCCGGGCACCGGCGGCGAGCGGCCAGAAGAACTCCCAGACCGAGACGTCGAAGCCGGCCGGGGTCTTCTGGAGCACCCGGTCCGCGGGGCCGAGCGCGAACGCCTCCTGCATCCAGGCCAGCCGGTTGTGGATCGCGCGGTGGGTGTTGAGCGCGCACTTCGGCCGCCCGGTCGAGCCCGAGGTGTAGATCGCGTACGCAGCGCAGTCAGGGTCGGGCGGGGTCAAACGTCCCTGGTCGAGGGGCTCTCGGTCCGGCCCGTCGAGCGTGACGAAGGCGAGCGCCGCGCCGCCCTCGCCCGCCGCGGCGGCGAGGCGCGCCGCGAGCCGCTCCTCGGTCAGCACCACCAGCGGCGAGCCGCCGCGGCCGTGCGCCCCGAGGTCGGCGAGCATGAAGCCGAGCCGCTCGTCGGGGTACGAGGGGTCGAGCGGCACGTAGGCGCCGCCCGCCTCGAGCACGGCGGCGAGCGCGATCACCAGCTCGAGCGAGCGCTCGAGCGCGACCGCCGCCGGCACCTCGGGGCCTACGCCCAGCCGGCGCAGGCGGACGGCGAGCGAGCGCGCCCGCGCGAGGAGGCCGGCATAGGTGAGCTGCTCGGCGCCGAACGCCACCGCGACCGCGTCGGGGGTGGCGGCCGCCTGCGCCGCGATCAGCTCGGGGAGGGTGAGCGGCCCCGGGTAGGCGCGGGCGGTGTCGTTCCAGGCGGCGAGCTGCGCCCGCTCGGCGGCGGTCAGGAGCGGCAGCGCGCCGAGCGGCAGCTCCGGCTCGGCGGCGGCGGTCAGGACTTCGAGGTGGCCGAGCAGCCGCTCGGCGGTCGCGCGGTCGAAGAGGTCGCGGTCGTAGGTCAGCCGGGCGACGAAGCCGGCGGCAGTCTCGCCGACCGCGAGGGTGAGATCGAACTGCGCCGACTCGCCCTCGGCGATCACCAGCTCGAGTCCCAGCCCCGACGACGCCGCCGTCTTCGGCTGGTTGTGGAGGACGAACAGCACCTGGAAGAGCGGCGTCGAGGCCAGGTCGCGCCGCGGCGCCAGCTCGGCGACCAGGCGCTCGAACGGCAGGTCCTGGTGGGCGAAGGCGCCGAGCGCGGTCTCGCGCACCCGCTCGAGGACGACCCCGAACGGCGGCCCGTCGCTCGACCCGCCGGCGGCCGTCTCGGCGGCGAGATCGAGCCGCAGCGCGAGGGTGTTGACGAAGAGCCCGATCAGTCCCTCGGTCTCCTCCTGCGTGCGGCCGGCGACCGGGGTGCCGACGACCAGGTCGCGCTGGCCCGACCAGCGGCCGAGGACGGCGGCGAAGCCGGCGAGGAGCGCCATGAACGGGGTCGCCCCGGCGGCGCGCGCGGCCGCAGAGACGTCGTCGGCCCACGCCCGCCCGCGCTCGCCGCCGAGGACGCGCCGGACCGTCCCGCCGCGGCCGGCACGGAGCGGCGGGCGCGGCCGGTCGGCCGGGAGGTCGAGCCGCGGCGGCGCGCCGGCGAGCCGGCGCCGCCACCAGTCGAGCTCCCTGGCGACCCGGTCGCCCGAGAGCCGCTCCCGCTGCCAGCCCGCCCAGTCGGCGTACTGGATCGGCAGCGGGGCGAGCGGCGACGGGCGGCGTTCGCGGGCGGCGTCGTAGAGCGCCGCCAGCTCGCGCCGGAAGACGACCAGCGACCAGCCGTCGGACACCGCGTGGTGGAACGTCGCCGCCAGGAGGTGCTCCTCGGGCTCAAGGCGGAGGAGCGCCGCGATCAGGATCGGCCCGCGGGCGAGGTCGAACGGCCGGTGCGCCCAGAGCCCGGCGAGGCGCGCCCCCTCGGCGCGGCGGGCGCCGGAGGGCAGAGCGCCGAGGTCGACGACCGGCAGCGGCACCGGGGCCGGCGGATCGACCACGACGACCGCGACCGCCGCCGCTTCGCCGGCGCCGCCGTCCGTGCCGGCGGGTGCTTCGACGAAGCGGCTGCGCAGCGTCTCGTGCCGGCGCGCGACCGCGGAGAGCGCCGCCCCGAGCGCCGCCGGCTCGAGCGGCCCGCGGACGCGCCAGACGCCGGGCACGTTGTAGGCGGCGCCGCCGGGCTGCAGGCGGTCGAGGAAGTAGAGCCGCTCCTGGGCGAACGTGAGCGGCAGCCCGGCCACCCGGCCGGCGGCGTCCGGCCGCGGCCTCGGCCGCCGGCGGAGCGCGGTGCCGCCCGCCGCGCCGGCCGCGAGCAACGCCCGCACCTCGTCCGCCATCCCGGCCAGGGTCGGCGTCGCGAACAGATCGGCGAGCGGCAGCTCGACCCCGAACCGCCCCCGCACCCGCGACACCACCTGGGTGGCGAGCAGCGAGTGGCCGCCGAGCGCGAAGAAGTCGTCGTGGGGGTCGAGCTCGGCGACCCCGAGGACCTCGCCCCAGACCGCGGCCAGCCCCTCCTCGACGGCGTCGCGCGGCGCCGTCGCCTCGCCCGCAGCCGCCGTCCCCGCCTCGAAGGGAGCGGAGAGAGAGCGCGGGTCGAGGTTGCCGGCGGACGCCCGCTGCAGCCGCTCGGCGGCCGCCGGCGTCTCGATCCAGAAGCTCCGGCGCTCGAACGGATAGCTCGGCAGCGCGACCTTGCGCCGCCGGCCGCCCTGGACCGCGGCCCAGTCGGGCTCGACGCCGGCGGTCCACAGCCGGCCGAGCGCGGCCAAGAGGTCGGCGCCGGCCTCGTCGCCGCCCGGGCGCGGCAGCGACGCCACCGCCGCCAGCGCCCGCCGGCCGGCCGGGTGGCGGCGGGCGAGGCCGGAGAGCGTGCGGCCGGGACCGACCTCGAGCAGCACCGGCTCCCCCAGCTCGGCGACGGCCGCCGCGATACCGTCGCCGAAGCGCACGGTCGAGCGGAGCTGGCGCGCCCAGTAGTCGGGATCCACCGCCTCGTCGGCCGTGAGCAGGCGGCCGGTGAGGTTCGAGATCACCGGCAGCTCCGGCGGCCGCGGGGCGGCGCGTAGCACCGCGGCCGCGAACGCCGGCAGGATCGGCGCCATCGCCGGCGAGTGGAAGGCGCGCGCGACCGGCAGCCGCTTCGCCGTCGTGCCGCGCGCCGCCAGCTCGGCGGCGAGCGCCGCGATCGCGGCCTCCGGGCCGGCGAAGGTGACCGACCGCGGCCCGTTGACCGCCGCCAACGCCACCTCCGCCCCCCGCCCAGCCAGCCCGGCCAGCTCGCCGGCGAGCGCCCGCGCCTCGGCCTCGGGCAGCTCCGCCGCCAGCATCGCTCCCGGCGCGCAGGCCGCCATCAGCCGGCCGCGCTCGACCACCAGCTCCGCCGCGGCCTCGAGGGTGAAGACCCCGGCCAGGCAGGCCGCGACCAGCTCGCCGAGCGAGTGGCCGAGGAGCGCCGCCGGCTCGACCCCCCACGAGCGCCAGAGCGCGGCGAGCGCGACCTCGACCGCGAAGAGCGCCGGCTGCGCGAACTCGGTGGCGTCGAGGCCGGCGCCCGACGCTGCCGCGCCGTCCGCCCCCGCCGGCGCCGAATCCAGGAGCACGCCGAGGTCGGGCCCGCCGGCCGCCGCGATCAGCTCGCGGCAGCGGTCGAAGGCGGCTCGGAACGCCGGCTCGGCCGCATAGAGCCCGGCCGCCATCCCGGCCCGCTGGGCGCCCTGGCCGGGGAGCAGGAAGACCACCCCCGGCCGCCCGCCCCGGTGGATCCCCGCGACCGCCCGCCGCGGCGCCTCGCCGCGTAGCGCCGCCACCGCCTCGGCGCGCGAGCGGCAGACCACCGCCCGCCGGTGCTCGTGGCGGCGGCGGCCGTCCTGGAGCGTCCAGGCGGCGTCGGCCAGGGCGGCGTCGGCCAGGCTGGTGTCGGCGGGAGCTGCGGGGTCGCCCCCGGCCGCCCGCTCGAGGTGGTCGGCGAGGGCCGCCGAGGCCGCGGCGAGCGCGGTCGGCGTGCGCGCCGAGAGCGGCAGCACCTGCCACTCGCGCGCCGGCGCCGCCACGGCCGCGGCCAGGGGCGCCTCCTCGACCACGACGTGGGCGTTGGTGCCGCCGATCCCGAACGAGGAGACCCCGGCCCGCCGCGGCCGGCCTTCCCGGCGCCGCCACTCGCGCGCCGTCGCGGCGACCGAGAACGGCGACGCCTCGAAGTCGATCTCCGGGTTCGGCCGGTCGAAGTGGAGGCTGGGCGGGATCCGCTCGTGCTCGAGCGCGAGCACGGTCTTGATCAGCCCGGCGACCCCGGCGGCGGCGTCGAGGTGGCCGATGTTGGTCTTCACCGACCCGAGCGCGCAGAAGCCGCGCTCCGCCGTGCCGCGCCCACCAAGACTGCGCCCACCAAGACCGCGCCGGAACGCCCGGGTCAGCGCCGCGACCTCGATCGGGTCGCCGAGCCGGGTGCCCGTGCCGTGCGCCTCGATGTAGTCGATCTCGGCCGGCGACACGCCGGCGCGCTCCTGCGCCAGGGTGATCACCGCCTCCTGGCGGGCGACGCTGGGGGCGGTCCAGCCGGCGCGCCGGCCGCCGTCGTTGTTGATCGCCGAGCCGCGGATCACCGCGCGCACGCGATCGCCGTCGGCGACCGCGTCGGCCAGGCGCTTCAGGACGACGATCCCGATCCCGTGGCCGCGGACGGTGCCGGAGGCGCCGGCGGCGAAGGTGCGCACGCGCCCCTCGGGCGAGGCGATCCCGCCCTCCTCGGCGAGGTAGCCGCGCCGTTCGGTGCCGCCGACCGAGACGCCGCCGGCGAGCGCGACGTCGCACTCGCCGCCGGCGAGCGACCGGCAGGCGAGGTGGACCGCCACCAGCGAGGTCGAGCACGCGGTCTGGACGTTGAGCGCCGGCCCGAGGAGGTCGAGCTTGTACGCGACCCGGGTCGGCAGGTAGTCGGTCTTGTTGGCGAGCCACGCCTGGTAGGCGCCGACCGAGCGCGCCAGCTCGACGTCGGCGGCGAGCCGGAACAGGTAGGTGGTCTCGGCGGCGCCGGCGAAGACCCCGATCTGGCCGGCGAAGCGGCCGGGATCGATCGCGGCGTCGTCGAGCGCGGTCACCGCGCACTCGAGGAAGATCCGCTGCTGCGGGTCCATGATCTGCGCCTCGCGCGGCGAGTACCCGAAGTAGCCGGCGTCGAAGAGGTCGGGACCGGCGAGCGGCGCCCCGGCGCGGACGTAGCGCGGGTTGGCGAGCGTCGCCTCGTCGACCCCGGCGGCGGCCAGCTCCTCGTCGCTGTAGCGGACGATCGACTCGACGCCCGCCTCGAGGTTGGCCCAGAACTCGTCGACGTCGGCGGCGCCCGGGAACCGGCCGGCCATGCCGACGATCGCGATCGCCTCGCCGAACCCGGCGTGGGCCGCGGCGGACACCGCCGGCGCCGGCGCCGCGCGCTCCTCGCCGCCGCCGAGGTGGGCGGCGAGCGCGGCGACGCTCGGGAAGCGGAAGAGGTCGACCATCGGCAGCTCGATCCCGAGCGCCCGCGCCAGCTCGCGCTGGACCCGGACCAGGAGCAGCGAGTGGCCGCCGAGGTCGAAGAAGCTGGCGTCCGGCGGCACCTGGTCGCGGCCGAGGGCGGCGGCGAACGCGGCGGCGACCGCCGGCCCGAAGCGCCCGGCCGCGGCGGGTTGGCGCGGCAGCACGGCGACCGCGGCGGGAGCGGCGGCACGCGGCGCGACGGAGCGCGACTCGGCGGGCGCGGCCCCCTCCGCCTCGCTCTCGGCGGGCGGCGGCGGCAGCGCCTTGCGATCGACCTTGCCGTTCGGCGACAGCGGCAGCTCGGGCAGGCGGACGAACGCCGCCGGGACCATCGGTTCGGGCAGTGTCAGGCGCAGCCGCGCCCTGAGCGCCGCCGGCTCCGCCACCACCGGAGCGCCGGCCGCCGCCACCCAGTAGGCGACCAGCGTCGGACCGCCGCCGTCCGCGCCCCCGCTGCCCACACCGCCGTCGCGCGCGACCACCACCGCCTCGGCGACCCCGGGGACGGCGGCGAGCGCGGCCTCGATCTCCCCCAGCTCGATCCGGACGCCGCGGATCTTGACCTGGTGGTCGAGCCGGCCGAGATACTCGATCTGCCCATCGGCGAGCCGCCGGGCGAGATCGCCGGTCAGGTAGACGCGGGCGCCAGGTCTGCCGGCGCCGCCGTCGGCCGCTCCGTCGCCGCCCGCGGTCGGGTCGGGGACGAAGCGCTCGGCGGTCAGCGCCGGCCGGCCGAGATAGCCGCGGCCGACCTGGACGCCGCCGATCGCCAGCTCGCCCGGCACACCCACCGGCTGCGGCCGCAGGGCACGGTCGAGGAGGTGGATCGCGGTGTTTCCGATCGGCGCGCCGATCGGCGCCCGCGGGCGCGCCAGCGCGGGGTCGGCCGGCCAGCAGGTGACCTCCACCGCCGCCTCGGTCGGGCCGTAGAGGTTGTAGAGGCGCGCCGCGGGCGGCAGCGCCCGCGCCGCCCGCCGCACCAGGTCGGGCGGCAGCGCCTCGCCGCTCGCGATCACCCGCGACAGGCTGGTCAGGCGCTCGAGCCCCGGCTCGCCGAGGAAGACCTGGAGCATCGAGGGGACGAAGTGGATCGTGGTGATCTGCTGGGCCGCGATCGTCCGGGCGAGATAGGCGGGGTCCTGGTGGCCGCCGGGACGGGCGACCACCAGCCGGGCGCCGACGATCAGCGGGCCGAAGAACTCCCACACCGAGACGTCGAAGCCGGCCGGGGTCTTCTGGAGCACCCGGTCCGCGGGGCCGAGCGCGAACCGCTCCCGCATCCAGAGCAGCCGGTTGCGGATCGCGCGGTGGCTGTTGACCGCCCCCTTCGGCCGCCCGGTCGAGCCCGAGGTGTAGATCGTGTAGGCGGCATGGTCTCCGTCGAGGCCGGCGTCGATCTCAGCGCGCCCGCCGCCAGCGCCCGCGACGCCGGCCGCCGCCGCGAAGGCCCCCGGCGCGTCGACCGCCACCAGCTCCGGCCCTGGCCCGCCCGCGGCGGCGAGGCCGGCGAAGCGCGCCGCGAGCCGCTCCTGGACCAGCACCACCGGCACGCCGCCGTGGCTCGCGAGGTCGGCGAGCATGAACGCCAGCCGCTCGTCCGGGTAGGAGGGGTCGAGCGGGACGTAGGCGCCGCCGGCCTCGAGCACCGCGGTGAGCGCGATCACCAGCTCGAGCGAGCGCTCGACCGCGATCGCCGCCGGCACCTCCGGCCCGACGCCCAGCCGGCGCAGGCGGACGGCGAGCGAGCGCGCCCGCACGAGGAGGCCGGCGTAGGTGAGCTGCTCGGCGCCGAACGCCACCGCGACCGCGTCCGGCGTCGCCTCGGCCTGCGCGGCGATCAGCCCGGGGAGCGTGAGCGGCCCGGCGTACTCGCACGCCGTGTCGTTCCAGGCCAGAAGCTGCGCGCGCTCGCCGGAGGTCAGGAGCGGCAGCGCGCCGAGCGGCAGCTCCGGCTCGGCGGCGCCCGCGGTCAGGACCTCGCCCAGGTGACCGAGCAGGCGCTCGGCGGTCGCGCGGTCGAAGAGGTCGCGGTCGTAGTTCAGCCGGGCGACCAGGCCGGCGGCGGTCTCGGCCACCGCCAGCGAGAGGTCGAACTGCGCCGCCTCGCCTTCGGCGCCGACCAGCTCGACCGCGAGGGAGGACGGCGCCGCCGCCGCGCGCGGCGGGTTGTGGAGCACGAAGAGCACCTGGAAGAGCGGCGTCGTGGCGGTGTCGCGCCGCGGCGCCAGCTCCGCGACCACGCGCTCGAACGGCAGGTCCTGGTGGGCGAAGGCGCCGAGCGCGGCCGTCCGCACGCGCTCGAGGATCGTCGCGAACGGCGGCCCGTCCGGCGCCGTGCCGGCGAGGTCGAGGCGCAGCGCCAGGCTGTTGACGAAGAGACCGATCAGCCCCTCGGTCTCGACCCGGGTGCGGCCGGCGACCGGGGTGCCGATCACCAGGTCGCGCTGACCCGACCAGCGGCCGAGGACGGCGGCGAAGCCGGCGAGCAGCACCATGAACGGGGTGACGCCGGCGGCGCGCGCCGCGGCGGCGAGTTCGTCGGCCCACGCGCGCGAATGCTCGCCGCCGAGGACGCGGCGCACCGTCCCGCCGCGCCCTCGCCGCACCGGCGGGCGCGGCCGGTCGGCGGGCAGCTCGAGGACCGGCGGCGCGCCGGCGAGCCGCTCGCGCCACCAGCCGAGCTCCCTGGCGACCCGGTCTCCGGCCAGCCACTCGCGCTGCCAGGCCGCCCAGTCGACATACTGGATCGGCAGCGCCGGCAGCGGCGACGGCCGGCCGGTGCGCGCAGATTCATAGAGCGCCCCGATCTCGCGCTTCAGGACGACCAGCGACCAGCCGTCGGCGACCGCGTGGTGGAGCGCCGCCGCCAGCAGGTGGTCCTCCGGGGCGAGGCGGAGGAGGAGCGCCGACAAGAGCGGCCCGCGGGCGAGGTCGAACGGCCGCCGCGCCCACGCGGCGGCGAGCCGGCGGACCTCACGGCCGCGCGGCGAGGCGGCCGCCGGGTCGGCTACCGCCGCCGCGGCGCCGGCGCCAGGCAGCGCAGCGAGGTCGACCACCGGCAGCGGCACCGGCGCCGGCGGATCGATCGCGGCGACCGCGACCGCCGCCGCGCCGGCGGCCGCCGGCGGCGGGACGAAGCGGCTGCGCAGGGTCTCGTGGCGGCGGGCGATCGCGCCGAGCGCCGCCCCGAGCGCCGCCGGGTCGAGCGGCCCGGCGAGCCGGAACAGCGCCGGCAGGTTGTAGGCGGCGCTCCCCGGCTGCAGCCGGTCGAGGAAGTAGAGCCGCTCCTGGGCGAACGAGAGCGGCAGCCCGACCACCCGGCCGGCGGCGTCCGGCAGCGGCCGCGGGCGGCGGCCGAGCGCCGCGCCGCCGGCGTCCGCGGCGCCGGCGGCAAGGAGCGCCCGCACCCGCTCGCCGACGCCGGCCAGGGTGGGCGCCGCGAACAGCGCCGCCAGCGGCAGCTCGGCCGCGAACAGCCGGCGCACCCGCGACACCACCTGCGTGGCGAGCAGCGAGTGGCCGCCGAGCGCGAAGAAGTCGTCGTGGACGCCGACCTCGGCGACCCCGAGCACCTCGCCCCAGATCGCGGCCAGCGCCTCCTCGACGGCGTCGCGCGGCGCCACCCGCTCGCCGCCCGCCGCGGTCCCCGCCCAGTCGGGGTCGGGGAGCGTGCGCCGGTCGAGCTTGCCGGCCGGCGTCCGCGGCAGCCGGTCGACGACCACGAAGGCGGCCGGGACCAGGTAGTCCGGGAGCCCGGCCGCGAGGGCGCGCCGCACTCCGGCGGCGAACCCGGGCGGTGCCGGCGGCGCCGCCGGCACCACCCAGGCGACCAGCCGGGCGTCGCCCGGCCTCGACTCGCGCACCGCCACCGCCGCGCCCGCCACCTCGGGCAGGGCGGCGAGCGCCGCCTCGACCTCCTCGGGCTCGATCCGGAAGCCGCGCAGCTTGACCTGGAGGTCGACCCGGCCGAGGAAGGCCAGCTCGCCCTCCGGCAGCCAGCGCACCAGGTCGCCGGTCCGGTAGATGCGCGCCCCGGCCCCGCCGCCGCCCGCGCGGCCGGCCTCGGGGTCGGGCACGAAGCGCTCGGCGGTCAGCGCCGGCCGGCCGAGGTAGCCGCGGGCGAGCTTGAGCCCCGCCTCGCCGCCTCCTTCGCCCGCGCCTCTCTTGCCCAGACCTGTCTCGCCCACCCACAGCTCACCCGGCGCGCCCGGCGGCAGCGCCCGCAGCCGGCGGTCCAGGACCAGCGCGCGGGTGCCGCCGACCGGCCGTCCGATCGGCACCTCGCCGCGGGCGAACGCGGCCGCCGCGGCGGCCGGCTCGGCCTCCCAGGCGGTGGTGACGATGGTCGCCTCGGTCGGGCCGTAGGTGTTGATCAGCCGCATCCGCGGGCCGGTCCGCCGCCACCACCGGCCGAGGTCGTCGATGCGCGCCCGCTCGCCGCCGAGGATCACCAGCCGCAGTCCGGCGGGGAGGGGGTCGCCGGCGCCGGTGCCGGCGACCAGCTCGTGCCAGTACGCGGTCGGCAGGTCGAGGACGGTGATCTCCCAGCGCCCGCAGGCGGCGAAGAACTCCGCCGGCGAGCCGAGGCAGGCGTCGTCGCGCAGGACCAGGGTGGCGCCGGCCGCGAGCGTGGCCCAGATCTCCTCGGCGCTGGCGTCGAAGCTCGGCGCCGCGAACTGCATCACCCGGTCGCCCGGGGCGAGCCCGAAGCGGGCCGCGGCGTCGGCGGCGTAGCCCGCCATCGCGCCCTGGGTCACGGCCACCCCCTTCGGCTGGCCGGTCGAGCCCGAGGTGTAGATCACGTAGGCGAGCCAGGCGGGATCGGCGGCGCCCGGCGGCGCCGGACCTGCGGCTTCCGGCACGGCCGGCGGCATCGCCGCCGCCGGCTCGCCGAAGGGATCGACCGCCGCGACCCCCGGCGGGATCGCCGCCGCCGGCAGCCCGCGGGTGACGACCAGCGCCGGCCGGGCGTCGGCGAGCAGCCAGCGCAGCCGCTCGGCCGGCTGGCCGGGATCGAGCGGCAGGTAGGCGGCGCCCGCCTTGAGCGCGGCGAGGAGCGCCACCACCAGCTCGGGCGAGCGCTCGAGGGCGACCGCCACCAGCGGCTGGCCGGCCGGATTCCGAGACCCCGCCGGGCTCGCGGCCAGCCGCGGCCGCAGCCGGCCCGCCAGCCGGTCCGCCGCCGCCACGAGCCCGGCATAGGTCAGCACCCGGCCGCCGGCGACCACCGCGGCGGCGTCCGGACGGCGCGCCGCGCTCGCCGCCACCAGCTCGCCGAGCGCCGCCGGCGAGGCCGGCGGGCCGGACTGCCAGGCGGCGATCTGGCGCGCCTCCTCCGGCGCCAGGCCGGGCAGCTCCGCGACCGCCCGCCCGGGCTCGACGGCGGCCGCCGAGAGCAGCCGCCCGAACCGCTCGGCCAGCCGCTCGGCGGTCGCGGGGTCGAAGAGGTCGGTCCGGTATTCGAAAGCGCCGGTCAGCCCGCCGCCGCGCTCCGACAGCCAGAGGGTGAGGTCGAAGTGGGCGCGGTCGCTCCCCTTCGGCAGCGCCTCCCAGGGCGGACCGGCCGCGGCGCCTGCGGGCGCCCGCTGCCGGGGCAGGTTCTGCAGCACCAGCATGACCTGGAACAGCGGCGCGCGCGAGAGGTCGCGCGGCGGCCGCACCGCCTCGAGCACGCGCTCGAACGGCACGTCCTGGTGGGCGTAGGCGCCGAGGGTGGTCGCGCGCACCCGCGCCACCAGCTCGCGGAAGGTCGGCTCGCCGGCGAGGTCGGCGCGCAGCGCGAGGTTGTTGACGAAGAAGCCGATCAGCCCCTCGGTCTCGCCGCGCGTGCGGTTGGCGACGAAGGTGCCGACCGCGAAGTCGTCCTGGCCGGCGGCGCGGGCGAGCAGCGCCTCGAAGCCGGCCAGGAGCACCATGAACAGCGTCGCCCCCTCGCGGCGGGCGAGCGCGCCGAGCGCCCCGGCCGCCTCCGGCGCCAGCGCGAACGGGATCCGCCGGCCCCGGTGGGCCGCCGCCGCCGGGCGCGGGCGATCGGTCGGGCAGCGCCAGCGGCGGCACCCCGGCGAGCGCGCTCCCGCCACCAGGCGAGCTGGCGTTCGAGCACCTCGCCGGCCAGCCACCGCCGCTGCCAGACCGCGTAGTCGCCGTACTGGATCGGCAGCTCCGGCAGCGCCCCGGCCGCCCCGGCCGGGCCGGCGTCCGCCAGCTCGCGCAGCTCGCCGACCAGGACCCCGAGCGACCAGCCGTCGCCGACGATGTGATGGAGGGTGAGGAGGAGCCGGTGCTCGTCCGGCGCCAGGCGCAGGAGCCGGGCGCGCAGCAGCCGGTCGCGCAGCAGGTCGAAAGCCGCGCCCGGCCTCCCGATGGCGCAGCCGCCCGGCCTCGGCCTCGCGCCGGGCGCCGGCGAGCGCCGACAGGTCGACCTCGGGGAGCGCCGGCGCCCACGGCGGCTCGACCCGCTGCACCGGCACGCCGTCGACCTCGGCGAAGCGGGTGCGCAGCGCCTCGTGGCGCCGCACCACGGCCGCCAGCGCGCCGCGCAGGCGCGCCGCCAGCGGGGCGCCCGCCGCCGGCGCGCCGGAGAGGCGCAGCGCAAGCGCCAGGTTGTAGGCCGGGCTGGCCGGCTCGAGGCGGTCCAGGAACCACAGCCGCTCCTGGGAGAACGAGAGCGGCAGGTCGGCGCCGGCGCGGAGCACCGGCTCGATCGGCGGCAGCGCCGGCCCGTGCGACGCCGCCGCCTCGACCGCCGCCGCCAGCCCGGCCGGGGTCGGCGCCCCGAACAGCGCCGCGAGCGGCAGCTCGACCCCGAAGACGCGGCCGAGCCGGGCGACCACCCGGGTGGCCAGGAGCGAGTGGCCGCCGCACTCGAAGAAGTGGTCGTGGACGCCGACCTCCGGCAGCCCGAGGACGTCGCGGAAGGCCTCGACCGCCGCCTCCTCGGCCGGCGAGCGCGGCGCGGCGTCGCGGCCGCCGGCCGGGGAGCGCTCCGGGGCCGGCAGGGCGCGGCGGTCGAGCTTCCTGTTGGGGGTCAGGGGCAGGGCGTCGAGAGGGACGAACGCCGCCGGCACCATGTAGTCGGGCAGCCGCGCCGCGAGGTGAGCCCGCAGCTCGGCCGCCGCCGGCGCCGGCGCCCCCGGCGCCGCCACCACGTAGGCGGCGAGGTAGCGCTCCCCCTCCCTTCCGCCGTCCTCGCGCGCGATCACCACCGCCTCGCGCACCGCCGGGTGACGCCCGAGCGCCGCCTCGATCTCCCCCAGCTCGATCCGGAAGCCCCGGATCTTGACCTGGTGGTCGGCCCGGCCGGCGAACTCCACCTCGCCGTCCGGACGGTAGCGGCCGAGGTCCCCGGTCCGGTAGCAACGGTCCGACGGATCGTCCGGCCGCCAGGGGTTGACCACGAACCGCGCCGCGGTCTGCTCCGGGTCGTCGAGGTAGCCCAGCGCCAGGTGCGGGCTGCGCACCGCGATCTCCCCCAGCTCCCCGATCCCGGCCAGTTCCCCCGCCGGTGCCAGCACCAGGAGCTGCACGTCCGGGATCCCGCGGCCGAGCGGCAGCACCTCCCGCTCCCCCGCCGCCGCACCCGGCCCCGTGCCGGTGCAGCGGTGCCAGCCCACCGCCCGCTGGGTCTCGGTCGAACCGTAGTAGTTGACCACCGTCACCGACGGCGCCAGCGCCTCCAAGCGATCGACGTCGCGCCGGGTCAGCACGTCCCCGACCAGGAACACCCACGCGAGCGACCCCACCGTCGAGCCCGGCCCGAGCGCCCGCCCCTCCGCCGAAGCCTCCTCCGCCGGCTGCGACAGGAGCTGCCCCATCGCCGGCGTCAGGTGCGCCACCGTCACCCGCTCCCGCCGCGCCCACGACGCCAGGTACCCCGGCTCGCCGATCCGCTCCGGCTCCGGAAACACCGCCGACGCCCCGACCTGGAGCGGCGTGAACAGGTCCCGGTGCAACGGGTCGTGCGCGAGACCCGATAGGCAGGTGAATCGGTCCTCCGCACCGAACCCGAACGCCTCCACCTGCCACGGGATGAAGTGCGACAGCGAACCGTGCCGCCCCACGATCCCCTTCGGCTCACCCGTCGAACCCGACGTGAACGCGATGTACGCCGGATCGTCCGGACCCACCGCCACCGGCGGCGGCGTCTCCGGGAAGCCCGACAGCGCGTCCCCCGCGCCGGCCGAAGCCGGCGAGCCGCCGAGCGCCGCCTGGCCGCCGAGCGACGCCGCGTCCCCGAGCCGCAGCCGCGCCGCCCCGCCGAGCGCCGCCGCCAGCTCCGCCGGCGGCTCCCCCGCCGCCGCGATCTCGACCAGCGCCGACGGGCGCGCCCGCGACACCATCGCCGCCAGCCGCGCCTCCGGATACGCCGGATCGAGCACCACGAACACCCCGCCCGCCTTCATCGCCCCCACCAGCGCCACCGCCAGCGGCGCGCTCCGGTGAGCCCACACCGCCACACGGTCCCCACGCCCGACCCCGGCCGCGGCCAGCGCGTGCGCCAGCCGGTTGGCCGCCCGCTCCAGCTCGCCGTAGCTCAGCGATCCCGAGGGATCCGCCGCCGCCAGACGCTCCGGAGCCTCGGCCGCACGCCGCGCGAACACCTCGTGCACCGCCCCACGCCACGCCGAAGACAGCGGCTGCCGCGGATCGGGCAACACCGCCGACGACTCCGCCGTCACCAGCGGGCACGACACCACCGGCGCATCCGGCGACTCCACCGCCGCCCGCAGCAGCCGCTCGAGCTGCCGAGCCGTCTCCGCCATCCGCTCGGCGCTGAACAGGTCGGCGTTGTAGACCCAGGAGATGCGCAACCCGTCGGCGCCGTCGGAGACGTAGAGCGTCCAGTCGAACTTGGCGTGGACCGCCGGCGCCGGCGCGAGCGACGCCGTGAGCCCGGGGGCGAGCCGGCGGTCGGTCGCCGCGTCGCGGTGCCCGAGCAGGTTGAGGAAGACCGAGAACCAGGGCGTCCGCGAGGGATCCCGCCGCGGCTCGAGCGCGGCGAGCAGGCGCTCGAACGGCACCTCCTGGTGGGCGAAGGCGCCCACCGCCGCCTCCCGCGCGCGTCCGAGCAGCTCGCGGAAGCTCGGCCCGGGGGTCGGCTCCGCGCCGCCCGCGTCGACCCGCAAGACCAGGGTGTTGAGGAAGATCCCGATCAGGCGCTCGATCTCGGGCCGGTTGCGGCCTGCGATCGGCGAGCCGATCAGGACGTCGCTCTCGCCGGTGAGCCGGCGGAGGAGCGCCGAGAGGGCGGCCAGGAAGACCATGTACGGGGTCGCCCCGGCGCCGGCGGCCAGCTCCTTGACCGCCGCGGTCAGCTCCGGCGGCAGGGTCTGGCGGAGGTTCCCGGCGCGGAAGGTCTGCCGCCGCGGCCGCGGCCGGTCGACCGGCAGCTCGATCCCGTCCGGCGCTCCGGCCAGCCGCTCCCGCCACCACTCCAGCTCGCGCTCGAAGCGGGCGGCGCAGCGGGGATCGCGCTGCCAGGCGGCGAAGTCGGCGTAGGAGACCGGTAGCGGCGCCAGCGCCGGCGCCGTGCCGTCGACCGCGGCGCGATAGAGCGCCGCCAGCTCCTCGAGCCAGACCCCCACCGACCAGCCGTCCGAGACCAGGTGGTGCATCACCCACGACAGCCGGTGGCGGCCGGGCGCGAGGCGAACCAGCCGCGCCCGGTAGAGCGGACCCCGCTCGACGTCGAGCGGGCGCCGGGCCTCGCCGGCGAGCAGGCGCTCGGCGGCGCGCCGGCCGGCGGCGTCCGGCAGCGCGCCGAGGTCGATCAGCGGCAGCGCCACCGGCGCCGGCGGCGCCACCCGCTGGAGCGGCCGGCCGTCGGCGGTCGCGAACGAGGTGCGGAGCGCCGCCTGGCGCGCGACCAGCGCGGTCAGCGCCGCCCCGAGCGCCGCCGGGTCGAGCGCGCCGGAGAGGCTCAGGACGGTCGGGATCAAGAGCAGCGAGGTCCCCGGCTCGTACTGCTCGAGGAACCAGAGCCGCTCCTGGGCGAACGACGGCGGGGCGCCCTCGGGGCCCTCCTCCGGGCGGCCCGGGACCGGCCGGATCGGCGGCGGCGACTCGGCCGCGGTCCCGCCGGCCGCCGCCAGCCGCTCCACCTCGGCCGCCACCTCGGCCACCGAGGAGGCCTCGAACAGGCGCCGCACCGGCAGCTCGACGCCGAAGTCGCGGCGCAGGCGCGCGAGGAGGCGGATCGCCAGCAGCGAGTGGCCGCCGAGGTCGAAGAAGCGGTCGCCGGCGCCGACCTCGGACCGCCCGAGCACCTCGCCGAAGAGCGCCGCCACCGCCGACTCGGCAGGCGTCCGCGGGGCGATGCTCCCGGCCGCCACCGCCGGCTCCGGGGCCGGCAGGGCGCGGCGGTCGAGCTTGCGGTTGGGGGTCAGGGGGAGGGCGTCGAGGGGGACGAACGCCGCCGGCACCATGTAGTCGGGGAGGCGCGCCGCAAGGTGAGCCCGCAGCTCGGCCGCCGCCGGCGCCGGCGCCCCCGGCGCCGCCACCACGTAGGCGGCGAGGTAGCGCTCCCTGCCACCGTCCTCGCGCGCGATCACCGCCGCCTCGCGCACCGCCGGGTGCCGCCCGAGCGCCGCCTCGATCTCCCCCAGCTCGATCCGGAAGCCCCGGATCTTGACCTGGTGGTCGGCCCGGCCGGCGAACTCCACCTCGCCGTCCGGACGGTAGCGGCCAAGGTCCCCGGTCCGGTAGCAGCGGTCCGACGGATCGTCCGGCCGCCAGGGGTTGACGACGAACCGCGCCGCGGTCTGCTCCGGGTCGTCGAGGTAGCCCAGCGCCAGGTGCGGGCTGCGCACCGCGATCTCCCCCAGCTCCCCGATCCCGGCCAGCCCGCCCGCCGGCGTCAACACCAAGAGCTGCACGTCCGGGATCCCGCGGCCGAGCGGCAACACCTCCCGCTCCCCCGCCGCCGCGCCCGGCCCCGTGCCCGTACAGCGGTGCCAGCCGACCGCACGCTGGGTCTCGGTCGAACCGTAGTAGTTGACCACCGTCACCGACGGCGCCAGCGCCTCCAGACGGTCGACGTCGCGCCGGGTCAGCACGTCCCCGACCAGGAACACCCACGCGAGCGACGCCACCGTCGAGCCCGACCCGAGCGCCCGCCCCTCCGCCGAAGCCTCCTCCGCCGGCTGCGACAGGAGCTGCCCCATCGCCGGCGTCAGGTGCGCCACCGTCACCCGCTCACGCCGCGCCCACGACGCCAGATATCCCGGCTCGCCGATCCGCTCCGGCTCCGGAAACACCGCCGACGCCCCGACCTGGAGCGGCGTGAACAGGTCCCGGTGCAGCGGGTCGTGCGCCAGACCCGAAAGACACGTGAAGCGGTCCTCCGCACCGAACCCGAACGCCTCCACCTGCCACGGGATGAAGTGCGACAGCGAACCGTGCCGCCCGACGATCCCCTTGGGCTCCCCCGTCGAACCCGACGTGAACGCGATGTATGCCGGATCGTCCGGACCCACCGCCACCGACGGCGGCGTCTCCGGGAACCCGGCCAGCGCGTCCCCCGCGCCGGCGGAAGCCGGCGAGCCGGCGAGCAACGCCTTGCCGCCGAGCGACGCCGCGTCCCCGAGCCGCAGCCGCGGCGCGCCGCCGAGCGCCGCCGCCAGCTCCGCCGGCGGCTCCCCCGCCGCCGCGATCTCGACCAGCGCCGACGGGCGCGCCCGCGACACCATCGCCGCCAGCCGCGCCGCCGGATACGCCGGATCGAGAACCACGAATACCCCGCCGGCCTTCATCGCCCCCACCAGCGCCACCGCCATCGGCGCGCTCCGGTGCGCCCACACCGCCACCCGGTCCCCGCGCCTGACCCCGGCCGCGGCCAGCGCGTGCGCCAGCCGGTTGGACGCCCGCTCCAGTTCGCCGTAGCTCAACGACCCCGAGGGATCCGCCGCCGCCAGACGCTCCGGAGCCTCGGCCGCCCGCCGCGCGAACACCTCGTGCACCGCCCCCCGCCACGCCGCCGACAGCGCCTCCCGCGGATCGGGCAGCACCGCCGACGACTCCGCCGTCACCAGCGGGCACGACGCCACCGGCGCGTCCGGCGACTCCACCGCCGCCCGCAGCAGCCGCTCGAACTGCCGCGCCGTCTCCGCCATCCGCTCCGCGCTGAACAGGTCCGCGTTGTAGACCCAGCCGATCCGCAGTTCCCCGGCCGCCTCGGAGACGTAGAGCGTCCAGTCGAACTTGGCGTGCACCGCCGACTCCGTCTGGACGGTCGCGGTCAGCCCCGGTCCGAGCGCGCGCGACGACGCCAGGTCGCCGTGGCGGAACAGGTTGAGCATCACCGAGAAGAACGGCGTCCGGGCCGGGTCGCGCTCGGGCTCGAGGGCGGCGAGCAGGCGCTCGAACGGCACCTCCTGGTGGGCGAAGGCGCCGAGCGCCGCCTCGCGCGCCCGCGCCACCAGCTCGCGGAAGGAGGGCGCCGCGCCGCGCCCGGCGCGAGGCCGGCGTCCAGGCGCACGACCACGGTGTTGAGGAAGAGGCCGATCAGCCCCTCGATCTCGGGGCGGCTGCGGCCGGCCACCGGGCTGCCGATCAGGACGTCGGACTGGCCCGAGAGGCGCGCCAGGAGCGCCGCGAGCGCGGCCGCGAGGACCATGAACGGCGTCGCCCCCTCGCTCGCGGCGAACCGGTCGAGCGCCGCGGTCGGACCGGCCGCCAGGGTCCAGCGAAGGGTCCCGGCGCGGAAGGTCTGCCGCCGCGGCCGCGGCCGGTCGACCGGCAGGTCGAGGGCGGCCGGCGCCCCCGCCAGCCGCTCCCGCCACCACTCGAGCTGCTCCGCGAAGAGCGCCTCCGAGCGCGGCGACCGCTGCCACGCGGCGTAGTCGGCATATCCGACCGGGAGCGGCGCCAGCCGGGCCGTCCCGGGCTCCGGGCCGGCCCCGGCGCGGTAGAGCACCGCCAGCTCGTCGAGGAAGACCCCGACCGACCAGCCGTCCGAGACCAGGTGGTGGAAGACCCACGACAGCAGGTGCTCGCGGCCCCCCAGGCGAAAGAGGCGCGCGGCGTAGAGCGGCCCGCGCTCGAGGTCGAGCGGCCGCCGCGCGTCGCCGGCGAGCAGGCGCTCGGCGGCGCGCTCGCGGGCGCCGGCCGGCAGCGCGGCGAGGTCGACCACCGGCAGCGGCACCGGGGCGGGGGCCGCGAGGGTCTGGAACGGCCGCCCGTCGGCCGCGCCGAAGGTCGCGCGCAGCGCGCCGTGGCGGGCGACCAGGGCGGTCAGCGCCGCGGCGAGGGCGGCGACGTCGAGCGGCCCGTCCAGGCGCAGCGGCAGCGGCATCAGCAGCAGCGAAGAGCCGGGATCGAACTGCTCGAGGAACCAGAGCCGCTCCTGAGCCCACGACAGCGGCGCCGGCCGGTCCGGCGGCAGCGGCGCGATCGGCGCCGGCGCCGCCGCCTCCGCGCTCTGGAGGAGCGCGCCCAGCCGGGCGGCGAGACCGGCCGGGGTCGGCGCGTCGAACAGCATCCCGAGCGGCACCCGCGCGCCGCACGCGGCCTCCAGGCGCGAGACCACCTGCGTGGCGAGCAGCGAGTGGCCGCCGAGGTCGAAGAAGCTCTCCTCGAGGCCGATCCGCTCGGTGCCGAGCACCTGGCGCCAGACCCCGACCACCAGCTCCTCGAGCGGGGTGCGCGGCGCCGCGGCGGTCCCGGCGGCCGGGTCGCCGCCGTCGCCGGCCCAGTCGGGGGGCGGCAGCGCGCGCCGGTCCGGCTTGCCGTTGGAGTCGAGCGGCAGGGCGTCGAGCAGGACGACGTGGCCGGGCACCATCGGCTCCGGCAGCCGCTCGCGGAGGAAGGCGCGCAGCTCCGCCGGCGCCGGCGCGGCGGCGCGCGGCACGGCGTAGGCGACCAGACGGCGGTCGCCGCCCGGGGCGTCGTTGCGCACCACGACCAGGCAGGCGGCCACCTCCGGGTGGCGGCCGAGCGCGGCCTCGACCTCGCCCGGCTCGACCCGGTGGCCGCGGAGCTTGACCTGGCGGTCGCGGCGCCCGAGGAACTCGAGCGCGCCGCCTTCGAGCCAGCGCGCCCGGTCGCCGGTGCGGTAGAGCCGGCCCCCCGCCGGCCCGGCCCCGGGCGTACCGCCGAAGGGGTCCGGGACGAAGCGCTCGGCGGTCGCCCCGGGGCGGCCGAGGTAGCCGCGGGCGATCCCGTCGCCGCCGGCGTACAGCTCGCCCGGGATGGCGGCCGGCACCGGCTCGAGGTCGGCGCCGAGCACGTAGACCCGGGTGCCGCCGATCGGCCGCCCGATCGGCACCGTCGCCCCGCGCGCCCGGCCGGCGGCGCCGCGCATCGCGTGGCAGGTGGTGACGGTGGTGTTCTCGGTCGGGCCGTATAGGTTGAGCAGATCCGCCCCGGGCAACGCCGCGAGCACCCGCTCGACCACCGGCGGCGCCGCCACGTCGCCGCCGGTCATGAGCTGGGGCACGCCCGCGAGCGCCGGCAGGTGCTCGGCGACCATCTGGTGGAAGAGCCCGGTGGTCAAAAACAGCGCGGTCACCCCGAGCCGCTCGAGCGCCGCCGCCACCTCGCTCAGCGAGCGCGGCCCGGGCGGCATCAGCGCCAGCCGCGCGCCGTTGGCGAGCGCCCCCCACAACTCGAGGGTCGAGCCGTCGAAGGAGGTCGCGGCGAAGAGCAGCAGGGTCTCGCCCGGACCGAAGCGGGCGTAGGTGGGCGCCGCCGCCAGGCGTACGACGTTGCCGTGGGTGACCCCCACCCCCTTCGGCCGGCCGGTCGAGCCGGAGGTGTACATTATATAAGCGAGGCCTTCGGCCTCGCCCGAGGGGGCTGTTCCAGCCCCCCTCCGCTGGCGGACGGCTCGGCGCCGGAGTCGGCGGGCTGCGGGCCTTCGTCGATCACGAGGACCGTTCGTTCGCCGGGGGCGGGCGGGAGGCGGTCGAGGGTCGCCCGCGACGCCAGCACCAACGGCGCCCCGGCGTCGGCGAGGATCCAGGCCAGCCGCTCGGCCGGGTAGTCGGGATCGAGCGGCAGGTAGGCGCCGCCGGCCTCGAGCACGGCGAGGGTCGCGATCACGAACTCGGGGGAGCGGTGCAGGCAGAGCCCCACCCGCACGTCGGGACCGATCCCGAGGGCGCGCAGCCGGCGGGCGAGCCGCGACGCCACGCCGGCCAGGCCGCCGTAGGTCAGGGCGCCGCCCTCCCAGGCCAGCGCCACCGCGTCCGGCGTCCGCGCCGCCCATTCGCCGAACCGGCCGTGGAGGGTCTTCGGCCCGGCGGCGAGGGGCTCGCCGGGACCCCACTCCTCGAGCACCTGACGCCGCTCGGCGGCGTCCAGGAGCGGCAGGCGGCCGACCCTCTTGCCGGGGTCGGCGACGGCGGCCTCGAGCAGGGTCCGGTAGGCCGCGACCAGCCCCCGCACGGTGGTCTCCTCGAAGCGGTCGCGGTCGTAGAGGATCCAGCCGGCGAGCCCGCCCTCCGGGCCCGTCTCCTCGCGCAGGGCGACCGTGAGGTCGAAGGCGGCCGCTCCCGGCGGCACGTCGAGGCCGGCGATCGTGAACGCCGGGGCACCGGGTGGCGGCGGCGCCGGCGCCGGCAGGTTCTGGAGCGTGAAGACGGCCTGGACCAGCGGCGAGCGCGCCCGGTCGCGCTCGGTCGCCAGCTCGGCGACCAGCTTCTCGAACGGCACCTCCTGGTGGGCGTAGGCCGCGAGCGCCTCCGCCCGCACCCGCTCGACCAGCTCCGCGAACGGCGGATCGCCGGTGAGGTCGGCGCGCAGCACCAGGGTGTTGACGAAGAAGCCGATCAGCCCCTCCAGCTCCGGCCGCGGCCGCCCCGCCACCGGCGTGCCGACGGCGACGTCGTCCTGCCCGGCGATAGCGGCGCGAGGAGCACCTCGAAGCCCGCCAGGAGCGCCATGAAGAGCGTGGCGCCGGCGCCCCGGCCGAGCCGGCGCGAGGCCGGCCGCGAGCAGCCGCGGGCAGAGCGAACCGGGACACGCCGCGCGCCGCGCGGGCGCCGCACCGGCGGCCGCGGCCGGTCGGCGGGCAGCTCCAGCGGCGGCAGGCCGGCCAGCCGCTCGGCGCCAGTAGCGCCAGCCGCGCGCTCGAGCCCGTCGCCCTCCAGCCAGCGGCGCTGCCAGACCGCGTAGTCGGCGTAGTGCGACCGGCAGCGGCGGCAGCGCCGCCGGGCGCCCGCCCGCCGCGGCCGCGTAGAGGTGCGGACAGCTCGCCGGCGAGGATCGCCATCGACCAGCCGTCGGTCGACGATGTGGTGGAGCACCAGGAGCAGCCGCGATGCTCGGCGCCGCCGCGCAGCACGAGCGCCGCCCGCAGCAGCGGCCCGCGCGCGAGGTCGAACGCCGGCGCCGAGCAGCCGCCGCGGCCAGCCGCCGCTCGGCGCGCGGCCGCGCCGCCGCCGGCAGGGCGGCGAGGTCGATCACCGGCAGCGGCAGGGCCGCAGCAGCGGCACCGGCGGCGGCGTCACCTGGCCCGGCCGCCCGCCGGCCTCGACGAAGACCGTGCGCAGCGCCTCGTGCCGCCGGCGCAGGGCGTCGAGCGCTCGCCGCCAGCGCCGGCGGGTCGAGGCCGGCCCGGCGAGGTCGAGCGCCACCGGGACGTGGTAGGCGGCGCTCCCGGCTCGAGCCGGTCGAGGAACCAGAGCCGCTCCTGGGCGAAGGAGAGCGGCAACGGCAGGCAGCCGTTCGAAGCCGCCAGCGGCACGATCGGCGGCGGCGCGCCGCCGCCGCCGGCGAGCGCCGCGCCGAGCCGGAGCGCCAGCCCCGCCGGCGTCGGCGCCTCGAACAGATCGCGCAGCGGCACCTCCACCCCGCAGGCGCGCTCCAGGCGCGCCACCACCTGGGTGGCCAGCAGCGAGTGGCCGCCGAGGTCGAAGAAGTCCTCGTCGCGGCCCGACCGCGCCGGTGCGGCCGAGCACCTCGGCCCAGACCTCCGCCACCAGCTCCTCGAGCGGCGTCCGCGGCGGCGCCGGCCCGGCCGCCTCGCCCGCCTCCCCGCCGCTCCAGTCGGGCGCCGGCAGCGCCCGCCGGTCGACCTTGCCGTTGGGGTCGAGCGGGCAGCGCGTCGACGGCGACGATCGCGGCCGGCACCATCGGCTCGGGCAGCGCCTCGCGCAGATAGCTCCGCAGCGCCGCCGGATCGGCCGGGCGGCCGCGGCCGACCGCGTAGGCGACCAGACAGCGGCCGCCGCCGGACCCGCCGCCGGGCCCACCGCCGGGCCCACCGCCGGGACCGTCGTCGCGCACCGTCACCGCGCGGCCGAGACCTCGGGGTGGCGCGCCGAGGACCGCCTCGACCTCGCCCGGCTCGACCCGGAAGCCGCGGATCTTGACCTGCGCGGTCGAGCCGGCCGAGGAACTCGAGCGTGCCGCCGGCCGCCAGCGCACCCGGTCGCCGGTGCGGTAGAGGCGCGGCCGCCGGCACCCGGCTCACCGGCGAACGGATCGGGCACGAAGCGCTCGGCGGTCAGCTCCGGGCGGCCCAGGTAGCCGCGCGCCAGCGCCGTCGCCGCCGGCGTAGAGCTCGCCCGGCCACCCCGACCGGCACCGGCTGGAGCCCGCGGTCGAGCAGGTAGACGCGCGTGCCGGCGATCGGCCGGCCGATCGGCACCGGCGCCGAGCGCACCGTCCCGATCCGGCGGCCGCGCGCGCATCGGGTGGCAGGAGGTGAAGGTGGTGTTCTCGGTCGGCCCGTAGCCGTTGATCAGCGCCAGCTCCGGCAGCGCCGCGAGCACGCCGCTCGACGTGCCGCGGCGACAGCACGTCGCCGCCGGCCAGGAGCTGGCGCGACCCCGGCCGGGCGCGGTCGGCGAGCCGCTCCTCGACCATCTGGTGGAACAGCCCGGCGGTCAGCCAGAGCGTGGTCACCCCGAAGCGCTCGACCGCGCGCGGCCAGCTCGCCGAGCGAGAGCCCTGCCGGGCGGCATCAGCACCAGCCGGCCGCCGTGGAGCAGCGGCCCCCAGATCTCGAGCGTCGAGGCGTCGAACGCAGCCGGGGCGAACTGCAGGAAGACCTCGCCGGGGCCGAAGCGGATCGGCGTAGCCGGCCCCCCGCACCAGCCGCACGACGTCGCGGTGCGTGACCGCGACCCCCTTCGGCCGGCCGGTCGAGCCCGAGGTGTACATCACGTAGGCCAGGCTGCCTCGGCCGGTCGCCTCGGAGCGGGGCGCCGGCTGCGCCGGCTCGGCGACCGGCTGCCGCGTCGATCGTGACGACCATCGCGCCCGGCGGCGCCGGCGGGCAGCCGCGCCGAGCGTCGCGCCGGCGACCACGCACCACCGGCGCCGCGGCGTCCGCGAGCATCCAGGCCAGCCGCTCGGCGCGGGTAGGCGGGGTCGAGCGGCACGTAGACGCCGCCCGCCTCGAGCACGGCGAGGATCGCCACGACCAGCTCCGGCGAGCGCTCGAGGCAGGAGCCCGACCCGCACCTCCGGCCCGACGCCGCGCGCGGCGCAGCTCGCCGGCGAGCCGGCCCGCGGCGCGGCGAGCTCGCCGTAGGTCAGGGCGCTCGCCGTCCCACGCCAGCGCCACGGCGTCCGGCGCGGCGGCGGCCTGCGCCGCGAAGAGCTCGTCGAGCGTCGCCTCGCGCGGGTAGCGCCCGTCCGTCCGCGTTCCAGTCGGCCAGCACGCTGACGGCGCTCGGCGGCGTCGAGAGCAGCGGCAGCTCGGCCGACCGCTCTTGCCGGGGTCGGCGACGGCGCCGGCGAGCAGGCGCCCGAAGGCCGCGACCAGCCGCCGCTCGGTGGTCTCCGTCGAAGCAGGTCGCGGTCGTAGAGCGATCGCAGCCGGCGAGCCCGCCCTCCGGGCCCGGCTCCTCGCGCAGGGCGAGCCGTGAGGTCGAACTTGGCGGTCGCCGCCCGGCGGCACGTCGAGGCCGGCGATCGGAACGCCGGGCACCGGGCGGCGGCGGCGCCGGCGCCGGCGGTTCTGCGAGCGCGAAGACGACCTGGACCAGCGGCGAGCGCGCCCAGGTCGCGCTCGGTCGTCAGCTCCTCGACCAGCTTCTCGAACGGCACGTCCTGGTGGGCGTAGGCCGCCGAGCGCCTCCGCCCGCACCCGCTCGAGCAGCTCCGCGAACGGCGGATCGCCCGAGAGGTCGGCGCGCAGCACCAGGGTGTTGACGAAGAAGCCGATCAGCCCCTCGAGCTCCGGCCGCAGCCGCGCCCGGCGACCGGCGTGCCGACGGCGAAGCGTCGCCTGCCCGGCGAAGCGGGCGAGCAGCAGCCTGGAAGCCGCGCAAGGAGCGACCATGAAGAGCGTGGCGCCGGAGCCCGCGGCCGAGCCGGCGGAGGCCGGCCGCGAGATCCGCGGGCGAGCGCGAAGCGGGACATCCCGCGCGCGCCGCGCGCAGCGCCGCCCGGCAGCGGCCGGTCGGCGGGCAGCTCGAGCGGCGGCAGGCCGGCCAGCCGCCGGCGCTGGACCGTCGAGCCGGGCGCTCGAGCTCGGCACGCCCGAGCCAGCGGCGCTGCCAGACCGCGTAGTCGGCGTACTGGACCGGCAGCGGCGGCAGCGCCGCCGGGCGCCCGGCCGCCGCGGCGGCGTAGAGGTGCGGACAGCTCGCCGGCGAGGATCGCCATCGACCAGCCGTCGGTCACGATGTGGTGGAGCACCAGGACGCAGCCGCGAGCCGGCGCCGCCGCCGCGCTCGACCAGCGCCGCCCGCATCAGCGGCCCGCGCGCGAGGTCGAACGCCGGCGCCGAGCAGCGCCGCGGTCAGCCGCCGCTCGGCGCGCGGCCGCGCCGCCGCCGGCAGGCCGGCGAGGTCGATCACCGGCAGCGGCAGCGGCCCCAGCAGCGGCACCGGCGGCGGCGTCACCTGGCCCGGCCGCCCCTGGTCCTCGACGAAGACGGTGGCGAGCGCCCGTGCCGCCGGCGCAGGGCGTCGAGCGCCGCCGCCAGCGCCGGCGGCGAGGCCGGGCCGTCGAGGTGCGAGCGCCACCGGGACGTTGTAGGCGGCGCTCCCGGCTCCAGCCGGTCGAGGAACCAGAGCCGCTCCTGGGCGAAGGAGAGCGGCAGCGGCAGGAGCCGCTCCACCGCCGCGCAGCGGCACGATCGGCGGCGGCGCGCCGCCGCCGCCGGCGAGCGCCGCGCCGAGCCGGAGCGCCAGCCCCGCCAGCGTCGGCGCCTCGAACAGATCGCGCAGCGGCACCGCCACCTCGCAGGCGCGCTCCAGGCGCGCCACCACCTGGGTGGCCAGAAGCGAGTGGCCGCCGAGATCGAAGAAGTCCTCGTCGCGGCCGACCGCGCCGGTGCGGCCGCAGCACCTCGGCCCAGACCTCGGCCACCAGCTCCTCGAGCGGCGTCCGCGGCGGCGCCGGCCCGGCCGCCTCGCCCACCTCGCCGGCGCCGCCGCTCCAGTCGGGCGCCGGCAGCGCGCGGCGGTCGAGCTTGCCGTTGGGGTCGAGCGGGATCGCCTCGACGGCGACGATCGCAGGCCGGCACCATCGGCTCGGGCAGCGCCTCGCGCAGGTAGCTCCGCAGCGCCGCCGGATCGGCCGGACGGCCGCGGCCGACCGCGTAGGCGACCAGACAGCGGCCGCCGCCGGGACCATCGTCGCGCACCGTCACTGCGCAGGCCGCGACCTCGCGGTGGCGCCCGAGGACCGCCTCGACCTCGCCCGGCTCGACCCGGTAGCCGCGGATCTTGACCTGGCGGTCGAGCCGGCCGAGGAACTCCAGCGTGCCGCCGGCGCGCCAGCGCGCGCGGTCGCCGGTGCGGTAGAGCCGGCCGCCGGCCGGACCGGCACCCGGCTCGCCGGCGAACGGATCGGGCACGAAGCGCTCGGCGGTCAGCCCCGGGCGGCCCAGATAGCCGCGCGCGACGCCGTCGCCGCCGGCATGGAGCTGACCGGCCACCCCCACCGGCACCGGCTGGAGCCCGCGGTCGAGCAGGTAGACGCGCGTGCCGGGGATCGGCCGGCCGATCGGCACCGTCCCGAACAGCACCGTCCCGAGCGCTGCGGTCCCGAACGGTTCGGTCCCGATCCCGGCGGCCGCGCCGCGCATCGGGTGGCAGGCGGTGAAGGTCGTATTCTCGGTCGGACCGTAGCCGTTGATCAGGGTCAGCTCCGGCCGCGCCGCGAGCAGCCGCTCGACGTGCCGCGGCGACAGCACGTCGCCGCCGGAGAGGAGCTGGCGCAGCGGCGACCCCGGCCGGGCGAGGTCGGCGAGCCGCTCCTCGACTACTTGGTGGAACAGCCCGGCGGTGAGCCAGAGCGCGGTCACCCCGAAGCGCTCGACCGCCGCGGTCAGCTCGCCGAGCGAGGCCCGCCCGGGCGGCATCAGCGCCAGCCGGCCGCCGTGGACCAGCGGCGCCCAGATCTCGAGCGTCGAGGCATCGAACGCCGCCGGGGCGTATTGCAGGAAGACCTCGCCGGGACCGAACCGGATCGGCCCCTCCTCCCCCAGCACCAGCCGCACGACGTTGCGGTGGGTGACAGCCACCCCCTTCGGCCGGCCGGTCGAGCCCGAGGTGTAGAGCACGTAGGCTGCGCTGCCGCCGCCCGCCGCACACGCCGCTTTAGGCGGCGCGTATCCGCTGCCGGACGGCTCGGCTTCGGCCCTGGGCTCCTCATCGATCACGAGAACGGGCCGGCGGTCGGGGTCGCCGTCTCCGGCGGGCAGCCGAGCCAGAGTCGCCCGCGACGCCACCACCACCGGCGCCGCGGCGTCGGCGATCATCCAGGCCAGCCGCTCGGCCGGATACCCGGGATCGAGCGGCACGTAGACGCCGCCCGCCTCGACCACGGCGAGGATCGCCACGATCAGCTCCGGCGAGCGCTCGAGCAAGAGCCCGACCCGCACCTCCGGCCCGACGCCGTGACGGCGCAGCTCGCCGGCGAGCCGGCCCGCGGCGGCGGCGAGCGCGCCGTAGCTCAGGGCGCCGCCGGCCCAGGCCAGCGCCACCGCGTCCGGCGCCGCGGCGGCACGCGCCGCGAAGAGACCGTCGAGGGTCGCCTCGCGCGGATAGCCGCCCTCCGTACGGTTCCAGTCCACCACCACCTGACGCCGCTCCGCGGCGTCCAGGAGCGGCAGCTCGCCGAGCCGCAGCCCGGGCGCGGCGACCGCCGCCGCGAGCAAGGTCGAGTAGTGGCCGAGGAGGCGCTCGGCGGTCGCCGTCTCGAAGAGGTCGGCGTCGTAGACCAGGGTCGCCTCGCAGCCGCTCCCGGCCTCGGCGAGGAGCAGGCTGAGGTCGAACTGAGCCGGCACGCGGCGGCTCGCCAGCCGCTCGGTCGCGGTGCCGGCGAGCCCGAGGCGCTCGGGCGGCGCGGCGTCGAAGGAGAAGACCACCTGGACCAGCGGCGGGTGGGTCAGCGTCCGCTCCGGCGCCAGCTCCTCGACCAGGCGCTCGAAGGGCAGCTCCTGGGCCTCCTGGGCGGCGAGCGCGGTCGCCCGCGTGCGCGCCGCCAGCTCGCGGAAGCGCGGGTCGCCGCGGAGGTCGAGGCGCAGCGCCAGGGTGTTGACGAAGAAGCCGATCAGCCCCTCGAGCTCGGGCTCGGTTCGGCCGGCCACCGGGGTGCCGACGACCAAGTCCTCGCCGGCTCCCCAGCGCTCGAGGACGGCTGCGAAGGCGGCCAGCCCGACCATGAACGGGGTGGTCGACGCGCCGCCCGCGGCGCGCAGCGCGGCGGGCTCGACCGCCACCGCCGCCCGCGCGAGGCCGCCCTCGAACCGCCGCTCGGGCGGCCGCGGGCGGTCGAGCGGCAGCTCGATCAGCGCCGGCGCGCCGGCCAGGCGCCGGCGCCAGAAGGCGACCAGGGCGTCGAGGTGCGGGCCGGTCAGCCGCCGCCGCTGCCAGGCGGCGTGGTCGGCCGCCTGGACCGGCGGCTCGGGCAGCGGCTCGCCGGCGTAGAGCGCCGCCAGCTCGCGGTAGAAGACCGCCATCGACCAGCCGTCGGCGGCGGCGTGGTGGAAGGTCGCGAGCAGCACGTGGAGATCGTCCCGCTGCCGCAAGAGGACCGCCCGCATCAGAGGCCCCCGGTCGAGCCGGAACCGGCGCTCGGCCTCGGTCCGCCGCAGCCGCTCGACCTCGCGCTCACGGCGCTCCGCGGGCAGCGCCGCGAGCCCCGAGAGGTCGATCACCGGCAGGGCGATCCGGAGACGGGCGGCCACGGCCTGGCTCGGCACCCCGTCGGGGCCGGCGACGAACCCGGTCCGCAGGCTCTCGTGGCGACGGACGATCGCGGCCAGGGCGCCCGCGAGGGCGGCGACGTCGAGCGGCCCCTCGACCCGGAACGCGCGCGCGATGTGGTAACCGGCGGTCCCCGGGTGCAGGCGCTCGAGGAACCAGAGGCGCTGCTGGGCGAAGGAGAGCGGGGCCGGGGAGCCCGCCGGGCGGCGCGGGATGCGCCCCGGGCCGGCCGGCGCGGCGGCGCCGGCGCGGGCGCGGGCGGTGCCCTCGCGGAGGCGCTCGGCCAAGCGCTCGCGCGCGGTCCCGCCGCGCCGCTCGCCGCCGGGCGCCCCCGGGTCGCTCAACCGCCCCCTCCGGCAGCCAGCGACTCCTCGAGGGCGGCGGCGAAGTCGGAGAGGACCGGGCGGTCGAAGACCAGGGTCAGGGGCACCTCCTCGGCGAGCGCGGCGCGCAGGCGGCCGACCACCCGCGTGGCGCTGAGGGAGTGCCCGCCGAGCTCGAAGAAGTGGTCGTCGCGGCCGACCCGGTCGCGCCCGAGCACCTCGGACCAGACCGCGGCCACCAGCTCCTCGACCTCGTCCTCCGGCGCGGCGAAGGCCCGCTCCGGCCGCGCCGCCCGGTCGGGAGCCGGCAGCGCGGCGCGGTCGACCTTGCCGCTCGGGTCGAGCGGCAGCGCCTCGAGCCGGACGATCCACGCCGGCACCATCGGCCCGGGCAGCCGGTCCGCCAGCCAGCGGAGCAGGTCCGCCTCGGAGACGCGCTCCGTGACCGCGGCGGAATCCGCCGGCGCCCAGTAGGCCGCGAGCGCGATCTCGCCCGCCGGGTCGGCGATCGGGACGACCGCCGCCGCCGCCACCGCCGGATGGGTGGCCAGGACCGCCTCGATCTCGGCCGGCTCGATGCGCACGCCGCGGACCTTGACCTGGCGGTCGGCGCGGCCGAGGAACTCGAGCCGGCCGTCGCGCCAGCGGACGCGGTCGCCGGTGCCGTAGAGGCGGCCGCCGGGCTCGGCCGCGAACGGGTCGGGCCGGAAGCGCTCGGCGGTCTGGGCCGGGCGGCCGAAGTAGCCGCGGGCGACGCCGACGCCGCCCAGCCACAGCTCGCCGGGCACTCCCGGCGGCACCGCCGCCCCCTCGCGGTCGAGCACGAAGGCGCGCCAGCCGGTGATCGGCCGGCCGATGTCGGGCAGCCGGCGGCGGCGGCCCGGCGGCACCGTCCCGGCGGTCGAGACCACCGTCGTCTCGGTCGGCCCGTAGACGTTGACCAGCTCGAACGGCAGCCCCTCCGGGGGGTGGCGGTGGAGCCGGTCGCCGCCGACCGTCAGCACGCGCAGCCGGGTCCCGGGCGGCCAGCGGGCGGCGAGCGCCAGCTCGGCGACCGGGGTCGGCAGGAAGCCGACGGTCACCCGGGACGCTGCCAGCCATGCAGCCAGCCGCTCGGGGTCGGTGCGCACTTCCTCGTCCGGCAGGTGGAGGGCGGCGCCGGCCGCGAGCGCCGGCCAGATCTCCCACACCGTGGCGTCGAAGCCGAGCCCGGCGACCAGCGAGGCGCGGTCGGCCGGCCCGAAGCGGTGGACGGCGAGGTGCCAGTCGACCAGGGCGGAGAGGCCGCCGTGGGTCACCGCCACCCCCTTCGGCCGGCCGGTCGAGCCGGAGGTGAAGATGATGTAGGCGAGCCGCGCGGGATCGACCGGCTCGACCTCGAGCGCGGCGCCAGTGCCGGCGCCACCCGCCGCGTCCTCCGGATCGAGCCGGAGCACCTCCGGGCCGCCCGCCGCCGGCGACGGCAGCCGGCCGGCCAGGAGGCGGGCCGCGAGCCCGGCGCGGGTGACCACCACAGCCGGCCGCGCGTCGGCGATCATGCCGGCGAGCCGCTCCGCCGGCTGGGCCGGGTCGAGCGGCACGAAGACGCCGCCGGCGGCGAGCGTCGCGAGCTGCGCCGCCACCAGGTCGGCCGAGCGCTCGAGCAGGATCGCCACCCGCCCCTCGGCGCCGAGACCGGCCGCGCGCAGCCGGCCGGCGAGCGCGGCGGCGCGCGCCACCAGCTCGCCGTAGCCGACGGTCCCGCCGTCCGCTTCCACCACCGCCGGCCCCCGCGGCGCCGCCGCGGCCCGCGCCGCCACCCGCGCGGCGAGCGGGGTCCAGGGCCCGGGCGGAGGCTCGGGCCAGTGCTCCCCCTCGGCACCGCTCCAGCGCTCGACCACCTGGGTCCGCTCGGCCGCGCTCAGGAGCGGCAGCTCGGCGATCCGCAGCGACGGGTCGGCCAGGATCCCGCCGAGGAGCGCCTGGTAGTGCGCCCACATCCGCTCCACCGTCGCGCGGTCGAAGAGGTCGCGGTCGAACTCCCAGAAGAAGGTCACGTCCTCGTCCTCGGCGGCGGCCCGCCGGCCGACCCGCTGCTCGCCGCGCGGCCGGACGACGACGTTGAGGTCGGCCTTGGCCGAGCGGTTGTGGAGCTCGGTGAGGGTGCCGGTCAGGCCGGCGAAGCGGAGGTCGGGCACCGGCGAGTCGTGGAAGCTGAAGAGGACCGCGAAGAGCGGGTTGCGGGACAGGTCGCGCTCGGGCTGGAGGTCGGCGACCAGGAGCTCCAGGGGCAGGTCCTGGCGGTCCTGCGCCGCCAGCGCCTCGCGCCCGGCCTGGGCGAGGAGCTCGGCGCCGGTCGGGGCGGCGGCGAGGTCGGCCGGCAGCACGATGGTGTTGACCACCATGCCGATGATCCCCTCGATCTCGCGCAGCCGGCGGTTGGCGAGACCGCTCCCGACCAGGAACTCGGAGAGCCCGGTGTAGCGCTGGCCGAGGGCGGCGAAGGCCGCCAGCGTGCTCGTGAAGAGCGTCACCCGCCGGTGGCGTGAGAAGTCGCGCGCGGCGGCGGCGAGGCCGGCCGGCAGCTCGACGCGCAGCCGGTCGCCGCGGAACCCCTGGTGGCGCGGGCGCGGGCGATCGGTCTCGAAGACCAGCGGCGGTGGCAGCCGGGCCAGCCGGCGGCGCCAGGAGTCGAGCTGCGCCGGGAACGCCGCCGGCGCCAGGTCGCGGCGCTGCCAGGCCGCGAAGTCCGCGTACTGGACCGGCAGCGGCGGCAGCGCCGGCGGGCGGCCGAGGCCGGCCGCCTCGTAGCCCGCGATCAGCTCGCGCACGTAGATCGCGAGCGACCAGCCGTCGTGGACGAAGTGGTGCTCGACCTGGACGAACAGGTGCTCGTCCGCCGCCAGCCGCAACAGGTGACCCCGAAAGAGCGGCAGCCGGTCGAGGGCGAACGGCCGGCGGACCAGGGTCGCGGCCGCGGCGTCGGCGGCGGCCCGCCGGCGCGCCGCCGGCAGCGCCGAGAGGTCGGCGACCGGCAGCGCGACCGGCCACGGCTCGTGGACGCGCTGGACCGGCGTCCCCTCGACCTCCGGGAAGGTGGTGCGCAGGATCTCGTGCCGGCGCACCACCTCCTCGATCGCCCGCCGCCAGCGCTCCGGCTCGAACGGCCCGGCGAGGTGGATGCTGAACTGGAAGTTGTAGGCCAGGCTCTCCGGCGCCAGCCGGCTCAGGAACCAGACCTGCTCCTGGGGGAAGGCGAGCGGCGGCGCCTCGCCGCGGGCGCCGGCGGCGATCGGCGGCAACGGCCGGGCCGAGAGCGCACCGTCTTCGGGCCGGGCGGCGAGCTGGGCGGCCGAGCGGGCGTCGAGCCGGGCGGCGAGCGCCGCCGGCGTCGGATGGGCGAACAGCTCGGCGATCGGGCAGTCCCGGCCCAGCCGCTCGCGCAGCCGCGTCACCACCTGGGTCGCCACCAGCGAATGGCCGCCGAGCTCGAACAGCGAGTCGTCGGCGCCCACCGGATCGATCCCCAGCAGCTCGGCGAAGATCGCCGCCAGCGCGTGCTCGACCGGCCCCTCCGGCGGCCGGTAGGCGGCGTCGAGGTCGGGGCGCGTCCGCGGCGGCTCGGGGAGGGCGCGGCGATCGACCTTGCCGTTGGCGGTGAGCGGCAGCTCGTCGAGGAGCACGAAGGCCGCCGGCACCATCGGCTCGGGCAGGCGGGCGGCCAGCCAGGAGCGCAGCTCGCGCGGCGAGGGCGCCGGCCTGGCGGCGACCGCGTAGGCGACCAGGCGCCGCGCCCCGGCGTCGCCGTCGGTCGCCACCACCACCGCCTCGCGCACCCCGGGGTGCTCGGCGAGGACCGCCGCGACCTCCCCGGGCTCGACCCGGAAGCCGCGGATCTTGACCTGGTCGTCGATCCGGCCGGCGAAGTCGAGCCGGCCGTCGGGCCGCCAGCGCACCCGGTCGCCGGTGCGGTAGACGCGCGCCCCCGGCTCGCCGGCGAGCGCGGCCAGGGGATCGGGGACGAAGCGCTCGGCGGTCAACCCCGGGCGGCCGAAGTAGCCGCGGGCGACCCCGGCGCCGCCGGCGAGGAGCTCCCCCTCCTCGCCCACCGCGGCCGGCTCGCCGCCGCGGCCGAGCACCCACACCCGGGTGCCCGGGACCGGCCGGCCGATCGGTACCGAAGCGCCGACCTCCCCCGCCGAGCGCAGCGGTCCGCAGCAGGTGAAGGTGGTGTTCTCGGTCGGACCGTAGCCGTTGACCACCAGCATCCCCGGGTGGGCGTCGAGGAGGCGCCGGACGTGGGCCGGCGACAGCACGTCGCCGCCGGCCAGGAGCTGGCGGACCGGCGCCAGGCCGCCGAGGTTGGCGTCGACCATCTGATGGAGGAAGCCGGCGGTGAGCCAGAGGGTGGTGACCCGGTGGCGCGCCAGCAGGTCGCCCAGCTCGCGCGGCGACGGCGGCCCCGGCGGATGGACGACCAGGCGCGCGCCGTGGACCAGCGGCGCCCAGATCTCGAGCGTCGAGGCGTCGAACGCGGCCGGCGCCAGGAGCAGGAACACCTCGTCCGGACCGAGCCGCAGGTAGTCGGCGCCGAGGACCAGCCGGAGCACGTTCGCATGGCTGACCGCCACCCCCTTCGGCCGCCCGGTCGAGCCGGAGGTGTAGAGGACGTACATCAGACCGTCCGGATCGAGGCCCGGATCGCGCCCCGGATCGAGCCCCGCGGAGCCACCGGCCGCTGCACCGCCCCGCGGCCCGAGCTCCACCTCCCGCGCGCGGTGCGGCGGCAGCCGCGCCAGCGCCTCGCGGCGGCCGACCACAACCGGCGGCTCGACGTCGGCGAGGATGAACCCGATCCGATCGGCGGGATGCCCCGGGTCGAGCGGGACGTAGGCGCCGCCGGCCTCGAGGATCCCGAGCATCGCCACGACCATCTCGATCGAGCGCTCGGCGGCGAGCGCCACCGGCACCTCGGGGCCGACCCCGAGCCGGCGCAGCCGGTGCGCCAGATCAGCCGCCTCGGCGGCGAGCCGGCCGTAGGAGAGATGGCGGCCGCGGTCGTCGGCGAGGGCGACGGCGTCGGGCGCCGCCGCCGCGCGCGCGGCGACCAGGGCGGGGATCGTCGCCGCCGCCGGATGGCGGGCCGGCGCGCTCCCCCAGGCCAGGAGCGGCACCGGGGCGCCGGCGCCGGGTGCGTCCTGCGAGGTGCCGCTCATGACGTCCCCCCTTCCGCGGCGGCGGGCTCGCGGATCACCAGCCGCCGGTCGACTCCGGGCACCGCCACCCGCTGGACGATGCCGGAAGGCCAGTGGACCGCGACCTCCGCGGCCCCGTCCGTGTCGCCCAGGCCGAAGGTCGGCTCGAGCTGCGACTGCGACAGATAGCTCCCGCCGGTGGTCACGACCTGCCGCTGCCGGGCGCCGCCGGCGGCGACCTCGACCACCGCGCCGATCCCCTCGCGGTTGCTCGCCGCCCCCTCGAGCGCGACCCGCAGCCAGCGGCCCCGCCGCGGCGCGCGGTTCTCGAACAGCGCCGCCGGTCCGCCGTTGGCGGTGACCACCAGGTCGAGGTCGCCGTCGCCGTCGAGGTCGGCGAACGCGGCGCCGCGCCCGACCCGCGGCCGGGCGAGGTCGCCGGAGGTGACCTCGACGAAGCGGCCGCCGCCCTGGTTGCGGAAGAGCTGCTGCGGCTGGGCATAGGTGACCCGGCTCTGGACCCGCTCGACCTCGGCGTCGAGGTGGCCGTTGGCGACGAACAGGTCGGGCCAGCCGTCGAGGTCGTAGTCGAAGAAGAAGGTCCCCCAGCCGAGCGTCAGGAGCGTGTTGCGGCCGATCTCGGAGAGCGGCGCGACGTCGCGGAAGAGCCCCCCGCCCTGGTTGCGGTAGAGCCCGACCATCTCGTTGGCGAAGTAGGAGATCGCGAGCCCCGGTCGCCCGTTGCGCTCGTAGTCGCCGGCGGCGATGCCCATCCCGCCGCGCGCCTGGCCACCGGCCCCGTAGGCCAGCCCGGCCTCGACCCCGACCTCCTCGAAGGTGCCGTCGCCGCGGTTGCGGAAGAGGAGGTTGGGAGCGGTGTCGCCGGCGACCGCGACGTCGGCGTGCCGGTCGCCGTCGGCGTCACAGAGCGTCACCCCCAGGAGCTTCGCGCCCGGGACGTGGAAGCCGGCCTCGCGGGTGCGGTCTTCGAAGGTGCCGTCGCCGCGGTTGCGGTAGAAGCGCGGCGAGGCGCCGGGGTAGTTCTGCGGCGTGCAGTAGGTCTTGGTCTCGCCGTCGAGCGAGCAGAAGAGGTCGGCCTCGGCGCTCCAGGTGATGTAGCGGGTGGCCAGGACGTCGAGCCGGCCGTCGCCGTCGGCGTCGAAGAGCAGGGCGCCGGCCCCGAGCTCGTCCTCTTCGGTCAGCCCGGCGCGCGCGGTCGCGTCCTCGAAACGCCCGCCCTGGTTGAGCAGCAGCCGGTCGCGGCCGAGGCAGGCGAGGTAGAGGTCGGCGTCGCCGTCGCCGTCGAGGTCCCCCGCCGCGCCGCCCAGGCAGTAGGCGCCGAGGTCGAGCCCGGCCTCCGGGCCGGCCCGGCTGAAGTTGAGGCCGCCGCCGGCCGCGCTCCGGTTGAGGTAGAGCGCCTGCGGCGTCGCCTCGCCCGGCTGGCCCGGGAAGCGGTGGCCGTTGACGAACAGGAGGTCGAGCCGGCCGTCGCCGTCGGCGTCGAGGACCACCACCCCCGAGCCCATCGTCTCCGGCATCCACTTGCGGCCGAAGGCGCCGGTGTTGTGGACGAAATCGATCCCGGACCCGGCGGTGACGTCGACGAAGTAGGGCTCCGCGGGGGTCGGCCAGGTGGCGGCGGCGGGAGCCGTCTCCGCCGCGGCCGCCTCGGCTGCGACCGGGGCGGCGGGCGACGCCGGCTCGGCGGTGCAGCCGAGGGCGGCGGCCGCGGCGGCCAGGAGCAGCACCGCGGCCGGCGGAGCCGGGGCGAGCCGCCGGCGCTGGGGCGCGGGCGCGGCGGTCATCGCCCGGCCTCGGCGTCCGGAGCCGGTTCCGGCGCCAGCGCCGAGCGGTGCTCGTGGATCGATTGCCGCTCGCGGTTGTCGTCGGGGTGGCCTTCGAGGTAGACGCGGGAGCGCGCCGGGGCCTCCTCGTCCGGGCGGAAGCGCTCGTAGAGCCGCAGGTGGTGGTCGGCGCGCGCGGTGTCGCCGGCGGCGCGGTAGGCCTGGTTCAGGCTGAAGTGGGCCGCCGCGCTCTGGGGATCGACCGCGAGCACGGCCTCGAACTCGGCCGCCGCCGCCGCGTTCTCGCCGGCGAGCAGAAGGACCCGTCCGAGCTGGGCGCGCACCAGCCGGTCCCCGGGGTACTCCGCGGCGACGGCGCCCAGGTGCTCGCGGGCCGCCGGGAGGTTGCCGAGCCGCTCCTCCAGCCGGCCGCGGTGATAGCGCACCCGGGCGAGGTCGGGCGCCAGCGTCTCGGCGCGTTCGAGGGCGGCCGCGAGCGCCTCGACGTCCCCCTCGCTGAGCGCGACCCGGGCGAGGTTGACCCAGCCGTCGACCCACCCCGGGTCGATCTCGGTGACGCGCGTGAAGGCGGCCCGGGCGCCGCGCAGGTCGCCCTGGAAGCTCAGGCCGATGCCGTAGTCGTTCCAGCGCTCGCGGTCCTCGGGGAAGGCCGCCGGCCCGGGCTCGGCGGCGCCCGGCGCCCCCTCCGCCGGCGCCTCCTCCGCCAGCACCCGGAGCGTCACCGCGTCCTCGGCGACGGTGAGCACCGGCAGCTCGGGGAGCGGGCCCTCGGCGCTCTCGCGCACCCAGCGGTCGAAGGCCCAGGCGTGCTGGCGGTAGCGCAGCCGCGCCTCGAGCCGCAGCTCGCCGCCGGCGCCGGGCGGAACCTCGAGCCGGTAGCGCACGACGTCGGCGGTGTTGGGCTGGATGAACAGCATGTAGAGCTCGGCCCGGGCGCGCCAGCCATCGCGGAGGTCGACCGGGCTGCCGTCGTCGCCGAGCCGGCGCCGGCGCAGGAAGTGGGCGCCGGGATCGACCGGCCCGCCGGCCTCGCCGGCGCCGCTCGAGAAAACCAGGCGGCCCAGGGCGTCGACCGCGCGCAGCTCGAGCCAGCACTCGACGCCGTCGTTCTTGCCGCCCGGGAAGAAGTGGCCGACGCCGCGCACGCGGATCACCGCGTCGACCCGCACCGACTCGCCGGCGCGGACCGCGGCGGCCGGGGCGCGGTCGAGCGGCGCCGCGCGCAGCTCCGCGACGCCTTCGCCGCCCGGGGGCCCGGCGGAGAGGGCGAAGAGGTCGACCGTGACCTGATCGCGGCCGAGGAACTCGGCGACCGCCGCGAGCTGCTCGTCGTCGCCCGCGAGGAGTGCCGAGGTCGTATCGGCGGCGGCGAAGCGGTGCGAGCGGCCGCCGTCCGGCCGCTCCGGCAGGTGGCAGTCGGCGCAGTCCCGGGGCTCCGGCCAGTAGAACGAGCGCGCCCCCCGCCCGGAGAAGCTCGCCGCCTGCCAGGGGTCGAAGTCGTTGACCATCTCGACGAAGCGGTGGCCGTTCAAGAGCCCGTCGTAGTGCCCCTTGTGGCAGGTCGCGCACAGTTCGGCCGCCGCCGGCCCGGTGAGCGCCGGCCGCGACCAGGCGCGGCGGTGGGTCTCGGGATCGAGGCGGATCAGCAGGCTCGCCAGGCCGGTCGCCGGCGCGGCCTCCGGCGGCGGATCCACCGTGTAGTGGGCCTGGCCGATCGTGCTGCCGGCCGCCGCGATCCCGTGGCACATCGTGCAGCCGACGCCGGCGGCGGCCTCGGGCCGCGCGGCGAGCGCCGCCGGCGGCTCGCCGGCGTTCCCGGAGAGCAGGAGCGCCGGGTCGTGACAGCCGGCGCACCAGCGCGCCGCGACCGCGCCGTGGCGACCGCGGTACTCCTCGAGCGCGCGGCGATACCAGGGGTCGGCCACCCCCGACCAGCGGTGCCCCGACGAGGCCCACTCCGCCGCCTCGCGCGGGTGACAGCCGGCGCTGCCGCAGCTCTCCTGAGCCGCCGGTCCGGCGGCGGCGACCGGCTCGCCGTCCACGGTGCGCGCCGCCGACGGATAGAACGGCCCCGACTCGCCGCCCAGCGCCTCCCCGGCCAGGCTCTCCGCCGCGGGCGGGTTGACGAAGGGCTCCGGCGCGGCGTCGCGGCGGCTCGCCGCGGCGCCGGCCGCCGCCGCCAGCGCGAGGCCGAGAGCGGCGGCGATGGCGATCCGCCGGCGGCGCGGCTGCCCGCGGAGCACGACCACGAGCGCCGCCCATCCGGCGACGCCGAGGAGAAGGTGGGGGGCGACCGCGCTCCGCCCGAGCGCGGCCGGCAAGAGCGTCGCCGCCGACCCCGCCGCCAGGAGCACGGCGGCGATCCCGGCTTCCCGCTCCGGCCGCCGCCGCCACCAGCGCACCGCCCAGGCCACCGTCGCGGCGAGACCGAGCAGCGGCAGCGCCAGCACCAGGACGGCGCGCCCCTGGCCGGGGCCGGCGGTCGCCGCCAGGTAGGCGGAGATCAGCCCGAGGAGCGCGAGGCTTCCGACGAGGAACCGGCTCGGCCGCTCGGTTGCCGTCTGCTGGGAGCGCTCCGGCCCCCCGGTCAAGGCACCCTCTCGCCGCCGAAACCCCGCCTCGACACGTACGACGACCTACCGCTTCCGATGAGCATGCTCAATCCTAAGTGTCGGAAGACATAAATGCCGGGACAAGGAATCATAGGAGCAATGACGTCCAGCTCATAGGAGTTTATCTGACATCTGGAACGTGCGGCCGGCCGGAACTCGAGGGGGCGGGAGGGGCAGGGCAGTGAAGGAGGCGGGGGGGGCGACCGGCGCGGGGAGGGGGGCTGGAACAGCCCCCCTGGAAAGCCTAAAACTCCCTGAGGTAGCGCTCGCGCTCCCAGGGATGGACGACCGAGATGTAGTCCGCCCACTCCTGGCGCTTGGCCTCGAGGAAGTGCTCGTAGACGTGCTCGCCGAGGGCGTCGCGCAGGGTGCGGTCCTTCTCCAGGTTGTCGAGCGCCTCGGAGAGGTTGGCCGGGAGCTGGTCGATCCGCAGGCGCCGCTTCTCGCGGTGGCTCATGGTGAAGATGTTCTTGTTCACCGGCTCGCCCGGGTCATAGCCGTTCTCGACGCCGTCGAGGCCGGAGGCGAGCATCACCGCCAGCGCCAGGTAGGGGTTGCACGACGGGTCGGGCACGCGCACCTCGCAACGGGTCGACATGCCGCGCTTGGCCGGCACGCGCACCAGGGGGCTCCGGTTCTTCTCCGACCAGGCGACGTTGACCGGCGCCTCGTAGCCGGGGACCAGCCGCTTGTAGGAGTTGACCAGCGGGTTGGTGATCGCGACGAAGGCGGAGGCGTGGCGCAGGATGCCGCCGATGTAGCCCATCGCCACCTTGGAGAGCTGGAACTCGGCCTTCTTGTCGTAGAAGGCGTTCCCGCCGTCGGTGGCCAGGAGGCTCTGGTGGACGTGCATCCCCGAGCCGTTGACGCCGAAGATCGGCTTGGGCATGAAGGTCGCGTGGAGGCCGTGGTCGAGCGCCACCTTCTTGACCACGAAGCGGAAGGTGACGACGTTGTCGGCGCACGCCACCGCCTCGGCGTACTTGAAGTCGATCTCGTGCTGGCCGGGGGCGACCTCGTGGTGGGCGGCCTCGACCTCGAAGCCCATCGCCTCGAGCACCATCACGATGTCGCGCCGGCACTCCTCGCCGCGGTCGACCGGCGTCAGGTCGAAGTAGCCGCCGACGTCGTGGGTCTCGACCAGCGTCTCGCCCTGGGCGTCCTTCTGGAACAGGAAGAACTCGGCCTCCGGGCCGGCGACCATCTTGTAGCCGAGCTTCTCGGCGCGCTCGACCTGGCGCTTCAGGGTCAGCCGCGGGCAGCCGGCGAACGGCGAGCCGTCCGGCAGGTAGACGTCGCAGATCATCCGCGCCACCTTCGAGCCGTCGGGGTTCGACCAGGGGTTGACGATGAAGGTGTCGAGATCGGGCACCAGCAGCATGTCCGACTCCTCGATGCGGGTGAAACCCTGGATCGACGAGCCGTCGAACATGATCTGCCCGTCGAGCGCCTTCTCGAACTGGCTGCGGGGGACCTCGACGTTCTTGATCACGCCCATGATGTCGGTGAACTGCAGGCGCACGAACCGCACCCGCTCCTCGTCGGCCGTCTTCAGGATCTCTATGGCTTTCACTGGTGTCTCCCATTTCGTTCAGGTTTGACGGATCTTGGGGGCTACAGGGCTCGTTGTCAAGCCTGAAACGACGGATTGCTCTCCGAATCGTGCAGAAACTGCACAGATCCAGGTGCAGTGCGCCTAAGCCGTCGCGGCGGCCTCCGGCCCCGGCTCAGGGCGGCGCGCCCGCCGGCTCCGGCGCTTCGAGTCGCCAGCGGTGGAGCTCGAAGCGCGGCGCCGCGGCGCCGGCCGGGGGCGGGGGCAGGACGATCACCAGCTCCTGCGCCCCCTCGCCGAGACGCCGCCGCTCGGTGATCAGGTGCACCCGGCCGCCGCCCCGGCCGCCGCTCTCGTACCAGGCGAGCGGCCGGCCGGCGAGCGTCAGCCCTTCGAGCGCCGGCCCGGCTTCCCGGTACGGCACGGTCAGCCCGAGAGACACCGCCTCGCCGGGCGCCGCCGGCCCGTCGAGGCGCACGCTCAGGCGCCGCCGGCCGGCGCCCTCCTCGAGCGCCGCGCCCGGTTCGAGGAGCTGCTCCGGCCCGCGCCGGCGCCACGGGTGGAGCACCACCACCAGCTCGCGGCCGCGGGTGACGAAGAGCCGGCTCGGGAGGCGTTCGACCCGGGCGGCGCCGGACGCCGCCAGCCGCCGCAGGTAGAAGCCGGCGCCGGCGCCCGCGAGCCGCTCCGCCGGGAAGACCTCGACGTCGGCCAGGTCGAGCGCGGCGGGGTCGACTGCCGCGAGGTCGTCGACCGGCACCACCCTCAGCCGGCGGCCGCCGATCCGGGCGTGGATCGGCGGGTCGGCCCCGCGCTCGTGGAACGCGATCCGAAGATCGAGGGGCGGCGCCAGGCCGTCGGCGAGGAGCGCGGCGGCGCGTTGGGAGGTGCTCGGCACCGCTTGGTCGTAGGTCGCCGCGACCGGGAAGCGGAAGACCAGGATCGCCAGCGCCGCGAACGCCGCCCAGCCGAGCGCCGGCCGCCAGCGCACCGGCAGCCAGGGCGACGGCCACCGGGCGGCCAGCGCGCGCCCGGCGGCGACCATCGCCCAGGCCGCGAAGAGACAGGTGAACGGCACCGCCGGCAGCATGTTCTGGCTCAGGAAGAGCCGGGTCACGGCGGCATAGACCAGCGGATAGCCGGCGGCGAAGACCAGGAGCGGGATCAGCTCCCGGTGCCGCGGCACCGAGCGCGCCGCGCGCCATCCGAGCGCCGCGAGCCCGGCGGCGGCGCACAGCGCCACCGGCACGCCGTGGTGGCGGACCAGGAAGTCGATCTCGGCGAGGAGGACGTCCCCGTGCCCGCTCCCCGCCCGCTCGGCCTCGAGCGCGTAGTAGCCGAGCTGCCAGCGGAAGTCGCGCGCGACCAGCGCCGGCCACGGGTTGAGCGCGCCGAAGACCGCGAGCGACGCCGCGGCGGCCGCGGCCAGCCTCGGCAGCAGGCGCACTGCCCCGCGCCCATGGACGGCGACCGCGGCGACCAGCACCAGCGCCACCACCGCGGCGTTGTACTTCGCGGACGCCACGAGCCCGATCCCGGCCCCGGCCAGGAGGTACGCCGCCCAGCTCCCGAGCCGCCCGGCACGCACGCTCCAGCCGGCCGACAGCAGCGTCAACGCCACCACGATCGCGTCCGGCTTGAACTCTCCCGACGCGGTGACGTGCCGCCAGAACCCGGCCAGCAGCAGCGCTCCGACCAGCCCGGTCGCCGGATCGAGCGCCCGGCTGCCCAGCCGGTAGAGCAGCCAGACCGCCCAGACGCCGCAGACCACCGACACCCCCCGCGCCAGCCGGTAGGCGGTGGGCGAGAAGATCCGCTCCCCAGGGTCCCCGACGATCGCCAGCTCCTCGGCCCCGGTCAGCCGATGGAGCGCCTCGCTCGCCGCCAGGAGCGCCGTCTGCGGCAGCCACGAGAGCGACGGATAGAGCGCGTGCGCCGGCCCGAGCCGCCCGTCGAGCAGGACCGCCGCGACGTTGCGGAACCCGTAGCGCTCGTCCCAGAAGCGGCCGGGATCGGGCTGCGGCAGCGAGTAGACGAGCCGCAGCAGCGCCGCCGCGGCGAGCACGGCGGCGAGGGCGAGGCGGCGGCCGCGCCGGCTGGCGGTGCGGGAGGCCGCGGGAGCGCGAACCCCCGCTTCAGGCGCGGAAGGTGAGGACTTCAATCGGGTCCAACCCGAGAAAGCCAGGCCTCGGTCTCCGCGACCCCGGGGTGCTCGATGCGCCGGCGCACCTCAAGGGCGCGGGCGAAGGCGCGCTGCGCGAGGGTCGGCTGATGGTCGGCGAAGTAGGCCTCGCCCCAGACCTGGGCGGCGTCGGCCTCGCCCCAAGCGTAACCGCAGTCGGGATGCGCCGCGAGATCGAGCGCCTCCCGCGCCGCCTGGATCGCCCGCAGCGGGTCCGGCCAGGCGAGGCGGATCCGCGCCAGCGCGACCAGCAGCTCGATGCGGAGGAGGCCGTACCCGCAGGCGACGGCGTGGAGGAGGCCGGATTCGGCCTCCCCTAGGGCGGCCTGGGGGTCGCCGGCGGCGAGGAGATGGCGGGCGGTCAGGAGGTAGGCCTCGATGAAGAGCTCCATCTTGCCGGTACGCGAGGTCCAGGCTCGGACCTCGTCGAGGTGGGGAGTGGGGTCGCCGCCCCCAGCGAGGGCGATCCGGGCGAGGAGGGCGTGGAAGAGGGGGATCTCCTCGTTCCAGTTCCCTGCGCGTGCCTTCTCCAGGCCGTGATCGCAGAGAGAGCGCGCGCCGGCGAGGTTCCCGAGGTCGAGGTGATGACGGGCGCACCAAGCGCCCCGCAGCGAATAGAGCGGTTCTCCCTCCAGCTCCTCGGCGGTGGCGAAGGCTGCTCGGGCGGCACCGACATCGCCGCCAGCGTGTGTGGTCCTTGCCCGACCTGCCAGAGAGTTTCTTCGCTCCACAGCGTCGTTGGCCGCATCGGCCTCAGCGAGAGCCTCCTCGGACAGAGCCCGGGCCTCGGACAGGCGCCCCAAGGCGAACGCCAGGTCGCTCGAGTTCCGGAGTCGGATCGAGGTCTCGGCCGGTTCAGCGAGCGCTCTCGACCATTCGTCATCGACCTGCCGGACGGCCCACGCCTCGGCCAGACGTCCGAGCTGCCCCGCGAAGAGAGCGAGGTCGTTCGCCAGGAGCGACCGATTCCTCAGCACGATGGAGGGCGCTAGATCCTCCGCCCGCCCCGTAGCGCTGAAGGCCGCCAGGATCCGGTAGCCTCGGCCGTAATCTCCCAACACCTTGCCAAGATGTGCGGCGCTCCCCAGCCCGTACCAGAACAGATCGAACGCCTCCTGCTCCCGCCCCGCGAGCCGAGTCGCTTCGATCAGCCGCTCGTAGCGGTCGAGCACCGCCGGGTCGGTCGGCTTCGGGTCGGGCCGGGTCTCCAGTCCGGAGCCGAGCGACCGCGCCACGACGTCGAACACGTGCGCGGCCGGGCAGCCGAGCAGCGCCCGGAAGCTGTCGCGCAGGAAAGGATGGGCCGTCCACGTGACGCTAGTGTCGGTCCGGTACTGGAACACCAGCCCACGGGCTTTCAGGTCGCCGAGTAGTTTCACGAGGCGCGGCCTCTCGTTCACGAGCAACCCCGCCACCTCGCCGCCGGCCTCGACCAGCGCGCCGAGTAGCGCCAGCGTCACCCCGCGGGGGAAGACTGCGAGCCGCGCGAGCAGCTCGCGCTCCTCGGCTGGTAGGCGCTCCGCGTAGGAGGCGAGCACCCGCGCCAGCTTCGCCGCTTTCGCGTCGTCGCCGGTCACGGCATCAAGATCGAAGGCCGCGACCTCCTCGATCCGCCCGTCCGCGAACGAGCGGAGGTAGGAGCCGATCACCGCCACCGAGAGTGCGTGATGGCCCACCTGCTCAGCCGCCGCTCGCAACGCCGCTTCGTCGCCGACCACTCCCCAGCCGCGCAGCACGGCCACTGCGGCTTCCGGTGTGAGGTCGTCGAGCCGGGTCTCGCGGTAGCCGCGGTTCGCCCAGTCCCCGAGATCGACCAAAGGGAAGCGGGAGGTGACGAGGGCACGGGCGCGGCCGAGCCCGGCCGCGAGCGCGCGGAGGAGGAGCTTGAGCGTCTGGTCGGACAGCTCGCCGCGCACCCGGCCGCCGCCGGCGTCCTCCTGCACCCGCTCGAGGCCGTCGAGGACGACGAGGTGCGGCCGGCCGTCGCGGAGGCCGCGCTCGAGGCGCTCGAGGCGCCCGCCCATGGGCCCCTCCTCTTCGCCCAGAAAGAGCCGGTTGCACTCGAGCAGGAAGGCGTCGGCGTCGGGGCGCTCGTAGAACGACCAGACGAGCACACTTGCCTCGCCGGGCTCCATCCCTGCGACGACGCGCTCCACCACGGCCGTCTTGCCGGTCCCGCCCGCCGCGACCAGCGACCAGACCCGGTCCGGGGAGGCGAGGTCTGCTACCCAACGCCGCAGGGCTGCCACCAGCCCGTCCCGGCCATGGAAGTGGGGCGCGGGCTGGAGCGCGTGGACGATGCGGATCTCGCCGCGCTTCGGCGCGGCTTGCACCGCACCCGGCGAGCGCTCGGCAGCGTAGCTTTTGAGCGCGATAGCGATCTTCCGGCCGAGGTCGTCGGGCGTGGTGAAGGTGTCGCAGACGAAGTTGGCCCGCAACCATGCCTTGAAGTCAAAGATCGCCTTCGCACTCTCCAGGACCTTGTTAACTCGCTCTGGATCCGCGATTACCGCAGGATCCGTCAAGAGGTCGTGCTCCTTCGCTTCAGACCAAGGGTGGTCGTCGGCTACGATGAAGACCAGCACATCTTTTCCGGCCGCCTGGGCGGCTTCCACCTCCCGCTGCGTGATGCTGCCCTTCCCCTTCTCCGGCACAAAGCCATAGCGATGCGCCACAACGCAAATGACCACGTCGCTCTCTCTGGCCTTGCGTTCGCGTTCCTCCACAGGTTCACCAGCTAGCGGGCCGAAGCGCTCCATGACCACCGCGCCCTGGGACAGCCGCAGAATCGTGTCGTCGACCACCTGACGGTAAACTTGCAGGTCTTGAGCGGTGGAAGCCAGATACACTCGAGCCATCCTTGAAGACCGTTCAACGGCATCCCTCTGAACCATGCCGTCGTCCATCGCCCGCGGAGATACTCGAGGGGTCGTTATCATGATGTCTCGCGCAAGGCTCCGCCCCCTAAGCCTCCGCAACCGAACCAAAACGGTTTGAGGAGTCGGCACTTCCCAAACGATACTGTCTTTACCATAATTTTCGATGTAGCGACCGAACAGAGAAAAACCGCGACCGATCCCCTCCATTGCCAGAGTCTTCTTGAGATAATATGTAATGGCCATGTCGTTCGGGCGAGACAGGGGTCCCTGGCCCAAGAATACGTTCCACGAGGCGTTGGGAGGGAAGCTTCCTGGATTTTGAATCTCAAGCCAGTCTTCGGAAAGCCTTACCTGAATGGTTTCAGACGTCTCGTAGTCTCGGTGCGCGACGGCGTTAGCAACGACCTCTCGCACTACCGACAGCGGAATCTCCGCATCCTCATATCGCAGACCATCCACAAAGCGAGATGCTGCCCCAAGGTTGTGCTTGATGAGTTCAACGAGATCGGACACTTGCTTGCTAAGAGGGCCTGCGATGTCTCGTATTTCTGGTGAATTGCTTCCCGGATCACCCACAATGAATGACGAGGTAGCTTGGGGGAAGAAGCTTTGAGGACGCCTACAAAAGCAGAGTACTGCGGCCTTGTGCACTGTTGGCATCGAGGTGAGGGGAGAGTACAACCCTAGCTCCCTGAACAGCTCTTCATTCCTTAGACTACTGGCAGCCTCTCCAAGCTCCTTTTGTGCAAATTCATGTACCAATGGCCAGTCGAAGTCCTCAAGGCGCGCGCCATCGCACGGGTGCCGTGATGGCGCCGTCCTTTCGTACGCGATACGCAATTCCACATCAGAGTGGATCCAAGGCGGTGGCGGTGCAGATTTATACTCGTCGGCTGAGACGGCGCCTTTGAGGAGACCGCTGATGAGTCTGTCAAAATGGTCGATGACAATCTCAAGCATGTGGCTCTTGTCGCGGTATGCCTCAACGGGAGTAACAGATTTCGATTCGGGTTGTGTCCAGTCGGAAGTAAGCTCGTTCCGCTTCCTTAGCAGGTCGAGCCAGTCTACAACAACATCGAGATCGAACTGCTCCTGTGGTGCGATCGTAGGGAACAGCACCACTACAGGACATCTATCTGTGCGCTCGCGGACCATTCGTAGCTCATCCCATGCAACGGCGCCAACGCGGGTCTTGAACACAAAGATGGCGACGTGCGCTGACTCGAGGCGGGGGGCAATAGTTTGTTGACCGCCAACGCCAGGTTCAAGGTCAGATCGCCACTCCCAGATCTTGACCTTGGTAAAGCGTCTTTGCCCGGACATTACGGCAAGATGGGAGTCCATTTTCCTTTGAAGTACAGGCTGGAGTGCGAGGATGGCTTCCGCCTCCTCGCGAGCGTCGTCTCCGTAACCTATGAACACAAGGAGCATGTCGCTTTGAACTGCACCAAGACTCATTGGGAAGACCTCAAGACGAGCGTAACCTCGACATGGTTAATGCCGGTTAGTAGCTGAGGCGTTGAAGAACTTCTTGGTCGTTCTGGCCGCTGGCGAGCGCGCATCTCGTTCGACCTCCGCGACCCTCATGCGCACGGGGCCACCCCCTCGCGAATCTAAGGAGTTCGACGAAGTCTAGCCTATGACGGCGAGGTCTGCCACGGCCGCGGTTAGACTCGGCCGACTCGAAATCCGGCCGGGCAGCAGCGGCCGTATGTGCCGGGGGAACGCCGCGGGCGGCCGCCGCGCCCGGCACCGCAACAAGGAAACCCCCAAATGACGGAAACCAATGCTCCGGCAAGTACCCTCGGCCCCCTCATCTCGCGTTGGAAGACCGCCCTCAAAGTCGTAGCCGCCCTCGCCGCGCTCGCCGCGGTGCTCTGGCTCGGCCGTCTCGGCGGCGGCTACGTGCCGCAGTTCCGCGACTGGGTCGACGGTCTCGGCTTCTGGGGGCCGGCGGCGTTCGTGCTCGGGTACGCGGCGGCGACGGTGGCGTTCCTGCCCGGGTCGCTCCTGACGCTCGCCGCCGGGGCGACGTTCGGGCTCGCCGAGGGGCTGCTGTGGGCGACCGCGGGGGCGCTCCTCGGGTCGTCGGCGTCGTTCCTGATCGCGCGCTACGCGGCGCGCGGCTGGGTCGAGCGCAAGCTCGAGGGGAGGGCGAAGTTCCAGGCGATCGACCGCGCGGTCGGGCGCGAGGGGTGGAAGGTGGTCGCGCTCCTGCGGCTCTCGCCGGCGATCCCCTACAACCTCCTCAACTACCTGCTCGGGCTGACCCGGGTGAAGTTCCGGCACTACCTGGCGGCCTCGCTGGCGATGATCCCGGGGACGCTCCTCTACGTCTACTACGGCAAGGTGGCGGGCGACGTGGTGACCGCGGCCGGCGGCGGCGGCGAGAAGACGGTGTGGGACTGGGTGCTGCTCGGGGTCGGCCTCGCCGCCACCCTGGCGGTGACGATTCTCATCACGCGCAAGGCGCGGGCGGCGCTCGACGAGGCGACCGCGGACGGGGAGGGAGACGACCGTGCCTGAGGTGAAGAGCACAGAGCCGGCGACCGCGGAGCACACCGCCGGGTACATCCGCCCGGCCGACGAGCACAACCGCCGGCTGGTCGGCAACGTCCACCCGGCCGGCTGGGTCAACCCCGAGCCGGCCGGCCGCTACCACCTGCTCGCGATCGGCGCCGGCACCGCCGGGCTGGTCTCGGCGATCGGCGCCGCCGGGCTCGGCGCCCGCGTCGGGCTGGTCGAGCGGCACCTGATGGGCGGCGACTGCCTCAACGTCGGCTGCGTGCCGTCGAAAGGGGTGATCCGCGCCGCCCGCGCCTGGCACGAGGTCGCGACCGCCGCCGGGCGCTTCGGGGCGCCGGCGGCCTCGGGCGCCGGGCAGTTCGCTTTCGCGATGGAGCGGATGCGGCGCCTCCGCGCCGACGTCTCGCGAGTCGACTCCGCCCGCCGATTCGCCGCCGCCGGCGTCGACGTCTACCTCGGCGAGGCGCGCTTCGTCGCTCCGGACGCGGTCGAGGTCGAGGGGCGCCGGCTCGCCTTCCGCCGCGCGGTGATCGCCACCGGCGGCCGCGCCGCGGTGCCGCCGATCCCCGGCCTCGCCGATGCCGGCTACCTGACCAACGAGACGGTCTTCGAGCTGACCGAGCTGCCGGCGCGCCTGGCGGTGATCGGCGGCGGCCCGATCGGCTGCGAGCTGGCGCAGGCGTTCGCGCGCCTCGGCAGCGAGGTGACGCTGCTCGACATGGCCGAGCAGGTGCTGCCCCGCGAGGACCCGGACGCCGCCGCGATCGTCCAGGAGTCGATGGCGCGCGACGGCGTCCGGCTCGAGCTGGGGGCGAAGATCACCCGCGTCTCGGGCGGCGCCGGCGCGCCCGGGGGCGGTCCGGCGCGCATCCACTTCGAGCGCGGCGGCGAGGAGCGCTCGGTGGCCGCCGAGCGCATCCTCGTCGCGGTCGGCCGCAAGCCCAACGTCGAGGGGCTCGGCCTCGACGCCGCCGGGGTCGAAACGAACAAGCAGGGCGTCGTGATCGACGACCGCCTGCGCACGACCAACCCGCGGATCTACGCCGCCGGCGACGTCGCCGGGCGCTACCAGTTCACCCACGCCGCCGACGCCATGGCCCGGATCGTGATCCAGAACGCGCTCTTCCTCGGCCGCAAGAAGGCGAGCGACCTGGTCGTCCCCTGGTGCACCTACACCAGCCCCGAGGTCGCCCACGTCGGCCTCTACCCCAAGGAGGCCGCGGAGAAGGGGATCGCGATCGACACCCTGACCCTGCCGCTCGAGGAGGTCGACCGCGCGCTCCTCGACGGCGAGACCGAGGGCTTCCTGCGCGTCCACGCCGACAGGAAGGGGCGCGTCGTCGGCGCCACCCTGGTCGCCGAGCACGCCGGCGACATGCTCGGTGAGCTGTGCCTGGCGGCGACCGCGGGGATCGGCCTGGGCACGATCGCCGGCGTCATCCACCCCTACCCGACCCAGGGCGAGGTGGTCAAGAAGGCCGCCGACGCCTGGCGCCGCGGCAAGCTGACGCCGGCGGTCAAGAAGGCGTTCGGGCTCTGGTTCCGGCTCTTCTCCTGAGCCTCAGAGCACCACGAGGTGCTCCGGCCCGGCGCCGCGCACCGCCGAGAGCGGGATCGTGCGATCGAAGGTCACGAACCTCCCCCCATGCTCGACGGCCAGGGCGAGGAGATAGACGTCCGCCACCTGGAGCGGGCCGTGGACGCGGCTCGCGTCGACGCGGCGGTCGTCGAGGAAGCTGATCGAGCAGGGCCACAGCTCGTGGTATCGGCTGCCGGTGGCGGTGCGCAGCCGTTCGACGGCCTCCAACGGCGACACCGGGCTCGGATAGCGGGGCTGGCTGATGATCCGGACGAATCCGTTCTGGGTCAGGGCGCACGAGGCCCAGCCGTGCCGGATCTCGTCGCCGATCCAGTCGCGGGCGCGCGGGTGGTCGACGTGGTCCTGGTCGAAAAGCGCCAGGAGCACGTTGACGTCGAGGAGCGCCCGCTTCACTCCGGCTCTTCCTCGCGCAGCCGGTCGATCAGCTCGTTCGAGACCGCGAAGCCGCGGTGGGGGAACGGCTCGAAGCCGTAGAAGCTCTCCGGCTCCGCCACCTCGGAGACGCGGGTGTGGCGACCGGTCAGGGCGTCGCGGGCGAGGTCGGACAGCACCTCGCCGGCGCTCCGCTTTTCCCTGCGGGCGCGCTCTTTGACGGCCATGAGGACGTCCTCCGCGATGTCGAGCGTGGTGCGCATGCATCAGATGCTAGCACATCACCCACGGACCCGGGGCCAGGCACTTGCCGGGTTCCAATCCCCGAAGGTCCTCGAATCGTCCGCTGGGCTGGCAGCATCCGCAAGGCGATGATGGCGTCGGCACCGGAGACCGTCCAGTGCATGCCGGCACGTTCCGAGCCGCCTGCAGTCGCCCTCCAGACTTGACTCGCCCCCCGCCCTGTAGCAATGTCCCAGGCTGGTGATTTTGCAAACGGTCGGGTATGTATGCCCTTCCCCTCGGTACCTTGTGGGGAGTGGCATTTCTGCCGCTTTCGATGGACCGGAGGAGGGCCCCAGTCATGATCGACCGCGAAGGAACAGAGCAGGCCGATTGGCCTGCAGAGGAGTTTCGGGAGTACATCGACGCGTTTCGTACATCATCTGATCGCGCCCGCTACTCGCTTTACGTTGTCATTGTCGCCACCGTCCTCATAGGAATCGCAAACTACAACTTGCAAGAGGGGAGCTGGCCTCGCAGCCGCTTGAAGGCTTGGTACGCCGACGCCCAGAGCGGCAACCAGGGCCCCGGACCAGCGGCGAGTGGTTCCGCAGGGACCATCGCGGGGAACTCAGCCACCCTCGACGGGTCGGACCGAAGCACACGCGGGAACGGACTGACGTTCTTCGATGGAGATCCTCTTCAACTTGACATTGCACGAGAGGAGTATCTGAGGCAGTTCATATCCCGGGGAGTGGCGACGCCGTCTCCAATCCCCGGCGTATGGATCGACTTCAACGATCTGGGGCTGATCGGAGGTATTGCTCTGTGCCTCCTCATGCTATTGCTGGTGCTCAGCATCGTTCGCGAACATGAAAACCTCCACCTAGCGCTCTTCAAGGTTCGGAGCCTTTGCAACAGGAACGAGCATCATGCAAACGGCGATAGCCTGGCCAATCTCCTGTACCACGGCCTTGCAATGAGACAGGTCCTCAGCTCTCCTCCTACCTTGGCCCGCTGGAGAAAGAGCGGCGTCCTGCAACACCTCGGTGTCATATTCTTCCTTCCAGCCCTCGTTTACATCTGGGTAACGGTAACAAACTGGCTGACCCGCGAGACGGGAGAGTCCTATGGGGTCAATGTCAGCAGGATACTGGGTATTCAGGTCGTCCTCGCCATCGTGATTTCCGTGCTGTGTGCTGCCGCCTGGCTGCATTCTCGATCCATGGCCCTCCGTTGGAAGCGGGCTTTCTTCAGGATCAACCCAGGCCGCCAGTATGCACCGCAGATGACTTTGAGTGAGTGGCTCAAGCTCAAGACCCCGAGGAAGGGAGGGCGGGGCATTCGTCGGCGCCTCATCGCCCATCTCGTCGACGGCATGAGCGTCGGGGACTATCTGGCCGCCGAAAAAGTGAAGATCTCCGTGGAACATGAGGCCAAAGGCGCAGGCATCAACGACCGCGATCGTGACGCCGTCGCCGCGGAGATCATGACCAAGGGAGAGCGTGCAGCGCTGAAGGTTTGCGAAGAGGCCAAGGTGCGGTTCCTGAGGCTCTCCCGGTTCGAGGCGGAGACCAATGACGTCGTCTTGTCCGAGGGTGTGGCCCGCTGGACTGTCGCTGGCACCTGGACTTATCAGTACGGATCGATCTCCGGCGAACCGGCGGCGACGCCGACGACCCCGCCACCGTCTACTGCGACACCGTCTACTGCGACACCCTCATCCCTCCTGGAGCACCGTCCGCGGATCTAGCCGCGACGCCCGGCGCGCCGGCAGCCAGGCCGCGACCAGCGCGACCGCGGCGATCACCACCGGCGCCGCGGCCAGGGTCATCGGGTCGCGGGGGCCGACGCCGAAGAGGAGGCCCGCGAGGAGCCGGGTCAGGAGCAGCGAGGCAGCCATCCCGGCCAGGAGGCCCAGCCCGACGGTGCCGGCGCCCTGGGCGAGCAGCAGCCCCTCGGCCTGGCGCCGCCGGGCGCCCAGGGCGAGACGGATCCCCAGCTCGCGCCGCCGCTGCGCCGCCAGCGCCGAGGTGACGCCGTAGATCCCGACCGCCGCCAGCGCCAGGGCGAGGAGGGCGAAGGCGGCGAGGAGGTTCGCGGCCAGCCGCGAGGCGCCGAGCGAGCGGTCGACCACCTGCTCGAGGGTCCGCGCCCGGCTCAGCGGCAGGCGCGGATCGAGACCGCGCACCGCCAAGCCCGCGGCCGCCAGCGCCGGCTCCTCCTCGCCCGCGGTGCGCATCACCATCGTCATGCTGCGCGAGGCGAAGCCGGTCGACAGGTGAAACTGCTCGAGCGGCAGGTAGAACGCCGGCTTGAACGTCGCCTGGTCGAGGCCGCCGTGGCGGACGTCGGCGACCACTCCGACGACGTCCATCCACGGGTTCTCGTTGGCCGGGTCGGAGCCGAGCTTGATCCGCCGCCCGATCGCGCTCCGCCCCGGCCAGTAGCTCTCGGCGAAGGCGCGGTTGACGATCGCCGCGAGCGGCGCCGAGCCGTCGTCGCCCGAGGTGAAGGTCCGCCCCTCGAGCACCGGGATGCCCATCGCCTCGAAGTAGCCCGCGGACGCCGACTGCCACTCCGCCGCCGGCCGCTCGTCGGGCGCCTTCTCGTGACCCTCGACGCTGATGCCGTGGTCGCCCATCTCGGTCGCCAGCGGGAGCTGGCGGATCGCCCCGGCGGCGCGCACCCCGGGCAGTCCGGCGAGGCCGTCGACCGCGCGCCGGTAGAACGCGGTGATGTCGGCGTCCGCCGGGTAGTCGGCCTCGGGCAGGTAGAGATCGAACACCGCCACCCCCTCGCGGTCGAAACCGGCGTCGACGTCGAGGAGACCGCGAACCGTGCGCAGCATCAGCCCCGAGCCGGTGACCAGGACCACGGCAAGCGCGACCTGGAAGGCCACCGCCAGCCCGCGCGCGCGGCCGCCGGCAGACGGTCCGGCGGCGCCGCCGCGCAGACCGCGCTGGGCCGGAGCCCGCGCCGCCCAGAGCGCCGGCAAGAGGCCCGAGAGGAGCGCCGCCGCGATCGACACCGCGGCGGTGAACGCGACCACCCGGCCGTCCAGCTCGGCGGCGGCGAGCCGCGGCACCTGGTCGGCGGCCATCGCCTTCAGGAGGTCGAGCCCCTGGGTGGCGACCAGCAGCCCCGCGGCGCCGCCGGCGAGCGCGATCACCAGGCTCTCGGCGAGGAGCAGCCGGCCGAGCTGCCGCCCGCCGGCGCCGAGCGCCGAGCGCACCGCCAGCTCGCGGCGGCGGCGGAAGGCGTGCGACAGGCCGAGGCTCGCGAGATTGGCGCAGGCGATCAGGAGCAGTAGCGCGACCGCTCCGCCGAGGAGGCGCAGCGCGGGCGCCACGCGGCCGGTGACCTCCTCGGCGGCCGGGACGATCAGGGTTCGGAAACGCCACTCCTCGGTGTAGACGCCGTCCGCGGTAGCGCGCTCGTTCTCCGCCAGGAGCTCCGCGCGCGCCGACTCGACCGTCGCCTCCGGGGCCAGCCGCGCGACCGCCAGCCAGCCGTGCGAGCCGCCGTTGGGGTCGAGCGCCGCGAACTCGGGCGGCTCCGCCACGACCGCCCAGACCTCGGCGCGGCGCCCCTCGGAGAGGTCCTGGGGGAGCACCAGGCCCGGCGGCACGATGCCGACTACCTGCTGGGCGGTGCCGTTCATCGTCACCGTCCCGCCGATCACCTCCTCGTCGCCGCCGTAGCGGCGCTGCCACAGCTCGTGCCCGATCATCACCACGTCGGCCTCGGCGGCGGCCTCCTCGGCGGTGAAGGCGCGGCCGCGCGACGGCTTCACCCCGAGCACCTCGAAGAGGCCCGGGGTCACCCACACGGCGTCCACCCGCTCCGGCTCCCCGGCGCCGCCGAGGGTGACCCGCTCGGGGTCGATCAGCGCCACGCCGTCGAAGCTCGCCACCCGGTCGCGGTAGAGCGCGTACTCGGAGAGCGACACCCAGGTCTTCGGGAAGTTGACCCACTGGCTCCACACCGTCACCAGCCGCTCCGGCTCGGGGTAGGGCAGCGGCGCGAGGAGCGTCGAGGAGACGACGCTGAAGATCAGGCTGTTGGCGCCGATCGCGAGCGCGAGCGTGAGCACGCCGGCGACCAGGTAGAGCGGGCGCCGGGCGAGCGTGCGGGCGGCGAAGCGGAGGTCGTTCCAGAGCTGCGACATGAGGGCCCTCCCCGGGCGGTGTGCGGGCGGTTTCCGTCCGGGGTGCGGGAGCAAGGAGCGTACCCGGCGCGCGGCGGCCCGAATGCGGCAAGTTTCAGAGTATCGACCGTCCGCCGGCGGACGGTGGCTTCCCGCTCGCGGACGGTGGCTTCCCGCTCGCGGAGGGGGCGTCAGCGCTCGAGGTGCCCCAGCTCGACCGCCTCGTCGAGCCGCGCCAGGAGGTGCTCCCAGATCCCGGGCGCGGCCTCGCCGATGGGCCTGTTGCGGTCGACCACCTCGGCGTGGGGGACGCCGTGCGCGCGCCAGGAGGCGCCCTCGGTCTGGAGGTTCTGGAGCACCGGCTGGATGCGGTCGAGGGCCGCGGCGTAGCGCGCCTCGGCGGTGGCGCGCGCCTCGAACTCCTCCCAGAGCGCGCGCAGCTCGCCCCCCTGGTCGGGCGGCAGCATCCCGAACAGCCGGTCGGCGGCGCGCTCCTCGCGCTCGGCCTTGTCGCGGTTGGCCTCGACGTCGTAGCAGAAGGTGTCGCCGGCGTCGATCTCGACCACATCGTGGACCAGCAGCATCTTGACCACCCGCAGGAGGTCGATCCCGCGCTCGACCGCGTGCTCCTCGAGCAGCACCGCGGCGAGCGCGATGTGCCAGGAGTGCTCGGCGGTGTTCTCCTGGCGCGAGCGGTCGGTCAACACCGTCCGCCGGAGCACGGTCTTGAGCTTGTCGAGCTCGACCAGGAAGGCGAGCTGGCGGTGGAGGCGCGGCGGCTCGGCGGCGGACGGTGCGGCGCTCTGGGGGTCGTCGGACACGGGACGATGATAGCCCGCGCTGAAGCCACCCCGCGGCGCGGGCTCGGACGGCGCGCTGCTGCGCCGGGATTCACCTGACATAGAATCGCGCGCATGAACCGACAGCTCCGGATCCTCGCGGTCCCTGGCATCGCCCTGTCTATCGCCCTCGCCGCCGGCCCGGGCGCCGCGGCCTCGGAGGTCCTGGCCGGCCAGGCCGCGGACGAATCCGTCTGGATCACCCTCGGCGCCGACGCCTTCGCGGTCGCCGAGTCGCTCTTCCCGCCCGGATCGCTGCGCGAGTCGCTCCAGCCGCTCGACGAGGCGGACGGCGTGGTGCTGACCCGGATCCCGCGCTCGGCGATCCCGGACCTGGCGGAGCGGATCCACGACGAGCTGCTGCGCTGCGGCGGGTTCTTCGCCCACGAGAGCGAGGCCGAGGCGCGGGGGGCGATGGAGCGGGTGCGCACGCCACAGAGCCCGGTCGGGGCGCTGCCGTTCACGATTGACCAGCCGACGTTGGTGGCGACGGTCTCCGGCGGCGTCAGCGAGAGCCAGCTCCTGGCGACCTTGACCGCGCTCTCGACCAACTTCCCGAACCGCTACCACGCCCACCACGCGGTCCACCACTCGGCAGACTGGATCCGCGACCTCTGGGCCGGTTACGCGGCCGGGCGGCCGGAGGTGACGGCCCAGCTCTACTCCCACGGCGGCATCACGCCGCAGCCCTCGGTGGTGCTGACGATCCCCGGCACGACGCTCGCGGACGAGATGGTGGTCCTCGGCGCCCACCAGGACTCGACCCGGAGCGGAGGTCTCTGCACTAGCAATTCCAACTGCGTGGCACCGGGCGCGGACGACGACGGGTCGGGGATCGCGACCCTCTCCGAGGTGATCCGCGCGGCGATGAACACTGGCTTCCAGCCGCAGCGGACGGTCCAGTTCATCGGCTACGCGGCGGAGGAGGTCGGGCTCGAGGGCTCGGACGACATCGCCGCCGACTACCTCGTCGCGGGGGAAAACGTGGTGGCGGTCCTCCAGCTCGACATGACGGGGTTCAAGGGGTCGACCCAGGACGTCGTGTTGATCACCGACCGCACCGACGCCGAGCTGAACGGCTTCGTCACCCAGCTCCTCCAGACGTACTTCCCCACTCTCGTCCGAACCACGACCACCTGCGGCTATGCCTGCTCGGACCACGCCTCCTGGAACAGCCGGGGCTTCCGGGCGACGTTCCCGTTCGAGGCCCGGATGGGCCAGCACAACACCGCGCTCCACACGGCCAACGACACTGTCGCCACGCTTGGCAACAGCGCCGCGCACGCGGTCAAGTTCGCCCGGCTCGCCGCGGCGTTCCTGGTCGAGACCGGGATCGACGGCGACCCCTCGATGGTCTTCGCCGACGGCTTCGAGAGCGGCAACACCGCGGCCTGGTCGGCCACCGAGCCCTGATCGCGCGCGGCACTGCGCCGCCCTACTCGTGCTGCAGCACCACCGCCGGATCGACCGCGGTGGCGCGGCGGGCGGGGATCCAGCTCGCGGCGAGCGCCACCGCGGCGAGCGCGACCGCCACTGCCGCGTAGGTCGCCGGGTCGGCGGTGCCGATGTCGAAGACCAGCGCCGACAGCGCCTTTCGCGCCGCGAGCGCGCCCGCGACGCCGAGCGCTACGCCGGCGAGCGCCAGCCCCAGCCCCTCGGTGAGGACCATGCGCAGGACGTCGCCGCGGCCGCCGCCCAAGGCCAGCCGGACGCCGATCTCGTGCCGCCGCTCGGCGACGCCGAGCGCCACCGTGCCATAGATCCCGACCGCCGCCAGGACCAGCGCCAGCGCCGCGAATAGCGAGAGCAGGAAGAGGGTGAAGCGGCGCTCGGCGAGCGAGCCGGAGATCGACTCCTCGAGGAGGGCGGCGCCGAAGACCGGCAGGTCGGGATCGATCGCCGCGACCGCCCGGCGCACCTCGGGGAGGAGCGCGGACGGCTCGCCCTCGGCACGCACCTCGGCACGCACCACCAGGCTGAGCGCCGACATCGGGCTCTGATGCAGCGGCACGTACATCGTCGGCTGGACCTCGGCTTCGAGGCCGCGGTGGCGCACCTCGCCGACCACGCCGACGATCTCGCGCGGCACGCCGAAGATCTCGATCGACTCGCCGATCGGGCTCGCGCCGGGGAACCAGCGGCGCACGAACGCCTGGTCGACCACCGCCACCCGCGGCGCCGAACCGTCGTCGGCGGCGGTGAACTCGCGGCCGGCCACGCGCGGGATCGCGAGCAGGCGGAAGTAGCCCGGCCCGACCGGCCGGAACCACGCCTCCTCCTGCTCCCCCTCCGGCACGGCGGGCCGGCCGGCGACGGTCACCCGCGTCGTCCAGCCGGCGGCGAGCGGCGCGTTGAGCGCGGTGGCGGCGCCGGCGACGCCCGGCAGTCGCTCGACCCGCTCCTCCAGCTCGCGCAGGAAGCCGACGCCGCGCGGCCAGTCGAACACCGGCCACCCTTCGGGGAACGGATAGGTTGCCTGGGGCAGCTCGATCTGCACGGTGACGACCCCCTCGGGATCGAGCCCGGGGTCGAGCGCGAGGACGCGCTGGAAGCTCCGGATCAGGAGCCCGGCGGCGATCACCAGCATCACCGAGAGCGCCACCTCGGCGACCACCAGGCCGCGGCGGAGGCGCTGGCGGCCGGCCGAGCGGCCGCCGCCGCGGCCGCCGTCGAGGAGGGTGGCGCGGAGGTCGGGCCGCGAGGCGCGGAGCGCCGGCAGGAGGCCGAAGGCGAGGCCGGTGGCGAGCGAGAGCGCGGCGGTGAAGCCGAGCACCCAGCCGTCGAGGCGCACCTCGTCGAGGCGCGGCACGCCGCCGCCGCCGAGCGCGATCAGGGCGTCGAGGCTCCACGACGCAAGCAGCAGCCCGAGCGCTCCGCCGGCCGCGGCGAGCACCAGGCTCTCGACCAGGAGCTGCTGGACGACGCGGCCGCGGCCGGCCCCGAGCGCCGCGCGGAGCGCGATCTCGCGCCGGCGGCCGGCGCCGCGCGCCAGCATCAGGTTGGCGACGTTGGCGCAGGCGACCAGGAGCACCGCGCCGACCGCGGCGGCGAGCGCCGCGAGCGCCGGCCGCACGCCGCCCACCGCCTGCTCGTGGAAGGCCACCAGCCGGGCGCCGCGGCCGAGGTTGTCGTCCGGGTGCTCGCGCTCGAGGCGGGCCATCACCGCGGCCGCCTCCTGCTCGGCCCGCTCGAGGGAGACGCCGGGGGCGAGGCGCGCCAGGACGGCCTGGTTGTGGACGCCGCGCCGGTCGTCGCCGCGCTCGACCTCGGTCCAGGCGGCGGGGATCCAGAGCTGCTCCGGATCGGGCGGGATGCCGGCCTCGGACGGCATCACCCCGACCACCGTCCGCTCGACCTGGTCGAGGCGGAGGCGCCGGCCGAGGATCCCGGGGTCGCCGCCGAACCGCCGGCGCCAGAGCCCTTCGGAGATCACCGTCACCGGCTCGGCGCCCTCGGCGTCGTCGGCCTCGACGAAGCCGCGGCCGAGCACCGGCCGGACCCCCAGCGCGGCGAAGAAATCGGCCGAAACCCGCGCCGCCTGAAGCCGCTCGGCCTCGCCGTCGCCGGTCAAGCCGAGGCTGACCGGGCGCAGCGCAGCCAGCTCGCCGAACGCGCGGGTGCCGGCGCGGAGGTCGAGGTAATCGGGCACCGAGAAACCCTCGGTGTCGGTGCCGCGCACCCGGTCGGTCTGCCACAGCCAGAGCAGGCGGTCGGGCTCCGGGTAGGGCGGCGGCGCGAGCAGCACGCCGCGGACGACCGAGAAGATCGCGCTGTTGGCGCCGATCGCGAGCGCCAGGGTGACGACGACCACCGCGGCGAAGCCGTGGCGGTGGCCGAGCGCGCGGAACGCGATCCGGAGGTCTCGCAGCAGGTGCTCCATCGACGGCCCTCCCGGTGTCGTTTCGAGGCGATCCGGCGGCGCGGGGAAGCGAGAAGCATGCCGGGCCGCGGGGCCGCGGCCGAGGCCGCGTGGGACGCCCGCAGCCGTCCGCCGCTGGGACTGCGCTTCCCGGATCCGGGACGCCCAGGAGGCCGCCTGGCCGCCGTGCTAGGCTCGCCGCGCTCCGCCGAAAACCGCCGCCGCGCCCGCCCGGCGCATCGACCCCCGCACCGCCCGCTCCCCGACTCGCCGTCATGCCGAGCCCGCAGCACTCCCGGCACCGCCTGCGCCGAACGGCCGGCCGGTACGCTCCCGGCACCGTCCCCGCCGCCCTCCTCGGCCTCGCCGCGTTCGCGGCCGGCGCCGCGGCCGGCGACGGCGGTCCGATCTTCAGCGACGAGACCGCCGCGGCCGGGATCGACTTCGTCCACTTCACCGGCGCCTCGGGGAGCTGGTACTTCCCCGAGATCGCCGGCGCCGGCGGCGCGCTCCTCGACTACGACGGCGACGGCGACCTCGACCTCTTCCTGGTCCAGGGCACGATGCTGCCGCCGGGCGCCGATCCGGCGACCGCCCACCGCCCGCCCGCGGGCCCGCTCTCCGACCGGCTCTACCGCAACGACTCGACGCCCGCGCCCGGCGGCGGCAAGCGGCTCCGCTTCATCGACGTCACCGAGGAGGCCGGCCTCGCCGGCGAGCGCGGCTACGGCATGGGCGCCGCGGCCGGCGACTACGACGGCGACGGCGACGCCGACCTCTACGTCACCAACTTCGGCTCGAACGTCCTGTGGCGGAACCGCGGCGACGGCACCTTCGAGGACGTGACCGCTCGCGCCGGCGCCGACGACCCGCGCTGGAGCGTCGCCGCGGCGTTCTTCGATTACGACCGCGACGGCGATCTCGACCTCTACGTCGGCAACTACGTCGACTTCACCGTCGCCACCAATCAGCCGTGCACCGGCAACTCGGGCGTGCGCGACTACTGCGGCCCGAAGGCCTACGACCCGGTCGCCGACCGGCTGCTGCGCAACCGCGGCGACGGCACCTTCGAGGACGTCACCGCCCGCGCCGGCATCGCCGCCCCCGGCGCCGCACTCGGGGTGGTGGCCGCCGACTTCGACCTCGACGGCTGGCTCGACCTCTACGTCGCCAACGACGGCGCCCCGAACTTCCTCTGGATCAACCGCCGCGACGGCACCTTCGAGGACGAGGCGATGCTGCGCGGCTGCGCGGTCAACGGCGACGGCATGGCCGAGGCGTCGATGGGGACCGAGTACGCCGACATCGACGGCGACGGCGACGACGACCTGTTCCTGACCCACCTGGTGGGCGAGACCAACACCCTCTACGTCAACGACGGAACCGGGATGTTCCTCGACCGCACCACCCAGAGCGGCCTCGGCCGCCCGAGCTTCGCCCACACCGGCTTCGGCACCTCGTTCCTCGACTACGACAACGACGGCCGGCTCGACGCGCTGGTCGTCAACGGCGCGGTCAAGGCGATCGACCGGCTGCGCCAGGCGCGCGACCCGCTGCCGTTCCACGAGCCCGACCACCTGTTCGAGAACGTCGGCGGCGGCCGCTTCGAGCCGGTGCCGCCGGCCGCGGCGGGGCCGCACTTCGAGCGCTCCGAGATCGGCCGCGGCGCCCTGGTCGGCGACCTCGACGACGACGGCGACCCCGACGTGGTGGTGACCAACAACTCCGGCCCGGCGCGGCTCCTGGTCAACCAGGTCGGCAGCCGCCGGAGCTGGATCGGCGTCCGCCCGGTCACCGGCGCCGGCCGCGACGAGCCGGGCACCCGGGTCGAGGTGCGGACCGCCGGCGGCGCCGCGTATCCTCGCGTCGTGCGCCCGGCCACCGGCTACGCCGGCTCGAACGACCCGCGGCTGCTCTTCGGCCTCGGCGACGACCGCGGGCCGGTGACGGCGACCGCGCGCTGGCCCGACGGCGGCGTCGAGTCGTGGGCGGGGCTCGAGCCGGGCCGCTACCACACGCTCCGCCGCGGCACGGGGAAGCCGGCCGCCGCGGCCGGGGGCGGGAGGGGCGGGCGATGAAGCGACACCGACGGACACGGATCCTGGTCCTGGTCTTCTGCGCCGGGACGACCGCCGGCCTCGCCGGGACGGCCGCCGCGCTCGCTCCGGCCTCGGTCCCGGCGACCGTCCAGGCCCAACCGCCCGCGGTCCCCGCTCGGCCGCCGCTGGTCTCGCTCCCCGAGCCGGTCCTCGAAGGGATGGAGCCCGATGTCCGGCGCCAGCTCGAGGAACGGCGCGCCGAGGCGCTGGCGCTGGCCGCCGATCCGGCGAGCGACACGGTCGAGCTGGCGGCGCGCTTCGGCGAGCTGGGCGGCCTCTACCTGGTCTACGGCCTTGCCGGAGCGGCCGAGCCGGCGCTCGCCAACGCCCGCGCGCTGACCCCGGCGGACTTCCGCTGGTCCTACCTCGAGGGGCACGCGCGGCAGACCGACGGCCGGCTCGAGGAGGCGGCGGCGAGCTACCGGCGGGCGCTCGAGCTGCGCCCGCAGCACCTCGCCTCGCTGGTGCGGCTGGGCATGGCGCTGCTCGACCTCGACCGCCCGGCCGAGGCCGCCGAGGCGCTCGACCGCGCGATCGCGGCCCACCCCGCCGAGGCCGCGGCGCACGCCGCGCGGGGTCGCGCCGCCGCCGCGCTCGGCGACCTCGAGGCGGCCGCCGAGCACTACCGGCGGGCGCTCGAGCTCCAGCCCGAGGCCTCGGCGCTGCGCTACCCGCTCGGCCTCGCCTACCGCGAGCTGGGCCGGGTCGACGAGGCGCGCGCGCTCCTGGCCGACTACGGCGGCGAGCAGCCGCGGCTGACCGACCCGGTGCTCGAGCAGATCCGCGGTCTCGCCACCGGCTCGTCGGTGCGCTACGCGCGCGGCCGGCGCGCGATGGCCTCCGGCGACCTCGCCGCCGCGGTCGCGGAGTTCCGTGCCGCGGTCGAGAGCGACCCCGCGAGCGCCGAGGCGCGGCGCGGCCTCGGCCTGGCCCTCCACCGCTCGGGCGACGACGCCGGGGCGGTCGAGGCCTACCGCGCCGCGGTCGCGCTGGCGCCCGAGGACCCGATCAACCACAAGGACCTGGCGCTGGCCCTGCTCGACGCCGGCCGGCCGGGCGAGGCCGAGGCCGCGGCGGCGCGGGCGGTGGAGCTGGACCCGTCCTTCGCCGCCGCCCACCTGGTGCGCGGCGTCGCGCTGGTGCGCGCCGGGCGGCCGGATCTCGCGCTGCCGGCGCTCGACCGGGCGGTCGAGCTGGCGCCGCTCGACTCCGGCGCCCGCGCCGAGCGCGCCCTCGTGCTCGCCGCGCTCGGCCGCCTCGACGAGGCGATCGCGGCGCTCGCGGCGCTGGTCGAGACCGAGCCGGCGAACCTCTCGGCGCGCCTCAACCTCGGCGCCCTGCTCGAGCAGGCGGGGCGGCCGGACGAGGCGCGCGCCCAGCTCCAGGCGGTCCTCGACGGCGAGCCCCAGCCGCGGGCGGCGGCGAGCGCGCGGCTCGCCCTGGGGCGGATGGCCGAGCGCGCCGGCGACCTCGCCGCCGCCCGCGGCCACTACGCCGAGGCCGCCCGCCTGGCCCCGGCGCTCGCCCCCGCCCACCTGCGGCTGGCGAGCGTGCTGGCCCGCGCCGGCGAGCTGGACGCGGCCATCGATTCCTACCGCGCCGCCCTCGGCGCGGCGCCCGGCGACCGCCTCGGCCGGATCGCCCAGGCGAGCGCCCTGATCCGCGCCGAGCGCTACGCCGAGGCGCGGGCGGCGCTCGAGACCGGCCACGCCGCGGCGCCCGGCGACCCGGTGCTCGCCGCCCTCCTCGCCCAGCTCCTCGCGACCGCGCCCGACGACGCGGTGCGCGACGGCGGGCGCGCCCACGAGCTGGCGAGCGGCGCCTACGCCGCCCGCCCGACGCCGGTCGTCGGCCAGGTGCTCGCCATGGCGCTGGCCGAGCTGGGCCGCTTCGAGGAGGCGGTGCGCGCCCAGGAGCGGCTGGTCGCCGCGCTCGAGGCCACGACCGCCCCCGGCGTGACCGCGGCGCGCGCGCGGCTCGCGCTCTACCGGCAGGGGCTCCCGGCGCGCGCCCCCTGGCGCAACGATCCGGGCCTCCTGCCGGAGCCCTGGCTGCCGCTGCCTCCGGCCGGCGGCGGCGGACCGGGCTGAAGCTCAGCAGCCCAGGGTGTTGCAGATCCTGAAGCCGCTCGGCCCGAGCGCGAAGTGATGATCCGGCTCGTCGGGCGGCAGTGCGATCCAGTGGGTCGAAGTGCAGCCGGGCGAGAACGAACCGAGGTGGAGCCGGCGCGTCGACGGCTCCAGGCACGAGTGGTTGTTCTGGCCCTCGGCGAACAGCAGGTCGAGGTCCCTGCTGCCGCTGGTGAAGATCGCCCCGAACACCGTGTGCTTGCCGCCGCTGACGCTGATGTTGTTGTTGAGCTGGTGCCCCAGGTAGTAGGTCGCGCGGCGACCGTCGTTCCACAGCAGCCAGTGGAAGTCGCGCTCCATCCGCACCGAGCCGAGCACCGTTGCCAGGTCGTCCGGGATGTCCGTGCCGTCGATCAGAGCCCGGAGCGCGGTCACCTGAGCCGAGCTCAGCCCGGACACCCCGGAGTAGCGCGAGACGAGGGTGTCGACCACCGGCTTGTGATCGGGCGGCTTGTAGCAGCTCTGGCTGTAGCCGAGGACCTTCGCGGTCAGCCAGCGCTTGCCGTCCTGGCCGTAGAGCATCTTCGAGCGCGGGCTGGCCAGCGCCAGGGTGGGGCACTGCCCCTCCGGGCCGATGATCCAGGTCCGGGTCGAGCCGTCGTTGCGGTAGATGTTGCTGAACGGTTGCCCCGAGGCGGAGAGCGCGTAGGCGTACCAGGTGCGCTTCAGGTAGTCGCCGGCGAGGGTGTGGATCGTGGCGTGGTTGGCGAACCCGGGGCTGGCCCAGTAGCGGGCGCCCATCACGCCGGAGGTCGTCGCGGCGTCGTAGACGTTCGAGAACAGCTCCGAGCCCTTGAAGTAGTTGACGTGGCCGACGCCGCTGGTCGACGCCTGCTGGTTGAAGAAGCTCTGCCACCAGACCCGGTAGTCGTTGCCGCCGACCACCGGGCCGTCGAACAGCGCGACCGCCGCGGCGATCACCGGCAGGTTCTCGCTGCTTCCCGACCAGGAGCCGAAGTTCCAGCTCAGCGACTTCTTGTAGTCGCAGTCGAAGAGCGGGTTGCCGGTCCGGACGATGGTGTCGAGCTCCTCGAGCAGGTCACCGGGTCCCTGGCACGCCGGCAGGTTTCGCTGGTGACGATGGTCAGGATCGGGTCGACGCTCCCCTCCTTGCTGGAGAGGGACTGGCCGGTGACGTCGACCCCGCTCGCCACGGCGAAGGTCGCCGGCGACGACGGGCCGAGCCAGCCGGTGACGTTGATGTCGAGGTTGCCGCCGGGGACGAGGTTGAACTGCGAGCCGAGATAGGTGTAGGTGGTGCCGACCTGCCAGGTGTTCCAGGTCAGCCAGCTCTCGGCCCAGGTCGGGTTGCCCATCGCCACCGAGTAGTAGCCCACCTCCTGGATCGAGCCGGTGACCCGCAGCCGCAGGGTCGCCGAGGTGACGCCGCCGGCGAGCGCCGGGATGTCGAAGCGCAGGAACGAGAACTGCCCGTTGCTGGTGGCGGTGTGGCGGATCGGCAGCGAGGCGTTGGTGCCGTAGTTGTTGTTGGGCAGCGCCTGGGAGGCCATCGCGTCGGCCACCGGCCGCAGGGTGTAGGTGTGGGCCCGGGCGGTCCCGGAAAGGCCGAGCAGCAGAACCGCCAGCGCCGGAGCGGCGGACCGCGCGGTGAGCCGAGCCATGGACGCGGAGTTGGTTCCATCGAGTGGTACGAGCATCGGTCCTCCACGGTCGGCGGCCGGCGAAATCGTCGGCCGCTGTAAAGAGTTACGGCGGCCCTGCCGAATCGTTGCCCCGGCGTCCTGCGGGCCGGAGTCCCCGGCGAGGGCGGGTGGTAGACTGCTCGGCCCCGCCCCGGATCGTCCGCGCAGGGAGCCCCCGACCATGGCCGACCTCGGCATCCGCCGCGAAGACAAGAACCCCTGGGAGCGCCGCGCCCCGCTGACCCCGGGCCACGTCGAGGAGCTAGTGCGCCGCCAGGGCCGGAGCGTCGTCGTCCAGCCCTCCGAGCGCCGGATCTACCCCGACGCCGACTACCGCGAGGCGGGCGCCGCGGTCGCGGAGGACCTCTCCGGCTGCCGGCTGATCGTCGGGGTCAAGGAGGTGCCGTCCGACCGGCTGCTGCCGCGCCGGCCCCACCTCGCCTTCTTCCACGTCATCAAGGGGCAGCCCCGGAACCTGCCGATCCTGCGCCGCGCGCTCGAGACCGGCTGCACCCTGATCGATTACGAGAAGATCGTCGACCGCCGCGGCAAGCGGCTGGTCTTCTTCGGCCGCCACGCCGGCTACGCCGGGATGATCGACGGCCTCTGGGCGCTCGGCCGGCGGCTCGCCGGGGAGGGGATCGACAGCCCCTTCGCCGCGCTCGAGCCCGCGCATCGCTACGGCAGCCTCGCCGAGGCGCTCGCAGTCCTCGAGGTCGAAGCCGGCCGGCGCATCCGCGACCAGGGCGTGCCGCCGGAGCTGCACCCGCTGGTGGTCGGCTTCACCGGCGGCGGCAACGTCTCGCAGGGCGCCCAGGAGGTGCTCGACCGGCTGCCCGTGGTCACCGTCCGGCCCGAGGAGCTGGCGGGCCTCGCGGCCGACCCGGACCGGTCGCGGCGCGCGGTCTACAAGGTGGTCTTCCGCCGCGGCGAGCGTGCCGGCTTCGCCCGCCACCTCCCCCACCTGACGGTCCTGGTCAACGGCATCTACTGGGAGCCGGGCCACCCGCGCCTGGTGACCCTCGACGACGCCGCCCACCTCTGGAGCGGCGCGGCCCCGCCCCGGCTGCGCGTCCTCGCCGACCTCTCGTGCGATGTCGACGGCTCGATCCAGCCGACGGTCCGGAGCACCGACTCGAGCGACCCGGTCTACGTCTACGAGCCCGCGACCGGAGCGGCGCGCCCGGGCGTCGACGGGCGCGGCCCGGTGGTCCTGGCGGTCGACAACCTGCCGGCCGAGCTGCCGCGCGACGCCAGCGAGCACTTCGGCGACGCCCTCCACCCCTTCGTCGCCGGCCTCGCCGCCGCCGACTTCGAGGCGAGCTGGGAACACCTCACCCTGCCCGCCGCGCTCCTCGGAGCCGTGATCGCCCACGCCGGCGAGCTGACGCCGCCCTTCCGCTACCTCGAGCAGGCGCTGGCCGAGCACGCGCCGGTGCCGGCGCTGGCCGGGTAGCGCCCGGCTGCCGGAGCGGGCCGCTGCGCGCGGGCGCGCCGCTCGACGGAGCCGGGACGCCGGCGGATGCGGCGGACGGCGCCGTCAGCGGGCGAGGACGCCGGCGCCCTGCGGAGCGGCGCGCCGCCTGCGCCGGCGGGATCGAAAACGCCTGATCCGACAATGCCTTTCGGCGGCCGGCGCCCGGTGTCGAGCCCGCCGGGAAGCGGTCCGGATCCGTGGCACAGCCGCTGCAATCGAGCGGAGCCGGGACTCTTCGAAATCCAGAATCCAGGGGGGATCGATCATGAACCGCCACCACCCGAACCGCCCGAAACGCACCCTCGCCGCCGGCGCCTGCCTGCTCGTCCTGGCCGCGCACCTCTCGGCGCCGGCACCGGCCGCCGCCGCCGGCTTCCTGCCCACGCTCGAGAACCACACCTTCTACCAGGTCCGCGTCGTCACCGTCGACGGCCGGGTGATCGACGGCGAGGTCCGCGGCCACTCCGCGAGCTTCCGGGGCCTCAAGCGCATCACCGTCGTCGACAGCTCAGGCGCCAAGCACAAGTTCACCGGCCACGAGATCCGCCAGGTGATCGTGCCGCTCGACCCCGACCAGCGAGCGGCGCTGATGGCGGAAGCGACGACCACGATCGAGAAGGCGATCAGGACTGACTACGAACCGATCTTCGAGACCGGCGAGATGGTCTACGACTCGGTCGCCTGGCCGAAGCCCGACAACCGCCTGCTGCTCCAGCGGGTCAACCCCGGCTTCGACAGCCTGATCCAGGTCTACGGCCTGCCGCTGGCCAAGGAGGGGAGGTGGCTCAGCAGCAGCAGTCATCGTGCCTGGTTCGGCGACGAGGTCCAGGCCTACCTGGTGGTCAAGCGCGGCGGCCCGCCCGTGCGGGTCGAGGAGGACGAGTACCGCCGCCAGTTCGAGGCCCTGTTCGCCGACTGCCCGGCGCTCCTCGAGAGCGTGCCGCGCGACGAGCGGAAGTTCCGCCGCTTCGCGGATCACGTCTACGCCTACGAGCTGAGCTGTCGCTGAGGGGATGCAGATCTCGGCGCGGTGAGGCCGCGCCGAGCGACCACCGGCCTACCGGTGACCGGCGGCCGCCGTCCTGGCAATCTCGATCAGGCTTCGAAGTGCTCTGTTCACCGCCTCCTCGTTGGGGAACGCTCGAGCCACCTCGGGATCGAGTACCACGACATTGCTCGACTCGGCGATCCTCGCCGCATATTTGCCGCGGACCAGCTCCCCGAAGTCCGAGCGCTTGTACTCCGGCCGCAGCTCGTCGGCGGCCTTTGCCCTAGCCTTCTTCATAGATGGTTCTCTCTGATCTCGAAGCCCGCCGTGCACTGATGATGCGGACTACTTCTCCGCGCTCGGCGTGCGCAACGGCCAACAACCGGCCGTCCACGGAGACGCCGAAACTCACGAAGCGATCCTCGTCCGCGGCATGGTCGGGGTCGTAACCGGTCACCGCGAGTGGGTCGCGTAGCGCTGTAGCGGCCTCCTCGAACGCAATACCGTGCTTCCGGACGTTCGCGGTGGCTTTCGTCGCGTCCCACTCGAACCGCACGCCCTGCATGCTACCGCAGTGTCAGGGGTTCGAGCCGTGGATGCGGAGCTGATTCCGTCAAGCGGTGCGGGCATCTCTGAACTGCCGCTGACGGGGTGTAGATTTGCTCTTGGGAAACGGGAAGGAGGTCGACATGACACGGAACGATCGTGACGAGAACGCCAGGACCCCGCAACCGCGCCATCCCGCAACCCCCTACAACGGCTGCGGCGTCACCCACGAGGCCTGCCCGAACTCCTGGAAGGGGAGCTGCGACCGCGAAGCCGGCCACTCCGGCTCGCACCACTGCGGGAGCTGCAACTCGGCGTTCTGAGCATGCCGAAGCTCACGCTCTATCTGCCCGAGGATCTGATGGCCTCGGTCGAATGCACCGCCCGCGAGAAAGGCGTGTCGAAGGCCGAGGTGATCCGCGAGGCGCTACGCATCGCCCTCGCCTTCTGCGCCCTGCCTCGCCCGCGGGTGCCGCTGGTCGAGGCAGGGCTCGGCGGTCCGTCGGTCGCCCGTCGCACCGACGAGCACCTCGACGGCTTCGGCCGCTGAGCCGTGCTCCTCATCGACACCAGCGGCCTGCTCTCGGCGCTCTTCCCGGACCAGGAACGCCACACCGAGTCGGCTCGCGGTCTCGCCGAGGCGCGCGGCCCGGTGATCCTGTCGCCTTTCGTGCTAGCCGAGCTCGACTACCTTGTAGCTCGCTTCGGCGGCGTCGGAGTGGAGCTAGAGCTGCTCCGCGAGGTCGCCCGTGGCGCCTACCTCCTGGCGCGCTTCCAGGAGGCAGGACGTCGACGAGGCACAGAAGGTGATCGCGACCTACCAGGACCTCGGCATCGGCCTGCCGACGCCTCGCTCGCAGTCCTCTCTCGTCGCCATCAAGTGCTCGACCTGCTCAGCCTCGACGAGCGGCACTTCCGGACGGTCCGCGGGCACGCAGAGCGACCCTTCCGCCTGTTGCCCGCTGACAACCGCTGAGACCATCGCTTGAGCCACCTTAAGTTCCTTACCGCCGGCTCGGCCGCCTGCGATTTTCCGGAGGACGCCTTTACGGACAGTACGGGAAGCGTGCTTCTATTGCTATTCGCCGCCGTGCAATCCGTCCCGTGACGCAGTAACGCCATCAAGGGTAAGGATGACGACGGCATCCTCAAATGGAACCCTCACACTCTCTGACCGGCCCTCTAACAGCTGGAAGCTCGACGAAAAACTCTCCCGACTGTTGGTTTGCGGATCATGAATAACCAAAACGGCAAAATCAACAAGGCATTTACCGTCTACCTCGCCTCTGACATCGGGGCGAAATCCGAGAGCCTTCGTAATGTCCTCGCCCAGAATCGAAAGAATCTCAAACTCCTGGGCCTCACCAGCCAAAAGCAACGCGCCATCGGGAGAAGAGAGTCGAACCGCGACTGAATAACTAGCTTCCTGATCACCACAAGATGACCCGTCAGTTGTCGGATCCTTGGACTCCGTTCCGCCTCCGCACCCTACGGCGAGGAACAAACCGAGCAGTAGACGCATACCCAGAGACCAGGTGCTTATCTGCCCACTAGTTGGCATGCAGAACCTCCCCCAATCTAGCACCTGGGCCGTATCTGGCGATAACGACGTTAGCGGCCCACCCCGACTTTCCCGTCCTCAACCTTGTCGCCGGGAAACCCTCAGTGACCCGCGAGTCCAAGACGATTCGAAACGAGCTTGTCTCGGTACTCTGAGCGTCAACCGGAGAGAGCAAGACGTAGTCACTTTCTGGGTACTCGTCACTCGGGCACGGCACGGTTATCTTACGAGCTTCCCGCGATCCCAGGTAGATTCTAAAGCGTGCTTCGGCGCAACTCGCAGAATCCCGCAAGTAGGTGAACCCGAGAACAGCAGGTGTCGGCAGGCTCTGAGCGTACTCCCCGTGGCACCGGCCGTCCTGTATCGAGCATGTGATCTCAGACGTCTGGCTAACGACCCCTGAGCGAGAGCCGGAGGCTGTTACCCATTCCTGCCTTGCCTTCTCAATTCGATCAAGGGTTGCTTTTTCTAACTCTGCACGCTCTTCAATCCCGGCGTAGAGATGGTCCTCCCGCAATTGGGAAATCCGTCCCTTGCAGGTCAGTATGCTGCCAAACAGCCAGCCAGCCGAGAAGATAGTTGCGACCGTGGCAATGGTACCGACCTTCCTCCAACCAAAAGGTCGTCGTGCCGTCCACCCTCGTGCGGCTTTGTCCTTCGCTGCAGCCGTGGCTTCCATTTCTCTTCCTCATCCTGAGCAGCAAGAACCGCACGAGGTGTCGACACAGACCCCGCATGCATTGCTTCCACCACAGGTCACGCAACATCCTCTAGGGCGAAGTCCATGCGTTGTTAGCAGAGTGCTAGGAGATGGGTACGCGGATTCATCAGCGGGTATCGGCAAGCTAGTACAGATTAGGGCCGCTGCAAGAAGAGGAGCCGGCACAGCATCACTGCTGTCGCTTCGCGCGTCAATTGCTCCTTTCTGCATCTGGACGGCACTAGAGGTATCTGAACGGCCTATTCCCGGCACTCGAGCGACCGTAACAAGCAAAGAGAGGAGGCCAACAAGGAAAACTGCCCTCCTCCACGGATACCGCGAATGGCGCTCCGTTGATGAAGCCATGGCATCTCCTGAAGAATTAATTAGCGATCGTCTCATGCGTGGATGACGCATTCTAATCGCAACGACGTCTAGCTCGATTCCAACGCCTCCTACCCCGCCTCGACCCCCTTCATCTTCGCCCTGAGGTAGTCCCGGTTCATGCGCGCGATCCAGTCGATCGAGATGCCCTTGGGGCAGACCGCTTCGCACTCGCGGAAGTTGGAGCAGCTAGCCGAAGCCCTGGGCTTCCATCGCCTCGACCATCGCGACGGCGCGGCGGTCGCGCTCGGGTTGGCCCTGGGGGAGGAGGCCGAGGTGGCCGACCTTGGCCGAGGTGAAGAGCTGGGCGGCGCCGTTCGGGCACTGGGCGACGCAGGCGCCGCAGCCGATGCAGGCGGCGGCGTCGAAGGCCTGGTCGGCGACCGGCTTGGGCACCGGGATCAGGTTGGCCTCGGGGGCGCTGCCGGTGCCGACCGAGATGTAGCCGCCGGCCTGGATGATCCGGTCGAGGGCGCCGCGGTCGACGATCAGGTCGCGCAGCACCGGGAAGGCGCGCGCGCGCCACGGCTCGATGCGCAGGAGGTCGCCGTCGGCGAAGGTGCGCATGTGGAGCTGGCAGGTCGCGGTCTGGCCCATCGGGCCGTGGGCGACGCCGTTGATCATCACGCCGCACGAGCCGCAGATCCCCTCGCGGCAGTCGTGGTCGAACGCCACCGGCCGCTCGCCGCGCTCGACCAAGCGCTCGTTGAGCACGTCGAGCATCTCGAGGAACGAGCTGTCCGGGCTGATGTCGTCGACCTCGTAGGCGACCATCCGGCCGGCGGCCGCGGGCCCCGGCTGGCGCCAGATCTCGAGCTTGAGCTTCATCTCGCCCTCACTTGTAGCTGCGCTGGCTCGGCGCGACCACCTCGAACTCGAGCGGCTCGCGATGGAGCGCCGGCTCGGCGCCCGAGCCCTGCCACTCCCAGGCGGAGACGAACTGGAAGCGCTCGTCGTCGCGGAGCGCTTCGCCGTCCGGGGTCTGGTACTCCTCGCGGAAGTGGCCGCCGCACGACTCGTCGCGGTGGCGAGCGTCCTTGCACATCAGCTCGGCCAGCTCGAAGTAGTCGGCCACCCGACCCGCCTTCTCGAGCGCGGGGTTCAGCTCGTCGTTCTCGCCCACCACCTTGACCTCGCGCCACCAGCGCTCGCCGAGGTCGCGGATCTCGCCGATCGCCGCCTCGAGCCCCCCGGCGGTGCGCGACATGCCGCAGGCGTCCCAGACGATGCGGCCCAGCTCGCGGTGGAAGGAGTCGACGGTGCGCGTGCCGCCGACCCCCAGAAGGCGCGCGATCCGCTCGCGCACCTCGGTCTCGGTGCGGCGGAAGGCGTCGGTCGCCGGTGGTCGGCTTCTCGCCCAGGCGCGCCGCGAGGTCGTCGCCGATCGTGTACGGAAGGACGAAGTAGCCGTCGGCGAGCCCCTGCATCAGGGCGCTGGCGCCGAGCCGGTTGGCGCCGTGGTCGGAGAAGTTGGCCTCGCCGATCACGAAGAGGCCGGGGATGGTGCTCATCAGGTCGTAGTCGACCCAGAGGCCGCCCATCGTGTAGTGCGGCGCCGGGTAGATCCGCATCGGCACCCGGTAGGGGTCCTCGTCGGTGATCCGCTGGTACATCTCGATCAGGTTGCCGTAGCGGTCGGCGATGACGTCGCGGCCGAGGCGCCCGATCGCGTCGGCGAAGTCGAGGTAGACGCCGCTTCCGAGCGGGCCGACGCCGCGCCCGTCGTCGCATCATCGCCTTGGCGTTGCGCGAGGCGACGTCGCGCGGCACGAGGTTGCCGAACGACGGATAGCGTGCGCTCGAGGTAGTAGTCGCGCTCGCCGTCGGGGATCCGGTCCGGCGGCCGGTCGTCCCCTTCCTTCGCCGGTACCCAGATGCGGCCGTCGTTGCGCAGCGACTCGCTCATCAGGGTGAGCTTGGACTGGTGCTCGCCCGCCTGCGGGATGCAGGTCGGGTGGATCTGGGTGTAGCAAGGGTTGGCGAACAGCGCGCCGCGCCGGTAGGCGCGCCAGATCGCGGTGGCGTTGCAGCCCTTGGCGTTGGTCGACAGGTAGAAGACGTTGCCGTAGCCGCCGGTGGCGAGCACCACCGCGTGGCCGGCCCAGGAACGGATCTCGCCGCGTCACCAGGTCGCGGGTGACGATGCCGGCGGCGCGGCCGTCGTCGCCGACCACCAGGTCGAGCATCTCGGTGCGCGGGTGCATGGTCACCCGTGCCGGCGTGGATCTGCCGCGCCAGCGCCTGGTAGGCGCCGAGCAGGAGCTGCTGGCCGGTCTGGCCGCGGGCGTAGAAGGTGCGCGAGACCTGGGCGCCGCCGAACGAGCGGTTGTCGAGGAGACCGCCGTACTCGCGCGCGAACGGCACCCCCTGGGCGACCGCACTGGTCGATGATCTGGAGGCTGACCTCGGCGAGCCGGTGGACGTTGGCCTCGCGCGAACGGAAGTCGCCGCCCTTGACCGTGTCGTAGAAGAGGCGAAAGACGCTGTCGCCGTCGTTCTGGTAGTTCTTGGCCGCGTTGATGCCGCCCTGGGCGGCGATCGAGTGCGCCCGCCGCGGGCTGTCCTGGTAGCAGAAGCAGTGGACCTTGTAGCCCAGCTCGGCGAGGGTCGCCGCCGCCGCGCCGCCGGCGAGCCCCGAGCCGACCACCAGGATCTCGAACTTGCGCTTGTTGGCCGGGTTGACCAGCTTCAGGTGGTCGCGCCGGTGCCGCCACTTCTCGGCCATCGGACCGGCGGGGACGCGGGCGTCGAGGCGGCCGTTCGCGCTCATCGCGCCCCCTCCGCGGCGACCGCCGGAGGCTGCTCGAGGACGCCGAGCTGCACCGCCGCCGGCACCGCCAGGAAGCCGGCGGCGACCGCCAGCGCGAAGGCCGCCGCGAAGGCGCGCCGCCAGCGGTTGTAGCGCGGGTGGTTCCAGCCCAGCGACTGGAACATGCTCCAGAGCCCGTGGTAGAGGTGGAAACCGAGCACCAGGCTGGCCACCACGTAGACCGCCCGCCACGACCGGGTTCGAGAGCCCGGCCACCAGGTTGTGGTACGCGTGGTGGACGGCGCCGTCGGGCGGCCGGAAGTCGGGGTGGACCGTGCCGGTGGTCAGGTGCAGCAGGTGGTAGATCACGTAGAGGAAGATGATCACGCCGCCCCAGCGCATCGTGCGCGCCGCATAGTCGAGCTGCACCGGATCGAGCCGGACGTAGTCCTGGGGCCGCGCGCGCCGCGCCAGGAGCACCAGCGACGTGGCGGCGTGGATGTGGAGCACCACCGCGGCGAGGAGCGTGATCCGCAGCGCCCAGAGCACGGTCTCGTGCGGCAGCACCGGGTGGCCGACCTCGCGCAGGAAAGCCGCGTACTCGTCGAACGCCGCCGGGCCGTAGAACGCCTTGAGGTTGCCGGCGACGTGTGCGACGACGAAGCCGAAGAGGACCAACCCGGTGACCGCCATCACCGCCTTCTTGCCGACGGCGGACCGGTAGAAGCTGCCGAACCAGGTCATCGGCCGATGATACCCCCTCAGCGGCCCCGCCGAGGGCGCCGCCGGCGGCCGCGGCGGCGCCGGGCCCGCGCCGTGCCGCCGCCCTCCTCCTCGCGCTCCGGCTCGCTCCTTCCGGCCCGCTTCTCCGCCTGGCGCCAGCCCTCGAGCGCCGCGCCACCCTGACCGGTCGCCTCGACCATCACCTCGAAGAGCGCCCGGGCGTCGGCGAAGAACGGCCGGCGCGCGAAGCGGACCCGCTCGGCGGCGGTCCAGCCCGGCTCGCACATGCGCAGGAAGCCGGTCAGCGCCCGCTCGACCCGGGTGGCGCGGTCGCGCGAGATGGTGAAGCGCTGGAACAGCGGCGAGACCTCCTCGGCGACCAGCTCGCCGAGCGCGGCGCGGGTCATCGGCCGCTGATCGAGCGCCTCGATGTCGGCGCGGCGCTGGAGCACCGAGGGGAGGAGCAGGGCGGCGAGGAGCGCGATGTCGGAGAGCCCGCCCCCGGCGACCAGCGCGTCGACCGCCGGCAGCACGCGCCCGAACTCGCCGGCACCGTCCTCGCCGGCGGCGACCATCGAGTAGGCCTCCGGCAGCAGCACCTCGAGGAGCCCGAGGTCGTGGAGCCACTGGAAGCCCTCGCCGGCATGGCCGCACTGGAGGAGCTGGAGCACCTCCTCGGTCAGCCGCGCCGGCGACGCCTTCTCGATCTCTTTGCGCTGGCGGTGGATCCCCCGGCGCGTGCCGCGCTCGATCTCGAAGCCGAGCCGGCCGGCGAACTCGCAGGCGCGGAGCATCCGCACCGGGTCCTCCTGGAAGCGCACGTCGGGATCGCCGATGGCGCGGATCAGCCTGCGGTCGAGGTCGTCGAGCCCGCCGACGTAGTCGACGACCGCGAAGTCGGCGATGTCGTAGAAGAGCGCGTTGACCGTGAAGTCGCGCCGGAAGGCGTCCTGGCGCGGCGTGCCGTAGGTGTTGTCGGAGGTGATCAGGAGGCCTTCCTCGTCCTGCTCGTCGGGGTCGGGCTCGCGCCGGAAGGTCGAGACCTCGACGATCTCGCCCTGGAAGAAGACGTGGACCAGCCGGAAGCGCCGGCCGATCACCCGCGAGTTGCGGAAGATGCGGCGGACCTCCTCCGGCCGCGCGTCGGTAGCGACGTCGAAGTCCTTCGGCGTCCTGCCGAGCAGGAGGTCGCGCACGCCGCCGCCGACGAGGTAGGCCTTGAAGCCCGACTTGTGCAGCCGGTAGAGGACCTTGAGGGTGTTCTCGGAGATGTCGCTGCGCGAGATCGGGTGCTCGGCCCGCGGGCGGACGACGGGCGCGAGCTCGGCGGCGGTTCTCACGGGGCTCGATTATACGGGCCGGCACTCCTCGGGCGGCAGCGGTCTCGGCCGGCGGCGGCGAAACCGAGGGGGCGGGGGGAGAAAAAAAGAAGGCCGGGGCGCGGAAGGGGGCGAGGGAGCGCGCCCCGGCCTTCGGAGGAGAGAGAGGAGAGAGCGTCTCTGCCGTCCGGAGCCGGCGTCAGCGGTCGTAGGGGCAGCGCCCGCCGCGGTGATCGCGGTGGTCGTGCCCGCGGCGGCCGCGGTGCCGGTCCCGGTCGTCGTCGTCGCGGTCGCGATGGCGGCCGCGATGGTCGTCGTCGTAACGATCGTCGTCCCGGTCGTGGCCGCGGCGGCGGTCGTAGCGGTCGTGCTCGTAACGGTCGTGACGGTCGTAGCCGCGGCGGCCGTGACCGTAGTACTCGTGGTAGTGCGGGGCGTAGCGCGCGAGCACCACTTGCGGCTCGACCCGGTAGCGGCCGAAGTGGTGGCCGACCAGCGGGCACTCCCGGTGGTGGTAGGCGTAGCTCTGGTGGCGGAAGCAGCGGTCGTGGCAGCGGTGGCCGCGGTAGGCCAGGCGCGGCGAGCTGCGGTAGTAGTAGTCCGGCGCGTGGCCGTACGACGGCGCCGCGTAGCCAACCGCGAGGTGGAAATCGCCGACCCGGAAGCCGGCGCCGAAGACCCAGTCGCCGTAGTAGCCGTCGGCCGCGGCGGAAGAGGTGAGCGGGGGCGCCAGCATCAGGGCGCCGAGAGCGAGGGCGGTGAGGGTCCTTCGCATCGGTCGGGGTCTCCTTTCGCGGTGGATAGACCACGATCCGTGCCAGGGCGCCGCCAGCGCCGAAACCGCCTGCGGGACGAGGCTTTTCTGCGTTGTGCGGCGGGTCGCGGGGCGCGCCGTGTCCTGCCCGGAGGACACCGCCGTGCCCTGCGGGGCACGCCGCGGCGGGTCAGCTCTCGGCGGGCGGCTCGAGCGAGCTCCGGATCTCGATGTCGCCCTCGAGCGTCCGGTGGACCGGGCAGCGGTCGGCGATCTCGAGCAGCCGCGCGCGCTGCGCCTCGTCGAGCGCGCCGTCGACCCGGATGCGGCGGACGATGCGGTCGATCTTGGCGTCGGGCTTCTCGCAGTCGGCGCAGTCCTCGGCGTGGACCTTGGAGTGGTCGAGCACCACCTGGACCCCTTCGAGGGGCCACTTCTTGCGGTCGGCGTACATCCGCAGGGTCATCGAGGTACACGAACCGAGCGCGGCGAGGAGCAGGTCGTACGGGGTCGGTCCGGTGTCGGTGCCGCCGTACTCGACCGGCTCGTCGGCGGTGAGCCGGTGGTGGCGGGCGAGGACCTCCTGGGCGAACCCCCGGGCGCCGCCGCGGACGACCACCTGACCTTGGGGCACCTGCCCCTCCGGCACGTCCTCGGCGCGGGCGGCGGCCGGGGGTTCGGCGCCTCCCTCGGGCCGAGGGAGCGACGCCTCCGCCCCCTCGACGTAGCGGCCGGCCCACGCGGCGAGCACCTCGGCGGCCCAGCGGGCGTCGCGCTCGTCCCACAGGAGGTGATGCGCCCGGTCGAGCGAGACGAAGCTCTTGGGGTGCTTCGCGGCGACGAACAGCCGCTCGGCGTGATCGATGCCGACCACCGTGTCGACCGGCGAGTGGAAGATCAGGAGCGCCTTGCCGAGCGCTTCGAGGGTATGGCTCAGGTGGTCCTCGGCGAGGTCGTCGAACAGCTCGCGGCCCACCCGCACCTTGCGCACGCCGCCGAGGTCGACCTCGGCGACCCCCTTCTCCGCCAGCTCGGGGGCGGTCGCGGCCAGGGTCCCGCGCAGGTGGGCGGTGTCGGCCGGGGCGCCGATCGTCGCCACCGCCACCGCCTCGGGGAACGCCGACGCCGCCGCGATCACCGCGGCACCGCCCAGGCTGTGGCCGACCAGCACCGCCGGCGCCCGGTAGCGGCCGCGCAGGAAGTCGCCCGCCGCCACCAGGTCGTCGAGATTCGAGTGGAAGTCGGTGTCGGCGAAGTCCCCCTCGCTCTCGCCCAGGCCGGTGAAGTCGAAGCGCAGGACCCCGAAACCGCGCTCGACCAGCGCCCGGCCGATCCAGCCCGCCGCCTTGATGTCCTTGCCGCAGGTGAAGCAGTGCGCGAACAGCACGTAGGCGTGCGGCTCGCCGTCCGGCCGCTCCAGCCGGCCCACCAGCTCGCCGCCCAGGGAGCCCGGGAAGCGGACCTTGTCTCGTCGCATCGTCGTTTTCCTTCCTCGGCTGGAGTCTACAGCGGCCTCGAGGTACGTTATCGACCCCACTAAATCCAGAGTTCGTAACGATTTGCAGTTGGCGACGCCGGTATGATCGGAGCCTGGCTCCCGCCAAAGGACCGACCTCCAGGAGGACAGTCTTGAACAGGAAGACCACTTGAACAGGAAGACGACCGTGAACAGGAAAACCGTCTCGCTCGTTCGCTGGACCACGATCGTGGTCGCCCTCTCCCTGCTGCTGCCGGCGGCGGCCTCGGCCCAGCCGTTCGGGAGCTGGACCATCTTCAACCGCCCCACCACCGGCCACATCGAGATCCCGCACAGCGCGGCGCTCAACCCGACCGGCGCGATCACCATCGAGGGGTGGGTCAACGTCACCGACCCCGGCGGCTGCAGCAACATCATCGGCAAGGGCTACCAGACGGCGTGGTGGATCGGCATCTGCAGCACCACCCTGCGCAGCTACCTGCGCGGCGCCACCTCGATCCGCACCGCCGGCAACCTGCCGCCCAACCGGTGGACCCACTTCGCGGTCACCTTCGACGGCACCAACCGCCGGCACTACATCAACGGCGAGGTGATCGCGACCTTCCTCGAACCCGGCGTGCTCTCGACCAACACGCACCCGGTGCGCATCGGCAGCGACTTCGACTTCGCGGCCTTCTCCCCCGAGGGCTCGATCAACGAGATCCGGCTCTGGAACGTCGCCCGCACCACCGACCAGATCCGCTCGACGATCAACGTGGCGGTGACCGCGCCGCAGCCGGGGCTGGTGGCGGTGTGGCGCAACGGCGGGCCGGTCGACGCGGTGGGGCCGCACGACGGGGTGATCGTCGGCAGCGTCCCCTCGCTCACCTTCCCGGTGACCGGCGTCCCCTGCGTAACCACCGCGGACACCCTCTGCCTGAACAGCCGCTTCGAAGTCACGAACGACTGGCGGACCTCGCCGCCCACCACCGTGCCGCCCAGCGGGGGACAGGGCATGGTGGCGCCGCTCATCACCACCCAGTCGGGCATCTTCTGGTTCTTCAGCGCCACCAACTGGGAGGTGATGGTCAAGGTCTTGAACGGTTGCGGCCTCAACAACCGTTGGTGGGTGTTCAGCGCCGCGACCACCAACGTCTCCTACCGGACGGAGGTCTTCGACCGGCTGCGCGGGGTGAACAAGGTCTACTTCAACTACCCCGGGCCGCCGGCGCCCGCGGTGACCGACACCAACGCGTTCGCGACCTGTCCGTAGCCTTTTCCTCTCGGGGGGGCCGCCCGGCCCCCCCGGCCCGTGTTGCAGTCCCGCCCGCGAGCTGCGACACTTCCCTTCCGGCGCGCCGCGCCCGGAACCGTCTCCAGCCAACCCACCCCGGCCGCCCCGGAATCCGACATGAGCTTCGATCCCTCGTCCGTCCGGAGCCGCTTCGAGGACGTCCGCGAGCGCACCCTGTCGCTGGTCGCGCCGCTCGAGTGGCCGGTCCTGCGCAAGCAGCACGTGCCGATCCTCTCGCCGATGGTCTGGGACCTCGGCCACATCGGTCAGTTCGAGGAGATGTGGCTCCTCGGCGAGCTGGCCGGCGCCGAGCCGCTGACCCGCGGCTACGCGGAGATGTTCGACCCGGCGAAGAATCCGCGGCCGACCCGTGCCGGGCTGCCGCTCCCCGAGCGGCCGATCCTCTTCGACTACCTGGGGCGGGTGCGCGAGCAGGTCCTGGGCGGCCTCGACGGCGGCCTCGACGGCGGCCCGAACGGCGGCAACGGCGCGGCGGCCGACCCCGTGCGGCACGCTCGCCTCCTCGCCGGCGCCTACGTCCACGAGATGGTCGCCCAGCACGAGGAGCAGCACCAGGAGACGATCCTCCAGGCGCTCCAGATCTGCGCCGAGCCGCCCTACCTGCCGGCCCAGCGCCGGCCGACGCCGGCGGGGCGCGAGGTCGCGCCGCCCGGAGCGGTCGAGGGCATGGTGCGGGTCGCCGCCGGTCCGTTCCTGATGGGGAGCGACCGCCCCGGCTTCGCCTACGACAACGAGCGCCGGGCGCACGAGATCACGCTCCCCGGCTTCTGGATCGACGTCCTGCCGGTCTCGAACGCCGCCTACCTCGAGTTCGTCGACGCCGGCGGCTACCGCGAGCGCCGCTTCTGGTCCGAGAAGGGCTGGGCGTGGCGCGAGGAGACCGCCGCCGAGGCGCCGCTCTACTGGCGCCGCGACGGCGGCCGCTGGCTCCGCCGCCGTTTCGGCGCCGAGGCCGAGCCGCCGGCGCGCGAGCCGGTGATGCACGTCACCTACTGGGAGGCCGAGGCGTTCGCGCGCTGGGCCGGCAAGCGCCTGCCGAGCGAGGCGGAGTGGGAGAAGGCGGCGCTCTGGGACCCCATGGCCGACCGCCAGCGCCTCCACCCGTGGGGCGACGAGCCGGCGACCCCCGAGCGCGCCAACGTCGACCAGCTCGCCTTCGGTCCGGCCGAGCTGGGCGCCTACCCGGCCGGCGCCTCGGCCTACGGCGCCGAGCAGATGGTCGGCGACTGCTGGGAGTGGACGTCGAGCGACTTTTCCGCCTACCCCGACTTCGAGGCCTTCCCCTACCGCGAGTACTCCGAGGTCTTCTTCGGCCCCGACTACAAGGTCCTCCGCGGCGGCTCGTGGGCCACCCGGCCGGCGGTCGCGCGCGGCACCTTCCGCAACTGGGACTACCCGATCCGGCGCCAGATCTTCACCGGCATCCGCTGCGCCCGCGACGACTAGCGCCGAGGGCGATCCCCGCGTGGCCGCGCGCCGCCTCCTCGCCCTCGAGCTGATCCCGACCGCGCTCCTCGCCGCGGCGGTCGCCGCGGGCCTCTGGGGTTTCTCCTACGACGACTCCTGGATCACCTACCGCTACGCCGACAACTGGGCGCACGGCCGCGGGCTGGTCTTCAACCCCGGCGAGGCGGTGCTGGGGACGACCGCCCCGGGCTGGGCGCTCGCGCTCGGCGCGCTGAGCCGGGCGAGCGCCGCGGCCGGGCTCGGCGGGCTCGGAGTGCCCGAGTGGGGGACGCTCCTGACGGTGGCGTCGCTCTGGTGGCTGGCGGCGGCGCTGCCGGCGCTCTGGCTCACCGCGGGCTCGCGGCTGCGGCCGGGGCTGCCGCTCGTGCTCGGCACACTGGCGCTGACCTGCCGGTGGCACCTCGAGCTCCTGGGCGGCGAGGCGTTCCCGGCGGCGGCGCTCGCGGCGACGGCGGCCTGGCTGGCGCTGGGCGGAGGCCCTTCGCCGCGCCGCGAGACCCTCGCCGGCCTCGCCGCCGCCGGGGCGATGCTCTGCCGGCTCGACGCCGGGCTCGCCGCGGCCGCGATCGGGCTCGCGCTCTGGATCGTCCGCCGGCGCTTCCCGTGGCGCTTCGCCGCCGCCGGGCTGGCACCGCTCCTCCCCTACCTCGCCTGGCTGCAGGTCGAGTTCGGCGCCGTGGTCCCCAACACCCTGGCCGCCAAGCAAACCGAGGCGGCGATCGCGACGCGCGGCTACGGCGCCTGGCAGTGGGAGTGGCTCGAACGGTCGTTCGGCATGGCGGGCCGGTGGTGGCTCCTGGCGCTCGCGGCCGTCGGGGCGGCCCTGGCGGTTCGGCCGCTGGCGGCGCGGCGAGACCGGCGGATCGGGCTCGGAGCCGGCGAAGCAACGCCGCGGCCCGCGGGAGCGGCGCTCGCCGTCCTCGCCGCCTGGGTCGTCCTGCACGAGCTGTTCTACCGGCTGACCGGGGTGCCGTTCGCGCCCTGGTACGGCGTCGTCCCGCTGGTCGCTGCGCTGGCGCTCGCCGCGTTCGCGGCGGTTGCGCTCGGCGGTCGCCTCGCCGCCCTCCCTCCCACCGCGGAGCGGAACGGCCGCCCCGCCGCCGCCCTCCTCGCCGCCCTCCTGGTCCTCCCGGTCCTGCTCCCCGGCGCCCGGTTCCTGGCCGCCACCTGGGGCGAGCCGCCCGACGCCCGCACCCGCCTCTACGCCGCGGTCGGCCGCCACCTCCGCCAGCACTCCGCTCCGGACGCCCGGGTCGCCTCGATGGAGATCGGCGCCCTCGCCTACGCTGGCGACCGCCCGGTCCTCGACCTCGTCGGCCTGGTTGACCCGGAGGTCGTCGAGGCGCGCCGGACTGGCCGCCTGGCCGAGCACGTCGCCGCCGAGGCCCCCGAGTACATCCTAGTCCCGCCGCCCTTCCTGGGCCGCGAGCTGGGCGACGTGATGCGCCACCCGGAGATCCGCGCCCGCTATGCCCCGGCGGCGCGCTTCTTCGACCCGGAGTACGAGCACGACCCGGTGACGCTCTACCGGCGCCGCGGCCCCTGAGCCTTCGCCAGAGCGACGGACCCTCGCCGGTCCGGTGAGCCCCGGGACGCTCCGTTCTCGCGTCCTTGTTGCTGGGGAGTCCACGTGCAGCCACGATTGCCCTCGAGCACGCCCGTCGCGGCGGTCGACCTGGAGATCCGTGTCTCCACGCCCTGGGGGGGAGGCGGCCGGCGGGTCGACTACGTCGTCCACTCGCCCTCCGGGGTCGCCGACCTCCACCAGGAGCCGGTGACGGGGCACGTACTGCACTCGCCCGAGAGCTACCAGAAGCAGCTCCTCGACAAGCTCGAGAGACTCGACCGCGGCCGCGAGGGCAGGAGCCGTCTCGGGCCGGACGAGATCCTGCGGGAGGTGAAAGGCCTCGGTCACGATCTCTACCAGGAGCTCTTCCCGCGACCGTTGCGCGCGATCTACCGGGAGGTCGCCGGTCGGGTCCGAACCCTGCTCTTGACCTCGGACGAGCCGTGGATCCCCTGGGAGATCGTGCGGCCGAGCGAGCTCGACGACGACGACTTCCTCTGCATGCGGTTCGAGATGAGCCGCTGGCTCACCGGGGACGTGCCCCTGGCCTTCGAGAAGCAGCTCCGGCAAATGCTCGTGATCCAGGCCGGCGACGGCAGAGTCGATTCGGAGGGGGAGGGCCGCGTCCTCCGGGAGCTGGCGGAGCGGACCCCCGGCCTCGATGCCGTCCTGAGGCGACAGGTCGGCTTCCGCGAGGCGGTCGAGCTCCTGGAGGGCGGGGACTTCGACCTCCTCCACTTCATCGGTCACGGCGCCCACGACCTCCACCGGCCGGCCGAGTTCGCGGTCGAGATCCAGGACCGGCTGCTGAGCGCCCGCCACCTTTCGCCCGAGGCGGAGAAACGGCTGCGGCCGAGGCGGCCCGTGGTGTTCTTCAACTCCTGCCAGGTGGGGCGGCTGAGCAGCTCCCTGACCAGCGTCGACGGCTGGGCGCAACGCTGGGTGAGGCGCTGCGGCTGCAGCGTCTTCCTGGCCCCGATCCTCTCGGTCGAGGGCAGCCGAGCCGCCCGCTTCGCCGAGCTCGCGTACCTGCGCCTCCATGCCGGGCACTCCCTGGGAGGAGCGGTCCTCTCCGCACGCCACGAGCTGCGCCGTGAAGATCCGGGGGATCTGACCTGGCTGGCCTACAGCCTCTACGGCGCGCCCAACGCCCGGATCCTGTTCGGCGACCATCGCCCGGAGGCTCCGGCTACGGTGACGGATGCGCCGATCGGGTCCGGGGCGGTCGGACCCGCCGGAGGACCGTCGTTCGAGCCGGGGCCGGCGGAGCCGACGACCCGCGAGGTCGGCCGCCGGCCTCCGTCCAAAGCCGACCGGGTGCCCTGGCTTGCCGCCCGCCGGAGACCGCTCGCAGGAGTCCTCGGCGCCGTGGCGGTCCTGGCGGTGGTCCTGGCCGTGGCGGTGTACTTCCGGACACCGGAGGAAGGGCCGCCTCCCGGCGAGGGCAACGGAGGTCAAGTCGAGATGGTCCCGGAGATCGAGCCCGCCCCCGCGACCGGGACGACCGACCGAGCCGACACCGGTCCCGTTCCGCCCGAGCCCGAAAGCCGGGAGCCGGCCCCGGTGACGCGCAGTGAGCCCTTGCCGCCGTTCCCCCTCGAAGCCCCGAGCCCCGGGAAGGTGGCCATCGTCGTCCTGGACGGGCAGGGCCGGGCCGACCCAGCCGTATCTAGCGCTGTCCGCACCGCGCTCCGATCCCTCGGCGCGGGTCTCCAACCGTTCGTGCCGACCCTGGACGCCGGCACGGCCGAGCGCCTGGTCCAGGGGGACCTGTCAGCCCTCCCCGGCGACGGCCGAACGCCCTGGGGAGCCCAGTACCTCCTGCTGGCCACGGCCACCCGCAAGCCGCTGCCTCAAGCCGCCGCCGGTCAGGAGAGCTTCGCCCTCACCCTCGACGCCCAGCTCGTCGCGGCGGCGGACGGGTCCACGGCGGCCTGGACCAACGAGACCCAAACCGGGATCTCGGTCACGGCCGACGGAGCCCTCGCCCAGGCCGCCGAACGCTGTTTGAGACCGATCACCAATGCCCTGATGGGAGGAGATGCCGAATGATCAGCCGAATCAGCACTCGATCCACCGCTGCGGTGCTTCTCATGGTGTCGATGTGTGCCGGATGCACGACGGCCAGACCGACGCCACAGGTCGACCTGAGCCCGCCGCCTGCCACTCCGGCCCCGCCGCCTGCGACCCCGGTCCCGCCGCCGGAACCGACGATCATCACGATACCGATCGTCGTCACGCCGAAGAACCGAGAGATCATTCAAGCGGGAGCGAGAATCGTCATCGCCGACATCGCCGGTTACTGCGCCCAAGAGGTCAAGACCGCGCTCATGAAGCGCTTGGTCGACAACGCGGATTACAGCGTCGTCACCCGAGACAACCTGAGGCAGATCATCAGCGAGAAAGACCGGAGCTGGGCAGGGAGCTTCAACACCGCCACCGCGGCCAAGCTGGGAGATCTCATGGGAGCCTCGTTGTGGATCGTTGGGCACGTCTCCCACTGCGGTCAAACGGCGAGCGAGAATTCCGACGGCGAGCCCGAGACGGAGTACAAGATCATCGCCGTGCTCCAAGTCATCGACATCGCCACCGGGAAGGTCCTAGTCGCCAGCGCCGGCGAGGGCGTGTACAGTCCTCGATTCATCGTGCCGCTGGAACTCGAGCGAGCCAAGCTAGTCGGCGAAGCCGAAACTCGCTCGGAAGAGGGCCCGGCGGAGCCGGAAGCCAGCGCCGCCCGATCGGACGGCGGAGAGACCCCGGACTCCGAGAGGGGCGAGGATGGAGCGCTGGCGGGCACCGCGAAGAGTGCGCTGGAGGCCACAACCGTGGCAGGCGATCTGACTGGCCGGACAGTGCCAGTTCAGTACGCTACCCCCCTGTCTAGGCTCAAGGATCGCGAGAGGTCCGAAGCCTCCGGTGACGAAGCTCTGCCGACCCGAATGATACGCCGCACCGACGGTTCAAAGGTCATGGCGGTTCGTGAGACCGAGGAGTTCGTCGTCATGCGGGCCGCAGACGACCTGGCGAGCGACTTTGCCGATAAGTTCTTCGGCCGACCATTCTGGGAGACCGTTGTGATGTGGGATCACCCACTCTGGCGTTACTCCGAAGCCGCCGTGCTCGTCCAGCTCGGCCAATGCGAGCTCGCCGTAGAGCGGATGGCCGAGGTGGCGTCGCTGGAGTTGCTGCCCATGACGGAGCAGGATATCGCCCGGTACCTCCACAACTACGGCGTGGCCCTCCTGTGTAACAACGAGCCCGAAAGAGCCGCCCAGAAGCTTCGTTCGGCCTACCGCATCTCGAACGACCAGAAGACACTCGAGATGCTCGGGCTCGTAGGGAAGATCTTGGAATGGTCGCTCGCCGTCGAAGACGACGAGCAGCCCGAGATCGAGATGCTCATCAAGCGGGACCTGATCGTCGGAGGGTGGTGAGCTACGACCTTCAGCGTAGCCAAGTCCCGGAGATCCTGGCGCGGCTGCGGCAGACCGCCGCCGCGCCCCCGCAGACTCCGCCGACCAGGTGCGCCAGGGGGACGGGCACGAAGGCGTCTGAGGCGTCGACGAAGAGGGCGCCGCCGGTCGCCGCCTCGAAGGCGACCTTGGCGGCGAAGCCGAGAAGGAACGCGGCGAGGAGCGCCGCGGTGGCCGGCCGGCCGGCGGACCGTTCGCGGCGGATCAGCGTCACGGCGAGAAACACGAAGAGCGCCGAGTCGAGCCCCGAGAGCCCCCGGTAGCGGCCGAGGTCCGGGGCCAGGGTCCAGAGCGCGAGCGGGATCAGGAGCGCCGCGGCGGCGAGCGCCGCCGCCGCGCGCGCCCGGCCGAGCCGCCAGCAGAGGGCCGCCAGGAGCACGAAAACGCCGAGGTCCCAGAGCAGGTGATCGGCGGTCCAGTGCGTCCAGTGACAGGTCACCACCCGCCACGCCTCGCCGGCGGCGATCCGCCCCCGGTCGTACTCGAGCCAGCGGGCGGCGCCGGGCCGAAGCAGCGGCAGGAGCGCCGGCAGGCCGAGCAGGAGCGCCGGGGTCAGCCCCGCGGCGCGGCCGGCGAGGCCCGCACGGGGAACGGCCGGCGGGGCGGCGTCGCTCCCCGCCGGCCGCGGCGATCGGGATCGGCGGATCACTCCGGGCTCCGGGTCACCGCTCCCGCCGCCGCCGCCCGAGCCGGAGTCCGAGCCCGGCCAGCGCCGCGGCGATGCCGGCGGTCAGCGGATCGATCGCGCCGCCGCCTCCGAGGTCGACGTCGGCCCCCCGGGACGGCTGTGCCGGCGGCGTCTGGGTCACCCGGTCGGCTACCTGCACGCCCTGCCGGACCGCCGGGTCGGGGCTCCGCTTCGCCGCCGGCTCGACCGCAGCCGGCCCGAGCCCCTCCGCCGCCCGCTCGCGCAGCGCGGCCAGGTCGCGCCGCACCCGCTCCTGCTTGGCCCGGTCGCGGTCGATGCGGAGCGCGTTGCGGCGCTCGATCTTCCAGCGCTGGTACTCGCCGTCGTTCTCCAGCACGAGGAACGAGGTGTACTCGGTGACGATCGAGTAACGCCTCGCCCAGGCGGACGATCTCGTCGACGCACCGCCTCGCGCGAGCCCTCGCGGTCGGCCTCCTTGAGCAGCCGGTCGACCCGGTGCCAGGCCCACATCCGCTCGATCTCGGGGTTGTCGGCGCCGTCGTCCGGGCAGCTCGATCTCGACCGTCCGGTCGAGCGTCTCGCCGCCGACCGTCGGCCCGCAGCCGCAGGCCTCACCGGCCCCGGCGTCGCGATAGCGGCCGTAGAGGCGCACCGGCATGCCGTGGTAGAGGTTCGGCAGCTGTCTCGGGCTCGAGGTCGTAGACCTCGCCGCCGCCGCCACCGTCGATGAACTCGAGGTCGCGTCGGCCGCCGGGCGCAGGAGCTTGCGGCGGAAGGCGCTGCGCCTGGCGCTCGAAGTCGTCGCCGCGCGAGACGAAGGCGGCGAGGCCGCCGGCGTCCTCGGCGAGCTGCTCGAGCAGCGCCCGGTTGACGTCGTTGCCGACGCCGATGCCGAAGACCCGGGTCGCCGGCGGGCGCTCGGCGATCAGCCGGAGCAGCTCGCGGCGCGCTCGCGCTGCTCGGTCATGCCGTCGCAGAGGACGACCACGTTGAGCGGCCGGTCGGCGTCCTTGTAGCGGTACGCCGTCGCGCATCGCCGGCTCGAGGACCGTGCCGCCGCGCGCCTGCCTGCCGATCGAGGAACTCCTCGGCCGCGGCTCGGGTCGTCTCGTCGGCCGTCGCGCAGCTCGCCGAACAGGCTCGCCGGCTGGACGTTGAAGGCGATCATCTCGAAGCGGTCCTCGCTCCCCAGCGCGTCGACGAAGGCGCCGAGCGAGCCGCGCGACAGCTCGAGCTTGCCGTCGTCGCTCATGCTGCCGGAGACGTCGAGCACGAAGACGTAGTCCATCCCCTGGTCGAGCTTGGCCAGCTCCTCGCCGGCGGTCAGGGTGAGCAGGAAGTAGCCGTCCTCGCCCGGCTGCTTGCGAGGCGATCGAGGTCGACGCCGGTGCGCGGCCGCGCCAGTCTGGTAGGCGAGCACCAGGTCGCGGCCGAGGTCGCCGCCGGTGGTCTCGAGGCTCGCCTGCACGTGGTGCGGCGCCGTGGCGGGCGACGGCGAAGTCGTCGCCGTGGCTCGGGCTCTCCATCGTCGACGATCGGCACCTCGGAGCTCGACGTCGAGGTCGAGCGCGAAGCGGCCGCGGGTGCGCGAGTCGACGCCCGGCGCGGCTGACGGTGGCCAGCGGGTAGACGTAGGTCGCCCAGTCGTGGTCGAAGTCGAGCTCCTGGTAGTAGGTGATCTGCACCCGCTGCTCGGCGCGCGGCCGCGATCGGGAAGATGCGCATCTCGAACGTCCTGTAGTCGATCTGCTCGAGCAGGCCGGGGTCCTGGCGGGTGCTGCTTGTAGCTCTCGTAGATCTGCGCGCGCGCGCTCCTTCTCGACCACCTCGCCGACCATCTCCTTGCCGTTGATCCACATGCTGAAGTTGGCGACGGAGGCGCCCTTGGGCACCGGGAAGGTGTAGAGCGCCTCGACCTGCGCGGTTCTCGGTGTTGCGGAAGACCTGGTCGACCTCGGTGACGGCGATGCCGTTGTTGATGGTGACGTGCGACCGTCGTGCTCCTTGATCTCCAGCACGCCGCCGAAGCCGCCGTCGGCGATCAGCAGGCCGGCTCCGTGGGCCGGCCGCACGAGAGCGAGAGCGAAGAGAAGCAGGGCGCCGAGCGCGCCGAGGACGAAGGCCACGTCGCGCCGGGTTTTTCGGTCCATCCGGTGGTCGTGACGGGTCATTGCTGGCTCCTTTCGGTGACGGGCGGCGCTGGCCGCCCGGTGAACGAGGGGCGGAGAGCGACGGCCGTGCCAGGAGCCGGTCGAGGCGCGTCAAGTCGTTGAGGAGAGAGCGCCCCGGGGCGATCGCGGCGCCGCCGCCGGGCTCACCCAACGGGCCGCCGGGCGGCATCCGGCGTACAGGCGCCGTCCATCTCGCGTACACTCGCCTCCCGATGCCCTTCCTCGGCGACCGCGAGCGCGACCTCCTGGAGGCGATCTCCCACCTCGCCTACGGCAACCCCTTCCTCGCCGAACGGATCGAGTGGGAGAAGCGCGCGCTGGGGGCCGCGTTCACGCCGTTCTTCGACGTCTGGCACCCGCGCGCCGACGTGCTCGGCAACAACCCGAACGTCCAGCGGATCACCGAGCTGTCGGAGGGGCTGGTCGAGACCCTGGCCGCGCGCCTCGACGAGGCGAGCGCCCGGCCGAGCCGCCGCGAGGTCGACCTCTACTGCGACCTCGTCGCTCTACCTCCTCTACTACCGCTACCAGCACCGCTTCCTGGAGATCATCCTCGGCGAGCGCCCGGACGGCGACGGCAAGCCGGGGGACCGCCGGCGGGCCGGCTTCTACCGCGACTTCCTCGCCGACTTCGAGCGCTTCCTCGACCGGCCGCGGATCCCGCCCGCCGTCCGCGCCGCCCCCGAGCACCTCTTCGCCTGCTTCTTCCAGGTCCGGCGCGCCTTCCACTACACCTTCCAGTCGATCGTCGGCGGCTCGCTGCCGGCGGCGCGCCTCCGGGCCGCGGTCTGGCAGTCGATCTTCACCCACGACCTGCGGCGCTTCCAGCGCTCGCTCTACCTGCGGATGGGCGACGTCACGACCCTGATCACCGGCCCCTCGGGGACCGGCAAGGAGCTGGTGGCGCGGGCGATCGGGCTCTCGCGCTACATCCCGTTCGATCCCGGGGCGCGCGCGTTCACGGAGAGCTACGCGGAGTCGTTCTTCGCCCTGAACCTCTCGGCGCTGTCGCCGACCCTGATCGAGTCGGAGCTGTTCGGCCACCGCCGCGGCGCCTTCACCGGCGCGGTCGACGACCGGGCCGGCTGGCTCGAGGTCTGCCCGCCGCTCGGGACGGTGTTCCTCGACGAGATCGGCGAGATCGAGCCGGCGATCCAGGTCAAGCTCCTGCGCGTGCTCGAGACCCGGACCTTCCAGCGCCTCGGCGACCAGCGAGGACCGGCGCTTCCACGGCAAGGTCATCGCCGCCACCAACCGCGACCTCGGCCGCGAGATGGCCGAGGGCCGCTTCCGCGCCGACCTCTACTACCGGCTCTGCTCCGACACCGTCACCGCGCCCGCGCTCGCCGAGCGGATCGCCGACTCGCCCGAGGAGCTGTCGAACCTGGTCCTCTTCCTGGCCCAGCGCCTGGTCGGCGAGGAGGAGGCCCCGGCGCTGGCGGCCGAGGTCGAGCGCTGGATCGACCGCGACCTGGGCCGCGACTACCCCTGGCCGGGCAACGTCCGCGAGCTGGCGCAGTGCGTGAGCAACGTGCTGATCCGCCGCGAGTACCACCCGGCGGCCCGCGCCGCCGCGGCCTCCCCGGCCGACGAGCTGGCCCGCGAGATCGCCGCCGGCGACCTCACCGCCGACGAGCTGCTGCGCCGCTACTGCACCCTGGTCTACGCCCGGACCGGCAGCTACGAGGAGACCGCCCGCCGGCTGGGGCTCGACCGGCGGACGGTCAAGAGTCGGGTGGACCGGGAGCTCTTGGGGCGGTTGGGGCGGGCTGACCCAGCGCCGCCGGCACCAGCCGCAGGCCGGCGCCGAGCACGCGGCTGGCGAAGAACCCCTGGCCGTCTGGCTTGAGCGGCGCGTAGACGCCGTTCTCGAGACGGAACCCCGAAGCCTCCCGGCCGTCCGGCCAGGCATAGAAGTACTCCGCGACGCCGCTCAACTGGTAGGCGAGGAACTTCGCCCCCCGCGGCGCCCGGTCCCGCTCCGCCGTCTCCTCGCCGAGGATCTCGATCACCAGCTCGGGCGTCCGCACGACGGTCTCGCCATCGAGCTGCACCTCCGCGTCGGGCACGCAGTGGATAGCGAGGTCGGGGAAGAGCACGGTCTGCGGCGGGCGGGGGGGCCGATGGCGGGTGTCGAGCGTCAGACACCACCCCTTGCTCTTGGCCAGGGGATCGAGCAGGACGGTCAGGTCCCTGGCGACATCGCGACCACCCACCCGCCGATCAGCTCCATCGGGCGCTCGGGCTCCTGCGGCAGGAGCTCGAACTCGGTGGCCTCTAACGCCCCGCGTCGCTCGGGGTGGAGGCCGAGATCCGCGTCGGCCGGCAGGGAAGTCTCGGCGATCGCCATGGCCTGTTCCGATGGGGCATAGTAGCAGCCTCGAACGGTTCGAGCCGGATACTACCGCCTTGTTTACGCCTCGTCAAGACGTAAACCCAACGCCCCGATCTCCTCGATTTCTCGACTTGAAACGCTTCCTCATCCTTGCCGCGACCGCCCTCCTCGCCCTCGCCGCTCTCCTCGCCTGGGCGAACCGCCCCTACCCCGCCCTCCCCGAGGGCGTCCGGATCGACAAGATCGTCGTTCACAAGGCCGACCGCCGGATGGTCCTGCTCGAACGCGGCCGCCCGGTCGCCACCTACCCGATCTCACTGGGCGGTCAGCCGGTGGGCCCCAAGCAGCGGGAGGGCGACGAGCGCACCCCCGAGGGGCTCTACGTCATCGACTACCACAAGCCCGACAGTGCCTTCCACCGCTCCCTCCACATCTCCTACCCGAACCGGGCCGACGCCGAGCGCGCCCACGCCGCCGGCGAAGACCCCGGCGGCCTGATCATGATCCACGGCCTGCCGCCGCCGCTCTCCTTCGTCGGCCGGCTCCACCGGCTGCTCGACTGGACGAACGGGTGCGTGGCGGTGACCAACGCGGATATCGAGCAGATCTACGGGGTGGTGGCCGACGGCACGCCGGTCGAGCTGCTACCGTAGACTGCGCCCACTCGGCACCCGCCGCCCACGGACCGCCGGCACGTCACGATCCGGATCATCAGCGCGCGGCGCGCGACGCGGAAGGAGCGCGAGCACCATGAAGAAGGACAGCGAAGAGGATGAACTGCGGTCCGAGTACGACTTCAGTCGGATGTCCGGAGGCGTGCAAGGTAAGGACGCCGAAGCCTACCGCGGCGGCACCAACCTGGCACGCCTTGATCCCGACGTGGCTGCGGCTTACACCACGGATGCATCCGTCAATGAGGCCCTGAGGGCCATACTCCGGGTGGCGCCGAGGAAGGTCGGGTGACTCCCGCCTGAACCGGGTACGCAACGTACACGCCGGGCGAGGCGGAGAGCAGTCTGCCCGCTCGACGGTTGGCATGTCGACCCGCGTTTTGATGAGCTGGAACTTCAAGCACATTGTTTGGCTCGAGGAGATCCGGCTGTACTCCGCCGTCAATCTGGAAGCTGGCCACGAGCCCACCGAAGATCTCTTCTCCGCGAGAGGTGGCCTCTTATGAAGGGTGAGCCGGCGTCAACTTTTTAACGGCGGGAAGTGACTGGGCACACACCGGCGCGCTCAAGACTCGACGACCCGGGAAGCGAGCAAGGCCGGCAGCTTCGGCGCACCTCGGCCAAGCGAAGATGCCCGCCCGCGGACGTCGGCGGCGGACCTGGATACCAGCAGCTTCGCGGCACCTGGGACCCCTTCATCGCGAGATGCAACCTCCTGGCTCCAAATCAGTGTCGGCAACGAGGTCACATGCACTACGATCAAGGAAAAGGGCAGCAGCCCCGGAGGCAATACAGAGTATGTCTAAGCTAATCCCAGTCGATGCCTTCGAGAGCTTTGAGCTGGTTCGCGACTTTCCCCCAGGCACCATCAGCCCCGAGGTCCTGACCACAGTTCGCCACCTAGATGAAGCCGACGAGCTGGAACCCTACCTCCGAGCGATTCTGTTCGACACGAACGAGACACCGCACGGACCCGCGGAATTAGTCGATATTCTAACCCACCGCCTCAGAGCCAATGGAAAGCAGGGCATCTGCGCGTTCATTCTGAAAGGCAAGTCGTTCCCCACGATTCGCCCTAAACACATCAGCCATCAGATCTACCGCCTCGAGAAGATAGCAGATCTGTGTTTCGCAGTTCTTGCCTTCACAGGTACCATACTAGACGCGGCACAGGAGCAATTTATCGCCACAGCCAGCAGGCTGGGGCTCAGCTATGCTATCTTCGACGCAAACGACCTCGCTCGGGTTCTGACCGCCTATGGCTTCATCTGCCCTCGGGATGGGCGCAAGATTATAGCAGGGCGCTGCCCATGCGGCTACTCACCTGCCAAGCGTTTCTTGAACGTCCTCCAACGGGAGGCACTTCGATCAATTGCGGACGCTCATAGGCTCGGGCAGGCCGCCGGCTTGGTAGTGCTACCACCGGGGAGCGGTAAAACGCGCCTGGCTGCTGAAGACTCACGAACCATTGGCGCGAACCGTCTTCTCTACGTTGCCCACACCCATGAGATTCTAGATGTTGCGAGATCCGAGTTCGAGGCTGTCTTCGCCGCAAATTACGTCACTCTCCATAGCACCTCAAGAAGTCTCAGGCGACCGAACCGCGTCAACCTAGCGACAATCCAGCTGCTCAATACGAATCCCCACGCCTTCCCGCTTGAGGAGATCGACTATCTAGTCGTAGATGAGTTTCACCATTCCGCAGCGCCAAGCTACCGCCGGTTGCTCTCACGTGCTTCTCCTGCATTCCTGCTCGGATTAACAGCCACCCCCTTCAGGTCGGATCGCCACGACATACTTGAGCTCTGCGGCGGAAACGTCCTTTGTCAGTTCGACCTCCGCTCGGGCATCGATATGGGAATCTTGACGCCTTATCATTACTACGGCTGCTTCGACGATATCGATTACTCCAGTATTGCACGCGGTGGGCACCAGTACGACATTCGCGATCTCGAGCGCGCACTAATCATACCAGAGCGTGACGAGGCCATCATGGCAAAGTGGCACGAGCTTGCCGACAACCTCCCAACTTTGGCATTCTGCGTAAGCCAAAAGCACGCCATGCGCGTAAGAGAAGGGTTCGAGAGCAGAGGTGTCCCAAGCGAGGTGTATCTAAGCACGACTACGATGGATGACCGCGCCACGATCATCGACAATCTACTCCGCGGAAGGATCAAGGTTATCTGCACCGTAGACGTCTTGAATGAAGGAGCAGATTTGCCGTTCCTGGAATGCCTTCTCTTTCTTCGCCCGACCGACTCAAAGAGGGTGTTTTTTCAACAGCTCGGACGGGGCCTTCGGCGGTCGATCGGGAAGTCTAAGTGTATCGTCATCGACTTCATCGGAAACTTTCAGAATGCCTACCGAATCCCTGAATACCAAGGTCTCCTTGATGAGCCGGAGCCGTCACAGACTCTGCTGAGCGTGAGGAGCGCCAAGGCGATACTCAACCTCCCACTGGGTTGTCGCGTGACCTTCGATGACCGAGTAATCGACGTTTTCGCGTCCCAGCAGTGGACCGGCAGGGGGTTCTCCTTCACCTTCCGTGGACAGATCTCGAACCCGGGGTCCGGGCCGCCTGGTTCGGCGTACCGAGTCGCGGTCCGTGGTCGAGCGAGCTTGTCGCCGCGTAAGTTCTGGGTAGGGAAGAAGATGCGCACCACCAAGGCGCTAGACTTTCTTGTGCCAACGAGAAAGGAGGCGTCCGGTGATGCGCATGACCACGGTACTGAACAAGTTGCTCGCCGCGCAAGGGGTGTGGGTGCGGAACGTCCAGCTCCAGTTTCGGGATCGGGAGATCTGGATCGGCGTCGTGCCCCGTGGGCGGATCCACCGTTGCGGCAGCTGCGGGCGCGAGGCTCGGCAGCGGCACGATCGCGCGTGGCGTTGGTGGCGTCACCTGGATGTCTTCGGCTGGCGCTGCTACCTGCGCTACCAGATCCGTCGGGTGCGGTGTCGGCACTGCGGTGTGCGTACGGAGAGTGTGCCCTGGGCGGCAGCCGGCAGCCGCTTCAGCCGCGACTTCGAGCAGCAGGTGGCCTGGCTGGCGCAGCGTTGCGACCTGACCGCCGTGAAGCAGTACTTCCGGATCTCCTGGCCGAGCGTGCGGCGGATCGTCGATCGGGTGGTCGAGCGGGCCTGGGACTCCGAGACGGCGCTGGAAGGTCTGCGGGTGATCGGGGTCGACGAGATCAGCTACCGCCGACACCACAACTACCTCACGGTGGTCGTGGACCATGTCAGCGGCCGAGTGGTGTGGGCGGGCAAGGGCCGCAAGGTCAAGACCCTGCTGCGTTTCTTCAAGAAGCTGGGCCCCCAACGGGCAGCTCAGCTCCAAGCCATCAGCGCCGACATGTGGGAGCCCTACCTGATCGTGCTGCGGCGCAAAGCTCCCCAGGCCCGGATCATCTTCGATCGCTTCCACATCGTCCGCCATCTCAACAACGCGGTTACCAAGGTGCGCCAGCAGCTCATCCGCGACGCCGATCCCCAGACCCGGCGCGACCTGAGAAACACCCGCTTCCCGGTGCTCAAGCGGCCCGAAAGCCGGACCCCGCAGGATCGACAGGTGCTCGAAGAGCAGGTCCGGGGCAACCGCCGGCTCTACCGAGCGATGCTGCTCAAGGACGACTTCATGGACCTCTACACCTACCAGAGGGAGGGATGGGCTCGGCGCTTCCTCGACGGCTGGCTCCGACGCGCGATGCACTCCAAGCTCGAACCCATCAAGAAGGTCGCTCGGATGATCCGCAACCACCTCGACGGCGTCGTCGGCTGGGTCGGCTGGCAGATCAGCAACGGACGCCTCGAAGGCATGAACAACCGCATCCGCCTGCTCAGTCATCGCAGCTTTGGACTCCATTCGGCCGAAGCTCTCATCTCCCTGGTCTACCTCTGCTGCAGCGGACTCACGCTACTGAGCTTCCACGGAAAGTGAAGGAGAGCCCGGCAGGGCACCTGGCGACCGCTCCATCACAAGGCACAACATCGCGCGCATCCTCTTGCTAGAGTATGAAAAACTACACCGGCGCTTGGGGCATCCGCCTAGCCGCCGCGAAGTTGACCGCAATCTACTTCTCGGGAGCGACCTGTATCTCTTGGTTTTCGGAAACTGGGCTCGCTTTCTGGATCTATTGAAGAGGTCTGCGTCAGGTTGAAGAGGGCCTTTAGGAGGTCACCGGCGCGGCTTCCAAGGCCAACAACGGCACCCTCGAGGTCGCGGCACACCTGGGGCTGGAACGCAGTCTACCTCGCCGCGTCCGTCCCAGAAGCGGCCCTCACAAGACACGGAAGCGCCAGTGGGGCGGAGGACGCCACCGTCGGCTTCACTGTCTCAGCAAATCGTCTCCACCGGCACGGACCACCCGCGAGTACTCAAGCACACCAGGACAGCGGTAACGCTGCCAACCACCAAGATGGCCTGCTTCACAGCAGCCACCCACCTAGACGGAGAGCCTGCGGAGGACGAGCAGCCCCATGGCGGCGAGCAGGGCGACGAGGCTCGCAATGGCGCCCGGCCCGAGGGTCGGAATCTCCTGCACGGACGGAGGCGCCCCCGCCGCGCACCCGGTGATGATCGAGTTCGTCAGTGTCGCGTCGGTCGTCGCCAAGGCTCGCCCGACCCAGGTCGTGTCGGTCATCGTGCTCGCGGTCCCCGAGAGCACATTTCCTGCGAACGCCGCATCCGTCACCGTCGCGGCCTCGGCGGTCCACCAATACACATTGCACGCGTCCGCGGTGCCGCCCATGACCACCTCGAAGCCGGGGCCGGTGCCGGTGAGGGCGCCCAATCCGCCGGTCCCGATCCTGAAGACCCAGACGTCGCTGGCGTCTCCGTCGAGCGTGATCGTTACGCCGGCGCCGATCGTGGTCCCTGCGGCGGAGCAGTAGACACCGGGCGGGAGCGTGGTGGTGGTGGTCGGCACGACCCCGTCGCAAAGCGGGTTGAGGGTCGCGACCGCGTCGTAGGCGTCGTCGAAGTCACTTACAACCGCCCCGGCGACCGGCGCGTCAATGTCCCCCGTGATCGTGCACGGCCCGGTGTTGGTGATCGAGTTGCCGGTGGAGCCCACGTCTCCGTCGATGGTGGAAGTAGTACAGGTTACCGTCCCGGAAGTCGGGATGCCGTTCGTGCCCAGGACCGTGTAGCTACCCGCCGTACCCAGTTGCGGCGCCACCGCCTGCGCCCGTGCCGGGGCGGCGTACGCCAACGAAACCAGCGCGGCGAGTCCGACGCTGGCCAGGAGTCTCGCGTGGGTGAGGTTCATGTCGACTCTCCATTTCTCCTGCGCCAGGTGCCGACCCCCGGCCCACAGGGAAGTCGTCCATCGCGCGCTAGTGTGCTTTCTGAAGCACTCCTTTTTCCTGCGAATCAGGGTACCACGAGCTGATGCCCCTGGCTCTCAGGCCAGAGAACCTAGCTTAGCTACTTCCCCTGGCGGTCCGGCCGCTTCTCAAGCGCTCACGCCCGCCGCCCCGCTCACCACCACCACCGCCGGCATCACCACCACCGCCGGCTCCCACCAGTCTCCCCCGGGCAGGAAGGCGTCCCCCTCGTGGGCGCAGGGGCTCGAGACGTGGTCTTTCCCGTGCAGTGGCTTGCCGCTATGGGTCGCGCGGTGGAGCGGGTAGGTCTCGTAGCAGGCCTTGCAGATGCGACCGACCACCGGGCCGCGTTGCTCGGGCGGGATGGCGCTCTCGGGGGCGGCGTCGGGGTTGCGGTAGACCATGGGCGGCCTCCTCAGCGGGCTGCGATCAGCTCGGACCTGGAGAAGAAGAAGGACAGCTCGATCGCGGCGTTTTCGGGGGAGTCGCTGCCGTGGATCGCGTTGCGCTCGATCGAGGTGCCGTAGGCGGCGCGGAGGGTGCCCGGCTCGGCCTTGGCGACGTCGGTGGCGCCCATGACGCGCCGGAGGTGAGCGACGGCGTCGGCGCGCTCGAGGGCGAGCGGCATCACCGGGCCGGAGGTCATGAACTCGACCAGGCTGCCGTAGAACGGCCGCTCGGCGTGGACGGCGTAGAACGCCTTCGCCTGCTCGGCCGACAGGCGCAGGAGCCGAGCGCCGCGGACGGTGAAGCCCTCCTTCTCGAGGTGGGCGAGGACGTTGCCGGCGTTGCCGGCGGCGACGGCGTCGGGCTTCACGATGGCCAGGGTGGTCTCGGACACGGTGCGATTCTCCTTGATCTCGTCGAAACGGCCTCGGGTCAGGCCCGGGGCCGGTAGGTTCCGTTCAAGGCCGGCGACTTGCCGGCCGGTTCTCATCAACCGATCTCGTGCAGCTCCCCCTCGGGGCCCTCGGCCCAGAACGCGGTACCGACGACCTCGACGGCTCCCCCCGGTCCGAGGAGCACCGCGGCGCCGGACGGGATGCCGAGGCCCCAGGCGACGCCCGGTTCGGCGAGGAGCTTCCGGAGGCGACGGTCGTGGTCGGGCTCGAAGTTCGGCTCGACGACGCCGCCGGGGAGCCAGCCGAGGCCGGGGATGGTCTTGCCCGGGGCGATCGAGCGGGCGACGGCGCCGAGCGCCTGGGCGGCGCCGGCGATCGCGGCGACCACGCCGCCCGAGCGGAGCTTCTCGAGCAGCGCCTCGTGGGCGGGGGTATCGAGGAAGGTCTCGATCAGCCGGTCGGCGACGCCGCCGCCGAGGTAGACCGCGGCGTACTCGGCGATCCGCTCGGCGTTGCGGGCGCGGCGGCCGTCGCGCAGGCGGTAGATCGGGATCGTCTCGGCGATCCGGTCCAGCTCCTCCTCGAGGTAGGCCGCGAACTCCTCGGCGTAGTCGGTCGAGCCGCTCGCGGCGGGGACGAAGCCGACCGTCCCCGGCGGGGTCTTCTCGACCCAGGCGGCGTCGGCGTCGATCGTCTCGCCGAAGGTGATCTCGCCGCCGCCGAGGAGTGCCAGCCAGCCCTGGCCGGCGCCGGCGACCGATTGGAGCGGGGGGATCGCGGTCATCGGACGGTCTCGCCTCTCCCGCCCGCCTACCCCTCGAGCGCCCGGGCCGCCGCGGCGCCGAGGTCGGCCGGCGACTCGACGACGTGGACGCCGGCGGCGGCGAGCGCCTCCATCTTCTCCTTCGCCGTCCCCTTGCCGCCCGAGATGATCGCGCCGGCGTGGCCCATGCGGCGGCCCGGCGGCGCGGTGCGGCCGGCGATGAAGCCGACCACCGGGCGGTCGAAGTGGCGCTCGATCCACTCCGCGGCGCGCTCCTCGGCGTCGCCGCCGATCTCGCCGATCATCACCACCAGGTCGGTGTCCGGATCGGCCGCGAAGGCCTGGAAGCAGTCGATGAACGAGGTGCCGTTGACCGGGTCGCCGCCGATACCGACGCAGGTCGACTGGCCGAGCCCGAGGTTGGTGAGCTGCCAGACCGCCTCGTAGGTCAGGGTCCCCGAGCGGCTGACCACGCCGACCCGGCCGGGGCGGTGGATGTGGCCGGGCATGATGCCGATCTTGGCCTTGCCCGGCGAAATCACGCCCGGGCAGTTCGGACCGACGAGGCGGGTCGGGCGGTCGCGCAGGTAGGCGGCGACGTCGAGCATGTCGGCCGCCGGGATCCCCTCGGTGATGCAGATCACCAGCTCGACGCCGGCCTCGGCCGCCTCCATGATCGCGTCGGCCGCGAACGGCGGCGGCACGAAGATGACGCTGGCGTTGGCGCCGGTCGCGGCGCGCGCCTCGGCCACCGAGTCGAAGACCGGGATCCCCTCGACCTCCTCGCCCCCCTTGCCGGGGGTCACCCCGGCGACCACCTTCGTGCCGTAGTCGCGGCAGCCCAAGGCGTGGAAGCGCCCCTCGGTGCCGGTGATCCCCTGGACCATGAGGCGCGTGTCGTCGTCGACCCAGATCGCCACGGCTAGTTGCCTCCCCGGGCCGCGGCGACCACCTTCTCGGCGGCGTCGGCCATCTCCCTGGCGACGATGAAGTCGAAGTCGGCGTCGCGCAGGATCGCCCGCCCCTGCTCGACGTTGGTCCCCTCGAGCCGGACCACGACCGGGATCGCGACGCCGCCCAGCTCCTCGATCGCCCAGACCACGCCGCTCGCGATCCGGTCGGTGCGCGCGATGCCGCCGAAGATGTTGACCAGGACGGCCTTGACCTTGGCGTCCGAGACCAGGATGCGGAAGGCGTTCTTGACCGCCTCCTGGCTCGCCGAGCCGCCGACGTCGAGGAAGTTCGCGGGCTCGCCGCCGTGGAGGTGGATGATGTCCATGGTCGCCATCGCCAGGCCGGCGCCGTTGACCATGCAGCCGATGCTGCCGTCGAGCTGGATGAAGTTGAGGCCGTACTTGCCGGCCTCGACCTCGGCCGGCGCCTCCTCGGCGAGGTCGCGCATCGCGCGCACGGCCTCGTGGCGGAAGAGGGCGTTGTCGTCGAAGCTGATCTTGGCATCGAGCGCCAGGACGTCGCCGCCGCCGGTGACCATGAGCGGGTTGATCTCGATCAGCGAGGCGTCGGTCTCGACGTAGGCGGTGACCAGCGAGGAGAGGAGCTTCGCCGCCTGCCGCGCGGTGCCGCCCGAAAGCCCGAGCCCCTTGGCCAGGCGCCGGCCCTGGAACGGCAGGAGCCCGAGGTGGGGGTCGACGCGCTCGCGCAGGATCGCGCTCGGGTTCTCGGCGGCGACCTCCTCGATGTTCATGCCGCCGGCGGCCGAGGCCATCAGCGTCAGGGCCCGCTCGCGCCGGTCGAGGGTGACCGAGACGTACAGCTCCTGCGCGATGTCCAGGGCCTCCTCGACCAGGACCTTCCGTACCCTCTGTCCCTCGGGACCGGTCTGCGGGGTGACGAGCTGCATGCCGAGGATCTTCGCCGCCGCCGCCTCGGCCTCCGCGGGCGAGCCGGCGAGCTTGACGCCGCCCCCCTTGCCGCGCCCGCCGGCGTGGATCTGGGCCTTGACCACCGCGCGGCCGCCCAGCCGCTCGCAGATCCGGCGCGCCTCGGCCGCGTCTTCGGCCACTTCGCCGCGCGGGGTCGCGACCCCGAAACGGCGTAGGATCTCCTTGGCCTGAAACTCGTGGATCTTCACGCTTCCCTCCGTCGGATCGGTCGGGTCGGTCTCGAGCTGGAGGCGGCCGTGCGGACCGTCGGTCTCGAGACGGATCGGATCTGGATTAGTCGGCTCGGGTGAGCCCGGGAGCCGGCGGGAACGGGCCGTTCGGGAGCGGCCGCCGTCCGACGGCCGGAGTCTATCAGGCCGGCGCGGCGCGATGCCGCCGGCGCGACCGGAGAGGAGGGCTCGGATGGTCCCAGGGTCGGGCACCGCGGGAGCAGGCCGGACCGCGGCGGAGACGGCGGCACCGGCCGTGCCGCCCCCCGAGCCGCTGAGCCTCGGCGAGGCGGTCGAACAGATGGTCGACAAGCTCCGGGGCTGGGTCGAGGAGCTGGTCCTCCATCTCCCCAACCTGGTGGTGGCGGTGCTGCTCCTCCTGCTCTTCTGGCTGGCCGCCCGGCTGGTCAGGAAGACCGTCCGCCACGGCCTGATGCGCCTCCACGGCCCGATCCCGGTCGCGGCGCTCGCCGGCAACCTCGCCTACCTGGTGGTGATGGCCGCCGGGATGTTCGCCGCCCTCGGCGTCCTCGGCCTCGACCGGACGGTGACCTCGCTCCTGGCCGGGGTCGGCATCGTCGGCCTGGCGCTCGGCTTCGCCTTCCAGGACCTCGCCTCGAACTTCGTCTCCGGCGTCTACATGGCGCTCAGCCGGCCGTTCGCGGTCGGCGACCAGATCGAGACCAACGGCATCTTCGGCACCGTCGAGCGGATCGAGCTGCGCTCGCTGGTCGTGCGCGTCCCCCAGGGCCAGCGGGTGGTCCTGCCCAACAAGCAGGTCTTCGAGAGCCCGATCAAGATCTACTCGACCGGCGAGTGGCGGGTCGACGTCACCTGCGGCGTCTCCTACGGCGACCACCTGCCGCGGGCGCGCGCGATCGCGGTCGAGGCGATCGGCGCGCTCCCGTGCCGCGACGCCGAGCGCGAGGTCGAGCTGTTCTGGCAGTCGATCGGCGACAGCTCGTTCGACTTCGTGGTGCGCTTCTGGACCGCCGCCCACAACCAGAAGGAGTACCTGGCCGCCGCCAGCCAGGCGATCGAGGCGCTCAAGGAGGCGTTCGACCGCGAGGGGATCACGATGCCGTTCCCGATCCGCACCCTCGACTTCAGCGCCGCGGTCGCCGGCGGCGGGCGGCTGGCCGACGAGTTGCAGGCCTGGCGGCCGGACGGGAACGGCGGCGGCGCGGGCGCGGCGCCCTTCACCGAGGAGCAGAAGGCACCGTGACCACTCCGGACATCTTCGTCTCGCTGATCATCGCGCTCGGCCTCGGCCTCCTGGTCGGCCTCGAGCGCGAGCGTTCGGCGTCGCCGATCGCCGGCGTGCGCACCTTCGCCCTGGTCACCGTCTTCGGCACGGTGTGCGGCCTCCTGGCGATCGACTTCGGCGGCTGGATCGTGGCGCTCGGCCTGGTGGCGCTGGCGGCGCTGACGGTCGCCGGCAACCAGGCGATGGCCCGCAAGGGCGAGGTCGACCCCGGCCAGACCACCGAGGTCGCCCTGCTCCTGATGTTCGGGGTCGGCGCCTACCTCGCGGCCGGCTCGCGGCCGGTGGCGGTGGCGCTCGGCGGCGCGGTGGCGGTGCTGCTCCACATGAAGGAGCGCCTCCACGAGTGGGCCGGGCGGATCAGCGAGCGCGACTACCGGGCGATGATGCGCTTCGCCCTGATCTCGCTGGTCGTCCTGCCGGTCCTCCCGGACCGCGCCTTCCCCCCCTGGGACGTCCTCAACCCGCGCGAGATCTGGTGGATGGTGGTCCTGATCGTCGGCATCGGCCTCGCCGCCTACGTCGGCCGGAAGCTCCTCGGCGAGCGCGCCGGCACGCTGGTGGCGGGGCTCCTCGGCGGCGCGGTGTCGAGCACGGCGACCACGGTGTCGCAGGCGCGGCAGACGCGAGGAGAGGGCGCGGCCGACGGCGGCGGGGAGGGCGGTGCCGAGGGAGCCCGCGCCGGCCGGGGCGCCGCGGGTGCGGCGGCGACGGTGATCGCGCTCGCCTCGGCGGTGGTGCTGGTGCGCATGCTGATCGAGATCGCCGTGGTGGCGCCCGGCTTCCTCGCCGCCGCCGCGCTGCCGCTCGGCGTTCTCCTCGCCGTGCTGGCGGCGCTCGCGCTCGCGCTCTGGATCACCGCCACCCGCGACGGCACCACCGTCGACCCGCCCGGCAACCCCGCCGAGCTGCGCCCGGCGCTCCTCTTCGCCGCCCTCTACGCCGCGGTGCTGGTGGCGGTGGCGGCGGCCGAGCGCTGGCTCGGCACCGGCGGCATCTACGCCGTCGCCGCGCTCTCCGGCCTGACCGACGCCGACGCCATCACCCTCTCGACCTCGCGCCTGGTCCACGACGGCTCGCTCTCCCCCGAGGTCGGCTGGCGCGCGCTGGTCATCGCGGCGATGGCCAACCTGGCGTTCAAGGGCGGCGCGGTGGCGATGCTCGGCAGCCGGGCGCTCCTGGCGCGGGTGGCGGCGGTCTACGGCGCGGCGATGATCGCGGGCGCCCTCCTGCTGCTCCTGTCAGGCTGACCGCGGCGCGGCCGGCGGCCTCCAGCACATCCTTTGCCAGCACATCCTTTGCAAGCAGTCTCGTTGCTCATTCTCGCGCCGGCGCATTTGCCGCGCGAGCACATCCGAGAGGTAGTCACTGCATGGCCAAGTCCCCCCTCGCCGCGCCTCAACTGGTGATCAACAGCCGGATGATCTACACGAGCTGGCTCCCCGCCGACCCGAAGGGAGCCGCCAAGCTCCTGCCCCGGCGGCTCGAGCCGGCGGCCAACGGGGCCGTCTTCATGAACCAGTACGTGGTCGACTCGGAGGAGCAGACCTCCGGCTTCGGCGCCTATTCGCTGACCTACATGGGCCTCGACCTCGGCGGCCTGACCGCTCCCGACGGCGTCACCCCGGCGCGGTTCTTCGTCCACTACCTCAACTCCTCCGAGGTGATGCGCGAGTACGTGCTGGAGCGCGGCGTTCCCGCTTCCCCAGGCACCAGCACCGTCGAGGTCCAGCGCAACCGCCTGACCGCGACCACCTCGATCGACGGCGTGCCGGTGGTCAGAACCCACGCCCGGGTCGGCCGGGAGATCGCCATGGTGGCCCGCGGGCATCTGACCTACGTCACCAAGCTGGGCCGCAAACTGATCGCCGGCAACTACGCCTACATCGGCGAGCTGGCCGATCCCTTCGAGGTGACCGCGATCGAGTTCCTGGCGCCCGACCACCCGATGTGGGTGCTCCGCCCGGCCGCGCCGCTCCAGGTGGTGACCGCGTCGTCGTTCTTCGCCCCGCGCGACTCGTTCGTCTACCCGGGCGGCGAGTACGAGGTCTGAGATCGGAGCTACGGCAGCCGCAGCGCCAGGATCGTCTGATCGTCCTCGCGCGGCGCGCCGCGGGTGAACTTCTCGAGGTCGGCGAGGACGCCGTCGCGCAGGGCCGTGGGGCCGCCCGAGGCGTGGCGGCGGAGGCTGTCCTCGAGGCGATCGAAGCCGAAGAGGTCCTCGCTCCCCTCGCGCCGCGCTTCGACCACGCCGTCGCTGTAGAAGAAGAGCGTGTCGCCGGCCTCGAGCGGCAGCGCCTCGACCCGCACCGCCAGCGGGTTGCGCACGCCGAGCGGGTAGGCGATCGATTCGAGCGGCTGGACGTGGCCGCCGGCGCCGATCCGGTAGGGGAAGAGGTGGCCGGCGCTGCCGAAGCGCAGCTCGCGCCGCTTGGGGTCGAGGAGGGCGTAGGAGAGGGTGGTCAGCAGGCGCTTCCTTGCGGTCTGGTAGACCATCCGGTTCATGGTCTTGAACACCGACTCGACCTCGGGGTCGAAGGTCACCTGCACCGCCAGCGCCGAGCGCGCCATCGACATCACCAGGCCGGAGGAGACGCCGTGGCCGGCGACGTCGCCGACCGCGAGCGCCAGCCGGCCGTCCTCGAGCGCGAGGACGTCGTAGAAGTCGCCGCCGACCTCGGTCGCCGGCAGGTAGCTGTGGGCGATCTCGACCCCGTGGAGGCTCGGCGGCAGCTCGGGGAGGATCGACGACTGGATCCGCCGCGCGGTCTCCAGCTCGACCCGCTGGCGCTCGCGCTCGGCGATCCGGCGCACGTGCGGCGGGACGTCCTCGTAGCGGTAGACCAGCTCCTCGCCGCCGGCCAGGTGGCGCAGGCTCAGGAGCATCGGCAGCGCCAGCACCAGGAGGGCCAGGCCGCCCTGGAGCTGGAGGAAGGGGTCGGCGGCGCCGAGGAAGGGGAGCGCGCGCGGCAGCGCCAGCGAGATCGCCGTGGCGATCACCGTGGTCAGGAGGTCGTAGCGCAGGAAGAGGCCGACCATGAAGGCGGCCGTGACCAGGCCGAGCGCGAGGTCCCAGCCCGCCGACGGCAAGGGGAGCTGCGGGCCCATGAAGACCGCGCCGAGCGCCACGACCGCCGCCACGCCGAGCACGCGGCCGAGACCGCGCACCGCCGCCGGCACCAGCAGGAGCCGGCCGAACAGCTCGGTGTAGAGCGCGACCGCCGCCACGAACAGCACCAGCGCCACCCCGGGCCAGGGCGCGCTCTCCCACCACGGCGTGAAGAGCTGGGCGGTCGAGAGCAGAGCGCCGAGCGGCTCGAGCAGGCGCGCCAGGAGCAGGCCGCCGGCGGTCAGCACCGCGCCCGCGGCCATGCCGCGGAGCGCCGAGCGGGCGAAGGTGGCGTTCCCCCAGCGGCCGAGGAAGAGGGCGTCGAACGCCGCCAGCTTGTCGCCCCAGCGCTCGCGGCAGTTCGCCTCGCCGACCGACCACGACAGCGCCGAGATCGCGGCCAGGGCGGCGAAGAAGAGGATCACCATCTGGAGCCCCCACGCCCAGGTGATCTGGGCGCGCGAGAGCAGGCCGAAGGTGTAGCCGTCGGTGGCGGCGCGCGCCGCCATCGCGATCAGGAGCGCGCCCGAGACGAACACCAGCAGGAAGACCTGGACCGCGCGCCGCACGCCCACCTCGCCGGCGTGGTAGCGGCGGAGGAAGAAGAAGGCGACGATCGGGAAGAGCAGGTAGTTGACCAGGAAGCGGGCGTTGCCGAGGAGCGCCGCCGGCTGCCGGCGCTCTTGGACCGCCCGCGTCCCGGGATCGTCGAGCCACTGCTCGAAGCCGGCCAGGCGGTCGCCCAGGAACACCACGTCGACGCCGTAGCCGACCTCCTCGCCGAGCGCCCGCTCGCGGTCGCGGAAGCGCACCGTGGTGTCGGTGCGGTGGCCGAGGTCTTCGCGCCGCACCTCGGGCTCGCCGTAGCGGGCGAGGTCGATCCCCTGGGCGGTCAGGAACTCGACCGCCTGGCGCCGCGCCGCGTCCGGTTCGACGCTCCCCTGACCCTCCTCCTCGTCGATCTGGAGCCGCAGGCCGGCCAGCTCGCCGTCGGGGTAGACCGCCGCGCCGTAGGTCCAGCGGTACGGCCGGGCGCCCGGCGGGTAGACCCTGACCCGCCAGTGGAAGATCTGTCCGGCGAGCCGGCTGTCCCAGACCTCGGGGCCGACCTCGCCCTCGATCTCGGCCTGGCGCAGCCGCTCCTCGCGCACCGAGTCGCTCATCCACGCCGCGACCACGTAGGGGTCCTCGACCGGCTCGCCGAGGTCGCGCAGCCGCTCGAGCGCGATCGCCACCGCCTCGCGCCGGTTGACGCTCCACTCGCCGGGCAGGGCCGGGTTGAGGCGCGGCAAGAGCCACACCGAGAGCGCCGCCGCCACGAGCCCGAGCACCGCCCAGACGGCGGCGTCCCGGGTCGCTCCGCGCGCAACGCTCGTCCTGTGGGCCATCGTCCGCGCCTCCCGTCGTTGCCGGCTACTACGCGGACCGCCGGCCAGGGTTCCGGACCGGGCGGCCCGGCGCTACGCCGGCAGCGCCTCGACCAGCTCGCGCACCGCCGCCGCCGAGGCGTCGAGCTGCGCCTTCTCCTCGGCCGTCAGCTCCAGCTCGACCACCTCCTCGAGGCCGCCCCGACCGAGCTTCGCCGGCACGCCGACGAACAGGCCGTCGAGCCCGTACTCCCCCTCGAGGTAGGCGGCGCAGGGGAGGATCTTCTTCTTGTCCTTCAGGATCGCCGCCGCCATCTCGTAGACCGCCGCCGACGGCGCGTAGTAGGCCGAGCCGGTCTTGTAGTAGTTGACGATCTCGCCGCCGCCCTTCCGGGTGCGCTCGTTGATCGCCTCGATGCGGTCGGCCGCCAGGAGTTCCGGGAGCGGGATGCCGTTGACCGTGGCGTAGCGCGGCAGCGGCACCATGGTGTCGCCGTGGCCGCCGAGCACGAAGGCGTCGACGTCCTCGACGGAGACCCCGAGCTCGGCGGCGATGAAGTAGCGCATGCGCGCGGCGTCGAGCACGCCGGCCATGCCGAAGACCCTCTGGCGCGGGAAGCCCGAGACCCGGCGCGCCACCTCGCACATCGCGTCGAGCGGGTTGGTGACCAGGATCAGGATCGTCTCCGGCGAGCGCGCCACCAGCTCGCGGACCACGCCGCCGACGATCTCGGTGTTGATCTTGAGCAGGTCGTCGCGGCTCATGCCGGGCTTCCTGGCGAGCCCGGCGGTGACCACGCAGATGTCGGAGCCCGCGGTCGGGTCGTAGTCGCCGCCGCCGGTGATCGTGGCGTTGAAGCCGAGCACCGGCGCCGACTCCATCATGTCGAGCGCCTTGCCGGTAGCGAGATCGGCGGCGATGTCGACCATCACCACGTCGGCGAGGTCGGCCTCCGCGATGCGCTGCGCGGCCGTCGCGCCGACATTGCCGGCGCCGACCACGGTGACCTTGTGATCCATGTCCGAGCCTCCTGGGAAACGGCCCGCGGGCCGTGAGCGGTCTTGGGGTGGGACTGCGCGACCGGCCGGAGCGGGCCGGCCGGGGAACGGTATCACAGGGAAGAAGCCCGGCGGCGTGCTAGATTTCGCGCCCCATGACCGCTCCGCCGATCGACTGGGACCGCCTCGCCGCGGCCGCCCGCGCCGCCCGCGACCGCGCTCACGCCCCCTACAGCCGCTACAAGGTGGGCGCCGCCGTCCTCACCGCCTCGGGCGCCGTCCACGCCTCGGGCAACGTCGAGTACGCGATCCCGGCGCTCTCGATCTGCGCCGAGCGGATGGCCCTCTCCTCGGCGCTCGCCGCCGGCGACGCCGAGCCGGTGGCGCTCGTGGTCGTGACCGCCTCGTCGCCCCCGGCGCGCCCGTGCGGGCTGTGCCGGCAGACCCTGGCGGAGGTTGCGACGGAGCTGCCGATCCTCTGCCTCAACGACGCCGGCGAGCGGGTGGAGACGGATCTGGAGGCGCTGCTGCCGGAGCCGTTCCGGACGGATGCGGGGGCTCCGGGGCGGTACGGGGACCGCTAACCGAGATCCACGAACTCGGCCACCACCCGCCGCGGCAGCACGCCCGCCTCGTGGCCGCGGTCGAGGAGGAGCTGCACGGCCCGCCGGCCCGCCTCGCCGTAGTCGCGGGTCCAGTCGTTGACGTACATGCCGACGAAGCGGTCGGAGCGCTCGGGGTCGTCCTCGAGGCCGCGGGCGTAGCGGATGGCGTAGCCCAGCGCCTCGCCGCGGTGGTCGAGGCCGTAGTCGATGCTCTCGGTCAGGAGGCGGCAGAGGCGGCGCTTGAGCGCCTCGTCGAGGTCGCGGCGGATGCCGTTGCCGCCGAGCGGCAGCGGGCCGGCCGGTCTCCTCCTTCCACCAGGCGCCGAGGTCGACCACCGCCGCGCAGCCCCAGGTCGCCGTAGGTGAGCTGCCCCTCGTGGATGACGACGCCGGCGTCGCCGTCGCCGGTCGCCGACCACGTCGAGGATGCGGTCGAACGGCACGATCTGCGGTCGTCGACCTCCGGCTGCCAGAGGCGCAGGGCCAGGTGGGCGGTGGTCAGCTCGCCCGGGATCGCCACCGTGCGCCCGGCGAGGTCCGCGCGGCGCGAGCGGCTCGCCGGGCGACCACGACCGGGCCGTAGCCGTCGCCGAAGCTCGCGCCCGAGGGCATCAGCTGGTAGCGGTCGGCGAGATGGGCGTAGCCGTGGAAGGAGAGCGCGGTGATCTCGTAGGTGCCCTCGAAGGCGGCCGGTTCAGGGTCTCGATGTCCTGGCAGGACGTGGCTGGATCTCGAGCCCTTCGTCGTCGAGCAGCCCCTGGGTCAGGGCGTAGAACATGAAGGCGTCGTCCGAGTCCGGGCTGTGGGCGATGCGGACGATCTGCCGGGTGGTGGCGGTGGTCATTGGTAGATCCTTACTCCTTTACCGCGTCACCACGGCATTGGAAGTCAAGACCCCCTTTCAAACCGTGCTTGCGGATTTCCCGCACACGGCTTACGGGTGGTCTCTCGGGACACGGCATTACGCAGCCTCCGGGTACTGCACGGTGCCTCGCAACCGGTGGAGCCCAAGGTTCCAGAAGGAGTCGCGGGTCCAGCGCTCCGCCTCGCCCGGTCGGAGATGACGCCCCTTGCGCTCCAGGCGCAGGCGACGCAGCCGTCTCCAGACGTAGGTGTCGAGCTGGTTGAACCGCCGGGCGGCGTTGCCGGTGCGGAAGTAGTTGCCCCAGCCCCGGAGCACCGGGTTCAGATCGGCGATCACCTCGCGAAGGTCCGCGTGGCACCGCCACCTCGGGGTCAGCTCCTTCACGCGCTGCCGGATGCGCTGCATCGCACGCTGCGACGGCCAGCGATGGAGGAAGTAGAGCCTGTGCCCCGTCTTCTCCCACAGCCGGCCGCTCATCCGCTTGTGCAGGTGGCAGCCGAGGAAGTCGAAGCCCTCCTTGCCGTCGAAGAGCTCCGACCGCCTCGTCTTGTCCGGGTGCAGCTCGAGACCCAGGCGCCCGAGGATCACTCGGACCCGCGCCTCGGCTTGCTCGCACTCCGACCTCGTGCGACACATCACCACGAAGTCGTCCGCGTAGCGCACCAGCGTCCCCAGCGGGGCGCTGTGGCGCGTCCACGACAAGTCGAGCACGTGGAGGTAGATGTTCGACAGCAGCGGCGAGATCACCCCGCCCTGCGGAGTGCCCACCGTCGACCGGTGCACCGCGCCGTCCTCCATCACCCCCGCTTCGAGCCACTGCCGCAGCAGCTTGAGCATCCGCCGGTCCGAGACGCGCCGCCCAACGAGCCGCATCAGCTTCTCGTGGTCGATGCTCCCGAAGTAGTCCCGAATGTCGGCGTCGAGCACGTGGTGATGTCCCTTCGCGCCGAGCTTCCTCAGCGTCTCCAGCGCATCCGTCGCGCTCCGCCGGGGGCGGAAGCCGTACGAGACGGGCAGAAAGTCCGCCTCGAAGATCGGCTCCAGCACCAGCTTCGCCGCCATCTGGACCACCCGGTCCCGCACCGTCGGAATGCCCAACGGGCGCTTCCTTCCGTCCGCTCTTGGAGATGTACCGACGCAGCACCACATCCGCCCGGTACCTCCGCGTCCGCAGCACCTCACCCAGCTCTTCGACGAAGCGCTGGACTCCGTACTGCTCCACCTCGGCGATCGTCTCGGCATCGACGCCCGCCGAACCGCGGTTGCTCCGCACTCGTCTCCATGCCTCCCACAGGAGGTCAACCCTGTGGACGTGGTCGTACAGTGCATGGAAACGCCGTCCCGGGGACCGCTTGGCCGCGGCCCACAGTCGCCGTTGCAGTTGTCGCACTTTCTCGCGCGGCACGCGGCCGCCGGGGTCGTTAGGTCCGGTCTTGCCGGCCATTCCCTCGCGCTTACCCGCTACAGCGACACAACCACCCCAGGGACCCTTCCCTCCCGCAGCGTTGTTCGTCGCTGCGATCAGCGGTACTACGATCCCCTCGGACTCCCGCTGCGCACGACCCGACTTCGCCTTCGGCTTATACGGGACCGCTCGCCGTGACCACGGCTGCGCAGACGGGCCTCTCGTGTTCCGCGCGTCTCCTTGTCCACGTGCTGCGCCCCATACCCCGCCGGGACCCGACGCGGGCTCCGGTACTCCCGCATCGGACGTGGCCTTCGCCGTGACATGAGCGGCTCGGCTCCCGGATTGTTCCTCTGTCGAGGCTGCAGGCTTCACTTCATGTTGCGGCCCGCGGACTTGCTCCCCGCTGCACGGCTCTCGCCGCCTGACGGGCTCTTGACGCCCCGCTCGGCCGACGGGGTCTACCCCGCTCGACTGGGGCCTGCTACTCGGCGCACCGGTGCCTACCGAGGCGGGACTCGCACCCGCTGGACACGCACAGCACGCAGACGACGGCCCCGACCGCTCCGTACCGTCCGCTTCACGACGCACCATGGCGCGGGAGGGTATCACCCGGCCGGAGTCGCGAGCACGGGAGAACGGCGCAGAAACCGGGGCGAAAAAAGGGCCGGCCCGCACTCCCGCTCCCCGGAGAGTCCGAGCCCGACGGGTCTCTCCCCGGGGAGCCGGCGTGCGGCCGGCCGGAGGTTCAGGACCGTGGACGGCCCTTCCCCGTTGCTGCCGCGGCGCGCGGGATCCGGACAGCGGACTTTCGGCGACCCCGGCCCCGGCCCGGCGTCAGCTCCCCCAGCGCTCGCGCGCCGCGGTGACGTGGGCGACGTGGTGCCGGCCGTGCCAGCCGTAGAGCGCGGTGAGCTGGGCCAGCGTCATCTCGCCGATCTCGGGGTGGCGCAGCGGGCGCTCGAAGTCGGCCGGCTCGAGGCTCGCGAGCACCGCCGACCAGCGCCGGTGGAGCGCCTCGAGGAGCTGCAGCGAGACCGCCGGCGGCAGCGTCCGCGAGTCGGCGAGACGGCACCAGGCGTCCTGGTCGTAGGGGCGGATGGTCGGCCCCTCTTCGGTCAGCGCCAGGCGCAGCCGGACGAAGGCGTTCATGTGGCTGTCGGCGACGTGGTGGACGAGCTGCCGGATCGTCCAGCCGCCGTCGCGGTAGGGCGAGTCGAGCTGCGCCTCGGTCAGGCCGTCGAGCGCCGCGGCGAGCCGCGCCGGCAGCTCGGCGATGTCGCGCACCGCGGCGCGGACCTCCTCGGCGGAGGGCACGGCGCGGGGGTCGAAGCGTCCGATCGGATAGCGGGGGTCGGTCACGGGTCCTCAGCCCCCGGCGGTCGAACCGGTCGGAGTACACGCCGGGGCCGGCGGGTTGGCCGGCACGGTGGGCTGGTTCCTCTTCATCCAGTCGTAGTAGTGCTCGTTGGCGAAGACGTCGCCCGCCGGCGTCGCGGCCGACCAGATCCCCTCGCAAGCGCCCTGCCGGCAGTCACCGCCCAGTGTCCTCGCCGGGCCGGTCTCGACCGGGCAGGTGCAAACCGCCTTGCCGGGGTCCTTCTCGTCGACCACGCACGGAGCGCCGTAGCACCAGGCCCAGAGCGTGTCCCCGGAGTTGCAGGAGAGGGTCTTCTCCTCGTCGTTGTACAGGTTCGAGTAGGTCGAGATCAGATAGGTCCGGCCGCCCTGGGTGACCGGCGCGCGGTCCTCGCACTCCCCCGGCCCCATCGACCAGCCGTCGACCACGTTGCAACTGCAGAGCGCGTGGTCGACCTCGTAGTTGATCAGGCGGTCCAGGGTCGGGATCGGCGAGCACGGCGCCTTGATGCAGAGCACGTAGGTGCCGTCGCAGAACGTCGACTGCGCCTGGATCGCCTCGACCGACCCCGCGACGCCGCCGGCGACCGCAGCCCGGGCGGGCGCCGCCGGCAAGAGCGCGAGCGCGGCCGCGCCGGCGATCGCGAAACTCCATCCCATCCGCTTCCGATTCGAGCCGACTCCACGGTACTCCATGGCACCCTCCTCCGTGGCGGCCGAAGGCGGCCGCCGGTCGTTCACCGATCCGTTACGACCCGGAGGTGACGCCGGCGGACGGGACCTTTCGCCGGGCTCGATCCCGGCGCCGCCTGATACGCTCCCGCCGAACCCCACCAAGGAGGAAGGCATCATGCGGCGACCGCTCCTCGCCTCCATCCTGATCCTGTCGATCGCGGCCCCGGCCGCCGCGGCCGGCGCGCCGGCGGCCGCCCGCGGGCCGCTCGTCCACACCTACTCGATCGTCGCCCGCGACCCGGCGACCGGGGACCTCGGGGTGGCGGTGCAGAGCCACTGGTTCCAGGTCGGGCCGATCGTACCCTGGGCCGAACCCGGGGTCGGCGTGGTCGCCACCCAGTCGTTCGTCGAGGTCTCCTACGGGCCGAAGGGGCTCGCGGCGATGCGCGCGGGCAAGAGCCCCGAGGAGGCGCTCGGCCAGCTCACCGCCGCCGACGAGCAGCGCGCGGTGCGCCAGGTGGCGATGGTCGACGCCCGCGGCCGGGTGGCGGCGTGGACCGGCGACAAGTGCATCCCGGCCGCCGGCCACGCGACCGGCGACGGCTACTCGGTGCAGGCCAACCTGATGGACAAGCCGACCGTGTGGGGCGCGATGGCGAAGGCCTACGAGGGCTCGGCCGGCAAGCCCCTGGCCGAGCGCCTCCTCGCCGCGCTCGACGCCGCCGAGGCCGAGGGGGGCGACATCCGCGGCCGCCAGAGCGCGGCGCTGATCGTGGTCGCGGGCGAGAAGCCCGCCGATCCGTGGGGCGGCCGCAACGTCGACCTGCGGGTCGACGACCACCCCGACCCGCTCGGCGAGCTGCGCCGCCTCTACGGCCTCCACCTCGCCTACGAGGCGATGAACGCCGGCGACGCGGCGATGGCCACCGGCGACGTCGCGGCCGCGACCCGCCACTACACCGAGGCCGCGGAGCTGGCGCCCGACATCGTCGAGCTGCCGTTCTGGCAGGCGGTGACGCTCTTCACCGAGGGGCGCGAGGAGGAGGCGCTGCCGATCTTCCGCCGCGTCTTCGCCGCCGAGCCGCGCTGGGCCGAGCTGGTCCGGCGGCTCCCCGGGGTGGGGCTCCTGCCCGAGGACCCCGAGGCGCTGAAGCGGATCCTCGCGGTGGCGCCGGGCGGCGGCTGAGCAGTCAGCCCGCCGCCGCGACCGAGGCGAAGAAGCCGGGGTTCAGGATCCCATCGGGATCGAAACGGCGCTTGGCGTCCTTGATCATCGCCCAGCGCTCGGGGCCGAAGTGGCCCTGCCACTCCTCGGCGGTCTTGAACGGCACCCAGCCGGAGAGGTAGCGCTTGCCGCCGTAGGCGACGGTCATCTCGTGGAAGAGGTCGAGCTGGGCCAGCGCCTGGTCGATGAACTGCGGCGGCACCGCGGGGAGGATGCCGAAGCCCATCACGTTCTCCTGCCCCTCGGGGTAGACGAAGAGCGGCGCCTCGGAGGTGTCGCCGCGGCTCGGCCAGAGCAGGATGTGCCCGCCCGGCCCGAGCGCCTGGGGCGGGAAGTTCTCGAGCACGTAGGGGATCAGCTCCTTGGCCGGCTCCCAGGCCAGGGTGGTCTCGACCCACGGGTGGTGCATCTCCCAGTTGCCCGAGCGGTGCCAGAGGTCGAAGATCGGCACCAGCCGGTTGCAGAACTCGACCTGGGTGTACTCCTCGGTGCGCAGCCGGCGGTAATAGTTGAGCCCGGCGAGCACCGCGTCGTCGTCCGGCTCCTCCCCCTCGCCGTACTCGACGGTCAGGAACATCGGGTACATCCAGTGGGCGTAGAGCTGCATGCCGGTGCCCAGCTCGAGCCCCTCGCCGAGCCGGCGGGTGAAGATCGGGCACGGCGCGCAGCGCGATTCGAGGCTGTGGAAGCGGGCGTGGTTCTCCGGCCGCATGACGAACGCGGCGTCGGTCATGAAGGCGTCGAGGTCGTCATAGAGGAGGTGATACATCCGCACCTTCGGCTTGCACCGGCGGAGGCGCTCGGTGATCTTCGTGATGATCCCGAATTGGCCGAAGCCGCAGCGGACGACGTCGAACAGCTCCTTGTTCTTCTCGTGCGAGCAGGTGACGATCTCGCCGGTGCCGGTGACCACCTCGAGCTCGACCGCGTTGTCGGCCTGGGTGCCGTAGCGGTAGCAGGCGACGCCGAGGCCGGCCACCGAGGTGGTGCCGGCGAGGGTGACGCCGAGGTTGTTGGTCAGCACCCGCGGCACGAGGCCTCGGGGCACCGCCGCCGCCACCAGGTCGCGCCAGACCACGCCGCCGTCGCAGGTGGCGGTCTCGGCCTCCTCGTCGATCGAGTGGATGCGCGCCAGGGCCGAGGTGTCGAGGACCACGCCGTCGGTGGTCGACTGCCCGGTCTGGGTGTGGCCCTGGCCGCGCGCGGTCACCGGGATGCCGTGCTCGCGGCAGTAGCGCACGACCTCGGAGACCTCTTCGGCGTTGGCGCAGCGCCCGACCGCGGCGGGGACGCGCTTGACGACGCGGCCGAAGTCGGTCTCGAAGGCGCGGCGGACCGCCTCGTCGAGGACGATCGCGGCGCCCAGTTTCTCCTTGAGCCCGGCGAGCGCGGGCGCGGTGTCGGTCGGTGAGTGTACGGCCATGATGATCTCCCTGTGGGTCGAACCGCGGCGGAGTCTGCCGCATCCGACCTCCCGGGGCAAGCCGCTCAACCGTCCGGCGACGGCGGCGGCGAAGCCTCCTCGAGGATCTCCTGGGCGACCTCCGCGGACAGCGGGCCATCGGAAGGCATCGACGGCGGCGCCGCGCGGTGGACGGTGCCGTAGCCGGCCGCGATCCAGCCCGCGAGACCGCCGTCGATCAGCACCGCGCCCTCCACTCCCCAGGCCGCGAGTTGCGCGTGCTCGGCCCTGTCGCACTCGTCGGCGGCGCAGTAGGCGAGCACGGTCAACCCCTCGTAGCTGCGCAGCTCGACGCGATGGTCGGCGAGCGCGCCGAGCGGGATGCTCCTCGCCCCCGCCATGTGGCCGAGCGGGCCGTGGAACTGGTCGGCCGGACGGAGGTCGAGGATCGGCAGGTAGGGCGCGTCGCGCAGCATCGAGAAGGCGACCCCCGGGGTGACCGCGGGGCGGAACGGCCTGCCCTCGAAGATCCACGCGCAGCCGCCGCCGGCGAGCAGCGCGAGCGCCGCCACGGCCAGGGACGCGAAGGTGCGGCGCGCGCACATCGCCGGTCTCCGCCGCTCAGCGCCCGGCGGCGAGCGCGTCCTCGACCGTCTCGTAGATCGGGAACAGCTCGGACAGGTGGGCGACCTCGAGGAGGCGCCGGATGCGGTCGGAGGGGTTGACCAGGATCAGCTCACGGCTGCGGTCGCGGAAGCGCGCGAGGTAGCCGACCAGCTCGCCGATGCCGGTCGAGTCGATCATGTTGATGCGCGAGAGGTCGATCACGACGTGACCGCCCTCCTCCTCGAGCACCCGCTGCAGCGCGTCGGCGAAGAAGCTGGCGCTCTGGCCGAGCTTGATCACCCCCTCGACGCGCAAGAGCGTCGCCCCCTCGAGCTCCTGTTTCTCGATGATCATGCGTCCTCCCCCCCGTCGTGGCCGGCCTCGCCGCCGGCCGTTGCCTCGTCCTTCTCGATCCGCAGCGACATCGCCCCCGGGCCGAAGTGGAGCGTACGCTGCGGGAACGGGATCTCGATGCCCGCCTCGTCGAGCGCGATCTTGACGATCTCGAGGAGGTCGAAATGCGCCTCGCGCTCGCTGTAGGGGTCGCGCAGCCAGACCCGCAGCTCGAGGGTGACCGACGACTCGCCGAGCGCGGTCACCACCACCACGGGCGCGGGCTCGTCGAGGATCAGCTCGTGCCCGCGCACCGCCGCGATCAGCACTTCGCGCGCCTTGCGGGTGTCCTCCCGGTAGGCGATACCGACCCGCACCGGCAGCCGGAACTCGGGGCTCATGGTGTGGTTGATGATCTTCTGCTCGACGACCTCCCGGTTGGGCAGGATGCAGTCGAGCCGCTCGACGGTCTGGATGCGCGTGGTGCGCAGCCCGATCGAGCGCACCTTGCCGAAGGTGCCGGCGATGGTGACGTTGTCGCCGATGCGGAACGGGCGGTCCCAGAGGATGGTCAGCCCGGCGATCAGGTTGGCCACCGTCTCCTGGGCGGCGAGGCCGACCGCCAGCCCGACGATGCCGACGCCGGCGAGGACCGAGGCGATGTTGAAGCCGAGCTGGCCGAGGGCCATGATCATCGCCAGTCCCAGGAGGGTGTAGCGCAGCAGGCGGATCGTGATCGTGCGCAGCCCGGCGTCGGCGCGCGTGCTGCGCAGCACGCCGCCGATCAGGCCGGCCAGGGCGCGGTAGACGAGGTAGAGGGCCAGGAGGACGATCAGCGCCTTGATCAGCGACGGCACGAAGTCGATCGACTTCGCCAAGAGGTCGTCGCCGACCCGCTTCCAGGTGTCGGCCTCGAGCAGCGGACCCTCGATCTCGATCAGCTCGGGAGGCGGCGGCCCGGCGGCCGCCTCGGCGGGAGCGGGCGGCGGCTCCGGTGGCGGGCCGGGCACCGGGACGGCGGCGAGCGCTCCGGCCGGCGCGGCGCGGAGGTCGGCGAAAGGGATCCGGAGCACGCGCGGAGAGGCCATCGGCTCGGGCGATGCTAGCAGAACGGCGGCCGCCGGCCGGTCCCGCCGCAGTCCCGGCAACGGCCCCGCCGGCGCGTGCCGGCCCTTGATCCCGGCGCCGAGCGCCTGAGAAGATGCCGCCGGCCGGCGTCCCCTGGATCCCGCCCGCGCCCTCACGACCGAAACACGGAGACCCCGATGACCGCACCCCGCCGCGATCGCGCCGAGCGCATCCCCTTCCCCGGCCGCGCCATCGTGCTGATGCTCGCCGGCGCGCTGGCGCTGCCGGCCGCCGCGAGCGCCTCCGGCTTCTACCGCTTCCAGCACGGCGGCCGGGCGACCGGCCAGGCCGGCGCCTTCACCGCCCGCGCCGACGATCCGACCGCGGTCTTCTACAACCCGGCGGCGATCGTGCGCCTCGACGACCTCCAGCTCGCCGGCGGGCTCGACTTCAGCAACGCCACCGACGAGTACTCGAGCGCCACCGCCGGCTCGATCGCCGCCGATCATTCGATCCAGTTCCCGCCCGCCGTCTACCTGACCTGGAACGACTCCGCGCTCGGGCCGTGGGCGCTCGGTCTCGGCGTCGACACCGCCTACTGGTATCGGGTGGACTGGGATCCGGTCGACTTCCCGGGGCGGTTCCGCAACCGCCTGCTCGAGCTCGAGCTGTGGGAGGTGCACCCGGTCGCGGCCTACGAGATCGACGAGCGGTGGAGCCTCGGCGGCGGCCTGCGCTACCTCTTCGGCGACTTCGAACAGGGGATCAACACCCGGGTGCTGGTGCCGGTGTCGAGCGGTCCGCCGCAGCCGGCCGAGCTGTTCGTCGACGCCGCCACCTCGGTCGACGGCTTCGGCTTCGACGCCGCGGTCCATTACGCCGCCACCGGCTGGGGCTGGGGCGCGGTCTACCGCAGCGGCGTCGAGGTCGAGGGGAGCGACGACCTCCACCGCTCGGTGCGCGACCAGCCGTTCAGCGCCGAGGCGCAGCAGCGGCTGGCCGAGGCGATCGCGATGGGTAACGAGCCGCTGCGTCAAACGGTCGAGCTGCCGCCCGAGGTGCGCACCGGCCTCTGGTTCGCCCCCTACCCCGAGCTTCGGTTCGAGCTCGACCTCGCCTGGCAGTGGTGGTCCGATTTCGAGCAGCGCATCGGCATCGCCGGCGACCCCCTGGCGCCGGTGGCGGTGGTCCAGCGCGGCAACTGGGACGACGTGGTCAACCTCCGGCTCGGCGTCGAAGGGGACGTCGGCGACTCGCTCACCGTCTACGGCGGCCTGGCGCTCGAGACCTCGCCGGTGCCGGCGCAGCGGGTCGACCCCGGCTTCCCGCGCGGCGACGCCCTGGTCTACGCGGTCGGCGCCAGCTACCACTTCCCGCAGCTCTCGTTCGACCTCGGCTACTCGCTGCACGACCACGACGACGTCGACGTCCGCCTCCAGGAGCCCGACCCCGACGTCCCCGGCACCTACTCGGCGCGCGACAGCGTCTGGTCGGCCAGCGCCCGCTGGCGCTTCTAGGCCGAGCCGCCGCGGGGCGCGACGAGGAGGCCGATCCCGGCCACCACCGGGCGCCCGACCTTGCGGTGGGTGGCCGCGGGCGGACTCAGCGCGATCAGCGCCGGAGGAGCTGGCGGGCGAGGGCGCCGAGGGCGCGGAGGCGGTCGGAGGGGCGGACGACCAGCGGCGCACCGTCGACCGCGTCGACGCGGCCGAGGAGGTCGGCCGCGGTCGCGAGCGGGTCGCGGGCCGGAGCGGCGTCGCCACGGGTGACCAGGCGCAGGCCGCGGGGAGTGGGACAGGCGGCGAGGAGGCGGTGGACGCGGAGGAGGCGGTCGCGGCCACGGACGGCGACGACGTCGCCGGGGAGGTAGAGCCGCGCCGGCCTCACCGCGACCCGGGCGCCGGGCGGGATCGCCGGCGCCATCGAGCCGCCGGCCACCCGGAGCTCGAGCGGCGCCTCGGCGGCGAGGGCGCGGAGCGGCGCGAGCGGGAGGCCCGTCGGCGGCATCGGCGGCGACGGGTTCATCCGAGCACCGGCAGGAGCGCGCGGCGGGGCGGGGCGGCGGCGGGCGGCGACGACGGCTCCTCGCCGGCGCGCACCCGGCGCAGCAGCTCGGCGCGGGCGAGCGCGCCGGGCTCGAACTCCAGCGGATCGCCGCTCGCCTGCTCGGCGAGGCCCGGGCAGTGGGAGACCCAGCGGCCGGTCTCGCCGAGACCGTCGCGCCGCCGCCGCGCCTCGACGGTCAGGTCGCGGATGCCGGCGAGCGCCGGCGACGACTCCCAGATCTCGCGGATCGACGCCCGGTGGAGGCTGCCGAGCGGGCGCCGCCACTGGACGCACGGGAAGACGTTGCCGTGCGGGTCGACCGCGATCCCGGACGAGCCGGCGCCGCAGTTCTTCTCGGTTCCGGGGGGCGGCGCGCAGGCCTCGCCGGCCGGCCCGTCCTTCGCGGCGGACCCGGCGGAGCGCTCGCCCAGGACGCGGAAGAGTCGCGCCATGGCGGCGCGCGACGGCGCGATCGTCAGCGGCGTGCGGTCGCCGTCGTCGCGCGGCGTCACCGTGGCGCCGAAGCCGAGCGGCAGGCCGATCCGGTCGGCGAGCGCGAACATCGGCTCGATCTCGGTCTCGTTCCAGGCGGTCAGGGTGGCGTTGAGCTTGACCCGCAGCCCCGCCGCGCGCATCCCCGCGAGGTGGACGAGCAGCCGGTCGAAGCTGCCGGCGACCCGGGTCTGGCGGTCGTGGGTCTCGGCGCGGGCGCCGTGCAGGCTGACCTCGACCAGGTAGGGATCGACCTCCTCGGCGAGCCGCCGCGCGCGCCCCGCGTCGACGGCGTGGCCGTTGCTCTTGATCCGGACCACGAATCCGCGCTCGCGGGCGCGCCCGCCGATCTCGAAGAAGTCGGGATGGGCGAGCGGCTCGCCGCCGGTCAGGGTGAGCTGGAGCACCTGCATCTCGGCGAGGTCGTCGAGCAGGCGCAGCCACTGCTCGCGCGAGAGCGGCTCGCCGGCGAGGCCGAGGTCGTTGTAGCAGAAGAAGCAGTCGAGGTTGCAGCGGTAGGTCAGCTCCAGGAGCGCCGAGAACAGGACGTTGTCGCGCCAGGTGCGCGCGATCAGCGAGCGCACGCTCATGGACGCCCTTCCGAGTTCGCCGGCGGAGCCGGCTCGAGCACGCCGGCCGCGCCCAGCTCGGCGGCGAAGGAGCGGACGTCGGCCGCGGCCTCGGCGGCATCGACCTCGAACTCCTCGGCCAGCCGCCGCGCGGCGTCGTCGGGGCCGGCGCCGGCGGCGAGCAGCTCGAGCACGCGCGCGCCGATGCCGTTGAGCACCAGCACCTCGCCGGCCGACTGGCGCAGCACGACCGCCTCGTCCTCGATGCGCCGGAAGCGGACGTCGGCGCGCGCCCGGTAGCGGCCGCCGGCTGCCTCGGGAGCCGTCACGCCGCCGCCTCCGCGACGCCGAGAAGCGGCCAGAAGCTGCCGGCGCGGCGGAACTCCAGCCGCGCCGCCGGAACCCCGCCGAACAGCCGGGCGAGGTTGGCGAGGAGCTGCGGTCCGGCATGCGGGTCGCCGTTGACCCAGGGAGCGCAGACCGCGGCGGCGGCCACGGCGAGCGACGGCGGCACCGGAGAGAGCGCGTCGTGCGACGCCTGCGCGAGGAGCAGGACGCGGCCGAGCGGCAATGGCAGCGCGGGGTCGCGCACCGGCTCGAGGTCGCCGGCGAACGGCAGCGCGACGACCGCGGCGCCGCCTGGGCGCGGGATCAGCGCCGCCAGCTCGTCGCTCAGCACGTCCAGGCCGCGTTCCAGCGCCTGGCCGGCGACCGTCGACTTCCCCGCGCCCGAGCGGCCGACGAAGATCAGCCCCTCGCCGCCGCACGCGACCGCCGCGCTGTGGAGGAGCGCACCGCCGTCGGCGAGCAGGCGGTGGGCGACCACCACCCGGAGCACGTTGGTGAGCACGCCGAGGAAGCTCCCGAGGTCGTCCGGGTTCAGCCACAGCCCGGCGCGCCAGCTCCCGGGGCGGCGATCGAGCCGGGCGTAGAAGCCGACGCCCGCGAGCCGCAAGCCGTCGGGTCCCGGGTCGAGGTCGAAGCTGTACTCCCAGCGGCCGGCGATCGGCGGCCGCAAGGAGCCCGGCGGCGCGGCGGCGAGCCGCAGCTCGACCGCCGGCGCGCCGGCGCCGGCGCGGACGGAGAAGCGGCCGAAGCGCTGGTCCAGGAGTCCGCGCTGCCCGGGGGTCAACCCGGTCAGGCGGTAGGGGCCCGAGGCGAGCAGCAGGTCGGCGGCTTCGGCGCGGCCGGCCGCCTCCGGCGCCGCGGGAAAGCGCTCGGGACGGGCCAGGTAGCGCCGGCCGAAGGTGGTGCCGGCATCCGCCGGGGCGTGGAGCGGCACGGCGGCGGTCACGAGAACGCGATGATGCACACCGCGTCCGATTTGCCGCCCGGCACCGAGGTGCACTCGGAGGCCATCGCCTCGAGCGGCTCGCGCCAGAGGATCGCCGGCTTCTCGTACGGGCGGCGCCGCCCCGGCGGGCGGGCGGCCTCGCCCGAGGGCGCCGTCCTCGTTCCACCCGGCGGTTTCACCATTCTCTCCTTCGCTCCGGGCCGGAAGGTATCACGAGTCCTCCGGCGCAGGAGGCGGCCCGCCGCCGGTCCCGGGCACCGGCGCGACCCTCGGGACGGTCGCCGGATCGCCGAAGAGCTGGTAGGTGTGGAGCACGGTGCGGCCGGCGCCGAGGCCGCCGGCGGCGGTCATCGCCTCGACCACGGCGTCGCCGACGCGGCCGCCGCCCGAGGTCAGCCGCCGCACCAGCACCTCGCCGAGGTCGCGCGCCCGCGCCTGGGTCGAGAGCCACGCCGGCGCCAGCACCGCGATCGCGCCGCCGCTCGGTTCGCGGACCAGGATCTCGCCGAGGGCGTCGAAGCCGGGGAGCGCGGCGAGCCCGATGTGGCAGGTCACCGCGCTGACGATCGGCAGCCGGTCGCCGTTGGCGAGCCCGGCGACGTCGGCGCTGGTCAGGAGGCCCTCGCCGGCCAGCCGGTCGACGCCGCCGTGGCCGAGGTAGGCGAGGACGCCCGCTCCGGCGGCCAGCTCGGCGAAGAGCGCCTGGCGCGCCGCGGCGGTGTTCGGGAAGTCCGGCAGCGAGACCGACGGCGCGGTGAAGCCGCTCGGCAGCAGCTCGGTGAGCCGCAGCGCATCGGCCGTGAAGTCGCCGCCGGCGTCGGGCTGGTCGGCGGCCACGATCACGCGGTCCTCGCCCGGGTGCTCCGGCGCCGTCTCGTAGGCGATCAGCTTGTCGACGAACGCCGAGAGCTGGGCCTCGGTGGTGACCGGGATCCGCCCGACCGCCAGCTCGGGAACGCCGTCCTCCCCCTCGACGTCCGCGAACCAGGCGTCGGTGGCGAAGAGGCTCGGCGCGGAGAGGTCCGACGCCACCAGCTTCGGCGGAATCAGGTTGCCGCCGAAGCCGAGGTTGTCGCGGTAGTCGTAGGTGCCGGCGCCGGCGAGGACGACCCAGCGCGGCGGCACCGCCCAGCCCTGGCGCGCGGCGGCCAGGAAGCCGCGGATCGCCGCGGGATCGGCAACGCCGCCGTTGAGCTGGTCGTAGACGTCCTGGAGGTCGACCAGGAGCGTGGTGAGCCCCTGCCCGGCGCGGTGGTCGGCGAGCGGCGCCGCGGCTGCGAGCAGCTCGGCCGGGGCGATCACGACGTACTCGGCGGCGGTCGCCGGGGCGAGCAGGTCGGACACGTAGTCGGCGGCGACGGTCGCCGGGGCGCGGACCGCGGAGCGGTCGTAGGCCAGGTAGCGCGCGTCGGGTCCGTTCGGCGCGAAGGTCAGCTTCGTGCCGCCGGCGTCCGACTCGACCGCCCAGGGCACCAGCCTAGGCTCCAGCGGATCGGTGACGTCGAGCAGGCGGGAGTCGTCGCCGAGCCCCTCGACGGTGACCGCGGCGTGGCCGTCGCCGGAGAGCAGCAGGGCGCCCCCGTCGGCCTGGTAGAGGCGGTCGTAGGCGAGCGAGAAGCCGTCGACGAAGACCAGCCCGCCCGCGGTCGCGGTCACCGCCACCTCGTTGTCCCCGCTCGTGAGCAGGCCCGGCGGCACCTCGAAGGTCGCCTCGAGCGCCGCGAGCTGCGACACCGGCACCGAGCCCACCAGCACGCCGCCGACCTCGACCGCCACCGTGTGCTCGGCCGCCGAGCCGCCCTGGAGACGCACGGTCAGCTCGGCGGGGCCGGCGTCCGGCGCCACGTCGGGCGTCGCGGCCGTGAAGGTGCGGCGGGCCTCGCCGGTGCCGGCGCGGCAGAAGTTCCAGAACCAGGTGTCGCCCTCCGGGTCGAGCGGCAGCAGCACCACCGGCCGGTCGTCGCGCTCGAAGTCGAGATCGGAGCGGAAGGAGAGCCCGGGCGGCGGAGGCGCCGGCACTGCCCCGCGCGGCCGCTGCAGCGTACGCCCCCTCGCTACGGTCAGGAAGTAGACGTTCTCGCGCGCGAACGGGCTGTCGGTGCCCTCGGCGTAGAAGCCGATGCCGGCGCCGTCGTCCCACCAGGTGACGTCCTCGCCGGCGCGCGCCAAGCGTAGCCCCTGGGCGCGGATCAGCCCCTCGATCGTGCTCGGGCTGCGGTCGAGGAGCGTCGCGATCTCGGCGGCGTCGACCCGGTAGACGCCATCCTCCTCGATCCCGAGGCGGACGCCGGCGATCTGGGCGGCGGACGCCGGGAGTGCGCCACCCCTCTCGCCGGATGCGGGCGGCGGCCGGAAGCGGGTCGCCTCGCCCGCCGCGGGGCCGTCCTGGCGGGCGGTCCGCCGGTAACCGCCGGCGGGTATCGCGGCGCCGCCCGTCCAGTCGGGCTCGACCGTGAACGGCCCGTGCTCGATCGCCGCTCCGCCCGCCTCGCGCTCGACCAGGAGGTAGGTCTGCCGTTCGCGCGGCGAGGCGGTGGGGTCGACCAGCCGGTAGGAACCGCCCTGCGGCGCGGTCAGGAGCGCGGTCAGCGGATGGCGGTCGACCCGTTGCCAGGCGCCGCCGCGGCCGAGCCGGTAGAGCTCGAAGCCGACCGTGCCGGCCTCGGCCGCGGTCTGCCACTCGACCACCACCGCGCCGCCGGCCACCCGGGCGCCGAAGCCGGAGACCAGCGCCGCGGTCGCGTTCTGGACCGTCGCCCGCAGCTCGCACAGCGGACCGAAGGCGAAGGTGGCGGTGGTCAGCCGGCTGCCGGCGCAGGCCGGCGCGGCGGTGGCGCAGGTGTGGTCGACGAAGGTGGCGGTAGTGCCCGATGCCGCCGGCGTGCCGGTGAGGATCTTGGCCCCGGCCGAGGTCGGGGTGACGTCGATGCGATAGGTCAGGGTCGCGGTGGCGCCGGCGGCGATCGAGCCGGGACCCCAGTTCATCGTCCACGGGCCGGCGCCGGTGGCCGAGACCGCCCCCTGGCTGGCGGCGATGCTGCCGGCGACGTAGGTCGTCTGGCCCGTGTTGGTCGGCACCGTCGCGATCACCCGGTTCCCGGCCCCGGCGGCCGCGCTGAAGAGGATCGGGAACGCCCCCGGGTTGGTCACCGTCACCGTGACCTCGATCCGGGTGGTGACTCCCACCTGGATCGGCGGCTGGCCGGGGACCTTGAGCCATGAGTGGCCGACCCAGGGCTTGACCGGGGTCAGGATGGTGCCGGCGCCGTCGGCATAGGTGCTGCCGTCGGCGGGGAAGTAGATCCGCGCCGCCGCGGCGACCGGCTGGGTGCCGGGAGCAGGGTTGGGCGAGTTGTCGGCGCCGACGTAGACCGTGTAGACGTTGTTGACGCCGCCTTGGGCCGGAGCGCCCACGAACGACAGCCGCCAGAGGCCGTAGTCGTCGGCCGCGAAGTCGCTGGTCCAGCCGGTGACCGCGTTGTTGTTCCAGGCGTTGTTGCCCGAGAGGTCGTCGTAACCGGTCAGCAGCGCGTTGCCGGCCCGGGTGGTCAGGTCGTACTCGCCGGCGATGCCCGCTCCCCCGTTGTCGGAGTCGAAGTCGTTGACGTCGACCGTGCAGCCCCGATAGACGTAGGGGAAGAAGTCGTAGTCGCGGTTGGTGGTGTAGTTGGGCGACGACTCGCCCATGCCGACGTAGGACCGGGCGTAGACGTTGTACTCCGTGCCGCCGGCGCCGGCGTTGCCGTCGTGGGCGCGGATGCCGTAGTTGTGGTGGTCGTCGCCGTTCGGGCTGCCGGCGGTGGTGATGACGCGGACGGACCAATGGCCGGACTGCGGGTCGGCGTCGCTGTAGATGGTGAACCAGGCGTTGTCGCAGCCGCCGCCGGTGCCGGCGCAGTTCGACGCGCCGTTGGTGTCGGTGTCTTCCAGCGAGCCGTCCGGCTCGCGGATCTCGTACGACACCGAGGTGTTCCAGCCGCCGCCGTTCTGGCCGTCGTGGAAGTCGCCGCCGGCGGAGACGCCGATGTCGGCGTCATAGATCTGGATCTCGAGCAACGCCTGCCCCGGCGGCACCTCGATGAAGTACTCGTAGAAGGTGTTGAGCGCACCGGCGTCGTCGTCGGAGACGTAGTCGCCGTTGGCGAGCGCGCGCGACTCGCCGGCCTGGTGCAGGAGCTGGTCGGGCAGGGTCGAGCCCGAGGAGGTCGCGGTCCCCGGGCTCGGCGTGCCGCCGGCGCCGGCGGGCACCGCCGACACCAGGAGGAGGAGCGCCGCGAGGGCCGCCAGGCCGTAACGCCGCACCGCGCCGGCCAAGCGGGCTCCGCGCCTGGGCGGACCGGCCGGCGGGCGGCAAGTCGTTTGAGTCATCCTCTCCCCTTCCCGATTCCACTGCTCGACTGCAAGATGAGCGATCGAAGGATCGGCCGCGCCGGAGGATAACTCATTGAAGGGCCGAAAGTAAACAGAGCCTATGGCATGTTTGCAACAACGATTGGCGCGAAGGATCACTTATTCGAAATGCTGCACGGCTCGACCATCGGCTCTCGGCCGACCCGCGGCGATGTGACAGCCAGGTGGGCGCGACGGTTAGGAGGCGGCGCGGGCGCGCTCGGGGCGAAGGAACATCCCCGGCGTGTAGGCGGTGATCTTGCCCGTGAACGCCGAGGCGGCGACGGTCAGCGGCGAGGCCAGCCAGAGCCGGCCGGGGCCGGAGCGGCCCTTGTAGTTGCGGTTGATCGCCGAGACCGTGACCTCTTCGGAGTCCTCGGAGACCCCCGGCCCGCAGCCGATGCAGGCGCCGCAGCCGGGCTGGATCAGGGTCACCCCGGCGCGCTCGAAGGCCTCGATCATCCCCTGCTCACGGCAGTGCTCCTCGACCGCGCGCGAGCCGAACTGGATCAGGAAGCGCACCCGCGGGTGGACCGTGAGCCCGGCCGCGACCGCCTCGGAGACCACCCGGTGGTAGAAGCCGAGGTCGTCGATCTTGCCCGCGGTACAGCTCCCGCCGTAGGCGATGTCGACCGGCACCTCGCCGATCGCGTCGACCCAGGCGCCGTTGGTCGGGTCCGACGGCACGCCGTGATCGGGGTCGCCGGGGTGGGCGACCATCGGCCGCATCGCCGAGAGGTCGATCGCGTGGACGCCGCCGTCGTAGCGCGCGCCGGGGTCGGGGGCGACCGCGCGCCGGCGCATCCGCTCGACGTCGGCGCCTGGGCGCCACTCGGCGAGCCAGCGGAAGGTCTCCTCGTCGGCGATCACGATCGCGGTGCGCGCCGAGCACTCGGTGGCCATGTTGGTCAGGGTCGCCCGCTCGTCCATCGACAGGGTGGCGATCCCCGGGCCGGTGAACTCCATCACCCGGTTGAGTGTCGCCTGCGGCCGCGCGTACTCGAGCAGGATGTAGAGCATCAGGTCCTTGGCGGTGACGCCGTCGGGGAGCGCGCCGGTCAGCTCGAAGCGGATCGACTCCGGCACCTCGACCTGGGTGAAGCCGGAGTGGACCAGGTTGGCGTACTCGGTGGCGCCGACGCCCCAGGCGAGCGCGTTGTTGACCCCGCCCATGCAGGTGTGGCTGTCGGTGGCCTGGATGAAGTCGCCGGGCTCGATCAGCATCTCGCGCGCGACCTCGTGGCAGATCCCCGGCGACACCCGGTCCTTGGCCGAGAAGTCGCGCGTCCGGGTGTGGCGCTGGAACTCGTTCTGCATGTCGCGCAGGACGTCGATCTTGCCGGTGAAGGCGCGCATCTTGGGCACGTCGTCGGCATAGATCAGGTGGTCCTCGAAGACCGCGAAGCGGCTCGGGTCCTGGATCGTGTAGTCGGGCCCGTACTCCTCCTCGAGGAAGTAGTGGACCTGGGCGGTGGTGAACTCGTGCGAGTAGCCGCCGTCGACCGAGACCACCACCGCGTCGCCCGGCTTGACGAAGCGCTGGACGGCGCCGGCACCCTGCTCGGCTGCGGCTTGTCCCGGGACGACCAGGTGGCGCGCCAGGAGCTTCTCGGCCATGGTCATCGCCCGCGGCCCGGTGTCGGGCTGCGGCAGCTCGATCTCGCCGCGCTCGAGCGCCTTGGCGAAGGCGAAGAGCCCGCCCTCGAGCACCACCAGCCGGGTGATCGGGTCGAGCCCGCGGCAGAACTCCTCGAGCGGGACGCCCTCGCCGCGCTGCAGGCGCCGCAGCATCTCGTGGTCGCCCATCAAGACGCCCTGGTTGATGTTGTTGCGGGCGTGGATCGGCGCGAAGCTGGCGGCGACCGCGATCCGGATGCCGCACCACTTCTCCGCCTGGACCGCGGTCTCGCGCGAGCTGCCGACCCCCTTCCTGTAACCCGAGACGATCGCCTCGAAGCCGCCCTCGAGGAGAGCGTTGGGGCCGAACAGCCGCACGCCGTCGACGATCAGCCCGGCGTAGGCGTCGCGCGCGATGTCCTCCGGCTTGTAGGAGAAGCAGACCCAGGCCGGGGTCATGGCGTCGGTGTTGATGTCGTCGAGGAGGTCCTCGACCGACAGGTCGTCCATCGAGAGGTCCAGCTCGCCGGCGAGCTGGCGGCGGATCAGCGCCGGGTCCTTGGTCAGGAACAGGACCCGCTTGCCGGGGGTGAGGCGGACGGTCTCGGGAGGTCTCATCGGGCGGCTCCTGTGGTCCGGCGGCAGGCCCGTCCGTACGAGCCGCCGCGGAGGGCGCCGGGAGGCGCCGCGGTCATTCTAGCAACCGACGGCGTCGAGTCCGCGCATCACGAGTGACCGTCGACGAGCTCCGCGAACCACGGGAGCTCCCGCACCGCTTCGAGGTCCGGGTCGTCGAGCAGGTGAGCCCGCGCCGGCAGCGTGCTGCTCTCCCTGGCGTGGAACAGCAGCTCGCGTGCTTCCTCGGCGCGTCCCTGGAGTGCGCGGAGGCAGGCGAGGTTGTAGACCTCTGTCGGCTGCTGGCGAACGGCCTCCGCAATCCGCGTCTCCGCTTCCAGCAAGAGCCGCGACCGTTGCTCACCTTCGGCTCGACGCACCTGCGAGAGAAGCGCCGAACCCCAGTTGTCGAGCGCCTCGCGAAAGTCCGCCTTGATCGCCAGCGCCGACTCGTACCTCGAACAGGCCTCCCCGCGAAGCCGAGTCGCTTCCGCACCCTCCGACGCCTCCGCCTGCGCATACAACGCATTGCCCCAGTTGTTCAGCGCCTCGTGAAAGTCCGCCTTGATCGCCAGCGCCGACTCGTACTTCGAACAGGCCTCTCCGTAAAGCCGAGCCGCTTCCGCACCCTCCGACGCCTTCGCCTGCGCATACAACGCATTGCCCCAGTTGTTCAGCGCCTCGTGCTTGTCCGGCTTGATCGCCAGCGCCGACTCGTACCTCGAACAGGCCTCCCCGTAAAGCCGAGCCGCTTCCGCACCCTCCGACGCCTTCGCCTGCGCCAACAACGCACTGCCCCAGTTGTTCAGCGCCTCGTGAAAGTCCGCCTTGATCGCCAGCGCCGACTCGTACCTCGAACAGGCCTCCCCGTAAAGCCGAGCCGCTTCCGCACCCTCCGACGCCTTCGCCTGCGCCAACAACACATTGCCCCAGTTGTTCAGCGCCTCGTGAAAGTCCGCCTTGATCGCCAGCGCCGACTCGTACTTCGAACAGGCCTCCCCGCGAAGCCGAGTCGCTTCCGCACCCTCCGACGCCTCCGCCTGCGCATACAACACATTGCCCCAGTTGTTCAGCGCTTCGTGAAAGTCCGGCTTGATCGCCAGCGCCGACTCGTACCTCGAACAGGCCTCCCCGTAAAGCCGAGCCGCTCCCGCACCCTCCGACGCCTTCGCCTGCGCCAACAACGCACTGCCCCAGTTGTTCAGCGCCTCGTGAAAGTCCGGCTTGATCGCCAGCGCCGACTTGTATTTCGAACAGGCCTCCCCGTAAAGCCGAGCCGCTCCCGCACCCTCCGACGCCTTCGCCTGCGCATACAACGCATTGCCCCAGTTGTTCAGCGCCTCGTGCTTGTCCGGCTTGATCGCCAGCGCCGACTCGTACTTCGAACAGGCCTTCCCGTAAAGCCGAGCCGCTTCCGCACCCTTCGACGCCTCCGCCTGCGCATACAACACATTGCCCCAGTCGACGTAGCTCCAGCTCGCCAGATCGACGTGGGTCGGTGACTCAAGGGGCACACCCGCTGCCAGCCGTACCGCGCCCTCCGGATCGCCGGCCACGAGGCGAGCCCGGATCGCCGTCAAGAGGTCTTCACCGCGCGACTCCGCCGTCGAGCCGGCCTGCTCGATCGATTCGATGGCCTTGCCGACCAGGTTCCGCGCCTGTGCGAGGAGGTCGACCGAGTTCCCGTCTGGACTGTGGTACTGGGAAACCCCGATCAGGTCGAAGGTACAGCTCAGGTGGGTGAACGGCCGGCTCACGAGATCGGGTGGGAAGCAGGTGAGGCGACTCGCAAGCTGTACCAGGAAGCTGTCGGCGTCGAAGCCCGATACATAGAACGCATCGCGGCCCTCCAGGAGCAGCCGCTCAGCGAGGTGCGGAGCGGGCTCCCTGTCGCGAAACCCGACCCAGTACAGCCGATAGTCGAACGACCTGCCGGCCAGGAGATGCTCGAACACCGGGTCGTTCTCGCCGCTGTAGCCGATCACGATCCAGGGTCGCCTGGCGCCCGCCTCCTCGAAGACCGGGCGGAGCTGTTCGGCGTGCTCGAGGCACTCTCGCTCGGTGTTGAGCAGCCGAAAGCCGGAGCGCTGGCCGTGGAGGTAGTAGACGGCCGGGCTCGGCACGTAGTCGGGCTTGAAGGTCTGGGACGCCGCGAAGTCGTAGATCGCGGGAAACACATTGAGGAGCGCGCAAGCCTGGACCACCAGCGGGTCGAAGTTCGGGGTGAGCACGCGGGCGATGTACCCCTTCCGGATAAGACACGCCAGGGCGATGTGGGCCCAGTTGAGCTTGGCGCCGTCGATGTAGGCGGCGAGGAGGTCTCGGCGCTCCCCCGCCGGGATCTCCGCCATGAGGTCCTGGTAGCCGGTCCGGTTCCGAGCGCGCGCCCGCTCGTAGTCGAGTGGATAGCGCTTCGCGATGTCGGCGCAGAGCTCGCCGGCAAGGGGGATGCCGGCTGATTTGGAGCACCCGGCGCCGAGGAGCACCACCAGGCCATCGCTTCCCTGAGCACGACGCGCCGCCTCCACGACATCGTCCATGACCCGGCGATAGTCGTACGTCATGCTGCCCTCCCCATCCGACCCAGGCAGACCTTCAGGTCAGTCGCCTCGTCCCGTTCTCATCTAACTTCATATCGCCTTCAACTTGTGAATGATAGTCGAGGCCGGTCCTGGAGCTCGCCGTGGTGGTGGACAGGGCGGACTCCATCAGCCCGCCGCGCTACGCCAGCCCGTTGCGCACGGCGTAGTGGATGACCTCGGCGGTCGAGTGGAGGCCGGTCTTCTCGAGGATCCGGGTCCGGTAGGTGCTGATCGTCTTCGGGCTGAGGTTCAGCTCGCGGGCGATCTCGGTCACCGTCTTGCCGCCGCCGAGGAGCCGGAAGACCTGGAGCTCGCGGTCGGACAGGCGCTCGTGGCGGAGCACCTCGTAGTCGCCGGCCAGCCGCTGCGCCAGCTCCTCGGCGAGCGCCGGGCTCACGTACTTGCCGCCGCCGTGGATCTTGCGCAGCGCCCCGACCAGGAGCTCCGGGACGCTCTCCTTGCTCAGGTAGCCGTCCGCGCCCTCGCTGAACAGGCGCGCCGCGTACTGGCTCTCCGGGTGCATGCTCAGGAACAGCACCCGCGCCTTCGGCGCCAGCCGCTTGACCTCGTGCAGGGTCTCGACCGGCCCGCGGCCGGGCATCGAGATGTCGAGGATGACGACGTCGGGAAGCTGACGGCGCAGCTCCTCCAGCACCTCGGGGGAGCTTGCGGCCTCGCCGACGACGGCGAACTCGCTGGTCTCGGCGAGGATGCGCTTGAGGCCCTCGCGGACGATGGCGTGGTCGTCGGCAAGCAAAACCGTGATCATCGAGCACGCGCCGCCGGGAACTTCGGGATCGAGAGCCGCACGGTGGTTCCCTTGCCCGGCCGCCCGGTGAGCGTCATCCTGCCCCCGACGCTGCGCGCGCGCTCGCGCATGCCGAGGATGCCGAGCGAGCCCGGTCCCGCGGCCTCGGCGGGCAGGACGCCGCGGCCGTCGTCGCGAACCTCGAGGACGATGCGGGTGCGCAGCGGCTTGAGCGCGATCGACACGCTCTCGGCCCCGGCGTGGCGGGCGACGTTGGTCAGCGCCTCCTGGAGGATACGGAAGACGACGATGGCGCGCTCGGCGTCGAGCGCCGGCGGCGCCGGCGGGCCGCTGACGCGGGTGGCGATCCCGGTGCGCCGCCCGAACTCCGCGGCCTGCCACTCGATCGCCGCCAGGAGGCCCAGCTCGTCGAGGAGGCTCGGCCGCAGCTCGGTCGAGATCGCGCGCACGGTGGCGACGGTGCGGTCGATCAGGGCCGACATCGCCGCCCCGCGCTCGGCCAGCGCCTGGTCGGCGCTCCCGAGCCGTCCGGTGAGCCAGGCGACGTCCATCTTGAGCGCGGTCAGCGCGTGGCCGAGCTCGTCGTGCAGGTCCCGCGCGATGCGGGTCCGCTCCTGCTCGCGCGCCGTCTCGAGCCGCGCCGACAGGCTGCGGAGCTGTTCGAGCGAGTCGCGGAGCGCGATCTCGGCCCGCTTCCGCTCGGTGATGTCGCGCAGGACGAGGACCGCGCCGGAGGGCTGGCCGTCGCCGTCGCGGATCGGGTCGAGCGAGAGCAGCACCCACGCCTTCCTCGCCGCCAGATGGACCTCCTGCTCCCAGCGCCTCTTGAGCCGGCGGGGGCTCGCCAGATGGAGCCCGCCCCGGCCGGGGTCGAGCGCGCGCAGCAGAATGGCCACCGGCTGCCAGAGCAGGTCCGCGAACGGGCGGTCGAAGAGCCGCACCGCGGCGCGGTTGGCGCGCGCGACCCGCAGCCGCTCGTCGAGCAGGATGATGACGTCGCTGGCGGCGTCGAAGGTGCCACGCCACTCCTGAGCGACCCGCTCGATCGCCCGCTCCAGCTCCTTGAACCGGGTGATCTCGCGCGAGACCGCCAGGACGCCGGGGCGCGGCCCGGCCTGTCCGGCGGCCACGGCGGTGCAGGTGCTCTCGAGCCAGACCAGGCGGCCGTCCCGGTGCCGGGCCCGGAAGCTGACCGGAGCGCCGGCGCCGCCCGCCGCGGCGAACGCCGCCGCCACGGCGTCGAGGTCGGACGGATGGACGAGGTCGTCGAGCGCGCGGCCGGTCAGCTCCTCGGGCGCATAGCCGAGGATGCGGAGGCTGGCCGGGGACGCGAACTCGAACGCCCGGTCGCCCGGCCGGTGCCGGGAGATCATCTCGGTCGCGTACTCGATCAACAGGTCGTAGACCTCGCGTGTCTCGGGATCCCGGGTCCCCTCCGGAACGCCGCGGCGACGGGCCGCTTCGCGCCGGCCGGCCACGCCCGACACCCTAGCACTCTCCAGCATACATCCAACCACTGAACGGGCGGCCCACGCCTCGCCCGCACCCTGTCGGTGTTTGTCCGACGCCGCTCCCGCCGGCTCTCCTACGCGAACTTCAGCGCTCTCCCGATTCCTCGCACCGGGTGCGCGGGCGATCCTGAACTCGTCGCGCCGAGCCCCCGAGGAACCGCCCCGAAGCGAGGCCGACACCACCGCCGACCGAAACCCTACGAACGGAGACAGGACCATGAACGCCCACGCCCCCCGCCTTCCGTCCCGCGCTCCACGGACCCGCTCGTTCGAACGCCTCCTGGGCGCCCGGGCGCCGCTCGCCGCCGGCCTGGCGCTGGCCGGTCTCCTCGCCATCGCTCCCGGCGCCGCCGCTTCGACCGCCGACGCCCTCGCCCAGGGCCAGCAGGTCGACCTGACGCTGACCGGGGTCTTCGGCGGCACCACCCGGATCCTCAGCGCCCCCCAGCCGATGGTCGAGGTCGCCGCCCCGCCCGCCGACGCCCTCCAGGGCTCCGCCGACCTGAGCCGGGTCGACGGGCCCGCCGGTCTCGGCACCCTGCTCTCGACCGGTCGCATCACGGTCGACGCCGCCGCCTCGGCCGAGCCCGATCCCGACGACGCCTCGGCCGCCGTCCTCCTCCGCGACGTGCGGCTGGCGCTGGCCGGGCTGCTGACCCTGAACGCCGACACCATCGCCGCCGGAGCCCAGATGCTGCCCGAGGACGGCGAGAGCTGCTGGTCGGGCACGCTCGGCGGCGGCAGCGCGAACTTCCAGCGCGCCACGCTCGGCGGCTCGCTGGTGCCGGCGCCGATCGCGCTGCCGCCGGGCGCGCCGCCCGACTTCGTACTGTTCGACCGGCCGGGCGTGGCGACCGTGACCCTCAACGAGCAGGCCGTCGACGGCGGCCGGGTGACCGTCGACGCCGTCCACGTCGAGCTGCACGCGCTGACCATGCCCGGCATCGGTACGCTGCGCGGCGACATCCGCCTCGGCCGCGCCGAGGCCGTGGTCGCCTGCGGCGGAGCCGACGTCGAGGTCGCGCTCGCCACGTCGGGCGAGCCCGGAGGCGCCGGTGACCCGCTGGTCTACACAGCGACGGTGAGCAACCTGGGCCCCGAGCGCGCCATGGACACCCTGGTCAGCCTGCCGCTGCCGCTCGCGCTCGACCCGCTGTCGGCGATCCCGTCGCAGGGTAGCTGCACGATCACGGGCGGCCTCGTCACCTGCTCGCTCGGCGACCTCAAGGTCGGCAGGGAGGCGGCCATCGAGGTGGTGATGGCTCCCGGGCACTCGGGCGGCGTCCCGATCCCCGCCGACGTCGCGGCGGCCAACTTCGACCCCGCCCCGCGCCACAACCACGCCTGCGAGCCGGAGCTGGTGGCCGGGACGGCCGCCCAGGACGCCCACCTGAGCGTCGAGGTCGGCGGCTCGGCCGACCCGGTCTTCGTCGGGCAGCAACTGACCTACGAGCTGCGGGTCATCCACGGCGGCGGCGACGCGGTCCCCGGCGCCCTGGCGAGCCTCGACCTGCCGTTCGGGACCTTGCTGCTGTCGGTGACCCCCGCCCAGGGTTCGTGCACGGGCGAGCGCACCATCGTCTGCGACCTCGGGCCGATGGCCGCCGGCCAGGAGGCGACGGTGACCGTCGACGTCCTGGTCCTGGTCACCGGCGAGCTCGAAGCGGCCGGCTTCGTGTCGTCGGAGCTGACCGATCCCGAACTGGCCGACAACTTCCGGGTCCGGGTCATCGAGTCGAAGGAACCGGGAGCGTAGGGCGACCGGTTCGGCGGTGGATCGAGCCCCCGGGGAGGCCCGGGGGCTCGATTCTTTCCGGGCGGCCCTCCTCGGATAGAGTGCGCCCGTCCTCCGATCGACATGGAGTGCTTCACCGCGCTGCCCGTCCTCGCCGCGCTCGTGGTGGCGATCGTCGCCCTGGTCGGCGGCCGCCGCCAGGCGGGGCGGCTGCGTGCGCTGGAGGCGCAGATCGAGGTGCTGACTCGGGTGCTTCGGTCGTTGCAGGTGGATTCCGCGCCGGCGGCACGCGGGGCGGAGACTCCGGCGGATCGACCGCGAGCGGAGGAGCCCGGACCGGCCGCGGCGCCGGCTGCCACCGCACCCGCACCGGCGGCGGCCGCGCCGCTGGCCGCGATGCCCCGGCCGGGGGCGCTGCGGGCCGCCGAGGGCGCCGCGGGAGACCTCGCCGCGCCGCCGGGCGGCGCCGCTCCGGTCGCCGCACCGGCGCCGCCGCCCTCGCCACCGGTCGAGATGCCGGCCCCTGAGGAGGCCGCTCCATCCGCCTCCCCGCCCAACCGGATCGACTGGGAGCAGTGGCTCGGGCTGCGCGGTGCCGCGGTGGTCGGCGCGGTCGTGCTGGCGCTCGCCGGGGTGCTGTTCCTCAAGTATTCGATCGAGCACGGACTCTTCCCGCCGGCGGCGCGGGTGGCCGCGGCGATGATCGCCGGCACCGCGGCGGTGGCGGGGTCGGAGGTGCTGCGCCGGCGCGGCTACCGGCCGACCGCCGACGGCCTCGCCGGCGCCGGCGTGGTGATCCTCTATGCCGCGTGCTGGGCCGCGCACTCGCTCTACGGCCTGCTCGGTGCGCTCCCGGCGTTCGGGCTGATGGCGCTGGTGACGGTGGCGGCGGGCTTGCTCGCGTGGCGCCACCGGGCGCTGGTGATCGCCTCGCTCGGGCTCGCCGGCGGCTTCGCGGCGCCGCTCCTGCTCGGCACGCACGAGCAGCACCCGCTCGGCCTCTTCGGCTACCTGCTGCTGCTCGACGTCGGCCTGGTGGCGCTGGCGCGGCGGCGCGGCTGGCCGGCGCTCGCGGCGGTCGCCCTGGGCGCGACCGCGCTCTACGAGCTGCGCTGGCTCGCGGCCGAGATGAACGCGCCGCGGGTCGCGCTCGGCCTCCTGATCGTCGCCGGGTTCGGGGCGCTGTTCGCGCTCGCGGGCTCGCGCTCGCCGGCTGGAGCCGGCACCGCGTGGCGCCTGAGCCGTCCCGGCGGTGTGCTGCTGCCGGCCGCCTTCGCGCTGCTCTTCGCCGCCCGCGCCGACCTCGGCCCGCACCTCTGGCCGGTGGCGGCGATGATCGCGCTCCTCGGGCTGGCCGCGGGGTGGCTCGACCGGCGTGGCGAGGGCTGGCGGCTCGCACCGATGGTGGCGGGCGCCGCGGTCGTGACCGTCGGGGTGTGGGCGCTGCGCACGGGCTACGCCGCCGAGCGGGCGTGGGAGCTGACCGCGATCACGATCGGCCTGGCGCTGGTCTTCCGGCTGCCGGTCGAGATCGCGCGCCGGAGCGCCGGGACGGCGCCGCAGGACGCGGCCGGGGCGGCGGACGAGCCGGAGGCCGGATCGAAGGCCGGGGCCGGCGGTGCCGCGGACGCGGCGGCCGAGTTGTGGGCGGCCGACGTGCTCGCCGCGGTCGGGCTCCTCCTGGTGCTCGCGCCCGCACCCGCCTTCCGCGCCGCGCTGACCCATCTCCTGCCGCCGCTCGCGGTCGAGCTGGAGTCGGGCCCCCCCGCGGCGCCGCTCGCGGCCTGGCTGGCCGGCTGGCTGGCGCTCGGCGGCCTGCTCTGGCGCCAGGCCGCCGACCGCGGCCGCGCCCTGCTCCACTACGCGGCTGCGGCCGGCGTCGGCCTCGGGCTCGCCTTCGCCACCGCCGCGGGTGCCGCCGAGCCCGAGATCCGCCGCGCGGTGGTCGCGGGGATCGTGGTCGCGGCGGCGTTCTCGGCGCTCGCGCTCCTGCGCCACCGGCGCGGCCTCCGCGTACCGGCCGAGGGGGCGGCGATCGCGGCGGCCGTCCTGCCGCTCCTTGCGCTGATGGTGCCGGTCGCGCGCTACGAGCTGTCGGCACCCTGGACGCTGGGTGCGGCGCTGCTCCTGGCGCTCGTCGGGCTGCTCGCCGCCACCCGGCTCCCCGCCGGCGTGGGCTACGCCGGCGTCGCGGCGGCGCTCTTTGCCGTCCAGGCGTCCGCGACCGCGGCCTACGAGATCGCCGGACCGCGCCCCGCGCCGCTCGTTCCTCTCGTGCTCCTCGCCGCCAGCGCGCTCCTCTGCACGCTCTGGCCCCCGCTCGCCGGGCGCGCGCTCGCCGACCGGCGGGCGGCGTGGATCGCCGCGGCGCTCGCGCAGCCGGCCTGGTTCCTGCCGCTCTACTTCTGGTGGAAGCAGGCGTTCGGCCTCGGCGCAATCGCGCTCCTGCCGCTGGCCCAGGGCGCGGCGGCGCTCGGGGCGGCGTTCGCGGCGCGCCGGCTCTGGCCGCCGGGCTCGGAGCGCCGGCGCTCGGCGCTCGCCTGGTTCGGCGCCGTGGCGCTCGGCTTCGCCGCACTGGCGGTGCCGCTCCAGCTCGACCGCGAGTGGATCACCGTCGCCTGGGCGCTCCAGGGGGCGGCGGTGATCGCGCTCTGGCGCCGGCTCGACCATCCCGGACTGCGGCTCTTCGGCCTGGCGCTGCTCGCGGCGGTAACCGTGCGACTGGTCGCCAACCCGCTGCTCCTGACCTACCACGAGGCGTCGGGGCGGTTCCTGGGGAGCTGGCTGACCTACACCTACCTGGTGCCCGCCACCTCGCTCCTCTTCGCCGCGCGCTGGGTGCGCCGGCCGGCTGGCGGCAGTGGAGGCGGCGGCGACGCGGCCGGCGGGGGCGCGGGCGCGGCCAGCCGGAACGATCTCGGCCGGCTGGCATCGGCCGGCTGCGGACTGGCCGCGGTGGCGGTGCTCTTCGTCTGGCTCAACCTAGCGATCTTCGACGCCTTCTCGCAGCCGGGCGGGCCGGTCCAGGTCTCGATCGAGCGCCAGCCGGCGCGCGACCTCTCGATGTCGCTCGCCTGGGCGGTGTTCGCCCTGGTCCTCCTGGGCCTCGGCATCGCCCGCTCGTGGAGCGGCCTGCGCAAGCTCGGGCTCGGGTTCCTGATCCTGACCCTGTGCAAGGTCTTCCTCTACGACCTCGGCGAGCTGGAGGACCTCTACCGGGTCGCGTCGCTGGTGGGGCTCGCGGTCTCGCTCCTCCTGGTGTCGCTCGCCTACCAGCGGTTCGTGCGCGGGCGGGAGCGGCCCGACGGGCCGGACCGCCACGAGACGAGCAACGAGGCGGCCGGCAAGACAGCCGGCGAGACGGAGCCGCCCGACGGCGACGCGCCGCCGCCGGAGGGGCCGAGTGCCTGATCCCCGGCCGGGGCGGATCGCCGCGGCGCTGGTGGCCGCGCTCGCCGTTGCGGCCCTGGCGCCGCGCCCGGCGGCGACTGCCGAGGCGCCGCCGGACCTCGCCGCGCTCTTCCCGCGCGAGGCGCCGGTCTTCGCCGCGCCCGGCTGCCTGGCCCGGCTCGAGCTGCCGACCGAGGTGCTCGCCGAGTGCCGCCCCGACCTCTCCGACCTGCGGCTCTTCGACCGCGCCGGCGGCGAGGTGGCCTACGCGATCGACGGCCGCGGCGCCGGCGAGCGGGTCGAGGTGCTGCGGCGGATCGAGCCGGCGCTCCTCGCCGCCTCGCGCGAGCGGATCGAGCGCGACGACCGGCTGCCGCTCTGGCGCGAGCGCTACGAGATCGAGATCCCGCCGCCGCCGCCCGAGGGCGCCTGGCGGCTGGCGGTCGGCACCGGCCGGACCGGCTTCACCGCCACGGTCACGATCGCCCGGGTGGCGCCGGACGATGCCGATCCCCCGCTCCTCGCCGCCGGCTCGGTGTTCCGGCTCGCCGGCCCGCCGCGCGAGCGTCTCGACGTCGAGCTGCCGATCGGTGCCGGCGGCCGCGCGGCGGTGGTGATCGAGACCGTCGACGGCCCCTGGCTCGAGCCCCGCCTCGCGTTCGAGCAGGTGCGGAGTCTCGGTGGCGGCGCCGAGGCGACGGTGTCTCTCGAGGAGGCGGCCCGCCGCTCGGGCGACGGCCGGACCGAGATCGAGCTGGTCCGGCCCGGCGCGGTGGTGCCCGACGCGCTCCTGGTCGAGACCCGGACCCCCTCCTTCCGCCGCCGGGTCGAGGTCTGGGACGAAGGCCCGGGTGCGCACGGCGCCCCGCTCGGATCCGCGCTCCTCTTGCGCGTGCCGGGCGCTCCGGCGATCGAGGTGCTGCGCATCCCGCTGGCGCCGGGCCGCGGCGACCGCCTGCGGGTGGTGATCGACGACGGCGACAGCCCGCCGCTCGACGCTCTCGCCTTTACCGCCGCGCTCGGCCGTCCGGCGCTGATCTTCGCCCTCGCCGCCGAGGAGCCGGCGGACGGCGCGAGCGCCAGGGATCCATGCGCGGGCGCGCCGCCGCCCGCCGAGCCGGGCGCCACCCTGCGCTTCGGCGGCGGCCGCGCCGATCGCCCGCGCTACGACCTGGCGGCGCTGGTGCCCGCCGCCGGGCGCGTCCTCGCCGGGCGCGACGCCGCGGCCGGCGAGCGGCTGCTCGACCTCGAGCGGCTCGCCCCGGCCCGCCTCGGCGCGATCGCGGCGAACCCGGCCTACGACCCGCAGCCGGCCCTCGCCTTCGCCATGCGTCCGGGCGCCGCCGCCGAGACCGCCCGCTTCCGCTGGCGGCGGCCGGTCGCAGCGGCGCCCTCCGCCGAGGGTCTCAACCGCCTGCGCCTCGCGCCCGAGGACCTCGCCCGCGCCCGCGCCGACCTCGCCGATCTCCGGCTGGTCGACCCCGAGGGCCGCCAGCGCGCCTACCTCCTCGAGCCGAGCTCGTCGTCCGCCCGGCTGCCGCTGGCCGTCGAGAGCTGTCGCGCCGAGGCCGGCCACACCTGCTATCGCCTGACCCCGCCGGCAGCGCCGCTTTCGGCGAGCGCGCTCGCCCTCGACCCCGACGCACCCTTCTTCGACCGCCCGTTCGTCCTCGAGGGCCTGCTCGGGGACGAGCGGGTGCGGCTGGCCGCCGGCCGCCTCGTCCGCGGCGCCGGCGACCCGCGGCCGGTCGAGCTCGCGCTCCCCGCGGATCGCCGCGACGCCTGGCTCCTGACCGTCGACGACGGCGACGACGCCCCCCTCGAGCTGCGCTCGGCCGCGGCGCGGGTGCCGCTGCCGGCGCTCTACTTCGCCGCCCCGGCCGGCGGCTACGAGCTGCTCCTCGGCGATCCCGACGCCGAGCCGGCGCGCTACGAGCTGGAGCGCGTGCGCGGCGTGGTGCTGGCGGTCGCGGCCGGCGACGCCGAGGCCGGCGAGATCGAGGACAACCCCGGCTTCTCGCGCGCCTCCCGCCTCGCCGGCCGCTCCTACGGGACGCTGCTGTGGGTCGCGGTGGCGCTGGCGGTGGCGGTGCTGATCGCGCTCACCCTGCGCCTGGCGCGGAGCGAGGGCGGCTAGCGAACGCCCTCGCCGGACGGCGAAGGCTCGTACTCCTCCGGCGGACCCTCCGAGATCCAGCCCGCGGCGGAGACGCGGCCCGGAACCGCTTCGAAGCCGGCAAACCCGAAGTGGCGGTCGAAGGTGAAAACTCGATGGATCCGGCGGCGGCGCATCAGCGCAAAGGAGACGCAGTCGGTGAAGCTGACCCCCTGATCGGCGAACTTCTCGAAGTAGACGAGCGCCTTCATCTCGTCGTCCTCGCCGGGGCGGACGATCTCGAGGAGGTTCGAGCGGTAGATCTCCCGGGCCCTCTGTGCTGCGAACCCGTAGCTGGTCCGGCGGCCGGCGAGGGTGAACAGCTCGGTCAGGACGAAGCTGCTGGTCGTGCACGGCTCCCGGTGGAACTCGATCTCCTTCCACAGCTCCGAGGCGATCTGGTGGTGTTGATCGCGCCGGTCGAGCCTGCCGAGGAGCGCCCCGGTGTCGATGAAGATCATCACTCCTCCTGCCGGAGCTCTTCCTCCAGCAGCTCGTAGAGGTAGTGGTCGTGATTTGCCGCGAGGTCGCCCGGGCTGTCGGGGAAGTCGATCGGCTCGAGGGCCTTCCACAGCGGATCGTCCGCCCAGCTCGACTGCGCGGCGAGCTTCTCCTCGAGCGCGCTACGGATCAGCTCGGAGAGCGACAGCCCGTCGCGCCGCGCCCGCTTCGACGCCCGCTGTTTGAGGTCTTCGGGAAGCAGGATGGTGGTGCGGTGCATGGCTGTCCTCCTCGACCTGCCGGGTCACCCTAGCATATCTGTCTATATGGCGCCATATCCAGGGCGGGTCATCCGGCGCCGCTGTCCTTGGGCGGGCCTCTACGCTATGTTCCCGGGATGGTCGAACCCGCCGACGCCGCCGTGGCGAGAACCGCCGTCCGTGAGGGAGCCGCCCCGGCGCGCCCGCTGCTGACCGCCCACCTGCCCGACGGGATCGTCACCGACCCCGACGAGATCCTCGAGCGCTTCCTCGACTGGGTCGGCGAGGCCGGCTTCGAGCTCTACCCGGCGCAGGAGGAGGCGATCCTCGAGCTGATGGCGGGACGGCACGTGATCCTCAACACGCCGACCGGCTCGGGCAAGTCGCTGGTCGCGCTGGCGCTCCACTTCAAGGGGGTGTGCGAGGGGCGGACGTCGTTCTACACCAGCCCGATCAAGGCGCTCGCGAGCGAGAAGTTCTTCGCGCTGTGCGACGACTTCGGCGCCGAGCGGGTCGGCATGCTGACCGGCGACGCCAGCATCAACCCGGGCGCCCTGGTGCTCTGCTGCACCGCCGAGGTGCTGTCGAACATGGCGCTCCGGCGCGGCGAGTTGCTCGACGCGCCGTACGCGGTGATGGACGAGTTCCACTACTACTCCGACCGCGAGCGCGGGGTCGCCTGGCAGGTGCCGCTGATCACCCTGCCGCACACCCAGTTCCTGCTCATGTCGGCGACGCTCGGCAACGTGGCGCCGATCGCCGAGCGGATCGAGCGCGACACCGGCCGGGCGGTGGCGGTGGTGACCTCGGCGAAGCGCCCGGTGCCGCTCGACTTCGAGTACCGCGAGACGCCGCTCCACGAGACGGTCGAGGACCTCGTCGACACCGGCCGGGCGCCGATCTACGTCGTCAACTTCACCCAGCGGGATTGCGCCGAGCTGGCCCAGAGCCTGACCTCGCTCCAGATCGCGAGCCGCGAGGAGCGCGACGCGATCCGCGACGCCGTGGGCGAGTTCCGCTTCGACACGCCCTACGGCAAGGAGTTCCGCCGCTTCGTCTCGTTCGGGGTCGGCGTCCACCACGCGGGGCTCCTGCCCAAGTATCGCCTGCTGGTCGAGCAGCTCGCCCAGAAGGGTCTCCTCAAGGTGATCTCCGGCACCGACACGCTCGGCGTCGGCGTCAACATCCCGATCCGCACCGTGCTGTTCACCCGGCTCGCCAAGTACGACGGCGAGAAGATCGCGATCCTCACCGTCCGCGACTTCCACCAGATCGCCGGCCGCGCCGGCCGCAAGGGGTTCGACGAGCGCGGCTGGGTGGTCGCCCAGGCGCCCGAGCACGTGATCGAGAAGCGCCGGATCGAGGCCAAGGCCGGCAGCGCCAAGCAGTCGAGGAAGATCCTGTCGAAGAAGAAGGGCCCGGCCAAGGGCGACGTGTCGTGGAACCGCGAGACCTTCGACAGCCTGATCCAGCGCCCGCCCGAAATGCTCCAGTCGCGCTTCCAGGTCACCCACGGCATGGTCCTGATGACGGTCCAGCGCGACGCCGAGATCGACGACCCGGACCGGCGCAACTTCCACGCCCTGCGCGAGGTGATCGCGCGCTGCCACGACGACGAGGCGACCCGGCGGCGCCACCTCCGCGACGCCGCCCAGCGGGTGCGCTCGCTCGGCCGCGCCGGGGTGCTCAAGTTGCAGCGCGACACCCGCGGCCCCTACCTCTGGGTGGTCGTCGACCAAGACCTCCAGGCCGAGTTCGCGCTCCACCAGGCGCTGTCGCTCTACCTGGTCGAGGCGATCGACGCGCTCGACCCGCAACACCCCGACTACACGCACTTCGTCCTGTCGCTGGTCGAGGCGGTGCTCGAGGACCCGCGGGTGGTCCTGCTCAAGCAGGCCGACCGGCTCAAGACCGAGCTGATCGGGCGCTTGAAGGCCGAGGGGGTCGCCTACGAGGACCGGATCGAGCGCCTCGAGGAGGTCACCCACCCGAAGCCCAATGCCGAGTTCATCTACGAGACCTTCGAGATGTTCCGACGCGAGCACCCGTGGGTCGGCGGCGAGGCGATCCGGCCCAAGTCGATCGGGCGCGAGATCTACGAGGGCTATCTTTCGTTCGCCGACTTCGTGCGCCAGAACGGCCTCCAGCGCAGTGAAGGGGTGCTGCTGCGCTACCTCTCGCAGCTCTACAAGACGATCGCCCAGAGCGTCCCCGAGCGCGCCAAGACCGAGGGGATCTACGACCTCCAGAGCTTCCTGCGCACCCTGCTCGAACGGGTCGACACCAGCCTGATCGACGAATGGGAGAGCCTGCTCCATCCCGATCTGGCGCTCGAGGCCGCGGCCGAGCGCCGGCCCTCGCGCGACGAGCTGCGCGCCTGGGAGCTGCTCCACGACCCGCGGGCGTTCAACGCCCGGGTGCGCGCCGAGCTGCACCAGATCGTGCGCGCCCTCTCGCGCGCCGACTGGGAGGACGCCGCCGGCTCGGTGCGCCCCGACCCCGAGGACCCCTGGACCGCCGAGCGCTTCGAGCCGGCGCTCGGGCCGTTCGTCGAGCGCTTCGGCCAGCCGCCCGCCTTCACCCCCGAGGCGCGCCAGGCGCACCACACCCGCATCGACAAGCTGCCCGAGGAGGGCCCCCGCCGCTGGCGCGTGCGCCAGACCCTGATCGACCCCGAGGGCGAGAACTTCTGGCACCTCGAAGGGGTGATCGACCTCGCGGCCGACGACGCCTTCGAAGGGCCGCTGGTGACGCTGCGCTCGATCGGCGAGGAGTGAGGCGATGCCCCGGAAGAACCGCACGAACGGCAAGACCTCCCCCAACGGCGCCGCGGCCGCCGCCGGCGCCAGGCCGCTGCCGCGCGAGTTCCTCGAATGGCAGGTGGCGCTGCGCCGCCACACCATGCTCGAGCGCCACGGCGCGCCCCACGCCGGGGTCGCGCCGCTCCTCTCGGTGCGCCGGCCGGGCGGCACCCTGGGCATCACCACCCACTCGATCATCTGCGGCATCCTGCCGGCCCCGGCGCGGCTGGAGGAGAAGACCGCCGAATTCCGGCGGCTCTACGAGGAGTCGATCCCCAGAGGCTCGAAGAAGACCTACGACCGCGGCATCGAGTACCTCCGCTCCTACTACCGGAGCGCCGAGGATTTCGACCCGACCAGCCTCTCGACGCTCCTCGGCGAGGAGAGCCCGGCGGTCCTGGCGCTCCGCGCCGACCCGCGATGCAGCCTGGTGTTCTACGTCTTCGCACTCGGCGACCGGACCGAGGTCGGCCGCTTTCGCTGCCTCCAGCTCGACTGCGAGGCCGAGGTCCTGACCGAGGGCCCGGTCTACGACAACGTCTGGTGGCACAACACGCTCTTCCACGGCAAGGACGAGGAGTCGGTGGTGGTGCGCTTCCACCACCGGCGGACGCTGGACACGCGGTTAGGGGGGCTGGAGGAGGTGGGGTGAAGAACGTCCTGCTCTTGCCGGGAAGAACGTTTTATTTCGTATCTGGGATTGCCGGTCATTCCGCTCCAGCAGCCCGGCTGAAGCGAACGTGAGCCCGCGGCGGTGGCGGTTTCACCGCCTTTCTTGCGCCTGATATGCAGGCTCAGAGGCAATAGATTGCCACTGAAGGCAAACAACTGACCTTATTGAACTTGCATTGCCTGTCGGAGAGCCGCCTGGTAGCTTGGCGGCATGCGAGAAGAGGACACGGTGCTCCGGCGGCGGGCGATCGCCCGGGCTCTGCGGCAGATGATCGGACGCATACCGCAGAACGCCATCGCCAAGAGCGCGGGCATCTCGCCGACGACGCTGAGCTCGTATCTCACCGGCGATTCGCTGGCGGGCGAGACGAAGCTTCAGGCGCTTGCGGAGACGCTCGGAAAGACCGCCCTCGAGATCTGGACGGCGATCAACGACTGCCAGCTCGAGATCCTCGCCGAGACGACCGCCGAGGAAACGCGCGAGCCGCCCCCCGAGCCCTACGACCTTTCCGGGCCCGGCACGTCCCTGCGAGGCCCTGGCAGCGACGGCCTCGAGCTGCCGCTCCGCCGGTTCGTTCGAAGCGTGGCCTGCGAGACCATCGCGGAGCTCAAGGCCCAGGGTCTGCTCTCGAAGCGCTGATGCGGCCGAGGCCAAGCTTCGAGCCTGAAGACCGTGTCTCCTATACTCCGGCGCGTGAATCACCACTGCCCTCTGCGGTGGCTCCGAGCGCGACGCCGCGCCCTCCCGACGCTGCTCGCGCTCGGCGTCGCCCTGGGCTCCGGCCAAGCTTCCGCGATCGCGTCCGAGTCGGCCACGGTCCCCCTCCTCGTCACCGTCGACGACCTCCCGATCTCCGCCGGCGCCCTCCATCCCGATCCCGCCGAGCGCAAGCGGATCACCCGCGGGATGCTCGCGGTGCTGGCGAAGCACGGGGTCCCGGCGGTCGGCTTGGTGACCTGGGGCAACGTCCGCGGGCCGGAGGACCTCGAGCTGCTCGCGCTCTGGCTCGAGGCCGGCCACGAGCTGGGCAACCACACCCGGCGGCACCTCGACTACCACCGCACCGAGACCTCCGACTGGCTCGCCGACGCCGAGGCCGGACGGCGCGAGCTGGCGGCGTTCCTGGCCGCGCGCGGCCGGCCGGCGCCGCGCTTCTTCCGCTTCCCGATGCTGCGCGAGGGGGACACCCTGGAGAAGCTCGACGCCGCGCGCGCCTGGCTGGCCGAATCCGGGCAGGAGAACCTGCCGGTCTCGCTCGACAACCAGGACTGGTCGTTCGAGCGGCCGTGGGTCGAGGCGGTCCGGAGCGGCGACCGGGCGGCGGCCGAGCGCGTCGCCGAGGCCTACCACGAGTCGCTCCACCTCTCGGTCCGCCACCACGAGGCGACCGCCGAACGCCTGTTCGACCGCCCGGTGCCGCAGGTGCTGCTCCTCCACGCCACCGCGGTCGGCGCCGCGGAGTGGGACCGCCTCTTCGCCTGGCTCGCCGAGCACGGCTACCGCTTCGCCGCCGCGGGCGAGGTGCTCGCCGACCCCGCCTTCGCCGAGGAGCACCGCTTCCTCGGCCCGCGCGGGCCGGGGCTCTGGGACCGCCTGCTCGACGCCCGCCGCCGCGCCGAGGCCGACGCGGCGATCCGCGCGCTCCTCGCCGAGCAGTCGGCCGCCTGGAGCCGCGGCGACGTCGAGTCGTTCGTCGCGGGCTACGCCGACGACACCCTCTTCGTCTCGCCCACCGGGCTGACCCGCGGCCGCGACGAGGTCCTCGCCCGCTACCGCCGGCGCTACCCCGACCCCGCCGCCATGGGCACGCTCGTCCTCGACGTGATCGAGCTGCGCCTGACCGCCGGCGGCGAGGTCTCGATGCTCGGCGACGCCGTGCCCGGCGACGTTCACGGCGCCCGCGTGGTGGCGCGCTGGACGCTCTCCTATCCGGAGGGCTCCGGCCGCGAAGAGGCCACCGGGCTGACCCTGATCGTCCTCGAGCGCCGCGGCGGCGAGTGGTTGATCGTCGAAGACGCGTCGATGTGAGGAGAGCTGCGCCACTTCCAGGCTCCAACGAGTACGCTTAGATCCGAGTCGGTGCAAAGCAAGTAGACTAACGCTTCGACGGGTGTCGCCCAGGTACGACGGGTGTCGCCCAGGTACGCTGGCCAGCCAGGACGGCAGCCGACACCGGTCGCATGGCATCGAGCCTAGGAGCAGGGAGATGCTGACTCGTCTCAAGGTCGACGGATTCAAGAACCTGTCACACTTCGAGGTGGAGTTCGGCCCCTTCACCTGTCTGGCTGGTCCCAACGGAGTAGGGAAATCCAATATCTTCGATGCAGTCCACTTCGTCTCCCTTCTGGCTGATCGGCCGCTTCTTGAAGCAGCGCTCTCGGTACGGGGTGCGGAGCCCGAGACCGCCGATCCCCTTGATCTCTTCTGGACTGACGGAGAAAAACGGGCCGAGGAGATCGCAATCGAGGTCGAAATGCTCTTGGACAGGGAGGTCCTTGACGACTTCGGACGTGAAGCGAAAGCCAGTTCTACGTTCCTTCGCTACGAAGTAAGGCTCGGCCATCAGGAAGCGGAGCGAGAAGGAGAGATGGGCAGACTGTTCCTTCGGCACGAGAGTCTGAACTATATCTCGAAAGAGAAGGCCGGCGATCACCTGCGCTTTCCGCACAATGTCAGAGACTTTCGTAACCAAGTTGTGATGAATAAGCGCCGAGGCAGCGGCTACATCTCGACTGCCCCAGCCTCCGACGAGATTCAGGTCCATCAGGATGGTGGACGCCGCGGGCCGCCGCCCGCTAAGGCCCCTGCGACCTCGGCACCGGCAACGATTGTAGCCACATCCAACACTTCGGCGACTCCGACGATTCTGGCAGCTCGGCGCGAAATGCAGAAGTGGAGGCTGCTGGCCTTGGAGCCCTCGGCTATGCGCAGGGCCGATCGCTTCCAATCCGAGCGCACAGTGAGCACCACGGGCGCGCACCTGCCAGCGACGCTACACAGACTTGCCGGGGATGAGAAGGATGAGTCACGCCTTTATGCTCGTGTCGCCTCCCGACTGGCCGAACTAGTGCCGGTTCAGGACGTGAAAGTCGACGTTGACAACGTGCGGAGGCTACTAACGCTAAGAGTTCAAGAGAGGGGCGGCCTCTGGCTGCCGGCTCGGTCTCTGTCTGATGGCACTCTCCGCTTCCTGACGCTTTGCGTTCTCCAAGAGGATCCGGGTTTCCGAGGGCTCGTCTGCTTGGAGGAGCCAGAGAACGGAATCCATCCTGAGAAGATACCTGCAATGTTGGACCTCCTACGCGACTTGGCGGTTGATGCCGAGACGGAAGTGGCTGAGGAGAACCCTCTGCGACAAGTTGTCGTCGCCACTCACTCGCCGCACTTGGTTCGCCACCTATACGACCGCGCAAAGGAGGATCTGCTCTTTGCGACGGAAGCAAGAGTCCGGGGTTCTTCGAACCGTCCGGTTTCCGTCTTGCGCTGCCTTCCCTTGGATGGAACCTGGAGAGCTGCTGGTGGCGCGGAGTCCGTTGGGCTCGGTCGAGTTCTTACATATCTGGAAATCCCAAGAAACACTCAGCCTACTCTGTTCGACGTGCTCGACGTAGCATGACGGCTGGCGCAGTGGCACGAGTCACCTTTCTCCTTGTTAGCGAGGGTCCGTCCGACGCAGCGCTGGTCCCGCATCTGGAGGAACTCTGCCTCCTTTGCGGTGCTGCCGAGGTGTCGGGTGTCGCGCCCAACCTGGGGCTACTGCCTAAGGTAGGTCACAGCATCGTGCAGCAACTGCGTGCTGGCCTGCATCTGGAGCCTACCGTTGACTTGGTCTTTGTGCATCGGGACTCCGACAGTCCTGACGGCGACCCCCGGCGACGAGAGATCCTGGAAGCGCTGAACACCACAGGACCAACCCGAAAGGGGATTGCCGTGGTTCCGGTGCAGGAGACGGAGGCATGGCTACTGCTGGACGAGAGTCAGCTCAGAAGGGCTGCCGACAATCCTAATGGCAGTCTCCCGCTTGAGACGCCTCGCCCCGACAGAGTCGAAACGATCGCGAACCCCAAAGAGCGACTCTTCGATCTGCTGAGAGTAGCAAGCGAGCTCTCAGGTCGTCACCTCCGGAGATTCAATCGCACGCTGCCGCGTCGAAGGCGTCGCCTTCTCGAAGAGCTTCGCTGCGAAGGACCGCTCACAAGAGTGCCGTCCTGGCAGCGACTCAAGGCTGATACTCAGGAAATGTTGAGACATTCGTCCGTGGGCAATGATTGAACCAGCCCGCATTGACGCTCACTTCGGTCCAGCCGAGCCATGACCCCTCCCCACGCCCCTCCCCCAGTCCGCCCGCGCGAAATCGTCTCGTGGGCGATGTTCGACTTCGCCAACTCGGGCTACACGACGCTGGTCGTCACCGTCGCCTTCAGCGTCTTCTTCACCAAGCTGGTGGCGCCGGGAGGGAGCGCGGACGCCCTGTGGGGTTTCGCGATCGCGATCAGCAACGGGCTGGTGATCGCGCTGTCGCCGCCGATCGGCGCGATGGCCGACGACACCGGGCGGAAGAAGTGGTTCCTGGCCGGTACCTATGTCCTCTGCGTCGCCGGCACCGCGGCGCTCTGGTGGGTGACGCCGGGGCTGGCGATCCTCGGCGTGGTCCTGTTCGTGGTCTCGAACGTCGGCTTCTCGCTGGGCGAGAACCTCTCCTCGTCGTTCCTGCCCGAGATCTCGACGCCGGCGACGATCGGCCGCATTTCGGGCTTCGGCTGGGGGCTCGGCTACCTCGGCGGCCTGGTCTGCCTGGCGCTCACCTGGCCGCTGCTGTCGGGTGGGCTGGTGCTCGAGAACCTGCCGCGGCTGCGGATGATCTGGCCGGTGACCGCCGCCTTCTTCCTGGTCGCGGCGCTCCCCACGTTCATTTTCCTGCGCGAACGCGCGCCGCGCGGTCCCGTGCGCTCGCCGGGCTCCTACGTCCGCGCCAGTTTCGCTCGTCTCTCGACCACTCTCCGCTCGCTCCGCCACTTCGCCGAGCTGGCGCGCTTCCTGACCATCTTCTTCGTCTTCTCGTGCGGGCTCTCCACGGTGATCGGGTTCGCCTCGATCTACGCCGAGCGCACGATCGGCTTCGGGCCCGGCGAGCTGATCGGCCTGTTCATGGCGCTCCAGCTCTCGGCGGCCGGTGGCGCGGTCCTGTTCGGCTGGGTCCAGGACTCGATCGGCGCCCGGCGCACGATCCAGATCACCCTCGTGCTCTGGGTGCTGGTCTCGGTGGGCGCGGCGCTGGCGACGAGCAAGCCGCTGTTCTGGGCGGTGGGGATGTGCGCCGGTCTCGGCATCGGCTCCCTCCAGTCGGCGTCGCGGGCGCTGGTCGGGTTGTTCTCGCCGGTCGGCAAGAACGGCGAGTTCTTCTCCTTCTGGGGTCTCGCCGGCAAGGGCGCTTTCATCGTCGGGCCGCAGGCGTTCGGCCTGATCTCCTCGGCCACCGGCTCGCAGCGGCTGGCGATCGGCGCCAATGCGGCGTTCTTCGTCGTCGCCCTGATCGCCATGTTCTGGGTCGACGAGCGCCGGGGGCGGGCCGCCGCCGAGGCGTGGAGCGACCGGCGGCCGCGGGAGGGGACCGGGGAGGCCGCTTGAGTCCGGCGGCGCGCCGGCGGACCGACCGCTTCCTCGCCTGGGTGGCGCGCACGGCGGTCTCGGCGTTCTACCGCCGGATCGAGGTCGAGGGCGCCGCGCGGGTGCCGCTCGACCGGCCGCTGGTGGTGGTCGCCAACCACCCCAACGGGCTGATCGACCCGGCGCTCCTGGTCGGCTACCTGCCGGTCGCGCCGCGCTTCCTGGGCAAGAGCACGCTCTGGCGGATCGCGCCGCTGGTGCCGCTGCTGCGGCTGGCAGCGGTGATCCCGGTCTACCGTCGCCAGGACGACGCCGACGTCGCGCGCAACGCCGAGACCTTCGAGCGGAGCCACGAGCTGCTCGCCGGCGGCGGCGCGCTCGCGCTCTTCCCCGAGGGCGCCAGCCACGCCGAGCCGGCGCTCCTGCCGCTCAAGACCGGCGCGGCGCGGATCGTCCTCGGCGCCGAGGCCGAGCGCGGGCCGCTCGGGCTCCGGGTGGTGCCGGTGGGTCTGGTGTTCGACGTCCGCGGCCGCTTCCGCTCGCGCGCCCTGGTGCGCGTCGGCGCGCCGATCGATCCGATCGCCGCCGCCGGGGCGGGGTGGCGCGAGCAGACGCCCGAGGCGGTGCGGGCGCTGACCGCGGCGATCGAGAGCGGGCTCGAGGAGGTGACCCTCAACTTCGAGTCGTGGGACGAGGCGCGGCGGATCGGCCGCGCCGCCGAGGTGCTCGAGCGCGACGCCGAGGACCTCCCCCGCCAGGAGAGCCTGGCGGCCGGCTTCGAGGCCCGGCGGGCGGTGCTGCTCGGCTACCGCGACCTCGCCGAGCGGTATCCCGAGCGGGTGGCGGCGGTGGCCGCCGAGGTCGCCGCCTACGAGGCGCTCCTGGGCGCCGCCGGGGTGCGCGACCGCCAGGTGGCGGCGCGTTACCCGCTGCCGGGGGTCGCGCGCTGGCTGGCGCGGACGCTGGCGATCCTCTGCGGCTGGCTGCCGCTCGCGGCGCTCGGCACGCTGCTCAACCTCCTCCCCTACCTGGGGGTGACCGCGGTCGCCCGCGTCTGGGGCCGGCCCGAGGACCAGACCGCGACCTACAAGGTCTATCCGGCGCTCGCCCTCTACCCGCTGACCTGGGGGCTCGAGGCGTGGGCCGCGGCGCGCGCAGCGGTCGCGGCCGGGTTCGGCGGCTGGACGCCGGCGGCGGCGCTCGCGGTGCTGGCCGCCGGGCCCCTCACTGGCTGGGCGGCGCTCGCCTTCCACGATCGCCGGCGGCGCCTCCAGGCCGAGGCGCGGGCGTTTCTCACCCTGCGCACCCGCCAGCGGCTGGCCGAGGAGCTGCGCTGCCGCCGGCAGGCGGTCCGCCGCGGCGTAGAAGAACTGATCGCGCTCCGCGCCCGTTGATCGCGCTCCGCGCGGAGCCGTGACCCTTCGACGCTCTGCTATGTTTCGGCCGTGACGCCGTCCTCGATCCTCCCCGCCGCCGGCTGGCCCGAGCTGCTCTCGGAGCTCGGTCGCGGCACCGTCCTGGTGGTGGGCGCGCCGGGCACCGGCAAGACCTCGCTCGCCCGCTACCTGGTCGGCCAGCTCGACCGCGGGCTGCGCCGGGTCGGACTGGTCGACTGCGATCCCGGCCGGCCCGCGGTCGGCGTGCCGGGCTGCCTCGGGCTGGCGCTGACCTCGCCGTGGGAGGCGCCGGCGGCGCTCTGGTTCGTCGGCGGCACCTCGCCGGCCGACCATCCGCTCCCCGCGGTAGTCGGTGCCGCGCGGCTCGCCGAGCGGGCCCGCGCGGCGGGGGCGGAGGCGGTGGTGCTCGACACTCCCGGCCGGGTCGGCGACGCCGCCGGCCGCGCCCTCCTCTATCACCTGGCGCAGGCCACCGGCGCCGACCTGGTGGTGGCGATCGAGCGCGGCGACGAACTGGCGCCGCTCCTGGCCCTCCTGGCCCACGAGGGCCGCCGCATCCACCGGCTCGCCCCCTCGCCCGCGGCCAGGCCGCGCAGCGAGGACGAGGCCGAGGCGCGCCGGGGCGACCGGCTGCGCGCCCACCTCCACGACACCTCGACACGCCTCTTCGGCGCCGGGCGGCTGGTGCTCGACTGGGCGGCCCGGCTGCCGCCGGACGGCGCAGTCGCCGGCCACAACGGCAACGGCGGCGGCCCGCATCCGGCCGCACCCGGCACTCCCCCGCCCGGAGCCCCCCTGCCCGGCACCCCCCTACCCGGAACCGTCGTCGGCCTGCTCGACCGCGCGGGCTTCTGCCTCGGCCTCGGCCGGGTCGAGGAGATCCATGCCGACCGGGTGGCGGTCGCCACCCGGGTCGCGAGCCGCGAGGTCGCCTCCCTGCGGGTCGGCGGCTTCCGCCTCGACGAAGACGGCTCGCCGCTTTGAGCACGACGGCGGCCGAGCGGCGGTCCCGCGGGAGCGCGCCGCGATGAGCGACGAGCGGGCGAGCCGCGCCGAGGGGCCCCCCGGCCCCGGCGACCGCCTGCTCGCGGCGCTCCAGGCGTTCCTCCCCCATCACCCGCTGTCGCGCTGCGCCGGCGCTTTCGCCGGCAGCCGGCTGGCGCCGGTCAGGGCGCCGATGATCGGGCTCTTCCGGCGCGCCTACGGGGTCGACCTCGCCGAGGCCGTCGAACCCGATCCCGGCCGCTACCCGAGCTTCGACGCCTTCTTCACCCGCGCGCTCCGGCCGGAGGCGCGGCCGGTGGCGCCGGAGGCCGGCGCGGTCGCTTCGCCGGTCGACGGCGCGGTGAGCGCCGCCGGGACGATCGCGGGCGACGCGCTGCTCCAGGCCAAGGGGCGCGAGTACGGGCTGACCGAGCTTCTGGGCGGCTCGCCCGAGCGCGCGGTGCCGTTCGAGGGCGGCTCGTTCGCGACGCTCTACCTCTCGCCGCGCGACTACCACCGCGCCCACATGCCGCTCGCCGGCCGGCTGACCGAGACCGTCCACGTGCCGGGGCGCCTCTTCGCGGTCAACCGGCCGGCCGTGCGCGCGGTGCCGCGGCTCTTCGCGCGCAACGAGCGGGTGGCGGCGCTGTTCGACACCGCGGCCGGGCCGATGGCGGTGGTGCTGGTCGGGGCGCTCCTGGTCGGCTCGATCGAGACCGTCTGGGCCGGCCGGGTGACGCCGCCGCGCGGTCGCGAGGTCCGCTCGTGGGTGCCCGAGACCGAGGTCCGGCTGGCCCGGGGCGGCGAGCTCGGGCGCTTCGCGATGGGCTCGACCGTGATCCTGCTCTTCCCGCCCGGGCGGGTGCGCTGGGACGAGGCGCTGGCGCCGGGAGCGAGGGTCTGGATGGGACGCCGGATAGGAGTGCTGGTCGGCGCGGTCGAGCCGGCCGGGCCCGCCGGCGGCTAGCGCTAGCGTCTACGGACTGCCGGGATCTCTCGGCCCACCCTGCTCGTCCTCCTCGACTTCCTCCCCCTCCTCGTGGATCGCCTCGACCATCGCGCGGCGGTCGGGCTCGAGCAACGCGTGGACCTCGAGGAGCGCGCTGCCCACTCCGGCGGTGCCGCGGCGGCGGCTCCGGCGCCAGTAGATCCAGCCGCGGCGCTCCATCCACAGGCCGAGGCGGTCGAGCGCGAAGGCCGCGGCGACCGCGGCGGCGATCCAGCCGGCGACCGGCAGCGGCTCGGCCACCGCGGCGTCAGGCTCCGCGGTCGCCGGCCGTGACCGGCCGCAGCTCGAGCCGGTCGAGCGGGCCCGAGACCGGGTAGTGGCGCGGGTTGCAGGTGTAGAGCGGCGCGCCATAGGCGACCGCGGTGGCGGCGATCAGCGCGTCCGGCAGCGCCAGCGTCAGGCCGACGCGCCGGAACGCGCGGACCACCTCGCCGGCGTGATCGGCGACGTCGGCGTCGACCGGCAGCGTGGCGCAGGCGTCGAGGAAGCCGAGCGTCGCCTCGCGTTCGGGGTCGCGCATCCCCTGGATCACCTCGGCGCGCACCACCGCCGGCAGCGCCAGCCGCCCGCGCTCGGCGAGTTCGAGCACGAGGCGCACCACCGGCTCGCGGCCGCGCAGATGCCAGATCACCACGTCGCTGTCGAGCGCGAAGTCGGCCACGGGGTCTCCGGAGCGCTCAGTCGCGGCCGCGGCCGCGCCCGGCCCCGGCCTCGCCTGCGTCGTAGTCGGCCATCGGCTCGGCGATCCACGAGGCGGGGGCCGGCCGCGCCTCGGCCCAGGCGTCGCGCAGCGCGCGGATCTCTTCGGACGGATCGCTCCGCCCCTCGTCGCTCCAGGCGCCGGCGGCCGCGGCGACGGCTCCGAGCTGCGCCTCGCGTGCGAGCTTCTCCTCGACCGCGGAGGCGATGAAGTCGCTGCGGCGGCGCGCCGGGATCCGCCGCTTGAGCTCGGCCAGGAGCCGCTGCGGGAAGCTGACGTTCATGCGGGTGGTCATCGAGGCACCTTCCAATGCGCATAACAATACACGGACAGAGGGGCCGAGGCAAGCCCTCGGCGGCCGCCCCGCGACGCCGGCCCTTCAGTCCTTCTTGCGGAAGCGATCGAAGCGGACGACGTTGGCGTCCTCGCCGGCGCCGTCCTTGGGACGGTCCGCCGGATCGGCCTCCTCCGGCGCGCCGACCTCGCGGGGCCCCTCCGCCTCCGGGTCGGGCTCCGGCGCCTCGAAGCGCAGGCCGAACGGCACCGAGGGGTCGGCGAAGGCGGTCAGCGCCGCGAACGGCACCGTGATCGGGTGCCGCGAGCCGCCGAAGGTGAGAGTGACCGAGAAAGCATCGCGATCGACGAAGAGGTCCCAGAACTGGTGCTGGAGGATGACCGTCATCTCCTCGGGGTGGAGATCGATCAGATACGGTGGCAGCCGCACCCCGGGGTCGCGGGTCTTGAACGAGACGTAGAAGTGGTGCTCGCCGGGCAGCCCTTCCTCCGCCACCTGGAGCAGCGCCTGGCGCACGACGTCGCGCAGCGCCTCGTGCACCATCCGCGGGTAATCGAGGCCGGGCGGCTCTTCGGTTTCGCCGGACACGGGGCTATGTTGGCACCGGCGGCGCCGGAAGCCAAGCCGGACCTGCTGGCATCCGCTCGCGCCGGCCCTCGGGCCGCCATGCCATCGCCTCGCCGGCGCCACGCCCGGCCGCCAGGATGGCGCCGCCGGAGAGACGGCCCGCCTGCTTTGGCCCGCCGCGGGAGTTGGGCTATCGTTGCGCTCCCGAACGGGCCGGCGACGGCCCACCGCCCGAATCCACCCCACCCGGCACGAGGATCACGGCTGCGACGATGGAGATCTACGAGAACATCCTGGAGACGCTCGGCGACACGCCCCTGGTCAAGCTCCGGCGCTACCACCCGCAAGGCGCGCTGCTCGCGACCAAGGTCGAGTCGTTCAACCCGGGCTCGAGCGTCAAGGACCGCATCGGCCTGGCGATGATCGAGGCCGGCGAGCGCTCCGGCCAGCTCGCTCCCGGCGGCACCATCGTCGAGCCGACCTCGGGCAACACCGGCGTCGGGCTGGCGATGGCTGCGGTCCTGCGCGGCTACAAGATGATCTGCACCGCGGCCGACAAGATCCCCAAGGAGAAAGTCGCGCTGCTCGAGGCGTTCGGGGCCGAGGTGATCCTCTGCCCGACCGGGGTCGACGCCGACGATCCGCGCTCCTATTACAAGATGGCCGAGCGGATCCGCGACGAGCGCGGCGCCTATCTCCCGTACCAGTACCACAACCAGGCCAACCCCGAGGCGCACTACCGCTCGACCGGCCCGGAGATCTGGCGCCAGACCGAGGGGCTGGTGACCCACTGGGTGGCCGGCATCGGCACCGGCGGCACCATCAGCGGCGCGGCCAAGTACCTGAAGGAGCAGAACCCGGAGATCCGGGTGATCGGCATCGATTCGGTCGGCAGCGTCTACGCCTACCTCAAGGAACACGGCGAGATGCCGCCGCCCGAGCAGATCCATCAGTACCTGGTCGACGGCATCGGCGAGGACTTCCTCCCCGGCAGCGTCTGGCTCGACTACGTCGACGAGGTGATCACGATCGACGACAAGACCGCCTACGACGCGGTCTTCGAGCTGGCGCAGACCGAGGCGATCTTCACCGGCTCTTCGGGCGGCGCCGCCGCCGCCGGCGCCCGCCGGATCGCTCGCGGGCTGCCCGACGATGCCTTCGTGGTCACCCTCTTCCCCGACTCCGGCGAGCGCTACCTCTCGAAGCTCAACAAGGAGTGGCTGACCCGGAACGGGCTGCTCTAGGGCGCTTGAGCGACCTCGGCTTCCCCGACCTGCGCGCCTTCCTCGACCGCCTGCGCCGCGACGGCGACCTCGCCGTGGTCGAGGCGCCGGTCGATGCCCGCCTGGAGGTGGCCGAGATCCACCGCCGGGTGATCGCCGCCGGCGGCCCGGCGCTCCTCTTCACCCGGCCGGTCGGCGCGGACTTCCCGCTCGCGACCAACCTCTTCGGCACGCGCGCGGCGCGCCGAGCTGGCCTTCGGCGCGCGGCCGGTGCGGCTGATCCGGCGCCTGGTCGAGCTGGCGCGAGACGCTGCTGCCGCCGACCCCGCGGCAAGCTCTGGGGGGCGCGCGACCTGGCGCGGGAGGCGCTGCGCGATCGGTACGCCGGCCGCGCCGCCTCGGAAGCGGCCGCGCGCCGGTCATCGAGGTGGTCGAGACCCCGTCCGGCTCGACCGCCTGCCGGTGCTCACCACCTGGCCCGAGGACGGCGGACCGTTCGTCACCCTGCCGCTGGTCTACACCGAGCACCCCGACGGCAACGGGCACAACCTCGGGATGTACCGCCTCCAGGTCCACGACCCGGCCGACGACCGGCATGCACTGGCAGATCGGCAAGGGGGGCGGCTTCCACTACGCCGTCGCCGAGGCGCGCGGCGAGGCGCTGCCGGTGACCGTCTTCCTCGGCGGCCCGCCGGCGCTGATCCTGGCCGCGATCGCGCCGCTGCCCGAGAACGTCCCCGAGCTGATGCTCGCCTCGCTGATCGCCGGCGAGCGGCTGCGACCTCGCCGCGGCGCCGCTCGGCCACCCGCACCCGCTGGTCGCCGGCGCCGAGATTCGCCCTGATCGGCGAGGTGCCGCCGCGCGAGCGGCGGCCGGAGGGGCCGTTCGGCGACCACTACGGCTACTACTCGCTGACGCCACGACTATCCGGTCTTCCGGGTGCGCGCGCATGGCACGCCGGCGCGACGCGATCTACCCGGCGACCGTGGTGGGCAAGCCCCGGCAGGAGGACTTCTTCATCGGCGACCTCCTCCAGGAGCTGCTGTCGCCGCTCTTCCCGCTGGTCATGCCGGCGGTGGTCGACCTCTGGTCCTACGGCGAGACCGGCTACCACTCGCTGGCCGCCGCGGTGGTGCGCGAGCGCTACAAGCGCGAGGCGATGGCGAGCGCCTTCCGCATCCTCGGCGAGGGGCAGCTCTCGCTGACCAAGTTCCTGCTGGTCACCGACCGGCCGGTCGATCTGCGCGACTTCCCGGCGCACGCTCGAGCACATCCTGGAGCGCACCGCACCCGCGAGACCGACCTCTACGTCTTCGCCAACCTGTCGATGGACACCCTCGACTACACCGGCCCGACGGTGAACGAGGGGTCGAAGGGGGTCTGGCTCGGGCTCGGCGACCCGGTGCGCGAGCTGCCGCGCGAGTTCTCGGCCGGCGGAGCTGCCGCCGCGCGGCACCGGCGAGGTGCGGTCGTTCTGCGCCGGCTGCCTGGTGGTCGGCGGCGCCGCCCTTCGCGGACGATCCCGGCGCCGCCGCCCGGTTCGCCGCCCATCCCGCCTTCGCGGGCTGGCCGCTCCTGGTGCTGACCGACGAGCCGCGGCGCGCCGCGGCGAGCGCCGATGAACTTCCTGTGGACCACCTTCACCCGCTTCGAGCCCGCCGCCGACCTCCACGCCGCCGTCGGTCGCGGTGGTGCGCAACCACCTCTCCTACACGCCGCCGGTCGCGATCGACGCCCGGCTGAAGCCCGGCTTCCCGGCGGAGCTCTCCTGCGATCGAGGAGACGGCCGCGACCGTCGACCCGCCGCTGGCGCGAGTACTTCCCCGAGGGCGGCGTCGAGATGGGCGACTCCGAGGCCGGCCACCTCGATCCGCCGGCCCCCGCCGGCTGAGCGCCGCCGATCCGGCCCCGGGCCCGCCCACGTAGATCTCAGCGGAGGACCTTCGATGCGATCCGAGATCCGTGCCGCCGCCGCGTCGCTCCTGGCCGCCCTCGCCCTCGCCGCGCCGGCCGGCGCCGCCGAGCCGTTCTCCCACCAGGCGTGGGAGCGGGTGCTCGATCGCCACGTCGACGCGCGCGGCTTCGTCGCTTACCGCGGCCTGGCCGAAAACCGCGCCGACCTCGACCGCTATATCGCGAGCCTGCGCGCCGCGAGCCCGGCCTCGAAGCCCGAGCTGTTCCCGGACCGCGACCACGAGCTGGCCTACTGGCTCAACGCCTACAACGCCTGGGTCTTCCGGGGCGTCCTCGACCTCGGACCCGACACCGGGAGCGTCTGGGGCTTCCTCGGCACCGGCCTGGCGTTCTTCAGCGGCATGGACATCGAGCTGGGCGGCCGCGAGACCAGCCTCAAGGCGCTCGAGGACGAGGTGATCCGCGCGAAGTACCGCGACCCGCGGATCCACGCCGCCCTCAACTGCGCCTCGGTGAGCTGCCCGCGGCTCCCGCGCGAGGCGTTCACCGGCCCCGAGCTCGACGCCCAGCTCGACGCCGCGATCCGCGAGTTCGTCACCGACCCCAAGCACCTGGCGGTCGACCGCGGCGGCAAGACGGTCCGGATGTCGAAGATCTTCGACTGGTACGCGGACGACTTCCTCGCGTACGCGCGCGAGAAGGGCATCCGCGACCCCAACGTCCTCGACTACGTCAACCTCTACCGCGGCGAGGCCGGCACGATCCCGCGCAGCTTCGCGATCGAGTACCTGGACTACGACAAGGGTCTCAACGCGCAGTAGGCGGCGGTCAATCGATCAAGCGACGGAACCAGCGCCGCCGCTTGATCTCGATCGGGGCGTCGGCGTCGCCGGCGCCGCCGGTGTGACCCGACGGGTCGGTGGCCGTGATGTAGAGCTCGATCGGCTCGTTGCGGTGGAAGTCGGGGGCGATCTCGACCTCGTACTCGCCGGCGCGGGCGTCGCCGCCGCCGCGGCTGTGGGGGATCACCTGCCACGGCTCGCCGGCGACCCGGGCGTGCACCGTCACCCGCTCGATCCGGTAGTCGTCGCGCACCCGGAAGGAGAGCTGCGCCGCCTCGTCCTTGGCGTACTCGGCGCCCGCCGCGCCGCCGACCTCGACCGCCGGCGCGGCGGCGTCGACCTCGGCCAGGCGCCGCTCGAGGTCGCTCCGGGTCGCGGCGAAGCGGGCGGCCATCCGCGCCGGCGGCGTCACCCCGGAGATCAGCTCGAGCCCCTCGTCCGGCCGCCCCTCCGCGGCCGCGCGCTCGGCCGCCTGGAGGAGCCCCCCGAGGTCCCGCTCGGCGGCCTGGCGGGTGCGCACCAGCTCGCGCCGGCGCGTCAGCCCTTCGCGCTCGGGCCAGGCGCCGGCGAGCGCGTCGAGGCGCTCGAGCGCGGCGTCGTAGCGGCCCTGCTCGAACAGTGCGTCGGCCTCGCCCTCGAGCGACGTGGCGGCCGACTCGCGCAGCCCCTGCGCCCCCTCCCAGGCGGGGAAGATCTCGCCCAGGACCGCGACCTGCTCGAGCACCTGCACCGGTTCGCCGCCGGCGGCCGCGGCGCGGGCGCGATCGAGCACCGCGATCACCCGGCGCGCGCGGTCGAGGTCGGCGGCCGACCCCGGGTAGCGTGCCAGGAAGGCGCTCTCGCGGCCTTCGACCGCCGCCGCCCCGCGGCGCAGCCGCGCCAGGTCGCCGCTCGCGAGCCCGCCGGCGAGCGACTCCGAAGCCCGCTCCTCCCCGGCACGGCTGACCGATTCGCCGAGCAGGTCGAGCAGTGCGCACTCGCCGGCGGAGAACGCCGCCTGGTCCTCGGCCGGGATCGCCGCCAGCGTCTTCCGCGCCTCGCCCTCGTCGCCGGCGGCGAAACTCTCGAGCGCCGCGAGCAGGCGCGGGTCGGGCAGCTCGTCGATCGCCAGGCCGGTCTCGGTGCCGGCGCCCGAATCGGCCGGCGACTGGACCGCCGGCGACGGCCGCTCCACGACCGGCTCGGCCTGGCGGCGGGAGAACCAGAACAGCAGGGCGCCGGCGGCGACGACGGCCAGCAACAGGCCGGCCGCCAGCGCCGCCAGGACGATCACCTTGGCCGAGGGCCCCTTCACAGCACGAGCGGGAGCGGCGGGCAGAGCCCCGACGGCGGCCGGCGAAGCGGCCGCGATGCCCGTGGGTGGCGGGGCCGAGGGCGGCGGCGGCACGGCAGCGACGGGCGGCTGCGGCGGCGGTGGCGGCACCGCGCCGGCGAGCCCGGCGGCGCCGGAGCCGCGGACCGCACGGCCCGGCCGCCGCGCCTCGCTCAGGGTCTCCTCGCCGGTCGGGAGGAACGAGATCGGGGTCAGCATCTCGTCGGGCTCCGCAACGCCGGCCGCCGGCGGGCTCGGCGGCGGCGACGGCCGCACCGGCGACGCCGCGGCAGCCGCCGTGGGCGGGGAGGCTAGCCGGACGGCGGGCGGGGGTGGCGGCGGCTTCGGCGGTGCGGGCGCCGCGTCGCGCTGCCGGGGGAGCGCGGGCGGCGGCGCCGGGCGCTGGCGGCGAACGGCCTCCGCGGCCTCGGCGCGGCGGGCGCGCTCGCGCACCTCGGCGGTGTCCTCGGCCGGACCGGCCTCGAGCCCATCGAGATCCTCGGGCAGCACGACCTTGGTGATCTCGCCCTCGTCGCGCGCCGGCTGGGCCGGCGCCGGAGCGGGCGGCGGCGCCGACCGGACCAGCGAGTCCTCGGGGACGGTGGTGAAGGTGAGCCGCGCCGGCGGAGCGCCGGAGGCGCCCGAGGCCGATGTCAGCCCCGCCTCGGCCTCGCCCCACAGCGCGACGCAGATCTCGGTGCGCACCTCCGAGTGACCAGCCGGGCGCGCGGCGGGATCGGCGTGGAGGCAGCGCTCGAGCAGCCGGCGCAGGGCGTCGGCGTCCTCGAGCTCGAAGGCCACCGCCAGCGGCAGCTTGACCCGCGGCGCCGCCGAAGCGGGATCGGAGACCGTGGCGCCGAGCAGCCGGCAGGCGACGGCGCCGAGCGAGCGCAGGTCCTCGGCGCGGGCCGCGGCGGCGTCGGCCCCCGGCTGGCGCGAGCGCCAGACCCCGGGCGCCAGACCGACGATCTTCGCGCGCGGGCGCTCGGGACCGGCCGCCACCCACAGCGTGTCGAGCGACAGGGCGCCGTGCTGGAAGCCCTCCGCCGCGAGCAGCTCGAGGCCGCCCACGACCTGGAGCAGGAGCGAGAGGATCTGCCCCGGCGACTCGCCGCCGAGGGTGTGGAACGGCCGCCCGTCGACCGACTCGCGGACCAGGAAGACGGCGCCGTCGTCGGTGACGCCGCCGTCGGCGACCGCCGGCAGGCTGGAGTGGTGGAGACGCGCCAGCGCCGCCACCGATTCCATGAACCGGGAGGCGGCGCCGGCGGTGGCCCCGCGACTCTCCGCCACCACCTCCACGACCACCTGGGCGCCGGACGAGGCGTCGGTGGCGGTGCAGACGGTCAGCGACGGATCGGAGGCGAGGACCTCCCCGATTCGGTAGCGCTCGGTGATCTCTCGGACGGGCTCCACGGCACGACCTGCTGCAACCAAGAAAATGGACGGCGATTATACGCCGTGCCGCCGGTTTGCCGTGGAGCGCCCGAGGATCCGGCTCAGAACCTCCAAGCGAAGCCGCCGAAGATGTGCCGGCCCGAGAGGTCGATGTCGCCGAGCGTCTCGAAGTCGCCGCCCAGCTCCTGATCGAGGTACTGCCACCGCCCCTCCACCAACACCGACCAGCTCGTCCCGACCGGCACCTCGACGCCGGCGAGGTAGAAGTAGCCGAGCGCGGTGTCGGTGTCGCGGAAGGTGTCGGTGAAGATCTCCTCCGGGAAGACCCCGAAGTCGATGAAGTCGCCCGACTCCTCGAGCTCCCAGCTATAGATCCCGCCGCCGACGCCGACGTAGGGCACCACCGTGGCGTCGCGCCCGAGCGGGCTGAAGACGTAGGCGACGGTCCCCGAGGCGATGGTCAGGCGGGTCTCGTGGACGATCGGGCTGCCGAACTCGTCGATGAAGTCGATGTAGGCCTGGCTGTCCTCGCCCTCGTAGATGTCGCCCGAGAACATCAGGGCGTGGCGCCGGCTCAGGGCGAGGATGAAATCGCCGCCGAAGCTGATGTCGTCGAACTCCTCGATGCCGCCGGTGAAGACGTCGAAGTTCTCGTTCCAGTACCGGAGGTCGCCGCGCGGCTCGAACTGGCCGAGGCGGACGCGGAACGAGTTGTCGACGACGGGCGGATAGTTCTGGGCGGCGGCCGGCGCCGCCACCGCCACGAGCGCCGCCACCGCGGCGGCGCGGACAAGGTGCCTGAAGATGCTCTTGTATTCGGTCATTGCGGGCTCCCCCCGTTTCCTGAAGGTCATTGTGGCTGGTTCGTCGAACCGATCTCGATACGACGACCGAACGAGCAACTCCGGTGCCAGAGCGCCCAGAGCCGATCGGCAGGACTTTTCGGCTCTGCGAGCCCTCCCGGTGCCACCCCCCTCGAAGAGAGCGACCTCCCCAGAGGACGGTCCATCCCGTGTTCCCACCCCGGACGCGAGCGGTCGCATCGCCCGGCCGAGCCGGTAAGATCCCGGCCGGCCGGGCCGCCCCCGCACCGGGCGGGCGGCCGGAGGCGCCCTTGATCCGACCCGCCCACCGCACCGCACGTCCGGCCGCCGCCCGCGCCCTCGCCGCGGCGGCGCTCGCCGCCGCTCTCGCCGGCTGCGCACTGCTGCCGCCGCCCGAGCCCGAGCCGCCACCGCAACTGCCGCCGCGCGGCTTCACCCTGATGTCGATCAACGACGTTTACCGGATCGAGGGGCTGGGGGCGGTGACCGCCGGCGCCGGCGAGCGCGGCGGTCTGGCACGGGTGCGCGCGCTCCGCCGCGAGCTGGAAGCGGCGTCGGGGCGGCCGGTGATGCTCCTCCACGGCGGCGACCTGGTGGGACCGTCGCTCCTCTCGCGGCGCTACGGCGGCGAGCAGATGATCGACGTCCTCAACGCCCTCGACGGCGATCCCGAGGGGTTCGACGAGGCGATGTTCGTCACCTTCGGCAACCACGAACTGGAGGGGGACGGCTTCGAGACGGCGCGGCGGCTCGACCGCCGGGTCGAGGAGTCGCAGTTCCGCTGGCTCGCCGCCAACGTCTGGTTCGACGACGACGGCCGCGAGCCGCTGGTCGCCGCCCCCAACCTGACTGAGGCCGCCGTGGTCACCGTCGGCGGCGTCAAGGTCGGCCTCTTCGGCCTCGCCGGCGACCAGTCGCGGCCCGCCTGGGTGCTCGGCTTCCACGACCGCGAGGAGATCGCCCGCGACGCGGTCGCGAGCCTGCGCGCGGCCGGCGCCGAGCTGGTGATCGCGCTCACTCATCTGGACCTCGCCCTCGACCTGGCACTGCTCGAGGCGCTCGGCGACGGCGCGCCCGACCTGGTGATCGGCGGCCACGACCACCAGCAGCTCGCGCGCCAGGGCGCCGGCGGCCGCTGGGTGCTCAAGGCCGACGCCGACGCCGCCAGCGCGGTGGTGGTGAAGGTCGCCGAGGGCGCCGCCGGAGAGCTGACGATCGAGCCCGGGCTCGCCCGCCTCGGCCCAGCCCGTCTTGGCTCCAAGACCCCCGCCCCCGACCCCGAGGTGGCGGCGCGGGTCGCCGGCTGGCTCGAGCGCTTCGACCGCGAGCAGTGCGCCGCGGAGAGCCAGCCGCCCGGCTGCATGAGCCAGGCGCTCGGCCGCAGCCTCGTGCCGCTCGGCGCCGAGGAGACCGAGATCCGGCGCTACGAGACCAACCTCGGCAACTGGATCACCGACCGCCTGCGCGACCACTTCGCCGCCGCGGTCGAAGCGACCGACCCCGGCGCGCCGCTGGTCGCCTTCGTCAACGCCGGCGCGCTGCGCCTGAACCAGGACCTGCCGGCCGGCTACCTCGAGCGGCGCCACGTCGAGGAGCTCTTCCCCTACTCGCTGCTGCCGCGCCTCTTGCGCATCGACGGCGCCACCCTCCGGCGGGTTGCCGAGCGGGCGGTCGAGTCGTGGACCGCCTCCGGGCACTGGCTCCAGATCTCCGGCTTCGCCTTCGCCCACGACCCCGACACCGGCACCGCGAGCCGCCTGACCCTCCTGGGCCCCGGCGGCCCGCGGCCGATCGAGGACGGCGAGACCGTCTACGCCGCTACCGTCGAGTACCTGGTCGACCCGCGCTGGAACCAGGACGGCTACACCATGCTCGGCCCGGACGACGTCGTCTCGGCCTCCGAGATCGACCTCCGGCAGCTCGTGGTCAACGAGCTGTCCCGGCGCTGGGAGGACGGGATCGCCCCCGAGGTCGAGGGAAGGATCTGCAACGCCCGGCGCGGTGGGCCGTGCCTGGCGGTCGGCGGCGAGTAGCTCTCAGTCGCCGGTGAAAGGCACCGGCTCGGCGCGGTAGTCGAGGTAGAACCACCAGCCGCTCTCGCCGCCGTGCACGTCGCGGTCGTCGCCGGCGGCGCAGTTGCCGGTGCCGCCCGGCAGCAGCACGCTGACCGGCTGGCCGCCGACGATCGGCAGCTCGGCCGGGAGCAGGATCGAGTTCGCGGCGGTCTCGGTCAGGAAGCCGAGGAGCAGCCCCTCCTCGATCGAGGCGGGCGGCGGCGCGCCGAGGAACTCGCCGCCGGCCTGCGAGGCGATCAGATCGAGGGTGGTGCCGATCAGCTCCAGCGTCACCTGCTGCGGCGTCGAGGTGAAGCAGGGCGCGACCGGCACTGCCGGCGCCGGCGAGTAGCCGCTCGTGGTGCCCGGGTGCGGCGCCAGGCAGCCGCCGGCGGCGAGCCCGTCGTAGTCCGCCGTGACCGGGATCGGCGGCCGCTGCCAGTCGCAGGTGGTGCCGGCGAAGGGCGCCGTGCAGGCGCCGAGGCCGCGGTCGAGCCGGCCGTCGGCGGCGAGGACGTCGAGCGGCCGGAAGCCGAAGAGGACGCTGAGGTCGAGCAGCAGGTCGCCGTCGCCGTCACCGGTCACCGCTGCCGCGAGCTGGCTGTTGAGCGACGGGATCAGCCCGCCGCCGGCTGGATTGTCGGTGAAGTCCTGGCAGCCGAAGCCGGGCACGTTCAGAAAGACGTGGGGATCGCGCAGGTCGAGGTCGGCGGCGCGGTAGACCTCCGCCGGGGTCAACGGCGGCTCCTGCCGGGTCCAGGCGAGCGTGTTGCCGCTCTCGAAGTCGCCGGCGAAGACCACGGTGCCGAGCGTATCGGCGCCGGCGGGCGCCGGGCCGAGGGCGCCCGGGAGGCTTGTAACCGCCGCGACGACCGCGGTGGCCAGGATCGCGAGATTCCGCAGACTCATTGGAGTCGAGTATAACCCTCTCGATCGACGGCAGCGACGGAGCCCGCAGGGCGACCGCCGGCGCAAGCCGGCGACTCGGGGGAGGGGCCCCGCGCGATTCACTCGCGCGGGGAGGGGGGCTTGAAAAGCCCCCCTCGATGAATCAGCCGAGCTGCCCGCGCACCACCTCGGGCACCGCTTCCAGCAGCTCGGGCAGCCGCTCCGGCTCCTTGCCGCCGGCGGTGGCGAAGTCGGCGCGGCCGCCGCCACCGCCGCCGACCCGCGGCGCCAGCTCGCGCACCAGGTCGCCGGCCTTGATCCGCCCGGTCAGGTCGTCGGTGACCGCGGCGACCAGGGTCACCTTGCCGTCCTGGCGGGCGCCGATGACCACAACCCCGGAGCCGAGCTTCGCGCGTAGCGCGTCGGCCATGTTGCGCAGCTCGTTGGTCGGCGCCGCCGGCACCTCGCGGGCGAGTACGCGGACGCCGCCGACCTCGACCGTCCCCTGCTCGCCGCCGCCGGCCGCGTCGCCCGCGCCGAGCGAAGCCGAGACCAGCGCCAGGCGTGCCCTGGCCAGCTCGTCCTCGGCCTCCTTGAGCTTCCGGCGGAGGGCGGCGATCTCGTCGAGCGCGCGCTCGCCGGGCACGCCGAGCGCCGCCTCGACCGCGCCCAGCGCCGCGTCGCGCTCGCGCGCCCGCTCGGCCGCGGCCTCGCCGGTCAGCGCCTCGACCCGGCGCACGCCGGAGGCGATGCCGCGCTCGGCGACGATCGTGAAGAGGCCAATCGCGCCGGTGTTCTCGACGTGGCAACCGCCGCACAGCTCGAGCGACACCCCGGGCACCTCGACGGTGCGCACGACGTCGCCGTACTTCTCGCCGAAGAGCGCCATCGCGCCCGCGGCCTGCGCCTCGCGGCGGTCGCGCCCGGCGACGATCTCGGTCGCCGCTGCGGCGCGGACGCCGCGGTTGACCTCGTCCTCGATCCGCCGCTTCTCGTCGTCGGTGAGCGGCCGGTCGTGGGTGAAGTCGAAGCGCAGGCGGTCGGGCGCGACCAGCGAGCCGGCCTGGCGCACCCCCTCGCCCAGCTCGCGCCGGAGCGCCGCGTGGAGCAGGTGGGTGGCGGTGTGGTTGCGCTCGATCGCACGCCGGCGCTCGGCGTCGACCGCGAGGGCGACCGCGGCGCCGCGTGCGAGCGTGCCCGCCTCGACCCGCAGCAGGTGGAAGACGGTGCCGGCGGTGTCCTTCTGGGTGTCGAGCACGAGCGCCCGGCCACCGTCCCAGCAGACGGTGCCGGTGTCGCCGACCTCGCCGCCCGACTCGGCGTAGAAGACCGTGCGGTCGAGGACGGCCACCCCCTCCTCGCCGGCCGCGAGCGCCTCGACCGCGCCGGCGCCGCCCGCGGCGCGCTCGGCGGCCAGCCGCAGCACCGTCGCCTGTCCTTCCAACTCGCGGTAGCCGTCGAACGGCGTCGGTTCCAGCTCCGCGCCGGCGGTCAGCGCGCGCGCCAGGGCGAGAAGGCGCTTCTGGCCCCCCTCGGTGGCGCGCCGCGAGCGCTCGCGCTGGGCGTCGAGCGCGGCCTCGAAGCCGGCCTCGTCGACCGTGAAGCGCTCCTCCTCGGCGATCTCGCGGATCACCTCGAGCGGCAGGCCGTGGGTGTCGTAGAGGCGGAACGCGGCGGCGCCGGGGAGCACCGACGAGCCCGCACGGCGCGCCGCCTCGATCTCCTCCTGGACCTCGCGCGCGCCGGCGGCCAGCGTAACCAGGAACTTCTCCTCCTCGGCGCGCACGGTGGAAGTCGAGGCGTCGCGGGTGGCCGCCAGCTCGGGGTAGGCGCCGCCCATCGCCTCGCCGACCACAGGCAGCAGGCGATGCAGGAACGGCTCCTCGAAGCCGAGCCGCATGCCGTGGCGCACCGCGCGGCGGAGAATCCGCCGCAGCACGTAGCCGCGCCCCTCGTTGCCCGGGATGACGCCGTCGGCGAGGAGGAACGAGACCGCGCGGAGGTGGTCCGCGATCACCCGCAGGGCGACGTCGCGCTCGCCCGCCTCGGGGCCGCCGGCGCCGTAGCGGATTCCGGCCAGCTCGGCGGCGGCGCGGAGGATCGGCTGGAAGAGGTCGGTGTCGTAGTTCGAGGAGACCCCCTGGAGCACCGCGGAGACCCGCTCGAGGCCGGCGCCGGTGTCGACCGAGGGTGCCGGAAGCGGGCGGAGCGTGCCGGCCTCGTCGCGGTCGAACTGCATGAAGACCAGGTTCCAGATTTCGAGGTAGCGGCCGGAGTCGGTCCCCTCATCCCAGCTGACCTCGGGCTCGCCCGGCGCTAGGTCGACGAAGATCTCGCTGCACGGGCCGCAAGGGCCGGTGTCGCCCATGGCCCAGAAGTTGTCCTTCTCGCCGCAGCGGCGGATGCGCGCCTCCGGCAGCCCCGAGATCCGCCGCCAGAGCTCGAACGCCTGGTCGTCCTCGCGGAAGACCGAGGCGAAGAGGTGCTTCGGATCGAGCCCCCAGCGGCCGGTGACCAGCTCCCAGCCGTACTCGATCGCCGCCTCCTTGAAGTAGTCGCCGAACGAGAAGTTGCCGAGCATCTCGAAGAAGGTGTGGTGGCGCGGGCTCGGGCCGACGTTCTCGAGGTCGTTGTGCTTGCCCGAGACCCGCAGGCACTTCTGCACCGACACCGCCCGCGGCGCCGGCGGCGTCTCGGCGCCCAGGAAGTAGTTCTTGAACTGGACCATGCCGGCATTGGTGAAGAGCAGCGTCGGATCGCCATGCGGCACCAGCGGCGCGCTCGGCACGTGCCGGTGGCCGCGCTCGGCGAAGAAGTCGACGAAGCTCTGGCGGATCTCTCGGCTCTTCATGGCGCTGCGACCTGTCTCGGTGCGGGGGATTCGGAGCGAGCGGGCGGCGCCCCGGTCGCCGCCGGAACCGGCGACTATAGCGCAGCGCTCAGGCCGGCTCCCCGATCCCGCCGAGGTCTTCGACCTCGATCAACTCGCCGAAACGGGCGAAGTCGGGGGCGTTCTGGGTGAGAAGCCGCGGGACGCCGTGGACCAGCATCGTCGCCACGAGGTTGGCGTCGTGGACCTGCCGGCCGGCGCACCCGAACCTTTCCACCAGCTCGGCGAGCCGCCGCGCGACCGGCTCGTCCTCGGGCAGCAGCCTCAGCCGGTCGCCGAGGGCGCGGACGTTGCCGACCGCTACTGCCGGCTGGAGCGCCAGCCCGTTGGCATCGGCGGGACGTGTGGCCACGGCGAGGTACTCGCGGAGGATCTGGCCACTGGTATAGAGGACGACTCCCCGGTTCGGCCACTCCGCGAGAACGAGGCGGGCCCGCGCGTGGTTCAGCCGCCGCTCTGCCGTCGCGGACAGCAAGACGTTGGTGTCGAGGAAGACCGGCTCGCCGGGCAAGATCAGCGCTCGTCCTCGCCGTAGATCTCGCTCCGCGGCCAGGTCGTCGGCGGCGCCGCGTCTGACAGGGTCAGGTGCAGCGGCGGCAGCCGGCGCGGGCCGGGCTCCCGCTCCGCGGCGTCGACCAAGATCCGTCTCAGCTCCTTCTGGAGCGAGCGGTCGTGACGGGCGGCCCGACGCTTGAGCGCAGCCAGGACCTCGGAGGGGACATCACGGACGTGTACGGCCGGCATGTCAGACATGGTACCGCTATCAAACCGATACCGCAACCGTGGCGACCGCCGCGAGATCGTCCTCGCAAGCGCCCTACGGCTCCGCCGCCGTCCAGGCCGAGGTGTCGCCGCTCTCGAAGCCGTCGGCGAAGAGCGCGCTCTGGACCACCGAGACGACGAGCGCGAAGTCGGCGTCGACGGCGGGCGTCTCGACGTGGCTGTCGGCGACCACCTCGTCGGCGAGCACCTCGACCATCCAGCTCCCCGCCTCGGGCGCCGGGACGAGGACGTTCTCGACCGTGTCGATCTCGTTGGAGGCCCCGCCGGCGGTCGAGAAGTTGTCCGCGGTCAGGCCGTTGTTGCCCCAGTAGACGACGGCGGTCGGCGAGGTCAGCCGCAGCGAGAGGTCGTTGATCCGGTGGACGCCGGCGCCGACCGTGCCCGCCGGGTCGACGTAGACCAGGGTCACGCGCAGGACGTCGGCGCCCGCCGGCACAACCACCGGCTGGGAGTGGCTCGCGAGCGGGGCGAGCACCACGCTCTCGTCGACGATCGTGGTCGCACCGGCGTTGTCGAGGAGGTCGCGCAGGTCGGGGGTGCCCCAACCCTGCTTGAAGCGGTCGAGGTCGGCGTTGGCGCCCGCCACGTGCCAGTCGTAGCGGTGGGCGGCGTTGATCATCAGCGCCTTGGCGGTCGCCATCTGCGGCCGGCTGTCGAACACCGTCGCCCCGCCGCCGTGCCCGGCCCAGACGCCCTCGTGCCACATCTGGTGGAGGAGGCCGAAGTGGCCCGCGGTCTGCGGCGTCGCCGAGCTGGTGCCGCCGAAGCCGGTGGTGTAGGAGACGTCGCTGGCGTTCGCGGCCGAGAAGATGAAGTCGTAGAAGAACGCCAGGTCGGGCTTGATCCGGCCGTCGGCCGCCGGGCCGATGCTGGCGCCGCCGGTCCAACTGTCATCGCTCCGGTCGAGCGTCTCGAAGTGGCGGATGCCGCCGACCGAGACGATGTTCTTGGCCCATGCCTGCGGGCGCGAGAACTGGTTGCCGGTGTTCGACTGCGACTGCGTGCACAGGAGCTGGTGAGTGAAGAGGATGTCGTCGGTCTCGGCCGAGATGGTCGTGTACGAGGGGATCTGGTTGCTGCCGACGCTCGAGGTCTGGAACACCGCGCGGTAGGGGCCGAGCGGATCGATCAGGTCGGCGTGGACGTCGTAGCGGTCGATCGGTCCGCCGAACTGGCTCGATTCGCTGTAGCGGAAGAAGATCGGCTGCCCGTCGGGGAGCATCCCGCGCGCCGCCGCGTTGACCCCCTGGGCGAAGACGTTGCTGGTGACGCTCGTTCCATGGGCGCCGCCGCTGGTGCCGGTGCTGTGGATCAGCGGCGCGTTGCGCCACTCCTGGTGGGTGGTCCGCAGCTCGGTGTCGAAGACCTCGCCGGAGACGCCCTGGCCGGTGTAGCCGGTCTCGGCCTCGAGGTAGTTCGCGCCGCCGGTCTCGCGCACGTGGTCCATGTCGGTGCCGCCCGGCCCGCCCCAGCGGTCGACGTACTGCACCCGGTCGTCGTGGATCAGCGCGGCGAGCTGCGCGGCGGAGAGCGTCGCCTCCATGCGGAAGCCGCCGGCGGTGGTCACCTCGACGCGGCCGCCCAGCGCCTCGATCGCGGCGCCGAGCGCGCGCTGGCGGTCGGGGCCGCGCTCGAAGAGGAGGATCGAGTAGCGCTCGGGCGCCGCGGCGGCGAAGGCGCCGGGATCGGCGGCCAGCGGCCGCAGCTCGGGCTCGAGCCGGAAGGCCGGGTGATACGGGCCGATCCAGCGCACGAACGGCAGCGCCGCGACCTCGGCGCGGGCCGCGGCCTCCAGCTCGACCACCATCGCGTGCCGCGTCAGGTGGCGGTGGACGGTGCCGCCCGCCGCGCGGATCCGCTCCTGCAGCTCGGGGAGCGGCGTGGCCACGAGCTGGACCAGGTGGAGCCGGCTCCCGGGCCGCGCCGAGAGCGCCGGCTCGAGCAGCGGCTCGCCGTCGGTCAAGGGATCGAAGCTGCGGTCGACCAGCTCGATCTCGTAGCCGGTCGCCCGCACCCGCCCGCGCAGGACGCCGCCGTCGAGGACCGCGTAGTGCGGCGTCCGCCCGCCGAGCGCGTCCTCCTCGTCCCACAGCACCAGCTCGAGACCGGTGCCCGGCGGCTCGATCGTGCGCAGGTCGCGGACCGTCCGGCCGGTGGCGTGGAGGGTCTCGCCGCCAGCGAGCACCAGCCGGCCGCCGCCGGGTCCGGCAACCCAGTCGACCGCGGAAGCGGGCGCCGCGGCGGCGAGCAGCAGCAGGATGGCGGCGGCGAGAGCGCGCGACGGCGCAACTGGACGGCGCGGACCAGCGGACGAGGCTCTGGACATGGCGATCCTCCGGGCCCGGCTCCGCTCCCGCCGCACCGGCCGCCCCTCGCCGGACCCGCCCGCGGTCGGGTGGCGGCGGAGATCGGGGCGAGGCCCGGCCAATCCGGGGGTCCGAGCGTCAGTCGTTCGTAGAGCGCCCGATTCTACACGCTTCAGCGGCCGATCCCGCGCGCGATCGCTCAAGCGGGCTCGTCGAACTCGGCGTCGGCTTCGGACTCGCCCGCGGCTTCCGGCTCCGGCGCCGCCTCCGCCGCCTCGTCGAGCACCTCGCGGATCGCCGCGCCGCCGAAGCCGAGCCGGTCGAGGCGACGGGCGAGCGCCGCCGGTCCGCCGCGGCCGTGCCAGCGCGCGGCGGCGGCGCGGGCGGCTGCGGTCTCGTCGCGCGGCATCGCGGCCAGCGCCTCCTCGATCGCCGCTGGCGGCGCGCCGCGCCGGCCCAGCTCGGCGGCCAGCCGGCGGCGGCCGAGCGGGCCGCGGGCGAGGCGGCCGGCGGCGAAGTCGGCGGCGGCGCGCCGGTCGTCGAGCCAGCCCTGGCGCTCGAGGCGGTCGAGCGCGGCGACAACCTCGTCCTCGGGATAGCCGCGGGCCCGGAGCTTGGCGCCCAGCTCGGCGCGGAAATGGCCGCGCCGGGCGAGCAGCTCGCCGGCCTTGTCGTAGCACGACTTCCGGACGGGGGTCCTACCCCCCTTCCCCGTTTCGGGCTCGTCCGAGCCGCGGTCCGGCATCCGGGTCAGCTCTCGAGCTCGAACGGCGATTCCTGGGTCATCAGGTCGCTGTCGTGGCTCGAGCGCAGCGACTCCTCCATCTGGTCGCGCGAGATGTCGGCGGTGAACTGCACGCCCTGGATCTTGAGCCGGAACTCGTCCGGGTTGGAGGCGCGGCGCAGCGCCTCGTCGAGCGTGATCAGGCCGTTCTTGTAGAGCTGATAGAGCGACTGGTCGAAGGTCTGCATGCCGTACTGGCTGGTGCCGAGCGCGATCTGCTCGCGGATGAACTTGGTCTTCTCCTTGTTCTCGATGCAGTCGCGGATGTACGGTGTGACGATCAGCACCTCGACCGCCGGCACGCGGCCGATGCCGTCGGCGCGCGGCAGCAGGCGCAGCGAGATCACCGCCTTCAGCACCTGGGCGAGCTGGATGCGGATCTGCTTCTGGTGGTGCGGCGGGAAGACCGAGATGATGCGGTTGATGGTCTCGGTGGCGTCGAGGGTGTGCAGCGTCGAGAGCACCAGGTGGCCGGTCTCGGCGGCGAGGAGCGCGGTCTCGATCGTCTCGTAGTCGCGCATCTCGCCGACCAGGATGACGTCGGGGTCCTGGCGCAGGGCGGCGCGCAGCGCGGTCGAGAAGGCGCTGGTGTCGACGTCGATCTCGCGCTGGTTGACGATCGACTTCTTGTCGCGGTGGAGGAACTCGATCGGGTCCTCGATGGTCATGATGTGCTCGGTGCGGGTGGCGTTGATGTAGTCGATCATCGCCGCCAGCGTGGTCGACTTGCCCGAGCCGGTGGTGCCGGTGCAGAGCACCAGGCCGCGCCGCTCCTCGCAGATCTTCTCGAGCACCGGCGGCAGGATCAGCTCGCGGATCGAGAGGATGCGCGCCGGGATGACGCGCAGCACCAGCCCGACCGTGCCGCGCTGCTGGAAGATCGTGCAGCGGAAGCGGCCGAGCCCGGGCACCGAGTAGGCGATGTCGATCTCCAGCTCCTCCTTGAAGCGCTGCTTCTGGCGCGCGTTCATGATCGAGAACGCCATCGCGATGGTGTCCTCCTGCATCAGCCGCTTGAGGTCCTGGAGCGGCACGAGCTCGCCGTCGACGCGGATCACCGGGTGGCTGCCGACCTTGAGGTGGAGGTCGGAGGCCTTGCGCTCGACCGCGATCTTGAGCAGGTCGTTGATGTTCATGCCGCCGCCCCCTGCGAGCGAGAAGGAATGTTCAAAGGTCGATGGGCATGATAGCAGTCACGACCCGGCGAGCAGCACGCCGGCCCCGACCACCGCCGCCGTCTCGACCCGCAGCGCCCGCTCGCCGAGCCCGACCGCGACGCAGCCGAGCGCCGCCAGCTCCTCCCGCTCGGCGTCGGTCCAGCCGCCCTCGGGGCCGATCAGGAGGGCGCCGACGGCGCCGGGTTCGGGGGGGACCAGCGCCTCGGCGGCGGGGCGGGCGCCGGGGGCGGTGTCGAGGACCCAGCGGGCGGCGGCGCCGGCGAGGAGACCGGGCAGGTCGCTCCAGGGGTGGATGCCGGTGACCTCGGGGAGGGCGGCGCGGTGGCACTGCTCGAGCGCCGCGGCGGCGACCCGGCGCAGGCGGTCGAGCGAGCCCGGGCCGTAGTCGCGCGGCGCCCGCTCGCTGGCGACCAGGCGGACCGCGGCGGCGCCGACCTCGGTCACCTTCTCGACCAGCCAGGAGGCGCGCTCGCGGCGCGGCGCGGCGACGATCAGCTCGAGGCGCCAGCTCGGCTCGTTGGGCGGCGCCGGCTCGCCCAGCGCCAGGGTCGCCGAGCGGCGGTCGACCCGCGCCACCTCGCCCCAGCGGGCGCGGCCGCGGCCGTCGGCGGCGCGCACCGGCTCGCCGGCGGCGACCCGGCGGGCGCGGAAGAGGTGGCGATAGGCATCCCCCTCGATCCGCGCCTCGCCGGCATCCAGCTCGCGGGGGGTGACCAGGACCGTGATCACGGCGCCGGCTCCAGGTGGAGGGCCACCCAGTCGCCGGCGGCTGCGCGGCTGCGCACCGCGAGGCCGCAGGCGGCCCACGCGGCGGTCAGCTCGGCCTCGCGCTCGGCGACCAGGCCGGAGTAAATCAGGGCGCCGCCCGGCGCCGTCGCCCTCGCCAGGCGCGGCAGCTCGGGGAGGATCCGCTCGGGCAGGACGTTGACCAGCAGGAGGTCGAAGCGCGCCCCCGGGGCGAGCGCGCCGGCGCCGCCGGCCCAGACCGCGAAGCCGGCGCCGGCCGGCAGCGCGGCGCCGTTGAGCCGCCGGTTGTCGCGCGCGTGGAATGCCGCCACCGGGTCGACGTCGCACGCCGACGCCCGCCGCGCTCCGAGGGCGAGGGCGGCGAAGGCGAGGATGCCGGTGCCGGTGCCGACGTCGAGCACCGAGCGGCCGGCTACCTCGACCGTCTCGAGCAGCTCGAGGGCGAGCCGGGTCGACTCGTGGCTGCCGGTGCCGAAGGCGGCGCGGGCCGGGAGGCGGAGGGCGATGCGGCCGGCGGCGGACGCCGGCTCCGCGGCCGGGTCGGGCTCGCGCGGATCGAGCAGGAAGCGGCGCCCGACCTCGAACGGCCGCGCCGCGGCGCGCCAGGCGGCGAACCAGTCCGTCTCACCGACCGGCTCGACCGCGGTCAGCTCGAGGCCGGCCTCCCGCCACGCCTCCCCCGGCTCGGCGGTCTCGCGCGGAGTCCCGGCGGGGAACCAGGCGTCGATCTCGATCCACCCCGAGCGGCCGAACGCCTCCGGGTCGACCTCCTCGATCACCGCAGGACTCTCGGAGACGGGCGCAGCGTGGGGGTCGCGGACCTCGGCCCCGAGAGTCCCACGCTCCCACAGCTCGGCGATGAAGCCCTCCTCGCGCTCGGCGGGCAGGCGGTAGCGGAAGCGGAGATGCCCGCTCAGCCGAAGACCTTCTTCTTGACCTTGTCGACCAGGCCTTCCTCGCGCACCGGCTTGCCGGCCAGCTCGGCGAGGCGGCGGAGGAGCTCGCGCTCCTCCTCGGAGATGTCGCGGGCGCGCGGCACCTCGATCTCGACCTCGACCAGGTGGTCGCCGCGGCCGCTTCCGCCGATCCGCTGGATGCCCTCGCCGCGGAGGCGGAAGCGGGCGCCCTGGGCGGTGCCGGGCGGCACCTCGACGGTCGACTCGCCGTGCAGGGTGTCGACCGGCGACGGCGGCGCCGAGCACCGCCTGCGGGTAGCTGATCCGGACCTTCGAGAAGACGTGCGGGCCCTCGCGCTGGAAGCGCTCGTGCGCGGCGCACCCGCACCACCACGTAGAGGTCGCCGCGCGGGCCGCCGCAGCGGCCGTGCTCGCCCTCGCCGGAGAGCCGCAGCCGGGTGCCTTCGTCGACGCCGGCCGGGATCTTCACCTCGATCTCGCGCTCGCGCTGGACCAGCCCCTCGCCGGCGCAGGCGCGCGCACGGGTCGGCGATCGGTCGTCCCCTCGCCGCCGCACTGCGGGCAGGTGCGGGCGACGGTGAAGAAGCCCTGGGTGAAGCGCACCTGGCCGCGGCCGCCGCAGCCGATGCAGGTCTCGGGCGGCCGGCCCGCGGCCGCGCCGCTGCCCGAGCAGGTCGGCGCAGGACTCAGGCGCGGGATGCTCGAGCGTCCGGTTGAGGCCGAACGCCGCCTCCTCGAAGTCGAGCGCCAGGTCGTAGCGCAGGTCGGCGCCGCGGCGCGGCCCGCGGCCGCCGCGCGAGCGGCCGCCGCCGAAGCCGAAGAGGTCGCCGAGGATGTCGGAGAAGTCGGCGAAGATGGTCGGGTCGAAGCCGCCGAAGCCACCGCCGGCGCCGGCCGCGCCGCCCACCCCGGCATGGCCGAAGCGGTCGTAGCGCGCGCGCTTGTCGGCGTCGGAGAGCACGGCGTAGGCCTCGGCCGCCTCCTTGAAGCTCTCCTCGGCCTCGGCGTCGCCGGGGTTCTTGTCGGGGTGGTAGCTGCACCGCGAGCTTGCGGTACGCCGACTTGATCTCGGCGACGCCGGCGGCGCGCTCGACGCCCAGGACCTCGTAGTAGTCGCGCTTGGCCATCGCTTCGGGTGGGCGCCGGCGCTCGAGGCGCCCGGCGGGCGGTCGAGCATGACCTCGGAGAGCATCCTGCGAGATCGTGTTGAGGTCGAAGATCGCGACCTCCAGCTCGCCGCGGTCGTCCTGCGACAGCGCCGCGCGCGCCTGGAGGAGCGACTCGTGGATGCGTTCTTGCGGTCGTCGTCGTCAGATCATGCCCGGAACTGGTCGAACACCCGCTCGTTGGTGTAGATCAGCCCCTCGAGCCGGTTCTTGCAGCTCGCGCATCTCGCGCCGCTGGCGGTCGGCGTGGGCGTGGGCGTCGGCCTCCTCGACCAGGCGGTCGATCTCGTCCTGCGACAGGCCGCCCGGCGGGGTTGATCTGGATCGCTCTGCGACTGGTTGGTGGCCATGTCGCGCGCCGAGACGTTGACGATGCCGTTCGAGTCGATCGCGAAGGTGACCTCGATCTGCGGCACGCCGCGCGGCGCCGGCGGGATGCCGACCAGCTCGAAGCTTGCCGAGCGACTTGTTCTCGCGCGGCGATCTCGCGCTCGCCCTGCAGCACGTGGATCTCGACCGTGTCCTGGTTGTCGACGACGGTGGTGAAGATCTGCGGTGCTCTTGGTCGGGATCGTCGAGTTGCGGTCGATCAGCTTGGTGAACAGGCCGCCGTGGGTCTCGATGCCGAGCGACAGAGCGGCGTGACGTCGAGCAGCACGACGTCCTTGACGTCGCCGCGCAGGATGCCGCCCTGGATCGCCGCGCCGATCGCGACCACCTCGTCGGGGTTGATGTCGCGGTTGGGCTCGCTGCCGAAGATCCGCTCGACCGTCTGCCAGACCAGCGGCATGCGGGTCTGGCCGCCGACCAGGAGCACCTCGTCGATCTGGTCGGGCGCAGGCCGGCCTGGCGCAGGGCGTCGCGGCACGGGCCCTCGGTGCGCTCGACGAGGTCGCGACCAGGTCCTCGAAGTGGCCGCGGGTGAGCGTCCGCGACAGGTGCCGCGGGCCGCTCTCGTCGGCCGAGATGAACGGCAGGTTGATCGCCGCCTCGCTCGTCGGTCGACAGCTCGCACTTGGCGCGCTCGGCGGCCTCCTTGAGCCGCTGCAGGGCCATGCGGTCGTCGCGCAGGTCGACGCCGGTCTCGCGGCTGGAAGTCCTCGATCAGCCAGTCCATGATCGCGCGGTCGAAGTCCTCGCCGCCGAGGTAGGTGTCGCCGGCGGTCGACGAGCACCTCGAAGACCCCCTCGGACAGCTCGAGGATCGAGATGTCGAAGGTGCCGCCGCCGAGGTCGTAGACCGCGATCGTCCGCTGGTCCCGCGCTCGCGGTCGAGGCCGTAGGCGAGCGCCGCCGCGGTCGGCTCGTTGATGATGCGCAGCACCTCGAGGCCGGCGATCTTGCCGGCGTCCTTGGTCGCCTGGCGCTGCGAGTCGTCGAAGTAGGCCGGGACGGTGATCGATCGCCTCGGTGACCTCCTCGCCGAGGGCCTCCTCGGCGAACTCGCGCATCTCGCGCAGCACGAAGGCCGAGATCTCCTGCGGCCGAGTACTGGCGCTCGCGGATCTGCACCTTCACGTCGCCGTTGCGCGCCTCGACCAGCGGGTAGGGCAGGACGTCGATCGCGCGCTGCACCTCGGGGTCGTCGAACTTGCGGCCGATCAGCCGCTTGACCGCGAAGACCGTGTTGCGCGGGTTGGTGATCGCCTGGCGCTTGGCGATCTGGCCGACCAGCCGCTCGCCGTCCTCGGTGAAGGCGACGATCGACGGCGTGGTGCGGCTCCCCTCGCGATTGGAGAGCACCCGCGGCGCCAGCGCGTCGACCACCGCCACGCAGCTATTGGTGGTGCCGAGGTCGATGCCGAGGATCTTTCCCACGCGGTTCCTCAGGCCTCTTCGCCGTCGTCGCCGGCGGGCCGGCCGGCCGCGGCGGGCGCCGCCGGCACCGCCACCTCGACCATCGCCGGCCGCAGCAGGCGGTCGTGCAGGACGTAGCCGCGCTGGAGCTCGCGGGTCACCGTCGGCTCGCTCGCCTCGGGGTCCTCGTGACGCGACACCGCCTCGTGGACCGCGGGATCGAACGGCTGGCCGGCGCCCGCCGGGACCTCGCGCAGCCCCTCGCGGCGGAGCAGGTCGAGCAGGTGGCGGAGGATCAGCTCGACCCCCAGCTTGAGGTCGTCGACGGTGCCGCCGGCGGCGAGCGCGCGCTCGAGGTTGTCGACCACGGTCAGGAAATCGCGCACCAGCTCGAGCACGGCGTAGCGGCGCAGCTCGTCGCGCTCGCGCTCGGCGCGCTTGCGGAAGTTGTCGAAGTCGGCGAGGGTGCGCACCAGGCGGTCGCGCAACTCGGCGGCCTCGCGGCGCGCCTCGGGCTCGCCGTCGCCGGCCTCGGCCGGCGCGCGGCTCTCGACCTGCTCGACCGCGGCCACCGCCTCGCGCATCGCCGCGTCGAGGTCCTCGCCCTCGCGCACTTCGATCTCGATCTCGCCCACCGGTTCCTCGTCCTCGCCGGGCCGCTCGTGGCCCTCCGCTCTCGCCCGCTCCGTCATCTCGATCCGCCTCCGAACCCCCCGGAAACCCAGTAAATCCCCGCCGTACGGGCGGGATATTCCCGCTCCGATCCTGCCGGCGCGGGCCCGCTCAGCTCCTGTCGCCGCCGGCGAGCGCCCGGCTCAGGCTCGCTCCGAGGTAGTCGACCAGCGGGATCAGCCGCTGGTACTCCATGCGCGACGGACCGAAGACGCCGAGCGCGCCGAGCGCCTCGCCGCCCGCCCCGTAGGTGGTGGCGACCAGGCTGAAGTCGAGCTCGGAGGTCAGGTCGCTGTCCTCGCCGATCAGCACCCGGACGCCGCCGTCGCCGGTCAGGCAGCGGTTGAGCATCTCGACCAGGCGCGCCTTGTCGGCGAACGCCTCGAACATCCGGCGCACGCGCGAGATGTCGGCCAGCTCGGGATGGCTCAGGAGCGGCGAGGCGTCGTCGACCATCAGCTCGGGCACGTCGCGCACCGCCAGCCCCTGCTCGGCGAGGCTGATGGTCAGCGCCATCAGGCGGTCCATCTGCGCCCGCTCCTCGGTCATCTTGGCCAGCAGCCGGTCGCGGACCTCGGCGCAGCGTCAGGCCGGCGAAGTTCTCGGTCAGGTAGTTGGAGATCCGCACCAGCTCCTCGCGCGGCACCGGCTCGTCGGTCTCGATCACCTTGTTGTCGACGAAGCCGGTGGCGGCGACCACCACGCAGAGCACCTTGTTGCCCGACAGCGGCACGAAGTCGACCGCCCGGAGCACGGTGTCGCCGAGCGCCGGCGTGACCACCACGCCGACCTGGTGCGACAGCTCGGTCAAAAGCTCGGTGGCACGGGTCATCAGGCTCTCGGGACCCGGCGGCGCGCCGGAGAGGTTCTCGTCGATGTAGCGCCGGTCGCGCGCCGGCACCCGGCGCCCGCGCATCAGCGACTCGATGAACAGGTGGTAGCCGGCGGCGGTCGGGACGCGCCCGGCCGAGGTGTGCGGCTGGGCCAGGTAGCCGGCCTCCTCGAGGTCGGCCATGACGTTGCGGACGGTGGCCGACGACAGCCCGAGGCCGCCGTGGCGCGCCACCGCCCGCGAGCTGACCGGCTCGGCGCCCAGGATGTAGGCGGCGATCACCGCCTTCAGGATGTCGCGGTCGCGGCCCGACAGCTCGGGGCGAGGCGGCTCCTTCGAGCTGGAGGCGCGGCTCGGGCCGGAGGCGCTGCGGATGGGCGTCGCGCGGTTCATGATCGAAAGGCTGCCGGTCCGCGGAGCCTTGCCGGGGGTCGGAGCGGTGGCTATTGTAGCGTAGTGACTGCTCTTCCTGGCCCGCCCCTCGCCGGCCTGACCTTCGCCCTCGCCGGCGCCGGGCGCGTCGGCTCGAGCCTCGCCCGCTGGGCGGCGGCGGCCGGGGCGCGGGCGACGGCGGTGGCGGTCCACCGCGCGGACTCCGGCCTCGCCCGCGACCTCGGCGCCGAGCCGGTGCCGTTCGAGCGCTTCGCGAGCGGCGGCTGCGACCTGCTCCTGATCGCGGTCGCCGACCCCGCGCTCGACGCCGTGGCGGCGGCGCTCGGGCGCCGGCCGCAGGCGGCGGTGGCGCTCCACACCGCCGGCAGCCGCGGCGCCGGAGCGCTGGCGGCATTGCGCGCCGGGGGCAGCGCGGTCGGCACGCTCCATCCGCTCCTCGCCTTCCCGCGGCCGCTCCCCGATCCGGCCGCGGCGCGCGGCGCGGTGTTCGGGATCGACGGCGACCCGCCGGCCGAGCGGCTGGCGGCCCGGCTCGCCGAGGCCTGGGGCGGGGTGCCGACGGCGATCCCCGACGAGCACCGCGTCCTCTATCACCTCGCCGCCAGCCTGGCCGCCGGCGGCGCGGTGACCCTGGTCGCCGCCGCCGCCGCGCTCGCCCGCCGGCTCGGGCTGCCGCCGGCGGTCGGCGCCGGCTACCTGGCGCTCGCGCGCGGCGCCCTGGCCGCGGTCGACCCGGCGGCGCCGGCGGCCGCGATCACCGGGCCGGCCGCGCGCGGCGACGCCGAGACGATCGGACGCCAGCTCGCCGCGCTCGCCGCCGCCGACCCGGAGCTGGTGCCGCTCGTCGCCGCCCTGACCGGCGAGACGCTCCGGCGGCTCGAGGAGGAGAATCCCGGGGACCCGCCCGGCACCGGCCACCGGGCGATCGCCGAGGCGGTCGCCGCCGCCCGGCTGGGACCCTCTGTGGCGCGGAAACGGCGAGGACCCGGAGCGACAAGGATTCCTTGATTCACCCAGGACCCGGTGCTAAGCTGCCGAGTCCCGCCCAGGCCGCGCCACCCGTGGACGCACCCCGGCCGGGGGCAACCCATGGTCTTCTTCAACTACAGCACGATGCAGATGGCGGCCAAGGTCGTCTACTACGGCCCCGGCCTGTGCGGCAAGACCACCAACCTGCACTACATCTACGGCCACACCGCCGGCGACTCGCGCGGCGAGATGGTCTCGCTCGAGACCGAGACCGACCGCACGCTGTTCTTCGACCTGCTGCCGATCGACGTCGGCTCGATCGCCGGCTTCAACACCCGCATCCAGCTCTACACCGTGCCCGGGCCAGGTGTTCTACAACACCACCCGCAAGCTGGTGCTCAAGGGGGTCGACGGCGTCGTGTTCGTCGCCGACTCGCAGCGCGCGATGCTCGAGGCCAACGTCGAGTCGTTCCGCAACCTGGAGGAGAACCTGGCCGAGATGGGGCTGTCGGTCGACAGCCTGCCGCTGGTCGCTCCAGTACAACAAGCGCGACCTCCCCGACATCTGCACCGTCGACGAGATGAACGAGGCGCTCAACCGCCGGCGACTGGCCGTGCTTCGAGGCCTCGGCGGTCGACGGGCGCGGGCGTGTTCGAGACCCTCAAGGGGATCTCCAAGCTGACCCTGCTGTCGCTCAAGAAGCGGCTGACGCGCGGCAGCGAGACCGCGGCGCCGGCGCCGCGTCCGGCGCTCCGGCCGCCGCCGCCAGGCCGCCCGGCCGCGGCACGCCCGCCGGCGCCGGCCGCTCCGGCCCCCGGCCGCGCCCGGGCCGGTCCCGCTCGCCGCGCCGCCGGCTCGCCACGCCGCCGCCGCCCGTAGCGCCGCCGCGCGCCGCCGCGCCGCCGCCCCAGCCCGCGGCCGCCCGGCCTCCGGCCGCCGCGCCGGTCGCGCCGCCGCCGGCCGCTTCGCCCGCCGCCGCGCCGCGCCGGCAGGTCACCCGCCGCACGGTCGACGTCGAGAACGAGCCGGCGCCGGCTCGCGCCACGCGGCGCTCGCCGGCAGCGGCCGCACCAACGGCCGCGGCGAGCTGTCGCGCATCGATCGCGCTGACCCTGAGCCGCGCCGACTTCGCGCGCGCCCGCCGGGTCTTCCTGGCAGCTTCCAGGTCGAGGACGACCACAACCAGGTGGTCGACGCCGTGCGCGACCTGCAGGTCGAGATCGACACCGCCGGCGGCCCCGAGGCGTTGCGCCAGCTCCTGCTCGACCTGAACATCGCGCTCCAGGCGCGCGAGTGAGCCGGCGGACGGCGGCCGACGCGCCGCGATCCGCCGGCCGCGGCCGCTCGCGGCCGGACCTCCTCCCGATGAAGTGCCCCTTCTGCTCCGAGAACCGACGACCGGGTGGTCGACTCGCGCGAGAGCCGCGACGGCGCCACCATCCGCCGCCGCCGCGAGTGCCTGAGCTGCGGCCGCCGCTTCACCTCGTACGAGCAGATCGAGGACATCCCCTACATGGTCGTCAAGCACGACGGCACGCGCGAGGAGTTCAGCCGCAAGAAGCTCCTCGGCGGCCTGCTCAAGGCGTGCGAGAAGCGGCCGGTGCCGGCGCAAGCGGCTCGAGGCGATCGTCGACGCAGGCCGAGGCGCATGCTCCACGACCGCGAGGACCGCGAGATCTCGACCCAGGAGATCGGCGCCTTCGTCATGGAGCGGCTGCGCGAGCTCGACCAGGTCGCCTACGTCCGCTTCGCCTCGGTCTACCGCCGCTTCGAGGACATCGACGCCTTCCTGGACGTGCTCAAGGGGCTGGTCGAGCAGGAGGGCGTGCGGCCGCGCGGCGGGCGCGGCAAGGCAGGCTCGTGAGCGACCGCAACGCCCGCCCTGGGCAACGGCGACGAGTCGGTGGCGATCCCCGACGTCCTGCCCGTCCTCCCGCTCAAGGACACGGTGGTCTTCCCCTACATCATCGTGCCGCTGTCGGTCGGCCGCGACAAGAGCGCCGCGGCGGTCGACCGCGCGCTCGCCGAGCGACCGCATGCTGATGCTGGTGGCGCAGCGCGCGGCACCGCGGCGACGACGACGACGCCCGCCGGCGGCGCGAGGCGCGCGAGCCTCCACCCGGTCGGCACCGCGGCCACCGTGATGCGCATGCTCAAGCTGCCCGACGGGCGCATCCGCATCCTGGTCCAGGGCCTGGCGCGCGCCCGCATCGGGCACATCTCGCGCAGACCGAGCCCTTCCTCGCAGGCGCAAGATCGAGCGCGTCGCCGGAGCCGCCGCCGCCGGCGACGGACCTGGAGATCGAGGCGCTGGTGCGCAGCGTCAAGGAGAGGCTCGACCGCGCCGTCGGCCTCGGCCGCAGCGATCTCGCCCGAGGTGATGGTGATCGCCGCCAACCTCGAGGACCCCGGGCGGCTGGCCGACCTCGCGGCGTCGCAACCTCGAGCTCAAGGTCGCCGAGGCGCAGGAGATCCTCGAGACCATCGACCCGCTGGACCGGCTGCGGCGGGTGAGCGACCTCCTGGCGCGCGAGATCCAGGTGCTGACCATGCAGCAGCGAGATCTCGTCGCAGGCGCGCGACGAGATGGACCGCAGCCAGCGCGAGTACTTCCTGCGCCAGCAGCTCAAGGCGATCCAGGAGGAGCTGGGCGAGGGCGACGAGCTGGCGCGAGGAGATCGCCGGCTACCGCACGGCGGCCGAGGAGCGCGGCCTCTCCGAGGAGGCGCGCGAGGAGCTCGAGCGCCAGATCCGCCGCCTCGAGCGCAGCCACCCGGAGAGCGCCGAGACCTCGATCATGCGCACCTACCTCGACTGGCTGACCGCCCTGCCCTGGTCGCTCACGAGCGACGACGACCTCGACCTCGAGCACGCCGCGCGCAGGTCCTCGACGAGGACCACTACGACCTCGAGAAGATCAAGGAGCGGATCCTCGAGTACCTGGCGGTGCGCAAGCTCAAGCCCGACACCAAGGGGCCGATCCTCTGCTTCGTCGGCCCGCCCGGCGTCGGCAAGACCTCGCTCGGCCGCTCGATCGCGCGCGCCCTCGGCCGCAAGTTCGTGCGCCTCTCGCTCGGCGGCGTGCGCGACGAGGCCGAGATCCGCGGCCACCGCCGCACCTACGTCGGCGCGCTGCCCGGCCGCATCCTCCAGGGCATCCACCAGGCCGGCACCACGAACCCGGTGTTCATGCTCGACGAGATCGACAAGATCGGCGCCGACTTCCGCGGCGACCCGTCGTCGGCGCTGCTCGAGGTGCTCGACCCGGAGCAGAACTCGACCTTCCGCGATCACTACCTCGGCGTCGCCCTACGACCTCTCGCAGGTGATGTTCATCGCCACCGCCAACCTGCTCGAGCCGATCCAGCCGGCGTTCCTCGACCGCATGGAGGTGATCCGGCTCTCCGGCTACACCGAGGAGGAGAAGCTGCGCGATCGCCGCGCCGCCACCTGATCCCCAAGCAGCTCGAGGAGAACGGCCTCGAGCGGCGCAGCATCTGCTGTTCGACCGCGACGGCGTCGCGCAAGGTCATCTCCGACTACACCCGCGAGGCCGGCCTGCGCAACCTCGAGCGCGAGCTCGCCGCGATCTGCCGCAAGGTCGCGGTGCGGGTGGCGCGCGGCCCGACGATCCCGGCTGCCGCTGACCGTCGATCCCGCGACCGCCGTCGAGAGCTGCTCGGCCCGGCCAAGCACCTCAGCGAGGAGCTGCTCGACCGCGACCGGGTCGGCGTCGCGACCGGCCTCGCCTGGACCGCGGCCGGCGGCGACCTGCTGTTCATCGAGGTCGTCGCCGTGCCGGGCAAGGGGCAGCTCGCGCTCACCGGCCAGCTCGGCGAGGTGATGAAGGAGTCGGCGCAGGCGGCGCTCTCCGCTACGCGCGCGCGCGCTGCGCCGGCGCGCGAGGACGGCGACGCGCCGAGGACGCGAGCTTCTTCGCCAAGCACGACATCCACGTCCACGTCCCGGCGGGCTCGATCCCCAAGGACGGCCCGTCGGCCGGCATCACGATCGCCACCGCGATCCTCTCGGTCCTGACCGGCGTGCCGGTCGACCGCCGGGTGGCGATGACCGGCGAGATCACGCTGCGCGGCGACGTGCTGCCGATCGGCGGCCTCAAGGAGAAGGTGCTGGCGGCGCGCATCGCCGGCGTCCACACCGTGATCGTGCCGGCGCTCAACCGGCGCGACCTCGCCGAGATCCCCGAGGCAGTGCGCGAGGGGCTCGACATCCGCTTCGTCGACACCATGGACGCGGTCTTGGCCCAGGCGCTGGTAGCGGCGCCCGCGGCCGCCGCGCCCGCCTCTGCCGCGCCGGCACCGCCCGGCGGCCTCGCCGGCAACTGACCCGGAAGGGCTCCACCGTGCGCGGGGAGGATCGGCTGACCGCCTGGCTGCGCCGGCGGCTCGGGCCGGAGTCCCTGATCGGCGACGACGCCGCGCCGCTGCCGGCGGCGAGCCTGCTCCCGGGCGGCACCGCCGGCGGGGCCGTCGTAGCCGCTACCGTCGACCAGCAGATCGAAGGCGTCCACTTCCCGCCCGGGCTCGACCCGGCGGTGGTGGCGCGGCGCCTCCTGGCGGTCAACCTCTCCGACCTCGCGGCGGTCGGCGCCGAGCCGGTGTACGCCCTCCTCGCGCTCGCCGCCAGCCGCCGGCTTCGACCACCGCCGCTTCCTCGCCGCGCTCGCCGCCGCCTGCGAGCGGCACGGCACGGTGCTCGCCGGCGGTGACCTCGCGGCGCTTCCGGCGCCGGGCGCCTCCGGCGGCCCCGGCCTCGCCGCCGGACTGACCCTGATCGGCCGGATGCCGCCCGGCGGCGCCTGGCTCGCCCGCGGCGCGGCCCGGCCCGGCGACGCGCTCTGGGTCGGCGGCACGCTCGGCGAGTCGGCGGCCGGACGGCACCTCCTGGCGCGCGGCGCCCGGCTCGCGGGGCGCCGGGTCGAGCTGCCCGCGGCGCTCGGGCTCGCGGGGCCGCTGGCGGCCGCCGCCCGCCGCGCCGTCCGCCGCCACCTGGCGCCGGCGCCGCAGCTCGCGCTCGGCCGCGCCCTCGGCCGCCGCGCCGCCGGACATCCGGACCACCCGCCGGCGGCGATCGACCTCTCGGACGGCCTCGCCCGCGACCTCGGCCGCCTCTGCCGCGAGAGCGGCATCGGCGCCGAGGTCGACCTCCCCGCCCTGCCCTTCGCCCCGCACGCCGGCGCGCTCGCCGGACGCCTCGGTCTCGACCCGCTGGGCCTGGCGCTCGGCGGCGGCGAGGACTACGTCCTGCTCTTCACCCTGCCAGCGGGCGAGGAGGCGCCACTGCCCGGCTGCACCCCCATCGGCCGCATCACGGCGCGCCGCGGCCTGTCGGCGACCGGCGACGGGTCTCCTCGGCCGCTGCCGGAAGCCGGCTGGGACCACCTGGAGAAATCGATCGAAGATGGAAGGCGGGAGATCGGCCGGGGCGACCGATGATCGAAGGCGGGTGGAACCGGGGGGCTCGAAAGCCCCCCGCGCAACGATCGAAACCTACCGGCCTAAACCAACTACCGGCGCTCGAGGGTGATCTTGGCGTTGATCGGACGGGCCACGAGCCGGGTCAGCTCCTGGACCGCCTTCTCGAGCGACTGCACGCGGCGCGCGAGGTTGCCGTCACCAGCGGCTGCGGCCGCCGCCGCGGCGCCGCTGCCCGCCGGCCGGCCGGGCTTGCGGCCGGGCTTGCGGCCGCCGCGGCCGCTCGCGCCGCGCAGCCGCTGGAACACCTCGACCGCCGCGGCGTGATAGCGCCGGCCGCGGCCCTTCCCTTCGTGCGGGATCTCGCCGAGGAATTGCTTCACGTAACGCGACAGCGTGGGGTAGGAGATGCCGGTGCGGTTGCCGATCTCGGTGAGGGTCAAGAGGCTCCCCCCACCCTGACCGCTCGCAGCCGGCGCCGCCGCCTTGCGCGTCTTGCGGCTGCCGGTCGGCTTGGCTCCGGCGGCGGCGCGGCCCTTGCCGGAACCGCTCTTGCGCGGCCGGCCGCGGCGGGCGACGTTCTCCTGTTTGATCTCCGCGAACACCGGCAGCGCCGACAGCGGATAGCGCTGTTTGCGGCCCTTCCCCTCCGAGGGAATGCGGCCCTGGTACTCCTTCTTGTAACGCTGCAGCGTCGGCATCGAGATCTTCGTACGCGTCGAAACCTCCGACAGGGTGAGCAGCTCGGACTCCGCCATGGTTCCCTACCTCCTGATCTCAAGCAAGCGGTCGTTTGATTGTACAGATCTTGAAGAGCAGCGGTCCGCCGGAATCTCCCTCCCGCACATCCCACTTCGGAGTCCCGCGCGAGCGAAAGTGACGACCGCCGGACGCGATTATCAAGGAAATAAGATCGAAAAGTCAACCGATTCGCGCGCGTTTCATTCGCGAGATCGATCAGGGCGCCGCGCGCGGTCGTTTGCCCCGCCCGCCCTCGCGCCGTATGATCGCGCCATGACCTCCGCCCCCGCACCCACCGCGAAGCCCGCGACCGCTCCGCCCACGAGCAGGGCCGACCTCTATCGCGACCTCCACGCCGAGCTGGCCGCGTTGATCGATGGGATCGACGACCCGGTGGCGGTGATGGCGAGCGCCGCGTCGGTGATCCACGGCCGTCTCGATCAGGCGAGCTGGACCGGCTTCTATCGCGTCGTCGCGCCCGATCTGTTGCGCGTCGGCCCCTATCAGGGACCGCCGGGCTGTCTCGAGATCCCGTTCGATCGCGGCGTCTGCGGCGCCGCCGCGCGCGAGCGGCGCACCCAGCTCGTCCCCGACGTCGACGCCTTCCCCGGTCACATCGCGTGCGACTCGCGCGCCCGCTCGGAGATCGTGATCCCGGTGAACGATCGCAACGGCGACCTGGCCGCGGTCCTCGACCTCGACTCGCACCGGCCCGCGGCGTTCGACGAGGAGGACCGAGCCGGTCTCGAACGGATCGTGGCTCTCCTCTCCGAACACCTGCCGCCTCGCGGCGCCTGAGCCTCGGCCGTCTTCGGTTCGGGGCCGCCCGTGATCGATCACTCCGGCGCGACCGTCACGACAAACCCAGACTCCGGATCAGATAGGAGAGCGCCTGCCGGCTGAGCCCGAGCCGCCGGGCCGCCTCCGCCTGGTTGCCCGGGCAGGCCGCGCGCGCCTCTTCGATCAACCGCCGCCGGTAGTCCTCGACCCGCCGGTGATAGTCGCCGGCCGGCACCTCGCGCGCTCCCGGGTCGGGGAGCTCGAGGTGCTCCGGTTCGATCACCCCGCCCGAAGAGAGCGCCGCCGCCACTCCGAGGGTGTTCTCCAGCTCGCGGACGTTGCCCGGCCAGCGGTGCGCGAGGAGGCGCGCGCGCGACGCCGGCGTCAACCGCGGAGCCGGCCCCGGTCCCGCGATCTTCGACAACAGGTGCTCGGCGAGCAGCAGTACGTCGCCGCCGCGGTCGCGCAGCGGCGGCAGCTCGATCACGGCGCCGCGGAGGCGATAGAACAGGTCCTGGCGGAAGCTCCCCTCGCGCACCATCGCCCCGAGGTCGCGATGGGTCGCCGTCACCACCCGGACGTCGACCTTGCGCGGCAGGCTCTCGCCGACCCGGCGCACCTCGGATTCCTGGAGCACCCGCAGCAGCATCCCCTGCGCGGTCGCCGGCAGGTCGCCGATCTCGTCGAGGAAGACGGTGCCGCCGCGCGCGCTCTCGAACACCCCGGCGCGGTCGCGGTCGGCGCCGGTGAAGGCGCCGCGGACGTGCCCGAAGAGGTCGGAGAGGAGCAGCGACTCCGAGAGCGCGGCGCAGTTGATGGGGATGAACGGACCGTCGCGGCGCGCCGACCGGCGGTGGACGCGGCGCGCCGCCAGCTCCTTGCCGGTGCCGCTCTCGCCGAGGACCAGGATCGGCAGCTCGCCGGCGGCCAGCCGGTCGGCGCGGCCGAGCGCGGCGAGGAGCGCGGGGTCGGCGCCGACGACGCCGCCCGAGCCCGGCGCCGCCGCCGGCACGCTTCCGGCCGCCGCCGCCGACGGCTCGAGGTCGCGCCGGGCGAGCCGGAAGAGCGCCGAGAGCACCGGATCGATCTCGGGCGCGGTCAGCTCGAGGGTGCCGTTCGCGGCCGGCGCGCTCAGCCGCTCGGCGCCGCCGCGGCCGGCGACCAGGACCCGGCCGTCGCCACCCGTCTCGGCGCTCCAGACCAGCCGGGCCGCCGGGTGGCCGGCGGCCTCGAACAGCTCGGCCAGCGCCGCCGGTTCCCCCGCGGGCCGGCCGAGGTAGCCGGCGAGCGCCCGCCACGGCCCGAGGTGGCGCGCCTCGAGCCGCTCGGCCGGCTGGCCGGCGCCGACCCGGCGCAGGGTGGCGATGGCGCGGCCGAGCCAGCGCCCGGGCACCGAGCCGGGGACCAGCCGGTCACAGTCGCAGACGGTGCGCGCTGCGCGGTAGGGCTCGAGCGCGCCGAGCGCGTCCCAGGCCCGCGGCGGCGGCTCCGCGCCGGTCAGGAGCGCCGACCAGAGCGGTCCGAGCGGCGTGCCGGCGGCGCGCGCGAGCGCCGCCTCGCGGTCGCCGGCCAGGGCGAAGACCGCCGGCCGCTCCTCCGGCTCGAGCGCCGCGAATGCCGCCTCGTCGAGCCCGGCCAGCTCGGCGCGCGCCTCCTCGGGCCGCTCGAGCCAGCCCAGGGCGCGCGCGGCGAGGAGGCGCAGCTCGTCGCGGTGGGCGCCGAGCCCGGCCTGGTCCAGCCGGCCGAGCGCCTCGCGGCAGAGCGCGAGCGCCGCCTCCGCGCGGCCGTGGACCAGCTCGTGGCGCGCCCAGAGGGCGGCGTCGTAGGCGCCGCCGCGGAGGTTGCCGCCGGCGCGGTTCTCGGCGGTCGAGCGCTCCAGGGTCTCGCGCACGTCGCGCATCCGGCCGCGCCGCAGGCGGATCTCGGCGAGGTTCATCGCCGCGAGGGTGTGCTGGCGCGGGCCGTCGCAGCCGCTGTAGAGGCGCAGGGAGTGGAGGAAGGCGCGCTCGGCGCCGGCGAGGTCGCCGAGGCCGGCGCGCGCCACGCCGAGGTCGTTCCAGAGCGCCGCCGCGCGGTGGCGGAAGAGCCGGCGGCGACCGGCGCCGAGCGCGCGCCCGAGGGCCTCCGCCGCCGCGCCGGAATCGCCGGCGACCAGCGCGCTCGCCTGGAGCCAGAGCCAGCCGAGCGCGGGATCCCCGGCCAGCCCGGCGCAGGCCTCGAGGCGCCGGCGCGCCTCGCCGGCGGCGCCGCGGTCCCACGCCGCGAGCGCCGCCACCAGCTCGGCGTGCCGCGCCGCCTCGGGCCCGCCGCGCTTGCCGGCGGCGAGCGCCCGCGCCGCCCAGCGCCGGGGCCCACCGCGCTCGCCGCGGTTGGCCGCCAGGCGGGTGGCGATCGCCGCCAGCTCGATCTCCGCCGGGGGCTCGAGGGATCCCGCCGCCAGCTCCGCCACCGTCCGCCGCGCCGGGCCCAGCTCGCCGAGGTCGAGCTGGCAGTTGGCGCGCAGCAGCCCGGCCTCGGCCGACCGCAGGCCGGCGATCGCACCGAGCGCCGCTTCGAAGCGGCCGAGAGCGTAGAGGGCGTGCGCGTACCCGAGCCGGGCGGCGACGGCCGCCGGGCCGGGCTCCTCCGCGGCCGGCTCCTCCGTACGCCCCAGGCGCCGCTCCCACACCGCCGCGGCGGCCCGCCAGCGTCCGGCGGCGGCCAGCGCCTCCGGATCGGGCTCGGGCGCCGCGGCGGACGAGCCCCGCGGCGCGCCGCCGGCCACCGCCTCCGGCGGCCGCCAGAGGTCGCGGGCGGCCGCCGCGGCGAGCAGCTCGCGCGCCGCCCCCAGCTCCCCGGCCGCGGCGAGCAGCCGGCGGCGGAACCAGCCCGGCCCCGCGATCCAGAGGTAGGAATCGCCGTTGCGGCGGTGCTCGGCCGCCAGCGTCGCGCGCGCGGCGCCGAACGGCGGCGTCCAGAGGAACGGCGCGGTCTCGAGCACGGCCGCAACCGCCTCGTCCGCCGCCATCGGCGCCAGCGACTGCGCCCACCGCTCGAGCAGCCGCCGCGCCGCGCGCCGGGCCTCGCCGCGGCCGGCGACCTCGCCCTCGCCGAAGAGCGCCGCGACGAGCGCCCGCAGGCTCTCCTGCGCCGACTGCCGCGCCCGCCCGGGGACGCACCCGCCGGCCGCGAGCGCGCCGGCCCCGGTGACCGCGGCGGCACGCCAGCCGGCGGCCAACCGCCAGCCGGCGTGCCCGAGGTGGGCCAGCACCGAGGCGCCTTCGAGGAGCAGCGCCAGGCGCTGCCGATCGGTCAGGCGGGCGGCGGCGAGCGGCGTCGAGGCGCCGGCGTGGCCGTTGCCGGCGGCGGGCTCGACGGCGGGGTGGCGCAGCACGGCGCCGATGCCGGCCGTCTCGACGCTCCGCACCGGCTGGGCGCCCGGCGGCCGCCCCGGTGCGTTCCGGATCGTCCCCATCCGAACCCCGCAATGGGCCGGCCGCCCGTGAGCGGTCGGCCCGTCATCACAAGAAAAAGCACTGACGACTGGAACTTCTTGCGCAGATTAACACATCTACGTTCTTGCTCCCGCAGCGGCGCGGCCGCCGCCGTCCGCGGCGGTAGACTCCGGCCCCCATGCGTCTGCGCGCCACCATGCTCGGCAGCGGCACCTCGACCGGCGTGCCGGTGATCGGCTGCCACTGCCGGGTGTGCAGCTCGGACGACCCGCGCAACCGGCGCCTGCGCACCGGGCTTTGGATCGAGGCCGGCGGGGCGGGAGGAGGCGGCGCCTCGATCCTCATCGACGCCTCGGCCGACCTCCGCCAGCAGGCGCTCGCCGCCGGCATCGAGCGCGTCGACGCCGTCCTCTTCACCCACGCCCACGCCGACCACATCTACGGCCTCGACGACCTGCGGCAGTTCAACTTCCGCCAGGACGAGCCGATCCCCTGCTACGGCCCGGCCGAGGCGCTGGCGGCGATCCGGCGGGCGTTCTCCTACGTCTTCGACGGCAGCGAGCCGGAGGGGGGCGGCAAGCCGCAGCTCGCGCTGGTGCCGGTGCGCGAGCCGTTCGAAGCGGCCGGCCTGCCGGTGGTGCCGGTGCCGGTGTGGCACGGGAGCCTCGAGGTCTTCGGCTACCGGATCGGCGGCCTCGGCTACGTCACCGACTGCAAGCGGATCCCCGAGGCGAGCCTCGCCCTGCTCGCGGGGGTCGAGGTGCTGGTCCTGAACGCGCTGCGCTACCGTCCGCACCCGACGCACCTCTCGATCGCCGAGGCGCTCGCGGTGGCCGAACGGATCGGCGCGCGGCGCACCGTCTTCACCCACATCACCCACGACGTCGACCACGCCGCCCCCGAGGTGCCGCTCCCCGACGGCGTCGAATTCGGCTATGACGGCCTCCGGATCGAGGTCTGAGGGCGGGGCGCCCCGCGAGGTGCCGGCCGGCGGCGTCGCGCGCGGCCGGTTGACGCCGCCGCCGTCGAAGAGCCTGACCCACCGCTGGCTAGTGCTCGCGCTCCTCGCGCGGCGGCCGATCGTGCTCGAGCGGCCGCTCGACGCCGAGGACAGCCGGCTCGCGCTCGGCGCGCTCGAGGCGCTCGGGTGGACGGTCGAGCGGCGCCTCCCCGCCGAGGTGGCGCTGGCGCCGCCCGCCGCCGGCGCGGGGCCCGCGGCGGCGGCGATCGACTGCGGCAACGCCGGCACGCTCCTGCGCCTCTTGACCGCCGCGCTCTGCGCCGTCCCCGGCGAGTGGACCCTCGACGGCGTGCCGCGCCTCCGCGAGCGGCCGGTCGGGCCGCTGGTCGAGGCGCTCCGCGGGCTCGGCGCCGAGATCGCCTGGCGCGGCCGCCCCGGCTACCCGCCGCTCAGGATCCGCGGCGGGCGCCTGCCCGGCGGCCGCACCCGGCTCGACGCCGGCGAGTCGAGCCAGTACCTCTCGGCGCTCCTGATCGCCGCCCAGGCGGCCGCCGGGCCGGTCGAGATCGAGGTCGCGGCGCTGACCTCGGCGCCCTATGTCGAGATCACCCTGGCGACCCTGGCGCGCTTCGGCGGCGGCGCCGAACGGCCGGCTCCCGGGCGCTTCCGGGTCGTGCCGGCGGCGCTCGCCGGGCCGGAGCGCCTGCGCGTCGAGGCCGACTTCTCGGCCGCCTGCTACCCGGCGGCGGCGGCGGCGCTGACCGGCGGCCGGGTCACGCTCGACGGTCTCGACCCGCGCTCGGCCCAGGGCGACCGCGGTTTCCTCGATCTCCTGGCGGCGATGGGCGCGCGGGTCGGCTGGGAGGGGGGGGCGGTGATCGTTGAAGGCGCCGCCGGCGGGCGCCTCGAGGCGGTCGACGCCGACCTCTCCGCGATGCCCGACCAGGTGCCGACCCTGGCGGCGCTGGCGCCTTTCGCGCGCGGCACGACCCGCATCCGCGGCGTGCCGCATCTCCGGATCAAGGAGAGCGACCGGCTGGCGGCGATGGCGTCCGAGCTGGGCCGGATCGGCGCCGCGATCATCGAGCGCCCCGACGGCCTCGAGATCGCCGGCACCTGGGCCGGTCGCGCGCCGGGCGAGATCCCTTCGGACCCGGTCGTCGTCGACCCGCACGGCGACCACCGGATCGCGATGAGCCTGGCGCTCGCCGGCCTCCGCCGCCCCGGCGTCGCGATCGCCCGGCCCGAGGTCGTGGCGAAGAGCTACCCGGGCTTCTGGGACGACCTCGACAGGCTGCTGCGCTGAATCAGGCCGCGGCGGGCTCGCGGCAGATCACGATCACCGTCGTGTCGTCCGAGACCTGCCCTTTCCCCACCCAGCGCTTCCAGTCGGCGAGCACGCTCTCGAGGATCGCGTCGGCGTCCGCGGCGTCGCCGCTCTCGCGCGCCGCCGCGCCCGGGCGGTGGAAGCCGTAGGCGTCGCCGCGCGCGTCGACGGCCTCGACCAGCCCATCCGAGAAGAACAGCAGCGCCCCGCCCGGCGGCAGCTCGACGGCGCGGTCCTGGTAGCTCCGCTCCGGCCCCTGGCCGAGCGGCAGGCCGGGCGAGGCGACCTCCTCGGCGCCGTCGCCGGCCAGGAGCAGCGGGTAGGGGTGGCCGGCGTTGGCGAAGAGACCGCGGCCGGTCGCGGGATCGAGCCTGAGCAGCGCCAGGCTGGTGAACTGCCGGGCCGCGGCGCCGGCGCGCAGCACGCGGTCGATGCGGCGCAGGATCTCGGCCGGCGTCCGCTCGGCGCCGATCAGCGACACCAGCGCGGACTTGACCATCGCGTGGGCGATCGCGCACGAGTAGCCGTGCCCGGAGACGTCGCCCGCGGCTACCCAGAGGTGGTCGCGCTCGTCGCGGAAGAAGTCGTAGAGGTCGCCGCCGACCTCGGTGGCGAGGGTCGAGCGGGCCGCGATCCGGTAGCCGGGGAGCGCCGGCAGCGCGCCCGGCAGCAGACCGAGCTGGATCCGCGCCAGGAGGTCCATCTCGTACTGGAGCCGCCGCTCCTCCTCGATCCGCCGGATGAAGGCCGGCCCCGCGCGCTCCGCCGCCTCGACCTCGGGCGGCCGCCCGAGCCCGATCGCGCCGAGTGCCGGCATCGCCAGCGCCAGGCCGCCGGCGCCGGCGAGGGTCAGCGCCAGCCAGCCCGGGTGCTGGAGCGCCAGGAGCGCCGGCGGCAGCGCCGCCGCCGCCACCGCCGCGGCGAGGAGCGCGGTCAGCCCAAAGCGACGGAACACCGCGAGGAGCGCCAGGGCGAAGAGCACGCCGGCGGCGCGCCGGGCGAGCACCGGCTCGAACGGGATCGGGGTGATCACCAGCCCCGCGGCCACCGCCGCGGCCGGCAGGCGCCAGCGCGCCGGCAGGAGGCGGGCGGCGGCGGCGAGCGCCAGGAGCACCAGCGCCGCCCGCGCCGGCCCGACGATCAGCGGGTTGTGCCCGAACGCGAAGGCGGGCAGCCCGACGCTCGCCTCGCGCGGCGCCAGCGCCGGCCAGCGCGCCGCGAGCGCCCAGGCCGCCAGGATGACGCCAGCGATCGCCGCGCCGGCGGCCCAGCCGTGGAGCAGCCCGCGGCCGCCCCGGGGTCCGAGGCGGAGGCGCGAGAGCGAGTCGAGGCTGGTGACGAAGCCGGGCAGCGTCGAGCGGGTCAGCGACTCGGCGACCGACCAGGCGAAGGCCACCCAGAGCGCGAGGATCGTCCCGGCGCCGGCCGCGAACACCAGCTCGACCGGCTCGTAGGCCCCGAGGAGCGCGCTCGCCGCCGTGCTCGCGAGCGCCGCCAGCCCGAGGATCAGCCCGTGCCGGAAGTCGAGCCGCCGGCGGCCGACGAGCGCCACGAACAGCACCGCCACGGCCGCGAAGAGGAGCGTCGGCACCGCCCCGCGCAAGAGCAGGCGCCGGAAGGCGAGCTGCTCGAGGTGGCTGCGGACGGCCTCGACCGAGCCGACCCAGCGCTGCTCCATGGTGGTCGCGCCGGGCGGCCGCTGGTGGACCACCAGCGCCGGCGGATCGGAGCCCTCGACCGGGAAGAGGGTGATCGCGTTGTTCATGATCGTCGACTCGACCGGCCGCCCGAACGACTCGCCCGGGCCGAGCAGCCGCCGGCGCAGCCCGGCCGCCACCGGCTCGGGATCGACCGTGCTGCCGGCGCCGAAGAACTCTTCGAGCGAGTCGGGCACCCAGCTCGCCGCCACCGGCTCGCCGAGCGCCGACAGCCGGATCGTAGTGGTGCCCTCCGGCCCGCCCTCCCAGTTCGCCGGCCGGCTGACCATCATCGACAGGCCGAGACCCGCCTCGGTCAGCTCGTCGGGGGCGGCGCCGCCGAGGGTGTCGCAGGCGGCGCCGACGGTCCGGCCGCCGATCGCCTCGAGGCCGAGGCGAGGCGAGCCGCCGACCGCGAGCCCCGCCGACTCGGCAACTTCGCGGGCGACCGCCACCACCTCGGCGCGGCCCGGCAGCTCGCCGGCGCGCCACTCGGGGAGCACGCTCCGGGCGAGCGCCCAGCCGGCGGCGAGGAGCGCCGCGCCGGCGGCGACCGCGGCGAAGGGATGGAGGCGCGCGCTCATACCGGTCCGATCGCCCTCGCCACCCCCCGCCGCCTCCCGCTAGCCCGCCGGGACGCCGGGCACGACCATCTGGGTCTCGGTGTAGCCCGCGGGGATCTCGAACTTCGCCGGCTCGACCGCCACCTCGCGCATCAGCGGGTTGTCGCTCTCCTTGAACTCGATGCGCGCGCTGCCGCCGTCGACCCACGCCTCGGCGCGGATGACCTGCGGCTTCTGCCCCTCGGTCTCGACGCGGGTGACGGTCTGGTAGTGGATGCCGGCGTGCGCGGGCGCGGCGGCGAGAGCGGCCGCGGCCAGTACGGCCGCGAGCGCCGGGGCGCGGAGGGCGCGCCGGCGGAAGGTCTTCGAGCGGACGCTGTTCGAGCGGACGCTGTTCGGGCGGACGGTGGACGGGCGGACGGTGGGCTGCTGCATCGTCATGAATGGCTCCTGGGACGTCTTCGATTCGAGCGCCGCGGCCGGTCCGGGGGACCGATCCGCGGCCGGGGCCGGTCCGCGCCGCAGGCCCCGGGTGGCGCGGCGCGCGAACCGCCTGTAATCTTCCACATGCGGCGCCGGGGCGCAAACGCCCCGCGGGGGGTCCGGGACCTGGACCGTGGGCCGCTTGACCGAGGGATACATATTCCCTATTTTCTATGCGCTGAATCGATCGATCCCGTCCACGCACCCCCGAGGAGAGCCGCAGTATGTCGATGTGGAAGCGTCCCGATGACCCGCAGACCCCCACCCCCGCCTACCAGCCCGAGAACGAGCCGCCTCCGGCCGCCCGCCGCAACAACCCCGCACCGTCGAGCGGCGGCCGGGCGGTGATCGGCCCGTCGATCCGGATCCAGGGCGACCTGACCGGCGAGGAGGACCTGGTGATCGAGGGCCGGGTCGAGGGCAAGATCGACCTCAAGCAGCAGAGCGTCACCATCGGCCAGAGCGGCCGCGTCCAGGCCGACGTCTTCGGCCGCAACATCACGGTCGAGGGCGAGGTGCGCGGCAACCTGGTGGCCGACGAGCAGATCACCGTCCGCCGCACCGGCCACGTCCAGGGCAACCTCACCGCGCCGCGGGTGAGCCTCGAGGACGGCGCCAAGTTCAAGGGCTCGATCGACATGGAGCCGCGCGGCGAGTCGCGCTCCGGCTCCGGCCCGCGCGTCGTCGAGACCAAGGGCGCGGCCGAGACCAAGGCGCCGGGGCCGGCGCCGGGCGCCAAGCCGGAGATCGGAGCGCCGGCCAAGACCGCCGAGGGGGGCCGCTGATCGGGGACCTCCCGCCCGTGCGCCCGAACGACCGGTCCCCCGCCCAGGGAGCGCCGGCATGACGTGGTTCGGCGGCAAGCGCCGCCCGCCGGCTCCCGCCCCGCCCGCCGCCGACGCGCCGGGCGGGGCCGAGCCCGCGCTCGAGATCCACCGCTCGCTCGCCCTCGCCGAGCTCCTGGCCGAGCTGCGCCCCGAGCAGCGCCTCTCCGTCCTCGACCTCGGCCCCGCCGTCGGCGCCAACCTGGAGTTCTTGTCGGAGCGCTACCGCTGCCGCCTGCGCATCGCCGACCTCTGGTCCTCCGCCGACCGCGGCCGCCGCATCGCCGACCCCGACGTCGACCCGAGGGCCCTGATGCGCGACCTGGTCCCCGCCGACGGCGAGCCCCTCGACCTGATCCTCGGCTGGGACCTCCTCAACTACCTGACCAAACCCCAGATCCGCGCCCTCGCCGACTGCCTCGCCCCCGCCTGCCGCCCCGGCGCGCGCTGGTTCGTCATGGCCCTCGCCGGCCAGCGCATCCCCCGCGAGCCCCTGACCTACGAGCTGCGCGAAGGTGGCGACCTGGTCTACCGCGACGGCGGCGCCGAGCCGACCCGGCAAGGTCCGCGATACCGGCCGGCGGAGATCGACGAGCTGACGCCGGGGTTTCGGGTGGATCGGAGCTATCTATTGCGGCACGGGGTGCAGGAGTACTTGCTGGTGAGGGGGTAGCGGGAGCGATCCTCGCTGCACATCAAAAAAGGGCATCATTAACATTTCTTTGCGGCGACTCGCGCACTTCAACGGAGCCCTCAAGCACGCTCGAGATCTCTCTCCAGCTCCTCCCTGGACAGCCGGAAGATATCGACTCCGAAGTCCGCGAGCTTGGTCATGAACACCGTGCGAGGTATGCCGACGAGAGCGGCCGCGGCACCCGACGAGAGCTGGCCGCGGTCATAGAGATCTACAGCCTCGGCAAGGCGTCGCTCATCGACGATCGATCGGTCGCTCACTGCGAGCCCCTCCTGTGCCCAGCCCCAGCCACGCCGCCGCCCGCAGCAGCGTGCACACCGTCTTGGCGTCCTGGATCTCCCCCCGCACCGCCATTTCCACCGCCTCGGCGAGCGGCATCCGGGCCAGCTCGATCACCTCGTGGTCCTCGCGGGCGTGGGCGACCGGTTCGAGGCCGCGGGCGAGGTAGAGCCAGATCTTCTCGTCGGTGAAGCCGGGGGTGGTCCAGATCCAGCCCAGGGGAATCAGCTCGGCGGGGCGGACGCCGATCTCCTCGGCCAGCTCGCGGCGGGCGCAGACCTCGGGGTCCTCGGCGCCGTCGAGCTTGCCGCCGGGGACCTCGAGGAGCCAGCCGCCGGCCGGGTAGCGGTACTGGCGCACCAGGAGCGCCTCGGGCTCGCCGCCGGGGCCGTCCTCGACCGGCAGGGCGACGGCGGCGCCGAGGTGGTGGATCATCTCGAGGTCGGCCTCGACGCCGTTGGGCAGGCGCACGCGGTCGACCGAGAGGTCGATCACCCGGCCCTTGAAGATCGGCCGGCTCGACAGGCGCTCGGCGTCGCTCACTCGCCGCTCGGGGCCGCGGCGCCGGCGGAGACGTCCGCGGCCGGGGCGTCGCCGGCGGCCTCGATCTCGGCGCCGGTGGCCTGGATCTCGATCAGCCGGAACGGCCCGTCGCCGATCCCGGCGGCCTCGGCGTCGAAGCTCTCGCCGCGCTCCTCGGCCAGGTGGGCGAGCCAGCCGACGTAGGCATCGCGGGTCATCTCGATGGCCTTGACCACTCCCTCGGCGACCGCGGGACGGCCGGCGGCGTCGGAGGGGAAGACGATCACGCCGTCGTCGACCTTGATCCGCACCACGTGGCCGCTCTCTTCCTCGGCCAGCTCCATCCAGCAGCCTTTCATCGGGCAGACGTCGGCGACCCGGCCCTCGACCCGCACGGTCTTGCCGACCCAGGCGTCGGGATCGGCGACGATGGCGGCGATCGGCGTCGCCTCGGCGAGCGCGACCCCCTTGCCGTAGCTGTCGGCGGCGCCGGCGGGGAGAGCGGCGAAGGCGAGGACGACCGCGAGGGCGGCGAGAAGCAGGGCGAGCGAAAGTCGGCGAGAGGGCATCGGGGAACCTCCTGTGGGTGGCGGGAGCCGTCCCGCGGGCCGGATCTTAGCGCGCCCGCCGGCCGGGGAATTCGCCCCCGCGAGCGTTCCCTTACACTGCACCGGGAGGCGCGAATGAGCGCGGAGAACGGCCGGCGCGGCGGACGGGAACGGATCGAGCGGGCGCTCCGCCTGCTCGACGAGGAGCTGCGCGAGCGGCTGGCGCGCCACCCGCAGGGGCATCTCCTGGCCGGCGGCCGCGAGGAGCTGGACCTCGGGCTGACGCTGCCGCCGGGCGCCTCCGCCGGCCGGCTCGCCGAGGAGGCGGAGCGGCTCGACGCCGAGATCGCCCGCGCGCTCGAGGCGGCCCTGGCCCACCGCGCCGCCTTCCGCCCCGGCCGGGTCTTCTGCCTGCGCTGCGGCGGCGCCGGCTGCGAGCACTCGCTCCCCGGCGGGCCGCGCGAGGTGTTCGCCGGTTACGGCCCCTCCGGGCTGCCGCGCTTCCTCGACTTCGGCCAGCTCCTGCTCGAGCGCGGCGACCCGCGGGTCGATCGGCTGTTCGGCGACGCGCCGGCGCTCATCGCCCACACCGTCCCCGGTGCCGACCTCGCGCGTGACCTGCTCGAGGCGTTCCACGATCGTGCCACCGGCTTCCGCGTCCACGGCCAGGTCGCGGCCGGCTGGTATCGGGTGCCCGATCCCGCGACCGGCCGGCCGGCGACCCTGGCGGTGACGCTCCAGGCGGTCTCGACCCAGCCGGAAGGGAGGCGCCGGCGCTACGGCCTCAACGTCCTCGGCCGCGGCCCGGACGGCCAGCCGCTCGAGCACCTCTTCGACCGCATGGGCGACCTCCCCTGGCTCGAGGCGGTGCGCTGGGCGCAGGGCGAGCTGGACCGGCTCGGCCGCCTGAACGAGCCGCCCGAGCGGCGGATCCGCGGCCTCCTCGACGGCCTGGCGCGGCGGATCGAGAAGCCGCGCCGGGCCGAGGAGCGGCGCACCCGCCACGCCCGCGGCCGCCACGCCGAGGGGGACCGGCCGACCGCGCAGGCGCTCGCCGACCTCGCCAAGGCCGGCGGCGAGCAGCTCCTGGTCGACACCCGCCGCGAGACGATGGTGGTGCTCGGCGCCAAGGGGCGCGCGCACCTCTTCAGCCCGGGCGGCAAGCACGTCACCTCGATCCGCTTCGACCCGGGCGCGATCGAGCGGCGGCGCGACCGGCGCTGGCGGCCGGCCTCGACCGACGAGATCGAGGCGCTGCGAGCGGCGGTGGGGACCGAGCCGGTTTCCTAGCCGGTTTCCGCCCCGGCGTCTCCGGCGGCGTCCGGCACCGGTGCGGTCAGCTCGGCGAGGTAGGCGAGGAGCAGCCGGTTGAACTCCTCCGGCCGCTCGAGCTGCGGGTAGTGGCCGACTCCCTCCATCAGCACGGCGTCGAAGTCGGCGTACTTCCGGTTGGTGTCGACCGCGGTCGGCATCCCGCTCTCGCCCGGCGCGGCGTTGATGCAGCGCACCGGCACGCCGGCGGCGGCGAGCGCGGCGGGCGGATCCCACTTCGGGAACGTCCTCATCATGGCGATCGCCGTCTCGTGGTTGCTGGTGTCGACGGCCTGGTCGACCACCCACTTCACGATCTCGGGATCGGCGTCGGGCTTGAAGAGCTGGGTGAGGAAGCCCTCGACGCCGGCGCGGAAGTCGGCCTCGAACTGGGCGGTGAGCGACTCGACCATCCCCTCCGGCCAGTCGAACTCGGCGTCGTGCAGGGTGTCGACGCCGACGATCCCGGCCACCGTCCCCGGCATCCGGGCGGCGGTCTCGAGGCCCAACGGCCCGCCCATCGAGTGGCCGACCAGCACCACCCGCTCGAGGCCGAGGTCCCGGATCACCGCCTCGACGTCGGCGGCGAGGCCGGGGAGCGTCCACTCGGCGCGCTCGGCGGCGGCGGAGGCGCCGTGGCCCGGCAGGTCGATCGCGACCACCCGGTAGCCGGCGTCCGCGACCGGCTCGACCTGATCGCGCCAGAAGTCGCGGTTGCAGGCCCAGCAGTGGAGAAAGACCACCGCGACGTCGCCGGCGCCGCGCGCCTCGTAGGCGATCTCGACGCCGTCGGGGACGGTCACGGTGCCGGCGACCGGCTCGGCGGGAGCCGCCGCGGCGGGCTCGGGCTCGGGCGGCGGAGCGGGCTCGGGCTCGGAGCCACAGGCGGCGGCGAGCGCCGCGGCGAGAGCGAGGGCAAAGAGTGCGGGTCGCGGATCGATGCGCATGGCGGAGGACCTCCGGGATCGGCGTCGATGAGGGCGAGCGTCTGGCAGGAGCGGGACTCTATCGCCGCCCGGCCGATCGCGTATCCTGCATCCGATCCTCGGCCGCGGGCGGATCGCCGGACGGGCCGCAGCCCGAGACCTCCCGATGCCACCCGCCTACCGCCGCGCCGCCTTCCTCTTCCGCCGCGACCTGCGGCTCGACGACAACACCGGCCTCGCCCGCGCCGCCGAGCTGGCGGACGAGGTCGCGCCCTGCTTCGTCTTCGACCCGCGCCAGCAGGCCGGCGCGAACGACTGGTTCGGCGTGCCGGCGTTCCAGTTCCTGATCGAGTCGCTCGAGGACCTCGAGCGCAACCTCGCCGCGCGCGGCGGCGCGCTCCACCGCTTCCACGGCCTGCCGGGCGAGGTGGTCGGGCGGCTGATCGAGGAGGCCGGGGTCGATGCGGTGTTCGTCAACCGCGACTACACGCCGTTCGCGCGCCGGCGCGACGGCGAGATCGAGGCCGCCTGCGCGGCGCGTGGGGTGCCCTTCCTCGGGCACGGCGACGCCCTCCTCCACGAGCCCGGCGAGGTGCTCACCGGCGGCGGCCGGCCGTACCGGAAGTTCACGCCGTTCGCCCGCCGCGCCCGCGAGCTGCCGGCGCGCGAGCCGGAGCCGCTCGGCGCGGCGCGCTTCCACCGCGGGCCGATCGGTTTCGCCTGCGGCCGCGAGATCTACGACCGACTCCTCCCCGAGCGCCGGCGCGAGCCGTTCGCCCGCGGCGGCCGGGCCGCCGGGCTCGCCGCGCTCGACCGCATCGCCGGCCTCGCCGGGTACTCCGCGCGCCGCGACCTCCCCGCCGACGAGACCGGCACCAGCGGGCTCTCCCCCCACCACAAGCACGGCACGGTGTCGATCCGCGAGAGCTGGCACCGCGCGGCGGCCGAGTTGGGCGAGGGCTCGCAGCTCCTCGGCGAGCTTCTCTGGCGCGACTTCTTCTCCCACCTCGCCTGGTTCCACCCCGAGGTCTTCGGCGCGCCGTTCAACGGCCTCGAGCCCGAATGGGACGACGACGCCGAGCGCTTCGCCGCCTGGTGCGAGGGGCGCACCGGCTTACCGCTGGTCGACGCCGGCATGCGCCAGCTCGCCGCCACCGGCTGGATGCACAACCGGGTGCGGATGGTCGCGGCGTCGTTCCTGGTCAAGGACCTCCACCTCGACTGGCGGCGCGGCGAGCGCTGGTTCGCCACGCATCTGATCGACTACGACCCCTGCGTCAACAACGGCAACTGGCAGTGGGCGGCCTCGACCGGCGCCGACGCCGTCCCCTACTTCCGCATCTTCAACCCGTGGACGCAGCAGGAGCGGTTCGACCCCGACTGCCGCTACGTCCGGCGCTGGCTCCCCGAGCTGGCCGGGCTCGAGCCGGCGGCGATCCACCGCCTGGCCCGCGAGCGGCCGGCCGGGCTCGCCTACCCCGAGCCGATCGTCGACCACCGGCGCGAGAGCGCGCGGGCGAAGCGGCGCTACGAGGAGGCCGCGCGGCGCTGAGAGCTCCCGCCGCTGCCGAGGTCGTCGAGCCGCCCCAGCCGCCGATTCGCCTCGTACACCCGCTCGACCGCCAGCGCCAGCGCCGCGGTGCGCAGGTCGGTCTCGCGCGCCGCGCCGAAGCCGGCGACCTCGCGGTAGGCGGCGCGCATCCGCTCCTCGAGGCGGCGGTTGACGGTCTCCTCGTCCCACGGGTAGCGCTGGACGTTCTGGACCCACTCGAAGTAGGAGACGGTGACGCCGCCGGCGTTGCACAGGACGTCCGGGATCACCGCGACGCCGCGCTCGCGCAGCACGTCGTCGCCCTCGACCGTGGTCGGCGCGTTGGCGGCCTCGGCGACGAGCTTCGCGCGGACCGCGGGAGCGGTCTCGCCGGTCAGGACGCCGCCGATCGCGGCCGGGATCAGGACGTCGCAGTCGAGCGCCAGGAGCTCCGAGTTGGTGATCTTCGCGCCCGGGCCCTGCGCGAGCGTCGCGCCCGCCGCGGTCGCCTCGAGCAGGGCGGCGACGTCGAGGCCGGCCGGGTCGTGGACGCCGCCCGAGACGTCCGAGACCGCCACCACCCGGCCGCCACGCTCGGCGAGGAGCCGCGCCGTCCACGAGCCGACGTTGCCGAAGCCCTGGATCGCGAAAGTCTTGCCCTCGATCCCCTCGCCCCGCGCCTCGAAGTGTGCGGCGAGGACGGTGACCACCCCGCGCCCCGTCGCCGCCTCCCGCCCCGGCGAGCCGAAGAGGTCGACCGGCTTGCCGGTCACCACCCCGGGGTGGAAGCCGCGGCCGAGCATGTACTGGTCGAGGAACCACCCCATCTCGCGCGCGCCGGTGCCCATGTCGGGCGCCGGGATGTCGAGATCGGGTCCGACGATCAGCCCGATGGCGTCGACCAGCTTGCGCGTCAGCCGCTCCAGCTCGCGCACCGACAGCGCCCGCGGATCGCAGCAGATCCCGCCTTTTGCGCCCCCGAACGGCACCCCCACCACCGCGGTCTTCCACGTCATCAGACTGGCCAGCGCGCGCACCTCGCCGGCGTCGACCTCCGGGTGATAGCGCAGCCCGCCCTTGTACGGCCCGCGGGCGTCGTCGTGCTGGACCCGGAACCCCTCGAAGCTCTCGACCGTGCCGTCGTCGCGGTCCAGGATCAGCTCCACCCGCAGCTCCCGCCGCGGCGTCACGAGCGCCTTCTCCACCCGCGCCGGCAGGCCGAGGAGGCGAAAGGCGCGGTCGAGGAACTGGTTGGTGCTCTGCTCGGCTTGCATGGTGGGCTCCTCCGGTCGGAATCTCTCGTCGGCCGTTCGGACCGATGGTAGTGGTAATCGACCCCGGTGGTAGTTTCACCCCGGAGGATCGCGATGGACCAGAGCGCACTGGACGAGAGCGGCCGCTCGCTCGACGAACTGGAGCTGCTGGAAGACATCCGGATCGCGGAGCGGCAGATCGAGGAAGGTCTGACCATCCCCCACGAGCAACTCCTCCAGGAGCTGCTGCGGAGGTACGCCGAGTAGCCGGCTCGGTTTCCTCTCCCCGCTAGCGCGCGTCTAACCGAGCATGCTGCGGCTCCCCCGCGACCCCCGCTGGTTCCAGATCGCGGTCTTGACCGGCCTCCTCGCCCACGGCGTGCTGGTGCTCGATTTCGAGATCCGGGCCAGCATCGCGGCGGTGATCCTGGGGACGGCGCTGGCGGTGCAGGCGCTGGCCGACCGCTGGGCGGGGCGGCCGTTCGAGCCGAAGAGCGCGCTGATCTCGGCGCTGTCGCTCTGCCTGCTGCTGCGCACCTCCTCGCCGGCGCTGGCGGCGGGCGCGGCGGCGATCGCGATCGGGTCGAAGCCGTTGATCCGGTTCGGCGGCAAGCACGTCTTCAACCCCTCGAACCTGGGGCTCGTCGCGGTGGTGCTGGCGAGCGAGCGGGCGTGGATCTCGCCCGGGCAGTGGGGGAGCAGCGTGCTGACGCCATTTGCGGTCGCCATCCTCGGCTGGCTGGTGGTGCGGCGGGCCGAGCGGAGCGACGTCACCTGGGCCTTCCTCGCCTTCTGGGTCGCCGCGCTCTTCGGCCGCGCCGCCTGGCTCGGCGATCCGTGGACGATCCCGCTCCACCAGCTCGCGAACGGCTCGATGCTGCTCTTCGCGTTCGCCATGATCTCGGACCCCAAGACCACCCCCGACTCGCGCGCCGGGCGCGTCCTCTTCGCGGCGCTGGTCGCCGCCGGCGGCGCCTGGGTGACGTTCGGGCTGCACCGGTCGGAGGGGCCGATCTTCGCCCTGGTCGCCTGCGCGCCGCTGGTGCCGCTGATCGACCGCCTGCTCCCCGGCCCGAAGTACCGCTGGACGGCGCCGCCGGCGGCCGATCTCATCGGCCCGAGCGCCCACCTTCTTCCGCAAAGGAGTGCCGCGATGACCCGCCGAGCTTCCGTCCCGACCGTCACCGCCCTCGCCCTCGCCGTCGCGCTGGCCGCCGCCGCGCCCGCCGCGGCGTTCTGCGGCTTCTACGTCGCCCGCGCCGACACCGGGATCTTCAACCGCGCCTCGCAGGTGGTGCTGGTGCGCGACGGCGACCGCACGGTCCTGACCATGGCCAGCGACTTCCGCGGCGCGCCCGAGGAGTTCGCGGTGGTGATCCCGGTGCCGACCCGGATCGAGCGCGAGCAGATCCACGTCGCCGAGAAGGCGCTGGTCGACCACCTCGACGCCTACACCGCGCCGCGGCTGGTCGAGTACTTCGACGAGGACCCGTGCGCGCCGCGGCCGATGTACGACGCCCTCCAGATGCGGGCCGGAGCGCCCGCCGCTGCTCCGGCCGGCGGCGCCGAGCGCGCCAAGGCCCTGGGCGTGACCATCGAGGCCGCCTACACCGTCGGCGAGTACGACATCCTGATCCTCTCGGCGACCCAGAGCGGCGGCCTGGTCGAGTGGCTGAAGGGCGAGGGTTACAAGCTGCCGCCGGGCGCCGAGCCGGTGGTCGGGAGCTATCTCAAGCAGGGGATGCGCTTCTTCGTCGCCCGCGTCAACCTCGAGGAGAAGGCGAAGCTCGGCACCAGCTACCTGCGGCCGCTCCAGGTCGCCTACGAGACGCCGAAGTTCATGCTCCCGATCCGCCTCGGGACGGTCAACGCCGACGGCCCGCAGGAGCTGTTCATCTACACCCTGACCCGCGGCGGCCGGGTCGAAACCACCAACTACCGCACCGTGCACCTCCCGACAGGCGACGAGATCCCGCCCTTCGTCAAGGGCGACTTCGGCCGCTTCTACCGCGACATGTTCGCGCGCCAGGTGGCGGAGGAGGACGGCCGGGCGGTGTTCCTCGAGTACGCCTGGGACATGGGCTGGTGCGATCCCTGCGCCGCCGACCCGCTGACCGCGGACGAGCTGCGCGAGCTGGGTGTGTTCTGGATCGAGAGCGGCCCCGAGTCCCGCCGGGCGCCGCCGCAGTTCGGGGGCGGCGCGCAGGACGTCTTCGTCACCCGCCTCCACGTCTCCTACGACCGCGACCACTTCCCCGAGGACCTGCGCTTCCAGGAGACCGGCGACCGCACCAACTTCCAGGGCCGCTACGTCCTGCGCCAGCCGTGGACCGGCCCGGCGCGCTGCGAGGCGGGCGAGCGCTACCGGGTCGCGCTCGCCGAGCGCCAGGGGCACGAGGCCGAGACGCTGGCCCGGCTCACCGGCTGGCCGCTGGCCGAGATCCGCGACCGGATCGGGCGGCCCGGCGAGGCGGTGCCGGCCAGCGAGGAAGAGGTGCCGTGGTGGCGGAAGCTGTGGGGCGGATAGGAGCGAGCGGGCGGCTGCTAAGATCGGGCTCGCCGCGGCAATCGCCGCGGCATCGAACCCGGACAAGGCTCCGTCCGCTCTCAACTCCCTTCGGAGGATCGCGATGAACCACCGCACCCTGCGTTTCGCCCTCGCCGCGGCCCTGGCCGTCGTCACCGCCGGCGCCGCCCTCGCGCCGTTCGCCGCCGCCCAGGACCTCCACCCCTCGCGCCGGCCGAGCCCGATGGGCATGGCCCGCATCAACCTCGGCGACGCCTACCTGCGGGTGGTTTACAGCCGCCCCTACGAGCGCGAGCGCGACCCGATCTTCGGCACCAAGGAGCAGGAGGCGCTGGTGCCCTACGGCGAGATCTGGCGCACCGGCGCCAACGAGGCGACCGAGATCACGGTCACCCGCGACGTCCTGGTCGGCGCCGAGAAGCAGCGCCTCGCCGCCGGCACCTACTCGCTCTTCACCATCCCCGGCGCCGAGAGCTGGAAGGTGATGGTGGTCGACAAGCTCGGCCTCTCCGGCGCCGGCTACTTCGCGGACGGCGAGTTCACCCCGGTCGACGTCGCCGCCTCCGCGGTGGTCACCGTCACCGCCACGCCGACCGCGATCCCGGAGGCCGACAAGGTCGACCAGTTCACGATCTCGTTCGAGAAGACCGGCGACGCCGGCGCCGACATGAAGCTGCGCTGGATCCTGACCGAGGTCAAGGTGCCGTTCGAGGTCGCGCCCGCCGAGGGCTAGACGGTTTAGCTAGACCGTCAGCTCGCCGCGCAGATCGACGGAGATCCGCCGGCGCACCTCGTCCGGATCGAGGCCGCGGCCCAGGAGGTAGTAGAGCTTGGCCACCGCGGCCTCGGTCGTCATGTCGGCGCCGCCGACCACGCCGGCCCGGCGCAGCCCGCCGCCGGTGGCGTAGTCGCCCATGTCGACGCCGCCGCGCAGGCACTGCGTGCAGTTGACCACCGCCACGCCGCGCCGGCAGGCCGCCGCGATCGCGGCGAGGAGCGCCGGGTCCTCCGGCGCGTTGCCCACCCCGTAGGTCTCGAGCACGGCGCCGGCGACCGGCGGCTCGAGCACGCGCTCGACGACCCGCGCCGAGATCCCCGGAAACAGCTTGAGCACCGCGATCTCGGCCGGCGCCGGCTCGGCCAGCCGGGGCCGCGCCGGCTCGCCGTTCCCGGCGCCGTCCCCGAGGCCGGGCCGCCGCACCAGGTCGAGCCGCAGCTCGATGTCGACCCCGACCTCGCCGAGCGGCGGGAAGTTCGGCGAGTCGAAGGCGTCGAAGCCGCCGGCCGAGACCTTGGTCGCGCGGTTGCCGCGGAAGAGGCGATCGCCGAAGAAGAGACAGACCTCGGGGATCGGGTGGCGGGCCGCGATCAGCATCGAGGTGATCAGGTTCTCGCGCCCGTCGCTCCGCACCTCGACCAGCGGGATCTGCGAGCCGGTGAAGATCACCGGCTTGTCCAGCCCCTCGAGCAGGAACGACAGCGCCGCCGCCGAGAACGCCATGGTGTCGGTGCCGTGGATCACCACGAAGCCGTCGTAGCGGTCGTAGTTGGCGATCAGGTCGCGGCCGACCGCCACCCAATCGGCCGGCCGGACGTTCGCCGAGTCGAGCAGCGTCGGGTACTCGTGGACCGCGAACGCCGGCATCTCCGGCCCGCGCAGCTCGGGCATGGCGGCCATCCGCTCGGCCAGGAACCCCGGCGCCGGCGTGTACCCGCGCGGCCCCCGGCGCATGCCGATGGTGCCGCCGGTGTTGGCGATGTAGACCTGGCCGCGGGTCAGAGAGCCTCCGGCGGCGGCCCGATCAGGCCATGTCTCCGCTCTTGGCGGCGTCGACGAAGGCCAGGAGATCCTCGAAGGCGTAGTCGCTGTCGAGCAAGTCGACCGGGCGGTAGCCGCGGAGGAGCGGTTGGGCGGTGTGGAGGAAACGAGGGATCTCCGCCTTCGGCAGTGCTTCGCCGACATGCTTCATGAGCTGGTCAAGTCGGTCCAAACGGGATCGGGAACGGGCGCTCGGCTGAGAGATCTCGCGCTCCCAGCGCGAAACGCTGACCCAGGAAGTGCCGAGGAGCTGGGCTAGCTGTTCCTGAGAGAGGCCAGATTTGTGGCGAATGTCCCGTACGTCGTTACTGAGAGTCTTCTGCGTCAGCATCACCTGCACCTCAGGCGCTATTCCAACTTTCGTAGGCGTATCTGCGAAACCCGTGACCGCTTTGACACTCTGTCGAGAAAGACCACGAGCTGACGACCATCAGGCTGATCCGCTCGTGAGTACGTCCATATACCCTCGTACCCATCCGATCGCAAGCGATCTGCCAAGTGCTGGCACGGCCGGTAGTCATCACCGATCGGAGCTTCCCGTTCGATTCCGTACCGTTCCTGCGTGGCAGGATCGGTGAGGTCGGCCACTCTGTCGAGAACCACCTCGACCTCCAGCATCCGATAGACACTCGGATCCGCTTGCCACCGGTGCGTGACCTCCCTCCAGGCTGTTGCTTCGCTCGCTGCCAGATACGTCGTCTCGGGTCCAGTAGTCGGACCATGGAACCTACCTCGCTCGCTACGTGATGGCAGAGGGTCCCTCCGGAACTCCTGATACACCGCTCGGTAAAACAGTCGTGCCGCACCGGCCGTGAATCGAATCACCTCGTGGCCTCCCATGCCCTTCTCGCAGTAGCCACATCGCACTAACTCCTTCTCTACCTTCGAACATATAGCTGCCGAAACGCTATGTCAATCGCTATGTCACTAGGAGATCTCCGTTCCTGCACGGGCCTGGCGTGGGTGACTGGCTCGATCGGCCTTGGATTGCCATGCCCGCCACCTTGCTCTACGATGGCACCGAGGTTGTCCCCGTGCGTAATGCTGTGATCGCCGCCGCCGCTCTGGGTCGACTCAACGCGGCCTGCGCTCCGTCTAACGGCCCTTCCCGGCGCGGTCCCCGCAGATGGCTGCCGCTCGCGCTCGGTGTCGCCGCCGTCTGGGTCACCGCGTGCGGCGGCTGCGCCTCGCCGGGGCGCGCGGGGGGCGAGGAAGGCTCGGCCGCTGCGGCCGCCGGCGAACGCGCCGCCGGCGACGCCGGCCCGGGCGGGGCCGGCTCGACCTCCGTGCCGCCGCCGGCGGCCGATGTCGACGGCGACTACCGGCCGGCCGAGATTGCCACCGTTGGCTGGGACGGCCTCGCGCAGTCGCCGATCGTGCTGGTGCGCGATCTCTCCTCCGGGCGGGTGGTGCCGATCTGGGTCGGAATCTCCGAGGCGCAGGCGATCGCCGCGGCGCTCCACGAGGTCGAGTATCCGCGGCCGATGACCCACGACCTGATGGCGATCCTCCTCGAGCGCCTCGACGCCACGATGGAGGAACTCTTGATCCACGCCATGGTCGACGACACCTACTACGCTCTGATCCGGCTGCGCGTGCCCGGCCGCGACGAGCCGGTGCTGGTCGACACCCGGCCGAGCGACGGCATGGCGCTCGCGCTGCGCACCGGTGCGGCGATCCGGATGTCGCGCCAGCTCGTCGAGGACTCGCCCGACTACGAGTTCCTGGCGCCCGAGGGCGCCGAGCAGGTGGTGCGCGCGCTGGGGATGACCCTGGTCGCACCCACCGCCGAGCTGCGCGAGCGCTTCGGGCTCCCCGAGCGCCAGGGGCTGGTGGTCACCCGCTCGACCGGCGAGGCCGAGACGCGCGGGCTCCGGCGCGGCGACCTGATCGTCGCCGTCGGCGGCCGCGCGCCCGAGCAGCCGGTCGACTTCCTCGACGCCCTCCGCGACGCGCCCGCCGGCCGCCTCCTTGCGATCACCTACTGGCGCGACGGCGAGGAGCACACGACCGAGGTCGACCCGACCGCCGAGGCCGAGGCGGACGACGGTCCCGGGCAGATGACCTGACCTCGAGCCGTACCCGCTTGCACCCGCCCGACGTACCCGCAGGCCGGCGCCGGCTGTCGACGCGCGTCGCCCTCGTCGCCGCGGTCCTGGCGATCGCCGCGCTCGCGGCCTGGGCGCGGGTCGCGGCGGTCCGGCCGCCCGAGGAGGTCCGCCCGTACTACCGGACCCCGGCGGGCGAGCCGCTGTTCTACACGGCCGACGGCTTCTACCACCTGCGCCTTTCGCGCGACCTGGCCGAGACCGGCCGCCGTGGCCGCGAGGTCGACGGCAAGCGCTGGGACGACCTCTCCTTCGCGCCCGCCGGCCGGCCGGTGGTGCCGAGCCTCTTGCAGCCGCTCGAGGCCTGGGCGTGGCGGCTCTGGCCGGGGGGCGCGTCGCTGGCGGCGGTCGCCTTCTATCTGCCGGCGGTCGGCTCGGCGCTCCTCGCCGCCCTGGCGGTCTGGATCGGCCGCCGCCTCGCCGGCACCGCGGCCGGCCTCGCCGCGGGCGTGATCGCTGCACTCCATCCGGAGCTGATCTCGCACACCCACGCCGGGATGGCCGACACGCCGTGGCTGGCGCTCGTCCTCTACGCCGCGGCGGCCGGCGCCGCGCTCGAGCTGGCGTGGGCGATCGAGGGTGGGACGGCGGGCCCGCGCGCCGCCGCGCTCTGGGTCGTTGCGCTGGCCGCCGCGCTGGCGCTCTTCGCCCTCACCTGGGTCGGCTGGCCGGCGGCGGCGGCGACCGCGGCGGTGCCGATCGGCGCGGCGGTGCTGGCCCGGCTCTGGCGGCAGGAGCGCTCGCCCGGCCGGCGCGCCGCGCTCGTCCTCGGCGCCCTGCTCGCGGTCGCGGCGTCGGCGCTGCTCCTTCTCGGCAGCGGCGCCTGGCGCAAGCTCGCCCGCTATGCCGACCCCGGCTCGCTCGGTGCCTTCCCCGACGGCGCCAGCCAGGTCCAGGAGCTGATCGGTCTCGCGCCGGCGCTCTTGATCGGCCACCTCGGCGGCTGGCCGGTGCTGGTCCCGGCGGCGATCGGCGGCGTCTGGCTGGCGCTCGGCTCCCCGGGACTCCACCGGGGTCCGCTACGGCCGGGGTCGCGGCTCGGCGCCCTGCTGCTCGCGGCGTGGGCCCTGCCCGCGGCCGTGGCCGGCTGGCTGGCGATGCGCTTCCTGGTCTTCGGCATGCCGGCGGTGGCGATCGCGGCGGGTTGCGGGATCGCCGCCCTCGGCGCCGGCGCGGCCGCGCTGCCGGGGCTCCGCCGCCGGGCCGCAATGATACGGGCGGCGGTCGCGGCGCTGGCGCTCCTCGCCGTCGCCTGGACCTTCCGCGCCCGCTTCGAGTCGTTCGCCGGGCGCCGGCCGGCCGCCGACCTGGCGGTCGCCGAGGCCGCCGCGGCGATCGCCGAGCGCTCGCCCGCGGACGCGCTGGTCTTCTCCTGGTGGGACCACGGCTACGCGCTCTCGGCGCTCTCCGGCCGCGCGGCGGTGATCGACGGCGGCTCCTACCAGACCCGCCGGCTCTACTGGATCGCCCTGGCGCTCGCGACCCGCGACGAGACGCAGGCCGCGAACCTGCTGCGGGTGATCGGCTGCGGCGGCGACGACCGGCTGTTTCGGGCGCTGCGCGACGACGGGATCCCGCCGGACCGCTCGGTGGCCCTGATCCGTCTGGCCCTGCGCCACCGCGACCCCGGGGTCGCCGCGCGCACGCTGATCGGCAATGGCGCCGGACAAGGCGCGCTGGCCGAGCTGTTCCGGCTGCTCGAGTGCCGGCCGCCGCCGTCGTGGCTGGTGGTCGGCGGCGACCTCGCGGCCAAGACCACCTCGTGGGCGCACTTCGGCAGGTGGCGCTTCGACGTCCCCAACCCGCCGGCCCGGCCCGGGACCTCGTCCCCGATCGCCTGCGGCCTGGTCGCCGGCCGGCTCGCGTGCGCCAACGGCTACACCGCCGACCTCGAGCGCGACGGCTTCGCGGACCGCTCGACCCCCGGCCACTACGCCGCGATCGGGCCGCCGCGCCCCGACGGGCTGGTGCCGGTCCTGCACCAGCACGGTCCGGGGCTGCTCGTCACCTTCGTCCGCCGCGAGCTGGCCGACAGTCTCTACGCGCGGCTCTGGTACTTCGACGGGCAGGGCCTCGACCGCTTCCGGCTCCAGGGGACCTTCCACCACCCGCCGCACACCGACCGGGTGCTCCTCTACCGGATCGACTGGGAGGGCTAGATCTCGATCCCGAGGTCGCGCAGCTCGCGCTCGGCCTGCTCGCCCCAGCCCCGGTTGGCAGCCGGGCTCGCGGGGCTCGGGTGGAGGACGCGGCCGATGGCGACGTCGAGCCCTCGGAGCGCGGCGCGCGCCCGCGCCTCGGCGAAGGCGCCGATGCCGACCACCCAGCCCGGCTCGAGCGTCTCGACGGTGCGGCGCAGGGCGCGGTCGCACGCCGCGTAGAGCGGCTCGCATTCGGCGGCCGGGAGCTTGTCGGGCGTGCGGTTCTTGCCGCTCTCCTCGAGGAATGCGAGCGGGCAGTAGTTGGCGACGAAGAAGCGCGCGAAGAAGCGCTCCGGGGTGCCGAAGCGGTCGCGCGCCCAGCCCCAGAGCCGCCGGCCGCTGACCTCGCTGCGCCGGCAGGCGAAACCCTCGACCGGCCGCTTCGGGTGGGGCGAGAGCGGCGCGCCGACCGCGCCCTCGATGCCCAGCCAGTCGCGCACCATCGACACCTCGCCGAACGGCACGCCGGTCTGCGCCATCCCCCACGGACCGGGGTTCATGCCCAGGAACACCGCCTCCTTGGGCCCGGCGCCGTAGCGGCGGAGGTAGCGCTCGTGCGGCTCCCAGGCGTAGTCGAGCGGGTTGTAGACGTGGGTCACCGGCGGCGCGAAGGCGAGCGCGCCGGCCTCGTCGCGGAGGTCGCGGGCGATCGCGGCGAGGGTCACGGCGCGGGCTCGGGTTCGGAGGATTCGGCGGCCGGGCGTAACGGCGGCAGCGGCCCTTGCCCGAGCCGAGCCGCGAACCAGCCGCCGAGCGCGTAGGTGGCAAACGCCCAGACGAGGCCGATCGACGCCGCCAGCGCCAGCCCCGTCCAGCTCGCCGTTCCGCCCGCCTCGGCCACCGCCCGCGCGCGCAGCACGAGGTCGTCGCCGCGCAGCAGCTCGCGCATCGCCTCACCGGCCCAGGGCGGCAGGCGGGTGACCAGGATCGAGCCGATCTCATAGGCGTCGCCGGTGAGCGAGAGCAAGGGCGCCAGCGCGAACGGCAGCGCGGCGCCGAAGAGGAGCCCGGTGCGGGCGAGCGCGGCGCGCCGCAGCGCCCAAACCCCGGGCAGCAGGGTGAGGAGGAACGGGCCGAGATCGGTCGCCAGGTAGACCAGGTCGCTGCCGCCGGTGTCGAAGCCCGAGAGCCGCCCGGCGTACTCGCCGCCGGCGACCACCCAGGGAATCAGCCGCTCGAAGAGGCCGCCGCCGTAGAGCGGGGCGATCTCGAGCCGGGTGACCTCGCCGCCGGCGGCCAGGCAGGCGACGGCGTGGAGCAGCTCGTGCACCGGCACATAGATCCACCAGCCCGCGGCGAGCCCGAGCGCCATCCACGCGAGGTCGCGCACGCGGCGCACGCAGAGCGCCTCGCCGCGCACGACGTCGAGGAACGGTCGGGTGAAGAGAGCCGGCGCCTTCACGGGGGATGGAACCTACCAGACCTCGGGAAGCCGGGCGCGCACCGCGGCCGGGCGGATTGACCGCGCGCCCTCGGAGAGCGCAGAATCGGCGCTCGAGCCGGCGGGTGAAACCGGCCGGTCAAACCACCAGCCGGCCTCGACCGTATACCCGACGGCGCCGACCAGACTGTCCCGGTCGCCGAACGCAGCCGCACGACGAAACCGCACGACGAAACCGCAGGCCCAGCCAGCCCCCGGGAGACCCGCCATGCCGCACTCAACCCCTGACCGATCCACCGGCCCCGGCCGCGCCCAGACCGCGCTGCTCCTGGCGGCCGCGGCCCTGCTGCTGACCGTCCTCCTGGTGCCGTCCACCCCGGCGGTCCGCGCCGACGACGCCGGCAGCCAGGCGAGCGCCGCCGAGCGCGCCGACGTCATCCTGTACATGACCGACTGGTGCGGCTGGTGCCGCAAGACCCGCGCCCTGCTCAACGAGATCGGCGCCGACTTCGAAGAGGTCGACATCGAGAAGAGCGAGGCTGGCCGCCAGGAGTTCGAGGCGAAGTCGGGCGGCCGGGGCGGCATCCCGCTGATCGACATCGACGGCACCATCATCCGCGGCTACGACGAGGCGCGGATCCGCCGGCTGGTCGAGGAGCTGGAGAAGAGCGGCGGCGACGAGGCGTAGCGGGGGCTTTGCCGGACGGCCGAGGGTCACCCTGCCACGAGGTTGACCCGGAGGGTCACCCCGCCACGATGTTCACGAGCCGCCCCGGCACCACGATCACCTTGCGCACGGTCATCCCCTCGGTGAAGCGGCGCGCGACCTCGCTGGCCAGGGCCAGGCGCTCGGCCTCCGCGGGGTCGACGCCGGCCGGGACCACCAGGCGGTCGCGCACCTTGCCGTTGACCTGGACCACCAGGGTCACCTCGTCCTCGGCGGCGGCCTGCTCGTCGGCCGCCGGCCAGTCGGCGGCGTGGACCGAGCCGCCGTGGCCGAGGCGGTGCCACAGCTCCTCGGCGACGTGGGGGGCGACCGGGGCCATCATCCGCAGGTAGATCGACACCGCCTCGTCCCAGGCGTCGCTCGCCGCGGCGCCGTCCTGGGCCGCCTTCGACATCTCGTTCGCGAGCTCCATCAGCGCCGAGATCACGGTGTTGAACTGGAAGGCCTCGAAGTCCGCGGTCACCGCCGCCAGGGTCTGGTGGACCTTGCGGCGGAGCTGGCGCACGCGGTCCTCCGGCGGCTCCGGGCCGTCGGCCGGGCGCGGCTCGAGGAGGAGCGACCAGATCCGGCGCAGCCAGCGCGCCGTCCCCTCGATGCCGGCGCTCGTCCACGGCGCGCCCTGGTCCCAGCGCGCGAAGAACATCAGATAGGCGCGCACCGTGTCGGCGCCGTACTTTCCGACCAGCTCGTCGGGCGCCACCACGTTGCCGCGCGACTTCGACATCTTCTCGGAGTCCTCGCCCAGGATGATCCCCTGGTTGCGGAGCTGGAGCATCGGCTCGTCGCCCTGGGTCAGGCCGAGGTCGCGGCACGCCTTGTGGAAGAAGCGCGTGTAGATCAGGTGCATCGTCGCGTGCTCGATGCCGCCGGTGTAGGTCGCGACCGGCATCCAGTAGGCGTACTCGTGCGGGTCGAACGGGCCGTCGTCGTAGCCGAGCGTCAGGTAGCGCAGGTGATACCAGGACGAGTCGACGAAGGTGTCCATGGTGTCGGTGTCGCGCTCGGCCGGGCCGCCGCAGGCGGGGCACTTCGCGTCCTTCCAGGTCGGATGGAGCTTGAGCGGGCTCTCGCCGGTCGGCCGCCACTCGACGTCGTCGGGCAGGCGCACCGGCAGGTCGTCCTCGGGCACCGGCACCGCGCCGCAGGCCGGGCAGTGGACGATCGGGATCGGCGCGCCCCAGTAGCGCTGGCGCGAGATCAGCCAGTCGCGCAGGCGGTAGGTGACCTCGCCGCGGCCGGACCCGCGCTCCTCGAGCCAGGCGATGGCGCGCGCGATCGCCTCCTCGCCGGGCGTGCCGGTCAGCTCGCCGGAGTCGACCATCACGCCGTCCGAGCCGGTGACCGCCTCGGTCATCGTCGCGGGATCGAGCGTCTCGCCGCCGAAGGCGAGCACCGGCCGGATCGGCAGGCCGTAGCTTGCGGGCGAACTCGAAGTCGCGCTGGTCGTGGGCCGGCACCGCCATGATCGCGCCGGTGCCGTAGCCCGTCAGCACGTAGTCGGCGATCCAGATCGGCATCCGCTCGCCGCTCGCCGGGTTGATCGCGTAGCCGCCGGTCCAGACGCCGGTCTTCTCCTTGTCGGCCGCCTCGCGCTGGATGTCGGTCTGGCGCGCCGCCGCCTCGCGGTAGGCCTCGACCTCGGCGCGGCGGTCCGCCGCGGTGAGCGCCGGCACCAGCGGGTGCTCGGGCGCCAGGACCATGAAGGTCGCGCCCCACAGGGTGTCGGGGCGGGTGGTGAAGACCTCGACCGCGCCGCGCCCTCGCCGGCTCCCTCGACCGGGAACGCCACCCGCGCCCCCTCCGATCGGCCGATCCAGTTGGTCTGGAGCGTGCGCACCCGCTCCGGCCAGTCGATGCCCGAGTAGTCGAGCAGCTCCTCGGCGTAGTGGGTGATGCGGAAGAACCACTGCTCCAGCTCCTTGCGCGATCACCGGCGTGCCGCAGCGCTCGCAGACGCGGTCGTCGCCGATCACCTGCTCGCGGGCGAGCGTGGTGTTGCACGATCGGGCACCAGTCGACCGCCGCCCGCTTGCGGTAGGCGAGGTCGTTCTTGAAGAGCTGGAGGAAGAACCACTGCGTCCAGCGGTAGTACTCCGGGTCCGCCGACACGACACTCGCGCCGCCAGTCGAACATCGCGCCCATGCGTGCGGAGCTGCCCGCGCATCCGCTCGATGTTGCCGTAGGTCCACTCGCGCGGATGGATGTTGCGCTGGATCGCGGCGTTCTCGGCCGGGCAGGCCGAAGGCGTCGAAGCCGATCGGGAAGACGACGTTGTAGCCGCGCATGCGCATGAAGCGGGCGCGCGCGTCGGGCGGCGCCATCGCGTACCAGTGGCCGATGTGGAGGTCGCCCGACGGGTAGGGCAGCATGGTCAGCGCGTAGTGCTTGGTGCGCGCGCGGGATCGACATCGGAGCGGTAGAGGCCCGTCTCCTCCCACTGCGCCTGCCAGCGCGGCTCGATCTCGGACGGGTCGTAGACGGGGACTTCGGCGTTGCTCATGGCGGTCGGCTCGGGATTCGAGCCACGGATGCTACATCAGCGGCTCAGGGGACCAGGCTCATCGCCCATCCGAGGGCGGCGCCGAGGAGCGCGAAGAAGGCGAAGCACGCCGCCGCCCAGAGCGCGGCGGTCCGCCGGCCGCGGAAGTGCGCGGCGGCGAGCCAGGTGCCGGCGGTGGCGAGCAGCGCGAAGACGACGAAGGTCACCCAGGCGAGGCACATGCCCGGTCAGTCCCGGTGGAAGCGCTCGCCGCGGGCCGCCATCTCGGCCAGGAGCGGCGCCGGCGCGAGCCGCTCGCCGTGGCGCTCGGCGTAGCGCGTCGAGGCGGTCGACCACCTCGGGCAGGCCGACGCCGGTCGGCCTCGCGCAGGAGGCCGCCGCGGAAGGGCGGGAAGCCGAAGCCGAAGATCACGCCGAGGTCGACGTCGACCGGGTTCGTCGATGATCCCGTCCTCCATGCAGCGGGCGGTCTCGTTGAGCATCTGCGAGCCAGCAGCGCTCGACGATCTCCTCGTCGGCGACCGTCGCCGGGCTCGCCAGCCGATCAGCTCGTAGACCTCGGGATCGACCCGCTTGCCCTTCGCCCTTCTCGTAGAGGTAGAAGCCGCGCCTCGCCTTGCGGCCGAGTGCGGCCGTCGTCGGCCATGCGCGGCGAGGACCGGCGGCGGCGTCGACGCGGTCGCCGAGCGCCTCGCGCATCACCTCGCCGGCGTGGCGGGCGACGTCGAGCCCGACCTCGTCGAGCAGCGTCGAACGGCCCGACCGGCCAGCCCCAGTCGCGGTCGGCGCGGTCGATCTGCTCGATCGTCGCCCCCTCCGACCAGCATCCAGGCCGCCTCGTTGAGGAACGGCCCGAGCACCCGGCTGGTGAAGAAGCCCGGCCCGTCGCCGACCACGATCACGGTCTTGCCCATCCGCTCCGCCAGGCCCGACCGTGGTGGCGACCGCCTCCTCCGAGCTGCCGGAGTGGCGGATCACCTCGAGCAGCGGCATCTTGTGCACCGGGCTGAAGAAGTGCATGCCGACCACGTTCTCCGGCCGCCGGCTCGCCTCGGCGATGCGCGGCGATCGGGATCGTCGAGGTGTTGGAGGCGAAGATCAGCCCCTCGGGCGCCGACCGCCTCGACCTCGCGGATGCACCCGGCGCTTGATCTCGAGGTCCTCGAACACCGCCTCGATCACGAAGTCGGCGCGGCGGAGCGGCGCGTAGTCGGCCGTCGGGAGGATGCGCGCCGAGCGCGATCTTCGACTCCGGCGCTCGGTCAGCCGGCGGCGCTCGACCAGCTCGCCGAAGAGCGTCGCCGCGGTCCGCAGGCCGCGCCCGGCCGCCTGCGAGGTCGCGGTCCTTGAGCGACCACCGGCACGCCCCTTGTAGGCGAGCACCTGGGCGACGCCCGGCGCCCATGAAGCCGGCGCCCAGCACCGCCGCCCGCTCGACCGGCCGGCCTCTCTTCGCCAGCGCCGCGGCGCGCGCCTCGACATCGTTCTTCATGAAGAAGATCGCCATCAGGTTCTTGCGCCGTGTCCGAGACGCACCAGCTCGGAGAAGGCGCCGGCCTCGACGTCGAGCGCCCGGCGCGAGCGGCAGCCCGAGCCCGTCGCGCACCACCTCGACCGCGACCAGCGGCGCCGGATAGTGGCCGCCGGTCTTCTCGATCACCGCCGGCACGGGCCTGTCGAAGACCAGCCGGTCGCCGAGCCGGCGCGCGGGCGAGGAAGTCGCCGGCCCGCTGCGCCACCGGCTGTCGCCCGCGCCGACGCGCCTCGCTCGGATCCGTGCGCCGGTCGGCACCGACCCCGGCCTCTGCCTCCTCGATCGCCGCTCGATCGCCCGGCGCAGGTCGGCCGGGTGGCAGATGTCGTCGACCAGCCCGAGCCGCGAGCGCCGCGCCGGGCGTCGAGCTGCTTGCCGGTCAGGATCAGGTCGAGCGCGCCGGGCACGCCGATCAGGCGCGGCAGCCGCTGCGTGCCGCCGATGCCCGGGATCAGCCCGAGCTGCACCTCGGGCAGCCCGAGCTTCGTCTTCGGATGCTCGGTCGCCACCCGCCGATCGGCAGGCGAGCGCCAGCTCCAGCCCGCCGCCCAGGCAGGCGCCGTGGATGGCCGCCACCTTGAGGAACGGCAGCCCCGCGAGCCGCCCGCATCAGGCGATGGCCGCGCGAGACCAGCGCCAGCACCTGGCTCGATCTCGGTGAGCCGCCTTCAGCTCCTCGACATCGGCCCCGGCGACGAATCCGTCCTTCTTGCCCGAGATCAACGACCACCGCCCGCGGCCGCGCCCGCTCGAGTTGGTCGAGCTGCTCTTCGAACCAGCCGAAGAGGCGCGAGGAGAGGGTGTTGACCTTCTTGGCGGGATCGTCGAGGACGAGCCAGGCGAGGTCGTCCTCAAAGGTCAGGTAGCCGGGAGGGGCGGGGTTGCCGGCGGGGGGTTGCGCCTCCGCGGTCGCCTTCTTCGTCGCTCGTGCCATGGGCAGGCCATCGTAGGAGCGCCCCACCAGGGTGTCAAGGCGGGGAGAGTCCGATCGTCTGTACTGCGACCGTGGGCGCATACGCGACTACAGACCTCCCACGTTGACGATGCGTCGGCCAATCCATTAAGCTCTGCTAAATCAGGATGCGCAGTCCATGGGCATAGAAGCTGGGCTGCCGGCTGTCAGCGATTCGTGAATCTAGCGGGACTTGGAAAGCAGGCCCTCCTACAAGTTGAGAGGGCCTGAAGAGGCCTACGCAGCAACCCTCTTTTTCAGATTCGAGCGTTGTTGCAAGTCGAGGAGCCTTTTTATGAAGATCGGTTTTCGCACGCCCTCGCTGAAGAAGCGACTCGCAGCACGAAGTTCCTGGAAGCGCGCTGTTCGACATTCCCTCGGTTTCAAGGCGCCGCGGGGGATGGGCTGGCTGACGAATCCTCGGAAGGCCGCCTATAATCGAGCGTACAATCGAACCACCAAAGGATGCTCTCTGCTCCTCGCTCCTGGCTTCCTGCTGGCGATGTGGATGCTGCTTCGATGACCAGCCCTACAGGTCCTCTCCCTCTTAGCGCTCCCTGCCCCCAGGGGAGACCTCGGCTCTGCTGCAGAGTCAAGGAGGAGTTCGAATGAGTGCCCAACGGCAGAGTAGCTCTCGCCGCAGGCATCTCGCTGACAGCTTCGGTTCGGTTGTTTGTCTTTATGCTGTGCTTATCGGTTGCGACGGCGGGGGACAGCCCGCCGGTAGCGCAAGGACGTCGCCACCGATCTCACAGCCAAGCGAACCAGCTCAAGTTCTTTTCGATGTCCCAGCCCTCGTTGGGAAGTCAATTGATGAAGTACGACAGATTCTCGGCCCGCCGCAAGATGAGGACATCGAGCCAACCCAACAGCAACTCGCACTTGGGGTCGACGAGTGGAGCAACGTCTTCGAGAACGGCGCCTACGAGCTTCTTGTTACGTTCAATCCGCGAACGCGAGGCGTCACGGATTTCTTTATCGATGGCAGCAGTCGGGCGACGCTGATGCAACGAGGGAACCTCGCGGAGAACAGCACTGCTTATCGACTCGAAGAAGTCAGAGCGCTCAGCAACCCGTCCAAGATCACCGGCATTAAGATCGTTCCCAAGGGCTAGTTAGCTCACAGAGTAGGTGGCCCTGCTCGGACGTAAATCGTGCAACACCGCCTCTCCCGACGTCGCGATGAGAACTGAACTTCGATACGAGGTCATCATCTATTGGAGCGATGAGGACGAAGCCTTCATCGCCGAGGTACCCGAGCTGCCAGGATGTGCGGCAGGCGGCCGTACTTACGAGGAGGCGCTCTCGAACGTGCAAGTGATCATCGAGGAGTGGATCGAAACCGCGTGCGAACTCGGGCGCCCAATTCCGGAGCCTCGCGGCAGGCTGGTATTCGCATAGTTCGGTGCCCGCCAGACCATGACCGGGAGCGACACGAGCGAAGCGGAGATCCTGGACCTGCTGACCAGCCACAAAGGCGAGATCGCACGGCGGTTCGGCGTCCGACGCCTCGCGATCTTCGGCTCGGTCGCCCGTGGCGAAGCCACGCCCGCGAGCGACGTGGACGTTCTCGTGGAGTTCTCAGGTCCCGCGGACTCGCGGCGGTACTTCGGCCTCCTGTTCTACATCGAGGACCTCGTGGGGCGCCCGGTGAGCCTGGTGACGACCAAGGCCCTGCGAGCCGAGTTGCGACCGGCGATCGAAAGCAGCACCGTCGATCTCTGATCTGAGAGGCGGTTGCGGCTCAATGGCCGCTTCCTCCGGAGTCAGGCCGAGGAACTCCTCCGCGGTCCCAATCCTCCAGCCCTTGGCCTCCAGGCGCTTCCGCTTCTCTGCTTTCATCAAACTCGGCCCTCCTTGTCGCGTAGCACGCCCCCTGTCTTCGCAGCGCTACGGCACCAGCGCCGTCGTATCCCCCCGCCCGCAGATGTTCCCCGGCGGGTTCGTGTACACCGCCGTCCGCTGGGTCACTGTGTCGAGCACGGTGATCGTGTATTCGACGTCCGAGAGCGCGCCGTAGAAGACCCAGAAGTGGCCGTTGATCGGGCGGCCGTCGAGGAGCTTGACCACCAGCTCGACGTTGGCGGCGTTGAAGAACCAGAAGAAGCCGGTGCGCGGGCCGAACGGCTCCGCGGTGCCTACGCCGGTGTCGCCGGTGCGCTGGTCGCGCCAGGTGACCGAGACGCGGAAGCGGTCGTCGACGAGGCAGAGGTCCTCGGGGGCGCCGCCGCAGGCCGAGCCGGTGGAGCCGGCCGCGGCGAGTGCCGCCGGCGGCAGCTCGAAGGCGTCGAACGATCGGCCCGCCGCCGCCCCGCCGGCCGCCCCACCCAAGGCCGGCGCGATCGGGAACGCCCCGGTGTCGCCCAGCCCGCAGATGCTCCCCGCGACGTTGTCGTAGCGCCGCAGCTCGCCGGTCTCGGTGTCGAGGACGGTGATCGCGTACTCGACGTCCGAAAGCGCGCCGTAGAAGAGCCAGTGCTTGCCGTTGACCGGCCGGCCGTCGAGGGCCTTGACCACCAGCTCGACGTTCTCCTGGTTGAAGAACCAGAAGTAGCCGGTGCGGTCGCTGCCCGGGATCGCCTGGCCGATGCCGAAGTCGCCGCTCCGCTGGTCGCGCCAGGCGGCCTCGACCCGGAAGCGGCCGCCGGCGCCTAGGCAGAGGGTGTCGAGGTCGGCCTCGCAGTCGCTCGGCGCCGCCGGGGCGGTGAAGCGCCGGAGGAGCACCTGGCGGTCGAAGGTCTGGTCGCGCCGGTGCCAGGCGACGTGGACGCCGCCGGCGCCGTCGGCGGCGACCGCCGGCTCGGCGTGGTTGCCGGCCGAGGCGCTCACGGTCACCTCGCCGCCGAGCGCGATCGGCGTGCCGCCGGGCGCCGGCGACAGCGCGTACTGGCGGGCCAGGATGCGGCCGTCCTGCTGGACCACCGCGCGCCAGGCGACGGCGAAGCGGCCGGCGCCGTCGACCGCCACCGCCGGCTCGGAGCGCAGGCCGGGTCCCGGAGCGTCGACGCGCACCTCGGCGCCGCCGAGCGGGCCTGCGGGATCGACCGCGCGGGCGTAGACGCCGGCCGGCTGGCCGCCGGTGCCGTGGTGCTCCCAGACCACCAGCGCGCGGCCGTCCACCGCCGCCAGCGCCGGCCGGTCCTGGATCCCCGGGGCCTGCTGATGGACGACGATCTCGCCGCCGAGCGGCGCTCCCGAAGGGTCGAACCAGCGCGCCACGACGTCGTCGCCGCCGGGACCGAAGTCGAAGCGCTCCCAGGCGACGGCGATGCGGCCGGCGGCGTCGGCGGCGATCGCGGGCGCCGAGACCAGGTCGGCGAGCGGCCCGTCCACCGCGACGACCGGCCCCTGCGCGACGCCCACGGCGTTCAGCCGGCGCGCCTCGATCGCCACTCCGGAGTAGAGCGGGATGTCGCCCGAGAAGCCGTCGAAGCGGAGGTTCTCCCAGGCCACCGCCCAGGCGCCGCCGGGGAGCGCCGCCACCACCGGCCGCGACAGCAGCCGCCCCGGATGGTCGTGGACCACCCGCTCCGGCCCGATCGCCGCCCCGCCGCGGGTGAAGCGGCGGACGACGATCTCGCCGGTCAGGTTGCCGGTCGCGCGGGTCCACGCGATCAGGAAGTCGCCCCCCGGGCCGGTGGCGGCCGAGGGCGTCCCGTCGAAGAACGAGGTCGAGGTCGCGAGCCGCCGCTCCGGCCCCTCGGGCGCGCCGAGCGCGTCGTAGGGGCGGGCGCAGGCGCCGAGGCCGCCGCAGTCGGCGGTCCAGAGCACCACGGCGCGGCCGGAGCCGTCCACCGTCACCCGCGGCCCCGGGATCGGCCCGCCGATCGGGGCGCTCACCGCCTGCTCGGCGCCGGCGGCGGTGAGCTGGGCGGCGGCCGGGTGCGGGGTGCCGAGGCCGGCAGCGGCCAGCAACCCGGCGGCGAGGAGCGCGGGCGCGAGGCGGGACGCGCCGGGGGGTGGCGAGCCGGGTCGGTGGAACGGCGATTCCGACGGAGTGGGCTGGTCTACGGGCATGGCTCCTCGCATTCGGCGGCGCGGACTCTACCAGCGGCGTTTCGGGGCTCGTCCGATGCTACACCAGCATTGCCAGAAGGCGGTCCTCGCCGGGTCGGTGCGAGGCTCGCCGGGCGGGCACCGTCTCGGGGTAAATCACCTGGATGAAAGAACGCGAAGCGGCACGACCCCCTTGACAGGCGCTCCGCCAGCGGCTACCTTCTATGTCATCACAGCATTATCGGTCGAGCCCGGGGGCAGTCGGACCCGGTTCGACCGGTTCCCGAAGGAACGAGGAGAGCCGCCCTTGACGAGCCGAGTCCTCACGCCGAGCCCGCGACCGAACCTCGACGCCGCCCGCCTCGCCCCGTTCGAACCCGGTTCGCGCCGCGCCAGGTCCTCCCGGCCGGCTGCCACCTCCGCCGGACGCCGCTCCCCGGCGCGCCGGGGCTCCGGCCCGCGGCCGGCCGCGGCCTTCGCCGCGCTGGTCGCGCTCGCCGCTCTGCCGGCGGCGGCGCAGACGCTCGGCGGGCCGCCGATCGACCTCAGCGTCTCGGAGCCGTGCTCGCAGGACCGGCCGGCGGTGGCGAGGCTCGCGTCGGGCGACACGGTGACCGCCTGGGTCGGCCCGTTCGGCGACTTCGGCGAAGACTTCGGGGTCGGTGCCCGGATCGCCGGCTGGCCCGGCGGCGCCGGCCAGCCGCTCGGCGACGAGCTGCGCCTCGACGGCGGGGCGGAGGAGCACTTTCCGCGCGGGGTCGCGGTGGCGGCGGCCCCGGACCGCTTCTATGCCGCCTGGTGGGGCGTGATCCTCGAGCCCGCGGGGCAGTTCATCCTACTGCGCGGCTTCGATACCTCGGGCCAGCCGCTCGGCGACCCGGTCGAGGCCGCCGACGTCGCCGGCACCATCGTCACCGGCGCCGCGCTCGCGGCCGATCCCCAGGGGCGCCCGGTGCTCGCCTGGCGGGACGACACCGGCGGGGTCTACCTGCGCCTCTACGAGCACGACCTCTCTCCGCGCGGCGAGCCGATCGTGATCGCCCCGCCGGCGCCGCTGGAGCCGCAGCGCGGCGATACGCCGGCCCTGGCGGTCGCCGCCGACGGCGGGATGCTCGTCGCCTGGGCCGCCGCCGCGGCCGGCGACCCGGCGCCGTCGCCGCCGGTCCGCGTGCTGGCCCGGCGCGCCGCCGCGGACGGCACCCCGGTGGGCGCGGCGTTCCAGGTCAACGACCTGGCGATCGCGGGGTTCCTCGTCGAACCGGCGGTGGCGGCGCTCGAGGGGGGCGGCTTCGCGGTGCTCTGGAGCTCGCACCTCGGGGTCGGGGTCGAGCAGGGGATCTACGGCCGGCGCCTCGCCGCCAACGGCGCGCCCACCGGCGCCGGCTTCGCGGTTTCGACGCTCGATCTCGAGTACGCCGCCGATCCCGACCTCGCCGCGCTCGACGGCGGGGGGCTCCTGGCGGTCTGGTCGGGCGCACGTCCGGGGGAGAACGGCACCGAGGCGTTCGCTCGGCTCTTCGGGGCGGGCGGCCACCCCGCGGGCCCCGAGCAGATGCTCCCCGAGGCGCCCGACCCGGTCTTCCTCCAGTCGCGCCCGGTCGTTGCGGCGGTCGCGGCCGGCCGCGCCTTCGTCGCCTGGCGGCAGAGCTTCCCGTTTCCGCCGATCCTGCCGCCGCCGTGCGTCGAGCAGGCCTCGATCGTCGGCCAGCCGCTGACGATCGGCTGCGCTCCGAGCGAGAGCCGGCTCTGTCTCCAGGGTGGGCGCTTCGCGGTCGACGTGACGGCCGACGCGGTCCGGCCCGGGGCGCCGTTCCCGCTCCCGGCCGGCGCCGAGCCGCTGACCGACGACACCGGCACCTTCTGGTTCTTCCGGCCCGCGAACGTCGAGCTGATGGTCAAGCTCCTCGACGGCCGCGGCGTCAACGGCCGCTGGTGGTTCTTCTCCGGCGCGCTGTCGAACGTCGGCTACGAGATCGTGGTCACCGACACGCTCAGCGGCGTCGAGCGCCGCTACCAGAACCTCTCGGGCGAGCTGGCGAGCCGCGCCGACACCACCGCCTTCGAAGACCCGCTGCCGCCGCCCGCGGCGCCGGTGCTCGCCGGCCTCCCCGCGGGTGGAGCGGCGATCGCTCCGCCCGAGGCCGCCGCGCCGCGCCCGCTCGCCGCCGCCGGCGAGCTGCCGGCGCCGTGCGCCGAGCCCGAGGAGCTGTGCCTCCACGGCGACCGCATCCGGGTGCGGATCGACTGGACCGACCCGCGGAGCGGCGACTCCGGCACCGCCGTGGCGGTACCGCTCTCCGGCGAGAGCGGCTGGTTCTGGTTCTTCGGCGCCGACAACGCCGAGGCGGTGGTCAAGGTCCTCTACGGCTGGCCGGTCAACGACTACTACTGGGTGTTCTTCGGCGGGCTGACCGACCTCGAGCTGACGATCTCGGTCGCCGACGTCATCGCCGGCACCGGCAAGACGTACCACAACCCGCCGCTCACCCTGAACTCGTTCGCCGACACGGCGGCGCTCCCCGGGCCCTTCCCCTGCCCGGTGTGCAGCGCCGCCGCGCCGGCCTCATCGACCCGGTCCGCTGACGGCGACGGCAAGCCGTGAGCGGCATCTGTATCGGCGGAGGGCCGGTTCCGGCTCCCAACGCTCCCCGGGACGCCGGGGCCGGCCCTCCGCACCGGGTGTTCAGTCCTCGAGCTGCTCGACGATCTGGGTGACCTGGACCTCGGCGCGGCGCAGCTTGGTCCGGCAGACCTCGACCAGCGCGGTGGCGCGGGCGACCTCGGCGGCGAGGCGGTCGATGTCGACCTCCTCGCTCTCGATCCGGCGCAGGATGGTCTCCAGCTCCTCGATCGCGGCCCGGAACGAGAGCGCCTCGCGGTCGAGCGCCTCCGCGGGGGAGTCGGGAGCGGCTTCGGCGGGGTTCGGGCTCTCGGTGCTCAAGCTTCCTCCACGCGGCTGGTCAGGGTGCCGCCGGACAGGGTGGTGACGACGCGGTCGCCGGGGGCGACCCGCGCCGGGTCGCGCAGCACGGCGCCGGCGGCGTCGCGGGTGATGCTGAAGCCGCGCTCGAGGACGCGCGCCGGCGAGAGCTGGGCGCACAGCCGTTCGAGGCCGCCCAGGCGGCTCCCGGCGGCGGCCAGGCGCGCCGCGGCGCGGCGGGCGATCTCGCCGGCCAGCCGCTCGGCCTCGCCGGCGGCGCGACGGAGCGGGCGCGGCGCGGCCGCGGCCAGGCGCCCGGCGAGCGCGCGCCGCCGCTCGTCCGCCGCCGCGAGCCGCGCCGCCGCGAGGCGCGCCAGGCCGCGCGCCAGGGCGTGGAGCCGCTCCCCCGCGGCGGCGAGCCGGAGCCGACCGAGATCGAGCCCCCGCTCGGCGTGACCGACCCGCTCGCGCGCCGACCGCAGCCGCTCGCGGGCGGCGCGGGCGAGCGCCGCCGCCAGCTCGGCGCGCGCGCGCTCGGCGCGGTCGACGCGCTCGACCAGGAACGCCGCCGCCTGGGTCGGGGTCTTGAGCCGGGTGTGGGCGACGCGGTCGGCGATCGACTCGTCGATCTCGTGGCCGAGGCCGGTCAGGACCGGCAGCGGGCAGCGGGCGACCGCTTCGGCGACCTCGGGGCGGTCGAAGACGGCGAGGTCGCTGCGCGCCCCGCCGCCGCGCACCAGGACCACGCAGTCGGCCTTCGAGCGGCCAGCCGCGGCGAGCGCCGAGACCAGCTCGCGCTCGGCGCCGCGCCCCTGGACCGCCGCGTGGAGCAGCAGCACGCGGAAGCCCCAGCCGCTCTCGCCGAGGGTGGCGACGAAGTCGTGGTAGGCGGCGCTGCCGTGGGAGGTCACCAGCGCCACCGCGAGCGGCGCCTCGGAGAGCGGGAGGGCGCGGTTGGCGTCGAGCAGGCCGGCGGCCTCGAGCGCGGCCAGGGTCTCGCGCCGCCGGCGCTCGAGCAGGCCGAGGGCGAAGAGCGGGTCGACCTCGCGCACCGCGAGCTGGAGGCGGCCGGCGGGGGCGTAGAAGTCGACGTCGGCGCGCAGGCGCACCTCGGTCCCCTCGGCGAGCGCCTCGGCGAGCCCGGCGGCGCCGCCCAGGGCGCGCTCGATCCGCCAGCGGTCGCCGCGCCAGAGCGCGGCGTCGAGCTTGCCCGAGACGTGGTCGGCGGCGTCCTTCTCGACCAGCTCGAAGTAGAGATGGCCGCTCTTGCCGTCGCGCAGCCGCTGCACCTCGCCGGCGACCCACACCGACGCGAACGCCTCGGCGAGGAACGACTTGACCTCCTCGCACAGGCGCGAGACGGAGTAGGTCTCGTCGAAGAGCGGCAGGGTCAAGGTCAGTGGTAGGTCTTGAGCTCGCGCGAGGAGGCGAGCGGGATCGACTGCGCCCACTCGATCGCCTTCTTGTCGCCCATGGTCAGCTTTTCGAGGAAGCGGACCGCCTCGTCGCGGTCGTGGAACAGGCGCCAGATGAAGGTGTGGCCGGCCGGCGCGGTGAAGTAGGTGTAGTGCTTGGCGCCGTTCGAGAGGTCGAAGCCGAGGTTGCTCTCGCCGTTGACGCCGACGCAGGCGACTGCGATGGCGCGGAAGGCGAGCGCCAGCGCCTTGACCGGCTCCTCCAGCTCGCCCAGCTCCTCGCGCGAGAGCGGCGAGTGGTAGACGCCGATGCGCGTCCCCTCCTCCTCGGCGAGGAGGTTGTAGGGGACGTCGGCGCGGTCCATGGCGTCCTTGGTCTCCGAGGTGGTGACGAAGACGTCGTCGGTGCCGGCCACCTTGTAGGCGATGGCGTAGACGTCGTCGCTGAACTGGGAGAACGCCTCGGCGAGCATCCCCTCGTCCTCGATGGTGAAGTAGTACAGGCGGTTCATCAGTCTGCGTGGCATGGCGTCGTCCTTCGATTCGATCGATGATCCCCGCACTCGGGCGAGCGCTCATCGGCGTCTCGCGTCGGCGACGAAGGGAGGAAGCTCCGAGTAGGATCGCGGCCCGGCGGCTGGCGGGGCGGCACGCGCGCGGTCGGCGGGCGCGCCTGCGGTGTAGAGTAGCAGACAATCCCGAGATGCGGAATCCCCAGAACCGGTCTCCCCAGGACAGGCACCAGGACCGGGCCGCGGAGGCCGCCTGGACGCTCGACCTCCCGGCCGGGCTGCTCCACGTCTGGCCGCGCGGCGAGGCGGCAGAGTGGGAGGAGCGGCTGGGCGCGCTGGTCCAGGCGGTCGGCGCCGAGGGCGGCGTCCACCGGCTCGACGCCCACCGGCTGGCGGTGGTGCCGGTGGCCGGCGACCCGGCGGTGCTCGATGCCGCCGCCTCCTACGGCCGATTACTGGCCGCCGCCGCGCAGCGCCCGCTCGCCGGCGGCAGCGCCGGCGCCGCGCTCCTGGTCACCCCCGGCCGGGTGCGGCTGTCGGCGGCCGGAGTCCACGCGCTCCACGACCCGCTGCTCGCCGACCTCGCCGCCCGCCCGCCCAAGCTGCCGCCCACCGGCGTGCACTTGACCGGTCGCGCCGCCCGGGTGCTCGAGACCCGCCGCGAGGTCTATTCCGCCGGCTCCTACGAGGGACCCGGCGGCCACAGCGTGACGCTGTTTCTGGCCGGCGCGCGCAAGCCCTCGGAGCGGCCGTGGCGCAACCCGGAGATCCTGGGCCGGCGCCTGACCGCGCTCGCCCGGCCGGCGCCGGCGCGGGCGGTGCGCGAGGCGGCCGCCGCCGGCGCGGTGCGGGTGTTCGGCGCGCTCGGGGTGGGCAAGACCCGGCTCGCGGTGGAGTCGATCGGCGAGGGCTCGGACGCGCCGCGGGTGACGCCGGCGCCGGGGCGCGCCCACAGCCCGAGCCTGGCCGAGCAGATCGCCTTCGCCTGGCTCCCCCACCTCTCGGGCGCCGAGCGCGAAGAGGTCGAGGACCTGGTCCGGCGCCTCGCCGCCGCCCGCCGGGCGCGCCTCCTCGGCCACGGCGACGCCGCCCTCGAGCGGGTCGCGGCCGAGCGGCTCGCCGCCCGGCTGCCGCAGGTCGTCGCCGTCTGCGCCGCCGCCCGCCGGGGACCGCGGGCGCTCCTCTTCGACGACCTCGAGAGCGCCGGCGAGGCCGACTTCGCGCTCATCGCGGCTCTCCTCGAGGCGCGCGCCGCGACCGGGCGCGGGTCGCCGGCGCTGATCCTGATCGGGCGCTCGGGCACCCCCTGGCCGGCCGCGCTGCGCAAGCTCCCGGCGGTCGAGGTGCCGGCTTTCACCGCCTCGGAGATCGCCGAGTTCGCCGGCCAGCTCCTCTCCGGGCTGTCGCTGCCGCCGCCGGTCGAGCAGCGGCTGATCGAGGGCGCCGCGGGCAACCCCTTCGTGCTCGAAGAGGGGGTCGCGGCGATGATCCACCGGCGCTCGCTGCGCCGCTTCTACGGGAGCTTCTTCTTCAGCGGCGGCGACGACACCGCCTACGAGCCGTCGCCGCGGCTGATCCTCCACGCCGAGGCCGAGGCGCGGCGGCTCGGCGAGCCGGCGCCGCTGCGCCTGCTTGCGGTCGCCCAGGACCCGGCGCCCGCCGACGAGCTGCGCTCGGCCGCGGCGATGGCGGGCGGTCCGCGCGCCGCCGCGGGCTGGGAGCGGGCGTTCGCCGAGCGCGGCTGGCTGGTGCCGCGGCCGACGCCGTGGGGCGAGGGGGTCGCCCTGGCGTCGCCGGCCCTGGTCGCGGCGCTGGCCGCGACGCTGGCGCCCGAGACCGCGCTCGCCGCCCGCCGTGCCCTGGGCTCGCTCCTCGCCGAGCTGTCGCGCGAGCCGGCGGCGCGCTGGGCCGCCTATCGCCTCCTCGCCGGCGGCGAGGGCGCGGCGGCGGCGCTCCTCGACGTCGCGACCCGCGCCGCCGCGGCCGACGAGCGCCCGCCGGTCGGCGACGACGAGATCCTGGCGGCGCTGATCCGCGAGCTGGTCGCCCACCGCGAGACCGACGGCGACGGCGAGACCGAGCTGGCGCTGCTCCTGGCGCTCCTGCCGCTGGCGCTCCGCACCGCCCACCTCGAGGGGCTCGCCGACGAGCTCAAGCACGCCATGCACCTCGCGCTCGAACAGGGCGGCGGCGGCCCCGAGCGCCTGCTGGCGCTGGCCCGGCTCAAGGCCGACCTCGACCGCCGCGAGGGTCGTCTGGCGAAGGCCGAGCAGACCCTGCGCAAGGCGCTCGAGAAGTCCCACCACGTCGACGAGCGCGGCAAGGCGGCGCTTCTCCTCCAGCTCGGCCGCGTGCTGATCGCGCGCCAGCGCCTCGACGAGGCCGAGCGGCTGTTCGGGCAGGTGCTCGAACGGGTCGGCGCGCCGGGCAGCGAGGACCTGGCGGCGAGCTGCCGCTTCTTCCTCGGCAACGTCGCCCTCCAGCGCTGCCGCTACGAGGAGGCGCTCGCGCACCACCAGGCGGCGCTCGACCTCCGCCGCGGCGGCCCGGGACCGGCCAAGCCGCGGATCGCCTCGCTGACCGCGGTCGGCGCCGCGCTCCTGGCGCTCGGCCACTACGCGGAGTCGCTCGCCCACTACCAGGAAGCCGAGGAGCTGGCCCAGGAGACCGGCGACGACGAGGAGCTCTCCTACGTCCTGATCGGCATCGCCAACGCGCTCTCGCGCCTGGGTGACTTCGCCGCCGCCTCGGCGCCGCTGCGCCAGGCGCTGGCGGTGCGCGAGGGGAGCGGCGACGGCCTCGGCGAGGCGGTGGCGCGGCTGGCGGTGGCCGAGAACCACCTCGCCCTCGACCGCCCGCGCGAGGCGTTGGCCGAGGCGCGCGAGGCGCACTTCCAGTTGAGCCTCCTGACCGAGGGGCGCCCGCTCGGCCAGGCCGAGCGCCTGCTCGGCCGCATCCAGCTCGTCCGCCGCAAGCCCGGCGAGGCGCGCAACTACCTGGTGCGCGCCCTGCGCTACCACGAGGAGCGCGGCGACGCCGCCGAGGCCGCCTTCGACCGCGCCTGGCTGCTCGACGCCGCGATCGCCGAGGAGCGGCTCGAGGAGGTGATGCTCCTGACCCGCGACCTCGCCGGCTTCCTCGCCGGCTCCGACTACCCCGAGCTGGGCGAGCGGATCGACCTCAGGATGTACCGCGGCCTCGACTGGCTGCGCGGCCGCGGCGAGGAAGCCGGCGACCCAGCCCAGCACCTCGCCCGCGCCTACCGCGGCCTCCTGGCCAAGGCCGAGCGCCTGCGCCCCGACCAGCGCCAGGTGTTCCTCTACCAGGTCCCCGACCACGAGGCGATCGTGGTCGCGGCGACGCGGGCGGGGCTGGCGCGCTAGGAGTCCGGGTACGCCCGAGGCTCCGGCCGCCGCGGCAGCCGGATCGTCGCCCCGAAGGCCAGCCCCACCGCCAGCCCGCCGAGGTGGCCGGCGTTGTCGATCATCGGCGCGGTGAAGCCGAAGACGATGTTGAGGACGGCCCAGAACAGGAGCTGGCCGAGGAGCGAGCGGGCCGGCGGAGTCAGCCGGTCGCGGTGGCGGGCGAGGAAGGCGATCAGGGCGCCGAGGAGGCCGAAGATCGCGCCCGAGGCGCCGACGCTCGGCACCTCGCGGCCGCTCACCAGGTCCCAGACGACACTCGCGATCGAGCCGCCGAGGCCGCTGGCGAAGTAGATCGCGGCGAAGCGCTTCGAGCCGAAGAGGGTCTCGACCAGCGAGCCGAGCTGGAACAGCGCCCAGCCGTTGAACAGCAGGTGGATCCAGTCGGCGTGGAGGAAGGTCGCGGTCAAGAGGCGCCAGTACTGGCCGGCGAGGACCGGCTCGGCCCAGCTCGCGCCGAGCACGATCAGGATCGGGTCGCCGCCGGGGGTGACAAGGGCGACCCGGCCGAGGTGGACGACGCCGATCGCGACCAGGAGCGCCAGGGTCAGCGGCGCGCGGCGGAGCACCCTCTACCGCCGGGCCGCGGCGGCGGCCGCCAGGTAGGCGTCGATCCGGCCCCGCTCGGCGTCGCTCAGCGCGGCATGGGGGAGGAACAGCTCCTCGCCGCTCCCCGGGAGCGGCACCTCGACCCGGCCGAGCGCGCGCTCGAGCAGGGTGCAGTCGCCGCCGGGGGTGAACAGCGTCAGCCCGGTGCACAGCGCGACCAGGTTGTCCGCGAGCGCACTCTCGATCTCGAGCGGCACCGAGCGCGGCAGCTCGAGCGGCGTGACGTCGTAGCCCCCCTCGGCCGGCGCCACCCGCACCGTCCCCTCGACCACCACGTTCTGGGCCGGCAGGGTGACCTCGTCGACCAGCCGCCCGGGCGCGCCGTCGCCGACCGAGAGATCGGCGATCAGCCGGCCGCTGCCGCGCACCGCCGCGGTCAGCTCGGCGCGGTGGCTGCCGTCGCCGAGCGGCTCGAGGCGGAGGCTGTGGCGGAGGACGTCGAGCGAGTTCTCGGGCGACGACAGGGCGAGGGTCAGCGGCCCCTGTTGCACGGTGCCGAACGCCGCGCCGGGGTCGGAGTGGCTGCCGTTGAAGGCCGCGACGGTGAGGACCAGCGGGGTGATCCCACCGGCCCCTTCCTGCGCGCGAGGCGCCGGCGCGGCGGCGAAGGCGGCGAGACCGGCCGCGCAGGCGGCCGCGGCCGCGGCGAGCGCCGTCCGGCCGGCCAGCGAAGGGGCGTTCGGGCGCCGGCCGCTCACGGGTAGTAGCCCCGGATGGTCCGCGCCTCGAGGCCGCGCTTGACCTTCACCTGCACCTCGCGGAACTCCTCGCTGTCGTCGTCGCGGTCGGAGTTGTAGGCCAGGAGATACCGGCTGCGCAGCTCCTGCTCGATCTCGCCGTACACCGCGTCCAGCTCCCCGGCCTTGGAGATGAAGAATACCCGGCCGCCGGTCTCCTCGGCCAGCTCGGTCAGCTTGCCGCGGACGCCGCCCATCATGCCGACCTCGAGGCCGATGGCGTAGACCGCGACGCCGCTCCGCCGCGCGTACTCGGCGGCGGCCCGGTAGTCGACCATCGAGGCGGTGTCCTCGCCGTCCGAGAGCAGGATCAGCGCCCGCTGGCCGAGGAAGCCGCGGAAGTAGTAGAGGCTGGTCACCACCGCGTCGTGGAGCGCGGTGGCGCCGTAGGCGACCAGGTCGTCGAGCCCCTCGGCGCAGGCGTCGACGTCGTCGGTCGGCGGCATCAGGAGCTCCGGGCGGTCGGCGAAGCCGAGCACGAAGCAGCGGTCGCCGGGGCGGATCACGCGGGCGACGAACTCGCGCCCGGCGATCTGCGCCTCGCCCAGGTTCGTGGTCATCGAGCCCGAGACGTCGATCGCGATGCCGACCGTCAGCGGCAGGTTCTCGACCCGCTCGAACTTGTCGATCTCTTGGCGGCGGCCGTCCTCGAAGACCTCGAAGTCCTCGACCCCGAGCCCCTGGACCGGGCGGCCGGTGCGGTCGGTGACCGCGGTGTAGAGCTCGACCAGGTTGACCTCGACCTCCTCGAGGTACTCCGGCGCGTTGACGAAGCGCACCGCCTCGGCGCTGCGGCCGTCGTCGAGACGGGCGCTCACGGTCACGTAGGTCACCTGGCCGGCCTGGGGCGGCGGCACCTCGACGGTCGCGGCCCAGGGCGGCCGCTCGAGGGTGGCGACCAGGGCGTCGTTGAGCCGGATCTCGACCGCCTCGACCCGGCGCTCCTCGGGCACCACCACCTCGGCGCGGACCGGCACCGAGCCGAAGCCGGTCCAGCCGCGCACGGGCTCGACGATGCGCACCTGGAGCGCGCCGCGGGTCTGGTTGATCACCACCTCGTCCGCGGCCACCAGCTCGCCGGCGGCGTCGTACCCCTCGGCCCGCACCACCTGCTCCTTGGGCACCTCGGCGAGCCGCAGCTCGACCGAGAACGGCCGGCGCGTGGAGGTCAGGCGCGGCTCGCCGTCGACCAGGAAGCGCACCTGGGCGATGCGTGCACCGCTGACCAGCGCCTCGGCGCGCCACAGCCCGAGCATCACCTCGGCCGGCGGCGGCACCATGACCAGCGAGTCGGCGCCGGGCAGCACCTGCTCCGCCAGCGCCCCCTCCATCGCCGAGATCACGTCGGCGAGCGGCACCACGTCCTCCGGCCGCGGCTCGCGCGGCACCAGGAAGGGCGCGATGGCCGACCCGGTGGCGCCGCCGATCTCGTCGCTGACCTTGAGGCGCAGGACGTAGGCGCGGTCGGGCCGCAGCGAGCGGTCGAGCGCGAGCACGATCGGGGTCGAGTCGTCCTCGCGCTGCCGGCGGAAGCGGACGCGGAACTCCTCGAAGATCTCGCCGCCCTGCTCGATCGCGCCGTCGACCGCGAGCTGCAGCTCCTTGGCACCCCCCTCGGTCTCGAGCTCGACCCCCGAGCCGGCCGGCAAAGTCAGGTAGGCGCGGGCGACGATCCGCTGGTTGACCAGGTCGGGGAAGGCGACCCGCACCGACTCGACCGCCAGCGGCGGCGTCGCCTCCGGGAGCGTCGTAACCGCCGCGGCGCGCGCCCAGGCGGCGAGGTCGGCGGGCGGCTCGAGGAAGCGCTCGTAGTCCTTCTGGAGCGGCCGCTCCTCGTCGAAGTCGCGCAGCGCGCGCACGCCGGTGGCCTCGTCGACCAGCCGGGTCTCGTCGCAGGTCGCCGTGTCGAAGCGCCCCGCCCCGCGGATGCGGCCGCGCAGCTCGTCGGCCTGGAGCAGCCAGTACTCCATCTCCGAGCTGTAGAGCACCCGCTTGGACTCGAGCGGCAGCCAGAGGCGCCACGGCTGGTCGGGGCTCGGGCGGTAGACCACGAGCCTCTGAGGGGAGATCTCGCCCGGCCCGCCCGGGCGCCCGGAGTAGCTCCAGATCTCGAGCGGCTTGAAGGTCAGGCCGCACTCGATCACCTTGCGCTCGGCCGGCGGGCCGTTGAGGAACAGGAGGCGCGCGCGGACGTCGACCGGCGACAGGAAGTCCGCGGCGGCGAGCCGGCGGCGGCGCTCGATCCCCTCGGCCAGCTCGTCGAGCGGGGTCGACGGATCGGGATCGCGCAGGAAGCCGGCGATCCAGTCGCCGCGGCCCGGCTCGTCGAGCGCGAGCAGCTCGGCGCGCTGCGCCTCGGTCAAGAGCAGCCCCGGGCCGTCCTGGAGGAACGCCCGCTGCGCCTCGGGCCAGAGCACGGGATCGACGGCGGAGGTTGCGGCGGCGGGCGTTCCGGGGGCGGCGGCGGCGAGCGCCAGGACGGCGGCGAGCGAGACCGCGAGGCGGGTCGGGATTCGCATGGGATCTCCGGTCATGAAAGAAGGGACAACGCTGCACGGCCGGTGCCACTTCCCGGCTTCTCCCGGGGGGTTGTTCCAACCCCCCGCCCCGCGCGAGTGAATCGCGCGGGGCCCCACCCCCGAGTCGCCGGCCTTCGGCCGGCGGTCGCCCTGCGGGCTCCGCCGCTGCCACCGGGGTGGCCGCCGTGAGGTCGCCAGCGGTGAGTACGCTCCGGCGGGCGCCGCGGTTCGGCCGGCATCCCACGGATTCGCGCCCGGCGGCGGCTGCCGGTACACTCGGCGCCGGACCGGCGCGGGGAGCCGCGCCCGAAGGGCACATGAACCGGATCAACGAGCCGATCAACGCCTGGCAGGAGGGGGACAAGGTCCAGGGTTTCGCCCTGGTGACCAAGAAGGAGGTGCGCGAGGACCGCCGCGGCCTGACCTTTATCGACCTCGAGCTGGCCGACCGCTCGGGCTCGATCGCGGCCAAGGTCTGGGCCGACAGCGACGCCCTCGAGGCCGAGTACGACGCCCACGACTTCGTCAAGATCCGCGGCCGGGTGCAGGAGTACCGCGAGCGGCTGCAGCTCGTCATCGAGCGCTGCCGGCGTGCCGGCGACGACGACCGCGCCGACGGCTTCGACCCGACGCTCCTGATCCCGTCCACGCGCGAGGACATCGACGATCTCGAACGGCGGCTCGCGGCGGCGATGGACGCGATCGAGCGGCCGGAGCTGCGCCGCCTCGCCGCCGAGACCCTGGCCGTCCACGGCGAGCGGCTGCGCGTCCACCCGGCGGCCAAGGCGATGCACCACGCCTACCTCGGGGGGCTCCTCGAGCACGTGGTGTCGATGGCCGAACTGGCGCTCAAGGTGTGCGAGCACTACCGCACCCTCGACCGCGACCTGCTCCTGGCCGGGGTGCTCTTCCACGACCTCGGCAAGCTCGACGAGCTGGGCGCGATGCCGGCCAACGAGTACACCCTCCCCGGGCGGCTGGTCGGCCACGTCGTGATCGGCCGCGACCTCCTGCGCGACCGCTGCGCCGCGATCCCCGGCTTCCCCGACGACCTGCGGCTCCAGCTCGAACACATGGTGCTCGCCCACCAGGGGAAGAAGGAGTACGCCTCGCCGGTCGAGCCCGCGACCCCCGAGGCGCTGGTGCTCCACTACCTCGACGACCTCGACTCCAAGCTCAACCACTTCCTGCACGAGCCGGCGACCGGCTTCACCTGGCACCGCGGCCTCGGCCGGCACACCTGGCGGCCGGAGCCGGCGGCGGGGCCGGCTTTGGCGGTGGCCGTGCCGGAGCCGCCCGCGGCGGCGGCGGAGCCGGAGATCCCGGAGCCGGTGCCCGCGCCGGCGGCCGCCGTCGAGCCGGCGCTGCCGGGCACCGCCGTCCCCGGCGGGCCGCCGGGCGAGCCCGCCCGGCCGACTCTCTTCGACCCCTGACCACGGTTGCAGTCGGCTGGAGCGGGGGTGAATGGCTCGTTCGGCGAAGGTCCTGGTACTGTCTCGAGCAGATCCGGCTGAGGGGCTGAGCACGCCTCGCTGACCCGGAAGCCCATCTATAATGCCGAAGAGACTCCGAGACCATGGCAACAGCCAGGCAGCTCCGTGCGCTGCTCAAGAGCTACGCGGAGGAGGACACCGAGCGCTTCTACTCCGTCGCCATGCAGTTGGCGGCGCATGAGGCGCGGCTCGGCCACGGCAAATTCGCCCGCGAGCTTCGCGATCTGATCGACGAGGCGCGCTCGAAGAGATCCGCCGCCAAGCGGCGCCCGTCGCCGGTTCCGCTGGCGGCGCCTCGCGGGGAGCTCGCCGGCCTCCTCTCGGTGAGCTATCCGGACGTCCGGCTGGAGGACATGATCCTCCCCGCAGGCGTCGAGCGGAAACTCCGGCGACTGTTGCGCGAGCAGCGCCAGCAGGCGAAGCTCCTGACCCACGCTCTGCCTCCCCGAGCCAAGGTTCTGCTCGTGGGGCCACCTGGGTCCGGCAAGACGATGAGCACCCGGGCTCTCGCCGGGGAGCTCCGGCTGCCCCTGTTCACCATCCTGCTCGACGGGCTGATCACGAAGTTCATGGGGGAGACGGCGGCGAAGCTGCGCCTGGTCTTCGACGCCATCCGAGAGACACGGGGCGTCTATCTCTTCGATGAGTTCGACGCGATCGGTGGGCAGCGGACATTGATGAATGACGTAGGCGAGATCCGCCGAGTTTTGAACTCGTTCCTCCACTTTCTGGAGCAGGCCGAAACTACCTCGGTGATTGTGGCGGCGACGAATCATCCGGATTTGCTCGACCCGGCGCTGTTCCGGCGCTTCGACGACGTGGTTGAGTACACGCTCCCCACCGACGAACTCGCCTGCAAGGCGTTCCGGACGCGGCTGCAGGGCCTCGAGACCAGCGAGGTCGACTGGCCGCAGGTGGTCGCTGCGGCCCGGGGCTTGAGCTACGCCGACATCGTCAAAGCCTGCGAGGACGCGGCCAAGGAGGCGATCCTCGAGGACACCCAGACCGTGGCGACGGCGACCTTGCTCCGGGCGCTCGAGGATCGCAGGGTCGTGCGTGTCCGTTCCACTGCTTCCGAACCGCAAGTCGGGCCTGACGACACGGACTCGTAGGTGACGGCCCGTGTTCCCTTGCCCCGCCGATCCCATAGAAGGGAATCCGCGCGCCTTCCCAGAGAGTGAAGACCATTGACTGACGAGAGAAGGCTGCCCCACATCGTCGTTGAGAACGCGGCGACGACCGAGGAGTACCTCTTCCCGGGCACTCCCCGGGATTCAGAGGAGCAGCTGCCGGAGCGGGATCGGCAGGCGCATGCTGACCGGCTGCTCGCCAGTCTCGATCGCGTTCGAAGCGAGGCGGCACTTCGAAAGGAGGAGATCAAGGCATGGGCAGTTTCTGCGAAGAAAGGCGTGCATCTCCAGTTTGAGAGCGAGCCCGGCTTCGAGCTCGAGCTAAAGAGCCTCGAGGACCGCAGCCTGGGGATTCAGCTCGTTGCGGTTCGTCGCGCACCAGATCGTGAGGACACTCAACTAGCGACAGTCTTCGTCCCCGAGGGCAAGCTGGCTTCTCTGGAGAGGAAGATCCGTCAGTACGCCAGCGAAGAGTCCCCGACAGGCCGGCCACGCCATCGGAAGTTGGTCGACAAGATCGTCGAGATCCGCCTGGCAACCCTTCAACAAGCCTTCTGGACCGACCGGCTGGACCTGCTGCCCCAACCGAACGAGCCGATCTGGTGGGAGGTGTGGCTGCGCTCCCCCGACGAGAAGGACCTGGATGACTTCCGATTCACCCTCGGCCAGCTCGGGATCGAGGTCGGCGACAGGTCGCTTCAGTTTCCGAGCACCCGAGTGCTCCTTGCGTACGGGACGCTGCGCCAGTTCGCGGCCTCGGTAGAGGCGGTCGACTCCATTGCGGAGCTCCGGCGAGCGAAGGAACTGGCGTCGCTGTTCATGGAGATGCCGCGCCTCGAGCAGCGGGAATGGGTAGACGATCTTCTCAAGCGGACACAGTCCCCGCCGGAAGAAGCGCCGAGGATCTGCTTGCTGGACACGGGCGTCAATGCGGGCCATCCGTTGCTTCAACTAGCCATCGACCCCGAGGATCTCCACGCTGTCGATCCGACTTGGGGAGTTGAAGACCACGACCCTGCGGGGCATGGCACGGGCATGGCGGGGTTGGCCCTGTACGGGGACCTCCTCGAGTCTCTCGTCGGAAGCTACCCGATGGCGCTGCCGGCGTGGCTTGAGTCGGTCAAGATCCTGCCTCCACCTCCGGACTCGAACGAGCCTGATCTATACGGAAGGATCACCGAGCAAGCGGCGCACCGGGTCGAAGTGCAGCGGCCTCAGGCAATGCGAACGCACCTGATGGCCGTGACGACGGAGGATGCGAGGGACCGTGGAAGGCCTTCGTCGTGGTCAGCAGCGGTCGACAAGCTTGCGTACGGAGGTGACGACCAACCGAAGAGGCTGTGGGTCCTGTGCGCGGGAAACAGTAATCGCGAGGCAAGAATCAACCATCCCGATCACCTTGAGACTGAAGACATCCACGATCCGGCACAGGCGTGGAATGCAATAACGGTGGGCGCATACACTGACCGCTGGCGCGTTGACGAGGCAGATTTCGAGGGATGGGAAGTGCTCGCGCGACCGGGTGACCTGAGTCCCAGCACCTCCACTTCCCTCACTTGGCAGCCGTCTTGGCCCCTCAAGCCGGATGTTGTGGCCGAGGGCGGCAACTGGGTGCGATCACCCGACGGGAGGGAGGTCGCTGATCCAGACTCTTTACGGTTGTTAACGACTCACCACGAGCCGGCGCGCCGTTCTCTAACACCCTTCGGGGACACGAGCGGCGCAAGCGCCTTGGTCGGTCACATGGCCGCCGAAGTCTGGCGCCAATACCCGAAGCTGTGGTCTGAGACAGTACGGGCGCTGATCGTTCATTCGGCAAGCTGGACGCCAGCGATGCTCGAGCGGTATCTGCCCACCGAGGGGAGGCGGCAGTACGAACGTCTCGTGCGCCGATGCGGCTTCGGCGTGCCCAGCCTGGAACGAGCGCTCTGGAGCGCCGGGAACCGGCTCACCCTGATCGCCGAGGAGTCGATCCAACCATTCATCCGCAAGCAGGGGCGCCCCGACTGCTCGTTGAAGGAGATCCAGATCTATGAGCTTCCTTGGCCGGTCGAGCAACTCCGTGACCTCGGCGATGTGTTGGTAGTGCTACGGGTCACGCTCTCGTACTTCATCGAGCCGAACCCTTCCGAGCGAGGATACAAGTACCGGCACCGCTACGCTTCGCACGGATACCGATTCGATGTCCGGGCCGGGGTGAACGAGAGCCTCGATGACTTCAAGAAGCGGCTGAACAAAGCGGCGCGTGACGAGGACGAGGGATCTCCGAGGACCGGCGACCCGACAGGCTGGCACATCGGGAGCAATTCAAGGCATCGCGGGTCGATCCACTCGGACTTCTGGCGCGGACCGGCCGCCGAGCTCGCGGATCGCCAGCACGTTGCGGTCTACCCGGTTTCTGGCTGGTGGAAGGAGCGGCCCTACCTGGACCGCTGGCGTCGTGCGGCGCGGTACGCGCTCGTGGTCTCGATCCACGCTCCGGAGATCGAGGTCGATCTCTACACACCGGTGAGGACGCAGGTAGGAATCCCGATCGAGATCTGACGGCCGAACGACCGCTTTCGCACCTCCGCTGGGGCGCGGCCGCGCGTCGACCATCGTGTAAGCTCCGCGCTCCAGCGCGACACCGCCGCTCCGGCAGAACCGCGGAGCGACTCCCGCCGAGGGAGGCCCGGCGCGTGCGTGCCCGAGCACCGTGAGCCAGGCCGCAACCAACCCCGTCGCCCCCGCCGCCAGCGCTCTGCGCTCCGCCCCGGAGATCACCGGAGGCGGGCCGGGAGCCGTGCCGCCCCGGGTGGTGATCGTCGGCGGCGGCGTCTGCGGGTTGACCGCCGCCTGGCGCCTCCGCCGGGCCGCCGCGGAGAGCGGGCTGCCGCTCGAGGTGACCGTGGTCGAGGCGTCGCCGCATCCGGGCGGCAAGGTGGTCACCGAGCGGCTCGACGGTTTCGTCGTCGAGGGCGGTCCCGACTCCTTCCTGGCCTCGAAGCCGCAGGCCGTGGCGCTGGCCCGCGAGCTCGGGCTCGGCGACCGGTTGATCGGCTGCGCCGACGCGCCGCGGCGGGTCTGGGTGGCGCGGGGCGGCCGCCTGGTCGAGCTGCCGGCGGGGCTCCAGATGCTGGTGCCGACCCGGCTCGGGCCGTTCCTCGGCTCGCCGCTCTTCTCCTGGCGCGGCAAGGCGCGCATCCTCGCCGAACGGTGGCTGCCGGCGCGGCCGGCGGGCCCCGCATCCATCGGGGCCGAGGCCGGCGACGCCGACGAGTCGCTCGCCGCCTTCGTCCGCCGCCGCTTCGGCCGCGAGGCGCTCGAGCGGCTGGCCGATCCGGTGATGTCGTCCCTCCACCTCGGCGACCCCGAGCGGTTGAGCCTGGCGGCGGTGTGGCCGGCCTGCGCCGACCTCGAGCGGCGGTTCGGCAGCGTCGGCCGCGGCGTCCGCGCCGGGATCGCCGCCCGCGCTGCCGGCGCCGGCTCGCCCGCCACGGCCGCCGCCGGCAACCGCTCCGCCGCTGGCTCGGCCGGCGCCGGCTCGCCCGCCCCGGCCGAGCCACCGTTCCTGACCCTCGCCGGCGGCCTGGGCGAGCTGATCGACGCGCTGGTCGCGCGCCTGCGCGGGCCGGGCGGCGCCGAGGTCCTGACCGGCCGGCCGGCGGTCGAGCTGCGCGGCGCCGGCGGCGGCCCGCCCTGGGGGGTGCGCCTCGCCGACGGCGGCGAGCTGGCCGCCGACGCCGTCGTGCTGGCGCTGCCGGCGTTCGCCGCCGCCGAGCTGGTGGCCGGCTCGCGCCCCGCGCTGGCGGACGGGCTCGCCGCGCTCCCCTACGCCTCGGCCGCCACGGTCGCCCTCGGCTACCACCCGGGCGCGGTTCGGCTGCCCGACGGCTTCGGCTTCTTCGTCCCCGCCGCCGAGGGGCGGGCGCTGGTCGCCGCCACCTTCGCCTCGACCAAGTTCGCGGGCCGGGCGCCGGCCGGCGGCGCGCTCGTGCGCGCCTTCGTCGGCGGCGCCCGCGGCGAGCGCTGGGCCGAGCTGCCCGAACGCGAGCTGGTGGCGGCGGTGCGCGCCGACCTGGCGGCGCTCGCCGGCGTCACGGCCGAGCCGGCGCTGGTGCGCGTCCACCGCTGGCCGCGCGGCTACCCGCAGTACGAGGTCGGCCACCGCCGCCGGGTGGCGGCGCTCGAGGCGCTGTGCGGGCCGGGGCTGCACCTCGCCGGCAGCGCCTTCCACGGCGCCGGTCTCCCCGACACCGTGGCGAGCGCCGAACGTGCCGCCGCCGCGGTGGCCGCGGAGCTGGCCGCGCGGCGGAGTGAAGCGGCCGCGACGGGTGCCGCGCGGCGGCATGGAGGGAGCGCCTAGAGAGGGCGCACCAGAGTTGACCATGAGGGGTGCCCCGTGGTACACCCTCGGCGGTTTTTCGCTGGCCATCGTCGCCCCCCCGAGGGGGCATCCGCGGCATGCGCCGCGTCCCCGGACCGGATCGGACCGGCACCGGGCAAGGGAGGAGAAGCCGGACACCCCATGGCCGTTGCCGACGTCGATCCCCGCGCCCTCGACCTCGACCCCGCCGTCACCGACCTCGACCCGGTCGAGCGCCGGGCGCCGCTGGTCGCCGGCTCGCCCGGCTTCCACGGCGTCACCGAGTCGGTGGCGCGGCCGATCGAGTGGAAGCCGCCGCTCGGCTGGTACGCGGTGCTCGCGGTGTCGCTCTCGGCGCTCGGCGTCTTCGGCATCGCGATCGCCTGGCTGTTCTGGGAGGGCGTCGGCGTCTGGGGCAACAACGTCCCGGTCGGCTGGGCGTTCGACATCACCAACTTCGTCTTCTGGGTCGGCATCGGCCACGCCGGCACGCTGATCTCGCGCGATCCTCTTCCTGTTCCGCCAGAAGTGGCGCACGTCGATCAACCGCTTCGCCGAGGCGATGACGATCTTCGCGGTCATCTGCGCCGCTGGTCTTCCCGCGGCATCCACGTCGGCCGGCCGTGGCTGCGCCTACTGGCTGCTGCCGCTCCCCAACCAGATGGCGATGTGGCCGAACTTCCGCAGCCCGCTGCTGTGGGACGTCTTCGCGGTCCGCACCTACGTCACGGTCTCGCTGCTGTTCTGGTACATCGGGCTGATCCCCGACCTCGCGACCCTCCGCGACCGCGCGAAGACGAAGATCGCGGCGCCTCGCCTACGGCCTCTTCGCGCTCGGCTGGCGCGGCTCGCACCGGCACTGGCCGCACTACGAGAAGGCGTACCTGCTGCTCGCCGGCCTCTCGACGCCGCTGGTGCTCTCGGTGCACTCGGTCGTGTCGTTCGACTTCGCCACCTCGCAGCTGCCGGGCTGGCACACGACGATCTTCCCGCCGTACTTCGTCGCCGGCGCGATCTTCTCCGGCTTCGCGATGGTGGTGACGCTGATGGTGATCCCGCGCGCGGCGTCTTCCGGCTCAAGGACCTGATCACGCTGCCGCCACCTCGAGAACATGAACAAGATCATCCTGGCGACCGGCATCGATGGTCGGCTACGCCTACGCGATGGAGTTCTTCATCGCCTGGTACAGCGGCAACCCGTACGAGCGCTTCGCCTTCATCGAACCGCGCGTTCGGCCCCTACTGCGTGGGCGTACTGGATCGATGGTCAGCTGCAACGTCATCTCGCCGCAGTTCTTCTGGTTCAAGAAGCTGCGCACGCACGATCCCGGTGCTGTTCGTCGTCTCGATCTTCGTCAACATCGGCATGTGGTTCGAGCGCTTCGTGATCATCGTCACCTCGCTGCACCGCGACTTCCTGCCGTCGCGCTGGGGCTATGTACGCGCCGACGGTCGGTGGACATGCTGACGCTCGTCGGCAGCTTCGGCCTGTTCTTCACCCTGTTCTGCTGTTCGTGCGCTTCCTGCCGATGGTCGCGATCGCCGAGGTCAAGGGCGTGCTGCCCGAGGCGCGGGTGCGGCACCACTGATGGAGCGACGATGAGCGAGCGGACGACCTGGGGCCTCCTGGCCGAGTTCTCGACCCCGGACCGGCTGGCCGCGGCCTGCCGCGGGGTGCGCGACGCGGGCTTCTCGCGCTGGGACGCGCACACGCCGTTCCCGGTCCACGGGCTGGACGAGGCGATGGGGCTCAAGCGCTCGCCGGTCGGCTGGTTCGTGCTCGTCCTCGGGCTCTCGGGCGCCGCCGCCGGGATGCTCCTCCAGTGGTGGGCGGCGACCATCGCCTACCCGCTGGTGATCAGCGGCAAGCCGCTCTTCTCCTGGCCTGCCTTCGTACCGATCATGTTCGAGTGCGGCGTGATCGGCGGCGCCACCGGCGCGGTGCTCGGCTTCCTGCTCCTGGCGCGGATGCCGCAGCCGTTCCATCCGCTGTTCAACTCGGAGCGCTTCGAGCGCGCGAGCGACGACCGCTTCTTCATCTCGATCGAGGCGGCGGATCCGCACTTCGACCGCGCCGCCACCGAGGCGCTCCTGGGCGAGCTGGGCGCCGAGCACGTCGAGGCGGTCGAGACCGGAGGGACGCGATGAGCGCCGGGCACGCGGCGGGGCACGCGTCCGAACACGGCAGCCCGGCGCTCGCGGCCGACGCGGTGTCGCTGCCGCCCGATCACCCGTTCGCCCGGAAGCTGCCGGCGATCGGGCTCGGGCTCGGGGTCACCTTCCTGGCCGCCGCGCTGGTCCTCGGCGGCGGCTCGGCGCGCTCGCTCGCGGCCTACCTGACGGCCTACCTCTTCGCCGTCTCGATCGCGCTCGGGGGGCTCTTCTTCGTTCTCCTCCACCACGCCACCCGCGCCGGCTGGAGCACGGTGGTGCGGCGGCTCGCCGAGCACCTCGCGGCCACCCTGCCGCTCTTCGCGCTGCTCTTCCTGCCGATCGCGTTCGCGCTCCCCGACCTCTTCCCGTGGGCGCGCCCCGAGGCCGCCGGCGACCCGCTCCTGGCGGCCAAGGCCGCCTACCTGAACCCGGGCTTCTTCCTGATCCGCGCCGCGGTCTGCCTGGGCGCCTGGTCGCTCCTCGCCTGGTGGTTCCGGCGCCGCTCGCTGGCCCAGGACGCGAGCGGCGACCCGGGCGTCACCCGGCGCCTCCAGTCGCTGGCGGCGCCGGGGATGATCGCGCTCGCCCTCACGCTGACGGTCGCCGCCTTCGACTGGATCATGTCGCTCGACCCGTACTGGTACTCGACGATCTTCGGCGTCTACTTCTTCGCCGGCTCGACGGTGGCGGTGCTCGCGACCCTGATCCTCCTGGTGCTCGCGCTCGGCGGCTCGTCCCCCGGCGGGGCGCTCGGCGGCACGGTGACCCCGGAGCACTTCCACGACCTCGGCAAGCTCCTCTTCGCCTTCGTCGTGTTCTGGGCCTACATCGCCTTCTCGCAGTTCATGCTGATCTGGTACGGCAACATCCCGGAGGAGACCCTCTGGTACGCTCACCGCATCGGGCCGGGGTGGGCGGGAGCGAGCGTAGCGCTGGCCGCGGGGCATTTCGTGCTGCCGTTCTTCTTCCTGCTCTCCCGCGCCGTCAAGCGACGGGCGCCGACGCTGATCGCCGGCGCGGTCTGGCTCTTGGCGATGCACTATCTGGACCTCTACTGGCTGGTGATGCCCAGCTTCGACCCGCACGGGATCCACCCGCGCGCCCTCGACCTGCTGACGCTGGTCGGGATGGTCGGGCTTCTCGCCGGAGCGTTCGCGCTGCTGATGCGGCGCCGCGCCCTGGTGCCGCTGGGCGATCCCCGGCTCCCGGAGTCGCTGTCGTTCGAGAACGTCTAGCCGCCCCGGCCCGCCCTAGCAACTACTTCGAGGTAAGGAGTCGATGATGTCGATGAAGAAGTCGATGACGATGCGCACTCTCGGGATCGCCGCCGCGGCCGCCCTGGCGGCGGTCGCGCTCGCCGGCCCGGCCGCCGCCGGCACGGTCGCCGGCAAGATCACCTTCGACGGCAAGGCGCCGGCGCTCAAGCCGCTGGACATGAACGCCGACCCGGCGTGCGCCGCCAAGCACGACTCGCCGGTGCCGCCGGAGCTGCTCGTGCTCGGCCCCGGCAACACTCTCGCCAACGTCTTCGTGTCGGTCAAGAACGCCCCCGCCGGCGAGGCGCCGAAGGGGAAGGTGACGATCGACCAGAAGGGCTGCATGTACGAGCCGCACGTGGTCGGCGTCGGCGTCGGCGCCGAGCTGGTGTTCAAGAACTCGGACGGCGTCCTGCACAACGTCCACGGGCTGTCCAAGGTGAACCGCGAGTTCAACATCGGCATGCCGGCGAACCTCAAGGAGAAGGGGCAGGTCTTGAACAAGCCCGAGCCGGTGTTCCCGGTCAAGTGCGACGTCCACCCGTGGATGCGCGCCTACGTCGCGGTGATGACCCACCCCTACTTCGACGTCACCGGCGCCGACGGCAAGTTCTCGATCGCCAACCTCCCGGCCGGCAGCTACGAGATCGAGGTCTGGCACGAGAAGCTCGGGACGGCGACCAAGTCGGTGACCGTCGACGCCAGCGGCACGGCGGCCGCCGACTTCGCGCTCAAGGTCCCGGCCAAGTAGGAGGGGGGCGATGGAAGAGCGGCACCACGACGCGCCGGCCGCCGGCGCCGGGGATCACGACCACGGGCACGAGCTCGGCTTCTGGCGCAAGTACGTCTTCTCGGTCGATCACAAGGTGATCGGCATCCAGTACGGCGTCAGCGGGCTCTGCTTCCTGTTCTTCGGCTTCTGCCTGATGATGATGATGCGCTGGCAGCTCGCCTTCCCGGGCGGCCGCTGCCGCTGGTCGGCGCGATCTTCGGCGAGGGGATGCCCGGCGGCATCATGCTGCCCGAGTTCTACAACTCGCTCGGCGCGATGCACGGCACGATCATGGTCTTCCTCGGCGTCGTGCCGCTGGCGGTCGGCGGCTTCGGCAACTTCGTGGTGCCGCTCCAGATCGGCGCTCCCGACATGGCCTTCCCGCGCCTCAACATGGCGAGCTACTGGGCGTTCTTCCTCGGCGGCGTGACCATGCTGGTGAGCTTCTTCGTCCCCGGCGGCGCGGCGCAGTCGCGGCTGGACCTCCTACGCGCCGCTCTCGGTGATCGCACCGATGGGCCAGACGCTGCTGGCTCATCGGCATGGTCTTCCTGATCACCTCCTCGCTCCTGGGCTCGATCAACTTCATCGTCACGATCATCCAGCTCCGGGCGCCCGGGCTCACCTTCATGCGCCTGCCGTTCTTCGTCTGGGCGCAGTTCGTCACCGGGTTCCTGCTGCTTCTCGCCTTCCCGCCGCTCGAGGCGGCCGGCGTCATGCAGCTCATGGACCGCCTCGCCGGCACCAGCTTCTTCATGCCCACGGGTCTGGTGGTCAGCGGCCAGGTCGCCGAGTACGTCGGCGGCGGCAGCCCGATCCTCTGGCAGCACCTGTTCTGGTTCCTCGCCCACCCCGAGGTCTACGTCCTGATCCTGCCGGCGCTCGGCATCGTCGCCGAGGTGATCGCCAACAACACACGGAAGCCCCTCTGGGGCTACAAGTCGCTGGTCTACTCGGTGGTCGGGATCGGCTTCCTGTCGTTCATCGTCTGGGCCCATCACATGTTCCTGACCGGAATGGGCACGACCATGAACGCCTTCTTCCAGACCACCACGATGATCATCTCGATCCCGTCGGTGATCATCCTGACCGCGCTGATCCTGTCGCTCTGGGGCGCCTCGATCCGCTTCACCACGCCGATGCTCTTCGCGCTCGCGTTCCTGCCGATGTTCGGCATCGGCGGGCTGACCGGGCTGCCGCTCGGGCTCTCGGCGGCGGACATCCACCTCCACGACACCTACTACGTGATCGGCCACTTCCACTACGTGGTGGCGCCGGGGACGCTGTTCGCGCTGATGGCCGGGATCTACTACTGGTACCCGAAGGCGACCGGCCGCTACCTCAACGAGAAACTGGGCAAGATCCACTTCTGGATCAGCCTGGTGTGCATGAACGGCATCTTCATGCCGATGTTCATCCAGGGCATGGCGGGGATGCAGCGGCGGCTCTTCGACGGCGGCCAGATCTACGCCCACACCCAGGACGTGCTCGACCTCCACATGCTGATCTCGTTCTCGGCCTGGGGCCTGGCGATCGGGCAGATCCCGTTCATCCTCAACTTCTTCCTGAGCCTGCGCAAGGGGAGGAAGGCAGGGGCCAACGCCTGGGACGGCACCACCCTCGAGTGGGCGGCGCCGTCGCCGCCGCCGCACGGCAACTTCGCGGTCGTGCCGTCGGTCTACCGCGATCCCTACGAGTACAGCATGCCCGGGCGCGAGGGGGACTTCACGCCGCAGTGGGAGGCGCCGGGGCAAGAGCCGCCGGCAGGAACCGCAACCGCACGGCCGGCGGCCCAGCCGGCGGGCGGCTAGGAGGGGGTGACGACGATGTCCGCGACCGCGATCCCCTACACCGTAGAGATCCGGCCCGACACCGGGCTCAACAACGTCAAGCTCGGGATCTGGCTGTTCCTGGCCTCCGAGGTGATGCTCTTCGGCGCGCTCTTCGCGAGCTACATCCTGCTCCGCATCGGGGCGCCGGAGTGGCCGCACGGGTTCACGATCCTCAACGTGCCGCTGGCCACGGTCAACACCGTGGTGCTGATCAGCTCCAGCGTCACCATGGTGATGGCGTGGGCGTCCTTGATGCGCCGGCAGCTCGGGCGCTACCGGCTCTACATGGGCGCCACGGTGCTCTTCGGCTTCTGCTTCCTGGTCATCAAGTACTTCGAGTACTCGGCCAAGCTCCACCACGACCTCCTGCCGTCGACCAGCACCTTCCTCGCCATCTACTTCACCCTGACCGGCCTCCACGCGCTGCACGTGATCGGCGGCATGGCGGTCAACGCCTACTACCTCGGGCCGGGGTCGAAGATGTGGCACAGCCACCCCGAGCAGTTCACCAACCGGGTGGAGACGGCGGGGCTGTTCTGGCATTTCGTCGACCTGGTGTGGATCTTCCTGTTCCCGGTCCTCTACCTGCTGTAGTCGCGACGCCGAGGAGGGTGAGATGAGCGCAGAGGGACACGAAACCGCGCACGCGGCGGCCGCCCACGGCGGTCACCACGACGTCGACATCGACAAGCACGTCAAGGTCTACATCACGGTCTTCGTCAGCCTGATGGTGCTGACCGTGATCACGGTGGCGGTGAGCTACCTGCACCTGTCGGTGGTGCCGGCGGTGGTGCTGGCGCTGGTGATCGCCACCGTCAAGGCCTCCTTGGTGGCCTGCTACTTCATGCACCTGATCTCGGAGAAGAAGCTGATCTTCGTGGTCCTGGCGTTCACCGTGCTGTTCTTCCTGTTCGTGCTGATCGGGCCGCTGGTCACCGACCTCGACCGGATCGAGAACTGAGCCGGAAGGGGACGCTGAATGTCGCTCAAGGCCTTCCACGTCGTCTTCGTCCTGGCCTCGATCGCGCTGGCGGTCTGGTTCGGGGTGTGGGCGGCGGGCAGGGCCGAGGCGGGGGGCGCCGGCTGGTGGCTCCTCGCCGGCGGCGGCTTCGCGGCCGCCGCGGCGCTGGTGGTCTACGGCGTCTGGTTCTTGAGGAAGATGAAGGACGTGAGCTTCCTGTGAGCAGCGTGAGAGTACCGAGACCCGCGAAGAGGAGAGGCGCCCGGCGCGCCGCGGTCGTCCTCGCGGCCCTGGCGCTGGCGATCCTGCTGGCCGCCGAGGCCGCGGCCTGCCCGGTCTGCTTCGGCGAGACCGACGACCAGGCGGCGGTCGACGGCGTGCGCTGGTCGGTGGTCTTCCTCGGCGCGCTGGTCTACGCCTTGATGGGCGGGGGCGTCGCGATGTTCCTGGTGCTGCGGCGGCGGGCGCGGCGGCTCCAGGACCCGCGGCGCGGCCTGCGCCTGGTCGATCCCGGGTCGCCCGGTTAGCGGCGCACCCGAACCGGAGGGGACGCGATGGAGTCTTGGCTCGGCATGCCGGAGGTGGCGTCGGCCCACGGGGCGGCGCTCGACCACGTGAACTACCTGGTGCACTGGCTGATGGCGATCCTGTTCGTCGGCTGGAGCGCGTTCTTCATCTACCTGCTGGTGCGCTTCCGCCGCGGCCGCAACCCGCGCGCCGACCACGACGGCATCCAGACCAAGGCGCCGAAGTGGCTCGAGGGGGGCGTGGCGGTCGTCGAGGCGGTGCTCCTGGTCGCCTTCTCGATCCCGCTCTGGTCGGAGCGCGTCGACGCCTTCCCGGCCGCGGGCGAGGCCACCGTGGTGCGGGTGGTCGCCCAACAGTTCGCCTGGAACGTCCACTACCCGGGGCCCGACGGCGCCTTCGGCGCCACCCGCGCCGAGCTGGTCGACACCCAGACCAACCCGATCGGCCTCGACCGCGACGACCCGGCGTCGGCCGACGACGTGACCTCCACCAACAACCTCTACCTGCCGGTCGACAAGCCCGTGATCATCGAGCTGTCGAGCATGGACGTCATCCACAGCTTCATGCTCAACGAGATGCGGGTCAAGCAGGACGCGGTCCCGGGAGTCATGATCCCGGTCCACTTCGTGCCGACCGTGACCACCGCCGAGATGCGCCAGAAGCGCGGCGACGACGACGTCCACTACGAGATCGCCTGCGCCCAGCTCTGCGGCAACGGCCACGCCACGATGCGCGGCTTCCTCCACGTCCTCCCCCAGGACGAGTTCGACGCCTGGATGGACGAGCAGGTGGCGGCGGCGCAGGCGACCGAGGGCGAAGACGACTTCTGGCAGTAGCTCAACGGGAAGCGCAGCTCAGGGCGTAGGCGGCGATTCGGCGCACGGCTCTGTCAGGAGCCGCGCCGTTCGCGCTGCCGCTCCATGAGCAGCTTGCGCCCGAGCCCTTCGCCCCGTCCCGCCCCCCGCAGTGCTTGGATGGGGTCCGGTGGCAATGGCACGACCCTGATCACGTCGCCCTCCGCCTGTGCCCCTCCCATCGCCCGCATCAGGTCGCCCGGCAGCGCCATCGCGGTGCGCGTGCGGGCGCTGCCGGTGATCCGTTCGGCGACCTGGAGGGCGGAGACCATCACCGGGGTGATGCCGCCGCCGGGGCGGGTCCAGTGGCCGACGAACCAGAGGCCGGCGAGCGGGCCCTCGATGCCGGGGCGGTCGTCGCCGAGCTGGTCGGGGGCCATCTCCCAGCCGAGCATCGCGCCCTGGTGGTTGAGGGTGAAGCGGTGCGAGGTCCGGGCCGAGGCGGAGGTCGAGACCACGATCTTCCGGTCGACCTCCGGCACGACCTGGCGCAGGCGCTCCAACGTAATCGCCTCGATCGCCGCCTTGTGCGCCGGCCAGTCCTCGACCGCGTCGTAGTCCATCTCGAGGACCTTCTGGAGCATCACGATCTGGCCGCCGGGCGGCGCCAGCGACGGCGCGTAGAGGGTGGGGACGAAGACCTTGCAGCGCAGCGCGCCGCGGCCGACGAGGTCGGGGTCCCAGCCGTCCCAGTAGTAGCCCTGGGCGCGCTCGAGGACCTCCGGCTCGACCCCCTCGAGACCGATGTGGGTGAGGAAGCACGGCATCGACGGCCGCAGCCGCTCGAGCCGGGCGAGGTACTCGGCGCCCAGGTGGCGCTCGCCGATCAGCCGCCGGCAGGTGTCGCGGAGGTCGCCGTTGGCGACCACCACCGGCGTCTCGACGCTGCGCCGCCCGGTGAGCGGCCCGCGCACGGTCTCGAGCTCGATCCCGCGCACCGCGCCCTCCTCGACCCGGATGCGGTCGGCGCGGGTGCTCATCAGGATGTCGCCCCCCTGCTCCTCGAAACGCGCCGCGAGGTCGTCGGCGAAGGCCTGCGAGCCCTCGGCCGGGTAGTAGTTGCCCAGGAAATAGGACAGCCGCAGCATCGAGTCGAAGACGAACGAGGTGCGGCAGGGCGGCGACCCCCAGTGCGGGCAGTCGGCGGTCAGCAGGAGCTTGAGGCGCTCGTCGTCGAAGTAGCGGTCGAGCGCGTCGCGCACGGTGAGGTCGCGCCAGCGCGAGAAGCGCGGCGTGGCGCGGCCGCGGAAGTAGGCCAGGAGTCCCTGGAGGTACGCCTCGCGCACCGCCTCGAAGAAGCGGTCGAGGGCCTCGCGCTGGTGCGGGAACTCGGCGTCGAGCTTCGCCCGGTAGGGGGCGAAGTCGGCGGGGACCTCGAAGCGGGTGCCGTCGGGGAGGTGGAAGGTGTCGACCGGGTCCATGCGCACCCAGCCGGTCTCGACGCCGAGGTCGGCGAGCAGGCGCCCGGTGAGCGTGTCGAGGTTGCCGAGGAGCGGATAGAAGTGGCTCGCGGCGTCGAAGGTGTAGCCGCCGCGGCGGAAGGTCGAGCAGTAGCCGCCGACCATGTAGTGCTGCTCGACCAGGAGCACCGCGAGCCCCTCGCGTGCGAGCAGGTTGGCGGCGACCAGCCCGCCGATCCCGGCGCCGATCACCACCGCGTCGTAGCGGGCCCGCGGCTCGGCCCGGCGGAGGCCGCGGAAGGGGCGCTTCACCCGGCCCCCCCGGCCGCGCCGCCGCCATCCCCCCGGGCGCCGCCCCCCTCGGCGCCGTCCGGCTCGCGCGTCTCCTGCTCCTCGGGCGGCCGGTTGCGGCCGTAGCTCTCGTGGCCGGCGACGAAGTCCCCCGCCGCGAGCGCGGCCCCGAACGACAGCTCGCCGGCGAGCACGGTGGCGGCGGCGATCTCGGCCAGCTTGAGCGCCTGGCCGGCGCCGGCGCAGCCGAGCATCGCCAGGCACTCGCGCGCGGTGCCCTGCCCGGTGCCGCCGCCGACCGTGGCGACGGTGAGCGAGGGGAGCGTGACCGCGGCGTGGAGGTCGCCGCTCCCGGCGTCGGCCTCGAGGGTAGTGATCGCCACCGCCGAGTTGACGACGTTGGCGACGTCCTGGCCGCAGGCGATGTAGAGCGCGGTCAGCCCGTTGGCGGCGTGGCCGTTGTAGCCGAGCGCGCCGGCCGCGAGGTGGCCGACCACCGTCCGCCGCCACAGCTCGGCCATCTCCTCGGCGCTGGTGCCGAGCACCGAGCGCACCACCCGCCGCGGCAGCCGCGCGCCGGCGATCGCGGTCTTCCCCTTGCCGCCGGGGAGGAGCGTACCGGCGGCGCGCTTCTCCCCCTCGGCGCCGCTCATCAGCGTGTAGGACCGCGCATCGGTGCGGTCCAGGAGCCAGCGGCAGGCGGCCTCGGCGGCCTTGACGATCATGTTCATGCCGTGGGCGTCGGCGGTCGAGAAGCGCATCTCGACGATCACGTCGCGCCCGACCTGGCGCGGCACGAGGCCGAGCAGGCGCCCGTGGCGGGTGGTCGCCTCGGCCTCCGCAAGCACCGCCGGCAGCAGCTCGCCGAGCGCGGCGGCGAAGGCGGCGGCGGCGACCACGTCGTCGAAGGCGAAGATCGGGCAGGCCCGGTTCTCGTCGCGCACCACCCGCACGCGGGCGCCGCCGGCGCGGGTCAGCGCCATCATGCCGCGCTCGAACGAGCGCACCAGCGCGCCCTCGGTGGTGGCGAGCGGGACGTAGAAGGTGCCGCGGGCGTGCTCGCCGTCGACGAGGAGCGGCCCGGCGACGCCGAGCGGGGTCTGGGCGGCGCCGATCGGGTTCTCGACGTTGCCCCGCATCGCCTCGCTCGGGATCGAGAACGCGCCGGCGTGATCGAGCCGGGCGCCGGTGCGCTCCTCGATCCAGGCGCGGCGACGCGCCACCAGCTCGGGCGCGTAGCCCTGGTCGCGCAGGCGCGGGATCAGGCCGGGTCGTTCGGGGGGCGGGCGGTCGGGATGCATGACGAGGAGGCCGGGAGGATCGTACCAGCAGGCCCGATCCGGCCGATAGCCTTCCGGTAGACTGCCCGGCGACCGCTGGAGCGGTCGAGGGGAGACCGACCAGGATGCCGACCCGCCGCCGATCCGCCTTCTTGCCCGTCCTCACCGCGGCCGCCCTCGTGGCGACCGCCCTCGCCGCCGGCTGCTACCGCCCGGCCCCGAGCCCTCCGCCCGCCGACCCCGCCGAAGCCCGGGTCGCCGACGCGCTCCTGACCGAGGGGGTGCGCGCCCGGCTCCTGGACAAGCTCGGCGCCGACGCCCTGGGGATCGCCGTCGTCGCCCGCGGCGACCTGGTGCTCCTGACCGGCGCGGTCGACGAGCACTCGACCCAGGAGCTGGCCCACGAGGTCGCGGCATCGGTGCCCGGCGTGCGCAAGGTCGACAACAAGATCGGCCTGGTGCCGCGGACCGGCGGCCCCGGCGCGCTCGGCCGCGCCGCCGCCGCCACCGAGCGCGAGCTGCTCGACGCGGGCGTCGAGTCGCAGGTCAAGTCGCGCCTCCTGGGCGAGATCGGCCGCTGGGCGCTCGAGCTCGAGGTCGAGGCCGCCGACGGCGTGGTCAGCCTGCGCGGCTGGCTGCCGGACGCCGCGCGCGAGAAGATCGCCCTCGACACCGCCCGCGGCGTCCGCGACGTCGAGGAGGTGATCGACCTGATCCGGATCGGGCTCGAGGAGTAGCGCCCTAGAAGGCGACCACCAGCCCGACCCCGGTCTCGATCTGGTAGAAGTAGACGTCCTGGTCGAAGTCGTAGCAGGAGTGGTGGTCGCAGAACTCGTCGTCGCCCGCCTCCACCCAGGTCGAGATCCAGCGCCCCTCGAGACGGAGGCCGACCGCCTCGCTGAACATCACCTTGACGCCGCCGCCGAACGAGAACGACGGCCGGATCAGCTCGTCGAGGCCGGGGCCGTCGGGGATGAAGCGGGTGGCGCCGGCGGAAAAGCCGAAGAACGGCCGCACCTGCCCGGGGGTCCACTCGTAGATCAGGCCGGCGTGGTAGTAGTCGACGTCGATGTCGAACAGCGCCTCGGGGGGCAGGAACAGCCCCGCGTCTTCGCCCAGCTCGGTCTGCTGGCGGCTGGCCCACAGCTCGAGGAACAGGCCCTCGCTCAAGCGGGCGTCGAAGACCACGCCGAACACCCCGCCGTCGTCGATCTCGACGTCGATCAGGTCGGAGAAGTCGTCGTCGTAGTCGACTCTGTCGAAGCCGCCGCCGAAGCGGTAGCCGACGAACGGGCTGATCTGGAACGACTTGGCCGCCGGCCCGTAACCCGGCCCAGAGGTCTGGGCGGCCGCGGGGAACGCCGCGAAGAGCAGCGCGGCGGCTGCGATGGCCTTCGTGATGGCTCTCATGGGCGCGATGCTAGCATCGCGGAATCCGGCGAGCCCCACCCGCGGGGGCGGCGCCGTCAACCCCGGAGTACGATTTGAGCCCGACCTCGAGCCGCTTCCCCGGAGGCTTCCTCCAGGCGATCCCGAAGTCCGACCTGCACGTCCACCTCGACGGCTCGCTGCGCCTGCCGACCCTGATCGAGCTGGCCCGCGAGCGCCGCGTCGAGCTGCCGTCCGCGAGCCCGGAAGGGCTGCTCGAGACGGTGTTCAAGGAGTCGTACCGCGACCTCCCCGACTACCTCCACGGCTTCGCCTACACCTGCGCGGTGATGACCGACGCCGAGGCGCTCGAGCGGGTCGCCTACGAGCTGGCCCAGGACTGCCTGGCCGAGAACGTCCGCTACGTCGAGGTGCGCTTCGCGCCCCAGCTCCACGTCCGGCCGGGGCTCGACGTCGCCCAGGTGATCGCCGCGGTCGACCGCGGCCTCGCCCGCGCGCGCGCCGAGCACGAGGCGTCGCCGGCGGTGGCCGCGGGCGGCGAGCCGCCGTTCCGCTACGGCATCATCGCCTGCGCGCTGAGGATGTTCACCGGCGGCTTCTCCCCCTACTACCGCACCCTGATCTCGGCGCTCGACCACTGGCCGCCCGAGGAGACCTACGGCGTCGCCTCGCTGTCGCTGGCGCGCGCGGTGATCCAGGCGCGCGACGAACTGGGCCTGCCGATCGTCGGCTTCGACCTCGCCGGCGCCGAGTCCGGCCACCCGGCCTCCGACCACGTCGCCGCCTTCCAGCTCGCCCACCGCCACTTCTTCAAGAAGACCGTCCACGCCGGCGAAGCTTATGGACCCCAGTCGATCTTCCAGGCGATCACCAAGCTCAACGCCGACCGCATCGGCCACGGCACCCACCTCTACGCCGCCGCCCGGGTCCAGGGCGAGGCCGACCCCGAGCGCTACATCCGCCAGCTCTCCGAGTACATCGCCGACCGCCGGATCACCCTCGAGGTCTGCATCACCTCGAACCTCCAGACCATGCCCGAGCTGAAGCGCGCCGCCGACCACCCGTTCGGGCGCATGGTCAAAGAGAAGCTCTCGGTCGCGCTCTGCACCGACAACCGCCTGGTCTCGCGCACCACCATGACCCGCGAGCTGGAGCAGGCCTGCGAGGCCTTCGACCTCGCCCCGCGCGACCTCCGCAACGTCGTCATCCACGGCTTCAAGCGGAGCTTCTTCCCCGGCACCTACCGCGAGAAGCGGACCTACGTGCGGACGATCATCGACCTCTTCGACCGGATCGCCGCCGAGCACGGCGTGCCGATGGAGCGGGAGCGGGGGGCGTAGGGCTCCTCATCTCAACAGACTCGCCAGCTCCTCCGGCCGCGCCGAGCGCGCCGCGGCCTCCTCGCGGTCGATGATCCCGGCCTTGACCAGCCGGGCGAGCGACTCCTCGAGCGAGATCATCCCCTGGCTCTTGCCGAGGGTGATCTCGGTCGCGAGGTTCTGGAGCTTGCCGTTGCGCAGGTGGTTGCGCACCGCGTGGTTGGCGCGCAGCACCTCGACCGCGGGGACGCGGCCCTTGCGGTCGATGCGCGGCACGAGCTGCTGGCAGACGATCGCGTTCAGGGCCAGGGCGAGCTGCTGGCGGATCTGCTGCTGCTGGGCGGCCGGGAAGACGTCGACGATGCGGTGGACCGCCGACGGGGCGTCGTGGGTGTGGAGGGTCGAGAGGATCAGGTGGCCGGTCTCGGCGGCGGTGAGCGCGGTGGCCACGGTCTCGAGGTCGCGCATCTCGCCGACCAGGATCACGTCGGGGTCCTGGCGCAGCGCCGCCCTGAGCGCGGCGGCGAACGACGGCGAGTCGGCGCCGATCTCGACCTGCTCGACGATCGACTGGCCGCCGGCGTGCTCGTACTCGATCGGGTCCTCGATGGTCACGATGTGGGCGCGGCGCCGGCGGTCGATCTCGGCGATCAGCGCCGCCAGGGTGGTCGACTTGCCGGCGCCGGTCGGGCCGCAGACCAGCACCAGCCCGCGGCGAGGCTCGACCAGCGCGGCCAGCTCCGGCGGTAGGCCGAGCTGCCCGAGGGTCGGGATCTCGCGAGGCAGCGCCCGCACCGCGGCCGCCGCCTCGCCGCGCTGGCGGTGGAGGTTGACCCGGAAGCGGCCGGCGACGTCACCACTGCCGGCACCGAACCGAAGCGAGAGGTCGACCGCGCCGTCGCGCGCCAACCGGTCGCGGTCGGCGGGGCCGAGGTAGGGCGCCAGCAGCTCGGTCACCGCGCCCGGCGCGAGCGGCCCGGCGTCCATCCGCACCAGGTCGCCGTCGATGCGCAGCACCGGCGGCTCGCCGGCGACCAGCAGGAGGTCGCTCGCGCCGCGCCGGGTGACCTCGGCGAGCAGCCGCTCGAGCGCGCCGCCGCCGACCTCCGGGCCGATCTCGGGGCGCCGCCAGAGCGCTCCCCCGCCGGCGGCCGACGCGGCCAGGCAGGGGCGGGACGGCGAGGGGATCGGCGGCCGGGACGGCGCCGCCGCCTCTCCATCGTCGAGCCCGCGCGCCTCCCAGGGCGCCGAGTCGCCAGCGTCCTCGACCGGCGCGGCGATCTCGCCCGCTTCGCCGGAGGCCTGGTTCAGCTCGGAGATGAGCTGCTCGAGCTCGGGGTCGCGGTGGAGCTCCGACATGACCAGGGAGTCTACGATCCCGGGCGACGGTGCGTTGAGCCGCCGGAGGGTCAGCGCAGGCTGCGGGCGATGCGGAAGCCGGCGTCGGCGACGCGGCGCCCGCCGGGCTCGGTGCGGCGGAGGTCCCAGCTCAGCTCGCCGGCGGGGGTTCGCCAGCTCCCGCCGCAGAGGATGCGCCCGCCGCCGGCGCCCTTGCCGTCGCCGCCGGTCCACTCCCAGACCCCGCCGAGCATCGCCAGGAGACCGAACGGGTTCGACGGCCTGGCGTCGAGCGCCGGCACCCGGGCGGGATCGCTGTTGCCGGCGTGCCATGCGAAGCGGTCGGCGCCGACCGGGTCGTCGCCCCAGAAGGCGCTGCCCGGGGTGCCGGCGCGGCAGGCGTGCCGCCACTCGGCGCCGGTCGGCAGCCGGATCGGCTTGCGCGCGATCCCGGCGTACCAGGCGCAGTAGCCGGCGGCGTCCTCCCAGGAGAGGCCGAGCGCCGGGTCGCGGTCGTCCGGGGCCGCCGGGCTGCGCTCGAAGCCGGGGTCGAACGCCTCGTACTGCTCGTTGGTCACCGGCAGGGTCGAGAGGTAGATCGGCGCGATCGCCCCGCCGACAGGGTCCTCCCCCTCCGGCACCAGCCAGAGCACTGGCCGCGGGTAGCGGGTGTAGTAGTCGCGGCTCACGGCTTCTCCCGCTCGCGGAGGCTCGGGGACGCCTGAGGATCTGGACCAGGTCCATACAACTCGGAAATGTACTCGGAAGCGCTCCGCACTGCATCGCTTCCGAGTCTCTCGCCTCAGCTCGCCCAGGTCAGTCGCACCTCACGGCTTCTCCCAGGCGCGCAGGCCCGGCTCGGGATCGACGCCGAGGGCGTCGGCGACGCGGTTGATGTAGTTGAAGTAGCCGATCACCTGCACCGCGTCGTGGATCGCGGCGTCGCCGAAGCCGGCTCGGCGCAGCTCGTCGAGGTCGGCCGCGGTCGCCGACGCCGGCTCGCGGGTGACCCTCTCGGCGTAGGCGCAGAGCGCGCGGTCGGCCGCGGAGAGAGCGGCGGTGCGCCAGTCGCGGGCGATCGCGGCGACCAGGCGGTCGGCCTCCGCGGCGTCCTCGATCCCGAACCCTTTGGCGACCTCGGCCCGGAGGTCGTGCGCGTGGGCGCGCGTTCAGTAGTGGCACTGGTTGGCGGCCGAGACGACCACCGCCAGCATCTCCCTCTGCGCGCGCGAGAGCGGCGAAGACCCGTGCATGATCGCCAGGTAGAAGCCCATCGACGCCTTCATCGCCGCCGGGTTCTGGCTCATCACGGCGACGATGTTCCACACCCGCCCGGCGCGCCGCTCGGCGGCCTCGTACTCGCGGCGCAGCGCCTCGCCGGCCTCCTCGCGCGGGATGATCGGGATCCAGGCCATGGGTGCGAAGCGTAACCGATCCCGGCTCCCGCGGCGGTGGGAACCGGCGGCGCGCTCGGGCGTTGAATGGCTGGAACGGAGGCGACAATCCCCTGCAACAGGAGACACATGATGAAGAGGTCCCCAGAGAGCCTGATCCTGACCGCCCGCCTGGTACTGCTCGCCCTGGTCGCCGGCGGCCTCACCGCCGCCGCCGCGTTCGCCGGCCCCGGCGAGGAGGGCGCGGGCGGCGAGCGCCACGTGATCCGGATCGAAAAGCAGGCCGACTGCGAGGGCGAAGACTGCCCCGCGGCCGGCGAGGTGCGGAAGATGATCTTCGTCGGCCATGACGGCGAGGTCCACGAGCTGGAAGGCGGGGCGGGGATGCACTGGATGGCCGGCCACCACCACGGCCTTCTCCCCGGCGGCAAGGGCGGCTACCTCGGCGTGATGCTGACGCCGATGACCCCCGAGCTGCGAGTCCACGAGGGCGCCCCCGAGGGCGCCGGCGTGCTGGTCTCGAAGGTGGTCGAGGAGAGCCCGGCGTTTCGCGCCGGCGTCCAGGTCGGCGACGTGATCAGCGCCGCCGACGGCCAGGCCGTCGCCTCGCTGCACGACCTCACCCGCGCGATCCACGGCAAGAAGGCCGGCGAGACCGTGGCCCTCGAGGTCTGGCGCGACGGCCGGGTGCAAACCCTCACCGCCGCCGTCGAGGAGCGCGAGGGCGCCGGTGGGCCCATGGTGCGCCGGGTCGAGATCCGCTGCGAGGACGGCGAGTGCGAGGGCGCCCACGGCACCTTCGAGCCCTTCGACTGCGGCGGCGCCGAGGAGTGCCAGGTCCAGGTCCGCTGCACCGGCGACGGCTGCAACTGCACCGTCAACGGCGAGACCGCCGACTGCGCGATGATCCCCGGCCCGCACAACGAGGAGTGACCGAGCGGCCGGCGGCTGGGGCGTGGGCCCCGGCGGCGGCCGGTTCGAGAAAGCGAAACGCCCGCTCGGGGTTCGGCCCCCGGGCGGGCGTTTCCTTATCGAGGGTCTGTTCGTTTGGCCGGGTTGACCCTAGCTAGCTGCTTGACTAGGATGCCGCCATGAAGTCGGTCAACCTCCACTACGCCAAGACCCACCTGTCGCGCCTGGTCGATCAGGCGATGGCCGGCGAGGAGGTCGTGATCGCCCGCGCGGGGACCGCGCTGGTGCGGTTGACCCCGGTCGAGCCGGCGAAGGCGCCGCGCCAGCTCGGCCGCGACCGCGGCAAGATCGTGATCCACGACGACTTCGACGACCCGATGCCGGAGCTCGAAGCGCTCTTCTATGGCGAAGCGGATCCTGCTTGACACCCACGTCTGGCTCTGGCTCAACGGCGATCCGGAGCGGCTGAACGACGAGGCCCGCCGGGCGCTCGCCGATCCCGACAACGACCTGTTCCTCTCCGCCGCCAGCACCTGGGAGATCGCGATCAAGCACGCGGCCGGCCGCCTCGAGCTGCCGGCACCGCCGGCGCAGTTCATCCCCACCCGACTGGCCGAGAACAACGCCCGCCCGCTCGCCATCCAGCACGGCCACACCCTCGCCGCGGCCGAGCTGCCGCTGCACCATCGCGACCCGTTCGACCGGATGCTGGTGGCTCAGGCCCGGCAGGAGGACCTTCAGTTGGCCACGGGGGACGAGCGGCTGCGGGCCTACGACGCCCCCATCCTGTGGTCGCGAGCCTGACCTACCCGTCGTCCCGGGCGAAGAAAGGCAGCCGCTTCGAAAAGTCGACCGGCATCTCGCGCCGGATGCGGTCGAGGAGCTCGGGGGTGACCTCGGCGATCCCCTCGCGCTCGGCGAACGCCTCGACCCGCGCCACCACCACGCCACGCACGAACGACGGCACGCGGCGGATGCGCTCCTCGGCGGCGGCGCTCCAGGCGAGCGTCGCCGCGCGCGCCTCGCCGTAGGTGGCGGCGGGCGCGGGCACGACCAGCGGGCGGCCGCCGTCCGGCTCGTAGGCGCACGACTCGTCGGCCGCGAGCGGATCGCCCGAGCCGGCGTAGGCGCGCGCCCGGCAGCCGCCGCACACCGCCCGGTACTCGCAGCGGCCGCACTTGCCGCCGAGGTCGCCGCCGCGCAGGCGGGCGAACAGCTCCGAGTCACGCCACACCTCGGCGAAGCCCTGGCGGCGCAGGTCGCCGGCGACCTCGGGGAGGTAGGGGCAGGGGGTGACCTTGCCGTCCGGGGTGATCCGGCAGTACTGGACGCCGCACGGGCAGCGGGTGGCGTAGTGCGCGAGCGGCGACTCCGGGTCGCGCTCGTGGATCAGGCGCATGATCTGCGGCTGGCACTTCGAACGCACCATCATCCGCCCGCGCAGCTCGCGTTGGAGGTCGACCAGCTCGCCGAGGAGCGCCTCGTTCTCCGCCGGCGGCAGGCCGCGCATCCCCTCGCCGCGCCCGGTCTCGACCAGGAAGTAGAGATTGAAGCAGACCGCGCCCGACTCGGCCGCCCACTCGGCGATCTCGCGCACCTCGCCGCGGTTGCCGGCGGTGACCGTGGTCTGGACGACGAAGTCGAGCTTCGCTGCGCGCATCCGCTCGACCGCCGCCAGGGTGTCGGCGAGCGCGCCGCCGCCGTGGCGGAAACGATCGTGGTAGCGCTCGCGGAGCGAGTCGATCGACACCGCCACCCCGGTCACCCCGGCGGCCTGGAGCGAGGCGATCCGTTCGGCGGAGAGGCGCGTGCCGTTGGTGCCGACCACCACCGTGGCGCCGGCGCCGGAGGCGTGGGCGGCGATCTCCTCGAGGTCGTCGCGCAGGAGCGGCTCGCCGCCCGAGAGCACGAAGAGCGGGCTCGGGTTGAGCGCGAGGATCTCGTCGCTGATCCGGCGCACCTCGGCGGTGGTCAGCTCGCCGTCGCTCCGGTGCCACGGCCCGGCGGCGATGTAGCAGTGGGCGCAGGCGAGGTTGCAGCGCTCGGTCAGGTTCCAGGCGACGACGTGGGGGATCGCCGCCGGCGCGGCGGCCGGCGAGGCGCCTGCGGCCGTCTCGGATCGGCGGAAGTCGTCGAAGGCGACGGTCATCGGGCCGGCAGTCTAATCGAAGCGAATCGAGTGACGAGCCACGAACCGCCGGATCCGATCCAGCACCACGGGACGCACCTCGGTGAGCGTGCTCACTCGCTCGATCAGGACGGCGGTCGAGACGATTCCGGCGCGGATCAGCGCCTCGGCAAACGCGATGTCTTTGCTCCTGCCTGCGATCAACTTCGCCACGACGCAGTCATGCGGGTCGAGGCAGAGTCCGCGGCCCGGTGCGGTGTTGGCATTCTCGAATGCCACCAGCCGTTTCCGCCAGCCCGGCGGTAGGACGGCGGCTGCGACTCCGACGCCGTGGGCGTAGTACCCGAACGTCTCGTGGAAGGAGGAGAGCTCCCCGATCGCGCCGTCGACACGATCCGCCTTGGCGAGGTCGGGATCGTCGAGAAACGAGAGGTCGACCTCGATCGAGGTCACTGCCTCGTCGGGGAGCTCATCCTCGGGAGCCGAACCGAGCACGGATTGACTTCCGAGGACGATCACGTCTCTCTCCCCGGTGATCCGGGACGCCGCCCGCAGCACGTGCTCGAGCTGCGCGCGCTTCAAGTGCGATGCTCGGCCCGCCAGTGACTCTGGAAGGCGTCGAGTACCTGACGTCGCGTCGCCTCGGGCAGCACCCCGGCGAAGGGAGAGCTCTGGCGCAGCTCTGCCGCACGCGGGCTGCGTGAGGTGAGCGTCTCGAAAACGGCGTCGACTCCCTGGTCGAGGATCCGACTCCATTCGGCGAGCAACGCCGCGATCCCGCCCCGCGGATGGATGCTCCTTAGTCGGGATAGATTCGCCTTCGCCTTGGCGATCACACGATCCGGATCGAGGACCAGACGTCCGGCCACCGCTCCGTGAAGCCACAGCAGTCGTTCGACGTCCCGCCGCGCGGGTGCCGGCAGCACCTCGAGCACGGCCGAACGCCGGATGCGCCGGTGCCGTCCGATCCGCACCGAATCGAGCAGCTCGCGATCACACAGATCGACGACGTGCTGCCGCGACACGCCGAGCAGCTCGGCCGCTTCGCCTGTCGAGATCATGGGATCGTCGGCGGGTGAGGTCGCCATTGCGGAAGGGTACCGCGCAACCACCAAAAACACAAAACATCTGAGCGGGCGACCGGGGCGTTGCCGGTCTTTCCCATCGTGGCGGACGCCGGCTGGCTCTACCTCAACCTCAACACCTTCACCGGCTCGCCGGCGGACCCGGTGGCCCAGGCATGGGTCACGACGGTGATCGCCGCCGAGGACCGCTACGGCCTCGGCCTGGACGCCATGGCGCTCGACAGCGCCTGCGACCCGAGCACCATCATCCTCGGGCCTCCCTGACCGGCCGGGGTCCGGCGGCCGTTCAGCCGGCGACCGCCGTCCAGGCCGAGGTGTCCCCACTCTCGAAGCCGTCGGCGAAGATCACCTCCGCGAACGGCGTGTCGGCCGAGTAGACCGGCCCCGGCGGATCGCCGCCGACCAGCCGCACGCCGTGGCTCGGCCCGCCGGCGGCACCCGAGGCGTCGAGGATCGCGGTGCCCGAGCCCTCGTCGAAGCGATAGAGCGCGGCGGTCGCGCCATCGGGCGTGAACGGGGCCGACGGCGGCGTGAAGTTCGCGGTGTAGCGGCGGACGGTCGAGAGCCGCAGCTCGTCGAGCCAGCCGGCAAACGGAGTGTGCTGGACGTCGTGCTTCTCGGTGCCGAGGACCAGGAACGGGTCCTTCGGCCACGGCGTCGAACGGCCGTCGCGGTAGCTCGCGTCGCCGGCCGGGCCGGTGCCCTGGGCCTCGAGCACGCCGTCGACGTACAGCTCGAGCCGGCCGTCGGAGGCGCGGCGGGTGGCCGCGACGTGGTGCCAGTCGCCGTCGTCGAGGGCGGTCGTGCCGCACACCGTGTCGTCGGAGGTGCCGCCGACTCCGAACGCGATCACCCCGGTCCACAGCGACACCCCCCAGTCGCCCCAATCGCCCGGGCCGAAGACGTCGCGGTCGAGGAGGATGTTGCCGTTGATCCAGTTGAAGCCGCCCGGCGTGCAGACGCCGCTCGTGGTGTTGGCGCCGGGCAGCGCCTTCATCCACCACTCGACCGTGAAGTCGCCGGCGCCGACGTCGGCCGGCACATGCGGGTCGAGCGGGATCTCCACCCGGTCGAGCCCGGGGGCGTCGAGGCCGTTGCCCATGAAGCGGAGCGAGAAGCCGGCACCGCCGGCGAAGGCCGGACCAGCGGCGGCGAGCAGGGCGAGCGCGGCGGTGAGCCCTGCTGGAGCCGGAGGAGTCCACCTCAGCTTCACATCCGGTCCCTCTTCTCTCGCACTCCTTCGGTCGAGGCACCGCGCAGCAGACCTTGTAGCTCGGCGAGCGGCCGCTCCGGCACCAGCGAGATCACGTCGCCCTTGGCAACCACCTGGAGCCGCTGCCCCTTGTGGATCGGCACCTGGCGACGGACCTCCCTGGGGATGACGATCCGGAAGTTGGCGGAGACGGTGGCGTGAGGCATGGGCTCTCCTACGCAGGAGCGATCGACAGCGGTAGGGTACAACGGCGGCAGGACCACCACCGCAGAGTCGCCGGAGCGGCCCTGGCTCGCACTTGCATCGAGGTCGGTAGAATGGGCAGGATCCTGGGGAGAGAGAACCATGGCGACCCTCACGCTCGAATTGCCCGAGAGGCTCTTCTCCGACCTCAAGCGCTCGCCCGAGGAGGTCGAGAAGGACGTCCGGCTGGCGGCGGCGATCGAGTGGTATCGCACGGGCCTGATCTCCCAAGGACGAGCCGCCGAGCTGGCGGGTGTGCCCCGGGCCAGCTTCATCGACGAACTGGCGCGGCGGAAGATCGACGTCTTCGCCGTTGACATCGTGGTCGGTGAGTGAGCCGATCGCTCTACATCCCGAACCGCGCCCGCGCCAGGTCGAGGATTCGCTCGTCGACTACGACGTGGCCCTCGCTCCGAGCGTAGTGCTCGATCCCCTGGCGGGCCATCGGGCGGACGAAGTCGGGGATGTTCTCGAGGCGGGACAAGGCCTCGGGGGTCCACGAGACGCCGTCGCGGGCGGCCTCCATCTCGGCGACCATGCCGGAAAACGGGCAGCCGCCGGCGGCGGCGCGCTCGGCGGCGGAGGCGGGCGCGGCGGACGGCTGGACGGGAGGGACGGCGGAGGCTGCGGCCGCCGCGGCCTCGCCGCCCGCCGCCGCGTAGTGCGCCGCCGCCGGGCCGATGCGGACGCCGAGCGAGCGCACCATCTCGGTCTCCATCGGGTTGGTCAGCATCGCGATCCGGTGGCCGCACTTCGGGCAGCCGTAGACCACCGCCAGCGAGCCGCGGTCGGGCGGGCCGGCCTCGTGCAGCTTCATCGGCTCGTCGCAGGCGACGCACAGGAACTTCATCGGCTCTCCTCCAGGTCGGACCCGTCCAGATCCTCGGTCGCGGCGAGCAGGCGCCCGGCCACCTCGTCGATCGCCGCCACCGCGGCGCCCTCCTCCTCGTCCTCCGGCCAGCCGCGGTCGGCGAGCGCGGCGAGCGCGGGGTCGAACGGCACCGAGCCGAGGAGCGGCGCGCCGAGAGCGGCGCTGCGATTGGCGTCCGCGTCCGGGAAGAGCGGGCGCACCGCGCCGCAGTCGCGGCACCAGTAACCGGCCATGTTCTCGATCACGCCGGCGAGGCGCGCGCCCGTCGCGGCGAGGGCGGTGACCGAGCGCGCCACGACGCCGCGCGCGACCTCGGACGGGATCGTGACCAGGGCGAACGCGCAGCGCTCGCCGGCGAGCCCCATCAGCAGCTCCGCGAAGTGGGCGGTGCGCTCGGCGCCAGGCGGCAGGTCGACCAGGAGGGCGTCGAGGCGGCCCCAGCGGACGGCTCCGACGAGCTGGCCGAGGAGCGCGAACTCCCGGGTGGCGCGCCAGACGTGGCCGTGGTCGCGGGAGATGGTGTCGAACTCGACCGGCCGGCCGCCGGCGAGGACGCTCCCGGTCGACACCACGGCGATGCCGTCGCGCCTGCGCGGCGGCTCGAGCCCCTCGGCGCCGGGCACCCAGGGCGCCGCGGCGACCCCGGCCATCTGGGCCTGCGAGGGCCCGTTGAGGTCGGCGTCGAGGATCGCCACCCGCCGGCCGCGGCGCGCCAGCGCCCGCGCCAGGCCGAACGTGAGCGTGCTCTTGCCCACGCCCCCCTTGCCCGAGCCGACCGCCAGCACGCGGTCGACGCCGGCGAGCGCCGCCGCGATCGTGCGGTGCTGGGCGGCGACCTGGCCGAGGACGTCGGAGCCGCCGTCGCCGGCGATGTCGTGGTAGGTCTTCATCTGCGATTTCGTCCTGCGGCGGTCACAGCGGCTTCGCACGCGCGGCCCAGCGAGTGTACTGCGCGCCGGGGGTGAAACCCAGCGCCGCCGGGAGCTCTGCGTGGAGCTCGTTCTCGGCGAGGCGCGGCAGGCGGAGCGGCCGGCCGGCGCGGGCGGCGAGGGCGCGGAAGAGGAGGCGAAGGAGCGGCTGGGCGCGCTCCGGATCGGCGGCGCCAGCGCCCCAGACATCGATCGGCGCCGCGCCGTCGACGCTGCCACGGGCTGGGGCGGTCCCGGGCTCGGACTTGGCGGCCGACGGCGCCGTCGGCGGACCGCCGATCACCGCGCCACCGGAATCCGGCACCGCTCGATCGGTTGCTTCCGCCACGGCGGGCTCATAGACCAGCCATGCCTCCACCCGGTCCGGGCCGGCGATCGCCAGACCGCCGAGCCGGTCGCCGCGCTGGACCAGCGTCCGCCGTTGGCGCTCCCAGGCGAGCCCCGGCGGCAGCTCGAGCGCGCCGGCCGCCGCCAGCGCCGCCACCGGCACCGGTGACGCCACCCCCTCGGGCACCGGGTCGGCGGTGAGCGCGGCCAGGGCCTCGCCGTCGAGGGTCCAGTCGGTGAGCGTCGCCTCGCGCTGGTAGCCGACCGCGGCCAGGAGCGCTTCGGCGGCCGGCATCCCCGGCGGCACCTCGGCGATCAGGCGCTCGGGGCCGAGCACGGCGAGCTTCTGGGACAGCGAGGTCAGGAGGTGCGAGGCGTGCCCCCGCCGCTGGTGGTCGGGCCGCACGCCGACTCGGAGCACCGCCACCTCGGTCTCGCGCCGGGTGCCGATCGCCACCGCCACCGGCTCGCGGCCGCCCGCGCCGCCGAGCGCGACCATGCAGCTCGACGGCCAGAGGTCGAGCTCCTTCATCTCGCGCCGGAAGCTCTCCGCCGACGGCGGCGGCTCGGCCGGGAAGTGGACGTGCCAGCAGTCGGCGACCGCGCGCACCAAGAGCGGCAGGTCGTCGGGACGGCAGAAGCGGTAGGAGGGCACGGAGCGCTAGTTGTCGCTCCGCTCGCCGCCCACGCCGCGCTTCCTCGCCATCTCGGACATCAGGCCGACCTCGTTGAGGGCGAGGCCGGCGGCGGTCGGCTCGAGCGCCGAGCGCACCGCGGGCCGCGCGTCGTGCGGCACCGGGCACTTGCCGGCCGCGGCCACCTGGCCGCCGTTCGCCGCGGCGCCAGAGGCGTTCGTCGCGTTGCCCTCGGGGTGGGATGCCCCAGCGTGCGGTATCGGGCACTTGCCGGCCGCGGCCGCGCCGCTTCCGGCATGAGACTCGGCCGCGACCTTCTCCGCCGCGGCCTTCCCCGCCGCCGCCTGCGCGCCGAGCATCTCGGCCATCATCTGCCGGCCGACCTCGATCCCGGCCTCGACCAGCTCGAGGTCGACCGCGGCGGCGTCGCGCTCGGCGGCCAGCTCCTCGACCCGGCCCTGGACCCGGTCGCGCATGAAGCCGGCGGGGACGCGGAGGATGCGCGCCACCGCGTCGGCGCTCCACCCGCGGCGCGAGACCAGGGGGTTCCCCTGAACGTCGCGGGCGACGATCTTGAGGTCGTGGTCCTCTTCACTCGCGCCTTCGGCGGCGCCGTTTGGGTCACGGCCGGCGGCCGCGGCGGAGAGCCCGTCGGGGTCCATCTGGCTCCCCGGCGCGGCCGTGCCGTTCCCGGCACCGTTCGCCGAGGCGCCGTTGCCCGCCGCCCCGTTCGCGGAGTGCGGCTTGTAGAGCACCCCGGTCTCCTCCTCGATGAACCGCGCCGCGAACTCGAGGGTCACCGGGTCCATGCGCCGGCCGTGAGCGGCCTTCTCGATCCGCGCCTTGGCGCGCCGGCGCTGGTAGCGGTCGTCGATCGCGCGGAGCGCCTTCTTGGCGTCCTGGGTCCAGGCCAGCTTGCGGCCGTCGTAGGTGGTCTCCTCCTCGACGCCCCCCTCCAGCTCGGCCATCGCCGCCATCATCTCGGGGGTCACCAGCTCGAAGTCGCGGGCGCCGCAGACCGTGCACTTCTCGGGCTCGGCGGTGCGCGCGGCGACGCCGCACTGCTTGCACACGCTGACCGGCTCGCGGCGCGCCTTCTCGAACGCCAGCGCCTCGGCGAGCTTGGCGGTCGCCGACGCCGTGCGCTTGGGCATGAAGCGCTCCATCGCCTCGGTCACGAGGTCGCTCGAGACCACGCTGTGCCCCTGCTCGATCGCCAGGCGCAGGATCGCGGTGCGCGCGATGCCGACCACCTGCGCGGGGACGCGGGTCATCCGCTCCTCGGCCTCGGGGGTCCAGTGGATCGACTCCTCGGCCTTCAGGTCCAGCTCCGGCACGTAGGTGCGGCTGGTCAGGAGCACGTCGCAGGGCGCCAGGCGCAGGAGGTTCTCGGTGTTCGAGCCGAGCGCCTCGCCCGCGCTCGAGTGGACGCCGACGCGGCCGACCACCAGCACCCAGGGGTCGACCTTGCGCGCGTGGTCGAGCACCTTCTGGTAGGCCTTGCCGTCGAGGAGGGTCTTGGTCACCTCGACGCCGTGCTCGCGCGCCACCGACTCGGCGACGTTCAGGTGCGACTGGTAGATCTGGGCCAGACCGGTGTCGATGATCTCCTCGTGGAGCTGGTTCTGCTCCTCGAAGCGGAAGACCTTCGAGGCCCGCTCGGTGAGCACCTCGACGACGCCCTTGAACACCGCATAGTGGAGGTACGGGTCGTAGACGCCGACCACCTCGACCTTCTTGCCGAAGCGCTTGGCCAGCTCGACCGCGGCGATCAGCGCTCCGAACGATTGCGGGCTGCCGTCGACGCCGACCAGGATGGTGTCGCGCTCGGGCTCGTCCGCCGCCGGCACGTGCTTGACCACCCAGGTGTCGCGGTCGGTCTCGCGCGCCACCCGCGCGCAGACCGAGCCGAGCTGGCTGTCGCGGGTGCGGCCGATGCCGACCGCGCCGAGCACCACCAGGTCGTAGTCGGAGCCGGCGACGTCGCGCAGGATCTCGACCGCGTGCTTGCCGTCCATCATCTTGCGCTCGCAGGGGAGCCCCGCCTCCTGGCAGCGGCGGTCCATCTCCTCGAGGTAGCAGTCGGAGATCAGCTCCAGCCCCATCGTGATGAGGCTGTCGTGGATCTTCCGCTGGCGCGCCAGCTCGCTCTCGACCAGGTACTCCTCGGGGAGGGTGTACTCCATCTGCTTGAAGCGGTAGTCGTGCATGCGCGCCGCGTAGACGTGGCAGCCGGTCATCTTCGCCTCGAAGGCGCGGCCGATGGCCAGCGCGGCGTCGATCGCGCGGTTCGAATGCGGCGAGTTGTCGACCGGGACGTAGATGCTCTGGTAGGTCACGCTCTGGTCCATCACACGGGTCTCCTGGCCGGCTCGGCGCCGGCCGGTGCTGCAGGTTCGCTCGAGGGGGGTCCGCCCGCCGGGGCCGCGGCGAGACGCTTGCGCCGGCGCGCCCAGGCGATCACCAGGAGCTCCAGGGCGAGCATGCCGAGCCCGGCGCGCAGCATCGGCCCCCACGGCGACGGCCGCTCGCGCGGCTCGAGGTAGAGGTACTGCCACTGGGTCAGGCCGCGCTTGTTGCCGCGCTCGCGGTGGAAGCCGTCCCACACCGAGAAGGCGACCGGGAGGAAGCCCCCCTCGGCGAAGCGGCCGCCGGCGCGGCGGCGGGTCTTGTAGATCACCGCCCACTCGCCGTCCTGGAACGACGCGACGACCTCGGGCGGGTCGGTCTCGGCGGGCGCGAGCGCCGCGCTGCCGCGGGCGATCCAGCCGCGCGCGGCGGTCGGCTCGGCGAGGTCGGTGAACCAGACCTCGACCGGGTTCTGGGCGTCGCCGAGGAGGAAGTAGGGGTGGACGACCCCCTCGGGGAGGTTGACCGGGATCTGGATCGCCACCGCGTCCGAGAATTCGGTGTCGGGGCCGCTCGGGCCGGCGGCGGGGGCGGCCTCGTCCTCCCAGAAGCCGCCGTCGTCCGCGGCACCCTCGGCGGGCTCCTCGGCGACGGCGTCGCCCCAGAAGTCGTCGCCGCCCTCGCCGGAATCGGCCGCCGGCTCCTCCGCGGCGGCCTCGCCCCAGAAGTCGACCTCCTCGCCGCCGGCCGCGCCGGCCTCGCCGCCGAGCGCGCGCTCCTCGAGCCAGGGCAGCGCCGGCAGGTCGAGACCGTTTCGACCCGAGGTCTCGGCGCGCATGTCGTGCCAGGTCACGAGCACGGCGATCTCGTCGTCGTTGTAGACCGCCCGCGCCGACACCGAGGTCGCGCCGGGGAAGAACTGCCGCTCGGGCTCGATGACCTGGCCGATCACCGGGAACATCGACTCCGGCGCCGCCGCGAACAGCTCGCGGCCGCGGGCGAGGTCGAGGTCCTCGTCGGTGCCGATCGCGCGCAAGAGGTTGGTGTAGGGCGGGTTCGGGTCGTTGCCCGCGAGCGAGACGATCCAGGTCGCGATCGCCCACAGGTCGGGATCCTCGATCGCGCCGAGGTAGGTCGCCATCGGCGTGCCGTCGAGGCCGGTGACCAGCACCCGGTAGACGTCCTCGCGGGTCGGGCCGGCGCGGAAGGTCCACGGCTTCGAGAGGTCGGCGACCCGGATGTAGTCGCCGTACCACTGGTCGCGCTGGAGCGGCGCGGTGCCGCCGTCGCCGCGCCCGAGCTGGCCGTGGCAGGTGATGCAGTTGGCCTGGAAGATCTCCTTGCCCTTCGCGACCAGCTCCTCGCTGTAGGGGGGCGGCGAGGGGATCGGCACCGGCTCGGCCAGGGCCTCGGGGTCCTCGAAGGCCGGCGAGAACGCCTTGATGTGCGCCACCACCGCGTCCAGCTCGGCCTCGGTCAGGTTCGGGAACGCCGGCATCGCGGTCCCCGGCAGCCCGAGCCGGATCGAGCGCTCGAGGTCGGCGTCGGCCGGCATGTAGCCCGAAGGCGTCGAGCGCAGCTTGTACTTGCCCGAGGTGAAGTCGCGCGGCGGCGGCTCGAGGTAGGGCGCCGCGACGCCGCGGCCGTCGCCGTTGTCGTTGTGGCACTGCGCGCAGTACTTGGCGTAGACGCGCGCGCCCTCGCCGCCGCTCTCCTGCGCCGCGGCCGGGACGGTGGCGAGCAGGGCGAGCAGACCCGCGGCCAGCGCGGCGGAACCCCCGCGCATCAGTGGATCTCCTCGTGCCGCGCCCGCGGCCGCGTGCCGGTGAAGTCGTAGAGGAAGAGGATCACGTCCCAGATCTCTTCCTCGGTCAGGAACTTCTCCCACGCCGGCATCGCCGAGTCCCACGGCCCGCCCTCGGTCGGCAGGCCCGGCCCGCCCTTGGCGATGCGCCAGAACAGGAACGACTCCTGGAGCTGGGCGATGGTGCCGGCGTCCTGGAAGTTGGTCGGGATCGGGTTGAGCGCGTGCGCGAACATCCCGTCGCCCTGCATCAGGTCGCCGTGGCAGTAGAAGCAGTTCGAGTAGTAGACCTCCTTGCCGCGCGCCAGGTGACCGGCGAACGCCTCGGGGTCCGAGGTCTCGAGCTGGCGGTAGGGGTTGTCGAGCAGGATCAGGTTGAAGTCCTTCTCGTGGACCTGGATCGCGTCGGGCGGCGCCGGGTGGACGGTGCGGCCGAAGTTCGGCGGCACCGGCGGCCGGGTGATGCCGCGGTAGATCGAGAAGGCGACCAGCGCCGGCACCGCCAGGACGACCAGGGCGAGCGGGATCAGGAACCGCCGCTCGGTGGCGAAGGCAAGGAGCGGCCGGCTGAAGTCGCGCAGCCGCTCGGCGTCGGCAGAGACGTAGAGCGCCATCGAGCCGATCGCGATCAGGATGTAGATCTTGAACACCGAGGCGGGGATCGGCGTCACGAAGCCGAAGCGCAGCAGCACGAAGCAGGCGCCGATCCAGGCGATCGCCCAGCCGAGCGCGCCGACCCGCGCGAAGCGCTGGAAACGCAGCGCCGCGAGCGCCGCGAGGACCGCGATCCAGATCCACCAGATCATCCGGCCTCTCCTCCGCCGCCGCCCTGGAGCCCGGCGAGGTGATCGACGATCGCCTCCAGGTCGCCGAACGGGATGCGCTCGATCCCCTGGGGTCCCTTCGACAGCGGCTCGTCGTGGCGGACGGTCTCGAGCAGCAGGCGGTCGCGGTCCATCCGCGCCCCGGCGTCCCAGAGGCTCGGACCGCCGTTCAGCTCGCCCGGCCGGTCGGTGTAGTGGCAGGTGGTGCAGCCGTAGCTCGAGAGCAGCGCGCCGGCCCCCGAGAGGTCGGCGGGGGCGGTCGCCGTGAGGCCGGTCTCGGCGCCCGGCTCGCCGGCCGCGGCCGCGGTCTCGGCGACCGCCTCGCCGGCGCCGCCGCCCTTCAAGTCCATGTCCATGCTCACCGTCACCTCGCCGCCCAGGCTCTGGAGGTAGGCGACCACCGCCTTGATCTCGTCGTCGGTCAACCCGATCGGCGGCTTGTCGATCGCCGGCATGCCGGGGTTGTAGCCGGGGACGATGAACTCCTCGGGGTGGTAGAGCGAGTGCGCCAGGTACTGGAGGCCGGTCAGCCCGGGCACGCGGCCGGCCGCGCGGGTGCCGATGCCGTCGAGGTCGGGGAAGCGGTCGGAGCGGCCGAAGACGTGGCAGGTGTGGCAGATCCCCTTGCCCTCGAAGATCCCCTTGCCGATCTCGACCATCTGCTCCGGGGTGACGTCGGCAGCGATCTCGACCACCTCGGGGGGCTGGACCTCCTTCTGGGGGACGAGCTGGCCGACCCAGGTATAGCCGAGGGTGGCGGCGATCGCCAGCCCGGCGATCTTGAGCTCGACGGGGATCGCGGGCGTCTTCATCCCGCCTCCTTCTTGCCCGACAGGCTCGAGAGCCAGAACACCACCGCGATCAGGGCGAAGAAGCACAGCACCGTGAACGAGACGACCTTGGTCGCGTAGCCGAGGGTGGGCGTGAAGGCGTCGACCGAGGCGTCGCGCACCACGCCGTAGACGTGCCAGTGCTGGCGCAGGCCGGAGCGGACGTAGCCCATCAGCCCCATCAGCCAGGTGAAGGTCACCGCCAGGACGATCAGCGCGTACTGCGAGCCGGGCGCGATCTTGCCCCAGCGGGTGTCGGGCCGCTTCGCCCCGCGCAGCAGGAAGACGTCGATGGCGGTCACCAGCACCATCGCGGCGAGCACGCTCCCGACCTGCGGGACCGACAGCTTGATCCGCACCGCCGCCTCGACGAAGTAGCCGAGGACGCCGAAGAAGATCACCGACACCGTGGCCAGGCCGACGATGCCGATCTGCGCCCAGTTGCCGGCCTTCCTCCAGCTCACCACCGGGTCGCGGCCGCAGCGGCGGTAGAGCAGGAACGACACGTAGGTGGCGAGGATCATCAGGTTGACCGCGGTGTTCTTGGCCGCCATCACGCCCAGGTAGCCGAGGTTCGGGTGGCGCGCGCCGCCCATCTCCTGGAGCTCGCGCGCCGAGGAGATCGGCGAGCTGGGGGTCGCCCACACCGCGAAGCAGATGACGATCACGACCAGGAGCCACTTGGTCGCCGGCCGGAACTTCTCCGACCCCGGCACCCGGCCCATCCCGAGCCAGAGATACCAGTTGGCGAACAGGAAGAGGACGCCGATCAGGACCGCCTGGATGATGAACAGCCACGAGAAGGCGCCGCCCATCATGGTCAGGCCCATGGTCTGCGAGAAGGCGTAGATCTCCGAGGCCAGCCAGTAGCCGGCGAACGGCAGCGGCAGGAAGCCCGAGATCGCCACGAAGTTGCCGATGTAGCCCATCCAGTCGTAGTGGGCGCGCTCCTCGTCGGTCTTCGCCTTCAGGAACCGGTAGGCGGCATAGGCGGCGGCGACCGAGCCGCCGAAGGCGACGTTGGCGATCAGCCGGTGGATGTTGATCGGCATCCAGGTGTAGTTGGTGACCGCCTCCCAGGTCGAGATCAGCGCCCCGGTCTCGGCGATCCCGCGCGGCGACATCATGAAGGTTAGCCAGGCGTTGGCGATGAACATGATGCCGGTGCCGACGACGTTGAGCATCAGCCCCAGGAACAGGTGCACACGCGGCCCGAACTTGCCCCAGCCGTAGTAGTAGGAGTAGAGGAAGCCGGCCTCGAAGAAGAACAGCAGCACGTAGGGGAGGAAGGTCGGCGAGAAGACGTGCATCAGGTAGTTGGTGAACTTCGGGTAGAGGGCGATGAGCATGAAGGTCAGCCCGGCCCCGAAGGCGGCGGTGAGCGAGAACGAGACCGACAGGAGCTTGGTGAACTCGTAGGCCAGCTTGTCGTAGCGCTTGTCGCCGGTCTTGTAGCCGATGTACTCGATGATCACCGCGAACATCGGCACCGCGAGCACGAACGCCGCGAACAGCAGGTGGAGCTGCGCCACCACCCAGATCGACACCCGGCTCCCGGCCCCCGGGAAGGTGCGGTACTCGGCCTCCTCGTAGGGGCGGGTGCGCGCCGCCTCGGCGGCGGCCGCGGCCTGCTCCTCGAGCGCCTGCTCGCGCGGCGTGTCCGGGGTCGATTCGGCGGCGACCGGCGCCCGGTAGGCGAGCTTCTGGTCGAAGGAGACCGCCAGCTTCCAGGCGGCGCCGACGGCGAGGACGAAGAGCACGACGCCGATCGCGATCGCCGCCTTGCCGCTCGGGCGCGGAAGCTCGGAGAGCTTCGGCAGCTTCACGGGGTCTCTCCCTGGAGCTCGCGGACATGGGCGACGATCGCCCAGCGGTCCGCCGGCGGCACCTGGTAGGCGTAGCCGGGCATCAGCCCCACCCCCTCCGTGATCACCTTGAACAGCGCGCCGTCGGAGAGACCGCGGATCCGCTCGTCGGCGATCAGGTCGCCCGACTGCACGCCGGCGCGCTCGAAGAGCATCCCGCGCCCCTTGCCGTTGTCGCCGTGGCAGGGGGCGCAGTAGATGCCGTAGCGCTCGCGGCCGCGCGCCAGGACCGCCTCGCCGGCCTCGACCGGCGAGACCGCGACCGGCTGGCCGGCCTCGTCGACGCCGCGCCAGAGCGCCTCGTCCTCGCGCAGCTCGCCGCGCGCCACCGTCCCCTCGACCGGCCGGCGCATGGTCGCGCCGTCGGCGAAGAAGGCGCTCTCGGCCTGGGCGAGGTACTTCGGCTGGCGGTCCATGTTCGGGTTCAGGTGGAAGGGCGGCCGCGACGAGGCGCAGCCGCGGCAGCCGCCGAGGGTCGCAAGGAGCGCGACGAGCGCGACGAGGCGCAGTCTGCGGCGCCCGCGGACGGAGACCGTCACGCCTCCTCCCACTGCGGCGACGGGTTGCGCAGCCGCACGAGGTACGACGTCCGCGGCAGGTTGTGCAGCTCGTCGAGGAGCGTGTAGTTGCGCGGATCGCTCCGGTCGGCCGCGACCCGGCTCCCCTCGAGCAGGAAGTCCCCGAAGGTGATCGCCTGGGTCGGGCAGGTCTCCTGGCAGGCGGTCCGGACGTCGCCGTCGGCGAGCGGGCGCTCGGCGCGCTTGGCGGCGATCTTCGCCTCGCTGATCCGCTGCACGCAGTAGGTGCACTTCTCCATCACCCCGCGCGAGCGGACGGTGACGTCCGGGTTCATCGCCATCTTCACCAGCTCGGGGGTGTCCTTGGTGTAGTTGAAGAAGTTGAACCGGCGCACCTTGTACGGGCAGTTGTTCGAGCAGTAGCGGGTGCCGATGCAACGGTTGTAGACCATCGCGTTGAGCCCCTCGGCGTCGTGCACCGTGGCGGCCACCGGGCAGACCTGCTCGCAGGGGGCGTTCTCGCAGTGCTGGCAGGGCATCGGCTGGAAGGCGACCCCGGGCTCCTCGGCGGCGGCGCCGGGATCGGCCGGGTCGCCGGTGAAGTAGCGGTCGACCCGCAGCCAGTGCATCTCGCGGTTCCGCGCCACCTGCTCCTTGCCGACGACCGGGATGTTGTTCTCGGCCTGGCAGGCGACCACGCACGCCGAGCAGCCGGTGCAGGCGTTGAGGTCGATCACCATCGCCCACTGCGGCGAGGTGTCATAGACCTGCTCCGGGATCAGCTTCGAGGGCGGGACGTGGCCGTGCTCGGGGTGCGGGTCGGCGCGGTGCTCGGCAAACGTCCGTTCGCGGATCAGCGGCCGGCGGATGCCGGTGATCGGCTCGTCGAGCGTCCAGTGCTGCTGGGTCTGGCTCAGCTTGTGGCGGCGCCCGGCCGGGGTCACCGCCGCGCGCGCGAACCCGGGCGCCGCCGAGGTGCGCAGCGGATAGGCCGACACCCCGCGGCCGTTGCCGACCCGGCCGGCGGCGGTGCGCCCCCAGCCGAGCGGCAGCGCGATCGAGCCGTCGGCCTGGCCGGCGAGCACCATGACCGGGGCGTCGACCCGGCGGCCCTCGACCTCGAGCGTCACCACGTCGCCGCTCTCGACCCCCAGCTCGCGGGCGGTCGCCGGGCTGACCAGCGCGGCGTTGTCCCAGGTCAGCTTGGTGATCGGGTCGGGCAGCTCCTGGAGCCAGCCGAGGTTAGCGAAGCGGCCGTCGAAGAGGCCGATCGAGGGGGGGAAGGTGATCTCGAGGCCGCCGGCGGGCTCGGCGGCCGGGGCCGGCTCGGCGGCCGCGGGTTCGGCAGGCTCGGCGACGGGGACGGCGGCGGCTGCGACGTCTGCTGCCGGCTCGGCAGACTCCGCGGGCGCGACGGCGGCCTCGGCGCCTTCCGCGGCGAGGCCTTCCGCGGGGAGGTCTTCCGCGGGGAGCGGCGCCTCGCGGTGACCGCCGGCGTCCGCGCCGAGCACCCCGTCGTGGAGCACCCGCCGCCACGCCCGCTCGTCCGCGACGCCGAAGCGTTCGCGCCAGGTCGCGCGCACCAGCTCGTGGCCGCTCGCGGGTGCGCCGGCGAGGATCGCCAGCACCTCGATCACGCTCTTCGAGTCGTAGAGCGGAGCGATCAGCGGCTGGATGACGCTGACCGTGCCGTCGGCACTGCGGGCGTCGCCCCAGGCCTCGAGGAAGTGGCACTCGGGGAGCCGCCACTCGCAGAGGAGCGCGGTCTCGTCCTCGCGGTCGCCGAGGTGGACGGTGTGCGCGACCGCCGCCAGCGCCTCGGCGAAGCCGGCGTCGGCGGGGGCGGCGTAGGCCGGGTTGGCGCCCAGGATCACCAGGGTCGAGACCTCGCCGGCGCGCATCGACGCGGCCAGCTCGACCACGGCGCGCTCGCTCCCCCACTCCGCGTCGTCGAGCGGCTGGAGCGCCAGCGGTCCGCCGAGCGCGCCGAGCGACTCGTTGATCCGGTGGGCGAGCGCGTGCACCGCCGGCGGCTGATGGCGGCCGACCGCGACCAGCGCGGCGCCGCGCTCGGCGGCGAGGTCGCGGGCGATCGCCGCGGCGCGGGCACGCGCCGGTTCGGGCAGCCCGGAGGCGGCGCCGGCGTCCCCGGCGCCGACCCCCAGCTCGGCCGCCACCGCGGCGAGGAACGCCCCGGCCAGCCGGCTCGGCAGCCGCACCCGGTGATCGGCGGCGGCGCCGGTCAGGGTCAGCGTGCTCTCGACCGCGTAGAGGCGGTTCGGCCCGGCGGGGGCCACCGAGCCGCCGTCCCCGTGCGAGGCGCCCGCCTCGCCCGTGGCGTCGCCGCCCGCCTCGCCGCCGTGACCGTTCGCGCTGTGCCCGTTGGCGCCGTGGCCGTCGCCGAGCGCCGCCCCGGCACGCCGCCCAGCCGCCCAGCCCCGGGCGTTGGCGACCGCCTCGGATTCGGTGCCGAGGAGGTCGCAGTCGACCGCGAGTACCGCGCGCGCCCGCTCGAGCCGGTAGACCGGCCGCTGCGCGCTGCCGGTGGCGGCCTCGATCCCGGCGAAGGCGTTGCCGTCGTGCACGGGATCCCAGGCCGCCCAGCGGGCGCCCGGGAAGCGCTCGCGCAGCGCCCGCGACAGCCGGGCGCGGGTCGGCGACGAGTAGCCCGAGGTCAGGAACGCGAGCCCGGCGCCGTCGCCGGCGGCGGCCGCGGTCTCGCCCCAGAAGGTGGCGAAGGCGTCCCAGGTGGCCTCGGCGACCGGCGCCGCCGGAGCCGCCGCGCCGTGCCCGTTCGCCGCGGCGTCGCCGACCGCACCGTGGCCCGAATCGCCCTCGGCGGCCCCGTTCGCGGCGCCGTTCGCGGCGGCTGCGTCCGCGGCACCGTTCGCAACCGCCGCGGCCGCCTCGCGCCGCCGCGGCCGCGCCGAGCGGTCGGGATCGTAGAGCCCGAGGACCGCCGCCTGCGCCCAGGTCCCGGCGCCGCCGCGCGAGGAGGGGTGCAGCTCGTTGCCCTCGATCTTGGTCGGCCGCCCCTCGTGGCTCTCGACCACCAGCCCGAGCGCCGACGTGCCGAGCGGCATCGTGGTCGCGTAGCGCTGCGGAATGCCCAGGACGAGCCCCTCCGGGGCGTCGGCGTAGGGGACGATGTGCTCGACCGGCCGCCGGCAAGCGGTCAGCCCGGCGAGCCCGAGCGAGGCGCCCATCAGGCCGAGCATCTCGCGCCGGCTCACTGCATCGGGCGGGAGATCGCAGCCGTCTTCAAACTCAGGACTGGCCTTGCCAGCGGACGGTCCCGAATCGCCGCCCCCCACCACCCGCAGCCCGCCCCCCTTCGGCCGCACCCCCTCGAGGCTGCGCCAGTAGCCGGAGGCGGCGTCGTCGCGGCGGTCCCTGGGGGCGTGATCGGTCATCGCGTGGCTCTCGTTGCGGAACGGTCTCGGGCGCGGATCAGCGGTGGCAGCCCGAGCACGCCTCGGGCGCCGCGAGGCCCAACTCGGCAATGCGGGCGCTCGCGAACTCGACCTGATCGGCCGGCGGCTCCCAGGTGGTGTCGGTCAGCTCCTCGCGCGGGCGCAGGTGCGGCGCGGGATCGCGGTGGCAGTCGAGGCACCAGCTCATCGACAGCGGCTGGTCCTGGGTGATCACCTCCATCGAGCGCACGTCGCCGTGGCAGCTCGAGCAGCCGACGCCGGCACGGAGGTGCATCGAGTGGTCGAAGTAGGCGTACTCGGGGACCTTGTGGACGCGCACCCAGCGCATCGGCTCGCCGCTCGAGGCGCTGTCGAGGATCGGGGCGAGGAGCGGCGAGTCGCGCTTGACGAGCTGGTGGCAGTTCATGCACACCTTGGTCGGCGGCACCGAGGCGACCGCCGCGCGCTCGACCTGGACGTGGCAGTAGCGGCAGTCCATCCCCAGCTCGCCGGCGTGGAGCGCGTGGCTGAAGGCGACCGGCTGCTCGGGGCGGTAGCCGACGTCGGTGTGCAGGGGCGAGAACCAATACCAGACCGCGAGCGGCGCCATCACGGCCACGGCTCCAATCCCGAGCGCCAGGAGGACGGGCACTCGGTTGGCCCGCTCCGTGAAGATCTGTGCCAAGACCTCAGAGCCCTCGCAAGTCTGGAAAACCCTACTGAATACGGGGTTCGCCGAGCAGTCAGGGGAAACGGCGCGGGCAAGGATAGCGGCGGCCCCGGGGGCTGTCAAGGACGCCGGGAGCGAGGGCGGAGGAGGCACCCGCGGCCGGCCCGCGTGCCCACCTGAAGGGTGGGAGACGGAACTCCGCAGGACTCCGTGAGCCGGCGATCGCGGGGCGAGCGAGCGGTGGGCGGAGCCTGCGGCCGCGAGCCGCCGGATCGGCGGCGGCGACTCGGCCGGCCCCGCCCGGGACCGTCGTCAGGAGTCGATCGGCTCGTAGTCGGCGAAACCGGCCCGCAGCCCGCGCCCGATCTGCGCCTCCTCGACCGAGTCGAGGAGCCGGGTGACCAGCATCATGATCTCGGCGACCAGGTGTTGCGAGGGCTTCGGCACCAGCATGCCACCCTCGCGCAGCAGGATCGTGCCGGCCCGCTCGCGGATCTCGCCGGCGCCGCCGGCGGCGGCCCCCAGGGCGCTCTTGGAGTCGCGGACCACCGCGAGGATCCGCGCCAGGTCGAACAGCGTGGCCTCGTATGCGTCGAGCAGCCGGGCGACCTGAGGGAGCTTGGGCAGTACGTTCTTCTCGTACTTGGAGAGCTGGGATGGCTTCATTCCGGCCCGCCTGGCGGCCTCGGCCTGGCTGAGGCCCTTGAGCCGGCGCATGAACTGCAGCGCCACCGGCAGGTATACGGGGATGTCCATCGAGAAAAAACTAGCCCTCCCGGGCATCGATCGCAAGGCAAGCAACTGACCCGAAACGACTTTGGTACTCGACTGAACCGACTGCTAGCCTCACCGGATGGGAATTCGCGGGATCGGCGCTCTTTACCGGAAAGATCTTTTCTCTGAAGATTACGGAGCCTGATCGGGAAAGACCGCGCTGCCGCGCTCGTCGACTGCGGTCCCACGGGGACCGGCGGGGTGATCGCGCCGGGACGCGGCCTCGATCCGCGAACCGTAGCGCCCGATCGAGGTCCCCGCCGCCCCATCCCCCGGATCGTCGCGTCCCCCCGATCGAGAACCGCCATGGATCGCGTCCGGGCTCGCCCGGCCGAAGCGCCCGGAGTACGATCCTCACCAGATGGGCCGATCCTCGAAGCCTTCGCGTGCGAGAGGCCGGAAGCGGCCCGGCGCCTTCGCGCTCCGCGCCGCCGCGGCGCTGGTCCTGGCGCTAGCCTCAGCCCCGGCTGCCGCCGGTGCGGCCGCCGCGACCGCGGCCGAGCCGGCCGCCGTCGAGCTCCCGCCCGGCACCGAGCTGCGCGCCGCCCCGGACTGGCAGGCGCCGGTGATCGCGGTCTCGGCGGGCGGAGCGGCGCCGCTTGCCGGCGCCTCGTTCGACGGTTGGATCGAAGTGCGCCACGGCGAGACCACGGCCTGGGTCCGCCTCGACGACCCCGCCGGCTGGCCCGCCTCCGGCCCGGCCGCGCTGGCGCGGGCGCGCCTCCGCCTCGGCGCGGCCGCCGCGGTCGAGCGCCGGCTCGGCCCCTTCGCCGCTGCCACCGACCTCCCCGACGACGAGCGCTGGCGCGCCCTCGACCGCCTCGCCGGCGCCGCGGCCGAGCTGTGGGCGGAGCGCTACGGACTCGACCCGGCCGGGATCGGCCGCGAGGAACGCCCCGAGGCCCCGCCCGAGACCGTCGTCGTCTTCGCCCGCGAGGAGGACTACCTCGCCGCGGCGCCGGCCGAGGGCGCCGGCCTGGCCGGCCACGCCGCCGCCGGCTTCACCCTGCTCTGGGCCGGCGACCGCTCCCAGGCCGAGATCGGCGGCACCCTGGTCCACGAGCTGACCCACCTGCTGAACCGGCGCGCGTTCGGCCCCGAGCCGCCGGCGTGGCTCGACGAGGGGATGGCCGAAGACCTGGCCCTGGCGCGCATCGACACCCGCGGCAACATCTCGGCGGAGCCCCTGACCCGGCGGAGCATCCACCGGGGCCACCGAATCGACCTCTACGGCCCGCTCGTCTCCCTCGGCGCCGTGGTCGCCACCCTCGAAGCCGGCTCGCTCTTCTCGCTCGCCGAGATGCTCGCCCTCGACCGCGCCGCGCTCCTCGCCTCCCCCGACCGCAACCACCTCTACGCCTACTACGGCTTCTGGATCCGCTACCTGATGGAGGGCGAAGGCGGCGCCCTCCGCGACGGCTTCCGCGCCTACCTCGCCGGAGCCGCCAAGGCCTGGGCCACCGGCGACCCCGCCGCCGGCGGCACCGGCGCCGAGCTCCTCGCCGCCGCCCTCGGCCGCGGCTGGCCGGAGCTCGAGGCGGGTTACCACGGCTGGCTGAGGGGGCTGCCGCGGCGGCTCGAGCTGCCGGGGCCGCGTTGACACGCGAGGACGGCGACGCCTTCGACGTGGAGATTCGCGACTACCACTGAGAGGTGTGAGATGTCGATTCCCAATACAGGCCGGTTGCAGCGCCGCCCGACCCATCCCGGCGAGATCCTGCGCGACGACTTCCTGCCCGACTACGGCCTGACGGTCGCCGATCTCGCGACCGCACTCGGCGTTTCCCGCCAGAGCGTGAACGAGCTGCTCCGCGAGCGACGCGCGGTCAGCCCGGCGATGGCCCTGCGCCTGTCGCGGCTCTTCGGGACCTCCGCCGAGCTCTGGCTCAACCTCCAGCGAGCGATCGACCTCTGGGACGCCGAGGCCACGATCGAAGAGGAGATCCGGCGGATCAAGCCCCTGCGGGTCGCCTGATCCCGTTGACGTACCTCAGAGCCGAGGATCCCAGAGCATCGGCTCCAACGGACCATCAACTTCGCTTGAGGTCCCCGGAGTCGGCAGGCGAACCGAACACCCGGTCGAGGTAGCCCCCCTCCTCGGGCGCCGCTTCCTCCTCCCCGACCCCCGCGAGCCGCTTCGCCAGCCGCTTCTTGTAGTCGAGCTCCATCTGCCGGGCGATCTGGATGCGCTGCGCCTGCGGCGAGCCGGCGCCGTGCATCGACTCGGTGAGGTAGCCGACGGCGTTGCGGCCGAGCGTCATGTTCTCGATCAGGCGCAGGAGGCGCATCCGCGTCTCGGCCGGGACGTCCGGCGCGGCCCTTGAGGTACTTGCGCAGCAGGTCGCCGGTCTCCGGGTTCTCGAGGTCCTGCTCGGACGGCAGGGTGACCATCAGGCCGCCGGCGAGGTCCTGGGCCAGCCGGCCGATCTCGTAGGGCATCCGCGTCACGTGGTGCTTGCAGACGTTGGCGATCATGTCGTCGTTCAGATAGGCGCCCGAGCGGCGTCGGCTTCGGCCTGGTACGACGAGGCGATGCCGGTCGAGTAGATGGTCTCGTTGAGATGCGTCATCTCGACCAGCTTGTCCTTGATGTGGGAGGCCTTGTCGACGCCGTTGTACTCGGCGATCGCGGCCGCGGCGCCGATCAGCACGTCGCCGACGCCGCTCTTGCAGACGTAGCTCCGCCGGTGGTAGCAGGTGAAGCGCTCGACCAGCATCGCCGCGAACTCGCACTCGCCGTCCATGAAGACGAGGTCGCGCGGGATGAACACGTCGTCGAAGATGACCATCGCCTCCTGGCCGCCGAATAGCGCGCGTTGCCGGCGTCGAGCCCGCTGCCTTCGAGATCGCGCGCGTGTCGCACGACTGGCGGCCGTAGATGTAGGTGATGCCGGGCGCGTCGACGGGCACGGCGCCGACGACGGCGAAGTCGCGGTCGTCGGCGCCGAGGCGCAGCGTCGGCATCACGATCATCCAGTGCGAGTTGATGCAGCCGGTCTGGTGCGCCTTGGCGCCGCGGATCCACGACCCCGTCGTCGCGTCCGCTGCGGACGACGTGGACGAAGAGGTCGGGGTCGTCCTGCTGCGTGCGGCGCCTTCGAGCGGTCGCCCTTGACGTCGGTCATCGCGCCGCCGACCACCAGGTTGCGGCGCTGCACGCCGGCGAGGAACGCCTTCAAGCGCTCGTGGTACGCGGTGCCGTGCTGCTCGTCGATCTCGAAGGTGACCGAGTAGAGCGCGTTGAAGGCGTCCATGCCGACGCAGCGCTGGAAGCAGGTGCCGGTGAGCTGGCCGAGCTTGCGCTGCATCTTGTTCTGCATCACCAGGTCGTGCGGCGCTCCCGGCGACGTGGAGGAAGCGGTTGACGCGCTCGCCGGTCAGCGGCGAGATCGCGGTCGCCAGCTCGGGCTCGCGCACGGCCAGGTCGTAGGTCTCGGCCACGGCGTTGATCGACGGCCGGATCACCGGATGATCGACCGGCTCCTCGACGAGCTCGCCGAAGAGGAAGACGCGTGAGCTCGCGGCCGCGGAGGCTCTCGATGTAGTCCTCGCCGGTGACGATGGGACGGGGCTCGGCGGCGGTTTCGCGGTCTCTGTCGACGGCGGGCTCGGTGACGGTCATTGGCTCTCCCCTCTCGTCGATCCTCGGCTGGCCAAGCCGGCGGGTGCTCACACTCGAAGCAGTCCTCGAAAACCCCGCGCCGCATAGTAGGAGTCCGCGCCGTTGTGATACACGAACACCTTGCCATAGCGCCGGTCGCAGAACAGGGCCCCCCCGAGCGCTCGAACGTTGGACGGCGTCTTGATCCAACTGGAAGTCCTGGTGTCGAACTCGCCGAGCTGTTGCAGCTCTCGGTACTTTTCCTCGGTGAGAAGGTCGATGCCCATCGCCGCAGCCATCTCGACGGCGCTGCCCTCCGGCGGGTGCTTCTTCCGCGACTCCCGCGCTTCCCGGTCGTAGCAGAGGCTCCTGCGACCCGCCGGGCTCTCCGCGGAGTAATCGCAGAAGGTGTACTGCCCCGTCTTGCCGTCCCGGCCGACGACGTCCGGCTCGCCACCGGTCCGCTCCATCTCGCGCAGGGATTTCAGCGCGCCCGGGTTGCCTTCGAGCCTGGCTTGCACGTCGGCCCAGGCGAGGCCCTCGTGCCGGTGCAGGTTCTCTTCGAAGCGGGCCTCGAGGGTTCGCAGCAGCTCGTTCCGTTCCTGTATCTTCATGGTCCTTGCCGTGCGTCGTATCCCTGCAACGTAGCAGAGGGATCCTACCAGCGCGCCGATTCCGCCAGGCACCTCTGACAGTGAGCGCGAACGGTGAACGTTTCGTCGCTGCCGCCCTCGAGCGCCTCGAGCACCTCGCTCGCCCTTTCGGGCGCGGCTCCGACGTACTCGATCAGGAGGTCACGCGCCGCCTCCCGCCACCCGCGCGAGTCATCGGCCCGCTGGAGCGCCGCCGCGAGCGCCGGAACGGCGGGGGCGAGGCTCTGCCGGGGGACATAGGTTCGAAGCGTGCGCATCGCCATGGCGGACACGGCGATCGGCTCCTCCTCCCCGGCCGTGAAACCCAGGCTCTGCCCGCGCTCCGAAAGGCCCCCCGCGAGAACACCGACCAGGAGCGGCTCCCGCGTCGGCTCGGCCCAGCGGAGCGCGCTAATGTCGGGGCCGGGATCGGCCACCGCGAGGATCCAGTACGCCACGTACACGCCGACCGCCGGATCGGGGTGATCGACGAGAGCGGCCTTGAGACCCTCCCAGTCCTGCGTGCCCAGGTAATGAAAGAACAGGGAAGCGACCATGTACCTCTTGATCCGCCAGTCCGGAGCGCGCGAGAGGTCGCGATGGAGCAGCCCGAGGATGGTCTCGTATCGTTGTTCGAGCCACCCGCCGTCCAAGTGTTGCACCGCGCCGCCGGGATCCGCCTGGCGGACGAACCGGCGCGCATGCGTCGGCGGGAGACGCTCCAGGTACCACTCCGTCTCCGGCGGTCGCGGCTCGCCGAAGTGGGAGTCGTGAACCTGACGATAGTGGTAGTGAGTTCCACAGGCGCGGCAGACACGGACCTCCTCGATGTCGAGGGCGGAAGCGCAGCGAGCCGGGTCCGGGGACCAGCTCTGCTCCCAGCTTCCCCTGTAGAGGATCGTCGAGAGGCGTCCCCAAGTCTCGGGCAAGGGCAGATCCAATACCTTCTGGTCAGGCGCCAGTGTTACGCAGAGGTCGCAGTCGACGATCGAGATCAGTTCAGGCAGCCTCATCTCGACAGCGGGAGGGCCCGCGGCACTCATGCCGAGCGAAGCTCCTCGCGAATGACACGCCTCAGCGTGGCCTCCAACGGCTCACGCCGCGTCGCGACGTGCTCTCGGAGAACGGCATTGATGAGCGTCTGGTAGTTGCCTCCTCCGGCAGCGTGAACCTGTGCCTTGAACCACTCGAGGATGTCGTCGTCGAGACGGATGGTGATTCGTGACTTTCCTCGCGGTACGGTAGCCACCGGCCCCCGCTTGGCTGCGCTGAAGCCATACTCGTTCCTCATTTCTACCCCTCGTATCGTCGGCGTTCCTTGCCAGTAGCCTCCTGGCGCTTAACGGATCAGAAGCTACGCGGCGGTACAGCTGCCGGTGCACCGGTGGCTCGTGCGGATGGTGCTCTCAGCCAGGCAAGGTCGGCCCCTATGTCCGATACCATCACCTCCGGTCTCTTGGCTGCCTGACGAATACACTCAGCTAGATTACGTTCCGTTACCACGACTGCGGCATAAGCCATATCTGCAACATGCAGATAGTCTATGTAATCTGATGACTTCCAGTGCTGCCGATTGATGAAGTAGCGCAGGAAAAGGACGGCGTATGAGAGCCGCAGCCCCACATAGCACTCCGGATTCTCCAGCGCTGCTTCCCTGACGGAGGCGCCGTTTCTCCTGCATTGGTGTCGAATCCAGCGCTCTAGACGCCGCGGAAAGCTTGACCAGTCCTTCGGCACATTTGCTGGCATTGCGGCCATAGCTTTAGCAAGCCAGTCGCTGAAGATTTCGGCGTCTCTATCAAGTTGGGCTCTAGTTCGCGCGATGGGCCCGTATTCCATCTCACGAACAAACGCGCCAACGAGATCTTCGGTGCTGAGTCTAAGGAACTCATCCAATCCCACCTTCACCCTGTACCAGGGCTCTCCAGAGAACTCGTGTTGCTCACGGTCCATCAGCACTACAGGTAGGTGCCGCAGTAGCTCGGCCATCGGCCGCGCTAGCCGGGTGTCTCTTGACAGCTCCGCCACCTGGAACCGGGCCATCCATACATGGCAGCCGTTCGCCTGGACCCAGTCGAGCAAGGGGCGATAGGAGATCTCGTGTTTGGCGAGCGCGCTCCATGCGTTCGTGTCGAGATACACAGCATCCCTGACCCGCGCAAGGCGGTTGACCTGTCGCAGAAGAAAGCTGGCAACTCTATCACTCATGCTCGCTCTCTAGAGGGCCAGGTTTGCATCAACTTCAAACCCACTTGCCTTGAGTTCTTTCACGAGCGCCATCTTCCACGCCCCACCAACGTCAAGAGGCACATAGATAACACCAGCCACGTCGGATGGGAACTCGACGCTTTCCTTTGCCAAAGCGCAAACACGCGAACGTCCAAGGCGCCCCATAAAGTACCCCAGCTCTAACACCACGTTCTGCCTTGCCCTTGGCAAGAGCGTCTCGGGATCCTCTGCTAGCCCGCCGACGTCATCGGGAGTCAACAGGACTACTGCAAACCCGACGGCGGAATGTCTCTCAAACTTTTCAATGACCGTTCGTCCCGCGTTGGGCTGTTCGTGAAGAATGATGGGGTTGAGGCCTAGCTTGGTGAGAAAACGCGCCACGAGCTCTTTCGCCTCACCGTCTCTTCCGTGAACGACGAACACGTCGTGAGCGTTTCCTTGGTACGCCATAACCGGCCCAGCCGCCACCACATGCGTTTCCGCCTGATCCTCCCAGTACTCCTCAATCTCCTCGATCATGGACTGGATGACCGATTCAGCCTTCGCTAGCCCAGACTCATAAGCCTCTTGGAATCTAGAGTCTGGTGTGCCGGAGACCCATGTCATCAAGGAATATCGGATATCCCCAAAATCTTTCACGTGCCGGGCTGTCTCACCGAAGATATTTGAGATAGCTACCCTTGTGTTTCGATGCCACTTCTGAAACTCTGCCGAGTCTCTTCGCAGCCGCATTAGTGCCGGGATCTCGTCAAGTGCCCGCTTGAGCAGCGCAACCGCCCTCTTCTTCGAGATCATCCCGCTCATCCTGGCCACCTAACTCGCTCTTGAATATTGGCAGCACAAAGTCGGCCCGAAACGCGACAGCGTTAGGCGATCGCCATCACCATATACGAGCCGCCCGTGTCGGCGCGCTGGACCAGCGTATGCAGGTTAGTCTATTACTTAGCAAAGTCTAAGGGTGCGATTGCGCGGGTGTCAAGGTAGCGCTCGCTTGTCGACTATCGGGCCGTGGTCGCTTGGGCTGACAGCTCGTGGGCAACGGTCGTCGGACCATCTCCCGTGGTCGCCGACCCTCCGGCTGGAGACCCTAAGTCGTCTTAAGTCAAGATCTTGCTTGGTGCGGCACTATCGGCGTTGGGTGTGGTCCGTCGCGTATCAAGCTTCAGGGCGCTGGGGCGGGGCCCGCTAGGCGACGTCCCGCTGCCGTGATATCGGACTCGGCTGGATCGGCAACTAGACAGCTTCCATCTTATGAGCCGCCTACAGGGGCAGGGGTTGCCAGTCGGCCGGATGACCGATAGCCATCCTGTCGGGCGAAGGTATCGCCTGAGCGACAAGGCAGCAAGAGGCGGGTTTCCACCACCCGCTGTGGAGGATCACAACGGCGGTGCCGGATTTCTCCACAGCGGGGCCTCGGCGCCACTGCGGCAGGCCGCCGTCGCGATTCCAGGCGCGAGCCCGCCGGGGACTGTCGTGGATCTCTACAGTCGCCACTCCCGAGGGTGGTGAAGGGCGCGGCGGACCGGCTCTCCGGGTCACACCGAAGTCATTGCAGGTGAGAGGCTTGCGGACTGTCACAGGCCACGGCCGTCGATCTGCCCCCAACCGGCTCGCCCCTTGCTCTCCTCCATAGTCGGGAGCCCGCCCGTCAAGGGGCTCCGGGAGGTGGGTCATGGTCGCCATCCTGGTACTGCTCACCATCATCGGATTCCTCACCGTCGACTTCCTGGTCGAGCGGCGGCACCTGCGCCATGCCGCGCTCGCGCCGGTCCCGGCTCGCTGGCCGCCGTCGGTGCGCGTGCCGGTGGACGTCGCGGCGCTGCCCGCGGGGCTGTTCGTCGGTCCCGGCCACGCCTGGATGGAGCTGCGTCCGTCCGGGGCGGTGCGGCTGGGCGCCGACCGCGTGCCGCTGACGCTGCTGGGGGGCGTCGATTCGATCGAGACCGCGCCGGCCGGGTCGGTGCTCCACCGCGGCGACACCGCGGCGGTGCTGCGCAAGGGGGGCCGGGAGGTCAAGCTGCGGACGCCGGTCGACGGTGTCGTCACCGCCGTCAATGCGGACCTCGCGGGCCGGCCCGAGGCGCTCGCCGAGCGGCCGTTCGGGGGCGGCTGGCTGGTCAGCTTGGCGCCCAAGGATCTCGGCAGCGCGATCCGGCGGATGTTCGTCGCCGACGGCGCCGCGGCGTGGATGCGCCGCGAGCTGGCGCGGCTGCGCGATCTGCTGATCGGGATGGGCGACGGCGCCCTGGCCGGGGCCACGCTGCCCGACGGCGGCTTGCCGGTCGCCGGCCTGGCCGCGAAGCTGACCGACGACGGCTGGCGGACGCTCACCGAGGCGATGTTCGACCCGGGCGCCGAGCTCGGCGCCGAGACCGCCGCCGAGCTCGCCGAGGCCGCGTAGCCGCAACGCCCTTCCATCCCATCGAGGAGGAGGAGAGCCATGACTCCGGCGATCCTGACCGACCTGACGAAGTGCATCGGCTGCGAGGCCTGCGTCCTGGCCTGCAAGGAGGTCAACGGCCTGCCCGACCGCGGCGAGCGGAGCACGCTGTCCGCCGACACCTGGACCGCGGTCGAGCACAAGAACGGCCTCCACATCCGCCGCCAGTGCATGCACTGCCTGGAGCCCGCCTGCGCCTCGGTCTGCCCGGTGGCGGCGCTGCACAAGACCCCGGAGGGGCCGGTGGTCTACGACGCCGACCGCTGCATCGGCTGCCGCTACTGCATGGTCGGCTGCCCGTTCGGGATCCCCAAGTACGAGTGGGACGAGCCGCTGCCCAAGGTGCAGAAGTGCGTGATGTGCTTCGAGGCGCGGCTGAAGGAGGGGCGGCAGCCGGCGTGCACCGAGGCGTGCCCGACCGGGGCGACGATCTTCGGCGACCGCGACGAGCTGGTGCGCGAGGCGCGCCGGCGGATCGAGGCCGAGCCGGACAAGTACGTGCCGCGCATCTACGGTCTCGAGGAGGCGGGCGGCACCTCGGTGCTCTACCTCTCGCCGGTGCCCTTCGAGGAGCTGGGCTTCGCCACCCTGCGCGACCAGCCCTACCCCGGCCTGACCTGGGACATCCTGTCGAAGCTCCCCAACGTGGTCAGCGTCGGCGGCGTGCTCCTCGCCGGGATCTGGTGGATCACCGGCCGGCGCGAGACCCTGGGCAAGGCCCGGAGCGGCGAGATCACGGTCGAGCAGGCGCTCGAGCGCACGCCGCCGCTGGTCCCCCTGGACGACGACGAACGGGCCGCGCCCCTGTGAGCCGGCCGATCCGAAAGGCAGGAGGAGAGCCATGACCGCGTTCTTCGACCGACTGCGCACCGGGATCGCCGCCCGGCTCGGCGCCCGCGCCGGGATCGGCATCTGGCAGGCCGTGCTGCTGGCGATCCTGGCCGGCGGCCTCTACGCCACGGTGATCCGTTTCGCCCGCGGGCTGGGCGCCGCCACCAACCTGTCGGACTCCTTCCCCTGGGGGCTCTGGATCGGCTTCGACATGCTGGTCGGGGTGGGCCTGGCGGCCGGCGGCTTCGTGGTCGCCGCCACCGTCCACGTCTTCCGCATCCGGCGCTACGAGCCGATCGCGCGGCCGGCGGTGCTTACCGCCTTCCTCGGCTATCTGCTGGTGATCGTGGCGCTCCTCTACGACCTCGGGCTGCCGTGGCGGATCTGGCACCCGATGGTGATGTGGAACCCGCACTCGGTGATGTTCGAGGTCGGCTGGTGCGTGATGCTCTACACCACGGTCCTGGCGCTCGAGTTCTCGCCGCTGGTCTTCGAGCGGTTCGGCTGGAAGGCGCCGCTCAAGGTGATGCACGCGGTGTTCGTGCCGCTGGTGATCCTGGGCGTCCTCCTTTCGACCCTCCACCAGTCGTCGCTCGGCACGCTTTACGTGATCGCGCCGGACAAGCTCCACGGGCTCTGGTACTCGCCGCTCCTGCCGGTCTTCTTCTTCCTGAGCGCGGTCGCGGCGGGGCTGGCGATGACCATCTTCGAGTCGTTCATGAGCCACCGCGCGTTCGGCAAGCGGATCGAGGCCGACCTGCTGCGCGGGCTCGGGCGGGTGATCGTGGTGGCGCTCGCGGTCTACGCCGTCCTCAAGTTCGAGGACCTCGCCGGCCGCGGCAACCTCGGCCTGGCGTTCACGATGACGCCCGAGAGCGTGCTGTTCTGGGGCGAGATGGGCCTCGGCGTCCTGCTGCCGATGGTCCTCTTCGCGAGCAAGCGGGTGCGGGCGAGCGAGCAGGGGCTCTTCTTCGCCGCGCTCCTGACCGTGATGGGATTCATCGTCAACCGCCTGAACGTGGCGGTGACCGGCATGCAGGCGTCGTCGGGGGTGACCTACATCCCCTCGGTGATGGAGTTCGCGGTCACCGCCAGCCTGGTCGGCGCCGGCTTCGCGCTCTTCGGCCTGGCGGTCAAGTACCTGCCGATCTTTTCGCACGAGAGGCCGCACGAGATGGCCGAGGGCGCGGACGAGGCCGAGCTGGAGGCGGGCGCCGAGCCCGGGCTCGTGCCCGCGCCGCCGCCGCGTCGGCGGCTGGCGCTCTCCCGCGGCACGCTGATGCTGCTCTGGGGGCTGCTGTTGGTCGGCGCGGTCGGCGTCGCCGCGAGCCATCGCCACGAGCTGGCCAACGGAAACGGTGGTGGGACGGTGGGCGGCGGCGCCGGTGGAGACGGGGCCGGCGCCGCCTGGGTGGCTCCGGCCGTCGCCCACGACACCGGCGGCGCCGAGCTGATCGCGCTCCCCGCGGCCTACGTCTTCCCGACCTCGGAGGAGAGCCCCGGCCCGGTGACCTTCGACCACGAGGTCCACGCCCTGGTCGCCGAGAGCTGCCTGACCTGCCACGAGACCGGCTTCGCGGTCACCGAGCCGGGGCGGCCGCTCGCCGGCGGGCTGACCTACGAGCGGATCCACGAGGGCGACCTCTGCGCCTCCTGCCACGACGGCGAGTCGGCCTTCGCGGTCGACGAGGACTGCTCCTACTGCCACGGGGGGTGAGCCATGCTGAGCCAGGCGTACACGGTCTCGGCCAATACGGCCCCCGCGCCCCTGCCGCCTTCGGCCGGCGTCGAGCCCTGTGTCTGGATGAGCGCCGGCCTGGTCGCCTGGAAGCTGTGCGACCGCGGCTTCGAGTGCGAGAGCTGCCCCTTCGACCAGGCGATGCGGGGCGCGCTGCCGCCCGGCCCGGCGCGCCTCGGCCGCGGCGAAGGGGCGCGCGCGGACGGGGCGCGCCGGGGTGGGGTGCTCCGGCCCTTCCGGGTGGGGCGCCGCGCCGCCGGCGCTCCTAGAATCGGGCGCGGGAGCGGCCATGGCGCCTCTATCCTCCAGCTCAGCCCCTGACCGCCGCCGGCGCTTCCCCTCCTCCCTCAGCCTCGGCCTCTTCACCTGGCTCCTCGGCGTGGTCGTGGTCGCCTTCGGCGGCTACGCCCTGATCGACGCCCGCATCAACGCGCGGCAGTGGGAGGAGAACCTCGAGGCGTGGGCGATCAAGTTGAGCCACGTGATCAAGGACTCGACCCACCACAGCATGCTGCTCAACCGCAAGGAGGACGTCCCCTACATCATCGAGGCGATCGCCAGGGAGCCCGGGGTCGAGGGGGTGCGGATCTACGACAAGGCGGGCGCGATCATCGTCTCGGCCGACCCGTCCGAGGTCGGCACTCAGGTCGACATGCACGCCGAGGCCTGCGTCGTCTGCCACGCCGCGGGCGAGCCGCTCTCCGCGGTGCCCGAGGACCGCCGGACGCGGGTCTTCCGCGACGCCTCGGGGCGGCGCGTCCTTGGCCTGATCGACCCGATCGAGAACGCCCCCGGCTGCTCCGACGGCGGCTGCCATGCCCACGCGCCGGAGACCACCGTCCTCGGCGTCCTCGACGTCAAGGTCTCGCTCGCCGAGGCCGACGAGCGGCTCGCCGCCTCACGCCGGCTGAGCCTCTCGGCGGCGCTGGTCATCGCGCTCGCGGTCGGCGCGGTGTCGGCGGTCTTCCTCGACCGCACCGTCCGCCGGCCGGTCCAGGGGCTGATCGCCGGCACCGAGCGGGTCGCCCAGGGGGACCTCGGCGCCGAGATCCCGGCCGGGCGCGGCGACGAGGTCGGCCGCCTCGCCGCCGCCTTCAACCGGATGACCGCCGACCTGCGCAAGGCCCGCGAGGAGAACGAGGAGTGGTCGCGGAAGCTCGAGCGCAAGGTGGTCGAGAAGACCGAGGAGCTGTCGCGCGCCCAGCGCCAGGTGATCCACATGGACAAGATGGCTTCGCTCGGCAAGCTCGCGGCGACCGTCGCCCACGAGCTGAACAACCCGCTGGCCGGGATCCTGAGCTACGCCCGGCTGGTCGAGCGGACCCTGGCCGAGGGGGGCGCCGAGGGGGGCGGCGAGGCGGAGCGTGAAGACGTCGCCAAGGCGTTGACGGTGATCCAGCAGGAGTCGCGGCGCTGCGGCGACATCGTCAAGAACCTCCTCGCCTTCTCGCGCCGCTCGGGCGCCGAGCTGGCGCTCCATCCGCTCCACGCGGTGGTCGAGCGCGCGCTCCTGATCGTCCGCCACCTGATGGAGATGGGGCGGATCGAGGTCGTGACCGACCTCGCCGCCGCCGACGACCGGCTGGTCTGCGACGCCGACCAGCTCCAGCAGGCGCTGGTCGCGCTCCTGGTCAACGCCGCCGAGGCGATAGAGGGGGGCGGGAGGGTCACCGTCGCGACCCGCGAGGCCGGCGACCGGCTGGTCCTGGCCGTCACCGACACCGGGGTCGGCATCCCGCCCGAGAACCTGCCGCGCCTCTTCGAGCCGTTCTTCTCGTCCAAGAAGGAGACCTCGGGCGCCGGCCTCGGGCTGGCGGTGGTCTACGGCATCGTCCGCCGCCACGGCGCCGAGATCGAGGTCGACTCCGAGGTCGGGCGCGGCACCACGTTCCGCCTGCTCCTCCCGCGCCGGCCGCCCGAGCAGGCCGCTGAAGGAGAGACCCCATGAAGCAGGCCACGCCCGGCGTCCTGGTCGTGGACGACGAGCCGTCGGTGCGCGACTCGCTGGTCCAGTGGTTCCACCGCGACGGCTACCGCACCGCCGGCGCGCCCGAGGCGACCAAGGCGCTCGCGCTCCTCCAGTCGGAGCCGTGGGACGTGGTGCTGCTCGACATCAAGATGCCGGGGATCGACGGCATGGAGCTTCTCGGCCGGATCCGCGGCATCGACCCCGACCTGGTGGTGATCATGATCACCGCCTACGCCTCGGTCGACACCGCGGTCGAGGCGATGAAGCTCGGCGCCTTCGACTACGTCACCAAGCCGATCGACCCCGACGAGCTGTCCCAGGTGGTGCGGCGGGCGCTCGAGGCGCGGCGCCTCAAGGTCGAGAACGTCCAGCTCCGCCAGAAGGTCGACGAGCTGGTCGGCTTCCACCGCATCATCGGCGACAGCGCGCCGATGCGGAAGGTGATGGAGATGGTCGCCTCGCTCGCCGCCACCGACTCGACGGTGGTGATCCGCGGCGAGAGCGGCACCGGCAAGGAGCTGATCGCCCAGGCGATCCACGCCGCGAGCCCGCGCCGCTACTTCCCGATCGTGCCGGTCAACTGCGGCGCGCTCCCCGAGACCCTGCTCGAGAGCGAGCTCTTCGGCCACGAGCGCGGCGCCTTCACCGGCGCCCAGTACCGGCGCAAGGGGCGGATCGAGATGGCCGACGGCGGCACCCTCTTCCTCGACGAGGTGGGGACGATCAGCCCCAAGACCCAGGTCAAGCTCTTGCGCGTTCTCGAGACCAAGGAGCTGACCCGGCTGGGCGGCGACAAGCCGATCAAGGTCGACGTCCGGGTCCTGTGCGCGACCAACCAGGACCTCGAGGAGCTGGTGCGCCAGGGGAGCTTCCGCGAGGACCTCTACTACCGGCTCAACGTCGTCACCATCCACGTGCCGCCGCTGCGCGAGCGGCGCGAGGACATCCCGGTCCTGGCCCAGCACTTCCTCGAGAAGTTCGCGCGCCAGATGAACCGGCCCTTCCGGCGCATCGAACCGGAAGCGATGGAGCGGCTGGTCCGCCACCCGTGGCCGGGCAACGTCCGCGAGCTGGCCAACGCCATCGAGCGGGCACTCGTGGTCGGCGCCCCGCCGGCGGTGCGCGCCGAGGACCTGCCCGCGAGGATCGGCCGCGAGTCGGGCAACGAGGCGGCCGGCGAGACCCTCGAGGACGTCGAGCGCGAGCACGTCCGCGCCATCCTCGAGCGCAAGCAGTGGAACATCACCCACGCCGCACGCGCGCTCGGCATCGACCGCGCGACGCTCTACAACAAGATCAAGAAGTACGGCCTGCGGCAGGCGGGATGATGTGCCGGCGCGCGCTCGCATCGACCCGGGGCACGTCGACCTCGTGCCGATCTTCCTGAGCGGCTCGTCGGAGCTGCTCCGGCGGCTGGCGGTCGCGATCGAGCGCACCTTCGCTCTCCCGGCCGAGGTCCACCCGCCCTGGTTCGATCCCGAGCGCGCCTACGACCCGGCGCGCGGCCAGTACGATTCGACGCATCTCCTCGCCGCGCTCCGCACCAGCCCGCGCCCCGACGCCGCGCGGGTGGTCGGAGTCGCCGCGGTCGACCTCTTCGTCCCGGTCCTGACCTACGTCTTCGGCGAGGCCCAGCTCGGCGGCCGCGCCGCGGTTCTCTCGACCCACCGCCTCCGCCCCGAGGTCTACGGCCTCCCCGCCGACGAGGATCTGGTCGCCGAGCGCGCCGAGAAGGAGGCCCTCCACGAGCTGGGCCACACCTGGGGCCTCCGCCACTGCCACGAGCCCGACTGCGTGATGCGCGCCTCGACCTATGTCGAGGAGATCGACCTCAAGCCGGCGGGGTTGTGCGAGCGGTGTTGGGAGGCGGTGCGGGGGCAGTCAACCCCTCAGGCGGCCGGCATCCGGACCGGGATCACCTGACGGCCGTGGCGGCGGTAGATGCGAAAGTCCGCGTCGGTGGTGAGCAGGATCGGGTCGGTCAAGGTCTCGCACATGCGAACCAGACAGGCATCGGCGAAGCTCATCGGCAAGTCGGCGTAGCGTTCCATGAGGCCGAGGAGACGTTCCAGCTCGGGCGCCGAAGCGAACGCTGGTACCAGTGCGCCCCGGCGGAGAAGGGCCGCGAGCGGACCGACGCCGTGCGAGCGCAGGAGATGGAAGGTCTCCGAAAGCACCGCCTCGCAGGTCCGCCAGGGAGGCGGCAGGACCAGCGCCTGACCCTTCGCCCAGTCGTGATACCGATCCCGCCTGCTCAGGAGGGCGACCAGGAAGCCGGCGTCAACGACGACGTTCGCCGCCATAGCCGGTCGCCTGCAGGTAGTGCTTCTTCCTCGCGCTCAGGTCGGCGGGCAGGCCCTCGATCGATCCCACCAGATCGGCGATCGCCGGCGCCAGGGTGTCCTCCCCGGCCGGTCGCCCGCTCTCCAGTCGCTCGCGAACGACCTCGGACTTGGGGACGCTACGCCGGTGCGACTCCGCTTCGATGTCGCCGTAGAGCCCGTCCGGCAGACGCACGGTCAAGGTCTTCACCGGGGCAGTGTAATACGATCGCGCCACACGTGCAAGCGCTCAATGGGCGCTCGCCGGTGCCAAGCCAGAGCCGCGTCTACGGAACGAGGGTGAAGGCGCCACCGTTCTTGAACCGGTAGATGGAGAAATCCGTGCGATCGAGAGTGAAGATGCGGTCGAGCCCTTCCCGTTCGCCGACGTGGACGAGCGCGGCGTCGGCGAGGTCCATCGGCAGGTCGCGGTAACGGCTCATCAGCTCGCGCATGCGCGGCGCGTCATCCTGGTCCAAGCGCAGGAAGCCCAGCGCACCACGCTCGACGAACTCCCACAGCGCATCCTGGGCGGCCCACGAGAACCCGAGCAGGTAGACCGCCTCGGTGAAGGCGGGCCAGACGGTGACCAGCGGCTCCCTCAGCGACCTCAGAGCCTCCTTGCAGGCCGCGTGGTGCCGGTCGTCGCGGTGAATCAGCGCGACCAGTGGACCGGCGTCGACCAGGATCACCTCGACCGCGCCTCCAGCAGCCCCCGCAGCCGGTCGCCGGTACGCTCCGAAAGGTCCTCCGCCCCGCCCGAGACGCTGCCGATCAGGTCCGAGACCCGCTCGTAGGGACTCAGGTCCTCCCGCGCCAGCAGATCCTCGATCGCCCGCCGAACCAGCGCCGACTTGCTTATCGAGTGGCGCTTCGCGAGAACGTCGAGGGTCCGATCGGTGCCAGGGTCGAGGCGGATGCTCGTGGGCATGGTTGTCTCCGTAGGACTGGAGTGTACTACAGCCCTACCGCGATCGGTCGGCGCCTCCACTGCCAGCGAGATCGAGGTCTAGAGGGCGTAGGGATCTTCGATCCTCACCCGCGCCGCCTCGAAGTCGCGCCGGTTCAGGGTCGCCACGGGAAGGTCGTGAACCAGCGCCGTCGCGGCGATGAGGCTGTCCTTGATCGGCATCGCCCGGCCGCGCGCCCGGAGATCGGCGAGCAACTCCGCCCAGCGCAGGCCGGTCGCCGCCTCCCACGCGAGGCAAGGGAATCGGCGGACACCCTCGTCGAACCACTTCTCCAGCCGGGCGCGCCGCGCACCCCGCGGCAGGCGCAAGATGCCGAAGCGCAGCTCGCCGAGGATGACCGGATCGATGACGACCGCCTTCTCGTTACGGCGCAGCCACGCGACCACCCGCGGATCGGGCCTCGGCTTGGTGGCCTCGGACAGGACGTTGGCGTCGACCAGGATGCTCACAGCGCGTCGGTCGACTCGGACTCGATCGGGACGAAGTAGCCCTTTTCGGGGCACGCCAGGAGCCAGTCGACCAGACCCTCGGTGGGCGGGACGACGCGCATCAGCCGGTACTCACCGTCCGCGATGCGCTCGACCTCGAACGCCTGCCCGGCCCGGATGCCGTCGCGTTGGCGGATCTCCGACGGGAGCACGATCTGGCCCTTGGTCGATACCGTCGTTCTCATGGGGTGTAAGATAGCGTCTTACCCCCGCCGCGTCAAGCCGCCCCCGATCCTCGCCATCACCGCCGCCACCACCCGATCGCAGCGCGGGGCATAGAACGCATAGAGATCCTCCGAAGCGCCGCCGATGCGGCGTTCGAGGTCGTCGCGCAGGGCGCGGCGGGCGCGGTGGAGGCGGACCTTGACCGCCGACTCGCCGAGGTCGAGGGCGGCGGCGGTCTCGGCGGTCGAGAGACGCTCGACCTCGCGCATCACGAAGACCACGCGCAGCGACGCCGGCAGGTCGTCGACGGCGCGGCGCAGGGTCTCGCGCAGCTCGCCGCGGGCGGTCTCCTCCTCGGGCGAGGGCGGCCGGCCGGCGGTCAATTGCAGGCCCTCTCCGGCGATCCTCTCCAAGGTCCCCTCCTCCTCCGCCGCGGGCAGGCCGACCAGCCGCCGGCCGCGGCGGCGGCGGGCGAGCGCCTCGTGGACCGCGATCCGGGTCAGCCAGGTCGAAAAGCGCGCCCGGCCGGCGAACTGGTCGAGGTTCTCGTAGGCGCGCACGTAGGCCTCCTGCATCACGTCCTCGGCGAGCGCGTCGTCGCCGGTGATCGAGCGCGTTACGCGGAAGAGCCGCTGGTTGTGGCGGCGCATCAGGATCTCGAACAGCTCGGTCTCGCCGGCGCGGACGCGCGCCACCAGCTCCTCGTCTTCGAGCGGCGCGGCGAGCGGAGCGGGGGCCGGCACGGCGGCGGACGCCGGGCGCGCGCCCCCGGCCGTAGCGCCCCGGATCGCCTCGACGCCGCTCACCGCGCCCCTCCTCACGCGGTCACCCGCCGCGCCGCCGGCACCGCGACCTCGCCGCGCGCCTCCGCCAGCCGGGCAAGGGTGTACGCGCCGACCGCCATCGCCAAGTCGCGCACGGCGACGTCGAGGAAGCCGGCGACCACCAGGTTGAGCGAGATCACGATCAGCCAGCCCATCGCCAGGTAGGCGCCGAGGCGGGTCCAGCGGGTCAGCACCATGACGCCGACCGCGATCTCGATCACCCCGACCACCGCCATGAAGGTGCCCGGGCTGACCGGCAGCAGCGACTGGATCGCCGGGGCGATGTAGGACTCCCAGTCGGCGAGCAGGCCGACGAACTTGTCGAGGCCGGCGAGCAAGGGTACCAATCCGTAGGTCCAGCGCAGCGGCTGGTAGACCGCTCCGTCGTTCTCGATCGCCATCTCCGACTCCTTTCCGGCTCGTGCGGCGCCGGGAGCGGGCCGCACGCTGGTACGGAGTCGCCTCGCCCCGCCGAGGTTACATCGCGGGGCGCAGGGGTCAGACCGGAAGACGGTAGAGCATCCAGTAGACGACCACGCCGGTCACCGAGACGTAGAGCCAGATCGGCAGCGTCCAACGGGCGATCGCGCGGTGGCGGTCGAAGCGGCGGCGGAGCGCGCGGATCAGGGTGATCGAGGCCAGGAAGGGGACCGCCGCGGCGAGCACGGTGTGGCTGAGCAGGATCGTGAAGTAAACCGTGCGCACCGCCCCGACGCCCTCGAAGGGCACCGAGCCGACCTGGTAGTGGTAGACGAGGTAGGAACCGAGGAAGAGCGCGGAGAGCGCGAACGCCGCGATCATCACGGCGCGGTGGGCCGCGATCCGCCGCCGGCGGATCAGGAGCCAGCCGACCACCAGCAGCACGGTGACCAGGCTGTTGATCGAGGCGTTGAACGCCGGCAGCACGGTGAAGTCGAAGCCGTCCGTCACGGGGCGGGATGATACGGCACGCCGGCGGTCAGAGCAGGCCGTCCGAGCGCAGCGCCGCGAGCGCCCCCTCGAGCGTCTCCTCGAGCCCGGCCGCCGTGGTGTCGAGGCGGATCAGGCGGGCCGCGGTCTCCGCGCCCGGCGGCTCGAAGCGGGCGGCGAGGGCGCGGTGGACCTCCCAGTAGGCGTCGGAGACGTCGCCGCGCCGCGCCCCCAGGCGCCGGCGCGCCTCCTCCGGCTCGACCGCGCAGAGGAAGATCCGCGCCGGCACGCACCAGGCGCGGGCGGCGTCGAGGAAGGCGCGGCGGTCGGACTCGCGCTGGAAGGAGGCGTCGACCGCCACCCGGCCCCCCTCGAAGAGGTGCCGCTCGGCGCGCTCGAGGCAGACCGCGTAAGTGCGCTCGCTCCACGCCGGACCGTAGATGCCCTGGTCGACCGCCGCCCGCGCCGACTCGTGAGGCGCGATCCCGGCCAGCTCCTTGCGCACCGCGTCGCTCGCCACCACGGTGAAGCCGGCGGCCGCGGCGAGCCCCTCGGCGAGCCGGCTCTTGCCGCTCGCCGGCGGCCCGGCGGCGAGCACCAGGCAGGGCCGCTCGGCGGACGGGGCGAGGCGGCCGAGGGCGAGGAGGAAGTGGCCGCGGGCGCGCTGGAGATCGCGCCAGCGCTGGCCTGCAGGCACCTCGTCCTCGCCGGCGGTGAAGCTCTCGACCTTCCCCCGGGTCACCGCCCGGTACGCGACATAGTGGGGCAGGAGCGCCGCACCCTCGGCATCGCCCGCGGCCTCGAGGTAGGCCGCCGCGAAGGCGCCGGCGAGGTCGTTGGCGCCGTGGAAGGCGAGGTCCATGATCAGAAACGCCGCGTCCGAGACCGGATCGGCGTAGCGGAAGCGCTCGTTGAACTCGATGCAGTCGATGATCGGCAGGTCTCCGGGGGGCTCGCGGCCGGGGAGCGAGTAGACGTGGTCGAGGTGGAGATCGCCGTGGGTGTCGCGAGTGGCGCCGCGGCGGGCGCGCTCCTCGATCAGCCCGCGGCGCGCTTCGAGCTCGCGCTCGGTCAGCTCCCGGAGCCGCCGCCAGAGCGGCGCCGAGACCGTCGAGCCGACGAAGCGCCGGGTCTGCTCGAAGTTCTCGCGAGCGTTGCCGGCCACGACCTCGAAGCGGCCCCAGCGGTCGATCTCGGGGCCGCGCGCGGCGTCGCGATGGAAGGCGGCGAGGCGGCGGCCGACCTCGGCGAGCAGCCCGGCGCCCAGCTCGCCGCGCTCGAGCAGCGCCTCGAGGGTGCGGTCCGCGGGGAGGCGGCGCATCGCCACCGCCCACTCGACCGGCTCGCCCTCGCCGCCGACTCGCAGCGAACCGTCCCCGAGGCGCACCACCGGCACGACGCCGAGGTAGACGTCGGGCGCGAGGCCGCGGTTGAGCCGCACCTCGTCCTCGCAGTCGGCGCGGCGTTTGTCGAGGGTGGTGAAGTCGAGGAAGCCGAGATCGACCGGCTTCTTGATCTTGTAGGCGCGGTCGCCGGCGAGGAAGACCACCGAGATGTGGGTCTGGACGACCTGGATCGGCGGGCCGGGCTCGACCGGCGAAGCGGGATGGGGGTAGGCGTCGCCGCGGGAGAGGCCGGCGATCAGCTCGTCGAGCACGCGCCGACCTTACAACGAGCTTGCAACGTGCCTACCCCCGAACGGCTACAGCGTCTGGATCCAGGAGTCGGCCCGGCGCTCGGCGTCGTCGCGCGCGATCCCGTAGCGCTCCTGGAGCTTGCCGACGAGCTGCTCGCGGCGGCCGCTGATGACGTCCACGTCGTCGTCGGTCAGCTTGCCCCACTCGGCGCGCGCGCGTCCCTTGAGCTGCTTCCAGTTGCCTTCGATTCGATCCCAGTTCATCTCTCTACTCCTTGCTGCACGTTGTCGGTGCTTCGTTGCGGAACCGGTCGCGGCAGCTCGCCGCGGCCGGCGTGGAGGGGGAAGTGCAAGTCGTGTGCCGCGGCGGAGGGCACGCCCTGATCGAGTAACCTCTCGACTCCCATGAACGCGAGCATCGGACGCAACGACCCCTGCCCCTGACCGCCTGAAAGGAAGCAGATGTATCGAGTCAAGCAGGTCGAAGCCTTGAAGGGCCACCGGTTGCGAGTCGAGTTCGAGGACGGGGTCGGCGGCGAGGTCGATCTCTCCGATCGCCTCTTCGGGCCGGTCTTCGAGCCGCTGAAGGACGAGGACTTCTTTCGCCGGGTCGAGATCGACGAGTTCGGAGCGGTGTGCTGGCCGAACGGTGCAGACCTGGCCCCCGATGCCCTTCACGCGCGGCTCGAGTCCTCGGTACGCTCGGTGCGGTGACGTCGAGCTCTCAACCCGCGGGATCGCGGATCTCGAGCGCGGGGAACGCGAGCCGGAAGTGGTCCCGGTTGCGGGTGACGAGGCCCTGGAAGCGCTGGGCGAACGCGCCGATGAGGATGTCGGCGATGGGTCTCCTGGGTCCCTCGCCGCCCCGGCGCCTCCGGACGTGGGCATGCCACGCTTCGAAGGCGGCCAGGGTGTCCTCGCGGGTCCAGCCTTCGGAGAAGACCACGCCGACTCCGCTCAGGAACTCCTCCTGGAGGGCACGGTTCCCTTCGAAGGCCGGTGCGAGCTCGGCGTAGGTCACCGGGCAGATCGTCAAGCCGTCCTCCGCCAGCCGCTCCAGGGTCGCCGCGGAGGTTTCGCCGAACTCCGGGTCGTCCTCCAGCACGTCGATCAGAACCGACGTGTCCACCACCCAGGTCACGGCTCCTCGCCCTCGCGCAGCTCCTTCATCCAGTCCGACGTGCGCCGGGGTGTCGGGCGAAAGCGCCGGGCGAACCCGCGCATGGCCCGAGCCCCCGCCGGGCGGGCCTCCTCGACGACGGTCACCCGCAGCTCGCGATCGCCCACTCGCTGCCAGAGGAGCTTCTTCCCCTTGTCCAGGGCGAGGGCGCTGCGCAGACGGGCCGGGATCGAGACCTGCCCGCGCTCCGTCACGACCGTGATGTCCGCGTACTCGTGCATGGGCACAAGATATCATGTGCGGTCATCATGTCTAGGGTGCTCCGCCTTACCCGTCTCCGATCGCCGAGAGGGCATCCTCAAACCAGAATCGGCGATTCCGTCTGCTACGCTCCCCGGCAAGGAGATGCCATGGAACGCGTGCTCGACCTTCACATCGAGAAGTTGCCCGAGGGGTATTACCTCGCCACCTCCGAGGAGATCCAGGGGCTCGTGGCCCAGGGGCGGACGATCACCGAGACCCTCGAGATCGCTCGCGACGTGGCGAAGAAGCTGCTCGAAGCGCGCGCGGACCGCGAAGGGCAGACCGATCTCCGCGCGGCCGCGGATTCGTTCGACTACCCGCTGATCGTCGGTACTTGATGGGCCGCCTCGCCGGCTTCCGATACCGCGACGTCGTCCGGCGGCTCAAGGCTTTCGGCTTCGGGTTCGACCGGCAGGCCGCGGGCAGTCACGAGATCTGGTACAGCCCGCGAACGAATCGCTACACCACGATCCCCAACCATCCCGGCGACATGCCGGAGGGGACCCTGAGAGCCATCCTCAAGCAGGCGGACGTTGCGCAGGAGGAGTTCCTCCGCGGGCGGTGACGCCTCTCGCCTCCGTAGCCACTTTCGGCGCGGTTGCGATAAGGTCCGGTCGCGAATCCTGAAGTTCTATCTACAGGGAGGGTGAGCGTGGCCGCGCCCGTCGTCTTCATCAGCTACAGCCACGACTCCGAGGGGCACCGGGAGACGGTCCTGCGGCTGTCCGAGCGCCTGCGTGCCGACGGCTTCGAAGCGCGGGTCGATCAGTACGTCAAGGGCACGCCGCCGAAGAAGTGGCCGCGGTGGATGCTCGACCAGCTCGACGAAGCCGCCTTCGTGCTCGTGGTTTGCACCGAGACCTACTACCGGCGCTTTCGGGGGCACGAGGTGCCGGGAAAGGGCAAGGGAGCCGATTGGGAGGGTGCACTGATCACGCAGGAGATCTACGACGATCGGGGTGAGACGGTGAAGTTCGTGCCGATCGCGCTGACACCGGGGCAGGAGGGCTACATCCCCGAACCGCTCCGGGGGCACACGCACTACGAGCTGACCTCTGAAGAGCGGTACAAGGCCCTTCGCATCTTCCTCCTCGGCGCGGCGGGCGTTGAGCCGCGCGAGCTCGGCGAGCTACCCCAGGTTACCCGGCGAGCCGTCGAGCCGCTGACGTTCGGCTCGGGACCGGGCCAGCGCACCGCACCGAGCCGCCTCCGCCACGCCGCCGACCGGCTGTTCGGGCGCGAGGCCGAGCTGGCGGCGCTCGACGCGGCGTGGGCGGACGCGGCGGTCCACGTCGTCACCCTCGTCGCCTGGGGCGGGGTGGGCAAGACCTCGTTGGTCTCGAGGTGGGTCGCCGAGCTGGCGAAGCGCGATTACGACGGTGCCGACTACTTCGACTGGTCGTTCTACAGCCAGGGCTCGAGCGACCGGAGCAGCGCCTCGGCCGATCCGTTCATCGACGCGGCGCTACGCTTCTTCGGCGACGAGGCGACGGCGGACAGCGCGAGGTCGCCCTGGGATAAGGGGGCGAAGCTGGCGCAGCTCGTGGCGGAGCGGCGGACGCTGCTGGTGCTCGACGGGCTGGAGCCGCTCCAGCACCCGCCCGGACCGCTGGCCGGCGAGCTGAAGGACCCGGCGATCACCGCGCTGCTCAAGGGCCTAGCGGGGCGCAACTCCGGCCTCTGTGTGGTGACGACGCGCGAGCGGGTCGAAGACCTCGCCGGCTTCGAGGAGACGACGGCGCCGCAGTGGGAGCTGGAGCGGCTCTCGACGCCCGCCGGGGTCGAGCTGCTGGGGTCGCTCGGCATCCACGGAGCGGCGGCCGATCTCGAGAAGGTCGTCGAGGAGGTCCGCGGCCACGCACTGAGCCTGAGTCTTCTGGGCCGCTTCCTGCACGGCGCTCACGGCGGCGACGTGCGCAAGCGCGACCTGGTGCGCTTCGAGGAGGCCGACGCCCAGATCCGGGGCGGGCACGCCTTCCGGGTGATGGAGGCCTACGAGCGGTGGTTCGCCCCGAAGGAGAGCCTCCTCAAGAAGGCGATCCGGTTCGCGACAGGAGCCAAGCCGCCTGGCAGCTCTGAAGGCCGACAGCAACTGGCGATTCTCCGCCTCCTCGGCCTCTTCGACCGGCCAGCCGCCGCCGAGCTGCTCGCCGTCCTCCGGCGCCCGCCTGCGATCGCCGGGCTGACCGACGCGCTCGCCGGCCTGAGCGACGCGCAGTGGAACCTCGCCGTCGCCCGGCTCGCCGAGTGCGGCCTGGCGGTCCGGGACGGCGGCACCCTCGATGCCCACCCCTTGGTCCGCGAGGACTTCGGCCGCCAGCTCCGCGAGCGGAGCCCGGACGCCTGGCAGGCCGCCCACGGCCGCCTCTTCGATCACCTCAAGGACAGCACCGAGCACCGGCCCGACACCCTCGAGGGCCTCCAGCCCCTCTACCAGGCCGTCATGCACGGCTGCCAGGCGGGGCGGCAGGAGGAGGCGTGCGTCGAGGTCTACCGCGACCGCATCCTCCGCGGCACGGGAAGCGGCGGGTTCTACAGCACGAAGAAGCTCGGCGCCATCGGTGCCGACCTGGGCGCCGTGGCCTGCTTCTTCGACCCGCCGTGGAGCCGCGTCTCACCGGCGCTCACCGAGGCCAACCAGGCCTGGCTACTCAACGACGCCGGCTTCAGCCTGCGCGCCCTGGGCCGGCTGACCGAGGCTGTCGAGCCCATGCGGGCCGGGCTGCTGATGAGGATCGATCAGAAAGTATGGGAGAGCGCCGCCAGAATCGCCGGCAATCTGAGCGGGCTGGAGCTGACGCTGGGCGACGTGGCCGGCGCCGTGCGCGACGCCGAGCAGTCGGTGCTCCACGCCGACCGCAGCGGCGCCGGGTTCCAGCGGATGAGCAAGCGCACTGCGCTCGCCGACGCCCTCCACCAGGCGGGGCGCCGTGAGGAGGCGCTGGCACGCTTGCGCGAGGCCGAGGCGATGCAGGCGGAGCAGCGCTCCGAGTACCCGCTGCTCTACTCGCTGCAAGGGTTCCAGTATTGCGACCTCCTCCTCGCCGGCGCCGAGCGCGCGGCCGGAGGGGGGCCGGAAGATCGTGGCGCCGGGGAGGCTTGCGACGAGGTCGAGCAGCGGGCTGCGCAGACGTTGGAGTGGGCGATCCGAGCCAAGCTATCGCTACTTACCATCGCCCTCGACCACCTCACCCTCGGTCGAGCGCGCCTCTACCGGACTATCCTTGGAGACTCAGCCCCCGACGCCGCCGAGGCCGAGATCGATCAGGCCGTCGACGGCCTCCGCCGCGCTGGTGCTGTTGAGTTTTTGGCCCGCGGCCTCCTCAGCCGCGCCTGGCTCCGCTCCACCCAGAACCGCTCCAAGGACGCCCGCGCCGACCTTGCCGAAGCCCAGGAGATCGCCGAGCGCGGCCCCATGCCCCTCTTCCTCGCCGACATCCAGCTCTACCGCGCCCGCCTGTTCCACGACCGCGCCGCCCTCGCCGAGGCGCGCCGTCTCATCGAGAAGCACGGCTACGGCCGCCGCCGCGAGGAGCTGGAGGACCTACTGCGAGCAGAGCCCACCTGGTAGCCGCCCCCACCGTCCGCCCTACCGCCCACCCCGCCCCGCCCGGTGCCGCTCCACCAGCGCCGCAAACAGCTCCCTCACCGGCTCGAACCCACCATCCGGGAAGTTGTCCGGGTTCTCCCAGAACTCCCCCAGCCCCCCCGCCCCCCACCCCTCGTAGGCGGCCACCTTGAGCATGAGCTGGAGCTTGTCGCAGGCCTTGACCAGGCGCGCCTCGGCGGTCTCGCCGGCTTCGTACTCGGCGTAGAGGTCGCGGGCGCGCTCCGGGAGCGGGGCGAGGATCTCGGCCATCGCCGCGCGTTCGGCTTCCTTCTTGGCGCCGGGCGGGAGGTAGCGGGCGGCGGTGCGCGGCAGGTCGCCCAGGCGCAGCTCGGCGAGGTCGTGGACCAGGGCGACCTCGACCGCGCGGGCGACGTCGATCCCGGGGCCGCCAGCGGCGATCCGCGAGCCGAGCGCCCAGACCAGGAAGACCACGTGCCAGGAGTGCTCGGTGACGCTCTCGGCGTCGGTCACCCCGCGCAGCATCCAGCCGGCGCGCGGCACGCGGTCGAGCCCCTGGAGCTCGAGCACCAGGTCGAGGAGCGTCTCGTTGATTCGCAAAATCGCGGGCCTTCCCGCCGGCGCCGGGGTCGCGCCGGTCGCGCCGATCCTAGCGCGGAGGCACGCGAAGGCAAGTATCCAAGTTCGGACTAACGAAGTCGCGGCCGGTTACTTATGCTGACCTATTAATAGATTTTTTTACCTCTTGCCAAGCGGAGTGCGTGTGTGTAACGTAAGCGGGACAGTCGCCGGATATTTTTTCAGCGCACCCGTCCGATCGCGGGTCTTGCGCACCGATCCTTGGCAGCAGCCTCGAACATTCTTTTAGTGGAGATCGATCATGGCGAGAGTTCTGATCGTCGATGATGCGCAGGAAGCGATCGATTTCATGGCCGGGGTGCTGCGCACCGCGGGCCACCAGGTGACCAGCTCGCGCGACGGTTCCGGCCTCGAGGAGCGGATCGAGCGCGAGCGGCCCGACCTGCTTCTCCTCGACGTCGTGCTGCCGGAGCGAAACGGCTTCCAGCTCCTCCGTTCGCTCCGCCGCGCCGACGGGACGCGCGAGCTGCCGGTGATCCTGGTCAGCTCCAAGAGCGAGCCGACCGACGTCGAATGGGGCATGATGCAGGGTGCCTCCGACTACCTGACCAAGCCGTTCTCGCCCGAGCGCCTCCTGGGCGCCGTCGGCCGACACGCCTGATGACCGCAGTCTCGGGTCCCTGGGCTCCGGCACCAGCGGCGCCGGATCGAGCGGCGCCGTCCGCGGCCGCTTCCGCCGCGGCGGGGCGGGCGCCGCGCGCCCTGGTCTTCCGCCTCGGCGGCCGCGTCCTGGCGGCGGCCGGCGGCCGCGGCGGGCGGGTGATCGAGGTCGGCGCCCTGACCCGGCTGCCGACGGCTCCCGCCCACGTCCTCGGCCTGGCCAACGACCAGGGCACCGTGCTGCCGGTGGTCGACGCCCGGCCGCTGCTCGAGCTCCCCTGCCCGCCGTGGCCGCGGCCGCTCTCCGCCTTCGTCAACGCCGGCGAGCTGCCGGCCGCCTTCGCCGTCGAGGAGATCCTGGGCTTCGAGCCCTATTCGCCCGAGCGCCTGGAGCCGCCCGGCGACGGCCTGGCGCCGGCCTTACGCCGGTACGCCCGGGGCGGCCTCGTGCTGCCGCGCTGGCGCGCCATTCTGCTCGACATGAACCGGATCGTTGAGGCCCTGAGAGTGCGGCGACCGGGCTGAGGCCCGCCGCCCGAGGTCACCTCGCTAGGAAGGAGACGCGATGCAAGCCCCCCTGCAAGACTCCCAGGCCCTCGAGGACGGCGCCGCCGAGAGCGCGCCGCGCGGTCCACGGCCGCTCGGGCCGGCTCCAGTCCCGCCGCCGGCCCAGCCCCCGCGGAAGGTCGCGCGGACCCGCGGCCCGGGGCTCCAGGCCAAGATCATCCTCTTGATGGTGGTCTCGCTGGCGGTCCTGGCGCTGATCTCCGCCTTCGCCACCTCGACCACGCTCCAGGCGCGGATGCTCGCCGAGGCGGGGTCCAAGGGCGAGGCGGTGGCGCAGGGGCTCGCGAGCTCCGCCGGGCCGCTCGTCGCCGCCGGCGACGCCGCGGCGACCGCGGCGCTGGTCGAGCGCTTCGAGGAGATCTCCGGCGTCGTCTACCTGGTGGTCTACGACCGCGCCGGGCGGCCGGTGGCGAGCAGCTTCGGCGGCACCCTGCCGGCGGGGCTGCCGCCGGCGCCCGGCACCCAGCCCTCCGCGGCGCGCTCGCTGATGGTGCCGGCCCCAGGCACCGGAACGCCGGCCGGAGTGCTCGACCTCGGCCTGCCGATCGCCGGCGGCGCCGGCTCGGTGCGGGTCGGCATGGACCAGGACTCGATCCTCGGCGAGGTCCGCCGGACCAACCTCAACCTCCTGGTGATCCAGGCCCTGGTGGCGCTGGTCGCGGTGCTCTTCACGGTCCTGTTCAGCGCCCGGCTGGTGCGGCCGATCCGCGCGCTGGTGAAGGTCGCGCGCAACGTCGGCCGCGGCGACCTTACGCACACCGTGCGCTCGACCTCGAGCGACGAGGTGGGCCAGCTCGCGCGCACCTTCAACGACACCATCCGCCGGCTGCGCAACCTGGTCGTCACCGAGGGCGAGCGCGACGAGGAGCGGCGGCGGCGCGAGGCGCTCCAGGAGAACATCCGCGGCTTCCTCAAGGTCAGCCGCGAGATCGCCCAGGGCGACCTGCGCAAGCGCGGCGAGGTCACCGAGGACGTCCTCGGCAGCGTCGTCGACTCGATCAACGTCATGGTCGAGGAGATCGGCGCCACGCTCCTCGGGGTGCGCGCGGCGGCGGGCACGGTCAACGCCCGCGCCGACGAGGTGATCCGCACCACCGACGAGATCGGCGTCAGCGTCGAGGAGCAGCTCGCGGCGGCGCGCCGGGTGACCGAGAACGTCACCGAGGTCACCCGCTCGGTGCGCGGCGTCTCCGACAGCGCCGGCGCCTCCTCGGAGACCGCGCGCCGGACCCGCGAGGCGGCGCGCACCGGCCAGCAGGCGGTGGGCGACACCCTCGAGAGCATGCAGCGGATCCGCGCCGAGGTGCAGGGGATCGCGCGCCGGATCAAGTCGCTCGGCGACCGCTCGCTCGAGATCTCCGAGATCGTCGACACCATCTCCGGGATCTCGTCGCAGACCAACCTCCTGGCGCTCAATGCCGCGATCGAGGCCTCGGGCGCCGGCGAGCAGGGCACCCGCTTCGCGGTGGTCGCCGACGAGGTGCGCAAGCTGGCCGAGGAGTCGGCCGGCGCGTCCAAGCGGATCGCCGGGCTGATCAAGTCGGTGCAGGCGGAGATCCTCGACGCCGTGGGCGCCATGGAGGACGGCACCGAGGAGGTCGAGACCGGCTACCGCCTGGCCCAGCAGGCCGGCGCGCGGCTGGAGGAGATCGCCACGATCTCCGACGCCTCGGCCGAGCTGGCGCAGCAGATCTCCGGCCAGACCGCGAGCCAGGTCGAGCGCATCGAGCAGGTCGCGGGGAGCGTCGGCGCGATCGCCGATCTCGCCCACCGGACCGACGAGCGGGTCGTCGCCGGCCGGCGCACCGCCGAGGAGCTGCGACAGCTCGCCGCCCGCCTCGACCAGCAGCTCGCCCACTTCGCGCTCCCCGAGGCGAGCTGAGCGAGCGCGGACGGACGGACCACCCGAAGAACCGGCGAGCCCGATGAGCCAGCTCCAGCAACCGCCCGACCCCGGCGCCGAGCGTGCGCTCCAGCCCTTTCTCCCGGAGGGCTGGGAGACTGTACGCGCGCTCGCCGCCGGGGTCGAGGCGCTCGGCCTCGAGCACCCCGGCGCGGCGCTCGAGACGCTCGCCGTGCTCGCCCACCGCCTCTACGGCTCGTCCTCGCTCTACGGCCTCGACGGCGTGGCGGCGCTCGCCGGCGGCATCGAGCGCGCGGTCGGCGCGATCGGGCGCGGCGGCGACGGCGCGATCGAAAGCGGCCGGCCGCTCTTGCGCGAGGCGGTGGCGGCGCTGCGCGAGGGGCTCGCGGCCGCCGGGCGCAGCGGCCCGGCCGCCGCCGTCCCCGATCGCGCCGATCTCCTGGCCCGGCTCGACGCGCTCGGCCGCGAGGCGCCGGCGGACGGTCTCCCGGGCACCGGCGGGACGGCCCCCGAGCCGGCGCCGCCGGGCGGCTCGGCCACCGTCTCGAAGACAGCCGAGCTGCGCCGCTTCGCCGCCGCTCAGCCGGACGTCCTCGAGTTCTTCGCCCCCGAGGCGCGCGACCAGGTCGAGGGGATGGCGGCGGCGCTCGCCGCGCTCGCCGGCGGCGGCGAGCCGCGGGCGGCGGTCGAGTCGCTGTTCCGGCTCGCCCACACCCTCAAGGGGGCGGCCTACATGGTCGAGTGCGAGCCGATCGGCGACCTCGCCCATGCGCTCGAGGACCTGCTGGTGCCGGCGCGCGAGGGGCGGCTGGCGCTCGAAGGGCCGGCGCTCCGCGCGCTCGACGACGCCGTCGACCTGCTCCAGCGGATGGTCGCGGTGCTCGGCGGCGCGGCGCTCGAGCTGGACGCGCCGCTGGCCGGCGTGCAGGGCCGCCTCGAGCGGCTGGTCCGGGAGGCGCCCGCGGCCGCTCCGGTCCCGGCAGCCGAGGCCGCCCCGGAGCCGGACCTCCGGTCCCCCGAACCCGTCGCGCCGGAGCCACCGCCGGCGGAGACGCCCGAGGCCGCCCGGGGTCCCGAGCGCACGATCCGCGTCGGCCTCGACCGCATCGACCGGCTGATGGGGCTGGTCGGCGAGGCGATCGTCTCGCGCGGCCGGCTCGAGCTGCAGCTCGAGGAGCTGCGCCGGATCGGCCGCCAGCTCGCGGTCACCCGCGGCCGGCTGGCGCGCGCCGCCGAAGAGATCGAGCCGCCCCGGCTCGCGCCGCGCGCCGGCACCACCGCCGCCGAGCCGGCCGGGCCCCGCGCGGCCGCCCGGCTCGCGGTGCCGTTGGGCGACTTCTCCGAGCTCGAGCTCGACCGCTACGACCGCCTCGACCTCCTGCACCGGCAGCTCGCCGAGATCTCCTTCGACCTCGGCGAGAGCCAGTCCGAGCTGGGCGCCTTCGAGCGCGCCCTCTCGACCGAGACCGCCCGCTCGGCGAAGCTCCTGCGCGACCTCCGCGGCGCCGTCGGCCGCACCCGGATGCTGCGGCTCGAGCCGCTCTTCCAGCGCTTCCGGCGGCGCGTCGACCGCCACGCCCGCGACGCCGGCGCGCAAGTTCGCCTGGAGCTCGAGGGGGGCCACGTCGAGGTCGACACCGCGGTCGTCGAGCGGATCGCCGACCCGCTCCTCCACCTAGTCGCCAACGCCCTGGTCCACGGCGTCGAGGGCCCCGCGGAGCGGCTCGCGGCGGGTAAGCCCGAGACCGCGACGATCGCGCTCCGCGCGCGCCTGCGCGGCGTCTTCGTCGACCTCGAGATCGAGGACGACGGCCGCGGCCTCGACGCCGGGGGGCTGCGCCGCCGCGCCGTGGCGCTCGGCCTCCACTCGGCCGACGGGGCGGCCCGGCTGAGCGACGCCGAGGCCCACGAGCTGATCTTCGTCCCCGGCCTCTCCACCGCGACGGCGGTCACCGGCGACGCCGGCCGCGGCGTCGGCATGGACGCGGTGCGCGCCGCGGTCGCCGATCTCAACGGCCAGGTGCGGATCGAGACCCTCCCCGGCCGCGGCACCCGCTTCACGCTCCGGCTGCCGGTCACCCTGGTGGTCTCGACCGTGCTCGCGCTCGCCGCCGGCGGCGAGCGGATGGCGGTGCCGACGCTCAACGTGCGGCGCCTGCTCCAGGTCGGCCCGGAGCGGCTCGAGCGAGAGGGCGGCCGCGAGTGGACCTGGCTCGACGGCGAGCGGATCGAGGTGATCCGGCCGGCCTGGGCGGCGGCGGCCCGCCGCGGCCCGCAGCCGCTGGTGGTGATCCAGACGCCGGGGCGGCCGCTGGCGCTCGCCGCCGACGAGCTGCTCGGCATCGAGGAGGCGGTGGTCCAGGGGCTGGGCGGCTTCCTCGCCGGGCTCCCCGGCTTCGGCGGCGTCACCGTCTCCGCCGACGGCACCGTGGTGCCGGTGATCGACCCCGGCGGGATCCCGGCGCTCGCCGCCGCGGCCGCCGGCGCCGCCGCCACCGCCGCCACCGAGGCGCCGGCCCGCGAGGCCGCCGGCGCGCCGATCCTCCTGGTCGACGACTCGATCAGCGTGCGCAAGGTGCTCGGCCGGCAGCTCGCCGCCGCCGGCTGGGAGGTGGTCACGGTCGCCGACGGCGAGCAGGCGCTCGAGGCGCTGCGCGATCGCCGCTTCGCCGCCCTGGTGACCGACATCGAGATGCCGCGCTTGAACGGCTTCGAGCTGCTCGACGCAGTCCGCCGCCGCCACGAGACGCGCCACCTGCCGGCGATCGTCATCACCACCCGCGCCGGCACCAAGCATCGCGAGCTGGCCGGACGCCTGGGGATCGCGGCCTACCTCGGCAAGCCGGTCGACCTCGGCGCCCTGCTCGACCTGCTCGCAACGGTCACCCGCCGGTCCGGCCGGCCCGGAATGGAGGCATCATGAGCGCTCCGCTGCGCGCCACCCTCTTCGGGGTCGGCGGGGTCGAGTACGCGGTGGCCGGCCGGGTGCCGCGGATCCTCCCGGCGACGCGGCCGCTGCCGGAGCGGATCGACCACGCCGGCGCCGCCTTCCCGGTGGTCGACCTGCCGGCGCTCCTCAATGGCGGCGGAGCCGCGGCGGGGGCCGGCGGCACGAACGGCGCGGAGCCGCTCCTCCTGCTCGTCGAAGAAGCCGGGGACGGCGGACCGGCGGTGCGCCGAGCGCTGGTGGTCGAGCGGCTGTCCGGCACCGAGGCGCTCGATCCCGCCGCGGTCCAGACCGTGCCGGCGGTCTACCCGGAGCGCGAGCGCCGCCGCTGGCGCGGCCTGGTGCCGCGGACGGACGGGCGGGTCACGGTGCTGCTCGACCTCGCCGGGCTCGACGGGCCGTCCGGGGAAGGGAGGGCCTGAGCCGTGCTTCCTCGTCAAGCCCCACCGGAGCGGCCCCGCCGCCGCTTGCTGGTCGCGTTCGCCGCCGCCGGCCGGCGCTGGGCGCTGCCGGCCTCGGAGGTCGCCGCGGTCGCCGAGCTGGGGCCGGTGACGCCGCTGCCGACCGCCGACCCGTCGCTCCTCGGCGTCACCCTCCACCGCGGGCGCGCGGTCGCGCTGCGCGCCGCCGACCCGGCCGAGCGCCCGGCGGCGCCGCGTTACCTGGTGCTCCTGCGCTCCGGCGGCGAGCGGGTCGCGGCCGCCGCCGAGGAGCTGATCGGGCTCGAGACCGTGGTCGGCGACGGCCTGCCGGACGGCTTCCGGCGCCTCGACCCCGGGCTCCTGCTCCGCCCGCTCGATCTCGAGCCGGCGGCGGCGCCGGCCGAGGAGCTGTTCGAAGGCGAGGCGGCGCGATGAGGCGGCGGCTGCTCCTGGTCGGCGGCACTCCGATCGCCGGGCTCGGGCTGGTCCTCGCCGAGGCCGGCTTCGAGGTCGAGACCGCGCCCGACGGCTTCTACGCCACCACGCTGCTCGAGCGCAGCCGCCCGGCGGCGGTGGTGACGGCGGCCGAGCTGCCCGACATGGAGCCGGCCGAGCTGGCCCAGATCCTGGCCGGCGATCCGGCGCTGGCCGGGGTCCAGCGGGTGCTGGTGACGGCGCCCGGCGCCCCGCCGCCCGAGGCCGCCGTCGCTGCGCTGTTCGACCTCGTGCTCCCTCCGGGCACGGCGCGGCAGTCGGCGGCGCTCCTTGCGATCGCGCTCGAGGCGCGGGCGCCGGCGGCCGCCGCGGGCACCCCCGTCGAAGCGGCGAGCCTCAGCGGCACCCTCGGCGCGGTCGACTTCCCCCAGCTCGTGCAGATGCTGGCAACGAGCCGGCTGGCCGGAGCGCTCCACCTGGGCTTCACGCCCGAGGCCTCGGTCTATTTCGACCGCGGCGAGGTCATCCACTGCGTCTGGGGTCCGCTCCAGGGGCGGTGCGGATTCCGCGAGGTGCTGCGCGCGGCGCTCGCCGGCGACGCGTCGTTCCAGTACTGGCGGCTGGGGCTGGCGGAGGCGTTCCGGGTCCCGCGCAGCCTCGGCGGGCCGGTCCAGCAGCTCCTGCTCGACGCCGCGATCGAGATCGACCAGACCGAGCCCGCCGGCCCGGCGGCGCACAGGGGGCCGACCGGTGCCTGAGCCGACCCACGAGCGGCCCCCCGAGCGCCCGGCCCTGCAGCCGGCCGAGCACGCAGACGGTGCCGCGCGGGTGGTGGTGATCGACGACAGCGTCAGCGTCTGCCGGGCGATCGAGCGGATGCTGGCGCCGCGCGGCCACCGGGTGGTGTCGATGCACTCCGGCGAGGAGGCGCTCGCCCGGCTCGAGGAGGAGCGGCCGCATCTCGTGGTTTGCGACCTGGTGCTCCCCGACGTCGAGGGGCTGGCGATCTGCCGCTTCGTGCGCGAGAGCACGCTCCTCCGCGGCGCCGCGCTGCTCCTGATCTCGGGGCTCGCGACCGAGGAGGCGCGCGCGCGGGCTCACGCGGCCGGCGCCGACGCCGTGCTCGGCAAGCCGTTCCGCGCCGACAAGCTCCTCGCCGAGGTCGACCGCCTGCTCGCCCTGCGCCCGCCCGCGCCGGCCGCGGCCGCTGGGCCGGTCGCCGCCGCCGGGCCGGCGAGGCGCCCGCAGCCGGCGGCCTGGATCGTCGCCGAGCTCAAGCGCCTGCCCGGCCTCGCCGCCGCGAGCTGGCGCCTCGCCGACGGCAGCCGCGGCCGCCTGCCGGAGTCCGGCGCCGTCGCCGCGCCCGATCCCGAGCTGATCCTGGCCCGCCTGCGCAGCTTCGCCGCGCCCCTCGGCATCGGCGAGCCGACGACCCTGCTGCTCGAGGGGGACGGCGGCGGCGCCCTGGTGATCGGCCACAAGGACGGCGGCGGCACCGTCTGCCTGCACCTGACCGGCGACGCGACGCTCGGCAAGGCGCGCTTCCTGGTCCGGCAGCTCCTGCGCACTCTCGCGCCGAGCGAACCCTCTACGTCCGCGTACCCGAAGGAGGCACGTCCATGGAATCCATGACCGGCGTCTACAACCCCGTCCTGGTCACCCTCTCGTTCATCATCTCGGTGATCGGCTCGTTCGCGGCCCTGCGCCTGGCGCGGGTGATCCCCGCCCACGACCCCGAGGACCGCCTGCCCTGGGTGCTGGCGGCGTCGTTCGCGCTCGGCGCCGGCGCGATCTGGTCGATGCACTTCATCGGCATGCTCGCCTGGGACATGGACATGCCGGTCTCCTACGACGTGCCGATGACCGCGCTGTCGATGGTCCTCGCCTGGGTGGTGTCCGCGGCCGGCTTCTGGATCGCCAGCCGCGGCGAGGCGACGCTGGCCAAGATCCTGGCCGCCGGCACGGTGATGGGCTGCGGCGTCGCGATCATGCACTACACCGGGATGGCCGCCATGCGGATGTCGGCGGTCATGACCTTCGACACCACCCTGGTGGCGGTGTCGGTGGTGATCGCGGTCGTGGCCTCGTGCGCCGCGCTCTGGCTGGCGCTCAACCTGACCGTGGCCTGGCAGATGGCGGCGGCGGCCGTGGTGATGGGGATCGCGGTCACCGGCATGCACTACACCGGCATGGCGGCGGCGAGCTTCGAGCACCAGCCGGGCCTGGCGGCGCCGATCGTCTCGTCGGTGTCGACCGATTTCCTGGCCTACACCGTGTTCCTGCTCAGCCTGATCATCATGGTCCTCGGCATCGCCTTCGGCCGGGTGCAGACCGACGACGACCTGGTGCTCGAGTAGCGCCGGAGCAGCGCCCGAGTTGAGAGCCGCCCCGCGATCCGGGGACCGCGGGGCGGCGGAAGAGAGGCTGGGCGATCGGACGGGCTCAGAGTGAGCCGTTGCCAATCGGGCCCGGGTCGTGATTCGGGGTCTGCATGCCGGGCCGGAAGGTCGGCAGCGGCACGTTTGCGCACGGGATCCACACCTCGGTGCAGTGCAGGTGCGGGCAGAGGTCGTTGGGCTCGTAGGGGTCGGTCGAGCCGCGGGTGCAGTGGCACGAGACGTCCTGGCACAGCGCCGGCTGCGTGCTCGGCCCGGTCTCGGCGACCGGCGCCACGCCGGCCTTGAAGTTCGAGCGCAGCGCCAGCTCGCGGTCGGGCACGCCGTCACCGTCGGTGTCGACCGTGACCTTCTGCGCCACGGCCGGCCGCGGCGACTCGAGCCAGACGCTCTGGCTGCCCGGTCCGAGATCGACGCTGCGCGCGATCTCCCGGCTCTCGCCGCCCGCGAGCGGGGTGAAGATCACGCGGGTGTTGATCGCCAGCGGCGACTCGAAGGTGCCGCCGAGGTCGTTGGTGCGCACGATCGTCATCTCGGTGGTCGGCTGCTCCTTGTCGAGCACCACCCGCATCTCGTAGCGGCCGCAGCCGGTGTCGACCGGCTCGACGCTGACCAGGTTCAACGCGATCAGCGCGACGCGAGTGCGGGCCACCCCCTCGGCGTCGAAGCGGGCGTCGTCGAGGCGCCCGACCAGGGTGTCGCGGCCGTCGAGCGCGCCCTCGGGCTCGGTGGCGATCGGCACGCCCCGGAGCGCCACGCGGCCGGTGAACGGCGCCGAGCCCGGGCAGAAGAAGTCGGCCGGGATCGGGTCGTCGGCGAAGGTCGAGTGGGTGATCGCGACGGTCTTCCAGGCATCGACGCCGCCGTAGATCACGTCGTCGGCGGCCGCGGGGACGGCGGCGAGCGCCAGCGCCGCGACGGCGAGGGTCAGGGTACAGTGGCTCCTCCGAGTCATCGGACCTCCTTCTCTCTCCTCCCCGAGACGGCTCGGGGAACGTTAGGGCGCGGCCGCGGATCGGCGGCCGGGCGAAAGGGCGGGCGAGCGCCGGAGGCGGACCGGCAGGAGCCTGGAACGAGCAGCGGAATCCGGATGTAGCTCCCTCTAATCACAGTGATCTCGACCGCTCTAACTGTGACAGCGGCGGATTGCAGCAATCGGCCCGACAGATCGATCCGGCGGACACGGCCTCAGCCGCGCCGGCGGACCAGGACCGCGAGCGAGCGCGGCGCGAGGCGCAGGCGTGGCCCGGCCACCGGCTCCTCGGAGCCGGGCTCGGCGGCGTCGCGCGGCGCCGGCAGCGAGGTGTCGACGGCACGCCGCCAGCCGCCGCCGGGCGGGAGGTCGAACCAGCGCTCGTCGGCCGCGGAACTGGCGGCGAGGAAGAGCTCCTCCCCGCCGGCCGGCTCGCGCAGGTGACAGGCGAAGGCGCGCGGGTCGGGGCCGGACGCGGCCGGATCGTGCCGCGGCCCGTCCGGCAGGTGCCAGGCGGCGCGGCCGCCGGTCCAGGGGGCACGCGCCAGCCAGGGCCGGGCGCGGCGGAAGGCGATCATCCGGCGCACGAAGCGGTGGACCTCGGCGAAGCGCTCCCGCCGCTCCCAGTCGAGCCAGCTCGTCTCGTTGTCCTGGTTGTAGGGGTTGCTGTTGCCGGATCGGGTGTCGAGGAACTCGTCGCCGGCGAGGAGCATCGGCACCCCGGCCGCGAGGAGGGTCAGGCCGAGGAGGTTCTTGGCCTGGCGCACGCGTAGCGCCACCACCTCGGCAGGAACCCCGTCGTCCCCCTCCCAACCGTGGTTCCAGCTCCGCTCGTCGGCCGGCCCGTCGCGGTTGCCGTGGCCGTTGGCGTGGTTGCGCCGGCGGTCGTAGGAGAGGAGGTCGTAGAGGCAGAAGCCGTCGTGGCAGGTAACGTAGTTGACCGGCAGGCCGGCGCCCGCCGCGGAACCCGGGCCGCCGAATAGGTCGGGGCTGCCGGCGAGGCGCGCCATCGGCTCGCGCCCGAGATCCGCGTCGCCGCGCACGAACGAACGGATCACGTCGCGGAAGCGGCCGTTCCACTGCCACCAGCCGCGCCCGGGGAACCCCGCGCCGAGACCATAGAAGCCGAGGTCCCACGGCTCGGCGACCAGCCGCACCCCGGCCTCCCCGGCCCAGCGCTCGACGTCGCGGAAGAGCGGGGGGTCCGGGTCCGGCCGGCCGGCGGCGTCGCGCGCGAGGAGCGTGGCGAGGTCGAAGCGGAAGCCGGCGACGCCGATCTCCTCGCTCCAATAGCGCAGACTGTCGAGCACCAGCCGCCGCGACGCCGGCCGGGCGCAGGCGAAGACGTTGCCGGTCCCCGAGTCGTTGCGGTAGCGGCGCGGATCGGCGGAATCGTGGAGGTAGTAGCCGGCGTCGTCGAGCCCGCGGAACGAGTACGTGGGACCGGTCTCGTCGCCTTCGGCGGTGTGGTTGTAGACGACGTCGAGCCAGACCTCGATGCCGGCGCGGTGCAGCTCCGCCACCGCCGCGGCCAGCTCCGCCGCCGGATCGCCGCCGCGGGCATAGCGCCGGTCGGCGGCGAGGAAGCCCATCGGCATGTAGCCCCAGTAGTTGGCCTCCTGCGGATCCCACTGGAAGGCCGGCATCAGCTCGACCGCGGTGACCCCGAGATCGAGGAGATAGGGGATCTTGTCGATCAGCCCGAGGAAGCCGCCGCGGTGCCCGGCCGGCACCTCGGGATCGCGCCGCGTGAAGGCGTCGACGTGGAGCTCGTAGACCACCAGCTCCTCGGCGGCGCGCCCCGGCCGCGGCGGCGGCTCCCGGCGGCGCGGCGTCTCGCGCCCCGGCAGCACCCCGAGCGGCGCCCGCCCCGCGGTCTCCTCCCCCGGCACCCGCGCCGCCGCGCGCGAGAAGCCGGGTGGGAAGACGATCTCGCGGGCATAGGGGTCGAGGAGCGGCTTCGCGGGATCGAACCGGCTCGGCGCCGCGGCCGCCTCCCACGCCTCGACGGTCGCGCCGGCCGCCTCGACCGGCCCCTCGACCCGGTAGGCATACCAGCGCGCCCGGTCCACGGTCGCTGCGTCCACCCGGCAGCGCCAGACCGTCGCCTCGCCCCCCGGCACCAACTCGACCCGCTCCGCCGCCAGCGCCTGCCGGTGCACCGGCCGCACGAAGTCCCCCTCGGCGTACAGCTCGAGCGTCACCGCCGAGGCGCGGTCGGAGGCGACGGCGAACTCCCAGCCGCCGGGCAGGGGATTTACTCCGAGGCGGGACACGGCGCGAAGGATAGCCGGCTGGACCGACCTCCGGATCACCTTGCCGCAGCGGCGACTATCCGGCCTCAGACCGCTGCGCCGGCGGGCTGGAAAGACGGGACCGTGGAGTCGACGCCGCCGCGGCTTGCGTACCACCATGCACTGAAATGGAAGGCGGCCCCTCCACCACACGAGGAGAGGACTTCGACACCACCTCGAAGAGAAGCACCGCTGAGTCCCGGGTCTGATCCATTCGTTCTCTTCAACGTCGGGAAGGAGGCTCTCGATGGCAAACGGCCAGGCACCCCCCTGCACCTGCTCACCCGCCAGCTCGCTGCTCCAGGGATTGATCACCGCCTTCTACCAGAACCTGCCCGAGGGCGTCGTGGCGCAGGGCCTGTCGGTCGGCGTCATTGACGGCCTCGACAGCTCGGGTGCGCCGAACATCATCCGCTGCCACAGCGGCTACGCCGACGTCAAGGAGCAGAAGCCGATCCATGAGCACACGGTGTTCGAGATCGGCTCGGTGTCGAAGACCTTCACCGCCACGATGCTCGCCGCCGCCGTCGAAGACCTGAACACGACCGCGCAGAGCTACTACGACCAGTACGAACCCTCGGTGACCTTGCCCGTCTACACCGATCCCGGGACCGGTGAAACCTACCCGATGACGATGCTCGACCTGGCCGACTTCACCAGCGGCATCCCGGACAAGGACCCGAACAACAAAGCGGCGCCGAACGAGTACTCGGTGGCCTTGATGCACGAGTACCTGACGAGTCTCGGCAGTCTGTCCGCACAGCCGGGCACCGAGTACGAGTACGTCAACACCAATTTCGGCATCATCGCCGAGCTGGTGATGCTGATCTCCGGCGCCACGAGCTACAAGGACGCGTTGCGGAGCCTGATCGAGGCCACAGGCTTGTGGATGCCGCATACCAGCGTCATCGAGTCGAACACCCCGGTGATCCCCCATCTGGCGAAGGGCTACCACCCGGACGGCAAGGTCGCCAAGGATTACGCGCTCACGACCTGGCCCGCTTTCCAGGGCGCCGGCGCCATCCATTCGAGGCTAGACGACATGCTGGCCTGGCTGCAGTTCAACATGGGCCTCACCGACAGCGACTACAACGATCTTCTCGGGACCCTGCACCAGGTCTGGTTCCCCGCCGGCGGCCAGTACGGCCACGGCCTCGCCTGGTCCATCACCGACCAGGACGGAACCACGGTCGTCAGCAAGAACGGCGGCACCAACGGCTTCCACTCCTGGATCGGATTCACCCCAGGCTCGCAGACCGGCGCGGTCGTGCTCTGCAACTCTGCCCTGAAGACCACGGAGAGCGGCGGCAAGTCCCCGGTCGACGCCCTTGGCCTGGCGATCCTCGCCGTCCTCCTGTAACGAACCTCCCGCCCCCGCGCCAGTCGCACCCAGAAGACGCCGGCTCCGACCGCGAGCCCGTCCGCGGCCCCGGTCGCCCGCCGTGACGCGAACCGTCGCGGCGCGGGCGATCGCGGCCGCCGCGGGGCGGGAGCCGCCGAGGAGCGCACAACCGCAGGCTGGAGGAGGACCGTCATGCCCGTGTCGCCCACGTACCCCGGGGTCTACGTGCAGGAGGTACCGAGCGCCGTCCGCACGATCGCGGGCGTCGCCACGTCGATCACCCTGTTCATCGGCCGCGCCGGCAAGGGGCCGCTCGACCTGCCCGTGCGCTGCCTGTCGTACACCGACTTCCTGCGCACCTTCTCGGACGACAGCTCGGTGGGCGACATGGCCCGCTACGCCAAGCTGTTCTTCTTGAACGGCGGCACCGACTGCTACGTGCTGCGGATCGCCGACGGCGCCACCGCGGCCGAGGTCACGCTCGAGAACGAGGACGGCGCGGGTGTCCTGCGCCTGGTCGCGAAGCAGCCCGGGGTGACCGGCGAGACGATCCGCGCCCTGGTCACCTACGCCGGCCAGAACCCCGAGGCGACCTTCAACCTGATCCTCTTCCGGCGCCTGACCAACGCCTTCGGCCAGCAGGTCGAGGTCGACCGCGAGGAGTGGAAGAACCTCTCGATGGACCCCGCCTCGCCGCTCTACGCCCCCGACTTCCTGACCCAGGAGTCGAAGCTGGTCGACGCCGAGGAGGCGGCCGGCATCCCGGCGACCTCGGCCGGCTTCTCGCAGTCGGGCCGGCCGGTGACCTTCACCACCGCGCTGCCGACCACTCTGCGCGCCGCCTGGGAGGACCTGGTCGGCGACGACCCGGCGGCGATCGGCAACCGCTTCCAGATCAGCGTCGACAACCTGCCGTTCGTCACCGCCGACCTCTCCGGCATCGACGTCGGGGCGATCTCGGCGGCCACGATCGACACCGTGCGCGACGGCCTCACCGCCGCGATCCAGGATGCGATCGAGGACGCCTACACGGCCGCCGGGCACCCCGGCACGTCGGTCGAGGTGCAGCTCCTGCGCGCCGGCGCGCCGGCGCTCGCCGCGGGCCAGGACACGACGCTCCTGCGGATCACCTCGACCCAGGCCGACGGCAGCGTCTTCATCCGCCCGTCGACCACCGCCGACATCGCCGTGGCGCTGATGCTCGGCAGCGAGCAGGGCGGGCTCGAGGTCGGCGCCTTCGCGGCGCGCCGGCCGGCGCCGACCGGGATCACCCTGCGGCTCGCCAACGACGGCACGATCAACGCCGCCGACACCTTCACCGCCGACGGCACCTGGAACGGCCTGGCGCGCCGGCGGCAGGACTCGATCACCGCGGTGGTGCTCGAGAACCAGCAGCCCGACGGCACCTTCCTGCCGGTCGCGGTGCCGGTCGACCTCGCGACCACCGCCGGCGCCGAGCCCTGCTACCGCGACGACCTGCCGTCCTCGGCCAACGACAACAACGACGGCGTGCGCGAGAAGCTCGGGTTGATCCGCGACGCGATCAACGACTTCGCGGCGGCCAACTCGGCGACCTTCTTCTGGCGCGCCGAGCTGTGGGGGCTGCGTCTCGCGATCCTGCCGACCCGGCGGCTCGACAACTTCATCGGCACCTTCTCGACCCAGCCGCCTGCCGGCGACATCGAGACCGTCACCGCCGGCTCGGTGCTGCGCAACGTCCGCACCTACACGGTCGGCGTCGGCGGCACCGCCGGGCAGCAGCAGCCGGCGGCCGCGGTGGCCCAGGACGGCAACCCGCCGCTCCTCGCCGACTACGAGGAGGCGTTCCGGATCGCCGACCGCGAGGTCGACCTCTTCAACCTGATGGTGCTGCCGCCCGACCGCGCTCCGGCGGTGACGCTCGAGACCCTGTGGGGGCCGGCGAGCGTCTTCTGCCAGCAGCGGCGGGCGTTTCTGGTGATGGACCCGCCGGCCTCCTGGGACAGCGCCCAGGCCGGCTCGACCGGGGTCGCGGCGCTCGCGTACCGGGCTGGTCAAGGACCACGCCGCGGTGTTCTTCCCGCGTCTGGTGGTCAACGACGGCGGCCTCGAGGTCAAGGTCGGGCCGGCCGGCGCGATCGCCGGGCTGGCGGCGCGCATCGACGGCACCCGCGGCGTCTGGAAGGCGCCGGCGGGGACCGAGGCCGACCTGCGCGGCATCGTCGGCCTCGAGCGGCGCTTCTCCGACCTCGAGAACGGGATCCTCAACCAGCGCGCGGTCAACACCATCCGGGTCTTCCCCAACGGCATCGTCAACTGGGGCGCGCGGACCATGGACGGCGACGACGACTTCGCCAGCGAGTGGAAGTACATCCCGATCCGCCGCCTCGCGCTCTACATCGAGGAGAGCCTCTACCGCGGGCTCAAGTGGACGGTCTTCGAGCCCAACGACGAGCCGCTCTGGGCGCAGATCCGCCTCAACGTCGGCGCCTTCATGCAGGGGCTCTTCCGCCACGGCGCCTTCCAGGGGACCAAGCCGAAGGACGCGTATTTCGTCAAGGTGCGACACCGAGACGACGACCGCAGACCGACAGGAACCTCGGCATCGTCAACATCTGGGTGGGATTCGCGCCGCTCAAGCCGGCCGAGTTCGTCATCCTCTACCTGCAGCAGATGGCCGGTCAGACCGCCGCCTGAAGGGGGTGAGCCATGGCACAGTTCAGCGTCAACACCCATCGCTTCGATCCGTACAAGAACTTCAAGTTCCAGGTCCGCTGGGACGGCAAGGTGGTCGCCGGCGTGAGCAAGGTGAGCGCGCTCAAGCGCACCACCGAGGTGGTCGCGCACCGCGAGGGCGGCGACCCCTCGACGCCGCGCAACTCGCCGGCGACGACCAAGTACGAGCCGCTCACCCTCGAGCGGGGCGTCACCCACGACCCCGAGTTCTCGGCCTGGGCCGACCTGGTCTACAACACCGACGGCGACGCCGCCATCTCGCTCAAGAACTTCCGCAAGGACATCATCATCGAGCTGCAGAACGAGCAGGGGGCGGTGGCCAAGGCGTACAAGGTCTTCCGCTGCTGGGTCTCGGAGTACGAGGCGCTGCCCGAGCTGGACGCCAACGCCAACGCGGTCGCGATCGAGCGCCTGGTGCTGGTCAACGAGGGCTGGGAGCAGGACGAGGCGGTCACCGAGCCCACCGAGTCGTAGCGGCGGGAGGGAGGCCGTATGGAGCAGGTACGCCTGGCCTTCGCCGGCGAGCCGGAGTGGGTCTGGCTCGGCGAGCCGACCGGCCGCAGCGAGCTGGCGGTGGCCGGGACCGGCACCGCCGAGGCGCTGCGGCTGCTCGACGCCGTGCTCGCCGCCCCGGCGGGCGCGACGTCTGGCGCGGCGGGCGGCGCGCCGGCGGCGGCCTCCCTCGCGGCGCCCGACCGCGACCGCCTGCTCGCCGGCGTCTACGTCGCCTGCTACGGCCCGCGGGTCGCGACCACGGTCGACTGCGGCGCGTGCGGCGAGCCGTTCGACCTCGACTTCGAGCTGCCCGCGCTGGTCGCGGCGCTGACCCCCGAGGAGCGGCCGGCCGAGCTGCGCCTCCCCGACGGCCGGCGCTTCCGCCTGCCGACCGGCGAGGACGAGTGCGCGGTCGCCGGCCTCGACCCGGAGCGCGCCGCGCGCGAGCTGGCGCGGCGCTGCCTGGCCGCGGGCTCGGACCCGGACGAGGACGGCGGCGACGGCGCGGCGGAGGCGCTCGCCGACCGGCTCGCCGAGGTCGCGCCGCTGATCGACCTCGAGCTCGAGGGGCGCTGCCCGGAGTGCGGCGCCGGCCAGCCGGTCCACTTCGACCTCCAGCACTACCTGCTCGCCGCCCTGACCGCCGAGCGCGGCCGGCTGCTCGGCGAGGTCCACCGCCTGGCCGCCGCCTACGGCTGGAGCCTGGGCGAGATCCTCGACCTCCCCCGCCGCCACCGGCGGACGCTGGTCGAGCTGATCGAGGCCGACGCCACCGCCGGCCGCGAGGTCTTCGAATGAACGCGCGGGGCATGAACGAGGTCGGGACGAGCACAACCGGCGTGCGGCGCCGCGTCGAGCGGCTGGCCGGGCGCTCCGCCGGGTCCGGGGTGCGCCGATGAAGCCCGGGGGCTACCTCGCGCGCCTGACTGCGCGCGCCGCCGGCTGGCCGCCGGCGCGGGCGGCGCGGCCGCCGGCGGCGGGCCGGCCGCCGGCACCGATCCCGGCCGCGGGGCTCGCCGAGGCGACGGCGGCGGCTCCGGCGACGCCGCGCGGCGAGGCGCCGAAGGCTCGCGGTCTGCGGCTGCCGGCGCCGGCGCGATCCGCCGAGGCGTCGCCCCGGGCGCCTGCGCAGCAGTCCGCGGCCCGACCGCGCCCGGCGACGCCGGCCCGCCCGACCGCGGCGCTCCCGAGGCCGGCCGCCGAGGCTCCGGCGAAGGGACGCCGCGCGGCCCGGACCGTCGAGCCGCCGAGGCCCGAGCGGTCGCGCTCCCGGCCGGCGCGGCCGGAGGCCCGGGCCGCCGAGCCCCCGGCCGGGCGCACGACGCCGCCGGCCGAGCCGACTGCCGGGCCGCACGCCGCGCCCCCCGCCGGGACGATGCGCCTGGCGCCGCCGAGGGCGGTCGCCGTCCAGGCCGCGCCGCCGCCGGTCCCGCCGCGGCCGGCCGCGGGGCGGGCGCGGCCACCTCTCCCGGCAACGGCCGCGCCACCGGCCCCGACCCTCGCTCCGCCCCCGGCCGAGCCGCGGCCGGCGCCGCCCGTCCGGACCGCCGCGCCGCGACTCGAGCCGCCGCGCCCCGCCGCGCCGCCGCCGCTCGCCCCGGCGCCGCCGGCGCCGCGGCTGGTGATCGGCGACCTGCGGGTCGAGGTGGTTGCCCCGGCCCCGGCCGCCTCGGCGCCGTCGCGTCGCCGTCCCCGCCGCCGCACCGCACCGCGTCCCGCCGCCGGCGCCGGCTTCGGAGCGTCCGCGCCCTCCGCTCACCACCGCTTCGGCCTCGGCCAGAGCTGACGCCATGGCTCTCCTCGATCTCTCGCTGGTCACCCGCGCCCTGGTCCGCCTGGTCGAGGAGGCGGTCTCGATCTCGCCGGCCTGGCTGCCGCGGCCGATGCCGACGGTGTCGCCGCAGCCGCCCGACCAGCTCGGCGCCGACGCCCTCGGCGTCTACCTCTACCACCTGGTCGAGGCGCCGCACACCAAGGGCGCGCCGCCGCCGGCGCCGGGCGAGCCGCCGGTCCGCTTCACGCCGATGGGGCTCGACCTCCACTACCAGCTCGCCACCGGGGTCGCCGAGGACGACGCCGGCGCCTACCAGTCGCAGCTTCTCCTCGGCCTGGCGGTCAAGGCGCTCCACGACTACCCGACGCTGACCGACACGACCGCGGTCAACGGCCCGCCGATCTTCGAGACCGTCGGGCTCGACCGAGCCGACAACCGGATCCGCCTGACCCTGGAGCCGCTGCCGGCGCGCGAGGCGGTGAGCTTCTGGACCGCCGGCACCGCGCCGCTGCGCCTGGCCGCCTACTACCAGGCCTCGGTGGTGATGCTCGAGCCGGAGCGGACGACCCGGCGCGCCGGCCGGGTGCTGACCTACGGCGTCCACACCTTCGTCTCCGGCGCGCCGCGCCTCGAGGCGAGCGAGAACCGGCTGACCGTCGCGGTCCCGGGGGTCGCGGTGCCGCAGCAGATCGCGCTGCGGCCCGCCGAGGTGCCGATCGGCGGCGAGGTCTCGTTCGCCGGCGTCGACCTCGCCGGCGACGGGGACACCTTCCTGGTGCTGCGTAGCGCGGGCTGGAACGAGCCGCGGATCGCCGACATGGGGTGGGGCGTGATCGCGACGCCGAACCGGGTGCGCGCCACGGTCGCCGAGACCGTCGACGGCCAGGCGGTGATCCCGGGCCTCTACTCGGCGGCGGCGCGGGTCGAGCGCACCCTGGCGCAGCCGGGCGGCGGCACGCGCACGATCGAGCAGACCTCGAACGCCGTGCCGTTCACGATCACGCCGCGGATCGACCTACCGCTGCCGGCGCCGAGCCCCGCCGGGGTTCTGACCGTCACCGGGCGGCTCTTCGCCCACCCCGACCTGCCGGCCGACGAGGTCGCGGTCTACCTCGGCACGGAGCGGCTCGCCGTGGGAGTGGCCGGGGCGCTGAACCCGGCCGAGTTCGCGGTGGTCGACGCCGAGACCCTGGAGATCCGGCTCGCCGCCGGCGCCGCCTCGGGCGACCGGGTGCCGCTCCGCGTGGTGGTGCGGGGCGCCGAGTCGCCGCCGCTCTGGATCGCGGTGCCGTGATGGGTACGGCGATGACGAGACCGGCGATGACCAGACCCGCGACCCGGACTCCGAGGTGCCGCCCGTGAGCGCCGCCGCCGCCCGCCGCCGGGCCGGCCGCCCCGAGCCCGCGGAAGGTCTCGCGGAGCCGGCGGATCGTGCCAGAGCCCGCCGTCTCGGCCCCGCTGCGGTCGATCCCGCCGCCGCGGCCGCAGCCGCCGCGGCCGACCTCGACCCCTCGCTCGAGCGGGTGCTCGCACGGCTGCGCCTCCGCGCACGGCGGCGGGTCGCCTGGCTGCGCCGGCTGTGGGCCGAGGAGGGGGCGCCCGCCGGGCGCGGCGTGATCGGCCACGGCGAGGTCGACGCCCTGCTCGCCGGCCGCGACGCGCCGGCCGCCGAGGCCGTCTTCCACGCCACCGAGCCCGACCTCGCCGAGATCGACCGCCGCCTCGCCGCGCTCGAGGAGGCGATCGCCGCCGAGACCGACACCCCGCTCGCCGAGCTGACCCGCACCTTCGGCCTCGGCGCGGCGGAGCGCGACCTCCTCGAGGCGGCGCTGGCGGCGGCGCTCGAGCCCGGGCTCGGGCGCCTGTTCGCCTACCTCGCCGACGGCGCCGGCCCGGCCGCCGTGACCGAGGAGCTGGTCGCCCGCCTCTACGGCCACGGCCGCGGCGGCCTCTGGGAGCCCGACTCGCCGCTCGCGCGCTGGCGGCTGGTCGAGCGCCGCGCCGGCGCCGGCGGCGAGTCCGCGATCCTGGTCCTCGACCCCGCGGTGCGCGACTGGCTGGCCGGCCGCCGCACCCTCGACGCCGAGCTGGTCGGGATCGCCGAGCTGCGCCCGCCGCGGCCGCCGCTCGACGGCTGGCCGGTCGACGCCGCCGCCGCGCGCCTCCGGCGCCTCCTCGAGGAGGAGGGCGAGCGGGTGCGGGTCGACGTCGTCGGCCCGCCGGGGAGCGGCCGGCGGACGCTGGCGGCGGCGGTGGCGGCGCGGCTCGGGCTGCCGCTCCTCGCGATCGACGCCGACGCGGTCGACGACGCCGACTGGCCGCGGGTCTGGCTCCTCGCCCAGCGCCGCGCCTACCTCGACCGCTCGGCGCTCGCCTTCGCCGGCGCCGCTCTCGAGCACCGGCGCCGGCCCTCGTCGGTGCCGCCGTTCCCGTTGGAGTTCCTGATCCTCGAGCCCGGCCAGGCGGCCGCCGCGCCGGGACTGGCCGACCGGTCGGCCGCCGAGCGGATCGAGGTCCCGCCGCTCTCCGTCGAGGCGCGGCGCGACCTCTGGCGGCGCCTGGTGCCGTCGGCCGCGGCGTGGGACGCGGCCGAGCTGGACGCCCTGGCGCACCGCTTCCGGGTCACGGTCGGCGAGGTCGCCGCCGCCGCGGCGCGCGCGCCGGCCTCCCCCGCCGCGGCCGCCGAGGCGGTCCGCGAGGCCGGCCGCGAGCGCTTCGGCCGGCTGGCGCAGCCGCTCCCCTGCCCGTTCCGGCGCGCCGACCTGGTGCTCCCCGAGCGGCTCCAGCAGAACCTCGACGACCTGGTCTTCGAGGCGTCCGAGCGCGCCGCGATGTGGGAGCGGCCCGAGGTGGCGCGGCTCTTCCCGCAGGGGCGCGGGCTCCTGGTCCTGGCCAGCGGGCCGCCGGGGACCGGCAAGACGATGACCGCCCAGGTGGTCGCCGCCGAGCTGGGCCTCGACCTCTACCGGATCGACCTCGCGGCGGTGGTCAGCAAGTACGTCGGCGAGACCTCGAAGAACCTCGAGCGGATCCTCGCCCGCGCCCGCCACCTCGACGCCGTGCTGCTGTTCGACGAGGCCGACGCGCTCTTCGGCCGCCGCACCGAGGTCAAGGACGCCCACGACCGCTTCGCCAACACCGACACCGACTACCTGCTCCAGGCGATCGAGGACTTCCCCGGCCTCGCCTTCCTCTCGACCAACCGGAAGAAGGACGTCGATCCGGCGTTCCTGCGCCGCCTGCGCTGGGTGCTCGACTACCCGCCGCCGGACGCCGCGCTGCGCGCCGAGCTGTGGCGGCGGCTCCTCGGCGAGCTGGCCGGAGCGGACCGGCTGGCGGCGAAGGAGGGCGGCGGCCGACCGCTCGGCGAACGCCTGGAAGTGCTCGCGGCGACCGTCGAGATGACCGGCGCGCAGATCAAGTATGCCGTCCTCGCGGGGCTCTTCGCGGCGCGCCGGCGCGGCGTGCCGCTCGGGCTCGCCGAGGTGCTGACCGGGGTCGACCGCGAGCTGGCGAAGGAGGGCCGGGCGCTCTCCGAGCGCCAGCGCCAGAGGCTCGAGAGCGATGGCTGAGACCGGGCGGGCGGCGCGCGCCGCCGAGGTGAGGATCGACCGGCTGACCCTGGCCGTGCCCGGACTCTCCGCCGAGGAGGGCCTGCGGCTCGGCCGCGAGGTCGCCCGCCGCCTGGCCGGCAAGCTCGGTCCCGGCGCCGGCGGCGGGCGCCGGCTCGGCCGGGTGACGGTGCGGGTGGACGGACAGAGCGGCGGCAGCGGCGCCGGCGGCCTCGCCGAGGCGATCGCCGCCCGGCTCGCCGGCAGGCTCGGATGACCGACCGGAGGAGGTGAGGAGACCGTGTCCGATACCGGCCTGCGCCGCAGCCCCAAGGTCTTGAAGGGGGCGCTCGTCGAGTTCTCCGAGCGCTTCCTCGGGCCGATCCCGAACATCATCGTCTTCCAGTACAACTTCACCAGTCTGACCCGCACCCTCGAGGGCTGGCAGCCGCCGGCCGACGAGGCGGGCGCCGGCGCCGGCGAGACGGCCGAGACCGCGACCGCCCAGCCCGAGGACCCGACCGAGAGCTTCGACCTCGAGCTCTACTTCGACGCCGCCGACGACCTCGAGCAGCCGGAGAGCCACCCGGTGGCGGTGGTCTCGGGCGTCGCGGCGCGGATCGCCGCGGTCGAGCTGCTGCTCTATCCCGACCAGGGGAGCCTCCTCGGCGAGCTGCTCGGCTCGATCACCGCCTCGGTGAGCGCCGGCGGCGCCTCGATCGGCGGCGGCGCCCAGGTCGACGTGGTGCCGCGCGCCTCGGTGCCGGTGGTGCTCCTGGTCCTCGGACCGCGGCTGATCGCGCCGGTGCGGGTGACCACCTTCCGGGTCGAGGAGCAGACCTTCTCGCCGCTCCTCTACCCGATCCAGGCCAAGGTCACCCTCGGGGTCAAGATCCTCCGCCCCGACGAGCTCTCGACCTACAAGGACGGCTTCGGCAAGGACGTCGCCAAGGCCGCCTACGAGCTGACCAAGAAGCAGAAGCAGGTGCTCGGCGCGGCCAACCTGGCCAACAGCGTCGAGTCGATCCTCGGCATGCTGCCGTTCTAGGCGGCGCCGGAGCTGGAGAGACGATGGCCGCCTTCGACGACAAGAGCCGCTACCGCGGGATCGAGACCTACCAGGCGACCGACCGCCGGGGCCGCACGGTCTCGGTGGTGGCGGTGCCCGCGCCGCCGGTCCAGGGGCGCGCCGGCTACCACCGCTGGCGCCAGGGGCAGCGCCTCGACCACATGGCCTCCCACTACCTCGACGACCCGGCCGGCTTCTGGCGCATCGCCGAGGAGAACGGCGCGATGCTCGCCGAGTCGCTGGCCGAGCGGCGCGAGGTCGCGATCCCGACCCGGAGCCGGCGGTGAGCGCGGCCGCTTCGCTCCGCGGAGGGCGCTAGATGGGCCTCGGCGCCGCGATCGCGCTCGACGGCACGCCCGACCCCGAACTGGCCGCGGCGAGCCGGATCGAGGTCGACGAGTGCCTCGGCCGGCCGACCGTCTACCGGCTGCGCTACGCGGCCGACGTCGCCGAGGGGGACCTGCCGCTCCTGACCGACGGCCGCCTCGGACCGGGCGCGGTGCTCTCGGTGCTGGTGCCGGTCGCCGGCGGCACCGAGTGCCTGGTCAAGGGCCCGGTGACCGGCCAGCGGATCCACCTGGCCCACGGCGGCGCCGGCTCGCACGTCACGGTCCTCGGCCGCGACGGCTCTGCGGCGATGGACCGGGCGGTGCGCTCGCAGGTGTGGGCGGACTCGACCGACTCCGACGCGGTGACCGCGATCGCCGGCGAGCACGGCTTCGGGGCCGACGTCGAGGCCACCGCCGGGCTCCATCCGGAGTCGGGCAACGCGCTGGTCCAGCGCTCGACCGACCTCGCCTTCGTCCGCAAGCTGGCGCGCCGCAACGGCTGTCTCTTCTGGCTGACCTGTAACGCCGACGGGGTCGAGACCGCCCACTTCAAGCGCCCGCCCCTGGGAGGCACGCCGGCGGCCGAGCTGGTGATCAATCTGGCCGCGCCGAGCGTCCAGGAGCTCGACCTCGAGTGGGACGTCGAGCGGCCGACCCGGGTCGAGGCCGAGCAGATCGATCTCAAGACCCTGGGAGACCTCGATGGCACCACCGAACCGAGCCCGCTCGAGCCGCTCGGCGACGTCCCCCTCGCCGACCTGGTCGGCGAGCCGCGGACCCTGGCGCTCACGGCGGTGGCCGACGACGCCGGCGACCTCGCCGCGCGCGCCGAGGCGACGCTCATCGAGGCCGGCTTCTTCGTCCGCGCGCGCGGGCGGACCAGCCTCGCCACGGTCGGCAAGCCGCTGCGCGCGCACACGCTGGTCAATCTGCGCGGCGCCGGCAGCCGCCACAGCGGCCTCTACCTGGTCTCGGCGGTGCGCCACGCGATCGACGCCGCCGCTCACGTCATGGAGTTCGAGCTGATCCGCAATGCATGGGGAGCCGGGAATGCTGGAGCAGGACTACTCGGAACAGTTGCGGGACTGGGTTGACTGCCACCGCTTCGGCAAGTACCGGGGCACGGTGACGGCCAACGACGACGAGACCCAGCGCGGCCGGCTCAAGGTGCGCGTGCCGGCGGTGCTCGGCGCGCTCGAGGTGTGGGCGATGCCGTGCGTCCCCTACGCCGGCGCCGGGGTCGGCTTCTACGCCCTGCCCGAGCCCAAGACCGGCGTCTGGATCGAGTTCGAAGGGGGCGACACCTCGCACCCGATCTGGACCGGCTGCTTCTGGGGCGACGGCCAGATCCCCGACGCGCCGGAGGCGGCGGTCAAGGTCTGGAAGACCGAGAAGCTCACCGTCCGCCTCGACGACGGCGGCGACGAGCTGACCGCGACCTCGACCGCCGGCGCCAAGGTCACCGTCGCCGGCTCGGTCGTGGCCGAGAAGGGGGGCGCCAAGCTGACCGTCACCGCCGGCGGGGTCACCGGCGAGGCCGGACCGCGCAAGACCGAGCTGACCGAGGCCTCGTTCTCGGTCAACGGCGGCGCCCTGGAGGTGACCTGACGATGGCCGGCGCGATGGTCACCGTCGCCTCGACGCTCCAGTGCCCGCACGGCGGCACGGTGTCGATCTCGCCCGGCGACAGCCGGGTCATGGCCGGCGCCGCCGCCGCCACCGCCGCCGACGCCGCCACCGTCGCCGGCTGCCCGTTCCAGATCCCGGCCGTGGTGCCGATCCCGAGCCCGTGCATCCAGGTGCTCTGGCTCCTGCCCGACCTGCGGGTGCGCGCGGGGGGCAAGCCGACGCTCTCCGAGGGGAGCCTCGGCCTGTGCGTCAGCGCCGCCGGGATCCCGCAGGGGCTGGTCGCCGTCCAGTCGACCCAGAGCGCGGTCTCGACCCAGTAGCGGAGGGCGACGATGGCCGAGAACCTGACCTCCTTCCGCTTCCCGTTCGCGGTCGACGCCGGCCTCGGCGGGCTGGCGCGCGAGACCGACTACAACGCCCACGTCGACCAGCTCGTCCGCCAGGTGCTGTTCACCAACCCGGGCGAGCGGATCAACCGCCCCGACTTCGGCTGCGGCATCCGGCGGATGGTCTTCGCCCCGGCCAGCGAGGCGGCGGCGAGCCTCGCCCAGGTGGCGATCTTCCAGGCGCTCGAGAAGTGGCTGGGGTCGGTGATCCGCACCGAGCGGGTCGAGGTCAAGGCGGTCGACGAGACGCTCGAGGTCGAGATCGCCTACGTCGTCCTGGCGCGCGGCGAGCGCCGGTTCCTGAACCTCGAGGTGACGCTGTGACGCCCGACCGGCTCGAGGAGCTGCGCGCGCAGACCGAGGTCACCGGCATCGACTTCGTCGACGTCCACCCCGGCCAGACGACGCTCGACGTCCTCTTCCTGAGCTCGCCGGGCGACCTCGACGTGCCGCTGGTCGGCGACCTTGCCGCCGGCCAGGTCTCGATCGAGCGCCGGGGCGGCGGCGACGGCGCACCGGTAGTGCCGGTCGACGCCGTCGCCTGGGCGGTGGTCGACGGCCGCGACGCGCTGCGGTTGACGCTCCCCTTCCCGGGCGGCTTCGCGCTCTACGTGCTGACGATCGACGACGCGCGGATCGACCCGTACTTCAACGGCTTCGTCTTCAGCTTCAAGGCCGCCTGCCCGAGCGACCTCGACTGCGCGCCCAAGCCGCCGTTCTGCCCGCCCGACGACGAGGTGGACGCGCCGATCGACTATCTCGCCCGGGACTTCTGGAGCCTGCGCCGGGCGCTCCTCGACTTCGCCGCCCTGCGCTACCCCGACTGGCAGGACCGGCTCGAGGCCGACGCCGGGATCATGCTCGCCGAGGTGATGGCCGCGCTCGGCGACGAGCTGGCCTACTACCAGGACCGGGTGGCGCGCGAGGCGCACCTCGAGACCGCGAGCGAGCGGCGCTCGCTGAGGCGCCACGCCCAGCTCGTCGACTACACGTGCACGACGGCCTCGCCGCGGGCGCCTGGCTCGACGTCACGGTCGAGGCCGGCGGCGCCGGCGCGCTCGCCGCCGGCACCGACGTCTGGGCGGTCGGGGACGGTGGCGAGCGGATCGATTTCGAGGTCGGGCGCGGGATCGGCGAGGTGGCGGCGGGCGCCACCTACGCCGTCGACGCGGTGCGCAACGCGCTCCCGCCGCACCTCTGGGACGAGGACGACCTCTGCCTCGCGCCGGGCTCGACCGCGATCTGGGTCGAGGGGCATCGCGCCGCCGACCTGCCGCTCGACGACCCGACGCCCGGGAAGGCGCCCGGGCGCTGGGTGCTCCTGGCGAGCGACCCGGCGAGCCCGGGCGAGCCGGCGCGGCGCTGGCCGGTGCGGGTGATCGCGGTCGAGGAGGGGAGCGACCCGCTGATCACGCACCCCGACTTCGGCAACGACGTCAGCCGCCTGGTCTGGGAGGAGGAGCAGGCGCTGCCGTTCCAGCTCGACCTCACCGCCACTGTCGTGCGCGGCAACCTGGTGCCGGCGACCGCCGGGCGCACCGAGCGGCGGCGCTTCGTCCTCGGCCTCGACCCCGACGATCCTCTCCTCGCCCTGCCGGCGCTCGAGCAGGCGGCGCTCGTCCGCGCCGTCGAGCGCACCGGCGCCGAGGGCTCGACAGCCTATCTGGCGAGCCTGCCGGGCTCGGTCGAGACCGAGGTCTCCTGGGTCGGCCCCGAGCCGCGGCTCGCGGCGCCCGAGGTGCTGGTGCGCGAGCAGACCTGGAACGGCGCCGCCTGGATCGACGGCGCGCCTGGGAGTGGCGGCGCTCGTTCGTCGGCGTCGCCTCGTCGCAGCCCCAGGACCGCCACTTCGTCCTCGACGACGGCACCTGGGAGCGGGTGATCGGCTTCCACCGCACCGGCGGCGAGATCGTCCACCGCGACTACTCGACCGGCGCCGGCAAGACGGTGCGCTTCGGCGACGGCGAGTTCGGCCGGGTGCCGCCGGCGGGGACCGTCCTCGAGGTCCTCTACCGGCTCGGCAACGGCCGCCGCGGCAACCTGCCGGCTGGCTCGCTGGTCTTCTTCGACGCCGCCGCGGCGCCGTTCGTCGAGGCCGTGATCAATCCCCTCGCGGCCGCGGGCGGCGCCGACGCCGAGACCCCGGTCGAGGTGCGGCAGCTCGCCCCCGAGGCGTTCCGCGCGGTCACCTATCGCGCGGTCCGCCCCGAGGACTACGCCGAGGCGGTCGAGCGGCTCCCCTGGGTCCACCGCGCCGGCGCCGTGCTGCGCTGGACCGGGAGCTGGCTGACCGTCTTCGCCACCCCCGACCCGCGCGGCGCGGTCGAGGTCACCGGCGATCAGCGCGCCGAGCTGGCGCGCCAGCTCGACCGCTTCCGCCAGGCCGGCCGCGAGGCCCATCCGGCCGACCCGCGCTACGCCGACCTCGACCTCGAGATCACGGTCTGCGTCTCGCCGGCCGCCTACCGCGGCGAGGTCAAGGAAGCCGTCCTCGAGCGCCTGCTCGGCCGGCCCGAGCGCGGCGAGGCGGGGTTCTTCTCGCCCGACACGTTCACCTTCGGCACCCCGCTCGCGCGCTCGCGCGTCGAGGCGGCGGTGCAGTCGATCCCCGGCGTCTGCGCGGTCGGGCCGATGCGCGTGCGCCGCCGCGGCCGCTTCGACTGGCGAGCGTTCCATCAGCCGTACCTGGCGGTCGGCGACCGCGAGGTGATCCGCCTCGAGAACGACCCGATCCACCCGGACCGCGGCTCGCTCCGGCTGGTGATGGAGGGCGGAGCGTGAGCTGCCCCTGCGACGTCCCGGTCCACCCGCCGCGCCTCGCGATCCCGGCCGGCCTCGCGCGCATCCCGCGCCAGATCGCCGGCTTCCCCGAGTTCCGGCGCGCGATCCTCGCCTCAATCGGCGAGCGGCCGCCGCTCGACGGCTGGCGCGCCCGCGGCGGCGACGACTTCGGCGTGCTGCTGGTCGAGATGTGGGCCTACGTCGCCGACGTCATCGCCTTCTACGACGAGGTGATCGCCCACGAGGGCTACCTCGGCACCGCGCGGCGCGAGCCGTCGCTGCGGAAGCTCGTGGCGCTCCTCGGCTACCGACCGCGGCCGGCGACCGCGGCCTCGGTGCTGCTCGCGGCGATCGCCGAGGGGCGGCTGCCGGTGACGCTCCCGGCCGGCACCGCGTTCCGCTCCGGCGCCTTCGGGGCCGAGCCGCCGCAGGTCTTCGAGCTGACCGCCGCGGCGATGATCCACCCGCTCGCCAACCGCTGGAAGGTCGGGCCGCCGCGGCCGGCGACCGCCGGCGCGCTGGCGGATTCGATGGCCGGAGGCACCGGCGGGGGCGGCGGCGGCACGGTCTCCTTCGAGCGCCTGCTGCTCGAGCCCGGGAGCGGGGCGCCGGCGTCGGGCGATCCGCTCCTGGTCGAGGCCGCGAGCCCGCCTTCGACCGCGCTCCGCACGGTCGAGTCGCTGACCGAGATCGAGGGCGCCGACGGCGAGCGCTACCTAGAGGTCGCGCTCGACCGCCCGCTCGACCTCGCCGCCGCGACCCCGGTCGCCGGCTTGAAGCTCTCCCGCCCGACCCAGCGCGCCGGGTTCTGGCCGCACGGAAACAGCGGCGGCATCGCCGTCCTCGACGCCACCGGCACGGCCAGCCTGGTGCTCGACGGCCTCCACCGCCAGCTCCGCGCCGGCGACCCGATCGTGATCGAGAAAGGGTCCGGCGACCGCCGCTGGTTCCGGATCGAGACGGTGAGCGAGCCGCTGATGCAGATCGCCCCCGGCGGCGTCACCGACGTCGAGGACGCCGACGGCGACACGACCACGGTGACGGCGCCGCCGATCAAGGCGCCGGCGACCCGCCTCATCCTCGACGCCGCGATCAACGCCGCCGGCCGGAAGCCCCCGGGGGCGCCGAACTGGGCTGCGAACGACGCCGGCACGCTCACCGTGCGCTACCTCTTCGCCGGCGCCGGCAAGGCGACCGGGGAGCGGCTCTCCACGGTCGCCGCCGGCGCGGTCGGCACCACGCTCTCGCTCGGCGCCGCGGCGGCCGGCGGCGGCCGCCGCTTCGAGGCGCCGCCCGCCGATGCGCTCCCCGGGCGCTTCCTGATCGAGGACCTCGACGGCAGGGGCGCCGAGGTCACGGGCGCGATCGACCCGCGGGCGCGCACCCTGACCCTCGACTCGGGCGCCGGATGGGAGGGGGCGCTGGCGCCGCCCCTGACCGTCTACGGCAACGTCCTCGAGGCCTCGCGCGGCGAGACCGTGGCCGCCGAGGTGCTCGGCTCCGGCGACGCCGCGCTGGCGAGCCAGACCTTCGCGCTCGCCAAGAGCCCGCTCTCCTACGTCGCGGCGCCCGCCGCGGGCAACGAGTCGGGGGTCGCCTCGACCCTCGCCGTGCGCGTCGGCGGCATCCTCTGGTTCGAGGTGCCGTCGTTCTTCGGCGCCGGCCCGGAGGACGAGGTCTACATCGTCCGCCAGCACCGACGACGGCGTCGCCGAGATCACCTTCGGCGACGGCGTCCGCGGCCGGCGGCTGCCGACCGGCGTCGACAACGTGGTCGCCTCCTACCGCTTCGGCGCCGGCGCCGCGGCGCCGCCGGCGGGCTCGATCACCCAGCTCGCGCGGCCGGTGGCCGGGCTCTCGAGCGTCACCAACCCGCTCGCGGCCTCCGGCGGCGCCGACGCCGAGGGGCCCGCCGAGCTGCGCCGTCGCGGCGCCGCGCTCGGCGCTGCTGCTTCGGCCGGGCGGTCTCGATCCAGGACTTCGAGGCCGCCGCCGCGGGTCCAGGCGGGCGTGCGCGCGGCGCGCGCCGAGTGGCGCTGGCACGGCCGGCGACAGATGCCGGTCGTGGCGCTCGCCTACATCGGCGACTCCGGGGTCGCCGCCGACGTCGGCGCCGCCCTTCGCCACCTCGCCGAGCCCGGCGTGCCGATCGCGGTCGAGGTCGCCGAGCCGGTGCCGCTCGAGCTGTCGCTCGACCTCGAGATCGACCCGCGCTGGGTCGAGGACGACGTCGCCGCGGCGGTGCGAGCGGCGCTCCTCTCCGGCGACGGCGCCCTGCTCGCCCCCGAGCGGATCGGCATCGGCCGGCCGCTGTTCCGCAGCCGCCTGGTCGAGCGCGCGCTCTCGGTAACGGGGACCCGCGCCGTGCGCCAGATCCTCGCCGACGGCGCCCCGTTCCCCGAGCTGGCGCTCGACCCCGGGGCCGGCCGCTGGTTCGACCTCGAGGCGGGCGGCCTCGCGGTCAACGGGCGGGAGAGCTGAGATGGCTGCGGATCGTCTACGAGACCTACTTCGCCGAGAAGCTCTGGGAGATGATCCCGGCGGTCTACCGGCACGAGGACGGCCTGCGGCGACAACCCGGGCGTCCTGCGCGCCCTGGTCGAGTCGCTCGCGGGCCAGGCGGCGATCCTGCGCCGGAGCCACGACCGGCTGTGGGACGACCAGACGATCGAGCTGTGCGACGACTGGGCGGTGCCCTACATCGGACGGCTGGTCGGCACCCGGCTGGTCTCGGCGCTCAACCGCCGCGGCCGGCGGGTCGACGTCGCCAAGACGATCTACTACCGGCGCCGCAAGGGGACGCCGGCGGTGCTCGAGGAGCTGGTCGGCGACGTCGCCGGCTGGGAGGCGGCGCTGGTCGAGGGCTTCCTCCGGCTCGGCCGGGCGCGCCACCGGCTCGATCCCTTCCCCGGCCCGCTCGCCGGACCGCTCTCGCGGACGCCGCCGGGCGGCTGGGCCGACCTCCGGCGGCCGCACGCCGCCGAGCTGGCCGGGGGCGCGTTCGACGAGCTGCACCACACCCCGGACCTCCGCCGCCCGCGCGGCCGCGACGGCCGCTACGGCATCTCGCGGCTGGTCTTCCACCTCTACCGGCTGCCCGCGACCCGCCTCGCCGGGGTCGCCCCGCGGGCGGCCGCGGTCGCCGGCGGCTTCACCTTCGACCCCTCGGGCCGCGACGTGCCGCTCTTTGCACCGCGCGGCCGCGAGGCCGGCTGGGACGCCTGGCGGCGCGCCCGCGAGTGGGACCTGCCGGCGCCGATCCGCTGCCGCCTGCTCGGCCACTCCGAGTACCAGGTCGAAGAGGCGCTGATCCTCGAGCTGGCCGCCGCCCTGCCGCTGACCGCCGCCGAGGCCGACGAGCTGCGTGCCCTCCGCGGCCTCCGCTTCGCCCACGAGGCGCGCTTCCGCCGCGCCCTCTCGGAGCTGCCGAGCGGTGCCGCCTGGCTCGGCCTCGCGCGCTACTTGCCGATCGCCGCCGGCGCGCTCGCCGCCGACTGCGGCAAGGCCGCTCTCCTGCCGGCGGCGCTCGAGGTCGAGGAGGCGCCCGGGAGCCCGGTGGCGCCGGAGCGAATCACCGCCGGCAACCTCGCCGCCTTCGCCGCCGCGGCCGCGGCCAAGCGCCTGGTGGTCGATCCCGTGCGCGGCCGCTTCCTCTTCCTCGGCGCGGCGCCGGCGGCCGGGATCCGGGTCGCCTACCACTACGGCTTCCCGGGCCCGATCGGCGCCGGCGGCCATTCGCGCCCCGCGGCCGAATCGGCGCCGGCCGACTTCCATCACACCGGCGGCGGCGCGATCGTCGCCGCCGAGCTGCCCAACGACGGCGTCGCCCGGATCGACGACAGCGCCACCTACGGCCCGCTGCCCAACAAGCTGGCGGTCGTGGACCTCGCGTTCGGCGCCGCCGACGGCGAGCGCCCCTACCTCGAGCTGGCCGCCGACTGGATCCTCTCGACCGGCGCCAACGAGGACTCGCGCCTCCTCCTCGACGGCCTCTGGATCGGCGCCCGGAACCCGCGCGCGGTCGTCCTCCGCGGCGACTACGAGGAGGTCGTCCTCCGCCACGTCACGCTCGACCCGGGCGGGCCGCTCGGCCGGCCTGATCTCGACGGGGTCGGCGGCGGCGTCGAGCTGCCGCCGGTGATCCTCTGGATCGAGGGGCAGGTCGAGCGGCTGGTGATCGAGTCGTCGATCACCGGCCCGATCGCGACCGCCGGCGCCGGGACGGTCGAGCGGCTCGAGATCCGCGACTCGATCGTCCAGTCGCGCGACCCCGGGGTCGCCGCGCTGGCGCTGCCGCTGACCGAGGCGGACCTGGCGCGCTCGACGGTGATCGGCGCCGCGGAGCTGCTCCGCCTGTGGGCGACCGAGACCCTGACCACCGGCGTGGTCGACGTCACCGACATCCAGCGCGGCTGCTTCCGGTTCAGCGCCGCGGCCGCCGGCAGCCGGCTGCCGCGCCCGTACGAGTCGCACGTCCTCGACGACGCGCGGCCGCTCTTCGTCTCGCGCCGCTTCGGCGATCCCGGCTTCGCGCCAGCTCAGCGAGGCGGCACCCGAAGAGATCCGCCGCGGCGCCGAGAACGGCTCGGAGATCGGCGCCTGGAGCGGCCTCGTCAACCCGATCAAGCTCGACGGCCTCCGGGCCAAGGTCGAGGAGTTCGCCCCGTTCGGGCTCCTCGCCGTCTTCGTCCCCGAAACCTAGGTCCCGAGATTCGAGGTACGCCATGGCCACCGACGACCTGACCCGCTCCGCGTTCTCCCCGGCGAAACGCTACTCCAGCGTCCGCATGCAGCAGGGCCGGGTGCTGACCGACGACGACTTCAACGAGGCGCGAGCGGATCGACGAGGAGGACCAGCGCCGCACCCGGGTCCACGTCATCGGCGCCGCCGGCAGCCCCGACGACGGCTTCGCCGTCGCGACCCCGACCGCCGGCGCCGGCGGCGTCGACTTCGTGATCGAGGCCGGCACGCTTCTACCTCGGCGGCCTGCGCCTCGAGCGCCCCGAGGCCGAGACCTTCCGGCTCGCAGGACGACTGGCTCAGCAGAACCCCGGCGCGCCGGGGCCCGGCGGCGCGCGCGTCGACCTCGTCTACCTCGAGGCCTGGCAGCAGCCGGTCTCGGCGGTCGAGGACGAGGAGCTGTTCGAGGTCGCACTCGGCGGCCCGGACACCGCCGACCCGTCATCCGCACGATGGCGCGGGTGCGCCTGGCCGCCGGGCGTCGAGGGCGGACGACTGCGGCGAGGCCTGGAACCACGTCCTCGGCGAGCTGGGCCGACGCCGGCCTGGGCACGCTCAGCCCGGAGCACGAGCTGGTGCCGGAGGTCGGGCTCACCGTCGGCTTCGCCCCCGGCGACGGCCGACGACCTGTGCTCGCCCGACGATCGCCGGCGGCTATCTCGGCGCCGAGAACCAGGCGATCCGGGTCGCAGCTGGTCGACGCCGACCACTTCACCTGGGGCTTCGACAACGGCGCGCCGCTCTACCGCGCCCAGGTCGCCGAGCCGACGGCGTCGACCGTCACCCTGCTCACCGAGCCGCGCGACCCCGCGCACTGGCCGCTCGCCGGGCAGATCGTCGAGATCCTGCCCTGGGGCGCGGTGCTCGCGAACGGCGAGAAGCTGGCCGAGGAGATCGCCCCCGGGCACCTCGTCGCGGGTCGACGCCTCCTACGACCCCGACACCGGCGAGCTGACCCTCGCGACCGCGCTCCCGGCCGGCTTCGGCGCCGCCTGGGAGAGCCGCGCCGACGCCGCCGACCTGGTCGAGAGCCGCTTCGGGCAGCAGGGGCCGGACGACCCGTACTTCTTCCTCCGCGTCTGGGACCGCGGCGACGACGACGCCTCCGACCCGGCGATCGCGCTGGCGCCGGCGCCGGTCGCGCTCGGCACCACCGGCCTGACGGTGACCATCGCCGGCCCCGACCGCCGCCCGGGCGACTACTGGATCATCGCCGCCCGGCCCCGAGACCCCGGACCGGGTGGTCGCCCTGGCAGCTCGAGGTCGGCCGCGCGCCGCACGGCTTCCGCCGCTTCGTGGCGCCGCTCGCCGTGATCACCTGGGCCGCGGACGGCACGGTCACCGTGCGCGACTGCCGCCCGGGCTTCCGGCCGCTGACCGAGATCGAGAGCTGCTGCACGGTCACGGTCGGCGACGGCAGCGACGAGCCACGGCGACTTCACCAGCATCCAGGCCGCGATCGACAGCCTGCCGCCGGGCGGCGGCAAGGTCTGCGTCCTGCCGCGGGCGCTACGAGGAGGAGGTGCTGATCGCCGGCCGCCGCGACGTCACGATCCACGGCTGCGGCCCGGCGAGCCTGCTGGTCGCGCTCGAGGGGGCGGCGGCGCCGGCGCTGACCATCCGCGACAGCCGGCGGATCACGGTCGAGGGGCTGGCGATCGCCGCCACCGACCAGCGCACGATCGAGCTGCTCTCGACCCCGCCGGCGGAGGCCGAGGAGGCCGGGCTCGATCCCGCCGAGGTGGGCAACGAGGACATCGTCCTCGACGAGCTGGCGGTCGGCGGCCGCGACCGCGCCGCGATCTCGGGCGACGGCGGCACGCGCATCACCCTCCGGCACAGCCGGATCCTGGTCGGCCCGCTCGAGGCGACGATCGCCGAGGATCCCGCGATCGGCCGCGAGCCGGCAGTCTTCCTGGCCGGCACGCGCCTCCTGATCGAAGGCAACGAGATCGCGGCCGCCGAGAGCGACGCCTCGCTGCGCACCCCGCTCGGCGGGCTCCAGATCGGCGGCGGCTCCTCCGAGGTCGAGATCCGCCGCAACCGGATCGAGGGCGGCAACGGCACCGGCATCGCGCTCGGGAGCTACGGCTACGTCCCCGCCCAGGTCCGCGGTTCGATCGACGCCCTGACCGGCTGGTACACGACCTACCGCCCGGGGCCGGTCGCCGCCGGCTGGCTGACCATCGGTGATGCGGGTTGCATCCACCCCGACCCCGACCCTCAGCCGCCCGACGACCCGGAGACCGGCGACCCGCTGGTGCCGGTCTCGGACGGGCCGCTGACCGACGTCCGGATCGTCGACAACGAGATCTCCGCGATGGGCGCCCACGGCATCGCGGTCGCCCGCTTCTTCGACCTCGAGGACGACCCGGTGCTCCTGACCACCGACCGGCTGACGATCGAGGACAACCGCATCCACGGCTGCCTGCGGCTGGAGCTCCTGCCGTTCCCCGAGCCGCTTCGCCGGCGCGCCGCCTGGGGCGGCATCGCGCTCGCCGACGGCGAGTACCTGATCGTCCGCCGCAACACGGTCGAGGACAACGGCAGGAATCACCTCGAGCCGATCTGCGGCCTCTTCGTCCTCTTCGGCGAGGGGATCGCGATCGACGGCAACCGGATCCTGCGCAACGGCCCGCGCACCGAAGCGGAGGGCGGGCTCGACCCCGGCCGCCGCGGCGGTGTGGTGATCGGCCTGGCGCTCGCGCGCGGCGAGGAGCTGCCGCCCGGCCGGATCTTCAAGCGCCTCGGCGACCGCCAGGACGGCGTGCCGGCGCTGCGCGTCCACGACAACGTGGTGGTCACCCACGCCGGGCGCGCGCTCGAGGCGCTGGCGGTCGGCCCGGTGACCGTGGCCGACAACCAGCTCACCGCCCACGGCAGCCCGTTCCGCGCCGAGGACTCGATCCCGGGCGGCATCGCCGGCGGCGCCAGCGTATCGGTCGAGGGGCGCGCCGCGGCGGCGCCGAACCCGTTCGCCGCCTTCCTCGACCTCCTCGGCGGCGGCGCGGTGTCGCTGGTGAACCTGGGGGTCTCGAACGAGATCTACCTCCAGCTCCTCGGCCTCTCCGGGCTCGGCATCCTCGACGACCTCGACTTCGATCCCGGCGACGAGGAGCGCCAGCTCTTCTTCGGCGGCAACCTCCTGTTCCACGACAACCAGGTGGTCTTCGACGCCCTGCGGCCCGAGATCAGCGTGATTCTGTCGGCGGTGCTCCTCGTCTCGCTCGACGACGTCTCGGTCGAGGGCAACCAGTGCGACTGCGACCTCGAGCTGGACTTCCTGCTCACCAACCTCTTGGCGCTCGGCTGGTCGGTGCGCGCGGCCGACAACCGCTTCAAGGAGGGGTTCTTCACCGCGCTGCTCTCGGCCATGACCCTGGGCCTCTTCAACGCCACCACCAACAACCAGGGGACGCACTGCTTCTGGGCGATCGGCCCGGCACCGCTCCGGGTCGTCGAGGGCAACCGCTCGCTCTGGCGGTGGCTGCTGCCGCAGATCTGCGCCCGGTTCGAAGGCGACATCGGTTGACCCCGGGGGAGATACGACGATGAGAAAGATCCCGACCGACGAGCTGCTGCGCCGCGCCGAAGCCTTCGCCAAGGAGGCCGAGGGGCTGCCCCAGGCCGGCGACCGGCTGCGCCTGACCGGACTCGACGAGGCGGCGGCGCTCGCCGCCGCCCGCCACGCCGCGGCCGGCCACGCCGCCGCCTACGCCGCGGCCCGCGCCGGCAAGGACTCGCCGGCGCACCGGGCGGCGCTCGACCGCCGGGCCCGCCTCGAGCGGTCCGCGGTGCTGCTGCGCGCCGAGGTGACCCGCTCGGAGCTTGCCGTGGTCGATCCCGACCGGCCCTTCGACCGCTTCTACCTGCTCCACGGCCGGGTGCTCGACGCCGCCGGCGCCGGCCTCGGCGGGCTGACCGTGCGCGCCCTCGACGCCGCCGGCGCGGCGGCCGGCAGCGCCGAGACCGACGAGCGCGGCTACTTCCGGCTCGCGCTCCAGGCGCCCGAGGCGGGGAGCGGACTCCACCCGGCCGATGGCGGCGGCAAGGAGACCGGCGGCAAGGAGACCGCCGCCAAGGAGGCCGCGGCCAACGCAGCCGCCCGTGCCGCGGCGGCCGGCGAGGTCCACCTCGAAGTGCTCGACGCCAAGGGCAAGCTGCTCCTCCGCGACGGCGAGGCGCACCTGCCGCGGCGCGGCCGGGTGACTTTCCGCGAGCTGGTGGTCGGCGCCACCCCCGAGCCGCCGGTCAAGGGCGGCGCCGGCAGGCCGACGACCGGCAAGGCCTCGACAGCCAAGGCCGCCGCGGCCGCGAAGCCCGGGACCGCCAAGGCCGCGACCACCAAGGCCGCCAAGGCCGCCAGGACCGCCAAGGGCAAGGGCGGGTGAAACGCGGCGAGCGGACGACGCAGCGGCCGGCGGCTCGGGCGGCCGCTCCCCGCCGCGCGCCGCCGGCGCGGCCGGCCCGCCGCGCCCTGCCGGTCGCCAACCACGTCCGGCTCGCGCTCGGCGACCGCTCCGACGCGCGCGAGGTCGAGGCCGACCGCGCCGCGGAGCGAGTGCTCGCCGGCGAGTCCGGGGTCGCGCGCTCGCTGGCGCCGGCCCCGGCCGCCGCCGGGCGGGTGCCCCAGAGCCCCGGACGGCCGCTCCCGTGGGCGCTGCGCGAGGAGCTTGAGGAGGGCTTCGGCGCCGACCTCGACGCCGTGCGCCTCCACTCCGGCGCCGCGGCCGCCGCCGCCGCCCGCCGCCACCGCGCCGCCGCCTTCACCGCCGGCCGCGACGTCTATCTCGGCGCCGGCGCGCCCGGCCCCGCGAGCGAGGAGGGCCTGGCGCTCCTCGCCCACGAGGTCGCCCACGTCCTCCAGCAGACCGGCCGCCGCGGCGCCGGCGGGCGGCTGGTCGCGACCGCCGCCGCCGGGGCCGGCGAGGTCCAGCGGGCCGGCCTCGACGCCGCGACCTACCGCAAGGACCGCGCGATCGACTTCGCCGCCGTGCTCGCCGAGCACGGCACCGCCGCCGACCCGGAGCTGGCCAAGCTCGCCGACGAGATCGGCAAGCTCCTCACCCCCGCCGGGGCGGCCGCTCCCGACCTCGCCTACGACGCCGGAGCCGCCGCGCTCGAGGCCAAGGTCGGCGGCTGGCTCAGGAAGCCGCGCGCCCAGCGCGAGCTGCTCTACGACGTGCTCAAGCTCGCCGACCGACCGGCCGGCGCCCTCCGGCTCCTCGCCGCCGACCGCGAGCTCCAGACCCGCTACTGGATGCAGAGCATGGGCGCCTGGCTGAGTCAGCAGGCGCCGGTGGACCCGGTCGCGTTCGACCTCTGGAACGCCACGGTCGCCGCCGACAAGGACCTCAAGGCGCTGCGGCACCTCCTGGTCGACACCTTCCGCCAGCTCATCTTCGGCCCCTACCGGGTCCTCCAGTCGGTCGTCGTTACCGGCGTCGGGTCGATCGACGACGTCGGCAAGAAGCTCCACGAGGCGGGCGTCAACGGCACCGGGCCGCGCACCGCCGAGCACCTCTACGGCGCCGCCTACGTGCTCGCGATCCTCGACTTCGACCGGCTGCCGTCGCTCGCCGCCCTGCGCGACAACTTGAAGCGCTGGACCGCGCCCGGCGCCTCCCGGAGCTGGCAGATCGCGATCAGCCTGAAGAAGATCGCCGCCGAGCTGGAGGACGGCCCGAACCTCGTCTTCCGGTGGCTCGGCGGCGAGCTGGCGCCGATCGCCGAGCTCGGCGTCGAGACCTGGCAGAAGGCCTTCGCCGTCGGCGTCGGGGTCGATGGCGACCCGTCGCTGACCTTCGAGGTGCCGGACGACCCGGAGGCGTTCAAGGGGGTCTTCCCGCGCCACGCGGACTTCCTCGAGAAGGTGCCCAAGGCCCTCAACGACTCCGCCGACCGGCTGCTCAAGCTCGGCTCCGGCGACGTCCTGCCCGCGCGCGGCATCTACGCCGCCCAACGCGACTCGGCCCGCGCCTCGGTGCGCGGGCTCGCCGTGGACGTGCTCCAGACCGGCCTCCTGGCCGAGAGCCGGAAGGGCGCGCCCGACTACGGCCTCCTGCTCGCCTACGCCTGGTTCCTCGCCTGGAGCGAGCGCGTGATCCAGGAGCTGGACCTCTACGTCGCCGCCGACGACGAGGCGTTCGAGAAGGAGCACGGCACCAACGACGTGCGCTTCGCCCACCGCCGGCGCTTCGCCCTGAGCCTCCTCTCCTGGGCGCGCTTCTTCGCCGAGCGCGGCCTCAAAGGGGGCAAGAAGGACAAGGCCAAGACCACCGCCTGGGAGCGCCTGATCGCCGCCCTCGAGAAGGTCGAGACCCACACCGGCCAGGGGGCGAGCCAGGTGGCGCTGCTCTCGGAGTGGGAGAAGGACCCCGAGACCGACGACCGCAACATGGTCGCCAAGATGTCCGGCGACTTCCCCGGCGGCATCGAGGGGCTGGGGACGCTGCCGGTCGCGGACGTGGCGCTCCTCTACAAGACCTTCTACTACTCCGACCTGGCGGAGCGCATCCGGACCATGTTGGCGGACGCCGAGCAGCGCGGCGACCCGCGCGACCCGCAGCAGGCGTTCGAGTACCTGAAGGAGGAGCCGATCCTGAAGCGCGCCCTCGAGGGGGCGAGCGTCGAGAGCCGGCCGCAGCGCCTGAAGGTCCTCGACTACGAGGTCGCGATCACCGCCGAGGACAAGAAGAAGCCCGCGGACCCGTTCGACGCCGTGATGGGGCGGGTGGTCGACCACCCGAAGTCGAACGCGCTCGAGACCAAGGAGGCGGCGATCCCGCCGTCCGGCCGGATCGTCATCTACCCCCACCTCTTCAAGGGCGAGATCGTCGCCTGGGGGCTGCCGCCGCTCTGGCAGGTGGTCGAGCTGCTGCGCACCTCGCCGGCGATCATCGCGCTCGATGCGGCGATCGGCGCGGCGGCGGGCGTCGAGCCCGACAAGGTCATCGACCTCGGCTGGGAGCAGTTCGTCGAGGCGCTCGGCAAGATCGACGCGGCGACGATGCAGGCGGCGGTCCGGAAGGCGGCCACCGAGGAGCGCGACAAGGCGGGCAAGGAGCTGACCCTCCAGTTGAAGGCGGTCACCACCTTCGAGCGGCGCCTCCTCGCCACCCGGATCAAGGTCGTCCTCGGGGGCTACGACCGCCGCGCCTCGACCTACGAGATCCCGAACAAGGTGCTCGAGGCGATCGAGAACTTCGGCCGCTGGGTCAGCCCGCCCGAGGACGGCTTCCTCCAGTCGACGGCGCTGATTCTGGCGGTGGCGCCGACGATGCGGTCGGCGTTCGGGCCCGGCGACGGCCTCTTCAGCCTCGGCACCGAGGAGCGCTTCGACGTCATCACCGGCTACCTGCCGCCGCTCTTGACCGCCCGGCGCTGGGCGAACGACAAGGGCCTCGACCGGCTGATGGACGACAAGGAGCGCTCGGAGCGCGCCGGCCAGCTCGCCGACCTGAAGGTCCTGGTCGAGGCGTTCAAGGCCGAGCGGAGGAAGCAGCAGGCGCGCTACGGATTCGGCGGCCGCGCGTCGGCCCAGGAGCTCTACTCGCTCAGCTTCTCCAGCCCGGTCAAGGCCGGGGAGAAGGCCGATCCGTTCGTCATCGACGGCAACGAGTACAAAGTCCTTACGGTCTACCAGGACTTCAAGTTCAACCCCCAGTACGGGCTCGACCGGAGCCTGGTCCACGAGGACCCGGACGCCACGGCGAAGTCGGAGCTCGTGATCAACGGCACGCCGATCGAGTTCCCGAAGCGGACCAAGGCACAGAAGCTCTTCCGCCTCCAGATCAACGGCGGCGAGCCCTTCGACGTCACCGCGGCCGACGACCTCGACCTCCACGAGTACAAACGGATCATCGACACGCGCGCCCACGTTCTCGGCCTCGAGGCGACCCTCGCGGTGATGGAGGGCGCGGCGACGCTGGTGCTCGAGGCCGCCGAGTTCATCCCCGGCGCCGGCCAGGCGATCATGGCGGCGCGGATCGGCGTCAACCTGATCCAGTTCCTGACCAGCGACGAGTTCGACGCCATCGTCGGGCTGCTCTCGGGCGACGTCACCGCTCTGGTCGACCGCCTCAAGGAGACGGTGAGCAACGCGCTCTCGCCCGAGGGGCTGGCGATGTTCCTGCTCTTCGGCAGCGACCTCGCCGACCGCCTGGAGGCCCTCGCCGGGGACTCGGGCCGCGAGCGCCGGGTACGGCCGGGGAACAAGAAGAAGGGCCTCGGCAGGATCTTCCACCGGGTCAAGAACCTCGGCCGGGGGCTCGGCCTCGCGGTCAAGAAGCTCGAGCAGAACGTCGAGCGGCCGGTCCAGGCGACCCAGAGCTTCGTCGTCGTCCGGCCGCGGCTGGCCCTGGCCCTGACCTGGACCGCGAACAACATCTACAAGCTCTCGGGCACGCCGTCGATCCCCGACCTGGCCGAGATCCGCGCCCAGGTCACCGAGTCGAAGGATGCCTTCGCGGCCCAGGTGCGCGGGATCTTCGAGGCCCTCGGCAGCCTCGAGCTGCCCGACGAGATCCTGCCGCTCGACCTGGCAGCCAAGCACCTCGTCTCGATGCTCCTCGACCGCATGGGCGCCAAGGTGCGCGCGGTCAAGTGGGTGATCTGGAGCGCGCTCGACGCCGCCGGCACCCTCGACTTCATCTTCGGCGAGGTCGGCGACGCGATCCGCGGCTCGGCGGCCGACCCGAACGAGTACTGGCGCGAGCACGTCAAGGGTCACGTCGAGACCCTGCTCAACGAATCGGTGCCGAAGGTGATCACGCCGCTCTTCGACACCTTGAAGTCGGCCGGGCTCGGCGACTTCGTGCCGCCGGCGCCGCCGGCCCTGACCGTCGGGTCGGCCGGCGACTTCGATGACCCCGAGATGGCGCTGCCGGAGCTCGAGCGCTACGCCGAGGGCGCCCCGGCCGCGGCCGGCTTCGACGCCGCACCGCTGACCTCGCCGGGCCCCGGCTCGCCCCTGCCGGCGCGGGCGCGCGCCAGCGCCGAGGCGCGCTTCGGCCACGACTTCGGGCACGTCCGCGTCCACGCCGGGGCGGCGGCCGGCGGGCTCACCCGCGGCCTCGGCGCGCGGGCGCTGACCAGCGGCAGCCACGTCTTCCTCGGCTCGGCCGGCGACCTCGCGGGGGCGCGCTCGCCGGTGCTCGACCACGAGCTGGCGCACGTCCTCCAGCAGGGCGGGCCGCGGCCGCTCGACCGGGACCACGACCCGCGGCCGCGCCCCGGACGCGCCGGCCGCGGCCTGGTGCTCGACCCCGGCCGCGAGCGCGCCGCCGAGCGCGCCGCCGCCCGCGCCGGGTCCGGCGTCGCGCGAGCGCCGCTCGCGGTCGGCGCCCAGGCCGACGACGGCGCCCAGCCGCTGCCGCTGCCGACCCTGCAGAAGATCCTGCGCCGGCTGTCGAGCGTCGAGGAGGTGACCAGCCTGGTCGCCGAGCTGGAGAAGGTCGGCGTGACCGAGCGGGGGCGCGTCACGGCGCAGCGCGCCGGCTACGCCGAAGCGATCTGGAAGGCGGTGTTCGACCACGTCGCCGCCCTGCCGGCGACCCGGTTCGCCGGCGCGGTGCGCGTCGCGAGCGCCGACATCAAGGACCACTTCACCGGCACCATCAAGAGCCGGTTCGCCGACGGCACCCTGCTCAAGGACCTGGCGGCCGGCGCCACGGTCGAGAAGACCGACCCGACGGCCGCCGGCGCCGGCGCCGGCAAGCCGAAGCCCAAGACCTACCTGTTCAAGGCCGGCCGCTTCGCCCGCTTCCTCGAGGCGGCACTCCTCGGCGAGGGGGTGTCGGTCCAGTTCGACCTCGACAACGCCCAGGCCGACAAGATGGAGAAGGGCGAGGCGATCGACGAGACCAAGGTCGTCGACGGGGTCAAGATCGGCGGCCTCTACCTGCCGGCGGTCAACGGCAACGCGACGCTCTGGACCAATCTCTGGAGCGCGACCAAGGCGGCGCACCCCTCGATCGCGGACGACCTCCGGGAGAAGATCCGCGAGCGCTTGCGGCCCTACGGCGCCGTCGACCGGATCCCGGGCACGAGCAAGGACGGCGACCCGATCTCGATCCCGATCTTCGACACCGGCCCGGCGGTGACCGCGCTCCGCTTCTCCGCCGAGCTGATCGACTACATGGGCCGGGCCGTGCTGCTCGCCGCCGACGTCGACGACGTCGGCCCGGTCACGGCCTACACCTTTCACGGCGGCGCCGACATGCTCGGCCTCCGGGTCGGCACCTTCGGCGCGCACAAGAACCACCCCGGCCGCGAGAGCCACCACACCACCCAGTACCTCTTGATCGAGTACTTCGTCGGCAAGACCAGCCCGAAGCCGTTCCAGGGCGGCCGCACCTATCCCGGCCTCCTGGGGACCGCCGGCAAGCCGCGCGGGATCAAGGCCGGCGGCGGCGAGATCGACTTCTCCCGCTTCGACGACAGCGGCCGCGGCAAGAAGATGCCGGCGGTCCTGCTCGCCAAGGAGACCCACCGCAACGGCGACCTCCACGTCACCCCGCAGACCCAGGACGACACCATCCCCTCGACCCAGGGCGGCAAGGTCCACACCGAGTTCACCTCCCGCCTCGACACCGCCCTCGACGCCGGCGGCCGCGGGCTCAAGACCGACTACCGGGCCGCCGAGAAGGGCTCCGACGCCGACTTCGACGCCTACGCCGGCGCCCACGCGGCCGACCTCGCCGCGTGCCTCTACGAGGCCGCTCTGTCGACCTACCGCTGGATGCGCTCGGAGATCATGATGCCGGCGCTCGAGAAGGCGCTCCCCGGCGTCGAGCGCCCGTACTACCGGAGCATCGCGCTCAAGAAGCACCACGTGGCGGGGAACGACACCGTCCTCGAGGCCGGCTGGAACATGCAGCCCGACGACCTCAAGGGGGTCTACAAGGCCGCCGAGAGCAAGAACGACGAGGTGATGGGCGGCGCCGGCTGGACCGCCTCCTGAGCGCCGGGTCCCGGCCGGAGGGACGCGAGGATCGCCCGCCCCTCGCGGAGCGGGCGATCCGGTGCCGGGCGGGATCCAGGGTCCCGCTCAGCGCGGGGTCAGTTCCGCTTGTGGCAGCGTCCCTGCGCGATCATGTTCTCGATGAAGTAGACGTGATCGCCACCCATGATCCCGGCCTTCTCACGCAGGACGTCGAAGCAGGTCTCACTTTCGTCGATTCCAGGGCGCCATCCAGTGGGACCGCCGAACGACCAGGCCGTGCCACCCGGTGGATCGGGTAGCCCGAGCGTGTAGATCAGGGAACCGAGGGAGGTACCGTCGGAGTTGGTGCCCTTGAAGACGACGCGGAGCTGGAGGTCCGCCTCGAAGCGGCCGCCGCCCGGCGTCGACTGCTCGATGACCATCGAGGTGGTCGGCTGGTTGCCGGCCAACCCGACGTCCCAGTGCACCTTGCCGCACGGCGTCTCGTGGAGCCCGAGGCTCGTGAAGTGGAGGTGGCGCACTTGGATCGCCACCTTCCCCGAACCGCCGCAGAGATCCACGTCCTTGAGCCGCGCCACCGCGGTGTCCCAGTCGAAGCCGGGGAACGGCACGCCCCCGAGCGAGACGCGCCGATCCCAGTCGAACGACGCTGGTTGGCCGCACAGCGACTCGACGTCACCCGGCGGGAAGGTGAAGCCGGTCCTGCCGTCGTGCGGGGTGACCCAGCGGTCCTCGCCCGCCGGGATCACCTGCGCGGCGGCCGGCAGGGTCAGCGCAACCGCCGCGAGGGCGAGAAGCGCGATTCTGAGTAGAGGTCTTTTCACAGAGGTCTCCTATCGGTTGTCGATGCTTCGAACGGTCGTCGTGAAGCTCTCCGGGTTCGGCCGGCGGTCCGCGGATCGAGACCCGGCGCGGCGGCCGAGGCGGCCGCCGGCGGGGGGCCGAAGCGAAATCGAGGCGGGTCATCCCGGCTCTCCGTGGGCACCGCTCGGCGCGACGGCCGGCAGCTCGGCGCCGCGCGTGGAGCGCAGCCGCCGCCGGTCGAGCGCGAGGAGCGCGCCGCCGGTCCCGGCGAGGGTCAGAAGGGCGCTGCTCGCGAGCGCCGCCGCCACCGCCAGCCCCAGCCAGCGGTTGGTCGGCACCCGCGAGACCGCGAGGAGCGCGAAGCCCAGGCTCACCGCCAGGGCGTCGATCAGGATCGCCGAGCCGGCGGCGGTGAGCGCGACCCGGCCCGGCTCGGCGGCGCCGGCCCGGCGCGCCGCGCGGTGACGGCTCAGGAGGTGGATGCTGTAGTCGACGCCGATGCCGAGCGTGACGGCACAGAACATCGACGTTGCCACTCCGAGGGGGATCCCCAGCCAGCCCATCAGCCCGAGGACCCAGGCCAGCCCCACCAGCGCCGGCGTGATCGCCGCCAGCCCCAGCGCGAGCGAGCGGAACAGGAGCGCCGCGAGCAGGGCGCCGCCGGCGAAGGCGCCAAGCAGCGAGACCATCTGGGTGCGGACGATCGCCCGGATCATCGCCTGCGACACCGCGAGATCGCCGGCGAGGTCGACCCGAACCCCGGCCGGCGCCAGGTGCTCGGCCTCGTGGCGCCGGATCGCCGCCACCAGCTCGGCGGTCTTGCGGTAGTCGGCCGCCGGTAGGAGGGCGGTGACCACCGTTCGGCGGAAGTCGTCGTCGATCAGCTCGCGCCGGCGGGCCTCGCCGCGCGTGTTGGCAAGCCGCCGGACGTGGATGAAGTACCAGTGCGGGTCGTCGAGCCGCTCGCGCGCCGTCTCGAGCTGCTCGCCCCACAGGTACGAGGTGGTCGAGAGCTGACTCGCGAGCCCGAGCACGCCGCCCACCTCGGGCCGCGCGCGCAGGGCCTCCTCGAGGCGCGCGACGCGGTCGACCTCGGCGCCCGAGAGCAGCGGCCCGCTCGCCTGCCGGATCGCCGGCGCGCGCTCGGGCGGGACGTCGAAGGTCAGCGCCAGGTGGAGGACGTGGGTGCCGGCGAGGAGCGTGTCGGCGTGCTCGGTGGCGCGCCGGAGCGCGCTCTCGGGCGCGAAGTTGAGGATCCAGGAGTCCTGGACGAAGAGCCGCGGCAGGCCGAGCGCGAGGAGCAGGGTGACCGCGGCGAGGACCGGCAGCGTGACGCGGCGCGCGGCCGCCGGCGCGAGCGTGAGCCGCGCCAGCCGCGAGACGCCGGCGCGCGCGGCGACCGGCTCGCCGGCCGGGAGCAGCGCGAGCAGCGCCGGCGTCATCAACAGCGACCAGAGCAGCGCAAACATCACCCCGATCGCGGTGAAGAGGCCGAAGCTCGCCACCGGCCGGATGCTCGAACCGAGGAAGGTGAGGAACGCCATCGCCGTGGTCAGCGAGGTGAAGACCACCGGCCGTACCAGCGCACGCAGGGTGCGCTCGATCGCCGCCGGCACCGTCTCGCCGGCCGGCCGGCGGTAGAACGACAAGAGCAGGTGGACCTCGTCGGCGACCGCGACCGTGGTCAGGATCACCGGGATCATCGCGGTGGTCAGGAACACCGGCTCGCCGCACCAGCCGAGGAGACCGAAGGTGAAGAGCTGGATGGCGCCGACCTCGACCAGCCCGACCGCCGCCGCCGAGGCGCGCCCGCAGGCCAGCCAGAGGACCACCGCCACCACCGCCAGGGCGAGCGGGATCAGGAGCGCGAGGTCGGCGAGCACGTGCTCGCCCAGGAGCGCCTCGGCGGCCGGCGCACCGACCACGCTGACCCGGTGGCCGTCGCCGGCGAAACGGCCCGCGGTCTCGACCACCCGGTGATAGAGCGCAGTGCGGTCGACCTCCGGTTCGCCCTCTCCCCTGACCGCGGCGTCGGGCACCCCAACCACCACCACCGCCGCCCGCCGGTCGCGCGACACCAGGGTGCCGTGGAAGACGTCGGTGGCCTCGACCTCCGAGCGCACCTCGGCGAGACGCTCGGGCGACGCCGGCGGCGGCTCGAGCAGACCGTAGAAGTCGTACTCGGGCGGCCGGAAGCGCGGGCTCTTCTCGGTCGCGAGACTGACGACGTGCTCGGCGCCGACGCCGGGGAGCGCGGCGACCGCGCGGGTGATCCCCTCGACGCGGGAGAGAGTGTCGAAGTTGAAGATCCCGTCCGGATGATCGGACTCGAGGATCACCAGCAGCGGATCGCGCAGCCCGAAGTGCCGGCGCACCTCGCGGTCGGCGACGATCGCGGGATCGTCCGGCGGCGCCAACGCCGCGCCGTCGGTGCGCAGCTCCAGCCGCAGCAGCCCCGGCGCCGCCGCCGCCAGCACCGCCAGCGCCAGGGCCAGCGCCCGGCGCGGCCGCCGCGCCGCGGCCAGCCCGGCGCGCACGGCGGCCTCTTCCAGCCGGCTCGCCCAGCCCGAAGCCGTCGGCTCCGTACTCACACAACCTAAGTGGAGGAACCGCCGTGGATCAGGACATATGAAGTTTTATCGCTTCATATACACTGTAGGTCAGGTGGAGAGGTATGCCGAGGGTCCTGCGGTGTATTCGGCGAGGCGGCCGCCGGGCGACTCGAACTGCCGCCCGGGATCGCCCGCTCCTCGCGGAGCGGGACGATCCGATGGGGCAGGATCGAGAGTCCGATCAGTTCGGGCGCTTGTCGCAGCGCCCTTCGGCGATCATCTGCTCGATGAAGTAGGCGTGGAACGCCGGCATGGTGCTGATCTTCTTGCGCAGGATCTCGGTGCAGTCCTCGGCCTCGTCGATCCCCGGGCGCCAGCCCGTCGGACCGCCGAAGGTCCACGGCGTGCCGCCCGGATCGGGCAGGTTCATGCTGTAGAACAGCGAACCGAGAGTGGTGCCGGCCTGGTTGGTGGCGGTGAACTCGACGTTGACCGCGATCAACGCCTCGAACGTGCCGCCGTTGTCGGTGCTCCGGGTGATCGTCATCAGGGTCTCGGGCTGGTCGCTGGCGGCCTTGACCTGCCACTTCAGCTTGCCGCACGGGGTGCAGTGCGGGGCGCTGCTGGCGAAGTGCAGGTGCTTGACCACGATCGGCACCGTGGCCGAGCCCGAGCTGAGGTCGGCGTCCTTGAGGCGGACGACGGTGGTGTCCCAGTCGGCGCCGGGGACCGGCACGCCCTGGAGCGACGCACGCCGATCCCAGTCGTTGGTCGGCGGCCGGTTGCACAGCGCCTCGACGTCGCCCGGCGGGAAGGTGAAGAAGGTGAGGCCGTCGCCCGGGGTGACCCAGTTGTCGGCGCCGGCGGGGATGATCTGGGCGCCGGCCGGCAGGGCGAGCAGCCCGACCGCGACCAGCGCGAGGAGCGAGGTCCTGAGCAGTTGTCGATTCATGACGGGAATCTCCTGGTAGTTGTCGATGCCGAACCGATGGACGTCGAGGCCGGACGGCCCGGCGGCCCGCGGATCGCCCGGCTCGTCCAGCCCGAAGCCCGTCGGCTCCGTACCCACATAACCTAAGTGGAGGAACCGGCTTAGATCAGGACATATGAAATTCTATCGCTTCATATATAGATGAGAGCAGATATACAGGTACGCCAGGGCTCTCCCGTCGCCCCTCAGGGCCACAGCTCGCCGGCCGTGAGCGCCTCGACGAGACGGGTCACCGGCCACACCTCGACCCCCTCCTCGGTCCGCAAGACCCGCTCGCCGCCGTAAACCAGGATCCGCCGGACCACCCCCGCGAGCTCGGCGATCGCCCGGAGCCCCGAGTGCCGCGCCCCGGGCGGCCGGCTCGCGCTCTTGACCTCGATCGCGAGCAGCTCGTCACCGCGCCGGAGGAGGAAGTCGACCTCCACGCCGCCCGCCTGCGCCGGCGCCCAGTAGAAGATCTCCTCGTAGAGCCGGCGCTCCTCGGCATAGGCGCGCAGCAGGGTCAGGACCCAGCCCTCGAGCAGCGGCCCGCGCTCCTCGGGCGCCACCGGCCCGAGCCGCCGCTTGACCGCGCGCACCAGCCCGGGATCGACCCAGTAGAGCTTCGGGTGCTTGCGCTCGCGCACCCGCAGGCGCGCCTCGTAAGCCGGCAGCCGGCAAGTCAGCAGGGTGTCCTCGAGGATCTCCAGGTAACCCTCGACCGTGGACCTCGCCACCCCCGAGTCGCGCGCGATCGCCGAGACGTTGACCACCTGGGCGTGCGCCAGCCCCGCGATCGGCAGGAAGCGGACGAACCCCGGGAGGTTGCGCACCAGCGCCTCCGCCTTGACCTCCTCGCGCAGGTAGAGCTGGACATAGCTCTCGAGCGTCCGCTCCGGCTCGGCGGCGGTCCAGACCAGCGGGATGCTCCCCTGCCGCAACACCCGCCCGAGGTCGAACTCATCCCCCAGCTCCTCGGGGACCAGCGGGAACATCGTCTTCCACAGCGCGCGCCCGGCGAGCAGGTTGGTGCCCGCGGTCTTGAGCTTGCGCGCGCTCGACCCGAGGAGCGCGAAGCGCAGCCCGCCCTCCTCGATGAACCGGTGCACCTCGTTGAGCAGCCCCGGGATCCGCTGCACCTCGTCGACCACCACCCACCCCCCGGGCGCCAGCGCGCGCAGCTCCGCGGCGAAGAGCGACGGATCGCCGAGCAAGGACTGGTAAAGCCCCTCGTCCAGCAGATCGATCCGATGCGCGTCCGGGAGCCGCTGGCGCGCCCAGCTGCTCTTGCCGACGCCGCGGACGCCGAAGAGGAAGAAGCTGGAAGCGGGCGGCTCGGCGATGCGGTCGAAGTCCTCGCTGCTCATGTCGACGTCAATTTACCATGAAAAATGACGGCGAGGTGTGCAACCCTCACCGAGGAGAGCCTCGCGTCTGCCGGGCGGTGAAGGCCCGGCGGAGGTCTTCGGGGGACGGGGCGGACCGGCCGACTCGCGATCCACAGGTATCTGCGAGCGTCCAGGGCGGGCAGCAGGCGAGGTCCCGTCGCGTTAAGTGAAACCGGGTTGACTTAATCCGCCCTTCTCCACTACTGTGGCGCTATGGAGCGACGCCGTGCCACGCAGCGGGATGTCGTCGTCGTGGGTGGTGGGCTCGTGGGGCTGATGACCGCGCTTCTCGTAGCCGAGACAACCTCTCTCAACGTCTGCGTCTTCGCAGACGACGCTCCGGAGCCCAAAACCGACAGCCAGCGAAACCACGCATGGCTTCAATCGGGGCTCCTCTATGTGGGCGCCAGCATCTTGGCCGCTCGCCACATGTACCACGCAGGAAGGGCGATGCACATGCGTCTTGGCTTTCGGCTCCCGTCGGAGCGAGGCATCTTCCGCTACGGGAGCGAAGCTGCCGCCCAGCCGTTCTTGGAGCACGCCAAGGCCATAGGCCTCGCGAACGAAGTGAACCCACTAACGGAGAGGGAAGCGCGGACCGCCCTGGGCAACTTCTTCGAGGCAAGGCACGCGAACTTCGAAGTGCCCGACTGTCCCTTCGACATCGCCGGGCTCATGAACGCCGCCCGCGACAGAGCTCGCGCACACGGAGCCACCTTCCGGATCGACAGGGTAGACGTCAGGAAGGCGCCGGACGCGCCGAATGGCTACCGGCTGCACACGGCCTTCGAGATGATTGACCCCCGCTTTGCTGTGATCTGCACAGGGTCCGCCACGCCTGCAATCCTCGAGCACCTAGGACTGCCGCATCCGCTCGTAATCAACCGCTCGAGCCTGCTCGTCCTCCCCTCAGCGGACGGAATGAGCGCGGCACTGTTGGCCGATAGGAGTCGCAAACTCTCCGTCGTTCGCCACGGCTCGGTCCCACCACGCGGACGACTTGTGGTCGGTGACAAGGGACGGACTCTCGTCCGTCCAGTTGACGGGCTGACGAGACGACTCACCCGGGGTGAGCGGGCTGACTTGCTCGCCTGTGTTCCTCCTCAGCTGCGTCGCCCAGATCTTCGCGCGACGGCCTGTCACAAGACCGACTACCGTCGCCAGGACGGTAAGGCAACGGTCGAACCTTGGGTCGAAAGCTACCCAGAGTACCCAGGGCTGATCTTCGCCACTCCGGGCAAGGCAACCATGGCCCTTCATACCGCTGAACGGGTCCTCCGCGAGCTGTCTCGCCCTCGCGGTCGCCAGGCCCCGCCGCGATCGACACCCGGGAATATCGGCCCGCCGCCTGGCAATGAGTGGCGTGAGCCAATCCGCACACATTTTCACCCTGCTTTTGATGGCATCGACGACACAGAAAGCGGCGACGACCAATGAAGAAGCGTGCAAGAAGCAACACCAACAACCAGCTAGCCGTCGCACTTCGCGAGGTTCTTGACGACTCTGGCCTCATGACACGGAGGGAATGGGCGAGCCTTCTGGGCATCACACCCGCGGCAATCTCCCTCTGGGTGACGGGGCGCACTCTGCCTCGCGCTGACCATCTGAGCGCCGTCTGGGACTTCGTGGTGTCGAGTTCCGGCATTCCGGAGTCAGTCACTGACACCTTTCGGCGCGTTGCCTCCCTACCAGCGCGCAAGGCCACGCCTTTTTTCAAGCGCCTACGCGGGGAACCGACCATCGCTCACTACATGCTGCGACCTCTCCGTGAAGCGATGTTCGGCACTCTCGCCAGTTTGGATCCGTCTGTTCAGGAAGAACTCTTGTATCGGACTGCAGAGCTGGGCAGGAAACTCAGCACCGAGAGTGCTTCTGTGGCAACGCGTCTTGCCTCTGTCCCCTGGATGCTGGAGCCGGGAACAAAGGTCAGTGAGTTCCCGGAGCTTTCCGACCTCTTCAAAGTCCACTGGAAAAACATCGCCGTGTTTGGTTGGACACCTCGCGACGGATCGAACGGCTTCTTTCGACGTGTCGCCGTGGACCTCTTGACTCGTTTCACACCTCACGACTTCAACCTCTATTACGGCGTTCCACGCTCTAGCTCGTTCAGAGACGAACTCGAGCATGTCCTGAGCACCCTCTCAACTCCCATGCGCCATAGGGCGACGGAGCGGATCAAGTTGCTCGAGGTCCAGGAAACCACCATCGAACAGCTTCTGTCAGGTCTGCCGCCTGGGCATCCCAAAGCCGAGTTGCTTGTGGCCCTCGATCTCGGCGAGGAGACTCAGTGCGGCTATGCCTGGTACAAGGACGGGTTCGGAGTGGTGCTGGAGCGCTCCGCCACGATTGCCATCGATCGCGCGATTGCCTATCCGAGCAGCGACACTATCTTGCGGTTCCCCGGCCCTCCCCGGCCAGCCGAGCCAGCGGACCTCCCCCCAGCTTCTCTAAACCTGGAGCGTGCTCAGTGAGGAAGTCGCGCATCGCCTCGTCCCTCGTTACCGCGCTATTGGTGGTCTCTTGGCTACCCGCTTGCCGAAACCGCGCACCGCAGCCCCAAGATCAGCCACTCGTGGTCCAGTTTGGCTGGCTGTTTGACGCACATCACCTTGGTTTCCTGTGGGCCGAGCACCGTGGCTACTACGCCGCCTGCGGTTCCAGTGTGCAGCTCCTTCCAGGAGGACTCGATAGCAGCCCTGCAAAGGCCGTACTTAGTGGCGTTGCCGAAATCGGCCAGTTCAGCGGCCCTGAGCAACTCCTGACCTCACGTGCAGAGCGTCTTCCACTTGTCGCCGTCGCCGCCTTTCATCGAAAGAGTCCACACGCCCTGATCTCTCTTGAGCGCTCGCCAGTTCGTGCCGCCCGTGACCTCGTCGGCCGCACGGTGGCGGTCGCTTATGGAGACGCTGCTGAACTCCACCTCCGCTCGCTGATTAGCAGGTCAGGAATAGCGCCCGATACGGTTCGGCTCGTCCCGTTCCGATTCGATCTAACGCCGCTCATTCGCGGTGACGTTGACGCCGTAACCGGCTTCGCCACGGACCAGCCAGTAACACTGCGGGAGCAGGGCCAGCTACCTGTCGTCCTCCCTTACTACGAGGTTGGTCTCAGCTCGTACGGCTACATGTTCTTCACGAAGGAGAAGCGGTCAGGCGAGGAAGGGTCTCGGCTAACCTGTTTCTTGAGCGCATCCCGACGAGGATGGAGCGAGGTCTTCACGAAACCCGACGAGGCTATCGCTTACCTGTGTAAAGTGCGGCTGCCAGAGAGCTCCTGCACTGCCGAAGCAAGGAAGCTTGAGTTGCTTCGCCCAATCATGCTAGATGCAAGCGGCGCCCTTGCGACTTGGACGATGACGGCCGAAGGATTCACTCAGGCTGAGGAGCAGCTGAGGCTGTTCGACCAGATCTCCGAGGCGGCGCCGCTCGACGCGGCATTCGACGATGCCTGGATTGCGGCGGCCGAACGGTCCGGCCACTAGCGCATCTTTATGGAATTCGCTCCCGTGGAGACCAGCAATGCGGAGAGTAGCAGGCGCCTGCTTGTCGAGAACGCTAGCTTCTCGTATGGTGCCGCATTGGTTCTCGAGAAGGTCTCGTTTTGCGTACGTGAGGCCGAGGTTGTAGCGCTGGTCGGGAGGTCTGGAGTTGGCAAGTCCACACTCCTGAAATGCATCGCGGGCCTGATGCCTCTTAGCGATGGTCGCGTGACCGTCTTCGGCCGCGGTCGCGTAGCAGTCCTCTTTCAGGATGCACTGCTCCAGCCGTGGCTGACCGCAAGAGCGTCGGTAGAGCTTCCTGGCCGACTCGGCGGCTTCCCGGTAGATGCATACGCTCTGCTCGACGGGATGGGCCTTAGGGGCCGAGAGGAAGCCTATCCACGAGAGCTCTCCGGCGGGATGAAGCGACGGGTCGCGCTTGCTCGCGCCCTTGCCCAAGAGCCTGACCTCTTGTTGCTGGACGAGCCTTATACAGGCTTGGACGAGCTCACTGCAGCCAGGATGTATGCCCTCCTCGACCAAGTGGTCGAGCAGAGGCGCCTGGGAGTAGTCCTGGTGACTCACAGCGTCCACGAAGCGGTCCGAATCGCATCTCGCGTCCTGGTGATGAGCGGCGATCCAGCCTCGGTCGGGCGCGAGTTCGAAATCGATAGCAACGAGCCGCACCACCGCCAACTCACGGAGGAGCAGATCAGAGTGGCGCTACTGGACGACCAAGAGTACTCAGCCCAATGAGGCACACGCTGGGGAGCACCGCTGTGGTGGTGTTGAGTATCCTGCTCTGGGAGACTTCCACCTGGTTGCTCTCTCTTCCTGAGTACTTGATACCTCGGCCTTCTGCGATCGCTTTCGCCCTTTGGGAGAAGCTCCCATACTTCTCCTCGCATGCCATGTCGACCCTCCTAGCCGCGGTGGCAGGACTCGCCGCAGCTATTGTGTTCGGGGCCGGCGCAGCTCTCGTCTTCGCCCGCTATCGGCGCCTAGCTGAAGTTGGCGAGCCACTCCTTGGTGCCACACAAACCGTACCGATCCTCGCGCTAGCACCAATCCTCACCGCTTGGTTGGGGCCAGGCATCGGTGCCAAGATCGCAGCAGCAGCTATCGTTTCATTTCCTTCTGTTGCCACGACTCTCTCCGGCGGTCTCGCCGCCGTTAGATCCGACGAAGTGGATCTATTCAGATCCATGGGTGCGACTCCCTGGAAACTTATTCGGTACTTGCGGGTTCCGCGGGCAATGCCTTACTTCTTTGTCGCCGTGCGAGTTGCGATACCCCTTGCTCTCCTCGGAGCGGTGGTCGGCGAGTTCGTCGGCGCCGAGCGGGGTCTTGGCGTCGTGATCCTCAGAGCATCCTACTATCTTCGTACGACGGAAATGGCAGCCGCCGTGGTTGTTGTCAGCTTCTTGAGCATTCTCCTGATCGGAGCCCTCGCCACCATTCGGCGCTGGATCGCGTGGAAAGAGTGATGGCTACCGACCAGGCGCTAGAGCAGTACCTGCGCGCATTTGAAGACGACAGGGCCTCGCGGAACAGCTTTCGAGAGTGGTCGCACCGAGGACTTCGCCTTAGTCTTTTCCCAGACGTTTTCCCTTCCGACTCCCCCTTCACGCTTACAACCACAAGCATGCTCGACTCACTCGCGCGAGACAGCCACGCGCTGGTCGGTGGTGGCCTCGAGACGATCCTGGACATGGGAAGTGGAAGTGGGCCGTTCGCGCTTTTCTTGTCGAAGTTGTTGCCCGAGAGTCGTATCCTCGCCATTGACAGGGATGTCGCGGCGCTAGCTGCCACTCGATGGAACATTCACCGGAACCGGGCAACCAACGTAGTCGTCGTCGGAAGTGACCTCTTTGATGCTCTTGGCGGCTATTCCAGCGCTGACCTTGTCGTCGCCGCACTACCTTTCGTGGAGGAGCTCCGAGGTAATGGCTCGCTTGATCGATTCTGGTCCGTGGCGAATCGGCACCTTGCTGCACAAGCTCGCGTCTACTTCAGCTGGGCGGAATGGGTTGATTACTCTAGGCTCGAGAACGTCGCGTCGAATCACGGCTTTGACGTCGTTCGATGGGATGAGTACCAACTCGACAAGCCGCCGTTTGGTTTCAGTTGGCGGATCTACATCTTTGAATCTGCGTGTTCGGTCCGTACCGGCCGTTGTAGGGCAGCCCCACGTCCTTCGGGGCGAGGATCGGGACGGTGAAGTGCTGTTGCGGCGAAGGAACTCGTTGGCCTTGGGGTCGCTGTGGGGGAGGGTCGCCTGGACGAGCAGTCGCGCCAGAAGCCGACCTTCCGGGTGGCATAGATAGGCGTCCTCCTTGGTCGACGTAAAGCACCTGCCGGATCAGGCTGCCGGAGCGCCTGGGATAGCTGAACACCGACGGCCGGAGGGCGCCGCAGGCGCCGGGCGGCGAACGCCCCCGGAAGCGGGGAACTACGGCAGCGACGCCGTCCAAGCCGTCGTGTCGCCGCTCTCGAAGCCGTCCGCGAACACCCCCTCGAACGCCTCGTAGGCCCCCGCGTCGTGGCTCGCGCCGCGCGGCCTCGCCGTGCCCTCGAGGTCGTCCGGTACGTCGGCTCGCAGCTCGCCGGCGTCGATCGCGTCCGAGCCCGGGGCGAGGTGGAGGTCGCCGCCCGCCAGGTTCACGAACAGGGCCGCCAGCGCGCCGGCACCGGCGATGGTCTGCGAGCCGGCGTCGTGGCCGAGGGCCTGCCAGGCGGCGAGGCCGATCGTGGTGTCGCCGTCGTCGACCGAGAAGACTCCCTCGACCGTGTTGCGGCGGCTCTCGAAGCCGGGCGGGTTGGGCTGGTCGAGCGAGATCGCGCCGCGGAAGCCGTGGCTCGACCAGAAGACGTTGTTGGCCAGCTCGTTGTCCGGGCAGCCGGCCGGCGGGGTGCCGTCGAAGTCGCCCTGGACGTAGGCCCAGCGGCCACCGGCGGCGGCGATCACGGTGTTGTTGAGGATCCGGTTCCCCTGAGAGCAGACCGCGCCGTCGATGCGGAAGACCGCGATCCCCGAGGCGTGGGTGTCCCAGATCGCATTGTTGCGGACCAGCGAGTCGACCACCCCGTCCATGTTGATCCCGGCCGCACCGCCGGCGAAGCCGCACAGGCCGGCGCCGTTGCCGCGGATCAGGTTGTCCTCGACCAGGGCGTCGCTGATGATCCCGTCGCCGCCCTGCGACAGGTCGGCGTTCATGTGGATGCCGGCGTTCGAGTTGCCGTGGAGGAAGTTGCCGCGGATCACCGGGCGGTCGCCGCTGTTCGAGTGGTAGATCCCGTGCTCGCAGTTGGCGAAGCTCTCGTTGCCCTCGATCAGGACGTCGTCCGAGAAGGCGGTGAAGATGCCGGTGCGGAAGGCGGCGCTCACCGTGTTGCCGCGCACCACCATGCCGGCCGTGTCGCGGAGGTCGATCCCCGAGCGCCAGGTCTCGCCGCCGTCGATCGTGAAGCCCTCGATCACCCACCAGCCGACCGTACCGTCGAAGTCCTCGACCTCGAGGATCGAGTCGTGCGCGGCGTCCGGGCTCGGCTCGTCGAGGAGCACCGTCTCGCCGGCGCCGGCGCGCAGCGCGATCGGCTGCGCCGGCGTGCCCGAGCGCTCGATCCGCGCCCCGGCGTAGGTGCCGGCGTGGACCACGATCTCGTCCCCGGGCCCGACCGCCGGCACGTCGACCGCGTGCTGGATCGTCGCCCAAGGCTGCCCGGCGGTGCCCGGGTTGGCGTCCGAGGCGCCAGCGGTCGAGGCGACGTGGAAGACGTCGGCGGCGGCCACGGCCGCCGCGGCCGAGACGATCACCGCGGCGAGAGCAATGGATGGCATGCGCATGCGTCGATGCTAGCGCAAGCCGGATGCTGTAAGGCGCGCTTCTACCGCCCGAGCACCACCCAGCCGCGCGTCCAGTAGTCGGCGAGCGCGAGGGCCAGCAGGATCAGGAGCCACAGCACGCCGCTGGTGACGGTCAGTGCGATCAGGCGGCCGCTGTAGCGGACGTGCATGAAGAACAGCACGACCAGCACCGCCTTGGTCACCGCGATCGCGAGCATCGCGATGTCGTTGATCGCGCCGAGGTCGATGAAGGCGATCCAAACCGTGATCGCGGTCAGCACCATCAGGGCGGCGAAGATCGCGAGGTAGATCTTGCGCGAGACGACGTGTCCGGAGTCCGTGGCGGAGGTACTCATCAGTGGACCCCGTGGCGGCCGATCAGGTAGAGCAGCGGGAAGAGGAAGATCCAGACGATGTCGACGAAGTGCCAGTAGAGGCCGAAGCACTCGATCGGGTTGTACCAGGCGCCGGTGAAGCGCCCCTGCCACGACGGCACCAGCAGCCAGAGGATCAGCCCCAGGCCGACGATCATGTGCGCGGCGTGGAGGCCGGTCATCGCGAAGTAGAGCGAGAAGAACATCTCGGCGCCGGACGCGGTGGCCGGGTCGTCCCACTGGAAGTGGCGGCCGGGGACGTGGTCCTCGTGGAACTTGTGGGAGTACTCGACATATTTGACGCCGAGGAAGATCCCGCCGAGGACGAAGGTGGCGATCAGGAACGCGACCAGGAGCTTCTTCTTCGACATCTGGGCCGACCAAACCGCCATCGCCATGGTCAGCGACGAGCCGATCAGGACCGCGGTGTTGAAGCCGCCGAGGCCGATGTCGAGGGTCGCGCTGGCCGCGGCGAAGGCGTCGAAGCTGGCGCGGCGATAGATCAGGTAGGCGCAGAACAGGCCGCCGAAGAACATGATCTCGGTGACCAGGAAGAGCCACATCCCGAACGACGAGGCTTCCTTCTGCTGGTCGAGGTCCTCGAAGTGATGGACCAGCGCCGGGTGGTGCTCGGGATGCGGATCGGAGTGGACGCTACTCATCGAACACCGCCTGCTGGACGTTGGCGAAGTCGTACGGCCCGCTCGCGACCACCGGCTCGTGATCGAAGTTGAAGGTCGGCGGCGGCGACTGGCGTCTCCCACTCGAGGCCGGCCGCGCCCCACGGGTTGGGCCCCGCCGGCGCCCCCGTTCTTGAGCGACCAGAGCAGATACACCAACGGGAAGACGTAGCCGACGCCGAGGATCGAGGCGCCCGCGGTCGACATGACGTTCAGCACCTGGAACTCATCCGGGTAGTCGCAGTAGCGCCGCGGCATGCCGAGGTAGCCCAGGATGAACTGCGGGAAGAAGGTCAGGTTGAAGCCGATGAAGACGAGGAGCGCCGCGATCTTCGCCCAGCACTCGCGGGTACATCCGGCCGGTCATCTTCGGCCACCAGTAGTGGAGGCCGCCGAGGAAGGCCATGATCGCGCCGCCCACCATGACGTAGTGGAAGTGCGCGACGACGAAGTAGGTGTCGTGGAGGTGGACGTCGACGCCCAGGGTCGCCGAGGAACAGCCCGGTCAGCCCGCCGATGGTGAACAGGCCGATGAAGCCGAGCGCGTAGAGCATCGGCGTCTCGAGCGAGATCGACCCCTTGTAGAGGGTCGCGGTCCAGTTGAAGACCTTGATCGCCGAGGGGATCGCCACGAGGAAGGTCAGCACGCGAGAAGACCATGCCCGGCGTAGACCGACTGGCCGCTGACGAACATGTGGTGGCCCCAGACCAGGAAGCCGAGGATCGCGATCGCGATGCGAGGAGAAGGCGACGAAGTGGTAGCCGAAGATCTGCTTGCGCGCGAAGGTCGCGATCAGCTCGCTGATCACGCCCATCGCCGGGCAGGATCATGATGTAGACGGCCGGGTGCGAGTAGAACCAGAAGAGGTGCTGGAAGAGCACCGGGTCGCCGCCCAGCGCCGGGTCGAAGATGCCGAGCCCGAGCGCCCGCTCGAGCACGAGCAGGAGCGAGCGTGATGCCGAGCACCGGCGTGGCCAGGATCATGATCAGGCGGTCGCGTAGATGCGCCCAGACGAAGAGCGGCAGGCGGAACCAGGTCATGCCCGGGCGCGCGCATCTTGTGGATGGTGACGATGAAGTTGAGCCCGGTGAGGATCGAGGAGAAGCCGATGATGAAGACGCCGACGACGGTCGGCACCACGTGCGTGTTCGAGTAGGTGCGTGCTGTACGGCGTGTAGAAGGTCCAGCCGGTGTCGACGCCGCCGAGCAGCGATCGCCGCGACCGCGAGCGCGCCGCCGATCATGTAGAGGTACCAGCTGACAGCAGGTTGAGCCGCGGGAAGGCGAGGTCCTTCGCGCCGATCATCAGCGGCAGCAGGAAGTTGCCGAGCACCGCCGGGATCGACGGGATGAGGAAGAAGAAGACCATGATCACGCCGTGCAGGGTGAACATCTGGTTGTAGACGTCGGCCGTCACCATGTCGCCGGCGGGCGTCATCAGCTCGAGGCGGATCAGCGAACGCGAAGAGGCCGCCGAGGACGAAGAAGAGCGTGACCGAGACCAGGTAGAGGATCGCGATCCGCTTGTGGTCGCTGGTCAGCAGCCACGACCGGAGCGTCCACCCGGCGGACAGGTAGTTCGGCTGCGGCAGGGCGGTGGCTGCGCTGGTCGTCATCGGTGTCGGTCCTTCCCGGTGCTCAGCCCGCGTCGGCAGTCGCGGCGGCCGGCGCCGCGGTCGCCGGCTCGGAGGTCGCAGCGGCCGGCGGCAGCGAGCGGATGTAGTCGACCAGCGTCGCGATCTGCTCCTCGGTCACCTGCCCCTTGAAGGTCGGCATGATCGGCTGCCAGCCGGCGACCACCTGCGCCTGCGGCTCGAGGATCGAGCGCCGGACGTAGCCCTCGTCGACGACCACCGTGTCGCCGCCGACCAGGGTCACCCGGGTGCCGAAGAGGCCGGCCAGAGTCGGGCCGCGCGCCGGCAGGTCGGCGGTCGCCTCCCCCTCGCGGTGGCAGGTGTTGCAGGCCAGCCGGGCGAACAGCTCGGCGCCGGAGACGCGCATCGGCACGCCGGTCTGGCCGGTGGCGAGCCAGCGCTCGTAGTCCTCGGGCTCGAGCACGTAGACGGTGCCGATCATCCGCGAGTGCTCGGTGCCGCAGTACTCGGTGCAGAAGAGGTGGTAGGCGCCCGGCCGGGTGGCCTCGAACCAGACCGTGGTGTAGCGGCCGGGGAGGACGTCGCTCTTGACCCGGAACGCCGGGATGAAGAGCGAGTGGATGACGTCCTCCGAGGTCAGGGTAATGCGGATCGGCTGCCCCACCGGCACGTGGAGGTCGTTGATCTCGCGCGCCCCCTCGGGGTGCTGGAACTTCCACATCCACTGCTTGCCGACGCCGTAGTAGGCGATCGCGTCGGCCGGCGGCCGCGACTGGTCGAAGAAGACCTTGGCCCCCCAGACGAACATCACCAGCGTGATCACCAGCGGGATCACCGACCAGACGATCTCGACCGGCAGGGTCTTGATCTCGGCCGAACTGCCGTAGCGGCGCCACGGCCGGCGCCGGTACTTCATGAAGAAGACGAAGATCAGCGCCGCGATCAGCACCGAGAAGAAGAGGCTGATCGCCACCCAGGCGAGGAACAGGGCGTCGACCTCGCGGGCGACCGTGGAGGCGGCGTCGGGGAAGAGCGGGAAGTCAGGCCACATCTAGGCGGTCCTCGAAGCGATCCCAAGACCGGCACGGCGCCGGCGGCGGTCGCGCAGCAACATCACGGCGATGAAGCTCCCGAGGGCGAGGAGCGTCAGCGCCGCCGCGCCCCGCAGCAGGTTCATGGTCGCGGCGCTGTACTTGCCGACCACCGGGTCGTAGTGGTAGCAGTAGAGCAGCACCTGGTCGACCGGGTTGCCGAGCCGCCCCTCGCCGGCCTCGACCAGGCCGAGGCGCAAATCGCGCGGCGGGTACTCGATGCCGAAGAAGTAGCGCGCGATCCGCCCCTCGGGGGTGAGGAGCACCAGGCCGGTGCCGTGGGCGTACTCGCCGCGCGCGGCGTCGTACTGATAGCGGAAGCCGACCGCCTCGGTGAGCGCCGCGATCGCCTCCTCGCCGCCGGTCAGGAAGTGGACGCCCTCCGCGGTGCCGGCGCGGCCGTAGCGGTCGAGGAGGCGCCGCTCGGCCGCGGCCGCCTCGGCGGCCCCCTCGCGCGGGTCGAAGCTCACGACCACCACTTCGAAGTCGCGCCCGGGGTCGAAGGCGATCCCCTTGAGGCTGCGGGCCAGGCCGTCGAGGGTCATCGGGCAGAGCATCGGGCACTCGTAGTAGACCAGCGACAGCGCCACCGGCCGCTCGCCGAAGAGGTCGCCCAGGCGCACCGGCGCGCCGGCGGCGTCGCGGAGCTCGAGGTCGAGCGGCACGCCCTCGCCGATCCGCTGCTCGAAGGCGACCTGCTCGAGCACCGCGGGGCGGGCGCCGGCGGCCGGGTCGAGGCCGGTCATCGGCGGCCGCTGGGCGGCGGCCGGCGCCGCGGTCAGGCTCGCGGCGGCGAGCGCGCCCGCGAGCGCGGCGGGCGCGAACGGGCGGCGGCGGTCAGTCCTGGGCATGCGGCTCCTCGGTGATCGGCTCCGCCGGCGCGGGCTCGGCATCGAATCCGGCCGCGACGCCGGACTCCCGTACCGCCTCCCCGGCGTCCCCCGCGGCGGCCTCGCCGGTCTCGTCGCCAGCGGGCGGCGTCGCGGCGCCGATCTCCGCCTCGCCGGCCGCGGCGGCGCCGCGCGGCACGCCGGGCAGCTCGCCGGCGGCGGCCAACTCGATCGCGGTCTCGATCGGGATACGCACCGCGCCGGCCGGCTCGGCGGCCGCCGCCCAGCTGCCGAGCAGCTCGTCCTCGACGGCGCGGAGCTGCTCGAGGTTCCAGGTCGGGTGGAGCTCCAGGCGCGGCCCGGGGGGCAGCTCGAGGTCGGCCGGCACCGCCAGCCCCGGGCTCGGCACCGGCTCGCCGGCGACGCGCTCCTCGCCGGCGGTGCGCACCGCGTCGCGGCGCTCCAGCTCGGCCGGGGTCGCCGCCCGCTCGCGCTCGGTCTGCAGGCCGGTCAGGCCGCCGAGCATCCACACCATCAGCACCATCGCCAGCGCGGTCACTCCGGCGATCCCGGCCGCGGTCCAGAAGATGCCGGTGAACGACAGCTCCGGGTCGGGGTCGCCGGCGTGCTCGGCGACCCGCTCGGCGGAGGCGCCGTGGCGGTGGACCCACCGCTCCAGCGTCTCCGGCGCCTGCTCGCCCTCGCCCGGCTCTTCGAGCTCGCGCTCCAGGTCAGCCATGCGACATCGCCTCCTCCTCCGGGGTGTCGTGGAAGGGGAGCTTCGCGAGGTACGGGTCGCGGTGGGCGAGCACCGGCCGGCGGCCGAGCTGCCAGGCGAACCAGGCGAACCAGAGGCCGCCGACCGCCACCGGCGCCGCCAGGTCGAGCGCGCCGAGCGCGAACTCGCCGCGGTGGAGCGACGGCGCCACCTGCCAGTGGAGGTCGGCCCAGTGCATCACCATCAGCGCGGCGGCGACCCAGGCCAGACGCTTCGGGTTGCGCTTCAAGTCGCGCGACAGGAGCAGCGCGAACGGCACCGCGAAGTGAAGCAGCAGCAGCAGCGTCCCCCACACCGCCCAGCCGGGCTCGCGCAGCCGGTGGAGGTACCAGCCGATCTCCTCCGCCTGGTTGCCCGACCAGATGATCAGGTACTGGGAGAACGAGAAGTAGCTCCAGAGGAGGACGAACGCGAACATCAGCTTGCCGACGTCGTGGAAATGAGTCTCGACGATGAACCGGCTGAGCGGCTCGCGGCGCCAGAGCCAGAGCGCCATCAGGATGACGAACGCCAGGGTCGCCATCCCGAGGCCGCCGAAGAAGATCGCGCCGTAGATGGTCGAGAACCACTCCGGCTCGAGCGACATCAGCCAGTCGACCGAGGCGAAGGTCACGGCGAAGGCGTAGAGCACGAGGCCGGGCGCGGCGACGATCCGGAGCCGGCGCGAGATGCCGACGTCGCCGGTCGCGTCCTGGCGCGACGAGAGCCGGGTCAGGAGCGCGGCGAGCCCGAGCCAGAGCGCGAAGTAGGCCGCGAAGCGGAGCCAGAACGCGCCGGCGTTCAAGTACGGCTCCTTGTGCTCGAGCAGGTGGCGGATCAGGTCCGACGCGGCGGTCTCGGGGCGCGCCCAGACGTAGAGCGGCTCCATCCCGAGCCAGAAGAGCGGCACGCCGAGCACCAGCATGAGCGGCAGGACGTTCACGCCCGCCTCGAGCACCCGGCGGGTGACCAGACCCCAGCCGCCGCCGGTCAGGTGCTGGATCATCAGGAGCGCCAGGCAGCCGAGCGAGATCGACAGCCAGAACACCCAGCCGACCAGCCAGGCGCGGTAGAGCGCCACTCCGCCGCCGCCGAGCCAGGCGGCGATCGCGAAGATCACCAGCGCCACCGCGCCGAGTCCGAGCCCGAGCCGCCCGAGGCGGCCGAGGTCCGCGGGCGCGGCGAAGCGGCCGGCGTCGCGCTCGAAGCGGGGATCCGTGGTCATCGCTCCACCCCGTGGGCGTCCTCGGCGCCGTGTCCGCCGTCGCCGTGCCCTTCGGCCGCAGCCGCGGCCTCGGCCGCCGCCCGCTCGCCTTCGAGCCGGGCGCGGACCGCCGGGTCGAGCTGGTCGGGCGCGGTCGCCTGCGCCGCCTGGAGCACCTTGACGTAGGCGGCGATCGCCCAGCGGTCGGCGGGATCGATCTGCGCCGCGTAGCTCGGCATGCGGCCGAAGCCGGCGGTGATCACGTTGACGAAGTAGCCGGCCGGCATCTCGCGCAGCCGCGGCTGGTGGTAGCTCGGCGGCCGCGGGTAGCCGCGCTGGACCACCATGCCGTTGCCGGTGCCGGCGCGGTCGTGACACATCGAGCAGTAGGCCTCGAACATCTTCCGCCCACGGAGGAGCAGCTCGCGGTCGACCGGCATCGGCGGCTCGGCGATCATCGTGCCGTCGGCGGCGACGCCCAGGTAGTAGCCGCGGTCCTCGCGGAGGTGGCCGCGCGCCACGGTGTGCTCGGGGAGCGGCCGCGAGGCGGCGCCGTCGACGAAGAAGGCGCTCGCCTCGTAGGCCTCCGCCTTCGGCTGGTCGAACATCTCCTGCCGGCAGCCGCCGAGGAGGACCGCGGCCAGGAGCGCGGCGAGCAGCGCCTCAGTCCTCAACTTCGGATACCTCCACGGGCCCCAGCTCGCGCAGGAAGTGCTCGGTGGTGGTGCGGTCGAACTTCGGATCGCCGGCCTCGATCGCGAGGAAGAACGAGTCCTGCGAAGCGTGGGCGAAGCGCTCGACGTTGAACGCCGGGTGGTAGGGCTGCGGCAGCCCGTTGAGCAGGATCATGCCGATCACCCCGGAGAGCGCGGCGATCAAGATCGTCCCCTCGAAGGTCGGCACCACCCAGGCCGGCCAGACCTCGTGCGGCCGGCCGCCGATGATCATCGGGTAGCGGATCACCATCGCCCAGTACTGGAGCGAGAGGACGCCGAGGCCGCCGGCGAGCCCGCCCAGGAGCACCACCAGCGGCACCTTCGAGCGCTTCAGCTCGAGCGCGTGCCAGACCCCCTCGACCGGGTACGGCGTGTAGGCGTCGACCCGGGTGTAGCCCGCCGCGCGCACCCGCCTGGCGGCGGCGATCAGCGCCTCCGGTGTGGCGAACTCGGCGAGGAGGCCCCACGGGCCGCGCGGGGTCGCGGCAGCCGCGCTCATCCTTCGTGCTCCTTCTCGTGCACCAGGTGGCGCATCTCGAAGATCGAGATCATCGGCAGCACGCGCACGAACAGGAACAGGCAGGCGCAGAAGAAGCCGATGGTGCCGATGTAGATCGCCCAGTCCCAGCGCGTGGCGCTGAAGGTGTCCCACGACGACGGCAGGAAGTCGCGCGACAGGCTGACCACCACGATCACGTAGCGCTCGAGCCACATGCCGACGTTGATGAACATGGCGAGGATCCAGAGCCAGACCGGCGAGGTGCGGATCCTCTTGATCCAGAGGAGCTGCGGCACCAAAATGTTGCACACCCAGAGCATCGCGTACTGGAAGCTGTACGGGCCGCTGACCCGGTTCTCGAAGAGGTACATCTCGAACGGGTTGCCGCTGTACCAGCCGATGAAGATCTCGAACACGTAGCCGTAGGCGACGATCAGGCCGGTCGCGAGCATCACCTTCGACATCGCCTGGAGGTGGCGGTCGGTGATGAAGGCGTGCATCCCGAGCCAGTACCGGAGCGGCAGGATCAGGGTCAAGACCATCGCGAAGCCGCTGTAGATCGCGCCGGCGACGAAGTAGGGCGGGAAGATCGTCGTGTGCCAGCCGGGGATGATGCCGATCGCGAAGTCGAACGACACCACCGTGTGGACCGAGAGCACCAGCGGCGTGGCGAGACCGGCGAGCAGGAGATAGAGCGCCTCGTAGTTCTGCCAGTGCTTGGCCGCGCCGCGCCAACCGAGGGCGAAGATCCCGACCGCGCGCGCGATCCAGACGTTCTTGGCCCGGTCGCGAAGCGAGGCGAGGTCGGGGATCAGCCCGACGTACCAGAACATCAGCGACACCGTGGCATAGGTGGTGACCGCGAAGACGTCCCAGATCAGCGGGCTGTTGAACTGCGGCCAGAGCGTCATCTGGTTCGGGTAGGGCAGAAGCCAGTAGAAGAGCCACGGCCGGCCGAGGTGGAGGATCGGGAACATGCCGGCGCAGGCGACCGCGAAGAGCGTCATCGCCTCGGCGAAGCGGTTGATCGAGGTCCGCCACTCCTGGCGGAAGAGGAGCAGGATCGCCGAGATCAGCGTGCCGGCGTGGCCGATGCCGATCCACCAGACGAAATTGACGATCGCGAAGCCCCAGCCGACCGGGATGTTGATGCCCCAGATGCCGACGCCCTTGGCGAACAGCCAGGTGACCGCGAAGAGGAAGACCATCACCACCGCGAACGAGAGCGCGGTGCCGACCAGCCACCAGCGCGGCGTCGGCGCGAAGATCGGACCGAGGATCTTGTCGGTGACCGTGCCCGGCGTCCACCGGCCGGTGACCACGGGCGGCACGCCCGGCTCGAGCGGGCGGTCGAGGGGCCGGTCCGCGTGCGCAGCGTCAGGCGTGGGCGTCGCCATGCTCGGCCTTCTCCGCCGCGAGGAGCGGGTTCGGGTTGGTGACGCGCGCCAGGTAGCTGGCCCGCGGCCGGGTGTTGAGCTCGGCGAGGACGCCGTAGTCGAGCGGCTGGCGCTTGCGCCGGGTCACCTCGGCGGCCTCGTCGTTTAGGTCGCCGAAGACGATGGCGTCCGACGGGCAGACCTCCTGGCAGGCGCGTCTTGACCTCGCCGTCGCGGATCCGCCGTCCCTCGACCTTGGCGGCCTGCCGGCGCGTGGTTGATCCGCTGGACGCAGAAGGTGCACTTCTCCATCACGCCGCGGCTGCGCACCGTGACCTCGGGGTTGCGCGCCAGCTTGAGCACCTCGGTCTCGGTGTCGACCCACTTGAGGAAGTTGAACCGCCGCACCTTGTAGGGGCAGTTGTTCGAGCAGTAGCGGGTGCCGACACAGCGGTTGTAGACCATGTCGTTGAGGCCTTCGGCGCTGTGCACGGTCGCCGCCACCGGGCAGACCACCTCGCAGGGCGCCTGCTCGCAGTGCTGGCACATCATCGGCTGGAACACAACCTCGGGCTCGTCGACGTCGCCCCCGAAGTAGCGGTCGAGGCGCAGCCAGTGCATCTCGCGCCCGTTGAGCATCTGCTCCTTGCCCACGGCCGGGATGTTGTTCTCGGCGACGCAGGCGACCAGGCAGGCGTTGCAGCCGGTGCAGGCGGCGAGGTCGATCGAGAGCCCCCACTTGTAGCCGTCGTAGGACCAGCCGGGGTACATCGTCTCGTCGGGGCGGGGGACGTGGACGACGTGCTGGGCGAAGTCGGGGTGGGCGCGGTACTCGTCGAGCGGCGCCGAACGCACCAGGTGCCGCCCCTCCATCGATCCGTGGTCCTGGGAGGAGGCGAGCCGGTAGCGGCCGACCGGCGCCGACACCGTCGCCGGCACCGTCCAGAAGCCCTCGCGGTTGCGCAGGCGAAAGGCGTCGAAGCCGGCGCCGGCGCCCACCCGGCCGACCGCGGTGCGGCCGTAGCCCAGGTGCAGGGTCGCCGAGCCGCGCGCCTGGCCGGGCTGGATCCAGACCGCGGCCTGGAGCGTCCGCTCGCGGGTCGCGATCTCGACCAGGTCGCCGCTCGCGAGCCCGCGCTCGGCGGCCTCGGCGGGGCCGAGCAGGAGCGCGTTGTCCCAGGCGAGCTTCGAGATCGGCTTCGGGCACTCCTGGAGCCAGGCGTTGTTGGCGAAGCGGCCGTCCCAGATCGTCGGGTCGGGGCGGAAGGAGAGCTCGAGCGCGCCGGCGACCGCGGCGGGGCGCATCCCGGCTGCCTCGCGCGCCGCCCGGGCGACCGCGTCGGCCGGCGGCGCCGCCGCCTGGCCGGGCGAGGCGGTGCCCGGGCCGCTGGTACCCGGGACCATGCCGTCGTGTACCGCCCGCCGCCAGGCCGCCTCGTCGGCCAGGCCGTTCTCCCGCCAGTGGGCGCGCACTGGCTCGAACGAGTCGGCGGCGCCGTCGCCGGCCATCGCCGCCAGCACCTGGTGGACGGTCTTGGCCGGCCCGTAGAGCGGCTCGATCAGCGGCTGGACGATCGACGCCGTGCCGTCGAAGGCGCGGGCGTCGCTCCACCCCTCGAGCGGGTGCGCCGCCGGGAGGAGCCACTGGCACCAGCCGGAGGTCTCGTCGGCGGCGAGGGTGTGGTGGACGCGCAGCGGCACCTTCGCCAACGCCTCGGCGAAGCCGAGGTCGGCCGGCGCGGTGAAGACCGGGTTGCCGCCGAGGATGAGCAGCAGGTCGACCTCGCCGGCCGCCATCGCCCGGGTCAGCTCGGCGAGCGAGGCGGCAGGGTCGTCGATCGCGGCCCCTTCGGGCTCGGACGGCCGGGCCGCGATCGGATCGCCGTACACCACGGTCGAGCCGGCGGCGCCGAGCGCGGCGTTGATCGCATGGGCGACCACGTGGACCGCCGGCGGCGCGTAGTCGCCGGGCACCACCAGCGCCGCCGGGCCGGCGCGGCGCAGGTCCTCGGCGACCGCGCCGAGCCAGCGGGCGCCGTCCGGGTGCGGCAGCTCGCCGGCGGCCGCGGCCCCCGGCGCCCCCAGTTCGGCGGCCAGGGCGGCGGCGAAGGCGGCGACCCCGGACGGCGGCAGCGGCAGCCGGTGATCGGCCTTGGCGCCGGTCGCGGTGTGGTCGCTCTCGACGCTGTAGAGGCGGAGCATGCCGAGGGGATCGGCGTCGGCGCCGTCCCAGACCCGGCGGCGGGCGGTGAAGTCGCGCGCGTAGCGCACCGCGCCCGGGCCCTGGGTCAGGAAGTCGGAGTCGAGCGCGAGGACGACCGAGGCGCGGGAGAGGTCGTAGCGCGCCTCGAGCGGCGCCCCGAACGCGCGGCGGGCGGCGATCTCGGCGGCGTGGCGGCCGGCGGGCTCCCAGACGTGCCGGCGGAGGCGCGGGAAGCGGCCGCGGAGCGCGTCGAGCTGAGCCGCCGCGGTCGGCGAGCTGAGGTCTTCGGTGAGGATCGCGAGCCCGGCGCCGCCGAGCGCCTCCTGGGCGGTCAGCCGCGCGCCCAGCTCGGCGACGAAGGCGTCCCAGGTGCGGGTGCGGCCGAGCTGGGTCACCGCCTGCAGGCGGTCGGGGTCGTAGAGGTCGAGGATCGCCGCCTGATCGAAGAGGTCGGTGGCGCCCAGGCTCGCCGGGTGCTCCGGGTTGCCCTCGACCTTGACCGGCCGCCCCATCGCGCTCTCGACCAGGAGCCCGGTGGCATAGCCGCCGCGGGGGATCGCGGTGGCGAAGTGGAGCGACTCGCCGGGGACGAGCCCCTCGGGCTGGACGACATAGGGGACGATCTTCTCCGGCGGCTGCTTGACGCAGCCGGCGAGGCCGCCGAGCGCCAGCGACGCGCTCGAGAGCTGGAGGAAGCGGCGCCGGCTCGCGCGCCCGCCGGCCCACTCGGAGGCCAGGCGCGGCAGCTCGCGGTGGAGCATCTCCTCGAACTCGGGGGTGGCGGCGAGGTCCTCGAGGCTCCGCCACCAGTCGCGGCCGCGCTCGCCGGCGAGCCGCTCGCGGACGGCGGCGAGGTCGAGCCGCGGCGCCGGCGGCGCGGACGGCCTTGGCTGGCGCGCCTCCGGCGCGACCGCCGCGGCCGCAGCGGGCGGCGCCTCGTCGCCGCGCAGGATCCTCAGGATGTCCATGCCTCGCTCTTCCTCTCCCGGTCCGGCTAGCGGTGGCACACCGAGCAGTAGGTCAGGCTCTCGATCGAGTACTCCTCGACCAGCCGGGGCCCCTCGACCGACTGGTCCCAGCCCGACGGCGGCCAGTCGAAGTTGTAGATCTCGCTCGTCGGACGCACGAACTTCTCCGGCTCGCGGTGGCAGTCGAGGCACCACTTCATGGTCAGCGAGCCGTCCTGGTAGACGAGCGGCATCTCGTCGACCTGGCCGTGGCAGGACTGGCAGCCGATCCCCTTGGCGACGTGGACGCTGTGGTTGAAGTAGACGTAGTCGGGGAGGTCGTGGACCCGCTCCCACTCGATCGGCACACCGGTGCGGAACGACGCGCGCACCGGCTCGAGCAGCTCGGCGTTGGTCCAGATCTCCTTGTGGCAGTTGATGCAGGTCGAGGTCGGAGGGATCCCCGCGAACGCCGCCTTCTCGACCGAGGTGTGGCAGTAGAGGCAGGAGATCCCGAGGCCGGCGAAGTGGTGGTTGTGGGAGAACGGCACCGGCTGGTTGAGCGCCGCGTCCTCGCCGGTGACGAAGCCCGAGGTGGAGAGGTAGGCGCCGCCCCACGCCACCGAGCCGAGCAGCACGAGGAGCAGCACGACGCTCACCCGCGAGAGCTGGTTGGTGCTGCGGCTGAAGATCTGAGCCATCGGACGCCGTTCCTCCCGAGCCCGGCCGCCTCCCGCGGAGAGCCTGGCGCCGGGTGCTTGTGAAACATGTCACAAGCGAGCGCCCATCCTAGCCGCCCCGGGGGTGGGCCGCAAGAGGGTCGGACGCGATGGGAGGGTGTTGCTTTTCGCGCGGCGCCGGCCGGGGCGGGCGGGCGACCGCGGCGATTCTAGACGGAGCGGCCGCGCCGGCTCAACCGATGCCGGTGCGGCGCGCGGGCTGCTAGACTGCGGGTCCTTGCGCCGGCCGCCGGCGGCGACGCCGCGGCGAACGGCGGCGGAATCCCGAACCCACCATGAGCCAGCCCCTTTCGAGCCAGCCGATCGGCACGCCTCCAGTTCCGGGCGCGGTGCCGGACGCCGCCCGGCCGGGGCTGCGGGCGCTGGCGGCGGATCTCCTCGAGCTGGTCAAGAGCCGGATCGCGTTCATGGTGGCGATCACCTGCGCCGCCGGCTTCGTGCTCGCCAGCCCGGGCACGATCGATCTCGTGCTGCTCGCCCATGCGCTGCTCGGCACGACTCTGGTGGCGATGGGGGGCGGCGCGCTCAACCAGGTGCTCGAGCGCGAGGTCGACGCGCGCATGGAGCGCACCGCCGAGCGGCCGATCCCGGGCGGGCGGATCGGCGCCGACGCGGCGCTGGCGCTCGGGGTGCTGCTGTCGGTCTCGGGGCTCCTCCACTTGGCGGTGGCGACGAATCTCCTGACCGCTCTCCTCGGCGCGGCGACGCTCGCCGGGTATCTCTTCGTCTACACGCCGCTCAAGCGGGTCAGCTCGCTGGCGACGGTGGTCGGGGCGGTGCCGGGGGCGATCCCGCCGGTGATGGGGTGGACTGCGGCGGCGGGGTCGCTCGATCCCGGGGCGTGGGCGCTCTTTGGGATCCTCTTTCTCTGGCAGCTCCCGCACTTTCTGGCGATCGCCTGGATGTACCGCGACGACTACGCCCGCGGCGGGTTTCCGATGCTCTCGGTGAGCGATCCGGAGGGGCGGCGGACGGGGCGCCAAGCGCTGCTCTGGGCGGCGGCGCTGGTGCCGGTGAGTCTGGCGCCTTCGGCTCTGGGGTTGACGGGGGTGGTCTATTTCGTCGGGGCGATTGCGCTGTCGCTGGCCTTCTTGGGGTTCGCGGCGGCGTTCGAGCGGGCGCGGGACCGGGGGGCGGCTCGGCGGTTGCTGCTGGTCTCGGTGCTCTATCTGCCGGCGATCCTGGCGGTGATGTTGGCGGACCGGGTGGCGCCTTAGTGGCGTCGGCGGTTGGAAGGCCGGTCCGGGCCGGCGGCGAGCGATCGCTCGCGGCAGTTGGAACGCCGGTCCGGGCCGAGGGCATCCCTCCCAGGGCACGGCGCCGGCTACTAGAGTGCGGGGTCCGGCCGGCCGGCGCCTCGTCAGCCCGCGCGCGGGTCCGCCTCGCCTTCCGAAACGACGCGTTGGGCGCGCGGGCTGGCGTCCCTGGGAGGGATGCCCTCGGCCCGGACCTCCTTGCCCGGCAGGGCTGGAGTGGCAGGCGAAGGGTTGGCCCGGACCTCCTTGCCTCTTTTTCCTACCCAGCTCCTCCTGGGAGTCGTCGGGGTCCTGACGGAGGTGCGGGGAATGCGGGGGGCGTGGGGTGAGCGCCTGGGGGGCGGTTCGGCGGGGGTTGATCTGGGGAGTCCTGGTGGCGGCTTTGGCGGTGGTGGGGTTGCTGGCGATGCGGGGGTTGGGGGGGCGGGGGGAGCCGCCGCCGGTGTTGGGACAGGTGACGGCGTTCTCGCTGGTGGATCAGGGGGGGCGGCCGGTGGGGTTGGGGGAGCTGGCGGGTGAGCCGTGGGTGGCGAATCTGGTGTTCACCCGGTGCGTGCTGGTCTGCCCGCGGATGACGGCGGCGATGGCGCGGTTGGACCGGCGGTTGCCGCGGGACGGGGTTCGGTTGGTGTCGGTTTCGGTGGATCCCCGGCACGACACGCCCGAGGTCCTCGCCGGGTTCGCGGCGAAGCACGGTGCGTCGGAGCGCTGGTCGTTCCTGACCGGGGAGCCGGAGGCGATTCGTGCGCTGGCGCGGGAGGGGTTCAAGCTCGGGGTCGCCGAGGTCGCCGGCGAGGCGGATCCGGGGCTCGCGATCACGCACAGCGACCGGTTCGTCCTGGTCGACGCCGAGGGACGGGTGCGCGGCTACTACGACCCGTTCGATCCCGCCTCGATCGCTCGCCTCGAGCGCGATCTCGCCGCGCTGGGCGGGTAACTCCGGATTCCTACTTCTCGACCTCGACGCCGCGGCGGGCCAGGACTCGGCGCAGGCGGTCGTAGACGTTGGCGCCGACCAGCCCCTGGGCGGCGCCGGTGACGTCGGAGATCACCTTGCGGAGGTCTTCGGGGCCGCTCCAGTGCTTGCGCGCGAAGGGCTCGAGGTCGTCGCCGAAGGTCTGGGCGAGGACCGCGGTGGCGAGCACCAGGTCCTCGAGGTAGCCGGCGCCGCCGACGATCGCCTCGGGCATCAGGTCGACCGGCAGCACGAAGTAGGCGATCGCGCCGCCGATCAGCGCGCGCGTCGAGCGCGGCACCTCGGGGTCGAGCGCCAGGCGCACCAGGAGGACGAACATGTCGGGCACCAGGAGCAGGGCCGTGACCGTCTTCGCGCCGAGGCGGCCGCTCTTCCGCTCCACCGCGACGACGATCCGCGCGCGCAGCCGGTCATAGAACGAGAGCAGGCCGGTGCTCGGCAGCGGCGGCTGGTCGCCGTCGAACGCCAGCTCGAACGGTTCGGGGCTTTCGGCTTCGGGCATCGGAACTCCTCGTGGTCAGTGCTCGGCCGGTGCTTGTGCAATCCGCCTGCCGCAGGCGCCGGCCGATGATAGCGCCCTCCTCGGCCGCGGTGCCCCCGGCCGGCGGGGCGGCGGCCGCCCCACCCGCCGCCCACCCTCCGGGGTGTTGCGGGCGGCGGCGGCGGGCCGGCACGATCGGCGGCAGGAGGAGCGCGCCGTGGCGACGATCTTCGAGCCGTTCCGCATCAAGTCGGTCGAGCCGATCGCGATCAGCACCCGCGCCGAGCGCGAGCGGGTGCTCGCCGAGGCCGGCTGGAACCTGTTCCGGGTGCCGGCGCGGTGGATCATCATCGATCTCTTGACCGACAGCGGCACCGGGGCGATGAGCGCCGGCCAGTGGGCGGCGATGATGCGCGGCGACGAGTCGTATGCCGGCAGCGAGAGCTTCGACCGCTTCCGCGCCGCGGTCGAGGATATCTACGGCTTCCGCCACGTCATCCCGACCCACCAGGGGCGGGCCGCCGAGCGGATCTTGACCGCCACCCTCTGCCGGCCCGGCCAGGTGGTGCCCAACAACACCCACTTCGACACCACCCGCGCCAACGTCGAGGCCGCCGGCGCGACCGCGGTCGACCTGCCGTGCGCCGAGGCCGCCGACCTCGCCGCGCCGCACCCGTTCAAGGGCAACATCGATCTCGAGGCGCTCGAGCGCGTCCTCGACGCCAACCCCGGCCGGGTGCCGTTCGCGATGATGACGATCACCAACAACGGCGGCGGCGGCCAGCCGGTGTCGATGGCCAACCTGCGCGCGGCGTCCGCGATCTGCCGCCGCCGCGGCGTGCCGTTTTACATCGACGCCTGCCGCTTCGCCGAGAACGCCTACTTCGTCCGCCGCCGCGAGCCCGGCTACGGCGACACGCCGCTGATCGAGATCGCGCGCGAGATCTTCGCGCTCGCCGACGGCTGCACGATGAGCGCGAAGAAGGACGGCATGGCCAACATCGGCGGCTTCCTGTGCACCAACGACGACGCGCTGGCGCGCCAGGAGGAGGAGCTGCTGATCTTGACCGAGGGCTTCCCCACCTACGGCGGCCTCGCCGGGCGCGACCTCGAGGCGATCGCGGTCGGCCTCTACGAGGCGCTCGACCTCGACTACCAGCGCTACCGCCACGCCTCGGTGCGCTACCTCGGCGAGCACGTCGCGGCGGCCGGGGTGCCGATCGTCCAGCCGCCGGGCGGGCACGCGATCTACATCGACGCCGCCGCGATGCTCGACCACCTGCCGCGCTCCGCCTACCCCGGGCAGGCGCTCGCGATCGCGCTCTACCTCGAGGGCGGCATCCGCTCGGTCGAGATCGGCTCGGTGATGTTCGGCCGCCGCGACCCCGAAACCGGCGCCGAGAGCTACGCCGGCCACGAGCTGGTCCGCTTGGCGGTGCCGCGGCGGGTCTACACCAAGAGCCACATCGACTACGTGGTCGAGACCGTGCTCGCGGTCCACGCCCGGCGCGCCGCGATCGGCGGCGTGCGGATCGTCGAGCAGCCGCGGGCGCTGAGGCACTTCTCGGCGGTGTTTGAGCCGCTGCCGGCGCCAACCGCGCTCGCCGGTATGACAACTGTCATAGGAGCCGCCCGCGCCGCGCCCTAGAGTTTTCGGAACCCGGAGGGATCCCGCGATGCATCTCGAAGAACTTCGCGCCAACCCCGCCCTGCTCAAACTCGACCTCTACTGCAAGGGGGCGCGGCTCGACGATTCGTGCTTCGTCGAGAACGACGGCGGCCGGCCGATCCTGCGCACCCGCGCCGGGCTGGGGAGCGGCCTCGAGCTGATCCTGCCGTCGGCGGAGTGGCCGCACGAGCTGTGGACCAACGTGCCGGTGACCGAGAAGTTCGCCGAGCGGTCGCCCTACACGGTGCACCGCGACAGCCTCGATCGAGGTGGGGCGGGCTACCTCCTGCGCTGGAACGGCGAGCCGGTGGCGCGGCCGAAGCTCTCGCCGCGCCCTGGCTGGTACGACCGCAAGACCGCGAGCGGCAAGCCGATGACCCGCATCGGCACGCTCCAGGGGACCTACCTCGGCATCTACCAGGCCAAGGTCTGCGAGTTCTGGACCCAGAAGCCGCAGAGGGTCAACTGCAAGTTCTGCTCGGTCGGCCTCAACCTCGGCGTCGACGACGCCGACGACAAGTCGATCGCCGAGGTGCTCGAGGTGGTGCGCGCCGCGCGCCGCGAGTCGGGGATCACCTATGTCGACTTCAACACCGGCCACTTCGACGGCGACGGCTACCTCGACGTCCTCGAGCCGTTCATCCGCGCGATCAAGGAGGAGATGGGCCTCTTGATCGGCGTCCAGACGCCGCCGCACCGCGACCTCCTGCGCTACGACCACCTGCGCGAGATCGGCGTCAACCGGGTGTCGTTCTGCTTCGAGATCTTCGACCGCGCGCGCTTCGAGGAGACCTGCCCCGGCAAGCACGCCGAGTACGGGCTCGACCACTACCTCGACGCGATCCGTTACTGCGCCCGGCTCGGCGAGCAGGGGCCGCGCCACGAGCCGTGGGTGACCAACGGCGAGATCATCGCCGGCCTCGAGCCGGCGGAGTCGTCGATCGCGGCGATCGACTGGATCACCGCGGCCGGCGCGATCCCGACGGTGTGCGTCTTCCGGCCGCTCTCGGGCACCGACCTCGCCGACCGCGAGCCGCCCGAGACCGAGGAGATGGTGCCGGTCTTCCGCCGGCTCTACGAGGCGTGCATGGAGCGCGGCCTGCCGATCGGCTGCGCCCCGAACGTCCACGTCAGCCTGGTGATGCTGCCCGAGGAGTGCCGGGCGCTCTCGACCCGCCGCTACCCCTGGCAGCGCTTCAAGCTCGGCGCGATGCGCCGCGCTTTCGGCCACCGCTTCGAGCGGCGGCTCGCGGTGCACGACCAGGCGGTCGCCGCCGCCTGACCCGTCTCGCCCGTCCCGGGGACCGGCCGCGGCGGCGGGATCTTTCCCGTTTCCGTCCCCGTCGCAGTCGGTTCCCGCGGACGGGCTTTTATGCCTCGGAGCCGACGATCGACGCCCACGTTTCGACCAGGTCCGGATCGAGCCAGGTGCCGGCGCGCTCGCGCAGCACCGCCAACGCCTCGGCGGGGCCGACGCCGCCGCGGTTGCGCAGGACGTCCCAGGTGTCGGCGACGGCGACCAGGCGGGCCGCCGGGCCGGGCGGCCGCGGCGTCGCCATCCGGGGGTAGCTCGGCGCGCCGTCGACCCGCAGGTGGTGCTCGTAGGCGACCACCACCGCGAGGTCGGGCGCCCCGGGCACAGCGGCGATGCGAGCCGCGCCCGCGACCGGGTGAAGCTCGAGCCCCCAGGTGCCCCGGCCGCCGATCCGGCCGACGTCGTGGAGGAGCCCCGCGAGGCCGATCTCTTCCGCGCGCTCCGCGCCCGCGTCGAGCGCCCGCGCCAGCCGCAGGGCGCCCGCCGCGACGGTCAGGCCGTGGAGGAAGGCGCGCTCCTCCGGAGTCGCCCCCGGCAGCCGCGGCGGCGCCACCGGCCCCGCCGCCCGCCCGAGCGCCGCGACCACCTCGCGCAGCGGATCGAGGTCGTGAGCGCTGCCGGCGGCGAGCGCCAGGAGGGCCGCCTGCGAGCGGTCGAGCAGCTCCGGCTCGACCAGCGGCCGCGCCCGCGGCGCCGGCGTCTCGCCGGCCGGCGCGTCGCTATAGCCGACCCGGCCGATGAAGAGGTGTGCCGAGGGCGCCGGCCCCTCGGGCCGCTGGGCGCCGTCGAGGAAGGCCGACAGCTCGTCGCGGTCGAAGCCGGCGGCGATCGTCAGGCCGGTGATCCGGAGCCGGAGCAGCCAGGCGAGGAGCGCCCGCGCCCAGGTCGCCTCCTCGGGGACCGGCCGGCGGTCGACCAGGAGCCGCTCCTCGACCACCATGATCACGGTCTCGCGCGCGCCGGCCGCGGCGAGGAGCGCCCCGTGGGCGGCCGCCGCGGCGTCGATCGCCTTTACGAGCTGCGGATGACCCGGCGGGTAGACCGCGCGCTGCTGGAGCGCCGCCCCGAGGTGGACCACCAGGCGCTCGACGGCCTGCTCCGGCCCGCCCGCCGCGTTCATCGCGCCTCCCCCGCCCTGGCGAGCGCGGCGGCGAGCCGGCGGACCTCGGGGTCCTTGTGCTTGAGCCCGCGCTCGACGAACGGCCGACGCGCCGCCTCGGGGTAGCGCGCGAGGGTGCGGAACAGCTCGCGCCGCTCCTCGGGCCCGACTGGCAGCAGGGTGAAGCGCTGGACGTAGCGACCGAGGCCGTCGAGCGCGCGCGGCTGGGCCAGCTCGCCGAGCGCGCGCAGGGCGAGGATCCGCTGGCGGCCGCGGCGGCCGAAGAGGTCCGGCCGGCGGATCAGCTCGACCAGCGGATCGACCGCCTCGACGATGCCGCGCGAGCCGGCGAGATCGATCGCCGCCTCGGCCAGCCGCGGGTCGCGGTCGTTGAGCGCCTTGCGCAGCAGCTCGCGCGGCAGCTCCTGGTCGAAGGCGAAGAGGTTGCGGATCGCCTCCAGGCGCACCCGGATGTCGGCGTGGTCGGCGCAGCGGCGGACCGCGGCGAGCGACCCCGGGTCGCCGATCCGCCGCAAGAGCACCAGCATGTTGCGCACCACGAACCAGCGCGGATCGGTCAGCCGGACCGCCGCGGCGGCGGCGACGTCGCTGCCGAGCCCGGCGAGGAGGCCCAGGCAGCGGTGCCGGGTTCCACGATCGTCGCTCTCGGCCAGGAGGTCGAGCAGCGACTCGACCGCGCGCGGGCCGAGGAGAGCGAGCTGCCTGCGCGCGGGCTCGGCGGCGTCCTCGGGGAGCCGCTCGAGCGCCGCCACCAGCTCGGCGACCACCTCGCGCGCGGCGAGCCCGGCGAGGAGGTCGCGGAAGGCCGCCGCCCGCCGGTCACTCCCGGCGGCGCGGGCGGCGCAGCGCTCGACCAGGTCGAGGCTCCGCGCGATGTCCCCGGCCGCGACCGTCTCGAGGTACATCCCCGCGAGCCGCCCGACCACCGGGCCGAGCGCCTCGGGCGCGAGATCGGGGCGCTCGGCCAGCTCGAGCAGCGCGCCGCGCAGCGCGCGCCGGTGCGGCGCCCCGGAGAGCCGCTCGGCTAGCGCCGCGGCCCCCGGCGGCACCCTCGGCTCGCCGCCGCCGGCCGCCACCTCGACCAGCACCTCGGCGCCACCCTCGAGGTCCGGCGGGGGGGCGACGGCATCGACGTCGACGCCGGCGAAGAGCTGGCGCAGGCGCTGGAGCGCGGCGAGGTCGAGCGCACCCGGCGCGCCGCCGCTCCCGGGGCCCGGATCGCCGTCCAGCCGGGAGGCGGGCGGCAGCGGCGCGGCCGGCCCCGCGCTCGCGGCGCGCACCCGCGCCAGCGCCTCCGGCCCGAGACTCCCGGCGAGCGCCTCGAACGCGGCGCCGGCGTCGGCCCGGCCGGCGAGCGCCGCGCCGAGCGCGGCCTCGAGCCGGCCGCGCAGCTCCGGCGGCAGGCCGGAATGGAGAGTGCCGATCATCGTCACGCCCCCGGCGCCGCCCTCCTCGGCGAAGAGCGCCGCGGCGTGGCCGGGGAGCGCCGCCAGCGCCCCGCCGCGCCACCGGTCGTCGGCCGGGCCGAGCCCGGGCGCCCGCCCGAGGAGCGCCGCCAGGAGCTCGACCGCGCGCCGGCCGCCGGCGACCCAGGCGGCCAGCCGCTCGCCCGGGAGCTGGCCGCCGCCGACCAGCCGGCGCACCAGCTTCTCCCACAGCCCGCCGGCCTCGGGCAGGAGCGGCTCGTCCTCCCCCTCGACCACCGAGAGCGCCGTGAAGTCGAGGTCGCGCGTCCGGATGCGCGCCACCCCGGCCGCCTCCAGCTCGCGCGAGAGCGACCCCGCCTCCCGCGCCCGGCGCGGATCGACCAGCAGGCCGCGGAGGAAAGTCTCCAGCTCGCGCGCGTCGGCCCCGGCATCGAAGCGCACCGCCGCCGCGTTGCGCCGGCGGAGCAGCTCGGCGAGCCGCGAGGCGGTCGGCCCCGAGAGCCGCCGCTCCCCCCAGAGCAGGACGTCGCGCCCGGCCAGGAGCTCGAGCGGCCCGGCGGCCGCGATCAGTTCCGCGAGCTGCGCCACCGCCCGCTCCACCGCCGCCGACGCCGACGGATGCCCGGGCGGATACGAGACGAGCGCCTGCCAGGCGATCGCCAGCTCGCGCAGCAGCGCGCCGAGGAGGGGGTCGGAGGGCTGGGTGGCCACCGGGAGGGAATTGTAGCGGGGGTCGGCTCGATCCGATTCTCGTCACCTTGGGGCTTGATCCCGGATCGACCGCCCCGAGACCGGCCCGGACGCGTGGTAGCGTCCACTTCATGTCGAAACCAGCGGCGCCTGAGCCGATCCCCGCACAGGAGATCGCCGCGAGATTGAGACGGTTCTTCGAACGCGAGCCGGCCTCAGGGGTGGTCTCGGCGTACCTCTTCGGCAGCCAGGCTGCGGGACGGGCGCACCGCGAGAGCGACGTCGACATCGGGGTGCTCGCCGACCGCGCGCTCCTCCCGACGCGCCGAGAGCGGTTCGACCTCCGCCTGCGGCTGATCGGGCGCCTCGGCGCCGAGTTGGGTCGCGAGGCGGACGTCGTCCTCCTCGACGACGCGCCCCCCGAGCTGGGCCGCCGCGTCGTCCGCGAGGGCGAGCGAGTCTACTGCGCCGACCCCGAGCTCGACCACGCCTTCGTCCGCGACGTCCAGCTCCGCGCCGCCGACCTCGAGCCCTTCCTGCGGCGCATGCGGCGGATCAAGCTCGAGGCGCTGGCGCGGTGACCTACCTGGTCGAGCGACTCGCGGAGCTGCGGCGGCACCTCGACCACCTCCGCGGGCTGCGGAGCCGGGTCGGCGGCGCGGAAGACCTGCGGCGCGACCTCTCCCTCCACAACGACGTCCTCTTCTCGCTGCTGACGGTGTGCCAGACCCTCATCGACGTCGCCGGCGAACTCTGCTCCCGCCGCGGCCTGCGCTTCGACGACTACACCGACGCCGTCCGCTGCCTGGCGTCGATCGAGGAGTTCCCGGCCGAGCTGGTGCGCGATCTCGAGCCGCTGCCCGGCTTCCGCAACGTCGTGATCCACGAGTACGTCAGCCTCGATCTGGAGCGGGTCGTGGAGGCGCTCGATCGGCTGGAGCCGGTCGAACGATTCGTCGAGATCGTCCGCCGGCTGGAGGGCGGAGAAGCCGGCTGAGGCCGGCCGCCCCTCACTCCAGGTCCGCCCACACCGGCGCGTGGTCCGACGCGATCAGCCCGTCCTTCTTCTTGCGGTACTCGCGGTCGATCTCGACCTCGCGGACGCGCTCGGCGACCGGCCCGGTGGCGAGCAGGAAGTCGATGCGCAGGCCGAGGTTGCGGTGGAAGGCGCCGCCCCGGTAGTCCCACCACGAGAACATCCGACCGTCGGGGTGCCGGCGGCGGTAGAGGTCGACGAGGCCCCAGTCGTAGAGGCGGCGGATGCGGCTTCGCTCCTCCTCGGTATGGAAGATGAGCCCGCGGTGGCCCTCCTCGTCGAAGGTGTCGAGCGGACCGGGGCAGAGGTTGAAGTCGCCGCCGACGACCAGCGGCCGCGCCGGGTCGCAGCGCTCGATGCGCGCCGCCAGGGTGTCGAGCCAGCGGAGCTTTCCGGGGAAGTCCTCGTGGCCGACGCTCTTGCCGTTCGGGATGTAGACCGAGGCGAAGGTCAGCTCGCCGTCGCCGACCTCCGCCGCCACCCAGCGGGCGCCGGCCTCCTCCTCGCCGGGGAGACCGCTCTCGACCTCGCGCACGGGGAGCCGGCTGAGCACCGCCACCCCGTTCCAGGCCCGCTGTGCGTGGACCACCGCCCGGTAGCCCTCGGCTTCGAGAGCCTCGTGCGGAAACTGATCGCCCTCGAGCTTCAGCTCCTGGAGCGCCACCACGTCGGGCCGGCGCGCGCGCAGCCAGTGGAGCAGGAAGTCCTGCCGCGCCCTCAGGCCGTTGATGTTCCAGGTGGCGATGCGCATGGCCGAGCCGGGATTCTACCCGCCCCCCGGCCGCTCCGGCCCGCCGCCCGCCGCGGCCTCGAGCGCCGCCCTGTCGCGGAGCAGGAAGCCGTCGCCGCGGGTCTCGAGCGCGCCCTCCTTGTGCCAGCGGCTCATCACCCGGATCGCGGTCTCAATCGTGGTGCCGGTCATGTCGGCCAGCTCCTGGCGCGACAGCGCGATCGGCACCAGCGTGCCGCCCTCGGCGGCCCGGCCGGTCGATGCGGCGAGCTTGAGGAAGAGGGTGGCGAAGCGCCGCTCGACCCGCAGGTGGGTCAGCTCGACGATGCAGGTCTTGCACTCGACGAACTGGCGGGTCAGCGGCGGCAGGAGGTCGGCGATCAGCTCGGGGCGGCCGGCGAGCGCTCCGAGCAGCGCCTGGCGCGGCACCGCCAGGCAGAGCGACGGCTCGAGCGCCTCGACCGCGGCGTCGGCGGGCTCGCCCGAGAGCGCCGCCGCCACTCCGACCGCCTCGCCCGGCCCGATCAGCGCCAGGAGCACGCTCCGCCCGCTCTCGAGGTCGCGCGACATCTTGAGCCGGCCCTCGAGCACCACGAACAGCTCGGCGCCCGATTCGCCCTCGGACAGGAGGCGCTCGCCGGCGGCGAGCGGCCGCGGCGCGGCGAGCGCGGCGAAGGCGGCGAGGCTCCCCGCGGGCACGCCGGCGAAGGCGGGGAGCGCGGCGAGGCGGTCGGCGAGAACGGCGGCTTCCATGGCGGCGCTCAGGATAGCCGAGGCCGGCCGCCGCGCCGCGGCCCTGTCCCCGGCGAACTGGGCCGGATCACACTTCATTTCAGGAATGAGCAGTACCTACAGCGCGCCGCCGCGCGCGAGGAGGTCCGCGATGTCCGTCAAGATCCTGCTCTTGTCCGCCGCTTCGGTTCTCCTGCTGGCGCTGCCTGCGGCCGCGGCCGATGCGCCCGCCGCCGCTCCGGCCGCCGCCGCGGCGCCCGCCCAGCCGCTCGAGATCGCGGGCGAGGAGCCGATCGAGCTCCAGGGCGGGCTGATCTGCACCCTCTCCGTCACCAGCTCGTCGTGCCAGGGGGACAAGACCAAGTACACCTTCTCCGCCACCGCGTCGGGCTGCGCCGGCCCCTACACCTTCACCTGGACCGGGGCGACCCGCACCTCCCCGGCCGCCACCACGATGCCCAACCTCGCGGCCCGCACGATGACCCCCGGCGGCCCGTGCACCGATCAGGTCTGCGTGCGCGCCGACGCCGCCGGCATGTGGTGCCAGAAGTGCACCACCATCGACGACTACTGCGACTCCAACTGCGAGATCCTGCCCTGAGCCGGCGCGGCCCTGGGCTCCCCGCCGCCGGGGGGCCCAGGGCCGCGCAGGGAAATTCGTCCGGAGGCGCCGGGCTCAGGAGGCCGGGTTGCCGTGGCCGCAGTCGCCCAAGGTGCACTCGACGCCGGGCGGCGTGCAGGCGCTGCACAGCGGGTTGCAACACCGCGTCCCGACCGGACAGGTGACGAGCCCGCACTGCTGCGGCACGGGCGTGAACGGACCAGCCAGGGGCCGTGCCTCCGGGGCCCCCTCGAGATCGATCGCGAGGAGGTCGTCGGCGCCCAGGCCGGCGATCCCGGCCGGCTCCGCGAGGCTCTGGAGAGCCGCGCCGCTGCACGGCGGCGCTCCGAGAGCGGCAGCTTCGACCGCGACGGCGAACCCGGCGACCACCGCGAGCGCGAGAGTGACGTGAAGGATCCTCTGCATGGCGAACCTCCTGGTGTATGCCTTCCGGCGTGTCGGTCCAGGCCCCCGGCGATCGGGGACCCCGCTCTCACGAGTGCCGGCCGGACGCGGCGGGGTGACGCGCAGGCATGGCTCCCGGCACCGCCGCCGGGCCGCCGGCCGAGCTCGCTAGAATGCTCCGATCCAGCCTCGAGCGGCGTTCCGCCGCGAAGGCGGACAGGAGACCCTCGTGACGGCCATCACGCGCTTGACGATCGGCGAGCTGCTCGGCTCGGTCCGGGCGCCCGGCTCCTTCACCGCCCGGCGGACCGCCGAGGCCGACGACCTCCACCTCGAGGTCACGGGGTTCGGGCGGCTCCGCTTTCCGGTCTCCCGCACCGGAGCGCAGCGGCTCTGCCGGCTGGCTCGTCCGGCGCGCTACGGCCAGGGAGAGCGAACGCTCCTCGATCCGCGGGTGCGCGACACCTGCGAGATCCCGAAGAGCCGGGTGAAGATCGACAAGCGGCGCTGGAACCGCACGCTCCTGCCGGTGCTCGAGGCGCTGCGGGCCGATCTCGGCCTGGCCGAAGGGAGCCGGCTTCGAGCCGAGCTGCACTCGATGCTGGTCTATGGCCCGGGCCAGTTCTTCCGGCGCCACCGGGACTCCGAGAAGGCCGACGAGATGGTCGGCACCCTGGTCGTGACCCTCCCCTCGTCGTACAAGGGGGGAGCATTGACGGTCGAGCACCGGGGCGAGAAGGTCACCTATCGCGCCTCCCGGCGGCCGCTCTCCTTGGTCGCCTTCTATGCCGACTGCGACCACGAGGCGAAGCCGGTGACCGAGGGCTACCGGATCGTTCTGACCTACAACCTGATGCTCACCGGCGACGCCGGCGACGGCGGCGCGGCGGCGCCCGACGTGCCGGCGGCGACGGTCGCCGCCCTCGCCGAACGGCTGCGGGAGCACTTCGAGACGCCGCTGCCGCCGCGGAGATGGTCGCCGGAGGACGCCCCGCCGCGCGATCCGCCGAACCGCTTCGTCTACCTTCTCGACCACCAGTACACCGAGCGCGGCTTCGGCTGGGCGCGGCTCAAGGGGGACGACGCCGCCCGCGCCGCGGCGCTCACGGCGGCGGCGGATCGCGCCGGCTGCGAGACCGTGCTCGCGCTCGCCGAGGTCCGCGAGATCTGGGACTGCATGGAGCCCGGCTGGAGCCGGCCGCAGTTCGGCCGCCGCCGGCGCTGGGAGCGCGACGAGGACGACGAGTGGGAAGCCGACGACGAGTGGGAGCCCCAGGCGGACCTCCCCGACGCCTACGAGCTGGGAGAGCTCCAGGACTCGGAGATCACCCTCGCCCGCTGGATCGGCCGGTCGGGCGAGAAGGCGGAGCCGATCGTCACCCGAGTCGGCGGCGACGAGGTCTGCGCCACCACCCCGTCGTCGGCGCTCGAGCCCTACGCCTCCGAATACGAGGGCTACATGGGCAACTGGGGCAACACCATGGACCGCTGGTATCGCCGCGCGGCGATCGTCGTCTGGCCGCGCGAGCGCACCTTCGCCGTACGCGCCGAGGCCGCGCCCGGCTGGGCGCTCGAGGAGATCGAGCGGCGGCTCCGCGCCGGGGAGGCGGCCGAGGCGCGCGCGATGGCGGCCTCGGTCGCGCCCTTCTGGGCGGCCGTCGCCGGCAGCGACGAGCGCAAGAGCTTCCTCGCCCGGGCGCTGCGCGTCGCTGCGAAGCTGGGCGAGGCGGCACCGGCGACGGTTCTCCTCCAGCCGTTCCGGGTCGAAGCGCTGACCCCGCCGCGGGCGCGCGATCTCGCCGCGCTCGCCGACCGCTACGGCGAGGAGTGGATGCGCGCACTCCTCACCTCCTGGAGTGACTCCCGCCGTGCCCCGTTGCGCTCGGCCGAAACGGAACGCGGGGCCTGGATCGTCGCGCTGCCCGGCCTCTGCGCGGCGCTGCGCTCGACCGGCGGCGGCGCCGGCGGGCCGGTCGCGCGCCTGCTCCTCGAGGTCGCAGCCTGGCGCTGGCTGAAGGCGTCGATCGAGGCAGGGCGCGAGCGGACGTCGCCGAGCCGGCGGGACCAGGCGCTGGCGGCGCTGGCGAAGCCGCTCGGCGCCTACTTCGACGGCGCGGCGGCGGCCGGCGCGGACGCTCTGCGCGACGAAGCGGTGGCCTTCCTGTGCGCCGGAGACGACGACCTGCTCGTCCCGGCGCTCGTCCCCATGCTGCGCGCCGCCGGCAACCAGCCCGCGGCGCATGCCGCGCCGGCCCTCGACGCCGTGGCCCGCCACTGCGCCGCGCGGCTCGAAGCACGGTTGGCGCGGCCGGAGCGCGACTCCGGAGATTGGTCCCTCGCCCTCCCCGCGGGATGTCGCTGCGAGCTGTGCACCGAGCTCGCCGGCTTCCTCGCCGACCCCGAGGCGGTCCGGCTCGAATGGCCTCTCGCCGAAGAGCGGCGCCGGCACGTCCACAGCCGCCTCGACGCCCACGAGCTGCCGGTCCGCCACGAGACCCGGCGCACGGGGCGGCCCTACACCCTGGTGCTGGCCAAGACCCGGGCGCTCTTCGACGACGAGGCGCGCGAGCGCCGCTCTTGGCGGAAGGACCTCGAGTGGCTTCGGGCAACGTCGGGACGCCTCCGTCGGGAGGGCTGACATCCAGATGGATCGAGCCGAGCCACTGGTGCAACCGTATACTCCATCTCGACCGATGACCGACTTCCGCCACCGCCTGCTGGCGACGCTGCGCCGGATCGCGCCGCTGTTCGAGGAGGAAGGCGTGATGGTGGTGGGGTCGGAGGTCCCCAACCTCCTCGAACCGGGAGCCGCGGCCACGCTGGTGGTCTCGCAGGACGTCGACATCGGCGTGCCGGTGGAGCGTCTCGCCGCGGTGAAGCGGCGGCTCGCGGCGATCGAGGGGCTGCGGCCGGCGCCCGAGGAGCCGTCGGTGTGGGTCCCCGACTCACCCGAGATGCTCGAGGTCAACTTCCTCGGCCTCGACCCGGCGACCCGCGGCCCGGGGGACACCTATGTCCTGGACGATCCGGAGCTGCCGCTGATGGTGTTCGGCCTCCTGTCGCTGCTGAGGACGGGACCGCCCGTCCACGCCGAGGGGCTCACGGTGCCGGTGCCGCGCCCGGCCGGCCTCCTGGTCGAGAAGCTCGCCACGGAGCGGAGCGGCGAGAAGGGGGATCGCGACTTGCTGGTGGCGCTCGGCCTGCTGCTCGTCGCGCAGGAACCGGACCTCGAGGAGATCGAGGAGCAGTTCCGCTCTCTGGATCCGGAGTTGCGCCACACCATCCGCTCGAACCTGGCGACGCTCTCGCTACTCCCGCCGCTCCCCGCGATGCCGGACCCGCGCCCGCACCGGAATCTCGTCGCGGCGTTGCTCGATCGGCTCGACCGACTGGAGCCGGTCCCATGACCGGCACCGAGGCAGTGGCGGCGCTCGAGGAGCGGGCACGGAGGGTGCGGGCGCAGGCCGCGGTGCGCGCCTGGGAGTACCGGCAGCGGCACCATGCCAAGGGGGTCTGGTTCCGGCTGCGGCGGCTGCTCGCCGCCACTGAGTCGGCGTGGCGCCTGCCCGAGGAGGAGGCCCTGCTGCTGGTCGCCGAGGGCTACCCCGCGGCGGAGGTCGGCGACCTCCTCGAGCCGCCGAAGCTCCTGGTCGTGGTCCCCGGGGAGAGGCTGCGGGCGGTTCCGGGCCGCGAGCCGGTCGAGCTGCGCCTGGGGCCGGAGCTTCTGGCGGCGCGGTGGCTGGCTCTGGTGCCGTTCCGCCGGCCGGAGGACGAGGTGAGCGCCGCACCCGGCCGGGCGGTGCGATAGTCGCGAGGCCCCGGCCCGCGCCGCGGCCCTCCTACAGGTACGCCACGGCGAACCCGATCTGCGCCGCCATCATCATCAGGTACATGTGCCGCCAGGACGGGTGGTTCTCGGTCTCGGTCAGCGAGTGCGGGTCGCGCAGCAGGAGCCAGACCGTGTAGGCGCCCCAGGCGGTCAGCAGGGCACCGAGGCCGGTCAAGAGGAGCGGGTCGCCGGTCAGGATCCTGAGCTCCGGGTTCCGTGGGTCGGGCAGCCAGGTGCCGAGCGGGATCAGGAGCCAGGGGAAGACGAAGAACGGGGCGATGATCCAGGCCGCCTTCTTGACCCCGTGGACGATCGGCAGGGTCCTGCAGCCGCCGGCGCGGTCGCCCTCGATGTCGGCGAAGTCCTTGGTGCCGGCGGCGCCGATCAGGAACAGGCTGAAGATCGCGCCGATGTACCACGGCTCGGCGTAGAAGACGCGCGCCACCATCGCCCAGCCGGCGACCTTGAGCAGCACGCCGCGCGGGATGGCGATGGTCAGGTTCGCCGCCATGCCGAGGGTCTTGGTGCGCCCGAAGCGCGGGTCGGAGTAGACGAAGGTGAAGATCAGCCCGGCGAGGTAGATGAAGAAGCACTCGTGCTCTGCGAGCGGCGCGGCGGCCTTCTCGGCCCAGGTCTTGTAGGGGAAGGGCACCACCAGCCAGGTCGGGATCAGCGCCAGGGCGTAGAAGATCCAGGTGAACCTCCACGCCTGGCGAAGCGAGAGCGCGCCGGTCACGAGCGGCCGCTTCGGCTTGTTGATGCGGTCGATCTCGAGGTCGTAGATCTGGTTGATCGCGTTGCTGGCCGCGTTCATGAAGCTCGCGCAGAGCGAGCCGAGGACCACGGTCAGGATCACCGAGGCGGTGAGCCGGTAGTCGGGGTCGGGGTTGTGCGCCGAGCCGAAGGCGCAGATCGCGCCCGAGACGATGCCGAGGAGCGGCGGCAGCAGGGTGAACGGGCGGGCGAGCGTGATGTAGTGGGAGATCCGGCTCATGCTCAGGTCACCAGCGGGGTCAGCGCCGCAGCGAAGAGCGCGCCGACCAGCGTGTTCAGGAAGTTGATCGCCTCGTTGTCGAGCAGGCCGGCGCGCTCGAGGGTCGCCCCGGCCAGGCTCTCGAGCGTGGTGCCGGCAAACGCCGCCACCACCACCGCCGCCGCGCCCGCCCACGGGAAGAGGCCGAGCCCGGCGCCGAGCGCGGCCAGGAGCGCCGAGGCGGCGATGCCGGCCGTGGTCCCCTCCAGCGACACCGCCCCCTCGGTCCCCGGCTCGACCCGGCGGAAGGTGGTGATCAAAAACGCCCGCCGGCCGTAGAGCTGGCCGATCTCGCTGCCGGCGGTGTCCGCCGCGGCGGTGGCGAAGGCGCCGGCGAAGGCGAGCGCGAAGACCAGCGGGTAGGGGGTGGCGGCGGCGAACGCGGCGCAGGCGAGGGCGACGCCGCAGTTGGCGAAGGCATGCCGCGCGCCGCGCCGGCCGCCCCCCTCCTGGGCCAGGTTCCTGGCCGCCTTGCGCCGGTAGCCGAGCTTGGTCGCGGCGCTGCCGAGGACGAAGAACGCCAGGAGCAGCAGGTAGCCGCGCCAGCCGAGGAAGCCCCAGATCGCGGTGCCGATCAGGAAGCCCGCGACCGCGCCCGAGACGTTCACCGTCCGCGCCGCGAAGCCGGCGGCGGCGAGCAGCAGGTTGACGCCGGCGCCGATCAGGAGCCGCCAGTGGAAGTCGGGATCGGCCGCGAGCGCCGCCCAGCCGCCGGCGCCGAGCACCAGGCCGAGGAGGAAGAGGCCGGTGACCATCGGCACGCCGAGGTTGTCGTCGAGCCCCTGGGGGAGCGATTCGAGGAGCGCCGCGAGAAGCGCCGCGGCGGCGCCGCAGGCGAGCGCGAAGGTCCAGTCGTAGCGGCCGGGGGCGGTCCAGAGGAGGAGCGCGGCCGCCGCCGCGGTGCCGAAGAGCCAGTAGCCGAGGGTGCCGGCCCAGCTCTTCCTCGGATTCCACGGGAGCTTCCGCCGCCCCAGGCTCATGCCGACGATCGAGGCCATGCCGTCGCCGAAGGCGAGGATCCCCCACGTCGCCGCCGCCACCTCGAGCCGCTTCCAGAAGGCCAGGATCAGGAGCATCACGGTCAGCGGGTAGAGCAGCACGCCGACCGAGCGGCCGCTCTTTCGCTCGCCGTCGCGCAGCAGGTGCCGGCCGCCGAGCCGCGGCAGCAGCAGCCAGTTGAAGAGGAAGCCGCCGAGGGCGATCGCCGCGCCCCAGAGCGGCCCGAGCCAGCGCAGGAGGAAGGCGCACAGGCCGACCGCCATGTGCACCGCCTTGCGCAGCAGCTCGCCGCGCGAGACGCCGGACCGCGGCACCGCGAGGAGCGACGCCGTGGTCTGCTCGAACGGGTCGCGCGCGCCGGGCGGCGGTCCGGCGGTCACGCCGCGACCTCCTCGCGCGCTTCGCGCCACAGCTCGGCGAGCGCCTGGTCGGCGCCCTCGGCCGGCGCCCAGCCGAGCGCGGAGAGCCGCGCCGCATCACCGCAGAGGAGCGGCACGTCGACCGGGCGCAGCCGCTCGGGGTCGACCTCGACGCGCGCCTTCACCCCGGCGATCGACATCAGCCGGTCGAGCATCTCCGCGATCGAGTGCGCTTCGCCGGAGGCGAGGTTGTAGACCGCACCCGCCTCGCCGGCCTCGGCGAGCAGGCGATAGGCGGCGGCGCCGTCGGCGGCGTGGACGAAGTCGCGGCGCGCCGAGAGGTTGCCGACCCGGAGCACCGCCTCGCGCTCGCCGCGCTCAATCGCGGCGAGCTGGCGGGCGAACGAGGGGAGGGCGAAGCCCGGGCTCTGGCCGGCGCCGAGGAGGTTGAACGAGCGCACCACCACCGCCCCGGCCTCGAGCGCGAGCCGCTCGGCGGCGGCCTTGGTCAGGGCGTAGGGGCTGGCCGGCGCCGGCTCGCGCTCCTCGGCGATCGGCTGCTCGGCCTCGGGCACCGCGCCGTAGACCTCGGCCGACGAGGCCACCACCACCCGCGGCACCCCGGCCGAGGCGGCGAGCACGCGCTCGGTGCCGAGGACGTTGACCCGGAAGTAGTCGGCCATCCGCTGCCAGGAGCCGCCGACGTGCGAGAGCGCCGCGAGGTGCACCACCGCGTCGGGCGCGAACTCGTCGACGAAGGCCCCGAACGCGCGCTCGTCGAGGACGTCGATCGGCCGGAAATCGACGCCCGCGGGCACCGGCCGGTCGCCCAAGCAGGCGCCGGCCACGGCGTCGCCGCGCTCGAGCGCGAGCCGCGCCAGCCGCGCGCCGACGAAGCCGGAGACCCCGGTGATCAGGAGGCGCATCGCGCTCCGCGGAGGCTCAGCGCGCCGCCGCCACCGGCTCGCGCCGCGCCGCCAGGCGCCCGCGCCAGTAGTCGAGGACGTCGCGCAGGGTCTGGTCGAACGGGATCCGCGGCTCCCAGCCGGTGTCGGCGCGGAACCTCGAGGAGTCGCCGATCAGGATCTCGACGTCGGACGGCCGCAGGCGCTCGGGGTCGGTCTCGATCCTGACCTCGACCCCGGCGAGCGCGATCAGCCGGTCGAGCAGCTCGCGGATCGAGATGCCCACGCCGGTGGCGATGTTGTAGACCTCGCCCGGCCGGCCGCGGGTCACCGCCAGCCAGTAGGCGCGCACCATGTCGCGGACGTCGGTGAAGTCGCGGATGGCGTCGAGGTTGCCGACCCGGATCACCGGCTCGGCGAGCCCGGCCTCGATCGTCGCCACCTGCTTGGCGAAGTTCGAGGTGACGAAGACGTCGCCGCGCCGCGGCCCGGTGTGGTTGAAGCCGCGGGTGCGGATCACCTTCAAGCCGTAGCTCTGGAAGTACTGGTAGCCGAGGAAGTCCTGGCCGACCTTGGACACCGCGTAGGGCGACAGCGGCCGCAGCGGGTTGGTCTCCTTGATCGGCGTCTCGTCCGGGTAGACCAGCCCGTACTCCTCCGACGAGCAGGCGATCTGCACGGTCGGGTCGAGCCCGAGGGCGCGGATCGCCTCGAACAGGTTGGTCTGGCCGGTGATGTTGGTCGACATCGTCTCGGCCGGCGCCCGCCACGACGAGGGGACGAAGCTCTGCGCCGCGAGGTGGAAGACGTAGTCGGGCTGCGACTCCTCGAGCAGGGTCTGCACCGAGTGGTAGTCGCGCAGGTCGGCCTCGAGCAGCCGCAGGCGGCCGTGCAGGTGCTCGATGTTCTCGGTCCGGCTGCGCCAGCGGTAGCTGCCGTAGACCTCGACCTCGGGGTGCTCGGCAAGGAGCAGCTCGGCGAGGTGGGAGCCGGCAAAGCCGGTGATCCCGGTGATCAGTGCTCTCTTTTCGGGGGCTCTCTTCTCGGGGGCCCGCTTGGGTGCCTGGTTGAAAGCTGGCGCGCTCATGCTCGATTCCTCCCTCGGCGCAGGTCGGCGAGGTACTCCACGAGCCCCAGCCCCCAGGGCTCGACCCGCCGGCCGACCGTCGCTTCGAAGCGCTCGACGGCCAGCACCGAATAGGCGGGCCGACGCGCCGGGCGCGGAAACTCCTCGGTGGTCACCGGCAGCACCTCGACCCCGAAGTCCCAGAGGCGGGCGATCTCGGTGGCGAAGCCGTGCCAGGTGACCGGCTCACGGTTGCGATAGTGGACGACGCCGGTCGTGCCGCGCACCGCCAGCTCGCGGATCGCCTCGGCCAGGTAGGGCGTGTAGGTCGGGCAGCCGGTCTGGTCGTCGACCACCTTGAGCGTGCGCTCGCCGCGCGCGATCAGCCCAACGATGGTGGCGACGAAGTTGGGCCCGCCGTGGCCGAAGAGCCAGCTCGAGCGCACGACCAGCGCCCCCGGGTAGACCAGCGCACGCTTCTCTCCCTCGAGCTTCGACTCGCCGTAGACCGAGATCGGCGCGGTCGGCGCCTCCTCGGGGTAGGGGCGGCGGGAGTCGCCGTCGAAGACGTAATCGGTCGACAGGTGGATCAGGCGCGCCTTCGCGCGCTCGGCCGCGGCCACCGCGTGCTCGACCGCGCGGCCGTTGACCAGGAACGCCCGCTCGCGGTCGCTCTCGCAGGCGTCGACCCGGGTGTAGGCGGCGCAGTTGACGATCAGCTCGGGACGGAACGAATCGGCCCAGTAGAGCAGCCGCTCGCGGTCGGTGACGTCGGCCTGCTCGCGGCCGAGGCCGAGCACGGGCAGCCCGCGCCGCCGCCAGCTCCGCACCAGCGCGCGGCCGAGCATGCCGCCGCCGCCCAGGACGAGTGCTCTCACGGCACCTCCACCAGCGAGTTGTCGCCGACCATGAAGCGGTACGCCTTGGGCTTGGCAGCGGTGCGTACCAGGCGCGCGTCGCGGCCGATCAGCGAGCCGTCGATGCGCCCCGGGATGTCGAGGATCTCGCTGCCGGCGAGGACGATCGAGTTCTCGATCTCGCAGTGCTCGAGCCGGCAGCCGGCGCCGATCGAGGTGTAGGGGCCGACGAAGGCGTCGCGGATCTTCGCCCCGTCGCCGATCACCACCGGCCCACGGACCACCGCGTCCGCGATCTCGACCCCCTCGCCGACGTCGACCCGCCCCTCGATCACGCCGCCGCCGGAGACCGGCCCGCCGCGCCGGACGCGCAGGGTCTCGAGCACGATCCGGTTGGCCTCGAGCATGTCCTCGAGCTTGCCGGTGTCCTTCCACCAGCCGCGCACCTGGTGCGGGTGGACCTCGAGGCCGCGGTCGATCAGGTCCTGGATGGCGTCGGTGATCTCCAGCTCGCCGCGCGCCGACGGCCGGATGCGCGCGACCGACTCGTGGATCGCCGGGCTGAACATGTAGACCCCGACGAGCGCCAGGTTGCTCTTCGGTTCGCTCGGCTTCTCGACCAGGCGGACCACCCGTCCGCCCCCCTCGGCCAGCTCGGCGACCCCGAACTGCCGCGGGTTGGGCACCTCGGCGAGGAGGATCTGCGCCGCGCAGCCGCGCTCGCGAAATTCGTCGACCAGGCTGGTGATGCCGCCGGCGATCAGGTTGTCGCCGAGGTACATCACGAACGGCTCGTCGGCCAGAAAGTCGCGCGCGACCTTGACCGCGTGGGCGAGCCCGAGCGGCGCCTCCTGGCGGATGTAGGTCACCCGCGCCCCGAACACCGAGCCGTCGCCGACCGCGGCGCGGATCTCGTCGCCGGTGTCGCCGACCACGATGCCGATCTCGGTGATGCCGGCGGCGACGATCGACTCGATGCCGTAGAAGAGCACCGGCTTGTTGGCCACCGGCACGAGCTGCTTGGCCGACGTGTAGGTCAGCGGGCGCAGCCGCGTGCCCTTGCCCCCGGAGAGGATCAGTCCCTTCATCGCGATCGCGCTCCGCCGCTCAGTCGAAGCGCCCGGTCAGGTCGAGGAAGCTCCCGACGTTCTTGAGCGTGAACGACAGCCGGTAGTCGCGCTCCTGCTCGTCGCCCGGGCGGTAGTCGCGGTACTCGAAGTGGAGCGAGTAGCACTGCGAGTGGTAGTCGAGGAAGTAGCGCTGCTCCTGGAGCATCGCGCGCTCGGCGTCGTAGTCGACCCAGGCCTGGAGGCGCAGCCGGTCGCGCACGACGTCGAAGCCGCCGGCGAAGCGGTACTGGTCGGAGAGCGTCTCGCCCGAGCGCGCCTCGCGGTTGGTGTTCCAGCGCAGGCCGAGGTTGGTGCGCTCCAGGCGCAGGTCGGTCGAGAGCGAGGTCGAGGTGAGCTGGGCGAAGAGCGCGCTGTAGGTGGCCGCCGCCTCGAGGAAGAAGACCCGGCTCGGCGAGACCCGCAGCGACGCCAGGTAGGGGCCGAACTGGCTCTGCTCGGCGCCGAGGCTCCCCTCGAGCGGCTCGTCCTCCTCGAAGCTGTAGCGGCGGGTCAGCTCGAGGGTCGCGATGTCGCGCGAGTCCCCCTCCCCCTCCTCGGTGCGCGGCTTGGCCTTGAGGCGATTGATCAGAGAGATCGAGCCGACGTTGCCGGTCTCGAAGCCGTCGACGGTGTCGAAACGGGGAACGAAGCGCTGGTCCTCGTAGACGTCGCGCCACTGGTAGGTCAAGCGCGGCTCGACGACGTGGAGGAGCTTCGCGAAGGGTCCGTTTGCCGGCGTGAAGAGGCGCGCCAGGGACGGCCCGATCAGCCCGGCGCCGCCGTAGGGCGCGCTCCGGGTCAGGCTCTCGCCGGTGAAGCCGAGGCCGGTGTCGTCGAGGCTGTCGCCCCACCAGGTGAAGCGCTCGCCGACGAAGAGGTCGAGCGACAGCCAGGGCACCGCGTTGATCGGCAGCGACAGCTCGGGGACGGCGTGGAAGCGGCCGTACTGCGACTCGTAGGTCGGCGTGCGGTCGACCGAGAGGTAGCCGAGCGACGACTCCACCTGGAGCGCCAGCGGCAACCTGCCGAGCTTGGTCGAGCGCAGGGTGTAGTCGATCTCGGGCAGGCGGCGGTCGATCGCGTTGGGCTGGGGGTCGGCGTAGAAGGTCTCGAGGTCGGAGACCTCGACGTTCAGAAGGTGCGGGCCCCAGCTCCCCGAGACGAACGCCCGCGACTGCTCGAAGCGGCGGGCGGCGCGGTCGAAGTCGCGCTCCCAGTCGCGGAAGAAGTCGAAGTCCGAGGTCTCCCTGATGCTGGCGACGCCGCGGAGGCCCCAGGGGAGGTCGTTCGACTCGTGGTCGAGCTCGAGCTTCCAGCGCCAGTCGCCGGTCTCCTGGTCGTCGATCGCGTAGCCGCGGAAGGCGCCGGCGGTCCCCTCGCTCGGCCGGTAGCGCAGCTCGTTGCCGACCCCGACGTAGCCCTCGCTGTAGCCGTCGAGGAAGAGGGTGGTGTCGTAGCTCCGGCCGAGCACCTGGTAGTAGGCGAGCCCGAGGTAGGTGCCGCGGCGCTGCGAGTAGCCGACGTTGGGGATCAGGAGGCCCGAGCTGCGCTCGGTCTTGACCGGCCAGAGGACGTAGGGCGTGTAGAGGACCGGGAGCTTCTTGATCCGCATCGCCGCGTGGTGGACCCGGGCATAGCCCTCGACCTCGACGGTGGCGCGGCCGAGCCGGAAGCTCCAGTCCGGCGTCTCGTCGCCGATGCACGAGGTGAAGATGCCGTCGGTGACGGTGTAGACGTCGTCGCCGGTCTTGCCCACCTCGACGCCGGAGAAGTAGTAGTCGGGCGCGACGTGGCCGGTGGCGTCGGTGAGCGTGCCGGTCTCCTCGTCGAGGTTCCAGGTCAGGGTGGCGCCGGTGAGCCGCCGCGGCCCCTGGTCGACGATCACGTTCCCCTCGGCGGTCAGGATCCCGGTCTCGAGGTCGACCGCCACCCGGTCGGCCTCGAACTCGATGTCCTGGTACTTGACCTCGACGCCGCCCGAGAGCACCACGTACTGGTCGCGCTCGAACTGGAGGTCGCCGGCGCTCCCCGCGACCGTGCCGCCGCCGCGCTCCTCGGGCATCGGCAGCTCGAAGCGGACCGGCTCGGGGCCCGAGCGCGGCGGCATGACGGCCGGTGCGTCGGCCGGCGCGCCCTCGGCGGCCGGCGCCTCCGCGGGCGGCATCGGCTCGCCGAACTCGGGCGGGGCCTCGGCCGCGGGCTCCTCGGTCTGGACGGCCGGCTCCTGCGCCGGTTCCTGGGCCGGTTCTTGGATGGGCGTCGCGGGGGTCCCGCCCTCCGGCGCCTCGTCCTGGGCCGCGGCCGGAGCCGCGGCGAGGACCAAGCCGAGGACCGCGTGGAGGAAGACCGCGGCGGCGGGCGCGCGGCGGCCCGGGTTCCGGCTCAACCCTCCCTCTCGACGATCATGGCGGTCGCCTCACCGCCGCCGATGCAGATCGCGGCGCAGCCGCGGCGGGCGCCGCGCAGCTCCATCGCGTGGAGGAGGGTGACCAGGATGCGCGCCCCCGAGGCGCCGATCGGGTGGCCGAGGGCGATCGCGCCGCCGTGGACGTTGACCCGGTCGGGGTCGAGCTCGAGGTCGCGCATGAACGCCAGCGCCACCACCGCGAAGGCCTCGTTGACCTCCCAGAGGTCGATGTCGTCGACCCGGAGCCCGGCGCGGCCGAGGACGTTCTGGACCGCGCCGATCGGCGCCGTGGTGAACCACTCCGGGGCCTGCGCGTGGTCGAGTGGGCGACGATGCGGGCGATCGGCCGCCGGCCCAGCGCGCGAGCGTGCGCGGCGGTGGTCAGGACCAGCGCCGCGGCGCCGTCGTTGATCTTGCTCGCGTTGCCGGCGGTGACCGTGCCGCCGTCCTTCTGGAACGCCGGCTTGAGCGAGCCGATCTTGTCGAGGTCGACCCGGAACGGCTCCTCGTCGCGCCCGACGGTGCGCGTCTCGCCCTTCCTGCCGGCGATCTCGACCGGCACGATCTCGCGCGCGAAGGTGCCGTCCTCGGTCGCCTGGCGGGCGCGCTGGTAGCTGACCAGGGCGTAGGCGTCCTGCTCCTCGCGGCTGAACGAGTACTCGGCGGCGCAGAGCTCGGCGCAGTTGCCCATGTGCTTGTCGCCGTAGGGGTCCCAGAGGCCGTCGTGGATCATCGAGTCGACCAGCCGGCCGTGGCCGAGGCGGAGGCCGTCGCGGGCGCCGGGGGCGAGGTAGGGGGCGCGGCTCATGCTCTCCATGCCGCCCGCCGCGACCAGCGCGAAGTCGCCGCAGCGGAGGTCGTTGGCGGCGATCATCGCGGCGCGCATCGCCGAGCCGCAGACCTTGCCCACAGTCACCGCGCCGGTCGACTCCGGGCAGCCGGCGCCGAGCGCCGCCTGGCGCGCCGGCGCCTGGCCGACGCCGGCGGTCAGGACGCTCCCCATGTAGACCTGCTCGACGTCCTCGGCCCCGACACCGGCGCGCTCGAAGGCGGCGGCCAGCGCGCGGGCGCCCAGCTCGGGCGCGGCCAGGCCGGCCAACTCGCCCTGGATCGAGCCGATCGGCGTGCGTACCGCGCTCAGGATCACGATGTCGTCCATGTGAGGCTCCGCTGAGATTCCGGTCTTCTACCGAGCGACGGGTCTGTAGCGATCTTCGAGCCGGGCCGCCACCGCCTCGTCAGGTCGGCGGGAGGCGGGGGAAGGGCGGGGCTGGATGCTAGCACAGGGAATGCATGCCGCCCGATATGATCGGCCGCCCCCGCGGGGCGGGGAGCGCGAAGCGAATGAAGACACTCGGCATCGACTTCGGCGAGCGGCGGATCGGCGTCGCGATCTCCGACCCCGACGGGCGGATCGCGGTGCCGCTGACCGCGCTCGAGCGCGGCGACGACCGTTCGGCGGTGCGCCGGATCGTCGAGCTGGCGAAGAGCGAGGGGGTCGGCCGCCTGGTGGTCGGCGAGCCGGTCGGGCTCGACGGCGAGCGCGGGCCGGCCGCCGAGCGGGCGCGCCGCTTCGCCGATCGGCTCGCCGCCGCCGCCGGCCTCCCCTGGGAGGCGGTCGACGAGTCGCTGACCAGCGTCGAGGCCGAAGCGCGCCTGCGCGAGGCCGGGGTCGACCCGCGCCGCCATCCCGGGCGGGTCGACGCGGTGGCGGCGCAGATCCTGCTCCAGGAGGCGCTCGACCGCCGGCGCGGGGAGGGGTCGTCGTGAGCCGCGACGCCCGCGGCGGCCGCGTCGCCGGCGGCCGGGCCCGCGGCTCCGCCGCCCGCCCCACCGGGGCACGGCGCCGTCGCGGCTGCCTCGGCCGGCTCGCCCGCGCCTTCGTCCTGCTGCTCTTGTTGGTCGCGGCCGGCGCCGCCGCGCTCGGCTGGTGGGGCTGGCGGCGCCTCCAGGAGCCCTACCGGGGCTTCCCGGGCGAGGAGACGATCGTGGTCATCGAGCCCGGCACCGGCGCCGGCGAAATCCTCGACCGGCTCGAGCGCGAGGGGGTGATCGCGGACGCTTTCCTGACCCGCGCCTGGCTGGTCTACCGCCTCGACGACCCGCCGCTCCACGCCGGCGAGTACCGCTTCGCCGAGCCGGCGAGCGCGCCCGAGGTGCTGGCGCGGCTGATCGCCGGCGACGTCCTGACCCACCCGGTGACCCTGGTCGAGGGGCTGACCCTGGAGGAGACCGCGGCCGCCCTCGCCGGCGCCGGCTTCGGCGACCGCGCCGCCTTCCTCGCCGCGATGAACGACCCGGCGCCGATCGCCGACCTCGACCCCGAGGCCCCCGACCTCGAGGGCTACCTCTTCCCCGACACCTACGCCTTCGCCCGCTCGACGCCGGAGGAGGAGATCGTCGCCACGATGGTCGCCAACTTCCGCCGCCGCTGGCAGGAGAGCGTTGTACCGCTCCTGGCCGGCGCGCGCGTCGCGGGCGCCCCCGAGGGACCGCGCGGGGTGGTCACGTTGGCCTCGATCGTCGAGAAGGAGGCGCGCCTGGCCGAGGAGAGGACGCTCATCGCCGGCGTCTACGCCAACCGGCTGGCGCGCGGCATCGCCCTCTACGCCGACCCGACGGTGATCTACCCGCTCAAGAAGCAGGGCACCTGGGACGGCAACCTGCGCCGTCCCGACCTCGAGCTCGACTCGCCGTACAACACCTACCGCTACCCCGGGCTGCCGCCGGGACCGATCTGCTCGCCCGGCCTGGGCGCGCTCGCCGCCGCGGCGGCGCCGGCCGAGGTCCCCTACCTCTACTTCGTCAGCCGCAACGACGGCACCCACGTCTTCGCCGAGACCCTGGCCGAGCACAACCGCAACGTCGACGAGTGGCAGCGGCGGTACTGGCGTCAGCGCTGGGCGGAGGAGAGGGAAAGCGGCGACGGCGGCCGCTGACGGCGCGGCCGTCCTGAGCTAAGATGTCCCGACTACCACGGGACGGGGAAGACCGGCCGGCCGCGATCGGCGCGCACCGGGACGTTCTTTGATCTGTAGCATGCGGCGCGAACCGCCGCCGTTGCGGGAGATTTCAACATGGCCACCCTCGAAGAATTCGGTCCCTACCTGCTGCTCAAGAAGCTCGGCGAAGACTCTCTCGGCGAGACCTTCCGCGCCGGGCGCATCGGCGCCGAGGGGGTCGAGCAGGTCGTCCTCTTGCGGGTCTTCAACGGCCGCAACGTCAACGGCGCGCGGCTGTGGGAGCGGATCGCCGGCCGGCGCGCCGTCCAGGAGGCGCTCAAGAACCCCAACCTCGGCGACGGCGTCGGCCTCGGCGAGGTCCGCGGCATCCCCTACGTCGCCTACGACTACATCTCGGGCAAGAGCCTGACCCAGCTCCTGGTCCAGGCCTCGACCGAGAACCAGCCGATCCCGCTCGACCACGCGCTCCTGATCGTCGAGCGGGTGTCGCTCGGCCTCGCCACCGCCTACGAGACCAAGGTCGACGGCCAGCGGCTGGTGCACGGCTTCGTGGTGCCGCACCTGGTGATGATCTCGAACGAGGGCGAGGCGCGCCTCCTGGGCTTCGAGGCCTCGCCCGGCCTCGTCGACCTCGCGCGCGGCGGCGCCTTCGGCTCTGAGGTCACCCGCTACCTGGCCCCCGAGGCGCGCGCCTCCGGCGTCGCCGAGAAGGTCGACGACGCCTACTCGCTGGGCGTCCTGCTCTACGAGCTGGCGACCTGCCGGCCGCTCCCCGAGCCGGGCGAGCAGGGCTTCGGGCCGATCCTCGAGAGCGCCCACATCCCGGGCGAGGGAGGGCCGCTGCCGGCCGAGGTGGCGCGCCTGATCGGACGCAGCCTGGCGCCGCGCGGCGAGCGCATCGGCGACGTGGTGAGCTGGCACAAGGCGGCGTCGAAGCTGATGGCCGAGAGCGGCTACAACGCCACCGCGTTCAACCTCGCCTTCTTCATGCACAACCTCTTCCGCACCGACATCGAGCGCGAGTCGCGCGAGATCGAGGCCGAGAAGACGCTCGAGATCCCCGCCTCGGCGCTCGCCGGCGCCGCCGCCCGCCCGGCCGCGGCACGTCCCACCGCCCGTACGGCCGCCGCCCGGCCCGCCGGGCGCCCCGGCGTCGCCGCGCAGCCCGCCGAGGCGCACGACACCGCGGAGGCGGCGACCATGCCGCACCCGGTGGCCGGCTACGGCGCGTTGTCGCAGCCCGCCGAAGAGACCGCCGCGGCCTCCTCCGGCGGCGGCAAGGGCCTGTGGATCGGCCTCGCCGCTGCGCTCGTGCTGCTCGCCGGCGGCGCCGCCGCCTGGTGGTTCCTCCTGGGACCGGGCGTCGGGCCGTCCGAGCAGGAGCTGGCCGCCCAGGCGCAGACGGCGCAGGCCGTGCCGGAGCCGGCGGTCGAGGAGCCGCCGCCCGAGCCGGCCGGACCGACCCCGGAGGAGATCCAGGCCCAGCTCGCCGCGATGATCGACTCCCGCAGCGAGGAGATGGAGTCGAAGTTCCGCCAGCAGTACGACGAACGGATCCAGCAGCTCCAGAAGGAGCTCGAGGCGGCCGAGAAGGAGACGGCGGACCGCGAGAAGGCGGAGCGCGACCGCATCGAGCGCCTCGCCGCCGAGAAGGCCGAACAGGAGCGCCTCGCCGCCGAGAAGGCCGAACAGGAGCGCCTCGCCGCCGAGAAGGCCGAACAGGAGCGCCTCGCCGCCGAAAAGGCGGCCGCCGACGGCACCCAGCAGACCGCGGACGGCGCCGGCGCCGCGCCGGGCGGCCCACGCACCGCCGGCCAGCGCCCGCCGGAGACCGAGCCGAAGGTCCGGCTCGGCGACCTGGTCAGCTTCGGCCCGGGGGTCGTCCCCCCCGAGCTGATCTCGATCCCCGAGGTCCGCTACCCTCCGATGGCCCGCAAGCTGGGCAAGGAGGCGATCGTCGAGGTGCGCCTCCTGGTCGACGAGACCGGCAAGGTGGCGCGCACCGAGACCGTCGGCAAGGCGCTCGGCTACGGCTTCGAGGAGGCGGCGATGGAGTCCGCCAGCCGCGCCAAGTACCGCCCCGCGACCAAGGACGGCGTCCGGGTCAAGATGTGGACCAGCGTCAAGCTAAAGTTCCAGAATCCGTAGTTTTTTCTAAGGGGGGCTGTTCCGGCGGCCGTTGCGGGGGCGTAACGCCTGGCGTAGAATCGGCGCCTGATTCCTGGCTAAACTCGGAACCCGGCTGAGGCCGGCGTCCAGCCTTCCGCTGCAAACCCGATTTCCCGAAGCGACCCGAAGGAGGTCCTCCTATGAAGCGTTTCCTCTCCGTCCTCGCTTGCGCGTGCCTGCTCGCCGTGGCCTTCGCCGCCGCCGCCGAGGCGGCCGACAAGCCGCGGATCGCCGTCCTCGAGTTCCAGAACAAGGCCGACAGCCAGTACTGGTGGCACGGCGGCGGCGAGGCGATGGCCGACGTCTTCATCACCGAGCTGGTCAAGAGCGGCAAGTTCTCGGTCATCGAGCGCGAGCAGATCAACGCCATCATGCAGGAGAAGGGGCTCGTCCTCTCCGGCGACGTCAGCGCCTCGACCGCGATGCAGATCGGCAAGCTCCTCGGCGTGCAGTACATGCTCACCGGCGCGGTGACCGAGTACGGCCGCACCGAGGCCGGCGGGCACGGCCGCGGCATCGGCGGCCTCCCCGGCTTCGGCGCCAACAAGACCACCTTCGTCGCGGCCGCCAACGCCCGCATCTTCGACGTCTCGACCGGCGAGATCCTGTGGGCCGACGAAGCCCGCGGCGAGGACGCCAAGGTCAACGTCTCCGTCGGCGGCTTCGGCGGCGGCGTCTCGGGCGACGAGCGGATGTTCGACAAGGTGATGAAGCCGATCGTCCAGGAGCTGGTCGCCTCGATCAAGTCGGCCGACCTCTAAACCCCACACCCACCCTCGGGCGGGCGCGGGAGGACTCTCCCCCACACCCGCCCTCGGGCGGGCGCGGGAGGCTCTCCCCCGGGGACCGGCGCGCGCTTGTCGTGTTGCGATGACCGGCAGGCGCGCGCCTCCTCAGCCCCCGCGCTCACCTGCCAAGCCTCCTGAGTCGATCCGTTGGGCGCGGGGGCTGGGGCCCCCGGGGGAGAGCCTCCCGCGCCCGCCCTGCCCCCCAAAGACAACCCCCCCACCCTCCTCTGCCCTCCTGAACGGTGGAGTCTGATCTCCACCCGGCTAGCCATCCCTCCGCGGGCGGGGGATATCCGTTCACCCGGGGGGCGGGCGGGCAGGTCGGAGGGTGAGAGGCGCGCTCCCAGGGGCGCCAGCCCCGGCGCCCAACGCGCCGATTCGCAAGGCGAGGCGGACCCGCGCCGGGGCTGACGAGGGGCGCGCCCACCGACCCCCGCTCACTCAGAGCGCGCCCCGTCCCCTGGGAGCGCGCCTCTCACCCTCCGACCGGGGGTGGGCAACTCACCCTCCGACCGGGGGTGGCGCGAGCGCAGCAGCCTCCTGCGCGTCCACCACGCAGATCGCCGCCATGTTGACGATGTCCGTGCACCTCGACGCCGCGCTGCAGCACGTGCACCGGCTTCGCCATCCCCAGCAGGACCGGCCCGATCGCCTCCGCCCCGGCCAGCCGCCAGATCAGCTTGTAGGCGATGTTGGCGCGTCTGGAGCTCCGGGAAGATCAGCACGTTCGCCGCCGCCCTCAGCCGGCTCCAGGGGTAGCTCTCCTCGAGCACCGAGCTCGAGCACCGCCGTGTCGGCCTGCATCTCGCCGTCGAGCTCGAGATCCGGTGCGAGCCCGCGCGACGATCTCGACCGCCCGGCGCACCTTCCGCGCCGACGGATGGTCGTTCGAGCCGAAGTTCGAGAAGCGAGAGCATCGCCGACCCGCGGCTCGACGTCGAACCGGCGCGCGAGACTCGGCGGTCAGGATCGCGATCTCGGCCAGCTCCTCGGCCGTCGGGATCGATGTTGACCGTGGTGTCGGCGAGGAAGAACACCCGGTCCTCGAGGATCAGCACGTAGCGCGCCCGAGACCCGCCGCACGCCCGGGACGCGTGCCGATGCATCTGGAGCGCCGGCCGGATCGTCTCCGGATAGTGCTGGGTCAGCCCGGAGATCAGGCCGTCGGCGTCGCCCGGCCTCGACCATCATGGCGCCGAAGTAGTTGCGCGTCGCGCATCAGCTTGCGGGCGTCCGCGCAGGGTGACGCCGTGGCGCCGGCGCAGCTCGTGGAGCCGCGCGGCATAGGCCTCGAAGCGGTCCGAGTCCTCGGGCTGGAGGACCGTGATCGACCCCTCGTCGAGGTCGAGCCGCTCGAGCATCGGCGGCGATCGCGGTCGCGCCGGGCGAGGAGGATCGGGTGGGCGATCCCCTCGTCGACCAGGATCTTCGCGGCGCGCAGGATCTTCTCGTGCTCGCCCTCGGGGAAGACGACCCGCTTGGGGTCGCGCCGGGCGCGGTCGAGGACGTCGCGCATCAGCTCGAGGCGGCGCGAGATCAGCGTCTCGAGCTGGCGCTGGTAGGCGCTCGAAGTCCTCGATCGGCTGCCGCGCGACGCCGCTCTCCATGGCGGCGCGGGCGACCGCCGGCGGCACGCCGGAGGAGCACGCGGTGGTCGAACGGCTTGGGGATCAGGTAGTCGCGGCCGAAGTCGCAGGCTCTCGAGGCCGTAGGCCTTGAGCACCGAGTCCGGGCACGTCCTCGCGCGCCAGCTCGGCGAGCGCGCGCACCGCGGCGAGCTTCATCTCGTCGTTGATGTCGGTGGCGCGCACGTCGAGCGCGCCGCGGAAGATGAACGGGAAGCCGAGCACGTTGTTGACCTGGTTCGGGTAGTCGCTGCGGCCGGTGGCGACGATCGCGTCCGGCCGCGCCGCGCGGCGCCTCGTCGTAGCCGATCTCGGGGTCGGGATTGGCCAGCGCGAAGACGATCGGGTCGCGCGCCATCGCGCGCGACCATCTCCGCCGTGCACCACGCCGCCGACGGAGAGGCCGACGAAGCACGTCGGCGCCGACCAGCGCCTCGGCCAGCGTGCGCGCCGCCGGTGTCGGCCGCGAACTCCGCCTTGTACGGGGTTCATGTCCTCGGCGCGGCCGCGGTAGATCACGCCCTTGCGGTCGCAGAGGACGAGGTTCTCCCGGCGCACGCCGAGCTGCCAGGTAGAGCCGGACGCAGGCGATCGCCGCGGCGCCGGCGCCGGAGAAGACGACCCTGACCGCGCTCGATCTTCTTGCCCGCCAGCTCGAGCGCGTTGAGCAGCGCGGCGCCCGAGATGATCGCGGTGCCGTGCTGGTCGTCGTGGAAGACCGGGATCGCATCGATCTCGGCCTTGCAGCCGGCGCTCGATCTCGAAGCACTCGGGCGCGCTTGATGTCCTCGAGGTTGATGCCGCCGAAGGTCGGCTCGAGGAGCTGGACGGTGCGGATGAACTCCTCGGGGTCGTGGGTGTCGAGCTCGATGTCGAAGACGTCGATGTCGGCGAAGCGCTTGAAGCAGGACGCCTTGCCCTCCATCACCGGCTTGCCGGCGAGGGCGCCGATGTTGCCGAGGCCGAGCACGGCGGTGCCGTTGCTGATCACCGCGACCAGGTTGCCCTTGGCCGTGTAGCTCGATACGCCTGGAGCGGGTCTTCGTGCGATCTCCCGGCACGGCTCGGCGACGCCGGGCGTGTAGGCGAGCGACAGGTCGCGCTGGGTGGCGGTCGGCTTGGAGGGCACGACCTTGATCTTCCCGTGCGGCTCGCGGCGGTGGTACTCGAGGGCCTCCTCCCGACTGATCCTCTGGCTCACGATGCCTCCTTCCCGGCGCCTGGCGGGCACGGTTCCGGCACCGCTGCGGGTCGGTGCCCCGGGGGCCTTCGGGGATCGTATCCCCGCGAACGCGAACGCGACCGACCCGTCCGGGTAGGGGCCGTTCGGCGTAGACTCGCCCGCCCCGCGCCCCGCGCGGGACGACGCCCCCGGAGACCGTCGGATTTTGTTGCCGTCAGACCTGTTGTCGCCAGACCTGCTGTCAGACCTGCTGATAATCTTCAAAAGATGATCGTCTACGACGAGAGCACCGCGCTGCTGATCGTGACCCAGACCGATCACGCCCGCTTCGCCGCCGAGCTGCTCAGCCTGTGGCGGAGCGACGGCCTGCCCGACCACCCGCGGCGGAGCGACCTGCTGCTCGCCGTCCGCGAGCACGACAATGGCTGGCGCGAGGCCGACGCCGCGCCGACCCTCGACCCCGAGCGCGGCCGGCCGCACGACTTCCTGAGCCTCCCCGCCGGCGAGCGCGCCGAGATCTGGGAGCGTGGCACCCTCCGCTTCGCCGAGCGCCGCCCCTACACCGCGCTCCTGATCACGCTTCACGCCCTGAACGTGCTGGGCGGCATGAGCGGCGGCGAGCGCTGGAAGGCGCTCCTCGCGCGCCTCGCCGGCCGCCGCGACGAGCTGCTCGAGACCACGGGCGCCGCCCTCGCCGAGGCCGAGGCCGACTACCGCTTCCTCGACCTCGCCGACACCCTCTCGCTCGCCGCCTGCAACCGCTGGAACGACCCCTTCGACCTCCGCGGCGTCCGCGGCCGCTTCGACAAGGAGATCCACACCCTCTACATCCACCCCTTCCCGCTCGCCGGCGCCACCAGCTTCCAGCTCCCCGCCCGCCGCATCCCCAAGCGGCGCTACGAGGGCGACGCCGACCTCGGCGGCGCGCTCGCCGCGGCGACCTGGATGGACCTGCCGGTGCGCGTCGCACCGCTGGCCGAGAAGGAGCACCTGTCGGGGGCGGCCACCGAGCCGCCGTAGCGGAGGGCGGCCGGGGGCGCCGGCGGCGTAACATCCCCGCCCATGCCCCTGCCCTCCACCCGCGCCGAAGTCGCGATCTGCGGCGCCGGCATGGCCGGTATCGCCGCCGCCTACCACCTGGCGGTCCGCCGCGGCGTCCGCGGCGTCGTCCTGATCGACCGCGGAGAGCCGCTGGGGCTGACCAGCAGCCGCGGCACCGAGGCCTACCGCTGCTGGTGGCCCGGCCCCGACGACGCGATGATCCGCCTCACCTCGCGCAGCGTCGACCTCCTCGACGAGCTGGCGATCGAGAGCGGCGGCGCCTTCGCGATGAGCCGGCGCGGCTACGTCTACCTCTCCGCCGACCCGGAGCGGGCGGCCGAGCTGGAACGGGCCGCCGAGCGGGTGGCCGCGCTGGGCGGCGGGCCGTTGCGGCGGCACGACGGCGGAGGCGCCGGAGACCTCGGCGGCGGCGATCACGAGGCCGCCGGCCTCGACGGCGCCGACCTGATCACCGATCCGGCGACCATCCGCCGCCTGCTGCCCGCCGTCACCCCCGACGCGATCGCGATGCTCCACGTCCGCCGCGCCGGCTGGCTCGACTCCCGCGCCCTCGGCCGCTGGCTCCTGACCCGGGCGCAGGCGGCGGGCGTGCGGCTCCTCCGCGACGAGGTGACCGCCGTCGACACCGGCGGCGGCCGCGTCCGCGCCCTCCGCCTCGCCGGCGGCAGCACCCTCGAAACCGCTACCCTCGTCCTCGCCCCCGGCCCCGGCCTCGCCGCCGCCGGGCGCCTCCTCGGCCTCGAGCTGCCGGTGATCAACGAGCCCCACGGCAAGCTGACCCTCGACGACCGCCTCGGCACCGTCCCCCGCGACTCGTCGCTCCTGATCTGGAACGACCCGGTGCGCCTCGACTGGAGCGCGGAGGAGCGGCGGCGGCTGGCAGCGGACCCGGCGACGAGGCCGCTGCTGGAGGCACTGCCGGCGGGAGTGCACTGCCGGCCGCGGGGGGAGCGGGAGGTGCTGGTGTTGTGGTCGTACGGGAGTGGTTCAGTTGCTGCCGACGGCGACGGCTCGCCATCGCAGGACATCGTCGCCGCCGCCGGTCCGCCGCCCGCCTGGAGCCGCTTCCCCCGCTTCCACCCGCTCTTCTCCGAGGTCGTGCTCCGCGGTCTCGCCCGGATGCTCCCCCCGGTCTCAGGCTACCGAGGCACCGCCGCACTCTCCAGAGAGGTCGATGGCGGCTGGTACTGCAAGACCCCCGACAACCGCCCACTGATCGGCGCCTTTCCGATCCCCGGCGCCTGGGTCCTCGGTGCCCTTTCCGGCTTCGGAATCATGGCGTCCCAGGGAGCGGCGGAGGTGCTGGTCGAGTCCCTGACCGGCGGCACAGCGGGGGCCTGGGCAGGCGCATTCCGGCCGGGGAGGTTCGGCGATCTCGAGTACCTGGAGCGACTGGCCGGGATCGAGGCAGGGCAGGGCGAGCTGTGAGGCAAAAACAGGGCGTAGATCAGGGCCCGGACACGGTCGATCAGGAAGGTCAGGTCGTCGCCGGTGGCGCGTGGTAATCTCCCTCGCCATGCCGAACCCCGGCGTGGACCCCGGCCAGCCGTCGGACGAAACCCCCGAGCTGTTGCGATTCCTGATGCCGTCGCCGGTCGGGACGGTGGCGATGGAGCTGCTCCAGGGCAAGGTCACCCGGGTGCTGATCGACCCACCGAAGGAGCAGCGGGAGGGGTTCGTCTCGTTCGCGGAGCTGGAGGGGACGGAGTTCTGCGACGAGCTGTTCGGGCGGCTCTCGGAGTACTTCGCGGGCGCCCGGCGCAATCTCCAGCTCCCGGTCGACTTCGGCGGCTCGGGGGTAAGCGGCTTCACCCGCCGGGTGCTCAAGGAGACCGCCAAGATCCCCTACGGCCGCAGCCGCACCTACGGCGACGTGGCGGTCGCCGCGGGCCGGCCGGACGCCTACCGGCTGGTGCTCGCCGCGCTGATGGAGAACCCCCTGCCGATCGTCATCCCCTGCCACCGGGTGGTGACCAACAAGTCGGGGATCGGGAGCTGGATCGGCGGCAAGGAGCGCAAACGCTGGCTGCTGTCGATGGAGCGCGAGACCCTCAAGCGCCCGCCCGAAGAGGCGGAGTAGTTGCGGGGGGCCGGAACCGCCCCCCGCAAGAGCCGCCGGCGCCGGCTAGCTAAGCTAGCCCGCTGTTTCGAGGTCCACCCCCAGGTCCACGTTCCCGGCGGCCTCGGCCTCGAACTCGAGCCGCTCGGGGTCGTACCCCGGCCGCACGACCGACAGCTCGTGCCGCCCCGGGGTAACCGCGATGCCCGTGTCCCGGTCCGTCAGCTCGCGGGCGGTGCCCAGGAATCGGCCGTCGAGGTAGACCGCGGCGTCGGGCGGGGTGACGCGGAGGTAGAGCCTGGCGTCCCCCTCGAGCGCCTCGGGGGCGGGCACCTCGGCCTCGGCCTCCTCGACCTCCTCGGCCTCCTCCTCGGCCGCCTCGCTCTCGGCGCGCAGCCGGGCGCGCCACTCGGGCTCCTCGGCCTCCGCCTGGCGCTGCCGCTCTTCCTCGATCCGGGCGTCGCGCCGCGGCGTCTCCTTCGGCGCCAGCTCGCTCGGGTGGATCGCGTCGCCGCGCTCGAGCCGGTCCTCGACGTCGATCACCAGTCCCGGGTAGACCGAGTACTGCCGGGCCAGGGTCTCGAACCCCTCGTGGTAGAAGACCACGTCGTAGGTCCCGTCCTCGAGCCACAGGTAGCGCGGGAAGCCGTCGAACTGGTCGACGAAGCCGACGTACCGGCCGTCGATCCAGACCTGGGTGCGCGCCGGCCAGATGTCGGTGTCGAGCGCCCCGTAACCCGTCCCGGTCTCGCCCGCGTAGGACGCCGGCGGGTAGTAACCGTAGCCGGGATAGCCGTAGGCGCCGTAGGAGCCGTAGGAGCCGTAGTAGTAGGGCCAGCCCCACGGATACCACCAGCTCCAGCCCCACCAGCCCCCGTAGTAGGGCCACCAGGAGTCGTAGTAGTAGCCGCCGTGGTGGCCGTGCCCGCCGTGCCCGCCGTGCCCGCCGTGCCCGCCGTGAGACGGCGGCCGGCGGTTCTCGATCACCGTCTGCGAGCCGCCGCTCGACGGCGGCGAGGGCCGGGTGCGGGTGACGCTGGTCGGACCGCCCGACGAGTGCGAGCCGCCTCCTCCGCCCGACGAGGCGGACGAGCCGCCGCCGCCACCGCCCGACGACGAGGAGGACGAGCCGCCGCCGCCGGGCCGGGTGCGCGACGCCTGGGCGTCGGCCGGCACGGCCTGGGCGAGCATCCAGAAAGCGCAGCCGGCGGCGGCGATCCAGGCCGCGAGCCGCCTTCCCCTGCGTGATGTGCCGTTCATGACGATGCCTCTCCTTTCGCGACCCCTCCGCCTCCGCCGCCGGCCGGCCCGGCGCCGCCGAGCTCGGACCAGGCGCGGTGGAGGCCCCGGATGTAATGGTACCGGAGCGTTTCCTCCCACAATGCCGGGAGCTTCAACGGGATTTTCTGCAAGGCGCGGACCAGCCGCTCGCGCCGCCGCTGGCGCCCCGCGGGAGGGAGCGGCGGCGGCCCCCCGGGACCGACGCCCAGGAACGGCCCGAGCTCCGGATGGCGCCGCCAGAAGACCACCGCCGAGTACCCCGAGCGCTCCTGCCGCAGCGCGAAGCGGGCGAGGTCGGTGGGGTGGTCGTGGGCGGCGCGCGCCCGCGGCTCGTAGACCAGTTTCATCCCGTGGCGGCGGGTCAGCCGGTAGCTGGTTTCGATGTCCTCCCAGGCCGGATACGGGAAGCCGAGGTCGAACGGCTCGGCGAGGAGCAGCGCCCGCGGCAGCGAGAGGTTCGAGGTGTAGAAGAAGTTGAACGGGACGTCCTCGGGGTCCTCGATGATCGCGTAGCCGAACTGCAGGCCGTGGTCGTTGATGTAGTCGAGGAAGGCGGTGCGGCGCATCCGCGGGTGCCACCCGGTGTAGCCGATCACCGCCAGCGCCGGAGGGTCGCCGCGCCGCGCGTGGGCCTCGCGGTGAGCCGCGAGCCATCCCTCCTGCGGGACGGTATCGTCCCCCAGGAAGGCCACCAGCCGGCCGCGCGCGGCGGCCACCCCGGCGTTGCGCGCGGCCGCCGGGCCGCGGTTGTCCTGGGTGATCACCCGCGCCGGGATCCGGTGCTCGCGCCCGGCCATGAAGACGCCGGCGAGGAAGGCCGCGGTGCCGTCGGTCGAGCCGTCGTCGACCACTACCAGCTCGAACCCGCACCCCGGCCGCTGCGCCTCGATCGCCGCCAGCACCTCGGGGAGGACGTCCATCCGGTCGTGCGTCGGCACCACCACGGAGATGTCCACATCGCCTTCTTTCACAGCCGGGGAGCCTATCCCGCCGCGGGCCGCGGGGCGGTGGAATATCCTCCCGGAGCCGGCGTAGCGAAAGGATCGTGAACGTCGAGATGGCCCTCGAGACGCCCCTGCCGCAGAGCGGGCCGAAACCCGTGGGTTCGAAGACCGTGGGTTCGAAGACCGGCCGGGCGCAGTCCGCGATGGCGCGGGTGCCGGCGCCGCCGCGCCCGGTGCGCAGCCGGCCGGCGCCGCCCGAGGACGACCACGAGCTGATCCGCCGCGCCCGGCGCGGCGACGCCACGGCCCGCGAGGAGCTGGGGCGGCGTTGCCGGCGCGCCGCCTACCTCCTGGCGCTCCAGCTCCTGCGCGATCCCGAGGCGGCGCAGGACCTGGCCCAGGACGCCGTGCTCTCGTTCTTCGCCACCCTCGGCCGCTTCCGCGACGGCCGCCCGATCGAGCCCTGGCTCTACGCCATCGTGCGCAACCGCGCGCGCGACCTCGCCCGCCGCCGCCGCGCCCGGCCGACCGAACCGCTCGAGCGCGGCGACGACCTGCCGCCGCGGCCGATCCTCGACACCGCCCCCGGCCCCGAGGCCGACGCCGCCCGCCGCCAGCTCCAGTCCCTGCTCTGGCGGGCGCTCGCCACGCTGACCGAGCCGCAGCGCGAGATCCTGGTCCTGCGCGACTACCGCGACCTCTCCTACGAGGAGATCGCGCGCGTGCTCGACGTGCCGATCGGCACCGTGATGTCGCGCCTCCACCGCGCGCGGCGCGCCGCCCGCGAGGCGGTCGAGCGCGAGCGCGCGCTGGCCGGCGCCTGCGGCGTCGTCCCGGAGCCCGAGCGGGTCCACGGCGGGCCGATCCCCGGAGCGCAAGCATGAGCCGCACCGACGAGCACCCGGTCGACGCCGTCCCGGCCGCCTGCGGCCGGCGGTTCCCCGAGGAGCTGCTCTCCGGCTACCTCGACCGGGCGCTGACCCAGGGCGAAGAGCAGCGGGTCGAGGTCCATCTCGAAGACTGCGCCGCCTGCCGGGGGCTCCTCGCCGAGCTGACGGCGATGAGGGAGACGGCGATGACCACCGAGTTCATGGTTCCGGCGGACGATCAGTGGGACGAGCGGCCGAGGGGGAGGCTCAGCCTGGCGCTGCGCGGCGGCGGCTGGCTCCTGGTGGTGGCCTGGGTGCTCGCCGTCGCCGGCTTCGCGGCCTGGGAGGTGGCGACCAGCCCGGCGGGGCCGCTGGTCAAGCTCTTCGTCTTCGGCGGCGCGACCGGCGCCGCCCTGCTCTTCTTCTCGGTGCTGATCGACCGCCTGCGGGCGCTGCCGATCGACCGCTACCGGAGGGTCCAGAAGTGATCGTCGCCACCACCTCGGAGATCGCCGGCAAGCGCATCGTCCGCACCCTCGGCATGGTGCGCGGCAACACCATCCGCGCCCGCCACGTCGGCCGCGACATCATGGCCGGGCTGCGCAACCTGGTCGGTGGCGAGATCCCCGAGTACACCAAGCTCTTCGCCGAGGCGCGCGAGCAGGCGATCGACCGCATGGTCGAAGACGCCGAGTCGCTCGGCGCCGACGCCGTCGTCGGGATGCGCTTCTCGACCTCGATGGTGGTCACCGGTGCCGCCGAGCTCCTGGCCTACGGGACGGCGGTGAAGCTCGAGTAGCTACAGACCCTGCCGCGCCGCCGGCGCCAGCCCGACCGCCTCGACCCGCTCGTGGAGCGGGAACCGCGCCTCGCCCGGGTAGACGACGTAGAGCTTCTCGAGACCGAGATCGTCGAGCGCCGAGTGCATCGAGCGCGTGGTTCTCGGCGTCGACGTTCGCTTGAACTCGAATCCCAGCCGCTTACCGCCTGACATCACCGCCAGATCGAGCTCGGCTCCCTGCTGGGTCGCCCAGAAGTAGCACCGCTCCCAGGGGACGTCGAGGATGCGGACCACCTCCGCCATCGCGAAGCTCTCCCAGGAGACGCCGGCCTTTGGATGGCCGAGGAGCTGATGCCGGGTCGCGAGTCCGAGCAGGGTGTGGAGAAGACCGGTATCGCGCAGGTAGACCTTCGGCGAGCGGACCTGCCGCTTGCCGATATTCTCAAACCAGGGCGGGAGCTGGCGCACCACGAGCGCATCGGTCAGCGCGTCGAGATAGCGGCGGACGGTCGGACCCGTAACGCCGAGGCCGCGACCGATCTCCGCGGCGTTCCAGGTCTGCCCGTGATAGTGGGCGACCATCGTCCAGAACCGTCGCATGGTGGTCGCCGGAACGCCGACGCCGAGTTGGGGCAGGTCCCGTTCGAGGAAGGTCTTGACGAAGGCCTCACGCCACCGCGCGCTCCGGTGGTCGTCGGCGGCGAGGAACGAGCGCGGAAACCCACCCCGGAGCCACAGGTCATCCGCCGCCTCGACACCCACCTCGTCGAGCCCTAGCGGAGGCAGCTCGTGGTATGCGATCCGGCCCGCCAACGTCTCGGAGGATTGCCGGAGCAGGCCGGGCGCGGCGCTGCCGAGCACCAGGAATCGAGCCGCGTTGTCCGGGCGATCGACGAGGACCCTCAGGAGTGGGAAGAGCTCGGGAGCGCCCTGGACCTCATCGATGACGACCAGCCCTTGGAGCCCCTCGAGAGCCAGCTTCGGGTCGGCCAGCCGCGCTCTGTCGGTCGGGTCTTCGAGATCGAAGAAGACGAACGGTTCGCTTCTGTCCTCGAGGAACCGCCGGGCGAGGGTCGTCTTGCCCACCTGGCGGGCACCGAGCAGCCCGACGACCGGGAACTGCTCGAGAAGGTCGGCGAGGACGGCGCGGTGTCGCGGCCGGTCGATCACGGACGCAATCTACCAGGAAAAACGATCGCTGCGTATCAGATATTCATGGTAATTACCGCGCCGGACGCGGTGCGCCGCCTCATGTCCGGGGCGGGGCCACCGACCGGCTACGACCACTCCATCACCTCCCCCAGCGTCGCCTCGACCAGCGGCAGCTCCTCGGGCAGCCAGGAGCGGAAGCCGGGCGAGGCGAAGAGCGCCTCGTCGCCCGGGTAGGTCGGCACCAGCCAGGGCGGAAAGCGGGCGAGGATCTCGGCGTCGGGGACCCGGCGGTGGGCCTGGACGGCGCGGCGCTTCTCGGCGGCGAGATCGAGGTGGCGCAACAGGTAGGCCTGGGCGCGGAGCTGAGCCTGGGAGCGCGGATCGGCGATCAGCGGCGCGCCGGGCAGGCCGAGCAGGCGGCGGAGGGCTCGGCGGGAGGTCTCCTTGAGCCCCAGCTCGCGCGCCTTGGCGAAGGCGGCGTGGAGGCGGCCGGCGGCGGCGGTCGCCGGCTCCGTGGAGAGGTCAGGCAGGGCGGCCGCGGGCGGCGGAGCGGGCCGAGGGATGGGACCGCCCGGCGGCGGGGCGACCTCCGGGCCGGTGTTCGCGATGTGCCCGGCGTAGGGGTCGATCGCCAAGAGCGCCCCGGCCGGGTTGTTCTGCTCGAGCAGGGTCTGGGTGCGCGAGTTGAAGGTCAGGAGCACCGCCGGCATCACCCGCTCCCAGAGCCCGGCCTCGAAGTTCTTGTAGGCGGTCAGGAAGGCGTTGCGCTCGAACAGGAAGCCGCGGTGGTAGAGGCCGAGGAGGTCGCTGGTGGCGCCCGAGCGGTGGCGCACCGCGGCGTCGCGCGCGAAGGTCACCCGCTCGCCGCCGGCCCAGAGGCGCCAGCCGAGGTCGACGTCCTCGAGGTAGGCGAAGTAGTCGGCGTCGAAGCCGCCGGCCGACAAGAACGACTGCTTGCGCACCAGCATGTTTCCGCCGCAAGCGAAGAACAGCTCGGCGCCGTCGGCCGGGATCTCGCCGCCCCGGAGGCGGTCGAGCCGGCGGCGGAAGCCGAGCTGGAAGGCATGGCCGTCGAAGGTCATCACGCCGCGCGCGAAGTCGAGCCGCTCCCCCTCCCAGTCGAGGATCAGCCCGGAGACCGCGGCGACCTCGGCCGGCGCCGCCCGGAGCGCGTCGACCAGCGCCGCCAGCCAGCCCGGCTCGGGGCGGGTGTCGTTGTTGAGGAAGGCGACGGCGTCGCCCGTCGCCTCGGCGACCAGCCGGTTGTTGCCGGCGCAGAAGCCGAGGTTCCGGCGGCTCTCGACCAGACGTACCCGCGGGTGGTGCGTGCGCAGCCAGTCGGCGCTGCCGTCGGTCGAGCCGTTGTCGAGCACCAGCACCTCCCAGGGGACGCCGGGATCGCGCTGGGCTTCGAGCGCGGGGAGGCACTGCTCGAGGTGGTGGCGGCCGTTCCAGGACAGGACGGCGACCGAGACCGAGCGGATCACCCGCGACCTCCGAGAGGGCGCTTGAGACGGCGCGCGAGACGGCGCAGACGGAAGGCGAGGCCGTCGGGCGGCGCGACGGTGGACGGGCGGAAGGCGAAGCGCTCCTTGGTCGGGTCGATGCGCGGGTCGCGGCAGAAGGCGACCAGGGGCGCGAGCGCCCGCTCCCAGGTGAAGCGCCGGGCGAGGGCGGCGAGCGCGGAGCGCTCGGTCTCGCCGGGGCCGTGGTCGAGCAGCGCGGCGAGGGCGGCGGCGAGCGCCTCCGGGTCGGCCGCCGGGACGACGCGGCCGGCGCCGTGCTCGCTCAGCAGGCGCGCCACCGTGCCCCCCTCGGTGGCGATCACCGGGCAGCCGACCGCGGCGGCGTCGAGGTAGCGGGTGCGCAACGAGAGCCGGCTCTCGAGGCTCGGGCGGTGCGGCGAGACCAGGAGGTCGACGTCGCGCAGGAGGTCGAAGCGGCGGTCGGCCGGCACCCAGTCGAGGAGAAGCACCCGGCTCCCCCACCAGCCCCGCGCCCGGCAGCGCGTTTCGACCTCGCCGAGGAGGCGCTGCGGGGTCGACTCCGGGTTCGGGTTGGCGACCAGGTAGAGACGCCACGGCCGCTCCCCGATCCGCTCGAGCGCGTCGAGCAGGACGTGCGGGTCGTACCAGTCGTAGAGGCCGCCGAAGAGGATCCGCTTCTCGCCGCCTTGGCGCGCCGGCAGGAGCGGCCGGTGCGGCGGCGGCTCGGCGGGGAGGCCGAACGGCACCGGCGCGATCAGGCGGTCGAGGTCGGGGTCGGCCGCCAGCCGCTCCGGGTTGACCCGGCCGAGGGCGGCCAGGAAGCCGAGGTAGAAGGTCTTCTGCTCCTCGGACGAGCAGAGGAAGAAGTCGCCGCGCGACATCTGGAGCACCCAGGTGGCGTGGTCGTTGCGGTAGGGGTCGAGACCGAGGGTCTCGACGTAGTGGAGGTTCTCGACCAGCCACGGGTCGTAGAGGTCGATCGCGACCGGCAGCTCGGGCCGCTCGATCACGACGTCGTTCGCGAGCTGACCCTGGGCCACCACGGCGGCGCAGTCGGCGATCAGTTCGGCGAGCCGGCCGCGCTCGAAGCGCCGCACGGCCGCGACCTCCGGGCCGGCCAGCTCGCGCATCGCCGCCTCCTCGGCGGGCGAGACCAGCACCGTCTCGACCGCGCCGCCCACGGCCGCCGGCAGCCGGCGCGCCATCTCGAGGTAGCGGATGCCGATCCCCGCCATCGCCGGCCGGATCGGCTCGCTCGAGACCAGGGCGATCCGCTTCATCCGCCGGTCGGCCCCCGGCCGCGGCGGCGCTCGAGCCACCGGTGGAGCCGCCAGGCGCGGGTCGCCTCCATGCCGCGGATGACGCCGCCCAGGCGCTCGATCTCGGCGTAGGTGCGGCCGAGGTGGGCGTCCTGGTCGGCGACCACGGCACGGAGGTCGCGCTCGTCGCGGTAGAGGCGCTCGGCCTCGGCGGCGAGCCGGCCGGACTCGCGGCGCAGGGCGTCGGCCTCGCCGTGGGCGCGGTGGAAGCGGTCCTCGAGGTCGGCGCGCTCGGCGCGGAGGTGAGCCGCCTCGGCGCGCAGCGCCGCGCCCTCCTCGGTCGCCTCGACCAGCTCCCGGCGCAGGGTGTCGACAGCGCGCGCCAGCCGCTCGGGGGTCAGGAGCGCGGAGTGCTTGGCCAGGACCCGCGCCTTCATCGCCAGGAAGTCGGCGCGCTCGCGCGGCGCCTCGCCGAGCACGTGGTGGCCGGCGCCGCGGAAGTGCCGGTACTCGCAGGTCACCCGCGGCAGGTGGTGGAAGCGGGCGCGGCCGGCGAGCCGGATCAGGAGGTCCCAGTCCTCGAAGAACGGCAGGTCCCGGTCGAACGGCCCGGTCTCGGCGAGGAATGCGCGCTCGATCAGCAGGGTGTTGAACGGGATGTAGTTGTCGAGGAGGAGCAGGTCGGGATCGAAGTCGCGGCTGTAGGGCAGCCGGCGCTCGACGCAGGTCCAGCCACCGCGGCCGCCGGGCTCACTCCCCGGATCGAGCTCGTAGACGCCGACCGCGGCGTCGGTGTAGACGACCCGCGCCCCGGATCCGCCGGCCAGTCCGGCGAGGGTCGCGAGGTGCTCGGGGGCGGCGAGGTCGTCGTCGTCGAGGAAGGCGACGAAGTCGCCGCCGGCGGCCTCGACCCCGGCGTCGGCGGCGGCGGCGCGGCCGCGGTTCTCCGGCAGCTCGACGCGCACCAGCGGCAGCGGGTAGTCCGGCGGCGGCTCGGGCGGCGCGCCGCCGTCGTTGACCAGCACCACCTCGACCCGCCGGTAGGCGCCGGCGGCGAGGCTCGCGAGCGCCTCGGCGAGGAGCGCCGGTCGGTCCTTGGTCCGCACGACGACCGAGATCCGCGGCCCCTCACGCACCTCGGCGACCTCGGGCAGGGCGCCGAGCCGGCGCACGAGCTGCGCCGGGCTCGCGGTGGTGAAGTCGTCGAGGGCGAGCCGCCGGTAGCCCTCGGCGGCCTCGACTGCGGCCGGCAGGGTCAGGGTGCGGTAGCGGCGCAGGCCGAGCGAGGCGCGCCAGTAGTCGCGGCGCTCCTCTTGGCTGGCGTAGAGCGCCATCGCCTCCTCGAGCAGCGGCAGCTCGGCCGAGACGTCGACCAGGAGGTCCGGGTAGCCGGGCCGGTTGATCTCGTAGGCGAGGACCGCGAGGTCGCGAGCGGCCTCGGCGAGCGCGGCGCCGTGCTCGCCGCCCTGGCGCACCGATCCGAGCAGCCGGTGGAGGGCGGCGAAGGCGGCGCGGTGGTCGGCGCTCGACTCGGTCGGCGCCGGCACCAGCAGCAACCCGGGGCGGAAGGCGACCAGCGCCCGTTCGATCGCCGCCGCCGCCTGCTCGAGCCGGTGCCCCAGCTCGCCGTCGGGGATCGCCAGGTGCTCGACGCCGGCGAAGCCCATCCGATCGGCCACCGCCCCCGCCTCGGCGCGCCGGCGGGCGCGGTAGGCGTCGCGGTCGCCGACCTCCTCGGCACCGCCGCCGCCGTCGGTCAGAAACAGCACCCGCACCGCGGCGCCGGCGGCGGCGAGCTGCGCCAGGAGGCCGCCGCAGCCGAGCACCTCGTCGTCGTAGTGCGGCGCCAGGACCAGCGCGCTCGCCGCCCGCACCGCCTGGCAGCGGTCGGGCGGCAGGTGCGGGAAGCCGGTGGCGCGCGCGCTCATTGCAGGTATCCCAACGCCCGGAGGCGCTCGCGGGTCTCCGCGTCCTCGCGCGCCGTCACCCGAGCGCCAGCGCCGCGGCGGAAGAGGTGGAGGAGCGCCGGCTCGGCGGTGCCGTCGGCAGCACGGGAAGCAGGAGCGGCGCCGTCGAGCTCGAACGCCGCCGCCGGCACCGCGCCGCCGGCCCAGGGCCGGCCGGGGCCGATCACGAGGCGCCCCGGCGGCGCCGGCCGGCCGTCGAGCGCGACCTCGGCCGCGACCAGCGCTCCCGGGTCGCCGAGGAGCGTGATCCCCTTGCCCAGGGGCTCGCCGGCGAGGTCGAAGGTCAGCTCGGCGCCGTCGAGATCGACGCGGTCGCCGGGAGCCAGGAAGTAGGGCATCCACCCCTCCGGAGGGCGCTCGAAGCGCAGCCGGCCGGTCAGGCGCCGGGCGGCGCCGTCGTTCGCGTCGGCCGCGGCGCCGGCGCCCGCGAGGAGCGTCAGCCCGCCCCCCTGCCCGGCCAGCCGGCGGTCGACCACCGTGCCGAGCCGGGCCACGCGCCCGGGCTCGGCGGCGGCCAGGTCGGTGCGCTCGCCGGGGTCGGTCGCGAGATCGTACAGCTCGACCCGGTCGAGGCGCGAGAGATCGAGCCGGTAGAGGTGCTCCTGGAGCGGGTCGGCGGGCGCGAACGGCGATTCGCGGTCGAACAGGATCAGCTTGGCGCCGTCCAACAGCGCCGCGGCGCGCGTCGGTCCGGTGGCCAGGTGCTGGGCGAAGACCGGCCGGCGCGGCAGCGCCGCCTCGCCGCGGAGCGCCGGCAGGAGATCGATCCCGGGCAGCCCCGCCGCGGTCTGCTCCGGCGCGCCGGCGGCGGCGAGCACGGTCGGGTAGAGGTCGAGCAGCGGCACCGCCCCGGCGAGCCGCCGGCCGGCCGGGATCCGGCCGTCCCAGCGCAGGACCAGCGGCACGTGGATCTGCTCCTGGTAGAGCGTCTGGCCGTGCTTGAAGCCGCCGCGCTCGTACAGCTCCTCGCCGTGGTCGGAGGTCACGACCACCAGGGTGTTCGCCAGCACCCGCGGATCGAGCGCGGCGAGGACGCGGCCGACGTGGCGGTCGACGTAGACGATCTCGCTGTCGTAGAGCGCGGTCAGGTGGGCGACGTCGGACGGCGGGTCGGGGAGCGGGAGGTTGCCGGTGTACACGCCGTGGACGTACTTGCCGGAGACCGACCCGGCGTAGTCGGGATAGAACGGCGAGCGGCCGGAGGCGGTGTCCGGGTTGTCGTAGGGGTCGTGCGGGTCGAGGTAGTGGAGGTAGAGGAAGAACGGCCGCCCCCCGGCGCGATGCTGGTGCGCGCGCAGCCAGGGGATCGCCCGCCGGGTCAGCTCGTCGGCGTGGAGGAGCATCGACTCGGTGACCGGCGCCGGCGTGTAGAAGGTCTCGAAGCCGCGCGCGAAGCCGTTGCCGGCGTGGAGCGTCGGGTTGGCGATCAGCCCGGCGGTGCGGTAGCCCAGCCGGGCCAGTGCCTCGGGGAGGCTCACGACCCCCTCGGGGATGCCGTAGGAGGCCATGCCGGCGCCGCCGAGGAGGTCGCCGGGCCAGCGGCCGGTCAGGTACGAGGTCGCCGAAGGGAGCGTCCAGGGCGCCTGCGCATACGCGGTCTCGACCACCGCGCCGGGCGCGGCGAGCAGGCGCTCGATCTCGGGGGTGGTGTCGCGGGCGTAGCCGTAGGGCGTGGTGTGATCGGCGCGCAGGGTGTCGATGACGAGGAAGAGGACGTTGGGCGGCCCCGCCGCAGCGGCCGCCTCGTCGCCCGGGGCGGCCAGCGCGATCGGCCCCCAGGCGATCCGCGCCTCCCCGGCCGCGGCACCGGCGCCGCCGGCGAGCGCGGCGTGCGCGGTCAGCGTCACCTCCTCGCCGGCCCAGCGGGCGAGGTCGACCTGGAGATCGAGCCAGCGGGCGGTCGCCTCGCCGAGCGCGCGCTCGACCTCGACCACCTCGCGGCGGCCGCCGCCCGAGACCTCGACCTGGACCGTCAGCCGCCGCGCTTCGACCGGCGCCTCCGGCCGCCAGGAGGCGGGGAGCGCCTGCACCCCGAGCGCCAGCCGCGCGCCGGCCGGGATCCGGCCCCGCCAGCTCCAGCCGTCCGGGCCGGTGACCACCGCCGGGCGCCGCTCGTGGTCGATCTCGACCGCCGCCGCCTCGCCCGGCGCCGAGAACTCGAAGCCCGCCGCCGCGCAGTCGCCGCCGCACGGCGCCGCCGACGCCTCGCCGGCGGGGATCAGGAAGCCGGCGGGCGGCGGAGCGCAGGCGGAGAGCGCCGCCAGGGCCAGGGCGAGAACCGGAGCCGGGTCGAGACCGAGCGCGGCGCGCACGCCGCGGGCCGGGGGACGGCCGGAGCGGCCGGCTCGACCCGCGCGGCTGGCCGGCGGGCCGGCGCCGGCGCTCGGGGCGCATCGCGAAAGGGTCGGCATTGTCTTCAGACCGCGTCGTAGTCGCCCATGGCGTAGTAGAAGCCGGCGGCGGCCGCCGCCGGGTCGGGGCCCCCGGGCGCGCCCCGGCAGCCGACGAACACGGTCTCGGCCAGCGGGCGCAGGCCGAGGCCGGCCAGCGTCGCGTCGAGCCCGGACCGGGGAGGCGGCGGCCAGAAGCGCCAGGTGACGAGGCCGGCGGCGCGCAGGTCGGCCGCGACCGCCGACAGCGCATCGTACCAACCGTCCGCGGGCGGCAGCCACAGCTCGGCGGCCCAGGCCTCGCGGCCGACGAAGGCGAACGCCGCCAGCCCCTCGGCGGCGCCCGCGATCAGCCGGTAGTAGCGGTAGTAGCGGCCGGGGCGGTCGTGGTAGCGCCAGTTGAGGAACGCGGTGGTGCGGCGGACGCCGCCAGCCAGGCCCCAGCCGGCCGCGCACGCCTCCCAGGCGCGCTCGGCAAGGCCGCCGGCGGGCCCGCCGGTGGGACTGAGCCGCTCGCACGGCTCGGCGCCGGCGGGCGGCGACGCCGGTCGCGGCGCCCGCGCGCCCGCCTCGGGGATCGGCCCGGCGAGCGGCCGGATCTCGGTCAGGGGCCGGTAGCCGAAGGCGCGCTCGCCGAGCCGGAAGTGGCGCGGGCTCGGGAAGCCGAAGATCCACGGCAGGTCGCCGGGCCCGGGGATGCCGTCGAGGAGCGCCCGCCCGGCACGCACCAGCGGCGGCACCAGCCCGCCGCCGCGGGCGGCGCCGGCGAAGTCGGCGAGCTGCCAGATCCGCCCTTCGCCGGCCGCGCCGCGCGCCGGGAAACCGAGCGCCCCGGCGTGGGCGAGCACGGCGCCGCCGGCGGCGACCGCGACCACGCTCCGGGCCTCGCCCGGGAGGCGCCGGTACTTCCACTCCCACTCCTCGGCGGCGAGGCCGTGGCCGAAGGCGCCGCGGAAAAGCGCGTCGAGGCCGGGCAGGTCTCCCGGGCGGGTGGCGCGGACCTCGGTCACCGGCGATCCTCGCCCGCGGCGACCTCGACCTGCCGCCGGCGGCGCCACGCGAGGCCCGCGACGATGAGGATCGCCGCCAAGCTCGCCGCCGCCCCCCAGCCGATACCGCGCGGCCGGTAGACCAGCTCGACCTCGCCCTCGCCGGGTCCCAGCTCGAGGCCGATCAGCACGCCGCCGGCGGCGCGCACCGGCACCCGGCCGCCCCCCGGGGCGGCTCCTCCGCCGCTCACGACGCGCGCCGACCAGCCGGGATCGAACGAGTCGGCGACCACCAGGAGCCCTCGGCGGGGCGACGCCCAGCGCAGGCGCCAGCGGCCGCTCGCCTGCTCCACTACCTCGACTCGGCGGCCGTCCTCGGCGGCGCCGGTCCAGCGCACCGGCGGCAGCGCGGCCGGGCGCTCCCAGACCCGCGCGTCGGCGCCGTCGAAGGCGAGGCGCCAGCCCCCGGCGGGCGGCGGCTCGCCCGGCGCGGCGATCACCCAGCGCACCCCCAGGCGGTCGAGCCAGAGCGGGTCCCAGCGCCGGATCGGCGTGAAGTAGTTGGGATGGCCGGCACCCAGGTGCTCCGCCTCGAAGCGCGCCCAACGCGCCGACTTGACGGTGTCGTCGCCGCGCACGTCGTGGAGGCGGTAGACCATCGCCGCGTTGGGGCGCAGGGCGTCGCCGGCGCCGGCCACCCGCCCCTCCCGACCCTGGAGGAAGTGCACCGCCGCCGTCTCCGGGAAAAGCCTGTCGAGCGGCAGCCCCGGGTTGATCGCGCCGTGGGCGGCGAGCAGGTCGGCCGCGGCGAGCGCCGGCAGGGCGAGGGCCAGCGCCCGGCGCGGCCGCGGCGCGAGCCGGCGGCCGGCGGCCAGGAGCAGCACCGCCGCCGCCGCGGCGGCGCTCCACGCGAGCTGGCGCGGGGTCAGGCCGCGCGCCGCCCACTCCCCGCCCAGGAGCCACCAGGCGGCGGCCAGCGCCAGCGCCACCGCGGCGCCGCCGGCCAGGAGCGCCCGGCCGCCGCGGCCGGCGCGCCAGCGGTCGAAGCCGGCGGCGGCGAAGAGCGCCAGCGCCAACTCGACGCCGAAGATCAGCCGGTGGTGGGCGGCGCGGCCGAGGACCGGCAGCGCCTCGAGCGCCTGGCGCACCCCGGGCAGGTGGTAGGCGGCGGCGAAGCTGAAGGCGAGGAGCGCCGCCACGGCGAGCCAGCGGCGATCCCGGCGCGGCTCCCGGATCCACCCGGTCCCCACCGCCGCCAGCGGCAGCGCCAGCGCGCCGGCGTAGGCCGCGGTCGCCAGGTAGTTGTAGGGCCCGAACCAGGTGCCGCGGGCGGGATCGCCGTACAGCTCGGGGAGCGCCAAGCGTAGCGGCTGGGCGAGCAGCCGGCCGAGCGGCTCGGTGAAGCCGGCGCCCGCGGCCTGCCAGCGCGCACTCGCCGCCAGCTCGAGCGCGAGCGGCACGAGCTGGACCGCCGCGAGCCCGGCGCCCAGGGTCCAGCCCGCCGCCCAGCCGCACCAGAGGGGGATCGAGCCCCGCCACGACGACCGGCCCTCGCACGCCTCCTCGGGTCCCGCATCGGTGGGGAGCGACGCTCCTCGCACGCAGCGCTGAACGCCGCTTCCCCGCACCACCAGGTAGATCCCCGAGAGCAGCGCCGTGTGGAGCGCGGTCTCCGGGTGGCCGGCGAGGAGCTGGAGCCCGCTCGCGACCGCCAGCGGCAGCGGTCCGGAGCGGCCGGCGGCCAGCCGCTCGACCGCCCACAGCACCCAGGGCACCAGCGCCAGCGCGTTCCCCATCGGGTAGAGCACGAACCCGGCGAGCATCCCCGAGAGCGCGAAGGTCAGCCCGGCGAGGAGCGCCGCGCCCTCCGAGGTCCCGAGCTGGCGCGCCAGCGCCCGCGCCCCGAGGCCGGCGACCATCACCTTGAGCCAGGGCAGGAGGACCAGCCCGGCGCCCAGCGGCAGCGCCGCGAACAGCAGGTGGAGCGGGAAGAGCGGCGCCGACTGGCCGTTGCTCCAGAACGGCGCGCCGGCGTACTGGTAAGGGTTCCAGAACGGCGCCCGTCCGGCGCGCAGCTCGCGGCGCAGATGGATCAGCCACGGCTCGATCTGGTAGGCGACGTCGGAGAGCGCGGCCGGCGAATCGGCCGGTGCGGTCGGGCCAGCAGCCTGCCACGGCGGGTGCTTGGCGAGCAGGGCGGCCGGGCTGGGCACGCCGTCGGGGAGCCGCAGCGCCGGCCAGAGGAGCGCGGTCGCGGCGAGGCCGAGCGCGGCCCAGGCGATTCCGGCGGGGGCCGGGCGGCGGCCGCGGCGATCCGGCAGCAGGAGCCCGGCGAGGCTCGCCGCCACCAGGACCGGCAGCATCGGGTGGATCGCCATCATCCGGGCTGGTGGTCAGGCTGATCGGGCCCCGCTCAGCCCCGGCCCCGGTGCCGCCAGCGCATACCGATCACGTCGCGCAGCATCGCGGCCGAGTCGCGCAGGGCGTGGACCCGCGACTCCCCGGAGTCGGACCATTCGACCCCGACCTCCTCCACCCGGTAGCCGCGGCGGCGCGCCAGCCAGACCAGCTCGACGTCGTAGGCGAAGCGGTCGACGGTCAAGCGCGGGAAGAGGTCGCGGGCGGCGGCGCCGGTGAGGAGCTTGAAGCCGCACTGGGTGTCGGCGAGCCCGTGTACGCCGAGCAGGCGGATGACGCGGTTGAAGGTCTTGCCCATCAGCTCGCGGTAGAGCGGCTGGCGCTGGACGAGCCGGGCGCCGGGCGCCGCGCGGCTGCCCAGCACCAGGTCGGCGCCGGCCGCGAGCCGCGGCTCGAGCCGCTCCAGCTCGGCGATCGGCGCCGACAGGTCGGCGTCGGTGACCAGTACGCGTTCGCCCGCGGTGGCCGCCACGCCGGCCCGGAGCGCCGCGCCCTTGCCCCGGTTGGCGGGCTGGCGGACCAGCAGCAGCCCCGGCGCGGGATGCGCCGTGACCAGCTCGGCGGTGCGGTCGGTCGAGCCGTCGTCGACGACCACGATCTCGTGGTCGAGGCCGCGGCCGGCGCAGTAGGCGGCGATCCGGTCGAGGCTCGGACCGAGCCGCCGTTCCTCGTTGTAGGCGGGGATGACGACGGAGAGCTCGGGGGGCATGGGCGGTTCCCGGGTTGGATGCGAGCGGAGCGTATCTCGACCGCCGGGCCGGCGGGGTCGGTGGCCCGGATCGCGGGGCGCCGTGGGCTCCCCCGGATGCGCCTCTCCGGCGCCCGACGGCAGCGGTACGACGGAATCCGAGGATTTCTACGTTGCCGGCGCCGGTGGGGTCCATGGGCCATAGACGGAGCCGTCCTCCGGGTCGACCGCGGCGGCGGCGAGGGCGATCCCGGCGGGCGCGGCGGCGTGGAACGCGGCGTAGGCGGCGATCGGCGGCTCCTCGGCGCGCAGGCCCGCGGCCGGCAGCAGCAGCGGCGACGGCGAGACCAGCCAGTCGAGCCGGCGGCCTGGCGCGGGCGACAGCGCCGGGAACGGCGCCGCCCCCGGCGGCGCCGCCCGCGCCGCCAGCGCCCGCGCCAGGCGGTCGCCGAGCGGCCCGAACCGCGGGTGGTGGCGGGACTGGAAGCGCCGGCGCGAGGCCGCGTAGACGCCCGCCGTGCGGCCGGGGGCGGCGGCGTGCCCCCAGCGGTGCTCGACCCGCGCCGCCGGCACCACGGCGGCCGCGAGCCCGCCGGCGAGGGCGCGGCGCATCCAGTCGGTCTCCTCGAAGTAGAGGAAGTAGCCCTCGTCCCAGGGGCCCAGGGAGCGGGCGGTTTCGGCACGCACCGCGATCAGCGCCCCGGAGAGCGCCGGCACCGCCACCGGCTCGGCGCTCTCCCAGACCCGCCGCCAGCCCGCGGCCTCCCGCGCCAGCCCCCGCCGCCAGGCGCGGCCGGAGCGGCCGGCACGGGCGCGGGCGACGGTCTCGCCCGGGGTCTGCCGGTCGGCCGGCGGCAACAGGAACCCGGCCAGCTCGAACTGCGGGCCCGCGAGGTCCCAGCCGTCGTCCAGCGCCGCCAGCAGCGCCGTCACCGAGCCGGGGCGGAAGCGCAGGTCGGGGTTGGCCAAGAGGAGGACCTCGGCGCCCGCGGCGGCGGCGCCGGCGTTGATGCCCGCGGCATAGCCGCGGTTGGGACGCGCCAGGAGGCGGTCGGGGGCGCAGGCAGCGAGGCGGTCGAGCTCGGCCGTGTCCTCCGAGTGGTCGACCACCACCACCTCCGGCTCGGCCCCGGCGGCCCTCGCCTCGGCGCGGAAGGTCTCGACCGCGGCGGGGACGAAAGCCGCCGACCGGTGGGTCACCGCCACCAGGGCGACCGAGGTCATGGCGCCGCCGCGACCGCCGCGCCGGCGGCCTCGCGCCAGCGGCCGGAGACCGTCCAGGCGAGGGCGGCCTCCACCGCCTCGCCCGCCGCCCGCTCGTCGTGGCGGCGGGCGAGCGCGAGACCGGCCCGGCGCAGCCGGCGCCAGCGGCCGGGGTCCGCGAGCAGCCCGCGAGCCGCGGCGGCGAACGACTCGGGGCGGTCGTAGGGGACCAGGACGGCGGCGCCGGCGGCCCAGGAGCGGTAGCAGGGGACGTCCGAGGCCACCACCGGCACCCCGCTCGCCATCGCCTCGAGCGCCGGCAGCCCGAAGCCCTCCTGCTCCCACGACGGCGCGAGCAGCAGGTCGCAGCTCCGGACCAGCTCCGGCACCTCGGCGGGCGCCAGCGCGCAGTGAAACTCGTCGGGCGCGAGGAGCCGCTCCTCCTCGACGGTGAGCGGCCACTGCGACAGGCGCACCAGCCGGCAGTCGAGGCCGTCGCGGCGCAGCAGGCCGACCGCGGCGAGCGCCGCCGGCACCCCCTTGAGGTAGACCTCGAAGGGGCCGGTGACCAGCACCCGCGCCGGACGGCCCGCACGCCGGCGCTCCGCCGGGCGCCAGGCCGGCTCGAGCGGCTGGGGGACGACCACCGCCGGGCGGCCGAACTCGCGGCCGAGCAGCTCGGCGAGATGGGGCGAGACGGTCATCGCCGGCAGCGGCCGAGCGTACTCGCGGCGGATCGCGGCGTGCTCGGCGACGTTGTGGCGGCCGAGCGCCTCGAAGCCCTGGCACAGATGGAGTGCCTCGCCGGGCGCCGCCGCCGCTGCGGCGAGCGTGGTCCAGAAGGTGGCGACCGTGACCTCCGGCGGCGGCAGGCCGGCGGGATCGAGGTCGGCCCGGGTCTCGAAGCGGGCGCTGAGCGGGAACCACTCCGGCGGCCCGCCGCGGCCGATCACCGTCACCCGGTGGCCGCGGCGCGCCAGCAGCTCGGCCTGCGCCAGCGCGACCTTGACGCCGCCGAACAGCTCGGCGCTCTCGAGCAGGTAGTGGACGGTGAGCGGCCGCACCCCTAGCCGCCCGCGCCTACCGCCAGCGCCGCGTGCTCGGGCACGGCCGTCCGCCACCGGTGCTCGGCCTCGATCAGCCCGAAGCGGTACTCGGGAGCGGCGACCGTGAAGGCCGGACTCTCGAGGTGGCGATCGAAGACGTAGAGGCCCCTCTCGTCGAGCACGTAGGCGTGGACCTCGAACTCGCCCTTGACCAGCGGCAGCCGCGGCACCTCGAGGTCGATCCGGTGCCGCCGGCCGCCGACCAGCGGCGCCATGCCGTCGAGGTGAGTCGCGAAGGTCGCCACCTCCACCCCGTCGCGGCGGGTGATCGACAGGCCGGCGTGGAACGCCTGACCGGGATCGGTGGTCTCCCATTCCAGGGTCATCGTCAGCGGCTGGCCGCAGCTCAACCGGGGCGGACCGGCGTCGCCGCCGGCGACCGCGAAATGAGTGATCCGGGCGCCGCAGCTCGCCGGCGTCTCGGCGGCGGCCGGTCCGGCCCCGAGCTCCGTCTTCGCCTGCTTGGCGAGCAGGAAGGTCTCGTAGTCGTGGACGACTCGGTCGACCTCGCCCAGCGCTTCGACCCGCCCCTGCTTGAGCCAGAGCGCGCGGCTGGCAGAAGACCGAGACGTAGTACATCGCGTGCGAGCAGAAGAGGAGCGTGCCGCCCCCCTCGACGTAGCGCTGGAGCCGGTCCATGCACTTCTTCTGGAAGTAGCCGTCGCCGACCGAGAGCGCCTCGTCGATGATCAGGACGTCGGGGTCGACCTGGGTGGCGATCGAGAACCCGAGCCGCATCGCCATGCCGGTCGAGTAGCACTTGACCGGCTGGTCGATGAAGTCGCCCAGCTCGCTGAAGGCGACGATCTCGGGCATCCGCTCGCGCACCTCGGCCTCGCCGAGGCCGAGCATCGCGGCGTTCAGGACGACGTTCTGGCGGCCGGTGAACTCGGGATGGAAGCCGGAGCCGAGCTCGAGGATCGAGGCGATCTTGCCGCGCACCTCGAGCGAGCCCGCGGTCGGCGCGGTGATCCCGGCGAGGATCTTGAGGAGCGTGCTCTTGCCGGCGCCGTTCTCGCCGATCACCGCCAGCCCCTCGCCGCGCTCGAGGGTGAAGTCGAGCCCGTAGAGGGCATGGAACTCGCGGTGGCGGGGACGGCGGGTGAGCGCCTCCCAGAGCCGGTCCCAGGGCGTGGCGTAGATGCGGTAGCGCTTGGACAGCCCGCGGACCGTGACGACGGGATCGCTCATCGCGAGGTCATTGTAGACCCGCGCGCCGGAGGAGGCCGGCGGCCGGGCTCACCACCCGGCCGCCGATCGCGCGCGCGGTGGCGCGCCGGCTAGTCGGCGTCGAACGCCGTGGTGTCGGCGCCGCCGCAGAAGCTGCCCGGCGCGTTGTGGTACTCCTTCGACGCCTCGGTCACCGTGTCGGTCACCTTGATGGTGTACTCGACGTCCGACAGCGCCCCCCAGAGCACCCAGACGTGGGCGAACGGCGGGCCGGGGTCGAGCATCTTGGTCACCAGCTCGATGTTGTCGTCGCGGAAGAACCAGAAGTAGCCGGTGCGGTCCGTGCCCGGGATCGCCTGGCCGAAGCCGGTGTCGCCGGAGCGCTGGTCGTGCCAGTCGACCTCGACCGCGTAGCGCCCCTCGAGCAGGCAGAGGCGGCCGGGGGCCGGCACGCAGGTGCCGCTGGCACCGCCGGCGGCGATCACTCCCGGACCGGAGTTCTCGAAGATCCCGCCGTCGGTGATCCCCGGGCCCGCCGCGCCGCCCTGGATCGGCTCCGGGAGGTCCTCGGTCGGGAACGCCGCGGTGTCCGCGAGGCCGCAGATCACCCCCGGCAGGTTGTGGTACTCGACGGTCTTGGGCGGGCTGACCCCGGTGTCGGTGACCGTGATCCAGTACTCGACGTTCGACAGGCCGCCGTAGAAGAACCAGTAGGCCGGGTCGGGGAAGATGTCGCCGTTGGTGCCGTCGAGCGACTTGGTGATCAGCTCGACGTTGTCCGGCCGGAAGAACCAGAACATGCCGGTTCGGTCGGCCGCGAACTCCTCGTAGACCTGGGCGTCCTGGATTCCGTCCTGCGGGTGGAGGAAACGCACCCGGACCTGGAACCTGCCGTCCATCAGGCAGAGGGTGTCGTCGTCGGCGACGCAGTCGCCGCCGCCACCACCGCCGTTGCCGACCGTGACCTCGGCGGTCGCGGTGTCGGTGCAGACGTTCTGCCCGAACGAGCCGCAACCCGGCGCGGTCTTGCTGATCGTCAGCCCGACGGTGTAGGTCCCCGCCTGGTCGAAGGTGTGGGTGACCACCTCGCCGCTGGCGCCCTCGCCGTCGCCGAAGTCCCACACCCAGCCGGTCGGGTCGCCGGCCGAGTTGCTGGCGTCGAACTCGACCTCTTCGCCGGCTTCGGGAGACCCGGGCACGACGGTGAACTCGGCGGCCAGGTTGTTCGGGTTGCCCCCGGTATCGGTGGTGACGTTGACCGTGTGACTGTCGGACGCGGTCCCGCAGCCGCTGTTGGTGGCGGTGATCACCTTGTTGCCGGTCGAGGTCCAGCTCAGGGTGATCTGGTTGGTCGTGCTGCTGCCGATGCCGCCGGCGGTGTTCCAGGTCCAGCCGTTTGCGTTCGGCGTGCAGTTGAAGGCGCTGGCCGCGTAGTTGCCCTCCTCGCCGACGTCGCGGGCGGTCGGGCCGGTGATGCTGACCGTCGGCGTCGGCGGCGGTCCGCCGCCGCCGATCTGGACCTGGTTCTCGGAGTCCGCGGCCACCACGTCGGCACCGCGCCGGATCCGCAGCTTGGGCCGGAACAGGCCGGTGCTGGAATAGGTGTGGGTGGTGATCGGGGTCGGGCTCGACTGCTCAAAGGTGCCATCGCCCTGCCAGTCGTACTCGTAGGTGTCGGGGTCGCCCTCGACGAGTTGCGTGAAGCTCACCGGCTGCCCGGTGTTGAACGAGCAGACGATGAAGCCGCAGTTGACCCTGAACTGGTGGATGACGAGCTGCGCGACCTCGAGGATCTCGACCTCCTCGAGCTCGCTGCGCACCCAGGCGCTCTGGGTGCAGTTGCGCACCTCGAGCCAGACGTTCTTGGTACCGATCGTCGAGTAGGTCCAGACCGGGCTCGGACCCGCCAGCGGGTCGGTGGTCTCCAGGTCGAAGGTGACCGGGCCGCTCGGGGTACCGTCGAAGTCCCACCGCCACTCGGTGGCGCCGGCGGCTCCGGGCGAGCTGAACTGCACCGAGCCGAGCACCGGCGCCTGGTGGGCGATCGCGAAGCCGGTTGACGGCAGCGGAGCGAGCGCGGTGAGCGTCACCAGGGGCGAGAGGGCCGTGGCGCTGCCGCCCGGGCCGGAGACGGTCGCCCGCCCCCGGTAGCTTCCGGGCGCGACGCCTTCAGTGTTCCAGACGAAAGGGTTGCCGCTGCCCCCCTCGCCGGGCACCGGATTGCCGCCCTGCTCGATCGTCCAGTCGGTGGTCAGCGGCGGCAGGCCGGTGACGTTGTTGGCGGTGAACGTGAACGGCGTGCACACCGAGCCCGAGGTCGGGCTCACCGAGACCGAGGTGATCGCCGGCGCCGGGTCGAGGATCTGGATCGCCGCCGCGACGCTGGTCGCACCCGGGCAGCCGCTGTTGGTCGCGGTCACGGTCTTGGCGCCGGTGGTGCCCCACTGGATCGTGGCATTGGCCGAGGTGCCGCCGCCCACCACCTGGCCGCCCCCGCTCGGGGTCCAGCTCCAGCCGCCGGCGATCGGCGAACAATTGGCAGCCGTGGCGCTGAACTGGATCGACTGCCCGGTGTAGCCGGTGCTGGGCCCGCTGGTCTGGATCGTCGGGCTGACGTTCTGGAAGCGATGGACGTCGAACAGCGAGTAGCCGGCGCGATAGACACGGTTGCCATACACCTCGGCGCCGATCGGGCGATAGAAGTTCGACCCCGACGGGTAGCAGCCATACATGTAGCTCCAGTACCCCACGGTGATCGGCGGGCTGCCGACCGTCATCGTGGGCTGGCCCTGGTTGCCGTTGCGGGGGTCGCCGCCGGTGATCTCGGTGGGAGGGTTGCTGGCCGAGATGCCGGCGACGTCGAACAGCCATTCCGTCTGCAGGCCCAGGGCCGCGGGGCTGATCCGACGACCGAAGTAGACCCAGGGGTTGCCGCTGCCGTCGACGGAGTCCTGGACCGTGCCGACGATCTGGGGATCGATGCCGAACTCCGCCAGCGGGAAGTCGTAGATCAGCATCGAAGACAGCGATCCACAGGTCCCGGTCTTGATGCACGTGACGTCGTAGATCTGGCCCTTGTGGGGCCCCGCGCCGTTGGCACCGCGGTTGGAGACGGCGAGGAAGAACTTCGTCCCTTCCTTCCACAGCGCGACGCCGTCGACCCGCAGCCCCGAGTGGCCGGTCAGGGCCAGCTCGGCGGAAGCGGGGTTGGAGACGTCCCAGATCTCGAAGCCCCAGTTCTGATTGATGTTGAACTCGCTCCCGCTGGCGACCACGAAGTGGCCGTTGACGTCGTCTCCGGCGCCGTCGACGTGACCCGTCTTGCGGGTGGAGATCCGCTGCTTGAAGACGCCGGTGCAGGCCGCGTTGGGATTCGTCGGCTGGTAGTCCACGCAACCGCCCGGGAGGCTGAGCTCCTTGGCGCGGGTCAGGTCATACGACCAGAGGCCGTTCACGTGAACGCTGGTGTTCGATTCCCCGGTGACGAACCCGTAGACCCTGCCACCGATGGTCTGGACATGGACTTCCCGCCCCCCGTTGAAGCCGTGGGGAATGCCGGGGCCCGCGTTGCTCGGGTCCTGGTAGAGGACCTTCGGCATGGCCTTGTTCGTGGTGTCGATGATCAGCATCCCGGTCGAGTGGCCTCCGGTCACCGCCGCGAGATTGCCGTCGGCCGAGGCGTCGACGTCGCGAACCTGGAACCAGTCGTGGCCCACCGAGGTGTTGATCGGCGCGAAGACCCTGATGTCCGCGTAGATCAGGCGGTCCGGGTCCTCGGCGAAGTTGCCGTTGACGTCCCAGATCTGAAACCCGAGATTGGTGGCCAGGAAGGCGTAGCCGTTCTTGACGTCGATCGACTCCCAGTAGGGAGTGCCGAACCAGGGGCTCGTCCCGGTGTCGAACCAGGTGTTGTCCTGGCTCTCGCACGAAGGGCTCCCGAAGACGCTCCCGCAGTTGGTGGTGAGCAGGGTGTACGCAGGCTTGAGGCCGTTCCACAGGTTGGCCGGCGGAGGTTCCGCGGGAGTCTTGTCCGCGCCGAACAGACAGGAGACTTGCGCCGTCGCGGGCTGAGGCAGGGCGATCACCGTCAGCGCGAGGAGGAGGAGACGGGCCGGGAAGCGGTTTCGACGGAGGCTGCTAGACATCACCTGATACTCCTGTGGCACGGCGCCAGTCCGAGGTACACACCTCCAGAGGCTGCCCGAGTCGGGCGCAATCACGCCAACGACGAATGTGCTGAGCTGGTTGGAAGACCGATCCCTCTGGTCTTGCTCCCCGGCAACAGAGCCAGGCCACAAGGATCGCCCATCAGCGTGTCGACGAAAAGAAAACCGGCCCGGGCCCGCGCGAGGCGGACCCGGGCCGCGGAATCATCGGTTAGCCGGGCGGTCCCAGGATAACCGTGTTCGGGTTGCAGGCGCTGTCGAACTGGATCGCGTCCAGGCCGACGCTGTACCGGCCCTCTGCGCTCATCACCGCGCTCACCCAGGCCTGGGCGAACGGATCGACCACGGAGCCCGTGGAGGTGTTGAGGTTGAGGTAGAGCCAGCCGTTGTCGAACGTCGTCGGCAGCGAAGGCCCACCGACCTCGACCCGCTGGGTCTCCAGCGGGCAGACCACGTTGATCTCACCAGGCGGCAGCGGCGAGATCGGCGGCGGGGGCGGCGGAACCTCGGGGTTCTCCTCCTCGTCGAAGATCACGATCTGCGTCTGGCTGAGCGGCAGCGGCGGCGGCGGCCCAGTGTTGCAATTCCGCGGCGACGGATCCGCCTTCGAGTCACGCCAGCACAGGATGTCCGTACCGCCGCTGAACGCGGCGCCGGTCAGGAAGCGGGTGCCGAACGTGGTCGCCAGCGGCTCGCGCTGGTCGGCCGCGGTGAAGGCCACGTACCGCCCGTAGAAGGTGTAGTCGCCGGGCACGAAGAAGCCGGTCGGAGCCGACTCGACGTGGACGGCGGTCTCACCCTGGGCGAAGTTGTTGGTCGGGTCGACGAAGAACACGTCGCCCCAGAGGATGTTGTCGTTGCCCGCGATGCCGCCGGGACCGAAGTAGCCCGGGGAGTTCGGGAACAACGTGCTGCACGCCTCGACCTGATCGATCGTGACGTAGCCACGGGCGATGTTGTCGCCGTAGTCCTCACCGGCGCACAGGCCGCCGAAGAAGTCCACCGACTGACCCGTGTGGGCCTGGGTGATCAGCTCGATGAGGATCGGCGGCAGGTTGCCGATCGGCAGGTTGCCGGCGCAACCGGGGAACACCACGTGCCCGGTCGAGAACGCGCCGTTGTTGCTGAAGGCGTTGTTCGGCGCGGTCTGCGGCAGCAGGCCGGTGGTGAAGAAGTCGCGAAGGTTGAAGCTCTGGACGTCGAAGCCCGTCAGGTAGACGTCGAAGTCGATCGTGGGCACCGACCAGTCGGTCCAGAGGGTGACGTGGGCGAGCGTCGGAGCGGCCGACGCGTTGTTGACGCTGAACAGGGTCGTCAGACCCGATTCGCTCTCGAGATCCACCTCGAAGTAGTGGACCAGCAGGGTCGAGGCCGGCACCGCATCGATGGTGCAGATCTCGGCGATCGCCGAGCCGCCGAGAGCCAGCAGGCTCACGAGGGCCAGGCAAAGGACGGTCTTTCTCATGACAGACGATCTCCTCACTTACGTTTCAGGTTCTACTCAACAGCGGTTGCCATTGGTGGGGTCGACGGCCCGTGAGTCACGGCTACCGGCCGCCCGGGAGCCTCCGTCCTGCGGAGGGGAAACCCGGTCGAGCGCACGTCAGACCCTAGATTCCTGAGCACACGATACCAAGCGAAAGACGCATCACCTCCTAATTAGAGTGTCGATTCCGGGCGATCGTAGCCGATCTCGTGTTTTTTGTCACTCCCCGGAGTCAAGGATTGCGCCGAATCGCACGAAGGTCAAGCCCTATGCAGGTTTGAGCCGATCCCCAACCCTCCGGATATGCTGCTGCACTATAAGCCCGGCGCTCCGGGCTGTCAAGGGGTCATTCCGCGGCGGCAGCGGCGGGGGCGGCGGGTTCGGCCGGCGCCGGATCCCAGGCACGGATCGCGCCCAGGGTCGGGCATCGATCGGGGTCGAACATCGCCGACGGCTCGCCGGCCCAGGCCTCGATCAGCTCGCCGCGGCGGTCGCCGTCGACGTCGACGATCCTCACGTGGTAGCCGGTGCAGCCGCCGCGCATCGCCTCGATCTCCGGGCTCTGCTCGCGGCTGAAGGAGCCGGCGCCGTCGTTGAGGTAGAGGCGGGTCTGGCCGTCCTCGGTGACCGCCGCGAGGTCGATCGTGCCGTCGCCGTCGAGGTCGCCGGCGCCGAGCCCGCTGGCGTAGCTCCAGCGGCCTTCGCCGCCTTCGAGGGTGCGCCGCTGCCAGCCGTCGGGCCGGGAGTAGAGGACGTCGAGCGAGTACCACCAGCGCCGGGCCTGGTTCGAGACCTGCGACAGCGCCAGGTCGTCGCGGCCGTCGCCGTCGAAGTCCGCGACCGCCACTGCCTTGGTATAGGAACTCGGCCGGAGCTTCTCGACCGTCGCGTAGCGCCAGCCGCCGCCCTCGACGCCGTGGGCGAGCAGGTTGCGGCGGCCGAAGACGTTCGAGCCGGTGACGAAGTCGAGCCGGCCGTCGTCGTCGAAGTCGCCGACGGCAATCGCGTCGCCGAACACCTCGCCGTACTGGAGGCCCTGATCGTAGCCGCGCCAGCTCCCGTCGCCGGCGCCGAGCTGGTTGAGGAAGACGGTTACGCCGAAGGAATCCGAGGGGATCAGCCCGCGGGCGCCCAGACCACCGTCGCGGGCGGGACGGGGGCCCTCGCCGAGAGCGAGGACGTCGGGCCGGCCGTCGCCGTTCCAGTCGGCGACCGCCAGCGCGCGCGAGGAGAAGCCGCCCGCGTCGCCGCCTTCGCCGGGGAGGTCCCAGGGCAGTCCGGCGTTGGCCAGGCGGAAGCCGCCCTTGCCGTCGCCGACCATCGCCAGCACTCCCTGGAGGTGCTGGCCGAGCGCGACGTCGAGGTGGCCGTCGCCGTTGAAGTCGGCGACCCGCAGGTCGCCGTAGGAGTAGCGGAGGGCCGGGAAACGCGCCTCCTGCCAGTAGCGCCAGTTGCCGGCGCCGTCGCCGAGCAGGATCACCGGCGTGCCCGGGCCGCCCTTGCGCGCCGGGCCGTGGACGATGTCGAGGTGGCCGTCGCCGTTCATGTCGGCGACGTCGAAGCCGTTGCGCCACTGCCCGCTGTCCGGCAGGCCGTTCGCGATGGCGCCGAAGCGAAGCCGGTCGGACTCCGGCAGGTCGGCCCGGAAGCTCGCCGCCACCGCGGCGATCTGCTCCTCGGTCGGCGCCGGCTCGGGCTTCCAGCCGCTGCCGTCCTCGGGGTGGTAGACCCGGACCAGGAACGCGTCGTCGAGCTCGCTCTCGACCTCGTAGACGCCGGACGGCCCGACCCGGATGTGGGTCTGCTCCTCGGTCAGCCACGACCACTGCTCGTCCTTGGAGACCCGCTTGAGGAAGTACCGGCGATCCGAGCCCTCGTCGGCCAGCCACTTGCCGCCCGGCGGCTCGGGCACCTCCGGGCGGGGCGGGACGTAAGCGCCAAAGCCGCTGATCCCGACCGAGGTCGCGCCCTCGGGGACGTCGATCTCGTCGCGGCTCGCGGGCGGCTTGGGCGGCGCCTGCGGGCTCGGAGCCTGTTCGCCTTCCGGTTGGCCTTCCTGCGCCGCCGGTTCCTGGGCCGGCGCCGGTTCCTGAGCACCTTCGGGCGCCGGGGCGGCCGCGGCCGGCGCCATTTCGGCAGCCGTGCTTCGCGCCGAGACGGGCAGAACGGCGGCGAGCGTCAGCGCCGCCGCGGCGGCGGCGAGCAGGACGCGACGGCGATCGGCGGCGACGGGAAGGCTGCGGGCGGAGAACTTCATGCGCTCAGGCTCCTTGGCTCGTTGTGGCCGGGCGGCTGCGACCGGGGCGTCCAGAGTAGCAAGAGCCGCGCCACGCGGCCGGCGCTTCAGATCTCGTCGACGAACGCCGGCCGCAGCCGCCGGAAGAGACCGAGCCCCGCGGCGAGCACCACCGCGGCGAAGAGCGCCAGCCAGGCGACCCCCGGCGGCGGCGCCAGCGACGGCCCGAGGAGGGCCTGCCGGTAGAGCTCGACCAGGTGGGTCAGCGGGTTGGCCTCGATCAGGAAGCGGTAGCGCTCGGGCACCATCTCGAGCGGGTAGACGATCGGCGTCAGGTAGAACCAGGCGTTGAACACCAGGCCGAGGATCTGCGCGGTGTCGCGGAAGAAGACGTGCACCGAGGAGAGCAGCAGCCCGAGGCCGAGCGCGATCGCGGTCTGGAGCGGCAGCGCGAGCACGAGCAGCGGCAGCGTGAGCGGCGACAGCTCGCCGACGACCGCCAGCGCGACGACGAAGATCGCGGTCGCGATCGCCTGGTGGAGCAGCGCCGCCAGCGTCACCGCCAGCACCAGCACCTCGGACGGGAACGACAGCTTCTTGACCAGCTCGGCGTTGTCGGTGATCGCGGTCGAGCCGCGCAGCACCCCCTCATGGATCGCCATCCAGGGCAGAAGGCCGGCGAACAGGAAGACCGCGAAGCTCGAGGTGCGCTCCCCCATCGGGCTGATCCGCAGCACCGTGGCGAAGACGAACGAGAAGAGGACCAAGAGCCACAGCGGCTGGATCAGCGACCAGACGAAGCCGAGGAGCGACCCGGCGTAGCGCCCCTTGAAGTCGCGCTTGACCAGCTCTTTGAGCAGGAAGACGTGGCGTGGCATGGCGGGGGGTCTCGTCCGAGGCGGCCGGGCGCCGATCGCGGATTATCCCCCAGCGCCGGCCGCGGAGAACAGCCGAGAACCGGTTGACAGGCACCGCGACAGGCCGTAAAGTCGCGTCAGTTCCGCACGCCCCATGTCATAACGACATCGACCGCGCGGCGGAAGCGACAACTTCGCGACCGATGATTCCGCGACCGATGACTCAGTCGAGCCCGACGCCTTCGATCCTGCAGGCCGAGCCGGTTCCCCCGTCCGGGGAGTCCGATGTCGTAGCCGCGGCTCCTGCGGCGGCCGCCGGCCTCGTGGTCTACGAGGATCTCCGCAGCCGCGGCGTCGAGGCCGTTCGCATCGGTCGCTTCGAGGAGGCGTTGCCGCTCCTCGAGGAGGCGTGGCGCCGGGCCCGCGCGCACGGCGACGCGGTGCTCGAAGATCGGGCCTTCGTCAACTGGAGCGCGGTGAGGATCTCGCTCGGCCGCGGTGAAGAGGCGCTCGCCGGTCTGCGCCAGGTCCTGATGCGCAACCTCGATCCGCGCAACTGCCGGCTCGCGGCATACAACATCGCCCGCATCTACGAGCACAAGCGCGACCCCAAGAAGGGCCTGTTCTACGCCAAGGTCGCCCGCGGCTTCCTGGCCCAGATGGCGACCCCCGAGCCGGAGTGGCTGGCCAGCGATCACAACCAGTTCGGCAACTTCCTGGTCGCCGAGAGCCGCTTCGAGGAGGCCGAGAGGGAGTACCGAAAGGCCCTGGCGGCGGACCCCGGGGCGGCACCGGTGCGCTACGCGCTGGTCGAGCAGAACCTGGGCTACTGCTACCTGATGTTGCGCCGGGTCGACGCCGCACTGCCGCTGCTCTACCGCAGCCTGCGCACCCTGCGCGGAATCGGCGACCGGCAGCAGGAGGCAGCCGCCCGGCTCGACCTCGCCCTCGGGCTGCTCGAGGTCGAGCGCCACGCCGCGGCGCTCCGCCACGCCCGCCGAGGGCTCGCCCTGCTCGACGGCTCGGGCGGGGAGCTACTGAAGAACGCGCTCTACCTGTGCGGCGAAGCAGCCTTCCACGCCGAGGGGCAGGGGGCGGCGCAGGGGTACTTCGGCCGATTGCAGACACTCTTCCCCGACAGCGCCTTCGTCGCCGACCTGCTGCTGGCGGTAGACGTCCGCCAGATGATCAACCTGAGGGCCTGACGACCATGCGTCGCATCCTCATCTCCGCCGCCCTGGCCGTGGCCGCTGTCGTGGCCTGGGCGCCCGGCAGCCACGCCGAGGTCTCGGCGGTGGGCCCGGACGGCGAGTCCTACTCCCTGCACCAGGGCACCTACGGCGAGCTGTTCCCCGGCGGCGGCGCGGCCGACCGCAACAGCCTGGTGCTGGCGCTCGAGATCCGCCACCGCAACGGATCCGTCGACCGGCTGCTCGTGCCGCAGACCGAGGAGCCGCCGCGCGACGACTCGGCGTCGTTGATCCTCGAACCGGTCTCGCAGACGCCGTTCATCGTCTGGCAGGCGTGGAAGAACTACATCCACCCGCGGCTCAACCTGGTCCAGCTCACCGCCGACGGCTGGTCGCCGGTGGTCGAGCTGTCGGGGAGCCCATTCAACATCAAGGGCTCGCCCTCGTTCGTGGTCACCCGCGACCGCTTCGACCTCGACCGCCACGGCGAGGAAGGGGTGGCCGTCGTCCATCGCGAGCGCACCACCGTGCACCTGGTCTGGTGGGAGCGTGTCGCCGAGGAGCTGCGCGTCTTCTACTCCCCGGTCGTGCTCGAGGACGGCGTCTATGTCGGCCGCAACCCGGTCTATCTTCTGACCGAGCTGGCTGCGGACCTCGAGGCCGGCGGCATCACGATGACCGAGGGGTTGCTCGAGACCCTGACGATCCAGGCCGGAGAGGACGAGCGCTCGTTCGTCGTCGGCTTCGCCGACGGCGCCTCCGGCCGGCTGGTGACGGTCGAGGGGCGAGTCCTGCCCGGGGAGCTGGGCGTGCTCGGCGATGCCGTTCGGCCGCAGCTCGTCGACCTGGGCAGCCGACTCGACCTCGACGCTCCCGAGACCTTCGACGCGATGTCCGAGGCGATCCGCGCCCGCCTCGCCGAGGTCGGCGGCCGCTTCCATCCGAGCTTCCTGGCCTACCTCGCCGAGCAGCTCGACGCCTTCATCGCCGACTGGTTGGATGGGGCCGGCACGGCCGAGGGAGGCGACGTCGAATCGCTGGCCGGCGGCGCTCGCGCCCAGATCGTCGACATCGGCCGCCGGCTCCAGAGCGGCGGGCTGGACGGCACCGGCGACGGCGGCGTCCTGATCGACTTCAGCGCCTCCGCCGAGGGCTCGACCAGCCACCTGATCGCGCTTCGCCGCACCGCCTCGTGGCCCTCGCCGGCGACCGAGGAAGCGACGACGCGGATCTTCGTGTCGCGGAGCGGCGAGCAGATCCTGGTCGCCTGGAGGCGCCTGGGCGGCGTCGCCTACCGGGAGAGCCGCGGCGAGCTCTGGACCGACGAGTACTTCCTGCCTGCAGGCGGCGACGCCGACGCGATCGCAGCGATCCTCCGTCGCCTCGACGAGCGCACGCGCGGCCGGTGACGCACGACCCACTCGGGTGCCGGCCCCGGGCGTCGCGATGGAGTTGACTCGGCGAGATCCAGGGCATAACCTCATATCCGAATCCCGAATCGATGTTGCCTCGACATAGCCCGGCTCGCCGAACGCGCATGTCGCCACCGTCCAACCCTCGCCAGGTGCAGCTCGTCGGCCGCAAGATCCGCGACCTGCGCAAGCGGCACAAGCTGACCCAGACCGAGCTGGCGGCGCGGATCGGCATCCAGCAGTCGGACCTGTCGCGGATGGAGCAGGGGCAGTACCGGGTCAGCCTCGACACCCTGTTCAAGATCCTCGCCGAGTTCGAGATGGGGATCGCCGAGTTCTTCGGCGAGATCGGCCAGCGCGCTGGCGGCATCAACCCGCGCGACGCGCGGGTGCTGCAGGACTTCAAGAGCCTCGACGAGCGCGGCCAGCGCGAGGTCGAGGAGTTCATCGCATTCAAGCGGTCGAAGGACAAAGAGGCCAACGGCAACGACCGCTGATCGGGTTTCGAGATGCCATCCGATGTCTGGAGGAGGCTTTCGTGCAGACCACCGAGTCCGACCTGCGAGCCGAGTTCGACGAGCTGAGGGCGGCGGGCAAGCAGGCCACCGATGAAGGGCGCCTGAACGATGCCCTGGGCCTGTATCAGGCGAGCGTCGAGCGCGCCGAGGCTCTGGGGGACGGTGATCTCATCGACCTCGCGTTCTGCAACCGCTGCGCGATCCAGATCACGCTCGGCCGCCACGAAGGATTGATCCGGGGCCTGCGCGAGATCCTCAGCCGCAGCACCGACCGGCTCAACCGGCTGGTAGCCGCCTACAACCTGGCGCGCATCTACGAGCTGCGCAACGACACCCGCAAGGGCCTGCTCTACTCGCGCATCGCACGCGGCGAGCTCGACAAGTGTTCGCCACGGAATCCCTACTGGGAAGCGAACCTCCACAACCAGGCCGGCAGCTTCCTGCTGCTCGAGAGCCATTTCGACGAGGCGGCCACGGAGTATCGGCGGGCGATCGCCGCCGATCCGCAGGCGTCGGAAAACCGGCTGGCGGTCTCCTGGCTCAACCTCGGCTACTGCTGCCTGGTGCTCGGCGACCACCGCCAGGGCTTCGAGTTGCTCTACCGAAGCCTGCGCATCCACCGCCGCTCGGAGGTCCTCAAGCACCAGATGCTGGGACACCTGGATCTCTGCTACGGATTGCTCGAGGTCGGCCGCCACCGCCCGGCCCGGCGTCACGGAGCGCGGGCGCTGGCGCTGGCCGAGCGGATCGGCGACCCGTTCGGCCTCAAGAACGCCCTCTACCTGCTCGGCGAGGCCGAGCACCTGCTGGGCCACGACGACGAGGCCCGCTCCTGCTTCGACCGCCTCCAGATGCTGTTCCCCGACACCCCGTACTTGAGCGACCTGCTGATGGCGGTGGATCTCCGCCAAATGCTCAACCTGAGGGCCTGACGTGAAGCGCTTCCCGATCGCCCCCGCCCTCGGCCTGGCCGCCGCGCTCGCCGTCTCGGCCGGTGCCGGTGCCGATGCCGCCGCTCCCGCCACCCGGGCTCTGGCGCCGAGCGGCGACGTGTTCGCGATCGCCGAGGGCACGTACGGCGAGCTCTTCCCGCAAGGCAGTGAGACGCTCGCCGGCCATCCGGTGCTGGCGGTCGCGGTGCTCCACCCCGACGGCACGAGCGAGCGGTTGCTGGTCCCCGGCACCGCCGGCTCGGAGGTCGAAGCGCTCTCTTCGCTGGTGCTCGGTCCGGACGGTGTGACCCTCCACGTCCTCTGGCAGAGCGGCGCCGGCAGCCCGTCGCTGCGGCTGGCGAGCCTCGGTGCCGACGGCGCCTGGGCCGAGGTGGTCGACGTCTCCAGGGGGGTCGCGGTGCTCCCCGGTACGGCCCGGGCAGCGGCCACCCGCGACGACGCCGAGGTCAGCGGCGCGGAGCCTGAAAGCAGCGTCACGATGAGCCGCAACGTGCTCCACGTGGTCTGGCTGGAGGAGACGGACGGGCGCACGATCTATGCGCCCGTGGTGATCGAGGACCACGCCTACATCGGCGATCACGCTCTGTACGCCCTCGACGAGCTGGCGCGCTCCGCCGGCGGCGCCGAGGGCGCCCAGGGCGAAGGCGGCGCCGCCCCGGCCGCCAGCGGAATCCTCGGGCCGGCGATCGAGCCCGGCGACGACGGCGCCGCCGCGGTGGCGGCGTTCGTCGACCCGAGCGGCCGGCTGATCACCGTCGAGCTGCGGATGGTGTCCGGCGAGCTGAGCGACGTCGCCAATCGCGTGCGCGACGAGATCCTCGACCTCGCCGGCACGCTCGAGCCGGGCTCGCCCGACAGCCTCGAGAGCCTCGCCGGCGGCGCCCGCGCCCAGCTCATCGGCGTCGGCGGCCGGCTGCAGCCTGCGCTCCTCCAGCTCCTCGCCGACGAGGTCGAGAGCTACATCCTGAGCGAGGGCACCGACTGGGCGTTCCAGCCCGAGGCGATGGCGGCGCGAACCCGCGGCGTGCTGGTCGAGATCGGCAGCGGCTTCGATCACGCCCCCATCCGTCGCATGCACGGCGGCGCGCGCGCCCAGCTCATCGGTGTCGGTCACCGCTGGGAGGGCCCGGTCCGCTCCCACGACCTGCGGTTGCGCATCGCCGCCGAGCGCACCCCGCCGGCGACCGATGGCGCCCCGGCCTCGCTCTTCCTCTCCGGCGACGGCGAGGAGGCGCTCGCCGCCTGGCAGCTCGAGGGGGTCGTCTACTTCCGCGAGAGCGACGACGAGGCCGAGGGCGGCTGGGGTCCGGTGCGCAGCCTGGGGATCACCGCCGGCGAGGATCCGTCCCTGATCACCGATCTCCTGCGCGCCCGCGTCCGGGGGCGCTGACGCTTCAGGGCTCCGCCTCGTCCCTCTCCCCCACCCACAGCGGCTCCGCCCGCGGCGGCGCGTCGATCACGTGGCCCCCGGCCGCGGTGAGAGCCGCGGCGATCGCCGCTCGGCGGTCGGCCGGCGCCAGGATCGCGACGCAGCCGCCGCCTCCCGCGCCGCAAGCCTTGCCGCCCCACGCGCCGAGCGAGCGGGCGGCGGCGAGCAGGCTCTCGATCGCCGGCGTGGCGATCCCCTCGGCGAGGTGGCGGCGGAACGACCACTCGCGCGCCATCAGGCCGCCGACCCGCTCCAGGTCGCCGGCCTCGAGCGCCGCCGGCAGCTCGGCGGCGACCTTGGCGATGCCGGTGAAGAGCGCCACCGTCTCGGGATCTCCGTCGAGGCGGCGGCGCACCACCTGCCAGTTGTTGCCGGCCGAGAAGTGGCTGTCGCCGGTGTAGACCACCAGGAGGCTCCGGCCGAGCGCCGCGAGGTCGGCGTCGAGCCGGCGGACGCGGTGACCGCCCGGGCGATGCTCGATCTCGAGCGCGCCGCCGAGGAGCGCCGGGTAGTGGTCCTGGACGCCGGTCGGCAGCCCCATCAGCCGCGCCTCGAGGTCGCGCACCAGCCGCGCCGTCGCCTCGGGCGGCGAGGCGGGCCGCCCGGCGAGCCGCTCGGCGGCGGCGACCAGCGCCACGCCGAGCGCCGAGCTGCCGCCGAGCCCGCCGCCGCGCGGCGAGCCGCTCGCCAGCTCGACCTCGACCGGCGGGGTGCCGAGGGCGTCGAGCAGGGTGCCGGCCAGCGCCCCCTCGGGGTGGGTCGCCAGCTCCGCGGCGCTGCGCCCTTCGGCCAGCCGATCGCCCTGGCGAACGCGGTAGGTGCGGTCGCGGCCGGTCAACCGCACCGTCGCCGGCACGCCCACCGCCACGTTGACGGTGCGCGCGCCCGAATGGAGCAGCCCGAGCGGCCAGATGTCGAGGGTGCCGCCCGCGAGGTCGACCCGGCACCAGGCGCGGGCGCGGACCACCGGCCCGGAATCCCGGGGCCGGGACTCCCCGGGAGCAGCACCCGGCGAAGCGGCTCCGGCGCCGGTCAACGACCGGCGATGCTCGGCGCCGGGCCGGCGGGCTCGTCGGCGTCGCTTCCGGCCGCCGAGGCGAGCGCGATCCGGCCGGCCGGCGACGGCGTCGCCGGCAGCGGCTCGCCGGAGCCCAGGCTCCGCCGGCAGGCGTCGCGCCAGGCGAGGAAATGGGCCAGCTCCGAGTCCGGGATCGGATCGGCCGGTACGTTCTGGAGCGACAGCGGATCGATCCAGCGGCCGTTGCGCTGCACCCGGTAGTCGAGGTGCGGGCCGGAGGAGAGCCCGGTGTTGCCGGTGAAGGCGATGACGTCGCCCTGGCCCACCCGGCGGCCGGGCGCGATCCCCTGGCCGTAGCGCGACAGGTGCAGGTAGGCGGTCAAGAAGCCGTTCGGATGGCGGACCTTGACCGTCTTGCCGCCGCCCTTCGACCAGCCGGCGAACTCGACCACGCCGCCGGCGGTGACCCGCACCGGGGTCCCGATCGGAGCGCCGTAGTCGACACCGTAGTGCGGGCGGTAGGTCTTGAGCACCGGGTGGAAGCGCTTGAGGCTGAAGCGCGAGGTGATCCGCGAGTAGGCGAGCGGCGAGCGCAGGAACATCTTCTCGAGCGGCCGGCCGTCGGCGTCGTAGTAGCCGTCGCCGTAGCGGAAGGCGTCGAGCCGCCGGCCGCCGTTCTCGTAGGAGAGGGCGAGGACGTTGCCGGGTCCGTAGAGCCGGCCGTCGAGGTAGATCTCCTCGTAGAGCACTTCGAAGCGGTCGCCGCGGCGGAGGTCGCGGTTGAAGTCGAGGTCCCACTGCAGGACGTCGGCCATCCGCAGCGTCACCCTGGGGTCGGCGCCGGCCCCGCGCATCGAGGCCTCGAGCGCACCGTCGAGGACGCCCGAAACCGAGCGGGTGCGCACCGTGCGCTCGAACTCGTGCCAGGTGCTCGACCAGCCGCCGGAGTCGCGGGCGAGCACGACGCGGCCGCGGCCGTCGAGGTCGAAGCGGAAGGCGGTCGGCCGCGAGCCGGGCCCGACCATCGCCGACACCGTCTGGCCGGCGCGCACCCGGCGCGGGTCGAGGTAGTCGGACAGGGCGAGGGTCGCCGCCGAGGCATCGGCGGGCTCCAATCCAAGGCCTTGGAGCACTCCGCCGACGGTGTCGCCGCGCTCGAAGCGGTACTCGACCGGCACCGCGACGCCCTCGGCCACCCGCGAGGCGACCGACGGGAACGGCGAGCGCGCCACCAGCTCCGGGTGGTACGGCGCCGGCGCCGCGATCGGGCACGGCGAGCTGGAGAACGCTTCCAGGCGGTGTTCGGCGGTGAGCAGGATCAGTCCGAGGAGCAGGAGGCCGGCGGGCAGGGCGACCCGCAGGGCGTGCAGGGATCGGCGGAGCCGGGCCTCGCCCGCCGCCGCGCGCACATCGGTCCGGTAGGGCCGCATCGTGTGGGTCTGCCTCTCCGAGGTCGGTCCGCGGTCCGGGCCGGCGTCTGCCGGGTTGTCCCGAGAGAAAAACTACCGCGATCGTAGCCGAAGCGGCACACGGAGTTCAACCCACCGGATGAGAAAAATCCAAAAAAAGTTCTCCGCCGTGACTCCCGGGGGGAAGGCCGCACCCGGGGTCGGCAGCGGAACTTACTGCAGCGCGCTTTGGATCGTGGGATCGGGGTCGTCGGGAAGGCCGGTCTTGACCACCTGCTCGCCGTCGCGGAAGACCAGCAGCACCGGCAGGTTGGGCTTCGAGTACTTCTTCGAGAACTCGCCCTCGGTGTCGAGGAAGACCGGCACCCGCAGGCTCTTGCCGGCGAGGAAGCCCTCGATGTCGGCGCGGCTCTCCTGGTAATTGATCGAGATCACCCGCGCCTGCGAACCCCAGCGCCCGTCGAGGGCGTTGAGCTTGTCGACCACGTCGCGGCAGCGCGGCGGCCACGTCGCCCAGACCACCGCCACGACCGTGCCGCGCCGCAGGTCGGCCTCGCGGAGCTGGCCGCCGGAGAGGCCTTGGAGGGTGATTTCCTGGGCGGCCGCCTGGCGGGCGCAGCCGAGCGCGCCGGCGAGCGGCAGCAGCACCAGCAGGCCGAGCAGCGCCGCGGCGTACCGGCTCTGGAGGCCGAAGATCGCCGGGGACGGACGGGGGGTCGCGGTGCGGTTCATCGTGCGCTTCCTCGCGTTCGGTGCGCCGGCCTTCAGCGCGCCTCGCCCTGGCGGCGGTGCGGCAGGCTGATCAGGATCCGCCGGTGGAGCTGCTCGGGAGCCGAGCAGCGCGTGCAGCGCTCGCGGACCAGGAGCAGGAGCCTCGTCGTGAATCGATACCGGCGCGCGCAGTGGGGACAACCGTCGAGATGCTTTTCGAAGGGGGCCCGCTCGTCGTCGGCCATCTCGTTGTCGAAAAAGAGATAGACCCGGTCGATGACGCGTTTGCAGTCCATGCGCTGAGCTCCGCCCTTTTGCCGCGGGCCGGTCCCGCGCCTCTTCGGGGCGCCCGGGATCCGGCCGATTCGAGCGCTGCAACTCGCTGCCCGGAAGTGAAATTCCTCGCCGCCGGGCTAGGAAGCCTGGGCCTCTTTCTTCTCCTTCGGGCGGCTGCGCATCTTCGCCGGCTCGGCGCCGTCACGCAGATAGCCGTGCTGCCGCGCGTACTTGAGCATCGCTTCCTCGAGCAGCCGCCGGCCGCGGTAGAGGCGGCTCATCACGGTGCCGACCGGCACCTCGAGGATGTCGGCGATCTCCTTGTAGGAGAAGCTCTCGAGGTCGGCGAGCAGCACCACCATGCGGTAGTCCGGGGGGAGCTCGTCGACCGCCCGCTGGAGGTCCTCGTCGAGCACGTCCGCGAGCAGCTCCTCCTCGGGGTCCTTGATCCGGCGCGTGAAGTCCTCGCTGACCTGGCTCTCGAACGACTCCTCGATGTCGGCGAAATCGCTCTGCGGAGGCGCCTGCTGGCGCTTCCGGTAGTTGTTGATGAAGGTGTTCTTCATGATCTTGAAGAGCCAGGCCTTGAAGTTGGTCCCCTCCTCGAACTTGTCGTAGTACTTGTAGGCCTTGAGGTAGGTCTCCTGGACCAGGTCTTCGGCGTCCTGGGCGTTGCGCGTCATGCGGAACGCGGTGTTGTACAGGGCGTCCACGAACGGCATGGCCGCCGCTTCGAAGTTCCAGCCACGATCGTGGTCGCCGTTCTGTCTCGCCATCAGTCGCTCCAGTTCCGAGCCGTCGCCCGGATTGCCCGCCGGGGTTACGCACATCCGATGCCAGGCATTACCGATGCGCCGAGGGCCGCCGTTGCTGGGCCGCGGCCTCCTGGGACGTCCTCCGGCGGAGACGGATCGGCGCGCGGGCGTGCCTACCTGGCGTCATCGGTCGGACCTCATCGCTCGGACCTATCTGTCAGGCCCTCGTCTGTTAGACCCACGTCTGTTAGACCCTCGATGCCTGCCGGTCGTTCATCCGGCGGCGGCACTTGACCTTGCGGGGCCGCGGCGCGTAGGTTGCCGGCACCGACCCGGGAGGTCCCCTGGCCCCTTCTCCGAACGACTCCGAGCGCCTCCATCCCCTGGTGCTGCGCTTCGGCGCGCTGGGGGACACGGTGGTGCTCACCGCGATGCTCCGCGATCTCGCCGCCCGCTGGGGCGCACCGTGCGACGTGGTCACCGGCGCCGGACCCCAACGCCGCGTCCTCGCCGGGCTCGACAGCGTCCGCGAGGTCCTCACGCTGCCGAGCCGCCGGCGGCCCTACCCGCTCGCGCCGCCCCAGTGGGCGCTGGTGCGATGGCTGCGCGCCCGGCGCTCCTCGCCCACCTGTCTATTCGATCCGTTGCCCAAGATCGGATGGCTCGCCGACCGCGCCGGCATCCCGCGCGCCCGGCGGGTGTCGGTCCGCGACCTCCCGCGGGGCCTGGGCGAGCACACCCTCGACTACCAGCGGCGGCTCACGGCCGCCCTGGCCGCGGCCGGGACGGGCACAGCCCCGCAGCCGCGGGAGCGCCCCGCCGAGCCCGAGCTGGCCGTACCCGCCGGCGACCGCGCCGAGTGCCGGCGCTGGATCGCCGCGCAGGGCTGGCAAGGCCGGCCGCTGGTCGCGGTCCAGAGCCAGTCGCGGCGCAAGAACCGCGGCCGCTGGCCCGACGAGCGCTGGGCGACGGCGGTCGCCGGCGTGCTCACCGGCCTGCCCGAGGCGCGCGTGCTGCTGCTCGGCTCGCCGGCCGAGGAGGAGGCGGTCGAGCGGCTGCGCGCCGCCTGCGCCGACCCGCGGGTGGTCAACGTCGCCGCCGGGCTGACCCTCGACCGGCTGTTCGCGCTGATGACCGAGCTGCACTCCCTGATCAGCCTCGACAGCGGCCCGGCGCACGTCGCCGCGGCGCTCGGCTGCCCGGTGGTGGTGCTCCCCGGCTGGGCCGACCCGCGCCGCAACCGGCCGGTCGGGCCCCCCGAGCGGGTGAAGATCGTCGCCGAGGCGCCGCCCGAGGAGTGGCCGCCCGACGTCTACGGCTGGGAGCGCTGGCACCGGCTCGACGCGGTGCCGGTCGACTCCGTCCTCGAGGCCTGGAGCGGGCTCGCGCCGCGACCGGCGTAGAATCGCGGTTCGCATGTCTTCTCAGCCACCGCTCCCGACCGCCGAGCGGCTGCTGGCGCTGATCGACGGCATGGCCGGCCGGCCGGTGGCAGTGGTCGCCGACCTGGTCGCCGACCGCTTCATCACCGGCAGCCCGAAGCGCATCAGCCGCGAGGCGCCGGTCCTGATCCTCGCCTACGAGGGGGAGCGGCTGGTCCCCGGCGGCGGCGCCAACGCGATCGCCAACGTCGCCGCCCTCGGCGGCCGGCCGCTGCCGGTCGGCGTGGTCGGCGACGACGACAGCGGCCGCGGTCTGCTCGCCGCGCTCGGCGAGCTCGGCGTCGACACCTCGGGCGTGCTGGTCAAGAGCGGCTACCGCACCCCGACCAAGGTGCGCATCCTGGGCGGCGGCCGCCACTCGATCAAGCAGCAGATCGTCCGCTACGACGTCGAGGACCGCCTCGATCTCAGCGACGCCGAGCGCGACCGGCTGCTCGAGCGGCTGGCGGCGCTCGCCGGCGCCGCCGGACTGGCCGTGGCGGCTGACGCCGCCGGGCCGGCGGTCGCGATCCTCTCCGACTACGGCTACGGCGCCGCCGCGCCGGCGCTGCTGCCGGCGCTGCGCGCGGCGCTGCCGGCGGGCTGCCGGATCCTGTGCGACAGCCGCTACCGGCTCGCCGAGGTCGCCGGCGCCGACGGCGCGACGCCCAACGAGGAGGAGGCGGAGGCACTCCTCGGCGGCCGCCTCGGCGACGACCTCGCGACCGTCGGCGACCGTGGCCGGGCGCTGCGCCGGCGGCTCGGCGTCGGCTTCCTCCTGATCACCCGCGGCAGCCAGGGGATGAGCCTCTTCGAGGAGCGCTCGGCGACCCACCTGCCGGTCCACGGCACCGACCAGGTGGCCGACGTCACCGGCGCCGGCGACACCGTGATCGGCACCTTCGCGCTCGCGCTAGCCGCCGGCGCCACGCCGCTCGAGGCGGCGCTCCTCGCCGACTACGCCGGCGGCGTGGTGGTCATGAAGACCGGCACCGCGACGGTGAGCCCGGCCGAGCTGGCCGCCGCGGTCGCCGCCGACCCGCGGCCGCGCGAGGAGCTGACTTGGGCCGGGTGGTGACCGTCGGCGAGCTGGAGCGCGAGCTGGCCGGGCTGCGCGCCGCCGGCCGGCGCGTCGCCTTCGCCAACGGCCACTTCGACCTCCTCCACGTCGGCCACCTGCGCTACCTCCAGGCGGCGCGCGGAGAGGCCGACGCGCTGGTGGTCGGGATCAACGACGACGGCTCGGTGCGCCGGCTCAAGGGGGAGGGGCGGCCGATCGTGCCGGCCGCCGAGCGCGCCGAGCTGCTCGCGGCCTTGGAGCCGGTCGACTGGGTGGTGATCTTCGAAGGCGACTCGCCGGCGCCGCTCCTCGCGCGCCTGCGCCCGGACGTCCACTGCAAGGGGACCGACTACGGCGCGCCGGAGAAGGTGCCCGAGCATGGGGTGGTCGCGGCCTACGGCGGCGAGACGCGGCTGGTCGGCGATCCCAAGGACCATTCGACGCGCGACCTGATCGCGGCGGTCAAGAAGCTGCCTTAGCTCGCGACCCGGCCTCCGCCGGGTCGTTCGTTTCCGGGGGAGGAATCGAAATGGCTGACCGATCGGCTCCACCGTCCGCCGAGCACGCCGCCGCCGGCCGCGTTCCCGCGGCGCGCACCGTCGCGGTCCTCTGCACCGCCACCGCGCTCGCCGGCGCCGCGCTCCTGCTCCACGGCGCTCCGCTCGCCAACGCGACGGCGCCCGGCGGCGTGGTCGCCTTCGAGCTGGCGCGCACCGAGCAGGACGCGCAGGCGATCCTCGACTCCTGGCAGCGCGCCGGCGTCACCGCGCTGGCCCGGTCGCAGATCGCCTGGGACCTCGGCTTCCTCTTCCTCTACTCGACCGCGGCGGCGCTCCTCTACCGTCGGCTCGCGGGGCGGCTCGAGGGGATCGCGCCCGGGCTTGCGCGCTGGGGCCGGCGGCTGGCCTGGGCGCAGTGGGCGGCGGCGGCGGCGGGCGCGGTCGAGAACGCGCTGCTCCTGGTCCAGCTCCAGGGCAGCGCCGCCGGCTGGGCGGCGGCCGGGGCATGGGCCGCGGCGATGGTCAAGCTCGCGCTCGTCGCGCTTGGGCCGCTCTGGCTCGTGCTCGCGGCGATCGCCGTCCAGAAGAGCGGGCGGCCGATCTTCCAGCTCCTCTATGCCTGCCGCTTCCCGCTCCTCGCCGCGCTGGCGCTCGTGGCGCTCGGCCCGGTCGCCGCCGGTCCGGCCGAGGAGCTGCTCCAGAACCTCTTCGCGCTCGGCCCCTGGGAGGCCGCGGCGGTGACGCTCCTCGCCTGCCTGTGCGCCTGGACCGCGCTCCTCGCGCTCGAGGGCGTGCTCGCCTATGCCGACCTGCGGCTGCCCGGGATCGACCGGCCGCCGGCGCGGCTCCTCGCCTGGCTGCGGCGCCGGCGGACCCTGGTCACCGCCTACCTGGTGGCACCGCTCTGGCTCACCGCGCTGGTGGTCACGGTCGAGGGGTCCACGGCCCTGGGCTGGCCGACGGCGCTCTGGCTCGCCGGCTCGGCCGCGGGCGTCGCGGGAGCGATCGTGCTCTACCGGGCCGCCGGCTGGCTCCAGGCGCGCACCGCGCCGGCGCCGGTGGCCGCGGCGGGAGCGGACCCGGGGCGGCCGGCGACCCCGGGGGGCGGCCGGCTCGGCCCGGCGGAGACCGGCGGAGAGGCGCAGGGCGGGAGAGCGCCCGAGCCGGCACCCCCGGCGGGCGAGCCCGAGCCCGGCGACGAGGCCGAGCTGCTGCTGCTGCGCCGCCGGGCGCCCGAGATCGCGGCCCAGGCCGGGGCGCCGGTGCCGGCGCCCGCCGCGGCCGAGCGCCCGGCCGCCGCGCCCGCCGCCTCCGGCCCCCCGGCCGCCGCGCGCGGCACCATGCTCCGCCGGCTGGTGCGCGGGCTCGAGCACCTCCTGGTGCGCCGGCTGTTCGCGCACCTCGGCCCGGGCTACGTACGCCTCGGGGCCGGCGGCCGGCTCGAGCTGCTCGAAGGGCACCGGCGGTCGTTCTGGTTCTTCGGCGTCACCGCGCTGGTCTATCTGGCCGGCTGGTGGGCGCTCGGACCGCGGGTGCTGGGGCCCTACTTCCCGCCCCTGGGCTTCGTCCTGATCCTGATCCTGGGCACCGCCTGGGTGCTGCCCGGCCTCTCCTTCTTCTTCGACCGCTACCGGGTGCCGGTGACCGCGGCGGTGGTGCTCTACGCGGTCGCCGCCGCGACCCTCCTCGCCGGGGTTCGCGACCTCGACCACCGCTTCGACACCGTCGACCGGCTGGCCGCCTTCACCGGACCGCTCGAGGTCTTCGACGCCGCCGAGCGCGCCGTCCCCGGCGACCGCCCGCTGGTGGTGGTCGCCGCCAGCGGCGGCGGCATCCGCGCCTCGCGCTGGACCGCCCGCGCGCTGACCGCGCTCGAGGATCCCGGCCTGGGGGTCGGCCCCGAGCTGGGCTCGGCGGTCCGCTTCGTCAGCTCGGTCTCGGGCGGCAGCGCCGGCAGCTACTTCTGGCTCGCCCACCGCGTCCCGGGCTCCGACGGCGGCGGCGCCGATCACGTGCTCGAGGCCTCCGGCGCCTCCTGCCTCCACGGGTCGACCTGGGGCCTCGCCTACCCCGACCTCTGGCGGGCGTTGCCGCCGCCGGTGGTCGGCTGGACCGGGCTCGGCCTCGGGCGCGACCGCGGCTGGGGGCTCGAGGAGTGCTGGCGGCAGGTCGACCACCTCGACGACCGCCTCGACCGCCTCGGCACCTGGGCGGAGCACGCCGCCGGCGGCGCGCTCCCCGCCTTCGCCCTCAACACCACCGTCGTCGAGACCGGCGAGCCGTTCCTGTTCTCCCCCTTCGAGGTGCCCCGGGGCTGGGGGGCGATCGGCTTCGCCGACCAGTTCCCGGGCTCGGACGTGCGGGTGACCACCGCGGCGCGGCTGTCGGCGACCTTCCCCTGGGTGACCCCAGTGGCGCGCGCCGATGACGACGCCGTCGACCGCCTGCCCGCCGAGGACACCCGCCACAACGAAGAGCGCCGCCGCTTCGGGCACGGCAACCACCTCGCCGACGGCGGCTACTACGACAACACCGGCGCGGTCGCCGCCCTGGCCTGGATCGACGCCGTGCTGCGCGAGCGGCCGGAGGTGCGCCGGCGCGGCGTCGTCCTGGTCTTGCTCGGCGCCTACCCGGAGCCGGGGCGCGAGGACGGCGAGCCCACCCCAGCCATCCGGCGGCGGACCGCCCCGCAGGGCGGCGGCCTGATGACCGAGGTCAGCGGCCCCCTGACCGCGCTCCTGGCCGTGCGCAGCTCGTCGCAGAACAACCGCAACCGGCGCGAGATCGACGACCTGCGGCTCAAGTGGTGGCACGCCGGCGGCGTCCGCATCGAGCCGTTCCGCTTCGACTACGAGGGGGACGCGCCGCTGTCGTGGAAGCTGACCGCCGAGGAGCAGACGGCGATCGACGACGGCTGGAGCGCCGGTGCGGTGGCCGCCGAGCTGCTCCGCCTGCGCGGCTGCTTCGACCGCCTCGACGGCGCCGCCTGCGCCACCGGCGCCGAGTGGACGCCGCTCCCCGCGCGCGGCGAGCCCGCCCCGGCACCGCCTCCGGACGCGATCGAGCCGTGAGGATCCTCCTCCTCCGGACCAGCGCGCTGGGCGACGTGGTGCACGCGCTGCCGGCGCTCGTCGAGCTGCGCCGCGCCCTGCCGGAGGCGACCCTCGGCTGGGCGGTCGAGGCGGCGTTCGCGCCGCTCCTGGCCGGTCATCCGGCGCTCGACCGCCTGATCGAGGTGCGCCTCCGGGGCGGCGGCCCGCGCGCCTTCGCCGCGGCGGTGCGGGCGGTCCGGGGCTTCGCCCCCGACGTCGCGCTCGACCTCATGGGCAACCACAAGGCGGGGGCGCTGGCGCGGCTCTCCGGCGCCCGCCGGGTGATCGGGCTCGGGCGGTGCTGGCGCCGCGAGCCGTCGAGCGCGCTGTGGATGACCGAGACCGCGGCGCCGCGCGGGCCGCACGCGGTCGACCACGCGCTGGCGCCGCTCGCCGCCCTCGGCCTCCCCGGAGACGACCCCGATCCCGGCTTCGGCGGCGACTTCGGCGGCGCGGCGATCCTCCCCGGCGAGCCCGCGGCAACCGCCGAGCGGATCGCCGCCGCCGGCCTGGCCGAGGCAGCGGTCCTGAGCGGCGCCGGCTTCGCCGTCCTCCACCCCGGCGCCGGCTGGGCCAACAAGGTCTACCCGCCGGCACGCTGGGGGGAGGTGGCACGGCGGCTCGAGCGGGAGGCGGGCCTGCCCACCGCGGTCGCCGTGGCCCCGGGCGAGGAGGCGCTGGCGGCCGCGGTGGTCGCGGCCGGCGGAGGCGCGGCACGGCCGGTGCCGGCGCCCGACCTGCCGTCGCTCGCCGCGCTCCTGCGCCGCGCCCGGCTGGTGCTCGGCGGCGACACCGGGCCGATCCACCTGGCGCACGCCCTCGGCGTGCCGGTCGTCTGCCTGCTCGGCCCGACCGACCCCGAGCGCAACGGTCCCTACCGGGCGCCGGCGGGCGCGCTCGCGGTCCGGCTCCCCTGCTCGTTCTGCTACAAGCGCTTCGACGACGCCCGGCCCTGCCTGCTCGCGATCCCCGCCGAGGCGGTGGCCGAGCGGGCGCTGGCGCTCTTGGCTCAAGGGTGGCAGCGGACGGAGCCCGCAGGGCGACCGCCGGCGCCAGCCGGCGACTCGGGGGAGGGGCCCCCGCGCGATTCACTCGCGCGGGGAGGGGGGTTGGAACAACCCCCCTCTTGAAGCACTCAAATGCCGAACCGTCGATATTTGACCCGATTTTCCGCGCGTTGCTAGACTCGCCGCGAGCCCATCGACGAATCGTCCGCGCGTAGACCAGGAGGAAGCACGAGCATGGCGCGAGCCCCTTCGAGAGCGGCCCAGGACCGCTTCGGCGACTTCCTGGTCAAGGCCGGGGTGATCAACGACGCTCAGCTCACCGAGGCGCTCGAGACCCAGGGCGCCCAGGGCGGCCGCCTGGGAACCAACCTGGTCAAGCTCGGCCACGTCGACGAGAAGGCCCTGATCGAGCTCCTCTCCCAGCACTTCGGCGTCCCCTCGGTCGACCTCCACGGGATGGAGATCGAGGAGTCGGTGCTCAAGATCATCCCCGCCGACATCGCGCGCAAGTACACCATCCTGCCGGTGGCCAAGGCCGGCGCCACCGTCACCCTGGCGATGATCGACCCGACCAACGTCTTCGCCATGGACGACGTCAAGTTCATGACCGGCTACCGGGTCGAGCCGGTGGTGGCGTCGGAGACCGCGCTCCGCGCCGCGATCGAGACCCACTACGGCTCGACCCACGCGATCGAGCTGCGCAAGGTGATGGAGGACCTGACCGAGGAGGCCGACGCCGGCGACCTCGAGCTGCTCGACGAGGAGCAGGACCTCGACCTCGGGACCCTCGAGGAGGAGTCGGGCGCGGCGCCGGTGGTCAAGCTCGTCAACATCATCCTGACCGACGCGATCAAGCGCGGCGCCTCGGACATCCACATCGAGCCGTACGAGAAGGACTACCGGGTGCGCTACCGGATCGACGGCGTGCTCTACGAGATGATGCGCCCGCCGCTCAAGCTCAAGGAGGCGATCACCAGCCGCTGCAAGATCATGGCGAAGCTGGACATCGCCGAGAAGCGCCTGCCCCAGGACGGCCGGATCAAGATCAAGACCAAGATCTCGGGCAAGGTCAAGGACCTCGACTTCCGGGTCTCGGTGCTGCCGACGATCTACGGCGAGAAGATCGTCATGCGGCTCCTGGACAAGGACCGGCTGATGCTCGACATGACCCGGCTCGGCTTCGAGATCGAGTCGCTGCGCCGCTTCGAGCAGGCGATCTTGAAGCCCTACGGGATGGTGCTGGTCACCGGGCCCACGGGCTCGGGCAAGACCAACACGCTCTACTCGGCGCTGCAGCGCATCAACACCCCCGAGGTCAACATCATCACCGCCGAGGACCCGGTCGAGTTCAACCTGCCGGGGATCAACCAGGTGCAGATGAAGGAGCAGATCGGCCTCAACTTCGCCGCCTCCCTGCGCTCCTTCCTGCGCCAGGACCCGAACATCATCCTGGTCGGCGAGATCCGCGACTTCGAGACCGCCGAGGTCGCGATCAAGGCGGCGATGACCGGCCACCTGGTGCTCTCGACGCTCCACACCAACGACGCGCCGTCGTCGATCAACCGCCTGATGAACATGGGCATCGAGCCGTTCCTGGTCGCCACCTCGGTGCTCCTGGTGGCGGCGCAGCGGCTGGTGCGCAAGGTCTGCCAGTTCTGCAAGGAGCCCGAGGACATCCCGCCCGCGGCGCTGCTCGAGATCGGTTTCCGCGAGGAGCAGATCTCCGCCCTCAACCTGTTCCGCGGCCGCGGCTGCGAGCGCTGCAGCAACACCGGCTTCAAGGGCCGGATCGCGCTCTACGAGGTGATGGACATCGACGACGAGATCCGCGAGATGATCCTCTCCGGCGCCTCGAGCGTCGAGCTGCGCGAACGGGCGGTCTCGCGCGGCATGATCACCCTGCGCCAGAGCGGCCTGCGCAAGATCGCCGACGGCGTGACCACGGTCGAAGAGGTGGTGCGCGAGACGGTGGTCTAGCGCCTATTCGCCCAGCTCCATCGCCATCAAGTGGTAGCCGGCGTCGACGTAGATGGTCTCGCCGGTGATCCCGGAGGAGAGCGGCGACAGCAGGTAGAGGCCGAGGTGGCCGACGTCGGCGCGGTCGATGTTGTCGCCGAGCGGCGCGATCTCGGCGACCCGCTTGTACATCTTGAGGAAGCCCGGGATCGAGCGCGCCGCCACCGTGCGCACCGGACCGGCCGAGATCGCGTTGACCCGCACCTGGCGCTTCCCCAGCTCGTAGGCGAGGTAGCGCACGCTCCCCTCGAGCGCGCTCTTCGCGACCCCCATGACGTTGTACTTCGGCACCACCTTCTCGGCGGCGTAGTAGGTGAGCGTGACCAGGCCGCCGCCGGGCCGGAGCAGCGGCTCGGCGCGCTGCGCCGCCGCGACCAGCGAGTAGGCCGAGACCTCCATCGCGGTCAGCCAGTCGGCGCGGGTGGTCTCGATGTAGCGGCCGTCCATCGCCGGCCGCGGCGCGAACGCGATCGCGTGGACGACGTAGTCGATCTCGCCCCAGGCCTCGCCGAGGTCGCCGAACATCGCGTCGAGCGCGGCGTCGTCGGTGACGTCGCAGTCGTAGAGCCGGCTCCCGGGGAGAGCGGCGGTGAGCTTCTCGAGCGACTCGCGCAGCCGCTCCCCCTGGTAGCTGAACGCCAGCTCCGCCCCCGCCGCCGCCAGCTTCTCGGCGATCGCCCAGCCCAGGCTGTGGGCGTTCGCAACCCCCATCACCAGGCCGCGCTTGCCGGAGAGGTCGATGGTCAACATCGGGCGGGATCTTATCGTGTGGGTCGGACCGGTCCGCGTGACGTCAACTCGGTGAGTTGACATCTCTCGTCCGAGGCGCTACCTTGGCATCGTCATGGATCCCAGGCCCGCCTTCACCCTGCGCTTCCAGCGTCCGAACACCCATCGCGCTCTGCGCCTCGCCGCGGGCGAGCTCGGCGTCTCCATGAGCGAATTGGCCGAGCGGGCGATCGAGCACGAGCTGGCGGTCATCGGCGAGGAGCTGGAAGACAAGCTGCGCCGGACGGTCGAGCTGCTGGGCTCGTACCGCGGCTACCCGTCGCCGGCCGACGTCGAGGCGTTCGCCCACGCGGAGGTTCACGAAGCGGATCCGCTGCAGAGCCGCGCCGCCGCCCGGCGGACCGACCCGCTCGGCGTGGGAGCGGCCTTTGCCGATCCCCTGGAATGACGATCCTGCCGGCTCCGCGCCGCGGATCCAGCGCAACCTCGAGACGCTCGTCCGGCGCCTGATCGTCGAGGCGACGCTGCGCGTGCCACCGGCGGCGGACCTGGCGCGGCAGTGGCACCGGGAGATCTTCGCCGGCGTCAAGCTGCCGGTCTCCTACTACGCCGGCGAGATCCGTGACGACGACCCCGCCTTCCCCGAGCTGGTCGGCTACGAAGTCCGGGTCGGCTCCCGGCCGGGCGCGGCGTCGGGTCGCGTGCCGGACGAGCTGGCCGGCTTCGAAGAGCGGATGGGCCGGGCCGTCGGGATCCTCGACGCCGAGCTGCCTCCCGGTAGGAGGCCCCGCGAGGCCGGCGTCCTCGGCTCCGCGATCACCCTCTGCGCCCACGCCCACGGGGAATGGGCTCGAATCCACCCGTTCGCCAACGGCAATGGTCGCATCGCACGGCTGTGGGCGAACTGGTGCGCCCTCCGCTACGGGCTGCCGCTCTTCGTCCGCCTCCGGCCGCGCCCTGCCGGCCGCCGCTACGCTCGCGCCGCCGCCGACTCGATGGCTGGCGATCACCGGGCGACGGTCTCCCTCTTCGCCGACTGGCTTGAGGCCGAGCTGCGCGCCGGCCGGTAGGCTCCTTCAGTTCAGGCTGAACGTCACCCGCAGATTCATGTAGACCGGCACCGGCAGCCCCTTGCGCGTCGCCGGCCGATAACGCCAGCGTTCGACGGCGTCGATCGCGGCTTCGGTCATGCCGTACGGGCAGTCCTTCTCGACCGTGATATTGGTCACCCGGCCGCTCTCGTCGATCACCGACTTGAGCAGTACGACGCACTCGAGCCGCACTCTGCGGGCCATCTCCGGGTAGACCGGCTGCGGCGCCTCGAGGCGCACCGGAGCGCTCACCGGGCCGCCGACCATGTAGGGGCCGGTGTGCTCCGGCTCGGCCGGGGGCGGCGCCTCGGGGAAGTCGAACGCCGCGTCGACCGGCGGCAGGTCGTAGACCGGTGGCAGCACCTCGACCGGGCGGAGCGGCTCCGGGTCGGTGGGGTCGGGGTCGGGGATCGGCACCCGGCGGATCCGCTCCACCCGCGGCTCCTCGGGCGGCGGCTCGGGCGGCTTGAAGCGCTGCGTCGGGACCACCAGGTACTGCTTCTTCTCGGGCTCCGGCACCTCGGCCTCGGAGGCCAGGGTCGGGATCAGCAGCAGCAGGGCGTGGAACGAGGCCGCGGCGGCGACGGCGATGCGCAGCCGGCGCGGGCTCTCCTCGACGAGATAGGGGTACACGGCCTCGAGAGCGGCCGGCTCCGGGACGGTCTCGCGGACGGCTTCGGGGACGGCTTCGCGGTCGCTGCGCGGTCGGAACATGGGGCACCTCCTCCGGCTGCGGCCGGGGCTCCGCGGCCCCGGCCGGGTGTCGAGGATGGGCCGGCCCGCCGCCTCGCCACCCCGACTTCGGTGGCTGGGGAGAAGCGGCGGGCGTCCGTTGCGGCCGCGCGGGAGTCAGCCCGCTTCTGGTCCCCTTAGACCCGGGGTTCGCGAGAAGCGTTCCCGGCGAGCTTGCGGCGGGCGGCGGCGGTCGCCATGTGGACCATGCCCATGAGCCCCATCGACTTGCCCATCGACAGCTCCCTGCCGAAGACGTCGTAGATCACGTCGTCGGGCACCCGCGCCACCTCTTCGAGCGGCGCGCCGGAGAGGCTCTCGCCGAGGATCACCGCCAGGCACTTGGCCGAGATCCCCTGCGGGTTCTCGACCGCGAAGTGGTACTGGAGCGTGCCGTCGGGCCGCTCCTCGGGGAAGAAGTAGGCCTCGGACTCGCAGGCCGGCACCTTGGCCTCGTCCGGGAACGGCCGCCGGGCCACCTCCGGCGGCACCTCGCGGAAGCGCTCGGCGACGTCGATCAGGAACTGGATGCGGTCGTCGCGGCCGGGCAGGAGCGCCAGCAGCTCGAGCGTCTCGGCGAGCTTCGGTGGAAGCGGTCGGTCGGACACGGTGCCGGCGGTCTCCATTCGAAGACGGGCTCAGCGCTCGATCGGGACGCCGACCAGGTTGCCCCACTCGGTCCAGGAGCCGTCGTAGTTGCGCACCCGGTCGTAGCCGAGCAGATAAGTGAGCACGAACCAGGTGTGGCTCGAGCGCTCGCCGATCCGGCAGTAGGCGACCACGTCGTCGCCCTCCTCGAGGCCCGCCTCGCCCAGGTAGATCGCGCGCAGCGCCGCGGCGTCCTTGAAGGTGCCGTCCGCGGGATCGACGGCGCGCGCCCAGGGGACGTTGGCGGCGCCCGGGATGTGGCCGCCGCGCAGCGCGCCCTCGTGCGGGTAGTCGGGCATGTGCAGTCGCTCGCCGCGGTACTCCTCGGGGCTGCGCACGTCGATCATCGGCTTGCCCGCCGCGAGGTGCTCGAGCACCTGGTCGCGGAAGGCGCGGATCTTCGAGTCGTCGCGCTCGGGGGCGGCGTAGTCGCTCTCGGGATAGCTCGGCACCTCGCGCACCAGCGGCCGACCCTCCTTCTCCCACTTGATGCGGCCGCCGTCCATCACCTTGGCGCGCTCATGGCCGAAGAGCTGGAACACCCAGTAGGCATAGCAGGCCCACCAGTTGTTCTTGTCGCCGTAGAAGACGACGGTGGTGTCGCGCCCGACCCCGATCCGGCGCATCAGCGCCTCGAAACCGGCGCGGCCGAGGTAGTCGCGGCGCAGCGGGTCGTTGAGGTCGCGCGTCCAGTCGACCTCGACCGCGCCCGGGACGTGGCCGCTCGAGTAGAGCAGGGGGTCTTCGTTGGACTCGACGATCCGGACGCCGGGGTCGTCGAGGTGCTCCGCTACCCAGTCGGTCGAGACCAGGACGTCGGGGTGGGCGTAGCCGCGGGCGGCGATGTCGCTCATGATCGGGCTCCTCTCCCGCCGAGTCTAACCGGCGGAGGCTACGGTATGATCCCGCCCCCGCGTCGCGCAGCACCCGCGCGGATTCCACCGGCATCGACAGGAGATCGCGTCCCATGAGCTACCGGCACATCCGCCTCCCCGAAGAAGGCTCCCGGATCCGCGTCCGCGACGGCGCGCTCGACGTCCCCGACCGGCCGATCCTCGGCTTCATCGAGGGGGACGGCATCGGCGCCGACATCATGAAGGCCTCGTTGCGGGTGTGGGACGCCGCGGTCGAGGCCGCCTACGACGGCCGGCGCAGGGTCCACTGGGCGGAGATCTTCCTCGGCGAGAAGGCGGCCGCGATGTACGACGGCCAGGTCTACCCCGAGGAGGCGCGCGCCGCGCTCGCCGACCTCGTGGTGTCGATCAAGGGACCGCTGACGACGCCGGTCGGCGGCGGCTTCCGCTCGCTCAACGTCTCGCTGCGCCAGGACCTCGACCTCTACGCCTGCGTCCGCCCGGTGCGCTGGTTCGAGGGGGTGCCCTCGCCGCTCCGCCACCCCGAAGAGGTCGACGTGGTGATCTTCCGCGAGAACACCGAGGACGTCTACGCCGGCATCGAGTACGAGACCGGCACGCCCGAAAACGAGAAGCTCGCGCGCTTCCTGCGCGAGGAGCTGGGCGCCGAGTTCTTCGAGGGCGCCGGCCTCGGGGTCAAGCCGGTCAGCGCCTTCGGTAGCAAGCGGCTGGTGCGCAAGGCGATTCGCCACGCGATCGAGCGCGACCTCGCGAGCGTCACCCTGGTCCACAAGGGGAACATCATGAAGTTCACCGAGGGCGCGTTCCGCGCCTGGGGCTACGAGGTGGCGCGCGAGGAGTTCGGCGACCAGACCGTCACCGAGGACCAGCTCTGGGCCGAGCACGGCGGCAAGCGGCCCGCGGGGAAGGTGGTGATCAAGGACCGGATCGCCGACATCATGTTCCAGCACATGCTGCTCCGGCCTTCCGAGTTCGACGTCCTCGCCACCTGCAACCTGAACGGCGACTACCTCTCCGACGCCATCGCCGCCGAGGTCGGCGGCGTCGGCATCGCGCCGGGCGGCAACATCGGCGACGGCGTGGCGCTCTTCGAGGCCACCCACGGCTCGGCGCCCAAGTACACGAACCAGGACAAGGCCAACCCCGGCTCGCTCCTCTTCTCGGGCGTGATGATGCTCGAGTACCTCGGCTGGCAGGAGGCCGCCGACGTCATCTACGGCGCCTACCCGCGGGTGGTCACGCGCAAGGTCGTCACCTACGACTTCGCGCGCCAGATGGAGGGCGCCACCGAGGTCTCGACCTCCGGCTTCGGCGACGCCCTGATCGACGAGATCCGCAAGAGCGGCAAGCGGCTGATCGACGAGGAGCGGGCCAAGCGCCGGAGCTGATCCGGCCGGGAGACGCTCGGGCCGCAGGAAGCCCCCGGGCGCCCGATCCGTTACCATCCTCCAGCGCGGAGGGGTGGCTGAGCGGTCGAAAGCGGCGGTCTTGAAAACCGCAGACGGTTCACGCCGTCCGGGGGTTCGAATCCCTCCCCCTCCGCCAGCAACGGCCCTTTTTGCCAGACTTCAGATCGCGACCGCCTTCCTTATCGCCGTATATGCCCAGGCTGAGAGCATTAACGCTTCCATGTCACTAGCCGTTTTGTGACCACTCTAGGCCGCCAAGCCCTCCTCCCTTTAGGACTTCTGCTGGCGGGTACGCTCACCGCCTTGGCGCTGGTCCGAGGCTTCCCTCGGCACACGCCCACCAACGATGAGTTGCGGTCAGGGTCTCCCCTTTCGAGAACCCTGGGCGCCGATACCACTCATCTCTATCGCCTCGGATTGAAGCGAGGTGAGTACCTACACCTGATTGTCGAGCAGAAGGGCCTTGATGTCATCGTCGCGGTCCGGGACCCTCACGACCGCCCTATCCTCGAGGTTGACGGGCCGACTGGAGAAGAGGGACGCGAGCAGATCTTCCTGATCGCCAGAGAGGGCGGGCGTCACACCGTCGCGGTCCGCTCCGGGTTCGTGGCAGATCGAGGCAGCTATCGCATCCTGGTCGACACTATCCGCCAGGCCACCCGCACGGATCGTGCTCACACTGTAGCCGCCCTCCGGTTCGCTCGCGGTGACGAGCTGCGGCGCCGGGGAGGCACCGAGGATCTGGAGGGGGCGCTGGCGCTCTATCGGCAGGCGCTCGAGATCTGGAGGCGCCTCGATCAGCCTCAATGGCAGGCGACGGCGCACGAGAAGCTAGGTTGGGTCTTCCATCAGCTCGGCACCCTGGATGAGGCGGCCGCTTCCCTCGAAGCGGCACACCAGCTCCTGCCGGCCGACCGCGAGGCCACTCCGGCGCGGATCCGGGTCGTTCTCCGCTTGGGCTGGGTGCGCCGGGACCAAGGACGGTGGCCTGCCGCGCTGGCGGCCTACGAAGAGGGTCTGGCGCTCGCGCGGCTGACAGGCCGCCAGCGGGACGAGTCCGCCGCGATCAACAACATTGCCCTGGTCTACAAGGCTCAAGGACGGCTTCACGAAGCTGCCGGAGCCCTCAGCCGGGCGCTGACCTTGGTGGGAGAGACCGGGGACGTGGAAGCGGAGTCCATGATCCTGGGCAATCTCGGCGAGCTGTGCGCCTGGATGGGCCTCCATGGCCGCGCTGAAGATTTCTACACTCGGGCGCTCGCTCTGAATCGAGACCGTGGCGCCGTCGAGCCCGCGGCACGGAACCTGGCGGGTCTGGCGACGGTCGAGCGGCGGACCGGAGATCTGGAGGGCTCGCTCGCGCGGTACCGCGAGGCCCTCCGGCTCCTCGAGCAGGCACCCAGTACACGCAGTTGGGCCGAGGTCCGACATGGTCTCGGTCTGACGCTGGTCGAGATGGGGAGGTTTCGTGAGGCGGAGATAGCCTATCGGGAGGCGGAGATTGCTTTCCGCGATTCCGGCCGGCAGCTCCAGGGGGCCTGGGTTCGACTCAACGCCGGCTGGCTCTTCGACACCTGGGGCCGGCATTCAGAGGCGCTCCAGGCCTTCAGCACCGCCCGCGAGGAGTTCCGCTCTGCTGGAGATCTTACCGGTGAAGGCTCCTCTCTCTTCGGGTTGGCGCGGACGGCAGCGGCGGAAGGAGATCCCACGAAGGCCCTCGGCCTCATGGAGGAGGCGCTCGCGATCATCGAGGGTATTCGCGAAGACGCCCTGGCGACCTCGTTTCGAGCTGGGTTCCTGGACAGCAAGTACGCTTATTACCAGTTCCTGGTCGACCTCCTTGTCACCCGTCATCAGGTCGAGCCGAGCGCGGGTTTCGATCGCCTCGCTTTCATCGCCTCCGAACGAGCACGAGCTCGCTCGACGCTCGATCAGTTGCAGGCGACGATCAGCGAGAAGCGCCTCGCCGCGCCAGCGGAGAGGCTCGACGTCGACGGACAGGACCTGTTCGAACTTCTCGAACGAACCGTGCACAGTCACCGCGTCGAGGAGCGCGGAACACGGATCGAATACGCACCGGCTGGTCTCCCGCTCAGCGCCCTTCTCCTCAAGCGAGACGTCCTGGAAGGTGGGAGGCAGGCGGATCTGGCTCACCCGCCGGTCGTAGACCTCGCAGCGGCTAGACAACTCCTGGCTCCGGATACGGCTCTCCTCGTGTACAACCTGGGCGAGGATCGCAGCTTCCTCTGGTGGCTCACGCGTACGGAGTTCCAGGTCTTCGTCCTTCCCGGCCGGTTGGAGATCGAGCATCTGGCCCACGCGGTCTACGAGGCTCTCCATGGGTCGCGAACCTCGAGCGCCGAAACAGAGCCAACCGAGCGACTCCTCCGACTATCCGAGATCCTGCTCGGCCCGGTCGCCGGTCTCCTGGACGAACAACGATTGATCATCGTGCCCGATGGCACGCTCCACCTGCTGCCTTTCAGCGTCTTGCAGGTAGGTCGTCCCGGAGCAGAAGCGGTCGGTCTCGAACCCTTGGTAGCAAGGCACGAGATCACCCGCATCCCCTCGGTCTCGGTGCTGGCGATGCTCCGCGAGCGGGAACTCACCCGCCGGTCGCCGCCCGGGGAACTCGCCATCGTCGCCGATCCGGTTTTCAGCCGGTGGGATCCTAGAGTGACCGGCGGAACCGGTGTCGCCCGCCGAGCGATGACACTGTCTACCGAAGCAGAATCGAGGGCGGAGCAGCCGGCGTTCCGTGCCGCACGGGACATCGGCCTCGACCGGCTGGTCCGTCTCGAGGCTTCCGGCCGAGAAGGAAGAACCCTGGCTTCGTTGGCCCCAGCCTCCCGGCGCTTCCTGGCCGAGGGCTTCGCAGCGAACCGGGAGACGGTCCGGGGCGGGATCCTGAGCCGCTACCGGATCGTCCACTTCGCCACCCATGCCCTGCTCAACATCGACCACCCCGAACTCTCGGGGATCATCCTCTCGCTACGCGACGAGGCCGGTGAGCCTCGCCACGGTTTCCTGCCCGCCTACGAGGTCTACGACCTCGAGTTGCCCGCAGACCTCGTCGTCCTCAGCGCCTGCCGAACGGGGCTCGGTAAGCACTATCGGGGCGAAGGACTCACCGAGCTACCGCAGAGTTTTCTCTATGCAGGGGCCACGCGAGTGGTGGTCAGTCTCTGGGACGTAGAGGACGAAGCTACCGCTGCGTTCATGGAGAGCTTCTACCGCGCCCTCCTCGAGGAGAGGCTGCGCCCCTCCGCGGCCCTCCGCGCAGCCCAGCTCGAGTTTCACCGGAGCGAGCGCTGGCGGCAGCCGGTGAACTGGGCCGGCTTCGTTCTGCTGGGCGACTAGCTCTAGCCACCCCCAGAGCGGGCGATCCATCGGCACTGCCGAGCTTGGCGACGCCGGGGTGGAAAAAGCTCGCCCCGGGTCCGTCTCTTCTGTTGACCGGTCGTTTGGGGGCGGACGCTCCCCCCGATCGACCGAGGGAGGAATCCCCCTCCCCAAGTTCCAGGAGGCGACGGCAATGCAAGAGAAGACCGAGGTGTGGCTCGACACGATTTCGCCGGCGACTGAGGAAGACGGCGCCGGGCAGCCCTTCGAAGGCACTGGCAACAACCAGCCGGACGACGGAGCTGGAACCAGTCACCCGATCGACGGGACCGGCATCGCGGACCCCGAAGCGACCAAGAACTGACCGACCACCCGAACAGGGACGGAGGAGCCTGCAATGCAGTTGAGGAACACCCGGACGGTGGATTTCCCCTCCGTCCCTGCTCCCCAGCAGGAGGAGGCCGGCCTCGGAGGGCCGCCGGCGGCGGACCACTCGACGATCCCGGAGACGCTGGTCTTCAACGGGATCGACGCCGAAACGGGTAAGTACGGCCTGTCGCCGATGACGCTGCCCGAACTCGCCGAACTGGCCCGCGTGGTCACCTTCCTGGAGGGCAGGCCTCTCCTGGAGGATCAGAGTGCCCACGAGCTCTCCGAGGCCGGTTGGGGGGTGGTTTTCCCTCGACCTGCAGACGAGGCGGTCCGCGCGGCGCTCGAACCGCTCCTGGCCATGCGCCGCGAGCAGAGCGGCGACCGGTTTCGAGAGCTGTCGTTCCAGCCCGGCGACGGCAAGGACAGCTTCCTTCGCCGCTATGGCGCTGCCGCGGGTACTCCCGCCGATCCGGCGCGTGTGCCCTACTACTTGCTGATCGTCGGTGGCCCTGACGAGATCCCGTTCGAGTTTCAGTACCGGCTCGACGTTCAGTACGCCGTCGGCCGCATCCACTTCGACCGCCCGGAGGACTATGCGTCATATGCCCGATCGGTAGTCGACCACGAGAGCACATGGGGCGGCCGGTCTCAGGAAGTGACGTTCTTTGGCGTGCGCAACGACGACGACCGGGCGACCGAGCTGAGCGAGCAGGCCCTGGTCCGTCCCCTGGCACACAACCTGCGGCAGCGCTCCTACGGCTGGGACGTGTCCACGGTTCCGCCGGAGGAAGCCGGCAAGGCCCGGCTCCAGCGCCTCCTCGGCGGCGACGCCATGCCCTCCCTGCTCTTCACCGCCTCTCACGGCTTGGGCTTTCCGCACGGACATCCGCGCCAGCTCGGCGAGCAGGGCGGGCTCCTGTGCGGCGACTGGCCGGGCCCGCTGAAATCGAACGGCCCGGTGCCGCGAGAGCACTTCCTGAGCGCCGGTGACATCTCCGAGGACGCTGATCTGCGGGGCCTGGTGGCCTTCTTCTTCGCCTGCTACGGCGCCGGTACGCCGCGCTTCGATGGCTTCTCCCATCGCCGACCCGGACCGCCGGTGTCGCTCGCGCCGGCCCCCTTCGTCGCCCGGCTGCCCCAGCGGCTGCTGAGCCACCCGCGCGGGGGCGCCCTGGCCGTCATCAGTCACGTCGACCGTGCCTGGGGCTGCTCCTTCCTCTGGGGCGGCGCCGGCAGCCAGCCCCAGGCTTTCGAGGACACCCTGCGCCGGCTGATGAAGGGATACCGGGTCGGAGCGGCGGTGGAGAAGCTCAACCAGCGCTATGCGGAGCTGGCTGTCGACCTGACCAGCGAGATCGATCGGGATCGGCTGCACCGGCTCGAAGAGCTTCGCGCCAGGCTGCCTCCCTCTCCTCTCGCTGCTCCCGCAGCGGGCAACGGCAGCGACGGCCTGGCTCGGCTCTGGACCGCCCACAACGATGCCCGCAGCTACATGGTCCTCGGCGACCCGGCCGTGCGTCTGTGCGAGTTCGACGCGGAAGGCCGGGACGCGGAATGAAAACGTCAGCTCACCGCGGCCCGCGTGCTGGCTGCGGTCTCTCTTTTCCCACGATGAAGACGAAAGGAGTCAAGCGATGAAACGGATTTTCTACACGTTGTCGATCCTTGCGGTTTCCACCGCCTTCGCCTCCTGCACCCCGGCGAAACCCGACGATCCCGAACCGGCGCGACCGACGGATGTCGAGTCCGCTCCGATCGAGGGTGGCGTCGAGGTCCGGGGCGAGCCGTTCGCCGGCTTCCCGCTGGATCAGGCGCGCACCGTCGACTTCGAGGTGGACGCGTCCTTCCGCGAGCAGCTCACGGAGCGGGAGATGCGGGACCAGGCGCTCGACTGGCTGCTCTACACCGCGGTGGCCGACGCCGGCCTGTCCACCACCGAGGTGAACGAGGCGCTGTTCGACCTGGCGCCCGTGCGCCACGGCTACCTCTCCCCGGTGGCGAGCTTCGAGTACGGCGTCACCCGCGCGCGTTTCGTGGGCGACGGTCGGGTCGTGGCCTTGCTCCCCGCGGTCGCCGGAGACGAGCGGGGCGATCTGCTCGCCCACGTCGCCGACGAGCAGCGCAAGAACCTCGGCGCGATCCCCCGCGAGATCGTTCCGTTCGAGTACGTCCTCGACCCCGGCCTCGGCTCCGCCACCGTCACCCGACGTCCGCCGCTCCCGGCCGCAGAGCTGTTCACCGACCGGTACGGCTACCACGAGGCCGGAATCGCCTCGCTCGAAGACCTGGACCGCTTCCTCGAGCGGATCGAGGACGTCACCTACGTCCGGCGGGAGGGCGATCGGCTGACGCTCGGGGGCCGTGAGCTCCGGAGCCGCCGATATGGAGGGCTCGACGTCGAAGACATCGCGGCGCTGTGGCAGTCGGAGGCCGCAATCAGCGATCCCTTCCCCCTAGGAGCTTTGGGCGGGGTCACCGAAAGCGGCTTCTCGCTCGACCCTGACTTCGACCCCGCAGGCTTCGTGGAGGGCTTGCCCCCGCTCGTCGAGCGGCTGAACCGCTTGATCGAGGAAGGCCTGATCGACGCGCCGCCCGTCGATGTCGAGGAGCTGATGACCGCGCTCACCCTGGGACTTCCCGGGCCTGCCCTCGAGCGTCTTCAGGAGCTGGTTGACGAGGGCAACGAGGCCGCCTTGAGCTGGGCGAAGGATCTGCGGGGCCTGGGCTCCTACCAAGCGGCGCGCTACGACGGAGAGCTCCAGGGTACCGAGGTCGGGATGACCCTCTTCTACACCGATCTCCTGGCCAAGCTGTGGGCGCTCGACTTCCTGGGGAACGCACCGGAGGAGCGGATCCAGGACTTTCGGCCGATGACCACCGTGGCGGTGCCCGCCGTCTTTCGCGAAGAGATCATGAAGCACAACCAGACCCGTGTCTGGTTCGGCAACACCGACTCCGGCTTCCAGCCCGTCGGCAACGGACGGGAGCTGCTCTTCGGCCGCAACGCAACGAGGGTCTATGCCGCCACCACCACGGACGATGCCCGACCCGGCGAGGAAGGAGAACCTTCCGCGGCTTCCGAGGCGTTCATCGGCTGGTGGGCCAGCCACTTCGAGGAGGTCGCCCGCTTCGAGCCCCAGTACGAGCGCCTCAACGAGATCATGAAGTGGAGCGCCATCCTGGGGTTTCTCAACCACCACGACACCGCACACCTGCTGGGCTTCCTCGAGGGCGTCGAGGTTGATCACTCCAACTGGTTTCCGACCTGGGCGTCGAAGAGAGCAGATCTTCGGTTCAGAGCCTGGAAGGGCATTGACTTCAAGGAGCGCGGCTTCGCCGGTACGAAAACGGAAGCTCTCGAGCTCCTCGAATCCGAGCTCTTTGCGCCACCCGGAGAAGTCGAGAAGAACACTCGGCTCTCAGGCGGGGTCAGTCTCGTCGGTCGGAGCCACTTCGGCACCCGTCGGCCTGTTCCGGCGTCGGTGAAGTCTCTCACTCGGAGGTCCGGACGGATCTACGATGATTCCGCTCCGGGTGTCTTCAAGACTCTGGACGGCAGGGCCTATAAGCTCGACCAGGTCCGGCCCGGAGTCGCCAGGTCGGTGACCACCCCACGCCCGCAGGCACTCCACCGCAATCGGTTCGGTGAGATCTCGCGAGCCCCCCTGGAGCAGTGGGTCACCCGGACCGACGAAGGGCTCCGTTTCGACGCCAGGCTCGATGGCGACGGCTTCGGATCACTGCCGATCACCACGACCGTCAACGGCTTTCGCACCGGCTGGCGAGGCCGCGACGTGGACCAAGGGTTCGCGCTCGCCCGGCGCCTGAGCAAGGCCGAGGATCTGCCCCGAGCCCTTGCCCAGGATCCCCACGTAGCGGCGTATCTGAAGCTCCCCGGCAGAGACTTCGCGGTCAAGCTGGAGTCGGCCGATTGGCACCGCCTCCGGATCGAAGACAAACCGACCGTCGACCTGCCGTCACGGTGGGATGGCCGGGTCTCCGACCCCACGGAAGGCCACCACAACCTGCTGTTCGCGCGGACCGACTACAGAATCTTGGACCAGAGCATCGAGCCCTCCGGCTGGATCTCCTTCGCCGCCGCCGGCCCGGCCGGGCGGCGGCCGCTCCGCCTGGAGCTGATCCGCGGCCCCCCGGCGGGATGGCGGACCGTGGAGTTCGTGGACGGCGACGTCCGGCTGGCGGCGCGGACCGACCCCGAGACCGGGGCCGTGGCGATACAGTGGTCGGACCTGCCTGAGGCCGCCCGCCGGAACCTTGAGGTGGTCGGGCGGCGCCTGACGGCAGCCGGCGGGGACGGCGGAGCCGGGCCGATCCGCATCGACGGCGGCAACGGCCGCGGAGACTTCCTCCAAGCCGCGCGGCCCTACGCCGAGCAGCCCGAGGGCTCGCAACAGGCGCTGCGCTACTGGCTACTCCAGGAGATCGAGAGCAGCCGCCGCTTGGCGGCCGAGCGCGAGCTCGGGAGCGCCCTGCAGGTGCTCGACACCGCGATCGAGCGCTACGGCGCGGTGCCCGAGCTCAATCTGGAGAAGGCGTTCCTCCTGATCGATCGCGGCAAGGTCGATGAGGCCGTCCAGGTCCTGGAGAAGGGGCCTGGGACGCTCGCCCTCGACTCCTACAAGGAGCTGCCGCAGTGGCTGCGACGCAGTGGACCCACGAACCTTGGGAATGCAAGGAAAGCGCTCGAGTTCGTCAGCGCCCACGACTCGATCGCCCGGCTGACCCCGAGCCCGGGCAGGATGGTGCCCTTCGCCGACGGCGGGAAGCTCGACTACTCCTTCCTCTGGGCCCATACGCCGGACGGGCGAGTGGTTTCGGACGGGGGCCTGGGCGCGGTGGTGCAGGCAGGCCGCAAGCTCTACGTCCAGGACAGCCTACTGCGCGATAAGCCGGGGTTGCAGCTCGACTCGCCGGCCGCGATCCAGCGCAGCCTCGAGGAATTGGTGTCGAGCCAGGACGTCGTCGTCATCGAGCTGCTGGCCGGCGAGTTCAAGATCTACCGGCCGATCAAGATCTTCACCCCCCGCTTCGACCGGTCCTTCCAGATGCCGCCACCGGGTACCTCCCCGCCGCTCTCACCCCCGGTCGGACCGGTCTTCGAGCAGGTGGCGGCCGGCGCTCCGCAGACTTCGTACTGCGTCAGCTTTCTCGCGGTCGGCCTCCCCGACTGGGAGGACGAGGAGGATCTGCGTGCCAGCCTCCGGGGACAGCCCGAACCCGACGGTTCCTACTACCTGGTGGCCGCGAGGGCAGCCCAGCGATCGGCGGCCGGCGATGACGGCGGCTGTGTCTGAGGAGCCGACGGCCGTGGAGTTCCGTCGGGCGGAGCTCCTCTATCACGGGGGCCGGTACGGCGCGGCGCTCGATGCCTACCGGGAGCTGGCGGGCCGGCGGCTGGAGAGGCGCCTCCGAAGCGACGGTCCTTGGCTGGAGGCCGACCTGGTCCTGCTCGAGCGCCTGGCCGAGCTGAGCGTGCTCCTCGGCCGGCTCGAGGCCGCCGACTCCGCGCTGGCCGCCGGTGTGGAGATCTGCCGCCGCGCCGGTGACCGCTATGGTGGCGATTACATGGCGGTCAAGCGGATCCAGGTGCTGCTGGGGCAGGGCCGTCTGCGCGAGGGGTCCGCGCAGCTTACGGCCCTGGCCCCCAGCCTCGGCGAGATCGACCGGATCGACCCCTCGCCGGCGGGCCTGGTGAGCTGGGAGGCCGGCTTGAGCTGGCCACACGCCGATGCCGGCGACCGTCAGACCCTGCTCGCCGCGCTCTACCGCGTGATGGGGCAGCTCCTGGCGGCCAACGGCTGTTACGGTCAAGCCCTGGCCTTCTTCGGCCGCGGGTTGGCGCACACCGGCGAGGGAGCGCCCCCGCTCGCCCGCTTGACCGCCAATCCGCTACGCCTCGACTTGGCCGGCGTCCTGCTCGAGAAGGGCGATCTCGCCGCCACCGCGGCGAGCCTCGCGGAGCTGGGCCCCGCGATCGACCCGGAGCGAACCCCGGGACTATACGTCCGCTGGCTGGAGCGGCGAGGTCAGATGGCCGTACTGTATGGCGAACTGAGCGAGGCGCTCGGCCATCTCGACGCGGTGCGCAGGTTCTGCGGTCGGCTCGGGCTCCACTTTGCGGAGCGGATCGCGTCGCTGAACCTCGCTCACGTCCTGATCCTCCTCAATCAGACCGCCGAGGCCGAGACCCTCGTGCAAGCGGTCCGCGAGGAGGCGAGGGCGACCGAAGACCCCGCGCTCGAGGCGCGAGCGGAGCTCTTGCTCGCTCTCTCGTTCGCCCGGCGGCAGCCCCCCGGCGTGATGCCGTGGGCGCCGCCGTCGAGCCTGGAGATGAGACGGGGCAAGGTTACCGCCCGGACCCGGGAGGAGGCGCCTGGGGCCCAGCCGCTCGACCTCCCCCAGGCGAACAACTACCTCGTCTTCTTCGAGGAGCGCACCCTCGCGTTCCAATGGTACCTGCGACGCCGAGAGCTGGCCGCGGCCGGAGCGGTCCTCGACCGGATGGAGCAGACCTTCTCGGACACCGACTCGGCTCTCGTCGGGGCGCGCCTGGAGGTGCTGCGCGGCGTGCTCACCTTCCACGTCGGAGAGCTCGGGGTGGCCGAGAGCCGGTTGCGGGCAGCGGCCGCGAGGCTGCGGGCCGCGGGGCTCCGACCCGACCTCCGGGAGAGCCTGCTGTACCTCAGCGAGTGCCGCCGGCTGAGCGGCGACGAGGACGGAGCCCGGGACCTGCGCGGCGAGGCCGACGAGCTTCTCGCGGCGATGGCCGCGTCAGTGTCCAAGGAGCTTCGTGGGCAGTACCTGATCGACAAGTGGAGCGTCGTCGAAGAGCGCTTGGCGGACCGGATCGACGAGCTGGCGGCGCTGAGGATGAAGGCGCTGGCGGGGCTCCGCATCCTGCGCCCCTTCCGAGGGTGGAGAGTCCTCCGCAATCTAGATCGGTTGCTGCACGAGCTCGACTCCTTCCCTGGCACGCGGGTCGACCGAGCCATCGACGGGCAGCAGCCCGAGGGTCCTCGCCTCCGGCGGGACGAATCGGCACGCGTGAGAACCGCCGGGGCTCTCCTGCGGCGCCTCCTGACCCACCCGCGCGATCGAGCCACCATCGGCTTCGTGGTCCTGCCCGACCGAACGCTCGTCGTCCGCGCTGGCTGGCTGCATCTCGACTTTGCGGTGAGCCCCCTGACCCGCATCGACCTCCGCCACCGGGTCCGCCGCTGGTACGGGTCACTGCCGTGGGCGGAGGGCCGCAGCCTGCGCAATCTGCCGGCGGCCGATCTCGACCGCAAGCTCGAGTCGATCGGCGCGCGGTGGCGAGAGATCGGGAGCGAGGTGGCTCGTGCCCTGCAGCTACCGGCGTTGCTCGAACGCCTGCCGGCGCGGGTCCGCTCCCTCACCCTCGTCCCGGACGACGTGCTGCACGGGTTCCCTTTCGCGGCTCTCTCGCACCAGGACCAGTACCTGGGTGCGCGTTACCGGCTGGTCGTCGACCACCATTTCGCGAAGCCGCCGGGCATCCGGCGGCAGACGCCGGCGGAGCGCGCGCTGCTGGTCGGCGTGGCACGCGGCACCGGAAGTATCCCGTCGCTGAGTGAGGTCGGGTCCGAGATCGAGATGGTGTCCGAGTGGACGAAGAAGCGGGGATTGGAATCCGCCCCCCCTCCACTGATCGACGACGAAGCTTCGCGGGACACTCTGGCCGCGTCCCTGCCACAGGCCGACCTCTGGCACATCGCCTGCCACGGAGTCCACGAGCCCGACCATCCCGAGCGCACCGGCTTCGTGTTGATCCCCCAGCCCGAACGGGTCGAGGTGTTCACCATCGCGGATCTCTCACGGCTGGACCTCGAGCGCCTGCAGCACGCCACCCTGTCCTCCTGCTGGGGCGCCGACAACTTCGTCCTCCCCGGACGACAGGTGGTCAGCCTGCCCGAGATCCTCCGCCGCCAGGGCGCCGGCAGCGTCTTGGCTTGCTTGTGGGAGGTCGACGATCGGGTGGCCAAAGCTTTCATGAAGTCGTTCTACGAACACCTGGAACAGCAGCCGCGAGACGAAGCCCTCCGCCTCGCACGCACGCTGTGCATCGAGAAGAAGCTGGGGATCGAGGGCATCGACACGTCGAGCCCCTACTACTGGGCCGGATTCAATCTCTACGGCGAAACGGAGCCGCTTCGCTTCAGGAGCTAGCGATGTCACGCAGAGCGCTCGTCATCGGCAGCACCACCCACGGCCTCGAAGGTGTCGAGAACGACACCCTACTGATGCAGCACGCGCTGGCGGCTCACGGCTTCGAGGTCCACCGCTGCGTCGAAGGAGACGCCACGCGGCAAGGCATCCTCGACGCCTACGAACGCCTCATACGCGACAGCGGCGATGGCGATGCCGTGGTGATCTACTACTCGGGCCACGGCGGCCTGGCGCTCGGACCCTCTACGGAAGGCGGCTCCGAGAGACGGCGGCGGTTCCTCGTCCCGGTCGACATCGATCGATCGGGCGACGACGACTTCCGGGGCATCCTCGATCTGGAGCTGTCCCTGCTCCAGGAGCGTCTGACCCACCGAACCCGCAACGTGACGGTAATCCTCGACTGCTGCCACGCGGCGAGAATGTCGCGAGATCCGCACCTGCGCTGTCGTGCACTGGAACGCTCCTGGGTCGGCTTGGTCACGCGGCACGTCCGGCGCCTCGAGGCCCTCGGGACACCGGACGCGGTCTATGTCGAAAGCAACCCCCACGCCGTTCGCCTGGTAGCGGCCGGGCCGCACCAGCCGGCGTGGGAGTACACCAACGAGGACGGGCGACAGGTCGGCGTGTTCACGGACCACCTGTACTGGCTACTCATGGAAGAATGGGATGAGAAGGCCAGCCCCCGGCGCAGTACCCTGGGGTCTGCAACGAACCAGCGAGCTCGTGGGCTCGAGGAAGGAGGCTGGCCCGTGAATGAGGGTAGCACGCAGAGCGCGCAGCAGCGGCAGGAGGAGTCGGTTGTGATGGAGGTCGCTGGTTTGGACGTCGGTGACAAGGAGTGCCATCTGTGCGTGATGGACAAGGAGTCGGGTGAGGTGCAAGAGCGTTCGAAGCTGCGGACGACGCGAGCGTCGCTGGGTCAGCGTTTCGAGGGCATCCGTCCGATGCGGATCGCTCTGGAGGCGGGGACGCAGTCGCCGTGGATCAGCCGGTTGCTGTCCGAGCTCGGACACGAGGTGATCGTTGGCAACCCGCGCAAGCTGCGGTTGATCTATCAGAACCGTCGGAAGAACGACCAGGTGGACGCGGAGTACCTCGCGCGGCTGGCTCGGGTGGACCCTGCGCTTCTGCATCCGCTTGAGCACCGGGGGGAAGATGCGCAGGCGGACCTGTCGGTGATCCGGTCGCGGGATCTTCTGGTCAAGACGCGGGTCCAGCTGATCAACCATGTGCGCGGCGTGGTCAAGAGCTTCGGCGGACGGCTGCCGAAGTGCGACACGGAGGCCTTCGCGCGCAAGGTGCGTTCGCAGATTCCGCTGGCGCTGAGGCCGTCTCTGCTGCCGGTGGTCGAGACGATCGGGACGCTGAGCGCGCAGATCCGTGGCTGCGACAAGCACCTGGAGAGAGCTGTCCAGAAGCGCTACCCGGAGGCGTCGCTGCTGATGGCGGTCAACGGGGTGGGGGTGGTGACGGCGCTGAGCTTCGTTCTGATCCTGGAGTCGCCGGAGCGGTTCGCCAAGAGCCGGGCGGTCGGTGCGTACCTGGGGCTGGTGCCGGCGCAGGGAGATTCGGGGGACAGCCAGCCCCAGCTGCGGATCACCAAGGAGGGGGACGAGCTGCTGCGCCGGCTGCTGGTGCAGTGCGGTCACTACATCCTGGGCCCGTTCGGCAACGACTGCGACCTGCGCCGGCACGGTCAGAAGATCGCCCAGGGAGGCGGCGGCAAACGGGCCAAGAAGCGCGCCGTGGTGGCGGTGGCCCGCAAGCTGTCGGTGCTGCTGCACCGGCTGTGGCGCAACGGCGAGGTCTACGACCCGGACTACAACGTCCGGCGCGAGCAGCAGCGGCAGCGGCCGGCGGCCTGACCGCGGGATCGCGAACGGCACAAGCCAGCCAACCGAAACCACCACGACAGGATTCAGGAAAGGACGTCCGAGCGTGTGGCCTGGTCATCGGAAGCAGGGTCTCCCCGGCCGGAGCGACTGCGAGAACCTTCTTGGCCCGATGCGTCGCCGCCAGCCGGCGGCGCAGCCGCAGGCCGAGATCAGATTGCAGCGCTTCGGCCGGACGGAGTCCGGTCAGCGTCGGGCTCCGAAGGACGAGTCCCTGCTTCCGATGCCCAGCTCGCCCGGTCGGACGGGTGCGAGACGACGGCTCGAGACCTACTGCCTCGCCTCTGCCGACGCAAGCGGGCAGGGCCGGGTCACCACGGCGACCCGCCGGTGGGCCTGGCTCCCCCGGACCCGAGGCTTCCGACCGTGCAGTGTGGCCATCGAAGGCAGGGCCCCCCGCCCAGTCCCGGCGACTGCGACGACCTGTTTGGCCCGGAGCGACGACGCCCAGGGGCAGCGCTCCAACGAGAGGCCGACGTCAGAGTGCAGCGCCTCGACTGGATGGACCCCAGCATGCACCGGGCTCCAAACGACGAGCCCATCACGAGTGCGAATGGAAGCGTGGCGTCATGGCCCTGCTTTCGATGCCCACACCGCTCGGCCGGACAACCTCGGAACTCGGCGGCAGCGCGAGATCCCCCGGGCAGGGGAAGGAAGGAGGAACGGACGGTGCGCCACGGCGCCCCGCTTGACTTCGTGGCCTTCTCATGGAAGCTGCGGGGCGCCCCATCACCTGGGATCCACTGTTGATGCGCCTGCGCCGTGCGATCCTCGACCGGACGAAGGATCAGCGCTGCGAAGTGGAAGGACCGCGGGAACGCCTCCTATTCAGCCTGGAGAAGGGGCGCCGGACCGGGGTCCTGTCCTTCTTCCTGGATGACCGGGGTCCCTGTCTCGACGGCGGCCGAGTGATGGGCGTCGGCGAGGGGGACGCATTTGCGATCATGCCACCGGACGCCGCCGCGGAAGACGAACTACGCCGGATGGCCACTGCCACGGTGACCGAGGTAGAGATCGCACTGTCCCGGGTGGCGCTCGACCGACCCTTCGGGCGCCACGAGATCCCGATCGGCGCACCAGCCTACCCCGTCTCCCGGGCCGCCAGGCGTCACCCGGTCACCGTGATGGCCGAAGGGCGCTCCGGGTCACTTCTGGAGGACGCACTCGAGTCGTCACCCTATGTCCGGGCCGCCGAGCCCGGGGAGACTGGGCTGCTCGCACGGATGTTCGTCGAAGGCGGTCTCCTCGAGCTCCACGACGTGGCCGGCTATCCCTTGGTGGCTCCGGTTACGTTCGGACCGGACTCGATCGCCCTCGCCCTGACCAACCTCGAGACCCTGGCACGGGCCGCTTCGATCCGATCCCTCGAAGGAGGGGCCGGAGAGACGGCACTCGAGACTCCCTTCGAGGTCCAGCTCGGTCGGGTTCGCGACCAGCGGGTCGAGCCGTTGCCTCCATCGGGAGCCATTCTGGCCACTGGCGACGCCATCGTCATCAGGATCGACAACCGCGGCGACGAGATTCTCTATATCTCGGTGTTCGATGTTGGCGTCGACGGTACCATCGAGCTGCTCACCGCCGCGGAGCCCGCGGGGATCGAGCTGTTTCCGGACGACCAGTACTGGCTGGGCTACCGTGAGATCTCAGGCTTGGTGGGCCTACGACTGAGCTGGCCGGACAACACTCCGCCGGTCGCTCCCGGGATCGAGTCGCTGGTCGTCATCGCGGCCGACCATCCCATGGATCTACGAGCACTGGAGTCGACCGGCATCGAGAGCCTGCCGCATGGCGACTCTGCGAGGCGGCATACCATCGATCTCGCCAGGACGGCGATCGAGGCACCGGCGCAACGATACGCCGTCAAACACCTCGACTTCGAGTTGCTCCCACCCGGTTTTTCCGACGCGGTAGCCCTGCCCAGCGGGTCCGGCGGACGATAGGATTCCCCGTCAGGAGGCCCCGGATGACCCTCGACCAGTGGCTGACCCTCTTCCAGCGCCCGGTCGACGCGTTCGGCTGCGTGCTCTTCCTGCTCATCTTCCCGATCTACCACTCGGCCTACCCGTGGCTGATGCGGCTCTTCCCGAACAAGGCCGCGAAGTCGCGCTTCGACCTCTACCGGCGGTCGTGGGTCGAGCGGCTGCTCGAGCGCGACGACGTGGTCGCGGCGGCGCAGCTCACCCGCAACCTGACCATGGTCAACACCCTCCTGGCGTCGTCGACGCTGATCCTGATGGGCGTCACCGCCAACATCCTGATCCAGCTCCCGCAGGGCACCGGGCTGCCGCTCCCCCAGGCGCCGGGGCTCGGTGCGGGGACGGAGGCGACGTCGGCGAAGCTCCTGCTCCTGATCATCTCGTTCGGCGTCGCCTTCGCCTACTGCATGACTTCGCTCCGCCACCTCGGCCACTTCAACCTGGTGATCGGCACCGACCCCAAGCTGATCGACGCCGAGGAGGGGTCGGCGGTCGAGTACTTCTCGACCCTGATCAACCGCGCCTCGAACCGTTACACGCTGGCAACGCGCTGCCTGTTCTCGGCCTCGCCGCTCTTCCTCTGGCTGTTCGATCCCTGGCTGTTCATCCTCTTGACCCTGTTCTGGGGGATCAAGTTCGTCGGCTTCCAGGACTTCGCCCACGTGCTGCGCCGGCCCCGCCGGAGCTGACCTCGGACTCGGGCCGGGCCGCCGCCTCGCGCAGGCAGCGCGGGCAGAGGCAGCCGCCGAGCGCCGGGTCGGGCTCGACCGGCGCCTCGGCGAAGCACCAGCAGGACGCCTCGCCCGCCGCGGCACCGCAGCCGAACCGGTCGCCGCAGCGCGGGCAGATCGCCGCGCCGGCGCTGCTATCCTGAGCGCTCATCGAACCGAGGAGCAGTACATTCCAGGAGACCGTCCATGCCGATGATCGACGCCTTCCTAGCCGAGATGGGCCACGAGGCCGCGACCACCCGCCGGCTCTTCGAGCGCGTGCCCGAAGAGAAGATGGAATGGCGGCCGCACGAGAAATCGATGCCCCTCTCGCGCCTCGCCGGCCACATCGCCGAGCTGCCGCGGTGGTCGTCCACCATCCTGCGCGACGACGACTTCGACCTCGACACCGCCGCCGCGAAGGGCTGGATCCCCGCCCGGCCGGCGACCACCGCCGAGCTGCTCGAGTTCTTCGACGGCTCGGTGGCCGGCTTCCGCGCCGCCGCCGAGGGGATCGAGGACGCGAAGCTGAAGGAGACGTGGCGCCTGCTCAAGGGCGGCAAGACGGCGCTCGAGATGCCGCGGGCGGTCGGGGTGCGGAGCTTCGTCCTCAACCACATGATCCACCATCGCGGCCAGCTCGCGGTCTACCTCCGCCTGCTCGACGTGCCGCTGCCGTCGATCTACGGGCCGACCGCCGACGAGCCGGGCCCCTTCGGCTGACCGGCGGCGGCTAGCCCGCCATCCCGAGCAACCAGCGCACGCGCCGCGCCACCTCGTCGGCGGTGAAGCCGAACGCCCCGGCGAGGTCCTGGTGCGGCGCCGAGGCGCCGAAGCGCTCCATCGCCAGGACGTCGCCGGCGAGGCCGACGTACTTGTGCCAGCCGAGCGGGCTCGCCGCCTCGATCGCCAGGCGCGCGGTGATCGACGGCGGCAGCACCCGGTCGCGGTAGTCGCGCGGCTGGGCGTCGAAGAGCTGCCACGACGGCAGGCTGACCACCCGGGTCGGGATCCCCTCCTGGGCCAGCTTGCGGTGGCCGGCGAGCGCCAGCGCCACCTCCGAGCCGGTGGCGATCAGGATCGCCGCCGGCGCCTCGGCCCCGGGGCCCTCGGGATCGGCGAGCACGTAGCCGCCGCGCGCCACCCCCTCGGGGGCCAGCTCGGCCGAGTCCTCGAAGACCGGCAGGTTCTGGCGCGTGAGCGCCAGCGCAGTCGGCCGGCCGCGGCGCTCGAGCGCCACCCGCCAGGCGGCGGCGGTCTCGTTGGCGTCGGCCGGGCGGATCACCGCGAGGCCGGGGATCGCGCGCAGCGCCGCGAGCTGGCCGATCGGCTGGTGGGTCGGGCCGTCCTCGCCGAGGAAGATCGAGTCGTGGGTGAAGACGTAGACGACCCCCAGCTCCATCAGGGCCGCGAGGCGCGTCGGCGGCCGCATGTAGTCGGAGAAGATCAGGAAGGTGCCGCCGAACGGGATCAGCATCCCCGAGAGCGCCAGGCCGTTGAGGATCGACCCCATGGCGTGCTCGCGGACGCCGAAGTGGACGTTGCGGCCGCCCGGCTCGGCGGCCGACTGGACGCCGGCGCCGTCGAGCCAGGTGTTGTTCGAGCCGGTCAGGTCGGCCGAGCCGCCGACCAGCTCAGGGAGGTGCGGCGCCAGCTTCGAGAGCACCTTGCCCGAGGCCTTGCGGGTGGCGACCGGGCCGTCCTCGGGGGCGAACCGGGGGAGCTTTTCGATCCAGCCGTCCGGGAGCCGGCCGGCGCGCCGGCGATCGAATTCGGCCGCAGCCTCGGGGTGGGCGCCGCGATAGCGGTCGAGGAGGCGCCGCCACTCCGAGTGGAGCCCCGCGCCGCGCTCGGCGGCGGCGGAAAACGGCGCGCGCGCCGCCGCGGGGATCAGGAGGTCCGAGTCCTCCGGCCAGCCGAGCGCGCGCTTGGCCGCCCGCGCCTCGTCGCCGCCGAGCGGCTCGCCGTGGGCCTTCTCGGAGCCGGCCTTCGCGGGCGAGCCGTAGCCGATCACGGTGCGCACCACGACCAGCGACGGCCGGCCGGTCTCCTCACGGCAGGCCTTGACGGCGCGGTCGATCGCGGCGAGGTCGTTGCCGTCGTCGACCGCGAGGACGTGCCAGCCCTGGGCCTCGAAACGGGCCGCGACGTCCTCGCTGAAGGCGAGGTCGGTGGCGCCGTCGATGGTGATCCGGTTGGCGTCATAGAGAACGTTGAGCTTGCCGAGGGCGAGGTGGCCGGCGAGCGAGCAGGCCTCGGACGACACCCCCTCCATCAGGTCGCCGTCGCTCGCGATCACCCAGGTCCGGTGGTCGAAGAGCGGGAAGCCGTCGCGGTTGAAGCGCCGGCCGAGCAGGCGCTCGGCGAGCGCCATCCCGACCGCGTTGCCGAGCCCCTGGCCGAGCGGTCCGGTGGTGGTCTCGACCCCGGGCGTCAGGCCGTGCTCGGGGTGGCCGGGGGTGCGCGAGCCGAGCTGGCGGAAGCCGGCCAGCTCCTCGATCGGCAGGTCGTAGCCGGACAGATGGAGCAGCGAGTAGAGCAGCGCCGAGGCGTGGCCGCAGGAGAGGACGAAGCGGTCGCGGTTGGGCCACGCCGGGTCGGCCGGGTCGTGGCGCAGGTGGCGCGTCCACAGCCAGTAGGCGAGCGGCGCCTGGCCCATCGGCGCTCCGGGATGGCCGCTCTTGGCGCGCTCGACCATGTCGACGGCCAGGAAGCGCAGCGTGTTGATCGCCAGGAGATCGGTCTCGGGGTCGCTCATCGGGGCGGTAGTGTACCTTTGACTCGCCCCGACCCGGCACGTAGAATCGGCCGGCCCTGTGCCCGTCCTGGGCGCGCCCCCCCGCGGAGAGGTGCTGGAGTGGTCGAACAGGGCTGCCTGCTAAGCAGTTGCTCGGGGTTAACCCCCGGGCCGAGGGTTCGAATCCCTCCCTCTCCGCCAGTCGCTTCGCTCCCGTCGGCGAGGGAGGGACTCGGGGACTCGGCGCCGGTGAACCGGCGCCTCGGCTGGCGAATCCCTCTCGCCAATCTCACCGCCCCAGGAGTTCGATCCGCGCCAGCCCTCCGACCACCTGGTCCTGAGGCACGAACGCCGGGAAATCCTCCCATGCCGCCGGGCCGCCGGCGGGGAACCCGAGGGCGCTCCAGATCCTGGACGAGAGGCCGGGGAGGAGCGGCGCGGCCGCTACCGCCAGGAGGCGGGCCGCGAGGAGCTCGAGGGCGAGCGCGGTCTTGCGCTGCTCGCGCCGGCCGGCGACCCCGGCCAGGTAGGCCTCGGCGTCGTCGAAGCGGCGGCAGGTCCGCACCAGATCGCAGAGGGCGGCGGCGGCCTCGGACGGGGAGAAGCTGCGCGGGTCGTAGGCGGCTTCGACGCGCTGCCGGAGGACGCCGAGGGTGCGGAAGAAGGTCTCCTGGGCCGGAGTGTAGGTCCCGGTCCCGGGGGCCTTGCCGCCGAGCTCTCCGATCGCCCGCTCCCCGAGCTTGCGCAGCCAGGCCTGCCAGCCGCCGGCCAGCTCCTCGTCGATGGTCCGGCGGTAGTCGTCGAGCGTGAAGCTCGTGCGCCGGTGCTCGGGCCGGTCGAGGGAGAGAAAGAACCGGATCGCGTCGACCGGCTCGCGGGCGGCGAAGTCCGAGGCCCAGATCGCGTGCTCCCGGCTGCTCGAGAACTTCTCCCCTTCGAGCAGGTAGAACTCGTTGGTGACGAAGCCGTCCGGCAGGCGGACCTCGCGGTCGTAGGCCATCAGGAGGGCCGGGAACAAGAGGGCGTGGAAGTAGCCGTTGTCGAAGCCGAAGAACTGGTAGATCTCGACCTCCTCGCCCGCTCCCCAGAGATCCCGCCAGCCGGCGAGCGATCCGGTGCCGTCCGCGAGCTGCTGGGTCGCCGCCAGGTAGCCGGGGCACATCTCCATCCAGACATAGATCACCTGCCCCTCGAACCCCGGCACCGGGACCGGGATCCCCCAGTCGCTGAGATGGCTGACCGCGATCTCGGGCAGCCCCTCCGCGAGCATCGTCTCGCACAGCGAGGCCATGTGCGGCGTCATCGAGACCGTGCGGAGGTAGGCCCGCAGCTCCTTCTCGTAGGCGGCGAGCGGGAAGTAGAGCCGGGTGGTCTCGCGGACGGCCGGCGTACCGCCGCAGTGCGCGCAGCGCGGATCGACCAGGTCGACGCAGTCGTTGGGCCGGGCGCAGTCCTCGCAGGCGCAGCCGTCCGAGCCGTGGCCGCAGTGCGGGCACTTGCCCGACACGTGGGCCTCGAACAGGTAGCGGTCGCAGCGCTCGCAGTGGAGCGAGGGCCGGGTCCGCTCCACGAACGCGCCGGCGGCGTGGAGCCGGGCGAAGAACTCCTGGCAGAACCGGGCGTGATGGGGCGACGTGCTCGGCCGCGCGAAGAGGTCGGGCTCGATGTCGAGCGACCGGAGGGCGCCTTCGATGAGATCGCCGAAGCGGGCCGCGGTCTCGACCGGGGTCCATCCCTTCTGGCCGGCCTTGACCACCACGTAGCTCTGGTTCTCGTCGCTCCCCGAGATGTAGAAGACGTCGCGGCCGCGCATCCGCAGGTAGCGCCGGCAGACGTCGGCCGCCAGGTAGGGGCCGGAGATGTGGCCCAGATGGAGCTCGCCGTTGACCGTCGGCGGCGTCGCCGTCAGCAGCACGCGCGGTCCGCGGGAGGGCTCGGGGGCGCCGCCGGCGGCGGCGAGGAGCGCCGTGTCCTGCCACCAGACGGCCAGGAACCGGAGCGCTCCTCCGGCCTCGGGGTTGCTCACCGAGTGGCTGGAGAACGGCGGCACGAAGACGGCGTCGCCGGCGGCGATCTCGCGGCGGTCGCCGTCGACCGCGGCGACCCCCCGCCCTTCGACGACGAAGACCATCTCCGCCTCGTGGTGGTTGTCCCGCGACGAGCTCTCGCCGGGCTCGAGCACCGACCACATGGCGCCGAAGGGGAGCGCCGGCAGCGCCGCGGAGGGTGCGATCCGCTGGGTCAGCTCGCCGTACTCCCGCTCGAAGCGGCCGGGATCGAACTTGAAGAGGTGCATCCTTCCTACCCTTTCTCGCAGTGGAGCAGCCGGCCTGGGGCCGCCGGCTCGGCCTCGTGCGACCGTTGGACCTTCCGGGACAAGAGCGCCGCGACGATCTCGCCGGCCCGCGGCGCGGCCACCGACAGCAGGGTGTCGCCGATCCCGTGGCTCTCCTCGCAGTAGCCCTGGAGGAAGACCCCGGCCGAGCAGCCGTTCTGCGTCTCGACCCGGTAGCCGCGGCCGGTGCGGTAGCGGCCGCTGTCGTCGAAGACGAGATGGGGCGCGAGGTCGGCGAGCAGCGGGTGGGGGTTGGGGATGGTGTAGCCGGTAGCGAGGACCAGGGCGTCGGCCTCCAACCGCACCGGTCCGCCGTCGCGCCAGTCCGCAAGCTCGATCGCCACCCGGTCGCCGGCGTCGACGGCGGACCGCAGCTCGAGGAGGCGGCGGACCTCGAGCGACCTCCGGCCGGCCACCCGGGCGTCGTAGAGGCGCCGGTAGATCCGCTCGATCAGCTCCTCGTCGACCACCGCGTAGTTGGTGTTCCGGAGCGAGCCGAGGAGCGCGGCGCGCTTCGGTTCCTCGAGGCCGTGGACGAGGTCGACGCTCGCGGGGAAGAAGATCTCGTTGACGAACGGCGTCTCGTCCATCGGCCGGTAGCCGAAGCCCCGGATGGCCGCGACCACGCTCGCGTTCGGATAGCGGGAGGCGAGGTAGTCGAAGACCTCGGCGCCGCTCTGGCCGTCGCCCACCACCACGAACCGCCAGGGCGCGGCGGGGTCGGAGAACCGCCCGTCGATGGCCTGGAGGAAGCGGTCGGAATGGAAGATCCGCTCGCCGGCGAGGATCCCGGCCGGAAGCCGCGGTCGGGCGCCGGCGCAGAGCACGACCTCGCGGGCCAAGTGCTCCTCGATCGCGCCGCCGGCGGCGTCGCGGACCTCGAGGCGCAGACCGGTGACGTCGCCGGGCCGCGCCCCGTCCGGTGAGATAGCGATCGGCGAGACGGCGAGCACCTCGCGCCCGTAGAGGACCTCGGCGCCGACCCGTCCGGCGGCCCAGCGGAGGTAGTCGTCGAACTCGAGCCGGGTCGGCCGGAAGCTGCTCAGGTTGACGAACTCGTCGAGGCGGCCCTGCTGGTGGAGGTAGTTGAGGAAGCTGAACCGGCTGCACGGATCGCGCAGGGTCGCCAGGTCCTTGAGACACGAGACCTGCATCCGGGCGTCCGGGAGCAGCATCCCCTCGTGCCACGAGAAGCGCGGCTTCCGCTCGAGGAAGCAGACGTCGAGTCCTGGCGCGAGGTCGTCGATCGCCACCGCCAGCGCCAGGCCCGAGGGGCCGAACCCGATGCCGAGGACGTCGTGGACGCGGCCGGCCGGGGCGGCGGTGGCGGCCATCAGGGCGCCGCCTCCAGGCCGCGGAAGCGGTCGGTCGCCCGCACCAGGGCGTCGACCAGGGCGACCTCGGACATCGCGTGCCCCGCGGTCGGCAGCACCTGGAAGTCGGCCTCCGGCCAGCGCCGGTGCAGCTCCCAGGCGGTGGCCATCGGGCAGACGACGTCCCAGCGCCCCTGGACGATCACCGCCGGCGTCTCCCGGATGCGGTCGAGGCGGTCGAGGGGGAGGCGCCCCTGGTCGAAGAAGCCCCGGTGGCGGACGTAGTGGCACTCGACGCGCGCGAAGGCGAGCGCGAAGTCGGGCCGGTCGAAGCGCGCCACCAGCTCCGGGTCGGGGACGAGCTTGCTGGCGGCGGCCTCCCAGACGCTCCAGGCGCGGGCGGCCCGGAGCTGCTCGTCCGGGTCCTCGCCGGCCAGCCGGCGGTAGTAGGCGCCGACCAGGTCGTCGCGCTCGCCGGCGGGGATCGGGGCCAGGAAGGACTCCCAGGCGTCGGGGAAGATCACGCTCGCCCCGTGCTGGTAGAACCAGGCGACCTCGGAGTCGCGGAGCAGGAAGATGCCCCAGAGGACCAGCCCCTGGACGCGCTCGGGGTGGCTCGTCGCGTAGGCGAGCGCCAGGGCGCTGCCCCACGACCCGCCGGCGACCAGCCAGCGCTCGATCCCCAGCTCGCGGCGCAGGCGCTCGACGTCCTCGACCATGTCCCAGGTCGTGTTGTCGTCGATGCACCCCCGCGGCGTGCTCTTGCCGCAGCCGCGCTGGTCGAACATCACGATCCGGTAGGCCTCGGGATCGAAGTAGCGCCGGTGGTCCGAGGAGGTGCCGCCGCCGGGGCCGCCGTGGAGGAAGAGGATCGGCCGGCCGGCCCGGTCGCCGCTGGTCTCCCAGTAGAGGCTGTGCCGGGCGGAGACCTCGAGCATCCCCTTGGCGTGGGGGCGGAGCGGCGGATAGAGCGTCCGCCGCCCGAGGGCGGGCGCGGGCCGGCCCTCCCCGGCGAGCGGGCGCGGCGGCGGGGCGGTCGTGATCATCCTTCGAGCGCCTCGAGGTGAGCGCCCCCCAGGAGGTTGACGCGCAGGTACCCGGGGTAGCCGTCCAGCTCGTAGTACTCGCCCCCCATCGCGAAGTGAGGGGGCAGCGGCCGGGTCGGCCGCGCGAAGCAGTAGAGGCCGCACTCGGGGAGGATCTCGGTCTCGATCAGCCCCCGCTCGATCAGCCTCCGGTAGGTCGCCGCCACGTGGTCGGTGAGCGGGCGGTTGAGATCGGGCCCGTTCATCACGGCGATCGCCCGGCGCGCGAACTCGAGGTTGTGCACCGAGGTCGAGCCGTGGACGTTCTCGTGGACGTCGGCGAGCCGGTCGCGCATCCCGGCCGGCGCCAGGAGGTAGGAGAAGCGGTGGCCGTTGAGGCCGAGGAACTTGGTCGGCCCGACCAGCCGCAGGGTCAGCTCGGGGTCGAGGCGCGCGCTCGACTCCCGGCGCGAGGGCCCCCACTGGAGGTACTGCCAGGTGCCGTCGACGAAGACCAGCGAGCCGGTCGCCCGCTGCCAGCGCGCCAGCTCGTCGATCACGCCGGCCGCGAGCGCCTGCCCCACGTACCAGGTCGGGTCGGCGACGAACAGCACCGAGCGGCGGTCGGGGAGGTCGAGCTCGAACCCGGGCTCGAAGGGATGCCGGTCCGCGGCGCGCCGGACCTCGAGGCCGAGGAACCGGAAGTAGTAGTAGAAGGTGTCGTGGACGGTCGGCACGTAGAGCACCTCGCGGATCCCGGTGCTCCACAGCCAGAGGAAGGTGGTGGCGATCAGCCCGGTCGAGCCGTCGCCCGGGAGGATGTTGCCGTCGGCCAGCTCGATGCCGTCGAAGCGCCGGTGCATCTCGCGGATCGAGCCGAGGAGCGTCGGGTCCGAGGTGTACGACTGGTAGGCCGTGGAATCGAGGCCGTCGATCCCCAGCGTGCCGAGGAACCGCTCGCGGAACGGGTTGTCGGCGTTCCAGCCGGAGACGAACGGCTTGCCCTCCATCCGGCGGACCAGGTGCTCGAGGTCCTTGTGCAGGTCGAGCAGCCGGCCGAACGGATCCGCGCCGTCCTCTTCCGCCGCCGGGCGCCGGGCGTCGAAGTCGTTCACCATGGGATCGGTCCGCTCCTCGGGTCGTGGCAGCGGCCGTGGTGGTCCGCGGTCACGCCGTCGATCCAGTCGGCCAGCCGCTCGGCGGCGCCGGCGGCGCTCTCGGCCCCGCCGGGGTTGAGCTCCGACGCGAACTCGCCGGGGTGGACGGCGCACACCAGGATGCCGTGCTCGAAGAGCTCCCGGCTCATCGCCAGCGTCAACATGTTCTGCGCCGCCTTGGCCACGCGGTAGGCGTAGGAGATCGCCTCGCCGTCGAAGTCGCCGGCCGCGGTGCGCGCGAACGAGCCGACCCGCGAGGTGACGTTGATCACCTTCGGGCTCCGGCCGGCGGCGAGCATCGGCAGGACCGCCTGGGTGCAGCGCAGCGCGCCCAGGCAATGGACCTCGAGGAGGTCGCCGATCTCGCCGGCGGCGACGTCGGCGAGGCGGGTGCCGCGGCCGCCGGCGCCGGCGTTGTTGATCAGGACGTCGACCGAGCGCGTCGCGCCGGCGACCCGGTCGCGGATCACCGCCGGGGCGTCGCTCGAGGCGAGGTCGGCGACCACCGGCGTGCAGCGGGCCGGCGCGTCGGCCGCGAACGCGGCGTCGCCGGCGCGGCGGACCAGCGGCAGCACCCGCCAACCCCGCCGCAGGTAGAGCCGGCACAGCTCGTAGCCGAGGCCGCGGCTCGCGCCGGTGACGATCGCGGTGCCGCGCGGAGTCATGCCGGGACCCCGATCGGCGGTCCCGCGGCGACCGCCCCGGAGCCCCCGGCGACGGCGCCGGCGAGGCGGAGGTTGAGGATCCCGAGCGCGTGCTCGATCGCGCGGCCGGCCGGCGCCGCGGCGCGCCACAGCGGCCGGGGAGCCGCCGGCCAGTCGCCGCAGGCCGAGTGCAGCGCGGCCAGCTCGCGCGCCTGCTCGACGGCCCAGTGGACGAGCGGCGCGGGGTCGAGCCGGCGCACCGCGCGATCCAGGACCAGCGGGTAGGCGGCCAGCTTGGTCAGCCACTGCTCGAAGCGATCGGCCGCCGCGCGCGCCGGGAACCCGGCGGCCGCGGGCGGGTCGCCGGGCCGATCGCGCACGATCTCGAGCGCCCGGACGATCGCGTCGAGCGCCTTCGTCCCGTCCGCCCAGCAGGCGTCGGCCGAGAATGCCAGCGCCTTCTCGCGCGAGCGGCCAAGGAGGTGAAGCGCCAGCGCGGAGCGGGCGCGCTCCCGGGGCTCGAGCGGGCCCCGGGCGCCGCGGCAGCGGCCGGCCAGCTCGGCGAGGGTGCCGTCGAGGGTCAGCGCCGTCCCCTCCCGCGAGGACAACCGCTGCCCCTTCGAGGTGACCAGCCCGGAGGTCAGGTGCACCACCCGGACCCCCCGGGCGTACCCGAACCGCTCGAGGATCCCGCCGAGCTGGGCGAACGGCGTCACCTGCTCCTCGCCGGTGAGCGCCATCAGCGTGTCGGCGCAGCCCCCGAAGCGGTCGAGGCGCTGGAGGATGGCGGCGACCATGTGACTCATGTAGAGCGGAGTGCCGTCGGAGCGGGCGAGGACGACGCTCGCCGCCGGATCGGACGCCAGGTCGGATGCCGGATCGGACGCCAGATCGGCCACTAGCCGCCCCTCGTCGTCGAGGCGGATCGCGCCGGCCGCGCGCTGCCGCGCCACGAACTCGTCGATGTAGGCCTGCTCCTCGGTCTCGTAGAACCAGTGGTCGAACTCGACCCCCCACTCCGCGAAGGTCTCGCGGAAACCCTGCTCGGCCCATCCGGCCAGGCGCCGGGTCAGCTCGCGGACCTCCTCCGACCCCTCCGCCCACAGCCGGGCGAGGTCCTGCGGGTTCCCCGCTCCGGCGCCGATCACGTCCGGGTCGGCGCCGAACCGGGCATAGAAGCGGCCGACGAAGTGATCGCCCTTCTCGCCGGCGGCGGCCGGGTCGGCGCTCTCGCCGCACCAGAGGTAGGCGCTCAGCGCCTTGAACAGGTGCACCCCGTAGTCGCTCAGGCAGATCGAGCGGTAGACCGGCACGCCGGTGAGCGCGAGGAGGTTGCCGATCGCGGTGCCCAGGAGGAGGTTCCGCGCATGGCCGAGGTGAAGCGGCTTGTTCGCGTTCGGCGAGCAGTAGGCGAGGTTGATCCCGGCCGTCGCCTCGGGCGCGGGGAGGTAGCCGTAGCCGCGATCGGGAGCCAGCTCGACGTCGAGCCGCTCGGCCAGCCAGACCGGGTCGACGTCGAAATAGAGCCGCGGCGGGACGTGGACCGTGGCGCGGACCCAGGGGAGCGCAGCGACCAGGTCCCGCGCCCCGGCGAGGTCGCCGTCGCCCGCCTCGCCGCCGGCCGCGGGCTCGATCTGGGCGCGGAAGCTCGCGATCCGGCGCGGCAGCACGGCCTCGACGGTCAGGCGGTCGAGGTCGAGGCCGAGCTCAGCGGCCCGCGGCGAGCGGCGGAGATGCCCCGCCACCTCGGCTCCGAGGTGGCGCAGGAGGGTCGAGCTGCTCACGGCCCGGGCTCCGCCGGGCCGAGCCGCGATCGGAGGAGTGGCGCACTTGACGGGATTCGAACCCGCATCTTCCGGCTTCCAAGACCGGTGCTTTTACCGCCTGCTTTGCCACGGCCCGCATTGAAGAGACCCCCGGGCCGGCGACGGCCCTGGATGCCGCCGACCGTTTGTTGCCTCCTCGCGAGCCACGGCGTCCGCACTTGGATTGTCCACTTAAGCTACAAGTGCATCGATTCGCTCGGCCGGAACGGGAAGAGCCCGGCGGCGGGCAGCTCGTGCTCGCCACCGGGCTCGGTCGAGAAAGCCGGTTCCAGGGCCGGTCTCCAGGGCCATCGTTCCAGGGCCTACGTTTCCAGGGCCTACGTTCCAGGGCCTGCGTTCCAGGGCTGTCGCTTCGCTGGCCGGTCTAGCCGAGCCGTCGCTTATTGAGTGCGCGAACCTGGCGCGAGAGCGTCGCAACCGGTTCCGCGGCCGAGTCGAGGCTCTTCGCGATCTCCTCGGCCTGCGAGGCAAAGCTAGCGACCCGCTCGGCGTCGACGTTGCCGCCGGCCAGCGTCTGGAGCGCCGGGAGCTGTCGGACTGGATCCGACAGGGCGCGCAGTGGAGCAGCCGTCGAGTTCAGCCGAAACGAGATCGCTTCGGCCCTCGAGGCGACGAGGGAGATCTGATTCCCGACGAGCATCGCTCGCAGGTCTCCCCCGTCGGCAGAGCGTTTCACCATCGTCCATCCTTTCTGTTCGGGCCGCCTTCGCGGCACTTCGTCGGAACTTCCGGACTGAATTTCACGGGACTGCGTGGCCGACCGCCGGGCCGAGGTGGACCCCGGGCCCGCGGGAGGTCCGTGGACCTCCTCGCGACCGATCCGTCGTCGAGCGGTGTAGGGAGGCGGGCGAGGATGCCGTCGAGCGGCTGGCGGAGCATTCGAGCCTTACTTGAAGGCACTCTACGGCGCCCGGAGGGTGGCGGTCAATCTTCGCCGGCCTCTTCCGGCCGCCGCATCGTCATCACCGGGCACGGCGCCTTCTGCACCACCCGCTCGGCCGTCGAGCCGAGCAGCAGGTGGGCGAGGCCGCTCCGGCCGTGGGTGCCCATCGCCACGAGATCGGCGTCGTGCTGGGCCGCCTCCTCGACGATGACGTCGGGGGGGAAGCCCTCGCGGCAGACCGCCTCGACCGTCACCCCCTCGCGCTGGTACTGGCGGGCGCGCTCCTTGAGCCGCTCTCCGGCCTCGCCGGCGACGTCCTCGAGGTAGTGGACCGAGGTCGGGATCGGCCCGTAGGCGGTGTACTCGATCGGCAGGTGATAGGCGTGGACCAGCACCAGCTTGATCGCCCCCTGGGGCGCCGGGAAGAGGTGGAGGACGGTCTCGAGCGCGCGGTCGGCGTCCTTCGAGAAGTCGGTGGGGACGAGGACGGTGCGGATCGGACGGTGGCGGGCGGCGTCGTCCGGGTGGACCGAGAGGACCGGGCAGCGCGCCTTCTGGACCACTCGCTCCGCGGTCGAGCCGAGCAGCAGGTGGGCGAGGCCGGTCAGGCCGCGGGTGCCGATCACCAGGAGGTCGGGCTGCCACTCGTCGGCAGCGGAAAGAATCGCCTGCGACGGGATGCCCATCCTGAGGTCGGTCTCGACCGGGGTGCCGGCGGCGGCGAGCCGGGCGGCCGCCTCGTCGAGCCGCGCCTGCGCCGCCGCGCGCAGCTCCTCGCCGAAGTCGCCGTCGGCGACCACGTAGCCGGGCACCGGCGTCGGCAGGGTCAGCGAGTGGACCAGCCGGACCTCGGCGCCGTGCGGTCTCGCGACCTCGACCGCCCAGGCGACGGCGGCCTCGGCAGTGGACGAGAAGTCGGTGGCGACCAGGACGCGGCGCATGCCGGGAGCGATCTCTATGGTCATCGGGGTTCCCCCTCGTCGGGCTTCGTGGGACGAGCCTACCAGAGCGCTCGCGGCCGCCGCACCGTACCGCGGGGCGGCGCGCGGACCGACCCCGGAGGGTGGCGGCCCGGGGCGTCGAGGGGCCGTGATAGCGTCCGCCGCGCCCGCGGCCCGCCGTCCCCCGGCCCCGCTCCCCCCAGCCCCGGCGACCCGGCTTCGATCGCGAAAGCGCTCTCGAACCAGAGGAGACCCCGCATGGCGAAGACCCACCTCGAGGGCAGCCTCACCGGCCCCGTCCGAGTGCGCTTCGCGCCCTCGCCCACCGGCTTCCTGCACGTCGGCGGCGCGCGCACGGCGATCTACAACGACCTCCTGCGCGCGAGCCTGGGCGGCGAGTTCATCCTGCGCATCGAGGACACCGACCGCGAGCGCTCCGACGAGGCGATGACCCGCCAGATCGTCGAGGCGCTCTCCTGGGTCGGCGCCCACTGGGACGAGGGGCCGTTCCTCCAGAGCGAGCGGGTCGAGCGCCACCGCGAGCGCGTCGCCGAGCTGATCGCCGCCGGCCGCGCCTACCGCTGCTTCTGCCCGACCGAGACCCTCGACGCCGCCCGCCGCGAGGTCGAAAAGCGCGGCGAGCGCTTCCGCTACCCCGGCACCTGCCGGCGCCTCCCGCCCGCGGAGGCCGAGCGCCGCGCCGCGGCCGGCGAGCCGCACGCGGTGCGCCTCTCGATGCCCGAGGAGACGATCCGGGTCGAGGACCTGGTGCGCGGCACGGTCGAGTTCCCCCCCGAGATGCTCGACGACTTCGTGATCCTGCGCTCCGACCGCTCGCCGACCTACCACCTCTCGGTCGTGGTCGACGACGTCGACATGCGCGTCACCCTGGTCCTCCGCGGCGACGACCACCTGTCGAACACGCCGAAGCACGTCGCGCTCTTCCGCGCCCTCGGCGCCCCCGAGCCGCGCTTCGGCCACCTGCCGCTGATCCTCGGCACCGACAAGAAGCGCCTCTCGAAGCGCACCGGCGCCACCTCGGTCGAGGAGTTCCGCGACCAGGGGATCCTCCCCCAGGCGCTCTACAACTACCTCGCGCTCCTCGGCTGGGCGCCCGGTGGCGACCGCGAGCTGATGACCCGCGACGAGATGGTCGACCTCTTCACCGTCGAGCGGCTCAACGCCTCGGCGGCGGTCTTCGACCCCGACAAGCTGGCGTGGATCAACGCCCAGTACATGAGCAGCCTGCCGCTCGCCGAGCTGATGGCGCACCTCCGCCCCTTCCTCGGCCGCGCCGAGATCGACCCGGCCGAGCTCGACGACGCCGGCCGCGCCCGCCTCGAGGTCGCCGCCGCCCTCCAGCGCACCCGCGCCAAGACCCTGGTCGAGCTGGCCGACTCCCTGGCCCCCTACTTCCGCGACCGCCTCGACTACGACCCCGAGGCGACCGCCAAGTACCGCGCCCAGCCCGAGCTGCCCGGCCACCTCGAGCACCTGGCCGAGCGCTACCGGGCGGTCGAGCCGTTCGCGGTCGACCGGCTCGAGGCCGAGCTGCGCGCCCTCGCCGACGAGCTGGGAGTCAAGGCCGGCCACCTGATCCACCCGCTGCGCATGGCCTTGACCGGCACCCAGGCCGGCCCGCCGGTCTTCGACGTCGTGGCGGCGATGGGGAGGGAGGCGACCGGGCGGCACCTCGACCGGTTCGTCGAGCACCTGCGGGCGGGGGGCGGCGAGGGCGGCGAGAGCGGCGAGAGCGGCGAGAGCTAGTTCGAGCGCTCAGTCGCCGACCTCGTCACAGAGGGAAACCGGCTCGCGCAGTGTCGAGGTCCGCCTTTCCCAGCCGTCGGTTCATCTCGATGATGTAGTCGACCTCCGCGTCGGTCAGCGTCATCAGCTTCTCGCGATCGCGTGGGGTCAACCGCGCGGGGTCGAGCAGGCCTGCCGCAGCCAATCTCTCGATCGGATTCATGGCGTCCCTCCGAGCTACGGTCACTGAACGACGGCACCGGCGCCAGAGCGAAGGCGGAGGCGAGCCGCTTCAGGTAGAGGGCCGCTCGCGTCCGTGGTCGCCGACACCCGTTCTCCCTTCCAGCGATCGCCAATGATCGGCGGCGACTCGGTGCATGGTCAAATCGGCATATCTACAGGAGCGGCGCCCCGGTGGTGTCCTACTTCGGTGTGGGCGCCTCCCGGGGGCCGGCCGTGAGTAGGGCAGGGCCGGCGGGTGGCCTATCGAAGCGGGCCGAATGCGCAGAGTTGACGCCGGCTGCATTTGTGTACCACCATGCACTGAAACGGACGCAGCGGAGCCAACGGAGGGGCCGGCGATGAGTGACGAGATCTTGAGGGCGTTGGGCGAGCTGAAGGCCGGCCAAGATGCGCTCCAGGTTGAAGTACTCCAGGCCGTTGGTCAGAGCAATGAGGCCGTGATGGAGGCGGTACAGGCACTTAGCACAGACATTCGCCGCCTGGGAGCAAGGGTGGACCAGGTAGATCGGAACCTGACGGCCTACATGGCCGGTTCAACGGACAACTTCTCCCGAGTGATGGACACCCTGCAAGCCATCCATAAGAAGGTCTTCGGCGACGACAGTACGCCGTCGCGCTTCGCCAGTAGCCGTTAGGCCGCCAGAAGCTCAGCCATCGACCACGGCGCCCGTCTACGCCCGCCTTCATGGCCGGCGTCATGCGAATCGAGGAGTGCATCCGGCACAGGTTGTAGTGCGCGAAGTGGAGCGCCAGCACCCGCGCGCAGGTTGCTCCACTTCCGGCTAAATCCGTTGGTCAGCCGGGTGAACCGGAACATCTGCATCCGCATCGTGAGGTTCCGGCGCTCGATATGGCGATATGGGAAGTGCAGCTGCGCTCCGGCGCCGGCTTGCCTGGCGCCCCGACCTTGACCCTCCGCTGGGCGTCCGGTAACCTTGCGGGTCCTTGCTGGGAGATCGTCTAACGGCAAGACATGCGGCTCTGGACCGCAGAATCGGGGTTCGAATCCCTGTCTCCCAGCCAACGCCCCACCCACCTCCAGGACCCGGCTCGCAAACTCAGCTCGACCAACGCCCGCCTTCGATGTGCCAGGTGCTGCCGGGCTGCTTCCTGGTCTCATTACTCCCCAGCCGATCCGCCCGGCGATAGCCGACAAGCCGGGCCGTGCCGATGGCGCCGGGGCCGCCTCCGGAGCCGCGAGCGCTGGGTCGCTAGGTCAATCAAAACAAGGTTACCGAGTTACCGACCTTCCAGGCTGCGCACGGTACCAACGCATTTGCCCCAAGGGGCAGTTCTCGCGGTGCCTTGGGCAGTGGGGGCCGCTGTCGTCGCAGCAGGGTTGGTCCAGTGCAGCGCCAAATCGCGCGAGGTAAGGTAGCGCACAGGTCTCACAAGGTTCGCGGTCTGTGCCGACTGCGGCAGGAGGAGGCTCCATGGCGAAGAAGACAGTGCCCGTAAAAACGCACAGACGCTCCACACCGTCGACACCGGCCAAGAAATCGCCGAAGCCCGGACCCAAGCCGGTGCCGGTGAAGCCTCACAAACGATCGCCGCCCTCGTAGCTGGCTGGCCGCGAGCCGCAGCGGCGAGGTGGCCGAGATCCTCAGGGTCGGCGGGGCGCGAGTTTGCCTGCCTGCGTTCCAACGCCCCTGAAGACGATCCACCAGTCCTCGACCGGCGACGTCACGGAGCGGGACCTGCGGCGCGAGCACCGGCTGACCGCCCGCTGGGGGCACGAGGGGGGCCGCCTCTGGGACGACGAGGGCGTCCGGCAGCGCTGGAACCCCCTGCGCTGGAAGCTCTTCACGTAGCGGGCCGGGCACCGCTTCGACCGGCCCCGCCCCGCGCCACGCTCGCCGCGCTCTAGCGGCAATCGCTAAATCGCGCGAGGCCCAAGGATTCCAACGAAGAGACGCCGTGCTTGCCGGCCCGAAGAGTTGTACTATCGCGGCGATGCTTTCCCATGGTTGGGGGCGTGAGAGAGGGTGGCCGCGCTGTCTGCGGATGCACCCGGGCTCGCGCGTCGGCTCGCGCCGGCGCCGGGGGCGCGGATCGTGCTGAGCGCCATCCCCACGCTGCTCGACTCGCTCGCCGATCTGTCGACCGGGCAGGCCGCGCGCCAGGCGCGGACGCTTCGCGCCGCCGAGCTGGGGCGGTCGCTCCTCGTGGAGCAGGCCGACGCCCGAGCAGCGGCGCAGGAGGCCGCCGAGGCCGCCGGCGCCGCCGCCGCTGCGGCGCTCGAGGCCGCCGGTGCCGCCGGGGCCTCGGCCGGGGCCGCGGCGGTTCTCGACCGGCCGGACCTCGAAGCCCTCGCCGTGGAGAGCGAGGGCGACGCGCCGGCGGTCGTCGCGGCGGTCGACGCGGCCGCGCGCGCCGCCGACGACGCCCTCCTAGAGGCCGCCGAGGCGGCGCTCGCCGCCCGTACCGCGGACGCCGCCGCCCGCGCCGCAGTCAACGCCGTCACCGTCTTCGCGCCCGATCCGTGCGCGAGGCATCGTCGAGCCACCCCTTTCTGAGGAGCAGCCCATGCCTGTCCAGGTCAGCTACCCCGGCGTCTACATCGAGGAGATCCCGTCCTCCCCGACGACCGTCACCTCCGCCACCACCTCGGCCACCGCGTTCGCGGACTTCTTCCTCCGCGGACCGATGGGCCAGGCGGTGCAGGTGAACAACCTGTCGGACTTCCAGCGGATGTTCGGCGGCCTCGACCAGCGCAGCGAGGCCTCCTACGGCATCATGCAGTACTTCAACAACGGCGGCCAGACGGCGTGGGTGGTCCGCCTCGGCGACGGCAGCGCGAAGCCGGCCCAGGTCGCGGTGCCGGTCAACGTGCCGGCCGCCTCGACGCTCGCCAACGAGGCGGCGACCGCCGCCGCCGCCGCCGCCCAGGCGGCCCAGAAGGCGCAGCAGGCGACCGCCCAGCCGCAGCCGTTCGACGCCGCCAGCCAGGCCGCGGCGGCGACCGAGCAGGCCGCGCAACTGACGCTCCAGGCCGCCTCGGCGACCGACGCGATGTCGCAGGAGCTGCAGGCGGACATCGACCAGTTCAGCGCCAAGTACGGCTCCGAGGCCGGCGCCACCCGGGACGCCGCCCAGGCCGCCGCCGACGCCGCCGCAGCCGCCTCCGAGGCCGCGCAGGCCGCGAGCGCCGCTGCCGCCCTGGCCGCGGCAGCCGCCTCGCCGCTCAACCAGGCCCCGGCCAACAAGGCGCTCCCCCAGGCCGCGGCCGACACCGGCACCGGCGCCTCGAGCGGCACGGCCAACACCCAGAAGGCGGCCGTGGCGACGCTCAGCGCCCCGCTCGCCGCGGCCGAGACCACGGCGATCGCGACCGCCCGTGGCACCGGCGACTACAGCAAGGTGAAGGTCGCGGAGACCGGCACCGCCGCTACAGCCTTCGCCAACGCCCAGACGGTGCAGACCGACCTCGCGAGCGCGATCACCGCGGCGGCGGGCGACGCCACCACCCTGGCGCAGCTCCAGGGGCTCCAGACGCCGGTCGTGAGCCTGCTCGGCGCCGCCGCCGACGCGCTCCAGGCCGCGAGCGACACCACCGCGGCGGCCAACGCCGCCGCCTCCGACGTCACCGGCGCCGCCACCACCCCGCCGACGGTGTCGGTCAACACGGTCTCGAGCCACGTCTCGGCCGCGTTCTCGGCGGCCCAGGGCCTCTCCGGCAAGGCCTCCAGCCTGGCGACCACCGCGGCCAACGCACTCTCGGCGCTCCAGCAGTCGGGCCTCGACCTGACCAAGACACCCGGCTCGGCGCTCCAGGCCGATCTCGTCGTCCTCGCCGGCGACTCGACCGCCTCGCCGCCGACCACCGGCTCGACCGGCGCGCTCCAGCAGGGCGCCGGCGCGACGCAGGGTTGGGCGGCTTGGGCCGAGACCGCGGTCGCCAACTGGCTGGCCGCCCTCGAGGAGGCCGACAACCTGACCGACGCCGGCGCCGCGGCCGCCGCCACCACCGCCCAGGGCAACGCGGGCGCCGCCCAGAGCAACGCCTCCTCGATCTCGACCGCGGCCTCCGCGAACCAGATCAAGGCGCTCTACCCGGGCGGCTCGGGGGTGCCCGACCTGCCGACGATGATCACCCAGCTCGGCCAGGCGGCGGCCGACTTCGGCAAGGCCGCGACGGGGCAGCCGGTCGACCTCACCACCGACCTCACCAACCTGAAGGCGGTCGCCGCCGCGGCCGCCGCCGGCTGGAACGTCGCCGCGGCCGGCAGCAGCGGCTCGGGCAAGAGCGCGGTGACCTTCCCGGCCAGCCTCCAGACCCTGGCCGCGACCTTCGCCGCCACCGCCGAGGGGGCCTACCTGTCGGGCCTGATCGCCGAGGACCTCGCCGTCGCCATGGCGCCGGTCGACACCGCGCAGAGCGCCACCGTCGCGGCCGCCGCCGCGGCGCGCGACGCCGCGCTCAAGGCAGCGACCGCGGCGAGCAAGGCGCGTCTGGCCGAGCTGGCGGCGCAGCAGGACGCCGCCGACGCCGGCAACGACATGACGCTCTCGGCCGCCAACGAGGGGACCTGGGGCAACAACCTCCAGGTCAGGATCACCTCGCGCCCCGGCTACCAGTTCGACCTCACGGTGCAGGAGATGGCGGTGCGCAACGGCCAGCTCAAGGCGGTCAACACCGAGAGCTACAGCGGCCTCACCCTGGGCAGCTCCCACGCCGCCAGCTACGCGGTCAGCGTCGTCAACAGCCAGTCGCAGCTCGTCCGGCTCTCCTACGGCGGGATCACCGTCCAGGGCACCTATCCGGCGCCGACCCCCGACTTCGAGAAGCTCGCCGGCGGCGCCAACGGCGGACCGCCGCGGGCGAGCGACCTCTTCCCGGCGCTCTCGGACGCCCTCGACGACATCGCGCCCAACACCTTCAACATCCTCTGCCTGCCGATCACCGCCACCTACTCGGCCGGCGCGGCCAGCCAGGCGATCACCCAGGCGATGAACTACGCCGGCTCGCAGCACGCCTTCTACATCGTCGACGTCCCGGCCAACGTCGACAGCGTCTCGAAGATGCAGAGCTGGGCGTCGAGCTACACCAACGCCGCGGCCTACAACGCCGCGGTCTACTTCCCGCGCCTGCTGATGCCGGACCCGCTCCAGAACTACCGGCCGAGAAACGTCGGCCCGAGCGGCACCATGGCCGGCGTCTTCGCCCGCACCGACGTCGACTACGGGGTCTGGGAGACCCCGGCCGGGATCAACGCGGTGATCGAGAACGCCCAGCTCGCGGTCAAGCTCACCGATCCCGAGAACGGCACGCTCAACCCGCTGGGGATCAACTGCCTGCGCACCTTCCCGGTCTACGGCAACGTGGTCTGGGGCGGGCGGACGATGGCCGGCGCCGACCAGATCGGCAGCCAGTGGAAGTACCTGAACGTCCGCCGGCTGGCCGACTACATCGAACAGAGCCTGCTCCAGAGCCTGCGCTGGGTGGTGTTCCAGAACAACGACCCGCGCCTCTGGTCGCAGATCCGCGCCCAGGTCGGCTCGTTCATGTCGGGGCTCTACTCGGCGGGCGCCTTCGCCGGCGGCAGCGCCGACCAGGCCTACCTGGTGCGCTGCGACAGCACGACCACGACCCAGACCGACATCGACAACGGCATCGTCAACATCCTGGTCGGCTTCGCCCCGGAGAAGCCCGCCGAGTTCGTCGTCCTGCAGATCGAGCAGCTCGCGGGCCAGACCGCGAGCTGAGCGCGCCAAGGTCCGAAAAGCACCGGTCCGAAACGCCTACGGTCGATAGACCCACCATCGAGAAACGCCATCACCTAGAAAACGAGGAGGAGAGCGATGGCCGCACCCGTCAACGTCCGCAACACCAAAGCCCCCGATCCCTACCTGAACTTCAAGTTCCTGGTGAGCTGGGCGCCCGCCGGCGGCGCCGACATCGCCGGGGTCAGCTCGGGGAGCAACCAGATGCAGCCGGTGGCCTACGTCAGCAAGGTCAGCGCGCTCTCGGTCAGCACCCAGGTGGTGAGCTGGCGCGAGGGCGGCGCGCCGCAGGGCGTGCGCCGGATCCCCGGCCAGACCGAGTACGGCCCGATCACCCTCGAGCGCGGCGTCACGCTGGACGTCAACTTCGAGGAGTGGGCGAACAAGCTCTGGTACTACCCGAACACCGGCGCGCTCGGCAACGAGGTGTCGCTCAAGGACTTCCGCAAGGACATCCAGATCGAGCTGATGAACCAGGCCGGCCAGGTGGTGCTGGTCTACTACGCCTTCTCGTGCTGGCCCTCGGAGTACGTCGCGCTGCCCGAGCTCGACGGAAGCAGCAACTCGGTGGCGATCCAGACCCTGACCCTCCAGAACGAGGGCTGGACGCGCGACGACTCGGTCCAGGCGCCGGCGCTGCCCTCGATCGCCACGCCGACCTCGCCGCTGATCCAGACCTTCACGCCGCCGTCGTAGGAGGCGGTTGACGGAACGCGATGCGGCGGTTGAGCGAGGCGGAGATCCTCGAGGTCTGGGAACGGGGCCAGGGGCGCGGTGCCGAGCATCAGGCGCTGGCGCCCCTCCTCGTCGCCTCGCCCGGGCGCCCCGCCGAGGAGCTGGCGCGGCTGCCGGTGGGAGAGCGCGACGAGGCGCTCCTCGACCTCCGCCGGCTCACCCTCGGCAGCCTCCTCCAGGGCTCGGCGCTCTGCCCCGGGTGCGGTCTGACGGTCGACTTCGCGGTCGAGGTCGAGGCGGTGCTGGCGGCCGGCCGCGGGGCACAAGGCGGCGCGCAAGGCGGTGCGATCGCCCTGTCGGTCGCCGGCGTCGAGCTCTCGCTGCGGCCGCTCGACAGCCTCGACCTCGCCTTCGCCGGCGCCGCCCCGAGCCTCGCCGAGGCGCGCCGCCGGCTGGTCGAGCGGGCGGTCGTGAGCGCCGAGCGCGACGGCGAGCCGGTGGCCGCCGCCGACCTGCCGGAGGCGGCGGTCGCCGCCCTCGCCGAGGCGCTCGAGGCGCGCGACCCGCTGGCGGTGGTGCCGCTGGCGATGGCCTGCGGCCGCTGCGGCCGGAGCTGGCAGCCGCTGCTCGAGGTCGCCGGGTTCGTCTGGCGCGAGCTGGCGGCGCGGGCGGAGCGGACGATGTCCGACGTCGACGCGCTCGCCCGGACCTACGGTTGGAGCGAGTCGACGATCCTGGCGCTCTCCCCGGCGCGGCGCCAGTTCTACCTCGAGCTGGCGCCCGCCGAGCGGGCGCGCGGCGCCGGCGGGGAGGCCGACGGGAGAACGCCGTGAGCGACTTCCTCACCCGGCTCGCAGAGCGGGCGATGGGGGTCGCGCCGGCGGTCGAGCCGAAGCTCCCCCGCCGCTTCGCGCCGCTCCCCGCCGCCGTCGACGCCGACCTCCGGTGGTGGCAGGAGGCGGTGCGGCAGCGCACCGGCGCCGCCGCGGCCTCGGGCGACCCCGTCGCTGGCGGCGGCGCCCAGGGTCTCGAGGGTGCGGCCCCGGCGCGGCCGGAGCCGGCGGGGGACGGGCGTTGAGCGACTACCGAGCGGTGGCGGCGATGACCGAGACGCTGCGCAACATGCTCCAGGACGCCGTCCACGACGAGTTCCCGGGCGCGCGCGTCGAGACCAACCGGCCGCAGCGCGATCCCCCGGACCCGCGCCACGGCATGATCAACATCTTCCTCTACATGGTCGACCACAACCCGAACTGGCGCAACATGGAGCTGCCGGTGCGCGCCGCCGACGGCTCGCTGCTCCAGACGCCGCGGGTGGCGCTCGACCTCCACTACCTGGTCTCGTTCTACGGCTCGGACGAGCGCCAGATCCCCCAGCTCCTCCTGGGCAAGACCGTGGCGACGCTCCACAAGTGGCCCTTCCCGCTGCCGCGCTACCTGCCGCGCCGGCCGCCGGACGGCGACGCGGCGCCGGTCGAGCGCCACCTCCAGGTCTGGGACTCGGGCCTCCTCGAGCAGATCGAGCAGCTCCGCTTCGTCCCGCTGCCGCTCTCGCACGACGAGCTGTCGAAGCTGTGGACGATCTTCTTCCAGATGCCCTACGTGCTCTCGGTCGCCTACCGCTGCTCGGTGCTCCTGATCGAGCCCGAGATGGACGAGGTGCCGCAGCCCTCGCTGCCGGTCCGCGAGGTGCGGCTCGCCGACGTCTCGACCGAGCTGCCCGAGGTCGACCAGGTGCTGCCGCAGGTGGTCGAGGAGCGGACCGGCACGCGCCTGCTGCTGCGCGGCAGGAACCTCGACGGCGTCACCGCGGTCGAGGTCGGCGGCCTGAGCGCCTACCTGCGCTCGTCGACCGGCACGACGCTCCTGGTCGACCTGCCGGCGGGGCTCGCCGCCGGCGCGATCACGGTCCAGGCGTTCCGCGACGTGACGCTCGGCAACCCGCCGGTGCCGCACCGGATCTACGGCTCGAACCCGGCCTCGGTGGTGCTCCGCCCGCGGCTCGCGGAGCCGCCGGGGGTCGACTCCGCCGGCGGCGCGGTCGCGGTCCGGCTGGCGCCGCCGGTCGTGCCGGGTCAGAACGCGGCGCTCCTGCTCAACCAGGTCGACCGCGGGGACGGCCGCCCGCCGGCGAGCTACAGCCTGCCGGCCGACGCTCCGGCCGCCGGCGAGCGGCTGCGCTTCTCGACCAGCGGGGTCGCCGCCGGGAGCTACCTCTTGCGGGTCGCGGTCGACGGCGTCGCGACCGCGCTCGAGATCGACACCGACCCCCGGAGCCCGACCTTCGACCAGTTCGTGGCGCCGAAGGTGACGCTCCCATGAGAAGACCTGCCATGAGCGCCGTGGCTGTGGAGATACCTGCCGTGGGAGACCGCCCTTGAGCGCCCGGCGCGGCGAAGCGCGGCCGGCGCCGCCGCGCGAGGGGACCGCCCTCCGGGCGGCGGCCGAGCCCGCGCCCGCGGCCGAGCCGGCCGAGCGCGCCTGGGAGGAGGCCAACCGCCGCCACCTGGTGGCGGCGCTGGCCGAGGTCCGCGCCCTGCTCGAGGCGCACGCGTCGCGGGCGGGCGAGGAGCGCCCGGACGACGGCGAGGGCGAGGCCGCGGCCGGGCCGGCGCCGGCGGCACAGCCGCGCCCTGCCAACCAGCCTGCCATCCAGCCTGCCAGTCAGCCCGCCGACCTGCCGCCGCCGCGGCTCGAGCAGCTCTGCCGCTTCCTCGGCCTCTCGAGCTTCGAGCGCCGGGTGCTTCTCCTCGCCGCCGGTCCCGAACTGGAGAGCGCCTTCGCCGACCTCTGCGCCCGCGCCCAGGGCGCCCCCGAGCGCCCGTACCCGACCTTCAGCCTGGCGCTCGCCGCCTTCCCCGACGCCCACTGGAGCGCGCTCTCGCCGGCGGCGGCGCTGCGCTCCTGGCGGCTGGTCGACCTCGAGGCAGGCGCCGGCCTGACCGGCGCCCGGCTGACCGTCGACGAGCGCATCCTCCACTACCTGATCGGCGTCGACTACCGCGACGAGCAGCTCGCCGGCCTGGCCGAGCGGCTGGAGCCGCCCGAGACCCTGGTCCCCTCCCATCTCGCCCTGGCGCAGCGGGCGGCGGCGGCCTGGAGCGAGGCCGCGGCCCTGGGGGAAGCGGGGGGCGCCGGGCTGCCGGTGGTCCAGCTCTGCGGCGGCGACGGCGGCGACAAGCGCGCGGTCGCCGCCGGCCTCTGCGCGCTGGTCGACCTCACCGCCTACCGGATGCCCGCCGACGCCCTCCCCGCCGGCGCCGCCGAGCTGGAGCGGGTGCTCCGCCTCTGGCAGCGCGAGGCGGCGCTCGGCCGGGGCGCGCTGCTCCTCGACTGCGACGCCGTCGACGCCCACGACCCGGCGCGCGAAGGGGTGATCCGGCGGATCGTCGACGGCGTCGTCTCGCCGCTGATCCTGACCAGCCTGCGCCGCCGCCCGGTCGACCTCCGGCCGGTGCTCGCCTTCGACGTCGAGCGGCCGAGCGCCGACGAGCAGCGCCGGCTCTGGCACGAGGCGCTCATCGGCGCGCTCGGGCCGGAAGCGGGCGAGGGCGGCGGCGAGGCCGCCGCGGAGGCCGAGGACGAACGGATCGGCCGAGTGGTCGGGCAGTTCCATCTGTCCGGCCCGATGATCCAGGCCGCCTGCGCCGACGCCCTGGGCGAGCTGGCCGGCGCGGAGGGGGCGGCCGACCTCGGCGAGATCCTCTGGCGGACCTGCCGGGTGCAGGCGCGGCCGCGCCTCGACGACCTCGCGCAGCGGATCGAGGCCGCCGCCGGCTGGGACGACCTGGTCCTCCCCGAGGGGCCCGCCGGCCTCCTGCGCGAGATCGCCGCTCCAGGTGCGCTGGCGCCACCGGGTGCACCGCGGCTGGGGCTTCGCGGCGCGCGACCCGCGCGGCCTCGGCATCACCGCGCTCTTCGCCGGCGCCAGCGGCACCGGCAAGACGATGGCCGCGGAGGTGCTCGCCCGCGAGCTCGAGCTCGACCTCTACCGGATCGACCTGTCAGCGCGGTCGTCAGCAAGTACATCGGCGAGACCGAGAAGAACCTCCGGCGCGTGTTCGACGCCGCCGAGGCGGGCGGCGCGATCCTGCTCTTCGACGAGGCCGACGCGCTCTTCGGCAAGCGCACCGAGGTGCAAGGACAGCCACGACCGCTACGCCAACATCGAGGTCAGCTACCTGCTGCAGCGGATGGAGGCCTACCGCGGCCTGGCGATCCTGACCACCAACCTGAAGGAGCGCGCTCGACCCGGCGTTCCTGCGCCGCCTCCGCTTCGTCGTCGCACTTCCCGTTCCCCGACCCCGGCGCAGCGCGCCGAGATCTGGCGCCGCATCTTCCCGCCCGCGACGCCGACCGAGCGGCTCGACCCGCACCGGCTCGCCCGCCTCAACGTGGCCGGCGGCAACATCCGCAACATCGCGCTGAACGCCGCCTTCCTCGCCGCCGACGCCGGCGAGCCGGTGCGGATGAAGCACCTGCTCAAGGCGGCGCGGCGCGAGTACGCCAAGCACGGGCAGCCGCTGCCCGAGCTGGACGTCGAGGACTGGCTGCGATGACCGCGCGCGCGCCGCTCGCCTTCCGTCCCCCCGGCGCCGCCCCGGCCCCGGCGCGCCCGGACGCGGCGCCGGCCCCCGCGCGCCGCGAGCGGCGCTGCGCCTGCGGCCACGACCTGGCGCGGATCCCGGTCCGCCCGCCGGCCGCGCCGCCCCCCGCCGCGCGGCCAGGATCGCCGCCCGGCGCCGCGCCGATCCAGGCCGCCGGCCTGTTCGAGGCCTACAAGGGGGTCAAGAGCCGGGCCGGGCGCGCCTACGACGCCGCCGGCTCCGCCCTCGGGCGAGCCGGGCGCGCGATCGCCGGCACCCGCGGCTACCGGGCGGTCGCCGGCGCCTACCACGGCCTCTCCGCCGGCGCGAGCCGGCTCGCCGGCCGGTTCCGCTCGACCGGCCTCTACCGCGGCGCCGCCGCGGTCGCCGGCGACGTGCATGCGATCGGCAAGGACCTGAACAAGAGCGAGCGCTTCCAGAAGTTCCGCGCGGTGGCCGGCATCCTCGGCCTCGCCGGCGGCCACCGCCAGGGCTACGGCGAGCAGGGCGCCGAGGCGCGCGGCGCCTTCCGCGGGCGCTGGGAGAAGTACTTCGAGAGCCTGCCGCCGGAGAAGCGCGCCCAGGCCATGAAGCGCTACACGCTGCCCGAGCAGGACGCCGCCGACGGCGGCGATGGTGGCGGTGGCGGCGGCGGCGGGGGCGGCGGCGGCCCCGAAGAGATCGAGATGCAGGAGCTGCCGCGGCGCGGCGGCGGAGGTGGTGGTGGCGGCGGGGGCGGCGGCTGCGCCGCCGAGGGCGGCCAGGCCGACCATCCGAGGAACCGCTTCGACGACTCGGCCTCCTCCGGCGGCCCCTGCCCCGGCGGCGGCGCCCGTTATCCGCAGAACCGTTTCGGCGACTGACCGAGAGGAGTGTCCCGATGCCCGACCCGAGGCCCCCGGTGCCGCAGATCCAGCTCCCACCCGCGAACCCGACGCGGTCGACGCCGCCCTACCCGGCGACCAGCCGCTTCTTCAAGGGGGCGCTGATCGCGATCGACGCCACCACCCAGCAGAAGGTCACGGTGCCGTTCCAGTACAACCCCAACACCCTGCGCCGGAGCCTGCGCCCGAACGAGGTCGGCAGCACCGAGACCGACCGCTCGACCGCGGTCCGCTTCACCGGCGCGGCGGTCGAGACGATCAGCGTCGAGGCCCACCTCGACGCCATCGACGCCCTCGCCCGCTCCGACAACTCGGTGGCCAGCTACTACGGCATCCACCCGCTCCTGGCGTCGCTCGAGCTGCTGATCTACCCCTCGACCGCCCAGATCCAGGTCTATGAGAGCAACGCCGCCCAGGGCTCGATCGACGTCGTGCCGCCGCTCGCGCCGTCGCAGGTCTTCGTCTGGGGACCGAACCGGGTGCTGCCGGTGCGGCTGGCGTCGATGGCGGTGACCGAGGAGCTGTTCGACGGCAACTTGAACCCGATCGCCGCCACCGTCGCGCTCGAGATGCGGGTCCTGACCTACTCCGACGTCACCAGCGACAACCCGTCCTACAGCATGTGGATGACCCACCAGCAGCACATGGAGACCATGGCCGGCTGGGTCCAGGCCGCCCAGCACAAGGGCAACATGACGCGGGCGATCGGGGTCGACGTCTCGAACCTCCAGGAGGCGGCGCCGACGCTGCCCGGCGGCTAGCGCGGAATCCCGGCGATGTTCAGCCCGACCAGCCGCTACGCGCCGATCCCGAACCTGATCTACACCGCCCCCGGCGGCGAGCAGGTGACCTACAAGGGGCGGCGCTTCCTCCCCCAGCCGGCGCGGGTGCCGGGCCGGGGCGTGGTCACCGTCGCGCCGGGCGACCGCCTCGACCTGGTCGCCGCCCGCGCCCTCGGCGCGCCCGAGCAGTACTGGCGCCTGGCCGACGCCGCCGGCGCGATGGACCCCTTCGAGCTGGCCGTCGAGCCGGGCCGGAAGCTCCGCGTGCCGACCCCCCAGATCCCCGAGCCGATGCCGCCGCAGGACGGATAGCGCGATGGCCACCGTCTCCCTCTCGATCGAGCTCGGCGGCTCGCCGGCGCCGGCGTCGCTGATCAATGCCCTCCAGCAGGTCCAGGTGACCCAGGGCGACAAGGCGCCGTCGACCTTCAGCCTGACCTTCCACGACGAGCGCCTCGCGAGCGGCAACGACTTCCCGCTGCTCCAGAACCCGCTGCTCCAGCCCTGGACGCGGGTGACGCTGACGACCGCGGTCAACGGCTCCGCCAGCACGCTGATCGACGGCTACATCACCGGCCGCCAGCTCGCCCCCGGCTGGGGCCCCGGCGGCACCTCGGTGACGGTCTCGGGCGAGGACGTCAGCGTCAAGATGAACATGATCGAGATCTCGTTCGACTACCCGCACATGGGCGACTTCCTTATCGTCGAGGCGGTGCTCGCCAAGTACCTGGTGTTCAAGATCGTCCCCGACGCCCAGATCTCGCTCGCCGACGCCGTGCCGTTTTCCTTCGTGCCGCAGCAGAACGGCACCGACCGCTCCTACCTCCAGCAGCTCGCCGAGAAGCACGGCTACCGCTTCTACGTCACCCCGGGGCCGGGCAAGGGGTGGAACAAGGCCTACTGGGGGCCGCCCGACCTCGGCGCGACGCCGCAGACCGCGCTCACCGTCGACATGGGGCCCCTGACCAACGTCGAGTCGATCCAGTTCGGCGAGAACGTCCTGGCGCCGACCATGACCTACGGCATGGTGCCCCAGACCACGATCCCGCCGCCGGTGCCGCAGCGGCTGCCGGTGGGCGCCTTCGCCAGCACCCGCTCGCCGGCGCTCGCCGCCGACCCGGTGATGGGGGGCTACGGCGACGCGATCACCGCGCTCTTCACCGATCCGCTGACCGCGCTCTCGAAGCTCCTCGAGCTGCAGGTGCGCGGGAGTCTGTTCCAGACCACCAACCTCGGCCCGGCGCAGGACCAGAGTCTGGGCATCCTCCAGGCGCTCCCGACCGCGGCGGGCCTCACCAACGACTCGACCGACGAGGTGCTGACCGCCCAGGGGCGCCTTGCGACCAGCCGCTACGGCGCCGTCCTCAACGCTCCCGGCGTGGTGACGGTGCGCGGCGCCGGCTACGACTGCGACGGCCTCTACTACGTCAAGCAGGTCCAGCACTCGATCGACACCCGTCCGGGGAGCTGGGACTACACGCAGGAATTCACCCTGACCCGCGAGGGGACGGGGAGCACGATCCAGGAGGTGCCCGATGCCTGACCGCAACGAATCGGCCAAGCGCTACTACGGCAAGTACCGCGGCGAGGTGACCGCCAACATCGACTTCGATCCGCTGATGGCGACGCTGCACCGGATCCAGGTCTCGGTGCCGGACGTCTTCCCCGCCGGCCAGGAGGTCTGGGCGCTCCCCTGCACGCCCTACTCCGGCGAGGGGGTGGGCTTTTTGGCCAAGCCGCCGGTCGGCGCCACGGTGTGGGTCGAGTTCGAGGGCGGCAACCCCGACTCGCCGATCTGGGCCGGCTGCTTCTGGGACGAGGCGGAGTTCCTCGAGCCGTTCGAGGTGAACCTGATCGACCCGGCGATGGTCAAGGTCTTCCAGACCGCGAGCACCAAGTTCATCCTCAACGACACCGAGGTGCTCGGCGGCGTCACCCTCGAGGTCACCGATCCGGCGGTCACGATCCCGGTGACGATGACGTTCTCGAGCCTCGGGGTGTCGATCACCACCGGCATCTGCAGCCTGAAGATGATCCCCGAGGAGGGGATCACCCTGACCGTCGGCGAGACCGTGATCTCGATGACCGCCGAGGGGATCAACATGACCGGCCCGGCGATCACCGCCGAGGCCGAGGCGGACATCTCCCTCAACGCCGGCGGCGCGCTCGAGGCCGAGGCCGGCGGCGACGCCTCGATGTCGGCCGGCGGCGCCCTCGAGCTCAACGCCGGCGGCGACGTCGAGATCGGCGCCGGCGGCGCGATCGAGGTCAACGGCGGCGCCGACGTCGAGATCGCCGCCGGAGGGGCGCTCGAGGTCAACGGCGGCGGTGACGTCGAGATCGGCGCCGGCGGCGCGATCGAGGTCAACGGCGGCGCCGACGTCGAGATCGGGGCCGGGCTCGCGATCGAGGTCAACGCCGGCCTCGACGTCGAGATCGCCGCCGCCGCGGCGATGCAGTTCACCGCCGCCGCCGACATCGCCCAGACCTCGGCGACCATGCTCCAGACCGGCCTGATCGAGGTCACCGGCGACCTCCTGATCGACGGCCAGCAGCCGCTGGTGATCTGAGGCCCCGTGGCGGAGATCGAGGTCGGCTTCCCGTTCCAGCTCGACGCCGGCGGCAGGGTCGCCTCGCCGGGCTACGAGCGGCACGTCTACGAGCTGATCGAGCAGCTCCTGTTCACCGCTCCGGGCGAACGGGTGAACCGGCCCGACTTCGGCGCCGGCCTGCTCTCGACGGTCTTCGCCTCGCTCTCGGCCGAGGAGGTGACGGCGGTCGAGTTCCTGGTCCAGAGCGCGCTGGTCAAGTGGCTCGGCGACCGGATCCAGGTCCAGCGGGTCGAGGTCACGGTGCCGGCGGAGAGCACTCTCCGGGTCACCGTCCAGTACCTCCTGCTGCGCGACCGGCGGAGCACGACCTCGGTCTTCGAGCAACGGCGGCAGCGGTGAGCGCGCTCGGCGTGCAGGCGGCCGAGCCGCTGCCGGGCCCGGAGCGGGCGCGCACCACCTTCCTCGAGGAGCGCCGCCGGCTGGTCGCGCGCGACCCGCGCCTCCAGGGGCTCGACCGGGTGACCGCCGACCGCACCGGGGACGCCGCCTGGCGGCTCACCCTCCACTTCCTGACCGGGCCCCAGAAGTCCGAGCCGGTGCCGCCCGGGCTCGGCCCCGCCCACGTGATCCTGCTCTCGCCCGAGGGGGAGCGGCTCGCCGAGCCGCGGGTGGCCAGGGTCGTCCGCCCGGCCGGCGGCGGGCACACGGCCGAGGTCGAGCTGCGCTTCGGGGAGACGCGGCGGGCGCTCGAGGCGATGGTCGCCGGCACCCACACGCTGGTCCTCGCCGGCCTCCCCGAGGTCGACCGCTTCTTCGCCCGGGCACCGTTCTCCTTCGGCCTGCCGCAGGCCGCCCCCGCGCCCGAGCCGCCGCCCGCCGGCCGGCCGTCGGCGACCACCACGCCGAGCGACTGGCTGGCGCGCGACTACGAGAGCTTCCGCACCCTGATGCTCGACGCCATGGCCGCCTCGGTGCCGGCCTGGACCGAGCGCAACCCGACCGACCTCGGCGTCGCGATCGTCGAGGTGCTCGCCTACGCCGCCGACTACCTCTGCTACTACCAGGACGCGGTCGCGACCGAGGCCTACCTCCAGACCGCGCGGCGCCGGATCTCGCTGCACCGGCACGGCCGGCTGGTCGACTACTTCCTCGACGAGGGGTGCAACGCCCGGGTCTGGGTCCAGGTCGAGACGTCGGCCGGCGAGCCGGTCGAGGTGCCGCGCGGCACCCAGCTCCTGACCCGGGCGAGCGCGCTGCCGCCGGTCCTCTCCTACGGCTCGGAGGCCTACCAGCAGGCGCTCGGGGTCGGGGCGGTGGTGTTCGAGACCCTGTTCCCCCTCGTCGTCCGGCCCGAGCACCACCGCATCGAGCTCTACGCCTGGGGAGCGCAGGAGTACGGGCTGCCGGCGGGCGCCACCTCGGCGGCGCTCGCCGGGCACTTCCCGGCCCTGATCCCGGGCGAGGTGCTGATCCTCGAGGAGACCGCGGCGGCCGCCGGCGGCGGGCCGGAGGCGGTGAGCCAGGAGCGCCGCCACGCCGTCCGGCTGGCCGCGCCGCCGGCGCTCGGCACCGACCCCGCCACCGGCGACCCCTACACCCGGCTCGAGTGGTTCCCCGACGACGCGCTCCCCTTCCCGCTGCCGGTGGCGGCCCGCCGCGGCGGCCGGCAGGCCGTAGGCCTGGCGGCCGCCCGCGGCAACCTGGTGCTCGCCGACCAGGGGCGGACGGTGATCGAGCTGCTGCCGCCGGCGGCCGTGCCCCGGCTCTACCGGCCGGCGCTCGAGCAGCCCGGCCTGGTCTTCCGCGCGCTCGCCGACCCGGCCCGCCTCGGCGGGCTCCCCGCGGCCGCCGCCCTCGAGCAGGACCCCGCGCTGGAGCTGCCGGCGGTGTCGCTCTCCGAGATCGACCCCTCCTGCGACCCCGACGCTCCGGCGCCGCGCCCCGGCGCCGAGACCTGGCTGCCGCGCCGCGACCTCCTCGGCAGCGACCGCTTCGCCCGCGACTTCGTGGTCGAGATGAGCGACGAGCGGCGCGCCCGGCTCCGCTTCGGCGACGGCCGCTGCGGCCGGCGGCCGGCCGCCGGCGGCCGCTTCGAGGCCTACTACCGGATCGGCGGCGGCTTCCAGGGCAACGTCGGCGCCGACTCGATCGCCCACGTGGTCAGCGACGACCCGCGCATCGTCGGCGCCGGGAACCCGCTGCCGGCGCGCGGCGGCCGGCGCTGGGAGAGCGCCGAGCGGGCGCGCCTCGCGATCCCCAACGCCTTCCACTCGCAGCGCCGCTGCGTCACCGCCGACGACTTCGCCGCCGCCGCCGCGCGCCACCCGGACGTGCTCGCCGCCGCCGCCCGGCTGCGCTGGACCGGGAGCTGGACCACCGCCTTCGTCTACCTCCAGCGCCGGGGTGCGAAGCCCGCCGACCAGGCCGCCCGGCGCACGCTCGACCCGGCGTTCGAGGCCGCGGTCGCGCGGCTCCTCCGCCCGCTTCTGGTCGCCGACACCGGCCTCGCCCTCCGGCCGCCGCTCTGGGTGGCGCTCGACGTCGCCCTGACCGTCACCTACCAGGCCGGCCAGGACCCCGGGATGGTGGCGCGCCGGCTCGAGGACGCCTTCTCCGACCGCCGCCTGGCCGCCGGCGCCACCGGCTTCTTCTACCCCGACAACTTCACCTTCGGCCGCCCGGTCTACCTGAGCGACCTGATCGAGCGGGCGAGCGAGGTGCCCGGGGTGATCGAGGTCGCCGCCACCACCTTCGAGCGCCACGACACCGCCTCGGGGGCGGCGCTCGCGCGCGGACTGATCGAGATCTCCGAGCTGGAGATCGCGATGCTCCACAACGACCCCGCGCTGCCGCAGCTCGGCACGATCTCCTTCACCCTGGAGGCCGGACGGTGAGCGCGGCGGCGGGCCGCAGCGTGCGCGGGCCCTTGCGCCAGCCGGACGAGCTGGCGCGGCTGATGCGCCGGGTGCGGGCGCAGGAGATCCCCGACGGCCCGTTCGCCGGCCGCCGCCCGCTCTCCCGGGCGAGCCTCGAGGGGCCCGACAACTGGCTCCTCGGACTGCTCGAGGCCTGGGCCCAGGTCGGCCAGGTGATCGACTTCTACCAGGCGCGGATCCGCGCCGAGGGCTACCTCGGCAGCGCCGTCGAGAAGCTCTCGGTGGTCGAGCTGATCCGGCTCCTCGGCTACCCGCCGCGCCCGGGCGTGGCGGCGGCGGCGTGGGTCGCCTACACCGTAGGCGGCGGCAAGGAGATCCCGGCCGAGATCGAGATCCCGCGCCGCGCGCGCATCCAGAGCGCGCCGATCGGCAACCAGCTCCCGCAGTCGTTCGAGCTGGGCGCGGCGCTGGTCGCGCGCGGCGAGTGGAGCGCGCTCAAGCCGGCGGTGCCGACGGTGACGATCGCCGCGCGGATCGCCGCCGGCGCCACCTCGGTGACCCTCGACGGCGCCCGCACCAGCCTCAAGCCGGGCGCGCCGCTCCTGATCGTGGGCCGGCTCGACGGCGAGGAGCGCCGGTGGCTGCGCACGATCGACAAGGTCGAGGTCTCGACCGGCAGCGGCGCGGCCGCCGCCGGCGCGCGCGGCTCGGTCACCGCGGTGAGCTGGCCGGACCCGCTAGACCCCACCCCCGCCGCCGCCGGCCGCACGCTCGACCGCCCCGAGGTCTACTCGCTCCCCGGCCGGGCGCGCCTCTTCGGCTACAACGCGGTGCCGTGGCCGGAGCTGACGCTGGCCGCCCAGCGCCGGCAGCGCCCGATCCTCGGCGGCGTCCTGGTCTCGACCGACCGCGGCGCCGACTGGCGGGGGGTCAACGACGAGCTGCCGGCGGTGCCGGTCAACGCCCTCCTCTACGCCTCCGGGGGTCTCCTGGCGGCGACCAAGACCGGCCTCTACGCGCTCGAGGGGAGCGCCTGGGCCCTGCGCGACCAGGGGCTCGGCCGCACGCCCCTCCTGGCGCTCGCCGCCGCCCCGTCGGGCCACCTCTTCACCGGCACCGCCGACGGCCGGGTGCTGCGCTCGACCGACGCCGGGAGCAGTTGGGAGAACCTCCAGGGGAGCCCGAGCCGGAGCCCGCTCGACCCCGCCGCCGACCTCCTGCCGGCGCGCCTCAAGCCGCCGCCGCGGCTGGTGCGGCTGCCGCGGGGGCCGGTGCGCGCGGTCGCGGTCGATCCCCACGGCGCGGTCCTCGCCGCCGGCGACAGCGGGGTGTTCGTCTCGCGCCGCGCCGACGGCGTCTGGTCGCCGGCGAACCAGGAGCTGCCCGGGACCGACCCCAAGACCGGGCTCGCCGGGCTCGCGGTGCAGGCGCTCGCGGCCGACGACGGCGGCGTCTACGCCGGCACCGAGAAGGGGGTGTTCGAGACGCGTAGGGCCGGCGACGAGTGGCGGCCGGCGAACCGCGGCCTGCCCGGCTACGACGCCGCCGCCGGCACCGCCGCGGTCAAGGTGCTCGCGCTCCTCGCCTGGTACGACCGCCGGCGGCGCGAGCGCCACCTCTTCGCCGGCACCGACCGCGGGATCTTCCGGCGCACCGGCGGCGGTTCCTGGCGGAGCGCCAACGTCGGCCTGCCGGGGACCGACCCGCTGGCGAAGACCGCCGGGGTCGCGGTCGCGGCGCTGGCGCTCGCCACCGATCCCGCGAGCGTCGGGCCGTGGCTCTGGGCCGGCACCGCGAGCGGGCCGTATCGTTCGGCCGACCTCGGCGGCGGCTGGCTGCCGCTCGACACCGGCCAGCCGCCGGCCGCGGTCTCGGCGCTCGCCGCCGCCGGCGCCACGGTCGCCGCCGCGACCCCGTTCGACGGCTTCGCGGTCGAGGAGTGGCCCGACTTCCACCTCCACGACGGCTACTTCGACCTCGCCAAGGTCGAGCCCGAGGCGGTCCCCGGCGGCTGGGTCGTCCTCACCCGGAGCGCGGACGCCCAGCCGGCGGCCAGCGGGACCGGGGCGGCCGCCGCGGCCGCCCCGGCCGGCGCCGCGACCGCGATCCTGCCGATCCTGGAGGCCGCCGTGGTACGCCGGAGCGCCTACGACCTCTCGGCGCTGGTCACCCGCCTCACCGTGCCGGCCGGCGTCGACCTCCGCGGCTTCGACCTCCGCGACACCGTGGTGCTGCTCGACAGCCGGCGGCTGCCGCTCCCCGCGGCCGAGGTGCCGCGGCTGGCGCCGCTCGGGACGTCGCGGATCGCGCTCGCGGCGCCGCTCGCCGTGCCGCTGCCGCCGCAACGCCCGATCGCGGTCACCGGCCGGCCGATCCGCGCCCGGCTGCCCGCCGCGGCGCTCGCGGTCGGGACGCACGGCGCGCTCCGCCCGCTCGCCGCGGCCGGCGAGGTGGTCACCGTCCTCTCCGCCCCGCGCGCGGCCGCGGCGCCGGCGTCGGCGGGCGCCCCCGCCGGCGCCACCGGCTGGCTTGCGATGACCGTGCGCACCGCCGCCGGCGACGTGCTGGCGGTGACCACCCCCGAGCAGGGGCTCGCCTGGCTGAGCGCCGCCTCCGACGCCGCCGCGGTCAGCGAGCTGGCCTGGGTCGCCGGCACCGAGTCGGTCGCGCCCGCGCCCGGCGCCGCGGCCTCCGTCCCGGGCTCGGCGATCGTCCTCCTGGCGCCGCTCGCCAACGCCTACGACCCGCAGACCGCGCTGGTCCAGGCCAACGTCGCCCAGGCGCTCCAGGGGGAGACGGTGATCCAGGTCCTCGGCAGCGGCGACGCCCGGCGCGCCAACCAGAGCTTCACCCTGACCAACGTGCCGCTGACCTACGAGCCGGCCGGCAACGCCGCCGGCCTGCGCTCGACGCTCGAGGTGCGGGTCGACGGCGTGCTCTGGCGGGAGGTGCCGTCGTTCGAGCACGCCGGCCCCGAGGAGCGCTGCTACCTCGTCCACCGCGACCTCTCCGGCCGGCCGCTGGTCGCCTTCGGCGACGGCGTCCACGGCGCCCGCCTGCCGACCGGCACCCAGAACGTCCGCGCGACCTACCGCGCCGGCCTCTGGACGACGCCGCTCGAGGCCGGCCAGCTCGCGCTGCCGCGGACGCGGCCACTCGGCGTCCGCGCGGTCGGGAACCCGCTGCCGACCGCCGGCGCCACGCCGGCCGAGACCCTCGACGAGCTGCGCCGGCGCGCCCCGCGCTCGACCCGCCCGCTGGCGCGGATCGTCTCGCTGACCGACTTCGGGGACTTCGTGCTCACCTACCCGGGGATCGCGCGCGCCCGGCTGGCCGAGCTGGCGACCCCCGGCGGCGGCGTCCTCCAGGTGACCGTGGCGGGGGTCGGCGGCCGGGCGGTCGAGCCGACCGGGAACCTCTACCGCCAGCTCGTCGCCGCGATCGCCGCCGTGCGCCTGCCCGGCCCGCGCCTGGTGGTCGGCTCCTACCGGCCGTTCCGGTGGCGGCTCGCCGCGCGGCTCTCCCCCGACCCCGCCGAGGTCGCCGGGACGGTGGTCGACCGGGTGCGCTCGGCGCTGTCGTCGGCCTACGGCTTCGACGGCGCCCGCTTCGGCCAGGTGCTCGCCTCCTCGCAGGTCCTGACCCTGATCCACGAGGTCGAGGGGGTGGTCGACGCCGAGCTGACCGCGTTCCATCCGGCGGGCGACCCGCCGGCGCTCTACGACTCCCTGCGCGCCCGGCCGGCGCGCTGGCACCGCGGCGCGGTCGAGGCCGCGGAGCTGCTCCTGCTCGACGACCCGGCCGGGGTGACGCTGACCGTCGAGCCGGCGGCGGCGCCGGAGGCACCGCCGTCATGAGCTACTTGGTGCGCGGGGACGCCCCGCACGACCCCTGGCGCGAAGACCCCCTGGACGAGGAGGCCGTGAGCCTGCCCGAGGACTTCCTCTACGACCTCCTGCCGGCGTTCCTGAGGAACCGGGACTACTACCAGGGCCAGCCGCTCCGCGCCCTCTTGGAGGCGCTCGAGAGCGAGTACGGGCGCACGCGGGCGGCGGTGGCGGCGCTCTACGAGGACTGGTTCATCGAGACCTGCTCCGAGCCCGCGATCGCGGCGATCGGCGAGCTCTTGGCGCTCGGCGGCCAGGGGCGGGCACCCGAGGGCTTCCACCCCCGCGCGCTGGTCGGCAACGCGATCGCCTGCCGCCGCCGCAAGGGGGTGCCGGCGGCGCTCGAGCGGGTGATCCGCGACGCCTCGGGGTGGTACGCGCGGGTCACCGAGCTGTCGCGCCAGCTCGTGGCGAGCCCGTCGCTCGAGGCGCCGCGGCCGGGCGGCGGCACGGTCGACGTCCGCGACGAGCGCGCCCTGGTCACCCTCGGCACCGCCTTCGAGGCCGTGCCGCGGATCGCCGCGGTGCGCCGCGAGGGCGCCGAGCGCGGCGATCCCGCGCCGGTCGAGTCGCCGGGGCCGGGCTTCAACCTGATCGACCTCGGCGTCTTCGTCTGGCGCCTCCAGGCCTACCCGCTGGCCGCCGTCACCGCCCGGCGCGAGGCTCCCGGCTGCTACCGCTTCCATCCCCTGGGCGTCGACACGCCGCTCTTCAACCTGCCGCGCACCGGCGACCGGCCGGACGATCCGGCGCGGATCGGCAACCTGCCGGCCGTGCTCCGCCCGGAGGTGCTGGCCGAGGAGATCGAGGCCCTGCGCGCCGGCGCGGAGCGGCCGGAGGGGTTCTTCGGCCGCCAGCCGGCGCTCTGGATCACCGACCCGGCGACCGGCCAGAGGATCCCGCCCGCGGCGATGGAGCTGGCCGACCTCGGCACCTGGAAGCGGCCGGCCGCCGGCGCCTCCTATCCGGAGCGGACGCCCGGCGCCTCCTCTCAGCAGGGGGCGCGGCGGCAGCCGGTCCAGGTGGTGATCGATCCGGCGCGCGGGCGCTTCGCCTTCCCCGCCGGCCGCGACGAGACGGGCGAGGTCGAGGTCGGCTTCTGCTACGGCTTCCCGAGCGACCTCGGCGGCGGCCCCTATCCCGCCGGCGCGGCGCCGGCGCCGGGCGACGCGGCGGAGTGGCAGGCCGAGGCCGGCGCCGAGGGGGACTTCCCGACCCTCGCCGCCGCGCTCGAGGCGTGGGCGGCGGCCGCGGCCGGCTCGGGGCGGCTGCGCCTCTCCGGCGGCCGCAGCGAGGAGCCGGCGGCGCCGCCGGCGATCGACCTCCGCGGCGGCCGGCGGCTCTCGATCGAGGTCGCCGAGCCCGGGCCGGGGGTGGTCCTGGGCGACCTCGCGGCGGTCGCCGACGACGCGGCGTCGGGCTCGCTCCTGGCGCTCTCCGGGCTCTGGCTCGGCGGGCGCCTGGAAGCGTCGGGGCACCTCGAGATCCGCCTGGCGCACTGCACGCTGGCGCCGCCGACGGCCGCGACGCGCCCCTCGCTCCTCCTCCACGGCCCCGCGGCCGAGGTCTCGATCACGGACTCGATCCTCGGGCCGATCGACCCCGGGAGCGCGGAGGTCCGGCTCCGGCTCGCGGGGAGCATCCTCGACGGCGCCGGCGGCCCGGCGATCGCGGCCGGCGGCAAGGGCGGCCGGCTGGAGCTCCACGCGGCGCAGAGCACCGTCCTCGGGACGCTCGACTGCACCCGGCTCGAGCGCGCCGAGGCGGTCCTCTTCGCCGAGCCGGTGACCGTCGCCGAGACCGCCGAGGGGGAGCTTCGCTACTCGTGGGTGGCGCCCGGCTCGCGGACCCCGTACCGTTTCCGCTGCCAGCCGGAGCCGCCGGGAGCCGCCGGCCCGGCGCCGGCGTCCGAGGCCGCGGGGCCGGTCTTCGTCTCGCGCCGCTTCGGCGACCCGGGGTACGCGCAGCTCGACGCGCGCACCCCGCGCGCGGTCCGGGCCGGGAGCGAGACCGGCTCGGAGATCGGCGCCTTCGAGCCGCTCTTCCAGCCGCTGCGCGAGGCGGCGCTCTCGGCGGTGCTGGCGGAGTACCTCCCCTGGGGGCTAGAACCGAGAGTGGTGTATGTCACATAGGACGGGGAGGGAGAGCTAGGGATGGCGAGCACCGGACAAGGGGATTTCTCGCGGCAGCCGTTCGAGCGCGGCAGGCGCTACGACTCCGTGCGCATGCAGCAGGGGCGGGTGCTCCTCGACGCCGACTGGAACGCCGAGATGGACCTCCTGGCCCACCGGCTGCGCACCGAGACCCGCGACACCATCGGCCCGGCCGGCGCGCCCGCGGGCGCCGCCGGCTTCGGCATCGAGGCCGAGGGGCTCCTGAGCTTCGACGGCCGCGGCCGCTTCATCACGCTCGACGCCGCCGCGGAGGACGCCGGCGAAGCCGACGCGGCCGGCGCCTACGGCGGGGACGTCCCGCCCGGCTTCACCTTCGAGGCCCGCTTCTACCCGCGCTCGGGCGCCGCGCCGTCGACCCTCTTCAGCCGGCTGGTCTGGCGGCGCGCCGGGCCCGGGCGCCCCGGGAGAGCGACCGCCGAGCTGCGCCTCGACCTCGACGGCGACGGCCGCCTCGCCCTCCACCGCGCCGGCGTCGAGGGGCCGCTCGCCGCCGCCGAGCCGGTCAGCTTCGACCGCCTCAACCACCTCGCGGTCGCCTACGACGCCGGCGCCGCGACGATCTACCTGAACGGCGTCGCGGTCGCCGCCGACAAGCGCGGCGGGCCGCTCGGCGCGCGCGGCGAGCTGGGCTACGCCTTCGGCGCCGCGCTCGACGAGGGAGAGGTCTGCCGCGGCGCCGACGGCGTCCTCCTCGACCTCTGCCTCTGGCGGACCGCGCTCGACGCCGCGCGGGTCCGAGCCGGCGTCGGCGGCCGGCGGGAGATCGGGGGCGACGGCGGCGCCGAGGGGCTGATCGGCGCCTGGAGCTTCGACCGCCCGGCGGCCTCGGTCGAGGACCGCGGCGGCCGCGACCGGCGCTGGCTCCTCGGCGGCGGCGACCCCGCGTACGCCCCGGTCTGGGTGCTGCGCCAGGTGACGATCGGCCGCGGCCGCTACTACGTCGACGGGCTCCTGTGCGAGAACCCCGAGCCGGTCCAGTTCCAGCGCCAGCCCGACCACCCCGGCGCCCGCCTGCCGCGCTTCGCGCGCGACCGGGTCTACCTCTTCTACCTCGACGCCTGGGAGCTGCTGGTCACCGCCGAGCAGGACCCCGGCCTCGCCGAGGTCGCCCTGGGCGGCGCCGACACCACCGTGCGCACCCGCGTCGTCGCCCAGGTCGACGTCCTGCCGCTCCCGGCCGAGGCGCTCGAGGACGCCGGCCGCGACGGCGTGCCCGAGGCCTGGCGGAGCTTCGAAGAGCGGGCGAAGCGCCGCGGGCGCCTGCGCGCGCGCAGGATGCCGTCGGCCGAGGCGGTCGGCAACCTCCTCTACCGGGTCGAGATCCACTCCTCGGGCGGGCTCTACGGCTGGCCGCGTCCGCTCGCCGCCGGCGAGCCGGTGCTCGAGGCGGAGCGCTTGGGCGATGTCGGCTCCGGGGCCGGCTCCGGCAACGGCGCCGGGGGGACGCGGGCGCGCCTGCGCCTGGCCGCCTGGCCCGGCGCGGCCGACGGCCCGTGGCGGCTCGGCGACCGCGTCGAGGTCTGGAGCGCGGAGACCGACGGTGCCGGCCGCGCCGGTGCGGCCGCGACCCTGGTCGCCCTCGACCCGGCGGCGCTGACGGTCGAGATCGAGGGCCTCGAGCCGGCGGCCGCGGCGGACGCGACGGCGGCCGGCGGAGCCCCGGCGAGCACGGCCGCGGCCGGCGCGGGGAGCGCGGGCTCGGGCGCGGCGGCCGCCGGCTGGCTCGGCGCGGCCTCGCGCTTCCGCCTGCGCCGGATCGCCACCTTCAAGTGGTCACGCCAGAACGCCTCGGTGCTCTGCCCGCTCGCCGACGTCGAGCCGGGCGGCCGGACCGTGATCCTCGCCGACCCCGGCCGCCGCGGCTTCGAGATCGAGGCCGGCGACTGGGTCGAGTACTGCGACGCCGAGACCCTGCTCGGGCCCCCGGCGCGCCCGCTCTACCGCGTCGAGAGCGTCGACGCGAGCCTCCTCCAGGTCACCCTGAGCGGCGCCCCGATCGCCGCCGGCGCCGAGGCGGGGGCGTATCCGGCGCTGCGCCGCTGGGACCAGCGCCGCGGCCCCGCCGACGAGATGCTGGCCGGCGGCACCGTGGTCGCGACCGCCGGCTGGCTGCCGCTCGAGGCCGGCATCGAGGTCTCCTTCGCGGGCGACGGCCCCTACCGCGCCACCGACTGGTGGTCGATGCCGGCGCGCACCCGCACCGAGGACATCGAGTGGCCGCAGGACGGGACGGGCGACGGCCCGGGGACGGCGGGCGGCCCGGCCGCGCTCCCCCCCTTCGGCGTCGCCCACCGCTACGCCTGCCTGGCGCTCCTCGCCTTCGGCGACGACGGCTACGCGGTGCGCGACTGCCGCAAGACCTTCCGGCCGCTGGTCGACGGCGCGGTGAGCAAGGCCGGCGACACGATGTACGGCCCGCTGGTCATCCGCTCGAGCCTGACCGTCGAGGGCGCCGGCCCGGAGGAGCCGGGCGCGGTCGCCGCCGAGGTCTACTACGGGCCGCTCGGGTCGCCCGACAGCGTCACCACCCCGAACCTCGCCGACCGCTCGGTGACCGCGCCCAAGCTCGCGCCCGACGTCGGCGTCGTGCCGCCGGGCTACTCGATCCTCGGCGCCACCCCCGAGCCGCCGCCGGGCTACTCCTCGGCCGGCTCGTCGTTCAGCGTCTTCCACGCCCGGGCGGAGTGGCGCGAGCTGGCGCCCTTCCCGCGCCGCGACCCGGGCCCGCTCCGCGGCGCCGCCGCGGCCGGCCGGCTGTGGGTGACCCTCGAGTCGGGCGAGCTGTGGGAGTACGACCCGGGCGAAGGCCGCTGGAGCGCCCGGCGGCCGCGCCTCGAGCCGCTCCAGGACTTCGCGGTCGCCGCGCTCGGCGGCCGGATCTACGTCGTCGGCGGCGTCGATCCGAGGCGAGGCCAGAGCGGCGCGACGCAGGTCTACGACCCGGCGGCCGACCGCTGGAGCGCCGGCTCGGAGATGCCCACCCCGCGGCGCCGGCTCGCGCTCGCGGCGGCGGGCGGCAAGCTCTACGCCCTGGGCGGCCTCGAGCGGAGCTGGCTCGGCGAGCGCGCCAGCCGCGCCAACGAGGAGTACGACCCCGAGGGCGACCAGTGGACCCCGCGCGCGCCGCTGCCGGGCCGGCGCTACGACCTCGGCGCCGGCGCCGCCGCCGGCGCGGTCCATGCCCTGGGCGGCGCCGGCCGGCCGTTCTTCGGCCTCTGGGGCCGGACCGTGACCAACGCCCACGACGAGTACGAGCCGGCCGCCGGCCGCTGGCGCCGCTCCCGCGCCGCGCTCGCCGCGGCCGCCGCCCACCCGGGCGTCGCCGCGCTCGAGGACCACCTGTTCGCGGCCGGCGGCGAGGGGGCGCTCGGGCCGCTCGCCGAGGTCGCCGAGTACGACCCGGCGAGCGGCGCCTGGAGCCGCCGGCCGCCGCTCCCGGTCCCCGCCGCCTGGGTCGCGGCCGGCGCCGCCGGGGGCACCCTCTACGCCGCCGCCGACGCCGCCGGCTGCCCCTCGCCGCCGCTCTGGGAGCTGCCGGCAGCGAGCCGGTTCTACATCTTCCGGAAGGAGGCGGGGGCGACGCCCGCCGGCAGCTACGGCGCGGACGACGACGGGGACGAGTCGCCGGAGACCCCCGGCGACGCCTACGACGAGCTGGCGGAGCTGGAGCTTCTGACCGGCGTCGACGACCTCCTCGACCCGCCGCTGGGAACTAGATGAGGCTCGGATTCTCCCCCGCCGTGCGTACCCCGGCGGCGGCCGGCCCGGCGACTTCGGCATCGGCAAGGCCCTGACCAAGGGCAAGCCCAAGGCGCGCGGCTACGTGATCACCTCGACGCCCACCGGCCGGGGGGCACAGAAGAAGTGGTCGAAGCTCCGTTACAACTGAACGGCGCTCAGTCGTCCTCGTCGAAGTCGAGCAGCCGCGAGGTCTCACCGGTCGAGGTCGAGGCGCGGCCGGTCGCCCCGGCTTCGTCGTCCGCCCCGATCGTGTTGTAGGTCGTCCGCAGGGCGACGTCCTCGCCCAGCTCCTGGAGCTCGCGCCGGTAGCGGTTCTCGTTGAGGCGGTCGCCGCGGTAGCGGTGCGAGAGCCCGACCGTGCGGTACTCCTCCCGCGGCACCCTGCGGTCGACCGGATGCCGCCGCTCCTGCCCTGTGATCGCGGGCACCGCGTCCGCGGCATAAGTGTCGCGCGTCCCTCCATGCTGCTGGTGGTGGGCGTGGACCAGCTCGTGATAGAGCGAGACGTCGCCGCGGGCGGGATCGACCCACGGATTGCGCGGGTCCCTTCCCTGCCCGTCCTGCGGCAACCGCAGGCCGGTAGGGACATAGGAGGTGACGCTCCCCGTCGGCTGGTTGCGGCCGAGGAGCTCGTTGTCCTTCGGCTGGGCCTGGCCGGCGTTGGGGTCGTAGTCCTCCGACCCCGGCTGGGGCATGATCTCGACGCCCAAACGGGTCAGACCGCGCGCTCCCGAATGCAGCGAGCGGAGGAGCTCCCGGCCGCTCCGGGTACGGGCGATACGAACCAGGTCGAGGGACGTCTCCCGGCGCGCCCTCGCCTGCTCGTCGCTGGCGATGGACCGGGTGTCGATGTTGATCCCGGTCGGGCGCGATGCGGTCACCCGCCGACCCCGGCTCGCCGATTCGCCGTCGTATTCGCTTCCCTGGAAGTGGATCTCCTGGATCAACCGGTTGATCTCGTCGCGGTCGCTCCGCGTCACCTCGTCGGGCCGGTTGCGGTGCCAGGGCGAGATCCCGCGCAGAAGCAGGCGCGCCGGCGACACCACCCGCAGCGAGCGGTCGACCTCGTCGGCGACGTCGTCGGTCTCCTCGCCGTAGTGGCTGGCCGCCCGCGTCCTCCGCCCGAAGGTGTTGAACGGGTTGAGGTAGCTTTTGGCGGTGCGCCAGTAGCGCGCAAGGTCGTCGCGGGAGAACAGGGCCTGGATCGGCCGCGGGCCGACGGCGGCCCGCGCCGCGGGCGCACGCCGGGCCGGAGCCGCCGCGGCAGCCGGCACGGATCGCGCCGCGGCGCCCGCGGGGAGCGGGAAGACCCGGGTCCGGTCGAGGCTGTGCCCGAGGCCCGGCCGTCCCTCCGCGGGCGCCGGCCGGGGACCCGCGCCGGCCGGCGTAGCGACCGGCCGCGCTGCCGGGCTCCGCCGCGCCGGGATCTCGGCGCCGGGGACCGCGGGGATCCAGGTCCGCGCACGGGAGCCGGTCGCTCGCCCGGCGCGCACTAGCGTCTTGGCTCCGGTGTCATTAACGATCCACCACGGAATGGCCGGCAAGGTACCACAGGGGCTTCACGGCGCCGCCGGCCGGGGCGCGAGCGGCGGCGGGTGGTGTCCTGATTCGCGGCGCGCGCAGGGTTGACGCCGGCGGCAATTGTGTACCACGATGCAATGAAACGGTCGTGCGGACGCAGCGGAAAGAGCGCTCCGCAACGGACGGAGCGGACGGAGCGGAGTAGGCCGAGCCAGCGCCGCCCCGTCCACGGCCTGGGAGACGACGGATGTCAGACGAGGTCCTGCAAAGGCTCGACGCACTAAGGGCCGGTCAAGCCGAGCTGCGCGCCGGTCAGACCGAGCTGCGCGCCGGTCAAGCCGAGCTACGCGCCGGCCAGGACGCGCTCCGGACCGAGCTTCTGGCGGCGGTCGGCGAGAGCAACGAAGCGATCTTGCAGGCGATTCGGGCGCTCCACATTTCCCACCAGGAAACCCGTCAGAAAGTCCGCGCGGCGGGCTAGGGTCACGCCGCCAGCAGCTCGGCGATCGACCACGGCGCCCGGTTGACGCCCGCTTTCATCGCTGGGGTCATTCTGATCACCGAGCCTCCCCCGGAGGGATGACGCCATGGTTCGAGCCCGTCAAGCCGCCGTGGCGCAACCGCAGCACGCCGCCGCCCCGCGGTCCGGCGCCGCGGGCGGGCACCCCGCCCGCGCCGGCCACCGGCCCGGGATCCCCGGCCTGGGTCACGACCTCGCCGCGGTGCCGGTCTCTCCGGCCGGCAACGGCACCCACGGCGGCGGCGCTCAGGCCCTCGTCTCGGCCCGGCCCGCGGCCGTCCCGGGCCCGGTGATCCAGCTCAACGGCTCCAACCCCTATCTCGGCGCGATCGTCGATCGGGAGCCGGGGCGAGGGCGGCCGGTCCAGGGTCCCCTGAGCTTGACCGCACACCGTCTGCTGATCAGCCGCAACCTCAACGTCCGCAGCTCGAACCTCAACACCTTCGAGGCCGCGGCCCGGCGGCTCACCCAGGAGCGCGAGGCCGACGAAGCGCTGCAGGAGGAATCGCGGGCGCGGCTCCAGGACCCGGCCTCCTCGGTCAGCCGCCTCCACCTCCAGATCCGGACCGCCCTCGCCCAGCGGACGGGCAAGCCGCTCCACCAGATCCCGGACGACGTCGTCCAGAGCATCCACGCGGTCCGCGGGCTGGCGCCGAAGGGCGAGCGCGGCGTGGTCGCGGACCGCCGCGACCCCACCGGGGCCGACACCCATCCCACCGGCGTGGGCGCCTTCTCCGAGCGCGATCCCGGCCACCAGGTGCTGGCCACGGGCGGGCTGTCGTCGCAGTCGGGCACCTCCGGCTCCGCCGCCGATGCGGTCCGCGGCCTCGCCGCTCTCCTCGGCAAGGGCGCGGTCGCCGGCCAGGAGGAGAGCGTGACGCGCCTCGCCCACCTCTACATGCGCGACCCCCGCTTCTACGGCGCCATCTCGGGCAGCATCGCGGGCGTCAAGCAGGATCGCGGCCTGCCCGCGCCGAGCGCCGCGGACGAGGCCGCCCTGCCGGCTTCCCACACCCACAGCCTGGGCGAGATCGCGCAGGGCGTCCACCTCCAGACCGGCTTCACGACCGGGACGATCGACCCCGCGAGGGTCTCGTTCGGGCACTACGTGGCCGGGGCGATGACCGGGGCTCGGCTCCTCGCGGTCGCCCGGCAGCGCCGGCGGGCGGCGGCCCTCGCCGCCAGACCGGCGGCCCTCCCGATCCGCGCGGCGCTCTGACAGCGCCGGCGCCGCGGCAGGAGTCCGTGATAGTTTGACTGCGATCTGATCTTCGACTTCAAGCTGGTCTCGAGGGCCGAACGGAGTCGAGCCTTCGAGCCCGCGAGGAGGCCGCCGTGCCGGTCCACTCCCGGAGCCTCCCCCCCGGCCGCCCGCCGGCCCAGCCGGCCGCGGCGCCCGTCCAGGCCCACTGCGGCCGATCGCCCGCGGTCCGGCCCTCCGGCCAGCACCTCGCCCCCGCCGGGCGCGGCAAGCCGCTCCCCGAAGCGGTGCGCGGCAAGATGGAGCGCGCGCTTGGCCACGACTTCTCCCGCGTACGCGTCCACGAGGGGGGCCACGCCGAGTCGCTCGGCGCGCTCGCCTACACCCGCGGCACCGACCTCCACTTCGCGCCCGGCCGCTACAGTCCGTCGACCCGCTCCGGTCAGGAGCTGATCGGCCACGAGCTGACCCACGTGGTGCAGCAGCAGGCCGGCCGGGTCGCGGTGCCGCAGGGGAAGGGGGCTCCGATCAACGCCGATCCTGCGCTCGAGGCCGAGGCGGACCGGCTGGGCGCCTCGGCGGCGCGCGGCGACACCGTCGCCGGGCGAGCCGCCGCGCGGGCGCCCTCGCCACGCTCTTCCCAATCGGTCCTCCAGCCCGCCTCCCCGATCCAGCTCGCCGACGTCGGACCGAACAACGACGAGCTGAACCGCCTCCTGGGCGTGGTACCCCTCCAGCAGCAGTTCGTGAACGCGGGCCTGCCCGCACCGATGGCCGCCGCGCTCGCCGGGCAGGCCGCGGCCGGGGCGGCGCCCGCGGCTGCGATGGCCGCCGCCGGGGTACCGATCCCCGGAGGCGGCGGGGGTGGCGGCGCTGCCCCCGCGGCGGCGGCCGCCGCCGGCGGCGGCGGCGGGGGTGCCCCGCGGCGGCGACACTTCCCCCGGCTCGCTCGGCCACGCAGGCCGCCGAGGGTACGGATGCCCAGGGGCAGGCCGTTCAATCCCCGCTTCCGGTGACCGGACGCCGATCGCCGTCGAAACGCGGAATCTCGAACCTTCCCGAGTCATGCCGGCGGCTTCACGACCGGAGGGCGATCGACCCCGCGAGGGTCTCGTTCGGGCACTACGTGGCCGGACGGCGCGCGCGAGCCGGCTCCTGGCGATCGCGCGGGCACGCCGGCGGGCGGCCCTCCCGATCCGCGCGGCACTCTGACCGGCCCTCGCGCCCGCAGCTCGGAGTCCGGAGCCCGTGATAGCTTTTTCGTCGTCCGATCTTCGAGATCAACGCCGGTCCTGAGCACCGATCCGAGTCCGGCCTTACCGATGCTCCACGCCCGCAGCCGGCCCGGCGGCCGCACGTCGTCGCCCGAGAGCGGCGTCCTCCAGGCCCGCGCCGCCGAGCGCCCCTCCGGCCAGCACCTCGCCCCCGCCGGGCGCGGCAAGCCGCTCCCCGACGCGGTGCGCGCGAAGATGGAGCGCGCGCTCGGCCACGACTTCTCCCGCGTCCGCGTCCACGAGGGGGGTCACGCCGAGTCGCTCGGCGCGATCGCTTACACCCGCGGCACCGACCTCCACTTCGCTCCCGGCCGCTACAGTCCGGCGACCCGCGGCGGCCAGGAACTGATCGGCCACGAGCTGGCCCACGTGGTGCAGCAGCAGGCCGGCCGGGTCGCGGTGCCGCAGGGGAAGGGGGCGCCGATCAACGCCGACCCGGTTCTCGAAGCCGAAGCCGACCGGCTGGGCCGGATCGCGGCCGCGCACCACGCGGTCCCGGCGCAAGGTCTCGGCCACAGCCTGGCGCGGGTGGCGGCGGTCGAGGCGGCGCCGATCCAGCGCAACGGCAAGGGCAAGGGCAAAGGCGGCGGCTCGCGGAAGCGGGCGTCGCGGACCGTGGACTCCGACTCCGACTACGAGGAGGAGTCCGATCCCGAGCCGGAGGACGAGGAGGAGCGGCGGCTCGACGAGCGCGGCTACGGGCTCGATCTCGGGCCGTCGTTCTCGGTCGTCACCAGCAACGTCGAGAAGTTCGGCCGCGGCACCGAGCGCGGCCGGCGCGACGACAAGATCGAGGAGCTGAGCCGGGTGGTGGCGCAGAGCCAGCCCACGCTCGCCACCTTCCAGGAGGTCTCGAACCCCGAGCTGTTCGGCCACGGCGAGGAGGGCACCAGGCGCCGGCCGGGCACGACCGGCCTGCTCGACCGGCAACAGCCGGGCGGCGGCACGCTCGGCGGCCAGTACGCCTTCCTCCCCGGCCCGAGCTTCCAGTCGGGGAGCTACCGGGAGTCCTACCCGCTGCTCGCCGACACCGGACTGGTCCACGAGCCGCCAAAGCTCTCCTACTTCCCGGGCAACAGCACCGAGCCCAGGGCCTACCGCGGCCAGACCCTCCCCTTCGGCAAGGCGGTCGACCCGACCAAGAAGGACCCGCGGTCGGCGCGTCCGACCACCTCCTGGAGCGTCAAGATCCCGACCGGCCGGTACAACTTCCGGCCGCCGGCCAAGGGGTGGGGCTCGACCGCGGACCAGCGGCGCTACGCCCGCCGCCACCGGAACCTCAGACACCGCGAGATCGACTACTCGACCCTCAACCTGCTCAACGTCCACACCTCGCCGTCGATCTCGACCATCACCCGGCAGGCGGCGCAGATCCGCGCCCAGCACGAGGCGCTGGCGCGGGACAACCCGGCGACCCTGAGCGCCGGCGACTGGTATCTGCAGAGCGGCGCGAAGAGGACCTGGTCGAGCTTCCAGCGGAGCGACACGCTCTCGCTCGACGAGCCCGGCGTGCAGACCAACTTCCCGGGCAAGGGGACGGGGCAGACCGCCGATCACTTCGTCTCGACCCGCGCCGGCCTGACCCCCGGCATCGTGCGCGCGTTGCCGCGGCCGACTCTCCGGAGCCAGCGCGAGAACCTCGCGCCCGAGGACTACCTGCGCGAGCAAGCGCCGGTGGAAGAGCTGGAGCGGTGGACCGACGTCGGGATCGACCATGCGCCGGTCTACGCCTCGTACGACCTCCGGCCCCGGGGCGGCGGTCCGGTGAGGAACCGCCGGCAGCGCCGCTACTCGCCCTATTGACCGGGTTCCCTCATCCGCCCGCCGGGGCCGCCGGCGGAGCTTGCGGCGCCGCCGGTGCCGCGGGCGGCGAGGCCGCCGCCGGGGCCCCCGCCGCGGCGTCCCAGTCGACCTGCGGGCAGCTCGCCCTTCCCGGCCGCGGCGGCACCGCCGGCGCGGCGGACGGGAACGCTGTCGGCAGCAGGATCGGCTGCTTGCCGTCCGGCGTGGTGAGCGAGATCCGGATGTAGAGGTCGTTCTCGGTCCACTGCACGCCGGGCTGGGCCGGCACCGGCTCGGTCTGGATATAGAAGCGCAGGGTCTCGGGCGGCAGGCCGCCGATGCGCACCTTGTGGCCGACCAGGAGGGCGACCAGCGACCAGGGGTCGTTGTACTGGTAGCTCACGGTGCGCCCGTCGATCCGCGCCGCGAGGTCGCGGCTGACGGTTTCGACGGGCCGCATCGGCGCATCGTCGGCCCAGCGCAGGGCGACGGTCGCCGGCGCGGTGCCGTAGGTCCACGCGCCGGTGCGGGTGGCGCCGCCGCGCTGGATCGCGGTCCGGCCGACCGTCAGCGTCCAGCCGATGACGTCCTCGGCCCCCTTCTCGAGCCCCGGCGCGACCCGGAAGTCGACCGTGAAGCCGAGGGCGGGGACCGGGTAGGTCTTGGGGTCGTCGAGGAAGGGGGCGAGGAAGGCGCGCACCTCGGCGCTCGCGGCGAGGAAGCCGGTGACCGCCTCGGTCTGGTCACCGTAGAGGCCGGAGGCGGCCGGCGGCACCTCCTCGAGCATCCAGGCCGAGTTGTCGTAGAGGCCGAAGAAGTCGGTCAGGGCGGCCGGCTCGGCCTCGGCGGCGTAGGGGTTCGGGGCCTGGTCGGCGAACGGGAAGCGGCCCGCGAGCCGGTCCTCGAAGACCTCGGCCATCTGCCGGTAGCAGGCGTAGCCGTAGTCGCGCGCGAGCGTCGCGCACTGGCCGCGGAGCGCGGTCTCGAGCAGCGCCTGCCGGCCCGTGAACCAGTCGGCGGGCGTGGCCGCCGCGGCCGCCGGCACCGGCTCGGCGAAGCAGCTCTTGAGCACCACCTGGGACAAATCGCCGGTGATGAAGCCCTGGATCTCGGCCACCGGATTGCCGGCCTTCTTGTTCTTCTGCTGCTCGATGTCGGTCAGGATCCGGCTCCAGAAGTCGAGCTCGGCCTGGAACTCGGGATCAAGCGGCCGCAGCACCGCCTCGGCCGCCACCGCGGAGATCACCGGCTGGGCGTAGCTCTGGGCCAGGCGGGTGACCGCGGCCAGCTCGCCGGCCAGGTAGGAGTCGAGGTCGTCCGCGCTGGCGGCGCCGAACGCGCCCGGCGCCGGCGGCGCGGTGCCGTCCCACCAGGCGAAGGAGCCGCCGCGCGGGCTGTAGAGGTCGAGCTCGGCGAGGAGGGCCGAGGTGTCGGCGAGGAGCTGGTACTCCTCGCGCTCGACCACCGCGGCCAGCTCGAGGTAGGCGGTCGCCAGCTCGAGGCGGCCGAAGTCGTCGAGGAGCTGGCCGAGGACTCCGCTCACCTGAGTGAAGTTGAGCGCCCGCGCGGCGATGTCGCTCTCGAGGAGCTGCGGCGGCACCGCGATGGTCGCCGAGGGCGCCACCTGGAAGCTCTCGGCGCGCCGGATCAGGTCGAGCATCGAGGTCTCGAGGCTGCCGAGGGCGACCTGCTGCGCAATCGTGCGCATGTCGGGCGGGAACCCCGACAGCTCCTTGGCGACGTAGTCGTCGTAGGCCGGCACCAGGGCGGCGGCCTGCTGGAGGAGCGAGGGGTCCCACACCAGGCGCTGCCAGTCCTCGGGCTCCTCGAGGCGCGGCGGCTCGCCGGGCTCGATGAAGGTCTGCCCGAGGTAGGTCTCGACCGCCTTCTGGACCTCGAGGACGCGCGGGGAGAGCGCCATCGCGACCTCGCCGTTCTGGCGCGCCAAGACCGGGCCCGTGGCCGCCGAGCGCAGGCTGGCCAGGCGCGAGCGCAGCAGGGTGTACTCCTGGTCGGCCTGCGCTCGGAGGGCGTCGCGCAGGTCGCGGCCGAGGTAGCGCGAGGCGCCGATCGCGGCGTAGACCGCGTCCATCGACTCGCCGAGGTCGAGCGGGTCGGTGCTCATCCAGGCGTACTCGGGGCGCGCCAGCATCCAGGCGGCGAGGCGGATCTCGGCGTCGAGCTTCCTGTACTCGGTCACGCTCGCCCGCGACGCCGAGCCGCCCGGGCTCTCCAGGCGGTCGAGCTCGGCGACCATCCGCTCGAGCGCGGCCTCGACCGGGTTGTCCGCGAAGAGCTCCCGGTAGAGCGCGCCGGCGAGCGCCCCGGTCGTCCCCTGGAGGGCCGCGGCGTCGGCGTCGCGGTAGACCCAGGGGGCGAAGCTCATGCCGCGGAAGAGGTGGGCGTAGAAGTGGTGGGTCGCCCGGTTGGGGAGGTCGAGACGGCGGTCGTAGAGGTAGAGCGTCGCCGTGTCGAAGCGCCGCACCAGCTCCGGCCCCGGCGCGCACCCCTCGCCGATGCAGCTATAGGAGTCGGCGGCCGACTCGAGGCCGGTGACCCGGCCGACATAGTCCGCGAGCGCCGTGAACTCCGGCATGTCGGCGACCGCGACCGGCGCCGGCCGCGGCTCCGGCAGCGCGGGCGGCGCCGCCGGCGCGGCCGGGAGCGGCGCCTCGAGCGCATCGAGGCGGTCGCCGAGGGCGTCGAGCAGAGCCGGGAAGACCCTCTCCCCGTAGCCCTGGTCGAACGCCTCGCGGATCTCGCCGTGGAGCGGGCTCGCCCACGACGGCGGCAGCCAGAGCGAGCGCGGCTCGTAGTGCTGGACCCCCTCGGTTGCCGCCAGCACCTCCTTCATCCAGGCGTCGGGGTCGGCGGGATCGGCGGCCTCTTCCTCGGCTCCGGGGACCAGGACCTCGACCGCCGGCGTCAGGCCGGCGGACTGCCGCGCGACCGAGCGATACCCCCATTGCAGGCCGAGCGCACCGACCACGAGCGCCGCCAGCGCGAGCGCCGCGAGCCGGCGCAGCAGGCGCTTGCGCGACGACACCGCCTGCGGCGTCGGCTGGGCGATCGCGTCCTCGGGGAAGACCTTGTCGGCGAAGAGGTCGTGGAGGAAGAGCACCGCCTCCGGGCCGTCGGCGCAGGCGATCGCGGGCTCCGCGCCATCGCTATCGGCTCCGGTGCCGTCGCCGGCGAAGCGGCCGCCGCAGAAGTAGAGCCCGCGGAAATAGAGCGGCTCGCCGAGGGCGGCCGGGGCGAACAGGTTGTTGAGGTAGACCTGCGCCGCCGGCGCCGTCGCGCCGAGCGCCGCCGGGAAGACCCGGGCGCCGGAGCCCTCGGGGAGCGAGCCGGTAACGTCGGCGAGCCGCGCGCCGATCGAGGCGTAGGCCTCGTCGACCCAGCCGACCTGGTAGGGGGCGTCGAGCGGGTAGGGGCTCGACCAGCCGAAGATCTGGCGGGCGTAGCCGGCCGGGAGCGCGTCCGTGAACGGGGTGAAGCCGTCGATCTCGTCGCAGCGGGTGACCAGCACGTCGACCGGGAAGCGCATGCCGAGGATCAGCTCGGCCTGGAGGAGCGCCGAGTAGATCCGGGCGCCGGCCTGGGCCGCGGCCGCCTGGACCTCCTGCGCGCGGCCGCCGGGCACGAGCACCGAGGCCGGGATCGCCACCACCACGCCGTCGATCGGGCGCCGCGGGCGGGCGCGCCGGAGGAGGCGCAGGAGGGTCAGCCACCCCTCCTCGTCCGAGGACTGCCCGTCGAGCCGCAGGACGTACGAGCCGAGCGCGTCGAGCAGGACCGCGGGCTCGAAGATCCACCAGTTGAGGCCGGAGCGCGGCGACTGCACCGCGGCCGCCGGCGGCGCTCCGAACGGCAGCGCGAGACCGGTCTGCCCGGCGAGCGTGGTCTTGCCGCCGGCGGTCTCCCCGGCCAGCAGGAACCAGGGGGTGCGGTAGAGGTCGCCGCCGGGCGCCGCCTTGGAGAGGAGCGGGACGGCCTCGCGGAACGAGGCGGCGAGCGCGCCGTCGGCGGCGTCGGAGCGCAGGTCGACGTAGGTCACGCCGTCCTCGCCCGCCGGTAGGTCGTCGAGCGACGGCGCCGACTCGGCGGCCCGGCGCGCCCGCGCCAGGAGCCAGCGGACGAGGAAGAGGAGCACGACCAGGACGAGCGCCAGCGCGCCCAGGACCGGCAGCGGCTGCCGGGCGGCGTCGACGAGCAGGCTGACGAGCAGGCTCAAGGCGGGTCCGCCGGCTCGGAGACGGTGGACGAGGCCGGCGCCAGCGCCCGCCCGACCGCCGCGCGCAGCTCCGAGGTGGCGGCGAGCCAGACCGGGATCGAGAGCAGGAGCACGAGGAGGACGACCGCGACGACCGCCAGGAGCCACCGCCGGAGCGCCGGCAGCAGCTCGCGGCCGCCGCCGGCCACGGTGCTCCGGTAGGCCTCGGGGAAGAGCTGCCCGCGGAGGGCGGGCGGCGCCGGGCGGGAGGCGGGCTCGGTGCTCATGGCGCGGTCGCTACAGGCTCTGGACGGTGAAGCCGTCGGCGCCCAGGTTCACGAGCAGCGGCCGGAACGGGTCGACGCTCGCCCGGTGGTCGCCGGGCGAGAAGTAGTCGGCGAAGATCAGCGCGCCGCGCGCCCCGATGCCGTACTTGCAGACCTGCTGGGGGACGACCTGGCCGGGCACCCACTCCCACTTCCAGTGGTCCAGCTCGTGCTTGGCCTGGGAGTACTGCTGGAGGAGCTGGTCGCGCTGCTGGAACCACTGCTCGGCGGTCATCTGCTGGAGCGTCGCCAGGACCTTCTTGTCGTAGACCACCAGGAGCTCGACCGCCACCGGCGACAGGTCGTTGAGGTCGGGGGCGACCGCCACCCGCACCGCGAGCTTGCCGCCGAACCAGCGGTCGAGGCCGAACGACGAGCAGCCGGACGCCGAGAGCGCGACGAGCAGCAGCGCCAGGCAGCGGACGGCCTGGCGGCGGGGTCCCGGCACTCGGCGCGGCATCGTCGTCACCTCGTCCCTCCCCATCGCTCCCCCTGGCCCTGGCGGCGCTTCACGCGACGGTGACGGTGCGGCGCACGAAGACCGATTCGTTGCCCCGGCGCACCGTCAGGGTGACGGTGTAGGAGCCGGCGGCGGCATAGGTGCGGCTCGGGTTCTGGGCGGTCGAGGTGGCGCCGTCGCCGAAGTCCCACTGCCAGGAGGTCGGCGAGCCGGTCGAGGTGTCGGTGAAGAGCACCGTGAGGCCGTTGACCGAGAACTCGAAGGAGGCCTCGAGCGGCCCCGGGACGTCGACGAACTGGCTCACCGAGCTCGACCCCGAGGCGTTGGTGGCGGTCAGCTCGACGGTGTAGGTGCCGCTCTCGGCGTAGGCGTGGACCGGGTTGCGCTCGGTGCTCGACGAGCCGTCGCCGAAGTCCCACTGCCAGGAGGTCGGCGAGCCGGTCGAGGCGTCCGTGAACGCGACCTGGAGCCCGCTGGCCTGGAAGGTGAACGCCGCGGTCGGCGTCGAGCCCGCCGGCGGCACGGTGAGCACCTGGCTGGTCGAGTCGGAGCCGAGGACGTTGGTCACGGTCAGGGTCGCCCGGTAGGTGCCGGCCGCGGCGTAGGTGTGGCTCGGGTTCTGCTCCGTGCTCGCGGCGCTGCCGTCGCCGAAGTCCCAGCTCCACGAGAGGTCCGAGCCGGTCGAGGTGTCGGTGAAGATCGCGGTCAGCCCGCTGAAGGTCACCGTGAAGGCGGCCGCGGGAGCGGTGCCGGGGGGCGCGACGGTGACGAACCGGCTGGTCGAGGCGGTCTGGCCGATCGAGTTGGCGACGGTCAGCACCACCGTGTAGGTGCCGGCCGCGGCGTAGGCGTGGGTCGGGTTCTGGACGGAGACGACGGCGCTGCCGTCGCCGAAGTCCCACTCCCAGGCGGTGGGCGGGCCCGTCGAGGTGTCGGTGAAGATCGCCGTCAGCCCGTCGGTCGAGGCCGTGAAGCTCGCCGTCAGCGGGTTGGGCACCGGGTCGACGGTGACGAACTGGCGGCTGCTGCTCGAGCCGCCGGCGTTGCTCGCCGTGAGCTGGACGACGTAGGTGCCCGCCTGGGCGTAGGTGTGGAGCGGGCTCTGCTCGGCGCTCGAGCGGCCGTCGCCGAAGCTCCAGCTCCAGGCCGTGGGGTCGCCGGTCGAGCTGTCGGTGAAGAGCGCCTGGAGGCCGTTGGTGGTGAAGCTGAACCCGGCCACCGGCGGCGTCCCGGGGTCGGAGATCGCGATGTTGAGGCGCGCGGTGCTGTTGCCGAGCTGGGCCAGGAGGTTGGCGGTCCCGGGGCTCGAGCCGGCGAAGAAGACGACCTGGGCGCGGCCGCCGGTGAGCGCGGCGGTGGTGGTCTGGATCGGATTGCCGCTCTGGTCGAGGCCGAAGTTGCCGAGGTTGGTGTTGACCCCGACCTCGGTGCCGTCGGCCGGCGGCGCGCCGTCGCTGGCGCGCGCCGCGGTGACGGTGATCGTGACGCCGGTGGGCGAGCCGGCGGCCAGGCTGCTCTGCTGGCTCGTCAGCGTAATCGTGAAGCTCGAGCCGCCGGTGGCAGGAGGCGGCGGCTCGACCGGATTGGTCGAGTCGCAGCCCAGCAGCATCAGCCCGGGCAAACAACAAAGCCAGGCTCGCCAGGCTCTCATAGGAATGGCTGGTATTGTAACTGAGGATCTGAGTCTGTACATTGTTGAGTCCCAGTTTCCGGGCGAATGATGCGGTTCCATTCATAGAGATGTATATCTATCTATTCGACAAGCGTTCGATGGCGACGCTCGGCGCCGTGAGCCTGGCGGCCGCGCTCCTCCTGTTCGCAGGTGGCGTTCTCCTGGGGCTCTATTTCGACCTGCCGGCGATCGACGAGCCGGCGCGGGCGTCCTTGGGCGCCGAAGTCGAGGCGGCGGCCGAGAAGGCGCTCGCCGGCCGGGTCGCCAAGCCGGCGGCCGAGCCGGCGGCGAAACCGGCGGCCGAGCCGGACGGTGAGGGGAGCGCGGAGCCGTCCGAGGGGACGGAGCCGTCCGGAGGGGCCTCCTCCGGCGATGCGGCCCCGTCCGGCGATGCGGCCCCGTCCGGCGATGCCGGGGATGCCGCCTCCTCCGGCGACGCGGCGCCCGCCCCGCCGCCCGACACCACCGAGCCCGCCCCGGCCCGCGCGCCGGCCCCGGCACCCGCCCCCGCTCCCCCGCCGCCGACCCCCGCCGCGCGGCCGGTCCCGGCCGCCCAGCCGGTCCTCGCCGCCGCGCCGGAGGCCGCCCCGGCGGCCCAGCCGGTCCTCGCCGCGGCCGCACCGAGCGCCGGCGCCGCCTTCGCGGTCCAGATCGGCGCCTACTCGGTCGAGGACAACGCCCGCCGCGAGGTCTCCTCGCTCGAGGCCGCCGGCTACCAGCCCTACGTGGTGACCGTCACCGGCACGGCCGGGCGGCCGCTCCACACGGTGCTGCTCGGCACCTACGAGGAGCGCCGCGAGGCCGACTCGGCGGCGGCGCAGTTCGCCACCCGGCAGGGGCGCAAGGTGTGGGTAAGGCCGGTGCCCTGAGCGGGGCTGTTCCGGCCCCCCTCGAAACGACTCAATGGCTGATCGTCATCGCCGCCAGCCAGGCGCTGGTGCGCCAGCGGCCGTTGACGCCTGAGACGTTGTCGGTCACCGTCCGCTCGTCGAGCTGCTGGTAGAGGAGGGCGAGGTCGAGCCAGTCGCGGCCCAAACCAAGACTGAGGCCGAGGCGGTCGGCGTCGGGAAGGAAGGGGCCGACGGTCGGGTCGGGCTGCGGGGTCTCGTCCCAGGAGGCGCCGAACCGCCACTCCCAGCCGCTGTCGCGCGCGTGGGCGAAGCCCAGGCGGTAGGAGTTCGAGTCGTCGAGGTCCTGGGGGATCGAGGAGGAGAGGATCGGGTTGCCGGGGAAGGCGAGCGGCAGCTCCTGGAAGCTGCTCCAGCCGGTCCGGGCGGCGTCGATCTCGAGCACCGAGGTCTTGCCCAGCGTGAAGGCGAGCCCGATCGTGAGGCTGTCCGGGAACTCGAGGCTGCTCAGCACCGAGAGGTCCTGGCCGATCGGCAGCGTGGCCTCGACCAGGTCGTCGAGCTGCGGGTTGCCGGTCGGGATCTGGGTCAGCCGCCCCTCGCCGTCGAAGTCGATCTCGATCGCGCTCCGGTAGGCGATCCCCCAGGAGAAGCGCGCGCCGCGGTGGAGGATGCCGGCGTTCCAGCCGAAGCCGTCGTCGTAGCTGGTGTCGAAGTCGAGCGTGGCGGCGTCGAAGAACTGGTCGTCGAGAGCGATCTGGTAGCGCCGGGAGTGCTCGAACGAGGCGCTGCGGTAGACCAGCCCGGCGCCGATCCCCAGCCGCGGCGTCGCCCGCCAGGAGATCGTCGGGTTGGCGTCGTAGGTCACGATCTCCGACTCCAGGCTGACGAAGCGGCCGGCGAAGCCGTCCGGGTCGGACCAGGTGGTCTCGAGCGCGAACGGCGAGAACGCCCCGAGGCCGAGGACCAGCCGGTCGCCGAGCTTCTTCGCCGCGAAGAGGTGGGGCGCGAGCAGCCCGACGTCCTCCTGCTCGCCGGTGGTGCCGGCGCCGGGGCCGGGCGGCAGCCCCTGGTAGAGCGACTGGTTGAGCTGGTAGGCGGTGACCCCGGCGGCGACCTTCTTCTCCTCGACCAGCGCCAGCCCGCCGGCGTTGTAGTAGAGAACCGTCGGATCGACCGCCTGCGCGGTCGCCGCGTCCCCCATCCCCATCGCCCGCGCGCTCTGGTGCGGGAAGTCGAAACCGCCCGCCGCCGCGCTCCCGGCACCCACGCCCGCCAGCCACACGGCGGCGAGGACGGCGGCGGCGCGGCGGGCCGGGACCGGTCGGAGCATGGCTTAGCTACCTCGGGAAGTGGACGGCGCGGGAGCGTATCAAAGATCCCGAAGTGCGGCGCGGCAGCGTGTGCGCACTTCCGTGATCGCGAGCGGCGCGAGTCCGATCACCCCCGGCCCACTGCGGCTAGCCCGGCCCGCCCGGCGGCGGCGGCTCGGGGGACGAGGGCGGCACCGGCTCGCCCGGGTCGCCGCCGGCCTCCATCTCCTCGGCGGTCGGGACCACGCCCTCCGGCACGGCGGGCGGCTCCTCGGCGGCCGGATCCGGGGCGCCCGGCGGCGCACCCTCCGGAGCAGCGCCGTCGGGAGCCGTGCCGTCGGGAGCCGTGCCGTCCTGCGCCGGAGCCAGCAGGTCGCCCGGCCCCTGTAGCGGCTCGGCGGTCAGACGGCGGAAGAACTCGGCGCCGGGGGGCGGGTCGAGGCGGACGAAGGCCTCGTTCTCGAGGCGGGTGAAGTACTCCTCGAACTCCTCGGTGGCGCGGCGCTGGCGCTCGATGTCGCGGACCTCTTCCTCGACCTCGGCGAACGGCTTGAGCGCGGCCGGCTCGCGGGCGACGACCTCGACCAGGTGGGTGCCGCCGCGGGCCGCGATCGGCTCGCTGATCTGGCCCGCCTGGAGGCCCCAGACGGCGCCCTCGAGCTCGGCGGAGAGGTCGCCGGCCGAGATCCAGCCGACGTCGATCAGGCCGCTGACCAGGCCGCCTTCCTCGCGCTCCTCGGCCACCTCGTCGAGGCCGCGGCCCCCGGTCACCTCGGCGCGGATCTCCTCGGCCAGCCGCAGCCGCTCCCCGGCGTCGGGGGTCTTGTCCTCGAGCACCACCACCTCGCGCAGGCGCAGCCGCTCCGGCACCATGAACCGGTCCGGGTTGTCGCGGTAGTAGCGGCGCAGGATCTCCTCGTCGACGTCGATCTGGGAGTAGACCTCCCGCCCGATCACGCTCTGCGACAGCAGGCTCCGGCGCGCCTGCTCGCGCAGCTCCTCGAGCGTCATGCCGCTCATCGCCAGCGCTTGCTGGAACTCCTGGTCGGTCCGCAGCCCCATCTGCTCGCGGATCCGCACGAGCTGCTCCTCGACCTGCTGGTCGCTGACCGTGATGCCGAGCTGGCGGGCTCGCGAGAGCAGCAAGAGCTCCTCGTACATCTGGCGGAAGACGCGCTCGGGCGTCTGCTCGAGCGCCTCGCGGCGCTGCTGGAGCGTCAGGTCGTCGCGCTCGAGGATGATGCGCTCGAGCTCGGCCCTGCGCTTCTCGTACTCGTGCAGGGTGGCGACCTCGTCGTTGATCCGCATCACGAAGCGGGTGACGACGTCGGCCGTCGCCGCGGCGGCGCCGCCGGCGAGGAGTCCGGCGGCGGCGAGGGCGAGCAGGGGCTTGACGAGCATGGGTCTGACGAGCAAGCGGCTAGAGGCTTTCGGCAAGGTAACGGCCCTGGTAGTTGAAGGGGAGGTTGCGCACGAAGACGGTGACATTGTACCGGCCGCGGGCTTCTTCGACCAATCCGGCCAGCCGGGCGTCGGCGCTCTCGCGGGAAAGCCGCCCGGCGATCTCGTCGCGCGCCTCGGCCAGCGGCACCTCGGCCGCCGGCAGGCGCGTCTCCACCTGGAACAGATGGAAGCCGTACTCGGCTTCCACCACCGGGCTGACCTCGCCCGGCGCCAGCCGGAAGATGGTCTCGGCGAAGGCCGGCGGCAGCTCCGCGCGCGCCAGCTCGCCCTGGAGGCCGCCGGCGGCGCCGGTCGGGTCGCGCGAGAGCCGGCGCGCCACCTCGGCGAACCGGGCGCCGGCGGCGATCTCCTCGAGCGCGCGCTCGGCGGTGGCGCGGTCGTCGAAGAGCGCCTGGCGCAGGCGCACCCGCTCGGGGCGCCGGAACTCCTCGCGGTGCGCCTCGTAGTAGGCGGCCACCTCGTCCTCGGCCGGCTCGGCCCTCCCCTCGGCCTCGAGCAGGCGCTCGACCGCCCGCCGCGGCGCCGTGCCGGCCGGGGCCAGGCCGCGCTCGGCGGCCAGCGCGGCGAGCAGCCGCTCGTCGACGAAGCGGTCGAAGAGTCCCGACAGCACGTCGCTCCCGAGGGCGCTCCCGCGCTCCCCGATCTGGCGCTCGACGTAGGCGGCGAAGGCGCCGTAGCCGAACTCGGCGCCGGCGATCTCGGCCACCGCGTCGGGCGACGGCGCCGCCGTCTCCGGCCGGCAGCCGGCGAGGGCCGCCGCCAGCGCCAGCGCGGCGGCCACGGCGCGGCCGCGGCGCGGCCCGAACGGCGCGCTCAAGCCGCCAGCTCCTCGAGCGTCCGGCGGGCGGTCGCGACCGCGTCGCCCGGGTGGGCGATCAGGGTCAGCACGCCGGTCGGGCTGAAGCTCGCCCCGGGGAGCTCCGAGACCATGCCGATCAGCTTCTCGACGTCGACCCGCGCGTCCCTCCTCAGCCGGATGGTCAGCCGCGCGCCGCGCGCCGACACCGCCTGGACGCGCAGCGACTCGGCGACCCGCTTCAACCGGCCGACCTCGAGCAGGGTCAGGACCTCGGGCGGCGGCGCGCCGAAGCGGTCGGTCAGCTCGGCGGTCAGCTCCTCGTCGCCGGTCTCGCCGGCGGCGATCTTCCGGTAGATCTCCATGCGCAGGTTGGCGTCGCCGATGTAGCTCTCCGGGATCGCCATCGCGACCGGCAGGTCGAGCGCCACCGAGGGCGCCTCCTCGACCGCCTCGCCGCGCAGCTCGCGCACGGTCTCCTCGAGCATCTTCAGATAGGTCTCGATGCCGACCGCGGCGATGTGGCCGCTCTGCTCGGCGCCCAGGAGGTTGCCGGCGCCGCGGATCTCGAGGTCGCGGGCGGCGATGCGGAAGCCGGCGCCGAGGTCGGTGAACTCGCGGATCGCCGCCAGGCGCTTCCTGGCCGCCTCGGAGAGCACCCGGTCGCCCTCGACCAGGAGGTAGCAGTAGGCGAGCTGGCTCGAGCGCCCGACCCGGCCGCGGAGCTGGTAGAGCTGGGCCAGGCCGAAGCGGTCGGCGCGGTGGACGATCATGGTGTTGACGTTGGGGATGTCGATGCCGTTCTCGATGATCGTGGTCGCAAGGAGCACGTCGTGCTCGCCGCGGTGGAAGGCGTGCATCCGGCGCAAGAGCTCGTCCTCGTCGAGCTGGCCGTGGCCGACGGTGACCCGGACGCCGGGCACGATCTCCTTCAGGCGGGCGAGCATCCGCTCGATCGTCTCGACCCGGTTGTAGACGTAGTAGACCTGGCCGCCGCGGCCGATCTCGAACTCGATCGCCTCGCGCACGAGCTGCGTGTCGAACGGGAGGATCGCGGTCTCGACCGCCATCCGGTCCTTGGGCGGGGTCTCGATCACCGAGAGGTCGCGCACCCCGGCGAGCGAGAGCTGGAGCGTCCGCGGCACCGGCGTCGCCGACAGCGCCAGCACGTGGACGTCCTTCTTGAGCTGCTTCAGGCGCTCCTTCTGGGCGACGCCGAAGCGCTGCTCCTCGTCGACGATCAGGAGGCCGAGCTTCGGGATCTCGACGTCCTTCGAGAGCAGCCGGTGGGTGCCGATCAAGATGTCGATCTTGCCCGCCGCCAGGCGCTTCCTGATGTCGCGCACCTCCTCGGGGGTGCGGAAGCGCGAGATCATCTCGATCGCGACCGGGAAGCCCTTGAAGCGCTCCTGGAAGGTCTCGAGGTGCTGGTCGGCGAGGATCGTGGTCGGCGCCAGCACCGCGACCTGGTAGCCGCCGTCGACCGCCTTGAAGGCGGCGCGCATGGCGACCTCGGTCTTGCCGTAGCCGACGTCGCCGCAGAGCAGGCGGTCCATCGGCCGCGCGCGCTCGAGGTCGCCGGCGATCGCCGCGATCGCCTCGTGCTGGTCGGCGGTCTCCTCGTAGGCGAACGCCGCCGCGAACTGGCCGCCGAGGTCGCTCTCGGGCGGCATCACCGGCGCCTCGGCGAGCTGGCGCTCGGCGTAGAGCTTGACCAGCTCGCCGGCCATGTCGCGGAGGCTGCTCTTGACCTTCGCCTTGGTCTTGTTCCACGAGGTGCCGCCGAGCTTGTCGAGCCGCGGCGCCACCCCCTCGATGCCGCTGAACTTCTGGATCAGGTCGAGGCGCGACAGCGGCAGGAGCAGGCGCTGGCCGGTCGAGTAGGCGATCTCCATCACCTCGGACTCGCCGGGGCCGTGGCCGCCCATGCCGGCGAGCGAGGGCGGCAGCGGGCCGCCGTCGCCCGAGCCGTCGATCCGGCGCAGGCCGACGAACTGGCCGATGCCGTGGTCGCCGTGGACCACGAAGTCGCCCGGCTTCAGGTCGCGGAGGCCGGAGACGAACGGGCCGTAGCGCGCCTTCCGCGCCGGCGGCCGGACCTGCGGCCGCGCCCGCGGCAGGATCTGCGACTCGCCGTAGAGCGACACCCCCGCGGCGGGGAGCCGGAAGCCGCGGGTCAGCTCCCCCTCGACCAGCTCGCAGCCGCCCGGGCCGAGCGTCAGCTCGCGCCCCTCGAGGAGCTGCTCCATCCGCCCGGTGTGGCCGGGCGCGACCACCACCAGGCAGCGGTCGCCGCGGTCGCGGGCGGTCGCCACCTCCTGCGGGAAGCGCGGGAGCTGGCCCTGGAAGAGGTCGGTGGCGGTGGCGGCGAAGTCGACCGGCCCGTCCGCACCGCCCGCCGCGCCGGGCGCCGTCCAGCCGGCACCGAGCACCAGGTCGCGCACCACCACCTCGGCGGCGGCGAGCGCGGCCTCGACCGCCGCCGCCGGCCGCTCGACCGCCTCCGGCGGCAGCGCCAGCTTGCCGTGCTCGCGGCGGGCGGCGAAGTCGGCGGCCAGGAGCCCGGCGTGGTGCTCGACCTCGACGGCGAGCGCCGGCGGATCGACCGCCACCACCAGCGCCCCGGGGAGCAGCTCCTCGAGCCCGGCGGTGCGCGCCGCGAGCGCCGGCAGGAGGCCCTCCCAGCCCGGGTAGCCGCCGCGCTCGCGGAGGTCCTCGAGGTGGCGGGCGCCGTCGGGCGAGAGATCCCAGGCGAGCCGCGGCGGCAGCGCCTCGGCGAGCCGCCGGGCGTCCTCGGGCCCCGACGGGAAGAGCGACAGCGGCAAGAGGCGCGCCCGGTCGACCCGCTCCTCGGAGCGCTGGGTCTGGGGGTCGAAGCGGCGGATCGAGTCGATCGTGTCGCCGAAGAAGTCGAGCCGCAGCGGCAGCTCCTCGCCGGGCGGGAAGACGTCGAAGACGCCGCCGCGGACCGCCAGCTCGCCGACCTCGGCGACCAAGTCGGAGCGGTGATAGCCGCGGGCGAGCAGGCGCTCGGCGAGCCGGGCCGGCGGCAGGTCGTCGCCGGCCGCCACCTCAACCACGGCGGCGGCGAAGTCGGCGGCCGCGGGGAGGCGCCGGAAGAGCGCGCGCGGGGTCGCGACCACCGCCCGCGTCCGGCGCCCGAGGATGCGGTCGAGCGCCGCGGCCTCCTGCGCCCGCACCGCGAGCGACGGCTCGGTCTCCTGGTAGGGGGAGAGCGACGGCGCCGGGAAGTAGACCGCCGCGGCCTCGGCGCCCGGGCCCGCGGCGCCGGCGAAGAGCTGCGCCCCCTCGAGCCAGGCCTGTGCGTCGGCCTCGCGCGGCACCAGCGCCAGCACCGGCCCGCCCAGCTCGGCGGCCAGGAGGTCGGCGACCCAGGCGGCGGCCGCGACCGGCAGGCGCACGACATCCACGCCAGACCTGACCGCCCCGGGCGCGCCGGCGGCGAGCCGCTCGGTCAGGCGGCGAAAAGGCGCACTGCTGCGCAGCGTGTGGGAGAGCTCTCCCCAAACGCGGGCATCCATCGCGGGTCAGTCTACAGCCCGGGCCGGTGCTACCATGGCGCCTTCCGCCGCCGTGAGCCGGTACGCCCGATCCCCGCACGATCACCGGAAACCATTCCGACCGACGAGGAGCCTGGGAAATGCGCCGCGCACTGCTCTGCCTCGCCCTGCTCGCCGCCGTCGTCTTGATGCATCCGGGCCTCCTCTCGGGCCGCCAGGAGAGCGAGCCGCCCCCGCCGGCCGGCACGGAAGTGGACGCCGCGGCGAGCGCGGAGACGGCGCCCGCGGAGGCGACACCCGAAGCCGGCGAGGAGGCGCCCCCCGAGGGCGGCACTAACGAGAGCCACGGCGGCCCGGTGGTGCGGGTGCTGCTCGGGCTGGTGCTCATCCTCGCCGCGGCCAAGCTCGGCGGCGAGATCTTCGAGCGCATCGGCCAGCCGGCGGTGCTCGGCGAGCTGATCCTCGGGATGATCCTCGGCAACCTGGCGCTCTTCGGCTTCACCGGTTTCGAGTTCCTGCAGACCAGTCAGGGGATCGAGATCCTCGCCCAGCTCGGGGTCATGGTGCTGCTGTTCGAGGTCGGGCTGGAGTCGAACGTCCGGGAGATGATGTCGGTCGGCCTGTCGAGCCTGCTCGTGGCGGTGCTCGGGGTGATCGCGCCGTTCTTCCTGGGCTGGGGGGTCTCGGCCTGGCTCCTCCCGGGCGAGGAGCTGCTGGTGCACGTGTTCATCGGCGCCACCCTGTGCGCCACCAGCGTCGGCATCACCGCGCGGGTGCTCACCGACCTCGGCAAGGTCCAGGCGCGCGAGTCGAAGATCGTCCTCGGCGCGGCGGTGATCGACGACGTCCTCGGTCTGGTGATCCTCTCGGTGGTGGTCGGCATCATCACCGCCGCCAACACCGGCGTCGAGCTGGCGACCCTCGACCTCGCCTGGATCGCGTTCAAGGCGCTCGCCTTCGTCGGCGGCGCGATCCTGATCGGAGGCTGGTTGTCGCCGCGCCTCTTCCGGCTCGCCAGCCGGCTGCGCATCCACGACATGCTCTTGACCGTGGCGCTGGTCTTCCTGTTCTCGCTCTCCTACCTGGCCGACCTCTTCGGCCTCGCCACGATCGTCGGCGCCTTCGCCGCCGGCCTGGTGCTCGACGAGCTGCACTACAAGGAGTTCATCGACCGCGGCGACCACAAGCTCGAGGAGCTGGTGCGGCCGATCGCCACCTTCCTGGTGCCGATCTTCTTCGTCTGGATCGGCGCCCGGGTCGAGCTCGAGACGTTCGGGCAGACCGAGATCCTCGGCTTCGCCGCCCTCCTGACCCTGGCCGCGGTGGTCGGCAAGTTCATCTGCGCCGCGGGCGTCGCCGAGCGCGGCCTCGACCGCATCTCGGTGGCGGTAGGCATGATCCCGCGCGGCGAGGTCGGCCTGATCTTCGCCTCGATCGGCGCCGGCCTCGTGCTCCACGGCCACCGGGTGGTCAACCCCTCGGTCTTCGGCGCGGTGGTGATCATGGTCATCGCCACCACCCTGATGACGCCGCCGCTGCTCAAGGTGACGCTCGCCTGGGGCGACCGGCGGAAGGCCGCGCGCGGCTAGCCCCAAGACCAGCGCGTCGGGGTTTTCGACGCGGGACGAAGCGGACGAACGCCCCCCTTCGCAGGGCTGAAACGCTCTGCTACATTTCGCCATGTCCCGATAGATTCCGCGGCCTCACAGGGGCGCCCCCCCTGGAGAGCGCCGCATTCCAATCTCTGCTTTCTTGGGAGGACCTCGCCGTGCATCGACCTTCGGCCTCGATCGCCTTGCTCACCCTCGCCTGCCTGCTCTTGCCTCCGCCGCCCCCGGCCCGTGCCGAGGGCGATCCCTACACCGCCGCCTTCAAGTTCGTCGGGGAAGCATTCGCCAAGCAGTTCGGCAGCTTCGTCTACCGCACCCAGTGCAAGGGCCAGGAGCCCAAGGGCGCGGGAGGGGCCATCTGCGGCGCCATCGGCTCGTTCACCGGCGACTCCGAGAGGGAGTGGAAGGAGAACATCGACCGCCAGCTCAAGGACCTGGCCACGGGTCTCGCGGTGGTCCAGGCCGGGATCGTCCAGATCCGCGCGGACCAGGAGCGGATGCTCCAGCAGAACGCCCAGATCCTGATCCGGCTCGACGAGATCATCGGCGAGACGGTGGCCGCGCCGGCGCTCTCCCGCATCCGCGCGCTGTGGACCGAGCAGTACGCCCCGATGATCAAGGGCGAACGCACCTTCGACCGCGCCCGGACGGTCGCCTTCGCCCAGCAGGTGATCAAGAAGGACCGAGTCGACGTCCTCCTCGGCCAGATCAACGACGTCCTGGTCAACGGCCAGATCGGCGCCAAGCCGCCGCTGCTGCGGCTCTATGCCCAGCGCATGGCGACCAAGATGGGCGACGTCCGCCGGGCCGACCTCGATCTGCCCTACGGCTTCCTGGAGCTGGTCATGACCGAGCTGCAGACCGAGCAGAGGAAGGGCGCCATCATGTACCTGTGGGCGGCCTCGATCCTCCAGGCCGAGTGCGAGGTGAACAAGAACTGCACCACCCTGCCGCACACCGCGGTCGAGTACGAGAAGGTGGTCTGGGACCACCTCGACGCCCAGTTCGCCGAGTTCAACCTCGCGATCGAGTGGCTCGTCCTGGCCGGCAGCGACCCGACGTCGCGCGACGCGAACTACCTCCACCGCGACGCCGAGCGGATCTTCGCCGCCGCCGACCTCCTGACCGCCGCCAACCTCGGCAAGGGCTTCGGCCTGCGAGGCCGGGTGATCAGCCTGGGCGAGGCCTTCGACGGCAAGCTGTCGATCGGTGCCAACTACACGCCCGTGCGGGCCGCCAGCCTCATCGCCTCCCCCCTGGGCAAGGTCGACTGGTGGAAGGCGAGCGGCAACCCGCCGGTCTGGACCGAGGTGAACTTCTCCGACCAGTGGAAGGTCTACCCCTACCACGTCGCGAAGGCGCCGCCGGGGACCTACTCGATCAGCACCGCGCTGCCGTGGAAGTCGAAGGAGATCAAGGTGGTCCAGATCGACCTCGCCAACGGCCGCCCGGCGACCAGCCAGACCCCGGCCGACCGCGCCGTCCCCTTCGGCAGCTTCGTCGCCACAGCCCGCGCCGGCGGCGGCTACGCGCTCATGTCCGGCGACTGGGAGGTCGACCGCGGGCGGACGACGCGCAGCGTCTCCCACATCGGCGACCTCGAAGGCGACCTGGCCCAGGTGAACGCCGACCCGGTGGCCCCGCCGGCGGGCCCGAAGGTCTGGCTCAACACCAGCGGCCGGATCAAGTGGACCTTCGGCGAGACCGGGAATGATCAGCACGTCGAGGGCTGGACGCGCGGCGTCGTCGTGCGCCGGCAGCAGGTCACCTACCCCGCGGGCGGCCAGGTGACGCTCAACGTCGTCCTCGGCGACGTCTACGACGCGCTCTGCCCCGACCATCGCTGCATCAACGCGGACATCCACTCGAGCAACACGGTGATCCGCCTGTGGACCGACTTCTCGAAGAGCAAGGGCAACGACCGCTCGGCGAAGCTGTTCACGAAGGCCGGCGTGGAGTTCGGCGCCGACACCGACAACGGCGTCTTCTGGGAGAGCAACCTCTACACCGACTCGGAGCGCGACACCGAGGTGATCCACGACGGCAGGGCCAAGTCGTCGAAGGTGACGCTGGCCGCGGGCAAGCCGACCCAGCTCGCGGGCCGGGTCTACGCCGAGCTCAACGTCCAGACCTCGGGCCTGGACTCGACGCGCTTCTGGATGCTGTCGGTGCTGCGGCCGGTGAACATGTACCTCACGCCCTGAGGCCGTTCCCCGCCGGCGCCGCCCAGACGCGGGCGGCGCCGGCCCGGACGGACAGGCTTAGCGCTCCGGGATCAGGATCACCACCGGCGGCACCGCCGCCGGGTCGGCGAGCCGGAGCAGGAAGTGGCCGATGCCGGCGACGCCGAGCATCAGCCCCGGGGTCTCGCCGCCGTCGGCGACGCCGCACGGCCAGTCGCTGCGCGTCCGGTGGAAGCGCTCGCAGCCGGCGCGGCCGACCGCGCGCGCCGCCTCGAGCAGCTCCGGCTCGTCCAGCTCCTCGGCGGCCAGGATCAAGAGCTCGGCGTTGCCGGCGTGGCCGTGGCAGAGGCTGAAGCCTCCGGTCCAGGGCGCCGCGAGCGCCATGCGAGTCGTCTCGATCGCAACCCCCGCCTGGGCGAGGAGATCGGCGTCGCCGAAGAGCCGCCCGAGCCGGACCCGGGAGAGGCCGATGCCGGGTGCGCCGTGGCACCAGGCGAGGGCGTGGACCTCCCCCGGCGGCGCCGCGACCGGCGAGCCGGCCGCGGCGTGGTCGCGGTAGTCGGGCCAGTTGCGGTGGTGCGGGCTGAAGCACGTCTGCTCGTAGGCGACGCCGGCGAGCGCCGCCGCGCGGAAGCGGTCGTCGCCGGTCGCGGCCCACAGCTCGCCGAGCGCCCAGGCGATGCCGGCGGCGCCGTGGCCGAAGCCGGTCAGGTCCTGGCGGCCGACGCCGGGGAGGGTGTCCCAGGAGAGCGCGCCCGAGGGATGGCGGCGCGCCGCGGCCAGGAGGTGCTCGCCGCAGCGCACGGCGGCGGCGTCGAGGCCCGGCGTGCCGCCTCGGCGCGCCAGGTGGAGCAGCGCCGGGATCGCGCCGGCGCTGCCGGCGATGAGGTCGAGCGCGGCCGGCTCCGGCTCGAGCGCCGCCAGCTCGGCGGCGAGCCCGGCGGCGGCCGCGGTCGCCTCCGGGTCGGAGAGGACGGCGCCGACCTCGGCGGCCGCCACCGCCAGGCCGGGCAGACCGCTGTAGAGGCCGAGCCGGTGCGGCCCGGCGAGGTCCTCGCGCCGCGACAGCGCCTGGCGCAGCGCGCCGAGCGCGGTCTCGCGCTCGAGCGGCTCGCCGGTCGCCGGCCAGAGCCGGGCGAGGAAGAGCGCGACCCCGGCGGTGCCGCCGTAGAGGTCGGGCCCGAACGAGCGGTGGACCACCCGCCAGGTGCCGTCGACCGGCTCCATGGCGTCGCCCAGCCAGTTGCAGCGGCCGCCGTGCCAGACGGCGTCGCGGCAGAGCCGGGCGCCGATCGCGGCGGCGGCTTCGAGGAGCTCCGGCTCGGGCGCGGCGGAGCGGGAGCGCGCGGTGGGGCGGGGTCGTGCGGTGGGGAGGGCGGGCTCAGGCAGCACGGCGGTTCGGTACCTCGTAGAAGTCGGTCAGGGAACGGGTCAGGTGCGGGCGGGCGGGATCGACGCCGGCCCGCCGGAGGTGCTCGAGGAGGGCGGCCAGCCGCTCGCCGGCGCCCTCGATCCCGCGCCGCCGGGCCTCGATCAGCCCCTCGGCGACCAGCCGGCAGCGCTGCCAGCCGAAGCTCTCGCCGTTGCCCGGGTCCTCGGCCACGCCGAGCCCGGGGGCGAGCCTCTTGACGAACAGGCCGACCTGCGGCCGCAGCGCCCCGGCGACCGCGGCGTGGACCTCGGCGGCGAGCGCGGCGGCGGCCTGGAAGTGGCGGCGGCCGACGTAGAGCACCGCGGCGTCCGGGCGCACGTACATCGAGCGCAGCCGCAGGAGCTTCAGCCGGAACGGCACCTGGTAGCGGTTGAGCCGCGCCGACAGGCCGGCCAGGAGCGGCGCCGCGCCGTCGGCACGCAGGTGCCAGTAGAGGCGCACCCAGTCAGTCTCGTCGGCGCGGCCGGCGAGGGTCTCGCCGAACGCGAAGTAGAAGCCCGGCTGGTAGGTGGTCGATTCGACCGCGACCTGGAGGCTCGCCGCCGAGCCCGGCCGCGGCGGCACGCCGGGGCCGTCCCAGGTAGCCAGCTCGCCCGGCTGCGCCAGGCGCGTGCGGCCGGCCTTGACCACCTCGACCGCGCCGCCCGGCAGGAGCGCCGAGACCGTCCAGCCGGGCTCCCAGCGCGGCCGCCCGGCGTTGGCCGCCGCGAGCGCCGGCAGCAGGTCCTCGTCGGCCTCCGGCCGCGGCCGCTCGGGGCCGGCCTGCCGGCAGTACCAGCGGCCGTAGATCTCCTGGATCAGCCCACCTTCGAGCGGCGAGGCCGGCGGCGGCGCGCCCGGGACGGCGCCGGCCGCCGGATCGGCGAGCCGGCCGGGGCGGCCGGCGACGGTGAACGAGGCGTCGCCGGTGATCTCGACCGACTCGACGATCGAACGCAGCGCGGCGAGCGTTTCGTCGTAGAACGTCTCGTCGCAAGACCTGTGGTCGGGCGTCCCGGCCGCCGTCACGTCGGCCGTCACGTCGGGCACTGTCACGCTCCACCTCCGAAGAGCCGCCCACCCCACTCGGCCGGGTGCTCGGTCAGGTCGAGGCCGGCGACGGTCAGCGCCACCGCCTGCGGGGTCAGCGCCGGCGCCTGGTGGAGGTGCTCGTAGGCGCCGAGCACGGCGCGGCCGCCGGCGAGGCGCAGCGCCCGGCCGAGCAGCTCGGCGGCGGCCTCGGAAGCGAGCCCGCGGCCCTCGACGTAGCCGCGCCAGAGCGCGGTCGCGGCCGGCTGCACCGCCGCCCAGACCGCCGGGTGCAGCTCGGCCGGCGCGCCGGCCGGGCCGGCCGCCGGCGGCATCGACAGCACCGGGTAGGCGACGAAGGTCTGGAGCAGCGCCCCGAGGTCCCAGGCGGGATCGCCGAGGTCGGCCAGCTCCCAGTCGACGATCCGCGCCTCCGGGGCGTCCGCGGCGCCGGTCAAGACCAGGTTGTCCCACTTGAGGTCGCCGTGGATCAGCGCCTCGGTCCGCCAGCCGGCGAGGAGCGACTCGAACGCCCGGTGGACGCGCGGCTCGACGCGCAGCCAGCCAAGGAGCTGGAGCTGCCCGGGGGCGGTGGCCGGCATCCAGGACGGCTCGGTGCGGTGGGCGAGGAGGATCCACGGCGGCGAGCCGGGGAAGGCGCCCTCCGGGGCCGCCGCAGCCAGCTCCCCGGCCGCCCGGTGGAAGCGGCCGAGCGCGCGCCCGGCGGCGCCGGCGACCGCCGCCGCCGGTCCGTACCAGCCGGCGCCCTCGGCGGCGCTCCTGCCGCCCTCGATCAGGCCGAGCACCAGGAGGCGCCGCCGGTCGTCGTAGCCGAAGTACTCGGGCACCAGCTCGCGCAGCGCGGCCCACCCGGGATGGCGGGCCGCCAGCTCGAAGCAGGTCGCCTCGCGCCGCAGCGTCGCCGCGGCCTGCGGGTCCGGCGACGCGGGCTGCTTGACGAACAGGGACGGCCCGCGCCGCCGGAGCACCTTCAGGTTGCGGTTGCGCCGCGAGGCGTCGGCGACGACGAGGTCGCCGTCGACGATCGCCTCGCGCTCGAGCAGGCCGCGCTCGATCAGGTAGAACGGCAGATCGGCCGCGGCCAGCAGGGGTTGGTCGATCATCGTTCCCTCCGTCGCTCGTTCACCCGCCCGCCTCGCCCGCGCGGCGGAGGAGGGGCGCGGCGGGCCCCGCTGCCGGGACCCGCCGCGCCGGGAGACGCGGCGTCAGCGGCCGAAGCCGCCGCCGCCCCGGTTGAAGCCGCCGGGAGGCGTGAAACCGCCCTGGGGCACGAAGCCGCCGGGGTTGAAGCCGCCGGGCTGGAGAACCGGCGTCCGCCAGTCGGTCACGACCGTCCAGTCGCAGCCGCCGGGCGCCGACGGGCAGGCGTCGACCGCCGACGGGCAGGCGCCGAAGGTCGGGCAAATCACCGCGGCCGAGGCCCCGCAGCCGGGACCCTGGACGGTCTGGAAGCACTGCGGCTGGGCCACCGTCTGCTGGCACAGCACCACGGCCGTGCAGGCGATCCCGGGCGTCGGCGGGCACGCCGGCGTCACCGGGCACAGCGGACCCGGCACCGACGGGCACGCGACGACCGGCGTCGGCGGGCACCACGGCGTCGGGCACGGCGGGTTGAGCACCGTCGGCGGGCACGCCGGCGTCAGCGGGCACGGCGGGTTCAACACCGTCGGCGGGCAGTGCGGCGTCGGCGGCGGGCACGCCGGCGTCACCGGACACAGCGGCCCCCCCGGCGTCGGCGGGCATGGGATGAAGTTCGTCGGGCAGAACGGCGTCCGCACCGGGCACAGCGGATTCGGCACCGACAGGCACGGGCCGAAGCTCGACGGCCCCACCGGACACAACGGATCGGGCACCGACGGGCATCGAATGAGAGGCGTCGGCGGACACGGGCGATCGAGAGTCAAAGGCGGCTGCGGGCAGCCCGGCACCGACACCGGCGGCGGACCAGCCGGACCGCCGCCCGGGAACCGGCCCTTGATCTGGTCGAGCAGCTTGCGGTCGACCCACACGGCGTCGGCGCGCAGCGGCTGGTCCGGCTGCGACACGTCCTCGGTGTGGAGCACCGCCTCGTTCGGGATGTCGTACCAGCTCGAGAGCTGGAGGTCGAGGTAGAGGCGGGTGTGGCCCTTCTCGGACGAGTCGCCGAGAAAGCCGGTCATCAGCACGGTCTCCGGCGGCGCCGCCGGGTCCTTGACCAGCTTGGCGACGAAGCTGGTGCGGGTCTTGTCTACGGCCATGGTTCCTCCTGGTCGAGTGTTTGGAGACTCGGAGGAACCTTCCCTCCCGCGGCCGGCGGCGGTCCATGGAACTCGGGTCCGGCCGTGGGTCCATCTTCCGATCCCTTCCTTGCACGGGTACTAGTACCCGGCGCCCGCGGCGCCGGCCGCGCGAGGGCCGGAGCCGTTCATGCCCGCCGGCTGCGCCGGCCCGAGCAGGCCGCGCCGGCGGGCGAAGCGCACCGCCTCCTCGCGCCGGCCGACCCCGAGCTTGTCGAGGATGTTGTGGACGTGGTTCTTGACCGTCTGGACCTCGATCCGGAGGTGGCGGGCGATCTCCTTGTTCGAGAGCCCGGCGTCGACCAGGCGGAGGATCTCGATCTCGCGCGGCGTCACCCGCACCGCCGCCCCCTCGCGGACGTGGCGCCAGTGCGACGAGTACTCGGCGAGCCGCCCGATCACCAGCCCGGCGACCTCGGGCGAGCAGACCGCGCCGCCGCGGGCGACCGCCTTCAAGCAGCGCACCAGCTCCTCGATCGACGCCCCCTGGAGGACGTAGCCCGCGGCGCCCGCCTCGAGCGCGGCGAGGACGTCGCGCTCCAGCTCGCTGCAGCCGATCATCAGGATGCGCGTCCCGGGGAGCGCGGCGCGGGCGGCGCGGGCCGCGGCCAGGCCGGCGCGCTCGGGCAGGCCGAGGTCGAGGACCAGGACGTCGGGCGGCGCCTCGCCGCCGAGGTCGAGCCGGTCGAGCGCCTCGGCCGCGGCGACCGTGGCGAGCCCCGCGGCGCCGAGCGCCGCCGCCAGCGCCTCGCGGAAGAGTCGGTCGGGATGGACCAGGGCGAGCCTGCTCATGGTCGCGGGAGGTGCCTCCGCGGACGACCGGCGAGCGGGCCGAGGGGTTCGTTACGGCTGCGGCGCCGCCGGCTCCTCGGGCGGCAGCACGATCACGACGTCACCCGGGCGGACCATCCCCAGCTCCTCGCGCGCCAGCCGCTCGAGGGCGACCGGGTCGCGGCGCAGGCGCTCGAGGCGGTGCTCGAACGACTCGATCTCGGCGCGGGTGGCGGCGAGCTGCGCCTCCAGCTCGCTCTCGCGCTCGCGCACCGCGGCGAGGTCGCGGTAGCTCTTGCCGCCGGCCAGGGCGAGGAGCGCGAGCAGGAAAACGACCGCCCCCCAGAGCGCCGGCCGCGCAGTCCGCGAGGCGGGCCGGCCGGAGTCGGCGCCGGAGTCGGAGGTGGTCGGAGGCTCGCTCATCGCGGTCGGGCCGCGCTCAGGCGGCGTGGCGCGGGAAGGCGGCGCGCCCCGGGTAGGAGGCCGCGGCGCCCAGCTCCTCTTCGATCCGCAGCAGGCGGTTGTACTTGGCCACCCGGTCGCTCCGGCACGGCGCGCCGGTCTTGATCTGGCCGGCGCGCGTGGCGACCGCGAGGTCGGCGATGGTCTTGTCCTCGGTCTCCCCCGAGCGGTGGCTGATGACGTTGGCGTAGCCGGCGGTCTTGGCGCGCTCGACCGCGGCCAGGGTCTCGGTCAGGGTGCCGATCTGGTTGAGCTTGACCAGGAGCGCGTTGGCGAGGCCGCCGGCGATCCCCTCGGCGAGCACCTCAGGGTCGGTGACGAAGAGGTCGTCGCCGACCAACTGGACGCGCGAGCCCAGCTCGGCGGTGAGCGCCTTCCAGCCGGCGTGGTCGTCCTCGGCCAGGCCGTCCTCGATCGACACCAGCGGGTAGGCGTCGAGCCACTCGCGGTAGGTCTCGATCAGCTCCTCGGCGCCGAGCCCGGTCCGCCCCTCGCCGGCGAGCGCGTAGCGGAAGCCCTTCTTGCCGCGCTTCTCGACCAGCTCGCTGGCGGCGACGTCGAGCGCAAGCGCCACCTGCTTGCCGGGCTTGTAGCCGGCGGCCTCGATCCCCGCCACCAGCAGGTCGAGCGCCTCGCGGTTGCTCGCCAGGTTCGGAGCGAAGCCCCCCTCGTCGCCGACCCCGGTCGAGAGCCCCTTCTTCTTGAGGACGCCCTTGAGCGCGTGGTAGACCTCGACCCCGGCCCGGAGCGCCTCCGAGAAGCTCTCGAAGCCGAGCGGCACCAGCATGAACTCCTGGATGTCGATCGAGTTGTCGGCGTGGGCGCCGCCGTTGACGACGTTGAGCAGCGGCACCGGGAGGAGCGTCGCGTAGGGGCCGCCGAGGTAGGCGTAGAGCGGGAGGTGGGTCGCCTCGGCGGCGGCGCGCGCCACCGCCATCGACACCCCGAGGAGCGCGTTGGCGCCCAGGCGCGACTTGTTCGGCGTGCCGTCGAGCTCGATCAGCAGGCGGTCGATCGTCGACTGGTCGCGGGCGTCGACGCCGCGCAGCGCGTCGCGGATCTCGCCGGTGACGTGCCCGACCGCCTTGGTCACCCCCTTGCCGCCGTAGCGCTTGCCGCCGTCGCGCAGCTCGAGCGCCTCGCGCCGGCCGGTCGAGGCGCCCGAGGGGACGGCGAAGCGGCCGCCGCAGCCGCCGGAGAGCACGCAGTCGACCTCGAGGGTCGGGTTGCCCCGGGAGTCGAGGATCTCGCGCGCCAAGAGGTCTTCGATGGTGAACACGACCGGCCCTCCGGCGGGCATTCTACTGCTGCTACACTTCGGAGCGCCCCGAGACCCGCCCCGAGATCCCAGCTTGACCGCCCCCGACAGCGCCCCGACCTCCGGCTCCGCGCCCGCGCCGCTGCGCCTCCACATCGGCGCCGGCCGCCACCGCCTCCCCGGCTGGATCAACATGGACATCCAGGCGCTGCCCGAGGTCGACGTGGTGGCCGACGTCCGCGCCGGGCTCGACTACCGCGACGTCGACGCGATCTACGCCGAGCACTTCCTCGAGCACCTGGCGATCGACGACGCGCTCGGCTTCCTCCTCGAGTGCCACCGCGTGCTCCGCCAGGGCGGCTGGCTGCGCCTCTCGACGCCCAACCTCGACTGGGTGTGGCTCTCCCACTACCTGATCCAGGCGCCGGCCGAGGACAAGCAGCACCGCGCGCTGATGCTCAACCGCGCCTTCTACGGCTGGCGCCACCGCTTCCTGTGGAACCGCGAGATGCTCGGCCGCGCGCTCGGCGCCTGCGGCTTCGAGGAGATCGCCTGGCGCCGCTACGGCGAGAGCGGCCGGCCGGAGCTGACCGGCCTCGAGGGGCACGAGACCTACGACGACACCCCCGAGCTGCCGCACGTGATCATCGCCGAGGCCCGGCGCGGCGCGCCGCGGCCGCACGACCTCGAGACGCTGCGGGCGCTCGTCCAACGTGAGTTCCTCGCCCTGCTAGATGATTAGGGGGGCCGGCGGCTTCGCCGCCGCTCGCCCCGTCGGGGCTCGTTCCGCTGCCGTCGTTCTCGGGTTCTGGGTTGCCACCTCGATGCTCGGGGCGTGCCGGCCCACCGCCGCGCCCGAGCCGCCGCGCTGGAACCTCCTGGTGGTGCTCCTCGACACCCTGCGCGCCGACCACGTCGGGACCTACGGCTACGGCCGCGACACCACCCCCCACCTCGACGCCTTCGCCGCGGGCGGCGTGGTCTTCACCGACAACCGCAGCCAGGCCTCGTGCACCTGGCCGTCGGTCAACTCGATCCTCACCTCGCGCTGGCCGCAGCGCTTCTGGGGCCGCGAGTTCGGCCTGATGGGGATCCCCGAGGAGGTCCCGACCCTGGCCGGGATCCTCGCCGCCGAGGGCTACGCCAACGTCGCGGTGTCGGCCAGCTCGGTGGTGCGGGCGACCCCCTCGTGGGCCAACCAGGAGGGCGGCTTCGGCCGCGGCTTCGCGGTCTTCCACGAGGAGTGCGAGAGCCGCGACGCCGGCTGCGTCAACCGCCAGGCGATCGGCCACCTCGGCCTGCTCCGCCGGCCGTTCTTCCTCTACCTCCACTACATGGACACCCACGGCCCCTACCGGCCGCCGGAGGGCTGGCCGCGCCGCTTCGCCGGCGGCGGCGAGGGCCTCGCCGACTGGGTCCGGCAGGGGGAGGTCCGGCGGTTGGCGGCGAGCGTCTACCAGGGCGAGGCGCTCGACTACCGGCCGGCCGACCTCGAGCACCTGATCGCGCTCTACGACGACGAGCTGGCCTACTTCGACCACCGCTTCGGCGAGCTGATCGCCGCGGTCGAGGCGCGCGGCCTGCTCGACGACACGCTGATCGTCTTCCTCTCCGACCACGGCGAGTCGTTCCTCGAGCACGAGCACGTCACCCACTGCCGCTCGGCCTACGAGCCCGAGATCCGGGTGCCGCTGATCCTGCGCGTGCCCGGCCTCGCCGCCGGCGGCGCGCCGCTAAAGGTCGAGCGGCCGGTGTCGAACGTCGACCTGGTGCCGACCGTGCTCGACTACCTGGGCGTCGACGCCGCCCCGTTCGGCTTCGAGGGGCGGAGCCTGCGGCCGCTGATCGAAGGCGCCGCGGCCGCGGACGACCCGCCGGTCTTCAGCGCCGGCGAGCACCTGCGGAGCGTCACCGACGGCCGCTTCAAGCTGATCGAGGACCTCGAGGGCGGGACGTCGGCCCGGCTCTTCGACCTCGCCGCCGACCCCGGCGAGCGCCGCGACGTGCTCGCGGACCGGCGGCGCGACTATGCGCGGCTCGCCGCCGACCTCGAGGCGTGGCTCGGCGAACACGAGCCCGGCGCGCGCACCGACGAGGTGCGCCGGCGCACCGACGAGGCGATCGAACGGCTGCGCGCCGTGGGATACCTCCAGTGAGCGACCGCTCGGTCCCCGCCCTGCTCGCGGCCGCCGCCCTCGTCACCGCCGGCCTCGCGACGGCCGTCCTCGCCGGCGGCTGCGCCGCCCGCCCGCCCGAGCGGCCGCGGTGGAACCTGGTCGTCCTCCTGGTCGACACCCTGCGCGCCGACCACCTCGGCGCCTATGGCTACCCGCGCCCGACCAGCCCGGCGCTCGACGCCTTCGCCGCCGCCAACGTCCGCTTCGCCGAACACCGCAGCGAGGCGCCGTGCACCTTTCCCTCGGTCAACTCGCTCCTCACCTCGCGCTCGCCGCAGCGGTTCACCGGCCGCGCGACGGGCGTCTACGACATCCCCGAGGGGATCCCGACCCTGGCCGGGATCCTCCAGTCCGAGGGCTACGCCACCCTCGCCGTCTCGGCGAGCCCGATCGTCCGCGCCACCCCCAGCCACCTCAACAAGGCCGGCGGCTTCGGCGGCGGCTTCGACCTCTTCCTCGAGCGCTGCATGGGACGGCGCGCGGCCTGCATCCACACCGACGCCTTCACCTACCTGCCGATCGTGCGCCGGCCGTTCTTCCTCTACCTCCACTACATGGACGTCCACGCGCCCTACGCCCCGCCCGATTGGTACGAGAAGCGGTTCTTCACCGGCTACCGGGGCGACCAGCAGTGGGTGCGCCAGGGCGATCCGAAGCCGATCAACGACCTGGTCTACGACCTGCGGACGCCCGAGCGGGTGGACCGGCGCGACCTCGAAGGGCTGATCGACCTCTACGACGACTCGATCGGCTTCTTCGACCGGCAGTTCGCCCTCCTGCTCGCGACCCTCGAGAAAGCCGGCGAGCTGGACCGCACCCTGATCGCCGTCCTCGCCGACCACGGCGAGTCGTTCCTCGAGAAGGGCCACGTCCTGCACTGCCGGAGCCTCTACGAGGCCGAGGTGCGAGTGCCCTGGCTGATGCAGGTCCCCGGCCTCGACGGGCCGGTCGAGGTCGCCGGCCCGACCGCCAACCTCGACGTCACCCCGACCCTGCTCGACCTCCTGGGCATCGACCCCGCGCCCTACGCCTTCGAGGGCCGGAGCCTCCGCCCGGCGATCGAGTCCGGCCAGCCGGTCGAAGGCCCGGTCTTCGCCGTCTGGGGCGGCCTGCGCAGCGCCACCGACGGCCGCCACAAGCTGATCGTCAACGTCGACCACGACCTCGTCGAGCTCTACGACCTCGAGGCCGACCCCGGCGAGACCACCGACCTCGCCGCCAAGGACCCCGGCACCGTCCGCCGCCTCGCCCGCGACATCAGCGGCTGGATGCGCAAGGTCGAGGGCACCCGCGCCACGGACCCCGAGGGGGAGACGCTGGAGGAGCAGCTCGAGGCGCTGGGGTATCTATAGCTCCAGCGGGGCTACCGCCCCCGGCGCGACCGCGTCGGTCTTGACTCCCCCGCCACGCCTGTGCGATGCTGCGCAGCCCGCCGCGGGAATGCGGCGGGCGCTCTTTTCAGTTCACGGTGACGCGGGGTGGAGCAGTCTGGTAGCTCGTTGGGCTCATAACCCAAAGGTCGTAGGTTCAAATCCTACCCCCGCAACCAATCTTCGAAGCTCCACGAAGGCCCGGCATCCGCCGGGCCTTCGCTGTTTCCGGCCGCGCCCTCCCTACTCCCTCTTCTCCAGTTCGTCCGCCAGCCAGCCCGCCCCCGGGTCGATCGTGCGCAGGGTGGCGAGGATCGCCGCCGGGTGGACCGAGATCGCGCGCGACTGGATTCCGCGGTAGAGGAAGCGGTTGGGGAGCATGTAGAGGTTGCCGTCGAAGATCAGGCCGACGAAGCGGCCCTGGCGGTCGATCACCGGGCTGCCCGAGTTGCCGCCGATGATGTCGTGGGCGGAGACGAAGTTGACCGCGGTCGCGGGGTCGAGCCGCTCGCGCGCCGCGAGGAGCGCCGGCGGCACGTCCCAGGGGGGCTGGAAGCCGCGCTTCTCGGCGCGCTCGAAGAGGCCGGCGAAGTCGGTCTTCCACGCCACCTGCCGGCCGCCCTCCTCGTAGCCGCCGACGCGGCCGTAGGAGAGCCGCAGGGTGAAGGTGGCGTCGGGGTAGGTGTCGGTGCCGTAGATCCGGAAGTGCGCGTCGGCGATGCGCTCGGAGGCTCGGGTCTCGACCGCGTCGATCTCGTCCTCGAGGAGCTTGCGCATCTCGCGCATCGGCCCGTCGAGCCGGACCATGAAGCGGATCATCGGGTCCTCGGAGGCGCGCACCGCCTCGACGCCGCCCTCGACCAGCGCCCGCCGGGCCGCGGGATCCGCGAGCCGGGTGCCGGCGACCAGCTCGCGCGCCAGCTCGGCCGGCGACTTGTCGCCCAGCACGTCGATCACCAGCGGGTGGACCGGCCCGTACTGGAGGCTCAGCTTCTCGAGCGCCGCGGTGAGCCGGTACTCCTCGTACTCGGAGTAGATCGGCGCTTCCGAGTAGAGCTTCTGGTAGACCGACGGCAGCGCCGTGTCGCGGAACTCGCGCAGCCGCTCGGGGCCGGGCTTCTCGAGCTCGGCGGTGAGCCGGACGATGGTGCGCGCGATGCCCGACAGCTCGGTCGCGCCGAGGGTGTTGAGCGCGCGCGAGCGGGCGAAGACGGCGCGCTGCCGCTCGAGCGCGCCGGCGATCTCCGCCCACGGGTCGCCGATCTCGGCGGCCAGCTCCGGGTCGGCCGCCACCCGCCGGCGCAGCTCGGCCTCCTGCCGCGCCTTGGCCGCCATCAGCTCGGGATCGAGCAGGCCGGAGAGGTAGCCGGAGAGCCCCTTCGTGCTGTTCTCGACGCCGTGGAGGTCCTGCTGGGCGATCCGGGCCTGCTCCTCGCCGCGGGCGGAGAAGGCGAGCAGGAGGTCGTGGGCGTGGCCGAGGTCGCCGAGGAGCATCGGGTAGGCGACGTCGCGCAGCCACTCGAGCGCGGCCAGGCTCTCGTAGCGACCGGTCGAGCCGGGGTGCCCGGCGACGAACGCCACCTCCCCCTCGGTGGGCCCGGCGCCGTGGAAGGCCAGGTGGGCCGGCGTCGCCGCCGGCGCGCCGTCGCGGTAGGCGCGGAAGAGCGCGAAGTCGACGTTGTAGCGCGGGTACTCGAAGTTGTCGGGGTCGCCGCCGAAGAAGGCGAGCTGGCCGGCGGGCGCGAAGGCGAGCCGGACGTCGTCGTAGCGCCGGTAGCGGTAGAGGTCGTACTCGCCGCCCTGGTAGAGGGTGACGACGTCGCAGCGCAGCCCGGTCGCCTCCTGGCACTCTTTCTCGATCGTCGCCATCTCGGCCCGCCGCGCCTCGGCCGCCTTGGCCGGGTCGGCCGCGCCGGCGGCCCCGCGCACCCGGGCGGTGACGCGCTCGATCGACTCGAGGACGTTGAGCTCGAGGTCGGGACAGGCCAGCTCCTCAGCCGGCGAGGCGGCGATGAAGCCGTCGGTCAGATAGTCGTTCTCGGCGCTCGAGAGCTTCTGGATGCAGTCGGCGCCGACGTGGTGGTTGGTGATCACCAGCCCGCCGGCGGAGACGAACGAGCCCGAGCCGCCGTTGTTGAAGCGCACCGCCGAGCCGCGCACGAGGTCGAGCCAGGCCTCTCCGGGGACGAAGCCGTACTCGGCCTCGAAGCGCGCGGCCGGGAAGCCGTTCAGGGTCCACATCCCCTCGTCGGCGGCGGCCGGCGCGGCGGCGGCGAGGGCGAGGGCCAGCGCGAGGCCGGCGAAGAGCGCCGGCCCGGCGACGGCGCGGGCGCGGCGGGAGCGGGCGGTGGTGCGGAGCATGCGAGTCCTCCTCCGAAGTGTCGAACGCCGGGCCGGATCGGTGGGGGCCGGCGGTGGTTTGCGAGCTACACCCTATCGCGAGCCGGGCGCGCTCAAGCCGGCTCGACCGGCTCGGCCGCCGCCGGCTCGGCGAGCGGGGCGGCGCGCGCCCGCTCCTCGTGCGGCACCCGCATCGCCAGCGCGACGACCACCGCCACCAGGCCGGCGGCGATCCAGAACGGGCTGGCGATGCCGAGGTCCTGGAACGCCAGCCCGGCCCAGGTCGGCCCGAGCCAGCGCGAGACGCCGCCGAAGGCCTGCTGGACGCCCAGGACCTGGCCGGTCTGTCGGCGTCCGGCGCGGCGCGAGACCAGCGAGGTGGTGGACGGGAAGAGGAGCGCGGTGCCGATCGGGATCAGCATCACCGCGAGGCCGAGGCCCCAAAAAGTCCGCGGCAGCGGCACCACCGCCAGGCCGACGGCGAGCGCCGCCGCGCCGATGCGCAGCGTCCGCACCTCGCCCAGCCGGTCGACGATCGGCCCGAGCGCGATCGCCCGCATCACCAGCGACACCGCGCCGACGAAGACGTAGAAGTAACCGATCGTGGCCTCGGTGACGCCGAAGACCTCCTTCAGGTAGAGGGCGAGGACGCTGTTCATGGCCATGAACGCCATCATGGTCAGGGCGTAGATCCAGATCAGCGACGACACCGGTCCGCCCGGATGGCGCAGCACGTCGGCGACCGAGCGCCAGATCGCCACCCGCTGCGGCGCCGCGGCCTCCCCGGCCGCCGGTGCCCCGCCCGCCAGCGCCTGGTCGTCCTCGTCGTCGCGTGCGGGCTCGGGGAGCCAGCGCCAGGCGAAGGCGAGGTTGACCAGGCACAGGGAGGCGGCGATCAGGCCGGGCCCCCACTCCCCGAGCTTGAACGCCAGCGAGCCGAGCGCGGGCCCGAGCATCACGCCGGCGCTGGTCGCGGCGGTCACCCAGCCGAGCGCCTTGGCGCGCTCCTCGTACCCGGCGCGGTCGGTGACGTAGGCCTGGATCACCCCGACGGTGCCGCCCGCCGCGCCCTGGAAGAGGCGCGAGATCAGGAGCAGCGCCAGCGAGTCGGCGAACGCGAAGATAGTGAAGGAGACCGCCGAGGCGACGAGGCCGCCGAGGATCGCCGGCCGCCGCCCGAAGCGGTCGGAGAGCCGCCCCCAGAGCGGCGCGGTGGCGAGCTGGGCGAGCGCGTAGACGCCGATCAGCGAGGTCGCGATGAACGGCGAGCCGCCGAAGCGCAGGGCGTAGAACGGCAGGAGCGGCAAGACCACCAGGAAGCCGACCATGTCGACGAAGCTGGTGATCATGATCACCCACAGCCGGGCGACCAGGTGCCCCTCGCCCCCGTTGGCCCCGCTCGCGGCCGCCATCGCCTACGCCTCCCCCTTCTCGCCCCAGAGCAGGAACGCCGCGCCGCCGGCGATCATCAGCAGCACGCCGTAGACCGCCGGCCACCCCGAGCTCCTGGAGGCGCAGGCTCGAGAGGATCTCGATCGAGATCGGCCGGGTGTCGTAGGTGTAGAGGACGATCGAGGCGACGAAGTCGCCGAGCGCGGTGATGAAGGCGAGCGCGGCGCCGGCGGCGAGCGCCGGCCGGAGCAGCGGCAGCACCACCCGGCCGAGCGTGCGCCACGGCCCGGCGCCGAGCGAGGCCGCCGCCTCCTCGAGCGCGGGATCGAGCTGGCGCGAGGCCGGCGAAGCGCGGCGCGGCCGGTCATCGGCAGGTCGCGCACCAGGTAGGCGAGCGGCAGGATCCAGGGCGTGCCGACCAGGACGAAGCGTCCGAGCCACGGCTGGTCGGCGCTGAAGGTGGTGGCGAGCGCGATCGCGAAGACCGTGCCCGGGATCGCCCAGGGCAACGCGACCAGCCCCTCGAGCAGGCCGCCCGATCCGGCCGCCGCGGCGGCAGCGAGACCCGCGCCGCGGCGAGCCCGAGCGCGACCGCCGCCGACGGTGGCCGCCGCCGCCATCCAGAGCGAGTTGACGATCGGGCGGCAGGCGCTCCGGCTCGGCGGCGAGCGCGCGGTAGTTGCGAGAGGTCGAGCACCGGCGGCAGCGCCTCGATCGTCCAGGTGCCGGGCGGCACCAGCGAGATCAGCACCAGCGTCGGCGTGCGGCAGGAGCAGGACCGCCGCGAGCCCCCAGCCGGCCGCCGCCGCGCCGGCGCGAGCGGCCGGGCTCGAGAGCCGCCGCCGCGCCGGCGCGATCCCGCGCACCGCGCCGGCGACGCCCGCCGGCGGCGAGACCTTCTGGAGCGCCCACAAGCCGGCGAGCGCGACCAGCGCCAGCGTCACGGTCTCGACCTGCGCCATCGCGTCCTCGCCGTTGAGCTTCGAGACGACGATCTGGGTGGTCATCACCCGGAAGCCGCCGCCGAAGATGTAGGGCGCCGAGAACGACGCCAGCGCGGTCATGAAGGTGAGGAGCGCCGCGCCCGCGAGCGCCGGCCGGAGCAGCGGCAGCGTGACCCGGAGGAGCGTCCGCCGGCGCCCGGCGCCGAGCGACGCCGCGGCCTCGCCGAGGGCGGCGTCGAGGCGGGCGAGGCCGGCGCGGGTGAAGAGGTAGAAGTACACGTACATCGAGTACGCGTGGACGAGCAGGATGGCCCCGGCGCCGGCCAGCCGCCAGGGCGGCTCCTCGAGCCCGAGCGCCGCCTGGACCCCGCGCGAGACGAAGCCGCTCTCGCCGTAGAGGAAGAGGAACGCGATCACCCCGACGAGCGGCGGCAGCGCCACCGGCAGCGCCACCAGCGCGCCGAGGAGACGCCGGCCCGGGAAGTCGGTGCGCTCGAAGACGAAGCCGAGCGGCACGCCGACCGCGGCCGCCAGCACCACCGAGGCGACCGAGATCCAGAGGCTTCGCCAGAGCGCCAGCCACTCGTCGCCGCGGCGCGCGAACTCGGCGTAGTGCTCGAACGAGAGTCCGCCACCCGGGCGGACGCCGGTCGGAGCCAGCCCGAGCGACTGGAGGACGGTCATCAGGAGCGGGTAGCCGACCAGCCAGGCGAGGAGCGCGGCGAGCGCGAGCGCCGGCCAGAGGCGGCGGTGCCTCACCCGGCCTCCCCCGCGGCCGGTCCCGCGCCGCTCGGGAAGATCCGCGGCCGCGGTCCCCCGCCGCCCGGCGCCACCGCCACCTCGTCGCCGACGCGAGCGCCGGCGCGGTCGAGCACCTCGACCTCCGGCGCGCCCGGCAGATCGAGCCGCACCGTCAGGTAGGTCAGCGCCCCGGTGAAACGGCGCGCGGCCACCGTGCCGGCCACCGCCCCGGCCTCCCCCGCCGGCGCCAGCCGCAGGCTCTCCGGCCGCGCCACCAGCTCGGCCGGCGCGCCCGGCTCGATCGCCCGGCCGCCGTCCGGCGCCACCGGCTCGCCGGCCCAGAGCGGACCGCCCTCGCCGCCGATCCAGACCCCGGGGCCGCCGTCGCCGGCCGCCGCGAAACGCCCCGGGAACCCGCTCGCGCGCCCGACGAAGCCGGCGACGAAGCGGGTCGCGGGCGCAGCGTAGAGCTCCTCCGGCGTGCCGATCTGATCGAGCACGCCGCGGTGGAGCACCGCCACCCGGTCGCCGAGATCGAACGCCTCCTCCTGCTCGTGGGTGACCAGCACGGTGGTGATGCCGACCTCGCGCACCGTCCGCTGGAGCTCGCGGCGGGTACGCTCACGCGAGCGCCGGGTCGAGGTTCGAGAGCGGCTCGTCGAGGAGCAGGAGGCGCGGCCGCGGCGCCAGCGCGCGGGCGAGCGCCACCCGCTGCTGCTGGCCGCCCGAGATCTCGCCGACCTTGCGCCCCTCGAACCCCGCGAGGTCGACCAGCCGCAGCATCGCCGCCACTCTCTCGGCCGCCGCGACGCGGTCGCCCGCCGCGGCATCGCCCGCGAGCCCGAACGCGACGTTCTCGCCCACCGTCAGGTGCGGGAAGAGCGCATAGTGCTGGAACACCATCCCGAAGCGCCGCTTCGCCGGCGGCAGGTGCGCCACCTCCTCGCCGCCGACCCGGATCGACCCCGCGTCGGCGGTCTCGAACCCGGCCAAGAGGCGCAGCAGCGTCGTCTTGCCGCTGCCGCTCGGACCGAGGAGAGCCAGCACCTCCCCCTCGGCCACCGAGAGCGACAGCCGCCGGATCACCGCCAGCTCGCCGAAGCGCTTCTCCAGGCGGTCGAGGACGAGGAAGGGCTCGGCGGCGGGCATGCTCCGGTGCGGTGGGGCGGACGGACGGTCGATCGAACGGAGCCGGCGGAGTTGCCGGAGGGCGCGGCGGCAGAGCGTATCGCAACGGGCGAGGAGCATCTCACCGCGGGCGCCATACCCGGCAGGCCTCTCGCACCGGCCGCACACCGATCCACGAGGCGGGGTTCCTACTCGCCCAGGCGGTGGAGGAGCTCTTCCACGATCCGGTCGGTGATCCGGTAGTCCGCCGCCCGGAGACGGGTGACCAGCGGCCGAACCGCCGTAATCAGCTCGAGATCCCGAGCTCGCACCAACACGCCCAGCGTGCCCTGGACCCGGATTCCGAGCTGCTTGGCCACGCGTCTGGCCTGACCGTCGTCGGTCAGCAGCAGATCGTCGGAACCGGGCCGGGCAAGCGCGATGGCCTCCGCCTCCCCCGATCGACGAGCAACTCGAGTGGGCGAACGAGCTGCGGATCGGCGCTCGCCCGCTCGATCCAGTGCGCCGCAGCAACCTCCTGCGCGCCCGGGGCATCCGCACGAGCCTCTGTAAGCTCCCGCGCCACCGCTTCTGGGATGACGACCCGCGAGAAAACCGCCCGGACCAGGTCGAGCTCCCCGATGCGCGCCAGGGCGATCAGGGGAGTGCTGTCACTGACGCACGTCCGGCGGGTCATCCCTCAGCTCGTCCTCGACATCGTCGGGACCGAGGTGAGCGACCGTGAACCCGCGGCGCCCGAGCTCGGCGAGGAAGTGGAAGCGAGCGATGCCCGCGAGCCTCGCCGCCTGCCCCGCCGACACGCGCCCTAGCTCGTAGAGCTTGGTCGCGAGGAGGAAGCGCAGCTCAGGCTCGAGCTCGGCGCTCGTCTGGCCGGTGGCGACCAGCAGGTCTTCGTCGTAGGGGAGATGGAGAACCGGCATGGCGTCCGCAGTATACGCCCGCCGGACCGGCGCCGGCGGGCAGCGGTGGCTCGCCTTCCCCGCGGAGCTCACTCCCCCCGCCCGCGCACGGTCCGGTCCCAGGTCGACATCCACTCCTGCCCGTAGCGCTCGATCAGCTCGTAGTCGACCTCGGCCGGGACGATGTCGCGGAGCACGGTGCGCGCCCATTCAGGCAGCTCGTCCTGCGGCAGGTCGTTTCTCGCCGGCAGGCGGAACGCCTGTTCGGCGGCCAGTTCGAGCGCTTCGGGGCTGCCGATCCACTCGATGAACTCGCGCGCCGGCTCGGGGTGGGGGGCGCCTTCTAGGAGGGCGATCGAGTCGACGATGATCGGCGTGCCGGAGGCGGGGAAGCGGTAGGCGAGCGGGCGGCCCCACTCCTCCTGCCAGAGTGCGTCGGTCAGCTCCCAGACGGTGACCAGCCCCTCGCGGCGGACGAGTTTCTCGACCATCAGGACCGGGTTCAGGACGTACTCCTTGGTCTGCCCGTCGAGCCGGAGCAGCCAGTCGAAGCCGGCGCGGGTGTCGCCGGTCTCGGCCAGCGAGCGGGCGAGGACCAGGCCGAAGAAGGTGCGCATCGTGCCGCTCGCGAGCGGGTCGCGGATCAGGATCTCGTCGCGCCAGCGCGGGTCGAGGAGGTCTTCCCAGTCGGCGGGCGCCTCGGCCGCGGGCACGGCGTCGGAGTTGTAGAGGATCACCGGCGCGGTACGGTAGACGGCGTGGAAGCGGTCCTGGGGATCGCTGTAGCCGTCGGGGAGCGCGTCGGCCCAGCCGGGCCGGTGCGGCGCGAGCAGCCCCTCGGCGGCGCCGCGGGCGAAGATCGTCGACGGGCCGCCGAACCAGACGTCGGCCTGCGGGTTGGCGGCCTCCGAGCGCACCCGGTCGTAGACCTCCTGCGAGCCCATGTCGAGCCAGCGGACGTCGAGCCCGGGGTGCGCCGCCTCGTAGGTCTCCTCGACCAGGGTCAGGAGGTCGCGGCCGTGGGGCGAGTAGAGGAGGAGGACGTCGTCGCCGCCGCCGCAGCCGCCGGCGAGGAGGGCGAGGCCGCCGATCGCGAGCGCGGCGGCGAGGGCGAGCACGGCGGCTGGTCGGATCGCGTCTGGTCTCATCGCAGACCTGGTTCGCTTCATCGGCCCCCCCTCGCTCAGTCGGTCTTGGGTTCGCTTGCCGCGGGAGCGTGAGCTTCGGCGCCGCCGCTCTCGAGCGCGAGCAGGTTGGCGAACAGCCGGTAGGCGCCGGGGACGCCGGCCGGGAGCTGGCGGAAGAAGGCGAGCCCGGTGTAGACGTAGGTCCCCTCGCCGACCGGCGCGACCAGGATCCCGCCGCGCTGCGGCTCGCCGCCCGGGTCGGCCATCTCGAGCAGCGGCCGGAACGGCTCCCCCCAGCTCGACGGCATGTAGAGGCCGCGCTCCTGCACCCAGCCCTGCCAGTCGGCGTCGCCGATCCGGTTGGGCGCGGTGAGGACCGGGCTCGCCGGGTCGAGCACCGTGACCGGCGCGGCCTCGTCGGTGATCCGGCCGTGCGGGCGGGCGATCTCGAGCGGGTAGGGGGCGAAGCCGCCGCCGCTGAACTGGTACTGCTGGTACTGGACGATCACCAGGCCGCCGCGGCGGGCGTAGTCGAGGAGGCGCCCGTTGGCGCGGGCCAGCTCGGGATCGGTCTCGTAGGCGCGGGCGCCGACGATCACGGCGTCGAAACGCGAGAGGTCGCCGGCGGCGAGCTGGTCCGGGGTCAGGACCTCGATCGGCACCCCGACCTCGGCGCAGCGCCTCGGGCACGAGGTCGGAGGCGCCGCGCACGTAGCCGACGCGCTCGAGCGGCGGCAGCGCGAGGTCGGCGGCGGCGATCCGCAGCTCGGCCGCGACCGGCCGCGGCGTGGCGCGGATGTGCGGGTAGTCGACCAGCGGCAGCGCCAGGCCGAAGGAGCGGGGCGCACCGTCCGCGGCGGCGCCGTCGGTCGCGGCACCATCGGCCCCGGACAGCCTCGCCGACAGGCGCACCGCATAGTCGCCGGGCGAAAACCGCGCGGGCGGCGCGAGGACGATCCGCACCGTCTCGCGGGCGCCCGCGGCCGGCAGGCTGAACGGCGCCGGCGGCGCCGGCGGCCAGCCCTCGGGCAGCTCGGCGACCACCTCGCCGTCGAGCGGGCGGCCGGCGTGCGAGGTCAGGGTCACCTCGACCGCGCGCGGCGCGGCGCTCCCGACCGGCCAGACCAGGAGGTCGCGGGCCGCGGCCGCCTCCAGCTCGGGCACCACGCGCAGCGCCCGCCGCACCTCGCCACGGGCCTGGTCGCGGATCCGGTGGACCACCTCGCGCTCGACCGCGATCTCCTCGCCCCCGACCCGCAGCCGGAAGCGGGCGAGGAGCGGCGGCGGCCCGAACGGCTCGGCGTGCACCGCCGGCGGCGCGGCGCTCCAGTCGTAGAGGTCGCCCCGGAGCGGGCGCTCGAGGAAGTAGGGAATGGTCGGCGGCGCCGCCGCCGGCACCGCGACCCGGAAGGCGTGGACGTGGTAGCCGCGCTCCGGATCGGCGCCCGGCCCGAGGAAGCGCGCCTCGGAGCCCTCGCGCGCCGCCGGTTCGGCCGGCGCGGCGGCGAGCCCGGCCGGCGAGAACAGCTCGACGCCGGCGACCGCGAGCCTGGCGACGGCGGGATCCCAGACCATCGCCTCGACGCCGGCCTCGGCGCCCGCCACCAGCAGCTCCGAATCGGCGATCGCGTCGACGCCGAGCCCGGCGGCGGCCGCCACCAGCTCGGCGGCGAGGTCGATCTTCTCGTCGAGGAGCGAGCGGAAGACCAGGACCTCGACCGCCGGCGGCTCCCCGGCGGCCGCGCCTTCCGGTGCCGCGCCCGAGGGTTCGGGAAGGCTCCGGCGCAGCTCACGCAGCCGCCGGTGGATCTCGAGCGCCGGCGGCAGCGCCGCGCCGGGCGACGCCGGGCTGTTCGCCGCGCGCGCCGCCCGTGCCAGCGCCTCGATCTCGCCGAGCGCGGTCTCGAGGCCGGCCCGCAGCTCGCCGGGCGGCAGCGCCGCGGCCATCCCCGCGAGCCGGGTGTCGACGCCGGCGAAGACATCGCCGCCCTCGGCGCCGGCGCCGCCGTGCTCCCACGCCAGCCGCCCGTCGAACGGCCCGAGCGGCTGGAGCATCCCCATGTCCTGCGAGCGGTGCTGGCTGCGGCTGGCCATCGCGATCTGGAAGATCGAGCGGCCGCTGACCGGCTCGAGGAGGCCGAGCGGGAAGGTCAGGGTCGCCGACTCCGGCCGGAACCACGCCGCGCGGTAGAAGGCCTCGGGCCGCCACGGCAGCTCGAGCCAGTGGGGCTGGTCGGGCTGCCCGCCCGTTGGGAAGTAGCCCGCGTCTCCAGCCCGGTCGTACGCTTCCCGCGCGATGATCCCCGACGCCTGGTGCTGGCCGTGGCCGGCGCGCTCGTCGGGCGGGAAGACCGACACCACGACCTGCGGCTTGAAGCGGCGGATCACCTGCACCGTGTCCTCGAGCAGCGCCTCGCGCGGCCAGCGCTCGAGGGTCTCATCGATCGAGCGGGTGTAGCCGAAGTCGTAGGCGCGGGTGAAGTACTGGCGGGCGCCGTCGATTCCGCGCGCCGACAAGAGCTCGCGGCTGCGCAGCAGGCCGAGCCCGACCCCCAGCTCGGGCCCGATCAGGTTCTGCCCCCCCTCGCCGCGCGACAGCGACAGATACGCCGCCTCGCCGCCCAGTCCCTGGACGACGTAGGCGAGGAGGGTGGTGTCCTCGTCGTCGGGATGGGCGCCGACGACCAGCAGGCGCCGGTGGGTCGCGAGCTTGGCGAGCAGGCGGTCGACGCGCGCCGCACCGCCCGCCGCCGGCGGCGCCAGCGGGTCGGAGAGCGGGTCGAGGACGCCGGTCGCGGCGGCCGGCGGGACGGCCGGAGGCGCCACGGCGCCCACGGCGAGCGCGAGCGCGAGGAGGGCGGCGGTCGAGGGTCGTCGCATCGGCAGAGGTCCCGGATGGCGCGGCGGCGGCGGAGCCGGCGCAGTATAGCCAGTCGGGGGAATGCTCCCGCGGGGCGCGTTATTCTCCCTCTCATGATCGAGACGCCGACCGTCCCCGCCCCGGCGGCCACCGACCGCGAGGTGCTCGACGCCTTCCGCCGCTGGGGCTACCTCCAGGCCGACCTCGACCCGCTCGGCCGCGCGCTGCCCTATCCGCTCCCGGCGCTCGGGCTCGACGGCCCGGCGGCCGACGAGGGGCGCCGCTTCTACTGCGGCACGCTGGCGGTCGAGTACATGCACATCGCGGATCCCGCGCGGCGGGAGTGGGTGCAGGAGCGGATGGAGGCCGACCCGCCGGCGATCGACCGGGAGACGGTCCTCGACCGCCTGCTCCGCGCCGAGGTCTTCGAGCAGACGCTCCAGGCGCCGCTACATCGGCAACAAGCGGTTCTCGATCGAGGGGGTCAGCGCGACTCATCCCGCTCCTCGACGGAGATGCTCGACGCCTGCGGCGAGCGCCGAGCCGAGCAGGCGGTGCTGGCGATGAGCCATCGCGGCCGGCTGAACGTGATGGCCCACATCGTCGGCGTACCGGTCGAGAACCTCTTCGCCGGCTTCGAGGACGTCGACCCGCGCAGCACTCTCGGCGGCGGCGACGTCAAGTACCACCTCGGCGCGACCGGCGTCTTCACGCACCGCGGGCGGCACGCGAGCTGACGATCCACCTGGTCTCGAACCCGAGCCACCTCGAGGCGGTCGACCCGGTGGCGATCGGCCGGGTGCGCGCCAAGCAGACCCGCCTGGGCGACCGCGAAGGGCACCGGGTGGTGCCGATCCTCCTGCACGGCGACGCCGCCTTCGCCGGCCAGGGGATCGTCGCCGAGACCCTGAACCTCGTCGACCTCGCCGGGTTCGAGGTCGGCGGCACCGTCCACGTGGTCGTCAACAACCTGATCGGCTTCACCACCGAGCCCTAGGCCCTCCACTCGTCGCGCTTCGCCACCGACGTCGCCAAGCGCCTGCCGATCCCGATCTTCCACGTCAACGGCGAGGATCTCGACGGCGGTGGTGCGCGCGGCGCGCGCTCGCGGTCGAGTACCGCTACGCGTTCGCCAGCGACGTGGTGGTCGACCTCATCGGCTACCGCCGCCACGGCCACAGCGAGGTCGACGACCCGACGATCACCCAGCCGCTGCTCTACCGGAAGATCAAGGCGCACCCGCCGCTCTGGAAGATCTACGCCGACCGGATCGGGCGTCCGACGGCGGAGCGCGAGGCGCGCGACGAGGCGGTCAAGGCGCGAGTTCGACGCGGCGCAGAAGCAAGGCCGCCGAGATCGAGAAAAAGCCCAGGCTGCGCACGCCTGCCGTCCTACTGGGACGCCTTCCACGGCGGCCGCTGGCGCCCCGAGCTCGAGGTCGACACCGGTGTGCCGCGCCGAGCGCCTGGGCGAGCTGGCGCGCGGCGATCACCGGCGTGCCCGAGGCGTTTCATCCGTCCACCCGAAGGTCAAGAAGCTCCTCGAGCAGCGCGCCGAGATGGGCCGCGGCGAACGGCCGGTCGACTACGGCATGGCCGAGGCGCTGGCCTTCGCGTCGCTGGTCGCCGAGGGCGTGCCGGTGCGCCTCTCCGGCCAGGACACCCGGCGCGGCACCTTCAACCACCGCCACGCGGTGCTTGATCGACGTCGAGGACGAGAGCGAGTACCTGCCGCTCTCCGCACCTCGCCGCCGACCAGGCGCCTTCTTCGAGATCTACGACTCGATGCTCTCCGAGGCCGCGGTGATGGGCTTCGAGTACGGCTTCTCCCGCGACTACCCCGAGGCGCTGGTCTGCTGGGAGGCGCAGTTCGGCGACTTCGCCAACGGCGCCCAGATCATCATCGACCAGTTCCTGACCGCGGCGGAGGACAAGTGGGGGCTGCTCTCGGGCCTCGTCCTCCTGCTCCCCCACGGCTACGAGGGACAGGGCCCGGAGCACTCGTCGGCGCGCGCTTCGAGCGCTTCCTCAGCTCGCCGCCGAGCACAACATCCAGGTCGCCCAGCCCTCGACCGCCGGCCAGTACTTCCACCTCCTGCGCCGCCAGGCCTGCGCGCGTGGCGGAAGCCGCTGGTGGTGATGACCCCGAAGAGCATGCTCCGCCACAAGGCGTCGTCCTCCGACCTCGACGAGCTGACCCGCCACCGCTTCCTGCCGGTGATCCCCGACGACTGGGGCGAAGGACGCCGACCGCGTCCTCCTCGCCACCGGCAAGATCGGCCACGAGCTGGCCGCCGAGCGCGAGGCGCGCAAGGACGGCAAGACCGCGATCGTCTTCCTCGACCAGCTCTACCCCTTCCCCAACGACGAGCTGGTCGCCGAGCTGGCCCGCCACCCCGGCGCCCGCCAGTACATCTGGGTCCAGGAAGAGCCCGCCAACATGGGCGCCCTCCCCTTCGTCCACAACCACCTGCGCCTCCTGGCCGGCGACCACGCCCAGGTCCGCTCGATCAAGCGCTCCGCCTCCGCCAGCCCGGCCACCGGCTCGGCGAAGGCGCACGCGATCGAGCAGAGGAAGCTGATCGAGCTGGCGTTCTCGGGGCGGTAGGAAGGACAGAACTCCTGTCGCCGCGATCGAGTCGCACGTAGCGCAACGGCTGCGCCGGTCAGCGGCCGCGCGCAGGCCGGTTCGCTGCCTCGGCGTGCTCGGCGGCAGGCGCGTGGAGCGGGGGCGGGCGCAATCGACCAGCGAACTTGCGTTGGTACTCCATGTAGTATTCAAGGAGCCGTCGCGGATCGTTCCCCAGGCCGCGAGAGATTCGTTGGCGGATCTCACGGGTCGGCTGCAATCCAGGATCAGGTTGCATCGTCTTCGTCCTCAAGCAGCTCAAGGGGTGTCACCAGGGTCGGGACGTACAGCCCGCCGCGCGCTACCATCTCGGGCTCAAAACGCGCTTCGAAGAAGAAGCTCGGAATGCTGGTCTCGATGTAGACGGTCTTGCTCACGCTGAACCCAGCCTAGCACCGAGCCCCGGGAAGCCCAGTCTGCGGGCCCCGAGAAGCCCGCGACCGGCCGTTCAGTTCCCGAGGTAGGCGTAGAGGTTCGCCTCGACGGTACGCGCGCCGGTGTTGTATAGGTAGACCTGGTAGCGCGAGAAGGTGACCGGCAGCCGTTCCGTCTGCACGGCGAAGTGCTCCCGGCCCGGCGTTAGGGTGGCGCTGACGCTCAGCGGGAAGAGCAGCACGCCGTCCTCCTTGAGCGCGCGCAACACCGGCTCGCGCTCGGGGACCAGGACCGCGACCGCCGCCGCTGGCTCGGTCAACATCCCCTGGACCTCGCCGCCCAGGCTGAGCAGGACCCAGCCGAAGCCGTCGGTCGAGAGCGTGCCGGCGTGGCGCCAGCTCGTGGGGTCGGCGTCCCCGTTCGGGCCGACGAGCTGGCTCTCGAGTGCGAGCAGCCGCGCCTGGCTCGGCGTCCCCTCGACCTCGACCGACTGGGGATCGGGGAAGTTGACCACCCGCACCGGCTCGCCGGCGCCGCCGTCGCCCTCGCCCTGAGCCGATCCCTCGCCCAGGAGCAGGAAGCTGAGGGCGAGGGCCGCGGCAACGACAAGGAGGACGGGGAGAGATCTGCGCACCATGGGCGCCTCCGCTCGAATGGGGGCCGGGCTATCCCTCGGTTCTTCTTTCCGAGTGTACGGTAGGCCGGGGCGCGGCGGTGATCGGCGGTCGCCGCGGCAGCGGCGTCAGGAATCTAGAACGGTGCAGTCGAGCCCTTCCACGCGCTCGAAGTGGCGGTCGAACGTCAGCAGGTGACCGCCGCAGTCGAGCGCCTCGGAGGCAATCCAGACATCGTTGATCGGGATCGGAGTGCCCGCCCTTCGTAGCCGGGCGAAGAGCCGACCGTAGGCTCGAGCCACCTCCGCAGTCACCCCCAAAGTCGCCACGAAGGGCTCGGCGAGGAACTCCGAGAGAAGAGTGCGGTTCTCGCGAGCGCGACGGCCGAGCTCGTAGCCGGCCTCCAACTCGCCGATCACGGTCACCGGCATCAGAACGATCTCGGCCGCGGCGAGGAGGTCGAGCACCTCCTCGTGGCCGGACCGCATGTGCGAGTACGCCGACGTGTCGAGGACGACGCGACGCGCGCTCAGCGCCAGAGATCCTCGTCGATCGTCCGCTGGGCGGCCAGCGCCCGCTCGAACTCCGCGAGATCGTCCGCCTTCCAGGTGGTGTAGCGAGCCAGCCGGCGGCGGCGCTCCTCGGCCCCGACCGCCTGGTCCAGGATCTCGAGCACTGTCGCGTTGACGCTCTGCCCCCGGGCGCGGCTCAGGCTCTCGAGTCTGCGGCCGACCTCGTCGGGAACGCCGCGGACGGTGAGCTGCTTCGACATGCCTGCACGATAGCACGAAGTGCAGGCACGACTACGCCGCCGCCAGCCCCGCCGCCTCGGCCAGCCGCTCCGGGCTCTCCTTGTGCGCCTTGAGAAACGTCTCCGACCGCCCGAGCACCGCCCCCATCCGCATCCCCTTCCGGAGCGCGCTGACGGTGACCTTGCCGCTGGCGAGGGCGGCGACCAGCTTCATGTGGGTGGCGAGGCGGCCGCGGATGCGGTAGCGGACGTCGAGGGCGTGGCGCCAGAGGCCGGCGACTTCGCGGTAGAACTCGTCGAGCGGGAGCTTCGTGGGGAGCACCGCGTGGGTGATGTCGAAGAGCTCCCAGTCCTCGGTGTTGACGTCCTTCTTGACCTCGTCCCAGAGGTCGGTGCCGGGGAGCGGGGTGAGCACCGAGAAGCCGCTGTTGTAGGCGCCGGTGCGGTCGATCCAGCGCTTCAGCTTGTCGAAGTCGGAGCGGTCCCAGGAGGGGTCGACGATGAAGTTCGGGGTGTAGCCGACGCCGAGGTCGGCGAGGATCTCGATCGCGCGCTCGTTGTTGGCCGCGGTGTTGCTCTTGTTGACCGAGGCGAGGCCCGCGTCGTCGATCTTCTCGAGGCCGAGGAAGACCGACAGCTCGGCCCGCACTCGCGCCACGCCGCCACCAGCTCGGGGAACTTGGTGATGATGTCGCAGCGGGTCTGGATCGTGTAGTGCTTGCTGATCCCCGAGGCGATCAGCGCCTCGGCCATCTCGCGCCCGCGCTTGACGTTCATCCAGAAGATGTCGTCGGTGATGAAGACGTTCGGGGCGTCGATCGCCGCCAGCTCCTCGACCACGCGCGCCGGCGACTTCTCGCGGAAGGTCGATTCGTGGAACTTCCAGACCGAGCAGAAGTTGCACTTGAAGGGGCAGCCGCGCGCGGTCTCGAGCAGGGCGAGCGGGCGGCGGAAGTTGATGTAGTAGTCGTCGGCGTAGTCGGCGATCAGGTGGCGCGCCGGGAGCGGCATGTCGTCGAGCTTGCCGCGCGCCGGCGCCGGGCCGGTGTGGAGCGGGCCGGAGCCTTCGCCGCCGCGCCGCGGCAGGACGAGGCCGGGCACCTCGGCGGGGTCGGCGTCGCGCTGCCAGGCATCGATCAGCCCCGGCATCACGTCCTCGCCGTCGCCGACCACGATCGACGTCGATCCCCTCCTGGCGGAACCAGTCGGGGTCGCGCGAGGCGTCGTGGCCGCCGATCACGATCCGCGTTTCCGGGAACTCCTCGCGCACCCGGCGCAGCAGGCGTAGCGAGCGGTAGCGCTCGGTGGTGAAGTTGCACTGGAGACCGATCACGTCGGGGGCGAAGGCGTGCGCCCGCGCCAGGCCGCGCTCCATGCCGTCGATCCGCAGGTCGACGATCTGGCAGTCGTGGCCGTCGCGCTCGAGCGCGCCGCCGACGCACTCGAGCCCGAGCGGCTCGACGAAGGTGATCATCTCGAGACCGAGGATGCCGCCGATCGGCGGTTTCAAGAACGACACTCGCATTTGCACCCCTCCAGGGACGCCGGGCGCTCTCCCCCCGCCCACGCCGGCGCGCCGCGCGTCCTCGATTTCCGAGCGTGGAAGCCGCCGCAGTCTAGCAAAGCCCGCCGCCGGCCTGCGCGAAGCACGGTCTCGATTCCACCCGGCTCGATCACCCGGCTCGATTCATCCGTCCCGCGGATCGGCTCCGTAGCCTCCCCGAACGCGCGACCCGGCGATCCGCCGCTCGCGCCCGAGCAACCCCCAGGAGGAGAGGACCCCATGACCGAGCTTCGCCGTAGAACCCACCGCCTGGCGCTCCTGTGCGCCGGCGCCTGCCTGTTCGCCGCCGCGCCGCTGTCCGCCTCGAGCCACCGCGAGGCGCCCCTGATCACCGAGCTGCCCAAGGTCGACGCCACCGACTTCTACATGTTCCGGAGCTACGAGACCGGCCGCGAGGGCTACGTCACCCTGATCGCCAACTACCTGCCGCTCCAGGACGCCTACGGCGGCCCCAACTACTTCAGCCTCGACCCCGAGGCCGAGTACGTCTTCCACGTCGACAACAACGGCGACGGGATCGAGGACGTCTGGTTCCTGTTCGATTTCGACGCCGCGCTCCAGGGGATCGCGCTGCCGGTCGGCGGCGCCACGGTGCCGATCCCGCTGATCCAGGCCGGGGTGATCAACAACCGCAACGTGGTCAACCGCACCGAGGTCTTCCGGGTCTACTTCGGCCGCGGAGCGCTCGGCGGGGTGGATCGCAGCCTTCCCGTCCAGGGCGCGCAGACCGCCGGGCCGTCGGCGGAGACCGCGGCCGCCCACCTGTCCGGCGCCTCGCTGCTCCTGAACCCGGCGATCGGCAGGCCGCTCTTCGGCAAGGCGATCGACAACATCGGACAGAAGACGTTCCCGGACTACGAGGCCTACGCGCGCAACTACGTCATGAACGCCGAGATCCCCGGCTGCGGCACCGGCCGGGTGTTCGTCGGCCAGCGCAAGGACTCGTTCCGGATCAGCCTCGGCGAGGTCTTCGACCTGGTCAACCTCGACCCGGTCGGGCCGCGCGACGGCGAGCACGACGACCTCTGCGACAAGAACGTCACCACCCTCGCGCTCGAGGTGCCGATCGCCTGCCTGACCGGCGACGGCGGCGGGGTCATCGGCGGCTGGACCACGGCGCGGCTGATGCGCAACCGGACGCTCCTCAACGATCCGAGCTTCGAGCGGCCGGCGAGCCTCTCGGGCGGCTGGGCCCAGGTCTCGCGCCTCGGCATGCCGCTGGTCAACGAGGTGGTGATCGGCCTCCCCGACAAGAACCGCTTCAACGCCAGCCGGCCGGACGGCGACGCCGCGCTCGCGACCTACGTCACCAACCCGGCGCTCCCGGAGCTGCTCGAGCTGCTGTTCGGGGTGCAGGCGCCGAACAACTTCCCGCGCACCGATCTGGTGGCAGCGTTCGCGACCGGCGTCCAGGGGCTCAACTTCCTCTCCGACGGCGCGCCGCACGAGATGCTCCGTCTCAACACTTCGATCGATCCGACGCCCTCCGGGGGGCAGAACGACCTCGGCGTCCTGGGCGGCGACAACGCCGGCTTCCCCAACGGCCGGCGGCCGGGCGACGACGTGGTCGACGCCGAGCTGCGGGTGGCGATGGGCGTGCTCTGCCACGCCTTCCCCGGCGTCTTCTGCGCGCCCGGCGACGCGCCGTCGGGGACGCTCCCCTACACCGACGGCGTGCTGGTGAACGAGAGCTTCTTCGACGACCGATTCCCCTACCTGACGACGCCGATCCCGGGCTCGCCGGACACGGCGGCCGAGGCGGCGTGCGCCGATTGAGGCTGGCGGCGGCGCTCGCGGCGGGGGCCGTGCTCACGGCGGCCCCCGCGGCGGCGCACGACCTGTGGATCGATCCCGCGACCTTCGCGCCGGCCGCGGGCTCGACGGTCGCGGTGGCGCTCCGGGTCGGCGACGGCCTGCCGGGCGAGCCGGTGCCGCGGCGGCAGGAGCGGATCGTCCGCTTCGCACTGGTCGGGCCGCTGGACCGGCCGGAGGGCGCGCAGGAGGGGCCGCCGGCCGAGACGCTTCTCGACGAGACCCTGCTCGACGGCATTGAGGGGGTCGCCCCGGCGGGCTTCGCCCGGGTCGGCGGCCCCGGCCTCTACGCCGTCGTCTACCGGAGCACCGACTCGGCCATCGAGCTGCCGGCGGCGAAGTTCGAGAGCTACCTGGCCGAGGAGGGACTGGAGCGGATCGCCGAGCTACGCGCCGCGCGCGGCGAGAGCGGCGAGCCCGGGCGGGAGCTCTACTCGCGGTCGGTCAAGGCGCTGCTCGCCGTAAGCCCGGCGAGCGGCGGGAGCGGCGCCGGGAGCGGCGGGGCACTCCGCGCCGGCGACCGCCCGCTCGGGCTCGACCTCGAGTTCGTCGCCGAGCGCGACCCGCGGCAAGGTCCCGCGGAGGAGGGCTTCCCGGTCACGCTCCTGCGCGACGGCGAACCGCTGGCCGGCGCGCTCGTCGAAGCCGTCCGGCTCGATGCTCGGCGTGATCGTCATGAAGGCGAGATCCCCGAGCCGCTCGCCGCCCGCAGCGACGCCGCCGGCCACGTCCGCTTCCACCTCGCACCCGGACGCTGGCGCGTCACCGCGGTCGACATGGACGAGGCGCCGCCCGGCTCGGGCGCCGACTGGCGCAGCGTCTGGGCCGCGCTGACCTTCGAGCTGGCGGCCCCGCGCTGACCGCGGCGGCGGGGCGCGGTAGAGTCCGGCCCCGGCCCTCCCGATCCCCGGGAGCCCGGGGGATGCGGGAGGTCGCCGCCGATGGACGCCCAGGTCGTCACGCTCCTGGTCCTGCTCGCCGTCGCGGTGGTGCTCTTCGCCACCGAGCTGATCCCGGTCGAGGTGACCGGCGTCCTCCTGCTGCTCGGCCTCTACGTCACCCGCCTGCTCCCGGCCGACCAGGTCTTCGCCGGCTTCGGCGACAGCGTGGTGATCTTCCTCGGGAGCCTGTTCGTGGTCAGCGCCGCGCTGGTCCGCTCGGGCGCGCTCGATCCCTTCGAGGCGCGGCTCGGGCGGCTCGCCGAGTCGCGGCCGCGGCTGGCGCTGCCGATGCTGGTCGGAGGCACCGGGCTCCTTTCGGCGTTCTTGAGCAACACCGCGACCACCGCGGCGGCGCTGCCGCTCGCCACCGCGCTCGCGCGCCGGCTCCAGCGGCCGGCCTCGAAGCTCCTGATGCCGATCGCCTTCGCCTCGATCCTCGGCGGCACGATCACCCTGATCGGCACCTCGACCAACATCGTGGTCTCCGGCATTCTCCCGCGCTACGGCCTGGAGCGGCTCGGGCTCTTCGAGCTGGCCGCGGTCGGCCTGCCGGCGACCGTGGTGGGACTGATCTACCTGGTGACGATCGGCCGGCGCCTCCTCCCCGATCACGGCGAGCGCGCGCTCGACGCCTACGGCATGCGCGAGTACCTCTCCGAGGTGACGATCCCCGCGGGCTCGGACTGGATCGGCAAGACGGTGGCCGAGATCGAGAGCGGCCGGCGCTTCGACCTCAACGTCCTCGGCCGGGTGGTCGAGCGCTCGATCGAACCCGCGGCGGGCCATCGCATCGAGGCCGGCGACGTGCTCCTGGTCCAGGGCGACCAGGACGCCCTGCTCAAGGTCACGAGCGGCCGCGCGCTCGACTTCGCCGCGCCGCCCGCCGAGCGCGCGCCGGAGGCCGGCGGCGACGACGAGGAGCTCAAGATCCACGAGGTGATGCTCCCCTACAACTCGCGGCTCGCCGGCGGAACGCTCTCCGGGATGCGCTTCCGCAGCCGCTACGGGGTCAACGTCCTGGCGGTCTTCCGGCGCGGCCAGCCGCGCCACCGGCGGATCGCCGACCTCCCCCTGCGCGACGGCGACGTGCTCTTGGTCCAGGGCGGCACCGGCCGGCTGGGCTGGCTGATCGGGCAGGGCGACCTGATCCTCCTCGGCGAGCTGGAGCCGCCCCACCCGGGCTGGCGCGCCGCGGCCGCCGGCGGCGCCTTCCTGGCCATGCTGATCGCCGGCGGCGCCGGCTGGCTGTCGTTCCCGGTCGCCGCCCTGTGCGCCGCGACGGCGGTGGTCCTGGTCGGCTGCATCCGCACCTCGGAGGCCTACGGCGCGGTCGACTGGCGGATCCTGATCATGGTCGCCTCGCTGCTCGGCCTGGCGACCGCGATGGAGACCAGCGGCACCGCCGAGAAGCTGGCCGAGATGATCGTCGGCTGGGTCGGCGACGCCGGCCCGATCGCGCTCCTGGCCGGCTTCTACGTCCTGACCCTGGCGCTGACCCAGCCGATGTCCAACCAGGCGGCGGCCCTGGTGATCGTGCCGATCGCCGTCCGCACCGCCGCAGCCCTGGGCTACAACCCGCGCGCCTTCGCGATCACCGTCTGCCTCGCCGCCTCGTGCTCCTTCATCACCCCGCTCGAGCCCGCCTCGCTCCTGGTCTACGGCCCCGGCCGCTACCGCTTCCGCGACTACTTCGTGGTCGGCCTGCCGCTGACGATCCTGGTCTTCACGCTGACGATGCTGATCGTGCCCCGGGTCTGGGGGCTGTAGCGGCTCCGCCGGCCACTGTTTCCTGAAAGACTCCTCGTCCCAGATTTACGCCTCATTTTCGCCATTCTCGCGGCACCGGGTGGAGCGCCCGCCTGTCTCCTGCGGCTCGTAGTGGAGCAATGTGGACAAAAGTGGTCGAGCGTGGTACGGTCGCGCCTGAATCATCACCTGCGAGAGCAGCGTGGGGCGGATAGCGATGTTTCGAGGCAGCGCGCCGGCAAAGATCGACGACAAGGGGAGGCTCAAGCTCCCCACCCAGTTCCGTCGCCCCGTCGAGGAGCGCTACGGGCAGGAGATGTTCGTCACCTCGGTGATGGGCGACTCGGCGCTGGTCTATCCGCTGCCGGTGTGGGAGGAGATCGAGGCGCGGCTGGCCGGGATGCCGTCGACCGACCGCACCAAGGCGCGCTTCCTCGAGCGGGTCAGCTACTTCGGCCAGCAGGTGAGGCTCGACCCCCAGGGGCGGCTGGTGCTGCCCCAGATCCTGCGCGAGAGCGCCGACATGAACGGCGAGGTGGTGGTCAGCGCCCAGATCGACCACCTGGTGGTCTGGAACCGCGAGCGCTTCGAGCGGCGGCTCTCCGAGCAGCCGTTCACCGAGGAGGACTTCCGTGCCCTGACCGAGCGCGGGATCTAGTGGAGGATGCCCAACACGTACCGGTCCTCTCGGAGGAGACGCTCCGCCATCTCGCCCCCGAGCGCGGCGGCCTGTATGCCGACTGCACGCTGGGCCTGGGTGGACACGCCGAGGCGCTCCTCGACCGCGACCCCCGGGCGCGCCTGGTCGGAATCGACCGCGACCCCGAGGCGCTCGCGCTCGCCGGCGAGCGCCTCCGCCGTTTCGGGGACCGCGTGCGCACCGCCCTGGGGAACTTCCACCGCCTCGGCGAGGCGCTCGCCGGCGCCGGGATCGACGTCGCGCCGGGCGAGCGGCCGCTCGCCGGCGTCCTCGCCGACCTCGGCGTCTCGTCGCTCCAGCTCGACCGCGCCGAGCGCGGCTTCTCGTTCCGCTTCGAAGGACCGCTCGACATGCGCATGGGGGGCGGCGGGCGCACCGCCGCGGACGTAGTGAACCGGAGCCCGGAGGCTGAGATGGAACGGATCTTCCGCGAGTACGGCGAGGAGCACCAGGCGCGGCGCATCGCCCGCGCGATCGTCCACGAGCGCGAGCGCGGCCCGATCGAGACTACGACGGCGCTGGCCGACCTGGTGCGCGACGCCAAGGGCCCCGGCGCCGCCCGGCGCGAAAAGATCGATCCCGCCACCCGGGTGTTCCAGGCGCTACGCATCGCGGTCAACGAGGAGCTCGAGGGCCTGCGCGGCTTCCTCGAGGAGGCGGCGAACCTGCTCGATCTCGACGGCCGGCTGGTGGTCATCTCCTACCACAGCGGCGAGGACCGGATCGTCAAGAACGCGCTGCGCGACCTCGACCGCGGCGAGATCGACCAGGTCACCGGCCGCCCGCTCGCCGAGACCCGGCTGATCGAGGTGCTGACCAGGAAGCCCGTCCGCCCGTCCGACGCCGAGGTGGCGTTCAACCCCCGCTCGCGCTCCGCCCGCCTGCGCGCGGCGCGCCGGATCTGAGGACCGGAACCCGGAACATCGCCGTGAACCGCGCCTACTCCTACCGCCGCCCGGTCGAGAACTCCTACCTGGTGCGCGACCGCGACCGCCGCCGCCTGCGCGAGCTGGTGCTGCTGCTCGCCGCGCTCCTGCCGCTCGGCGTCGGGCTCATCACCTACACCTGGGTCCACACCGAGGTGATCGCCACCGGCTACCACATCCGCGAGCTGGAGAACCGGCTCGAGGAGGAGGGGCGGCGGCTCGAGCGGCTGCGCCTCGAGGCGAGCTACCTGGCGAGCCCGGCGGTGGTCGAGGAGCGCGCGGCCCTGGAGCTGGGGATGGAGCGGCCGCGGGTCGACCGGGTGCTGTTCTGGGAGGAGCTGCGTTGAACCGGCGGCTGGTCCTCGTGCTCGTCTTCGCCGGCCTCTGGATGGCGGCGATCGCCGGCCGGCTGGCCGCGCTCCAGGTGGTCGATCACGACCGCTACCGGGCGAAGGCCGCCGGCCAGCAGCAGCGGGTGATCGACCTGCCCCCCTCGCGCGGCACGATCTTCGACGCCCAGGGGCGCGAGCTGGCGGTGTCGGTCGAGGTCGAGTCGGCGTGGGCCGACCCCTCGGAGGTCCCCGACCCCGCGGCTCTCGCCGCCGCGGTGGCGAAGGCGGTCGGCGCCGATGCCGGGAAGATCCGCGACGACCTCACCCGGCCCGGGAGCGGCTTCGCCTGGCTGGCGCGCCGGCTCGATCCGCCCCAGGCCGAGGCGCTCCGCGCGCTCGATCTCCCGGGCGTGCGCTTCCAGCACGAGACCAAGCGCTTCTACCCGAACCGCGAGCTGGCCGCGGCGCTCCTCGGCTTCGTCGGCACCGACTCGATCGGCCTCGCCGGCGTCGAGCGGCAGTACGACGCCGAGATCACCGGCCGCGCCGGCCGCCAGACCGTGCTCGCCGACGCCCGCCGTCGCCGTGCGGTGACCCCCGATCTCGCGTTTACCGCGCCCGAGCCGGGGCACGACCTGGTGCTGACGATCGACGCCGTGATCCAGCACGCGGTCGAGCGCGAGCTGGCGAAGGCGGTCGAGGCCTCGGGCGCCCGCCAGGGGACCGCGGTGGTGCTCGACCCGTGGAGCGGCGCGGTCCTGGCGATGGCCTCCTACCCGGGCTTCGATCCCAACCGCTTCGCCGGCTACGCCAAGGAGCGCTTCGTCAACCCGGTGGTCGAGGAGGTCTACGAGCCCGGCTCGACCTTCAAGATGGTCACCGCCTCGGCGGCGCTGGGCGCCAACCTGGTCGACCCGAGCGACCTCTTCGACTGCGAGATGGGCTCGATCCGCCTCGGCAAGACCCTGATCCACGACCACAAGCGGTTCGGCCTCCTGACCTTCCGCGAGGTGATCGCGCGCTCCTCCAACGTCGGCGCGATCAAGGCCGGCCTGAGGGTCGGCCGCGACCGGCTCCACGAGCAGGCGAGCGCGTTCGGGTTCGGCCGGCCGACCGGCATCGACCTTCCCGGCGAAGCCGCCGGCATGCTCCATCCCAAGGAGGCCTGGCGCCCGAACTCGGTCGCCTACGTCGCCTTCGGCCACGAGGTGACGGTGACCGCGCTCCAGCTCGCCAACGCCTTCGCCGCGGTGGCCAACGGCGGCACGCTGTTCCGGCCGTTCGTGGCGCTCGAGCGGCGCGGCCCCGGCGGCGAGGTCGAGCGGCGGCCCGGGCCCGAGGCGATCGGCCGGCCGCTGGCGCCGACCACCGCGCGCGAGATCGAGCGCCTGCTCGAGGCGGTGGTCGCCGACGGCACCGGCAAGCTCGCCGCGGTCCCCGGCTACACCGTCGCCGGCAAGACCGGCACCGCCCAGAAGGTGATCGACGGCCGCTACGCCGCCGGCCGCTACATCGCGAGCTTCGCCGGCTTCGTCCCGGCGCGCCGGCCGGCGCTGGTCGCCGCGGTGGTGATCGACGAGCCGCGGCCGCCGCTCTACCACGGCGGCCAGGTCGCGGCGCCGGTCTTCGGCGCCTTCGCCGAGCCGGTGCTCCTCTACCTCGGCATCCCGCCCGACCGCGAGCTGCCCGAGCCGTGGCCCGGGGAAGTAGGCGCGCCGGGGGAGATCCGGCTCGCCGCGGCGCGCAGCGAGGAGCTGACGGGATGACCCCGCCGGACGCCGAGATGCGACTCAGTCACCTCATCGAGGGGCTCCCCGTGGCCGCCGCCGGAACTGGCGGCGCCGGCGCTTTCGGGGCCGGTGTCCTCGGGGCGGACGCCTTCGAGGCCGGCGCCTTCGCCGGCGACCCCGACGTCCGCGGCGTCGCCCACGACTCGCGGCGGGTCGAGCCCGGCGACCTCTTCGTCGCCTGGCGCGGCGCGCGCTTCGACGGCGCCGCCTTCGCCCCCGATGCGGTGGCGCGCGGCGCGGTGGCGGTGGTCGCCGCCGGCGCCCGGCCGGCCGAGCCGGCGGAGGCGGGCGCGCCGGCGAAGACGGCGGAGGTGCCGTGGCTGACCGCGGCCGACCCCCACGCCCTCCTGGCGCCGCTCGCCGCCCGGGTCTACGGCCATCCCGACCGCGAGCTGGTACTCGCCGGGGTCACCGGCACCAACGGCAAGTCGACGGTGATGGCGCTCACGGCGCGGATCCTCGAGGCGGCCGGGCGGCCGGCGGGGACGATCGGCACCCTCGGCAGCCGCTTCCGCGGCCTCGAGGAGTCGGTCGGCCGCACGACGCCCGAGGCCTCGGACTTCTTCCGCCTGCTGCGCCGGATGCGCGACGCCGGCGCCGAGGCGGTGGCGATGGAGGTCTCCTCGCACGCGCTGGTACTCGGCCGGGTCGCCGGCGCCCGCTTCGACCTCGCGATCTTCACCAACCTGACCCGCGACCACCTCGACTTCCACGCCGATTTCGAGGACTACTTCGCGGCCAAGCGGACGCTCTTCTCGATGCTGAAGGAGGGCGGCGCCGCGGCGGTCAACGCCGGCGATCCCTACGGGCAGCGCCTGGCCGCGGAGCTGCCGGCGGCGATCACCTACGGCGACGGCGGCGCGGTGCGGGTCGAGCGCGTCGAGCTGGGCGCCGGCGGCACCCGGGGCGAGATCGCCACGCCGCGCGGCCGCATCGCCTTCGCCTCGCCGCTCGTCGGCCGCTTCAACCTGGAGAATCTCCTCGCGGCCGCCGCCGGCGGGGTCGCGCTCGGGCTGCCGCTCGAGACGGTCGCCGCCGGCCTCGCCGCCCAGCCGCCGCTCCCCGGCCGAATGGAGCCGGTCGACCGCGGCCAGCCGTTCCCGGTGTTCGTCGACTACGCCCACACCCCGGCCGCGCTCGAGGCGGCGCTACGCTCGGTCGCCGAGCTGGGGGAAGGAAGAGAAGTGATCGCGGTCTTCGGCTGCGGCGGCGACCGCGATCCCGGCAAGCGGCCGATCATGGGCGAGATCGCCGGCCGGCTCGCCGGCCGGGTGATCGCCACCTCAGACAACCCGCGCACCGAGGACCCGCTGGCGATCCTCGCCGCGGTCGAGCGCGGGCTCGCGGCGAGCGGCGGGCGCTACGAGATCGAGCCCGACCGCCGGCGCGCGATCCGGCGCGCGATCGAGCTGGCGGGGGAGATCGGGGGGGAGCGCTCGGCGGTGGTGATCGCCGGCAAGGGCGCCGAGCCGGTGCAGGTGATCGGCACCGACGCGCTGCCGTTCTACGACCGCGACGAGGCGGCGGCGGCGCTCGCCGCGCGCGGCTGGGAGGGCGGCTGATGGTGCGCTGGTCCCTCGCCGACGCCGCGGCGGCGATGGGCGGCCGCTGGAACGGTCCGCCGGAAGCCGCCTTCGACGGCGCCGTGCTCGACTCGCGGCGGGTGCGGGGCGGCGAGCTGTTCTTCGCCCTCCCCGGCGAGAAGACCGACGGCCACCTCTTCGTCCCGATGGCGCTCGCCGCCGGCGCCGCGGCGGCGGTGGTGGCCGAGGAAGCGCCGGCGCCGGCCGGGCTGGAGGACGCCGCGCTGGTCCGCGTCGCCGACCCCACCGCCGCGCTCCACGCGCTGACCCGGCGGGTGCGCGAGCGGGTCCCCGAGCGGCTGGTCGCGGTCACCGGCTCGGCGGGCAAGACCACCACCAAGGAACTCCTGGCCGCGATGCTCGGGCGCCGCTTCCGGACCGCGAAGAGCCCGGGCAACCTCAACAACCTCTATGGCTTCCCGCTCGCCCTCCTGAACATGCCCGCGGCGGTCGAGTGGCTGGTCGCCGAGATGGGGATGTCGGTCCCCGGCGAGCTGGCCGAGGTCAGCCGCCTCGGCCGCCCCGACGCCGCGGTCTTCACCAACGTGCGGCCGGTGCACCTGGTCAACTTCGCCGACCTCGACGCCATCGCCGAAGCGAAGGCCGAGCTCCTGGCCGGGCTCGCACCGGGCGGCCTGGTGGTCGCCAACGCCGGCGATCCGCGGGTGGTCCGGATCGCGCGGCGGGCGCTCGCCGAGGGTCGCGCCGGGCGGGTGGTCTGGTACGCCGGGCTCGGCGCCGAGGAGGCCGGCCCAACCACGAACGGCACCGCCGCGAACGGGGCGGCCGCGGCCGAGCCGGCGCCCGAGCCCGACGTCTGGGCCGAGGGGATCGAGGCGCGGCCGGACGGCGGCAGCCGGCTCACCCTCTGCGCCCGCGCCGGGATCGCGCCGGTGAACGGCAACGGGGCCGCGGCGGCCCTGATTGCGCGCGTCGCCGTCGAGCTGCCGCTCCTCGGCCGCCACAACGTCGACAACTGCCTCGCCGCCGCCGCCGCGGCCTACGCGCTCGGCGTGCCGCTCGGCGAGGTCGCGGCCGCCGCGGCCGCCGCGGCGCCGGCGCCCGGGCGCGGCGTGGTCCACGAGCTGCCGGGCGGCGGCCGGCTGATCGACGACTCCTACAACTCGAACCCAGACGCCCTCGGCCACGCGCTCGCCGCCGCCGCCGCGCTCGCCGGCCCCGGCAGCGGCGAGCAGGGCGGCGGCCGGCGCTGGGCGGTGCTCGGCTCGATGCTCGAGCTGGGCCCGGGCTCGCCGGCGTTCCACCGCGCGGGCGGCGAGCGCGCGGCGCGGGAGGGCTTCTCGCCGGTCGCCGCGGTCGGCGACGAGGCGCGCGAGCTGGCCGCCGGGGCCGCCGCCGCCGGCGCCGAGGCGCTCTGGTTCCCCGACGCCCACGCCGCCGCGGCATGGGCCGTCGAGCACCTCGAGCCGGGCGACACGGTGCTGGTCAAGGGCTCGCGCGGGGTCGGCCTCGAGGCGGTGGTCGCCGATCTGCTGGCCACCGGGCCGGTCGAGAACGGGGACGGCGGCGCTGGCGGGACGAGGAAGGTCTGATGCTCTACCACCTCCTCTTCCCGCTCGCGGACGACTTCGCGCTCTTCAACGTCTTCCGCTACCTGACCTTCCGCGGCGCCGGCGCGATCGTCACCGCGCTCCTCCTCGCGCTGGTCCTCGGGCCGTGGTTCATCCGCACCCTGCGCCGGCTCTCGGTCGGCCAGTCGATCCGCGAGGTCGGCCCGGCGAGCCACCAGATCAAGGCCGGCACGCCGACCATGGGCGGCGTGCTGATCCTCTTCTCGGTCGCGGTCTCGACGCTGCTCTGGGCCAACCTCGCGAACCCCTATGTCTGGGTCGCGCTCGGGGTCACCGTGGCGTTCGCGGCGGTCGGCTTCGCCGACGACTTCTTGAAGGTCCGGCGGCGGAAGAACCTCGGGCTGACCGCGCGCGCCAAGTTCGCGCTCCAGGTGCTGGCGGCGGCGATCGCGGCGGCGATCCTGCTCGGGCTCCCCGAGCCGTTCGCGTTCCCGCCCACGGTCGCCTTCCCGTTCTTCAAGCAGGCGGTGCTCCAGCTCGGCTGGTTCTACGTGCCGTTCGTGGTCCTGGTCCTGGTCGGCTCGTCGAACGCGGTCAACCTGACCGACGGGCTCGACGGGCTGGCGATCGGGATCACCCTGGTCGCCGCCTCGACCTACGCGGTCTTCACCTACGTCGCCGGCAACCGGATCGTCGCCAGCTACCTCCAGGTCGAGTACGTCAGCGGCGTCGGCGAGGTGGCGGTCTTCTGCGCCGCGCTGGCCGGCGCCAGCCTCGGCTTCCTCTGGTTCAACGCCCATCCCGCCGAGGTGATCATGGGCGACGTCGGGTCGCTCTCGATCGGCGGCGCGATCGGCATCGTCGCGGTGCTCGCCAAGCAGGAGATCGTGCTGGTCCTGGTCGGCGGCATCTTCGTCGTCGAGGCGCTCTCGGTGATCCTCCAGGTCGCCTCGTTCAAGCTCACCGGGCGGCGCGTCCTGCGCATGGCGCCGCTCCACCACCACTTCGAGCTGGCCGGCTGGGCCGAGCCCAAGATCATCGTCCGCTTCTGGATCCTGGCGATCCTGTGCGCGCTGATCGGGCTCTCGACGCTCAAGCTCCGATGATCGACCTGATGACCGCACCCGACGCGACCACCCGCACCGACCTGGGAGCCGGCCGCCGCTGGCGCCGCGCCGCGGTCTACGGCCTCGGCCTGTCCGGGCTCGCCGCCGCGCGCCTCCTCCGCCGGCACGGGGTCGAGGTCGCCGGCTTCGACGGCCGGCCGGCGGGCGCGCTGGCGCTCGGCGAGCTGGCCGCCGACCCCGGCGTCGAGGTCGCCGCCGGCGCCGAGCCCGAGCGGCTCCCCGACGGGATCGACGCCCTGGTGCTCTCGCCCGGCGTGCCGCCCGACCGGCCGCTGGTCGCCGACGCCCGCCGGCGCGGCGTGCCGGTGGTGGCCGAGGTCGAGCTGGCCTTCCCGCTCCTCGAGGGGCCGGTGGCGGCGATCACCGGCAGCAACGGCAAGTCGACCACCACGGCGCTGACCGGCGCGATCCTGCGCGCGGCCGGGATCGCCACCGAGGTCTGCGGCAACATCGGCGACCCGCTCTCCGGCCGGGTCGCGGGCTCGCCCGGGCGCGCCTTCGTGGTCGAGCTTTCGAGCTTCCAGCTCGAGGCGATCGAGACCTTCCGGCCGCGCGCCGCGGCGCTCCTGAACCTCGCGCCCGACCACCTCGACCGCTACGCCGGCCTCGCCGACTACCTGGCGGCGAAGCGGCGGATCTTCGCCAACCAGGGGCCCGGCGACGTCGCGGTGCTCAACGCCGCCGACCCGGCCTCGGCGGCGAGCCCGACCGCGGCGCGGCGGCGGCTCTTCTCGCGCACCGGGCCGGTCGCCGACGGCGCCTGGCTGCGCGACGGCCTGGTGATCGAATCGGCGCCCGGCGAGCCCGAGCGCGAGCTCTTCGCCCGCGCCGACCTGCCGCTCGCCGGCGAGCACAACCTCGAGAACGCGATGGCCGCGGCGCTTCTCTCTCGCGCGCTGGGTGCTTCGCCCGAGGCGGTGCGCGCCGGGATCCGCGGCTTCCAGGGGCTGCCGCACCGGATGCAGCTCGTCGAGGTCGCCGGCGGCGTCGCCTGGTACGACGACTCGAAGGGGACCAACGCCGCGGCCACCGAGCGCTCGCTCGAGGGGCTGCCCGACGGCCGAGTCCACCTGATCCTGGGCGGCAAGCCGAAGGGCGAGGACCCGGCCGCCCTGCGCGCGCCGGTGGCGGCGAAGGCGAAGCGGGTCTACCTGATCGGCGAGGCCGCGGCCGAGCTGGAACGCGGGCTCGCCGGGGCGGCGCCGCTCGAGCGCTGCGGCACCCTCGAGCGCGCGGTGGCGTCGGCGGCCGAGCGCGCCGAGCCCGGCGACGTGGTGCTCCTCTCGCCGGCCTGCGCCAGCTTCGACCAGTTCGACAACTACGCCCACCGCGGCCGCGAGTTTCGGCGGTTGGTGGCGACGATCGTACGCAACGGAGGACCGCCCGATGGCCAAGAAACGGGCGGTTGACAAGTGGCTGTTCACGACCGTCGTGCTGCTCCTCGGCCTCGGCCTGGTGATGGTCTATTCGGCCTCCTCGGCGGTGGCGCGGGAGCGCGGGGTGGCGATCAACCCCTTCCTCGCCAAGCAGGCGGCCGCGGCGGTGCTCGGCCTGGTCTTGATGCTCGGGCTGATGCACTTCGACTACCGCCGCCTGCGCCGGCCGGCGGTGGTCTACGGCCTCCTGGGGCTGGCTCTCCTGGCGCTCGTCGCGGTGCTCTTCCAGCCCGAGATGAACGGCACCCGGCGCTGGTTCTTCGTCGGCGGGCTGTCGCTCCAGCCGTCGGAGGCGGCGAAGCTCGCGCTGGTGGTCTTCCTGGCCTACCTGATCGACAAGCGGCCGGACCGGATCGACCAGCCCGACCTCCTGGCGCCGTGCGCGATCGTCACCGGTCTGACCGCCGGGCTGGTGCTCCTCGAGCCCGACCTCGGCACTACGGTGCTGCTCCTGGGCGTGGCGTTCACGATGCTGTTTCTGGCCGGGCTCGGCTGGCGCTGGGTGCTCGGCTGCGCGGCGCTGGTGCCGCCGGTGCTCTGGGCGCTGGTCCTGGCGGCGCCCTACCGGCGGGAGCGCCTGCTCGCCTTCCTCGACCCGGAGGCCGACCCGCTGGGGAGCGGCTACCAGCCGCTCCAGTCGCTGATCGCGGTCGGCTCGGGCGGGATCTTCGGGCGCGGGCTCGGCGAGAGCGTCCAGAAGCTCCACTTCCTCCCCCACCCGCACTCGGACTTCATCTACGCGATCGTCGCCGAGGAGCTGGGGATGATCGGCGCGCTGGCGGTCGTGGCGCTCTTCGGGATCCTGCTCTGGCGCGGGGTGCGCGCGGGGCTCCGCGCCCCCGACACCTTCGGCCGCTACCTGGCCTGGGGGCTCACCGCCTCGCTGGTGCTCCAGGCGCTGATCAACGTCTCGGTCGCGGTGGCGCTCCTCCCGACCAAGGGGATCCCGCTGCCGTTCATCTCCTACGGCGGCTCGTCGCTGGTCGCCACCCTCGCCGCCTGCGGGGTGCTGCTCAACCTCTCGGAGCACGGATGACCGCGCCGGAGGAGAGCACCGTGTTGTTCGCCGGAGGCGGGTCTGGCGGCCACGTCTTCCCCGCCCTGGCGGTGGCCGAGGAGCTGGCCGGGCGCGGCTGGCGGGTCGCCTTCGCCGGCACCGCCGGCGGCATCGAGGAGGGGCTGGTCGGCCGCCACGGCTGGCCGTTCGAGGCGCTGCCGGCGCGGCCGCTGGTGGGCCGGAACCCGCTCGCCCAGGCGCGCGCGCTGGCGGTGGTCGCGCGCTCGACGCTCGCGGCGCGCCGCATCGTGCGCCGGCTCGGCGCCGGCGCCGTGGTCGGCACCGGCGGCTACGTCTCGGCGCCGGCGGTGCTCGGGGCGCGCCTGGCCGGACGGCCGGCGCTCCTGGTCGAGCCCAACGCCGAGGCCGGGCTGGCCAACCGCTGGCTCTCGCGCTGGGCCGACGGCGCCGCGGTCGCCTGGGCCGAGACCGGCGCCCGCCTCCACTGCCCGAGCTGGGTCACCGGCGTGCCGGTGCGCCGCGCCTTCTTCGACCTGCCGGGGCGCCCGGCGAACGGCGCGGGCGCCGGCGGGCCGCACCTCCTGGTCCTCGGCGGCAGCCAGGGGGCGCGGCAGCTCAACCGCGATCTGCCGGCGGCGCTGGCGGCGGCCGCCGGCGGCGGCGGGCTGCCGGGACTCTCCGTCCTCCACCAGGCCGGGCGCGGCCACGAGGAGGCCGCCGGCGAGGCCTACCGCGCCGCGGGCCTCGAAGCCGGTGCGAGCGGCGGCGGCGGCGCGCTCGAGATCGCCGGCTTCGTCGCCGACGTCGCCGCCGCGATGGGCGCCGCCGACCTCGTGGTGTCGCGCGCCGGGGCGATCACAATCGCCGAGATCTGCGCCGCCGGGCGCGCCTCGCTCCTGGTGCCGCTGGCGCTCGCCGGCGGCCACCAGGAGGGCAACGCCCGCCGGATGGCCGAGTCCGGCGCCGCGGTGGTGGTCGCCTCGGACGCCGGCCCCGAGCGGCTCGGCGCGGCGCTCGGCGGCCTCCTCGCCGACCGCGGCCGGCTCGCCGCGATGGGCCGCGCGGCGCGCGCGCTGGCGCGGCCCGGCGCCGCCGCCGCGATCGCCGACCGGGTCGAGGCGCTGGCGCGGAGGGAGGCGGCGTGATCTTCCAGCGCTTCGGCATCGCGCGCCTCCATTTCGTCGGCATCGGCGGCACCGGCATGAGCGGCATCGCCGAGGTGCTGCTCGACCTCGGCTTCGAGGTCGGCGGCTGCGACCTGGCGCGCTCGGAGGCGGTCGAGCGGCTCGAGCGGAAGGGCGCCACGGTCCGCCTCGGCCACTCGCCCGACCACCTCGAAGGCGTCGACCTGGTGGTGACCTCGTCGGCGGTGGCCGACGACAACCCCGAGGTCCGGGCGGCGCGGGCGCGCGGCATCATCGTGGTCCGCCGCGCCGAGATGCTCGCCGAGCTGATGCGCTTGAAGTACGGCATCGCGGTCGCCGGCACCCACGGCAAGACCACCACCACCTCGATGGTCGGCGCCGTCCTCACCGAGGCCGGGCTCGACCCGACGGTGATCGTCGGCGGCCGCGTGCGCGCGCTCGAGACCGGCGCCCGCCTCGGCCACAGCGACTACCTGGTCGCCGAGGCCGACGAGTTCGACCGCAGCTTCCTGCGCCTCCATCCGGTGCTCGCCGTGGTCACCTCGATCGACCGCGAGCACCTCGACACCTACCCCGACCTCGAGGCGATCCAGGACGCCTTCGTCGACTTCGCCTCGCGGGTGCCGTTCTTCGGGCGGATCGTGCTCTGCCTCGACGAGCCGAACATCCAGACCATCCTGCCGCGCCTGCGCGAGCGCCGGGTGGTGACCTACGGGCTCTCGCCCCAGGCCGAGCTGTCGGCGTTCGACCTCGAGCCGTCGGCCGCCGGCACGCGCTTCTCGGTGCGCGACTCGCAGAGCGGCGTCCTCGGCCGGGTCGAGCTGCCGATCCCGGGCGAGCACAACGTACGAAACGCGCTGGCGGCGATCGCGGTCGGTCTCGCGATGCGGATCGACTTCCTCCGCGTCGCCGAGGCGCTGGCCGGCTTCAAGGGGGTGCACCGGCGGTTCGAACGGCTGGGCGACTGGCGCGGCGCGGCGGTGGTCGACGACTACGCCCACCACCCGACCGAGGTCGCGGCGACGCTGGCGGCGGCGCGCCAGGCGTTCCCCGGGGCGCGCGTCCACGCCGTCTTCCAGCCCCACCTCTACAGCCGCACCCGCGACCAGGCGGACGGCTTCGGCCGCGCCCTCCTCGGCGCCGACCGCGCCCTGGTGCTGCCGGTCTACGCCTCGCGCGAGCAGCCGATCGAGGGGGTCGACGCCGAGCGGGTGGTCGCGGCGGCGCGCGCCGCCGGCCACCGCGACGTCCACCCGTGCGCCGACCGCGAGGCGGCGGGGGCGCTCCTGGCCGCGGCGATCGCGCCCGGCGACGTGGTGCTGACGATGGGCGCCGGCGACGTCTACAAGCTGGCCGAGGCGCTCGCCGCCGAGGGCGGCGCCGGGGCGGAAGCCGACGGCGAGCCCGCCGGCGCCGCGCAGGGCACGGAGGCCCGGCGATGACCCGCGAGCGCGAGCCGCGCGCCCGGCTGACGCCGAGCGGCCCGCCGAACGGCGGCCGGGTGCTCGAGTTCCGCCGCGCCGCGGTCAAGCCGCGGCGGCAGCGGCGGAGCCTCTGGGCGGCGGCCGCGCGCGGCCTCCTCGGCGCCGTGCTGGTGGTCGGCACGCCGGTGGCGGCGGCGGCGTGGGCGATGACCTCGCCGCGCTTCGCGCTCACCGAGCTGTCGGTGACCGCCGCCGAGCGGGTGCCCGAGGCCTGGGTGCGCGCCCGGCTGGCGCCGCTGGTCGGCCGCAACCTCCTGCTCCTGCCGCTGCCCGAGGTCGACCGCGCGCTTGCCGGCCATCCCTGGATCGGGAGCCTGTCGGTGGCCAAGGCGCTGCCGTCGCGGCTCGAGGTGACGGTGACCCAGCGGCGGCCGGCGGCGCTGGTCCTGCGCGCCGGCGAGCCCTGGTTCGCCGACGCCGAGGGCGGCGCGATCGCCCCGGTGGGCGCCCCGGTCGAGGCCTCGGCGGAGGGCGCGGCGGGCGGCCCGGCCGGGGATCCGTCGGACCGTGCCGCCGGCGACCCCGAGGCCGCCGGCCTCCTCCTGGTGGTGCCGCCGGAAGGCAGCGGTTTCGAAGGCAGCGGTTTCGAAGACCATGGGATCGAGGGCAACGGCGTGCCGCTGGCGCTGGCGGTGGCCGCCGAGCTGGCGGCAGCGGCGCCGGCCTGGGCGCGCGAGCTCTCGAGGATCGACGTGTTGTCGGAGGAGGACGCGCGGCTCCACACCGCCGCCCTGCCCTGTCCGCTCCTGGTGCGGCAGGGCACGATCGGGGCGCGGGCCGACCACCTGCGGGCGCTCCTGCCCGAGGTGGCCGCCCGCTATCCCGAGCTGGCGGCGCTGGATCTGCGCTTTTCGCGGCGCATCGTGGTCGAGCCGGCGGCCACCCCGCCAGTGCAAGCTGAGGAGAGGGTCGAGACATGAGCAAGCCAGAGGATTACTACGTCGGCATCGACATCGGCTCGGCCAAGGTGGGCGTCCTGATCGGCCAGGCGGACGAGCAGGGCGCCCTCGAGGTCGTCGGCATGGGCGAATCCCCCAACCGCGGCACCCGCAAGGGCAACATCGTCAACGTCGAGGCGACGGTGGACGCGCTCAAGGCGGCGACCGAGGAGGCCGAGGTGATGGCCGGGGTCGAGATCTCGCGCGCCTACGTCGGCATCGCGGGCGCCGACTGCCGGTGCGTCAACTCCCGCGGGATGGTCTCGGTGGCGCGCCGCGACCGCGAGATCACCCGCCAGGACATCAAGCGCGTCCTCGAGGCGGCGCAGTCGGCGGCGCTGCCGTCCGACCGCGAGGTCCTCCACGCGCTGCCGCAGGAGTTCCTGGTCGACGAGCAGGGGGGGATCGGCGACCCGCTGGGCATGCTCGGGAGCCGCCTCGAGGTCACCGTCCACCTCGTGACCGGCAACGTCACCCGCACCAAGACGCTCCTGACCTGCGTCAACCGCGCCGGCATCGAGGTGATCGAGGTGGTGTTCGAGCCGCTCGCGACCGCCGCCGCGGTGATGAGCAACGACGAGCGCGAGCTGGGTGCGCTGCTGATCGACGTCGGCGGCGGCACCACCGACTACGCGCTCTACATGGAGGGCGAGCCGCACCACTCGGCGGTGCTCCCGATCGGCGCCGGCCACTTCACCAACGACCTCGCGATGGTGCTGCGCACGCCGTTCGCCGAGGCCGAGCGGATCAAGGTCAAGGCCGGCTGCTGCCTGTCGCGCATGGTCGGCGACGACGAGGGGGTGGCGGTGCCCTCCGTCGCCGGCGGCGGCGAGCGGGTGGTGCCCAAGCGCGAGCTGTGCCAGATCCTCCAACCGCGCGCCGAGGAGCTCTTCACCCTGGTCCGCGACGACCTCGACAAGCACGGCTTCACCGAGACCCTGCGCGGCGGCGTGGTGCTGACCGGCGGCGGCTCGCAGCTCGACGGCCTGCTCGAGCTGGCCGAGGAGATCTTCGACACCGGCGTCCGCTACGGCCTGCCCCAGGGGCTCGGCGGGCTGGTCGACGTCATCAGCTCGCCGACCTGGGCCGCCGCCTCGGGGCTCCTGCTCTACGGCCGCACCGCCGAGCAGGGCAAGGAGAAGAAGAAGCGCCGGATGGGCTTCTCGGTGCGCGGGATGGTGGGGAGCCTGCGCGGGATGTTCGAGGACCTGCTCTGACGGCCATCTCTAACGACATGTACCACTTCACGATCCAACGAAACCGCCCGATGACTACCCGGAGAGGGGGTTGCTCATGATCCTGTTCGAAGACGCCGAGACCCGGGACGACGCCGCCGATCCGGCCGCGGCACTCCCCGACCACGAGGGCGCGGTGGCCTCCGCCGCCGGAGCCGAGACCGACGGCGAGGCGCCGGCCCGCCGCAAGGGCGCCAAGCGCGCGCCGGGGCCGGCGATCCGGCTCGCCGAGGCGCTCGACGCCTTCCCGGCCAAGATCAAGGTGATCGGGGTCGGCGGCGGCGGCGGCAACGCGGTCAACCGGATGATCGACGCCCGCCTCCGGGGCATCGAGTTCATCGCCGCCAACACCGACCTCCAGGCGCTCGCGGCGTGCCGGGCCCCGGAGAAGCTCCAGCTCGGCAAGCAGTTGACCCGCGGCCTGGGCGCCGGCGCCGACCCCGAGGTCGGCCGGAAGGCGGCGCTCGAGGACACCGACCGCATCCTCGAGGTGCTCGACGGCGCCGACATGATCTTCCTGACCGCGGGCCTCGGCGGCGGCACCGGCGGCGGCGCGGCGCCGATCATCGCCTCGCTGGCGGCCGAGATCGGCGCCCTGACCGTGGCGGTGGTGACCAAGCCGTTCGGCTTCGAGGGACGCCGGCGGATGCGCTTCGCCGAGCAGTCGGTCGAGGAGCTGCGCGCCGCGGTCGACACCCTGATCACCATCCCCAACGAGCGGCTGCTCTCGTTCGTCGAGCGCGGCACCCCGCTCGGCGAGGCGTTCCGGATCGCCGACGACGTGCTGCGCCAGGCGGTCCAGGGGATCAGCGACCTGATCACCATCCCGGGCGAGGTCAACGTCGACTTCGCCGACGTGCGCACGGTGATGACCGGCATGGGCATGGCCCTGATGGGCACCGGCATCGCCAAGGGCGAGAACCGCGCCGTCGAGGCGGCCCAGCGGGCGATCTCCTCGCCGCTCCTCGAGGAGACCTCGATCCAGGGCGCCCGCGGCGTCCTGCTCAACATCTCGGGCGGCGCCGACCTCACCCTCCACGAAGTCGCCGAGGCGGCCCGGATCATCCAGGAAGCGGTCGACCCCGACGCCAACATCATCTCGGGCATGGTCATCGACCAGAACCTCGAGGATGCGATGAAGGTCACCGTCATCGCCACCGGCTTCGATCGCGCCGACGGCGAGCGCGCCGAGCCGGCGCGCCGGTCCGAGCCGGCGAGGGAGTCCCGGCCGCTGACCTTCGCGGCGGCGCGCCGCGAGCCCGCGGCGACCCGCGCCGAGCCGGCGTACCGGTCCGAGCCGGCACGGTCCGAGCCGGCTCGGAACGAGCCCGCCGCCGCCGCGCCCTTCGGCGGCACCCGCGAGACCGCCGAGGAGCGCACCGACGGGCCGACCGAAATCCCCTTCTACCGCAAGGCGATCGCCCACAACCGCGGCGACGACCCGGGCGGGTTCGGGCCGAACTGGTCGAGCGTCGACGACTTCGACATCCCGACGGTGCTGAGGAAGCAGATGGACTAGTTTTTCCTCGGGGGGCTTTTCAAGCCCCCCGCCCCGCGCGCGGGGCCCCACCCCCGAGTCGCCGGCTGCGCCGGCGGTCGCGCTGCGCGCTCCTCCGCTGCCGGCCATCGGCGCGGCGGCCGCGTATCGACGTATACTCGGCGGCGACTCTTATCTTTTGTAGTTGTTCGCCCGATCCGGGAGGTTCGCGATGACAGGTCGAGCCGCCGACTCCGACCGCATCTGTCACCTGCTCGTCGAGCACGGGCAGGGCCTCATCTGCGCCCACGACAGCGGCGGGACGCTGCTCTTCATCAACCCCGCCGCCGCCGCGGCGCTCGGCTACCGGCCCGAGGAGCTGGTCGGCACCGAGCTGCGGCGTTTACTCCATCCCTCGGTGCGCCGGGAGTTCGACGCCTATCTCGAGCGGGTCTGGGTGCGCGGCCGCGACCGCGGCCTGATGCGGCTGGTCGGACGCCGGGGAGAGCCGCAGGTCTGGTCCTACGACAACGCCCGCCACGTCGACGCCGGCGGCGAGTCGATCGTGCTCGGCCACGCCCAGGACGTCACCTCCGACAAGTGGGCCGAGCGCGCGGTGCGCGAGCGCGACGAGCGCTACCGCACGTTCGTCTCCGGGGCCGGCGAGGGGATCTGCCGCATCGAGTTCGATCGGAGCCTCCTGATCGAGGGCTCGGCGGGCGAGCTGAACGAGGAGAAGACCCTCGGCGAGATCCGCTCCTGGGGCTTCGTCGCCGAGTGCAACGACGCCTTCGCGCGCCTCTACGGCGCCGGCGCCGCGGCCGAGATGACCGGGGTGCCGCTGCGCAACTTCGCCCTGTTCAAGGACCCGCGGAACATCGAGGGGGTCCGGCGCCTGATCCGCGGCCGCTTCCAGGCGACCGAGATGGAGTGCCACGACGTCGCCGTCTCGGGCAGCCCGCGCCACTTCCTGGTCAGCGCCACGGGCGTCGTCGAGGACGGCTCGCTGCACTGCCTCTGGGCGCTCCTCCGCGACGTCACCGAGGGCAAGCGACTCGAGGCCGAGGCGGAGAAGAACCGCCGGCGACTCCTCCACCTGGTCGACCGCCTGCTCGCCACCCAGGGCGACGACCGCGACGTGATCGCCGGCGAGATCTACGGCGCGCTCGGCGGCAGCCCGGCCTGAGGGGCTTTCCAAGGAGAGCGCCGCCGCCTCGCTTCCGCCACGGCCGTCGGCTACCATCGCCGCCGCCGTGGCGATCTTCCGTACTGCTCTCGAGCGCCGGCTGTGGCTCGCGGCCGGCGGCCTCCTGGCGGCGATCTACCTGACGCTCGCCTGGGTGCGGCCGATCTCGGACGCGCTGCGCTCGTGGGGCCTCCTGCGGGCGACGATGATCGGCGCCTTCCTGGCCGTCGCCGCGGTAGCGGGATGGGCGCTCGCGCGCTCGCGGCCGGGCTGGCGCGAGGTGGCGGTGCTGGCGCCGTTCGCGGTCTTCTACGTCGCGGTGCTCGCGACCATGGAGCGCGCCGAGGAGGCGTTCCACTTCGTCGAGTACGGAGCGCTCGGCGCGCTGATCTACGGCGCGCTGGCGGCGCGCCGGCCCGACTACCTCCGCCCCGCGCTCGGCACCGTGCTCCTGACCGCGCTCGCCGGCTGGGCCGACGAGGGGATCCAGGCCCTCCTGCCCGAGCGCTACTACGACCTCCGCGACGTCGGCTTCAACGCGCTTGCCGGGGTGATCGCCGCGGTGGCAATCACCGCCTGGCGGCTGGCGCGGCGGCGAAGGGCGGCGTCTGGCAGCGCATGTTAAGATCAGTGATCGATCAACCTACAAGGAGGTAACGGCCATGCCCCAGCCCCGGAGCATCACCCTCGCCGCCCTCGCCTTGGCCGCTTCGGCGACCCTCCTCGCCGCCGGCCCCGCCGCCGCCAACAGCCTGGACGTCAACGAGTTCGCGGCGATCTGCGGAGGCGGCGGCACCGCCTGCAACGGATCCTCTTGCGGGCTCGAGACGATCCTGGTCGACCAGGGCAACGCCTACGTCCAGAGCGACCACCCGGTCGAAGAGCCGCGGATCTCCGTCAAGCTCTGCTTCAACCACAACGGCGTGACCCTGCCACCGCGGCCGAACGGCTCGCCGGGCCGCTTCCGGATCATGAAGTTCTACCGCGAGCAGGGCAACAACCCGCGCCAGCACTTCTTCCTGACCTTGAAGCGCAACCAGGCCAACACGCAGTATCGGCTGGCGGTGCTCCAGCGCAACGCCGGCGGCACCTTCGAGCTCGTCGGCGAGTTCTTCTGGGGCAACGGGACTCACGAGCTCGAGATCATCTGGGACAAGACCGTCGGCACCGGCCGGGTCGAGGTCTACCGCGACGGCGTCCTCCGCGCCAGCCGCGACGTCGACCTCACCGGCTGGAACGTCGACATGGTGCGCATGGGCGCGATCGACGAGATCGACGCCGGGGTCGCGGGGAGCGTCTACTACGATCAGTACGTCTCGACCCGCTGACCTGGGTCCAGGCTCATCAGGAGCCGAGGCCGAGCCAGGCGGCGAGCTGCTTTACGCGCTTCTCGCTCCCGTCGTGGAAGAGCACCAGCTTGTCGGGCTCGGTCTCGAACCAGACGAACGTGCCCCAGGCGAGGGACGCCGCCGTGGTGCGAAACGGTGAACCGACGCGGTCGTGGTAGGCGGTGACGAACGCGCAGTCGTGCGGCCGGTAGCCGCTCGACAGGGCGATCTCGAGGAGCTGGCCTCTCCGGCGGTCGTCGATCGCACCGTCGGAGATCACGCACTCGACGAAGACCAGTAGCGGCGGATCGGAGCCCAGGTCGGCCAGGACCAGGTCGGGAAGCGAGACCTGGGGATCGATCCGCAGGCCGATCAGCTCGAGCAGCTCTTCATCCCGGTAGGACACCTTCTCCGCCGACTCGCTCAGGAGCACCACGGCGGGTGTGATCAGGAAGAGCGGCCCGAACCTCTCGGCCACCGCCTTCGAGAGCCGTGAGCTGGACCCGGGAGCCAGCCGTCGCACTTCGCCGTTCGGCAGGTTGACCAGGACGGACTCGGCACCGCCGGCCGCACCTTTGCGGACGAGTGCGAGCCGGGCGAGCGATGCCTTGCCGAGATGCTTCCTTCGCCACGCCTCGAGCAGCCGGGCCAGGGCATCGCCTTCCACGCCGGGATCGCAGAGAGGCAGGAAGTCCCGCGCCAGCGCATAGCGCGGTTTCGGCGACGTGGTGGGCAGGCCAGATCTCTCGACGACGATGCCGAGCTCCACGAGGCGTCGGATCGTCTCGTCCCGGATCGATTCGCGCGTGTTCTCGCCGAACCAGCGGCCGGGCACGTCCCGAGGCCGCTTCCTGCCTTGCGCGTTTTCCAGCCACCGCTCTCGAGCGGCTCGATCGAGCTTCGCCGCCTGCTCGTCGGTCATGTCGGTGACCGCCGTGGGACGGAGCCACCGTTCCTCGCCCTCGATCGCGTAGCCGTAGAGGAAGACGAAGATCGTCTTCGCCGCGAGGAGGCGGCGCACGAAGTTGCGGGGATCGAGCGACGGCGGAACCAACGCCTGCAGGCGCCGATGGATCTCCTCCGGCGGCGGCAGGGAGCTATTCAGCCACGGCGGCAGCGTCGTACTCATACGCCTCGGCGACGATCGCCTCGATCAGGTCGTAGCGCGGCGGATCGCCGTTCTCGCCGCACAAGGCGGCAACCTTTCGGAAGGTGCTCGGAGGCGGCAAGGGCAGGGCGTGCAGCTCGGTCGCCGACACTGCCACCGAGCCCGAGAGACAGCGGAACACCTCGTCCACCACGCGAGTGTTGAGCACGGCGGCGAGCGCGCGAGGCGGAACCGGGTTTCCGGGGTGGGTCAGGAGCACGTTGACGTGGTTCTCCACGACCATGCTGCCCCATCGCTCCAGGAAGTCGTCGGGAACGTGGCACGCCACCAGCCGGCGCTTCTGCTCCTTGGCCGTGGTGCGCTGGACGAGGACGCACGGCTCGGACAGGAGGACGTGCGGCTGATCCTGCGAGACCTCGATGAACCCCTGTTCCGCGCGGGTCCGGTAGTCGAACCTGAACTCGTTGGGGCGCACCGCTTCCGCCCAGATCAACGGGTAGGTCTCGGCGGACGGTTGGGCTCGGAGCCTGCCCTTGCAGCGGTTCCAGACCAGCGGACCGGTCGAGGCCCGATAGCCGAGGGTGTGGAGCCGCGTCTTCATGAGCGAAGCGCGCCGGGTCAGGCCCGCCTGGGACGGCGCTCGCGGCAGCAGCCAGGGGCCGCCTCGATCGGAACCCGCGCCGATCCGGAAGCTTCCGGCCCGCGTCACCTCGAGACCCTCGCCGTCGGGACGCGCGACGTGGACCACGGTGCCCGTCCGCCGGGCCGGTCCGAAGACCGCCAGGCAGGTCTCCTGCTGGACCGAGGGAAACACTCCCGTCCGGTCGGCGATCAGGTCGATCGCCAGCGGCGGCGCTTCGCGGAGCAGCAGGGATCGCAGCTTCGAGAAGTACTGGCCGCCCAGGAAGGATGTCGGGGTGAGGAACGCTACGAGGCCCGAGCTGCGGCGGAAACGGAGCGCGGCGTCCAGGAACATGCCGTAGAGGTTGGCGTGGCCGAAGAGCGAGCGGGCATACTGCTCACGAAGCTCCGCCGGCAGCGCTAGCCGGCCGTACGGAGGGTTGCCGACGATCAGGTCGAACCGCCGTTGCGTCCGCAGCGCTTCCCGAAGGGCATCGGCGGTCTGGACGGGCACCCGGAGCGGGCGGTTCGCCCGCCGGCTGATCGAATCGGTCAGGAGCTGGAGGAAGACCCGGGTCATCCAGGCCGCGAAGGGGTCGATCTCGATGCCCGCGAGATGGCCTTCGAGATGATCGAGCCGGCCTCGGGCCGGAAGGGATCTCACCCGGCCCGAACCGAGCATCCGGGCCGCGACCGGCATCAGGAAGGCACCCCCGCCGCTCGCCGGATCGAGGACCGTCACTACCGCCCAGTCGGCCCCGGCCGCCGAGGCGAGATCGAGCAGCCGCTCGGCGAGGATCGGCGGAGTGTAGTAGGCGCCCCGCTGCGCGCGGACGCCGGCAGGCAGGAGGTCGGTGTAGAGCAGCCCGATGCGGTAGGAAGCCTCGATCAGCGGCAGGTCGGCGAGGACGTCGGCCGCTGACGCCAGGTCGGAGGCGATTGGCACGTGGGCGCCGAGGTCAGCCTCGGGGAAGGGCGGCAGAAAGCGCCGGTCGCCGCCGGTCATGCGGTCCCAGAGACCGAGCATGACGCCGCCGCAGATCGTCCGGGCGGGCTCCTCCTCTCGGCCGGGCGCCGCGCTATGTAGCCGCTCGGCGGCGGCCGTCAGCTCGGCCGCCAAGTCCGACCAGCGAGGCGGCGGCGCGGCCGATTCGATGCGGAGCATCGACGACTCGCCGAGAACCTCCGGAGACATGCCGTCAAGCTACCACGGGAGCACCGATCTCAAGGCCGCAGATCCCGGCCTGGCGCGCCGTCCTTCGGCACTCAACCCATCGAGCCCGACCACGCCGTGACGTCCCCGCTTTCGAAACCGTCCGAGAACACCAACCCCCCGCCGCTGTTCTGCATCAGCGCCACCGTGTCGGCGATCTCGTCGACCAGGGCGAGGTCGAGGTCGCCGTCGCGGTCGAAGTCGACCGTGATCGAGCAGGAGGCGTTCGAGGGGGCGAAGATCTCCTGGTCGAAGGTCATCGTGCCGTTGCCATTGTTGGTGTAGAGGTGCCAGCGGCCGCCGGAGAAGGAGGCCAGGGCCCAGTCGAGATCGCCGTCGCCGTCGAGGTCGCCGAGGTCGGTGGCGATGGTCAGCCCCGAGGTGGGGTAGAGCGCGGCCGGGCCCAGGTTGCCGGCGCCGTCGCCGAGCAGGATCGAGCCGTTGGACGCCGCGCCGCCGGCGGCGGTGACGTCGAGGTCGCCGTCGCCGTCGAGGTCGCCGAGCGCCACCATCCAGCCGGTGCCGCCCGAGTCGATGCTCTCGACGTTGGTGAAGGTGCCGTTGCCGTTGCCGCGCAGGACCTGGACCTCCTCGTCGTTGCGGGTGCCGACAACGAGGTCGAGGATGCCGTCGTTGTCCATGTCGCCTGCAGCGAGGCCGTACTCGCCGTTGCCGCCGGACTCGAAGTCGGCGCCGGCGGCGAACACGCCGGCGCCGTTGTTGATCAAGGGCGTCAGGTCGTTGCCCTGGGTGTTGGCGATCACGATGTCGAGGTCGGCGTCGCCGTCGACGTCGAGCACCGCCAGGCCGTGCGGCTGGGTCCCCACCGGCACCACCTGCTGCGGGCCGAAGGTGCCGTCGCCGTCGCCGAGGACGATCGACACGGTGCCGTCGCCGGAGTTCGAGGTCGCGGCGTCGGTGAAGCCGTCGTTGTCGAAGTCGGCCGCCTCGTTGGGGCTCGCGATGTCGCCGATCGGGCTCGGCGGCACCAGGAACGGGTCGTAGAGGCCGCTGCCGTCGGCGCGGTTCATGAACACCCGCAGGTCGGCCGAGTCCTCGTTGACGATGCCGAGGTCGATCCAGCCGTCGAGGTCGAGGTCGGTGGCGAAGCCGCCGTAGGCGCGGGTGCCGCTGCCCGGGCTGGTGCGCACGTCGAGGACGTCGATCTCCTCGAAGTCGCGCGCCGCCGGCGCCGCCGCGATCATGAACTGGAAGGCGTAGCCGGCGCCGCGCAGGGTCGAGGCGTCGGCGGCGGTCAGGGTCTCGGCGAGGTTGACCCACACCGTCTCGCCGGGCGCGAACGGCCGGCCCGGGGTCAGGGTCACGGTGCGGACGTCGGGGGAGAAGGTGAAGGCGCCGGCGACCGCGCCGCTCGAGCGGCCGAAGGCGCGCAGGCTCGCCGGGGTCACCGACGCCGGCGCCAGCGCGCGGTCGAAGGTGATCGAAATCGCGGTCGAGGCGGCGACGCCGCCGGCGTGGCGGGGCGGGGCGGTCGAGACCACGGTCAGCTCGCCGGCGCCCGCGGGCGCGGCGGCCGCGGCGCTCAGGCCGGCGGCGAGGAGGAGCATCGCGAAGGGACGGCGCGGGGGGGTCGGGACCATCAGAGTTCACCTCCGGAGTGATCGCGAGAAACTATAGCACCGAACGCATACCCGAAAAGACCGAAACCAGCCGCCCTGGCTGGCGTCGGAGCGCCCGCGGCGGGCCGCGCCGAGTGTCCCAAAGCGCCGCCGCCGGGGCACTCCAGTCAATGAGCGAGAAGTCTCCCCCTTTGCGGGGGTCGCTTGGTACAATCACCTGTCTTTCTTCGCCACACTGAGACTTCTTGGGGAAGGGTCTGGGGAGTTCGAATGCCGGCAGCCGCCTCCGTCGTCCGACTTCGCGCCGTGCCTCCCTGCGCGGTGGATCCCTTCGCCGAGTCGCCCCATGACCTGCCGCTGGCCGGCGTCGACTGGCTGGCCGAGCACGGCTTTCTCGCCCCCGGGCCGGCGTCTCCGCTCGCCCCGCCCCAGTCGCTCCGCCCGCGCCGCCCGCGCCGCGAGCGCGACGCCGCCGGCGCCGAGCTGGCCCGGCGCGGGCTGGTCTCGCGCGCCTGGATGCCCGGCGAGCGCCGCCGCCGGCTGCGCGAGAGCGGTCCGCTGGGCCGCGGCCTGGCGGTGCTCGAGCGGCCGGAATCGCGGCTGCGCCTGGGCCGCGCCCGTCCCGGCGAGCCCCCCGAGGAGGTCCACCTGTTCGTCGCCGACGGCCGGGTGGCCATCGGCTACTGCGACGAGCAGTCGGTGCTCGCCGGCGAGCCGTTCTCGCTCGAGGCGCTCCTCGCCTTCCTCTCGGCCGAGCTCGACAACGAGGCGCTCGGGCCGGGGCGCGACGCGCTCTGCCTGTGGCCGATGCTCTACCGGTTGACCACCGCGCTCTGGCCGCAGCGGGGCAAGCGCGCCGACGAGGCGCTGTCGGTGGGCGAGGTGCGGAACCTCCTCTCCGGCGAGGAGAGCGGCGACCGCGCCCGCGGCCTGCTCCACGAGATGGCCGCCGCCGGCCTGGTCGAGTCCGGGCAGGGCGGCGTGGTGCTGAGCCCCGATTACCGGCGCTGGCTCGAGCCGGTCTGGTCCGGCCACGTCTTCGAGATCGAGTGCGTGCGGCTCGGGCCGGGCGGCGGCGCCACCGGCGGCGAGCGGATGCTCTTCGCCGGCCCGGCCGGCCACCGCGTGCTGTGCGAGGACGCCCGCACCAGCGCGCTCGCCGCCGTCGCCGCGGCCGCCGCCGAGCCCGCCCCCGCCGCCGAGGCGTTGCCCGAGGAGCGGCTGATGATCTTCTCGCGTCCCTCGCACGGCGAGCTGATGACGATGGTCGGCGGCCTGCTCGGTCCGGGCCCCGCTCTCCGCGTCGCGGCACTCTGATCGAGCCGAGCTAGAATCCTCCCCCGGTCTTCGCGGCCGGGAGGGAGCCCCCACTGACTGTCTATCGCGCGGGAGACGTCCTCGACAGCAAGTACGAGGTGCTCGAGCCGCTCGCCACCGGCGGCATGGGCTCGGTCTACCTGGTGCGCCACCGGCTGCTCGAGGAGCTGCGTGTGGTCAAGGTCCTGCGCCAGGACGTCGCCGAGGACCCCGCCAACCGCAAGCGCTTCCTGCGCGAGGCGCGGCTCGCGACCCAGGTCAAGCACCCCAACGTCGCGATCCTCTACGACTACTCGCAGCTCCCCGAGGGCGCCTTCTACATGGTCTGGGAGCACGTCCAGGGGCAGGAGGTCGGCGAGCGCCTGCGCTCGGCGGGGCCGTTCCCGCTCGAGGTGGCGCTCAACCTCGGCATCCAGGGGCTCCGCGGCCTCGGCGCGATCCACGGCACCGGGGTCATCCACCGCGACGTCTCGCCCGACAACCTGATGATCGCCGAGGACCGGCGCGGCCGGCCGTTGCTCAAGATCATCGACCTCGGGCTGGCCAAGACCCTCCACCCCGAGCCCGACTTCGAGATCACCCAGACCGGCACCTTCATGGGCAAGCTCCGCTACTGCTCGCCCGAGCAGGCGGAGCCGGGGCGGGGCGAGGCGCTCGACCACCGGAGCGACCTCTATTCGTTCGGCCTGGTGCTCTACGAGATGATCTGCGGCATGCCGCCGTTCCCGAGCGGCGACGGCCCGGTGTTCGTCTTCCAGCGGCTCAAGGAGGACCCGCTGCCGCTGACCGGACGCAACCCCGCGATCGAGGTGCCGCCGCCGGTCTCCGCCGCGGTGCTGCGGGCGCTCGAGCGCGACCGCGCCCGGCGCTACCCGGACGCGATCCACTTCATCGAGGAGCTGGAGCGGGTGGCGCGCGCGCTCGACGACGTGTCGACCCGGCGGGTACCGGTCCAGAGCGGAGCCGTGCCGGTCCGGGCCGCGGCCGCGCCGGCTCCGAGCGGCCCCGGCCCCGCCGCGGGCGCCGCGCCCCGCCAGAGCACCGCCGAGCTGTCGGGCGTCGAGCGCCGCCGCCTGCTCGAGCAGATCGACCGCGCCGCCGAGCGCGCGCGCGAGACCACCGAGGTGATCAGCCGCGCCGACCTGGCGCTCGACGCCGGCCGCGTCGAGGAGGCCGAGCGCCTGATCGCCGAGCTGGAGGAGGCCAATCCGCTGGCCCGCCACCTGCCGGCGTTGAAGCGCCGCCTCGAGCGCGCCCGGAGCAGCCAGGACCGCGCCGGGCGGGCGGCCGAGATCGAGAAGATGATCACCCGCTACCTGCAGCAGAACCAGCTCAAGCTCGCCGAGCTGGCGTTCGACTCGCTGCTCGAGGTGGCGCCCGAGCACCCGCGGGTCTCCGACTTCCGGAACTGGATCGAGATCCTGCGCGGCGAGCTGGCGGGCAGCGAGAAGCTCGAGCGCGAGCTGGCCGCCGGCCGCGAGGCGCTCGGCAAGGGGGACTACAAGACCGCCCGCCGCCGGCTCGAGGCGGCGCGCAAGCTCGACGGCGACCACCAGGGCGGGCTCGCCCTGGCGCGCGAGATCGAGAGCGCCGAGACGGCGCAGAAGCGCAGCGCCGGGCTCGACGAGGCGCGCGAGCGCTTCGGCCGCCACCTCGAGCGCGGCCAGCTCGACCAGGCCGAGGCCGAGCTGACCGGCATGGAGGCGCTCGGCGCCACCCGCGTCGCGCTCGGCATGATGCGCGGCCAGCTCGGCGACGCGCGCCGCCTCCAGGCCGAGGACCGCCGCGCCCAGGGCTTCGAGCGCCGCTTCCGCCAGCGGCTCGACGCCGGCGACTTCGCCGGCGCGCGCGACGTCGCGATCGAGCTCGAGACCGCGCTGCCGTCGAGCGCGCGCCCGGCGTCGATGTTCGCCGAGGCGTCGCGGGCCGAGGGCGAGCGGCGCAAGCTCCAGGCGGTCGAGCAGGGCGAGCGCCAGGTCGAGGCGCTGCTCGGCCAGGGCAAGACCGACCAGGCCGCCCTGGCGCTCAAGATCCTGCTCCAGCTCGATCCCAAGAACCGCAACCGCCGCACCTATCAACGCCAGCTCAAGGGCCTCGGAGGTTGAGGGGCTGAAGGCTGGAGGTCCGCGATGAGCGTCGAGATCGATGTCGCACCCCGCACCGAAGCGGTGCCGTCCGCCGGCTCCGGCCGGCTGCGCCGCTATGCCTACATGAAGCTCGCCCGCGACCTCGACTCGCGGTTCGAATCGCTGCTTTTGACCGGCAAGGTGACCAAGTGGTACAGCGAGGTCGGCGGCGAGGCGACCACGGTGCCGGCGGGGCTGGCCCTCGAGGCGGGCGACGCGCTGTGCACGCTCCACCGCGACCTCGGCGCGATCCTCGCCGTTTACCTCGACCCGGCGCGCACCTTCCCCGGGCTCGACTTCGGCGAGCCGGACGGCCGGCGGCCGGAGCCGGAGGCGCTCCTCTACCGGCTCTGCTGCCAGCTCCTGGGCAAGGACGACGGCTTCTCGCGCGGGGTCGAGCGCTCGTTCCACTACGGCTTCTTCGACCCCGCGGCCGGGATCCGCCACCCGGGCATGATCAGCCACCTCGGCTCGATGATCCCGGTCGCCGCCGGCTGCGCCTACGCCCTTCAGCGCGAGGGCCGGGGCGGCGTGGCGGTCAACTTCATCGGCGACGGCGGCACCTCGACCGGCGACTTCCACGAGGGGCTCAACATGGCCGCGGTCTGGCGGCTGCCGCTGATCCTGATCGTCGAGAACAACCGCTACGCCTTCTCGACCCCGACCCGGCTCCAGTATGCCTGCGAGCGGCTCTCCGACCGCGGGATCGGCTACGGGGTCGCGGCCGAAAACGTCGACGGCAACGACCCCGACGCGATGGCCGCGGCGATGGCGCGCGCGGTCGAGCGGGCGCGGAGCGGCGCCGGGCCGACCCTGATCGAGGCGATGCTCGGCCGGATGCGCGGCCACAGCGAGGGGGACGACTCGCTCAAGGTGGTGCCGGCCGACGAGCTGGAACGCTACCTCGCCGCCGACCCGGTGCCGGCCTACGCCCGCCGGCTGGCCGACGAGGGCGTCCTCGACGACGGCGCCCGGACCCGCCTCGAGGCGCGGATCGCCGAGCTGGTCGAGGCGGGGATCGGCCGCGCCCTCGACGCCGCGCCGCCGAGACCGGAGACCGCGACCCGGCCGGTCTTCGCGCCGCTGGGCACGCCGGCGCCGGCGCCGGTGGCGATCCCGGGCGGCGGCGCCGGCAGGCCGCAGCCGCGAAGCGCCGCCCGCGCCGGCGGCCGCGCCGGCGAGACCGGCGAGACCGCCTACGTCGACGCCATCAACCGCGCCCTCGCCGAGGAGATGGAGCGCGACCCCTCCGTGGTGCTGATGGGCCAGGACATCGGCGTCTTCGAGGGCGCGTTCCGCTCGACCCGCGGCCTCCACGAGCGCTGGCCCGAGCGCGTGCTCGACACGCCGATCGCCGAGAGCGGCACGATCGGCATCGCCGCCGGCGCCGCGATCCTCGGCTTCCGGCCGGTGGTCGAGATGCAGTTCGCCGACTTCATCACCTGCGGCTTCAACCAGCTCGTCAACGTCGCGGCCAAGCTCTTCTACCGCTGGGAGGTGCCCTGCCCGCTGGTGGTGCGGCTGCCGTCGGGCGGCGGCGTCGGCGCCGGGCCGTTCCATTCGCAGAACCCCGAGGGGTGGTTCGCCCACGTCGCCGGCTTGAAGGTTGTCTGCCCGGCCGGCGCCGCCGACGCCGGGGCGCTCCTCAAGGCGGCGATCCGCGACCCCAACCCGGTGGTCTTCCTGGAGCACAAGTTCCTCTACCGGCGGATCAAGGAGGCGCTGCCGGCGGGCGAGCTGCCGGCCGCCGTCCTCGGCGAAGCGAGGGTGGTGCGCGCCGGCGGCGACCTGACGATGGTCGCCTACGGCGTCGCGACCTGGACCTGCCTCGAGGCGGCCGAGAAGCTCGCCGCCGAGGGCGTCGCGGCCGAGGTGATCGACCTCCGCACCCTGGTGCCGCTCGACGAGGAGGCCGTGCTCGACTCGGTGAAGAAGACCGGCCGGGCGCTCGTGGTCCACGAGGACCAGCTCACCGGCGGCTTCGGCGGCGAGATCGCGGCGCGGATCGCCGACGCCGCCTTCGCCTGGCTCGACGCCCCGGTGCGCCGGGTCGCCCACCTCGACCGCCCGTCCCCCTACGTCAAGAGCCTCGAGCGGCAGCTCCTGCCTTCGGCCGACCGTGTGCTCGCCGCGGCGCGCGAGCTGGCGGCGTACTGAGTTCGCCGTAGTGCCGATGGCGACGCGGGTACGCTCTGCGCTAGCATCCGCAGCCAACCTGCCCCTGCGAGTCGAGGAGATCCGATGAAGGGACCGTCCCCGTCCGTCCGGCTCGGGATCGGCCTCGCCGGCGCCCTGGCCGCCTTGCTGGCCGCCTCGGCTCCCGCCGCGGACGCCCAGACCTCGCCGTTCACGGAGGTCACCGTCGATCTCGAGGGCGGGCTGGTCCGGCAGACCCTGCCGTTCGACGAGCCGTTCGTGTTCACCGGCGAGGCGCCGACCGGGGTGCGGTCGATCGCCGTCCGCTGCTGGGAGGTCAAGAGCTGCCGCCAGGCGCTCAAGCGCGGGACCGACGCCGAGAAGGCCGCCTGCGCAGGCAAGGAGAAGACGGCAACTCTCCTGCCGGACCGCGCCGCCGCGCCCAACGGCAACTGCCGGACCTGGCCCCAGCCGGGCTCGCGCGGCGCCCTCGCCGGCCTCCCCTCGTGGACCAACCGGGTCGACCCGGGCGCGGAGAATCCGACCTTCAGCATCTTCGTCCCGCTGCTCGAGGCCGAGCGCTACTACACCTTCGGCTTCAGTTGGGACCGGACGCCCAGCCCGGCGGAGGCCGCCGCCTTCGCCGCGGCGGTGGGCGCCGCCTCCGACGCCGTGCTCTGGACGGCTGCCGCGACCGACGGCTCGACGGACGGCGCGCCGCCCGCTTCCGGGGACCTCACGGACGCCGACCTCGGGGGCCTGCGCGGCACGCTGGTCGAGGCGCTCCTCGGGGTCGCCGCCGCCGACCGCATCCAGGACTGCTCGCAGAGCCCGGTGCTCTGCCCGGACGTGCCGGTGGCGCAGGTGCGCGACGAGTTCAACGGCCTGCTGCGCGACGTCCGCGACGCCCAGGGCAAGCTCGGGGACACGATCCAGGACTACAAGGAAGAGGTCGACCAGGTCAACGTCGCGCTCGGACTGCTGCGCGACAGCGGCGACCTGGCGGCCCTGCTGCGCGGCATCCAGCAGGCCGCGGCCGACACGCCCAGCCTGGGCGAGGAGGCGGCCGCGCTCCAGCAGGCGCTGGCGCTGGAGCATCTCCCCGACCTCTCCACCGACGACCGGAGGACGCCGGACGCCCTCGCGGCCTTCGCCAGCCGGGCCGGCGACGCGGCGGGCCGGGCGGCCGCGCCGCTCGGGACCGTGCAGACCCTGCTCCAAGACAGCCTGTTCGACGACCAGGGCGGCCCGACGGCGCTGCTCCAGCACCTGAGCGCGGCCGGCGCGCTCACCCCCGAGGCGGCCCGGGAGCTGAAGGCGCTCGCCGAGCCGCGCGGCCTGGTCGGCTCGGCGAACCGCGCCCTCGCGCGGCTCCAGGGCTACGCGACCGGCATCGAGAGCCTGCTCGCCGAGCGCGCCGCCGCCCGCACCGTGCTGGCCGCGGAGTTCAAGACCCGGGCCGAGGTCATCGTGCTCCTCGCGGGCACCACTCTCGCCGACTTCGTCACCGACCAGAAGAACTATCTGAGCGGCGACGGCGGCCTCGCGTTCGCGCCCGAGCTCGACGAGGCGTCGAGCTACCTCGGCACCAACATCTACGGGCGGCCGATCAACAAGAAGGCGGCGCTGTCCCAGTTCGGGAACTTCTGGCAGACCCTCGACCGGCGCACCGCCCTGACCCTCGGCCTGACCGTCGACGGCATCGGCGACGACGCGACGCGCGAGGACCTGATCGGCAGCCAGTCGCTCCTGGTCGGCCTCGGCGTGCGCCTGACCGGCTCGATGCGCCTGACCGCCGGAGCGATCCTGTTCACCAAGAAGGACCCCAACCCGCTGGTCGACGACGACAGCCTCACCGCGACGCCGTTCCTGTCGATCTCCTTCGACGTCAACGTCGTGCCGGCGCTCACCGGCCTGGGCAACGCGTTCAAGTCCGGGACCTGAGGAGACACGAACCATGGCCGTCATCCTCGACCGCCGCCTCGCCGCCAATCCCAAGGTCGCCAAGATGCCGAGGGCGGCAATCGACCTCCTCCAGACCATCCACTCCGACCTCGGCGGCGAGCCGGCAACCATCACCTACACCCTCGACGGCCGCAGCGCCGTCTTCTTCGAGACGCCGGGCGGGCCGTCGAAGACCGTGACGGTCGGGCCGGTCCAGGTACCGGCGAATCCGGCCGCCCGCACGGACCGCGTGGTCCTGATCGAGAAGGGCGACACCGGCATGGCGCAGGTCGAGATCAAGCAGCTCATCAAGGCGGAGACCAACGTGCGCGACAGCGTGATGATCGAGGTGGTGGATGTTTCTTGAGCGCTGCGCGCTCCGTCCCCTGGCGGCCGCCCTGGGCGGCGTCGCGCTCGTCCTCGCGGGCGGCTGCTACGACTCGGGCGACTACTCGCCGACCGCGGTCAACGTCGATGCGATCCTCACCCTCTCCTCGGTGACCGGCGCGACCTCGCTGCCGGCGGACGGGTTCTCCCGACTGCGGCTCGAAGCCCGCCTCCTCGGCGCGCCGGCCGCGGACCGCCGCACGGTGCTCTTCCGCGTCAACGGTCCCGGGACGCTCCAGGGGGGCGTGGCGGACGGCAACGACCGGGCCGTCGAGGCCGACGCCAACGGGCGGGCGTCGATCGACTTCGTGGCCGGCCAGACCCCCGGCACCGCGGTCGTGACCGCGACGCCCAAGGCGGCGGCCGGGGTCACGGTGAGCCTCCCCCTCACGCTCCTGCCGCCCGACCCGAACGAGGTCGTCCGCTTCGTCGCCGCCCCGGGCCGCGCCCCGGCCGACGGCGCGACGCTCACGCCGTTCACGGTCGAGGTCTCGCCGACCCTGCCGGCCGGCTCGACGGTCCAGTTCGCGGCCTCGGCGAGCGGGTTCGGATCGGCGGCGGCGCCGACGCTGTCGGTCCCGGTCGACGCCGGCCGCCGCGCCTCGGCCGATCTCAAGAGCCCGGCGACGATCTCCACCGCCCGGGTGACGGCGACCGTCCAGGGAGTGACCCGCGCCGCGGAGATCACCTTCGAGCGGGCACTCCCCGGCGCGATCACGGTCGCCGCCGACCGCCTGACCGCGCCGGCGGCGCTCGACACCGAGCTGACGATCACGGCGACCCTCCACCGCGACGTCGGGAGCGTGACCGACGACACCGCGGTCACCTTCCGTGCCGAGGACGACGCCGGCGCCGCGGTCGGCCTCTTCGGCAACGTCACCCGCTCGTCCGGCGGCACCGCCACCGCGACCTTCCGCCCGCGCAGCGAGACGCCCGGATTCGTCACCGTGACCGTCGGCACCGAGGGCACCTCGGTCACCGGCAGCCTGCGGATCGAGCTGACCGCGCCCTGAACCGCCTCGAGTCGCCCGACCGCCCAGCGAGGAGGCGCTTCGAACCATGATCACGCTCGCCCGGATCGCCGTCGGAGTCGTCGCGGCCCTCCACGTCTGGTTCCTGGTCCTCGAGATGTTCCTCTGGACCACGCCCTTCGGCCGCCGGGTGTTCCACCTCTCGGCCGACTACGCCCAGGCCTCGGCGCCGCTGGCCAGGAACCAGGGGCTCTACAACGGCTTCCTCGCCGCCGGGCTGGTCTGGGGCCTCCTCGCCGGCGAAGCGGGGTTCTCGATCCAGGTCTTCTTCCTGAGCTGCGTGGTGATCGCGGGGGTCTACGGCTCGCTGACCGCGAACCGGGTCATCCTCTGGGCCCAGGCGCTGCCGGGCGCGGTCGCCCTGGCGCTGGTCCTGGCGGCCCGCGCCGGTTGAGCGGGGCGAGATACGGTCCCGCTGCTAGACTGACCGCCGTCATGGACGGCTCGAGCCCCCTCTCGGACGACGTCGCGGCGGAGTTGCGCCGGCTCGTCGACGAGTACCGCACCCGCTGCCTCTGGTTCCTGCGCCCGGACTTCTACCCGGCGACGGTAGACGAGGCGCTGCGGACGCTCGGGCAGATCGAGCGCCACGGCGACCGTGCCGCCTTCATCCGCGCGGGTGGGATTCGACGATGGCTCTCACCGAGTTCCAGCGCGCGATCTGCCGCCTCCTAGCGGCGCAACGGGTCCGCTCCGGCGAGAGCTACGTCGCCGGCGGAGTCGCGCTCAACGAGCTTCTCGGCGCCGGGCGGGCGATCGTCGAGCGGCTCGTTCACAGCCCTCGGGGAACTCACCCCAGCGCCTGCTCGAAGTCGGCGATCAGGTCGGCGGCCGACTCGAGCCCGACCGAGACACGCACCAGGGCGTCCGAGATGCCCGCCGCCGCGCGCTGCTCGGGGGTGAGCGCGCGATGCGACGAGCGCGCCGGCGACACGACCAGGCTCTCGACGTTGCCCAGGCTCGGCGCGTGGACCGCGAGCCGCACCCGCCGTAGCAAGCGGTCGGCCGCCTCGACGCCGCCCGCCGGCTCGAAGGCGAGCATGGCGCCGAAGCCGTCGAGGAGGCGCGCCGCGCGCTCGTGGTCGGGGTGGCCGGGGAGGCCCGGGTAGCTGACCCGCGCCACCTTCGGGTGCCCCTCGAGGAAGCGCGCCAGCTCGAGCGCGGTGGCGCTCTGGCGCGCGAAGCGGACCTCCAAGGTCTTGATCCCGCGGTGGAGGAGCACGCAGGCGTGCGGGTCGAGGCTGCCGCCGAAGAGGCGCATCGTCGCCTCGACCTGGGCGACCTGTTCGCGCTTCCCGATCGCCGCCCCGGCGACCAGGTCGCCGTGGCCGTTCAGGTACTTGGTGGCGCTGTGGAGCGAGAGGTGGAAGCCGTGCTCGGCGGGCCGGAAGCCGATCGGGGTGGCGAAGGTGTTGTCGATCATCGCCACCAGGCCGTGCTCGGCGGCGAAGCGGCCGACCGCGTCGAGGGCGCCGACCCGCATCAGCGGGTTGGTGATGGTCTCGACGTAGAAGGCGCGCGTCGCCGGCCGTAGCGCCGCTTCCCACGACTCCGGATCGGCGGGGTCGACCAGGGTGTGCTCGATGCCCAGGGCCGGGAGCTTCCTGGTGATCAGCGCCTGGGTGCCGCCGTAGAGGCAGTCGCCGGCAAGGAGGTGATCGCCGGCGCCGAGCACGCCGACCAGCGCCGACGAGATCGCCGCCATGCCGCTGGCGGCGACCACCGCCGCCTCCGCCGACTCGAGGTCGGCGAGCTTGGCGGCGAGCATGCGGTGGTTCGGCAGGTTGTTGTAGCGGACGTACTTGAGGTCCTCGTAGCCGCCCGACTCGTCGACCGCGAACACCGTCGACTGGAAGATCGGCGGCGCCACCGAGCCGCCGAGGCGCTCTTCGCCGGAGTGGAGGATGCGGGTGCCGAGGCCCTGGCGCCGGCCGGCGCCGCTCGCGGTGTCCTGGTGGCTCAAGCGGGGTCCCCTCTCCGCGCCCGGCCGGCGGGCGCCGTGAGGGGGCGCCGCGGGGGCGGCGGACCGGAGCATCATAAGCCCGGCGCCGGCACCGCCCGAGGCCGCGGGTCACTCGCCCGGCGGCGCCTCACGCTCGAGGGCGGCCTCGAGCTCGAGGATGCGCTTTTCCAGCTCGGCGATCCGCTTCTCCAGTTCGTCCTCGGCGCCGCGCAGGCGGATCACGTCGTGGCGCAGCTCGGGCGAGGCGAAGCGCTCCTTCAGCTCGATCACCGCCTCGTTCATCGCCTCGGGATCGAGCCGGTAGACGAACGGCTCGACCGCGCCCGGACCGCCGGGGCCGCCGGGGCCGTGGTGGCCGGGATGTCCGCCGGGCGGCGCGTGCCAGAGGAAGCGGCGGACGTCGACCTCGGGCAGCTCGCGCTCGGCGATGGTGACCGGGAGCGCCAGCACCCGGCCGCCGCGCACCACCTCGAGGATGGTGCGCTGGCCGGCCTCGAAGGCGCGGACGCGCCGGCGGAGGTCGAACGAGGTCCCGACCGGCTCGCCGTCGATCGCGGTGACGACATCGCCCACCGCCAGCCCGGCGGCCGCGGCCGGGCTCTCCTCCTCGACCCGCGCCACCAGCACCCCGGCTTCCTCGGGCGCGCCGAAGTGGCCGCGCAGCTCGGGGGTCAGCTCGGTGAGCGCCGCGCCGAGGTAGCCGCGGCTCGCGCCCAGCCCCTCGGGATCGACCAGGTCGTAGCCGAAGCGGAAGCCGGGCGGGCACTCCGCCTCGCCCTCGCCGCCGCAGCCGACCTCGATCGGCGGCGCCTCCTTGCCGATGAAGACGGCGCGGATCCGCGGCTCGCCGGCCTCGGCGACCTCGTCGAGCGGGCGCACGCGGACCTCTACGCCCTCGGCGTCGCGCTCGACCCAGTGGAAGCCGCCCTCGCCGTCGGGCTCGACCTCCATCGTCAGCGGCTTGCCGTCGGGGCCGACCATGAAGACGGTCGGGTGCTCCCCGCGGCCTTCGCGGCGGACCTCGAAGACGTGGGTCTGGCCGTCGCCGGTGCGGATCACCTGGCGCTCGACCCGGCGCTCGACCTTCGGCTCGGCGGGAGCCTCAACGGGCTGGCCGGGCTCGGCCGCTGCCGGAGCCGATTCGGAGGACTGAGGCTCGGGCTCGCCGGCGGAGGCGGCGGGCGGGGCTGCGAGGGTGAGCGCGAAGAGCGCGAACGTGAACGAGGTCAGGGACGCGGCATGCGGCTTCATCGGAGTGCTCCTTGACGTGTTTCTCACTGGGTCCTCACAGGCTGGCTCCGGGCTCGATGTCGTCGCGGCGGCCGCCCGGGGCGGCGTCGCGCCCGAGGTCGAGCACCAGCCCGAGCCCCTCGTCGCCGCCGACGTAGACCACCGGCTGCCCGTCGCGGCCGACCTCGGGCAGGTCGGCGAGGCCGATCTCGAAGCGGCGGTGCTCGCGGCGCAGCGCGTCCAGCTCGGCGCGGAGCCGGGCGAGCGCGTCGTGCGCGTCCCCCGCGGCGGCGCGGTTGCCGGCGGCGGCCAGGCGGGTGTCGGCGGTCGCCGCCGGCGGCGCCTCGTCACCGTCCGCGCCGCCCGCCGCGCTCGGCGGCGGCTCGTCGACCGCCGCGACAGGGCCAGGTTCCGGCTCCGCCGCGGGTGCCGGCGGCGCTCCGGCCGGCCGCGATTCCGCGATCCGCACCGGTGCCTCCGGCGGCGCTGCCGCCGAGCGCATCATCGCGATCCCGACCGCCGCGACCAGCGCCGCGGCCGCGAGCGCCGCCCACGCCAGCCCCGGCCGCAGGATCGCCGGCCGGCTCGCCCGCCCGGCGTCGTCGAGCCGCGCCAGGACGCGCGCGGTGAAGCCGGGGCCGGCGGCCTCCGCGGGGAGCGACCGGAGCGCCCCCCCGATCGCGTCCTCGCCGGTCGCGACCAGGCGCGGCCCGGCCGGCTCGGAGGTCCGCTGGTTCTTCTCGGGGTTCATCGCCGGAGTCCTCCTTCGAAGTAGGGCGCGAGCCGCTCGCGCAGGCGCAGCCGGCCGCGGTGGATCCGCGACTTGACCGTCCCCTCGCGGCAGCCGAGCCAGCGCGCGACGTCGGCGTACGGCCAGCCCTCGATCTCGTGCAGCACCAGCGGCACGCGGAAGGCGAGCGGCAGCTCCGCCACCGCCGCCGCCAGCTCGCGCTGCACCTCGTTCGCCAGCACCCGCTGCGGCGCCAGCGCCGGTTCGGCGTGGCCGTTGCGCGACACGAACAGCACCGGCTCGAGCAGCCGCCAGCGCCGCGCCCGCCGCTCCTGCGAGCGCAGGCGATTGGTCGCGATCCGATAGAGCAGCCCCTGGAGCCGCCCCTGCTCGACATAGCGCGCGGCGTGCTGGTAGAGCGCGAGGAAGGCGTCCTGCGCCAGGTCCTCGGCGCGCTGCCGGCAGCCGGTGAGCCGCGCCAGATAGCCGACCAGCGGGTCCTTATGGCGCTCGACGAGCAAGGCGAAGGCGTCGCGGTCCCCCTCGCGGGTGGCCGCCATCAGCTCCGCGTCGCTCGGCGCGGGCGCTTCGGACTGGAGTGCCGGCTCCTGCATCGCCCTTCCGGTGAACCATAACGCCGGACCGGGCGGCGGGTTCCCGGGGGGCGGTCAGCCGAGCGGCGCACCAGGGACCAGTCCGCGCAGGAAGTCCTCCACGGGCTGGCAGAGGACGCCGTCGATCCCAAGCCGCTCTTCGCCGCGGTAGAGCAGGCGGCGGGTGGCCTCGGGGTAGTCCTCGCCGAACGCTTTGAGCGAGCGGAGGTCGGCGGGCCGCACGGTCGCACTGTGCTTGACCTCGATCGCGTGGAAGCCGTCGCGGCCGTAGAGGACAAAGTCGACCTCGCTGCCGCCGCGGGTGCGCCAGAACGAGAGGCGGAGGTCGGCGCCCGAGTAGTCGATCCACGCCCGCAGGTGCTGGGCGACGAGGCCCTCGAGAGCGGCACCGGCGACCTCCTCGGCTCGGTCCAGGGGACCGGCCGGCCGCAGCGCCCGGTAGACCCCGGTGTCGAACCAGTAGAACTTGGGGTGCGTGGTCAGGTGCCGCCGCGCGCGGCGGGTGAACACGGGCAGCCGGAAGGCCAGGAGCAGGTCGTCGAGGATCTCGAGGTAACCCTCGACCGTCTTGCGGCTGACCTCGCACTCGCGGGCCACCTCGGACAGGTTGAGCGCAGCGCCGTGCGAGAAGCTGATTGCCTCGAGGAAGCGGGCGAAGTTTCCGATCCGCCGCACCAGCCCCTCCGCCTGGACCTCCTCCTCGAGGTAGAGACCGACATAGGTGGCGAGCGCGTCGCGCGGCCGCTCGGCGTCCCAGATCAGCGGCACGAGGCCCTGCTCGAGCGCGTCGTCGAGCCGGAATCGCGCGCCGAGCTCCGCGGCCATGAAAGGGTGGAGCGAGCGCAGCAGCGCGCGGCCGGCCAGGAGATTCACCCCGCCCCGCCGGAGCTTCCGCGCGCTCGAGCCGGTGAGGACGAAGCGTGGCCCGGCCTTCTCCTCGATCAGGGCGTGGACCACGTCGAGGAGCGCCGGGACCTTCTGCACCTCGTCGATCACGCACACCGCGCGGTCCGAGCTCCCGGCGACCAGCTCGCGCAGCCGCTCAGGCCGCGCCGAGAAGCGCCGGCTCACCTTGGGATCGAGGAGATCGACCCACAGCGCCTCCGGATAGGCGCTCCACAGCCAGGTCGACTTGCCGGTGCCGCGGGGGCCGAAGAGGAAGTAGTGACCTCCGGGATCCCGGAAAAATCGTCCTAGAGTCGCCATTTTGGGGCTCAATTCGGCGGAACCGCCGCCGAATTGTAGGCAAGGACGCTCCTGGATGTCCAGCACCGGAGCGACTGTTGCCCGCCCGCTACCGCATGTAGAGCGCCGCGCACTCCTCGAGCCGCGCGCCGGCGGCGTCGGCGACCGCGAACTGCCCCGGACCCCACATCGTGATCCCGGCGTGCTCGCCGCGCGGGCCGATCAGGTAGAGCTTGAGGCCGAAGTCGGGGCGCCCCTCGGCGTCGCGCAGGCGCGGCTCGGTGGTGGCCGCGACCCGGCGCATCACCTCGAGGCCGGCGTCCCGGGCGTTCATGCCGCCGCGCATCAGCTCGACCGCGGCGAAGCTCGACAGGTTCTGGAGGTTGGCCTCGCCGCGCCCGGTCGAGCCGCACGAGCCGACCGTGTTGTCGCAGTAGAGGCCGGCGCCGACGATCGGCGAGTCGCCGACCCGGCCCGGGATCTTGAACGCGAGGCCGCTGGTGGTGGTGACGCACGAGATGTTGCCGGCGGCGTCGATCCCCGAGCAGTGGATGGTGCCGGTAGGCCGGTCGAGGCCGAAGAACTCGCGCACCGCCGGGTCGAGCGCCTCGGGCGGCGGCGGCAGCCAGTCGTCGGTCTCCGAGAGCGACTGCTTCCAGTAGAGCCAGATCTTCCGCGCCTTCTCGGTCAGGAGGTTCTCCTCGGCGAACCCGTGCGCCCTGGCGAAACGCAGCGCGCCCTCGCCGACCAGGAGCACGTGGTCGGTCTCGCGCATCACCAGGCGCGCCACCTTCGACGGGTTCTTGATCCCGGTCAGCGAGGCGACCGCGCCGGCGCGGTGGGTCGGGCCGTGCATCACCGAGGCGTCGAGCTCGACCACGCCCTCCTCGTTGGGCAGGCCGCCGTAGCCGACGGTCATGTCCTCGGGGTCGTCCTCGACTAGGTTCACTCCGGCGATCACCGCGTCGAGGACGTCCTCGCCGGCGACGATCCGCTCGCGCGCGACGCGCACCGCCTCGAGGCCGTTGGCCGAGGCGACGACCTTGATCTCGAAGTCGCTCCTCCCGTCCGGCGGTGCCTTGCGCGACGGGGCGCCGGCCGCGCCCTCCTGGGCGGCGGCGCGGGTGGCGAGCGGGAGGCCGAGGGCCGTCAGGCCCCCGGCGGCGAGGAAGCGGCGCCGGTCCCAGCCGGCGGCCGCGGCGGGATCGCGCGGGTCGTGAGCACTCATATCGGTCTCCTTCACGAAGCGGTGGGCCAAGGATACCGCCGCGGGGCGGGATAAGCTCGGCGCCGGACCGGCGACGACGGAGGCGGCGATGGCGGAAGCTCACGGATCGGGCACGGCCTGGCTGGCGTTCGCGCTGATGACGGTGGCGGCGTGGGGGCTCTACGGGATCTTCCTCCACACCGGCCAGGCCGGGATGGCGGACCCCGCGCACGGGCGGATGAAGGCGTTCCTGTTCGTCGGCCTGGCCTACTTCCTGACCGCGGTGCTGGCGCCGCTCGCGCTCCTCGCCGCCCGCGGCGCCGGCTGGGACTTCCCGGCGAAGGGCGCGCTCTGGTCGCTCGCCGCCGGGGTGGTCGGCGCGATCGGCGCGTTCTGCGTGCTCCTCGCCTTCGGCGCCAAGGGGAGCCCGAGCGTGGTGATGTCGATCGTCTTCGCCGGCGCGCCGGTGGTCAACGCCACGGTGGCGCTGTCGCTCCATCCGCCGGCGGGGGGCCTGGGCGCGGTGCGCTGGCAGTTCGTCGCCGGGATCCTGCTGGCGGCGGCCGGGGGGTGCCTGGTGACGCTCTACCGCCCCGGCGCGCCGTGACCGCGGCGGCCGAGGCGGTGCTGCCGGCGGTCCTCGGCTGGACCGCGCTCTCGGCCGCGGCCTCGGCGCTCGGCGCGGTGCCGGCGGCGCTCTTCGGCTCGGGACGGCGGCGCGCGCTCCCCGCCGCCTGGATCGGCTGGGCCAACGCGCTGGCGGCCGGCATGATGCTCGGCGCCGCCTACGTCCTCGCCGAGACCGGGCGAGAGAGCCCAGCCCTGCCGGCGGCGCTCGGCGCGGCGCTCGGCGTCCTCTTCATCTACGGCACGCACCGCGCGCTCGGCACCGGCGCCGGGCCCCTCGACGACGGCCGCCCCGCCGACCCGGGCTACGGCCGCAAGATCGTCCTGGTCAACGCCCTCCACTCGGCCTCGGAGGGGGTGGCGATCGGCGCGGCGTTCGCGGTCGACCTCCGCTTCGGCATCTTCCTCGCGCTCGCGATCGCGGTCCACAACGTGCCGGAGTCGACCGTGCTCTGCTCGGTGCTCTGCGCCCGCGGCGTGCGCCTCGTGCCGGCCGGCGCCCTGGCGGTGGTCGCCGACCTCGGCCAGGTGGCGCTTGCGGTGGCGGCGTTCGCGCTGATCTCGGCGGCGCCGGGCGCGCTCCCCTGGGCGCTCGGCTTCGCCACCGGCGCGCTGATCAACCTGGTGCTGATGGAGCTCCTCCCCGAGTCCTACCGCGAGGCCGGGCACACCTCGATCGCGCTCGTGGCGAGCGTCGCGATGGGGATCGTCGTCCTCCTCGAGGGGGTGGCGCTGTGACCGATCCCCTGGCCGGGCTCCACCCGGTGCTGGTGGTCTTCCTCTACGGCCTGGTCACCGCCCTGGCGACCGGCCTCGGCGCGCTGCCGTTCGCGTTCGTCCGCCGGGTGTCGCCGCGGGCGGTGGCACTCGCCAACGCGATCGCCGCCGGGCTGATGCTCGGCGCCTGCTTCGGCCTCGCCGCCGAGGGGACCCGCTACGGCGCCTGGCAGACGATCGCCGGCGCCAACCTCGGAGTGCTCTTCATCCTCGGCACCCAGCGCTGGCTCGGCCGGCGCGAGCTGCGCTTCGGCGCCGCCGCGGGCGCCGACGCCCGGCGCATGCTCCTGATGGTGGTGGTGATGACCGTCCACTCCTTCGCCGAGGGGGTGGCGGTCGGCGCCTCGTTCGGCGGCGGCATGCGGCTCGCCGCGGTGATCACGATCGCGATCGCGGTCCACAACGTCCCGGAGGGGCTGGCGATCAGCGCCGTGCTGCGGCCGCGTGGCACCTCGCTCCTCGCCTGCGCCGGCTGGAGCGTCTTCTCCTCGCTCCCCCAGCCGCTGATGGCGGTGCCGGCCTACCTCTTCGTCGAGGCGTTCCGCCCGGCGCTCCCCTGGGGGATCGGCTTCGCCGCCGGCGCGATGGTCTTCATGGTCTTCGTCGAGCTGCTGCCCGAGGCCTACGAGGACGCGCCGCGGCCGGCGATCGGGCTCACGGCGAGCCTGACGCTGGTGGCGATGCTCCTCTTCCAGAGGTATCTGTGAGCTTCCCCCTCGAGCCCTCGGCCGCCGAGATGCGCGCGCTCGTCGCCGCGGCGATGGAGCGCATCGTCGCGCACCTCGAGACCCTCCCCGATCAGCCCGCGGCCGACGTCGAGGGGGCGGTCGAGGCGGCGCGGGCGCTGGCCTCGGCACTGCCGCGGGAGGGACGGCCGTTCGAGGAGCTGCTCGAGCTGCTGTTCGAGCGCGCGGTGCCGAAGTCGTTCAACACCGCCGGGCCGGGCTACCTCGCCTACATCCCGGGCGGCGGCCTCTTCGCGAGCGTCCTCGCCGACCTGATCGCGGGCAGCGTCAACCGCTACATCGGCGTCTTCGCCGCGGCGCCGGCCCTGTCGCAGATCGAGGCCGACGCGGTCTCCTGGCTGGCCGGGATCGTCGGCTACCCGGCCGGCCCGGACGGCGCGCGCGGGATCCTGACCAGCGGCGGGTCGCTGGCCAACTTCACGGCCGTCTTCACCGCCCGGCGCGAGCGGCTGCCCGAGCACTTCCTCGACGGCACGCTCTACGTCTCCGACCAGGCGCACCACTCGGTGGCGCGGGCGGCGATGCTCGCCGGCTTCCCCGCCGGCGCCGTGCGCGTGATCGAGAGCGACCGCAAGTACCGCCTTCGCCTCGACCGGCTGGCCGACGCGATCGCCGCCGACCGCCGCGCCGGCCGGCGGCCGTTCCTGGTCGTCGCCTCGGCCGGCACCACCAACACTGGCGCGATCGATCCGCTCCCCGACCTCGCCGCGCTCTGCCGGCGCGAGGGGCTGTGGCTCCACGCCGACGCCGCCTACGGCGGCTTCTTCATGCTCACCGAGGTCGGCCGCCGGGCGCTCGCCGGCCTCGATCTCGCCGACTCGGTGACCCTCGACCCGCACAAGGGGATGTTCCTCCCCTACGGCACCGGCGCGCTCCTGGTACGCGACGGCGGAGCGCTCGCGCGCGCCCACGCCTCGGGCGCCGACTACCTGCCGCCGGTGCCGGATGCGCCCGACCTGGTCGACTTCCACGCGCTCTCGCCCGAGCTGTCGCGGCCGTTCCGGGGCCTGCGCGTCTGGCTGGCGCTCCAGCTCCACGGCGCCGGCGCCTTCGCCGAGGCGCTCGAGGAGAAGCTCCTCCTCGCCCGCCGGTTGTGCGAGGGCGTGCGCGCGGTGGCGGGAGTCGAGATCCTCGCCGAGCCCGAGCTGAGCCTCTTCGCGTTCGGCGTGGCGCCGCCCGGGAGCACCTGGGAGCGCGCCGCCGCCGAGACACCCAAGGCGCTCGACCGGCTCAACCTCGACTTCCTCGATCGGATCAACCGCCGGCAGCGCGTCCACCTGACCGGCACCCGGCTCGGCGGCCGCTTCGTGCTGCGCGCCTGCGTGCTCCACCTGCGCACACACACTGGCCGGATCGAGGCCGCGCTCGAGGACGTCCGGGCCGCCGCGGCGGAGGCGCTGGCCGCGATCTCGTCATCGGGGAGAAACGTCCAGCCCGCCGATCCGTAATACTCCGCATCCGTACCGCGGGCGCGCGCGGTCGACGCTCCGCGCGCCCGCATTCGAACCCGCCATTTCCGAGGGAGACCTCTCCATGCGACCGTTCCGACCGATCCCCGTCCTCCTGCTCGCCGCCGCCGCTCTCGCCGGCTGCGCTTCCGAGCCCGCTCCCGAGCCCGTCGCCGCGCCGCCCGAGCTGCTCTCCCGCGAGGTGCTGTTCGGCAACCCCGACCGCTCCGGCGTCCAGCTCAGCCCCGACGGCACCCGCATCAGCTACCTGGCGTCGGTCGACGGCGTGCTCAACGTCTGGGTCGGCCCGGCGGGCGACCCGGCCGCCGCCGAGCCGGTGACCGACGACACCGGGCGCGGCATCCGGATCTACTTCTGGGCCTACGACAACCGCCACGTGGTCTACCTCCAGGACAACGGCGGCGACGAGAACTGGCGCGTCTACAGCGTCGACCTCGAGAGCGGCGAGACCGCCGACCTGACCCCGATCGAGGGGGTCCAGGCGCAGATCTACGGCGTCAGCCACAAGAAGCCGGGCGAGATCCTGGTCGGCATCAACGACCGCGACCCGCAGCTCCACGACGTCTACCGCATCGACCTCGCGACCGGCGAGCGGACCTGCGTGCTCGAGAACCCGGGCTTCGTCGGCTTCGTCACCGACCTCGACAACGAGCTGCGGATCGCCATGCGCTTCAACCCCGACGGCGGCGTCAGCTTCGAGCGCCGCGCCGGCGACGGCTGGGAGGAGCTGTTCACGGTCGGGTCGGACGACGCCCTGACCACCGGCCCGGTCGGCTTCGACAAGACCGGGGGAGTCCTCTACATGCTCGACAGCCGCGAGCGCGACACCGCGGCGCTGGTCGCGCTCGACCTCGCGACCGGCGGGTCGAAGGTCCTCGCCGAGGACCCCCGCGCCGACGTCGACAACTTCATGGTCCACCCGACCGAGCTGACCGTTCAAGCTGCCGCCTCGACCTACACCCGGCGCGAGTGGAAGGTGCTCGACGACGCCATCCGCGGCGACCTCGACCACCTGGCCACGGTCGCCGACGGCGAGCTGGAGGTGGTCGAGCCGGAGCCTCGACGACCAGCGCTGGATCGTCGCCTACGAGCAGGACGACCGGCCCGCTCTCGTACTACCTCTACGACCGCGGCGCCAAGCAGGCGACCTACCTGTTCACGCAACCGCAAGGAGCTCGAGGGGACGACCGCTCGCCGGCGATGCACCCGGTGGTGATCCCGGCGCGCGACGGCCTCGACGCTGGTCAGCTACCTGACGCTGCCCGCCGGCCTCCGACCCCGACGGCGACGGCCGCCCCGCCGAGCCGGTGCCGATGGTGCTGCTGCGTCCACGGCGGCCCGTGGGCGCCGCGACGGCTGGGGCTTCAACCGCTGCGCACCAGTGGCTCGCCAACCGCGGCTACGCCGTGCTCTGCGGTCAACTTCCGCGGCTCGACCGGCTTCGGCAAGAAGTTCCTCAACGCCGGCAACCGCGAGTGGGGCAGGCAAGATGCACGACGACCTGATCGACGCCGTCGACTGGGCCGTCGACGCAGGGCATCGCCGCAGCGCGACAAGGTCGCGATCATGGGCGGCAGCTACGGCGGCTACGCCACGCTCGTCGGGCCTGACCTTCACGCCCGAGGTCGTTCGCCTGCGGCGTCGACATCGTCGGGCCGTCGAACCTGCGTGACGCTGCTCGAGACGATCCCGCCCTACTGGGAGCCGCTCGTCGAGCAGTCTTCACGACGCGCGTCGGCGACCCGACGCACCGACGAGGGCAAGGCGCTGCTCGCCGAGCGCTCGCCGCTGACCCACGTCGACAAGATCCAGCGCCCGCTGCTGATCGGCCAGGGCGCCAACGACCCGCGCGTCAAGCAGGCCGAGAGCGACCAGATCGTCGAGGCGATGACAGGCGCAAGGCGATCCCGGTCACCTACGTCCTCTTCCCCGACGAAGGCCACGGCTTCGCCCGCCCCGAGAACCGCCTCGCCTTCAACGCCGTCGCCGAGGCCTTCCTCGGCGAGTGCCTGGGCGGAAGAGTCGAGCCGGTGGGGGACGACTTCGAAGGCTCCTCGATCACCGTGCCCGCGGGAGCCGAGGAGGTCGAGGGAGTGGCGGTGGCGCTGGAAGGGCTGGATGGGACGGATCCGGTGGGTGAGGGTGAGGGCGAGGAGGGCGGGGAGGACGAGGTCGGCGAGGCGGCGGGGGGGTGACCTACTCCGGATGGAGGAGATCCTCCTCCTCCATCCGCTCGGCAGGGACCATCTCCGGGTCGTGAACGATCCCCGCGAACGGGATCCGGCGCGGCTTGTCCGTCGAGCCGGTGAGTCCTTCGACCAGCCGCCGCCGCGCGACCTCGGAGACGCTGGTCGCGCGGCGGTCAGCTTCCCGGCGCAGCGCAGCGTCGAGCTCGTCGGGGAGTGCTATGGAGATGCGCTTCACTAGCGCATCCTAGCTCGGGCTGGTCACGGCCGGCGGCAGGCAGCGCCGGACCGTGACCGCTCTCCCCGAAAGCCTCGCTGGGCGCGGCGAGGTAATATCGCCGCATGGCCGATCCTGCTCGACAGCATCTCGTCTCTCCAGCCGAGTACCTCGCGTTCGAGCGCGCGGCGGAGGAGCGGCACGAGCTGATCGACGGTCACGTCGTCGCGATGACCGGCGGCACCTTCGCGCACACGGTGATCGCCGGCAACGTCGCCCGAGTACTCGGCAACGCCCTCCACGATCTCCCCTGCTGGGTCTGCCCCGCCGACATGCGGGTCAAGATCGAGGCCTCGGAGCGTTACACCTACGCCGACGTCACCGTCGTCTGCGGTTCTCCCGTCTTTGAAGACGCCCGCACCGACAACCTGCTCAACCCCTCGGTCCTGATCGAGGTCCTCTCCGACTCGACCGAGAGCTACGACCGCGGCGAGAAGTTCGCCCACTACAGGACGATTCCCTCCCTCACCGACTACGTCCTGGTCTCCCAGAAGCAGGTGCTCGTCGAACACTTCCAGCGCCAGGACGACGGCGGCTGGCTGCTGCGAGCGCTCGGGCCGGGGGAAGCGCTGGTGCTACCTTCGCTCGGCTGCGAAGTGGCGGTGGACGGGTTCTACCGAAAAGTGTTCGCTGAGAGCAGCGGGGACTGAGCCAGCCGCCCCGAAAACGCGGCTCTAGGCCGAGCCCGCGCACAGCGCGGGCAAGCTCCGAGGTCAGTCCAGTCCTGGCGCCGACCCCCAAACCACCCGAAAACCGATGTGGTCGCTCCGAACGCCGGAAAGGCGGCGGTTGCGACTGGAACCCCGCAGGGCCGGCGGATCGTTGTTGAACGAGCCGCCGCGCAACACACGGGACGAACCCTTGGCCGGTCCCTGCGGATCGGTCAGGTCCCCCGCTGGGTAGGGTTGGGCAAACCTGTCGTGGCACCACTCCCAGACGTTCCCGACTAGGTCGAAGACGCCCTCAGGGGAGGCTCCCTCGGGATAGATCCCGACGGGCGTTGGATCGCCGACGTGCCTGGCGAAGTTCGTACGGCGGCCGTCAAGCGCCTCGGCGCCCCACGGGAACCGCCGTCCTTCCGCGCCGCGGGCTGCGTATTCCCACTCGGCCTCGGTCGGCAGGCGCCCCCCGACCCAGCGGCTGTACGCGTCGGCCTCGTACCAGGAGACCTCGACGACCGGGCGGTTCGGGTGGGCCAGTTGCTGCTCCCAGGAGCCGGGCGCCGCAATGCCCTCGTTCTCCCGCCACGCCCATCCCTCGTGCGCCCAAAGGCGTGGCGCAAGGTAGCCGCGCTCACCGGCCTCGACGAAGCGGCGAAACTCGGCGACGGTCACCGGATAGCGGCTGATCGCGAAGGGGCTCACGGTGACCCGGTGAACCGGCGATTCGTCGTCGTAGGCCTGCTTGTCGTAGCCGGAAGCGAGTGGGTCCGACTTCTGCGCGCCCATCAGGAACGCGCCACCCGGCAGCGCCACCCGGTTGTCCTCCCCGAGCCTCGGATCACCGGCCTGGCCCAACGCTTCCCCGACCTCCACCCGAAGCCTCTCCTCGATCTCCGGCCCGCCGGGGGTGAAGAGCGCCAGAGTCTCGGCCAGCGTCGCCTCGTAGCCGGTCCCCGCCGCCGGGTCGCCGCCGAACGGCCGCACATCCCTGAGCACGCGGCCGAGGAGCCCCACCGCGCGCGCTCGGCCGGGGAGATCCGAGCCGGTCGCGAGCACGCGCTCGATCAGGCGCTTGACCGGGCGCTGGCCGTGCCGCCAGCGGAGCCATCCGGCGAAGAGCAGCACCACCTCGGCCCACCGGTCGTCGAAGAGGTGGGGTGCGAGCGCGCTCCAGGCGTCCTCGCTCCAGGCCAGGTCAACCGCCGCCAGGTACTCCTGGAACGTCAGGTGCCAGAACTCGACCTCGCCGTCGGTGCGCGAGACGAGGAGGCCGGAGTGGAGTGACTCGCCCTCGAGATAGGCCTCCGCTTCGTCGAGCGTCACGTCGAGGGCCGGCGCCGCCGCCGCCGCGGCCTCGCGCCGGCCGAGGCTGCGCTGCACCCCCTCGGCGTCCTCGAACATCCGCAGGGCCAGGGCCTGAAGCGCCTCGCGCCGTAGGGTGGCGGGGAACGGGCTCTGCTCCCGGCGCGATTCGAGGAGGTAGTCGACAGCGGCCTCGTACAGCTCCACCCGCTGCTCCGGCATGCGCTTTCGGCTCCAGTGCACCACCGCCAGCATGGTGAGCATGAGCGGGCTCTCGGTGAGCGGACCGATGTTCGGGTGGGCGTTGATCTGCGCCTGGAGCTCCCGCCGGTAGTCCTCGGCGCGGCGGAGCACCTCCTCGCCGGGATCGACCGCCGGCACCCGGAGGAGCGCCCGCGACCAGGCTTCGACGAACCGCGCGACTTGCGCGGGGTTGAACGGCGCCAATCGGAAACTGGGCAGGGCGGCGAGCTGGGTGGTGCCCTCGTAGGCGCGCGTGCGGCAGGTGAGGAGGTGCCGGTTGGTCTTCGCGCTCTCGATCACCACCCGTTCGACGATCCGGGCGACCCGCGGGCGCAGCGCCCCCGGCACCTCGTCGAGTCCGTCGAGCAGGAGGAGGCAGCCGCCGGTCTCGACGCGCCGGCGGAGATACCCCTCGGGCAGGCCGAAGGAGTGCCCGCGAAGGGTGAAGTCGAGGTAGCGGAGGAAATGCTCCGGGGCGTCGGGCGGGCAGGTGGCGTCCGCGTGGGCCGGATCGGCGAGGTGCTCGGCCAGGCGGTTGAGCGGGACGAAGACCGGGAACGGCGGCTCGCCGGTCAGGCCGAGGTGCTCGGCGGCGAGGTTCGGCCGGTCCTGGAGCCGGGCGCGGGCGAGCACCTGGGCGGCGAATCGCAGGAAAGTCGTCTTGCCCGACCCGGGATCTCCGACCAGGACGGCGTGGCGATGCTCACGGAGCACGTCGGACAGCTCCAGGTCGCGGCCGCCGCGCTCGAGGAAATCACCGGCTTCCCCACCCCGGCGCAGCGCCTTCTCCGCCCGATCCGGCGCGCCGCCGGCGGTGGGTCCCACCCGAAGGCGGGTGTACACCTGATCGAGCGGCATCTGCTCGGCCACCTGGGCGCCCATGCCGCGGATCTCGACGAAGGAGTGCTCCAGCTCCAGGGCCTCGAGGTAGCGGATCGGATCGGCCGGGCCTCCCGCCGGGACCGCGGCGGCCGCCCCGCCGGGCTGGAAGCTCTCGACCAGCCGGCGCAGCTCGCGCGCCACTTCGGCCCAGGCCGCGTCCTCGTCGTCCCAGCTCGTCACGGCTTTGCCGCCGAGGAGCGCCTGGAGCCGGCCGAAGGGCGCCGCCTCCCAGTCGCCGACGGGACGGACGACGAGCGGGACGACCAGCGCCTCGCCGGCTTCGCGGCGGGCGAGGGCGCGCGTCATCTCGACGCCCCAGCAATAGTCGGAGTCGATGAAGTCGGGGCTGATCAGAAACAGGATCAGCTCGGATCGTTCCAGGCGGCTGTCGATCTCGCGCGCCCAGTCGTCCCCGGGGAGGAGCTTGCGGTCGTGCCAGGACTCGATCAGCCCCTGGCGTTCGAGGAGCCTCAGGCTCTTCTCAAGTCGGATGCGGAAACGGTCGTCCTCGTGGGCGTAGCTGAAGAAGGCGCGTAAGGCTTGGGGCACGGGTGAACCTCGCGTTTCGAGACCGGATCGGCGCAGCGCCGAATCTTCGCAGTTCCAGAAGGTCGTCACAAGGCGTCAGCCGGGATCACCGGGTACAATCCCCCGCTCTTCGCCCTCCCAACCGCCCGCGGCCGCCATGACCCTCCTCGCCCCCTCCCCCGAGATCCGCCGCGAGGCCGCGGCCACGGCTCGGCTCGCCGGGCCGATCATCGGCGGGCAGCTCGCGATGACCGGGCTCGCGTTCATCGACACGGTGATGGCAGGGAAGCTCTCGGCGGCGGATCTCGCGGCGGTGGCGATCGGGGGGAGCTTCTGGTCGGCGACCGGGCTGTTCTTCCTGGGGGTGCTGATGGCGATGCCGCCGTCGGTGGCGCAGCTCGCCGGGGGCGGGCGGCTCCGGCGGGCGGCGCCGCTCTTGCGGCAGGGGCTCTGGTTGAGCCTCGGGCTGGCCGTGGCGGCGGCGGCGGTGGTGCTCCATCCCGAGCCGCTGCTCCGCGCGTTCGACGTCGAGCCCGAGCTGATCCCGATCGTCGCCGGCTACCTCGAGGGGATCGCCTGGGGCATCCCGGCGTGGTTCGCCTACCTGGCGCTGCGCTTCTTCTGCGAGGGGATGGGCGACGCCCGGCCGGTGCTCTGGTTCGGGCTGGTCGGGCTGCCGGTCAATGCCGTCGCCGACTACGTGCTGATGTACGGCAAGCTCGGCTTTCCGCAGCTCGGGGCGGCCGGCTGCGGTTACGCCACGTCGCTGGTCTGGTGGGCGCAGCTCAGCGGGATCGTGCTCTACCTGCTGGTGCAGCAGCGCTACCGGGGCCTCCACCTCTTCGCGCGCCTCGAGCCGCCGCGGCGGCGGCCGATCGGGGAGCTGCTTCGGGTCGGGCTGCCGATCGGGGTGGCGATCTTCGTCGAGGCGAGTCTCTTCGCGGTGGCGGCGCTGGTGATCGGCTCGATCGGCACGCTGGCGGTGGCCGGGCACCAGGTGGCGCTCAACTTCGTCGCCGTGACCTTCATGGTGCCGCTCGGGATCGCGATGGCGACCACGGTGCGGGTCGGCCACGCGGTCGGGCGCGGCGACCGCGCCGCGGTGCGCCGGGCGGCGTGGGTGGGGGTCGGGCTGGCGATGGCGGTCCAGGTCGGCAACGCCCTCCTGATGGTGGCGCTGCCGCGCGCGATCGCCGGGCTCTACACGTCCGACCCGAGGGTGATCGCGGCCGCCGCGGAGCTCCTGCTCCTGGCCGCGGTGTTCCAGCTCTCGGACGGTCTCCAGGCGAGCGCGGCCGGCGCCCTCCGCGGGCTCAAGGCGACCAAGGCGCCGATGGCGATCACCGTCGTCGCCTACTGGCTGCTCGGCTTCCCGCTCGGCTACTGGCTCGCGATCGGCCGCGGCGCCGGCGCGCCCGGGATGTGGGTCGGCATGATCGCCGGCCTCACGCTCGCCGCGCTGCTCCTGGCCGGCGGGCTCTGGCGGATCACGCGGCCCGCGGCCGCGCGCTGACCTCTACGGCCTGAAGTAGACGATCATCCGCGCCTGCCGCTCGCGGCCCTGCGAGCGGTTGTCGAAGACGCCGTAGATCAGGGTCGGGCCGTCGGTGACGACCACGGTCGGCTGGCCGTTGAAGCCGGCGCCGCCGATCGCGCACTCGACACCGGCGGTGCACGGGCCGTCGCCGAAGGCGTCCGCCGCCTCGTAGGCGTAGCCGGTGTACTCGACGCCCGCGGGGAGCACCGCCACCAGCGCCTGGCAGGCGCTGTCGCGGCGCAGGAACGGCGTCACCAGCGCCGCCGCCTCGGTGTCGTGCGCGGTCCCCTGGAGGAGCTGGAGCGCGCCGCCCTGGCGGCTGATCAGCGGCGCCGCCTCGGTCACCCCGGCGCCGGCGAGCAGTGCGGCGATGCGGTCGAGCCGCGCCGCGAGGTCGGGCGCGCAGCCGGCCGCGGGGGCCGAGCCGGTCGAGCCGACGAGCTGTTCGATCGCCAGCGCCGCGGTGCCCGGCTCGCACTCCTCGCAGGTGCCGTCGGCGGGCGAGCGTGTCGCGGCCGTAATCCAGGGGAGCGGCGGCGGCGCGGCCGACGGGGCGGCGGCGGGCGGAGCGGCAGCCGGAGGCGCGGCGGACGGAGGCACCGGGCGCGGGGCGGCCGGGGGCGCCGGGGCGGCGGGCGGCGGCGGGGCCGGGGCCGGCTCGGGCTCGGGTGTCGGCTCGGGCTCGGGTGTCGGTTCCGGCTCGGCAGGCGCAGGCTCCGGCTCGACCATCGGCTCCGGCTCGGGCGTGGGTTCCGGCTCGGTCGGCTCGGGCTCGACCATCGGCTCCGGCTCCACCATCGGCTCCGGCTCGGGCACCGGCTCCGGCTCGACCATCGGCTCCGGCTCGGCCATCGGCTCCGGCTCGGCGGGAACAGGCTCGGGCTCCGGCGCGGGCTCCTCGGCCGGCGGAGGCTCGGGCTCGGGAATCGGCTCCGGCTCGGGCGCCGTCTCGGGCTCCTCGGCGGGCGCGATCGGCTCCGGCACTTCCGCGGGCTCGGCGGGCTCCGGCTCGACGGCGGGGGCGGGCTCGGGCTCGGCGGGCGCGGGAGCCGGTTCCGGTTCGGGAGCCGGTTCCGGCTCGGCGGGCGCGGGCTCCGGCGGTGGCTCGGGCTCCTCGGACGGGGTGACCGGCGCGGGCGCCGGCTCCTCGGCGGGCTCCGGCGCGGCGGTGGGCGGCGGTGCGGGCGCCGGGGCGGGCGCGGTCACCGGCGGCGCCTCCCGCGGCGGTACCGGCTCCGGACGGGTCGGCTCCGGCGGCGTTTCAGGACGAGTCGGCTCCGGACGGACCGGCTCCGGACGGACCGGGCGCACCGGTGCCGGGCGCGACGGCTCGCCCGCGGCCGGCGGCGCCGGGCGCACCGGCCGCGGCGCCGGCTCGGGGGGCGCCAGCGTCTGCGCGCGGAAGACGTCGATCCGCATGCGGTCGCCGGTGGCGTCGCGCACCGGGCCGCTGACGATCCGCGCGAACCCGTCCGGCTCGACCGCGAGCACCAGCAGGTAGGACGAGTAGCCGTCCTTCGAAACGTCGACCCGCCAGCGGCCGACCGCCAGTCCCGCCACCTCGATCTTGCCGTCGGCGCCGGTGGTCGCCGCCGGCGGGCCGGCGATCGGCTCCATCTCGGCGTAGCGGAGCAGCACCTGCGCTCCCTCGATCGGCCGCTTCTTGCTGTCGCGGACCTCGAGCCCGATCGCCGAGCCGCCGCTCCAGGGCTGGGCCGCGGCGAGCGTGACGAGGCCGGCGAGCACGATCAGGACGGGGACGGCGAGGATGCGTCGGGCCATGGTCGAGCCTCCGAAGACAAGGGAACTCAGGTGCGCTTCACTCTAACCCACTGCCGCGGAGGCGGTTCAACCCGCAGGGGCCGCAGCCGCCTGCTTCTCGCGTGCCACCCGCTCGACCTCGGTCCACACCCGCATCAGGTTCTCGCCGGCGATCTTGGCCACGTCCTCCTCGGAGTAGCCGCGGGAGAGCAGCTCGCGGATCAGGTTCGGGTAGTCCGCGACGCTCTTGAGGCCGGTCGGGAGCGAGTCGCCGACGCCGTCGAAGTCGGAGCCGAGGCCGACGTGGTCGACGCCGACCAGCTCGACCACGTGGTCGATGTGGTCGGCGACGTCGGCGAGGTCGGCGAAGATCGTCGGGTTGGCTTGCCGGTACTCCTCCATCCACTGCTCGACCTCGGGGGCGTCGCGCTCGTAGCCGTGCTCTTCCATGAACGCCGTGCGCGCCGCCCAGAACGCGGTCGCCTGCTTCTGGGCGTCTTCGCGGAGGAAGCCGGAGCCGAAGTTGATCTGGATCACGCCGCCGCTCTCGGCCAGCCGGCGGATCATCTCGTCGCTCATGTTGCGCTCGAAGCCGGGGGTGAAGTGCCGCGCCGAGGAGTGCGAGGCGATCGCCGGCGCCGCGGCGACCTCCATGACGTCCCAGAACGCCTCGTCGGAGACGTGGGAGACGTCGACCATGACGCCGAGGCGGTTCATCTCGGCGACCAGCTCGCGCCCGTAGTCGGAGAGGCCGCCCCACTGGTGCTCGCCCTCGGCGTAGGAGGAGTCCGCGATGTGGTTGTCCTCGCCGTGGGTGAGCGTGATGTAGCGGATGCCGCGGTCGTAGAAGTGGCGCAGGTCGTCGAAGTCCTCGATCGGCGCGCCGTTCTCCATCCCGAGCGGCAGCGCGATCCGCCCGGAGGCGACCACCGCGCGCACCTCCTCGGGCGTGTCGGCGCGCGCGAACTTGTCGGGGTGCTCGGCCGCGATCCGCTCGACCATGTCGATCAGGCGGTCGGCGACCTCGGCCGCGCCCCCTTCCTCCTGGAACTTCGCCGGCACGTAGATCGACATGAACGGCGCGTCGAGCCCGCCGGCCACCGCGCGCGGGTAGTCGAAGTCGCCGGTCTCGGTGGGCTGCGAGACGTCCTGCCACCCCTCCTCGAGCCGGTACGGCAGGTCGACGTGGGTGTCGACGATCAGGAGCTCCTGCGCCAGCCGCTCGGCGCGCGCCTGGAGCTGCTCCGGGGTCTCGGCGGCGGGGGCGGCGGGCTCGGCGGGCTCGTCCGCGGCCCGATCGTCAGTCTGGCAGGCGGTCGAAGCGGCCGCCAGGGCGATGGCGGCGGCGAAGAGCGGCAGTCGTCTCGCGAGCATGGGCGGTCACCTCCGGCCGCGGAGTGTACCCGACCCGCGCCGGGCCGGAGGGAGCCGTCCTCTAGCCGGCCGCCGCCTTGCGCGGCGCGCGCTTGGCCGGCTTGCGCTCGTCGGCCCCGCCGGCGGACTTGCCGAGGCTCTTCTTGAGCGCCTCCATGAGGTCGATGATCTGCGCCTTGGGCTGCTCTTCGGGCGCGGCGACGATCTCCTCGCCCTCGACCTTGCGGTCGATCAGGGCCTGGACTTTCTCGCGCACCTCGTCCTTGTACTCCTCGGGGTGGAAGGAGTCGCGGGCGATCTGGTCGATCAACTGGAGCGCGAGCTGGAGCTCGGCCGGCTTGACGTCGGCGTCGCCCACGGGCACTTCGTCGAAGGCGCGGATCTCGTCGGCGTAGCGGAGCTGCTGCATGATCAGGCCGTTCTGGAACGGGCGCAGGAGCACCAGGTAGTCCTTGCCTCTGGCGGCGTAGCGGGCGAGGGCGGCGCGGCCGGTCTCTTTCATCGCCTGGGCGAGCAGGCGGTAGGGTTTGGGGCCGCCCTTGTCGGGGCCGAGGTAGTAGCTCTTCTCGAAGTAGATCGGGTCGACTTTTTCGAGCGGGACGAACTCGGTGATCTCGATGGTGTTGGTGGCCGGGGGGTTCAGGGCTTTGAGTTCGTCGTCGTCGAAGAGGACGAACTGGTTCTTGGCGAACTCGAAGCCTTTGGCGATCTCGTCGCGGCCGACGAGTTCGTCGTCGGTGGGGCAGTAGTAGCGGTACTGGACGCGGGTGCCGCACTTTTTGTGGACCTGGTTGAAGCTGACGCCGGCGGAGGACTCCCCGGTGGTGTACAGCTTGACGGGGATCGCCACCAGGCCGAAGGAGATCGTGCCGGAGGCCATCGCTCTTGCGCTCATGGTGGGGCGATGGTAGCACAGGTTGGGCGTAAGTGTTGATGAATGCTGGGGTTTGGGGGTGGTTGGTTGCTGGATGGGGCGACTGGGTTGCGCTGTGGGTTGACTTGTTACGACATGGGTTGATTGGGGCCGGGCCGGGTCGAGGGTCCCCCTCCCAGGGGACGGGGCGCGCTCTGAGTGAGCGGGGGTCGGTGGGCGCGCCCCTCGTCAGACCCGGCGCGGGTCCGCCTCGCCTTGCGTATCGGTGCGTTGGGCGCCGGGTCTGGCGCCCCTGGGAGGGGGACCCTCGACCCGGCCCTCCTTGCCTGGCGGAACCAGGTGGCCAAGGACTGAAGCGGAGGCGGGGGCGGGGCGGGGGTAGAGTGAGCGCCCGATGCCGAGAGAGCTCCATAGGTATCGACAGAAGCGGTCGGCCGAGGGGACGCCCGAGCCGATCGGGCGGTCGGGGGAGGAGCGGCCGGGGGCGTTCGTGGTGCAGCAGCACGACGCGCGGCGGCGGCATTGGGATCTGCGGTTGGAGATCGCGGGGTTTCTCCGGTCGTGGGCGGTGCCGAAGGGGCCGTCGCTTTCGACGGAGGACAAGCGGCTGGCGGTCGAGACGGAGGACCACCCGGTCGAGTACTACGACTTCGAGGGGGTGATCCCGGAGGGGAACTACGGCGCCGGGTCGATGATCGTCTGGGATCGCGGGCTGGCGGTGCATCACCTCGATCCCGAGGAGGGGTTGAAGAGCGGCAAGCTCCTGTTCGATCTCAAGGGCTACAAGCTGCGCGGGCTCTGGACGCTGGTGCGGACGGCGCGGAGCGCGAACGAGTGGCTGCTGATCAAGAAGCCCGACGAGTGGGCGACCGGGGAGACGGTCGAGGAGCTGTCGGACCGGTCGGTGCTCTCGGGGCTGACGACCGAGGAGCTGGCCGCGGGGGGCGGGCGGGCGGCGGAGATCCGGGAGCGGCTGGAGGAGCTGGGGGCGCCGGTCTTGAAGGTCGATCCGGCGGCGGTCGAGCCGATGCTGGCGACCGCGGGGGGGCGCCGTTCTCCGATCCCGGCTGGCTCTTCGAGCTGAAGTACGACGGCTACCGGGTGCTGGCTTCGACCGACCGGCGGGGCGGCGGCGGGCCGCGGGCGGAGGTGCGCCTGCGCTACCGGAGCGGGCGCGACGCCACCGCGACCTATCCCGACCTGGTGCGCGCGCTCGGCTCGCTGCCGTTCGAGTCGCTCCTGGTCGACGGCGAGGTGACGGCGCTCGACGAGGGCGGGCGGCCGACCTTCGGCCTCCTCCAGCAGCGCGCCCAGCTCACCCGCCGCGCCGACGTCGAGCGCGCCGCGGTGCGCCAGCCGGTGACCTACTACGTCTTCGACCTCCTCGCCTTCGAGGGGCGCGACCTGCGGCCGCTGCCGCTCGCCGAGCGCAAGGAGCTGCTGCGGGAGATCCTGCCGCCGGCCGGGCCGGTGCGCTTCGCCGACCACGTCGAGGGGCAGGGCGAGGCGCTCTACGCCGCGGTGCGCGAGCGCGGCCTCGAGGGGCTGATCGCCAAGCGCGCCGACTCCCCCTACCGCGCGGGCCGCTGGCCGGCCTGGATGAAGATCCGCGCCGACGCGAGCGGCGAGTTCGCGGTGGTCGGCTACACCGCGCCCCAGGGGAGCCGCAGCGGCTTCGGCGCGCTGCATCTCGCGGTGCGCGAGGGGAGCGGCTACCGCTACATCGGCCGCGCCGGCTCGGGGTTCACCGAGGGGCAGCTCCGCGACCTCCACCGGCGCCTCGAGCCGAGCCGCCGCGAGACTCCTCCTTGCACCGGCCCGCTCCCCGAGGGCGACGAGCACACCTGGGTCGATCCCGAGCTGGTCGCCGAGGTCAAGTTCACCGAGGTCACCGAGGAGGGGCTGCTACGGCATCCGGTGTTCGTGCGGCTGCGCGAGGACCGGCGGCCGGAGGAGTGCACCTGGGAGGCGTCCGGACCGTCGCCGGAAGAGCCGGGGGAAGGCGGCCCGGGCGACGACCATCCCGAGGAACCGCCGGAACCATCCGAGCCCGCCGCGGCCGCCCGCGAGCTGCGCGCCGACCTGGTGATCAGCCGCCCCGAGAAGGTCTTCTGGCCCGCCGAGGGCTACACCAAGGGCGACCTCGTGGGTTACTACCGCGCGGTCGCGCCGCGCATGCTCCCCTTCCTCCGCGACCGGCCGCTGGTGATGACCCGCTACCCCGACGGCATCGACGGCAAGTCGTTCTTCCAGAAGAACGCCCCCGACTTCACCCCCGAATGGATCCGCACCGAGGTCGTCTGGTCCGAGGGCTCCGAAAAGGAGACCCGCTACGTCGTCTGCGACGACGAGGAGACCCTGCTCTGGGTCGCCAACCTCGGCGCGATCCTGCTCCACGTCTGGCCGAGCCGGATCGCCACCCTCCAGAACCCCGACTGGTGCATCCTCGACCTCGACGCCAAGGACGCCACCTTCGCCCAGGTGATCGAGGTCGCGCGCACCATCCACGACCTCGCCGCCGAGATCGGCCTCCCCGCCGCGGTCAAGACCAGCGGCGGCAGCGGCCTCCACGTCCTCTTCCCGCTAGCCCGCCAGCTCACCCACCAGCAGTCCAAACAGCTCACCGAGCTGATCGCCCGCATCGTCGCCGGCCGCCTCCCCGCGATCTCCTCCGTCGCCCGCCGCCCCGTGGCGCGCCAGGGCAAGGTCTACATCGACTTCCTCCAGAACGGCTGGGACAAGCTCCTCGTCGCCCCCTACAGCGCACGGCCCAGCCCGGGGGCGCCGGTGTCGACCCCGCTCGAATGGGACGAGGTGCGGCCGGGGCTGGATCCGGCGAGGTTCACGATCAAGACCGCGCCCGAGCGCTTCGCGGGCGAGGCGGCGGATCCGCTGCGGGTGGTGCTGGAGGCGAAGCCGGACCTGGTGACGGCGCTCGGGAGGCTGGCGGAGCGGGCTTGAGCGGGTGCTACCTCGGCAACAGCTCCTCCAGCGCGAGCCGGGTCTTCGCGGGCAGCCGCTCCGCCTCGAAGTACCGGGTGACGATCGCGAGCGCCTCGTCGACGCGGGTCACGTTCAGGTGGCGGAGCAGGTAGCGGACGTCCTCGAGGTCCCGGAACTCCTCGCCCAGCCGCATCGCGGCGCACTTCATGGCGAGGAGGTAGGCCGGGCGCGCGACGAAGACCTTCAGATGGTCGAGGTCGAGGTAGGGATCGAAGTCGCCGCGCGGGCTCAGGAACCCCTTCACCGCGTCGTTCAGCCAGTCGTCCGGTACGCCGGCGCGCGCGGCGACCCGGCCGGCCGCCTGCCGGATCGCTCTGGTCGGCCGGAAGTAGCCATCCAGGTCGCGGGTCGCATGGCGGGCGTCGAGAGCCAGGCACATCACCGCTCCGCCTACCAGGTAGAGCTCGCCCTGCACCCCTTCGGCGGCCAGCTCCGCGTTGAGTAGGTCGAGCAGCCGCAGGATCTCCGACCGGGTCAGGCGGGGACCGGCCATCGTCACACGCGGTCGCCGAGCGACGAGTCGATGAAGAGGTTGCGCCGCTTGAAGGGCGCCGGAGACGCCCGCAGCAGATGCAGCCGCAGGCCCGCCAGCGGGGTGGCGAAGTGCGGCGTCTCCAGGGGCTCGACGTCGCGGACCCAGGCCGGGGGCGGCACGTCCCGGCGGTGGGCGGCCAGCTCCACCATCGCCGCGACGTAGTTCTGGAGGTACGGGGTGAGCCCCGCCAGGTCCGCGTGCTCCACGGCCCCGCCAGCTCGCCGGCGTCCGAGGCCGGACAGGAGGTCGTTGAGCTCCGCCAGCGCGAAGCCGGGCTGGTCGTCGCCGTCGCGGAGCGCCTCCAGGAGCCCGGCGAAGCGCATCCGGGCCTCGGGCAGCGCCCGGGACAGCACGTAGGCGGACATGTCCTGCCCCGCCCGGCGCGCGAGCCGCCTCAGGGCCTCCTTCTGCTCCGGAGTGACGCGGATCTGGAGCTGCGACGATCGGCTGGCCATGGCGCCACCATCGCACAGCAGCGGGCGGACGTCAATACATTTGTATTGGCGGAAAGCCGGCGCCGTGGTCGAGGCCTGGCGGCCGCCGCCCCCGCTCACCGCAGCGTGTGACTCACCACCGCCCCGTCGATCACCACTGCCACGCAGTGGCTGGTGTACTCGAACGGGTCGCCGTCGTAGAGCGCCAGGTCGGCGTCCTTGCCGACTTCGAGCGAGCCCACCCGGTCGGCGATGCCGAGGAGGCGCGCCGCGTCGATGGTGAGCGGCGGCGAGCGCGCGGTCGAAGCCGAGGTCGTGGGCGGCGGCGAGGGCGGCCTCGAAGCAGGACGACGCGGGTCTTCGGGACGTAGCACTCGTAGCCGCTCTGGAGCGCGATCGGGATGCCGGCGTCGGCGAGGCGGGCGGCGGTGGTCATCGACAGGTTCTCGTACTCGCCGACCGCGCGCTGCATGGTCGGGTGGACGATCACCGGCACGCCGGCGGCGCGGATCTCGTCGAGCACGAGGTGCGCCTCGGCGGCGCCGTCGAGGACGATGCGGATGTCGAACTCCTCGGCGACGCGGAGGGCCGAGAGGATGTCCTGGTGCGCGGTGGGCGGTGATCAGGCAGCGGCAGCTCGCCGGCGAGGACGCGGCCGAGCGCCTCGTGGCGGAGGTCGCGGTCGGGGCGCTTGCCCTCCTCGGCGCGGGCCAGCTTGTCGGCGTAGCCCTGCGGCCTTGACCAGCTCGGCGCGCAGCATCGCCACCGCCTTGGCCGGGTGCCGGCGACTTCGCGCGGCCGCCGCCGCGGCGCCGGTTGCCGCCGCCGTCCTCGTCGCCGAGGGCGCCCGGGCCGAGGGTCGCCGCGATCATCGCCTCCGGCTCCACCACCGCCTCGTCGACCGTGGCGCCGGCGGTCTTGACGATCATCGTCTGCCCCGAGATCAGCGCCCCGGGGGCGTGGCCGGTGTGCACGGTGGTGACGCCGAAGCGAGCGCACCCAGGCGACCAGCGGCTCGCGCGCGTTGTAGGCGTCGAGCGCGCGCAGCTCGGGCTGGATCGGCGCCGAGCGCTCGAGCTGGTCCTGGTCGTGGGGCTGGTTGAGGTAGCCGGTCGAGGCCGACCGTGCCGTGGGCGTCGATCAGGCCGGGCGTCACGACCGCGGCCGTCGATCACCGCGAAGCCGGCCGGGATCGCCACCTCGGCGCGCCGGGCCGACGGCGACGATCTTGCCGTCCTCGATCAGCACGACGCCGTCGGCGATCGGCGCGCCCGGCCATGGTGTGGACGGTCTCGCCGCGGATCGCGAGGTCTCGGCGGCGGCGCAGAGCCGCGCGCGAGTCGCCGCGCAACAGGACGGCGAGCGATCGAGCCTGGAACGAGCGTTCATCGGCCCCACCTCCTCGACGCAGCGAGACGTGGGCGCGCGGCGTCGCCGGCGCCGTAGCCGCCGACGGCCCACAGCCGGTCCTCGGGGTCGCCGCGGTCGAACACCTGCTCGCCCTCGACCCAGGTCTCGAGCACCTGCGTGTAGACCGACAGCGGGTCGCCGGAGAGGACCACGAAGTCGGCGTCCTTGCCCGCCTCGAGCGAGCCGACGCGCTGGCCGAGGTCGAGCATCTCGGCGCCGGCGAGCGTCACCGCGCGCGAGCGCCTCCGTCGCGCGACATGCCGGCGCGCACCGCGAGCGCCGGCCGATGCGCAGGAAGAGGCGCGAGTCGGTGATCCAGTCGTCGGTGTGGAGCGCGACGCTCGACGCCGGCGCGCTCGAGCGCGGCGCCGTTCTCGAGCAGCAGGTCGCAGCGCCTCGAGCTTGCCGCCCGGGCTGTCGACCACGATCGATCGAGCCGGCACGCCGGCGGCGGCGATCTCGTCGGCGACCTTGCCAGCCGTCGCTGACGTGGTGCAGGACGACGCGGAAGCCGAACTCCTCGGCGAGGCGCAGCACGGTCAGGATGTCGTCGTGCCGGTGGGTGTGGTGGTGGACGATCGCGCTGGCCCGTCGAGCACCTCGAGCGAGCGCCTCCATGCGCGAGGTCGCGCGTCGGCCGCTTGCTCCGGCGTGCCCGGCGCATCGCCGCTTGCGCCAGGTACTCGCGGCGCCTTGACGAACTGCTCGCGCACCAGCGCCGCCGACTTGCCGCGCGTGCCCGGGAACGGCGGGTCGCGGCGCGAGTTGGTGCCGTTCGCCATCTTCATGCCGCCGCGATCGGCGGCCGTCGGCGTCCTGGATCGCCAGCTCCTCGATCGTGTCGCCGTCGCGGAGCTTGAGGTAGATCGTCTGGCCGCTCGATCAGGTGGCCGGAGCCGGGCATGACGTTGACCGTGGTGATGCCGCCGGCCTGCGCGCGCTGGAGCCCCGGCGCGCGCACGTCGACCGCGTCGAGCACGCGCACCTCGGGCTGGATCGGCGCGGAGGCGTCGCCCCCCTCGACGTCGCCGACGTGGCAGTGGGTGTCGACCAGGCCCGGCAGGATCACCAGGCCCGAGACGTCGACGACCTCGGCGCCGGCGGGCACCGCGACCTCGGCGCGGGGGCCGACGGCGACGATCCGGCCGCCCTCGACCACCAGCACGCCGTCGGCGATCTCGGGCCCGGAGATCGGGATGAGGCGCGCGCCGACGAAGGCACGCACCGGCGCGGCGGCGAGCACCGGGGCGGCGGCGAAGATCAGCGCCGCGGCCGCGGCGATCGGGAACGGCGCCGCGAGGGCGCGCCGGGTCGTGGTCATCTCAGCTCCTCCGCCCGCCGCTCAGAACGGCTTGTAGATCGCGAGCCACGCCGCCACCAGGCCGAGCGCCGGGAGCAGCCACCAGATCAGCCCGGCCGATGACGGCGAGCGGCGGATCACCGCGACCAGCCCGCCCATCACCAGCCAGACCGCGAGCTTCGCCCACGCCCAGCCGGGCACGCCGAGCCCGAGCGTGCCCAGGATGCCGAAGCCGGTGACCAAGAGGATCAGGAGCGCCAGGCCGTGGGTGATCGCGATCAGCCGCGAGCCGCGGTCGCGCACCGGCGGCGTCCCGGGCGTGTAGGCGCGGAGCGCCGCGGCGCCGAGGGCGGCGAAGAGCAGGAAGATGCCGAGCAGGTGGAGGACCTTGAACAGGGGATAGCTCATCCTCGCCTCCGGGAAGGCCGGTCGGGTGGTCGGTCTGGGCCGTCGCTGAACTGCGGGATGCTACCACCCGATCGCCGCCGCGCGGTTTAAGATCACGCGCCATGAAGCGCATCCTCCTCATCCTCCTGGCGGTCGCAGCGGCCGTCCTGCTCCTGATCCAGCTCGTGCCGGTCGAGCGCGACAACCCGCCGGTCGAGGAGACCGTGGCGGCACCGGCGGAGGTGATGACCGTCCTCCGCCGCTCCTGCTTCGACTGCCACTCCCACGAGTCCCGCTGGCCCTGGTACAGCTACGTGGCGCCGGTGTCGTTCCTGGTCGCCGACGACGTCCACCACGGCCGCGAGCACCTCAACTTCTCGACCTGGAACCGCTACTCCGCCGACGACGAGGCCGACCTCTTCGAGGAGATCGGCGAGGAGGTCGGCAAGGGCGCGATGCCGCTGCCGATCTACCTGCGGGCGCACCCGGGGGCGCGGCTCTCGGCGGCCGAGCGCGAGCTGATCCTGGACTGGGCCGCAGCCGGCGAAGGTGAGGCCGAGGGCGGCGAGGAGGCGGCGGAGCGGGACGAGGAGGCGGCCGAGGAGGACGAGGACCACGACCATGACCATGACCATGGGCAAGGGCGCGGCCGGGGCCGCGGCAGCGACTCCGAGAACGACCCCAACTGAGAACGAGCCCGATCAGCCGCCGTGGCGGAAGGCCAACCGCGGCCGCCCGTGCGCCCGGTCGAGGTAGTCGCCGACCTCGCGCGCCAGGCGCGCCGAGACCGCTTCCGCCCGTGCCGCGTCGCAGTAGAGCACGAGTGCCGCCCGGGCCTCGGGGTGGACGCCGCGCGCCGCGAAGAGCGGCACCATCTCCTCGGCCAGCCGGCGCTGATCCGCCGTCCGGCCCTGCTCGGCGTAGAGCACCGCCAGCTCGAGCGACACCTGGGCCGCCTCGTAGCCGAGCCCGGCCTCGATGAAGCCGGCGCGGGCCTCGGCAAGGATCTTCTCGCCGACGGCGGCGCCGGAGCGGGCCAGCTCCAGGCGCCCCTCGAGCCAGCGCAGCCGCAGCCGATCGAGCGCCGCTTCGGCGAGCGGCCGCGCCGCCGCCAGCTCGGTCGCCGCCTCGTCGAGCCGGCCGGCGCGCTCGAGGTAAGAGGCGCGGTTGTGGCGCGCGAGCAGCACCAGGCGCGGCTCGGCCTCGGGGTCGAGGTGGCCGAGCGCCTCGTCGAGCCGGCCGCAGGCGAGGTCCAGCTCGTCGCGGTAGGCGTGGAAGGTGGCGAGCTTGAGCAGCGTCCGGCCGTAGCCGTGGTCGTCGCCGGCGCGCCGGTAGAGGCTCCCCGCCCGCCGCGCCATCTCGACTGCCTCGTCGAAACGCGACTGGTCGCTCCGCAGCGAGGCGAGGAACGACAGCGCGCGCGCCCGGGGGAGCGGATCGCCGGTGCCGCGGGCGAGGTGATCGAGCGCTGCGGCGAGGGCGGCGGCGGCGGCGGGGAGGTCGGTGGCGACGCGCTCGGCGTTGCCGAGCTGGGCCCAGGCGGCTCCCAGTAGGTCGGCGCGCAGGCGCTCGCCCCCCACCTCCGGCGCCCGCTCGGCGACCGCCACGGCCAAGCGGGCGAGATGACGAGAGCGCGCGGCGTCCTCCGTGCCGGCGGCGAACGAGCGCTGGCGGAGGAGGTCGGCGAGCGCCCAGGCGTGGAACTCCGGCCGGCTTTCGACCGCGGACTCCCGCTCGCCCTCGGGCAGCGCCAGGAGCACATCGAGCATCTCCGAGGCGCCGCGGCGCTCGTCGCGGTCCCGCCTCTCGAGCGCCGGCGCGGCGGCGATCGCGCGCTCCAGGGCCTCCTCGTAGGCACCGGCGGGTGGCGGCTCGGGCGCCGCGTCGTCGGGCGGTTCCTCGACCAGCACCGCGCGCAGCACGGCGAGGGTCTCCTCGCGATCGGTCTCCCCGCGCTCGAAGCGCAGCGCCAGATCGGGATCGATGGTCATGGTTCGTCTCTCTTTCCTCGCGTCTTTCCTCTCAGCTGCCCCCGCTTCGAGATCGCGGACGCGGCGGTGGCGATCTTGCGTGCCAGCGCCTCGGCGCAGCGCTGGGTCACCTTGTCGACGCTCGACGGCTTGAACCCGGTCCGCCGTGCAACCTCTTTCGTGTCGAGCTCCTCCAAGTAGCGGAGACGCAGGAGCTTCTGGCACTTGTGGGACATCTTCTGGAGCCATTTACCGAGGCGGCGGCGCAGATCGGCCCGCTCGGCATCGGGCACCCAGGAACCGCCGAGGAGCTCGAGGATGGCGGGATCGACGGCCACCGTGCGGCGGCGGCGGCAGGTGCGCAGGTACATCAGGCACTCACGCCGCAAGGCGCCGCACAGCCAGGCCTCCGGGTTGCGGATCTGGGACCGCTTCAACACGAACTGGTACATCACGTTCTGCAACCGGTCCTCGGCATCCTCGGGCAGCATCCGGTAACGCCTCAGGATCGCCCCAAGGCGCGGCAGCCGCATCAGCCTCGTGAGTTCGTCCCCGTCCTCCCCCCGCCAATCGATCGCCATACCCGCGGCCCCGCTTTCGCCATCGATCCAGCAATAGCGGGCGGAGCCTATCAGCGGCGCCGCGGGGCGGGGGCCGGAGCCGGATAGCCCGACGTCCGGCCGCCGCAACTCCTTCGCTGCCGCCCCCGCCTGATCCCGGACGACTTCTCCGAACTTCGCTTCAACCCCTGAAAAACGGCCGGACGTGGCCGTCCCCCTCGATACCGCGGCAACGAGAGCCCCCGGGGCGATGGAGGGCGACGGGCCGCGCGAGGAGCGGTTCGCACCATGGCGGCGCGGCCGGGCCCTCGGGGAACGGAGATCGCGATGTTCTTCCTGAACCTGCTGCGGATGCTGCTGGCGTGGGCGGGCGCGGAGCCCGACGACGACGGGCGCGCCGAGCTCGACCCGGACGGCTAGCGGGAGCGACCTGGCGGGCGGCGGGCGAGTGCCCGCCGCCCCCGGCTCCGGCCCCGCCCACGCCTCCGCCTCGGTAGAGTCAGCCCCGGAGGCGCCCCACCTGATCCCAGCCGAGAGCGATCCCCCGAATCGACGCCGCGCGGTCCTTCTCGGCGCCAGCAACCTGACCCGCGGGCTCCCCGCGGCGGTCGCGGCGGCGCGGGCCGCGCTCGGCAGCGGGCCGGTCGAGGTTCTGGCCGCGGCGGGGCACGGCCGGTCGTTCGGCGCGGCGAGCCGCGCCGGTCCGCGCGGGCTGCCGGGGATCCTCGACTGCGGCCTGTGGGCGGCACTCGCCGCGCCGGCCGCGGGCGGCGCCGGAGCGGCGGCGCCGGCGCTGGCGCTGATCACCGATCCCGGCAACGACCTCGGCTACGGCTTCCCGCCCGCGACGGTGGCCGGTTGGATCGAGGAGTGCGTCGACCGGCTCGCCGCCCGCGGCTTCTCGCCGGTCCTCACCGCGGTGCCGCTGGCCACGCTCCGCGCGCTGCCGGCCTGGCGCTTCCGGCTCGCCGCGGCGGTGCTCTTCCCCACCCGGCGGCTCGAGCGGCAGCAGGTGCTGCGCGACGCCGAGGAGCTCCAGGACCGCCTCGCCGCGCTCGCCGCGCGCCGGCGGCTGCGGCTGGTCACGCTCGATCCCGCCCTCTACGGCGCCGACGCGATCCACGTCCGTCGCCGCCGGCTCGCCGCGGCGTGGGCGGCGGCGCTCGGCACGGCCGAGCCGGCACCGCGGCCGCCGGTCGCCGACGCCCTGCGCCTGCGCCTAGCCCTGCCCGAGATCTTCACTCTCGCCGGCGCGCCGCTCGGCCGCGCCCAGCCCGCGGTGCGGCTCGGCGATGGCAGCCGCGTCTCGCTGTACTGAATCCGCACCTTCTCCGGCTCGCCGTGATCCGGTGTCCGCGATCCCCGCCGGCCGGCAGCAACACAAACAGGTCCATTCGCCCACCATCGGCTCCCGGCCGAACCGCGGCGATCGGACGTCTCCAATTCACGACACGGAGGGAAGTGCCGATGGTATGTCTCGATAGTTGGGTCCGCCAGGGAGCCACCCCGGTCCGCGTGCAAGTGACCTCGACGGACGCCGGCGCCGCCTACGGCTTGGTGGTGATCTTCCTGCCCCGCGATCCCCAGGCAGCCCTGGAGCCTTCGCTGAGGTTTTCCCGTGCGCAGCTCGCACAGGGCGCCCACTGGCAGGTTCCCCCCTTTCACCGGTGCGAGTTCGCGCTCACCTGCGACCGCAACAGCGCGCTCGACACGACGATCGAGCTCAAGGGACTCCAGGTCTTCCAATCGGCGTGCAACGCCCAGCCCGCGGGTCTCGCCGGACGGTGGTCTGTGACGACCACGAACTAGCCATGGAGAACACGACCTTGCGATCTTTCCTCGCCGCCCTCCTGCTCCTGATTCTCGCCGGGACAGCCGCGGCTCAGGACGAAGCTCCGTCGCCGACCTCCACCGACACGATCGAGGCGTACCAGCGAAAGCTCTTCGAATGGGGTCGCGCCCGCGTGGATCAGGCGGCTGATGCCGCAGCGGTGGAGTTGCCCGAAGCGGTAGCTGCGATGCCCACCAGCACCGGTCAGACCTCCGGGTTCGCAGGCCGCGTCAACGAGGGCATCGAGGACTTCCTGCCGCTATTTCAGTTTGCGATCGACAGCGTCAGCACCAGCGACGACCAGAAGTCAGTCACCCTCAAGCTCAACCCAATCCGCGCCGGCCGTTTCGGCTCGATCCAGGTCAAGGCGACGGTGGCGGAGCCCGAGCCGTTCGACGCTCTGCTCGCCGAGATCCCGGAGGCGGAGCGGGCGGCCCAGATCGACGCGATCCGCTCGCAGATCGACGACTTCTCCGACTTGACCTACACCGCGGCCTACGGCTACGAGCCTCGGCCGGACTCCGCGGCGAACCTCGACGCCGTTGGCACGCTTTGGGGCCGTAACCACCAGGTTTACTCCCGCTTTGTGGGTGAGTTCCTGAGCTCGTGGACCACGAAAGTGGTCGCCGATTTGACTCCCCGGCAGACCGCGGCCGCGCGGGCCCTCAGCGACTTCCAGGTGCGGCTCACCTGCGGCGGGAGGGATCTCGGTCTTCTGGCGACGCCCGCCGGCGACGAAGGACTCTGCCCCCCACCGCCCCAGACCGAGCATCCCGACCCGAGCGCGCCAAACGAAGGCAGTCCTGCCGTCCGTCCGGCGCCCTCACGTAAAGAATGGGACGCTCTCACGCTGGCTGAGGCTCAGGAGATCCTGGCCGGCGAGTTCGGCCGATTCCTGGACGTACTCCAGGAAGACATCGCCCGCACGGTCGACGACGCAGTCGAACTCGAGAGCCTAGCACTGCTCCCCTTCCTCGTCGACAACCAGCCTCAGGCGACGCTCGAGGTCGCTTATCGCGACCCCGACGCCCTGGTCGGTCGGCGTTCCTGGACCGCTTCAGCTACGGTCGAGGTCGGCCAGCATAATTTCAACACCCTGGTTCGGACTTACCGAAGGAAGGTCACCGACAAGGCCAACGTCGACATCTCCCACGAGACGCTTCAGGCCGAGGCGTTCCAGGAACTGGTCGACCGGCAAGACCAGGTCCGGAGCGGCGAGAAGTTTTCCTTGAGCGCCACCTACGTCGATCGCGACGCCTACTCGCAGGACTACACGTTCGGCGACGACGAGCCGACCACGGCGTCGCTCGCGCTCGACGAAGAGAGCGAGTTCAGCGGCAAGCTCGAGTGGATTCGCAATGCCACCTGGCATCCGATCCTTATCGACGGGAAGGAGCAGTATCCGCGACTGATCCTGTCGGCCGAGAGGTCTTGGGTCTCCGACGACAGCCGCCGGGATCGGTGGGTCGGAAACCTGACTTACAACATTCCGCTCCAGGGAGGGCTGTCGCTGCCCTTGTCGCTCGTCTACGCCAACCACGCCGAGTTCCTGGGCGAGCCCGACGAGCAGTTCTCGGCCCACCTCGGGCTCAATTTCAAGTTCGACGCCGACGCCACCGCCCCGGGCGCCAAACCGTGAGGGTCAGGACGCCTCCGCGGCTCGCGGGGCGTCCCGGCCGTACCGCCCCGCCGCGATCTCGGCCAGCTCGCCCTCCAGCCGCCAGTGCTCGAGGTCGAGCCCTTCGACCACCGCCTGCTGGAACTTCTCGGCCTCGAGCGCGCCGGCCGGGCCGCCGGTGCGCTCCTCGAGGGCGTGGATGAAGTCGCGCCAGACCCGCTCGCGGCGCGAGATCTCTTCGGGGTCCTTGATCTTGCCGAACTCCTGGACGAAGCGGTTGTGGCGGCAGAGCATCCGGAAGGCGTGCTCGGTGACCGGCCGCTCGGCCGGCAGGCCGAGGATCGAGACGTCGCGGCCGACCTCGTGGACCGGCTGGCCCCACTCGCTGTAGCCGCCGAAGATGGTGCCGAGCTTCGACAGCGCCGTGGCCAGCCGCCCCTGGCCGAAGCGGTTCAGGACCTTCGAGAGCACCGGCAGGGTGACGTTGCGGTGGAGGGTCGGCTCGGCCAGCCGCACCTCGACGCCGACCTCCTCCTGGACCGCGTGGCGGATCTCCTCGGAGGTCAGGCGGTTGTCGGTCGCGAGGTGGATGCGGGCGCCGATCGCCGCCGGCCGCGCGAGCGCCGCGAGGATGCCGCGCACCACCCAGTCGACCGGGATCAGGTTCAGCTCGGCCGACGGGTCGCCGGGGAAGACGCAGGCCATGCGCGCGATCACCGCCGCGCGGGTGCGCTCGAACCACTTCCCTTGCGGGTCGGACAGCGCCTCGTGGGCGCGGCCGAAGACGTTGACCGGGGCGTTGACCACCTTGGTGTCGCCGCGGTTGTTGCCGGTCGCCGCCTCGCCGATGACGATCGCCGGGCAGAGCTGGACCACGCGCAGCCCGCGGTCGAGCATGAAGCGCTCGCTCTCCATCGAGGCGATCGCCTTGGTCAGCTCGTAGTAGTTGTTGTAGAAGTTCCGGGGGAAGACGATCTCGTCCTCGCGCGCCAGCTTGCGCACCTGCCGGCCGTGGATGTACGAGGTCTCGACCGCCAGGTGAGCCACGAACGGGCTCCCCGGGGTCGCCTGGAGGCCCGCCGACAGCTCGAGCGCGTTGAGCGTGCCGTGGACGTTGGCGCGGTAGGACTCATCGTAGGGGGCGTCGAAGGCGACGCTCGCCGCGCAGTGGACGACGTGGGTCAGCCGGCGCGCCAGCTCGGCCTTCGCCTCCGCCGAGAGACCGAGGTCGGGCTCCTCGACGTCGCCGGCGACGAAGCGGAACTTCGAGCGCAGCTCGGGGGTTTCGAGCCAGAGCTGGTCGAGGAGCCAGCGGCCGCGCTCCTCGGCCGAGAGCTTCTCGGTACGGCCGCCGGTGCGGATGCTCTTCGGGCGGATCAGCGCCACCACCTCGGCGATCGCGTCGTCGTGCGCCGCCTGCCAGAGGATCTCCTGGCCGACGAAGCCGGTGCCGCCGGTCAGGAGCACCCGGACGCCGGTGCCGCCGGGGCCGGTCGCGGCGGCGAGCTTCGCCGCTCCCTCGGCGCGCAGGCGCTCCTGGATCTCCTCGATCTCGCTCCGCGAGTGCGGAGGCTTCCGGTAGCGGAAGTAGTACTCGCGCTGCTTGAGCCCGAAGAGCGCGCGGGCGACGCGGTCGGGGTCCTGGCCGGTGATCCGGGCCAGGAGCTTCGAGGTCTTGTGGCCGAGGCGGCGGACCTCCTTCATCCGCCGCCGCGCCTGCTCCTCGCTGCCGGTGGTGGCGACCACGCGGCTCATGAAGCGGCGCGCCTGCATGTCGACCAGGTGGTAGTCGCGGTGGCTGCGCACCAGGAGCTGGTGCGGCAGGACCGGCTCGTCCAGCACCTCGCCGGTGAGCAGGCTCACCTTCTCGATGTAGCGGCCGGGCGAGATCTCGGGCGGCGGCGCGGGCTCGCGGAACATGGAAAGAAGCTACCCCGGCGCCGCCGCGCTGGCAAGCGCGCCGCGGCGCGCGGGGTCGACCGGGCGCCGGCTACTCGTCGGCCCAGGCGAGGTAGACGCCGCCGCCGGCGACCGCGAGGAGCAGGGCGACCGCGACCATCGGGAGCGCGCCGGCGATCCCGCCGGCGGCCGCCGCCAGCGGCTCGGCGGCGCCGGGGCCGCCCACGAGCGAGGCCGTGGCCACCGCGGTGGCGGCGGCGGCGACCGCGCCTGCCAGCCGCTCCCAGACCGCGATCGGCCGCAGCGCCCGCGCCGCGGCTCGCGCCCGGTCGCGGCGGCGCGCCCGCCAGAGCACCACGGCGGGATCGGGTAGCGCGGCCTCCGACGCGGCGGCCACCGCCTCGCCGGCGAGGAAGCTCGCCACCAGGAGGGCGTCGGCGCACTCGCGGCAATCGGCGGCGTGGGCGGCGGCCTCGGACGCGGCGGCGGAATCCGGCGGCTGATTGCCGGCGGCGCGGGCGGCGAGCAGCTCGTCGGTGCGCGGGCAAGCGGGGCGGGTCATGATCGGACCTCCTCGGGGCGGTAGCCACGGCGGCGCAGCTCGGCGGCGAGCTTGCGCCGGGCACGAAACAAGATCAGCCGCACGCTCGCCTCCCCGACCCCGATCGCGGCGGCGATCTCGCGGTGGCTCGCCCCTTCGACGTGGGCCAACCAGACCACCTGGCGATGGCGCGGCGAGAGCGCGAGGAGCAGGCGCGAGAGGTCGCGGCGAAGGGCGCCGCCGTCGCCGGCCGGAGCCGCGCCCTCCGGGCCGGCCTCGGGCAGCTCGTCGGGCGCGGTCGCCACCTCGCGGCGGCGCCGGCGATGGTCGGTCAGCAAGTTCGAGGCGATGCGGAAGAGATAGCGCCGGCGGTGCTCCTCGCTCTCGCCGGTGAACCCGGCGCGGAGGAAGCGCAGGTAGGACTCCTGGGTCAGGTCGTCGGCGAGCGCGCGGTCGCCCGCGACCCGCGACAGGTAGGCCCAGAGCGCCTCGGCGGTGCGCTGGTAGAAGGCGCCGAAGGCGGCGGCGTCCAGACCGCCCCCCTCGGCCGCGCCGGCGAGCGCCGCGGACGGCTCCCCGAGGGCCATCGGCGCGGCGGACGGCGTGCTCAGATCTCGCTCCCGGCCTCGCTCCGCTCGCCGGCGTCGAGCAGGCCCCACGACCGCGACAGGAAGTACGCCAGCGCTCCCGACGCCACGAAGCCGAGCCCGAGCGCCAGCCCGAGCGTGCCGATGACCAGGAAACCCTCGCCGTCCGCCTCCGCGACCTGGCCGCGCAGGAACAGGAACGCCAGACCGCCGAGCGCCAGGATGACGCCGGCCTGCAGCGAGCCGAGGATGCGCAGGTGCGGCCGGGTGCGCTCGACCGGCGGCGCCTCGAGGAGCTGGCGCCCCGCGACGCTTTCGAGGTAGCGACCGATTTCCTCGCCGCCCCCGAGCTTGTCGAGCAAGCGGCTCTGGAGATCGACCTGAGCCTTGACCAGCTTGTTGTGACGCCAGGTGGCGAGCATCGAGCGGATGATCCCCGCGCCCAGATAGAGCGCGACGGCGACGATGAGAACCGGTGCCAGGTCGTCCATCGGAATTCCTCTCTCGGCGGACGAGCCGGACGGTCCGTTCCGCCCCGGCGTCCCTCCACCCGCTACCACGCGCGGGCGGGGAGGGTGGTTATCAGGCATCGCCGCCGCCGATCGCTCTAACCCCGAACCCGCGCCCGCCGGTTGCGCTCGGCCTCCTCGCGCTGGCGCTTGGCGCTGGCGGCCCAGGAGCAGATCGGGCAGGCGGCGAGGTCGTGGCAGAGGGCGGGGCAGTGCTCGCGGCCGAAGTAGATGATCTGGAGGTGGACCCGGCCCCAGCTCTCCTCGGGGAACGCCCGCTTGAGGTCGCGCTCGGTCTGCTCGACGTTCTTGCCGTCGGAGAGGCCCCAGCGGGCGGCCAGGCGGTGGATGTGGGTGTCGACCGGGAACGCCGGCAGGCCGAACGCCTGGGCCATCACCACCGAGGCGGTCTTGTGGCCGACGCCGGGGAGCGCTTCGAGCGCCTCGAAGCTCCGCGGCACCGCGCCGCCGTGGCGCTCGAGCAGGAGCTGCGAGAGGCCTTTCAGGTTCTTCGCCTTCTGGCGGTGAGGCCGATCTCGCGGATCAGGACGAGGATCTCCTCCTCGCCGAGCGCCGCCATCGCCTCGGGGGTTGCGGCGCGCGCGAAGAGCGCCGGGGTCACCTCGTTGACCTTCTTGTCGGTGGTCTGCGCCGAGAGCACCACCGCCACCAGGAGCGTGAACGGATCGACGTGATCGAGCGGGATCGGCGCGGCCGGGTAGAGCCGGTCGAGGATCTCCTGGATGCGGCGCGCCTTCTCCTGCCGGGTCATCGGGAGCGAAGCGTAGCAGGCTCGTGACGCGCCAGAGCGGAATACCTGAGCTAGAATCACGTCACCGCGAAGCCACGCGGTTCAGAGAACAGCGAAGACCTTCTCTTGCGGTCTCCGAACCCGAAGAGGACCTGCCACGCGGCCGTCACCGCCGCGCGACCCGGGCGTCCCCGGGGCGCCGATAGCGTCCTCCCGACCGGTCCACCGCGGGGCCGCCCGACCGGCGGCGCCCGCGAACGATCCTCAGTCCACCCCATCCAATCCCACTCCGGAGGAACCGTCCCGATGCGCTCCATCCGTCTCCGCACCGGTCTCCGTACCGGTCTCCGCGTCCTGCTCCTGGCCCTGCCCCTGGCGGCGGCGCTGCTCGTCCCGGCGCCCGCCTCGGCCCAGGCGCCGACCGACCTCCTGCTCTCCGAGTACGTCGAGGGCTCTTCGAACAACAAGGCGCTCGAGATCTTCAACGGCACCGGCGCCGCGATCGACCTCGCCCTCGGCGGCTACCAGCTCCAGGTCCACTTCAACGGCAACCCCGTGCCGACCCTGACCCTCAATCTCGTGGGCGTGGTCGCCGCGGGCGACGTTTTCGTGGTCGCGAGCAGCGCCGCCGGCCCGGCGATCCTCGCGGTCGCCGACCAGACCTCGGGTGCCGGGCTCTGGAACGGCGACGACGCGATCGTGCTGCGCAAGGCGGGCGCGGTGGTCGACTCGCTCGGCCAGGCCGGCGTCGACCCCGGCGCCGAGTGGGGCACGGGCGTCGTCTCGACCGCGGACAACACGATCCGGCGCAAGGCGGCGGTGTGCGCCGGCGACACGATCGAGACCGACCCCTTCGACCCCGCGATCGAGTGGGACGGCTTCGCCAACGACACCTTCGACGGCCTCGGCGCCCACGCCGTCTCGTGCGTCGCGCCGGCGCCCCCCTGGGTGATCAACGAGCTGCTCGCCGATCCCTCGGCGACCGCCGGCGACGCCAACGGCGACGGCACGATCAACGTCACCCAGGACGAGTTCGTCGAGATCGTCAACAACACCGGCTCCTCCCAGGACATCTCCGGCTGGACGCTCTCCGACGCGGTCGGCGTCCGCCACGTCTTCCCGGCCGGCTCGGTGATCGCCGACGGCTGCGCGGTGGTGGTCTTCGCCGGCGGCACGCCGACCGGCGCCTTCGGCGGCGTGGTGGTGCAGACCGCCTCGACCGGCCAGCTCGGCCTCAACAACGGCGGCGACACGGTGACCCTCGACGACGGCGTCGCCGACGTCGCCTCCGCCGCCTACGGCGCCGCGGGAGGCAACGACCAGTCGCTGACCCTCGACCCCGACGTCACCGGCGCTGCCTTCGTGCTCCACTCGATCGCGGCCGGCTCGGGCGGCGCGCTCTTCTCGCCGGGCACCCGCGTCGACGGCACCTCGTTCGCCGGCTGCGAGGCGCCGCCCGACGCCTGGGTGATCAACGAGATCCACGCCGATCCCTCGGCGGTCGCCGGCGACGCCAACGGCGACGGCACGATCTCGGTCACCCAGGACGAGTTCGTCGAGATCGTCAACGCCTCGGGCGCCGACCAGGACATCTCCGGCTGGACGCTCTCCGACGCGGTCGGTGTGCGCCACGTCTTCCCGGCCGGCACGGTGGTCACCGACGGCTGCGCGGTCCTGGTCTTCGCCGGCGGAACTCCGACCGGGAGCTTCGGCAACGTGGTGGTCCAGACCGCCTCGACCGGCCAGCTCGGCCTCAACAACGGCGGCGACACGGTGACCTTCGCCGACGGCGGCGCCATCGCCACCGCCACCTACGGCGCCGAGGGAGGCGGCGACGAGTCGCTGACCCGCGACCCGGACATCACCGGCGCGGGCTTCGTGCTCCACTCGGACGCCGCCGGCTCGGGCGGCGCGCTCTACTCGCCGGGCACCCGCGTGGACGGCACGTCGTTCGCCGGCTGCGTCGCGCCGCCGGCCGTGGCCGAGATCTACGAGATCCAGGGCGCGGGGCTGGTCTCGCCGTTCGCGACCGCCACCGTCTCCACCCTCGGCAACGTGGTCACCGCCGTCGCGCCCAACGGCTTCTTCATGCAGACCCCGGACGCGCGCGCCGACCTCGACCCCGAGACCTCGAACGGCATCTTCGTCTTCACCGGCGCGGCGCCCACCGTGGTTGAAGGCGACGAGGTCGACGTCACCGGCCAGGTGGTCGAGTTCTTCGAGTTCACCGAGTTCTCGAACAGCCCGCTGGTGACCCTGATCACGAGCGGCAACCCGCTCCCCGCGGCGGTCGCCTTCGACTCCGCGACGCCCTCGCCGGTCCAGCCGCAGCCGGCCACCGAGTACGAGCGCTACGAGGGGATGCTGGTCACCGTCACCGGCGGCCGGATCGGCAGCGGCAACCAGCGCTTCGGCACCGACCCGATCGCCGAGGCGTTCGCGGTCGCCGGCCCCAACCGGCCGTTCCGCGAGCCGGGCGTCGAGTTCCCGGGCCTGCCGGGTCTGCCGGTCTTCGACTCCAACCCCGAGGTCTTCGAGCTCGACCCCGACAAGCTGGGCCTGCCCAACCTGGTGCTGACCGGCGGCTCGACCTACGACGCGGTGGGCGTCGTCGGCTTCGAGTTCGGCGGCTACGAGCTGTGGCCGAGCTTCCTCGACGTCACCTTCGAGGCGCCGCTGCCGGTGCCGGTGACGCCGGAGCAGCCGGACGAGATGACCGTCGGCTCGCTCAACCTCTTCCGGCTCTTCGACGATGTCGACGACCCGGGTTCGCAGGACAACGGCGCGGTGGCCTCGGCCGCCGAGTACCAGCGCCGGCTCGACAAGTTCAGCCTCTACATCCGCGACGTCATGGGCTCGCCGGACGTCGTGGCGGTCGAGGAGGCCGAGAAGCTCGGCGTCCTCGAGGACCTCGCGGACGTGATCGCGGCCGACGACCCCGCCGTGCAGTACACCGCCTTCCTGGTCGAAGGCAACGACGTCGGCGGTATCGACACCGGCTACCTGGTGCGCGACACGGTGAACGTGCTGGCGGTGACCCAGCTCCAGGCCGGCGAGATCTTCTCGGTCGACGGGAGCCTGCTCCACGACCGCCCGCCGCTCCAGCTCGACGCCGAGTACGTCGGCCACGGCGGCGCGTTCCCGTTCACGGTGATCGCGCTCCACCAGCGCTCGCTCTCGGGCATCGAGGACCCGGTCGACGGCCCGCGGGTGCGCCAGAAGCGGCTCGAGCAGGCGCAGTCGGTGGCGCAGATCGTCCAGGACCTCCAGACCGGCGACCCGGGCATCCACCTGCTGGTGATCGGCGACCTCAACGCCTTCGAGTTCTCCGACGGCTACGTCGACGTGGTCGGCCAGATCGCCGGCGACTTCGATCCGTCGCAGAGCCAGCTCTCGGGTCCCGACCTGGTGAGCCCGGACCTCGCCAAGCTGACCCTGGGCGTGATCGCGTCCGAGCGCTACTCGTTCAACTTCCAGGGCGACGTCCAGGCGATCGACCACGCGTTGAGCTCGGTGGCGCTGACCGCGCTCGTGACCAGCGTCGAGTACGCCCGCGGCAACTGCGACGCGGCGGCCGACCTGATCTTCGACGACACCACGCCGCTGCGTTCGTCGGACCACGACGGGCTGGTGGTCTACATCGACGCCGGCCCCGGCGACGCGGACGGCGACGGCGTGCTCGACGACGCCGACCAGTGCACGGCGACGGCGATCCCGGAGGGGGTGCCGACGGTGCGCCTCCTGCCGTTGCACTACGCCCTGGTCACCAACGACGGCGAGTTCGACACCCGCTGGCCGCCGTTCGGCGGCGTGGTGCCGGGCGGCATCACCGTCGAGGACACCCGCGGCTGCTCGTGCGAGCAGATCATCGACGAGCTGGGGCTCGGCAACGGGCACAAGAAGTTCGGGTGCAGCCTGGGCGTGATGCTGTACTGGATCTACGTCGCGCCGTAGCGGCGCGCCTCGGCAGGAACGATCGAGGGGCGCCCGCGGGGGCGCCCCTTTCTCTTGCTACGAGGACGAGGCGAGCAGCCGGTCGATCTTGGTGTGCAGCCGGTGCTGGTAGCCCTCCGAGACCTCGGCGCCGAGGCGCTCGGCGCGGGCGAACAGCTCGCCGGCGCGCTCGGTCTCGCCGCGGGCAAGGGCGACGCGGCCGAGCAGCAGGTGGACCTCCGGGATCCGCTTGTCGAGCCGGCGGGCGCGCTCGAGGTGCTCCTCGGCCGCCGCCAGCTCGCCGGCGCGGAGCTCGCTCCAGGCCTGGGTCACCAGGTAGTACGGGTTCTTGGTCTTCATCTCGAGGGCGCGCGCTGCGGCCGCGTCGGCTCGCCCGGGGTCGCCGGCCAGCCGGTAGATGCCGGACAGGTTCTCGAGCGCCGGCACGAACTCGGGGTCGGCGGCGAGCGCCCGCTCGAGGTGGCGGACCGCCTCGTCCAGCCGGCCCGCGCGCCGCGCCGCGAGGCCGAGGTTGTTCCACGCCTCGGCGAGATCCGGCGTCAGCTCGATCGCCCGCAGGAGCAGCGGCTCGGCGCTCCCCAGGTCGCCGGCGAGGAGCGCCTCGGCGCCGACCGCGTTGTAGTAGTGCGCCGCCGCCTCCGCGTCGTCGAGCACGCGCAGCCTGCGGTAGGTCTTCGGCCGGTCGGGGGCGAAGTCGACCGTGCGCAGCTCGTTGCCGATCATCACCCCGCCGACCACGTGGGTCGAGCGCACCACGCTGTCGCCGCGCCGCTCGAAGGTCTCGAAGTCCTCGACCTCGATGAAGAAGGTGTCGACCTCGGAGGCCCGCGACATCGCGACGAAGAGGTTGACCAGCGACAGGCAGTTCCCCTCGCGCCGCTCGAGCGCCTCGGCGGCGGTCAGGGTCGGGTGGCTCGCGTAGCGGAAGCCGAGGCCGTGGCGCTGGTCGAAGATCACGTGGCTGATCGCCTCGAGCTTCTGGCGGGTGGTGATCTTGCCGCGCGCGACCCGGTGCGCCATCTGCTCGAGCTCCGGGGTGGCGGCCCAGGGCACGGTCGCCGGGTCGAGTCGGGCGGCCCCGGCCGCGGGCGGCGGGGCGGCGGCGGAGGCGGAGGCCGCGGGGGCGAGCAGCAGGAGCAGGGCGGCGAGCGTCGGGGCGGGGTTCTTCATCGCATCCTCCTTCGCGGCCGGTCGGGTTCGGGTTTGCAGTATAGATACGCCCGGAGTCCCGGCCGGGTTCGCGGGCGGTAGGCTTCGCGAGACGGAGGCCGGCGCGACGATGATCACCTTTCTGACCCTCTTCCTGGGCCTGACCATCGGCGAGCAGCCGGTCGAGTTGGAGGTCCGCGGCGAGCCGGCGCGCGTGGTTCTGCTGCTCGACGGCGCGACGGTCTCCGAGCGCGACCTCCCGCCCTGGCGCTTCTCGTGCGACTTCGGCGCCGAGCTGGCGCCCCGCCGGCTCGAGGCCTTGGCCTACGACGCCGAGGGTGCCGAGATCGCCCGCGCCGACCAGACCGTCAACCTCTCCACGCGGATCGCCAGCCTGGCGCTCGCGCTCGAGGAAGGGCCGGAAGGGGTCCCGCTCGCGGTGCGCCCGGTGTGGCAGTCGGCCGAGCACCCGCGGCCGGACGCGCTGGCGATCCAGCTCGACGGTGCGCCGCTGCCGGCGCCGAGCTGGGAGCGCGTCGCGCTGCCGGCCCTCGATCCCGGGACGATTCACTTCGTGACCGCCGAGGCGGTCTTCCCCGACGGCACGGTGGCGCGTGCCGAGACCGCGTTCGGCGGCGTCCTCGGGCGCACGGTCTCGACCGAGAACACCGCCGTCGCGGTGGTCGCATCGAGAGGCCGGGCGCTGCGCGAGGCCGCCGACGCCGCGGGGCTCCTGACCGCAGGCGGGGAGCCCGCGACCGCCCTGTCGGTCGAGCACGGCGCCGCCGACCTGGTGGCCGTGGTCACCCCCGCGGCGGCCGAGGGGCTGGCGGCGCTCCGCCTCCCGCTGCGCCTCGCCTCCCTGGCGCAGGCCACGTCGCTCGGACTCGTGACCGGTGGGGAGGCCACCTGGATGGCCGGACTGAAGGAGGGCGACCGGCTGTTCTGGCTCGATCCGGTCCCCGAGACCGGCCGCCCCGGCGCCGGGGTCTACGAGATCTACGCCCGCACCGGGCCGTTCACCGGCGGCGAGCACGGGCTGGCGGCGTGGCTGACGAGCCAGGCACCGGCGGTGGGCGCGCCTCTGCCGAACGCCGGCGTCCCGCGCGCCGCGGACGCGGTCGCGGTGGCGGCGCTCCAGGCGGTGGCCTTCTCCCGACCGCGGGCGGTGCTCCTGGTGCTCGGGCGCGAGGAGGCCGACGCCAGCCGCTTCGCGCCCGCCGCGGTCCGGGATTACCTGCGGCGGCTGCGCGTCCCGCTCGCGGTCTGGTACGTCGAGCCGCCGCTGGCCGAGCTGGGCGACGCCGACCGGCAGCGCGAGATCGAGCGGCGCCGCGCCCTCGCCGCGGCCGGGCGGGCGCCCAAGAACTGGGAGCAGGACCGCCGCCGCCGGCTCGCCGAGCTGCGGGAGCGCTGGGGCGAGGTGACCGACGCCGGCGAGGTGCGCCGCCTGGTCGACGCCGCCCGCGAGCTGCGCAAGAGCCTCGAGGACCAGCGGATCCTCTGGATCGACGGCGCCTGGCTGCCCCGGGAGATCGAGCTGACGCCGGCCGCCGCCGAGCGGGCCGGGGGCGTCCGCTGGGCCGGTTGATCAGCCCAACCCGGTCGAGCCGAAGCCGCCGTCGCCGCGGCCCGATTCGTTCAGCTCCGCGACCTCGACCAGCTCGGCGACGCCGACGCGCGCGAAGACGAGCTGGGCGATGCGGTCGCCGCGCTCGAGCGTCACCGGCGCCTCGCCGAGGTTGATCAGCGCCACCCGCACCTCGCCGCGGTAGTCGCTGTCGACCGTGCCCGGGGCGTTGAGCACGGTGACGCCGTGGCGCACCGCGAGGCCGCTGCGCGGGCGCACCTGGGCCTCCCAGCCCGCGGGGATCTCGAGCGCGAGGCCGGTCGGCACCAGCGCGCGGCCGCCCGGCGGCAGGGTCAGCGGCTCGGCGACCGCGGCGCGCAGGTCGTAGCCGGAGCTGCCGGCCGACGCCCGCGCCGGCGGCGCGAGGCCGGCGGCGTGCGGCAGCCGGAGCACGCGCACCCGCAAGCGCTCCGGGCCGGGGCCGGCGCGGGACGGAGGGTCGAGGGGATCGGGGCTCACGGCGTCCGGGAGCCTACCAGCCGGAGGCCGGGCGAACCGCCTGGACGGCGGCGGCCGACGGCGCGGCGGGCGCTACCGTGCCGGCGGCGACAGGGTGCCGAGCGTCGAGCTGTTGCCCGGCACCGGCTCGGGATCGTCCGGGGGATCCCCGCCGGGGTTGCCGCCGCCGGTGCCGCCGCCACCGCCCGAACCGCCGCCGCCGGTGCCGCCACCGCCGCCCGAACCGCCGCCACCGGTGCCGCCGCCGCCGCCCGAACCGCCCCCGCCGCCGGGGAAGCCGGGCTGACCCGGGAAGCCGGGCTGACCCGGGAAGCCGGGCCGGTCCGGGAATCCGCCGCCGTCGTCTTCGCCCGAGCCGTCGTCGCCGGGCGGGCCGCCGGTCGGCCGGCCGCCCGTGCCGCGCGGCCGGCCGCCTCCGGGGACGCCGCCCGGGGGCGCCTGACCGCCGGCGCCGGGCGGCCGCCCGCCGACGCCCGGCGGCAGGCCGGGGACCGGACCGGTGCCGCCGCCGAGCTCCGTCGGTTTGCCGGTGATCAGCCCCGAGCCGTCCTGGTTCATCAGCGGCTCGAGGCCGTCGCGGAACGGCCGGCCGAGGTTCTTGAGATCGAGGCGGGGGATGCCGGCCTGGGCCTGGCCGTCCGGCCGGCCCATCGAGGTGCGCTGGAGGAGATCGGCGGTGAACACCCAGCGGTCGTAGCTGGTGTTGCCGAAGAAGCTCGACAGCGACTCCTCCTTGCTCAGACTGTGGACGCCGACGATCGGCCCGATCGTCACCCGCTTGCCGTCGGCGCCGACCGGGCCGCCGACCTGCCCGGGGAGCGAGAAGGTGGTCCCCTCGGGGACCTCGCCGCCTCCCGGCGGCTCCCCCGGCTTCGGCGCGTTGGGATCGTTCGGGTCGATCGGCACCCCCATCTGCTGGAAGACGATCCCCCACTCGCCGTTCCGGGTCATCGGGTCCTTGTAGAGCCGGCGGATCGAGCGCGGCTCGACATCGATCAGCTCCTCGAGGCGCACCGGCAGCCGGCCGTAGCGCATCTGGAAGACCCGGATCGCCTCGGCATACTGGAGCCCGCGCGAGCGCAGCTCCTCCTCGTTGTCGCGCTGGATCAGGTAGCTCCACTTGGGCAGCGCGATCGCCAGCAGGATGTTGAGGACGGTCACGGCGACCACCAGGATCACCATGTTGTAGCCGTTCTGGCCGGGGCTCGTGCGGGTCCTCATGGCGTTCCCCCCGTCACCACTCGCTGTAGAGGGAGCCGTCGAGGGCGGCGCGGTCGGAGCCCGAGCGGACGTCGAAGATGCCCGGTTCGCCACTCTCCGGCAGGTCGGTCTCGGCAGGCTCGGCGTCGGGATCGATCTCCTCGTAGATCAGCACCCAGGTCTCGCTGCTCTTGGTGATCGGGTCGGTCGGGACGTCGCGGAAGTAGCCGGCCTCGACCAGGGTCTCGAGCGTCGGCGGGTAGTGCCCCTTGTCGCCGTGATACTGGTCGAGGGCGTCACGGATCGAGTGCAGGTTGGTCTTCAGGACCGCCTCGTTGGCCTCGCGCGGCGTGTTCTTGAGCATCGGCATCGCCATCGTGGCGAGGATGCCGATGATCGCCATGACGATGATCAGCTCGAGCAGCGTGAAGCCGCGCTGGGCGTCGTTGCGGACGGGCCGGCGCATCGCCTTCACCACTCCTTGTACGGGACGCCGTTGAGGCCGACGCCCTCGGAGAGCGAGAAGACGTCGTAGACGTTCTCGCCCCCCCACGACTCGCTGTCGGGCTCGTCCTGGTAGCTGCGCAGGCCCCACTCCGTCTCGCCGGTCATCGGGTCGACCGGGATGCGGCGCAGGAAGCGGATCTTCTGGTCGATCTGGCCGACGATCTCGACCCCCTCGACCAGCACCTCGAGGTCCTTGGGGTAGCCGTCGGTGCCGAAGTCGATGGGGATGAACCCGTTGTCGCTGTAGCGCTTGAACTCGTCCACCGCGTAGCGCATGTTGCGCAGGTGGGCGCGCAGCTCCATCTCCTTGCTCCGCTTCTCGGCGAACTTGACCACCGGCAGGGTGACCCCGGCGAGGATGGTCAGGAGCGCCGCGACGATCACCATCTCGATCAGGGTGAAGCCGGCGGCGGGCCGGGGGAGTCCCGGCTGGGGTCGGGGGCTGCGCATGTGTTCGTCTCCCGCTCAGACCTGGGGGCCGGCCGACTGGCGCGGCCGGCCGCCTTCGCGGACCTCCGGGACCTCCGGTCCGCCCTCGGCCGGCGGCTGTGGCGCCGGCGGCGGCGCCGCCGCGACGGCGACCACGACCCTCGCCGGCTCGACCGACAGCGGCAGCGCGGCGAGCGCGGAGTCGCGGGCGGCGGCGGCGGTGAAGGTCAGTTCGGTCTCCCCCTCGGCCAGGGCTCTGAAGGTGATACGGAGCAGGGTGCCGGCTCCGTCTACGCCCGGCACCCGCCCGAGTCGGCTGGCGCCGATCACCACCCGGCCGGCCTCCGAGCGGTCGGCGAGCACCTGCGACTCCGCCTCGGCGCCGAGGAAGCCGCCGCGCTCGACGCCCTCGACGGCCAGGACCGCCGGGTCGTAGGACAGGGTCAGCGGCAGGTGCGACACCGGCCGCCCCGCCGCCGCCTCCAGCCGCACCTCGAAACGGTCCCCAGGGGCGACCGCCAGGAGGCGCGGCACCAGGCTGACCCGGACGGCGGCGGCGCCGGGTTCCGGGACGTTGGGGGACTCGCCGGGCCCGCCGGTCTCCGGGCCGCCGGGGGCCTCGCCGCGCGTCCGCGCGGCGGCGCCCTGAGATTCGGGCTGCGGCTCGGCCTGCCCGATCGGCTCGGCCGGCGCGGCCGGCTCGGCGCTTGGCGCGGGCCGGCGCGGCTGGACGTCGGCGGCGTAGCGCACCGTCGGGTAGAACTCGGCGTCCGCGGCCGCGGCCACGGCCTCCGAGCCGGCCGGGTCGGATCCGTCCTCGTCCGGCGCGCCCGAGCCGGGGAGCGCCGACTGGTCCTCGGGCCGGAAGCCCCCCTCGAACTGCGGCTCCTCGACGGGCTCGAAGTCTTCGAGGAACGGCTCTTCCTGCTGTTCCTCATCGACCGGTTCGGGCTCGCCGAAGGCGTCGGGGACCAGCTCGACGCCCGGCGGCGGCTCGAACTGCGGCTCCTCCGTGCTGCCCTCCTCGTTGAGGCCCGGCGGGAGCTGCTGGAGGCGCCGGCGCATCAGCTCCTGGAGCTCCTCGGGGGTGCGGCCCTCCTCGTCGAACGGCCCGGTGACGTCGGACTCGACGCGCGGGCTGCCGCCGCGGAAGGTGATGTTGGCCTCGGTGCCGACCCAGATCGGCAGGAGGTCGAGCTCGGTGATCTCGGCGTTGCGCACGATGTGCGGGGTCAGGGTCAGGATGACGTCGGTGCGGCTGCGGTTGACGCGCCGGTTGGAGAAGAGCTGGCCGAGCACCGGGATCTCCGACAGCCCAGGGATGCCCGCCTCGCTGTTGCTCGCGTCGGTGCGGATCAGCCCGGCGAGGAAGTTGGTCTCGCCGTCCTTCAGCCGGATCACCGAGTCGATCGTGCGGGTGCCGATCACCGGCTGCTGCTGGCCGCCCGAGCCGGCGACGAAGCGGCTGATCTGGCTCACCTCGACCCGCACCTTGAGCGTTAGCTCCTTGTTGTGGTGGACCCGCGGCTCGATCTCGATCGTGATGCCGACCTCCTGGTACTGGAAGGAGGTGATCGGCACGATGTTGCCGCCCACGGTGTTGGCGGTGTTGAAGGTGGTCACCGGGATCGGCACCCGGTCGCCGATCACCAGCCGCGCCTTCTCGCCCTCGGTGATGCGGAGCTGCGGCCGGGCCAGGAGCTGGGCGTCGGACGAGTTTTTGATGAAGTTGTAGATGAAGCTCGGGATCGTCAGCGTCCAGTTGTTCTGGTTCAGGAACTCGATGTCCGACAGCCGCAGCACCCCTTCCTCGCTGCCGACGTCGACGGTCTGGGTGATCGAGTAGGGGTCGAGCGAGACGCCCAGCTCGCGCAGCGCCGAGGTGTCGAGCTGCATCAGCTCGACGTCGACCACCACCTCGGCCTTGGCCTTGTCGTTGGCCTCGATGATCCGCTCGGCGACCTTCACCTTGTCGGCGGTGTCGCGCAGGATGATCGCGTTCAACTGCTCGTTGGTGGCGATCTTCTTGGCGTCGACCAGGCTGCGGAGGATGGTCATCATGTCCTTGACCTCGCTGTTCGAGAGGAAGAACGTCTGGATGACCAGGTCCTCGTAGGTGCGCCGGTTCTGCGGCGTGTCGGCGGCGATGATGATGGTGTGCTCGTCCTGGACCTTGTAGAAGTGGCCCGCGGCGCGCATCAGGGTCTCGAGCGCGGTCTGCGCGGTGACCTCCTCGAGCTCGATCGAGATGTCCTGGTCCTTCAGGTTGGGATCGAACAACACGTTGATCCCGAACGCCTTGCCCAGGGCGCGGTAGATCTGGAAGATCGAGGTCTGCTCGGGGAAGCTCAGCGAGATCGGCTTGTCCGAGCGCGGATCGAGCTGCGGCGGTTGCGGGCGGGCGCCGCTGGTCTTCTTCTTCAACTCCTCGAGGGTGGTGATGCCGCGCCCCTCGAGCCGCGCCTGGATCGCCTCGCGGACGTTGGTCAGCTCGGCCTCGGCGTACTGGTTGGTCGGATCGAGCTGCACCGCCTGCTGCAGCTCGACCAGCGCCCGGTCCCAGACCTGGGCGGCCTGGTACTTCTTGCCCTTCTCGAAGTGCTGCTGCGAAGCGGCGATCTTGGCGCGCAGGAGCGCCGCCCGGTGCTCGATGTTGCCGGGGTCCTGCTCGACCGCCTTCATGTACTCGATCACCGCCCGGTCCCAGTCGCCGGTCTCGGTGGCGATCTGCGCCTGGCGCGACGAGTGGTAGCTGGCGCAGCCCGCGGCGGCGAGCGCCAGCAGGGCGAGCAGCAGGACGGGCGGGCGGCTCGGAATGGGGGGTCGGGTCATAGCGTCTCCCACGCTCGATCAACCGCCGACGGCGAGGCGCGCCGGCGGCTCCTCAGGGAACTCCACGTAGGCGAGGTCCACGGACTCGTAGCCGATCTGGGCGACCACGAACTTCCCCTGCAGCACCTCGCCCTCGACGGCGTTGTAGATCTGCTCGCCGTCGGTGAAGACGGCGATCCGGCGCTCCGGCGGACCGAAGCTGCCCAGGTACTCGAGCTCGATCGCCGGGAGCTGCGGGCCGCGCGCGGCCAGCGCCGCCTCCGCCGCCAGGCGCCGCGCCTCCTCCATCGCCCTCAGCTCCTCCGCGCTCGGCCCCGCCGGCACGGGCGGGGGCGGCGGCGGGGGCGGGGGCGGCTCATAGTAGCGGAACGGGTCGCGGCCGGGGACGTAGTCGCGCGGCGCCGCCGCCAGGCGATGGACGTCGAGCTCGGCGACCCGCGCCTCGCCGATGCCCGGGCCGCCGGCCGAGCCCGGCCCGGCGACGCCGTCGGCGCGCTCGAGCAGGCCCGGCAGGCGCGCCAGCAAGAACGCCGCGGCGGCGACCAGGAGCACGGCGAGCAGGAGCTTCCTGCGGCGGTCCTCGGTCATCCGATCGCCTCGTCCAGGAGCGCCTCGTCCTCGCCCGCGGCGTCCGGAGAGGCTTCCGCCGGAGCCGCGTCGTCGGCAGGCGCCGGCTCGGGCGCGCCGTTCTCCGCGCGGGCCCGGAGGACCTCCTCGAGCGGCGCGTCCTCGGCCGCGAACAGGGTTGACAGGCGGAGGCTGATCCGCAGCCGGCCGCCGCCGCCGCTCCCCTCGACCAGGCTGACCTCCTCGAGGGTCAGGAAGGACTCCGAGACCTCGAGCAGGTTGAGCAGCTCGCGGAGGTCGGCATAGGTCCCCTCGACGCCGAACACGAAGGCCCGGCGACGGAGGCCGAAGTCCTCGATCGGCTGGTCCGGGTACTGGATCGCGAGCGGCACCAGCCCGGAGCGCCGGGCCAGCTCCTTGACCTCGGCGATCAGGCGGGTCAGCCGTTCGCTCTCGGTCGCCAACCGGTCGCCGTAGAAGGTCTCGAGCATCTCGCGGTTGGCGCGGATGCGAACGATGTCGGTCGCCAGCCGCTCGCGGTCCTCGGTCAGCTCCGCCAGGGCCCGCCGCGCGCGCTCGACCGACTGCTCGCTGACCTCGGCCTCGCCGGCGAAGCGCAGCCGGTAGACGCCGAGCGCGCCCGCGGCGACGACGAAGAAGATCAGGGCCGGCAGCCACGCGCGGAGGCGGCCGCGCCACAGCTCGGCGCCGCTCGCGATCATGTCGGGCCCTCCCCGCCGGCGGCGCCGGCCCCGGGCTCGACGGCGAGCGAGCCGCCGGCCTCGGCCGCGGCGGTCGGCACCGGCGAGCCGGCGGGCAGCTCGGGCTCGCCGGGGTCGTCGGCGCCGCCGGGACCGCCGCCGGCCGCGCCGCCGGCCGCGCCGCCGTCCTCGGGCGCCTCGGCGGCGGCCGGCAGGTAGACCACGCTCAGGCTGAAGCGGGTCTCGCCGCCGGCGCGGTCGCGGCTCTCCTCGGCCAGGTTGGGGCGCTCGAACAGCCGGCTCGCGAACAGCGCGTCGAGCAGCTCGAGCATCGCTTCCTCGCGCCGGGCGGTGGCGTTGACCCGGAGCGGCACCCGCTCGCCGGGGGTCGCGGCGAGCGACTTCTCGTCGACCCGCACGTCCCGGCCGAAGCCGACCTCGGGCGCCAGATTGAGCAGGCGCACGTCGCCGGGCAGGATCTCGGCCAGCCGGTCGAAGAGCAGGCTCCACGAGAAGGTGCGCTCGGCGATCCGCTGGTTCAAGAAGCGCACCCGCTGGTTCTGGCCCTCGAGCTCGAAGCCGGCCAGGCGGCGCTGGAGCTGGGCGATCTGGTTGCGCTCGGCGTCCATCGCCTGATCGAGGCGGGCGATCTCGCGCCGCTGGTCGGCGCGGCCGGCGAAGTAGACCCAGTAGCTCCAGCCGGCGGCGAGCGCGAAGAGCGCCCCGAGCACCCACAGGAGGAGCGTCACGCGCCGGACCGGGCGGTCGTTGACGAACGGCCGGGCGGCGAGGTTGATCCCCGCGCGCGCGCTCACGTCACCACCTCGCGCACCGCGCCCAGGAGCGGCCCGAGCTCGCGCCAGACCGGCCGCGGGCCGGCCACCGACAGCGGCGGCAGGTGCTCGGGGCCGAGCGGCTCGGCGGCGACCCCGAGCCCTTCCTCGAGCCACTCCCGCCACGCCGGCTCGCTCTCGGGCGGCGCCGCCAGCACCACCCGCGCGAGGGTCGCCGCGGGGACCTGCTCGGCGAGGAAGTTCCGGGTCAGCGCCAGGTCGCGGGTCACCAGGCGGCCGTCGAGCGGCGGCGCGCCGCCCTGCGCCGCGCCGGCGGCGCCCTTGTAGCGGTGGAGCAGCGGCCAGCCGCCGCGGGCGAAGAGCAGCGCGTAGCCGCCGTCGTCGACCAGCGCCAGCGCGGTCAGCATCTCCTCGGCGCCGGTCTCGGGCAGATCGACCGCCGCAAGGAGCGCCAGGCTCTCGCCGGTGATCCGGCCGAGGCGCACGCCGGCGGCCGCGAACGCCGCTTCGAGCTGCGCCAGGAGCGGGTCGATGGCGAAGCCCAGGAGCAGCCGCCGCGGCTCCGCCTGCCCGGGCAGCGGCGGCACCTCGGCGGCGTCGACCCGCAGCTCCTCGACCCGGAACGGCACCAGCCGCTTGAGCTTCCAGCGCAGCACCTCGTCGCGCTCGGCGGCCCGCACCGGGAGATCGGTGGTCTCGGCGAAGGTGACCCGCAGCCAGGCGTCGGGGATGGTCAGCGACGCCTCCCTGACCGGCGCCCCGATGCGCCCGACCAGCCGCGCGACGGCACCCGCGAACGCCGCCGGCTCGCGCAGCGGCCCGCCCAGGAGGCCCGGCTGGAAGCTCTCCGCCGGCAGCTCCTCGACGTGCTGCTCGCGGAGGGCGAAGCCGGCGCCCTGGCCCGGACCTTCGCGGCCGAAGCCGGCGAAGGCGATCCGGTCCGGGCGCAGCGCGAAGGCGAACGGCGGCGCCGGCACCGCGCCGGCGCCGAGCAGCCGGCCGAGCCGGTGCCCGAACGCCGCGCCGCGGGCGCGGCGTGCGCGGCCCGGCCGGGCCGGGGGCGGCGAGGCGAGCGGCTCAGTCGACAAAGGTGACCTTGTTGATCTCGCGCAGGGTGGTGATCCCCTGGAGCGCCTTCTCGAGCGCCGACTCGCGGAGGAAGGTCATCCCCTCCTCCTTGGCGACGCGCTTGATCTCGGAGGCCGGCTTCTTCTCGAGGATGAGCTGGCGGATGTGGTCGGAGAGGTCGAGCAGCTCCGACACCGCGAGCCGGCCGTGGAAGCCGGTGCCGCTGCACTCGATGCAGCCGGTCCCCTCGTAGAAGGTGTAGTCGCCGTAGACCCCGGGGTCGAGGCCGCTCTCCTCGAGGAGCTGGCGGGTCGCCTTGGTCGAGCGCTTGCAGTGCGGGCAGATCTTGCGCACCAGGCGCTGGGCGAGCACGCAGTTGAGCGCCGAGACGAAGTTGTAGAGGTCGACGTTCATGTTGAGGAAGCGCCCGAGCACGTCGACCACGTTGTTGGCGTGCACGGTGGTGAACACCAGGTGGCCGGTCAACGCCGACTGGATCGCGATCTGGGCGGTGTCCTCGTCGCGGATCTCGCCGACCATGATCTTGTCCGGGTCGTGGCGCAGGATCGAGCGCAGGCCGCGGGCGAAGGTCAGCCCCTTCTTCTCGTTGACCGGGATCTGGGTGATCCCCTTCAACTGGTACTCGACCGGGTCCTCGATGGTGACGATCTTGTCCTCGGACGACTGGATCTCCGACAGGCACGCATAGAGCGTTGTGGTCTTGCCGCTGCCGGTCGGGCCGGTCACGAGCACCATGCCGTAGGGCTCGCGGATGAACTTGCGGAGCTTCTTCAGCGTCTCCTCGTCGAAGCCCAGGATGTCGAGCCGGAGGTTCTTGAACTCCTGGTTCATCGACTCCTTGTCGAGGATGCGGATGACGCAGTCCTCGCCGTGGACCGAGGGCATGATCGAGACGCGGAAGTCGATCGTCCGCCCCTTCAATCGGAGCTTGAAGCGGCCGTCCTGGGGGATCCGCTTCTCGGCGATGTCGAGCTCCGACATCACCTTCAGGCGGCTGATGATGGTCTGGTGGTGGCGCTTGTCGATCGGCTCCATCGCCTGGTAGAGCACGCCGTCGATCCGGTACTTGATCACCACCTCGGTGTCGCGGGTCTCGATGTGGATGTCGCTCGCGCGCCGCTGGATGGCGTTGAACACCGTCGAGTCGACCAGCTTGATGATCGGGCTCGAGTCGGCGGTGATCTTGTCGATCGACAGGACCTCCTCACCCTCCTCGTCCTCCTGGACGAGCTGGATGCGGAACTCCTCGGTCGCCTCGTCGAGCACCCGCTGCGCGCTCTCGGACTTCTGCAGGATCTCCTCGAGCGCCGAGCGCACCGCGACCTTGACCTCGACCGGCTGGCCGAGCTGCATCTCCAGCTCGTCGATCTTGACCACGTCCGACGGGTCGGCCATGACCACCGCCAGCCGCCCCTCGAGCTGGCGCTCGGGCAGGAAGCTGTAGCGCAGCATCAGCTCGAACGGGATGCGCCGGAAGAGGTCGTTGTCGATCCGGAAGGCGCCCATGTCGACGAACTCGAGCCCGTAGCGCTCGGCGAAGCTCTGCGCCTCGGCACGCTCCTCTTCGCGGCGCGCGCGCGCCCGCTCGATGGTCTCGACCCCGAGGTCGGGACCACGGTCGGACACGGTTGCGCGCACGGGGGTGTCGATGGTGGCCATGGCCCGGGGTCGGCTCCTAGCTGATGTTGCCCATGGCGGAGAAGAGCGGCACGTAGATCGAGATCAGGAGCAGGGCGATGATCAGCCCCATGAACACCAGCATCAGCGGCTCGATCAGGGTCAGCACGCGCTGGAGGCGCGTCTCGGCCTGCTCGTCGAAGAGGTCGGAGACGTTGGACAGCATCTCGTCGAGCGAGCCGGTGGCCTCGCCGACCTTGATCATGTCGATCGCCATCGGCGGCACCACGCCGCTCTCCTCGAGCATGGCGTGGAACGGCCTGCCCTCGCGCACCATCTGGATGCGCGGCGCGAGCGCTCCCCGGATCGCGGCGTTGCCGACCGCCGAGACCGCGATCTCGAGCGCCGGCACCAGCGGCATGCCGCCGGTCAGGAGCGTCGCCAGCGAACGGCACAGCTCGGACAGCGAGAAGCGGTGGAGCACCATCCCGAGGAGCGGCATCCGGAGCTTCCAGGCGTCGAGCCGCTCGCCGCCGTGCGGCGTCTTCGACCAGGCTCGGAGCGCCATCACCCCACCGGCCAGGAGGAGCAGGAACCAGACGTAGTTGGGGACCAGGAGCGGGCTCGCCGTGGCGGCGCCGGAGGTCCCGAGCACGATCCGCGTGATCAGCGGCAGCTCGCTGTCGGTGTCCTCGAAGAAGGCGCTGAACTTGGGCACCACGAAGAAGGTCAGGACCATGATCATCGCGATCGAGAGGCCGATCAGGACCGCCGGATAGACCAGCGCCGAGACCGTCCGCCGGCGGGCGTCGAGCATCAGCTTGTAATAGCGGATGAAGCGCCGCACCACCGACTCGAGCTCGCCGCTGCGCTCGCCGGCCTTGAGCGTCGGCGCGTAGAGGCGCGGGAAGGTGTCACCGTAGGCGGCGAACGCCTCCGAGAGATCGGCGCCCGACTTGACCCGGTCGCGGATCTCGGCGAGGAGCGGCCGCAGCGACTCGTCCTCCATCCGCTCGAGCATCAGGTCGAGCGCCTGGAGCAGCGGCAGGCCCGAGCGCAGGAGCGCCGCCAGCTCCTGGTTGAAGACCAGGAAGCGGCTCGAGGAGACCTTGCGCCGGCGGGATCGGCCGGGGAGGAGGCGCCCGAGGTCGAGCCCGGAGCGGTGGATGTCGAAGACGTGGAAGCCGCGGCTCTCGAGATCGCGGCGGAGCGAGGGCTCGTCGACGCCGTCGTAGCGTTCGACGACGATCCGCCCTTCCGGGGTGCCGAGCCGGCAGACGTACTCCATGCCCCCCGCTCCCCTCAGTCCCCGCCCAGCTCGGAGGCGCGCGGCACCTCCGAGGAGGCGGCGCGCCGGCAGGTGACCGCGACCATCAGCGCGGAGGTGCTCCCCTCGGTGCGCGCCAGCCCGAGGGTCACCGTGCGGTCGAGCCAGACGTTCAAGTTGGTGTGGATCAGCGGCGGGCGGAAGCCCTCGGTGCCGGCGCGCGCGACCTGGAAGTCGACCAGGCGCACCCGCCGCTCCTGGACCAGCGAGCCGACCCGGAAGCGCACCTCGTAGCCGCCGCCCAGCTCGTAGGTGACCTCCTCGTTCTCGCGGCTTCGGAGCCGGGCCTCGGCGACCAGCTCGTAGCGCTCGTAGCGCAAGAGAGCGCGCAGCCGGCGCTCGAGGTCGGCCGGCACCCGCGGCGCCGCCGTCGGCCGCTCGGCGCCGGCCAGCGCGCGCACCACCAGCACCTCGACGTCGAGCGGCTCGAGCGGCCGGTCGAACTGGCGCAGCGCCGGAGCGATGCGCGACAGCGCGGCGATCGTGTCGCGCACCACCAGGGTGTCGCGCGCCGGCTGGAGCTCGATCGTGCCGACCGGCGAGAGCAGCGGCCGCACCAGCTCGGCGGCCTCGGAGAGCGGCCGGTGGCGCATGGCGTAGGCGTGGAGCGCGAGCCGCCCGGCCCCGGGCTCGGCCTCGCGCTCCGCGGGCGTCTTGCCCTCGTCCTCGACCGACGGCGAGACGCGCGAGCGCTGCGCCGCCGCCGGCGCGGCCGGCAGCAGGAGGAGCAGCGCGGCGGCTGCGGCGGTGGCGAGGGCGGCTCTGGCGCGGGGGGCCTGCATCGGATCGTCTCGGGACAGCGAAGCGGCGGAGTGCGAGCGAGCCGGACGGCTCAGATGTTGAGGGTCTCGTCGACCACCATCACCACGTCGAGGTTCTCGCCCGCCAGCTCGTATACGGCGGCCGAGCGCGGGCTGTCGATCCCCTCGAACACCGGCCGCCGCGCCCACTCCTCGAGCGGGACAGGGCCGGCCGGAGCAGCGGCGGCCGGGGCGGCGGCCCCGGCGGCGGCCAGCGCGGCCTCGAGGACGGCCGGGGCGACCGCGGCCCGGTCGGCCGCCTCGTCGCGCGCGGCCGCACGCCAGCCGCCGGCGGCCAGCGACAGCAGCCCCAGGGTCACGACGCCGACCGCGGCGGCCCGGCGCCAGTCGGTTGCGGCGAGGAGACGCCGCCCGGCCGACGGCGAGGCCAGCCGCTGGCCGCGGCGCATCGCCGCCACCGCCCGCTTGACCTCGGTGACGTCGTCGGCGCCGCCGAGCCCCGGGGCCGGCTCGGCGAGGACGCGGAAGAGCGCCAGCGGATCGCTCATGCGTCCTCCGCCAGCGCCCCGGCCGGGGCGTACTCGGGATAGCGGCGGATCAGCTCGCGGCGCAGGATGCGGCGGGCGTTGAACAGGTGGTTGCGCACCGTCGACTCGCGGCAGCCGGCCACCTCGGCGGTCTCGTGCGACGACAGCCCCTCGACCTCGCGCAGGACGAAGACCAGGCGCTGCTGGTCAGACAGCTCGCCGGCGAGGTCGCGGAAGATCGCCATCACCTCGCCGTGGCCGAGTTCGGTCCCCTCGTAGGCGTTGAAGTCGTCGGCGACCTGGCGCAGGTGGCGGCGCACCGGCTCGGCGGAGCGCTCGCGGCTCTGGCGCGAGCGGAGCTGGTCGATCGCGAGGTTGCTGGCGATGCGGTAGATCCAGGTGTTGGGGCTCCAGCGGCGGTCGTACTTGCGGCGGTTCTCCCACACCTTGAAGAAGGTCACCTGGACGACGTCCCGGGCCTCCTCGCGATCGCCGAGGATGCGGTAGGCGAGCTGCAGCAACGGCTTGGTCTTGCGCTCGATCAGCTCGTCGAGCGCCGCCTCGTCGCCGTCTTGCAGCGCGAGCACCAGCTCGCGGTCGCCGATCTCGGCCAGCCCGGCGCGGTGCCGGTCGGCGGAGTAGGCGATTTCGATCTGCGGCATCGCTCCCCTCATCTAAGGCGTGTACGGGCGCGCGGCCAGTGGCGTCTATGCGCGGGGCGCGGAACGCCGCCCGGCGCCGGACCAACGCGGCATTATACTGCCGGCGCTCCCGCCCTCCCGCCCATGTGGATCCTCTACCAGGTGCTCCTCGCCGCCGCCCTGCTGGCGGCCGGGCCGGTGCTTCTCGTGCGGCGGGGGCGGCACTACCTGGCGACCCTTCCGGGACGGCTGGGGCGAGGGGGGTCGGAGGCGGACCGAAGGCCTGCGGGCGGAGCCGGCGGGGACGCCGAGGCCCCGCTCTGGCTCCACGCCGTGTCGGTCGGCGAGGCGGGCGTGGCGGCGACCCTGGCGCGGGCGCTGCCGGAGCGGCTGCCGCTCGTGATCACCACCGTCACCCCGACCGGCCAGGAGCGCGCCCGCGCCGCCCTGCGGGATCGCGCCCGCGTCGCCTACCTGCCGTTCGACCTCGGCTTCGCCGTCCGCCGCTTCTTCCGCCGCTTCGAGCCGCGCGGCCTGGTCCTGCTCGAGGGCGACTACTGGCCGCTGGTGCTGCGCACGGCGCGGCGCCGCGGCATGCCGGTGGTCGTCGTCAACGGCCGGGTCGGCGACGCCAGCTTCCGCCGGCTGGCGCGCGCGAGCCGCCTCTTCGGACCGCTGTTCGGCGGCGGCGCCGGCAGGAGCGGCGAGGAGGGCGGCGGCCTCTTCGGCGGCATCGCCCGCTTCGGCGTCCAGAGCGCGGCCGACCGCGACCGCCTGCTCGCCCTCGGCATCCCGCCCGGGCGGGTGACGGTGACCGGCAACCTCAAGTTCGAGAGCCCCGAGCCGCCGCGCCGGCCGGCGCTCGAGGCGGCGGTCGCGGCGCTCGCCGGCGGCCGCCCCGTGCTCGTGGCCGGCTCGACCGTCGCCGGCGAGGAGGAGCGCGTCCTGGCCGCGTTCGCCGCCGCGGGAGGCGGCGAAAAGGCCCTGCTCGTCCTGGCGCCGCGCCACCCCGAGCGCTGGGACGAGGCCGCCCGCGGGCTCGACGCCGCCGGCCTCGCCACGGTCCGCCGCAGCTCCCTCGGCGAGCCGCCGGACGAGCTTCCGGACCCTGGCGCGGCGCCCGGTCGCCCGGCGGTCCTCCTCCTCGACAGCCTCGGCGAGCTGGCCGGCCTCTACCGGATCGCCGCCGCCGCCTTCGTCGGCGGCACCCTGGTGCAGGCCGGCGGCCACAACCCGGTCGAGCCGGCCCGCTTCGGCGTCCCGGTCGCGGTCGGCCCGTCGATGGAGAACTTCCGCCAGATCGCCGAGGACTTCGACCGCGCCGCCGCCTGGGAGCGCGCCGCCGACGCCGCGGCCCTGGGCGCGACCTGGCGCCGCTGGCTCGACGAACCGGCCGCCGCCCGCGAGGTCGGCGCCCGCGCCGCGGCGCTGGTCGAGTCCAACCGGGGCGCCCTGGCGCGGACGCTCGAGCTGCTGCGCGAGGCGATGCCGGAGGTGCTGGGCACGGCCGGCACGGGCGACGGCGAGGACCGGGTTCCCGGCCCGGACTCCGGTGCGGCCCACCCCGCCGCCCGCGGCGGCGCCCGAGCCGCCGGAGCGCGCCCGTGACCGGGAGCCCTGCCGGGTTGGCCTCGCCGCCCCCCCCGCGTTCCCCCTGGCAGCTCCTCTACGGCGGCGCCCATCGCCTGCGCCGCGCGTGGTACTCGCGCCGGGTCCGCCGCCTGCCGGTGCCGGTGATCTCGATCGGCAACCTCCACTGGGGCGGCGGCGGCAAGACGCCGCTCGTCGCCGCGGTCGCCGCTCGGCTGCGCGATCGCGGCCTCACCGCGTGCGTCCTCTCGCGCGGCTACCGCCGCCGCGACAGCGGCATCGCCGTGGTGAGCACGGGCGAGGGCCCGCTCCTGCCGCCGAGCCGCGCCGGCGACGAGCCGGTGCTCCTGGCCGGCGAGCTGCCGGGCGTGGCGGTCGTCGTCGGCGCCGACCGCCATCGGGCCGGCGAGCACGCCCTGGCGCGCCTCGACCCGCGCCCCGAGGTCTTCGTCCTCGACGACGGCTTCTCCCACCTGGCGCTCGGGCGCGATCTCGACCTCCTCGCCTTCCCCGCCGCCGACCCCTTCGCAGGCGGCCGCCTCGCCCCCGGCGGCCGCCTGCGCGAGCCGCTCGCCGCCGCCGCCCGCGCCGACGCCGCCCTCCTCACCGGCGCCCTCCCCGGCGGCCCCGGCGGCGCCGAGCTGGCCGCCGCGCTCCGTCCCCACGGCTTCACCGGCCCCGCCTTCGCGTGCGCGACGCGCGCCGAGCCGGCCCGCCGGATCGACGGCGAGCCGCTCGCGCCCGGTACACGGGTCGTCGCCGCCGCCGGCATCGCCCGTCCGGAGCGCTTCTTCGCCGCCGCCCGCGAGCAGGGCCTGGCGGTCGCGCGCGAGATCGCCTTCCCCGACCACCACGACTACTCGCCCGAAAGCCTCGAGACGCTCGCCCGGGCGCTCGAGGAGACCGGCGCCGAGGCGGTCCTGGTCACCTCCAAGGATCGCGTGAAGCTGCTCGGCCGCACCGGCCTGCCGCTCGCCGAGCTGCCGGTGCGCGCGGAGCCGGAGGCGGCGTTCTGGGAGTGGCTGGACGGGCGGCTCGACGAGCTGGGGCTGACCGGCGGCGCGGGCGGGCACCCTCGCCCCGACCGCCCGAGGGCCGGCCGGTGAGCGCCCGGCCGGGCCCGCTCGCGCGCCTCTTCGCCCCGCGCGCCCTGCGCTGGAGCCTGATCGAGCTGTGCCGCCGCACCACCCACGAGGGCTGGGAGCGGCTCCTGGCCGCCGAGGCCGCCGGCCGCGGCGTGGCCCTGGTCATCCCCGCCGGCGGCCCCTGGGTGGTCGCCGCCCGCGCCCTCGCCGCCTGGGCCGGGCCGCTCCACCTGGCGCTGCCGTCGGGCGCCGCCGAGCGCAGGCTCGCCCGGCTCGTGTGCTCCCTCGACGGCGAGGGATCTTCACTCCTCGCCCCCGATCCCGAGACCGTCCGTAGCGTCCTCGCCACGCGCGGGAAGGTGCTGTTCGTGATCGCCGGCGAAGCGGGGCCGGACCTCGCCCGACCCTCGATCCCCGCCGGGGTCCCGGTCCTCCCGCTGGCGGTCGAACGGCCCTCCCGCGGCCGCTATCGGGTGGTCGTCGGCGGGGCCTCTGACTGAACCCCGAACTCCCCCAGCCGCGCCTTCGACACCCTCCGGTCCAGCCGCCACCACGCCGGCCGGCGGTTGCTCAGGTTGCCGCCGTGCACCACCTGGAGGAGGTAAGCCCCGCGGATCTCGTGCACCCGGTGATGCCGCGCGAGGTGCTTGTGGTCGACCTCGTAGGGATTGAGCCCGCCCCGGAAGGCCGCCAGCGGCGAGGGCTCCCGCCGCCGGTAGCGGTGGAGCCGCCGCCGCTCGAGGTCGTAGCGCAGGAACTCCCGCGTGATCAGCACCGGCGCGTCCGCCGGCGCGCGCTCGACCGCCTCGAACCAGCCGCGGTGGAGCGCGTCGTCCGAGTCCATCCGCGTCACCACCTGCCCGGGCGCACCGTTCCAGCCGCCGCGCCAGTGGTCCTCGACCTCGACCCGCGCCCACGGCAGATCGGCGGTCCGCTCGCCGACGTACTCCGCCGCCGCCGGCCCGCAGAGCAAGACCACCGGCACCCCCAGCGGCCCGACGCTGGGGACGAAGAAGCGCCGGAAGAGCGCGAGCCGCTCGTCGAGCCAGCGCGGATCGCGATGGAGCCCCGCCGTCGCCGCGTCCTCGCGCGGCACGGCGAAGCGGGTGACGATCAGGTGCACCGGGCCGATCCTCGGGATTCGCGCAATCGACCCTACGCGAGGGCGGCGCCCTGCTCGGCCAGGAGCTCGCGCAGCACCGAGCGATGGCACCGCGTCTCGTCCTCGCAGTAGCAGCCCACCGACAGGTGGGACCCGTGCGAGAGAGCGGCGAGCAACGCAATCAGCCGCGAGTTGTCGGGCGACGACATCTCGGACCGGTAGCGGCGCACGAACCGCCGCCACTCGGGCTCCGACTCCGCACCCTGCGCGTCCTTGACCAGCTCGGCGCTCGGCGCGAGCTGCGGCAGCCAGACGTCGTACCAGTCGTCGGCCGCGAAGCGCTCCTTCGGAACCCCGCGCGGCGGCCTGCGCACGGTGCCGATCCGCAACCCCTCGGCGCGATGGCGGGGGGTGCCGAGGCGGACGACTCGAATCGCCATGGGCGGCCTCCTTCGATCGGCGGCGCTGGCGGCTCCGGCCGATCGCCCGCGAGCCTATCCCCGCGGACCGCCGTTCGGCCGTGATCACCCGACTGCCGACTGGACTCGGCGCCGGGTCTGCGGGCTTGACAGACCTCCTTACCGTTCGTACCCTCTCGTAAGGAGATCGACCCATGGCGCAGTCCACCATCACCAGCAAGTTCCAGACGACGGTGCCGAAGGAGATCCGGGAGCGGCTGAAACTCGGCACGAGCGACGTGTTGATCTGGGAGATCCGCGACGGTGCCGCCGAGGTGCGGCCGGCGACCCGGCGGTTCCTCGATCGCCGGGGCTCGATCCGCGTCGAGGAAGGCTCCGCCGTGGACGACGTCCGCCGGGCGCGCCTCCTGCGGGGGACCGAGCCCCGGTGACCGGGATCGTCGTCGACACCAACGTCCTGGTGTCGTATCTCGTCGAGCGAGAGCCCGATCAGCAGCGGCGCGCCGAGCGGCTGATCCGGCGGGCGGCCGACGGCGAGATCGAAGCCGCGCTGCCGCAGATCGTCATCACCGAGCTGGTCTTCGTGCTCACCAACCTCTATCGCCAGCCGGCCGGAGAGGTGGCGGACATCCTGCGCGACCTGCTGTCGCTGCCGGGAGTCCGCACTCTGGACGAGCTGGACTGGCAGACCGTCCTCGCGCTCTGGCCGGAGCGGATCCCCTCGTTCGCCGACGCCGCGGTCGCCACCGTGGCACGGCGCCATCGGCTGGCGGTCGCCACGTTCGACCGGTCCTTCGTCACGAAACTCCGCCGCGAGTCGATCGAGGTCGCGGAGCTCTGACCGAGCGACGGCTCGCGCGTCCCGCCGTCAGCCGTCCGCCTTCCGCCCGCGCCCGCGGCGAGCGAGCAGCCAGCCGCCCACCAGCGACCCGGTCGCCAGCACGGACGCCACCCAGTACGCCTTGTGATGCACCACGAAGGACGCCACGGGCATCGGCTCGGGAGAAGCCGGGCCGTGGCCGAACGAGGCGTGGACCGCCGCAGACAGGGCGCCTGCGACCAGCGCAATCGCTCCTGCCGTCAGGCACCCTCGGCGGAGCCAGCGTGGTCGTGAACGGCCGACCGCAACCATCCAGCCGGCCACGAGCGCACCGGCACAGCCCAGCCCGCCGGTCACCAGCGCCAGCAGCAGACCGGTCGTGTAGATCGTGTCCATCGTGTCCATCCCCACGGGGGCTGGCGACAGCGGCCTGCCAGCCGGCTCGAAGAGCCCGCAAGCTAAGATGCTTCCATGACCGCGGAGCCGCTGCACGCCCGCTACACGCTCGAGGAGTACCTCCAGCTCGAGGAGTACGCGAACGTCAAGCACGAATACCTCGGCGGAGCGATCCATGCGATGGCCGGCGGATCCCCCGAGCACGGCGCGATCACCATGCGGATCGGCGCAGCTCTGATCCCCCAGCTCCGCGGCCGAGGCTGCACCGTCTACAGCTCCGACGTCCGCGTCCGAGTCCGTGCCACCGGCCTGTCGACCTACCCCGATCTCTCGGTCGGCTGCGGCGAGCGCGAGGTCGACTCTCTCGACCCCCAGGCGCTGGTCGACCCGGTGGTGCTGGTCGAGGTCCTCAGCCCGAGCACCGAGGCCTACGACCGGGGCGAGAAGTGCCACCACTACCAGCAGATCCCCGCGCTGCGCGAAGTGCTGCTGGTCGCCCACGACCGCAGGGAGGTCGAGATTCGGCGGCGATCCGGGGATGGCTGGGAGCGGTTCGTCGTCGGTGTCGGCGGCGTGATCGAGCTGGCCTCGATCGGCTGCAGGCTCAATGTGGACGCGGTGTATCAGGATTGAGCCTGGAGGACCTGGACGCCGGATGTAGACTCGCGCACACAGCGGAGAAACGTCGAAGGAGCCGATGCAAGAGGTGACGGAAGGACGGAAGCCGATGCGGCGCCGGATCTACGTCGACACGTCGGTCTTCGGGGGCTGCTTCGACGAGGAGTTCGACGTACCCTCACGGCAGCTCTTCGAGCGCTTTCGGGCAGGAGAGGACCTCCTGGTCATCTCCGAGCTCACCCGACTCGAACTCCAAGGCGCGCCGCCCAGGGTTCGAGACATCCTCGACGCAGTCCCTGCCCCCAACGTCGAGACGATCGACGTCGGAGAACGCGAAAGGGGGCTCGCGGAGAGCTACATCGCGAGCGGTGCCATCGGCAGGTCGATGATCGCCGACGCCCAGCACATCGCCGCCGCAACGGTTCATCGGGTGGACGTCCTGGTTAGCTGGAACTTCCGGCACATCGTCAACCTGGACCGGATCCACGGCTACAATTCGGTCAACCTTCGCGAAGGCTATCCGCTCCTGGAGATCCGAACCCCACCCGAGGTGCTCACCTATGACCAAGGAGAAGACGTTCGACGCCGTCAAGATGATGCGGGAGATTCGGGACGAGCTGAGCCGGAAGCTCATGAAGATGAGCCATGAGGAGCAGCGGGGCTACATCGAGAGCCAGCTCAAACGCTCTGAATCGATGGAAGAACCGCGACCGCAGTTGACGGGAGCGACCCCATCCCGCTAGAAGACAGCACCGTATGCGCACTGCGCGGGGCTATCGCCGGTCCACGTTCTGCTTGTTGATTACCGCGTTCGACTTGAGAAACTTGATCAGAGTTTTCTCGATCTTCGCCCTCAGCTCCGCGTCGTCAACGGGTATCCATGATGCCGACTCGACGATAGGGCGCTTGAACCAAAACTTCTCCTCGTGGTCTCTGATCCGCTTGCGCACGTTCGAGCCTTCGCCCACGTAGACAGGTCGCTCGCTGACATCATAAAGCACATAGATTCCTGCTCCGGTTGGACGATCGTCGTCGCGGTGCGGATCGAAGTCCTCGAGCGCCCCGAGGCCCACGACCTTTGCCTCCTCCGCGGCCTCCTGCGCTGTTTCCGCGGGTACTTCTCCGAGCACTCGCTCGAGCTTTCTGCGCGTGCTTTCCCGGAGGTTTCTCGTCAGGCCGGATTCGAGCCGGTAGAGTGCCGGCGGAGTCACTTCCGCCAGAGCAGCCAGCTCGGGAACCGAGTAGCCCAGAGACACACGTCGCTGCTTCACCCAGGCCGCCAGCGGAGCGGAGCCGGCACTGGACTCGATGGCCTCTGTCGTACCGAGGACCTTGTCCAGCTCCCTGCGTTGCTCGGCTCGCGGCTTGGCCCTGCCTGTCTCCCAGGTCGAGATCGTCACTTGTGACACGTTGAGCTTGGCCGCGAGCTCGGCCTGGGACCACCCCGCGCGCGCTCTCAGTTCTCTCAGATCCTGGGCTTCCCGAGTCTTCATTGGCGCTCCTGTCGCAGTGGTTCCGCGCTATTGGGTTCACAGCTTACGATGCGAGAGAACTTTGACCGCGTGCACCAGTACCTGCTCCGGCTCTCACTCCAACTCGAACAACCCCTCCCCCCCTCCACCGACTGCCCCGCCTCCACCAGCACCCGCCGCACCACTCCCGCGCGCTCGGCCTGGATCTCGTTCTCCATCTTCATCGCTTCGAGCACCACCACGCCCTGGCCTTCCGCGACCTCCGCGCCTTCCTTCACCAGCACGGCCACCACGCGCCCCGGCATGTAGGCGGTCACCCGCTCGATGCCGCCCTTGCCGGCCGTGCCCATCGCCTGCCTCGCCAGGTGGGCCAAGGGTGACATCACGTCGACCTCGACGGCGGCTCGGCGGCCGGCGACGCGGTAGCGGCCGTCGCCGCCGCCGCCGATCGCCAGCTCGTAGTGGTCGCCGCCGAGGCGGAGGCTGCTCAGGGTTCCCGCGGCGCTCACCGCGTCCAGCTCGTACTCCTCGCCGGCGAGGTTCAGGCGATACCCGCCGGCGGTGCGCTCGACGGTCACCCGCTCTTCGCGCTCGCCGGCGCGGACGATCAGATCCATGGGGTCACCTCCGGAGGGCTTCGCGGCGGCCGGCGAGGCGCCAGGCGCGGCGCTCGGCGGGCGCGGTGCCTCCGCCGGCGGCGGCGGCGCGCTCGGAGTGCTCGAAGTGGGCGACGGCGGCGGCGAGGAGGGGCAGGTGGTCGGGGTCGCCCGAGGGGGGCGGGGTCAGCTCGCCGGCGGCGAGCTTGCGGTCGAGCATGCCGATGTCGAGGTTGCCGGAGCGGAAGTCGGGGTCGGCGAGAAGGGCGCGGAAGAGCGGGACGTTGGTACGGATGCCCTCGATCCGCAGCTCGCCCAGGGCGCGCTCGAGTCGGGCCAGGGCGCGCTCGCGGTCGGCGGCCCAGACGATCAGCTTGGCCAGCATCGGGTCGTAGTGCACGGAGACCTCGGCGCCCTCGTAGACGCCGCAGTCGTTGCGCACGCCGGGGCCCTCGGGGAGGCGGAGGACGCGGATCCGGCCGGGCGAGGGGGCGAAGCCGCGGTAGGGGTCCTCGGCGTAGAGGCGGACTTCGATGGCATGGCCGCGCGGCGTGACACCGCGGTCCTCGAAGCCACGGTACTCGGGGCCGAGGGGCTCGCCGCGGGCGATGCGGATCTGGGCTTCGACCAGGTCGAGGCCGGTGACCAGCTCGGTGACCGGGTGCTCGACCTGGAGGCGGGTGTTCATCTCGAGGAAGTAGAACGAGCCGTCGCGGTCGAGCAGGAACTCGCAGGTGCCGGCGTTGGTGTAGCCGACCGCGCTCGCCGCGGCCACCGCCGCCTCGCCCATCCGCCGGCGGAGGTCGGGGCCGACCACCGGCGACGGCGCCTCCTCGACCACTTTCTGGTGGCGGCGCTGGAGCGAGCACTCGCGCTCGCCGAGCGAGACCACGGTGCCGTGGTGGTCGCCGAGCACCTGGATCTCGACGTGGCGCGGCTCGAGGAGGAGCTTCTCGAGGTAGACCGCGCCGTCGCCGAAGCTCGCCTCGGCCTCGGAGCGCGCGCCGCGGAAGGCCGAGGCGAGGTCCTCGGCGCGCATCACCTTGCGCATCCCCTTGCCGCCGCCGCCGGCCGCCGCCTTGAGCATCACCGGGTAGCCGATGCGGTCGGCCTCGGCGCGCGCGGCGTCGAGGTCGGCGAGCGGCTCGACGCCGCCCGGCACCACCGGCACGCCCGCCTCGCGCATCCGCCGCCGGCTCTCGGTCTTCGAGCCCATGGCGGCGATCGCCTCCGGCGAGGGGCCGATGAAGACAACGCCGGCGTCCCGGCACAACCGCGAGAACTCCGCGCGCTCGGAGAGGAAGCCGTAGCCGGGGTGGATCGCGTCGGCGCCGAACTCGACCGCCAGCTCGACGATCGCCTCGGCACGCAGGTAGCTCTCGCGCGACGGCGGCGGGCCGATCGGGTAGGCCTCGTCGCTGAGCAGCACGGGGAGGGAGGCGCGGTCGGCCTCGGAGTAGATCACCGCGCCGCGGATGCCCATCTCGGCGCACGCGCGGAGGATTCGGACGGCGATCTCGCCGCGGTTGGCGACCAGGACCTTGTGGATCGGGCGGATCGGGTGGGTGGCCATGTAGAGGCGGGGATGTTACCAGCGGCCGCGGGCGGCTCCCGCGGCGATCAGGACGAGGAGCAGGGCGCCGGCGGCGGCGCCCCAGACGGCGCGGCGGAGGGGGCGGCGGTCGGCGAAGACGCGCACCGTGTGTCGGCCGGCGGGGACCTCGACGCCGAGGTGGTGGAGGTTGGCGACGACGGTCGGGGCGGGGGCGCCGTCGATCTCGGCGCGGTAGAGAGGCAGCCAGGCGCGGCGCCAGACGAGGACTCCCGGTTGCGCGGTGGCGACCTCGACGCGGAGGCTCTCGGGGCCGCGGGCGAGGAGGCGGATCTCGGCCGTGGGCGCGCCGCCCGGCTTTCCGGCCTCCAGGGCGTCCGCGCCTCCGACCGGCTCGCCCGCCAGCACCGCCCGCCGCCGCGGATCGAAGCCGGGCGAGAGCAGCGCGGCGAGCGCGGCGCCGGCGTGCGGGGCGCGCTCGATCTCGGTGGCGAAGGCGACCTCAGGCGCGGCGCCCGGCAGCTCGTAGACGCGGGCGGTGTGGCCGAACGACGGCATCGTCGCCAGCGGCCGCGCCCACGCCGCCGCCCCGGCGCCCAGCTCGCGGTCGAGGATCAGGCGGTCCGCGCCCCAGGCGGCGAGCAGGCGCACGCGGGCGGCGTCGTCCGGCGCCTCCTCGACCGCGGCCCGTGCCAGGTGAGTCAGGTAGGAGTCGAGCCCCTCGGGCGAGACGTCGAGCGCGCGATCGCGGCCGGCCACCGCGCCGGCGAACGGGTAGAGCTCGAGCCAGGCGCGGCGCGCGAGCCAGCGGGCGGACGGCTCGGGGTAGTCGCCGCGGTGGAGCGTCGCCGGGCCGAAGAGGCCGCGGAAGGCGCCGTGCGCGGTCACCGAGCCCGGCGGCACGGCCTCGAGCAGCGGCGAGGGGCTGAGGTAGAAGGCGGCGGAGTCGGTCGGCATCGCCGGGGCCAGCAGCACGAGCTGCGCGGCGGCGTGGATCGCCACCAGCAGGACCGCGCCGGCGAGCGGCCGGGAGAGCCACGCCCGGAGCTCGCCCGGGCGAGGCCGCCGGTTCCCCGGGACCGGCCGCGAGTCGATCGACGCTCCGTCGGTCGCGACCGCTCTCTGCGCTCGCCGGGACGCCGCCGAACCGGACCGAGCCGCGGCCGCGCCTTCAGCCGCGGCCGGGCCGGAGCCGCCGGTCTCTTCGGCGGCCGTCGCGAGGGGTCCCGGATCCGGATCACGCCCCGGCCGAGCCAGCCACGCCGCTCCCGCGAGCGCGGCCCCCACCAGCGCCGAGACCCGGCACAGCCCCGCCCAGCGCAGGCGCTCGGCGGCGACGAAGCCGGCGTCGAGCCGGTCCGGCATCAGCGGGCGCAGGAGCGCCGCTTCGGCCGACCCGGGCGCCAGGGCGAGAACGGCCCAGCCGGCCGCCGCGGCCGCGGCCAGCGCCGCCAGCGCGATCGCCAGCCGCCGCGCCGCGCGCGGCTCGGCGAGGGCGCGCGCGAAGCCGATCCCGCACACCACCGCCAGCCCCACCGCCGCCGCCAGCCAGGCCTTGATCGGGTAGCGGAGCGCGGGCGCAAGTTCAAGTAGAGGTGCGAGCAGCGGCTCGGCGAGCGGGTTGAAGCGGCCGAGCGCCACGAACAGCCCGCCGGCGGCCGCGGCCCAGCCCCACCAGGCGGCGGCGCCGCGCGGGCGGCCGGCGGCGGCGATCAGGCCGAGGGCGAGGAGCCCCGGGTAGAGCGTGAAGTAGAACGGCGGCGTGCCGGTGTAGATCTCGTGGCCCCAGAACGAGCCCGCGCCGAGGAGGTCAGGCCGCCCGAAGGCGAACGGCAGCAGCCACTCGAGCGCCTGCCGGGGATCGAAGCTCGCCACCGTGCGCGCCGCCTCCGAGTAGCCGCGAACGCCGCGGAACGAGAGCGGCAGGATCTGGGCGGTGGCGACGATCTGGGGGAGCGCGAGGAGCGTGCCCGCGGCGAGCACGCCGGCCAGAGGCAGGGCGCGGCCGAGCGACGGCAGGCGGCGCTCGCCGGCGGCGAGCGGGCGCGCCAGCGCGGCCGTGAGGGCGAGAACCAGCCCCACCGCCGCGGTCGCCGGATCGCCTCCTAGGACCAGCAGCGCCCAGAGCGCGCCGGCCGCGGCGAGGGCGGCGGCGCGGCGCCGGGCTCCGCCGCGCACCGCCGCCAGGCAGGCCGCCGCGAACGCCGGCGCCAGGGCGGCGCCGGCGATCAGGTTGTAGAACGCGAGCTGCGAGACGAAGAACCCCGAGAGCGCGTAGCACGCCCCCGCCGCCCAGGCCCCGGGCGGCGGCACGCCGAGGCCGCGCGCCAGGGCGTAGAGCGCGAACGGCGCGGCCAGCCAGTGGAGCCAGAAGTGGGCGTTGTAGGCCCAGAGGAGCGGCGCGACCGCGAGGAGCAGGTTGTCCGGGTAGAGCGGCGCCGCGTTGAGGTTGCCGAGGAGCGGCTGGCCGCCGGCGCGGCCGGGGTCGACCAGCGGCAGCGAGCCCGAGCGGATCGCCTCCGCCTTCGCCGCCTCGAGCGGCAGGTGGGCGGTGAAGACGTCGCGCAGGAAGAGCGTGTCGCGGCCGGTGGCGAGGGGCGCGATCCGCCAGGCCAGGAGGATCAGGACCGGCAGCGCGAGGGCGAGCGGGAAGCGCTTCACGCCCGCCGCCGCCTGCCCCATGCCGCCGCCAGGCAGAGGAGCCCCGCCGCCGTGCCGCCGGCGGCGGCGAGCGCCTCCGGCCAGGCCGACACCGCGAGCCGCACGGTGTGCTCGCCGGGCGGCACCTCGACGCCGGTCAGGGTCAGATCGAGCGGGAAGACCGGCAGCTCGCGGCCGCCGGCGCGGGCGCGCCAGAGGTGCTGGTAGGAGCGGCGGACGGCGAGCACGCCGCCGGGCCCCGAGACCGCCACCTCGATCGCGTCGGGGCCGGCGGCGAGCAGGCGCACCGTGCCGCCCGGGCGGTGCTCGACCGGCTGCGCGGTCACCACCGTCGCCACCGGGTCGTCGATCTCCGCCACCTGGAGCAGCGCCGGGAGCGGCCCTTCGGCGGGCACGGCCCGCTCGGGCCACCAGACCTCGGGCGCGGCGCCCTCGACCGCCAGCAGCGTGGCCCGCGCGCCGGCGCGCACTTCGGAGTCGAGCGGGCGCAGGCCGGGCAGGCTCGGGGCGTGATAGAGCACCACCGCGTCGATCCCGAGCGCGCGCAGCCAGGAGACGCGCTCGGACCACTCCATCCGCGCCATGTTGATCATCAGGAAGGCGTAGAGCGGCGACGACATCCCCTCGATGTCGGGGTAGAGCGGGTAGGTGAGGCCCTGGAGGATCCCGGGCGCCGCCGCCAGGTCGAGCGCCTCGAGCCGCTCGAGCGACCAGCGCGGGCCGCTCGGTACTCGGAAGTCCGGCTCGGGCCCCCAGGTCGGGAAGATCTGGTGCTCGGCGAAGACCGCCGCTCCCGGGCCACCGCTCGCCTCGCGGGCGAGCGCGGTCCACGGGACCGGCTCGCGGTAGGGGGCGGTGGAGTCGGTCTGGACCACCGGCCCGAGCTGGAGGAGCGCGAGGAGCTGGAGCCCCGCGATCGCCGCCGCCGCGATCGCCGGCCGCCGCACCCGCGCCAGCACCCAGGCCGCGGCGGCGAGGAGCGCGCCAGCCGCCAGGAGGCCCGCCAGCCAGAGGCCGAGCTGGGCGCCGACGATCTCGGCCGGCGCCACCGGCCCGGTCCCCGGGCCCAGCCCCTCGGCGTGGCGCACCGCCATCGGCCGCGCCACCGCCACCAGCGCGGCCGCGGCGAGCGCCGCGCCGCCTCCGATCGCCGCCGCCACGACCCGCGGCCGGGGGCGCGCGAGCGCCCGCTCGAGCCCCCAGCCGGCGAGGAGCGGCAGCGCCAGCGCGTACCAGAAGAGGAGCTTCTCCGGGAACCGGAAGAGTCCGCCGGTGAGCGTGATCAGGAACTCGCCCGAGAGCCCGCCGAGCCAGGCGCCACCGAGCGCCACGGCCGCGAGCCCCGCCCACGCCGGCCGCCGGCGCACCGCCCCGGCGGCCAGCCAGAGCGCCACGATGCCGGCGTAGAGGCTGAAGTAGAACGGCACCCTGGGCAGGAGCGCCTTCGCCCACGGGCCGGTGACGCCGAGGTCGAGCGGCCGGCCGAGCGGGTAGGGGACCACGAGCTCGAGGTAGCGCGCCGGATGGAGCGAATAGGCCGCGGCCTGGCTGGCGATCATGCCGTGGGCGCCGCGGTAGGTGAAGCCGTGGATGCGCGCGGTGGCGACGATCTGCGGCAGCGCCACCGCGCAGCCGACCAGGCCGATCGCCGCCGCGGTCGCGAGGCCGCGCCGCCAGCGCCAGCGGGGTTTCTCCGCCGGCTCCGCCCCGCCGGCCGCCCGCGCCGGCATCGCCGCCGCGAGTAGCAGCGGCACCATCCCGAGGAGCGCGGTCACCGGCTCGCCGCCCAGGAGCGCCAGGCCGCAGGCGAGCCCGCCGAGGGCGATCCCGCGCCGGCCGCCGCGCGCCGCGCCCCACATCGCGAGCGGCCACCAGGCGGCGACCGCGATCAGGTTGTAGAACGACAGGCAGGAGAGGAGCCACCCGGAGCCGGCATAGGTCAGCGCCGCGAGCAGCGCCGCGGGCCGCCCCTGGCCGAGCTCGCGCGCCAGGGCGTGGAAGGTCAGCGCCGCGAGCAGCCAGTGGAGGGCGTAGTGGAGGTTGAAGGCGCTCCAGAACGGCAGCACGAGGTAGAGGACGTTCCCCGGATAGAAGGCGAGCGCGCTCGGGTTGCCGCGGAACGGCTGGCCGAGCGCCAGGGTCGGGTTGAGCGCCGGCACCCTCCCCTCGGCCAGCTCGCGGGCGCCGAACGCCTTGAGCGGGAGGTGGTTCGAGAAGACGTCGCGGAAGTAGAGGGTGCGCGTGCCGGCGGCCAGCGGCACGGTCACGAGCAGCCACGCGACCAGCGCGGCGGCGGCCACCGCCGCGAGACCGAGCCGGGCCGCGCGATCCTCGCCGCTCAGACGACCTCCCTCAGGTGATCCGGTCAATAGAATAGCGCCCATGCTGAGAGGACTGGTCCGGTCGCTGCGTCCGGCGCAGTGGGCGAAGAACTCGTTCGTCCTCGCGCCGGTGGTGTTCGCCGGCGATCTCACCGAGCCGGGCCTCCTTGCTCGCGCGCTGGCCGCCTTCGTCGTCTTCTGCGCCGCCTCGAGCGCGGTCTACCTGGTCAACGACCTGCGCGACCGCGAACAGGACCGCAATCACCCGTTGAAGCGCCACCGTCCGATCGCGGCCGGAACCCTACCAGTCGGTGTGGCGGCCGTCGCGGCGCTGACGCTCGCCGGCGGCGCCCTGGCCGGGGCGCTGGCGCTCGACCGCGACTTCACCGTCGCGCTCGGCGCCTACCTCGGGCTCCAGCTCCTCTACACGCTCTGGTTCAAGCGGGTGGTGATCCTCGACGCCCTGGCGATCGCGCTCGGCTTCGTGCTCCGGGTCTACGCCGGCGCCGCGGCGGTGGCGGTCGAGGTGTCGCCCTGGCTGCTCCTGTGCACGATCTTCCTGGCGCTCTTCCTCGCCTTCTCGAAGCGCCGCCACGAGCTGGTGCTGCTCGCCGGCGACGCCGCCAACCAGCGCGGCGTGCTCGCCCAGTACAGCCCGGCGTTTCTCGACCAGATGATCAACGTCGTCACCGCCTCGACCGTGGTTTGCTACGCGCTCTACGCGGTGGCGCCGGAGACCGTCGCCAAGCACGGCGGCCGCTCGCTGCTCGTGACCGTGCCGCTGGTCTTGTTCGGGATCTTCCGCTATCTCTACCTGGTCTACCAGCGGAGCGACGAGCGCAACCCGACCGAGGCGATCCTGCGCGACCTGCCGTTCCTGATCAACGTCGGGCTGTGGGGGATCGCGGTCCTGGCGATCGTCTATGAGCGCTAGGGCGCGGTCCGCGCTCCTCGCCGCGCTGTTCGCGCTCTCGGGCTGCGCCTCGCTGATGGACCAGGTGGTCTGGCTGCGCTTCCTGTCGCTCTCGTTCGGCAACACCACCTACGCCGCGGCGACTCTGCTCGCGGTCTTCCTCGGCGGGCTGGCGCTCGGGGCGGTGGTCTTCGGCCGCTTCGCCGACCGGCTGCGGCGGCCGCTGACCGCGTTCGCGCTGGTCGAGATCGCGGTGGCGCTGATCGCGCTCGCCTCGCCGTACGGCTTCGGGCTGATCGACGCCGCCTACGTCCACCTCTACCGGGCGGTGGGGAGCCAGCCGGCGCTCTTCGCCGCCGGGCGGGCGCTCCTGGCCGCGGCGATCCTCCTGCCGCCGACGGTGCTGATGGGCGGCACGCTGCCGCTGATCCTTCGCGCGGCGGTCTCGGCAAGACAGGTGCCCGCCGGCGGCCCGCGACGCGGTCCCGATGCGGTCGGCAGGGCGAGCGCGCTCTTCTACGCCGTCAACACCCTCGGCGCCACCGCCGGCGTGGCGCTCGCGGGGATCTTCACCATTCGGCTCTTCGGGCTCACCGCCACCCTGATCCTCGCCGCCGGGCTCGACCTGATCGCCGGGCTCGGCTGCGTGCTGCTGTCGCGGCCGCTGGCGCCGGCCGGCGGCGGAGAGCCCGAGAGCGGTGCCGCGCCCGGAGAGGAGGCGGAGCCCGACACCGAGTCGCTCCTCCCCAAGCCGCGGTCCCCCCGGCCCACCGCCCCCGCGCCAGGGTCGACCCCGGCGCCGATCCCCGCCCCCGCACCGTCCTTCGCCGCCGGCGACGGGATCCTCGGCCGCCGCGCCCTGCTGGCGCTCTTCTTCGCCATGGGCGCGACCAGCCTCGCTTACGAGGTGGTGTGGACGCGGGCGCTGGTCTTCTACCTCGGCTCCTCCGTCTACGCCTACAGCCTGATGCTGCTCGCGATGCTCTTCGGAATCGGGCTCGGGAGCCTGCTCGCCGCGCCGTGGGCCGACCGGCTGCGCTCGCCGCTTCTGGCGCTGGCCTGGGCCGAGGCCGGGATCGGGCTCTGGGCGCTCGCCCAGGTGCCGCTCTTCGCGCGCCTGAACGGGAGCTTCGTTGCGGTCGCCGAGGCGCTCGAGCCGGCGAGCTTCGCCGGCGTCAGCCTGGTGCAGCTCGTGGCGCTGGCGCCGCTGCTCCTGCCGCCGACGCTCCTGATGGGGGCGAGCTTCCCGCTCGCGGTGCGCGCCGCGAGCCGGGGCGCCGCCCGGCTCGGCGGCGACGTCGGCGCGGTCTACGGGGCCAACACGGTCGGCGCGGTCGCCGGCTCGCTCGGCGCCGGCTTCGCGCTGATCCCGTGGCTCGGCAGCCAGGGGGCGCTGATCGCGATCGGCGCCGCCAACGCCGCGCTCGCCGCCGGCATAGCGCTCGCGCCCCGGCTCGGCGGCGCCGGCGAGGTGGGGCGCCCCGCAGCGCGCGGTCACCTGCGCTGGGCCTGGTTGGCGCCGCCGGCGGTGATCCTCGCCGCGGCACCGCTCCTGCCGCCCGACACGGTGGTGCTCGCGGCCGGCATGTTCCGCCACGACCGGCCGGAGGACCTCCTCTACTTCGACGAGGACGCCAGCGCCTCGGTCACCGTCCGCCGCCTGCGCGACCCGGACGGCGAGCCCTACCTGTCGCTCGAACTGAACGGCGTCAACGTCGCCGGGACCAGCGCGGACAACTTCGCGGTGCAGAAGCTCCAGGGGCACCTGCCGATGCTGCTCCTCCCCGAGCGGAGCGGCGCCCGGGTGGCGCACGTCGGGCTCGGCAGCGGCGCCACCGCGCACGCGGTGTCGCTCCACCCGGTCGGCGAGATCCGGGTGATCGAGATCAGCCCGGCGGTGCCGCGGGCGGCCGACCGCTGGTTCCGGGAGCTCAACGGCGGCGTCCTCGGCGACCCGCGGGTCGGGATCGAGATCAACGACGGCCGCAACTTCCTGCTCGCCACGGAGGAGCGCTTCGACGCCATCCTCTCGGACTCGATCCACCCGCGCTATGCCGGCAACGGCAGCCTCTACTCGCTCGAGTACTTCCACCTGCTGCGCCGCCGGCTCGAGCCGAACGGCACGGTCTCGATGTGGCTCCCGACCTACTCGCTGACCCCGGCCAACTACGCGATGATCCTGGCCGCCTTCGCCGACGCCTTCCCGAACGCCGCGGTCTGGTACGAGCCCTCGGCGCTCAACTCGTTCACCGTGGTCACCGCCGGCACCGGCGGCCGCCCCTGGTATCGCGCGACCCTGGACGCCGCCTTCGCCGACCCCGAGGTGGCGCCCGAGCTGGCCAGCCTGGGGATCACCGGGCCGGCCGATCTCCTGGCCTGCCAGCTCCTCTCCGGCGCCGACCTGCGCGACTGGCTCGCGGACGTGCCGCCGCACCAGGACGACCTGCCGGCGGTCGAATACGAGAGCGGGTCGCTCCTCGACCGCAACGGCACCTGGCTGGCCAACTTCGAGCTGCTGCTCGCGCTGCGCCCGCCGGCGCCGCCGCCCGACTGGCTGGCCGAGCTGACCCCCGAGGAGCGGACGCGGGCGGCCGAGCGCTGGACCGAGTACGGCGAGCGGATGGCCGCCCACCGCGACTTCCTGCGCCGTCAGCTCGGCGGCGGCTGACCGGGCGGCGGGCGGATCACCCGGTAGAGGCGCCAGCGACCCTCGGCGGTGACCGGCTCGATCACGCCTCCGGCGGCGATCTCGCGATGCCGTTCGGGCGGGGCGTTGACCAGGGCGAAGTCGAAGAAGGCGAAGTCCTCCCGCCGCACCCGCCAGCCGGCCTGGTCGAGACCCTCGGTCCAGGGCGCCTCGCGGGGGCGGCGGTAGACCACCGGGCTCGACGGCATCTCCGCGAACGAGAAGCTCAGCTCGCCGCCGCGGAGCACCTGGGCGTAGGCGAAGACGTGGTTGAAGGGGGCGGTGTCCAGGTATCGGCTCGGCGCCCCCAGGTGGAGGCCGAGCACGCGGGGCGACTCCGGCAGCGCGGCGAGGGCGGCGTCGAGCCCGGTCAGCTCCTCGGACTCGACCCGCCGCCACGCCGCGGTCACCGCCAGCGCCTGGAGCGCGAGCGCCGCGATCGCGACCGCCGCGAGCGGCCAGCGGCGGCGCAGGCGCGGTGGCGGCAGCGCGAGCAGCAGGAGGACCAGCGCCGCGGGCAGCCAGCGCGAGGCGAAGAGGATGGTACCCGTGTACTTGTCGGGCAGCAGCAGGACGCCCAGGAGCAACAGGCCGCCCGCGGCCGCGAGGGGGCCGTCGGTCTGGAGACGGATCTGCCGCCGGTTGGTCAGCAGGCTGAGCAGGGCGTAGCCGAAGAGGAGCGCCAGGAGCACCGCCGGCAGGGCGCCGCGGAGCCCGCCGAGCGCCGCCTCCGCCAGCCACTGCGGCAGCAGCCGCTCCCAGACCGGCGCCGCCCACTGCGCCGGCGTCGCGAACCCGGTCGCCTCGACCCCGGCGAACCAGTAGACCGCCGCCGCGATCACCGGCGCGACCGCCAGCCAGCGGGCGAGGTGGCTCCGCACCGGGCGCCGGCGCCGGGCGAGGACGGTGTCGAGCGCGAGCCAGGCCAGGCCGGCCGCCAGCCAGAGGGCGTGGCAGAGGAGCAGCACGCCGGCTCCCGCCAGGTAGCCGGCGGCGCGACGCCACGGCCTGCCGCCGCCGTCGCCGAGGCCGTAGAGCAGCCAGGCGACGAACGCCGGGAAGCCGAGCACGAAGCTGTAGAAGCCCCAGTGGAGGCTCGGGCTGAAGACCAGGAGTGAAGCCAGGACGGCGGCCTCGGCCGGCCGGCGCCGCCGCCGGGCCAGCGCGTGCACCGCCGCCACCGAGGCCACGGCCAGGAGCAGCATCGCGATCCGCCCCGCGGCGAGAGGGGTCGTAACCGCCCACGCCAGGCCGAGCACCGGGAGCGCCAGCGAGTTGGGCGCCAGCCACTGCACCCGGTAGGGGCTCTCGGGATCGCTCAGCGCCTCCTGGAACAGCCGTACCTGGGCCGCCTGCTGCGGAAGGTCGGCGAGCGGCGCCCAGCGGACGGCGAGGAAGGGGATCGCGACCAACGACAGCGAGATCGCGGCGAGGGAGAGGGCGATCCGCCGGCCCGCCGGAGGGTCTCCGGGGCTCTCCGGGGCGCGATCAGGGTCGCCCATCGGGTCCCGGGCCCACCCGTCCGCCGCCCTTCGGAGCGAGCACCCAGACGGCGTCGGCGCCCTCGCCGAAGCGGCGCACCGGCGCCAGCTCGGGGACGCCTCGGATGAACGGGCAGCCGGTCTCGCCCTGGTAGACCAGCACGTAGTCGATCGGCAGCAGCCGGAGCATGGTGCGGGTCTTCCCGGCGTCCTCCCGGCACTCCATCCAGTGGAACCCCGCGCGGCTGTAGACCGAGAGCGGCTGGGAGTTGGTCGTCAACACCACCGGGCGGGGGCTCTGCTCATCGAGCCATGCCGTCAGCTCGCGCTCGGGCGGCGTCAGTCCCCAACCGGGCGGCGCGGCCAAGATCTCGGCGGTGCCCGCCGACCCGGTGACGAGCGAGAGCGCCACCAGCCCCAGGGCGAGCCGCCGGACCAGCGGCTCGCCGTAGACCAACAGGTAGGCCACCGCGGCCAAGACCAGCAGGCCGAACGGCAGCCCGTGGCGGAAGCCGAAGCGCCACTCCCAGAGGAACCGCAGGTGCAGGAAATGGAGCGGCAGCACCATCGCCGCGGCGGCCGCCACGGTGGCGGTGACCACGGCCCCCTCGGGCCGCGCCAGCAGGCCGGCGAGCGGCCGCCACCGGCGCGGCTGCATCGCGAGATGGAGGAGCGCCAGGGGGACGGCGAAGGCCGCGAGGCCGAACGATCCCACGTAGGAGGACGCGCCGCCCCGGGGATCGAAGGCGGCGGCGACCCCCGCCGCGAGGTCCTGGAGCCGCGCCCAGATTCCCGGCTCGATCGGGTAGGCGCTGCTGAACGGCTCGATCTCGAGGGTCTCGCGGAAGGCCCTGAACTGATAGAGCACCCGCGGCTCGAAGGGATCGATGAACGACGCCAGATAGAGCAGCCAGGGGAGCACGACCAGCGCCGCGGCCGCGGCGGCCACCCCGGCGGCGGCGAGCCGCTCCCGGCGCCGGAGGCCGGACAGCGCCAGCGCCCCGACCACCGCCGGCACCAGCATCATCATCTGGACCCGGGCCAGGTAGGCCAGGGCGGCCGCGCCCCCCGCCACGGCCGCCCACCCCAGGGCGCGCCCCGAGGCGCAACGGTCGAGCGCCAGGAGAGCGGCGAAGCCCAGCGCGAAGCCGAGCCCTTCGGTGTAGGGGAGCGAGGTGAAGTTGAAGAAGACGGCGTTGACGCCGAAAAGCAGCACCGCAACGTGACCCAGGTCGAGGACCCGCCCACCGTCGAAGAGGAACGGGTCGGGGCGCCCGCGCAGGCGCTCGAGGAGCCGGTTGGCCAGAGGGTAGAGCAGGAGCAGCGACGCCAGGTAGAGCGCCTCGGGGAGGACCGCCGCGGCGACCGGCAGCGGCACGATCCGTCCGGCGTAGCCAAGCAGGAGCGGCCACAGCGGGTAGATGTTGGTCCGGTGCGGCAGGGTTTCGAAGCCCTGGTGATACAGCGACACGCTGGTCACCAGGCCGTCCCCTTCGGCGACGTGCCGGGCGACCTGATAGTAGTAGGCGCCGTCGAGGCCGTTGCGGCCGAGGCCGGGGTCGTAGGCGACCTTGAGGCCGGAGAGGAGCGCCAGGAGCAGGAACAGGACGGCGAGGCGCTCCCGGCGCGAACGAGGCTCGGGGTTCGGGGTGCTGGAGGGCAAGGGTCTCGGGCGCGCCGGCCCGCCGGGCTGTGCTGGTAGAGACCGTGCTGGTTAAGACCGTGCTGGTATCATCTGCTGGCTCTTCGCACCGAGATCGCGCACCGAGGTGAGGCAGCCAGAACCACCGACGCCGTCCTCGCCGCCGGGCGGGGCGACCTCCGCGGGCGCGGGCCTCGCCGCCGGCGACCGGCGAGGCTGGCTGACGCTGGCCCACGGCGCGATGCTGCTACTCGGGCTGACCTTCCTGCGGATCGAGAAGGCAGTCTACCTCAAGCTCGACCTCGGTCTGTCCGGCTGGACGGCGCTGCTCCTGCCCGAGCTGGGCTTCGTCCTGGCGGTCACCGCCGCGGGCATGCTCCTCGCCCGGCCGCGCCGCCGAGGCGCGGCGATCGCCTGGTGGGCGCTCTTTCCGGCCGGCGTCCTCGCCGTCTATGCCCTGGCGCTCTGCGACCACTCCTTCTTCCTCCACACCGGCACCCGGCTCCACCTCGAGCTCGTCTCCTACGCGGCCGGCAACGTGCGGATGCTCTCCGACGTGCTCAGCACCGGCGTCGACGCCGTGCTCTGGTGGCGGACCGCGCTGATGCTCCTCTGCCTGGCGCTGGCCACGCTCTGGGGCTGGCGCCGGCGCGGGCCGCTGCCCGGCCTCGGCTCCCTCCGGGCCGTGGCCGCCGGCACGGTCGCCTGTGCGGTCGGCGCGCTCCTCGCCGCGGGCGTCCTGCCCTCGGTGCCGGCACGGGGAGCCTCGCTCGAGCGGAGCGCGTTGCCGGAGTTCGTCAGCGGCGTGCTCGGCGGATCCGGCCCGCCGGCCGAGAGCCTGGTCACGATCCCGCCGGACGAGCTGTACCAGCGCCCCGAGGTCGCCGGCGGCGGCGACCGGCGGCCCGACGTGGTGCTGGTGATCCTCGAGTCGACCCGGACCGACGCGACCCCGCCGTACTCCCCGCCCGAGCGTTGGGCGGAGACCCCGGCCCTGGCCGCGGCGGCCGAGCGGGCGGTGGTCTTCGACTCCGTCTACGGCAGCGTCACCCACACCTCGAAGGCCCTGATCGGGCTGCTCTGCGGCATGTACCCGCGGCTCCAGATGAGGATCGTCGAGACCCTCGACGGCAACCTCCCCTTCGCCTGCCTCCCCGAGCTGCTCCAGCGCGCGGGCTACCGCTCGGCCTTCCTCCAGGCAGCCTCGGGGCGCTTCGAGAACCGCCCCGGGCTGGTGCGCAACCTCGGCTTCGGGCAGGGCGCCTTTCTCGAGACCCTCGAGCGCGGCGGCCGGTTCGCGCGGACCGGCTACTTCGGGCTCGACGATCTCGCCATGCTCGAGCCGGCGGTCGAGTGGGCCGCGCAGGGCGGCGAGGAGCCCTACCTGCTCACCGTGCTCACCGTCACGCCTCACCATCCCTACGAGGTGCCCGGGCAGGGCGGAGCCTGGGGCGGCGAGACGCTCGAGCAGTACCGGGCGGCGATCCGCCACCAGGACCGCTTCGTCGGCGAGCTGCTCGCCCGGCTCGAGGCGAGCGGAGCGCTCGCCGACGCCGTGGTGGTGGTGATCGGGGATCACGGCGAGGCGTTCGGCGAGCACGGCACGCTCCAGCACGACGCGGTGCCCTACGAGGAGGTGGTGCGGGTGCCGCTCCTCGTGCTCGGGCCCGAGGAGCGCGTGGGGCCGCCGCGCCGGGTCGGCGGTCTCCGCCACCACCTCGATCTCGTGCCCACCGTCCTGGCGCTGACCGGGACCCGGTGGAGCGGCCGCCTGGCGGGCCGGGACCTGTTCGGCTCCGACGGCCACTCCTGGGTGATGGCGTCCTGCTGGTACACCGACTATTGTCTGGCGATGCGCGAAGGCGACCGCAAGGTGGTCTTCCACTTCTGGCGGCGGCCGACCGAGGTCTTCGACCTGGGCCGCGACCCCGGTGAGCAGAACGACCTGGCCCCGGAGCTCCCCGCGCACGAGGTGCGGGAGGCCGAACGCCGCCTGCTCGGCCTCAAGCAGTCGATCGACGGATTCCACGACCTGCACCCGATCCGGGAGGGACCCCCGCTGTGGTGGAACCAGCCGGCGGAGTGAGCAACCGGTCCGCGAGGGTCCCCTCGCCCGCCCCCCGGCCGTCCCCCGCCCCCGAGCCCGGTGGACGCCTGGTGGTGATGATCCCCTGCCTCGACGAGGAGCAGACCGTGGGGCGGGTGATCGACCGGGTTCCGGGCGGCATCCCGGGGGTGGGCGAGGTCGTCGTCCTGGTGATCGACGACGGCTCGACCGACGCCACCCGCGAGCGCGCTCTCGCCGCCGGGGCCCGGGTGATCTCCCATCGGGAGAACCTCGGCCTCGGCCGCGCGTTCCGCTCCGGGATCGCCGAGGCCCTGCGGCTGGGCGCCGACTGGATCGTCAACGTCGACGGCGACGGCCAGTTCGATCCCGCGGACATCCCGCGGCTGCTCGAGCCGATCCTCGACGGCCGTGCTCAGATGGTGACCGCCTCGCGGTTCCTCGACCCCGCGCTGGTCCCCCGGATGCCGCGCATCAAGCGCTGGGGCAACCGCCAGGTGGCGCGGATCGTCCGGCTCCTCACCGGCCTCCGCTTCCACGACGTCTCGTGCGGTTTCCGCGCCTTCTCCCGCGAGGCGCTCCTGCGGATGAACCTCTTCGGCAGGTTCACCTACACCCAGGAGACCTTCCTCGACGCGGTGTTCAAGGAGATGGTGATCCTCGAGGTCCCGGTCGAGGTGCGGGGGACCCGCGAGTTCGGGCGCTCGCGGATCGCGTCCAACCTCTTCCGCTACGCCGCGCGCTCGCTCCAGATCATGTTGCGCGCCTTCATCTCGTACCGGCCGTTCAGCTTCTTCGCCACGCTGGCCGCCGGGTTCTTCGCCGTCGGCCTCGGCCTGCTCGGCTTCCTCTTCGTCCACTACCTGCGCCAGGGCGCGTTCACCCCCCACATCTGGGCCGGGTTCGTGGGCGGCTCGTTCGCGTTCCTGGGGATCCTGACCCTGGTGGTCGCGGTCCTCGGCGACATGCTCGTGCGCCTGCGGATGAGCCAGGAGGAGGCGCTCTACCTGCTCAAGCTCGCGACCTATCGCGCGACCGAAGGGGACCGCGGCGTCAGCGGAAGTGGGACATCTCCCGGCGGCTGACCTCTTTGCGCCTGCCGAGGAGGCTCTTGACCTTGAGCACGCGGACCAGGAGCCAGACGACATAGCGCTTGGCGAATCGGGGGAGCTCCAGCGTCGCCTTCCGCCACCAGAGCCGTCGATAGCGGCCCTGGCGCTGGAGCCGGAGCTTCTCGGTCAGCTCGCGATGGAACCTGGCCGCGTCCGCGCGCGGCGCGAGCCTCGCGGCGACGCGGTTGGGGCCGACCATCTCCGGCGTGGGCTCGCCGATCTCTCGCCGGTAGTCGGCATAGGCGTAGGCGAAGTCCCCGAACACCACCCGGCGGGTCTGCGACTCGGTGATCTCCTCGACCGTGACGTCGGTGAGCTGGATCCGGTTCTGCTCGGCCAGGCGGCGGATCCTCGGAACGGTCTCCGGGTTGCGACAGATGAGGAGGCTGATCCCGGTCTTGCTCGCCACCGTGCTCGGCAGCCACGCGTCGCCGACCACGATGTCCGCGAGAAAGTTGCTGTGATTCACGCACAGGTGGCAGCGGGGGGTGTTGAAGGAGCGGTCGAACGCCACCTGATAGGAGAAGTCGATCCGCCGGCTGATCTTCGTCTCGCCCTCGGGCGTGATCACTCTCAGGGGCCCGACCGGACCGCCGCCGCGGTAGGAGACGTGCTCGATGGCGTCGAAATCGATGCCCTTGAACTCACAGATCGCCCGGATCGCATGGTGGCTGTAGAGCCATCCACAGAGCAGTCCGACGGTGCTGTGGATCCGCTCCCGCAGATGCGGCGCCATCCTGTAGATGTAGGCGTAGATCCCTTCGAGCTGGCAGGGGATCGCGACCAGCACGAACCGCCCCTCGGTCTCCGCCAGGAGCCTCAGCGCACCCGAGAGGTCGACGCTGTGATAGATCGAGCCCGGCAGCGAGTCGACCTCCTCGAGCCCGGTGATCATGGTCGGCTCGAACCGCAGCCCCGCCACCTCCCGCAGAGCGATGACGCCGTCGACCTCGCCGCGGGCGAGGTAGTCGAGCAGCAGCTCCTTGATCAGGCCGCCCGAGCTGGCCGCGAGGTTGCGGCCGTAGTCGGTGCTCTGAGCCAGCAAAACGGCCTCCACCACCCCGTGCTCGGTCGATGGGCGGCCGGGGAAGATCCTCTCCTGGAGTCCGAGGAAATCGACCGCCACCGCCGGACAGACGGCGGCGGCATCCGCGTTGCCCGGGCCCGACGGCTCGAACATCTGCGTCTCCTCGCCGAGCCGTAGCCTGAGGGTGGGATCGGCCATGACGCAGGCGCCGCAGCCGATGCACAGGCCGCTCGCGATCACGCCGCTCAGGTCCCTGGTCTCGGGCATCGTCGTCGCAGGCGTCAGCTCGGGGGAGGGCCGCCGGTGCCCTTCGACAGCGCGAACGCGAGCCCGATGCCGGCTCCCTCGCCCGCCGTCACCCACAGGCGGGAGGCCAGCGAGATCATCGCCGCCACCGGCGCCGGCATGACCTGAGCGAGCAGGATCGCGAGGATCCCCTCGCGCACGCCGAGGCCCGACGGCACGACGAAGGCCAGGATGCCGGCGAGGCTCGCCGCCGAGACGGCGCCGGCGAGGAAGACGATGTGGCGGAGATCGATCGGGTAGATCGCGTCGATCAGGAGGTAGAAGCCCAGCCCGAAGACCAGCCAGTTGACCGTGGCCAGGCCGACGAACGAAACGGTGTCGCGAAGCCGGAGGTCGAGCGTGACCGCGGGCCGGCGGAGGACGCGAAGCACGCCGTTGATCACCCGGCTCAGGAGCCACGGATGGAGCAGGGCGAGGAACAGGACGACGGCGATCCAGAGCACCCGGCGATGCCGGGCGACCGGGTCGATGTCGACGACCAGGAGCGCCAGGAGGATGGTGAGCACGGACGCCATCAGCGTCGCCACGGTCTCGAGGAAGAAGGCCAGCGTCACCCTGCCCATCGACTTGTCGGCGCGGCGGTACTCCTCGAGCCGCCCGAGCAGGAGGAACACCTTCCCCGGCAGGTACTTGCCGAGGAGCGAATAGTTCCAGGAGACGAACGAGCGGGAGAGCGGCACCGCGACCCCGAGACGCCTCGTGATGTGGTGCCACACGAGGGCCCGGCCGCCCAGGTAGACGAGGAGGACGGCGAACGACAGCAGCGCGACCGGAACCCGGAGCTCGAGCTCGGCGCCGCGGAGCCGGTCGGCGTTGATCCAGACGTAGCGCACGATGAACCCCAAAGCGACCGACGCCGCCAGCCAGCGCACTCCGGTCGAGAGGCGTGCCCTGGTGACGGATCTCATCGAGCGATCAGTCTGGCAGACATTGCGAGCACGGTCAGTCCGCGAGGAGGGCGGCGATCGCGTCGAAGTTGCGCATCGCGCTCCGCCTGACCGACGGCAGCGCCTGCTCGATCCTGGCCCTGACGGCCGGCCGATCCTCGCGCAGTCGAAGGTAGCCTTCGATCAGGCGCTCGACCGACAGCTCGTCGTGGGCGACGACGGCCTCCTCGAGGCCGAACTGCCGGAGGACCTCGAGGTACTTGTGGCTCCAGCCCGTGACCAGCACCGGCGTGGCCGTCGCCAGCGCCGAGACCATGCCGTGGAACCGCGCGGTCACGAGCAGGTCCGCCATGCCGATGACCGCGCGCAGCTCGTGCGCCGTGAGCGCCTCGTCGACCAGACGGCACCCTTCCGGCGCGAGGAGACGGCGGTGGATCGCCCGACAGACCGGCAGGTCGTTCATCCGGCTCGCGCGCGCACCGGGCCGGGCGGAGTGCGGCACGATCAGGACCTCGCACCGGAGCCCGACGAGCGCGTCGACGAAGCCGGCCATGAGTCGAACGTAATCGCCGCCCCGCGCGTCGACGTAGCCCTGGACCACCGCGCTGGGGACGACGACGATCCGGTCCCGCTCCCGATCGCCCGAGAACCACCGCCGCTCACCGCCGGCGGCCTCGCCGGAGCCACCGAGCGTGAACGCCAGGTCGGCCGCCGGCTCGGCGTTGTGCAGCCCCAGCTCGCGCAGATGCCCTTCGGTGTCGGCTCCGCGCGCGTACACCCGGTCGACCCGCGACAGCACGAGACGGGCGAGAAACCGGTTCAGCGGCCGCTCGAACGGACCGAGCGCCTGAGAGCACTTGACGACGGGTATCCCGAGGAGCAAGGGCAACCCCGGCAGGATCGCGTTGTAGGCCAGGATCTGGGGCGGCCGCCCGTCGACGAACGCGATGCCCGCCACGTCGACCACGACGTCGGCCCGGGCGAGCGCCCTGAGCACGGGCGTCCAGCAGACGGCCCGGGGCGAGATCCCGAGCCACCGCGAGAGCCGCCCGAGGACCGCCAGCGGCAGGGAGAGCGCGACGCCGAGCGGGCGGGCCGGCACGACCTCGACCCGTTCGTCGGCCGGACGCTCCCGGGCGTCGTCCGCGGGATAGGCGCTCAATACGCTGAACCGGCAGGGTCCGGCGACCTCCGGCAGGTTGTCGATCACCGCCTGGAGCATCGATGCCGCGCCCTTGTTCCCCGAGAAGGTGCCGCCGATCACCGCGACCTGACGGGATCGTACGGCCGGCTCGGAAGGGCCAGGGGCTGGCGGCATCGGTTCTTCACTGCAGGCCGGGACGGGCGACCCGATACTAGCAGTGGGCTCGATCCCGGCCCGGCCGGTCGCCGGCGGCCCGCCTCAGTCCGCGGCCAGGTTCGAGAGCACCCCCTCGATCCGCGGGTGCTGGTCCTCGGGCGCCATCGACAGCGCCTTCTGGTAGAGCTCGCGGGCGCGCGCCGGATCGCCCTTGGTCGCGTAGGCCTCGCCCAGCGAGTCGTAGACGTTCCACGAGTCGGGGTACTGGTCGACGTTCTTCTGGAAGACCTCGAGCGCGGTGTCGACGTCGCCGGCGAACATCAGGGTGTAGCCGATCTGGTTGGTCTGCGCCTCGTCGGAGACCGCGAGCGCCTCGGCGAGCACCGCCTTGGCCTCCTCGCCGCGCTCGAGCTGCTGGAGCAGCCGGAACTTGAGCCCGAGGTTCTGGCCGTTGCGGTTCATCGTGATCGAGCGGTCGACCCACTCGAGCGCCTGCTCGTGCTCGATGTCGTTGCCGGCCAGGTAGCCGGCGGCCGAGAGCCACCCCTGCCACGCGAACTGCGGCAGGTGGCGGAGCTGGCGGCGGATCTCGGCGATCGCCAGGGCGGGGGTGTCGAAGGTGATCTCGAACGGGACCTTGATCTCCTCCCAGTGCAGGACCGCCACGGCGCCGGTGTCGGTGACGTCCTCGAAGCCGTAGCCGAGCTGCTCGGCGTAGGGCGCCTTCTCGGGCCGGACGGTGACGCGCAGGGCGTCCTCGGCCTGGTCGTAGGTGAAGCTCCCCCAGGAGGTCGAGTTGGCGCTGAAGATCACCGTCCACTCGTCCTCGGTCGGGATCATGTGCAGGCCGTAGGTGCCGGCGGGGAGGTCCTTGCCCTCGACCTTCGCCGGGGCGCTCAGGGTGATCGTGGTGTTGTCGTTGGCGCCCGCCCGCCAGACCTCGTCGTAGGGCACGAGCGCCCCCCACACCTCGCGGTTGTTGATCGACGGCCGGTGGTAGCGGATCTCGACGTCGGAGACGCCGATCCGCTGGGTCACCGAGGCCGCCGGGCTCGGGCGCGGCAGGTTCTGGATGGTCTGGGCGGCGGCGGGCAGGGCGATGAGCGTTACGGTTGCGAAGACGGTGGCGACGGCGACGGCGGCCGTAGACAACGGGCGTTTCATGGGGCGCGATCCTCCTCAAGTCGATCCGGGTGGTCGCGCCTGGATACGCAGGGGCCGACGGGGGGTTGCGGCGCGATACGATCCGCCGCCATGCGCGCCCTCGTCTACCGCGGCGTCGAGAGCCTGGCCTTCGAGACCGTGCCCGACCCGGCGATCGCGGCGCCCGGCGACGCGATCGTGCGGGTCGAGGCGGCCGGCGTCTGCGGTTCGGACCTCCACGTCTGGCACGGCCGCGAGACCCCGGACGCCGGCACGGTGATGGGCCACGAGCTGGCCGGCGAGGTGGTCGAGGCCGGCCCCGGAGTGCGCGGCCTCGCCCGCGGCGACCGGGTGGTGGCGCCGTTCACCACGAGCTGCGGCGACTGCTTCTACTGCCGCTCCGGGCTGACCGCGCGCTGCGAGCGCGGCCAGCTCTTCGGCTGGGTCGAGGCCGGCCGCGGCCTCCACGGCGCCCAGGCCGAGTACGTGCGCGTGCCGCTCGCCGCGACCACCCTGGTGCGGGTGCCCGAGGGCGTACCGGCGGCGCTGGCGCTCCTCGCCGGCGACGTCCTCGCGACCGGCTTCTACGGCGCCGAGCGGGCGGGCGCCGGGCCGGGAACGGCGGTGGCGGTGGTCGGCTGCGGCGCGGTCGGCCTGTGCGCGGCGATCGCCGCCCGCGATCTCGGCGCCGAGCGGGTGTTCGCGATCGATCCGGTGGCCGAGCGGCGGGCGCTCGCCGGCCGCTTCGGCGCCGAGGGGCTCGACCCGGGCGAGGCGGGCGAGGCGATCCGCGCCGCGACCGGCGGCCGCGGCGCCGACGCCGCGGTCGAGGCGGTCGGCACGCCGGCGGCCACCCGGCTGGCGGCCGACCTGGTGCGCCCGGGCGGCACGATCGCCGCGCTCGGCGTCCACCACGAGCCCGCGCTCGCGATCTCCCCCGCCGAGGCCTACGACAAGAACCTGACCTACCGCGCCGGCCGCTGCCCGGCGCGGCACTACCTGCCGCGGCTGCTCGAGCTGCTGGCCGCCGGCCGGATCGACCTAGAGCCGCTGATCTCGCACCGCCTGCCGCTCGAGCGCGGCGCCGAGGTCTACGCGCTCTTCGCGGCCCGCGGCGGCGGCTGCACCAAGGCAGTGCTGGTTCCTTGGAGCTAGAATCCCCGCCATGCCCGACACGGTCTTCGACAAGATCCTCGACGGCGACATCCCCTGCTGGCGCGTCTACGAAGACGACCACGTGCTCGCCTTCCTCGACGTCGGGCCGCTCTCCGACGGCCACACCCTGGTGATCCCGAAGGAGAGGAAAGCCCATCTCCACGAGCTGTCGGACGAGTCGGCCGCCGCGCTCGGCCGCGCGCTGCCGCGCCTCTGCCGGGCCGTGCTCGCCGCCACCGGCGCAAGGGCCTACAACGTGCTCCAGAACAACGGCGTCTCCGCGCACCAGGCGGTGATGCACGTCCACTTCCACATCATCCCCAAGCTCGGCGACCGCGGCCTGGGCGTCGGCTGGCGCGCCGGCAAGCTCGAGGAGGGGCGCGCCCGCGAGCTGGTCGAGAGCATCCGGGCGGCGCTCGACGGCTAGCCGCTCCGGCCGCCGCCGAGCCGCTCGCGCGGGAGGTCCTTCGATGTCTCATCCCATCCGCAGCCGCCGCACCCTCCCCCGCTCCGCCGCCGCGCCGATCCTCGCCGCGGCCGCCCTCTTGCCGCTCGGCTGCGGCGCCTGCGGGCCGTCCGAGCCGCCGCAGCCGCCCGCCTACGTGCGCGCGATGAACGAGGGCAAGGCCTACCTCGAGAACAAGGACTCCGCGGCCGCGATCGCCGCCTTCACCGAGGCCGCCGGCGCGATGCCCGAGTCGGCCGCGGCCCGGCGCAACCTGGCGCGCGCGCAGCTCCTGGCGCGCGAGCACGCCGCCGCGCTCGAGAGCCTCGCCCTGGCGCGCGAGATGGACGGCGAGACCGCGGCCACCGAGTACCTGACCGGCCTCGCCCATGCCCGCGAGGGGCGCTTCGCCGAGGCGATCCCGCACCTCGAGAGGGCGGTCTCGCTCGACCCCGGCGAGCCCGCGCTCCGCTTCCAGCTCGCCAACGCCTACCAGACCGAGGGGCGGACCGAGCAGGCGGTCGAGCAGCTCCGCGAGACCATGCGGCTCGATCCGCTCCACTCGAGCGCGGTGTTCAAGCTCGCCACCTTCGCCCGCCAGGCCGGCGACGCCGCCGAGGCCGGGCGGCTCCAGGCGGAGTTCCTGCGCCTGCGCGAGGTGCTCGGCGACGCCTCGCGCTCGGCCGAGGCGCTCGAGACCTCGATCTACACGGTCGCCGAGCCGGCGCGCACGGCGGCCGAGCCGCTCGACGAGGGTGCGGAGCCGCCGGCGGTGACCTTCGCCGAGGCGCCCGAGGGGACGCTGCCGGCCGGCGCGGCGAAGGCGACCGCGGCGGCGGTGCTGGCGGTCGACGAGGCGGGGCGGCCGCTCCTGGCGGTGGCCGAGGAGGACGGCACGCTGGCGCTGATCCACCGCGCCGACGGGGGCGGCTTCGAGCGGCGGACGCTGGCCGCGGCGCTGCCGTGGGCCGCCGCCGCGCTGGTCGCGGGCAACTTCCACGACCCGGTGGCCGAGGGGGAGCGCTACGACCCGGCGATCCATGCCCGCAACGACCTCGCCGCCCTCGGGCCGGCGGGCGAGCTGCGGCTGCTGCTCGCCACCGCGGGCAGCGAGGCCGGCGAGGACGGCGCGAGCGGAGAGCCCGCCGGCGAGAGCGGCGGCGCCGGCGGGCAGGGCGACATCGCGGGCTTCGTCGACGTCACCGGGGCCGCCGGCCTCGCCGAGGCCCGCGCCGGTGCCGTCGCGTGGGTCGACTTCGAGCACGACGGCGACCTCGACCTCGCCGCCGCCGGCCCCGGCGGCCTCGCCCTCTACCAGAACAACGGCGACGCCACCTTCACCGCGGTCGGCGAGGAGGTCGGGCTCGGCGACATGGGCGGGTCTCCGAGCGACGCCGCCGACGACGTCGCCGCCGCCGATCTCGACGGCGACGTCGCGGTCGACCTCGTGGTGGCGCGCGAGGGCGCCGGGGGCACGCTGCTCTTCGCCAACCGCCGCACCGGCACCTTCGAGCGGATGGCCGAGCCGCCCGGCCCCTGGCCGCCGGCCCGCCGGGTGATCCTCGACGACTTCGACAACGACGGCACGCCCGAGGCGCTGCTCGTCGGCGCGGGCGGCGCGGCGCTGCTCCATCCGGCCGGCGCCGAGGCAGGCGACCTCGAGCTCGGCCTCGGCAGCGCTCCGGAGGCCGTCGCGCGCCTCGACTACGACAACGACGGCTGGCTCGACCTCGCCGCCGCCGCCGGCGGCGCCCTCCGCCTCTGGCGCAACCGCGGCGCCTCGGGCTTCGCCGAGGTCACCGCCGCCGGCCTCGAAGGGCTGGCGCTCCCCGGTGTCCGCTCCCTGGTCGCCGCCGACCTCGACGCCGACGGCGACACCGACCTCCTCGCCGTCACCGCCGACGGCCTGCGGCTCCTGACCAACCAGGGGGGCAACGCCCGCCGCCAGGTCAAGCTCCGCCTGGTCGGCACCAAGACCAACCCGGCCGGCCTCGGCACCCACGTCGAGGTACGCGCCGGCGAACGGCTGATCGTGCGCCACGTCGACCGGCCGCTGGTCGAGATCGGGGTCGGCGACGCCGAGCGGCTCGACAGCGTCCAGACCCTGTGGACCAACGGCGTGGTCGACAACCAGGTCGGCGTCGATCCCGGCGCGCCCGGCAGCCCCGCCGTGCTCACGATCGCCGAGAAGAACGTCGCCACCGGCTCCTGCCCGTTCCTCTATGCCTGGGACGGCGACGGCTTCGAGTTCGTCACCGACCTCCTCGGCAACTCGCCGGTCGGCCTCCAGATCGCCCGCGGCGCGGTGCTGGCGGCCGACCCCGACGAGCTGGTGGTGATCGGCGGCGCCGGGTCGCTCGCGCCGCGCGACGGCCGCTACGAGCTGGAGGTGACCAGCGAGTTCCGCGAGGTGGTCTACCTCGACCAGGCGAAGCTGGTGGCGGTGGACCACGCTCCGGGCGTCGAGATCGGCGTCACCGACAAGCTGATGCCGCCGCCGTTCCCGGCCACCGAGGCGTGGGCGCTGGGAGGCCGCCGGCCGCTGGTCGCGGCGATCGGCGACGACGGCGTCGACCGCACCGCCCTCCTGGCCGAGCGCGACGGCCGCTTCGCCGACTGCGCCGTGCCGCTGCCGCCGCCCTACCGCGGCATGACCGCGCCGCTGGCGCTGACCTTCGACTTCGGCGCGCTCGGCCCGATGGAGAGGCCGGTCCTCGCGCTCACGGGGTGGCTCCAGTACGGCGACGCCTCGGCCAACGTCGCGCTGTCGCAGAACCGGAGCCTGACCATCGTCCCGCCGCGGCTGGAGGTCGAGACCGCCACCGGCTGGCAGCCGCTCGACGTCGTGGTCGGCATGCCGGCGGGCAAGACCAAGACCCTCCTGGTCGACCTCGACGGGCTCCTGCCGGCGGACGCCCGCCGCCTGCGCCTGACCACCACCTTCGAGATCCGCTGGGACCGCGCCGCCCTCTTCGAGCGCCTGCCGGCCGATGCGCTGGCGATCCGTGAGGCGGCGCCGGCCGAGACCGACCTCTACGAGCGCGGCTTCTCCGACCTCCGCCGGCGGGCGCCGCTCGGACCGACCACCCCGGCCTGGGCCGAGGTCTCGGCCCGGCCGCCCTGGCGCACCACCCCGGCCGGCTGGGCGACCCGCTACGGCGCGGTCGGCGAGCTGATCGCCGAGCGCGACGGCCGGATCGCGATCCTCAACGCCGGCGACGCCCTCCGCCTCCGCTTCGACCCCGCCGCCTTCCCGCCGCCGCCCCCGGGCCGCGAGCGCACCTGGCTCTTCTACTCGGTCGGCTGGGACAAGGACTCCGACCACAACGTGATCGCCGGCGACACCGTCGGCCCGATGCCCGAGGGGGTCGATCCGGATCCGGAGTGGCAGCGGGAGTGGAACACGCGCTGGGTGGCGGCGGACCGGCACGGCGCCGGACTCTGATCGAAGCCGAGCATGTCCGAAGCCACGACAGCGACGGCCTCCTACGTCGTCTGCCTCGACAACGAGGGCTACCCCGCCTCGCTCGAGTCACGGAAGATCTACCGGCGGCTGCCGGACCAGCGGGCCGAGGCCGACGGCATGGTTCGGGTGGTCGACGAGTCGGGCGAGGACTATCTCTACCCGGCCAGACTCTTTGCACCGATCCGCGCTCCCGAGTCGGTCGAGCGTGTGTTCGCAGGCGCCGCCTGACCAGGTCCTGCGCCGCGGCGGCAGCCAGCTCTCTAGCTAGCCTAGCCCGCCTACCGCCCCCGCTCCAGGAACGACAGATCGGTGTCGATCGTTCGCTCGAGGCTGCGCGCGTCCTCGACGTAGTCGAGCTGTGCCTCGTCGCCTTCGAGGGCCAGGCGCTCCTCGAGGCCCGGCTCGCCGGGGAAGACCTCGAGGCCCTGGCGCCAGGCGCGGCGGGCCTCCTCGTAGCGGCCGTCCTTGGTCAGGGCGTCGCCCCAGCGGAGGTAGGCCTCCAGGTGCTCGGGCCGGCGGCCGGCGTCGGGTAGGGCGCGCTGCATCGCGACCGCGCGGCCGAGGTCGGCCGCGGCGTCGTCGGCGTGGCCGAGGGCGCGCGGCCAGTGCAGGTGGTTGGTGCCGCTGGCGTACCAGCCGACCCAGCGCTCGGGCTGGCCGGCGGTGACCACCTCGAGCTGGTCGAGGGCGCGGCGGGCGAGCGTCCCCTTGCACACCACCGCGGCGACGCCGCCGCAGGTCGGCACCTTGTCGATCTGGGCGCAGGACAGCTCGAGGCGCGCCTCGAGGTCATCGGGGTCCTGTTCGACCCGGCGTGCGAAGTACTCGATCGAGCGGTCGTGGGCGCCGTGCTCCGCGGCGTGCCGGCGGTAGGTCGCGGCCAGGGCGTGGTCGAGGCGGCCGCGCGAGAGGCGCTCCTCCAGCCCGGTCAGGCGCCGGTCGAGCGCCTCGGGATCGATCGCGGGCGCCGCCGGCTCGGGCTCGGCCGGGCGTTCGGCCCGGTCGGCCTCGGCGGCGGAGATCTTGGCCCGGCCGGCGTAGGCGGCGGGGTCCTGCTCGACGGTGACGAACTGGTCCGCCGGCACGTCCTCGAGGTACTGGAGCCCGCCGTCGGGCCAGCGCACCTCGAGCAGCTCGACCCGCTCGGCGTCGCCGAGCCCGAAGTGCAGGCGCGGGTCGCTCTGCCCGCTGTAGCCGTTGCCGCCGTCGCGCTCGCGGATCATCCGCCGGCTGCCGGCGACCGCGGTCACCCGCGTGCCGACGCCGTCGGCGTTGACGCCGGTCGACGGGTCGGCGACCAGGGCCACCATCAACCAGTGCCCGCCGCCGCCCTCGTTGCGGTAGAAGTCGGGCGGCTGCCCCTGGTTGGCAATGAACAGGTCGAGGTCGCCGTCGTTGTCGTAGTCGACCACCGCGATGCCGCGGCCGTCGCGATCGGTGACGATGCCCTCGGCCTGCGGCCACCTCGACGAACGAGGCGCCGTCGTTGCGGAACAGGCGCTTCTTCTCGTAGCCCGAGAACGAGCGGTCGCCGATCGCCGGCCAGGTGGCGGCGTCGGCGACGTCGCGATCCTCGACGGTGTAGCTCGCGAGGTCGTACCAGAAGTTGCCCTCGCCGGCGCTGATGAAGCCGTTGACCGTCACGATGTCGAGGTCGCCGTCGGCGTCGTAGTCGAAGAACTTGCCGCCCCAGCCCCAGCCGCCGTCGTAGGTGCCGGCCTCGAGCGCGACGTCGGTCAGGGTCAGCCGGCCGTCGGGGCCGACGCCGTTGTTGTGCCAGAGGACGTTGCCCTCCTGGAGGTACTCGGCGGTGGTGATGTTGGTGATGTAGACGTCGAGCCAGCCGTCGTTGTTGAAGTCGCCGAAGTCGACGTTCATCCCCTTCCTGGTGTCGAAGCCGGTGGCGCTCTCGGTGGCGTCCTCGAAGGTGCCATCGCCGCGGTTCAGGTAGAGGCGATCGGGACCGAAGTCGTCGGCGCAGAAGAGGTCGGGGTCGCCGTCGTTGTCGATGTCGCCCGAGCCCACCGCCAGGGTCCAACCCGGGTCCTGGACGCCGACTTCGCCCGCCTTCTCGACGAAGGTGCCGTCGGGCTGCTGGTGGTAGAGGAAGTTGAGCCCGGCGTTCTGGGCGCGCTCGAAGTCGTCGTGCATGATGCGCGTCGTCTCGAGGTGCCAGAGGTCGACCTCGCGGAAGTAGTTGCCGACGTAGATGTCGAGCCGGCCGTCGAGGTCGAAGTCGAGGAAGATCGCCGCGGCGCCGTTGGCCCAGTCGGTGCCCGGCGAGCCGTCGCGCTTCTCGAACACGCGCTCGGTGATCTCGGTGAAGGTGCCGTCGCCGTCGTTGCGGTAGAGCGAGTCGGTGCCCCAGCGCACCAGGTAGAGGTCGGGCCAGCCGTCGTTGTCGACGTCGCCCCACACCGCGTCCATGCTGGCTCCCCGCTCGTCGTTGCCCGCCGCCAGGCCGGCCGCCTCGCCGACCTCGGTGAAGGTGCCGTCGCCGTCGTTGCGGTAGAGGCGGTTCGGCGTCCCCTTCTCCGAATTGGTCACGAACAGGTCGATCCAGCCGTCGCGGTCGTAGTCGGCCGCGGCCACCGCGGCGCCGATGCTGCTGACCCACGGCATGATGTGGTCGAGCTTGGCGTCGAGGACCGGTTTGACGTGGACATAGTCGAACCCGGCATCGCGCGCGACCTGGCGGAACGAGGGGCGGTCGGGCGGGCGCGGCGCGGCGTCGGCCGTGGTCGCGGGATCGCCGCCGCAACCGGCGAGCGTCGCGGCGAGGGCGACGGCCGCGGCCGCGACCGGAGCCGGCGACCAGCGGGGCGGATGACGTCGGCTGAGGGTGTCGCTGGGATCGGCAGCCATCCAGTGCCTCCGTGATCGGATCGCTTCGGGAAGAGGCATCTTACCCAGTGCGGCCGGACCCTGGAAGGGTGGCAACCGGCCCCCGGCGCCCGGCCGCCGCCGCCCGGAGCAGGAATAGCGCCCGGGCGGCCGCCGGTTGCGGCCGGCGGAGACGACACCCCCGGCTCGATCCCGGCGTCCGGGGACGAGCGACCCGCCCGCCCCCGAACCTCCAGCGGCTCCGAGGCGTAACAGAGAGTGCGAAGCCGGCCGGCACGAGGTGCGCCGGTCCGAGGAGCCCCCGAATGAACCTGCGACCCGAGGAACCGATCCGGCCCTTCTCCGGCCAGGACGAGCGCCGCCCGCTCAGCCTCGGCGGGTACGATCCCGAGCGGCTCGAGTACGAGGCCGAGCTGGACCGCGCCCAGGCCCGGCGCCTGCGCCGCCTGGTCCTGGTCGCCGCGGCCTTCCACGTCGTCCTGCTGCTGGTCAACCTCCCCGACCTCGCCGACCGGCCGCTCGAGCCGGCGGCGCCGGCCAGGGTGTTCGTGGTCCGGCAGGTCCACTTCCAACAGCCGCCGCCGGCGGCGCAGCGCGAGATCCCCAAGCCCAAGGTCCGGCGGGTGCCGATCCCCGATCCGACTCCCGACGACCCCGAGCCGATCCGCGTCGAGGAGGTGCTGCCGGTCACGCTCGACCTGCCGCCGGCCGACGTCTACCTCGCCGGCATCCCCGGACCGCCGGGGCCGCCGGGCCCGGCGCTGCCGTCGGGCATCCTCGAGGTCGGCGGCGAGGTCTCGGCGCCGGTCAAGCTCCACGCCCCCGAGCCGACCTACACCGAGGAGGCGCGCGCGGCGCGGGTGATGGGGGTGGTGATCCTGCGCACGGTGGTCGACGCCGACGGCACGGTGAAGAGCGTCGAGGTGCTCAAGGGGCTGCCGCTCGGGATGAGCGAAAGCGCGGTCGAGACGGTGCGCCAGTGGCGCTTCCGGCCGGCGACCCGCAACGGCGTGCCGGTGCCGGTCTTCTACAACCTGACGATCAGCTTCACCCTGCAGTAGGCGCCGCCCGCGGGCTGGTAGCATTCGGCTCATGGCGACCGCGAGGACGGGCAGACGCGACCAGCCCGGGCGCGCGCACCGCGGCGACGCCGGCGCGCGCCGCGGCGGCCGGGGGCGCGGCGAGCGCACGCGCCGGCGCTCCTACCGGCCGCTCTGGGCGCTCCTCGGCCTGGCGGTCCTGGCGGCCCTGGCGACGGTCCTCTCCAGCCGGCGAATCCGGCCGATGAAGGACGAGGACTGGGACACCCTGCTCGACGAGGACGGCTCGCCGCGCGGGCCCTTCCCGTCGGTGCGGCTGCGGCTGGCCGGCCCGGCCGGCGAGCTGGCGGTTGACGACGGCGGCTCCGGCGGGCTGCCGGTGGTGCTGGTCCACGGCCTCGGCGGCTCGGCGGAGTCCTGGCGCCCCCAGCTCGATCACCTGCGCGCCGACCGCCGGGCGCTGGCGGTCGAGCTGCGCGGCCACGGCGGCTCCGAGCCGCCCGCGGACGGCGACTACGGCGTCGAGCGGCTCGCCGACGACCTCGGCGCCGCGGTCGACGACCTCGGCCTCGAGTCGTTCGTGCTCGCCGGCCACAGCCTCGGCGGCGCGGTGGCGGTCGAGTACGCGGCGCGCCGTCCCGAGCGCGTGGCGGGGCTGCTGCTGGTCGATCCCAGCGGCGACCAGACCCGCGCGCCGCGCGCCGAGACCGCGGCCTTCCTCGACACCCTGCGCGCCGATCCCGCGGGCGAGATGCGCTTCTACTTCAAGCAGGTCCTGATCGGCGCCGCGCCCGGGGTCGCCGAGCGGGTGCTCGCCGACCTCGACCGCGTGCCGCCCGAGGCCCTGCTCGCCGCCCTCGAGTCGATCGCCGGCTACGGCGCGGCCGCGGCGCTCGCGCGCTACCCGGGCCCCAAGCTGGCGGTGATCAGCGACCTCAACGCCCTCCCCAACAGCCTCCACCGCCTGGTGCCCGACCTGCCGGCGGTGCTCCTGGGCGCCACCAGCCACTGGCCGATGCTCGACCGCCCGGACGACTTCAACCGGGTGCTCGACGGTTTCCTCTCAGGGGGGCTGTTTCAGCCCCCGTGAAGACGGCGGATCACGGCGCGATCACCGGGATCACCTGCCGGCCGTGCATCCGGTAGACGTGGAAGTCGGAGTCGAGGGTGAGGACGGCCGAGCCGGCCTCGATCTCGGCCAGCCGCACCAGGCAGGCGTCGGCGAGGGACATCGGCACGCCGGCGTAGCGCCCGAGCAGGCTCCCGATCCGCGCGGCCTCGGCGCCGAGACGGAAGGGGATCTCGATCAGGCCGCTCGCGACCATCTCGGCGACCGCCTCCGGGCCGCTCGACGTCCGCCGCACCAGGTGGCAGGTCTCGGCGAGCACCGCCTCGCAGGTCAGGAGCGGCGGCTCGATCTCGGCCAGCCGCTCGACCGCCCAGCCGTGATGGCGGTCGCTCCGGTTGAGGAACGCCACCAGCGGGCCGGTGTCGAGCAGGACGCGGCGGCGCAACGGAGCCTCAGTCGCGGCCGAAGTCCTCGAGGTGCCGCGGGTGGTACGAGAGATCCGGCGCGCCTTCGACACAGCCGGCGAAGCGCGCCGCACGCGCCGCGACCGATCCCGCGGGGGGAACGGGATCACGATCGAGGTAGCGGGCGAGCGCTTCACGCAGGATCTCCGATTTGCTGACCCGCCGGCGCGCGGCCTCGGCCTCGAGGCGCGACGCGAGCGGCTCCTCCACTTTCATAGAGACGTTTTTCATGGCTGCGATCTCGATTCTCACGGTCGATCCGGCTCGCCGGCCGCTCCGGCAGGTGACTCCTCGGCGACCGAGGTTACCGCTCTACTACCCGAATGTCAACTCAGTACTACCGGACGCCGCCCGGGTGGCCTCCTCGCCGGCGCCCGAATCCCCCGGCACCCGGTGGCGTAGGCTTCCCCGGACTGCGCACTCGCTGAAAGCTGCGGCGTAAGGAAGCGCACGGAGGGACGTTTCTATGGCCGAGGACAACGACCACCAGGAGGAGCCCTTGGCCAGTACCGCCCCGAGCTATCTACAACCAGGCGCCGCCCCCGGGTCTCCCGGACCGCCGCCCCCGGCCGCCGCGGCGGCGGGCGCCGCGCCCGGGCTGGAGGCGCTCTACCGGGATCACTGCGAGCGGGTGCTCGCCGCGGCCTACCGGATCACCGGCGACGCGATGGACGCCGAGGACGTGTTGCAGACCGTCTTCCTGCGCCTCCTGCGCCGCCACCGCGAGCCCGACCTCTCGGACACCGCCTCCGCCTATCTCCACCGCGCGGCGGTCAACGCCGCGCTCGACACCCTGCGCCGCCGCCGGCGGCGCTCGACCGAGGTCCGCTGGGACGCCGAGGGCGGGGACGACGTCCTCGCCGACGACGACGCCCCCGGACCGGAACGGGAGCGGCGCGCGCACGAGCTGGGCGACGCCCTGCGCACCGCGCTCACCCGCCTCTCGCCCGCCGCCGCCGAGGTCTTCGCCCTGCGCTACCTCGAAGGCTGCCCCAACCAGGAGATCGCGGCGATGCTGGGGATGACCCAGACCGCGGTCGCCGTCTCCCTGCACCGCACGCGGCGCCGGCTCCAGCGTGAGCTGGCGCATCACCGAGGAGCCTGACCATGAGCCGCCACGATCTTCCCGAGTCCGAGATGCTGACCTCGCCGCTGGCCGACGCCGTCGACCGGCTGCGCGCCGAGCGCCCCGACGCCGAGGCGATGCGCCGCGCCGCCGACCGCGTCTGGCAGCGCCTGGCCGAGGAGTCCGCCGCGCGCTACGCGGCCATCGAGGCCGACCCCGCCGCCGCGATCGCCGGCTGTGCCGGCTTCCAGGCGCAGATCCCCGCCTACCTCGCCGGCACCCTGGCGCCCGAGCGCCGGCTGCTGCTCGAGGACCACTCGCGCGAGTGCGTGCCCTGCCGGCGCGCGCTGACCGACGCCCGCCGCGGCGTCGCGCCGGCACCTGCCGCGAACCGTCCGGCGATCCGGCCGGCCCCGGCGCCGCCCGCGCGGAGGCCGGCCGCGATGCGATTTCCGCGCCTCTGGCTGGCCGCCGCGGCGCTGCTCGTGGCCGCGCTCGGCGTCGGCTCGTGGGCGGCGCTGGCGCCGCGCGGGCCGGCGGCGGTGGTGGCCGCGGCCGACGGCGCTCTCCTCCGGGTGGCCGGGGACGGCACGGTGATCCCGCTCGCCTCCGGCGAGGAGATCGCCGAGGCCGAGGTCGTGCGCACCGCGCGCGACGGCGGCGCGGTCGTCCGGCTCGCCGACGGCTCGGCGGTCGAGCTCGCCGGCGGCACCGAGCTGGCGGTCGATCGCGGCTGGTTCGACACCACCCTGCGCCTCGGCCGCGGCCACGTCATCGTCGAGGCCGCCGAGCGCAGCCGCGGTCACCTCTACGTTTCGACCGGCGACTGCCGGGTGGCGGTGACCGGCACGATCTTCGCCGTCAACCACGGCGTCAAGGGCTCGCGGGTGTCGGTGATCGAGGGCGAGGTCCGGGTCGACCGCGGCCGCGGCGAGGACGACGTCCTCCACCCCGGCCAGCAGGTCACGACCCGCGCCAGCCTGACCGCCGTGCCGGTCGCCCAGGAGGTGGCGTGGAGCCGCAACCACGGCCGCTACGTCGAGATGCTGGCCGAGCTGGCGGCGATCGGAAGGGCGATCGAGGAGCAGGTCGAGCGCCCGGGCCTGCGCTACACGAGCGCGCTCGCGGAGATCGCGCCCGCCTCGACCGCCGCCTACCTCGCGGGTCCCAACCTGAGCGGCCAGGTCGCCGAGGGCTACGCGGTCTTCCGCGAGCAGCTCGCCGACAGCCCGGTGCTCGCCGCCTGGTGGGCCGAGAACGCCGACGCCGAGGCCGACATCGACCGCGTCATCACCGCCGTGCGCGACTTCGGCGGCTACCTCGGCGACGAGGTGGTGGTCGCCTTCCTCCCCGACGGACCGGGGTTCGAAGGCGGCCCGGTGGTGCTCGCCGAGGTGGTCGAGGCCGGCTTCCCGGCCCACCTCGAGCAGGAGGCGGCGCGCCTGGAGGCCGAGGCCGGCCACCCGGTCCTCGTGCCGGTGGCCGACCCCTACGACGCGCCGGCGACCGAGGGTCTCCTGGTCTGGCCGGGCGACGGGGTGATGATCGCCGCGCCGACGCCGGCTCTCCTGGCGGCCGCCGCCGCAGCCGCCGACGGCAGCGCCCCGGCGCTCCCCGGCACCGCGCTCCACGCACGGCTGGCCGCGGCCTACCAGAACGGCGTCGAGTGGCTCTTCGCCGGCGACTTCCAGTCGTTCACTGCCGCCATGGCCGGCGACTCCTCCGACTCCGAGGACGCCCAGCGGCTCGGCTTCGCCGACCTCGAGTTCGTGGTCGTCGAGCACCGCGGCGCCCCCGGCTCCGGCCTCGGCGGCCCGGCGCAGACCAGCGCCGAGCTGTCGTTCAGCGGCCCGCGGCGCGGCGTCGTCGCCTGGCTCGCCGAGCCGGCACCGATGGGCTCGCTCGAGTACGTCTCGCCGGACGCGGCCGCCGCCTTCGCGGTGGTGACCGAGGACCCGGCGGCGATGCTCGAGGAGATCCTGGGCTGGTCGATCGCCGAAGAGCAGGACGCCGAGGGCGACCTCGAGCGGCTGGAGACCGAGCTCGGCTTCGACCCGCGCGACGTCGCCGCGGCGCTCGGCGGCGAGGTGGCGTTCGCGATCGACGGGCCGCTTTTGCCGGAGCCGTCGTGGAAGCTGATCGTCGAGGTGATCGACCCGGCGCTGCTCCAGTCGTCGTTCGAGGCGGTGGTGGCGCGGATCGCCGCCGAGGCCGCGGAGGAGGGCGAGCCGACGCCGGTGACCCTCGAGCCGGGCGACCCGCTCGCCGGTCTCGCCTCGTGGCGGATCGCCGGCGCCGACCTGCCGGCCGCCGAAGCGCACTACGTCTACGCCGACGGCTACCTGGTCGCCGCACCGAGCCGGGCGCTCCTGGCCCGCGCCCTCGACCAGCGCGCCTCCGGGCTGTCGTTGCCGGCGTCGGCGCGCTTCCGGGAGCTGGTGCCGGCCGACGGCAACGCCAACTTCTCCGGCGTCTTCTACCAGCACCTCGGACCGGCGCTGGCGCCGGTGCTCGCCGCCGCCGGCGAGGTCGGCGGCGCGGTCGCCGAGGGGGCCGACCCGGCGGAGATCCAGGCGCTGGCCGACCTGGCGGCCGAGACCGAGCCGACCCTGGCGGTCGCCTACGGCGAGGAGCGGACGATCCGCATCTCCGCGGCCAGCGCCGACGGCCCGTTCGGCCTCGGCTACCGAGCGCTCCTCGGCATGGGCGGGCTCGGCGCGCTGGTCGAGAGCGCGGCCGGAGCGGACGCGCAGTGACCGCCGCGGTGCCCGGCCGGCGGCTTGAAACCCCGCCGGCCGGGCACCGGTAAGATCCTCCGATGACCGCCCCCCACCCCCACCCTTCATCCCAGGCGCCGGCCGTCGAGCTCGACGGCCTCGAGGTGCGCCTCGGCGGCCGGCCGATCCTGCGCGGCCTCTCCGGCGCCCTCTCCGGCCGCTGCATCGGTCTCCTGGGTCCCAACGGCGCCGGCAAGACCACCCTGCTCCACACCCTGCTCGGCTTCTACCCGCCCTCCGCCGGCACCGCGCGGGTGCTCGGCCGCGACGTCCGTACCGACCCCCTCGGCGTCCGCGCCGAGATTGGCTACATGCCCGAGCGCGACGCCTTCGTCTCCGGCATGAGCGCGGTCACCTTCGTGCGGCTGATGGCCGAGCTGTCCGGGCTGCCCGCGGACAAGGCGCTCGAGCGCACCCACGAGGCGCTCTTCCTGGTCGGCCTCGGCGAGGCGCGCTACCGGCCGATGGGCGGCTACTCGCTGGGCATGAAGCAGCTCGCGAAGCTCGCCCAGGCGATCGTCCACGGGCCGCGCCTCCTGCTCCTCGACGAGCCGACCGCCGGGCTCGATCCGCCGGCGCGCGAGCGGATGCTCCGCCACGTCGCGGCGATCCGCGACGCCGGCAACACGCGGGTGATCGTCTCCTCGCACCTCCTGCGCGACGTCGAGCGCTGCTGCGACGAGGTGCTGGTGTTGAAGGACGGCGCGATCGCCGCCTACCGCGACCTCGCCGCCGAGCGGCGCGCCAACCGGAGCTTCCTCGAGCTCGAGGTGCGCGGCGCCGAGGACGCTTTCGTCGGCGCCGTGCGCGCGCTCGGCGCCGAGTGCGCGGTGACCGGCAACGGCCGCCGCCCGCGGCGGATCAAGGCGGTCCTACCCGAGGGCCTGGCGGTCGCCGACCTCTACCGCGCCGCCTCCGAGCACAAGGTCCAGATCCGCCGCCTGTCGTTCAAGCGCGACTCGCTGGAGGAGATCTTCCTGCGCGCCATGGAAGCCGGCACCGTCGCCGACACCGTCGAGGCGGCCGCCGGAGAGGAGAGCGCCGTATGACCGTCTTCGCCCGCACCCTCGGCCCCTACGACGGGCCCCTGGTGCCCCGCAACCGGCGCTTCCTGGTCATCTGGCGCTCGAGCCGGCGCCAGGTCTTCGCCTCGCGGATCCTCACCGCGTTCTACGCCCTGAGCTTCGCGCCGATCCTGGTGGCGATGATCTACGTCTACCTGCGCTACAACCTGCCGGTGCTCGAGACGTTCCAGATCAGCGCCGCGAACCTGCCGGCGGCCGACGGGCGCTTCTTCTTCAACCTGCTCCGGCTCCAGGGCATCTTCGCCTTCCTGATCGCCGCCTTCATCGGCCCCGGATTGATCGCGCCCGACCTCGCCGACAACGGGCTGGCGCTCTACCTGGCGCGGCCGATCACGCGCACCGGCTACGTGCTCGGCAAGCTCATGGTGCTGGCGATCCTGCTCTCGGCGGTGACCTGGGTGCCGCTCGGCGGGCTCTGGGGGCTCGCCGAGGCGCTCGACCCGGCGGCGCTCGCGGGCGCGGACCTCCGGACGCTGGTCGCGATCATCGCCGGCTCGGCGCTCTGGATCGCCCTGATCTCCTTGCTCTCGCTGGCGATCTCGGCCTGGGTGCGCTGGAAGCTGATCGCCGCCGCGCTCCTCTTCGCGTTCTTCTTCATCTCGCGCGGCATGGGGGCGCTCCTGAACGTCCAGTTCGGCACCCGCTGGGGCGACGTGGTGAGCCCGGGCAAGCTGATCGTCACCGTGTGGGAGGGGCTCTTCTTCGGCAGCGCGACCGGCGTCCCGCAGCTCGTCGCCTGGCTGCTCCTCGCGGCGCTCGCCGGCCTCGGCGTGCTCCTCCTGCACAGGAAGCTCCGCGCCTACGAGGTGGTGCGATGACCCCGCCCAAGACCACCGCCGCCGGCGCCAACCGGCTGATCCGCTTCTCGGGCGTGTCGAAGTTCTACGGCGACGTCCTCGGGGTCAACCGGGTCGACCTCGCGATCGAGCCCGGGATCACCGCCCTGGTCGGCCCCAACGGCTCGGGCAAGACCACCCTGATGAACCTGATGACCGGCCTCCTGCGGCCGAGCCGGGGCGAGGTCTCGGTCCTCGGCATCGGCCCCGGCCGCCCCGAGGAGCTGTTCCGGCTGGTCGGCTACGCCACCCAGCACGAGGGCTTCCCGCGCGGCTCGACCGGGCTCTCGTTCCTGCGCACGATCCTGCGCCTCCACGGCCTCCCGCGCGCCGAGGCCGAGGCGCGCGCCTGGGAGACGCTCGCCACGGTCGGGCTCGAGGCGGCCGCGAACCGCAAGATCGCCGGCTACTCGAAGGGGATGCGCCAGCGGATCAAGCTCGCCCAGGCGATCGCCCACCGGCCGGCGGTGCTGGTGCTCGACGAGCCGCTCAACGGCCTCGACCCGATGGCCCGCGCCGAGATGATCGACCTCTTCCAGCGCCAGGCCGAGGCCGGGCTCCACGTGATCGTCTCGAGCCACATCCTCCACGAGGTCGACCTCCTCTCCGATCGGGTGGTGCTCCTCTCCGCCGGCTACGTGGTCGCCGAGGGCGAGGTCGAGGGGGTGCGCCGGGAGGTCGACGAGCGGCCGATCCAGGTGCTGGTGCGCTGCGAGCGCCCGGAGCGGCTGGCGGCGCGGGTGTTCGAGCACGACCACGTGGTCGAGGTGCGCCTCCACGAGGACCGCAAGGGGCTCCTCCTCGCCACCCGCGACGCCGACAGCCTCTACCTCCTCCTCAACCGCCTGGTGCTCGAGGAGGAGCTGGCGGTCGAGGCGGTGGCGCCCGCCGACGCCGACACCGCGGCGGTCTACGGCTACCTGATCGAAGGCCACCAGGCCGGGGAGGCGCAATGAGCGCGTTCGAAGCACAGTCCGGCGCCGTGGCCGACGGCGACGAGGCCGAGGTCGGCAGGTCCGACGGCGAGACCGCCCGGCCCGCCGAAACGCTCTTCCGGCGGCGGCTCGCCCAGGCCGTAGCGGCGTTCCGCATCGAGCTCGGCCAGCAGCTCCGCGGCCTCGGCGCCGTCGGGCTGTCGCTCCTGGCGCTCCTCCTGTCGCTGCCGTGGGCGATCGCCTGGCTGGTCCGCCTCGCGATGGGCCGCGGTCCGGAGTTGGCCGAGACCACCGGAATCTTCGCCGGCCTGTTCCAGGGCTTCGAGCTGCCGATGGTGCTCTTCTTCGGCTGCGTGGTGGTCTTCACCGGCGTCGCCCGTCGCGACCTCCGCCAGCGCACCCTGCACCACTACCTGCTCTGCCCCGTGCGCCGCGAGGTCCTCCTCGCCGGCCGCTTCGCCGCCGGCGTCGCGGTCTCCTCCGCCTTCCTCGCCGCCGGCACCGTCCTCGCCTACGCGCTCGCCTTCGGCCAGCTCGCCGGCGCCGAGGGGTTCGCGCTGCGCGACTTCTTCACCGCCGGCCCCGGCCTCGGCCACCTCGCCGCCTACCTCGCGGTGGTGCTCCTCGGCTGCGTCGGCTACGGCGCCGTCTTCACCGCGCTCGGGCTCTACGTGCGCAACCCGATCCTGCCGGTGATCGGCGTCCTCGGCTGGGAGGCGCTGACGCCCTTCCTCCCCCCCGGGCTCAAGGCGATCACGATCTACCACTACCTGCGCGGCCTCTGCCCGGTGCCGGTGGCCGAGGGCCCGTTCGCCCTCCTCGCCGAGCCGCCGTCGCCCTGGCTCGCGGTGCCGGGCCTCCTCGCGGTGTGCGCGGTCCTCCTGGCCCTCGCCGCCGGGCGGATGCGGCGGCTCGAGATCGACTACGGCGACGAGTAGGCGGCACGCCGCAGGCGAGCGCGGCAGCGTTGTACAATTGCAGGCCCTTCAGCACCTGCTGACCGCCGCCCGGGACAGGCGGCCCGGCGAAGTCGTTTGCGACCGCCGGATACACGGAGGCATCCGAGAATGAAGCCGACCACCTCCCTCGCCCTCCTCGCCGCCCTCGCCCTGGCGCCGGCGGCGGTGGCCGACCCCGGCAACGACGTCCAGATCCACCTGGACGGCAGCGTGACCGCGAACGGCCAGCACCACGACAGCGTGACCGCGTTCCACCTCTCCGACCAGTTCCGGAGCGGCAACTTCCGCTGCGGCGCCGAGGAGGCGCTGGACCTCGAGATCCTGCGCATGCTCGGCGATCCGTCCGACTGCACCTTCGGCAGCACCACCATCGAACCGGAGTACGAGGCCGCGACGGGCGTGGTCTACAACATCCCGGTGGTCATCCACGTGATCCACACCACTACCGGCACGGGCAACCTGCCGCTGGCGCTGGTCGAGAGCCAGATCGACGTGCTCAACGAGGACTTCCAGGCGATCCTGGGGACCAACGGCGAGAACGGCTACAACAGCAAGGTCAACTTCTTCCTGGCCACCGAGGAGCCCGACGGCGACCCCTCGACCGGCATCTACTACCACGAGAACAACACCTGGTTCTTCGAGTCCGCGAGCGCCGACCCGAGCCCGATGAAGGCCGCGTTGCACTGGGACACCAACCGCTACCTCAACGTCTATTCGAACAACGCCGGCGGGTTCCTCGGCTTCGCCACCTTCCCGCAGAGCGACGCCGGCAGCCCGGAGGACGGGGTCGTCATCCTCCACTCGTCGCTCGGCCGCAACAACCCGAACGGCGGCGTCTACGACCTGGGGCGCACCGCGACCCACGAAGTCGGCCACTGGCTGGGCCTCTTCCACACCTTCCAGAGCGGCTGCGGCACGGCGTCCTCGCCCGGCTGCTACACCACCGGCGACCTGCTCTGCGACACTCCGGCACAGTCCGGCCAGCAGTTCGGCTGCCCGGTCGGCCAGACCACCTGCGGCGGGATCCTCTCGGACATCGAGAACTACATGAACTACACCGACGACGCCTGCATGGAGCGGTTCACCCAGGAGCAGTCGAACCGCATGCGGTGCTCGTTCCTCAACTACCGGCCGGAGATGCTGGTCGAGATCCTGTTCGAGGACGGTTTTGAGTCCGGGGACGTCTCGGCCTGGACGACCTCCGAAGGCTGAGCCCGGCTCTCAGCCCGGCGGCCCGGCGGCGCGGATCTCCTCGCTCACCCCGTCCGCGTACTTCTCGAAGTTGCTGCGGAACATCGCCGCCAGCTCGCGCGCCTTCGCGTCGTACGCGGCGCGGTCGGCCCAGGTGTGGCGCGGCGCGAGCAGCTCGGCCGGTACTCCCGTGACCCGCTCCGGCACGGCCAGCCCGAATACCGGGTCGGTCGCCGTGGACACGCCGTCGAGCTCGCCGCCCAGCGCGGCGTCGACCATCCGCCGGGTGTAGGCGAGCTTGATCCGGCGGCCGGTGCCGTAGGGGCCGCCGGTCCAGCCGGTGTTGATCAGCCAGACCCGGGCGCCGTGGCGGGCGATCTTCTCGCCCAGGAGCTTGGCGTAGACGCCGGGGTGGAGCGGCATGAACGGCGCGCCGAAGCACGCCGAGAAGGTCGCCTTGGGCTCGGTGACGCCGCGCTCGGTGCCGGCGACCTTGGCGGTGTAGCCGGAGAGGAAGTGGTACATCGCCTGCGCCTCGGAGAGGCGGCTGATCGGCGGCAGCACGCCGAAGGCGTCGGCGGTCAAAAACACCACGTGCCGCGGGTGGCCGGCAACGCCGTAGCGGTCGGCGTTGGCGATCTGCGACAGCGGGTAGCTGGAGCGGGTGTTCTCGGTCCGCGAGTCGTCGTCGAGGTCGAGCCGCCGGGTGCCGGGGTCGCAGACCACGTTCTCGAGCACCGTGCCGAAGGTGCGGGTGGTGCGGTGGATCTCGGGCTCGCCCTCCTCGGAGAGCCGGATCACCTTGGCGTAGCAGCCCCCCTCGACGTTGAAGACGCCGTCGTCCGACCAGCCGTGCTCGTCGTCGCCGACGAGCGTCCGCGACGGATCGGCCGAGAGCGTCGTCTTGCCGGTCCCCGAGAGGCCGAAGAAGAGCGCCACGTCGTCCTTGTGCTCGCCGTAGTTGGCCGAGCAGTGCATCGACATCACCCCCTGCCGGGGCAGGAGGTAGTTCATCACCGAGAAGATCGACTTCTTGATCTCGCCGGCGTACTCGGTGCCGCCGATCAAGACCAGCTTCCGCCCGAGGTCGACCAGGATGAAGGTCGAGCTGCGGGTGCCGTCGGCCGCCGGATCGGCCTCGAGCGAGCAGGCGTCGATCACCGTGAAGCCGGGCTCGAACGCGGCCAGCACCTCGTCGTCGTCGGTGTCGATGAACATGTTGCGCGCGAAGAGGTTGTGCCACGCCTTCTCGGTCACCACCCGGACCGGCAGCCGGTAGCGGCGGTCGGCGCCGGCGAAGCCGTCGAAGACGTAGACGTCGCGCCCGGCCAGGTGGGCCTTGACCTTCTCGAACAGCCGGTCGAAGGCGTCGCGGCCGATCTCGCGGTTGACCTCCCCCCACCAGATCTCCCCCTCGCTCGACGGCTCGCGGACCACGAACTTGTCGTTCGGAGAGCGCCCGGTGTGCGAGCCGGTCGACGCCACCAGCGGCCCCCCCGCGGCGAGCATCGCCTCCCCGCGCCGGACCGCGTGCTCGTAGAGCTGCGCCGGCGGCAGGTTCCAGAAGGCGGTGCCGGTGCCGGCGATGCCCAGCCGGTCGAGCCCGTGGCGGCTGATGAAGGGACCTTCGTTTCTCATCCTCGACCTCGGAAAAGCGCGAGCGATCCAGGGTAAGCGGGCGGCCGGCGGGGGCGGCCCGGGAAGGGGCGATCATACCCGGCGGGGGGTGGGGGGCCCAAGCGGGGAGCGGGTGAGGAGCAGCGCTACATCTTCTTCGAGCCTGTTGACAGACGGCCAGGTCGTCTCATAGCCTCACTTCGTAGATCACATCGTAGAAACCGTAGGACATGACGAACCGCCCACCGCTCAACCAAGGCCAGGCGACGCGGATGGTCGCCGCCGTCGTCGAGATCGGCGAGCTGAACCGGCGGCGCCTGGAAGACCTGCTGCCGCTGATCGGCCCGGACGGCTGGATTCCGCTCGGGGCGGCGCTGGGGCGGCTCTTCCCCCGGTTTACCGATGAGGACGCTCTCACCCGGTTCCGGCAGCTCCGCTCGAGCCTGCGGCGGGCCGCGAACCGAGCCGGGGTCGACATCGACCTCGCCGTGGATACCCGGAAGCGCTCTCCTCCTTCGGAACGCCGGTGCTGGTTCGCCGGCGAGAGCCGCGTGTCCGTCGAGGTAGAGCGGCTGTCCCGGGAGGAGGCGCTCGCCGCTCAGCCGGTGTCTCCCGTCGCCCAGGAAGCGGTGCTCCAGGTCGTCCGCGGCGGCAAGCCGGTCCTGCGCTGCTTCGTCTCCTACGCACGCGCCGACGCGAAGCTCAAGGAGGACCTGCTGCGCCGCCTGAAGATCCGTCTGGCCGGTTCGACCGAGTTCGGTTTCGAGATCTGGGACGACGTCGAGATCCTGCCGGGGCAGGACTGGCGAGCCGAGATCGATCAGGCCCTGTCCCGCTGCCATCTCGGCCTGCTGCTCGTCAGCCACGAGTTCCTCGCGAGCACCTTCATCCGAGAGGAGGAGCTTCCGCGCCTGGTGCCCGAGATCTCACGCGCTCCGGTCGCGGAACGGCGGGCGGTCCCCGTCGCGCTGGGGGACGTCATCCTGGACGGATCGTTCGACCTCGGCGGGCTGGACAGGCTCCAGATCTTCCGTCACGAGGGCGGCTACTACGAGCAGCTCCGGGCTCCCCACAAGAAGAACGCCTTCGCCAACGCGCTCTCGCAGTCCATTCTGGGCGTGGCCCGGGAGCACGTCTCCGCTCTCGGGACGAGCTCGCCGCCGCGGGACTCCCGGGCTCGGAGACTCCGCTCTCCGAGCCCACCGGTGCGGCAGCCCGATCGGACGCTCTCCCTCGCACACGAGCTGATGCATCACCTGCGGGGGCAGGAGGATCCCGCGCGCATCGTCCCCACGGAGGGGATCGCCACGCATCTCTCCAAGGACCTGGAGGAGGGTGTCGGCGGCGAACGGATCGACGCTCTCGCCTTCCTGGAGGACTGGTTGCGGCGGCCGGAGGCGCCCCCGCGCTGCGCCCTGCTGGGCGAGTACGGGATGGGCAAGACCACCACCTGCAAGGCGCTGACCCTGCGCCTCCTCGAGGCTCGCGAGACCGACTCTTCCGTGCCGCTGCCGATCTACCTCGACCTGCGCCATCTCAGCGAGACGGCGAAAGCGAACCCTTCGCTGCCGGAGATCCTGGAAACGGTCGTGCGGCGCAGTTGGCACATCGGTGCGGTGCACGCCGGTCTCACCCCGGCGGACATCGTCCGGCTGGTCCAGGAGGAGGGCGCCCTCGTCATCTTCGACGGTCTGGACGAGGTCCTGGTCCACCTGAGCCCGGCCGCCGGCCAGCTCTTCACCCGGGAGCTCTGGCGCATTCTGCCTCTCTCGGTCCTGCGCGGGCGCCGAGACCAGCCCCCGAGCGACGGCGCACGCCGCCCCGGGCGACTCTTGATCTCCTGCCGGACGCACTACTTTCGGACGTTCCGGGAGCAGTCGACCCATCTCACCGGGGAGGACCGTGAGGGGATCTCCGCCGGTGACTACCAGACCCTCCTGCTCCTCCCCTTCACGGAGGCCCAGATCAAGGAGTACCTCCGCCGCAACCTCCCGGACCAGGATGTCGAGCGGCTGCTGGAGCTGATCCGCTCCGTGCACAACCTGCCGGAGCTGGCCGAGCGGCCCTACACCCTCTCGCTGATCGCGCGCCACGTCTCGCAGATCGAGCAGTGGCGGCTGGAGGGCCGCAAGATCACAGGGGTGACGCTCTACCGGCACATGGTGCAGTCGTGGCTGGAGCGGGACACAGGCAAGCACCAGCTCACCCCCGACCACAAGCAGCGCCTGATGGAGCAGTTCGCCGCATCACTCTGGCGTTCCGGCCGGCGGTCGTGGAGCGTGGGCGACCTGGAGCAGTGGCTGATCGATTTCCTGGACGAGAACCCGCGGTTCGCCGCCCACTACCACGGCAAGGACCGCGAGCTGCTCAAGGAGGACCTGAGGACCGCAACGTTCCTTGTGCGGGAAGGCGAAGCCGACTTCCGCTTCGCCCACACCTCGCTCCAGGAGTTCTTCCTCGCCGCCGGGCTCCACCGCGCCCTGGTCGAGGGCAGGACCGACGACTGGGAGATCGCAATCCCGAGCCCCGAAACGCTGCACTTCGTCGGTCAACTTCTTGAGGAGCAGGAGACCGAGGCGGGCCTGGCCGGCCTGCGCAAGCTGCGGGACGCCTACCGGCGCCAGGCCAGCGAGCTGGCGTTCGCCTACTGCCTGCACGCGGTGCGACGAGGGCTGCCCGCGCCGCCGCTGAGGGGCTTCCGGCTGGAGGGGGCGGATCTGCGGGGGTGGCGCATCGTGGGCGGCGAGGAGGGCGGCCTGCTAGATCTCCGCAACGCCGTCTTCGAGGGCGCTCGGCTCGAGGGTGCGGCGTTCGAGGGCGTCGACCTGAGCAGAGCCGTCCTGCGCTCGGCGCGACTGGAACGGGCGGAGCTGATCGAGGGCCGCGCCCGCGGCGCCGACTTCCGGGACACCGCGCTCGCCGGCTGCCGCTTCCGTCGCATGGACCTCGGGGAGACGTGCTTCGGCGGCGGCGACTTCCACCGGACGCAGCTCCTCCTCTGCCGGCTCGACGGCAGCGATGGGCTGGACGCTGGCGGCGCGGGCCTGCTCCTCGCCGGCTGCGAACCGGTCGCCGCCTACCCGTCCACCCGGCCGCCGGCGGCGCCCCGCGCCTCGGTGCCGGTAGCAGCGGTCCTCGGCGGGCACGGAGGCTTGGTCCTCGCCTGCGCCTTCTCGCCCGACGGACAACGCATCCTCTCCGCCAGCTCCGACAACACCCTCCGACTCTGGGACGCGCGCTCCGGCGAGACCCTCCTCACTCTCCAAGGCCACCAAAACGCGGTCCTCGCCTGCGCCTTCTCGCCCGACGGACAACGCATCCTCTCCGCCAGCTCCGACAACACCCTCCGACTCTGGGACGCGCGCTCCGGCGAAACCCTCCTCACCCTCCAAGGCCACCAAAACCGGGTCCTCGCCTGCGCCTTCTCGCCCGACGGACAACGCATCCTCTCCGCCAGCGACGACAACACCCTCCGACTCTGGGACGCGCGCCCCGGCGAAACCCTCCTCACTCTCCAAGGCCACCAAAACTGGGTCCTCGCCTGCGCCTTCTCGCCCGACGGACAACGCATCCTCTCCGCCAGCTCCGACAACACCCTCCGACTCTGGGACGCGCGCTCCGGCGAGACCCTCCTCACCCTCCAAGGCCACCAAAACTGGGTCCTCGCCTGCGCCTTCTCGCCCGACGGACAACGCATCCTCTCCGCCAGCTCCGACAACACCCTCCGACTCTGGGACGCGCGCTCCGGCGAGACCCTCCTCACCCTCCAAGGCCACCAAAACCGGGTCCTCGCCTGCGCCTTCTCGCCCGACGGACAACGCATCCTCTCCGCCAGCGACGACAAGTCCCTCCGACTCTGGGACGCGCGCTCCGGCGAAACCCTCCTCACCCTCCAAGGCCACCAAAACCGGGTCCGCGCCTGCGCCTTCTCGCCCGACGGACAACGCATCCTCTCCGCCAGCGACGACAAGTCCCTCCGACTCTGGGACGCGCGCTCCGGCGAAACCCTCCTCACCCTCCAAGGCCACCAAAACTGGGGCCTCGCCTGCGCCTTCTCGCCCGACGGTCAGCGCATCTTCTCCGCCAGCTACGACCAGACCCTCCGACTCTGGGACGCTCGCTCCGGCGAAACCCTCCTCACCCTCCAAGGCCACCAAAACCGGGTCCTCGCCTGCGCCTTCTCGCCCGACGGTCAGCGCATCCTCTCCGCCAGCTCCGACCAGACCCTCCGACTCTGGGACGCTCGCTCCGGCGAAACCCTCCTCACCCTCCAAGGCCACCAAGACGGGGTTCTCGCCTGCGCCTTCTCGCCCGACGGGCGACGCATCCTCTCCGCCAGCTCCGACCAGACCCTCCGACTCTGGGACGCTCGCTCCGGCGTAGCCCTCCTCACCCTCGAAGGCCACCAAGACGGGGTTCTCGCCTGCGCCTTCTCGCCCGACGGTCAGCGCATCCTCTCCGCCAGCTACGACCAGACCCTCCGACTCTGGGACGCTCGCTCCGGCGTAACCCTCCTCACCCTCGAAGGCCACCAACACTGGGTCCTCGCCTGCGCCTTCTCACCCGACGGACTGCGCATCCTCTCAGCCAGCTACGACAACACCCTCCGACTCTGGGACGCTCGCTCCGGCGAAACCCTCCTCAACCTCGAAGGTCACCAACACGGGGTCCTCGCCTGCGCCTTCTCGCCCGATGGTCAGCGCATCCTCTCCGCCAGCTACGACCAGACCTTCCGACTCTGGGACGCCCGATCCGGCGAAGCCCTCTTCACCCTCGAAGGCCACCAATCCGGGGTCAGCGCCTGCGCCTTCTCGCCCGACGGCCGACGCATCCTCTCCGCCGGCTACGACCAGACCCTCCGACTCTGGGACGCTCAATCCGGCCGTGAGATCGGCTACCGCCTCTACCACCTGGGCGATCGCGAGGCGGCGACGCTCGCCCCCAACGGCTCCGCCATCCTCTGGGCCACCCCCGGCGCCTGGCGCTGGCTCGGCTGGATCGCACCGGACCGCGAAACCGGCGCCCTCACCCGCTACCCGGCCGAGATCTACGGTCCGCTTCCCGCGCCCCGCGGAGCACCGGAGCGTTGACCCACCCTTGGGTACGGACCGCCCGCGAGCTCGTGGACGAGGTGAATCGCCTCGCCGGCGACGGGACTTTGGCGCCGGCGGAGCAGTGCGCAATCCTCGAAGCCGCGGGCCTTGAGTTGCTGATCCCGGCCCTGGGTCTGGACGTTCCGGAGGAAGGAGGCTAGCTCCCGACAGCCGCCAGCTCGAGCCTCGGCGCCGGCCACTCGAGACGGCGGACTAGCCTCAGCAGGCGTGCCTTGAGAGGTTCCGGCACCGCCAGCACCTCCCACGCCTTCGCGCCTTCCAGCATCTTCCGATAGCGCGGATTAGCAGGGCCGAGGCGCGAGAGAGGGGCGACGCCGGCTCGGGTGTCGAGGAGGATCTGCCCCTGGATCCGCCGTGTGAGCACCCGCGGCAGGTCGGCGCGCTGCTCGGCGGAAACGGCGATGTTGACCTCGACGCACTGCGCCACCCACCGGCCGGTCTGGCGGAAGACCACGACGTGGATGGTCGGGGACTGCGCCGTCGTCGAGTCCATCGGTCTCGCAGGTTCGCGCAGGTTTTTCACGACCCTCTTGATAGCACTCGGCGGCGGAGGCGTCAACGGCCCGCCGTCCCATCGATCGGCCCCGCCTGCTCTCGCGATAGACTCCCCCCGGCCCTGCCCCCGCGGCGGTTCCGCGCACTTCCAGCTCTCAAGCGATCGCAGCTCGCCGGCTCCGCGAAGGCCGCGAAAGGGAGGATCTCAGACGGTGGACATCCAAGGCAGCAAGATCCTGGTCCTGGGCGGCTACGGGCTGGTCGGCACCGCCGTCTGCCGCGAGCTCCTGACCCGGAAGCCGCGCGAGATCCGCATCCACAGCCTGCGCGCCGAGGAGGCCGAGGCGGCGCGCGCGGAGCTGGCGGCCGAGGCGGCCGAGGCGAGGGTCGCGCTGACGGTGACCGCCGGCGACCTCTTCGGGCTCGCCGATCCGGGCGTCGACCCGCGCAGCCGCCGGCGCGCCCACTTCGCGCAGCTCGACGACGAGAGCCTCGAGCGCTTCTGGGTCTACTCCGAGCTGGCTTCCTGCCGGCCCGACGTGGTGGTCGACTGCGTCAACACCGCCACCGGCATCGCCTATCGCGACATGTTCAGCGCCGCGGAGGAGCTCGACCGCCTGACCAGCGACGGTTTTCCGGGCGGCGGCGCTTCCACGGCAACCCCAGAGGCGATCCGCGAGGGGATCGACCGCCTGCTCGGCACGCTCTACATCCCGCGCCTGATCCGCCACCTGCAGGTGATGTTCCGGGCGATGACCGACGCCGGCACCCGCGCCTACGCCAAGGTCGGCACCACCGGCACCGGCGGCATGGGGCTCAACATCCCCTACACCCACTCTGAGGAGCGGCCGAGCCGCACGCTCCTGGCCAAGAGCGCGATCGCGGGCGCCCACTCGATGCTCCTGACGCTCCTGGCGCGCACGCCGGGGGCGCCGGCGGTGACCGAGATCAAGCCGGCGGCGGCGATCGCCTGGAAGAAGATCGGCTACGGGCCGATCGTCAGGAAGCGCGAGACGCTGCACCGGGTCGAGGCCGCGCCGCGGCCGATCGGCGGGGTCTTCTCGACCGCCGACCCGTCGGCCGCCCGGGTCCTCGACCAGCCGCTCGAGAGCGTCTACATCGACACCGGCGAGAACGGCGTCTTCAGCCTCGAGGAGTTCGCCACCGTCAGCTCGGTGGGGCAGATGGAGTTCGTCACGCCGGAGGAGATCGCCGCCTACCTGGTGATGGAGATCGAGGGCCGCTCGACCGGCACCGACGTGGTCGGCGCGCTCGACGGCGCCATCCTCGGCCCGACCTACCGCGCCGCGGCGCTGCGCCACGAGGCGATCGAGCGGATGATCGAGCTGGAGCGCGAGCACGGCGTGCGCTCGGTGGCGTTCGAGATGCTCGGCCCGCCGCGGATCTCGAAGCTCCTCTACGAGGCGCACCTCCTACGCGAGGCGTTCGCCACCCTGCGCGAGGTCGCCGCCGCCACCCCCGAGGCGGTGCGCGACCGGCTCGACGCCCTGGTCCGCGCGCGCCCCGAGGTCGCCAACGAGGCGGCGGCGGTCGGCATCCCGGTGCTGCTCGACTCCGGCGAGCTGATCCGCGGCGTCAAGGTGATCGTCCCCCAGGACGCCGACCGCGTGGCGGTGACCCCGGAGAACCTCGAGCGCTGGGTGCGCGACGGCTGGGCCGACCTGCGCCTGGCCAACTGCCGCCTGTGGATCGACCGCGCCCGCCGCATCCTGGCCGAGATCGAGGCGATCCCCCCGACCGAGACCTCCAGCCGCCACGTCCGCACCCGCCGCTACTGGCTCGACGGCGGCGCCATCCAGCCGGGCAAGACGGTGGGCTGGATCCTGTCGGTCGAGGAGCGGGGGGAGCGGATCAAGCGGTAGGAGCCGTCACTCCCCAGCCCACGCCTTCCGCAGACCCGAGTGATTGAGCCCGAGAGAGAAGGCCTCGGCGAGGGCGTCGCTGAGCACCTCGTTGGCGTTCTCGTGGCTGAACTTCTTGCCGTAGCGCGTGGCGTCGCCGCTGACCACCTCGGACCACTTCTCCTCGCCGCCACGGCGGAGCGCCAGCTCGAGGGTGACGCGCGCCTCGAAGGTGGCGCCGACCGCCTGGTTGGTCTCCTCGACCGCGAACTGGGTCAGGCGGACCGCCAGGACGGCGGCGGCCTCGTCCCCCTCGGCGGTCTTGAAGGTCCACTCCTGGGCCTGCCGGATCAGCGACGCCTGCACGAACTCGGCGACGTCGCTGGTCGCGTGTAGCTCGGTCCGCTGGTCGTCGTCGTTGGTGCGGGTGCCGATCACCCCCTCGTCGACCGCGCGGTCGTCCTCGACCTCGATCGCGACCGCGACGTCGCGCATCGCCGAGGTCGGCACCGCCGAGGCCTCGGCGACCGAGGTGGTCGGGGTGTAGACGAGCGGGATGTTGGGGTCGTTCTTCTTGGCCTCCGCCGCCGCGGGAGCGAGGAGAGCGAGGGCCAGGAGCGTGATCGAGAGCTTCGAGTGATGCATATCGGTTTCCTCCGATTCGGGGATCGAGGTGTGTGCAGAGTAGCAGAGGCCACCGTCGAGCCCTGATCACCCGCCCGGCGCCTGCTCCTCCACCGGATCGGCGACCGCCGCCGACAGCTCCAGCCCGGGCTCGCGCAGCACCACCTGCCCAAGACGGGCGGCGTCGAGCGACAGCGCCAGCACCCGCATCGCCTCCTGGTCGGCGTGGAAGCCCATCGAGTTCTCGGCCTCGATGAAGTCGAGCAGGAACTGCGCCTTCCTCTGCTGGCCGCGGGCCGCCGCGAGGTCGGCGTCGGTGGCGCCGGCGGCGCTCGCGCTCTCGATCTCGCCGATCAGGGCGACCACCGCGTCCATCGCCAGGTTGCGCATCTCGAAGGTCTTCTGCTGGATCGTGCGGGCGCGCCCGAGCAGCTCCTCCTCCGAGGTGCGGTGGCAGGTCTGGCACGACTCGGAGACCATCAGGAGCGGGCTCCGCACCTGGTGGTCGCTGACCTTGAGGCCGCCGACCCGCCGGTAGGGCATGTGGCAGTCGGCGCACACCACGCCGGCCCGGGCGTGGGTGCCCTGGTTCCACATCTCGAACTCCGGGTGCTGGGCCTTGAGCGTGCGGGCGCCGCTCTGGGCGTGGGTCCAGTCGGCGAAGTCGATCTCCTGGTAGTAGCCGTAGATCTGGTCGGCGCGCAGGCCCTCGTCCCAGGGGAAGGTCAGGGTCTTGGTCTCGCCGGCGAAGTAGTACTCGACGTGGCACTGGCCGCAGACGTAGGCGCGCATCTCGAGGCGCGAGGCGTCGCGGTTGACCTCGAAGTCGGCGATCCCCTCGGCGGCCTTGACCTTCGCGATCGCGGTCATGAACGCCGGCCGGGTCACTCGCAGCGCCATGGTTTCGGGGTCGTGGCAGTCGATGCACGCGACCGGGTGCTCGACCAGCTCGGTCACCTCCGCGTAGCTCATCGCATTGACGGCGTGGAAGCCGCGCTCGAGGTCGCCGTCGCCCAGCTCGAGGTAGAGCGCGTAGGTCGAGGCGTGGCAGTGGACGCAGGCGCCGGGTTGCTTGACCACCTGCTGGCGGCCGGTCAGGCGCTGGTCGAGGAGCATGTAGGCGTGGCCGCGCTCTTCGTTGAAGTCGTGCGAGAAGGCGTAGCCGGCCCAGAAGGTGCGCAGCCGCGGGTCCTCCTCGAGCCGCGACTGGGCCACGATCGTCCGCGGATCGGCCTCGGTCGGCGTCCGCGGCACCGCCTCGCTGCCGCCGAAGCGGGTGCGCTGCTGGTCGACGGTGCGGCGATAGGCGTCGTACTGGAGCGGGAAGTTCTGACCCCAGACCGCGGGGTCGACCGTCGTCTCCCCGATCTCGACGACGCGGAAGAACGACTGCCGGCCCTCCTGCTTCCGGGCGAAGATGTTGACCAGCAGCGCGGCGACCGCGACCGCGGCCAGGGCCGCCGCGGCGGCCGCGGCGAAGACCTTCCAACCGGCGCGATGACGCCGCGGCACGGGTTCGGTGGAAGTCGCCGGATCTCGGGGGTCGTCGTTCATGGCTTCTCCGGTTCCATCGCTCCTCGGGAGCATCGTGCTCGGCGCGTTCTCACCGGTCCGGGTGCCCGACCGCGCCGTGGCAGCGCACGCACGACGGCGGCTCGCCGGCACCGGCCTGCGCCATCGCGTGGATCAGCTCGTCGTGGCACTTCTCGCAGCTCACCCGCGCGATCCGCCGGTTGAGTTCGGTGGCGCGGATCGGCTCCGGGAAGCGGCCGGTGGTGAAGGCCAGCGAGTGATTCCAGCCGTTGAGCGCCTTGGTCGCGTACTTGCCGATCGGGTTGTGCGGCGTGTGGCAGTCGTTGCACGTCGCCACCGCCCGGTGGCTCCCCTTGAGCCACCCCTCGAACTGCGGCCTCATGACGTGGCAGTTGACGCAGACCGCGGGATCGTCGAGCAGGTAGGAGTAGCCGCGGGCGTAGACGAAGGTGTAGGCGCCGAGCCCCACCGCCGTGCCGAGGGCGAGCCCGAGGGCGAGGGCGGGGAGGGGGACGGAGCGGAGCAGGCGGCGGGGCATCGCGCAGCGATGATATCCGGCGCGCAGCACCCGCAGCAGTCAGATGCTCTGGACGCGGATCGGCGCCACGCGTGCCAGGAAGTCGAAGTCGCGATCGCTATGGAGGACAACGAGGTCGTTGCGCAGGGCACAGGCCGCGATCAGACAGTCGACCCCGGAGCGGATCGTCAGCGCCTGTCGCCGCGCCGCCCGATACAGCCCCGCGGCCTCCAGGTAGACGGCTTCGGTCATCGGCGATTCGACGATCGGCAGCGCGAGCATCGACTCCCTGGCCACCCGAAACGCCGGTTCGCTGTCGAACCCCTGGAGGACCTCTTGCACCACCGGCAGGCAGGTGACGACCTCGTCGAGGGGGATCACCGACTCCAGATCGAAGGTCGACGACTTCCGGAAGACCTCGATCCAGACTGAGGTGTCAACGAGAAACATCGGGCAGGTCGTCCCGCATCACCCCGAGATCGCCCTGCCAAAGGCCGCTGCCGCGCAGGTCGAGGATGCGCCGAGCCTTCACCCGGCGGACGAAGTCGTCGAGCGCCCGGCCGACTACGGCTGAGTAGGTCCGCTCGCCGCTCAGGCGCTGGGCCTCATCCAGCAGCTCTTCATCGAGCACAAGAGTGGTGCGCTTCATGTGATCATTATGCCGGCTCGCCAAAGCTCAGTCAATGCTCTCGCTAGTGCACAAGCCAGCCCTGGGCAATGCCCAGCAGAACGAGGCTAGCGAAGCCAAACCAGTAGCAGATCGGAATCAACGCGGCGGCCAATGTCGCGCCAAGCGATCGTGCCCGAATCGCGTTAACAAGGATATAGCTGATCAGAATTATAAAGATCCAAGGACCGCCGAACAGTACGGCGTCGGGTGGTATTTCCGCAGGACTCCGGGTTACAAGCGCCAACACGACGTGTACGGCCGCCATGAGAGCAATGATGCCGATTTGAAGGCCGGATCTGTGGCGTACTGTGAATGCCACCGCCGCCACGATTAACGGGTACCCGACAATCAGCAGGTAGAAGACATGGGCTCCGGCTATCACCAGGTATTACCAGAGTCGCGTAGGCCTCTCGACGAGCGGGCGAAATCGCCCTACCCGCCCGTCTTACCCGCCAGCCGCCGTTGCACCCTCGCCCGCTCGAAGGCGCGGTCGCGGGCTTCGATGTCCTCGTCGAGGACGGTCCGATCGAGGTACTGGTCGAGGACGCTCTCCGCGCGGTGGGGCTGGAGGGCGGCGAGCGGCATCGCCTGCTCGGTGATCAGGGTCAGCTTGTCGTCGACCACCTGGGCGAAGCCGCCGTCGACGTAGAGGGTGATCTTGCCGCCGTCGGGCTCGGTGACCCGCAGGGCGCCGATGCCGACCTCGGTCAGGAGCGGCGCGTGGGACGGCAGGATGCCGATCTCGCCGTCGTAGGCGGGGAAGACCGCCGAGCGGGCGACAGTGTCGAGGACCGCGCCCTCGGGGGTGACGACGGTGACGCGCAGGGTGCCGGCCACTGCTACTTCATCTCCTCGGCACGCCGGGCCGCGTCTTCGACCGTGCCGACGTACATGAAGGCGCCCTCCGGCAGGTGGTCCCACTTGCCGGTGCACAGCTCCTCGAACGAGCGGATGGTCTCCTCGGGCTTGACGTAGACGCCGGGGAAGCCGGTGAACTGCTCGGCGACGTAGAACGCCTGCGACAGGAAGCGCTCGATCCGCCGGGCCCGGGCGACCACGATCTTGTCCTCCTCGGACAGCTCGTCGACGCCCAGGATCGAGATGATGTCCTGGAGATCCTTGTAGCGCTGGAGGATCCGCTGCACCTCGCGCGCGACCTTGTAGTGGCGCTCGCCGACGACGTCCGGCGAGAGGATGTTCGACGACGAGGCCATCGGGTCGACCGCCGGGTAGATGCCCTTCTCCGAGATCGAGCGCTCGAGGTTGACCGTCGAGTCGAGGTGGGTGAAGGCGGTCGCCGGCGCCGGGTCGGTGTAGTCGTCGGCCGGCACGTAGATCGCCTGGATCGAGGTCACGGCACCCCGCTTGGTCGAGGTGATGCGCTCCTGCAGCTCACCCATCTCGGTGCCCAGGGTCGGCTGGTAGCCGACCGCCGAGGGCATGCGGCCGAGGAGCGCCGAGACCTCGGAGCCCGCCTGGCTGAAGCGGAAGATGTTGTCGATGAAGAGGAGCGTGTCGGCGCCGGTCTGGTCGCGGAAGTGCTCGGCCATGGTCAGCGCCGAGAGCGCCACGCGCAGGCGCGCCCCGGGCGGCTCGTTCATCTGGCCGAAGACCATCACGGTCTGGTCGATGACCCGCTTGCCGGTGTCGCCGATCTTGGCCTCCTGCATCTCGAGCCAGAGGTCGTTGCCCTCGCGGGTGCGCTCGCCGACCCCGGCGAAGCAGGAGTAGCCGCTGTGGAAGCGCGCGAGGCGCGCGATCAGCTCCTGGATGATCACGGTCTTGCCGACGCCGGCGCCGCCGAAGAGGCCGGCCTTGCCGCCGCGGACCAGCGGGCAGAGGAGGTCGATGACCTTGATCCCGGTCTCGAACATCTCGCTCTTGGGCGACACCTCGTCCAGCTCGGGCGGCGAGCGGTGGATCGGCCGGCGCTCGGTGGCGGCGACCGGCCCCTTGCCGTCGATCGGCTCGCCGACCAGGTTGAACACCCGGCCGAGGGTCGCCTCGCCGACCGGCACGCTGACCGCGGCGCCGGTGTCCTCGATGCGCGCGCCGCGGGGCAGGCCGTCGGTCGAATCGAGCGCGATCGCCCGCACCCGGCCGCCGCCGAGGTGCTGGGCGACCTCGCACCAGAGGATCTCCTGGACGCTCTCGCCGAGGACGGTGCGCGTCACCGGCACTTTCAGGGCGTTGTAGATCGACGGCATCCGGTCCTCGGGGAACTGGGCGTCGAGAGTGGAGCCGATGACCTGCGTGACGGTTCCGTAGTTGGGCTCAGCCATGGGTCGGGTTTCCTATCGGTTCGGGCTCGCGCTCGTTTTCTGGTCGTCAGGCCAGGGCGTTGGCGCCGCCGACGATGTCGAGCAGCTCCATGGTGATCTGGGTCTGGCGCGCCCGGTTGTACTGCCGGGTCAGGGTGCCGATCGTCTCGTCGGCGGCCTCGGTGGCCGCCTTCATCGCGGTCATGCGCGCGATCTGCTCGGAGACCGCGGCGTCGAGGAAGGCCTGGTAGAGCCGCATGCGACCGGTCGCCGGCAGCAGCCGGTCGAGCAGCTCCTCGGGCGAGGGGAGGATCTCGTACTGCGGCACGATCCCTGTCGACGCGGGGCCGGTCGCCTGCACCTCGGCGCCGCCCGCGGCCTCGCGCGACAGCGGCAGCAGGCGGAAGACCTCGGGCCGCTGCCGGCCGGCGCTGTAGAAGCGCATGTAGGCGATGTAGACCGACTCGTAGCGCCCCTCGAGGAAGCCCTCGGCGAGCTTGCGCGCCAGCGGCTCGATCTGGTCGTAGCGGGGCTTGTCGTCGATGCTCGTGGTCCCGGAGGCGATCGGCAGCTTGCGAAACCGGAACGCCGAGATCCCCTTCTTGCCCACCATGTGGACCTCGGTCGCCACCCCGGCGCGCTCCTGCGCGCCGAGGTGCTCGAAGCAGGCGCGCAGGACGTTGGCGTTGTAGCCGCCGCAGAGGCCGCGGTTGGAGGTGATCACGACCAGCGCCGAGCGCCCCTCGCCGCCGTGGCTCTCCATCAGCGGGTGGCGCAGCTCGCCGGTGACGCGGGTCAGGTCCCCGACCATCTCGGCGAGCTTGTCGACATAGGGCCGGCTGGCGGTGGCGCGGTTCATCGCCGCCTGGAAGCGGGCGGTGGCGATGAGCTGCATGGTGCGCGTGATCTTCTTGATGTTGCGCACCGCCTTGCGGCGCTTGACGATCGCTCTGCGGTTGGCCATGGCCGGTCTCGCTCCCCGGGGCTAGGCGGTCGCCGCGGTCCGCTGCACGGCGGCCAGTTGCTCGACGGCTTGTTCCGCGGGCGGGCGCACGAAGTGCTCCTTGAAGGCGGCGATCACCTCGCGCAGCCGGGCGTCGAGCGCGTCGCCGATCTTCTTCTCGCGGCGCAGCTCGTCGACCAGCTCCGGGTACTCGTCGTGGACGTGGCGCAGGAGGCCGCGCTCGAACTCGAGCACGCGGGCGACCGGCAGGTCGTCGAGGTAGCCCTTGGCGCCGGCGAAGATCGAGACGATCTGGTCGAAGACGTCGTACGGCGTGTACTGCGGCTGCTTGAGCAGCTCGATCATCCGCCGGCCGCGCTCGAGCTGGCGCGTCGCGGCCGCGTCGAGCTCGGTGCCGAGCTGGGCGAACGCCTCGAGCTCGCGGTAGGCCGCGAGGTCGAGGCGGAGCGAGCCGGCGATCTTCTTCATCGCCTTGGTCTGGGCGTTGCCGCCGACCCGGCTGACGCTGATGCCGACGTTGACCGCCGGGCGGACGCCGGCGAAGAAGAGGTCGGGCTCGAGGTAGATCTGGCCGTCGGTGATCGAGATCACGTTGGTCGGGATGTAGGCCGAGACCTCGCCTTCCAGCGTCTCGATGATCGGCAGGGCGGTCATCGAGCCGCCGCTGTCGCGGAAGCGGTGGACCTTCCAGCTCGCCCCGTCGTCGAGGGTCGCGAGCCACTTCCCGGCGCGCTCGCGGCCGTGGTCGCGGTGGTAGAGGCCGCCGGCGTCGTCCGGGCGGTGCTCCTCCGGCGCGTCGAGCCCCTGGGGGTGGCGGCGCGCCCTCGCGCGGTCGGACGAGTCGGCGGGGGTGTCCGCGGGCACCACCGCGTACTCGGCACGGAGCTTGACGCTCCGCTCGAGCAGGCGGGAGTGGAGGTAGAAGACGTCGCCCGGGTAGGCCTCGCGCCCCGGCGGCCGGCGCAGCAGCAGCGAGAGCTGGCGGTAGCGCGGCGGCCTGCTTCGACAGGTCGTCGTAGACGCACAGGGTCGCCTGCCGCGCTTGCACATGAAGTACTCGGCCATCGCGGCGCCGGCGTACGGGGCGATGTACTGGAGCGGCGCCGGGTCGGCGGCGCCGGCCGAGACCACGATCGTGTAGTCCATCGCGCCGTTCTGGCGGAGCTTCTCGACCACGCCGGCGACCGTCGACTCCTTCTGGCCGATCGCGACGTAGACGCAGATGACGCCCTTGCCCTTCTGGTTGATGATCGTGTCGATCGCGATCGCGGTCTTGCCGGTCTTGCGGTCGCCGATGATCAGCTCGCGCTGGCCGCGGCCGATCGGGATCATCGAGTCGATCGCCTTGATGCCGGTCTGGAGCGGCTCGTTGACCGGCTGGCGCTCGGCGATGCCCGGGGCCGTTGAACTCGAGCGGCCGGCGGTGCGGGGTGACGACGCGCCCGCCGTCGAGCGGCTGGCCGAGCGGGTCGACCACGCGGCCGATCATCGCGTCGCCGACCGGCACCGCGAGCAGCTCGCCGGTGCGGCTGACCTCGTCGCCCTCCTTGATCTCCAGGTAGTCGCCGAGGATGACGACGCCGACCGAGCTCTCCTCGAGGTTGAAGACCTGGCCCATGGCGCCGTTCTCGAACTCCAGCAGCTCGCCGGCCATCGCGTTGCCCAGGCCGTAGACGCGGGCGATGCCGTCGCCGACCTCGAGCACCCTGCCGACCTCGGCGAGGTCGGCGGCGCTGCGGTACTGCTCGATCTCCTCGGCGATCACCGAGGCGATCTCGTCGACTTTGAATTTCATGTCCCGTACTCCACGTGTGTTCCGCTGAGGATCTCGCGCGTCGCGCGCGCGAGCAGCGCCGCCATGAGGGTGCGCAGGCTGGTCTCGATCGTGCCGTCCACCTTGCGGTCGCCGAACCGCACCACCAGGCCGCCCAGGAGGCTCGGCTCGACCGACTCGGTCAGGCGCGCCTCGCGGCCGGTCTTCGCCCTGACCGCCGCGCGCAGGCGCTCGCGCTGGCCGCCGTCGAGCGGCACCGCCGAGGCGACCCGGACCTCGATCACCCCGCGTAGCGCGTCGTGCCGCGCGTCGTAGGCGGCGGCGATCTCAGGCAGCAGCCCGATCCTCCCCTTGCGGTTGATCACCCCGAGGGCGTCGACCAGGAGGTCGCTCGCCTTGCCGCGCAGGATCCGCTCCAGGCTCGCGGCGCGGCGGTCCTGATCGATCAGCGGATTGGCGAGGAAGGCCGCGAACGCGGGCGCGGTGCGGGCGAGGCGGGCCAGCCCGCCGAGCTCGGCGCGCAGGTCGTCGGCCTCGCCGCGGCGCTCGGCGAGGCCGAGCATCGCCTCGGCGTAGACCGCGGCGACCGCTGCTCTGTCGCTCGTTCCGGCCATGGCGCGCCTACGAAGCCGGGCCCGGCGGCACCACGCCGCCGCCCGGCCGGCCCTCGAGACGATCCAGGGCGGCGATCGACTCCGCGACCAGGACCTCGTGGTCCTCGGCCCGGATCTCCCGCCGGAGCACCGCGGTGGCGGCCGTGGTGGCGAACCGGGCGGCGCGGGAGTAGAGCACCTGGAGCGCGGTCTCCGCGGCGACCTCGATCTCGCGCCGGGCGCGGGCGATGATCTTGTCCGCCTCCTCCTTCGCCCGCGCCTCCTCGCGCTGGCGGAGGACGTCGGCGTCGCGCCGCGCCTCGTCCATGATCGCGTCGACCTCCTCGCGCGCCGCGGCCAGCTTGGCCTCGTACTCGCGCATCCGGGCCTCGGCGTCGTCGCGCTGCCGCTTGGCCTCGGCCAGGGCGTCGCGGATGAAGGTCTCGCGCGCCTGGAGGCCCTGGAGGATCGGCGTCCAGGCGAACTTGCCGAGCACCACGAGGACGAGCAGGAAGATCAGCACCGTCCAGATCGCGTTGCCGACGTCGCCCGCGAAGAGACCCCCCTCGCCGCCGCCGTGCGCGGCGGCCTCGGCGCCGTGGGGCGCCTCGGCCGGCGGCGCCTCGGCGGCCGCGGCGGCCGCCGGCGACGCCACCGCCGCCAGCGCGGCCACCGCCACGAACGCCGCGAGGGCGATCAGGGCGAGGCGGGTCGGGTGGCTCGGCGTCCGCATCACAGTGCGGCCAGGAGGCCGACGACGACGGCGAACAGGGTGGCGCCCTCGATCAGGGCGGCGCTGACGATCATCAGGGTCTGGACCTGGCCGTAGGCCTCGGGCTGCCGCGCCGCCGCCTCGACGGCGCTGCCGCCGATGCGGCCGATGCCGAGGCCGCCGCCGATCACCGCCAGCCCGGCGCCGATCGCGCCGCCCATCTTGCGGGCGCCGTCGGTGGTCAGCATCGAGCCGTCCCCGCCGGCGGCAGGCTGGGCCATCGCCGTGGCCGGGATCATCAGGGCCAGCCCGGCCACGATCATCAGCAGCGCGATCTTGGCAGTCGTCTTGCTCATCGTCGTACTCGTCCTTTCTTTCGGTTGGATCCCGCGGAAATCGACCGCCTACGCGGCGTGCGTGCCGGCGTGCTCCCCGCCGTGGTGGAACACCACCGACTGGCCGATGAAGAGAGCGGTCAGGAAGGTGAAGATGTAGGCCTGCAGGAAGGCGACGAAGACCTCGAGCAGGGTGATCGCGATCGACCCGATGACCACCGGCACCGCCACGCCGAGGCCGCCCATCCAGCCCATCGCGGCGCCCGCGGAGAGGATGAAGCCGATCAGCACCCCGAGCAGGACGTGCCCGGCGAGCATGTTGGCAAAGAGACGCACGGCGAGCGCGAACGCCTTGGCGAAGAGGCCGACGATCTCGAGCGGCACGAGCAACGGGAAGAGCCACCACGGCCCCGGATTAAAGTGCGCCAGGTATTGCATGCCGCCCAGGCGCAGGCCGTTGACCACCATCATCGAGAGCGTGATCACCGCCAGGGTGCCGGTGACCCAGATGTTGGCGGTGGCGGTGCCGCCGAGATGGGTGCCGAAAACGGTCGAGATCGGCGCGATCGGCAGGAGGCCGAGGAGGTTGATCGTGAGGACGAAGAAGAACGCCGTCCAGAGGAACTTGACGAAGCGGTCGGCGTGCTCGTGGAGCGCCGGCTCGGCGACCTCCTTGCGCAGGTACTCGCAGATCGCCTCGACGAAATTGGCCGGCCCCGCGGGGACCAGCCGGCCGACCTCGTCGCCGCCGCGCCGCCGGCGCACCAGGGGCGGCAGGAGCAGCATCAAGAGCAGGCCGCCGATCAGGAGCATCGCGATGTGGTCGCTCATGACGGTGACCACGCCCTTCGGAGTCAGGAAGCCGAGGTCGGCCTCGATGGTCCGGTGCGCGTGCTGGCGCACGTGGTCGACCGGATCGGCGGCGACGCCGGCGAGACCCGAGAGGCCGAGCCCGCCGGTCAGGCGCGATCCCAGGGCGTCGAGCAGGTCGAGCTTCATCGGTCGTCGGTCTCCACTCTCCCGGTCCCGGCAGCTCCGGTCCCGGTGGTTCCGGTCAAGGTCTCGGCCCGGCCGCGGTCTCGGTCTCGGTCCCTGCCGCCTTCGCCTCGGCCAGGGCGTAGCGCGTGTCGACGGCGAGGAGCGCGACGTAGCCGATCGCCGTCCACAGCAGCAGCGGTTTCAACGGCACCCGGCCGCTCAGCGCGACCAGGACCACCAGCGCCGCCACCGCCCCGAGCCGCAGGCCGGTGGCGCCCAGGGCGCTCACCGCCGCGGTCCGCGGGTCGTCGGGACGGCGGGCGATCACCAGCCCGCCGACCAGCGACGCCGCGAGCGCGATCCCGCAGCCCGCCGCCGCCGCGGCTCCGGCGCCCGGGCCGCCGGCGATCCAGAAGCCGATCGCCCCGACCGCCGCGGCGACCGCCGCCGCGACGGCGGCGAAGCCGAGGTAGCGGCCCTGTCTGGTGCCGCGGCCTGCCGTGCCGCCGCTCACCGGCCGCCGCCCTCGGGGCGCCCGCCGCCGTCAGCGCCGCCACCGTCCCGGCCGCCGGCGCCGTCCTTCCCCGCCGGCTTCGGCGGCGGTTTGACCGTCGCCTGGCGGATCAGGTTGTAGGTGCCGCCGATCAGCCCCAGCGCGGCGCCGGTCAAGAGCCCCCAGGGCTCGCTCCCGGAGTGACGGTCGATCCAGTAACCCGCGAGGCTCAGCCCGGCGACCGCGGCGGCGAACTCTATGCCGACGCCGGCCAGGCGGAGGCTCGTGCGGTCGTCGTCGGCCATCTTCGGACAGGGCTCGCCTCCGCGATCGAAGGTGCCCTGACTTGTCGCTTCTTGGAGCGCCCCCGGGCCCGGCCCGCTCGGTCCGGCCCGCGAAAGCGGCCGGAAGCTACCACGCGCCCCGCGAAGGGTCAATGAACGGACGGCTCGCCGCCGCCCGCCCGGGCCGCGGCCGGCGGCGGAGGGAGTGTAGCGTGTCCGGAGCCGCTTGTGAAGACCTTCACAAGCTCGGCCGCCAGTTCGCTGCCGAGCACGCAGTCGGCCTCAGTCCGCTCCCAGCCCGTAGACGTGCCCGAGGGTGCGCACGACGAGCAGACCGCCGCAGATCGCCGGCGTCGACATCACCGTCTCGCCCATCGGCTGGACGGCGAGGAGCTCCGGCTCGGGGCCGGCGCGCAGGACGTAGACCTCGCCCGTCTCGCTCGCGATGTAGAGCCGGCCGTCGGCCGCGACCGGCGAGGCGGAGAAGGAGGCGCCGGCGGCGGAGAGGCGGATGCTGCGAGAGCTGCTCGCCGGTCTCCGCGCGGTAGGCGGTCAGGATGCCGTTGTTGTTGCAGGTGTAGAGGATGCCGCGGTAGAGGATCGGCGTCGGGATGTAGGTGCCGCCGCGCGCGTGGCTCCAGGCGACCGCCGCGCTGCGCGCGCTCGCCCGCGGGCAGCGAGAGGTCGCCGCGCTGGCCGGGCCGCACGGCGTAGACCGGCCGCACCGGCGGGTAGCCGGCGGTCACGAACGCCAGGCCGTCGCCGACCACCGGCGTGGCGACCACGACCTCGGAGCTCGGCCCGAGGCTCCACAGCGGCCGGCCGGTCCGCGGGTCGTAGGCGCGGATCGTCGGCCCGTTGGCGATCAGCTCGTCGCCCGAGGGCGCCGGCAGGACGTTGGGCGTCGCCCAGGTGGAGGGCTCGTCGCGCGCCACCCGCCAGACCTCCTCGCCGGTCGGCCAGCCGGTAGGCGGCGAGGAAGGAGTCCTTGCGCCGGTCGCCCTGGACGAGCACCAGGTCGCCGTAGAGGATGGGCGAGCTGGCGTGCCCCCACTCGGCGCTGCCGGACTGCGGATCGTTGGCGTCGAGGACGCCGATGTCGCGCTGCCAGAGCTGCTTGCCCGTCGAAGTCGTAGGCGGCGAGCTTGCCGACCGCGCCGAAGAGCACGACGACGCGCTCGCCGTCGGTCGCCGGCGTGGCGTTGGCGAGGCTCGACTTGAGGTGGCGCCGCACCTGCGGCGCGCCGCGGTGGACCTCGCGCTCCCAGACACACGGCCCGGTCGCGGCGTCGAGCGCGTAGAGCCGGAAGGAGTGCTCGGAGAGGTCGTCGACCGAGGTGCCGTCGCCGTAGAGGCCGGTGCGGAAGGTGGTGTCGCCCTTGCCGCTCACCGCGGTGGTGACGAAGATCCGGTCGCCCCAGACGATCGGGCTGGACAGGCCGATGCCCGGGATCGGCGTCTTGAAGCGCACGCCTGCGCCGGTCGCGACGTCCCAGGCCGCGGGCGCGCCCTGGCCGTCGCCGATCCCCGAGGCGCGCGGGCCGCGGAACTGCGGCCACGGGCGGGGCGGGCCGGCGGCAGCTTCCGGCCTCGGCCCGTCCCGGCCTGCCCGTCACCGGCGGCCGCGGCGGCGCGCAGCGCGGCGGGCTCGGCGCGGCGACCGCGCCGAGGAACGAGACCTCGCCGTCGCGGTTGACGCGCGCCCACTCGACGAGCCCCGCGCGGCCGCCGAAGACGATCGACAGGTCGCCGTCCGGCGCTGTCGAAGCGATCCTCGGCGACCGGCAGCGACCGCGATCTCCGCCTGCGCCGGGCAGGGTGAGCACCAGGCCGCTCGCCGCGGACGGCGACCGTGACCTCCTTCCCGGTCTCGGGCCCGGTAGCGCCCGGCGTAGGCGGCCAGCCGCTCCGGCGGCCGGCCTTGTACGGCGGCCGCTGCCGCGGCTTCGCGGTCGCCGTCGGCCAGCAGCTCGCGCAGCGCCGGTCCGGCGCCCCCTCGGCCGCGCGGCGCGCCGCCGCGAGGTCGAGCGGCTCGACGAGGCCGGTGGCGAGCGCCGCGCGCGCCAGCTCCAGGTCGTCGCGCTCGATCGCCGCCCCGAGCGCGGCAGGCGGCGTCGTCGGCGCCGTGGGCGAGGAGGTAGCGCGCCAGCTCGAGGTGCCCGCCCCAGAGCGCCATGCTCGAGCGCCGAGGCGCCGAAGAAGCGGTCCTGGACGTTGACGTTCGCCCCGCGCTCGACGAGCCGCTTCGCCGCCGCGAGGTGGCCCTTCTCGGCCGCGAAGTAGAGCGGCGTCTGGCCGTAGCGGGCCGGCGCGTCGACCGGCGCCCCGGCGGCGAGGAGCGCCTCGACCTGCGCCAGTCCCCGGCGCGGGCCGCCTCGCGCAGCGCCTCGCCCGGGTCGTCGGCCACCGCCGCTGCTGCGGCGGCGTGGAGGAGCACGATGGCGGCGGCGAGGGCGGGGCGGCGACGGTGCGGTGCGGTCATGAGACCTCCGGCTGGTGGCGACTGGTGGACTCCGGACGGACAGGCTCTTCCTACCACAGGCGGGCGGGCGCCGCAGGCGGCGGGCCGGGCTCTCGCGCCGTTCGGGCTTCATCGATAATGGCGCCATGGGCTCCGAGTACGACCCGCTCTTCGCCGGGGCTCCCGGCGAGACCGCCGACGACCTCGACGTCGTGCGCGAGCGCTTCGCCCGCGCCTCCCGCCCGTTCCTGCGCTCGCCCTGGACCTGGCTGGCGTGGGCGGTCCTGGCGCCGGCGGCGGCGCTCCTGACCGCACCCGCGGCGGCGCGCTTCGGGCCCCCCGGCGTGCTCCTCCTCTGGTCGGCGGCGATCCTCGCCGGCGGCGCAGTCGAGGGGGCGGCGATCCTCCGCGGGCGCGGCCGCGAGCCGCGGAGCCCGCTGTCGCGCTGGGTGCTCCACGTCCAGGGCAACACCTCGCTCCTGGCGGTGGCGCTCTCCGCGCTCCTCCTCTGGCTCGACGCCGCCTGGGCACTGCCGGGGGTCTGGCTCTTGATGCTCGGCCAGTCCTTTTACCTGCTCGGCGGCCTGGCGCTCCCCGCCTTCCGCGGCTGCGGCGTGCTCTACCAGGTCGCCGGCCTGATCGCGCTCTGGCCGGACGGCCCGGCGCTCGAGGTGCTGGCGGCGGCGATGCTGCTCGGCAACCTCTGGCTGGCGCGGGCGGTGCGGCGCGCCGGAGCCGCCGCCCGCGGGCCTCAGCGGTACTGAAGGGTCGCCGAGCCGCTCACCCGGTCGGCGAGCGAGCGGCCGGTGAGCGCGACCAGGAGCGGCAGGCCGAGGAGCGCGGCGGTGAGGACGCCGGCGAGCCAGCGCAGGCCGGTCTCGCCGAAGGTCAGCGGCGCGTCGCCGGAGCCGCGCGCGACGACGCCGGCGGCCGTCATCCCCGGGGTGCGCCCCCAGAAGGCGAGGCTCACCACCGAATAGAGGAACGAGAAGGCGAGGAGGTACACCGCCAGCGCCGGCAGGTCGGCGGCGTCGAGCCGGGCGCCGAGCAGGACCGTGCCGATCCAGCCGGCGCCGGCGGCCGCGGCGTGGACGCCGAGATCGGCGAGCGCGGCGGTCAGGCGCGCCGCGAACGGCGCCGGCCCCGGACCGCGGGAGAGCGAGCGCGGCTCGGCGGCGGCGTCCTCGTCGTAGAGCCCGTAGCCCGGCGGCTCGGGCGCCGGCTCCGGGAGCGGCCGCGGCACGAACCGAGCCGGCTTGGCGGTATGCGGGACGGGCGGCGGCGGTGACGCCGCCGCGGGAGCGCGCGAGGCGCCGGACCGTGCGGTGCGCCCCCGCGGCGGCGGCGGCGCGGTCTCCAGCTCGAAGTCGCCCGGAAAGAGCGGCAGCTCCTCGCGGGCGGCGGACTCCTCCGCCGGGGCGCCGCGGGCCACCGGCCGCGGCGGCTCCTCCGCTCCGTCATCCCCGGAGTCTGCGGATTCACCGTCCGCGAAGTCGTCTCCGAGCTCGCTGGGGCCGACCTCGACGGGCCGCACCGCCGCCCCGGCCTCCCGCTCCTCGTCGTCGACCGGCGCGAGCGGCAGGTCGAAGAGTCGCGGCTCGTCGGCCTCGCGCTTTCTCATCCCGCGCATCCTAGCGCGCCGGCCGGGCCTCAGCGGGTCGGCAGGTACTTGACGTAGATCCGGTAGAGCAGGTCCTTGTCGCGCTGCGCGTAGCTCTCGGCGAAGCGCAGGTGGCGGGTCGCCTCGGGGTCGTCGGGGCGCAGCTTGAGGATCTCGCGCAGCTTCTCCGCCGCCTGCTCGGTGTCGCCGCGCTGGAGGTCGCGCACCGCGAGGTTGTAGTAGGAGTCGACGATCAGCCGCTCGATCACCGGATCGCCCGGGCTCTCCTCGCGCAGCCGCCAGAGCGCCGGCAGCGCGTACTCGTACTGACCGTCGCGGAAGAGCGCGATCTGGGACGCGACCGGCTTGAGCAGCTCGCCGGTCTCGGCCCGCAGGGCCGTCTCCGGCTCGGCCAGCGGGGCGATCTCCGCCGCCTCGTCGAAGCGCTCCTGCGCGAGCAGGTACTCGCCGTCGGCGTAGGCCTGCCGCCCCTCGGCCAGGAGCTGCTCGCGCAGCGCCAGGTCCTCGACCGGCGGGCCCTCGGACTCGACCGGCTCGCCCTCGGCGCCGCCCGACGCCTCCCACTGCGTGATCAGAGCCTGGGCCTCCTCGTACTGCGGCGCGCCGGCCGGGATCCGGCGCAGCATGCCGATCGCGAGCTGGGTCTTGCCCTCGGCGTGAAGGTCGGTGGCGCGCGCGATCGGGTCGGAGGCGGCCGCCGCCGGCGCCGGCTCGCGAGCGTTGGGGAAGAAGCGGTCGCGTTCGAGATAGAGGAACGCGAGCGCGGCCGCCGCGACCACCAGCACCAGGCCGCCGGCCAAAAGCAGCAGCCGCCGCGAGCGCCCGCGGCCGGCGGCCGCCGCGACGGTGGGAGCCGCGGCGGACGTGGCGGCCGGACGGGCCGCGCCCGGCTCCGGCGGCACCAGGATCTCGCGGCGGAGGTCCCAGCCGGTGCCGCTGGCGTCGGCGTCGAAGGCGCGCCCGCGCGCCGGGGCGGCGCCCGCGGCCGCCGCCGCCCGCGGGGCCGGCGCCGGCGCCGCCGGCACCCGATCGATCTCGTCGAGGCGCTCGCGTGCGGCCATGTGGCCGGGGTTGATCTCGAGCACCCGCTCGAGGCCGCGCCGCGCCCCGTCGCGGTCGCCGGCCTCGAGCCGGTCGAGCGCGTCGTGGAAGACCTCCTCGACCTCGCGCTCCTGCTCGGCCTTGAGCCGGCGCGCCTCCTCGATCCGCTGCGACGCCACGGCGTGGTCGACGTCGATCAGGAAGATCCGCGACCAGGAGTCGATGGCGTCCTGGTAGGCGCCGCGGTCGAACGCCGCCTGCCCCTCGGCCAGGAGCTGGCCGATGCGGTCGCCGGGGCCCGCGGCGGCGGGGCGTGCCGCGGCAAGACCTGCCGCGGCCGGGCCCGGCGCGGTCCGGCCCGGCGCGGCCGGCGGCGCGATCGCCCCGACCGCCCCGGCGGCGGCGAGCCGGCGCTGGAAGTCGCGCACCCCCGGGTGATCGGGATCGAGCGAGATCGCCTTGTCGAGGTGCCCGCGGGCGCCGGCGAGGTCGCCGGTCGAGGCTGCCGTGCGGGCCGATTCGAGGAAGCGCTGGACGTAGGGCGCGGCCTCCTGGCGCTCGCGCGCGGCGGCCGCCCGGCGCGCCACCTCGGGATCGCTGTCGGCGCCGCGCGCCAGCTCGAGGGCGCCGGCGAAGTCGCGCGCGGCGAAGCGCTGGTCGATCTCGGCGAGCAGCGCGCCGCGGTCCATGCGCGCCGAGGGGGGCTGGTGCAGGTCGAGGTCGTCGAGCGAGTCGAACAGCTCGTCGGCCGACGGCTCGACGGCGCCGCCGACCCCCGCGGTGGCCGGCCGCAGGTCGTCCACCGGCACCGCGCCGCCGGCCGCCTCCAGCCGGTCGACGAGCGTCCGCGCCGGCTCGAAGTCGGGGTCCATGCGCAGGATGAAGTCGCAGCCGAGCGTCGCCTCGTGGACGCTCCCGGCCGCCGCCAGGTCGAGGGTCTGGCCGAAGGTGCCGAGGATGCGCTGCTTGACCTCGGGCGAGAGAGCGGGGTTGCCGCGGTAGCTCATGGCGTTCGGGCCGTTTAGGTCCCGGTATGCTAACAGAGTGGGCGCGCTGCTCGAGACGGTCCCGAACGTCAGCGAGGGGCGCCGGCCCGAGGTCGTCGAGCGGCTCGCCGCGGCGGCCGCCGGCGCCGGCGGCGCCCGGCTCCTCGACCTCCACGTCGACCCCGACCACAACCGCTCGGTGCTCACCCTGGCCGGCGAGGCGCCGGAGCTGATCGCCGCTCTCCTCGCCCTCTACGAGGCCGCGCTGGCCGAGATCGACCTCACCCGCCACCGCGGCGCCCACCCCCGGGTCGGCGCGGTCGACGTGGTGCCGTTCGTGCCGCTCGCCGGCGCGGCGACGGCGGACGCGGTGGCGGCCGCCCGCACCCTCGGCGCGGCGGTGGCCGCGCGCTTCGGCGTGCCGGTCTACCTCTACGAGGCGGCGGCCTCCCGCCCCGAGCGCCGGCGCCTGCCCGACCTCCGCCGCGGCGGCTTCGAGGGTTTCCCGGCGAAGATGGCGCAGCCCGGCTGGGAGCCCGACTTCGGCCCGTCGCGCGTGCACCCTACCGCCGGGGTCTCGATCGTCGGCGCCCGCGACTTCCTGATCGCCTTCAACGCCCTGCTCGACACTGCCGACCTCGGCGTGGCGCGGGCGGTCGCCCGGGCGGTCCGCGAGAGCGGCGGCGGCCTGCCCGCGGTGCGCGCGATCGGCGTCCACCTGGCGAGCCGCGGCCGGGCCCAGGTGAGCATGAACCTGCTCGACTACCGCCGCACCTCGATGGCCGAGGCGCTGGCCGCGGTCGAGGCCGAGGCGGCGCGGCACGGCGCGCGGGTGACCGAGACCGAGATCGTCGGCCTGGTCCCCCGCGCGGCGGTGTGCGGCGACCTCGGCGCGGCGCAAGTGCTCGAGGAGCGTCTCGGAGCCGTTCTCAAGCCAGGGCGAAGCGGACCTCGGCGTCCTGACCGGCGCCGCGCCAGGCCAGGGCGTCCTCCTCGCTGAGCAGCCCGAGGCCGTCCGGGGCGCGGCGGCGGAAGACCTCGGTCGGGGTCGCGCCGGCCAGCTCGCGGAAGTCGCGCACCAGGTGCGCTTGGTCGTAGTAGCCGCAGTCGAGCGCGAACTCCGCCCAGCGGACGCGGTCGAGCGTGCAGAGGCGCTCGAAGGCGCTCTCGAAGCGCACCACGCGCGCGAACGCCTTGGGCGCCAGGCCGACCTCGGCGCGGAAGCGCTCGGTCAGCCAGCGATGGCTGTAGCCGGTGGCCCTCGCCAGCTCGCGGATCGGCGCCGCGCCGCGGCTCGCCTGGAGCACCGCCAGGGCGTGGCGGACGGCGGGGGAGGGCAACGGCGCGGCGCCGAGGTGGCGGGCGACCGCCGCCGCCAGGAGCAGCACGCGGCGCCGCAGGTCGGCGGTGGCGGCGAGCTGGTCGCGCAGCCGCTCGACCCCGGGACCGAGGATCGCGTCGAGCTCGATCACCGCGCCGGCGATCGCCGCCGGGGTGTCGCGCAGGAAGGCCGCGACCCCCTCGGGCCGCAGCCGGACGCCGGCCATCGCGGGGTTCGCCGGCGACGCCACGGAGAGCGGCCGCTGCTGGAGGCCGGAGACGAAGCTGGTCGCGAAGTCGCGGTCGCGCTCGCGGCCCCGGGGGTCGCGCAGCAGGTGGCGGTCGGCGAGGCAGAACAGCACCTCGGTGCGCGAGCGGGGCAGGATCTCCTCGGCCTCGAACACCCCCTCGCCGGCGCTCGTCCAGACCGCCTCGACCCGCTCCGCGAGCGGCCCCTCGGGGAACGCCAGCACCATCCGCCAGCGCCCGAGCGGCGAGTCGTGGCGGTCCTCGATCACCCGCCAGCCGAAGTCGGCCGGAGCGCGGCTCGGGGTCATCGCCGGGACAGCTCCTCGAGCAGCCGATGGGGCAGCCGGTCGAACGAGCCCGACGACATCGTGACCGCGACGTCGCCCGGCCGCGCCAGCTCGAGCGCGGCGGTGAGGACGCCGTCGATCGAGTCGCAGGCGCGCGCCTCGCGGCCCGGCCGCCGCAGCTCGGCGGCGAGCGCCTCGCGGTCGAGGAGCTGGTCCGGACCGAGCCGGCCGGCGTGGTAGACCGGCGCCAGGAGCACCGCGCCCGCCGGCGCGAAGGCCTCGGCGTAGGCGGCGGCCAGGTGGGCGCGGCCGGCGGTCAGGCTGCGCGGCTCGAAGCAGGCGAGGAGGCGCCGGCCTCCCCGACTCGAAACACCGTAGCGGCCGGCGAGCGCCTCGAGCGTCCGGCGCACCGCGGTCGGGTGGTGGGCGAAGTCGTCGACCACGGTGACTCCGCCCGCGGTGCCGATCTCCTCCTGGCGCCGCTTGACGCCGCGGAACTCCCCGAGCGCCGCCGCCACCGCCGCCGCCGGCAGCCCGTCGGCGCGCGCCGCCGCCCACACCGCGAGCGCGTTCTCGGCGTTGTGGCGGCCGGCCAGGGAGAGCCGGATCTCGACGGTCCCGGTTCCGTCGGGGCCGGTGCCGTCCCCGGCCCCGGGGTCGGCGACCCGGAAGCGGCAGCCGCCGGCGCTCTCCTCGACCGCGCCGAGCGGGGTCACGTCGCAGCCCGGGCCGAGGCCGTAGGTAACCACCCGGCACGGCGCCGATTCGCGCGCCAGGCGCACCGCGTCGGCGTCGTCGCCCGAGACCACCGCGAGGCCGCCCGGCGGCAGGCGCGAGAGCAGCTCGCGGTAGGCGGCGTGGAGCGACTCCGGCTCGGGGTAGAGGTCGGCGTGGTCGTGCTCGACGCTGGTCAGGATCAGCGTCTCGGCCCGGTAGTGCAGGAACTTCGGCCCGCGGTCGAAGTAGGCGGCGTTGTACTCGTCCCCCTCGACGATGAAGCGCTCGCCGGCGCCGGCGCGGAAGCTCGACGGCAGGCCGAGCGGCACGCCGCCGACCAGGTAGCCGGGGTCGCGGCCGCAGCGGCTCCAGACCCAGGCGGCGAGCGCGGTGGTGGTGGTCTTGCCGTGGGTGCCGGCGACCACCAGCGGCCGGCGGCCGGCGAGGAAGAAGCGCGCCAGCGCCTCGGGCATCGACAGCCGGGGCAGGCCGCGCTCCTCGGCGGCGCGCGCCTCGGGGTTGTCGCGCGGCACCGCGTTGCCGACCACCACCAGGTCGGGCGCCGGCTCGAGGTGGGCCGGGTCCCAGCCGACGTGAGGCGCGATGCCGGCGGCCGCGAGGAGGGTCGACATCGGCGGGTAGAGCGGCCCGTCGGCGCCGCGCACCCGGTGGCCCTGCTCTTGCAGCAGGCACGCGAGCGGCGCCATGCCCGTACCCCCGATCGCGATCAGGTAGACGTCCAGAAACGCGCCTCTCGCAGAGTCGGAAAAGCCCTTGAATCGAAGGGGATATACTCGTTGCCCGCCGAACCGGACTGGAAGGAGACCGCAGTGATGATCCGCACCCTCCGCCCCGCCATTCTGACACTCTGCGCCGCCGCTCTGCTAGCTGCGCCGGCCGCCGCCCAGCAGCTCCACCCGCGCGCCGTGCTCCCCGAGCCGACCCACGACGCGGGCAAGGTGGCCAAGGGCGAGAGCATCGTCCACGACTTCCTGATCCGCAACGACGGCGAGGCGCCGCTCCAGATCACCGACGTGCGCCCGGCCTGCGGCTGCACGGTGGCCGACTTCGACCGCACCATCGCCCCGGGCGAGACGGGCAAGGTCCACGCCACGCTCGACAGCTCGACCTTCGACGGGCCGATCTCGAAGACGATCACGGTCTTGACCAACGACCCGGTCAACCCCAAGCTCCAGCTCGCGATCAAGGCCGAGGTCCAGCCCTACCTCTTCATCCAGCCCGGCTACGCGCGCTTCGTCCAGGCGCAGCAGAGCGAGCCCGGGAGCGTGGCGCAGATCCTCTTCACCACCACCTTCGACGACCTGAAGATCCTCGAGGTCGAGTCCCCCTACCCGTTCCTGAGCGTGACCTACCGCGAGGCCAAGAAGGAAGACGAGCCGCGGTCGCAGGGCGTCGGCCGCCAGTGGGTGGTCGACCTGACCCTCGACTACACCAAGGCGCCGGTCGGCACCCTGGCCGAGTACGTCACCATCCGCACCAACCACCCGAGCCAGGCGGTCCTGAAGCTCCCGGTCTCGGGCTTCGTGCGGCCGATGATCGCAGTCACCCCGACCGAGGCCGACTTCGGCGAGATCAAGCTCGAGGAGGAGCAGAAGGCCTCGATGCTGATCCGCAGCTTCGCCGCCGAGGAGGTCCAGGTCACCGCCGCCGAGACCGACGTCCCGGGAGTCCAGCTCTCGGTGGAGCCGGTCGAGGCCGGGCGCCGCTACAACCTCAACGTGACCCTGTCGCCCGAGATGCCGAAGGGTCCGTTCGCGGGCACGATCACGATCAAGACCGACAGCAAGAAGACCCCGACGATCGAGGTGCCGCTCCGCGGGACTGCGATCTGACGATCGCTCAGACCAGCCAGGACGCGATGCGCTCGGCGGCGCGATAGGCGGACCAGCCGAGGAGGCCGACCAGGGCGGCGTCCGAAGGGTGATCGCGGCGGAAGGCGGCGATCGACTCGTCGCCGGCGCGGTGCGGGGCGAGCGCCGTCAGGACGGCGAGGCGCGCCGCCGACCGGCCGGCGGGCGTCAGGCCTTCGACGATCGCATCCAGCCAATCGTTCCCGAGCGGCGGCGGCTCGCCGTCCCAGGCGGCGATCGCCGCCTCCGCCCGTTCCCGCGCCGGCGCGGGCAGGGTCGCCACCACCGCGTCGTCGACCGCCGCGCCGAGCGCCGCGAACGCCGCCGCCACCGCCGGGTTGCCGGCCGCCCAGGCCGGCCCGCTCCGCGGCTCGATCCCGGGCGGAAGCAGCGCCAGCGCCGCCCCCGGCTCATGCGGCCCGCGGGCACTCCCCGCGAGGCGGGCGCCCACCAGCGCCAGGAGCGGCCGCCGCAGCCAGCGGTTGCGCACCGGCAGCAGGTGCTCGGGGAGGAGCACCGTCACCACCCGGTTGATGTAGTGGAAGGCGATCGCCGCGCCGATTCCCTGCGCCAGCTCCTCCGGTGCGAACGGCGGCGGTCCGGCGCGCTCCGACCGGCCTAGCCGGCCCGAGGCCGCCGCCCACTCCACCTTCTCCCGCAGACCGGGATCGAGCCCCCGCCCGCCGGCTGCGAGCGCCCGCTCGACCGCCCCGGCGCCGGCCGCGTGAAGGCCGACCGCGTGGGCGTCGACGCAGTAGGGGCAGCGGTTGGCCTCGGAGACCGCGACCGCCATCGCCTCCTTGACCGCGCGCGGCAGGCCGGCCTCGACCACCATCGTCTCGCGGAAGGTCGCCCACGCCGCCGCCAGGAGCGGCGGCACCGCGGTGTGGAGCAGCAGGGGCGGCGGCAGGAGGCCGAGGTCGCCCTCGATCTGCGCCCACACCGGCGCCGCCTCGGGCGGCGGCGGCACCGGCAGCGGCCGGAGGCGGGGGCCGAGGCCGATCGTGCGCGCCATCGGCGGGGAGGCCCTACACGGGACGGAGGGATCGGGATCGGCCCAAGGCGCCGCGGCCGCAACGCCTCAAGGCGCCCCCCAGAGGTCGCGCTCGTTCTTGGCCGGCGCCGGCCGGCGGTTCGACTTGGCGAGCACCGCGTCGACCTCGGCGCGGGTGGCGGCGAAGGTAAGGGTCTGGATCGCGGTCAGCTCGGCGATCCCGGCGAGCGCCAGGTCGACCAGCGCGTCCAGCTCGTCGCGCCGGAAGGTGCGCGACTCGCCGGTGCCCTGGATCTCGACGATCTCGCCGGCGGCGCTCGCCACCAGGTTGAGGTCGACCTCGGCGGCGGCGTCCTCGGTGTAGTCGAGGTCGAGCAGCGGCCGGCCGTCGACCAGCCCCACCGACACCGCCGCCACCTGCCCGACCAACGGCCAGGCCGCGATGTCGCCGGTCAGGAGCATGCGGGCGAACGCCTCGGCGAGCGCCACCCAGGCGCCGGTGATCGCCGCCGTGCGCGTGCCGCCGTCGGCCTGGATCACGTCGCAGTCGATCGTCACCGTCCGGTCGGGGAAGCGGCTGCGGTCGATCGCCGCCCGCAGGCTCCGCCCGATCAACCGCTGGATCTCCGCCGAGCGCCCCGACTGCCGGCCCGCCTTCGACTCGCGCTGATTGCGGGTGTTGGTCGCCCGCGGCAGCATCGCGTACTCCGCGGTCACCCACCCCTCCCCCTTGTCGCGCAGGAACGGCGGCACCCGGTTCTCGACGCTGGCGGTCACCAGCACCCGGGTGTCCCCGGCCTCGACCAGCGCCGACCCCTCGGCGTGCTTCATGGTGCCGGTGGTGATCTTCACCGGGCGCAGGGCGTCGGCGGCGCGGCCGTGGGCGCGGGTGGGGGGGGCGGCGGTCATCGCTCGATCATACCCGCCCGCCCTCACCCCACGTCGACCCACTCGAGCGGCTTCGTCTCCTCGCCCAGGATGCGGGCGGCGAACTCGCCGAAGCCGGCGCCGGCGTCGGTGACGCAGAGGTGGAGGTCGGGGGGCGCGGCCGTCTCGCCGTTCGGGGGGACAGTGAGACCGCGCTCGGCGAGGCCGGCGGCGACCTCGTCGGCGACGCTCTCGGCGGAGTCGACCAGGGTGACGTCCGGGCCGGCCACCCGCGCCAGCACCGGCGCCAGGAGCGGGTAGTGGGTGCAGCCGAGGACCAGGGTGTCGATGCCGGCGGCAAGGAGCGGCTCGAGGTAGCGGCGCGCCACCTCTTCGGCGATCGGGTCCTCGTGCCACCCCTCCTCGACCAGCGGCACGAAGAGCGGGCAGGCGAGGGAGAGCACCTCGAGGTCGGGGCGCAGCTCGGCGAGCGCCCGGCGGTAGGCGTCCGAGCGCACGGTCGCGGCGGTGGCGATCACCCCGACGCGGCGTTTCGCCGCCGCCGCCGCGCGCCGCGCGCCGGGGCCGATCACCCCCCAGGTCGGAAGATCGGTGTCGAGCCGCGGCAGCGCCAGCGCCGAGGCGGTGTTGCACGCCACCACCATCGCCTTGACGCCGCGCGAGCGCAGGAAGGCGAGGTTGCGCCGGGTGTAGCCGAGCACGGTCTCGGGCGACTTGGTGCCGTAGGGGAGGCGGGCGGTGTCGCCGAGGTAGACGATCGACTCGCGCGGCAGCCGGCGGCGCAGGGCCGCCACCACGGTGAGGCCGCCGATCCCGGAATCGAAGACCCCGATCGGGCCGCTCACCGCACCACCAGCCCCGGGTCCGGCGCCAGCGGATGGGCGGTGTCGAGGTGGCCGGAGAAGCTCTCGCGCTGGCGGCCGTTCCAGAGCAGCGCCACGCGGCGCGCCGCGGTGACGTTCAAGGCGACGGAGTTGACCAGGCTGTAGACGGTGACGATCTCCTGGCGCGAGCCGCTCGCCGGCGGCGGCGCGGCGTCCGGGGTGCGCAGGTCGACGATCAGCACGCCGTCGCGGCCGAGGAGCACGGTGCCGACCTCGACCGGGCCGTAACCCTCGGGGAAGACCGGCAGGAGCGCGGCGGCCTCGGGGCCGGCGAGGAGCGCCTCGAGCACCGCCCGCACCTGCGGCTCGGTGCCGTCGGGCGACGGCAGGGTCCGGCGCTCGGGGTGGAGGCGGCCGTCCGCGCCCGGGAAGTAGAGGTCGACCGAGAAGCTCCGCCCGCCGGCGGCCGCCGGCGCGCCGCCCGCCGGGCCGTCCTCCGCTGGACCCTGGGCGCCGCCGCCGCAGGCCGCGGCCGCGGCGGCCAGGAGCGCCGCCGCGAGCGCCCCGGCGACCCGCGGCCGCCGGGGTCTCGGGCCGCTCACCGCCCGCTCTCCCGGGCGCCGGCGGCCGGAGCCGGCTCCGGCCCCGCTTCCGGGCCCGCTGCCGGGCCCACCGCCTGGCGCTCCTCGACCGCGTCCTCCTCGGGGAGCCCCTCGAGCTGGGCGCGGAAGCGCTCCACCGCGCGCGCCACGGCGTCGACCAGCTCGGCACGGTAGCCGGCGTCGAGCAGGCGCGACTCCTCGTCGGGGTTGCTGATGAAGCCCAGCTCGACCAGCACCGCCGGCATCGCCGCCCCCATCAGCACCCGGAACGGCGCCTGCTTGACGCCGCGGTCGCGCAGCCCGAGGGCGCCGTTGAGCTCCTCCTGGATCAGCGCCGCCAGCCGCTGGCTGTCGGCCAGGTGCTGGCTCTGGGCGAGGTCCCAGAGGATGAGCTGGAGGTCGTAGAGCGGGTCGCCCTCGGCGGCGAGGTCGAGGGCGGAGTCGGGATCCGCGGCGGCGGCATCCGCGGCGCCGGCCGCCTCATTGCCACCGGCGGCTTCGCCGCCGGCAGCGATTCCGTCCGCCGGGACGGCGTCCCGGCGAACAGAATTCTCGATCTCCGCCGCGCGCGCCGCCCGGGCGTCGCTCGCCTGGAGGCTCAGGAAGTAGGTCTCGGCGCCGCGGGCGTCGCGGCCGCGCTCGGAGTTCAGGTGGAGCGAGATGAAGAGATCGGCCTTGTTCTGGTTGGCGATCGCGGTGCGGGTGTCGTGCGGCAGGTCGGCGTCCTCGTTGCGGGTCAGGATCACGCGCACCGGCAGCCGCCGCTCGAGCCGCGACTTGAGCGCCCGCGCGAGGAGCAGGCTGATCTCCTTCTCCGCCGTGCCGCTGGGGCCGACGGCGCCGGTCTCGCTGCCGCCGTGGCCAGGGTCGAGGACGATGGTGTGGATGCCCGGCAGATCGCGCGGCGGCTGGCTCTCGGGCACGAGGTCGGGGAGCGCCGGCGCCGCGGCGTCCTCGCGGTGGACGTCGAAGACCAGCCGGAACGGGCTCTCGAGCTGGTAGCTCGTGTAGCCGGCGCCGGCGGCGAGGTCGATCTCGATCCGGTCGCCCAGGAGGCGCACGTCGCGCACCAGCGGGTCCTCTTCGCGCGGGCGTTGGCCGCCGGGCGCCAGGCGGTCGCCGAGGAGGCGCACCGCGACCCCCCGGGGCGTCGCCTCGACCCGGTAGCGCGGCGGGTCGTCGAACTGCAGCACCACCGTCGAGAGCCCCTGGAGGTGGACGAGGTCGACCGCGACCGCCAGCTCGCGCGCGGTGCGGCGGTCGATCGACAGCCGCCCGACCGCCGGGTCCCAGGCGAAGCGGTAGCCGAGCAGCTCGCCGTAGGTGGCGCGCAGGAAGTCGAGCGGCACCTGGATCTCGGCGCCGGCGGCGACCGGCGGCGTCGCCAGCCGCACCGGCTCGCCGTCGACCAGCGCCACCGTGTTCTCGGGGCCGAAGAGCACCCGATGGCCGTCGAGCACGAGCTGCCGCGCGGCGCCCGCCGGGCCGATCGTCAGCTCGCCGCCGAGCTGGGCCACCAGCGGCTCGAGCGCGAAGAGCGGGCCGTCCGGGGTCACCGTCGCGGCCACCGCCATGCGCGTCCCCGGCGCCGCCGCCGGCCGCTCGCCGGCGCCGAACGGCACCTGCTCGCCCGGCTCCGCCGGCGCCTCCCCGGCCGCCTCCGCCGCCGCCCGCGACAGCGCGTCGAGCGGGTCGCTCGCCGGTGCGCCGAGCGGATCGCCCTCCGCCGGCGGCGGGTTCTGCTGCGAGGGGCGAGGGCGGGCCTCCTGCGCGCGCACGGGAAGCGCCGGAGCGGCAGCGGCGAGGGCGGCGAGCGCGAGGGCGGCGAGGAGCGGGGGGAGGGGGCCTCGGCGGCGCGGGGAAGGCCGGTTCACGATCGGGGAGGATAGCACCCGCTCCGGGCCGACCTTCCCGCGGGCGCCCGCGCACTCCGGCGCGCCTGGCGCCGTCGCGGCGAAGTATGGTAGAGCTTGCAGGCTACCCGCGCCCGCGGTTCGCGCAGCAAGATCTTCACAGGGTCGGAGGAGGCGGTCGATGGACATTCAGGAGCTGAGGGTGGTGGTGCGCGCCAAGCGCTTCGAGCGCACCCGCAGGTTCTACGGCGAGACGCTGGCGTTCCCGGAGATCGGCACCTGGCAGGAGGGGGAGCGGCGCGGCGTGCGGTTCCAGGCCGGCCCGGCCGTGGTCGAGGTGATCGGCCGCGCCGCGGAGGAGCCGCTCGGCTGGGACGAGGAGTTCGACTACGTGGGGCCGAAGCACAAGCTGACCCTGACCCTGGTCGTGCCGTCGGCCGAGAAGGCCTACGAGACGCTTCACTTCCGCGACAAGAACGTCCCCGGCGGCCTGCGCCGGGACGAGCAGGGGGGCGGCGGCCTGGTGTTCGAGACCCACGACCCGGACGGGGTCAAGATCCTCTTCCGCGAGGCCGGGTGACCCGGCCGGCTGGCCGCCGTGCGGGCGGCGGCCGGATCGCCCGCGGCGGCCGGATCGCCGCGGCCCTCCTCGCCCTGGCGCCCGCGCTCTGCGCCGGCGCCGCGCCCGCTGGAGAGACGGCCGACCCCGACCGGCCCGCGGCGCTCCCCGATCCGCGCTGGACGGTCGACGACGTCATCGGCCAGAAGCGCGCCCGCGAATGGACGCTGTCCCGCGACGGCCGCTTCGCGGCGTGGGTCGAGATCGGCGTCGAGCGCGAGGAGGGCGAGCAGAAGCCCGCCGCGAACCTCCAGCTCTGCCGGCTCGACGCCCCCCCGGCCGGCGAGGGCGACAAACCTTGCCGCCCCCTCACCCGCGGCCCGGGAAGGCGAACCGCGCCGGCGTTCTCGCCCGACGCCGCCCACCTCGCCTACCGCTCGTCCGAGAAGCCGCCCTCCGCCGGCGGCAAGGGCGGCGAGGAGCCCAAGCCCGGCCAGGTCTGGGTGCTGCCGCTCGGCGGCGGCGCGCCCTGGCCGGCGACCCGCTTCGACCGCCCGGTGGCGGCCTTCGACTGGATCGACGCCCGCACCCTGGCGGTGCTCGCCGCCGAGTCGCCGGCCGCCTGGGAGCGCGAGCGCGAGGAGGCCCACGACACCGCGGTGGTGGTCGACGACGAGGAGCGCGAGCCGCCGGTGCGGCTCTACCGCGTGACCCTCGACGGCGAGGTCACCCGGCTGACCGACAACCGCCGCTGGCTCGACGGCCTGGCGGTCTCCCCTGACGGCCGCTGGGCCGCGGTCGCCGAGCGCGAGAGCCTGTCGTTCGAGTTCGACTCGCGGGTGCCGCCGCGGCTCTACCTGGTCGAGCTCGCGACCGGCGCGCGCACGCTCCTCCTCGAAGGCGAGCGGCTCCTCCCCTACGGCGTCCAGTGGTCGCCCGACTCGTCCGGCTTCTACTTCGTCGACGACCGCTCGAACCACCCGACCTACCGGATGGCGGCGGTCCCCGAGCTCTGGTTCTTCGACCTCGGCAAGCGCGCCGCCGAGAAGCTCCCGCTCGACGCGCGCGGCCTGGGCGGCGACTACGCCCCGGCTCCCGGAGGCGTGATCGCGCTCGAGGCCGCCGGCGTCAAACGCACCGCGGTGCGGATCGCGCGCGAAGGCGACGCCTGGACCCGGCGCCCGATCGCCGGCGAGCACGCCGGGGAGATCCACGGCTGGGAGCTGGCCGCCGCCGGCGGCACGCTGGTCTACGAGCGCTCGACCGCCGCCCTGCCGCCGCAGTGGTACGCGGCCCGGCTCGAGGGGGACGCGATCGCCGCCCCGCGCCAGCTCACCCGGCTCAACCCGTCGTGGCGCGGCAAGCCGACCGGGCGGGTCGAAACGGTGCGCTGGACCGGCGCGCTCGGCGAGGAGGTCGAGGGGCTGCTCTATTACCCGCTCGACTGGCCGGCCGCATCGTCTGCCGGAGTGCCGTCCGCCGGAGCGCCGGGCGCCGGCGCCGAGCCGCCCGGCCCCCGCCCGCTGATCCTCAACATCCACGGCGGCCCGGCCGGCGCCGACCTCGACGAGTGGAGCCTGACCTGGGGCGAGCCGCTCGCGCTCTGGCGCCAGCGCGGCGCCTTCGTGCTCCAGGCCAACTACCACGGCAGCTCCTCCTACGGCCTCGACTGGGTGACCTCGATCGAGAAGCGCTACTACGAGCTGGAGGTCCCCGACCTCGAGGCCGGGGTCGACGCCATGATCGCCCGCGGCCTCGCCGACCCCGCGCGGCTGGCCGCGGTCGGCTGGTCGAACGGCGGCATCCTGGCCGCGGCGCTCGTCACCGGCAGCCGGCGCTACCGCGTCGCCTCGATCGGCGCCGCCGACGTCGAGTGGATCAGCGACTGGGCCAACGTCGACTTCGGCGCCTCGTTCGACAACTACTACTTCGGCGGCCCGCCCTGGGAGGTCCCCGAGGTCTATCTGGACAAGTCGCCGTTCTTCAAGCTCCACGAGGTCACCACTCCGACCATCGCCTTCACCGGCACCGAGGACCGCAACGTGCCGGCGCACCAGTCGTGGTCGCTCTTCCGGGTGATGCAGCAGGTGGGCAAGGCGCCGGTCCGGCTGGTGCTCTTCCCCGGCGAGCCGCACAGCCTCCAGAAGCCGGCGCACCAGCGGCGGAAGATCGAGGAGGAGCTGGCCTGGCTCGAGCGCTGGCTGTGGGGCGAGGGCGAAGCGGCCGGCGGAGTCCGCGCCGAGAGCGGACTGCCCGAGGCGGTGGCCGAAGGCTCGCCGCTGGCGGCGCTCCTGACCCGCGCCCGGGCGGCGCGCGCGGGCGGCGTGCTCGGAGTCCTCGCGGGCGGCGGCGGAGCCGGCGGCGTGCTCGTCCCCGAGACCGTCCCCTTCCGCGGCCTCGCGGTCGGCCGCTTCGAGGTCACCCGCGCCCAGTGGGCGGCCTTCGACCCGACCGCCGCGCCGGCCCCCGGCGAGGCCGACCTGCCGGCGGCCGGCGTCCCCTTCGAGCGCGCCCGCGACTACGCCGCCTGGCTCGCCGAGACCACCGGCCGGCCGTTCCGCCTCCCCACCGAGGCCGAGGCCGAAGCGCTCGCCGAGGCCGGCGCCGAAGGCAAGGGGGGCGGCAACACCCTCGAGCACTGGCTCGGCGCCGCCCCCAACCCCGAGGACCGAGCCGCCGTCGCCGCCGCAATCGCCGCCGCCGCGGCCGCCGTCGGCCGCCCGGCGCCGCTGCTCTTGCCCGTGGGGAGCCTCCCCGGCGCCGGCGAAGACCCGCTGTTCGACCTCGACGGCAACGCCGCCGAGTGGGCGGTGGGCAAGGACGGCCAGGGCGTCCCGGTCGGCCCGAGCGCCGACCGCGCGGACGACCCCCGAGGCAAGCCGGCGGCGGGCGAGCTGAAGCCCGATCCGGCCTACATCGGGCTGCGGGTGGTCGAGGGCTGAGCCGGCCGCCGCGGCACCAGGGAGCGAGTCGCCGAAGGAGGCCGAATGGCCACGGTCCCCGGTTTCGAGCGGATCACCATCGAGCCCGGCAAGATGGGCGGTAAGCCCTGCATCCGCGGCCTACGACTGACGGTCGAGCAAGTGCTCCGGATCCTCGCCACCTACGACTCACGCGACGAGATCCGCCGCGAGTTCCCGGAGCTCGAGGACGAGGACATCCGTGAGGCCCAGGACTTCGCCGCGCGCCCGGCGGGATGAGGATCCTGCTCTAAGTCTAAGACAGCCGCCGCAGCCCCGCCGCCGCCAGGAGCGCCGCCAGCAGCAGCAGCCCCACCGCGCCCAGCGCCGGGATCTCGAGCACGCCGGCGATCGTGAACACGGTCGGGTCGAGCGGCTCGGGGGTGGCCGGGTCGTCGGTCGGGACGAGAAGACCGGCGCCCGGGTCGCCGAACAGCCCCTGGTTGCTCACCACTTCGCCAACGGCGCCGGCCACCGTGCCGGTGATCGTAACCGTCACCACCTCGCCCGGCGCCACCGTCCCGTTCCAGGTCACGACATTGGGCACCAGCACCATCGCAACGCCGCTGTCAGCATTGGCGGTCGGGTCGACGACCTGCGGCGGGAGCTGGTCGAGGAACTCGTCGCCCGGGCCGTCGAGCAGCGGCTGCGGGCCGCCGTTGAACAGCAGCACCTGGTAGACCACGGTCGAGCCCGGCGCGTGCGGGCCGGTGAGGAGCTTCTTGGACGCGCAGGGGTTGATGAACGGCGGGCCGTTCGCGGGGAGCGGGAAGACCAGGGTCTGGTCCGCCGCCACGTCGTTGCCCGGGTTCGTGTCGATGACCCCGGACGGGGCCACGACGGTGGCGACGTTCTCGAGCGGGCCGCAGAAGCCTTGGCGGACGGTGCCGGCGACGACGCAGGTGACCGACGAGCCGGCGGGGAGGTCGAGCGTGGCGTCGAGGTCGCCGTCGCCGAGCTGCCCGCCGCAGGCCCAGGTCACGCCGAGGAGGTTCGGCGGCTGCGGGTCGAGGACGCGCACGCCGGCCGCGTCGTCCGGCCCGGCGTTGGCGACCTCGATCGTGTACTCGATCGGCTGGCCGGCCTGCGCCTGGGCGAGGAAGTCGGTCTTGGTGATCGAGAGGTCGACCAGCGCGACGACCTCGACCTCGACCGTGGCGGAGTTGTCGTCGGGGGTGGGATCGACCCATCCGGGCTGGTTCGCGGCGGTGGCGGTGTTGACCAGGGTGCCGGTCGCGTCGGCCGTGACCGTGCAGTCGGCGACATAGGTCACCGCGCCGCCCGGCGCCAGCGACGCGCCCTGGACGATGTCGCCCTCGCCGGACGGCTCGCCGCACACCCCGCCGCCGGTTCCGGTGCAGGTCCAGGTGCAGGCGAGACCCGCCGGGAACGAGTCGGTCAGATGCACCGGCGCCGAGCCGCTCGGGCCGGCGTTGGCGACCGTGACGGTGTACTCGAGGGTGTCGCCGACCGCCACCGTGAGCGGCTCGGCGGTCTTGGTCACCGTCAGGTCGGAGACGCGCAGCACGGCATCGACGTCGGTGGCCGAGTCGTTCGCGGCCACCGGATCGGCGACCCCCGCGGGGGCCGCGATCGTGGCCGTGTTGCTCAGCTCGTCGGGCGCGAACGCACCGACCGCGCAGACCGCGGTGAAGGTCGCCGTGCCGCCGGGCGGCAGGCTCACCGGCTGGTCGAGGTTGCCCGCGCCGGCGGGGTCGCCGCACGCCGCGCCGCCGGCGGCCGCGCAGGTCCACTCGCACGCCAGCCCAAGGGGGAAGACGTCGGCCACCCGCGCCCCGATCACCTCGTCCGGCCCGGCGTTGGCGGCGACGATCGTGTAGGTGACCGCCTCGCCGGCGGGAACCTCGGTCACGCCGTCGCTCTTGGTCACCGACAGGTCGGCCGTGTCGTCGCAGACGACGGTAGTGGCGTCGGTGTCCGAATTGTTGCCGGGGACCTCGTCCGGGCCGCCGATCGTGATCGTCGCGGTCGCGGTGTTCGACAGGGTGCCGGCGAAACCAGCGGCGACCGTGCACGAGGCGCTGAAAGTCACCGCGCCGCCGACCGGCAAGGGGCCGACGGTCTGATCGATGTCGCCGGTGTCCTCCGCGGCCGCGCACGCGGCGCCGCCCGAGCCGGCGCAGGTCCAGGTGCAGGCGAGCGGCTCCGGGAAGGCGTCGACCACCCGCGCCGCCGCCACCGACCGGGTGCCGACGTTGCGCGCGACGATGGTGTAGACCGTGGTCGTCCCGCACTCGACCTCGGAGGCGCCGTCGGTCTTGGTCACCGCGACGTCGGTGAACGGCACCAGCCGCACCGCGTCGACGTCGGTCGCCGAGTCGTTCGAGGAATCCGGGTCGTCGACCCCGGCCGGAGCGGTCACGGTCGCGGTGTTCGAGATCGTGCCGGCGGCGAACGGCGCCACCGTGCAGTCGGCGACGAAGGTCGCCGTGCCGCCGGCCGGCAGGTCGACGAGCCGGTCGATGTCGTCGGCGCCGCCCGCCGGGCAGACCGCGCCGCCGGCGCCCGTGCAGACCCACTCGCACTCCTCGAGCGTGGCCGGGAAGTTGTCGATCACCCGCGCCCCGGCGGCCGCCACCGGGCCGGCGTTGGCGACCGTGATGGTGTAGGTGGTCGCGCCCCCGGCGTCGACCACGGTGACGCCGTCGTTCTTGGTCACCGACAGGTCGGCGCCGCGGCCGCCGGTGCCGAGCCCCTCGAAGACGCACATGGTCCCCGAGTCGGCGCCGGCGGCGTCGTCGAGGAAGATCCCCGCGAAGACCGTGCCGCCGGCGATCCCGACCGCGATGCCCAGCTCGTCGCCGGCGGCGGGGGCCGGGGAGGTCAGCCGGTAGCTGGGGGTCCAGCCGCCCGATTCCTCGACGAAGACATAGCCGGCGCCGGCCCGCGGCAGGCCGCCGGCGGCGCCGAGGTGGGCGCCGCCGACCACGGCGTCGCCGTCGAGCGCGACCGAGACCCCCAGCTCCTCGCCGGCGGTGAGCCCCGGGGGCACGAGCTTGGCGGTCTGGCTCCAGCCGCCGCCGGCGCCCTCGAAGACGTAGACCGCCCCGGACGCGGGGCCGGCGGCCGTGCGGTCGAGCCGGGCGCCGACCGCGGCCCGGCCGCCAGTCCCGGATTGAAGACCAACCGCCACCGACCAGCCGAAGAGGCTCCCCGCCCGCCGGTCCGCCGCGGTCAGCTTGGCGGCCTGGACCCAGCCCGAGCCCTGGCGCACGAAGACGTAGACCGCGCCCGCCTGGTCGCCGCCGTCGTCGTCGTAGGGGGCGCCGGCCAGGAGTGTGCCGCCGGCGATCGCGACGCTGTAGCCGAAGCCGTCGCCGGCGGCGCCGTCGCCGGCGGTGAGCTTCTGCGCCGAGAGCGGCGCGCCGGTCGCGGGATCGACCTCCCAGACCCAGACCGCGCCCGCCGAGGAGCCGCGGTCGTCGTCGCCGGGCGCGCCGGCGGCGACCGTGACGCCCGAGACCGCCGCCGACCGCCCCAGCTCGTCGCGGGCGCCAAGCCCCGACGGCACCAGCTTGGCCTCGGCGAAGCCGCCGTTCGGCTGCTGGGTGAAGACATAGACCGCGCCCGAGGTCTCTCCCACCTGGTTTCGGAACGGCGCCCCCGCGGCGATCCGGCCGCCGGAGATCCCGACCGCGAAGCCGAGCTGGTCGCCGGCGGCGCCGTCCGAGGCGAGCACCTTGGCCGCCTGCGCCCAGCCGCCGCCCGAGCGGGTGAAGAGGTAGAGCGACCCCGAGGCCGATCCGAGGTCGTCGTCGAGCACCGAGCCGCCGACCGCCCGGTCGCCGTCCACCGCCAGGGCGCAGGCGAAGAGATCCCCGGCCGCGGAGTCGGCGGGAGCCACCGTCTGGCAGGCCGTCGGCGGACCCGGGAGTTGTGCTCCCGCCTCGGCGGGAGCCAGGAGCGCGGCCAGCGCCGCGGCAGCGACCCCCGCCCGGCTGGGAAACCCCTTGCGCGGCGGAGGAGACATATTTGGGTTCCTCGATATTCCAGCGGATCTTAACACATTGGAGGAGGAGCCCCGCGGTGGCTCACGACCTCGCCCCACCGGCTTCGCGCTATGCTTCGAACGCACGCCGTCCGGCCCGGCTCGTGCCGGTATCCGAGCCATCGCTCCTGGGGAGAGATCCAAGATGCTGACCCACTCGCCTCGCCTCGCGCCGCGCCTGGTACTCGGGCTCCTGCTCCTCTTGCCGCTCGCCGCCGCCTGCGAGAAGAAGGGCTCCGACCCCGGCGCCGCCGCCGCAGTTCCGAGCGGACCGATCCGGGTCGGCGTCTTCATGGACCTGTCGGGGCAGACCTCGAGCTTCGGCCAGTCGTCGGTCAACGCGATCCGCCTCGCGGTCGAAGAGATCAACGGCGCCGGCGGGATCGGCGGCCGGCCGGTCGAGCTGGTGATCGAGGACGATCAGGGCCGGCCCGAGCAGGCGGCGACCGTGGTCACCAAGCTCGTCGACCAGGCCGAGGTGGTCGCGATCCTCGGCGAGGTGGCCTCGTCGAACACCCTGGCCGCAGCACCGATCGCCCAGCGCGCGAAGGTCCCGATGATCACCCCGTCCTCGACCAACCCGAAGATCACCGAAGTGGGCGACTACGTCTTCCGGATCTGCTTCATCGATCCGTTCCAGGGCTCGGTGATGGCGCGTTTCGCCGCCGGCAGCCTGGGCGCGAAGACCGCGGCGATCCTGCTCGACGTCAACAGCGACTACAGCCGCGGCCTGACCCAGTTCTTCACCGAGGCGTTCACCGAGCTGGGCGGCACCATCGTCGACACCCAGTCCTACGCCCAGACCGACCGCGACTTCAGCGGCCAGCTCACCGCGCTCAAGGCCAAGGACCCCGACGTGATCTACGTCCCCGGCTACTACACCCAGGCCGGGGTCATCGCGCTGCAGGCGCGCCAGCTCGGCATCCGCGCGACGCTGCTCGGCGGCGACGGCTGGGACGCGCCGCAGCTCTTCGAGCTCGGGGGCGAGGCGATCCAGGGGTCGTTCATCTCGAATCACTACTCGGCCGACGATCCGGCGCCGCAGATCCAGCGCTTCGTCGAGACCTACCGCGCGAAGCACGGCGCCGATCCCGACGGCATGGCGGCGCTCGGCTACGACGCGATGCGGATCCTCGCCGACGCGATCGTGCGCGCGGGCACCACCGAGGCCGCCGCGCTGCGCGATGCGATCGCCGCGACGCGGGAGTTCGCCGGCGTGACCGGGGTGATCTCGATCGACGAGAACCGCAACGCGGTGAAGCCGGCGGTGATCCTCGAGGTGGGGGACGGCAAGTTCGTCTACCGGGAGACGATCCAACCCGGAGACCCGGCCGCGGCCGGCGACGCCGCCGCCGAGCCGGCGGGCACTCCCGCCCCCGCCGCCGGCGCATGACGACCTTCTTCCAGCAACTCGTCAACGGGCTCACCATCGGGGCGATCTACGCCCTGGTGGCGCTCGGCTACACGATGGTCTACGGCATCCTGCGCCTGATCAACTTCGCCCACGGCGACGTGTACATGGTCGGGGCGTTCGTCGGCTTCTTCGTCGCCGGCGCCCTCGGCTTCAGCGGCGCGCTGACCGGAAGCGCGGTCCTCAGCCTGCTCCTGGTGCTCGCGGCCGCGATGGCCGGCGCCGCGCTGCTCGGGTTCACGATCGAGAGGGTGGCCTACCGCCCGCTGCGCAGGCGGCCGCGGATGGCCGTGCTGATCACCGCGATCGGCGTCTCGCTGCTGATCGAGAACCTCGGCGTGGTGGTCTGGGGCGGTGCGCCGCGCTCGTTCCCGAGCCTTTTGGAGCAGCGCGCCTTCGACGTCGGCGGGGTCACGATCTCCTCGGCCCAGATCCTGATCTTCGCGGTCTCGGCGGTGCTGGCCCTGGCGCTCGACGCGATCATCTACCGCACCCGGCTGGGCACCGCGATGCGCGCGGTGTCGTACAACCTCGACGTCGCCAAGCTGATGGGGATCGACACCGACCGCATCGTCTCCTTCACCTTCGTGTTCGGGTCGGCGCTCGCCGCCGCCGCCGGCGTGCTCACCGCCCAGTACAACCCGCAGATCGACCCCCTGATGGGGATCATGACCGGCCTCAAGGCGTTCGTCGCCGCGGTCCTCGGCGGCATCGGCAGCGTGCAGGGGGCGCTCCTCGGCGGCCTCTTGATCGGCCTCGCCGAGACCTTCGTCGTCGGCTACGGCAGTCTGATCGGCATCCCCTCGACCTACCGCGACGCGGTGGCCTTCGCGATCCTCATCCTGGTGCTCCTGGTGCGGCCCACGGGCATCCTCGGCCGGCCGCTGGCGGAGAAGGTGTGAACGAACCGTCCGCCGTCGAGAGCCCCGCGGCGGCGCCGCGGCCGCGCTGGGCGCTCCGGCTGCTCGCCGCCGCCGGGGTGCTCCTGGCGCTCCTGATCGTCGACCGCGTCCTCTCGCCCGAGGGCCTCTTCGGCTACGGCGTCTCGGCGTACTGGTCCCGGCTCCTGATGCTGGCCGGCATCAACGTCTCCCTGGCGGTGTCGCTCAACCTGGTCTTGGGCATGACCGGCCAGTTCTCGATCGGCCATGCCGGCTTCATGGCGGTCGGCGCCTACGTCGCGGCCTACCTCTCGGTCTACCGGGGCCCGGCGGCCGAGCAGGCGCTCGGCGCGCTGGGGCCGACCGCGGCCGGCTCCCTGGTCTTCCTGGCGATCGTCGTCGCCGCGGCGCTGGCGGCCGCGGCGGTCGGCCTGCTGGTCGGCATCCCCAGCCTGCGGCTGGGCGGCGACTACCTCGCGATCGTCACCCTCGGGTTCGCCGAGATCATCCGCATCGTGCTGGTCAACCTCGACGTGGTCGGCGGCGCGACCGGCTTCGCGGTGCCCGGCCGCGCCAGCTTCCTGTGGGTCGGAGGGCTGGCGTTCCTCACCATCATGGTGGTGCGCAACCTCGGCCGCTCGGCCACCGGGCGCGCGCTGGTGGCGATCCGCGAGGACGAGATCGCGGCCCAGGCGATGGGGATCGACCTGACCCGCAACAAGGTGCTGGCCTTCGCGCTCTCGGCGGCCTTCGCCGGCGCCGCCGGGGCGTTGTTCGGGCACTACACCCAGTTCCTCTCGACCAACGACTTCACCTTCATCCGGTCGTTCGAGATCATCGTCATGGTCATCATCGGCGGGGTCGGATCGCTCACCGGGTCGGTGCTCGGGGCGTTCATCGTCACCCTCTTGCCCGAGGTGCTCCGCGGCTTCGCGAGCTGGCGCCTGGTGATCTACTCCGCGCTCCTGGTGGCGATCATGCTCACCCGCCCGCAGGGGATCCTCGACCGGCGCGAGCTCGGCGACCTGTGGGCCCGGCTGCGCCGCCGCGGCGCCGAGACGCGATGAGCGGCGCGCTGCTCGAGACCCGCGGCGTCACCATCCGCTTCGGCGGCCTGTGCGCCGTGTCGGAGCTCGACCTCGCGCTCGGCCGCGGGGAGATCGTCGGGCTGATCGGCCCCAACGGCGCCGGCAAGACCACGGTCTTCAACCTGCTCACCGGCATCTACGCCCCCAGCTCCGGAGCGATCCTGTTCGACGGCCGCCGCCTCGACGGCCTGAAGTCGCACCGGATCGCCGCCCTCGGGATCGCCCGCACCTTTCAGAACATCCGGCTCTTCCCCGGGCTCTCGGTGCTCGACAACGTCCTGATCGGGGGCCACCGCCGCGGCCGGCAGAACCTGCTCGACGCGATGCTGCGGGGCCGCCGGTTCTTGACCGACGAGGCCGAGCGGCGGGTCGAGGCGATGTCGCTCCTCTCCGTCCTCGGGCTCGCCCAGGCCGCCGGCGCCCCGGCGACCAGCCTGCCCTACGGGCACCAGCGCCGGCTCGAGATCGCCCGCGCGCTGGCCGCGCGGCCCCGGGTCCTGCTGCTCGACGAGCCGGCGGCCGGCATGAACCCGGCGGAGTCCGCCGCGCTCTTGGCGCTGATCCGCCAGATCCGCGACCGCTTCGAGCTCGCGATCCTGCTGGTCGAGCACAACATGAAGGTCGTGATGGGGGTCTGCGATCGCATCCAGGTGATGGACTACGGCAAGTCGATCGCGCTCGGAACGCCCGAGCAGATCCGCCGCGACCCGCGGGTCATCGAGGCCTACCTTGGCGACTGAGCGTCCGCCGCTGCTCGAGCTCGACGGGGTCGCGGTGCGCTACGGCGCGGTCGAGGCGCTGCGCGGCGTGACGCTGACCGTCGGCGCCGGCGAGGTGGTGACCCTGATCGGCGCCAACGGCGCCGGCAAGTCGACGACCCTGCGCGCGATCACCGGGCTCGCCGAGCTGGCGGCGGGCGAGGTGAGCTACGCCGGCGGCTCGATCCGGGCCGTCCCGGCCCACGCGCGCGTCGCGCGCGGCATCTCGATGGCGCCCGAGGGGCGCGGCGTATTCGCGACGCTGACGGTCAAGGAGAACCTCGAGATGGGCGGCTACCTGGTGCGCGACCCGGCGAAGCTGGCCGCCGGCATCGAGCGCGCGTACCGGCTGTTCCCCCGCCTCTCCGAGCGCGCCAAGCAGAAGGCCGGCACGCTGTCCGGCGGCGAGCAGCAGATGCTCGCGATCGGCCGCGCGCTGATGTCCGAGCCCCGCCTGCTGCTGCTCGACGAGCCGTCGCTCGGCCTGGCGCCGCTCGTAGTCCACACCATCTTCGCGGCGATCGACGAGGTCCGCGCGACCGGCACCACGATCCTCCTGGTCGAGCAGAACGCGAACGCGGCGCTCCGCCACTCGGATCGCGCCTACGTCCTCGAGCAGGGCCGGATCGTGATGTCCGGCCCCTCGGCCGACCTCGCCACCGACCCCCGCATCCGCGAGGCCTACCTCGGCGGCTAGGAGCCGGGGAGCGCCGCTTCCCGCGGGCCGCGCAGCTTCACCAGGGCGGCCCCGACCAGGAAGAGCGCCAGGGCGACCAGGGCGGCGGCGGAGAGGGCGTTGACCAGCTCGATGTCGAAGCCGCGGGAGGCCTCGAGGTTGGCCAGCGCCAGGCGGACCAGCGCCCAGAGCGTGATCGCGAGGACGAACAGCATCGGCAAGCAGGGTGAACGCGATCCGCTGCCGGGCGCGGTGGAGCCAGACGGTGATCGGCGAGGAGCGTCAGGGCGGCGAGGAGCTGGTTCGAGGCGCCGAAGAGCGTCCAGAACCGGGCCCACATGCTCTCGCTGCGCGAAGCCGACGAAGTAGAGCGGGAGGGCGACGGTGACCAGCGTCCCCAGCGAGCGCGCCGCCGCGGGTCGCGCCAGCCGAGGAGCTCCTGCACGATGTAGCGCCCGAGGCGCATGCAGACGTCGAGGGTGTCGAAGACGAAGGTCGAGAACGCCATCGCGCCGAAGGTGATCGCGAACGGGAGGTTCTCGCTCGCCGATCAGGAGCGTCAGGAAGCGGCCGATGCCGTTGCCGTAGATGGTGCCCGGCGCGAGGCCCGCGAGCTCGCCGCGGCGCCACGATCATCACCGTCACCAGCGCGATCAGCGCGACGAAGCCCTCGGCGAGCATCGCGCCGTAGCCGATCGGGCGGATGTGCGACTCCTTCGCGACCTGCTTCGAGGTCGTGCCCGAGCAGACCAGGCCGTGGAAGCCGGAGCAGGCGCCGCAGGCGATGGTGACGAAGAGGAAGGGGAAGAGCGTCCCGGTCATGCCGCCGGCGTCCCAGGACGTGAACGCCGGCTGCTGGATCTCGTAGCCGCCGAAGAAGATGCCGATGACGCCGAGCGCGAGCGCCGCGTAGAGCACGAAGCCGCCGAGATAGCCGCGCGGCTGGAGCAGCGCCCAGACCGGCACCATCGACGCGACGCAGCAGTAGGCGAGGATCAGGAGCGCCCAGGTCTTGTGGTCGAGCACGAGCAGGTGCGAGACCTGCGTCCCGAGCCACGAGAGGGCGAAGGTCGCGGGCACGAAGATCACGGTCACGAGCCACAGCGGCGGCCTCAGGAACCGCTGCACCAGCCCGAGCACGACCGCGAGCAGCGAGGTACATCACGCTCGCCGCCGCCACCGCGCCGCCCGGATGGAAGCCCACGGTCGCCCTGGCGCAGCTCCTCGGTGCCGACGACGAAGCTCGCCGCCGTGATGTCGGCGAAGGCGACGATGACGTAGACGAGCGCGATCCAGATGAAGGCCATCATCGCGCGCCCGGCCGCTCGCGCCGAGGTGCTCGCGCGCGATCTCGGCGATCGACACCGCGCCGTGGCGCACCGAGGCGGTCGAGGCTCGAGAAGTCGTGCACGGCGCCGATCAGGACCACGCCGAGGCCGATCCAGAGCAGGCAGGGCAGCCAGCCGAAGGTCTGGCAGGCGAGGATCGGCCCGGCGATCGGCCCGGCCGCGGCGATCGCCGAGAAGTGCTGGGCGAAGAGGTAGAAGCGGCCGCGTCGGGACGAAGTCGACGCCGTCCTCCAGCCGGTGGGCGGGCGTCGGCCGCCGGTCGTCGAGCGCGAAGCGCCGCGCCAGCCACCCGCCGTAGCCGAAGTAGGCGGCGGTGAGGAGGGCGAGGAAGCCGAGCGCCAGGAGGCTCAGCACCATGTCACGGCTGCCCTTCGGGCCGGGTCCGGGCGATGCCCGCCAGGCCGGCGAGCCCGGCGAGGGTCCCGGCACCGATCAGGCAGAGCCCGACCAGAGCGCGCAGATGGCCCGCTTCGCTCGCCCGCGCGGCCTCCTCGAGCAGCCGCGCCGGCCCGGCGTCGTGGGGGATGACGAAGAGGCCCAGGGCGAGGACCAGGAAGCCCAGCGCCGCCGTCCTCTGCTCTCTGCCGGCGCGCGGCGGCCGGCCGGCCGTGCGCCCGACCGCGCTGTGGCTGTAGCCGTAGGCGAAGTAGACCGCCATGCCGAGCACCAGCCAGCCCACGAACCGCCACCAGGAGGCGGGCGGGAGATAGACCATCAGGAAGACGCACGACGCGGCGCCGAGCACCGGCACCGGCCAGGTGCCGAACGGCACCCGGAACCCTCTCTCGCGCTCCGGCTCGCGGCGGCGCAGGACGATCACGCCGATGCAGACCAGGACGAACGCGAAGAGCGTGCCGATGTTGGTCAACTGCACGATCTCGTCGAGGTTGGCGACGGCGGCGAACACCGCCACCGCGATGCCGGTGATCCAGGTCGTGACGTGCGGCGTGCGGTAGCGGGGATGCACCCTGGCCGCCCAGCCGGGGAGGAGCCCGTCGCGCGCCATGGCGAAGAAGATGCGCGGCTGTCCGAGCTGGAAGACGACCAGCACCGAGGTCGTGGCGAAGACCGCGCCCAGGGAGATGATCAGCGCCGGCCAGCCCATCCCGAGGACGGAGAACGCGGTCGCCAGCGGCTCCGCCGTGCCGAGCTGGTGCCACGGCGAGAGGCCGGTCAGCACCACCGCCACCGCCATGTAGATCACGGTGCAGACCACCAGGCTGGCGATGATCGCGATCGGCATGTCGCGGCGGGGGTTGCGGGTCTCCTCGGCCGCCGTCGAGACGGCGTCGAAGCCGATGTAGGCGAAGAAGATGATCGCCGCCGCCGAGGCGATGCCCGGGAAGCCGTTGGGGGCGAACGGCTGCCAGTTCTCGGGCCGGACGTAGAACGCCCCGAAGACGACGAAGAAGCCGATGATCGCGAGCTTCAGGATCACCATCGCGGCGTTGAACCGGGCGCTCTCGCGGATGCCGACGACGAGCACCCAGGTCACCAGCATGACGATCGCGAACGCGGGCAGGTTGAGGACCACCGGCACGCCGGCCAGCCGCGGGGCGTCGGCCAGCGCCTGCGCCGCGCGCTCGACCGCCACGCCGAGTGTCGACGGATCGAGGCCCGCGGCGGTCGCCTCGGCGATCCGCTCCGAGGCCTGCGCCGCGGTCCGGTAGTCGATCCCCAGCCAGCCGGGGAACGCGATCCCGACGCCGCGCAGCAGCTCCTGGAAGTACCCCGACCAGGAGATCGCCACCGCGACGTTGCCCACGGCGTACTCGATGATCAGGTCCCAGCCGATGATCCAGCCGATCAGCTCGCCCAGGGTGGCGTAGGCGTAGGTGTACGCCGAGCCCGAGATCGGCACCATCGAGGCGAACTCGGCATAGCAGAGGGCGGCGAAGCCGCAGGCGACCGCGGTCAGGACGAACGAGAGCGGGAGCGCGGGCCCCGCGCCGAGGTGGTCCGCCCCGCCGGCGGCGGCGGTGCCGACGGTGGAGAAGATCCCGGCGCCGATCACCGCGCCGATGCCCAGGAGCGTGAGCTGGAACCAGCCCAGGGAGCGCCGCAGGGTGCCGAAGCCCTGGCCCTCCTCGGCGGACCGGAGGATCGCGGACAGCGGCTTGGTTCGGAAGATCCCGCGGAACACACCCACCTCCGGGCGCTCAGTGGCCGCCGGAACCGCCGGAGAACAGGGTGGCCAGCGAGGAGCCGTCCGCGGCCGCCGCGGGAGGCGGCGCCGCGGCCGCAACCAGCATCAGAATCGGCATGGCGGGGGGAAGGCTACTGCCGCGCCGTCCCGCTCCGCAAGCCGGCTCCGCCGGCGTTGGTGGTAGTGTCCGCCTCGCTTTTCAGAATCCCGAGGTCCCGATGCGAAACCTGGTGTCGCTCCTGGGCATCCTGACCATGATCCTGGCGGCGTGGGCGATCTCCGAGAACCGCCGCCGCTTCCCCTGGCGGGTGGTGACCTGGGGGCTGGCGCTGCAGTTGGTGTTCGGCTTCCTGGTGCTCTCCTGGGCGCCCGGGGCGCGTTTCTTCCAGAAGCTCAACGACGTCTTCAACGCCCTCCTCGCCTTCAGCAAGGAGGGGGCGGTCTTCGTCTTCAACGCCGTCGGCAGCGCCGACCCGGACGGGGCGGCGCCGTCGCTCAAGGACTACCTGACCCGGCTCGGCGCGGAGTCGTCGGACCCGGTCGTCCAGGCCGCGGTCGCGCAGGGCACCGTGCCGGGCTTCTTCTTCGCCTTCCAGGTGCTGACCACGATCATCTTCTTCAGCGCGCTGCTCTCGGTCCTCTACTACCTGGGGGTGATGCAGAAGGTCGTGCTCTTCTTCGCCAAGGTCATGGCCAAGACCATGGGGGTCTCGGGGGCGGAGTCGCTGTCGAACTCGGCCAACATCTTCGTCGGCCAGACCGAGGCGCCGCTGGTCGTCCGCCCCTACCTCGAGACGATGACCCGGTCGGAGCTGATGGCGATCATGGTCGGCGGCTTCTCCAACACCGCCGGCGGCGTCCTCGGCGCCTACGTGCTGATGCTGGTCGGCTTCTTTCCCCACATCGCCTCGCACCTGATCGCCGCCTCGGTGCTCTCGGCGCCGGCCGCGTTCCTGATCGCCAAGATCATGGTGCCCGAGACCGGGACGCCGCTGACCCGGGGCGACGTGCGGATGGAGGTCGAGGTCACCGACGCCAACCTGATCGACGCCGCGGCGAACGGCACCACGGTCGGCTGGCAGCTCGCGCTCAACGTCGGGGCGATGCTGATCTCGTTCGTCGCGCTCACCGCGATGGCCAACCGCCTGCTCGCCGGGTTCAGCGGCTTCTTCCACGACGGCGCGGGGCTCCTGCGCTTCGACCTCGTGGCGGTCGCCGCGGCGGCGGCGCTCGCGGCGGTCGCACGCTGGGGGGCGCCCCGCGACGAGCGGGTCTGGTGGGCGCTCGCGGGGGTGGGCGGCCTCTACGCCGCCGTCCGCGCCGCCGGCTGGACCGAGGCCGCGTCGCTGGTCGGCCTGCTCGGGATGGCCGCCTGGCTGCCGGTCTTCTTCCTCGCCGGCCGCCCGGCCGAGACGGTCCGCCGCGCCTGGATCGGGGTCGCCGCCGTGGCCGTCGCGGCCAACCTCGTCTACCTCTTCTGGGGGCCGCTGGCGGCCGACGGCCGGCTGTCGCTCGCGCTCCTTCTGGGCTGGCTCCACTGGCCGGTCGCCCTGGTCATGGGCGTGCCGGTCGAGGACTGCATGATCGTCGGGAGGCTCCTGGGCGAGAAGATCATCCTGACCGAGTTCGTGGCCTACCTCGACCTCTCGGGCATCCTCTCCGCCGCCGCCCGCGGCGAGGGGCCGGGGCTCGACCCGCGGTCGCTCTACATCGTCTCCTACGCCCTCTGCGGCTTCGCCAACGTCGCCTCGATCGGGATCCAGATCGGCGGCCTCTCGCCGCTCGCGCCGTCGCGCCGCCACGAGATCGCGCGGCTCGGCATGAAGGCGATGATCGGCGGCGCGCTGGCGACGTTCCTGATCGCCTGCGTGGCCGGCCTCTTCTACTCCGGCCAGTCGTCCCTCGGTCCCCAGTAGCCCCGCCGGGGTGGTGGGCTAGGAGCTGGCGGCGCCCCCCGCGGCGCTCACGAGATCCCGCATCCAGGGCCGGCGGGTCACGTCCGCCTTCATTGCGGAATCATCTTGATCGACCGGTGCATCTGGCAGAAGTTTTAGTAGCCGAACCAAAGCGCGAGCGCCGCCCGATGAGTCCGCCAGCAGCGAGAGAAGGCGCTCGTTAGCCGGCTCATGCGTTTGAGGCCGGTGCGCAACCTAACTCCGTGATACCCACCGTCACCAGCCCGTCACGAACACCGACCTCTGTCCTCGGGCCCCACCGCTATACCTACACGGGCCGGTACTTCGTAGGTATACCGCTGCCCCTGCCTCCGCCTGTGGCGGCTACCGCGAGGACGTTTTTCCTGACGAGGCGATCTAGGACACCTCGCACGGTGGAGTCTCTGACCCGCTCCTCGGGGTGTCGCAGATTCCAGCTTTCGCGGATCTGCTGCGCGGTAATGTCCGGCGTTGCTAGTTCTTTGGCTAGAGCTAGCATCGGTTCATCCAAGGAGCCGCGCGTCGTCCTGGTGTCACCACCGGGACGCTTCCCAGGAGAGGGGGCTGGTTCGGCGACCGCTTCCTCTGGCAGTCCAAGAACTGCGCTGGCAAGCCGAGAAACTCGCTTCTGGTATTGGGCGCGGATCAGCGCTAGGTTCGATTCTAGGCGCTCTACCTTAGCCTGGGCTCTACGAAGCTTGGTCTCAAGCTCCGTAGTCTCTCGTTCGTAGTCCGCTTTCTCCGAAGCGACGGCGGCGACCAGTTCTTCAGGGGTCATGACGCGCATCATGCGCGTTTCGCGTCTCGGAGTCAATGGATACCGCGTTTGCGGAGTCCGCGATCGCCAGGGGCGTTTTTCGTGGTACACTGCCTGGGACGCGCCGAGAGAGAAAAGCTGGAGCCACGAATGAGCGACTCGCGGACGGTGGAAGAATTCGTGCGGTGGGTCGACCACGTAACAGGGGTAAAGCTCAAAATCTTCTGGACCCCGCTCTTGGGTCTTGCCATCCGAGACGTTGAGACCGGAGAGTTCTACGCCTTGGGCCAGATGAGAAAAACGGGGATCTTGCCTTCTTACCAGCAGGAATCGATCTGCCGCGGACTCAACCGCGAGCACCTACTGCTGACTCTGGGATTTGACCCACCAAGCGATGACTAGGCAGCAGCGACCGCGAGCCTGGCGTGAATCTTGGGGCGGCGCCGGGTCCTGAAGAGCAGCTCAAGCCACGAAGGGCGGATCAGGATCTCTTCTGGATGGGCAGTACTGGCGGAGTACATACTCCAAAATCTCCGCGGAGCTTCAGGAAGATCTTGAAATGGGGTCTTCCCCCTCATGCGGTCGAGGAAGATCTGCAACCGGAGCTGTGATACGAGCTTTCTGGTGAGCTCAGGATAGGTTCTGGCGGATGCGCAGAGGTCGTGCTCTAGGCACTGCGCCAGCCACATCCCTTCCTTGGAGAACACAACCGCCGTTATGGTGATACTCCGCGTGGCCATGCTCACCCCCGCCCCCTTCAGGGGGACACTTGAGTTGAATAGTACTGTCGGGCTGCCCTAGAAGTCAAGGTCCAAGGCCTAGTTAACTCAGACAGAAGTCCCTTTGTCTGCATAGGTTTGGCTATTGGGGCGGCAGAAACCTGCCGCCCTGGAGGGCATAGCTACTCCGGCTCGGCCGGCGCCGCTTCCGAGCGCGCTACACCTGCGCCCGGAGGCCATTTGACCATGCCGGCAAGCACCGGCGTCGTGCATGGGGCCACCGAAACCGCGTTACCCATTCATAGCCCACTACCCACCGCCGGGGCCGCCCGCCGGGCGCCGCGGACCCGCGTGCTAGCATCCCCGGCCGCATGGACTTCCTCCGCCAGATCCTCGATCTAGTCCTCCATCTCGACCATCACCTGCGGGAGATCATCGCCACCTTCGGCGGCTGGACCTACGGCATCCTGTTCCTGGTCGTCTTCTGCGAGACCGGGCTGGTGATCACCCCGTTTTTGCCCGGCGACTCCCTGCTCTTCGCCGCCGGCGCGTTCGCCGCCACCGGCGCGCTGCGGCTGGAGTGGGTGTTGCTGCTGCTCACCGCGGCGGCCATCCTCGGCGACACGGTGAACTACCGGATCGGCGCCGGCCTGCGCCATCGCCTGGCGGACCAGGGCAGGCTCCGGTTCGTCAAGCCGGAGCACCTGGCGCGCACCCACGCCTTCTACCAGAAGTACGGCGCCAAGACGATCATCATCGCCCGCTTCGTCCCGATCGTGCGCACCTTCGCGCCGTTCGTCGCCGGCGTGGGCGAGATGAACTACCGCACGTTCATCGCCTACAACGTGATCGGCGGCATCGGCTGGGTGCTCATCTGCACCCTGGCCGGCTACTTCTTCGGCAACCTGCCGTTCGTCCAGGAGAACTTCTCGCTGGTGATCCTGGCGATCATCGCGCTCTCCGTCGTGCCGGCCCTGTTCGAGATCTGGCGCGCCCAGCGGCGCCGGGCCCTCGCGCGCGCGGCCATCGGCGACTAGCCCGAAGTTCCAGTGTTACCGATTGGGCGGGCCCCAATGTTTGCTGTGCTTTGAGTCGGATCTGGTGGGTAGGGTTCTGGCTACATTCGTTGGCCGACGCCGAGCAGCTCGAGGGCCTTTCGCTGGTGTTCGTTGGGCCGCGTGGTCATGGGGAAGGTTTCGTCGTCGCCGGCTCCGGTGCGGCGCACGCGGTTGCGGACGATGGTGGCGAGTTGGCCGAGCAGGTCGCGGAAGCTGTGGACGGTGAAGCCCTCGGGGGTCCTTTGGGTTGCGGCCTTGGCCAGCGCGGCCGGCGAGCGGCGGGCGGGCGCGACGATGGAGGATCGTTGGGCTGAGGCCGCGGCGCGGTCGTGGTCGTCGAACAGCAGCGGCGCGAGGGCCTGTCGCATGTGCCATTCGACGTAGTAGGCGAGCATGCACAGCAAGACGTGGGCGCGTACGCGCTCGGCCGTGCGGTGGTAGATGGGCCGCACCTTCAGATCGACCGTCTTGAAGCAGCGAAACGCCCGTTCGACGGTCGACAGCGACTTGTAGTTGCGCACCGTCTGCTCGGCGGACATCTGCTCGGCCGCTACGTCGGTGCGGATCACGTAGAGGCCGTCGAGGGCCGCCTCGGCGCGGATCTGCTCCTGCTTGCGCGCGAAGGTGAAGCCGTCGTCGGTGATGGTCATCTCGAAGTGCTTGGCGACCTTGTAGCGGTTGGCCACCCGCCCCACCCGCAGGCCGATGGCCGCCGCGCCGCGCAGCGGACGGCGCTCGCGGGTGGTGGCCGCGGCAATGGCGGCCAGCTGCTTTTCGGTGGCCGCCAAAAGCTCCTCCCGCTTGCGCGCCCGCTCGTTGGCCAGCAGCGGGTTGCGGCACACCATCAGCCGCTCGCCGGGATAGTCGGGCGAGGTGATCTCGGCCAGGTCGCGCTCGTCGAACAGCGAGAGCTCGAAGGCCCCCTCGGCGAGCAGCTTGGCGATCGCCGGGCCGCGCAGGGCGCTGATCCAGCTCAAACCCTCCACCGGGCGCAGCTCGTTGCGGATGCGCGCCGAGGTCACAAGGCCCCGGTCGCCCACCAGCACGACGCGTGCGATGCCGAAGCGCTGGCGGAGCTTTTCGATCTGCGGCCCGAGCGTCGTGGGATCGCCGGTGTGGCCGTCGAAGACCTCCACCGCCACCGGCCGGCCCTCTGGATCGCACAACAGGCCGATGACGATCTGCAGCTTGTCCCGCCGGCCGTCGCGGCTGTGGCCGAGCCGGGCCAGCGGGCAGGTGCGCCCCTCAAAGTAGGTCGAGGTCACGTCGTAGAGCACCAGGGTGCCGTCGAGATGACGCCGGGCGAGCGCCACCTCGATGCGGCCCTGGCGGGCGAGCAGCCAGTCCATCGCCGCGTACAGCTCGTCGGTCTCGGCGTCCTCGACGCCGAGCAGCTCCCCGAGCGTCGAGCGCGCGGTGTCGCGGTGCACGGCGCGGCCGGTGGCGAGCTTGGAGCCCGGCTCCACCACGCGCGCCACGATCATGGCCGTGACCAGGTCCCGCTCGCGACACCGGCGTGCGCCGAGTAGCCGTTCCAGGCCGAGGTTGCGCAGCGTCCCCAGGGTGGCCGCGACGTGGCCGTGGGGGAGGCTGCGGACGATCTCGAAGACCTCCTCGGCGGCCACCAGGGCTTCGCCGCGCAGCGACCGCCGGACGGCGTCGAGCGCGTGCGGCGGCAGGTGCGAGAGGTTGCCCAGGGTCTCGTGCTTGACCTTGCCGTCCTCGCGGTAGGTGCGACGCAGCAGGTGGGTCTCGTAGACGCGGCCCTTGTACAGGCGCCTGGTTGTGGCTACGTGGACTGCATTGCCTCTGCGAGCCATGGACTGCATATTAGCAGGCAGCAGCTCTTTTGCGCAGAGCTACTTGTTACACTTTAGTGGCTACGATGTGAACTCCAAAAGCGGACACAACTCCCGTCAGATCAATGGATTGGGCGCGGCGAGACCGTGGAACTTCGGGCTAGCCCGAAGAGGTCTGCCCGATCCGCATGCCGTAGAACGACCGCCAGACGAAGACCAACGAGACGGCGAAGAAGACGACCGAGAGCAGCCGGGTGAGGCCGCCCTGGCCCGCCGCGGTCATCTCGACCGCCAGCTCGACGGCCAGGAGCCCGAACAGGGTGGTGAACTTGATCACCGGGTTCAGCGCCACCGAGCTGGTGTCCTTGAACGGGTCGCCGACCGTGTCGCCGACCACCGTCGCCGCGTGCAGCGCCGTGCCCTTCTCCTTGAGCTCCACCTCGACGATCTTCTTGGCGTTGTCCCAGGCGCCGCCGGCGTTGGCCATGAAGATCGCCTGGTAGAGGCCGAAGACCGCGATCGAGATCAGGTAGCCGATGAAGAAGAACGGCTCGAAGCAGGCGAAGGCGAGGGTCGAGAAGAAGACGGTCAGGAAGATGTTGAGCATCCCCTTCTGGGCGTACTGGGTGCAGATCTCGACCACCTGCTTCGAGTCGGCGACCGATGCGCGTTCGGCGCCGTCTTCGAGGCGGATGTTGCGCTTGATGAACTCGACCGCGCGATAGGCGCCGGTCGAGACCGCCTGGATCGAGGCGCCGGTGAACCAGTAGATGACGGCGCCGCCCAGGATCAGGCCGAGCAGGAACTGCGGGATGGAGCAGCGAGAGCTTCTCGATGTCCCGGGTCAGGCCGTGGGTCAGGAGCACGATGATCGAGAAGATCATCGTCGTCGCGCCGACCACCGCGGTGCCGATCAGCACCGGCTTGGCGGTCGCCTTGAAGGTGTTGCCGGCGCCGTCGTTGGCCTCGAGGAGGTGCTTGGCCGTCTCGAAGTGCGGACGGAAGCCGAACTCGCGCTCGATCTCCTCGCTCGACGTCCGGGCGGCTCTCGATCATCGACAGCTCGTAGATCGACTGGGCGTTGTCGGTCACCGGGCCGTAGGAGTCGACCGCGATCGTCACCGGCCCCATGCCGAGGAAGCCGAAGGCGACCAGGCCGAAGGCGAAGATCGCCGGCGCGAGCATCAGCCCGCCGAGGCCCTGGACGCGCGATCCACGTGGCAGATCCCCATCAAGCAGGACGATCGCGAGGCCCATCCAGAAGGCCGAGAAGTTGCCGGCGACCAGGCCGGAGAGGATGTTGAGCGAGGCGCCGCCCTCGCGCGACGCGGTGACCACCTCCTTGACGTGGCTGCGACTCGGTCGAGGTGAAGATCTTGACCAGCTCGGGGATGACGGCGCCCGCGAGGGTGCCGCAGGTGATGATCGTCGACAGCTTCCACCACATCGTCGGGTCGCCGCCGAGCTCGGGGATCAGGAGCTTCGAGACGGCGTAGGTCACCGCGATCGAGATGAGCGAGGTCAGCCACACCAGGCTGGTCAGCGGCGTCTCGAAGTTCATCGACTCGGCCCGCCCGAAGCGGGCGCGCGCGAACGAGGTCGTTCGATGAAGTAGGAGACCGCCGAGGTGACGATCATCACGACCCGCATCGCGAAGATCCAGACCAGGAGCTGCACCTGCACGGTCGGGTCGGCGACCGCGAGCAGGATGAAGGTGATCAGCGCGACGCCGGTCACGCCGTAGGTCTCGAAGCCGTCCGCGGTCGGGCCGACCGAGTCGCCGGCGTTGTCGCCCGTGCAGTCGGCGATCACCCCGGGATTGCGGGCGTCGTCCTCCTTGATGTTGAAGACGATCTTCATCAGGTCGGAGCCGATGTCGGCGATCTTGGTGAAGATGCCGCCGGCGATGCGCAGCGCCGCGGCGCCCAGCGACTCGCCGATGGCGAAGCCGATGAAGCACGGCCCGGCATACTCGCGCGGCACGAAGAGCAGGATCGCGAGCATCATCACCAGCTCGGTCGAGATCAGCAGCATGCCGATCGACATGCCGGCCTTGAGCGGGATCGCGTAGGTCGGGAACGGCTTGCCCCGGAGCGCCGCGAACGCCGACCGCGAGTTGGCGAAGGTGTTGATGCGGATGCCGAACCAGGCCACCCCGTAGGAGCCGCCGATGCCGATCAGGCTGAACAGGAGGATCAGCAGGACCTGCGAGGGGCCGAAGTGCCGCAACACCCCGAAGTAGACGACGATGATGGCGGCGATGAAGGCCCAGAGCAGGAGAATGAACTTGCCCTGGGTCAGCAGGTAGGTCTTGCAGGTCTCGTAGATCAGCTCCGAGATCTCGCGCATCGAGCGGTGCACGGGCATCCGCTTCAACTGGCCGTACATGACCAGCCCGAAGAGCGCGCCGAGCACGCAGACGACCAGGCCGCCCAGGAGGAGCCCCGAGCCGGAGAGGCCGAGGAAGTTCACGCTGCCGAGGTCGGGCAGGACCAGCTCGGCCTCGCTCTTGGGCGCCGGAGTGGCCGCGGCGAGCGGGGCGAAGGCGAGAGTCGCGAGGGCGAGCGCCCCGGCACGGACGATGCGGCGGAAGACCATGGTGGTGCTCTCCTCCAGTTTGCCGCACGACCGGAGCCCAGCTCGGCCCGTCGGCGGGGGTCGGTAAGGGTCAGGGGATCGGGCGAGCGATTCTATCGGGCGGCGAGGCCATGTCCGCACCGCTTCCTCGCGGTCGCCGTCCCTCACTTCGAAGTCAGCGTCTCCACCGCGTCCCACTCCGGCCCAGGGGTCTCGAAGCGGTAGCGGCGGCAGCGGGCGCGGAGGACCTCGGCGGGGCCGTCGGCGGGGTGGGCGGCGAGCAGGGCGTCGAAGCTCTCGAGCGCCTCGTTGAAGCGGCGCCCCCGGTAGGCGGCGAGGCCGCGGGCGAAGAGGTCGGCGCGCTCGAGGTCGGCCGGCGAGGCCGGGGCGGCGGCCAGCAGCTCGAAGAGCGCCACCGCCTCGGTCTTGCCCTTGACCCGCACGCGGTCGATCTCGCGGAAGAGGAAGCCCGCTCCGGCCGCCGCGGCGGTCGGGCCGGTGACCAGGATCTCGGTGCCGTAGAGCTTGTTGAGCCCCTCGACGCGCGAGCCGAGGTTGACGTTGTCGCCGATCACGGTGTAGTCGAAGACCTGGTCCGAGCCCATGTTGCCGACCGCCATCAGGCCGCTCGCGAGGCCGATGCCGATCCCCACCCGCTGATCGGCGCCGAGCCTTCCCTCGGCGCGCCAGCGCTGGTTGAGCCGCACCAGCTCGGCGCGCATCGCGAGCGCGGCGGCGCAGGCGCGGCGGGGGTGGTCGGCCTGGCGCACCGGGGCGCCGAAGAAGGCCATCAGCGCGTCGCCCATGTACTTGTCGAGCGTGCCCCCCTCGGCCAGCACCAGCCGGGTCATCGGGGTGAAGAACTCGTTGAGGAGGCGCACCACGACGTCCGGCGGCCGGCCCTCGGCCAGGGTCGTGAAACCGCGGATGTCGGAGAAGAGCACCGTCATCTCGCGCTCCTCGCCGCCCAGGGCCAGCTCGCGGTCGGGGTCGCGCAGCATCTCCTCGACCACCGCCTCGGAGACGTAGCGCTGGAAGGCGCGGCGGATCCAGCGCGCGCGCTTCTCGACCGTGCCGACCTGGTAGCGCAGCGCGGCGACCAGCGCCATGGCGCCGGCGAGGACCGGCGGCACCAGCCGCAGGTGCCAGCCGGCGGCGGCGAAGGCGGCGTAGCAGACCGCCGGCCAGACCAGCACCACGGCGATCGCCGCCGCCGAGCCGGCGAGGTAGCGCCGGCGGCGCTCGCTCGCCGAGACCAGGAGCGCGGCGAGCGGCCCGATCGCGAGGAGCGCCAGGAGCGAGAGGCCGCGCTGCACCGCGGTGTCGCGCAGGTAGCGGCCGTTGAGCAGGTTGTCGGCGACCGTGGCATGGACCTCGACCCCGGGCACCGCGGCGCCGAACGGGGTGGCGGTGAAGTCGCCGATGCCGGTCTCGCTGGCGCCGACGAAGATCAGCTTGCCGGCCAGCGCCTCGGCGGGCACGCGGCCGGCGATCACGTCGGCCGCCGGATGGGTCGCGAAGCTCCCCTCCCCGCCGAGGTAGTCGATCCACAGCTTGCCGTGCTCGTCGGCGCGCACCGGCCGGTCGCCGATCCGCACCTCCGGCAGCCCGCCCTGGTACGGCCGCAGCGACAGCGGCTCGCCGAGGTAGGCCGCCACCGCCGCCAGCGCCAGCGCCGGGTAGTAGCGGCCGCGGTGGGCGTTGACCAGCTCGTAGCGCCGCTGCACCCCCTCCTCGCGCTCGTGGCTGAAGAAGCCCTGCGCCGCCGCCGCGGCCTCGAAGAGGTCGAGGTTGGGCTCGGCCTCGGGCCGGCTAGTCACCGGGAACGGCCCGCCGAGGACGACCTGGAACGACCACGGCGAGAGGTCGGGGTCGCCGCCGGCGGCGGGCGGCGAGTAGCAGGCGGAAGCGGCGCCGGCGGGCGGCGGGGGCGGCGCGGCGGGAGCGCCGCCGGTGACCCGGCTCCGGAGGAAGTAGCCGAGCACGACGCCCCCCGCCCGCTCGATCGCCGCGGCCAGCGCCGCGTCCTCGCCCGAGAGATCGACCCCGGGCGGCGAGCGCGTCGGCTCCGAGTTGACGATGTCGAGTGCCACCGTGGTCGCCCCCGCCGCGGCCAGCCGGTCGATCAGCGCCGCCATGCAGGTGCGCGGCCACGGCCAGCGTCCGAGCGCCTCGACGCTCTCGGGGTCGATCGCCACGATCGCCACCCGCTGGTCCGCGGGCCGCGGCCCCCGCAACCGCATCAGGAGGTCGGTCACCACCGCCTCAAGCGGCTCGAGCGCGCGGGTCAGCTCGATGCCGACCACCAGGAGCGAGGCGGCGAGCCCGAGGGCGGCGGCGATCCAGCGGTTGCGGCGGCCGGCGGCCATCGCGGGTTAACGCCGGACCGGCCGCCGGCCCATCAGTTCGGCCTTCCCGACGCCGGCGGCGCCGGCTCGGCGGGCGCCCCGCTCCCCGCCGTGCCGGGGGGGAAGTTCGGGCTCGGCACGTCGTCGCGCGGCGGCGGGAGCTGCGGGTCGCGCGGGCGCAGGACCGGGGGCTCGATCTCCTCGTTGGGCGGCACGATCTCGGGCGGCAGCGCGCGCGCCGCGGCGGCGCCGGTCGCGGGGTCGAAGGGCGCCGGGTCGGTGGGCGGGGCGCCGCGGCGGACCGAGGTCGAGTAGCCGGCGGTCAGCGTCACGGTGCCGCCCGACTTCGAGGTCACCTCGACCGTGCCCTCCTCGACCCAGACCACGGTGAGGTCCAGATCGGGGACCTCGGTGGTCAGGATCGTCCCCTTGACGCCGATCGTGGCGGTCGGGGTGTCGACCTCGACGCTGCCGCGGAAGAGGCTCGAGAGCGCCAGGCGGACCTTGCCGGCGATCACGCCGAGGAGCGAGTCCTCGGCGCCGGTGGCGGCGTCGACGGTTTCGCGGTCGAGAACCACCTCTGCGCCGGCGCCCAGCTCGAGCACCCCGGCCGAGCCGAAGGTCATGCGCGCGTAGGATTCGCGGGCGGTGGCCACCCGCATCTTGAGGAGCACCGGGTCGGGGACCGCGAGGGGCGCCGGCGAGCCGCCGTCCGGGGTGCCGGTGACCTGGCCCTCCGCCTCGACGATCACGCCGACCTCCTGGGCGCCGAGATCGGCGGCGAAGGCCGGCGCGAGCGCCAGCGCCGTCGCCGCGGTCAGGAGCTGGATCTGCCGTCTCATCGCGCACCTCCGAGGAAGGACCAGCGGAAGCCCACCGCCGCCACGGTGCGCTCGTAGTCGAGGTCGAAGAACTGCTCGGCCACCGGGCCGACGTCGGCGTCCCGGTCGCTCCACGAGACGCGGCCGGTGAGGAGGAAGCGCGGCGCGAGCGCCCACGACAGCACGGCGCCGAGCCGGGTGATCGAGTCCTCGCGCGCCTCGTCGACCGGGAAGGAGCCGAAGACCGGGTTCGATTCCACCGCGTCGAAGTCGACCTGATCGAGGCCGCCGGCCAGGGTCAGGGTCCAGCCGTCGCCGAACGGCAGCGCCAGCTCGGCGCGGCCGCCGGCGGTCGAGGCGTCGAAGGCGGCGCCGGCATCGCGCTCGGCGGCGCCCAGCGCGAGCCGCACGAAGCGCTCGCGGCGGCCGAGGTGGAAGGTCTGCTCGACCTCGGCCTCGACGACCGTGCCGGAGGCCTCGAAGGCGCCGGCGTTGTCGCGATCGAAGTCCTCGTCGCGCCAGGCGGCCGAAAGCCGGGTGGCACCGGCGGCGCCCTGGCGGACGAAGAACGAGGCCGCCGCCGCGGTGGTCGAGGCGTAGCCGTCGCCGTCGAGATCGTCCTCGGCGAGGCCGCCCTGGAGGAGCAGGCCGAAGCGCGGGTTGCCCTGGGGCACCCGCAGGTAGCCGAGGGGACCGGCGAGGAAGCCCGACGGATCGCCGCCCCGGGCGAGCTGGGCGGTGGCGCCGAGGCGGGTGAAGTCGAGGAAGTCGAGCCGGTCGTAGAGCGCCTGGTAGCCCTCGCCGACCAGGGCCAGGGTCCAGCCACCGCGGCCGCGGACCGGCACCAGGGCGCCGCGGGCGCCGAGGCCGATCACGGTGTCCGACTCCGGGCCGTCGAAGAGGGTCGAGCCGTCCGGGCTCACCGCCAGGACGCCGTCCGCGAGGAGAAGCGGGTTGGAGTCGTCGCCGATCGAGGCGCGGAGGTCGAGCTCCCAGGGCGGCACGCCGCCGAAGGTCTCGAGCCGGGGGGCCGCAGGCTCCGGCGGTCCGGCCGTCTCCCCCGCCGCCGCCCGCCGCGCCTGTTCGAGCCAGGCCTGGGCGGCCGCGTTCCCCGGATCGGCCTCGACCGCGGCGGCGAAGCGCTCGGCGGCCGCCTCGAAGTCGCCGCGGTGGAACGCGGCGAGGCCGAAGGCGAAGGCGACCTCGGCGTCGGCGCTCGCGGCCGCGGCGGCCGGCGGGGGCGCCGCCGCGGCGGCGAGCGCCAGGGCCAGGGCCGCGGCGAGCAGCAGTTCCGGCCGCCGCCGCGCCGGGGCGGGCGCCGCCGCCCGGCACGGGGTTCTCTGGGCTCTCATCGCGGCAACCTCCTCACCTCGTCGGCGAGACGCCGGAGCAGCGCCTCGAAGCTCTCGCGATCGTAGCCCGCGCGCGACTCGAGCGCGCGGTCCAGCTCGTCGATCGTCGCCGCCAGGCCGGAGCCGGCGACCGCGGGCCGGCGCGCGATCAGCTCGGCGGCCAGGGTGTTGATCGCGAAGAGCGTCCGCGCCGCGCCGTCGTAGTCGATCGGGTCCGCGCCGGCATAGCGGGCGAGGCGTTCGCGGATCCGCGCCTCGTCCCAGGCCAGGGCGGCCAGCGCCGGCTCGATCCCGGCGATCGCCGCGGCCGCCTCCTCGGCGATCCGCGCCGCCTCGGCGGCGGGGAGGTCGAGCTTCCAGGCCGCCGCGCCGGCCGCCGGCACCCGTGCGTCCAGCTCCTCCAGCCGGTCCGGCGCGGCCTCGGCGACCAGCGGCCGGAGCACGCGCCAGCGATCGTCGTTCCAGGCCGGCCGGCCGACCGCGCGGCCTCGATCGGGGAGCCTCCAGCGCTCTTCGGCGAGCGAGTGATGGCAATCGTCACAACGCAGCTCGGCGAGCTCCGGCCGGCGGCCGGCGCGGGCGCGGGCGGCCAGGAGCTCGAGCCGCCGGCGCAGCCCGCGCGCCTCGCCGATCACCCAGGCGCGCGCGCCGCGGCCGGCCGCCGCCTCGCCGGCGCGGCCGGGCTCGCGGTAGGCGCCGGCGGGGGGCCAGTGCGGCGGCATCGCGGCGGCGTAGTTGTCGAGCTCGAAGACCAGCGCCGGATGGCCGGCGGCGATCAGCTCGTGGTCGACCTCCCGGCCGGGAGCGCCGGCGTGGCAGCTCATGCAGAGGCCGGCGCGCACCGCCAGGTCGCGCAGGTCGCGCAGACCGGCGGCCACCGAGTCGGCGTGGCTCCATCCCTCCGAGCGGTGCCCCTCGAGCCAGCCGCTGGCCGGGCCGTGGCAGCTCTCGCAGGAGACGCCGTCCTCGATCTCGAGCCGGCCGGCGACCGCGCCGGCGGGCGGGGTCAGGGCGTGGCAGTCGAGGCACTGCCGGGCCTCTTCCGGGGCGCGCAGGCCGAGGTTCCCGGCGATGACCTTCGACCGCTCGCCGAGGAGCACGATGTAGGCCTCGGAGTGGCCGTCGTCGCGCGACCAGGTGTAGAACTCGTTCTGGAGCACCGGGTAGGCGTCCTGCGGCCGGGTCGCGCCGTGGCAGTTCGACGACGCGCACGAGGCGACGCCGTAGTAGCGGCCGGCGGCCGGCGGCTCGGCCCCCGGAGTGCCGGGCGGCGGCGGCTCCTGCGCCGGGGCGGACGACGCCGCGAGGAGCGCGCACGCCGCCGCGGCGCCGATCCGGAGTGCCCGTCGGTTCATCGAGTCCCTCCCTCCGGCTCGTCCCGGACGGTGTAGACCGCGCCGTCGCGCAGATAGAGCCGCTCGCATCTCCTCGCGGGTGAACGGCCGCGCGCCGAGGCGGTTGAAGACGCTCACCTGGTGGCCGCTCTCGTCGACCGCGCGGTCGCGGTCGAGCCCGCGCGAGAGCGCCAGCGCCGGGCCGTGGGTGTGGCGCGTAGGCGATCAGCCGCGGCGCCGGCCGCGGGCTGAAGCCGAGGTAGCCGGGCGACGGTCTCCGGCGAGGTGAGCTGGAGCACCTCGAGCCCGTCCTCGCCGTCGGCGACGTAGGCGAAGACGCTGGCGTTGGTGGCGCCGACCGTCGACGTCGCGGACGTCGTTCAGCGCCCGCCGCGTCGAAGATCTGATCGACGCGCGGCTCCTCGGGGCGCTCGACGTCGACGATCGCCAGCCCCTCGCGCGCCGGCCGCGACGTAGGCGTAGGTGCGCGCCACGTAGACGCTCCGCGCCTTGCCGAAGCCGCCGAGCGAGGCGGCGAGGCGCGGCTCGCCGCGGATCGGTGACGTCGACCACCGAGAGCCCGTCGGCGTCGGTGACGAAGGCGTAGCGGAACTGCACCTGGACCGCGCGTCGGCTCGGCGAAGCCGGCGGACGACCGCCGCGACCGCGCGGCCGGAGCGGCTCGGCGCAGTCGATCACCACCAGGCCGGCGTCCGACAGCACGTAGACCCAGGTGCCGGCGACGGTCAGCGCCGACGCGCCGTCGAGCGCGCCGTCGGGGTTGAAGGTCAGCGCGCGCTCGAGGAAGTTGTTCGCGCGGCTCGCCGTCGGTCAGCGTCGCGACGTCGACCAGGATCAGCCCCTCCTCGCGGTCGGCGACGAAGGCGTAGCGGTAGATCGGGTGCAGCGGCTGCTCGCGGTTCTCGGGCTCGCGGCGTCGCGGTCGAGGCCATCGGCATCGTGGTCGGCAGCGCCACCGCCGCGGCGTCGCGGGTCGCGACGTGGGTGTCGCTGGCCGAGCGGCGACACCGGGGCGGTGACGAGCCGCTCGGAGAAGTCCTTGTTGTCGACGTTGGCGACGTCGAAGACCTCGAAGCCGCCGTGCCCCTTGGCGGCGAACAGGTACTCGCCGCGGAGCTGGAGGTCGATCACGTCCCCGCCGCCGCCGTGGTGGTGGTGCGCCTCCGCCAGCTCGCGTCCCGCGCTCGACGTGGGCGCGGTGGAAGTCGGGATAGGCGAGCCGGTGGAGGTAGCTGCCGATCACCGCCTGCGGCTCCTCCCACTCGGTGACCGCGACCGCCTCGATGCCGTCCGTGCCCGGCGCCGACCCAGGCGAAGCGGCCGACGAAGTTGACGAAGCCGGTGCCCTGGGTCAGGAGCTGCGCCATCCAGGCGTTGTTGTCGCCGGCCTCGGAGAGGTGGCAGTCGGTGCAGGCCTTGGTCTCCGTGCCGCGCACGGTGTGCGGCACGTGCGGGTTGAAGGCCTGGCTCGAGAAGCCGGGCGCGCGAGATCGGCGGCTGCTGGAGGTAGAAGCGCTTGCGGTTGGCGTTGGTCGACGACAGGACCAGCGCGCTCGACGAGCGGACCGGCGCGATCTTGTTGCCCTTGACGTCGCCGTTGATCCCCAGCATGTAGACGTCGGTGCGGATCACCTGCGGGTTGTAGGAGGCGTAGTTGCGCGTCGACGCCGCCCTCGTAGTGCTTGACCTCGGACGTGGACGTTCGCCTCCTGCGGCAGGTGGCAGCCGAAGCAGGAGGTGACCCACGACGAGTGGCAGGCGTAGCAGGTCATCCGGTCGTCGCGATGGGCGAGGGTCGCCGGATCGCCGGCCGTGCCGGTGAACGAGCCGTCGGCGGCGAGGAGTCTTCGCGCGGTGCGAGCGCTCGTTGTAGTGGGGATCTGCCCGGGGTCACCGAGTCGCGCACCTGCGGCACCTCGCCATTCGCGGTCGGGTTCGAGCATCGAGCGCTGGTACAGCTCGGCGCCACGCCAGCGGAACCGCCGCTGGCCCCACGGCGTGGTCGCGTGCGCGAGGTCGGTGCCGCCGGGGGGCGCCGCCGGGCCGCTGGTGCGGAGGTCGGTCAGCGCCGCGGCGTCGCCGTGGCAGTCGCGGCACTCGATCTCGATCGCGTCGCCGTACTCGCCGTAGAGCTTGCCGTCGCCGTGGACGTCCTGGGCGAAGTGGCAGTCGGCGCAGTGCATGCCCCTCTCGAGGTGGATGTCCTGGAGGTGGACCGCCTTCTCGAAGCGCTCCGGGTCGTCGAACGGCACGACCTCGCCGGCCTCGTCGAGCAGGTTGCCCTTCCGGTCGCGCTTGTAGACCGCGCGGAAGACCCAGCCGTGGCCGTGGTAGTCGGCGAACTGCGTGTGCTTCGAGCTTCGGGTTCAGCTCGGAGACCCGGGCCAGGAACTCCGGGTCGCTCCAGAGCCCGCGCACGGCCGCCCCCTCGGGGTTGGCGTCGAGCGCGCGCGCGCTCCTCGGCCTCGGTCGGGTAGCGCTGCTCGGCCGGCCAGAGGTGCTCGCCGTCGGTCTCGTAGTCCCACATCGTGTAGCCGAGGTAGGTGTTGACGAAGGCGTTCGGCTGGTGCATGTGGCAGCTCATGCACTGGCTGGTCGGCACCGCGCGGGTCAGCCGGTGGCGGATCGGATGGCCGCTCTCGCCGCGCGGGATGGTCGGGTCGCCGCCGGCGGCGAGCCCGAGGTGGCCGGCCTCCGCGAACGGCCCCGAGTGGAGCGGCTCGCGGTCGTTCGCGTAGACCACGTGGCACGCGGTGCAGCCGCTCGAGCGGAAGTCGCCCGGATGGTCGTTGGTGCCGAGGAACGAGAGATGCGGGTCGTTGAGCCGGGTCTTGTGCAGGTTGATCAGCGCCGGGCTGATCCGGAGCCCCGTGCCGCGGCCGCGGTTGCTGAGCCGGATGTCGGGGCGGCCCGGCTCGTCGAACGGGCTCGGGTTGCCGATCTCGGGGAACGCCGACGGCTGGAGGAGCCCGCCGCGCTCGAAGGCGCGGAAGTACTCGCCGGGCTGGACGATCTCCCAGCGCGGCAGCGGGAAGAGCTGCGGCAGGGCGCCGCGGGCGCGGGCCGCTGCGTCGGGCGGCGGGTCCGCCGTGATCGACTGCGCCTCGCCGTCCGGACCGTAGCTCTCGCCGAGGAAGGCGCCCTTCCTGCTGACGATGCCGTTGGCGTAGGCCGCCGCGGCCCAGAAGATCGACGAGGTCGTCATCGGGCTCTTGGGGACGGCGGCGGTCTCCTTCGGGTGGCACGGACCGCAGGCGATCGGGGCGACGCGCAGATCGCCCGGGTTGACGAAGCGGACGAACTCGAGCGACTCCTCGTTGAGCAGCGTGTAGGAGCGGACCGGGTTGGCCGAGCTGTAGCTGCCGTCGGCGCGCCGCCAGAGCTCGGGGCGGCGCGGCTGGACGTGGGCGGCGCGCATCGCGTCGTCGTAGCCGGCGTCGCCGCGGGCGGAGCCGTCGGGGCGGGCGGGAGCAGGATCGCCGCCGTGGCAGTCGGTGCAGCCGAGCTGGACGGCGGAGGAGGCGTGCATCTTCTCGATGCCGGCGTGGCAGGTGAGACAGCCCCGGCTGGCCGCGGCCGCCGCCGCCGCGGACTGGCGGAGGAGCGCGGCGGGCGCGGCGCCGCGCTCCTCCTCGACGAGCTGCGCGGCCGCCGGGCGCTCGCCGGAGGCGAGGAGCGCGACGGCCGCGCCCGCGATCAGCAGGGCGGCGAGGGCGGCGGCTCGGGGTGCGCGGCTCATGTCTCGAGGAGGGCGGTCAGAAGGTCAGGGTCAGGTTCAGGAAGCCGAGGTAGAGCGGATCGCCGGACTCGTAGACGTCCTCGAACCCCTCCCCGGGGAGGAGGGCGGCGACGCCGCCGAGGAGGATCACGTTGTTGTTCAGCCACGGCCGCCACCGCGCGCCGAGCGAGAGGTCCCAGCCGATCTCCTCGTCGATCGGGGCCTGGAACAAGACCAGCTCGAGGGTCTCGGTGGTGTCGAAGCGGAGGTGGTTGACGGTCGCCACGGCCTTCACCTCCGGGGTCAGCTCGAGGTCGACGCCGGCGGAGAGGAGGACGAGCCCCGGGTTGACGAAGTTCGGCTGCCCCTCCTCCTTGCTGCTCTTGAGGCTCGGCAGCAGGCTCCCGCGGTTGACCAGGGTCACGCCGGTGCCGGCGAGGCGGATGCCGAGCCGGTTCCAGAACGAGAAGCCGCCGCCGGCGAAGGCCGGGTTGTCGAAGATGGCGTCGAACCCCTCGGCGTCGCGGTCGGTCGGGTCGTCGTCTCCGGAGGCATAGAGGAGCGCCAGTTTCGGGCGGAACCAGTTCTTGTCGTAGGAGACCTCGACGGCGCCGAAGAGCGCCTCGACGTCGACCCCGCGCTCGCCGGTGAACGGGTTGTCGCCGGCGATCGGGTTCAGGCTGTCGTCGCCGGTGACGAAGTAGAGCGCGTGGTCGACGTTCCAGCGGCCGACGTGGCCGAAGCTCGCCCAACCCAGGTAGAGCGCCTCGATCTCGTGCGGGGTGAACGAGCCGACCGGGTCGGGGCGGGCGAGGAAGCCGTTGCGGTCGAAGTGGAAGGTCGGCTCGTCGCGCAGCCAGTGGAGCGACAGCTCGTGGGTCCAGCCCGGGGCCAGGGTGTCCTGGCGGTAGACGTTGGCCACCGCCACCTGCTGGTCGCGCCACTCGAAGGTGTTGAGGCCGCTGTTGGTGTCCTTCTCCAGCCGCTCGGCGAGGTAGAGGTTGTACTGCCAGCGGTTGGAGCGGGCGTTGCCAAAGAGGCGCAGGGCGAGGTTGGTGTCGGTGTAGACGAAGCCGCGGAAGTCGCTCGAGAACGGCTGGATGCCGGCGCGCAGGGAGACGAAGTCGTAGTTGACCGAGAGGTCGGCGAGCTTGTACTCGAAGAACAGCTCCTGGAGGGAGCCGCGGCCGTCGGTGCGGTCGGTGCCGCGTCTCACGTCCGGCTTGACCACCGCGTTCTCCTGGGTCTCGAGGTGGTTGACGTTGCCGACCAGGGTCGCCTTGACGCGCCAGTCGAAGGGCTTGAAGGCGGTCCGGCCCTGGAAGAGGTCGGCGGAGAGGGCGACGTTCTGGTTCAGGAAGGCCTGGCCGGCGTCGCCGAAGAAGTCGATCGAGCCGGGCTCGGCGGTGGAGACGCCGCTCGGGGTCGGCAGGGTCATGCCCTGGACGAGGGTGTCCGAAACGCCGGTCAGGACCAGGAAGACGTCGTCGCCCCAGCGCTCTTGCCAGATCGGGTGGTCGCCTTTCCAGAGGTTCTGGTCGTAGGGGTTCCAGCGGGAGGGTCGGGCGTCCAGCTCGTAGGGAGGTGGGACGACTCTCCAGCGGTCGGTGAAGGCGTGAAATTCGTCGGCGGGGGGCGTGGGCGGGGGGGCGTAGTCGAGCGGGGGGGCGACCAGGGGGCGTCTCGGGAGGTTGCCTTCGGGTTGGACGACGAGGTGGGTGGCGGCTCGGGCGGTGGTGCCGTCGGGGGCGGTGAGGGTGGCTTCTACGGTGTAGCCGCCGGGGGGGAGGTCGTTGGGCCAGGTTAGGGTCCAGGTGCCGGCTTGGGTGTCGGGGAGGGTGGTTTCGGCGGTCTTCTGGTGGATGGTGATGGCGATGGTGCTGCCTGGGGGGGCGTTGGTGCGGCCGGTGATTTCGGGTCTCGTCGTGCGGCTGAAGAGGGATTGGCCCTGGTTGATTTCGAGGTGGTAGTCGGGGGCGGCCGCTGCGGGGGCGGGGAGCAGAAGCAGAAGCAGAAGCGGAAGCAGAGGAGCGATCGCGGTAGCGGAGGACCGGGGCGGGGCGAGAGGCCCCCTCCCAGGGGACGGGGCGCGCTCTGAGTGGGCGGGGGGCGGTCGGCGCGCCCCTCGACTGCCCCCGCGCGGGTCCGGGGTCGCCTTGCGAATCGGTGGAGTGGGCGCGGGGTCAGACGCCCCTGGGAGGGGGCCTCTCGCCCCGCCCCTCCTTGCCGAACAGAGCCGGAGCCGGTGGATGAGGAGCAGAGTCTCTCCTCCTACCCAGCTCTTCAATCCAGGGCAGTCGAGATGGAGGGGGTTCATCCTTCCGGGTTCCTGGGGAACTTGAGGAAGGGGAGTCTCACGCCGCGGAGGGTGATCCGGTCGGCCCAGGTGTTCTCGGGGGGGCGGAAGCCTTCGGCGCCGAGGAAGGCTACGTAGTCGTCTTGTTCGACGCCATCGCCGCTGATGCCGAGGCCGCCGATGAGGACGCCGTTTCGATAGAGGGGGATCGAGCCGGCGAAGAAGACGATGCCGTTGCGGTTCGGGCTCGCGGGGTCGAAACCGAGGGCGCAGGGGTTGGCGAGGTCGTCCTGGAAGAGCTGGAAGAACGGGCCCGGGTCGGTGCCGTCGATGCCGGCCGGGAAGAGCGGCTGGGCGGCGAAGCCGATGGTGCGGTTCGTCACCGCGGTGCCGGGGGGGACGCCGGGGAGGTTGCCCTGGCTGTACCAGATCACGTTGCGCGCCTTGGCCACCGCGACGTCGATCGAGAAGACGGTGGCGTCGGGCATGCGGTGGAGACCGAGGATCTCGCCGTCGAGGCCGGCGACGGCGATCGCCATTTTGGTGCGCGAGCCGAGGGGGAGGCGGATCACGGCGCGGGTGCGGTTCGCGGCATCGATCGCCTGGGTGACGATGCGGTCGACCTCGGCGGCGGTCAGGTCGGGGCTCGCGGTGGGGCCGGCGAGCCAGCCCTCGGGGGCGCAGGCGCCGGCGGCGGGCCCGAGGAGCAGCGGGGCGAGCTGGGCGGCGTCGGGGGCGCTGCCGGCCGGGCGGTCGACCTGGCGGACGAAGGGGAGGCGGATGCCGTCGATGAAGACCTCGCCGGGGCCGGGGAACGGGGCGAGGCCGGGGCCGGCGGTGAATGCCGCCAGCGCGGCAAACTCGGCGTGGTCGGGGGACGCAGCCGGGGCGTAGACGCCGATGCCGCCGACGACCGACGGGCCGCGGAAGATCGGCACGCCGCCCGGGTCGACGGGGACCGCCCCGGGCCGGTGGACCGGCGAGGCGGCCGGGCCGTGGGTGTCGAACGGGTCGGGCTTGCCGGTCACCGGACCGGTGCCGCAGGCGGTCCGGTCGAACGCGTCGCAGGCGCCCAGCTTGACCACCGAGCGCGCCGGCGGCACCGACCGGCCGGGGAGGAAGGCGACGCGGAGGTCGCAGCCGCGGTTGGTGTTCTCGATGCCGTAGAGCGCGGCGTTGGGGGCGCGGGCGACCCCGGGCGGGAAGTGGACGCCGCTGACGAAGCGCACGGTGCGCGACGACAGCGGCGCCTGGTCGTTGCTGAAGAAGGCGCCGGTGCGGGCGAGGCCGACGGCGATGTCGGCGTCGGCGGGCGCGGCGCCCGGTTTCGCGTAGACCGCCAGCGGCCGGCCCAGCCGGTCGACCACCGCGGCGGCCAGACGCGGCTCGTCGAGGGCGGCGGCGGCGGCGCGCGCCAGCGCCTCGGCCTCGGCGGCGGCGAGCGCGGTCTGGCCGCCGGCGCAGACCGGCGGCGCGCTGCGGCCGACCGGCCCTCGCGGCCGCGGACGGTGGTGGCGGGGCGCGGGCTCGCCGGGGTCGCCGGGGTCGCCAGCGTCGTCGAGCGGCTCCGGGAGCCGCGGCGGGCGCGGGGGCGGCTCCTGCGCCGCGCCGTCGAAGGTCCAGAGCGCCAACGCCAGGGCCGCCGCGAGCCACTCGCGTCCGCCGCGGACTCGAGCGCTGCCGGGTCGGGTCATCCCCCGCCTCCCAATCTATCGAAGCGCTTGCGTAAACGACTTCCGGAAGCTACTCCCGCGCCCTCCCGGTGTCAAGGTCCGCAGCCGGCGGTTTTCCGGAGGCGCCGGCTCGTCTCGCCGCAGTGCGGCACGCCGGGGCTCCCGGGGCCGGCACGAAACTCGCTTAAGATCGAGATTCACCGCCTGCGGGCGCGCGCTACGCCCGGGCGGTGCTCGAGCAACGAACCAAGGAGGCAATCCCATGATCCGTACCCTGTTCCTCGTTCTGGTCTGTGCCCTGGCCGCGGTCGCGGCCGCTCCCGCCCACGCGGACGACGCCGACGGCACCGTCACCGGCTGCCTGAACGCCGGCGACGCCGAGGGCTGGTTCGTCCTGACCACGGACGACGGCAAGGAGGTCGCCGTCGCCGGCGGCAAGGACATCGCGGCACACGCCGAGAACCACAAGGTCGAGCTGACCGGCAAGTGGGTCGAGGACGACAAGGGCGCCAAGCACTTCGAGGCCGCCTCGGTCGCCCACAAGGGCGTCTGCGAGTAGCGGTTTTTCTCCGAGGGGGGCTTTTCAAGCCCCCCTCCCCACGGGAGTAAATCCCGTGGGGCCCCTCCCCCGAGTCGCCGGCTTTCGCCGGCGGTCGCGCTGCGCGCTCCGTCCGCTGCCACCAGAGGAGGTCACGCCGGGGGCGGTTGCGGCGCCGCGGCGGCGCCGAAGAGGTCGAAGCGCGGTGAGAGCTGGGCCAGGAACTCGAGCGTGTACGCGCGGTAAGTCACCCACACCGGCAGCATCGCCACCGTGCCGATGTAGGGGATGGCGACGACGATCCACGCGATGCAGCAGGTGAAGCAGCCGAGGATCAGGACGCCGATCCCGACCCCCACCGAGAGCCCGGCGACCAGCAGCCCGACCAGCAGGAAGCTCCCCCAGCGCGCGCGGAAGAGCGGCAGGAAGACCCGCCAGGCCTGGGTCGTGGTCAGCCGCTCGCGGTACATGATCGGGACCACGAAGCCGCGCAGGAAGAAGCCGATGTAGGCGAGCAAGACCGCCCACGGGATCAGCGGCAGGACCAGCACCAGGATGCCCGCGACCGGCACCGAGTCGGGGTCGTCGCTCAGCTCGGCGAAGAGCAGCAGGCCGCCGGGGAGGAGCACGATCACGGTCGCGATCAGCGTCACCACCAGGAAGCCGAGCTGCCAGAGGAAGAGCGAGTTCCCCTCGCGCCGGTACTCGTGCCACGGGCGCGCGACCTCGGCCCGGCCGTGGACCACGCTGTCGAGGAACATGAACTGGCCGCGCGACTTGAGCCAGAGCACCAGCGGCACCAGCACGAGCACCACCAGGAGGAAGCAGCCCGCCAGGCACCCCAGCACGCCCGGCGCCAGCCACTGCTCGGGATCCCATGACTCCCAGGGCGCTCCGGCGGCGAGCGTCCGGCCGGCCGCCTCGGAGTCCTCGGCGCCCCAGTCGCCGGCGCCGGAGGGGATGTTGAAGCCGCCGCCGAAGCCCCCGTCGAAGAGCTTGGCCAGCCAGCACGAGAAGCCGAGCACGAACCACTTGCCGAGGTCGAACGGCCGGAAGAGCTGACCCGTCATCCGCTGCCAGGCGCGCTCGAGCGGGGCGAAGTACTCAACACCGCCGCCGGGCGGCGGGGGCGGCGGCGGAACCGGGGGCGGCAGGTCGGACGGGGGGTCGGCGATCATCGGGCGGCCTCCGTTCGGTGGTGGTAGTCGTGGCACTCGCCGCAGGTGAGGAGGCGGCTCGCGCCCGGGGCGGCGCGGTCCTCGCCGTGGCAGCTCCGGCAGGCGGCGATGCCGGGCATCAGCACGTCGGCGGTGCGCTCGCTGGCGGCGGCGCCGGCGTGGCAGCCGGCGCACGCGAGCCCCTGGTGGTCGAGGTGGCTGAAGCGGGCGGCCGGCATCCAGACGGCGGGGATCGCGGGCGGCTCGACCGCCGGCCGCGGCTCGGCGTCGAGGTCGACGGCGTGGCAGTGGGCGCACTCGGAGGCGAAGACCTTGGCCATCGCGCGGTCGGCCTGGACCTGGAACTGGCGGCGGCGCGCGTCGTCGCTGCCGATCATGCCGAGGGCGCGCATCCGCTCGGCGGTGCGGCGGCCGCCGAACGCGCCGGCACCGGCGGCGGCGTCCGGGCAGGCGCCCAGGATGAAGGTCTGGAGCAGGAAGGCCTCGACCTCGGTCGGCGGCTCGTGCGGCACCTGGCAGTCGGGGAAGCGCTGGGCGTCGAAGCCGAGGCCGTGGCAGGCCTGGCAGTGGCGCTCGAACTCGACCGGCCGCATCAGGCCATCCGCCGGGTCCGGCTCGTGGCAGGCGCCGCAGGAGAGGCGCGCCTCGATCTCCGCCGGCGCGATGCCGGTGGTCGGCCTGAGCGGCGGCCCGGTCATCGCCTCGCCCTCCTCGTGGACCTGGTGGAAGCGGTGGCCGAAGCGGAGCACGGCCGGATCGGCGGCGCGCGCGGCGGGGTCGTCGAGGCGCAGCCTGCGCACGCCGCCGCCGGCTTCGGGGAGCGCGATCACCAGCTCCGGGTGCTCGGCGGCGAACGAGGTCACCCGCGGGGCGACCGCGGGCTCCCCCGCGGTCTCGATCGCGTCGAGGTCGCCGTGGCAGGCCAGGCACGGCCGCTCGTCGTCCGCCGCGAGCAGCGCGCGGCCGCGGTGCTCGGGATGGCAGGCGGCGCACGCCGGCGCCGAGGCGCTGCCGGCCAGGATCGCCGCGTGCGGTACCCCCTCGCCGGGGTGGCAGCCGGCGCACCCCTCGACCGCCGCCGGCCCCCGCCACGGCTGGTGGCAGGCGAGGCAGCCGCGCTCGGCGACCTCGCCGCGGCGGGCGGCGAGCGAGGCGGGAGGAGCGGCGCCGGTCGCTTCGACGGGACCGCCCGCTCCGCCGCCAGCGGCCGGAGGCGGAGCGCCGGCCGGCCCGGTGGACCCGCTCGCCGGCGCGCCGGCCGGCGGCACCGCCACCGCGGCCCCGACGATGCGGGCGTGCTCGCTCGAGATCCCGGGCATCAGCCAGGCGCGCGAGCCGGAGGCGTCGAGCGCCGCCAGCGCCGCGGCCGCGAGCAGCATCGCCGCCAGCGTCGCGAGCCCCTTGGTCAGGCCCGGCCGGCGGAGCGCGTAGGCGGCCGCATAGTCGATCCGCGCCACCGGCGCGGGCGCGGCGGCGGCCGGGACCGGCACGGCGGGCGCCCGGACGGCCGGCGGCGCGGCGGGACGGGCAGGCGGTGGGGCCGCGGGAACCGGCGCGGCCGGCGGTTCGCGTGCGATCCCGGGCTCGGGCCCGGCCGCGGACTCGGAGGCGGTTCCGGCCACGGGCAGAGCGGCCGGCCGCGCCGCGGCGGGAACCCGACCGGCCCCAGCCGCCGGTGCCTCACCCGCCGCCACGACGTCCCACCGGGCCGCGGGAGGCACTGCCGGCACCGGCGACGCGGCCGCCGCTTCGACACCGGCCGCCGGCTGGATCTCGACCGCCGCCGTCTCCGCCTCGGCTCCGGCCTCCCGCCGCTCCCGGGCGCGTGCGCCGGCCGCATCCGCCTCGGCCGCAGCGGCGATCTCGGCCAGCCGGCGCAGCGGCCCGGTGTCGGCCACGGCGGGCGGCGGCCGCCGGCCGGTCGCTCGCGCGCGGGCGACCAGCTCGTCGAGCCGGAGCGAGCCGGTGGCGGACGCCCGCGCCGGCCGCGGCGCCTCGGCGGCGCCGGCGCCGACCGCCTGGACGTGCACGAACAGCGGGTCCTCCGGATCGGTGATCTGGACCCGCAGGCGGAAGCCGCCGATCTCGATCACGTCCCCGGCGGCGAGCTTCACCGAGGTCACCCGCCGGCCGCCGAGGTAGGTGCCGGTGACGCTGCCGCGGTCCTCGAGCGTCCAGCCGCCCGCCACGGCGCGGATCACCGCGTGGTCGAACGCCACCGCGTCGTCGTCGAGGCGCAGCTCGGCGCCGGCGTCGCGGCCGATCCGCAGCGTCTCGCCGGAGACCTGGCGCAAGAGCGTGTGGGCGCCCGCGGCGCGGTGGATGATGAAGCCCATGCCGACCCTCAGCCCCCCGGAAGCCCGCGGTAGTAGAGCGCCGCCGCGCCGTGGGCGACCGCCAGCACCAGGAGCGCCAGCGACAGCGGCAGGTGGAGCCAGAGCCAGGCGTCGAGGAGGTTGCGGTAGCGCTGCTGGTAGACCAGCCGCTGGTGCAGCTCCTTGTGCTGGCGCGACAGCACCAGGAGGCGCCGCAGCTCCTCGTGCTCGCCGCGCTCGACCCGGCCGAGGAGCGCCGACCAGGCCGTGTCGTCGTCGCCGCCGGCGGCCGCGCCCGGGCCGACCGCCGTGGCGAAGCCCGGCGCGGCGCGCGGCCGCCGTCCGGTCAGGACGATCCGCCAGCCGGCCAGCCGCCCGGGCCGCGACTCGGCGAGGAGCGAGCGCTGGATGCGCTGGAACGCCGCCGAGCGCCCGGCCGAAAGACGCGCCATCGACTGCGCGATCTGGTTGAGCCGCTCCGAGGTCTCGGCCGGCGAGAGGTCGCTCTCGACCTCGGTCAGGAGGCGCGGCACCGTGGTGTAGAGGACCGCCCCGGCGAGACCGGTCACGACCACCAGGACGAGCGCCGCGAGCGCCGCCACCGCCAGCTTGTCGGCGAAGCTGAAGCCGCCGTGGAGGAGCGCCACCGCGACGCTCAGGAGGCCGAGGTAGACGTGCGACTGGAGCCAGCTCTCCATCCGCCCGGCGCGGCTCCGGTAGGCGCGCTTGCGGACGCCGTAGAGGAGCAGGACGACGATCAGCGCGAAGGCGGCGAAGCCGAGCGTGAGGCCGAGCGCGCTGCCGCCGTCGGCGAGCCCGCCCCCGGAGAACCAGAAGTAGCCCGTGACCAGGAGCGCCAGGGCGACGATCCCGACCCGGCGCCAGCGCGCGCTCTCGCGGGTGGTCAGCAGCACGCGACGTCCTCCCCCATCACCGCTAGATGGCGCCCTGGCGCACCACCAGCTCCTCGAGCGTCTGCTGGTACTCGTCGGGGGTGAGACGGATCGCGGCGCCGGTCGGGCAGCTCCGCACGCACGCCGGCCCGCCCGGGAGATCCGCGCACAGGTCGCACTTGACCGCCACCTCGCGCCCGCCGTCGCCGCCGGCCGCGGGCACCGCCGGCGGCAGCCCGAACAGCTCGCGCAGCCAGCCGCCGACGCCCAGCTTCGGCCGCGGGTGGACCATGAAGATGTTGCCGTAGGGGCAGTTCGCCTCGCAATTGCCGCAGCCGATGCAGTTGCTCTTGATCTGCACCTCGCCGCGCGCGTTGCGCACGATCGCGTCCGGCGGGCAGTCGAGCATGCACAGCGGGTTCTCGCACTGCCAGCAGGAGTTGGGCGCCAGGAGGTTGTAGATCTGGATGCCGGTCAGCGACAGCCGCGCCTGGCCGTCCTCGTGCACCCCCTCGCAGGCGCGGATGCAGTTGTTGCAGCGGACGCACTTGTGGTCGTCGATGATCAGCGCGTCGGTGGCGATCACCACCTCCTCGCGGATCAGGTCGGTGAGGATTCGCCCGGCCCCCGGCGTCGCCTCCGCGCGCAGGGTGGCGATCCGCCGCTCCTCGAGCTTGGCCAGGAGCTCCGAGCCGACCTCCGGGTTGCGGTTCAGGAAGTCCTCGATGTCGGCGCGCGCCAGCCGGATCAGCTCGCTCGGGAAGATCGTCGCCACGCTGGCGGTGCGGCGGGCGTCGGGGAGGAGCGCGACCTCGCCGAAGAAGTTGCCCGCGGTCAGGTAGGAGAGGACGATCTCGCGGTCGGCCGAGCGCTTCGAGACCTTCACCATGCCGCTGCGGATCAGGTAGAGCGCGTCCGCGGGGTCCCCCTCCGAGAAGAGCACCGTCTCGCGCGCCACCGGCCGCACCTCGGCGCGGCCGACCAGCGACCAGAGCAGCTCGTCGGAGAGGCCGGGGAAGAGATAGCCCTGGATCGCGCGCACCAAAAACGCCCGGTCGACCATCTCCTTGACCGGCGGCGACACCGCCAGGAGCTTCAACATCGCCTTCCGCGGCAGCTCGATCAGGCGGGAGCCGAGCGAGACCACCGTGGCGTTGCGCCGGCGGTTCGAGAGCAGGCTCATCTCGCCGAAGAAGTTGCCGGCCGAGAGCGTCGCCACCGTGCGCTCCTCGTCGCTCCGCTCCGGCCGCACCCGCACCTCGACCTGGCCGCCGGCGATCGCCACCAGGCTGTCGGTGTAGTCGTTCTGGCGCACGATCACCTCGCCCGCCGGCAGCTCGCGCACCCGCGCCGACAGGAACAGCTCGCGGAGGTCGTTCTGGTCGGCGGCGCCCAAGAGCGGGATCTCCTCGGCGATCCGCTCGATCCGCTCGCGCACCGTCCCCGGCCACCAGGGCAGCCGCTCGCGCAGGAGCGCTTCGTCGGCGGGCTCGACCTCGTTGCCGAGCACGTGCTCGACCACCTCGTAGCCCTGGTTGATGCCGAGCTTGATCAGGTCGCGGCCGGTCACCGAGCCGATCAGGTGGAGGCCGGGCACCGCCGACTCGAAGCGGCCGTCGAGCACCGGCCGCGCCTCGCGCCCCTCGCCGGCGAACTCGACCCCGATCCCCTCGAGCCAGCGCCGCGGCGGCACCGCGCCCAGCATCAGGTAGATCCGGTCGGCGGGGACCCGGAGGTCGTCCTCGAGGCCGGAGATCTCGCACTCCCCCTCGAGCACGCGAGAGACCGCGCTCGAGAAGTGGATCGTGATCTCCCCCGCCGCCTGGCGCGACAGGACCTCGCGCTCGAGGCTCTCGGTGGCGCGCACGATCTCGGGCTTGCGCACCACCAGCGACACCCGGTTGCGCCCGGCGAGCGCCAGCGCCACCTCGAGCGCCGAGTCGCCGGCGCCGACCACCACCACGCTCTCGCCATCGACCTCGGCGGGGTCGACCAGCCGGTGCGAGACGTGGGGCAGCTCCTCGCCCGGCGCGTCGAGCGGCCGCGGATTGCCCTGCGTGCCGAGCGCGAGCACCACCCTCGGCGCCTCGCACACCGAGCCCGCGGCGGTGGCGACCCGGAAGCCGGCGCCCCCGCCCTCGCCGAACCGCTCGACCCGGGTCACCTCCATCCCCAGCCGCACCGCCAGCCGGCGTTCGGCGGCGAAGCCCGCCCAGGCGGCGAGGATCGCCTCGCGCGACCCGGCCTCGAACGGCAGCTCGCTCCGCCGCGGCACGGGGCCGGGCTCGGCCATCACGTGCTTGCCCTTCTGGTAGCAGTGGACCGTGTCGGCGAGGTGGCGCGCCCGCTCGAGCACGACATAGGCGAGCCCGTGATGGCGCGCGCGATCCGCCGCCGCCAGCCCGGCCGGCCCGGCCCCCACGATCACCAGATCGAAGCGCTCGACGGCCAAGCCGATCCTCCAGGAAAGCGGCCGGCACGGAGGTCGCGGCCGGAGCCGCGCTCATCAGAGAGTGACGCGGGAAGGATTGTTACCGAAGTGCGTGGGCGGGACAAATGCGCGGGTGACGATGGCAGCGCCGGCACCCAGGCACGCACCACGGCGAAGTGTGTGATCCTGGTGCCTGGGGGCCCCATGAGCCGGATGACCGTGACGCTCGACGCCGACTTGCTCGAAGCAGCCCAGGAGGTGCTCGGAACCTCCACCAAGGCCGAGACCCTCCGGCGGGCGCTCGAGGAGGTCCTGAGACGCGCCCGGTTGGCGCGGGCGCTGGAGCATCAGGGCCGGATCGACCTCGACCTGGACCCCGAGACGCTGGCGGAGCTGAGGTCCGCCGGGTGATCCTGGTCGATTTCTCCTTCGACGCAATCGCGGAGCATTCCGACCTCCGCTCCCGCAACCTCCACCGTTGACCGTCGACAGCGTCTGCCCGAGAGTCCTGCGGGCCAGTACCGCGCGCGTCCTCCGGACGGCTCGCGGCGCCTGGCGGCATTCGGCTCGGAGGGAATCTGGGGTGCCGCCCGAGGGTTGCGCTGCCCGCGGGCGGTCTGCTAACCTCTGCCGCCCGCCGCATGGCGCGTTCGTCTAGGGGTCTAGGACACCGGCCTCTCACGTCGGTAACACGGGTTCGAATCCCGTACGCGCTACCACCAGCCTCAAATCACACAAAAGAAACGAGTTGGTTGGCACAACTAACGCTCGCCCATCGGCTGGAGGATCGCCATGCCGTTGACTGGCAGGTAACTGCCAGCTCACGGACCTCGGCGTGACGTGTCCTATGTCGCCCACCCCTCGGGGATAGGTGACCCGGGCCCCCTCCGGTTCAGCGCTCGCGAACACCTTGTGGAGCGGGATGAGACCCAGTGCGATCAGTACTGCCCGTATCAGCGAGGCGCTGGGGTTGGCGATGCTCGGCTCGACCCCGCGGCGCGTCATCTCCACGCTGAGCACGCTCGAGCCGCGCGAAGCCAACGTATCTTCTCGGATTCGTGTGGGGAGGCGTGTTGACGATCTCCTTTTCCGTGCGGGGGAACACTTGGGCCGGCTCGTTTCCCGAGAGTCCCGCTAGGTGACTGGTGTGAAGTAGGCCATCTGCGCTGGCGGCCCGGAGTGGGGCGCCCGGGCAGCCCCCCGCCGAGATGGAGCAGGAGGCGAAAGGACCGTAGCTCGAGATGCCGGCCGGTCAGGGGGAAGTCCTCAGGATCCGGCCGAGAATCTGCCCAACGACGCCGTCCCTGGAATCCCCTGTCAGCTTCCGAATGCGATGGAGTACGGCCTCGCGTTCGTCCAGCTGCGTCGCGGTGGCAACCGTCACATCGAACGCGGCCCAAACGTCAGCCGAAGTGACTTCGTAACCGTACCCCTCGACGAGCCAGCGAAGAGCGAGCAGGCCCGCCTCGACCGCGAACCGCGGTTTCTCCGCCGCGAGGTCGCGAGCCGCCCGGGTCAGGGTCCTCGGATCACACGGCGAGCGTCGCGCGAGGTCGAGCGCCCTGGTCGAGCAGGCCCACGCTCTTTGCCGCAGCGAACCACTTGCCCTCCTTACCAGGCGTCGTCTCGACGAGGTCCTGCAGGATGGCCGCCGGAGCCTTCGAGGGATAGCGCTTCGTCACGGCACGAAAGGTCGCGAGATAGGTGCCTGCGCGATTCGCGGCGAGACCGTAGCGCTGGTAGGCCTCGTCGACCATGCCCGACGACAGGAGGATCTCCTCTCCCAGCCTGTCGATCTCGAGATCGCTGGACCAGGGCCCCCGGCTCGATTCCGCCAGCCGAAGCGCGTCCGCCTTGTTGCCTTGTGCAGCCAGAGCCCGAACAGCCCAGACCTTGTACGCCCAGAAGACGTGCTCGCCGCCGGCGACCTCGACCAGCTCCTCGTATCGCTCCGCCTTGTATAGGGCACTCAGGCAGGCCAAGGTGCCGGAGAAGAACTCTCCTGGTTGCCCTCCCGGCGCGAGCACACGTCGGGTGATCGAGAGCAGTCCGTCGGCCTGCTCCAAAGCGATCTCCGGGTTGACGCAGAGATCTCCCCAGAGATCGCCGAGTCGTTCGATGTAGGTAATCTGGTCGTCCTGAAGGGCATCGAGCAGGCGCTCCATCCACGCACGACGTCGCGCGTCGTCGACCGGCGCCTCCGCGATGATCGGTACGAGTGCGTCGATTGCCCGGTTGACAGCAGTGCCTATAGCACCCGAGGAACTATCCACCTGCTCGAGAGCGGGCGAGACGCGTTCGAGAAAGACGACCGCGCCCTCGGCAGCGAGGACCGGGGCCTTCCCCCGGACTTTCTTGATCTCCGAGACCGCCTCTCTGACCCGCTGGATCGCCGGCTGCGACCTCCAGCCGAAAGCGCCGCGACGAAAGCGGGTCTTGAAGACCCACGCGCGCGTCTCAGGCGTCGCCATCGCCGCTTGCCCCCGCTCCTTTCCAGGGCTCGCCTCCGAGGCGAGGCGTAATCTCCCGGGAGATCCAGTCAACAGCAGCCTCGAAGTCCCATTCGATCCCGGGTGCCAGGAGAGGTCGGAGGTCGGCGAAGAACCTCTGGTCCTTCAGTTTCCCGGCCAGGTTCGTTTCCATCTCGGCCCTCGAGACCCTGAGGCCTTCGGCGCCGAGATAGTCACCGAAGCAGCGAACGACGCGATCAAAGTCGACCGTTGCGTGCTGCGAGGCCCACCAGAGATCGAAGAGATCCCGGCCCTTCTTGCGCTGATAGAGCGCGCGCAGCTTCGTGCCGAGCAGCTCGTCGAGCGCGTAGGTCGAAACCCGCGAGCTGCCAGAGAACCACCGAGAGCGAATCGCGAGCTGCCGGGTCTCGAAACCCAGAACGGCGAAATGCTCCCTCGAGTTGATCTCCACTTTCAACCGGAGAGGGAGCGGCGGAGAGTCCTCCGAGTGGAATCGGTAGACGAGGGCGACTCGCCCTTCCCCGAAGGAGCGCTTCGGCTCTCCGAGCCACGAGTCCAACCGCGCGCGGAGGCGATCGATGGTTGGGCCGATGGGTTCGGCGTTCCTCTGGACGAGGTCGATGTCCTCGGAGTAGCGCGGAGCCGGCGTCAGGTGGAGCTTGAAGAGAGCGGTCCCTCCCCGAAAGGCGAGGGCCTCCGCCAACCGGTCGTCACTGAAGATCTCGACCAGCGCACGGCTGATGACGAGATCCTGCTCGACCTGGGAGCTCTCGACCCAAGGGGCCCGGCTCCGCCACTCGGCGATGAAATCGGTGGGGATCAAAGGTCGGGCTCCAGGTCCACGTTGATCCAGAGCTTCCACCGGTCGTCCCGTCGAGCAGACGCGGTCTCCGCGCTGGGAAGCAGAGACGCTGTCTCGGTGGCGCGAATTTCGACAAAGCGTGCAAGCCCGTCGCTGCGGGAGGAGTGCTCGACGAGGTCGAGGATGTACCCCAGCCGCTGCGACCAGGGTACAGGCGACAGCTCCGCGATCTCTCCGAGCCGGTCGGGGTCGAGCTTCTCTCCCAACTCCGCGAGCACTGTGGCCACGTTGTCGAGACCGCCGGAGTGCTCCGGGTACCCCACGAGGTCGTAAGCCGTGGTCTCCGGAGCCGAGACCTCGAGGAATCCACGGGGAGTGTTCACGGTTGCCGTCGGCATCGCTGCGGCGTTGTGGCGAGCGACGAACGAGACGTGGACCCGACCGCATTCGAGCGAGGCGCGGTTTCTAGGGATGACGACCTGGAAGACCTGGGGCTGCTGGTGGGCCGCTCCGTGGTACCGGGCGGCCGTCAGGAGCGCCGCGTAGTACGGAAGTTCCAGGCGCCCCATGAGCTGGGGCACAAACTGCTCGGCAGGCAGGCAGCCGACGCGCTGATGCTCCGGTGGCACCACCAGGTGAAAGCCCCGGTAGGGCGAGGCCACGACTCCCCTCTTCTTGAGGCGCCGGAGCGCCGACCGCGCCGCCGTCAGAGAGACGCCGAGCTCGTCGGCCAGCTCCTCCGTGGAGAAGTGGTACCGACCCCGAGCAGCCCAGTCGCGGAGGAGCTGAGAGGCCGAGAGACGAGCGTCCGGATTCACTCGGCGAATGTACCGAAAAGCGGCACTTTTGTCGAGTGAGATCGTTCGGTGAGGCAGCCCCCCTCAGAGCGACTCGAACAGATCCGAGCCCTGTGCCGGCGGTCCGGGGGTCCTCGGACTGGATCTGCACGGCAGCCCAGCGGGCAGCCGTGCGGGGCGAAATCCCGCCCCGGTCGGGACGGAGGCCGGTTTCGCGGGCCGCGCTGACGCGAGTTGGTAGACTCCTCCAACGAGGAAGCTCACGATGACCGTAGCGCTGGATACTCTGCTGGTCAGTACCTCCGAGGTCTGCGGCGGTCGCCTACGGATCGACGGCACGCGGATCACCGTCCTCCAAATCGCGACGCTCTTTCTCCAGGGCCTCGGCGCCGAGGAGATCGCCGACCGGTATCCCCATCTGACCCTCGCCCAGGTCTACGCCGCTCTCGCGTACTTCCATGCGAACCGCCACGATGTCGAGGCGGAGCTGGACGCCGAAGCCGCTGAGTCCGAACGTCTCGAGGCACTCCTGGCACCTGACTCCTCGCCCGCGCCGTGAGCCGCATCCGCTGGTACCTCGACGAGGACGCGATGGCGCGGGGCCTCGTCCGGGGCCTCCAGGCGCGTGGCATCGACGTCCTGACCGTGTACGAGGCCGGGATGGCAGGGCGAAGCGACAGGGACCAGCTTGAGTCCGCGACCCGGCTCGGACGGGTTGTTTACACCTTCAATGTCGACGATTTCTGCCGGCTCCATGCCGAGTGCCTGAGTTCGGGCCAGCGGCATGCCGGCATCGTCGTGGCGCATCGCCGCCGGTACACCCTCGGCCAGCAGGTCCATGGGCTCGCTCGGCTGACGACGGAGGTCTCAGCCGAGGCGTTGGTGGAGCAACGACTGTTCCTCAAGGTGTAAACGCATGGCGCAGTTCGTCCAAGGTGGGCCGGATCTTCCACCCGAACTTCTTCAGGCACAGGAGGAAGGTGTTCTCGTCCTCTTCTGCGGTGCGGGCGTCTCCAGTCCGGCTGGCCTTCCGCTCTTCGGCGGGCTGGTGGACGCCATCTACGAGGATCTCGGCGAGGAGCGCCGTCCGATTGAGAAACGCCTTTGCCGCGAGGGTGCTTACGACCGTGCGCTCGAGGACCTGGGCTCCGGCCAGCGGTCGCGGCGTGAGGGGTTGACCGGCGGCTAGAGCGACGCCGGCGGTGAGCAGGACGGTTGCGATCGGGAGGATCGAGAAGCGCCGCGGCATCGTCTCGGGTCCGAGCACTGATACTCGATCGTGACGCGGCCGATCCAGCTACCGCCGGCGTCGTAGTGATCGCACCTGGTGCCCGGTGCGGACCGCGGCCGATGGCGCACATCCTATGATCAGGCGACGGACGGGCGATCGGGAACAGGAGGACGAGCCCTGAGTCGAGTGCTGCGGGCCCTGGATCGGCGGCGGATGGGCGCCAAGCTGCTGCTGGGCTTCGGCGGGGTGCTCGCGTTCGCGCTGGTGCTCGGGGTGCAGAGCCTCGTCAACCTGCGCACCCTGCGGGACGAGATCACGCTGATCTACGAGAAGGAGCTGCTCGGCGTCTCGCACATCAAGGAAGCGAACGTCCAGCTCGTCCTGGTCGGCCGGACGATGCGGCAGGCGGTCTTGGCGCCCGACGCCGCGACGCGCGAACAGGCCCGGCACGACGTCGCCCGGGCCGAGGAGGCGCTGCGCCAGGCGCTCCGCGGGGCGCGCGGCGCGGTCTTCCGCGAGGAGAACCTGCGGCGGCTCGACGAGCTGGAGGCGCATCTGGCGACCTATCTGCTCGAGGTGAACCGGGCGATCGAGCTGGCCGGCGACGAGGGGTTCGGGACGAGCGCCGCGGCGGCCTTCATCACCAGCCCCGGCTTCGCGGGCGGCGCGAGCCGGGCGGACGACCTCCTGGCCGAGATCGCCCGCAGCAAGGAGGCCGGCGCCCGCGAGTCCGCCGGCGAGGCGATGCGGCTCTACGAGAGAGCGCGCCGGCTGACGCTGCTGCTCCTGGTCGGCGGCCTGGCGTTCGGCGGTCTCCTCGGTCTCGTCCTCGGCGCCTCGATCGCCCGTCCGACCGCCGAGCTGCGCGAGGCGGTCAACGAGATCGCCGCGGGCCGCCTCGGAGCCACCGTTCCGCTCACCGACTACCCGAACGAGCTGGGCGAGCTCGCCCGCTCGATCCAGGTCCTCCAGGCCGAGGCGCGGCAGGTCGAGAGCCAGCGCTGGATCAAGACCCATCAGGCCGCGATCGCCGCCGCCCTGCAACGGGCGCAGAGCCCGGGCGAGCTGGCGGCGACGCTCTTGACCAGCCTCGCGCCGCTGCTCGAGGTCGGGCGCGGGCTGGTCTACCGCCGCGAGGAGGGTGCCGACCGCCTCCGGCGGATCGGCGCCTACGCCTGCCTCGACGCGGCGGAGGGGAGCGAGATCGCCTTCGGACAGGGGCTGGCCGGCCAGTGCGCGGTCGAGATGACGCCGCTCGTCTTCGACCCGGCGCCGCCGGAGTCCGGGCGCGTCGGCTCCGGCCTCGGCGAGGCGACGCCCCGCGCGCTCGCCATCCTCCCCGTGCTGCTCAACGAGCGGCTGGTCGGGATCGTCGAGATCGCGACGCTGCGGTCGATCGGCCCGGACGAGAGAGCGCTGCTCGACGGGGTCCTCCCGGTCGCCGCCATGAGCCTCGAGATCCTCGCGCGGAACGAGAAGACCGAACGCCTGCTCGCCGAGACGCAGGAGCAGGCGACCCGGCTCACCGAGCAGACCGTGGCGCTCGGCGCGCAGCAGGAGGAGCTGCGCGCCACGGAAGCCTGGTTCCGGGGCATCGTCGAATCGGCCCCCGACGGCATGCTGGTCGTGGACGAGACCGGGACGATCATCCTCGCGAACCCCGGAATCGAGACCATGTTCGGCTACGAGCCCGGGGAGATCGCCGGCTCGAAGATCGAGCGCCTGGTCCCCGAATCCATCCGGCCGCGGCACGTCGCATTGCGCGACGGCTTCCTCGACGAGGGGGGCACCCGCCAGATGGGCGTACGCGGCGCGGAGCTCCGCGGCGCGCGCAAGGACGGCAGCGAGTTCCCGGTCGAGGTCGGCCTCTCGCTCCTGCCGGCCCGCGGCGGCCGCGGACGGTGCGTCTGCGCCTCGGTGCGCGACATCACCGACCGCAAGGCGGCGGAGGCGGAGATCCTGCGCGCCAAGCGGATCGCCGAGGAGGCGACGCGGGCCAAGAGCGAGTTCCTGGCCAACATGAGCCACGAGATCCGCACGCCGATGAACGCGATCCTCGGCATGTCGCACCTGGCGCTGCGAGACCGACCTCGACCCGCAGCAGCGCAACTACGTCGAGAAGGTCCACCGCGCGGCGGAGAGCGCTGCTCGGCATCATCAACGACATCCTCGACTTCTCGAAGATCGAGGCCGGCAAGCTGACGATCGAGGCGATCGCGCTTCCGGCTCGACGACGTGATGGACAACCTCGCCAACCTGGTCGGCATGAAGGCCGAGGACAAGGGCCTCGAGCTGCTGTTCAGCGCGGCGCCCGACCTGCCGACCGCGCTGGTCGGCGATCCGTCGCGGCTCGGCCAGGTGCTGCTCAACCTGGGCAACAACGCGGTCAAGTTCACCGAGCGCGGCGAGATCGTCGTCGGCGTCGAGAAGGTGCGCCGAGGACGAGGCCGGCGTCGAGCTGCGCTTCGAGGTGCGCGACACCGGCATCGGCATGACGCGACGAGCAGCGCGGCCGGCTGTTCCAGCCGTTCACCCAGGCCGACAGCTCGACCACCCGCCGCTACGGCGGCACCGGCCTCGGGCTCGCGATCAGTCGAGCGACCTGGTCGAGCTGATGGGCGGCGAGATCGGGGTCGACAGCGAGCCGGGCAAGGGCAGTCGACTTCCACTTCCACGCCGCGCTTCGGCCTGCAGGCCGAGGCGCTGCCGCGCCGCATGTTCCGACGCCGAGCGAGCTGCGCGGCATGCGCGTCGCTGGTCGTCGACGACAACGCCGCGGCGCGCGAGATCCTGTCGACGCATGGCGCGCGCGCTTCGGGCCGGAGGTCGACGCCGCGGCTCGACGGCACGCAGGCGCTGCGCGATGGTCGCGCGCGGCCGACGCGCGGGACCGGCCGTACGACCTGGTGCTGCTGGACTGGAAGATGCCGGGCATGGACGGCGTCGAGGCCGCGCGAGCGGCTCCAGCGGCTCGAGCGCCGGCACGCGCCGCCGGCGGTCGTCATGGTGACCGCCTTCGGCCGCGACGACGCGCTCGGCACCGCCGTCGCAGCGCGGCGTGGACGCTCCGCTCGCGTGCTGACCAAGCCGGTGACGCCGTCGACGCTGCTCGACGCCTGCGGCGACGCGCTCGGCACGGGCGTCGCCGGTCGAGACCCGCGCGCCAGGTGCGCGCCGGCCTCGACGCCGGAGCGATGGCGACGCTCGCCGGCGCGCGCGTGCTGCTGGTCGAGGACAACGACATCAACCAGGAGCTGGCGCTCGACCTGCTGCGCCAGGCCGGCATCGAGGTCGTGCGTCGCCGCGCAACGGCCGGGAGGCGCTCGACGCCCTGGCGCAGGACGCCCGCTTCGACGGCGTGCTGATGGACTGCCAGATGCCGGTGATGGACGGCTACGAGGCGACGCGCGCGCTCCGCGCGGAACCCGGCGCTGCGACGCCCTGCCGGTGATCGCGATGACCGCCAACGCGATGGCCGGCGACCGCGAGAAGGTGCTCGCGGCGGGCATGAACGACCACATCGCCAAGCCGATCGACGTGCGGGCGATGTTCGCCACGCTCGCGAAGTGGATCCGGCCGGGCGGGGCGGCGGGCGGGACGGCCGCGGAGCCGGGCGGCGGGGCGCTGGCCGCCGCCGCGGACCCGGGCGGGCTGCCGCCGCTGCCGGGCATCGACGTCGCGGCCGGGCTCGCAACCACGCTCGGCAACGAGTCGCTCTACACCCGACTGCTGCGGAAGTTCCACGACGGCCAGAGGAGCTTCGGCGAGCAGTTCCGCGCCGCGCGCGCCGGAGCCGATCCCTCGGCGCCCGCCCGCGCGGCGCACACCCTCAGGGGGATCGCCGGCAACCTCGGAGCCCGAGGCGTCCAGGCCGCCGCCGCAGAGCTGGAGCGGGCCTGCCTGGAGGGCGCCGCCGCGGAGCGGATCGACCGGCTCCTGGAGGACGTGCTGGCCCGGCTCGAACCGGTCCTCGCCGGGCTCTCGGCGCTCCGGCCGGCGGAGCCGGCGCCGGCCGGACCGATCGACGCCGCGCCGAGCGACGCCGATCCGGCGCGGATTCGCGAGGCCTCCTCCCGGCTGGCGACTCTGCTGGCGGCGAGCGACACCGACGCGGCCGCGGCCGTCGAGGAGCTGGGGCGCCTGGTCGCGGGGACGCCGATGGCGCCGCGAGTGCGGCGGGTCGCCGGCGCGATCGCGGAGTACGATTACGACGCCGCGCTGGAAGCCCTCCACCAGGTCGCCGGCTGAGCCATGCCTATCAAGGACCTCTCCGACTGCCGCATCCTGATCGTCGACGACGTTCCCGAGAACGTCGAGATCCTCGTCGAGGCGCTCAAGGGCGACTACAAGCTCGCCGTGGCGATCGACGGCGAGCGGGCGTTGCGGGCGGTCGAGAGGAACCCGCCGGACCTCGTCCTCCTCGACATCATGATGCCGGGGATGGACGGCTACGAGGTCTGCCGGAGGCTCCGCGCCGCGGACCCGAACCGCGAGCTGCCGATCGTGTTCCTCTCCGCCCTCGACGACGTCGAGAACAAGACGCGCGGATTCGAGCTCGGAGCGAACGACTACCTGACCAAGCCGTTCGAGATCCTCGAGGTGAAGGCGAGAGTCCGCTCGCTGCTCCAGGCGAAGGCCTACGCCGACGCGGTGCGCGAGGCGGCCGAACGGGAGATGAGCATCGCGCGCGAGATCCAGATCGGGCTCCTGCCCGCGGACCTCGCGGGCGCGACGGCGGGCACCGGGCTCGAGGTGAGCGCGGTGATGGAGCCGGCGCGCCACGTCGGCGGCGACTTCTACGAGGTCCTGCGCGCCGACGACGACACGCTCGCGGTGGTCGTCGGCGACGTGATGGGCAAGGGCATCCCGGCCTCGCTCTTCATGGCCGTGACGTTGACTCTGCTCCGCATGCTCGTCCGGGAGCACCGGCGGCCCGAGGAGATCCTGCGGCGCTTGAACGACGAGCTGGTCGCCCAGAACCCGCGGCGGCTGTTCGTGACCATCGCCTGCCTGGTCATCGACCTCCCCTCGGGCCGCGTGACCGGGGCGAGCGCCGGGCACAACCCGCTGGTCCTCGTGCCGGCGGCCGGACCGCCGCGCCGGGTCGTCCCCTCCTCCGGCATGGTGATCGGGCTGCTCCCCGCGCGGACCTATTCGAGCGAGAGCCTGACGCTCGAGCGCGGCGACACGCTCCTGCTCTTCACCGACGGCGTCGGCGAGGCCGAGAACCCGGCCGAGGAGCAGCTCGGCGACGAGCGCGTGCTCGCCGACCTCGCGGGCTGCGCCGGCGCGGGCTCGCGCCGAGCCGTCGACGTGCTCCTCGCGACGGTGCGCGAGTTCGCCGCCGGCGCGCTCCAGAACGACGACATCACGATCGTCGCCGTGCACCGCGACGCCGGCGGCTCGCGAGGGTGACGGGATGCCGGACGAGACCGTCCGACCCCGCGGGATGACGGTGCTCTGCGTGGAGGACCACCCCGTCTTCCGCGAAGGGCTCCGGACGATCCTCGAGTCCCAGGAAGACATGAGCCTGGTGGCGCAGGCCGCCACCGCCGCGGAAGCGGTCGAGGCCTTCCGGCGGCATCGGCCGGACGTCGTCCTCCTCGACGTCCGCCTCGCCGGTTCGGACGGGATCGACGCCCTGAGCCGGATCCGGGCGGAGTTCCCGCGCGCACGGGTCCTCGTCCTGTCCACCTCCGACGGCGAGGGCGACATCCGGCGGGCGCTTCGCTCCGGGGCCGCGGGCTACATCCTGAAGAGCGCGCCCCGGCAGGACCTCCTTGCCGCCATCCGGACAGTCCACGGCGGCGGCCGGTACGTGGCGCCCGACGTGGCGGCCCGGCTCGCCGAGCATCTCGGCGACGACGAGCTGACCCCGCGCGAGCTGGAGGTCCTGGCCCTGATCCGCGAGGGCTCCCGCAACAAGCAGGTCGCCCGCCGGCTCGGCATCTCGGAGACCACGGTCAACTTCCACGTCCGGAACCTGGTGCAGAAGCTCGGCGCCAACGACCGGACCCACGCCGTCGCCCTCGCGATCCGCCGTGGTCTGCTCCCGCCCTGACCGGTACGGCCTCGTCGCGCTGGCGGCGGCGCTGCTCCTCGCGCCGGTCGCCGGATCCGGCGCGGAGACCGCGGGCGTGGACCTCTACCAGCCCCTCGAGCGGATGCACCACACCGCCTGGACCGCCCGGGACGGCCTCGGCGGCAGGCCGTCCAGCCTGGCGCAGACCGCCGACGGCTTCCTCTGGATCGGCACCAGCGACGGCCTCTACCGCTTCGACGGCATCCGGTTCGAACACTACCGCCCGGCGCACGGAGCGATGGCGGCCCGGGCCGTGTCGACGCTGGCGGCCGCGCCCGGCGGCGGGCTCTGGGTGGGTTACGAGAGCGGCGGGGTCACCTTCCTCGACGCGAGCGGGAGGGTTGCCAACTGGTCCGCCGCGGAGGGCCTGCCGGTGGCGAGAGTCCGCTCGATCGCCGTCGACCTCGACGGCACCGCCTGGGTCGCCGCGGTCGGAGGGCTGGCGCGCCTCGTCACCGGGGGGGAGCAGTGGCAGAAGATCCGAAGCGACCGGGGCTACCCGCATCTCTCCGCCTGGAGCGTGTTCGTCGACCGCGGGGGCACGCTCTGGGTCGGCGCCGCGAGCCCGGACGGGGTCCTGTTCCTCCCCCGCGGCGCCGAACGGTTCATCGACCTCGGCGTGACCGGCAGCGCGCTCGGGTTCGGCGAGCTCGAGGACGGCACCCTCGTCTACGCCCACCAGCAGGATCCCACCGTGCACCTGGTGCGGCATCGCGGCGACGGCGCCACGATGTTCCGGACCATCCCGGATCTGCCCTCCGCCGCGATCGCGGTGGATCGCGATGGCGGCGTCTGGATCGCGGGCCATGGAGCGACTCGATTCCGCGTGACGTCGCCCGCCGGCGGGTCGGGGCCGAGCGACGAGTCGGGGCCGAGCGGCGAGTCGGAGCCGACCCTCGGGCCGACCGAGCGGCTCACCCCTGACGACGGCCTCTCCGGAGAGCGCGCGACCGACCTCTTGGTCGACCGCGAGGGGACCGTCTGGATGACGACCTCCGCGGGGTTGGACCGGTTCCGCCGCCGCAACCTCACCTGGGACCCGGACCCGACCCTCGCCGGCGGCGGCAGCGTGATCACGGGTGCGGACGGCCGGGTCTGGATCCTGAGCTTCCGCCAGCCGGCGCTCCGTGACGGTCTCGATCGGGTCGCGGTGCCCGGCGCGCCGGCTCCGCTCGACAACGCCTACGTCGACCACGACGGCGCGATGTGGCTGTCGGACCAGCAGGCGCTCTATCGGTGGGACGGGGAGCGGTTCACCTCGGTTCCGCCGCCGAGAGAGGTGGTCGACAAAGAGCTCCGATTCATCGTCCTGGGGGCCGTGCGGGACCTCTCGGGCCGGCTCTGGATCTCCGTGGGCGGCTCCGGAGTGTTCTACCGGAGCGGTTCCGCATGGACGTTCCAACCGATCCTCGAGGGACGCCCGGACATGGCGCCGTTCTCGCTGGCCGCCGACCCGCAGGGACGGGTCTGGCTCGCGTATCGGGACGAGCTGGCGAGGGTGGAGGGCGATCGGGTTCGGGTCTTCACCGCGGCCGACGGCCTGGACGTCGGACCGCTGACGTCGGTGCGCACCGGCGCGGGCCGGGTCTGGGTCACCGGGGAGCTGGGGTTCGCCCTGCTCCACGGCGACCGGTTCCATCCGGTGGACCATTCCGTAACGTCCGCCTCCGGGCTCGGCGTGGTCACCGGCTCGGTGCCGACGAGCGACGGTCTCTGGCTGACGACGACGACCGGCATCGGCCACGTCCCTGGAGCGGAGCTGGAGCAGCTCTCGGCCGACCCCGCCGCGCGGATCACGGTCGAGCTCTTCGACCTGGTGAGCGACCTCCCCGAACCGATCCGTTTCGCAGCCCGGCCGCTCCAACGGGGAACGGAAGCGGGCGACGGCGTCCTCTGGTTCGTCACCCAGTCGGGCGTCGCCCGGGTCGACCCGCGCCGGATCGTCCGCAACCGGCTCCCGCCGCCGATCGCCTTTCGCGCGGTGACCGCCGACGACCGGAGCTTCTCGCCGCACGACGAGATCACGCTGCCGCCGCTCACCCGCGCGCTCCGGATCGAGTACACGGCGCTCTCCCTGGTCATCCCCGAGCGGGTCCGGTTCCGCCACCGTCTCGAAGGGTGGGAGGACGCCTGGCACGATGCGGGGGACCGCCGCGAGGCGACCTACACCGACCTCGGCCCGGGCGCCTACGCGCTGCACGTGACCGCCAGCAACAACGACGGGGTCTGGAACGACGCCGGCGCCACGCTCCGGTTCACGGTCGCGCCCGCCTGGTTCCAGACCGCGCTGTTCAAGATCCTCGTCGCGCTGCTCCTTCTCGCCCTCGCGGTGGCCGCCTACCGCTACCGGATCCGCCGCGTCTCCGCGGCCCTCGCCGCGCGCTACGACGAGCGGCTCGCCGAGCGGACCCGGATCGCCCGCGACCTCCACGACACGCTGCTCCAGACCGTGCAGGGCAGTAAGTTGGTGGCCGACGAGGCCCTCGACCGGCCGGGCGACGCCGACCGGCTCCGCCGTGCCATGGAGCGGGTGTCGGAGTGGCTCGGGCAGGCCGCCGAGGAAGGCCGGGCCGCGCTCGACTCCCTGCGCGGATCCGCGACCGCGAGCGATCTCGCCGGCGCGCTCCGCCGGGCCGCCGACAACCCGGCGCGGCCGCCCACCCTGACCGTTTCGGTGGCGACCCGAGGCACCCCGCGGCCGCTGCACCCGGTCGTCCAGGAGGAGGTGTACCGGATCGGATTCGAAGGGATCCGCAACGCCTGCCTCCATTCGCGCGCGACCCGTCTTGCCATCGAGATCGAGTACGGCCGCGACCTCGTCCTCAGGATGGCGGACGACGGCATCGGCCTCGAGCCCGGGGTGACCGAGGCAGGCAAGCCGGGCCACTTCGGACTCCGGGGGATGCGCGAGCGGGCGGACACCATCGGTGCCCTGCTCGCCGTCGAGTCGACCGATCCGGGCACCCGGATCACGCTCGTCGTTCCCGGCAGGAACGTGTTCCGTGCCGGCTCCGCCCCACCGCCTCCCCGCTAACGCTCCCGGCCGACCTGCCGACGACCTGTAGAAAACCACAGGTGTTTCCCTGTCCGGATCGACGTGTCGGCCGGACGGGGCGATCCGTATCGTGGCGCCACACTCGAACGAACCACGAGGAGGCGCGTCATGAGCTTCGACACCTGCACAGCGGCCCGGACGGCGAGCACCGTGACCACCGCGGACGGCACCGAGATCTATTACAAGGACTGGGGGGCGGGGCCGCCCGTCGTGTTCAGCCACGGCTGGCCCCTCTGCTCCGACAGTTGGGAAGCGCAGATGCTGTTCCTGGCCGAGCGGGGGTTCCGGTGCGTGGCGCACGACCGCCGGGGCCACGGGCGCTCGACCCAGAGCTGGAACGGCAACGAGATGGACACCTACGCCGGCGACCTGGCGGCGGTGATCGAGGCGCTCGACCTCCGCGGCGTCGCCCTGGTCGGCTTCTCGACCGGCGGCGGCGAGGTCGTCCGCTACCTCGCCCGGCACGGGAGCGGCCGGGTCTCGAGGCTGGTGCTGGTGTCCGCCGTCCCCCCGCTCATGCTCGAGACGCCGGCCAACCCGGGCGGGCTGCCGCTCGGGGTCTTCGACGGGCTGCGGCAGGCGTCGCTCGCCGACCGCTCCCAGCTCTACCGCGACCTCGCGAGCGGCCCGTTCTTCGGCTTCAACCGGCCCGGCGCCACTCCGTCCAAGGGGATGATCTATTCGTTCTGGCGCCAGGGCATGCTGGCCGGCCATAAGAACGCCTACGACTCCATCGAGGCGTTCTCGGAGACGGACTTCACCGCCGACCTCGCCGGCATCGACGTACCCACCCTCGTCATCCACGGCGATGACGACCAGATCGTCCCGATCGACGCCGCGGGCCGCGCCTCCGCCCGGCTGGTGAGGGGCGCCGTCCTCGAGGTCTATCCCGGCGCGCCGCACGGCATCGCCGACACCCACAAGGACCGGCTCAACGGGAGCCTCCTGGCCTTCCTCCGCGCCGGCGCCGGAGGCGTGGGATGACCCCCGGGGAGAAGCGGCCGCCGATCGAGGTCCGCAACGAGATCGTCATCCCGGCCGCGGCCGGCCGCGTCTGGGACCTCCTGGCCGACGTGGAGCGCTGGCCGACCTGGTGGCGCGCCTGCCGCTGGGTTCGGCGGGTCGACTCGGTCGCCGGCTCGAACCGGGTGGCGTCGTTCCGCTGGAAGGCCCACCCGGTCACGCTCCAGAGCACGGTGATCGTCGCGGACCGGCCCCATCGCTTCGTCATCGATGCCGGCGGTCCGGGCGTCTACGCCGAGCGTTCGTTCACCCTCCACCCGGCGCCGGACGGCGCCGGCACGGTGGCGGTGAGCCACGAGACCCAGGTCGGTCCGCTCCCCTGGCTGGGCCGGTGGATCCTGGGTCCCCGGCTGCACGCGGTGAATCAGGCGATGTTCGCGGACCTGGCCCGAGCCGCCACGAAGAGGTCGCAAGAAGAGGAGATCGAACCATGACCATGACGATGACGCTCGAACAGGCACCGAGCAGCGCTCGGCGGATCGACGAGGCGCTCCCGAAACTGCTGGCCCGGCAGCGTGCGGCCTTCCTGCGCGACGGCCCCCCGTCCCTCGCCGAGCGGCGGGCCAACCTCAAGAAGCTGCGCGCGGCCCTGCTGGCACGACGGCGCGACCTGGAAGCGGCGGTCGATGCGGACTTCGGCCACCGCTCGCGGCACGAGACCGCGATCATGGAGACGCTCGCCACGAGGTGGGGCATCGACTACCTGCACCGGAACCTGCGCCGCTTCATGCGGCGCGAGCGCCGCCGCGTGGCGCTCCCGATGCGACTCGCCCGCGCCTGGGTCGAGCACCAGCCGCTCGGCGTGGTCGGGATCGTCTCGCCCTGGAACTACCCGTTCTCGCTCGCGCTGATGCCGCTCGCGACCGCCCTCGCCGCGGGCAACCGCGCGATGATCAAGCCGTCGGAGCTGACCCCGGCGACGAGCGCCGCCCTCACGGCGCTGGTGAGCGAGACCTTCCCCGAGGAGGAGGTCGCGGTCGTCACCGGGGACGCCTCGGTCGGCGCCGCCTTCGCCGCCCTGCCCTTCGACCACCTCTTCTTCACCGGCAGCACCGCCGTCGGCCGCGCGGTGATGCGGGCCGCCAGCGAGCACCTGGTGCCGGTGACGCTCGAGCTCGGCGGCAAGTCCCCGGTGCTGATCGATCGCGCCCAGCCGCTCGAGCGCGTCGCGGCCGCGGTCGCGTACGGCAAGCTGGCCAACGCCGGCCAGACCTGCGTCGCGCCGGACTACGTGCTGTTGCCCGAAGGCGACGTCGATGCCTTCGTCGCCGCCTGGGAGAAGGCGGTGGCCGGGCTCTACCCGGAGGGACCGGCCAGCCGGGACTACACCTCGATCGTCAACGCGCGCCACCACGACCGGCTGCGCGCGCTCCTCGACGACGCCCGGGCGAAGGGCGCCCGCATCGTCGAGACCGGACCGTCCCCCGAGCGGGCACGCTCGCGCGCCCACACCCTGCCGCCGACCCTGGTCCTCGACGTCCACGACGGCATGAAGATCATGGAGGAGGAGATCTTCGGGCCGGTGCTGCCGATCGCGACCTATGCCGAGCTGGACGATGCCATCGCCTTCGTGAACGCCCGCCCGCGCCCGCTCGCGCTCTACTGGTTCGGCTCCTCCGCGGCGCGTCGGACCCGGGTGCTGGCGCGCACGACCTCGGGCGGGGTCGCCATCGACGGCACCATCCTCCACTACGCCCAGGACGACCTCCCCTTCGGCGGCGTCGGCCCGAGCGGCTTCGGCGCCTACCACGGGATCGAGGGGTTTCGAACCTTCAGCCACCAGAAGGCGGTGTTCCACCCGGGGCGCTGGAACGGCAGCGCGCTCTTGCGGCCGCCGTTCGGCCGGCTCACCGACCTCGTGCTGGGCTGGATGCTGCGGTAGCACGCACGATCACCACGAACGGAGGCACCTATGCGTCGACCCATGGCTCTTCTGATCCCGCTGTTCTCGCTGTTCTCGCTCGGCTGTTTTCCCTACGTCTACCACTCCCGCGAGCAGGTCCTCATCCCGGAGGTGGACATCCCATCGACCCTGGAGATCGCGCGGATCGAGCTGGAGGAAGGTGGGTTCGACGCCACGCTCGCGATCTGGGCGATGCGCGATCAAGTGGTGACCGCGGAGGACGCCCGAGCGATCTCGGCTCTCTACTTCACCCATATCGACAGGATCGCCGCGGAGAAGGACCGGACGACCGCGGACTTCGGCGTCTGGCACTTCGCGTGGGCGATCTCGAACCTGTACCGGAACGGCGACGACGGCGTCAGAACGGAACTCGAGAGGGCGTTCCTCGACGCGCAGCAACGGCCGGAAACCCTGAAGCACTTCAAGGGCATCGCCCGCGAGCACGTGAACGGCGAGAAGATCTACATGGGGGACATCCACGGCCCGGCGCGCTCCTTTGCGCGTTCCCACATCGTGGCGCCCGGGAACGGGGATTACCTCCAGTCACTGGACGAGTACCTGAAGGCCAAAGGCAGGGCCTAGGTCAGCGCCGGCGCGCGGCCAGGGCGTAGGCGTCGAAGTACTTCTCGAGCGACGGGCCGGTGGAGGCGTATTGGTTGGGCCCCGCGAGGAAGTCCACCATGACCTCGCGGGCACGGGCGATCTCCCGCAGGCGTGCCACCGAGCGGCGGTGGCGCGGATCGTCGAGCGTCAGGTCGATCAGCTCGAGCGCGCGGTGGAAGGCCGCCTCCGCGAGCGCCGGGTTGCGCCCGGACCAGCGGACGGCGCGTCCGACCTCGCTGCCGACGTTGCCTAGCTGCTCGGCCAGGGTCAGCTCCCACCACCGGCCGGCGGCGAGATCGCGGTGGCCCCGGCTCATCTCCGCACGAGCTGCTCGACGAGCGTCCGGATCGCCTCGCGGGTCGCAGGGTCGTCGACTCCCCGCGACCGATTCCCGGACGACGGGCGGAGGTTGATCATCGAATCGAACTCCAGCCAGTCGGCCTCGGGCAGGTCCGGGTAGAGATTGATACCCCAGAGATCGGCCTGGGCGGAGCCCTCCGCCAGCAGCTCCGCCTCCTGGTCGGCGTGCAGGTCGGCGTCGAGCACGAGCACGCCGCGCCGGAGATCGACGACCCCCTTCACCAGGTCACCGAAGCGCTCGCGCGCCATCGCCTGCAGCTCGTCCATGCCGATGGGTCGGGACTCGGTGACGCGTGTCATTCGAGAGCGCTCCTCGCCGCTCTTCGCCGTGCAGGAAGCCGTGTTTTCGCGGCAGTGTAGCGCAGGACCGCCACACCTGGCCCGCTCCCGGCCTCGCCCTCGGCCAGCCAGAGGGTAACTCCAGCTCGCAGAGCCGGCCCCTGCCGTCAGGGGTCGATGACCACCTCGTACTCCCGCTCGGGCAGCCGGATCACCAGGTGGAGGGAGCCGCCGAGGGCGCCGGCGGCCGCGCGCAGGGTCGAGACCCGGACGTCGCGGCGGCGCTCGAGCTTCGAGTAGTCGGACTGCGAGATCCCCATCGCGCGGGCGACCTCCCCCTGGGTCTTGCCCAGCGAGAGGCGGAGGTCGGCGAGCGAGCCGGTTTCGCGCTCGCCGGGGACGGGGGGAGGGCGCCGGTTCCGGCAGCGTTCGATCCAGGCGCGGAAGAGGGGCGAGGTGCCGTACATCGGGTAGGCGTCGACGAGGCGCGCCACGGCGCGCGTCAGCTCGCCGTCGGGGTCGCGCTCGATGTGCCGCAGCAGGGGCCGCCAGTCGTCGAGATCGCCGCGGTCGAGCAGGTCGTGGATCGCCGCCAGCGGCAGCTCCTCGACCGGGGCGCCCGGCGCGACGTCGAGGTGACGGTGGATCACGGCGCCTCTCCGGCGTCGCCGGCTGCCGCGACCCGTTCGAGCACCCGGACCGCGGTGCTCCTGCAGGCGTCGGCGACCGCGCCCCAGTCCTGCCAGCGGCGGTCGAGCCGGCGGTAGAAGCGCAGGTCGACCCGATCCAGGTCGTCCGGCCGCGGCTCGGCGAGCTGCTTGGCTGCCTGGACGGCGATCCGCCGGCCGCCGGGTCCCCGCTGGTCGGCGTAGTAGTCGTCCAGCGACAGCACCACGTCGGCCGCGGCCTCCGGCCCGAGCCGGTCGGCCAGGGCGGCGAAGTCGAGGTAGTCACGCGTCGCGTTCCGCATCAGGCAGAGCCAGGCCTTGATCCGCGCGGTCTCCTCGAGGGTCGGGACGCGGACCTTCTTCGAGCCGACCGCGACCTCCTCGACCTCGAGGGGACGCCGCCGGATCAGGTTGCGCACGCCCGTCTCGACGCCGTCCAGGGATCCGAGGATCAGGACCGGCCGCTGGACGCGGGCCGTGATCCAGCCGTCGGTCTCCTCGAGCGCCCGGAGGATCCGGTCGAAACGCTCCCGCAGATCGGCGACGACGTGATCGTCGTCGAAGGACACCCGGTGCGCGGCATGGTGCGCCGCCGCCGATCCGCCGACCAGCACGGCGTCGGGGACCAGCTCCTGGAGCCGCGCCGCCGCTTCGAGGACCGCTTCCCAGGGAGGTGGAGACGAGGACATGGGTAGTGATTATACGCACTTACCCGGAGAGGCCGCGGAGTGGCCGGGCAGCGCCTGCTAGGATCTCTCCGCCATGCCGACCCGATCCTCCTTCGGCCAGCGCACCCTGAGCGGCGAGCATCTCACCTCGGAGGCGGTCTTCCGCGCCGAGCGCGAGCGGATCTTCGGCCGCTCGTGGCTCCTGGCCGGGCACGTCTCGGAGCTGGCCGAAGCGGGCAGCTATCTCCTCTTCGAGCACGACCGCGACAGCGTCATGGTGCTGCGCGACCGCGACGGCGGGTTGCGCGCGTTCCACAACGTCTGCCGCCACCGCGGCAGCCGGCTCTGCGTGGAGCCCCGGGGGCAACTCGGTGCCGTGATCCGCTGCCCCTACCACGCCTGGAGCTATGGCCTCGACGGGTCGCTGCGCGCCGCGCCCAACATGGACGAGGTCGCCGGTTTCGAGCGCGGCGACCACCCGCTCGCGCCGGTCGCGCTCACGGAGTGGCAGGGGTTGGTCTTCCTCAACCTGGCGGCCGAGCCGGTTCCGTTCGCCGAAGCGCTGCCGGGCCTCGACGAGCGCTTCGCCGCCTGGCGCCTGGCCGAGCTGCGCTCGGCGCACCGGACCGAGTACGAGATCGAGGCCAACTGGAAGCTCATCTTCCACAACTACAGCGAGTGTTACCACTGCCCGGTGGCGCACCCGCACTTGAACCGGCTGACCCCGTTCCGCAACTCGGCCAACGACCTCGTCGAGGGTCCGGTGCTCGGCGGCCCGATGTGGATGAGCGACCCCGGCGGGAGCATGTCGATGGGCGGCGCCCTCTGCGCACCGCCGCTCCCCGGGCTCGCGGCCGAGCAGCACGGCCGGGTCTTCTACTACACGCTCTTCCCGACCGCGTTCCTGTCGTTCCACCCCGACTACGTGCTGATCCACCGCCTCGCGGCGCCGGCGGTCGAGCGCACCCGCATCGTCTGCGACTGGTACTTCCACCCCGACGCGATCGCGGCGCCCGGCTTCGACCCCGCCCCGGCGATCGAGTTCTGGGACCTGACCAACCGCCAGGACTGGGCGCTGGTCGAGAACGCACAGAGGGGCGTCGCCTCGAGCGCCTGGCAGCCCGGACCGTACTCGGAGCTCGAGAGCCAGCTCGCCGCCTTCGACCGCCACTACCTGCGCGCGCTCGGCGCCGAGGCGCCCGCGGCGCGCCGGCGGGCGTAGCGGCCGCCACTTTCTCGCCGACCCGCAACCTTGGGGTTGCATGAGCGCCCGCGCCGGCGTAAGATGCAACCAGGAGGTTGCATATGAGCACCCAGAGCACCGATCGCATCGAAAAGTCCGTCCTGCTCCGCGCGCCCGTTTCCAGGGTCTGGCGCGCGCTCACCGACGCCCAGGAGTTCGGGACCTGGTTCCGGGCCGACCTGGAGGGCGGGTTCGCCGTCGGGCGGACGACCCGCGGCAGGATCACCTATCCCGGGTACGAGCACCTGACGATGGAGGTGGCGATCGAGCGGATGGAGCCCGAGCGCCTGTTCTCCTTCCGCTGGCATCCCGGCGGCGATCCGCCGGAGGACCCTGCGACCGCGCCGACGACCCTGGTCGAGTTCCGGCTCGAGGAGGTCGCGGAGGGGACGCGGCTGACGGTGGTCGAATCGGGTTTCGACCGGTTGCCGCCGGACCGCCGCGAGCAGTCCTTCCGCGAGAACGAGGAAGGGTGGGCGATCCAGTTGGAGAACGTCCGGCGCCATGTCGACGGCTGACGCCGCCGCGCCGGTGCGGGTGGGCGACGCGGCGCCGCTGTTCGCCGCGCTCGGGGACGAGACCCGGCTGCGCCTGGTGAGCCGTCTCGCGACCGGCGGTCCCGGCTCGATCGCGCGGCTCAGCGCGAGCGCCGGGGTCTCCCGTCAGGCGATCACCAAGCACCTCGAGGTGCTGGAGCACGCCGGGTTGGTGCGGACCCGGCGCGCCGGACGCGAGCGCGTCTGCGAGCTCCAGCCGGCGCGGCTCGCGGACGCACACGCCTGGCTCGACTCGATCTCGCGGCAGTGGGACGCCGCGCTCGGCCGGCTTGCGCGGTTCGTGGAGGCTTAGGACCAAGTGCTTGGCAGCCAGCCGGTCGAATCGAAGATCTTAGGACGTCACCTTCGCGGGTCGATCAAACGTGCCCGGATCTCGACCATCAACCGGACGCAGGCCTTGACAGGCGACAACTTGCATGTAAAATGTCGCCCACATGGCCACTAGACCACCTGACCCCAGGTTCGCAAAGCAGCCGCTTCCAGAGAATGGCAGGCGACCGAGCGATCACATCTCCCATTTGATCTCTAGCGAATTTGCGCGCGAGCCGGGGACCGCTGGAGAAGCTCGCTCTGAGCTGCGCAAGGTCCAGTCGCTGCTAGCGGATCTCCACTTCGAGCTTGACATAGCGGCGCGGCAAGGACTCTTTTCGGCCTATCAGCAGAGGCGCCTGAGTACATCCAGGCAAGATGCGGTTCTGAACGAGCTGTCAGAGCTTGTAGAAGCCGCAAGTGTCGAGACCTGGTCAGACGCCGGCATCGATTCGGGCGATGAGCAGTGGCTAGATTCGTCTACTGATGTTGCTCTAGCTGAGCTGCAAGCGCATCTAGATACCCTTAGGTCCGAGGCGAGCCTTGCTTTTGCCAGGCATATGGGCGCTCAGGGAACGTGGCTGGATTCATCCAGCTTGGATGTTGCGCTAGCAGACCTTCGTACGCAGCTCGATGTCCTATGCGAAGCTCGATCGGCTGTCGTCGATCCTCTTGTCGACGACTGGGCGGTAATGGTCCAAGACGAATGGGCTGCAATGGCCCATACAGTGCTGGGAACCGCGAACTATTTGAAGCTCAGCTATCTTATACACAGAGAACTTCTTTCGTTTCAGACAGAGGATAACCTCAAGAGGTACCGTCGCCTTCGCGAAAGACTCGAGGATGCCCTTAAGAGCGCTCGTCGCTCCAGTTGTCTCAGCGGGGCAACTTCCACTGTTCTAGCTCAATCTTCCCACCGCGACTGGCTTGCGCGGGCTTGCCGGGTAAAGCGACCGGAAAGTGAGGACGACTCTTTTCTGTACCACGACCAAAGAAATCTCCTTCTAACGAACTGGTCATGGATACAGGAAAAATGGCACATAAACCAAAGCGATCTACACTGCGCCTCGTTATAAACGACGGTGAAGACTGGCCACCACTATCTCGCCAAGACATATCGGTAGAGGCCGGGCCTGGTCGAGAAAATACGAACGTGACACTGCTCACACTGATGATGGGCGGGCTTTTTCTGCTATACAGTGGCTATGCCATGGTCCTGGGAGACCTCGATATGATCGGACGCGGCTTTGATTTCGTGACCCTGGCACTTGCGGCTTCCGTATCATGGACTTTCGGGCGACGGAGCGTGCGAGGCGAATGAACGGTTCGAAGCAGAGAGTTCGCTTGACGGTCGACCTCAAGCCAGGATTCTATGAGCGCCTTTCGCAGCTGGAGGAACGTGTTGAAGCCAACTCCAAAGCCGACTTGATTCGGGATGCGCTCAGGATTTACGAGCTTGTTGCGCAGGAGCTGGAGTCTGGTCGGAGAATCTGTTCGGTGGACGAGGCGGGTGGGCTGAAGGAACTTCTCTTTGTTGCCCCAATGCCCGAACCGCGGAATGGCTAATCGGGTTGATCGCCGTTCCCTCTTTTGCTGTTGCTAGCAGCGGCTCTACCGCACACTCGGCTCCTGAGCGACCTTTGCCACCGCCACCGGACGGGTGTAGGTCAGCCGCACGTCGGCGTTCCAGGTCTCGCCGCCGTCGGGGGTCGACTCGTGCTCGACGGTGAAGCCGTCGGGGGTCAGCGAGTGGAGGACCAGCCGCTCGCCGACCGGCTCGCCGGCGACCACGGTCCGGGTGCCGGTCGCGGCGTTGCCGGCGACCAGCCGGCCGTCCTCGCCCCAGTCGCCCTCGAAGACGTTGAGGTGCGAGGTGAAGTCGTCGAGCGAGGCGATCCGGTAGCGGCCGGCGAAGCGGTCCCAGCTCCAGGTGCGCACGGTGCGCACGGTGCGGCCGAAGAGCGCGGTCGTGATCGTCTCGTCGAGCGCGACGCCGTCGAGCCGCGGCGTCAGGGCGGCCTCGGTGGCGCCGCCGTCCTGCCAGGGGGCGCGCGGGTGGGGCTTGAACTCGACCTTGACCTGCCAGTCGCCGGCCATCGCCGCGAGCTTCTCCATGCCGGGGAGCGGCGGCATCGAGAAGTGCCCCGGCGGCAGCTCGGGGTTGGCCTCGACCGCCTCGATCTCGAGCCGGCGGTGGCGGATGAAGTACTCGCTCTCGACGACGTGCGGGATCATCACGCCGGCCACCGGCCGGAAGTCGTCGAACCAGGTGCGCGCCTCGGCCGCCTGGCCGAAGTCGTGGGCGGGGCCGATCTTGCCCGCCTCGAGCCAGGTCCCGGCGTCGATGAACCAGGTCTCGGCGAAGCCCTCGGCGCGCGCGACCTCGAGCCGCCAGACGTCGATCCCGTCGAGGTCATCGCGGCCGGCCAGGGTCACCGTGTGGCCCTTTTCGCGCCAGTCGACGATCGGCGTGTCGAAGTCGGCCATCGCCTGCGCCGCGGCGGTCTCGGAATCGATCATCGGCAGCGGCCACTCGGTGCCCGCCGGCGGCTGCAGCGCCCAGCCGCTCACGCCGTCCCACGACTCGACGACCGGGGTGCCGAGCATCGCGGTGTCGAGCCGGACCCGGTTCGGGCGCTCGCGCCAGAGCGTGAACGGCGCCGGCTCGCTGAAGATGTAGTGGGTGCCGGTGGCCCGGATCGCGGTCAGGCCGGCGAGCGCGTCGCCCCCCTTGGCCTCGCGGTGGCGCGCGACGATCTCGTCGAGGGTGGGCGCCGCGGCCGCAGCCGGGGCCGCATCCTGGGCGAGCGCCGGCGCCGCGGCGGCGAGGAGGAGCGCGGCCGCGATCAGCCGCCTAGCCACGCCCCACCTCCACGCACACCAGCTCGGCGTGATCCCGCAGGTAGAGCTTGCCGTCGGCGAGGGCCGGCGCGGTCCAGCTCCGGGTCTCGAACACCTGCATCGAGCCCAGCTCGCGGTACTGCTCGGGCGTCGCCTCGACCAGCACCAGCCGGCCGCGGTCGGAGAGCACGTAGAGCAGCCCCTCGGCGGCGATCAGCGAGCCGGTGCCGAGGCCGCGATGCGCCCACTTCGACTCACCGGTCGCGGCGTCGATCGCGCGCAGGGTCCCCATGTCGAAGCCGTAGATGGTGCCCCCGACGTGGACCGACGAGCTGAAGTGGTTCTTGAGCTGGCGAGTGGTCCAGACCTCGGTCACCGCCGGCTTGCCGTCGCCGCCCTTGCCGACCTCGAGCAGCGTGGCGCCGACGTCGGCCGAGGCCGAGACCAGGATCCGGTTCGGCGGCACGAAGACCGGCATGGCGATCGCGCCGGCCTGCCAGGGGTGGGTCCAGTGGACGCTGCCGTCGGGCCGGAGCGAGACGATCTCGCGCCCCGAGGTGTGGACGAAGACGAGCTGGTGCACGCCGCCGATCTCGACCGCGATCGGCGACGAGTAGCCGCCCGGGGTGTCGCGCGCGCCCCACTTCAGCTCGCCGGTCGCCTTGTCGAGCGCCAGCACCCCCTTGCCCTGACCGGCGCCGACCTCGAGCACCACCAGGTCGCCCTCGACCAGCGGCGACGGGCAGAAGCCGCGCATCGGCACGCGCGCGCCCAGCTCCTTGGCGTCGATCGACCAGACCTTGGCGCCGGTCGCGGCGTCGAGCGCATGGAGCAGGCCGGTCGAGGAGAAGGCGTAGACGCGGCCCCCTTCGACCGCCGGGGTCGAGCGCGGGCCGTTGCCGAACTGCTCCTCGAAGAGCGGCCCGATCTCGGCGCGCCAGACCTCCTTGCCGGTCGAGGCGTCGAGGCGCGCGGCGTACTCCTTGTCGCCCTCGCCGAAGAGGACGAAGGCGGCGCCGCCGGCGACGCTGACGCCGGAGAAGCCGGGGCCGAGCGGCCGGCGCCAGACCACCCGCGGCCCCTCGGCCGGCCAGCTCCGCGCCAGGTCGGCGGCGGCGGCGCGGCCGCTGCGCTCGGCGCCGCGGAACTGCGGCCAGTCGCGGTCCACGCGGGCCTCGTCGTCGGCGCGGGCGGGCACGGCCGCGAGCGGCAGCAGCAGCGCCGCGGCGCCGGCCAGGACGGCCGCCGCGCGGCGGAGGGTTCGATCGATCGCACGTCGAGTCATGACGGTCCTCTCCTGTACGCCAAGCAGCGAAAAGGGCCCGCGGAGCGCGGGCACGCCGGGAGATACGCGCCCGCGCCGCCGAGGTTCTGTCGCCGCTCGCTATGCCGGCCGCCGGCGCAGCGTGGCCAGCCCGAGCCCGACGAGCAGCGCCGCGAGCGCCGCCAGGCCGAGCGGCGAGACGGTCGGGATCTCGAGCACGCTCGGCCCGCCGCCGCCCGGCTCGGTCCCCTCGCCGGCCAGCGGCACGGTGAACACCTGCGTGTCGGGGTCGTCGTTGTGGATCTGGAGCTCCGCGACCTTCGCTCCGACGCTGGTCGGGAAGAACGTGATCTCGATCAGGTGCGCGCCGCCCGGCGGCAGGCTGAACGCGCCGTCGCCGCCGGTGATCCCGAACTGGTCGGAGTCCGGGCCCTCGACCAGCGAGGCGGTGACGTTGAGGGTGCCGTCGCCGAGGTTCTCGACCGTGAAGAGCTGGGCCGCCGAGGCGCCCACCGCCACCGTCCCGTAGTCGTGCGACGGCGGCGTCACCGCGATGTCGGGCTGCGGGGCGGGGGTCCCCTCGCCGGTCAGCGGCACGGCGAGGAGCGGCGTGTCGGGGTCGTCGCTCGCGAGCTCGAGGTCGGCGCTCTTCGCCCCCGGGCTCGCCGGCGTGAACTCGATCTCGATCAGCTCGATCGAGCCCGGGGTTAGGACGAAGCCGCCGCCGCCGGCGACGATCTGGAAGTCGGGATCGCCGTCGATCACCGTCGAGGTGACGGTGAGGTCGGCGCCGCCGACGTTCTCGACCGTGAAGCTCTGCGAGGTCGTGACCCCGACCGTCACCAGGCCGTAGTCGTGCGCCGGCGGCGTCACCGCGATGTTGGGCACCGGCAGCCCGAGCCGGATGATCGACTCGACCGCGGCGCCGAGCGGCGGCAGCGCGGGCAGGAGGTCGACCTCGAGGTAGACGAAGCCGTCCTCGGCGAGGTCGAGCCCCGGGCCGATGACCGTCGAGGCGTTGAAGTCGTCGACCGTGAAGTCGGCGATCGTGTCGCCGTCGACGTCGACCGGGTCGTCGGTCGAGAGCAACCGCACCGCGGTGGCGGGGGCGGCGGCGACGGGGGCGAAGAACAGGTGCTCGACGCCGCCGGTGACGCTGATGATGAAGACCGCCTGGCCGAGGTCGTTGATCGCCGCCGCCTGGACCGCCGCACCGGTGAGGGTCACGCCGTCGAGCACGTCCCCCTCGCGGACGACGATCGCCGCGTTGTGGGCGATGAACTCGTCGGTCGCGGCCGGGCCGTCGGTGTCGCCCGAGAAGATGGAGTCGCCGGCGTCGTTGATGCTCACGTTGTCGAAGTTGTCCCAGTTCTCACCCGGCAGCCCGCCGGGGACCGGGGAGAGCTCGCGCGCGACCACCGCGCCGTCGACGTAGACGACGTCGTCGTTGGTGGTCGAGCCGGTGTCGAGCAGCAGCCGCTGGATGTGGTGGGCGCCGTCGTCCGAGAACTGGTAGTCGAAGGCGACCCCGGAGGGGAAGTCGATCGGGAAGCCGCCGACCACGTCGCCCGACTGGAGCACGATCGTGATCACCGGCGTCGCGGTGTCGGCGGCGCGGAAGAGCGCCCGTGCGTCGGTGCCGCCGCCGGGCGCGTCGGTGAGCCCGCCGACCCAGACCGCGGTGCCGTCGGGGAGCATCTGCGGCCGGCTGTTGAAGCTCGAGAACTGTCCCGGCGCGGCGGGGATCGGGTCGTCGGCGCGCAGCAGCAGGCCGTCCTGGGTCCACACCGCGTCCTCGCCGTCGACCGCCGGGCTGTAGACGAATTCGCCGGCGTCGCCGGTCCCCATCGTCCCCTCGGCGCCGGTCAGGACGTTGCCCGGCGCGGCGCTGCCGTTGAACCAGACGATGCCGGTGTCGAACCAGACGAAGTTGTCGGTGCCGCTGGCCCGGCTGACCGCGCCGGTGAAGCCGACCTCCCCGGTGCCGGTGGTGAACGGCGAGTTGAGCGCCGAGATCGGATCGCCGCCGGACTGCGGCGTCGTCTGACCCACCTGGGCGATCAGGTCGACATCGACCGGCTGGGCCGCGGCGGGCGCGGCGGCGAGGGCGAGGACGGCGAGCAGGACGGCGGGCAGGGTGCAGACGAGGGCGACGGGGCGGGCACGGGACATGCGCCTTCTCCTCCTGGCGACGATCGGAGATCGGCGGCGGACCGTCCGGGCGAACCGGGTCGAGCGCACGGGCCGCCGGCTGCTACGAGCTGCGGCGCCGAAGCTACCAGAAAGCGCGCCCAAGGACGGCTTTGAGGTCCCGACCCAGGTTCCTCCGCCACCGCCCCGCCACCTATCGACGGATCGCGGTTAGCGGGTATCGTAGAAGCCCCTGAGATCTCCGTGGGGAATAGGATGACGGATACCCCCATCACCCCCGGCATCGTGTCGAGGATCGAGGCGCTGGGTTACCGGTCGCTGCGCTACGTCTCCCAACATCTCGGCCCCTTCCACGTCCTGGTCGGCGCCAACGCGAGCGGCAAGTCGACCTTCCTGGACGTCGTCGCATTCCTGGGCGACGTCGTTCGGGTCGGCCCCGAGGTCGCCTTACAGGGTGACGCCCACCTCGGCATTCCCCTCCGAGCCCCGGACGCGAAGCACTTGACCTGGATGAGGAGGGGCGGCCGGATCGAGCTCGCGGTGGAGGTCGGCATCCCCGCCGACCGGTGCCAGCGCCTCAAGGGAAACGGCAACTCGCAGGTCTGCCGGTACGAGGTGGCGCTCGATGTCACGGGACCGCTTCGGCTCGTCGCCGAGGCGCTCTGGCTGAAGCCGTCAAAGGAGAGCATGGCCGAGCCCCTCAAGGCCTCGCTCTTCCCGACTCCTGCCGAGCCGCCGGACACCATCGTCCACCCGCCCAAGAAGCCCGCCCCCAAGGGATGGACGAAAGTGGTCTCCCGTAGCGAAGAGCCCGAGCGCGTGATGTTCCACTCGGAGACCTCCGGTTGGAAGACGCCTCACCGTCTCGGCACCGACAAGGCCGCGCTCGCCAGCCTCGCCGAGGACGAAGAGAAGTTTCCGGTCGCGACCTGGTTCCGGGAGATGCTCCAGCGCGGCGTCCAGCGGCTGAGTCTCTCGAGTGAGGAGATGAGGAGGTCGAGCCCGCCGAGCAGGGCGCGCGGGTACCTGCCCGACGGATCGAACCTCCCTCATGTGATCCATGCGCTCGAGAACGAGCAGCCGGAGCGATTCGAGCAGTGGGTCCGACACGTCCGCGAGGCGCTGCCCGATGTCGACACGGTCACGACCAGGGAACGCGACGAGGATCGCCATCGATATCTGATCCTGCGATACCAGAACGGTCTTGAGGCGCCTTCCTGGCTCGTCTCGGACGGTACACTTCGTCTGCTCGCGCTGACGCTCCTGGCGTATCAGCCCAACCTCTCGGGCCTCTACCTGATCGAGGAACCCGAGAACGGCATCCACCCGCTCGCCGTTGAGACCGTTTTCCAGTCGCTCTCCTCCGCCTACGGCGCCCAGGTCCTGCTGGCGACACACTCGCCGGTGATCGTGAGCATGGCGGAGCTGGACCAGGTCCTTTGCTTTGCGCGCTCCGCAGAGGGTGCTACCGCCGTCGTGCCGGGCAACGAGCACCCGCGCCTTTCGAATTGGAAAGGCGAGGTCGATCCTGGAACTCTGCTCGCGAGCGGAATCCTCGGATGAAGGATCTGCTCTGTCTCGTCGCGGACGCCAACATGAAGGCAGCCGTGACCGCGCTGCTCGGACGGCCCGAGGCGCTCGGAATTCGATCCGTGGCGAGCGAGGTGCTGATCCACCCACGCCGCGATCCTGGCTGTTTTCACGATCCCGAAGGCCTGCTGCGCGGTGCGCGCGCAGAACTCCACCATGCGATCGTCTTGCTCGACCACGCCTGGGACGGCGCGCCCGCGGGGGGAGCTCTGGAAGCGGAAAAGGAACTGGAGGCACGACTTCGTGCGAGCGGGCTGGCCAGCTGGGCTCGTGTCGTGGTCATCGACCCCGAGCTCGAAACCTGGGTCTTCAGTGATTCACCCCACGTGGCGTCGGCCGTGGGCTGGAGCGGTCGTGCGGCCGAGCTGCGGTCGGCCCTGGCGGATCAAGGCCTGTGGCCGGAGGGCACGTCCAAGCCAACGGATCCGAAGCGCGCCGTCATCTGGGCCCTGCGCCAGGCCCAGAAGCCACGATCCTCCTCGATCTATCGCGACCTGGCTTCACGCGTCGGGCTCTCCCGGTGCCAGGACAGAGCGTTTCTTCGATTCCGGGATCTTCTCCGCGGATGGTTTGGCGGCGAACACACGCGCGCTGTAGACGGCTGAAGCTCTTCGACCTGCGAGCGGGCGGCGAGATCGAAGCAGCCGGGCGGCGGCCCCGGCCGGGACCGTGTTCACCATCGGTCAACCCAGCACCGCGAAGGTCACCGCCGCCTTGGCCACCAGCTCGCCGTCCTGGAGCACCTCGCCCTCGGCGAAGGCGAGCCGGCGGCCGACCTTGAGCACCCGGCCGCGCCCCTCGAGGCGGCCGGGACGGGCGCGCGCGATCAGGGTCAGCGAGAGGTTGGCCGGCACCACCGCGGCCGCCACGGCGCGCGCGGCGGCGACCTCGGCGAGGGTGGCGAGGACGGCGAAGTGGATGGTGCCCGGGACCACCTCGTGCTCGGGGCGGGTGTCGAGCACGACGGTCGCCTCGCCGTCGCCGGGGAGGAGGCCGAGGGTCTCGTTGAAGCCGGCCATGGCGTCAGCGTCCGGCCAGCGCGGCCACCGCCAGGATCACGGCGATGATCACCAGCACGACGCGGGCGGCGGTCATCAGGCCGGTGCTCGCGACCGGGCGGCCGCCCGACGGCTTCAAGCCGGTGACGGCGGCGACGGCGACCAGGACGACGGCGATGCCGAGGAGGACCATCCAGTGCATGGGCTCATTGTAGCCGCCGAGCGCAGCGCCCGTTGGCACCAGTAGAATCGGCGCCCATGAAAGCTCCCGCAAGCCCGCTCGCCGCCGGCCCGCGCCTCGCCGCCCTCGCCCTCGGTCTCCTGCTCGCCGCCTGCGCCTCGGTCCAGGAGCCGCCGCCCACCCCGGTCGGGTCGCCGGTGCCGTCCGAGCCGCCGCTCCAGGGCCCGCCGACGGTCGCGCCCGAGGGACCGGCGGCGCCGACGTTGCCGGAGCCGCTGGAGATACCCACGCCGCCGGCCACCCCGCAAGCCGAGCGCAAGCTGCCGGCCGCGGTGCTCTGGGCCCACGGCGCCGAGTACCGCGCGGCGACGATCCAGATCTTCCGCGCCGCCGGCGAGGAGCTCGAGGAGCTGGCCGAGGTGCTCGAGCCGGGCGCCTGGGCGGTGGTGCTCGACGTCGACGAGACGGTGCTCTCGAACCTCCCCCACGAGGTCGAGCGCGCCCGCGCCGGCCGCGGCTTCGAACGCGAGCACTGGCACGCCTGGATCGAGCGCCGCGCGGCGAAGCCGCTGCCCGGAGCGATCGGCTTCGTCGAACGGGTGCGCGAGCTGGGGGGCGTGGTGGCGCTGATCACCAACCGCGACCAGGCGCACTGCCCGGCGACCGAGGACAACCTGCGCCGGCAGCGGGTGCCCTACGACGTCATCCTCTGCCGCCCGGACGGCGGTCCCGGCGACAAGGGGCCGCGCTGGACGGCGCTGCGCGAGGGGACCGCCGCGGCCGGGCTGCCGCCGCTCGAGATCGTGATGGCCGTGGGCGACAACATCCGCGACTTCCCGCCGCTCGATCAGAGCCTGCGCAACGCGCCGGAGAAGGCCTTCGCCGAGTTCGGCGAGACCTACTTCGTGATCCCCAACCCGCTCTACGGGTCGTTCGAGGAGATTCCGGTGGAGTAGTCGAGCGGCTCCGGCACCTCGAGCCCCGCCGCCAGGCCGTCGGCGACCGCGAGGCCGGCCGTGGTCGGCGCCAGCCGGGCGCCGTCGAAGGTGACCAGGCCGGCCGCCGCGAGGCGCTCGATGCGCTCCCGGTTGGCGGCCGCGACGTCGATCCCCCAGCGCCGTACGAGCGCTGCGAGGTCGACCCCCTCGGCGGTGCGCAGCCCGAGCATCAGCGCCTCGAGGACGCGCTGGCCGGCGGTCAGCTCCTCGCGGCCGGCGACCGGCTTTTCGCCGCGCGCGAGCCGCTCCCGCCAGGGGGCCAGGCGGCGCTCGTTCCACCAGCGGGTGCGCTCGCCGTCGAAGGAGTGCGCCGACGGGCCGAGGCCGAGGTACGGGCTGCCGTCCCAGTACTTGCGGTTGTGGCGCGAGCGGTGGGCGGGGGCGGCGGCGAAGTTCGAGACCTCGTAGGCGCGGTAGCCGGCGGCGGCGAGCACCTCGTGGGTGAGCGCGAACAGCTCGGCCTGCCCGGCCTCGGGGGCCTCGACCAGCTCGCCGCGCTCGCGGCGGCGGCCGAACGGCGTGCCGGCGTGGACCTCGAGCTGGTAGCAGGAGACGTGGCCCGGGCCGAGCGCGGCGGCGGTCTCGAGATCGCGCCGCCAGGCCGCGCTCTGGCCCGGCAGGCCGTAGATGAGGTCGATCGAGACCGTCTCGAAGCCGGCGGCGAGCGCCGCCTCGACCGCCGCCCGCGCCTCGGCCGGACCGTGGCGGCGGCCGAGGAAGGCGAGCGCCGCGGCGTCGAACGACTGCACTCCGAGGCTCACCGTGGCGACGCCGAGGCGGCGCCACCCGGCGAGCGCGCCGGCAGCGGCGTCCTCGGGGTTGACCTCGATCGAGCGGTGGGCGGCGGCGGTTCCCGGCAGCGCCCGCCCGAGCGCCCCGAACAGCTCCTCGAGCGCCTCCGGGTCGAGCGCCGACGGCGTCCCGCCGCCCAGGTAGACGGTATCGAAGCGCATCCCGGCGAACGGTCCCGGCTCGGCCGCCCAGAGGTCGATCTCGGCCCGCACCGCGTCGAGCCAGGCGGCGCGGCTCTTCGCGCCGCCGACGGTCACCGCGAAGTCGCAGTACGGGCAGACCGCGGAGCAGAACGGGACGTGGAGGTAGAGGCCGGCGCCGGTCGCCACCCGTCCACTATCGCACGCCGCCGCCGCGCGCCAGACCGAGCGGCTCGGCGCAGTCGGCGGGCGCGCGCCCGATCAGCTCGGCGACCGCGCCGCAGGCGTCGACCACCGCCCGCCGCCCGGCGACGTCGGCGCCAGGTCTGGGGTCGAAGCCGGCCGGGCCGGAGCCGGCCGGGCCAGAGCCGGCCGGGCCAGAGCCGGCGGGGCCGGAGCCGGCGGGGCCGGCGGCCGGGGCGGGCCGCGCGCTGCCCCGGAGCAGCTTCGCCGCCGCCTCGGGGCGCAGGTTCGGGCGATGCTCGAGCAGCAGGGCGACCACCCCGGAGACGTGGGCCGCGGCCATCGAGCTGCCGGAGAGGAACTCGTAGTTGCCGCCCGGGACGGTGGTCAGGACGTCGACGCCGGGGGCGGCGAGCGGCCCGTCGTCGGCGCCGCCGGCGCCGGAGTCGAGCCCGGGGCCGGCGGCGAGCACCGCGATCACCCCGGGGTGGTTGGCCGGGAACCCCGGCACGGCCTCCGCGGCGGCCACCACCGCCACCCCCCGCTCGTGCGCGAGGTCGAGCAGGCGGGCGAGCAGCGGATCCGGCGGGCCGGTGAGCGAGAGGTTGACGACCTGGGCGCCCTCTTCCAGGCCCCAGTCGAGGGCCTGGGCCAGGGTGTAGCTGTCGCACTCGGCGGCGGCCGGATCGCCGGCCGCCGGCCAGCACGCCTTGAGCGCCATCACGAAGGAGCCGGGCGCCACCCCCGCGATCCCGGCGCCGTTGCCGGCGGTCGCCGCCACCACGCCGGCGACCGCGGTGCCGTGGACGTCGCGGGTGAAGCTCTTTTCGCCGCGGTCGACGAAGTTGTGGGCGGCGATGATGCGGCCGTCGAGGTCGGGATGCGCGATGTCGACGCCGGTGTCGACCACCGCGACCCGCACGCCGCGGCCGGTCGCCCAGCGGTGGGCGCCGCCGACGCGCATCTCCTGGGCACCGCGCTGGAGGTGCTCGTAGGGGTCCTCCGGCTCGGCCGCGGTCAGCGTGCGGTAGCGGCGGATCGGCTCGGCCGACTCGATCCGCGGATCGGTCTTCAACCGGCGCAGGATCAGCTCGCGCGAGGTGCCGGGCGGAAGGTCGAAGATCACGCAGCGGATCGGCAGCGAGCGCATGCGCCAGGCCTGGTAGACGCGCAGCGAGTAGGCGAGCGACAGCTCGGCGGTGATCCGGTCCCAACTCCCGCGCTGGCTCGCCGGGAGCGTGACCATGATCCGCGGGTCCTCGGCCAGGCCGGGATCGCCGGCGAGGCTCTCGGGCGCCGGCGCGGCGGCGCAGCCGGCGAGCGCGCCGGACAGGAGCGCCCCACAGAGGAGCGCCGCGGCGAGCGACACGGCAGGTGGTCCGGCGGTGCGGCGGATCACGGCGCCGCCTCCGCCGGAGGGAGAGGCGTGCCGAGCGCCGGCTCGGCGAAGACCACCGCCGGGTCGACCCGGAGCCGCGCCAACAGCAGCTCCGCGCCGCGGTCACGGCCGCCGCCCGCCGCCAGCGTCTCGACGGTGTAGACCCCGAACGGCGTCGGCCCGTCGACCACCCGCGCGCGGGCCGCCAGCAGTAGGTCGCGCACCGCCGCCGCGGCGGCGCCGTCGGCGAACACCACGCGCACCCGCGGCTCGCCGCCGGCCGGTCCCGGCGGCGCCGGATCGGAGAGGGTGTGGAAGGCGCCGGCGGGGGCGCCGGAGACCGGGCCGCCCGGCTCGCCGCCGCCGGGCCGGAGCGCCGTCCCGCCGAGGATCGCCGCCACCAGCGCCGCCGCCTGCGCGGCGAGCAGCCAGCGCACCGGCCGCGGCGTCGCGGCGAGCGCGGACCAGCGGCCGGGCCGGCGGCCGGCCGCCGCTCCGGCGGAGCCGGCGGCCTCGGCGCCGTCGATCCGCGCCGTCACGCGGTGCAGGCCGGCCTCGACCGTGGCCTCGATCGTGGCTTCGATTTCGGTTTCGACCACGGCTTCGGCACCGGCCTCGAAGCCGCTCTCGAAGCCGCCGTCGAAGCCGCTTCCCGCGCCGCCGTCGCCGCCGGCGGCGGGCGCTCCGGCCAGGCTCACCGCCATCTCGCGGCAGGCGCGGATCTCCTCGCGACAGATCGCGCAGGCCGCGAGGTGCTCGTCGACCCGCGCCGCCTCGTCCGGGGCGAGGGTGCCGTTGGCGTGCCAGGGGAGCAGCTCCCAGCACTCCTGGTGCGACAGCCGCGCCGCGGTCATCCCTCGGCCTCCCCGGCGGCGCCGCTCCAGCCGAGCGCCGGCAGCAGCTCGCGCAGCCGCCGCCGGGCGTGGAACATCCGGGTCTTGACCGTGCCCACCGGCACGCCGATCCGCTCGGAGATCTCGGGGTAGGAGAGGCCGCGGAAGTAGGTCAGCTCGACCACCCGCCGCTGCTCGGGCGAGAGCCCGCCGAGGGCGGCCGCCACCGCGCGCGCCAGCTCCCGCCGTTCGAGGTCGCGGCGCGGGCTCTCGGGTGACGCCGGCTCGACCGCCTCGACGTCCCCCTCGGCCAGCTCCCAGCGCCGCCGCCCGCCGCGCTCGAGCGTCTTCAACCCCTTGCGGTAGGCGATGCCGAAGAGCCAGCTCGACACCCGCGAGCCGCCGCGGAAGGAGCCGGCGTTCTCCCAGGCCGCATAGAAGGTATCGTCGAGCGCCTCCTCGGCCTCCTCCAGGCGTCCGCCCAGGAGGCGCAGGAGGTAGGAGAGCAGCCGCCGGTGGTAGCGCCGGTAGAGGGCCTCGAACGCCGGACGGTCGCGCGCGGCGACCCGGGCCAGCAGCTCGAGGTCGTCGTCGGGGGTGGTCGTCATCGCCCGCATCCGCTCCGCGACAGTGGAACGGAGCTCGTTTTGAGAGAGAATCGCGCGCTGGAGCATATATGTAACCGCGTCGGACCGGGTCCGCCGGCCGTGGGTCCCGCGGCCGGCGGGCGCGGTTCAAGGGCCCGGCGCGCCCCCGGCGCCCCTTGAACCGCCGGAGCGCCCTCCCGGACCCACGGTTCGAGACGGCACCGTCCGCTGCCGTCGAGGCCATCCGACGCATCACGAGCGAGGAGACTTCCGATGTACCGCTGTAACCGCCCGTCCCTGCACCCCGCCCGTGCCGCGGCAATGCTCGCCGCCGCGCTCGTCCTGACCGCCGTGAACGCCTCGCCGGCAGCGGCCGGCGACCACACCGTCATCGTCGGCGACAACAACTTCGGCCCCAGCCAGCTCACCATCCAGGTCGGCGACTCCGTGACCTGGACCCACGCCGGCAACAACCCGCACAACGTCTTCTCGAGCGGCAACTTCCGCTGCGCGAACGGCTGCGACGACACCGGCGGCAACGGCAACATCTCGACCGGCTGGTCCTTCAGCCGCACCTTCAACACTCCGGGGCAGATCGGCTACTTCTGCCAGGCCCACGGCGTCGTGATGAGCGGCAACATCACCGTCCAGGGCGGCACCACCGCCCCCGGCGCGCTGCGCTTCAGCAACGGCACCTACACCGCCGGCGAGGGCTCCAACCAGGCCACGATCACGGTCCAGCGCACCGGCGGCGACGACGGCGCGGTCTCGGTGCAGTACACCACCGGCAACGGCAGCGCCACCGCCGGCAACGACTATACGACCCGCTCCGGCACCCTCAACTGGGCCGACAACGACGACGGCCCGAAGACCTTCACGGTGCCGATCCTCGAGGACACCGCCGACGAGCCCAACGAGACCGTCAACCTGACCCTCGCCGCGCCGACCGGCGGCGCCGCGCTCGGCTCCCCCTCGTCGGCGGTCCTGACCATCACCGACAACGACGCTTCCGGGCCGCCGCCGCCCGCCGGCAACCTCCGCTTCTCGGTCGCGGACCAGAACGCCGAGGAGTCCGGCGGCGACCGCAGCGTGACCGTGCAGCGCGAGAGCGGCACCGCCGGCGCGGTGTCGGTGGATTACGCGAGCGTCGGCGGTACCGCTACCGCCGGCGACGACTTCACCGCGGTCTCGGGCACGCTGAGCTGGGGCGGTGGCGACGGCGCCGCCAAGAGCTTCCAGCTCCCGATCCTCGACGACTCCGACACCGAGGGGGACGAGACGGTGACCCTGGCGCTCACAGAGCCCACCGGGGGCGCCGGCCTCGGCGCGCCGTCGACCCAGACGGTGACCATCCTCGACGACGACGACTTCGTGCCCGGCCCGTGCATCGAGGACGCCAACACCCTTTGCCTCCTGGGCGAGCGCTTCCGGGTCCAGGTCACCTTCACGCCGCCGGGCGGCGTCGAGCAGCCGGCCAACGCGATCCCGTTCACCGACCGCGCCGGGTTGTTCTGGTTCTTCAACGCCAACAACATCGAGATGCTGGTCAAGATGCAGAACGCCTGCGTGGTGCCGTTCGACCGCTACTGGGTGTTCTTCGCCGCCACCACCAACGTCGCCTTCGACGTGGTGGTGACCGATACCGTGGGGGAGAAGGTGCGGCGCTACTCGAACCCGCAGGGCCTGGTGGCCCTGCCGAGGGCCGACACCCAGGCGTTCGCCACCTGCCCCTGAGCCAGCCTCGCGCCCCGGGCCGGTCACCCGCCTGCAGGAGCTCCTGCGAAGACCGGCCCGGGGCGCCTTTGCGCCCCGACCGCCCCGAGGATCGCCCTGGAGGAGACGACCGTGAAGACCGCCCGCTCGACCCGCACCCTCGCGATGGAAGCCCGCCGCACCGCCCTCGGGGCGGCGCTCGCCGTATTCGCCGCATTCGCCGTCCTTGCCGGCGCCGTGCCGCCGGCGGCCGCCCAGGAGGTGTTCGCGCCGCGCACCGAGCTCGACTTCGAGGAGCCCGAGGCCTGGGCGATGGCCTGGTTCGGCTCGATCACGCTCCTGACCGGCTTCGGCGTCCCCGAGCCGCTCGACCCCTGGGCGCTCGAAGTCGGGCTCGAGCTCGGTTGGGTGCCGAGCCTGTCCGAGGACCAGCGGCGGGTCGGCTTCGGCGGCACCAAGGTCGAGGACCTGAACCGCACCGACGCCATCGCCCGGCCGCGCCTCTCGGTCGGGCTGCCCGGCGGCTTCACCCTGACCGGCGCCTGGCTGCCGCCGGTCGAGATCGACGACGTCGAGAGCAACCTCGTCTCGCTCGCCCTCGGCCGCCAGATCTACGCCGGCCCGAGCTGGCGCGCCGGGCTGCGCCTCTACGGCCAGACCGGCACCGTCGAGGGGCCGATCACCTGCACCGCCGAGGACGCCGCCGGCGGCGACGACCCCGAGGCCAACCCGTTCGGCTGCGAGGCGCCGTCGGACGACGAGATGACCCTCACCTATTACGGCCTCGAGCTGACCGCGGCCTACCGCACGGCGGGCGGCCTCGAGCCCTACCTGGCGGCGGCGGTCAACCGCTTCGACAACGAGTTCCAGGTCGACGCCATGACCTTCGGTTTCCACGACCGCAGCCTCCTGCTCTCGGAGGGCACCACATGGTCGGTGGCGGCCGGCGCCGCCCACCCGCTGGGCGAGCACGGCCGGCTCGCCGGCGAGCTGTTCTACAGCCCGCTCGACGTCCGGCGGCTCGACGAGGACTTCCAGCCCCTGCCCGAGGAGACCGACGAGCTGTTCAACGCCCGGCTGCTCTTGTCCTGGCGCTTCCGCTGATCCGGCGCGGCCCGGGCGGCGTTCCGGGCGCCCCGGGAGCTCCGGCCTCGCGGTCGAGGTACTCGATCAGCTCGGCGAGCGGCAGCGGGTGCGAGATGACGTAGCCCTGCGCCTGCTGCACCGCGAGCCGGCGCAGGGTCTCCAGCTCGGCCACGGTCTCGACCCCCTCGGCGAGGACCACCGTGCCGCGGGTCTCGCACACCACCCGCACCGCCTCGGCGAGCACCCGGTTGCAGGGCTCGGAGTCGACCCCCCGGACGACGCAGCGGTCGAGCTTGACGACGTCGATCGGCAGGCTGGTCAGGTGCTTGAGCGGGGTGTTGCGGCTGCCGAAGTCGTCGATGGCGATCGCGACGCCGGCCGCCTGCAGCCGCTCGAGCACCCCGCGCGCCTGGTCGAAATCGACGATCGGCAGGCTCTCGGTGATCTCGACGCCGAGCCGGTCGAGCGGCACCCGGGAGGTGCCGAGGATGTCGAGCAGGACGTCGGCCGAGCTCGGGATCGCGAGGTCGGCCGGCGACAGGTTGATCCAGAAGCGGCCGGAGAAGACGCCGAGAGTCTCGGCATAGGCGGTCTCGACCTGGGCCACGACGCAGCGCAGGAGCGCCTGGGTCCGGCCCATCCACTCGACGACGTCGATCAGCTTGCGCACCGGCACCGGCGGCGATCCCGGGGCCGGCCCTCCCGGCCAGCGGGCGAGCGCCTCGAGCCCGACGACGACGCCGGTGACGAGGTCGATCTGGGGCTGGAAGACGCAGCCGATGCGACCGCTCGAGAGCGCCTGCGGCAGATCGCGGACGAGCTGCCGGCGCTCCGAGTCGGCGAACAGCTCGTGCCGGTTGCTGCCGCGCTCCTTGGCGGCGTAGAGCGCGAGGTCGGCCTCGATCATCATCTCGTCGAGATCGGCCGGCCCGGCCGAGGTGGCGATGCCGATCGACACCTCGAGGAGGAGGCTCCGCCCGCCGCATTCGACCGGCTGCTCGAGACCGCCCTGGATCCGCGACGCGATCTCGCGGGCGTCGGCCTCGGGATCGACCAGCCGGTGCAGGACGATCACGAACTCGTCGCCGCCGACCCGGGCGACGGCGTCGTCGACGCGCACCGCGTGGCGGCAGGCGGCGGCGAACGCGATCAGCGCCTGGTCGCCGACGGGGTGGCCGAAGGAGTCGTTGATTGCCTTGAAGTTGTCGAGGTCGAGGTTGATCAGCGCGAAGCCGCCCTGGCGCGCGTCGGCGAGCCGCGGGCGCTCGGACGACGCGATCGCCAGCCGATTGCCGAGGCCGGTCAGCGGATCGGTCTCCGCCAGCCGGTGCAGGTGGCGGTTGAAGCGGCGCCGGTGGAGCTCGAGGGCCGCCAGCACGGCGACCGCGGCGAGGCTGAAGATCACCGCCAGCGCCTGGGCCGCGAGGCTGCGGCGGTGCTCGCGGCGCTCCTCGGCGGCGATCCGCGCGTCGGCCAGCTCGAGCGCCCGCTGGGCGCCGTCGAGCAGCTCGACCGAGTAGGCCGCCATCCGGTCGTAGAGCTCGACCGGCGGCAGCACGGGCTCCTCGGTGCGGAAGAGGAGGTAGGGGAGGAGGTCGCGGATCACCTGTGCCCCGGGCCGGCTGCGCATCCGGACGACCAGCGGTCCGAGCTCCGGGTCGAGCGCGGCGGCGCGCTCGACGTCGAGCAGCCGGTCGAGGTTCCACATCGTCTCCTCGGGCCTGCTCGGCCGCAGGTCGAGCGCCCGCAAGTAGGCGGCGGCGCTCTCCAGCTCGGCCGCGATCTCCGGCTCGGTCGGTACCGGCTCGGCCGCCCAGCGGCGCGCCAGGTACTCGTCGACGGTGTCGAAGGCGTAGCTGGACGAGATCTGGAGGTCGTGGACGAAGTCGCAGAGCTCGAACCACTTGCCGTCGGGCGAGGCGATCACCACCCAGCCGAGCGCCGTGTACAGCTCGCCGACGGCGTGGAGCGACTCGGCCGCCGACACCGGGCGGCCGCGCGCGCGTCGGAAGGTCGCGACCACGCCGTGCAGCCGCTCGGCCGACGCGTGGGACGACGACCCGCCGGCGAGGAAGGCCTCGAGCGACGCCTCGACCTCCTCCAGCCGGTGCGCGAAATCGGCCTGCGCCCGGCCGAGATCGTCGCCGCGCTCGCCGGTCATCAGGTGGAGCATCGCGGTCGCTTCGAGGCGGTCGGCGGCGTGCACGAGGTCGCGCTCGATGCCCAGCAGCGCCAGCCGCCGGCGGAACGACTCGGCGGTGTCCGAGGCGCTCTCGGCGCGGGCCGCGAACTGCAGCGCGGCGGTGATCGCGGCGCAGGAGAGCAGCGTCACCACGACCCCGGCCCAGACCAGAGGTGGAGCCGACAGGTTGCGACCCTTGCGGGACGGCTGTGAGTCGGCCATCGAGACCCTCCTCCGGCGCCGGGACCGCCGTAAAATCATTCGAAATGATTTATCTCAATCGATCACGCCACCCTGCACCGTTCCATCCGGCACCGCCCCGCCCGGCGCCACGCGCTGGAGTATAGGAAGCGATCGGCGAAACCGCCACAGAGATCACGGCGAACACTCGGTCCCGCAAGGGCGGAAGTAAACCAGCACGAAGATGTATCAACGGGTCTGGATCGAAGCGCTTCGTCGCAGTTGCGTCATGGAATCGATCGAGATCTTTCGAATCTCCGCGGCCGCGTCTATGATCCGCCGATGCCGCCGTCCGTCCCCTTCGCCGGCGAGCTGGCGGCCCTCGCCACCGCCGGCTGCTGGGTCGCGAGCGCCCTCGCCTTCGAGGCCGCCGGCCGTCGGGTCGGCTCGCTGACCGTCAACCTGATCCGCCTGGTCTTCGCCTTCGGCTTCGCGCCGCCGCCGGCTGGCTCTTCCGCGGCCAGCCGCTGCCGGTCGACGCGCACGCGCGCACGCCTGGCTCTGGCTGACCGTCTCCGGCCTGGTCGGCTTCACCTTCGGCGACCTCTGCCTCTACCGCGCCTTCGTGGTCCTCGGCTCGCGGCTCTCGACCCTGATGATGTCGCTGGTGCCGCCGCTCACGGCGGCGATCGGCTGGCTGGCCCTCGGCGAGACGCTGGCGCCGCGCGACCTCCTGGGCATGACGCTGACCGTCGGCGGGATCGCCTGGGCGGTCCTGGAGCGGACGAAGCCGCGCCGCCGCGGCCGGGCGAGCCGGCGCTGCCGCGCACGCCACGCCCGGCGGGCCTCGCCCTCGGCCTCGGCGGCGCGCTGGGGCAGGCCGGCGGACTGATCCTCAGCAAGATCGGCATGGGGAGCTACGACGCCATGGCCGCGACCCAGATCCGGGTGCTCGCCGGCACTCGCCGGCTACGTCGCTCCTCTTCTTCGCCCTCGGCTGGTGGCCGAACGTCCGGCGCGGCGCTCCCCGACCGCAAGGCCCTGGGGCTGACCGCCCTCGGCGCCTTCTTCGGCCCCTTCCTCGGCGGTCACCCTGCTCGCTCATCGCGATCCGCGCCACCGTCGCGGGCGTGGCCGCGAGCATCATGGCGACTGACGCCGGTGCTGATCATCCCGCTGGTCGTCCTGCTGCGCGGCGAGCGGGTCGGCGTCGGCGGCTGGCCGGCGCGGTGGTGGCGGTCTGCGGGGTGGCGCTGCTGTTCCTGTAGGGGGACTTTCGGCAGCGGCTCAGCCTGCCGCCACGAACTTGCTCGGCCGGCGCGTGGCACAATCCACGGCCCGGCCTCTCACCATGCACGAGATCGATTTCTACGCCGCCGCCACCGCCGGGCCGGCGGTCCTCGCCTGCCGCGAGCTGGCCGAAGGCGCCCTCGCCGGGCTGCTCGCCGGCTACGGCGTCGAGGTCGAGGCGGTGGCCGACGGCGCGCCGATCCCGGGGAGCTGGTTCGGCGCCCCGGAGGCGGGGATCCGCGGCCGGACGCTCTTCGCGCGCGGCGACACGCCGGTCCACTCGGCGCTCCACGAGGCCTGCCACTTGGTCCTCGCCACGATCGCGGGGCGCGGCCCGATCGACGCCGACGCCGGCGGCGGCTACGACGAGGAGGACGCGGTCTGCTACCTCCAGATCCTCCTCGCCGGCCGCCTCCCCGGCTTCGGCCGCGAGCGCGCCCTCGCCGACATGGACGACTGGGGCTACAGCTTCCGCCTCGGCTCGGCCGCGGCCTGGTTCGAGCGCGACGCCGAGGACGCCCGCGAGTGGCTGGCCGCGCGCGGTCTGATCGGCGAAGCGGGCGAGCCGGTGACGCGGCGGGTCTTCCCCTGACCGCTACGGCGGGGCCGCACCCTTCCACATCCGGGCGTCGAACCCGAACGGGAGCGGAGCCTCCGGGTGGAGGCTCGCGAAGCCGGGATGCGCCGGGTTGAGGAGCAGGTTCGACTCCTGGGGCACGACCGCGGACGGGACGACGAGGGCGACCGCATCGCCGCGCGTCGCCCACTCGGTACCGAGGTCGCGGAGCGCGGCGGGCCCGGGGTAGGAACGCCAGCCGGCGGGCAGGTCGCCGGGCTCCAGCCGCTCGACCGGCGTCCCCGCGGGCAGCTCGGCGCGGATCGCCACCAGCTCCGGCGCGGTGTCGGGATCGGCGTGGACGAAGACCTCGAGCGCGGCGAGCGAGAGCGTGGCCGAGGCGTAGACGACGCGCGTACCCGCGTGGTTCCAGCGCCCGCCGAAGAGCCGGGCGCCCTCGCCGTCCCAGGCCGACGCGGCCCGCCGGCGCGGCACGATCCGCCACACCGGCAGGGGTCCCGCGCTGATCTCGCGCCGCACCGTGCCGCCCGCGCCGCCCGCGCCCGTCAGCTATAGACGCCGTAGTCGAGCCGGCCGAGGACCGCTTCGACCTCGCGGGCGCCGAGGTCGGTGTCGAGCAGGTCGAGCGGCGCCTCCCCGCCGAGCGCCCGGCTGGGCCGGCGCAGCCAGGCGGCGGCCCGTTCGGCGGAGCCGAGGGTCTCCTCGGCCTGGGCGGCGACCCGCGCCAGCCGGACCAGCCGGTCCGACTCGTCCGGCTGCAGGCGCCGCTCGCGCTTGCGCCGCGCCAGCGTCCGCTCGGGCAGGTGGAGCACCTCGGCGACCTGTTGCCGCCCGAGCCCGAACCGCGCCATGACCTGCTCGAGCGCCGAAAACGGCAGGCCGGCGCGGACCAGACGCCGCAAGTCTTCGGCGCTGCCGGCGGCGGCGCGGAGCACCGGGGCGCCGCCCAGGGTGATGTAGAGCTGTGCGGTGGTGGTCATGCGACGTCCTCCGGCGCGGCCGTCATCCCGGCCCAGACCTCGCGCGCCAATCGGCAGCCGATGATACGCCATTCGGCAGACGGGGTCCAGCGCGCTCAGCCGCCCGGGAAGAGCGCCGCGATCCGCTCCTGGATCGCCTCGGCCGCAGCCTGCGGGTCGGCGGCGTCGCGGATCGGACGGCCGACGACGATGTGGTCGGCGCCGCGGCGGAAGGCCTCCTCGACGTCGACGGTGCGCTTCTGGTCGTCGACGTTGGCGACCGGCCGGATGCCGGGGACGACGATCAGGAGCCGCTCGCCGAGGGCGGCGCGCAGCGGCTCGGCCTCGAGGCCCGAGGCGATCACCCCGGCGCAGCCGATCTCGAGCGCCCGGCGGGCCCGCGACAGCACCAGCTCGGCGACCTCGCACTGGAATCCAAGGTCGTCGAGGTCGCCGCGGTCGAGGCTGGTCAGGACGGTGACCGCCAGCACCCGCAAGTCGGAGTCGCCGCCCGCCGCACAGGCGGCGCGCAGCATGCCGTCGTTGCCGTGGACGGTGACGAAGTCGACGCCGCGGCCGGCCAGCCGCGCCACCGCGCGGCCGACCGTCTCGGGGACGTCGAACAGCTTGAGGTCGCAGAAGACGCGCTTGCCGCGGCCGCGCAGCCAGTCGACCAGCGGCCAGTAGCCGGGGTCCATCGCCAGCTCGAGGCCGACCTTGTAGAAGGCGACCGAATCGCCCAGCCGCTCGACCAGCGCCCGCGCCTCCTCCGGCGACGGCACGTCGAGGGCGAAGATCAGCCGCTCGCGCGCCGGGATCACCGGGCCGGCCGGCGCGGGATCGCTCAACGACCGGCCTCCGCGGTCCCCGCCGCGGCCGCCGCTCCGACGCCGGAGCCCGCCGCCGCCACCGGCTCGGCCGCGCCGCCGCCCGGGCCGAGCGCCTCGAGCGCCTCGGCCGTCGCCGCCAGGAGCGGCTCGGCCGAGAGCGGCGCGCCGACCGCCTTGCGCATCCAGGCGTCCGGGCGTGAGCGCGCCGAGCCGGGCGACGCGCTCGAACTCGGCGCCGAGCGGCGCTTCGGCTGTCGCGGAAGTGCTCCTCGACCTGGAACGCGATCAGGTGGCCGAGCGGGTAGTCGGGCATGTAGAGGCCGCGCGTCGATCATGTGCGAGTAGATCGCCAGGAGCGGCACGTCGCGCTCGCCGAAGAGCGGCGCGTAGTAGCGGTTCCAGACGTCCTGCGCGATCTCGACGACCGCCTCGCGGAACTCGGCCGGCGTCGCCTCGCGGATGCGTCGTAGAGCCAGTGCCAGGCCGCGCATGTCGACGAGCGCCGACGCCGGCGATCTCGCGCGTCGCCCAGAACGTGTCGAGCGCGCGCAGGTGCTCGGCCGCCGGGTCGTCGGCGGCCGAGCCCGAGCAGCTCGAGGTCGCGGGCCTGGAACACGAACGCCAGCGCCTCGGTGAAGGCGGTGTTGGGCACGCCCTGGAGCAGGGTGTGGTCGATCGTCGTCGAGCGAGAACACCTGCTCGACGTTGTGGCCCAGCTCGTGGACCGCGATGTTGTAGCCCTTGTAGTCCATGCCGTCCGGCGCCGACGCGCGTGCGCAGGTGCGCCTTGTCGTCGCGGCGCGCCGGCGCCCATCGCGTGGCCGGCGCCGCGCGACGGGTCGACCACGATGTGGTCGGCGAGGAAGCGCGCGCGCTCCGGCGAGAAGCCGAGCTCGCGCAGGATGCGCGGGATGTCGGCCGCGAACGCCTCGGCGGTCGGGTAGCGCTTCCGCGTCAGCGCGTCGAGCTCGGCCTCGCTGAAGCTGCGCCGCGCGGCTTGAAGCCGACGTACCAGATGTCGAACGGCTCGAGCGGCCGCCCCAGCCGCTTGGCGATGAGCGCGCGCCACCGTCGCGCGCCGAGCGGCGAGTCGAGCACCGCCTCGAACAGCGCCTCGACCTCGGCCTCGGGGATCTCGCGGCCGACGTCGAAGCGGCGGGCGATGAAGGTCGGGTTCGTCCGGCGTAGTAGGGATCGGCCGCGCGCTCCGCGCGGAAGACGCCGAGCCAGCGGCGGTAGCGCTCGTCGGGCTCGCGCTCCGGCTCGCGCTCCGGCGCGCGCGCCGGCGCGGCGCCGGTCGACGTCCGTCGACCGGCGAGACGCGCGACCGCGTTCGTCGCCGGCGTCCCAGTCGAGCCGCGGGTTGTCGATCACCGCGGCCGGGATCTCCTGGCGCACGATGCGCTCCATCACCTGCGGCGATCATCCGCTGCTGCGGCAGCCCGTCGGGCTCGGCGTAGCGCGCCTTCAGCTCGTCGCGCAGGTTCCAGTGGCGTGATCAGGCGCAGCCCGGCGGGGAAGAGCCGCTCGCCCGTCCGGCGGTCAGCAGGTGGTGCATGTAGATGTTGTAGTCGGCGATGTAGGCGTCGGCCTCGGCGTAGCGCCTGCGGTCGATCGCCTGCGTTCACCTCGGCCGGCACGCGCGTCGGCGAAGCGGCTGCGGCGAGCCGCGCCTCGGCCCACTGCGCGGCGCGACCACGTCCATGCCCTCGGCGCAGCCGCTCCTCGAGCGTCGTGAGCGGGAAGTTGAGCAGCGCGACGAAGGCGACGCTTGTTGGCGAAGAGGTCGTCGGCGACGTGGGCCGACGGGTCCCAGCCGGCCAGCCGGTAGTCGATCGGCAGCAGCGGCCCGAGGTCGAGGTCGGTCCGCCGCCGCAGGTCGCGACGGAGCGAGGTCATGTAGCCGTCGACCCGCTCGAGCGCGCACTCGAGGCGCTCGAAGGTGGCGTCGAGGTCCGGGCCCGCGGGGACGAACTCGCCGGCGGCCAGGGCGCGGAAGGCCTCGGCGTCGCCGTCCTCGGCGCGCCAGTAGCGCGCCGACCTGGGCGACGCCGCGGCGGATGCGGTCGGCCTCGCCTTCCCCGTGGGAGGCGATCAGCTCGCGCTCGACGGCGGCGAGCGTCTCGGCCGGCAACGGCGGGGCGGTGCCGGCGGCGCCCTCGGCGGCGGCGGGCGGGACGAAGAGGGCGGCGGTCATGGCGGCAGCGAGGAGGGTGGCGGCAACGGCGGTGGTCACGGTCTCGGCTCGGGCGGTCATCGTCATATTCTCCCGGTTCATGGACAGCGAGCGAAGAAAGAGGGTACTGGCCGCCCTCGCGACCCTGGCTTCGATCGCGGTCGCGATCGCCGCCGCGGTCTCGAGCGCCGACACCGTGCGCTGGGTCGAGGTCGCAGCCCTCTTCGGCGGCGGCTTCGGCGCCGGTGCGGCCACCACGCGGCTGGTGGCGGCCGGTCGGCAACGCCACGGCCGCCGCGCGGCGCCCTAGAGTACGGCGCGATGCGCGGCCGACTCAAGCGGCTGGCCCGCGGCGCCCTCGCGCGAGCCGGTCTCACGGTCGGTCGTAGCGACCGCTCGCTCACCCCGCCCCAGCGGCTCCCGGTCGGCGACACCCGCACCTTCTTCGAGGGGCTGGCGGCGCGCGGCTTCGCGCCGGCGTCGGTACTCGACGTCGGCGCCCACCGCGGCGAGTGGAGCCGGACCGCGCAGGCGGTCTTCCCCGGTGCGCGCTTCGTGCTGCTCGAGCCGCAGCGCGAGTGGGCGCGCGACCTCGAGCGCTTCTGCGCCGAGGCGGCGGGAGCCGCGGCGGGGTCCGCCGGGAACAGCAGCGCCGAGTGGATCGCCGCGGCGGCCGGCGCCGAGGCCGGCGAGCGGGTGCTGGCGGTCGATCCCGCCGGCGGCGGCTCCTCGCTCCTCCCCGGCGCCGCGGGCGCGGCGGCGATGGGCGCCGAGGCGCGCACCGTGCCGGTCGTGACCCTCGACTCGCTTTACGCCGGCGGCGCGCGGCCGCTCCCCGAGCTGGTCAAGATCGACGTCGAGGGGATGGAGCTCGAGGTCCTCCGCGGCGCCTCGACCCTCCTCGGCACGGCCGAGCTGTTCGTGATCGAGGCCGCGCTCTTCCGCTACCGCCCCGAGCAGGCGACCTTCGCCGAGCTGGTCGCGTTCATGGCCGAGCGCGGCTACCTCCCCTACGACTTCCCCTGGTTCCTGCGCCGCCCCCTCGACGGCGCCCTCGGCCTCTGCGACGTCGCCTTCGCCCGCGCCGCCGGCCCGCTGCGGGCGAGCGCGCGGTGGGAGTGAGGGCCTGTGGCAAGATCGGGCCGATGTCCGAGCCGCCGCACATCCTGCCGATCTTCCCGCTCACCGGGGTCGTGCTGCTGCCGCTCAACTGGCTGCCGCTGCACGTCTTCGAGCCGCGCTACCGGGCGATGGTCGAGGACGCCGCGGCGGGGGACGGGTTCATCGGCATGATCCAGCCGCTGGTGCCGCAGGACGACAACTCGCCCGACAGCTCGCCCGAGAGTGGCGCGCCGCCGGGCGATCCGCCGCGGCTCTACCCGGTCGGCTGCGCCGGGCGGATCGAGCGCTGCGAGCGCCAGCCCGACGGCCGCTTCGTGATCCTCCTGCGCGGGGTGAGCCGCTTCCGGGTGCGCGGGGAGCTGGCGCCGCGGCGCGGCTACCGGCGGATCGAGGCGGACTACCGGGAGTTCGAGGGCGACCTGCGCGAGGCCGAGGCCGAGATCGACCCCGCACCGGCGCTCGCCGCGGCGCTCGCTCTCGGCCGGGCGCGCGGCTTCGAGCTCGACCTCGAGAAGCTCGCCGGGCTCCCCGGCTTCTCGCTGGTCAACGGCCTGACCGCGGCGATGCCGCTGTCGCCAGTCGAGAAGCAGGCGCTGATCGAGGCCGCCGATCCGCTGGCGCGGCAGGAGCTCTTGACCTCCCTGCTCGAGATGAACGCCGGCACCCTCGGCGGCGCGACGGGCTCGCTCGACCTCCCCTCGACGCTGGTCAACTGAAGCGACCGGTCAGCCGTAGCGCGCCGCCGCGCGCTTCGCCGCGGAGAAGCCCGACTCGTCGGTGCGCAGGCCGCCGCCCGGCGGCTGCTCGCCGATCCGGCGGCGCATGCGGTCGATCCGGTCCTCGGTCAGCGGATGGCTGGCGAAGAAGCGGTCGACCGCCCCGGGGTTGCGCCGGCGCCGGCTGAGCAGCTCCTCGAACATGGTCACCATGCCGCGCGGGTCGTAGCCGGCGCGCTGCATGTAGGCGACGCCGAGGTCGTCGGCCTCGCTCTCGGCGCCGCGCGAGAAGCGGGCGAGCGTGCCGGCGCCGACGATCTGCGCGAGGATCTGCTGGTAGGCGGCGGGTTGCTCGCCGAGCAGCAGCCCCGCGGCGAGGTTGAGGCCGTAGCCGCGGGTGAGCTGCTCGGTGCCGTGGCGCGAGACGCCGTGGGCGATCTCGTGGCCATCACCGCCGCCAGCTCGGCGGCGTTGTCGGCGGCGGCGAGGAGGCCGGTGTTGACGTAGACGTGGCCGCCCGGGATGTTGAAGGCGTTGATCTCGGGATCGGCGACGATGTGGAACTCCCAGGGCAGCTCGCGCCAGCTCGGTCTGGCGCGACGATCGCGCTGGCCGACCGCGCTCACGTAGCCGAGCGCCGCCGGTCGTTCACCAGGCGGATCTGGCCGGCGAGGTCGCGCTCGAGCTGTTGCGCCGAGCTGCCATTCCTCCTCGACCGAGACCAGGTTGAAGTCGCCCTGGTTGACGCCGCCGGTGGCGCACGACGCCGCGGCCAGGACGGCTGCGGCCGCGGCCGCGGCGAGGAGCGCGGTCGAGAGCGGCGAGCGGGGGATCGGGGATCGCGGGGACGGGGGCTCGGGATGCATGTCGGTGCTCGCTTCCTGCGCCGGTCGTGGCGCCGGAGTGGTTCGACCGGCCCGACTGCAAGCGCGTTGCCAGCACCGTCGGCCGGCCGCGAAAACTCCCCGTCCTGCGCTATACTGCGGGCTCTTTTCGTGGTCTACGGAGCCACCGCTCCGCGCACGCGCCCGCCGTCACGATCGGCGGGGAGCTCGCCCGAGCCAACCATCCCGCAGGAGGCCGCAGCATGACCATCCGCCCCCACCGGCCCGCAGCCGCCGCGCTCGCCGTCGTCGCCCTGGTGGCCGCCGCCCTTCTCGCGCCGCCGGCCGATGCCGCCAAGCCGCGCCCCGACTCGGCGCTGACGATCCCGTTCGAGCCCGCCCAGCCGGTCCAGGTGCTCTCCGGCCGCGGCGCCGGCGCCGCCGGCGGTGCGATCGCGCTCCACGGCGTCGACTACCGCGCCCAGGCCGGCACGCCCGAGGACATGGCGCGCCAGTACCTCGCCGCCGCCGCCGGCGTGCTCGGGCTCGGCCAGCCGGACACGGCCGACCTCGCCGTCCACGCCGTCCGCCCGGGTCCTTCGGGGACGGTGGTGCGCTTCCGCCAGACCGTCGGCGGCATCCCAGTCTACGGTCCCGACCTCGCGGTCAAGCTCGACCGCGACGGCGTGGTCACCTTCGTCGTCAGCGGCTACCGGCCGGACCTCGCGCTCGGCGACCAGGCGGCCCCGGCGGTCGCCGCCGCCGCGGCGCGCGACGCCGCGGCCGGCTATCTCGGCGTCCAGGGAGGCACGGCGTGGGAGACGACCCGGCTGGTGGTCTTCCCCGGCGCCGCGGGCGCCCGGCTGGCCTGGCAGGTCGACCTCGCCGCGCGCGTGGCGCCCGCCGGGGAGTGGCGGGTGATGATCGACGCCGCGACCGGCGAGGTCTTCGGGGCCGAGGACCGCGCCTTCTACGGCACCACGGTCGACGGCACCGCCACGGTGTTCGATCCCGATCCGCTGTCGTCGGCGACCGCCGACTACGGCGATCCCGGCTACGTCGACGGCAGCGACGCCGACACCCCCCAGCTCGTCGCCGAGATCTTCGGCCGCACGCTCCTCGACATCACCGACAACGCCGGCACCTTCAGCCTGGTCGGGCCGTGGGCCGAGTGCGTCGACTGGGCGAACCCGTTCAAGGGGTGCTTCTCGCAGGGGTCGTCGGCGTGGACCTTCACCCGCGATCCGGACGCCTTCGAGGCGGCCAACACCTACTACCACATCGACACCTACATGCGGTATCTCAACGTCACCCTCGGGCTCCTGCTCGAGCCGCACCAGTACCCGGGCGGGGTGCAGTACGACCCGCACGGCTTCAACGGCGCCGACAACTCGTCCTACTCGTCGGGCACCGGGCGGCTCCAGTTCGGCGAGGGCGGCGTCGACGACGCCGAGGACGCCGACGTGGTGGTCCACGAGCTGGGCCACGGCCTGCACGACTGGGCGACCGGCGGCAGCCTGTCGCAGGTGCAGGGCCTCTCCGAGGGAGTCGGCGACTTCGCTGCCGCCGAGTACAGCCGCAGCTTCGGCCAGTGGCTGCCGGCCGACCCGGCGTACCACTTCGTGTTCAGTTGGGACGGCCACAACCCGTTCTGGCCCGGGCGGCTCAGCAACTGGACCGCCACCCGCACCTACCCGGCCGACCTGAGCGGCCAGATCCACACCGACGGCCAGTTCTGGTCGTCGTGCAACATGGAGGTGTGGGACGCGATCGGGCGCGACCTCTCGGTCACCGCCCACTGGGAGGGGCTCAAGGCGACCAACTCGGGCAGCAACCAGCTCGTCGCGGCGCAGGCGGTGGTCCAGGCCGCGGTCGACCTCGCCTTCGACCCCGCCGACGTCGACCAGATCGTCTCGATCTACCAGGGCTGCGGCTACCAGGTCGCCGGGCCGCCGATCTTCGCGGACGGTTTTGAGTCCGGGGATACCTCGGCGTGGACGACCTCGTTGCCGTAACCGGCGGAGGCCGGAGGGGGGCTGGAACAGCCCCCCTCGAAAATCCTACGGCCCCACCGGGCTCGTGAGGTGCTCGCTCTCCGTGTAGCCCTCGGGCACCGAGTAGGCCGTCGCCGGCGGTTCCTTCTGCTCCGCCGACACCAGCTCCTCGCGGTTCCTGACCGTGTTGCCCGCCATGTCGATGGTGGTCTCCTGGAGCACCGGGAAGCCCTCGAGCTTGGTCATTTCCGCGGCCAGCTCGGTGCCGCCCGCCAGCGCCATCGTCTGCGCCGCCAGCTTCTGGTACGCGGCGTAGTCGATCTCGAGGTCCCGGGTGGTCCACATCACGGTGGAGATCGCCATGCCGCGGGGGTTGGTCATCTCGACGTCGTAGCGCCGGACGTTCCAGTCGCCGATCTTGGTGCTCTCCGTGGTCGGGGTCACCTTCGCGGTGAGCTTGAACATCTCGGCCATCTGCTTCATCTCGGGCGGCACCAGCTTCTCGAAGTCGAGCGGCAGGGCGAGCACGGTGAAGGTCTTGTCGGCGTGGTTGACGACGACCAGCTCGCTCGGCCGCACGATCAGGGTGGCACGCTCGTCGCTGCGGCTGATCTGGTCCTTGCCGACCCACACCTCGACGGTCGACTCCTGGGCCGGCTGCGACTGGCCGGCGAACTCGACGGCGTCCTGGTGCGTCTTGAGGATCAGCAGCGTGTCGGCGCCCGCGGCGCCGGCGGCGAGCGCCAGGGGCAGCAGGACGGCGGCGACGCGGAGGGGGAGCTTGCTCGGGGTCATCGGGATCTCCTCGACGGGGTGAACGGTACGGCCGGACGGCCCGTGCCGGCCGCCGAGTCTTTCACAATAGAATGCCGGCCCGGAGGCGTGAACCATGCCGCTCTACGAATACACCTGCAACGACTGCGATCAGCGCTTCGAGGTCCTGCAGCGGATGGGCGCGGGGAGCGACGGGCTGGTCTGCCCGAGCTGCGGCTCGCAGTCGCCGCGCCGCGAGCTGTCGACCTTCGCCACCGCCACCGGCGGTGACCGCCGCGCGGCCGAGAGCTGCGCGCCTGGCGGCTGCGACCTCCCCGCGTGCGGCGCCGGCGGTTGCGGCTACGATCTCGACTGACCGCTCGTCCTCACCCGTCCGCGATCTGCACCGCGTCGGGCGCCAGCACCCAGCGGCCGAGGCTCGCGGCGCCGGGCGCCAGCCGCACGCGCAGCGGATGGACGCCCGGCGGCAGCCTGGGCACCCGCAGGATCAGCGTGTAGCGCCCCTCGATGGCGCGCTCGAGCCGGTGCAGGGCGCCGTCGGGGAAGTGGTAGGTGCTGGCGTAGGTGCCGCCCGTGAGGTGCGCGAGGTGGCGCAGGCCCCCTTCGAGCAGATGGCCGTCGGCCGAGGTCACGTCGAGCACGAAGACCGGCGCGCGGGCCGCGGCGAGGGCGGCGAGCGCCCGGCTCCCCTCGCGGCCGCGGCCGGTCAGACCCCAGCCGACAAAGACGATCGACTTGCTCCCGGGGAGCGGCGCCAGGGCGTCGGCCGCGACCGCCAGCGCCCGCTCGGGCGACGAGGCGCGGCGGGCGCGCTCGGGATCGAGGGCGGCGGCGAGCGAAGGGAAACTGCCTTCCAGGCTCGGCCCGGCGGCGGCCGGCTCGGGTCCGGCCTCGGATCCAGCCTCGGGGCCGGGGCCGAGCACGGCCCGCCGCAGCGCCGCGCGCAGGCGGGCGGGGTCGGCCGTGAAGTCGCTCTCGAGCCGCAGGCTGCCGCCGTGGCGCAGCACCGCCGCGCGCTGGCCGGGAGCCAGTCGGCCGGCCAGCTCCTCGAGCCGCGGCAGCATCCGCAGGTGGCCGACCGCCTTGGCCTCCATGATGAAGTCGGCGCTCTGGAGGAAGAGCACCAGAAGGTCGGCGGGCGGGGCGGCGGCGGGAGCCCGCGGAGTGCCGTTCAGGACCGCCGCGACGCCGTCCGCGGAGGCCAATCCGCCGTGCCACTCGACCGCCTCGACCTCGGCCGGCCGGCCGTCGAGCCGGACCTCGAAGTCGGCGGCGAGGAGGCCGGCGACCGCCTCGCCGCGGCCGTCGATCACCCGCACGTCGACGAGCACCCGGCTGACCTCGACGCGCTCGCCGAAGACCCCCTGGGGGGCCTCCGCCCGGCGCTCGACCGGGCCGGAGCCGCCGCGGGGAGGGGTCTGGGCGGCGACCCGCGCGGCGGCACCGAGCGCCGTCGCGGCGACCGCCGAGCCCAGGACCAGGCGGGCCGCGGCGTTCGTCGCCGCGAGCAGCCGGCGGTTCATCGCCGCGCCGAGCGGGCAACGGCGCGGGCCGGGTTGCGGAAGCCGGAGGTCATCAACCTGATGGGACACCGCGGGCGCAGCGCGAGTTCGCTCGCCGCCGGGGCGACTCCCGGGCCGCTCCCGGCGCCGGCTGCGGCCGGCGGCGAGCCGGGGCGGCTCAGACCGGGGCGGTCGGCCTCGCCAGCGCACCCAGCTCCTCCCGGGTGTTGACCCCCGCCCACGAGCGCGCCAGCTCCGGCGGCACCACCGGCGTCGCCACCCGCGGATCGCCGGCGAGCCGGCGCGGCGCGCGGCCGGCGCCCGGGACCGCCGCCAGCGCCTCGAGTAGCTCGCGCGCGGCCGGCTCGTAGAGCGCGAGCAGCGGTTCGGGCGGCGCCGCCTCGGCGGCCCGCGGCAGCACCGCCCAGCGGCCGGGGCGCCGCTGCGCCACGAGCCAGCCGACCGCAACCGGCTCGACCGCCGGCAGGTCGCAGGGTACGAACACCCACGCCGCCTCGGGCCTCCAGCGCATCGCCGCGAGCATCCCGGCGAGCGGACCGGCCGGTGCGACCTCCTCGGGCAGGGCGACGTCGTCGAGGCGGACGCGGCCGGCGAGGGCCGCCGGAAGCGCGCCGGCGCCGAGCACCGCGATCCCGGCGACGTGGGGCTCGAGCGCCGCCGCCGCGCGCTCGGCGAGGGTGACGCCGGCGACGGCGAGGAGCTGCTTGGGCGAGCCCATCCGGAGCGAGGCGCCGCCGACCAGTAGCCCGCCCCAGACCGGAGGGGCCGCCTCGCGGTGGCGCGCGTCGCGGTTCACGGAAGTCATGGTACTCCTCGCGCCGTCCGCCGGCGCGAGCCGCCCGCCGAGAGCCGCGCCCTACTCGACCCGGGCCGCGCGCAGCATGCCGAGGAAGTCCTCACGCGCCGCGGACAGCGTCTCGGACGGCCCCGTGGCCTTGAAGAACCAGGGCCCGCCGGCGCCCTCGACCACCGCGCCCAGGAGGCGCGAGCCGGGCTGCGGCTCGGTCGGCCCCATGCCCATCCCGGACGGCAGGAGCGTGCCGGCGACGTCGACCCAGGTCACCGCGAGGTCGCCGGCGGTGAAGCTGCCCCGCTCGGGCTCCCCCTCGACCTCCATCTGCCCGATCCAGCGGTCGATGTTGGCCTGGACGCCGCCGCCGCCGCCGGGGCCGAAGTGGAAGAGCACCAGGTCGGCCGGGCCGCCCGGACCGGGGATCGTCGCCTGCGCCATGCGCATCGGGCTCGCCGGCGGCACCTCGGTCCAGCCCGCGGGCAGCTCCCAGACCAGCCGCCCCGCGGCGCCGGCGCCGCCCGCCGGCGAGATCGCGGGAGTCGGGGCGGGCTCGCCGCGCGAGGTCAGCGGGCCGATCGGGGCGCCGGCGGGCGGGCCGGACGGGGACTGGCCGGAGGGGGCCGCGACGGACGGGGCCTGATCCGACGGGGCCGCGGCCTCGCCGCCGGCGCCGTTCGCGGCCGCTTCCTCCCCGGCCATCGGATCGCCGCCGCAGGCGGCCCCGAGGGCCAGCCCGGCGAAGAGGAGGGGGGCGGCGAGCCCGGCCCGCAGCGGCCGGTGGAGCCGGCGCGGCCGGCGGGACACCGGGGCGGTCAGCGGGCGGGCCGGGGCCGGCGGGGCGCCGGGAGCGGCGGAGGAGCGGTCGGCGTCGGGGTCTCGGCGCAGCATCGGCGGGTTCTCCAGGGTCGTGCCTCGGTCGGGCGGAACGGACGCTCGGGACGGGCGGATGATACCCGCGGCGGCCGGCGCCGGGTTTTCGCCGGGGGCTTGAAGAGCCCCCCGAGATCATCGCGGCCCGGTGGCCCGCAGCAGCCAGGGGAGGTTGGCGCGGATCCACTCCTGGGCCTCGCGATGGCGGGCGAAGGCCTGCTCGCGGCGGCGGAACTCGGGCGGATGCAGCCGGCGCCGGCCGCGCACGGTCTCCGCGGGCATCGCGGCGTGGAGCAGCTCGTGGTGGACCACCGAGGCGACCACCAGGCGCGGCACCTTGGGGTGGTCGAGGCGGCGGTGGATGCGGATCAGGTTGCGCTCGAAGTCGTAGGTGCCGAGGTGGATCGTGCGCTGGCGCCGCCGGCCCGGCTCGCGGCCCCAGGTGATCGGCACCTCGAGCCGGCCGCCGAAATAGCGCTGGTTGACCTGGTCGCGGAGCGCGATCAGGTCGTGGTGCTCGCCGTGGGGATCGAGCACCAGCCCCCGCCGCGACCGCTGCCGGGCGCCCGGCTCCTGGAACTCCTCGAAGTAGTCGCGCAGCGTCTCGAGCGCCTGCCGGCGCCGCTCGCCGCGCTCGCCGAGGAAGGCGGCGACCTCGCCGAGCACCGTCCCCGGCGCCAGCGCGAACCCCCAGTGCAAGCGGAGCGCCAGCCGCGAGCGTCCGAACAGGCGCCCGCGCGACGGCCGCGCCGAGAGGAACCGGCTGCGGTTGTCGGTCAGGGTCACTCGGTCGAGCGGCTTCGGCAGCCGGCGGTCGAGGGCGCGGACGAAGCGATGGAGGTCGGCGTCGCGGTCGGCCAGCCGGAGCACCAGACCGGCCGGCACCTCGCAGCGGGCGGGGACCGCCAGCGCCGCGCGGGCGATCGCCGAGGAGCGCACCGCCGGCTGCGCCGTGCGCGGCGGGGCGGCCGCGCGCGGCGGCGCCCCGAGCCGCGAGTCCGGGCGCCGCGGGCTGGCGGGGCGAATCCGGCGGCGCCGCTCGGGCGGCTCGAGGTCCTCGAACAGGCTGCGCTGGCGCGGATCGCGGGCCATGGGAGGGGAACGCTAACCCGGACCGGTGGTCGGCCTCAAGACGGCAGTGTGACGAACCGCCCGCCCGAGCGGCGCCGGGAGGGGGACCGGAGCCGTGCGATGATCGCCGCTCGGGGATCGATCATGGCGCACCGCAGCCTCGCCGTCCCGCTCGCCGCGGCCGCCCTCGCGCTCGCCGCGGTCCTCGCGGCCCGCACCGCCGGGGACGAGCCGGAGCCCCCCGACCCCGCCGCCCTCCTCGCCGAGGCGCAGCGCGTCCAGGCGCGGGACCTCGCCGCCTGGGAGGGCTTCGCCTTCCGGCGCCAGGTCGTGCGCCGGCGTCTCGACGGCGAGGGGAGGGTGACCTTCCGGCAGGACCTCGACTTCCGGATCGCGCCGGCGCCCGGCGGCGGCTTCGAGGAGACCCTGGTCGCGATCGACGGCCGCGCGCCGACTCCCCGGGAGGTGCGGGAGCACCGCCGCGAGGCCCGCTTCACCGCGCACTACCGGCAGGCCCGCGAGGGCAAGCTCGGCGGCGTCCTCGGCGCCGGCGAGCTCGACTTCGGCTACCTCTTCCGCGCCCTCGGCTACCGTTACCTGGGCCGCGAGACGGTCGGCGGCGCCGACTGCCACCACCTGGCGATCGACCCGGTCGGCGCCGGCTCCGGCGCCGAGACCGATCCGCTCGCGGCCGCCACCGCCGGGGAGCTGTGGCTCACGGTCGACGGCCTGCACGTGGCGCGCGCCGCGACCCGGTTGACGCGGCCGGTGTCCCAGGGCCTGGTCGCGATCGACCGCCTGGAGGTCCGCTTCGAGGGCCAGCCCGCGGACCGTGCCTGGCTCCCCCGTCACATCGAGCTGCGGTCGGCGCTCGGCGGCTTCCTGCGCGTCCGCGCGCACAACACCTACACCTACTCCGAGCTCGAGGCCCGCCCGCCGCCACGGTAGCTCCGCCACGAACGGAGCTCCGGTGGGCCGAGCGCTCAGCCCTTGACCGCGATCCCGTTGATCTCGAACCGGCTGCCGAACAAGAGCGGCCCCGAGCCGATGAAGGCGCGCGCCGGGAAGCCCTTCTCGAAGTAGGTCCGGTAGACCTCGTTGAACTCGTCGTAGAGCTCGAGGTCCGGGCAGAAGACCTGGACCGAGACCAGGTCGTCCATCGTCGCGCCGGCCAGCTCGAGCTTGCGCCGGACCTCGTCGAGCGCGAGCCGCGCCTCCGCCCGCGGGTCGGCCGGCGGCTTGCGGGTCTCCGGATCGAGCCCGAGCGTCCCGGCGACGTAGATCGTGTCGCCGGCGACGACCACGTGGCTGAACGGCAGGTCGCGGGCGTCGGGCAGGTTGAGTCGCCGCACGGGATCGGCCGAGCCGAGGGCGGCGCCGGCCGCGAACGCGATCGCCGCGGCGGCGCCGGCGGCCGCCAGGTGGGTCTTGGAAAGCCGCATCGGGAGCTTCGACATCGTGGACCTCCAGAGTGGGTGGTCGGTCGGTGGTCTGTGGCGGTCTGTCGGTGAGACCGGGCGCCGGAGCGGCGCGCGGGCTCAGGCTAATGCACTTCTCGCCCGGGGACCCGCTTGGCGGCCGCGCGAGAGCCTGGCATGCTTGGGTCCATCATGCGGATCGCCTGCTGCCTCCTCCTGGCCGCCGGGACGGCACTCCCCGCCCCGGCCGCCGCCGCCGGCCCGGCGCCGGCCCAGACCGCGCCTCCCGCGACCGCCTCGCCCGCGACCGCCTTGCCCGAGACCGCCCGCCTGCTCCTCCCCGACCGCGTCTTCGACGGCGTCGAGATGCACGAGGGTTGGGCGGTCCTGGTGCGCGGCGAGCGGATCGCCGTCGCCGGCCCGGCGGCCGAGGTCGGCCGGCCCGCCGGCGTGGAGGCGATCGAGCTGCCCGGCGCCACCCTCTTGCCCGGGCTGATCGAGGCGCACTCCCACCTGCTGCTCCACCCGTACGACGAGACGCCGTGGGACGACCAGGTGCTGCGCGAGTCGCAGGCGCTGCGGGTGGCGCGCGCCACCGCCCACGCCCGGGCCACCCTCGCCGCCGGCTTCACCACCGTGCGCGACCTCGGCACCGAGGGCGCCGGCTACGCCGACGTCGGCCTCGCCGAGGCGATCGAGTTGGGGGTGATCCCGGGCCCGCGGATCCTGGTCGCCGGCCGCGCGATCGTCGCCACCGGCAGCTACGGGCCGAAGGGGTTCGCGCCCGAGATCGAGGTCCCGCCGGGCGCCGAACCGGCCGACGGCGCCGACCTCGCGCGGGTGGTGCGCGACCAGACCGGCCACGGCATCGATTGGGTCAAGGTCTACGCCGACTACCGCTGGGGCCGCTCCGGCGAGGCGCTGCCGACCTTCTCGCTCGAGGAGCTGGAGCGGATCGTCGCCACCGCGCGCGACGCCGGCCGCCCGGTCGCCGCCCACGCCGCCACCGCCGAGGGGATGCGCCGCGCCGTCCTCGCCGGAGTCGAGACCATCGAGCACGGCGACGGCGGCACCCCCGAGGTCTTCCGCCTGATGGCCGAGCGCGGCGTCGCGCTCTGCCCGACCCTGGCCGCCGGCGACGCGATCCTCCAGTACCGCGGCTGGAAGAAGGGCGAGGAGCCCGAGCCGGAGCGGATCCGCGCCAAGCGCGCGAGCTTCCGCGCCGCCCTCGACGCCGGGGTGACGATCTGCATGGGCAGCGACGTCGGCGTCTTCCGCCACGGCGACAACGCCCGCGAGCTGGAGCTCCTGGTCGACTACGGCATGACCCCGCTCGACGCCCTGCGCGCGGCGACCTCGGTCAACGCCCGCGTGCTCCACCTCGACGACCGGCTGGGCTCGGTGCGCCCGGGCCTCCTCGCCGACTTGGTGGCGGTCGAGGGCGACCCGACCCGCGACGTCGGCGCGCTGCGGCGGGTGGTGCTGGTGATGAAGGGCGGTCGGGTCTTCGACGACGGCTTCGAGTAGCGGCGCCTCAGGCGCCGGGGTACTCGAGGTGCTCGCGCAGCTCGTAGTGCCGGGAGCGCTCGTCGAAGCGGATCAGGAACGCCCGCGCCGCCGCCGGGACATAGGCCCGCTCGTAGTCCTCGCCGGCGAACTCGACGACCGCGGCGAGCGAGTCGAACCACATGACGGTCGAGAACTCGACCTCCTCCGGGCCGTCCGCGCGCAGCAGCTCGATGCCGCGGTAGCCCGGGACTCCCCGGGCCGCGATGGCGGTGAAGATCTCTCCGCGCACGAGCGCCTCGTAGGCACCGGCGTTCGCCGGCGCGGTCCAGCCGTGCCAGACGCGGACGATCATCTCGCCTCCTCCTCCCGCCCCATCAGCTCGAGCACTGCCGCGGTGAGGACGGTGACGCCGGTCGCGATGGTCGGCTCGGGGAGCGGCGCGAACTCGCTCGAGTGGAGCGACGGCAGCGCCGGGCCGCCCTCCTGCGCGCGGCGGTGGCGCTCGGGGTCGACGCTGCCGAGCCAGAGCATCGCGATCGGCACCCCGGTGTCGAGCCCGTAGCGGCTGAAGTCCTCGCCGCCCATCACCGGGTCGACCTCGACCACCCGCTCGGCGCCCAGCGCCGCCGCGACCGCGGCGACCACCCGCGCGGTCAGCTCGGGGTCGTTGAAGGTCGCCGGCGTCGCCTCGTCCTCGGCGATGCGGACGATCGGCGCGCGCTCCTCGGGCACCCCGCCGGCGATCGCGACGCCGCGCGCGATGCGCTCGATCGCGGCGAGGATCAGCTGCCGCACCTCGGGCTTGTAGGAGCGCACGGTGATCTGGAGGTGCGCCTCGTCGGGGATGATGTTGTGCTTGGTGCCGGCGTTGAGCGCGCCGACCGTCACCACCGCCGGATCGAGCGGCGGCACCTCGCGGCTGACGATGGTCTGGAGCGCCATCACCAGCTCGGCGGCGAGCACCACTGGGTCCTTCGTGGTGTGCGGATAGGCACCGTGCCCCCCGGTGCCGCGGATCGTGACGTCGACCGAGTCGACGCTCGCCAGCGCGTAGCCCGCGCGGTGGCCGACGGTGCCCGCCGGCAGCGCGGCGTTGGTGTGGAGCGCGACCACGAAGTCGGGCTTCGGGAACCGCGCGTAGAGCCCGTCGGCGAGCATCGCCCGGGCGCCCGCCCCGCGCTCCTCGGCGGGCTGGCCGATCATCACCAGCGTGCCCGCCCAGCCGTCCCGCCCCTTGGCGAGGAGCGTCGCCGCGCCCAGGAACGAGGTCATGTGGAGGTCGTGCCCGCAGGCGTGCATCACCCCGACCTCGCCGGCCTCGGTCGCGGCGCGCACCCGGCTGGCGTAGGCGAGGCCGGTCCGCTCCTCGACCGGCAGGGCGTCGAGATCGGTGCGCACCATCACCGTCGGCCCCGCGCCGTTCGCGAGCACGGCGACGAAGCCGTAGGAGGTCCGCCCCTCCACCCCGTAGTCGCCGACCCGCTCGGTGACCTCGAACGCGAGGTCGCGGAGCTTCCCGGCCAGGAGCGCCGCGGTCTGCTCCTCCTGGTAGGACAGCTCGGGGTTCCGGTGGAGGTGCTCGTAGGTGGCGAGGAGCGGCGCCATCTCGGCGGCGACGCGGGCGTCGAGATCGCCGGCCGTCGCGGCCGGCGCGGTCGCGAGCAAGAGGGTGAGCAGGACGAGGGCGGTCCTACGAGGCATGGGACCTCCGTTCCGACTTGGAGAAGGCGAGCGCGAGGCATCCTACGGACCCGGCGCGGAGTCGTCAAACCGGCAGCCGATGCCGTCCGGACGAACCCGGTTCCAGGCGGCGGTGAATTGGGGCTTGACAACGTCCAACCACCCTTCTAGAATCCTCGAACCATGGGAAGCCCCGAAGCCCTCCGCTTCGCCTCGATGCTCGGCGCGCTCGGTCACGAGAGCCGGCTGGAGGCGGTGCGGCTGCTGCTCCGCAGCCATCCCGACGGGATGGTCGCGGGGGAGCTGCAGGAGGAGCTGGGGATTCCCGCGTCGACCCTGTCGCACCATCTCGACACGCTCCGCAGGGAGGGGCTGATCGATCAGGTGCGGGAGGGTCGGTTCCTGCGCTACGTGGTCGCCGCCGACGCGCTCCGGGACCTGCTCGGCTTCCTCTATGCCGAGTGCTGCGGCGGGCGTTGCGGGGCGGTGATCGAGATCCCGATCCCCGAAGCGGTCCGCGCCTGAGCACCCGGCGCGTGGCGGGAAAGGCGGCCGTGTCGCGCATAACACTTCGACGGTTCTAGAAGGGCCGTCCAAACGAAAGGAGCATCGACCATGAGCAACATCCACGAGACGAACGTTTCCGCGTGCTGCGACGAGGACTGCTGCGGCGGTCTCGGCGGCGGCCTCGGCTGCTGCGGCGACGACGACTGCTGCGGCGGTTCCGGCGGCGGCGGCGGGTAGGTTTTCTGGAGGGGGGCTGTTCCAGCCCCCCGTCACCCGATCGGCAGGAAGCTGCACGGCTCCCCCGCCTTGCGCGGCGGCGAGCCGGGGGCGATCCAGAGCAGCGCGGTGCCGCGGGCGGAGGCGGCGAGGTCGTGCGAGCCGCGCTGGGGCACCGGGCGGACGCCGACGCGGCCGCCCTCGGCCTCGACCTCGGCGGTGACGAAGAGGTGCCGCTGCTTGGCGCCGGGGGCGGGCGCGATCAGCTCGCCGCCGGCGAGGCCGTGGAGCCAGCCGTCGCGGTGGCCCATCAGCCGGCGCAGCGCCGGGCGCACGAACAGCCAGTAGCAGGTCATCACCGCCCCCGGGTTGCCGGGCAGGCCGAAGACCAGCCGCGGCCGGCCCTCCCCGCCGTCGCTCGCAACCGGCGCCCCGCGCGCCCGCTCCTCCTCCGCTCCCCGTTCCCCCGTCCCCTGCGCCGGCCCCGCGAAGACCGCCAGCGGCTTGCCGGGCTGGATCGCCACGCCGGCGAAGAGCGGCCGGCACCCGAGCTCCGCGAGCACCTCGCCGACCAGGTCGCGCTCCCCCTTCGACACGCCACCGGTGATCAGCAGGACGTCGGCCGTTGCCAGGCCGGCGGCGAGGCGGGCGGAGAGCTCCTCTCGGCGGTCCGAGGCGATCCCCAGCGGCTCGAGCCCGAGGCCGATCCCGGCGAGGGCGGCGAGCAGGAAGTCGCTGTGGCTGTCGCGCAGCCGGCCCGGCCCGGGCTCGGCGTCCGGCGGCACCAGCTCGTCGCCGGTGACCAGGAGCGCGACCCGCGGGGCGCGCCGGACCGCGACCTCGGCGATGCCGTGCGCCGCGAGCAGCGACAGGGCGCCGGCAGTGAGCGGTGTGCCGGCGGGCAGGAGCGGCGCGCCGGCGGCGACGATCTCGCCGCGCCGGCGGACGTTGGCGCCGGCCGCCGGCACCGCGTCGAGGCGGACGCGCTCGCGGCCGCCGTCGGTGTCCTCGATCGGCACCACCCGGTCGGCGCCGGCGGGGAGCGGCGCGCCGGTCATGATCCGGAGCGCGCCGCCGGCGGGCAGCGCGGCGCCGGGCGGATCGCCGGCCACCACCCGGCCCGAGACCGGCAGGACGTCGCCGGGCGCGCCGCCCGCCAGCGCGTAGCCGTCCATCGCCGAGACGTCGGCGGCGGGCAGGTCGGCGACGGCTCGGAGCGGCTCGGCGAGCACCCGCCCGGCCGCCCGCCGCCGCGGCAGCGATTCCGGCGGCAACGGCGCGAGGTGAGGGGTCAGCCGCCGCCAGGCGTCGCGCGGGTCGAGCACGGCGCCGATGCTATACTCCGCCAGCTATTTCTCTTGTGGCGCCGCGTCCGGCGCCCTTGTCGTTCGCGCTGTTTTCGATCGCCGGAGGTGGCCCCTGGAACCCGCCGAGAGCCGTCACCAGTACCGCGGGGATCTGGCGGAGACCGCCCTGCCGGAGATGCTGTTCACCATCCACCGCTTCCAGGTGGCGGGGGTGGTCGAGGCCGAGCGCGAGGGGATCGTCAAGCGGGTCCACATCAAGGAGGGCAACGTCGTCCACGCCACCTCCACGGACCTCAACGACAGCCTGGGCACCTACCTGCTGCGTGCCGGCAAGCTCGACCCCGAGCAGTACGCGGCGACCATGCGCGAGCGCGAGAAGGGGGAGCGCCGCTACGGCGCGATCCTGATCGAGTCCGGGCTGCTGTCGCCGGCGGAGGTCTACGAGGCGATCCGCGAGCAGGTCGAGGGGATCGTCTGGAGCCTGTTCTACTGGCAGGACGGCCGGGTGACCTTCTCGATCGGCGAGCCCGGCGGCGGCGGCCGGGTGGCGGTGCAGCTCCCGATGCGGCAGGTGGTGCTCCAGGGGATCAAGCGCGCCCCCAACGCCCGCGCGCTGGTCGCCCGCCTCGGCCGCCGCGACACGGTGTTCGAACCCGACTTCGAGACCGAGCAGCTCATCGGCCTCGCGCTCGACGCCGACGAGCACCGCCTGCTGCGGATGGTCGACGGCCACCGCTCGCTCTACCAGGTCTGCGACGAGGGACCGCTCTCGGCGGCCGACAACGCCAAGCTGATGTACGCCTTCCAGGTGCTGCGATTGATCAAGAAGGCGCCCGTGCAGCAGAATGAGGGGCAGCCGAGCGAGCCCGGCGGCGAACCGCCCGTCGACACCGGCGAGAGCGGCGCGGGCGAGGTACCGGCCCGGGAATCGGGTGCGGTGAAGATCCGGTTCAAGACCCCCGGCGACCGGTTCTCCTGACAGCGCCCGCCGCCCGCGCGCCGCGCTCCGGGCGCCCCACCTGCCGAAGGAAGGACGAGATGCCGATCTACGAGTACCAGTGTCAGAAGTGCGGCCACCGCCTGGAGGCGATCCAGCGGATGAGCGACGCGCCGCTGACCAAGTGCCCCGAGTGCCGGGGGAAGCTCAAGAAGCTGATCTCGGCGCCGTCCTTCCAGTTCAAGGGGAGCGGCTGGTACGTCACCGACTACGCCGGCAAGCAGGGCGAGAAGAAGGGCGACGGCGACGGCAAGGCCGCGCCCGAGAGCCAGAGCAAGGACCAGAGCGAGAGCCGGAGCGAGGGCCGGAGCGAGAGCCAGAGCGAGAGCAAGCCGGGCGGCGCCGAGGGCAAGAGCTCGGAAGCGCCCGCGGGCAAGGAGGCGCCGGCCGCCAAGGAGCCCGCGAAGAAGGCGGCCTCGAGCTGAGGCCGCGTGTCGAGGCTCGTTGATCGAGTGCGGGACTTCATGCTACCGTAGCATTTCTCGACCCGCGGGAAGGGAACCGCCGGCGGCGGCTGTTGTGGCAAGCCGGACCATTCGCCGCCGAGATCGACCCGGCCCTCCGGAGGCAGCATGAACCGCGCAGCAGCCGTCCTCGCCGTCCTCGCCGTCCTCGCCGCGGCGCCCCTCGCCGCCACCACCTTCGTCATGATGTCCGACCCGGACCTGGTCGACCGCACGCCGCTGGTGGTCGAGGCCAGGGTCCTGTCGTCCGACGAGGCGCCGGCCGGCGGGACGCCGTCGACCGACTACCTGATCGAGGTCGAGCGGGTGCTCAAGGGCGACCTCCCGGGCAGCAACCTGGTCGTCCGGGTGCCGGGCGGCATCGGCCCGGACGGCATCGGGCTCAAGATCTGGGGCGCCCCGTCGTTCCGGGCCGGCGAGCGGGCGGTGCTGTTCCTGCGCCCGACCGCCGACGGCACCTTCCGCGTCGCGCAGCTCATGCTCGGCGCCTTCCACGAGGTCCGGGCCGGAGGCGAGACGCTCCTCGTGCGCAGCCTCGACGAGGCCCACGAGGTCGCGGCGCCCGGCGAGCCCGAGGAGGCCCGCGCCCGCTACCGTCAGCCCCGCCGCCGCGCCGCCTTCCTCGACTGGATCGCGGCGCGGGCGGACGGCGCCGCCGCCGCCGCCGAGGACTACTTCTACCAGCCGCAACCGGGCGCGCCCGGGGTGATCGTCGACGGCTTCACACTGTTCGAGAGCAGCGGGCTCAACCTTCGCTGGTTCGCGTTCGACACCGGCCAGGTGGCACGCTGGCGCGTCCACGAGGACGGCCAGCCCGGCCTCACGCTCGCCCAGGCCATCGACGCCTTCGGCCAGGGGATGGCCACCTGGAACAACGACGCCGGCAGCGACGTCGCATACGGCTTCCTCTCCCCGAACACCACCTCCGCCATCGGCGGGCTGACCACCTTCGACAGCCAGAACGTGCTGCTGTTCGAGGACCCCACCAACAACCCCGACTTCGAGGGCGACTTCTCCTGCAGCTCGGGCGGCGTGCTGGCGATCGGCGGCCCCTGGTTCGAGAACCAGCCCCGGACCTACAACGGGCAGCAGTACCGGCGGATCGTCGGCGGCGACATCATCACCAACAAGGGCCTGCAGTGCTTCTTCCTCAACGCCGGCAACAACCGCGTCCGGGTGGCAGCCGAGCTGTTCGGACACGAGCTCGGGCACACCCTCGGCTTCGGGCACTCGTGCGGCGACGACAATTCCCCCGCGTGCAGCAGCCCGGCGCTCAACGACGCCCTGATGCGCGCCTTCATCCACGGCGGGAGCCGCGGCCCGCGGCTCGGCTCGGACGACATCGCGGCGGTGCGCACGCTCTACGGCAACGGCACCAACCCCGGACCCGGCCCGGGCACCGCGCCGGCGGCGCCGACCGGGCTCGCGGCCCAGCTCCAGGGGGCGTCGCAGGCGCTCCTGACCTGGAACGACAACTCCAACAACGAGACCGCCTTCCGCATCCAGCAGAAGGTCGGCAACGGCGCCTTCGCGAACCTCCCCGACCGGCCGGCGAACACCGAGACGCTGACGGTCGGCGGCCTCGCGGCCGCCACCACCTACACCTGGCAGGTGCGGGCGGTCGGCAGCAGCGCCAACTCCGGCTTCTCCAACCAGGTCAGCCTGACCACGCCGGCCGCGCTGCCGGCGGCGCCCAGCGGCCTCGAGGCCACTCCGATCGCACCGACCGTCATCCTGCTCGACTGGGAGGACGAGTCGGTCAACGAGACCGGCTTCGTGATCGAGGCCGCCTCGCCGGTCGAGCTGTTCCACGAGGTCGGCACCGCCCCTGCCAACGCCACCAGCTTCGCGCTGGGCGGCCGGGTCGCCGGGCGTCCCTACACCTTCCGGGTGCGGGCGGCGAACGGCGCGCTGCTGTCGGCGCCGAGCAACGAGGCGAGCGCGACGACCCAGAACGACGCCACCGCGGCCTGCGCCGCCGACGCCGACACCCTCTGCCTGCTCGCCGAGCGCTTCCGGGTCGAGGTCCAGTGGCGCGACCAGATCAACGGCGGCAACGGCATCGGCCTGGTCCAGGCTTCGCCGGTCGGCGGCTCGAAGACCGGCGTCTTCTCGTTCTTCAACCCCAACAACATCGAGCTGATCGTCAAGGCGCTCGACGGCAACCCGGTCAATAGCCACTACTGGATCTTCTACGGCGCGCTCTCGACGGTCGAGTACTGGGTCACCGTCACCGACACCGCGACCGGCGACTCGAACACCTACCACAACCCGCCGGGCGAGCTGTGCGGCGTCCCCGACACCGAGGCCTTCCCGGCGCTCCCGGCGCCCGCGGTCACTCCCGCCTCGGCCCCGCGCGCCGCCGGCGCGCCGCTCAAGGTGCGGCCGGCCGCCGGCGCCAGCATCCCCTGCGTGCCGGGCGCCGAGACCCTGTGCCTGGCCGACGGCCGCTTCGAGGTGACCGTCGACTGGACCGACCAGAGGACCCTCGACAGCGGCCCCGGCGTCGCCGTGCCCGGCACCGAGCGCACCGGCTACTTCTGGTTCTTCAACGCCGAGAACATCGAGCTGGTGGTCAAGATCCTCGACGCGACCGCGATCTCGGACAACTGGTGGGTCTTCTACGGGTCGCTCTCCGACGTCCAGTACACGATCACGGTGCGCGACACCGTGACCGGGCTCGAGGGGAGCTACGTCAACGATCCCGGCAACTTCTGCGGCGACGCCGATACCGACAGCTTCCCGGACACCAACCTCCCGTAGGCGCCCCCGGGGAGCTCATGAGAAGCGCAGCGCTCGCCTTCGCCGGGGCTCTCACCCTCGCCGCGGCGCCGCTCGCGGCGACCAGCTTCGTCATGGTCCCCGACGACGCGCTGGTCGATCGCGCGCCGGTGGCGGTCGCGGCGAGCGTCCTGTCGGTCGATGCCGCCCCCGTCGCCGGCAGTCCGGCGACCGACTACCTGATCGAGGTCGAGCGGGTGCTCAAGGGGGACGTCCCGGGCAGCCACCTGGTCGTCCGGGTGCCGGGCGGAATGGGCCCAAGCGGGGTCGGCCTCAAGGTCTGGGGAGCTCCGGCCTTCCTGGCCGGTGAGCGCGTGGTGCTCTTCCTGCGCCCCGGCGACGACGGCGCCTTCCGGGTCTCGCAGCTCATGCTGGGCGCTTTCCACGAGGTCGAAGCCGGCGGCGAGAAGCTCCTGGTGCGCGACCTCGCCGAGGTCGACGAGGTGCCGATGCCGGGCGCGGCCGAGGCCGGAAGCGCGGAGTACCGGCTGCCGCGCCGGCGCGAGGCCTTCGTCGAGTGGATCGGCGAGCGGGCGCGCGGGGTCGGGAAGGCCGCCGACTACTTCTACCGGGCGCCGCCCGGAGCCGCCCCGCCGCGCGCGATCACCGAGCGCTTCACCGCCTTTTGCGACAACCCGAACACCCCGGGGAACGAGCCGGTGGGCGCGGACGGCGAGTGTCAGGCAGGGAGCTTCCCGCTCCGCTGGTTCGACTTCGGCAACGGGATCACCGCCCCCTGGCGGCTGCACGAGGACGGCCAGCCCGGGCTGACCGAGACCCGGACGATCAACGCCCTGAGTCAGGCCCTGGCGGTGTGGACCGACGACGCCGGCTCCGGCATCCGGTACGGCCTGGATTCTCCGGTGACCACGGAGAGCACCGACGGATTGGCCGACCACGACGACCTCAACGTGCTGCTCTTCGACGACCCGGACAACTTCATTGGCGAGCCCTTCGACTGCGCCTCGGGCGGGATCCTCGCCATCGGCGGGCCGTGGTACACCAACGACCTGGGCTCCTTCGACGGCAAGCAGTACCTGACCATCCTCAACGGCGACATCGTCACCAACAGCAACCTCGCCTGCTTCTTCCAGTCCTCGCCTGACCCCCAGCGGTTGGCGGCGCAGCTCTTCGCCCACGAGCTCGGCCACACCCTCGGCTTCGGCCACTCGTGCGAGACCTTCCTCGCGTGCGCCTCCGACCCGGACGCCGACGCCGCGATCATGCGCGCGTTCATCCACGACACCGCGCACGGACCCGAGCTGCGCACCGACGACGTCGCCGCGGCGCGCCATCACTACGGCACGATCGCGGGTAATCCGCCGGCGGCGCCGAGCGGCCTGGTGGCGACGCCGGTGTCGCCGACTACGGTGCTGCTCGACTGGCGGGACGAGTCGGGGGACGAGACCGGCTTCGTGATCGAGGCCTCGTCGCCAGTCGAGGCGTTCCACGAGGTCGGCACCGTCGGCGCGAACGTCACCGTCTTCGCCATCGGCGGCCTGACCACCGGGCGCCCCTACACCTTCCGGGTGCGGGCGGCGAGCGGCGCCCAGCTCTCGGCGCCCAGCAACGAGGCGAGCGCGACGCCGCAGGCCGACGCCACCGCGCCCTGCACCGCCGACGCCGACACCCTCTGCCTGCTCGCCGAGCGCTTCCGGGTCGAGGTCCAATGGCGCGACCAGATCAACGGCGGCAACGGCATCGGCCTGGTCCAGGCCTCGCCGGTCGGCGGCTCGAAGACCGGCGTCTTCTCGTTCTTCAACCCCAACAACATCGAGCTGATCGTCAAGGCGCTCGACGGCAACCCGGTCAACGGCCATTACTGGCTGTTCTACGGCGCGCTCTCGACGGTCGAGTACTGGGTCACCGTCACCGACACCGCGACCGGCGACTCGAACACCTACCACAACCCTCCGGGCGAGCTGTGCGGCGTCCCCGACACCGCGGCCTTCCCGGCGCTCTCGGCGCCCGCGGCGGCCCCGCGCCTCGTCACCGGGCCGCTCTTCGCACTGCCCGCGGCCGGCGCCAGCGGCACCTGCGTGCCGTCCCCGACCGCCCTGTGCCTGGCCGACGGCCGGTTCGAGGTGACCGTGGACTGGCTCGACCAGCGGACGCTCGACGACGGCATCGGCGTCGCGGTGCCCGGCTCCGAGCGCACCGGCTACTTCTGGTTCTTCAACGCCGAGAACGTCGAGCTGGTGGTCAAGATCCTCGACGCGACCGCGATCTCGGGCAAGTGGTGGGTCTTCTACGGCGCGCTGTCGGACGTCCAGTACACGATCTCGGTGCGCGACACGATCACCGGCTCCGCGCACGCCTACCAGAACGCTCCCGGCAACTTCTGCGGTCAGGCCGACACGGGCCGCTTCCCGGACGCCGGGTAGCCGAGCAGGGCCACCGCCCCGATCAGCGCCGACGGCACCAGGTGGAAGAGGAGCCGCGGCAGGCTCGACAGGACGTAGAAGCGCGGCTCGAGCGGCGACGCCAGGTAGACCCAGAGGTAGAAGCCGAGCTGGAGCGCGCACGCGAGGCCAATCCAGCGGCTGCGCCGCGCGAAGAGCAGCGCCGGCACGAGCGCCGCCAGCAGCCAGCCGAAACCGTGCCACTCGCGGGTGCCGAACGCCTCGGCGACCGCGCGCAGGACGACCGCCGCGCGCGCCGGGTCGAGCGCCCCGGGATGGCTCGGCGAGAGCAGGCCGTGCCGGTGGACCGCCGCGAGCCACGGGGCGACGACCAGGGCCGCCGGCAGGGCCGCGGCGGCGGCCAGCGGCCCGAGGAGGCGCGCGAAGCCCTCCCGGGAAAGTCGCGCCCGCGGGCCGCCGGCGCGATCGACCAGCGCGCGCAGCAGCCAGAGGCCGATCAGGATCGCCGCCAGCGCCAGCCCCTCGAGCTTGGCGCCGGCGGCGAAGGCGGCGGCGAAGCCGAGCCGGAGCGCATCGGCGGCGCCCTCGCCGGGCTCGCGCGACGGCGCCGCCAGCACCGGCAGCGCCACCGCCAGGGCGGCGGCGATCGCCAGCTCGCCGCCGCCGGCCAGCCGGTAGCCGATCCCGAACATCGCCGCCGCCGCCGTCACCGCCACCACCCCGATCCCGCGCGCCGCCGGCGCCGTGCCGAGCCGCCGCCAGGTCTCGTGCGCCGCGGCCGGCAGCGCGGCCAGGAAGAGCGCCGACCAGAGCATCTGCGCCCGCTCGTCGAAGCCGCCGGCCAGGGCGGCCGCGGCGGCGTAGAGGTCGGGCAGGAGGTTCGGGTAGTCAGGGTGCTGGGCGAGGCGGAGCGGATCGGAGAGGAACGCCCAGTCGATCCCGCGCGCGAGGTGGAAGCGCACCCCCTTGACCCCCCAGTGGTAGACGAAGTCGGGGATCGCGATCCAGCGCGTCCAGGCCAGGGCCGCGTAGAGCCCCACAATCGCGAGCGCCGCGAGGTCCCCCGGGCGGGGGCGCGCGACGGCGGGACGGCAGGCGAGGCGGAGCGGGACGGGCGGAGCGTCCGCCCCCGCGACGGCGAGCCGCCGGCGCCGCACCGCCCGTGCCGCCAGCGCCGCGGCCGGCGGCAGGAGGAACGCGCCGAGGAGCGCCGGAGCCGTCCACGGGACGCCGGCGGCGTCGAGCCCGAGCATCATCAGGTGGATCACGGCGAGGCCGCCGAGGCCGTCGGCAGCCATCCCCCAGGCGCCGCCGCCGCGGGCCGCCGCCGGTCCCGCCGCGGCGACGGCGAGCGTGCGGCCGAGCGCGATCGCGGCGAGCGCGAGGAGCGCGACCGCCGCCGCCGCGAGCACCGGGGACGCGGTCACGGCGGCGGCAGCACCCGGTAGAGGACGCCGCCCGGCGGCCGGGCCAGCTCGACCAGACGCGGGTGCTCGATCGCGGTGCCGTAGGCGGCCAGGTACTCCCCCTCGGTCCGCGCCGCCGGCTGAGCCAGCCGCACGACGCGGTGCCGGGGGAGGAGGTAGGCGGCCCACAGGCCCTGGAAGAACTCGGCGTCGCCGCCGCCGCCGTCGGTGCCTGTGGCGAACACCACCACGCTCCCGGGCGGCACCGCCGTTTCGATGGGCGCCAGGAACTCCGCCAGCCGCGCCGGCGGCGGCGTGCCCATCCGCCAGAACATCACCCCGCGGCGGCCGGTGCCGCCGGCGCCCTCGCGGACCGTCCGGACGGTCTCGACGCCGAGGCCGGCGAGCGCCCAGATCGCGATCAGGGCGAGGGCCGGCAGGCGGAGGCGGGCGAGCTTCGGGTGCGGGGAGCGCATGCGGGTCGGCCGCGGAGGCCCTGGCTGCGGCGGTGGGTTATGGTATCGCGATGCCCCGCCGCGCCCCGCGCAGCCCGCGTCCGGCGCCGTCCGCCCCGCTGTCCGCCCTGCTCCTGGCCGCGGCGTCCGCGGTCGCCGCCGCCTGCTCCGAGCCGCCGCCGGCGCCCACCTACCGCGACCTGGTGGTCGAGGGCGCGCTGGTCTCGAGCCTCCCGGGCGGCGACCCCGAGCAGCTCCCCTGCGGCTTCGAGCGCCGCTTCGCCCGCACCGTGAGGGCGGGCGAGGTGCTGACCGCCGAGGTCGACCTCGGTGTGCTGCCGTTCCTCGGCGTCACGGCATGCCGGCGCCGCGCCGACCTCGACGCCGAGACCGCGGACGCCGGCGAGCTGGCGGTGACGGTCACCGGCGAGGGCGGCGCCGTCGTCGAGGGCTCCTGGCCGATCACCGGCGAGACCGGCTGGCGGCGCCGCAGCATCGACCTCCAAGCGCTCGCCGGCCGGCGGGCGACGCTCCGGATCGAGGCGCGCTTCGACGGGCCGCGCCGGCTGTTCCTCGAGGAGGTGACGATCGAGCACCTGACGCCGGCGCCGGAGCGTCCGGCCCCGCCGCCGCCGCAGGTGCTGCTGATCTCCGCCGACACCCTGCGCGCCGACTCGATCGCCCGGCTCGGCGACCCGGGAGGCTCGGCGCTCGCCCGGCTAGCCGCCCAAGGCGAGCGCTTCGAACGGCACTATGCCGGAGCCTCCTGGACCAAGCCGTCGCACGCCGACCTTCTCACCGGCTACGGCGCCGGCGTCCACGGCGTCCTCGGCTTCGAGGACCCGATCGACCCGAGCGTGCCGACCCTGGCCGAGCGCTTCCGCGCCGCCGGCTTCGCCACCGCCGGCCTGGTCCACGACTGCGTCTGGCTCGATCCCAAGTTCGGCTTCGACCGCGGCTTCGAGAGCTACCGCTCGGTGCCCTGGGGGTTCGCCCAGGAGATGCGTGCGGCGAGCAACTGGATGGCGGCGCACCGCGACCGGCCCTTCTTCTACTTCCTCCACCTGTTCGAGCCGCACTCCGACTTCGACGTCCTCCCCTACGAGGCGCCGGGGAGCGACCACGACGAGGTCGAGCGGCGGTTCGGCGTCCCCGCCTACGGCTGCCGCGAGGGCGCCTGCGCCTCGGAGCTCCTGGCCGCGATCAACGAGGGGACGATCGAGCCCCTGCCCGGCGAGGCCGAGATCCTGCGCTTCCTCTACGACCGCGGCGTCGAGCGGGTCGACTCGATGCTCTTCCGGCTGTTCGCCAACCTCGAGGCCGCGGGGCTCTTCGAAGACCTGCTGATCGTCGTGACCAGCGACCACGGCGAGGCGTTCCTCGAGCACGGCCTGGTCAACCACGGCACCTCGTGGGAGGAGGTGATGCGGGTGCCGCTGATCGTCAAGTGGCCGCGGGACGAGCGCGCCGGCACGGTCCGGGAGACGCCCACGGCCTCGATCGACGTCGCGGTCACGCTGCTCGCGGCCGCCGGCATCGAGGCCGGGGACCTTCCCGGAGCCGACCTGCGCACTCGCCGCGACGACCGGCCGGTCTTCGCCGGCACCTACGAGCGGGTGGTGGTCGCCGGCACGCTCAAGGGGATCTTCCCGTCGCCCGGCGACGGGCCGGCGCGCCTCTACGACCTCGCCGCCGACCCCGGCGAGCGGCGCGACCTGGCGGTCGAGCGGCCCGAGGACCTGGCCCGTCTGCGCCGGCTCCTCGACGCCCAGACCGCCGCGGACCTCCGCGAGCGCGAGCGCCTCGCGGCCGCCGCCGGCCGGCGGGAGCGGGACGCCGCCCGGCCGGCGCTCACCCCCGAGGAGCGGGCGCGCCTGCGCGCGCTCGGCTACGCGGGCGAGTGAGTCGTCTCAGAAGCACTCGAACGCGGCGGTGTCGGTCACCGCTTCGGCGACGGTGCCCGCCGGGCTCTCGTAGACGCGCTCGGCGCCCGCCGCGAGGTCGCGCACGGTCAGGCGGTAGCCGACGTTGGTCGACGCCGAGGTGAACACCCACCAGCGGTCGTTGACCGGGCAGCCGGCGAGGACCTTGACCATCACCTCCCAGTTGCTCTCGCGGAAGAACCAGAGGAGGCCCGAGTCGCCGGTGCGGCCGGCGGCGGCGCGCACCGGGCCGGAGTCGCCGGCGGGGGTGGTCCACTCCCCCTCGACGGCGAAGCGGCCGCCCTGGAGGCAGAGCCGGTGCTCCGCCGGCACGCAGCCGCCCGCGGTCCGGTAGCGCTGCTCGGCGAGGAAGCCGAAGCCGTCGGGGAGGGTGGTCTCCGGCCAGTCGCTGTGGCCGTGGCCGGCGCGGATCTCCTCGACCAGCGGGGCGCCCAGGCGTTCGAGCTGCTCGACCAGCGCGGCGCGGCTGCCGCCCGTGTAGTTGGGGTCGGCGGTGCCGTAGTAGAGGCGGGCGGGGGGCGTGTAGTCGGGGTCGGCGACCTCGAGGATCGTCCGGTAGGGCGCGCCGAGCGCGAAGACGCAGGAGAACCGCGACACGCTGGCGTAGGCTAGGACCAGCGCGTAGGCGCCGCCCGAGGAGTGGCCGGCGATCGCGACCCGGGTCGGGTCGACCGCGATCTCGTCGCCGAGGAGGCGCAACGCCTCGGCGACGGTGCGGCGGTCGTCCCCGGGGCCCCAGCCGATCGGCGAGATCGACTTCGGCACCACCAGGGCGACGCCGGTCTCGTCCGCCACCGGTGCGAGCAGCGGCTGCCAGTGCTCGGGCAGCGCTCCGGAGCCGTGGAGGAAGACCACCACCGGCGCCGGCTGGGCGGGATCGAGGCCGGCGGGGAGGTAGCGCCACGAGTAGCTGCCGGTGGCGGCGATCTCGGTGCGCTCCCAGCCGGGGACGGCGCCGGCCTCGGCCGCACCGGCGGCGGCGAGCAGGAGGAGGATCGCCGCCGGGACGGCCCCGGCGATCCTCGCGGACGGTGTCGCGGACGGTGCGCCGGACGGTGTCTCCAGCTTCGAGCGAGCCTTCATGACCGTGAAGCTATCAGCCCACACCCTCCGCGTCGCGCTCTGCTGCGCGCTCCTCGCCCTGGTGACGGCGGCGACCGCCGTGCGCGCGGCGCGGCTCGCCGGCGGCGAGGCGCTCGGCGCCCCGGGGGAGATGCAGTGGCATCGCTGGGCCTACCGCCATCCCGAGCTGGCGGCGCAGCTCGCCCGCGCGCGCGCCGAGCTGCGGCCGCGCGAGACCGTCCACCTGGTGGTACCGGCCGGCCGCTACGAGGCGCGCTGGCTGCGGGTGATGGCGCGCTACCACCTCCCCGAGCAGGCGCTCGGCGGCATCCACGAGCGCGGCGCGCCGCCGTACCCGCCGCCCGGGGCGACCACGGTGGCGCTGGCCTGGAGCGGCGAGGTGTGGGTGGAGCGGGCGGGCGGGGAGGGCGAGCCGTGAGGGCGCGTGGACCGGGTACGAGCGGCCCGCGCGCCGACCGGTCTCGGGCCGACGGCGCGCTCGTCACCCACGGACCGGGCCGCGGGCGCCGCTGCGCTTCGCGAGGGTCGGCGACGGCCGCCTTCGCAGGACGGCGCGAGCCGGCTTCGTCCGGCTCCGGAGCGGGGGCGGGCAGGCGGAGCGCCGAATGGAGTTGATGCCCCTCGGCCGCGCCGGCGAGGAGTGGATCGTCGAGGCGGGCCTGGTCCTGCTCGGCGCCGCGGTGGCGGCGGCGGTCGGTTTCGCCGTGCTGGGCTCGGCGGCCTCGACTGCCGGCGGCGGCCTCCGCCCGCCGCGCGCGGCGCGGCTGCGGCTCGGGCCGTGGCTGGCGGGAGCGCCGCTGGCCGGGACCACCGGCCTGGCGCTTCTAATGCCGCTCCTCTACCTGCTCTGGCGGCTCGGCCTGCCGTCCGCGCCGGCCGTGGTGTTCGGCGGTGCCGCCACCCTGGGCGGCATCGCTGCCGCCGTGACCGCGGCGGCCCGCAGGAGCCGGGCCGGCGGGGCGGCCGGTCTCGGGTCTTCCCATCAAGAGGCCCTCTCCCTCCGGCCGCCGCCGGGCCTCGCGCCCACCGAGGAGCTCGGCTCTCGTCCGGGCGAGGCGGCCGGCCGATCGCGCGCCGGAGCGCCGTCCCCCGCGCCCCAGGGACCGGTTCCGACGCTCCGCTGGCTCCCCTGGCTCCCCGCCGCAGCGGCCCTCGGCGCGTTCCTCTGGAAACTGACCCTCGTCCCGGTCTGGAGCTGGGACCACTATGCGATCTGGGGGGCCAAGGCGCGGCGGATCTTCCCCGCGGGGACGTTCGACCCGGCCTGGGCGGCGCCGGACGCCGTGGCGCGGCCCGACTACCCGCTCGGCCTGCCACTCGCCTGGCGGGCGCTGACCCTGGGCGCCGAGCCGGGGCCGGCGGCGTTCCTCGCCGCGCATGCCCTGATGGCGGCCGCGCTGGTGGCGCTCGCCGGCTGGGCGGCGGTGCGGCTGTCCGGGTCGCGCCTGGCCGGCGGCGCGGCGGCGGCGCTGGTCGCGGCCTCGCCGCTGGTCTGGGACACCGAGTCGCTCGGGCTCGCCGACCTGCCGCTCGCGCTCTGGGCGGTCGCCGCGGTGGCGGTGGTCGCGGCGCACGGAGCGCCGGCGGCCGCCGGGCTGCTTTCGGAACCGCGCGCCGGGGCGGCGCCGCCGCTCTGGGTCGCCGGCGTCTGCCTCGGCTTCCTCCCCTGGCTCAAGAGCGAGGGTCTGCCGCTCGCCCTCGGCCTCCTCGCCGCGTCGGTCCTGATCCTCCGCCGCCGGTCGGCGGGGCGCGAGTACGGCGCCGACGACGCCGGGACGGCCGGCGTCAGCCCCGCCGTCCGAGCCTCCGCCGGGCGCCCGCCCGGAGCGCACCGGCGCACGCTCGCGCTCGCCCTCCCGGCGCTGCTGCTCACCGCCGCCGGGCTCGCCGCGATCCCCGGCGCCGGCGACCGCAAGCTCGGCTTCTTCCGCGGCGACTGGGCCGGGCGCGGCCTGGACCGGCTGCCGGAGGCCGCCGGGCTGATGCGATCTCTGGCCGCCGACCTCGCCGGCGCCGAGTGGCTGGGGATCTGGTGGCTCTACGCGGCGGCGGCGGTCGCCGCCTTGGCCCTCGCGGTCCAGCGCCGCCGTCGGCCGGGCGCCGCCCCCGCCGCCCCGGCGCTCGCCCTGGCCGCCGCGGTCGCGCTCCAGCTCGCGCTCTACTTCGCCACCTACCTGGTCAGCTACATCCCCGCCGAGCAGCACGCCGCGACCTCGTTCCACCGGGTGGCGGCGGCGCTGGCGCCGCTGGCCCTCCTGGCCGGAGCCGCGGCGCTCGGAGGCCTCCACCGAAACGTCGATCTGGTGGCAGCGGACGGAGCCCGAAGGGCGACCGGCGGCGCAGCCGCCGACTCGGGGGATCGGGACGGCAGCTCGGCGCCCGGCCGGCGGCGGTAGAGGATCAGCTCCTCGCCGCTGCCGCGGTGGCGGAAGCGCATCACCTCGCGGTAGGCGCCCGCGAACCAGGGCGCCTCGCGGAGCGGCTGGATGAAGCCGTGGAGCTGGGTGTCGTAGACGATCCACGGCGTCGGCTCGACCAGGAAGGCGCCGACCAGGTCGTGACGCTCGACCCAGGGGATCGACTCCGGCGAGACCAGCCCGAGGAGGTCGCGCACCGGCCGGCGGCTGAAGTAGGCGATCGTCCCGATCTCGACGTAGGCCACCGCCTCGCCGGGCGCGGAGTTCTCGCGCAGCCAGCCGCCGGCGTGGCGGTAGATCTCGTAGCGCGGCGTCGAGGCGGTGCCGGCGTGGAGGCCCGCGGCGCGCCGCCCGAGCTCGATCCCGGGCGGCAGCGCGATCGCGAGCGCCAGCGCCGCGGCGACCCAGCGGCCGGCGGGGACGGCGCCGCAGAAGCGGTGAGCCCGGCGCGCCATCCAGCCGACGGCGTAGGCCGCGCCGCAGAGGAGCGCGATCATCGTCGGGATCACGTACCAGGCGTAGAACGCGACCCCGAGGAGCGGATAGGCGACCGCCAGCGCGAGCCCGTAGGCGGCGAGCAGGCGGTGGCCGCGGCCGCCGAGCGCGAGCAGCAGGCCGAGCCCGGCGAGCCCGAGCGCGATCACCAGGAGCAGCGGCGGGCCGAAGAAGAGGAGCCGCAGGACGCGCAGCGCCTCGCCCCAGAAAGTCAGGCCGCCGGCCCAGATCTCGGGCATCCACTCGGCCTGGAGACGCTTGGCCTCGAGCGTCCCCGGCAGCCAGCGGCCGAACCAGAGCCGCGCCGCGACCAGGCCGGCGGCGATCGTCGCCGCGCCGGCGGAGCCGAAGCGCCACGGCAGCCGCCGCCGCTCGCGCCAGAGCAGGAGCCCGAGGACGCCGGCCCCGAGCCCGGCGTCGGGGCGGCACCAGACGGCGAGGCCGGCGGCCAGCCCGGCGAGCGCGGGGCGGCGCTCCGCGGCGCGCGCGGCGCCGAGCAGCAGCGCGAGGGAGACCGGCCCCTCGGCGCCGGCGTGGACCCAGAGGAAGCTCGAGGTGGCGACCAGGGTGCCGGCGGCAGCCCCCTCGATCGCGCGGCCGCGCTCGCGCCCCTCGGCGAGGAGCAGGCAGGCCAGGCTCCAGATCGCCGCGCCGGTGACCGCGGCGGCGGCGTTCGGAATTGGCAGCCGGGTGACCGCGGCGACGCCGGCGACGAGCAGCCCCATCCCGGGCGCCGTGGTGCCGAAGACGCGCTCGCCAGGGTTGAAGACGAAGCCGTTCCCGGCCAAGAGGTTCCAGGCGTAGCGGTAGGTGATGAAGAAGTCGTCGAGGGCGAAGCCGCCGATCCGGAGGACGCCGAGGAGGGCGACGGCGGCCCAGAGCGCGGCGAGCAGAAGCGCCCAGGGGTCGCGGCGGAACGGGCGCGGCGGGCGCGCGGCCGGGGCCGCGGCCGGCGTCATCGGGGCTGGCGTCATCGGGGCCGGCCCGCCCAGGCGAGGAAGATGGCCAGCGAGAGCGCGGCGAGGAGCATCCCGGCGCGGAAGCTCTCCGGGCGGTAGAGCAGCTCGACGCGGTGGCGGCCGGGAGGGAGCCAGGCCGCGACCAGGGGACCGTTGGCGAGGATCGCCGGGTGCGGCGCGCCGTCGACCCGGAGGCGCCAGCCGCCGTCCTGGTGGATCGAGGTGACGAGCAGGCGCGCTTCGGCGAGGTCGGCGACGGCGGCGATCCGGGCGGGCTCGAGCGCAGTGATCTCGAGGCCGGCGGGCGCGGCGGCGGCGCGCCAATCGTCCGCGTGCCCGGGAACGCCCTGGACCAGCGCCGTGCGGCGGAAGTCGGCGATCGCCGCCACCCGCGCCGCCCACGGCCGCTCCGGCCGGTGGACCTCCGCGGACTCCGGGAGGAAGAGGCGCGGCAGGGCCCGAGGTCGCTCGAAGACGCGGCCGTCCGGGTGGTCGAGGACGAGCCGCAGACCGGCCGAGCCGCCGGCCGGATCGCGGCCCGGCGGCGCCAGGAGCCAGCGGACGCCGAGCAGGTCCCAGAGCGGATGCTCGGGGCGCTGGAAGAGCAGCGCCGGGCCGCCGTCGACCAGCAGGGGCTCGATCAGGCGGTGGTAGTCGAGCGAGACGGCGCGCGCGCGGGTCCGCGGATCGGCCAGGCCGTAGACCGCCGGGATCAGCGGCGGCAGGGCGCCGTCGACCGCGGCGATCCGGGCTCCCGGCTCGGCGGCGGCCGCCCGCTGGAGGAACGCCAGCGGCTCCGGCGTCGGGTAGTAGAGCCGGCGCGGCAGCGCGGGGTTGGCCGGGCCGTGGAGGAGCGCCAGCTCGGCGGCCAGGACCGCGCAGAGGGCCAGGCCGCGGCGGCCGGGACGGCGGATCGCGACCAGTCCGGCCACGGCGAGGACGAGCGCTCCGAGCTGGATCGCCAGCCAGCGGGCGGAAAGGCCCGCCAGCGAGCCCCCGGGCGGCGGGTGCGCCAGGTAAGACCATGCGATCGCCGCCCCGAGCGGCAGCGCCGCCGGCGCCAGCATCGCCAGCCGCCGGCGCGCCGGCGCCACCGCCGCCAGCCGGCCGAGCCCGGAGGCGGCGAGCGCCGCGACGGCGAGGACGAAGAGCAGCGCCACCCGCTGGTGGAAGACCGGGGACGGACCCAGGTAGGGCAGGTGGTCGAGGAGCTGCGCCACGACCGGCGGCCGCGCCACGACCACCAGGGCGATCCCGGCGAGCGCCAGGAAGAGCCCCTCGTGCTCGAGCGCTCCGCTCCCCCGCGTGGCAACCGGCCGCGGCTCGCGCGCCTCGCTCAGCCGCGCGCCGGCGGCGACCAGGGCGAGGAGCAGCGCCGCGGTGCCGGCGAAGACCGCGGCGTCCTCGTTGCTGTTGACCGGTCCCCAGTAGCGGCTGTAACGGCTGTTGCCCTGGGCGTTCGGAGCCAGCGCCGGCAGCGTTCGGTGGAGCGCGGCGCCGAGCGCCGCCGAGCGCCGCGCGGAGTCCGCCAGGTTCACCAGCCCGAACGGATCGGCACGCAGCTCGACCGCGGCGCGGCCGTCGAGCGCGAACGCCTCCGGCGTGCGGGGCAGGAAGCCGGCCGCCGGCAAGAGCGCCGGCGCCGCGAGCCCGAACGCCAACGCTGCCGCCGCGCCCTGGGCGAGGAGCGGCCGGGCGCGCTCGGCCGGCAGCCGGCGCGCGACCCGCGCCACCGCCAGCGCCGCGGCCGCGGCCAGCGCGTAGCCGGCGACGTCGGGATCGCCGCCGAGGAGGACCGCGGCCGCCGCCGCGGTCAGGAGCAGGAGATCCCGCCGCCGCCCGCGCGCCTCGGCCATGACCACCGCGTAGAGCAGCGCCGGCAGCAGCGCCGCGACGTTGGCCCGCGGCCAGCCCAGCCAGAGCTGGAGGAAGCCGCCGAGCCCGTAGGCGACCGCCCCCGCCGCGGCCGCCCAGGGCGACGCCCCGAGCCGCGCCAAGAGCAAGTGGGCGAAGAAGAGCGCCACGACCACCCGCAGCGCCGCCACCGCCCCCGCCGCGCGCGGCAGCGGCAGCGGCGCCGCCGCCATGACCAACGGCTGGAGCGCCTGCGCCTCGGGGTTGGCCAGGAGCGGCGTCCCGGCGCCGATCGACGGGCTCCAGAGCGGCCACTCCCCCCGCCGCACCGCCCGCCGCACCTCGGCCTGGAGCGGCGCCAGCTCGAGCACCTGGTCGCCCTGGAGGTGGTTGCCCGGCGGCTCGGACGGCGCCAGCCCGGCAAAAGGCGCCGCCGCGCGCAGGTTGTCGACCGCCAGGAGCACCCGCCCGCCGAAGAGCGCCGGCCCGTAGAGCGCCGCGACCAGCCCCAGGTAGACCGCCACCGCCGGCCACGGCACCCGATCGAACCAGCGCCCGAGCGCCACCGCCAGCGCCAGGGCGAGCCCGGTCACCCATAGCCCGGGGACCAGGTCGAGGACCGCTCCGGGAAGCATCCGAGTAGTGTAGCCGTCGCGCTAGCCGCGATCCCCGAACAGCGCCGTCCCCACCCGCACGTGGGTCGCCCCCTCCTCGACCGCGACCTCGAAGTCGTCGCTCATCCCCATCGACAGCCACCCGGCCTTCCCCGCCCATGCGGCGCGCCCCGCCCACTCGGCACGCCCGGCCAGCTCGTCGCGCAGGTCGCGCAGGCGCCGGAACCAGGGGCGCGAGCCCTCGGGGTCGCCGGCCGGCGGCGGGATCGCCATCAGGCCGGAGACCACGAGGTGCTCGAGGTCGGCGAGCGGCCGCACCGCCTCGGCGAGGCCGGCGGGCGCGAAGCCGTGCTTGCTCGGCTCGCCGCCGAGGTTGACCTCGATCAGCGCCGGGATCCGCCGCCCCAGCTCGCCGAGATGACGGTCGAGGACGCCGGCGATCTTGACCCGGTCGATCGAGTGGACGGCGTCGAACAGCTCCGCCGCCCGCCTCGCCTTGTTCGACTGCAGGGGTCCGATCAGGTGCCAGGCCGGGGGCCGGCCGGGGCCGGCCGGCTCGAGCGCCGCGAGCGCCTCGAGCGCCGCCCGGTGAGCCTCCGCCTCGTCGACGCGGTTCTCGCCGAAGACCGCCAGGCCGGCCGCGGCCGCCGCCGCGAGGCGGGCTACCGGCTGGCGCTTGGCGGCGCCGACCAGAGTCACCGACGCCGGGTCGCGCCCCGCCCGCGCGCAGGCGGCGGCGATGCGCCCGCGGATCGCCGCCAGGCGGCCGGCGACCGCCTCGGCGGCGCCCGCGGGCGGATCCGGCTCGTCGAGGACGGTGGGCAAGGCGGCTCCGCGGAGGCTGGCGCTAGATCGCCGGCTCCTCGAGATAGAGGATCCGCTTGCAGCTATCGCACTGCACCAGGCTCCCGGTGTTGCGGATCTCGACCACCACCTGCGGCCGCACCCGGTAGTTGCAGGCGCCGCAGTGCCAGGCCCGCGGGCCGCGCCCGGGGGCCTCGAGCTGGCGCACCGGCGCCAGCGCCTGGCCGGCGAAGCGCTGGAAGAGGCGGTCGAAGAGCGAGAGGTGCGGCCGCGCGATCCTCTCGCGCAGCGCCGCCGCCCGCTGCTCGAGGTCGGCGGCCTCGGCGGCGACCGCCGGCTTCTCGGCCTCCCAGCGCGCCAGCTCGGTGGCGTAGCGCTGGTCGAGATCGGCGAACGACGCGCGCTTCTCGACGGCGACCCGGCGTGCCTCGTCCTGGCGCTCGAGGGCCGCCAGCCCCTGCTCCTCGCCGGTGCGGATCTGGCTCTTGACGTGGTCGATCTCCTGCAGCAGCGCGCCGTACTCGCGGGTGGTGGTCACCGCGTTGATCTGCTGCTGGTAGCGCTGCAGCTTCTCCTGCGCGTCGGCGATCGCGCCCTCGGCCTCGCGCCGCTCGCTCGCCGCCTGCAGGGCGGCGCTCTCCAACGCTTCGATCGCCTCCCGCTCCGCCGCGTGCTCCGCGTGCAGCTCCCGCATCCAGTCGGGGATGCCGGAGAGCCGCTCGCGGACGGCGGACAGGCGGGTCAAGGTGTCCTGGAGCTCGACGATGGTGTCCAGGTGACGGCTCATGAACGCTCGCAACCCCCTCTGCTCGAAAAAAGAACGCAGCCTCCGATGTGGGTCCACCTGGATTCGAACCAGGGACCTGCCGGTTATGAGCCGGACGCTCTAACCGCTGAGCTATGGACCCAGAAAGCCCCCGGATCGGGGGAGGTTTCAGTATACCTCGCCGCCCGGGTAGAGCTGCTCGTAGCTGTCGGTCAGCAGCAGGATGCGCTTGACGTAGGTGCGCGACTCCGGGATCCCGAGCCCCTCGAGGAAGGCGTCGAGCCCCTGCGCGGAGCCCCCTTCCCGCCACAGCCGCTGGATCCGGTACGGGCCGCCGTTGTAGCCGGCGAGCGCCAGCTCGACGTCGTCGCCGAACATCGACAGCACCTGCCGGAAGTAGGCGGTGCCGAGCCGGACGTTGTAGTCCGGTTCGCCGAGCCGCGCGGTCGACCAGGGCACGCCGAGCTTCTTCGCCACCTCGCGGCCGGTGGCCGGCATCACCTGCATCAGGCCGCGCGCGCCGGCCCAGCTCTGCGCCCCGATGTCGAAGGCGCTCTCCTGGCGGATCATGCCGAGCACCAGGTGGAGCGGCAGCCGGTTGCGCTCGGCGTGGCCGCGGATCAGGTCGCCGTAGTCGAGCGGGTAGTAGAGGCGTAGCGCCTCCTCGGGCACCCCCGCCTGGTTCGAGGTGCCGAGCGCCGGGAAGGCGGCGCGGATGCGCGGGATGCTGTCGCGCCGCCGCCCCTGGCGGGCGAGGACCACCGCCTCGAGCGCCGCCGCCGCGCGCGGCTCGGCGCCGGCCGCGACCGCCTCGAGCTCGGACGTCGCCAGCCCGTCGAGGCCGAGGTCGGTCAAGAGGCGCACCCGTTCGAGCGCGGTGTCGGACGGCCACGGCTCGGGCGGCTCGCGGCGCGCCGGATCGGTCGCCGGCGCCGCGCCGGGAGCGCGGCTCCGCAGCCGCGCCAGGGCGTGGCGGCGGTAGAAGTCGGAGGTGTCGGCGGCCGCGACCTCGGCATAGAGGCGGTCGGCGCGCTCGCGCTCGCCGAGGCGCTCGAACGAGCGCGCGCTCCAGTAGCGTCCGGCGCGGTCGTGGCGGTGGCCGGGGTAGAGCCCGGCGAGCTCGGTCCAGTAGCCGATCGCGCCGGTGGCGTTGCCGCGCCGGTACTCCCGCCAGCCCAGCTCCCACAGCCGCTCGGCGCCGGTGTCGTCGGCGGGATCGGCGGCCAGGAGCAGGCGCAGCACCGCCAGCTCCTGCTCGAAGGTGCCGTCGTCGACGACCTCGGCGTAGAAGCGCCGGAGCGCAGGCACCGCCCGCGGACCGGCGGGATCGGCCGCCGCGGCGGCGGCGAGGTGGCGCCGCGCCTCCTCGCGAAGCCGGGCGCGCTCGGCCGAGGGCAGGTTGGTGCGGCCGCGCACGACCGCGGCGGCGTCGAGCAGCGCCTCCGCCCGCGCCCACTCCAGCTCGGCCTCGTCGGCGGGGGTGGCGGCGACCAAGCCGGTGAGGCGGGCGTTCGCGTCGCCGCCGCGGTGGGCGGCGGTGAGAGCGCGCGCGGCGAGCAGCATCCAGCTCCGGTCGCGCAGCGCATCGGGCACGCGGTCGAGCGCGCCGAGCGCCCCGCCGGGATCGCCGGCGGCGAGGAAGCTCTCCGCCCGCTCGGCCAGCTCGGCGGCGCCGAGGAGCGCCAGGTAGGGGCCGCCGCCGGGGGTCCGGTCCTCGATCCCGAGCCGGCGCGCCTCGTGCGGCGCGGCGGCGAGCAGGCGCCGGGCGGCCGCCGACAGGATGCCGAAGTCGCCGGTCTCGGCGCCGATCTCCCAGGCCAGGACCTCGAGCCCGACCGCGGCCTCGCCGGTCAGCCGCTCGGCGCGGGCGAGCGCCACCCGATCGAGGGCGCCCTGCCGGTCGCCGGCGCCGCGCGCCAGCTCGGCGGCGCGCAGCAGCGCGCGCGGGCGGAGCGGCGAGCCGGGGTGGCCGGCGAGCAGGGAGTCGAGCGCCGTGAGCGCCACCGCCGGTCGATTCCGCGCCGCCGCGGCGTCGGCGAGCGCGAACAGCCGCCAGTCCTCGAGCCGGTCGCCGCCGGCGCCCGCGATCAGCCGCTCGGCGGCCCGCTCGGGGTCCTCGCAGGCGTGGGCGTAGAGCCCCTGGAGGGTGCGCGCGAGCGCGGCGGGGGCGCCGTCGCCGGCGGCGTGCGGCTCGAGCGCCGCCGCGGCCGCCGCGCAGTCGCGCCGGCGGAGCGCCGCCGCGGCGCGGTCGAGGTCGGCGGCGGGGAGGGCGGCGAGCGGATCGGGAGGAGGCGCCGGGGCCGGCTCGGAGACCGCGGCCGGGATCGCCGCGGAGACACCGTCCGAGCCGATACCGGCCAGCGCGACGCCGCGCTCGAACGCGAGGACCCCGGCGGCCACCACCGCCAGCGCGAGGATCGAGACCACCCAGGGGCGCATGCTGCGTCTCACTTCGCTACTACTCCTTCTCAGCTCCCCGTACCGCTCCGGCGCCGCCGCCGGTCCCCCCGCGCGAGGGCCGCTGTCGCTAGCCGTTCATGCCCATCGCCTCGGAGTCGCCGGCGGCGAGGATCCGCACCAGCTCCTCCTGGAAGTAATCCGTACCGCCGAGCACGCTCTTGTCCACCCGCTCCTCGTACATCTGGCGCGAGCGGTCGATGTCCTCGCGCAGCCGGCTGTAGATGTCGCGGCTGCGGCGGCCCTCCTCGACCTGATCCTCGTTGTAGAGCCGGATCTCGCTGACCAGGAGGCGCGCCAGCCGCCGCGCCTCCTCGTGCACCGCGTCGTCGCCGCTCGAGCCCGGGCCGCGGGCGAAGGCCCAGCCGGGACCGACCACGTCCTCCGGCGGGGTGACCTGGGCGCCGCCGCGCGGGCGGCCGACGGTGGTGACCTCGCCCGGCTCGTCCTCGGGCTCGGCCGGCGGCAGCTCGGGCGCCGGGGCCGGCAGCGTGGGCAGGCCGAGGCTCGCTCGGTCGATGAACTGGGTGGCTCCGGGATCGAGCGCGCCGGTCGGGATCGCCATCGTCGGCATCGGCGCCGGCGGCGCCAGCTCGGCGGGCTCCTCGAAGGCCGGCAGCTCCGGGCCGCGGCCGTACAGCTCCTCGGGCTCTTCGAGGTCTTCGGGAAACTCGGCTGCGGGCAGCTCGGCCTCGGGCAGCTCGCGCTCGAGGACGACGTCCCACACCGGCTCGGGCAGAGGCGGCGGCTCGACCTCGGGGAGGTAGGAGCCGGCGTCCTGGGTCGAGCCGAACCCGGCCGGCCCCAACGGCTCGTGGAGCTCCGCCTCGATCCCGGCGGCCGTCTCGGCGCGGGCGAGCTCGGCCTCGTCGGCGACTTCGGCCGCGGCGGCGGCGAGCTCGGCCTCGACCTCGGCCTCGACCACCGCGGCGGCCGGCTGGTCGGCGTCGAACGGCGCCTCCGGCTCCTCGATCTCGAGGACCTCGCCCATCTCGCCCATCGCGACCATCTCGCCCATCTCGACCGGCTCGAGCTCGATCGGCTGGAGGGCGGCGGACCCCCCGGCCGCCTCCTCGTACCGGCTCTCGCGATAGCCCGGGGCGGCGTAGCCGGCCTCGGCGCCCAGGTCGACCGAGTCGAGGTCGCCGATCTCGAGGTCGACGGGCGTTTCGGTGGGCGCCTCGGCCGGCGGCGCGACCGGCGCGTCCCAGAGCGGCAGCGCCGCGCCGGGCTGATCCGCCGGATGCAGGGTCGGGGTGGCCGTGCGGGAGCGGAACGGCTGGCTCTCGATCACCGCCGCGGTGGCCCAGGTCAGGAGCTGGAGCGCCTCGACGCCGAGCGGCTCGTCGTCCTCGAGGCGGTCGGCATAGAGCGCCGCGGCGACCCGGTCGCGCAGCACCAGGGGCACCAGCACCCCCTCGGCGGGGAGCGGGCTCTCGAGCCGGCTGCACAGGAGCGCGCAGTCGGAGCCGGCCAGGCGGACCGCGCCGCGGCCCTCGGCGAGCCGGCCCCAGCCGTCCCCTTCGCTCCAGCCGACCCCGATCCCGGCGACCTCGGTGCCCTGCCAGCCGCTCGCCCCCCACGCCACGGCGCCCTCGGCGCGGGTCAGGAAGAGCACCGCGCGGGCGGCGTAGCGCCGGGTCTCGGCAAGGAGCGCCTCGAGCGCTGCGGCCTGGCCGCCGGCGCTGTCGATCGCGGCCAGCCCCTCGAGCAGGTCGCCCCAGGCCTCGCGGCGGCCCTCGGCGCCGGCGCCGCGGGCGATCGGCTCGACGTCCTGACGGCTGAGCACGGCGCGCGGGATGCGCTCGGCGATCTCGTCGAGGCGGCGCAGCGCGTCCTCCTCGCCGGCGCGCAGGCGCTCGCGCAGGGAGTCGCGGAGCTCGGCCAGGGCCTGGCCGACCCGGCCGGTGATCTCGCCTTCGAGCTCCTGGATGCGGTCGGAAAGCGGGCGGTCTGATCGCGGCATCGGGTGCCTTCCTCGGGCCCTCCTCGGGGCCCTGCTCGGTCGCGCATCCTGCGCGCGGGAGCTCGGTGTCGTTTCCTCCCGGCTCCGGCGCGGCCGACGGCCTCCCGGAGCACTGCGGTAAAAGGGCCTAAGATTATCCCGGTGGCGCGCCCGGCCTGTCAAGGGCGACGCGGCCGGAAACGTCGTCGCCATCGACAGTTAGCGGTCCCGGCACGACCCGGACGCGGAGCGGTCCGCGCTTGTCGGCCCCGGGGGGCTGTGGTACCGTCCCGGAGAACCCTCGACCGAAGACAGGAGGCCAGCGGATGCACCGTTTGCTCACCGGCGCCGTCCTGTTCCTCGCCCTCGCGGTCGCCGCGGGCTGCGGCCCCGACCCCGAGGTGGTGGCGGAGCAGGAGAACGAGGCACAATGGGCAGCAATCGAATCGGCGCGGCAGCAGCTCGCCGACAAGCGTGAGCAGCTCGACCAGGCGCGGGCCGCCGCGGCCCCGGCCGCGGAGGAGGGCGCCGCCGAACCGGCCGCCGAGCCCACCGCCAAAGGCGAAGGCGCCCCGCCGCCCGCGGGCGGCGTCGAGGCGCTCGAGACCGAGGTCGCCACGCTTTCCGAGCAGTTCAGTCAGCAGCTCGTCGACTTCATCAACGCCCACCCGCCGGTGGTCGGCGAAGCGCCGCCCGAGCGGGTGCAGCAGGCTATCCGGATGAAGAGTGACGAGGACATCCTGATCGCCCAGGAGTACATCGCCCAGGGCGGCGACTACGTCCGCGCGCTCCAGATCTACGATGCCGCCTTGGAAGTCGACCCTGGCTACGAGCACCTGCAGCAGCTCCGCCGCGAGGCCGAGGAGTGGCGCTTCATGACCGAGGAGCGCTTCGCCCAGGTCGAGGAGGGGATGACGCAGGACCAGGTGCGCGAGCTGCTCGGCCCGGTCAACCTGCGCAACATCCGCGACTACGAGGAGAACAAGGCGGTCGCCTGGTTCTACCCGCGCGACGACCGCGGCGCCGCGGCGGCGGTCTGGTTCAACAAGAACCGCCAGGGCGACTACGTCGTCTACCAGATGGATTACCACTTCAAGGACGCCGCCGCCGAGGAGGCCGAAGAGTAGACGCGTCCCGCGCGCGGCTTGACGCCGCACCCTGCTTTCGACGACACTGTGAAGCTCCCACCGGCCGGGCGGGATCGACCCCCGGGTGGTGCGGAAGCCTTTCGAGTCGTGGGAAAGCGAGGTGATTTGAGCATGCCGGTTGTGCAGGTGCGCGAGGACGAGAGCTTCGAGGGCGCGCTGCGCCGCTTCAAGCGCAAGGTGGAGAAGTCGGGGATCCTGACCGAGCTCCGCAAGCGCCAGCACTTCGAGAAGCCGTCCGTCAAGCGCAAGCGCAAGGCGATGCAGGCGCGCAAGAAGGCGCTGCGCAAGCTTGCGGAGGAGCGGCGCACGGGCCTGTCCTAGGCGGCCCGACCCGTGACCGAGTCCACACGGTGCGGTAACAGCCCGAGCAGTTCAGCCTGAGCCGCCACCGATTCGTCGCGCCCGTCCGGGCGCTAGATTGGCGACGCGAGACGGGAGCGGGGGCAGCGCGCCCCGGCTCCCGTTTTTTCTTGCCCGCCGGACCCGTCCGCCGCGACCCCGGTTCCCTGATCGATGACCGATCCGCCGACCGCACTCCGCCCGGCCCCGGCGCCCGATTTCGGATCTGCCGCCCCCGGGACCGCCGCCGGCGCGCCGGTCCTCGACCGCGCCTCCGAGGCCGCCCTCGAGCTGCCCGAGCTGGCGGCGCTGATCGCCGAGCTGGCCGCGACCGACCTCGGCCGCGAGCGCGCCGCCGCGCTCGCCCCGCTCGCCGGCGAGGACGAGTGGGTCGCCCGCCGCCGCGCCTACGAGGAGACCGAGCGCCTGCTCGGCGCCCCACAGACGGGGGGGCCGCTGGTGCCGTCGCTCGGCGAGCCGGTGGGCGAGCTGCTCGAGCGGCTGGTCACCGACCGGCCGCCGCTCGGCGGCCCCGGGCTGGTCACCCTCGCGGCGCTGGTGCGGGCGGCCGGCGCCGCGCGGGCGCGGATCGCCGCCGCCGATCCCCCTTGCCCGGAGCTCGGCGGGCGCGCCGCCGTGCTCGCCGATCTCGGCGGATTCGCGCGCGAGGTCGCCGCCCGGCTCGACCGCCGCGGCGCGGTGCGCGACGACGCCACCCCCGAGCTGATCCGCCTGCGCGGCCGCATCCAGTCGTCGCGGCAGAAGATCTACGACACCCTCGGCGGCTTCGTCGGCGAGCACGCCGAGCACCTGACCGAGGACACCATCCCGATGCGCGGCGGCCGGCTGATGGTGATGCTCGGCTCGGGCGCGCGCGGCCAGGTCGCCGGCCTCACCCACGGGCGCTCCTCGAGCGGCCAGAGCTTCTACTTCGAGCCGCTGTCGGTGGTCGAGGCCAACAACACCCTGCAGCAGGCGGTCGAGGACGAGGAGGCCGAGCGGGCGCGCATCCTGCGCGAGCTGCTGGCCGCGGCGCGGCGCGAGCGGCCGGCGCTCGAGGCCCACGCCGCCTTCCTCGGCGAGCTGGACCTGCTCCAGGCCGCCGCCGGCTTCGCCCGCCGCACCGGCGCCCGCCTCGCCGAGGCGGCGCCGCGCGGCGAGCTGACGCTGGTCGCGGCCCGCCACCCGCTGCTCGACCCGCGGCTCGCCGACCTGCGCTCCTCCGCCCTCGGCCACGCCGGGCACTCCGGAGTGGCGGTGCCGCTCGACGCCGCCTTCGATCCCGCGCTGCGGGTGCTGGTCATCACCGGCCCCAACGCCGGCGGCAAGACGGTCGCGCTCAAGACCGTCGGGCTCCTCGCCGCGGCGCACCGCTCGGGGCTGCCGGTGCCGGCGGGCGCGGGGAGCCGCATCCCGTTCCTCGACCGGATCGTCGCCACCGTCGGCGACGACCAGGACCTCCTCGCCGACCGTTCGACCTTCAGCGGCCGGCTGGTCCGGCTGGCCGAGGCCTGGCGGGCGGCCGGGCCCGACTCGCTGCTCCTGATCGACGAGCTGGGCTCGGGCACCGATCCCGAGGAGGGGGCGGCGCTGGCGGTGGCGCTGCTCGAGGGGATCCTCGCGAGCGGCGCCTTGGCGGTGATCACCACCCATCTCGTGCGGGTGGCCTCGGCGGCGCTCGACCTCGACGGCGCCGACTGCGCCGCCATGGCCTTCGACCAGGAGACCGGCGGTCCGACCTTCCGCCTGGTGCCCGGGCCGCCGGGCGGCAGCGAGGCGCTGGCGCTCGCCCGCCGGCTCGGCCTGCCGCGCGAGTGGCTGGCGCGCGCCGAGGAGCTCTTGGGCCCCGAGCACCGCGGCCTCCAGCGGCTGATCGAGGAGGTCGAGTCGACCCGCGCCGAGCTGGCGGCCGAGCGCGAGGCCGCCGCGCGCGAGGCCGCCGACGCCGGCAAGCTCCGCCGCCGGCTCGAGGAGCAGCTCGGAGAGGCCGCGGCCGAGCGGCGCGACCTCGGCCAGCGGCTGCGCGCCGAGCTGGAAGCGTTCAAGCGCCAGACGCTCGAGCGGCTCCGCGTCGAGACCGGGCGGGTGCGCGCCGAGCTGGCGGCCGGCCGCCGGCACGGTGTCGAGGCCGCGGCGGTCGAGCGGCTGTTCGAGACCGCCCCCGAGCTGCCCGCCGCAGAGAGCGAGCCGGAGGGCGAGATCGCGGTCGGCGGCCGCGTGCGCCACCGCGCGTTCGGCTGGGAGGGGGTGCTCGAGAAGCTCGACCGCGGCCGCGCCGAGGTGGCCGTGCACGGCAAGCGGGTGCGCTGCAAGGCCGATGAGCTGGCGCCCGCCGGCGGCGGGCCGGCCAAGACCCCTGGTGACGCGCGCACCGCCTCCGCGCCCCGCGGCGCGGCCTCCGGGCGCCGTCGCGTCGCGACGCCCGACGCCGACACCCCCGGCTTCGACCAGGCCGCGGCCGAGCTGCACCTGATCGGGCAGCGGGTCGAGCCGGCGCTCGCCGAGCTGGACGCCTACCTCGACCGCGCCCTCCTCGCCAACCGGACGACCGTGCGCGTGGTCCACGGCCACGGCAGCGGCCGGCTGCGCAAGGCGGTGCGCGAGCACCTGCGCGGCCACCGCGCGGTCTCCGCCCACCGTCCCGGCGAGCCCGAGGAGGGGGGCGACGGCGCGACCGTGGTGACGCTCCGGGGCTGAGTTCTTTGAGGGGGGCTGTTCCAGCCCCCCTCACCGCGGGAGTGAATCCCGCGGGGCCCCTCCCCCGAGTCGGCGGCTGCGCCGCCGGTCGCCCTTCGGGCTCCTCCGCCGCGGCCCATCCCCCTCGAATAAGCTGCGGCCCGTGACCCTCGGCAACGTCGATCTCAACCCCCAGCTCGTGCAGGCGGTGCGCGACGCCGTCGACATCGTCGATGTCGCCTCCGAGCAGACCCGGCTCGCCCGCAAGGGGCGGCGCTGGGAGGGGCTCTGCCCGCTCCACAAGGAGAAGACGCCGTCGTTCTCGGTCGACCGCGAGCGCGGCCTCTTCTACTGCTTCGGCTGCGGCCAGGGCGGCGACGCGATCAAGCTCCAGATGCTGCTCTCGGGCGACGACTTCCCGGCCGCGATCGAGTCGCTGGCGCTCCGCTACGGGATCCCGACCGCGCCGCGCGGGACGGCGCGCGACCGCCGCGCCGGGCCCGACGTCGAGGGGGCGCTCGCCGCCGCCGCCGAGTTCTTCGCCGATCAGCTCCGGCGCCACCCCGGACCGCAGGAGTACCTCGCGCGCCGGCGCATCCCGGCCGGGTTGATCGAGCGCTTCGGCCTCGGCTACTCGCCCGACGACTGGCACGCGCTCGAGGCGGCGCTCGCCGGCCGGGTCCCGCGCGAGGCGCTCCTCGCCGCCGGGCTGATCGCGCGCTCGGAGAAGAGCGGCAAGCTCTACGACCGCTTCCGCCACCGGCTCATGTTCCCGATCCACAACCCCTCCGGGCGGCTGGTCGGCTTCGGCGGCCGGACCCTCGGCGACGACCCGGCGAAGTACATCAACACCGCCGAGACCGAGCGCTTCCACAAGGGGACGCTCCTCTACGGCCTCTTCCAGGCGCGGCGGGCGATTCGCGAGGGCGGCCGGGCGCTCCTCACCGAGGGCTACTTCGACACGCTCGCGGCGGCCGCCGCCGGCGTCGAGTGGGCGGTCGCCAGCATGGGCACCGCGCTGACCCCCGATCAGGCGCGCCTCCTGACCCGCTACGCCGAGGAGGTGGTGGTCGCCTATGACGGCGACCGCGCCGGCGAGGAGGCCCACCGCCGCGCGCTGCCGCTGCTCCTGACCCAGGGGCTCGCGGTCTACCGCGCCCGGCTCGGCGAGGGGCACGACCCCGACTCGCTGCGCCTGGCCGAGGGCGAGGAGGCGCTGGCGCGGATCCTCCACGACGCCCCGGACGCGGTCAGCGCCGAGATCGAACGGCTCACCCCGGGGGCGGCGCGCGGCGAGCCGCGGCGCACCGCCGAGGCGGCGCGGGCGGTCGGCGCCCTGCTCTCGGCGATCCCCGACACCGTGCTCCGCTACGCCTACGCCCGGCGCGCGGCCGAGCGGCTCGACGTGCCGGTCGAGGTGCTGCGCCGGAAGCTCAAGCCGGCAGCCGGCGGCCGCGGCGGCGACGGCCCGGCCGGTGCGGGACCGGAGGCGGAGGGCGGCCGAGGTGCCCGCGGCGAGGCCGCGCCCCGCCGCCCGCCGAGCCCGGTGCGCAGCGTCGAGGAGGCCGCGCTGCGGCTCCTCCTGGGCGGCGAAGCGGCCCCGCCGCCGGCCGCCGATCTGCCTCCGGCGGCGGTCTTTTTCGACGCCGAGTGCAGGAATATTTACCGGGTTTTCGTCGATCTATATGAAGAACGTGGGAATCCCCCCGACGCCCGGGCGGTTCTGGCGGGGCTCGGGAGGGAAGGCGCCGCCGTTGACCGTCTCGCGTCGCTTCTGTTAGAAGAGCCTTTTGCCTCGGAGAACGAGGGGCTCTCCGGTTGGCTGTCTCACTTGACGCGACGCTGGCTCAAGCAGCGACAACGCGAGCTCTCCCACGAGATCCACGAAGCGCAGCGGCGTGGCGACACCGCGCGCGTCGAGAGCCTGCGTGACGAGATGAGCGAGCTGAGCCGGCGCGTCCACGGCGGCTGAGGAGGACATTTTGGCCATCGCGACCCTTGCAACCGTCGAAGAGAAGTACCCGACCGTGCGCCAGCTCATCGAGCTGGGGCAGGAGAAGGGCTACCTCCTCTATGACGAGATCTACGAGATCCTCCCCGAGGAGGTGGTCAGCCTCCCCGACGAGCTCGACGAGATCTACGTCCGCTTCTCCGACCTCGGCATCGACGTCATCGACCGGCCCGAGCGCTACCTCAACCGCGAGGACCTCGAGGCGCCCCCGGGCGACTTCGAGAAGAAGGAGGAGGAGACCGCCGACTACGGTCTCGCCGTCCACGAGAAGACCAACGACCCGGTGCGCATGTACCTGCGCGAGATGGGCACCGTGCCGCTGCTCGACCGCGAGGGCGAGGTCGAGATCGCCCAGCGGATCGAGAAGGGCGAGTGGGCGATCTACGAGGCCCTGTGCGAGAACCCGGTGGTCCTGCGCGAGCTGCTGCGGCTCAACGAGCTGGCTCAGAAGGACAAGGGGATCCTGCGCGAGCTCTCCGAGAGCGACGATCCGCTCGACCCGAAGTCCGCCGAGCGGATGAAGAAGAACATCGAGGTCTTCGAGCGCATCGCGGTCAACGACCGCGAGATCACCGACCTGCGCAAGCGCCAGAAGCGCTGCAAGGTGGGCGGCGACAAGTACCAGGAGATCGAGCGCGAGATCGACCGCGTGGTGGCCAAGATCGCCAAGGACATCCGCTCGATCGACTTCTCGCTGCAGGCGCGCAACCGGATGGTCGATTTCCTGAAGGACATCGACCGCCAGTTCTCGCGCTTCGAGCGCGACATCTCGCGCGCCCAGACCGCGCTCAAGCGCGAGGAGAACGAGGAGCTCCAGGCCCTCCACCGCCGCCGGATCGAGAAGTACCGCGGCAAGATCAAGGAGCTGGAGGAGCGCTACGGCACCACCCACGCGGAGATCGCCAACACGATCAAGAAGATCCGCGAGGGCGAGGCGATCTGCGAGCGGGCCAAGGAGGAGCTGATCGTCGCCAACCTCCGGCTGGTGGTCTCGATCGCCAAGAAGTACACCAACCGCGGGCTCCAGTTCCTGGACCTGATCCAGGAGGGCAACATCGGCCTGATGAAGGCGGTCGAGAAGTTCGAGTACCGCCGCGGCTACAAGTTCTCGACCTACGCGACCTGGTGGATCCGCCAGGCGATCACCCGCGCGATCGCCGACCAGGCGCGGACCATCCGCATCCCGGTGCACATGATCGAGACCATCAACAAGCTCACCCGCACCAGCCGCTCGCTGGTTCAGGAGCTGGGCCGCGAGCCGACCGCCGAGGAGATCGGCGAGCGGATGGACCTCCCGGCCTCGAAGGTGCGCAAGATCATGAAGATCGCCCAGGAGCCGATCTCGCTCGAGACCCCGATCGGCGAGGAGGAGGACTCCCACCTCGGCGACTTCATCGAGGACAAGAGCGCGGTGTCGCCGATGGACTCGGTGATCTTCGGCAACCTGAAGGAGCAGACCCGGGGCGTGCTCAAGACCCTGACCCCGCGCGAGGAGCTGGTGCTCAAGATGCGCTTCGGCGTCGGCGAGGGCTCCGAGCACACCCTCGAGGAGGTCGGCCGCAGCTTCAACGTCACCCGCGAGCGGATCCGCCAGATCGAGTCCAAGGCGCTGCGCAAGCTCCGGCACCCGAGCCGGTCGTCGAAGCTCAAGCCCTTCCTCGATCAGACCCTGTAGCGGCCGCGCCGGTGTTGACAGGGCGCGGGGGGAGCGCCTACCATTTTGAGCCCCTGGGCCTCCCCGGCGAGGCCCGCCCGCTTTGACAGAGCCCGTTCCTGGGTAGCTCAGTGGTAGAGCGATCGGCTGTTAACCGATTGGTCGGGGGTTCAAATCCCTCCCCAGGAGCCATTCATGCGGCCCCGCGATGACGCGGGGCCGCGCCATTTCGGGCCGCCCGTCCGTGGCCGTGCCGCCGAGGAGGAGAGTCATGGGTGCGATCCGCGAGTTCATGGACACGAACTTCCGGCACTTCAACGCCCGCGAGACGGTGGCGGCGGCGCGCGCCTACGAGGAGCACCTGGCCGCCGGGGGCGAGATGCTGGTGACGCTGGCCGGGGCGATGTCGACCGCCGAGCTGGGGATCTCGCTGGCGCGGATGATCCGGGCCGGGAAGGTCCACGCCATCTCGTGCACCGGCGCCAACCTCGAGGAGGACGTCTTCAACCTGGTCGCCCACGACGAGTACGAGACGCTCCCGCACTGGCGCGGGCTGTCGGCCGAGATGGAGCGCGAGCTCTACGACCGCGGCATGAACCGGGTCACCGACACCTGCGATCCCCGAGGACGTGATGCGCGAGCTGGAGCACCGGATGATCGAGCGCTGGTCGCGCGCCTGCGCAGACGGGGTGCGCAAGACCGAGCCGGAGTTCATGATGGAGCTGCTCCTCTCGGGCGACCTCGAGCACGCCTACCAGGTCGATCCCGAGGACTCCTGGCTGATGGCGGCGGCCCGGGCCGGCATCCCGGTGTTCGCGCCCGGCTGGGAGGACTCGACGACTCGGCAACATGTTCGGCGCCGCGGTGATGCGCGGCGCGGTGCCGCACCACCAGTGCGTCAAGAGCGGCACCGAGCAGTTCCAGACGCTGATGCGAGTGGTACCTCGCGCACCACGGCGCCGGCCAGCGCCCGTCGGTCGGCTTCTTCCAGATCGGCGGCGGCATCGCCGGCGACTTCGCGATCTGCACCGTGCCGGCGCTGATCCAGGACATGCAGCTCGAGGACACCCCGTTCTGGGGCTACTTCTGCCAGATCTCCGACGCCCCGGCCTCCTACGGCGGCTATTCGGGCGCGGTCCCCAACGAGAAGATCACCTGGGGCAAGCTCGACGTCGAGACGCCGAAGTTCGTCATCGAGTCCGACGCCACGATCGTGGCGCCGCTGATCTTCGGCTACCTGCTCGGGGACTGACGCAACGAGGAGGACGGCGCCATGCTCCAGATCCACGACCACGACGGCGGCGCGATCCGCGAGCTGCGCCTCGACCGGCCGCCGGTCAACGCGCTGACGCCGGAGCTCCTGGCCGCGCTCGGCGAGGCGATTACCTCCGCGCCGTCCGCCGGCGTCCGCGCGCTCGTGCTCTCGGGACGGCCGGGGATGTTCTCGGCCGGGCTCGACGTGCCGCACCTGCTCACGCTCGACCGCGGCGGCATCGAGGCGCTGATGGGCAACCTCTTCGGCGTGATGCGGGCGCTCGCGCTCTCGCCGGTGCCGGTGGCGGCGGCGGTGACCGGCCACAGCCCGGCCGGCGGTGCGGTGCTGGCGCTGATGTGCGACCGGCGGGTGATGGCCGCGGCCGAGCCGGGCGCGAAGCCGTTCCGCATCGGCCTCAACGAGGTCGAGGTCGGGCTGCCGGTGCCGCCGGCGATCTTCCACGCGATGGCGCGCCGCACCGGCCTCCGCGAGGCCGAGCGGCTCTGCCTCGGCGGCCTCCTGATCGACTCCGCCGAGGCGCTCCGGATCGGCCTGGTCGACGAGCTGGCGCCGGCCGGCGAGGTGGTCGAGCGCTCGCTCGCCTGGTGCCGCTGGCTCCTCGCGCTGCCGCCGGGGGCGCTCGCCGGCACCCGCGCGGTCGCCCGCGCCGACCTCCACGCCGCCTTCGCGGGCTTCGACGGCCAGGTCGGCGCCTTCGTCGACGCCTGGTTCTCGGCCGAGACCCAGGCCGCGATGCGGGCGCTGGTGGCGAAGCTGGCCGCCGCTTCCGGAACCGGCGCGCCGCGCACCTGATCGCGATGGCCGCCCGGCCTCTCGGGTTCGGCGGCTGAGACCGGCTGGTAGGATCGCGGTTTCCGGCCCAGGAGCCAGCCGATGACCCTCGACGCCCACCGACCCGAAGCCGCCGCGGCCGCGCCGCCGGCGGACCTCCTCGACCACCCCGCCCTGACCCGCGAGCGCGTCCTCGCCGACTACCGGATCTCGGTGCGGAGCCGCGAGGCGAGCCTCCTGGGGCGCAAGGAGGTGCTCACCGGCAAGGCGAAGTTCGGCATCTTCGGCGACGGCAAGGAGGTCGCGCAGGTGGCGATGGCGCACGCCTTCCGGAAGGGCGACTGGCGCTCCGGCTACTACCGCGACCAGACGGTGATGCTGGCGCTCGGGGCGACGACCCTCGACGAGCTGTTCGCGCAGCTCTACGCGCACGCCGACGTCGAGGCCGACCCGGCCTCGGCGGGGCGCCAGATGAACGCCCACTTCGCCACCCGCTTCCTCGACGCCGACGGCTCGTGGAAGCGGCCGCTCGAGATGATCAACTCCTCGGCCGACGTCTCGCCCACCGGCTCGCAGATGCCGCGCCTCGTCGGTCTCGCCTACGCCTCGCGCCTCTACCGCGAGCTGCCCGCGCTGGGCGAGATCGGCGAGGCGAGCGGGCACTCCCGGCGCGGCGACGAAATCGCCTTCGGCACCATCGGCAACGCTTCGTGCGCCGAGGGGATGCTGTGGGAGGCGATCAACGCCGCCGGCGTCCTCCACGCGCCGATGCTGCTGTCGATCTGGGACGACGGCTACGGCATCTCGGTGTCCAACGAGCACCAGGTGACCAAGGAGGACCTCTCGGAGCTCCTCTCCGGCTTCCGCCGCCGGCCCGGCGAGGCGGACGGCCTCGAGATCTACACCGTGCGCGGCTGGTGCTACCCGGAGCTGGTCGCCACCTACCTCGCGGCGGCCGAGATCGTGCGCCGCGAGCACATGCCGGCGGTCGTCCACGTCGTCGAGCTGACCCAGCCCCAGGGGCACTCGACCTCGGGCAGCCACGAGCGCTACAAGGACGCCGCGCGGCTCGGGTGGGAGCGCGAGCACGACGCCCTCCACCGGATGCGCGCCTGGATCGAGGAGCGCGGCCTGGCGGGGGCGGCGGAGCTGGACGGCTGGGAGGAGGAAGACCGCGAGGCGGTGCGCGCGGCGCAGCGGCGCGCCTGGGACGCCTACCGCGCCTCGATCGACGGCGAGCGCGGGCGCGCCGTCGAGCTGATCGGCGCCGTCGCCGCGGCGGCCGGCGGCGAGACACGCCGCGACGTCGACGCGATCGCCGGGCGGCTCGGGCGCAAGGGCGCGGCCCATCGGCGCGACGTGATGGCCGCGATCCACGAGACGCTCCTCGCGGTGCGCGGCGAGGTGGGCGGCGGGGTCGAGCCGGCGCGCCGCGCGCTCGCCGCCTGGCGCGACGAGCAGGTGCCGGTCAACCGCCGCCGCTACGGATCGCACCTCCACGCCGAGGGCCGCGGCTCGGCGCTCGCGGTCGCCGAGGTGCCGCCCGAGTATGGCGACGGCGCGCCGGAGGTCAACGGCTTCGAGGTGGTAAACGCCTGCTTCCGCGCCGCGCTCGAGCGCGAGCCGCGGCTGGTCGCCTTCGGCGAGGACCTCGGCAAGCTCGGCGACGTCAACCAGGGCTTCGCCGGGCTGCAGGAGGACTTCGGCGCGCTGCGCGTCGCCGACGTCGGCATCCGCGAGTGCACGATCGTCGGCCAGGCAATCGGCATGGCGATGCGCGGCCTGCGCCCGCTCGCCGAAGTGCAATATCTCGACTACGTCCTCTATGCGCTCCAGATCCTGAGCGACGACCTCGCCACCCTGCGCTGGCGCACCGCCGGCGGGCAGGCGGCGCCGGTCGTCGTGCGCACCCGCGGCCACCGCCTGGAGGGGATCTGGCACTCCGGCTCGCCGATGGCCGGCATCCTCGGCCTGGTGCGCGGGATGTGGGTCTGCGTGCCGCGCGACATGACCCGCGCCGCCGGCATGTACAACACGCTGCTCGCGGCCGAGGATCCGGCGCTCGTGATCGAGGTGCTCAACGGCTACCGGGTCAAGGAGCGGCTGCCGGACAACGTCGGCTCCTTCACCGTGCCGCTCGGCGTGCCCGAGGTGCTGCGCGCGGGGAGCGACGTCACGCTGGTGACCTACGGCGCCTGCTGCCGGATCGCCGCCGAGGCCGCCGAGCAGCTCGCCCGCGCCGGCATCGAGGTCGAGCTGATCGACGTCCAGACCCTGCTGCCGTTCGACCGCCCGCGCCGCATCCGCGAGTCGCTCGAGAAGACCGGCCGCGTCGTCTTCCTCGACGAGGACGTCCCGGGCGGCGCCTCGGCGTTCATGATGCAACAGGTGCTCGAGGAGCAGGGCGGCTACGCCTGGCTCGACTCGCCGCCGGTCACCCTCAGCGCGCAGGCGCACCGCCCGGCCTACGGCTCGGACGGCGACTACTTCTCCAAGCCCAACCGCGAGGACGTCTTCCGCGCGGTCTACGAGCTGATGCACGAGGCCGACCCGGCCCGCTTCCCGATCTTCTACTAGGGTTTCTTTTTCCGAAGGATCGAGAGAGAGATCCCCCGGGGCCGCGGCGACCGTCGCCGCGGCATTTGGGGAGAGAGGGCTCCGCTACGGCGCCGCGATTGCGACGCCGGAGAGGAAGCCGGAGCGATGCTCCCGGGCGGTGCCGGGAGGCGGCTACTTCTTGGCCGCCGGCTTGGCCGCGGCCTTCTTCGGGGCTGCTGCCTTCTTCGCCGCCGGCTTGGCCGCCGCCTTCTTCGGGGCCGCCTTCGCCGCCGGCTTGGCCGCCGCCTTCTTCGCCGCCGGCTTGGCCGCGGCCTTCTTCGGGGCCGCTGCCTTCTTCGCCGCCGGCTTGGCCGCCGCCTTCTTCGGAGCCGCCGCCTTCTTCGGAGCCGCCGCCTTCTTCGGAGCTGCCGTCTTTGCCTTGGCCATCCGATCTCTCCTCAGGTTGGGGCGCGAGCCGCCGATCGGCGGCGGCGCGAGCCCGTGGGGCACGTCCCCTGCTGCACGACCGCCGGCCCCGTCCGCACTCGCGGGCGGAGCCGCTCCACGGATCGTTCAGGTTCGTGCCTGGCGGTGAACTTTAATGTTGCGCGACGGGTCGCGCAAGTGGGTGACCGCGAAGCGGTGATCGACTACCAGCGGAGGAGGACCAGCTCGGAGCAGAAGCCGGGCCCCATCGCCAGCACCAGGCCGTAGGCACCCGGCTCGGGACGATGGTGCTTCATCGTCTCGCGCAGCACCAGGAGCACCGAGGTCGACGACAGGTTGCCGACCTCGCGGAGGCTCCGCCAGGTGACCTCGAGCGCCGAGTCGGGGAGCGCCAGCGCCTCCTGCATCGCCTCGAGCACCTTCGGCCCGCCGGGGTGACAGACCCAGGAGGCGACGTCGGAGCGGGCGAGGCCCTGGTCGGCGAGGAAGCGGTCGACGTCGGCAGCGAGGTGGTCGCGCGCCATCTCCGGCACCTCGGCGGAGAGCACGATCTTGAACCCCCGCTCGGAGATGTCCCAGCCCATCACGCGCTCGGTGTCCGGATAGAAGACCGACCGGGTGGCGAGGATCTCCGGGCCGGCGAGCGCCGGCGGCGGGGCCGCGGGCTCGGGCGCCGCGCGCCCGGCGCCGGCGACCACCACCGCCGCGGCGCCGTCGCCGAAGAGACCCGAGGCGATCAGGTTGGGGATCGAGAGGTCCTCGCGCTGGAGGGTCAGCGAGCAGAGCTCGACCGAGAGCAGCACCGCGACCTGGTCGGGCCAGGCCTTGACGTAGTCGGCGGCGCGGGCGATGCCGGCCGCCCCGGCGACGCAGCCGAGCCCGAACACCGGCAGCCGCTTGACCCGCGCCGGCAGCCCGAGCCGGTTGACCAGCCGGGCGTCGAGCGAGGGGGTGGCGAGGCCGGTCACCGAGACCGTGATCAGGCAGTCGACGTCGGCGGGGCCGAGACCGGCCTCCGCCAGTGCCTCGGAGAGCGCCTCGGCACCGACCTCGACCGCGACCCGGATCCAGGCGTCGTTGGCCTGTCCGAACGTGTCGAGTCGTGCGTACTCCTCGATCGGCAGCGCGAGATGGCGGCCGCCGACCAGGACGTTCTGGTGCAGCCGCTCGAGCCGCTCGAGGTTGTAGTGGCGCCCGGCCCACTGCTCGCGCAGCGCCGCGACCAGGGTCTCCTGGTCGTAGTAGTGCGGCGGCAGACCGTGTCCGACGGCGGCGATCCTCAGGCCTTGCCCTCCCGCGCGCAGTCTAAGGTCGATCGGCGGCGCGGCCAAGGCCGGAAGCGAGAGAAAAAGGGGCCGGCGTCCCGGGGCGGGAACGCCGGCCGCGGAGGAACGGATGCGCGCGGCGGCGAGGCCGCCGTCCCCTCCCGGTCCGGGGCGCCGAAGCCCGTGGAGTCCGGGGAGGCGCGGCGTCGCCGCGCGGCATCCTGGTTAGACCCCGCCCGGCGGGGGGATGTTTACTCCGCGGCCGGAAATCGAGCCGCGGACCGACTCATCGTCTTTCGTCTATGTGCCGTCCTGGTGTAGACTGCCGGCTAAAGAGGCTCCGGCAAAGGCGGTAGCGTGATTCGGTAGCATCCCGCGAAGGCGGCGGAGGGTCTGCTCGATGGCGGTATCGACGCTCAACGACCTGCTCAAGTCGATGGTCGAACAGGGGGGCTCCGACCTCCACGTCACCACCAACTGCGCGCCCCAGATCCGGGTCGACGGCGTGCTCCACCCGCTCAACCACCCGCCGCTGACGCCGACCCAGACCAAGCAGCTCGCCTACTCGATCCTGACCGACAACCAGAAGCACCGGCTCGAGGAGAACCTCGAGATCGACTTCTCGTTCGGCATCAAGGGGATGGCCCGCTTCCGCGCCAACGTCTTCCACCAGCGCGGCGCGATCGCCGCCGCCTTCCGGCAGATCCCCTACGAGATCCGCGGCTTCCGCGAGCTCGGCCTGCCGGCGGTGGTCGAGAAGCTGTGCGAGAAGCCGCGCGGCCTGGTGCTGGTCACCGGTCCCACCGGCTCGGGCAAGTCGACCACGCTGGCGGCGATGATCGACAAGGTCAACCGCGACCGCAGCGAGCACATCGTCACCATCGAGGACCCGGTCGAGTACCTGCACAGCCACAAGAAGTGCATCGTCAACCAGCGCGAGCTCCACGCCGACACCCACAGCTTCTCGAACGCCCTGCGCTCGGTGCTGCGCCAGGACCCGGACGTGGTGCTGGTCGGCGAGATGCGCGACTTCGAGACCGTCGAGGCGGCGTTGCGCATCGCCGAGACCGGCCACCTGACCTTCGCCACCCTGCACACCAACTCGGCGGCGCAGACGATCAACCGCATCGTCGACATCTTCCCCGCGCACCAGCAGGGGCAGATCCGGGTCCAGCTCTCCTTCGTGCTCGAGGGGATCCTCTGCCAGAGCCTGCTGCCGCGGGCCGGCGGCAAGGGCCGGGCGCTGGCGATGGAGATCCTGGTGCCCAACCCGGCGATCCGCAACCTGATCCGCGAGGACAAGGTGCACCAGATCTACGGCATGATGCAGGCGGGCCAGTCGCGCCACGGGATGCAGACCTTCAACCAGGCTCTGGCCGCGCTCTACTTCCGCCGCATGATCACCCTGCAGACCGCGATGGCGCGCTCCTCCTACCCGGACGAGCTGCAGGAGATCATCGCCCGCGGACCGGAATCGCTGAATCCGTCGCTGGGCGCGCAGGGCACGGCCGCCCAGCAGCAGCAGACGACGACGGCGAGGAGGTAGCCGATGCCCCAGTTCGTTTGGAGAGGCAGAACCCGGGCGGGAGGCGTCCAGGAGGGCGTGCTCCTTGCCGACAACCGCGACGCCGCGGTGGCGACGCTGCGGCGCCAGGCGATCACGGTCACCAACATCCGGCAGAAGGGGCGTGAGATCCCGCTCCTGCCGCGGCTGCCGATGCGGGTCAGCTCGAAGCGCCTGGCGATCTTCACGCGCCAGTTCTCGGTCATGCTCGACGCCGGCCTGCCGCTCGTGCAGTGCCTCGAGATCCTCGCCGAGCAGGAGGACAGCAAGACCTTCGCCGAGATCATCGACAAGGTGCGCGGCGACGTCGAGGCCGGCGCCTCGCTCGCCGAGGCGATGCGCAAGCACCCGAAGGCGTTCGACGAGCTGTACTGCTCGATGATCGCCGCCGGCGAGGCGGGCGGCATCCTCGACGTCATCCTGCAGCGGCTGTCGACCTACATCGAGAAGGTCGTCCGGCTCAAGAACCAGATCCGCTCGGCGCTGATCTACCCGTCGATCGTGATCTCCGTCGCGGCCGGCGTGGTGTGGGTGATCCTGCGCTTCGTCATCCCCACCTTCGAGCAGCTCTTCGCCGGCGTCGGCGGCGAGATGCCGTGGATCACCCGCGCCGTGGTCACCGCCAGCAACATCGTCGGCGACTACTCGCTGGTGCTGATCATCCTCTTGATCCTCGGCGCGGTGGCGATCAACCGCTACCACAAGACCCACCGCGGCAAGCGGGTGATCGACGGCCTGCTGCTCAAGCTGCCGGTGGTCGGGATCCTGCTGCGCAAGGTGGCGGTGGCGCGCTTCTGCCAGACGCTGGCGACGCTCACCTCGTCGGGCGTGCCGATCCTCGACGGCCTCGAGATCACCGCCCGGACCTCGGGCAACGCGGTCCTCGAGGACGCGATCATGGCGGTGCGCAAGAGCGTCGAGGAGGGCAAGACCCTGTCCGAGCCGCTCGCCGACACCAAGGTCTTCCCGCCGATGGTGGTGCAGATGATCCACGTCGGCGAGCAGACCGGCGCGCTCGACCAGATGCTGGCGAAGATCGCCGAGTTCTACGAGGAGGAGGTCGACACCGCGGTCGCCGGTCTGACCAAGATGATCGAGCCGCTCCTGATCGTCTTCCTCGGCGTCGTCATCGGCACCATCGTCACCGCGATGTACCTGCCGCTCTACTCGTTCCTCACCAACATCGGGTAGAGGAGCCGGCCGGAAGCGAGGGGGCGGGCGCAATGCCCGCCCCCGAGTGCCCCAGGCGGTCTGATGTCAACCCTGGCCCGCCAGCTCCGCTGGATGATCGGCATCCGGCTGCTGGTCATCACCAGCATCCTGGTGCCCTATGCCCTGGTCCACCTGACCGGGGCGCCGGCCGAGGTCGCGGTCCAGCCGGCCGGAGCCGGCGAGACCCGGCCGGCGGCCGAGGTGGCCGCCGGCGGCGCCCAACCGGCGCCGGTGCCGGCGGCCTCGGTGCTCTCCTGGCCGGTCTTCCTGCGCCTCGCCGGGTTCGTCTACCTCGCGAGCCTCCTCTACATCGCGCTCCACCTCCTGCTGCCGCGGCGGACCGCGCTCCAGGGCTACGTCCAGTTCGCCGGCGACCTGGCGTTGATCACCGTCCTGGTCTATTCCACGGGGGGGCTCGCGAGCCCGTTCTCGATCTTCTTCCTGGTCGTGATCGCGGTCGCCTCGACGCTCCTGGGGCGCCGCGCCGGCTTCACCACGGCCACCGTCGCCTACCTGCTCTACGCCGGCGTCCTGATCGGCCTCTACCGCGGCTGGCTGCCGCCGCCCGAGAGCGCGGCCGCGGAGGCCGGGAGCCTGGCTCGGCTGTCCTACCACCTGGTGGTCAGCCTCTTCGGCTTCTACCTGGTCGCCTTCCTGATCAACTACCTCGCGCACCAGTTCGCGCGCACCGCGGCCGAGCTCGAGGAGAAGAGCGAGGATCTCGCCGACCTCCGGGTGGTGCACCGCGACGTCATCCAGTCGATCAACACCGGGCTGATCACCACCGACCTCGCCGGCATCGTCACCTCGGTCAACCGCGCCGGCGAGGAGATCCTCGGCCTCGCCGCCGCCGAGCTGGTCGGGCGCTCGATCCACGTCGCGCCGATGTTCCCCGCCGGCCGCTGGGAGGAGCTGATCGCCGCCGGCGAGGAGCGGCTGCGCGCCGAGGTCGAGATCCCGCGTCCCGAGGGGGCGCTCTACGTCGGCTACTCGCTGTCGCCGCTCTCCGACGCCGAGGGGAGCCGGCGCGGCTACATCCTGATCTTCCAGGACCTGACCCGCTGGCGGCGGCTCCAGGAGGAGGTCCGGTTGAAGGACCGGATGGCGGCTGTCGGCGAGCTCGCCGCCGGCATCGCGCACGAGATCGGCAACCCGCTGGCGGCGATCTCGGGGTCGGCGCAGATGCTCTCGCGCAGCCTTGCGGGCGAGACCGCCGAGCGCAAGCTGGTCGACATCCTGTTGAAGGAGAGCCAGCGCCTCGACCGGACGATCAAGGGCTTCCTCCGCTTCGCCCGGCCGCGCGAGCGGGCGGTCGAGCGGTTCGACATCGCGGAGCTCCTCGCCGAGACCTTCGAGCTGCTCCGCAACAGCGACGAGGTGGGCGCCGCGCACGCCCTCGAGCTCCGCCTCGAGCCGCGCAGGGCGGCGATCGACGCCGATCCCGACCAGGTGGTGCAGATCTTCTGGAACCTGGCGCGCAACGCACTCCGGGCGATGCCCGACGGTGGTACCCTCACCGTCGTCGGCGAGCTGGCCGGCGACACCTACCGCATGCGCTTCGCCGACGACGGCCGCGGCATGAACGCCGAGGAGCGCGCCAACCTGTTCCACCCCTTCAAGTCGTTCTTCGACACCGGCTCCGGCATCGGCATGGCGATCGTCTACCGGATCGTCCAGGAGCACGGCGGCCGCCTCGCGGTCGACAGCCGGCCGCGCCGGGGCACCACGATCACCGTCGAGCTGCCGGTCGGCGGCCCCCAGACGCCGCGGCTGCGCGCCACCGATCTCGCCGCGGCCCCCGACGAGAGGCCGGCGGAGGCGCCCGCGGAGGCCGCACCGTGAGCCGGCGCCTCCTGGTCATCGACGACGAGCCGAGCGTGCTCGACCTCCTCTCGCTGCTCTTCACCGAGCAGGGCTACCGGGTCGACACCGCCGGCTCGGTGGCCGCGGCGCGCGAGCGGCTCGGCACCGGTTACGACCTCTGCCTGTGCGACATCCTGATGCCCGACGGCAACGGCCTCGACGTGCTGCGCGAGATCAAGCGCTCCGAGCCGCACACCGCGGTGATCATGATGACCGCCTACACCTCGACCAAGTCGGCGATCGAGGCGATGAAGGCCGGCGCCTTCGACTACATCTCGAAGCCCTTCGACGTCGAGGAGATCAAGGTCCTGGTCGAGAAGGCCCTGGCCACCGCCGAGCTGGTCGACGAGAACGTCTACCTGCGGCGCGAGCTCGAGGGCAAGTACACCTTCTCGAACATCATCGGCAAGAGCGGCCGGATGCAGGCGGTGTTCGGGGTGGTCGAGCGGGTCGCGCGCACCAGCTCGACGGTCCTGCTCCAGGGCGAGAGCGGCACCGGCAAGGAGCTGATCGCGCGCGCGATCCACTTCGCGAGCGCCCGCGCCGAGAAGCGGTTCCTGTCGATCAACTGCGGCGCGCTGCCCGAGAACCTCCTCGAGAGCGAGCTCTTCGGCCACGTGCGCGGCGCCTTCACCGGCGCGGTCCGGGACAAGAAGGGGCTGTTCAAGGAGGCCGACGGCGGCACGCTCTTCCTCGACGAGATCGGCGAGATGTCGCCCTCGGTCCAGGTCAAGCTCCTGCGCGTGCTCCAGGAGCGGGTGATCCGGCCGGTCGGCGGCAACGTCGAGGAGGCGGTCGACGTGCGGATCATCGCCGCCACCAACCGGGACCTCGAGCAGCGGATCGCCGAGGGCGCCTTCCGCGAGGACCTCTACTACCGGCTCAACGTCATCCCGATCCGCCTGCCGCCGCTCCGCGAGCGGCGCGAGGACATCCCGCTCCTCGCCGATCACTTCCTCCGCAAGTTCAGCGTCGAGATGGGGATCGCGCCGAAGCGGCTGTCGGTCGAGGCGCTCCGCGCGCTCGAGAGCTACGATTGGCCGGGCAACGTGCGCGAGCTCGAGAACGTCATCGAGCGCACCCTGGCGCTGACCGCCGGCGACCGCCTGACCTCGACCGATCTGCCGGCCCAGGTGCTCGGCGGCGACCGCCGGCCGCCGGCCGCGGTCGACCTGCCCGAGGACGGGCTCGACCTCGAGCGCTACCTCGACGACCTGCGGTCGCAGCTCATGTCGCAGGCGCTCGAGCGCACCGGCGGCGTCCAGACCCAGGCCGCGGAGCTCCTGGGCATGAGCTTCCGCTCGTTCCGCTACTACGCCAAGAAGGCCGGCCTGCGCGGCGGAGAAGAGACCCCGTCGATCGGAGAAGCATGAGCGACCTCCAGTACGGCCCCTACGTCAAATCGGCGCTGTTCGTCGACTTCGACAACATCTTCATCGGCCTCCAGCAGACCGACCCGCGCGCCGCCGAGCGGTTCGCGCGCGAGCCGCTGGCGTGGATCGAGTGGCTCGAGCGCTCGGTGGCGGTGCCGGACGGCGACGACGGCACGGCCGGCGGCCGCCGGCGGCGCCTCCTGGTCCGCCGCTGCTACATGAACCCGCGGGCGTTCAACCGCTTCCGCGCCTTCTTCATCCGCTCCGGCTTCGAGGTCATCGACACCCCGCCCTTGACCGCCCAGGGCAAGACCAGCGCCGACGTCCACATGGTGCTCGACCTGGTCGACTCGCTCCACCACCCGACGCGCTTCGACGAGTTCATCGTCTTCTCCGGCGACGCCGACTTCACCCCGCTTCTCCTCCGGCTGCGCAAGCACGACCGGCGCAGCCTGGTGCTCGCGGTCGGTTATGCCTCGTCGGCCTACAAGGCGGCCTGCGACGTCCTGATCGACCAGGAGACCTTCGTCGAGGAGGCGCTCGGAATCGAGGCGGCGCCCGACCTGCCGCCCGGCGGCGAGCTGCCGGGCGCGCCCCGCCCCTCGGCCGAGGAGAGCGCCGAGCGCGCCGAGGTGCTCGCGCGGATCGGCCGGCGGATGCGCGAGGTGGTGGCAATGATGGGCGCGGTCGGCGCCCCGGACGTGCCCCAGATCTACAAGGAGTTCGCCGAGTTCACCTCGGGCGAGAACTGGCTCGACTTCTTCTCGCTGCGGCGGATGACCGAGGCGGTGGTCGAGGCCGCCGGCGACCTCGAGATCGTCGGCGAGGACGCCTGGCGGGTCGAGCCGAAGCGGGCGGCGGCGGCCCCCGAGGGCGAGCCGGCCGAGCCGGCGCCGGCGCCGCGCTTCGAGGAGATCCGCGACTTCGTCGTCCGCGCCGTCCGGGCGTCGGCGGGGCCGGTGGTGCTGGGCGCGATGGCGCACGAGGTGGTGCGCCGCTTCGGCGACGAGGTCAAGGAGCACGACTGGCAGTATGCCGGCTCGTTCAAGGCGTTCCTCGAGCGGCTCGGCCTCGACGGCATCGCGATCGCGCCGAAGATCCCCGGGCACCTCTACGACCCGGCGGTGCACGGCGACTTCGATCCCGGCGACCGGGTCGACCCGTTCGCGGTGCGCCACCCCGAGATCGCCGAGCTGGCGCGCGCGGTCTCCGACGTCACCGACACCCCCTACCTGACCCCCGGGCAGTACGCGGTGGTCTTCTCCGAGGTCGCCAAGGAGGCCGAGGAGAACGGCTTCCAGCTCACCCGTACCTCGAAGGCGGTGCGCGACCGCTGCAACGGCAAGGGGATCTCGGTCGCGCGCACGCACATCAGCTTCCTGCTCAAGGGGCTCTCGTTCTCCGGCTTCCGCTTCACCGGCGACGGCGAGACCGCGGAGCGCATCGGCCGCACGATCTACCGCAACACCCTCGAGCTCTGCCGCCGCGCGCAGATGGACCTCTCGCCCGCGGACGAGCGGCGGATCGCCGACTGGCTGCTCGGCGGGCTGGGCGAGGAGGTCGCGGCCTCGGCGGCTCAGTCGGCGGCGGCGGCCACTGGCGAGGCGGGCGCGGCCGGCGGCGGCGGCGAGGAGGAAGGCGCGCCGGCGCTCAGCTCGGCGACCCAGAGCCCCCAGCCGGAGGTGCCGACGTAGAGCCGGCCGCCGGCGATCAGCGCGGAGGTGACGCTGGACGCCGGCACCGGCAGGCGGAGCGGGTGGAGGGTGACGGCATGGGTCGGTCCGGCGGCGGCGGGCTCGGCGGCGTTGGGTTCGACCATGGCGGCGAGCAGCGCGCCCCCCGGGGTCACCACCACCGCCGGCCGGTGGGGATCGCCGGTCGGGTGGACCGCCGTCGCCTCCTTCGCCAGCTCCGTCCACGGGCCGCCCCCGAGCGCGCGGCTGTAGGCGCCGCCCGCGCCCCAGGCGAGCAACCGGTCGCCGGCGGCCTCGATGCGGCCGCCGGGCACCGGGATTTCGTCGCCGTGGTTCTGCCCTCCGGCCAGGCGGTAGAGGCCGGCCGCGTCGCTGACCCACAGCGCCTCACCGGCGAGCGCCGCGGCGAGCGGCGCGCCGTGGTGGTAGGGAACGGGATGGAAGCGGGCGCCGGCGCCCGGGCTCTCCCAGAGGCCGTCGGCGGCGCGGGCGACCGCGCGGCCGCCGGCGGTCGCGACCTGCTCGATCCGGCGGTCGCCCAGCTCGGTGACCTTCCGCCACTCGGCGCCGGAGCGCTCCCACAGGCCGCGCTCGGTGCCGGCGAGCACCAGCGGCCCGGCGACCGCGAGCGACAGGACCGGCGGCAGCTCGGCCGCGGTCGGCGCGGGGTGGGCGAAGCCGGCGCCGCCGTCGCGGCTGCCGTAGATCCCCGACGCCGGCCCGGCGTGGTTGACCGCCGCCAGCACCTCGCCGCCGGCGCGGGCGAGCGCGCCGATGCGGACGTTGGTCATCCCCTCGGCCGTGCGGCGCAGGGTGTCGCCGCCGTCGTCGGAGATCCACACGCCCGGCCCCTCGGCGGCGATCACCACGCGCTCGGGCCGCGCGGGGTGCCAGGTGAGGTCGAGCACCGCCATCTTCGGTCCCGGCCGCCGCCAGCCCGCGCCGCCGTCGTCGGAGAGGTAGAGGCCGCCGACCGTGCCGGCCAGGAGGCGCCCGGAGGGGAGCGCCGCGAAGCTCGGCGTGCGCCGCCACTCCAGCCCGTCCTGGTAGCGGCGCCAGGAGAGGCCGCCGTCCAGGCTCCGGTAGACCCAGCCGCAGGTCGTGGCCCAGACCTCGTTCTCGCGCCCGGGCACCGGCGTCAGCGTGAAGACCTCGCTGTCGAGCGCCATCCCCTCGAAGACGCCGCGCCAGGTGGCGCCGCCGTCGTCGCTCCGGTAGGCGCGGCGCCAGGTGCCGGCGGTGAGCGCCCCGGGGCGGGTGGGGTCGAGGAGGAGGCTGGTGACCTTCTGGATCTCGGGCAGCCCGGCGGTCAGCGGCTGCCAGGAGAGGCCGCCATCGCGGCTCCCCCAGACCCCGGAGCGGGTGCCGGCGTAGAGCCGCCCGGCGCCGGCGAGCGCCAGCACGTAGACCTGCCCGCCCGGCAGTCCCTCGGCGCGCGGCGTCCAGGTCTCGCCGAGGTCGTCCGAGATCAGCACCATGCCGCCGCCCCAGACCCCCCAGAGCGCCGCCCACAGCCGCTCCGGCGCGTCGGGGTCGAAGGCCAGGTCGCTGATCACCCAGCCGGCGAGCGATGCGCCCGGCCCGGCCTCGACCCAGCCGCGGCCGCCGTCGCGCGAGACGTAGAGCTGGCCGGCCGAGGTGCCGGCGAGGATCAGGTCGGGGTCCTCGGGGTGGATCGCGACGCTACGCACGTCGGCGCCGTGGATCGGCGCCACGCGCCAGGGGCCGATCGGATCGGCGGCGATCGGCGCGGGCGGGGGCGGCTCGGCGGGTGCATCGGCGGCGGCCGGTGCGATGGAGGCCAGCGCGGCGAGGAGCGCCAACGCCCCGGCTCGGATCGACGGCGCCATGGGCGTCAGGCCTCGGCTCCCGCGGTCTCCAGCGTCTCGGCCGCGGGCTCCTCGGCGGCGGCCTCCTCGGCGGCGGCCTCGCGGTCGGCCCGCTCGCGCGCCTCGGCGACCCCGCCGCCGTAGCGCGTCGCCAGCACCTCGGCGAGGATCGCGATCGCGATCTCCCCGGGCGTGTCGCCGCCCACCGGCAGCCCGATCGGGGCCTTGAGGTCGACCCTCCCGAGGTCGTGCCCGGCGGCCGCGACCTCCTTCTTGACCCGGGCGATCTTGCGCGCGCTCCCCATCAGGCCGAGATAGCGCATCCGCTCCGGCCGCTGCGCGAGCACCCCGGCGAGCGCCGCGGCGTCGGTCTCCCAGCAGCGCGTGACCACCGCCACGTACAGCTCGCGCCGCGCCCACGGCGCGAGGTACCCGCCCGCGAAATCGCGCCCGACCGCGGCGAACTGCGTCCCCTCGGGGAACAGCCGGGGCTCACGGAACTCCGCCCGGTCCTCGACCACCACCGGCTCCAGGCCGGCCAGATCGGCGGCCCGCGCCAGCGCCTGCCCGACCGGCCCCCCGCCGCAGATCACGAACACCGGCGGCGCGGTCATCACCTCGAGGAACACCTCGCTCATCCCGCCGCAGACCATCCCGGTCGCCTCCCCGCGCACCGCCTTCTCGGTGAAGTAGTACCGCTTGACCTCGGACACCGCCCCCGGATCCGCCACCTTCGCCGCCGCGTCGGACTTGACCAGCGCCTCGAACGACCCGCCCCCGAGATTCCCCACCACCGACCCGTCCGCCCGCACCGCCAGCCGCCACCCCGGCTTCCCCGGCGTCGATCCCTGGGCGCGGACGATGTGACAGAGCACCAGCCGCCCGTCCTCGGCAAGCACGCGGCCGGCCTCCGCCAGGACCTCCGCGGGGGACCCCAAAGTCATATCGGAAGGATAACACCCGGCCCCTCCCCTCCCCGGACCCGCCGGGACCGCCATGGTCGGAACCGGCTGCAGGGAGCCGCCCGCCGAGATCCCCTCTACCAACCGGCAAGGAGGTCCGGGCCGTGGGCGCTCCTCCCCGGCAGCTCTGAGCGAGCGCGGCGCAAGAACCTCCCAGAAGCCGCCGGCGACCCGGGCGCGAAGCGAAGGCAGGCGCGAGCAATGCCCCCCGATGGATCGAGAGCGAGCGCCGGTGCCGGGGAGGAGCGCCCACGGCCCGGACCGGCCCTCCCTACCGGCTACACCCTCAATCGTCCGCAGGAGCGGGCGGAGCCGGATAGGGCGAGACCGCCCCCCGAGAGTGCAGGAACCGGATCAACCGGTGGAACCCGCCGAGCATCTCGCGGAACGCCCGCTCCTCCTCCGGCGGCAGCGTCCGGTCCACCCCGAGGATCCGATAGACGTCCACCGCCGGGTCCGCCAGCGACCCGTCGACGCCCGGGTAGGCCGGCCGCGGCGCCCAGCTCCACTCCGGCCGCCGCCCGCGCCCGGTCGCCGCGGTGCGCTCGTTGACGATGTCGAGCGCGTCGTGGAGGTCGGCGAGGCCGACGCCGAGCGCCTCGAGAATCTTCTCCAGCGTCTCGAGCGAAGGCCGCTGCTTGCCGGTCTCGTAGGCCGACAGCATCGCCTTCGTGATCCCCGCTTCCTTCGCGAGCTGGTACTGCCGCTTGTCCTGCTTGTTGCGCAGCCAGCGCAGAGCCTTGCCCAGACCTTCGAACACCGACATGGCGCGGAATCTACAGGCCGCGCTCGCTTATGGCAAGGCTAAATCCTTTGAGATCAGATACTTAGCCTTGTGCTACTTGTTCCCGGTCGAGGTAACCGAATCGCGCCTGCTGGCGACAAAAGCGTGAGCCGCGTTCCCGCGGTCGCGCACAAGTTCCGGCGATCCAGGTACACCGCAAAGCAGCATCCAGCGAAACGACGCGGGCCGGCGGGGTGGAGGGGGGGCCGACTACCCGCGGCGGCGGATGCCGGAGACCATGGTCTGGTAGACGTGGCGGGCGACGCGCTGGAAGCCGCGGACCATCTCGGTGAAGCCGAGCTCGAGATCCGGCGGCAGCTCGCCCTGGGCGCCCAGGAAGCGCGGCAGGTCGACCCCCTCGGGCGATCCGGTCACCGCCTCGCGCCGCGGCTCCTCGCCGCGCCGGTAGTCGCGGTCGTTGACCATGTCGAGCGCGTCGTCGATCTTGCCCAGGTAGAGGCCGAGCGCGTCGAGGATCTTACCCAGGCTGTCGATCGAAGGCTTCTTGACGCCGGTCTCGTAGTTGCTGAGCATGGCGCCGGTGATGCCGGCCTCCGCGGCCAGCTCCTTCTGACTCTTGTTCTGCTTCTCGCGCAGCAGCAGAATCGCCTTGCCGACGTTGTCGAAGCGGGGCATGGCCGCAATGCTGCCCCAGTTCGCTGGCAGGCGCAACCGTAAGTGCCGTGACGCCAGCCATTTGCGAAGAATCGTCGGTTGTCGTAAAGGATACTTATAAGTCCAGACAGAGAATCCAATGCGGGCGCATCGCCTCCTGATAGACAAAGGATCGCCCGATAGGGCTATTCCGACTGCGGGCTAATAAATCCGCCTCGATCTGCGGAAAACGTTCCTCCGGGCAAGCCGATTACGCCCCGGCGGGGATCGCCGCCACCTCACGACACGCTCGGCCCACGGCCCGAACCTCGCCGCAGGCGCCGCGTATACTGCCTCGGCCCCGGTCGTCCCGGGCGCCTCGACGACAACCCGAAGCCGGCGATGACCCCGACCCTCGAGCTGCGCGCGCTGCGCAAGGCCTACCGCGACACCGTCGCGGTCGACGGCGTCTCGTTCGCCGTCCCCCCGGGCACGGTGTTCGGCCTCCTTGGCCCCAACGGCGCGGGCAAGACCACGACCCTGCGCATGGTCATGGACATCATCGCCCCCGACCGCGGGGAGGTACTCTTCGCCGGCCGGCCGCGCACCCGCGCCGACCTCGAGCGGATCGGCTACCTGCCCGAGGAGCGCGGCCTCTACCGGCGGATGACGGTGATCGACCATCTCGGCTTCCTCGGCGAGCTCAACGGTGTGCCGCGGCGCGAGGGCACGGCGCGGGCGCGCCGGTGGCTCGAGCGCCTCGAGCTGGCCGAGGCCGCGGACAAGAAGGTCGAGGAGCTGTCGAAGGGGATGCAGCAGAAGGTGCAGATCGCCGCCACGCTCCTCCACGAGCCCGAGCTGGTGATCCTCGACGAGCCGTTCTCCGGCCTCGACCCGATCAACCAGGTGCTGTTCAAGGACCTCCTCGCCGAGTACAAGCGCCAGGGGCGGACGATCGTCCTCTCCACGCACGTCATGGAGCAGGCCGAGAAGCTGTGCGACCACATCTGCCTGATCGCGCACGGCCGCTCGGTGCTCGCCGGCGAGCTGGGCGCGATCAAGCGGGAGATGGGCGGCAACTCGTTCCGCCTGGTGGCCGCGGGCGACCTCGGCCGCGTCGCCGCGCTCCCCGGGGTGCTCGAGGTGCTCGGGGACGGCGCAGGCAAGGGAGACCGTGCGGCTCGCGTGCTGCTCGAGCCGGGCGCCGACGGCGCCGCGCTCCTGCGCGAGATGGTGACGTTCCTCGACGTCCGCGAGTTCGTCGGCGCCGAGCCGGACCTCGGCGAGATCTTCGTCCGGGCGGTGCGCGATGCAGCCTGAAGCGGCCCGGGGCGGGAAACGCCCCAACAAGATCCTGGTGCTGGCCAAGCGCGAGCTCTCCTCGCGCCTGAAGTCGAAGGGCTTCTGGGTCGCCACGCTGGTGCTGCCGGCGGTGATGGCGGCGCTCTTCATCCTGCCGTCGCTGATCCTGTCGCGCGCCGGCGGCGAGCTCTCGGCGGTGGTCGTCGACGAGACCGGCCGCCTCGCCGCGGGAGTCGCCGAGCGGCTGGCCGGCCCGCCGGCCTTCGGCGACCGCGGTCCGGGCCGCGTGGCGGTGACCGTCGAGCCGCCCGCGGCCGACCCCGAAGCACAGCGCGCCGCGCTCGACCGCCGCGTCCTCGACCAGGAGATCGACGCCTGGGTCTGGATCGGCGCGGGGCGCCTGGCCGACGATACCGTCGAGTACCACGCCGAGAGCGTCTCGAACATCATCACCCAGTCGTCGATCCGCGACGCGATCTCCGACGAGGTCGGCGCGATGCGCCTGGCCGAGGCCGGCTACGACCCCGAGCAGGTCGGCGAGCTGACCCGGCGGATCGACCTCGAAACCGTCCGCGTCACCCCCGAGGGGGACCGCGCCGAGACCGGCGAGGCCGGGTTCCTGCTCGCTTACGTGATGTTCTTCGTGCTCTACCTGGTGCTGATGATCTGGGGCCAGCAGGTCTTGACCGGCGTGCTCGAGGAGAAGTCGTCGCGGATCGTCGAGATCATCATCTCGGCGGCGCGCCCGTTCGACCTGATGATGGGCAAGCTCGCCGGCATCGGCCTCGCCGGGCTGACCCAGCTCGGGGTCTGGCTCGCCTGCTTCGTCGCGATCAGCGCGCCCGGCGTCGCCGGCGCCCTGGCGGCGGCGCCCGAGGGCTTCACCCTCCCCTCGCTGTCGCTCCCGGTGGCGCTCCACTTCCTCGCTTTCTTCGTCCTCGGCTACTTCATCTTCGCCTCGCTCTTCGCCGCGATCGGCGCCGCGTTCAACAACGTCCAGGAGGCGCAGCAGTTCACCGGCATCCCGATCGCCTTCCTGGTCGCCCCGATCCTGGTCATCTTCCCGGTGATCAACGACCCCGACTCGACCCTCTCGACCGTGGCCTCGCTGATCCCGATCTTCGCCCCGGTGATCATGCCCGTGCGCATCGCGGTCAAGATGCCCCCGCTCTGGGAAATCGCCCTCGCCTACCTCCTGACCGCCGCCGCCGTCGTCGCCCTGGTCTGGCTCTGCGCCCGCATCTACCGCGTCGGCATCCTGATGCACGGCAAGAAGCCGACGCTGGGCGAGATCGTGCGCTGGGTGCGCTACGCGTAGCCTGCACGGACTTTCGGGAGCGCTGACTCTCACTCTCCGTCGCCGGGCGTGAAGCTCCTTACCTGCAATCCGGGGATCCACCGAAAGTGGCGCTCATTGGCGCTCACGATCGTCAGCCGGTGGCAGAGGGCGGTCGCCGCGACTTGGGTGTCGACGTCGCCGATCGGAACGCCGGAGCTTCGGAGCTGGGCCTGGAGCCGTCCGTACTCGTGTGCACAGTCGAGGTCGAAGGCGAGCACGGTCATCGTGCCTAAGACCCTCTCCGCGATCCGAGTCAGCCAACGCTCGCGCGCCCGGGAGCGGTAAGCGCCCTCGTAGAGCTCGGCAACCACCACCGTGGAGGTGTACTGCTCTTCTCGCGGGAGATCCTGGAGCCAGCGCACGATCTCGGGGTTCGGGCGGCGCCTGAAGACCTCGGAGATCGCGTTGGTGTCGAAGAGATAACTCATCGCCGGTCGAAGTCCGGGATCTCCCGTGGCGGCGAGATCGCCCGCTCGGCGACCACACGGTCCAGCTCATCCGCGAGCTCCTCGCCGTCGTCCCACAGGCCGACCAGCCCGGCGAGCCCATCGCGAGGCGACGAAGCACCTAGGCGCCGGACGCCCGAGAGGTCGTCTGCGCTGATCAGGGCGGCGACCGGCTTGCCGTAACGGGTGATCACCACCACCTCACCGCTTTCAGCCCGGCGGAGGGCTTCGGCGAAGTGGCTTTTCGCCTCGGCGGCGGAGATTGCATCGGGTCTGGTCTTTGTCGTCATCCGCGCATCCCCTCTGAAGGACGGCCGGTCTTGGTCAAGATAACCAAATCCCGGCCACGATGCGAGTCCTGGTAGAGCAGCCGGTCGAGATCCACCAGCAGCTCCTGGGCCGAGCCGTAGCGGCGGTCGGGGCGCTTCTCGCACAGGTGAGCGATCAGGGCGTAGAGCGCCGCGGGCAGCGGGCGGGGGAGGGCGGCGGGGTCGGGGAGCGGGCGGCTCTGGTGCATCTCGAGCAGCTTGAACACCGACTCGTGGACGAACGGCGGCTCGCCCTCGAGCATCTCGTAGAGCAGGACGCCGAGCGAGTAGAGGTCGGCACGGTGGTCGAGGGTGCGCGGCTCGACCAGCTCGGGCGCGGCGTAGACCGGCGAGCCGAAGAAGATCTGCGAGGTGGTCAGCCCCGGCTGGCCGTCGACGCGGGCGACGCCGAAGTCCATCACCTTGAGGCCGCCGCCCGGGAGCAGCATGATGTTCTCGGGCTTGAGGTCACGGTGGACCACGCTCTTGCCGTGGGCGTAGTCGAGCGCCTCGGCGATCGCGCGGGCGATCTCGAGCGCCCGGCGCTCGGGCAGGCCGCCGGGCGCGGCGTCGAGCTCGGCGCGCAGGGTGCGGCCGGGGATCAGCTCCATCGCCAGGAAGGGGAGGCCGCCGTCCTCGGCGGCCTCGATGATGCGCACGATGCCCGGGTGGTGGAGCGTCTCGCCGAGTTTGCCCTCGCGCAGGAAGCGCTCGCGGTAGGTCGGGTCCGGGCTCTCTCGCGGCACCTTGAGCGCCACCTCGGGGCCGTCCGCGCGGCGGCGCGCGCGGTAGGTCACCGCCATGCCGCCGCGCCCCAGCTCGCCGAGCACCCGGTAGCCGCCGATCCGGCGCGGGGCGGCGGAGAGCGCGCCGGAGGCGCCGCCGTGGGGGCCGCGGCGGCGACCGCGACGGAACGCCGCGGCGAGGATCAGAGCCAGGGCGAGGGCGGCGGCGACAAGCGCGAGGAGGAGGCGGGGCGGCCCGGCGCTCCCGGCGGAGCCGCCGGCGCCGGCGGGCGTGGATCGCGGACCGCCTCGCTCGCCGGCAGCGGCCTCCGCGGCCGCGCCGCCCGCGCCGGGGCCGGTAGCGCCGGCGCCGGGAGCCGGGGGCTCCACCACTCCGGGAGCCGGGCGGGCCACCTCCGTGCCGCCGGACTCGCCCTCCCGGGCGGAGTCTCGAGCGCCGGCGCCGGTCTCCCCCTCATCGCCGGCGGCAAGCGATCCCGCTCCGGAGCCGGCGGTCTCCGGGTCGCCCTCCGGTGCCGGCCGCCGCCCTGCTCGATCCCCCGTCTGCTGCTCCGGGCCGCCGGCCCCGGCCGCGCCCGCGCGCTCCCCCTCGCCGGCCGACGGCGCCCGCAGCGTGACGTCGAGCCGCAGCGTCTCGCCCGCGGGGGTTTCGACCGTTTGCTCCCAGGCGGCGTACCCCTCCGCCGTCAGCCGCAGCCGGTGACGTCCGGGGGTCACCGGCACCGGGGCGAGCGGCGTGCGCCCGATCCGCCGCCCATCGAGCATCACCTCGGCGCCGGCGGGGCGGGTGGCGACCGCGAGCCGCGCCGGTGCGCTCGCCCGTCCGGCGCTGCTCGGGCCCTCCATCTCGCCGCTCTCCGGCCGCGAGGCCGCCGGCGGGCCCGGCTCCGGCTCGGCCGCCCGCGCCCTGCTCGCCCGCTCGCCCACCGCCGCCCGGCTCGCCAGCGCGTCGAGATCCGCCGCCGCCGTCACGCCCGCGGCGCGCGACTCGGCGATCTGCTCCCGCGCCGCGCTCCAGCGCCCGAGCTCGACCAGACAGCGCGCCTGGTGGAAGTGCGGGTCGTAGTCGAAGAGGAAGCGGTTGCCGTAGGTGCGGATGCGGGCCCTCGGCCGCGACTCGTGCTCGGCCGCGGCCGCGAACGCCTCGAGCGCCGCCGCCCAGTCGCCCTGTCCGGCGAGCGCGAGCCCCTCCTCGTAGTGCTGGTAGAACGGGCGCGCCTCGGCGGCGGCCGCGCCCGCCGGCGCCGCCAGGAGGACCGCCAGCGCCAGCGGGATCAGCGTCCGCCGCCCGGGGAGGGTCGCCACTACGCTTCGGGGCCTTCCCCGCCCTCCTCGCCGGCGGGCGCCGGCTCGCGCCGGTCGAGCGGGCCGACGAACAGGAAGTGGAAGACGTCGCGCAGCGGCCGCTTGGAGTCGAGCTGGTAGAGCAGGGAGACGAACCAGCGCTCCTCGGAGACGTCGACGCTGCCCTCGGCCTGGGCCTCGACGACGCCGGTCGCCACCGTCTCGGGGTCGACGAACTCGAGCACGCGCGAGGTCCAGCCGGAGCGCTGGTAGGCGAGGTCGAGCGACACCGGCCCGAGCTTCCAGCCGGCGCCGGCGGTCCAGCCGCGGTTGGAGCTCTTCTCGTCGCCGGGCGCCAGGAGCTGAGGCCGCGGCTCGTCGAACCAGCCGCCGCGGAGCGCGAGCTGGCGGCCGCGCGGGAAGACGTTGACCTCGGTGCCGAAGCGCCAGACCCCGGTGTTGCGGGTGGTCGACTCGCCCTCCGGCCGCAGGTCGAAGAAGTTCACCGGCTCCTCGCCGACCCCCTCGATCACCATGTCGTCCCAGTCGTACTCGGTGTAGTCGGCGGTCACCACCCAGGTCTCGAGCGGCTTGGCGGCGAGGCCGAGGGTGTAGGAGCTGGGCCAGTGGAGCGTGCCGTCGAACGAGGAGGCGGGCTCGAACGGCGTCGGAAAGCTGGTCGCGAGCGCCGACGAGACCCGGTAGTCGCCGTCGAACGCCGAGCGCACCGCGGCGCCGAAGTCGAGGTAGCGGTAGCGCAGCAGCAGGCCGGCGGTGGCATTCCAACCGCTCCAGTCGTTGTCCTGGGCGAAGCGCAGCGCGCTCGCCTCACCGCCGCCGGCCGGGACCTCGAGCGTGCTGGTGGCGAAGCTCCAGCTCCCCTGCCAGCGCGACACGGTCAGCCCGAGCGAGGCTCGTTGGGTGAGCTGGTACGCGGCCGCGAGCGAGAAGGTGTGGACGTCGCCCTGCTGGTCGACGCTCTGGCGCAGCTCGGCGATCGGCTCGCCGGTGACCAGCGTCTCGCCGAAGTTCCGGTCGCCCTCGTAGGTGAAGTCGATCTGCCGGTGGTAGGAGAGCTGGAACGAGAGGTTGCGCTCGGCGACCGTGAACGGCACGGTGAAGCTCGCGAAGTTGAGGTCGCGGCTGTCGAAGTCGGTGCTCGACGGGCCGTAGATCTCCTCGACCCCGTCCTCGAAGTCGCGGAACGCCGCGTGGTCCTCGTGCCGGCTGACGCCGTCGAACACCACCGAGACCTCGGGCCGGATCAGCAGCGCCAGGCCGGCCGGGTTGAACGACGCCGCCGAGGCGTCGTCGGCGAGCGCGGTGAAGGCGCCGCCCATCCCGGCGGCGCGCGCCCCGGCGCCGACGATCGAGAACGACGGCCGCGACTGCTGGGCGACCAGCAGGCCGAAGGCGTCGAGCGACAGCGGCTCCTGGGCTCCGGCCGGCGCCGCCGGCGCGCCGAGGACGGCGGCGGCGAGGAGCGCGAGCGGTGCGGCGCGCCGGGCGAGCATCCGCGGCATTGTACGGCGCGCGGCCGGCGCCGGCCGATGACGCCGGTCAGGCCGCCGGGCCGGCATCGCCGCGCGGCGGCTCCGGGACCGGCTCGGGCGGCGGTCCGGCGTCGAGCAGGTCGCGCACCATGCGGGCCAGGCCGTCGGCCGAGAACGGCTTCTTGACGAAGTAGGCGTCGCCGCGGCCGGGCGCGGTGCGCAGCGCGATGCGGTCGGTATAGCCCGACATGTAGAGCACCTTGATCGGCCGCTCGCGGCGCAGGCGCGCCGCCAGGTCGGGGCCGCTGGCGCCGGGGAGCTGGACGTCGGTGACGAGCAGATCGAACGGCCCGGTTCCCTCGCCGGACGACTCGCCGGACGCGCGAGCCGCGGCGGCGATCGCCTCGTCCGGCCCGGCGGCCTCCACCACCCGGTAGCCGCGGCCGCGCAGGATCCGCGCCACGGCCGTCCTCAGCTCGTCGTTGTCGTCGACCACCAGCAGCCGCTCGCCGGCGCCCGCGGCCGCTCCCTCCTGCGATCCGCCCGCCGCCGGCCGCGGCCGCGTCGGCACGGCCTCCTCGCGCAGCCGGGGCCAGTAGACCCGGAAGGTGGTGCCGGCGCCGGGGGCGCTGTCGAGCTCGATCCGCCCGCCCGCCTCCTCGACCGCGGCGTAGACCGTGGCCAGGCCGAGGCCGCTCGAGCCGGTCCCCTCCTTGGTGGTGAAGAACGGCTCGAAGATCCGGTCCCGCAGCTCGGGCGGGATGCCCCGGCCGGTGTCGGTGACCGCCAGGCAGACCCAGTCGCCGGCCGCGCCGGCGGGACCCGGCGGGGCCGATCCCGGGGGTCCGGCCGAGGGCCCGCGGTTGCCGGTCTCGATGACGATCCGCCCGCCGGCCGGCGTGGCGTCGCGGGCGTTGACGAACAGGTTGGCGAGCACCTGCTCGACCTGGGCGAGGTCGGCGCGCACCGGCCACAGACCCGGGGCGAGCCGGGTCTCGACCGTCAGGCCGGCGCCGGCCGCGCCCTCGAGCAGGCGGGTCGAGGCCTCGACCACCTCGCCGAGGTCGACCGGCTCGGGCTCGGTCGGCTGGCGCCGCGCGAAGGTCAGCAGGCGCTCGACCAGCGACGACGCCTTGAGCACCGTGGTCACCACGTGGCCGGCGCTCTCGGCGGCGCGGCCGGGGGGCAGCTCGCCGGAGGCGATCAGCTCGGCGTGGGCGCGGATCGCCGCCAGGTAGTTGTTGACGTCGTGGGCGATGCCGCCGGCGAGCCGGCCGACCGCCTCCATCTTCTGCGCCTGGTGCAGGCGGCGCTCGCCCTCGATGAGCGCCGCCGCGGCCGCGGCGCGGCGCCGTTCGCGCGCCGTCAGGGCGAGCGCCGCGGCCACCGCCGCGACGCTCCAGGCGGCGAGCGCGGCGGCCACCGGCCACGGCGCCCCGGCCGCCGCGCCCCAGGCCGCGAGCGCCGCCGAGGCGAGCGCGGCGGCCGCGGCCGCGACCACCGGCAGGAGACTCGGGCGCCGCTCGGTGCCGGCCATCCTCAGCCGCCCGCGCCGTCGCCGGCGCGGCGCTCCGCGGAGAGCAGCCAGCCGACCCCGGGGACGGTGTGCAGCAGCCGCTCGGCGCGCTCGCCGTCGATCTTCTTGCGCACCCGGTGGACGATGACGTCGACCGTGTTGCTCAGCGGATCGAAGGCGCGGTCCCAGGCGTGCTCGGCCAGCTCCCGGCGGCTGACCGCTCGGTCGCGGTTGGCCAGCAGGTGCTCGAGGACCGCGAACTCCTTGGCGGTCAGCCGCGCCGGCTCGCCGCCGACGGAGACCCGGCGCGCCGCGCGGTCCATCGCCACGTCGCCGGCCTCGAGGACGTCGATCGCGCGCTCGCGCCGGCGCAGGAGGCTGCGCGACCGGGCGAGCAGCTCGGCGACCGCGAACGGCTTGGTCAGGTAGTCGTCGGCGCCGGTGTCGAGGCCGCTGACGCGGTCCTCGAGGCTGCCGCGGCCGGTGAGCATCAGCACCGGCACCTGGAGGCCGCGCGCCCGCCAGCCGCGGAGCAGCTCGAGGCCGCTCGGCGGCGGGATGCTCCAGTCGAGGACCACCAGGTCGTAGTCGTGGACCGCGGCCAGCTCGTCGGCCTCGGCCCCGGTCGCCGCGCGGTCGACCGCGTAGGCGGCGAGCTCGAAGGCGGCGGCCACGGCGGCGGCCAGCTCGGGGTCGTCCTCGACGATCAGCACCCTCATGGACCGCCGATCTTAGCGACCGGCCGCGGCCGCCGGCCACATCCGGCGGCGGCGGGCGCCGTTCATCTTCCGTTCATCGCAAGGCGGTACAACGGCAGCCCACCAGCAAGGAGGAACCCCCGATGCACCTTCGCAAGCCCGCCCTCACCGTCCTCGCCGCCCCGCTCGCGGCCGCCCTCGCCGCGCTCGCCCTCGCCGTCCTGGCGCCGTCGCCCGCGACCGCCGCGGAGACCATCCTGCGCCTCGATCCCGCGGCCACCGACGTCAGCTTCGAAGTGCCGGCGACCGGGCACGACGTCCACGGCCTGCTGCGGCTGGCGTCCGGCGAGGTGCGCTTCGACCCCGCCACCGGGAAGGCCGCCGGCACCATCACGGTCGACGCCAGGAGCGCCGCGACCGGCAACGGCAGCCGCGACGAGACCCTCCACCAGAAGGTGTTCGAGAGCGAGCTCTTCCCGAGCTTCGTGTTCACCGCCCAGCGCGTCGAGGGCACGGTGCCCGCGGCCGGCAAGGGCGCGATCGAGCTCCACGGCACGATGCGGATCCACGGCGCCGACCACCCGATGGTGCTGCCGGCCGAGGTCGAGGTGCACGGCGTCGAGGTCACCGCGGTGACCACCTTCGCCGTCCCCTATGTCGAGTGGGGGATGCACAACCCGAGCATCCTGATGCTGCGCGTCGCAGACTCGGTGGCGGTGACCGTCCACGCCGAGGGGAGCCTGGCGGTCGAGGCCGCGGGCACGCCGGCCGGCGCCGGGGAGGCGGGAGCGGGGAGCGGCGCCGGTGGCCGCTGATCCCCGCCGCATCTCCCCGGCCGGATCGCGTGCGGCCGGGCCGTGCGCGGCGCGGCCGCGGCCGGACTCGCCGGCCGTGCTCGACCTGCTGCCGCCGGATGAGCGCCGGTTCGTCGCCGACGGCTTCCGCCGCCTGCTGCCGGTCGGCGACGCCGTCGAGGCGCATCTCAAGGCTTCGGTGACGGACCTCCTCGGCCATCCCGGCAGCATGGTCCGCGCCCAGCTCGCCTTCGCCCTCGCCCGCGGGCTCGGGATCGAGCGCGAGGCGGCACGCGACGCGGCGGTCGCGGTCGAGTACTTCCACACCGCGTCGCTGGTCTTCGACGACCTGCCGGCGATGGACGACGCCGCCCTCCGCCGCGGCCGCCCGTGCCCGCACCGGGTCCACGGCGAGGGGGTCGCGATGCTCGCCGCGCTGGCGCTGATCACGCGCGGCTATGCGCTGCTCTGGCGGGCGCTCGGCCCGCTGCCGGCTGAGCGCCGCGAGCGCGCGGCGGCGCTGACCGCCGACTGCCTCGGGGTCGCCGGCATCCTCGGCGGGCAGGCGCGTGACCTCCACTTCGCGGCGCCGCGCGGCGCCGGCGCCGCGGCAGCCGTCGAGGTGCTCGGGGTCGCCGCCGGCAAGACCGTGCCGCTGGTCCGGCTCGCCCTGGTGTTGCCGGCGCTCGCCGGCGGCGCCGGGGCGCCGGCGGTCGCCGCGCTCGAACGGCTGGCGGCCGCCTGGGGCCTCGCCTACCAGGCGCTCGACGACTGCAAGGACGCGCTGATGAGCCGCGAGGAGACCGGCAAGACGACCGCCCGCGACGGCGCCCTCGGCCGCCCCAACCTGCCCGCGGCAGCCGGCTGGAACGCCGCGCTGGCCGAGGTCGACCGCCTGCTGGCGGCGGCGCGGCGCCAGCTCGCCGCCCTGGGCGACGGGCTCGGCGACGGCGGAGCGCTCGCCCGCCTGCAGGAACGGCTCGACGACGAGGCGCGCTCGGTCCGGCTGCGGCTGGTCGAGCGGCGCGCCGGCCGCTGCGCATGACCGTCGCGGAGCGGGTGACGCTGCACGCGCTCGGGTGGCTCGCGGCCGGCAACGCCGCCGGCCTCCTGCTCGCCACCCTGCTGCTCGTCCCCGATCTCGGCGGCGCGCTCGGGCCGCTCGGCTATGGCCGCTGGATGCCGGTGCACCTCGACGCCCAGCTCTACGGCTGGTGCGCGCTGCCGCTGGTCGGGCTGCTCTTCCGGCTCTACCTGCCCGGCGGAGCCCGCGGGGACCGGCTCGCCGCCGTCGCGCTCGCCGCCTGGTCGGGGGCGCTCGCCGCCGGTTGCGCCTCCTGGCTCGCCGGCCGCACCGGCGGCAAGCCGTTCCTGGAGTGGAGCGGCCCGGCGCGCTGGCTCTGGCTCGGCCAGCTCGGGCTGCTCCTGGCGGTGCTGGCGGGCGGCTTCGCCAGCTGGCTGAGGACCGGCCGGCTGAGGACCGCCCGGCGCGCCGGCCAGATCCCCAGACGCGCAGAGATCGCCGGGAGGGCGGCGCTCCTCGCCGGACTGGCGGCGGTGCCGGTAGCGCTCTGGGCGGCGACCCGGCCCGAGGCCTACCCGCCGGTCAACCCGGCGAGCGGCGGGCCGACCGGGGTGAGCCTCCTGGGCAGCACGCTCGGGATCGTCTGGCTCCTGGTCGCCTCGCCCTGGCTCCTCGGGCTCGAGCCGCGGGCGGCGGCCGGGGCGCGCGGGGCGGCTCGGCGGCTGGTCGCCGCGCTCGCCCTCCACACCGCCGCCTTCGTCGCGCTGGCGGCGTTCGCCGGCGGCGACCGCTCGCACCACGAGCCGCTCCAGATCGCCGCCCTGGCGAGCGTCGCGCTCTGGCCGCTGCCGCTGATCCGCCACCTGCGCCGCTGGCACTGGCCGGCCGGGGCGGGACGCTGGCCGGCGGCGCTCGGCGCCTGGGGGCTGCTGCTGGCGGCGACCGCGGTGCCCACCTTCCTCCCCGGCGTCCTCGAGCGCTGGAAGTTCACCGACGCCCTGGTCGGCCACGCCCACCTGGCGATGGCCGGGATGGTGACGAGCTTCGGCGTCCTGGCGCTCGCGTCGCTGCTCCGCGGCGGCAGGCTGGACGGCCTCTTCGCGGCGCGGCGGCCGTTCGCGCTGTGGCACGGCGGCGGCGCGGCGATGCTCGCGGCGATGCTCGCCGCCGGCACGGTCGAGGGCACCGATCCGGCGGCGGCGGTGCGCGGCGGCGCGCTCGTGACGGCCCTCTACGGCGTCCGCTGGGCGGCCGGGGCGGCGATGCTCGCCGCCTCGGCGGCGTGGCTGCGGGCGGCCCTGGCCGGGAGGGTCCCGGCCGCGGCGCCGGGGATCGCGGCGACGCCGGCCGAAGCGTGGCCGGCCGCGACGGCGGTCGCCCGGGGGACGGTCCCGGCCTCGACGGCTCGGACCGCGAGGGCGGCGGCCACGTACGCACCGGACCAGCCGGTCGCAGTGGCGCCGGCCGGGGGGACCGCCTGATGGCGCCGGTCCCCGCCTGGTCCGAGGGTCGCCGCCGGGCGCTGCTGCGCGGCCGCCTCTTCTGCCTTCTGGCCGGAGCCTGCGACCTGGCGACCGGCGTCCTGCTGATGCTCGACCCGGCGGCCACGCTGGCGCTGATGGGGATCGGCGGCCGGCTCGCCGAGCCGGTCCACCTGCGGCTCGCCGGCGCCTTCGTCGGCGCGGTCGGCCTCGCCTACCTCTACCCGTTCCTGACCGCCGATCCGGGCCGGCGGCTGCCGGTGGTGATCGAGGTCACGGCGCTGGTGCGCGCCGCGGTCGCCGCCTTCGTCGCCGCGGCGGTGGCGGCGCGCGCGCTGGCACCGGGATGGCTCCTGGTCACCGCCTTCGACGCCGGCCTGGCGGCGGCGCAGCTCCTGCTGCTGCGCCGGGGGATCTTCGACCATGACGGCGACCCGGCCTGAGCCGTTCGCCGGCGGCGGATCGGGGGCGCGCTCCGGGACGCGGCCGGCTCGCCTCCTGCGCCGCGTCGCCGCCGGCGACCTCCCCGGGCTCGCCGCGGTGGTCGCCACCTATGCCTTCTTCCTGCTCTGGGCGCAGTTCGGATTCCTCGAGCTGATCGGCCGGCGGCTCGGCGCCGGCGCCTCGGTGCGGCCGGCGCTCGCGGCGATGGGGCTCGCCGGGATCGCCGCCAGCGCCGGCGCCGGCTGGCTGGCCGGCCGCGTGCCGGCGCGGCGGCTGGTGGCGGCCGGGCTCGCGGCCTGCACGGCCGCGGCGCCGCTGGCGCTCGCCTGCGCCGGACCGGCGGCGCTCGCCGCGGCGGCGGCCGCGACCGGCGCCGCCACCGCGCTCCTCACCGTGGCGCTCGCGGCCGGGCTGCGCGAGCTGGTGCGCGGACCGCGCTTCGGCCTGGCGGTCGGCGCCGCGACCGGCGTCGCCTACTGGATCTGCAACCTGCCGCCGCTCTTCGAGGCCGCGCCCGGGGCGCAGGCGGCGGCGGTGGCGGCGCTCTGCGCGGGGGCGCTGGCGCTGCTGCTCGCGGCGGACGGGCGCGGGCGGGCCACGGCAGACGTGGTTGGAGCCGCGGCGCGACGGCCGGCTCGAGACGGGCTCGGACCGCACGGGCTCGGACCGCACGGGCTCGGACCGGACAGGCTCGAACCGGACGGTACGCCGGGCGGTCCGGCGCCGATCCCTCCGCCGGTCCTGCCCGCGGCGCTCTACGGCCCGCTCGCCCTGGCCGGCGTCGTGCTCGCCTTCCTGGTGCTGGTCTGGCTCGACTCCGCCGCCTTCGCGGTGATCCAGCGGACGGCGGCGCTCAAGGGGCTGACGTGGGGCACCGCGGGGCAGAAGCTGACCCAGGGCTCCGTCCACCTGGTCGCCGCGGTCGCCGCCGGCGCCTGGCTCGACCGCCGCCGGCTGATGGCGCTGCCGGCCGCCGCCTGGGGTCTCTTCGCCGCCGCCTTCACCCTGCTCGGTGCGACCGGCGGAGCGGCGGCCGCCCCGGCGGCGACAACGGCGACGGCGGCGGCTCTCGGCGCCGTCCTCTACGCCGCCGGGATCTCGATCTACTCGGTGGCGCTGGTGGTCTACCCGGCGGCGCACGGCGACGCCCCCGGGCTGGTGCCGCGCCGCTGGCGAGCGGCGCTTCTCTTCGGCGTCGCCGGTTGGCTCGGCTCGGCGCTCGGCGTCGGGATGGCGGAGGATCTCGGCCGGGTGCCGCGCGCCTTCGTCGGCGTCGCCGGGCTCGCGCTCGCCGCCGCCGCGCTCGCCGTCCACCGCGGATGGGCGGTGCGCCTCGGCCGCACCTACGGTGGCGCGGCGCTGGTCGCGGCCCTGGCGATCGGGCCGGTGGTCGGATCGGGACCGGGGCTCGGGGCGGGATCGAGTCCCGGGTTCGGCGAGAGCGCTCGACCGCCGCAGGAGCCGGGAGCTGCGGAGCGAACCGTCGCCGTTCCCGGGGGCTCGAGCGCCGGCGTTGCGATCTCCGGCGCCGCGACCGCTCCGCCGGACCTCGTCGCGCGCGGCCGGCGGGTCTACGTCGCGGAGGGCTGCATCCACTGCCACTCCCAGTATGTCCGCCCGGCGACCCGCGACGCCGAGCTGTGGGGGCCGGCGCGCCCGCTCGACCGCGGCCAGCGGCCGCCGCTCGTCGGCACCCGCCGCCAGGGACCGGACCTGCTCAACGTCGGCAACCGGCGCAGCGCCGCCTGGCAGCGCCTGCACCTCGCCGATCCGCGCGCGCTGGTGCCGGAGTCGCGGATGCCTTCCTACGCCCACCTCTTCGCCGGCGACGGCCGCCGCGGCGAGAGCCTGGTCGCCTACCTCGGCTCGCTCGGCGCCGGCACCGGCGACGAGCGCTGGCGGGTGATCGAGGCCGCGTCGGTGCCCGCCGCCGCCGGCTCGCCGGAGCGCGGCGCCCGGCTCTTCGCGCGTTACTGCGCGCCCTGCCACGGCGAGGGCGGCCGCGGCGACGGGCCGCTCGCCGCGGCCGTGCGGCGGCCGGCGATGGACCTCGGCAAGGGCCGCTACTGGCTGATCTCCTGGGGCCCCGGCGCCGAGAGCGAGGAGCGGGCGCTGGCGCGGCTGATCCGCTTCGGCGTCCCGGGCACCTCGATGCCCGGGCACGAGTGGCTCGACGACCGCCAGGTCGCCGACCTGGTCGCCCAGGTGCAGCTGGTGGCGCACGGCGCCGGCGCGGCGGGCGGAGGCGCGGGATGAGCAGCGTCCTCGGCGCCGCCGGGCTCGCGCTCGCCGCGGGAGCGTGGCTCGCGATCCACACCGGCTGGACCGCGCCGCCGCAGCCCTGGCAGCGGGCCACCGGCTGGGACCGCGTCCCCGGCGCCCCGGGCCCCGCCGAGCGCCTGGCCCTCGGCGGCGAGCGCGTCACCCTCCGCTGGCTCGGCCACTCCGGCTTCCTGCTCGAGTGGCGCGGCACCCGGCTGCTCCTCGATCCCAATCTCTCCGGCCGCTGCACGATCGCGCGCCGGGTGCTCGAGCGGCCGGCCGCCGGCGGCGACCTGGGCGCGATCGACGCCGCGCTGATCAGCCACGCCCACTTCGACCACCTCGACCTGCCGACGCTCGCCGGCGTGCCGCGCCTGGCGCGGGTGGTGGTGCCGGCCGGGAGCGAGGAGTACGTTGAGGCGCCGGCGCGGCGGGGCGCGGAAGTGATCGGGCTCGATTACGGCCAGGTCTTGCGCGTCGGCGCGCTCGAAGTGATCGCGGTGCCCGCGGTCCACAACGGCTCCCGCTCCCACCCGCTGGCGAGCCGCCGGCGGGCCGCCGGCTACGTCGTGCGCGCCGGCGGCGAGGCGCTCTACTTCGCCGGCGACACCGGCTACGGGCCGCACTTCGAGGCCGTCCGCGCCACCTACCGGCCGCGGCTCGCGATCCTGCCGATCGGCGCCTACTCGCCCGGCTTCCCGATGCGCCGTTACCACCTCTCGCCAGAGGACGCGGTCGAGGCGGCGCGCGACCTCGGCGTCGAGCGCGTCGTGCCGTGCCACTTCGGGACCTTCGCGCTGGCGCTCGACCGTCCGGCGGCGGCGCTGCCGCGCTTCGCCCGCGCGGCGCGCGCCGCCGGACTGGCGTGGACCATGCCGGCGCTCGCGCCGCCGTCCCAGACCGCGGAGGCGGAGAATGCCGGCTGAGACCGCCATCGCGCGCTGGCTCGGCGGGCTCGCCCGGCTGTCGATGCGCCGGCCCCGGCGGGTGCTGATCGCGGCGCTCGCGCTCGCCGCGCTCGCGCTCGCCGGGGCGGCGCGCCACCTCGAGCTGCGCACCTCGAACCTCGACCTGATCGACCCCGACCTGCCGGAGGTGCGCGCCTTCCGCGAGCTGGCGCGCGAGTTCGGGACGCCGAACGCGCTGATCGTGGTCCTCGAGGGGGACGACCCCGCCGCGCTGCGCGCCGCCGCCGAACGGCTGGCGCCGCGGCTCGCCGGGTCGCCGGGGGTGCGCAGCGTCCTCGCCCGGCTGCCGCTCGATCCGGTGGCGCTCGCCCGGCTCGGCCTCGACCCGTGGTTCGCGAGCCGCGACGGCGGGATGCTCTTCGTCGTCGTCCAGCCCGCGGACCCGGAGTCGCGCGCCGACACCATCGCGCCGTTCGTCGAGGGCGTCCGGCGCGAGATCGAGCGCGCCGGGCTCCCCGCCGGCGTGCGCGCCGGGCTCACCGGGCTGCCGCAGTACGCGCTCGACGACCGCGACGTCGTGCGCCGCGACGTCGGCCGGCTGTCGGCGCTGTCGCTGCTCCTGGTCGCCGGCCTCTTCGTTGCCGCCTTCGCCTCGTTCGCCGGGCCGCTGTCGGCGATCGCCGCCCTGCTCGCCGCGGTCGCCGCGACGCTCGGGCTGGCCGCGGTCTACCCCGGGCACCTGACCCTGGTCTCGGGGTTCTTCGGCTCGATCCTGTTCGGGCTAGGCATCGACTACGGCATCCTGGTGGTCGACCGCGCCGAGGAGCTGGAGGCCGCCGGCGCCGGCCGGCGCGAGGCGCTCGAGGCCGCGGTGCGCGCGCTCGCGCCCGGCCTCGCCACCGGCGCTCTGACCACCGCCTCGGCGTTCTTCGCGCTGATCCCGAGCGGCTTCCGCGGCTTCGCCGAGCTGGGCCTGATCGCCGGCTGCGGCGTCCTGCTCTGCCTGATCGCGACGGTCACCGTGCTGCCGGCGCTGCTCTCGGTGCTGCCGCGGCGGCGCGCCCGGCGGCCGCCGCGCCGGCGGCTCGGAGGGCTCCTGGCGCGGCTCCAGCATCCGGCGGTGGCGGCGACGGCGGCCGCCGCCGCGGTCGCCGCGGCGCTCCTCGGCGGCCCCGGCTTCGACCAGGACTACCTCAACCTCGAGCCCGCCGGCTCCGAGGCGGTGCGGCTCGAGCGCGAGATGGTGCGGCGCTCCGACTTCGCCCCCCAGCACGCCGCCTTCGTCACCGGCTCGCGCGCCGAGGCGGCGGCGCTCGCCGAGCGGCTGGCCGCCGAGGAGACCGTCGCCTCGGTGCACTGGGCGGCGGAGGCGGAGGCGCTGGCGTTTTTCGCCGGCGGACCAGCCGGCGGCCCGGCCGGCGGCAGCGAGATGGACGGCCTGCGCGACCGCTTCGTCAGCCCGAGCGGCCGCCATGCGGTCTACGCCTACCCGGCGGCCGACGTCTGGGACCCGGTCGAGCGCGACCGCTTCGTCGACCGCATGGCCGCGATCGATCCCGGCGTGACCGGCATGCCGGTGCTCGGCCGGCTGATGGTCGAGCGCTCGCGGCGGGCGCTGGCGGTGGCCGGCGCGCTCGCCGCCGCCGCGCTCTTCGCCTGGCTGTTCGCCGACCTCCGCGACCTCCGGCTGACGCTCCTCGCGGCGCTGCCGACCTTCCTCGGCCTGGCCGCGCTGCGCGGGCTGATGAAGCTCTGCGGCGTCGCCTTCAACCCGCTCGACCTGCTGGCCCTGCCGGTGGTGATCGGCGTCGCGGTCGACTACGGCGTCCACATCGTCCACCGCCTGGTCGCCGAGCGCGGCGACGTCGGCCGCGCCGTCGCCGGCACCGGCCGCGGCGTGCTCTTGACCTCGGCCACCAGCATCGCCGCCTTCGGCGCCCTCGCCTTCTCGCAGCACCGCGGCCTGGCGTCGTTCGGGCTGGTGCTGGCGCTCGGGGTGACGGCGGCGCTGGTGCTCTCGGTGCTGGTGCTGCCGCAGGCGGCGGTTCGGCTCGCGCCGCGCGCGCTCGGGATCGCAAGGACCGACGGGAGGTGAGAACGATGCTCGACCGGATCCGCGTCTACCTCGAGCTGGTCAAGTTCCAGCACACTCTCTTTGCGCTGCCCTTCGCGCTGATGGGCGCATTCCTCGGCGCCGGCGGCGTGCCGCCCGGCCGGGTCCTCGTCTGGGTCGCCGCGGCGATGGTCGGAGCGCGCACCGCGGCGATGGCGTTCAACCGCCTGGCCGATCGACGCTTCGACGGCGCCAACCCGCGCACCGCGGAGCGCGCGCTGCCCGCCGGGCGGGCGCGGCCGGCCGAGGCGTGGGCGATGGTCGCCGGCGGCGCCGCGCTCTTCGTCGCCGCCTGCTGGCGGCTCGGGCCGCTGCCGCTGGCGCTGGCGGGCCCGGTGCTGGCGCTCGCCTTCGGCTACTCGCTGACCAAGCGCTTCACCTGGGCCTCGCACCTGGTGCTCGGCACCGTCCTGGCGCTGGCGCCGTTCGGCGGCTGGCTGGCGGCCCGCGGCGCGGCGGCAGGCTACCCGTGGCCGCTGTCGGCGGCGGTGGTGCTCTGGGTCGCCGGCTTCGACGTCCTCTATGCCTGCCTCGACGTCGACTTCGACCGCGCGAGCGGCCTCCACAGCCTGCCGGCGCGGCTCGGCCGGCGGCGGGCGCTGGCGCTCGCCCGGCTGTTCCACGGGGCGGCGTTCGCCGGCTTCCTCGGCGCCGGGCTGGCGGCCGGGCTCGGCGCGCCCTGGTTCGCCGGCCTGGCGCTGTGCGGCGCGGCGCTCGCGGTCCAGCACCTGCTGGTGCGGCCGGACGATCTCTCCCGGGTGCAGCTCGCGTTCTTCACCCTCAACGCGGCGATCAGCGTCACCCTCTTCGCCGCCGCCTGGGCGGCGCTTGCGGCGACGGCCTGATCGACGGCGCCGGGCCGGGCCGGCGTCGGGCCGGCGGTCAGGGCGTCGCCGGCTCGGCGGCGGGCAGGCCGAGCAGGTCGCGCACCGCCGGCTCGAGCTTGGTCAGGCCGGCGTCGAGGCCGAGGTCGAGCGCGGCGTCGGGGGTGGCGCCGTCGAGGCGGGCGGCGCGCAGGGCGAGGAGGGCGCCGACGCGGTTGCCGCTGGCGCAGTGGACCACCGCCGGCCCGGCGCCCTCGGCGTCGAGCACGCGGTCCAGCTCCCGCGCCTTCTCCTCGGTCAGGTCGGCGGTGCCGGCGATCGGGATGCGCACATAGACGAGCCCCAGCGCCTCGACCTGTTGACGCTCGTCGGCCGGGGCACCGGGCTCGCCTTCGGGGCGCAGGTCGACGATCGTCCGATAGCCGGCGGCGGCGATCGCCGCGAGCTGCTCGGCCGAGGGCTGGCCGCCGGTCAGGAGGTCCGGGGCCGGCCGGCGGGCGTTGGGCAGCAGCTCCTCGGCGGCCGCGGCGGCCGGGGCGGCCTGGGCCGGAGCGGTCTGGGCCTGAGCGGTCTGGGCCTGGGCGGCCTGGGCGGCCGCGGGCTCGCCGGCGAGCGCCGGCGGCGCGATGGCGATCAGGGTCCAGAGCAGGACCAGGGCGAGGCGGCGGTCGGGTGCTGGCACTTCGTTCTCTCCTCGTGGTCGCCGGCCGCGGCGCCGGGCGGAGCTAGACTACCTTGGTGATCCCCTCGACGGTCCCCGAGCCGAAGCCGGACAAGCGCTGGCTCAAGCCGCTCCTCGCCTGCGCGATCGGCTGCGGCGCGCTGGCGCTGCTCCTCGTCCTGGCCGCCGGCGCCGGCTTCTGGTGGCTGATCTCGCCCGGCGATCAGCGCGAGACCCGCGGGATCGCCGGCGGCGAGTCGGCGGGGGTGATCCACTTCGGCCTCCGCGGCGACCCGGGCGTGCGCGAGCTGGCGGCCAAGGCGGTGCTCGAGATCCAGCGCGCGGGCGACCGGGCGCGCGGCGCCGAGACGCCCGAGGCGATCCGCTGGCTCGAGGAGATCGGCCGGCAGCAGCAGGGCGGCGCCGGCGGCGTCACGATGTGGATCCCGCGCGAGATGACGGTCGCGATCGAGCCCGTCCCGGGGGGCGAGAGCGACCTCGTCGCGGCGGTCAACCTCGCGGCCTTCCCGCGCCTGATCCGCGAGGTGGTAGAGCGCGCCGCCGGCGGGAGCGGCGAGAGGCGGGAGCACCGCGGCCACCGTTACGAGCTGCTCGCGGGGGAGCGCAGCCTCGGTTTCGCCGGCTCGACGCTCCTCTTCGCCTCGACGCCGGAGGCGATGGAGCGCGCCCTCGACCGCCTCGAGGACGGCCCCGAGCCGGGCCCGATGACGGCGCGGCTCGCGGCGGCCGGCGGCGACCGCTGGGACGTCCAGGGCGAGCTGCTCGACCACGACGGCGGCCTCGGCGACGCCCTGGCGGGCGCCCTGTCGGCGATCGCCGGGGATCCGGAGGCGGAGGCGGAAGGGCTCGAGGCGGAGAATCTCGACTGGACCGGGTGGGACGCACTGCCGGTCGAGGCGGAGACGCAGCCGGCCGAGGTCGAGGCGCCGCCGGCCGGCGCGCCGCCGGCGGTCGAGCGGGCGTCCTTCGGCCTCGACGTGGTCACCGTCGACCGCCTCACGGGCGAGATCGAGATCGACTGCGCCTCGGCCGAGGGCGCGCGCGAGTGGCTCGACCGCCTCGAAGACGCGGCGCGCCGCCTCGAGTCGCAGCGCGGGCGCGGCGTGCTCGCGGCCGCGGTGACCGGAGGCGCCGAGGGGGACCGGGTCCGGGCGACTATCGAGCTGACCGGGATCTCCGCCTGGCTCGAGCGGGTGATCCCCGAGGAGTTCGGTCCCGAGCAGCCCCCCGACTAGCGCCCGCGCCCGCCTCGATCTCGACGAACCCCTCGACCAAGGCCTAGAGCACCTCGACCGCGACGTCCGCGCCGGCGGCCGCCACGAGCCGGCGGTCGCGGGTCAGAAGCGGCGCGTCGAGCGCCTCGGCGAGGGCGACGTAGGCGGCGTCGTAGGCGGTCAGGTTGTGGCGCCGCCGCCAGATCTCGGGCAGCAGACGGCTGTGCGGGAACCGGCGGAGCCGGAGGGCCGCCAGGTCCTCGAGGGCCTCGCGCCCGCGCCGGTCGTCGAGCCTCCCCGCGGCCGCGAAGCGGCGCAGCACCTGCGCCACCTCGGCGTCGATCAGGTGCGGCGCGCACAGGATCTCGCGCCGCGCCATCCGCCGCTCGATCGCGGTGGCCGCCGGGCCCCGGAGCAGGAGATCGATCAGCGCCGACGCATCGATGACGATCACCGCGCCTCCCGTTCCGCCCGCACCGCGTCGACGGCCGACTCGGTGAGGTGGACCGGGCTCCGGCGGCGCAGCCGGTCGAGCATCTCCTCGACGGTCGGCAGCTCGGCGATGTCCGCCAGCTCGGCGAGCAGGTACTCGGAGAGCGACATCCCGGCGCGCGCGGCGCGCGCCTTGAGCGTGCGGTGGAGGTCGTCGGGCACGTTGCGGATCTGGACAGCTACGGGCATGGGCGGACGATAGACGCATGCAGTTTGCATGTCAAGGGCCTCATGGGATGATTTACCGGAGGGCGGCCGCCGCCGCGAACGCCGCCGCGAGGTCCCCTCCTCTCATGGGATAGACGGAAAACGGCCCCGCGACCTTGCGGGCCGCGAGGCCGCCGCGCCACCCCGGCACTCAGCGCGCCCGGCCCCGCCCGGCCGCCGCCGTCAGCCCGGCGCCGGCGAGGAGCGTCCAGAGCGCCCAGGCGGCGAGCCAGCCGCCCGCGGGCGGCGTCTCCCGGCCGCCGATCGTTCCGAGCACCGGGCCCGCAGCCGCGTGGAGCACGCCCCACCGGCCGACCGTGATCTCCCGCACCAGGTCGGTCAGCAGCTCGAGCTCGAGCCCGAAGCCGACGGTGGCGACCAGCAACGGCGCGCCCAGGCCGAACCAGATCCACGCCGCCGGGCGGTCGCTGCGCACGGCCGCGATCGAGCTCAGCGAGTAGGGGACCAGCGGCCCCAGGAGGAGGCACGCCCAGGCCGCCGCCGGCAGGGCGCCGATCGAGCCGGTGTGGCCGGCGAGCGCGGCCGCGAGCAGCGCCGCGCCGTAGGCGGCCGCCGCCGCCGCGGTCAGCCCGGCGGCTCCCGCCGCCACCCGCACGAGGTCGAGGAGCTGCCGGTCGACCGGCAGCGACCGGTGGTAGCCGCGCCCGCGCGGCGGCTCGTCGCCCCACACCGAGAGCGGCCAGAAGGCGGCGAAGAGGATCATCGCCAGGAAGGCCGCCATGAGCCCCATGCCGCCGGGATCGAGGCTCAGACCGAAGCTCTCGCTCAGGTCGGCGACGCGGGCGAAGCCGATCTGCCGCCCGGTCTCCCGGGTGTCGATGGCGACCCCGAGGACGATGCCGAAGGCGGAGAGCGCCACGGTCTGGACGCTCACCAGGGCGAGGAAGATCAGGGTGCCGCGGCGGCGGAGCAGCCAGAGCAGACGGGTCTGGGCGGCGGCCACGGCGGCGAGGCGCGGGGCGGGATGTCTGCCGTCGAGCATGGCTCAGGCCTCCATCGTCAGAAGGGCGCGGGTGGCGTCCTCGAGGGTCAGCGGATCGATCCTGCGGACCGTGGCGCCGGCCACGGCGAGCCGCTCGCGCACCTCGGCGGGATCGCCCCAGGTGACCCACTCCAGCTCGCGGCCGGTGCCGCGGCGGGTGACCGCCAGGCGGTCGAGGCCGTCGCCGCCCGTCCAGGCCGCCGGCACCTCGGCGAGCACGCGGCGCAGCCGGCGGTCGAGCGCCGAGCGCGGCTGCTGGGCGAGCAGGCGGCCGTCGCGCAGCACTCCCAGGGTGTCGCCCAGCCCCTCGACCTCGTGCACCCGGTGGGTCGAGAGCAGGACCGTGGTCGGATGGCTCGCGAGGTGCTCGGCGAGGGCACCGAGGACGCGGTCGCGGGCCAGCGGGTCGAGGCCGTCGAGCGGCTCGTCGAGCAGCAGGAGCGAAGGGCGGTGGGCGAGCGCCTGGACGAGCTGGAGCTTGCGCGCCTGGCCGTGCGACAGGTCGCCCAGCCGCCCGCCGCGGGCTGAGCCGTCGAGCCCGAAGCGGTCGAGCAGCGCCGCCGCGTACCCCGCGTCCCAGGCCGGGTAGTAGGCCGCGTGGTGGGCGAGGTGATCGCGCACCGCGAGCCGGGGATAGCCGAACCGCGGGTCGTCGGCGACGTAGCCGATCTGGGCGCGCGCCCGCGGACCGTCCTCGGCCGCGTCCAGCTCGAAGACGTGGGCGGTGCCGCGATCCGGCCGCACCAGGTCGAGGAGCGCCCGCAGCGTCGTCGACTTGCCGGCGCCGTTGGGGCCGACCAGCACGTAGAACGAGCCGTGGGTGACCGCCAGGTCGAGGCCGTCGAGGGCGCGGACGGCGCCGAACCGCTTGTGGAGGCCGCGGGCGTGGACCGCCAGCGGCCGCTCGGACGGGGTCATGCAGAGGTCGTCGATGCGCCGGTGGCGCTCGGTGAGATCGGTCACTCGCTCTCCTCCCGGCCGGTTTCGAGCCGGCTCGATCCGTCGTCGCCGCCCTCGGGAAGCCCGCCCCCCGGGAGCGCCTCGCCGAGCGCGCCGAGCGCCGCGATCAGCTCGGCCACCGAGAGGCCGTGGCGGTAGGCCTCGCGCGCGGCCCGCTCGGCGAGCCCGCGGGCCATCCGCTCGCGGTCCGCGCGCGCCGGATCGGGCGCGGCGACGAACGTGCCCAGGCCGCGCCGCACGTAGACCACGCCCTCGCGCTCCAGCTCGCGGTAGGCCTGCTGCACCGTGTTGGGGTTGATCCGCAGCTCGCCCGAGAGCTGGCGCACCGAAGGGAGCGGCTCGTTCTCGGCGAGCGCTCCGACCACCACCGCGCGACGCACCTCGTCGGCGATCTGGAGGTAGAGCGGGCGCGGGTCGGAGGGTTCCAGGGCGATCAGCATCTCGGTGTCCTAGTCAACCAGCACACCAATACGCTAGAACGATTCCAAGGTTGCGGTCAAGCCCCGGCGATCGGAATGCGCGGCTTGCCGGTGGGCGCTAGGCGCCGGCCCCACGCTCCGCCCGCGCCCGCTCGAGCAGCTCGCTCAGCGCCGCCAGCTCGGCGCGCGAGAGCCCGGCGAGCCGGCCGCGGATCCAGAGGGCGAGCGGGGCGTCGAGCGGGGCGAGGCGGGCGAGGCCCGCCGCGGTGATGCCGGCGCGCACGACGCGCCGGTCGGCGTGGTCGCGCTCGCGGCGCACCAGGCCGGCCGCCTCGAGGCGGTCGAGCAGGCGAGTGACGTCGGGGACCGGCGCCACCAGGCGGGCGCCGACCTCGCTGCACGGCAGGGTCTCCGGGTGCGCGCCGCGCAGGATGCGCAGGACGTTGTACTGGGCCGGGGTCAGGCCGTAGGGGTCGAGGAACCGCGCGTGCTCCTGGCCGAGCACGGCGGCGCTGCGCAGGAGGTTGAGGAAGGCGCGCTCGGCCGGATGGGCGACCGGCTTGCGCTGGCGGATCTCCGCCTCCAGGCGGCCGGGCTCAGGCATCGACGGCCTCCCGCGCCGCGGCGAGCGCGGCGTCGACCATCGCGCGCACCGCGTCGACCTCCTCGCGGTTGACCGTATGCGCCATCCCGGGGTAGCGGCGGAGCGTGACCTCGGCGCCCATCCGGCGCAGCGCCTCGGCGCTCTCCTCGACCCGCGACCAGGGGACGTGCGGATCGGGGTCGCCCGAGCCGAGGAAGACCGGCGTGCCGGCGAGCGAGCCCGGGTAATCGCGCGGCGTCCCCGGCGGGCCGATCAGCCCGCCGGTGAGGCCGGCGACTCCGGCGTAGCGGCGCGGGTGGCGGGCGGCGTGCTCGAGCGCCAGGCAGGCGCCCTGCGAGAAGCCGGCGATCACCACCCGTTCCGCCGGCACGCCCTCGGCCTCGAGCTCGGCGATCAGCGCCTCGATCGCGGCGATCCCCGACGACAGCCCGGGCTCGTTGCTCGGGATCGGCGCCAGGAAGCTGTACGGGTACCAGGCGTTGCCGGCGGCGCGCGGGGCGATGCGGGCGATCCGCGCGCGCTCCCGGTCGCCGCCCACTATCTCGTCGCCGAGCGCGAGGATGCTCTCGGCGGTGGCGCCGCGGCCGTGGACCAGGATCAGCGCCGCTCCGGCGAGCGCCGGCGGCAGCCCGGCGACAGCCGGCGCGAGCCCCTGGTGCGGGCCGGCGGTCATGCCTCACCTCCCGCGGCGGTGCCGGCCGCCACCTCGAGCGGCGGCAGCACCCCCTCGATGCGTGCGCGGTGCGGCTCGAGCCAGGGCGGGAGCTTCAACGCCGAGCCCAGCTCGGCGAGCGGCTCGTCGACCGTGAAGCCCGGCGGATCCGTGGCGATCTCGAACAGCACTCCGCCGCGCTCGCGGAAGTAGACCGAGCGAAAATAGAAGCGCTCGATCACCGGCGTCGGCTCGAAGCCGGCCTCGATCAGCGCCCGCCGGAGCGCGGTCTGCTCGCGGTCGCCGGGCACCCGCCAGGCGACGTGGTGGACCGTGCCGGCGGCGACGTGGCCGCGGGAGGCGCCCGGCGCCGGCACGACGTCGACCGCGACGCCGGGATCGCCGGCCGCCGGGTAGCCGGTCCCCGCCGGCGGGGCGAAGCGGAACCGCCCGCCCTCCTCGCCCGCGGCGGCGAGACCCATCTCCCCGGTCAGGAGCGCGATCGTCGGCTCACCCGCCTCGACCGAGAGCGTCACCGAGTGGAAACCGCGGATCCCGTGCCGCTCGGGCACCGGCCCGCCGGCCCACGGCGCGCGGCCGGCCGCCGCGGGATCGGTGACCAGCTCGAGCTTCAAGCCGTCCGGGTCGAGGAAGGCGAGCGCCTCCTCGTCGAAGCGCCGCGCGGGATCGTCGTGCGTCACGCCGTGGGCTTCGAGCCGCTCGCGCCACCAGCCGAGCGAGCCCTCGGGGACCGCCAAGGCGGTGACCGTCGCCTGCCCGGTGCCGCGGCTGCCGCGGCGCGCCAGCGGCCAGGGGAAGAAGGTGAGGATGGTCCCCGGACCGCCGGCCTCGTCGCCGTAGTAGAGGTGATAGGTGCCGGGGTCGTCTTGGTTGACCGTGCGCTTGACCAGCCGCAGCCCCAGGACGCCGGTGTAGAAGTCGACGTTGCGCCGCGGGTCGGTCGCGATCGCGGTGACGTGGTGGATGCCGCCGACGCCGGGGGCGGCAGTCTCCGGCGTAGTCGCTTGGTCGCTCATCGTCGTGGCCCTCCGTTCGCGCCTCACAACAATAGTCGTCGCAACGAGTATTCCGGCCATCAGGGGGCCCTCCACCGATCCGTCACTCGAGCCGAGCGCCGCGCACCCGCCGGCCGACGCTCAGGAGGTGCGCCCCCGACACCGGCCCGCCGCCGACCACGTGCTCGCGCGCCGCCACCTCCCAGCGGCGGTCCTGCTCGGTCACCCGCTCGTGCTGGCGCAGGTGCTCCATCCAGGTGTCGGTGAGGTAGACCTCGACGTAGCGCTCGGGATCGGCGGCGTCGACGAAGAGGTCCCAGAAGTAGGCGCCGTCGCGCCTGCGCGCCAATCGCACGCGCGCCATCGCGCGCTCGAACTCTGCGGCCTCGTGGGGCTGGACGCGGTAGTCGAGGGTGATCATCACCGGCCCCTGGTCGGGCGGGATCTCGCCCGCCACCGCCGGCGCCGGCCAGTGGCGCGAGGGCGAGAGGTCGAGGTCCTCGCCGGTGCGCAGGCGGAAGCGGAAGCGCAGGAGCGTGCTCGCCGCGGCACCGGCCGCCGCGATCCCGAGCGCCGGGCGCAGCCCGACCGCCGAGGCGACCGCGCCCCAGATCAGGCTGCCCACCCCCATGCTGCCGAAGAAGACCAGCAGATAGGCAGCGAGCGCGCGCCCGCGCACCCACGCCGGCAGCACGGTCTGGGCGGCGATCTGGAAGCCCGACAAGAGCGTCAGCCAGGCGCCGCCGCCGGCGTACATCGCCGCCGCCACCCAGCCGACGTGGGGCGCGGCCGCCACCCCGGCGAGCGCGGCGGCGAAGGCCAGCGCCGAGAGCGTCGCCAGGGTGTCGGTCGACATCGTGCGCCGGAAGCGCGGGTTGATCGTGGCCGCGGTCACCGCGCCGAGCCCGAAGACCCCGAGGAGCGCACCGTAGCCGGCGGCGCTCAGTCCGAGGTCGCGCCGCGCCAGGAGCGGCAGCAGCGCCCAGAGCGCGCCGCCGCAGACGATGAACGCCGACGAGCGCACCAGCACCGACTGGAGGCGCGGCGCGTGGCCGACGTAGCGCAGGCCGGTGCGCATGCCGCTCATCAGGCGCTCGGCGGGGAGCGGCCCGGCGGCGCTCGGGCGGCGCCAGCGCGCGAGCACCGCGACGATGGCGACGAACGACGCGGAGTTGAGCAGGAAGGCGGCGCCCGGGCCGGCCGCGGCGACGATGGCTCCGCCAAGCGCAGGGCCGACCGAGCGCGCCAGGTTGACCGACAGGCTCCCGAGCGCGATCGCACCGGGCAGCTCGTCGCGGCCGACCACCTCGGGGAGGAGCGACTGCCAGGCCGGCACCCCGACCGCCGAGCCCGCGGCGAGGAGCGCCGTGAACACCAGGAGCAGCGGCGCGGTCACCGTGCCGGCGACGGTGAGCGCGCCGAGCGCCCCCGAGGCGGCGACCATCCACGCCATCGCCCCGATCAGGAGGCGCCGCCGGTCGAGCAGGTCGGCGAAGGTGCCGGCCGGCAGCACGAGCACGAACATCGGCAGCATCGCCGCCGCCTGCACCGCCGCCACCCACACCGGCGTCGGCGCCAGCGAGGTCATCAGCCACGCCGCCCCGACCTCGTGGATCCAGGTGCCGACGAACGACACCAGGTTGGCCAGCCAGAGCGCCCGGAACAATCGCTGGCGTAGCGGGCTCCAGGAGGAGCGGGGGGCGGGAGGGGCGCCGGTCGTCTCCACGCCTCCCAGCGTATCCGCTACACTGACTATGAGGAACGACCGATGAGGGCCGCAGCAGATAGTACGGCGCTGATCCACGACCGCCTCCGGCAGCGCGAGCCGGACCTCCGCGCCCTAGGAGTGCGGCGCCTGAGGCTGTTCGGTTCCTTCGCCCGCGGCGAGCAGGGGCCGGAGAGTGATGTCGACCTCCTCCTCGAGTTCGAGCCGGGCCGGAAGAGCTTCGACAGCTTCCTGGCAATCGGTTCCCTTCTAGAAGAGCTGCTCCAGCGACGGGTCGAGCTGCTCACCCCGGAGTCGCTCAGCCCCTACCTGGCACCGCGGATCCTGAGCGAGGTCGAGGATGTCCTTCCGTGGCACTGTCTCACGATCATTGGAGAGGCGACGAAGAAGCTGCCGGCCGAGGTGACCGAGCCCCATCCCGAGATAAGTGGCGGGCGATGGCCGGGATGCGCGACCGCCTGATCCACGACTACTTCCGCGTCGACTATGAGCTGGTGTGGGACGTAATCACTACGAAGATACCGGATCTTCGAGCTCCGATTCAGGAGCTTCTCGAAGGGCCTGAGTCCCGCGGACAGCCCTCGTAGAGGAAGCCGGTGCCGATCTCGAATGGGGGGTTCTATGCAGCATGCCGATACGTTCTTCAGCTATTCGCGTGATGATAGCGAGTTCGTCCTGAAGCTGGCCAGCGGGCTCAGAGAGCAGGGCGTCAATCTGTGGCTGGACCAGTTGGACATCGAAGCCGGCGAGCGGTGGGACTCGGCGGTCGAGAAGGCCCTGGGATCCTGCCATACCCTGATCGTCGTGCTGTCGCCTAGCTCGGTCGCCTCCGTCAACGTGATGGACGAGGTTTCATACGCCTTGCAGTCGGACAAGCGAGTGGTGCCCGTGCTGAGCCGTGCCTGCGCCGTCCCATTTCGTCTCCGCCGCGTCCAGCACATCGACTTCGTGGACGACTACGATCGGGGCTTCAAGCGCCTCATCCAGGCACTGTCCGGCGCTCCTGGGGACGCCGCAGTCTCACCGGCGGTGGCGCCGCTGGACCGGCTGCCCGCCCGTGTCGAGCCGGCAGCCGATCGCGCTTCCGGAGGTCCTTATCGTCACCCGGGGAAACGGCTGGCCGTCGGCATCGGTGTTGTGGCGGTCCTTGCCCTGGTCTCCTTCCTGGTGTTCCAGTTCGTCCCGAGAGGAACCGTCAACACGCCGCCCGAGCAGGTCGATCCGTCGGCCGGGAGCGTCGGCACCGGCGAGATACTGGCGGTGGAAACGGACCAGACGGAGTCGAAGGCCGGCCCAGTTCAGGTAGAGCTGACGCGCGCCAACGAGACGGATCTGGCGCTGGATGTCAACTGGATCGATTTCCAAGGGGTGGAGCGCTTCTCCGGAACGATAGAGCCAGGCGACAGCCGGGTCGCGGGAACTTCCAACAGCGGGGCTCTGTTCAGGGTGAGAATCCACGACCCTCAGTGCGCCGAGTTGAATCGAGTTGAGGTCGAGGTGTTCCAACTGGTGGACGCACCGAAGCAGACCCTGAAGATCAGCCCACACATGATCACGTCGGACATGAGACAGCGAGCGAAATCCCGGCTGGGCTGCTAAAACTCCGGGTGCGATCATCGGGACAAACCGGGCCAATCAGAGCAAGTCGGATCAGAGCGGCTCGAACCGGTAGCCGAGCCGCTCCTTCACCTCCTCCAACCGCTGGAGCAGGGTCGCGCGGTCGGGGGCGCCGAGGTTGACGATCCCGTAGCGGTAGCTCTTGCCGTCCTCCCACCAGTCGAAGTCGACCAGCTCCTCACCCTCCTCGCATTCGGTCCAGATGCGCGTGCCGGGATGGAGAGCCTCGGCGGCGGCTACGTCGTCGAGGTTCGGGGCGTGGACGACGCGCACCGGCTCGAAGACGCGCAGCGGCACGCTGGCGGCGGCGGCGAACCTCCCCTCGCGCCGGGCGCGGCGCGGGGATTCGCCGGCGGCCAGGGCGAGCGCGATCTCGTAGCCGGCGACGCCGTCGACCTTGGCGTAGAGGTCGGAGAACTGGCCGCACATCCGCGGGTTGATCTCGATGATCGCGAGCCGCCCGGTCGCCGGGTCCCGGATCATCTCGAGGTTGAAGAGCGTCGATTCGAGCCCCGAAGCGCGGATCGCCCGCGCCGCGATCGCCGCCATCTCCTCCTGCACCGCCGCCGGCAGGTCCGAGGGGTAGTCGAAGCGGACGAAGCTTCCGGTCGCCGGGTCGGTCACCGAGTCGACCACGCCCAGGATCTCGACCTCGCCGCCGGCGACGTACCCCTCGACCGTGGCCAGCCGTCCGGTGAGGAGCTCCTCGGCGAGGAAGTAGCGGCCGCCGACCGGCGTCGGCAGGTAGCGGCCGAGCAGGCGGTCGAAGGCCTGCATGTACCGGGCGGCGAAGGTCTGCACCGCCTCGGTCGAGAGGAACTCGACCAGCTCGCCAGGCGAGTCGATCCGGCCGGCGTGGATCGAGTACGCGCCCTTGACCGGCTTGACGAAGCACGGGTACGTGAGCGCCGCCGCGGCCGCCGCCAGGTCTCGCGAGGGAATCGGCGGCGAGGAAAACGGCGCCGAGTCGACCAGCGCGAAGCCGGGGACCGCCTCCGGCACCGCGGCGACCTGGCTCCGGCGCGACAGGTACTTGTGGGCGACGCCGAGGACCGCCTCGGGCCGCGAGCCGGGCAGGCCGAGCTCGGTGGCGAGGGCGGCGGCGACGGGGGCGCCGGGGTAGTCGCTCGAGCTGGCGACCCCGTCGATCCGGCCGCGCCACTCCGCGGCCGTCCGATCGATGAAGTCGAGGACGTCGAAGTCGTAGCTCACCGCGTCGGCGGAGGGCTCGGCGAAGAGCGGCTCGAAGCGGTCGCCCCAGCCGTGCCGGCAGGCTTCGAGCTGCCGGCGGTCCCAGCCGGTGGGAAAGACGAACAGGATTCGCTTCTTCACCGGACGGGGACTATACCCGCGTGAGAACCGCCGCGGCCGGTCGTCACGCCGCTCGCACGGCTTATGAGCTTACGGGCATAGAATCACCGGGCTCGACCTCACCGGGACTCCGGGCTCTCCGCTCGCCTCCGGGGCGAAGTCGTTGACCTCGCGTTGCTTGGCGGCGGAGATCGGCGATCGGCCGGCGCTGGCACGCGGCGTGCCGGAGGCAGTCCGATCCGATCCGGCGCACTGGTGGCGTCTCGCGACACTGGAAGTGAGGAGCAGTGCGCCCATGAATCCCTGATTCCCGGGACCCCGGGCACGGGCCATCCGGTCCGCGGGCCGTTCCGTCCCCGGACGAGCGCCGACGAGTAGACCCGACCCACGATCCAAGGAGAAGGAAGCGATGAGGATCCGACCGCTGACGCTGGCCCTGGCCGCGGCTCTCGCCTGCGGCGTCGTCTCCGGCGCCGCCGCCGACACCGTGACCGACTGGAACGCCGCCATCCTCGACGCCATCCGCGTCGATCGCACCAACCCGCCGCGGGCGACCCGCAACATGGCCCTGATGAACACTTCGATCTTCGACGCGGTCAACGGCATCGCTCCCGCCTATCACCACTACCACGTCGCCCCCGCGGCGCCCGCCGGCGCCTCGCCCGAGGCGGCGGCCGCGGCCGCGGCGCACCGCGTGCTGTCGGCGGTCTACCCGGCGCAGCAAGCGGCCTTCGACGCCCAGCTCGCCGACTCGCTCGCCGCGGTGCCCGACGGCGCCGCCGAGGACGACGGCGTGGCCTGGGGCGAGCAGGTGGCCGACGCGATCCTCGCCCTGCGCGCGGACGATGGCAGCACCTCGGTGGTCGACTACCTCTCGCCCACCGGCGCCAACTGGTGGGTGCCGACGCCGCCGGCGTTCGCGCCCGCGCTGCTCCCGCAGTGGGGATCGGTCGCTCCCTGGTGCCTGTCGAAGTCGAGCCAGCTCCGCCAGGCGGCGCCGCCGCCGCTCTCGAGCTCGGAGTACGCCGCCGCCTACAACGAGGTGCGCGTCCTGGGTGACGCCGACAGCGCCGTCCGCACCGCCGACCAGTCCCAGATCGCCCTGTTCTGGAACGACGGCGCGGGCACCCACACCCCGCCCGGCCACTGGAACGAGATCACCCAGAGCCTGTCCGTGCAGGAGGGGCTGTCGCTGCTCGAGAATGCGCGCCTCTTCGCGCTCCAGGGGCTGACCGTGGCCGACGCCGCGATCGTCTCCTGGGAGAACAAGTACCACTGGAACCACTGGCGGCCGTACACCGGGATCCTGCACTCCGACATCGACGGCAACGACCAGACCGGGCCCGATCCGGGCTGGTCGAGCTTCATCACCACGCCGCCGTTCCCGGCCTACACCTCCGGCCACAGCACCTTCAGCGGCAGCAGCAGCCGGCTCCTGGAGCTCTTCCTCGGCACCGACGACATCGCGTTCAGCGCGACCTCGGACGGCCTGCCGGGAGTGACCCGCGCCTTCGCCAGCCTGTCGGAGGCGGCCGAGGAGGCCGGCCAGAGCCGGATCTACGGCGGCATCCACTGGCAGTACGACAACTCCGGCGGCCTGGCCAGCGGCCGGGCGCTCGCCGAGCACGTCTTCTTCAACTTCCTGCGCCCGCTCGTCGCGCCTTCGACCTGCGCCGCCGACGGCGACACCCTCTGCCTCTCCGGCGGCCGCTTCGAGGTCGAGGCCGCGTGGCGCACCGAGGAGGGCGGCGGACCCGCGACCGCGATCGCCGACACGGACGAGTCCGGCCGGTTCTGGTTCTTCAACCCGAACAACACCGAGGTGGTGGTCAAGCTCCTCAATGGCTGCGGGCCGTTCGACCACTTCTGGGTCTTCGCCTCCGGCCTGACCGACGTCGAGGTGACGCTGACCGTCACCGACACCGAGACCGGCGCGCAGCGGATCTACTTCAACCCGCAGGGCAAGGACTTCGCGCCGGTGCTCGACACGGCGGCGTTCGCGACCTGCCCGTAGTCCTCGTTGCGGGGGGCTGCTCGAGCCCCCCGCCTTCATCCCCCGATCCGGAACAACTCGCCCGCCGCCAGGCAGTCGCAGAGGCGGCGGTACGTGCGCTCGAGGGCGCGGCGGCCGGGGTCCGTGCCGAGCGCGCCGAGGATGCGGCGGGCGAGAGTCCCCTCGGCGAGGTAGAGGTCGAGGAAGCCGCCCCAGGGCCCGGGCTCGAGCAGGCCGGCCGCGGCGGCGGTCTCGGCGAGGTGCGCCCAGACCCGGCCGGCCGGGAGCGGCGAGGTGGGGAGGCCGAGGACGGCGAGGAGCGCCGGGTCGTCGACCAGCGCGCGCTCGCCGTCGCGGATCGCCCGTTTGAGGAGCGCCGCCAGCGGCGCCGTCGGCAGCGCCTGGAGCTCGGCGAGCAGCGCGAAGCGCTCGGCGTCGAGCAGCCGGAGCGCCGCCACCGCCAGCGCCGCCACCGAGAGGTCGGCGCCCGGCCCTTCCTGCGTGTCGATCACCCGGATCTCGATCGAGCCGCGGCCGAAGCGGGCGATCGCGCCGCGCGAGTTGAGGAACTCGTCGCGCAGGACCCCCTCGGGGTCGTGGGGCGCGATCTCGGCGAACATCGGCTGGAAGATCACCCGGTCGTAGTCGGCCCGGGTGAAGACCGGCTCGGGGATCACCTCGCCGGCCACCGACGGCACCCGGCCGGCGTTGCCCCGGTAGGCCTCCATGCGGCTGTCGAGGAGGCCGGTGACCCGTCCTTCGACCACCGGCGAGGAGGCCGCGAGCGCCGGCAGGAGCGGCAGCACGGCGCGGATCGCCGCGTGGAGGCGGCCGAACTCGGCGTCGCCGTCGAACGGGAGGTTTAGATGCAGGCTCTGGAGGTTCGACCAGCCGTGCCCCTGGCAGCCGAAGATGCGGTCGAACGCCTCGTAGATCGCGCTGTTCTCGTGCGGCCAGAGCCGGGTCTCGCGCTCCGGGTCCATCCACGGGTGCATCGCGGTCGGCATCAGCCGGCCGCCCATCGGTCCGAGGATGCCGAGGATCCGCTCCACGCTCTCCTGGAAGCGCCCGGGGAGCGGCGCCAGCGCCGGCGCCGGGCCGGTGGTCTTGAGCTCGACGACGTGGAGCACCAGCTCGTTCGACCACGAGATGCCGCCGACGTCGATCTCCGACTCGTAGGAGCCGGCGACCGCCTTGATCAGCTCGTCGGTCGCCGGCAGCACGTCGAGGGTCGCGGCGTCGACCAGCATGAATTCGATCTCGACCCCGACCGCCTCCCACAGGCGCCAGCGGCGCGGGGCGGGCTCGCTCACCGCTTTGCCTTTCTCACCGCTGCGGCTCCGGCGCCTTGCGCTTCTCGACGCGCTCCATGAACACCTCCATCACCCGCCGGTAGAGCGCGTCGCCGACCACCTCGTCCTCGAAGCCGCCGTCGACGTTGGGGTTGTCGTTGACCTCGATCACCCAGCAGTCGTCGCCGCGCTGCTTCAAGTCGACGCCGTAGAAGCCGTCGCCCATCAGGCGCGCCGCGGCGGTGGCACGCTCGATCACCTTCGGCGGCACCTGGTCGATCGCGAAGCCGCGCACGATGCCGTAGTCGGCGACCTTCCCTTCGGCGTCGCGCTGGATGATCTGCCAGTGCCCCTCGGCCATGTGGTACTGGGCGGCGAAGAGCGGCTGGCCGGCGATCACGCCGACCCGCCAGTCGAAGTCGGTGGGCAGGAACTCCTGGGCGATCAGGAGCTCGGAGTCCTCGAGGAAGGCGCGGCCGACCTCGAGCATCTGGGCCGGGCCGTCGATGCGCTTGACCCCTTTCGAGAAGTAGCTGTCCGGCTGCTTCAAGATGCACGGATAGCCGGTCTCGCGCGCCACCGCCTCGAGGCTCTCGGCGTCGAGGATCCGGGTCGCCGGCATCGGGATGCGCGCCCGCGCCAGCGCCTCGGCGAGGAACACCTTGTTCGAGCAGCGGAGAATCGACTCGGGATCGTCGATCACCACCAGCCCCTCGGCGGTGGCGCGGCGGGCGAAGCGGTAGGTCGGATGGTCGACCGCGGTGGTCCAGCGGATGAACAGGGCGTCGAACTCGGCCAGCCGGCCGTAGTCCTCGGGGCCGATCAGCTCGGGGCGGAAGCCGACGTGGTGGGCGGCGCGCAGGAAGCGCCGGATCGCCTTCTTGTTCGACGGCGGTTCGGTCTCGGCGGGATCGACCAGGATCGCGAGGTCGAAGCGGCCGGCGGCGACCCGGTTGGCCGCCGGGTAGCGGCGGGCGAAGTGCTGGCGCGCCGACTCGATCACGAAGTCGCGGTGGCTGGGCGGGATCTCGCGGGCGGCGATCGGGCGCAGGCTCTCGAGCCGCCAGGCGCCCTCGTCGTCGTGCCCGAACGCCGCGCGCAGCATCGGCGCCGGGAAGTGGTTGAAGAGCTTGGTCGCCAGCCGCTGGTGGCGGTGCGCCAGGTTGCGGCCGAAGTAGACCGAGAGGGTGAACTCCTCGGCGGCGATCGGGGCGAGGCTGCGCTGGATCTCGGCCTCGAGGTCGTCCGAGATCAGGTTCAACCGGGTACGGTGACGCAGGTCCTGGATCGTCGTCACGCTCGGCACCGGCCGGTGGCCGCGCGCCTGGGCGAGGAGCGAGACGTAGTAGCCGAGGCTCTGATAGCGGTAGCGCCGGCAGAGGTTGAAGACCTTGACGCCGCGGCCGACCGAGTATTCCGGATCGGTCAGGTAGCGCCGTGCCGGCACCACCGAGACGCCGGGCACGTCCAGCGGCCAGTCCTCGGGCTTTTCGACCACGAACAGGATGGGCATGGTTCCCTGGCCTTTCGGCTTCCATCAATTGCCGGCATCGTAGCTCAGCACACCCCCGGGATCGCAGGGCCAAGTGGAAACCTCGGCGGCTCCACCCGGTGAACCTTTCGGCCTAGCGAAGTGTCTAAGCAATAAACAGGGGGGTGCGATCATGACCTGCAGCAAGTACGCGTTTCTCGTTCCGGTGTTCGGGGCCGCGCTCGCCGCGGCCTTCACCGCTCCGGCCGCGGCCGACGGCGACTGGCGGCTCGAGCTCTCCGGCGTCTACACCGAGGCGACCTCCGGGGGCGCCCCCGACGGCTCGTTCGGCGGCGGCCTGGCGGTCGGGTACCGGCTCACGCCGCGCCTCGGCATCGAGTTGGGCGCGTTGACCGCCGAGCTCTCGGACGAGACGCGCGTCGACTTCTTCGACGTCTTCGAGGTGACCGTCGAGACCTCGCTCGGCTACACCCCGGTCCTCGCCCGCCTCGACTTCCACCTGACGCCCGACCGCCGCGCCGACGTCTACGTAGGACCGGTGGCCGGGTACGTCTTCTTTGACGACCTCACCCTGCGCACCTCGATCGAGTTCCCGGGCCTGCCGGGGCCGGGGCCGGTGCCGGTGACCGAGATCCGGCTCCGCGCCGACGACCAGTTCACCTGGGGCGCCCACGCCGGCGTCGACGTCCGCGTCGGCTCCGCCGGCAGCCGCGCGTTCATGAGCGCCGGCCTCACCTACCTCGACCTGCCGGTCGAGGTCGAGGTGCCGGCGGGCGGCGAGATCGAGGGCGGCGGCGAGATCGACTTCGACGCGGAGCGCGGCGACCTCGACCCGCTGATCCTCCACCTCGGCTTCGGCGTCCGCTTCTAGCTCCGCTCTCCGGCGTTACCGCCGGCGCAGCAGCGCGTCGGCGCTGTAGCGGCCGGCGCCGGCGAGGAGGAAGGCGAGCGCGACGACGCCGTAGAGCATCGCCATCTCCTTGGTCTGGAACGGATCCGCGCCGTGGACGACGAAGAACGCCGTGCCCATGGTGCAGAGGATGAAGACGGCGGCCGGGCGGGTCAGCAGGCCGATCGCGAGGAGCGCGCCGCCGACCGCCTCGGAGAGCGCCGCGGCCCAGGCGAAGACGGCCGGGGCCGGGAACCCCATCTGGGCGACTCCGTCGACGAACTGATCGGAGACCGGGAGCTTGCCCAGGCCGTGGCCGAGGGCGAGGCTGGCGCCGGCGGCGGCGCGCAGCAGGAGCAGGGCGAAGTCGAGCAGCGCGGAACGGCCGTCCGCGCCGCCGACCAGGAGGTTCCGGATACTTGGCATGCGGGCTTCAACCCGAGCCGGAACGGGTGCCTTCCCGCTCCGGCCCGGGCCGGACCGAATCAGCGCTGGAACGAGAACCGCGTGCCGACGAAGGCCGACAGCGGCGAGCCTGGATACAGCGCCTGGGCACCCGGGGCGGCCACGTTGAACACGTTGACGGCGGCGATGTACTCCTCGTCGAACAGGTTGCGCACCTCTCCGAACAGCTCCCACTGCCGGGCAGCGAAGCCGCCGCGCAGGCCCATCAGGGCGTAGCCGTCGACGGTGTAGGTGTTGGCGAAGTCCGCGTAGCGCTCGCCGAGGAAGTCGAAGGTCGGGCCGGCGTAGAAGCCCGTCCGATGCCGGTAGAGCGCCTCGCCGCGCACGACATAGTCGGGCGCTGCGGGGAGGTCGTTGTCACCGTAGACCGGATCGCCGTCGAAGTGGAACCGGTTGAGCGTAACGCTGACCTGCGGGTCGAGGCGATGCCCGCCGCCGCCGAGCTCGAAGCTCGCGGCCACCAGCGCCTCGATGCCGGCGTGAACGGTCTCGTCGATGTTGGTCGTCAGACTGTTCCCCGGCGCGTTCGGATCGTCCAGCGACAGGATCTCGTCGCTGATGCTCGCGTAGTACGCGCTGATGTCCCACGTCCAGCTCGTTCCGGCCGCTCGCCGCGACGTGGAACGCCAGCCGACCTCCGCCACGGTGCCGCTCATCGGATCGAGGGTGGCGTTGCCGCCGCGCACGTTGTCCTCCATCTGGAACGTGGTCGGCGCCTCGAACAGGCGGCTGAGGTTGCCGTACAGCTCCCCGGCATCGTTCAGCGCGGCGATCACGCCCACGCGCGGATTGACGGAGGAGTAGTCGGCCTTGGGGTTGCTCACCGCCCCGGTGTCCGCGTTGATCGTGCGCACGTCGCGCGCCGCATCGACGTACTGGGCGCCGAGGACGACCGAGACGCGGTCGGAGGCGCGCCAGCGGTCGACGAAGAACGCCTCCACGCTGTCGGCGCTGTTGTCGACGAACTCGGAGATCCCGTTCGGCCGTCCCCCGTCGTTGCGGAAGTTCCCGCCCTCGACCGACCCCTCGCCGTAGTTGAGACCGACCTGGAGGTCGTGCGCACCCACGGTCTGGTCGTAGCGGACCACGGCGCCGAGATCGGCGTGATCGGTGTCGACCAGGAGGCTGAACACCTCCACCGGCGGGGCCGGTCCGGGCCCGTCGAAGTCGACCAGGATCCGGTCGACGATCGGGTGGAACAGCGACTGCTCCTCGTACGACAGTCCGGCCGTGAACGACCGGTCGCCGTCGAGGGTCCAGATCGCCTTGGCCGCCAAGCGCGCGGTCTCGACCTCCTTCCCATAGTCGCCGCCGAGCGCGGCTGCGCTCGCCTGATCCGGGTCGGCGTCCGCCTGGGCGCGCGTCAGCGCACCCGGCAGCGCCAGCGCGTTGTCGATGTACGTCGCGTAGGCGCGGACGCTCACCGAGTCCGAAGGCTGCCAGCCGGCGTTGGCGTACACGCTCCAGCGGTCCTGGTCGCTGTGATCGCGATAGCCGTCCCATTGCTTGGTTTCCGCCGTCAGGATCCCGTCCAGCGAGTCGCCGGCCGCGCCGACCGTGGCGCGGCCGTCCAGTGCGCCGTAGCTGCCGCCGCTCAGGGAGGCGGCGACCGGGGCGCTGTTGCGCGCCGTGGGCGACACGAGATCGATGGCGCCGCCCAGCGTGCTCGCGCCGTAGGTGAGCGCGTTGGCGCCCCGCGCCACGCTGGCGTAGCGCGCGCTCAAGGGATCGGACACGCGATTGTGGCCGTTGCCGTCGGCGGTCGTGACCGGCAATCCGTCCTGGAGCAGCTTGATGCCGTTCTTGTCGTAGGCCACGGAATCGAGGTTGGAGCCGCGGCTCGAGAAGAACAGCTCGTCGCCGCCGTAGGCGCTCTCGGACCACATGCCGGGCACGTAGCGCAGCATGTCCGGCAGCCCGGCGACGTGCTGGGTCTGGAGATCCTCGATGTCCACGACCGTGACGCCGCCCGGCGTCGCCGCGCGCTGCTCCTCGACCTCGGCCCGCGCCAGGTCCTCGGTCACGGTGATGCTCTCCCTGAGCGGCTCGACGACCAGCCGGAAATCGGCCACCGCCGATCCCGTCGAGGCGACGCTCACTCGTCGTTCCATCGCCTGGAAGCCCGGAGCCGTGACCCGGAGCGTGTACTCGCCCGGCTCGAGTCCCTCGAACCGATAGCGGCCTCGGCCGTCGGTGGCGGCGGAACGGGTGGCGGCGACGCCGCTCACGAGCTCCACCGTGGCTCCGGGGACGGAAGCACCCGTCGGGTCCGAGACCTGTCCGGTGACGGCGGCCGTCGCGCGCTCGGGGACCGGGGTCGCCGGGGCGGGCGGACTTGCATAGAGCGGGGCCGCGGCCAGCGCCGCGGCCAGGGCGAACGGCACGAGCGCCCGGAGGGCGCTCGGGGTCGATACGGTTCGCTGCGGGGCCGGCCGCTTCCGGGCCGGCCGGCGGTTCGTGATCAGGCAGGTCATCTTCTGATTCCTCTCTCACCCGCCGGGCGGGGACGCGGATGCGCCGCCGGTCCCGGCGTGAGGGCCCCGTTTCCGATGGAGCGCCTCTCCTGTCGTCCTGGCGACTCCGCGATGCGGCGGCGTCGCCTCGGGAGCATCGAGCCGCCGGCGCCGGATGCGGCGGGGCGGCTCGCCGGCCGGCGGGGACGCGAGGCCCTCCTCCGGCGGTCAGCGGGGTGGGATGGACCCGGCCGCCGCGGCTCGCCCGGCGCAGGGGCGACGCGCCGCGGCCGGCCGCCCGCGCGGGCGGCTCCGGGTCCGGCTGAGGCTCAGGACGATCGGGGTGGCGGGGTCTCGGGCACGCGCGGGACCGAGGGGAGGGCGCGGGCGGCGGCGGCGGCGGCGAGGTCGGCGGCCCCCGGCGGCAGCAGCGCCGCCGCGGCCGCGAGGACCGCCGGCTGCAGCGTGTCGCGCGCGTGTGTCGGGGAGCCGGGCGCCTTCGGAGTGCGCTCGAGCGAGCAGCCCGAGCCGTCGGCCATCGAGCACTGGAGGCCGGTCTTGGCCATTGCCGACTTGAGCGGGCAGACGCCGTCGCAGCAGCAGCCCGGACCGCGCGCGAGCGCGGTGCCCGACGCCGTGGCCAGCGCCACGAGGACGGCGAGCAGGCAGCAGAGGGATCGGCTCCGTTTCACGTGTGCCGCACTCCAGCAAGAAGCAAACAAAGAATCTTGGCCGAGTCTACACCAATACTCCTGTCCGCAACATGACAGGCCTCGGCACGGACCAGGCGACCTCGCTCACCGCGAACGCTCCTCGCGCCCGTCCGGGGCGGGCAGGTCGGGGAAGAGGAGCGGCAGGTCGGCGACCCGGCGCCACCCCTCGCCCGGCGCCACCGGCTCGACTTCGATGCCGTCGAAGTAGCGGTCGAGCACGGCGTCGCACTCCTGGGCCAGCGGCGGCGAGCAGTAATCCTCCTCCTCCCACACCGCCACCCCTGGCTCTTCGACCCGGGCGCCGATCAGGCTGGCGGTGAGGGCGCGGCCGAACGGCTCGAGGTCGAGGAAGGCGTCCGACTCGAGCTGCTCGGCGAGCTGGTCGAGCCGGTCGGGGCGGATCTGCGCGCGGACGAGATAGTGGGCCATCGAACGGACCTCCTCGGCTGGGAGTGCCGAGGCTATCCCACGCGGCCGGTCCTCAGTGGACGGTGAGGGCGTAGAGGGAGCCGCCGGCCGGGAACTCGACGTCGCCGAAGGCGCCGTCCTCGGGGCGCACCGCCAGGATCGAGAACCCCAGCCGCCACTCGCCGCGGCCGAACCTCGCCTTGGCGAGCTGCAGCTCGCGCGCCGGCGCGCTCTCGAACTGCGCCTGCGCGGGCTCTTCCGTCCGATCGACGCCACGGAACCGGAGGGGGTTCGCGGTCCAACCCTCGACCTTCCACCACCGCTCGTCCAGAGCGTTCGCGGGCGCCGCCTCGGGTCGATCCGCGGGCCACTCGCCGAGCTGGGCCGACACGTGCAGGTTCAGCGCCTCGGCGAGCGCCGGCGCCTCGATCCGCAGGTCGAGGATGCCGAAACCTCCGCGCGGGACGGTGAAGCAGAGCCAGACGTGGTGAGGGTCCTGGTAGGCGTAGAGGTCGACCCCGGGCGCGACGGCGACGGCTCCGGCTCCGAGCGCGGCGTACTCGCCGCAGTCGCCGTCGACGAGAGGTGCGGCCAGCGGGGCGCCGGGGGCCGGCGCGGGCGGCGGCGCGGCGCAGCCGAGCGCGGCGAGGAGCAGGGCCGCCGGCGCGGTCCGCGCGGCGATGGAGCGGGTCGGGCGCATATTCGCGGAGGTTATCCCAGCCGGCGGCTCGAATCGGCTTAGAATCGGTGCAACCATTCGAGGCCAGGAGGGGAGCACCATGATCAAGCTGTACGACAGCGAGACCGGCGCCGCGCTCGGGCGGATCACCGACGAACAGTTCACCTTCCTCGAGGACCACCTCGAGGAGGAGTCCGAGGACGACCAGGACTACTACTTGAGCGCGGCGACGATCGACGTCCTCGCCGAAGACGGGGCGGACGCCGAGCTGGTGGCGCTGCTGCGGAAGGCGCTCGGCGACCGCGACGGCGTCGAGCTGCGCTGGGAGCGGGCGGACTGATTTGTAAAGGGGGGCGGCTACGCCGCCGCGAGCCCTGGCGGGCTCGGCCGCATCGGAACCAGTTTCGGCTTTCCAGGCTCTCTGGGGATGGAACGAAGGAGGGACCTCCATGGAGCAGCACCACTACCCCGTCGACGTCACCTGGGAGAGCGGCAAGGAGGGGCGTGCCAGCAGCTCGGACGGCCTGCCCGCGATCACGGTCGCCTCGCCGCCGGAGTTCGGCGGCCCGGGCGGCCTGTGGAGCCCCGAGCACCTGTTCGTCGGCGCGCTCGCCTCCTGCTACATGACCACCTATCTGGCGATCGCCGAGCGCTCGCGGCTCGAGGTCGCCGGCCTCGCGGTGCCGGCCGAGGGACGGCTGGTCCAGGGCGAGGACCGGCGCTTCTCGATCGACCGCGTGGTGCTCCGGCCGGTGATCCGGATCCGCGTCGAGGCGGACCGCGAGAAGGCCGAGCGGATCGCCCACAAGAGCGAGGAGGTCTGCCTGATCACCCGCTCGGTGCGCTCCGAGGTGGTGCTCGAGGCGACGATCGAGGTCGGGTAGAGAGCGGCCAGACCGCCATCGCCAGGCCGGCCAGCGCCAGCCCGCCGCCCAGCCACTCGGCGGCGTTCATCCGCCAGACGAAGACCGCCGGGAAGAGCAGCGAGAGGGCGAGCTTCGAGACCGTGGTCAGCGGCGGGTTGAGGAAGACGGTGAAGCCGACCGTCGACGCCGGCAGGTGTCGCAGCAGCCAGACCCAGACCGCGTAGCCGAGGAGCGTGCAGAGGAGCGAGAGATAGAGCAGCGCCGCCCAGCCGGCGGCCGGCAGCTCCAGGAGCTCTGCTCCGCCGACCCAGGGGAGGATCGCAAGGAGCGGCAGGCTGCCCAAGCCGACCGTCAGGTAGGTCCAGACGAGCGGCGAGCCGGCGGCGGTGACCGGCTTGCTGACGATCGAGTAGAGCGACCACGACAGCGGCGCCAGCGCGGTCACCCCGAGCACCAGCCCGTACTCGGCGATCGCCCCGGGCTCGCCCTTGCCGGCGGCGATCACCACCAGCCCGGCCACCGACACCAGGAAGGCGACGATCCGCCGCCGGGTCAGCCGCTCGCCGAGGAACGCCGCGGCCAGCAGCATGACGAAGAGCGGCAGCAGCGCGCTGGTCAGCGACGCCACCGGCGGCGGCACGCCGTGCTGCTGCCCGTAACCCAGCGCGAGGTTGTAGCCGGGGACGGCGAGCAGCCCCCCGAACGCCGTCCGCCACGGATGCCGGCGCACCAGCTCGAAGCTCTCCCGGCGGCGGAAGAGCAGGCAGTAGGCGAGGCAGACCGGCCCGACCGGCACGAACCGCCCGACCGCCAGGCTCACCCAGTCCAGGCTCGCCGCCGCCCCCTCGCCGCCCAGGAGGTAGGAGATGGCGACGAAGCTGTTGCTCCAGATCAGGAACAGGCCGAGCGCGACGGCGAGGTAGAGGCCGGTGCGGCGCGTCGTCGCCTCGCCGGTGTCCATGGTCTCCGCCGGCGAACCGCTAGGCCGAGGCCGGCGGCTGGGGTGGCGGCGTGGGAGCCGGCGGCCCCGCCCCGCGCCGCCGCCGGCGGTAGAGCACCAGCAACAGGAACGCCGCTCCGATCGAGAGACCCACGAAGAGCACCAGCAACAGGGCGCAGGCGAACGGCACCCAGGGGAACATGGCGTCGCCGAGCTCGCCGCCGGTTTCCGCCGCGGCGCCGTCGGAGCCGCCGCCGGCCGTCCCCTCGAGGGTCAGGGTGTAGCCGGTCGAGTCGATCACCTCGCGCAGCGCCTCGGCGTAGCGGCCGACCTCGCCGGGCTCGACCTGGCGGCCCTTGGTCCGCAGCTCGTAGACCAGCTCCACGCTGTCGTCGCCGGGGGTCGAGGTGACGGCGAAGTCGAACCAGGGGACCTCCAGCTCCTCCTCGACCGGCTGGAACTCCCACGGGGTCGAGGCGCGGATCGAGACCGTCTCGCGGTTCACGAGGTCGCGCGGCAGGTCGAGCGGGGCGCGGCGGTCGGTGTCGTCCGGATCGATCAGGTCGCCGGCCAGGGTCAGCGGCAGGAGGTCGCAGGCCAGCCCGGGGTCGCGCGCCTCCCAGCAGCCGACCACCCGGTAGCGCTCGGTGATCACCAGCCGGTTGGCGTCGCGGTCGTCGGCGATCTCGAGCGGCCCGAGCGGCTCGACGGTGCGCTCGCCGTCGGTGTAGTAGTCGACGTAGCCGTCGAGCAGCTCCTCGGCGGTGGTCGCCGCCAGCGACCGGCGCAGCCGCTCGGCGCCGGAGCGCACGTGGGTGGTCTCGATCGTCACCTCGAACGCCTCGCCGGCCGCCGTGAGGCGGTAGTCGTAGTGCGTCGAGGTCGTCCCGGGGAGGCTCGGCTCGGGCGGGATCGCGGTCAGCGAGTCCACACCCGGCAGTAGTTCCAGGGCGTAGCCGTAGGCCGGGAACCAGAGGTCGAGAGCGCTCCCGCCCTGGAGCTCGAGGGTGGGGTCGATCCACACCCGCTCCCCGTCCAGGCGCGCCACCACCACCACGTGGTCGAAGGCGAACGGCGAGGGCTGCCACTCGGCCACCCGGTAGGCCGTGTCGACGTCGACGAACGCCGGCCAGGCCTCGATGCCGAGGGCGGCGAGGAGACCGACCAGCAGGCGCGATTTGTCCTTGCAGTCGCCGTAGCGCCGGCGCGCGATGGTCGCGAGGTCGTGCGGCTCGTGCGAGTGGGGGCCGAGCGCGATCGCGTAGTAGCGGATCTCGTCCTGCACCCAGCGCGCGGCGGCGACCAGGCGGGCGCCGGGGTTGTCGGGGTGGGCGGCGGCGATCTCGGCCGCCGCCGCGGCGACCTCCGGGGGCGGCGGCTGGGGCGGGTAGAGCGCGCGCCCCCACTCGACGACCTCGGCCCAGTCGGCGAACTGGCTGAGCTGGACCCAAGGGTGGGTGAACCAGCCGGGGGGCGCGTTCGGCTCCACTTCGATCGCAGGCAGGTCGCGCAGGTGCCAGGTCAGGAGTTCGCGATCGCCGTCGCGCGAGCGTTCGGGCGGCGGCGCGTCCTCGCCGTGCAACCGGTAGTGGAGCGGGCGGCCGGCCGGCGCCGCCACGCGCACCCGCTGCTCGGCCACCGGCACGCCCCAGCCGAGCGTGAAGCCGCCGGCGTAGCGCCCGCCGAGGATCGGGTTGAGCCCCTCGACGGTGTAGGCGATGCGCACCACGTCGCCGACCCGCACGTCCTCGGCGACCAGGAGCAGGGTCAGGCGTTCGTCGTAGACCTGGCGGCCGAGCTCCGGCTCGCGCTGGAGCACCGAGCTCTGGGCGGTGGCCAGGCGGTCGTGCCAGGCGCCGTCGCGGCGGACCTCGAGGGCGTGGACGCGCAGCCGCTGCGAGGCCGGGTCGAAGGTGATCTCCCACTGCGCCGCGTGGTCCCGCCCCTGCTGCGACAGCACCTCGACCACCCGCTCGGCGTAGGTCGCGGTGGCGGCGCCGCCGGCCAGGAGCTGGTCGTCGACCCGCAGGTAGGCGAACGCCGACGCGGCCGCCGGTGCCGGGGCCGGCTCGCCGGCCGGCACCACCCAGGCCGGCGCCGGCCCGCGGAGGATCGCCGGGTGCTCGGGGAGGTCGGCGGACGCCGCGGGCGCCGCGAGCGCCAGCGCGGCGGCGAGCGCCGCGCACCGTCCTCGGTCCGCTGTCGTGGTGGTCACGCGCATGTCGTCCGCCGGGTCGCGACGGAGGATAGCGCGAGGGCCCGCGCCCACCCGCCACCGGATTGCCATCTCCGAGATTCCCGCCGGAATGGGAAACTGACGCGCTCCGTGCGGTAGGCTCGCTCGCCATCCAGTCCGCCCGCGCCGCGGAAGGCGCGCCCGCTCCCCGACCGGGAGGTCCGTGCCGCCGATGGCCGAAGCGCCCGCAAGATCCCAGAGCGCTCCACCCGGCACGCGCCCCCGCGCGGGCCGCCGCCTTGCCCTCCTCTTGGCCATCCTTGCGCTCGGCGCCTGCTCGGCCGAGCCGCCACCGGCGGACAACTCGCCGGCCCGCCGCCTGCAGCTCGCCGACGGCTGGCGGATCCGGGCCGCGGCCGAGGTTACGGCGGGCGGCGAGACGGTCTCGAGCGCCGGCTTCGACGACGCCGGCTGGCACGCGGCGCGGGTGCCGTCGACCGTGCTCGGCGCGCTGGTCGACGGCGGCCTCTACGGCGATCCCTACTTCGGCGACAACCTAGAGCGGATCCCGAAGGAGCAGTTCGCGGGGGCGTGGTGGTACCGGCGTGAGATCGAGATCGCGCCGCCGGCGCCCGGGACGCGCCACCGGCTCGAGCTCGACGGCGTCAACCAGCGGGCGAACGTCTGGCTCAACGGTGAGCTGGTGGCGGGAGCCGGCGAGGTCGTGGGCGCCTTCCGGCGCTTCCGCTTCGACGTCACCGGCCGCCTGACCGCGGGCGTCAACGCGCTCGCGATCGAGGTCCTGCCGCCGCGGCCGGGCGACTTCACGATCGGCTTCGTCGACTGGAACCCGGTGCCGCCCGACCGCAACATGGGGCTCTGGCGCGGAGTGGCGCTGGCGGCGACCGGGGCGGTCGAGATCGACGACGTCTTCGTCCGCACCGATCTCGATCTCGGCGGCGCGGGCGGCGGCGCCCGCGAGGGCCGCGTGACGGTCTCGGCCCTCCTCGCCAACGGCTCACCGGAGCCGGTCGCGGGGGAGCTGCGCGGCGAAATCGAGGGCCGCCGCTTCCGCCTCCCCTACGTGCTCGCCGCCGGCGAGGAGCAGCGGGTCGAGCTGTCGCCGGAGCGGCTCCCCGAGCTGACTTTCGAGCGGCCGCGGCTCTGGTGGCCGCACGACCTCGGCGAGCCGGCGCTCTACGAGCTGCGGCTCGAGGCGGCGGTCGGTGACGGCGGCGGCGAGGTCTCGGACGCCGAGCGGGTCACCTTCGGCATGCGCGAGGTGTCGGACTACCGGAACGCCGAGGGTCACCGCGGCTACCGGATCAACGGCCGCGAGGTGCTGATCCGCGGCGGCGGCTGGGTCGACGAGCTGCTCCTGCGCGAGGACCCGCGGAAGGTCGAGGATCAGGTGCTCCTCGCCAAGCACGCCAACCTCAACGCCCTGCGGCTCGAGGGTTTCTGGGGCTCGAGCGAGACGATCTACGAGCTCGCCGACCGCCACGGCCTCTTGGTCCTCGTCGGCTGGAGCTGCCAGTGGGAGTGGGAGGAGTACCTCGGCGGGCCGGTCGACGAGTTCGGCGGCATCGACACCGAGGAGGAGATCGAGCTGGTCGCGGCCTCGTGGGCCGACCAGGTCGCCTGGCTGCGCAACCACCCGAGCGTCCTGGTCTGGGTGCTGGCGAGCGACATGCTGCCGCGGCCCGCGCTCGAGCGGCGCTACCGCGACGAGCTGGCGGCGCTCGACCCGTCGCGCCCGGCGCTCGCCGCCTGCTCGGTGCGCACCAGCGAGGTCAGCGGGCCGACCGGGGTCAAGATGAACGGCCCCTACGACTGGGTGCCGCCGGTCTACTGGTATCTCGACCGCGAGCGCGGCGGCGCCTACGGCTTCAACACCGAGACCGGCCCCGGGCCGCAGCCGCCGCCGCTCGAGAGCGTCCGGCGGATGATCCCGCCCGAGCACCTCTGGCCGATCGACGAGATGTGGGACTACCACTGCGGCCGCCACGAGTTCAACACCCTCGACCGCTACAACCTCGCGCTCGACCGCCGCTACGGCCCGTCGGACGGCGTCGAGGAGTATCTGGTCAAGGCCCAGGCCGCGAGCTACGAGGCGGTCCGCGCCATGTTCGAGGCGTTCGCGGTGAACCGGCCGTCGACCACCGGCGTCGTCCAGTGGATGCTCAACTCGGCGTGGCCGGAGATGTACTGGCAGCTCTACGACTACTACCTGATGCCCAACGGCGCCTTCTACGGCACGCGCATGGCCGGGCAGCCGCTGAGCCTGGTCTACGACTACGGCGACGGCACCGTCCGGGCGGTCAACGCCACCCTCGAGCCGGCCGCCGGGCTGGAGGCGACGGTGCGCGTCCTCGGCCTCGACTCGCGGGTGATCCACGAGGAGACCGTCGCGGTCGACGTCCCGCCCGGCCGCGCGGCGGCGGTCGCCGAGATCGCGGCGCCGCCGGGCGAGCCGGTCTGGTTCCTCGACCTGCGGCTCCGGCGGCCAGGCGGCGCGGAGGCGGGCCGCAACTTCTACTGGCTGTCGGCGAAGCCGGACGTCCTCGACTGGGAGGCCTCGACCTGGTTCTACACCCCGGCGCGCGAGTTCGCCGACTTCACCGCCCTCGACCGCCTGCCCCCGGCCCGGCTCGCCGCGAGCGTGACGGTCGAGGAGGCCGGGGACGACGGCGAGCGCCTCCTGCGCGCACGGCTGCGCAACGAGGGCGATTCGCTCGCCTTCTTCGTCGAGCTGCGCGCGGTCGACGCCGCGACCGGCGCGACCCTGCTGCCGGTGCGCTGGGACGACAACTACGTCTCGCTCCTGCCGGGCGAGGAGCGCGAGCTGACCGCCCGGTTTCGCGCCGGTGACGGTCCGGCCGGCGGCGGCGTCCGGCTCGACTGGTCGGGTTGGAACGTCGCCCCCGGTTCGGCGGCGCCGTGAGTCTGCGCGGCGAGATCCTCGAGCAGCCGGCGGTGCTCCGGCGTCTCCTCGCCGCGCAGTCCGGCGCCGCGGCCGCGATCGCCGCCGAGGTCGCGCGCACCGGGATCGACTACGTCTACCTTGCGGCGCGCGGCACCTCGGACAACGCCGGCCGCTACGCCCAGTACGCCTGGGGCGCCCTCGGCGGCGTGCCGGTGGCGCTCGCGGCGCCGTCGCTGTTCAGCGTCTACCGGCGGCCGCCGCGGCTCGGCCGGGCGCTCGCGGTCGGCGTCTCGCAGTCGGGGCAGTCGCCGGACATCGTCGCGGTGATCGAGGAGGCGGCGCGCCAGGGCGCCCCGACGCTGGCGATCACCAACGACCCGGCGTCGCCCCTGGCGCGCGCGGCGCGCTTCGTCCTCGACACCGCGACCGGCCCGGAGGACGCGGTGGCGGCGACCAAGACCTACACCGCGCAGCTCCTCGCGATCGCGCTCCTGGCCGCGGCGATGGCGCCCGCGGGCGGGCTCGGCGGTGATCTCGCGGGTGAGCTGGCCGGCGATCTCGAGCGCGTCCCCGGCTGGATCGAGGAGATGCTCGGCCGGGAGGACGACGCGGCCGCCGCCGCCGGGCGCCACCGCGCGGTCGAGCGCGCGGTCGTCCTCGGCCGCGGCTACGACTACGCCACCGCCTGGGAGTGGTCGCTCAAGCTCAAGGAGCTGGCCTACGTGGCGGCCGAGCCGTACTCGCCGTCGGACTTCCAGCACGGGCCGGTGGCGATGATCGAGCCCGGCTTCCCGGTGCTGGCGATCGCGGCGCGCGGCGCCGCGCTCGACGGCACCCGCGATCTCCTGGCGCGTCTCGCCGGCGAGCGCGGCGCCGAGCTGACCGTGCTCTCGAACGACGAGCGGACCCTCGCGCTCGCCGCGACCCCGCTGCCGCTGCCGGCCGACCTGCCCGACTGGCTGAGCCCGCTGGTCGCGATCGTCCCCGCCCAGCTCTACTGCCTGCACCTGGCCCGCGCCCGCGGCTGCGACGTCGAGGCGCCCAGAGGGCTCCGCAAGGTCACGCGCACGCTCTGACCGCTACCGGTGAAGGGCCCAGAAGCCCGGCGCCGGCGCCTCGCGGTGGACGTAGAGGCTGGCGCCGTCGCGGGAGACCGTGCCGTGCCAGCTCTCGGCATCGACCGTCAGGCGGAGGCCGCAGCCCGCGGAACGCTCGGCGGCGATCGGCTCGGAGCTCTCGCCGCCCTCGGGCAGCGGCCAGCTCAGCCGGCCCTCGAAGCCGCCGGCGGCGGCGGCCAGCGTCAGCCGCAGGCGGCTCTCGATCAGCTCGCCCCCTTCGCCGACCGCGGCGCCGCCGCCGACCCACTCGCCGGCCGGGTCGCAGGCGGCGCCGGCCGCGGTATCGGCAGGCGGGCGCGCCGCGGCCGGATCGGAGAGCGCGAAGGCCTCGGTCGAGCGCACGAACGAGGTCAGGTAGCCGTTGCAGTCGACGATCCCGGCCAGGTGCGCCGGCGGCTCGCCCGCCGGAGGCGGCACCCCCGGGATTCCGCGCCAGGGTCCCGAGCTGCGACCGGTAGGCCTCGACGGCCCGGAGCTTCTCCGCCTCGGGGCCGCGGTACATCCGCTCCGGCAGGCAGAGGTGGAGCGGCTCGCCGTACGGGGCGTCGTCGGGGAAGGCGTCCGGCCACTCGGGGCGGAAGCGGTGCGCGCGCAAGGCGGCGATCCATCCCGGGTCGGCCTCGGCGCAGCGCTCGTCGGGGCAGGCGCAGGCGACCGCCTCGGGACCCGGATACCAGCAGTCCGGCGCCGGCGCGTGCTTCGGCGTGTGGGCGTGGATGACCGCGTAGGCCACCGGCCGCGGGCGCTCGAAGCCGTCGTTGATCGACTTGACGAAGTTGCCCAAACCGGCGTGGTCGCCGTGGCCGTCGAGCGGGTGGGTGGTCGCGAGCAGCGTGCGCTCGGAGGTGGCGGCGATCCGCGCCGAGAGCGCCGCCGCCAGGGTCCCGGCGGTCAGCTCGGTCACCGGGCCCTCGCCGTAGCCGCCGGCGCAGCTCTCGCAGTCGGCGCAGGCGCCGAAGTCCGAGCGCCGGAGCGGGGTCGACGGCCGGCCCAGGCGGGCCTCGCGCCAGGCCGCGGCGAGGCCGGTGTCGGGGTAGCCGAGGAAGGCCGGCGCCGGGCGGCCGAGGAGCGCCGCCGCCGCGGTGCTCTCGCCCCGGCGCACCCGCGCGAACTCCGCGAGGTCGGCGGCGTCGCAGGTGGCGCCGCGCACCGAGCCGCTGCTCCAGAAGCGGCACGCCTCGCAGTAGGCGTCGCCCTCGGTGACGACGACCACCTCGACCGGCTTGCCCTGCTCGAGGTAGGCCGCGGTCAGGCCGGCGAAGCCGAGCACCTCGTCGTCGGGATGGGGCGCGAGCACCAGGAGGCCGTCATAGCCGGTGAGCGCGGCGTCGTCGCACGCCGGAGCCGGCGGAGCGGCTAGTTCGCCCTCGGGCACCGCGGCGCAGACCGGCGGACCGGCGGGCGGGGCGCCGGGAGCGCCGGCCTCCCGCCGCGCGGCGCCGGCGCAGGCGAAGAGGAGAAGCAGGGGGATCGCGACGGCGAGCCGCGGCCGCGCCGGGCGGCCCTCGGCTCGATGGTCAGTTGCCCTCATGGAACCTCCAGGCGGCCATTCTAGCGGCACGCTCTCTGGGCCCGCGGGCTCTTGCGACGCTCAAGGACTTTGCATACATTTCCTCGCCGATCGAGGACAGTGATCCCAGCCCCGAGAATACGGAGGGAGCGACTGCGATGAGAGTCGAGACGCGATTCGTTCGGGTCCTGAGGCTCGCGGCCGCGGCGATCGCGGCCTGGCTGCTGCTGCCGGCCGCGGCGGGCGCGATCAACGTCTGCGGCGACGGCGTCTGCCAGAAGACCGGCATCCCGATCGAGACCGCCACCAACTGCCCCCAGGACTGCGGCGGCGGATCGACGGAGCCGCGCCTGCCGTCCGACCTGCGCGGCCTGACGAGCTGCGCCTGGGGCGCCGCCGACTGCAACCCGCCGCTGACCGGCTTCAGCGCGATCCACCAGGTCAACAACCTGTTCACCGGCCAGGGCCAGGCCAAGCGCTCGCACCTCCTGGAGAAGACCGGCACCCAGAGCGTGCTCAACATGTCCTGGCACTGGCAGTCGATTCAGCGCGCGGTCGCGGGAACGAACGGCCGCTTCCTCGCCGCGACCGCCTCGATCGACAACGCCCCCGGCCGCCTCTACGTCTTCGAGGTCGGCGAGGAGCCGGCGAACGGCGATCCGTTCGGCGCCGGCAGCGGCCAGGTCGGCGCCAACCGCTCGCTGATCATGCTCACCGCCGACAACCGCAGCTCGGGCGACGGCAAGCGCCGCAACCACGCCGGCGGCTCGCAGCTCCTGGGCCGGATCCTCGGCGTCGGCGTCGAGTGCCACAAGAACCAGAGCGTCTGCTCGGGGTTGAACGCCGCGGTCGCCTTCCACGACCTCTCGACGCCCGCGACGCCCGCCGCGCGGGGCAACTTCGAGCTCCCCTACACCAACGCCGGCACGGTGTCGCTGGCCAAGCTCGCGACCGGCGAGTACCTGATGATCGTCGGCGAGGGCGACGCCAACAAGCTCAACTTCTATACCTCGACCAGCCCGACCTCGGGGTGGACCTTCCGCGAGTCCTGGAGCAAGTCGACCGACACCGTGTTCACCTCGATCGGCGACAGCAACTACGGCGCCTACCAGAACCTCCACCTGGTCACCGACGCCACCGACGGCGGCCGGCTCTACCTGGTCGCGACGCACAACGACAGCGCCCTCGCCAACGGCGACGACTGGGTCGACCTCTACCGGGTCGAGAGCGTCGCCGGGCAGGCGCGGCTGACCAAGGTCGCCAAGCGGCACATCTGGTGCGACTCGTTCTGCAACCTCGACGCCGGCGGCGGCGCCTACGTCACCCCGGCCGGCCGCCTGGTGGTCTACGGCATCGAGCACTACCCGGACGGCTGCGGCCAGACCTGCACGCGGACCGCGGAGTACGCGTTCCCGTGACGCCGGTCACACCGGCCGGTTGACCCCCAACCGCCAGCGGTCGTTCCAGCGCGCCCGGTCGCGCTGGCGGCGGGGCGACAGCGGCGCCCACTCGGGGGCGGCGGCGGAGACCCAGGCGGCGAGCAGCTCGGCGCGGTCGCCGTGGCCGACGCGGTCGAGCAGGAAGCCGAGGCGCTGGCTCCAGGGGACCGGCGACAGCTCCGCCGCGGCGCGCAGGCGCTCCGGGTCGAGGACCGGTGCCAGCTCGGCGAGGACGCTCGTCACCTCGTCGAGACCGCCGCAGTGGCGGGGGTAGCCGATGAGGTCGAACGCGGTCGCCTCCGGGGTCGAGAACCGCAGCGGGCCGCGCGGCGTCGCCACCTCCTCGACCGGCACCTCGGCGGCGTTGTGGCGGGCGACGAACCCGACCCGCACCGGACCGCAGCGGATCCGCGGGCGGTTGCCCGGCACCACGACCTGGAACTCCGCCGGCGCGGCCGCCCCGACGTGATGGGCGGCGGCGGTCAGCAGGCCGGCGTAGTAGGGGGTCCCGAGGTGCGCCATGAGCTGGGGCACGAGCTCCTCGACGGGCGGGGCGCCGAGCCGGCGGTGCTCGGGGGCGAGCACGACGTGGAAGCCGCGGTAGGGAACCGCGACCCGGCCGCTGGTCTTGAGCCGGCCGAGGATCCAGCGCGCGTTGGCGAGGGAGCCGCCGAGCGCTCTCACCGCCTCTTCGGTCGAGAAGGCCAGGCGGTCGCGGGCGATCATCTCGTGGAGGAAGGCGGCCGCGGGTCCGGGCCGTTCGGCCTCCGGCGCGGGTCCGTCCCCCCGCCTCCTCCCGTCGTTCCCGCTCGTCTTCGACCCCGATTCGTCACTGATGTGACGACGGTCCATGCCGGTAGGTCCGGCCGGGAGCCGGGGCGGTTCAGCGCCGCCGGAATCAGCGCTTTTTCTCGGCGCTCTTGAAGAAGTCGCCGAGGGTGCCGAGGCCGCCGCCGGCGCGGCCGCCCTGGCCGGCCGGCGATCCCGGCGCGGCGGCGGCCTCGTCGCGCGCCTCGTCCTCACCGTCGGCGCCGGCGTCGCCGGGCCGGGCCATCGACAGCGAGATGCGGCGCCGCTCGGGATCGACCGCGAGCACCGTGACCGTGACTTCCTGGCCGACCTCGACCACCCGGCGCGGATGGTCGATCCGGCGGCCGGCGCCGAGCTCGCTGACGTGGACCAGGCCGTCGATCCCGGGGGCCAGCTCGACGAAGGCGCCGAACGTCTCGAGGCGGGCGATCCGGCCGCGCACCTCGGAGCCCTGGGCGAAGCGCGCGGCCGCGTCGCGCCAGGGATCGGGCGCGAGCGCGCGGCTCGAGAGCGAGACGCGGCCGGGTGCGCCGGGCTTCCTCGGCTCCTCGATCTTCCTCACCTCGACGTCGATCTCCTGGCCTACGGCCAGCACCTCGGCGGGATCGGCGACCCGCGCGTGGCTGATCTCGCTGACGTGGAGGAGCCCCTCGATGCCGCCGAGGTCGACGAAGGCGCCGTAGGAGGTCAGCGAGGTGACCTTGCCGCGGACGACCTTGCCGACCGCGAGCCGGGCGAGCGCCTCGGCGGCGCGCGCGGCCGCCTCCTCGGCCAGCAGATCGCGGCGCGACAGCACGACGTCGGGGCGGCGGCCGCGGCCGCTCTCGAGCTTGGTGACGCGGAAGGTCAGGCGCCGGCCGACGAACTCCGAGGGGTCGGCGACGAAGCCGAGGTCGAGCTGCGACACCGGGCAGAAGGCGCGCACGCCGGCGACCTCGACATCGACGCCCCCCTTGTTGACGCCGGTGACCCGCCCTTCGACCGGGATGCGGTGGCGCGCCGCCTGCTCCAGCTCGGCCCAGGCCGCCTCGCCGCCGGCGCCGGTGCGCCCCGGCCGGACCCGCAGCACCAGCCCGCCGGTCTCGCGGTCGAGCGCGGCGACCACCGCCTCGACCCGGTCGCCGACCGCGACCGTCAGCCCGCCCTCCGCATCGCGCAGCTCGTCGAGGGCGATCATCCCCTCCGACTTGCCGCCGAGGGCGACGAAGGCGGTGTCCTCCCCGAGCGAGACGATCTCCCCCTCGACCCGGTCCCCGATCTTCGGCGCCGCCGCCGGCGCCGCCTGCTCGGCCTCGAAGCGGGCGAGGAGGGTGGCGAAGTCTTCCTGGTCCACGATCACCGCCGCATCCGCTCGAGCGTGACACGGACGATCTCGTCGGTCAGCGGCGGCAGCTCCTCCGCCGGAACCGCGACCGGCCCGTCGGCGGTCGTCTCGAGCGCCATCGGGGTCGTTGGCGGCTCGATCTCGATCAGCCCCTCGCGCTCCCGGATCTCGATCGCCTGACCGCCGGTCAGGTTGAGCCGTTCCCGCAGGCTCTCGGGGATGACGACGCGGCCGGCGGCGTCAATGGTCGTGACCATGGCACGACGATACCATCGGCGCGGGGAGCATCTCGCGTGGGCTCCTTTCCCGCCACCCCCTCATCCGACATCGATCACGGCTCCGTAGTCCGCTCTCGACCGCGGCTTTCCTGACCGCGGTCCTGCGGAGCAGCGCATGGAGCGCTCGCTCCTTACCCTTTCGTTGGGAGAGTCGAACCATGAGGATGGTAATCAAGCACTGCAGATGGGTCGCGGCCGCCGGGGCGCTCGGGCTTGCCCTTCTGACCACGAGCGCGACCGCACAAGAGCCTGGAGCGCCCTACCCTCCGGCGGGATCCGAGGAGGTCGTCCCGCGCTCCGCCCCGCGGCCGCAGGGGGGCACCGGGGCGGCGGGTGGAGCCAACCCCGTCGTCTCGGTCACTGCCAACCAGTGTGCCGCCAGGGGCGGAAGCTGCGATGCCGCCAACGACTGTGTGGTGTTCCGGAACGATCCCGAGCTCGGCTTGGTCCCGGTGATCGAAGGGACCTGTTCGGGCGGCGGCGACGGGGGCGGCCCGATCGGCGGCGGTTCACAGGGCGGCGGCCCGGTCAACAACTGCACCGACGGGATCAACTCCGTGAGCTACAACGGCTTCTCTGTCGACTGCGGCAAGGAGGGCGAACGCTGCACCGCCGCCTGCCAGGAACGCCTCGACCCTCGCCATCCGCAGGCTCTGCAGCGATGCCTGCATTCGGGTCAACCTCAACTGCTGCACCGGCGAGGACCCGATCCGGCAGCAGTGCACCGCGCCGATCGGCGGCGACCGGCGCCGGCGCTGCGCTACCGATCGGGAGAGGCGCGATGTCGTCTGCGGTACCGACCCGGGCACGATCAACGGCCTGCCGCGCTCGATCCAGGACTGCCTGCAGGCGAGCCGGCTGCGGGAGGAACTGCTGCTCCGGGCTGGTCGAGCCCGAGAGCTGAGGACTGCCGGTCTGGACGAGAATCGGGCCGCCGTCCCCGCGGGCGGCGGCCCGATCGCCCGCTCACGCCGTCTTCAGACCGCCGCCGGGAGCCCCTCGTCCAGGGTGTCCTCGCCGATCTCGCCCACCGGCTCGCCCTCGCCCGACTCGGCCTCGGCGGTGCGGGTCTTGGCGACCAGCACGTAGATCGACGGCACGACGAAGAGCGTGAAGACCGTGCCGATGATCATGCCGGTGACCAGCATGATGCCGATGCGTTGCGCGCGCCGGCGCCCGGGCCGGTGGCGAAGACCAGCGGCAAGTGGCCGACCACGGTGGCGGCGGTGGTCATCAGGATCGGCCGCAGCCGGGTGCGTCGACGGCCTCGATGACCGCCTGCGAGCTTGTCCCGCCCCTGCTCCTGCAGGTGGTTGGCGAACTCGACGATCAGGATGCCGTTCTTCGCCACCAGGCCGACCAGCGTGATCAGTCCCACCTGGCTGTAGATGTTGAGCGTGGTGAAGCCCAGGAACGAGAAGAGCAGCGCGCCCGGAGAGCGCCAGCGGCACCGAGCCGGCGAGGATGATGAACGGATCGCGGAAGCTCTCGAACTGCGCGGCCAGCACGAGGTAGATCAGGATCGCCGAGAGCAGGAAGGTGCCGAGGAACTTGCTCGCCCTCGATGCGCAGCTGGCGCGACTCGCCGGCGTAGTCGACGGTGAAGCCCGGCGGCAGGATCTTCGCCGCCTCCTCCTCGAGGAAGCCGAGCGCCTGGTCGAGCGAGACGCCCGGCGGGATCGCGCCCTGGATGCGCACCGCGTTGAGCTGCTGGAAGCGCTTGAGCTCGCGCGGCTCGGTCGTGGTCTCGAGCGTGGCGAAGGTCGAGAGCGGCACCAGCTTGCCGTCGGGCCCGGTGACGTAGATGTCCTCGAGCTGGTCGGCGGTCAGCCGCTCGCTGCGCTTGACCTGCGGGATCACCTTGTAGCTGCGGCCCTGGATGCTGAAGCGGTTGACGTAGTTGCCGCCCAGCAGCGTCGAGAGGTCGCGGCCGGCCTGGCGCGAGGTCGACGCCCAGCGAGCGCACCTTGTCGCGGTCGAAGACCACCTCGGCCTGCGGCTGGTCGAACTTGAGGTCGGTGTCGGCGAACATGAAGAGGCCGCTCTGCGAACGCCTTGCCGACGAGCTGGTTGGCGAACTCGATGAGCTCGCTCGGGCTCGGCCGTCGAGGCGATCACGAAGTCGACCGGGAAGTCGCCGCCGCCGGGCAGCGGCGGGCGGCGTGATCGGGATGACCCGCACGCCCGGGATCTGCGACAGCTTCGCCGACGCCTCGATCTGGAGCTCGGCCGACGGTGCTGCTCGCGCTCGCTCCACGGCTTGGTCACCATGCCGCCGAAGCCGCCGGTCGGGAAGGTGATCTGGAAGGTGGCGTCGGTCTCCGGGAACGACTCGAAGACCTCGTCGATCTCGTCGGCGAAGAGCGTGGTCTGGTCGATCGTCGCGTTGGCGCGCGGCCTGGACGATGCCGAAGACGACGCCCTGGTCCTCGGCCGGCGCCAGCTCGCTGCTGCGAGAACATGTAGAACGGCACGATCAGCAGCGACGACGATCACCCACAGCGTGAGCACCACCGGCCGGTAGTCGAGCGTCCCCGACGAGCAGCCGCGCGTAGCGCTCGCGGACGCTCTCGAAGCGGCGGTTGACCAAGCCGGCGAAGCCGCGCTCGGTGTCGCCGGCGCGCAGCAGCTTCGAGCCCATCATCGGCGACAGCGTCAGCGCCACGACGCCGGAGACGATCACCGCGCCGGCCAGGGTGAAGGCGAACTCGCGGAAGAGCGAGCCGGTCAGGCCGCCCTGGATGGCGACCGGCGTGTAGACCGCGGCCAGGGTGATGGTCATGGCGATGATCGGACCGACCAGCTCGCGGGCCGCGTGCGATGCGCCGCCTGCGAACGGCGTCTTGCCCACGTGCAGGTGGCGCTCGACGTTCTCGACCATGACGATCGCGTCGTCGACCACGAGGCCGACCGAGAGCACGATGGCGAGCAGCGTCAGCAGGTTGATGGTGAAGCCCGCCGGCCAGCATGAGGAAGACCGCGCCGATCAGCGAGATCGGGATCGCCACCACCGGAATGATCACCGAGCGCACCGAGCCGAGGAAGAGGAAGATCACCAGGATCGACGATCAGCAGCGTCTCGCTCGAGGGTCTTGAGCACCTCGTCGATCGCGTCCTGGATGTAGTCGGTCGAGTCGTAGGGGATGCCGGCCTTCATCCCGGCCGGGAGCTGCGCCTGGATCTCCGGCATCGCCTCGCGCACCTGCGCCGATCACGTCGAGCGTGTTGGCGGTCGGCAGCACCCAGATGCCCATGAAGGTCGCGGTCTCGCCGTTGAAGCGCACCTCCTGGTCGTAGTTCTCGGCGCCGAGCACCACGTCGGCGATCTCGCCCAGCCGCACGACGCACGCCGTCCTCCTCCTTGACCACGAGCTGGCGGAACTCCTCGGCGGTCTGCAGGTCGGTGTTGGCGATCAGGTTGACCGACATCATCGAGCCCTTGGTCCGGCCGAGCGCGGAGAGGTAGTTGTTCGCCGCCAGCGCGTCGCTGCGACCTCGGACGGCGAGATGCCGAGCGCCGCCATCCGCTCGGGCTTCGAGCCAGATCGCGCATGGCGAAGGTGCGGTCGCCGAGGATGTCGGCGCGCTGCACGCCGCTGATCGCCGACAGCCGCGGCTGCACGACGCGGGTCAGGTAGTCGGTGATCTGGTTCTGGTCGAGATCGTCGGAGGAGAAGCCGAGGTACATCGCCGCGAACTGGCTGTCCGCCGTCTCGAGCTCGATGATCGGCGCCTCGGCCTCGGGCGGCAGGTCGTTGCGCACCTGCGCCACCTTGGCCTGGATCTGGGTCAGCGCGGCGTTGGTGTCGTAGTTGAGCTTCAGGTGCACGGTGATCGTGCGACACGCCCTGCGCGCTCGACGACTCCATGTAGTCGATGCCGTCGGCGCTGGCGATCACCCGCTCGAGCGGCGTGGTGATGAAGCCGCGCACCAGGTCGGCGTTGGCGCCGATGTAGGCGGTGGTCACCCTGATCACCGCGATGTCGCTGCGCGGGTACTGCCGCACGGTGAGCGAGCGGATCGCCTGCAGCGCCGGCGATCAGGATCACCAGGTTGACGACGATCGCCAGCACCGGGCCGGCGGATGAAGAGGTCGGTGATCTTCATCGAGCTGTCCTCCGGGCGTTCGTGGGCTTGGCGTCGGCGCTCGTTGCCGGGCTGGATCTCGTTGTTGACCTGGACCGCGGCGCCGTTGCGCAGCTTGAAGACGCCCGAGGTCACGACCTCCTCGCCCGGCTTGACGCCGGAGAGGACCGCGACCTGGTCGCCGCGCGCGCCGCCCAGCTTCACGAACTGCTGGCGCACGCCGCGGTAGGTCTTGCCGTCCGGCCCCTTGCATCGTCCTCGACGATGAAGACCGAGTCGCCGTAGGGCGCGTAGCTGATCGCCGAGGCCGGCAGCGCGACCACCGCCTGCCGCCGCGCCGAGCGCCGACCTGCGCCTCGACGAACATGCCGGGGCGCAGCGCGGCCGTCGGGGTTGGCGAAGGTCGCCTGCACCTGGACGTTGCGGGTCGCCTCGTCGACGACCGAGTCGACGGCGGTGATCTTGCCCGCGGCCGAGGCGCCGGCGGTGCCCTCGGCGGTCACCTGGACCTCGGTGCCCGGCCGCAGGCTGCGCCGACCTGCTGCTGCGGCACCGCGAAGTTGACGTAGATCGGGTCGAGCGACTGCAGCGGCACGACCGGGTCGCCGGCGTTCAGGTACTGGCCGAGGTTGACCTGGCGGATGCCGAGGACGCCGGCGAACGGCGCCCGGATCGTCTTGCGCTCGATGGTGGCGCGGATCTCGCCCACCCGCGCCTCGGCCTGCGTGCGGCTCGGCCTCGGCCCGGTCGAACTCGGCCTGCGAGATCACCCCCTTCTCGCGCAGCCCGCGGCATCCGCTCGAGGTTGAGCCGGGCCAGCTCGCGCTGCGACTCGGCGGCGGCGAGCTGCGCCTCCTCCTGGCTGGTGTCGAGCTCGACCAGCACCTCGCCCTTGCCGCACCGCGCGCCCGGAGTCGAAGGCGATCCGCTCGACGATGCCCGGCAGGTCGGCGCTGACGGTGACGCCCTGGACGGCGGCCACCGTGCCGATGGCGGAGAGCGTCGCCGGCCACTCGCTCCTGCTGGGCGACCACCGTGGTCACCGCCTCGGGCGGCGGCTGGAACGACGAGCCCTGGGCGATGGCCGTCTGGATCTGCCGGAACTTGAACATGCCGAGCGCCGATCAGCAGGACCGCGACGACGACCAGCATCAGGATCATGCGCTTTGCCATGGTGGGATCCTCCGGTGTCTACTGCGCTTCTTGGGACGCTTCTTGGGGCGCTTCTTGCCGAGTTTCCGACTTCGATGCCGCGTTGCTGCGAGCAGCGACGCCGGTGGCGCGCGCCAGCTCGGTCGCGCGCGTCGGTAGTCGGTCTGACCGCCTCGATCTCGTCGAGCCGGGCGCTCGAGAGGTCGTTCTGGCGCGTCAGCACCAGGAAGTTGGTCGACATGCCCGACCGCGAAGCGCTCGCGCTCGGCGCCGAGCTGGACCTCGGCCGCCTCGCGGGCGGCGCGCGCCGCCTCGATGCGCCGTCCGCGGTCTCGAGCGCCGCGGCGGCGTCGAGCACCTCGGCGCGCACCGCCTTGCGCAGGATCGCGAGGTCGGCCTCGGCCTGCCGCTCGACGCTCTCGGCGATCGCCGCCGCCGCCCGCGCCTCGCGGTTGCCGATCGGCAGTTCGAGACGCGAAGCCGATCCGCGCCTCGTCGAAGTCGCCGTCGACGAGCAGCTCGAGCGAGTCGCCGAAGTCGCCCTCGAGACCGCCCGGCACGCCGACCGGGAAGCCCGGGATCGGCTCGTTGCGCGGATTGCGCGAGCCGGCGAGACCGAAGCGGTCGTAGGAGACCACCGCGTCGAGCGCCGGCTTGACCGCGTCGCGGGCGAAGCCGGTCTCTGCGCGCCGCTGCTCGATCACCGCCTCGGCGGCGTCCAGCTCGGCGCGCAGCGCCAGCGCTTCGCCGATCGCCGCGCCGAGATCGACCTCGACCGGCGTCACCTCGACCGGCTCGACCGGCACCACCGGCGCCAGCCAGAGATCGGCGTCGGCGTCCGACAGGATCAGGAGCTTCAGGTTGTTCTCGGCCCGGGCGACCAATTCGCGGGTCTCCAAGAGCTCGCCCCGCCGCCGCTCCAGCTCGGCGCGCGGCTGAGCGATCTCGGTCTCGGGCGAGGCCCCGTTCTCGATACGGATCTCGGTCTCGGAGAGTTGCTCCTCGGCGAGCGCGCACCGCCTCCTCGCGAACCTCGACGGCGCGGCGGAAGGCGAGCAGGATCCAGTAGGCCCGCTCGACCTCGGCGACCGTCTCGATCACCTCGCGCTCGAGCGAGGCGGCGGCGCGGTCGCGATCGGCGGCGGCGACCCGGAGGCGCAGCCGGGCGGCGTCGATCCCGCGGTCGCGCAGGAGCGGCTGGCGCAGCTCGACGCCGAGGCCCGACCCGTACGATGGCGACAACAGGTCGAACGAGGCGTCCGATTCCGTGCGCGCGCCGTCGGCGGAGACCAGCACCTGGCCGCCGGTGGGGAGGAGCTGGCGCACGCCGGCGCCGGCGTCGAAGCCCTCGAGCGTGGGCGCCAGCTCGCCCTCGGGCGCCCCGGAGAACGCCGAGTTGACCGGCGAGGTGCTGCGGAACCAGCCGGCGTCCACCCCGAGCACCGGGTCGTAGGCGCCCTCGGCGCCGGTGATCGCCGCCTCGGCGGAGTCGAGCGACAGCCGCTCGATCAGGATGGTCTCGTTCTTCTCGAGGGCGCGCGCGATCGCCTCCTCGAGGGTCAGCGCGGAGAGGTCCGTAGTTTGTGCGCCAGCCGCGGGCGCGAAGGCGGCGACGAGCGCCAGCGCGGCCAGCCGCCGCGGCGCCCGGGTTCGGAGGATCGATCTCACGTCTTGTCTCCCACCAGCTCGACCTTCTGGATGCAGGGATCGATCCCCGCGGCGAAGCTCTCGAAGCGCGCGGCGTCGAGTGCGACCAGAGCCCGCACCTCGCAGACGTTGAAGTGCAGCCCGCTCTCGATCAGCTCCTGGATCGCGGCCTGCGGACCGGCGCCGAAGCGGCGGCGGAACCCCTCGTCCGTCACCAGCTTCCCGATCACCGTCTCGACGTTGCGTTGGCTCATGGTCACCTCCCCGGCGGGGGCGTCTACTCCAAGGCGCGTGCCAGGCCCCCCGGGGAGCGGCCCCCCGAGCCGAAAGTCCCTGACCTCATCAGGCTTCGGCGAGCGAGACCCGTGGCCCGGCGCGTCGCGAACCGGTCGGCCGCGAGTGTCGATAACTCTACACTCTGTCGGAATGCGGGCACCTGGCGGCTGTCCCGATCCACCGACGGGCGCCGCACTGGGGGGATGAGGAAGACCTGCACAGGAGGACCGCCATGCCCCGGAGCCCGCTCGCGCCAGCCGTCGCCGCCGTCGTCGCCCTCGCCCTCGCGCTGCTCGCCCTGCCCGCCGGCGCCGCCGCGGCCGGCCCGGCGCCGGACCTCGTGCTCTTCAACGGCAAGGTGTTCACCGCGGACCCCGGACGGCCGTGGGCCTCGGCGGTGGCGGTGCGCGGCGCGCGCATCGCCGCGGTGGGCGAGGATGCGCCGGTGCGCTCGCTCGCCGGACCGGGGACGGTGTCGATCGACCTCGGCGGGCGCGTCCTGGTGCCCGGCTTCAACGACGCCCACGGCCACCTCGGAGTCGGCTTCCCGCGCCTGACCCTGCCGCCGATCGCCATCCCCGGCCCGGGTCCGACCCTCGCCCAGGCGCTCGACCAGGTGGCCGGGGCGGTGGCGGTCGCCGCGCCGGGCGAGGTGATCCTGGCGATCGTCGGCGAGGCGGTGATCCTCGACCCGGCGGCCGACCGCACGGCGATCGACGCGGTGGCGCCCGACAACCCGGTGATGCTCCTCACCTGGTCGTCGCACAGCGCGGTGGTCAACAGCGCGATGCTGGCGCTCGGCGGCGTCGGCGAGGAGGAGCCCGACCCGTTCGGCGGCTCCTACGACCGCTTCCCGGGCACGGACGTGGTCAACGGCGTGGTCCACGAGTACGCGCTGTTCCGGCTCATCGGCGCGGTCCGCGCGACCGTGCCCGACGCGGTGCTGCGCGCCGAGTTCGAGGCCCTGACCGCGCTCGCCGCCCGGGCCGGCGTGACCACCGTCCAGGAGATGACCATCGGCGTCTCCCGCGCGCGCAGCGTCGCGATCCTCGCCGGCGCCGATCTCGCGGTGCGGGTGCGCTCGATGTGCGTGCCGCTGGCGCTCGACGAGCCGTGCGCGCCGGGGCCGGTGACGCCGCTCGACCGGCTGACCTGGTCCGGGATCAAGTGGCTGGTCGACGGCACGCCGATCGAGCGCAGCGCCGCGCTGCGCGAGCCCTACGCCGACCACCCGGGGACCGGCCGGATCAACGTCGGCGGCGCCGACCTCCGGGCGGCGGTCCGGCGGAGCCTCCTCCACCCGCTGACCGGCCAGCTCTTGACCCACGCGGTCGGCGACCGCGCCCTCGACCAGGTCCTGGGCGAGCTCGACCGCTCGGCGCCCGACCTGGTCTGGCGCCTGCTCCGCCCGCGCATCGAGCACGGCGACCTGCTACACCCCGAGCAGATCGCCGCCGCGCGCCGGCTCGGTGCGATCGTGGTCCAGAACCCGACTCACCTGGCGGTCGACTTCGAGCCCTCGCTCGGTCCGGTGCGGGCGGCGGCGATGCAGCCGTTGCGCACCCTGCTCGAGGAGGGCGTCCGCCTCGCCCTGGGCTCCGACGCCGCCCTCCCCAACCCGTTCCTCGACGTCTTCCTCGCCGTGGTCCACCCGTTCCACCCGGACGAGGCGCTGACCGTCGAGCAAGCAGTCACCGCCTACACCCGAGGCTCCGCCTACGCCGAGCACCAGGAGTGGCAGAAAGGGGCGATCCGGCCCGGCTACCTGGCCGACCTCGCGGTGCTCTCCCAGGACGTCTTCGCGATCCCGCCCGCGGCGATCCCGGCGACGGTGAGCGTGCTGACGCTCGTCGGCGGCGACGTGGTGTGGGACGCGGGCGTCCTCACACCTGCCGCTCCTGGGTCTTGAGCGAGACGTAGGTCCCCGAGCTGAGGCCCAGGAGGACGAGGAGCTGGTCGCTGAAGGTGGGCATCGTCAGCCGGGTCACGACCGCGTAGACGAAGTAGCCGCCGAGGACCAGCGTCCAGAGGACGAACTGGAGGCGGTAGACGCTGTAGCCGTTCTCGTCTTGGAGCAGGTCGGAGAAGAAGGTCTTCGCCGACTGGCGCTTGATCGCCGTGGTCTGCGCCAGCTCGGCCGCCACCTTGCGCTGCTGTTCGAGCACCGCCTGGTCGCTCACCTTCGCCACCGTCTGCGGGTCGTTCAGCCTGGCCTGCTCGCTCTCGAGCGCCTCCCGCCGCCGGACCTGTGCCTCCTTGCCGCCGTCGACCACCGCGCTGCCCAACCCGGTCGCGGCGCTGATGCCGAGGAGCGCCAGGACGTCGCCGTTGAGGTTGGCGGCGGCGCCGGTCGAGATCAGGATCAGCAGGAAGGCGCCGAGCGCCAGGACGGTCCAGAACGCGATCTGCGTGCGGCCGAGGCTGTAGGGACCGGCGGCCCCGCCCTCGCGCAGGAGCGGCGTCGTCCGCGCGAGCCAGACGGTGAGCCCGGCGATCAGCAGCATGATGCCGATCCAGGTCCACCTCCAGAACGGCGTCAGCACCGAAAGGGTCAGTGCGACCTCGTTCGTGCGCGGCCAGGCGACCCCGGGGCACGACTCGTAGCCGAGGCTCGCCTTCACCCGCCGGGTCCCGGGACCGAAGAGCGAGCCCGAGGCGAGGTGCGCCCACGGGTTGTGCCCGGAGTCCGCCGCCGCACCCTGCATCCAGCTCGGCTCGAGGTCGAAGCGCACGCGGTCGGGCCCGAGATGCTGGGGCACGATCCCGGGCATCGCGAAGCCGTCGAGGAAGAGGCGCAGCTCCTGGTCCGGCCCGCGGTCGGGACAGAGGCGCTCGAGGTTCGCGACCGTGAACGTCACCTCGTCGCCGAGCGCGAAGCGGTCCGGCGTCACCGACCGGATGGCGGCGCCGCCCTGGGCCTCGGCTCCTGTGAAGGCGATCCCGGTGATCGCTACGCCGAGAAGAACACGACCGATGGCATTCATGGTCCCCCCCCTTTTCCTCTTACCGTCTGACTCGGGTATCTCCCTTGAGGGTAGCATCGCACTGCTAGAGTCGGGGAACGTCGAGAGGGGCTACTCATGAAAGAAGCAGTCCTGACCTACCCTGACGGCCTTCCTCAGTCCCTCAAGCTCTCGGACCGGGAGTTCGCCGAGGAGCTGCGCTTCCTCGCAGCGGCCAAGCTCTTCGAGCTGGGCCGGCTGTCTTCGGGTAAGGCCGCCGAGCTCGCGGATCTCGATCGGCTCACCTTCCTGGGCCGCCTGGCTTCGATCGGCGTCGCGGCGATCAACCTGCGAGAGGAAGAGGTGACCGCCGAGCTGGACATGGCCCGCGGTCTGGCTGGATGAGCCCGTGGATCGTCGACGCCGGACCCTTCGTCTTCCTCGCGAAGCTTGACCGTCTGTCCGTCCTGAGAGGACCCGCTCCATCGGTCCTGATGCCGGCGGCAGCGGCCCGCGAGGTCCTGGCGCACCCGGATCGCGCGACACAGGCGCTCCAGCGTGCGTCGAGCGACTGGCTGGAGATCGTCGAGGTCGAAGATCGCCTCGCCGCCGGCCTCCTCCTCCCCTCCCTTGGACCCGGCGAAGCCGAGGTGATCGCCCTGGCGAGGGAACGATCTGCGACGACCGTGGTCCTGGACGACCTCGATGCCCGGCGATTCGCCCGCCGGGTCGGCCTTCGACCGGTCGGCACGCTCGGCCTGCTGCTCGCCGCCCGCTTGCGCAACGAGCTGCCGTCGCTCCGCGCCGAGATCCTCCGACTGGAGGAGGCGGGGTTCTACGCCAGCGACGCGCTGACCGCTGCCGTTCTGGAGGCGGCCGGCGAAGCGCCGCCGTGACCTACCGCAGCCCGTACTTGTCCAGCCGCGAGTAGAGCTGCGCCCGCGTCAACCCCAGGAGCCGCGACGCCTTCGCCTTGTTGCCGCGCGTGTCGCTCGAGGGCCTTCTCGATGTAGCCGCGCTCCAGCTCGTCGAGGTCGACGCCGCCGGGCGGGCAGCGGCGCCTCGGGGGCGTACGCGCCGTTGGTCGAGATCGGGCGGGCCGCCTCGGGGCGGCCGACGGCGGCGGGCAGGTGCTCGCGGGTGATCAGGCCGCCGTCGCAGAGGAGGATCGCGCGCTCGATCGCGTTGCGCAGCTCGCGGACGTTGCCCGGCCAGGGGTAGGCGAGCAGCCAGTCGCGGGCGTCGCGCGAGATGCCGGCGGCACGGCCGGCCCATCGGGCGCACCAGCTCCTCGAGGAAGGTCTCGGCGAGCGGCAGGATGTCCTCGGCGCGCTCGCGCAGCGGCGGGATGCGCGATCTCGAACACGTTCAGCCGGTAGTAGAGGTCCTCGCGGAAGCTGGCCGCGGGCGATCGCCTGCCGCGAGGTCGCGGTTGGTGGCCGCGATCACGCGGACGTCGGCGCGCAGGGTGCGGGTGCCGCCCAGGCGCTGGAACTCGCGCTCCTGCGAGGACGCGCAGGAGCTTGGCCTGGACCAGCGGGCTCATCTCGCCGATCTCGTCGAGGAAGAGCGTGCCGCCGGCGGCCTGCTCGAGGCGGCCGACCTTGGTCGGCGACCGCGCCGGTGAAGGCGCCCTTCTCGTGGCCGAAGAGCTCCGACTCGAGGAGCTGCTCGGGGAGCGCCGCGCAGTTGATCGCCACGAACGGCTTGCCGGCGCGCGGCGAGCCCTGGTGGATCAGGCGCGACGACGACCTCCTTGCCGGTGCCCGACTCGCCGGTGATCAGGACCGTGGTCTCGGACGAGGCGACCCGGCCGACCTGGAGCAGGACCTCCTTCCACGACGGGCGAGGCGCCCGACCACTCGGCCGCGCTCGCGCGACTCGAGCTCGCGGGTCAGGGTCTCGACCGTCGCCTCGAGGCGCTCGGCGCGCTCGCGCGCCTCGGCGGCGATCCGCGCCTCCTCGGCCAGCCGGTGGTGGGAGAGCACCAGGGCGACGCGGTCGGCGAGCCGGCGCGCCGACCTCGACGTCGTCCGGCGCGAAGCGCGCGGGCTCGCGATGGAAGCAGCCCGAGCGAGCCGCGCACCTCGCCCCACAGGCGCACCGGCACGCGCAGCCAGGAGCGCATGCCGGTCGAGAGCAGCAGGCGGTTGCGCTCGGTGTCGGGCGGGATCTCGACCGCGGATGTCGTCGATGATCTCGTAGTCGAGGAGGCGCGCCTGCGACTCCGCCTCGGAGAGCTCGACCGCGCCCTCGGGCGCCGGGGCGTCCGGCTCGCCGGCGTAGGCGACGACGCGGAAGGTGCGGTCGGTCGCGTCCAGCTCGGTGAGCACCAGGACGTCGTGATCGAGCACCGGCTTGCACCGACTCCGAGAGCTGCGTGAACACCTCGCGCACGTCGAGCGACTCGGCGAGGGTGCCGAGCAGCGACTCGAGCCGGTCGAGCCGCTCGCGGCGGCGGCGCTCGCCGTCCCAGATCCGCCAGTGCTCGATCGCCGAGCCCAGGAGCGCGGCGATCGGCGCGCAGCACCTCCTGGTGCTCGTCGGTGAAGGCGGCGGGCCGCTCGGAGCTGATCCAGACCCCGCCGGTGAAGCGCTGGCGCGACCGGAACGGCTCCCAGAGCGACGAACGGACGCCCGCGGCGACGATCTCGGCGTCGAGCGGGAAGGCCGGGTCGAGCTCGGCGGCGGCGTCGTCGACCCGCTCGATCGGCCCCGACCGCGGGCGGATGCGCGGCGACCAGTCGGTGAGCGGGATCGGCTCCCAGCAGGTCCCCTCGGCCTCGTCGCACCCCTCGCCCTCGAAGGTGGTGGCGTGGAGGACGGCGCGGTCGCCGTCGACGATCCGCACCACCCCCATGTGGTCGAACGGCATCACCTCGCGGATCGCCTCGGCGATGCGGTCGAACACCTCCTGGAGCTCGAGGGTCTCCGAGGCGAGGTCGGCGATCCTGCCGAGGATGCGGTGGACGGCGCGCGGCTCCATCGGACCGACGATGTTACTCCGCGGCCGCGGCGGCGCTCCGGAGGCGGCGCTTCGAGTTCGACCGCAAGCCGCGCATAGCGGGCCGGCCGCGGGAGGCCTATCCTCTCGGGTCAGGAGGCAGGGCGATGACCATGATCCAGAGCCGACGGTTCGATCCCGAGGCCGACCCCGACGCCGCCTGGGCCGCGGTCGAGACGCGCGACCGCGGGAGCGACGGCCGCTTCGTCTTCGCGGTCACGACCACCGGCGTCTTCTGCCGGCCGTCGTGCCCGGCGCGCCGGCCGAAGCGCCGGAACGTCCGCTTCTTCGCCGCCCCCGAGGCGGCCGCCGCGGCGGGGTTCCGGGCCTGCCTGCGCTGCCGCCCGGCCGAGGCCGGCGGCGAGGCCGCGGCCGACCCGGCGCTCGCGCCGGTCCTCCAGGCGCGCGACTACCTCGAGGCGCACCTCGACGAGACGGTGACCCTCGATCGCCTGGCCGCCGAGGTCGGGCTCTCCCCCTGGCACCTGCAACGCAGCTTCAAGCGCCGGCTCGGCGTGAGCCCGCGCGACTACGTCAACCAGCGCCGCCTGGAACGCCTGCGCGGCCGTCTGAGAGATGGAGACGACGACGTGACCACCGCCCTCTACGACGCCGGGTTCGGCTCGGCGAGCCAGCTCTACACCCAGTCCGACGCCCGGCTCGGGATGACCCCGGGCCGCTACCGCGCCGGCGGCGCCGGCGAGCGCATCCGCTTCGCCACCGTGCCGACCGCGCTCGGCCGCCTCCTGGTCGCGGCCACCGACCGCGGGGTCTGCTCGGTCCAGCTCGGCGACCGCGACGAGGACCTCGCGGCCGGCCTCGAGCGCGAGTTCCCGCGCGCCGCGATCGAGCCCGCGGACGACCGGCTCCAGCCGTGGATCGACGCCGTGCTCCGATTCGTCGAAGGGCACGTCGATGGAGACCTTGCGGGCGAGCCCGCCGCGCGGCCGCCGCTCGACCTCGCCGGCACTGCCTTCCAGCGCCGCGTCTGGCAGGCCCTGACCGAGATCCCGCCCGGTACCACCCGCACCTACGGCGAGGTCGCGGCCCGGCTCGGCCGCCCGACCGCCGCGCGCGCAGTGGCCCGCGCGTGCGCCACCAACCCGGCGGCGGTGGTGGTGCCCTGCCACCGGGTGGTGCCGGCGGGCGGCGGGACCGGCGGCTACCGCTGGGGCGCCGAGCGCAAGCGCGCGCTCCTGGCGCGCGAGCGGGCGGGCCGGGGCTAGGCCCTCACAGCTCCTTTCGCCGCAGCCGCAGCGCGTTGGCGATCACCGACACCGACGAGAAGCTCATCGCCGCGGCGGCGAGCATCGGGGAGAGGAGCCAGCCGGTCCAGGGGTAGAGGAGGCCGGCGGCGATCGGGATGCCGAGGGTGTTGTAACCGAACGCCCAGAGCAGGTTCTGGCGGATGTTGGCGAGGGTGGCGCGCGACAGGCGGCGGGCGGTGACGATGCCGCGGAGGTCGCCACGGACCAGGGTCACCGCCGCGCTCTCCATGGCGACGTCGGTGCCGGTGCCCATGGCGATGCCGACTTGCGCCCGGGCCAGCGCCGGGGCGTCGTTGATGCCGTCGCCGGCCATCGCGACGAAGCGGCCCTCGGCCTGGAGGCGCTCGATCTCGGCCAGCTTCTCCTCGGGGCGGACCTCGGCGAGGAAGCGGCCAATGCCCAGCTCGCGCGCCACCGCCTCGGCGGTCGGCCGGGCGTCGCCGGTGAGCATGACGATCTCGACCCCCTCCTCGCGCAGCGCGGCGATCGCGGCCGGGGTCGACTCCTTGATCCGGTCGGCGACGGCGAGGAGGCCGGCGGCGCGGCCGTCGATCGCCAGCATCACCACCGTGCGGCCGGCCTGGCCTAGCTCGGCAGCGGCGGCCGCGAGCGGTGACGGGTCGATCCCGGACCCCTCGAGCAGCCGGCGGTTGCCGAGCGCGGCGGCCCGCCCTTCGACCTCGCCGCGCACCCCCTGGCCGGTGACCGACTCGAAGCCTTGGGTCTTCGGCGTCTCGACGCCGCGCTCCGCGGCGCCGGCCAGGATCGCGGCCGCCAGCGGGTGCTCGCTGCCGCGCTCGAGCGCCGCGGCGACGCGCAGCACCTCGTCCTCGGTGAAGCCGGGGGCGGCGCGCACCGCGACCAGGCGCGGCTTGCCCTCGGTCAGGGTGCCGGTCTTGTCGACCACCAGGGTGTCGACCCGGCTCAAGGTCTGGATCGCCTCGGCGTCGCGGAAGAGGACTCCGTGCTCGGCGCCGCGGCCGGTGGCGACCATCACCGACATCGGCGTCGCCAGGCCGAGCGCGCACGGGCAGGCGATGATCAGGACCGCGACGGCGTTGACCAGCGCGTGGGCGAGCCGCGGCTCGGGGCCGAGGATCGCCCAGGCGGCGAAGGTGATCGCCGCCACCGCCAGCACCGCGAGCACGAACCAGCCCGAGATGACGTCGACCAGGCGCTGGATCGGCGCCCGGCTGCGCTGCGCCTTCGCCACCAGCTCGACGATCCGCGCCAGCAGCGTCTCCGAGCCGACCCGTTCGGCGCGCACGACCAGCGAGCCGGTGCCGTTGACGGTGGCGCCGACGACGGCGTCGCCCGGGCCCTTTTCGGCCGGCATCGGTTCGCCGGTGATCATCGACTCGTCGACCGCGCTCGCGCCCTCGACCACCGTGCCGTCGACCGGCACCTTCTCGCCCGGGCGGACGCGGAGCAGATCGCCGGGCGCGATCTCGGCGAGCGGCACGTCCTCCTCGCGGCCGTCGTCGCCGATCCGCCGCGCCGTCGCCGGCGCCAGGCCGAGGAGGCGCCGGATCGCCGCTCCGGTCTCGCCGCGCGCCTTGAGCTCGAGCACCTGGCCGAGGAGCACCAGGGCGGTGATCACCGCCGCGGCCTCGAAGTAGACCGGCACGCGGCCGCCGTGGCCGCGGAAGGCGGGCGGGAAGATCCCGGGCGCGATCACCGCCGCCAGGCTGAAGCCGTAGGCGACGCCGACGCCCAGGCCGATCAGCGTGAACATGTTGAGACTGCGGTTTTTGACCGACGCGACCGCGCGGACGTAGAACGGCCACGCCGCCCAGGTCGCGACCGGCGTCGCGAAGAGGAGCTGGAGCAGCACCTGGACGCGCGGCGAGAGGAGGCGCCCGATCGGGTCGCCCGGGATCATCTCGCCCATCGCCAGCGCCAGGGTCGCGAGCGCCAGCGGCACCGAGATCCGGAAGCGCCGCAGCATGTCGAGGTACTCGGGGTTCGGACCCTCCTCGGCGGTCACCGTCCGCGGCTCGAGCGCCATGCCGCAGATCGGGCAGCTCCCGGGCCGGTCGCGCACCACCTGCGGGTGCATCGGGCAGGTCCACTCGGTCTTGATGGCGGCGGCGGCCGGGGTCGCCGGCTCGAGCGCCATGCCGCACTTCGGGCAGGCGCCGGAGCCGGCGGCCTCGACCTCGGGGTGCATCGGGCAGGTCCAGACGGCGCCCGGGGGCGCCTCGGCCGGGAGTGCCTCGGCCGCCCCGGCGCAGCAGTCGTGTCCGGCCGGCGCAACGGGCTCGGCGCCCGCGTCGTGGCAGCAGGCGTGCTCGTGCTTCGGCTCGGGCATCGAAGGAAGTGTAACGCCCGCCGACCGCGCTACACTTCCACCATGCCCGCGCGCGAAGACTCGGTCCTGAAGAGCCCCTGGTTCTGGGGCGTCGGCGGCTGCTGCCTCGGTTGCGTCGGCATCCCGCTGGCGCTGGTGGCGATCTTCGGCGCCGGCATCTTCGGCGCCCTGGGCGCGATGTCGCACAGCGACGTCATCGACCTGGCGATCACGCGCGCCGAGGCCGACCCGCGGGTCGCCGAGACGCTCGGCACGCCGCTCGAGCGCGGCTTCATGTTCCAGGGCTCGATCCAGATCGAGAACGACCGCGGCTCGGCCGACGTCGTCGTGCCGGTCACCGGCCCGCTCGGCAAGGGCGAGCTGTGGGTGGTCGGCAGCCGCGAGGGGGGCGAGTGGCGCCTCGAGCGCCTCGAGGCCGAGATCGTGGCGACCGGCGAGCGGATCCCGATCGACCTCGGCGGCCTGCCGCCGGCCGCCGCGCCGGCGACGCCGCTGGAAGCGCCCGATCCGGCCGCTTCGACGGACGGCGATCCGGTCATCTGACCACGGCCGCCCCCGAGCCTGCTCCCGATGTCCACCCTCCTCCTCTTCGTCCTCGGCGGCGCTCTGCTCGTGGCGGGCGCCGAGCTCCTGGTGCGCGGCGCCTCGCGGCTGGCGGTGGCGGCGGGGATCTCGCCGCTGGTCGTCGGCCTGACCGTGGTCGCCTTCGGCACCAGCGCGCCGGAGCTGGCGGTGACGGTGGGCGCGGCGGTGACCGGCCAGGCCGACGTCGCGCTCGGCAACGTCGTCGGCAGCAACATCGGCAACGTCCTCCTGATCCTCGGCCTCTCCGCCGCGGTGGCGCCGCTGGTGGTGGCGCAGCGGCTGGTCTGGATCGAGGTGCCGCTGATGATCGGCGTCTCGGTCGTCACGCTGCTCTTCGCGCTCGACGGCCGGATCGGCCGGATCGAGGGGCTCCTCCTCTTCGCCGGCATCGTCGCCTACACCGTCTTCGCGGTCCGCCGCAGCCGGCGCGAGAGCGCGGCCGTGCGCGCGGAGTACCGCGAGGAGTTCGGGCGCGCCGGCCGGAGCCGTTGGGCCTGGGCGGTCGACTGCGCGATGGTGCTCGCCGGGCTGGCGCTCCTGGTCCTCGGCGCCCACTGGCTGGTCGAGGGCGCGGTCGCCGTGGCCGAGGCGCTCGGGGTCAGCGAGCTGGTGATCGGCCTGACCGTGGTCGCGATCGGCACCTCGCTCCCGGAGCTCGCGACCTCGGTACTCGCCTCGCTCCGCGGCGAGCGCGACATCGCGGTCGGCAACGTCGTCGGCAGCAACCTCTTCAACCTCCTGGCGGTGCTCGGCCTGGGGAGCGCGCTCGCGCCGGACGGCATCGCGGTGCCGCGCGCGGCGCTGACCTTCGACCTGCCGGTGATGATCGCGGTCGCCGTCGCCTGCCTGCCGATCTTCTTCACCGGCCACGCCATCTCGCGCTGGGAGGGGTGGCTGTTCATCGCCTACTACGGCGCCTACACCGCCTTCCTGATCCTCGACTCCGCGAGCCACGACGCGCTGCCGGCGTTCTCCGCCATGCTCGCCTGGTTCGCGCTGCCGCTGACCGCGGTGACCCTGGCGATGCTGACCTGGCGCGCCGCGCGGGCCGGCCGCGGCGGCGATTAGCGATCGACCGGCGACGGCCTAGACCTCGCCCCGGAGGGTTCCCGATGGAGCACACCGAGCCGCCGCCCCGAACGCCGGGCCTGTCCGCCTCCCGCCGCGCCCGCGTGCTTCGCCACCCCACCACCGAGGCGCGCAGCGCGATCGCCCGCGGCGCGACCGCGGTCGGTGCCGCCGGCACCGGCGCCGCCGCGACCGGCGCCCTCGCCCTCGGCGCCCTCGCCGTCGGCGCGCTGGCGATCGGCTGGCTGGCGGTCCGCCGCCTGACCGTGCGCGAGGCGCGCTTCGGCAAGGTGACGATCGAGGAGCTGGAGGTCGGCCGGCTCAAGGTGCGCGAGATCGAGCGCGGCGGCGAGCTGCTCGGCGGCCCCGGGCGCTGACCTCACCGGCGCTCCGGCCAGTAGAGGGCGATCTCCCGCTCGGTCGGGATCGCGAGCGCGATCGGCCCCAGATCCCGGCGCTCCTCGGCGAGCCGCAGCTCGTCCAGGACGTCGACCATCGCGCCGTAGGGCGCGGCGGGCCGGGCATGGACGATCACCGGCTTCTCGGGCGCGGCAGCGAGGATGGGCGCGAGATGTCCGACCAGCTCGCCGAGCGGCATGCCGCGGCCGTCGACGGAGAGCCCGCCGTCGGCGCCCACCTCCACGAACACCGATTCGAGCGGCTCGACCTCGCCCTCGATCTCGTCGGAGAACCGGAGATCGAGCCCGGCGGTCGTCGCGAAGGTCGCGGCGACCATGAAGAAGACCAGGAGCAGAAAGGCGACGTCCGACATCGAAGCGGTGGGGATGTCGATCGGGACTCGGAGTCTCGTCATGGGGCCCTCCGTGGTTGGTCCTACCCGTTCGGACCCGCGGCGGGCCGTTCGAGTTCCGAGCGTGAGCCTTGACGGATCATCCTCGACCACCTACGATCACAGACGATCATCCCGGGGCCATTTGTCGGACGCCGGGGATCGCTCCGGAAAGCCGGCCCAATCGCCACGCACCGTTTCCAGCGACCGGGAGCATGTAAGTGAACCGGCAGACTGTAAGGGCAACCGTCCTCGATTCGCCCCGCTATCGTCTGGCGGAGGCGGCCGGGTACATCCCGGGGCTGTCCGTTGCTACGTTGCGGAGCTGGGTTCTGGGTCGGACCTATCCGGTGCAGGGTGGAGAGGCCGTGTTCAAGCGGCTGATCCAACTGCCCGCCAGCCTTGATCAGCGGCTTTCCTTCACGAACCTGATCGAGGCGCATGTGCTGTATGGCCTTCGCGTCAACCGCGGGATTTCGATTCGGGACCTGCGCACCGCCATCGACTATGCCGAGAAGGAGTTCGGCATCTCGCACCTGCTGGCCCACAAAGAGCTGCTGGTCCTCCCCGGGAATCTCTTCATCGAGCGCTACGGTCAGCTCGTCAACCTCGGCAAGGCCGGCCAGCTAGGCATGAGAAAGGTCATCGAGGCCTACCTGGAGCGGGTACAGCACGACGATCTGGGCTTCGCCCGGAGCTTCTTCCCCATCGTTCCATGGGCTCCGGGAAGCCGTGACTACCTCATCGATCCCGAGGTGGCGTTCGGAAAGCCTATAGTCGTGAAACATGGGGTTCGGGTGGCCACCGTTGCCGATCGCTATGAGGGCGGGGAAGATCTAGAGACCCTGGCGCGCGACTATGGGCTCCAGACAGAAGAGATCGAAGCGGCGATCACGTACGCGCGAGCGGCCTGATCCCGTCTTCTTCGCAGACCGCAATCTGGACTCTCCGTCTTTCGTCGAGCCCCTGCTGGGCGCCGGCATTCGTGTCGAGCGTTTCTTCGCTCACTTCACGAAGGACGACACGCCGGATCAGGAGTGGGCTCGCCTGTGCGCTGGCAACGGCTGGCTCGCTCTTACCGGTGACAAGGACATCGCCTCGATTCCCGAGGAGATCGACGCCGTGATGATTCACGGCGCCTGTCTCTTCATTCTGACCTTCGGTCACGGCACGAATCACCCGCTTCTTGCCGAGAACCTGATTCGAACGGCTGGCCGAGTGCTGCGCTTTCATCGCCACAACCCGGCACCATTCATCGCCAAGGTGAACCGGCCGAACGCCAGGGACTGGGAGGCGGGTAAGCCGGGAACCGTTCGCATGTTCAGAAGCTACGAGAGCTGGACCGCCCGCCGGCGCTCTCACCCGAGGTAGATCCGCTCCAGCGCCTCGGGGTTACGGCGGAAGATCACGCCGGCGAGGTGGGCCGAGAGCAGGACCGCGTAGAGGCTCACCGCTGCGGCGACGGCGCCGGCGGCGAACGAGATCGGCACCAGCCGTTCACGAGGGCTGCATCTTGCCACGGGGGCCGCCGCCACAACCCTGCTCCGCGGCGCCCGTATCAACCCGGGTGGGCGCCGGGAAGGCTCGCGGGGGCACCCCTGTTGTGTCCCGTTTGATGCGTCGAGGGAGCACCGAACCGTCGAGACCGGGCGAGTTTCCGCCGCGCTAGGATCGGCGGCGCACGCCGGCCGCGGCGCCCGGTCGCGGGGAGCGGCCGTGGCGGCGAGCCGCCGGCAGGGCCACCGGGAGAGGGAGAGTCGATGAACCACGAGATCTCGCACCGAGCACCGCTCCGCCCGAGGACACCGTCCCCGGGAGCAGCGCGCAACCGCCGCGCGCGCCGCACGCCGGGCGGTTGGCCGCTCGCGGCCGCGGTCGCCGCCGCGCTGGCGGCGGTGGCGGTCGCCGCTCTCGGGGCGCCGCCGGGCTGCGACGCCGCCGGCTGGAGCCACTGGCGCGGGCCGGCGCGCAACGGCACCTCGCCCGAGACCGGGCTGGTGTCGAGCTGGTCGACGGAGGGCGAGAACCTGGTCTGGCGCCAGGACTTCGTCGGCCGCTCGACGCCGGTCGTCTTTGACGGCCGGGTCTGCGCCAACGGCCGGGTCGGCGAGGGGATCTCGCGCCAGGAGATGGTCGCCTGCTTCGACGCCGGCACCGGCAAGAAGCTCTGGGAGCAGCGCTGGACGTCTACCACACGACGGTCCCGTTCAACCGCGTGGGCTGGGCCAGCCTGGTGGGCGACCCCGAGACCGGCAACCTCTACGCCCACGGCGTCGGGGGGCTCTTCTTCTGCTTCGACCGCGCGACGGCAAGGTCGTCTGGTCGCGCGCGCTGACCGAGGAGTTCGGCTTCATCGGGCTTCGGCGGCCGCACCCACACGCCGATGATCGACGAGGACCGGCTGATCCTCTCCTTCGTCGAGCAACTGGGGCGAGCAGGCGCCGCCGCGCACCCGCACGTTCGCCTTCGACAAGCGACGGGCGAGCTGCTCTGGGTCTCGATCCCCGGCGGCCCCGATGGCCGACAACAACTCGCAGCGACGCCGCGGTGGCGGTGGTCAACGGCCAGCGTCTGCTCATCGAGGGCAACGCCGACGGCTGGATCTATGCCATCAAGGCGCGCACCGGCGAGAAGGTCTGGAGCTTCCAGCTCACGCAAGGGCGGGATCAACATCACGGTCGCGGTCGACGGCAACACCGTCTACGCCTCCCACAGCGAGGAGAACGTCGACGCGCCGATCATGGGCCGGGTGGTGGCGATCGACGCGACCGGCACGGGCGACGTGACCAAGACCCACGAGCGGTGGCGGGCGACCGCTGGGCGTCGGGCTTCTCCTCGCCGCGTTCGCACGACGGCGACGCTCTACGTCGTCGACAACTGGCGCCAACCTCTTCGCCCTCGACGCCAAGACCGGCCGCGAGCTCTGGAAGCACAAGCTGGGGACGGTGGGCAAGGGCTCGCCGGTGCTGGGCCGACGGCAAGCTCTACGTGACCGAGGTCAACGGCCGCTTCCACATCCTGAGGCCGGCCGCGACGGCGTCCGGCCGCTCGACATCGAGAAGCTGACCATGCCCGGGAGCGGCCGCTACGCCGAGATCTACGGCTCGCCGGCGATCGCCTACGGCCGGATCTACTTCACGACCGAGGCGGGGCTCTACTGCCTGGGCGACCAGAGCCAGCCGTTCAAGGTGACCAAGGACGAGCCGGTCGAGCCCGCCGGCGAGGAGCCCGGCCGCCCGGCGCCGCGGCCGCCACGCTGCTCCAGGTGGTCCCGGCCGAGGTCCTGATCGCGCCGGGCGAGACGGTCCGCTTCCCGGTCAAGGCCTTCGACGCCCAGGGCCGCCCGCTGGCGGCCCCGCGACGCCACCTGGGCGCTCGAGGGTCTGGCCGGCACCGCTCGCCGACGGCCGCTTCACCCCGGCGGCCGGCGCACCCGCCAGGCCGGCAAGGTGGCGGCGAAGGTCGGCGGGCTGGAGCGCGACGGCGCGGGTGCGGGTCAACCCGCCGCTGCCCTGGAGCGACGACTTCGAGGCGGCGTCGAGGCGCGGCAAGACCGCCCTGGTGGATCGGCGCGGCTGCCAAGTTCCCGGTCGCCGAAGTCGGACGGCGGCAAGGTGCTGTCGAAGCCGCCGCTGCCGCGGGCCGACCGCTCCGACGTCCTGCTCGGGCCGCCGGCGCTCTCCAACTACACCATCCAGGCCGACCTGCTGGGCACCGCGCAAGGGGCGGAAGCGCCCCGACCTCGGGCTGATCAACAGCGGCTACACCTGGACCTGATGGGCGCCCACCAGAAGATCCAGCTCCGCTCCTGGCCTCGGAGCTGCGCTGGAGAAGTCGGTGCCGTTCCCGTGGGAGCCGGACGTCTGGTACACGATGAAGTTCCGGGTCGACCAGCAGGGGGACAAGGCGCTCGTGCGCGGCAAGGTGTGGCGGCGCGGCGAGCCCGAGCCGCGAGGAGTGGACGATCACGGCCGAAGACCCGCAGCCGGTCCGCCAGGGCAGCCCCGGGCATCTACGGCTACTCGGCGGCGGAGATCTACTACGACAACCTGCAGGTGACGGTGAACTCCGAGAAGGATGCGAAGGAATGACGTCCGATCGATCTCCGCCGCCGCGGTGCTGGCGCTGGCGGCGCTGCCGGTGACCGTCGCTGCCGAGGAACCTGCGATCGCCATGTTCGGCGGGGACCCGAGCCGCCAGACCGCTGAGGCGCCGCAAGGCGCCGAGGCGGCCTCGCGGGAGGCGCATCCGCCATGTTCGGCGGCGGCCCTCGCGCAACATGGCCTCCGCCGAGAAGGGCCTGCCCGCGAAGTGGGACCCCGAGACCGGCGCCAACATGCTCGTGGATGCCGCCGCTCGGCTCGCAGAGCCTACGGCGGCCCGGTCGTCGCCGGCGGCAAGGTCTTCGTCGGCACCAACAACGAAGGCGCCGCGCAACCCGAAGCTCGACCGGCGACCGCGGCAGTCCTGATGTGCTTCGACGCCAACGACCGGCAAGTTCCTCTGGCAGTCGGCGCACGACAAGCTCCCGGCCGGCCGCGTCAACGACTGGCCGCTCGAGGGCATCTGCTCCGGCCCCGGCGTCGAGGGCGACCGCCTCTACTACGTCAGCAACCGCTGCGAGGTCGTCTGCGCCGACGCCGAGGGCTTCCGCGACGGCAAGAACGACGGCCCGTTGACCGACGAGACCGACGACGACCGAGACCGACGAGGACGTGGTCTGGAAGCTCGACATGATCGGCGAGCTGGACGTCTTCCCGCACAACCTGGCCGCCGGCTCCCCGCTGATCGTCGGCGACCTGCTGTTCATCGTCACCGCCAACGGCGTCGACGAGGGGCACATCAACATCCCCGCGCCGCACGCGCCGAGCTTCATCGCGGTCGACAAGAAGACCGGCAAGCTGCTGTGGGAGGACAACTCGCCGCCGGCGAGAACATCCTGCACGGCCAGTGGTCGAACCCGGCCTACGCGCGTGATCAAGCGGCAAGCCGCAGGTGATCTTCCCCGGCGGCGACGGCTGGCTCTACTCCTTCGAGCCCAAGACCGGCAAGCTGCTCTGGAAGTTCGACTGCAACCCGAAGGACGCCGTGTACGAGCTCGGCGGCACGCGGCACCCGCAACGACTTCATCGCCACGCCGGTCGTCTACGACGACAAGGTCTACATCGGCGTCGGCCAGGACCCCGAGCACGGCGAGGGCGTCGGCCACCTGTGGTGCATCGACGCCGGCGACGGCACGGCGACGTCACCGGCAAGGCGCGTGGTCTGGCACCGCGGCGGCGAGGACTTCCACCGCACGCTCTCGACCGTGGCGATCGCCGGACGGCATCGTCTACGCCTCCGACCTCTCGGGCCACCTCTACTGCCTCGACGCCAAGACCGGCCAGCACTTCTGGACGCTACGACGCCTTCGCCGCCATCTGGGGCTCGCCCTTCGTCGCCGACGGCAAGGTCTACCTCGGCGACGAGGACGGCGACGTCGTGGTGCTGCGGGCGGGCAAGAAGAAGGAGCTCCTGCACGAGATCAACCTGGGCAGCTCGGTCTACACCACGCCGGTGGCCACGGACGGGGTCCTCTACATCATGACCCGCGCGACGCTCTTCGCGATCGAAGGAGGGCGCGACGTGGCAGCCGGCGGCGCCGCCGGCGCCGCCGGCCGAGGCGCCGGCGCGGTGATCACCGAGGCCGGCCGACCGGCGCCCGCCCCGGCGGCCGCGGACGCGAGCGCCCTCGCCGACCGCGTCGCCGAGGCGCGCCGCGGCTCGACGCCCACGTGCGCGAGACGTGGCCTGGCACTTCTCGACCCGAGACCGGCAGCCCGTTCTGGCTGGAGCGGGCGCGAGGCGCTCGGCTTCGATCCGCGCGAAGGAGGTCCACGGCTACGACGACCTCGAAGCTCTTCGGCCACTTCGAGGACTCCTGGCTGCGCGGCGGTCCGGTGCGCCGCTGGATGCCCCGGGGGCTCGCCGGCCGGCCGGTCTACGTCTTCGAGACCGGCGGCACGACCGGGGTGCCGAAGTCGCGGGTCAACATCGAGGACTTCCAGATCGACTACGAGCGAGTTCAGCGACGCGCTGCCCGACGAGGGCTTCCCGCCCGGGCGCCGACTGGCTGATGCTCGGGCCGACCGGCCCGCGCCGGCTGCGGCTGGCGGTCGAGCACCTGGCGCAGCACCGCGGCGGCATCTGCTTCCACGTCGACCTCGACCCGCGCTGGGTCAACCGGCTGATCAAGGACGGCCGCCTCCGCGAGCTGGAGGAGTACAAGGCCCACGTCATCGAGCCAGGGGCTGACCGTGCTCCGGGCGCACGAGATCCGCTGCCTGTTCACGACGCCGAAGCTGCTGGACGCGCTCTGCGAGCGCAGGCTCGTCTCGCCAAGCTGGGCATCCGCGGCATCTTCTGCGGCGGCACCGAGATGAACGCCGCAGTTCCACCGCTTCGCCCGCGAGGAGCTGGTGCCGGGGATCGAGTTCGTGCCGACCTACGGCAACACGCTGATGGGGCTCGCCTGCCCGAAGCCGTTCGACCCGGCGGCGCCCGACTACACGATCACCTACTACCCGCCCGCACCGCGCGCGGTCTTCGAGCTGGTCGACCCCGACGACCCGGAGCGCGCCGGTCGAGCTACGGCGAGACCGGGCGGGTGATGCTGACCACGCTCACCCGCGAGCTTCTTCATGCCGCGCTTCCTCGGAGCGCGACGAGGGCGAGCGGGCCGAGCCGATCGAGCGCTATCCCGTGGGACGGCGTGACGCAACCTGCGGCTCTTCTCGCGGCTGGCCGAGATTCGGTGGTCGGTCGGGGTGTATTAGATGACGGTCCGATGCTTCCCCTCCTGCTCCGCGGCGGACGCCCCTACCGCAGCCTGGAGGCGCGACCTCCTGCGCGACGCCGCGACGGGCGAGCCGGTGGCCGAGGTCGCCAGGCCGAACCCGGGGCTCATCGCGAAGCGATCTGCCCGAGCGATCGGCGCGGCGCGCCGGACGCTCGCCGCGCTCCCCGCCGCCGAGCTGCTCGCGATCTGCCGCCGGGCGGCCCGCCTCTTCGCCGAGGCCGAGCTGCCGCCGGCGACGGCGTCCAGGGCTCGGACGACTACGTCCGCCAGCTCTCGGCGACCTCCGGCCTGCCGGAGACCCTCTGCCGGCTCAACATGGAGAAGATCCGCACCGTGCTCGCCGGCATGGAGGCGGTGCTCGCCGGGCTGACGCGGGGGCTCGACCTCTCGGTCCTCGACTCCGGCTGGGCGGAGGACGGACGGCCGGATCGTCTCCTTCCGCGCCGCAGACCGACGCCCTGGGCGCGGTCCTGCCCAGCAACTCGCCGGGCGTCCACAACCTCTGGCTGCCGGCGCCGGCGCTCAAGATCCCGGTGGCGCTCAAGCCCGGGCGCGAGGAGCCGTGGACGCCGTTCCGGATCGGCCAGGCGCTGATCGCCGCCGGCCTGCCCGCCCGGGCGCTCTCGGCTTCTACCCGGCCGACCACGGCGGGCGCCGCCGAGATCCTGCTGCGCTGCGGCCGGTCGCTGCTCTTCGGCGACGAGTCCACGGTGCGCCCCTGGGAAGGCGATCCGCGGGTGCAGATCCACGGCCCGGGCTGGAGCAAGGTGCTCTTCGGCGAGGACCAGGCTCGCCCACTGGGAGAGCCATCTCGACCTCCTCGTGCCGGTCGATCGCCGACAACGGCGGCCGCTCGTGCCTCAACGCCTCGGGCGTCTGGGTGCCGAAGCCGGCGGCGGCGGCAACGGCCTCGGCCGCAGGCTCGCCGAGGCGCTCGCGCGCCGGCTGGCCGCGATCGAGGCGCTGCCGCTCGACCATCCCGAGGCGCGGCTCGCCGCGTTCCCGCGATCCCGCAGGCGGCGCATCAGATCTCCGACACTGATCGACCGCCAGCTCCGCCTCCGCGGCGCCGTCGATCTGACCGCGGCGATCCGCGGCCGCGCCGGGTGGCCGAGGCCGGCGGCTGCACGTTCCTGCTGCCGACGCTCATCTGGTGCGAGGACCCCGACCACCCGCTCGCCAACACCGAGCTGCTGTTCCCCTTCGCCTCGCGTCGTCGAGGTCCGCAGGACGAGATGCTCGCGCGGATCGGCCCGACGCTCGTCGGCCACCGCGCTCACCGACGGACCCCGCCTTCGAGCGCGAGCTGCTCGACTGCCCGCGCGATCGACCGGCTGAACCTGGGGCCGGTCCCGGCGCGGTGCCGACCTCCCGCGTGTCCTGGGACCAGCCGCACGAGGGGAACCTCTTCGAGCACCTCTACCGCCACCGCGCGCTCGGCGGGCCGGCGCTGACGGCGGGTGCGGCACGGCCGGCGGTTGCCGCGGGAGCGCCGGCATGAGCGCCGTCGCCCGGCTCACCTCCGGTCCGACCGGCGGGCACGAGCCGGCCTCGCTCCAGGCGGGGATGACCCCTTCCGGCACCGCGCGCTGGCGCGCCCGGTGGGCGCGATCGAGGTCTCGTTCGGCGCCGGCACGGCGGCCTCGCTCGGGGAGCTGGTGCGCGCCGTCGCACCGGACGCCTCCCGCGCGCTGGTGGTCACCGATCCCGGGGTGCGCGCCGCCGGCCACGCCGAGGCCGCCGCTCGCCGCGCTCGCCGAGGCCGGCTCGAGACCGCGATGTTCGACGGCGTCGGCGAGAACCCGACCACCGAGCGAGGTCGACGCCGGCGCCGCCTTCGCCGCGCCGTTCGCGCCCGACCTGCGTCGTCGGCCTCGGCGGCGGCAGCGCGATCGACTGCGCCAAGGGGATCAACTTCCTGCTCACCAACGGCGGCCGGATGGAGGACTACCGGGGCGCGGCAAGGCGCGGCTGCCGATGCTGCCGTCGATCGGCGTGCCGACCACCGCCGGCACCGGCAGCGAGGCCCAGTCCTACGCCCTGATCTCGCACGCCGAGGACCCACCGAGAAGATGGCCTGCGGCGACGACAAGGCGCGCTTCCGCGCGGTGGTGCTCGACCCGCGCGCTCGCCGCGACCGCGCCGCGCCGGGTCGCGGCCGCGGCGGGGATCGACGCGGTGTCGCACGCGGTCGAGAGCCACGGTGACCACGGCGCGGCAACCCGGTGTCGCGGATGCTCTCGCGCGAGGCCTGGCGCCTGCTCGACGGCGCGCTGCCCGCGGCGCTCGCCTCGCGCGGCGAGGACCTCGGCGAGGATCTCGACGCGATCGGCCGCATGCTCTTGGGCGCCCACCTCGCCGGCGCCGCGATCGAGCACTCGATGCTCGGCGCCGCCCACGCCTGCGCCAATCCGCTGACCGCCCGCTTCGGCGTCGACGCACGGCGTGGCGGTCGGCCTGATGCTCCCCCACGTCGTCCGCTTCAACGCCGCCGTCGCGGCCGAGGGCTACGCCGAGCTGGCCGACGCGGCCGGCCTCGACGCCGGCGCCGAAGGCGCCGGCCCGGCGGCCGCGCTGGCGCGCCGGATCGAGGGGCTGCGCGCCGCCGCCGGCCTCCCCGGCCGGCTCGCCGAGGTCGGCGTTTCGGCGCGCGCGCTGGCGGAGCTGGCCGCCGACGCAGCCACGCCAGTGGACGCGGCAGGTTCAACCCGCGGCCGCGTCTCCGAGTGCCGACTTCCTGAGGCTGCTAGTGAATCCGCGCTCTAGCTGCCTCGCCGCCGCTGCTCCTCACGCTCGCCGCCGCCCGCCGCGGCCGACTGGACCGCGCTTCCGCGGCGATGCCCGGACATCGCCGGCCGCGCCGACTGCCGCGCTGCCGGCCGAAGCCCGAGCTGAAGCTGGACGCTTCGAGGCCGAAGCGGGCTTCGTCGTCGACCGCGGCGATCGTCGGACGGCACGGTCTACGCCGCCTCGCTCGACGGCCAGCTCTACGCCCTCGACCTCGCGACCGGCAAGCAGCGCTGGAAGCTACGAGGCCGGCGACGAGATCAAGTCGTCGCCCGGTCGTGTTGGCAGGACGGTGGCGGACGGTCTACTTCGGCGACGAGACGGGCAAGCTCCACGCCGTCGACGCCGCGACCGGCAAGGCGCGCTGGATCTTCACCGCCGACGGCCGGGATCATCTCCTCGGCCAACTTCGCGCCGGCGACTGCATCCTGTTCGGCTCCTACGACAACCGCCTCTACTGCCTGCGGCCGGAGAGCGGCAAGGCCGTCTGGAAGGTCGAGACCGACGGCTACGTCCACGGCACGCCGGCGATCGCCGGCGGCGACACGCTGGTCGCCGGCTGCGACGGCTTCCTGCGCCGTGGTGCGCCTGGCCGACGGCAAGGAGGTCGCGACAGGTCGAGCTCGGCGGCTACGCCGCGGCGAGCCCGGCGGTCGCCGGCGGCCGCGCCTTCGTCGGCACCTTCGAGAACCAGGTCCTGGCGGTCGACCTCGAGACGGGCGCGCTCGCCTGGCGCTACGAGCACCCGGTGCGCAAGTTCCCGTTCTACGCCTCGGCGGCGATCGCGGCGAGGGGACGGGTCGCTGGAGGACGGTGCGTGGTCATCGTCGGCGGCCGCGACAAGATGGTCCACGCCCTCGACGCCGCCGACGGCGCCGAGCGCTGGACCTGGTCCGCCGGCGCGCGCGGTCGACGCCTCGCCGGTGGTCGCCGGCGGCCGGGTGCTGGCGGCGACCACAGGGCGGGGTGCTCGTCGCGCTCGACCTCGCGACCGGCGAGCCGTCGTGGCGCTTCGACGCCGGCGCCCCGTTCGACGCCTCGCCGGCGGTCGCCGCCGGCCGGCTGGTGATCGGCGACGCGGACGGCATCCTCTACTGTTTCGGCTAGGGGCCCAACCACGCGGCCGCGAACCCCGTACCTCACACCGAGAACCCACCACCCGGCGACGCGCCCGAACCACGACCCGCGAAAGGCCTCATGAGCCGTACCGACACCGCGACCCTCGAACCGCACGCCGCCGCCCCCTCCCCGAGCCGGCCACCGCCGGCCAGAGCTCCGAGGACACCGAGGTCGGCAGCGTCTTCGTCTCCAACTACCCGCCGTACTCGGCGTGGAGCCCGGAGGCGGTGGCCGCGGTCGAGCGCCGGCTCGCCGCGCCGGCCCCGGATCCGGCGACGCCGCTCGGCCTCTACCTCCACATCCCGTTCTGCCGCAAGCGCTGCAAGTTCTGCTACTTCCGCGTCTACACCGACAAGAACTCGGGCGAGATCGGCCGCTACCTCGACGCCCTGGCGCGCGAGGTCGAGCTCTGGCGCCGAGCGGCCCGCGATCGCCGGCCGGCCGCTCCGCTTCGTCTACTTCGGCGGCGGCACGCCGTCTTACATCAGCGTCCGCCAGCTCGAGGAGCTGTTCGGCCGCGTGCGCGCCGCGTTCTCCTGGGACCGGCGCCGAGGAGGTCACCTTCGAGTGCGAGCCGGGGACCCTCACCGAGTCCAAGCTCGAGGCGATCCGCGAGCATCGGCGTCACCCGCCTGTCGCTCGGCATCGAGAGCTTCGACGACGAGATCCTGCGCGAGAACGGCCGCGCCCACGTCTCGACGGAGATCTACCGCGTGCCTGCCGTGGATCCGCGAGCTCGGCTTCGACCAGCTCAACGTCGACCTGATCGCCGGCATGGTCGGCGAGACCTGGGAGACCTGGAAGGCGACCGTCGAGCGGACGCTCGAGGTCGAGCCCGACAGCGTCACCGTCTATCAGATGGAGCTGCCGTTCAACGACCGTCTACTCGAAGGACGTCCTGGCCGGGAGCTTCGAGCGCCCGCTCGCCACCTGGGCCGACAAGCGCGCCTGGCACGACTAGGCCTTCGAGCGCTTCGAGGCGGCCGGCTACGAGGTGTCGAGCGCCTACACCGTGGTGAAGAGGAAGCCCGGCGACGCCGGCAGCCGCTTCGTCTACCGCGACGCGGTCTGGCACGGCAGCGACCTGCTGGGCACCGGGGTCGCCTCGTTCTCCCACTTCCGCGGCGTCCACTTCCAGAACGAAGCGGGCTGGGTTCCGTATCTGGACTCCGTGGAAGCCGGCCGCCTGCCTCTAGCCCGCGCCTTCGAGGCCGCCCCCGAGGACCTGCTGCGCCGTGAGCTGATCCTCCAGATGAAGCTCGGCCGGGTCGAGGCGGCGCCGTTCGCGGAGAAGTTCGGCGTCGACGTGCTGGAGCGCTTCGCCCCCGCCCTCGAGCGGCTCGAGCGCCGCGGCATGCTCGCGCTCGACCGGACCGGCGGCGGCCGCATCGAGCTGTCTCGCGACGGGCTGCTGCAGGTCGACACCCTGCTGCCCGAGCTGTACGACGAGCGCTACCGCAAGGGGCGCTACACCTAGGAGCCTCGCTGCCGAGATTTCCGCGCACCGGGCCCGAACCGCAACCGACCGATCTCCCCAGCCGAAGGAGAGGATGATGACCGCGATCCGCCCAGCCCTCGCCTCCGCCAGCTTCAAGCCCGCCGCCCGCGCTCCGTTCGTCGCTGCCGCTGTCCTTCTCGCCGCCGCCGCGCTGGCGCTGCCGGCCGCCGCGCCGGCCGCCGACTGGCCGATGTTCCGCGGCCCGGGCGCCTCCGGCGTCTCCCCCGAGACCGGCCTCCTCGCCGCCTGGCCCGCGGCCGGCCCGTCCGAGGTCTGGCGCGTGCCGCTCGGCGAGGGCTACTCCGGGCTCTCGGTGGTCGGCGGCCGGATGTACACGCTCTACGCCGACGCCCAGGACGAGCTGGTGGTCGCGCTCGACGCCGCCACCGGCAAGGAGCTGTGGCGCTACCGGCTCGACGCCAAGTACTTCGACGGCCAGGGCAACGGCCCGCGCTCGACGCCGACGGTCGAGGGCGGCACCGTCTTCGCCTACGGCGCGCGCGCCAAGCTCGCCGCGCTCGACGCCGAGAGCGGCCGGCTCTTGTGGAGCCAGGACCTGAAGAAGTCGTTCGGCGCCCGCCCGCCGCAGTGGGCGGTCTCGACCTCGCCGCGGGTCTGGGGCGACCTCCTCTTGGTCGACGCCGGCGGCCGCGAGGGCGCCTCGATCGTCGCCCTCGACAAGCGCAGCGGCGTGGTCAAGTGGACCGCCGGCACCGACGTCCAGGGCTACTCGACGCCGCTGGTGATCGCGGTCGGCGGCAAGGACGTCGCGGTCTTCTTCACCGGCAGCAAGATCGTCGGCCTCGATCCCGCCGGCGGCGAGATCCACTGGTCGCTCGGCTGGGAGACCAGCTACGACGTCAACGCCGCGACGCCGGTCTTCGTGCCGCCCGACCGGGTCTTCCTCTCCTCCGGCTACGGCGTCGGCGCGGTGATGCTGGAGGTGACCGCCAAGGGGGGCAAGACCGCGGCGACCGAGGTCTGGCGCAGCAAGGGGATGAAGAACCAGTTCTCGACCTCGGTCTACCACGCCGGCCACCTCTACGGCTTCGACGACTCGATCCTGAAGTGCCTCGACGCCGCGACCGGCGAGGAGAAGTGGAAGGCGCGCGGCTTCGGCCACGGCTCGCTGATGCTCGCCGACGGCCGGCTCTACGTCCTCTCCGACCGCGGCACGCTGGCGCTGGTCGAGGCGACGGCGGAGAGCTACAAGGAGGTCGCCCGCTTCGAGCCCCTCGACGGAAAATGCTGGACGATGCCGACGGTCGCCGGCGGCAAGCTCTTCGTGCGCAACGAGAAGGTGGTGGCGGCCTACGATGTCGCTGGGGGTGGGGAGGTGGACCGTGCGTCGCGTTGAGACCCTGGCCTTCGGTTTCGGACTGCTGCTCTTCGCCGCCGCGCCCACGCTCGCCCAGGACGCGGAACCGCAGGAGGCGCCCGCGGCGACGCAGCCGGCCGGCCCCGAGGACGAGGCGGCCGATCCGACCTACCTCTTCGGCGACGAGGTCGAGGTGAAGGGCGAGCTGCCCTGGATCCCGTCGTCGAACACCGTCGCCGCCAAGCTCCCGCTGCCACTGCGCGAGACCCCGGCGAGCGTCTCGGTGATCCCGGGGCCGCTCCTCGCCGAGCAGGGGGCGAGGATCCTCGGCGACGCGCTCGAGAACGTCTCCGGGCTCGGCGTCCACACCGGCAGCGGGGTGTTCGACTTCTTCGTCGTCCGCGGCCTCGACTCGGTGTCCTCCGGGCTGATTCTTTCCGACGGCGCACCCGAGCTCGAGACCACCTTCTACCAGCTCTACAACGTCGAGCGCGTCGAGGTCTTCAAGGGGCCGACCTCGTTCCTCTACGGCGGCGGCCCGCTCGCCGGCACCGTCAACCTGGTGCGCAAGCAGCCGTCGCCCGGCACCTTCGGCCGGGTCACCGCCGGCGCCGGCAGCTTCGACACCTACGAGGCGACCGCGGACGTCAACGCCGGCTCGAAGGACGGCGCGCTGTCGTTCCGGGTCAACGGCCTCTGGCGGCAGTCCGACGGCTTCCGCGACGGCCGCGAGAGCGACCTCGCGGCGCTCAACCCGGCGCTGACCTTCCGGCCGAGCGAGAGCTGGTCGCTCAACCTGAACGTCGAGCGGATCGACGCCGAGTACCTCTCGGACAACGGCCTGCCGCTCTTGTTCGACCAGCAGGGCGCGGCGACCATCGTCCCGGACGTGCCGCGCGAGCGCTCCTACCAGTCGCCGTTCGACCTCTCCGACCAGGCGATCGACCGCGCCCAGCTCGACTGGGAGGCGATCGTGTCGCCGAACCTCCTGGTGCGCGACAAGGCCTACTGGCGGAGCATGGAGTGGGACTCGAAGGCGACCGCGTTCAGCGGCGTCGTGCCGATCCCGGTCCTCGGCGACCAGGTGATCCGCAACCTCCTGATGCTCGACGACGAGCAGGAGTTCCTGGGCAACCAGCTCGAGGCGATCGCGAGCCTGGGCGACGACTTCGTAACCCACGAGATCCTGTTCGGCGTCGAGGCGGTCCGCTACACCGACCGCTTCGGCTTCGATGTCGCCTTCCTCCCCCTGATCGGCCTCGACGACCCGGTCGAGACCGCGCCCGGCTCGATCGACCTCCTGCCGCGGATCCCCGGGCAGGCGCTCGGGGCCGACGCCGAGGTGACGACCATCGCCCCCTACGTGGTCGACCAGATCCGGATCGGCGAGCGCTTCACCGTCCTCGCCGGCGCGCGCTGGGACACGGTCGACTTCGAGGACGCCTTGGCCGGCACCCGGCGCGACGACGACGAGCTGTCGCCGATGCTCGGCGCGGTCTGGGCGCCGCGGGCGGAGACCTCGATCTATGCCAACTACGCCGAAGCGTTCTCGCCGCCCTCGACCTTCACCCCGGCCGAGGACCGGGTGCCCGAGGACAGCGAACAGGCCGAGGCCGGGGTCAAGACCGCCCTCTTCGACGGCCGCGCCGAGGCGACCCTGGCGGCGTTCCGGATCGACCGCACCGGGGTCGCGATCCCCGATGCGACCGGCGTCGTACGCCAGATCGGCGACCAGCGCTCGCAGGGGCTCGAGGCCGAGCTGCGCGGCACGGTCGGCGGCGACCGGCCGGCCTGGGTCTCGCGCCTGCGCTACCTGTTCGCCTATGCCTACACCGACAGCGAGCTGACCGAGTACCGCGAGCAGCAGTTCCTCCTGGTGCCGCCGTTCGTGGTGGTGCGCGACTTCTCGGGCAACGACGCCCCGTTCACCCCGGCGCACACAGCGAGCCTCTGGCTCTCGACCACCCTGCCGCACGACGTCGGGCTCGGCGCCGGCGCGCGCTGGGTCTCCGACCAGTACATCGACGAGGACAACGCGTTCGCGATCGACGGCTACGCCACGCTCTCGGCGTCGGCGACCTGGGGCCGCGAACTCTGGCGCCTGCGCCTCAACCTCGACAACCTGACCGGCGAGGAGTACCTGACCCGCGGCTTCGGCGGCTTCTCGGTGATCCCGGCGCCGGGGTTCGCGGCGACGGCGCGGGTCGAGGTGGGGCTGTTTTGAGCGATCGCACCTGGGACGCGGTGGTGATCGGCGGCGGCCCGGCCGGCGCCACCGCGGCGACCCTGGTCGCCCTCCGCGGCCGCTCGGTGCTCCTGCTCGAGAAGGCGCCCGGGCCGCAGCTCAAGGTCGGTGAGTCGCTGATGCCGGCGACCTACTGGACCCTCGAGCGGCTGGGCATGCTCGAACGGATGCGGGCGAGCGACTTCCCGCGCAAGTACAGCGTCCAGTTCTACACCCGCGGCGGCCGCGCCTCGGCGCCGTTCTACTTCTTCGAGACCGACCCCGAGGAGTCCTCCCAGACCTGGCAGGTGCTGCGGAGCGACTTCGACCGCCTGCTGCTCGAGAACGCCGCCGAGAAGGGGGTCGAGGTGCGCTTCGGCTCGGCGGTCGAGGCGGTGCGCTTCGAGCGCGGGGAGGAAGGCGAGGAGCCCCGCGCGGTCGGCGTGCGCGCCGCGATCGACGGCGGCGAGGTTCGCGACGTCGACGCCCGGGTGGTGATCGACGCCAGCGGCCAGCGGGCGCTGATCTCCCGCTCGATGGGGCTCAAGGAGGACGACCCGCGGCTCCGCCACGCCGCCTACTGGAGCCACTTCAAGGGCGCCCGCCGCGATCCCGGGATCGACGAGGGGGCGACCCTGGTGCTGCGCACCGAGAGCCCGCGCAACTGGTTCTGGTTCATCCCGCTCCCGGGCGAGCGGACCTCGATCGGGGTGGTCGGGCCGGTCGAGGACCTGGTTGACGGCGGCGACCCGGAGGCGGTCTTCGCGCGCGAGCTGGCGCGCTGCCCGGCGCTCGCCGAGCGGATGGCCGGGGCCGAGATGCTGATGCCGGTGCGGGTCGCCCGCGACTACTCGTACCTGAGCAGCCGGGTCGGCGGCAACGGCTGGGTGCTCGCCGGCGACGCCTTCGGCTTCCTCGACCCGCTCTACTCCTCGGGGGTGTTCCTGGCCCTGGAGTCGGGGGCGATGGCCGCCGACGCGGTGATCGACGCGCTCGACGCCGGCGACCTCTCGGCCGCGCGCCTCAACGCCCACGGCGAGCGCTACGCCGACGGCATCCGCGCGATCCGCCGGCTGGTCTACGCCTTCTACGACCCGGAGTTCAGCTTCGGCCGCTTCCTCGAGCGCTTCCCGGACCAGCGCCCCGGCATCGTCGACCTCCTGACCGGCAACGTCTTCCGCAAGCCCTACGAGGAGACCCTGGCGGCGCTCGACCTCTTCGCCGCCGAGCGCAGCGCCGCGGCGGTCGAGACCGCGGAGGCGGAGGCGCGCCGGTGAGGGCGGCGCGGCAGGCGGCCGCGGCGGCGACCGCGGACGCGACGGCGCCGGCCCGGCACGGCGCGGCCTGGTTCTACCTCGGGCTCGGGCTGCTCTTCGCCCTTCATCACGACTTCTGGTTCTGGGACCGGCCGCGGCTGGTGCTCGGGCTCCCCGCCGGGCTCCTCTACCACGTCCTCTACTGCGTCGCCGCGGCGGGGCTGATGGCGTTCGCGGTGCGCCGCGCCTGGCCGCCGCCGGGCCTCGGCGACGGCGGCTGATCCCACGAACGGGGCGGGGGGAGCAGCCGTGATCGAGGCCGTGGTCGGGGTCTATCTCGCGCTGGTGCTGGCGATCGGCTTCCTCGCCCGGCGCCGGCTCGCGGCCACCGGCGACGACTACTTCACCGCCAGCCGCACGATCGGGCCGGTGATCCTGCTCGCGACGCTCTTCGGCACCCACATGACCGCGTTCAGCCTGCTCGGCGCCTCGGGCGAGGCCTACCACCGCGGCGTCGGCGTCTTCAGCCTGATGGCGTCGTCCTCCGCCCTGGTGGTGCCGGCGGTCTTCTACTTCGTCGCCCCGCGCGTCTGGACGGTGTGCCGGCGCGGCGGCTTCCTGACCCAGGTCGAGCTGGTGGCCGCGCGCTGGGGCAGCCCGGCGCTGGCGCTGGCGGTGGGCGGGGCGCTGGTCGCGCTCCTCCTCCCCTACCTGGTGATCGGGATGATGGGCGGCGGCATCACGATCACCGAGATCACCCGCGGCCGGGTGCCGGAGTGGGCCGGGGGGCTGGTGATCGCCGGCGTGGTGTTCGCCTACGTCGCCGCCGGCGGCGTGCGCGGCACCTCGTGGGTCAACACCTTCCAGACCGTGGTCTTCGTCGTCCTCGGCGCGGTCACCGCCGGCGTGGTGATCGTGAAAGCCGGCGGCCTCGACGTGCTGGCCTCGCGGGTCGCCCCCGCGCTCCTGGTCCACGGCGACCGCGTGCCGCCGCTCGAGCTGCTCTCCTACGCGCTGATCCCGCTCTCGGCCGGCACCTTCCCGCACATCTTCACCCACTGGCTGAGCGCGCGCGGCCCCGAGACCTTCAAGCTGCCGATCGTCGCCTACCCGCTGTGCCTCGCCGCGGTGTGGCTGCCGAGCGTCCTGGTCGGCGTGCTGGCGAGCGCCGACCTCCCCGGCCTCGAGGGCCCGGCCGCCAACTCGGTGCTGATCCGGGCGATCGACCTCCACGCTCCCGGCGTCCTCACGGGCCTCCTGGCCGCCGGCATCTTCGCCGCGGTGATGAACTCGCTCGACAGCCAGGCCCTGGCGCTGTCGTCGATGGTCACCCGCGGCCTCGGAGCCCGCTCTCCCGCGGCCACGGCCTCCGCGGCCGCCGGCCGTCGCCAGCTCTTCGCCGGGCGCCTGTTCGTCGCCGCCGTCCTGGTCCTCACCTACGCCCTCTCGCTGGTCGTCGAGCGCAGCATCTTCCGCCTCGGCCTCTGGTCCTTCACCGGCTTCGCCGCCCTCTTCCCCCTGATCGTCGCCGCCCTCTACTGGCGCCGCGCCACTCGCGCCGGCGCCTGGGCCTCGCTCCTCACCGCCGTCTCCCTCTGGCTCTACTATTTCCTCCACGCCGCCCAGAACCCCGGCTACACGATCGGCGGCACCGGTCTCATGCCCGTGGCAGTGATCGTGCCGGCCGCGGCCCTGGCGCTGATCGTGGTCTCGCTCGCGACCTCGCCGCCGCCGGCCGCGGCGCTGGCACCCTTCTTCCCCGGCGACGGGAGGCGGCGGGAGACGCCGTGAGGATCGCCTACCTCGCCGCCGGCGCCGCCGGCATGTACTGCGGGAGCTGCCTCCACGACAACACCGTGGCCGCCGCCCTCCAGGCCGCCGGCCACGAGGTGGCTCTCTTGCCGCTCTACACGCCGCTCCGCACCGACGAGCCCGACGTCTCCCTGCCGCGGGTCTTCTACGGCGCCGTCAATGTCTACCTCCAGCAGAAGAGCGCGCTCTTCCGCCACACCCCGGCGTTTTTCGACCGCCTGCTCGACCGCCGCGCTCTCCTCGACCAGGTCGGCCGCTTCGCCGGCTCGACCGACGCCGCCGAGCTGGGCGAGCTGACCCTCTCCGTGCTCCGCGGCGAGGACGGCCGGCAGGCCAAGGAGCTGGCCAAGCTGATCGAGTGGCTGGAGGGGTTCCGCCCCGAGGTGGTGCAGCTCACCAACGCGCTCTTCCTCGGCATGGCCGGCCCGATCCGCCGCGCCCTCGGCGTCCCGGTCGCGTGCGGCCTGACCGGCGAGGACCTCTTCCTCGACGCCCTCGAAGAGCCGTGGCGGAGCGAGGTCCTCGCCGAGCTGCGCCTCCGCGCCGCCGACGCCGACGGCTTCGTCTCCCCGAGCCTCTACTACGCCGGCCGCATGGCGCCGGTCCTCGGCGTGCCGCGCGACAGGATCCACGTCGTACCGCTGGGGATCCGGCTCGAGGGCTACGCGGAGACCGGACCCGCCGCGGCCGCACCGGCAGGATCGACCCCGGCCGAATCCGGGCCGGCCGCCGCCGCACCCGGCCGCCGATGGAGCGACGGCGGTCCGGAGCCGTTCACCGTCGGCTACCTCGCCCGCCAGTGCCCGGAGAAGGGGCTCCACCACCTGGTCGAGGCGTTCGAGCTGCTCGCCGCCGGCTGGCCCGCGGACCGGCCGCCGCCGCGCCTCGCGGTCGCCGGCTGGATCGGCCCGCGCGACGCCCCCTTCGTCGCCGGGCTGCGCGAGCGCCTGGCCGCCGCCGGCCTCGCCGCCCAGGCCGACATGGGCGGCGAGGTCGACCTCGCCGGCAAGCACGCCTTCCTCGCCCGCCTCGACGCCCTCTCGGTGCCCGCGGTCTACGAGGAGCCCAAGGGCCTCTACGTCCTCGAGGCGCTCGCCGCCGGCGTGCCGGTGGTCCAGCCCCGCCACGGCGCCTTCCCCGAGCTGATCCAGGCCACCCGCGCCGGCCTCCTGGTCGAGCCCGGCTCCCCGGCCGCCCTCGCCGACGGCCTCCGCCGCCTCGCCGACGACCCCGCCGTGGCCCGCGAGCTGGGCCGCCGCGGCCGCGAGGCGGTCGCCGCCCACCACGGCGCGGCGGAGATGGCGGAGAAGACGCTGGCGGTGTATCGGGGGCTGGTGGCGGGGGCGAGGGTCTCCGCGGCTTCCTGAGCGATTCCTGCCTCCCGCACGCCGGTGGGCCCGTCCGGGTCGCGATTTGATGCCTGTTCCCGCTGTTTGTGTAGGGTTTTCTTCCTAAACAGGAGCTTGAAGGAGAAGCAACCGCCTCGATGGCCGCCCGGTCAACGGCCGCTTCTGGGTCTTCTACGGCGGACTCTCCGACGTCGAGTACACGATCACCGTCACCGACACCGAGACCAGCGAGCAGGCGACCTATCACAACCCGCCGGGCGAGATCTGCGGGCAGGGCGACACGACCGCGTTCTGATCGGCGGCCGGGAGCGGTCCGGGGCGGCGCGATAGGCTCCCGCCCCATGATCGCCACGGACGCCGCACCGATCACCGAGTTCCGCACCACCCGGCGGGTGGAGTTCGCCGACACCGACCTCGGCGGCATCGTCCACTTCTCGCGGTTCTTCGTCTTCATGGAGACCGCCGAGCACGAGCTGATGCGCTCGCTCGGCACCAGCGTCCACGTCACCGACCCGGACGGCCGGGTGATCGGCTGGCCGCGGGTCGAAGCGAGCTGCGAGTTCGTCGCGCCGCTGCGCTTCGGCGACGAGGTCGAGATCGTTCTGCGGGTGGCGAAGAAGGGCGCGCGCTCGATGACCTACGAGGCCGAGATCTCCTCCCGCGGCCGCCTGTGCGCCCGCGGCCGCATCTCCTCGGTCTGCTGCGTCCTCAACGACCCGGCCGGCCTGCGGCCGATCCCGATCCCCGAGCCGCTGGCGAGCCGGCTGGCCGAGGCGCCGCCCCGCCGATGACCCTCCCCGCCGAGCCGTTCCCCCGCGCCGCCGCCGCGCCCGCGGCCGCATCGCGCTGGCAGCGGGTGCGGCTGGCCTGGGTGGTGGCGGCGGGGGGCGGGATCCTGATGGCGCTCGAGATCCTGGCCAGCCGGGTGCTGGCGCCGGAGTTCGGGTCGAGCGTCTACGTCTGGGGCTCGATCATCAGCGTCTTTCTGGCCGCGCTGTCGCTCGGCTATGCCTGGGGCGGGCGGCTCGCCGACCGCGACCCGAGGCTCGCCGGGCTCGGCCGCCTCGTGGCGTGGGCGGCGCTGGCTCAGGGGGCGCTGCTGCTCTCGGCGCGGCCGGCGGCGGCGTGGCTCGGGGGACAGACCCAAGACCTGGCCGGAGGCTCGGCGTGGGGGACGCTCCTCGCCGCCGCCGCGCTCTTCGGGCCTCCGAGCGTGCTCCTCGGGGTGATCTCGCCCTACGCGGTGCGCCTGGCCGCCGGCGACCTCGCGCGGCTCGGCGTCACCGCCGGCCGGCTTTACGCGCTGTCGACGGCGGGGAGCCTCGCCGGCACGCTCGGCTGCACCTTCGTCCTGGTGCCGTTCCTGACTCTCGAGCAGGGGCTGGCGCTCCTCCTCGGGCTGACCGCGCTGACCGCGCTCGCCGCGCTTGCCGGCTCGTTCCGCCGCGCGCCGCTGCCGGCGCTCTTGTCGATCGCCCTCGCCGGCCTCGCGGTGCAGAGCGGCACGGTCGAGCGCGAGCCGCCCGGCGGGCTGCTGTTCGAGCGGATGACGCCGTATCAGACCCTGCGCGTGCGCGAGTCGGGCGGCGTCCGCTACCTCGAGAGCGACCGCGTGCTCCACAGCGGCATGCGCCTCGCAGACGGCGAGCCGGCGCTCGCCTACCCGCGCGTCGCCGCCGCCGCGCTGTTGCTCGCTCCCGAGATCGACTCGATGCTCGTCCTCGGCATGGGCGCCGGCCACGCCGGGCTCCACCTCCAGCGCCATCGGCCGGCCATGACCGTCGATTTCGTCGACGTCGACCCCGCAGTGCCCGAGGCGGCGGCGCGCTGGTTCGGCTTCGAGGAGGCGCCCGGCCGGCGAGTCCACGTCGCCGACGCGCGCCGCTTCCTCGACCGCGCCGGACGGCGCTGGGACTACATCTACTGCGACACCTACATCGGGCTCTCGGTGCCGTTCCACCTGACCACCCGCGAGTTCCTCCTCCTGGTGCGGGAGCGGCTCGAGCCGGGCGGCGTCTTCGGCCTGAACCTCGCCGGCGGTCTCGGCCAGCCGTTCCCGCGCGCGATCTACCGCACGGTGGTCGAGGTCTTCCCGCGCGCCTGGGCGTTCGCGGTGCCGGGGTCGGGCAACCTCCTGGTGCTCGCCACCGGCGACGACGGTCCGGTGCCGAGCGCGGCCGAGCTGGCGCTCCGCGCCCAGGCGCTCGACCGCCGGCACGGCTTCGACCCGGCGCTCTCCGACCTGGTCGCCCGCCAGCTCCGCGAGGGGGTCGACTTCTCGGACACGCCGGTCCTCTCCGACCGCTTCGCCCCGGTCGACCGGCTGCTCCACCTGGGCGCGGCCGAGGCGGAGATCCCGGGGCTGCCGGCGGCGGGGGCGGCCGGGGAATCGGGAAGCGACGGCGAGGACGACCCCGGAGGAAACCGATGAGCGCGGCGCCTCGCTCCGGCCTCCTCGTCGACCCGGAGATCTGGCGGCTCTTCCCCGGCCTGCGCATCGCCGTGGTGCGCGCCTCGGGGATCGACAACCGCGCCGAGCGCCCGCCGGTAGCGGCGGCGTGGCGCGAGGCGTGGTCGGCGGCCGGCGCGATCGAGGTCGCCAACGCGCAGTCGCACCCGCGGGTGGCGCCGTGGCGCGAGGCGCTGCGCGCCGCCGGCGCGCCGCCCAAGAAGTATCCGGCCGCGATCGAGTCGCTCCTGCGGCGCGCGCTCAAGGGGGGCGAGCCGTTCGCGATCAACCCGCTGGTCGACTTCTACAACGCGGTGTCGCTGCGCTGGATCGTCCCGGCCGGCGGCTTCGACCTCGGCGACGTCGAGGGCGGCACGCTCGGGGTGAACGCCGTCGAGCTGCGCCCGACCCGCGCCGGCGACCGCTTCCACCAGCTCGGCGGCGAGGGCGAGGAGGAGGTGCCGCCGGGCGAGGTCGCCTACGCCGACGGCCCCGACGTCCTCACCCGCCACTTCGTCTGGCGCCAGTCGGAGAAGGCGGCGATCCGGCCTGAGAGCCGCGACGTGCTGCTGATGTCCGAGATCCTCGCCGAGGTCGATCCGGAAGGGAGGCTCTGCGCGACGGTGCTCGACGACCTCGCTCGCGGCGTCGAGCTGCACTTCGGCGTCAGCGCCGAGCGGTGGATCGTCGAGCGGCCCGCCTGAGCCACTCCGGCAGCTCGGCTACTCCGCCAAGCGTCGCCAGCGGCCCGTAGCCGGCCAGCTCGTGGCGCGGCCAGGTGCCGGTGGCGACCGCGACCGAGCCGACGCCGGCGTTTCGCGCCATCTCGAGGTCCCAGCGGCTGTCGCCGATCATCAGCGACTCGGCGGGGCCGGCGCCCAGCTCGTCGAGGAGGTCGAGGAGCATCTTCGGGTGCGGCTTCGACGGCGCGTCGTCGGCGGTGCGGGTGGCGAGGAAACGGCCGGCGAGGCCGGTGGCGGCGAGGTCGTGCTCGAGGCCGCGCCGCCCCTTGCCGGTGGCGAGCGCCAGGAGATAGCCCGAGCGCCCCAGCTCGTCGAGCACCTCGGCGGTCTGCGGGTAGAGCCGCGGCCGCTCGCGGTAGGTCTCGACCCAGTGGCGGCGGTAGGCCTCGACCATCCGCCGCGCCTGGTCGGGCCCGGCGCCGGGGAGCAGGCGCTCGATGGTGTCGGCGAGGCCGAGGCCGACCGCCGAGCGCATCACCTCCTCGGCCGCCGGCTCGACTCCCAGCTCGAGCGCCGCCGCCCGCGCGCACTCGACGATCGAGCCGATCGAGTCCATCAGCGTGCCGTCCCAGTCGAAGACCAGGAGGCGGAAGCCGGCGCTCACCGGCGCGCCTCCCGCTGCTCACGGGACGGCCGCTCCGGCCGCACCAGCGCGCCGCGGTCGAACGGCGTGTAGACCAGGCCGCCGACCCGCGACTCGTCGGGCGCCGGGGGGACCCCCTCGCGCGCGGCGGTGACCAGCCGGCGCTCGACGCGGGTGCCGGCGGGGAGGGCGACGCCGGGGCCGACGATCGCCTCGATCAGCCGGCAGCCGGCGGCGACCCGGGCGCCGGCCATCACCACCGCCCGCTCGAGGCGCGCGCCGACCTCGACCGCCGCGCCGGCCTCGACCACCGCGCCGCGGAGCTTCGCGCCGCGCTCGATCCGGGCGTCCGGCGCGCTCCACGAGCGCCGCCAGAGGCGGGCCGGGAAGCGCCCGCGGGCGGCGTCGAGCGCCGCCGCGAGGTAGCGGTCCGAGGTGCCGAGGTCGTGCCAGCGCCGGCCGGTGACCAGCGCGGCGAGCCGGCCCCCCTCGGCGAGGAGCGGCGCGTAGAGGTCGCGCACGGTGTCGCAGGCGCCGCGCTCGGCGGCGATCGCGGCGGCGCGCCGGAGCAGCTCGGCGAGAGCGCCTGGGCGCCGGCGAAGACGTGGCGGCGGACCTTCTCACCGGGGGCGGCGGTCTCGCGAGACCGCGGCTCGCCGCTCGATCGACCGGCCGGCGGCGGCGGTGCGAACGAGATCACCCGACCGCCGGCCACGGCCACGCCGCCGCCGAACCGGGCCGGGTCGGCGCGGCGCGCGAAGAGGAGCGTCGCCGCCGCGCCGCTCGCGACGTGCCGCCGCACCAGCGGGCGGATCGGCCAGTCGCACAGGCTGTCGCCGTTGATCACCAGCACCAGGTCGGCGACCGCGAGGAAGTCGGCGAGCGGGCCGAGGGCGCCGAGGGTGCCGAGCGGTTCAGGCTCCTCGGACCAGGTCAGCGGCATGCCCTGCCAGGAGTCTCCGAAGCGCTCGCGGATCGCGCCGCCCAGGTGGTGGAGGTTGAGCGCCGCCGCCTCGCAGCCGGCGGCGGCGAGGGCCGCCAGGGTGTGGCCGGCGACCTCGGTGCCCGCGGCCGGCAGGAGCGGCTTGGGGACGACGTCGGTCAGCGGGCGCAATCGCTCACCGCGGCCGGCGGCGAGCACCAGCGCGCGCAGCCGGAGCGAGGCCATCCCGGGGAGCGCCCGCCGCCTAGCGGTCGGCGCGGTCGCCGAACACCATGTCTGGCGGCGCGGCCGGGTTGGCGGCCTGGAAGTCGGCGTAGAGCCGGAGGTAGGAACGGCGCTCGGCTTTCGCCGGGTCGAGCTCGCAGCGGCGCGCCACCCGCTCGGCCCCCTCGCCCTCGAACTCCGCGAAGTCGCCGATCGGGGTGTGGTCGAGGGCGATGGTGACGCCGCCGAGCCGCCACGTCTCGCGCATCTTCTGGTAGCGCTTGACCACCCGGTAGCCGAGGCTCTCGAGGATCGCGCGGACGGCGTCGGGGTCCTCGACCTCGGTCTCGTGCTCGGCGCGCACCTTGGTCCGTTCCTCGAAGTGCGGCGGCCCCTTGAAGGTGAGCTTGGCGCCCTTGGGGTCGCGGCGGAGGCGCAGGATCGAGCGCTCGCGCTCGAGCTCGCCGTCGCGGTCGAAGACCCAGTTGTCCTCGAGCGAGCCCGGGCCGGTGCGCTCCGCCTCGAGCTCGCGCAGCCGGTCGCGCAGCCGGTCCAGCTCGACCTCGCGGAACTTGATCTCGCGCTCGATCCCGCCTTGCGCCGTCATCCGGCGGCTCCGAGCCGGTCGAGGAAGCGCACCACCGAGCGGATGCCGCCGTGGAAGCTCGACAGGTTGAGCTTCTCGTTGGGCGAGTGCAGGCGGTCGTCCTCGAGCCCGAAGCCCAGCAAGAGCACCGGCACTTCGAGCACGCGGGCGAAGGTGCCGACGATCGGGATCGAGCCGCCCTCGCGCACGCGCACCGGGCGCTTGCCCCACACGTCCTCGAGGGCGTCCATCGCCGCCTCGACGATCGGACCCTCGGGCGTCGATCAGCACCGGCTCGGCGCCGTGGAGCGAGAGCACCTCGACCTCACGTCCCGGGGGCGCGTGCGCCTCGACGTGGGCTTTGAACGCTCGCGCGATCTCGGCCGGCTGCTGGTCGGGCACCAGGCGCATCGAGACCTTGGCGCCGGCGCGCGCCGGGAGCACGGTCTTCGCCCCCTCGCCCATGTAGCCGCCGCAGATGCCGTTGACGTCGCAGGTCGGCCGCGCCCAGAGCGCGCTCGCGGGTGGAGTAGCCCTCCTCGCCGGAGAGCGCGTCGACCCCCAGCTCGGCCTTGTACTCCTCCTCGTCGAACGGCAGCGCCGCGAACTCCTCGCGCTCCCACGCCTCGAGCGGGCGGACGCGGTCGTAGAAGCCGGGGATCAGGATCCGGCCGGTCGCCGGGTCGCGCAGCGACGCGACCAGGTGCGCCAGCGCGTTCGCGCGGGTTGGTCACCGCCGCCGCCGTAGGTGCCGGAGTGGAGGTCGCGGTTCGGGCCGTGGACCTCGCACCTCCATGTAGGCGAGCCCCTTGCAGGCCGTAGATCAGCGACGGCTGGCCGGGCGCGTACATCGAGGTGTCCGAGACCACGACGCAGTCGGCGCCGAGCCGGGCGCCGGCGTCCTCGCGCACGAAGCGGTCGATCGCGGCGCCGCCCGACTCCTCCTCCCCCTCGCAGACGATCTTGACGTTGACCGGCAGCTCGCCGCGCTCGGCGAGGATCGCGCCGATCGCCTTGACGTGGGCGTAGCTCTGCCCCTTGTCGTCGGTGGCGCCGCGCGCGACCAGGCGGTCGCCGCGCACCGGGTCGCGCTCGATCGTCGGCTCGAACGGCGGGTTGCGCCACTCCTCGAGCGGGTCGGCCGGCTGGACGTCGTAGTGGCCGTAGAAGAGCACCGTCGGCTTGCCCGGCGCACCGGTCCACTCGCCGTAGACCAGCGGGTTGCCCTCGGTCTCGATCAGCTCGGCGGCGAGCCCGGCCGCGGCCATCCGGTCGCGCAGCCACTCCGCGGCGCGCCGCACCTCCCCCTTGTACTGCGGGTCGGTCGAGATCGACGGGATGCGCAGGAAGTCCTTCAGCTCGTCGAGGTAGGCCGCGCCCTCGCGATCGACGCGGTCGAGAACGTCCTGGGTGCTCATGGTCCGACGGTTCCTTTCTACGGCTCGGGGTCTCCGCCTAGGGGAGGCGGAGTCTACCAGCCCCTGCCGCCGCCCGAAGCAGCGGACGACGCGCGGCCTAGAGCCGCGTGTGCGGCGACCGCGTTCAGCCGCCCTCGGCCGCCGGTGCGGCGGGCGCCACGGCGATCCGCTGGAGGTTGACGGCGTTGACCACGAAGTGGGCGGCGATCGGGGCGAGGAGGTTGCCGCGCCAGAGCATCAGGCCGCCGAAGAGCGCGCCGGCGACGAGCGCGAAGAGGGTCCAGAAGCGCAACGCCGGCTCGCGGCCGGTGTGGAGCAGGGCGAAGAGGGCGGTGGCCCAGCCGAAGCCCCACGAGCCCTGGACCGCGCCGCGGAAGAACAGCTCCTCGGCGAGTCCGGAGATCACGGCGAGCGCGATCACCTCGGCGCGGGTCAGCGAGCCGAGGAGCGTGCCGAGGCGGCTCTCGAGGCTCCGCGCCACGGCGAACCAGCGTGCCGCCAGCCGCCAGAGGCCGACCAGCGCCAATCCGCCGGCGACGCCGGCCCCGAGGTCGATCCACCACTCCGCCGGATCGACGAACAGCTCGAGGCGGATCACCTTCTCGCGCCAGCCGATCCAGATCACGGCGGCGAGCGCCAGGAAGAGGTAGAAGCCCCAGGCGGCGCGGTAGAGCTGGCCCGGTCGCATCGACGGAGGAGGAGGACCCACGGTGCCGGACGGCTCGGCGCCATCGGGCATCCCCTCGCGCCCGGCGCCGGTGGCTTCTCCGTCGCCGGGCTCGTCCGGCTCGGCGAAGGCGAGCGGTCTCAGTTGACCGGCTCCTCGCCGTCGCCGCGGCCGGGCCCGGCATCGCCCTCCGGCGGCTCGGCATCGCCGAACTCCTCGCCGCCGGCGGCCTCGAGATCCGCGGTCCCGGGATCGCCGTCGCCCGGCTCGCCCTCGAAGTCGTCGCCCTCGAGGTCGTCGCCCTCGCCCGCCTCGAGCTTGGCCGCGGCGGCGATGAGGTCGTCGTCGGCCAGGTCCATCACCTTGACCCCCTGGGTGTTGCGGCCGACGACGCGGATGGTGCCGACCGGGGTGCGCAGGATCATGCCGCCGACGGTGATCAGCAGCAGGCCGTCCTCGGGCGTCACCTGCTTGACCGCGATCACCTCGCCGGTCTTCGCCCCCACCTTGAGGTTGATGATCCCCTGGCCGCCGCGGCTCTGGAGGCGGTAGTCGTCGAGCGGCGTGCGCTTGCCGTAGCCGCGCTCGGCGACGGTCAGGAGATCGCCCTCGGCCGAGAGCACCTCGAGCGCGACCACCCGGTCGTCGCGGCGGAGCTTGATGCCGCGGACGCCGTAGGCCGGCCGGCCCATCGGCCGGACGCCGCGGTTGGGGTCCTCGGGGTCCCACTCCGGGAAGCGGATCGCGTGGCCTCGGGCGGTGGCCAGGAGCACCTCTTGCCCCGGCTCGACGACCTTGACCGCCAGGAGGCGATCCCCCTCCTCGATGCCGATCGCGATGATGCCGCGCGCGAGCGGCCGGGCGAAGGCGGCGAGGCTGGTCTTCTTGACCGTCCCCCGCTCGGTCGCGAACAGCAGGTAGCGGTCCTCGGGGAACTCGCGCAGCGCCACCGTGGTCGCCACCTTCTCGTCGGCCTCGAGCTCGAGCAGGTTGACGATCGCCTTCCCCTTCGAGGCCGGGCCGGCCTCCGGGATCTGGTGGACCTTCATCCAGTAGACCCGGCCGCTCTCGGTGAAGACCAGGACGTAGCTGTGCGCCGAGGCGACATAGAGGTGCTCGACGAAGTCGCCGTCCTTGGTCACCATCCCGGTGCGCCCCTTGCCGCCGCGGTGCTGGGCGCGGTAGAGCGAGAGCGGCGAGCGCTTGATGTAGCCGGTGTGGGTGACCGTGATCACCATGTCCTCGTCGGCGATCAGGTCCTCGATCGAGAGGTCGTGGGTGGCGGCGATGATCTTGGTCCGCCGCTCGTCGCCGTAGGCCTCCTTGAGCTCGGCCAGCTCGCGCCGGATCTCGGCCAACACCAAAGCGTCCGAGGCGAGGAGCGCGCGCAGCCGCTCGATCAGCGCCATCAGCTCGCGGTACTCCTCGACCACCTTCTCGCGCTCGAGGCCGGTGAGCCGCTGGAGCCGCATCTCGAGGATTGCCTGCGCCTGCACCTCGGAGAGCGCGAAGCCCTCCATCAGCCGCTCGCGCGCCTCGGGCGGGGTCTGGCTGGAACGGATGGTCGCGATCACCTCGTCGAGGTGGTCGAGGGCCTTGAGGATCCCTTCGAGCAGGTGGGCGCGCTCCTCGGCCTTGCGCAGGTCGTAGCGGGTGCGGCGGACGATCACCGTCTTCCGGTGGTCGAGGAAGTGGCGCAGGATGTCGAGGAGCGACAGCACCTGCGGCTGGTTGTCGACGATCGCCAGCAGGATGATGCCGAAGGTGGTCTGCATCGGCGTCATCTTGTAGAGCGTGTTGAGCACGACCTCGGCGACCTCGCCGCGCTTCAGCTCGATGACGATCCGGATGCCGTTGCGGTCGGACTCGTCGCGCATCTCGGAGATCGCGGTGACCTTCTTCTCGCGTACGAGCTGGGCGATCCGCTCGAGGAGCTTCGCCTTGTTGACCTGGTAGGGCAGCTCCTTGACCACGATCGCGTCCCGGTCGTCGCCGTAGGGCTCGATCTCGGCGTGGGCGCGGACCTGGATGATGCCGCGGCCGGTCTCGTAGGCCGACCGGATGCCGTCGACGCCGTGGATGAAGCCGGCGGTCGGGAAGTCGGGACCGGGCAGGAGCTTCATCACCTCGGTCAGGGTGACCGCGGGGCTGTCGATCAAGAGGTGGAGGGCGTCGACCATCTCCGTGAGGTTGTGCGGCGGGATGTTGGTCGCCATGCCGACGGCGATGCCGGAGGTGCCGTTGAGCAGGAGGTTGGGCGCGCGCGCCGGCAGCACCGACGGCTCGCGCTCGGAGCCGTCGTAGTTGTCGACCCAGTCGACGGTCTCCTTGTCGATGTCGTCGCGGATCAGCTCCTCGGCGAGCCTGGTCAGCCGCACCTCGGTGTAGCGCATCGCCGCCGGGTTGTCGCCGTCGATCGAGCCGAAGTTGCCCTGGCCGTCGACCAGCGGGTAGCGCATCGAGAAGTCCTGCGCCATGCGCACCACCGAGTCGTAGATCGCGGCGTCGCCGTGCGGGTGGTACTTGCCCATCACGTCGCCGACGATGCGCGCCGACTTCTTGTAGGGGCGGTTCGAGGTGTTGCCGCTCTCCCACATGCCGTAGAGGACGCGCCGGTGGACCGGCTTCAGGCCGTCGCGCACGTCGGGCAGGGCGCGGCCGATGATCACGCTCATCGCGTAATCGAGATAGCTCCGCCGCATCTCGTCTTCGATGTCGACGGGGATCGGGCGCTCGATCGGCGGCTGTTCTTTCTCGTCGTCGCTCATGCTGACCTTCCGGGAGAGGTATCCGCTCCCTGCACCGCGGGGGCGGCTCAGACGTCGAGGTTCTTGACGTCGAGGGCGTTGTCCTGGATGAACTGCCGGCGCGGCTCGACCAGGTCGCCCATCAGGGTGGTGAAGATCTGGTCGGCCTCGAAGGCGTCGTCGATCCGCACCTGGAGCAGCCGGCGGCGGGTGGGATCCATCGTGGTCTCCCAGAGCTGCGCCGGGTTCATCTCGCCGAGGCCCTTGTAGCGCTGGATCGAGAGACCCTTCCTGGCGCCGGCGTAGAGCGCGTCGAGCGCCACCTCGAGGGTCGCGTGCTCGGTGCCGCCGTCGCCGCCGTCGTAGAGGATCAGGACCGGGGCGGCGATCGCGCTCTGGCCTTCGCGGTTGGCGACCAGGGCCCGGTACTCGGCGGCGGCGATCAGGTTCCAGTCGAGCCGCACCGCGCGCTCGACGCCGTCGCGCCGGCTGACGAACGAGACGGCGCCGGTGCCGTGCTCCTCGTCGCGGCCGACCGCGACGTCGCGGAACCCGGCCGCCTCGAGCGCCGCGGCGAGCCGCTCGAGCTTGGCCTGGTCCTGGAGGTCCTCCTTGGCGCGCAGGCCGTGGAGGAGCGCCTGGCGCAGCGCCGCCTCCGGGTAGCCGCGCGAGGCGAGCCGGACCAGGTGGCCGCGGAACTCCTCGAGCCGGCGCACGAAGCGGACCAGGCGCGCCCCGGACAGCTCGCCCCCCTCGGCCTCGCCGGTGTTGGTGTTGGTGCCGTTGCCGTTGCCGTCGCCCAGGCGCAGCCGCCACGAGGCCTGGACCCGGTCGAGCAGGTAGGTGCGGTACTCCTCGTCGTCCTTGAGGTAGACCTCCTTCTTGCCGTGGCTGACCTTGTAGAGCGGCGGCTGGGCGATGTAGAGGTTGCCGCGGTCGATCAGCTCGCGCATCTGGCGGAAGAAGAAGGTCAGGATCAGGGTCCGGATGTGGCTGCCGTCGACGTCGGCGTCGCACATGATGATGAGCTTGCCGTAACGGAGCTTCGCGGCGTCGAAGTCGTCCTTGCCGATGCCGGTGCCGAGCGCGATGATCATGGTCTTGATCTCGTCGCTCCCCAGCATCTTGTCGAAGCGCGCCTTCTCGACGTTGAGGATCTTCCCCTTGAGCGGCAGCACGGCCTGGAAGGCGCGATCGCGCCCCTGCTTGGCCGAGCCGCCGGCGGAGTCGCCCTCGACCAGGAACAGCTCGGAGCGCGCGGGGTCTTTCTCGGTGCAGTCGGCGAGCTTGCCCGGGAGGTTCGAGGCGTCGAGCGCGCCCTTCCTCCGGGTCAGCTCGCGGGCCTTCCGCGCCGCCTCGCGCCCGCGCGCCGCCTCGACCGACTTCTCGACGATCAGCCGCGCCTGCTTGGGGTTCTCCTCGAGCCAGCTCCCGAGCTTGTCGTTGACGACCTGCTCGACCCAGCCCTTGATGTCCGAGGAGACCAGCTTGTCCTTGGTCTGGCTCGAGAACTTGGGGTCCTTGATCTTGACCGAGACCACCGCGGTGAGCCCCTCGCGGACGTCGTCGCCGGTCAGGTTCTCCTTCAACCCCTTGGTCAGGCCGGTCTCGGCGGCGTAGGCGTTCAGGGTGCGGGTCAGCGCCGCCTTGAAACCGGAGAGGTGGGTGCCGCCGTCGCGGTTGTTGATCGTGTTGGCGAACGAGTAGAGCAGCTCGCTGTAGCCGTCGTTCCACTGCAGCGCGACCTCGACGGTCTCCTCGCCGGTGCCGTCGTCGCGGGTCTCGATCAGGTAGATCGGCGGCTCATGAACGGTCCCCTTGTTGCGGTTCAAGTGCTCGACGAAGCTCGCGACTCCCCCCTCGTAGCGGAACTCGGCCTCGCGGTCGGTGCGCTGGTCGCGCAGCCGGATGTGCACCCCGCGATTCAGGAACGACTGCTCGCGCAGGCGCTGGGCGAGGGCGTCGAACTGGTAGTCGAGGGTGGCGAAGATCTCCGGGTCGGCCCAGAACCGCACCTTGGTGCCGGTGCGCTCGGTGGTGCCGAGGGCCTTGATCGGCTCCTCGGGCAGGCCGCGGTGGTAGACCTGGTGCCAGACCCGGCCGTCGCGGGCGATCTCGAGCTCGAGGGTCTCCGACAGGGCGTTGACCACCGAGACGCCGACGCCGTGGAGACCACCCGAGACCTTGTAGGAGTTCTTGTCGAACTTACCGCCCGAGTGCAGCTCGGTCATGATCACTTCGGCCGCCGAGCGCCCTTCGCCCTTGTGCAGGTCGACCGGGACGCCGCGGCCGTCGTCCTCGACGGTCACCGAGTTGTCGGCGTGGACCACCACGTCGACGTGGTTGGCGTAGCCGGCCAGCGCCTCGTCGATGGAGTTGTCGACCAGCTCGAAGACCATGTGGTGGAGGCCCGAGAGGTCGTCGGTGTCGCCGATGTACATCCCGGGGCGCTTGCGCACCGCCTCGAGGCCCTTCAGGACCTTGATGTTCTCGGCCGTATAGGTCGGCTGCGGCTGGGTCAAGATCGACATCCTTCAGGTTTTTGGAAGGTTCCGGCGGCCGCCTGGAACGGGGCCGCCGCGAGACGGCCCGATGATACCAGAAACCGGGCGGAAACGCGAGCCCTTAGCTCTTTGCGATCAGTATCTTACGCGGCCGGTTCCGGGGCCTCGGCGGCGCCGGCCCGGCCGCCCGCGACGGGATGCACCGCGGTCAGCTCCAGGCCGCGCCAGACCGCCGGCCGGTTGGAGGTGGCGAGGAGCTGCACCCCCGCCGCCGCGGGGCCGGCGAAGACCCGCCAGATCGCCGCCAGGGTGGCCGGCGCCAGCTCGGCGTCGGCGTCGTCGAGGAGGTGCACCGGAGCGCGCCCGGCGGCCGCCGCCACCCGGCCGTGGGCGGCCAGGAGCAGGAGCCCCGCGGCCTTGCGCTCGCCGGCCGAGACCGTGCCGCGCATCGGGTGGCCGCCCCAGGCGATCTCGAGGTCGTCGCGGTGGGGGCCGACCAGCGGCCGCCCGCGCGCCAGCTCGTCGCCGGCGGCGCGCTCGAACGCGGCGAAGAGAGCGTCGGCGCCTCCGTCGAGCGCCGCCGCCGGCCGCGGCCGGTAGCTCAGGCCGAGCGTCGGGAACGGCAGCTCGGCCAAGGCCTCGACCGCCGCCAGCTCGGCCGCCAGGCGCTCGGCGTAGGCGCCGCGTAGCGCGACGATCTCGGCGCCGGCGGCGGCCAGGAGATCGTTCCACGGCGCCAGCTCGGCCGCCGCGGGACGCCGGCGGCCGGCGAGGAGGTCGCGCTTGTGCCCGAGCGCGCGCCGGTAGCGCGCCTGGAGATCGAGCGCGGCCGGCTTGAGCCCGATCACGCCGCGGTCGAGGAAGCGCCGGCGGAGGAGCGGCGGGCCGGTGGTCAGCTCGGCGTCGCCGGCGGTCCAGGCGACCACCGGCAGCGCCGCCAGGTGGTCGCCGAGCGACGACGGCTTGCCGTTGACCGCGCGGGACTTCTCGGCGCCGGGCTCGCCCGGCGGCCGGCCCGCCGGCGCGCGGCTCCAGGCGACCTCGAGGCGGGTGCGCGCGGCCCCCGCGGCCTCGCCGGCGAGCCGGAAACCGCCGGCCCCCCAGCGCGCGCAGTCGGCGAGCTGCGCGGTGCGGAAGCTCTTGGTGGTGGCGAGGACGTAGACCGCCTCGAGCAGCGAGGTCTTGCCGGCGCCGTTGCCGCCGACCAGGAGGTGGCTGCCCGGCCCCGGCGACCACTCGAGGGGCTCGAGGTTGCGGAAGCCCTCGGCGGTCAGGGAGACGAGCACGCGATCGGCGCGCTCAAACGCGCATCGGCATGATGACGCAGAGGTAGCGGCCGTCGCTCTCGCCGTCCTCGGGGTAGCCGACGCACTGGGTGTTCTCGTCCTTCATCTCGAGCCGCACCTTGGCCGACTCGACCGCGGCGAGGAAGTCGCGCACGTAGTCGGGGTTGAGGCCGAGCTGGAGATCGCCCCCCTGGTACTCGCACTCGACCTCCTCGCGGGCGTCGCCCAGGTCGGGGTTCTGGGCCGAGATCTCGAGCTGCTGCGGGTGGAGCTGGAACTTGACCGCTCGCGCCCGGTCGCCGGTCAGGAGCGCCATCCGGCCGACCGCTGCGTCGAGGCGCTTCCGGTCGAACACCGCCTTCTTGTCGTTGTCGCGCGCGATCACCCGCTCGTAGTCCGGGAAGGTCCCCTCGAGGATGCGGCAGATCAGCTCGCGGCGGCCGAGGCGGAACGACAGGTGGTGCTCGCCGCGGCGGAAGCGCAGCGCGCCGTCCCCCTCGAAACGCTGGAGTTCCGCGAGCGCCTTGCGCGGCACCAGCACCGAGCCCTCGGCGGAGGGCGCGCCGAGCGGCCGCTCGACCAGGGCGAGGCGGTGGCCGTCGGTGGCGACCATCTCGATCGAGCCGCCCTTGAGCTTGAGGAGGGCGCCGTTGAGCTGGAAGCGCGACTCCTCGGCCGAGACCGCGAAGATCACCCGCGCGATCATCCGCTTGAGGTCGTCGAACGGGATCTCGGTCTCGGCGCCGCCGCCGACCTCGGGCAGGGTCGGGAACTCGTCGGGCACCTTGCCCTGGATCTTGAACCTCGACGTGCCGCCGTAGATGGTCAGCCACTCCGGCTCGTCGAGCACCAGGCGCACCTCGTCGCCGGCGAGGGCGCGGACGATCTCCATCAGCTTCCGGGCCTGGACCGCGACGCCGCCGTCCCCGGTCGTCTCGGCCTCGCACCACGAGGTGAGCGAGACGTCGAGGTCGGTCGCCGCCAGGTGCAGCCGGCCGTCGCGCACGGAGAGCAGGATGTGCGAGAGCACCGGGATGGTGGTCCGCCGCTCGACGATGCCCTGCATCGGCGCGAGCTCGGCGGCGAACAGGTTGCGGTCGACGCGGATCTCCATCTATCCCCTCCTGAATGAAGGGTCATTGTACATGAGATAACCGGAGTCACCGGAGGCGCTGTGGAGGGTGCGGAAAGCGCTCCAGGCGCCCCTGGAACCGGGCTCCGGAGGTGCTCCGCAGGCGGCGGAGATTGCCTGTGGAACGGCTGTGGACAGAGCGCGGAAAAGCCGGCGCGCCGGCGGGGCTGCCGGTTTTCCGCAGCCGGCTCCGCGGCCGATCCGCAGGGAATCCCGCAGGGTTGTCCGCAGGCCTAGGCCAGCCGTTCCTGGAAGTCCTGGAGGGCGCGGTCGAGGTCGATGTCGTTCCCGCGCAGCTCCTCGATCTTCGCGACCGAGTACATGACCGTCGAGTGGTGCTTGTCGTTGAAGAGCTTGCCGATCTCGGGGTAGGAGAGGTCGGTGAGCTGCTTGCAGAGGTACATCGCCACCTGGCGCGGGAAGGCGATCTGCCGCGAGTTGCTGCGGCTCTTGATCTCGGCGACCTTGAGGCCGTAGTGCTTGGCCACCGCCTTGACGATGTCCTGGCCGCTGACCCGCCGGCCGTCCGCGGGGAGGATGTCGCGCAGGGTCTCCTTGGCCAGGGCGAGCGACAACGGCTTGCCGGTGAGCATCGAGAACGCGATCACCCGGTTGAGCAGGCCCTCGAGCTCGCGGATGTTCGATCGCACCTGGCGGGCGATGAAGTGGGCGACCTCGTCGGGGAGCGCGACCCCCTCGATCTCGGCCTTGCGGCGCAGGATCGCTTCCTTGGTCTCCAGCTCGGGCGGCTGGATGTCGGCGATCAACCCCCACTCGAAGCGGCTGCGCAGCCGCTCTTCGAGGGTCGGGATCTGGCGCGGCGAGGAGTCGGACGAGAGGATGATCTGCTTCTGGCTGGTGTAGAGCGTGTTGAAGGTGTGGAAGAACTCCTCCTGCGTGCGCTCCTTGCCGGCGATGAACTGGATGTCGTCGATCAGCAGCACGTCGATCGTCCGGTAACGGTCGCGGAACGCCGGCATGCGGTCGAAGCGGATCGAGTTGATCAGCTCGTTGACGAACTGCTCGGCGACCAGGTACATGACCTTGAGCTCCGGCCGCTGGATCTGGATCTGATGGCCGATCGCGTGCAGCAGATGGGTCTTGCCGAGGCCGACGCCGCCGTAGAGGAAGAGCGGGTTGTAGCTCTGCGACGGCCGCTCGGCGACCGCGCGGGCGGCGGCGTGGGCGAACTCGTTGGAGGTGCCGACGACGAAGCTGTCGAAGACGTAGCGGCGATCGAACAGCGAGCCCGCGCCGTTGGCGGCCGGCGGCAAGGCGGCACGCGCCGCGGCTGCCGTCGAGGCGGGCGGCGCGGCGGCCTCGAAGCCGGCGCTCACGGACTCGCCCTCGTCGAGCGAGAACAGGACCTCGACCGCCGGGTCGTCGAGCCCGGCGATGGCGCGGTCGACCGCCGGCCGATAGCTCTCCTCGAGGGTGTGGAGGAAACGGGCGTTGGGTGCCACCAGGACCAGCCGGCCGGGCGACTCGGCGCGGACGCGCAGGGGCCGGAACCAGGTGGCGAATTCGTCGGGATCGAGTTGGCGCTCGAGCTGGCGGCGGAGGCGGGTCCAGGTCGTTCGATTCATCGGTGCCTGCGGGGATAGGGGAATGGGGTTCTCGACGATGACGGCATCAGCGGACACACGGCAGACGCAATCCACAAGATTTCCACAATCTGTGGAAAACAGGCCGTGCTCTGTTTTCGAGGGAACGGGCTGACCGTTTCCCGATGAAGTGGGGCGGATCATAGCACAGCGGATCGGGGGCGCAAGCCCCTGGAGGAGATCGCGGGTGGCGACGTAAAGGCCCTAAAAACAAAGACTTGTGCCGCAGGAGACCGACTTCCGCCGCACTTCCGCAGCCACCGGCACGGCCGCAGGCCTGAATTCGCGCGAGGAATGTTCCCGTCTTCGCGAGGGTTCCGCAATGCGTACCGCAGCGACGCGCGCCAGGGTCGCCCGGCAGTCGTCGATGGCGCGGCGAAGCCGGCGTCGCGACCGGGAATGGAGAGACTGGCATCGCTGTTGCAGGGCTCACGAGGCAGAAGAGATGGGATACCACGAGGGGAGGCTCCGACCCACCGAGACCATTCACACCGACATCCAGAGACCGCAGGGTCTCTCCCGTCACCAGATCTAGCCCACGACCCCTTCAGAACAACGGGGATAATCCACTAGATCCAACCATCGAACGGGACCTCCCCCATCTCACTCGAAGCGGCGACCGGAAACGGTCGCCGTTTCCATTTCTACACCCGCGAGCAGGATTTACAGAGTCCGGTTCCGAGTCCAGTGCTGGTGCCTGGTGAGGCCGGGCGTGCCGAAACGCCGCGGTGCGGCGTGCCGCCCCGGCCGCCGATGTCAGTTTGACGCCCGCGCCGGCTAGACTTCCGGGGTGACGGCCCGATCCCCCGGCGACGCCGCCGCGAGCCGGGCTCTCCTCGCCTGGTACGACGCCCACCAGCGGCCGCTGCCGTGGCGCGAGGGACGCGATCCCTACCGGGTCTGGCTGTCCGAGGTGATGCTCCAGCAGACCCGGGTCGAGACCGTGCTCCCCTACTACCACCGCTTCCTCGAGCGCTTCCCGACCGTCGTCGAGCTGGCCGCGGCCGGGCTCGACGAGGTGCTGGCGCTCTGGTCCGGTCTCGGCTACTACCGGCGCGCGCGCCAGCTCCACGCCGCGGCGCGGGAGGTCGGCCGCGCGCGGCGGGTTCCCGCGCACCGCCGCAGGGGCTGCGCGAGCTGCCCGGGATCGGCGGCTACACCGCCGCGGCGGTGGCGAGCATCGCGTTCGGCGAGCCGGTGCCGGTCGTCGACGGCAACGTCGAGCGGGTGCCGCTCGCCTGCTGGCCGCTCGACGGCGATCCCAAGACGGCCGCGCGGCGCCGGCTCCTGGCGGCGGCCGCCGCGGCGCTCCTCGACCCCGGGCGCCCGGGCGACAGCAACCAGGCGCTGATGGAGCTCGGCGCCACGGTCTGCACGCCGCGCCGTCCGAACTGCCTGCTCTGCCCGCTCGCCCCCGGCTGCGCGGCGCGCCGGAGCGGCGATCCCGAGCGCTGTCCGACGCCGCGCCGCCGGCGACCCGCGGAGCGAGGTGCGGCTGGTCGCCGCGGTGGTCGAGGGGAGGGGCGCGTGCTCCTCTTCCGCCGGCCCGACGACAGCGCGCTCCTCGCCGGGACCTGGGAGCTGCCCTGGTTCGAGCGCGCCGGCGAGATCGAGGGCGCGGCCGCGAGGGGCGCCGGCCAGCGCCGGCTCGCCCGCCGCTACGGCGGCCGCTGGCGCCTGGGCGAGCCGCTGGCCACGGTCCGCCACGGCATCACCCACCGTGCGATCGGAGGTCGAGGTCCACCGCGCCCGCATTCACCCGGCCGGCGACGCGGCGGGGGCGAGGTCGCCGAAGGTCCCGAGGCCGGCTGGTTCGACGCCGCCGAGCGGGCCGCCCTGCCGCTCTCGTCGCTGGTCGGGAAGGTCCTCGCCGCGGTTTCGGCGCGAGGGGCCAGGCGACGAAGCCAGGCGATCCCGCCGCCGAGAGGATGAACCAGCCGATGATCTTGTCGTCGAGCTCGCGCAGCCGGCTCGGCCACCAGGTTGCAGAGGACGCGCAGGAGCCGCAGGCGAGGAGACCTTGTGGATGTCGAGGATCCCCTCCAGCACCTCGCGCGGGGATGGCGAGCACCACGGCGCCGTCGTCGTGGGCCTTGGCGTCGGCCGAGCGCGGCTGCGTTGTCGATCAGCGCCATCTCGCCGAAGTAGTCGCCGCGCTCGAGGAAGGCGAGGGCCTCCTCGCCGGCGCCGGGGATGATACTTGCTGATCATCACCCGGCCCTCGAGCACGACGTACATCTCGTGGCCGCTCTCGCCCTCGCGGAAGATCACCTGCTCGGCGCCGAAGGCTTGTCTCGCGCGACAGCGAGGAGAGGAAGTTGATCTCCAGGCTCGAGAGCTTCTGCTCGTCGAAGAGCTTGCGCTTGGTGGCGATGTCGACCCGGAAGTCGCCGCCGGCCTGGACGTGGCGCGATCGGCCTCGCGGCCGCCGCCGGCGGCGCCGGACTCCGGAGAAGAAGCGGGTGAGCTTCTCGTTGGTCTGCGCGGAGCTTGCGCGGACAGGCTCTTCCAGAACGCCAGTAGAGGGCGCAGGTGCGAGGCGCTGGTCGCGCTCGATCAGGCCGCGTCGAGCGGCGTCGGGTCGAAGGCGCACGAGGTCGGTCGCGGCCGTGACCGTGACCGCGTCGCCGGAGCGCGGCCCGCGGTCGACGAACGCGGTCTCGCCGAAGAGGTCGCCGGGCCCGAGGCGGGCCAGGGCGAAGAGGCCGTAGGGGGTCTTCCGCTGGATCGCGCACGCTGCCGAGGCGAGGAGGTAGACCTCGACGCGTGCTCGTCGCCCCGTGCGCACGACGAGTCTCCGCCGGCGCGGCGGACGAGCGGACGCGCACGGGCGCGAGCCGCGCGAGCTGCTCGTCGGAGAAGTGGGAGAAGATCTCCCACTGGCCGCAGGAGGTACCGCGACGGTCACCAAGTTCGTCCAGTGTCTCAGCCTGCGACGGCGGGTCCGGAAGGCCGGCGAGCGAGGCTCACAGCAGCGGCGAGCTGCAGCCGGCTCGAGCACGCGGTCCGAGACCTCGCGCTCGACGTCGTCGAGCCAGCTCGGCGCGCGGTCGGGGTCGAGGCGGAGCGGCGTCGAGCGCCGCGCTCGGCGAGCTCGCGGCTCGAGGCGCTCGTCGACGGCGCGCTGGAAGGCCGGATCGGCCGAGCGGATGCCGTCCGGGCGACGGCGCGGCTCGACCACCGGCACGTGGACCAGCAGGTCGTAGCTCGCCGATCCAGCGCTGCGACCAGCGCGTCGAGCCCGTCCTGCGCGGCCGGCGGCGAGCAGGAGGTAGACGTAGTTGTCGAGCACGCTCCGGTCGCAGATCACCACCGGGTAGCGCGCCTGGCGACCAGCTCCTCGGCGATCTGGGTGTGCAGGATCCACGACTGCGCGGCGACCGACGTCTCCTCGTTGATCGGCAGCGGGCAGCGCCGCGCCACCTCGTGGACCACCTCGACCGCGACGTCCCGCGCCTTGAGCCGCGCCGCCAGGCCGTAGCAGAGCGTGGTCTTGCCGACGCCGTGGCTGCCGATGAAGGCGATCTTGAAGGCGACGCCGGAGGAGGGCTCGGGGGGCACACGCGGATCATAGCGGGCGCTCGCGGGCATGGCGCTCGCAACCCGGCTAGGCTCTTCATGATGAACCAGCCACCCCTCTCCAGCGCCGCGACCTCCCGTGAGCCGGCGCGGGCGCCGGGAGCGCCCGCCGTCCGCCGCCGCCCGCCCGGCCGGCTCGCCGGCCTTGCGGTGTTCTCATCTCTCGCCCTGACCGTCGTCATCCTCGCCAGACCTGCCGGCGCCCAGCTCCCGCCGCTCACCCTTGAACCGGTGGCGAGCGGCCTGGACAGCCCGATCGCCGTGACCCACGCCGGGGACGAGCGGCTGTTCGTGACGCTCCAGGACGGCCGCGTGGTGATCCTCGACGGCGACCGCCGGCTCCTCGCCGAGCCGTTCCTCGACGTCCGGGGCCGGGTGCTCGACGGCGGCGAGCGCGGCCTCTTTTCGATCGCCTTCCACCCGGCCTACGCGGTCAACGGCCGGTTCTTCGCCGCCTACACCGACCTCGCCGGCACCGTCGTGATCTCCCGTTTCACGGTCTCCGGGGACCCCGACCGGGCGCTCCCGGACAGCGAGCGGGTGCTGCTGCGGCTGCCGCAGCCGTTCGCCAATCACAACGGCGGGCAGCTCCAGTTCGGGCCCGACGGCTACCTCTACTTCGGCTCCGGCGACGGCGGCTCGGCCAACGATCCGCTGTGCAACGCCCAGGACGGCACGAGCCTCCTCGGCAAGCTCCTGCGGCTCGACGCCGACGCCAACGTCGCCTCGCCGCCGTTCCACGGCATCCCGGCGGACAACCCGTTCCGCGGCGCGGGGCCACCGCGCGACGAGATCTGGGCGCTCGGGCTGCGCAACCCGTGGCGGTTCTCGTTCGACCGGCTCACCGGCGACCTCTTCATCGGCGACGTCGGCCAGGGGGCGCGCGAGGAGATCGATCGCCAGCCGGCGGCGAGCGCCGGGGGCGAGAACTACGGCTGGAAGATGATGGAAGGCAACGTCTGCCTCGGCAGCTCGGCGGGGTGCGGGTCGCCGATCCCGGGGTGCGGCGCGCCGGCGTACGAACCGCCGATCCTCGAGTACGACCAGGGCGGCGGGCGGTGCGCGGTGATCGGCGGGTACGTCTACCGGGGGCTGCGCATCCCGGAGTTGTACGGGCGTTATCTCTACGGCGACCTTTGCGCGGGAACGCTCTGGGCGGCCCGGGAGGTGGGCGGCGCGTGGCAGACTGAGGAGCTACCGTTCTCGACACCGGGGCTGACGAGTTTCGGGGAGGACTTCTCGGGGGAGGTCTATCTGGCCGCGGGCGACTCGGTGTACCGGCTCGGCGGGCAGGGGTTGCCGGAGGTGTGCGTGCCGGGGCCGATGGTGCTCTGTCTGCGCGGGGGGAGGTTCCGGGCGGAGCTGACATGGCGGGCGGCGCAGGGGACGCCGGCGTTGGCGGCGGCGGAGTCGCTGACCGCGGACTCGGGATGGTTCCGTTTCGTCAATCCGGACAATCCGGAGGTGTTCGTCAAGGTGCTCGATGCCTGCGTGCCGCAGTTCGATCGGTTCTGGGTGTTCGCGGCGGGGTTGACGAACGTCGAGGCGAGTCTCGAGGTGGCGGATCTCGAGACTGGGGTGCGGCAGGTGTACTACAACCCGCTGGGGCGGGCGTTTTCGTCGGTTCAGGACACGGCGGCGTTCGATACTTGCCCATAGCGGTGGGGCCGGCGTTGGAGGTTCGGGCCGGTTCGGGCGGTCGCGCTGCGGGGCGTCGGCGGCAGGGGCCGGTCCGGGCGGTCGCTCTCCCTCCCAGGGCACGGCGCCGGCTCTGAGTGAGCGGGGGTCGGTCGGCCGGCGCCTCGTCAGCCCGCGCGCGGGTCCTTGTCGCCTTCTGAAACGGCGCGTTGAGCGCGCGGGCTGGCGTCCCTGGGAGGGAGAGCGACCGCCCGGACCTTCGTTCGGGGCGAGGTTCGGACCTCCCGGCCTACTCAGGTGTTCTGCTCAGCCCTACCCTTCAGCATCCGAGGTCAGGGTGGCGAGGGTGTCCTCGAGGAGGTCTAGGGCGTGGTCGAGTTGGCGGCGGGTGATGGTTAGGGGGGGGATGAGCTGGGCGACTCGGCCTTCGGGGCCGCCGGCTAGGAGGAGGAGGCCGCGGCGGCGGGCTCGGTGGATTAGGCGGGCGGCGGTGGCGGGGTCGGGGAGGACTAGGCCCCAGAGCAGGCCGCGGCCGCGGACGGTCTGGACGGCGGGGAAGCGGTCCGGCCAGGAGGCGAGGCGGCGGCCGAGGGCGTCGCCCAGGCGGGCGGCCCTCGCGGGGAGGTCCTCGTCTCGGAGCACGTCGAGGACGGCCAGGGCGGCGGCGCAGGCCAGGGGATTGGCGAGGAAGGTGGCGGTGTGGAGCGCCTCGCCGGGGGTCTCCCAGGCGGCCAGCAGGGAGCGGCGGGCGATCACGGCGGCGATCGGGAGGCCGCCGCCCAGGGCCTTGCCGCAGAACAGGAGGTCGGGCGGAGGTCGGGGCCGTCCTCGTGCTCGACGGCGAAGCAGCGGCCGGTGCGGCCGAAGCCGGTGAAGATCTCGTCCGCGATCAGAGCGACGCCGCGGCGCGCGGCAGGCGGCGACGACGGCGGCGAGCCAGCCGGGCGGCGGCACCAGGATCCCTTCGCGGCCGACGATCGGCTCGACGACGCAGCGGCGATCGACGGGTGCGCGGCGAGCAGGCAGCGCCGCGGTCCGCGCCGGATCGCAGCCGTAGGGGAGGCGGTCGGACGTGCGGTGGAGGTCAGGCCGCGAACGGGTCGCGGAACGCGGGCCGCGAGGTGACGGCGAGGGCGCCCAGGGTCAGGCCGTGGTAGGCGGGGTCGAAGGCGACGACGCCCGGCGCGGCCGGTGGCGAGCGAGCGCGGTCTTGAGCGCGATCTCGACCGCGTCGGCGCCCGGAGATGGCGAAGTAGACCGCCGCCGGCTCGGCGTCGTGGCCGGGAGCGCGCCACCGGCGCGCGCGCAGCCAGCCGCTCGGCGAGCTCGACGCGCAGCGGATGGGCGTGGACGTCGCCGAGCCCGTGGAGCAGCCGGCCGGCCTGGCGGCGCACCGCGGCGACGACCCGCGGATGGCGGTGGCCGACCGCGGCGACGCCGAAGCCGGAGGTCAGGTCGATGTAGAGGTTGCCGTCGACGTCGAGGACGTTGGCGCCGCGCGCCTCCTTCCCAGACGATCGACGGCTCGCCGCCGGCGAGGGTGTTGACCCCGGGCGCCTCGGCGGCGGCCAGCCGGCGGCAGAGCGCACGGCTCTCGGGCCCGGGCGGCTCGACCGGATCCGCGGCAGGCGGTCGCCGCGGCCGAGCTGGGAGGCGGCCATGGCGCGCTCAGATCTCCCGCCGGCCGGCGAGCGAGCGGCCAGCGTCACCTCGTCGGTGTACTCGATGTCGCCGCCGACCGGCATGCCGAAGGCGAGGCGGGTGACGCGCACGCCGCGCGGCTTGAGCAGGCGCGCCAGGTAGAGCGCGGTCGCCTCGCCCTCGACGTTCGGGTTGGTGGCGAGGATGACCTCCTCGACGCCGTCGAGCCGGTCGAGGAGGCCGGCGATCGCCAGCTGGTCCGGGCCGATGCCGCGGTGCGGCGAGAGCGCGCCGAGGAGCACGTGGTAGCGGCCGCGGAACTCGCCGGTGCGCTCGATCGGCTCGATGTTGAACGGCTCCTCGACGACGCAGATCAGCCGGCGGTCGCGCTCGGGTCGGCGCACCAGCGGCAGGGGTCGACCGCGGTGATCGCGTTGCAGGTCGAGCAGTGGAAGAGCTTCTCCTTGACCTCGACGATCGCCTCGGCGAGGGCGCGCGCCTCGGCCGGCGGTACGCGCAGCAGGTGATGGGCGAGGCGCGTCGCGGTCTTCGGACCGATCCCGGGAGGCGGGAGAGCTCGCCGACCAGGCGGGCGAGCGGATCGTGGGTCGGGCGGAGCGGGCAACGGAGCATCGGGGATCAGAAGAGCCCGGGAGGCTCGCGGCCATCGAGCCCATCTTCCCCTGCATCGTCTCGTCGACCTTGCGCGCCGCCTCGTTGACCGCCGCCACGACCAGGTCCTCCAGCATCGCGGGGTCCTCGGGGTCGATCACCTCGGGGTCGATCTTGACCGACTCCAGGAGCTTGTGGCCGCTCATCTGCACCGTCACCATGCCGCCGCCGACGCTGGCCTCGACCACGAGCTCGGCGAGCTCGCGCTGCAGCCGCTCCTGCATCTCCTGCGCCTGCTTCATCAGCTGTCGGATGCTGCTCATCGGATCGCGTCCTTCCTGCGCAGGCCTAGGCGTCGTCGTCCGCCTCGCCGATCTCCTCGACGCTCTCCACTCTGCCCTGAAAGATCTCGAGCATCGTCTGGACCGCGGGGATGTCCTCGACCCCGGCGGCGGCCTTCGTCGGCCGGGCGGGCTCGGCGGGGGACGGCCGGGCGGCGCCGCCGCCGGGGTCGCCCGCGCAGGCTTCGCCAACCCGCGCCCTCGCCGAGGACCGCCCCGACCGCCTCGTCGAGCACGCGCCGGTTGGCGTCCTGCTCGAACGCGCTGGCGGGGCATCGTTCTCGCCGTGCGGCACCGCAGATCAGCAGCCGTCCGTCGACGATCTGTCGCCGGGTCTCGGGCGAGGTGGGCCGCGAGCGGCGGCTTGCGGCGCGCCACCAGCTCGTCGACAGCGGCGATCCGAGGGTCGTCGTCGCCATCGCCGTCGCCGGCGGCCGGCAGGGGCTCGGCGGAGGGAGCGGCCGGCGCGGCGCGCCGGGGGGCGGCGCGAGCCGGCGGTTCTTCAGGGGTCGGCGCTTCGTCGAGCGGCGGCGCGGACTCCCGTGGCGCGCGGCGCGGCGGCGGCGCCACGGCAGGCTCCCCGGCCGGGGGCGCGGTCGATGCGGCGGGCCGGGCCGCGACCTCGCGGGCGCCGCCGAAGCCGCCGCCCCCGCCGGCCAGGATCTCCTCGATCCGGGTCAGCTTCGGCAGCTCGGCGGCGCGCAGCCAGGCGATCTCGACCGCCAGGACGCCGGCCTCGCTGCGGCGCACGGCCGGCTCGCTTGCGAGGAGCTGGTGGAGCAGGCGGAGCAGGTTCTCGTAGCCGGCGCGCGCGGGCGGTCGCGGCCAGCGCCTCGGCCTCCTCGCGCGGCAGGTCGACCTCGGCCGGCGCGCCGCCCATCGCGAGGTGGAGGGCGTCGCGGCAGTAGGCGAGGAAGTGGGCGAACACCTGGCGCGGGTCCCAGCCCTCGTCCTCGACCCGCCGGACGGCGGCGCTGACCTCGTCGCGCCGTCGCCGCGAGGATCGCCGCAGAGCAGCGCGTGGAAGAGGCCGGTGTCGAGGCCGCCGAGGAGGCGCACGGCGTCCTCGTCGGCGATCGTGCCGGAGCCGAAGGTGGCGAGCTGGTCGAGCAGCGCCACCGAGTCGCGCACGCTCCCCTCGCCGGCGCGGGCGATCAGGCGCAGCGCCGTCGTCGCCGGCGTCGATCCCCTCGGCCTCGCAGATCGTCGCGCAGGTGCGCGCGCCAGGCCTCGGCCGGCACGCGGCGGAAGTGGAACTCCTGGCAGCGCGAGAGGATCGGTCGCCGGCACCGCGTCGATCTCGGTGGTGGCGAAGATGAAGACCAGGTGGGCGGCGGCTCCTCGACGATCTTGAGCAGGGCGTCGAAGGCCTGGCGCGACAGGCGGTGGATCTCGTCGAGCACCACCACCTTGTAGCGGTCGCGCGCCGGGCCGTACTTCAGGCTCTCGGTGAGCTCGCGGACCTGCTCGACCTTGCGAGTAGGTGGCGGCGTCGACCTCGATGACGTCCAGGTCCGAGCCGCGGGTGATCTCGACGGCAGGCGGGCACTCGTTGCAGGGCTCGGCCGTCGGCCCGCGCTCGCAGTTGAGCGCCTTGGCGAGGACGCGCGCCGCCGTGGTCTTGCCGACGCCGCGGATGCCCGAGAAGAGGTAGGCCTGGGCGATGCGCCCTTCGCGCAGGGCGTTGCGCAGCGCGGTGACGATCGGCTCCTGGCCGACCAGGTCGGCGAAACGCTGCGGGCGCCACTTGCGGGCGAGCACCTGGTAGGTCATGGCGGGGGTCTGGAGATGGAGGTCCGGGAGATCGTCGGCGGCAGCGGCCGACGAAGGGTTCCGGCTTGTCTGCGGCACTCGGCCGGGACACCTTATCGCTGCTCCCTTCCGGGCCTGACGAGGTTCGGAGCCGGCCGATGCACAGGACCCGAACCCTTCGTCGGGCCGCTGCCGGGTCCCTCATGGTACGTCCTGAGGTCGGGGAAGGCAAGCGGCCGATAAGGCAAGTGAGTTACGCGGACCGCGCCGGGCGACCGTTTACCAGATACGGCGGGCCTGCGGTTCGCGGTCGAAGTGTGTCCGCGAGCCGGACCGGGTTCCCGGGCGGCGCCCGGGGTGACGCCAGGTCGGACGGCCGCCGAGGGACGACCCGAGGATCGACGACCCGTGGATGGACGACGAGGCCTGGATGCGTCGCGCCCTGGCCGCGGCCGAGCGGGCCGCGGCGATCGGGCGAGGTGCCGATCGGCGCGGTGGTGGTCCGCGGCGGGCGAGATCATCGGCCGCGGCGCACAACCGGCGCGAGAGCGACGCGCGATCCGCTGGCGCACGCCGAGATCCTGGCGATCCGCGAGGCGGCGCGCCGGCTGGGCGGCTGGCGGCTCGACCGGGTGCACGATGTACGTGACCCTCGAGCCCTGCGCGATGTGCGCCGGGGCCCTGGTCAAAGCCGCGGTTCGACCGGCTGGTCTACGGCGCCGCCGATCCCAAGGCCGGCTACTGCGGCACGCTGGGCGATCTGGTCCGGGACCCGCGGCTCAACCACCGGCTGGAGGTGACGGCCGGCGTGCTGGCGGCGGAGAGCGCGGCGCTGCTGCGCGGCTTCTTCGCGCCGCTGCGCCGGGTCGGAAGACCCCTGAAGCGAGTTCTTTGAAGTCGGCTCTGGAGAGGTGTCCGAGTGGCTTAAGGAGCACGCTTGGAAAGCGTGTGTAGGGGAAACTCTACCGTGGGTTCGAATCCCACCCTCTCCGCCAAAGCCGATGGAGCCAGAGACAACCGGAGAGGTGCCAGAGTGGTCGAACGGGGCGGTCTCGAAAACCGTTGACCGGGCAACCGGTCCGTGGGTTCGAATCCCACCCTCTCCGCCAGAGCAGCGAGGACGCGCGGCCGAGCCCGGCGCGCGCCGGCGGGATCCGACCCCGGGGACGATGACGAAACGACGAACGACGCGACACCACCGGCGGGCGCCCTCCGCGGCGCCGGCGGGCGGCGAGCGAAGACCGACGGAAGGAAGGCGGGGACCGTGAAACGGACGTTTCAACCGAACAACCGGCGCCGCAAGCGGACCCACGGCTTCCTGGTGCGGATGCGCACCCGCCACGGCCGCGCGGTGCTATCGCGCCGGCGCCGGAAGGGACGCAAGCGTCTGAGCGTCTGACCGGGCGGCCGGAGGGCGAGGCGGTCCCGGCACGGCGGGGAGCGCCTGCTCCCCGAGGAGAGGCTGCGGCGGCGGGCCGACTACCTCAGGTGCTACCGGAGGGCCGCCGGCGCCACGGTGCGCTGGCGATCCTCCACTTCGCACCGAACCGCGAGGGCCGCGCGCGGCTCGGGATCACCGCCAGCCGCAAGGTCGGCGGCGCCGTGGTGCGCCAGCGGCTCAAGCGGCGGATGCGCGAGATCTACCGACGATGGCAGGAACGCGGCCGTCTCCCGGCGGCCGATCTGGTGGTCCACCTGAAGCCGGACGCCGCGGCGGCGAGCTTCGGGGAGCTCGAAGGGGAGCTGAGGCGGCTCCTCGGGCTGGTGCTGCGCCCGCCGCGGCCGGGACGGCCGCCGGAGCCGCAGCGGTCGCCCCGGGATCCCGCGCGGAGCGGCCCGCCCCAGGGCGCACCCCCGGATTCGTTGCCCGGCTGATGGTCGCCGTGCTGGTCGCCTACAAGCGTTGGCTGTCGCCGCTCTTGCCGCGCTCCTGCCGCTTCGCGCCGACCTGCTCCGAGTACGCGCGGCTGGCGGTGATCCGCCACGGCGCGCTGGTCGGCGGCGCGCGGGCGGCGGGGCGCGTGCTGCGTTGCCATCCGTTCCATCCCGGGGGCGTCGACCTGCCCTGAGCCGCCCGGGATTCCGATCCGATCGCCCATCGAGCCGAACCGACGCCCACCGCCCGAGAGGAACCCGAACCCCAGTGGACACCCGCAGGCTGATCCTCGCCCTCGTGCTCTCGTTCGCGGTGCTCGCGGCGTGGAGCCTCCTCTTTCCGCAGCCCGAGCGCGTGCCGCCGCAGCCGGTGCCGGCGGCCGAGACGACCGCCGGCGAGAGCGCGCCGGAGGCGCCTTCCGGTGACGAGGACGCCGCCGACGCGGCGCAGCCCGACACCGCGCCGCTTCTCGAAGCACAGACAGCCGCGCCGGAGGAGGAGATCCTCACCGACGCTGAGCGCACGGTAGTGGTCGAGAACGACCGCATCCGCGCGGAGCTGTCGAACCGGGGCGGCGTGATCGTCCGCTTCGACCTCAAGGAGCACGAGAGCCGCAGCCCCGACGGGGGTCCGGTCGACCTGGTGCGCCGGCGGACCTCCGGCCCCTATCCGTTCGGCCTGGTCGGCCCCGACGATCAGTCGCTGCCGCTCGACGCCGCGCTGTTCACGGTCGAAGAGAGCGGCGGCGCCGGGGCACAGGAGGTGGTCTTCCGCTATCGCGGTCCCGCGGGCGACGCCGAGAAGAGGTTCACCTTCCGGGGCGACGAGAGCTTCGACGTCGAGGTGACGGTCGAGCGGCCGCGCGACTGGGCGCTCTGGCTGGGACCGGGCCTGCGCAACCCGGAGCCCGAGGAGCTGGAGGAGCGGCGCTTCGCGCGCGGCGGGGTCTATCGCCTGGGCGGCGAGGTCGAGCGGGTCGACGGCAAGGAGGCCGAGGAGGTGGTTGCGCTCCCCGGCTCGGGGCTCGGCTGGGCCGGGCTCGACGACCACTACTTCCTCACCGCGCTGATCCCGCGCGACGGCTCGGCGGTCCGCGGCGTCCGCTACGTGCCGGTGATGCTCGAGCCGGCCGGCGAGGCGTCCTGGAACTTCGTGCCGGTACCGGCGGGCGGCCCGGCGGAGGGCCAGGAGGAGCTGACGCGCGACCTGGCGATGATCCTCGAGCCGGCGGGCGACCGGGTGGAGGTCGGCGCCTTCTGGGGCGCCAAGGACCTCGAGCAGCTCAAGGCGGCGGCCCCCGGCCTCGACGAGGCGGTCAGCCTCGGGATGTTCGGGTGGTTCGCCAAGGGGCTGCTCTTCGGGCTGCTCTGGATCCACGACCACGTGGTCGCCAACTACGGCTGGGCGATCGTGCTGCTCACGGTGGTGATCAAGGTCTTGCTCCTGCCGCTGACCCACAAGAGCTACATCTCGATGCGCAAGATGCAGGCGCTCGCCCCGAAGATGCAGGCGATTCGAGATCGCTACCGGCCGAAGCTCCGCGACAAGAAGGGTCGGCCGGACGTCGAGATGCAGCGAAAGATGAACGAAGAGATCATGGGTCTCTACAAGACCGAGGGGGTCAACCCGGCCGGGGGCTGCCTGCCGATGCTGCTCCAGCTCCCGGTGCTCTTCGCCTTCTACCGGCTCCTCGACCTGGCGGTCGAGCTGCGCGGAGAGCCGTGGATCTTCTGGATCGACGACCTCTCGCTCAAGGACCCGTACTACGTGCTCCCGATCGTGATGGGCGCCACCCAGTTCATCCAGACGCGGATGACTCCGATGGCCGGGGATCCGATGCAGCGGCGGATCTTCCAGCTCATGCCGGTGTTCATGACCGTGCTGTTCCTCGGTTTCCCGAGCGGGCTGGTGCTCTACTGGCTGACCAACAACGTGCTCACCATCGCCCAGCAGGCCGTCTACAATCGAGTCCTCGGCGACAAGGACGAGAAGGCGGAAGGCAAGAAGGGCGCAAAGAAGGGCAAGGGCGGACGCAATCCATGAGCAGGCGATTCTTCTCCGGCAGGTCTCTGCAGGCCGCGGTTCTCACCGCGGCGGCGAAGTTCAACCTCGGGCCCGACGAGCTGGCATACGAGGAGATCGACAAGCGACACGGGCTGCTCAAGAGCCGGGACAAGGTGGTGATCGCCGTCGATCCCGAGCAGCCGCGCAAGGGCGGCGGCGGCGACGCGGCGCCGGCGGAGGAGGCGGTGCCCGAGCGGCGCGAGCCTCCGCGGCGGCGCGAGCCGGTCATCGAGGAGGCTGACGAGCCGCCGGCCGGGCTCGCGGCGGAGGCCGCGGAGGGAGCGGCCGAGGCCGCCGAGGAGGAGCCCGCGGCCAGGCCGCCGGCGACCCGGCGGCGGCGGCGGCCCGTGCCTGAGCCGGAACCGGAGGTCGAGGCCGAGTCGGCAGCGGAGCCTGAAGAGCCGGCGGCCGCCGAGGCGATCGACGAGGAGCCCGAGCGCCCCCGCCGCCGTCCCCGGGTCCGGCGCGAGGAGCCGGCCGCGGTCTCCCCGGAAGCTCCCCGCGTGGCGCGCGAGGTACGACCGGAGCGCGAGCCGGTCGCGGAGCGGGAGGTCGAGGACCGGGACGAGCGCCCCCGGCGGCCCCGGGAGGTCGAGGGCCCCGATCGAGAGGAGGCGCCCAGGCGATCGCGCGAGCCCGAGCCGCCGCCGCGGGAGGAGCCTCCCCGGAGAGCCCGGGAGGATCGCGGCGAGGATCGCCCTGCGCGGGAGGACCGAGGCGCTCCGGAGGCGCGGCTCGACCGGGGCGGCCGCCCGGAGCGGGAGGGCGTTCGCGAGGAACGCGGAGATCGCGGCGGACGCGGCGACCGCACCCCCCGCCCGGAGCGCGAGAGCGGCGGCGAGCGGACCGGCGACCGTGCCGCCCGCGGCAGTGAGCGCGCGGAGCGCGAGGGGCTGGTCGAGCTCCCCGACCGCCCTCGCGCCCTCGCGGATCGCTACCCTCGCGCCCGCGGCCCGCTGGCCAAGGCGGCCCAGCAGGCGGTCGAGGCGATCGCCGCGGTCGCCGGCCTGGAGGTCAAGGCCGAGGTCTTCGAGGGGGACGACCGGCTCGAGATCGACCTCTCCGGCCCCCACCATGGCCTCCTGGTCGCCGAGGACGGCGAGTTGCTGGTGGCGATCGAGCACCTGCTCCCGCGGGCGATGCGCGGCTACGGCGGCGAGACCGCGGCCGTGCGCGTCGACTGCGAGAACTTCCAGGAGATCCGCGAGGAGCGGCTGCGGAGCTTCGCCCAGGTGGTGGCCGGCGAGGTCCGGCGCACCGGCCGCGCACGCAACCTCGACCCGCTGAGTCCGAGCGACCGGCGCATCGTGCACCTGACGGTGGCCGACGAGCCGGGCGTCGAGTCGGAGAGCGAGGGGAACGGCTACCTCAAGCGGGTGCGGATCTCCCCCGCCTGAGACCACGGCGCGCCGGCGAATCGCGGGGGACGTTTCACGGGAAACGTCCCCCGCCTCCCCCGCCGAAGGTTTCACGTGAAACGTGAGCGCCCCGCTTCCTGACCTCTCCCTCGCGGACTTCTCGCGGCGGCTCCGGGATCTCTCCCCCGAGCCGCTGACCGACGAAGCCCTCGCCGCTCTTCACGCCCACTACCAGGAGCTGCGCCGCTGGAGCCCGCGGCTGGCGTTGATCGGCCCCGGCACCGTCGCCGAGGTCCTCGAGCGCCACTACGGCGAGTCGCTCGCAGCGCTGCCGCTGCTCGGCCCCCGAGGAGCGGTGCGCGGACCGCTGGTCGACGCCGGCTCCGGAGCCGGCTTCCCCGGCTTCGTCCTCGCGGCCGCCCGGCCCGACCTCGAGACCGTGCTGGTCGAGCCGCGCGAGCGCAAGTGGGCGTTCCTCCTCGCGGCCGCCCGCCGCGCCGCGTTGCCGGTCCGATGCCTCGATGCTAGAGTCGCGATCCCGCTGCCGCGTGAGCTGCCCGAGCGCATCGGCTGCGTGACCTCGAGGGCGCTCCGGCTTCCCGCCCCGGTCCTCGCGGCCCTCGGCGAGCGTCTCGCCGAGGGGGGGCGAATCCTCCTCTGGACGGGCGCCGAGCCTCCGGACTTGCCGGCATCGCTCGCCGTCCTCCGCAGCGTGCCGCTCGCCGGGAGCGCCAGCCGGCGGATCCTCGACGTGAGGCCGGCGGTACCGTCCGGAGCCGGCGATCCGAGCGACTGACCGACCGGGAGCGAGAGACGGACCGAACCGCGCGATGACCACCATCCTGGCGATCGCCAACCAGAAGGGCGGGGTGGGCAAGACCACCACCGCGATCAACCTCGGCGCCGCGCTCGGCGCCTTCGAGCAGAAGGTGCTGCTGGTCGACTGCGACCCGCAGGGCAACGCCACCCGCGGTCTGGGCGCCCAGGCGACGCCGCCCCACCTCTACCAGGTCCTCACCGGGGGCGCGGCGATGGCCGACGCGGTCCGCCCCTCCGGCTTCCCCAACCTCGATCTGGTGCCGGCCGACCGCGACCTGGTGGGGGTCGAGATCGAGTCGGTCGGCGCCGAGGGGTGGGAGAGGCGCCTCGAGGGCGCCCTCGCCGGGGTCGCCGAGCGCTACGACACCGTGCTGCTCGACTGCCCGCCGTCGCTCGGGCACCTGACCGTGATGGCGCTCGCCGCCGCCGACGGCGTGCTGGTGCCGCTCCAGTGCGAGTACTACGCGCTCGAGGGGATCAGCGAGCTGGTGGCGACGGTGCGCCGGGTGCGCGGAGGGATCAACCCGAGGCTTGCGATCCGCGGCGTGCTCCTGACCATGTACGACGACCGCACCAACCTCTCGCGCGACGTCGCCGACGAGGTCCGCCGCCACTTCGCGAACCAGGTCTTCGACACCGTGGTGCCGCGCAACGTCCGGCTCGCCGAAGCGCCCAGCCACGGAGTGCCGATCCTCCAGTACGACATCCGTTGCCGCGGCGCCGAGGCCTACCTGTCGGTGGCCCGCGAGCTGCTCGGGAAGGCGGCTTGAGCGCGCTCAAGCGGCGCGGGCTCGGGCGCGGCCTCGACGCTCTGATCGCGGGCGCCCCGGCCGGCGGCGACGGCGTCCTGCGCCTGCCGGTCGACCAGATCCAGCCCAACCGCTTCCAGCCGCGCAGCCGCTTCGACGACGCCGGCCTCGACGAGCTGGCGGAGTCGATCCGCACCCAGGGGGTGATCCAGCCGGTGGTGGTCACCGCCCGGAAGACCGGCGGCTACACGCTGATCGCCGGTGAGCGGCGCTGGCGGGCGGCGCAACGGGCCGGCCTCACCGAGGTGCCAGCGGTGGTCCGCGAGGTGGCGGGCGACCAGGAGCTGCTCGAGCTGGCCCTGGTCGAGAACCTCCAGCGCTCGGACCTCGACGCGATCGAGGAGGCCGAGGCCTACCAGATGCTGGCGCAGCGCTTCGGCCTGTCGCAGGACGAGATCGCCGCCCGGGTCGGCAAGGCGCGCCCGACGATCACCAACGCCCTGCGCCTGCTCAAGCTCCCGCCGGCGGTGACCGACATGCTGCGCGACGGCCGCCTGACCGCCGGCCAGGCGCGGCCGCTCCTCGGGCTCGCCGGCGAGGAGGCCCAGGTGCGGCTGGCCGAGCGCGCGGTCGAGAAGGGGCTCTCCGCGCGCGAAGTGGAGCGGCTGGCTGCACCGCCGGAGCGCCCGGCGGCCGGGAGGCGGCAACGCGCGGTCGACGTCCACACCGCCGCCGCCGAGGAGCAGCTCACCCGGCGCCTCCAGGCCCGGGTGGTGATCCACCGCCGCGGCCGGGGCGGCACGCTGCGGGTCCACTTCCACAACGAGGAGGAGCTGATGCGCCTCTACGATCTCTTGACGCCGAAGGGGGAGCGATCGTGATCTTCAAGAGCGACGGCGCGTCCGGGCAGGGGGATCTCAACGGGTTTCTCGACCGCGGGAGCCACGTCCAGGGGGAGCTCCGGTTCGAGACCTCGTTCCGGGTCGACGGCAAGGTCACCGGCAGGGTGACGTCGACCGGCAGTCTGATCGTGGGGGACGGCGGGGAGGTGGATGGGGAGGTGGCGGTGGGACGGCTCTTCGTGTCGGGGGTGCTGCGGGGGTCGGTCAAGGCGACGGGGCGGATCCAGGTGGCGCCGGGGGGGAAGGTATACGCGGATCTGATGACGCCTTCGCTGGTGATCGAGGACGGGGCGGTGTTCGAGGGGCGGTGCTCGATGACGGGGGAGCCCCGGGCTTCGGAGCGGAAGGTGGAGGCGGCTGGCGCGGGGACGGGGGATTCTTCGAAGCCGAAGCTGGTGCCCAAGGCGGCGGGCTGACGGCTGACGTGGGGAGCGGCGCGAGTACGCTTTGTCGGTACTCTTCCTGGCGTTGGTTCACGACTCCCGCCGCCGGCGCAGGAACGAGGTCTGGACCAGGCTCCCGGCGACCGTGAGCACCGCCACCAGGGCGAGGCCGAAGAGGCCGTCGGCACCGATCCCGCCGGCGATCAGAAAGGCGCCGATCAGCGCCGAGACCACCACCAGGGCGAGCTCGAACACCGCACCGGCGACGATCGCGGCGACGACGCCGGCGGCCAGGAACGCCCCGAGCGCCGGCCACCCCTCGGCGCCGCCGAGGTGGATCCAGAGCATGAGGCCGGCCCAGCCGCCGGCCAGGAAGCCCGCCAGCGCCACCGCCAGCCGCTGGAGCAGGACCGCCAGCACCGCCCCGGCGATGCCGGCGACGAGCGCCAGCCCGAGCAGCAGCCAGAGCGGCTCGGGGTCGAGGAAGCGCAGCGCCACGACCAGCGCGACGACGAACCCGGCGGCGCCGACCGCGAGCCAGAACAGCCGCCGCCCGGCGACCAGGAGCACGGCGCCGACGACCAGCGCCAGGGCCGGAGTGAGCGCGCCGTCGAGGGTGTCGGGTGCCATCACGGGATCGGAAGTGCTGGAATCGCGATGATCTTAGCGTCGAAGCGTCTGAACCGCTCGACATCGGCGGTGGACCTACGTACGATACGCGCCAACCCTCTGCTGATCAAAGGTGCCTCGATGCTCATGATCTTCTCTGTTCGTCCGAACCCTCGCCCTCCGCGCCTCCTGGCGGTCGCCGCCGTCCTCGCGGCGGCGCTCGTCGCGGCCCCCGCGCTGGCGCCCGCCGCGGCCGCCGCGGAGCGCGTCCTGACCCTCGACCCGGAGGCGTCGAGCGTCAGCTTCACGCTCGGCGCGATCATGCACAAGGTCGAGGGGCAGTTCCGCCTCGTGTCGGGCGAGATCCGTTTCGATCCCGCCACCGGCGCCGCCACCGGCGAGGTGGTGGTCGACGCCCTGAGCGGCGACACCGCCAACGGCCGCCGTGACCGCCGGATGCACCGCGAGATCCTCTCGAGCGAGAAGTACTCGCGCATCGTGCTGTACCCGACGGCGTTCTCGGGCGACCTCGCCACCAACGGCGGCGGCGTCATGCTCAGCGGCGAGCTCGAGGTGCACGGCCAGCGGCGCAAGGTCGACATCCCGGCCTGGGTCGACGGCATCGACGGCGACCGGCTGCGCGCGACCGGCGGCTTCACCATGCCCTACACCGCCTGGGGGATCCCCGATCCGAGCGGCTTCTTCCTCCGGGTCTCGAACGAGGTCGAGATCAAGCTCGTGATCGTCGGCGACCTCAGCGCGCCGGCCGCCTCCCGGGCGCCCGCCGCGGACTCCGCCCCCGCCGCTCCGCCGCCGTCCCCGCCCGGCCGGCGTTAGCAGACTACCGCTCGGCCAGCACCTTGTCGGCCGAGGCGGCGCCGCCGCCGGTGAAGAGGAGCGCGATCACGATGCCGAGCGCCAGCAGGTGGAACTCGAAGCCCTCCCCCTGCTGGTTGCCGTACCAGTTCATGAAGAAACCGTTCCCGCGGTGGACGATGTAGACCGCGCCGAGCATCACCGCGCCCACGCCGGCCGCGCAGACCCGGGTCAGGAGGCCGACCAGGAGGCCGAGCGCGCCGAAGAACTCGGCGACGATGACCAGGAACGCCACGACCGAGTGGAGCCCCAGGTTGCCGGTGAAGAAGGCCATCGTGCCGTCGAAGCCGTTGCCGCCGAACCAGCCCAGGAGCTTCTGGGCGCCGTGCGGGAAGATCACCACCGCGAGCGTCAGGCGCAGGACCAGGCCGGCCGCGCCGCCGTCGGTGCGCAGGAGCTGCCTCATCGTCCGTCCCTCCTTGGATTCGGATTGTCGCCGGCTCGGGCCGGCGGCGCAACTCAGCCGACCCGGATCCGCACGTCGACCGCCTTCGCCGTCTTGCGGTCGCCGGACGCCAGGAACGGGTTGACGTCGACCTCGCGGATCGACGGGTGGCGCTGGGCGAGCTGTGCCAGCCGCAGCAGGACCTCGACCAGGAGGTCGAAGTTCGCCGGCGCCTCGCCGCGCACCCCCTCGAGGAGCTTGATGCCGCGGATGCCGCGGACCATCTCACGCGCCTCGTCGGGGCAGGAGCGGAGTGACCCCGAAGCGGACGTCCTGGAACACCTCGACGTACTTGCCGCCGAGCCCGAACATCAGGAGCGGCCCGAAGCGCGGATCGGTCGAGATGCCGAAGATCACCTCGTGGCCGCCGCGCGACCATCTCCTGGACCAGCGAAGGCCTCGACCTCGTAGCCGGCCGCGCCGACCGAGGCCGCCATCCGGTCGAGCGCCGCAGCCAGCTCGGCCTCGTCGCGGAGGTCGATCGCCACCGCCCCGACCTCGCTCTTGTGCACCAGGCCCGGCGCCATCGGCCTTGACAGCGACCGGGATAGCCGATCGCGCGCGCCGCCGCCAGCGCCTCCTCGCGGCCGGCGGTCCGGCGCCAGGCGGCGAGCGGGACGCCGTAGAGGTCGAGCACCCGGAAGGCGTCCTCGGCCGGCAGGTAGCCGTCGCCGGTCGCGGCCAGGATCGCGCCGACCGCGGCGTCGTCGACCGCGAACTCCGGCGCGGCCTCGTCGAGCGGCCGGCGCGCGCCAGGCGGCGTAGCGGTCGAGCATCTGCATCGCGCGCGCCGCCGACTCCGGGAAGCGGTAGACCGGCGGCAGGTCGCGCCGGTGCTTCATCCGCTCGTAGAACTCGTCGGTGGCCATCATCACCGCGAGCACCGGCTTGGCGGCGCCGCCGTCGCGCGCCGCCTCGGCGACGCGCTCCAGGACGTCGCCCGGATCGGTCAAGAGCGGCGTGACGTTGATCACCATCGCCATGTCGACGCCGGGGTCGTCGAGCACCGCGGCGAGCGCGCGGCCGTACTGCTCGGCGTCGGCCGAGGCGATCATGTCGACCGGGTTGCCGACGCTCGCCTCGGCGGGCAGGAACGATGCGCAGCGTCGCGCGCGGGTCTTCTCGGACAGCTCGGCGATCTCGAGCCCGAGGTTGACGCAGGCGTCGGTGGCCATGATCGCCGGGCCGCCGGCGTTGGTGACGATCGCGACCCGCCGGCCGGCGGGCAGCGGGCAGCGGTCGAGCGCGCGGGCGACGTCGAACAGCTCCTCGATGGTGTTGGCGCGCAGCACGCCGCACTGGTCGAGGAACGCCGACACCGTGACGTCGGCGCCGGCGATCGCGCCGGTGTGGCTGGAGGCGGCGCGCGCCCCCTCGCGGTGCGCCCGGACTTGACCACCAGGATCGGCTTCTTGCGCGTCGACCCGCTTGGCGATCTCGGTGAAGCGCCGCGGGTTGCCGAACGACTCGAGGTACATGGCGATGACCCGCGTCGCCGGGTCGTCCTCCCAGTGCTCGAGGAGGTCGTTGCCCGAGACGTCGGCCTTGTTGCCCATCGAGACGAACTGGGTGAGGCCGATGCCGAGGTCGGCGGCGACGTTCAGGATCGCCACCCCGAGCGCGCCCGACTGGCTGACGAAGCCGATCGTGCCGGCGCGCGCCGGAGTCGGCGCGAAGGTGGCGTTGAGCGAGACCTCGGCCGTCGGTGTTGATCACCCCCATGCAGTTGGGGCCGATCATCCGCACGCCGGCCGCGCGCACCGTGTCGCGGAGCCTCGCCTCGAGCGCCGCCCCCGACTCGCCGGTCTCGGAGTAGCCGGCGGTGATCACCACCAGCCCGCGCACCCCGTGCGCCAGGCACTCCTCGACCACCCCCTGGACCAGCGCCCGCGGCACCGCGACCACCGCCAGCTCGACCGGATCCGGGATCGCCGACACCGACGGGTAGGCCCGGAGCGAGTGGATCGCCTCGGCGTGCGGGTTGACCGGGTAGATCGCGCCCTGGAACTCGGCGTCGAGCAGGTTGTGGACCAGCGAGTAGCCGATCGAGCCGCGGCGCCGCGAGGCGCCGATCACCGCCACCGAGCGAGGGCTGAAGATCGGGTCGAGCCCGGCGTGGCGGCGGTCGGGCGGGTGTCCTTCCGTATCGATGGTCATCGACTGAGTTCTCCCGGGCGGGGATGGTACCGCGGGGCGGCTCACTCGGCTGGCGCCGGGGGCTCAGCGCTCGAGGTGAGCACGAAGCCAGCCGGTGTCGTCCCGGCGCTGTAGGAGCACCGGCGGCGATTTCCCGTTCTCGACGAAGAGCGCCAGCTCCGCGTAGCGTCGATGATCGCCCGACCAGTCGGAGACGCCGAGCCGCTGGAGCGAGGCGCTGCGCGCGCAGACGCCCTGCGCGCCGCCGACGTGCCAACGCTCCGCGGCAGCCCGGGTCGCGGCCTTGTCGGAGCCGCGCGGGTAGTCGGCGGCGAAGCCGGCGGCCGCGACCCCCTCGGCGCTGGCCGCGTCGATGACCGAGCCTCTCCACTCGATCTCGACGAGCTGGGGGCGCACGTCGGGCTGGAGGTCCTCGATCTCGACGCCGGCGGTCCGGAAGATGTCGAGCGCCACGGCCCGCGCGACGCCGACGCTGCAACAGCAGTAGAGCGCAGGGAAGTCGGCGGTGTTCCAGCGCCGATCGGGAGCGGTCCGGCTGTAGGAGGCGTCGAGCGGATCGACCCACCGCGCGCGCACCACCCGGTAGACCGGCACGTGCCGGTGCGCGAAGCGCCGTTCGGTCATGCCTGGTAGAGGAGGGCGGTCTCGTACCGGTCGGCGACCTCGGCGATGCGGCCGCGGAGGATCCAGTCCAACGCCCGCTCGCCGTCGAAGAGCTCGGCGGGACGGCGGACGGCGGTCGGCAGCCGCTCAGGGCGGAAGAGGTCCTGGAGCCGGCGCAGCCCGGCTTCCGCGGCGAGGATCAGGGCCCGGCGCCCGGCGGGGATGCCGGTCGCGCCCCGCTCCCAGCGCCGGATGGTCTCGCCGGAGACGCCGAGCATCCGCCCGAGGTCGTCCTGGCTCAGGTCGAGGCGGGTCATCAGGGCGCGGAGGGCGGTTCGGGTCGAATCGATGCCCGGTTCGTGGGCGACAACCTGCTCGATCGCCTGGTTGTAGAGGAGGCGCCACTCGACGTCGTCTGCATCGAGTCGGAATTGGAAGGAACTCCACCGGGCGGCAAAAGCCTCGTCGAGGCGCTGCGACAACCCGGCGAGTGCTGTGGCGAGCGCGTCGAACTGGCTCTCCACATGTGCCGCCAGCGTCTCTTGCACACGCTGGATCTCGCTCGTGCAGACCTTGCTCCAGAGATCCAACAGCACCGAAGCCGCGCGGTCTCGCTCTCCCGCTCGAAGAGCGAGGAAGGCGTCTGAGCTAGCGACCAGGGCCCGCTGCTCAACGGCGGCCGCGAGCTTCGGCTCAAGCTCGGTCTCGTCCGCGAGCGAGCGGAAGCAGCCTCGGAACACATAGGCCGAATCCCGAGCGGCGATCATGTTGGGGCGCCTCATTCGAGCGCGCCAAGCCTGGGCAGGTGGGAACTGTCTCTTGATCGTCCGCAGCAGGGCTGGACGATTCAATTCCCGATGCGAGCGGACCCGCACTCGTTCCTCACCCTTCCCTGCTCCGCGGGATCTAGTGGACTGCTTCGATGCCGACCCGGTTTCCACAGGGCGCCTCCGACGAGTGTGCCTATCGTGTGGCACATGGTAGCTCAACAGGGTCGATCGAGACGAGATTCCTCAGCCCCTCGGCACCAGCACCGGCAGCCGCCCCGCCGGCAGCCGCCCCCGGCGCAGGGGTGGCGGCTGCCCAAAGCCGGGTTTTGGCCATATCCGCCCGGTGCCCCACCGCGGTCTCAATCGAACAGCGACGGCGCCAGGCCCGCCGGCGGCGGGTAGCCGAGGTGGGCGTAGGCGCGGCGGGTGGCGACTCGGCCGCGCGGGGTGCGCTGGAGGAAGCCCTCCTGGATCAGGAACGGCTCGTAGAGGTCTTCGATCGTGCCGTAGTCCTCGCCCACGGTCGCGGCCAGCGCCTTGAGGCCGACCGGACCGCCGCCGTAGTGCTCGATCAGGCAGCCGAGGATCTTGCGGTCGAGGTCGTCGAAGCCGTAGTCGTCGACCTCGAGCTGGGCGAGCGCGGCGCGCGCGGTGGCGAGGTCGATCCGCCCCTCGGCGCGCACCTGGGCGAAGTCGCGCACCCGGCGCAGCAGCCGGTTGGCGATCCGCGGCGTGCCGCGGCTCCGGCGGGCCAGCTCGGCGGCGCCGGCGTCCTCGACCGGCAGGCCGAGGATCGAGGCCGAGCGGCGGACGATCGTCGCCAGCTCGTCGTGGCCGTAGAAGTCGAGCCGGTGGACGATGCCGAAGCGCGCCCGGAGCGGCGAGGAGATCAGCGCCGCCCGGGTGGTGGCGCCGACCAGGGTGAAGCGCGGCAGGTCGTGACGCACGGTCGACGCCGACGGCCCCTGGCCGATGATGAGGTCGAGCGCGAAGTCCTCGAGCGCCGGGTAGAGGATCTCCTCGACCGTCGGCCCCAGCCGGTGGATCTCGTCGATGAAGAGGACGTCGCCCGGCTCGAGGTTGATCAGCACCGCGGCGAGGTCGCCTGCCTTCTCGAGCACCGGCCCCGAGGTCACCCGCATCCGGGTCCCCATCTCCTGGGCGACGATGTGAGCGAGCGTGGTCTTGCCGAGGCCGGGCGGCCCGAAGAGCAGCACGTGGTCGAGCGACTCGCCGCGGCCGCGGGCGGCGGCGATGAAGATCCGGAGGTTCTCGACCACCTTGCGCTGGCCGACGTATTCGTCGAGCACCCGCGGCCGCAGCGCGACCTCGGCGGAGAGGTCCTCGGGCTCGGGCTGGGCGGAGAGGACCTCGGAGCGGGCGGTCACGGCCGGGATTGTACGACGTACCCCGGGCCGCGGCCGCCACCCGCGGAGCACTACGGCACCAGGCACACCCCCGGCACGCTCACCGAGTACCGCCCCTCGGCGCGGTGCTCGACGGAGACGTGGCCGCCGCCGTCGGTGCCGTCGATCAGGAGCTCGAACGAGCCGGCGAACTCGGTGGGGGTGACCACCATGGCGGCGTCCAGCTCGAGCACGTAGGCGTCGGTCCAGATCGAGAAGCCGTTGATCAGCGTGCCGCCCTCGTCGTAGACGTTGCCCGTGATCGTCGGCGGGTGAATCGAGGTGTCGGAGCCCTGGGGGCCATCGATGATGAAGTTCAGCGCGGTGCCGCCGGTGAAGCCGCCGCCGAGGAGGATCCGGCCCTTCCACTCGGCGCACTCGTCGACCGAGAAGTCCGGAGCCAGCCCGCCGCTGGCGAAGTCCTCGCCGGGATCGACCCGGAAGGTGTCGACGCTGACTAGACCACCGGGGGTGGCGGTCACGCGCACCAGGCCGTGGACGGTGGTGCCGGGGCCCGGCGGCAGGTTCGGCTGGTCGCGCAGGTTGAAGCTCTGGACCTGGCGCGGCCCGAGGGTCAGCGACACGGTGTGGAACAAGTTGAACGCGGGGCTGAAGAACTCGACCAAGACGTCTGCGGCGACCAACTGGGCGTCGTTGCGCACCGCCAGGAGCGTGGTGGTTCCGACCGGGTCGCCGGGCTGGACCACGAAGGGGAGGAGCCAGGGGCCGGCGCTCGGTTCGACCGCGGGCGCCGAGAGCGAGCCGGGCGCTGACGGGTCGGACGGCGCGCCGGACCGGACCGGCTCGACCGCGACATCGCTGAGAACGATCGTGGTGCCGGCCGGAAGCTCGGGCGAGGCGGCGCCGGCGGACGCCGCGGCGAAGCCGGCCGCGAGGGCGAGACCGGCGGTCAGGACGGGAAGGGTATGGCTACGGGGCATTGCAACTTCTCCTCTCGTTGGGAAGCCTCGGGGTGAGGCGTCCGGACCCGCGATGCGGGCCAAAACGCTATGGCGGAGGGCTTTTTCGCGTGCCCGGTCGCCACGGCCGAGAGGAGACTGCAATTACCCTACCCGCCGGCGGACAGGCCCGGGCCGGGGTATCGGGACGCCGGCTGCCGGTCCCCGAGGCTAGGCGCGCGACAGCCGCTTGAGGCTCGCGCGCAGGAGGTCGGAGAAGTCGGCCTCGGGCGCGGCGCGGCGCGCCTCGACCACCGCGCGCTCGGCCTGCGGCCGGCGGTAGCCGAGGTTGACCAGGGCCGAGACCAGGTCCTCGTCGCCGGGGCCGGCCGTCACCGCCTCGGGCACGGCCAGCTCGCGCACCTTGTCGCGCAGCTCGAGGACCATCCGCTCGGCGGTCTTCTTGCCCACCCCCGGGATGCTCGACAGCCGCACCAGGTCGCCGGCGGCGATCGCCTGCACCAGGTCGGCCGGCGCCATGCCGGAGAGGACCACCCGCGCGAGCCGCGGGCCGATCCCGGAGACCGCGATCAGCTTCTCGAAGAGCCGCCGCTCGGTCTCGGTCCAGAAGCCGAAGAGGCTGATCGCGTCCTCGCGCAGGTGGGTGTGGACGTGGAGCGCGGCGACCGCGCCCTCTTCGAGGCGGTCGAGCTCGTAGAAGGTCGAGACCGGGACGTGCAGCTCGTAGCCGACGCCGCCGACGTCGAGCACGACCCGCTCCGGGCTCTTGGCCAGGACCCGGCCCCTGAGGTGGGCGATCACGGGCGGATCTTAATGCGCCCGGCGCCGGTCCCGCCGAGGACGACTCACCGCTCGCGCCGGATCCGCCAGCGGTCGACCACCTCGCCGCCGCGCACGACCTGGAAGGTGTCGAAGCAGGGGACCGCGAGGCACGAGTGGTTGGGGAGGACGCGGAGGCGCGAGCCGACCGGGAGCGGCTCGGAGACGATGCCGTGCTCCTGCGACAGCCCGGTCACGCGCAGGCGCTCGCTCAGGCGGCCGGCGCGGTAGGCGTCGTCGTCCTCGAACACCGCGCCCATCGCCCAGCGCCAGCCGTCGCCCAGGTGGAGCGGCCCGGGGTCCTTCGACAGCGCCAGCGCGCCGGCGTCGATCACCGCGTGGTCGGGCCGGCGCGAGACCACCGAGGCGAGCACGGTCAGCGCGCAGTCGGCGGCGGCGCAGGTGCCGAGCGCGACCTGGGTGGCGTCGTAGAGCGCGTAGTTGCCGGGCCGGATCTCGGTGACGCCGTCGAGGCGCTCGGCCGCCGCCAGCGCCGGCGTCGAGCCGGCCGAGACCTCGGGCACCGCGATCCCCAGGGCGGCGAGGCGCCCGGCGAAGTCGACCACCGCGCGCCGCTCCTCCTCGGCGACCCGGCGGGCGCCGTCCCTGCCGGTCACTTTGTAGGCGTGGCCGGAGTGGGTTAGGAGACCGGCGAAGGCGAGCAGGGGCGAGCGGGCGAGCCGGCGGGCGAGCGCCGCCGCCCCGGGCGCCGCGGGATCGACCCCGGCGCGGCCGTAGCCGCAGTCGACCTTCAAGAAGGCACGGCAGGCGATCCGCTCGCGCTCGAGGGCGTCGATCGCCGCGTCGGAATCGACCACCACCGCGAAGCGCACCCGCTCGGCCAGCTCGCGCACCTCGCCGAGCCGGCCGAGGATCACCGGGAAGGCCCAGGTGAGGTCGTCGAAGCCGGCCTCGGCGAACGCCCGCGCCTCCTCGAGCGTCGAGACGGTGAGCCCGCGGGCGCCGTGGTCGCGCTGGCGCCGGGCGACCTCGATCGACTTGTGGGTCTTGACGTGGGGGCGGAGCGCGACGCCCCACGCCGCTGCCCGGGCGGCCATGGCGGCGAGGTTGGCGTCGAGCCGGTCGAGGTCGAGCAGGAGCGAGGGGGTCGGCAGCTCGTCGAGGCGCATCGCGGCGATCAGATCACGCGGCGGTCCGCTTCCCATAGCCTGGTTTCCCATAGACTGGCGGCCGCCCCCGGACCGTTCCCGCCATGCCGTCCTACCTCGACCTCGAGCGCTGGAATCGGCGCGGGCTCTTCGACCTCTTCCGCGCCTACGAGCAGCCGTTCTTCGGCCTCGCGGCGCCGCTCGACGTCACCTCGCTGCGGGCGGCGACCGGCGGCCCCGGCGGCCGCTCGTTCTTCCTCGCCGCGCTCTGGGCGTCGCTCGCCGCGGCGCAGGAGATCGAGCCGTTTCGTTACCGGCTGCGCGGCGAGCGGGTGATCGTCCACGACGCGGTCGGCGCGAGCTGCACCGTGCTCCGCCCGGACGGCGGCTTCGGTTTCGGCCTCTTCGAGTGGGACGCCGACTTCGGCCGCTTCCACGACGCCGGCCGGCGCGAGGTCGAGCGGGTGCGCGGCGGCCGCGAGATCGAGCCGACCGACCGCGACGACCTGATCCACTACACGGTGATCCCCTGGGTCGAGCTGACCAGCTTCCGCCACGCGCGCCGGAGCCTCGCCGACTCCTCGGTGCCCAAGGTCGTCTTCGGCAAGGTGTATCGCGACGGGGGGCGCGAGGGCGAGCGCGAGCGGATGCCGGTCGCCCTCGAGGTCCATCACGCCCTGATGGACGGCTACGACGCCGGGCGGTGGTATCAGGCCCTCGGGGCGCGCTTCGCCGACCCGGCCTGGATGGAAACCTAGGCCGGGGCGGTCTGAGCCAGCCCGAGCTCCTCGACCAGGCGCTTGTCGTAGTTGACGCCGAGCTCGAGCTTGCGCTGCTCGATCAGCGCCGCCAGCAGGCGGCCGAGACGCTCCTGCTCGAGTTGCTGGCGGACGCCTTCGCGCGCTCCGGCGAACTGCTCGGGGTCCCACTCGGTGCGCGAGGTGACCTCGAACAGCACCGCGCCCTGCGAGGTGCCGAACGGGCCGCCGATCTGGCCCGCCTCGAGGTCCATCGCGGCGTCGGCGATCACCGGGTGGAACCCGAGCCCGGGGATCGAGCCGCCGCGGCCGAACTCGCCGCTCGGCTGGGGCTCTAGGCCGAGCGTCGCGACCGCCTCGTCGAAGGTCGCCTTGCCCTCGGCGACGTCGGCGGCGACGTTGCCCAGCAGCTCCATCGCGAGCTGCTGGCGGCGCTCCGCCTCGGCCGCCTGGCGCACCCTGGGCAGCACCTCGTCGAGCTCCGGAGCGCGCGGCGCGAGCACCTCCTCGACCAGCGCCAGGGCATAGCCGCGCGGCACCCGCACCGGCTCGGAGAGCTTGCCCTGCTCGAGCCCGAAGACCGCGCCGACGAACTCGGGCGAGCGGCCGATGCCGGGGATCAGGTCCTCGCGGCCGAACGGGCCGACCTGCTGGAAGACCAGCGCCTCGTCGCCCTCGGCCGCCTGGCGCAGCTCGGCAACGGTGACCTCGTCGCCGTCCTGGCGGAGCTGGGTGGAGAGCTCCCCGGCGCGCGCTTCGGAGACCTCGAGGACTCGCTCGCCAAGCATCCGGTTGCGGATCGGGGTCGACACCTCCTCGAACGGCTGGAGCCCGGCCTGGCGGTGCTCGGTGACCTCGAGAAGATGGACGCCGAACGGCGTCTCGATCGGCCCGAGCAGCTCGCCGACCGGCGCCGCGAACGCCGCCTCCTCGAACTCCGGGGTCATGCGGCCGCGGCCGAAGAAGCCGAGGTTGCCGCCGCGCGCGGCGCTCCCCGGGTCCTCCGAGGCCTCGGAGGCGACCTGGGCGAAGGCCTCGCCGCCGGCGATCCGGGTGCGGAGCGCGTCGAGCTCTTGCCGCGCCTCCTCGGCGCTGCGGTCCTCGCCGACGCGCAGCAGGATGTGGCGCGCCTGGACCTGCTCTTCCTGGGTGAACTCGTCGGCGTGCCCGTCGTAGTAGGCGCGCACCTCGGCGTCCGGGATCTCGATCTGCTCGCGCATCCGGGCGCTCTCGACCAGGAGGTAGGCGGCCCGGCGCTGCTCGGGGAGCTGGAACTCCTCGGGGTGCTCCTCGAGGTAGGCCGCGAGCTCGGGCCGGGGGATCGCCAGCTCGCCGCCGAGGCCGGCCGCCGGCTGCTGGACCCAGCGGACGTCGGCGCGCTCGACCTGGCTGCGGTAGGCCTCTTCGATCTCGGCGTCGGTGACCCAGATGCTGTCGGCGAGGACTTGCTGGAGCCTCTCGAGCAGCAGCCCTTGGCGCATCTCGCGCTCGAAGCCGTCGGTGGAGTAGCCGAGGCGCGAGAGCGTCGCGCGGTACTCCTCCATGCCGACGAAGCCGCCCTTCTCGTTCTGGAACACCGGCAGCTCGCGGATCGCCTCGCGCACCTCGTCGTCGCCCACCTCGAGGCCGAGCCGCTCCGCCTCGTCGAGCAGGACGAGCTGGTTGACCGCCTGCTCGAGGGCGCGCTGCGGCAGGCCGAGCTGCTCGGCGACCTCGCTGGTGAATCCCTCGCCGTAGAGCTGGCGGAAGCGCTGCTCGAGGTTCTGGTACTCGCGGCGGTACTCGTCGTAGCTGACCGTCCGGCCGCCGACGGTGGCTGCGGCGTCGGTGCCGGGGCCGCGGAGGCCGCCGGAGACGCCGCCGAAATCGACGAAGACGAACAACACGAAGACCGCGATGACCACCCACAGCACCCAGGTGAGGTACTTGAGGTTGTCGCGGAAGACCTTGAGCATCGGGGAGCTTCCTTTCCGAAGGGAGCGGGACTTTATCAGCCGAGGCGCCACCCGGCAAGCCCGGCGGGCTGGTTCCGGCCGGCGCGTCTGCTATATTTTGCGGCCTCCTCTCGCCGCCGGAGGTCGCGCTCCATGACGTCGCGTCCCACTCCCCCGAGCCCTCCCGGCTACTCGAACACTCTGCGCCGGCGCCGGGGCTGGTACACGCTGTCGGTCGACTCCCTCCGCGGCTGGGTGATCTTCGGTTCGATCCTCGCGCTCGCCGCCGCAGGCTGGTGGGGCTACCAGGTGCTCGAGGACTACAACCTGGAGCGTGAAGCGTACGGGCGGATCGAGGAGGCGCGCCTGCTCGCCGAACGGGTCCAGCAGGCGCGCGGCGCTCAGCCCTTCCGCAGCGACTACGAGACCGGTTGGCGCCACCTCCAGGGCGCCCGCCGGGCTTTCGAGGGCGGCGACTACCGCGCGGCGGCGAGCGAGGGGCAGCGGGCCTGCAACGTGCTCGGGGTGATCCTCGACACCCTCGATCAGGGCGGCGACCCCGGCGACGCCAGATTCATCGCCGTCGCGGGCCGGGTCGAGTACCGCCGCGGCGGCGCCGGCGACTGGGAGCAGGCGCGCTCGCGGTCGCACTCGCCGCGGGCGACTACGTGCGCACCGCCGGCAACGGCTCGGCCGAGATCATGTTCGCCGACGGCACGCTCTACACGGTGCGCCCGAACACCAGCTTCGTGGTCTCGGCGCGGCGGCGGCTGCGTCGGCCGGAGCAGCTCGATCGCGATGGAGTACGGCTGGGTCAACCTCAACACCGCGCAGCCGCCCGGCGCGGGTCACGACCCCGGGCGCCGAGGCGCGGGTGCACGAGGAGTCGGAGGCCTTCGTCACCTACGAGCCAGGCGCCGAGCGCTCGGCCGCTTCGGCGCCCTGCGGGGCGGGCTCGAGGTCGCGGCCGGCGGCGGCGCCGTCGCGAGGTCGGCGAGCTCGAGCAGGTCGTGCAGACCGGCGACCGGCTCGCCCGAGCCGCGCCCGCTGCCCGCGCGCACCGCAGCCGGTCGCGCCGGCCGACAACCTCGAGGTCGAGCGCGGAGCGGACGCCCGAGCTGGTGCTCGAGCTGGGAGCCGGTGCAGGGGGCGGCGCGCTACGCCCTCCAGGTCTCGCGCAGAGCCGCCTCTTCGTCGACAACGTGATCGACGTCGCCAACCGCCCCGACCCCCGGGCCACGCTCGGGCTGCGCGGCGAGGGGAGCTTCCAGTGGCGGGTCGCGGCGCTCGACCGCGGACGGCGCGCACGGGCCGTGGAGCGCGCCGCGGCAGCTTCCGCGTCTCGCTGCCGGCCGCTAGCGGCGGGGCGGCGCTCGACGGCGCCGAGGGCGCCGATCGCACGCCGCCGCTGCTCGAGCTCGAGCAGACGTCAAGCCCTACGGCAATATCTTCATCGTCCGCCGGCCGCACCGAAGCCGGGCGCGACGGTCGAGATCAACGGCGAGCCGGCGAGCGTGGCCGCCGACGGTTCGTTCACCAAGACCGTCCAGCTCGACCAGGAAGGGCTGGAGCTTCATCGAGGTCCGGGCGCGCGACGCCTGGGGCAACCGAGGCCGCCCGGCGCCAGCGGTCTTCGTGGAGCGTGCCCTCGACCGGGCTCAGAAAGGAAGCTCGCATGCCTCTCTCCTCGCTCCTGCGTTACTTCTCGAACGACCTGGCGATCGACCTCGGCACCGCCAACACCCTGGTCTTCGCGCGCAACCAGGGCATCGTGGTGCGCGAGCCCTCGGTGGTGGTGATCAACAAGCTCACCAACCGCATCGAGGCGGTCGGCAGCGAGGCCAAGGAGATGCTCGGCCGCACGCCCGGCAACATCGAGTCGATCCGGCCGATGAAGGACGGCGTGATCGCCGACTTCGAGGTCACCGAGCGGATGCTCGAGTACTTCATCAAGAAGGCGCACGGCCGCAAGATGTACGTCCACCCGCGCATCGTCATCGGCGTGCCGTCGGAGATCACCCAGGTCGAGAAGCGCGCGGTCAAGGACTCGGCGATGCGCGCCGGCGCCTCCGAGGTCTTCCTGGTCGAGCAGGCGATGATGGCGGCGATCGGCGCCGGCCTGCCGATCACCGAGCCCTCGGGCAACATGATCGTCGACATCGGCGGCGGCACCACCGACGTGGCGGTGATCTCGCTCGCCGGCATCGTCTACAGCCGCTCGGTGCGGGTCGCCGGCAACGAGATGGACGAGGCGATCATCAAGTACCTCAAGCGCAAGTACAACCTGCTGATCGGCGAGCGCACCGCCGAAGCGATCAAGTGCGAGATCGGCTCGGCGCTTCCCGCTCAAGGACGAGCTGAGGATGGAGATCAAGGGGCGCGACCTGGTCGAGGGCGTGCCCAAGACGCTGACGATCTCCGACGAGGAGATCCGCGAGGCGCTCGCCGAGCCGGTGGCGACGATCGTCGAGGCGGTGCGCATGGCGCTCGAGCGCACGCCGCCCGAGCTCTCGGCCGACATCATGGACAAGGGCATCGTGCTCTCCGGCGGCGGCGCGCTGCTGCGCAACCTCGACCAGCGCCTGCGCGACGAGACCGGCCTGCCGGTGGTGCTCGCCGAGGACCCGCTGGCCTCGGTGGTGCTCGGCACCGGGCGCGCTGCTCGAGGACATCGACCTGCTGCGCAAGGTCTCGATCCGGTGACCGAACGGCGCACCGCCTGGCTTCTCGTGGCGGTGCTGTTCGCGCACCTCGTCGTGCTGTCGCTCCAGGCGCCCGCCGAAGGGGTCGGCAACAACCTGCTCGAGAGCGCCGTGCTGCAGCTCGTGATGCCGCTGGCGCGCGCGGTCGACGAGGCGTCGGGCGGCGCCTCCGGGTTCGCCGAGCGCTTTCGCCTCCAGCGCTCGCTGGTCAACGAGAACAGCGGCCTGCGCGCCGAGGTCGAGCGCCTGCGCCTGGAGGTGATGCAGCTCTCCCGCTACCGGTCGGACCTCCAGCGGCTGGCCGAGGCGCTCGGCTACCCGGCGCCTCCCGGCTACACGCTGTCGCCCGCCGACGTCGTCTACGTCGACCACGCCTCCTGGCTGCGCACCCTGGTGCTCTACTCGGGCGACCTGCCGGTCGAAATCAACCAGCCGGTGGTCTCCTCGACGGGACTGGTGGGCCGGGTGGTGTCGACCGCGCCGCCGTGGGCCCGGGTGCAACTGCTGACCGATCGCTCGGCGGCGGTCGGCGCGATGCTCGAGCGCACCCGCCGCCAGGGGGTGGTGCGCAGCGGCCCCGAGGGGCTGGAGTTCGACTTCCTGCCGCTCCAGGCCGAGGTCGCGATCGGCGACCGGGTGGTGACCTCGGGGATCGACGGCATCTACCCGCGCGGCATCCCGGTCGGCACGGTGGTGGCGGTCGAGCCGGGCGACGAGCTGTTCCTCGAGGTGCGGCTCGAGCCGGCGATCGACTTCGGCCGCCTCGACCAGGTCTACCTGCTGGCCCACGCGACGCTCCCCAAGGCCGACGAAGAAGCGCCGGCGGCCGCGGAAGGCGGCGGCTGAGCGATGCGCGCCGGCCGCTTCGCGCTCGCCCTCGGCCTCGCGATCCTGGTCCATGCGATCGGGGTGCGCCTCCACCCCGCGTTCGGCCAGGCGATCGACCTCTTCCTGGTGCTCGCCGTGCTCAACGCGCTCGACGGCGACTCGCGCGCCGGCCTCCTGGGCGGCCTGGCCGCCGGCACCGCCCACGACGCGCTCGCCGGGGGCCTCTTCGGGCTCTTCGGCTTCGCCGACACCCTGGTCGGCTACGGGGTCGCACGGCTGAGCCAGCGGCTGGTCATCGAGCGCCCGAGCGGCGTGCTGCCGGTGGCAGCGGTGGCCGCCGTGGTCCAGCAGGCGGTGGCGGTCGGCCTGGCCCTGGCGCTCCTCCCCGAACCGCGGCTCCCCGATCCGCTCTGGCTGGCGATCCGCGCCGCGGTCGTGGGCGTCCTCGGGATGCTCTTCTTCGCCTTCGGGCGCTGGTGGCGCGGCGGCGCCGACCGGCGGCGAAGGAGGCGCCAGGAACGCATTCAGCTTTCTTGAGGGGCGGGCTGCGGTACGCTGAAGGCCCAATGCTCTCGATCACCCGCAACACCATGAAGTCGGTCCGTGCCCACCGCCAGGAGCTGGTCGGGCGGGTGCGCCTGCTGTCGGTGGCGGTGGCGACGCTCCTCGGGCTGATCGCCGGCGGCTTCTGGTTCGTCCAGATCGTGCGCGGCGGCCACTACGCCGAGCTGTCCGAGAACAACCGCCTGCGCCGGCTGGCGGTGCGCGCGCCGCGCGGGCTGATCTACGACCGCCACGGCAACACCCTGGTCGAGAACATCCCGAGCTACAGCCTGCTGCTCGACCGCTCGCGCAGCGGCGACGTCCCCGGCAGCCTGGCGTTCGCCGCGGCGGTGCTCGAGCGGCCGGTCGAGCGGCTGGCCGAGGAGCTGGACCGGGCGCACGCCGTGCCCGACTTCGAGCCGGTGCCGGTGGCGCGCAACCTGACCCTCGCCCAGGTGGCGCGGCTCTCCGCCGCCGGCTTCGAGCACCCGGAGCTCGAGATCGAGGTCGCCCCGCTGCGCTTCTACCGCCACGGCCGCCAGACCGCCCACGTGCTCGGCTACATCGGCCAGGTCAGCGAGGCCGATCTCGAGGCCGCCGCCGGGGGGCTGCGGTCGGGCGACCGGGTCGGCAAGGACGGCATCGAGCAGACCTACGACGCCGAGCTGCGCGGCGACGACGGCGAGCGGGTGGTGGTGGTCGACAGCCGCGGCCGCACCCTCGAGGAGCACCGGCGCGAGGCCGCCGAGCCCGGCCGGCGGCTCCGGCTGACGCTCGACCTCGGCCTCCAACAGACCGCCGAGCGCCTCCTGCGCGACCGCGTCGGCGCGGTGGTCGCGCTCGATCCCACCGACGGCGCCGTGCGCGCGATGGTCTCGTCCCCCTCCTACGACCCCAACGCCTTCGCCCGCGGCCTCGAGCCGCAGCAGTGGCAGGAGCTCCTGGCCAACCCCGACGATCCGCTCCAGAACCGGGCGCTCGACAACGCCTACTCGCCCGGCTCGGTGTTCAAGATCGTGATGGCCGCGGCCGGCCTGGCCGAGAAGACGATCGATCCCGGCTCGCGCGTCTTCTGCACGGGCGGCACCACCATCTACGGCCACCGCTTCGCCTGCGGGCGGCGCGGCGGCCACGGCTGGGTCGACCTGCGCCAGGCGCTCGAGCGCTCGTGCAACGTCTACTTCTACCACCTCGGCCAGAACCTGGGCATCGAGCGGGTGGCGCGCTGGTCGCGCGCCTTCGGCCTCGGTTCGCCGACCGGCGTCGACCTCGCCGGCGAGAAGGCCGGCCTGGTCCCCGACCCCGAATGGAGCCGCCGCGCGCGCAACCACCCCTGGTATCCCGGCGAGACGATCTCGGTGGCGATCGGCCAGGGGCCGCTTCTGGTGACCCCGATCCAGCTCGCCCGGATGGTCGCGGCGGTGGCCAACGGCGGCCGCCTGGTCACCCCCCACCTGGTCGAGCGCGGGCGCACCGCGGCCCCCGAGGCGCTGCCGATCGGCGACGCGCTGCTCGTGCCGGTGCGCGAGGGGCTCACGATGGTGGTCAACAGCGCCCAGGGGACCGCGCACTGGAGCGCCCACAGCGACGTCGTCGAGATCGCCGGCAAGACCGGCACCGTGCAGGTGGTCGGCCGCGAGAGCTACGCCGGCGGCAAGCGCCCGGACGAGTACGAGAACCACGCCTGGTTCGTCTCCTTCGCCCCCGCCGGCCGTCCGGAGCTGGTGGTGGTGGTGTTCGTCGAGCACGGCGCCAGCGGCTCCGGCGGCGCCGCCCCGATCGCCCGTGCCCTCTATGAAGAGTACTTCGCGCGCCATCCAGATCCCGCCCTCCCTGGCTGAGGAGCGGCGGCCGCTGTCGGGGCTCTCGCGCCTCGACTGGGGACTCCTGGCCGCCACCCTGCTCCTTGCCGCGGTCGGCTTGGTCACCGTCCACAGCGCCAGCGCCGAGCTGCCGGTCGACTACCTGCCGCGCCAGGCGCTCTGGGTGGCGGTCGGCCTGGCGCTGATGGCCGTGGTGGTGGCGGTCGACTACCACACCCTGGTCGACCTGTCGCTGGTGGTCTACGCCGTCGCCCTCGGCCTCCTGGTGCTGGTCCTCTTCGTCGGCGTCGGCCCCGGCGGCACCAAGAGCTGGATCGCGCTCGGCGGCTTCCGCGTCGGTCAGCCCGCCGAGCTGGCCAAGCTCGGCACGGCGCTCCTCCTGGCCCGCTACCTGGCCACCGTCGACCGGCGCTTCCTGACCCTGCGCGAGATCGTCGTCGCCTCGGCGATCGCGGCGGTGCCGGTGGGCCTGGTGGTGGCGCAGCCCGACTACGGCAGCGCGGCGATGTTCGCGCCGCTCCTCGGCAGCATGCTGCTGGTCGCCGGCGTCCGCCTGCGCCACCTGGCGATCGCCCTCGCGCTCTGCCTGGCGCTCGGGGCGCTGACCTGGAGCTTCGGCATGCAGCCCTACCAGCGCCAGCGCGTGGTCACCTTCCTGGCGCCCGAGACCGACCCGCTGGGCTCCGGCTACCAGGTGCGCCAGAGCAAGATCGCGGTCGGCTCGGGCGAACTGACCGGCAAGGGCTACATGCAGGGCACCCAGAGCCAGCTCCGCTTCCTCCCCGCGCGTCACACCGACTTCGTCTTCGCGGTCCTCGCCGAGGAGTGGGGCTTCCTCGGCGCCGGCGCCGTGCTCGGCCTCTACGCCGCCTACATCCTGTCGGCGCTCAAGATCGCCATGCGCGCCCGCGACCGCGAGGGGATCCTCTTGGTGGTCGGGCTGGTGTCGGTCGTCAGCGTCCACGTCGCCTACAACACCGCGATGGTGGTCGGTTTCGTGCCGATCACCGGCATCCCGCTGCCGTTCCTCTCCTACGGCGGCTCGTTCATGCTGATGAACTTCGCCGCCACGGGGCTGATCCTGTCGGTCGACCTGCGGCGCTACGTCAACCGCTAGGAGTCCCGATGAAGACGACGCGCCTCCTCGTGGCCGCCGGCCTCGCCCTCGCCGCCGGATCCGCCCTCGGCGATCCGGCGCCGGCGGCGCCCAAGCCGCGGGCGCGCGACCTCGGCATCCCGTTCGACGGCACGCCCGGCCCACTCGATGCGATCACCGACGTGCCCGGCGTCCTGGTCGGCCACTCGACGGTGATCGCGGGCGAGGGCGCCCGGGCGGCGCGCACCGGGGTCACCGCGATCAAGGCCAACGCCGGCATCCGCGACGTCTTCGCCGCCGTCCACAGCGGGAACGGCGACGGCGAGATGACCGGCAGCCACTTCATCGCCGAGAAGGGCCTCCTGATCTCGCCGGTCCTGATCACCAACACGATCAGCGTCGGCACCGTCCACGAGGCGGTCGTCCGCTGGTCGCTGCGCACCGAGGGGATCGCGCCGGTCGCGCTGCCGGTGGTGGCCGAGACCTGGGACGGCGACCTCAACGACATCTACGGCTTCCACGTCGGCGAGGAGCACGTCTTCGCCGCTCTCGACGGCGCCGCCACGGGCCCGGTCACCGAGGGCAACGTCGGCGGCGGCACCGGCATGATCTGTCACGGCTTCAAGGGGGGCATCGGCACCGCCTCGCGCGTGCTGCCGGCGGAGTCCGGCGGCTATACCGTCGGCGTCCTGGTCCAGGCCAACTACGGCTCGCGGCACGAGCTGCGGATCGCCGGCATCCCGGTCGGGCGCGAGATCGAAGGGTTCGAGCCCGAGATCCACGAGCCCGAGGGCACCCCCGGCTACCCGCCCTCGGGCGACGGCTCGATCATCGTCGTCGTCGCCACCGACGCGCCGCTCCTGCCGCACCAGCTCGAGCGGGTGGCGCGCCGGGTGCCGATGGGCCTCGCCCGCGTCGGCAGCTATGCCTCGACCTGGTCGGGCGACATCTTCCTCGCCTTCTCGACCGCCGAGCCGCGCGACCTCTCGCCGGTCGAGTCCGAGACCCGCTACCTCCGGGAACGCCGGATCGACGCCCTCTTCCTGGCCACCGTCCAGGCGGTCGAGGAGGCGATCGTCAACGCCCTGGTCGCCGCCGAGACCATGACCGGCGTCCACGGCAACGTGATCCACGCCCTCCCCCACGACCAGGTGCGCGAGATCCTGCGCCGGCACGGGCGGCTGGAGGGGGAGTGACGGAATCGCCTGCCGTCTGGCCGCACCTTGAGCCGATAGGGTGACTTCTACCTTCGTTCGATCGAGACGACTACACCGGAGGAGAACGCTACCCGATCGCGCCCGACCCCACTCCGTGATGGCTGCTGACCCACTTGCGGATCAACCTGCTCAGCTCGTTCCCTGGAAAGCAGCTTCTCCGCTCGCCCAAGCGCTTCGGCCGCCTCCGAGGTAGTCCGTGCTGCCCACAGCTCCTTGACCAAGGTGATAATCGCGGGTGCCAGATCCATCTGGATCAGCTCCTCCTCGAGTTGCACAGGTGGAAGCTCTGCGCGGCGCAGCTCGTCTTCTGCCCTCCCCCAGATCTCTTCCTCTTCTCGCCGCGGCTCTTTCTTCTGTGAGCCCGCGCGGGTGTTTCCCCACCTGTCTACGGCGAGGGCCAGAGCATGGGCGCTGTTTGTGAGTTGAAACTTGTGGCAGAGACCGAAGACATGGGCGGCGGCGATGTCCGCTACCGCATCCAACGGTGCCTGAGGTATTTCCGCTGACGCGGAGTTCCATGCTCGGATACTGATCCTGCGTGTCGTGTCTCGCACTGCATTGGGATTCACTCGGGTTGCCACAACCAGATGGCGCGCAACTTCCTGTGGAGATTCGTGGACCTCGAGCTGTACATTTCGAACCTGACGGTGCCAGTCGACTGGACACTGGGTAAGATTGGTCACTGACTTCCGGGTACCCTTGGACTCCACGATGGCCCACTCGTAAGCGGTGCCAGACTCGGAGCTGCCCACGGATCGCAGAGCCACGTAGTCAGGGCGAAGACGGGAGGCATTGCCTTGCCGCCGTCTCGCCTCTACGGAGCAGCGGGGGAACTCTCCGACGTGCCAGTTCGCGAGGTCGACATCCTGTGTTGTCTCCGGATAGAAGGCACTGAGTGGTGCGATCCACGCAAAGCCTTCATCTTCGAGCACGTGCCTTGTGCCCGCGACGCCGAGCATCCAGGCCAGGAATCCTTTCCACTGTCGCTCGCAGCGTCCCGCCTCCGGCTTGAGGCAGAGCACCGGGGAAGGATCGACAGGGGTAGGATCGAGCGACCTGATTAGCTCGGGCGGCCAGCCTATGAACGAATTGCTGACCGTGGCGGGGAGTGACGGCACCCAGTCGGCGGCTAGGTGGCGGGATATGTCGGTTGTCCCCATCGGCAGGGTAGTTGATTGCGACTGGCCGACTGGCCAGTAGTCGACAACCGTTGGTTGGGCGGACTCGGCTACCATCGACATCGTCAGACGTGGGTCAGAGCGCTGTCAGATCAGACAGTCTACATCCCCTTCCGGAGCGCCGAGGTCGGGACTGCTCGCCGATGAACCCGCACAGATTCGGTCGCCCGAGGCGCACCGATGCCGGATTGACAGAGTTGACATACTGGCACTGTTCCGACAGGATCGGGACCATGGACGCACAGCCGGAGACTCGACTGGTGACCGTTCCGGAGGCTGGGGAAGCCCTCGGCGTCTCGGCTTCGACAGTCTGGCGATTGATTCGCCGCGGATCGCTGCCAAGCGTGCGCAAGAGCGGCAGGCGGATGATTCCGCGCGAGGCCCTGGGAAACGATGCTGGCCGGCGCCGGCGGGAGGCAGTGCCGCCGTTGACCGAGGATCACCCGATCTTCCGCCTCGTCGGGGCGGGGCGAAGCGGGGGCAGCCTCCCGGGCGCCCGCGACAAGCACGCCATCCTCGACCGCTGAGACGCGATGCGGAAGTCGGTGCTCTGGGATTCGAGCGCCATCCTGGCCCTGCTCGACGCGGATGACGCCGACCACGAGGCGGCAGTGGGGATCGCTCGTCGGATTGCCGCCGAGCGGAGGCCGAGCTTCATCACCAACTACCTCCAAGCGGAGGCGCACGCCCTCCTCTTGCGCAAGGTGGGACGGTCGTTGGCCCGCGAGTGGCTGCTGTCGGGCGGTCTGACGGTGACCAGGGTCATGCCCCACGAAGAAGCGCGCGCCCGCGAGATCCTCGTCCGCTTCGCGGACAAGGATTGGAGCCTGTGCGATGCGTTCTCGTTCGCGGTGATCGAGAGCCGCAAAGTGGAGGCCGCCTTCAGCTTCGATCACCACTTCCATCAGTTCGGGCGCTGCGAGGTGCTCGGGATCCCGCGCTGAGGCGGCATGGCGACCGGAATCCTGCCCGAGACCCTGCAGCCGGAGCTGGGCGACGCGCTCGTTCGCGCGCTGACCGGCGAGGGCGCGCACGTCGGCGCGCTGAAGGCGCTCGACGGCCTCGACTGGCAGCTCGCCGGCGCACGCCCCGCGGGGGCTCCGCACAGCGTCTTCCAGATCGTCCACCACCTGGTCTTCTGGCACGACCACGCCCTCGCCTGGCTGGCGGGCGAGAAGCCGGCGACGCCGGCGCACGACGCCGACTCCTGGCCCGGACCGCCGGCGCCTTCGAGCGAAGGGGAGTGGCAGGATGCCGTCGCGCTCTTCGCCAGCGGACTCGAGCGGCTCTGCCGGCACGCCCGCGAGGACGACCTCCTCGCCCGGCGCGGACCCAAGACCGTGCTCTACATCCTCCAGATCTCCGCGGCCCATGACGGCTACCACCTGGGCCAGGTGGTGCTGCTGCGCCAGCAGCTCGGCACCTGGCCGCCGCCCGGCGGCGGTTTCACCTGGTAGGCGCCGCGCGCCGGATCCGTCCCGCCTCCCGGGCGCCGGAGCCGCCAGCGGCTACAATCTGCGCGCCCTCGGCCCCCCGAGCCGCGAACCACGGATCCCGAGAAAACGCCATGTCCCACAAGATGCTGGTCGAGTCCGACCCCCACCAGACTCGGGTCGCGGTGCTCGAGGACGACCAGCTCACCGAGATCTACATCGAGCGACGGCGCAGCCGGGGCCTGGTCGGCAACGTCTACAAGGGGCGGGTGACCCGCGTGTTGCCCGGGATGCAGGCGGCGTTCGTCGACCTCGGGCTCGAGCGCGACGCCTTCCTCTACGTCTCGGACGTGGTCGAGAACGTCGACGCGATCGAGGGGCTCGAGCTCGGCCGCCCGGCCGCCGGCCACGACGCCGAGCCGGGAGAGCCGGCCGCGGCGGTCGAACCGGCCGAGGGGCACCCGTCGATCGACGACCTGCTCAAGGCCGGCCAGGAGATCGTGGTCCAGGTGCTCAAGGACCCGCTGCCCAACAAGGGGGCGCGGATCACGACCCACGTCACCCTCCCCGGCCGCTACCTGGTGCTGCTCCCCACGGTGCGCCACTTCGGGGTGTCGCGGCGGATCGAGGACGACGCGGAGCGCCAGCGCCTGCTCGATCTGCTGGCCGATCTGCCGCCGGCCTCGGGCGGCCTGATCGTGCGCACCGCCGGCGAGGGGAAGGGGGTCGAGGAGTTCGCCGCCGACCGCGACTACCTCGAGGGGCTCTGGGAGCACGTCCGCCGGCGCGCCGGCCGCGCCTCGGCGCCGACCCTCCTCCACCGCGACTACGACGTCGCGGTGCGGGCGGTGCGCGACGTCGTCGGATCCGACTTCTCGGTGCTCTGGGTCGACGGCGAGGAGACCTACGAGCGGCTGGTCGAGTTCCTCGACCAGGTGCAGCCGGCGCTGGTCGGCCGGCTCAAGCTCTACCGCGGGGACGAGCCGCTGTTCGAGCGCTTCGGAATCGAGGCCCAGATCGCGGCCGCGCTCAAGAGCAAGGTCTGGCTCAAGTCGGGCGGCTACATCGTGATCAACCAGACCGAGGCGCTGGTCGCGATCGACGTCAACACCGGCCGCTTCGTCGGCCAGAACAACCTCGAGGAGACGGTGGTCCAGACCAACCTCGAGGCGGTGCGCGAGGTCGTGCGCCAGATCCGCCTTCGCGACCTCGGCGGGATCATCGTCATCGACCTCATCGACATGGTCGCGGCCGAGCACCGCGACCGCGTCTTCGCCCGCCTCGCCGAAGAGCTGAAGAAGGACCGGGCGAAGAACAAGGTGCTGTCGATCTCGGAGTTCGGGCTGGTCGAGATCACCAGGAAGCGCAGCCGCTCCAACCTCGAGCGGCTGCTCACCCAGCCCTGCCCCTACTGCGGCGGCACCGGCCGCATCCGGGCGCTCTCGACGCTCTGCCTCGACCTGCGGCGCGAGGTGCTGCGCAAGGCGCGCCCGGGCGAGCACACCCAGATCCTGCTCCGCGTCCACCCCGAGGTCGCCGAGGCGCTCCAGCGCCAGGAGTCGGCGGTGCTCGACGAGCTGGCGCAGGCGCTCGGCGCGCCGCCGCTGATCCAGAGCGACCGCGAGATGCACCACGAACGCTTCGACATCGCCGAAGTCTGAACCGGCGCGAGCTCGGCCCGTGAGCGAAGTGGAGAGATTCGCCTGCGGCGGGCTGCGCGGCGAGGTCGTGGCGCGCTGGCGGCCGGCGGACCTCGCCGGCGAGCTGGCGCGGCTGACCGATCCCGGGCAGGCGCTCGAGACGCTGCACTGGGGCCGCAACTACATCTACCGGGTTCGGCTCTCGACCCCGGAGGGGCCGCTCGAGGTGGCGGTCAAGCAGTTCCGCTGCGACTCGCGGCGGCAGCGCCTGCGCCGCTGGCTGGGCGGCGGCAAGGCGGCGCGGAGCTGGGCGATCGCGCGGGCGATGCGGGCGGCCGGCGTGCCGACCCCGGAACCGGTGCTGGTCGCCGATCCCGACCCCGGACAGCCGGGGCGGCCTGAGGGGCCGTCGTACTTCGTCACCCGCCACCTCGCGGGGGTGGTCGAGGCGCGCTACCTGTTCCGGGCGATCAACGCCGGCCGCGCCGCCGAGGAGTGGCCGGGGCTCGACGTCGCGGCGTTCCTGACCGCGCTCGCGCGCACCCTGCGGCGCCTGCACGACGCCGGCTTCTGGCACCGGGACCTCTCGAGCGGCAACGTCCTGGTGCGCGGCGCCGGAGCGGAGCGCGGTCCGGCCGGGGTCGATTCGCCGGCCGAGCCCGAGCTGTGGCTGATCGACCTCAACCGCGCGCGCCGGGTCCGCCGGCTGGGCGTTTTCCGGCGCAGCCGCGACCTCTCGCGGCTGATGATCTTCCGCGACGACGACCGCCGGCTCTTCCTCGACGCCTACTGGGGCGGCCGGACCGGGCCGGCGGCGCGCGGCCTCCATCGCCTCTTCCACCGCGCCTTCCTGCTCAAGAACGACAGCAAGGCGCGAGTGCGCGGCGCCTCCCGCGGGGTGACGCGCTGGCTGCGCGACCTGGTGCTGCCGCGGAAGGCCCACCCGCACATCCCGCCGGCGCCCGAGGGGGCGGCGACCCGCGACCGGGTGGTCTGGGACCCGCTCTCCGACCAACCGCACCACCACGCCGGCAAGGCCGCGAAGCTCCGCGTGCGGCTGACCGACGCGCCGCGCCACGCCGCCGCGCTGGCCGCCGCCGCGCGCGCCGCGCCGCGCATCCGCCGCCGCTACCGCGAGCTGGCACGCGGGCTCTACCGCGAGCCGGTGCCGTTCGGCGGCCTCGGCGTCTGCCTGCGCCCGGCGCCGCCGGGGGTCTCGCCCGAGGCGCTCCTCGCCGCCGTCGAAGGCCTCGGCGTCCGCCACCTGCTGCTCCGTCTCCACCCCTGGCAGGAGCGCCACGACGCCGAGGAGGAGCTGGCCCGCGAGCTGGCCGCGCGCGGCTACGACCTCGCGTTCTCGCTCCCCCAGAACCGCGACTTGGTGCGCGACCCGGCGCGCTGGCGGGCCGCGGTCGAGGAGCTGGGCGAGCGCTTCACCCCCTACGGCCGCGCCTTCCAGGTCGGCCAGGCGATCAACCGCAGCAAGTGGGGGGTATGGACGCTCGACGAGTACCTCGACCTCGCCGCGGCCGCCGCCGAGGCGCTTCGACGCCATCCTGGGATCGAGCTGCTCGGGCCGGCGGTGATCGACTTCGAGCCCCACGCCACCGCCGCCGCGGTCAACCTGGTCTCGGGGCGGCGCCGCGCGGGCCTCCGCTTCGACGCCCTGGCGAGCCTCCTCTACGTCGACCGCCGCGGCGCCCCGGAGAGCCGCCAGGGCGGCCTCGACACCGCCGGCAAGGTCACGCTGTTGCGCGCCATCGCCGACACCGCTCGAAGCTGCGCCGGCCGCTCCTGGATCACCGAGGTCAACTGGCCGCTGCGCGAGGGGCCGCATGCCCCGGCCGGCCGCTCGGTGGCGGTCGACGAGGAGACCCAGGCCGACTACCTGGTGCGCTACTACCTCCTGGCGCTCGGCACCGGCCTGGTCGAGCGGGTCTACTGGTGGCAGCTCGTGGCGCGCGGCTACGGGCTGGCGACCCCGGACGAGGCGGGCGGCCTGCGGCTGAGGCCCGCCTACCGCGCGCTCGCGACCCTCCAGCGGATGCTCGGCGGCGCCACCTTCCTCGGCCCGATCGCCCAGGACGGCACGCCGATCACCGGCGCCGGCGATCAGGGGACGGTCAGGCTCTACCGCTTCCGCACCCCCGAGGGGATCGAGCGCATCGCCGGCTGGTCGACTGCGGGCCCGACCGAGATCGACCTGGCGGGCACGCCGGTCCGACGGGCGGAGCTCTCGGGCGCGCCGCGCTACTTCGACCGGGCGCCGGAGTAGCGCTCCGCCCGCCTCGGTTTATCCTTCCTCCCGAGATGACCAAGCACCGCATCAAGTACCCGCTCCTGTGGACCGCCGCGCTGCTCCTGGCCGTGGTGGGGATGGTCACCGCCGCCGCGCAGCAGCTCGGCGGCCGTGGCTCCGACGACGAATCCGCTGGCGCGACCGCACCTCCGGCGGCCGCGCAGGGCTCGCGCGCCGAGGCGGCGCGGCCGGCCGACCGCTCGGTCCGGCGCACGCCGGTCGTCGAGGTGGTCGAGCGGATCTCGCCCTCGGTGGTCAACATCGCCGCCGAGACCCTGGTGCGCGAGGCCGACCCGTTCTTCGGCGGCTTCTCGCGCCAGCGGCGCGCCCAGTCGGTCGGCTCGGGGCTGATCGTCGAGGGCAACGGCATCGTGGTCACCAACTCGCACGTCATCGAAGGGGCGTCGCGGATCGTGGTCACCACCCGGGACGGCCGCGAGCTCGACGCCGACGTGCTCGGCTCGGACCGCGACTCCGACCTCGCGGTGCTCAAGGTCGCGGGCGACGGGCTGCCCGCGGTGCCGCTCGGCTCGAGCGCCGACCTCCTGATCGGCGAGACCGTGGTCGCGATCGGCAACCCGTTCGGGCTCACCCACACGGTCAGCTCGGGGATCCTCTCGGCGCTCGGGCGCACCGTGCCGTCGGAGAGCGGCGAGCGGCTGTTCACCGACTTCCTCCAGACCGACGCCTCGATCAACCCCGGCAACTCCGGCGGCCCGCTGGTCAACCTCGCCGGCGAGGTGATCGGAATCAACACCGCGATCATCTCGGGCGCCGAGGGGATCGGCTTCGCGATCCCCGCCGACCGCGCCCGCCGGGTGGTCGGCGACCTCCTCCGCTTCGGCGAGCTGCAGCCGCTCTGGACCGGCCTGCGCCTCCTGACGCTCGATCCCGAGCTGGCGCGGCGCGAGGGGCTCGAGGAGCGCCGCGGCGCGCTGGTGTGGCGGATCTACCCGGACTCGCCGGCCGACCGGGCCGGGCTCGCCGAGCGCGACGTCATCGTCGCCGCCGGCGGCCGCGCTGTGGTCTCGAAGGAGGACCTGACCACCGCGCTCTACTCGCAGCCCGCCGGCGCCGCGATCGAGGTCGAGGTGCGCCGCGGCGCCGACGCCCGCACGCTCCGGCTGACCCCCGAGCGGCCGCCGCGCGGGCTCGGCCTGCGCTTCCTCGCCGAGGCGGTCGGCCTCGAGGTGCGTGCGCGGGACGAGGGACTGATCATCGACAAGGTCGCGCCGAAGAGCGCGGCGGCGCGCAGCAACCTCGCCGCCGGCGACCGGGTGGTCGCCGCCAACGGCCAGCCGGTGCGCGAGCCCGAGGCGCTCGGCCGCGAGGTGCTGCGCGGCCTCGAGCGCGGCGGCATCCTGCTGATGGTCCAGCGCGGCCGCTACCGCTACAACCTGAGCTTCCCGCTGTGACGCCTCAATCGAAGTCGAACGGGCGGGCGGGGCGCTCGTCGTCGGGGGTTTCCTCGGCGCGCTTCATCGCTTCGCGGAACTTCTCCTCGAGCAGCCGGTCGCGGTCCTCGAGCGCCGCCTTCTCGCGCTCGAAGAGCTGCTCGGCCCGTTCCTTGCCGCTGTCGATGCCGGCCAGGAGGTCCTCGAAGCTGCGGCCGCCGGCGGGGGGGCGCTTGGGCGCGCGGTGGGACAGCACGGCGCCGGTGGCGGCGTCGATCACCAGGTCGCTGCCGCAGTCGGGGCAGACGAGCGTGAACTTTTTCGCCTCCGCCATGGTCTGATCATACAGTCGGCGTCCGCCGGGGCGCGGCTTGACACCCCGCCGGACGGTGGGTAACGTCCGTCGTTGCCAGCGGGAACGCCCTCACAACTCCGGGAACAGAGCAGGGGGATCGGAGCCATGAACCGGCATCTCAAGACTCTTGGTGCGGTCCTGGCCTGCGCGGCTGCGGTGAGCGGGGGCTGCGGCGGCGACCGGCCGGTGACGGTCGGCGTGGTGGCGCCGCTCAGCGGGCAGTGGGAGCTCTACGGCCGGCCGATCGTCAACGGCATCGAGCTCGCCCACGAGCAGCTCGCCCAGGATCCGGAGTCGCGCCAGATCGTGCTCGAGGTGCGCGACTCCGAGAGCGACCCCGTCAAGGCCGGGGCGCTGCTTCGCGAGCTGTTCGAGGGGGACGCGATGATCGCCATCGGCGGCGTCACCACCCCCGAGGCGCTCGAGATGATCCCGGTCGTCGACAAAGAGGAGAAGGTGCTGATCTCGCCCTCGGCGACCAGTCCGCGGCTGACCGGCATCTCCAAGCTGTTCTTCCGGGTCGCCCCCTCCGACTTCCGCGAGGGCGCCAAGATGGGCAACTTCGTGGCCCAGGAGCTCGACATCAACAAGGTGGTGATCCTGGCCGCCGAATCGCCCTACGCCACGGGCATCCAGCACGTCTTCAAGTCCGAGTTCGAACGCTACGGCGGCGAGGTCCTCGCGGTCATCGAGTACCCCTCCGGCACCACCGCCTTCGAGGCGCAGGTCGACCAGGCGCTGTCCCACCAGCCCGAGGCGGTCTACGTCGCCGACTACGCCTTCGAGATCGGCTCGATCATCAACCTGCTCAAGGAGAAGGGCTTCCGCGGGCGGATCCTGACCACCCACGCGTTCGCCGCGCCCGGAGTGTTCGACCAGGTCGGCAGCGGCGCCGAGGGCGTGCTCCTGACCCAGGTGGTCTTCGACCCCGACAGCGAGGATCCGGTGGTGCGCCGGTTCGCCGAGGCGTACGAGGCGAAGTACGGCGAGAAGCCGAACTTCTTCGCCGCCCACGGCTACGACGCGATGATGGTGATCGGCACCGTGCTCGGCACCGGCGAGGTCCACTCCAGCCGCGACGTCGATTTCGAGTTGCGCAACCTGCGCGACTTCATGGGCGCCGCCGGCCCGGTGCAGTTCGACGAGAAGGGGGACGTCGGCAAGTTCCCGCGCGTCTATGCGATCGAGAGCGGCGGCCTGGTCGACTTCGAGGTCGTGGTCGAGGAGCGCAAGCGGGAGATCCAGCGACGCCTGCGCGAGCTCCAGGATCGCCAGCGCGAGGCCGCCCGCCGCGGCGCCGAGGGCGGCGCCGACGCCCCCTGAGGCGGGGCCGGCTCCGGCGCCGATGCCGTCCAGCGCCGCCCAGCTCCTCCGCTTCCGCGGCCTCCTTGTCACGCTCACCGGGCGCGAGATCAAGGCCCGTTACCGCGGCTCGGTGCTCGGCTTCTTCTGGTCGCTGGTCAACCCGCTGCTGCTCCTTGCGGTCTACAGCTTCGTCTTCGGCTTCGTCTTCCGGCGGCCGGCCGGCGGCGCGACCGAGCCCTACGCGCTGTTCCTGGTCGCCGGGCTCTTCCCCTGGATCTGGGTCTCGTCGTCGCTCCTCGAGGGGACGCTGGCGCTGACCGCCAACGCGCCGCTCTTGCGCAAGGCGGTCTTCCCCGGGGAGCTGCTGCCGGTGGTGCCGGTGCTCGCCAACCTCGTCCACCTGCTCCTGGCGCTGCCGGTGCTCGCCGCCGCGCTCGCCGCCGGGCGCTGGCTCGGCTACCCGGTGGGCGGCTGGGGCGCGCTGCTCCTGCCGGTGGTCCTGGCGCTCCAGCTCCCGATGCTCGCCGGGCTGGCGCTCGGCCTGGCGGCGCTCCACGTCCACTTCAAGGACGTGCGCGACCTCCTCGCGAACCTCCTCACCCTGCTCTTCTTCCTGACGCCGATCCTCTACCCGCTTTCGGCGGTGCCGTTCCGGCCGCTGCGCGCGCTAATCGCCGCCAACCCGTTCACCCCGTTCACCCTCGCCTACCAGGCGACGCTCTTCACCGGCGCCGCGCCGCCGCCGGTGCTCTGGCTCCAGATGGCGGCGTGGGCGGCGGTCTCCTGGCTCGCCGGCTCGTGGCTCTTCGGCCGCCTGCGCGAGACCGTGGTGGAGGCGGTGTGACGGCCCCGGCGGGAGGGAGCCCGGCGATCCGGGTCGAGGGGGTGACCAAGCTCTACCGCCGGCTCGCCCCGGGCGCCCGCCTGGCGACGCTCAAGAGCGCGCTGGTCGACCGCAGCCTGACCGCCGGGCTGACCCGCGAGGAGGCGATCGTCGCGCTCGACGGGGTGTCGTTCGAGGTCGGCCGCGGCGAGGCGTTCGGTCTGGTCGGCGGCAACGGCTCGGGCAAGTCGACGCTGCTCAAGGTGGTCGCCGGCATCCTGCGGCCGACCGCCGGGCCGGTGGTGGTCGACGGCCGGGTGGCGGCGCTGATCGAGCTCGGCGCCGGCTTCCACCCCGAGATCTCCGGGCGCGAGAACGTCTTCATCAACGGCGCGATCCTCGGCCTGACGCGGCGCGAGATCGACCGCCGCTTCGACTCGATCGTCGACTTCGCCGGCCTCGACGAGTTCATCGACGAGCCGGTCAAGAACTACTCGTCGGGCATGTACGTGCGGCTCGGCTTCGCGGTGGCGGTGCACACCGACCCCGAGGTGCTCCTGGTCGACGAGGTGCTGTCGGTCGGCGACGAGGCGTTCGCCCACCGCTGCCTGCGCCGGATCGAGGAGATGCTCGCCGAGGGCCGCACGCTGCTCTTCGTCAGCCACGACCTCGACCTGGTTGACGGCCTCTGCGACCGCGCCCTCTGGCTCGACGGCGGCCGCCCGCGCGAGATCGGCGAGCCGCGCCGGGTGATCGACGCCTACCGCCAGGCGGTGGCCGAGGCCGAGGGCGAGGAGCACCGCCGCGAGAAGGACGCGCGCGCCGAGGAGGCCGCGGCTGTCACCGGCGGCGCGGCCGCGGGCGAGGCCGGCGCGCCGGGCACCCGCCGCTGGGGCTCGCGCGAGGCCGAGATCACCGCCCTGCGCCTGCGCGGCGCCGGCGGCGAGGAGCGCTACCACTTCGCCAGCGGCGAGGCGGTCACCTTCGAGATCGAGGCGGCGCCACGCGAGCCGCTCGACGACTTCGTCTTCGGCGTCGGCGTCTTGACCCCGCGCGGGGTCGAGTGCTGGGGCACCAACACCGATCTGGCCGGCTTCCGGCCGCGCCGCTTCGACCGGCCGGCGACCGTGCGCTGGTCTGCCCGGCGCTGCGCCTCGCGCCCGGCGAGTACCTGGTCGACGTCGCGGTCCACTCCCGCGACGGCGCGCCCTACGACTACCGCCGCCGCGCCCTCGCCTTCACCGTCACCTCGCGCCGGCGCGGCGTCGGGATCTACTCTCCCCAGCTCTGCTGGGAGTCCGAGGGCGTCGAGTGGACGCCGCCCGAGGAGTGAAGCGCGTGCGATAGCATGGCCGCCCGTCCCCCGGGAAGCGCGCGAAGGAGAGCCGATGACCGAGCCAGAGAAGAGCCGCAAGCCGGCCGTCAACGTCAAGATCGGCGACGAGGAGCTCAAGGGCCGCTACTCCAACCTGCTGCGCATCACCCACACCCGCGAGGAGTTCATCCTCGACTTCATCAACCTGGTGCCGCCGCACGGCGTCGTCACCGCCCGCATCGTCACCAGCCCGGGCCACTTGAAGCGGATCGTCGGCGCCCTCTCCTCGAACCTCGAGCGCTACGAGGAGGCGTTCGGTCCGGTCCGCGAGGCGCCCGATCCGGGGGGCGACGAGAACATCAACTAGGACGGGTTTCGTTTCGCCTGGCTGGCATGATCTGGAATCCGGCCGCTAGAGCGGCCGGCTGGGGAGGTTCGCCACGACCCGATGCCGCGATGCCCGGCCACCGGCCGCGGCGGCCGGCCCGCTCCGGCTGCCCGCCGCGGCGCTGGCGCTGACCCTGGCCGGTGCCTGGCTGCTGGCCGCGGCGGCGACCGCCGCCGCGCCGCGCCCGAGCCGGAGCTACCGCGAGTGGGCCGCCGGCCCGGTGCGCTGGCTGATGCTCCCCGAGGAGGAACGCGCCTTTCGGCGGCTCGGCGGCGAGGCCGAGGCGGCGCTCTTCGTGCGCGAGTTCTGGTTCCGCCGCGACCCCGATCCCGCGACGCCGGAGGAGAACCCGTTCCACGACCGCTTCGAGGTCCGGGTGGCCGACGCCGACCGCCTCTACCCCGAGGGCTCGCGCCGCGGTGCCCTGACCGACCGCGGCCGCGCCCTGATCCTCCTCGGACCGCCGCCGCGGCTGCGCGTCGGACAGCAGACCGCGCCGGCCTGGTCGCCGCAGCGCACCGGGCGCAACCCGGGCTTCGCCGTCCAGCAGGTGCGGGTCGAGGTCTGGGAGTACGACCGCGACGTCTGGCCCGAGCTGGCGGTGCTGCTCGAGCGCGACAACCACGACGCCCTGTCGCTGACCTTCATCATCGAGGACGACCGCGCGCAACTGGTCGAGGGCGAGGAGATCCTCGAGCTGGCCGCCCTGGCCTCGGTCCGCGCCGGCGGCTAGCTACCGGCCGCCGAGCGCGAGCAGCCGCTTCCAGTGCTCGGGCGGCACCGGCATCACCGACAGCCGCGGCAGGCGCACCAGGTCCCAGCCGGCGAGCTCCGGGATCGCCTTGACCTCGGCCAGCGTGACCGGCCGCGCCAGCCGCTCCTCGGGCTCGACGTCGAAGACGACGATCCGCGGATCGGTCTCCTTCGGGTCCGGGTAGGCGCCCGAGACGACCCGCGCGACGCCGACCGCCGCGCGCTCGTTTCCCGTGTGGTAGATCAGCGCGCGGTCGCCCTTCTCGACCGCGCGCATGTGCCGGAGGGCGGTGAAGTTGCCGACGCCGTCCCAGACCGTCCGGCCGTCGCGCTCGAGGTCGTCCCACGAGTAATCGCCGGGCTCGGTCTTGAGCAGCCAGTAGCCTTGCTCTGCCTTCGGTCTCGCCATGAAGGGATGTTACCTTGGCGGCCGGGGAAGTTCCGCTGCCACCGCAGTAGTTGCGCAGGAAGGCCGGATGTGGCACCCTTCCCGACGGCTCAGGGTCGATCTCGACCGGGAGGTAGTCTCATGAACCGTTCGCTCCGCTCCGCCGCCCGCCGCCTCGGCGCATCCCTCCTCACCCTCGCCGCGGCGCTGGCCGCCGCGCCGGCCGGCGCCGCGTCGCTGACCGAGCTGGCCGCCGCGATCGACCGCCCCGGGGCCGGCGAGCGGCTCTCCCGCGACCCGATCGCGATCGGCCGCGGCGTCGTCGAGCCCGGAGCCGGCGCCACGGTCCGGCGGCTGACCTGCGCCGGCGAACCGTGCGGCGTGCTGGTCGAGGGCCCCTCCCGCTTCCGCTACCGGGTCGAGGACCGCTTCAGCCGGCCGGTGGCGGCGCGCAACATCAAGCGGATCTCCTCCGCTTCGCCGGTGGCCGGCGAGGACGCGGTGACCGTCGAGACCAGCCTGACCGGCGCCGTGATCTGGGGCTGGGAGCTGGCGGCGGAGTCTTCGGTAGAGGCAGCGCCGGCGCCGGCCGTGGGAGGCGAAGGCGAAGGGGCGACCGGCGCGGCCCTCCCCGGCTGGGCGGCCGAGATCCTCGACCGCTCGCTGTTCATCCCGCCGTCGCACGACCTGGTCGCCGCCCGGCGCCTGGCCGGCGGCGGCGAGGTCTACGCGCTCCTCCACGGCTCCGAGGACTGGCTCCTGGCGGTCGACCCGGTGGCCGAGAAGCGCGAGGTGCTCTACAAGATCGACCGCCTCAACGCCTGGTACGACGAGTTCAAGGGCTATCGCTGGCTGAACGAGCTGGCGATGCAGCCGATCGGCCTCCAGTGGTGGGACCCGACGCCCGCGCCGCTGGTCGCCACCCACCAGACGATCGCGGTCGACAACCCGGGGGGCGCCGCGCTGACGCTCCGCACCCGCACCCGGGTCGAGGCGACGCGCGAGGGGGTCGGCGTCTGGCGCGCGTCCCTGGTCGACCGCCGCTTCGACAACGACGGCCGCGAGATGCTCAACACGGTCGCGTCGGTCACCGTCGGGGGCAGGCCGGTCGAGCACCTGCACCACGGCGACGAGCTTGTGGTGCCGATCGACCCGCCGCTCGCCGCCGGCCAGTCGGCCGAGATCGAGGTCGTCAACGGCGGCGCGCTGGCGATCCGGCCCGGCAACGACAGCTTCTGGTCGCTCCTTGGGCCGTACTACCCGATGCCGCCGCTCGACGCCATGCGCGCCGCGGCCGAGATCGAGGTGCGGGTGCCCGAACCGTTCACCCCGTTCGCCTCCGGATCGACGGTCGAGCGCCGCGACGGCGACGGCTTCGCCGTCCTCCGCACGCGGCTCGACCACCCGACCCAGTACCCGGTGATCGCGGCCGGCAAGTACGACCTCTACGAGGAGCAGCGGGGCGAGCGCACGGTGCGGGTCGCCGCCTACGCCGGCGGCAAGGAGAAGGCGTCGCGACAGCTCATGGGCAACCTCTATGCCGCGGTCGACTTCTACGAGAAGCTCTTCGGCGTCCCCTACCCGTTCCGCGAGGTCCTCATCCTCGAGGTCAACTCCTGGGGCTTCGGAGTCGCTCCGGCGGGGGTGATCCTGATCACCCAGGAGGCCTACGACCCGATCGGCGACATCACCAGCCGGTTCTTCTCGGAGGGGATCAACGAGCGCTACGTGCACGAGGTGGCCCACGGCTGGTGGGGGCACGTCTCGCGCGCCGCCGCGCCGGAGGAGGCGTGGCTCAACGAGAGCTTCTCCGAGTACTCGGCGGCGCTCTGTCTCCAGGCGATGCGCGGCGGCGGCAAGGCCGGCGAGCGCGAGTTCGACAAGCTCCTGCGCAACTGGGTGGCGCGCACCCAGCAGATCGGCGACGGCGCCAGCCTCTACCTGGCGCAACGGCTGAGCGCCAAGGAGAGCGACGACTCCGCCGGCCGCGACTACGCCTACCTGGTCTACGCCAAGGGCCCGATGGTGCTCCACGCGCTGCGCCAGGAGCTGGCGCGCCAACAGGGCAGCCCGGAGCAGGGCGACCGCTACTTCTTCGCCCTGCTGCGCACCTTCCTGAAGCACGTCGAGTCGGGCTGGGGCGAGACCCGCCACCTGGTCGGCATCCTCGAGCAGATCACCGGGAAGGACTGGCAGCCCTGGTTCGAGCGCTACGTCTACGGCACCGAGACGCCGAAGGTGGAGATCTAGCCCGGCGCCTCGCGCTCGGGCCGGGCCGCGCGGTAGACCAGCCGCCCGGCCTTGACCACCGCCGCCACCGGGTTGCCGCCGAAGTGGTAGGCGAGGTGCAGCAGGTCGGGCTCGTCGAGGAGCACCAGGTCGGCCCGCTTGCCGGGCTCGATCGAGCCGATCTCGGCGCCCAGGCCGAGGCTGGCGGCGGCGTTGAGGGTGGCGGCGGCGAGCGCCTCCTCGATCGAGAGCCCCAGCTCGAAGACCGCGAGCGTGATCACCGCCGGCATCGACTCGGTGTTCGACGAGCCGGGGTTGCAGTCGGTGGCGAGCGCCACCGGCACGCCGGCCTCGATCAGCCGCCGCGCCGGCGCGTAGCGGTGCTTCATCAGGAAGAAGCTGGTCCCCGGCAGGAGCACCGCGGTGACCCCGGCGGCGGCGAGCGCCGCGATCCCGGCGTCGGACACCGCCACCAGGTGGTCGGCCGACTTCGCCCCCAGCTCGCCGGCCAGCTCGGCGCCGCCCGAGGCCACGAACTCGTCGGCGTGGAGGCGCGGCGCGAGGCCGTGGCGCGCCCCTGCCTCGAGCACCCGCCGCGACTCGGCGGCGGTGAACACCCCGTGCTCGCAGAAGACGTCGCAGAAGCGCGCCAGGCCGGCCTCGGCGGCGGCGGGGACGATCTCCTCGCACACGAGATCGAGGTAGCGGCCGGGGTCGGCGCGGTGCTCGGGCGGCACCTCGTGGGCGGCGAGCAGCGTCGGCACCAGGTCGAGCGGGTGGAGGGCGGCGGCGCGCGCCACCGCCCGGAGCTGCTTCAGCTCGTCGTCGAGCGAGAGGCCGTAGCCGCTCTTGGCCTCCGCGGTGGTGGTGCCGCCGGCGAGCATCCGGTCCATGCGCGGCAGCGCCCGCGCCACCAGCTCGTCCTCGGAGGCGCCGCGGGTGGCGGCGACGGTCGACAGGATCCCGCCCCCCTCGGCGGCGATCTCCTGGTAGGTGGCGCCGGCCAAACGGCGGGCGAACTCGCCGGCGCGGCTGCCCGCCCACGGCAGGTGGGTGTGGGCGTCGACGAAGCCGGGCACCAGCGTGCCGCGGGCGCCGTCGAGCCGCTCGGCGCCGGGTAGCTCGCCGAAGCGCCGGCGGCGCTCCTCCGGCGGGCCGACGAAGGCGATCCGACCGTCGCGGCAGAGCACCTCGGCGCCGTCGAGCCGCTCGACCGCCCCCTGGGCGCGGCCGGCGAGGGCGCCCGCGCCGCGCGGGGTGGCGACCTCGGCAAGGTTCTCGATCAGGAGGTCGGCCATGGGCCGTCGGAGCCGCCGGAGTCTTCGGAGTCGTCGGGCTCTAGGCGCCCGGCTTGCGGGTCATCGTGCGCACCACCGCGGTGCTGCGCTCGTCGTCGGTGTCGACCTCGAGGAGGTGGGCGAAGAGGTCGAGCGAGTTCTTGAACTTGAGCTGGAGCTCGCGGCGCGCGATGCGCAGCTCTTCGATCTTCCGCTCCAGGGTCGCCGCCCGCTCGAGCGCCTGCTGGACGATCTTGTCGCCCGCCATCTCGGCCTCCTGGACCATCAGTTTGGCCTCGCGCTTGGCGGCGTCGGTGATCTCGTCGGAGACCTTCTGCGCTCTGAGCAGAGTCTGCTGGAGCTGGTGCTCGCGCTGCTCGCCCTCTTCCAGGCGCTTGCGGTAGAAGCGGTTCTCGCGCTCGAGGCGGTCGATCTCGGACAGGGAGTGGGTCAGCTCTTCGGCGACCAGGGAGAGGAAGCTCTCGACCTCCTGCGGGTCGAAGCCGCGCATCTTGTGGGCGAAGCGGGTCTTCTGGATCTCCAGCGGCGTCAGAGCCATGGCGGCCTCCTGCGGTGCTCTCGGGCGGATTGAAGGACGTGCATGATAGCACCGGATGGGGCTAAAGGTGCATGAAGACTGGCGGAACGGCCTTGCCTGGTCCGGAGGACAGGTGAATGGGACGCCACCCCCGGTCCGGGGTGAGGAGCCCCGCCCCCGGGGGACAGGGTGCGCTGGACAGCCACCCCCCCGGTCCGGGGTGAGGAGCCCCGCCCCCGGGGGACAGGGTGCGCTCCTCGACAGCGGGGGGCGGCTGGCGCACCCTTCGTCTGCCGCCGCGCGGGTCCGCCTCGACTCCTGAAACGGTGCGTTGGGCGCGGCGGCAGGCGCCCCCGGGGGCGGGGCTCCTCACCCCGGACCGCCCACCCTCCCCGCTGATGAGGGGAGGGTCGATCGGGTGGGTTGCCGAAGTGAGCCGGACGAGGGGAGGAGAGGTCGCTGGGGATGTCGATAGAGTCGGGGCATGCGCGAGGGGGTGATCCGGTTCAGGGCTGATCATCGGCGGGAAGCGCTTCCGGCGGGGCTGGCGCCGTTGGCGGCGGAGTTGGGGGGATGGTTGCGGGTGCTGCGGCGGTTGGGGGTGGTGGGGCGGGATCCGGACCGGTATGGGGGCTATGCGTTCGGCAACCTGAGCGCTTGCCTGGAGGGTGGGGGGGCGCCCGGGTGCCGGAGCTTTCTGGTGTCGGGCAGCCAGACGATGCACCCGGGCGACGAGGACGAGGCCGGCGCGCTCGGCCGCTGGGCGGTGGTCGAGTGTTGGGACGCGGCGAGGAACCGGGTCGAGAGCCGCGGTCTGGTGGAGCCGTCCAGCGAGTCGCTGAGCCACGCCGCGCTCTACGACCTCGACCTGCCCACCCCGATCGGCGCCGTCTTCCACGCCCACGCCCCCGGCCTCTGGAACCGCGCCCGGGATCTCGGCCTCCCGATCACCGACCCCGCCGCCGAGTGCGGCACCCCCGAGCTGGCCCGGGAGATCGCCCGGCTCGGCGCCGAGGGCGCCCTCACCGGCGGCCTCCTCGCGATGGGCGGCCACGAGGACGGGATCCTCGCCTTCGGCGCCACGCCGGAGGAGGCCGGCCAGGTCCTGGTGAAAGCGCTGGCCGATCTTCCGTCGATCCTCGAGCTGCGCGGCCTCGCAAAAGAGATCTGACCAGGATCGACGCCGCCGAGCGCGTCCTCAAGGCGCGGCTCCCGGGACCGACCCTTCCCGTGCTGAGCGGGTTGGGATCGGCACGACACCCCGCAAACCCTCTCCCCTTATCCAGCGGGGAGGGTGGGCGGTCCGGGGTGAGGAGCCCCGCCCCCGGGGGCGCCTGCCGCCGCGCCCAACGCGTCGTTTCAGGAGTCGAGGAGGATCCGCGCGGCGGCAGACGAAGGGTGCGCCAGCCGCCCCCCGCTGTCGAGGAGCGCACCCTGTCCCCCGGGGGCGGGGCTCCTCACCCCGGACCGGGGGGCGGTGGTCCGTCCTCACCCCGGACCGGGGGGTGGCGGTTCGTCCTACCCCTCCGCCAACTGCCGCAGCTCGTGACCCGCCACCGAGAGCATCGCCAGGTCCAGCTCGCCCGCCCCGCGCAGCTCCTCGAGCAGCCGCTCGACCCGCTCGATCGCCCCCTTGTGACGCTCGAGCCAGGCCGTGCTCGCCGCCTCGACGCCGTCGGCCTCTCCGCCGGGCTCGCACGGACCGTCGAGCACGCCGCGCGCCATCGCGCCCTGGTGGACGAAGAGGTCGCGCACCAGCGCCGCCGCCGCGCTCGCCTCCCACGGACCGCCGGCGGCGGCGAGCGCCTGGGCGCGCTCGCGCAGCCAGTCGAGGGCGAAGCGCGAGCCGAGCGAGTAGTAGACCCGCGCCACGTCCTCGACCGGGAATCGGCAGTCGCGGCCGATCGCCACGATGTCGGGCACCGCCGAGAGCACGCCGGCGCCGGCGACGTAACGCGCCAGGTCCTCGGGCACGCCGTGCGATCGATAGGCGCCGGCGCGCTCGGCGAGACCGGCGCGCTCCGGCTCCGGCAGCACCCGGTCGAGCGCCTTCCACACCGCGCGCGCGCCGGGCTGGAACTGCTCGACCCGCGCCGCCGTGCCCAGGCCGCCGGCGTCGTGGCGCAGGAACCAGCGCGTGGCGCGCTCGACGAGCTGCCAGACCTCGCGGATCATGCGGATCTGGAGCTCGGCCTCGACCCGGTTGTCGAGCAACTCGATCGCCTCCCAGACGCGGCGCAGTTCGAAGGCGTCGCGGGCGATCGTGTAGGCGCGCGCGACCTGCGCCGGGCTCGCCCCGGTCTCGCCGGCGAGGCGGAAGGCGAAGGTCGGCCCGACGCGGTTGACCATGCTGTTGGTGACGTGGGTGGCGATGATCTCGCGGCGCAGCCGGTGGCCCTCGATGTCCTCGCGGAAGCGCTCGCGCAGCGGCTCGGGGAAGTAGAGCAGGAGGTCGTCGCGCCGCTCCGGGTCGTCGGGCAGCCCGGAGCCGAGGAGCTGGTCGTAGAGCCAGAGCTTGCCGTAGGCGAGGAGCACCGCGAGCTCGGGCCGGGTCAGGCCGCGGCCGGCGGCCTGGCGCTCGCGGATCTCCTCGTCGTCGGGCAGGCGCTCGATGCCGCGGTCGAGCCGGCCGGTGCGCTCCAGCTCGCGCATCATCCGCGCCTGCTTGTCGAGCGCCGCGACCCCCTGCGCCTCGCCGACGCTGATCGCCTGGCTCTGGAGGTAGTTGTCGCGCAGCACCAGCTCGGCGACCTCGTCGGTCATCGCCGCCAGCAGACGGTTGCGCTCGCCGGTGTCGAGGGCGCCGCGGTGGCAGGCCCCGGCGAGCGCGATCTTGATGTTGACCTCGTGGTCGGAGGTGTCGACCCCGGCCGAGTTGTCGATCGCGTCGGTGTTGATCTTGCCGCCGCCCGCGCCGCCGGCCCCGAGGGCGTACTCGATGCGCGCCCGCTGCGTGAAGCCGAGGTTGGCGCCCTCGCCGACCACCCGGCAGCGGAGCGCGGCGGCGTCGACCCGGATCTCGTCGTTGAAGCGGTCGCCGGCGTCGGCGTGGCTCTCCTCGCTGGCCTTGACGAAAGTCCCGATGCCGCCCAGCCAGAGGAGGTCGACCGGCGCGGTCAGGAGCGCCCGGATCAGCTCGTCCGGGGTCACCTTCGAAGACTCGAGCCCGAGCCGGCGCCGCGCCTCGGGCGCCAGCTCGACCTCCTTGGCCGAGCGCTCGTAGACCGCGCCGCCGGGCGAGATCGCCGCCGGGTCGTACTCGTTCCAGCCCAGCTTGCCGTCGAACAACCGCTTGCGCTCGCGGAAGCCCGCCGCCGGGTCGGGGTCGGGATCGACGAAGACGTGCAGGTGGTTGAACGCCCCGATCAGGCGGAGGTGCCCGGAGAGCAGCATGCCGTTGCCGAAGACGTCGCCCGACATGTCGCCGACGCCGACCGCGGTGAACGGCTGGCTCTGGGTGTCGAGCCCCAGCTCGCGGAAGTGGCGCTTGACCGACTCCCAGGCGCCGCGGGCGGTGATCCCCATCGCCTTGTGGTCGTAGCCCACCGAGCCGCCGGAGGCGAAGGCGTCGCCGAGCCAGAACGAGTACTCCGCGGCGACCTCGTTGGCGACGTCGCTGAAGGTCGCGGTGCCCTTGTCGGCGGCGACCACGAGATAGGGGTCGTCGCCGTCGTGGCGCACCACCTGGGGCGGCGGCACCACCTCGCCGGCGGCGAGGTTGTCGGTGACATCGAGGAGGCCCCGGACCATGGTCCGGTAGCAGGCCACCCCCTCGGCGCGCAGCTCGTCGCGCCCGGCCGGCGCCCGCTTGACGATGAAGCCGCCCTTGGCCCCGACCGGCACGATCACCGCGTTCTTGACCATCTGCGCCTTCATCAGGCCGAGGACCTCGGTGCGGAAGTCCTCCGGCCGGTCCGACCAGCGGATGCCGCCGCGCGCGACCTTGCCGCCCCGGAGATGCACCGCCTCGACCCGCGGCGAGTAGATCCACACCTCGTAGAGCGGGCGCGGGTCGGGGAGCTTGTCGACCTGGCGCGAGTCGAACTTGAACGACAGGTAGGGCTTGAGCCCGCCGCCGCCAGTCTGAGAGGAGGCGGGTTGGAAATAGTTGGTGCGCAGTGTGCTGTGGATCAGGTTCAGGTAGCGGCGCAGGATGCGGTCCTCGTCGAGGCTCTTGACCGCGCCGAGCGCCGAGCGCACCCGCGCCTGGAGCGCCGCGATCCGCGCCGGCGCCTCGGCGCGGGCGGCGGGGTCGAAGCGGGCGGCGAACAGCTCGACCAGGAGGCGCGCCGGCTCCGGGTTCTTCGCCAGGGTGTCCTCGATGTACGCCTGGCTGAAGGCGACCCCGACCTGGCGCAGGTAGCGGGCGTAGGCGCGCAGCACCACCGCCTCGCGCCAGTCGAGACCGGCGCCGAGCACCAGGCGGTTGAAGCCGTCGTCCTCGACCTCGCCGCTCCAGACGCGGGCGAAGGCGTCCTGGAAGCGGCCGTAGCTGCCCTCGAGGTCGACCGGCGCGCGGTCGGGGGTCACGAGCTCGAAGTCGAGCAGCCAGTAGGAGGCGTTGCGGTCCTTCGCCCGCACCTCGTAGGGGACCTCGGAGATGACGTCGAGCCCCATGTTCTCGAGCATCGGCAGGACGTCCGAGAGCAGGCGCAGCTCGGTCGCGTAGACCTTGAAGTTGACCCGCTCGGGCGGTGCCCCGGCCGGCCGGTAGAGGCGCATCTGGAGCTCGCCGGTCGCCGCCAGCTCCTCGATCCGGCCGATGTCGTCGACCGCCACCCGGGGCTCGAAGTGCTCGCGATAGGCGGCCGCCGAGGCGGTCTCGTAGCGCTGGAACAGCTCGAGCCCGTCGCCTTCGCCGTGGGCCGCGATCAGCTCCTCGCGCAGGCGGTCGGACCACGAGCGGGCGGCCTCGGCGAGCCGCGCCTCGATCGCCCCGGCGTCGAAATCGGGCACCGCGCCCTGGCGGGTGCGCAGCACGAAGTGGACGCGCGCGAGCGGCGAGTCGTCGAGACGGACATCGAAGGCGCGCACCGGTCCGGTGAACGACTCGACCAGGATCTCCTCCATGCGCTTGCGGAGGCGGGTGCTGAAGCGGTCCCGCGGCACGTAGACCAGGCACGAGACGAAGCGCTCGAACGGGTCCTTGCGCACGAAGAGCGCCAGCCGCTGGCGCTCCTGGAGGCGCATCACGCCGAGCGCCAGCGAGTACAGCTCGTCCTCCGTGACCTGGAACAGCTCGTCGCGCGGCAGGGTCTCGAAGATGTGGCCGAGCGAGCGGGCGTTGTGACCGGTGGGATCGAAGCCGGCGCGCTGGGTGACGCGGGCGATCTTCCCCTGGAGGAGCGGGACGCGGTAGATCGAGTCGTCGTAGACCGCGGCGGTGAAGAGGCCGATGAACCGCCGCTCGCCGACCACCCGGCCGTCGGGGCCGAAGCGGCGGACGCCGATGTAGTCCATGTGCACCGGCCGGTGGACGTTCGAGCGGTTGTAGGTCTTGGTCACGAACAGCGGCTCGCGGCGCCGGGCGTGGGCGGCGGCCTCGGAGGTGAGCGGCCGGCGGGCGCGCTCGATCGAGCTCGGGCGGACCTCGGAGAGGACGCCGAGGCCGGTGTCGGAATCGAGCCGCAGGTAGGTCCGCCCGTCCTCCTCGACCAGCCCGTATTCGCGGTAGCCGAGGAAGGTGAAGTGGCGCTCGAGCCAGCGCAGGAACTCGAGCCCCTCCCGGCGCACCTCCTCGTCGAGGTCGGGCGGATGGCCCTCCAGCTCGGCGATCGCCTGGTGCAGGCGCTCGGTCATCGCCTGCCAGTCGGCGACCGCGCGGCGGACGTCGGCGAGAACCTCGAGCACGCGCCGGCGGAGCATCTCGCGCTCGTCGTCGCCGGTCTGCTGGTCGAGCTCGACGTGCATGTACGACTCGCCGACCTCGACCCCGGAGGCGCCGGCCTCGGCCTCCGCTGCACCGCCGCCACCGTCGCCGGCGATCCCCAGCCGCCGGCCCGCGGCGTCGCGGCGCACCCGGACCACGGGGTGGGCGACCAGGTGGAGGGTCAGGCCGAGCTGGTTCAGGGCGCCGGTGACCGAGGAGACCAGAAACGGCATGTCGTCGTGGACGATCTCGACCACGGTGTGCGCGCTCTGGTAGCCCTCGGACTCGGGGGTGGGATTGACCACCCGCACCGCGGCCTCACCGGGCTTGCGCACTTCGCCGAACCGCCAGAGCGACAGCGCCGCGCCGAGCAGGTGCCGCCGGGTCGGCCGCAGCACGTCGTCGGACGCCACCGAGGCGTAATAGCGGCGCAGGAACTCCGCCGCCGCCGGGCCCTCCGCCGGCCCCTGGCTCTCGGCCAGCGCCGCCGCCAGCTCGTCGATCTTCTGTTGCTTCAGATCCTCGGCCTTGGACATCGAAACCGTTCCCTCCCCTGGGCGGGATCGCCGCCGCGGGTAGGCTAGCGCACTCGCGCCGCCCTCACCCCAGCCGCTCGGCCAGCAGCTCGCGCACCGCGGCGGCGTCGGCGGCGCCGCCGGTGTCTTTCATCACTCGGCCGACGAAGAAGCCGAGGAGCGTGGTCTTGCCGGCGCGGTAGCGCTCGACCTCCTCGGGGTGGCCGGCGAGGACGCGGTCGACCGCGGCCGCCAGGGCTGCGCGGTCGTCGAGCCGCTCGAGGCCGCGGCGCTCGACGATGGCGCGCGGCGAGCCGCCGGCGGCGGCCAGCTCGGCGAAGACCTCGCGCGCGGCGGTGGCGGTGACCGTGCCGGCGTCGACCAGCGCCGCCAGCTCGGCGACCTCGGCGGGGCCGAAGGGCAGCTCCGCCGGGTCGGCGAGGCCGCGCTCCTTGCGCTCGCGCTGGACGTCGTTGACCACCCAGGCGGCGACCGACTCGGCGCGCGCCGCGCCGGTTCCGAGCGCGGCCTCGAAGAAGGCGGCGAGCGCGGGATCGGCGGCCAGGGTGGCGGCGGCCGAGGGCGGCAGGCCCAGGAGGTCGCGGTAGCGCAGCAGCTCGGGGGTCGGCTCGGGCTCGGCGGCCGCGGGCGCCGGAGCCTCGGCGGAGCGGCCGCCGGAGGAGCCGGGCAGGGGCTCCACCGCCGCCGGGGTCGCGCCGGCGCGCTCCGCTTCCCCGCGCTCCGCCCGCTCGGCGCCCCGCGGCGGCACGGGTTTCCCCATCGCCGCCGGCCGCTCGGCCTCGGCCTGGCGCGCCCAGACGTCGCGCAGGGGCACGATGCGGTTGAAGACCCGCCGGCCGCCGTTCGATCCCTCGGGTTCGAGGTAGAAGTACCCCAGCCGCTCGAACTGGAAGCGGCTCCCCGGCCCGGCGGCGGCGATCGAGGGCTCGGCGACCGCCGCGGTCAGCACCTCGAGCGAGGACGGGTTCAGGTGGGCGAGGAAGTCGGCGTCCTTGGTCTCGCCCGGCTTCTCGACCGAAAACAGCCGGTCGTAGAGCCTCACCTCGACCGGCACCGCGTGATCGGCCGCGACCCAGTGGATCGTCCCCGCGGGGCTCCGGCCGTCGGGCGACGAGCCGCCGCGGGTCGCCGGGTCGTACGTGCAGCGCAGCTCGGCGACCGCGCCGGCGGCGTCGCGCACCACCTCGTCGCAGCGGATGAAGTAGGCGTAGCGCAGCCGCACCTCTCGCCCGGGGGCGAGGCGCCGCCAGCCCTTTGGCGGGTCCTCCGAGAAGTCCTCGCGCTCGATCCAGAGCGTGCGGCCGAACGGCAGCGGGCGCGACCCCTCGCGCGGCACGTCGTGCGGCCAGTAGGGGGCGTCCAGCTCCTCCGTCGCGCCCTCCGGGTAGTTGGTGATCGTCACCCGGAGCGGTCGGAGCACGCACAGGACGCGCGGCGCCCTGGCGTTGAGGTCGTCGCGCACGCTGTGCTCGAGCAGCGCGGCGTCGACCGTCGAGTTCGCCTTGGCGACGCCGATGCGGTCGCAGAAGTCGCGGATCGATTCCGGCGTGTAGCCGCGCCGGCGGAGGCCGGCCAGGGTCGGCATCCGCGGATCGTCCCAGCCGGCGACGTGGCCCCCCTCGACGAGCTGCGCCAGCTTGCGCTTCGAGAGCACGGTGTAGGAGAGGTTGAGGCGCGCGAACTCGATCTGCCGCGGCACCTCGTCGAGGCGCACCCCGGGCTCGCGCCGCGCCCACTCGCCGACCCCCCAGTCGTAGAGCTCGCGGTTGTTCTCGAACTCCAGGGTGCAGAACGAGTGGGTGATCCGCTCGAAGGCGTCCGACAGCGGGTGCGCCCAGTCGTACATCGGGTAGATGCACCAGGCGTCGCCGGTGCGGTAGTGGTGGGCGTGGCGGATGCGGTAGAGGATCGGGTCGCGCATCTTCATGTTGGCCGCGGCGAGGTCGAGGCGCGCGCGCAGCACGTGGGCGCCCTCGGGGAACTCGCCCGCCCGCATGCGGCGGAAGAGGTCGAGGCTCTCCGCGGGCGGCCGGTCGCGGAAGGGGGTCGGCCGCCCCGGCTCGGTGACCGTGCCGCGGTGGGCGCGGATCTCCTCCTCGGTCGAGCTGTCGACGTAGGCGGCGCCGTCGATCACCAGCTTCTCCGCCAGCTCGTAGAGGCGCTCGAAGTAATCGGAGGCGAAGTAAAGCCGCTCCTCCCAGTCGTAGCCGAGCCAGCGCACGTCGCGCTCTATCGACTCGACGAACTCCGGGTCCTCGGTGGTCGGGTTGGTGTCGTCGAAGCGCAGGTTGCACAGCCCGCGGTGCTCGGCGGCGAGGCCGAAGTTCAAGTGGATCGACTTGGCGTGGCCGATGTGCAGGTAGCCGTTGGGCTCGGGCGGGAAGCGCGTGTGCACCCGGCCGCCGTGCTTGCCGGCGGCGCGGTCGGCGAGGACGATCGAGCGGATGAAGTCGGTGCCGGGGGCGGCGCCGGCCGGAGGAGCGGTCTCGGTCGGGGAGTCGGTCACGTTCGGTCCTCGGCTCCCGCGCGCCCGGGGCGGCGCCGGCGGGATGCGCGAGCCTACCGGGAATCGCGCGCCCGGTCCAAGCGCGGCGCGGGGTCATCGACGGTGCGTATATGATCCGTCCGCAGATCCGCGCCGCACGAGCCCCGCCCGGCGATGCCCTATCTCGCCGGCGCCTCGAACCGAAGCCCAAGCCCGCGAGCGGCGCATTCCGTCCGGAGAGTCCGGCGCGCCGCGGTCCCGCGCGCCGAGGGGAGCCACATGACCGCCACGCGCATCGCCCGTCCCGGCCTCCTCGCCGCCTGCCTGCTCGCGCTGCTCGCCGCCCTCGTGCCGGCGCCCGCCGGGGCCTGCCACACTCCCGATCACCTGGAGCACCTGGAGCACCGCCTGACGCCGGAGCAGCTCGCGATGTTGAGCGCCATCGCCGACCCGCAGCCGCAGATCCCCTACGTGCTGGGTGCGGCGACCCCCTGCGTCGACGGCATGGCCGACATCTTCCGGTGCGCCAACGTCGACCTGCTCGCGCATCTCGCCTCCAACACCATCGGGGGCGGCAACGGCAACGACGTCTGGGGTTGGGTCGATCCCGAGACCGGTCACGAGTGGGCCCTGATGGGGCGCACGAACGGCATCGCGTTCGTCGACGTCACCGATCCCGAGAACCCGCTCTACGCCGGCAACCTGCCGACCCACTCGGGGACTTCGGCCTGGCGCAACGTCAAGGTCTTCGCCGACCACGCCTTCGTCGTCAGCGACAACAACGGCGTCCACGGCATGCAGGTCTTCGACCTCGCGCAGCTCCGCGACGTGGTCAACCCGCCGGTGACGCTGACCGAGTCCGCCCACTATTCGGGCTTCAACCGCTCCCACAACCTCGCGATCAACGAGGACACCGGCTTCGCCTACGCGGTCGGCTCGGAGACCTGCAGCGGCGGCCTCCACATCATCGACGTCAACGACCCGCTCAAGCCGACCTTCGCCGGCTGCTACTCCGAGGACGACTACACGCACGACACCCAGTGCGTGATCTACCAGGGGCCGGACGTCGAGCACCAGGGCCGGGAGATCTGCTTCGCCTCGAACGTGGACACCGTCACGATCGTCGACGTCACCGTCAAGTCGGCGCCCGATCAGCTCTCGAGGACCGGGTACGCCAACAGCGGCTACGTCCACCAGGGCTGGCTGACCGCCGATCACCGCTACTTCATCCACGACGACGAGCTCGACGAGATGAACGACGGCCACAACACCTACACCTACGTCTGGGACGTCGGCGACCTCGACGCTCCGGTGCTCCGCGGGCACTTCACGGCCGACGGCCCCGCGATCGACCACAACCAGTTCATCCACGGCGGTCACACCTACCAGGCGAACTACCGCCGCGGGCTGCGCATCCTGCGCATCAACGACCCCGATGCCGCCGACCTCGAGGAGGTGGCGTTCTTCGACACCTACCCGGAGGGGGACGGCAACTCGTTCAACGGCGCCTGGAGCACCTATCCCTACTTCCCGAGCGGCACGGTCGTGGTCAGCGACATCAACCGCGGCCTCTTCGTGCTCCGCCCGCGGCTGACCGGCATCTTCGAGGACGGTTTTGAAAGCGGCGACACCTCGGAATGGTCGGGCACGGTGGCCGAGCTGCCGGCCGCGCAACCGGGACGCGGGCGGCTCGCCTCGGGCCTCGCCGCCGGGGGCGCGCTCTGCGCCGCGCTGGCGCTGGTCGCCGTCGGGAGACCGCGGCGGTGAAGGGGCTCGCGCTCGCCGCCGCCCTGGCGCTCGCCGCCTGCGCCGGACCGGCGGACCCGCCCGGCGCGGGCGGCACCGAAGCCGATCCCTCCGCCGAGGAGCCCGACGTGCCCGCAGCCGCCCCCCTCCTCGCCGGCGAGGTCGTCGACCTCACCCACCCGTTCGACGAGAACACGGTCTACTGGCCGACCGAGGAGGGCTTCGTCCTCGAGCGCGGCTTCCACGGCCGCACCGAGGGGGGCTACTGGTACGAGGCCAACGACTTCCGCTCCCCCGAGCACGGCGGCACCCACCTCGACGCCCCGGTCCACTTCGCCGAGGGGAAGTGGACGGTCGACCAGATCCCGGTCGAGCGGTTGATAGGACCGGGGATCACGGTCGATGTCACCGCTGCGGCCGCGGCCGACGCCGACTACCAGGTCACCGCCGCCGACCTCCAGGCCTGGGAGGCCGCGAACGGCCCGATCCCCGAGCGGGCGATCGTGCTGCTCCGCACCGGCTTCGGCGCCCGCTGGCCCGACCGCGAGAGCTACATGGGCACCGCGCTCCGCGGCGAGGAGGGCGTCGCGGCGCTCCACTTCCCCGGCCTCCACCCCGACGCCGCGCGCTGGCTCGTGGCGAACCGCGCGATCTCGGCGATCGGCCTCGACACCCCGTCGATCGACTTCGGCCAGTCGAAGCTCTACGAGAGCCACCAGGTCCTCTTCGCGGCCCAGATCCCGGCGCTCGAGAACGTCGCCCACCTCGACCGCCTCCCCGCCGCAGGCTTCACCGTCATCGCCCTGCCGATGAAGATCGCCGGCGGCAGCGGCGCGCCGCTGCGGGTGATCGCGGTGCTACAGGCGGGTTGACGGCCTGGGCGAGCTGGCCTATGCTGCCGGCCTAGGCTGGCAAGGGGAAGGTAGGGACCGCACATGACGACGACCACAGCCAAGATCTTCCGGAATGGGCGCAACCAGGCTGTCCGCATCCCGGTCGAGCTCAGCTTCGATACCGATACGGTGACGATCGAGAAGGACGGCGACGCCCTGATCATCCGGCCGCGACACGAGGGCGGCTGGGACAGCTTCTTTGCGAATCCTGCGCTCCGCCTGCCCGACGATTTTCAGATCGGCGACGATCCCCCGCCACAGGATCGCGAGCCGTTCTGAAGCTGCGAGCGCAGCCGATGTATCTGCTCGACTCCGATGTTTGCGTCGCGGTGATGCGGCAGCGCCTGCCTGTCCTCGCCGAGCGTGTCGGCGCCTTCCCCCAGGGAGCGCTCAAAACCTCGGTGGTGACGGCTTTTGAGCTCGAGTTCGGCGCCCGAAGGAGCAGGGAGCCGGAGCAGGCCGCCATGGTCCTGCGCACCTTTCTGGAGAACCTCCAGATCCTCCCGTTCGACCTGTCCGCCGCGCTTCACGCGGGTCAGATTCGTGCCGAGCTGGTGGCCGGCGGAAACACGATCGGCGCCTACGATCTGCTCATTGCCGGCCATGCCCGATCCGCCGGCGCAACCCTGGTCACCGGCAACGTCCGCGAATTCTCCCGGGTCCGCGGTCTGTCGATCGAGAACTGGGCCACCGGCTGACGCGGTAGCGACTACGGCACCGCGACCCCCGACCGCTTCACCACCGCCGCGAGCGCCGTGTCCGCGCGGCGGCGGATCTCGTCGAGGTCGAGGCGGGTGAGCCGGCCGTCCTCGACCAGCAGCTCTCCGGCGACCGCGACGTGGCGGACGTCGGCGCGCGAGGCCGAGTAGGCGATCAGGTCGTGCGGGTCGGCACGCGGTGCCCACGACTCCGGGCGGTCGCGAGAGAGCACCACGAAGTCCGCGGCCTTGCCGGGCTCGAGCGAGCCGGCTACCGCGCCGAGACCGAGCGCGCGCGCCCCCTCGCTGGTCGCTAGGCGCAGCGCGTCGAGACCCGAGAACGACTCCGGGCCGTTCTCCAGATGCTGGAGCAGCGCCGCCAGCCGGAGCTGGAAGAACGGGTCGAGGTCATTGCCGCACGGCGCGCCGTCGGCGCCGATCCCGACCGGTACGCCGGCGCGCCGGATCGCCACCACGTCGGCGATCCCGGAGCCGAGCTTCAAGTTCGAGGACGGGCAGTGGACGACGCTGAAGCGCCGGCCGCCGACCCGCCGCAGGTGCTCGCCGGTGAGCTGGACGCCGTGGGCGATCCGGAGGTCGCGGTCGAGGATCCCCTCGTCGTCGAAGTACTCCACCTCGTCGCGCCCGCCCTTCTGCGCGCGCACCGCCTCGACCTCCTCGCGCTGCTCGAGCGCGTGGGTGTGGACCGGCCAACCGCGGCGCTCGGACAGCTCGCGGATCCCGCGCCAGAGCGCGTCCGACCCGCTGAGCACGAAGCGCGGGTTGAGCCCATAGGAGAGCCGGCCGCCGCCGGCGCCGTCGAACTCGCCGCCGAGCGCCTCGGTCTCGGCCAGCGTCGCCTCGGTCGCCTCGGCCAGCCGCGCCGGCAGCCCCTCGCCGCCGTCCATCAGGCACTTGCCGGCGACCGCGCGGAGCCCGGAGTCGCGGATCCCCTCGAGCAGCCCGCGCGCCCCCGGCCCGAGGCCGATGTCCTGGATCGCCGTGGTCCCCGCGAGCAGGCACTCGGCGGCGCCGAGGAGCGTGCTCCAATAGGCGCTCTCGTCGTCGTGCCCGGCCTCGAGCGGCCAGATCCGCTCGCGCAGCCAGGGCAGGAGCCGCCGCCGCTCCGCGAGCCCGCGGAAGAGCGTCTGGCCGAGGTGGACGTGCCCCTGGATCAGCCCCGGCAGCACCCAGCAGCCCGCGGCGTCGAGGACGCGCACTCCCGGCGGCGGAATGAGCGCCGGGCCGATCGCCGCGATCCGGCCGTCGACCGCGAGAAAGTCGGCGGTGACCACGGTGGCGGCGCGGTCGAGGGTGACGAGGGTGCCGCCGCGGACCAGGAGCGGTGGCGTGCTCGCACGCGTGCCGTCGGCGGAATCGGAGCGGGAGGCGAGATCGGACATGCGCCGAATCCGGGTCAGCCCGTGGGCCTGGTCGAGGAGGCCCGCGAGCTCGTCGGCTAGCGTCCCCTGCCGGCGAGGGCCGCCGCGGGCGCCTGGACGAGGTCGTACAGGAACTCCGGCGCCAAGTCCAGGCCGTGCTCCCAGACCACCGTGTCCATGTCCACCCTGAAGCGGCGGAAGGTCTCGGGGTCGGATGCCTTGCGAAAAACCGGCCGCGGATCGAGGCAGACGACCTCACGTAGGTCCACCGTGCCCTCGGTGCCGTCGTTGAAGCGGAGCCTGAGGCGATAGTCGCCGGCGTGCTCCGCTGACTCCACCCAGATCATCCGGCACCGTCCTCACGCCAGCGGATCGATCTTGCTGAAGGTGCCGCTGGTCCGCAGGCTCTCCCAGTTCGAGAGCAATTCGTCCTGGTGGAGCTCCGCCCACTCGACCACCAGCCCGAGCACGCGGGGCGGGAGCCTGCCCTCCGAGCCGCGCAGGCTCTCGATCTCCACCTTCGCACGGAACTCATTGTACTGGACGTGAAAGTGAGGCGGGTCGTGGTCGTTGAAGAACATCCGGATGGAGATGCCGAGGAAGCGGCTGATCTCAGGCACGGATTCACCTCCCTCACGCGGACGGCGGGCGACGGGTGCCGGCGAAGAGTACACTCTCGCCCGCCCCCCATGATCGACCGCACCCTCGACCGCTGGTTCCACCTCAGCGAGCGCGGCACCACCGCCGCCACCGAGGCGCGCGCCGGCCTGGTCACGTTCCTGACCATGGCCTACATCCTGTTCGTCAACCCGCAGATCCTCGCCCAGGCGGGGATGCCGGCCGACGACGTGGCGGTGGCGACCGCGCTCTCGGCGGCGGCCGCCACGCTCCTGATGGGGCTCCTCGCCGACTACCCGATCGCGCTCGCGCCCGGGATGGGGCTCAATGCCTACTTCACGTTCGGCGTCGTCCAGGGGCTCGGGGTGAGCTGGCAGGTGGCGCTGGCGGCGGTGTTCGTCGAGGGGCTGCTGTTCCTGGCCCTCGCGGTCTCGGGCCTCCGCGCCGTGCTGCTGCGGGCGATCCCGCTGCCGCTCAAGATCGCCACCATGGCCGGCATCGGCCTCTTCCTGGCCGCGATCGGCTTCCAGAACGCCGGCTGGGTGGTCGACCACCCGGCGACCCTGGTCACCCTTGGCGACCTCACCTCGCCGGCAGCGCTCCTCGCGCTCGGCGGCCTCCTGGCGATGGCGGCGCTCCTGGCGCGGCGCGTCCGCGGGGGGATCCTGATCGGCATCCTCGGCGCCACCGCGGCGGCCTGGGCGCTCGGCGTCACGCCGATGCCCGAGCACCTCGTGGCGCTGCCGCGGCTGCCGCGGGAGACCCTCTTCGCCTTCGACTTCGCCGGCCTCTGGGCGGGCAAGACGCTGGGCGTGGTCTTCGCCTTCCTGTTCGTCGACGTCTTCGACACCGCCGGCACCCTGATCGGCGTCGGCCGCCTCGCCGGCCTCACCGACGAGCGCGGCGAGCTGCCGCGCGCCGGCCGCGCCTTCGCCGCCGACGCCCTCGGCACCTCGATCGGCGCCGCCCTCGGCACCAGCACGGTGACGAGCTACGTCGAGTCCGCGACCGGCGTCGAGGAGGGCGGCCGCACCGGCCTCACCGCCGTGGTGGTCGCCGCGCTCTTCGCCCTCTCGCTCTTCTTCACCCCGCTCCTGACCGCGGTGCCGGCGGCGGCCACCGCCCCGGCCCTGATCGCCGTCGGCGCCCTGATGCTCACCGCCGCCCGCGAGATCGACTGGTCCCGCTTCGACGAGGCGGTGCCGGCCTTCCTGACCCTGGCCGGCATGCCGCTGACCTACTCGATCGCCAACGGCATCAGCCTGGGGATCGTCTCCTGGGTGGCGATCAAGGTGCTCGCCGGCCGCTGGCGCGAGGTCCACCCGGTGCTCGGGGGGCTGGCGGTGGTGCTGGGGGTGTTCTACGGGTGGCGGTGAGGGGAGTGGAACCAGGAAATCTCGAAGTCCAGGTTCGAGATTTCAAGGCTGACGCCAGGTCGCCTCCTTGACCGCGTGAGGTCCCGCGCCTACCGCAGGATCTCGAATGCCACGTGCCGCTGGCCCTGGCGGATGCGGTAGCTCGAGAAGTCGCGGTGGTCGAGGGTGAAGATCCGATCGCCGGGTGGCCGTCGTATCCTGACGGCTTCGTGGAACTCTCGAAGCGCGCACCCCCCGCGTCCATTCGAGCCGTCCGCAGCCGGCGGGTGGTGACCGCCGGCGGCGTGCGGCCGGCGACGGTGTGGCTCGCCTCCGGCCGGATCGCGGCGGTCGGGCCCTGGGAGGACGCGCCGCCCGGGCCGGGCCTGCTCGACGCCGGCGATCTCGTCGTCTCGCCCGGGCTGGTCGACGTCCATGTCCACGTCAACGAGCCGGGGCGGACCGAGTGGGAGGGTTTCGAGACCGCCACCCGGGCGGCAGCGGCGGGCGGGGTGACGACGATCGTCGACATGCCGCTCAACTCGGTGCCGGCGACCACCACGGCGGCGGCGCTGGAGGCGAAGCGGACGGCCGCGGGCGGGAAGTGCCGGGTGGACGTCGGGTTCTGGGGCGGGCTGGTGCCGGGCAACACCCAGACCGGCGGGCTCGGCGAGGTCGCGGCGCTGATCGACGCCGGCGTCCTCGGCTTCAAGGCGTTCCTGGTCGATTCGGGGGTCGAGGAGTTCCCGGCCGCGACGCTCGACGGGCTGCGGCGGGCGGCGCCGATGCTTGCGGAGGCAGGGGTACCGCTCCTGGTCCACGCCGAGGACTCGGCGGTGATCGCGCGCGCCGCCGGGGCGGCGCCGACCGGCGGCGCGGCGGCGCGGAGCTACGCGGCGTACCTCGCCAGCCGGCCGCCGGAGGCCGAGGTCGAGGCAATCCGCGGGCTGCTCTCGATCTGCCGCGAGCAGAGAGAGGCGGACGGGTCGCCGCTCCGCCTCCACGTCGTCCACCTCGCGACCGCCGCCGCCCTGCCGCTGCTCGACGCGGCCCGCCGCGAGGGGCTCGCGGTCACCGTCGAGACCTGCCCGCACTATCTCACCTTCGCCGCCGAGGAGATCGCCGCCGGCGCCACCGAGCACAAGTGCGCGCCGCCGATCCGCGGCGCGGCCGAGCGCGAGGCACTCTGGCGGGCGCTCCTCGCCGGCGAGATCGACCTCGTGGCGAGCGACCACTCGCCCTGCCCGCCGGCGATGAAGGAGCGCGGCGAGGGCGGCTTCTTCGACTGCTGGGGCGGCATCGCCTCGCTCCAGCTCCTCCTGCCGGCGGTCTGGACCGGTGCGCGCGCCCGCGGCGCCTCGCCGATCGACCTCGCGCCCTGGCTCTCGGAGCGCCCCGTCGCGCTCGCCGGCCTCGCCGGGAGGAAGGGCGCGATCGCCGCCGGCCGCGACGCCGACCTCGCGATCTGGGACCCCGAGGCGTCGTTCACGGTCGAGCCCGGGCGGCTCGAGCACCGCCACCCGATCACCCCCTACGCCGGCCGCCGGCTCGACGGCTTGGTGCGGGCGACGCTCCTTCGCGGCGAGCTGGTCTACGATGCGCGCGACGGCCGCGCGGGCGATACGGGCGAGCGATTCCCGGGCACGCCCCGCGGTGAGCTGCTGGCGCGGCCGGCCGAGCGATGAACCAACCCCCGACCCGATCCCCGAACGCGGAGGCCGCGCTCGACCTCCCCGACCTCGCCGCGGCGCGCCTCGGCGGCGCCGTGCTCGCCGCCAACGACGACTTCTTCGCGCCCAAGGAGAACCTGGTGCGCGACGAGCCGCCGCGCTGGGACCCCGACCGCTACACCGACCGCGGCAAGTGGATGGACGGTTGGGAGACCCGCCGCCGGCGCGAGCCGGGGCACGACTGGTGCCTGGTGCGGCTCGGCCTGCCCGGGATCCCGCGAGTGGTGATCGTCGACACCGCCCACTTCCGCGGCAACTTTCCCGAGAGCTGCTCGCTCGAGGGGTGCGACGCGCCGCCGGAGGCGACCCCCGAGGATCTCCTCGGGCCGGCGACCGAGTGGCTCGAGATCCTCCCGGTCTCGCGGCTCGAGGGGAACTCGGAGAACCGCTTCGAGATTGCGACGCCCTACCGCTTCAGTCACCTCCGCCTCCACATCTACCCGGACGGCGGCGTCGCCCGGCTGCGCGTCCACGGCGAGCCGGTGCCGCGGGCTGAGGCGCTGTTCGCCGAGGAAGCCGCGGCCGGCACGATCGACCTCGCCGCGCTGCCCTACGGTGCGCGCGTCCTCTCGGTGAGCGACCGCTTCTTCGGCACCCCGGAGAAGCTCCTCCTCCCCGACGACCCGCGCGGCATGCACGACGGCTGGGAGACCAAGCGCCGGCGCGGCCCGGGGCACGACTGGGTGGTGGTGCGCCTGGCCGCCGCCGGCGTGCCGGAGCGGGTCGAGATCGACACCCGGTTCTTCAAGGGCAACGCGCCGGGGAGCTTCGAGCTCGACGGGCTCGACGCCCCGGCCGGCGCCGGCGAGATCGACGGCCTGGATGAGAAGGCCGCCGCCATCGAGGCCGAGTGGCGGCCGCTCCTGCCGCGTACATCGCTCGAGCCCGACCGGCGCCACTTCTTCGATCTGCCGCCCGACGCCGCGCAGCCCGTCACCCACGTCCGCCTCGCAATCCACCCCGACGGCGGCGTGGCCCGCCTGCGCGTCCACGGCCGGCTGACCCCCGAGGCCCGCGAGACGCTCGCCCTCGCCGAGCTGAACGCGCTTCCCCCCGCCGCCGCCGCCCGCCGACTCCTCGACTGCTGCGGCGCGGCGAGCTGGGCCGAGGCGATGGCCGCGCGCCGGCCGTTCCCCGACCGCGCAGCCCTCCTCGCCGCCGCCGAGAAGGAGGCCGATCGTCTGGGCGACGCGGACTGGCTCGCAGCCTTCGCCGCCCACCCGCCGATCGGCGGCGCCGCCTCCGACGCCGAGCGCCCGCGCGGCGAGCGCTCGGCACGCTGGTCCGAGGCCGAGCAGGCCGGCGCCCAGGGCGACCCAGCCACGGCCGCCCGCCTCGGCGAGGCCAACCGCCGCTACCGCGACCGCTTCGGCCACGTCTTCATCGTCTGCGCCACGGGGAAGAGCGGCGAGGAGATACTGGCTCTCCTCGAGGAGCGGCTCGGCCACGACTCCGCGACCGAACTCGCCACCGCCGCCGCCGAAGAGCGCAAGATCCTGCGCCTCCGCCTGGCGAAGCTCCTCGGAGGATGACGTCGATGAGCGCGATCACCACCCACGTCCTCGACACCGCCCGCGGCCGCCCCGCCGCCGGAATCGCCGTCACCCTCGAGATCGCCGACGGCACGACCTGGCTCCGCCTCGGCGAAAGGATCACCGACCCCGACGGCCGCGCCCGCGACCTCCTCCCCGCCGGCACCCCGCTCCAGCGCGGCACCTACCGCCTGCGATTCGCCACCGGCGACTACCACGGTGAGTCCGCGTGCTTTTACCCCCAAGTGACAGTGGAATTCACGGTCCGCGATCCCGCCCAGCACCACCACGTCCCGCTCCTGCTCAGCCCCTTCGGCTACTCCACCTACCGGGGGTCGTGAGCCCGCTACTATCGAGGTCCCGCCTTCCGCGCCAGGTTCCAGAGCCAGCCACCTGCAATCCGGCGCAACCTGGAGCCTCCAAGGGCTCCCGGACCGGGCCGAGGGTCGCCCTCCGAGGGGCGCCAGCCCCGGCGCCCAACGGACCGACTCGCAAGGCGAAAAGGACCCGCGCCGGGGCTGACGAGGGGCGCGCCGACCGACCCCCGCTCACTCGGAGCGCGCCCCGTCCCCTCGGAGGGCGACCCTCGGCCCGGTCTGGCTACACCGCCACCTAGCGCCGCCTAGCTCCCACTGCCTCGCCACACGAGCCTCCAGCAAGCCTCACCGCCCCCGCCGAGCCTCCAGGATCGCCACGAACGACCGCCCCCGGATTTCCCCCAGCGTCAACCCCGTCCGCTCGACCGCCTCCTCCTCCGACAGCGCCCCGCAGTTGACCGCGCGGAGGAAGTAGTTGAGGAGCCCCTGGCCGGTGGCGGCGTCGTCGAAGACGTCGCCGATCAGGGTCGCCTGGGCGGCCTGGGCGACGAAGTTGCGCAGGCGCGCGGCGGCGGCGGCGAGGGTGCCGAGAAAGAAGGCGTAGACCGCGCCGTAGCGGGTCGGGAGCTGCGCCGGGTGGAGGTCCCAGCCCTGGTAGTAGGCGTGGACCAGCGAGTGGCGGACGTGCGCGGCGTGGAGCCGCCAGGCGGCATGGACCGCGCGGAGGTTCTCCTCGCGCTCGGCGGCGGTGAGCTTGCGGCCGCCCGGCTCGGGGCGGTGCGGCGGCACCGGCAGGACGTTGGTGGCGCCGTCCGACAGCCGCACCCCGGTGCCGGCGAGCGACACCTGGAGCACGTGGCGCGCGAAGTCGCACGCCGGGTGGGTCATGTGCTGGTGCGCCGCGGTGATCCCCATCAGCGCCGTGTAGTCGTAGGTGCCGAAGTGAGCGGCGACGCAGCGGCCGTCCCCGGCGGCGACCAGACCCGGAGCCGCCGCGGAGCCGCCGGCCGTGGCGACCGACTGCGGCGTCTCGATCATCACCTCGAAGCGGAGCGACCGGGGCGGCAGGCCGATCCGCTCCTCGAGCCGGCCGAGCAGCTCGGCCAGCGCCGCCGGCTGCTCGGGCGAGGTGATCTTGGGCAGGGTGACGACGAAGCGCTCGAAGAACGCCGGCGGCGGCGGCCCGCCCGCGGTCTTCACCAGCGTGGACAGGAAGAGGTCGAGCGTGCGCGCGGCGCGGCGCTTCAGCTCCTCGGAGAGCGGCTTGATCCGGATGCCGAGGAAGGGCGGCAGCGTGCCGGCGGCGAGCCCGGCCGCGGTTTCGCGGGCGGTGCGCCGGGCGTCGCCGTCCTCCTCGGCGTCGGGACGGTGGCCGTAGCCGTCCTCGAAGTCGATCCGGAAGTCCTCGACCGGCTCGCGTCCGAGCTTGTCGCGCACGCGGTCGTAGAGGGGCCCGTGGAACCCGGCGTCGAGGTGGCCGGCGATGCCGGTGGCCTCGGCGAAGGCGGCGGCGTCCGGGGCGTAGGCGTCGAGCGCGGCGAGCGCGGTCCGGCCCAGGCGCGCCGCGGTGTCGCGGCGGAAGATCTGGGCGCCGCCGTAGACCGTGTGGACCGGCTGGCGGCCGCCGGAGTCGCCCGGCCAGCGCGCGCCGGCTTCGGCGTTGGCGGCGGCGAGGCGGCCGTGGAAGGCGGCGAGGTCGGCGGCGAGGAGGCTGGTGGTCATGGGTTTCCTCCCGGGCTCGGCTCCGCCAGCTCGAGGACCACCCGACGCACCACCCGCTCGAGCGCGAAGCGGCGGTATTCGGCGGTCGAGCGGACGTCGTCGATCGGCTCGACCGATTCGGCGGCGAGGCGGCCGGCGAGGTCGGCGGCGGCGGCGTCCGCCGGGCGCCCGGCGAGCGCCGCCTCGACCGCGGCGAGCCGCAGCGGCACCGGCGCGACGCTCCCGGCGGCAAGGCGCAGCTCGGCGATCCGCCCGCCCTCGACCCGCCCGAGCGCCGCGATCACCACCTTGCTGATCGCCTGCGCGGCGCGCGTCCCGACCTTGCGGAAGGCCTGGCGCGAGCCCGCGGGGGGCGGCGGCAGGCGGATCGCCGCGAGGATCTCGCCCGGCGCGAGCGCGGTGCGCCGGTAGCCGGCGTGGAAGTCGCGGTACGGGATCCGCCGCTCGCCGCCGGCGCCGATCGCCACCGCCGTCGCATCGAGCGCCAGGAGCACCGGCAGCGAGTCGCCGGCCGGGCTGGCGTTGACCGCGTTGCCGCCGAGGGTCGCCCGGTTCTGGATCTGCCAGCCGCCGACCACCGCCGCGGCCGCCGCCAGCGCCGGCCAGCGCGCGCGGACCGCCGGCGAGCGGCGGATCTCGGCGAAGGTCGCGGCGGCGCCGATCTCGATCCCGCCGGCCTCGGGGCCGGAGGCGATCTCGCGGATACCGGCCAGCTCCGGGATCCCCGAGAGGTCGAGGACGCCGGGCAACGCGGCGCGCTCCTCGGGATCGCCGACCATCAGGTCGGTGCAGCCGGCGATCGGGCGCAGGGCGGGATCGGCGGCGAGGAGGCGGACGGCCTCGTCGAGGGAGCGGGGCGCCGATCGGCCCGCGGCCGGCGGCACTTGCGCGGCGGCGATCGCGCCGGCCGGATCGCCGCCCACCTCGACCCCCTCGTCCGCCGCCAGCGAACGCAGGATCGACTCGTACCCCGTGCAGCGGCAGAGGTTGCCGGCGAGTGCCTCGCGCACCCGCTCGCGCGACGGCGCCGGCTCGTCGCGGAGGAGCGCCCAGGCGGTGACCACGATCCCCGGCGTGCAGGCGCCGCACTGGACGCCGCCGGCCGCGACCAGCCGCTCGACCAGCCCGCGCGCCGGGCCGGCCGCGATCGCCTCGACCGTCTCGACCCGCCGCCCCGCGCACTGCGCCAGCGGCACCAGGCAGGAGAGCACCGGCCGCCCGTCGAGGAGCACCGTGCAGGCGCCGCACTCCCCCTCGCCGCACCCCTCCTTGGTGCCGGTGAGGCCGAGCCGCTCGCGCACGACGTCGAGGAGGCGCTCCATCGGCGCGCCGTCGACCGCCTCGGCGCGGCCGTTGACGTCGAGGTCGAACCTCATCCGCCGCCCCCGTTCCGCCCGTTCCGGCTCGCTTCCGCGGCCGCCATCAGCCGCTCCGGCGTCGCCGGGATCTCGGCCGCGGAGATGCCGGTCGCGTTCTCGATCGCCGCCAGCGCCGCCGGCGCGCCGCCGTCCATCGGCAGCTCGCCGACCCCCTTGGCCCCGAACGGCCCGCCCTCCCACGGCCGCTCGAGCAGGTGGACGTCGACCCGCGGCGCGTCCATCGCGGTCGGGATGATGTAGGTGGCGAGGCGATCGTTGAGGTAGCGGCCGCCCTCGAGCTTGACCTCCTCCATCAGCCCCCAGCCGATCGCCTGGAGCGTGCCGCCCTCGATCTGCCCGGCGCAGAGCACCGGGTGGATGGCGCGGCCGACCTCGCACACCGCGGTCACCGCCGTCGGCCGCACCTCGAGGGTGTCGGGGTCGACCTCGACCTCGACCACGTTCGCGCCCCAGGCGTAGGTCGGGTAGGCGGCCCCGCGGTAGGTGGTCTCGTCGAACTCCTGGTCCGCGGGCGGCTCGTGGCGGCGGGTGACCTCGATCGGGCCGAGCACCGAGTGGACCTCGCGCGCCAGCTCGCGGAACGGCCGGCGGACGCCGCCCGGCAGCACCGCCTCGCCCTCCTCGACCGCGATCGGCCCCGCGAACCCGGCGTGGCGGCACCAGGCGTCGAGCACCGCGTCCCTGAGGTCGCGCGCCGCGGCGACCAGCGCGCCGCCGACGATCATCGTGGTGCGCGAGGCGACCGTGGGGCCGGAGTCGGGCACCTCGCCGGTGTCGGGAGCGGCGAAGCGGAGGTCGTCCTCGGCGAGGCCGGTCGCCGAGCAGGCCATCTGCGGAAAGATCGCGGCGCACCCCTGGCCCATGTCGGTCATCGCGGTGAGGACCTCGAGCCGGCCGTCGGCGCCGAGGCGGGCGGTGACCGGCGAGCGCATCCGCCGCTCGCCGTTGCCGGTGAAGCCGGCGCCGTGGAAGTAGAGCGAGAGTCCGACGCCGCGGAGGGGCCGGCCGTCCTCGCCCGCCTGCGCCGCGGAACTCGGCTTCGAGCCGTTCCCGCCCCACGCCCCCGCCCCCTGCCGCCACCGCCGGCGGAAGTCGGTCAGCTCCGCCGCCCGCTCCAGGCAGTCACGGGCGGCGGCGGAGTCGTCGAGCACCTGGCCGGTGGGGAGGCGGTCGCCGGGGCCGAGGACGTTCCGGAGCCGGATCTCGAGCGGGTCGAGGCCGAGCCGGGCGGCCACGCGATCGATCTGGCGCTCGACCGCGAACTGCGTCTGCGGCGCGCCGAAGCCGCGGAAGGCGCCGTTGGTCGCGGTGTGGGTGGCGAGCACCCGGCCGCGCACTCGCACCGCCGGGCAGCGGTAGGCGCCGCCGGCGTGGAGGAGCGCCCGCGACAGCACCACCGGCGAGAGGGTGGTGTAGGCGCCGCCGTCCATGGTCACGTCGATCTCCATCGCCAGGAGCGTGCCGTCGCGGCGGACGCCGGTGCGGTGGCGGACCACCGCCGGGTGGCGCTTGGTGGTGCCGATCACGTCCTCGTGGCGGTCGTAGACCAGCCGCACCGGCCGACCGCTCTTCTGCGCCAGGAGCGCGGCGTGGAGCGCGATCAGGCTCGGGTAGTCCTCCTTGCCGCCGAAGCCGCCGCCGACCGCCGAGGCGCGCACCCGCACCCGCTCGGGCGGGAGATCGAGGGCGTGGACCAGCGACTTGTGGACGTAGTACGGGCACTGCATCGAGCCGTCGACGACCAGCGTTTCGCCTCCGCCGGAGCCGCCCGGCTCGTACCACGCCGTCATCCCCTGGCACTCGATGTAGACGTGCTCCTGGTGGCCGGTGCGCCAGGTCCCCTCGACCACCAGGTCGGCGGCCGCGAGCGCGGCCTCGACCTCGGCCTCCGAGTTCCCCAGCGCGAGCGCGCACAGCGGCTCGTGGTGCTCCGCCGCCGCGAGATCGAGCACCGCCTCGAGCGGCTCGTAGTCGACCTCGACCAGCGCCCGGGCGCGCCGCGCGGCGAGCCGGTCGGGGGCCGCGACCAGCGCCACCGGCTCGCCGACGTGGCGGACCACGCCATCGGCGAGGATCGGCCAGTCGTCGGTCAGAAGCTGGACGCCGTTCGGACCGGGGAGGTCGGCGGCGGTGACCACGAAGGTCTCCGCCGGCGGCTCGGCGACCCGGAGCGCGGCGATCCGCGCGTGCGGGTGCGGGCTCCGCACCGTGGCGCCGAAGAGCATCCCCGGCAGCACGAAGTCGTCCGCATAGCGCGCGGCGCCGCTCGCTTTGGCGAGGCCGTCCGGGCGCGGCGGGCTCTCTCCGACCAGGCTCATCGAGTGCCGGCGAGTGTGGCGCAAACCGCGCGGCGGGCGCAAGCCGCGGGCGCTCGCCGCCCGCGGCCGACCCGCGGCGCGGCTAGACTCGACGTGCACGACGACCCGACACCGGCGCCGCACCGCGCCGGCCGACCGCTGATTCGCTCGGCGACCCGAGGAGGCTCCGATGGGCTCGCTCCACGACTGGCTGCACCTCTTGACCCGCTGGTTCCACGTCGTCCTCGGCGTGGCGTGGCTCGGGCAGACCTGGCTCTTCGCCTGGATGGACCGCTCGCTCGAGGCGGTGCCCGAAGGCGAGGCCGGCGCCGGCGGCGAGCCGATCGAAGGGCGCCTCTGGATGGTCCACAGCGGCGGCTTCTACCGGGTCGACAAGCAGCTCGTGGTGCCGGCTCGGATGCCGGGGACCCTCCACTGGTTCAAGTGGGAGGCGGCGCTGACCTGGTTCAGCGGCCTCCTGCTCCTCTGGCTGGTCTACTACCTGGGCGGCGCGGTGGTCGAGTACGACTCCGGCGTCAGCGCCGCGCAGGGGACGGCGATCGGCCTCGGCGCCCTGGTCGCCGGCTGGCTGGTCTACGACCTCCTCTGGCTCTCGCCGCTCGGCCGCCGCGAGTGGCTCGGCGCCGCGCTCTCCTTCGCCCTCCTGGTCGCCGCCGGCTGGCTCCTCACCGAGTGGCTCAGCGCGCGCGCCGCCTACCTCCACGCCGGCGCTCTGATGGGCACGATCATGACCGCCAACGTCTGGATGCGCATCCTCCCCGCCCAGCGCCGCCTAGTCGCGAGCGTCCGCGCCGGCACCCCGGCCGACCCGGCCCTCGCCGCCCGCGCCAAGCAGCGCTCGAAACACAACACCTACATGTCGATCCCGGTGATCTTCCTGATGATCTCAAGCCACTTCCCGGTGAACACCTACGGGCACCGGCTCAACTGGGCGATCCTGGGGGCGCTGGTGCTCCTGGGGTGGGCGGGGCGGAAGGTGATGACGATGGTGAAGTGAGGCTCCTCCGCCGTTGCACAAAAGTTAACCACGGGTTAACCTTCGTGCGCGATGCGCGCTGCTGGAAAGCGGTCTCCGGATTGGGACGCGCTCTATACCGTCGCCCAGGCGCAGGGTGGCTACTTCACGACCGCTCAGGCTGCGCGGTCGGGGTACTCGGGTCCTCTCGTGCAGAAGCACCTGGCGGGTGGGAGGATGGTGCGAGCGCGGCGCGGCGTCTACCGGCTCGTCCACTTCCCCGCCGGCGACCACGAGGATCTGATCGTCCCCTGGCTCTGGAGTGAGCGGGAGGGTGTGTTCTCCCACGAGACGGCGCTGGCGCTCCACGACCTCTCGGACGTACTTCCCGGCAAGGTCCACCTGACGCTGCCCGCGAGCTGGCGCCGGCGGCGCCTTCGTGTCCCGCAGGATCTCGTCCTCCATTTCGCAGACATCGGCGACGCGGAACGCACGAGCTTCTCGGCGGTGCCGGTGACGACGCCGCTCCGAACCCTGGGCGACTGCATCGACTCGGACGTGTCGCCGAGTCTCGTCCGCCAGGCGATCCTCCAGGCGCGCCGCCGAGGGCTCATCGGCGCAGAGGATGAAGCTGGCCTCGACGCCAGGCAGACCGAGAGGAGTGTGGCCGCGCAATGACAGTCCGCCGGTACGCAACGCCGCTGGCGTTCAAACAGGCACTGGAGCAGCGACTCCGATCGTCGCCGGCGACCGGGGCGGACTTCGCGCGCCGGCGGCAGCTCCTCGTCTTCGATCGCTTCCTGGCCCGTCTCGCACAGGTCGCAGGCGACGCGGTCACTCTCAAGGGCGGGCTCGTGCTCGAGCTGCGCCTCGCCCGGGCGCGCACGACGAAGGACATCGACCTGCGGATGATGGGCTCCTCGGGAGATGTCTTGGACCTCTTGCAGGAGGCCGGCCGACTCGACCTCGACGACTCCATGCGCTTCGAGGTCCAGCCCGACCAAGAGCATCCCGAGATCCTGAACGAGGGAATGCGGTATGAGGGCACCCGTTACCGGGGCGAGTGCCGGCTCGCCGGAATGATCTACGGGCGCCCGTTCGGCATCGACGTGGCCTTCGGTGACCCGCTGATCGGCGAGCCCGACATCGTCACGGCCGATGACACGCTGGGCTTTGCCGGCATCGCTCCGCCGACTCTCCGCCTGTACCCCGTCGTCTCTCACATCGCCGAGAAGCTCCACGCGCTGACGATGCCTCGGCCGCGGCCCAACACACGGGTCCGCGACCTCCCCGACATCGCCCTCCTGGCCACGACCGGCTCGATCGAGGGTGCTGTGCTCCGCCGGGCGATCGAGACGACCTTCGAGTTTCGCGGCACGCACCGGCTCCCCGCCGCCGTTCCGCCGGCGCCCGCGTTCTGGGAGGCTCCCTACGCGGCGATGGCAACCGGCGACGAGCTGTCTTGGGCGACGTTGGCGGAAGTGACGCAGGCCGTGACGGCCTTCATGGATCCCGTCCTCGGGCGCACCGAATGCGGTTCCTGGGAACCAGCCTCCTGGGCCTGGAGCGGCGTACCGCGATGACGCGGAACTTGCACCGCGCTCGCAGCACCGCGCAGCGAACTCTCCGCCAGCGACACGCCGCAGGGCGCGCCACCTCGTCAGGGCGCGGCGGGCAGTAGCTCCCGCGCCACCGCCTCGAGCGCCTCGGCGCGCTTTCCCTCGTCCTCCAGGTTGCCGCGCAGATACGGCGTCCAGTGCGCCTCGAGGGCCTCGAAGTCCTCCTGCGCGCCGCGCCGATGGTCGAGGCCGAAGTGCTTGGCGTAGGGCACGAAGTCGCCGGCGCCGATCTCTGCGAGCGCCTGGCGGGTCAGCTCGCCGGCGGTGTGGAAGAGGGCGTGGTGCCAGAGGCGGCCGGGCGGCTCGGCGCCGAGCTTGGCGAACGCGGCGGCGAGCGCGTCGCCCAGCGGGTGCATCAGGAGGTCGACGTGGCCCGCCTCGTGGAAGACCATCTCGAGCGCGTAGGGCATCGCGTAGCCCTCGCCGAGGCTGGTGATCACGACGTGCGGGCCGGGGCCGGCGGCCGAGGCGGTCGAGTAGGCGCCGAGGTCGTGGCTGTAGGCGGAGACGTCGACCCGCACCAGCCCCTCGGGCCAGGCGCCGCCGAAGGCCGCGGCCATGCGCCCGGCGAGCGCGACCTCGACTCGCTCGAGGGTCGGCGTCAGGGCGGCGACCCAGCTCCGGTTGGCGGCGTCGTGGGCGGGCCACCAGCGCGCCCGGTAGACCGGCAGGGCCTTCTCGAGCGCGGCGAGCGTCGCCTTCGCCCACTCGCCTGGGGGCGCCGGCGCGGTGCCGGCGAGGTGGTCGCGCAGCGCCACCATTTCGCCGTCGAAGAGCGGGTCGCGGGTGGCGACCTCGGCGCGGTAGTGCTCGAGGGCGGCGGTCCACGCCGCGCGCTCCTCGGGCGCGAGCGAAGCGATCTCGTCGCGCTCCGGCACCGCTGCCGGTCGGCGCCGCGGCTGCCGTGGCGCCTCGGCGCTCGCCCACTGGTAGAGGAAGTGGTGGAGGTTGACCTCCGGGTCGCTCCAGAACGCGAAGCGCGCGGTCTCCGCGACCGGCGCCGCGGCCGCTTCGGCGCCGCGGACCACCCGGCTGGCGGCGCCCGAGCCGGCCACCGCCACCACCCGCATCTCGACCGGCGCGCTCCGCGACAGGAGCACCGTGGTGCCGACCGCCGTCCACGCCGGCCGGTGCTCACCGAGGAACTCGCGGTGGATCGGCATGTAGAGGTCGAACTCCTCGCGGAAGGCGGCGGAGTCGCGCGGCGCGGTGTGGAAGGTGGTCAGCTCGACGACGTCGTCCCACGACGCCCCCGCCGCGGCGAGCAGCTCCCCGGCCCGCCGGTACATGCCGCGGATCTTCTCCTCGTAGGTTCCGTCGCCGCCCGCCGGGACGCCGGAGACGATCACCAGGTCGCCCACCCGCACCACCGGCGCGTAGCCGAAGTCGTAGGCGCCCTCCCACCCCTCGGGGACGTGGATGGTGCGCTCGACGTCCGACGCGGCGGCGGCGACGGGCGGGGGGGCGAGGACGGCGGTGAGGGCGAGGACGGCGGCGGCGATCGGGGCGCGGGGTCCGGCCATCGGCTGGCTCTCCTTGGTCATCGCCCGCGTCCGGGGCGGGCGGGCGTCGAGGCCGATCCTACGTCCGCTGCGGTCTTGTCCATCGCCGCGAAGAAGGCGTCGGTGATCGCCTGGCGGGTGGCGCCGCCGACCGGGGCGGTGGCGACGTTCGCGAGCAGCGCCACCACCAGGTCGTCGTCGGGGAAGACGAACAACCAGGCCGAGATGCCGATGCCGCCGCCGGGCTGGTGGAGGAGGCGCCGGCCGCCGTCGTCCTTGACCCGGAAGCCGGGCGCGTAGTCGGTGGCGGTGCCGTCCGCGAGCGGCACCGGCCGGAACAGCTCCGCGCGCCCGCGCTCGCCGAGTATCCCGGGCCGCAGCAGCGCGGCGCCGAAGCGCGCCATCTCCTCGGCGGTGGCGAGGAAGCCGGCGCCGGGCAGCTTGTGACTCGGATCGTAGGGCGGCGCGGCGGTGAAGCCGCCGCCGTCGGCCGGGAGGTAGAAGCTCGTGCGCTCGGGCGGCGGCCGCCGCGGGTCGTTGGGCACCACGCCCGGGATCCCCGCCGGCGCCAGGACCCGCTCGCCGAGGATCTCGAGGAAGCCCTTCCCGGCGGCCCGCTCCATCGCGCGGCCGAGGATCGTGTAGCTGCCGGTCGCGTACTCGACCCGGCTCCCCGGCTCGTAGGCCAGCCGCTCCGCGCGCATCTCGCGGTAGGCGTCGGCGAGCGTGGGGAAGTGCTCGGCGGTCGGGAAGAGGCGGGTCGCGACCTCGTCGGCGAGCCCGCTCTGGTGGGCGGCGATCCGCCGCAGGGTGACGCCGCGCCCCGGGTGCGGGAAGTCGGGCAGCCAGCGCTCGACCGGCGCGTCGAGGTCGAGCGTGCCGTCCTCGGCGAGCGCGACCAGCGCCGCGGCGGTCAGGCTCTTCGAGATGCTGCCGATGCCGAACCGGGTGCGCGCGGTGGCGGGCACCCGCCGCTCGAGGTCGGCCCAGCCGAACCCCTCGGTCCAGACCACCTTGCCGCCGGCCGCCACCGCCACGGAGCACCCGGGCGCCTCGCCGCGGTCGATCATCCCCTGAAGGGTGGCGCGGCCGGCGGCGATCGGAGCCGCCCAGCGGGCGGCGGCGGGAACGGGGACGGCGGCCACGGACGACGGCGCCTCGGCTAGGGCGGCGGCGGCGAGGCCGGCGAGGGTCGTGCCGAGGCAGAGACCGAGGACGGCCGCGGTCTTTGATCGGGCGGGCTGGCGATGGCGGCTCATGCCGGCGTGTACGCGATCGGCCTGCCGCCGGTTGCGGTGCCTCGCACTCGGCGAAGCCGGCGCGGCGAGCCGATCGATTACGCTCCCCCGTACCGAGGTCGATCCTGACTCCGAGAGCGCCGGCCCCCGCCGCCCGACCGACCATGCCCGAGCCACCGCCCCTCGACGACGAGATCCGCGCCCTCTACCACGGCCTGCCGGCCGAGTTCGTCGCCGGGCGCCAGGCGCTGGCGAAGCGGCTGCGCCAGGCCGGCGACCCGCGCCACGCTGAGGTGCGCGATCTCGCCAAGCCGCCGGTCTCGGCGTGGGCGGTCAACCGCCTGTTCGCGCTCGAGGCGCGGGCGATGGCGGAGCTGGTCGGCGCCGGCGAGCGGGCGCGCGCGGCCCAGCGGCGGGGGGGCGGCGACGCCGGCGCCGCGGCGCTGCGCGAGCTGGTGGCGGCGATCCGGAGCGGGATCGAGCGGCTGACCGGGCGCGGCGTCGAGATCCTCGCCGGCGAGGCTGGCCGCGCCCCCGGCGAGGCGATCGTCGAGCGGCTGCGCACCGACCTCCAGGCGCTCGCGCTCGACCCCGCGGCCGCGCCGGCCGCGGTGCGCGGCTGGCTCGACGCCGACCTCGAGCCGCCCGGGTTCGAGCTGCTGGCGGCGCTGACCGTCGCGACCGCGGCGGCCCGGCCGGGTCCGCACCCGCAGCCCGCGCCCCCCGCCGCCGCGCCGGCGCCGGCCGGCAAGGCCCGGCGCGCGACCGTCCACAGCCTGGACGAGGCGCGCGAAGCCGCCGCCGAGCGCCGCGAGCGCGAGCGGCGCGAGCGCATCGAGCGGGCGAAGGCCGACCTCGCCCGCGCCGAGGCCGCCGCGGCGGCGGCGCGGCGGGCGGCCGAGGCGGCCCGGCGCGAGGCCGAGCGCGCGGACCGCGACGCCGATCGCGCCGAGAGCGCCGCCGCCGAGGCCGCGCGGCGCGCCGAGGCCGCGCGCACCGCGGCGGAGGCCGCCCGCGGCACCGCCGCCGAGGCCGAGGCGCGGGCCGAGGGCGCCGGGCGGGAGCAGGACCGCGCCCGGGAGGCTCTGGCGCGCGCGGAGGAGTAGGACGCTGGCCGATCTCCGGCGCTATGGCGCGCCGAGGTGAGGGTCGATCTTCTCCCGGAAGACCTCGATCGGCTGGCCGCCGGGGATCCGCTCCAGGACCTCGAGCTTGTCGCTCCCCGGCCTGGGCCGGGCGAGGACGAAGGACGGGGTTGCGTTGATGCCGAGCGCGCCCGCCAGCCGGACGTCTTCGCGGATGCCGTCGGCCACCGCGGGATCGGCGAGGCAGGCGTCGAAGGCCGCGCGGTCGAGACCCAGCGTCTCGGCGTAGCGCCGGAAGTCGTCGGGCGTGTAGCGCAGGTGGGCGAAGATCAGGTCGTGGTACTCCCAGAAGCTGCCCTGGCGCCCGGCGCACTGCGCGGCAACCGCGGCGTCGAAGGCCCGGAGGTGGAAGTCGAGCGGGAGATCGAGGTAGACGAACCGGACCTTGCCGGTGGCGACGTAGGCGGCCTCGAGCGCGGGCCGCGTCTCGCGCACCCACTGGAGGCAGGCGGGGCACTGGAGGTCGCCGAACTCGACCAGCACCAGCGGCGCGGTCTCCGCCCCCTTGGCGGGATCGTCGGCGACCTCGATCTTGCGCGCCTCACCGGGAGACGCCAGCAGGAGGAGGGTCAGGACGGCCATCGCGACTCTCGGCGCCATCTCGGTCTCCCTTTCAGAGCTTCGGCGTTCGCACCACTCTTCTATCACGAGGCCGCGTGGAGATCGTACTTCTCGAGCCGCGAATAGAGCTGCGCGCGGGTCAGGCCGAGCAGGCGGGCCGCCCTCGACTTGTTGCCGCCAGCCTGGTGCAGGGCCTTCTCGACCACGCCGCGCAGCAGGGCGTCGAGGTCGAGGCCGCCGGCCGGCAGGTCGACGGGGGGCTCCGGCGCAGCCGCCGGCGCCCGGAGCGGCGCCTCGCGGGGCGTCGCGGGGCGCAGGTGCACGGGCTCGATCTCGGCGCCGTCGCAGAGCAGCACCGCGCGCTCGACCGCGTTGCGCAGCTCGCGGACGTTGCCCGGCCAGGGCTGGGCGAGGAGCCACTCGCGGGCGCGGGCGGAGAACCGCGCGGCCGGGCGTCCGGCGCCGCGGCCGAATTCCTCGAGGCAGCGCTCGGCCAGCGGCAGGACGTCCTCGCGCCGCTCGCGCAGGCGGCGGGACGCGGATCTCGAACACCGCGAGCCGGAAGTAGAGGTCCTCGCGGAACTCGCCGCGCGCCATCGCGGCGTCGAGGTCGCGGTGGGTGGCGGCGACCACGCGCACGTCGGCGCGCAGCGTGCGGGTGCCGCCGAGGCGCTGGAACTCGCGCTCCTGGAGCACGCGCAGGAGCTTGGCCTGGACCGCCGGGCTCAGCTCGCCGATCTCGTCGAGGAAGAGCGTGCCGCCGGCGGCCAGCTCGAGGCGGCCGGCCTGGGCCGCCGCGGCGCCGGTGAACGCCCCCTTCTCGTGGCCGAACAGCTCCGACTCGAGGAGCTGCTCGGGGAGCGCCGCGCAGTTGATCGCGACGAACGGGCCGCGCGGCGCGCGGCGAGCCGCGATGGACCGCCGCGCCACCACCTCCTTGCCGGTCCCCGACTCGCCGGTGATCAGCACGGTAGTCTCCGAGGGCGCCACGCGCGCGGCCAGCCGCAGCGTTTCGCGCCAGGCGCGCGACGCCCCCACGATCCTCCCGCCGGCCGCCGGTCTCATCGGTCCGTCCTCATCCCGCGTGGCGTTCCCGGACGCGGGCGGTGAACTCCTCGTCGACCGGGCGGATCTCGAACGGGCCGTTGCGCACTCCGGGGTGCTTGGACATCAGCTCGATGGCGTGGTCGAGGTCGTCGGCCTCGAGGAGCAGAATGCCGCCGAGCTGCTCCCGGGTCTCGGCGAACGGGCCGTCGGTGATCGTCACCTTGCCGTCCCGCCAGCGCAGCGTGGTGGCGGCGCTTGCGCTCTGGAGCGCGGTGCCGTCGACGAAGTGGCCGCCCTGGTGGAGCACGTCGTCGTAGGCGAAGCACTCCTCGATCAGCGACTCCTGCCGGCTCTTGGGCATCGCGTTCCACGACTCTTCGTCGAAGTATCCGAGGCAGAGGTACTTCATCGTCTTCTCCTGGTTTCGTTGAGGGTTCGGCCGGTCCCGCGATCGGGGCCGTTCACCTGGTAGTCGAACGCCGGGCCGGGAAATCGACAGCCGGAGCCGGATCAGTCGCCCACTTCGCCCAGCCGGCGCTCGAGGAAGCGCCGCTCCGGCTCCTGGCGGGTCAGCGCGAGCGCCCGCTCGTAGGCGGCGCGGGCCTCGGCGGTGCGCCCGAGCCGGCGGCACAGGTCGGCGCGCGCCGCGTGCGCCAGGTGGTAGTCGGCGAGCTCGCCGCGCGCCGAGGATCGCGTCGATCAGCGCCAGGCCGGCCGCCGGGCCGTCGCGCATCGCCACCGCCACGGCGCGGTTCAGCTCGACCACCGGCGACGGCGTCGGCGCGCAGCAGCACGTCGTAGAGCCGACGATCTGCGGCCCAGTCGGTCGCCTCGGCGGTCGGCGCCTCGGCGTGCACCGCCGCGATCGCCGCCTGCAGCGTGTACGGGCCGAAGCCGGCGCGAGCGCAGCGCCCGCTCGACCAGCGCCGCGCCCTCGGCGATCTGCTCGCGGTTCCAGAGCGAGCGGTCCTGGTCGTCGAGCAGCACCAGCTCGCCCGCCGGCGTGGTGCGCGCCGCGCGCCGCGACTCGTGCAGCAGCATCAGCGCCAGCAGGCCCATCGCCTCGGGCTCGGGCAGCAGCTCGACGCAGCAGCCGGCCGAGGCGGATCGCCTCGCCGGAGAGGTCGGGCCGCGTCAGCGACGTCGCCCGACGACGCGGAGTAGCCCTCGTTGAAGACCAGGTAGATGACGCTGCAGCACGGCGTCGAGCCGCTCCGGCAGGTCGGCGCGCGCGACGGCACCTGGTAGGGGATGCGCGGCGTCGCGGATCTTCGCCTTGGCGCGCACGATGCGCTGCGCCAGCGTCGGCGGCGCGGTCAGGAAGGCGCGCGCGATCTCCTCGGTCGTCAGGCCGCAGACCTCGCGCAGCGTCAGCGCGATGCGCGCGTCGGGCGACAGCGCCGGATGGCAGCAGGTGAAGATCAGCCGCAGCCGGTCGTCCTCGACGCCCTCGCTCGTCCGGCGTCGCGCGTCGGCGGTCGGCGCGTCGGCGTCGAGCTGCTCGGCGAGCGTCGGCCAGCGAGGCGTCGAAGCGGGCGCGCCGGCGCATGGCGTCGATCGCCTTGAAGCGGCCGGCCGAGACGAGCCAGGCGCGCGGGTTGGCCGGCACGCCGTCGCGCGGCCACTGCTCGACCGCCGCGGCGAAGGCGTCGTGCAGCGCCTCCTCGGCGAGGTCGAAGTCGCCGAGCAGGCGGATCAGCGTCGCGAGCACGCGGCGCGACTCGGCGCGGTAGACGGTCTCGACCAGTTCGCGCACGCGATGGATCTCGGCGTCGCTCATCGGGGGCTCCCCGGTGTTTCCGGCAGGGGCCTCGTCGCGGTCTCGCGGCGACCGGCCGGCTCGGCGGTCTGTGGTACGTTTTCGGCGACGAGGCCGCCGCCTCACCAACCCGCCGAGCGTACACCGCCGTGCTCCTCTCGACCCCGGGCTCCCGCTCGCCGGCCGCCTGGCTGCCGGCCCTGCTCCTCGCCGCCTCGCTCGCATCGGCCCAGGAGCCGCCGCCCTCGATCCCGGACGAGCCCGCGGCCGCCCCGCGGACGCCGCTGCCGCCGCCGGGCGAGATGGTGCGCTGCAAGGAGCTGATCGACGCCGGCCTCTACGGCGCCGCTCGGGCGCGGCTGGCGCCGATCGTCGAGCAGCACCCGGGCTGGGCACGGGCGCTCTCGCTCCTGGCGCTCACCTACTACCGGGAGAACCGCTTCGAGGCCGCGCGGCCGCTCTTCGCGCGGGCGCTCGAGGCCGACCCCGAGGAGATCGCGGCGCGGCCGCTCTACGGCTGGACCCTCTACTCGCTCGGCGAGCTGGACGCCGCGGCGGCGATGTTCGAGTCGCTCCTCGAGCGCAAGCCCGACTACGCCCCGGCCCACTACGCGCTCGGGATGATCGCCCTCGACCGCGACGACATCGGCGGCGCCCGGCGGCGCTTCGAGTCGGCGGCGCGGCTGGCGTCCGCGCAGGCCGACCCGACGATGGAGGGGCGGGCGCGCGCCCGCCTCGGCGACCTCCACGCGCGGGAGGGCGACCTGCCGGGCGCGAGGGCCGAGCTGGAGCGGGCGCTCGCGCTCTTCCCCGGCGATTCCGAGGCGCTCTTCAGGCTCTCCCGCGTCCTCCAGCAGATGGGCGACGAGGAGGGAGCCGCCGCCGCGCGCGAGCGGTACGAGGCGGCGAAGGCGGCGGAGCCGGGAAGAGCGGACCCGGGATGAGGGGGCGGCTCGCGACGCTTCTGCTCTCCGCCGCGGCGCTCCTGCTCGTCGCCGCGGCGCTTCTGGGCCGGCCGCCGGGCGCCGGGGCCGAAGCACTCCACGGCGGGGCCGAGACGGCGCTCCGCTTCACCGCCGTGCCCGGGTCGGCCGGGATCGACCTGGTGATGACCAGCGGCGGCATGCCGAGCCGGGAGATCCTTGAGGTCAACGGCGGCGGCGTCGCGCTCTTCGACTGGGACGAGGACGGCGACCTCGACGTCTTCCTCGCCAACGGCGCGACGCTCGCCGACCCGGAGCGCGGCCCGGGATCGCGCCTCTACGCCAACCGCGGCGACGGCACCTTCGAGGACGTCACGCGGAAGGCCGGCATCGACCTCGTGCGCTGGGCGATGGGGGTCGCGGTCGGCGACTACGACGGCGACGGCTGGGACGACCTCTACGTCGCCTGCTTCGGCCCCAACGTCCTGCTGCGCAACGTCGAGGGGCGGCGCTTCGAGGAGGTCCCGGGCGCCGCCGGCGCGGCCGACCCGCGGTGGTCTACGAGCGCCGCCTTCGCCGACCTCGACGGCGACGGCGATCTCGATCTCTACGTCGTCGACTACCTGGCGTTCGACCCGAGGAAGCCCCCCGACCGCGCCGGCAAGGCCTACCGCGGCGTGCCGGTGATGGCCGGCCCGCGGGGCCTCGCGGCGCAGCCGGACGCGCTCTACGAGAACCTCGGCGGCCGCTTCCGCGAGGTCCCGCTCCCGGCCGAGCGCCCCGCCGACGCCGGCACCGACTACGGCCTCACCGTGCGCGTCCTCGACTACGACTACGACGGCCGGCCCGACGTCTTCGTCGGCAACGACTCGACCCCCGACCGGCTCTACCGCAACCTCGGCGGGCTCCGCTTCGAGGAGGCCGGTTTCGCCGCCGGGGTCGCCACCAACGGCATGGGGACGCCGCAGGCGACCATGGGCATCGGCCAGGCCGACGTCGACGGCAACGGCCGGCTCGACCTCTTCGTCACGGTCTTCTCGGACGACACCAACACCCTCCACCTCGACCTCGGCGGCGGCCTCTTCGACGACCGCTCGGCGCAGTACGGGCTCGGCGCGGTGAGCCGGCCGTATCTCGGCTGGGGGTGCGGCTTCTTCGACTTCGACCTCGACGGCGACGAGGACCTCCTGATCGCCAACGGCCACGTCTACCCCGAGATGGACGACCCCGAGGTCGGCGGCTCGTGGGCGCAGCGGCCGCTTCTCTTCGAGCGCCGCGGGGCGCGCTTCGAGGCGGTGTGCGAGGAGGAGTGGTGCCGGCGCACCTACCACGGCCGCGCCGCCGCGTTCGGCGACCTCGACCGTGACGGCGACGTCGACGCGGTGATGACCACCCTGAACGGCCCGGTCGTGGTGCTGCGCAACGAGGCGCCGGCGCGGCGCTCGCTGACCGTGCGCGTCGAGGGCACCCCGGGCAACCCGCGCGGCTACGGCAGCGTCGTCGAGATCGAGACCGCCGCCGGGATCCAGCGCCGCTGGATCGGCGGCGGCGGCAGCTACCAGTCGGCCGACGCCCCCGAGGCCTACTTCGGCCTCGCCGACGCCGCCGGTCCGGCGACCGTCCGCGTGCGCTGGCCCGACGGCAGGGTGCGGGTGATCGAGGACGTACCGCCGAGCACCCGTCTCCTCACGGTCGGCCGGCTCGCCGGCGGCGGCTAGGGCACGTCGGCGGACCAAGCCGAGGTGTCGCCACTCTCAAAACCGTCGGCGAAGAGCGTCAGTCCGCTCGTGCTCAGGAAGGTCTGGAACCGGATCAGCCGGCTGATCGCGTGCGAGCCGCCGCCGCCGGTGTCGGCGACGTACCAGCGGCCGAACCACTGCTCCCCGTCGAGCGCCGGGTCGTCCGGGATCTCGAGGCTGACCGAGCCGAACCCCTGGCCGGCGCCGGCGCCGCCGAGGACGATGGTCTCGAACGCGAACTCGCCGCCGGCCGGCAGGGTGAGGCCGGGGTCCTGGTCGTCGATCACCAGGACCGCGGTGGCGCCGCCGAGGCCGTTCCAGACCCCGACGGTGAAGCTCGGGTTGCCGACCAGCGGCGGCTCGAGCGCGACCACCGCGGGCACCTGGCCGCCGGTGCCGGGGAGCCCCGAGCCCAGGACCGCCGGCACGCGCGACGACTCGGTGTAGAGCCCCGGCCGGTCGAACGGCGGCAGCCCCGCCTCGAGCCGGGGATCGGTGAGCGGCCGGGTCAGGAAGGCCAGGAGGTCGGCCTTTTGCTGCGGCGTGAGGGTGATCACCTCCAGCTCGTTGGGGAAGAAGTCCCCCTCGCGGTCATAGAAGTCGACCACCTCCTCGAGCGTCGAGAAGCGCCCGTTGTGCATGAACGGCGGCCGCAGCTCGACGTTGCGCAGGCTCGGGGTGCGCATCCTCCCCTCGTCGAGGGGCGACCCGGTGACCGCCATCCGCCCGGGGTCGTCGCCGAGCGGGCGCACGCCGATGTACTTGAACGAGTTGTCGGTCATGATCTCCGCCTGGTGGCAGTCGTCGCAACGGCCGACGCCGGTGAAGACCACCCGCCCCTCCTCCTCCTGCGGGGTGAGCCCGGTGCCGTTGGCGAGGAACTGGTCGAACGGCGTCTGGTTCGTGAACTGCGTGCGCTCGTAGCTCGCGATCGCCATCGCGACCCGCGGGGCGGTGATCGCCGGGGTGCCGAACGCCTCCGCGAACAGCTCGGGGTAGCCGCGGTCGGCGATCCACGCGCGCAGCGCCGGCGGGATCTCGTGCGACAGCGCCAGCGGCACGGAGTCCGCGATCCGCGCCAGGACGTCGGGCCAGACGCGGGCGACGTTGGCCATCTCGACGTCGGACAACGGCGGCCCCACCGACTGGCTCTCGAGCGCGCCGCCGGTGGCGAGCACGACCTGCGCGGTCACCGGGTCGACGAACTCGTCCGTTGCGCGGCCGTCCCAGAACAGCTCCGGGGTGTAGCCGGCGTTGACCGACGACGGGGTCCGGCGCGGCGTCACCTGCGGCAGCAGCCCGAAGTGGGTGCTCCAGCCGTAGAGGCCGTCGGCCTGGTTGAGCGGCACCCCGGGCGAGCCGAGGACGTCGTCGGCGCCGCCGAAGAGACCGTCCGGCCCCGGGTGCGCGGCCAGCGGATCGACCCCGGAGCGCGGATCGCTGCCGCCGGCGACCGGGATGTGGCAGGTGCCGCAGGCGACGGTGCGGGTCGAGGAGATCTGCTCGTCCCAGAACAGGGCCTTCCCCAGGTTGGCCTTCGCCTCGGTGAGCGGGTTGCCCGGCGGTTCGGGCGGCGGCTGGAGCTGCGCCCCCGCCGTCCCGGAGAGGGCGGCGGACGCCGCGAGCGCCACGGTCACCGCCACGATCCAGCGGCGCTTCGACCCCTCGCGCCCTCTCGGCGCCCGGACCATACCTTTCGAAATATCAACATTTTGGTTCTTAAACATTGCGGCCTCGACCACAAACGCTTCGATCTGTTATTTTCGGCGACTGAATCGGTCGACTATAGTACCGCCCTTCCCGCAAGGAGACCAAGCCGTGACGCGCAGTCGGAACCGGAACCCCGATCCTGGAGCGCTCGCCCGTGGCCTGTCGACCCCGGGCCTCTTCGCCGCCTGCGCGCTCGCCGCCGGGCTCGCGCTGGCCGCGCCGCCGCCCGCCGGCGCCGGGGGCGCGGACTGGGTCACCTTCGTCGACCAGACCGCGAGCCGCATCTCGGCCGATCCCGACGTCGGCGTCGACGATCCCCAGGAGAAGGACATCGTCTCGGGCGACGTCGACAAGGACGGCGACGCCGACCTCGTCATCGTGCGCAAGACCCCGTTCACCAACCCGGGCGGCTTTCGCAACGTCCTGTTCATGAACGAGAGCGGCGTGATGCGCGACCGCAGCGCCACCCTCGCCCCGGACTTCCTCGATCCCACCGACGACCGCGAGGTCGACCTCGCCGACTTCGACGGCGACACCTGGCTCGACATCGTCACCGCCGGCACCTTCGGCGAGCAGCCGCGGATCCTGCTCAACCTCGGCTCGGTCGCCGGCGTCTGGCAGGGCTTCGACTACCAGCCGCTGCGGCTCCCGGTGCTCACCTCGCCGACCGGCAACGGGCCGAAGTTCTGCGGCCTCGGCGTCGGCGACGTCACCGGCGACGGCCGCCCCGACCTCTACTTCACCGATTACGAGAACGACATGGAGGACCGGCTGCTGATCAACGACGGCAGCGGGTTCTTCACCGACCAGACCGCGGCGCGCACCTCGCCGGCGATGGTGGCGTCGCAGTTCGGCACCGACGCCGACATCGGCGACATGAACGGCGACGGCTTCAACGACGTCGTCAAGACCAACTCGCTCGGCAGCGGCGGCGACAAGAACCTCCTGGGCGACGTGCCGGCGGTGTCGATCCTCTACAACGACGGCACCGGCAACTTCACCTTCCAGGACTTCGTCTACAACTCGGCGCCGTACATGTCGGAGCCGGCGGACTTCACCCAGGACAGCCGCCTCGACCTCTTCGTGGTTGACGACGGGCAGGACCGCTACCTGATCAACACCGGCAACAACGGCCAGGGGCGCGCGGTGTTCTCGAGCAACCAGGTCAGCCCCAGCCCGAACACCAACTTCTTCGGCGGCAACATCAAGTTCGCCGACCTCGACGACGACGGCATCCTCGACGTCCTGGTCGCCGACGTCGACACCGACGCCCCGGGCTGCGGCCGCCAGCTCGTCGCGCTCCGCGGCCAGGGGATCCCGCCGGCGATCACCTACTCCGACCCGTTCGGCGGCAGCAGCCGCGACTGGACGCGGCAGGGGACCTTCGACGTCGAGGCGCTGCACATCAACAACGACGGCGCGCTCGACCTCTGGATCGGCACCTGCGACGGCAACATGGTGTTCATGGGCGTCGACCCCGACTTCATCTTCGGCGACGGTTTTGAGAGCGGCGGCACCGGGGAATGGACGGCGTCCGCTCCGTAAGGAGACCGCGATGAGGACCTCGATTCCAGCCCTCGGGATCCTGCTGCTGACGATCGCCGCCGGCTGCGGCGGCGGGGAGGAGCCGCCGGCCGAGCAGGCCGCGGCGGTGGGCGAGGCGCCCGAAGCCGCCGAGACCGCCGAGGCCGTCGAGACTGCCGAGACCGCCGAGCCCGTCGAGGCGGAGAGCGTCGTCGCCTACGACAGCGAGACGCACGGGGCGGTCGAGGTCGACAGCGTCTCGGACAGCCCGGTCGACTGGTTCGACGTCCTCGACCAGGACGGCCACCGCGCGTTCGCCGGCAACCCGCTGCTCCTCGGCAACTCCGTCGAGCTGCCTCCCGGCACCTACGTGGTCGACGTCAACCGGACCCAGCGGACGATCACCGTCGAAGCCGGCAAAAAGATCGTCCTGCGGACCGGCGATCTGATCGTCCGGGGCCAGCCCGAATCGGCCTTCTGGTATCCGCTCCAGGGCGAGGTGCAGACGCTCACGGCCAATCCGCCGCTCCTCAACCGGGCGCGGGCGCTCTTCCCCGGGACCTACACCGTGCGGGTCCACACCAGCGTCGGGGTCGCCGACCGCGACCTCGGCGCCGCCGAGGTGACCGCCGGCCGGACGACCGTGCTCGAGCACTAGCGCCCACCGCCGGGGCATGGCCACGACCTACGACCTCCGCCCGATCGGGCGCGTGCGCTCGCCGATCCGCAGCCGTGCGGAGGCGCCGATGCAGGGTTACGAGGGCGCGCCCGAGGCCTGGATCGAGCTCGACCCGGCGGTCGCCGAGGGGGCGCGCGACCTCGCGATCGGCCAGGAGGTGATCCTCCTCACCTGGCTCGACCGCGCCGAGCGCGCGGTGCTCTCGGTGCACCCCCGGAGCGACCGGCAACGGCCGCTGACCGGGGTCTTCAGCACCCGCTCGCCCGACCGCCCCAACCCGATCGGGCTCCACCGGGTCACGATCCTCGAGGTCGCCGCCGGGCCGCGCCTGCGGGTCAGCGGCCTGGAGGTCCTCGACGGCACTCCGCTCGTCGACCTCAAACCGGTGCTCGACCCAGGACGTGAGTGCTGAGGTCGAGGGGCACGCCCATCCCGTCGAGCCGCCCGCTCAGCCCGAACCGGCGCAGCCGCCACTGGTCGTCGAGGATCGCGTCGTCGCTGCCGGAGAGCGTGATCTCGAGCACGGCACGCTCCCGGTCGAGATCGAGGAAGAGGACGGGGACGTCGAAGCCGCGGGCGGAGAGGATCGAGCTCCCCTCGCCCGCCAGGAGGTGCCGGCCGTCGACGGTGAGCAGGAAGCCCTTCCCCTCGAACCACCGCAGCGCGCCTAGGTGATCGGCATCGAGCGGGACCCCGGCCGCCAGCAGGCGCTCGCGCCCCTCGGCGTTCAAGTTCAGCTCGAGGGTCCGGCGGTCGAGCCAGTGGGAGCCGACGGCGGTCTCGGTGATCCGGAGAAGCTCCCGCTCCTCGGCCATCGGGGCGATCTCCTCCATCGCCTCCTCGTAGCCGCGCGGGCGGGTCGGCCAGAGGGCGTCGCCATCGAAACCGAAGACCACGAGCTGCAGCCGGTCCTCCTGGGGCGCCCGCGTGCCGCTCCACGGCGTTGTGGTCACGCCCCCGCAGGCGGCCGCGAGGACCGCCGCGGTGGCCACCGCCGCCAGGGCCCAGCGGCCCATCGCCGCCCCCGGCCGTCGTTCCCGCTCGCCGTTCGTATCCACCTCGGCGCGATCCTACGGCCGTTCAGCGGCGGAGCGCGAGCACCCGAGGTGACTCCGGTCAGCCGCCCGCGGGCGGCAGTCGGAACGCGACCATCTCGCGGCCGTTGCGGACGAACAGCAGATCGCCGGCCACGACCGGGTGGTTCCAGGTCTTGCCCTCGATCGCCGGGCGCCGCGCCAGCTCGTTGAAGCGGTCGGGGGTCGCCGCGACCAGGGCCAGCTCGCCCTGCTCGGTCAGCACCAGGAGGAGGTCCTGGCCGGGCAGGAGGACGAGCTGGCCGTAGCCGTAGCGCCCGCCCTTCCACCGCCGCTCGCCGCTCTCGAGGTCGATCGCCGCGAGGATCCCGCCGTCGAAGCCGTAGGCGTGCCCCTCGTGGACGACGAAGTCGTTGAAGTAGGGCTTGAGCCCGATCGAGGTCCAGCGCTCCTCGACGGTCCAGCCGCCGGCACCGTTCGCGACCGCGAGGCGGCGCAGGCCGCTCGAGTCGGTCATGCTGATCAGGACGTCGCCCTCCGCGGTCAGGCCCGGCTGCACGATCGGGTAGCCCTTCCAGGCGTGCTCCCAGAGCAGCGCGCCGTCGGCCGGCGCGACGCCGACCGCGCCGGCGCCGTTCAACTGGACGATCTGCGCGATGCCGCCGATCGTCGCCAGGTGCGGCGAGCTGTAGCCCTCGCCGCCGGCCGGGCCGGTCCAGCGCGGCGCGCCCGTGGCGGCGTCGTAGGCGGCGAGCTTGCCGGAGACGGCGGCGACGACCAGGCCGTCGACGACCAGCGGCGAGCCCGAGAAGCCCCAGACCGGGAGCTCCGCACCGGTCTCCGCCGCCGCGTCGCGCGACCAGACGACGGCGCCGCTCCCGGCGTCGAGCGCGTTCAGGATGCCGGTCGCGCCCAGGGTGTAGACGCGGCCGTCGTCGAGAGTCGGCGTCGCGCGCGGACCGGCGCCGGCGTTCGACTCCCAGAACCGGACCGGATCGGCGTGCCGCCAGACCGGCTCGCCGGTCGCGGCGTCGTAGCACGCGACGACCTCGTCCTCGCCGCGCTGCTCCTGGGTGTAGATGCGGCCGCCGCGGACCGCGAACGACGACCAGCCCGGACCGATCGGCCGCCGCCACAGCTCGACCGGCGGCGAGGCCGACCAGTCGGTCGCGATCCGCGCAGCCGGGAACGATGCCGTCGCGCCGGGCGCCGCGGAAGCCGGGCCAGTCGGCTCCCGGCTCGTCGGCGGCGGGTGCCGCCGGCGGCTCGGCGGCCGACGCGGCCGCGAGCGCTTCCCCGCCGGTCTCGGACGCCGCGAGCGTTGCCCCGCCGGTCTCGGCCGCAGGCGCTGCCCCGCCGGCCTCGGCCGGCGCTGCCTCGGGCGGAACCGCCGGCTCGTCCTCGGCCGCGAGCGGTGCCGGCTCCGCCGCCGGAGGAGCCGGCACCGACGGCGGCCTCAGCGGCACGCCGACTTCCTCGGCGACCAGCCGATCCTCGTGGGTCTGCGACCAGCGCCACGAGAACTCGGAGTTGCCGTAGCCGTCGAAGCCGCCGGTCTGGACCAGCGCCCACGCCCCGCACGCGAGGACGAAGGCCGCGGCCATCGCCGCCCACCGGGGGCCGGTCGAGAGGCGCCGGCTCACCGCAGCCCAGATCACGAAGGCGAGGCAGAGGCCCGGGAGGACGAGGATGTAGAAGAGCATCCCCATCCCTCCGGCGACGACCGACTCGTGGAGCACGTACGGCGTCGCGGCCACCGCCAGGGCCGCGAGGACCGGCGCGCCGAGCCGCTCGAACCAGGGCGCCCGGCTGAAGAGGAGCCACCAGAGGAGGATCAGCGCCGCGCCGGCGACGCCGGCGAGGAAGGCCCACAGCGAGGCGTCGGGGGCGATCAAGGGAAGGCCGAACCAGACCAGCAACTGCCAGCGTCACCAGGACCACTCCGGGCCACAGCCGGAGCGGCCTCCGTCGAGTCGATTCGTCGATCCGCGCGGTGGTCATCTCCGAGATCCCTCCTTCGTCCGCGGCCGTCCCGGCCCGTTCCTGAGCGTGAGCGTGAGACCCGCCCTACGCCCGCGAGGGGCAAAGGATTCGGCTCGCGGTCTCCGCGCAGGCGATCGCGGCTCACCCGCCGACGAGCACCGGACGCCCGTTGAGCGGCTGCGGCCGCCGCGCGCTGCCGGGGTGCAGGTAGTCGTCGACCTGCTGCGGCGACATCGTGAGCCGCCCGCGCAGAACGTGCCAGCGCACTCCCTCGGCGCAGGCCCCGGTGGTCAGCGAGCCGGCGTAGCGGTAGTAGCCGCGGTCGGCCGGCAGGAGGTCCTGCGGCCTGATCTCGATCCGCGCCCGCTGTCCGGGCACCGGCACTTCATCCCAGATCCGCTGGATCACCGGGTGCGGCCGGCCCGGCATGGCCTCTAGGAGGACGCCGACCACCGCCAGCTCGCCGGCCTGGTTGGCGTTGACGAAGTGGATCTCGAGGGCGGTGCCCGTACCGCCGATCTCGTGCTCGCTCGGCTCGTGGAAGTGAAACTCCACGAGCCCGAAGCTCTCGCCGCGGATCCAGATCGAGGGCCGGCCCACGTCGCCGAAGTCGATCTGGACGGACTTGCCGGTGTCGAAGACCTCGGCCACGACGGTGTCGGCGTAGCGGAACTCGATCGCCGGCAGCGTGGCCGGCGCCGCACCGGCGAGGTCGATTGGCGACTGCCGCTGGCCCACGTCGCAGATGCATCCCGCGGTCGGCCCATCCGCGGGCGTCGAGGCACAACCGGCCGTGCCGGCCGCCAAGAGCGCGATCCCGATCACCGGTCCAGAGGTCCAGCGCATGGCAAACCCTCCCTTTCGAAGTCGAGCGGTAAGGGACGTTACGGTAGGAGGTGTCCCGGCCGAAGGGAGCGTTTCCAGGCAGGACGCGGGCGGCGGTGGCGCCGCCGCCCGCGGGGAGGAAGGATCAGGACCGCTGACCTACCAGGTGCAGCTCGGGGGGCGCGGGGAGGTGTCGCAGCAGAAGCCCGGATTGGCGGGACCCGCTTCCGGATGCTCGGGGTCGCCGGGGCAGGGGAAGCTGCCGAAGAAGGGCCGGACCCGGTAGCCGTTCTCGATCGTGAAGTCCTCGCTGAGCGGGCACTGCGCGACGTCGGTGAAGGTGTCGTTGGCGTCGCACTCGTAGACGCAGACGCCGTTCGGCTTCTTCTGCACGAACTCGATCGCGGTCACCTGCCGGCTGACGAGCTGGAAGCTGGGGATGCACTCGGGCGGATCGCAGGGCTCGAAGAGACAGGGGGAGATCTGCGCCGTCGCCGCCGACACCGCCAGCAGGGTCGACGCGAGCACCAGGAACGCGGCCAGGAACACGGGCTTGCGAACGCTACACATCTTCCGTTACCTCCAAGATCGGCGTTGATAGATCGGCCCCTCCGGCGGAGGCGCGTCAGGGCTGCTTCTAGTGGCCGGGAGGCGGGAAACGTTCGCGCCGGCTCAGGGCCCGGCGGCGACGCGGAAGAAGTACTCGGCGGCGGCGGCGGCCGGCGCGCCGGCGGCGGGGTCGAGCGCGAGCACGTAGTCGCCGGGGGGGAGGTCCCGCGCCGGCAGGCGCAGGACCAGCTCGGCGGCCGCGCCCCCCGCGCTCGCCGCCGCCCCCTCGCCGCGCCAGAGCGGCCGGCCCTCGGCGGACTCCAGCGTCGCCCGGTAGGCGACCGCGGCCGGGGCGTCGAGGCGGAGCTCGAGCACCGAGGCGCCCGGGGGCAAGGCGACGGTCGCCGCGCCGGAGCCGCCGCCGCGCGTGAGGCCGGGGCGGAGGCTCAGCGTCGCCACCTCGGTTCCGGCGGGCGATTCGGCGGGCGGCGCCGGCGCGAACCACGCCCGCCACGCCGGCACCGCGAGCGCGGCCGCGGCGAGGACCGCCGCCGCCCAGAGCGCGGCGCGGAGCGGCCGGCGCGCGCTCCGCGATGCGCTCGGGCGCCCGCCGGCGGCCGGGCCGGCGGCCGCCGCGGCGCCGGCGCGCGCGCTCAGGGCGCGGGCGAAGCCGAGCCGCCGCCGGCCCTCGAGGCCGGCGCCGTAGCGCGACTCCAGACCCGCCGCCCGGGCCGGCGACAGCCGGCCCGCCGCCCAGTCGTCGAGCAGCTCGGCCTCGGCGCGCTCGACGCGGGCGAAGAGCTCCGGGTCGGCGAGGTAGCGGTCCTCGAAACGGTCGCGCTCGCCGGCGGGCAGCTCGCCGAGCAGATAGAGGCGTGCAATGTGGTCGTCGTCGGCCACCCTCGCTCCCCGTCGGTGGCCCGCAACCGCTCGGCACGGCGGCGCGGGATGAATCGATCTTCGAGCCGGATTATCCCCCAGCCCGATCGGCGCCCCCGGGCGCCCCGAGCCGGCGCCGCACGCACGCCTCGAGCCGGGCGCGGATCCGGAAGGCACGCGCCCGGAGGCGCTGCCGGCTCACCCCCAGGCCGCGGGCGAGGCGCTCGCGGTGGGCGATCTGGTCGCCGCCCCCGGCGTAGTACCCGAGGATCAGCTCGCGCTCCGCCGCCGGCAGCGCGGCCAGGCAGGCGTCGAGGTGCCGGGCGTCGGCCTCGGCCTCCGGATCGGTCGCGAGCGGCGGCGCCGCGACCGTCCCCTCGGAGAGCCTCAGCCCCCGCCTCGCCTCCCCGCGCTGCGCCTCCAGCAGAACCAGCCGCGCCACCGCCGCGGCATAGGCCGGGACCTGGACCACCGGCACCTCGGCCTCGAGCTTGCGCATCACGCGGTCGAGGGTGAGGTCGGCCAGCTCCTCGGCCTGCGCGGCGCCGCGCCAGGTGAAGAACGCGGCGAGGCGGCGGTGGAGCGCCCGGTACTGCTCCGCGGCGCGCTCCGGGTCGGCGTCCAGCCGGTCGAGCAGCAGGGTCAGCGCCCGGCGGTTCAGGCTCCAGCGCTCGCCGGCGATCACCGCCAGTCGCCCTCGAGGACGAAGCCGGCCCAGTAGTGGGGCGCCCGCCACCGCTCGTCCCGGCGCAGCTCGAGCTGCGCCCGGCGGAGCGCCGCGGCCGGCGCCAGGCCGTCGACCAGGAGGCCGCGGTAGAAGAGCTCCATGAGGGTTGCGGTGGCGACCTCGTCGACCGGCCACAGGGTCGCGACCACGGCGCCGGCGCCGGCCTCGAGGAAGCCGCGGGCGAGGCTCAGGACCCCCTCGCCGGCGACCGTCCGGCCGACCGCGGTCTGGCACGAAGAGAGCACCACCAGCTCGGCGCCGAGGTCGAGAGTCGAGATCTCGGCGAGGCGCAGGAAGCCGTCCCGCTCGCGGCCCTCGGCGTCGCGCAGCGAGAGCACGATCCCCGAGAGCTGGGGATGGGCGTCGTCGGCGAAGCCGTGGGTCGCGAAGTGGAGGATCCGGGCACCGGTCGCCTCGGGCGACGCCAGCCGCTCGCGCGCGGCGTCGAAGCCGAGCGCCAGCCAGGCCTCGCTCGGCGGCACCAGCCGCGCCAGCGCCTCGGCCTCGCGCCGCGAGTAGGGGAGGCGGTGGAGGTCGCCGCCGGCCAGCCCGGCCGCCGCGGCGGCCCGGACCAGGTCCGCCGCCGCCGTCCCGGCCGGGGCGGCGGCGGGCGCGCCTCCCGTCGAGCCGCCGTTCCGCCCGTTCGCCGCCGCCGCGAGCCGCGGGTCGTCGGCACTGAACACCGGATCGGCGAAGACGGCCAGGGTGGGCCCGGTGCGTGACGGTCCATCCGGCGGCGGGCCGCGCCGGGCGCGGAGCGCCGCAAGGAGCGAGGCCGACGGCAGCGAGACCACCTCGTAGCGGCTCGCGAGCGGCTCCCCCGGGGAGCCGGCGCCGGACCGCGCGCCCGGCGGCGGGGCGGGGAGCGGCAGGGCGGCCAGGGGGATCCGGTGGAGCGCGCCGTCGGCGACGAAGACCAGGCGGCGGGCCTCCGCCAGCTCGGCCACCGGGCCGAGGAGCGTGCGCGAGAGCGCCGCCGCCTCGCGCTCGAAGCCGCGGTCGGCCGCGGCGGCGGCGAGCCGCGCCTCGCCCGCCGACGGCCGCGGGCGGTTGCGCTCGGCGGCCAGCTCGTGGAGCCGGCGCGCCGCGTCCTCCAGCTCCCGCGCCGGCGGCAGCGGGTAGCTCGCGACCCCGCTCCGGGTCACCGCCCAGAGCCAGCTCTCGCGCTCGCCGAGGAAGACCTCGAGCAGCACGGTGCCGGCGTCGAGCGCCGCGCGCCGCCAGGCGGCGTCGAGGGTCGCCGGCGCCCCGGCGCGCCGGCGGGGCGCCTGGGCGCGGGCGGCGGCCTCCTTGTAGTCGGCGAGCAGCTCGCGCAACCGCGCCTGCCGGGCGGTGACCTCCGCGCCGCCGCCGGCCGGCTCGCCGCCGAGCCGGTAGAGCTCGAAGGCGGCGGCCGCGAGGTCCCGGCGCGTCGCCTCGGCGCGCTCGGCGAGCCGGCGCTCGGCGTCCCCGGCCGCGTGCTCCGGATCGGCCAGAGCGTCGAGGAGAGTGCGGGCGCGGGCCCGCTCCGCGATCGCCAGCGCCCGCTCGTCGTGACCGCTGCCGGGCTCCCGCCGGTGCCACGCCATCAGGACCTCGACGGCGCGGCGGTGGTAGGCGGTGAGACCGGCGAAGAACGAGGTGCGCAGATCCTCGCCGGGGACCCTGGCGCGCAGCCCCTCGCCCAGCGCCACGGCGGTCTCCGCGGCGTCGAGGGCGGCGGCCAGGTCCCCGCGCGCCAGGGCGAGGCCGGCGAGCCCGTCGTGGGCCGCCGCCTCGAGACCCGGGATCTCGAGCGCGCGGGCGGTCTCGAGCACCTCGAGGAAGCCGGCGCGCGCCGCCTCGGCGCGCCCCCCGGCGGCGTCCAGGCGCGCCAGGTGGCGGAGCGTCAGCGCGGTGCCGAGCCGGTCCTCGACCTCGCGCCGGATCGCCAGCGCCTGGTCGAAGTGACGGCGCGCCGCCGCGGCGTCGCCTATCGCGGCGTGGACCTGGCCGAGCGAGCTGAGCCGGCTCGCCTCGCCGCGCCGGTCGCCGACCTCGCGGCTCACCGCCAGCGCCTCGAGGAAGGCGTCGCGAGCGCGCGGCAGATCGCCGAGCGCGAGCTGGACGCCGCCGACGTTGGCGAGCGCCGTCCCCTCCCACTGCCGCGCGCCGACCTCGCGCAGGATCGCCAGCACCTGGATGTAGTAATCGAGGGCGCGTTCCTTCTCGCCCAGCATGTCGAGCACCCAGCCGATCTGGTTGAGGTTGGCCGCCAGGTCCTCGCGGCTGCCGTTCGCCTCGGTCAGCTCGAGCGCCCGGCGGTACTCCTCGAGCGCGCGCCAGTACTCTTCGCGCCGGGCGTGGATCCCCGCGAGGTCGTGACGGGCGGTCGCCTCCGCGGCGAGGCTGCCGGCGGCGCGCGCGGCGGCGATCGCCTCGCCGAGAAACTCGATCGCGCGCTCCGGATCGCCCAGCTCGGCGGTCGCGAGCCCGAGGTCGATCAGCACCACCGCCTCGGCCTGGCGGTCGCCGAGGCGGCGGAAGACCGGCAGCGCCCGCTCCAGCTCGCCGACGGCGCCGCGCGAGTCGCCCAGCCGGCCGAGCAGCCCGCCCAGGTGCTGCCGGCTGCGCGCCTCCCACAGCTCCGACCCGGCCGCGGCGGCGAGCGCGACTGCCTGCCGGTAGGCGTCGAGCCCGCGGTCGGTCTCGCCGAGCCGCCCGGCGTGGTAGCCGACGTAGTTGAGGGCGATCGCCTCGCGCACCGGATCCCCGGCCCGCCGCCAGAGCGGCGCCGCCTCGGTGAAGAGGTCGACCACCCGGCGCGAGGCCTCGGCGGACTCCTCGCGCGCGGCCGCGAAGCCGCGGGCGGTGAGCGCCAGGGCGGCGGCGCGCAGGCGGTCCGCCTCGCCGGCCGGGCCGAGCGCCACGACTTCGAGCCGGTAGCCGCCGGAGCCCGCCCCCGCCGAGCCGGCGCCGCGCACCGCCAGCCGCACCTCCCCGGAATCGGGGAGGAGGAGGAAGAGCGTCTCCGGCTCGGCGGTCGAGATCGGATCGTCGACCTCGAGCAGCGGGGCGCCCGAGCCGTCCTCGACGCCGAGCGCGACGTCGATCGCCGCCGGCGCGACCTCGGCGTGCAGGAACTCCCCGGCGCTCCCGCGCACCCGATAGAAATGCCGCTCCCCCGGAGCGATTCCGCGCTCGACGGTCGAGCCGGCGCCGAGGCGGGGACCGGCTCCGCGGCCGCCGCCCCCGAGGCGGCGCCGAGGAGCGCCGCGGCAGCGAGCGCGGCACCGCGCAGCGCGGCGCGCGACGGCGCCGGCCGCCCGTCGCCGGCGGGACCTCGGCGCGCGGGAATCGGCTCCGGCGAACGCCCCATGTACGCACCTCTCCTCAGGCACTGAGTACCTGGATTGCTTGGAGGAGGTTTCTCGGCAACTCGACGGCGGCCACGGCACCGCGGCGAGACCCCGCGAGACGGCGCCGCGGTAGGCTGGAGCGCGATGATCGTCCACCTCGTCGACGGCACCTACGAGCTGTTCCGGCACTTCTACGGCCGGCGCCGCTTCACCAAGGGGGAGGACAAGCCCCTGGGCGCCGTCGCCGGCGTGCTCCACACCGTCCTCCAGATGATCGAGACCGGCGCGACCCACCTCGGCGTCGCCACCGACCACGTCATCGAGTCGTTCCGCAACCGGCTGTGGCCCGGCTACAAGACCTGGCGGGGATCGACCGGGCGCTGCTCTCGCAGTTCCACCCGCTGGAGGAGGCGCTCCGGGCGATGGGGGTCGCCGTCTGGCCGATGGTCGAGCTGGAGGCGGACGACGCGCTCGCCTCGGCGGCGCACCTCGCGGCGGCCGACGACCGCGTCGAGAAGGTCTGCATCTGGACCCCCGACAAGGACCTCGCGCAGTGCGTCCGCGGCGACCGGCGCGGCGATCACGTAGTCCAGGTCGATCGCCGGGGGAACAAGATCCTGACCGCGGCCGAAGTGCGGGCGAAGTTCGGCGTCGACCCCGAGCTGATCCCCGACTACCTCGCCCTGGTCGGCGACGCCGCCGACGGCTACCCCGGCATCCGCGGCATCGGCGCCAAGACCGCGGCGCAGCTCCTGAACCGCTACGGACCGCTCGAGAGCTTCCCGGCCGAGGTCCTGCCGGACCAGCGCGAGCTGGCCTCGCGGTTCAAGGAGCTGGCGACGCTCCGGACCGACGCGCCGCTCTTCCGCGACGTCGACGAGCTGCGCTGGACCGGCCCCACCCCGGAGTTCGCCTCCTGGGCGGAGCGGATCGGCGACCCGAAGCTCCTCGAGCGCTGCCTCCGCGCGGCGGCGGGCCCGGCTCCCGCTCAGCGCGCGACGACGCGGTAGGGGTAGCCGGCGAGCGCGACCTCGGCGGGGCCGGCGGCGCGGATCGTGGCCGCGGTCGGGAAGATCCCGGCATCCGCCTGGACGGCCGCGATCCGCCACGCCAGGAGGCCGGCCGCCAGGAGGGCCAGGAGCACCGCGGCCATGGCCGCCGCCCGGAGCGCTCCGATCGACGCCTTCCAGCCGAGGACACCGCCGAGGACCAGGCCGCCGGCGGTACCCACGACGCCGTAGCCGAGGGCCACGGCGGGACCGGCGAGCCCGCTCCCCTCGGGCACCAGCCACGCCGCGCCGAGGGCGGTGCCGGCCACGAGACCGAGCCAGGCGAGGCTTCCCAGCAGCAGCAGGACGAACGGCCAGCGCCGGCGAGTCGTCGAGGACATGGTGGGGCGAGTCTTGCACAGGCCGGCCGGGGGATCGCGATCCCCTTGTCGAAAACCCGGCGCCTCGTTCGACCAAGAGGCAGACGAGGGGTTCGAGGCGATGAGCCGCCCAACGAGAAACGCAACGAGATCGAAAGGAGATACGACCATGCGCGTGATGGTGATCGTCAAGGCCAACGAGGACACCGAGGCGGGCGTCCTGCCGAGCGAGGAGCTGCTCGAGGCGATGACGCGGTACAACGAAGAGCTGGCGAAGGCCGGCGTGATGCTGGCGGGCGAGGGGCTCCATCCCAGCTCGAAGGGCAAGCGGATCCGGTTCTCGGGCGCCCGGCGGACCCTGATCGACGGACCCTTCGCCGAGACCAAGGAGCTGATCGCCGGCTTCTGGCTGTGGCAGGTCGATTCGCTCGAGGACGCGGTCGAGTGGGCGCGGCGCTGTCCCAACCCCACCGGCGAGGAATCGGTGCTCGAGATCCGGCCGCTGTACGAGGCGGAGGACTTCGGCGAAACACTCACCCCCGAGCTGCAGGAGCGTGAGGCGCGCCTGCGCGAGGCGATCGGCGAGAAGCCGGCGAGCGGTTGAGCAGCACGTCGCGATTCGTCCGCGACGGTGCACTGCATTGATTGATACCGCCCGATCGGACCGCTCGAGGAGGCCGTCATGAGAGCCCTGCCGCTCGCGTCGCTCCTGCTCGCCGGAGTCGCCCTCGCGACGCCGGCTGCCGCCACCGACCCGCTCGCGACCGACGCCCACGGGCACCTCGCCGCCCGCCGTTCGCTGCCGCCCGGAGCCGCGCCGGGCCCCGCCGCCGCCGCCGAATCCGGCCCTCCGGCCTGGGTCTCCCTCGGCCCCTTCGGCGGCAACGTAGTCGCCGTCGCCGCCTCGCCGACGGTCTCCGATCTCGTGCTCGCCGCGATCGACAGCGGCGGAGGCGGCAGCCCGCTCTACCGCTCGACCGACGGCGGCGAGAGCTGGCAGCCGGTGACCGGCCTTGGTTTCGGCTTCGTGTCCGACGTCGAGTTCGCCGCCGACGGCACCGCCTATGTGGCGACCAGCAGCCATCTCCAGACGAGCCTCGACGGCGGCCTCAACTGGTCGCCGGTCACCAACCCGTTCAACCAGAGCGTGCTCGAGGTGGCGTTCGAGCCGGCGACCGGTGCGCTGTGGCTGGGGCTCGGAGGCGCCACCTTCGGGGCGACGACGTTCGTCATCCGCTCGCCCGACGGCGGCGACACCTGGGCCGACCGCACCCCGCCTCTCCCCGGCCCCCTCGACTGCACGACGCTGGCGTTCGAGCCCGGCAGCCCGGCCACGGTCTATGCCGGCTTCTCCGGCTTCCCGGGCGGCGGCGCGCTGTGGGTGTCGCCCGACCAGGGGACGACCTGGTTCGACCGCACCGCCGGCCTGCCCGCGGTGCCGATCAACCGCATCGTCTACGACGGCGTGCGCGCGGTGGTCGCCGGCGGCGCCCAGTTCGGATCGCAGACCTTCGGGCTCTACGCCAGCGACGACGACGGCACGAGCTGGACGCCGCTCCACGACGGGACCTGGCCCAGCCTCTACACGTTCGGGCTCGACGTCGACCCGAACGATCCCTCGGTGCTGCTGGTGGCGACGGCGACGGCCGGGATCTTCCGCTCCGTGGACGGCGGCGGCGAGTGGACGTTCGGCGTCGCCGGCACCGCCGGGATCTCCTTCAACGCCGTCCGCTACGCCCCCGGCGGCTCGACCGTGTTCGCCGGCGCCTCCTCCCAGGGCGTCTTCCGCAGCGCCGACGGCGGCGCCGGCTTCGTTCCCAGCTCGACCGGGATCACCGCCGTCGACGTCCAGTCGGCCGCCGCCCACCCGGCCGACCCGCAGCGGCTCGCGGCGGCGTTCTCGGGGCTCAACGACGGCGGCGTCTTCACCTCCGACGACGGCGGCGCGACGTGGGTCTCCGAACCGGTGCCGCCGACCCGCTACCGCTTCGTCGGGTTCGCTCCCGGCGGCACCCTGTACGCGGTCTCCGACGGCCCCTCGAGCGTCGCGCCGGAAGGCGTCTACCGGCGCGAGAGCGGGGGCACCTGGACCCCGCTAGGACCCAACCAGGGGCCGCTCTTCGAGACCCAGGGGGTCGCGCTCCGCTTCAGTGCCGCCAACCCGCTCCTGATCCTCCTGGTCGGCAACGACTTCGGGGTCGCCGGCTTCCAGGCGACGATCTGGCGGACGCTCACCGGGGGAGCGAGCTGGACCAAGGTCTACGAGGCGGCGGCGACCGGGTCGGTCACGGGGGTCGAGATCCTCCGCGGCGGCACCGAACAGACCATGGTCGCGGCCTACCAGGGCTTCGACGACAACAGCGGCGGCGCGCTGCGCTCGATCAACGGCGGCTCGACCTGGTCGCCGTCCTCGACCGGCTTGCCGGCGGAGGTGCACGGTTTCGGGCTCTGCGCCTCGCCCGCCGACCCGCTCCGCCTCTTCTATCCCTCCGGTTTCCTTCCCTCCGGCCTCTTCAGCAGCGCCGACGGCGGGGTGAACTGGGGATCGGCCGGCCCGCTCGCGGCCGACCTCCGAGGCATCGCCTGCGACGGCGTCGAGGACGGCGTCCTCTGGGTGAGCGACGTGTTCGGGGACGGAGTCCTCCAGTCGTCCGACTCCGGCCTGAGCTTCGAGCCGTTCGGGGCCGGCCTGCCCCTCACCGCGCTCCACCAGCTCGTCTGGGCCAAGAACCCGTCGCGGCTCTTCCTGGCCAGCGGCGCCGGCGTCTGGCGGCGCGATCTCCCGGGCCTGTTCGCCGACGGCTTCGAGTCCGGCGACACCTCCGCGTGGTCGGCGAGCGTCGGCGACTCGTAGGCGCTCGTGCCGACCGCTACAGCGGCGAGAGGTCCTCGACGCCGAGCGGGTCGAAGCGCCCGAAGAGCGCCCGCGGCCGCCGCTCGAACGCCGGACGGTGCACCCGCGCGACGTCGAAGGCCGCCGTCGCGAAGGCCGCCGCCAGCCACCACGGGGCGCTCGTCTGGAGCATCGCGAACCCGCCCTCGGCGGGGTCGAGGGCGTAGGTGACGAGGGCCGCCGCGAGGGCGGAGCCGGCAACGACGAGCACCAGCGACATCCGCCCGGAGACCAGCGCGCGCCGGCGGAGCTTCTCCAGGCGCGAGGCGCCGGGCATCGTCCACAGCTCGTGGAGGCGCTCGAGCACCGACCAGAGGAAGGGGACGAAGACCGGCCAGCCGGCGGCGAACGCGGCGCGCGCGAACTCCAGCGTCTCGGGGTACATCAGCGCCACGCCGCCCCCGATCAGCACCACCGCCCACCAGGGGGGCCGCTTGGCCAGCCGGGTGGCGACGTCGGTGAGCGTGCCCTGCGCGAGACAGAACACGACCTCGACCATGGCGACCAGGTAGAGCCCCTCGATCACCCGGAGGTCGAGGTAGTGCGGCCAGAGGGCGACGGCGACCGCCGTCCCGGCCATGTAGAGCTCGGGGAGGAGCTTGGGGAGCACCGGGGGCATCGTGGGTTCCGGCGGCGAGCTGGGCTCCGGCCGACGTCCACGGCAGCCTACTACGGCGCCGGCCGACGGCTCCGCGAAGGGAGGCCGCGGCGAACCCGCCGCGCTCTCGGCGCGTACTCACCCCGTAGATGAGCGCCTGCCGGCCGAGATGACGACGAAGGACGATCGAGCGCACGAGACCGGCGCCGCCTCCGGTCTCGACCGCCGCCGGCTCCTCCTCGGCGCCGCCGGCGCGCTGGTGGCGGCGCTCCACGGGCGCGGCGGCCGGCTTGCGGCCGCGGAGGCCGCTCCGGCGGCGGCGGCACGCCGAGAGTCCCGCATCGCCGAGCTGGAGCTGGTCAGCGCGGCGCCCCTGCCGGCGATGCGGGCGTTCTACGGCGACTCGCTCGGCCTGCCGGTCGAGGAGCGGCCGGGCGAGCTGACCGTCACCGCGGGCTCCTCGCGGCTCACCTTCCGCCCGGCCGGCCCCGACCAAGCCGGCCCCGACCAGGGCGGGGCGTTCTACCACTTCGCGTTCAACATCCCAGAGAACAAGATCGCGGCCGCCCGCGCCTGGCAGATCGAGCGGACGCCGCTGATCGCGCCCTGGGAGACCCTCCGCGATCCCCGCTTCCCGGACGACGTGGTCCACTTCCGGCACTGGGACGCGCACTCGGTCTTCTTCTGGGACCCGGCCGGCAACCTCCTCGAGCACATCGCCCGCCACACCCTCGACAACGCCGCCGAGGGTCCGTTCACCAGCGCCGACCTCCTCTGCGCGAGCGAGATCGGCCTGATCGTCGACGACGTGGCGACGACGGCCGCGACCCTGCGCGAGACCTTCGGGCTCGCCGACTACCGCGAGGCGTCCGAGCAGTTCACCGCGGTCGGCGACGAGCACGGCCTGCTGCTGGTGATGAGGCGCGGGCGCGAGCTCGGCTTCGGCGAGGGCAAGACCTCCGGGATCTTCCCGACCGCGGCCGCGATCCGCGCGGCGCGCCCGGCGGCGATCGCGCTCCCCGGCTACCCCTACCGGATCAGCGCCCGCTGAGCACGGGCAGGCCGGCACCGGCGCGGAGCGAGCCTCCCCACCGCCGGCCCACCGATTGAGTACACTCCCCGGCGGAAGGCCCCGACGCGCGTGATCCCCGCGACCCGCACCATCGACCTCGAGACCCTGCGCCGGTTCGACCGGCCGGGGCCCCGGTACACCTCCTATCCGACGGCGGTCGAGTTCGACGAGAGCGTCGGCGCCGAGAGCTACCGCGCGCACCTCGCCGAGATCGATCGCGCCGGCTCCGAGGCGCCGATCAGCCTCTACCTCCACATCCCGTTCTGCCAAAAGCGCTGTAAGTTCTGCGCCTGCCACGTCATCGCGACCCCGCACCGGGAGGTCGCGGAGCCCTACCTCGAGGCCCTCGGGCGCGAGATGCGGGCGGTGGCGGCCGCGCTGCCGCGGCGGCGGCGGGTGGCGCAGATGCACTGGGGCGGCGGCACGCCGACCTATTTGACGCCGCCCCAGATCGAGGCGCTCGCCGGCGCCGTGCGGGAGCACTTCGCCTTCGAGCCGGGCGCCGAGATCGCGATCGAGGTCGACCCGCGGGTGACCACCCGCGAGCACCTCGACGCCCTCGCCGGCCTCGGCTTCAACCGCCTGAGCGTCGGGCTCCAGGACCCCTCGCCGGAGGTGCAGGAGGCGATCGGGCGCGGGCAGAGCTGGGAGGAGACCGAGGCGCTGATCGGCCACGCGCGGCGGATCGGGTTCCGCGAGGGGATCAACGTCGACCTGATCTACGGCCTGCCGCGCCAGGAGGTCGAGGGCTTCGCGCGGAGCCTCGACCGGGTGATCGAGCTGCGCCCCGACCGGCTGGCGATCTACTCCTTCGCCTACGTGCCCTGGCTGAAGCCGAACCAGCGCCGCCTCGAGCCCGCCGACTTCCCGAGCCCGGCGCGGAAGCTCGAGCTCTACGGGACGGCCCTGAACCGCCTGCTCGCCGCGGGCTACGAGCCGATCGGGATGGACCACTTCGCGCTCCCCGGCGACGAGCTGGCGGTCGCCGCGCACGAGGGGCGGCTCGAGCGCAACTTCATGGGCTACACCGTCAAGCCGGTGTCGACCTCGATCGGCTTCGGGGTGTCGGCGATCGGCGACCTCGGGAGCGGCTACTTCCAGAACTGCAAGAAGCTCTCGACCTACTACGCGGCGATCGAGGCGGGGCGGCTGCCGGTCGAGCGCGGGCGCCTCCTCGACGGCGACGACCGCCTCCGGCGCGCGGTGATCATGGGGCTGATGTGCGGCTTCCGCGTCGACAAGCGGTCGGTGGCGGAGCGCTTCGGCATCGACTTCGACGACTACTTCGCCGACTCGCTGGAGCGGCTCCGGGAGCTCGAGGAGGCTGGCCTGGTCCGCGACCGGGGCGGCGTCCTCGAGGTCCTGCCCGAGGGGCGGCTCTTCGTGCGCAACGCGGCGATGGCGTTCGACCGCTACCTGGCCGCGAAGGTCGCGGCGGGACCGGCGTTCTCGCGGACGGTCTAGCCGGCGGCCGGCGGCGCCAGCTCGCAGCGCACAGCCAGCGCAGGAGAGAGGAGCCGGTGCGAAGGGTCGTCGTCGTCGGGGGCGGGATCGCCGGGCTGGCCACGGCGCTCCAGCTCGCCGACCGGGGGGCGGAGCTGCCCGGCGGCCTCGACGTGCGGCTCCTCGAGGCCGCGCCGCGGCTCGGCGGCAACATCCGCACCGAGCGCGCCGAGGGGTTCACGGTCGAGTGGGGTCCCAACGGGTTCCTCGACAACGTGCCGGCGATGGCGCGCCTGGTCGAGCGGGTCGGTCTCGCCCCGGCCGTGCGGCGGGCCGACGACGCGGCCGGCAAGCGTTTCCTCTTCCGGCACGGGCGCCTGCACGAGCTGCCGGCCGGCCCGGCAGGGTTCCTCGCCAGCCCGGTGCTCTCCCTCCGCGGCCGCCTGCGGGTCCTCCTCGAGCCCTTCGCCGCGGCGCGCCCCGAGGGGGGCGACGAGTCGATCCACGAGTTCGCGCGCCGGCGGATTGGCGCCGAGGCGGCCGAGGTGCTGGTCGACGCCATGGTCTCGGGGGTCTTCGCCGGCGACACCCGGAGGCTGAGCCTGGCGAGCGCCTTCCCGAAGATGGCGGCGATGGAGGCGGAGCACGGGAGCCTGGTGCGGGCGATGCTGGCGCGGATGCACGAGCGCCGCGCCGCGAAGCGCCGGGCGCGGGCGCTGGCCGCGCGGGGCGAGGAGGCGGCGGAGCTGACCCGGCCCGGCGGCCCGGCGGGTCCGGGAGGGACGCTCACCTCGTTCGAAGGCGGCCTCGAGCGGCTGATCGACGCCCTGGCCGCCGCGCTCGGCGGCGCGGTCCGTACCGGCGCCCCGGTCGCGGAGGTCGCCCCCGCGCCCGGCTCGGTCGCTGGCCCGGACGGCGACCGGCGGCGCTGGCGGGTGGCCGGCGAGGCCGGCGAATCGATCGCTGCCGATGCCGTGGTGCTGGCGGTGCCCGCCGACCGCGCGGCCGGCCTGGTCCGCGCCGCCGACGCCGGCCTGGCCGCCGAGCTGGAAACCATCCACACCGCCGGTCTCGCGGTCGTCGCGCTCGGCTACGAGGCCGCGAGCCTGGCGCGGGTGCCCGCGGGCTTCGGCTTCCTGGTCCCCAGGAGCGAAGGGATCCGCAGCCTCGGCTGCCTCTGGGACTCGAGCATCTTCCCGGGACGGGCGCCGGCGGGCAAGGTCCTGCTCCGGGTGATGATCGGCGGCGCCCACGACCCCGGGGCCGTGGACCTCGACGACGGCGCCCTCCTCGCCGCCGTCCGCGCCGACCTCGCCCGCACCATGGCCCTCGACGCCGAGCCCTGCTTCGCCCGCATCTACCGCCACCCGCGCGGCATCGCCCAGTACGAGCCGGGCCACCAGGCCCGCCTGGCGCGCATCGCGGACCGCGCGAGCCGCCTCGGCGGCCTGTGGCTGGCGGGCAGCTCCTACCGCGGGGTGAGCATGAACTCGTGCGTCGAGGACGCGGAGCGGCAGGCGGCGGAGATCGTGGAGGACTCCGGGGGCGGCTGAAGAGGCGAGAGAGGGAAGCGGTGTATAGTGGCGACCGCTGCTTTCTTGAGCTCTGAAGCCATTCCGGCTGCCAGCCCTCGGCAAGACACGAACCGAAGAGAGGGCCATGCGCGACAACACCACCATCGTCGGTCACCTGAACGAGCTCATCCTCGCGCTGGATCGCCGGCGCCCGCAGCCGCACCGTGCCGGCGAGGCGGCGGTCGCCCGCGAGTCCGCGGTGCTCCGGACCAGGGCGTTCGCCCGCATCGCGGAGATCGAACGCGGGTCCTGTCTCTCCGGCGAAGGGTAAGGCGTCCCGATCGGCAAGCACCTCTTCGCCCGGACTCCCCCGACTCTCGACAGGCCTCTCCGCGACGAGCCGCTGAGCATCGAGCTGCTCGAGGAGCGGGCCAAGGCGCTGGCGGCGCGGTTCACCGTCGACCCCGGCCGGCGGCGCTCGTCCCGCCGTCGCGAGCCGCGGCTCGAGGAGAACGCGCGCCTGCTCGAGGAGGCGTACCGCACGCTCGCGGGGGACGTCCACCGCGGCGGGATCGTCACGCCGGCGACCGAGTGGATCCTCGACAACTACCACCTCGTCACCGCCGAGATCCACGACGTCCGCCGGCACCTGCCGCGCGGCTTCCATCGCGAGCTGCCGAAGCTCGCCACCCGCGAGCTGGCCGGCACGGCGCGCGTCTATGCGCTGGCGCTCGAGCTGATCCGCCACAGCGACAGCCGCCTCGAGCGGCCGATGCTGGTGCGCTTCGTGAGCAGCTTCCAGGCGGTCGCGCCGCTCACCATCGGCGAGCTGTGGGCGTGGCCGAGCATGCTGCGGCTGGCGCTGATCGAGAACCTGCGCCGGCTCGCCGCCCTGACCCTCGAGGCGCGCGCGGCGCGGGACGCCGCCGACGCCTACGTCGAGCGCATCGACGACGCCGGCGGCGGCCGGCTGCCGCCGCTGCCCGGCCACCTGGACACCGCATTCGTCGTGCAGCTCCTGCAGCGCATCCGCGAGTACGGCCCGCGGCTCGCGGCGGTGCGCGCCGCCGTCGACGAGCACCTCGCGGCCCGGGAACAGAGCGCCGAGGACGCGATCCGGGCCGAGCACCAGGAGCAGGCGGGGGCGCAGGTCTCGGTGGCCAACGTCATCACCAGCCTGCGGCTCTGCTCGACGCTCGACTGGAGCGAGTACTTCGAGGCGGTGAGTCCGGTCGAGCGGGTGCTGCAGCGGGACCCCGCGGGGGTCTACCCGCGGATGGACTTCTTGAGCCGCGATCGCTACCGGCAGTCGGTCGAGGACGCTCGCCGGCCCGAGCGGCGAGGCGCAGCTCGGCGTCGCGCGCCGTGCGGTCGAGAGCGCCCGGGAGGCGGCCGCGGCCGGCGGCGCCGCCGACCGCGCCGCGCACGTCGGCCACCACCTGGTCGGCCGCGGCCGCCCGGACCTCGAGGCCGACCTCGCCTTTCGGCCGCGCCCGCGGCTGCGGCTGCGTGCGGGCGGTCTACCGGCACGCGACCGCGGTCTATCTCGGCGGCATCGCCGCGGCGACCGCCGGGGTCGCCGGCCTCGGCGCCGCCTACGTCCTCGCCGGCGGGGCCGCGCCGGCGGCCGCCGTCGCGGTGTCCCTGCTGCTGCTGCTCCCGGCGAGCGAGCTGGCCGTCGCGCTCGTCCAGCGCCTGGTGGCGAGGCTCTCGCCGCCGCGCCGCCTGCCGCGGCTCGACCTCCTCGCCGGCGTGCCGGAGGAACTCCGCACGCTGGTCGTGGTGCCGACCCTGATGGACTCGGTCGACGGCGTCGCGCGAGCTGGTCGAGCACGTCGAGGTGCTCGCGCTCGCCAACCTCGACCCGCACGTCCACTTCGCCATCCTCGGCGATTTCACCGATGCGCCCGAGGAGCGGATGCCCGGCGACGCCGAGATCCTCGCCGCCGCGCGCGAGGGGATCGAGACGCTCAACGCGCGGACCGGCGGCGAGGGGGGCGACCGCTTCTTCCTCTTCCACCGGGTGCGCCGGTGGAACCCGGGCGAGGGCGTCTGGATGGGATGGGAGCGCAAGCGCGGCAAGCTCGAGGAGCTCAACCGCCTGCTGCGCGGCGCCGCCGACACCCGCATCGAGTGGCAGGTCGGCGCGCTCGAGCTGCTGCCGCGCGTGCGCTACTGCATCACGCTCGACTCCGACACGCGGCTGCCGCGCGACGCCGCCAAGACTCTGATCGGAATCGCCGCCCACCCGCTCAACCGCCCCGTCTTCGATTCGGCGAGCGGCCGCGTGGTCGACGGCTACGGCATCCTGCAGCCGCGCGTGAGCGTCAACATGGCGAGCGCCGCGGGCTCGCTCTTCGCCCGCCTCTACTCCGGCCACACCGGGGTCGACCCCTACACGACGGCGGTCTCCGACGCCTACCAGGACCTCTTCGGCGAGGGGATCTTCACCGGCAAGGGCCTCTACGACGTCGACGCCTTCACCGCCGCGCTCGAGGGCCGCGTCCCCGAGTACGCCCTCCTCTCCCATGACCTCTTCGAGGGGCTCCACGCGAGGACGGCGCTGGTCTCCGACGTCGAGCTGGTCGACGACTACCCGGCGAGCGTGCTCACCCACGCGCGGCGCCGCCACCGCTGGGTGCGCGGCGACTGGCAGATCCTGCTCTGGCTCTTGCCGTGGGTGGCCACCCGCGGCGGCCGGCTCGAGCGCAACCGCCTGCCGCTGATCGCGCGCTGGAAGATCTTCGACAACCTGCGCCGGAGCCTGGCGGCGCCGGGGACCGCCGCGCTCCTGGCGCTGGCCTGGACGGTGCTGCCCGGGAACCCGGCGGTGTGGACCGCCGGCGTGGCGGCGGCGCTCGCCTTCCCGGTCCTGCCGCTGCTCCTGACCGCGCTCGCCGGCCCGCGGCGGCGGCAGCCGTGGCCGGTCTTCCTGCGCGGCGCCGGCGGCGAGATCGAGAGCGCCCTCGCCCGCGCCGCCCTGCAGCTCGCCTTCCTGGCCAGCGAGGCGGCGGAGATGGCGCACGCCATCGGCGTCACCCTGGTCCGCATGGTCACCCGGCGGCGCCTCCTGGAGTGGGAGACGGCGGCGGCCAGCACCGCCCGCGGGGCCCGGCGCGGGCCGCGGACCTTCGCCCGGGCGATGTGGGCGAGCCCGGCGGCCGCCGTCGCCGGCCTCGCGCTGGTGGCGGCGGCGCGCCCCTCGGCGCTGCCCGCGGCGCTCCCCGTGCTGGCGCTCTGGCTGGCCGCGCCGGGGATCGCCTGGCTGCTCAGCCGGCCGACCGTGCCGCGGCGCGTCGCGCTCACCGACGAGGACCGCCACCAGCTCGCGGAGGTGGCGCGCCGGACCTGGCGCTATTTCGCCGAGCTGGCCGGACCGGAGAGCCACGGGCTGCCGCCCGACAACTTCCAGGAGGTGCCGGAGCCGCGCATCGACCACCGCACCTCGCCGACCAACGTCGGCATGGGCCTGCTGGCCACCCTCGCGGCGCACGACCTCGGCTTCATCGCCACCGCCGAACTGGTCGCCCGGACCGGCGCGGCGCTGACCGCGATCGAGAGCCTCGAGCGCCACGAGGGACACCTGCTCAACTGGTACGACACGCGGACCCTGGCGCCGCTTGGCGCCGCGCTACGTCTCGACCGTCGACAGCGGCAACCTCGCCGGCTCGCTGATGACGCTCGCCGCCGGGCTGCGCGACCTCGCGCGCCGGGGCGACGGCGACGAAGACAACGCGCCGGCGCTCGAGGCGCTCGCGGAGCGCGCCGGCGTCTTCGCCGACGGCATGCGGTTCGACTTCCTCTACGACCGCCAGCGCAAGATCTTCGCCATCGGCTACCGCCTCGCCGACGCGGAGGAGCCCGGCCGCCTCGACTCCTCCTTCTACGACCTCCTGGCCTCCGAGTCGCGCCTCGCGAGCTTCATCGCCGTCGCCCGGGGCGACGTGCCGCAGGCGCACTGGTTCCATCTCGGCCGCTCGGTGACCAGCGTCGAGGGCTCGCCGGCGCTCCTGTCGTGGAGCGCGACGATGTTCGAGTACCTGATGCCGCTCCTGGTGATGCGCGGCTACCCGGAGACGCTGCTCGACCTGAGCTGCCGCCTGGCGGTGCGCGCGCAGATCCGCTACGGCGCCGGCCGAGGGGTGCCCTGGGGCATCTCCGAGTCGGGCTTCAACGTCACCGACCGCGCGGGCAGCTACCAGTACAAGGCGTTCGGCGTCCCCGGCCTCGGACTCAAGCGCGGCCTCGGCGACGAGCTGGTGGTGGCCCCCTACGCCACCGCGCTCGCCGCCATGCTCGAGCCCGCCGAGGCCGCCCGCAACCTGCGCCGGCTCGCCGCGCTCGGCCTCGAGGGCCGCTACGGCTTCCACGAGGCGATCGACTTCACCCACGGCGAGGTCGATCCAGACCCGCCCGGCGGACGCCCGCACGGCGTGGTGGTGCGCGCGTACTTCGCGCACCACCAGGGGATGACGCTGGTCGCCCTCGCCAACGCACTGCTCGACCAGCGCATGGTCGAGCGCTTCCACGGCGACCCGCGGGTCCGCGCCACCGAGCTGCTGCTCCAGGAGCGGGTGCCGCGCGCGGCGCCGATCACCCGCCCGCGGCCCGCCGAGGCGACCCGGGTTGCGGCGCCGGCGGCGCCCGGGCGCGTGCGCCGGCTCCGCTCGCCGCACACGCAGTTCCCGCACGCGCAGTTCCTCTCCAACGGCAGCTACACGGCGGTGGTGACCAACGCCGGCGGCGGGGCGAGCTTCTGCCGCGGCCTCGCGGTGACCCGCCACCGCCGGGACGTCACCCGCGACCCCGGCGGCCAGTACCTCTACCTGCGCGACGTCCGCAGCGGCGCCGTCTGGAGCGCCACCCACCAGCCGGTCGGGCGCGAGGCGGACGAGTACATGGCGACCTTCCAGCCGGAGAAGGCGACCTTCCGCCGCCGCGACGACGGCATCGAGACCCGCCTCGAGATCGCCGTGTCGACCGAGGACGACCTCGAGGTGCGCCGGCTCCTGGTCAGCAACCAGAGCGACCGCCCGCGCGAGATCGAGGTGACGAGCTACGCCGAGATCGTGCTCGCGCCCGCCGCCGCCGACCTCGCGCACCCCGCCTTCGTCAAGCTCTTCGTCGAGAGCGAGTACGTCCCCGACTGCGCGGCCCTGCTCTTCCGCCGGCGCGCCCGCGCCGCCGGCGAGAGCGAGCCGTGGGCGGTGCACGTGCTGGCGCTCGAGGGGCGGCCGCAGGGGCCTGTCGAGTGGGAGAGCGACCGCGCGCGCTTCCTCGGCCGCGGCCGCGACACCGCGCGGCCGCAGGCGCTCGACGGCCGCTCGCTCGGCCGCACCACCGGCGCCGTGCTCGACCCGATCGCCAGCCTGCGCCAGCGGTTGCGCCTCGCGCCCGGCGCCGCGGTCCGGCTCGCCTTCGCGACCGGCGTCGCCGACGGCCGCGACGCCGCGCTCGCCCTGGCCCACAAGTACCGCGACCCCGGCGCCGTCGGCCGCACCTTCGCGCTCGCCTTCGTCAATGCGCTGAGCGGCCGCCGTCACCTCGGCATCAGCGGCGACGAGGCGCTGCTCTTCGAGCGGCTCGCCTCGCGCGTGCTCTACGCCGACGCCTCGCTGCGCGCACCGGCGGCGGTCCGGGCGCGCAACCGGCTCGGCCAGGAAGGCCTGTGGCCGCACGCGATCTCCGGCGACCTGCCGGTCCTGCTGGTGCGCGTCGTCGACGGCGACGGCCTGCCGCTCGTGCGCCAGCTCCTCCAGGCCCAGGAGTACTGGCGCCTCAAGGGGCTCGCCGCGGACCTGGTGATCCTCAACGAGCACCCGCTCGGCTACCTCGACGAGATGCACGCGGCGCTCGAGACGGTGCTCGACGGCGGCCCGTGGCGATCGTGGAAGCACCGCCCGGGCGGCGCCTACCTGCTCCGCGGCGAGCGCCTGACCGAGGCGGAGCGGACGCTCCTCGCGAGCGTCGCGAGCGCCGTCCTGAGCGGCGACCAGGGCGACATCGCCCACCAGCTCGCGCGCCCCGACGCGCCGGCCGCGGCCGCCGAGCCGGCGGCGTTCCTGCCGTCGCGGCGGCCCGACGGCGGCGGCGAGCCGGCGGCCGCCGCCGAGCCCGAGCTGCCGCCGCTCCTGCTCGACAACGGCCTCGGCGGCTTCAGCGCCGACGGCCGCGAGTACGTGATCTACCTCGACGGCGACCGCGAGACGCCGCTGCCCTGGGCCAACGTCATCGCGAACCCGCGCTTCGGCACCCTCGTCACCGCGGCCGGCGCGGCGCACACCTGGTCCGAGAACAGCCGCGAGAACCGGCTGACCCCGCACGCCGCCGACCCGGTCGGCGATCCGACCGCCGAGGCGTTGCTGCTGCGCGACGAGGAGACCGGAGCCGTCTGGTCGCCCACCCCGGGCCCGCTGCCGAGGGCGCCGGACGGCGGCCGCTGCATCGTCCGCCACGGCGCCGGCGTCACCACCTTCGAGCGCCGCGCCGGGGGCATCCGGCACCGCCTGGACGTCTTCGTCGACGCCGCCGACCCGGTGAAGCTCTCGCTCCTGGCGCTGACCAACGAGAGCGGGCGCCCGCGCACGCTCACCGTCTACGCCTACGACGAGTGGATCCTCGGACCGCCGCGCGCCGGCCAGGAGAGCCACGTCGTCACCGAGCGCGACGCGGCCAGCGGCGCGGTCTTCGCCCAGAACCCCTACAACGGCGGCTTCGCCGGGCGCACGGCCTTCGCCCACGCGAGCGAGCCGGTGCTCTCGGCCAGCGGCGACCGGACCTCCTTCCTGGGCCGCAACGGCGGCCTCGCGGCGCCGGCGGCGCTCGCCCGCCGGCAGCTCGACGGCCGCTTCGGCGCCGGCCTCGATCCGTGCGCGGCGCTCCAGGTGGCGGTGACGCTGGCGCCGGGGGAGCGCCGCGAGCTGGTCTTCCTCCTCGGGCAGGGCGCCGATCGCGAGGAGGCGCGCTCGCTCTGTGCGCGGCACGGCAGCGTCGAGGCCGCCGCGGCGTCGCTCGCGGCGGTGCGCCGGCAGTGGGACGAGACCCTCGGCGCGCTCCGCGTCGAGACCCCCGACGACTCGTTCGACGTGCTGATGAACGGCTGGCTGATCTACCAGAACCTCTCCTGCCGCCTCTGGGCACGCTCGGGCTACTCGCAGCCGGGCGGGGCGTTCGGCTTCCGCGACCAGCTCCAGGACGTGATGGCGCTCGTTTCCATGCGCCCCGATCTCGCCCGCGAGCACCTCCTGCGCGCCGCCGGGCGCCAGTTCCTCGAGGGGGACGTGCAGCACTGGTGGCACGAGCCGGGCGGCCAGGGCACGAGGACGCGCTGCTCCGACGACCTGCTCTGGCTCCCCTTCGCCGCCGAGCACTACGTGCGCACGACCGGCGACGAGAGCGTGCTCGACGCGGCCGTGCCCTTCCTCGAGGCGCCGGCGCTGGCGCCCGATGCCGACGAGGCCTACATCACGCCGCGCACCTCCGCCGTCGAGGCGCCGCTCTTCGAGCACTGCCTGGCCGCCATCGAACGCAGCCTCGGGGTCGGCGCGCACGGGCTGCCGCTGATCGGCAGCGGCGACTGGAACGACGGCCTCAACCGGGTCGGCCGCGAGGGCCGCGGCGAGAGCACCTGGCTCGGCTTTTTCCTGCACGGCATCCTCGACACCTTCGCGGCCTTCTGCGCCCGGCGCGGCGATCCCCGGCGGGCGGCGCGCTACCGCGCGCAGGCTCGCCGCCTGGCCACCGCCCTCGGGCAGAGCTGGGACGGCGAGTGGTACCGCCGCGGCTACTACGACGACGGCACCCCGCTCGGCTCCGCGCACGGCGACGAGTGCAAGATCGACTCGATCGCGCAGAGCTGGGCCGTGCTCTCGGGCGCCGTCCCCGCCCGCTTCGCCGATCGCGCCATGGACGCAGTGCGCACCCACCTGGTGCGCCGCGATCTCGGCCTCGTCCTGCTCCTGGCGCCGCCGTTCGACGGCCCGGCGCGGGACCCGGGCTACATCCGCGGCTACCCGCCCGGCGTGCGCGAGAACGGCGGCCAGTACACCCACGCCACCGCCTGGGTGGTGATGGCGATGGCGAAGCTCGGCAGCGGCGACGAGGCGGTCGAGCTCTTCCACATGGTCAACCCGGTCAACCACGCTCGGACGCCGGAGGGCGTCGAGCGCTACCAGGCGGAGCCCTACGTGGTGGCCGGCGACGTCTATGCGCACCCCGCGCACCCGGGACGCGGCGGCTGGAGCTGGTACACGGGCTCGGCGGGCTGGCTCTACCGCGCCGGCCTCGAGAGCATCCTCGGCATCCGGCGGCGCGGGGAGACCTTCGCCATCGACCCGTGCATCCCGGCGTCCTGGCCGGGGTTCCGGGTGCGCTGGAAGCTCGGCGCGAGCGTCTACGAGATCGCGGTCGAGAACCCCCGGCGCAGGTGCCGTGGAATCGAGCGGGTGGAGGTCGACGGCGTGGCGGTCGACCCGCGCGCGGTGCCGCTCCTCGACGACGGCGGCGTGCACCGGGTGCGCGCGGTGCTGGGCGACGGCACGCCTCGGACCCCGCTCGAAACCGCCGCCGGCTCGAGTAGTACACTTCGCGAAACGGTGGTCGACCGCCGATCGGTCGGCCGGGACGATCAGGGAGGAAAGAGGACATGGCGAGAATCCAGAGTGAAAGCGCGCAGGTGAGGGATGCTCCGCAGATCGACGAGACGGCGGAGCTGATGAAGCTGGCGGGGAACTCGACCCGCCTCAAGCTGCTCTACCTGTTGGAGACCTTGACCGAAGTGAGCGTCTCCGACCTTTCGGAGCTTCTGGGGGTGTCGGTGTCGGCGGTCTCGCAGCACCTCGCCAAGCTCAGGGCGCACGGGTTGGTCGGCAGCCGGCGCGACGCGCAGACGATCTACTACCGGCTGGCCAAGCACGATTTCATCGACAGGCTTCGGGCGGAGTTCTTCGGCGCCTGGGCGCACTGACTCGGGAGAGCCGCACGGGAGCGGACGATGGCAGCAAAGAAGGCCGGGCAGAAGCCCGCCGGGAGCACCCCCGCGGCCGGCGGGAAGTCCGAGGGGTTCACGGACGACGAACGAGCTGCGATGAAGGAGCGCGCCCGCGAGCTGAAGGCGGAAGGGCGCCGCGGCGTGCGCGCGGAGGAGGCGGGCGGAGAGAGCGCCCTGCTCGCGAAGATCGCCGAGATGAAGGGACCGGATCGCGCCATGGCCACGCGGCTCCACGCGATCATCAAGAAGAGCGCGCCGGACCTCTCGCCGAAGACCTGGTACGGGATGCCCGCGTATGCCAGGGACGGCAAGGTCGTCTGCTTCTTCCAGAGCGCCCAGAAGTTCAAATCGAGGTACGCCACGCTCGGCTTCAGCGACGCGGCGAACCTCGACGACGGCGCCATGTGGCCGATCTCCTACGCCTTGAAGGAGTTGACCGCCGCCGAAGAGGCGGCGATCGGGGCGCTGGTGAGGAAGGCGATGAGCTGATCCCCGGCGCCCGAGCCCCCCTCCCCACCCGGTCATTTGGGCACCGCCGCCTGGCGGCTGGTGTAGCCTTTCCCGTGTGATGCTCTTCTCCAGAACCGCGCGCCTCTTCGCACTCCTGCTCGTCCTCTGCTGTTCCGTCGCGACGCAGGCCGGCGAGCCGATCGTGATCGGCCGGACCGCGACGATGCGCTCGGCCGTGCTCGACGAGGAGCGCACCTTCCACGTCTTTCTCCCGCGGAGCTACGACTGGGCGAAGGACCGCCGCTACGCGGTTCTCTACCTCCTCGACGGCGAGACCCACGCGCGCCACTCGGCGGCCGCCGTCGAGTTCCTCGGGTCGCAGGGTGAGATCCCGGAGCTGATCGTCGTCGCGATCGACAGCACGGTGAGGATCCGCGACTTCACCCAGACCGACTGGCCGGAGGCCTGGGCCGGCGGCGGCGGGGCGGCGAACTTCAAGCGCTTCCTGGCGACCGAGCTGATCCCGCGGATCGAGGCGGAGTACCGCACGAACGGCTTCCGGGTGCTCGACGGGCACTCCGCCTCCGGGCAGTTCGCGCTCTACGTCCTGGCCGAGGATCCCGCGCTCTTCAGCGCGTACGTCGCGATCAGCCCGAGTCTCGACTGGGACGGGGAGCTTCCGCGGCGATCGCTCGGGGCCTCCTTCGAGTCGCGCGCGGAGCTGCCGAAGTTCCTCTACTTCGCGCGGTCCGACGACACGGGAGAGGCGCTCGCCCAGGACGAGCGGCTGGTCGAAACGCTCAGGACGAAGGGCCCGCGCGGCTTCCGCTGGCACGCCGCGGCGTTTCCCGACGAGACCCACGGGACGGTTCCGCTCCTAGCCCAGATCGATGCGCTGCGCCGGCTCTACGAGGGCTACCGCTTCCACCCCGACCTCGCCGCGAAGGGGATCGTCTTCGCCGACGAGCATTTCGCCGCGGTCTCGAAGCGGGTCGGCTGCACGCTTCCGGTCCCGGAGACCGCGATCAACGACCTCGGCTATGCGGCCCTCGGAGAGGGAAGGACCGGCGACGCCATCGCTCTCTTCGAGCGCAACGTCGCCGAGAACCCCAATTCCGCGAATGCCTACGACAGCCTCGCCGACGGCTACGCCGCCGCCGAGGAGTGGACCAAGGCCGCGGCCTCGGAGGAGCGTGCCGTCGCGCTCGCGAAGGAGTACGGCAACCCGAACCTGCAGTACTTCATCGAGCAGAGCCGCAAGCTGAACGATCGCCTGACCCGGAAACCTCCGGACGCGAGGTGAAGGCGTGACCTCCCTCGCCGCGGGCAGCGCCAGGCGACGGTCGATCCTGTCCGCCGCCGGCGCCGGCATCGTGCTCCTCACCGCCGCGTGCGACGACTCCTCGCCGAGCGAGCCGCGGTCGCCGCAGGCGGCGGCCCGGGTGGTGATCAACGATCCGGCCGGCGCCTTCGCCCAGCACCACGCGGCGCTCCTTTCCCTGATCGAGGACGCCATCGCGACCGCCGGCACCGAGCTGTCGGTCGGCATGGTGACCGTGGAGGTCCTGGCCGATCCGGTCCGCACGATCCCCGACTACGGCATCGGCGGTTTCACGCTCGGGCCGAGCCGAGTCGAGATCACCGTCGACCCCGGCTACCCCGACCTCGGGCTGATCCTGGCCGAGCGGGTTCCGTACACCGTCGCCCACGAGCTCCACCACGTGGTGCGCTGGCGCGGCATCGGTCCCCCTCGCACCCTGCTCGAGACGCTTGTCTTCGAGGGCCTCGCCGACCACTTCGCGGTCGAGCTCCTGGGAACCCCGCTCCAGCCCTGGTCGCAGGCGTTCCCCGAGAGCGAGACCGGCTTCTACCTCGGCCTCGCCCGCCCCGACTTCGACAGCGCGACCTTCGACTACCAGGGCTGGTTCTTCGGCGCCGACCCCCGGCTGCCCCACTGGGCGGGGTATACCCTGGGCTTCCGGATCGTCGACGACTACCAGGCGCGGACGGGGCGATCGGCCGCGCAGTTCGTGAACACGCCGGCGGAGGCGTTTCGGCCCGCGCCGTAGCCGGACACCGCCGTCGTGGCGTTCACCGCGCTGGGCCTAGGCGCCGGCGTCGGAGCTGGGGACGTCAACGCCCCGGCCGCGGCACGTGCTGATCCACGAGGATCGGGTTCCCGTCCGGATCGCTGAGCATGAAGCTCGCCGGCCCCGTGGACGCCTCGTCCGCCTTCGCTTGCAGCTCCAGCCCGGCCGCGAGCAGCCGCTTCTGCAGCTCGCGCACGTCGGTGAACGTCTCGAGCGTCTCGGCGTCCGCGTTCCAGCCCGGGTTGAAGGTCATGATGTTCCTCTCGAACATCCCCTGGAACAGGCCGATCGTGGCCGAGCCGTTCCGCAGGATCAGCCAACCCTGCTCGGCGTCGCCGCCGAAGGTCTTGAAGCCGAGCGTCTCGTAGAAGGCGCGCGAGGCCGCGAGGTCCTTGACGGCGAGGCTGACGGAAAAGTTGCCGAGCTCCATGGTCCGTTCGTCTCCGGGGGCTTCGGTGGATGGGGCGGCGCCGCCGAGGGCGGCGCACGCGAGGAGCGCCGCCAAGGCGGCGACGGCGAGTCGTTGGGGCATGATAGGTCTCTCCGGGCACGAGGGCGCCGCACCGCGCGGCGTCCCGACCGCTCCGGCAGACGTTGGCACGACCCGCCCCAGGAGCGCTTGCCAGATCTTGCGGAATCCCGGGCACGACGCCGGCGCCCCGCCGGTCGATTACGTCGAGCGGGTCAACCTCGTCCTCGACCACGTGGTGCGCCACCTCGACGGGCCGTTGCGCCTGGAGGAGCTGGCGCGCGTCGCGGGCTTCTCGCCGTTTCATTTCCACCGCGTGTTCGGGGCGCTGATCGGGGAGCCGCTGGGGCAGTTCGTCAAGCGCGTGCGCCTCGACCGGGCGCTGCAGCTCATGGCCCACGCCGAGACCCGCGGCCGGCGCCCGCGGCTGACCGAGATCGCCCTGGCCTGCGGCTTCGCCTCGTCGTCGGACTTCTCGCGCGCCTTCAAGCAGCGCCACGGCGTGCCGCCCAGCGCCTTCGACCTCGCGACCTGGCGTCGCGCCCACCGCGACGAGCTGGCCTCCTTGGCCGGTGCCGAGCATCGCCACCGGCTCGAACGCCTGCCCCCGCGCGAGAACCCCGACGGCTTCGTCGCCGAGCTGCGCGACCTGCCCGCGCGCACCGTGGCGTACATCCGCGTGCTCGACCCGTACCGCGGCGGCGGCGTGCTCGCGGCGGCTCGGCGCCTCCTCGCCTGGGCCGAGGAACGCGGCCTGGCCGGCGGCCAGTGGCTCGGGTACCAGTGGGAGAACCCCGAGATCGTGGCGCTCGAGCACTGCCGCTACGACATCGCCGTCGAGTTGCCCCGCGGCCATCCCTTCGAGCCCGATGGCGAGCTGGGCCGCTTCGAGTTCCCGCCCATGCGCGTGGCGCAGGTGGCCGTTCGCGGCGGCGTCGACCTCGAGCTGCGCGCCCTCGACTGGCTCTTCACGACCTGGCTGCCCGCGAGCGGCTACGTGCCCGACGACCAGCCCGCCTTCGAGGCCTTCCTCGGCCGGCCGTTCGCCCACGGCACCGAGTACTTCGAGCTGCACGCGCAGCTCCCCGTGCGGCGGGCGTAAGCTACGGCGCGCGGCGTCTGAGAGTCCGTAAGTACTGACGTCAGTGTGTTTTACGGACGACAGATGTCCCCCTCGCCAGCGTTGCCGGACACTTCTTTCGTTGAGGGCACGCCTCATCGACCCGTGGCGAAAGGAGTAAACGTCATGACAGCCAGGAGCGTACGCCTAGGTCTCGCCGCGATCGTTCTCGCGACCGGTTTCTTCCTCGTCGCACCGCAGGCCTTCGCGCAGACCTGCGAGGACAACTGCTACAGCGACTACGGCTGGTGCACGGGCTACTGCGACCAGCAGTACTACGACTGCTCGAACAGCGGCTGGTGGGGGTGCGACAACCAGCGCAACGACTGTTACGTCCAGTGTGACAGCTCGCTCAGCTCGTGCCTGGGCGGCTGTGGCCCCTCGGAGCCCCCACCGCCGCCGCCGCCCAGCGACGGGCACGCGATGTGCGACGGCTGGGACCGCCAGGGCGATTGTGCCTACGCCCACCTCGGCGTCGCGTTCGGCGCAGAGTTCAGACGCTTCGGCGGCGGCGGCGGCTACATCGGGCAGTCGTTCCTGACCTTGCATCCGGGCGAGTTCGACGGCTTCGGCCGATTCACGGTCGCCGACGGGAACGTCGGGATCGTCTCCACCTCACCGTTGCAGGGACAGGTGCCGCTGCACCGCTGGAGCACGCGGCGGGGCTTCTACTACTCGATCTATTACACCGAGCACGGCAACGACTATGTCTATGGCGGGATCGCCGCATACGTGTGGCCCCCTGGGAACCTGGGCTTCCCTCTGCACCAGTTCTACAGCCACGAGTACGGCCACTACTACACCAACTTCCCGACCGAGATCCGCTGCCAGCCGAACGCCAACTGGAGCTACCAGGGCGTCATGGCGCACGTGAACTGGCCGGCGCCGTTCACCCAGGCGTTCAGGCCCTGCAACTTCAACTCGTCGATGGGCGTGCCGCCGCCCTGCGACCCGTTCTTCGTGGCGCGCTGCCGCGCCAACGGCGGGACGTTCATCCCGGGCAACTGCAGTTGCATCGGAGCGTTCCCGCCCGTTTTCTAGTTCCTTGGATGGGAGGTCTGGCGGGACACTCCGGTGGCCCTCCAGACCTCGCCCCGCCGCTCCAGCGCGATGATCCGGCGTCCGCGGAGTACAGTTGCGATGTGGGGATGAACCCTCGCGCCCTGGTCGCCGTCGCCGTTTCCCTCGCCGCTGCGGCTCCCGCGCTCGCGGCGCCGGCGCCGCCGCCGGACGTGCGCGACGACGTGCCGGTCGTCATACCCCCTCTTCGATCTTGACCCGGGTAGGCGCGATCCTCGGTCGAGGAGGACGCCCGCCAGGTGTGGATATATATCCTGGGACATAGAAAAACCTAGCCCCCGGTGAATTGCCGCCTTTCGGAGGCGCGGGGGACAATGGTTCCGGATGTTCACAACGACGACCGGACCAACCGGCGCAGGAGCCGAAGAACCATGAATCGAACTCACGCCACGCCACACCGTCACGCGCTCCAGCTCGCCCTGCTGGCGCTGGTGGCGCTCACCTGGCTGGGCGCCACTCCGGCCTGGGCCCAGCCGCTCGACGCCCCGACGCTCACCTGCGTCGGCAGCGGGCCGGACACGGTCCACCTCCAGGTCTGCGCCGGGGCCAGCGGTGCGCCGGCCGGCTTCTCGCTCCAGTGGCAGCCGCTGGTCGGAGCCTGTGAAGACCACTTCTGGTCGGGCTCCGACGATCCGGCGCTGTGCAAGCTGTCGGGGTCCGGCGTCCCCGCCTGCAGCCTCTACAACCTGCCTCCGTTCGCCTGCGTGACCCTGACGATGGGCAACCTTCCGGACGCGGAGTGCGGGTTGTCGCTGCACAACTGCGGCGCCGACCTGCTCGAGTGCGACACCGAATACGTCTTCCGGGCTTTCGCCCACAACCAGCCGGGCAGGGGCGGCCGGAAGAAGAGCGCCTTCACCGCCAACGTGTGCTGTGAGACCTCGTCGTGCGACGCCGGCTGCGCCTTCACCTATGGCTACTGGCTGACCCACGACGGCACCCCCGGGGCCGACATCTGGCCCGACCTGAGCGGCGAGTGCAGCGGCGGCGGCGACGGGCTCGACATCGGCGGCCAGTGCTACGGCAAGGCCGAGCTGCTCGCCCTGATGAACACCCCGGGGGCGGGCAACGGCCTCCTCACCACCTCCCATCAGTACATCTCGGCCAAGCTCAACATCCTCAACGGGGCCGACGGTTCGTGCATCGAGAGCGCGATCGCGAGCTTCGACGCCGCGGTCGCCGGTGCGTGCGGTGGCAACAAGATCGCTCCCGTGGGGACCTGCTCCGCGAGCGGCGGCACGACCAGCGCTCAGAGGGCGATCTTGACCTCCTACAACGAAGGCGCTCTCCCCTGCGCGGGCCACTGCATACCCGAGGACCCGGCTTGACCGATTCGAAGTGACGGGCGGGGGCGGACCTCGGGCCCCCCCCGCCGTCCCGTCCGCGGGTGCTCGACCCTAGGTCAGTCCGCGGCTGTCGGCCCAGCGCAGCAGCGCCACGCGGTTGGTCACACCGAGCTTGACGTAGACGCTGTGCACGTGCACCTTCACGGTGCCCTCGGTGATCGACAGGCGGCGGGCGATCTCCTTGTTGGACAGCCCCTGGACGACCAGGCGCACGATCTCGATTTCGCGCTGGGTGAGGATCCCGGCGGCCTCCTGTGCCCCCGTCGCGCGCTGCAATAGCTGGTCGAGCGCGCGGGCGGTGGAGCGCCGCTCCAGCCAGCGCTCCCCGGCGTGGACCTTGCGCAGGCACTGGATCAACAGGCGCGGTGCCATCTCCTTGAGCACCACCCCCCTGACCCCGAGGTGGATCGCCTCGACGACATCGTCCTCCTCGAGACCCGCGGTCAGCAACACCACCCGGGTGGGCGAACCTTGGGCCTTCAGCTCCCGCAGCACCTCCAGACCGTCCTTGCCCCGCATGCGGAGATCAAGGAGCAGGATGTCCGGTCCGAGGTCGCGCACCGCCTCGAGGGCCTCGTCGCCGTCGACGCAGCGCGCCACCACCTCGAGGTCCGGCTCGAGGCGGAATAGCTGCTCGAGCCCGTCGAGGAAGATCGGGTGGTCGTCGGCGAGCGCGATGCGGATGGTCATGGCAGCGGCAGGTGGACGTCCAGGCGCGCGCCCGCCTCGCCCGAGGTGATGTACAGCGAGCCGCCGGCGGCCGCCACCCGCTGCTTGAGCGTCACCGGCCCGATCTTCAGCGCCTTGAGGGCGGCGAAGTCATACTCGCCGCGGAAGGGGAAGCCGCGACCGTCGTCGGCCACGGTGACGCGTACCGCGGAGCCGTCGAGGCCCACCGTCACCGCGACTCTCGTGGCGTGGCCGTGCTTCGCGGCGTTGACCATCGCCTCGGAGACGACACGGTCAATCTCGTGCGCCAGCGCCAGCGAGATCCGCTCATCCGGCAGGTCGACGGTAAGGTCGACCGTCAGGCCCCAGCAGCTCTCGACGCGACGCCGCAACTCCTCGAGCCGTTCCCCCAACCCCCGGCCCGACGCCCGTGGATCGAGCCCGCGAGTCCCGGGATCGCGGATGAAGGAGCGCAGATCCCGCTGCTCCGAGGCCAAGAGGTCCTGGATCTCCACCAGCAGCTCCGCCGCCTCGACGGGGTTTCTCGACAGCAGGCGCCGCACCGTTTCCAGGCGCAGGGCGGCACCGGCCAGCGACTGGATCACGCCGTCGTGCAGGTCGCGGGCGAGTCGTAGCCGCTCCTCCTCCGCCCCCACCTCCTGGGACCGCCGAATCTCGACGATCTGCTCCAGCTCGGCCGCCAGGTGGCGGGCCACGGCCTCGCCCAGGACCAGGTCGCCGGCGCTCGGGCGCTCTTTGTCGAGCGCGAAGAGCCGGCCGCCGACCCCGGTTCCGCCGAGGACCAGGGCGATCACCGAGCGGATCGCGAAGCGTGCGCGCAGCTCGGGATGAAGCGGCTGCCCGCGGTACCTCGACAGCCGGCGGAGCCTCGAGGTGTGGAGCACCCTCGGCGTCGCGGCCGTCGCGTCGGCGCAGACGAAGCTCGACTCCGCCAGCGGCTCGGCGACCAGCGGCTCGAAAGTCCCGGGCGCTTCGCGGCCGGCCTCGAGCCCTCGCGGCGACCAGAGGGCGAGGTGCAGCCAGGGCTCGGCGGCCTCCTCCCAGGCCAGCAGGAGACGCGGAGCGCCGAGGATGCCCGCGGCCCGTTCGAGCGCCTTGCGCAGACGTTGCTCGGGCGGCCCCGGGGCGCTACGAGGCCAGGCCGAGATAGCGCCGACCTCCGCCCGCAGGCGTTGCTCCCGCGTTACGAGATAGCCGAGCAGCACGGCCACCGCTCCGACCAGAGCGAAGGTGAAGAAGGCGAAGAAAGGGCTGTCCGATCCCTCGGTGAGCCACATCACCAGGCACGCAACGGTGAGGTCGAGGACATGGACGTCCACCCGCTGGCGGACGAGCAAGGCGCCCGCGAACCAGGCGCCGGCGAACAGAACCAGGACCTACACCATCTAGCCGGCGACGAGCACTTCGACGCTCCGCGACGAGATCGCGGGCTCGGAGAGACTTCCGCCCCAAGTATAACCTGGGACTGCGAAACAATTGGGCCTACAGCACATGCGGGTCCGACCGCCGGGACCGCAGCTCGGCCGCGCTCGCCCCGGACCAGCAGGACTGACAGGCACTCCCGGCGCGCCGGCGGCGAGGACGGGTCAGTCGGATCGCGCCATCGTCGAGATCAGGATGCGGCTCCTGGCCTCCTCCGGTGGTGGCGGGCAGTCGCCCCACGGGCCTTCGGCCGCCAGCTCGCACACCTCGACGATCCCCTCGGGCCGCCCCGCCGGGCGCCTCCAGATGTCGCAGTCGGAATCCGCGGTGTGTCCTTCGCCGCCGAGCGCATCTTGGTAGCGCTCGACCAGAGAGCGACGCGTCTCGCCGCTGGTGTACAGCGTCCAGTTGATGTGCGCCCCCGGCCGGCCGTCTGCGAGCGGTGCACCGGTGACGTGCCCTGAGCACAGCTCGACCGCGTCGGAGAGCGGGTCGAGGGAGGCCCCGGGAAGGCCCTTCGACGCCCGGGCCTCGACCGCCGGCTGGCCGCCGCGCTCGATGAAGGTCGGCTCCTCGCTGTCGCGCCAACCGGTGACGCTCCCGGGAGAGGAGGTGATGCAGGTCGCGATGGCGAGCAATTCCTCGAACGTCCCGGACGGGAGGTCGTACGCGGGCTCGATGCCGCACTCGCCGGCGAGCTCGGGCGGCACGTCGGAGGCCGCGCGCTGCTCGAGGACGGTCCGGCCGTCCTTCTGGCGTGGGATCTCGACGCTCACCAGAACGCTGCTGCCGCTGCCCACGTCATAGCCGTAGGTGAAGCTGTAGAGGCGGACGGCGTGGCGGTAGCGCAGCTCGGTCCCCGCGGCGTCGAAGATCAGGTCGACGCCCTGGAGCCAGCCCGCGCCCTGAGGCCGGATCATCGCGCCGGAGACCCGCAGCACCAGGCTCGACTCGTCGGGCCGGCGCACCTCCTCGACCTGGAGCGGTGCCACCAGCTTCGAGTCGGTGCGGTCCGGGGTCGGCGAGAAGAACCAGAGGTCGGTTCGGCGACCGCCGGCGTAGACCGCCCAGAACTGCTCGTGGATCCGCGGGTGGGTGCCGTCGACGACCTGGCGCAGGAAGACGCCGGCGCCGGCGACCGCTTCCGGCAGCGGCAGGTCGAGGACCGTCAGTCCGGAGCCGAGCGGCCCGATCGACGGCTCGACCACCCGCCCCTCGATCGTCGGCCCGTCCCCCTCTCCGAGGACCGCCGGCAGCAGACGGCGCAGGTCCTCGGCGCGGGGAGAGGCTTCCCCGCCCCGGCGGATGCTGCTGGTGGCGGCAGTGGGGTCAGCCAGGCGCTCGAAGTAGAGGCGCTCGAGACCGGCGAAGCGCAGGCCGGCCGGGGCGGCCTCCGGCGCCGGCACGCCGGCGCCCGCGCAGGCGAGCGCGACGAAGGAGAGCAGGGCCTGCGAGACCGGGCGCAGCCACGTCCATGGCCGAAGCATCGTGGAGTCAGTCTACCGCTCGATGACAGCCATGTTCCCCTCGTCGTGGCGTTCGCCGGCAGCCGGGGTGAGGTTGTTCAGCCGCTCGATCTGCGAGGCGCTCAGCTCGAGGAGATCTGCGGCGGTGTTCTCCTCGACGCGGGTGACTCGCTTGGTGCCGGGAATCGGGGCGATGTCGTTGCCCTGCGCGAGTAGCCAGGCCAGAGCCACTTGTGCCGGCGTTGCACCGGCCTCGGCCGCAACGGCCTGGATCTCGTCGACGATACGCAGGTTGCGTTGAAAGTTCTCGCCGGTGAAGCGCGGGTTGGTCTTTCGCCAGTCGTCGTCGGAGAGCTGCTCGGGCGAGCGAATCTCGCCGGTGAGGAAGCCGTGGCCGAGCGGCGAGTAGGGTACGAAGCCGATGCCCAGCTCGCGTAGCAGCGGCAGCAGCTCAACCTCTGGGTCTCGAGTCCACAGGGAGTACTCCGTCTGCAGGGCGGCGACCGGGTGCACGGTGTGGGCGCGGCGAATCGTGGCGGGACCGGCCTCGGACAGGCCGATGTATCGGGCCTTGCCCTCTGCGACCAGCCCGGCGAGAGCGCCGATCGTGTCCTCGATGGGCGTGTTCGGGTCGACCCGGTGCTGGTAGTAGAGGTCGACGTGGTCGGTGCCGAGCCGCTTCAGCGAGCCCTCGATCGCGGCACGGATGTTTGCGGGGCTGCTGTCGAGGACGCCTGGGCCGCCACCGGAGTGCGAGACGATGCCGAACTTGGTCGCCAACACCACTTGGTTGCGGCGATCCCGGATCGCCCGGCCGACCAGTTCCTCGTTGAGGAAGGGCCCGTAGATCTCGGCCGTGTCGAGGTGGGTGACGCCCAGGTCCAGCGCCCGGTGGATCGTACGCATCGACTCGGCCTCGCTGCTGTCCGGGTCGAGGTAGTAGCCGGACATCGCCATCGTGCCGAGTCCGATACGGGAAACTTCGAGTCCACCGATCCTGATGTGCTTCATGATGACTGTGGCTCCTTTCGGTTGAAGTGTTCGAATCGGTAGGCGAGCTTCGGCCCCGCGTCACCCTGGTAGGCCAACCGCGCGACGAGGAGCGCGAACGGCTCGGACCCGAGAATGCCGATTCGCATCAGACCGCCTCCCTGCTGTTGCTCCGCCGCTGCTCGCGGTGATAGCGCTCCTTCTCCGACGAGCTCTTCGTTCGTGAACGGGCCGTAGACCTCGGCCGTATCGAAGAACGTCACTCCGTTCGCGTAGGCCGCACGAATGACCTCGATACCCTGGCTTCGGTCCGGCATTCGCTCTGCCATGGGGAGATCGTAGTCGTCTCCGCCCGCGCGGTCTCTGCCCAATCGTCGGAATGTCTTGCCTATTCCTCCACACCGCTGGAAGAAGCGCCTGCGAACCATGTAGTGTCCCGGCAGATGGTCCACCCAACAGGAACACGCACGAGCACCGGTAGACCGAGCTCGGCGGCGCAAAGCGGACCGGGGCCCATACCCACCGAGGCGCCACGGCGTGAGCTCGCGAGGCTCCTCGAGCGCCGGACGGGCTCGGATGGAAGGCACGAGACAGCAATCCCGGAGTTGAAGCTGTCGTGCGGTGAACACGCGCCTGGAAGGCATCCTCCTCGACGACGATTTCGGCTTGTTCACCGATCGCTTGATGGAAGTCAAATATGGTGAACCGTTGGTGAACCGTGGAGATGGGACTATGAAGAGAGTCGCTTACTGGGTTTGCACCGTCCTGGTCGTGTTCTTCATCGGGTCGGGCGGGCTGGCGTACGCCATGAAGATGCCGGGCGTGGTCCAGGGCGTTGTCGCGCTGGGGTTTCCGGTCCACTTCATCGTCCTGCTCGGCGTCTGGAAGGTGGTGGGCTCGATCGCGATCCTGGTGCCGGGGTTTCCGCTGATCAAGGAGTGGGCGTACGCGGGGATCATGATCGACTTGACCGGCGCGGCGTACACGTCGATCGCGACCGGCGGCGAATGGTGGCACGCCGCCGCGCCGCTGGCGATCGCGGCGCTGGTAGCAGCGTCGTGGGCATTGCGGCCGGAGAGCCGGCGGCTGCCCGGCGCGACGATCCGTGGGCTGGGGATGCGGCCGAGCCGGCGATAGACGGCCTCGGCAGATGCGGTGGCACTCCTCCTGGTACGGGCTGCTACACAGGCGATGACCGCGGCCACGACGAGGCCGCAGGCGGCGATCGTAGCGCGGGAGTCGACGCCTCGGTGGCGCCGGACAATCGCGGCAAGCACGGGTGCAGCATCGCCAACTCGGTGCGGACCGAAGGTCTCGGTGGAGCCGGTTTGGAGCGGTGAAGTTCCTTCAGCGGCGGATCACGATCGGGAGGCCGGGCCGGAGGTCGTGGGTCACGCCCGCGGCCCCGCCGTCGAAGGTGATCTCCAGGAGGCAGTTCTCGGCCTCGCCGAACTCCAGACCCGATACGCTCGCGAGATCGTCCGCAAGCGCCGGACGCGCGGCGGTCACCACGCGAACGCCCGTCAGCCGCGCGACGCCCAGGCGGTGCTCGAATCGGGCCGGCCCGTTGGTGCGGGCGGCCTGCTCCCACGACGGCAAGGCGATGTAGGGCGGGACGATGAAGAGCTCGACGGCTCCTGGGTCGGAGGAGGTATCGATCAGCTCGATCGGCGGCTCGTCCTCCGACATCCAGGCTGCACGGTAGGCGATGGTCGGAAAGGATAGGGCGGCCGGAGCCGAAGCCGACCGGCGGAGGCCGACGCCGAACGGGCTCGGGCCCGCCCCGCCGGCGCAACGAGAGGCCCGCACCCGCTCCACCAAAGCCTGGTTCTCTGGCGCTACCGCGACCTTGCCGTCGGCCCAGAGCAGCTCGAGATAGGCGCCGCCGAAGAGCGCCGAGCGCGACGCCGTGCCCTGGCCGGTGTGCTCGGTCACCTCCTCGTCGACCGTGATCCCCGCCTCGTCCAGCCGCGCTGCCTCGGCCACGGCAGCCGGCTCGACGATGACGAAGACGTGATCGAGCTCGAGCGCGGCGGGCTGCGCGGCGGCCGGGTGTGCGATGCCGGCGAATGCGAGGGTGATGGTGAGAACGGCGACGCGGTTGCTGTGCATCTCTTCCTCGATCGGGATGCTATCCAGCGCGAGGACGAATAGCTACATTGGAGACGGACTTCCCCGATTCGGAGACGAGCGTCTGACCGCGGCCACCCGGTTCGAGGCACTACCTCACCAGGGAACCCGACACGCCGAGGAGGATCACTGATGCCCGATCGTCCGCCCGTCTCCCAAGCGCTCCTGGATCTCTACGACCGTTATGCCCACGGCCTCATCAGCCGGCGCGAGTTCTTCGACCGGGCGGCCCGGTTCGCGGTGGGCGGCCTGACCGTCGCGGCCGTCGTCGAGAGCGTCCTGCCCCGCTACGCCGAGGCGCAGCAGGTCCCCGAGGACGATGCCCGGGTGACCGGCGAGCGCATCGAGTATCCGTCCCCGGAGGGCGCCGGCACCATGGGCGGCTACCTGGTGCGCCCGGCCGGAGCCGCGGGCAAGCTCCCCGGGGTGGTCGTCATCCACGAGAATCGCGGGCTCAACCCCCACATCGCCGACGTCGCCCGCCGCACCGCGCTCGAGGGCTATCTCACCCTGGCCCCCGACGCGCTCTTCCCCCTCGGCGGCTATCCCGGCAACGACGACGACGGACGCACCCTCCAGGGCAAGCGCGACCGCGACCAGATGGAGCAGGACTTCGTCGCCGCCATCCGCTGGCTGCAGCGGCACGACGCCTGCACCGGCCGCGTCGCCTGCATGGGCTTCTGCTTCGGCGGCGCGATGGCCAACCAGATGGCGGTGCGCATCCCCGACCTCGCGGCGGCCGTGCCCTTCTACGGCAGCCAGCCGGCGGTCGAGGAGGTGGTGAAGATCCGCGCTCCCCTGCTCCTCCACTTCGCCGAGATCGACGAGCGCGTCAACGCCGGCTGGCCGGCCTACGAAGAGGCGCTCAAGAAGGCCGGCAAGGAGTACACCGCCCACGTCTACCCCGGCGCCAACCATGGCTTCCACAACGACACGACGCCGCGCTACGACGAGGCGGCGGCGAAGCTGGCGTGGTCACGGACGGTGGAGTTCCTGGCCCGGCATCTGAAGGCGGACTGACTCGGGGCTCAGGTCGACGATCCGGCCGCGGTCAGTCCGCGGTGGTCGCGGCCGGGTAGCGTCCTTTCGAGACGAGGATCCACGGCGGCGGCTCGTCGTAGAGCAGGTCCCGCTCGGCGTCGGCCGCGAGCTTCAGGATCTGCGCCGCAGCGGCCTGGTCGCCGGCGGCCGAGGCGATGCGCGCGCTCAGGTCCAGGTCGGCGACCTTGAGGACCTCGCCGGTCGGGTTGTTGCCCCACGACAGGGTGCAGCCGGCGGCGGCCGCCGCGTTCCTGAAATCCTTCTGGAATGCCCGCGCATTCTGCACCTCGCCCTTGCCCGCGTACCCGACCGCCTTGCCCCACAGCCACATGGTGTACTGGATGCGTCGCTCGCGCGGCGGCACGGGCGTGTCGATCAAGAGCTGCCAGCGCGCGAAGCGCGCGAAGAGGAGGGTCGGGGTGGTCAGGTAGTGCTCGAGCCCCGGCTCCTTTCCGATGTGCTCGGTGACCGTGGTCCAGAGCTTGGACACCTGCAAGCTGGCCTCCTCGTAGTTCCCCTGAAGACCGCGCGCGATGGTCAGGAAGTGCCTGTTGTGGCTGAGGTAGTGGCCGACATAGCCGTCGTCCGCGACGTGCTCCTTGTACCAGACGTCCTGCGTGATGGCGTCTTCGTTGCTCTTCGCGGCCTTGTCGTAGGCACCCTGGAGCAGGTAGATGTGTGAGGGCATGTGGACGAGATGGCCGGAGGCGGGAACCAGCGTCCGGAGCTTCTCGGCGTCGCCGATGGCCTGCGGCCAGCGGGGCGAGGGCTCGAGCGCGTGGAGGTGGTAGTGCACCGCCCCGACGTGGTCGGCGGTCTTGGTATCGCCGAGTACCGATTCGAGAACCGAGACGACGTGCTCCGTCCCGTCGTACGGCCTGCCGTCCCGCGTCCAGAGGCGCCACGGCCGCAGGTCCATCAGGCTTTCGGCGTAGAGCACTGCGGCGTCCGGGTCCTGATGGCCGTCGAGCCAGTAGTTCCGCCACAGCCCTTCCATCGCAACGCTGTAGTCGACGGCGAGCTGGGTAGTATCGGCGTTCGGGTCGTGCGAGTACCGGCGGGCGAGCGCCGCGATGTATTCGCGGTCCCGCGTCGACGCCCCGGGCAGCTGGCGTGCCCGGTCGACGTGCGTGGCCGCTTCCTCCATGCGCTCGGGGCTGATGTCGATGTTGATGTTGGCCCCGAGGGCGAGCGCCATGCCCCACTCGGCCATCGCGCAACTGGTGTCCTTGCCGAGGGCCTCGCGGAACGAGGCGTACGAGCCGTCGTAGTTGAAGCCGTAGAGAAGCGTCAGGCCCTGATTGAAGTATGCCTGCGCGGCCGGGTTGCACTCGACCTTGTGATTCAGCTTTCCCAGGTTGGGAATGATCGGGAACTGCGCCGAGGTCGGCCGGAAGGGGTGGTGGTGATGGCTCTGCGCGCCGGCCGCGCCCGGAGACAACGTCGAGAACGCCAGAGCGGAGACGCACAGCAATCGAACCGAGATCCTCATCTTCAGCCTCCCTCGAGATCGGAATCCGCTGCCTGAAGTGATGGGGGCCGCGGGTCCGTTTCTCCTCGACGAACTCGCAGCCGGCGCCGGCGGCCTGCCCGCGCACCTCCGTCAGCTCCCGCGCGACCGGAGCCAGAGCGTGGGAACCTGATTCGTTGCCGTAGACTGCCATGCCCGACCGGAGCGAAGAGAAAGGACACCAGCATGCGCAAGGTGACGTTCGGCGGCGCGAACAGCCTGGACAACTACCTGGCTCGTCCCGATCACTCGGTCGACTGGCTCTTGTGGGGCGACGAGGCCGCCGCGGTCATGAAGGACTTCTGGAAGACCATCGACACGGTCGTGATGGGACGGAAGACCTGGGAGGTGGCCGTCCGAATGGGTCAGGGCGCCGGCTATCCCGGGGTTCAGAACCTCGTCTTCTCCCGGACCCTCGAGACCGATCCTGGCGGCAACGTCGTCGTGGTCCGGACGGACGCCGCGGAGTTCGTCCGCGAGCTCAAGCAACGGGCCGGCAAGGACATCTGTGTCATGGGCGGGGGCGAGCTGGCGCGTTCGCTGTTCGAGGCCGGACTGATCGACGAGATCGGGTTCAACATCCATCCCGTGCTCCTCGGCTCCGGCATCCCCCTGTTCCATCCGATGAGCCGGCAGATCGACCTCGAGCTGCAGGAGTGCCGGCCGTTCGCGAACGGCTGCGTCTACGTCACCTATCGGGTCAAGCACCGACGCGAGGCGTAGAGGCCGGCTCCCCCTCAACGCGCCGCGACCATCTCCCGCGCCCGCGCCAGCTCGGGGCGGCCGCTCGTCGCGCCGCCGCACTGCTCGAGGAGCTGTCCGTACAGCTCGCGGGCGCGAGCGGCGTCGCCGGCGGCCGCGCTCGAACGCGCCGCGCCGTAGAGGGCGTTGAAGCGTCCCGGCGCCGAGCGCAGGGCCGCCTCGTACTCGCGCTGCGCCTCCGCCGTGCGGTCCAGCTCGAGCAGGAGATCGGCCAGGAGCTCGCGCGGCGGCAGGATCGAGCCGGGGGTCACCGGGTGCTTGCCCACCGCCTCGTCGCGCTCGGCGGCCCGGGTCAGCAGGTCGACGGCCTCCTCGTCGCGGCCCTCGGCGTGGGCCACCCAGCCCGCGGCGGCGAGCCGCTGGGCCGCGACATGCCCGGCCCAGTCGTAGGGCCCGGCCATCGGCTTCGCGGCCAGCGCGGCCTCGAGCGCCGCCAGCTCGGCGAGCGCGGCCCGGGCGCGCGCCAGATCGCCGGCGCGCGCCGCCCCGAGCGCGCGGGCGAAGTGACTCGGGGCGAGCGCGTAGGGGAAGCGATCCCACGGCAGCGGCGCCGCCGGCGGCGCCAGCGCCGCCGCCTCGGCCCACTGGCGGCGCTCGAGCGCGAAGCGCGCCGGCATCGCCGCGAGCGCGAAGCCGGCGGCGAAGTTCGACTCGTCGAAGCTCCCCGCCCGCTCGCCTTCGGCCAGCGCCGCGCGCGCCTTGTCCTCCTCGCCGATCTGCAGGTAGGCGTAGACCAGGTAGTCGAGCGCATGGAGGGCGTCGAACGACTCGGCGCCGGGATGGCGGCGCGCCACGGCGGCGCGCGCGGTGGCGGCCGAGGCGAGATTCGAGTCGATCGAGTCCCGCCACAGGCCGAGGCGGGTGAAGATGTGCGACGGCATGTGCTGGGCGTGCGCCGAGCCGGGCGCGATGCCGGCATAGGCGCGCGCCGCGTCGAGCGCCAGCGGCGCCAGCTCCGGGTAGTCGAAGGAGTGGATCAGGTAGTGGGCGATCCCCGGGTGACGCGGCTCCTCCGACAGCAGGCGGTTGAGGATCTCGGCCGCCCGTTTCTGGTTGGCGAATGTGGCGTCGTTCGGCGGCGCGCTGCCAAGGAGCGCCAGGGCGTGGAAGATCGCCGCCTCGTGGTCGTCGGGGAACCGGCCCGCCAGCGACTCCATCGCCGCGCCATAGGCCAGGGCGCGGCTGCGGTGATCGAGGGTCCCGGCGTCGCGGTAGAAGGCGCCGACGGCGGCGATGTAGCCGCGCTCGCGTTCGCTGCCGGCGCCCGCCTCGGCCGCCCGCTCGGCGGCGACGGCACCGGCCCCGAGCTCGGCCGGCGACGGCGGCGCCCACAGCGGGTGGTAGTAGGTCATGGCGACGCCCCACCAGGCGATACCGCACTTCGGGTCGGCGGCGGCGGCGGCAAAGGCCTCGCGGGCGTCCTCGTAGCCGAAGGAGTGGAGCAGCGCGACGCCGCGGGCGAACCCGGCGCGCGCCGGCTCGGCGCAGGTGATCGGAAAGTCGACCACACCCAGCTCGCCGGCGTCGTGGGCGTGGGCTTGGTGGGCGGTCCCGTGGTCGTGGTTCTGGGCGGCAGCGGCGCACGGCACCGCCAGCGAAGCGGCGGCGAGGGCGAGAATTGCGGTGGCTCGGTGCAAGGCGGTTCCTCCTTGGAGACTCGGCTCGAAGAGCCCGATGGCCAGTATAGAGACGAACGACCGGGCCGGCGCATCCCAACCTCGCACTCCCCGGTCGCAGGCGGCTCGCGCGTTCGTCACACCGCCGCGGGCAGCCCCTCGGGCAGCGTGTCGTCGCACCTCCAGGTGGGGGTCCGGCGCGATCCCGCTGCTGAGCGCGGCCGGTACCCGCCCGCCTGATCGGGAGCGTTGCTCAACGCAGACCGGCCAGCACGGTCACCTGCAAAGGGGAGGAGTACCCGACGTGACCCTTGCTGTCCCTGCCGCGCAGAGTGATCTTGTGGGTGGTCGCAGCCGCATCCGACGCGAGCTTGAGGCAGGCGGTGGTGTTCTGCTCGAATGAGAGCACCTTCCACTGCAGGTCCTTGCGGCTGGTCTCCCACCATTCGATGGTGGCGAAGTCCTGGTCCGCTTCGTCGAACCCGAACCCGGCGACACGCAGGCAGGCTTGCCCCGTGTCGTCGGCTCGCAGGATCAGATCGTTGTTGCCCGGTGTGGTGATCGTCATCTTCGGAGGCGCATCGGCCACCGCCATCGTGACCAGGATGAGCCTGAGGTCGTCGGCCGTACCACCGCAGATCCCGTTGTAGTACAGAGAGATGTAATGAGTTCCCGGGCTGAGCGTCCGAAAGATCCGCTGCCCCGAGCCGAGGTCGCCGTCCTTCGACGACACCCAATGCACGTTGGCCGCGACGAGGCCGCCGAGGGGCTTGTTGGGATCGAGGCCGCCAGCCTCGAGCGGGATGTCCTGGTTGGCGGCAAAGGTCTGATGGTCGACGAGTGACAGGATGGCGACCGTCGGCCTGGGTGCGCTGGCGGCGTTCTGTACCGCCAGAGTGATCTCGTTCGAGCGGCTCTCGATCCCGATACGGTCCTCGGCGGTAGCGGTGATGTGATGCGTGCCGTCGGACAGCTCACGTGCTAGGAAGGTCGAGGCGCCCAGCATCCCGTCGATGTCGCTCCACCAGGTGACCGTGGGCGGCCCGTCGTCCGGATCGCGCACCTCTGCCGAGAACTGAAACTGTGTCCGGCAGCTACCGAGCACCTGCGCGGTCCGGACCTCGATCGAGATCTCCGGCGGCGTGCCGCCCAGCGCTCGGCGCACCGCTTCGTAGGCGTTCACGTAGCGGCGGACGTCGCCGTCGCCGCTGGCGTTGGCGGTGTCGATCAGGATGGCTTCGACGTCGTTCGCGCTCAGGCCCGGATCGGCAGCGAAAACCAGCGCGCCGACGCCGGCGACGAACGGCGATGCCGCACTGGTGGCGCTGAAGGCGTGGACCTCCTGCACCTCCATGTCCGGCCCCACCCACACCCAGCCGGGGCCGAAGATGTCCACCTCCTCGCTGCCGTAGTTCGAACTCGCCAGCTTCCGGTCCGAGTTGCGCTGCAACGCACCGACGCAGGTCACCCCGGCGTTCTCACAAGGCACGTACCAGGCTCGCTCCCAGCAGGGCCAGTCGAAGGGCCAGGCACAGTCCTCGGCGTCGACATCGTTGCCATCGTTGCCGGCGGCCGCCACCAGGAGCATTCCCCCGCTGCGCGCGGCATCGGTCGCGATGTCGAGCGGCGTGACCGCCCAGTTCACCAGGGCCGGCACACTGCCGCCGAAGCTCATGTTCACTACCCGCGCGCCGCTGGCGAACGCGAGCACATAGGCGCCCATGTAGTTGAAGACGTCGCCGCTCATTCGGATGGTGACGGCGCCGGCCACCGGGCCGGCCGGCCCGGCCGCGCCGCGAGAGTTGTCAGCGACCCCCATCAGGGCGCCTACCACGTTGGTGCCGTGCCAGGGGCACACGGCGCCGCCGGTGCACTCGTTTTCGTTGGCGCGGAAGGGGTCCATGGCGTGGATCGAGTTGGTGTGGTGCCGCCACTCGGTCGGGTTGTCGTCGGCTTGCAAGAACCCGCCATCGATCACCGCCACCAACATCTTGTTGGCGAATCGCCCGGTTGAATCGAGCATCCGCCAGGCGTCGAAGACCCCGATGTTCTGCGTCCCGGCGCCGCGCGTGAAGTAGCTCCAGTTGACCGGATTGGTGCTCCATGTCTCGAGCTGCGGCGCCATGGGGATCGGACCCTCGGTGATGTTGCGGTCGCGGTATCCCGCCGGCGTCATCACGAAGTTGATGCCGACGACGAGGCCGGCCGCGGCCTCCCTCGTGGCCGCCGCCACCAGCCCGAGCCCTGCCTCGCTCGACACCACCAGCCTTCCGGACTTGCCGGGGTTGAGAGTTTCGAGATCGGAGGCGAGCCGTGCCGGGTCGGCGCGGCGCGGATCGATGCGCACCAAATGCTGGCGCGGACCTTCGAGTCCGGACTGGCCGGGCACGAGTTGTCGCACCACGGTTCCGCCCCAGCGAGTGACCAAGTCGGCCAGCGCCTTGTCGTCATCGGAGACGACGATCAGCTCGTTCTCGACGAAGGATGCCACGGTGCCGGCACCATCGCTGAGCGCTGCCACCCGCCGCGAGCCCTCGCCGTCGAAGCCGGGGACCTCGCGGACGTGCGGTTCAAGGTGCTCGTCAACCGCTACCACCACTCTTGCGATCGATTCGCCGGTGAATCGCTTTCGATAGCTGCTGGCGATGCGCACTTCTCCGCGCACCCGGCGGCAGTCTTGGCCGATCTCCATCTGCAGCGTCACCGGTCCACCAAGTGTCGGGCACTGCTCCCACCTCACACGCAGGTCGGTGCTCGACCGTAGAGGGTGCACCGTCGCCGGCGCCGGATCGCATCCGGCGATCCTCACCGCACCGTCCTCGATCACAATGGCGTCCATGCCGCCGTCGGCTCGCATCGCTAGGAAGGGGGATTCATTCACCCGGTAGGTTCCGGTCCGACACGCCGGCGCGACGTTGGAGTGTCCCGTTTCAGGAGGTCGCTGCCAGCCGCAGGCGCAAAGCAGGAGAGCCGTTCCGCAGAAAGCAGTAAGTCGAAGTGTCAAAGGAGGCCTCTTTCTCGAGCGGGGAACGCCTGCTGAGATGGCAGGCGACGCCTGTAGAGGCGCGCGAAAACCATCCAGCGTTACAGGAAAAAACGAAGCTCCACGCGCAACAACGACGTGGCGACCGTCATGTCTTCGCCCGGACGTTGGCGACGTCGGCCGCTCGGCGCGTCAGGCTCGGACGACCGGCAGGTAGATGTCGGTGTGATTGAGGCTGTTCGCCACGTCGATCGTCGTCTCGTGGTACATCTCGAGGACCGGCAGGCCGGCCGGCAGCACGCCCTTCAGGCGGACCACCTGTTCGAAGAGCCGGCGATGGGCCGCGGTCAGTGTGGAGTAGGGTCCGACGTGGGTCGCCATCGCGTAGCGCCCCGCGGGGAGACGCTGGTGACCGATCGCTCCGGCCGGGCGGAACGGCCCGTCCACCGGCAGCGCGGCGTCGAAGCGGAGCTTGTCGGGGTCGGTGATGCCCGGGGCGTCGTGGCCGATGCCGATGAAGACGCGCGGACCTCCCAGTCCCCTGCGGTCGGCCCAGCGGGAAAGTCCCACCCAGATCGAGTCGTCTACCGCCTCGTAGGGTCCGACGTGGCGGATGAAGGCGACGTCGAGCGGCTTGACGGTGACCAGGGAAACCGAAGAAAGCTGATAGGCATCGAGCGTTACCGCCTCCGAGGGTCGACTGCGGGCGGCGACGCATCGCAGAGCGGCCAGGCCGTGGCGGAGGATCTCCCGGGGAGGAACGCCGAACCGCCGGCGAAACGCGCGGGTGAAGGTCTCGTGGCTCTGGAACCCGACCTCGAGCGCGGTGTCGAGAACCGTCGTCTCGTGGAGCAGGAGACGGAGCACCGCACGCTCGAGCCGCAGGCGCTGCGTGTACTGCTTGAGCGTCTCGCCGGTCAGGCGGCGGAAGAGGCGGTGGAAGTGGTAGGGCGACAGACCGGCGCGGTCGGCCAGCGAGGCGAGCGACAGGTCGTCGCCGAGATGGGTCTGGATGTGGACCAGGGTCGGCAGCAGGGACCGTTCCATCCGCGTCGGGAGGGCGTCTCAGCCCTTGCCGCAGTCTAGCCGACCGGCGCGGGTCCGGCGGAGGCAAGAAAGGTCAAGACCGGGCGGGCGAGAACCTCTAGAGTCTGCCCATGCTCCAACGACAACCACCGAGCCCGTGGCGACTCGCGGCCTGGACCGTGGGTGCCTGGTGGGCCGCTCACGTGGCGCTCGTGCTCGGCCACGTCGTCCACGTCTTCCTCTACTCGGTCGCCGTTGCCCCCGACCTTCCCGTCGCGGCCTACTCGACCTACGCCGAGCGGAGCGGTCCGTGGTTCTCGATCCTCTTCGGCGGCCCGGTCTTCTATCTCCTCGGGTGGGTCCTCCGTCGCCGAGTGGCGCATCGTGCCCGGCCGCTGGGTCTGGCCGTCTGGGCCCTCTACTCGATCACCGACCTGGCGATCGTCGTCGCCATCGTGGGGGTACCGGCGCCCCTGCTGATGGCGCAGTCGTCGGCCGCGCTGGGAATCAAGCTGGCGGCGGTCTGGTGGGCGACCCGGCCTCGGCCGACCCTCGCCGCCGTCACCACTTAGACGAACCTCTCGTCGTCGGGACCGTCGCAGGCGTCCGCCCGTGCGAGGAGAAAGGCCCTCTCCCGCACGTTGCGGGTCAGCGCGGCCGCAGCCTCGAATTCTGAACGCGCCTCGGCCAGTCGGCCGGCCCGGAACAGAAAGTCGCCCCTCGCCGCCGGCAAGGGCGCATAGTGGCGGAGGGCGTCGGCGCCGGCGATCTCGTCCACCAGTCGGAGGCCCGCTTCAGGCCCGAAGGCCATGCCGTGGGCGATCGCGCGATTGAGATCGACCACGGGCGAGGGCGCCACGACGCGCAGCCGGTCATAGAGCGCGGCGATGCGCGGCCAGTCGGTATCGGCGGCCCGGCGAGCGCGGGCGTGGCAGGCGGCGAGCGCGGCTTGCAGCACATAGGGACCGTCGCCGCCCAGCGCTTCGGCGCGGGCCAGCGCGTCGAGGCCGCGGCGGATCAAGAGCTGGTCCCAGCGTGAGCGATCCTGCTCGGTCAGCGGTACGAGACCGCCGTGAGGTCCGGTGCGCGCCCCGAGGCGCGACGCCTGGATCTCCATCAGGGCCTGGAGGCCGAGCACCTCGGCGTCCTCGGGCATCAACCCCGCCAGCATGCGGCCGAGCCGTTGCGCCTCCAGGCACAGGTCCGGCCGGACGAGGTCGTCGCCCGCCGTGGCCGCATAGCCTTCATTGAAGATGAGGTAGACGACCTCGAGCACCGAGGGCAGCCGCGCCGCCCGTTCGGCGCCCCGCGGCACCTCGAAGGCCAATCCGGCCTTCGCGATCGCCTTCTTCGCGCGGACGATGCGCTGCGCGATCGCGGTCTCGCTCGACAGGAAGGCGCGGGCGATCTCGTCGGTCGTCAGGCCGCCGACCACCCGCAGGGTGAGCGCCGCGCGGGCATCGGGCGACAGCATCGGGTGGCAGGCCGTGAAGATGAGGCCCAAGAGCTCGTCGCCGAGATCATCGTCCAGGGCCGCGATCGCCTCGGCCGCGCCGTCGGACGTCTCGTTCAGCGTCCGCGCGATCTCCTCGTGCTTGCGCTCGCGCATCTTGTCGCGCCGGAGGGCGTCGACGGCGCGGCGCTTGGCGACGGTCATCAGCCAGGCGCCCGGATTGGCCGGGACGCCGCTCCTCGGCCATTCGGACAGGGCGACGACCAGCGCGTCCTGCGCCAGCTCCTCGGCAAGGTCGACATTCCGCACCAGGCGGGCCAGGCCCGCGATGAGCCTGGCCCGTTCGATGCGGAAGGTCGCTTCGATCGCCTGGTGTGTCTCGCCTGCGGTCACACCGCATTTTCGGCCAAGGCCGCAGGGGAGACAAGCCGCCTCCAGCCGGCGGTATCAGGCGACGCCGAGCTTCCCGCGCGTCCCGTCACGGGGCGTCGCGAGCTCCTCGGGCGTCACGAAGTCGGCCAGATCCGCCGCCTCGTAGAACGGCCGGATCTCGAGCTCGCCGCGGCCCAGCGAAGGATTGGGGCAGCGCTTCGCCCAGGCCACGGCCTCGTCCATGTCCCTGACCTCCCAGATCGAGAAGCCGGCGACCAGCTCGCGCGCCTCGGCGAACGGCCCGTCGATGACCGTACGGTGGGTCCCGTCGAAGGCGATGCGCTTGGACTCGGCGCTGGGCTTGAGGCCGGCGGCGGCCACGAAGACGCCGGCCTTGACCAGCTCCTCGGTGAACCGGTCCATCGCCTCGAACGCCTCCATCGCCTCGGGCGTCGGCGCCAGGCCCTTCTCGATTTCTTCGGTGGCTTTGTGGAACAACATGACCCGCATCGTCTGTCTCCTTGTGTGAGCCGGCCTTTCTTGGCGTCTCATCGGGACGACGATCGAGCTTGTCGGAAATCGACATCGCTCTGCAAATCTCTTCGACGTTCAAGGCCGGCGGCGACCTGCTCTGCTACTGTCTCCTCGTCGGGCGATCGGCTGTCGAGCGCGAGATGGCGACCTCGGGCAGCTCTCGCGCCGCCGCCTCTGCCTTCCGGAGGTTCGCAGGGGTTGCAGCCGCCGAGAGGACGAACCCGGGCGGTCACCGAGTCCCGGGGTCGGGACAAGGAGGCGGATCGTGAATTACAGGAAGGCACTCGTCATCGGTGCGGCGCTGGTCGTCGTCCTGGTCGCCGCGCTCCCGGCCGGACCCGGAGCCGAGGTCGTTGCGAGCCGCGACTACGAGCCGCTCGACGACAGGCTCGAGCCCTTCCTCTCGGACTTCAACGAGGCCTCGTCCCACGTGCGCGCGGTGCTGCTCGTGGGCCCCACGTGAGGGGGATGTCTTCGGGGGGTCTCCGAAGTCGACAGAGCGCTGCTCGAAGAGACGGACCTGCCCGGCTTGCGGGTGTTCGTCGTCTCCTCGAGCCAGCTCGGCGCACAGGCCCGGCACGTCGCCAACGCCATCGAGCGGATGGACGGTCCCCGGGTACGGCACTACTGGGACGGCGAGCAGCGGGTAGGCCGGGCGGTCACGCCGCTCCTCGATGGCCTGGACATCCCGGCGTGGGACGTCTGGATGCTCTACGCCCCGGGCGCGACCTGGGGAGACGGCGTCGCGCCCGCCCCCGACTGGTGGGAGCACCAGCTCCGCGCGCTGTGGGACCGGCACCCGGATCGTCGTCTCGATGCCGACCGCTTCGCCGCCAAGGCGGAGGAACTGACGCAATCGGCCGAGCCGTAGGACGCCCCGGCCTCCGAGCGTGTCCTCAAGGCGAAGCCAGGGAACGGCCGCTCCGGTCACGGCTCCAGTAGATGTAGAGCGGCCGGCCGGTCAGCACGGAGCGGTCGATCGTGCCGAGGTCGCGGCGGTTCCAGGCGCTCATGGGGCTACTGCCTCAGATGGGCGATCTGGCGAGACACCCCGGTGGCCCTCCAGACCTCGCCCCGGCGCTCGAGCGCAATGATCTGGCGCACGATCACGATCTCGCTGGTGTGGATCCGGAAGGCCAGGCGCAGCTCGTTCGGGGCGTGCCCGGACTCCAGGATCCATGCGCCCATGCGGGCAACGCCCCGGCAGTCGACGAACGCCTCGCCGGGACCGAACACTGACGGCTCCAGCTCCGGGTCCTCGTCGGCGAGAAAGCGCACGACCTCGCGCTGGATCAGCCTCAGCTCGTCGAGCGGGAGGAACAGGTCCTCTCCTGCGACCCGGATCGAAGCGCCACCCCTGCCGGTGCAGTCGCCCTGTCCGAGCGGCCGCTCGTCCGAGTCCTCGACGACCGCCTCGATTCGATCTACGCGCTCTTCCAGCAGGTACTCCCCGGTCACTCGCCAGCCCTCGCCCTCGCGGTCCAGGTAGACCCCCAGGTACGGCATCACCGTCGGGAACTCGGTCGGTACGGGAGGCTGACGGACCAGCGCGGTGCGGCCCTCGATCTCTTCCAGCCGCCACGACCCGATCGCCGGCGGCGAGCCGGGAAAGAGCTCGCCCGCGAGGAACACGGCGCCCCGCGTCAGCTCCTCGATCCGAGGCGCGTAGCGGTCCCCGCCTTCCTCCCGGTAGTACCGGATCACGACCTCCCGCAGCGCCTCGAGGTCGCCGGCGCCGACGCCGGTCGAGCCGGGCTGCGAACCGGACGGATCTCGCGGCTCGGCGCCGGCAGCGTGTTCCTGCTGTCCGACCGCGGAGAAGGAGGCCGTCAGGAGCACGGCGGCGGCCACGGCGGAGATCCGCCGGGATCTCGAAACGGTGTGGTATGTGCGGCTCATGGACACCTCCGGTCGCCTCGATGGCGCCCACCGGCCCTGGACGGCCGATCTCTCGCCGGCGGATAGCGGGTACGGTACGCCATTCTGCTCGCGAGTTCCTCGGCCTTCGGCATCGGAGGCACGCGATGGGCGCCCGCGCCCGCCGGCAACCCCGCCGCCATCATCCTCGCGCCCCCCACCCTTCTTCCGGGGAGAAATAGTCGCGGTGCCGTGCGCCGCCGCCTCTGCGTGAGATAACGCGCCCCGTCGCGACAGCAGTTGTCCGAGTGACCGGGAGCAAGGCGCTCCCGGATCGATCCAGGACACTGGAAGGAGGTCCCGACATGGCATCTTCGCGGCGCACCACAGGTCCGGGCGGGTCCACCGTCTTCACCACCCGTGTGGCCAGTCAGACGACGATCCTCTTCGCCATCCCCCTGGGCGACAACCCGAGTCTCCCCGACCCGGGCGCCTTCGCACCGACCTTCACCTGGCACAAGGAGCTGTGCTGCGAGGACGACCGCCTCGAGCGGGGGAAGTTCCAGGCGAACATCTCAGCGGCCGGCGCCCTCGTCACCGTCCGCAACGTGGACAACCAGTTCATCCAGTTCTTCACCGACTACATCTAGGAGGAAGGGAGCCATGCACGCCAGCCTCTCCCAGCTCCAGAACGATCCCGCCTTCCGCGAGCGCGCCGCCGCGCTCGCCGCCGCGGCGCCGGACGGCCCGGTGCCCCCCCTCGACGCCATGCTCGAAGGCTTCCGCCGCTTCGCCGCCGGCCGCCGCCGCGAGGCGCGCGTGGCCCTCCTGGTCAAGGCCGAGCACGCTAGCGCCGAGGAGTGGCGCGTGAGCCGCGACCGCCTCGGCGACGCCGTCCAGGGCTTCACCGCCGGGCTCGCCGCCCTGGCCGACCTGGCCGCGACCCTCCGTCCGCTGCTCACGCCGGCCCTCGACGACGTCCTCGGCCTCGCCGCCGACGAGCGCCACCCCCTCCGCACGACGCTCCACGAGACCGCCCTCTCGCTGGGCTTCTCCGGCGAGGAGGCCGGCTGGCTCTTCGCCGAGCTCGGCGCCGTCGGCTTCCGGCCGGTGGCTCTCCTCGGCGCCGGCGGCTTCGAGGACTTGGAGACCCTCCTCGCCTGCATCTCGGCCGGCGAGAGCGGCCTCCTCGTCGCCGGCTTCGCCCGCCTGACCGGCGACCCCGAGGTCGACGAGCGCCTGGAGAAGGTCGTCGTCCGCCTGCGCGAGAAGGGCTTGACCGCGAGCTTCTTCCTCGTCCTCGCGGTGGTCCTCGCCGCCCACGCCGTCGCCACGCGGAGCGGCTCGCGATGAGCGCCTACTTCACCCTCAAGGGTCTGGCCGATCCGCGGCGGCGCGACCTCCGCCGATTCTTCCAGCGCATGGCCGAGCGCTCCTCCGGGTCCGGCGACCACCGCACGCGCCGGGCCCAGTTCCAGATCGTCGCCGGCGCGGAGCGGACCTCCTGGTCGCTCGAGGTCGGGCCCCAGGCCGCGAAGCTCCGGACCGACGCCGTGTCCCAGCCCGACTTCGAGATCATCACCGACGCAGAAACCTGGTGGCGGATCGCCGAAGGCGAGCTGGCTCCGCTGCGCGCCTTCTTCGACGGCAAGATGCGCCTGCGCGGCGACGTCGAGTTCGGCGAGCGCTTCCTGCGGCAGTACGCCGCGCCCACGGACCCGACCTGAAGGAGGGAATGCCATGGCGATCTCGACCGGAACGGTCAAGTGCATCCGCGTCACCGAAGGCGTCGCCGCGCTCCAGATCGACAAGGACGGCGGAGGCGTGGAGACCTTCTTCCTCTGGTTCGTCGACGACACCGACACCGCCGCCATCCGCATCGTGCGCAGCATGTGGCTCTCCCTGCTGCGCGACGCCCTGGTGAGCAAGAGCCGGGTCTTGATCGGCCACAGCGACATGGGCGGCCGGGTCGAGATCGTCGAGATGGCCAGGGTCTGATCCGGCGGCGAGCCGCGAAAGAGAGGGGATCATGACGGACGACGTGGCCAGGGTCAGGCAGGTCAAGGAAGCGGCGGCCGCGAGCCTCATGGCGCGGCCGGAGGTGACGGGAGTGGGCGTCGGCCACCGCTTCGTCGGGGGGCGGCGGACCGAGGAGGTCTGCCTCCGCGTCTACGTGCGCAAGAAGCGCCCCCGCTCCGAGCTGCGCCCGGACGAGCTGCTGCCGGAGACGGTCGACGGGGTGCGGGTGGACGTCGTCGAGGCCGACCCGGTGGCGCTCGCGGGGGAGGTGAACCGGCGCCGCCACGACCCCCTCGTGGGGGGGATCAGCGCCGGCGCCTTCGTGCCGCCGGTCGAGATCACCGGCACCCTCGGCGCCTTCGTCGTCGGCGACCGCGACGGCCAGGTGGAGCTGCTCAGCAACTGGCACGTCCTCTGCGGCCGGCTCGCCTGCCGGGCGGGGGACGCCGTCGTCCAGCCGGCGCCAGGCGACGGCGGCGGCGTGGGCGACATCGTCGCGCGCCTCGACCGCGCCGCGCTCACCGCTCGGGTCGACGGCGCCATCGCGCGGCTCACCGGCGCCCGCCGCGTCCTGCGCGAGGTGCTCGAGCTGGGCGTGGTCACCGAGGCCGGTCCGCCGCTTCTGGGGACGAGGGTCCGCAAGGCGGGGCGCACGACCGGCGCGACCACAGGGACGATCGCCGACGTCGACGCCACGATCAACATCTCCGGATACCCGACCGGGGTCCGGACCTTCGTCGGCCAGGTCGTCGTCCAGCGCGACGGCGGCGGCGTCCTCTCCCAGCGCGGCGACTCGGGCAGCGTCTTTCTCGACGACGCCAACCGGGTCGTCGCGCTGCTCTTCGCCGGCGGGCCCGATTCGATCGCGATCGCCAACCCCATCGAAGAGGTGATGGCGGCCCTGGGAATGAGCCTAGCCTCCGAGCCGGAGCTGATCGCCTCCTGCCACACCGTGCTGGCCTGACGGCCGCTCCGCTCGAAGCTGGTCAACGGGATCTTGGCTCGCTAGTGCGGATCCTACGGATCGGCCGGGACGTCCTCGACCGCGCGGTCGAGCGCGGCGATGTCGATCTTGCGCATCGTCATCATGGCGTCGAACGCGCGCTTGGCCCGTTCGCCGCCCCCGCTCGTCAGCTCGAGCAGGCGGCGGGGCGTGATCTGCCAGGAAAAACCCCAGCGATCCTTGCACCAGCCGCACGCGCTTTCTTCGCCGCCGGTCTTGGTGATCGCGTCCCAGTAGCGGTCGGTTTCTTCCTGGCTATCGGTCAGGACCATGAAACTGACCGCCTCGTTCGGCTTGAAGTTGGGGCCCCCGTTGAGGCCGATGAACGGCCGGCCGAGGACCGTGAACTCGACCGTCAACTCGTCGCCCTGCTGGCCGCCCGGAAAGTCGCTCGCGGCGTGGTGCGCGGGGCCGACATGGCTGTCGGGGAAGACGGACGCGTAGAATTCCGCCGCTTTGCGGCCTTCGCCTTTGTCGAACCACAGGCACGTGACGAACTTGTCAGCCATTTTTCCTTCCTATTGCCCTCCGACCAGCGCGAACTCCGCGCCCTGCGGGTCGGTGCCGATGATAATCCAGTCGCCAGTCGGGTTGGGTCCGATGGAAGGATCTGCTCTGCCTGAGCTACACTCGGGGTCAGCGGCCGACCCAATCGGTCGGCTGGAGACAGAAGGAAGGACCAAGATGACGATCAGAGCCCAGAATGTAAGCGTGGAAGTGACCGACGCCCCGGAGATCGACGAGACCGCGGAGCTGATGAAGCTGGCGGGCAACTCGACTCGCCTGAAGCTGCTCTACCTGTTGGAGACCATGACCGAGGTGAACGTCTCCGACCTTTCGGAGCTCCTGGGGGTGTCGGTTTCGGCCGTCTCGCAGCACCTGGCCAAGCTCAGGGCGCGCGGGTTGGTCAACAGCCGGCGCGACGCACAGACGATCTACTACCGGCTGACCGAGCACGATTTCATCGGCAGGCTTCGGGAGGAGTACTTCGGGGCCTGGGCGAACTGATCGCTCCGCAGACTGACGTCGACGCGCTCGTGACTGTGCCGCTACGGAAGTGGCCCGACGTCCCGACGCGTGTGCTCGCCGGCCGGCACGACCGCATGTTCCCGCTCGGCTTTCAGCGCCGCGTCGCGCGCGAGCGGCTGGACCTCGAGGTCGACGAGATCGATGGTGGACACATGGTCGCCCTGAGCAACCCGGGCGAGCTTGCGGATCGGCTCGTGGCGTATCTGTGCGGTTCGCGCGGTGAGCGGAGAGGTGGGCGCGAGCCGGCTTGATCGACTACGACGCCGGTTGGCAAGCGCATCCTTGACCAATGCAGAGCGCTTATGCTATTTTTTGAAGCGCGCAGATTAACCAAAGGAGGCCCGACATGACCCACCGTCCAATGGCCCGTCTCCTCCCCGGACTCGCCGTCCTCTTGGCGCTCGCGGCGGCGGCGCCGGCGGCGGCGGCGACCTGCCCAGCGTGCGCGATGTTCGGCGAGACCTGTACGATCGGCTGCCTGGACCTCGACGGCGATGCGCCGGCCCTCGACTGTCTCTCGGCGTGCGAGACCGCGGTCGCCACCTGCTCGTGCGACGAATCGGGCCCGGTGACCCTGAGCAGCGAGGACGCGGTCCGCATGGGCCTGGCCGTGGTCCCCTCCCAGCTCGGGGGGGCGTGCCATGGGACCTTCGACTGCTCGCCGGAGTACTCGTCCTGCACGAACTGGTCGAGCTACGTCCAGTGCGGCGACCCGGTCTGCGTCACCTACAAGTGGTGCCCCGATCCGCCGTTCTGCGAGGCACCGGACGCCTGCTTCGGTCCGGCCTCGCAATTCTCCGAGGAGCGGTTCCGGGTCTGCTTCAACAGTGCCCAACAGCCCTGCACCGAGTACCACACGAGACTCGACTACCCGCCGCTGGACTCCTGCGGCTGCTGAGTCTGGCCGTACGACCTGGGGTTCGCGGTCGGGATGGTGGCCGGCGCCGGGGGCGGTGGCCCGCCGACGCGCCAGTCGTCGTTGCCGTCGCCCACGCCCCGTGCTGACCGGGTGCTTTCCCTCAAGGGAAGTTGCAGAACCAGTCGAGGTCAACTTCGCTGGGAGTGGGACGATCGACCGTAACCGTGTATCCGACGATCACGGCCGTCTTCCCGACCTCGGCGGTCTCGCCGCCGGCGAGGGCGCGTCCGGCTTGCCTTCAACGAAGGTCAGGCGTTTGCCGTAGAAGAGCAGGTGCGCCTGGCCGGAATCTGGTTGGTTGCGGTTGACCCCGGGGGCCATGGTAGGCCTGCCGCCGGGCGACCCCAGGGCACCACAGACCCGCCCAGAGACCCTGGGGTGCGTTTCTGGACCTCGGGCACGCCCTGGGAGACTCGGACCCGGCCCCTCCTCTACACTCCAACCGAAATGACACCGGCAGCCCCCATCCACCCCGAGACCCGGATCGGCCACGTCCACCTGAAGGTCGCCGACCTCGAGCGGTCTCTCGGCTTTTATCGCGACGTGCTCGGCTTCGAGGTCACGCAGCGCATGGGGACGGAGGCCGTCTTCCTCTCCGCCGGCGGCTACCACCACCACATCGGCCTCAACACCTGGGAGAGCCGAGGCGGCCCGCCGCCGCCGTCCGGGGCGACAGGGCTCTACCACCTCGCGATCCTCTACCCGACCCGCGGAGCGCTCGCCGACGCCTTGCGCCGGCTGCGCGACGCGGGCATCGCCCTCGACGGTGCGGCCGATCACGGGGTCAGCGAGGCGCTCTACCTGCGCGACCCCGATGGCAACGGCGTCGAGCTCTACCGGGACCGCCCGCTCGCCGATTGGCCGCGAACCGCCGAGGGCGAGCTGGCGATGTACACGCGCCGCCTCGACCTGGATGACCTCCTCCGCGAGGCCGACCCAGGACCGTCCGCCGGCGAACCGGCGGCGGTGTGATCGCACGCGCCCCAGCGTCCGGAGACGGTGACAACGGCATGAGCGACTTCTCCGAGAAGCTGCCGTACATCGATCAGCACGCAGTCAGGATCGCCAAGACTGTCTTCCTGAACTATCCCTATTGGACCGCATCCCAGGCTGCGGACTTTGGGATCGATCGACCGAGGTACGCGTCTCACGGGACACTCGTGACCCCTGGTCAGCGGAGGCAGGGCACACCAGCTCGCACCCATGGCACTTCCCGGCGCTTCGAGTGCTCAGCCCAGCGTGGCCCGCGCGACGGCGCCGGTCTCAAGACCTACCCGAGCGATCACGGTGCCATCGGGCGCCCAGATGCTCGAGCACCCGGCCGCTTGGTCGAAGCCGCCGCCGGTCGAGCCGGCGAAGCTCGCCACCGCCACCCAGACGCGGTGCGCCGTGGTAACGCGCCGGGCGCGCTCGTCCTGAACGGCGGCCTCGTGCGCATGCTTCACCGTGCCGGCGACGTAGGCGTCGATCCCCAGCGCGACGGTGGCCGCCGCGTGCTCGGGGATGCCGGTGTCCTTGCAGATGGCGAGACCGAGCCGCCAGCCGTCGACCTCGAGGACGGCCGGCTCATCGCCCGGGCTGAACCGCTCGGCCTCCGCCGCGCCGAGGTAGATCTTGCGGTAGGCGACGGCGGCCCCGGCCCCATCGACGGCCAGCATTGCGATGTGGGACCGGCCCGCCTCGCCATCGACCGGAGCGCCGACTAGCGCCAGTGCCCCCGTCTCGGCGCAGGCATCGACGAGAGGAGCGAGCCGCGGGTCCGCGGGCTCGATCGCCGGGGCGTCCAGCTCGTACCCGGTCAACGACAACTCGGGGAAGATCACCACGCGGGCGAGCGCCGAGTGGACCGCCGCGGCGTGGGCCGCCGCATTCGCCGCGACGTCGTATGGGACGCACAGCGGTTGCGCGGCGGCGATCAGAAGGGGCTCGCGCATGGGAACCTCAGCCTATGGCACGCGAGTCGCGGCCGGGATCGCCGTGACCTCGCCCCCTACCTGGACACGTCTTCGTCTCGCGGGAGCTTCGGGGTCGCGCCGCCTGGACCCGTCGGCGCGGACGGCACGTACCCGACCATGCGCAGCCCCTCGCGGATCAGGCACAGCCGATCCTTCGGCTCGCGCACGAACTCCCCGACCACCCACCGGGCAAGCTGACTGAGCCCCTCGTCGCGGGTGACCGCCGGCCGGTACACCCAGCGGGTGCCGCCGCGCTTCTCGCCAGCCACCCAGCCCAGCGCCATCAGCTCGGCGAGCAGGGTCGAGACGGTCTGGATCTTCCGGCCGGCGCGGTGGGGGAAGGCGCGGGCGATGGCGTCCTGGAGCTGCCGCGTGGTCAGCGCGCGGCTGGCGCTCCAGAGGACCTCCAGCAGCTCGCGGCCGGCGGGAGTCAAGGCTGGGAGGCGGGCGCCGGGGTCGGGTGGGCGCGGCGGAAGGCCGCGGCTGGCTGACGTCCGATTCTGCCCCAAGCCTCGACGACGGGCGGTCCTGGCGACGGGGCCGCCCGTCTCGTTGGAGCCCGCCCAACTGACAGCACGGCGTCCTCGGCGACGACGAGCTGGACTGCGGTATCTGGAATCGGAGCTACTACGCCTCGCTGGTAGTGCTCGACCGGCACCTCGCCCCGCTGGCGCAGATACCCGCGTCGGGGTGGTCTTCGAGGAAAGGCCTTCTGTCTCCTGAACGTACAACGACTGCGGCGACGAACGCGAGCACCTGAGCGTCGGGGTTCGTGTCTCGGCCGGCGGCCCGGCCTGGCCGCGCGAGCCATGGGAGAGGTGGCGCGCGCGGTGCGCCGGTCAGCCCTTCCGCGCGAGTAGGAACCGCGGCCCCTCGCCTTCGAAGAGCGAGAGGTGCTCCTCGGGCACTCCTGCCGCGCGGGCGAACTGCTCGAGGCTGCGGCGCTCGACGGTGACCGTCTCGAAGCCCGCGTCGCGGCCGCACCCCTCCAGCTCCTCGCCGTCGTAGAAGCGCAGGCGGGACGCGAAGGGTTCCGGGGCCGCCATCGTGCCGCGGTTCTCGGGGTCGCTGCCGAGGACGACTAGCCGGCCGCCGGGGCGCAGCACGCGGTGGATCTCCGCCAGCGCCCCGACCGGGTCGGGGAGGAAGCCGAGGACGGCGGTCATCGCGGCGCAGGTGAAGGTCGCGTCGGGGAAGGGCAAGTGCTGCGCGTTCGCCTCGAGGACCTCGAGCCGTCCCTCGGCGATCGCCTCGCGGTTCGCTTCGCGGGCAAGCCGCACCATGTCCGGGCTGTGGTCGATCGCGGCGGCCCGGCAGCCGCTCCGCAGCGCCTGGGCGAGCAGGGCGCCGCCGCCGCAGCCGACCTCGAGCAGGTGGTCCTCGGGGCGCAGGTCCAGCTCGGCGAGGATGACGCGGAAGCTCGGGTAGTGGTAGATCGGATCGCCGTAGATCGCCCGTGCCTGGGTGCCGGAGGGTCGGCGGGCGCCGCGGTCGGTGAGCCAGTCGCCGAACCTCGCCGGCGCGGTCGCCCGCCAGAGCGGTGCCACTACCACGCCGGCGAACCAGCCGGCCAGCTCGCCGGGATCGCCGATTAGCCGGCCCCAGCCAGCGTGCTCAAGGCTAACGCGGGTGGCGTCGCCGGCGGGCTCGAAGCGCAGCTCGACCCGTGTCGTCTCGGCCGGCTGCCAATCCGCCGGGTGCCACTCGAGCGCGACACGCACACCAGGTTCCCAGGCGATCACGCGGCCGACCTCCGCGGTACCTTCGGTGACTCGGCCCTCCACGCCGAGCTCGAAGCGGATCCCGAGCCGGGAGAGGGCGGAGGCCAGCTCCTCGACGAGCACCTCGAAGATCGCCTCCGGGTCGAGAGAGACGTCGAGACTGGCTCGAAGGGTGGTGTCGCTTTCGGGCATGGCTGCTCTCCGTGGATGGGACCCGGGCCATCGGGCTCTGGGTGGCCGGATTGCGGGGATCCTAGCCGCAGGTCAGCGCTCGCGGCCACCGCGTGGGCACCACCACCGTCAATTCCACCACCCCGCGGGTGACCGTCCGCAAGACCGGCCAGCTCGTGCTGACCGAGGCCGCCGTCGCCATGCTGGGCGAGGGCGTCGAGGCCGTGCAGATCGGCTTCGACCCGAAGGCGCGTGCCGTCGGGATCAAGCCGGCGGCCGAGGGCGGGCGCGGCGTGCTCAAGCTCCGGCGCCAGCCGAACGGCCGGTCGCGGCTGATCGACGCGAAGCGGTTTTTCTCGCACCATGAGCTGGCGGTCGAGACGGCGCGGGGGCTGGCGGTCGAGGAGTTCGGGGGCGGGGTGGTGGGGTTCCGGCTGCCGGAGGAGGGGGCCGACGGTGACTCCGCCGAGACCGAGACGCCGGCGAAGGCCGCCAAGGCTCGCCGCAGGGCGGCTGCCGGCTGACCCCGATCTGAACCCTTGCACCCGGGCGGCTCCGTGGTCTAGGAGCCGCCTTTCTTCGTGGCTGTTGCCGCACACTCGTCAGCTCCGACAACGCCGCCTCTCCCCGCTCCGGATCCAGTGCGAGGACCCGGAAGGCGAGCCGGCTCCGCATCAGAGGTCCCGCTCGCGATCCTTATCGGGCTCGAGGAGGGCGGTCCGACAAGAGCAGCGAGACAAGGTGCGTGGCAACGAGGCCAGCGTAGCCCACGGTTCCACCGAGCAAGAGCCTGTTCAGGCCAAGTCCGAGAGTCCTGCACACGATGTGCGGAGGCGAGTTCAGCAGCCCCGGCAAGCCGAGGATGGCCAGCGCCAGTCCTCCCAGGATCCACAGTCGGAGGCCCCCCTCTGGCCTCCCCATGACGTCAAGAATCGACTTCAATAAGAGGGCGCTGATGCCGGCGCCGAACGAGCAGGCGAAGAATGTCGTGCGCAGACTCCAGTCGGGAGGCAGGTAGCCTACGATGAACAGAAAGCCCAACAGGATCGCAGCTGGAATCATGAGAGTCAGGGTCACCAAGCCCAGCGCCTGACGTCCGGCCGACATGGCCTCCTCCTTTCTTCGTGAAGCTCCTCCAACGAAGGGGCTCGTAATGCGGAGGCGATGCCAGGAGTTCGAGGGTTCGGCAACTTCCTGCGTTCAAAGCACCTCTGCCGCTTCCGAGTGCCGGTGAAGGAGCACCGGCGACAGCTTCCTGGTCATCCGGTGCACAACAGGTGGACGTCTGACGCATAGCCTACGCGTTGATCGGCTCTGCGTCCCTCGGGGCCGGCGGGCCGCGCCGGCCACGGGGCCATCACGGGCTGACGCTCGACACGGCGCGGGGGCTGGCGGTCGAAGAGTTTGGGGGAGGCGTGGTGGGGTTCCGGCTGCCGGAGGAGGGGGCGGCTGGGGCCGGGGAGGCGACGACCGCTCCGACGAAGAGCGTCCGCCGGCAGAAGACCAGATGAAGCCTCTCCTGCCTCTGCTCTCGACAACGGGCGGTCCGGGTCACCGGGCCGCCCGTTCTCGTCGGCTAGCGGACCCAGGCTTAGTGCGTATCTTCAGTCCGCTGGGCCAACAGTGCGGCGGGACGGGTCTCGCGCTACAGGCGACCCCGGAGACCTCTTATACCGTAGAGCTCACCGAGTCCTCGAAGAGCGCCTGCTAGTTCTCCGTCGATCCAACTATAGGTAAAGTCGCGAAGCACCGTCGTTCCGTAACGAAGCTGTAGGTTATGGTAGTGCCGGCCAACGGACCCCAGCAGGCTATCCATCCTCCAGCTCTGGGACCGCACCCCCCGATATTCGCGACCGCGGAACACGACTGGTGCACCGGAGCGTCCCGCAGCTTCGCTCGCCCTGAAGTCTTCTATCGTTACAGACTCAACTTGGTTCTGGTCAGGTATTCGCTCTTCGGGCACCCAAAGGGAGAGCAAGAGCATCCGGTCGCTCTGATTGCGAACGCCATCGATGGTTGAGAGCCGCACGAGAACTGGCATCAGCTTGAACAGTGCAAAGTGGTTCTTCAGCGTCGGGAAGTTCGTCGCCACCAGCCGTTCATAGTTGTACAGGAATCTCTCGAAAAATCGGCGGAAGTACTCCAACAGATCGCTGTGCTGGCCTCGTATGCACGCGTCGACCTGCTCGAAGGACGATGCCTCGATAGTCGCATCTTCGCCCAACCAACTAACAGACCTCTTCAATCGTGCAGCAATGTTATCGAGCGGGAGGAAGCGCGGGGGCCCCAACAGAACATGCTTCGCAATACGATCCCTACACTGCTTGATGAGATCCTGTCGCTCAAGCTCCGTAGGCGGCGGCGGTGAGTAACTACTACTCGAGCCGCTCCTCATTACGGGAATCTCGCCTGCCGCGAGCTTCGCTTCAATAGCAGCGCTCCACAGCCGGTTCCAGTGCTGCCAAAACTCTAGCAAATATCGAATTCGGCCGGCTGCGATCGGAAGGCTCTCGTGCCCACCGCCGTTGGGGGGGCGCAGGGAGTCGAGCTTTGAGACTACCGCTGCAGCCAGAAGCTCGTGCGAAAGCTCCGGGGCGGCAGCCTCATTAAGTTCCCCTTGTCTTATAATCTGTGGGAGGAGACGTGCGAAGTCCCGGCTGAGAAGCTCCTCATGCGCGTTGTGGGCTTCCGACCAGTCATACGGTATGGGATATGTCAGTCCGCCAGCCCCTACCCTGGACAGGCTATCGGAGGTCCAGTCATGCCGGGTAGTGGGCAGGATCAAGACTTCTGAATCGCCCGCCCTCAGGGATCTCACGCCGTAGCCGAAACCTTCCTTGGTCCGGAGGTTGGCTTCGACGACGAAGCCAGCGCTGCTCACATCACCCGGAGGAAACGCGTTGGCGAATGCCGAGAAGTGCGACCGAATGATGTCCTTGTAGGCTCCTAGCAGGTTCTGCCCTGACTCGTAGATCTGGCTATCAAACTCCCTCTTATGCGCCTCCGGCGCCAACTTGTAGTAGGAAACAAGTGCTTCTTCTCGTACGCCAGTCGAGTGCAGATGCCGAAGTTCCTGTCGAAATGCGTCGGTCGGCTGGTCGGGCCAGCGGAATGCTCGAAAGGCGATCACGTAGTCTCTCAGGCCTTCAAAGGCGAAGCGTACCGCGCCCGATTCGGAGCCGCCGCCTGCCACCTTCTCCAGGACGCCCGAGAGGAACAACTCTTCAGGTATTGGTTCGGTCTGCGACAGACGTAGCGATGAGTGAGCCGTGGAATACTCAATTCTGTCAGTGTTAGCCTCAAAAAGGAGCCTGGCGATCGAGGCCAGAATGCCATCTGCCAATTCCCGAGTCATCAGCATCCTAGCCTGGCAACTGCGGTAGTAGTGCTCAAAAACTTCAAGAGAGCTTTCGCGAAGCTCTCCCAGTCCGCGATCTTTGGCTACCTCAAAGGCGATCCGCATAAAGAACGGACTTCTCCTTGCCTCGTTCAGTAGCCTCTCGTCCCACACCCCCTGAAAACCGTAGACTTCCTTGTACTTGGCTAGAGCATCGGTGAACTCGTGGTCTTCCAGGGAGCCTATGTGGAAACCCGGCTGCCCATCGTGCTTGGCAACGTAGGTGGCAAGGTCCGTTGGCACTCCTCGATCCGCAGTGAAGCTACTCCATGCTACTGACTTGCAGCTAAGTACGAGTTTCACGCGACTTCCGGTCAAATGCCGCATGAGGGCGCCTAGTTGGTGGCGAGAGCTAGGCTCGTTCCATTCGTCAATAGCGTCTACCAGAATCAGAAGGCTCTTGTCAGCGACCATGCCCGATAGACGGCTGATCAGTGCCTGCGGAGACGAACTTTCCGAGAATATCCAAGCGAATTCGTCAGCTATGCGGTCCACCAGGCGCTGTTCAAGCTCTGAGCCGCGCAAGAAGAGCACGGGATACCCTTGCCTCAAGAGGCTTTCGGCTCGGTAGCACATACAGCAGGTCTTGCCGATCCCGGAGTCCGCAATCAAGCCAAACGCGCTGTCGGAGGTTCGAATGAACGAGGCCAGTGCCTGGCCTAGCGTCTTGCGGGGAGTGTGTAGGTTGGGAATGTACTTTCTTGTGAGGTCTTCCTCTGATCCCTTTAACGCACGGATGTTGTCGGCGACCTGGACACTGCAGAAGCGGAGGAGGTTCTCAGGAGTGAGACGGAGAAAGACGTCAAGCGCGGCAAAGTCGCCCTGTCCGGGGAGACTGATCTGCCAGCCTCCATTCAGCTTGACGCTTGCCGGCTCGATCTTCCGTCGCGACACGGTATCGTAGAGATCGCTGTCCTGTCCGTTGGTGACCAATGCGTACGGAGCGATGGGATGGACTAGCCGGGCATAGGAGATCGCCTGAAGGCCGTCTTGGTCGGTCAGCGACACATCCGGCGCCTTGGCTTCGATCACGAAGAGATTCCGACCACCTTGAGTAACCAGTACGTCGAGCCGGGGCCGCCTCTCCCGAAGTGCTGGCCCGACCTCCTCGCCGAGCTTGCCTCGTCCAGCCTTGAAGGAGAAGGAGTCTTCGAAATGAAGATCGTCACGGTAGATGCCGAGTCGCTCGAGGAGAGGCACCAGGAACCGCACCTTCAGCTCCTCCTCGTTGCTTAGGCCAGCGAAGGAGAGGGGGCGCCGCTCATTAGCCTTGTCCGGCATTTGCCGACTCCCTATCCAGTGTCTCGGTACGTGGCTTAGGAGGTGGGCCTACGGGTAGACGTGATCTTCCTGCACGAGGATCCCGCGGGGTGCTTCCCGCGCCTCCGCCGGGGTTTGCGTCGAGGTCTGGCTATTCGGTGGACGAGGTGCCGCGGCAATGAACGGAGTCTCTCTCGCTTCCCTGGCACGGCCGTGCCACACCAGGCTCTAGGGCGCAGTCCACAGTCGGTGCGGTTAGCGCTTCTGAGTGCTGATCAGATGCTCTGCCCCTGAGCACTGCGGATTTCGCCGATCCGGCGTCCGCGCCGACGCTCAAATGATACGCCCTGAGACCGCCTGGGACAATGCCTGTTCGAAGGACTTCTAAATCCCCATCGGCGGCGACTTCCCGCAACCCACTGAGCCAGCGTCACTTCCGGCCCAGACCCACCTCGAGCCGACCCCTACCGCTGGCTTTTTGGCAACGAGGGAGCAACGAAGACCACTCCGCCCGCACTTCGTGAAGTGCTGACGGTCTCTAACCGTCTGATTCGATGGAGGTTACTGGTGCACCCGCAGGGATTCGAACCCCGAACCTTCTGATCCGTAGTTAAGTGGTCCTCCCATTTCTCAAGAGGCTTCACCCCGTCTCAGGGCGTGTCACCCCGTCTCATCTGGAGAGGCCCTAACTCGTTGGGGTGTCTGGACTTAGACCATCTCACCGTGTACCATGGGGCCTCAGATGGCCTCACCCAAGCGCATGCTTTCTGGCAACGATGGAGCAACGATGGGACCCGTCGTTGCCACCCAGGGAGCCGGGCCTGGGGCTGGGGCCGGGAAGGGGTGCCCATGACGCTCACAGACCGCCAGATCCGCTCGGCCCAGGTCCGGCCCGGGCTCAACCAGATCGACCTCCGAGACGACCAGGTGCGGGGGCTCGTGCTCCGGGTTTACCGGGGCGGGGCCAGGACCTGGATGCTCCACTACCGCCGCCAGGAGGATGACCGCCGCCGGTTCCTCAAGCTCGGCGCCTACCCGGGCGTCTCGCTCAAGCAGGCCCGCCAGCTCGCCGAGGTCGAGGTCGGCCGGATCGCCGCCGGCGACGACCCGCAGGCCGAGCGGGTGGAGCGCAGGGAGGAGAGCACGGCGTCGACTGTGGCCGAGGTCGCCGAGCTCTACCTGACGGAGTACGCGCAGGAGCACAAGCGGCCGAAGGGCTACGCCATGGACCGCTGGCAGATCGAGGCCTACGTCCTGCCGCGGTGGGGGAAGCGGCCGATCGACGAGGTGACGAAGCAGGACGTCCGCGGGCTGCTCGAGGACCTCGCCTCCGGCAAGCTGGCCGCCCGGGGCAAGCCGACCAAGGTCGCCCCGCGCAACCTCAAGGCGCTCTTGTCGAAGCTCTTCGACTGGGCCGCCGACCGGGGCATCCTCGCTGGCAACCCCGCCGCCGGCGTGAAGCTCCCCGACCGGGTGCGGGAGCACCTCCGCAAGGGCGGCAAGGACCGCGTCCTCTCGGACGAGGAGGTCGCGATGCTCTGGGGTGAGCTGGACGCGCTCGAGGCCGACGCTCGGCGGCGGAAAATCGCGCCGGTGTCTGCCGCGGCGTTCCGGCTGATCTTGCTGACCGGCCAGCGGCCGGGCGAGGTCTTCCGGATGCGCTGGCGCGACATCGAGGACGGCGCCTGGTGGGTGGTGCCGGCCGAGGTTGCGAAGAACGGCGAGGCGAACCGGGTCTATCTGTCACCGCAGGCGCGAGCGATCGTCGAAGGTCTCCGCCCCCACACCGGCGGCTCCGAGTGGGTGCTCGAGAGCCCGATGCGGCCGGGCTCGCACCTGACGACGGTGAGGACGGCCAGGTTCAGCATCCTCGAGCGGACCGGGATGCGGCCGTGGTCGCCGCACGACCTGCGGCGCACAGCGGCCTCGAAGATGCGGGCTCTCGGCGTCGACCGGCTGGTGGTCCAGGGGATTCTCAACCACAAGGACCGAAGCGTGACCGCTGTCTATGACCGGTACGGGGCCGACCCTGAGAAGCAGCGGGCGCTGACGGAGTGGGGGCGGAGGGTCGAGCAGATCGCTGGCGGGAAGGCGGAGGGGCGGGTCGTGGAGTTCCGGGCGCGACGCGGAGCGGTCGATCTCGCAGGGTAGTGTTCTTGACAGATCATGCCAATTGCTCCATCCTGGTCTGGGGGAGGTGCAACGATGGGAGCTGAAGTGATCGCGGCCAACCTCCGGCGACTGAGGATCGCGAAGGACCTGACCCAGGTCGAGGCGGCCGAGGCGGCGGGGATCTCGAAGGGCGCCTACCGCAACATCGAACTGCGGAAGTCCGAGCCACGGGTGGACACCCTCCAGCGGCTGGCGGCGGCCTTGGAGGTCCGCATCCAGGACCTGGTGACGCCGGCGCCCGAGCTGCGCCGGGTCCGGTTCCGGTCGTTCAAGAAACTCCGCACCCGCGCGGAGATCCTGGTGGCGGTCGGGCGCTGGCTCGCCGACTTCAACGCGCTCGAGGAGCTGCTCGGCGCCGAGATCCCCTACAGGCTGGCGCCGGGCAAAGAGCCCTCCGGCCGGCGGACCGCTCCCTCGCCACAGCAGGCGGCGGCCCAAGCCCGCGAGCGCATGGGACTCGATCCGAGCGAGCCGGTGCGCGACATCTGCGGTCTGCTCGAGGCGCGCGGGATCAAGGTCTATCCGTACACCGTGGCCTCCGACGGCTTCTTCGGTCTGTCGGTGGCCCCCGCCGACGGCGGTCCGGCGATCGTGGTCAACACCTGGGAGCGGATCTCGGTCGAGCGCTGGATCTTTACCGCCGCCCACGAGCTGGGCCACCTGCTGCTGCACCTCGAGGACTACGACGTCGCCGAGCGGGAGGAGGAGAGGCAGCAGGAGAAAGAGGCCAACGTCTTCGCCTCGCACTTCCTGATGCCCGAGGAGGTCTTCGCCAAGGAGTGGGCCGAGACCTACGGGATGGCGTTCGTGGACCGCGTGCTCAAGGTCAAGCGGATCTTCCGGGTCAGCTACCGGACGGTCCTCTACCGGCTGAGCGAGGCGCTCCCCGGGCCGGGCCTGTGGAAGCGGTTCCAGCACGACTACCTCCAGCGCACCGGCAAGACGCTGCTCAAGGACGACGAGCCCGACGCGCTCGCGGCCGACGCCTTCCGGGCGAGCTTCCCCGAGGACTCCCGCGCCGGCGAGCCCGAGGACCTGTCCCCATCCGATTTCGTCGAGGACCGGCTTTCGCGCCTTGTCCGCCGGGCGGTCGAGGGCGAGGAGATCAGCCTCGCCCGAGGCGCCGAGATCCTCGGCTTCTCGCTCGGCGACATGCGGCAACTGGCGGGCTCCTGGGTGGGGTAGCGGGCGGTGGCGACCGGGCGCGAGCTGCTGCTCCTCGACGCGAATGTGGTGATCGACTACGCGATCACCGAGCTCGCCGTCCTCGGCCTCGCCGCCCGCCACATCGGCCGTGTCTACGTCGTGCGCTCGGTCCTCGACGAGGTCGAGCAGATCCGAGAGCGGGACTTCAAGCGTCTCGGGATCGAAGTCGTCGAGCCGTCGCTCGAGCAGCTCGTCGCGGCGGGCGAGGCGGAACGCGGCCGGTTGTCCTTCACCGATCGGCTGAGTCTCATCGTCGCCCATGACTCGGGCTGGACTTGCGTCACCAACGACCGCGCGCTCCGCAAAGCCTGCCGCGAGCAGCGAGTCCCAGTCTGGTGGGGTCTCCAGCTGATGCTCACTCTGGTCCGCGCCGGGGAGCTCGCCCCCAAGGCCGCCCTGGCGGTGGCGCGGGCGATCCACGAGGACAACACCCGCCACCTGACTGCCGAGATCCTCGACCGCTTCGCGCTCGAGATCGCGCGCATCGAGCTGGAGGTCGAGTCACGATGACGGCGCTCCGCACTTACCGACGATCACCGACAGAGTCCTGCGCCCCGATGGTCTGGCCGCCGGCGAGACCGCGCTCGCCGGCGGCGAGCCGGGGGCGAAAGTGGTGACGTTTCGTACTCGCGCGGGTCAGTAGCGCGGTGCCGAGTGATGGACGGTCCGACAGTGGCGGCGAACACCGCGTCGAACGAACTTCCGGCGCAGCGCGAGGCCATGCTGGAGATCTGCCGGCAATCTATGACGGCCGCGGCAGAGGAGGCGGTGGAGCAGCTGTGGCTGCCCCGGCTCTACAGGAAGATCTCTCGGCAGCTTAGTCCTGACCCGTGGTGGGAGGTTCTCGCCGATTATCAGGAGAAGTGGTGCGAGTCCACAGGGACCTGGCATCGTCGATCGACGAAGCTCGAGTGCGAATGGATCCTGGACCCCCGACGCGAAGGACCCGAGGGCTACCTTCCCGACTTCGACTTCATCCGATCCATCGTGTTCGGGTGGGCGGACGGCTCGAAGCCTGAGGAGCTGGACCACTGGGTCACGCGGTGGCGCGAGGAGCTACATCCCGCGATCCGGTCGCTGGAACCCGTGACGAGCTCCCCGGTGCCGGGGCCGGAGTTGCTCGCCTACGTGACGCAGACACTTCCCGAGATCCGGCCGCGGCTCGCGGAGATCATCGACGGGTGGCCTGACTCTCCGCCAGCCCTCCTGGGGCTGGTGAACGACTTCGCCCCTGCCGTGGATCTGCTCCAGCAGTTCCAGGACCAGACGGCCCCGGACCCTGCGAAGGATGCACGGGACGACCGGGGCCAGGGAACTCCCTGACGCGCTCGAGGCCATCGCGCTCGGAGACGAGCTTCAAGCGATGCACCGCCTGGCGGCCCGAAGCGCGAGGTTGGCGGACATCCTTGCCGACGCGAAGCGCAGCCCGGCCGCGATGGACTGGCAGGTCTCGAAGCACGGGAAGCTCGAGCAAGTGCGGCTGACGACCCGTGGCCGAAGACCGATCTACTTGGTCCAGATCATCCAGGGTCTCTACGCATATCTCCGCCCGTTCTACCAGAAGACGTTTCAAGATACGGCGAGGAATACTGCACCGATGCGCAGGCACATCAGCCTTCTCCTCTCGCCCTACTTCGAGCCCGCTGAGGTTCGCGCGGATCACAAGGGAACGATCTGGCGGGCGATCAACAACCATATCTTCCGGCGAACTGGAGGGAGATAGGGAGGAGGAATGGGGACCGACTGCATTTCCGCCGAAGAGAAAGAGAGAGCCGAGCGCCACGCCGCCCTGCGCCAAGTGGAAGTCGCTTCCATGAAGGCGCGGGGGTTGGAGCGGGTAGATCAGCTGTGGTTGGTCCGGCTATACCGGAAGACGCTTCCGGACCTCACACCGATGGCGTGGTGGGAGGTGCTGGCAGACTATGACGAGCGATGGTGCCAACTGCGAGGAATCTGGTACCAGAGGAAGAACGGGGGCTGTACGTGGTTCGATCCGGAGACGCATGAGAGGCCGGATGGTTACTATTCGCCGGACCTTGATTGCGTCCGCTGCATCGTCATGGGCTGGGCGGACGGGACCGCCAAGCAGGAGCTGACCCAGGCCGTCGAGCGCTGGCGGAAGGAGCTACAACCTGCAATCCGCTTGCTCAAGCCCGTGACGAACGGGTCGATGCCGGGGCAGCCGCTGCTGACCTACGTGACCGAAAACCTCCCTCGGCTCCGGCCCCGGCTCGATCAGATCGTGGACACCTGGCCCGACTCCCCTCTAGCTCTTGCGAAGCTCCTCGCCGACTTCAGCCCAATCCTGAACCCGCTCGAATGGGTCGACCAGATGAGCAAGGCGAGCCCGCTCGTCGCAATCGCGACCAACGAGGAACTCTCGTCACTGCGTGCCCTCACCCGCCGCGGATCGAAACTCGCGGAGATCCTGGCCGACGCGAAACGCAGCCTCCAAGCGATGGGCTGGGCGGTCACGGAGGACGGCAAGCTGCAAGCGCTTTCAAAGGGGCGCGGCCGGAGAGCGCTCTCGCGGAGCCACCTGTTCCGCGGTCTCTACTGTTACCTCTGGCCGATCTACAGGCGAACGTTCGGCGACCCAAGGCGCAATCCAGACCCGCTCCGGGAGCACATCAGCGGCCTGCTCTCGCCCTACTTCGAGCCAACCGAGATCTCTTCCCGCCCGAAGGGACCTATCGGCAGCGTGATCGACAAGTTCGTTCACCGCGACAAGCGTGCGGCGGCTCTCCTGGCCGAGCCGTACCCTTGACTTGAGCAGCCCCCGGATCTCCTCGAGGAGCGAGCGCCACGGATGAGGAACTGGCGAGATCCTGAGGACTACTGCTTCACGGAGGGCCTTCCCCCCTGGCGCTGGGCGTGGGAGTTCCTGCGGCGGAACCCCGACTACCAGGTGGACTTCCACGACGCGATCCGACGGCTCAACGCCCGGGAGGGTGAGTACGCCGCCGAGGCGGAGATCTTGGATGCGACCGGCTACTCGAAGCCGGAAGGGGAGTGGGTCGACAGCGTGCCTTCCAAGCAAAGCCGGGAGAAGTGGCTCCTCTGGTACTACCTCAATCCCGAGCTGGACGTACCTGGGATCTCGCCCTTCCTCGAGTTCGGAAGGCTGTACGTCTGGGAGCAGAGGCTACGACCCTTGCAGGACTACGAGGTTCTCGTACGAGTCGATCTTCGATTCCCTATCCAACCTCAGCTGGCACTCGCCCGCGGTCCACTGGCTCGACGGCAGCGCAACCAGGCGGGAAGGGGCGACTTCCGCCGGAGGGCTCCGCGGAACCAGCCGAAGCAGTGGCGGCTCTATCTGAGGCTGCTCGACGCGCGGGCGGTGGACACCACCTACGAAGAGATCGCGGAGGTTCTGTTCGGGATTGACGCCCAATCGCCGAAGGACCCCAAGGCCATGCTTGACGGCCCCCTGCGACAGGCCCGACGGATGAGCAGAACCGGTTTCGCCGACATCCTCCTGCTCCTGCCCAAGCGCTGAATCTTCGGGGTTCTTGGGAACCCGCAAGAACCACGTGGATCTCGCTGGCTTCGGTCAGCCACAATCTTCCGTGCCGCTGGGTTGGACACGACGCGCCGGGGCAGCCGCCGTCGAGCTGGCCTGCGCCGCGGCGGACTTGGACTGGTCACCATGAGCATTTCGTCAATCCCGGCCCCGCAGGTCCGCCCAGGTCTCCTGCTGCGCTCGGCCATGGCCATCTGGTCGGGGGCGACTTCTAAATCGGCGACCACACCGCGGAACCTCGACGGGATGCGACTTCCAAATCGGTCGGGCTGCATAAGCTATGCAGATGCCGACACTTACGACCAGCACAGACCTTGACAGGACGGTGCCTGATGACCGATCCTGCACTGGCAAAGGGCGGCGTGATACCGGGCGCCGCCGGATGACGAAAGGGGCAAGCCGTGCGATTCCTGAGAACACCCGAAGTGCTCCGCCGGCTCGCCATCTCCCGTGCGACCTTGCATCGCTGGGAATCGGCCGGTCTCGCGCCCAAGAGGCGCCTCGTGGGCCCCAACACCGTCGCCTATCTCGAGGAGGAAGTCGAGGAATTCATGGTCTCGCGGCCCACCTTCGGTGACAGCGTAGACGCCAAGGGGCAGCAGGAGGACTCGGGCTCGTGATGGCCAGGACCCTCGGGGTAAGGCTCCGTTCGTTCTTTGTCGAGGCGCTTGTCGGGGTGGCGAGTAGCACGGGCGATGGACGAGCGCGCTCACTTCCTCGAGCCTGATCTCCGCCGGCTCGCTGCTCTGTCCGCCGAGCTGGACCACCGCCGACACGTTTGCTGCTGGCGCGGCGAGCCGGTGCTCGACGACGACGGCACCCATAAACGCGATGCCCGCGGGCACCTCAAGTGGTCGAAGCGACCACGGAAGCCCAACGGCCTCCCCGCCTCGCACTCCGACCCGCGGACTTGGTCCCACTTCGCCGAGTGCGCCGCGGCGCTCTCCGACCCACGGCTGGCGTTCGATGGGGTCGGCATCGTCCTCTCCTCCTCGGACCCCTTCACCGGCATCGACCTCGACGGCTGCGTCGACGGCGGCGCGCTCGAGCCGTGGGCGGAGGCGATCGTCCAGGATCTCGACGGCTACAGCGAGCTGTCGCCGAGCGGGCGCGGCGTGCGAATCCTCGTGCGCGGGACGATCGGCGCCGGCCGGAAGAAGGGCGGTGTCGAGGTCTACTCGACCCTCCGCTTCCTCACCCTGACCGGTCGCCCCCTGCCGGGCTCGCCGACGGCGATCCCCGAGCGGCAGGCACAGCTCGACGAGGTGGTCCTGAGGATCTTCGGCTCGGCGCCGCCGGCCGCGCCTGTGTCCGTCGCCCCAGACCGCGAGCAAGCGACCCCCGAGGATCTGCGGCTCCTCTTGCTGCTGATGGACCTCGACCCTCGCGTGCGTGCGCTCTACACGGGCAACTGGGAGGCGGTCGTGCGGGGCCGCAAGGACAAGTCCCGATCCGCCGCCGACGCCGTCTTCGCCGGGCTCCTCCATTCTGCCGGCTTCGATCCCGGGCGCATCCAGCGAATCATGCGGTCGAGCCGGATGAACCGGCGGAAGTACTCGGACAGCCGAGGGAGCACCGACTACCTCGGGCTGACCGTGGCCAAGGTGATCGGCCACATCGAGGCGGGACGATGAGGACGGCCGAGGAGGTCGAGCTCGCCGCGCTGAAGCTGCGAGCGGAGCGCGGCGGCGCGGTCCCGGTAACCGAGGTGCTCGGGATCTTGGCCGAGCAGTGCAGCGGCGCGTCGGTCGAGGATTTCGTGGCCGGGGTCACCGCTGCCTTCAAACCGCAAGCGGAGGCCGACCGCAAGGTGTCGGCGATCGACTTCACCGAGTTCATGGACCGCGACATCCCGAAGCGCAAGCCGCTGCTCAGCCCCTTCCTGCTCGAGAAGTCCCTCGGCCAGGCGTTCGCAGCGCGAGGGGTCGGCAAGACCCACGTCTCGCTCGGCGTGGGCTACGCCGTCGCCACCGGCGGCCGCTTCTTGCAGTGGGACGCGCCCGAGCCCGCCAGGGTGCTGCTGGTGGATGGCGAGATGGCGGCCGACGACCTCCAGGGTCGTCTGCGGTCGATCCAGGCGGCGAGTGAGAAGCGACCCGAGCCGGGCTACTTCCGTCTCATCAGCTACGACCTCCAGGGGGAGGGCGGCCTGCCGTCGCTCGCGACACCGGAGGGGCAGGCCGCGGTCGGCGAGCACCTGGACGGCGTCCAGCTCGTGATCCTCGACAACCTGTCGTGCTTGTTCAGCCTGCCGGAGAACGATGCCGACGAGTGGAAGCTCAAGGCACAGCCCTGGCTGATGGGACTGCGGCGGCAGGGGATCTCCGCACTCTTCATGCACCACGCCAACAAAAGCGGTGAGCAGCGCGGCACCGGCGCTCGCGAGGACGTCCTCGACTACGTGATCCAGCTCAAACACCCGCCGGACTACGAGCCCGGAGAACCGGCTCGCTTCGAGGTCAGCTTCACGAAGTCTCGGCAGTTCAGCCGGGAAGGCCTCGCGCCGTTCGAGGCGCGGCTGACCACCAACGAGGCCGGCGCGGGCGTCTGGGAGTGCCGGAGCACGAGTTCCGTGAAGCGCCAGCAGGCGATCCAGTTGCTCCGCGACGGGTTGACCCAGGCACAGGTGGTCAAGGAGCTCGGCATCCGCAAGGGCACGCTGTCGAAGTGGCGCCGGGCGGCCGTTGGGGCTGGCGAGCTCGATCCGTGAAAGCTCCAGTGTTTTCAGTGGGTTTCCAGAGGCCCACCAAGTGGCGTCGCGGGAAACCTCCTGTTGTGATGGGCGGTTTCGCCGCTCGGGGGCATCTTCGTCCGGTACCGTGGGTCTCGGGGGAGCCCAAAAGTTTCCATGCACCGCGCCGGGGTTTCCAGGCGGTTTCCAGATCGGTTTCCTTGGACCGCCGAAAAGTGCCGGGAAACATTGGGATTCACAGAGGAGGTTTCCACCGAGTTTCCAGTTTCGTTTCCGCCAGGTGCCGGAGAGTTTCCAGTTTCCAGGGTGTAAGCCCTGGAATGGAAACTCGCACCCCGGGAAACCCTCGGCGGACCGTGCGGGGCGTGAGTCGTGACTTCTTTCGTCGTCGTGCGGCCGCGTGCGGGACCGGACGGGAGATCCGCTCTCCGAAGCCGCAGCCCGGGGCGTGCCTCAGCCCTCGCACCTCGCCCGCCCATCGCTCACCGCGTCCACCGGGATGCGCCCGAGCATCCAGTGCAACGCCGCGACCTCGCCATGCTCCTGGAGGCACTGCTCATCGGCGAAGACCTTCCACGACGGAGAGCCGGGATCGTCCTCCCGCAGCGCGTAGACGTGGGTGGCCGCGGCCTCCGGCACCGAGCACAGCGCCGTGAAGCGGTCGGGGGCCTGGCGGACTTCGATCCGCTTGCGGAGGAGCGCGTCGGCCTCGACGAACCGCAGCTTCGCCGTGCAGGTGGCGGCCTCGGGACCGACCGCGGTCGACGCGGCCGTCCAGGTGTCGCCGTCGATGGTCAGATCCCGGTAGCGCCGCATCTCGTCCGACTCGGCGATCCGTGACTCGAGCCGGAACCCGGCCGGCGGCGGGAGGGGGACGCCGCTGCTGCGCTCCGCCTGGGCCGCAAAGACCCGCCAGACGACCGCGCCCACCGTCACGAGCGCCAGCACGACCGCGACGGCGGCAGACGCCCTCAGGAGCCCGTGCCCTGCCTTCCATCCGAGGACGGCCCCGAGGGCGACGCCGGCGAGCAGACCCAGGACGCCGTAGCCGAGCGCGATGGCGGGACCGGCGAGCCCGCTCCCCGCGGGCACGAACCACGCGGCACCGGCCGCGGTGCCGGCGACGAGGCCGAGCCAGACGAGGCTCGCCACGAGCAGGAGGACGAGCGGCCAGCGCCGGCGCGGCGCGGTGGTCGTGGGGTGCATGATCCGCGGAGTCTGGCACACCGGAAGCCCCGCCGAGGACAACCAGCAACTGCTCACGCCGTTGCATCACATATCACACCGTCTCACCTCTCGGATGTGTCAAGTGCCAGCGCCCTCGAGTGATAGAATCGTGGCCCGATGGCCACCTCCAAGGCGAAGGCCCAGCCCGAACCCGGCGAGCGCCTCCAGGTGCGCTACGTGCCGCTCGAGACGCTCGTGCTCTGGGATCGAAATCCCAAGAAGCACGACCTGGCGAAGCTCCGCGAATCGATCACCCGCTACGGGTTCAAAGACCCGCCGAAGTTCGAGCCGTCCCTCAATGGCGGCAAGGGCGGCATCGTCGAAGGCAACGGCCGCTCGAGCGTGTTGCTCCAGCTTCGCAAGTCCGGCGCCGACCCGCCGCGCGGCGTGGCGGTCGACGAGTCGGGCAAGTGGGCAGTGCCGATTCTTTTCGGAGTCGATGCCGCCTCCCAGGCCGAGGCGGAGAGCTACGGCCTCGATCACAACTCGCTGACGTTGGGCGGCTCGGGCCTGCCGCTCGCCGACGTGATCCGCATTTATGACGAGCAGACGCTGGTCGAGCTGCTGCGCGACCGGAGCGACCTCGGCGAGTACTTGGTCAGCTTCTCGACGGCCGACCTCGACGACCTGCTGATCGGGCCGGAGTTCGAGCCCGAGGAGGCGGACGACCAGTCGCGCCTCGACCGCAAGAAGTCCGTCACCTGCCCGGGCTGCCAGTTGGAGTTCACGCCGTGACCGAGCTCAAGCTGGCGTTCTGTTCGCACGAAGCGGCGAAGTACTCAACTGCGAAATGGCACTACAGCCGCTCGATGCCGAAGTCGAAGCTCGTCCGCGTCGGTGTGTGGGAGGACGCGCGGTTCGTCGGCTGCGTGATCTTCGGCGTCGGCGCGAACCGCCATCTTGCCTCGCAGTTCGGCCTGCCGCCGACCGAGGCCTGCGAGCTCACCCGGGTCGCCCTCGCGCCCGCCCGCGAGCACCCGACGTCGAAGGTGGTGGCGATCGCCCTCAAGCTGCTCAAGCGACAGTCGCCGGGCTTGAAGCTCGTCGTCTCCTTCGCCGACCTCGCGCAGGGCCACGTCGGAGTTCTCTACCAAGCCGCCGGCTTCTACTACGTCGGCAACTCCGATCAGTCGTACCTCAAGATCCACGGCCGGATCGTCCACCCGCGGACGGTCTACGACCGCTACGGCCCCGGCGGTCAGAGCCTCGCCTGGCTCCGCCAGAACGTCGATCCCCGCGCCGAGCGGGTGGCCCAGGCGGCGAAGCTCCGGTACGTCTACCCGCTCGACAAGTCGATGCGCAAGAAGCTCGAGGGCCTCGCCCTCGCCTACCCGAAACGCGGTCGAAGCAACACCAGCGATGCGCCCGGGCACCACCCGGGAGAGGGCGGGGCAGCACCGACCCGACCGCTCCAACCCACCGCCGCCGCCGATGGCTGAGAAGAGCACCACCACCGGGAAGGTCGGCCGCCCCTCGATCGAGTTCGACCTCGAGATCGTCGAGGGCCTCGGCCGCATCGGTGCCACCGCCGCCGAGATGGCCTACGTCCTGCCCGCCGCACGCACGACCATCGAGCACCGGATGGCCGATCAGTCGAGCGATTTCCACAAGGCCTACAGAAAGGGACAGTCGCTGTTGAAAGCGTCGCTCCGGCGCAAGCAGATCGCGGTCGCCATGTCGGGCAACGTCGTCATGTTGATCTGGCTGGGCAAGCAGCACCTCGCGCAGCAGGACCGCGTGACGATCGACGCCGAGGAGGGCCGCGAGTACATTCACCGGCTCGGCGACGCCGGCGACGCCGCCAGGGACGCCGGCGATCGGGCCGGGGAGAGCGCGGCCGACGAGGCGCTGCGGCGGATCGGCGACGGGGAGCGGCCGGAGGTTGTCTACCTCGAGTGGCTCAGGGCACACGGGGCGCGGGGTGGCGGGGGCTGACGGGCGGTCTCTGGGTGGGCGGGCGGGGCTGGCGGCAGGGTCGGCATGGGCTCGGGTGGGGGCGGGGCTCTGGGGCCCTCCCACGGGCCGAGGACACGGTGGGTTCACTCGCAGTCGAGGGCGCGGTTGACCCCCTCAGCACCATCGTCGCCAGGAGCTGCCGCCGTTGCTTGGCGGCGCTGCGGCGGGTCGCGTCGAGGCCAGAGCCGCGGTCGCCTCTCCGGTGCCGTCGATGTCGCTGAACGTACCCCCGATCCCCCTTCGCTCTCAGTCCTGGACTCTGCTCCAGGTGGTGGTGTCGCCCCTCGCCTGCTCCGAACCGGGCAGCCCCCCGTCCAGCGGAGCTATGCTCGTCCTATCGGCGGAGAACCGAGCGATGGCCGCGAACCAGGCAACCCGCTTCCCGGTGGAGGACCTCGTGCAGCTCGACCGGGCGAAGATCCTCGGCATCCGCTCCGGCGGCGAGCACCGCTACACCGGCGTCTGGCCGGTGGTCGTCGAAGACCGGCTCTTCGTTCGCTCGTGGAGCGACAAGCCGACCGGCTGGTACCGTGCCTTCCGCGACCAGCCGCTCGGCGGCCTCCAGGTTGGGGATCGCGAGATCGCCATCCGCGCCCGGCCGGTCCGTAGCGCCCGGCTGCGCGACGCCGTTACCCGGGCGTTCGCTGCCAAGTACCCCACCAGGGGTTCCCGGAAGTGGGTCGAGGGCTTCGCCGAGCCACACCGGGTGATCAATACCCTGGAGCTGGTGCCGGCTTGATCCCTGGAACTGCGTTCAGTCGTCCGCCGCCGCGCGCGTGGCGACCTCGTCGACCGAGCGGCGGGGCGCGCGGGTCGATCACGGGATGCACCATGGTGAAGCCGCCTGGCGGGTTGGCTGCCACGACGGCGATGGCGCTACTCGGAGATCGAGGCCAGGCGCTTCTCCAGCTCCTGGGCACGTCGTAGCCCTTCCTCGGTCAGAGTCAACGACTTTGCGCGCCGAGCCTGGACGACCAGTCCCCGCGCTTCGAGGGCATCGAGGACCTCGAAGCGGAAACCCTTCCAGGCCCGGTGAACGGCTTGGCCGACGGCTGGCTCCTCCCACGAACCGAGGTAGAGGCAGAGCAGGGTCAGCTCCTCGAGGAGGTCGGCCGCGCCTTCACGTTCTGGCTCAGCCGGCGGAGGCACCGCGGGCGCCGCAGGTACGTTGGCCGGGGCGATGCCTTCAGCAGTGAGCCAGTCCAGGATCCGCCCGCGCTGCCGGCTGTCGTGCCAGGCGAACCAGCGATCGCGCTCAGCGGGGGAGCCGGCGAGCACATCCTTGAAGCGGCGGAAGGCTCCGCGACCGGCGATCGCGACCTCAAGAAGCTCGGCCAACCGCCGGTCGCGGACCGTGGCGATGAACTCCTCCATGTCCCGGTAGCCCTCGCGGCTGTCCTGGTCAGGAATCGGGAGGTAGCGCTCCGAGCCGCCGTCGATCGCGCGCACCGCCTCCAGAAGCTGGGGATCAAAGCCCCCCGCATCGTCCTCGTCGTCGGCAGCCGCCCGAATGTCCTCGGTGACAGTGATCACCGTGCCGGTCTCGCGGTCGAGATAGCAGGACACCTCACCAAAGCTCGAGTCGAACGCGAACTGGAGCTCCGGCCAGTCGATGTCGAGCTTCTTCGCCACGGTCGGTCACGTTCTCCCGGACTGATCGTACAAGACCCTCCGGCCCCCGGGACTTCCATCCGTAGCCGCGTCTCGAGTGCCGGCGACACCTGCGGATAGCCGGTGCGGTACTGTGCCCGCCGCGATGACGACTTCACGCCCCTCCCGCGCCTCCACCTTCGACAACGCGCTATCTGGTATCGTGCCCGAGATCACGCAGCGCCTCCTGGTAGAACTGGAGGGTGCGCCACGGACAGGAGGCGTCTTCGCACGGCTCAACTGGATCTGAGGTGTGCTCGTACTCGAGGGTTTGGAATGAAGGACCCTGGAACGAGGGATCCTAGAACGAAGGACCACAGTGAGGAGGTGGGCCCGTGGAGGACGACGATGTGGCTGGTGCGTTCGTTCTTCCTCGCCGTGCTGCTCGCGGGTGCGACGGCGGGGGAGGCCGGCGCGGCGGAGCACCGCTTCGGCCTGGGCTACCTCTACTGGCAGGCGCTCGAGGACATCGAGTCGGCGCGCATCGAGGAGGACGGAGCGGCGCCGTTCCTCACCTACCAGTACGTGCCGGAGGGGATCTTCCGCCTCGAGCTCGACCTTGAGTACTACGCCGACGGGCTCGGCAGCTCCGACTCGGCAGCCTTCTCACCGGCTGCCTACGTGCTGGTCGAGTTCGGCCTATACGCCGGCGTCGGCGCCGGCGTCACCTCCTTCGATGGTATCGCCGATGTCGTGTTGGACCCGTTCTACGTCGTCCGCCTCGGCTGGGACTTCCAGGTGGTGACGCGGCTCCACGTCGACCTCCACGCCAACTACCGTGTCGGCAGCTCGCTCCTGCACTCCGACGAGAGATACGACATCGTCACGCTCGGCGCCGCGGCGCGGGTGGCGTTCTAGCCTCGCACTCAGTTCTCTCAGCGCAGGCGATAGGCGAGCAGCGCGCGGGCGTTGAAGAGCCCGTCGCTCCGTCGCTCTCCTCGCCCTTGCCCGCGTGTCCGACGACGTCGAGCGGGGTGTAGAACAGCTCGCCAGCGAGACGCAGGCGTTCGCCCGCGGCGACCGAGACGCCGGCGGTTGCCGACCACAACGTCCCGTCGGTCTCGAGCAGCGTGCGGTCGAGGAAGCCGTAGCGGTGGACATCGACCTAGAACGCGGCACCCAGCCGACTCGCGGCGAGCGCCGCGTAGGGGGACAGCCGAGCGGTCCCAGGGGCGCCTCTCGGCACCCAGGGAGTTTCCCGCCGAGGGACTCAGCTTCGACGCTCTCCTGCGGGGTCTCCGTGAGGCTCGGTGATCCGGGTAAGCTACCGCAACGGCACGGGCATCCGCGCCGAGAGCCCACAGCCACCCTTTCGCCAACGCGGGCCACGAATCGGAGAAACCGCTAACCCTCCACTGCAAGAGGCCGCGGCGCTCCGACAGATATTGCAATTTGACTATCGGAGCTGCGCTGTAGCAGTCTCCGCAGAAGTCTTCGCGTCCGGACATCTGCGCGTTCTTGGCGGCTTCCTCCGTGCAGCCGGCCACGAGGTATTTAAGCGATCACTCACTAGAGATCCGAGTCCAGGACTTTTAGACGGTCGAAGACCACGCTTTGGCAAGAAGCTCACTCCGATGACGATCGAGCAAACTGAGCTTCTCGTCGAGCTATTGCGCGTGCTCACCGCTTGGCCGCTTGTATTACTTTTCCTTGTCATGTACTTCCGTCGTGACCTCAGAGTTTTCATGCCACTACTAGCTAGGAGACTGAGAAAAGCTACTGTTGCCGGGAACACGTTCGAGTTTCAGGAGGCCGCCGTCGGTGCCTTCGCAGACGCTGTTGAGAAGGGCGCGAAGCATCTCGAGGGCCGGCCACAGGAATTGGTTGAGTTCGTTAGAGAACAGGCTCGCAAACTGCCGCTGGCATCCGAAACACCACGCGATCTGCGGTCTCCATTGGCAACTGTGGAGAGAGCACTCGCAACAAAAGCCATTCTGTGGGTAGATGACAATCCGACACACAATCTATACGAGGCGAGTCTTTTCGAGCGGCTTGGGGCTACCATAGACTTCGTTCAGACCACCGAGGCCGCCTTGAAGGCGCTGGCTAACTCGCACTACGACCTAATCATCTCCGATGTCGAGCGCCTTGAGGGGGATGTACGGAATCCAGAGGCTGGTTATCAGCTGCTTGACGCTCTCGAGGAGGCGGGCAGGTCCATCCCGACCATTCTCTACACCGGCAATGTTCGGCGGATAGACAGAAAGAGAGCAAGGTCGGCGGTTGGCTTAGCGGATGAACCTGTCGCACTCACGGACCTCGTCCTTGATCAGCTAATCGATGGCCCCGCGCCGAAGCCGGTTCATCACCCCGGCAGGTTCATCGCCCACTAGATCGGCACTTCCGAGAAGGAACCGCGGTGAGCGGTCGTCTGAGGCACCCCGTTTCCGGGCTCCAGGCGCTGCCGGCTAGATGCGGAGAAGGTCCTCGTACTTTTCAGTGATAACCCTGTGGAACGACGCTCCCCGCACTATAGCCTCAAGGTCGTGGTGATCCATCACGAGGATGTAGCGCCCATGTTGGCGGGCTTCGCGGATCTTCAGGATAGCGTCTGCGCTGGAGTTCCCGGTGATACCGTTCAGGGCGATCAGGATTCCAAGTTTTGTGTCTGGGCCAATTGATCGCAGTTTGTCGACAAGTATGCTGATTTCCCGCGCTCCAACCCGTGTCGACCAGTTCTTGCACTCTACGAGTATCGGCGTACCCACCATTCTGAAGAATGGTCCTTTCATATCATTGTCCAGGACGATGTCCAGCTCTTCAGCGCGCAGACGAGCATTCATACGGATTACTCGAAGGCCCTCTACCCCAGCGAACAGTGCAGCTGCGAGCTTCTCAAGCGCGGTTCCCTTTTCTTTGCTTCCGCGCGCGTGCCCTAGCTGGTTAAGATGCTCGATAAGCTCTTGGTTATGTCCAAGCTCATCACTGAAGCCACGAGAAGCGGGCGAAGCCGTAGTACTCGTGAGCTTCGCTTTAGCTTCGAGGAAAGGGCCGTCCGGGAAGTGGAAGCGCGGAGCCGGGAAATCGAGCCCATTGGAGGAGCTCAGCTCAGCAAAGCAAAGGAGGAGCATGCGCCGCCCTGTCGTGAGCGCTACGGGGATCGCTCCGTTGTTGCTCAGCATGAGAGCGAACCTGCCGCGAAAACCGGGCGAAACGAGCTGGCTGGTTAGAGTGGTTAGTCCGAAGCGCGCCCACTCTGGTCGAAGAAAGAGAAATCCGGCAAGATCAAATGGCAGCCAGACCTCCTCCAAGGTGGCGGCTAATGCTGCCTGACCTGGATCGAGCACAAACGTGCCGCTCGGTTTGACAGTATGGATTTTCTCGGGCAGTTGGTCGATGTCCCAAGGGATGCTTCGGACGCGATCTCCCTCTTCGGGAAAGCGCGGATAGAGAAGAAACTTTGTCCCCAGGTGAAGCGATACGCTGCAAAGATCCACGTCCTCGTCGGAGGGTGGTGGGTCGACAACAATAGCCCCGAGCTTTAGGCGTTCTACTAAATGCTGCCTACCGAGGAACATGGCAGGTCCTTTGCCGGAATGCATTCCGTGCGGATGACAAGCGCTGACAGCTACTCATTGTGGTTTTGCCGGGAAGGGGCTCAGGCAGAGGGCGGTGCATTTCTTCGGGGCCTACGGTCCTTGTACGCTGGAGCGGAGGCGCCCAGACTTTCGGGCGCAACGTCCCTGGAGGAGAGTCTTCAGCCGCTCCGGGATCGGAATATACGCGAATCGGCCAGACATCGGATCAACAGGCCCGAGCCTTTGGTCCCCACGCTTGCCCTGGTCTGCTCCGATTTGAATGAGGATCGCATGCTTCATGCTTGATTGGCCCGAAGCCCACAGGAGAAACCCCCTCCTGAACAGTACTTCTGTGGCAGCTCGGTGGACGATAATACAGGAGATAAGCGTGTCATGGAGGCCGGTGGTCAGGCAAGAGGTAGCCTCATCGCCGCCGCGGCCCGCCGCCGCTCCCCCTCCCCTCGGCGGTCGTACCGCGCCGTCGTCACCGCATCGGCGTGCCCGGCCAGCTTCTGCACGGTGAACACGTCGACCCCGGCCGAGAGCAACTCCGAGACGAATGCTCGACGCATAGCATGAGGCGTAATGCCGGTCAGCCCCGCCAGCTTCTGCCGCCTCTGGAGGATGTACCGCACGGCCTCACCGCGCAGCCGGGTGAACCGCACCGTGCCGCCGGCACTGATCGGGCAGAACAGCGGCCCGTCGTCATCGCCCCGCGCGGTGATCCACCTCTTCACCAGGCGGCACGCCGGCGAACTCAGATAGACGATTCTGTCGCGCCTGCCCTTCCCCGCCCGGACAGTGATCAAGCACTCCCCCGCGTCGAAGTCGTCGAGGTCCAGCCCGCAGAGCTCCGCCCTCCGCAACCCGCCGCCGTACAGGATCGCCAGCATCGCCGCATCCCGCCGCCCGGCCGGCGAGTCGTCGCACGCCGCGAACAGCGCGCGCACCTCGTCGCGCTCGACCGCCCGCCCCGAGGGCAGCGTCTTCGCGCGCACGTTGGCGACGTCGGCCGCCCGGGCGTAGGTCTCGGCGTCCATCAGCCCGAGCCGCCAGCAGGTTTTCAGCACGCCGCGCAGCGCCGAGAGGACCTTGTTCACTGTCGCCGGCGCGTAGCGCTCGACGAGCGCCGCCCGCAGCCGCGCGGTGTCGCGGTAGCGGAGGCGGTGCCACGGGTAGGTCCAGGGGTCGGCGCCGCCGAGGAGCTTCACGATCGTCTCGAGGGAGTGGTGGACCGCCCAGTAGCTGCCGCGGCTCAGGCTGTCGCGGTAGATGGCGGCGGGGTTGTCGGCGTCGCGGCGGGTCATCGCCCCGCCTCCGCCAGCAGCTCGAAGTACTCCTCGATGGCGGTGTCGATCCCCTCGTTCAGGCCGCCGATCCGCTCGCGAGCCCGCTCGATGGCGTTGGGGTTCACCTCCAGGTCGGCGCGCCGCAGACCGGCGGCAGCCCGGGGGTCGTCCACGACCTGCACCACCTGCTCGGCGACGGCATCGCCGAGGTCGGCCCAGCGGCGGGCGAAGTCGATGAGGTCTGTGGCGTCGATCTCGTGCAGCATGGGGGGCCTCCCTCCGTGGTCGTTGTTGGGAGGCCAGTGGCTACGGGAAAACGCCGATTCTGGTCAACCGATATGGAACGACCCCTTGTCAAGCCCCGAGCGGTCCCTTCCGGGGTCCCCTCTGGGGGGCGGGGGCCTGCTCGAGGTGGCGGAGAGGTCGGAGTCGGCGGACGAGGCAGGACGCTTCGACGACGAGTCACTCTGATATCCGCGGGTTGCCCCGAGGGGCAGAGCCGCATGACGGTGTTTCGTCGGGAGCTTGCGCGGTCTAGCGATCACGGGTCGGGGGACAGCCGTGCCGTCTCCCCGCCGCCGTTGACCAACGCGCGTTCTCCGTGTTGTGCCTGATCTCATCCGCCGACTACGACCTCTCCGGTTTCCATGTGGCTACTGATCGATCACGCCACTCCTTTTGTGGTCGCTTGCTACAAGACCATGACGACTAGCTAGCGGACAGCGCGAAAACCCAAGTGTAGGTCTATCCGCGTCGCCGGCGCGCCGCCGAATCCGCTGACCGCAAAGACCCCGGCACCAGCGCCGTCTGGGTAGCCGCCGCCACGGCCCACCGCGCTGGGACCATCAGTCGCGGATGCTCCGGCCAAGCACATGGTGTCATCAATGGATCCGCCCCAGCCAGGACAAGCCGTGGAGTTCGGCACCCAATCTGCCACAAACTCCCAAAGGTTCCCGACCATGTCAAAAACTCCCCAGCGAGACTTACAGTTCGCTCTCGCTCCGGTAAGGCCCGGCCCTCCAGAATTGGTATTGCAATCCGCAGGACCGGGACTCACCCCAGGATCCGGCGTCCCTGCCGCTGCCATCTGCCACTCGGCATTGGTGAGCAACCGCTTCCTTGAATTGCCCGCCGCCTGCTGCGCCTGAAGCCAGGTGATAAAGCGAGAGGGTTGCACTCCGGGAATCGAGACGGCGTAGATGTCTGCGCAGTCGTTGCCGTTGTCGTTGCACGGATAGTCATCCACGGCGACCCCCCGCTGGACGGCCCCGCCGGTCGTCAGGTTGGTGAGCGTCACACTCCCGTTCCTCACCTTATTGATGAGAAAAGTGTTCCCCTTCACCATAGGAATCTCCCACACGCTCGCCTCATATTTGTCCACACATACGAGCCCCACCTGCACGCTACTAAGCGGCGGACAAGGGGAATGGGCCAGCGCCGCGGAAGCAAGGAGCAGTCCGGCAAATGCCCCCACGATCACACGCGTAACCTGTCTCATGTGCGCTTCTCCCTAGATTAAGAGTTTTGTGTTCAATCCTGGATCCGATCATGATAGCCACCGATCTCGAGCCCAACCGGTGCTTCTACCCATTCAACGTCGATCCGATACGCTGACACGCGTCCTTCGACTGGTAGTCGTATAGCCACCTCTCTAGGCTCTAAGAACTTAGGCAAGTCTATATCAAAACGAGATCTGCCGCAACTGTGCCTTCTCCGGCCGAATAGTTCCCCGGTCCTGCGCAGCCAACTAGAACCAGTTCTCGTCGCCTCGGCCCTGCCCCCGAGCCCAAGACCCTGGGTTGGCAACGATGGGATCTTCGTTGCCCCATCGTTGCCAGAAAGCGGGGGACGCGGGTCGCGGTCCCGCAGTGAGCGTCCGAGTAACAGGCGCTTGTGGCGGCCCTGGAGGCGTGGCAGTCTGTTGGGGTGGTCGGACGGGAGCCCCGGTTCTCGCCGTGTTGGGGGCCGCGATCGAGCGCGGGTGCTTCCGAATGATGATAGGCGGACCTGAGATCGAGGTCCTCAAGGCGGCGCTTCCGACGAACTATTGCAGCTCTCGCGCCGACGTCACCACGTAGACGAACCGCGCTTCCTCCGGCCCCTCGGCTCGGGCACCGGTCCGGCGTCATCAGCCGATCTCGTCCCGTAGCCGCCCGCGGAGCCGCCTCAGCAGCGCCTGCTGCTCGCGATGCTGCTCGCGCAGCCCCTCCGCCGTCACCCGCGACGCGGCCTCCAGGTACTCCAACGCCGGCCGGAGCTGATCGGCCACGACGCACTCGATCGTGCCGGCGAGCTCGGTGGCGACGTCGTAGGCCACGCGGTGCTCCAGCATCGCCTCGCGGTTCCGCGACGGCGGCAGCGCATCGTGGATCTGCTGGAGCCGGTCGGTGATCGCCACCAGCTCCAGGGCGATCTCGGCCAGGGCGGCCTGGGCCTCGCCCTCGGTCATGGACCAGCCCCCACCGTCTCTGGGAGGGCCGCCAAGGGCCTGGACCAGACTGGCGGCAGCCACACCTGCGGCCCCGCGGCCCCAGGGTCCCCCAGGCCCTCCCACCGGCCGGTCACCAACCCGCCCCCTGGCCCCGGTACTGGACGGCCTCGGCGACGTGGGCGACACCCAGCCGCTCGGCGCCGGCGAGGTCGGCCAACGTGCGCGCCACCCGCAGCACGCGGTGGAGCGCCGCGGCCGACAGCGCCAGCCGCTCGAAGGCTGTGTCGAGGAAGCTGGCGCGCCGGGCTGTCGAGCGGGCAGTGCGCCTGGATCGCCGCCGGCCCCATCGCCGCGTTGACGACGCCGCGGTGGGTCTGGATCTCACGGGCGGCGGCGACCCGCGCGGCGACACGGGAAGTGCACTCGCTCGGGCGCACCCGCAGCTCGCCGAGGGTGAGCGCCGGCACGGAGACGATCAGGTCGAGGCGGTCGAGCACAGGCGCGACGCGCGCCCGGTGGCGGCGGACGGCGCCGGCCGACTTCCCCGCCCCGCCCGGCCCGACCAGCGCGATCGGGTGCCCGCCCGCCGCGGCGACCTCGAGCGCGCGCTTCGCCGCCTCCTGGCCGCGCACCTGGGCGAGGTCGATCACCACCCACCCCGCGCCTTCATCGACACGAACGCGCCGCCGGCGCCGACCACCATGTGGTCGACCAGCTCGATCCCGACGACCTCGCAGGCCTTCGCCATCCGCCGGGTGAAGGCGATGTCCTCCCGGCTCGGCGCCGGGTCGCCGCTCGGGTGGGTGTGGAATAGCACCACTCCCGCGGCGCCGCAGAGGAGGCCGCGGCGCAGGATCTCCCGCGGCTCGACCGAGGCTCGGTGCTGCGTGCCGCGGTACAGCTCCCGCTCCTCGAGCAGATCGCCCCTGGCGTTGACGTAGAGGACCCCGAGGATCTCCTGCCCGAGCCGGCCGTACCGGAGGTCGATGTACTTCGCCACGGCGCCCGGCCGCGACAGCGGCTGCCGGTCCGGCACCGCGGCGAGCGCCATGCGCGCCGCGATCTCGACGGCGGCGAGGAGGGTGGCGAGCTTCACCTGGCCGACCCCGTTGCGGCGGAGGCTCCTGGCGCAGGCACCGGCGAGCCCGGGGAGGCCGCCGGCCGAGACCAGCAGCTCGCGGGCGACCTCGAGCACCGAGGCGCCGGGGCGGCCGCCCCTGAGGAGGATCGCGACCAGCTCGGCGTCGGTCAGCGCCTTGGGGCCGTTGCGGAGGAGCCGCTCCCGGGGGCGCTCAGCCAGGGGCAGCTCGGCGATCAGACCGGCGGGGCGGGGTCTCGGGCGGGACCTCTTGGGCATGGGCTGCACTGAGTAAGCCAGCCGAGGGCTCGGTGTCAACCAACCGTGGCATCCGAAAGTGGCTGCGGCGCAGCATCTTTCGCCTGCCGCCCCGTATCGTCGACCAGCGCCTCGGGCGAGCCCGCCAGCACGTATCCGACCATGCGCAGCCCCTCCCGGATCAGGCTCAGCCGATCCTCCGGCTCGCGGACGAACTCCTCGACCACCCACCGCGCGATCTGACTCAGCCCCTGATCGCGGGAGACCGCCGGCCGGTACACCCAGCGGGTGCCGCCGCGCTTCTCGCCAGCCACCCAGCCCTGCGCCATCAACTCGGCGACGAGGGTCGAGACGGTCTGGATCTTCCGCCCGGCGCGGTGCGGGAAGGCGCGGCCGATGGCGTCCTGGAGCTGCCGCGTGCTCAGCGGGCGGCTGGCGCTCCAGAGCACCTCGAGCAGCTCGCGGCCGGCCGGGGTCAGGGCGGGGAGGCGGGCGCCGGGATCGGATGGGTTCGAGGGCGGGCCGTTGCTGGGTGCCGTCATGGCTGGCTGGCTATGCCAGCCCGAGACCCGGTGTCAACCGACCAGCAGACGGGAAACTCCGCGCGCCACAGCACATTTCGCCGCCTTGGCTGGTTGACCACCTGGCGTCGTCCGCCGTACTCCTGGTGCCATCGACAACGGGGCGACCAAGCCCCACGACACAGGAGATTCGAGATGACCAACGACTTCACCTTCTTCGAGGGCGCCGCCACCGTCAACTCCACCACCCCGCGGGTCACGGTCCGCAAGACCGGCCAGCTCGTGCTGACCGAGGCCGCCGTCGCCATGCTGGGCGAGGACGTCGAGGCCGTGCAGATCGGATTCGACCCGAAGGCCCGAGCCGTCGGGATCAAGCCGGCGGCCGAGGGCGGGCGCGGCGTGCTCAAGCTCCGCCGGCAGCCGAACGGGCGGTCGCGGCTGATCGATGCGAAGAGGTTCTTCTCGCACCATGAGCTGGCGGTCGGGACGGCTCGGGGGCTGGCGGTCGAGGACTTCGGCGGTGGCGTTGTGGGGTTCCGGCTGCCGGAGGCGGGGGCGGGCGAGGCGGCGCCACCGGCGCCAGTGACGGCGGCGAAGGGCGGAGGCGGACGGCGGAAGGCGACTGCCTGACCTTTCAACCTCCCGTCTCGCGTACGTTCGGCGGCTCGGCGGTTCAGGGGCCGCCTTCTTCATGGCTGCTCCCCGCTGGAAACGATGGGCGGCCCCCTTGATCGGGGGCCGCCTGTTTGCGTCGGGGATCCTAAGGACTCGCTTCCCTTCGCCGTTGGTGTAAGAAACCCGCCTCGGCATCGACTGCCTCTAGGTGGAGGTCAAGGGAGCGATGCAACCGGCACCGTCCAGACAAGAGGAGCTCTACCAGGAGGCGGCCGAAGCGCACAGCGCGGCGCTCGTGAGGCTCGCCCGCTCCTACGAGCTCGACCCGGACAAACGCCGAGACTTGCTGCAGGAGATCCACCTCGCGCTCTGGCGCAGCTTCGTGACCTTCGACGGTCGCTGTTCGTTGCGCACCTGGGTCTACCGCATCGCCCACAACGTCGCTACCTCGCACGTCCTCACGCACCGCCGGCTCAAAGCGCGGGCACTGGTGGGACTCGACGAGATCGCGACCATGACGGCGGACGTCGACACCGAGTCGGCCGTCAGCCGGCAGCAGGCGTTGGACCAGCTCCACGCGCTGATCCACCGGCTCACTCCCGCCGAGCGTCAGGTGATCCTCCTCTATCTCGAAGGGCTCGACGCGGCGGCGATCGGCGACATCACCGGCCTCTCGCCGCGCAACGTGGCGACCCGAGTGCATCGCATCAAAAAGGTTCTCACCGTCGCTTCCAGCAACGGAGCGCGCAATGACGAATGAACCCCGGCCCGACCACTTTCAGGACCTCTGGCAAGGCCAGAGCACGGAGGACTTCCGCATGACCCCGGAACAGATCCGCACGCGTATCGAGGAGCTCCTCAGAAAGACGAGGCGCAGAAACCGCGGTAGCTACGTCGTCTCCGCGCTCGTGGTCGTCTCCTGCGTCTGGTGGCTGATTCAATTCGACACCGCGCTGGAGCGCGCCGGCGCTCTACTGACGCTGGCCGGGATCGGGACGCTCGTCTTCCAGGTCCGCACGAACCAGCGGCACGAGCGCGACGCCCAGCACCGGGCGGCGATGGGCGAGACCGATTCCCTCGCGTTCCTCCGTGGCGAGCTGGAGCGGCAGGTCGCGTTCCATCGCGGTCGGCTGTTGTTCACGCGGCTGCTGGCGCTGCTCCCGGGGGGGCTTCTCTTCGGCGCCGGCTTCGCCCAGGCCAACCCCGAGCTCGCCAGGGGTATCGCCGTACAGGCGATCGTCATTCTGGCCCTTGCGGTTGCGGCAGTGCCGCTGAATCGGTGGGTGGCGCGCGGCTACCAGCGGCAGCTCGATGGGCTCGGCCGGATGCAGAGCGACCCGCGCTGAGTCACACCCGCCCTCGCCTCCTGCTCGCAGCTTGGTTGGCGATAGCCTGCGTCGCCTCTACGGCGGCGCAGGCCGACTCTCGATCGCGGACGAGGGCGGCACCGCCGTCCAGATCGCAGCCCAGCCACGGCCGGGTGGTGGCCATCCGCCCGGCGGCCGAGGGCGGGCGCGGCGTGCTCAAGCTCCGCCGCCAGCCGAACGGGCGGTCGCGGCTGATCGACGCGAAGAGGTTCTTCGGGCATCACTTCCTGGCGGTCGAGACGGCTCGGGGGCTGGCGGTGGAGGAGTTCGGAGGTGGGGTGGTCGGGTTCCGGCTTCCGGAGGAGGGGGTGGGCGGTGACGCCGCTGAGGCCGAGACTCCGGCGAAGGCCGCCAAGCCTCGCCGCAGGGCGGCGGCCGGCTGACCGATCTACAAGGTTTCATCCACCTGGGCGGCTCCGTGGTCGGGGAGCCGCCCTTTCTTCGTCGCCACTCCCCCACGCTCGCCAGGTACCGCGGACCCGGCACCCGCGCTCGCTGACCCCGTGGGAAGATCCCAGCGTTGAGCCGGCTTCTCCTGCTCTTCGTCGTCGTCCCTGTTGTCGAGCTCGTGGCGAGTGCGGGAGGAGATGGCCGCAGGTCGGATCCCGGCGGCGCCGATCATGGACGGCATCATCATCCTGATCGCCGGCGCGGTGCTGATGACGCCCGGGGTCCTGACCGACGCCTTCGGCTTCTTCTGCCTGATCCCGCCCTGCCGGGAGCTGCTCAAGCGGTACCTCAAGGCGCGGTTCGAGCGGGCGGCTCGGCGGGGCGATGTGACGGTGTCGGTCGATCTCGGAGGCGGGTCGTCGGAGTTCTCGGCTCGCAGGGCTCGCGACGTTGGGCCGCGGGGAGGAACGCCGGCAGAGGGCGGTGATCGTCCGGAAATGGCGGAGACGCGACAAGGTCGAGGGAGGGTGGAGGACGGTTGACCCCTTCGCTGTTCTACTCAGCTCCACAAAGCGCGCGGTTCCAACAATGGGGCCACCCCTTCTGCGTTTTGGTCTTCCAGCGAGTAGGATGTCCTTGGCTCTCTTCCGGCGAGTACACCCTGAAGCACCGCCTCCGCGCGGCCACCGCCGGCAACTTCCGCTCGGGGAAGCGTAGTCGCCAAATCAGGGGCCCGGAGAAGCAAGGCACCGAGGATGGTGCCGATGCGGAGGCTTCAGCAGCGGGGGGAGTAAATGGGATCCGGATTGGACGTAGGCCGAGTTCGGGAGCACTACGACGTGTTTCTCGCTCACGGAAGCGGGGATAAGGCCCCGGTCAAGGAACTCTACGATGCGCTCGTGAGCGAGGGCTACGTGGTCTTTCTGGACAGTGAGGAGTTGGTTCTGGGAGAGGTTTGGAGGACGGCCCTGGAGGACGCGCTTTCGGTTAGTCGATGTATTGCCTTCTGCGTGGGACCTGTGGGCCCTGGACCGTGGACAGCCCTTGAGCTCGACTTCGCTCTCCGTAGGGAACGAGAGGACCCCTCGTACCCAGTCATCCCAGTGATCCTTCGAGGCGGCGATTTTAGACAGGTTAGGGAACTTTCCAGGTTTCTACCCGGCTACCAGGGAGTGTCCCTAACGTCTGGGGTTCTCGAGGGATCGGGGTTCTCAGAGCTCACCGACATAATCGACAGTAGCCTGGTGAGCACAGGTCAAAGGCGTCGATCAGCCCAGCACCTACCCATCGGTGACGTGCAACACAGTCTTGAAAGACTCCAGGCCCGCTTCTCGTCCTCTCTTCGTCCGTTTCTCGCCGGCGGTCACGAGATCGAACGGCAGGAGACGGGAAAGGTCCTGAAACACCTCGAAGAAAAGGACACGCGGATCGTCGTCGTGCACGGAGCGGCAGGGTGTGGCAAGAGTGGAATTCTCCTACTACTAGCCGACAAGCTCGTCGAGGACGGGCGACCGATACTGCCGATTCGACTCGACCGGCACCCGGTCCGTGGAACACTCTACCGGTTCGCGGCAACCGAACTGGGTCTTCCGGGACCGCCAGGTGAGTGTCTGGCCACCGTAGGAACCTCAAAGCGCGGAGCAGTACTCCTTCTCGACCAACTCGACGCCCTCCGTTGGACCGGTGCTCATTCCAGTGAGGCGTGGGACGTCTGCCGGGAGATGATCCTTGACTGTCTGGCCTCCTCGCCCACGACGAAGGTCGTCGTGTGCTGCCGGACATTCGACCTTCAGCATGATCCTCAGCTTCGGAATTGGAAGTCACAGTCAGGAAACCTGATTGAGGTTCAGGTCGGTGACCTCTCCGAAGAGCAGGTCCGTGTCGAAGTAGACAAGGCGGCGGTCTCGAAGGGAGAGGCCCGCCCCATCGGCGATCGTGAGCTGAAGCTCCTTCGACACATCCACCACCTTCAGATGTGGCTTGCTCTCTATCCGCGGCTCGGCAGTGAAGGCTCGCTGAGCACCCGACGAGCGCTCATGGAGGCCTTCTGGCAAGATCGCAGGACTAAGCTAACCGAGGTTGGCATTCCCCCGGATCGGATTGAGGTGATTGAGGCTCGACTAGTGGACGAAATGCGTGAAGGCGCACGGCTTACCGCCCCCCTCGGGGCATTGAACCTGAGCAGCAGAGAGTCGGAGGCATACCAGTCCCTGCAGGTACTACAGGTTGACCCAGCGCGCAACTGGGTGAGTTTTTGTCATCAGAGCTACTTAGACTACCTTGTTGCCCTCCGAACTGCCAAAGAACTGGAGGATGGCACGGGAAGCCTACTGACCTGGCTCGGAGCCAGACAGGACCAGAGCCTGTTTCGGAGAGAACAGCTTCGCCTCGCGCTTGAAGAACTGCGAGATCGAGATGCAGCAACCTACGTCGCGGAGCTTCAACGGCTTCTCGACACAGGCGAGAGCGTGCGCTTCCACCTTCGCTTGCTTTGCCTACAGTTCCTTTCACAGCTGAGTGAACCGTCGTCGTCTGAGCAGGCGTTGGTCCTTAACCTCGTCTCCGATCCCTACTGGCTCGAGCATGTTCTCGGCGATGTGGTACACGGCCAGGCTCCCTGGTTTGACGTGCTCGACGATGCAGGTCTCTTCGGAACCTGGCTCGCCGGCGACGACAGCAAGGGCCGAGACCTCGCTCTCGGAATGTTGGGCTCCGTGGCTGAGACTAGAGGAGATCGTGTAGCCCAACTACTTCGTTCCTATACCGGAAGGGACCAGAACTGGGACCAGCGCATTCTCTGGGTCTTGCGTTTCGATCCCACCAAGGACTCCGATGCTCTCTTTGATCTCCGGATCGAGCTCACCAAACAAGGTATCTATACGGCAGACCACCTTGATTGGCGCAAGTTGGCAGAGCAACCTGTACGCTTGTTGCGCCTCGTTGGCCATCTCCTTATTGCCCTCGCTCAAGACATTCTCAAAGGTAAGCAACGCAGCCTGCCAGGCCGGCTATCTGAGCTTGATTGGCACTCCTTCGAGAGCGTTACCTCGACGCTGATTCCTGGCGATCTGCGCCTGCCGGCTTGGGATCTGCTCTTCAGATCCTTGATGTGCGTGGCCAGAATCCGGCAGTATCCGAGCGAGAACGACCATGTCCTTGAGTCCCTCACAGTTCAGCAGGGGACCCTGGCACCGATAGCAGGTCTGCTGCAGGATCTCGGACGTGCCTTGCTGAGGGAGGATTGGCGTACATTCACAGCACTGGGCGAGGATCTCGCCAGTGGCGACCGCCGGGGTGAGGTTCTCTTCCTCGCTTGCCTCGGAGAGGGTCCGCCCCTCCGGGAGCTTGCAGACTGGGCGGTGAACTGGTTGATGGCCTGCCCGTGGCGCGCCCGGCTCCGCATGAGGCAAAGCGCTGGAGAGTGGTTCCTGTCGAGCAAACTGATCGAGCGCTACGCTCCCGCCTGCTCAGATGCGGCCTTCCGTCGGCTCGAGGAGTGGCTCTTGGACTACTGTGAACCTGACCTTGCCGAGCGTTACCGCACGCGACATGAACGAATCCAGGGAAGTGGCGACCTCGAGTCTCGGAGCCCCTTTGGGCGCACGCCCCACGCACTACTACCCAAGCTCCCCTCTGCTCGAGTCTCGGCATCGGTACGAAAGCGTATTGCTGAGCTCAACAGGAAGTTCGGTGCACCAGAGGCCTGGATGTACACCGAGAAGGAGCAAGAGATGGCTGGCTTCGTGGGCTCGCCACTCGGGCGCCAAGGTCTCGAGCGGATGAGTGAACGATCTCTATTGAAGCTCGCAGCGAGCGTAAAGCTGGGACAAGCTGGCAGACCGTGGCGCTGGAAGGGAGACCACTTCGAGGAAGCCTCGGTCGATTCAGTGGCTGCTGACTTCCGAGCCGCCACCCAGGTTAATCCAGAACGGTTCGGGAACCTCCTGGCTCGCTGGCCTCGGGATGGACATCCCGCTTTTGTGGAAGCAATACTCTCTGGCCTGGCATTTCCCGGAGATCACCATCAGAAGCCCGATGCGAGGAACTGGAAGCCGCCATCCCATCAGCTCCTAGAGAGAGTGCTTGCCCTGCCAATCGTACAGAGTCTCGCAAGGAGAGTGGACGACACTCGTGTTTCAGCCGATCTCTGCAATCTACTCCATAGATATGCCGAGTATCCATGGAGCGACGCAGCCGTAGGTTTCTTGGCGTGGGTCGCACAATATCATCAGCACCCGCGATCAGGCTACTTCCCGGTAGGTTCGCTCCATGACGACATCGAGGGATTCGATCATCTTGAGTCCAACGCTCTCAACGTTACTCGGGGGAGCGCTGGGTTTACTATTCGTAATCTCCTGTTCCTGCATCCGCAGTTCTTTGCCAAGCTCCAGCCTGCCGTGGAGCACCTCGTCCAGGATCCGCATCCAGCCGTCAGGGTAGCTGCCGTAGCTGCATGCCTTCCAGCTATCAATTTTAACAAGGACCAGGCAGTTGAATACTTCCTGAAGGCAGTCGAGGCTCCTCCGGACCAGATCCTTACTACACAAGCAGCAGGGGCTTTCCTTCGGTACTCCTATCAGACCCACTTAGATGCCCTCCTGCCGGTTCTCGACCGCATGGTGGCTTCACGGTTTCCGGAGGTGGCCACAGCGGGAGCCAAGTGGGTGGCAGCGTCGTATCTCGTGGTCCACGGGGCTGAGGAAAGCTTCGAGCGATGTCTGGCGGGCACTCCGGGACATCGTGAGGGCATTGCCAAGGCGGCAGCTTCGCTGATCGGTGAGGACCAGTACGCCGAGAAGGCGAAAGCCGTGCTCCTCCAGCTTTCCGAAGACTCCGAAGAGAACGTGGCGCGGGTGGTGGCCAGTAGCTTTCGCGAGCTCAACCTTCAACACATTACAGCTGATCGGGAAGCTTGGAGCCGATTCGCACGTTCGAAGGCGTTTCAAGCGGATCCAACACCCCTCCTCAGCGCCCTTGAACGGCAATCAGGCAACTTGCTTCCCTTCGCGGAATGTCTGCTGTTTGCCGGGACTACATTCGCCGAGGAACTCGCTGAGTTGGCTAGAGAGCACGGCCGTGGTCACGCTGGTGACGCGGCCTACTACTTGCTTCCCCTCCTCCTGCGCCTCTATGAGCAGGCAAAGGACCACGACCGAGCGACGTACCTCAGCTGTCTGGACCTGTGGGATCGGCTCCTCGAGCGGCGAGTTGGATCGGTGATGGGGCTGACCCGGGAGTTGGACCGGATGTGACCGGCGTCGTGCAGTAGCCCTTCTGACCGCTGATCAGATGCTCCATCCCCGCGCATCTGACCGGCGGGTCAGATGCTCTATCCCTGGCGACAGCAGATTTCGCCGATTCGGCTCTTGAAGAGGACGGGCAAATGAGCCCCCCTGAGACCGCCTGGGACAATGCCTGTTCGAAGGACCGCTAAATCGCCCTCGCCGGCGATCTCCCGCAACCCACTGAGCCCGCGTCACTTCCGGCCCAGACCCACCTCGAGCCCACCCCTACCGCTGGCTTTCTGGCAACGATAGAGCAACGAAGACCACTCCGCCCGCACTTCGTGAAGTGCTGACGGTTTCTAACCGTCTGATTCGATGGAGGTTACTGGTGCACCCGCAGGGATTCGAACCCCGAACCTTCTGATCCGTAGTTAAGTGGTCCTCCCATTTCTCAAGAGGCTTCACCCGTCATCAGGGGGCTCCAGGGGGCTCCACCAGGAACGAGCCTAAACTGTTCTCCTGCATGGACTTAGACCCCTTCATCGTGTACCATCAGCCCCCAGATGCCCTCACCCAAGCACGCGCTTTCTGGCAACGAGACAGCAACGAAGATCCCGTCGTTGCCACCCAGGGGGCCGGGGTTGGAGCCGGGGCCGACAAGGGGGTGCCGATGACGCTCACAGACCGCCAGATCCGCTCGGCCCAGGTCCGGCCCGGGCTCAACCAGATCGACCTCCGGGATGACCAGGTGCGGGGGCTCGTCCTGCGCGTCTACAAGGGCGGCGCGCGGACCTGGATGCTCTTCTACCGCCGGCAGGACAACCGCCGCCGGTTCCTCACCCTCGGCGCCTACCCCGGCGTGTCACTCAAGCAGGCGCGCCAGCTCGCCGTGGTCGAGAACGGCCGGATCGCCGCCGGCGAGGATCCGCAGGCGGAGCGGGCGGAGCGTCGCGAGGCGAGCACGGCCGACACGGTCGCCCAACTCGCCGAGCAATACCTGGCGAGCTACTCCATCCTCAAGCGGCCGAAGAGCTACGCGATGGACCGCTGGCAGCTCGAGACCTATGTGCTGCCGCGTTGGGGCGATCGACCCGTCGACCAGGTGACCAAGCGCGACGTCCGCGAGTTGCTCGAGGACCTCGCCTCCGGCAAGCTGGCTCCGCGAGGTCAGCCGACGAACGTGGCCCCGCGCAATCTCAAGGCGCTGCTCTCGAAGCTTTTCGACTGGGCGTCCGACCGCGACATCCTCGCCGGCAATCCAGCCGCCGGAGTGAAGCTCCCCGACCGGGTGCGCGAGCACCTCAGGCGCGGCGGCAAGGACCGCGTCCTCTCCAACGAGGAGATCGCCGTGCTGTGGTCGGAGCTGGAGAAGCTGGAGGCACACGCGCGGAGGAGGGATCTCGCACCGGCTTCGGCGGCCGCGTTCCGGCTGATCTTGCTCACGGCCCAGCGGCCGGGGGAGGTGCTGAGTATGCGCTGGTCCGACATCGAGGACGGAGCATGGTGGACCGTCCCCGCCGAGGTGGCCAAGAACGGCAGGGCGAACCGCGTGTATCTCTCAACGCAGGCACGCAAAGTCCTCGACGAGCTCCGGCGACATACCGGCGGCTCCGAGTGGGTGCTCGAGAGCCCGCGGCAGCCCGGCACCCACCTGACAACACTCAAGAACGCCATGCCCGGGATCCTCAACCGCGGCGGGATGCGTTCCTGGACTCCGCACGACTTGCGGCGAACCGCTGCTTCGAAGATGCGGGAGATGGGGGTGTCTCGCCTGGTGGTGCAGGCCATCCTCAACCACAGGGACCGGAGCGTCACCGCCCTCTACGACCGCTACGACGCTGCCCCCGAGAAGCAGGCGGCGCTCACAGACTGGGGCGGGCGGGTGGCGACGCTCACTGGCGAGGGGCCGGGTGCGCGGGTCGTGGACTTCCGGACGCGATCAACTCGCGAAGTCTGAGGAGGCGCAGCCGTGGCCATCACTACGCACACGACGATTACCGGGAGGGTCCTGTGTCTTGAGGAACTCGGCGAGGAGGAGCACAGGCTTCTGCTCGCCGTCTATCAGCGGTTCTTCGAGCACCACGAGTGGTCGGAGTTTGGAACTTGGTGGATGGAGAAGTTCCGTCGCAGCGGCGTCGGCACTGAGTCTCCAGTCTATCGAGTCGGCCAGGATCTCGAGGCCCGGATCGGGATCGCCCAGGGACAGGTAGCCGTCCCCGACTACCGCGACTACTTGGCCGACCTCATCGAGGAGCGATACGGTTCCCGTGACCGATTCTGCGAGCAGACCAGCATCGATCCGGCTGACTTGAGCCGTGCCCTGGCCAGCGACTCGGAGCCATCGCTCCAGCGTCTCCAGCCCATCTTGGAGCCAATTCGCGCGACTTTGGTGATTCGGCCCGAACCAGATCCCGACGAGTGGGTCGAGGCGGAACAGAAGCGGATCGCGTTCGCAACGCTCAAGGCCAAGGACGAGGAGCGAGTCCACTACCTTTGGCTGCCGAGGCTGTACCGGAAGCTGCCCCGCGAGTTCACACCCGCGGAGTGGGAGCAGGTTCGGAAAGAGTACGTCGACCAGGGCGGCGACTTCGATATCGACCGGATCCGCTGCATCGTACTCGGCTGGACAGACGGCAATGATGAGAAGAAGGTCGACGAAGAGGTGAGGCTTTGGAAGGACGTTCGGTATCCAGCGGTGGAATTGCTCCGGAGAATCACCAACCACCCTCGTTTCGAGCCGGATCTGCTACGCCTCGTACATGAGATTCTGCCCGCGGAACGCGGACGGATGGACGAGATTCTCGAGGCTTGGCCCGATTCGCCGCCGGCGATGGCTCGGCTGCTCCACGACTTCCGGCCTCTCTCGATTGCTCTGGCGGCAGTCCGGGGGCTGCTGCCGCCGACGACGCCCGATGACTCGCCACCGCCGGAGGCAGGCCCGGGGTTTGGAGCGATCGCGACGAACACTGAGCTCGTGGGGCTTGAGCGGGTCGCCCGCCGGGGAAAGCGATTGGCGGAGCTGCTCGACGAAGCCGAGCGCGATCTTCACGCGAGGGGCTGGACGGTCAACGACGATGGAAAGCTCCGGGAGCTGGGGAGCAAGCAGGAGTTTCTCACCGGCGTGATCTGCGGACTTCACGCGTACCTTCGGCCGATCTACCGCTGGGCCTTCGGTGACACAGATCTCAATCCTCAGCAGCTCCGCGAACACATCAGCACACTGCTCTCGCCCTTCTACAGCGAGGACAGCGTCAATCCCTCTCCGACAGGAAAGCTGAAGCGCACGATCGACAACTACTGACATCCACGCTCTGACTCTCCCAGTCCTTCCAGACCCGCCGACGCCCCTCCTCCCTCCGGACGCCCTATGCCGGCTCAGTGAACTTTTTTCTCGCGGGTGCCGATGCGCAGCTAGGCTCGTCCCGGCAGAGGGCTGCCCTCCCGGCAGTTCTTCGCGCACCTGGCGGCGTTACCGCTCCTCAGAATACTTCGAGTATTCCTGCGTCGCAGTGCCTTGTCAGGAACGCGAAGCCCTCGCCCGCATGGGCAGCGACTTCCCGGACGGGCCACTCGGTGGAGGCAGAACTTAATACGCCGGCGCTCCTCGGCGTGGGCAGCTGCGGGCACCCGCTCTCAATTGACACCCTGCGCGGCTTCTGTGCATTGTCGGCCCCCAAGGGGGTTGACGCACATGCAAGATTCATCATCGGGGCTCGACAGGATCATCCGCATGCCCGAACTCGAGAGGGTGACGGGGCTGTCCCGCTCCACGATCGAGAGGCTCCTCAGGAAGGGGCTTTTTCCAAAACCCGTCAAGCTCTCCGAGAACGCGATGGGTTTTTTCGAGTCGCAGGTCAGGTGCTGGCAAGAGAACCTGGTCCCTGTCGGCCCTGAGCCGGAGCCGGAAGCCGAGGCGGAGGGATCCGCGGCGTGGGCCAGAAAGCGGTCCGCTCGCAACGAGCGGGCGTCGGCTGCGCAGCGCGTCAAGGCGCGATGACGCCAGGCGACCAAGCGCGAGCCTTTCTCAGAGCGCTGTGGGGTACGGAGCCGCTACCAGGCTTGCTTGCGATCTCCTGGACCGGCGACGGGAACTTCATGACCCGCATCTTCGAAACGACCGATGCGGCAGCCGAGTTTGGCGTCCAGGCTCCGGGCGACGTCTACCTCCGCGTCTGCACGCTCCGCCCCAGCTTCGATGCCTCGGGTCGGGGCGCGGCTACAGACTCCTGGGCCCTCCCGGCGCTGGTGCTGGATCTGGACGTCAAACCCAAGGCATTCGTCGATCTTGACGCGGCCTGGTCCTACCTCGATTCGTTGCCGATTCCGGCGTCACTGGTGGTCGAATCCGGCGGCGGCCTGCACGCGTGGTGGGTGCTCGAGGAACCCTTGCTTCTCGACACCCCGGAGAAGCACGAAACCGCTCGCCGGCTTGCCGACCGGTGGCGAGGACTATGCCGGGCTGAAGCCACCAAAGTCGGCGCGGACCTCGACCCGGTAGCCGATCTCGCTCGGGTGCTCCGCGTACCAGGCACCCGAAATCACAAGTACTCGCCAGCGAGGGCAGTGACCCTCGCCCGCATCAGTGGCGAGCGACTCTCACTTGCGAGGATCACTGCCCTGGTCGGCAACCCCGATCGGGCGGCGGGCGATGGCAGCAACACGATCGTCGAGCCTGCGAAGGCTCCCAGGAAGGTGACGCTCGGCCCTGAGCTTCCTGCGACGATCCAAGCAGGCACCAGGCACGACACGCTCATGCGCTGGGCAGCGAAGTGGCGAGCCCTCGGATATGGCCGACAAGAGGCCGGGATCCTATTCGGAGAGCTCTACCGCCGTTGCGAGCAGCCGCCGGGCGCCTCCTTCTCAGAGGTCGAGGCTGAACAGCTTCTCGCCGATATCTGGCGGCGCTACTCACCCGGCGAACCGCCGGCGGTGCGGCATCCGCCGATGGCATGCACCGGAGAGAGGAGAGTGATGGCGATAGCGTTCAATGAGTTCGTTGCGCTCGATCTGCCTCAGCGGCGAGCGCTTCTCACCCCCTTCCTCCTCGAGAGGAGCCTGGGCGAGATCTACTCGCTTCGCGGAGTCGGCAAGACGCACTGCACGCTCGGGATCGCCTACGCCGTCGCGAGCGGCGGAGCCTTCCTTAAGTGGTCGGCGCCCGAGCCCGCGCGTGTCCTGCTGGTCGATGGCGAGATGGCCGCCAACGAGCTGCAGGAGCGCCTCCGGGCGATTCAACGAGCCTCCAAGCAGGAGCCGCCCACCGGCTACTTGAAGCTCGTGGCCTACGACCTGCAAGGTGACGGCGGCCTACCCTCCCTGGCCAGCCAAGAAGGCCAGCAAGCGATCGAAGAGCACATCCAGGACGGCATCGAGTTGCTGATCCTCGACAACCTCTCCTGTCTGTTCGATCTACCCGAGAACGATGCCGACCAATGGAAACAGAAGGCCCAGCCGTGGCTGATGAGCCTGCGGCGGCGGGGCATCGCGGTGCTCTTCATCCACCACGCCGGCAAGTCCGGCCAGCAACGTGGAACCGGCGCCCGCGAGGATGTGCTGGACTACGTGATCCGCCTTAAGCATCCACCCGGCTATCGGTTTGGAGGCCCCGCGCGGTTCATCGTCGCCTTCGAGAAGACTCGAGGGTTGTATCCCGACGGCATCGTACCCTTTGAGGCAACCCTTCGAGTCAGCGAGGACGGGGCTGCTCTCTGGACCTGCCAGCTCTCCCGAGAAGCGAAGCGACTCCAAGCGAGGGAGCTGCTGGCTGCCGGTCGCACCGTCACCGAAGCCGCTAACGCGATAGGCGTCGACAAGAGCACCGTGTCCCGGTGGAGGAAGCATGAGGAGGCACGGCCTTGACGCGGGTGGCGCGGCGTCTGTTGCAGGCCGGCCGGCCGGTGTTGCGAGGGTGTTGCGGGTGGCGTTGCAGTCTGGGAGTGAGCCAGCGACTTTGAATGCAGGTGCTTTCTGCCAGAGGTTGCGGCGCTGTTGCAGATTCTCGCGCATCATCCCATTACAGCGTTGCGCGTTGCAGGGGTCTTTGGGACCCCTGCACGCAACGATGGGCAACGGTAGAACCTCTCAGCCTGAGCACTCCGCCCGGCCGTCACTCACCGCGTCCACCGGGAGGCGCCCGAGCATCCAGTGGAGCGCCGCGACCTCGCCGTGCTCCTGGAGGCAGCGCTCATCGGCGAACACCTCCCACGATGGTGAGCCAGGATCGACCTCCCGTAGCGCGTAGAGGTGGCTGGCGTCAGCCTCCGGCACCGAGCACAACGCTGTGAAGCCGGGGGCCTGCCGGACTTCGATCCGCTTGCGAAGGAGCGCGTCGGCCTCGACGAAGCGCAGCTTCGCCGTGCAGGTGGCGGCCTCGGGACCGACGGCGGTCCAGGTAGCTGTCCAGGTGTCGCCGTCGATGGTCAGCTCCCGGTAGCGCCGCATCTGGTCCGACTCGGCGATCCGTGACTCGAGCCGGAACCCGGCCGGCGGCGGTAGCGGAACGCCACCGCTGCGCTCCGCCTGGGCCGCGACGATCCGCCAGACAACCGCGCCCACCGTCAGGAGCGCCAGCACGACCGCGACGGCGGCAGACGCCCGAAGAAGACCGTGCCCGCCCTTCCAGCCGAGGACGGCGCCAAGGGCGACGCCGGCGAGCAGACCCAGTACGCCGTAGCCGAGGGCGATGGCGGGACCGGCGAGGCCGCTCCCCGCGGGCACGAACCGCGCGGCACCGGCGGCGGTCCCGGCCACCAGGCCGAGCCACGCGAGGCTCGCGAGGAGCGGGAGGACGAACGGCCAGCGCCGATGCGGAGCAGTGATCGAGGGCGGCATGATCCGCGGAGTCTCGCATACCCGGACCCCGCCGAGTCCGAGCCGCTCGCCTCAGTAAGTTGTTCATGCCGTAGCATCAGATATCACCGCGCGTCACGACTCGAATGCATCAACAAATCGACTGCCACGACGGATACAATCCCGGCCCGATGGCCACCGCCAAGGCACCCACCGAACCCAGCGAGCGCCTCGAGCTTCGGTACGTCCCGCTCGCCCAGGCGCAGCGGTGGGACGCGAACCCGAAGCGGCATGACCTCGACGCGCTCGTGCGATCGATCGAAACGCACGGCTTCGGCGATCCGCCAAAGTTCGATGCTCAGCTTGGGGGACTCGTCTACGGCAACGGCAGGACAGAGGCCCTGGAACGGATGAAGAGCACCGGCAAGCAACCGCCCCGGGGGATCGGCTTGCTCGAGGACGGCGAGTGGGCAGTCCCGGTGATCTTCGGCATCGATGCCGCGAGCCACGCCGCGGCGGTCGCCTTCGCCATCGATCACAACAACTTGACCCTCCTCGGCGGCAACCTCAAGCTCGAGGACCTGCTCGGCATCTGGGACGAGGAGGGCCTCCGCAAGATCCTCGAGGACGCCCCCGACGCCGGCGCCCTCCTGGCCTCGATGGACGGCGACGACCTCGACTCGCTGCTCGGAGGACCGGACTTCGATCCGGTCGCCGGCGACGAGCAGCCGCGCCTCGACGAGAAGGCGATGATCACCTGCCCCCAGTGCGGGCACGAGTTCCGGCGATGACCACCCTGAAGCTCGACTTTTGCGGCCATCAGGCAGCCCGGCACGCGATCATGCGCTGGCACTACAGCCGACAGATGCCGAAGTCGAAACTGGTCAAGGTCGGCGTGTGGGAAGACGACAAGTTCCGTGGAGCCATCCTCTACGGCTTGGGCGCGAACAGGCACATCGCCAGCCCATTCGGCCTCCAGGGCACGGAGGTCTGCGAGCTCGTCCGGGTCGCCTTGGCGCCTGGGCGCGTACACCCGACGTCGAAGTGCGTCGCGATCTCGCTCAAGCTCCTACACCGGCAGTCGCCCGGCCTCAAGCTGGTGGTCAGCTACGCCGACTCCGGCCAGGGCCACAACGGAACCATCTACCAGGCGAGCAACTGGATCTTCCTCGGCGGTAGCGAGCAGAGCTACATCAAGGTGCTCGGCAAGGTCGAGCACCCGCGCAGCTTGTACGACAGATACGGCAGGCGCGGCCAGTCGATCCCGTGGCTGCGCGAGCACGTCGACCCGCGGGCCGACCGGGTGCCCAACCCGCCGAAGTGGAAGTACGTCTATCCGTTCGATCCGGAGCTCCGGCGCTCGCTCGAAGCGCAGGCGCATCCCTATCCGAAACGCGGCCGAAGTGAAACCAGCGACACGCCCGGCTTCCAACCGGGAAAGGGCGAGGCAGCATCGACCCGGCCGCTCCACCCAACCCCGCCATGAACGAACACCAGGAGACCCGCATCGGCCGCCGCCCGAAGCTCACGCCAGAGCTGCAGGAGAAGATCTGCCGGGTCATCAAACTGGGCAACTATGCCTCTGTCGCAGCCGAATACGCCGGAATCGGCACGACAACGTTCTATCGCTGGCTCCAGGTCGGCGAGAAGGAGGAGGCCGGCCCCTACCGGGACTTTCGGGACGCGATAAAAGCTGCGGAGAGTGAAGCGGAGATCCGCGCCGTCGCCACGATCCAGCAGCACATGGGCAGGAGTTGGCAGGCGGCGATGACCTTCCTCGAGCGCAAGTTCCCTCACCGTTGGGGACGCCGGCTCGACGTGACCACGGCCGGGCGCCCCGTGACGAAGGTCCAGCTGGTCGTGCGCGATCCTCAGACTGGCGAGGAGGTCGATCTGCGGCTCCCGCCGATTGGACGGTACGCGGCAAATCCTCCCGAAGACTGAGGAACCGCCACTCCCCGGTCGCGCGCGGTTCCGGCCAGCGACGCCGCCAAGGAAGGCTGGCGATCGGGCCGGGGAGAGCGCGGCCGACGAGGCGCTGCGGCGGATCGGCGACGGGGAGCGGCCGGAGGTGGTCTACCTCGAGTGGCTCAGGGCGCACGGGGCGCGGGGCGGCGCGGGCTGACCCAGCGGTCTCTGGGGGTGGCGGGCGGGCTGGCGGCAGGGTCACCATGGGCTCGGGTGGGGGCGGGGCTCTGGGGGCCTCCCACGGGCCTCAGACGGGAGATCCCAGCACCCCCACAAGCCCGGGGCCACGGCGGCAGTCCAGCTCCGGCCCGGCCCTGCTCGCTGCCGTGGTACCTTGACCGCGAGCAGGCGATGACCCCGGCGCATCCCATCGATCCCGCAACCCGAATCGGCCACGTCCACCTCAAGGTCGCCGACCTCGAGCGCGCCCTCAGCTTCTACCGAGACGTGCTCGGCTTCGAGGTCACGCAGCTGATGGGGACAGAGGCGGTCTTCCTCTCTCCGCCGGCGGCTACCACCACCACATCGGCCTCAATACCTGGGCCGGGGCGGCTCACCGACGCCTGTTAGCGCGACCGGGACGCGCCGCTGTCTACGGCCGCTATGGGCCCGACCCGGAGAGCGAGAGGCGTTTACCAGACGGGGGGCGGCGGGTCGGGGGCGAGGCGACGGAGGCAACGGTCGTGAAATTCCTTTGGCCGAGGAGGCGGTGGCGCTTCGGAGGCAGCGACGAGTGAGGGTAGGAGCCCAAGCCACGGGCCACTTGCGTCGCTGAGCAGCAAAGAAGAGAATGTGACTCGCATTCTGGCTGGAACGGAGCAACGGGTCGAGCGGGTCGTTCGTCCGGAGCGCCCACCGTCACTGACGTCTTGCGAGCGTTTTGGAGCTGGAGCCACGGGCTCTCGACCACATTCGGAGAACTCTGCTGGCACGCCGCAGAGTCGGCGCAAGCGTCCGGGCAGCAGGACCCTGGCTTATATCTCTAGCGAGTAATGCCGCTTCCGGTGACGGTGACATTCTTCCGGAGCTGTTCCACGAGGTTGGTGTACGAGGACCCCATGCCGCGCCGTCCACGAATACCTGCACAGGCCGCACGAGCCGTCCTTATCGAGTCGGGCCATCGGTGCTCGGTGTGCGGCACTCCCTGCCCTCTGGAGCGCGCACACATCATACCTTGGCACAAGTCGAAGAATCACGACCCCGAGAACCTCGTCTGTCTATGCGCAAATTGTCACCAACGATCGGAGGTTGAGAACTGGGGATCAAAGACTCTCCAGCGATATAAGCAGGAGCCCTGGGTCATGCGCCGCTTTTCATCAGCGGGCCCCGAACCCCCAAACTCGTCTAGAATTGAGATTGTAATCAACGCGGAATATGAAAACTTTGACGACCACAAGGCGGAGATGCTGAGGTACGCGCTAGCCGGATTATTGCGGATTCCGCCCAAGAGTGTCCGCGTACTCTCAAGGGAGGAGGGCACAGTGAGGCTGGAGGTCGAGCTGCCAAGCGAAAGCGCTGACCGTCTCCTGTCGCTGTACGAGTCCAGCTCCCCAGACCTCAAAAATCATCTTGCGCTTTTTGAGATCATGAGAATCAAACGAGCCACCCTTGGCCACCGTCGGCTAAGTATGGCCCACGCCGAATCCGTCATTTCTTGGTCAGTTGCGTACGGTGGCGGAGAGAGCACGGTGGTCCAAGGTGAGCCCAGCACGCCCCTACCTCTGCCCCAATCTGTGATTCGTTCTGGTCAACGAATCGTCAGTAGCTACCATATACCCGCCGAGGACGCGGAGGATATCATACAGAGTAGCCTGCTTGACCTACTGTACCGCTATGACGAGGTCAAAGATCCTCGCGCGTATCTTCTGAGATCAATTCGGAAACACTGTATATTGTATTGGCGAAGGCACAGACGAGGGAGCGCGGAAGATGTCGAAGGCGATACTTGACGTTCTCTCGACTTCCTCGGAGGTACAAGAAGGAGGCCCGCCGCAATCCCTGGTTAGCCGATGATATGAGGAAGGCAATCGGTCGACTGCCGAATCAAACCGCGGCAGGAGGTCGTCACCTCACCCCCGAACAGGTCGCCGCCCTCGGGGCCACCCACTGAACGCGGCCAGCCGTAGAATCTCCCTTCGCCTCTGCCGCTCGGCTTCTCCTCGCCACCGGGAGCGGACGCAATCCCGTCCGGCGCAGAGTCTACGCACCTCCATACATATTTCGATTTGACTATAGCTGCTGCCCTGTAGCAGTCTCCGCAGCAGTGTTCGGAGAGCATCGACGCCGCGTCGGACCGGTGGCAACGACCCGCCGCCCGTGAAGCATTTTAGCGTTACTCACTAGAGATCCGATTCGAGTGAGCTACGGTGATCTCAGAGCCGCTGAGCATGCGCACAATTTTTCGATCTGCCCCTTTCAAATCTCTATTCACCTCTCGTCCTCGTATCACCGGCAACTAAGAGATGGGGACAGGGGGCGGGTTTGTGAGCAGATTGAGTATGTCGTTCCGGTTCACGTAACGCCGACAGCTCCTTAGCCGATCGGAAGACTCTGCTGGAGTAGATTGCTAGTGACCTCCACTCCACACGCCCGGATTCTCTTGTCCGCGGTCAGCTCGGAGTTCAGGAGCTATCGCGATGCTCTCCGCAATAACCTCGAACGGCCAAATGTCACGGTCAAGGTCCAGGAGCAGTTTGTCGCCACCGGCACCGAGACCATCGACAAGCTCGACGACTACATCCAAGCCTGCGATGCCATCATCCACCTTGTGGGCGACATGGCCGGCAGCTGGATCAGCCGTTCCGCGGCGGTGGTGCTGCAGGCGCGCTACCCAGATCTCGCGGAGCGCTTGCCCGTGCTCCGCAAGGAACTTGAAGCCGGCACGCCGATGCTGTCCTATACGCAGTGGGAGGCGTACCTAGCACTCTATCACGGCAAGATCCTCATAGTAGCTACTCCAGAGCCAGCTGCGCCGAGAGATCCCTCATTCTGCACAGACGAAACACAGCAGGCTGCTCAGCAGGCTCACCTTGAACGCCTACGCAGCTTGGGTCGTTACCCTGAGATCTTCTTTACCAATGCTGATCACCTAGCTGTCGGGATTCTACGCTCGAAGCTCCAGGAGGTAATAGCTCGAGTCAGCCGACAATCAAAGCCGATAGCACTGCCCTACCCAAGCCTGGAATCGATGTTTAGAGGACGTGAGGAGAGTTTGCGCGGAATGCGAGCCAGGCTGGGTTCGCCTTCCGCAGAGGTGGCGGCCACCGTCAAGAGCATAGCCATCCACGGGCTGGGTGGTGTTGGCAAGACACGGCTGGCCGTGGAATATGCCTGGAAATTTGCCGCTGGCTACGCCGCCCTTCTCCTTGTTACGGCCGATCGCCCAGAGTCTCTGCACCGGAATCTCGCGGGGCTGTGCGAGCCGCGGGCGCTCGATCTCCCTGAGCACAAGGGGACGGAGCACGAGGTGCGGGAGGCTGCCGTTGTCCGATGGCTCCAGGAGCACCCATGCTGGCTGCTCATTCTCGACAACATCGACACGGAAGAAGCCGCCGCGGCAGCGGAGAGGCTGCTCGCAGAACTGTGTGGAGGTCATGTGGTGCTGACTGGGCGCATGGCCAACTGGAGTGCGGGTGTGCAGGCCCTGGAGCTAGACCTCCTTGAGGCCGACGCGGCTGCTGAATTCATTCTTGCCCGCACCCAAGGGCGCCGCCGAGGGAGTTCCGACGACGATGCGCAAGCCAGAGTTCTCGCCAAGGAGCTTGGGCGGCTCACACTTGCCCTTGAGCAGGCCTCTGCCTACATCGCCTATCATAGCCTCGGTCTCGACACTTATCTGATCGAATGGCAGGAGCGGCGGGATCAACTTCTCGCGTGGCACGACGAGCGGTTGATGAAGTACCCCAGGGGCGTCGTTGCCACTCTGCAGGTGTCCCTCAACCACCTTACTGAGCCCACCAGGCAGTTGCTCAACCGGCTTGCCTGGCTAGCGCCCGAACCGATCCCCGAGACACTCTTGGGGGTGCCCGTTCTGAAGTCAGACGGCGAGGACACTCACGCACTCCTTTTGCCCATAGGCACTAAACCCGGTGATGCGCTCGCAGAGCTGGCGACCTACTCCCTGATCACGCGGGCCTCTGATCAGACCACTTTTAGCATTCACCCCTTGGTGCAAGCGAGCATACGCCAGAGCCAGAACACCGCGGCCGAAGCGAGCCCACTTGCGGAGATGTTGGGTTGGATGGACGGAGTCTTTTCGGGTGACCCGAGCGACGTTAGGTACTGGAAAACACTCAACCCACTGATTCCGCACGTCCGATCGACGATAGGGCATGCCGACAAGTGCGGAATTACTTCTCCGACCACGCTGCTCATGAACCGCCTTGGCGACCTTTTAATGGCACAGGCTCTTCATAGACAAGCCGAACCCTTGTTTCGGCGGGCACTGCTCCTGGATGAGCAGTGTTTCGGACCTAGCCACGTAGATGTAGCAAACCATCTCAGTAGCCTCGGACAGTGCCTCATGGCTACAGAACATTGGGACGAGGCCGAAACGTTATTGCGCAGGGCTTGGGCTATCGACGAGCAGAATCATGGACCGCAGCATCCAAGTGTGGCCGCAGACCTAAACAATCTAGGGCAGTTGCTGAAAGCAACAAACCACCTGCAGGAAGCCGAACCTCTCTTGCGTCGGGCACTGGCCATCAACGAGGAAGCCTACGGCCCCGAGCACTCAACTGTTGCCAGGAACCTAAGCAATCTCGGGTTGCTTCTCCAGGCTTTGAACTCCCTCGAGGAGAGCGAGTCGCTGTTGTGTCGAGCACTTGCGATAGAGGAGCACACTCATGGCCCAGGCCACCCTAATGTTGCGCGCGTTTTGAACAACCTGGCATCGGTACTTCATTCGGCCAACCGGCTTGAGGAGGCTGAGCGGCTCTTGCGTCGGGCGTTGAGCATCGAGGAAGCTGCGCACGATTCTGATGTCCCAGTAATCGCTGTAGTTCTCCATAATCTGGCGAGGCTTCTCAAGGACCGGGGGCTGTTTTCAGAGGCCGAATCGCTTATACGTCGAGCCCTGAGGATCGACGAAAGTGCGTATGGCCCGCATCATTCGGCTGTGTCAAGGGACCTCCTATGCTTAGCGGGACTGCTTCAGGCTACCACTCGCCTGAAGGAGGCCGAGTTCTTGCTGCGTCGGGCGCTAGCAATCGATGAGGGTAGCTATGGCCCAGGTCACACACGGGTTGCTATAGACCTTAATGATCTTGGACTTTTGCTTCTTGAGATGAATCGTACGGCGGAAGCAGAACCGCTGATGAGAAGTGCAGTGGCTACTCTTGAGTATAGCTATGGTTCGGATCACCCTGATGTAGCATGTTGCCTAATAGGTCTCGCCAGGCTGCTAGGCGAGACACATCGCTTAGAAGAGGCGGAGGCCGTGACTCGTAGGGCGCTACTGGTCTTTGAACGGAGCTACGGTGCTTTCCACCCCAAGGTATCCGCCTGCTTGAGCGTACTAGTAGTGCTACTGCGGGAAGCGAATCGTCTTGAGGAGGCTGAAGTTCTCTCGCGACGGTCGTTAGCGATCGTGGAAAAGTGCTCCGGCCCGGATCATCCCGATGTCGCTCGAGACCTCAACAACTTGGCGTTGTTGCTCCGTGCGACAGGACGTTTGAGTGAGGCGGAGTCTGCTCTTCGCAGATCACTAGGGATTTTTGAACAGTGCTACGGCCCGAGTCATCCAATGGTCGCTAATTGCCTGAGCAACATTGCTGCAGTGCTTCAGGATTCGGGGCGCCTTGCGGAGGCAGAGCCCATCGGGCGCAGGGCCCTCACCATGGCCGAGCAGAGCTATGGCCCGAGCCACCCACAAGTTGCCCTGAGCCTCAACAACCTTGGCACACTGCTTTGTGCGTTGGATCGTCTGGGAGAGGCGGAGCCGCTACTGTGTAGGGCGCTAGCCATCCTGGTTACCGAGGTTGGCACCGATGATCCGCATGCGCAGCTTCTCCGTGAGAATCTCGGCTATCTGCAACAAAGGTTGGCAGAGAGTAGGCGTCGCGGAGCCAGGCGCTGACAAATGAGTGCCTCCTGTCTCGAGGGCGCCGCCTTGGTCCACACCCAACGAGGAGTTCGTGGTTCAACTCAGAAATATTGTCTGGCGACCAACCATGAGACGCCGCCAGCGCCTAGACTGCCAGGGGAAGCAAGTGGCCCGTAGGGGAGAACCTCGATTGCGAAGACCTACATCGAGCTCAGTCGGGCCTTTGAGGTACAGAACGACTCATCGGTTGGCTCTAGCCCCGAGTCAGTCTCGCGCCACCGCAATCGCATCCGGAAAGCACAGGGTGCCACCATGAGTAGAAGCGGCGCAACTGCACATCGTTGCTGTCACCAAACGACCACTGCACTAGCAAGAGGAGGTCTACCCCAGATGCATGTTAACCCAATGAGTGGCACGGCAATCGCGCTGGCCACAGTATTCGCTCTCACGTTCGATTCCCCAGCGAAAGCGCAGCCCATCCTGGCAGAGGGCCACATGCCGGCCGTCGGCGATTACATCGCGTACTGCGATGGCAACTACAACGGCTTGCAGTACTGCGACTTCGCTGACACCTTCATCCTTGCGGCGGATGCAGTGGCAACCGCGATCGTGCGCGTCGACCCGGGGTGCGCAATCATGGATCAACAAACGCTATCGCTGTACTACGAGATTGCCACCGCCGATACCTATGAGGTTGTAGCGACATCAGGGACCTTGCAGGTGACGTGCACGCCGGGAGATCCTCCAGGGGACGGAAGCAACAATGGAAACAACGAACCCGTCGTGCTTTCGATCCCGGCCACGCAACTCGTCGCGGGGCGCCCGTACTTCACCCTGATGCGCGCAGTGGGCGACCCCCGGGCACGCGCCAAATGGGGTGTCGATGCGGGCCACCAGACGAGCTTCCAAGTCCTAGGACAAGGCGGCCCACTAACCATTATCGGCATTGCGTGGGGTGGTGCATGGGCGATTTCCGAAACCTACGCCGCTGGCGACGGAGTCAGTTTCGGAGGATCGAGTTACATCAGCCTCCAGGATGAAAACACCGGCCAGCAGCCCGACTTCTCGCCGGCCTATTGGGATCCTATTGCCCAAAAGGGTGAGATGGGTGCGAACGGCAGTGACGGCGCGCCTGGTCCGCAGGGCATCCAAGGTCCCGAAGGATCGGTAGGTCCTCAGGGGCCTCCAGGTGCTGACGGTGTCAGCGGATCAGTCATCGGCGGCAACTACTCGAACACCGGCAACAGCCGCTTCCTCGTTCCCTGGGCCAACGCAACGACCGGAACCGAGGACAATGCGAATATCCCGGTCCCATCCGGAGTCGCCAGCAAGCTCGTCGTAAGCCTCACGACGGCTCCCGGCGCCGGTGGATCAGCGACCATTACAGTTCGCAAGAACGCCTCCGACACTCCACTCTCTTGCACGGTTTCGGATCTTGAAACCGGTTGTACCAACAGCTCCGATAGCGTAGTCTTTGGTGATGGAGACCTTCTCTCGGTCTCTTACGCCGAAGCAGATGCAGCCGGCTCGCGAATTCGATTCGGCTTTGAATACAACGCTCCCTAGAGCTCCGCTTGCCGTCACCGGCTCTGGCGGAGGTGCGTCCCCGGCCACAACGACGAGGCGCGCCCTCAGTCGGCTACACTCGAAGCGGCAGGCAAAGTGCCGACCGGTCGACCGAAGGCGAGCAGGAAAGGACTACCATGACGAACAGAACCCAGAGCGGAAGCGTTGAAGTCAAGGACGCTCCACAGATCGACGAGACGGCGGAGCTGATGAAGCTGGCGGGGAACTCGACCCGCCTGAAGCTGCTCTACCTGTTGGAGACCATGACCGAGGTAAACGTCTCCGACCTTTCGGAGCTCCTGGGGGTGTCGGTGTCGGCGGTCTCGCAGCACCTGGCCAAGCTCAGGGCGCGCGGGTTGGTCAACAGCCGGCGCGACGCACAGACGATCTACTACCGGCTGACCGAGCACGACTTCATCGGCAGGCTTCGGGAGGAGTATTTCGGGGCTTGGGCGAACTGATCGGGGTGGCACGCGGCAAAGGCACGAGTGGACTGCTTTATCGACCGCCGCCACGCTCGGCAGATCGCCACCTCCCCCGCCGATCGTAGTGCACCGGCCTTACGGCGTCGGTATGCGCGGTCCGCTTCTGCCAAAGGGGTCCGCCGTGGAGAACGAAGTACCCAACGTCCGTACCTTCCGTGCTGCTCAGGGACCAACCTCGTCAAGCAACCGTACGGATCGAGGTCAATGAAGGTCCGGCGGTGGAGCTAATCCCGATCAGGCCTCGGGAGCTGGCCCCCATGTACGAAGCGCTTGGCGAGTGCTACGAAATGCGTGTCATCTATCAGTGCAGCCGCACCCCTCGCCCTCAGCCTTGCCGCCGGCCCACGTCTCATTCACTTCAACGATGCCGGTCAGGAGCTCGCTCCCGTCGCTGTTCATGGCGGAGCGGATGCGTTAACCACGGATAGATCTATGGCCTCACGCCGAGGAACATCGCCGCAGCGCGGCCGGAGCGGTGGGCGCGCCGGGGGCGCCGGATACGACTACCAAGACCTTTACGTCGCACTCCATCTTGCGGAGCTTCTCATGGAGAGCGGTCGTGATCCCGTCCGCGAGGTGCTGTGGGAAAAGAAAGCCGTTGATATCGGTGCGCCGAGCGGAGTCGAGGACGTTCACGTCGACGACCTCGTGCTCATCTATAAGAGCGGTGCGCATGCGTACGTCCAGTTGAAGGAGCAGGCACCGCGGAGCGGCTGGACCATCCGGCACTTCATCGAGCAGCGCGTCGCCGCGCAGTTTTTCCGGCAGTGGTCCGCACGCCCCGAAGAGGAGCGGCCGCGCACGATCCTCCGTCTCGCGGGTGTCGGAAGCATCGCGCCGATCCGCGACATTGTCGATGTCGCCCTTCGGTCGCGCACGACGCGAGAGCTCCGGAGCGCCGAAGGATCGGTGACGGCGACCGGGGATATCGCCGCGCTCGCGAAAGCGCTCCGTCTCCGCGCCGACGATCCTGACCTCCTTGCGTTCCTCCAGTCGATCGACGCGACACACCTTCCCGATGCGGCCGGTCTCACCGGCTGGATCACGCGAACGCTCGTCGGATTCGGCGCGAACGCCGTGGCGCTCTCCGATCGCCTCGTCCGGCTCGTCGGCGAGAGCAAGCACGCGGGCCACGGTGCGCGCGCGTCGTACACGCGGGAGGCACTTGTTGACCGGCTCATTCGGGACGGCATGCCGGTGGACGATCTCATCGGCGCCGGTGTGCTTCCACCAGCACCGCTTACGACGGTGATCGCGTGGTCGAAGCACCGGGCCGCGATCGTGAGGCAGTTCGAGCGATTCCGGCTATACGGGCTCGACCTCCCGACGCCAGTCTTCGCCGATCTCGCGAAGCTGTTCGTTCCGCCGCATGTCGCGATGTCGTACCGGGACGGCAGCGAACGCATGCATCCCGAACTGGAGATGGAGCGGCGGATGCGCCGCCGGGGAAGGCGTTTCGATCCGCGGGATGAAGGCGACTTCCTCCACGACCACCGTCATGGTGGCGCGATGTCCCTCTCCGAGCTGTTCGCCGAAGCGCGCCGCTTCGGATTCGTCGCGGGGCCGGGAACCGGGAAGACGACGACGCTCCGCTGGCTCGCCCTAGTCAGCGCGATGGAGGACGACGAGGGACGGAAGCAGCGCCTCGTGGCGGGCCTTCCCGCGACACCGCTCATCCCCGTGTACGTTTCGTTTCGGCAGTTCGCGCGGCGCATACGCGCGCGGGATCTCGAAGGCGTTCCGGGTCGCGTCGGACTCGTCGCGGACTTCCTCGCGGCGCAGCTTGAATCCGGGCTTCTCGGCACGCCGCCCTCGCGCGAGCGCGCGCTCCAGGCGGCCGAGTGGCTCCTCAAGTCCGAAGAGACGCTCCTCCTGTTCGACGGCCTCGACGAAGTGCCCGACGCATCGATGCGCGAGACGCTCTTCGCTGCGGTCACGGACCTCGTGCAGAACTTCGAGCAGCCCCGCGTCATCGTCGCGACGCGCCCGTCCGGCATCCGCGCACTCCGCCTCAGTACCCAGCTGCCGTTCTACGAGCCGCTCCCGCTCGACGAGCCGCAGCGGGCGGCGTTCGCCCGGAAGTGGTACGCGGCAGTGCGCACGGACGGTGGCACGCTTCTCGATCCCGCGACGACCGAGGTGCGCGGGGCGAACCTCGCTGCGGCAGCAGAAGCGCTCTCCGATCTCACGGCGAACCCGCTCCTTCTCTCGATCCTCGCGCTTATCCACTTCAACCGCGGCGGCGGTGTACCGGTCGATCGCGCAACGCTCTACGATCACGCGACCTCCGCGATGCTCGGGCATTGGGATCGCGACGCAGCCGGCCGTGACCTCGGCGACGACGCCATCCCGCGGAACTGGTCGGATGTCCTCCGCTTGACGCCCGAGCAGATCCGCGCCGTCATGGAGGACATCGGCTGGCGGCTTCACATCGCGCGGCAGGTGGAGATCGGCGTGGCGTCTCTTGCCGAGATGCTCGCCGACGTGATCGCAACGGCGGCGCCCGGCGGGCACACGCCGCCTGAGCGCGCCTCCGTGATGCTCCAGCTCCTCGCCGACCGCTCGGGCCTTCTCCTCGAGCGCGAGCCGGGCGTCTTCAGCTTCGTGCACCTGAGCTTCCGTGACTACCTCGGCGCCCGCTTTTGCGTGCGCCTCGACCAAGGCGAGCTTCGAACGCTTGCCGCTCTCGCGTACGACGACGCGCACGACGAGCTCCTCCGGTTTGCGGTCGGCGTCCTCCGGCTCGCGCCCGATGGGAGTCAGAAGACGCGCGCCTTCCTCGCGCAGATTGCCCCCGTCGCGCCGATGCTCGCCGCCTCCGCGCTCCTTGATGCGCCCGATGCCGACCTGCCGCCTGCGACGATCGATGCGCTCGCGCATGGCGTCTGGATAGGCGCCGAGCGCGGCCTCTCCGACCGCCAGATCACGTCGCAGGTGCTCCGCACGGTCCTCGCACGCGCTACGAATGCCGACACCCTTCTTCTTGCGCTCCTCGCTCGATCGCCGCAGCCCCCGCACTACGACGGTCCGACCGACCTTCCGGTCCGCGCGCTTCTCGCGCGTCCTGCGGGAGCGCTTGCGCCCGCGCTCGCATGGGTCCTCACGCGCGTCGCGCGCCTTCCGCTCCCGGATCCCCGCCACCACGAACGCGAATGGGGGCTACACGGCTGGCATATGCGCTCGCAGCTCCGCGCCGTCGCAGGGCTCCTCCTCGTTGAGTCGGGAGCGGACGTGACTGACCACGTTGAGGCCCTCGCAGCGTTTCTCGGCGATCGGTTCCCGGCAGCCGGGGGTGATCCGCGTCGCACGCCCGAGGAACGCGCCCACCGCATTCTCCTTGCGGCGCTCATCGACGAAGCGACACGCAAGACGGTGCAGACGCGGCTCCGGTCGCTCGCGACCGCGAAGCATGCCGAGGCGAATCAGCGCGCCGTCGTCCGGCTCCTCGTGGAGGCGGGGGTGCCGGCGACCACGCCGACGGTCCAGATTCTCACGGACGTGCTCACGCATACCTGGGAGCGCGACGACGCGTCGGCGCTCCTCGCGAAATGGCTGGCCGAGCCCGCGTCGACGACCGCAGTGAGCCGAGCACTTGAACGCGCGCTCCTAAGCGACACGGAGGCCGTGCGCCGGACGGCGGGTCGCCTCCTCGGACGCGTGACGCTGCCCATCTCGCCGGCGAACGACAGTGCCGACGACGAGCGCGAAGAAGAGGAACGCATCGGACGAATTGTCGCGCTCCTAAATGACCCGGCGACAGCCGACGACGCGTGTGCGACCCTCGACGAGGAGCTGTGGGACGGCGACGCACCGGTCGCGTGGCAAGCAGCGCGGGCGCTCGCCGCCGCCGATCGCTGGGAGACGCCCGGCCTTGCGCAGGCGTTCGTGCGCGTCGGCTTCGCCTCGGAACGCCGGCAGGACAGTGCGATCGATGTCCTGCGACGCATGCTTGCAGACCCGCGATCTGCGCGGGCAACGCGTGCGGCGCTTCTCGAAGGATCAAAGCATGCGACGGATCGTGTCGCTGGTGTCTCCGCGCTCCTACTCATCGAAACGAGCGGGGCATCGGGGACCGCGGACGTCGTCCGGCATCTGCAGGCGGCGCTCCGCGACGAATCGACATTCCGCCGCGCGCTCCCGCATATCGAGGCGCTACTCAAGGGCGAGGATGCGGAGGCGACTATCGGGCTTCTTGTCGGCTACCTCGAGGGCAACAAGCCAAATGCGACGATCGCGGGGGAGGTGGCGCTCCTCCTCGCGACGCACGGCGAGCGGGCGCATTCCGCTGTCATCCGCGGGCTAGTCTCGTTCGGCTTCTCTGTTTCCCACCTCCGCACGCAGGCGATGTCGCTCCTCCGCACGCTCCTCGAGGACCGGGAGTCAACCACGGAAACCCGCCGCATTCTTGGAAAGGCGCTCGAAGCGGACTCACGAGATTTGGCATGGAGCGCCGCGCGTCTTCTCTGCGAGCGCGAGAGCTTCACTGCGGCGCAGCTGCCCGACGTTCTCGCAGCGAAGGGGCTTGCGCACGGCGACGAAACCGAGCGCGAGGCGGCGCGCGGATGGGTGGCAGAGATCCTCTCGCGCCCGCGGCTCGCGAAGGAGATGCGCGAAGCACTCGAACGCGCGATAGGCCAAGCAATTCACGCGAGTGAGTACAATCGGAATTATGACCTCGGCTGGGAGGCTGCGCGCTGCCTCATCGCCGCCCGTGCGTACGAAGCCGGTTACCTCGCCGAGGCGCTTATTACCGCCGGGTTCGGCCAGCGCGCTCGGCATGCAGAGGCGTTGGCCTTTCTCCGGACGGTTGCAGCATCGAAGGCGGAACTCGCAGCAGACATCGAAGAACAGCTGTGGAGAAAACTGCGCGATTCCGAGGACGACGACATGCGGTGGGGGACGGCCTGCGCGGTCCTCGATCTTTTTCCGGACGGTGTCCGGGAGATGGCCTCACTGTCAATGCTACTCGTCGATCGAGAAGCGCGGCACCGCGACGGAAACGCCGAGGAACAGGCGAAGGTCGCGCGCGCGACACTCGGCGGGCTTCTCCGCGCGCTGCTCAACGAAGAGAAGGAGCGGAGCAGCGCACGGCAACGCGTCGACGCGATGCTCGCGAGCGATCTGGCCCCCGCGGCGCGCGATGCGCTGTCGCTCCTCTTGCCACGGCGCGGCGATGACGATGATCGAACGACGGCCTTTCTCTCGGCCGAGTACGTGCTCGCGACGGATGGCTATTCGATGAAGGAGATTGCCTCTGCGCTCATTGAAGGCGGACTTCGCGACGACGTCCTGCGCGAGCGCGCGGCGGCGGCGCTCGACGCGCTCCGCTCCGACGCGATGACGGAGGGCATCGTGGCCGATGCACTTGGTGCTGCACTCTGGTCGTCCGACGCCGTCGTGGGCGCCGCGGCCGCTGCGTACCTCGTAAGTCGCGGCGATGGTCGATCGCCGGGCGTCATTCGCGGTCTCGTCCGTGCCGTTTCGGGCCCACCACGCCGGGGGTGGAGTCCGGAGACGCACGTCGAGGCGCGGCTCCGCGACCACGAGACACGGAACACAACGCTGGGCGCGCTTGGCGCCGTCCTCTTCCACGACGGTGAGGAACTGCCGTACACCGCGGCGCGGCTCCTCCTCATGAACGGCGGTCCAGTCACGCCGCGCATCCTCGACGTGCTCGATGGCGCGGCGCATAGCGGGAACGCGCTCGGGCCGCTTGCCCTCCTTTCCTTGACGGCACGCGTCGCGGATGTACGCGCCGCAGCCGGCGAGCGCCGGAAGGCGCTAGCCGCCGCGATCGGGGAGGAGGCATGACGCGGAACGTGAACGGGCGTCGGTCAGTTCAGGCCGGGATTCGGAGCTGCGCCGCCGCCCGTCGCCGCTCCCCCTCACCCCGCCGGTCGTAGCGCGCGGTCGTCACGGCGTCGGCGTGACCGGCGAGCCGCTGCACGGTGAACACGTCGACCCCGGCCGAAAGCAGCCCGGATACATAACCCCTTCTAAAGCCATGAGGCGTGATCCCGGTCAGCCCCGCCTGCCGCTGCCGCCTCTGGAGGATGTACCGCACCGCCTCGCCGCGCAGCCGCGTCAGCCGCACCGCACCCGTGCTGCTGATCGGAACGAACAGCGGCCCGTCATCGCCACCCCGCGCACCCATCCACTTCCGCACGATCGCACACGCCGGCTTGGACAGAAAGACGCGGCGATCCCGCCGCCCCTTCCCCGACCTCACCGTGATCAAGCACTCCCCCGCGTCGAAGTCGGCGATGTCGAGCCCACACAACTCCGCCCGCCGCAGCCCCCCGCCGTACAGGATCGCCAGCATCGCCGCATCCCGCCGTCCGGCCGGTGAGTCGTCGCAGGCAGCGAACAGCGCCCGCACCTCGTCGCGCTCGACCGCCCGCCCCGACGGCAGCGTCCTCGCGCGCATGTTCGCGACGTCGGCCGCGCGAGCGTAGGTCTCGGCGTCCATCAGCCCGAGCCTCCAACAGGTTTTGAGGACTCCGCGCAGGCCCGAGAGGATCTTGTTGACCGTCGCCGGCGCGTAGCGCTCGACGAGCGCCGCTCGCAGCCGCGCAGTGTCGCGGTAGCGGAGGCGGTGCCAGGGGTAGGTCCAGGGGTCGGTGGCGCCGAGGAGCTTCACGATCGTCTCGAGGCTGTGGTGGACCGCCCAGTAGCTGCCGCGGCTGAGGCTGTCGCGGTAGATGGCGGCGGGGTTGTCGGCGGGGTGGCGGGACATGGGTGGCCTCCGTTCGTGGTCGTTGTTGGGAGGCCAGTGGCTACGGGAAAGCGGCGCGTGTGGTCAACCACCGAGAGCTGATGCTCGACAACGCGCTGGGAGGGAGAGGGCGCCGACGCAGGTCGCAACCGAAGGGGTCGCGAGGACGCCGCTTACTGCGGTTCTGGCGAGGATCGCTCCGCCGGATCGTCAAGCCACTTGACCACCGTCCGCGTCAGCGACGGGAAGTCGGACCCGAACCACAGCTCGTAGTGGCGCTGCCGGATCTGGGTGGAGTCCTCGAAACCCCTCACGAAGACGACCTCGGCCGGGATCCCTGGCAGCGCCCAACGTCGTCACGGCCGCCTGGACATCCTCGTCGTCTTGGTCGCCGTGCCGGAACCGCTTGAGCGTGGTGCGCTTCGGCGACCGTTCCGAGCCGACGTTCTCGATGCCGGGGACCAGGAAGCCGGCCGCTTGAAGCAGCTCGCCGATCTCCTTGGCAGCCGGCCGCTGCTTCTCGTCGCCGATGTGCAGGTAGATCCGTGGCACCAGAGCGGCCGCCTCCGGATTGGCCTCGATCGCTTCCGAGGTGGCGTCGATCGCCAGTCTCGAGCTATTCGCCTCGACGCTGGAAACGAAGTCCTGAAGTGTGGATCTGAGGGTCACGATTCTCTCTTCGAGCTCGGCTACGTCCCCCTCGAGATCCGCCCTGCGGGCCATGGTCTCCGCGAGCTGGGTGTTCTGCTTGGTCAGCTCGTCCGAGCTTCGCCGCAGTGCCTCCTGGATTCCATGCAACCGATAGGCGCTGAAGGCGATAAGTGCCCCGAACACCGCCAGGCTCACGACGGCAAGAACCTGGGCGATCGACCGGAGCCGCTTCAACTTCCGCTCATCGATAGGCCGGCGACCCTCTGTCATCGCGATCCTCCCGAGAGCGCGATCTCCCGCGCCAGATCTAGCGATCGCAAGAAGACGAACAGCAGGCTCATCAGCACCCCCGCGCAGATCGTGCCGAGAATGGAGACCGCCAGCGTGCGGTCGATGGCGGAGTCCTGGCCCGGTGTCAGCACGCAAGCCCCGATCAACATCAGACAGAGGACGAGGATCGCCATCAGTGTGTTGACCAGAGGCCGGAAGACACCAGTGACCTCATGGAGGCCCCGCAGGCGCTCGCCGGCCGATCCATAGGTGATCTTCACCAGCGACCGCTCGCTGGCCTGGCGACGCTCAGGAGCGAGAGGAGCGCCGCGGAGGTGGTCGAGGGTGGCGAGGAGCTTCTGGGCAACGCTCTCGAGACCACCGGGTTCGACGGCGCTCAGACCGTGCTTGAGGCGGAGGCCGTAGGGGATGCTTGTGCTGCCGCCGGAGTTCGCGGCGTCGAGGTACACCGGTACGACCCGGTGAGTCGTGGGGTTGTGGCGGGCTAGGTCGAGGGCGGCGGCCACCTCCTCACGCTGGTAGTAGGCCTGCTCGGTGTGCGCGGAGACCAGCACCACTGTAATTCGCGACGCAGCCTGGGCGGACCGCAGCTCCTGATCCCAGTCGTCCCCCGGCAGCAAACACCGGCTGTCGAGGAAGACACGGACTCCCGCGCCCAAGCCGTCGTACAGTTCCTCGGCCGCCGGCGTATCGCCGCCCGCGTGCGCGATGAAGAAGTCCCACTGCTCGTTCGGCATGGGCCTGTTCCGCTGATGAAGGGGATTCTATATCCGAATCACCCGCAAGCTCCGGCGGCGGTTACGACGTAGACGAACCGCTCGTCCTTCGGCCCCTCGGGCTCGATCATCGGGTCCGGTGTTCAGCCAATCTCATCCCGCAGCCGTCCGCGGAGCCGCCTCAGCAGCGCCTGTTGCTCGCGATGCTGCTCGCGCAGCCCCTCCGCCGTCACCCGCGACGCCGCCTCGAGGTACTCCATCGCCGGCCGGAGCTGGTCGGCCACGACGCACTCGATCGTGCCGGCGAGCTCGGTGGCGACATCGTAGGGCACACGGTGCTCCAGCATCGCCTCGCGGTTCCGCGATGGCGGCAGCGCGTCGCGCACCTGCTCGAGCCGGTCGGTGATCGCCACCAGCTCGAGGGCGATCTCGGCCAGGGCGGCTTGGGCCTCGGCCTCGGTCATGGGCCGGCCCCCACGATCTCTGGGAGGGGCGCCACGGGCCGGACCCGACCCGGCGGCAGCCCTACCTGCGGCTGGACCGCCCCAGGGCCCCCCAGGCCCGCCCAAGAGCCGGTCACCAGCCCGCCCCCTGGCCCCGGGACTGGACGGCCTCGGCGACGTGGGCGACGCCCAGCCGCTCGGCGCCGGCGAGGTCGGCGAGGGTGCGCGCCACCCGCAGCACGCGGTGGAGCGCGGCGGCCGACAGCCCCAGCCGCTCGAAGGCGGTGTCGAGGAGCTGGCGGGCCGGGCTGTCGAGCGGGCAGTGCGCCTCTATCTCGGCCGGCCCCATCGCCGCGTTGAGACCACCGCAGCGGTGGGTCTGGATCTCACGGGCGGCGGCGACGCGCGCGGCGACGCGGGATGAACACTCGGCCGGGCATGCCCGAAGCTCGCCGAGGGTGACGGCGGGGACGGCGACAACTATGTCGAGGCGGTCGAGCACCGGCGCCACCCGCGCTCGGTGGCGGCGGACGGCGCCAGCCGTACAGCTGCAATCGTGCAGGCGGTCGCCGAGGTGACCGCACGGGCAGGGGCGCATCGTGGCCACGACCTGCGCGGCTATGCCGCGGTCGAGCGCCTCGGCCAGCGCCCACAGCGTCGCCGGCCGCAGCAGCGGCAGGTCGTCGAGGATCAGCGTCCCGCCGGCAGCGAGGTCGAGCTCGCCCCGGAGCGCCTTCGCCGTCGCGCCGGAGTGCGGTGACCGCACCGGCCGCTCGTCCGCCGTCGCCGGCAGCAGGCCCGGCAGGCAGCGGGCCAGCATCGACTTCCCCGCCCCGCCCGGCCCGATCAGCGCGATCGGGTGGCCGCCCGCCGCCGCGACTTCGAGCGCGCGCTTCGCCGCCTCCTGGCCACCGACCTGCGCGAGGTCGATCACCACCCACCCCGCGCCTTCATCGACACGAACGCGCCGCCGGCGCCGACCACCATGTGGTCGACCAGCTCGATCCCGACGACCTCGCACGCCTTCGCCATGCGGCGCGTGAAGGCGATGTCCTCCCGGCTCGGCGCCGGGTCCCCGCTGGGGTGGCAGTGCCACATCACCACGCCGGCGGCGCCGCAGAGGAGGCCGCGGCGCAGGATCTCGCGCGGCTCGACCGACGCCCGGTGCTGAGTGCCGCGGTAGAGCTCCCGCTCCTCGAGCAGATCGCCCTTGGCGTTGACGTACAGCACGCCGAGGATCTCCTGCCCGAGCCGGCCGTAGCGGAGGTCGATGTACTTCGCGACCGCGCCCGGCCGCGACAGCGGCTGCCGGTCCGGCACCGCGGCGAGCGCCATCCGCGCCGCGATCTCGACCGCGGCCAGGAGGGTGGCGAGCTTGACCTGCCCGACGCCGTTGCGGCGGAGGCTCCGCGCGCACGCGCCGGCGAGGCCGGGGAGACCGCCGGCCGAGACCAGGATCTCGCGGGCGACCTCGAGCACGGAGGCGCCGGGGCGGCCGTTCTTGAGCAGGATCGCGACCAGCTCGGCGTCGGTCAGCGCCTTCGGCCCGTTGCGGAGGAGGCGCTCCCGGGGGCGCTCGTCCAGGGGCAGCTCGGCGATCAGACCGGCGGGGCGGGGTCTCGGGCGGGGCCTCTTGGGCATGGGCTGCCCTAAGTAAGCTGCCTGAGGGGTCGATGTCAATCGATCGGGCCATCTGAAAGCGCCTGGGGCGCAGCATCTTTCGCCTGCCGGACCACGTGGTCGACCAGCGCTTCGGGCGAGCCCGCCGGCACGTACCCGACCATGCGCAGCCCCTCGCGGATCAGGCACAGCCGATCCTCCGGCTCGCGGACGAAGTCCTCGACTACCCACCGCGCGATCTGCGTGAGCCCCTGATCGCGGGAGACCGCCGGCCGGTATCTCCAGCGGGTGCAGCCGCGCTTCTCGCCCGCCACCCAGCCCTGCGCCATCAGCTCGTCCAGCAGGGTCGAGACGGTCTGGATCCTCCGGCCGACGCGGTGCGGGAGGCGACGGGGCGCCGGCGTAGGTCACCAAGGGCGGCGGAGCAAGGCGGTGACCGCCTGACGAGTACTGTCCGCCAGCTCAACAACGGGCGGCCCCCGACCGTGGAGCCGCCCTACTTCGGGGCCATGATTCGTGAGATGCCGACGGAACCGCGTCGCTCGCCCGCAACTACCCTGGGACCATTCCGAGGCCTCAAGCGCCTCCGCTGCTATGCTTCCAAGCCATGGCGGAGACAACGCACGGGCTGATGCTTCGGTACATTGAAGGTATCTCCCAGATCGCTGGAGCGAGAGCCGCAGCGGCGACGCTCGTCGAGTCCGGTCGCCACCTTCTGAGGCACCGAATCGAGGGAGTCGTCCCGATGGTGTACGCCTTCTTGGAACAAAACATTGCCGACAGTGAGCGATTCAGACGCCTCGCCCCCTCAAAGGACCAGTACCTCCGCTCCGCCGAGTCCCATCAGACAGTATCCCTGCAGGTGGTCCTCGACTGTGCCTCGCTTATTGCAGGTCATGCGCTTCTGGAGGAAGTCGTCCATGAGTGCTTGAGGGTATCGATAACCGTCCAACCCGAAGCCTGGGCTCGAATCTACGGTAAACGCAACGTGAAGCTCGAGAGCATCGTGGACCGAAGCTCGGGTGAGATCCTACAGGAGGCTGTCGCGGAGCAGTTGGAGGCTGATACTAGACGCTCTAGCCTTGTCGAGAAGATGAAACGCCTACTGGGGTTGCTACGAGCTGACCAGGAAGCAATCACTGGTGGTGAGTACCCAATTGATATGGAGCGTTTCAGCCAAATCGACAAGCGCCGTCATGACGTAGTACACCGGGGGTTTCAAGTACTCGAAGAAGTCGGCGAGGATCTTCGCTACCTCGAGTCAGCCGCCTTCCGCTTTATGGCGTTAACGTGCACCGAGTTCGATGCGTACGATCGTGTTTTTGGATCGCCCGTCAAGGTAGTTCAAGCCCCGCCGTCCACGGAGGAAGGGTGAGCGGCTCCGGCGTCTGCCCGATCACCTGGCGCCCGACCAGCGAGCAGTCCATCGGCTCCTCGATAAACTTCGACCCGCTTCCAACTGCACCGCTTTGATTTCACGACCGCCATGAGCCATCAAGTCGATCCGGTTGCAGCGGTGCTAGATCTGGTCCCATCCGTGCCGGACGCAGTCTGGGGCGCCTTCGTCGGCGGCGCGAGCGCTGTGATGGTGGTGATCGTCCAGCTGTGGCATGACCGCGCCGTTCGCCGCAAGGAGCGCGAGTTCGGGGCGAGACGAGATATCTATCTTCAGGCAGTTGAGGCTATCGCCGCGGCTCAAGGTGTCTTGTTCAACTTTGGCCGACTCGATCTTTCCCAACAGGACCTCATGTCCTCCTTTCAAGGCTACCCCGGCTGGATAAACAAGGTTCATGCGGTTGCGAGTCTTTCCACGATCGATGCATTCCGCAAGCTGGGCGACTACTTCGTCGCCGCCGCTTTTGACCTCGTCAAACTGAGGTTCGAGCTTGAAAGGCTGGATTCTCAGGTCAAGAATCTGGAGGAGCGCAGAGATCAACTCTCCAGGTTCCAGGCCTATCTCCTTGCTGTCGCAAGGGGGACGGCTTCGCATCCACCTAGCGGTCTTCCTGATCTCGGTGCTGCGATGCTCACAACCCGAGCAGAGCTTGACAAGGCACTCGGCGAGTTTGACCACCTGATCGAGGAGCGTCTTCACCTACATGTTCGGCTTGTGCGCCTATGCGCAAGGCACGGTGGCGGCTTTCCGACCGTCGCAGCGCCCGTCACTCTTGCTATTCGAAGGGAGCTCGAGATCCCGATCGACGAAACCAGCTATCTGCGAGGCGTCGACGATTCCGCCGCAAAGATGCAGAAGCAGTTCGAGGATCTCCTCGCGGAACTGGATCGGCACTACGGCCCATCTGGTGAGGAGCCCCGGTAGCTCCGGGCGCTCGCCAGGAGTTCGACAGCGACGGGGATTCCACCTCAAGCGAGGCTACTGGGCTCTCCTGGCACCCTGTTATCAGCCCCGACCCCGCCACTTCCCGGGTTGCTGCCGGTCGGCGCCACCGAAACGAACCTGACCATGCGCAGCCCCTCGCGGATCAGGCACAGCCGATCCTCCGGCTCGCGCACGAACTCCTCGACCACCCACCGGGCGAGCTGCGTGAGCCCGTGATCGCGGGAGACCGCCGGCCGGTACACCCAGCGGGTGCCGCCGCGCTTCTCGCCAGCCACCCACGCCTGCGCCATCAGCTCGGCGAGCAGGGTCGAGACGGTCTGAATCTTCCGGCCGGCGCGGTGGGGGAAGCGCCGAGCGATGGCGTCCTGGAGCTGGCGCGTGGCCAGCGACCGCCCGGACCGCCAGAGCACCTCCATCAGCTCGCGACCGGCCGGGGTCAGGGCGGGGAGGCGGGCGCCGGCGTCGGGTGGGGTCGAGGGCGGGTGGTGCCGTGTCTCTGCCATGGCCGGCTGGCTATGCCAGCCCGGGACCCGGTGTCAACCGACCGGCAGACGGGAAACTCACCGCGCCGCAGCACATTTCGCCTGCGTTGGTGGTTGACGAGGCGCCGCGATCCGCCGTACTCCTGGGGCATCGACAACGGGGCGATCAAGCCCCAGGACACAGGAGACAGAAAGCCATGAGCAACGACTTCACCTTCTTCGAGGGCGCCGCCACCGTCAACTCCACCACCCCGCGGGTCACGGTCCGCAAGACCGGCCAGCTCGTGCTGACCGAGGCCGCCGTCGCCATGCTCGGGGAGGACGTCGAGGCCGTGCAGATCGGCTTCGACCCGAAGGCGCGCGCCGTCGGGATCAAGCCGGCGGCCGAGGGCGGGCGCGGCGTGCTCAAGCTTCGGCGGCAGCCGAACGGGCGGTCGCGGCTCATCGATGCGAAGCGCTTCTTCGGCCATCACGGCCTGACGCTCGACACGGCGCGGGGGCTGGCGGTCGAGGAGTTCGGGGCCGGGGTGGTGGGGTTCCGGCTGCCGGAGGAGGGGGCGGGGGAGGCGGAGGTGCCGACGCAGGTCACCAAGGGCGGCCGGCGCAAGGCGGCGAACGCCTGACTGTCGCTGCTCCGTCTCGACCCCGGGCGGCTCCGACGGTGGAGCCGCCCTTCTACGTGGCCAGCCTTCTCAACGGGTGAGCTTCCGATTTCGGCGCGTGCTCGTCCTTGGCATTCAGCCCGCGCCCTCCCCGTCCATGGGCGAGGTCGCCAGCCACCCGCCAGGGTGGCGCCGCCAGCGTGCTGCTGGGCCAGTGTCGGCGGGCGGAGGTGCGCCATGCCGCCAAGGCTGAAGAGACTCGCCGCCCTGGGGCTCACCCTCGGCGCGGTCGTCTCGCTCTACACGCTCGTCGCCCGCCCGTGGTTTCTGTCGTGGGGTTCCACCGAGACCGACCGAGCACGGTCCCTCCCGGGCGACGAGATCGTGCCGTTCGCGCGGGGAACGACTCGAGCCGTGGTGATCGCCGCCCCCGCCGATGAGGTCTGGCCCTGGGTGGCCCAGCTCGGCCAGGACCGCGCCGGCTTCTACAGCTACGAGATCCTCGAGGACTTTGCCGGTTGCCGGATGCCTCGCGCGACCGAGATCCTGCCCGGCGCCCAGGAGTGGCGACCGGGCGACAGCCTGTGGATGTACCCGCCCGAGAAGCTCGGCGGCGTCGGCAGCGCGCCGCTCCTCGCCATGGTCCCCGGGTGCGCGCTCGCCTTCGGCACCTGGCGGGCGGGCACCGCAAAAGACCGACCGCCGGAAGGTAGCTGGGCCTTCGTGGTGGAGCCGATCGGCGAGGAGGCTTCTCGCCTGCTCGTCCGGTCCCGCGCGACAGACCCGTCCTCAGCTCTCGGACGCGCCTTCGACCGCGGCTTTTTCGAAGCGGCCCACTTCGTGATGGAGCGCCGGATGATGGAGGGGATCCGCACCTTCGCCGAGGGACGCCCCGCCCCATCGCGAGCTGCGGAAAGGACCGAGGTGCTCGTTTGGGCAGGAATGGTGGCCGTGCTCGTCTGGGGCATCCTCGCGGTGCTTCGCCGGGAGCGCTGGGCCGCGCCGCTGGTCGTCACCGGCGCCGCCGCAATCGGCTTCCAGATCCTGACTCTGGGGCAGCCGCCAGTGTTCGTCGGCGGGGTGCTGCTCGCGGTGCTCGCCAGCGTCCTCCTCCAACAACCGTCATCGCGGCGGCCCGTTCCTGCGGCTCTTCCTGTGGCGGGTTGTGGGGTGAAGGCGCAGGGCCTGCTGGCGGTCGAGGAGTTCAGCGGGAGCGAGGCTGCCAGGGTCCCCCGTAGTGGCCGCCGTAGCGCGGCTTCCGCCTGACCGGTTCAGCTCCTGAGCCTTGCGAAAGGGGCGGCTCCGGTTGAGGGAGCCGCCTTCTTCTCGGTCTGGCCAGTCTGGTAGAGGAGTCTGCGCTCGTGAACGAACAGGGTCCTCTCACCCCTCCGGCCGACCTGCATGGCGGCATGGGTCTGCATCTCCGACCCAGGTTAACGGTAGTTAGCCTGCACCCAGTAGCACCGTTCCCTATGACTCCGCGCCCTCAAAGAACAGTCGTCTCGTGGCCTTCGCAAGATCAGACACGTTCAGCACGTGCTGGTGTTCTTGCGGAACTCCAGAGGTCCATTCATAGAAGCCGTATGGCTCCAGCTGCTTTTCCTCCAACAAGATGACCCGTTCCTGCAAGTGCAGCGGCGCTTTCCGACAGAGCTCTATCTCGGCGGAAGTGAACGCCTTCATCTTGGCGAACAGAAGATAGGGAACCACGCCGAGTTCTGCTTCCAGGATCCCCCCTACACGAGATAGGTTGGCGACGTCCCGAGCGTCGATCTCCGTGCCTGTCTTCACCTCGCCGAGCAGAACAGCAACCTGGCCATCTTGTTCGTTTAGAACAACAAGAATGTCTGCCTCGCAGAGAGGCTCAGCCTCGTCCGTCATTAGGATGGTTGACCCCGTTGCCCAGGAGACCATCCTGCTCAGTCCCATACCAAGGGCGGTATCAAGTTGCTGGAGAACCAGGATCGCGGGAAGACTTCCTTCATTTCCTTCCTTCCCGCAGAGGCTCGACCTCCTGTAGTACCATGCGCTTTTACCCAACTCAACCGTAGGGTCGAAGCCCTCCCCGCAAAACTCACACCTGCAAACCGAACCGAGAGCATCCAGAGAGAACCAGTCCCTTAGATCGCAATGTGGACATCTCAACCTCTGACCGGCACGCACTATGCGCTTCCTGACGAGATAGTCGAACACGTCCTGGGCTCTGAGGTCCGCGTGCTCACGGTATTCGATGAATAGGTCGTGAAATCGATCAAGCCCCGGACCAATGCGCCCCATGGCTTCCTTGCGTGTGAACGGCTGGTGGTGAGAGAACTCATTCATGAGCGCTCTGACACCGGATATCTTGAAGACGCGACATCCTTGCAAGCCTCCCATCTGCTGAATAAGCCGCAGTGCAAGCAATCCCGACTCGCTTGCCGTGACACGCAGGCCTGCGCCTCGGAATAGCTCCCCGATCGCAGTCTGAAAGTCGAGCCCGTGGAGCCTGAGGTTGTTCCTCGATACGCCTTGGAGGACAGCAAGCCCCTGCGGTTCGACTCGCAACGACCATGGCTCTCCCGGAAGCATCTTCCTGGAGTAGCGCTCGTTTAGCTTTGGGACGCATGGCGGCATGAAGGTCCAGCGATCTCTCCAGTCCTTGGTAACGGTTGAAACGGTGACCATGACGTGCTGATCAGATGCCCAGTTCTCATCCGAAAAGGGTTTCTCAGGAAGGGACAGAGTAAGTCGCGCGGCAGTATCGGGCTGGGACGTAGTAACGAACCCCTCTCCGACAACGCTATCGAAGACCAGCACGCGCGGGATGACATTGAGTCCGTTCCACGTGGTTTGTGAGACGGGACTCCAGACGACCTCCTTCCCGAAACGGTCTGAAGCCCTCTCCGTATCGGACTCCGCGAACCATACGTGGATCTCGTCCCAGCCGCTTCGCAGACCCTCTTTGATAAAGTCGATGAATGCCCGCTGTAGCGGAGCCAGACGGCTGTGATGTGCTTCATCATCGAAGAGCAGGACCTTGCCGGCTGCTCTGAGATTCCAGAAGTTCACCAGGTCTTCGAAGGAGCTTGCGTCTCCCAAGTAGACTCCGTCTTGGCGAAGGGCACTGGCGTGTGGGTGACGAGACGCATCCGGCCGGAGGCCGAGTTGAGTCAACGCCGCTGGTGTGGCGCGCTGGAATAGGTCAGCGGGAAGTGCAGGAGCATCACTGATGTCGACGGTGGTAGCGTCTAGCCGCCGCCGAAGCGCACCCTCATAGTGAATACTCGTGGTCTCCGGAAACGCTCCAAACATTGCCAGGAATGCCATCGACAACGGGTCTGACCGCTCCCATTTTATAATGGTCGGCTTGAACTCATCCTTCAGGCGGCGTCTTCTCTGGTACTCTTCGAACCTGAGCATACATTGGGTCAGATCCAGCAGTTGTGGTGTGAGACCTCCAGTTCTCTGAAGGAATACACTGCCCCTCTCGAACTTCGGCCAGCGAAGCCAGCGAAACCTCTCGACGAACTCACCGAGACTTCGGTCGTCGACCGCCGGGAACAGAGCGTCAAGCTGAAAGAGTCGGATGAGCCCTTCCGCTTCGGCAGCTGTTGTGGTGGTAATGATGGGATTGGCGGTGCCTCCCCAAAGACAAGAACTGAGGCGAAAAGCCTGTTCAAGGTCTTCGAGGTTGCCTGCGCGCACACACCAGCCAACGCGAACAGGCCTAAAGCTCATTTGTACCGAGAGCGATTCCATCTCTCTCATGGCCTCCACGCAGCAGCCAACGGGCGACGCCAGGGTCTACCAACGGTCACTCCAGGGGGCCTGGCTGCGACTCTGTCCAAAGTTCAGCGAGTACCTCCGCCTAACCTCCCGTGCTCAGGCGACTCCTCACGTCGGCCCCAGGATCGCTCTTAGGTGCCGAGAGAGACCCTCTTCGACCTTAGCCTTGCCGGCGATGCTGTCCTCGTAGAAGAGAACACGAAAGGCTTTTACGTCGAAGGGGAGATCAGTGCCCTTCTTGGCGAGAAGGATGATCGGCTTGTTGAGTGCAAGGGCATAGCCAACCTCGAAGTAGACGTTGGCGTTGACAGGGGTGATGTCGGCGATGATGATCTGCGCCCTTTGCAGCTGGTCAACGACATCGCTGATGATCAGACCAGGCCCGTAGATCTCGTCTGCTCTAATCGTCTGGAGATTGAAGCCCTCGCAGACAGTGCGTACCACGTCAGAGTAGACCTGGTCATACGGGTCGCTCAACTGCATGACGACGAATGCGCGAGGCTTACCGCCACGAACGCTGACGTTCTCAATCAAGATGTCAGAATGGCTGCAACACCAGAGGCCAACGTGCCGACGGCGCTTTGGGTTGGGGGGCACCGTTGCCGCGGCTACCGGCACTCCGTCGATGGAGAGCTCAACGCGCGAGCCCGAGACATCGGCTCTCACTGCGTACTTTCTGCGGGGCTTGAGGTTGCCCCGGTCACCACCACCTGAATAGGGGACCCAACGAGGTTGCTCTCCAGGGCTTTGCGCCCAGGGCACCCATTCACGGATGGTGTACATCGCGTCGTGAAAGCCCGAGATGCCAGCGCTGAGGTAGGAGCGGGATTCGATGTCGAAGCCGATCACGAACTCGCAGCCCGTGTTCCGACCGATTTCAGCGAAGCTGATGTCGCCGGATATAGAACCGTCGGAGATGACTTGGTCACTGAGCGCCACTCCAATCGAGGGAATGTCCACCGCTTCTGCGGTGGCACCCGATTGACCTAGAGTACGAGGCTCTTCCCACTTGCCCTTGAAGACGATGGCATTCTTGCGCTGCTCGAAGACACCGAAGAGAGGCATCCAGCGATACTTCACGTGACCTCCGATGTTCGAGAGTCGCCTAAACCTCTGCTTCTACGGATTCCACGCGGCCAAGGTGAATGCGGAAGGCGACGCTTCTGGATCTGCTTCTCGATCCCGTAGACCCATGGCTATCTTCCGAAAACCTAAGAAGTTTGTGGAAGTCTACACCGGCCGGCGACCTGGCCGCAAACCCGCTCGATGTCGCAGAAGCGCGGGTTCCGGCTGCCGGAAGTGCCTGAGGCCGTAGCACGAGCCGATGAGGCGCGCCGCTTTCGCCGATTCCACCCCAGAAGAAACCGCCAAAGTGAGGGCAGGGGTGGAGTCGAGGACGAGCGCGGTGGCCGTAGCACGTGGGGGTTCGCTCTTGCGGGCGGCCAGACGATCTGGCGCCTCTCCTCGTGCGGGCGACGAGGCGAACCTCGAGGAGCTCCTGTCGGAGCTGGCGACCACGGCAGAACTTGGGGCTGTTTGAGCCGCAACGACCTCCCGGACGACCTTCAGCGCGTCCTCAGCATCGCCGTAACGCACGACACCTTCACGTGCACCGTCCAGGCCCCGGCGGGGTTGCTTCGGCCCTTCCTCACTGCCGGGTTCGACCTCGAGATCTCCGCCTATCCGACCGACGAGGGGGTTCTCCCGAGTGGGTGTTGCCCACGGCAGCCTCGACTCTGCGGCTCATATGGCGAGCGAGGACGTAGACTGTCTGAGCCCTGATCAGATGCTCGGTCCCCGCGCTTCTGATCGGCGGTCAGATGCTCTACCCCTGCCGACAGCGGATTTCGCCGATTCTGCTCTTGAAGAGGACGGTCAAATGAGCCCCCCTGAGACCGCCTGGGACAATGCCTGTTCCAAGGACCTCTAAATCGCCATCGCGGGTGACTTCCCGCAACCCACTGAGCCAGCGTCACTTCCGGCCCAGACCCACCTCGAGCCGACCCCTACCGCTGGCTTTTTGGCAACGAGGGAGCAACGAAGACCGCTACAACCGCACTTCGTGAAGTGCTAACGGTCTCTAAGCGTCTGATTCGATGGAGGTTACTGGTGCACCCGCAGGGATTCGAACCCCGAACCTTCTGATCCGTAGTTAAGTGGTCCTCCCATTTCTCAAGAGGCTCCACCCCTTCTCACCCCTTCTCAGGGCTTCTCATCTGCGAAGCCCTATCTCGTTGTAGAGTCTAGACTTATAGGCTTCTCAGGGCTTATCATGGGGCCTCAGGCCGGCTCACCCAAGCGCAGGCTTCCTGGCAACGAGACAGCAACGAAGATCCCATCGTTGCCACCCAGGGGCTGGGGGCTGGGGAGGGGCCGGCAAGGAGGCGCCCGTGACCCTGACCGACCGCCAGATCCGAGCCGCCCGGGTCCCCATGGGGCTGAACCAGATCGAGCTCCGGGACGACCAGGTCCGGGGGCTGGTGCTCCGGGTCTACGCCAGCGGGGCGAGGAGCTGGATGCTCGCCTACAGGCGCCACGAGGACAACCGCCGGCGGCAGATCAAGCTCGGCGACTACCCGGGCGTCTCGCTCAAGCAGGCGCGCCAGCTCGCCGAGGTCGAGGTGGGCCGGGTGGCCACCGGCGACGACCCGAAGGGGGAGCGCGACGAGCGACGGGCCGGCAGCACCGCCCCGACGGTGGCCGAGGTCGCCGAGCTCTACCTGACGAGCTACGCGCAGGAGCACAAGCGGCCGAAGGGCTACGCCATGGACCGGTGGCAGATCGAGGCCTACGTCCTGCCGCGGTGGGGGAAGCGGCCGGTTGACGAGGTGACGAAGCTCGACGTCCGGGAGCTGCTCGAGGACCTCGCCTCCGGCAAGCTGGCCGCCCGGGGCAAGCCGACCAAGGTGGCGCCGCGCAACCTCAAGGCGCTGCTGTCGAAGCTCTTCGACTGGGCCGCCGACCGCGGCATCCTCCCCGCCAACCCCGCGGCCGGGGTCAAGCTCCCCGACCGGGTGCGGGAGCACCTCCGGAAGGGCGGGAAGGACCGAGTGCTCTCGGACGAGGAGATCGCGGCGCTCTGGGGGGAGCTGGACGCGCTCGAGGCCGACGCCCGCCGGCGGAAGCTCGCGCCGGTGTCTGCCGCGGCCTTCCGGCTGATCCTGCTCACCGGCCAACGGCCGGGGGAGGTCTTCAGGATGCGCTGGCGGGACATCGAGGACGGTGCCTGGTGGGTGGTGCCCGCCGAGATCGCCAAGAACGGCGAGGCGAACCGCGTCTTCCTCTCGCCGCAGGCGCGAACGATCGTCGAGGGTCTCCGCGTGTACACCGGCGGCTCCGAGTGGGTGCTCGAGAGCCCGATGCGGCCGGGCTCGCACCTGACGACGGTGAGGACGGCCAGGTTCAGCATCCTCGAGCGGACCGGGATGCGGCCCTGGTCACCCCACGACCTGCGGCGCACCGCGGCGTCGAAGATGCGCGCGCTCGGAGTCGACCGGCTGGTGGTACAGGGCATCCTCAACCACAAGGACCGCAGCGTGACGGCGATCTACGACCGCTATGGGGCCGATCCGGAGAAGCAGCGGGCGTTGACGGAGTGGGGGAGGCGGGTGGCGGTGATCGCCGGCGGCGAGCCGGGGGCGCGGGTGGTGGAGTTCCCGACCGCGGCCCGGGCCGCGATCCTCGCGGTAGACAGGTGCTGAATGGCTGAGCCGGATGAACCAATAATGGTACAATCTCCCGGGCAGCCTCTCCGGGTGGTCTTCTACCGGACCGCCTCGGGTCGGGAGCCCGTCCGTGACTGGCTTCGCGCGCTGGACCGCGAGTCCCGGCGGGTGATCGGCGGCGACATCAAGACCGTCCAGTACGGCTGGCCCCTGGGTATGCCGCTGGTTCGCAGTCTCGGCGGCGGGCTGTGGGAGGTCCGCAGCCGGCTGCGAGGCGGGATCGCACGGGTGATCTTCTTCGCCGAGCGGAATGTGATGGTGCTCGTACACGCCTTCATCAAGAAGAGTCAGAAGACGCCGCAAGAGGACTTGACGCTCGCACGCCGGCGGGCGGCAGAGCTACGAGGAGGTTGGCGATGAACCCGAAGCACGTCGGCAGCGACTTCGATGACTTTCTGCTCGAGGAAGGGCTTCTCGAGGAGGCAGAGGCGGTCGCCGCCAAGCGGGTCCTTGCCTTCCAGATCGCTCAGGCGATGGAAGAGCGCGATCTCTCGAAGGCCGTCATGGCCCGCCGCATGGGCACGAGCCGCTCTTCCCTTGACCGACTGCTCGATCCGGCCGTGCCCTCGGTGACCTTGCTGACCATCGAGAGGGCGGCGCGGGTGCTCGGCAAGCGGGTTCGAATCGAGATGGTCGAGGCAGACGCTTGACGGGCGTGGCACCCTGGAGGACCTGACAGAGCCGTACGCGGGTATATAATGCGGCCAGCTCTTTGATCGCAGTAGGTCTAGTCGTAGTAGAGCGGGAATCAGCCCGGCGCCCCGCCACCCCTCAGCCACAAGCGATCGGTGAATCATCGACGCCGGGACGCGGTCGGATGAACAGCCTCACGGCCGTGGCGGCTTAGAGCCTCAGAGCAGAGCCCAGTAAAGCTCGGGAGTTGATCGCCCGAGCCGGACCCCCCGGTGGCGCTCGATCGCGCCGCCCGCCGGAAGTGGTCAACCGGCGGCAGGCTTCAAGCGCTGACCAGCGCAAGCGGCCGAGGCATCGGCACAGAGGCACGATCCCAAGGGGGACGCATCTGTGCTTAAGTGTGCCCGGACCGCATCCGTCCGACTCGCCGAAGCGCTCGCTATCGATCCTCGGCGACCCTACCCACCCCACGAACTGCAAGAGCGCGGTATCGCGCTCGCCGCCACGCTCACCGCGTGGCGCTGGCGAACGAAGAAGACGGGCAAGCTCCACGGCCCGCGGTGGATCTCGCTCGGCAACCGGATCGCCTACGTCGGCGCCGACCTGCTGGAGTGGATCGGCGACGATTCGACGGAGGTGGCCTCGTGAGCGGCCACCAAGAGCTGGATCGGATTATCCGCCTGCCGGAGCTTCTCCGGATCACCGGCTTGTCTACCGCGAGCGTGTACCGGCAGATGGCCGAGGGGCGCTTCCCGAGGCCCGTTCGTTTGGGCAAGAACGCGGTCGGTTGGCGAGCGCAATCCGTTTTTTCGTGGCTGGACAGCCTGGAGGAAGTAGGACCGGCGGCAGGGCGTGACAGCGTCGGGAACCGGCCCGCCCCGCGACGCAGCGTTCGCGCTCGGCGGAAGCGCGGAGGTGCCGGCGATGCACAGCGCTGAGCCCCCCGCGTCGACGATCCGCCCCGCAGCCTGGCTCGCCGAGCTTTTCGCCGGCGCCGAGGGCCGTCTCGCCCTCTGTCTCAGCCGCTTTCCTGCCGATTGGTTCGACCTTGGCCAGACGGAGGTCATCGACCGTGCCATCGGGGGCCGCGCCAACGCCTACTTCCACGTAGCGCTTCACGACCCCTCTCTCGACCCGGAGGCCCAGCGGGGCCGCAACACCACGGCGACCTCGCTCGCGTTCCTGTGGGACGACGGCGACCTTCACGGTCCCGCCCATCGCCGCACGGATCTGCCGAAGTCGCTCCACGAGCTGGTGGAGTTCTACGAAGCCCTCCTTCCGTGGCCGCCGTCCTGCCTGGTCTACTCCGGCCATGGCGTCTATCCCTTCTGGCGTCTCAGCGAGCCGCTGGATCTTCGCGACGACGACCAACGGTCGCTCGCACGGCGACTGCTCGCGGCGTACCGAGCTCGCCGGGATAGCGAAGCGGAGGCACACGGCTGGCGCTTGGACGAGCCGGGCGGGTTCGCCAAGGTGCTGCGGGTTCCGGGCTCGATCAACGCCAAGCCAGGCCTCCCGCGGGTTCCAGTGACGATCGCTCGCTGGCGACCTGAGCGGCGCTACCACGTCGGGGATCTCCTCGACCTGCTGCCGGCACCCGCCGCCGCCGCGATCGAACCAACAGCACCGCCAGCCCCCACGCAAGGCAAGCGCGGAAGGTTCCCGCCCGCGCAATTCGACCCGATCCCCAAGATCTGTGCGTTTGCCCGCTACTGCATCGAGAACGCCGCCGATCTCGACTATGACCGCTGGTGGACCTTCCTTCGCCTGGTCAGCCACTGCGAGGGCGGCGAGCGGTTGGCCTACGAGCTCTCCGCTCCCTACTTCGGCTTCAAGCCACGAGAGGCGACCTACCGCATCGGCCAGGCCGTCAAGAGCAAGCCGCCGAGGTGCCGCACCATTCGGCGCGACCATCCGGGCCACTGCGACGGCTGCATCTGCCCGAGCCTGGCGATCAACTCGCCGATCGCGATTGGGATGCTGGGAGGGCGCGCCTGATGTCCATCTGCAAGATCCCCGAGGAGGTCGCGCTCCTACTCCGGCTCAAGGGGACGAACCCCGCCGAAGCGAGAACGCTGGTCGGGGACTGGATCATGGCGAACCGCCGATTCGCCAAGGACCCGTCCCGCGCCCTGTTCCGCTGGAGCAAGGGCCGCTACGTCCCCGACGGCAACTGGCTGGGTGAGATCGTCACCCGCATCCTGAAGGAGGTTCGCCGCGGCTTCGTGTCCTCGACCTTCGTCACCGAGACCGCCGCGTACATCATGAACCTGTCGCCGGCGCTGTGGGACGGGGAGGAGCTGCGGCTCGGCGCGGGACGCGACCAGATCTGTCTCCGGAACGGCATCCTCGACATCAGCGACCCGTCGGCACCCGTGCTGAATTCCCACGATCCCGCCTTCCTGAGTCCGCTTCAGATCCCGGTCACCTACGACCCCGCCGCCAGCTGTCCGGCGATCGAGAGGTTCTTCAGCGAGGTGCTGCCGGAGGACATCGGTCCGCTGGCGTGGGAGATCGCCATCGACCTGATCACCACGAACCGCGACATCAAGAAGGCCGTCATGCTCGAGGGCGGCGCGCACGGCGGCAAGTCCCTCTTCCTCGCCCTGCTGCGTGCGTTCGTGGGGGCCGAGAACTGCTCGGCGATCCCGCTGCAGACCCTGGCCAACAACCGCTTCGCGGCCTACGGACTCGTGGGCAAGCTCGCGAACATCTGCGCCGATCTCCCTTCCTCCCACCTCAAGGACACCGCGCTCTTCAAGGCACTGACCGGCGGCGACACGATCCGGGTGGAGCGGAAGGGCGTCGACGGATTCGACTACCACCCCTACGTTCGACTGCTGTTCTCGGCCAATGCGATCCCCCGGAGCGACGACGACACGGACGCCTTCCTCGAGCGGTGGGTGGTGATCCCTTTCCCTCATCGGTTCGAAGGAGACAACGCGATCCCGAGGAGCATCCTGGTCTCACGGCTGACCGCACCTTCCGAGCTGTCCGGCCTGCTCAACCGCGGCCTGGCAGTGCTCGCTGCCTTGCGGGAGCGCCGAGCCTTCTCCGAGTGCGCGAGCACGACCGCTGCCCGGGCGCAGTTCGAGTCCGAGACCAGTCCGTGGGCCGCCTATAGCCGAGAGCGCGTCTCGTCCGGCCCGGGGCTGATGATCAGCAAGGACGACCTGAGGGACGACTTCCGGCTCTGGTGCGACCAGCGGCGGATCACTCCGCCGACCGATAACGCGCTCGGTCGGAAGCTCAAGGCCAAGGGCTGGATGGACGCGCAGCGCACCTACAAGGGCCAAGCCCAGACCTGGGTGTGGCTCGGCTACGGTCTGCGGTCGGAGACCGAGCAGGAGATCCCTGCCGGCTCACGGTCCGCCTGACCGCCCGAAAGGCATGCTCACGGGATTCACGGGATTCACGGGATTTTCAAACTCCTGAGGACCCCTGCGAGCCGGGAGCCGGCGCACCTTCCCGCCTCGCGCGGATGTAGGAAAATTCCTGTGAATCCCGTGAATCCCGTGAGCAGCGCCAGGACGACCTGCACGGCTCAGCTCGTCAGCCCTCGCACCTCGCCCGCCCATCGCTCACCGCATCGATCGGGATGCGCCCGAGCATCCAGTGCAGCGCCGCGACCTCGCCGTGCTCCTGGAGGCACTGCTCATCGGCGAGCACCTCCCACGACGGTGAGGCGGGATCGTCCTCCCGCAGCGCGTAGACGCGGGTGGCGTCGGCCTCCGGCACCGAGCACAGCGCGGTGAAGCGGTCGGGGGCCTGCCGGACTTCGATCCGCTTGCGGAGGAGCGCGTCGGCCTCGACGAACCGCAGCACCGCGGTGCAGGTGGCGGCTTCGGGACCGACCGCGGTCCAGGTGGCCGTCCAGGTGTCGCCGTCGATCGTCAGCTCCCGGTAGGTGCGTGTCTCGACCGACTCGGCGATCCGTGACTCGAGCCGGAAACCGGCCGGCGGCGGGAGGAGCGCACTCGTGCTGCGCTCCGCCTGGGCCGCGACGATCCGCCACACGACCGCGCCCACCGTCAGGAGCGCCAGCACGACCGCGGCAGCCGTGGCCACCCGAAGGAGACCGTGCCCTGCCTGCCAGCCGAGGACGGCGCCGAGGGCGACGCCGGCGAGCAAACCCAGGACGCCGTAGCCGAGCGCGACGGCGGGGCCGGCGAGCCCGCTCCCCTCGGGCACGAACCACGCGGCACCGACGGCGGTCCCTGCGACCAGGCCGAGCCAGGCGAGGCTCGCGAGGAGCAGGAGGACAAGCGGCCAGCGGCGGCGCGGCGCGGTGGTCGTGGGGTGCATGATCCGCGGAGTCTGGCACACCGGAAGCCCATCCGAGGACCACCAGCAACCTCTCACGCCGTTGCATCACATATCACCCCGTCTCACCTCTTGAATGCGTTAAGTGCCAGCGATTGTGAATGATAGAATCTCGCCCCGATGGCCACCTCCAGGGCGAAGCGCGCGACCGATGCGACCGAGCGTCTCGAGCTGAAGTACGTGCCTCTCGCCCAGGCGCGGCGGTGGGATGCGAACCCGAAACGGCATGACTTCGATGCGCTGATCCGCTCGATCGAAACGCACGGCTTCGGCGATCCTCCGAAGTACGACGCCACGCTCGAAGCGCTCGTCTATGGCAACGGCAGGAGCGAGGCACTGGAGCGGATGCGCGCCGCCGGGAAGAAGCCGCCCCGCGGCATCGGCGTGCTCGAGGATGGGGAATGGGCGGTGCCCGTGATCTTCGGCGTCGACGCTGCGAGCCACGCCGCGGCGGTCGCCTTCGCCATCGATCACAACAATCTCACGCTACTCGGCGGCAACCTCAAGCTCGAGGACCTGCTCGGAATCTGGGATGAAGAGGGCCTCCGGCAGATCCTCGAGGACGCCCCCGACGCCGCCGCCCTCCTGGCCTCGATGGATGGCGACGATCTCGAATCTCTTCTCGGTGGACCGGACTTCGATCCGGTCGCCGGCGACGAGCAGCCGCGCCTCGACGAGAAGGCGATGATCACCTGCCCGGAATGCGGGCACGAGTTCAGGCGATGACGACGCTCCGGCTCGACTTCTGCTCGCACGAGGCGGCCAAACACGCGATCATGCGCTGGCATTACTCCAGACAACTGCCGAAGTCGAAACTGCTCAAGATCGGCGTGTGGGAGGGCGGCCGCTTCGTCGGCGTGATCGTTTTCGGGCTCGGCGCAAACCGCCACATCGCGAGCCCGTTCGGCCTCCAGGGCACGGAGGTCTGCGAGCTGGTGCGCGTCGCCCTGGCGCCGGGGCGGGCGCATGCGACATCGAAATGCGTCGCGATCAGCCTGAAGCTCCTCCACCGCCACAGCCCGGGGATCAGGCTGGTCGTCAGCTACGCCGACAGCGGCCAAGGCCACCGCGGCGTCATCTATATGGCCTCGAACTGGATCTTCCTCGGCGGTAGCGAGCAGAGCTACATCAAGGTGCTCGGCAAGGTCGAGCACCCGCGTTCGCTCTACGACCGGTACGGGCGGAAGGGCCAGTCCATCCCGTGGCTCCGGCAGAACGTCGACCCGCGGGCCGACCGCGTGCCCAACCCCCCGAAGTGGAAATACGTCTTCCCGTTCGATCCGAAGCTCCGGCGCTCGCTCGAAGCGCAGGCGCATCCCTATCCGAAACGCGGCCGAAGTGAAACCAGCGACACGCCCGGCTTCCAACCGGGAAAGGGCGAGGCAGCATCGACCCGGCCGCTCCAACCCACCCCGCCATGACGAACAAGAAGGCCAAGACCGGCCGCCGCTCGAAGCTGACGCCCGAGCTCCAGGACAAGATCGTTAAGGTGATCCGGGCGGGTAACTACGCCTGCGTCGCAGCCGAGTACGCCGGCATCGGCGAGACCACCTTCTACCGCTGGCTCGAGCAGGGCGAGGCCGAGGACAGCGGCCCCTACCGGGAGTTTCGGGAGGCTGTGAAAAGCGCCGAGCGCGAGGCCGAGATCCGCGCCGTCGCCACCGTCCAGGGGCACATGGCGACGAACTGGCAGGCGGCGATGACCTTCCTCGAACGCAAGTTCCCTCAGAGGTGGGGCCGGCGGCTGGACGTGACCTCGGGCGGCAACGACATCTCGCGAGTCGAGTTCGTCATCGTCGATCCCGAGACCGGCCATCGGGAGCCGTACCCAGCCTCGCAGCCGACGACGACACCATGACCACTTCTGCTCATCGGAGCCAGGACAAGGGCGGCCGCCCGACGAAGCTCACCCCGGAGGTCCAGGAGAAGATCCTGACCGCGATACGGGCCGGCAACTACGGCCACGTCGCCGCCAAATACGCCGGAATCGGAGAGCGCACGTTCTACCGTTGGATGGCCCAGGGCGAGAAGGCCCGCGCCGGCAAGTATCGGCAGTTCTGGCAGGCGGTCGAGGCCGCCGAGTCCGAAGCCGAGGTGCGGGCGGTCGCGATCATTCAGAAGCAGATGCCCGACAACTGGCGGGCGGCGCTCTCCTACCTGGAGCGCAAGCACCCGAAGCGCTGGGGGCGGCGGATGGACATCACCTCGGGCGACCAGCCGCTCCACCAGCCGACCGGCATATTGGTCGTGCCGCAGCGCGATCCGCCGCCCGAGGCGGGCGGATGAGCATGAAGAAGCGCGGCCCCGGCCGCCCACCGATCGAGTTCGATCTCGCGATCGTCGAAGGTCTCGGCCGCATCGGCGCGACGCTCGAGGAAATGGCCGCCGTGCTGCCGGCCTCCAAGCGCACCGTCGCCGACCGCATGGCCGACGGCGGCGGCGATTTTCGCATCGCCTATGAAAAGGGGCGGGCGCAGCTGAAAACCGGCCTCCGGCGCAAGCAGATCCAGGTCGCGATGACCGGCAGCGTCGCCATGCTCATCTGGCTCGGCAAGCAGCAGCTCGGCCAGCAGGACAAGGTGATCGAGACCCACCGCGGGATGGACGAGCTCTTCGACGAAGAGCGGCCGGTCCAGAAGTTCGAGACGGCGGAGGAGGCGCGGGAGTTTCTCCGGCGGATGGGGGTCGAGGGCTGATCCGGGGGGCCGTGTCGGATGAACAAGACGAAGAAGGCCGGCCGCCCGCCGATCGAGTTCGACCTCTCCGTGGTCGAGGGCCTCGGCCGCATCGGCGCTACGATCAACGACATGGTGCACGTGCTGCCGGCGGCCAAGCGCACCCTCGCCGAGCGGATGGCCGACCACGACGGGGATTTCCGCATCGCCTATGAAAGAGGGCGCTCGTTGCTGAATTCCTCCCTGCGGCGAAAGCAGATCGCCGTCGCCATGGCCGGCAACGTGACGATGCTGATCTGGTTGGGCAAGCAAAACCTCGCGCAGCAGGACCGCGTGACGATCGACGCCGAGGAGGGCCGCGAGTACATTCACCGGCTCGGCGACGCCGGCGACGCCGCCAGGGATGCCGGCGATCGGGCCGGGGAGAGCGCGGCCGACGAGGCGCTGCGGCGGATCGGCGACGGGGAGCGGCCGGAGGTCGTCTACCTCGAGTGGCTCAGGGCGCACGGGGCGCGGGGCGGCGGGGGCTGACCAGCGGTTCCTGGATCGTCTGGCGGGGGCTGGCGGCAGGGTCACCATGGCCGCGGGCGGGGGCGGGGCTCTGGGGCCCTCCCACGGGCCGCAGAAGGGGAAGTCCCGTGTCTCCCAGACAGGGGGCCGCGGCGGCAGTAGGCGGCTCCGACTGAAGTCTCTTCCGCTCGCAGCGGTGGTAGCCTGGCGCCGCGAGCCGGCGATGACTTCGGCGCGCCCCATCGATCCTGCGACCCGAATCGGCCACGTCCACCTCAAGGTCGCCGACCTCGCGCCCCTGGGCGAAGCGATCTCCGGCCTCAGCAATCCGGCCTCACGGGCGAGGGCGAACCGGCACCAGTGGCGCCGAGTGCTGCGACCTCTGCCATCCTGAAGAGCTGCAAGAATGTGAAGGAATCGGCCATGCGTTGCGAAGCAATCGTCCCCGCTTGACAGATGCGACTAAGAAGCTTATAGTACTGTTGCAGGATCGGTGGGAGACGAAGCACGCTGGGCTCGGGAGCGTCGGCGTCGAAACCCTTGCGATAAAAAAAGCTCTTGATTTCGCCTAAAATCGGAGGCAACCGATGGAGGCCAAGAGACCTTTGACTCGTTAAGCACCATTCACTTAACCGATCCCTTTGACAGAGAGGAATACCGTCATGGACAAACTATCAACTCTGATCGTTGTCCTTGTAGCGTTGGCATCCTTGAGCGGACTTGCCACAGCGGCAAATGCCGCTAGATCGGCAGAAAGCAATTCAACAGAGCGTGTGGCCCTCGACAAAACCTCCATCAGGCTGTTGAGGGCCGAAGTGACAGAGGTCAATGATCAGGCCGTGACCTTTGCTGCCGCGGTCGAGTTCTCCGCCGCGGCGCTGAGCGAACTTCCCAAGGTCGGAGAGATCATTGACATCACCTACAGTGAGACTCCTGGCGGGCTGAGAGCAACTACGGTTAAGTCAAGCAAAAGCAATTCATCATACCGTGTGGCCGTCGACAGAACCTCCCTCAGACTGTTGAGGGCCGAGGTGACGGAGGTCAATGATCAGGCCGTGACCTTTGCTGCCACGGTCGAGTTCTCCGCGGCGACGCTGAGCGAACTTCCCAAGGTCGGAGAGATCATTGACATCGCCTACAGTGAGACTCCTGGCGGGCTGAGAGCAACTACGGTTAGGTCGGGCAAAAGCAATTCATCATTCCGTGTGGCCGTCGACAGAACCTCCCTCAGGCTGTTGAAGGCCGAGGTGACGGAGGTCAATGATCAGGCCGTGACCTTTGCTGCCGCGGTCGAGTTCTCCGCCGCGGCGCTGAGCGAACTTCCCAAGGTCGGAGAGATCATTGACATCACCTACAGTGAGACTCCTGGCGGGCTGAGAGCAACTACGGTTAGGTCGGGCAAGAGCAATTCATCAGAGCGTGTGGCCGTCGACAGAACCTCCCTCAGGCTGTTGAAGGCCGAGGTGACGGAGGTCAATGATCAGGCCGTGACCTTTGCTGCCACGGTCGAGTTCTCCGCCGCGGCGCTGAGCGAACTTCCCAAGGTCGGAGAGATCATTGACATCACCTACAGTGAGACCCCTGACGGGGGGCCTTTGAGAGCAGCAAATCTCAATTTCTCGAAGAGCAACATCAATTAGTTGGTGATGTTTACAACGGCTCCGCCTTCTCTGTAGCCGGCGCCTGTCAAGTTTCCCTTCAGCTCTTCAGGATGGCGGAGGTCGCCAGCACTCGGCGCCACCGCGAGGGCTGCTCCGAGCTGGCTTGAAACCAGAGGATCACCGCCTCTCCGGCCGGGCTCTGGCGGTGGCGGTCGGCCCAGGACCATGGTGAGGGCTGCTGCTTGGCGCCGCCAGTGACCCAGAGACCCGCCCACCGCCCTTGGGCGGCCGGTCTCCCGCCTCCGGTCAACGGGTGCGGTACTGTGCCCGCCGCGATGACGACCCCACGCCCCTCCCGCGCCTCCACCTCCGACCGGCGAAACGACGAACAGAAGGTCCGCGAGGCACTCGCAGCCCTGAGCCAGACCGAACGTCTCGAGGCGCTGCGCGACGTGCCTCTGTCACGCTCGGTCAAGCTCGGCGGCGCCAGCCGGATCGTCCTCGGCGCCGCGCAGCTCGGCATCTTGGGCGACGTGCTCGACGCGATCCGCACCTACCGGCAGTGACGACGCCCACGGGGTCGAATCGCAGCACGTCCACCAGCCACCTGCCACGTGCTGTCGTCGGCGAATTGCTTCGGCGGCGACTCCGAGGGGCGCGATCAGCACCCCGCGGGCACCGCGGGCACCGCTGCCCCAGGAATGTCGAGGCTGTGCCAAGGACCGCCATCTCGGAGCCTGCACGCCTCCACAGATATTGCAATTTGACTATCGCAGCCGCCCTGTAGCAGTCTCCGCAGGAGTCTTCGCGTCTGGACATCTGCGGGTTTGCGGTGGCCTCGGCATGGCCACCGCGAGAGGTATTTAAGCGATCACTCACTAGAGATCCGATTCCAGGAGCTAAGCGCCTTCGTGGTACATCGCGACGGGTACGCGCCGGCTACTCCACCGAAGGCCGGGATGGCGACGGTCCATCGGGTGTTGAGATGAGGCCAATTACGGCGATCTTCTATTGCTTGCCGCTTCTTCCGATTGTGGCACGGGCATTAGTGCTGGTCCGTCACGGCCGAAAGCTATTCAGGCGCCTCCAATCCAACATTGCCGCCCCAGATCGCTACCGATCCTCCATCGGAATCCTTGCAGGTTTTAGCATTACGGGTCTTCTCACAATCGTAGTCCTCCAACCAGCATCAACCCACGATCTTTCACGGTCCCTCGCCTACTTGGCCTTCAGCTTCCTCGCCTATCTTTCCTCGTTCAACCTCCAAGCATACAAACTCCGGCATTGGGTTCATCAGCTTGGCGAGGCACTCTCGGATGCTGGATCCTTTGGCCTGGTGTTCGCCATTGGCTATGCGATCAAGGACTCGAAGTACCCGGATGCACTGGCAGAAGGCATCTTCTTGGCCGGCATCCTTGTACTGCTCCTTCACTTGTTTGCGGTGTTACGGCTAACGGACAAGTTCTACTCACGACCTGACCCGGCTTAGCGCGAGGCGCGTCTCCAGGGAGAACCAGGATGAGCATATTTTGCGAAAAGGACGTCCGCAAAGCAAGAGATGGGCAAGACAAGAAAGATCTGCCATTTGATCATCCTGAGAGCGAGTATGATTATGACCCATCCCCCGCTTCTGCTCCTGCTCCCGCTCCCGCTGGCCCTCACTTTGACTTCCACGAGTGTCCAGGCTGCGGGGACCTCTTGGTAGACGGTGAACGCCACAACTGTCCGAAGAGGCCTGGGCACCAGGCATAATATTGATTCCACCCCCCTGGACGGGGGTACCAGCAAGGAGTAATCAAGGCGTCCTAAGCGGGAACGCTTCTGCTGTCAACCGTGAAAGCTAGGTGGAAATGCCGCACGCCGACCTCGAGTTTCTCCGCGGACTGGACGAGCAGGACCTTTGTGAACTGGTCCTTGTGCCATTGCTGGCACGAATGAATTATCGGGACGTGCGATACGCTCACGGTACCCTTGAGCACGGGAAGGATATCGTCTTTACGGCAGAAGAGCCACTCGCAGGACGGCGCACGTACTGCGCTACGGTAAAGAAAACGAAGCTGTCCGGGTCCGTCTCAAGCTCACGATCCATTCGCGAAGTCTTTTTCCAGATTAAGCAGGCCCTGTCATCTCCCTTCATCGACCCATTCGACGGTCATGAGATCACAATTCACGGCGTTTATGTCATCACGCCTGATGAGATATCTCAGTTGACGATTGCGAGTATCAAGGACGAGCTAGCCACATCCGAGAACCGCGTCAACTTCATAGACGGCGCACGCGTCTTGCAGCTTATTGACGATTACTATCCAACACTCATTCGTTCTCTTCCGGACCCGCGAACCAGATATCTTGAGACAATCGCCCAGCGTTTTCTTGAGAGTCAGGCGCTTGGCGGCTTTGGTCAGGATCAGAGTCTGGCCCTGCCTGACGTATACACGGGAGGCCTGCTTTCGGAGACCTCGATAGAGGAAGCAAGGTTCATTTCCTTTGCGCGTCCTACCGCTTCTCCATCTGGAGACCACATCTTCACGGTGCACAGGAAGGCGCCATATGCATGTATTCTTGCGGATGTCGGCGCAGGCAAGACAACGCTCCTTCAGACATTCATAGCTTCCTTTACGGATGCTGAAGGCAGCGCTTCTGCGACTAAAGGAAACATCCCGATCTTCGTGCCGCTCTCTCGCCTCAACCCCGATCACTGTCGAACCACTTCTGCTCTTGTCTCCGAGATAGGCCATTGTCTTAGTAGTGAGGGGCTTCTAGTAGAGCCGCTCACCTCGGCGGAATCTGGCAACTGCGTGATCTGCCTAGACGGCTTCGATGAACTATCCGCTACGCACGACCGTGTCGCCGCAGCGATTCGAGGACTGCCATCACTGTTTCCAGCTGGCGTTATTGTCACCTCACGGCCTAGCCGGATCCCCGACCTCGGCGCTGATTTTCGGTACTTCAGACTGAACCCCTTTGGAGACGATGATATAAAGCTCTTTCTGCGACGGTGGTTTCCCGGCGATGAAGCGGCAGCTAATGCCATTTTCTCCCGGATAAAGTCGAATGAAGAGTTGGAACGATTCTGCCGCACTCCCCTCATGCTTACGCTCTATTCGATCCTAGGTCATCGGAGTGATGTCACCGTCCTGCCCACCAAGAAGACGGACTTGTACTTCCGTATAGTGGCGATGCTCCTCGGGGACTGGGATCGGCGCCGCAGAGTGAAAAATTACTTCAGACCAGAGATAAAAGAAGAGGTCTTACAGAGACTAGCGCAAGAAGCGCATCTCGCGGGTGGGCGCTACTTTCCTGACGAGCGCGTCGTAAAAATCGCGCGGGAGGTTCTCCAAGCAAGTAGGAACAGACTTTCGGAGCAGTTGTTACGCGACGAGCTTCTGTATCGCAGCAGTCTTCTTCGGAAGGGTCGCGACGGTAAGTACGAGTTTGTACACCTCTCGTTTCAGGAGTTCTTCGTAGCTCGACAGTCGATGAGGATGTCAAAGCTGAATGAGGTGGAGGACGTCCTCTTCGATCCTTGGTGGCGGAATGTTCTGATCTTCTTCTTTGGCCTCCGAAACACGCTTGACGGGGTTTCCCTAACCAAGAGCAAACGTACGCCGGGGCGGGGTCTTCGCTTGATGGAATACCTCAATGAGACTGAGTACACCAGCGATAAGAGCCGGCGGGTGGTTTTTGGCATTCTCGCGAACGACCTTCTCTTTTCGGCTGTCACCGAGAGCGATCTGGAAATGTGTGCTCGCCTTGGGGACGATGTTGTGCGTGTGTTGCGTCCACTGGTGGAGAGGGAGGACTTTCATGGTGTCGTCGGGAATTATGCTCGGGTGTTGGTGCATATCAACAGCGAGGAGGCGCAATCGGCTTTATTCTCAATGCGGGCGGATCTTCAGAGACTAAACGTGCTAGAACTAGGGCTAGTTCTTCAGAAGGCGGACTCCTTCGCGGAGTCCCCTCGTGGCCGCGAGCTTGCTCTGCGTCTTCTGCGACTTATCGAGTCGCGCGTGCAGCAGCCATCAGCGATTGATCCCAACATGATAGAACAGCTTCAGAAGGTACTTCGCGCGGCGAGTAACGCTTTGGATGCCATTGACCTCAAAGACAGGGAAAGGAAGGCGAAGGAGCTGTTGGTCGGGATTCAAGGAGCCTTGATACAGAGGATTAGGAGATAGCTCCTGCCTAGACTGTGGGTTCCGCGAAGGAAGGGTTCTCGCGTCGTGAGGGGGCCTGCTGAGTCCTGCCTCGTCATCCTGCCCCGGCCTGGCACGAGCCGCGACGGTCCCTCGCATGTCTGTGGAAACCATGTGCTGCTAGGATGCTCCTGCTGTCGGTCTCGAGCTGGCCAGAGATGAGTAACCCTGAGAAGCCCGCAGCCTCGGTCCCGGGCGATACCTCCGACCGCCCAACCCGGGCACTGCACTTTTCTGGCGCAGTCAACCGCGTCGCCGAGCGCCTTTCCTTGTTTCTTGAGAGCCCCCACAACTTGAGGTCCCATCTCCTTGAGCATGCAGGCATTACTTTGACCGAACAGCAGGCCTACGAGACGTGCTCCTGCCTACATCAGTCCCGGGAGTTCTTTCGGATTGCTCGGACAGCAGACCTGGCCGTTCGTCCTATCGTGACTTACTACGGGATGAACAGCATGGCCAAGGCGCTCGCCGTGTCCACGGGACGGCTGTCAAGCCTCGGCGACCTTGAGCCCTCGCACGGACTGAGTGCACCCACCAAGCTCGGTCAGCGCCTTGGCGACTCCATCGTCTTAGTGACGCGAAAGGGGAACAGTCCGTTTCATCACCTTGTCGACACGCTCTCCTGCGCTACGTTGATCAGAATCCCTGTCAGGGGCGGTGGCACCCTGCCGATACGCTGTCCAACCACCACGTCGGAGGACACTGGGGGCTTGAGGGCCACTCTCAGGGAACTACTCTCAAGGATTCCTAGCCTATGGAATTTCTTCGCGGCCACCTTCGGTGAGGAACCCCTCGTCACTCGCGCAGTGTATCGCGCGGCACAGTGGGCACCTGACACCTACCAGGTGGTCCTTCTCCTTCAAGACATCAGTGCCGACGATGCCGGTCGAGACCAAGCCTATCGGCTCCATCGGAGGCTCAAGGAGTGGCGCCCCTGGTATGGAGGAGGGGCGTGCCTGATGTTCGAGAACCTAAGTCCATCTCTTGAGGATCGGCCGGGTGACCAAGATGGTCAGCTGCGACACCTAGTGGATATCGCCGAGATTGCGATACCCCTTGACGCTGGCCCTGACGGAGAGCTCTTTCTCGTGGGCGACCTCCAAGGCGCAAACCTGCCGTGGCCGGTACTCCTCTACATGGCTGCGTTTCTCCTAAGTTCGTTTGCACGCTACAGACCCGACTCTTGGGCAGGCGTGGCCGCGCTCGATCGTACCGAGGCGGATGCCGGTATGCGCGCCGTACTGGAAGATTTCTACCAACTTGCGCTGGACCGCTTCCCGATAGTCGTGCTCTCCGCCATTGCCCATGTCCCATTGGTAGTCTGGGACAAGGACGAGAGGATAGTCTATGATTGGCGCGGACCCACCAGGTGAGCCGATCAGGAACTCCAAGGAACGATGATCGATTTTGCCGCTCGCCGCCGCTCCCTCGCCCCGCCGGTCGTAGCGCGCCGTCGTCACCGCCTCCGCGAATTTCGCCAGCCGCTGGATGGTTAGCAGCCGGTAGTACACTACAACTTCGGACGGCGGTCGACCGCCGATCGGCTGGCTGAAGACGAACAGGGAGGAACAGGCATGGCCAGAACCCACAGTGCAAGCGTGGAAGTGACGGACGCCCCGGAGATCGACGAGACGGCGGAGCTGATGAAGCTCGCGGGCAACTCTACCCGCCTGAAGCTGCTCTATCTGTTGGAGACCATGACCGAGGTGAACGTCTCCGACCTTTCGGAGCTCCTGGGGGTGTCGGTGTCGGCGGTCTCACAGCACCTCTCCAAGCTCCGGGCTCACAGGCTGGTCAACAGCCGGCGCGACGCGCAGACGATCTACTACCGGCTGACCGAGCACGATTTCATCGGCAGGCTTCGGGAGGAGTACTTCGGGGCCTGGGCGAACTGATCGGGCCAGAGCGGGCCACCAGCTCACGAGGGGATCCGGAGCTGAGCCGCCGCCCGGCGCCGCTCACCCTCCCCTCGCCGGTCGTAGCGAGCCATCGTCACCGCGTCGGCGTGACCGGCTAGCTTCTGCACGGTGAACACGTCCACCCCGGCGGCGAGCAGGGAGCTCACGAAATGACGGCGTTTATGCCGAGTTCGGCATAATCGTCGTTATGCCGAGCCCCGGATTATGCCGAGTAGCCGGCTCCCGCCGGCGCCGACCGGCCCGGAGCGCTTGGCGGATCTCGCCCTTTGCCTCGCTCGTCGCTCGGCATAATCAGAGGCCTTCGAGGAAAGCGAGAAGCTTGTCGTCGGGGCGGAAGCGCCCCGGCGGCACTTCGAGCGGCTGGGTCTTGGCGATCGAGCGGGTCCTCCTCGGTCTTGACCCGGCCGCCGCTCCGTTCGTTCGGCCAGCCCGTGTAGCTTTGCGCGACCAGCCGCGTGGCGCCGGCGGCGTGCGCCGCGCGGAGCAGGATCTCCGTCCCTTCGCTGCGCAGGTGGTTGGTGAGCGCGAACTCGCGGTCGAGGTTCCTGAGTTTGCCGAGATCACCGAGCGCGGTCATCTGGTGGACGACCACCTCCGGCCGGGCGTTGATGACCGCCTGCGTCATCGCTTCCCCATCGAGCCCGTCGACCACCACCGGCTCGGCGCCGGCCGCACGGAGTGACGCCGCCTTCTCCGGCGTGGTGGTGGTCGCGGTCACGTCGTGGCCGCGGCTAAGCAACAGCGGCACCAGCCGCTTGCCCACTACACCCGTCCCGCCGGCTAGGATGATCTTCACGGGGCCAGCCTCCGATCGGTCGCGGAGGTGCAAGCGACGTTCCATTGGTCGTGGCGCCGCCACCATCGAGAGCCAGCGCGACCTTGCGCGGCGTCAGCAGCGCGTGATAGAAGCTCCGCCCCCTCAGTGGGTGGAAGGAGGAGTCATCATGCGAGACTTCGAGGAGCTCGACAACCTGCCAGGCTTTCGAGCCGAGCAAGCGCCGTAAGGGATTCCCGTCCGAGCAGCACGTGAAGCGGGGACCGCAGCTCGTCCATGGGACGAAGGTCCTGGAAGAGAAGCTCGGCCGCCGCAACGACCTCTTCCCCTGCGGATCGGAGCGCGTTCAAGAAGTGCTGATTGAGGACGGGCCATCTCGACACGCGGGGCCGCCTCTGGCAGCATCCTTGGTGCTTTGGGAAACTCACGGAGAGTTCGCGCCCTTCTCCTTGAGTATTGCGCGGAGTCGTTGCCTTGCCTGCCAAAGCGAGGTCTTGACTGAGTCAACGGAGATTCCGAGCAGCATCGCAATCTCCCTATACTTCAAATCCCGATCCAACCTGAGCTGAAGCACTCGCTGCGCCTGCGGTGGCAAAAGATGCAGAGCCTCTCTGACTTGGCGGATCAACTCTTTCCGTGCGACTTCTTCCTCGGGAGTGGAAACTCTTCGACTGAAGAGGTCGACGCTCAGATCGCGATCATAGGTATCTTCCAGCGAAACCTCGTACGACCGGCGCTTCGCTGCCCGGCTGGCCCGTATTTCGTTGAGCCAGATTCTGCGCGCAGTCTGGAATATATAGCTGGCCTCGCTTCCTTCAAGATTGGGCAATGAGAATGCTAGACGAAGGAAAGTGTCTTGCGTAAGCTCTCTAGCTCTTTCCTCGTCGGCACCTAGTCGCATGAAATAATTGCGCACGTGCGCGTAGTGCTGGTCGTGCAGGGCGCGGAAGCGCTCCACCTCGCAATCAGGCATTCCGTGAGAGGGCTGTGGCAATGCAACTGTCTCTTTGCGGGATTGGGCGATCCTTGCGGAACCGTTGTCTACGGCCTGTCGGGACAACGCGGGCCGCTCCTGGTACGCCTGAGGCGCCCAGGTTTATGTTGCCGAGGGGCCAGCGGCCGCAGCAGTAGGTCTAGAACCAGCCCTTGGCGGCAGCGATCGTAAGCAGGATCCCCAGTACAGCGAGCGCTATCCTGACCCAAAGAAGCCCCTGGCTACCGCCTCCGTTCCAGGCGGACTCGTATTCGACCCGGAGCCTCCGATTCGGAGGACGACCCTCGTGCCGGCTACCAGAAGGGTCTGATGAAGGGGCAGGATCCGCAACGGGAGGCGAAGAGGCGGGACCAACTTGGCGCATACGAGCACCTCCGTTTCGAGGACGCTCGCAGGACCACTTGCCGAATGGGTGCCCGGAGCGACCCAGGTTTCCCTAGTCAGGTTGCCCCCTGACTTAGGTATCGGCGAAGTTATGCGCAGACTGAGTAGCACGTCAAGCGACGGCTGTTGCTCTTCACCGCGATCTCCGCCTAAGTCGCTTAGATTTAACCTCTTGCTGGTCGTGCAGGAGGATGGCGTACGTCTCCTGTACACCCGACCGGCGGGGTGAGCTTCGTAGGTAGCGCCTGTCAGTGCGACTCGACCGGCTGGCTAACAGGCTACCGCCGCTAACAAAATTCGCTCGCTGGTGTCTCCGTTCTCGCCGAGTTCTCGTCAGGGAGATCCCCTGGCATGCTCCCTTCGGCATCTTTGGGAGCGAAGTGAGCTGGAGGTAAGGCTCCTGTCGGTTTCCTCTAACCTGTGAGCCCTGGAGCGGCCCTGATCGGGGCAGGCCTTTTAGTCTCGGGTTCGTTGCCGCGGTGGCCTAGCCCTAGTCGGCCTAATTCCGATTCCCAGCTAACAAAGCCGCGCCGTTGGTGTCTCTACCCTATGCCGAATGGGTGCCCGTAGAAGGTGGGCTCTCATACAGCCAATAGCCCGTTCGCGGTTGCCCCCGCGAGCGGGCTTTCCCATTATGCGCCGGAATCCCCGCCGGCCGCTCCGCGGTCACTATCCCGAAGGGGGGCCCCGGTCCTTCCCCTCTCAGAAGGCCCGTACCGGCGACACGGACCCGATCGCGCCGCTGACCGATTCCCACCGGCTCCGTTCGATCCTACGCCGCGACAACGCCCGGCCGGTTCCTGAGCCACCCTGTCCGCGACCGTGCCCAGAACGATCCGCGCGTCTCCGTCGAGCGGCTGGCCATTGCCGCGGCCCTCGTGACCGACGCGGGAGTGTTGATGGCTTCACTCACTGCCGAACCGCTCGCGCAGCTCCTCCGCCGTCACCCGCGACGCCGCCTCGAGGTATCCACCGCCCGGCCGCACCTCCTCGCGTCCCTCTGACAACGCGCCACAACGGAGGGAAGGATCGAGGCAGTTGATCAGTCGGGGACGCCGACCGGGTCGGGCCGTTGCCGGCCACGGCTTGAGGAGACTCGCTCTCGCTATCGAACGCCGCCTTGCTCCAGCGCGGCGCCTCGCCTCCCAAGGCGGTCACCACGTAGACGAACCACTCGCCCTCCGGTCCCTCGGGCTAGGGGGGGCATCGGGTCCGGCATAATCAGCCGATCTCGTCTCGAATCCGCCCGCGGAGCCGCCTCAGCAGCGCCTGCTGCTCCCGATGCTGCGTGCGCAGCTCCTCCGCCGTCACCCCCGACGCCGCCTCGAGGTGCTCCATCGCCGGCCGGAGCTGGTCGGTCACGACGCACTCGATCGTGCCGGCGAGCTCGGTGGCGACGTCGTACGCGATGCGGTGCTCGAGCATCGCCTCTCGGTTCTGCGACGGCGGCAGCGCGTCGCGGATACGCTGGAGCCGGTCGGTGATCGCCACCAGCTCCAACGCGATCCCAGCCAGGGCGGCCTGGGCCTCGCCCTCGGTCATGGACCGGCCCCCACGGTCTCTGGGAGGGCGGCCAAGGCCCTGACCCGCCCCAGCGGCAGCCCTACCACCCGGAGATCCACCCCAGGGCCCCCAAGGCCGGTCACCACACGCTCCTATCGCCCCGGTACTGCACGGCCTCGGCGACGTGGGCGACGCCCAGCCGCTCGGCGCCGGCGAGGTCGGCGAGGGTGCGCGCCACCCGCAGCACGCGGTGGAGTGCGGCGGCCGACAGCGCCAGCCGCTCGAAGGCGGTGTCGAGGAGCTGGCGCGCCGGGCTGTCGAGCGGGCAGTGCGCCTCTATCTCGGCCGGCCCCATCGCCGCGTTCAGACCGCCGCGGTGGGTCTGGACTTCACGGGCAGCTGCGACCCGCGCGGCGACGCGCGATGAGCCCTCGCCCGGGCGCGCCCGCAGCTCGCCGACGGTGAGCGCCGGCACGGCGACGATGAGATCAAGGCGGTCGAGCACCGGCGCCACCCGCGCCCGGTGGCGGCGAACCGCGCCGGCCGTGCAGATGCACTCGTGGACCCCGAGGTGCCCGCAGGGGCAGGGGCGCATCGTCGCCACGACCGATGCGGACACGCCGCCGTCGAGCGCTTCGGCCAGCGTCCGCAGCATCGCCGGCCGGAGCAGCGGCAGATCGTCGAGGATCAGCACCCCGCCAGCGGCGAGGTCGAGTTCGCCCCGAAGCGCCTTCGCCGTCACGCTGGAGTGCGGAGACCGCACCGCCCCGCTCGCTCCGCCTGGCAGCAGCCCCGGCAGGCAGCGGGCGAGCATCGACTTTCCCGCCCCGCCCGTCCCGACCAGCGCGATCGGGTGCCCGCCCGCCGCCGCGACCTCGAGCGCGCGCTTCGCCGCCTCCTGGCCGCGCACCTGGGCGAGGTCGATCACCACCCACCCCGTGCTTTCATCGACACGAACGCGCCGCCAGCACCGACTACCATGTGGTCGACCAGCTCGATCCCGACCACCTCGCAGGCCTTCGCCATCCGGCGCGTGAAGGCGATGTCCTCGCGGCTCGGCGCCGGGTCCCCGCTGGGGTGGCAGTGCCACATCACCACGCCGGCGGCGCCGCAGAGGAGGCCGCGGCGCAGGATCTCCCGCGGCTCGACCGATGCCCGGTGCTGCGTGCCGCGGTAGAGCTCCCGCTCCTCGAGCAGATCGCCCCTGGCGTTGACGTAGAGCACGCCGAGGATCTCCTGCCCGGTGCGGCCGTAGCGGAGGTCGATGTACTTCGCCACCGCGCCGGGCCGCGACAGCGGCTGCCGGTCCGGCACGGCGGCGAGTGCCATCCGCGCCGCGATCTCGACGGCGGCGAGGAGCGTGGCGAGCTTCACCTGGCCGACGCCGTTGCGCCGCAGGCTCCTCGCGCAGGCGCCGGCGAGGCCGGGGAGGCCGCCGGCCGAGACCAGCAGCTCGCGGGCGACCTCGAGCACCGAGGCGCCGGGGCGGCCGTTCTTGAGGAGGATCGCGACCAGCTCGGCGTCGGTGAGCGCCTTGGGGCCGTTGCGGAGGAGGCGCTCCCGGGGGCGCTCGTCCAGGGGCAGCTCGGCGATCAGACCGGCGGGGCGGGGTCTCGGGCGGGGCCTCTTGGGCATGGGCTGCCCTAAGTAAGCTGCCCGAGGGCTCGGTGTCAATCGATCAGAGCATCTGAAAGCGCCTGGGCCGCAGCGCTTTTCGCCTACCGACCCGCGTTGTCGACCGGCGCCGCGGGAGAACCCACCGGCACGTACCCGACCATGCGTAGCCCTTCGCGGATCAGGCACAGCCGATCCTTCGGCTCGCGGATGAACTCCTCGACCACCCACCGGGCGAGGTGACTCAGCCCTTCGTCGCGCGACACCGCCGGCCGGTACACCCAGCGGGTGCCGCCGCGCTTCTCGCCAGCCACCCACCCCTGCGCCATCAGCTCGGCGAGCAGAGTGGAGACCGTCTGGATCCTCCGCCCCGCGCGATGCGGGAAGCGACGGGCGATGGCGTCCTGGAGCTGCCGGGTGGTCACGGGGCGCTCGGCGCGCCACAGCACCTCGAGCAGCTCCCGGCCGGCTGGGGTCAGGGCGGGGAGGCGGTCCCCGTCGCCGATGTCGCGCGGGGTCGAGCGCGGACGGGGTTCTGCCATGGCCGCCTGGCTATGCCAGCCCGGGACCCGGTGTCAACCGACCGGAAGGCGGGAAACTCCCGGCGCCGCAGCACATTTCGCCGCATGGGCTGGTTGACTGGCCGGCGTCGTCCGCCGTACTCCTGGTGCCATCAACAACGGGGCGACCAAGCCCCACCAGACAAGGAGATCGAGATGACCACCGACTTCACCTTCTTCGAGGGCGCCGCCACCGTCAACTCCACCACCCCGCGGGTCACGGTCCGCAAGACCGGCCAGCTCGTACTGACCGAGGCCGCGGTCGCGATGCTCGGTGAGGACGTCGAGGCCGTGCAGATCGGCTTCGATCCGAAGGCCCGCGCCGTCGGGATCAAGCCGGCGGCCGAGGGCGGGCGGGGCGTGCTCAAGCTCCGGCGGCAGCCGAACGGGCGGTCGCGGCTGATCGACGCGAAGCGCTTCTTCGGCCATCACGGCCTGACGCTCGACACGGCGCGGGGGCTGGCGGTCGAGGAGTTCGGCGGCGGGGTGGTGGGGTTCCGGCTGCCGGAGGAGGGGGCGGGCGGCGAGGCCGCGGAGGCCGAGGCGCCGGCGAAGGCGGCCAAGCCTCGCCGCAAGGCGGCTGCCGGCTGACCCGATCTGCACGGTCTCTTGAACCTGGGCGGCTCCGTGGTCGAGGAGCCGCCCTTTTCTCGTGGTGGCTCGGCACCCTGATCGGCGCCCGCAGGCCACTGCTTCTGCCGTGGCAAGATCAGGAGGCGGGCCGGCTTCTCCTCCTCTTCGTCGTCGCCCCCGCGGTCAAGCTCGTGCTGCTGATCGAGATCGGTCGGCGGATCTCTGGGCCTGATCGTCGTCAAGGGTGCGTTGGGCGCTGTTGGGCGCCTACCTGGCTCGTCGCCAAGGTCTCGGCGTTTCTCGGTGAATGCGGCGGGAGACCACCTCCGGCCGGCTTCCGGCCGCGCCGGTGATGGAAGGGATCATCATCCTGATCGCCGGCGCGCTGCTGATCACGCCCGTTATCCCCCGCGAGACCGCCAGACCGCCGGCGCGTAGACCCTCCGCGCCCGCGGCGCTTCTCACCACGAGCCAGCCCTGCTGCATCAGGCGAAGTCAGCAGCATCGTCATCTGAATCGCCTACCACCGAGGGTCGTAAGTTAGAGGCCGCAGCAACACGGTAGTCGGTGGCAGACGGCTGCCCCTGTCATTACCGCCTTTCGGAGCGAGCCGACTTGATCGCAAAGACGATCCTCTCTATTCCATCAGTCCAATCAGAAGACAACTCGGCCCACTGGAGATCTCTGAGCGTTTCTCCTGGGCCTATAGGATAGTCGGGCACTAAGGACTCGGACCCGGACAGCAGGACCGGAATGAACCATGACTGATCCCCCCCTCGCAGCCTAAGTTCCTCGATAGCAATCAACAGCTCCTCGTTCATGTAGGTTCGAGCGCGATCCAAGTACTCACGAGAGAAGCAGGCTATAAAGAACGTGCCTGTCTGGATGGCAGTGCGGATAGCCTTCTTCCACTTTTGACCGGGCAGCAGGCGCTCACGATCCAACCAAACCTCTATGCCATTCGATCGCAGTTCCTCTGCAAGGCGACCAACCACTGCCCGGTCCGTTCGGAGGTAGGAGATGAAGACATGGGGAGCCTCCTGCCGGCCACGGTGCCCCGAGCGCGGTGCACGCCGGGTCTTTCTGAGCCGCTCCTTTCTAGCCTCTAACTCGGCTGCGCTATACTTCAAGCCGATTGCGATCTTGCGCCCCAGATCATCAGGCGTTGTGAAGGTTTCGCAAACAAATGTGGCGCGCAGCCAGCCCTTGAACTCGGCGAGCGCCTTTACGGCCTCGACGACCTCGGCCACGCGAGTCGGGTTGTCAAACACTGTCGGATCAGTGAGGAGGTCCTGCTCCTTCTTCTCCGTCCACGGATGATCGTCCGCGACGATCCAGGCAAGCACCCCCTTCCCGGCCGCCTTCGCTGCCTCAACCTCCCGCCGGGTGATGCTGCCCCTCCCTTTCTCCGGTACCCAGCCGTAGCGGTGGGCGACGATGCAGACCAGGACGTCACTCTCCCGCGCCTTGCGCTCGCACTCCGCTACCGGTTCGCCTGACAGCGGGCCGAACCGCTCCATCGCCACTGCCTGCTGCGAGAGGCGGAGGATCGTATCGTCAGCGACCTGGCGGTAGGGGCCGAGATCCTGGGCGGTCGAGGAGAGGAACACCTTCATGGGTGGCCGAACTCGCTAGGATTCCGCACGCCGCAGCCTTCAATGCTCGCGCTTCTATGCACGCCCTAGCCTGACGAGACTACGGTGTTTAGCGCGCGTGTTACAGCTCCTTGGCTAAGCGTTTCGCCCGTGACTGAGGTTGACGGTAGCTACTCCAAGTGTGCGCATCTTAGTAGTGCTCGCGTTCGGGTTCAATCAAGCTCCGTTGACCGATGGCGCCGGTACCATCGGCGCAGTGATAAGCGTGACTGGGGGGCCGTCGGGATCAAGCCGGCGGCCGAGGGCGGGCGCGGCGTGCTCAAGCTCCGGCGCCAGCCGAACGGGCGTCGCGGCTGATCGACGCGAAGAGGTTCTTCTGTGGGGCCAACGGACTCCTCACGTGTCCGTGGAGTTCCGAGCGTTCAGATGTTGCCTAGCCCAAGTGGCACCTCCCTTCGTCGATGTCCCTCGCCCGTGAGAGGCAAGGACATCCTATGCTTGTTCCCAGTCCGGCATTCCCCAGGACCTGCCCAGAGTTCCGTCACCTAGCCCTAAGGTTCTCAGCAACTGGACCACCAAAGGTGTAGCCCATCCCAAAAACCACGCGCTGCCCAGGCTTTAGCACGTCCCATAGTCCCGGTGGAGTCTGATCGCGATGAAAAAAGATCTCCTCACCTCGTCCATCGACTTCAACGAACCCGAACGTCTCTTCCTTACGCCTCACCGTGCCCATGTACTCCATTGCATGACCGTCCGAAGCAGCGCTGCGATCCCTGACCCTCACTCGCTCAGCATATGGAATCGGCTCGTTTCTGAGCCGCTGAAAGATATCACCAGCCTCGTTCCTGGTTACTTCATCCTCTGACTCGAAAGCAAAACGTCCATACCAGAACTGCGCCTCATAGTTGCGGTCACCCCTGGAAAACGCCCGCCGATAGTGGTGCAAGAGTGCGCCGCGGTCCTGAGGCTCCTCCTTACGCAGGAGAGTGGCGAAACGAAGCTGCAAGCTTTTGTCCGCCGGCCGTGCTTCCAATGCCTCTCGCAAGCAGTCGCGTGCTGCTGCAAGATCCTCAAGATCCTCGTAGGTGCGCGACAGCCGTGTTGCTATGAATGGGTCACGTGGATCGGCCCGGTGGGCGCGTTTGAGCGCGGCCAGTGCCTTCTCATTCTCCTTCACAAGCCTTCTGAACTCTGCCTCGGTAGTCAGGAGTCTTCCGTCATCTGGCGCGCGTTGAAGACCCCTCCCCAGCTCAGCCTCAACTGCGCGTATCGCGCCCTCAACGGCAGGCTCGGAGATTGCCTCCTCTCGCAGAAGATCTTCAAGTTCATCCAACGTGACCTTTGCCAACGTATGGCGGGCATACCTGTCCTCGGGTCTTTGGGTCAGCAGGTGTACGAGGAGTTCCCGAGCGTCTGAACGCAGGCGACCTCGCAGCAGGGGGTGCTCCGCCGCATTCGCCCGCGTTCTTGTCAGCTCTGCCAGACTATGGATGATCGTTGAATCACGAGGGGCAAGGCGACGCGCTTCCCGTAGGGCCTCCAGTGCCTTTTCGTGATCCCCCTCGGGATGGATCCGCTCGTAATTCGCCATGTGCTGCAAGACGTACGGATCCCGTGGCGCTACCCTTAGAGCCAACTCGTAGATACCCCGCGCATCCGCAATGCGTGGAAAAAGTTCGTACATGGACCAAGCCCGAAGCATAGCCCTGAAGGAAGTGGTGTCCGAGCTATAGGATAGGTTGAGTTTGTCAATGATCAGAGCATACTGATGATAACGATCATCCGGGTTTCTCAGAACCTGCTCGAAGACAATCTGCGCGACGTGTGGGTGCCGCGCAGCATACGTGTAGTCCACGCCGGAACTCTCTTGGTGTGCCTTGACAACGTGCTCCAAGGGACCCAGGAACTCACTTCTAAACTGGTCAAAGGAGATGCCGTGGACTCTCGATATGAGACCGGCACGAACGGGAACGCTAAAGCGATTCAGGGCGCAAACGGTAAGGTATAGACTCTGAGCACCAAGCGGCCTAATCTCATTATACTCATCGAGGAGAATCTCCTCGAAGGGTCTACCGAGCGTCGCCTCATGCAATGCCACGAGGAGCTGTCGGCCTGCACGCTCCGCAAAACTCCTAATGCGGTCCTCCCTGCTCAGGCTCGGCAAGTACTCGCCGAGCGAATCATGCCTGGCCAAGAGATCGACAAGTTCGCCGATCTCATCATGAGACAAGTATCTTAGGTCGAAGGAATCCGTCAGGTATTCATCGAGTTCCTCGCAGAACATCGTCCAAGCATTTGCACGCTCGGCCGTGAGAACCGTCAGAGAGAGATTCTGACCCTTGGCATTCTCCAGCAGACGCCGAAGGTCGGCAACCTTATCTGCCGCATTGTCAACAAAGAGAAAGATGCGCTTGCGGGTAAGCCGATGTATCTCTCGAATGGGCTCGGCAGGTAGACCAGAGGAAGGATCGGCATACAGGCATACGACGCCGAAGTCTGCAGCCGCTTCCCATGCAACGCGCCTCAATAGCACAGTCTTTCCGGCCCCCGCCTCTGCACGGATTGCATATAGGTCCGACGAGGACGGTCGATCCGTGTCCGCTCTAATGATGACATCAGAGAGGAGGACATCTGTCAGCTTGCGGCGAACGTCGAGTCCATTTGCGATCGGATACCATCCAAGGTCGAAACCTCGATAGAAGTTGCTGGGTGTCCCGGCTCCGGTGGGCATGCCCGGGAATACATAGTCAGCATCCAACTGGAGGTAGTCAATGACGGATTGAGGTACAGCCTCTCTAGTGGCGAAGTGAGATGCGATTGGGTGATCTTGTGGAGGAAGAAGTGCCGAGACGATGCGAAGATTCGCAGGTATAGCCTTGTCCAGAGACGTCATAAGCTCGTCGAAAGTCCCTGGAAGGACGGTGATGCGCTTGCCTTCCCAGAAGGCGACCTCTTCCGGTACAACGTCGGGCTTTAGCAAATAGAACCTGGGTCGCCACTCGACCATTCCGGCTAGTTCCAGCAAGATCTGGCGAATATCAGCGTCTTGAAGGCTGTGGCCGACAAAGATGATCGGCGACTCGTACGCCCACTCTTGCAACGTGTTGAACGGTCGGCTGCGATTTGTGCGATGAGTCACATACTGGTCAGGAGTCAGGATCAATGGCAGGCTGGGATCTGTCGTGCGCGTAATGCAGCCGTGCAACTTTAGGAAGTGCAGGGAATCGGAAGATTTCAATCGCTCCCACACTTGGTCCGAGTTCGATAGGGTGGGAACAAGGCGCTGGAGAGGCGACTTCACCGAGGCGTAGCTATCCTCAATCAGACGATCGTAGTTCGTCGTTGCGAGCCCGCGCCAACGGAAGGTTGGCAAGAACATGTGGGCCTCAGTAGGAAGCAGATCCCTGAAGAATCCGGCGATGTAGTCCTGAACCTGCGGCAGGCTTGTAGCCGAGATCGCGAGTTCGGCCACCTCAGCGAGGGGCCTGGTCTTCAGCTTTCCTCCGAGAAAGCGATCGGCGAGTTCGTCTCGCAGTGCATCCGTGGATGGCGCCTTGCGTCCATCGGAAGTGACCGCAGCAAGGGAGGCACCGGAACCGAAGAGGAGGACGACCCGCCCCTCCCTTACCTCAGCGATCAGTGCGGCTGGAAGGTCCATATGGTCAGCGAATGCGGCTCAAGGCTCCGAGAACACGCGGTGGAGGGGCGGCTAGGATCGTAGCAGAAGCCGCTATCTTCCTGTGTTTTCGGGAACCCACTCCGTGTCCTCGCACCCTCAGGCTGGTCGAACAAGCCACGCTCAGCGCGATACCGAACTGCCCCCGGGCTGAGCCGGTTGGACTGCGAGAACGGGCGGGCCTGGTGCGTGGGAGCACTAGGTGCGATGGCGGCGAGTGCCACCCGTGCGAGTAAGCGGCTTGACGCCTCCATGCCGTGCGGTAGAGCTTCTGACCCCTGATCAGATGCTCAGTCCCCGCGCATCTGATCGGCGGTCAGATGCTCAGTCCCCGCGCGTCTGACCGGCGGGTCAGATGCTCTACCCCTGGCGACAGCAGATTTCGCCGATTCGGCTCTTGAAGAGGACGGTCAAATGAGCCCCCCTGAGACCGCCTGGGACAATGCCTGTTCGACAGAGCGCTAAAGAGCCCTCGCTGACGATCTCCCGCAACCCACTGAGCCAGCGTCACTTCCGGCCCAGACCCACCTTGAGCCGACCCCTACCGCTGGCTTCCCAGCAACGAGGGAGCAACGAAGACCACTCTGCCCGCACTTCGTGAAGTGCTGACGGTCTCTAACCGTCTGATTCTATGGAGGTTACTGGTGCACCCGCAGGGATTCGAACCCCGAACCTTCTGATCCGTAGTCAGATGCTCTATCCAGTTGAGCTACGGGTGCACGCAACTGGCAGGACGGGGAATTGTAGAGGAAGTGCCGGGCAGCCGCAACCCCGGGAGGGTGCGCCTCGCGTTGCTTGACCGAATTCTGTGTGCTGGCCTACTATCTGCCCGCTGTAGGCACTCATACCGACCCCTGGAGGCACTCCATGCGCGTTCGAGATCTCACCTTTGGCTGCTCGCTCCCGGTCCGCGCACTCTGGCTCGGTGCGGCTGTCGTCTTCGTCGTTCTCCTCCCCTCGACGGCCGGGGCTCAGGGGATGGGGTCGCGGACGATGAGCAACTCCGGGCTCGGGCTCGACGCGGGATCGGTCGGCGATCAGCTCAGCATCAGCCAGACCGACACGACGCGGCAGAAGATGACGTTGACCCGGGAGCTCGAGTATCTCGATCCCCCCCGGTGGCAGGGCTCGTCGGTCACCTGGCTCCACTTCAGCCAGGGCGAGGACGGTGAGATCCTCGTGACGGAGAAGGGCCGCGGGGTGGTGCGGGAGCTGAAGGCGTCGAAGAAGTGGCAGGTCGAGGCGGTCGAGGGGGGTGGCTGGAGGCTGGTCTCGGCAGGGGGCGGCGGCAAGCTCGACCTCTATCTCGAGACCGAGTTCAAGGGCGATCCGTTCACGGTCGACGCGGTGGTGCCGAAGTTCGAGGGCGATGCCTACGGCGCGGTCTACCGCGGCCGCGATTTCCTGTTCTTCGTGGTCCAGAAGAAGCACCCGGAGCCGGCCGCCGCCGCCGGCTGAGGCGCTACTCGATCAGCCCTTCGAGCGGCGAGCAGGCGGTGGCGTAGAGCTGGCGCGGGATGCGGCCGGCGTGGGCCGCGAGCCAGCCGGCCTCGACCGCCAGGCGCATCGCGCGCGCCATGCGCACCGGGTCGGCGGCGCCGGCCACGCCGGTGTTCATCAGCACGCCGTCGGCGCCCAGCTCCATCGCGACCGCGGCGTCGCTGGCGGTGCCGACGCCGGCGTCGACGATCACCGGCACGCTCGCCTGCTCGACGATGATGCGCAGGTTGGCGCGGTTGCGGATCCCCATCCCCGAGCCGATCGGCGCGCCGAGCGGCATCACCGCCGCCGCGCCCAGCTCCTCGAGCTTCTTGCACACCACCGGGTCGTCGTTGGTGTAGGGGAGGACGATGAAGCCCTCGGCGACCAGGGTCTCGGTCGCCCGGAGCAGCTCGACGTTGTCCGGGAAGAGGGTCTTCTGGTCGCCGATCACCTCGAGCTTGACCCAGTTCCAGCCGCCCAGCTCGCGCGCCAGCCGCGCCGTGCGCACCGCCTCGTCGGCGGTGTAGCAGCCGGCGGTGTTGGGGAGCAGGAGGTAGCGTTCGCCGGGTCGATGCGGTCGATCAGCGAGCCGCTGCCGCGCTCGTCGAGGTTCACCCGGCGCAGCGCCACGGTCACCATCTCGGTGCCCGAGGCCTCCAGCGACGCCTGCCATGGTCTCGAAGTCGCGGTACTTGCCCGTGCCGAGGATCAGCCGCGAGCGGAAGGTGCGGCCGGCGATCACCAGCGGCTCGACCGCATCGTGGGCTGCGGGGAAAGCGGCGGCCGGGGCGTCGGAGATCCTCGTGGCGACGCCAGAGCGGGTGGGCGGGATGGCTGCGGTCATGGATCCTCCTCGGAGGCGATCATAGCCTCCGAGGAGCGGCCGCCGGCGATCGTGTCAGCAGCGAGCCGTGTCAGCCCGCGCCGGCCGTGTCGGACGGTGCGAACAGCGCTTCGCGGACTCCGGGCTGCATCAGCACGATGATGGTGAAGATGCCGAGCACGGTACCGAACGGGCTGAACGCACAACTGATCGCCGCCGAGACCAGGCACAGGGTGAAGCGCCGCCGGCGCGCCAGGCTGCGCCCGGCATAGAAGGTGAGCGCGGCGTAGCCCCAGCCGAGCGCCAGGATGAGCAGGCCGATGCCGAGGATGAAGCAGCCGACGAACTGCGGCGGGGGATCGCCGCCGTCGGCGAAGGCCTGCGGGTTGAGCGCCATCACGCCGCCCAGGCCGACGTAGATCAGCGCGAACATCGAGATCAGCGCCGCCATGCCGCCGACGACGTAGTGGAAGACCGCCAGGAGGTCGAGGGTACTTCTTCTGCTGCTCGAGCTTGACGGGGTCGTAGCTGACTCGGGTCTCCTCGGACGCTGCCATGATCGCCTCCCTTCCCGCCGCGGGATCGGCCGCCGCGGCGGCGTTGTCGAGGCGAGCCTACGCCGGAAGCGCCAGGGCATTCCGGGCCGCGGGTGCGCTCGCGCCGCGCGCGGCCGGCGGCGCGATCCGATTCGCCGCGTCGACCAGCACCACGGTCGGCGCGTGCCGGCGCGCCTCGTCCTCCTCGTACTCGGCGTAGCTCGCCACGATCACCAGGTCTCCGACCGACACCTTGTGTGCCGCGGCGCCGTTGAGCACCATCTCGCCGCGCCCCGGCTCGCCGGGGATGACGTAGGTGGCGAAGCGCTCGCCGTTGGTGATGTCGTAGATCTCCACCCGCTCGTGCTCGAGCAGGTCGGCGGCCGCCATCAGCAGCGGGTCGACGGTGACCGAGCCGGGGTAGTCGAGGTCGGCGTCGGTGACGGTGGCGCGGTGGATCTTCGACTTGAACATCGTCCTGCGCATCGCGGTGGCTCCTCGCGTAACTCGCTCTCACTCGCCGTCTTGGTCGAGGGTGAGCTGGAAGTTGTCGATCAGGCGGGCGCGGCCGACCCGCGCCGCCACCGGCAGCACCACCCGGCCGCGGATCTCCGCGAGCGGGCGGAAGGTCTCGGCGTCGACCACCTCGGCGTACTCGGCCGCGACTCCGGGCTCGGCGTCGAGGACGGCGCGCATCGCCCGGCGCACGGCCCCGGCGTCGCGCTCGCCGCGGGCGATCTCCGCCTCGGCCGCGGTGAGCGCCCGGTGGAGGGCCAGGGCGGAGCGGCGCTCGGCGGGGTCGAGGTAGGCGTTGCGCGACGACATCGCCAGCCCGTCCTCCTCGCGCACCGTCGGATGGCCGATCACCTCGACCGGGAAGTGGAGGTCGCGCACCATCCGGCGCACCACGGCGAGCTGCTGGGCGTCTTTCTCGCCGAAGACCGCCGACGCCGGCTCGACCAAGTTGAAGAGCCGCGCCACCACCGTGGTCACGCCGCGGAAGTGCCCCGGCCGGTGGGCCGCCTCGAGCCCCTCGGCGGGCGGGCCGGCGACCTCGACCACGGTGACGTCGCCGGGCGGGTAGACGGTCTCGACCGCGGGCAGGAAGAGCAGGTCGCAGCCGGCGCCGGCGAGCATCCCGGCGTCGCGCTCGGGCCGGCGCGGGTAGGCGGCGAAGTCCTCGCCCGGGCCGAACTGGGTCGGGTTGACGAAGACGGAGGCGACCACCCGGTCGGACAGCTCGCGCGCCCGGCGCACCAGGGCCAGGTGCCCCTCGTGCAGCGCGCCCATCGTCGGCACGAAGCCGATCCGGCGGTCGCGCAGGCGCGACCACTGGAGCGCCCGGCGCAGCTCGTCGGCGGTGCGCACGATCTCCATGGCGTGCTCGGCTCCCTCGGCTCGGCGTCTCGGTCGGACGGCGGACGGCGCTCAGCCGTAAAGGCGGCCACCGCCCTCGGCGGCCGCTCCGCCGGCCGCGGCCCGGTCGGATGAGGCCTGGCGACCGGGATCGGCGAAGCTCTCGGCGGCGCTCGGGAAGCGGCCGGCGCGCACGTCGGCGGCGAAGGCGGCGACCGCCTCGCGGCCGGCGCGCCCCAGCTCGGCGTAGCGCCGCACGAAGCGCGGCGCGATCCGCTCCTCCATCCCCAGGAGGTCGTGGTAGACCAGCACCTGGCCGTCGCAGCCCGGCCCGGCGCCGATGCCGATGGTCGGGATCGCGACCCGCGCCGTGACCTCGGCGGCCAGCTCGGCGGGCACGCACTCGAGCACCAGCGAGAAGGCGCCAGCCGCCTCGACCGCGGCCGCCGCCTCGAGCAGCGCTCCGGCCGCCGCCTCGCCGCGCCCCTGGACCTTGAAGCCGCCGAAGCGGTGGAGCGACTGCGGGGTGAGCCCGAGGTGGGCCATCACCGGGATCTCGGCGCCGGCGATCGCGGCGATCACCTCGGGGCGGGCGCCCTCGATCTTGACCGCCTGCGCGCCCCCCTCCTTGACGAAGCGGAGCGCGCTCGCGACCGCCTGCTCGGGGCCCAGATGAAACGAGCCGAACGGCATGTCGGCGATGAGCAGCGCCCGCTCGACACCGCGGCGCACCGCCTTGACGTGATGGAGAATCTCGTCGACGGTCACCGCCAGCGTGTCGGGGTGCCCGAGCACCACCATCGCCAGCGAGTCGCCGACCAGCACCAGGTCGACCCCGGCGGAATCGGCGGTGCGGCCCTGCGGGAAGTCGTAGGCGGTGACCATCACCAGCCGCTCGCCGCGGCCGGGCGCTCCGGTCACCCAGGGGACGGTGATCCGCTCAGGGCGCTCTCCGCCCGAACGGACGTTCTGCAGACGGTCGCTCATTCTCGCCTCCTCTGCCGGCCCGCAATGCGGGTCCAGCGATCGGGCTCGGCTACCGGGGGAACTGTCCTCTTCCGTCTCGGTCCCACCGGCCCTTCAAACGGCCGGCCCCCGGGATCCAAGCGGTCCAAGTCAGTCTAACCCACAACCCCGCCTTCCGCTTCCTCCACCCTCATCGTAGGCAAGGAGGGCCGGCGCGGAGCGCGTCTCCCCAGGGGCGCCTGACCCCGCGCCCAACGCACCGTTTCAGAAGGCGACGCGGACCCGCGCGGGGTCAGACGAGGGGCGCGCCAACCCCCACCCGCACACTCAGAGCGCGCCCCGACCCTGGGGAGACGCGCTCCGCGCCGACCCGGTGATCAACCCGCCACCGACGCGCTCCGCACCGCCACCGACCCGCTCCGCGCCGCCCCGGCGGTCGACCCGTCACCGAGCCTGCGCCGCGTCCATCGGCACGTAGTACTCGGTCCCCTTGATCGGCCGCCGCAGCCGAGCCACCAGGTCGTCGAGGTCCTCGATCCGCTCGGGAAAGTTGCGGTGCCGTGTGTCGACCACCAGGAGCGGCGTGCGCGTGTAGTAGTGGTAGTAGTGGTTGTAGGCGTCGGTCAGCTCGGAGAGATAGTCGCGCGAGATCTTGGCCTCCATCTCGCGCGAGCGCCGACGGATCCGCTCCATGCACGTGGCGACGTCGGCGACCAGATAGATCACCAGATCCGGCGCCGGCACCTGCGGCTCGAGCAGCGTGTAGAGCTTGTCGTAGAGCATCAGCTCGTCGTCCCCGAGCGTCAGATAGGCGAAGATCCGGTCCTTCTGGAACGTGTAGTCGGCGAGCACCAGCCGGTCGAAGAGATCGCGCTGGAAGACGTCCTGGAGCTGCTTGAAGCGCGAGAGCAGAAAGTAGAGCTGCGTCTGGAACGCCGCCCCCGGCCGGTCGCGGTAGAAGTCGGGCAGAAACGGGTTGTCGACGTCCTCGAGGATCTTGACCCCCTCGAAACGCCGGGTCAGCAGATCGACCAGCGTCGTCTTGCCGACCCCGATCGGGCCGTCGACCGCGATGTAGTGAAACGGCAGCGGCTGCTCGGGCACGCGGTCAGCCCACCGCCGCCGGCTCGGGAACGGGCTCGGGCAGGCGCTCCGAGCGGTCGATCGGGCGGTAGAGCGTGTCGCGCTCGACCGGCTCGAAGCCGGCCTCGCGCAGCACCCGTTCGAGCTCGGGGCGCGGGAGCTGCTGCTCGGTCTCGGCGCCGGCCATGTGGTAGATCCGCTCCTCGACCACCGTGCCGTCGATGTCGTCGGCGCCGAAGCGCAGCGCGATCTGCGCCAGCTTGGGGGTGATCATCACCCAGTAGGCCTTGACGTGGGGCACGTTGTCGAGCACCAGGCGCGAGGTGGCGATGTGGCGCAGGTCCTCGGTGCCGGTGGTGTGGTACTTGAGCCCCATGTAGTTGTTCTCGGGGTGATAGGCGAGCGGGATGAAGGCGTTGAAGCCCGTCGGGCCGCCCGGGGCGCCGGCGGTCGCGGCGAGCGACTCGTCCTGGAGCACGCGCAGGCGGAAGAGGTGGTCGACCTTGTGCTCGGCCTTCTCGACGTGGCCGTAGAGCATCGTGCAGTTGGTCGGGATGCCGAGCCGGTGGGCGACCCGGTGGACCTCGATCCACTCGCCGGCGTCGAGCTTGCCGTCGCAGATCACCTCGCGCACCTCGGGGTGGAAGATCTCGGCCCCGCCGCCGGGGAGCGAGCCCAGCCCGGCCGCGCGGAGGCGCACCAGCACCTCCTCGATCGAGATCTTCTCGAGCCTCGCGAACCAGCCGATCTCGATCGCCGTGAAGGCCTTCAGGTGCACCGCCGGGAAGCGCTCCCGGAGGCCGCGCAGCATCTCCTCGTACCAGCTCATCCGGAGGTCGGGGTGGAGGCCGCCTACGATGTGGAACTCGGTGACCCGGTTGCCCCCCTGGTGGGCGGCGTGCTCGTACACCTCCTCGTGGCTCATCTCCCAGGCGTGGTCCTCGCCCTTGAGCGCCGCGAAGCCGCAGAACTTGCAGTTGTAGGTGTAGACGCAGACGTTCGTCGGGTTGATGTGCCGGTTGATGTTGTAGAACGCGAGGTTGCCGTGGAGCGTGCGGCGCACGGCGTCGGCGAGCCGGCCGAGGTGGAGGACGTGCGGGGTCGTAAAGCAGAGGAGCGCGTCGGCCTCGTCGAGGCGGACGCCGTCGCGCACCTTGGCCGCCAGCTCTCGCAGCGGCGCGGGGAAGGAGTCGGGGGCGAGCGCGGTGCGCGGCGTCGACCCGTTCGAAGACGGGAGGTGGGCGGACGCCATCGTCATGGCGCGCGCAGTATATCAACCGCCGCGGCGGCGAAGATCCACGCCGAGAGCGCCGCGTTGGCCGAGAAGAACGCCGCGTTCAGGCGCGAGAGGTCGCGCGGCCGCACCACCCAGTGCTGCCAGAGGAGGAGCGCCGCGCAGCCGGCCCAGCCGATCCACCAGCCGGCGCCGAGCAAGCCCGGCTCGTAGAGCGCCGGCACCCAGGCGAGGAGCCCGAGCACCCCGGCGTGGAGGAGCGCCGAGAGGACCAGCGCGCCGCGGACGCCGAAGCGCGCCGGGATCGAGTGGAGCCCGCGGCGGCGGTCGAAGTCGAGGTCCTGGAGGGCGTAGAGGACGTCGAAGCCGGCGACCCAGAGGAGCACCGCTCCGGCGAGCGCGAACGCGGCCGCCGAGACGTCGCCGGCGACCGCGATCCAGGCGCCGAGCGGCGCCCCGGCGAGCGCCAGCCCGAGCACCAGGTGCGAGGCCCAGGTGAAGCGCTTGGTGTAGGAATAGCCGAGGACGATCGCGAGCGCCAGCGGCGAGAGCGCGAGCGCCAGCGGGTTGAGCCGCCACGCCGCGACGACCAGGAGCGCCGAGCTGGCGGCCACGAACAGCGCCACCGCCGCCGGGCTCACCGCGCCGGCGGGGAGCGCGCGCGTCGCGGTGCGCGGGTTCTCGGCGTCGATCCCGCGGTCGGCGAGGCGGTTGAAGCCCATCGCCGCGCTGCGCGCGCCGACCATCGCGACGACGATCCAGCCGGCGGTCGCGAGCGCCGGCATCCCCTCGGCGGCGAGCACCATGCCGAGGAAGGCGAAGGGCAGCGCGAAGAGAGTGTGCTCGATCTTGATCATCTCGAGCACGGTGCCGAGGGTCGCGAGCGGGCCGCGGCGGCGGGCGGTCTCCATCACCGCGCGATGCTATCCCGGCCGGGGCGCCGGCCGCGGCTAGCTCAGCTAGACCGCCCGGCCGCCGTTCACGCCGCCTCCTCGGCGGCCGGGAGCGCCGCCGGGGTCCGCAGGAGCTGCCGCCGCTTCCAGATCGCGAAGATCGCCGGGTAGACCGTCAGCTCGAGCAGGAACGAGGTGACGATGCCGCCGACCATCGGCGCCGCGATCCGCTTCATCACGTCGGCGCCGGCGCCGGTGCGCCACATCACCGGCAAGAGGCCGATCAGCGTCGTCAGCACGGTCATCAGCTTGGGCCGGATGCGCTGCGCCGCCCCCTCGACGATCGCTTCGCGCAGGTCTTCGAAGTCCTGCAGCCGTCCCTCCTCGCGCCGCCGCCGCCAGCGAGAGCGTCAGGTAGAGCAGCATCACCACGCCGGTCTCGGCGTCGAGCCCGGCGAGCGCGATCAGCCCGACCCAGACCGCGACGCTCAGGTTGTAGTCGAGCAGCCAGAGCAGCCAGACCGCGCCGATCAGCGAGAACGGCACCGCGAGGAGCACGATCCCGATCTCGGCGCACCGAGCGGGTGTTCAGGTAGAGCAGCAGCGCGATCAGGAGCAGGGTCACCGGCACCACCAGCTTGAGCCGCGCCTTGGCGCGCTCGTAGTGCTGGAACTGGCCGGCCCAGTCGATGCGCACGCCGGCCGGCAGCGCCACCTGGGCGGCCACGGCCTGGCGCGCCTCCTCGACGTAGTCGGCGATCGGGCGCTCGCCGGGGTCGACGAAGACGTAGCCGACCAGCCGGCCGTCCTCGCTGCGGATCATCGGCGGTCCGGTGCGCGAACTCGATCCCGGCCACCTGGCGCAGCGGCACCTGGGCGCCGGACGGGGCGGCGACCAGCACGCGCTCGAGCCAGTCGCGGGTCGTCGCGGAAGTCGCGCGCGTAGCGGACGGTGATCGGATAGCGCTCGCGCCCCTCGATCGTCTCGTCGAGACGCTCACGCCGCCGATCGCGGTCGCGACCACGTCGTTGACGTCGGCGACGCGGAGGCCGTAGCGCGCCGCCGCCTCGCGGTCGACCTCGACGTCGAGGTAGAAGCCGCCGGTCGCGCGGTCGGCGAAGGCGCTGCGGGTGCCCGGGATCGCCGGCGACCACCCCCTCGATCTCGACCGCGACGCGCTCGATCGTCTCGAGGTCGTCGCCGAACACCTTGATGCCGAGCGGCGCTGCGGATGCCGGTCGCGAGCATCTCGGTGCGGGTCTGGATCGGCATCCACCAGATGTTCGGCATCCCGGGGTAGCGACAGCTCGTCGTCCATCTCGCGCGATCAGGCCGTCCCAGGTCAGCCCGGGTCGCCACTCCTCGCGCGGCTTGAGCACGACCACGGTCTCGACCATGCCGATCGGCGCCGGGTCGGTCGCGCGTCTCGGCGCGGCCCATCTTGCCGAACACGCGCGACCACCTCGGGGAACGAGCGCAGCTCGCGGTCCATGTCCTGGAGCACCCGCGACCGCCTCGCTCGACCGACATCCCCGGCGGCGCGGTCGGCATGTAGAGGATCGCGCCCTCGTTGAGCGGCGGCATGAACTCGCTCTCGAGCGCGCAGGAACGCCGGGACGGTCGCGGCGACCGCCACCGCCGCCGCGATCACCACCGGCCAGCGCCAGCGGACGACGAAGCGCACCACCGGCGCGTAGAGCCCGATCAGCCAGCGGTTGAGCGGGTTGGCCTCCTCGCGGCGGATGCGGCCGCGGATGAAGCAGCACGGCGAGCGCCGGGCGTCAGGGTCACCGCCAGGAGGGCGGCGAAGCCCATCGAGTAGGTCTTGGTGAAGGCGAGCGGCTTGAACAGCCGCCCCTCGGCCCCCTCGAGCGTGAACACCGGCAGGAACGAGACCGTGATCACCAGCAGCGAGAAGAAGATCGACGGCCCGACCTCCTGCATCGCGCCGACGACCACCGACTGCCGCGGCCCGTTGCGGCCGCGGGCCTCCCACTGCTCGAGCCGCTTGTGGACGTTCTCGATGACGATGATCGCGGCGTCGACCATGGTCGCCGATCGCGACCGCGATGCCGCCCAGCGACATGATGTTGGCGGTCAGCCCCTGGTAGCCCATCGGGATGAACGACAGGAGCACCGCGATCGGCAGGGTGATGATCGGCACCAGGGCGCTCCGCGCGTGGAGGAGGAAGAGGAAGATCACCAGCGAGACGACCAGCATCTCCTCGACCAGGGTGCGGGTGAGGGTCTCGATCGACTCGCGGATCAGTCCCGAGCGGTCGTAGGTGACGACCAGCTCGACGCCCTCGGGGAGCCCCGCGCGGACCTCCTCCAGACGCTCCTCGACGGCGTCGATCACCGCCAGCGCGTTCTCGCCGTAGCGCATCACGACGATGCCGCCGACCACCTCGCCCTGGCCGTCCAGCTCGGCGACGCCGCGGCGCGGCGCCGGGCCGAGGCGGACCTCGGCGACGTCGGCGACGCGCACCGGGACGCCGCGATCGCTGGCGCGGAGCGGCACCAGCTCGAGGTCGCGCCGGCTCTCGACGCAGCCGCGGCCGCGCACCATGACCTCGTGCTCGGCCAGCTCGAACACCTGGCCGCCGACCTCGCGGTTGGACTCGCGCACCGCCTGCGCGACCTCCTGGATGGAGATCCCGAAGGTCTCGAGCCGCGCCGGGTCGATGACGATCTGGTACTCCTTGACGAAGCCGCCGACCGAGGCGACCTCGGCCACGCCGGGGACGCTCTCGAGCGCGTAGCGGACGTTCCAGTCCTGAAGGCTCCGCAGCTCCTGGAGGTCGAGGCGGCCGCTCTTGTCGACCAGGGCGTACTGGAAGACCCAGCCGACGCCGGTGGCGTCCGGGCCGAGCGTCGGCGTCACCCCCTCGGGCAGCCGCGCGCGCGCCTCGTCGAGGTACTCGAGCACCCGCGAGCGCGCCCAGTAGAGGTCGGTGCCGTCGTCGAAGATGACGTAGAGAAACGACATCCCGAACATCGACTGGCCGCGCACCACGCTCACCTGCGGCGCCGCCAGGAGGGCGGCGGCGAGCGGGTAGGTGACCTGGTCCTCGACGATGTCCGGGCTCTGCCCCGGCCACTCGGTGAAGACGATGACCTGGGCGTCGGAGAGGTCGGGGATGGCGTCGAGCGGCGAACGCATCATCGCGTACCAGCCCCAGACGCCGAGCGCGGCGACGAACAGGAAGGTCAGCCACGGGTTGGTCGCCGAAACGGCGATCGTGCGCGCGATCCAGCCGGCGCGCGGTGCGGCACCGGACGGGGTCACCGGTGCGACCCCGGATGCGCGTTGCCGGCGGGGTCGGCGTGATCGCCGTGGTCGTCGTCACCGGCGGGGGCGGCCGGTTCGCCGGGATCGACCGGGGCGGCGGGCGCGGTGTGGCCGGCGTGCTCCCCGCCGGCGGCGGGCTCGGCGGGCTCACCGTGGCCGGCGTGGTCGCCGTGCCCGGCGGGGTCGGCCGCCTCGCCGGGGGCGGCGGGCTCACCGTGGTCGCTGTGGTCGCCGGACTCGGCGGACTCACCGTGGCCGGCGTGGTCGTCGTCGTCCCCGGCGGGATCGCCGGGGGCCACGGGCGCGGCGTGGCCGGCGTGGCCGCCGCCGCCGGCCGGGGCGGCCGGGGCGGCGGGGGCGGGCGGCTCGCGGCGGACCGCGGACGCGGCCGGGCGGCCGTCCTCGGCCGGCTCGCCGGGTCCGGCGTGCCCGGCGTGGGCCGGAGGACCGCCGTGGCCGCCGGGGTCCGAGTGCCCCCCGGGCGGGTGCGCGGACGCCTCGGCGGCGACGGTCTCGGCGCCGACGTCCTCGTCCGCCGCCTGCGCCCAGTGGTCGAGCGCGAGCTTGAGGCGGGCCTCGGCGGCGATCAGGAAGTTGCCGGAGGTGACCACCTCGTCGCCCGGCGCCAGGCCGTCGACGATCTCCACCCACTCGCCCGCGCGCTGGCCGAGGGTCACCGCCTGCGGCCGGAGACGGCCGTCGCCGAGGTCGAGGAAGACATAGCGGCGGTCGCCGGCGTAGAGGATCGCCTCGTCGGGCACCGCCAGCCGCTCGCCCAGGGCGGGCTCGAAGACGACTTCGGCGTACATCTCGGGCTTGAGCGCCAGCCGCGGATTGGCCAGCTCGATGCGTACCCGGCCGGTGCGGGTGGCTTCGTCGAGCCAGGGATAGATGAAGGCGACGCGGCCGGCGAAGCTCCGCCCCGGCAGGTGGGGAAGGGTGACTTTCGCCGCGTCGCCGGTCGCGAGCAGCCCCAGCTCCGACTCGTAGACCTCGGCCTCGACCCACACCCGGCCGAGATCGGCGATCCGGTAGAGCGTCACGCCCGGCTCGACCGCGGCGCCGGCGACCACGTTCTTCTCGATCACGTGGCCGGAGGCGGGCGAGAGGATCGGGACGATCTCGACGGGCAGGCGGCGCTTGTTCAGGTCCTTGAGCTGGTCCGGACCGAAGTCCGAGAGGAGGAGGCGCTGGCTCCGCATCTCGATCGCGAGGCCGGCGCTCAGGGAGGAGCCGAGCATGCGCGCTTCCTCCAGCTCCTGCATCGCGTCGAGGTACGCCTTCTGGGCCTCGAACAGCTCCGGGCTGTAGAGCGTGAACAGCGGCTCGCCTTCCTCCACCCGGTCGCCCAGGCGGTCGGCGAAGATCTCGTCGATCCAGCCGCCGGCCCGGACCGTGACGTCGGTCAGCCCGGACTGGTCGTAGGTCACGGTGCCGACCGCGCGCACCGACACGGCGAGCGGCCGCAGCTCCACCCGGGCGGTGGTGACGCCGATGCGCTGGCGCCGCCCCTCGTCGAGCAGGACCTCCCCGCTGTCGATCTCGCGCCGGCGCACCGGCACCAGGGCCATCGCGCAGAGCGGGCAGGCGCCGGGCTCGGCGCTCTTGACCGAGGGGTGCATCGAGCAGGTGAAGTGGGCGATCCCGTCGCCGGCGGCGGCCGCGCCCGCCGGCTCGGCTCCGGCGTGGTCGCCGCCGGATCCGTCGGGACCGGCGGTGGCCGGGGGCGCGCGGCAGCCGGACGCGAGCGCGGCGGCGAGGACGAGGGCGGCGAGGGCGAGGTCCGGGATCCTTCGGTTCATCGTTACTCCTGGGGTCGCCGGGGTGAAACGGCTCGCATCAGCTCGGCGCCCCGGATCCGGTCGCGGTCACACCGTCCGGCGCGCACCCGGCCCATTGTCCCGCGCCCGGCGGATGGGGGCACCGCTTCTCGGCGGAGACGGTTGCCGGCCGAGCCCCGCATCGGGCAGGATCGCTTCGAGCACCACCGGCGCGCCGGCCGTGGCCCGGCGCCGAGCGAGGAGGCGGATGCGACTCGGCCTCAATCTGCGCGTGAGTCTCGTCGTCGTGCCCCTGGTGGCGGTGACGTTCCTGCTCGCGCTCCCGCCGATCCGCTCCTACTTCAGGCTGCGGGCGGCCGGCGCCGACGTGCGGCGCGAGCTGGCGTTCATCCTCCACGTCTGCCGGTTCGACATCCAGGCGGTGCGCCAGTCGGTCGGGTACTTCGACGTCACCGTCCGGGGCGAGGACGCGCGGGACCTCGACGAGCTGGCGGGCGAGGCGAGGGCCGCGCTCGCTGGCCTCGAGGGACGGGAGCTGACGCCGCGGCAGGCCGAGAGCCTGGCGCGGATCCGGCGCGCCTACGACGGCCTGACCGGCTCGGGAGGGCGGGCGATCGAAGAGGCGCGCCGCGGCGAGCGCGCGGCGGCGACGCGGCGGGTCACCGGCTCGCTCCGGATCCAGCGCGACGCCGAGCTCCTGCCGCTGATCGACGCCGCGCAGATCGAGGGGAGCCTCGCGCTGAGGACGGCCCTCGACAACCTGGTCGCCACCTCCGCCCAGCTCGCCCTGGTGCCGCCCCTGGGCGGGCTCGAGGCCGACGCCAGGACCCTCCGCCGGGAGGCGGCGGAGACCGTCTCGCTGGCCAGGTTCGCCCGCCAGGCGCAACGGCTGCTCGGCGAGTACCGGATCGCCGCGTTCCTCGGCGAGTGGGGCGACGAGCTGGCCATCGCCGAGCACGAGTTCGATTCCGCGCACCGGGTCTGGGAGGCCCAGGTCGCCGCCGGCGGCCGGGACCGGGACGTGCGCGGCGCGGCGGCCACGGCCGCCGCCGGCGCCGAGATCCGCGCGGTGGAGTCCGCCCTCGTCGAGCTCGCCGGGCTGGACCGGGAAGGGATCCGGGCCGAGATCCTGCGCATCGACGGATCGCCGCTCGAGCCCCTCGGAGACGAGTCGCTGGCCCGCGTCCTCACCGCGGCGTTCGACGCCTATGACGCGAGGATCTCGGCGCTCCTCGACTCGATCGCGCTCCAGTCGCGCCTCGGCGGCGCCGCGCTCGGCGCCGCCGCCCTGATCGCCTTCGGCCTGGCCCTGCTCTGCCCGTGGCTGATCTCGCGGTGGATCGTGCGGCCGATCCTCGAGCTCACCCGCGCGACTCGGGAGCTGGCGGCGGGTCAGGGGATCGGACCCGTCTCGGTGGGCGCGGGCGACGAGATCGCCGAGCTCGCCGCGAGCTTCAACCGGATGGCGGAGCGCCTGGAGGAACGGACCCGGGAGCTCGAGGCCGAGCGCGCGCGAGACGAGCTGCACCACGCCGAGAGGCTGGCTTCGGTGGGGATCCTCGCCGCCGGGCTCGCGCACCAGATCAACAACCCGGTCAACAACATCCTGCTCACCGCCGAGCACGCGCTCGGCGAGCTGGGGCCGGACGCGGCGCCGGCCTGGCGGGAGGCGCTCGCGATCAGCGCCGAGGAAGCGCGGCGGTGCGAACGGATCGTGCGCGGTCTCCTGGCGTTTTCGCGCGGCGAGCCGGGGCAGAAGCAGCGGGAGGACGCCGGCGAGGTGCTGCGCCGCGCCCACGATCTGACCGTCGATGCCGCCGCCGAGCATGATGCCTCGCTCGAGCTACAACTCGACGGCCAGGAGGCCCCGATCCTGGCCAACCCGATCGCCCTCGAGCAGGCCTTCGTCAACATCCTGCGCAACGCGATCCAGTCGCGCCGCGGCGCCCGCGTCGTCCTCCGCGCCGCGCGCGCCGGCGGCTCCGTCCGCATCGAGATCCGCGACGACGGCCGCGGGATGGACCGGGAGGCGCTCGGCCGCCTCTTCGCTCCCTTCTACACCACCCGCGCCGACGAGGGCGGCATCGGGCTCGGCCTCAGCGTCGCCCATCGCATCGTCACCGACCACGGCGGCGAGATCCGGGTCGCGAGCCGGCCCGGGGAGGGGACCACCGTCACCGTTGACCTGCCCCTGGCGGCTCCGGATGGCGGGGGCCTCTGAACCCGCCGGCCGCGCCCCGTCGGCGGCGCCGTCGCCGGGACGGGAGGACTCGCTGCCGTAGTCGCGCAGGCGGTAGTACATCTTGCTCTTGGAGATGCCGAGCATCGCGGCGGCCTCGGTCGCCTTGCCGCCCAGCGCCATCACGCTCTTGAGGATCGCGGAGCGCTCGATCTCGGCGAGCGAGCTGCCGGGGATCGACACCTCGAGCGGGTCCTGGCGCGGCCGCCCGACGGTCTCGGGCAGGTCGTGCGGCATCACCAGGTTGCCGCGGGCCATGATCGCGGCGTGCTCGACGGCGTGCATCAGCTCGCGCACGTTGCCCGGCCAGTCGTGCATCACGAGGCGCTCGAGGGCATCGCGGGAGAACCCGGTCAGCGGCCGCCCGTTCTCCGCCGCGAAGCGCACCAGGAAGGTGGCCGCCAGGGCCGGGATGTCGCTGCGCCGCAGGCGCAGCGGCGGCAGGTGGATCCGGAAGACGTTGAGGCGATAGAAGAGGTCCTGGCGGAAGCGGCCCGCCGCCACCTCCTCCCGCAGGTCGTCGTTGGTCGCCGCGACCAGCCGGACGTCGACGGTCACCGTCTGGTTGCCTCCGACGCGTTCGAACTGACGGGTCTGGAGGAAGCGCAGCAGCTTGACCTGGAGCGCCGGCGGGGACAGCCCGATCTCGTCGAGGTAGAGAGTCCCGCCCGCGGCCTGCATGAACCGCCCCTCGCGGCGGGAGACCGCGCCGGTGAAGGAGCCCCGCTCGTGGCCAAAGAGCTCCGACTCGAGCAGCGAATCGGTGAGCGACGCGCAGCTCAGCTCGACGAACGGGCCCTGGGCGCGCCCGCTCATCCGGTGGATGGTCTCGGCCAGGAGGTTCTTGCCGGTGCCGCTGTCGCCGGTCAGGAGGACGGTGCTCCGGCTCTGGGCCACCTGCTCCGCACGGTGGAGGGCGGCCCGCATCGCCGGGTGATCGCCGACGATGCCGAGCGCGGCCATGACGCCGGTGCCGCGCGCGGGTTCGGCCTGGGCCTCCTCGAGGAGCCCGGCCCGCTCCATCGCGCTACGCAGCGTGTTGAAGAGCGCCTCGACGTCGATCGGCTTCTCGATGAAGTCGTCGGCGCCGCGCTTCATCGCGTCGACCGCGGCGTCGACCGACGCATAGGCGGTCATCACCACGACCCGGGTCGCGGGGGCGGCGGCGCGCACGTTGTCGAGGAAGGTCAGGCCGTCGAGGCCCGGCATCCGGAGATCGGTGAGCACGACCGCCGGCTGCATGGTGCCGACCAGCTCGAGTCCGCGGAAGGCGTTCTCCGCGGTGACGACCTCGTAGCCCTCTCGACGCAGCAGCCCGGCCAGCGCCGAGCAGGCCCTCGGCTCGTCGTCGACGACCAGGACGCGCCCGAACGCCGGTCGTTCCGGGGCTCGTGCAGACGGGGGGTCTCGGTGTTCCACGGTTCAGCGGGAAGAGGAGCCACCGGCGCGCCGGCGGCTCCAACGAGGTTCTCCTGTCGTGAAGCCGACGGATCGACTTGCCATGACAACTCAAAACACTGACTGATTCACCGAAGTAAGTGCGCATTGCGCGCCGAACCGTGACGTCCCTATTCCGACGCTCCGGGGCTCGGGCCGTCGAGCGGGCCGCCGTCCAGATTCTGGAAACTGGCCGCGGGACGGTGCGGGATCTGGAAGCCTGACCGCGGCTGCCGGCTTCCCGGAGCAACGCCGGCCGCCGAGGGCGGCCGCCCCGGGTCCCGGCACCCTGTCGCCTAAATAGCCGATTGCGAATGCTTTAGCCTGCACTCCGGTGCCTGTACGCTCCGGTGCGGTGCACGTTCGCCGCCTGCTGGCACGTCCGTTGCTCTATCGACCGCGACCGTTCATCGATTACGGATCTCTAACCTGCCCGCGGCTGCCCCCTTGCGGCGGCGGTTCGGGCAGCCGTCCAAGGAAGGAGTCTCTGCATGAGCCTGTCGAGGAGCCGCGTCTCCCTGCTGGTCGCGATCGCGATCGCCGCCAGCCTCCTGATCGCCTCACCGCTGTCCGCGCAGACCGAGGCGGAGGAGAACGTCGACCCGGGCATCGCGCCGTCCGAGTACAGCGGCGGCCCGGGCACCGGACCGATCGGTCCCCCCATCACGAGGAACATTCCGACCCTTTCACCCACGGCCGGTGTGGTCGGACCCAAGGGCGGCCAGACCTCGTCGTCGGGCGGCGGTTCGAGCGCCGACCCCTTCTTCCGCATCCAGAGGACGATCGTGATGAAGGAGGAAGAAAAGACCTTCCCGATGCCCGTCTACGAGTCGGTGGACGTCGAGGGCAACATCAAGAACGCCCCCGACAGCATCGCCTGTGGCGGCACGGTCTCGGAAGGCGCCGTGGCGGACGCCGACGACTGCCAGCAGCTCCATCAGATCGTGATCGAGGACGGCTATCTCAAGACCCTCGGTACCATCACCACGCCCAACGCCACCACCTACAACGGCGAGACCAGCATCCTGGTCGTCGGCCACGTCGGCGACGTGGTCCAGCTCACGGTCAAGAACGAGCTGCCGGAAGCGGTCAACGAGGAGGCCATCTCGACCGGCTTCTTCGCCCCCGCCGACAACAAGCAGATCGTCCACTGGCACGGCATGGAGCTGGACAACGAGAGCGACGGCACCCCGGTCACCGAGTCCGGCATCCTGACCGGTGAGCAGCGCCTCTACCAGTACCGGCTCTACCGCCCCGGCGTCTACTGGTTCCATCCCCACGTCATGCCGCTCCTCACCGAGTCGCGCGGCATGGTCGGCAGGCTGGTCATCCGCTCCTACGAGGAGGACTTCCTGAGCCTCATCGGCGTCCTGCCCCTGACCCAGCACGTCTTCCAGCTCAAGGACTCGACGATCGCCAACGAGTTCAACAAGGACGCGTACCGCAACGGCACCCTGTTCGAGGACTTCTTCACGCCCGAGGAGGTCGAGAACAACCTGATGCCGGACATCTCGCCGGATTTGAACGGTGACGGCGTCTGCGACCGCGGCCCCGGCGACTGCGTCGTCAAGGAGGGCGAGTACGTCTTCGTCAACGGCGTGATCCCGAGCGAAGAGGACATCCCGACGATCTACGTCCGCGAGGGCGGCGGCGCCCGCGTCGCGTTCATCAACTCGTCGGTCGAGCGCTTCTGGCGCTTCCGGCTCCTGCTCGAGGGCGAGGTGCCGCCCGGAACGACCGGTAATCCGGTTCCGGCGGGGCGGACGGGCCAGGCGACCACCGGCCAGTGCTACGCGCCCGGCAGCAACGTGAAGTTCTCCGGCGCCGACCCGCTCTCCTGCGACCAGGGCCTGATCATGTACCGCGTCGGCGGCCAGAACGGCCTGCTCGAGTTCGCCCGCATCGAGGGTCAGAGCGAGATCCCGCCGGCCAACCCGTTCGTGCGGCGCCCGTACGACACGCTGATCCGGCAGGGCGAGGACTTCATCGGCGTCTCCGAGCGGACCGAGTTCGTGCTCGTGACCAAGGACCGCGAGGGCAACTACCTCGAGCCCGGCGACGAGATGTACATCTGGAACATCGACTACCCGCACGGCATCTTCACGCCGAAGTTCGACAACTCGATCGGCGACGGCGACGCCAACAACCGCGACGTCCGGCCGCGCAAGCTGGTGCGGATCAAGATCGTCGAGAACCACTTCAACCTGCCGAACTACGACATTGCCGCAGGCACCCCCCTGATGATGCACCCGTGGGTCAACCGGCCGACGGAGGACATCAAGAGCGCCGTCCTGAACCAGCTCTCGCCGGTCCCCGCCGGCATCGACCCGTTCCTGGGCGTGCCCTTCCAGGGGCTCGAGCACGGCACCTTCATGCTCGGCAACGAGGTGAACGACGGCAGCCGGTTCCCCGCGATCAATTCCATCAAGGGTGACTACATGGGCTTCGAGGTCGCTGGCGATCAGGTCCCGACCCAGGCGGCCACGCGGTACGCCAGGACCGAGGACGTGCAGGAGTTCATCTACGCCAACAACACCGGCGCCGCCCACCACCCGTTCCACAATCACGGGTTCTCGTTCCAGCCGATCAGCATCCACTCGTTCGAGGAGGTGGACAGCGACAACGACACCATCCCCGACACGGTCGTTCTCGACGACCTGCTCTACACCTTCGACTACGACGAGTTCCTCGACGTCGAGGTGATGCAGCCGGCAACGGCCCTCAAGTACCGGATGAAGATGAACGACCGGTTCAAGATCCCCGACTCGACGAAGTTCACCTGGGCGCAGCTCCTGACCAACTTCCCGTTCGACTACCAGGCGAACTTTGGCGGCTCCGGCGATCTGGCGAATCCCAATGCCAGCATGGGCGGCGGAGTGGGCCGGTGGCTGTTCCACTGCCACATCCTGCACCACGCCGACATGGGCATGATCACCGACCTGTGCATCGCGCCGAACGCGGACCCGGACGCGTCGACCTGCAAGATCAACATCGACGAGGACATCTACGACCCGATTCCCTGAACGGGACGGGCCGGGATCGGCGGCAGTCGCCGGTCCCGGCTCGAGAGTCGATCCTCGGAGGGCGGCCCACCGCGGGCCGCCCTCTCGTTCGTTCCCGCCGCGTGCCGCTTTCGACACTCTATGCTCTGAAGTCGATTCACCGATGACCGTGAAGGAGTACCGCTCGTGACCTACCGACCCCTTGGCGTTCCGATCCTCGCCCTCCTGCTCTCCAGCCTCGGTGCCGTCTCACCGGCGGCGGCCGCCGCCGGGGAGGAGGGCTCCGCAGCCTCCGGCCCCGACGTGCCGGCCGGCGCTGCCGCCCAGGCGCGCGGCGCCGCAGCGGACGACTCCCGCCGGGCCTGGCTCCTTGCGCTGGCGGCGCTGCGGGAGGGTGCGGGATCGGCCGACGGGGGTCCGCCGTCCCCGGAGAGCCTGCCGGCGCCGGAGCTCGCCGGCGAGATCTTCCGCGAGGTCTGGCGCTCGCCGCTGGTGCAAGACGCCGTCTGGAGCGTGACGTACAGCCCCGACGGCACCCGCCTGGCCACGGCGTCGGACGACGGGAACGTCCGCCTCTGGGACCTCGCCTCGGGCGAGGAGGTCGTCCGTCTCGAGGGCCATACCGAGCGGGTCGCGATTGTCGCGTTCAGTCCCGACGGCAGCCGCCTGGCTTCGGGCTCCTACGACCGGACCATCCGCCTGTGGGACGTCGCCTCGGGCGCCGAGACCGCCCGCCTCGAAGGCCACGAGGGGAGCGTCCAGAGCATGATGTTCAGCCCCGACGGAGCGTCCATCGCCTCCGGCTCGTCCGACCGGACCATCCGCGTCTGGGACGTCGCCTCGGGCACGGAGAAGGGCCGTCTCACCGGCCACGAGGGGGCCGTCTCGAGCGTGGCGTTCAGCCCCGACGGCACGCGCCTGGCCTCGGCCTCGATGGACGACACCGTCCGCCTGTGGGACGTCGCCACGGGCGAGGAGGTCGAGCGCCCCCAACTGGCCTCGGAACAGGAGGTGGCGGCGCTCGAGGTGAGGCTCAGGCGTCCTCGCCGGAGGGGGGACATCCGGCCGTGGATCGTGGCGTTCAGCCCCAACGGCCGGCGTCTGGCCGCGGGGATGGAGGACGGAAGCATCCGGCTCTGGTACGCCGGATGGGGCGCGCCGGACGAGGTCCTCAAGGGTCATGGGGGGCGGGTCTGGAGCATGGTGTTCAGCAGAGATGGGGAGCGCCTGGTCTCGGGTGGGCGGGACCGCAGCATCCGGCTCTGGGACATCGCCACCGGCCAAGAGGTCGGCCGCCTCACCGGCCATCGCGGCCTGGTCCGCAGCGTGGCGTTCAGCCCCGACGGCAGCCGCCTGGCCTCGTCCTCGGACGACAAGAGCGTCCGGCTGTGGGACCTCGCCACGCGCTACCAGCTCGCCCGGCTCCCGGGACACGCGGGTGACGTCACGGCGGTGGCGTTCAGCCGCGACGGCGCCCGCCTGGCCTCCGGCTCGTGGGACGGCACCATCCGGCTGTGGGACCCCCGCTCGGGCGCGGAGGTCCAGCAGATCGCCACCTTCGGGTCGCCGGTGAGGGGAGTGGCGTTCAGCCCCGACGGCCGCCGCGTGGCCTCGGCCCTGGACGACAAGAGCGTGCGGGTGTGGGACGCCGTCTCGGGCGAGGAGATCGCCCGCTTGACCGGCCACGTGAATCGGGTGTGGAGCGTCGCCTTCGCTCCCGGCGGCGAGCGCCTGGCCTCCGCCTCGTCGGACGGCACCGTCCGGGTGTGGGACATCGCCACGGGCGAGAAGCTCGCCGTCCTCGAGCCCGCCGAGGGTCGCCGCCCCGGGGGCCACAAGGGCGAGGGGGGGCGGCCCAGCGCGCGCGATCGGGTCGCCATGGACCTCAAGATCGGCATGGCCCCCGGGTTCCTCAACCTGGCCTTCAGCTCCGACGGCCGGCGCATCGCCGCGGGCTCCGCGCACCAGACCGTCTCGGTGTGGGACGTCGCCTCGGGTGTGGAGATCGCCCACCTCGTGGGCCACCAGGGCCGGGTGTGGGGCGTGGCGTTGAGCGCCGACGGAACCCGCGCCGCCTCGGGCGCCGAGGACCGGACGGCCCGCATCTGGGACGTCGACTCGGGTACCGAGCTCGCCCGGCTGGATACCGACGCGACGGTCTGGAGCGTCGACCTGAGCCCCGACGGCACCCGGCTGGCTGGGGCCTCGGACGGCAAGAACATCCAGATCTGGGACCTCGCCTCGGGCCAGGAGATCGCCCGCCTCCGGGGCCACTCGGGCCGGGTCCGCAGCGTGGCCTTCAGCCCCGACGGTGCGCTGCTCGCCTCGGCCGCGGTGGATCGCAGCGTCCGGCTGTGGGACCTGACCTCCGGCGCGGAGGCCGCCGCCGGAGACCGGCGCGCGTACTTCGAGCGCGCCCCCGAGGTCGAGAGCATCTACCAGGCCTCGCTCTATCTGCTCGGCTATCGGACCGCCGGCGCCGAGCTCGAGCCCGCGTCGCGCCGGCTCTACCTGGACCCGGTCGGCGACTTCCGGTTCCCGAAGCAGCGCGGCAACTGGAAGCTCGACCAGCCGCGTCCGCCGGGCACGGACCCGCTGGCGTGGATGGTCGAGGGGATGGCGGCGTCCGAGTCCGCGATCTCCAGCCGCTGACCCGGCCGTCTTCTAGTAGCCTGTCTTCGAGTAGCCTTGGGACGTGCAACCGTTGGAGTCGCCTTGACCGTTTCGTTCGACCGCCAGGCCGCGGACTTCGACCTGCGGGCGGGGCTGCCCGCGGGCGCCGCGCCGCGGATCGCCGCGGCGCTCGCGGAGCTTCTTCCGGCCGCGAACGGCCGCGGCCGCGTCGCCCTCGACCTCGGCGCGGGCACCGGGCAGATCGGCGAGCACCTGGCCAGGGATTGGGGAGCGCTGCGGCGCTTCCGCTATCTCGGGATCGATCTCTCGGGCCCGATGCTCGCCGTCTTCCACCGCAAGCTCGGTGCCGGCGGCACGCTGGTGCGGGCGGACGCCGGCACGCGCTGGCCGATCGCGAGCGGGGGCGTCGACCTGGTGTTCTCGTCGCGGGCGGCGCACCTGCTCCCGACCGCGGTGCTGGTCGAGGAATCGCTGCGGGTGGCGGGGCCCGATGGGGCCGTGGTCGTCCTCGGCGGCGTGCGGAGCGAGCCCGAGAGCCTGCGCGCGGTCGTGCGCCGCGAGATGCGGAGGCTCCTCGCCGAGTACGGCGGCGTCGAGGCTCGGCGCGCGGGCGACGCGCGGCGCGCGATCGCCGAAGCCCTGGCCGAGCGCGGCGGCGAGGTCCTGCCGGTGCGCACGGCGGCGTCGTGGACCGTCGTCCATCGCGCCGGCGACGCCCTCGCCGCCTGGCGCGCCAAGGCGGGTCTGGGAGGCAGGGCGGTCACGCCGGAGGTCCAGGACCGGGTGCTGCGCCGTCTCGAGGAGTGGATCCTGGAACGCTACGGCAGCCTCGACGTCGCGCGCGAGGCGACCGAACGCTACGAACTGGCCGCGGTCCGCTTGCCGGCGTCCCGCGACGTCAACGAAAGGGGGAAGTCATGACCGTTTCGAACGCCGCGTTTCACGACGACCTGCTGACCGATCTCGGCCGCAACCTGGTCGCGGGGTCGCTCTCGGACCAGGCGCTGCTCCGCCAGACCGCCGGCCCGGTGCATCGGATCCTGCCCGAGGCCAACGTCGTCAAGATCGGCGGCCAGAGCATCATCGACCGGGGCAAGTCGGCGGTCTTCCCGCTGATCGACGAGATCGTGGCGAACCTGCCGCGCCACCAGATGATCATCGGCACCGGCGCCGGCACCCGGGCGCGCCAGGCCTACAGCGTCGCGCTCGACATCGGGCTGCCGACCGGCGTGATGAGCGTCCTCGGCACCTTCGTGTCGATGCAGAACGCCCGCATGCTCCACTACCTCCTGGCCAAGCACGGCATCCCGTTCATCGAGCCGGTGCAGTTCCCGCAGCTCCCGCTCTACCTGAGCGAACGCCGGGCGGCGATCTTCTTCGGCATGCCTCCATACACCTTCTGGCAGGAGAACCCGCTGGTCGGGCGCATCCCGCCGCACCGCACCGACACCGGCTCGTACCTGGTCAGCGAGGTCTTCGGCTGCCGCTCGATGATCTTCGTCAAGGACGAGGAGGGCCTCTACACCGCCGATCCCAAGAAGGACCGGCACGCGAAGTTCATCCCGAGGATCACCGTCGCCGAGCTCGCGGCGATGGACCTCCAGGACGTGGTGGTGGAGCGCGCCGTCCTCGAGCTGATGGCCAACGCCCACCACCAGCGCTCGATCCGGGTCGTCAACGGCCTGGTCCCGGGCAATCTCACTCGCGCCCTCGAAGGCGAGGACGTCGGTACGCTGATCACCGCGGATTGAGAGAGAGGGGAGAGCACGATGACGATTCCGGAGAGTTATCCCGACAATGGACGTGGCAACGGCCGCGGCGACGGACGCCACCACGTGGAGTCGCTGCTGATGCGCGAGAGCCTGATCGACAGGGACGTGGTCGCCGCCACCGACGACCACCGGCCGCTGGTGCGGATGCTCCCCGACGCCCGCGTGATCAAGGTCGGCGGGCGCTCGATCATCGACCGCGGGCGGGCGGCGCTGCTGCCGGTCGCCGACGCGCTGGGCGCGGCGCTCCAGGGCCGCACCCTGATCATCGGTACCGGCGGCGGCGTGCGCACCCGCCACGTCTTCTCGATCGGCCTCGACCTGGGGCTCCCGACCGGGGTCCTCGCGCAGCTCGCGATCGCCGACGCCCTCGGCAACGCCCACATCCTCGGCACGCTCCTGGCCCCGAAAGGGGTGGTCGCGATCCCGCCCGAGATTTTCGGCCATCTGCTGCCGTTCTTCCTCAAGGGTGCGCCGGGAGTGATCTTCAACGGCGACCCGCCGTACTCGATCTGGGAGCACCCGCCGGCGGTGGGCCGGATCCCGCCCCACCGCACCGACGCCGGCAGCTACCTGACCGCCGAGTGCTTCGGCTGCAAGACCTTCACGTTGATCAAGGACGTCGACGGCCTCTACGACGCCGACCCCAAGCTGCACTCGTCGGCGAGCCTGATCCGGGAGACCAGCGTCTCCGAGCTGCGCGAGCGCAACCTGCCCACGCTCCCCTTCGACGAGATCCTGCTCGACCTGCTCGAGCGGTCACGGCTGGTCAAGCGCTTCCAGATCGTCAACGGCCTCAAGCCGGAGCTGATCGCGCCGGCGCTCGACGGCGAGCACGTCGGCACGATCATCCACGCCGAGTGAGCGGCCCGACCACGGAGGAGAGACGATGACCGCCATCCGCCGCACGCTGACCGTCCTGCTGCTCGCCGCGATCCCGGCCGCCGCCGCCGACGCCGCGAATCCCTTCGCCGATCTCGATTCGATCGACGTCTCGATCGAGGTCAGCGGTCCGCTGGACCACGACGGCAACATCGAACGGGAGCTGCTCACCGACGACCTCAAGCGCTTCAACGTCTTCCAGTCCGGCCTGAACAAGGCGCTGGTGAACCAGGTGGAGTCGTGCGGGCTCCTGGTCGATCAGGGCGCGACCGACGAGATCTCGGTCGAGGTGTTCGGGCGTCCCGTGCCCCGGCGGGAGGGCGGTCCGCCGCAGTACGTCTTCCTGGTCGAGGTCGGCGCCGCCAGCCGCGTATCCGGCGCCGAGCTGGTCACGAACAAACGGGTGATCGGGCTGGCCGACGACGCGAACCTCGAGGCGGCGTTGATCGACGCCGCGCTCGCCGCTCTCCCCGACGACCTCCAGGGCTGCGGGTAGCGCTAGCCGGCCACCGGCGCTTCGCCCCAGCGCAGGCCGGTGGGGGCGGTCTCGGTGAGGCCGAAGCGGTCGAGGACGCGCAGGGCGTAGTGGCCGAGGAAGCTCGGCAGGTCCTCGCCGGCGTAGAACGCCGGCACCGGGGGCATGAGCACGGCGCCGGCGTGGGCGAGGCGGCGCATGTTCTCGATGTGGAGGACGGAGAGCGGGGTCTCGCGGAAGCCGAGGACGAGCGGCCAGCGCTCCTTGAGGGCGACGGCGCCGGCGCGGTGGATCAGGGTCGCGGCGGCGCCGGTGGCGAGGGCGCCGAGGGTGCCGGCGCTGCACGGCAGGACCACGGTGCCGTCGAGGCGGTAGGAACCGGACGCGATCGCGGCGTCGAGCTCGTTGTCGCGGTGGACGGCGAGCTTGGCTCTGTCGGCGGCGGCGACTCCGGCGGCTTCGATGAGGGACTCGGCGCCGGTGGCGTCGGGGCCGACCTCGTGGCGGAGGACCTGGCTCGCGCCTTTGCTGACCACCAGGTGCAATTTCTGGACGCCGGGGTGCGCGGCCAGGACTCCGAGGACGGTCCTGGGGAGGACCATTCCGGAGGCGCCGGTGACCAGGAGGGCCAGGCGTTTCGCCATCGTGCGGGATGCTACACCCCGCCGGAACGGCGGAGCGGCAGGAGCAGGAGGAGGAAGGCCCCCGAGAGGAGGGTCGCGAGTCCGAAGAGGACCGGGTAGGACGTGGCGTCGGTCAGGGCGCCGGAGAGCCAGGCGGCGGGGAGTTTGCCCCAGACTTCGATCGCGGCCAGGGCGGTGAAGTGGGTGGCGCCGATGCGCTTGTCTACGCGGCTCATCATGAAGGCGAAGAGGGCGGTGGTCAGGGCGCCGCCGAGGAAGTTCTCGGCGCAGGTGACGGCGACGACCTGGGGGACGGTGGGGGCGATCAGGGAGAGCCACCACTCGCCGGCGATCGGGGCGAGGCGGAGGGCGGCGGCGATCGTGACCGCGCGGAGGAAGGAGAAGCGGGTCGCGAGCCAGCCGCCGGCGATCGAGCCGGCGATCGAGGCGAGCATCCCCCAGGTGCCGACCCAGGCACCGATCTGGGCGGCGGTGAAGCCGGCGTCGACCAGGAACGGCTTGAACATGGTGTCGGCCATCGACTCGCCGAACTTGTAGCTGCCGACGAAGAGGAGCAGCCAGAGCCCGCCGCGCGAGGCCAGCGAGCCCCGGAGCGCGGCGACGATCCCGGCCAGGGTCGCGGGCGCCGCGCGCTCGGCCGTCGCGGCGCCGTCGCGCGGCGCGAGCCGGAGGGTGACGGCGGCGGCGGCGAGGATCAGCGCGGCCATGAGCAGGAAGAGGCCGCTCCAGCCGACGAAGCCGCTCGCCCACACCAGCGCGCCGCCGCCGGCGAGCATGCCGACCTTGTAGCCGACCACCTGGGCGACGTTGCCGCGGCCCAGCTCCGCGACTTCGAGGAGGTCGACCGCCAGGCCGTCGACCGCGACGTCGAGGGTGGCGGCGATCGTGTTCATCAGGAGGAGCACCGCCAGGAACGGCATCAGCGCGCGGTCGAGCGGCAGCGCCGCGGCAGCCGCCGCGGCCAGCGCGAGCGCCAACTGGAGCGGCACGATCCACGACCGCCGGCGGCCGAAGCGGCGGGAGCCGAAGCGGTCGACCAGCGGCGCCCAGAGGATCTTGAGCATCCAGGGCAGGCCGAGCGCGGTGGCGAAGCCGATCGAGGTCAGCGACAGCCCGTGGAGGCGCAGGAAGACCGGCAGCGCGACCACCTGCAGGCCCCACGGCAACCCCTCGACGAAGTAGAGGGTCCAGAGCAGGACCAGCTTGCGCCGCCGCGAGATCGCGCCGGCGTCCGTCCGGGCGGACCGAGGCACGGCGGATTGGGCGGAAAGGGGATCGGCCATCGGCCCGGGAGGCGCTCGCGGCCGCCTGAACGGCGGTCCACGGCGCCGGGGAGTATAGCCGGAGGGTGCGTCAGGGCCGGCGGCGTTCGTTACGCTCGATGGTCAGCAGTCCGTTGGGATTCGTCTTATGGAAGCGTTCTTCCGCGTTCGGCGTTCGCGGTCTCTCGCTGCGCCTCGAGCCACGATTCCACGATCTCTGTGAGTAGCTGGGAAAGCCGCATCCCTCGCCGCCGTGCGGCTTCCTCCAGGGCACTCTTGAGATCGGGTGTCAACCGCCACTTCAGAACCACACTCTTGACCATCCTCGGGACGCTCCAGGGGTGTGGGCCCTCGTCACGCCAGCTCTGCGAGCACCGCCCCGAGCAGCTTCCAGAACCGCCCCACCGAGGCGACGTGGACGCGCTCGGCCGGGGAATGGGGGAACTCGATCTGGGGGCCGAAGGAGATCATGTCGATGCCCGGGTACTTCTCGCCGATGATGCCGCACTCGAGGCCGGCGTGGATCGCCTTGACCTTCGGCTCGGCGCCCAGCTCGCGCTGGTGGACGCGGCGGAGGACGGCGAGGAGCTCGGAGCTCATGTTCGGCTTCCAGCCCGGGTAGCCGCCGGTCTCCTCGGCCCGGGCGCCCGCGGACTCGACGATGGCGCGGATGCGCCGCGCCTGGGCGCGGATCGCGGTCTCGACCGAGCTGCGGTTCGAGAGCAGCGCCTCGAGCGCCCCGTTCTTCTCGACGACGGTGGCGAGCGTGGTCGAGGTCTCGACCAGGTCGGGGATGTCGTAGCTCCAGCTCATCACGCCGTGCGGGAGGCCGACCAGGAGGCGCGTCGCGGCGGCGCTGGTCGGAGCGTCCCAGGTTTCGGTGGGGGCCTCTGCCGGCGCAATCTCGGCGACGGTCAGGCGCGCATCGGGGTCGGCCGGGCGGTACTCGTCGCGGATCGCCCGCGCCTCGCGCTCGAACGCGGCGCAGAACGCGGCGCCCTTGGCCGCCGGCACCACCGCGGTGGCGAACGCCTCGCGCGGGATCGCGTTGTGCGCCGAGCCGCCGCGGAACGAGGCCAGGCAGAGCTCCTCCATCACCTCCGCGGCGACCGCCGCGGCGTGGAGCGCGCGCGCCAGGAGCTTGATCGCGTTGCCGCGCTGGAGGTGGATGTCGACCCCGGAGTGGCCGCCCCGGAAGCCGCGCGCCTCGAGCGCCACCGCCATCGACCCCTCGGGGGTCCGCCGGCGCACCAGCGGCAGGGTCGCCTTGCTGCCCAGGCCGCCGGCGCAGCCGACGTAGAGCGCGCCCTCCTCCTCGGTGTCGAGGTTGAGCAGGCGCCGGCCGGTCAGGAGGTCGGGCGCGAGGCTGCCGGCGCCGGTCAGGCCGGTCTCCTCGTCGATCGTGAACAGCAGCTCGAGGGGCGCGTGGACCTGGCTCCCGGCGACGTCCAAGAGCGCCAGCATCGCGGCGACGCCGATGCCGTTGTCCGAGCCGAGGGTGGTGCCGCGCGCGGTCAGGTACTCGCCGTCGCGAACCGGCACGATCGGCTGGGTGGCGAAGTCGTGGTCGACGTCCGAGTTCTTCTCGTAGACCATGTCGAGATGCGACTGCAGGACGGCCACCGGCGCGCCCTCGCGGCCGGGCGAGGCAGGCACGCGCACGACCACGTTGCCGGCGCCGTCCTGGCGGTGGTCGAGGCCGCGGCCGTCCGCCACCCCGATTACGTGGCGGCGCATCGCCTCCTCGCCCTTGGACGGGCGGTAGACGGCGAGGATCTCGTCGAAGCGGCGCCAGAGCGCCCGGGGCTCGAGGTCGGAGACGAAGGTGGTCATGGTCGGGGCTCCTGGTTGACGAAGCGGAACGCGGGCGCCTCAGGACCGGGCGCGGGAGGCCGCGCCCACCGGCACCTTGATCAGGCCGTAGGCGACGACGGCGAAGATGACGAGCGACAGCCAGCCGCCGAGCGGCTCGACGAAGGCGAACGACTCCCGCCCGAGCACCAGCGACATCAGCGACGGGATGCCGAAGAAGGCGAGCGCCGCCAGCGCGACGCCCATCAGCGCCTCGCCGGCGATGAAGCCCGAGGCGACCAGCGTGCCGACGCTCTCGAGCTTGACCGGGTCGCCCCCGCGCCGCGCCGTGATCCGGTCAGCGGCCAGGCGGGCCAGGCCGCCGACGAAGATCGCGAACGTGGTCTCGAGCGGCAGGTACATCCCGACCGCGATCAACATCGGCGCCGGCGCCTTGATCAGGATCAGCGCCAGGGCGAAGGCCATGCCGATCGCGATCAGCCCCCAGGCCATGTCGCCGCCGACGATGCCGGCAGCGAGTTGGGCCATGAGGCCGGCCTGCGGCGCCGGTAGCTCGGGATCGCCGATGCCGATCCCGCCGGTGCGGATGTTGCCCTCGTGCAGGATGATGATCGGCACGACCAGGAAGAAGGCGACCGCGGCCGTGGCGATGATCGCCGCGATCTCCATCCGCCACGGCGTGCCGCCGACCAGGTGGCCGACCTTCAAGTCCTGGATCATGCTGCCCGCCATCGAGGTGGCGCAGCAGGCGACCGCCGCCACCGCGAGCACCGCCGCCACCCCGGGCAGCCCGGTGACGCCGATCGCGACCATCACCAGGGCGGCGACGATCAGCGCCGAAAGCGCGAGCCCGGAGATCGGCTGGTTCGAGCCGCCGACCAGGCCGACCAGCCAGCCGCCGACGCCGGAGAAGAGGAACCCGGTGACCATCATCACCGCCGCGGCGACCAGCGACCCGGTGACGTCGTGGGTGAAGTGGTAGTAGACGAGGGTGATCGGGACGGTGAGCCCGGCGACGCCGGCGACGATCCAGCGCAGATCGATGTCCCTGTCCAGCCGCCCCGGGGGCGGGCCGTCGCCGCCGCGGCGGAAGGCGGCGCGGAAGGCGCCGGTGATCGAGCCACGCAGCCCCCACAGGGTCCACAGCGACGCCACCAGCATCGCCCCCACCGCCATCGGCCGCACCTGGTTGTACCAGACGGTGAAGGCCAGCTCGGACCACGGGGGCGGAGCGCCGCCGGCCCCGAGGCTCTCGCCGAGAGCGGGGTTGAGGAAGAGCCCGAGGGGGATGAAGACGAGCCAGGCGAGCAGGCCGCCGGAGAAGTTGATCGCCGCCAGGCGCGGTCCGATGATGTAGCCGACTCCCATCAGGGCGGGCGAGGCCGCCGGGGTGGCGAAGGCGACGCCGCCAGTGTGGGCGATCTCCCCGAGCGGCTCGCGGCCGGTGGTGAAATGGCGCGTCACTGCGGCCGGGAAGCGGACGAAGAACTCGACCGACTCGCGGAAGACCTGGAAGCCGCTCGAGGCCTTGAAGAGCTGGATCAGCGCCCCCACTCCCAGGCCGGCGAAGACATAGTGGGCACCGGTCATGCCGCCCTGGCCGGCGCGGACGATCTCGTAGCAGGCGTAGGACTCCGGGAACGGGAGGTCGGCCTCGACCACCAGGGTGCGGCGCAGGAGGATGACGAACAGCACCCCCAGGAGGCCGCCGACCGCCAGGATGATCGAGGTCTCCCAGTAGTTGAACTCGGTCCACAGCCGCTGGCCGTCCATCTGCACCAGGACGAAGGCCGGGATGGTGAAGATCGCCGCAGCCACCAGCCCCTCGCCCACCGACGCCGCGGTGCGGGCGAGGTTCTCCTCGAGCACCGAGCCGCGGAAGGCGCGCAGCACGGCCATTGCGATCACCGCCGCCGGGAAGGTCGCCGAGATGGTCTGCCCGGCGCGCAGCCCGAGCCAGGCGTTGGCGGCGCCGAGCGCCGCGGCCAGCAAGACGCCGACCAAGAGCGCCTTGAACGTCAGCTCCGGCAGGACGGCCGAGGCCGGGATGAAGGGGACGTGCACGCGCGGGGCGGGCGGGGCGCTTCCGTCCGGTTTCGGGGCATCCATCGGGCGGGGCCTCCTCGCGTTGCCTCCCGGCGGCTGCGGCGGCCGGCGAAGCGGAATCCAGGGCGGCGGAACCCAGGGCGGCGCGGGGGCAGATCGTACCACGGCGGGGGCGCGCCGTCGTTTGACAGCCTCGGGACCCGCCCTTAGAATCGCCGCGGTTTTTACGCGACTCGATCGATCTGCGCGCCGGGGTTCGAGAGGCGTCCCGAGCAGTCCCCAGCCTCCGTTCCGCGCGGCTCCAGGTCGTCCCAAACTCTCCGCGCGAAGGAGCGCTCCACCATGAGCCAAGGCCCGCCCGCGACCCCGCCCCCAGGAGGAGAACCTCGCTACCAGCCGTTCGTCCCCGAGTCGGTGTCGATGGCGGAGTTCACCCTCCGCGCGGTGCTCATCGGCCTGCCCCTGACCCTGCTCCTCGGCGCCGCCAACGCCTACCTCGGCTTGAAGGCCGGCATCACCATCGCGGCGACCTACCCGGCCGCGGTGCTCAGCATGGCGATCCTGCGGCTGTTCAAGAAGGGGACGATCCTCGAGGAGAACATCGCGCGGACCGCGGGGTCGATCGGCGAGTCGGTCGCGGCCGGCGCGATCTTCACCCTCCCCGCGTTCGTGATTGCCGGCGTCTGGCCCTCGTTCAGCACCCGGGACGCCTACTGGAAGTCGACCGCGCTGATGCTCGTCGGCAGCGTCCTCGGCGTGCTCTTCGTCTCCCTGGTGCGGCGGGTGATGGTCGAGGACCGGACGCTGGTCTTCCCCGAGTCGGTGGCGGCCTCGGAGATCCACAAGGCCGGCCGGCGCGGGAGCGAGGCCGCGAAGTACCTCTTCTACAACATGGGCCTCGGCGGGCTGATCTACATCCTCGGCGAGATCAAGCTCTTCGCCGTGAAGTTCGAGCCTTTCGTCAGCATGGGCTCGCTCGGGTTGAGCAAGCTCAAGCTCGGAGCCGCGGCGGACGCGCCGACGCTCCCGACCGGGGGCGTCACGCAGTTCTCGGCGCCGAGCGTGAGCCCGGCCTACATCGGCGTCGGGTACATCATCGGGCCGGAGCTGGCGGCGCTCAACTTCTCGGGCGGCGTCCTGGCCTGGGGCCTCATGGTGCCGCTCCTGATCTACTTCCTGGGACCGCAGATCCAGGAGTTCGTCCCGGGCGGCGCGGCCGGGAACTGGGAGGACATGGTCGTGGCCGTCTGGTCGCGGATCGTCCGCCCGATCGCGGTCGGCGGCATGCTCGTCGGCGCCGCCTACACGCTGTTCAAGATGCGCAAGAGCCTGTTCGGCGGGCTCGGGCGCGCGGTCGCCGAGCTGCGCGCGGGAGGGGATCCGAACGCCCAGGCGGCGCGCACCGAGCGGTACATGAGCGCGAAGACCATTTTTGGGCTCATCGCCGTGATCTTCGTGCTGATGACCGCGCTCTACATCTACATGACGGGCCTGATCGGCGGCGCGATCGTGGCCGCCGTCGTCATGCTGGTCGCGGGGTTCTTCTTCGCCACGGTCTCCGGCTACCTCGTGGGGTTGATCGGCTCCTCGAACAATCCGATCTCCGGGCTGACGCTCTCGACCCTGATCATCGCCGCGCTGCTGATGGTGTCGCTGGGCGTCTCCGGCGCCAACGGCGTGGTCGCGGTCCTCGCCGTCGCCGCGGTCGTCTGCGTCTCGTCGGCGGTGGCCGGCGAGCTGCTCCAGGATTTCAAGGTCGGCTGGATCCTCGGCGGCACGCCGCGGTCGATCCAGATCGTCGAGCTGATCGCCGTGGTCTGCGCCAGCCTGGTGATGTTCTTCCCCGTGATGGTGCTCCACTACGGCAACATCAACGAGGGCGGCATCGGGTTCGGCGACGACGATCTCTCGGCCCCCCAGGCCGGCCTGATGGCCGCGCTCTCCCAGGGCATCGTGGGCGGGGAGATGGCGTGGCCCCTGGTCATCGTCGGCATCCTGTTCGGCGTCGCGATGATCATGGTGAAGGTCAAGAGCCCGATGCTGGTCGCGGTCGGCATGTACCTGCCGCTCGAGACCACGTTCGCGATCTTCGTCGGCGGCATGATCCGGTGGGCCACTGACACGCTCAGCAAGCGCAAGGGCCACAACGCGGCGCAGATGGTGCGGGTGACCAACATCGGGATCCTGGCGGCCTCGGGCCTGATTGCGGGCGAGGGGCTGCTTGGCCTCCTCAAGGCCACCTTCAGCTTCTTCGAGTGGCCGATCCCCGAGCTGATGGAGCATCCGAGCTACCTGGTCGGCCTGGTGGTCATCGGCCTGATCGCCTGGGTGCTGATCCGGGTGCCGCTGCGCGGGGCCGGCAGCCCCGACGAGCCGGCGCCGCCGGCCGCGATGGTGTAAGGGAAGCGTCGGCCGTAGCGTGACCGGACCATCCGGCGGCCCCGAGGCCGTCAACCTGCTCGACCTCGCCCCGGTGCGCATCGCGCCGTGGCGGGATCAGGAGGGCGGCCTCGTGGTCGAGTACCGGCCGGCGCCGCCGCGCGGGCTCGCGGGCCGGATCGGGCGCCTGCTCCTGCCCCCCCGGGTCAGCCGCCGGCGCCTCGACGAGGTGGGCGCCGCGGTCTGGCGCCGGCTCGACGGCCGGACGGTCGCCGAGGTGGTCGCCGGCCTGCGCGAGGAGTTCGGCGAGCGCATCGAGCCGGCGGAGGACCGGCTCCGCCTCTTCCTCCAGCTCCTCCGGCGCGAGCGGCTGATCGGGCTGCCGGGCCTCGACGACGGCGCGATCGCCGAATGGCGGGTGCGCGAGGCGGCGGCCGAGGCGCCGCGCTGAAGCGAGCGAGCCGACCGGTAGCGGCGGAGCCCCCAGGGCGACCGCCGGCGCAGCCGGCGACTCGGGGGTGGGGCCCCGCGGGATTCACTCCCGCGGGGCGGGGGGCTTGAAAAGCCCCCCGGAAACAGCGGCCGCCGGCCGGCGCTACTTCTTGCTCGTGAAGCCGGTGACGACGTAGGTGCCCGAGCGCGGGTCCTTCTTGAGCTTGACCAGGTTCTGCCGCTCGGCGTCCTCGAGCAGCTCCGAGAACGAGCCGTAGCCGTAGTAGCTCTCGGAGAACGAGGGCTTCTTGCGCTGCATCGTCTGCTTGATCATCGAGCCCCAGAGCACGTCCTTGTTCTCGCGCGCCAGCGCCTGGATGGCGTCGGCCATCAGCTCGAACGCCTCGGCGGCCTTCTTGTTCGAGACCGCCACCTTGGGCGCCTTCTGGCGGTCGCGCCAGACGTCCTCGTAGAAGATGAACTCGTCGCAGTTGTCGATCAGGAGGTTGGACGACGAGTTCTTGACCCCGAGGCCGATGACGTACTTGTTGTTCTCCTTGAGCTTCGAGACCAGCGGCGAGAAGTCGCTGTCGCCCGAGAGCAGGGCGAAGGTGTCGAGGTGCTCCTTCGAGTAGGAGAGGTCCATGGCGTCGACCACCATCTTGATGTCGGCGCTGTTCTTGCCCGAGTAGTAGCGCTGCGGGATGTCGATCATCTCGATCGCCGCCTCGTGGAAGGCGCGCTTGTACTCGGAGTAGCGCTCCCAGTCGGCGTAGGCCTTCTTGACGATGATCTTGCCCTTCTCGAGCAGCCGCTCGAGCACCAGGTTGATGTCGAACTTCTTGATGTCCGAGTCGCGGACGCCGAGGGCGATGTTCTCGAGATCGCAGAACAGGGCGATCTTGCGTTCGTCGCTCAATGAGTTTGGTCCTTTCCGAGACGGGCGGCCGGGGCTACGGCCCCGGTCCGCGAACGAAGCCGTTGGAGCCGGTGACGATGTCGGCGTCGAAGTCGCCGGGCGCGGGCGTCCCCGGCTCATAGTGCCAGGGATCCTCGTGCTCGAAGGCGCCGTCGCGGCCGGCGCTGGCGATCCGGTACTCGTCGCAGCCGACGCCGACCGCCGCGCGGGCGCAAGAGTAGCGGAACGGGCGCTGCCAGCCGTCTACCTGCGCGATCTCGCCGTACGGGGCGAGCGCGGCAGCCAGCTCGTGGATCTCGGTGACGTCCGGGTAGAGCGGCGCCCCCTCGGGCTGACCGGAGGCGTGCATCCCGAGGGCGGCCTCGATCTCCAGGAGGTCGGCGACCGTCCGCTTCTGCTTGGCCTTGTTCAGGGCGTCGACGAAGTTGGGGATGATCAGCGCGGCGATGATCCCGGCGATCGCGATCGCCGGCAGGCAGCCGACGGCGGCGATGATCGCCACGATCGCCGACTTCGGCATCCTCGCGCGCGGCTGTGCCGAAGACCCTGGCGGCGACTGCGCCGCGGGCAGCGGCGCCTGCCCGCATGCCGGGCAGGGCACCCCCGCGTCGGTCACCGCGGCGCCGCAATGGACGCAATAGGGCATCGGCGCGTCCTCGGCCGGTCAGTCGACGTAGAGCCCGGCGCCGACCACCACCTTGCGGCCGTCGGGCAGCGTCGCCCGGCGGACGTAGGAGGACTTGCGGCTCGACGGGCTGTCGCCCGGGCGCGGCCAGGTGTAGTCGACCCAGCCGGAGTCCTGCTCGGCGACGACGGCGAGGATCTCGCGGCCGATCACCTTGCCGCTGGAGTCCTCGACGTCGAGCATGTTCTTGCCCTCGTGCTCGGGGAAGCCGGCGTTGACCAGGTGCACGCCGCCCTCCTCCATGACGAAGACGTAGGAGTCGTAGAACTTGAAGCCGCTCGCCGGGTCGCGCAGGACGGGGAACGCCGCCGCCCCCTCGCGCTCGAGGAGCTCCACCGCGTCGTCGACCTGCTCGACCACGTAGAGGCGCTCCATCGGCATCTGGTAGCCGCCGCTGCCGACGATGTAGGCGGTGCCGCCGGGGCCGACCGCGCGGCGCACGTAAGAGGTCTTCCAGAAGAAATTGGTGCCGCCGCCGGGGCGCGGCCAGAGGTAGTGCTCCCAGCCCGACTCGGCGCGGTCGAGGTCGCGGATGAAGCTCTGGACGATCGGCTTGCCGTGCGGGTCGCGGAGGTCGATCAGGCCGCGCCCCTCGAGGCCCGGTCGCGCCGGGTGGCAGAGCGCATTGCCCTGCATGTCGAGGATGAAGACGTAGGTCTCGTCGTGGAACCACCGCGAGCCGGCCTGGCGGAAGCCCTCGCAGGCGGCCTCCGGGCCCTGCTCGACGACCAGCGCCGCGGCGTCGTCGACCAGCGAGATCAGCGCGCGGGTGGCCTCGTGCTCGGGCTCGTAGGGGGCGGCCCGGACGACGCCGGCCGGCGCCGCGAGGAGGGCGATGAGGACGGCGACGAAGGCGGCCGTGAAGACGGTGGCGCCCTGGGGGCGGCGGCTCGGACGGCGGAACGCGGGGACGAGGTGGCTCATCGCGTACTCCTCGAGCCGGCGCCTCGGATCCGCCGCACGGGTCGGTGCGGCGGCTCGCAGGTCTTGAGACACCAGGTCTCGAAAACACGCGGCGGGCGGCTGAAAAGTGCCGCCCGCCGGGCGGTTTCTGCTCTCGGCTCGGCCGTCAGTCTAGCACGGGCGTCACCACACCTCGCAGCGCTCGGCCGGGTTCATCGGCGTCCCCTCGGCGCACGCGAAGGCGCGCGCGAACTGCGGCACGTTGGCGAGCGTGCCGCGGACCCGGAACTGCGGCGGCGAGTGCGAGTCGGTGGTGATCCGCAGCCGCTGCTCCTCGGGGGTTGCCAGACCGCACCAGATCTGGGCGTAGGCGACGAAGAAGAGCTGCTCGTCGGAGAGCCCGGGCACCGCCGGCTGCTCGGGCTCGCCGTGGCGGCTCTGCCGGATCCGGTAGGCCTCGTAGGCCTGCTTGACGCCGCCGATGTCGGCGATGTTCTCGCCCAGGGTCAGCCGGCCGTTGACGTGGACCCCCGGCTCGACCTCGAGCCCGGAGTAGAAGTCGTCGACGCACTGGGCGCGGGTCTCGAAGCTCGCCGCCACCGCCGGCTCCCACCACTCGCGCAGCTCGCCCTGGGGATCGAACTTGCGCCCCTGGTCGTCGAACCCGTGGGTGATCTCGTGCCCGACCACCACGCCGATCGCGCCGTAGTTCATCGCCGCCGGGAAGTCGCGGTGGAACATCGGCGGCTGGAGGATTCCGGCCGGGAACGACGATCTCGTTGAGCAGCGGGTTGTACGAGGCGTTGACCGTCTGCGGCGTCATCCCCCACTCGCCGCGATCGACCGGGGCGCCGATCTTCCCGAGCTGGCGGTCGGCCTCGAAGGCGCTGGCGGCGAGGGCGTTGGCGAAGAAGTCGCCCTGGACGAGCTGCATCGCCGAGTAGTCGCGCCACTGGTCGGGGTAGCCGATCTTGTCGCGGATCGCGGCGAGCTTGCCGAGCGCCCGGACCCGCGTGGTCTCGTCCATCCAGGCCAGCTCGGGGAGGTTCGACTCGAACGCCCGCTCGAGGTCGCCGATCATCTCGAGCGCCTTGGCCTTGCTGTCGCCGGCGAAGCGGCGCTCGACGTAGAGCTTGCCGACCGCTTCGCCGAGGGCGCCGTCGGTCGCCGTCGACGCAGCGCTTCCAGCGCGGCTCGATCTCCTTCTGCCCGGAGAGCGTCCGGCCGAAGAAGTCGAAGTTCGCCGTCGACGAACGCGCTCGGGGAGGGTGTCGGCGAACGCGTCGACCGCGTGCCAGGTCAGGTAGGCGCGCAGGTCGGCCGGCTCGCTCCCGGCGATCCGCTCGGCGAGCGCGGTGAAGAACTCCGGCGTCGCGACGTTGATCTGGGTGACGCCGGGGTGGCCGAGGGCGGCGAAGTAGGCGCCCCAGGGCGAGCGACGGCGTCAGCTCCTCGAGCCCCTCGCTGTCGAGCTTGTTGTAGAGCTTCTCGGGCTGGCGGAGGTCCTGGCGCGGGCGCGACGCCGCGGCGAGCCCGGTCTCGAACGCCAGCACCCGGCCGGCGTCGGCCGCGGCGGCCTCGGGGCTCGCGCCGAGCAAGCCGAAGACGCGCGCGACGTGCTCGCGATAGGCGGCGAGCAGGCGCTTCTTGTCGGGGTCGTCGCTGACGTAGTAGTCGCGGTCGGGCAACCCCAGGCCGCCCTGGATCATGAAGCCGATGTTGGTGCCGGGGTCCTTGAAGTCGGGGAGGACGCCGATCCCGAACAGCGGGTTCGCGTTCCAGCGGTGGAGGGTGCCGGCGACCTTCATCGCGCCCTCGGCGTTTTCGACCTTGGCGATCTCGGCCAGGATCGGCTCGAGCGGCTTGGTCCCCGCCTTCTCGATCGCCGCCTCGTCCATGCACGAGCCGTAGAAGCCAGCCGATGCGGCGGCGGTCGGGGTCGGTGCCGGGGTTCGCGGCGGCGTCCTCGAGGATCGCGCGCAGCTCGGCCCGGTTGCTCCTCGCGGATCACCGAGAAGCTCCGCACCCAGCGGGTCTGGTCGCCGGGCAGCTCGGTCTCGTCGAGCCAGCCGCCGCAGGCGTAGCGGTAGAAGTCGTGGCACGGATCGGCGGTCTTGTCGAGCGCCGCGAGCACCTCGGCGGCGATCGGATCGGCGGCCGCGGCCGCCTCCTTCGTCGATCGGTCGGCCGGGCTCTCGCCGGCCTCGCCGGCCCACGCCGCGGCGGTCATCGCGAGCGCGGCCAGGGCGGCGCCGGGGATCGTCTTCCAGGTGGTCATGCGCTGTCTCTCCTGTCTCGGTGAACGGCCCGCGGGAGCACGGTGGCGGGGAGCGCGGGCCGGAGGGGTCCGGAGCCCTATTGTACGGGCTCGGCCGGGCCGGGTTCAGGTCCGCCGGGTTTCGATGCGGACCCGGCTCGCGGCCTCGGCGGCAAAGGGATCGTCCTCCTCGCGGCGGCGCCGGCGGATCAGGGCGGCGTGGGCGATCATCGCGGCGTTGTCGCCGGCGTAGGCGAGCGGCACGGCGGCCCGCTCGACGCCGCGCTCCGCGCACCAGGCCGCGGCCTCGCGGCGCAGCAGGCGGTTGGCGGCGACGCCGCCCGAGAGCGCCAGGAGCGCGAACGGCTCGGCGCGCCAGAGCCGTTCCAGGCGGTCGATCACCTGGCCGACGGCGGCGGCGCGGAAGGCGGCGAGGAGGTCGAGGACCTCGGCGGGGGCGAGGGCGGCGTCGAGATCGACCGCGCCGAGATCGACGCACCGGAGATCGATGGAGACCCCTTCGCGCGCGAGCTTCTCGACCGCCCCGAGCGCCTGGCTCTTGAGCCCCGAGTAGGAGAAGTCGAGGCTGCCGTCGCCGCAGGCGGCGACCGCGAAGCGGAAGCGGCCGGCCGCCTCCCGGACCCGCTCCCCCGCCTCGGCCAGCCGGTCGACCGCCGGCCCCTGCGGGAAGGCGAGGCCGAGCCGCTTGCCGAGCTTGTCGAACACCTCGCCCATGGCGTCGTCGCGGGTTTCGGCCAGCGTCGCCACCGCGCCGCGCTCGACCCGGTAGAGGTTCGAGTGGCCGCCCGAGAGCACGGCGCCGACGAAGCTCTCGGGGATCGGCCGCGCCGGCGGCGGCTCGGCGGCTCCGGCACCCTCGGCGCCGCGCCCGGCAGGCGGCGCCAGAAAGGGGGAGTAGAGGTGCCCCTCGAGGTGGTGGACGGCGTAGAACGGACGCCCCAGCGCGTAGGCGATCGCCTTGCCCAGCGACAGGCCGACCAGGAGCGAGCCGACCAGTCCGGGCCCACGGGTGGCGGCGACCGCGGCGACGCCGTGGAGCTCGATCCCGGCCGCCCCGAGCGCCGCCGCCGACACCGCCGGCCAGCTCCTCAAGTGCTCGCGCGAGGCGATCTCCGGCACCACGCCGCCGTACGGCCGGTGGCCGAGCTGGCTCGACACCACCGACGACAGCACCCGCCCCTCGCCGTCGACCACCGCGCAGGCGGTGTCGTCGCACGAGGTCTCGATGCCGAGGACGAGCTGTCGGGGGTCTGGGGCCGGGACGGTCATCGCGGGAGGCGGCCCTGCGCCCAGAGAACGGGCGAGCCGGCGCCGCGCAGGATAACCCACCGCCGGCTGCCGGCTCCCGCCACGGGCTGCTAGACTTCGGCGATCCCGGGCGGATCCGCCGCCCGCTGTGCCGCGAAGCCGAGCACCCGCCCCCGGACCCCCCTCCACCAGACCTCGCCGTCCCGACCGATGCCTGTTCCCTTCGCCATCAACGGCCTCGGCCGCGTCGGCCGCGCCCTGCTGCGGATCGCCGCCGGGCGCGACGACCTCCTGCCGGTCGCGGCCAACGATCTCGAGCCGGCGGCGGCGCTGGCCGAGCGGGTGGCGCGCGACTCGGTCTACGGGCCGTTCGGCGGCGAGGTACGGGTCGAGCCCGCGGCGGCGCCCGGCGCGGCCGCGACGATGGCCGTCGCCGGTCACGGCCGGCCGGTCCGGCGTCTGGCGGTCTTCCGCGAGCCCGATCCCGGCCGCGTGCCGTGGGAGGAGACCGGTGCGCGGGTGGTGGTCGAGGCCACCGGCGTCTTCCTCGAGCGCGCCGCGGCGGCACGCCACCTCGGCGGCGGGGTCGAGCGGGTGGTGCTGGCCGCCAACGCGCCGGACGCCGACCTCACCGTCTGCCTGGGGATCGACGAGGGGGAGTTCGACCCCGAGCGCCACCGGGTGGTGAGCAACGCCTCGTGCACCACCAACTGCCTGGCGCCGCTGGTGCGGGTGCTCGACCTGCGTTTCGGCGTCCGGCGCGCGATGATGAACACCGTACACCCCTACACCCTGAACCAGCGCCTGCTCGACAGCCCGCACCCCGACCCGCGCCGGGCGCGCGCCGCGGCGCTCAACCTGGTGCCGGTGGCGACCACCGCGCCGCGCGCGCTCGGCGGCCTGATGCCGCACCTCGCCGGGCGCGTCGAGGGGCTCGCGGTCCGCGTGCCGACGCCGGCGGTGGCGATGCTCGACCTGGTCGCCGAGCTGGCCGCCGACGCCGACTCCGAGGCGATCCGCGACGCCTTCCGCGCCGCCGCCGCCGAGGGTCCGCTGGCCGGGATCCTCGCCGTGGTCGAGGACGAGCGGGTGTCGAGCGACTTCGTCGGCCGGCCGGAATCGGCGGTGGTCGACCTGCCGCTGGTCGCGGTGGCCGACCGGCGGCTGGCGCGGGTGATCGCGTGGTACGACAACGAGTGGGGCTACGCCTCGCGGCTGGCCGACCTGGTCGCGCGGGTCGGCGCGGCCGGCGGCGCAGCGGCCGGCCCCGCGGCTGGCCAGCAATCCGGCTCACCCAGTAGACCAGGAGGCGACCGATGACCCGTCTCTACACGCTCGAGGACCTCACCGGCGAGGGCGGACTCCACGGCACCCGCGTGCTGGTGCGGGTCGACTTCAACGTGCCGCTGTCCGACGCCGGCGAGGTGCTCGACGCCACCCGCATCGAGGAGGCGCTCCCGACCGTCCGCGAGCTCTCGGCCGCCGGCGCGCGGGTGATCCTCGCCTCGCACTGCGGCCGGCCCAAGGGCAAGCCCGACCCGCGCTGGAGCCTCGCGCCGGTGGCCGAGGAGCTGGTGCGCCGGCTCGGCCGGCCGGTGCGCTTCGCCGCCGACACCGTCGGCCCCGGGGCGCGCGAGGCGGTCGCGGCGCTCGAGCCGGGCGGCGTCTGCCTGCTCGAGAACCTGCGCTTCGAGGCCGGCGAGACCGCGAACGACCCCGCCTTCGCCGAGGCCCTCGCCGCCCTCGCCGAGGCCTACGCCGGCGAGGCCTTCGGCGCCGCCCACCGCGCCCACGCCTCGGTGGTCGGAGTGCCCGAACGGATGCGCCGCCGCGCCGCCGGCCGCCTGATGGTGCGCGAGGTCGAGTCGCTGTCGCGCCTCCTGGGCGAGCCCGAGCGGCCGTTCGTGGCGCTCTTGGGCGGCGCCAAGATCGAGGGGAAGATCGAGACGCTGGAGAACCTCCTGCCGCGGCTCGACGCGCTCCTGGTCGGCGGCGGCATGGCCAACACCTTCCTCGCCGCCCAGGGCTTCGACCTCGCCGACTCGCTGGTCGAGCGCGAGCGGCTCGACCTCGCGCGCGAGATCCTCGCCCGCGCCGGGGAGTTGGGCATCGAGGTGGTCCTGCCGCGCGACCTGGTGGTGACCGACGACCTCGAGACGCGCGCCATCGTCGAGACCGTGCCGCCCGACCGGTGCCGGCGGGGCGCAAGGCGGTCGACGTCGGGGCCCTCACCCGCGAGGAGTTCGCCCGCCGCATCGCCGGGGCCAAGACCCTGTTCTGGAACGGCCCGCTCGGCGTCTTCGAGAAGCCCCCCTTCGACGCCGGCACCCGCGCGGTGGCGCAGGCGCTCGCCGGCTGTCCCGGCTACTCCGTGATCGGCGGCGGCGAGACCGTCGCCGCGGCCCGCCAGGCCGGCGTCCTCGCCGCCATCGGCCACGTCTCCACCGGCGGCGGCGCCGCCCTCGAGCTCCTGGCCGGCAAGACCCTCCCGGGCGTGGCGGTGCTCGAGAGGGAGAGCGGATCGTGAGCGAGCCGACGCATCGTCGGCCGATCGTGGCTGGCGCGGACGCCGTCGGGCTCCGCCCGGCGGCGCCCCTGTGGCGAGCAGGGGCCGGAGATCGGAGGCGAGCGTGAGCGAGCCGACGCATCGCCGGCCACTGGTGGCTGCAAATTGGAAAATGAACCTGCTCCGCGCCGACGCCGAGCGGTTCTGCCGCGATCTCGTGCCGCGCCTGGCCGGCCGGGCCGCCGAGGTGGCGATCTTCCCGTCGTTCCCGCTCCTGCCGGCGGTCGCCGCCGGGCTCGCCGGCAGCGCCGCGGCCTGGGGCGGCCAGGACCTCCACCCGGAGGACTCCGGCGCCCACACCGGCGACGTCTCGGGCGCCCAGCTCGCCGACGCCGGCTGCACCTGGGCGCTGTGCGGCCACAGCGAACGCCGCCACGGCCACGGCGAGGGCGACGAGCTGGTGGCGGCCAAGGTGCGCGCCGCCGCCCGCGCCGGCCTCGTGCCGATGGTCTGCGTCGGCGAGACCGCCGCGGAGCGCCGCGCCGGCGCGACGGAGGAGGTGCTGCGCCGCCAGCTCGCCGCGGTCGCCGGCGTGCTCCCCGAGCGCTTCGCCCTCGCCTACGAGCCGGTCTGGGCGATCGGCACCGGCGACACCGCCACCCCGGAGATCGCGCAGCGGGCGCATGCCTTCCTGCGCCGCGAGCTGGCCGCGCGGCTGGGCGGCGAGCGCGCGGCGGCGGCGCGGATCCTCTACGGCGGCTCGGTCAAGCCCGGCAACGCCGCCGAGCTGGCCGCCGGCGCCGACGTCGACGGCTTCCTGGTCGGCGGCGCCAGCCTTGACGCGGGGAGCTTCTCGGATATCATCGCGGTTTACGGCTGAGCCGCCGCCGGCGGAGGCGCGCCCGTCGCGACCCGGCCGGAGATTGCGGCAGGCGCGCTCCACGACGATCCGAGGCTCGGAGGTTCAAGTCGGTGATCTACCTCTTCTATGCGATCCACGTGATCGTCTGCCTGTTCCTGATCCTGGTGGTCCTGCTCCAGCAGGGCAAGGGAGCCGACCTCTCGGTGTTCGGCGGCGGCAGCACCCAGACCGCCTTCGGCGCCCGCGGCGCCGCCACGGTGCTGCACAAGCTGACGGTGATCTGCTTCGTCGTCTTCATCGTCACCACGATGTCGATCGCGATCATGAAGGCCGGCCCCGGCGGCGCCTCGCTGATGGGCGACGTGGTCGAGGAGCAGAGCGAGGAGGCGACCAGCCCGCCGGACGCCGAGGACCTGGCCGAGGAGGCCGAGGCCGCCGCCGAGGGCGAGGTCCCCACCGAGACTGCGGTGCCGGCCGAGGCACCGCAGTCGCCGATGCCGGCTCCCGCGGACCCGGCGCCGGACGGCAGCGGCGACTCCACCCCGGTCGAGGCGGAGCCGGCTCCGGCCGGCGAGGCGGAGCCGGCCGAGCCGCCGGCCAACGGCTGAGGCCGGGGGGCTCGACCCGGCCGGTCTGCTGCTAGAATGCGACCCCGACGCCGATGCGGCCGCAGCCGCACCGGCGCTTTGCCGAAGTGGCGGAATTGGTAGACGCGCACGGTTGAGGGCCGTGTGGGGCAACCCGTGCCGGTTCGAGTCCGGTCTTCGGCACCATCCCTCCTCCCCCGTCCCGAGCTCCCCTGTCGCCGGCCCCCGCCGGGCAAGCCCTGCACTTGCCGCGCTTTGCTTGCGTTTTCCAGCGACCGGTGCGAGAATCGCCGACACGATTCAGATCAGCAGACCAGGGGAGCAACCGGGACGGCTTCGCCGCGGCGGCCTCGGGAGGGATCGCCGTGGCAGGGCAGTGATGGAGCCGGCTCCACGGTCCGCGCCTCTGTTTTCGCAGCAACGGACCGAAAGGAGCACTTGTGATGTCTGAGCAGGGGATCGTCAAGTGGTTCAACAACGCCAAGGGGTACGGCTTCATCGCCCGCGACGGCGAGGTTGACGTGTTCGTCCACCACAGTGCGATCTCGATGGAGGGGTTCCGTACGCTCAACGAGGGAGATCGCGTGGCGTTCGAGGTCGTCGACGGACCGAAGGGGCTGCAGGCCCGCAACGTCGTCCGGGTGTAAGGGCCCCGCCGCCGAGCGGCCCGTCCGCGGCGCTCGCACCACGCAGTGATTCGAGGCCCGCGGCCGACCAGCCGCGGGCTCTGTTTTTTTGAGGGACGCCTTCGGCATCCCCTGTCCGAGGGCTATCCGCCCGCCTTCGGCACCCGCTTGACCGACTCGATCACCACCGGCTCGACCGGCACGTCGCTGTGCGGGCCGCTCCGGCCGGTCTTCACCTGGGCGATCGCGTCCACCGTCTCCATCCCCTCGACCACCTGGCCGAACACCGCGTAGCCCCACCCCTGCGAGGTCTTGCCGGTGTGGTCGAGGAAGCCGTTGCCGGCCAGGTTGATGAAGAACTGGCTGCTCGCGCTGTGCGGATCGGAGGTGCGCGCCATCGCCAGGGTGCCGCGCGTGTTCTTGAGCCCGTTGGCGGCCTCGTTCTGGATCGGGTCCTTGGTCGGCTTCTGGCTCATCGCGGCGGTGAAGCCGCCGCCCTGGATCATGAAGCCGGGCATCACCCGGTGGAAGATCGTGCCGTCGAAGTGGCCGGAGTCGGTGTAGGCCAGGAAGTTGGCGACCGTCTGGGGCGCCTTGTCGGCGAACAGCTCGACCACGATCTGACCCTTGCTGGTCTGGATCGCGACCCGCGGGTTGGCGGCGCCGGCCGCCGCGGAGCCGCTGCCGTCGGCGGCGAACAGGATGGCGAGTCCGAGCACGGAGAGGGGAACGCCTGGGCTCATCGGAAACCTCCTCGGGGGTGGTTGAAGCGGAAGTCGGTCGGATCGGCCGCGCCGGCGCCGGGACGGCTCAGCGGCCGGCCACCTCGCCGGTGACCTCGCCGCCGCACTCGGCGCACGGGCAGATCCGGCGCAGGAAGTCGAAGCGGTAGATCCCGGTGCCGTGGCCGTCCGACCACAGGATCGAGATCGCGTAGTTGCCCACCGGCTCGATGTTCCCGGCCTCGACCGGACCCGCCGGCGGGTGGTGCTTGATGGTCAGCCCGGTGTGCCCCTGGCAGCCGGCGCACGGGCACCAGCCGCGCAGGTAGCGGTAGCCGAAGGGAGCGCTGTGGCCGTCGCTCCAGGTCAGCTGCAGCGCTGCCTCCTCGGGGAGGCGGCGGACCTCGGTCAGGACGAGGGTGGCGGCGGCCGGGCTCACGGGCGGGATGGTAGCACCGGCTGAGACTGGCCACCGCTGGGTCGGAGCGGGGAGCGTCTCGAGGGCGGGACCACCGGGCCGGGTCGAGGGTCCCCCTCCCAGGGGACAGGGTGCGCTTCGAGTGAGCGGGTGTGGGCGGGCGCACCCTTCGTCAGCCCCGGCGCGGCTCCTCCTCGCCTTCCGAATCGACCCGTCGAGCGCCGGGGCTGGCGCCCCTGGGAGGGGGACCCTCGACCCGGCCCTCCTTGCCGGTTCCGGGAGCCCGGCCGGTTGGGGGGAGAGGGTTCAGGGCGGATCGATCGTGCCGGGCGGGGTCCAGGGGCCGCAGCGGCCGATGCGGTGGACGGCGCGGAGGGTGCCGATCAGGGCGCCGTCCTGGCGGATCGCGCCCTCGGCGTAGCGGCTGCAGGTCGGCTCGAAGCGGCAGCTCACGCCGAGCGCGGGCATCCGCGGCGAGAGCGTGGCCTGGTAGAGGTGGATGGTGCCGAGGAGGGCGCGGGCGGAGAGCTGGTCGGCCGGCGCGCGCGACAGGTCGAGCGCGAGGAGCAGCGCGACGGCGAGGACGGCGGCGAGCCAGCGCCGGCGGCGGTTCCCTTTCAGGCGCCGCTCCAGATCAGGTAGGCCCAGTTGGCGAGCACCGCGGCGACCGCGCCCCAGCGCACCCATCGCGGGAGACGCCTGGGCGGCTCGGGGACCTCGAGGCGGGCGAGGCTCGCGACCCCGGCGGCGAGGCCGCCCAGGATCAGCGCCGACCAGCCGGCGGCGGCGAGCGGCGAGACCGCGAAGGCGGCGCCGACGTCGAACCGGCCGAGCGCCAGCGCCGCGCGGGTGGTGCCGCAGGTCAGGCACGGCAGGCCGACGAGCGACTTGAGCGGGCAGGCCGGCAGCGCGGCGGCGAACCGGGGAGCGAACGGCGACAGCGCCACCAGCGCCGCCGCCACCGCCCCCCACAGGAGCCCGAACTGCCGGCCCGGGGACATCGGCGTCTACTGCATGTTGCTGAACGCCGCCGCCAGGCTGCCGATCGCGAAGATCATGACGACGATGACGCAGACGCAGCACAGCGCGATCGGGAGCAGCACCGCGCCGACCGCCTTGCCCTGGGTGGTCCGGTGCATCCGCACCAGGCCGATCACCATCAGCACGATGTTCCAGACCAGGGCGATCAGCCCGCCGACCAGCGGGATCACCTGGGCGAGCGAGGAGACGTAGCTGTAGGAGACGGCGCGGAAGGTCCCCTCGAACCCCGAGGACGACTGCTTGTGGGCGCCGAGCATCATCACGAAGAGGTGGAGGATACCCGACCAGATGAAGAGCCCGATCAGGATGAACACCGGCGCGAGGATCACCGCGATGAGGAAGCTGGCGCCGCCGGTGGCCATCATCGGGCCGATCTGATCGCGCATCTCCGGAGGCAGCATGGCGATCCAGCTCGACTGGAAGAGCAGGCTCCACATCTGGCCGATGATGGTCATCACCCAGCCGACGATCACCGCGAACAGGATCGGGCTCAGGTAGTCGCCGCTCTCGCGCGCCCGGGCGAAGGCCTCGGCCGGCTTGGTGACCAGGAGCTTGATCGTCTCGATCAGCGCCGGGAAGAAGCCGAGGCGCTGGCGGTCCTCCCACGGCAGCGGCGCCGGACCGGCGAACGGCGGGCCGGAGGGGGGCGGGCCGCCGTAGGCGGGCGGGCCGCCGTAGAGGTCGCCCGGCGGCGGCCCGGGCGGGGGCGGGGGATACGAGCCGGGATCGGTCATCGCTGGATCTCCTCCCTTGGTCTGGATCAGAACTTGTCAGCGTACTGGCTGATGCCGGGGATCATCATCCGCTCGCCGTTGAGCGCCTTGACCATGCACAGGACGAAGACGACCAGGATGCCGAGCCAGATGACCGGCCACATGAAGCACCCCAGGCAGCCGAGCACGTCGATGCCGGTCAAGGTGAGCATGAAGGTCACCAGCCAGATCGCGAAGCTCAGCACGAAGGCGGCAGCGGTCAGCACCAGGCCGTGCTTGGCGTGCCACTGGATCTCCTTGTCCTCCTTCTCGACCAGCAGCGGGATGATCGCCAGGAGGCCGAGGTAGGAGAGGACGAGCATCAGCCCGCGGTTCGGGCTCTGCGGGCCGCCGGCGCCCGGCGGAGGCGGCGGCGCGCCGCCGTAGGACGGCGGAGGTGGCGGGGGCGGCGGCGGCGCATAGCTCGGCGGAGGCGGCGGGCTCGGGGGGACCGTCGGCTCACTCATGGCGGACCTCTCCTTTCGGGAGCCTGAGAGCGGGAAACTCGGCGTCGGAGTCGGGGAAGAGTGTACCCAACCGCGTCCCCCGCCACAAGGAGAGCGGGGGCGCCGGACCGCGAGTCCCCGCCGCTCACCGGGAGCCGGAGGGCCGAGCGTCGCGCGCCGGCTCGGGGGAGAGGCCGAGCGCGGCGAGCGCTTCCTCGAGCGCCGGCCGCCGCGCCGCGTGGACGGCGAGGCGGAGGCGCGCCGCGACGGGGCCGCAGACCTCTTCCGCCAGCTCGACCTCCGGCGGATGCACCAGCCGTTTGACCGCGCCGAGGGCGGGGTAGGGGACGGTGAGCTCCAGCTCGGCGACCGAGGCCCGATCGACCGCCTGGACCGCCGCCAGCGCCGCGCGCGCGGCGCCGCCGTAGGCGCGGACGAGGCCGCCCTTGCCCAGCTTGACGCCGCCGAACCAGCGCACCACCACCGCCACGACGTCGGAGAGGCCGGCGCCGCGGAGCGCCGAGAGGATCGGCGGCCCGGCGGTGCCGCCCGGCTCGCCGGCGTCCGAGCTGCGCTCGCGCGCCTCGGCGCCGAGCCGCCAGGCGAAGCAGTGATGGGTGGCGTCGGGATGCTCGCGGCGGAGCGCCTCGACCACCGCCCGCGCCGCCTCTTCGTCCGGCGCCGGGGCGACCACGGCGAGGAAGCGCGAGCCCTTCTCGCGCAGCTCGCCGCGCGCCTCGGCGGCCGGCGCGCGGTAGCCGCCGCCGGCCCCGCCGCCGCCGCTCACCCCGCGAGCACCCGCTCGTAGAGCGCGCGGTAGCGCGCCACCGCGCGCGCCTGGTCGAAGACGGTGGCGGCGCGCTCGCGGCCGGCGGCGGCCATCCGGCGCGCCAGGACGGGATCGCCGAGGATCTCGAGCGCGGCGTCCGCGAGCGCGTCGACGTCGCCCACCGGGCGCAGGAAGCCGGTCTCGCCGTCGACCACCACCTCGGGCAGGCCGCCGGTGTCGGTCGCCACCACCGGCACCGCGCAGGCCATCGCCTCGAGCGCCGCGAGGCCGAACGATTCGGTCTCCGAGGTGAGCAGGAAGAGGTCGGCGCCGGCGAGCGCCTCCTCGACCATCGGCATGTTGCCGATGAAGGTGATCGAGTCGCAGACGCCGAGGTCGCGGCAGCGCTGCTCGGCGAGCGCGCGGTCGGGGCCGTCGCCGATCATCAGCAGGCGCGCCGGCATCCGCTCGCGGATCCGGCGGAAGATCTCGACCACGTCGAGCACCCTCTTGACGGCGCGGAAGTTCGAGATGTGCACCGCCACCCGTTCGCCGGGCTCGGCCCAGCGGCGCGCGCCGGGGCGGCCGTTCGCGGGGTCGAAACGGGCGGCGTCGATGAAGTTGTAGATCACCTCGATGTCGCGGTGCACCTCGAGCTCGGTGCAGGTGGCACGGCGGAGGTACTCGGAGACCGCGGTCACGGCGTCCGAGCGCTCGATGCCGAAACGGGTGGTGGCGCGGTAGCTCGGGTCTGCTCCGATCAGGGTGATGTCGGTGCCGTGGAGCGTCGTCACCACCGGCAGCCGCCTCGGCTCGAGGATCTCGCGCGCCAGCACCGCCGAGACCGCGTTGGGCACCGCGTAGTGGACGTGGACGAGGTCGAGCCCGGCGTGCTCGGCGACCTCGACCATCTTGGTCGCGACCGCCAGCGAGTAGGGCGGGTAGTCGAAGAGCGGATACGAGGGGACGCGCACCTCGTGGTAGAAGATCCGCGGGTTGATGAAGGCGAGGCGCGAGGGCAGCGCGTGGGAGATGACGTGGACCTCGTCGCCCCCCTCGGAGAGCGCCATCGCCAGCTCGGTGGCGACCACGCCCGAGCCGCCGTAGGTCGGGTAGCACGAGATACCGATCTTCATCGCAATCCTCCCGGCACCAGCATCAGCGGGTCGGCGATCGCGAGCGGCAGGCGGCTGCCGAACGGCTCGCCCAGCTCGGCGCCGATCAAGAGGCCGAAGTGCCGCGCGCGCCCCTCGATCGCGAGCGCGAACTCGCGCGAGGCGATCTTGGTCGCCGGGCCCCCGGCCGGCGCTCCGCCGGGCTCCCGGCCCGGCCGGTAGAGCTGGCTCTCGTAGCAGGCGAGCGCGGCCAGCTTGGTCTCCCAGTGCCCGGTGACGTCGATCACGAAGTCGGGCTCGAACGAGTCGTGCTGCATGTAGTGGAAGACCGCGCCCGGGCGGTGCGGCTTGCCCTCCGAGAGGGCGCCGCCGGAGCCGTCCTGGCCGCGCGCCGCGAGCCCCGAGTAGTAGCAGGCGGCGGCGAGCAGGCGATGGGCGCGGCCGTGGTCGGGGTGGCGGTCCGACGGCGGCGGCCCGAGCACTGCCTCCGGGCGCAGGCGGCGGAGGACGCCGATCACCTCGTCCTCCTCGGCCGGGCCGGTGCGCAGGCTCCCGTCGCCGCAGTCGAGGATCTCGAGCGCCACCGCCCCGAGCGCCTCGGCCGCCCGCTCGGCCTCGCGCCGGCGCTGGGCGGCGCTGCCGCGGGTGCCGGCCTCGCCGCAGGTCAGGTGCAAGAGCCCGACGCGCCGGCCGCGGCTCGCCGCCAGCGCCAGCGTGCCGCCGCAGGCCAGCTCGGCGTCGTCCGGATGGGCGCCGACCGCCAGCAGCTCGACAGTGCCTTCCATTCGGGACCCGGCGCCGCTCAAGGCGTCACCACCTGGAGCGTGCCGCCGTCGAGCTGGAGCTGCTCGAGGTAGGCCTCGGCGAAGCGCCCGCGGTACTTGCCCGGGTAGTGCGCGGTCGAGACCACCCGCTCCTGGAGCGTGCCGCCGGGGAGCAGCGTCTCGCGCAGGCGCTCGATGCGGCCGGCGCGCACCTCGTCGCGGCGGGCGGCGGCGGCCGCGGCCTTGTCGCCGAAGCGCTCGAGGGCGCGCTCGATCGCCTCGCGGGTCTTCTCCCACGGCTTCTCGAGGTTGGCGTCGATCGCGAGCGCCGGGCCGGCGATCTCGTCGAGCGCGGCGGCGATCCGCCGGCTCGGGCCGCTCACCGGGTCGGCGCCGGCGCGCTCGGCGAGCCGGTGGTCGAGCCGGGTGCGGTCCCCGAGGAGGTCGCCGAGGCCGAGCCCGCTCTCGTCGAGCTGCTCGGCCTGGTGGCTCTCGAGCACCAGCGCCTGCGGCCGCAGCGCCGCCGACGGCGCCGGAACCTCGAGGACGTCGTAGACCGGCGCCGCCTGCGGCAGGTAGGACAGCTCGCCGGGGCCGACCAGGAAGAGGTCGGTGCCGAGGATCGCGTCCTGCACCGCCGGCCGCGCCAGGACGCCGGGGCTGAACACCGCCGGGTTGTCGCGGACGACGGCGAGGAGGTCGGCGACGGTGCCCCCCGCGCCGGTTTCCCCGAGGCCGGCGGCGCCGCGCAGCGCGAAGCCCCCGGCCGTCCACTCGACCCGCCGCCGCGCGCCGCGGTGGAGGACGAAGAGCGGCGACGTCCCCCGCTGCGGGCTGACCTGGAGCGGATGGCCGCGCTCGGCGATCGCCGCGTCGGCCGCCGCGCTCGCCTCCTCGACCGCCTCGCGGCGCTCGACCAGCCGCTCGAGCCACGGCCGCTCGGCGGCCTTGACCCCGGGGTCCATCGCATCGAGGAGGAGAGGACATCGCTCGCCCAAAAGATGCACGAGCAGGCGGCAGAACGCCTCGCCGAAGCGGGCGTCGGGGCGATACCAGCGCGCCACCGTCGCGAGCCACTCGGCGTAGCGGTCGCCGGGCACCGCCGCGGCGATCCCGGAGAGGACCCCCTCGATCGCCGGCCCGAAGGTGCGCGAGCCGACCGGCGTCAGCGGCGCGGGGTCCTCGCCGAGGTCGAAGCTCCGCGGCCCGTCGTGGCCGAGCACGGTGGTGCGCGAGACCTCGCGGAAGTCGTGGTCCTCGGTCGCGACCCAGAACACCCCGACCGCCGGCTCGCCCAGCGCCGCCAGCGCCTCGGCCCAGCGCGCCACCGCCACCGCCTTCGAGAAGGTGTAGAGCGGCCCGCCGAGGAGCCCCGGCTGCTGGCCGGCGACCACCACCCGCGCCGCCGGGTCGGCCAGGCGCCGGGCCAGCTCGCCGGCAGCGGGGTGGCCATAGGAACGGTTCGCGCGCTCGAGCGCGGCGGCGAGGTCGCGGCGGTCCGGGGGCGGCCCCGGGCGCGGCCGCGGCACCACCTCGCCGGGCGGCAGGAAGGTGAGCGGGGCGAGGAGGTCGCGGTCACGGCCGGCGACGAGCGCGGCCGGGATCGGCGGCAGGAGACCGCTTTCGGCGAGCGGCACCGCCGGCGGCTCAGCGCGGGCGGTGGCCGACGAGGATGAGACGTTCGCTGTCACGTTGGTAGCTCCCCCCCGAGAAGTCGCCGTAGGTCTCGTCGACCTCGAGACCGGCCCAGCGGAGGCCGATCTCGACCTCCTCGCGGCTGTACGCGCGGACGCTCTCGAGATAGGTCCGCGGCGGCGCCCCCGCGGGCCGGACGGTGATCCGCTTGTTGATCCGGAAGGCGATCGGGTCGTACCACCGCTCGACGACGACCCGCCGCCCGTCCTCCCCGAGCTCGCTCCGCGCCTCGAGGTCGGTGAGCACCCTATCGCGATTGAGGAAGTCGATCAGGAAGCGCCCGCCCGGGGCGAGGACGCGGACGACCTCCTGGAGCACCCGGAAGTTCTCGCGCTCGCTCTCGAAGTAGCCGAACGAGGTGAAGAAGTTGAGCACCCAGTCGAAGGAGCCGCCGGCGAACGGCAGCCGCCGCATGTCGCCGCCGACCCGCGGCAGCCTGGGGCGGCGGGCGAGCATCGTCAGCGAGAGATCGACGCCGAGCGCGCGGAACCCGCGCCCGCGCAGCGCCTCGGTGTGCCGTCCGGTGCCGCAGGCGAGGTCAAGCACCGCGGTCGGCCGCGGCGGCCCGAGGTGAGCGGCGACGAAATCGACGTTGCGCTCCGCCTCGTCCTGGTCGCGGTGGGCGTAGAGGTCCAGGTAGTCCTGGCCGAACCACTCGCGGTACCACGCCACGGCGCGGATGATACCCGCCCTCGCCGCATGAGCCTGTTGTCCACCGCCCGCGCTTCCATCGCACATCTCATGGCGTGATCTCGACGATGCGCAATGTGGAATAAATGTCTCCCTTGAGGTGCGAATCATGAGAAGAATGCTCGTCTGCGTCACCCTATCGCTCTCGTCGGCCGCCGCTCTCGCGGCCGAGCCCGTCCGTCCCAGCGCCGATCCGGTGCCGGGGCAGTACATCGTCGTCCTCCGCGACGAGATGGTCCGCCGCCCCGGCGACTCGTTCGTGGCCCAGCCGACCGTCCACGACCTGGCCCAGAGCCTGGCGGTGGCGTACTCGGGGGAGATCCTGTTCGTCTACGACGCCGCGCTCACCGGCTTCGCGGTCCGCATGAGCGTGGAGCAAGCGGCCTCGCTGGCGCGGGACCTGAGAGTGAGCTACGTCCAGGAGGACACCCGGCTCTCGGTCGGCGTCACCCAGACCGCCCCCACCTGGGGGATCGACCGGATCGACCAGCGCGACCGGCCGCTGGACTCCAAGTTCACCTACAACACCGGCGCGGGGAACGTCCGCGCCTACATCATCGACACCGGGATCTATGCCGGTCACCACGACTTCGACGTGCGAGTCGGGGGCGGGTTCACGGCGATCGCAGACGGCAACGGCACGCATGACTGCGAGGGTCACGGCACGCACGTGGCGGGCACCGTGGGCGGAGCCACCTTCGGAGTCGCCAAGGGCGTCGGGCTCCACCCGGTGCGGGTGTTCAACTGCACGGGCGGCGGTTCCAGCGCGACGGTGATCGCGGGCGTCAACTGGGTGACCTCGAACCACATCAAGCCCGCGGTGGCCAACATGAGCCTGTGGGGTCCGGCCGACGGTGCGCTCGACACCGCGGTCCGCAACTCGATTGCCGCGGGCGTCACCTACGTCATCATCGCGGGCAACAACAGCGGCGCCAACGCCTGCAACTTCTCGCCGAGCCGGGTGGCCGAGGCGATCACGGTGGGCGCGACGACCTCGTCCGACGCCCGGGCCTCGTTCTCCAACATCGGCACCTGCGTCGACCTCTTCGCCCCCGGCCAGGACGTGCTCTCGCTGGGGATCACCTCGCCGACCGCCACGCGGCTCAACTCCGGCACCTCGATGGCGGCGCCCCACGTCGCGGGGGTCGCGGCGATCTACCTGTCGCAGAACCCGGCCGCGACCCCGGCCCAGGTCGCCTCCGCGATCATCACCAAGGCGACGACCGGGCGCCTGAGCGGCATCGGCGCGGGATCGCCGAACCGCCTGCTGAGCTCCGCGCTCGGCCTCTCCTATCCCTGCTCCCCCTGCGGCGAGGCGAGCTGCAGCCGCCCGGAGGGCGCCTACATCAGCCACTACCTCGGGCTGGACTGCACCGGCCAGGAGGGCTACTACACTCCGTACTTCGCCACCGACGGCATCAAGCGGAGCTGGGACGGGCAGGGCTGTGTCGGCACCGCCAAGCACCCGGCGTCGAACCAGTCCTGGCGGAACTGGGCCGGCGTCTGCGACGGCGACGCCTGGCCGGGAGGTAACCCGCTGAACGACTTTCTCACTGTGTACCGCCCGGCCGCCTGCTCCTGCCCGGAGAGCGTGTGCACGCCGCCGACCGGCGCCTACATCAGCCACTACACGGGCGCGAGCTGCACCGGGCTGGAGTACTACTACACCCCCTACGACCGCAACGACGGCACCCGCCGGCCATGGGACGGCGGCGGCTGCGTCGGCACCGTGCTGCAGACGGTGACCGCCCGCTCCTTCCGCGACTCGAGCGGCGCCTGCGACACGCCCCCCGGGTGGGGGGCAGGCAACACCCTCAACGGCTTCGTGCGGATCTACCGCTGACGATCCCGCCGCCGGCCGCGCAATTGCCCGCGCGGCCGGCGGCACCCGCTCCTCGCATCGAGGCGCCGCGCACCGAGATCGCGAGGTGCCGGTAGAATCCGGCGGATGCTGCGCCTCGGCCCGCTCGCCGTCGACCCGCCGCTGCTCCTCGCCCCGATGGCCGGGGTGACCGACCGGTATTTCCGGCTGATCGTGCGCCGGATCGGCGGCGTCGGCATGGTGGCGATGGAGTTCCTCCAGGCCCGGGGGCTCTTGACCGGCGATCCCGAGGTGCTGCGGCGCACCCACTTCACCGACGAGGAGCGGCCGATCTCGGTGCAGATCTACGGCTCCGATGCCGCCACTATGGCCGCGGCGGCGCGCCGGGTCGAGGCGATGGGCGCCGACGCCTGCGACGTCAACATGGGCTGCCCGGCGAACAAGGTGCTGCGCGGCTGCGCCGGCGCGGCGCTGATGGGCGACCTCGGGCGGGCGGCGGAAATCGTGCGCGCGGTGCGGCGGGCGGTCGACCTGCCACTGACCGTCAAGTTCCGGCTCGGCCTCGACGAGCGGCGGCTCAACTACCTCGAGCTGGGCCGGATCTGCGAGGCCGAGGGCGCCGACGCGGTGGCGATGCACGGCCGCACCGCGCGCCAGGGCTTCCGCGGCGGCGCCGACTGGCGGCCGATCGCCCGGCTCAAGGAGGCGCTCCGGATCCCGGTGATCGGCAACGGTGACGTGCGCGACGCGGCCGACGCGGTGGCGATGCTCGCCGAGACCGGCTGCGACGGCGTGATGATCGGCCGCGGCGCGACCCGCAATCCGTGGATCTTCCGCCAGACCGCGGCGAGGCTCTCTTCCGGGGGCGCGCCCGGCGGCCGGATGCCCGAGCCGACGCTCGACGACCGCCGCCGGCTGATCCTCGGCCACTTCCGCGCCGTCGCCGAGCGCGAGTCCGAGGTCCTGGCGCTGCACAAGCTGCGCGGCTTCACCATGTGGTACAGCCACGGCCTTCCCGACGGCCATCTGCTGCGCCGGCGGATCGCCACGCTGGCCACCGCCGGCGACTTCCTCGCCGCGATCGACGAGCACTGCGCGGCCGTGGACGCCGCGGGCTCGGAGGTCGGTTCGGCCGCCGAGGCGGCGTGAGCGCCGGCGACGCCAACACCGCCGGGATCGAGCACCGGATCGACCTCGACCAGCCGCCGGCTGAGGCGCTGGCCGCGGTCGCCCGGGCCGCCGAGACGTGGGGCGCCGACTGGCAGCCCGGCCTCGACGGCGGCCGGCTCGACCTGCCGCTGGTCGCCGGCATCCGCCACGGCCTGGTCAAGGGACGGCTGGAGGTCGAGCGGCTCGGCGGCGGCTCGCGCCTCTCCTTCCGCACCGAGGACGCGATCTACGTAGTGCGCACCGCGCCGGTGGCGATCCTCGCGCTCGCCGCCGCCGGCGGCGTGATGACCGTCCTCTGGCCGTTCTTCCCCGCCCTCCTGCCGCTCGCGCCGCTCGGCGCGATCATCGCGCTCTCGGGGTGGTTCCTGGTCGTCAGCCGGCTTTCGACCAGCACGCCGGACGACTTCCTGCGCCTGGTCGCCGAGGTCGCGAAGGAGGGCGGCGCAGGAGGCCTCGACGGGGACGGCGACGACCGCGGAATGTGAGACGATCCCGCCCGGTTCTGCCGGTCGTGCTCTTTGGCAACTGGGGGCGTACTGGATTCGACGGGGAACAGAGCGATCCAGGAGCTGCGTGCCGCACTTCGCCCGTAAGGCGATCAAAGTAACTGCGAACGACAACTTCGCTCTCGCGGCCTAAACAGCCGTGACGTTTCTCGAGGGGCCTGATCCGCGGCACCTCGAGAGGCGACATCAATGCGGATCGAAGGACCCGGAGTCGCCTCGCGCCGGGTCTGGATCAAAAGCGAGGCTGGCCGCCGCGTGACGGGAGCCCTCTCCCTGGGCGCGGCGGCGAGAACCTGAAAGAGGGCTACGCACGTAGAGGCTCCAGGAGAGCGTTTCTCGGACGCGGGTTCGATTCCCGCCGCCTCCACCATCCTTCCTTCCTGCTCGGAACAACTTACAACTCGGACTGCCGCCCGCGGACCTCGCGGGGCGGACGGCGTGCGCGCGGCCGCACGGGCGCGGCGTCTTCGCGCTCCGCCTCCCCCGGCCGTCCCGTGGCACGAGGCTTGCCCTTCCCAGGCTCGATCGCCGGCGGCACGGTTCCGCCGGCCCCCCTCGGGAGCTTTCCTCCCGAGTGCCGACCCAGGAGGGAGAGGACATGTCCAACCTCGAAGCGGCGGGAGCCGCCGTCGAGTGGCCGGTGGAGCTGGCGGGCCGCGCCGCGGCCGTCCATCCCGGCCGCCGCATCGTCGAGCTGATCGCGCAGTGCACGCCGTTCTCGGTGCCGGTGGCCAACCCGGACGCGATCGGCGCCTACTACGCCGGGGTGTTCGCGCTGGTGCCGCTGGCCGGCCCGCTGGCCGCCGGCGGCGCGTTCCACTGGGGGCCGCGGGCGCTCGCCGCCGCCCGCGAGGGCCGCGGAGGCGCCGCTCACGCCTGGTGCGGGATCGTGCTGGCGGGCGTCTCGCTGGTGGTCCACGCCGCCGCCGCGGTCTGGCTGGCCCTGGCGACGGTCTAGCCGCCGTGCCCCCCGGCCGGCGCTCAGCCGGTCGCGGCCAGCGCCCGGGCGATGCTCTCGCCGTAGGGTGGCTCGAGGACGCCGGCGTCGGTGACGAACGCGGTCACCAGCTCGGCCGGGGTGACGTCGAAGGCCAGGTTCAGCGCGTCGGTCTCGGCGGGGCTCACGCGGACGCCGCCGACCTCGGTCACCTCCTCCGGGTCGCGCTCTTCGATCGGGATCGCGGCGCCGTCCGGGGTCGCCGGATCGAAGGTCGAGAGCGGCGCGGCGACGTAGAACGGCACGCCGTGCCGCCGCGCCAGGACCGCCAGCGGGTAGGTGCCGATCTTGTTCGCGGCGTCGCCGTTGGCGGCGATCCGGTCGGCGCCGACCACCACCCGCTCGACCTGGCCGCGCGAGAGGAGCGCGCCGGCTGAGGAGTCGGTGACCAGCCGGTGCGGGATGCCGAGCCGCGCCAGCTCCCACGCGGTCAGCCGTGCGCCCTGCAGCAGCGGCCGGGTCTCGTCGACCCAGACCATCGCCACCTTGCCGGCCGCCCACGAGGCCTGGATCACTCCGAGCGCGGTGCCGTAGCCGGCGGTGGCGAGCGCGCCGGCGTTGCAGTGGGTGAGCACGCGGTCGCCGGCGGCGAAGAGCGCCGCGCCGTGCTCGCCGATCCGGCGGTTGGCGGCGACGTCGTCGCGGTGCAGGCGGTGCGCCCAGTCGAGGAGCGCCCGCCGCGCCGCGTCGCGCCCGCCGGCGGCGGCGGACTCGAACACACGCCGGCCGCGCTCGATCGCCCAGCGCAGGTTGACCGCGGTCGGCCGGGTGGCGGCGAGGAGGTCGGCCGCGGTCTCGAAGCGGCGGCGGAGGCCGGCGGGATCGGCGCCGGGATCGTCAGCTCCGCCGTCCTCCCCGCCCAGCCCGAGGACCAGTCCGTAGGCCGCCGCCACCCCGATCGCCGGCGCGCCGCGCACCGCGAGGCGCCGGATCGCCGCTGCCACGTCTTCGGGACAGCGGCAGTCGAGCCAGGTCTCCTCGGCCGGCAGCCGGGTCTGATCCAGGAGTCCGAGCGCGCCGCCGCGCCACTCGATCGGCGAGAAGTCCTCCGCGTCGCTCACCGGGCTATCTTACGGCGCCCGCGTCGCCGGGCCGGCGCGTCCGGGGCGGCGATCCCTTGGAAGATCCCTTAGAATCCGTCCTTCGCGCCGCCGGCTGCGGGCGGCCCGCCTCGGTCCGATCCCATCCCCACGAGAGGAGCCTCCACCGTGAAGGGCGACCCGAAGCATCTCGGCTTTGCCACCCGCGCCATCCACGCCGGCCAGCCGCCCGACCCGACGACCGGCTCGGTGACGGTGCCGATCTACGCGACCTCGACCTACGTCCACGACGAGCTCGGCCGCCACAAGGGGTTCGAGTACGCGCGGGTGCAGAACCCGACCCGCTCGGCGCTCGAGAGCAACGTCGCGGCGCTCGAGGGCGGCCGCAGCGGCCACGCCTTCGCCTCCGGGATGGCGGCGATCTCGACGCTCATGACCCTGCTCAAGGCGGGCGAGCACGCGGTGGTGTCGCGCAACGTCTACGGCGGCACCTACCGCTTCTTCCACCACGTCCTCGAGCGCTACGGCCTCTCGTTCTCGTGGGTCGACACCTCCGATCCGGCCAACATCGAGGCGGCGATGCGCCCCGAGACCCGGATGGTCTACGTCGAGACGCCGACCAACCCGATGATGGACGTCACCGACATCGCCGCTGCGGCCGCGATCGCGCACGCCCAGGACGCCGTGCTGGCGGTCGACAACACCTTCCTCTCGCCCTACCTCCAGCGGCCGCTCGAGCACGGCGCCGACGTCGTGGTCCACTCGACCACCAAGTTCCTGAACGGCCACAGCGACTCGATCGGCGGCGTGCTGATCGCGGCGCGCGAGGACCACGGCGAGTGGTTCGCCTTCGTCCAGAAGTCGGCCGGCGCGGTGCTGTCGCCGTTCGACAGCTTCCTGGTGCTGCGCGGGATCAAGACCCTGGCGGTGCGCATGGAGCGGCACGAGGCGAACGCCCGGCGCGTGGTCGCGCTGCTCGACGGCCATCCGCGGGTGCGCTCGGTGCTCTACCCGGGCCTGCCGTCTCATCCGGGCCACGAGGTCCAGAAGCGCCAGGCGTCGGGCTTCGGCGCCCTGGTCACCTTCGACGTCGGCGGCTACGAGGCGGCCAAGCAGGTGCTCGACCGGGTGCGGGTGATGAGCCTGGCCGAAAGCCTGGGCGGGGTCGAGACCCTGATCTCCCACCCGGCGTCGATGACCCACGCCTCGGTGCCGCGCGAGCAGCGCGAGGCGCTCGGGCTGACCGACGGGATGGTGCGAATCTCGGTCGGCATCGAGGAGATCGACGACCTCCTCGCCGACCTCGAGCAGGCCCTGGCGTAGATCCCGTCAGTCCTCGTCGGCGGCGTAGAGGTCGTCGTCGGCCTCGTCGTCGGCGAAGTCGGCGTGCTTGTCGACGCTGTCGGAGATCCAGCGCAGGAAGGCGAAGTCGCCGCGGTCGACCGGGAAGGAGAGGATCTCGGGCAGCTCGTAGGCGTGGAGCTCGTGGATGGTGGCGGCGACGGCGTCGAACTCCGAGTCGGCGGTCTTGATCACCAGCATGATCTCGCCGTCGGTGCAGATCGTCCCCTTCCAGCGATAGGTTGAGCGGACGCCGGGCAGGGCGTTGACGCAGGCGGCGAGGCGGCGCGCGACCAGCTCGCGCGCGATCAGGTTCGCCTGGTCCTCGGTGCCGACGGTGGTGACCACCACGATCGCCTTCATCGGCCGGCAAACTACTCCAGCCACCGGGGGGAGTCAACGCGGGCCCCAGGCCTCCCGGGCGCGGTCGTAGAAGAGCACCTGCATGCGGCCGGTGCGGCCGGTGATCCGCACCGCGGCGAGCCGGTCGCGGCCGTCGGTGAGATAGACGCTGCCCGGGGTCGCGGTGCCGAGCGGGTCGAAGCTCGCCATGTCCGAGCGGTTGAAGCGGATCGGATCGTCGAGCCCGCCCAGGCGCCGGCGCGGCTCGCCCGGATCGCGCGGCGGCCGCCCGGGCGGGAAGCCGAAGCGGACGGCGGCGCCGAGGCGCCGGAAACCGCCCTCGCGGACCCGCGGATCGGTGCCGTCCTCGATGTCGTCGCTCCGCACCCCGTCGCCGTCGCCGTCGCGGTAGAGGACCCAGACCGCCTTGCCGGCGCCGCCGGAAGTGTCGAAGCGGAGAGCGACCTTCTCGCCGTGGCGCACCGCGTGGGCGCGCGCCAGCCGCATCGACGAGGTCACCTCGGAGACCGCCAGGCGCATCCGGGTGTCGCCCACCGCCCGCAGCAGCGACGGCGCGCCGAGGAGGGCGATCACGGCGAAGATCGCGAGCACGACCAGGAGCTCGACCAGGGTCCACCCGCCCGCGGCGCGGTGGGCGAGGCGGCCGGAAGCCCGGCGGCCGGGTGCGATGCCGTTGGGCACCAGGGGGACGGTCCACCCCGCCGGGAGCCCGCGGCGCGGAAAGAGGAGCGACGCCGGCGGCGGATACGGCGGCGGAGGCGGCTCCCGGGGCGGGAACCGAGCGGCCGGCGCCGCCTTCGGCTCGGGGAGGGCCGGCAGCCGCGGCAGCGGCGGCGGCGCGGCGGGCAGCGGCGCCGCACCGGCACGGCGGGCCGCTCCGCCGCTCGTGGGCGGGGAAGGCGGCTCGGGGGGCCAGGGCAGCTCGGGCGGCGGACACAGCTCGGGCATCGGGCGCGGCTCGGCCATGGGGCCCATGGGAAACCTCCGGATCGGAAGCGGACGGGAGAGGGGGTGGCCGGGATCGCGACCGGCCGGTTCTTCGAGGTTCGGCTCGGACGGGGGAACGGAGGGGCGGGGCGCAGCGGCGAACGGCGCCCCGCCTCTCCGGCGGGCTAGTTGGAGGGAGCGGCTTCGGCCTCGTCCTCGTCGCCGTCGCCGGCGGCGGGGGCGCGGCTGACGCGCACCTTCTCGGTGAGGGTGGTCTCGCCGCTGAGCGAGGCGTAGGGAGCGATCAGCTCGAAGGTCTTCTCGCCGATGCCGCGGACCAGCATCAGGTCCTCGATCGACTCGAACTTGCCGTTCTCCTCGCGGTACTCGAGGATCCGCTGCGCCACCGCGGGCCCGACCCGCGGCAGCAGCGCGAGGTCCTCCGCGCCGGCGGTGTTGACGTTGACCTTGCCCTCGGCGGCGGCCGCCGGCAGCGCGCACACCGCGAAAGCGAGGAGAGCGAAGGCGAGGATCAGGCGGCGGAAACGGACGGTGGTCTGGACGGTGATCTGAGTCGTGTTCATGGGTCTTCTCCTGGTTTTCGAATCGGTTCGTTGGGTGGACACCGGACGCTCCGGTGCCCGGCACGTCCGGGCCGGGCCGCCTCGCGGCCCGACCCGTCTCATCGACGTTCGGGTTGCCTCGCTCGGTCCTCTTCGCTGTCCCACCCCCTTTCTCCGGGGTTTGTCGTTCGGCGACGGGACAGATCAAGGCACCTGCCAAGGCGTGCCAGGAGGTCTAAGTATCTGGAATCAAATGGCTTGCGGACGGAGAACCAATCGGGCCGGGAGACCCGGCCGTCCAGTGATTCAGCGCCGCCGGGGAGAGGTCGAGGCGGGGGAGGGCCGGGGAGGGCCGTAGGAAGGGGAAAAGCGGCTCGGTCAAACCATTTGGACGGCCGCCAGATCCCTGGACATGGCCGCTCTGGGGGCTCTCCGGCCTGGCCTCGCGCCGCCGATTGCGCTAGATTGGCCCACCCCATGGGCCAGAAATCCGTCTCCCGCGAGTACTTCGAAGCGCTGCTGATCGCGGTGATCTTCGCCACCTTCGCGCGCACCTACGTGGTGCAGGCGTTCAAGATCCCGAGCGGCTCGATGGAGGAGAACCTGCTGATCGGCGATCACATCCTGGTCAACAAGTTCGTCTACGGACCGGCGCCCAGCGCTTTCGAGCGGGCGGTCTTGCCGGTGCGCGACGTGCGCCGGGGGGACGTCGTGGTGTTCAAGTCGCCGGAGGATCCGACCCGCGACTTCATCAAGCGGTGCGTCGCGCTGCCCGGCGACCAGGTCGAGATCATCGCCAAGAAGCTCTTCGTCAACGGCGAGCCGATCGACGAATCGGCGTACACGTACCACACCGACCGCCAGACCTACCCCAGCTCCCGCTTCTACCAGCCGCAGTTCCGCCACCGCGACAACTTCGGGCCGGAGATCATCCCCGCGGGCCACTACTTCTGCCTCGGGGACAACCGCGACAACTCGAACGACTCGCGCTTCTGGGGCTCGGTGCCCGAGGAGATGGTCAAGGGCCGGGCGGTGTTGATCTACTGGTCCTACGAGAGCGACGGCGGGCCGGAGTCCGGGCGGATGGTCGACAAGCTGAAGAAGATCGGGCGGGTCGCGCTGACGTTCTTCTCTCGCACGCGCTGGGAGCGCACCTTCGACCTGGTGCGCTAGACTCTCCAGGCACAGCGAAGACGGTCGCGACGGAGGAGGCTCTCGCCATGCGGTCCAGGATCGGTAGCAAGCGAGTCGCCCGGAGGAGCGCGGGTCGGCGCGGCGAGGGCCGCATCGGCTGCATCTTCTGGTTGGTGGTGCTGGCGGTCGGCGTCATCGTCGCGTGGGAGGTGGTGCCGATCAAGCTCCGCAGCACCCAGTTCTACGACTTCATGGAGGACCAGGCCGCGATCGCCACCTACGACGAGAACATCGAGGGGATGAAGAAGCGGATCCTGGCCAAGGCCGCGGACCTCAAGATCCCGCTCGACAAGGAAAAGCTGCTGGTCGAGCGCCACGGCGACAACATCCGCATGCGGGCTGCCTACACCATCCCGGCCGAGTTCCCCGGCTACACCTACTACTGGGACTTCAAGCACGAGATCGACCGCCCGCTCTATATCTTCTAGCGGCACGCTCGGGCCGCAGGCCGGTTCCTCGCCGGGGCGCGGCTGGCTGGACGCGGCCGCCGCCGGCGCGCTGCCCGGTGCCCTGGCCGGCGTCCTGCTCGCCGGGCTGATCTTCTTCCTCAACCCCCGCCTCCCCTTCGAGCCCGGCCCGGTGGCTCGCGGAGCCCTGGTCTACGGCGGCCTCGGCGCCCTCGCCGGCATGGGCGCGGGCCTGCCGTTCCTCTGGCGCCGGCGGCGGCGGGCGCGGCGGACCCTGCCCTGGCTGCTCACCGCGGCGCTCGCCGCCGCCGCGGTCCTCGCCTGGACCCATGCCTCGCACTTCGCCTACTTCCTGCCGCCGGGGATCAACGTGCGGATGATCAAGGCCGCGGTGCTGCTCTCGGCGGCGGCCCTGATCGCCTTCTACACCGCGCTGCTCCACACCTTGAGCCGGCGCGCCTACGGCTGGCGCAGCCGGACCGGCTATGCGCTCCTGGCGCTGGCCGCGGTCTACGTGATGGTCGAGCGGCGCGAGGCGTTCCGGCCCTCCCCGGGGCCGTCGCCCCGGCCGTCGGCGGTCGAGAGCCAGCAGCGGCCTCGCCTCCTGGTGGTCGGCCTCGACGGCGCCACCCTCGACGCGCTGCTGCCGGCGGCCGGCCTCGGCCGCATGCCGTTCCTCAACGAGGCGATCCGCGGCGGCGCCTACGGCCGGCTCGAGACCCTGGCGCCGGCGCGGCGCACGGCGCTCTGGACCAGCGTCGCCACCGGCAAGTACCCGTACCAGCACGGCCTGGTCTCGGAGCGCGCCTATCCGGCGCCGTGGATCGGCCCGGAGGCGCGCCTCGAGCTGCTGCCGGCCTGGATCGGCTTCGAGCGCTGGGGCACCTTCGGCGCGCGCGCGCAGCCGATCGACGCCGCCGACCGGCGCGCGCTGCCCTTGTGGGAAGTCCTGCCGCGGCTCGGCGTCCCGTGCGGCGTGGTCGGCTGGCCGGGGAGCGCTCCGGTCGAGGAGACCGCGGCACGCTTCGCGGTCAGCGAGCGCTTCTTCGCCGAGCCCGGCGCGCCCGGCGTCACCGCACCGCCCGAGCTGGCGGCGCGCGCCCGGCTGTTCCGGCTGCGCAGCGGCGAGGTCGCGCCCCTGATCGGCCCGGCGCTCGGCGGTCCCGCGCTGCCGGCGGCGGTCGAGCCGGCGCTCGCCGGCGACCTCTGGCGCGAGACCCTGACCCGGTTCCTGCTCGACCAGCACCGCGACCTGGGCGCCGTCTTCCTCCAGCTCGACGGCCTCGCCGCCGCCTCCGAGCTCTGGTTCGGCGGCTTCTGGGCGGCGCGCCACGAGGGGGTCCAGGACCCCGCCTACGAGGAGGCGGCGCAGCACCTCGAGGACTACTACGTCCACCTCGACGCCTTCCTCGCCGACCTCTGGCGCGCCACCCCGCCCCCCCGCGTCCTCGCCGTCGTCTCCGCCTACGGCGTCGCCCCCCCGAGCGACCTCCGCCGCGCCTGGGGCGAGCTGTGGCGCGAGCCCACCCTCGGCGGCGGCTTCACCGGCGCCCCCGACGGCCTGCTCCTCCTCTACGGCGACGGCATCCGCCCCGAGTCCCTGCTCACCGGCGCCCGCCTGGTCGACCTCGCCCCCACCCTCCTCTACAGCCTGGGCGCCCCTGTAGCCCGCGACCTCGAAGGCCAGGTCCTCACCGCCGCCTTCGACCGCAACCACCTGGCCAGGCGCTCCCTCTCCTTCCTCCCCAGCTACGAGACCCTCACCCCGGCGCCCGAGCCGGCTCCCTGACCCCTTCCCCCTCGGGACCGGATGTGCCGTCGAGCACGGCCGGCCATCACCGCTCCGGGTCGATCAGCGCCAGCCCGGTCGCCTCGTCGGGCACCCGGTGCAGCGGCTCGGGGTAGACGTGGAGGAACAGCTCGAGGGTCGGGCGGACGGTGCCGGCGAGGAGGTGCCCGCCGACCGCGGAGCCGTCGCGCCGGCCGAGGACGGCGTGGGCGTGGACGAACGGCCGGCCGTCGCGGAGCGCGACGTCGCCGACGATCGAGAGCACCTCGACCTGTTCGTCGACCGGGATCGGGAGGTACTCGCACCGGTCGAGGTCGAAGAAGGCGAGGCGGGCTGAGGAGAAGGCGCCGATCGCGGTGAACGAGGCGGCGGCGACGCCGCGCTCGGCGACGAACGCGGTGAGCGCCGCGATCGCCTCGTCGCCGGGGTCGAAGACCAGCGCCCAGGCCTCGGCCGGCGCCGGGCGGACCCGTCGGGCCTTCATCGCAGCACCCTCATCGCCGCAGACCTGCGGCGCCGCACGCGAGCCGCGGCCGCGCCAGCGCGCGGGCCAGGCGCGCGGCGCCGCCGGCGCCGAGGGCGGTGAGCGGCAGCGAGCCGGCGTGGAGGGCGAGCAGGCGCTCGAACAGCTCGGGCTCCCCGGCGAGCGCCCGGAGCATCCGGCGGCGCAGCCGGGGGCGGCGCTCGATCGCGAGCAGCACCCGGATCAGCCGCTCGGGGTGGCGGCCGATCCGCCGGTGGGCGCGCTCGTAGGCGGCGAGGTCGCCGGCGGCGAGCGCCGGCGCCAGCGCCGCGGCCTGGCGGAAGGCGAGCGACAGCCCCTCGCCGGTGATCGCGTCGAGGTAGCCGGCGGCGTCGCCGAGGAGCACCAGGTTGCCGCGCCGGAGGGCGCGCGGCCGGCGGGCGAGCGGACCGGCGCCCTGGTCGCGCGAGACGACCTCGGCCCCCTCGAGGCGCGCCGCGAGGCCGGGGAAGCGCCGCACGAGGTCGTCGAAGCCGGCCTTGCCGAGGCCGCCGGGGCCGCCGTTCCAGAGCATCGCGACGCCGATCTCGTCCTGGTCGACCGGCGTCACGTAGGCCTCGCAGCCGTCGCCCCACCAGACCTCGACCATGGTGGTCAGCGGCGCGAGCCGGTAGTGGCGGCGGACGCCGAAGCGCGGGTGCCGCGGCAGCCGCCCGTCGAGACCGGCCCAGCGGCGGAGGCGCGAGGCAAGGCCGTCGGCGGCGACGATCCAGTCGGCCTCGATCGGGCCGCCGTCGGTGACCACCGCGAAGCGCCCGCCGCCGGCTCCGCCCCGGTGTTCGAGACCGCGCGCCGGCACGCCCCAGCGAAGCTCGGCGCCGGCGGCGGCGGCGGCCCCGGCGAGGGCGTCGTGGAGGCGGGTGCGGCGGATCCCGAGGCCGCGGGTGCGCGGCGGGAAGCGGGCCTGGACGACCGCGGGCGGATCGTCGTCGTCGCGGCTGCGGGCGCCGGCCGCGAGCGCGCGTTCGACCGGCGCCGCGGGCGGGATCGCGAGGGCGTCGAGGTAGCGGATGCCGTGGAACGGCCGGCCGAGGCCGGCGGCCTCGACGCCGAGCGCCGCCAGCGCCTCGACGCCGTCGGGCATCAGCCCCTCGCCGCACGGCTTGTCGATCGGCGGGCGCCGGCGCTCGATCACGGTCACCGCGAGGCCGGCGCGCCGGGCGCCGATCGCGAGCGCCAGGCCGGCCGGGCCGCCGCCGACCACCAGCACGGTCGCGGTCATCGCCGCTCCCCGGTCCGGCCGGTTGCGCCGGTGCCGCGGCGGCCGCCGCTCCCGGCCGCCGGTGCCGGAGGGCGCCGCCGGGCGCCGGGCAGTCGGCGGCCGGCGAGGCCGCGCGGCCCGCCGGCGCGGCGGCGGCTCACTCGTCCCCTCCCGCGGCGGCGTCCCCGCCGCCGGCGAGCCGCAGGCGGGCGAAGGCGAGCTGCGAGCGGGCGAGCGCGCCGGCCAGCCGCAGCGGGTTGACCGGCGCCGGCGGCACCAGCTCGCCGGCGAGGTGGCGGCGCAGGGTCTCGTGGCGGCGCAGCTTGCCCGAGGAGGTGCGCGGCAGGGTCCCCGGCTCGAGCACCAGCACGCGGTCGGGCTCGAGGCCGGTGGCGGCGAGCACCGCGTCGCGGCAGGCGGCCGGCAGCGCCGCGCGCTCCGCCGCGCCGGCCTCGCGCGCCGCCTCGACGAACAGCAGGAGCTGCTCGGTGTCCGCCTCCTCGTCGGCGGGCAGCCAGCTCGCCGCCACCGCGCAGCCCGGCCGCGCGCCGGGCACGCCGCCGAGGGCGTGCTCGATCTCCTCCGGCGCGTGGTTGCGGCCGCGGAGGATCACCACGTCTTTGGCGCGACCGGTGAGATAGAGCTCGCCGTCGAGCAGGAAGCCGAGGTCGCCGGTGTCGAGCCAGCCGTCGCGGAGCGCCGCCGCGGTCGCCTCGGGGCGCCCGAGGTAGCCGGTCATCAGCGACGGCCCGGCGACCCAGACCCGGCCCACCCGCCCCTCGGGCAGCGGCGGCGCCGGCGGCGCGCCGCGCGGCTCGGCGGGGAGGCCGTCGGCCGGGCGCGGCGGCGTCGCGGCGAGGGCGGCGGGCGGCTCGGCCTCCCGGGCGCCGGGTTCGCGCCCGGAGGTCGCGCCGCCGGCGGCGCGCTCCGCGGTCCCGTTCCCGCCGCCGGCGCTCGTCTCTGCGCACTCCGGCAGCACCGCGACCGCGAACCCGGGGAGGGGCCGGCCGAGCGAGGGCAGCTCGATCCCCTCCGCGGCCGGCAGCGCGGCGCGCTCGGCGGCGAGCGCGGCGCGGTCGAACCGGCGCGCCGCGAACGGCCGGCCGAGGTCGGAGAAGGTCACCGCCAGCGCCGCCTCGGAGAGGCCGTAGACCGGGGTCAGCGCGTCGGCGCGGAGCCCCCAGCGGGCGAAGCGGTCGCGGAACGCCCGCAGCACCCGCGGCGCCACCGCCTCGGCGCCGTTGAGCGCCACCCGCCAGCTCGAGAGATCGACCCCGTCGAGCTCCTCGTCGCGCACCCTGGCCAGGCAGAGCGCGTAGGCGAAGTTGGGCGCCGGCGAGACCGCGGCGCGATGGCGCGCGACGGCGCGCAGCCAGAGCGCCGGGCGGGCGACGAAGGCCTCGGGCGGCAGCAGGGTCAGCTCGGCGCCGGCGCGCTCGAGCAACGGGAAGATGCAGCCGATCAGGCCCATGTCGTGGTAGAGCGGCAGCCAGGAGACGCCGGACAGCCGCAGGCCGCCCGGGGCGTCGGCGTGGCCATCGGGCCAGAAGCCGTTGAGGATCACCGCCTGCGCCATCACCGCACGGTGGCTCAGCGCCACCGGCTTGGGCTCGACCGTGGTGCCGGACGAGAACTGCACCAGCGCCAGCTCGTCGGGCTCCGGATCGGCGAGATCGGCGCGCGGCGGCGCCTCGGGCAGCGCGTCGAGCGTCAGGCACCCGAGCGCCGGGCGCGCCAGCGCCGCGGTCTCGCCGAGGATGCGCCGCACCCGGCGGTCGGCCAGCACCAGCCGGGCGCCGGCGGCGGCGATTAGCGCCGCGGTGCGCCGGTGGTACTCGCCGAGGCGGCCGAGGCGCACCGGCGGGTAGAGCGGCACCGGCACGGCGCCGGCGGCGAGCGCGCCGAAGAAGGCGTCGAAGAAGCCGGGGCCGGTGGGGAAGACCAGCGCCACCCGCTCGCCGCGGCCGATCCCGAGCGCGGCCAGCCGGCCGGCCACCGCCAGAGCCCGGCGGCGCAGCTCGGGCCAGCCGAAGAGGCGCTCGCGCTCGGCGCGGTCGCAGAAGCGGAGGCCGCCGCCGGCGTCGCGCCGCTCCCCGGCGGCGCGGTCGAGCGCGCGGTTGACGGTGAGGACCGCGGCGGCGGGCGGGGCGGCGGCGGTCATGGATCGGCCTCGCGGTCGCCGGCCTCCGCGCCCGCCGCGTCGGCACCGCCGGTGCCGGTGGCGCCGTCCGCGCCGGCGGCGCGCGCGGCGAGCTTGCGGCGGATCGCCGCCACCAGGTCGCCGACGGTCTCGATCCCGGCCTCGTCTTCTTCGTCGAGCGCGACCCGGAAGCGGTTCTCGACCTCGACCGCCAGGGTCAGGAGGCGCAGCGAATCGAGCCGGAGGTCCTCGACCAGCCGCATCCCGGCGGCCAGCTCGCCGCGCCAGCCGACGTGCTCGCGCGCCACCTCGGCGACGCCGGCGAGGATCGCGGCCGGGCCGGGGACCGGGGATCGCGGTTCGATGGACGCGGCGATGGGCGGCATCGGCGACAGTCTATGGGCAGTCGGGTTGGCCGCGGTCTGCCTGGCTGCCGCTGGCGGCGGCGCGCAACCGGCCTGACCGCCGGGTGGGCCGCTCCTCGCAGGCTGCAGGAACCGGGCCGGCCGGCGCCCGGCCGTGGGCCCCCGCGAGCGGCATCCGGGGCCGCGCCCTGGGTTCCCGCGCCCTCCGGCGGGGTTCACGCCGGAGCCCGGGCTCGGGCGGCTACGGTGCCGCCGCCCCCGGAGCGGCCTCGCCCTCCTTCGGCGGCGGGTGGATGCCGAGGGTGGTGGCGACCGCCGACGCCTCGCCGGTGATCTCGTCGCGCACTCCGACCCCGATTACGTGGAGGCCGGGACCGAGGCCGATCTCGACCACCAGGTCGGCGCGCCCGGCGGTCTCCACCGGCTTCTCGAAGCGGAAGGTGCGGCGCACCACCGGGCCGTCGGCGCGATCGGGGCTGCGGTCGTGGACGGCGACCTCGAGGCTCGCCATCGGCGGCCCCTCGCCGAGCGGCAGGTAGGCGATGCGGTCGATCGGCACCCGCACGTGGAGCGGGAGCTGGACCTCCTTCTCGCCCGCCTGGAGCGCCGCCTCGCCGTGGGCGAGCGTAAGGTCGAGCGGGTTCGGCGCCACGCCCAGGTAGATCGAGGTGAGGACGATCTCGTCGAGCCGCTCGCGGCTGTCCTTGACCCGCAGCTCCGGCCGGTGGCGCACGGCGAGGCCGCTGTGGCGGGCGCGCACCTCGATCCGGTGGTTGCCGCGGTGGAAGTCCGGCGGCGGCGTGAAGCCGAGCGAGTAGTAGGAGCCGATGTCGTGGGCGATCGCCTCGAGGTCGTCGTCGAAGCGGTTCTGGTCGAGGATCGCGCGGCCGCCGGTGAGGTCGGCCAGGAGCTCGAGGCCGCTCCTGTCGCTCAGCCGGACGACGCGGTCGACCCGGTTGTAGAGCCCCGGGGCGCGCGGATCGGCGAGCCGCTGCTCGGGGCTCCCGACCATGCCCGGACGCAGGCCCGAGGGCTGGAGCGAGTGGATCGTCACCCGGCTCGCGTTGGCCGCCGAGGCGACCTCCTCGAAGCGGTCGGTCAGCTCCTCCTGGGCGATCGCGGTGGGCGCCTGGTCGACCTCGTGCGGGCAGAACTCGTGGACCACCTCGACGAGGTCGAGGCCGGGCGCCACCTCGAGCGAGTCGCCCAGGTAGACGAGCGTCTTGGCCCCGGGCACGCCGCCCAGGAGGCGCGCGGTGTCGGCGAGCTGGCCGGCGGTCAGGGCCCCCCGCCAGGCCGCCTCGCGTGCCCAGCCGGAGATCTCGATCGCCGCCTCGCGGGCGAAGAAGATGCACGGCTCGCGGTCGGTGCGCTGGCGCGCCGACTCCCACAGCTCCCAGAGGTGATCGATGATCCAGCGCTTGTCGCTCGGCGCCGCGAAGTCGGCCGGCGGCTTGGCCAGCCGCTCGAGCACGCGGTCGAGCTCTTCGCGGGTCGAGCCGAACGAGGCCTCGGCGGTCAGCCGCGAGGCCTGGCGCAGGATCATCACCCGCTCGGCGTCGACCGCGCCCCCCTCGATCATCTGGCGCAGGTCGCTGATCACCTGCTTGCGCTGGAGGCGCCCCATGTGGAGCTCGTCGAAGTAGAGGATCAGGCTCCGCTCCTCGAGCGGCGCCGGCGTGTCCTCGGCAGTCGCCGGCGCGCCGGTGTCGGACGCGGCCGTCTCGGGCGCGGCCGGCCGGCGCAGCTCGAACGCGCGGTCGGAGCGGACCTCCGAGAAGTAGCTGATCGCCACCTCCTCGCCGTCGACCCGGAGCTCGAAGTCCTCGGGCTGGAGCGCCACCACCGGCCGCCCCTCGGCGTCGGTGACCCAGGCCTGGACGTTGACCACCTCGACCTCGATGCGGTCGGGGAAGACGGCGCCCGGCGCCTGGGCGCGGGCGGCGGCCGCGGCGAGCAGGGCGGCGAGCGCCGCGGCGCCGAGGCCGGCGAGCGCCGCGGCAGGGCGCCGGCGGGAGCGCGGCGCGATCACGGGAACGGTCCTCCGAAGGTCCATGCACCCTCCTCCGCCGAGCCGGCGAGCGCGCGGTGGCCGGCGAACAGCTCGCGGCCGCCGCCGGCGCCCCAGGGTCCCGGGTCGAACGCGGCGGCGGGGCGCGCCGCCCACTCGCCGGGCTCGACCGCGGCTTCGAGCCTACCGCCGTCGGGGTCGATCAGCACCCGGTCGCCGTCGCGGAGCCGGGCCAGCGGGCCGCCGCCGGCCGCCTCGGGCCAGACGTGGATCGCCGCCGGCACCTTGCCGCTGGCCCCGCTCAGGCGGCCGTCGGTGACCAGCGCCACGCGGTGCCCGCGGTCGTGGAGCACGCCGAGCGGCGCCATCAGCCGGTGCAGCTCGGGCATGCCGTTGGCGCGCGGCCCCTGGAAGCGCACCACCGCCACGAGGTCGCGGTCGAGCTCGCCGGCGGCGAACGCCGCGGTCAGCTCCTCCTGGCGGGAGAAGACGCGCACCGGCGCCTCGACCCGCCGGCGCTCCGGCGCGACCGCCGAGACCTTGGCCACCGCCCGCCCCAGGTTGCCGGTCAGGAGGCGGAGGCCGCCGTGGGGCTGGAAGGGATCGTCGAGCGGGCGGAGCACCTCGCGGTCCTCGCTCGCGGCCACCGGCTCGCCCGCCGCGACGGCGCCGTCCTCGAGCCGCGGCCGGCGGGTGTAGGGGGCCAGGCCGCCGCCGGGGGCGACGGTGCGCGCGTCGCCGTGGACCAGGCCGCCGGCGAGGAGCTGGCCGATCAAGAACGGCATGCCGCCGGCGCGATGGAAGTCGTTGACGTCGCCGGCGCCGTTCGGGTAGATGCGGGCGAGGAGCGGCACCGCGGCCGACAGCTCGTCGAAGTCGCCCCAGTCGAGCCGGAGGCCGGCGGCGCGGCCGATCGCGACCAGGTGGATGGTGTGGTTGGTCGAGCCGCCGGTGGCGAGCAGGCCGACCACGGCGTTGACCAGGGCGCGCTCGTCGAACAGCTTGCCGAGCGGCGCGCCCCCGGGGCCCGCGCGCGCCAGCTCGACGGCGCGCCGCGCCGCGGCGGCGGTCAGCGCCCGGCGCAGCGGCGTGCCCGGGTTCTCGAACGAGGCCCCCGGCAGGTGGAGCCCGACCAGCTCCATGAACATCTGGTTGCTGTTCGCGGTGCCGAAGAAGGTGCAGGTCCCGGGCGCGTGGTAGGAGCGCGCCTCGGCCTCGAGCAGCTCGGCGCGCCCGGCCTTCCCCTCGGCGTGGAGCTGGCGGACCCGGCTCTTGTCGCGGTTGGGCAGCCCCGAGGGCATCGGCCCCGCGGGCAGGAAGACGAACGGCAGGTGGCCGAACGACAGCGCGCCGATCAGGAGGCCGGGGACGATCTTGTCGCACACCCCGAGGCAGACGCCGGCGTCGAAGACGTCGTGCGCGAGCGCCACCGCGGTGGCCTGGGCGATGACGTCGCGGGAGAAGAGCGACAGCTCCATCCCGGTCTCGCCCTGGGTCACGCCGTCGCACATCGCCGGCACCCCGCCCGCGAACTGCGCCACCGCGCCGGCGGCGCGCACCGCGAGCTTGATCTCGCCCGGGAACGAGACCAGCGGCTGGTGGGCCGACAGCATGTCGTTGTAGGCCGAGACGATCGCCACGCTCGGCCGGTCGCCGGCGACGAGCGCGGCCCTGTCGGGCTCGCCGGCGGCGGCGAAGCTGTGCGCCAGGTTGGAGCAGGCCAGGTGGGGCCGGCGCGGGCCGCGCGCTGCGGCGGCGCGGATGCGTTCGAGGTAGGCGGCGCGGCTCTCCCGGCTCTTCGCGCGGATCCGCTCGGTGACCTCGGCGACCACCGGGTGGAGCCCGCTCGGGCGCTCGCTCAAACCGCCCCTCCGACCGTCGCCCGCGTTTCGAGCGTCACCTCCTCGGCGGCCGCCACCCAGGCGGCGGCGCCCCAGAGCGCCAGCCGGTCGTCGGTCACCACCCGCACCGGGACCGCCTCGAGCAGGGCGCGGAACCGCCCCTTGGCGACGAACCGCTCGCGGAAGCGCGAGGCGAGAAGCTCGGGGAGAACCTTGGGCACGATGCCGCCGGCCAGGTAGACGCCGCCGGTGGCCAGGGTCTGGAGCGCGACGTTGCCGGTCTCGGCGCCGAGCAGCTCGAAGAAGAGTTCGAGCGCCTCGGCGCAGGGGCTCGCGGGGTCCTCGCGCGCGATCGTGGTGATCGCCGCCGCGGCGTCGTGCTCGCCGGGCCCCCGGGTCAGCCACGCGGGCGGCTCGAGGCCGCGGCGCTCGAGCAGGAAGCAGTGGATCGCCACCAGGCCGGGGCCGGACACCGCGCGCTCCCAGCTCACGTGCTCCCAGCGGCGGTGGAGGAAGCGCCAGAGCCCGACCTGGAGCTCGTCGGCGGGGGCGAAGTCGGCGTGGCCGCCCTCGGTGGCGTAGGGGTGGTAGCGGTGGTCGTCCCAGACCAGCGCCGCCTCCCCGAGGCCGGTGCCCGGGGCGACCAGCGCCAGGTTGCCGCCGGCCGCCGGCCGCCCTTCCCACACCGTGTGGGTGGCCTCGGGACCGATCGCCCCGAGCCCCCACGCCGCCGCCTCGACGTCGTTGACCAGCGACACCCGGGCGGCGCCCAGCGAGCGCGCCAGCTCGCGGGCGTCGACCACCCACGGCAGGTTGGTGATCTCGCAGCGCTCGTGGCCCTCGACCGGACCCGGCAGGCCGAAGCAGGCGTGGCGCGGTGCGCGCGCCGCCGGGCAGCGGCCGAAGAACTCCGCCGCCGCCTCGCCGAGGCTCGCGAACCGCCGGCTCGGGAGAGTCGCCTCGGCGAGCAGCTCGAGGCCGCCGTCGCGGACCGACATCAAGGCGAAGCGGGCGTTGGTGCCGCCGATGTCACCGACCAGGATTCTCACCGATCGCGTCCTTTCCCGAGGTGGTTGGCGCCCAGTAGACCTCGATCCGCCCGGCCGCTCCGGAGAGCAGCGCGCCCACCGGCAGGCCGTCCGCGGTCGCCGCGTCGCCCCCCGCCGCATCTGCCGCCCGGCGGTAGACCCGCCACTTCTCGTCGCCGGTCAGGTGCAGCGCCAGCCGGCGGCTGCCGAGGAGCGCGGCGAGGGTCAGCGACAGCCGCGGGTGGGGCGCCGCCGGCGGCCGCACCGCGACCACGGTCGCCTCGCCCCGCGGGTCGAGCGCCGCCTCGACCCCCGGCGCCCCCGGAAACAGCGAGGCGGTGTGGCCGTCGGCGCCCAGCCCGAGGACCGCGACCTCGATCGGCTGGAGGGCGGCGAGGTGCGCGGCCGCCTCCGCCCGGCCCTCCTCGGGCGTCGGCGCCGGGTTCTTCAAGCCGAACCAGCGGGCGCTCGCGGCGCGGTTCACCAGGAGCTCGCGGCGCACCAGCCCCTCGTTGCTGTCGGCGTGCCAGGGCTCGACCCAGCGCTCGTCGGCCAGGGTCACCCGCACCCGGCTCCAGGGCAGGTCGAGGCGGGAGAGGCGGCGGAAGAACGGCACCGGCGTCGAGCCCCCCGAGACCACCAGGGTGGCGCTCGGCCGGCGGTCGAGGGCGTCGGCCAGCCAGCCGGCGACGCGCGCGGCCAGCGCCGCCCCCGCGAGGTCGGGATCGCCCAGGCGACGCTCGTCGCTCATCCCAGACCTCATGCCAGGTGCTCATACCAGGATCGCTCGTCGCGGACCATCAGCGCGATCGACTCCTCCGGTCCCCAGCTCCCCGCCATGTAGCTCCTCGGGCGCCCGCCGAGCCCGCGCCAGCCGTCCAAGATCGGCTCGATCCAGCGCCAGGCCGACTCGACCTCGGAGCGGTGCATGAAGAGGGTCGAGCTGCCCTTGATCACGTCGAGCAGCAGCCGCTCGTAGGCGAGCGGCGTCCGCTCCTCGAAGGTGTCGGCGAGGTCGAGGTCGAGGTGGACCGGCTTGAGCCGGATCGCGGTCCCCGGGCACTTGACCATCATCGCCAGCTTGATGCTCTCGTCGGGCTGGAGGCGAATCACCAGCCGGTTGTCCTGGACCGCGCCCAGCCGGTCGCCGAAGATCCGGTGCGGCACCTTCCGGAACTGGATGATCACCTCGGAGACCTGGTAGGCCATCCGCTTGCCGGTGCGCAGGTAGAAGGGGACGCCCGCCCAGCGCCAGTTGTCGATCTCCGCCTTGAGCGCGACGAAGGTCTCGGTGGCCGAGTCGCGGGCGATGCCCTCCTCCTCGTGGTAGCCGGCCGCGCGCTCGCCCGCGCCGAGCTCACCGGAGACCATGCCCGGGCGGTACTGGGCGCGCACCGTCTTGCCCGCCACGTCGGCGCCGACCAGCGGGCGCAGCGAGCGCAGCACCTTGATCTTCTCCTCGCGGATCGCCTCGGGCTCGAGCCGCGCCGGCGGCTCCATGGCGACCAGGCAGAGGAGCTGCAGCAGGTGGTTCTGGACCATGTCCCTGAGCGCCCCGGTGCGGTCGTAGTACTCGCCCCGCCCCTCGATCCCGATCCGCTCGGCGACCGTGATCTGGACGTGGTCGATGTGCTCGGCGCGCCACAGCGGCTCGAAGAGCGCGTTGGCGAAGCGCAGCACCATCAGGTTCTGGACCGTCTCCTTGCCCAGGTAGTGGTCGATCCGGTAGATCTGGTGCTCGGGGAAGACCTCGCCGACCCGGGCGTTGATCGACTCCGCCGAGCGCAGGTCGTGACCGATCGGCTTCTCGAGCACGATCCGCGAGTCGGCGCCGGTCAGGCCGGCCTCGCCGATCGCGCGCGAGAGGTCGCCGTAGAGGTCGGGGCTGGTCGCCAGGTAGAAGACCCGCACCCGGCCGTTGCCGTTGCCCGCCGAGCCGGCGCCGTCGAGCACCTCGCGCAGCGGCGCGTAGCTGGCGGCGTCGGCGACCGGTGCCGTGGCGTAGTGGAGCCGGCGCGCGAAGCCGTCCCAGACCCCCTCGTCGAGCTCGCCCGGCGGGATCTCGCGCCGGCAGCTCTCGGCGACGTGCTCGCGGTAGCCGTCGATCGACATCGGCTGGCGGGCGAGCGCGATGATCCGGCCGTCCGGCGCCAGCTCGCCGTACTTGTGGAGGAAGTAGAGCGAGGGGAGGAGCTTGCGCCGGGCGAGGTCGCCGGTGCCGCCGATCACCACCATGTCGAACGCCGGGCTCACTGCTCTGCCTTTCTCACGCTGCGGCCTCCCGGGCGAGATCCGCGATCGCCGCCCAGTCGCCGGCGGCCACCGCCGCGGGCGGCGCCATCCAGGAGCCGCCGACGCAGGCGACGGCGGGCAGCTCGAGGTAGGCGCGGAAATCGCCGGCGCCGATGCCGCCGGTCGGCACGAAGCGGAGCCCGGGGAGCGGTGCGGCGAGCGCCCGGAGATAGGCGGGACCGCCGAGCGGCGCGGCCGGGAAGAGCTTGACGACGTCCCAGCCGCGCTCGCGCGCGCCGATCGCCTCGGAGGCGGTGGCCACGCCCGGCAGCAGCGGGATCGCGCCGTCCCGGGCGGCGGCGGCCAGCTCGGGGCCGAGGCCGGGGCTGACCGCGAAGGCGGCGCCGGCCGCCGCGGCGGCCGCGAGCTGCGCCGGCTCGACCACCGAGCCGGCGCCGACGGCGACCTCGGGCAGCTCGGCGCGCACCGCCGCGATCGCCGCCAGCGCGGCGGGGGTGCGCAGGGTGATCTCGACCGTGGTCAAGCCGCCCTCGGCGAGCGCCCGGACCAGCTCCACCGCCTGCCGCGGGTCGTCGACGGTGAGCACCGGCAGCACCCGCGCGCGCTCGAGCAGCGGGCGGAGCGACCGGCTCGCGTCGCGGCCCCCCGAGCCGCCGTTCAATACGACAACCCGAAGCCGAGGGGGAAGAGCGGGTCGTAACCCGGGTCCCCCGGATGGAGCGCGATCTGGTCCGCCGAGCCCGGCCAGGCGAACGCCAGCTTGCCGCTCGGGGCGTGATCGCCGAACAGCACGTCGGCGACCCCCTGCCCCTCGGTGCCGGGGAGCCAGGCGGCGACCACCGCGGCGCTCCGGTCGAGGACCTCGCCCAGGATCATCGGCCGGCCCGAGACGAGGACCGTGACCACCGGCACGCCGGCGGCGGCGGCGCGGCGGACGGCCTCGACGTCGGCCGGGTCGAGCGCGAGGTCGGCGCGGTCGCCGAACATCTCGGCATAGGGGGTCTCGCCGATCACCGCGACCACCGCGTCGGCGCCCTCGGCGCCCGCGCCGTCGGCGGCGAAGGTGACCTCGGTCCCGGCCGACACCGCGCCGCGGATCGCCTCGAGGACGGTGGTGCCCTCGGTGATCTCGCCGCTCGCGCCCTGCCACTGGATCGTCCAGCCGCCGCACTGGTTGCCGAGGTCGTCGGCGTTCTTGCCCACGACGTGGATCCGCGCCGCCTGCTTCGACAGCGGCAGCGCGCGGTCCCGGTTGGCCAGGAGGACCAGCGAGCGGCGCACCGCCTCGCGGCCGAGGTCGCGGTGCTCGGCCGCGCCGAAGCGCTCGGCGAGCGCCGGGTCGGCGACCGGAGACCACCCCTCCTCGAGCAGGCCCATCGCGATCTTGACCCGCAGGATCCGCCGCACCGCGTCGTCGATCCGCTCGCTCGGCACCCGGCCGGACTCGGCGAGCTGCTTCAAGGTGGTGAAGAACTCCCGGTACTTGTCGGGCACCATCACCATGTCCATGCCGGCGTTGATCGACTGCTCGACGTCGGCGGCGTAGTCGCCGGGGAGGTCGTCGATCGCCGCCCAGTCGGAGACCAGGAAGCCCTCGAAACCGAGCTCCTCCTTGAGCAGGCCGGTCAGGAGCGGGCGGTGGCCCGACAGGCGCTCGCCGTTCCAGGCGGAAAACGAGGGCATGATCGAGGCGACGCCCTCCTCGAGCGCCGACAGGTAGCCGGGCAGGTGGACCGCGCGCAGGGTCGCCTCGTCGACCTGGAGGTCGCCGCGGTCGAGCGGCCAGCGGTCGGTTCCCGGGGGAGCGCCGGTCTCGGCGAACACCGAGTCGGGCATCGCCGAGCGCGGCGCCCCGGTGCCGAACGCGGTGCCGCCGTCGCCGACGAAGTGCTTGGCGCAGGCGAGCACGCTCTCCGGCCCGTCGAGGCCGGGGCCCTGGAGGCCGCGCACCGCCGCGGCGCCGAGCTCGGCGACCAGCGCCGGGTCCTCGCCGAAGCCCTCGTAGGTGCGGCCCCAGCGGACGTCCCGCGGCACCGCGACGCAGGGCGCGAAGCTCCACTGGATGCCGGTGGCGCGCACCTCGACCGCGGTCGCGCGGTAGACGCGCTCGACCAGCCCGGCGTCGCCGGCGGCGCCGAGGCCGATGTTGTGCGGGAAGATCACCGCGCCGACCACGTTCGAGTGGCCGTGCACGGCGTCGACGCCGTAGAGGAGCGGGATGCCGAGCCGGGTGGCCATCGCCCGGCGCTGGTAGCGCTCGACCATCGAGCGCCAGTCCTCGAACGAGTTGCCGGTCGCGGGGTCGGAGCCGCCGCCCGAGAGCAGCGAGCCGAGGAAGTAGCCCTCGATGTCGGCCTCGTCGGCGAGGTAGCTGATGTCGGCCTGGGTCATCTGGCCGACCTTCTCCTCGAGGGTCATCCCGGCCACGATCTCGGCGGCTTGCTGGTCGAAGCGGCCGAGCCCGGCAGCGGCGCCCGGGCCGGCCCCGTCCTGGCCGGCGGCGTCCGGGGCGGCCGCGGGCTCCTCGGGACCGGGGCCGCAGGCGAAGAGGAGCGGGAACAGGGCCACCGCCGCAAAGCATCGATTCATCGGACCTCCTGGGTTCCGGGCTGGGATTCGGCCTGGGATTCGGTTCGGCCGGAAGAGATCGGGCGCCGCCGCCGCGACCCCGGGACCGCCCCCCGAACGGGGAGCGGTCCCGGAGCCGGGTCGGATCCGGCGACGCCCGCGGGACTAGAGATCAGAACGAAAGCTTGAACCCGAGCTGCACCTGGCGCGGATCCCGCGCCGCCGTCGCCTCGCCCCAGTTGTCGGCGAAGTCGGCGCTCACGATCCGGGTCGCCTGGCCGAGCGGCGCGTCGTACACCACGTTGAACGGCGTGGTGTTGGTCGCGATGCTCCCCGCGATGTAGTTGATCTGGTTCGTCACGTTGAAGATCTCGAACCGGAGCTGGCCGTCGATCCGCTCGCCGAGCGGGATGCGCTTGTAGAACGACAGGTCGAGCTGGAAGAAGTCCGGGCCGTCGCATTCCCCCCGCTCGGCCATCTGCGAGGCGTTGCCGAGGACCGCGCCGATGAGCGTGCAGCCCCCGGGTTGATCCACTGTTCGCCGCTGTTGCTGCACGGCTCGCCGGTCAGGATCGGCCGCTGGTTGCCGTCGTAGCCGACGCCGGCGAAGTCGCCGGCGCCGATCTGCGGGCAGTCGGTGACTAGACGGTGAGCGGCACGCCCGACGAGTAGAAGACGATGCCGCCATCGACCAGTTGCCGAGCACGCGCCCGGAAGACCGCCCTGTTCTCGAAGGTCGGCGCGTTCCAGATCGCGCTGGTGTTGAAGACGTGCTCGCGGTGGAGGCCGGCGTTGCCCCAGTCGAGCCCGAGGTCGGCGGCGTCGGTCGCCTGCACCGGCTGCTGCCGGCGCTGCTGCTGAGCGGGTCGTCGGCCTCGAAGCGCGACCAGGTGTAGGACACCTGGACCTGCGAGCCCGTCCGAAGCGCGAGTTGAGCTGGGTCTGGAACGAGTCGTACTCGGAGGCGCCGTCGTTGCGCCAGAAGTGGATGGGTTGTTGTCACCGGTGACGTAGGGGCGCACCGAGCCGTCGCCGTCGCCGCCACAGCGCACGTACTCGAGGCGGTCGGCGACGCCGTTGCCGTTGCGGTCGCCGAGGGGCACCTGGTTGATGTCGACGCGCCGCATCAGGTGCTTGCCCTGGTTGCCGACGTAGCGAACTCGAGGGTGGTCTCCGGCCCAGCCGCTGCTCCCAGGTGACGTTGTACTGGAAGTTGTACGGCGTCTCGTGGTCGGCGTTGAGGCCGCGGGTCGGCCGCCGAAGCCGGAGGCCAGGAACTGCGGGTCGGCCCGTCGAGCGGACGGATGCCGGAGGTGTTCGGGGTGAACGGCGGCTGGCCGCCAGGCGAGCGGAGCCGACGCGCTCGCGCTGGTAGAACTGGCCGAAGCCGGCGCGGAAGGCCGACTTGCCGTTGCCGAAGACGTCCCATGCGAAGCCCAGGCGCGGCGCCACGTTGTCCTTGTCCTCCGTCGACCAGCGAGCGGTTGACGCCGAAGCTGCCGCCCGGCAGGCCGCGGTCGGCGCAGGCGGTGCTGCCCGGCGTCTGCGGCGATGCCGTTGCAGGGCGAGCTGCCGAGCGCCGGGATCGAAGCGGTCGGGGTTGAAGTCGACGTACTCGTCGTCTGGCCTCGACCGGGTTCTTGAAGTAGGAGTAGCGCAACCCGAGGTCGACGGTCATGTTCGCGGCCATCTGCCAGGAGTCGCCGAGGTACGCCTCGTAGTCATTCCACTCCTGGTTGACGTCGACGTTCTTGGCGTTGCTCGCCGAAGCCCCACGCCATGTCGCGCAGCAGGAAGTCGGCGAGCACGTTGCCGGTGGCGCCGCCCCAGCCGCTGATGCCGGCGGCCCCCCAGAACTGGGTGGTGGGCTCGGCGCTGGCGGCGAACCACTCGTCCTTGGTGTTGTCGCTGTAGAGCAGGCCGGCCTTCAACCAGTGCTTGCCGAAGGTCGCCTGGTAGTCGTCCTTCAACACCCACAGGTCCTGCTGGTTCTCCCATGGCGCGATGTTCCACAGCGCGGCGTGCCCTGGCCGCCCCACCAGGTCGGGTGCGGGTTCGCTGCCGGTGAGCCGGCCGTCGTCGGGGAAGAAGGTGGGGATGGCGGCGGTGATCTGGTTGTTGAGCCCCGCGCTGGTGCCGCCGCGCGCGATGTTGATCTCGTTGCCGGAGTAAGACGCGGTGACGGTGTTGACGGCGCGGCTGCCGAAGGTCTGGCTGAGCTGCCCCACGATCGAGCGGCCGGGCTGGTCCCACGACGAGTCGACGGCCGGGAACGGGTCGTCGCCCCACATGGCGCTGCGCGTTGGGATCGCCGTTGAGCCAGCTTGTCCTGGGTGTAGCGGAACATGATGCGGCTGGCGTTGCTCATGTCGTAGTCGAGCCGGACGTTGCGCTGCTCCCAGTCGATCGGCGTGTCGACCGACTCCACCCAGTTGGCGCAGGTGCCGGCGGCCGGCGTGACGTTGGGGCTAGGGAAGAGCCGCAGGTAGGCCAAGCCGCCCGCGCTCAGCCGGTCGGCGGGGATGACGTTGCCGGGGAACGGCTGACCGGTGAGCGGATCGATCGGCACCGGCCCGCCGCAGCCGGGTCGGCGCGGCTCGCTGAAGTCGCCCATGCGCTCGCGCCGTCGGTCGGGCACCTGCTGGCGGCGCACCGTGCCGCGCATCTCGTCGGTCCACTCGGCGGAGACGAAGACGTAGAGCTTGTCGCGTATCACCGGGCCGCCGAGGGTGAAGCCGTAGTCGTGGCGCTCGAGGTTCTCCTTGTCCTGCGCCGGACTCCTCGAGGAAGTAGTTCTTCTCGTTCCACGCGTCGTTGCGCTGGAAGATGAAGGCGCTCGCCTTGCACTCGTTGCTGCCGCTGCGGGTGATCAGGTTGATCTGCGCCGCCGCTGGCGCCGCCGAACTCGGGGCCGTAGCTGTTGCGGTGGATCTTGAACTCCTCGATCGAGTCGACCGAGGGGTAGACCAGGATGGTGCGGTTGGAGCCGACGTCGTTGTTGTTGGCGCCGTCGACGTCCACATGTTGCCGGTGAGCCAGCCGCCGCTGATCGACAGTGTCGCTGCCGGTCATCAGCCCCTTGTCCTTGGTGTCGAAGTTCTCGGGGGCGCTGACGCCGGGCATGAGCATGGGTGAGCTCGATGAAGTTGCGGCCGTTGAGCGGCAGCTCGCGGACCTGCTCGCCGGTGACGAGGCCGGCCACCTCGGCGCCGATCGTCTCGACCTGCACGTCGCGGCGCGGTGACAGTGATCTCTTCCTTGATCTCGCTGGACGAGAGTGGACGTCGATCTGGCGAATGTCGGCGACGTTGAGCTCGACGTTCTCGACCACGAAGGTCTTGAACTCGGCCGCCACCACCGTGACCTCGTAGACGCCGACCGCGAGGTCGCCGAGGTTGTAGGCGCCCTCGCTGTTGGTGACGACCGTCCGGGTGAGACCGGTCTCGGGGTTGCGGGCGGTGACCTTCGCCCCGGGGACCGCCGCCCCGCCCTCGCCCGCGGTGACGGTGCCGCGGATGCCGGCGGTGAACCTCTGGGCGAGAGCCGGAGACGCCAGGACGACGAAGATCGTCACCAGCGCCGACCAAAGTGCCATCTTCTTCATGCGCAAACGCCTCCTCCGTGACTGTCGAACATCGGGATCGTCACCCCCGCCGGCGTTGCCGCCCCTGGGGACTGAATCGATTTAGCCGCGCGGCGCGGCTGCGCCACGCCGAGCGGCCCTAAAACGATTTATCGCGCTGAGTGCGAACTCAGTCACAGTCCGGTCACGATGTCAAGTCGAGGTGCGGCGAAGGAGCTTGCCGAGAGCGCCCGGACCGTGGAACACTGCGCCGATGGCGCGTCGGCGATCAAACGGCCCGGGCGACCGGCCGGTGACCCTCAAGGACGTGGCGGAGCACCTCGGCCTGTCGCCGGCCACCGTCTCGGTGGTGCTCAACCGGTCGCCGGTCGCCGACTCGATCCCGCCGAAGACCCAGCGCGCGGTGTTCGAGGCGGCGAAGCTCTTGCGCTACCGGCCCAACCACATGGCGCGGTCGCTGCGCAGCCGCCGCTCCCACACCCTCGGCGTGCTGCTCCCCGAGATGGTCGAGCCCTACGCCGCCGGGGTGATGAGCGGGATCGACAGCCGCCTCCTTGCGGAGGGCTACTTCTCGCTGGTCGCCAGCCACCGCGGCCAGCCCTACCTGGTCGAGGAGTACCTCGAGCTGCTCCAGAGCCGCGCGGTCGAGGGGCTGATCCTGCTCGCCACCGCGCTCGAGGCGCCGCCGCGGCTGCCGACGGTCGCGGTCTCCGGGCACACGCGCCTCGAAGGGGTCACCAACGTGATGCTCGACCACGACCGCGCGGCCCACCTGGCGCTCTCGCACCTCGCCGGGCTGGGGCACCGGCGGATCGCGGTGTTCAAGGGGCACCCGCAGAGCGCCGACACCGCCGACCGCTGGCAGAGCATCGTCACCGCGGCGGCGGAGCTCGACCTCGAGCTCGACCCGCGCCTGGTCTTCCAGCTCCAGGAGGATCCCACCGGCCAGGAGTCGCGGACCGAGGCGACCTACCGCGAGGGCTTCGAGTACGGCCGCCGGCTGCTCGCGCTCGACCACCCGTTCACGGCGCTCTTCGCGTTCAACGACGTCTCGGCGATCGGCGCCATGCGCGCCTTCTTCGACGCCGGCGTGCGGGTGCCGCGCGACGTCTCGGTGGTCGGCTTCGACGACATCCTCTCCGCCGCCTTCCACAACCCGGGCCTGACCACGGTGCGCCAGCCGTTGCGCGAGATGGGCGAGACCGCGGTCTCGATCCTCCTCGACCGGCTGCGAGCGAGCGCCGACTACCCGGACTTCGTCACCGTCGAGCCGACCCTGGTGGTCCGCGAGTCGACCGGCCCGGCGCCGGAGCCCGCCCCGGCGGCCCTCGCCGGCGCGGCCGCCCGCGGCCGCTCCGCCCGCTCCGCCCCGCCGCCGGGAGGCTGACCGGTGCGCGCCGCGGTCCCGGTCCTCCTCGGCGGGGCGCTCCTCGCCGGGGTGCTCCCCGGCGAGGCGCCGGCCGCGGCCGCGACCGTGGTCCCGGCGGCGCCCGCGCCGCTCGCCGCGATGGCCCGGGCGATCGAGGAGGCGGAGCGGGGCCTCGGCGCCCACGAGCTGCAGATCGCCGAGAGCCGGTTCCGGAGCGCGCTCGTCGAGGGCTGGCTGGTGCGCGGCGCGCTCGACGTCGCCGACGGCCGACTGGACGACGCGGCGGAGTCGTTTCGCCGCGCCGCGGCGTCGTCGGCCGAGACGCGGCGGGCCCGGGTCTCCCTGGCGGCGGTGCACCTGCGGCGCGGCGAGCCCGGCGAGGCGGTGACGATCCTCCGCCGGGTCGCCGGAGCCGCTCCCGCCGACGGCGCCGCGCGCCGGCTCCTGGCCCAGGCGCTGGTCGTGGCCGGCGAGCCCGAGGAGGCGGTCCAGGAGCTCGAGGAGGGCTACGCCGCCACCGGCGACCCGGAGACCGCCTTCGCCCTCGCCACCGGCTACCTGCGGCTCGACCGCCCCGAGCGCGCCGAGCGGCTGTTCGCCGAGCTGGCCGCCGCGCGCCCGGCGCCCGAGACCTGGGTGCTGATCGGCCGCACCTACCGCGACTACCAGCACCACGAGCGCGCCCGCGCCGCGCTCGAGACCGCGCTGGCGATCGATCCCGCGGCGCGGCGTGCCAACCTCTACCTGGGCACGGTCGACCTCCTCGAGCGCGGGCTCGACGGTTCCGCGGCCGCGCTCGAGCGGCTGCGCGCCGAGGTCGCGGCCGCGCCCGGCGATCCGATCGCCCGCCTCTACCTCGGCCTGGTGCTGAGCCAGGAGCGCCGCTTCGAGGAGGCCGTGCCGCACCTCGAGGCGGCGGCCGGCTGGCCGCCGATCCGGCTCGACGCGCTGCGCTACCTCGGCCGGTGCCTCCTCGGCGGCGGCCGGGTCGACGAGGCGGTCGAGGTCCTGCGCGCCGCGCTCGACGCCGCCGCCCTGGGCGGGGCGCGGCCGCGCCAGCTCGAGAGCGCCCACTACCAGCTCGCCCAGGCGCTGCGCCGCCAGGGGCGGGAGGCCGAGGCCGCCGAGCACTTCGCCGCCGCCGAGACGCGCCTCTCCGAGGTGGTCGCGGACGAGCGCGACGAGCTGGCTCTCCTGATCGCCGGCGAGACCGAGCTGGAGCGCTCGGGCAAGACCGCGGCGCCGCTCGCCGTCCCCTCGCTCGAGGGGCTGGCGCCGCCGCTCCGCGGCGAGCTGCGCGCCGAGGTCGAGACCGCCCTCGCCCGGGTCTACTTGAACCTCGGCGTGGCGCACCTCCGGGGCGGCCGGTTCGACCGCGCCCTGGCGCCGCTCGAGGCCGCCGAGGGGCTCGCGCCCGAGCTGCCGCGGCTGCAACGCTCGCTCGGCGCGGCGCGGTGGAGCACCGGCCGGTTCGAGGCCGCGGTCCGCTCCCTCGAGCAGGCGCTCGCCGCGGAGCCAGGCGACCTCGAGCTGACGCGCATGCTGGCGCTGTCGCACCTCGGCGGCGGCGATCCCGCGCGCGCCGCCGAGCTGCTCGCGGCCGACCCCGGCCGCGCCGGCGACCGCGGCCTCGCCTTCGCCTACGGCCTGGCCCTGGTGCGCGCCGGCCGCGCCGCCGAGGCCGAGGCCGAGTTCGGCCGCCTGCTCGCCGAGCACGGCGACTGGGCGGAGCTGCACGTCGTGCTCGGCCAGGCGCACGCCCGGCAGGGGGACTTCGACGCCGCGGTGGCCGAGCTGGAGCGGGCGCTGGCGCTCGATCCCGGCGTCCCCGAGGCGAGCTTCACGCTCGGCGACCTCTACCTCCGCCAGGGGCGGCTGGCCGAGGCCGCGGCGGCGCTCGAGGCGGAGCTGGCGGTACGCCCGGAGGACCTGCGGGCGCGCTACCACCTGGCCGTGGTGCTCGACCTCGACCGCCGGCCCGAGCGCGCGATCGAGGAGCTGGGCGCGGTGCTCGCGGCGCGCCCCGACCACGCCGACGCGCGCTACCTCCTGGGCAAGATCCGGCTCGCGCAGGGCGCCGCCGAGGAGGCCAGCGCGCATCTCGAGGCGGCGGCGGCGCTGGCCCCCGACGACGCCAACATCCGCTACCAGCTCGCCCAGGCCTACCAGCGCTCGGGGCGGCCGGAGCTGGCCGACCGGCAGCTCGAGCTGTACCGCGAGCTGAAGCGGCGCGACGGGGACGCTCCGTGACGGTGTGCCACCCGCTCGCGCCGGCCGCCCGGGGCGCCCCGCCGCCGCGCGCCGGCCGGCTCGCGCTCGCCGCCGTGCTGGTCGGCACCGTCTTGTTGGGCACAGTCCTGTTCGAGACCCTTCTCCTCGCGCTCGCCGCCGGGGCCGCCGCGCCGGCGCCGGCAGCCGGGCTCGCCGAGGTGGTGCCGCTGGTCGAGGCCGGCCGCCTGGCGGAGGCCGAGGCCCGGCTGCGCGGGCTGCTCGCCGAGGCCGACGACCCGCTGGCCCGCGACCTCCTCGGCGTGGTGCTGAGCCGGAGCGGGCGGCTCGACGCGGCGGAGGGGGAGTTCCGGCGGGCGCTCGAGCTGGCGCCCGGCCTGATCGAGCCGCGCCAGCACCTCGCCCGCCTCCACCTCCTGACCGGTCGCGAGGAGGAGGCGCTCGCCGAGCTGCGCCGGGCCGCCGCGCTCGGGCCGCTCGAGCGCGACCTGGCGATGAAGCTCGCGGTGCTCGAGCTGGCGCGCGGCCGCGCTGCCGACGCCGAGACCCAGCTCCGCTCGCTGGCCGAGCGCCACGGCTCGGTCCAGGCCCTCCTCCACCTGGCGCGGATCCGCTCCGAGCAGGGGGACGCGGCGGCCGCGCTCGACCTCCTGGCGCGCGCCCGCGACCTCGCCCCGAGCTCCGAGGAGGTGCTGGGCGCGGTCGCCCGCACCGCCTTCGGCGCCGACTCTCCGGCGACCGCGCTCCAGGCGCTCGAGCCGCTGGCGCGGATGCATCCGGAGGTCGCCGACTACGGCTACCAGCTCGGCGTCGCCTGGCTCCAGGTCGGCGACGCCGCCGAGGCGATCGCGGCGCTCGAACGGGCGCGCGCGCTGCGGCCCGCGCACGCCCTCACCCACGTCGCGCTGGGCATGGCGCTCAACCGCCAGAAGCGCTACCCGGAGGCCGAGCGGTCGCTCGCCGAGGCGCTCCGCCTGCAGCCGGACACGATCGAGGCGCTGGCCGCGCTCGCCGAGGCGCTCGAGGGGCTGGAGCGCCTGGGCGACGCCGAGCGCCACGCCCGCCGGGTGCTCGACCGCGAGCCCGGCCACCCCCAGGCCAACCTGGCGCTCGGCATGGTGCGGATGAAAGAGCGCCGCTACGCCGAGGCGCGCGACCTGCTCGAACGCGCGGCGGCGGCCGATCCCGATTCGCCCAAGGTCCACTACCAGCTCAGCCTGGCCTACGCCCGGCTGGGCGAGGTCGAGCGCTCCGAAGAGCACCTGGCGCGGTATCGTCTCGCCCTCGACCGACTCGAGGAGCAGGCGGCCCGGCTCGGCTCGCCGGCTCCGCCGGAGCCGCGGCCGGAATCGCGGCCCGCCCCCTCGACCCAGGAGGCACCCGACCTTGAGCGACCGCCGGTCCCCCTCGAACCCCGCCCGCGCCCGGGTGCGGCCGGCGCTGGCGGCTTCGCTCGCGGCTGCATTCGGGGCACTTCTGGCCGCGGCACCCGCCGCCGCCGCCGAGCGCTCCGCCGCCAAGCCGGCCGCCTCCTCCGAGGGCACCGTCTTCGAAGACGTCACGGCCGCTTCCGGCGTCCGCTTCGTCCACCGCTCCGACCCCGAGAAGAAGTACATCCTCGAGTCGATGAGCGGCGGCGTCGCGCTGTTCGACTTCGACGCCGACGGCCGGCTCGACATCTACCTGGTCAACTCCTTGACCGTCGACACCGCGGGCGTGCCCGAGACCGCGCCGAGCGCGCTCTACCGGAACCTCGGCGGCGGCAAGTTCGAGGACGTGGCGGTCGCCGCCGGCGTCGCCCACCCGGGCTGGGGCATGGGGGTCTGCGCCGCCGACGTCGACGGCGACGGCCGCACCGACCTCTACGTCACCGCGGTCGGCGCCAACCGGCTCTACCGCAACCTCGGCGGCGGCCGGTTCGAGGAGGTCGCCGCGCGCTGGGGCGCGGCGGCCGGCGGCTGGTCGACCGGCTGCGGCTTCGCCGACTACGACCGCGACGGCGACCTCGACCTCTTCGTCAGCCGCTACGTCGAGGTCGACCTCGAGCGGCTGCCGGTGTTCGGCAAGGACCAGACCTGCCAGTACCGCGGCATCCCGGTCCAGTGCGGCCCGCGCGGCCTCCCCGGCACCTCCGACCTCCTGCTGCGCAACGACGGCGGCCGCTTCACCGACGTCACCGCCAAGGCCGGCGTCTCCGATCCCGAGGAGTACTTCGGCCTCGGCATCGCCTGGGTCGACTTCGACCAGGACGGCTGGCTCGACCTCTTCGTGGCCAACGACGCCGGCCCCAACTTCCTCTACCGCAACCAGAAGGACGGCACCTTCAAGGACCAGGCGTTCCAGCTCGGCGTGGCGGTGAGCGAGGACGGCGGCGAGCAGGGCTGCATGGGGGTGGCGGTCGGCGACCCGCGCAACCGCGGCCGCTTCGACCTCTACGTCACCAACTTCGCCGAGGAGTACAACGCCCTCTACCAGAACGACGGCGACTTCTTCAGCGACGTCTCGTTCCGCTCCGGCAGCGCGCCGTCGAGCCTGCCGTTCGTCGGCTGGGGCACCGCCTTCTTCGACTACGACAACGACGGCTGGCTCGACCTGATCGCGGTCAACGGCCACGTCTACCCGCAGCTCGCCGGCGCCGACCTCGGCGCCTCGGCGGCCTACCGCCAGCGCCGGCTGCTCTACCGCAACCGGGGCGACGGCACCTTCGAAGAGGTCGCCGCCAAAGTCGCGCCGCCGCTCCTCGAGGAGCGGGTGAGCCGCGGCCTGGCGGTCGGCGACCTCGACGGCGACGGCCGCCTCGACGTGGTGATCAACGACCTCGACGGCCCCGCCCAGGTGCTCCGCAACGTCACCCCCGGCGCCGGCCGCTGGCTCACGGTCGCGCTCGAGGGCGACGGCAAGAACCGTGACGCGATCGGCACCGTCGTCACCGTCAAGACCGGTGATCAGAGCCAGATCCGCGTGGTCCGCAGCGGCACCGGCTACCTCTCCCAGGACGACCTGCGCCAGCACTTCGGCCTCGGCACCGCGACCAAGGTCGACGCGGTCGAGGTCCGCTGGCCGGACGGCACCACCACGGTGCGCAAGGACGTCGCGGCCGATGGGGTGCTCGAGATCGCGAAGGGCCGCTAGCCGCTTCAGCTACCCGGCCAGCGCCCGGTCCTCGGCCCGGATCCGGACCCCGAGGACCACGAGGTTGGCAGTGCCGAGCACCGCCGCGGTCAGCCAGGCGGTGTGGATCAGCGGCAGGGCGAAGACCTCGACCGCCACCGCCAGGTAGTTCGGGTGGCGCAGCCAGCGATACGGCCCGCCGGTGACCGGCGGCTCGCCCGGCGGCACCAGGACCCTGGTGCACCAGCGGTCGCCGAGGGTGGCGATCACCCAGTAGCGCAGCGCCATGGTCGCGGCGAGCGCGACGCCGGCGGCGATCGCGAGCGGCGGGACGAGCGGCCGGTCGAAGAGCCAGACCTCGAGCGGGCAGGCGAGGAGCCAGGCGGTGTGGAGCAGCACCATCGCCGGGTAGTGCCCCTGGCCCGACTCGCGCGCGCCGCGGGCGCGGAGGCGCCGCTCGTGCCGGCGCGAGATGACGAGCTCGATCAGCCGCTCGCCGGCGACCAGGAGGACGAGGAGGGTGTAGAGGGCTCGGCTGTCGAAGGGCATCCAGCGCTCTCCGTCCGGTCAGCGGTTCACGCCGGCGCCGCCCTCGCCCAGCCGCCGCGCCGCCTCCGCGAGCAGCTCCCAGAGCGCGTCGAGGTGGCGCGCCTCGGTCTTCAAGTTTCCGATCGCGACCCGGATCACGTAGCGGCCGCCGAGCCGGGTGTGCGAGAGGAGGAACCGCCCGTCGGTGTTGACCGCTTCGAGGAGCGCCTCGTTGAGGCGGTCGCGCTCGTCGTCGGGGCGGCCGGCGAAGGCGCGCAGGCAGACCACCGAGAGCGGTGCCGGCGCCGCCAGCTCGAAGCCGGGCTCGGCGGCGACCCGGGCGGCGAGCGAGCGCGCCAGCTCGCAGTGGCGGCGGATGCGCCGGCGCAGCCCCTCGGCGCCGAAGGCGCGGATCACCATCCAGAGCTTGAGCGCGCGGAAGCGGCGGCCGAGCTGGATGCCGAGGTCCATCAGGTTGGTGACCTCGCGCTCGCCGGTCTCGAGGTAGTCGGGCACCAGCGAGAAGGCGGCGCGGAGGTCGTCCGGGTCGCGGGCGAAGAGCGCCGAGCAGTCGACCGGCGTGAACAGCCACTTGTGGGGGTTGACGACGATCGAGTCGGCGCGCTCGATGCCGTCGAAGAGCGGCCGCAGCTCGGGGCAGATCGCCGCCGCCCCGCCGTAGGCGGCGTCGACGTGGAGCCACAGCTCCTCGCGCGCGCAGACGTCGGCGACCGCGGCGATCGGGTCGATGCTGGTGGTCGAGGTGGTGCCGGCGGTGGCGACCACGGCCATCGGCAGCCGGCCGGCCGCGCGGTCCTCGGCGATCGCCGCCTCCAGCTCCTCGGGGAGCATCCGAAACTCTTCGTCGGAGGCCACCCGGCGCACTCCCTCGGTGCCGAGACCGAGGACGACCGCCGCCTTGTCGACCGACGAGTGGGCCTGGTCGCTGGCGTAGAGCACCAGCGGCGGCAGGCCGGCGAGACCCTCGGCGCGGACGTCCGGGCGCAGCCGGTGGCGGGCGGCGGCGAGCGCCACCAGCGTGCTCACCGAGGCGGTGTCGTTGAGGTGGCCGTGGAAGCCCTCGGGGAGCCCCATCATCCGGCGCAGCCAGTCGCAGGCGCGCCCCTCCAGCTCGGTCGGCCCCGGCCCGGTGCGCCAGAGCATGGCGTTGACGTTGAGCGCCGCCGCCAGCGTCTCGGCGGCGACCCCGGGCGCCGAGCCGGTGATCGCGAAGTAGGCGAGGAAGCCCGGGTGGTTCCAGTGGGTGACCGACGGCTCGATCAGCTCCCGGTAGTCGTCGAGGATGCGCGCCATCGGCTCGCCCTCCTCGGGCGGCTCGGCGGGGAGCTTCGCCGCCAGCCCGCCGGGCGCCATCGGCGGCAGCACCGGGTAGCTCCCGACCCCCTCGAGGTAGTCGGCGGCGAGGTCGGCGGCGCGGTGGAGCGCGGCCCGTGTCTCGGCCGGGGATAGGTCGCCGGTGTCGGCGGGATCCGCGGGATCTGCGGGCTCGGTCATGGCCGGCGATGATAGCCCCGGAAACACGAAGGGCGGGGCACGGCGCCCCGCCCTCCGATCGTGCCGCTGGCGAGCGCGGCGCTAGTCGGCCAAACCCTTGCGCTCGAGCTCGGCGTCGATCACCGTCGCCACCTGCTCGTAGGGGACGGCGCCCGAGATCGGGATGCCGTTGACGAACATCGCCGGGGTGCCGGAGACGCCCGCTTCGGTGCCCGCCGCCATGTCGGCCGCCACCTGGGCGGCGTACTTGCCGGAGTCGAGGCAGCCGTTGAACGCCTCGGTCTCGAGGCCGAGCTGCGACGCCTTGGCCTTCAAGGCGTCGACGGCGAGCGCGCGCTGGTCCTCGAACATCAGGTCGTGCAGCTCCCAGAACTTGCCCTGGTCGTGGGCGCACAGCGACGCCTCGGCGGCCTTCTGGGCGTTCGGGTGCATGCCGAGCGGGAAGTGGCGGAAGACGATCCGCACCTTGTCGCCGTAGGTCTGCTGCACCTGCGCCAGGGTCGGGTTGATGCGCGAGCAGAACGGGCACTCGAAGTCGGAGAACTCGACGATGGTGATCGGCGCGCCCTCGGGGCCGCCCTTCGACGGACCGACGGCGGCGACCTCGACCCGCGGCGGCTCGAGCAGCATGCGCGACTCGTACTTCGCCTCGAGGGTGTCCATGTAGGCGGTGCGCGCCTGGACCTGGCGCTCCTGGGACAGGAACTGCTGGATCTGGGGCGCGATCGACTCCTTCGGCCGGTTGCCGATGCGGGCCTGGTTCGCGGCGTACCAGGTGTCGACGTCGGCGTCGGTGACCGCGGCGATCTTGGCGTCGATCTCGGCGGCGATCAGCTCTTCCTTGGTCTTGCCCTGGGCCTCGGCCTCGGCGGTCAGCAGGCGGTCCTGGATCATCATCATCAGCGCGGTCTCGAGCGTCTGGTGGCGGTTCTGCTCGGCCTGGCGCTCGCACTGGGCGAGCTGGGCCTCGACCTGCTCGAGCTGCGGGGCGGCCTCGGACTCGAGGTCGGCGCGGGTGATCTTCTCGCCCTTGACCTCGGCCACCACCTCGCTGCCGCCGGCGGCGGTGTCCTGGGCCTCGGCGGCGCCTGCGGGCTGGGCGGCGCCCTCGGGCTGGGCGGCGCAGGCGGCCACCATGAAGCCACCGGACAGAATGGCAGCGGTGGCGAGTGCCAGGATCGCACCCTGGCCGCTCTTGAGACGGGCTTGGATCGAACGGTTCATGCTGTCTGGCTCCTTTGGCGAAGTCGCGCTCACCAGGGAAGTTAGAGATATCGGTACACGTCGAACGAAGGCGGGGGATCTCAACGTCGGCCGGTGTACTCCAGCAATTTCGAGGCCAGGTGCAGCTTCGGGGCCGCGACCGGCACCAGGACGCGCGAGACCATCCCCTCGAGGATGCGCTCGACCTGGATGCCGCGCAGGCGGAGCACCGGCGCGGCCAGCAGCTCCTCGGCCAGCTCGAGCAGCGCCCGGCGCGGCGCACCCGGGGCGCCGGCGGCGGTGAGCGCCGCGGCGGCGGCGGCCGACCAGGGGCGGCCGCTCCGGACGTCGTCCCAGCCGCCGGCGGCGGCGCCGGCGCGGTGGAGGGCGCCCGCGGCGGCGAGCAGCCAGACCGCGGCGCCGCTCTCGACCCAGCCCGCGATCGCGCGTGCGAAGGCCGCCGCCGGCTCGGCCGCGGGCTCGGTATCCGAGTCGCCGGCGCTTCCCAAATAGACCGCGAGCGAGCGGCTGCGCAGGGTCGGCAGCAGGTCGTACTGCGACGGCGCGAGGAGCAGGAAGTGCCGCGGCGCCCCCGCCGGCGGCTCCTCGAGCGCCTTGAGCAGGGCGTTGGCGGCCTCGCCGGTCAGGGTCTCGGCGCCGGCCACCGCGAACGCCTGCCCGCGCGCCTCGAACGGCGAGAGCTGCACCGTGCGCAAGAGCTCGCGGGTGGCGTCGACCGAGGTCGCGGTCTTGAGGTCGCGCAGGAGGACCTGGAAGTCGGGGTGGAAGGCGTCGCTCTCGCCCGGCCAGACCACCCGCCGGCAGTGCCGGCAGGCGCCGCACGGGCGCGCGGCGGGGGCGGCGTCGCAGAGCAGGGTGCGGGCGAGCGCGAGCGCGGCGTCGCGCCGCCGGTCGGGGTCGCCGCCGTGGAGGATCACCGACGGGTAGAGCCGGCCGGCGCGCGCCGTCTCGAGCGCCGCGGCGAGCGGATCGCGGCCCGTGCGCGCCGCCGCCCCGGCGCTCACTCCCACCCTCCGGCGGCCGCCGCACTGGCGCCGGCCGGCAGCTCGCCGAAGAGGTCGGCGAGCGCGGCGCGCACGCGCGCCGAGGTCGCCTCGACGGAGCCCGAGGAGTCGATCAACCGGAAGCGCTCCGGGTCGGCCGCCGCCAGCTCGAGGAAGCCGCGCCGCACCCGCCGGTAGAAGCCGAGGTCCTCGGCGTCGAGCCGGTCGACGGCGCCGTGCCGGCGGCGGCGCTGGTGGCCGCGCTCGCGCGCCTGCTCCTCGGGGAGGTCGAAGAGCAGCGTCCGGTCGGGCCGCCGCCCGCCGGTGGCGACGCGGTCGACGGCGTCGATCACCTCGAGCGGCACGCCGCGGCCGTGTCCCTGGTAGGCGACCGTCGAGTCGGTGAAGCGGTCGCACAGCACGTGGCGGCCGGCGGCGAGCGCCGGCTCGATCCGCTCGACCAGGTGCTGGCGCCGCCCGGCGAAGACCAGGAGCACCTCGACCACGCCGTCGGCCGCGTGGTGCTTCGGCGACAGGAACACCTCGCGGATCGCGTCGCCGAACGGCGTCCCGCCCGGCTCGTGGGTGACGCCGTGATGCACCCCGAGCGCCGCCAGCGAGGCCGCGACCCGCTTCAGGTGCGAGGTCTTGCCGCTGCCGTCGAGGCCCTCGAAGGTGACGAAGAAACCGGGCATGGGGCGGTCACGATAACACCGGCGGATTGCACGCATTCGGCGGCGTTCTCGAAGCTGACCAGGCGGCCGATCCAGGCGTTGTACCGGCTGTGGGCGGAGTCGGGGTCGGTCTGGGCGAGGAGCCGGTAGAGGCGGTGCTCGGGGAAGTCGCCGGTCCGCTCGGGGACCGGCAGGCCGATTCTTCGCAGACGCGGCGCGCCGATCGCGACCAGCAGGGCGGGAATCGAGTCGAGGCCGCGGCCGAGGTCCTCGAGCCCCTGCCGGATCAGGTCGCCGCCGGGCAGCGCGTCGAAGTCCATGCCCGGATGCTAGCGCAGCAGCCGCGGCAGGGCGGCCCGCATCTCGGCCGGGGTCATGCCGAGGAGGCCGGCGGCGGCGACCAGGGCTTCGAGGTCGACCGGGTAGAGGTTGCGGCGGGCGGGGTCGGCGAGGCCGGCGACGTTGCGCGGGGCGATCGCCTCGGCGACCAGGCCGGCGAAGCCGCGGCGGTCGGCGGCGGTGAGCGGGCGGCCGGCGGGGCCGAGGCGGTCGAGGGCGGCGCCGGCGGCGTCGACCGCGGCGGTCAGCACCGGGTCCTCGGCGCCGAGGAAGGCGGTGCCCGCGGCCGAGACGCCGGGGCCGGCCAGCCGCAGCCGCGTCTCGGCGAAGCTCGCGGCGGCGAAGTAGAGGAAGGACCAGGAGGCAAAGAGCTCGGGATCGCGCATCGCGCGCCAGGCGCCGGCGACCAGGCGGTCGATCCGGCCGGCCTCGGCGGCGAGCAGGGCGTCGTAACGCCCGAGCGCGGCTGCGGCCGGAGCGCCGCCCGGGGCGCCGCCGCCGAGCGCTTCGGCCAGCCGCTCGACGCCGTGGAGCGACCAGGCGATGCCGGTCGAGAAGAGCGCGTCGTAGAAGGCGTAGGCGTGCGGCAGGAGCGCCCACCGGGGGCCGGCGGCGCGCCCCGTGCGGCGGGCGACGCGCGGCACCCAGGCGATCGGCCGCGCCGGCTCGGCGGCGCCGTACTGGGCGTGGAGCGTCGGGTAGCGCTCGATCAGGCGGCGCCAGGCGGCGGCCGGGTCGTCGGTGGCGAGGGCGGCGTCGTCGGCCGCCGCGCCGGCGAGGTCGAGGAGGAAGCCGGCGCTGACGACGCCCTGGCCGGGGCCGCCGGCGCCGTCGAAGCGCAGGGCGTACATCCAGCCGCCGTCGATCATGTGGTGGACGGCGGCCAGCTCGTCCGGGTAGGGGCCCGGCTCGATCCCGCCGGCGCCGGCGGCGGCCGCGGTCTCGACGAGCGGCGGCACGCCGTCGAAGTGGCTGAAGAGGAGGCCGGTCGCCGGTGTGAGCACCGGTGCGTCGGGCAGGCCGAAGGCGCGGGCGAGCAGGCCCCCGGGTCCGGTGGCGTCGACCACGAACGCGGCGTGGATTTCGAGCGGGCGGCCGCCGCTTTCGCCGCGGAGGACGACGCCGTCCGCCCGCTCCTCGGCGGCGGTGACCGCGGTCCCCTCGCGCACCTCGATCCCCTCGGCGCGGGCGCGGAGGACGAGGTGGTGGTCGAGGTCGGCGCGCAGCCAGTGGATGTCGGCGATCTCGTCGTTCGGGCTGGCGGCGACCAGCAGCCGGTCGCGGTTGGCGGGCCCCTCGGTCGGCCCACCCGGCGGCTCCGGCCGCCAGGGCTCGTCGGGCCGGTGGAACCAGAAGGTGAAGCCGCGCTTGAGCCCGCGCCCGAGCTCCGGAAGATTGCGGCGCCAGCGTCCCCAGACGCCGAGGTCGGCGAGGTCGGGGAGGTCCCAGCGCACGGCCAGGCGCTGGAGCGCGAACCCCGCGAGCGGCGTCGAGGACTCGCCGATCGCGAAGCGCGGGTGCCGGCCGCGCTCGACCACCAGCACGTCGCGGCCGGCGCGGCGGAGCGCGCGGGCGAGGATCGTGGCCGCGAACCCCGAGCCGGCGATCACCACGTCGTGGCGCTGGGCGGTCATCGTGGTCGCTGCGCGCGGTTCATCGCCAAGAGGCGGGCGCGGAGCGCGTCGTCGGCGCCCGCCAGGCGGTCGAGGTCCCACGGGTCGGCGATCGCGACCGGGCGCGGGCGGCCGGCGGCGGCGATCCGGCCGGCCTCGCCGAGGGCGCCGGCGAGCGCTTCCTCGAGGTCGGCGGCGGCCGGCGGTTGGAAGGAGCCCGCGGCGGCCAGCCGCTCGAGGGCGTTGTTGCCGCCGCGGACCGGGATCAGCGCGACGAACGAGACGCCGCGCTCGAACGCCCAGCGCGCCGAGGCCGCCGCCCACTCCGCCGCCTCGGCCGCCGGCACGAACGGCGCGCCGACCAGGACGAACGCGCGCACCGGCACGCCGGCCGCGAGCAGCCGCTCCGCGGCGCGCTCGAAGTCGCCGAGGTCCATCGATTTGCCCAGCCGCGGCAGCGCCTCGGGGTGGATCGTCTCGAGGCCCATCGCCACTTCGAGGCGGGAGCCGCGTTCCGCGAGCGCGCCGGCGAAGGCGCGCCAGCGCCGCTCGCCGCGCGGCGACGCGATCAGCCGCGGGTGGCACTCGACCACCACGCGCGGGAACGCCGCCGCCCGCTCGGCGATCGCCGGGTCGTCCTCCGGCGGCACCGCCCGGTCGTCGAAGAAGTTGGCGGCGTTGTAGAGCTTGATCGCGCGGACGCCGGCCGGATCGCGGTGGCGGGCGATCTCGGCACAGGCGAAGTCGAGCTGCGCCGGGATCGCGCCGGGCGGCGTCGGGCCGTCGAGGGTGTGGCGCCAGAGGTCGCAGAAGACGCAGGTGAACGGGCACTCGGCGCCGGCCAGGAAGACCGTCGCGGCGGCGATCGCAGCAGGCTCGCCGCCGGGCGCCGCCGGCGGCTCGGGTTCCTCCTCGACCACCACCCCGAGCGGCCGCCACGGATCGACCGCCGGCTTCGGCGGCCGGAGGGCGCGCACCTCGCGTGCGGTCGGTCCGGGAGCGGTCATCCCGGCGCGGTCATCGCCCCCGTCCTCACCGCGCCGCCCTCACCGGGCCGACGGCGCGTAGGCGGCGAGGAGGTGCTGGCGGTAGCGTGCCGGCGGCAGGCCGAAGCGGCGCTCGAACTCGCCCGTCTCGCCGGCGCCGTGCTGGAAGCGGCGCTTGGGGAAGCGCGGCAGCTCGAGGCCGAGCACCGAGCGGACGCCGCGCGCGAGCACCTCGCCCTTGAGCGCATAGAGCGCCTCGTGCGAGCCGCCGGCCAGCTCGGCGAACGGGATCGCCGTCGCGACCGCCACGACCGCCGGGCGGGTGAACGGGGAGAACGGCGAAAAGCCCAGCCGCCGCGCCGGCGCCCAGGTGCGGGCGCAGCCGCGCGAGAGCCCGCCGCTGTAGGTCAGCGAGTGCTTGACCGCCTCGACCCCCCACCCCTCCTGGTAGAGCAGCGGGTTGTTGACCACGCTCCGGATGGTCAGCTCCGGGTTGTCCTCGATCGGGTAGTCCTTCAGGTTCTCGTCGCCGCCGTCGCCGTCGGCGACCAGGCGCCAGCCGGGGTAGCGGCGGCGCACCGCCGTCAAAAGCGCCAGCCCCATCGCCGCCGCCTCGACGTCGAGCGGCTTGTAGTCCTCGATCACCTCGACCGCGGCCAGCGGATCGACCTCGTTCCAGCCGACCTCGACCGCCTCGCCGAGCAGCTCGAGCCCGGCCCGGCGCAGGAACTCGCGCGCCTGGGCGAGGTCGTCGCCGCCGCCGCCGACCGCGAGCGTCAGCGCCTTCAACCGCGCCGGGCTCTGCCCGAGGTCGAGGAGCGCGCGGTAGACCGCGAGCAGCACCGCGCCGCTGTCGAGGCCGCCCGAGAAGGCAACCGCCACCGGCTCGTCCGCCGGCTGCGCGGCGAGCCAGGCGCGCACCTCGTGGTAGAGCGCCGAGACATAGCGCTCGCCGATCAGGTCGAGGTCGGCCGGCAGCGGCTCCTCGGGGGGCGCGAAGAAGCGGCGGTGGACCGGGTTGGGATCGGGGCAGCCGACGAGCCTCAGGGTGGTGACGTGGTGGGCGGGCACCATCCGGCAGTAGGTGGGATGGAACTGGCCGCCGTAGCCCTCGGCGGCGAGGAAGGCGCGGATCGCGTCCATCCGCTCGGCGACCACCAGCATCGGCCCGGCGGCCTCCTTGGCGAGGAAGAACCGCAGCGGCCGGTCGAGACTGCGCGCCATCACCACCCGCTCGCCGTCGCGGGCGGTGAGCGCGAACGAGCCGGAGAGCGAGCGCACCGCCGCGGGGTCGCCGGAGAGGAGCCGCCGGCGCGCCTCCTCGGGCGCGGGCTCGATCAGCCACTGGCTCTCGGGGTCGACGAGATCGATCACGCGGGCTAGCGGTCGGTCCATGGCTCGGCTCCTCTCGGGGGAATCCTCGTCCGGGGGCCGCAGTATATGATCGCGCACCCGCGGCGCCCGCCGCCCTGACGCACTGACCCGATCCTCACCCCCGCGCGCCGTGCTCCTCGCCACCGCAACCACCGCCGCCAGCATCGGCTCGCCGCTCCTGTGGGGGCTGTTTCTGGCTGCCCTGCTGGTCATCCTCGCGCTCGACCTCGGGGTCTTCCACCGCGAGGAGCACGTCATCTCGACCCGCGAGGCGGCGATCTGGACGGTCACCTGGATCGCCCTGTCGCTCGCCTTCGGCGGCTGGGTGTGGTGGCGGTTCGGGACGCGGGCGGGGCTCGAGTTCCTGACCGGCTACCTGATCGAGTACGCGCTCTCGGTCGACAACATCTTCGTCTTCGTCGTCATCTTCAGCTACTTCGCGGTGCCGGCGAAGTACCAGCACCGCGTGCTGTTCTGGGGCATCCTCGGCGCGCTCGTGATGCGCGGCGTCTTCATCGGCCTGGGCGCGGCGCTGGTCAGCCGCTTCCACTGGGTGATCTACGTCTTCGGCGCCTTCCTGATCTTCACCGGCATCAAGATCATGGCCCAGCGCGAGACCGCGGTGCACCCGGAGCGCAACCCGGTGGTGCGCCTCTTCCGGCGCTTCGTGCCGATCTCCGCCCACTACGACGGCAAGCGCTTCTTCACCCGCGAGAACGGCCGCCTGCTCGCGACGCCGCTGCTCCTGGTGCTGGTGGTGGTCGAGGTCACCGACGTGGTCTTCGCGGTCGACTCGATCCCGGCGATCTTCGCCGTCACCCACGACCCGTTCATCGTCTTCACCTCGAACATCTTCGCGATCCTCGGCCTGCGGTCGCTCTACTTCCTGCTCGCCGGGATGATGAGCAAGTTCCTCTACCTGAAGGTCGGGCTCGGCCTGGTGCTGGTCTTCGTCGGCGCCAAGATGCTCACCGCCGACCTCTTCCACGTGCCGGTCCAGCTCTCGCTCGGCGTGGTGATCGCGCTCCTCGCCGCCGCGGTTGCCGCCTCGCTCCTCTGGCCGCCGCCGCCCGACAAGCTGCCGCAGCTCCCCCGGGCCGAGGGCGCTCCTTACGAGCTCGAGCCGCCCGAGCCGCCGCCTGGGTGAGTTGCACCCCACTTCCGGCACGGGTAGCATGCCGGCGGTTTCTCGATCGACCACCCGATTCCATCCCCTCCAACTCCGTCAGAGGCAGCGCCGATGAAGGTCTTCGTCCCCAAGGAGAGCCGCGCCGGAGAGCCCCGGGTCGCCGCGACCCCCGAGACGGTCAAGAAGCTGATCGCCCTCGGCCTCGAGGTCGCGGTCGAGGCGGGCGCCGGCGGCGGCGCCTTCTTCTCCGACGCCGCCTACCGCGACGTCGGTGCCGCGATCGCCCCGGCCGGCGAGCCGGCCTGGAGCGGCGCCGCCGTGGTGCTCAAGGTCGCGCCGCCGACCGTCGAGGAGGCGCGCCGGCTCGCCCCGGGCACGATCCTGGCCGGCCTGCTCGCGCCGCACGAGAACCTCGACGTCGTGGCCGTGCTCGCCGAGCGCAGCGTCAGCGCGCTGGCGATGGAGCTGATGCCGCGGATCACCCGCGCCCAGCCGATGGACGCGCTCTCCTCGCAGGCCTCGATCGCCGGCTACAAGGCGGTCCTGGTCGCCGCCGTCGCGCCTCGGCAAGCTACTTCCCGCTGCTGATGACCGCCGCCGGCACCATCCCGCCGGCGCGGGTGGTGATCATGGGCGCCGGCGTCGCCGGTCTCCAGGCGATCGCCACCGCGCGCCGGCTCGGCGCGGTGGTCGAGGTCTCCGACGTCCGCCCCGCGGTCAAGGAGCAGGTCGAGTCGCTGGGCGGCAAGTTCATCGAGCTGCCGATGGCCGAGAGCGGCGAGGGCGAGGGCGGCTACGCCCGCGAGATGGGCGAGGAGTTCCTGCGCCGCCAGCGCGAGATCGTCCACGAGCGCGTCGCGCAGGCCGACGTCGTGATCACCACCGCCCTGGTCCCCGGCCGGCCGGCGCCGCGGCTGGTGCCGCGGGCGATGGTCGAGGCGATGCGGCCCGGCTCGGTGATCGTCGACCTCGCCACCGGAGAGGGCGGCAACTGCGAGCTCTCGCGCGCCGACGAGGAGGTGGTCCACGGCGGCGTCACGATCCTCGCGCCGTCCAATCTGGCCGCCTCGATGCCCCACGACGCCTCGACGCTCTACGCGCGCAACGTCCTGGCGCTGGTCAAGGACTTCGTCGCGGACGGCCAGGCGAAGCTCGACCTCGCGGGCAACGAGGTGATCGCGGGGTCGCTCCTGACCCATGCCGGCGAGGTGCTCCACGCGCCGACCGCCGAGAGCCTGCGGGAGACCGTCTCATGATGGGAACGCTGTTGGTCAGCATCTACGTCTTCGTCCTCGCGACCTTCCTCGGCTTCGAGGTCATCACCAAGGTGCCGCCGACGCTCCACACGCCGCTGATGTCGGGGAGCAACGCGATCTCCGGCATCACCATCGTCGGCTCGCTGTACACGGCGCAGACCGGCGACGTCACGGTGTCGAACGTCCTCGGCGCGATCGCCATCGCCCTGGCGATGATCAACGTCGTCGGCGGCTACCTGGTGACCGACCGCATGCTCAAGATGTTCGGCGTGAAGAGGAAGCCATGAGCGAGAGCTTCGTCCAGGGGACCCTCGTCCCGCTCCTCTACCTTGTCTCGGCGGTCGTCTTCGTCCTCGGCATCAAGGGGCTGACCAAGGTGCGCACGGCGCGGCGGGGGAACTTCCTCTCCGCGCTCGGGATGCTGATCGCGATCGTCGCCACGCTGGTCGACCTCGGCCGGATCGACTACCGCTGGATCATCGCCGGCGTGGTGGTCGGTACCATCGCCGGCGCCGTCACCGCGGTGCGCGTCGCGATGACCGCGATGCCCGAGATGGTCGCGCTCTTCAACGGCGCCGGCGGCGGCGCCTCGATGCTGGTCGGGCTCTCGATCCTGTGGGTCGAGGTGATCGAGCTCGGGACGCCCCGGACCGCCGCGGCGGTCATGAACGCCGACTCCGCGGTGTCTACGGCGCTCTCGATCCTGATCGGCGGCGTCACGCTCTCGGGGAGCGTGGTCGCCTACCTCAAGCTCCAGGAGAAGCTCCTGCCGGGGGGGCCGGTGCTCCTGCCGGGGCGCCACGTCGCCAACGCGCTCCTCTTCTTCGGCGCGCTCGGCCTCGGGCTGTGGGCCGTGTTCGGCACCTCCGACCTCACCTGGATGGGCGTCGCCGCGGTCGCCTGCGCGGCGGCCAGCCTGGCGCTCGGCGTCGGCCTGGTGATCCCGATCGGCGGCGCCGACATGCCGGTGGTCATCTCGCTCCTCAACTCCTACTCCGGCATGGCCGCCTGCGCGACCGGCTTCGTGCTCAACAACAACCTCCTGATCATCACCGGTGCCCTGGTCGGCGCTTCGGGCATCATCCTGACCAAGATCATGTGCACGGCGATGAACCGGACGCTGGTCAACGTCCTCTTCGGCGGCTTCGGCATGGTCGCCCCCACCGCCGGCGGCGGCGGCGGACGCGGCGAGTACAAGAACGTCCGCTCCTACGGCGCCGAGGACGCGGCGCTCGCGCTCGAGGCGGCCGAGACGGTGGTGTTCGTCCCTGGCTACGGCCTGGCGGTGGCGCAGGCACAGCACGTGGTGCGCGAGCTGGCCGACCTCCTGGCCAAGCGCGGCTGCAAGGTGACCTACGGCATCCACCCGGTGGCCGGCCGCATGCCCGGCCACATGAACGTGCTCCTGGCCGAGGCCGACGTCCCCTACGAGCAGCTCCTCGAGATGGACAAGATCAACCCCGAGTTCAGGCAGACCGACGTCGTGCTGGTGGTCGGCGCCAACGACGTGGTGAACCCGGCCGCCGAGAAGACCCCGGGCAGCCCGATCTGGGGCATGCCGGTGCTCCAGGTCTGGCAGGCCGGCACCGTGATGATGATCAAGCGCAGCCTCTCGCCCGGCTTCGCGGGGATCAAGAACGAGCTGTTCGAGTACGACAACACCATGATGCTCTTCGGCGACGCCAAGGAGATGCTCCAGGAGCTGGTCGCCGAGATGAAGCACGCCGCGGCGGCTTGAGGCTCCCAGCAACTCGTCCATTCGGCGTCCGGCCTGCTAGAGCAGGTCCAAGCTGGTACGGAGATCACGATCCCCAACATCAAGCTGGACCTCGACCAGCTCGTCACTGTAGTGCGGGGTCTCGATGAGTCGGCTCGGACCCGCGTCGCCCAGGCTCTGGTGGAAACTGAGATGGACGCGCGCCTGAGCACCCTCGTGGAGCGGCTCGCGTGCCGCGCCCCGACCGTGGGGATCAGCGATGCCGGGATTCAGGGCGAGGTGGACGCGGTTCGCTGTCGTCGGGGTGGAGATCTGGGGCGTCGAAACGCTGCTGGCCAAGCTCGGGGAAGCTGACTCGTTCGCCGGTGACCCGGTTCAGGGCCGCAGCCGGAGCAGGACGATGTCGTGCCCCGGCACCTCGGTCTCGAACGGCGCCCCGGTGTCCCCGCGCTCCGACCCGGCCCAGAGGTCGCGGATCCGGTGGACGGTGCCGGCGTCGTCGAGGCGGCGGTCGGAGAGTGCGTCCTCGATCCGCTCGGCGCGCCAGTCGAAGCGCACCGGGAGCGGCGCGGTGCCGCGGTTGAGGAAGGCGACCGCCCAGTGGCCGTCGGCGAGGGGGCGCACCCAGACCTCGAGGTCGCCGCTCTTCTTGTGCCGGAAGCCCTGGATTCCGAGCGGGTCCTGGTCGACCGCGATCACCTCGCGGCGGGTCAGGACCGCGGCGGTCTCCGGGCTCATGTCGCGGAGGTCGTTGCCGGCGATGAGCGGCGCGGCGAGGATCGCCCAGAGGGTGAAGTGGGCGCGGTCCTCGCCGGCGGTCATGCCGTTGCCGACCTCGAGCATGTCGGGGTCGTTCCAGCGGTCGGGGCCGGCGTGCTTGTGCAGCCCCTCCTGCTTGTCGGCGATCTGGAGCACGCCCCACGACTTCCAGGTGCCGTGGTCGACCACGCAGTCGAAGCAGGCGGTGATGTCGCCGGTGGTGCGCCAGAGATGGCCGATCTCCGGCGCCCACTCCCAGGGCTCGTTGTCGCCCCACTCGCAGATCGAGAAGACGATCGGCCGGCCGGCGGCGGCGAGCGCTTCGCGCATGGTCAGGTAGGCGCCGCGGGCGGAAAGCCCCTCGGTGTCGCACCAGTCGTACTTGAGGTAGTCGACGCCCCACTCGGCGAAGGTCGCGGCGTCCTGGTACTCGTGGCCGCGGCTCCCCGGCCGCCCGCCGCACGACTTCCAGCCGGCGTCGGAGTAGAGGCCGAGCTTCAGTCCCCGGGCGTGGACGTAGTCGGCGAGCGCCTTCATCCCGGACGGGAAGTGCTCCGGGTGCGGGCGCAGGAAGCCCCGCTCGTCGCGCTCGCCCTGCCAGCAGTCGTCGATCACCACGTAGCGGTAGCCGGCCTCCCGCATGCCGCTCGCCACCATCGCGTCGGCGGTCGCTCGGATCAGCTCCTCGCCGACGTCGCAGCCGAAGCGGTTCCAACTGTTCCAGCCCATCGGCGGCGTCGGCGCCAGGCCCGGGAGCTTCTCCGCCGGCGCGGCGGGCGCGCCGAGCGCGACGCCGAGCGCGATCGCGAGTCCGGCCGGCGACAGGGCGCGTCCTCTCATCGTTCCTCCTCTCCCGGAGCCAGCTCGACCACCCGCGCCTCGGCCGCCGAGCGGCGGGCGGCCTCGATCACCTCGAGTCCGGCCACGGCGTCGGCGGGATCGACCGGCGGCGGGGCGCCGTCGCGGAGCGCCGCGGCGACGCCGGCGTAGAAGCGCTCCCAGCAGCCGCGTTCGAGCGGCACCGGCTCGAACCGGTCGCCGGCGCCGAGCCGGCCCCATCGCTCCTCCGGCTCCTCGCCCCAGCCGGGGTCGCCGGGCCGCCAGCCCTCGCGCAGCGCGGCCTCCTGGCCGTCGGGGCCGTCCTTGACCCAGGCCGCGCCGGTGCCGAGGACGCGGAAGCGCGGGCCGGCGTGGGCGGCGAGCGCGCTCGCCCAGAGGTGCGAGCGGGCGCCCGAGGCGTGCTCGAGGGCGACGAAGGCGTCGTGGTCGACCGCCGCTCCGGGGTAGCCGGCGGCCAGCTCGGCGTAGACCCGCCGGGCCGGCCCGAGGAGCGCCAGCGCCTGGTCGATCAGGTGGCTGCCGAGGTCGTAGAGGACGCCGCCGGCGTCGGCGGGATCACCGCTCTGGCGCCAGCCGGGCTTGGGCTCCGGCCGCCAGCGCTCGAAGCGCGATTCGAGACGCGTCACCCGGCCCAGCTCGCCGCTCTCGACCAGCCGGCGCAAGGTCAGGAAGTCGCCGTCCCAGCGGCGGTTGTGGAAGACGGTCAGGAGCAGCCCGCGCCGGCGCGCCTCGGCGACCAGCCGGCGCGCCTCGGCCGCCGACGCCGCCAGCGGCTTGTCGACCACGACCGGCAGTCCGGCCGCGAGCGCCGCCTCGGCGAGCGGGACGTGGAAGCGGTTGGGAGCGGCGACGACGACGAGGTCGAGCCGATCGCGCAGCTCGAAGAGGCGCGCGGCGGAATCGACGACCTCGGCGCCGGGGTGCTCGCGCCGCGCCCGCGCCGCCCGCTCCGGGTCGGAGGTGACCACCGCCGCGAGCCGCAGGCCGGGAGCGGCGGCGATCAGCGGGGCGTGGAAGACGGCGCCGGCGGTGCCGAAGCCGATCAGCCCGACGCGCAGCTCCTCGACGCTCACTGCTGTACCTTTCTGTTCTGGAGGGGCGCTGTGGATCGCTTCTGGCGAGCCGCAGCGCCCCGTCTCCCGTGCCTCTGCGAGGAGGGCCAGTCTCGCTTGCTGCCCGACAGCCCGGATGAGACCCGTCCCCTCGCAGAGACCGGGAGGCCCAGACCGGCCACAGGGTGTCGCGCCACGGGGCAGAAGGCGTTCAAGACGCAGCCCCCGGAGCGCCGACCAGTGAGCGACCGGCAAGGCCTCCCGGCACCCGAGACCCTATCCGATGGAGGAGAGGACGGATGAAGTACTTCGCAGGGCTGGACTGGGGAAGCCTCGAGCACGCTGCCTGCGTGGTCGACGAGCAAGGCGCGGTCGTCGCCCAGTTCGAAGTCCAGCACACCGCCGAGGGGCTCGGGAAGCTCCTGCGGAAGCTGGCCCACATCGCAGCCCCTCACCAGCTCGCCGTGGCCATCGAACGACCCAGCGGTCTGGTCGTCGACACCCTCGCCGGCGCCGGGCACCCGATCGTGCCGATCCATCCCAACCAGCTCAAGGCCTGCCGGCCGCGCTACCGAGCCGCCGGCGGCAAGAGCGATCCCGGCGACGCCTACATCCTCGCCGACGTCCTGCGTACCGATGGCCATCGCTTCCACACGCTGCGGCCGCTGTCGGACGAGGTCCGAGCCCTGCGGGCGCTGGTGCGCAGCCGCGACGACCTCGTCGCCGAGCGCGTCGCCCTCGCCAACCAGCTCCGAGCGCTGCTCGACAGCTTCTGGCCTGGGGCCGCGGTGCTCTTCGCCGACATCGACTCGCCGATCGCCCTGGCCTTCCTGGAGGACTACCCCACGCCCCAACGAGCTCAACGCCTCGGACCCCAGCGTCTGGCGGCCTTCCTCGCCCGCAACAGCTACTCGGGCAGGCGCGACCCGGCCGAGCTGCTCGAGCGCCTCCGCTCGGCCCCCACCGGCCTGGCCGGACCTCTCGAGCAGGAGGCCAAGGGCGAGGCCGTGCTCGACCTCGTCAGCGTGCTCTCCACCCTCGTCACCCGGCTCCGCCGGCTGACCTCCGCCATCGAGCACGCCGTCGAACAGCTCCCCGTCGGACGGCTCGTCATGTCCTTCCCACGAACCGGCAAGGTCAACGCCGCCCAGATCGTCGCCGAGCTCGGCGACGACCCCCATCGCTTCCCCACCGAACGACAGCTCGCCGCGGAGGCCGGCGTCGCTCCCGTCACTCACGCCTCCGGCAAGTCCCGCGCGGTGACCTTCCGATGGGCCTGCAACAAGCGCCTGCGCTGCGCCATCACCACCTGGGCCGACAACTCCCGCCACGCTCACCCCTGGGCTCACCAGGTCTACTCCAAGGCTCGCGATCGAGGCTGCGACCACCCCCACGCCATCCGCATCCTCGCCCGCGCCTGGCTGCGCGTGCTCTGGCGGTGCTGGCGCGACCAGGCTCCCTACGACCCTGCTCGACACGGCGCCGCCAGCCGGCTCCAGGCCGCTTGAACGCCTAGGGGTTGACACAGGGTGTCTCATCCCGCCGGAGGATGCCCGCTCGTGCCGCGGAAAGCAATCCGCTCTCCGGTAGGATCGGCCGCTCGACAAGAGCTCGACAGGGGGGAGACCTTTCGTGAACCGGACGACCCTGCTCGCCGCGGCGGCGGGGCTGGCGGCCGCGCTCTGCGCCGCCGCGCCGCCCGAGGCCCTTCCGCCCGCGACCGTTCTGCCGGAGACCGCGCCGGCGGGCCCGGGCTCGCCCCGGGTCCGGCACCTCCTCGCCCGGATGACGCTCGAGGAGAAGATCGGCCAGCTCTCGCTGCGCGGCCGCGGCAGCCGCGGCTCGCACGACGAGGTCCCCGCGGCGCTGGTCGAGGCGGTGCGCGCCGGCCATACCGGGGCGCTGATCAACGTCATGGTCCCCTCCGAGGTCGACCGCCTGCAGCGGGTCGCGGTCGAGGCGAGCCGGCTCGGCATCCCGCTGCTGGTCGGGCGCGACGTCATCCACGGCCTCCACGCGGTGCAGCCGATCCCGCTCGGCCAGGCGGCGAGCTGGGACCCCGGGCTGGTCGAGGCCGGAGCGCGCGCCGCCGCCGAGGAGGCCGCCGCCTACGGCGTCAACTGGACCTTCGCGCCGATGGTCGACGTCGCGCGCGATCCGCGCTGGGGCCGGATCGCCGAGTCGTTCGGCGAGGACCCGTACCTCTCCTCGGTGCTGGCGGCGGCGATGGTGCGCGGGTTCCAGGGCGACGACCTCGCCGCGCCCGGCTCGATCGCCGCCTGCGCCAAGCACTTCGCCGGCTACGGCGCCGGCGAGGGGGGGCGCGACTACGCCGCCGCGGCGATCTCCGAGAGCGAGCTGCGCAACGTCTACCTGCCGCCGTTCCGGGCCGCGGTCGAGGCCGGCGCGGCGACCCTGATGTCCGGCTTCCACGAGGTCGACGGCGTGCCGGTGACCGGCGACCGCCGGCTCCTGACCGACGTGCTGCGCGGCGAGTGGGGGTTCGACGGCTTCGTGGTCAGCGACTGGAACTCGGTGACCGAGATGATCGCCCACGGCTTCGCCGCCGACGAGCGCGCCGCCGCCCGCGTGGCGCTCGCCGCCGGGGTCGACCTGGAGATGACCAGCGAGTCCTACGAGCGCCACCTGGCCGGGCTGGTCGCGGCCGGCGAGATCGACCTCGCGGCGGTCGACGCCGCGGTGGCGCGGGTGCTCGGCGTCAAAGAGCGGCTCGGTCTCTTCGAGCGGCCCTACCGGCCGGCCGGCGCCGAGCCTGGCCGGCTCGATCCCGGCCACCTCGAGACCGCGCGCCGGCTCGCCCTCGAGGGCGCGGTCCTCCTGCGCAACGAGGGAGCGGTCCTGCCGCTGGCCGAGGGCGCCCGCGTCGCGGTGGTTGGCCCGCTCGCCGACGCGCCGCGCGAGCAGCTCGGCACCTGGACCTACGACGGCCGCGCCGAGGACTCGGTGACGCCGCTCTCGGCGCTACGCGCGCGGCTGGGAGAGCGGCTGGGCGACCGGCTGGCCTACGCGCCCGGCCTCGCCTACTCGCGCGACCGCTCGCGCGCGGGCTTCGCCGAGGCGATCGCCGCCGCCCGCGCCGCCGACCTGGTGCTCTTCTTCGGCGGCGAGGAGGCGATCCTCTCGGGCGAGGCGCACAGCCGCGCCGACCTCCGGCTGCCGGGCGCCCAGGAGGAGCTGATCCGCGAGCTGGCGGCGGCCGGCAAGCCGGTGGTGCTGGTACTCCTCGCCGGCCGGCCGATCGCGCTCCACGACGTCCTCGGCGAGCTGGCGGCGGTGCTGGTCGCCTGGCATCCCGGGACGATGGGCGGCCCGGCGCTCGCCGATCTCCTCCTCGGCGTCGAGTCGCCGTCCGGGCGGCTGCCGGTCACCTGGCCGAAGGCGGCCGGCCAGGTGCCGATCTACTACGCGCACAAGCGCACCGGGCGGCCGGCCGACCCGGAGAAGCTCGTGCCCTTCGACGACATCCCGGTCGGCGCCTGGCAGTCCTCGCTCCAGAACACCTCGCACTACCTCGATCTCGGTGCCGCGCCGGAGTACCCGTTCGGCTTCGGGCTGACCTACTCGAGCTTCGAGTACGGCCCGCCCCGGCTCGACCGCGAGGCGATCGGCCCGGGCGACCGGGTCCGCGTCTCGGCCACGGTCACCAACACCGGCGGCCGCCGAGCCACCGAGGTGGCGCAGCTCTACGTCCGCGACCTGGTCGGCAGCCGCACCCGCCCGGTCCGAGAGCTGAAGGGCTTCCGGCGCGTGACGCTCGACCCCGGCGCCTCCGAGCGGGTGACCTTCACCCTCGGCGCCGGGGATCTCGAGTTCTTCGACGGCGCGCGCTGGATCGCCGAGCCGGGGCGGTTCGAGGTCTGGATCGCCCCCGACGCGGCGTCCGGGATCGCCGGCGGGTTCGAGCTGGTCGATGGGCCGGCGGCGCGCGGCGAGCCGGCGGCGGTCGCACCGGCCGCGGCCGGCGGGCCGGCGCTCACCGGCCGGGTCGAGCGGCTGAGCCCGGCGCTCGACGCGCTGATCGATCCCGCCGCCCGCCCGGAGGTGCTCGCCGAGGGCTTCGTCTGGTCGGAGGGGCCGCTCTGGATCGCGGACGCCGGGGGCGGCGGCGGCTCGCTGCTCTTCTCCGACGTGCCGCGCGACTCGATCTATCGTTGGCGCGAGGACGACGCTCGTTGGCGCGAGAACGACGGCCTCTCGCTCTGGCTGCGCCCCTCCGGCTACACCGGCGACGTGCCGCGCGGCGGCGAACCGGGCTCGAACGGCCTGGCGCTCGACGCCGCCGGACGGCTGGTGCTCTGCCAGCACGGCGACCGCCGCCTGGCCCGGCTCGACGCGCCCCTCGATCGGCCGCTGGCCGGGCCGCGCCCAGTGTTCGAGACCCTCGCCGATCGCCACGACGGCCGCCGTTTCAACAGCCCGAACGACCTCGCGGTCGCCCGCGACGGCGCGGTCTACTTCACCGATCCGCCCTACGGCCTGGCCGGCGGGCCGGACGACCCGGCGCGCGAGATCCCGATCCACGGCATCTACCGGCGCGCGCCGGACGGCGCGGTCACGCTCCTGACCGGCGAGCTGAGCCGCCCGAACGGCGTCGCGCTGTCGCCCGACGAGCGGACCCTCTACGTCGCCAACTCCGACCCCGGGCGGGCGCTCTGGATGGCCTACGACCTGGCGCCGGACGGCTCGCTCGGGGCCGGCCGGGTGCTCTTCGACGCCACCGCCTGGGTCGGGGACAAGCGGCCCGGCCTGCCCGACGGGCTGAAGGTCGACCGGCTGGGGAACCTCTTCGCCACCGGGCCGGGCGGGGTGCTGATCTTCTCTCCCGCGGGCGAGCACCTGGGCACCGTGCGCACCGGCCGGCCGACCGCCAACTGCGCCTTCGGCGGCGACGGCTCGACCCTGTACATGACCGCCGGCGACGCGCTGATGAGGATCCCGCTGCGCACCCGCGGCGCGGTCGGCCCGCCCGGCGGTCCGGCCGGCGAGCCGTCCGGAGAGCCGCCTGGCGGTCCGGCCGGCGATCCGGGCGCCGGCCCGCCGTGACCGCCGCGCGCCCTGTCCCGCGACGGGCTCCGCGCCCCGTCTCGCGACGGGCTCCGCGCCCCGTCGTCGTCCTGCTGATGGGCGTCTGCGGCTGCGGCAAGACGACGGTCGGCCGCCGGCTCGCCGGCTCGCTCGGCTGGCCGTTCCGCGACGCCGACGACCTCCACCCGCCCGCGAACGTCGCGAAGATGGCCTCCGGGCGGCCGCTCGACGAGGTCGACCGCCGGCCCTGGCTCGGGGCGGTGCGCGCCGAGATCGACCGCCTGCTCGCCGCGGGCGGCGGCGGGGTGGTCGCCTGCTCGGCGCTCCGGCGCGCCCACCGCGCCGCGCTCGGCGCCGGCCGGCGCGGGGTGCGGCTGGTGCACCTGACCGGCGAGCCCGCGCTGCTCGCGGAGCGCCTGCGCGGCCGCCGCGGGCACTTCATGCCCCCGGAGCTGCTGGCGAGCCAGCTCGCGACCCTCGAGCCGCCGGCGCGGGCGCTGGTGATCGACGTCGCCCCGCCGGCCGCCGAGCTGGCCGATCGGATCGCCGCGCAGCTCGGCCTCGCCGCGCGCGGCGGGGTCTGACCCGCCCGCGGCCCTCCCTTCGGCGGACCCCGCCCCAGTCCGGCGGCGGTAGCGGCCGGAGGCCGCCGACTCGGCGGAGGAGGTTGGGCAAACCCTCTCGGGGAACTCAGTCGCCCCCGCGCCTGCGCGCCGCCTCGGCTTCGATCTCGTCCGCGAGGCCGGCGTCGCCGATCTCCCGGTAGAGCGCCGCGACCTGGAGCAGCGCCTCCGGCGGCAGCGGCATCGCGCGCATCCGGGCGAGGATCGGCCGCGCGGCGTCCGTCCGCCCGGTGCGGGCGAGCGACAGCGCCCACAGGTAGGCCAGCCGCGGGTCCTCGAGCGCCGCCTCGCCGAGCCCCTCGAACGCCTCGACCGCCTCGGCCCAGCGCTCGGACGAGGCGAGCGCGACGCCGTAGATCGCCCGCGCCGCGCGGTCGGCGGGGTCGGCTTCGACGGCGCGCGCCAGGGCGCGGGCGGCCTCGGCGTGATCGCCGGCCTGGAACGCGGCGAGGCCGAGGTTGCGCATCAGGCCGGGGGTCTCCGGGCCCCAGCGCTCGGCCTCGCGGTAGCGCTCGAGCGCCGCCGCGGGGTCGCCGCGCTGCGCCTCGGCGGTCCCCCAGTCGTTGAGCGCCGCGGCGAGCGTCGCCTCGAGCCGTGCGCGTCGCTCGGCGAGGAGGGCGGCGCGCTCGTCCCCGGGGAGCGCCGGCGGGGCGAGCCCGTCTGCCGGGGCGAGCCCGTCCGTTTCGCCGAGCCCGTCCGGCGGCCGGAGCGAGGCGGGCGGCGGCGGCGGTCCGGGCGCCGGCGAGGCGGGCGACATCGCGACCGGCGCCCCGGCCGGGCCGGCGGCCTCGGGACCCGCCGGCTCCGCGGCGAGCAGGGCGCGCCTCGCCTCCCACAGCCGCTCCGCCTCCGCGCGATCCCCCCGCCCGAGCGCGAGGCGCGCGAGCGCCGCTTGGGCCCGGGGGAGGAGCGAGCCGCTGCGCCCGCGCCGGCCCGCAGCCAGCTCGACCCCGCGGCGCAGGTGGGCCTCGGCGGCGGCGTCGCCGGCGCCGAAGGCGTCGAGGCCGAGCTGGAGCCAGGGGTCGGCGGCCCCGGGGTCGGCGGCGGCGGCGGCGCGCAGGTGGACCGCGGCCTCGTCGAGGCGCCCGGCGAGCGATTCGAGCTGGCCGAGGTAGAGCCGGGCGTCGTAGGAGGCGGGATCGGCCGCCGCCGCGGCGCGCAGGGCGCGCTCGGCCTCGGGGCTGCCCTGGCCGGCGCCGAGGGTCAGGTAGGCATAGCCGAGGCTGAGCTGCGCCCGGTGGAGGCCGGGATCGCGCTCGAGCGCCGTCTCGAGCTCGCGGATCGCGTCGCCGAGGTGGCCGGTCTCGGCGTAGGCGTTGCCGATCGCGAGGTGCATCTCGGCGCCGTCGCCCGACCACTCGACGAGCGGCGCGAACACCGCTGCCGCCCCGGCGCGGTCGCCGCGGCGCAGGAGGAGGCGCCCGAGGGCGAACGCGGCGTCGGGCTCGGGCGCCTCCTCGAGCGAGCGGCGCAGCGAGCGCTCGGCGGAGTCGGGCCGGCCGAGGCGGATCTCGATCCGCGCCTGGAGCGACCACGCCCGTGCGCTCTCGGGGGTGCCGGCGGGGGCGCCGGCGGCCGCCCGCCCGGCCTCGGCGAGGGCCTCCTCCGGCCGCCCGCCGGCGAGGAGCGCCGCCGCCAGCGCCGCGCGGGCCGCCGGCTCGTCCGCCAGCTCGATCGACCGCCGGTAGAGGCCGGCCGCCTCCGGCGCCTCCCCGGCGGCGAGCCGGAGGTCCGCGATCCGGCGCAGGAGCAGAGTGGCCAGCCCGCGGCTGGCGCCGGCGACCGCCGCCGGATCGCCCGACCGCCGGGCCGCCGCCTGGGCCTCGATACGGACAGCGAGGTCGTCCCCGGGAGCCGCCGGCTGCGCGGCGGCGCCGGCCGCGGCGAGAGCCAGCGCGAGGGCCGCCAGCGCGCGGGCGAGCAGGGCCGGCGGCCGAACGCCCTCAGGGCGTGGACCGGTCCGCCGGAGCCGCCGCCGACCGGCGCGAAGGAGAGCGACGGCTCCCCGCTCGGGCTCGACTGCCAGGCGCACCGGCCCGTCACGCCCCGGCACCTCAGCACCGGCCGGAACGCGGCGGACGAAGTCGCGGCGCTGGTCGGGCCGCGGGGATGCCGGGCCGGCAGAGCGCCGCTCCGGGGCGGCTGGCGGTCCGGACCGGGCGCCGATCATTCGACGAACGGCTCGCCCGGGCGGACGACCCGGATCCGGTGGTCGGTCGAGGTCACCTGCAGCGCGGGCAGCTCGTACTTCGGCATGTGGCAGGTCACGCAGCGCTCGGTGCCCACCGGGCAGTCCGGCGGATGGGCGGCGGCCGCGGCGGTCCCGGCCGCTCCGTCTTCGTCGTCGCCCACGCCGGCGTGGCAGGCGCGGCAGGCGCCGTCGTAGGCGGCCGGCTCGTGGACCAGGAGCCGGTGCGGGTCGTGGCAGCTCGTGCAGGTCAGGCGGGCGTCGCCCTCGCCCCAGCACCGGCTCTGGGCCAGCCGGTAGCCCGGAGAGCGGACGGTGGCGAGGCCGGTGGTCGGGCCGACCGCGACGTCCCACCAGGTGGAGTGGCAGGCGCCGCAGAAGTCGACCGCCGCGGGCGGTTCGAGGCCGCCGGGATCGAAGATCGCGCCCGCTCCGAGCCCCGACTTGGCCAGCGCGACGTGATCCGCCCCCGGTCCGTGGCACCCCTCGCAGGTCACCCCGGGGGTCAGGCGGGCGGGGTCGAGCCGGCCGGCGGCCATCGCGGTCGCGTGGCAGGAGAAGCACCCCTCCGCCTCGGCCGCGGGGAGTGGATGCCCGGCGGCCATCTCGAGCGAAACCGGCGGGCCGAGCAGCCGCCCCGGCGTGGCGGCGAAGCCGCCGAGGCCGGGGAACCAACTGAAGCGGCTCTCGTAGAAGGCGCCGTCGCGCGCCCAGAGCCAGGTGAAGCCGGTCTCGCCGGCGCCGAACACCCACTCGAGCCGCGCCGCGAGGGTGCGCTCGCCGTCGGTGACGGTGAAGCCGGGGCCCGCGCCGCCGGGCGCCGCGGAGTCCCCGCCGCCCGGGCCGAGCGCGATCCGATAGCGGTACGCCCCGAGCTCGAAGTCGCCGCCTCCGGCCGGGAGCGCCGCCGGGGCCGCCGCCGCGACCGGCGCCAGGGTGCGCGCCATCGGGGTCTCGAGCTGGCTCGCGAGGATCGCGCCGTGGCACTCGCCGCAGGCGGCCGAGCCGGCGTGGCCGGCGGCGCTCTCGAAGGTCTTGCGCGGCCAGAAGTCGTGCGTGCGCAGCCGCTCCTTGGTGGTCGTCTGACCGGCCACGGCGGCGAGCTCCTGCGCCGCGCCGGGCGGAGCGGAGCCCGGGACGGCGACGGCCAGCGCCCCCGTCAGCAACACGGTGAGCGCCCCCGGGGCGGAACGGCGGAACGACTTCGGAGCCACCTCGCGCGCCCTTGTATCATGCCCGGCGCCATGCGCCGCCGCCCCGCCCGCCGCCGCGCGCTCGCCGCGCTCGCCGCCCTCTCCGCCGCAGCGGCGGGGGCCGCCGGAGCGCAGGCGCCGCGGGCCGCCGAGGAGGTCTACGCCAACCTCGAGGTCCTGCGCGGCACCCCGGCGGAGCAGCTCCTCCCCGCGATGGAGCTGATCTCGGCGTCGCTCGGCGTGGCGTGCGAGCACTGCCACGTCGCCGGCGCCTTCGAGGCGGACGACAAGCCCGCCAAGGAGACCGCCCGCGAGATGGTGCGGATGATGCGCGCGCTCAACCGCGGCAGCTTCGAGGGGCGGCTCGCGGTCACCTGCTGGTCGTGCCACCGCGGCGCCCTGCGTCCCGTCGTCGAGCCGCCGCCGGCGCCCGAGGGGGCGGCCGCGATCCCGGCGCCGGCCGCCGCGCCCACGGTCCCAGCGCCGGCCGGGTTGGAGGAGGCGCCGGGCGTGACCGCGGCCGAGGTCGTCGCCCGCCACGTCGAGGCCGCCGGCGGCGCCGCCGCGGCGCGCGCGATCGTCTCGCGGCATTCCCGCGGCACGGTCACGCTCTTCGGCGGCCGCGGCTTCCCGGTCGAGATCCGCCAGGCGGTGCCGCTCTCCCACTCGATGGTCCTCGACCTCCCCGGCGGGGCGCGGACCTCGACCCTGGACGGAGCGGCGGGGACGGTCGAGACGCCGGGCCGGCCGCCGCGCCCGATGAACGGCGCCGAGATCGCGGTCGCCGCGCTGGCGGTCGACTTCGGCTGGCTCGCCCGGCCCGAGGAGGCGCTGGCCGGCCTCCGCGTCGCCGGCCGCCGCGCCGCCGGCGGCCGCGAGCTGATCGTCGTCGAGGCCCTCGTCGAGGGCCACCCGGCCGAGCTGTCGTTCGACCGCGGCGACGGCCTCCTGCGGCACATTGTGGCGTGGGCCGAGACGCCGGTCGGGCGGCTCCTGACCGAGGTCGAGATCCTCGACTACCGCGAGGTCGACGGCCTCCGGACCCCGGCGGAATGGACCGTCGCCCGCCCCGAGGGCCGCTTCACCGTGCGGCTCGAGGAGATCGAGCAGGAGACCGCGCCGCCGGGCTCCGGCTCCGACCCTGCTCCCTGAGCAGGCGTCAGGGCGCGACCTCGAAGGCGGTGGCGACGATCGAGGTCTCGCCCGAGGCCGCGTCGCGCAGCGCGACCGCGACCCGCTGGACCCCCGGTCCGAGCGCCAGCTCGAGCGGCAGGCTGACCCGCTCGTCGTCGGCGCCGGGCGGCCGGCGCAAGCGGAACTCGCGGCGGGCGGTCGCCGGCGGCGCGCCGCCCGGCGACAGCGCGCTGGCGTGGAGCTCGAGCCGGGCGACGTCGTCGCCGCCCTCGGCGGGGACGAAGACCAGCCGGTCGACCGGCACCATCGCATAGAGGCGCACCGGCGCCGCGCCGCCGGGCGCCGCTTCGCCCAGCCCGAGCCGCACGTCGTGCGGGTTGCTGGTGATGCCGAGGTGCAGCGCGCCGGCCAGCCGCTCGGCCAGCTCCTCGCCGGGGTCGGCGGCGCGGAAGCCGTGCCGGTAGCGCGCCGTCAGCGCCGGGTCCTTCGTCCGCACCTCGATCCGGCTCTCGCGGCGATCGCCGCCCTCCGCCGCCGGCGGCGGGTAGGCCAGCGAGTAGTAGTTGCCCATGTCGCGGGCGATCGCCGCCAGCTCGCCGGCGAGGTCGTTGCGGTCGAACGCCGCCCGGCCGCCGGTCTCGCCGGAGAGGAGCGACATGCCGCTGCGGTCGCTCTGCCGCTGCCGCGACTCGAAGCGCAGGCGGCCGCCGGCCGGCGCCGAGGTGCCGCGCTCGGAGGCGAAGCCGGCGCCGGTGCCGCGCAGTCCCGAGCCCTCGACCGCGTGGAGGGTCACGCGGTGGGCGTTGAGGTGGGCGGCGAGGCTCCGGAAGTCGCGGCTGAGTCCGTCGGCGAGCGACCGCAGCTCGTGCTCGCGGCTCCGGGTCGGGCAGAAGTCGGAGACGTAGGCGGCGAGCGCGGCGCCCGGCTCGACGTCGAGGCCGTCGCTGACGTAGAGCAGGGCCTTGACCCCGGGCAGGCCGGAGAGGAAGCCGGCGGTGCCGCCGAGGTGGGCGAGGGTGGTCTCGATCCGGGCGCCGCGGTCGCGGATCCAGGCGTCGACCACCGGCTGCGCCCGCTGGTGGAAGATGTCGCACGCCGAGGGGAGGATGCTGCCGCCGGCGCCGCCCGAGCCGCCCACCGCGGCGCGGGGGCCGGAGCCGAAGCCGGTGTCGCCGCCGCCCGCGCCGCCGGCGGCTCCGGCCGCCGCGGAGAGCCCCTGCTGGGCGCTGCCGCTCAGGCTCTCGCTCTGCTCCCACGCTTCGAGGATCGCGTCGCGCGCCTGCTGCAGCTCGGTCGCCACCGCGAGGCCGGCGTGCGAGCCGGCGGCGACCCGGTCTAGCGCGGCCTCGATCCCGGCGGCCGTAGAGCCGAACGGCGCCTCGAGGTGCAGCGCCTCGTCCTGGCGCAGGACCAGGATCCGGTCGGCCGGCACGGCGCCCTCGGCGAGCACGGCGCGGACGCCGTCGAGCACCGCCCGGTAGCCGCCGGGATCGAGCCGGAGCTGGTCGAAATAGAGAACCAGGTGGGCGGGCTCGGCGGCGCCGGGCACCGCGGCGCCGGCCTCGCCGCCGGCGGCGGCCGCGGCGGGCGCGGCGACCGCGCCGTCGCGGACCTCGCTGAAGTGGGTGATCTCGACCGGGCGGCCGTCGTGGCGGACCTCGAAGTCGTCCGCGGTCAGCCCGCGCACCGGCGTGCCGGCGGCGTCCTCGACCCAGACCTCGACGCCGACCAGCTCGACCTCGACGCGCTCGCCGAAGGCGGCGTCCGGCTTCCGCTCCTGGGCACCGGCGCCGGCGGCGGCCGCGAGGAGGGCGAGGGCGATCGCCGCGGCGGGGCGGCGGCGGAGCGGGCGTCGTGGCATGGGCGGCCTCCTCAGATCGATGGTACAGGAGCCGGCGATCACTCCGCCCCGAACGCCAGCGCCAGGAGCCAGGCGCCGGCGAAGCCGGTGACCCCGACCAGGGTGGTCAGGACCGTCCACGACCGCAGCGTCTCCTTCTCGGTCAGGCCGAGGTAGCGGCTGACCAGCCAGAAGCCCGAGTCGTTGACGTGGGAGAGCACCGTCGCCCCGGCGGCGATCGCGACGGAGATCGCGGCCAGCCCGGCGGCGTTCACCGGTTGCGCCTCGACCAGCGGCGCCAGGAGGCCGGCGGCGGTGACCATCGCGACCGTGGCCGAGCCCTGGGCGATCCGCACCGCGGCGGCGAGCAGGAAGGCGAGCACGACCGGCGGCACGCCGGCGCCGGCGACCGCCCCCGCCACCGCGTCGCCGACGCCGATCGCCACCAGCACCTTGCCGAGCACCCCGCCGGCGCCGGTGACCAGGATGATCTGCCCGACCGGCTCGAGGGCGCGGGCGCTCGCCGCGCCCAGCTCGGCGGCGGACAGCCCGCGCCGGCGTCCGAGCAGCCACCAGGCGAGGAGGGTCGCGGCGATCAGGGCGGTGAACGGGTGCCCGGCGAGCTGGAGCGCGCCGCGCCGGGGATCGCCCTCGTCGAGCAGCACCCCGGCGGAGGTGGCGGCGACGATCAGCACCAGCGGGAGCGCGAGCAGGGCGACAGCGAGACCGGCGGAGGGCGGCCCGGCGGGAGGATCGGCGGGCGGTCCCGCGGCAAGGGGCGCCTCGTCGGGAGGCGCGGTCCCGCCGGCGGGCGGCTCGGTTCCGCCGGGAAGGACGGCCCCGCCGCCGGGCGGCGCGCTCCCGGCCGCCCGCGCCGCGGTCAGCCGGCGCGCGGCGAGGCGCCCGAACCAGAGGCCGCCGACCGCCAGCGCCGGTACTCCGGCGGCGAGGCCGAAGACGATCACCCAGCCGAGGTCGACGCCGAGGATCCCCGCCACCGCCACCGGCCCGGGGGTCGGCGGCACGAAGGCGTGGCCGACCGCGAGACCGGCGAGGAGGGGAAAGGCGAGGTCGAGGTGCGAGCGGCCGGCGGCGCGGGCGAGGCCGTAGACCAGCGGCACGAAGACGATGAACGCGACGTCGAAGAAGACCGGGATCGCCACCAGGAGGCCGGCGACGCCGAGCGCGGCCGGCGCCCGCGCCGCCCCGAGCGCCCCGACCAGCGCCTCGGCGATCCGCCGGGCGGCGCCCGATCGCGACAGCAGCTCGCCGAGGAGCGCCCCGACCCCGATCACCACCGCGATGTAGCCGAGCGTCGCGCCCATCGCCTGGCGCAGGGTCTCGGCGATCTCCGCCGGCGGCAGCCCGCCCGCCGCCGCCGCGAACAGGCTGGCGACCAGGAGCGCCAGGAACGCCGGCAGCCGGGCGAGCAGGATCAGCCCGAGCAGCAGGGCGACGGCGAGGACCGCGACGGCGATCGGGAACATCGTCTCCACGGCGTCTCCTCCGGCGTGTCGCCGGCCGGCGAGGACGCCGAGCGGCCGCGCCTCCGCCGCGGTCTAAGATCGGCGGCGAGAAACGAGACCGGGACGTCGGCGGCTGCCTGGCGGGCGAGAGCGGCCGCCATGGTAACCGCTCGCGCGCGGCTGCGCTCGGCGCCGGCGGCGGAGCGCGCGCGGCCTGCGCGCGGCTACTGGAGAACGGGCATGGCGTGGAGAGCGAGGCGGGGGCTCGGGAGGCCGGCGGCGGCGTGCGCGCTGGCACTGGTGGGATGGTCGGCGGCCGGCGGTGCGGCGGGGGCCCCCGCGACGCTCCGCGCTGCGCTGCCGTTCGCCGACGGCATGGTGATCCAGCGCGACGTGCCGGTGCCGGTGCGCGGCGTCGCGGCGCCCGGAGCCGAGGTGACGGTGACCCTCGACGGCCGTACCGCGTCCGGCCGCGCCGACGCCGCCGGCCGCTGGCGGGTCGAGCTGCCGCCGTCGCCGGCGGGCGGACCGCACGAGCTGGCGATCGAGTCGGGCGGCGAGCGGGCGGTCCTGCGCGACGTCCTGGTCGGCGACGTCTGGCTCTGCTCGGGCCAGTCCAACATGGAGTGGACGGTGGCCGACTCGATGGACGCCGCCGCCGAGATCGCCGCCGCCCGCGACCCCGGCGTCCGCCACTTCAAGGTGCCGCGGTCGTGGGCCGCCGAGCCGGCCGCCGAGATCGCCGGCGGCGCCTGGGAGCCGGCCGGTCCCGCCCACGCCGGCGGCTTCACCGCGGCCGGCTGGTTCTTCGCCCGCGATCTGCGGCCCCACGCCGGCGCGCCGATCGGGCTGATCAACGTCACCTGGGGCGGCAGCCGGATCGAGCCGTGGATGAGCGCGGCGTCGCTCGGCCTCGGCGCCGGCGAGTCGGCGGCGCTCCTCGAGCGCGAGCGCGGCTACGAGCGCGAGGTGCTCGGGCGCCTCCGCGCCCGTCTCGACGAGCTGCCCGAGCGCGACGCGGGCCTCGCCGGCGGCTGCGCCGTCTGGGCCGATCCGGGTCTCGACGAGGCGGGCTGGCAGGAGATCGCGGTGCCGGCGCGCTGGGAGGAGGAGGGGTGGGAGGGGATGGACGGCGTCGCCTGGTATCGCACCGCCTTCGATCTCACCGCCGAAGAGGTGCGGGCGGCGGCGACCGGGGCGCGGATCGGGCTCGGCCGCATCGACGACTCCGACGTCGCCTGGGTCAACGGCCACGAGGTCGGCCGCAGCGAGCGGGCCTGGAACCGCGCCCGGGTCTACCCGGTGCCGCCGGGAGCGCTGGCGGCCGGGCGCAACGTGGTCGCCGTGCGGGTCGAGGACACCGGCGGCGGCGGCGGCGTGTGGGGCGATCCGGCGGAGCTGTATCTCGAGATCGGCGGTGGGACCGAGAACGCGGCCGGCGTCGGGCGCCTGCCGCTCGCCGGGAGCTGGCGGTTCCGGCCGGCCGCGGTGCGGGTCGACCTCGACGAGCACAAGAACCAGGTGCCGACGATGCTCTACAACCGGATGATCCACCCGCTCGAGGACTTCCCGGTTCGCGGCGTCCTCTGGTACCAGGGCGAATCGAACGCCGGCCCCGGCGACGCCCTCGCCTACCGCGACCTCTTCCGGGCGCTGATCGAGGACTGGCGCCGGGCGCGCGGCGAGCCGGCGCTGCCGTTCCTGTTCGTGCAGCTCGCCGCCTTCATGGCCCCGGCCGAGGAGCCCGGCGAGAGCGACTGGGCGCTGCTCCGCGAGTCGCAGTCGGCGGCCCTCGCGCTCCCTGCGACCGCCCAGGTGGTCCTGCTCGACGCCGGCGACGCCGGCGACGTCCACCCGCGCGACAAGCAGGTGGTCGGCCGCCGGCTGGCGCTCGCGGCGCGCCGGGTCGCCTACGGCGAAGAGCTGGTCCACTCCGGTCCGGTCTACCGCGGCCACGAGATCGCCGGCGGCCGGGTGCTGATCGAGTTCGACCACGCCGGCGGCGGCCTGGTCACCGGCAGCGCCGAGCGCGGCCGGCCCGGCGAGCCGGGCGCACCCGGCGGCTTCGCGATCGCCGGAGCCGACCGCCGCTTCGTCCGCGCCCGCGCGCGAATCGAGCGGACTCCAGAGGGAGAGCGGGTCGCGGTGTGGAGCGAGGAGGTGCCCGAGCCGGCGGCGGTCCGCTACGGCTGGGCCGACAACCCTGTCTTGGCGGACCTCTACAACCGCGAGGGACTGCCGGCGGCGCCCTTCCGCACCGACTCGTGGTGAGCGCGGGCGGCGCCCCCTCGCCCGGGGTCTGCTAGATTTCCGAGCCAGCACGAAGCGCCCTCGTCTCGCCGACGTCCGCTCTCAGACAGGAACGACGCGAATGACCGCGATCCGCCACGCCTTCACGACCCTGCTCCTGGCCGGCCTCGCCGCCGCCGCGACCGCCGACGTCCCCATCGTCCACCCGGGCGCGCCCGGCGCGCCGGCGCGGGACCTCTCCGCCGACGAGGCGATCGCGATCGCCGACTCGACCCACTCGCCCGCGGACGTCCAGTTCGTGCACGACATGATCCCGCACCACCACCAGGCCCTGGAGATGGCGGCGCTGGTTGCCGAGCGGACCAACCGCCCCGAGCTGATCGACGTCGCGGGGCGCATCGAGCGCTCGCAGGGGGACGAGATCGCCTTCATGCAGCAGTGGCTGCGCGAGCGCGGCCAAGAGGTGCCCGACCCGGCGGCGCACCACGCCATGCACACCAGCCACGCGATGGCCGGCATGGCGACGCCGGAGCAGATGGCCGAGCTGGCGGCGACGAAGGGGACGGCCTTCGACCGGCTCTTCCTCAAGCTGATGATCACCCACCACGACGGGGCGGTGACCATGGTCGAGGATCTCCTGGAGCAGCCCGGCTCGGCCTACGACCCCGCGCTCTTCGAGTTCACCAGCGAGGTCACCAACGGCCAGACCGCCGAGATCGAGCGCATGAACGCGCTCCTGGTGAGCCTGTCGGACGACCCGCGCGCCGGTCTCTCACCCGGGCTCTTCGACGCCGGCCAGGCGATCCACAACCTGGAGCTGGTGGCCTCGCTGCCGCGGCCGCCCGGCTTCTTCGACCCGCGGAACCCGGCGGACCTGCCGGCCGAGCGCATCCTGGGCGATCCCGACGAGGACGAGAGAGAGGACGCCGGGGACGCCGAGGACGCCGGAGACGCCGAGGACGACGAAGAAGGCGACGACGACGACAAGCGCTGGCCGCTCCTCTCCTTCGCCAACACCGACCTGGCCTTCTCCGGCGACGTGATGGTGGCCGGCAGCTACCACGGCTTCAACGTCTACCGGCTGGGCGGGAACGGCGTGCCCGAGCTGCTCAGCTCCGTGGTCTGCCCGGGCGGCCAGGGTGACGTCTCGATCGTCGGCGACCTCCTGATCATGTCCGTCGAGCAGACCCGGGGCCGGCTCGACTGCGGGCTCGAGGGCGTGACCGAGGACGTCAGCCCGGACCGCTTCCGGGGCCTGCGCATCTTCGACTTGAGCGACCTCGAGCGTCCGGTACAGGTGGGCGCGGTGCAGACCTGCCGCGGCTCGCACACCCACTCCGTGATCTCCGCGCCGGGCCTCGGCGCCCCCGCGGACGCGGGCAGGATCGTCGTCTACGTCTCCGGCACCTCCGCCGTGCGAAAGGAAGAGGAGCTCCCGGGCTGCATCGACGAGAAGCCGGGCGACGAGCGCACCGCGCTCTTCCGCATCGATGTCGTCGAGATCCCGATCGACGACCCGGGCAAGGCGCGCATCGTCGACAGCCCGGCCGTCTTCGCCGACCCCGAGCTGGGCGTCCTCGCCGGCCTCTGGCGCGGCGGCGATCACGGCGACGACACCCAGGAGACCAGCCAGACCGACCAGTGCCACGACATCACCGCCTTCCCCGCGCTCGGGATCGCCGCCGGCGCCTGCTCGGGCAACGGGATCCTGTTCGACATCAGCGACCCGCTGAAGCCGCGGCGGCTCGACGCGGTGGTCGACGCGGGGTTCGCCTACTGGCACTCGGCGACCTTCAACAACGACGGCACCAAGGTCCTCTTCACCGACGAGTGGGGCGGCGGCACGCGCCCGCGCTGCCGCGCCTGGGACCCGCTGACCTGGGGCGCCGACGCGATCTACGACATCGTCGACGGCAAGCTCGAGTTCCGCGGCCACTTCAAGATGCCGGCGCCCCAGCTCGAAGAGGAGAACTGCGTCGCGCACAACGGCTCGATCGTCCCGGTGCCCGGCCGCGACCTCTTCGTCCAGGCGTGGTACCAGGGCGGCCTCTCGGTGATCGACTTCACCGACTCCGCGAACCCGGTCGAGATCGCCTACTTCGACCGCGGCCCGGTCGACGCCGAAGACCTCGTCCTCGGCGGCTACTGGTCCGCCTACTGGTACCGCGGCCGCATCTACGGCACCGAGATCATCCGCGGCATCGACGTCCTGAAGCTCCTCCCCAGCGACCACCTGACCGAGAACGAGATCGCCGCGGCGGCGCTCGCCGGCCCGGACGTCTTCAACCCCCAGCAGCAGTTCCCGCTTGCCTGGCCGCCCGAGCCGGCGGTGGCGCGGGCGTACCTCGACCAGCTCGGCGGCGAGCTGCCCGAGCCACTGGCGGGACGGATCGACTCGGCGCTGGACCGGGCGGCGGAGCGGCTCGAGAACGGAGCGAAGGACGCCGAGCTGGCGGGGGAGTTGGAGGCGGTGGCCGCAGACCTGATGAGCGGCGCTGACGGCGCCGGGACGAAGAGGCGGACCGCACTCGGCGGGACCCTCACCACCTTGGCGCAACGGCTGCGCTGACAATCGAACGGTTCTACCGCCGGACCCCTTCCAGGCATTGACTCGAGCGGACAGCCGAGGCGTTATGCTGGCTTCGTGAGGGATGTGCGTTCGACAGCCTCGCCGGAAGACCTCCGCCGCTGGGTGGAGGACAAGCGCGCCGCTGAGGAGCGCGAACGGGAGCAGGCACGGGGCGGCGCCTTCGCGCGCGACCCCGTCCGCGCCGCCCTCGACCTCATCGCCGTCGCCGGCCGCCTTTACGGCTGGCCGATCGCCCCCGATGCGGTGAGGCGACGGGAGGACGAGATCGCCCGGGAGTGCTGGTCGCGCCTCCGGCGAGCCCTCGGAGGTCCATGAACCCGCCGCCCGACGAGGGGGTTCTCCAGGCGCTCGCCGCCCTGAACCGGGCGCTCGCGGGTCTCGATGCACCGGCCATGATCATCGGTGGGATCGCCGTCATCGCCCGCGGCGTTCCACGGTTGACCGTCGACGTGGACGCTACGGTCTGGGGGGCGGACGTCTCTCTCGAAGGCCTCTTCTCGTCTCTGGGCGCTCAGCAGATCGTTCCGCGCATCCCCGATGCCGAGGAGTTCGCCCGCCGCCGGCAGGTCCTGCTCCTCGAGCACCGGCCCACCGGCACGCCCCTCGAGGTCAGCCTGGGCTGGCTCCCCTTCGAGCGCGAAGCGCTGGAGAGGGCGTCGTCCGTCGATTTCGGCGGCCAGACCATCGTTGTCCCTCAGGTGGCGGACCTCCTCGTCTACAAGGCCGTGGCCTGGCGGGACCGCGACAAGGAGGACGTCGAAAGGCTCCTGGTCCTCCACGGCGACGAGATCGATCTCGAGCGCGTCCGAACCCTCGTTCGCCAGTTCGCCGAGGCCCTCGAAGAGCCCGACCGGGTCGAGGAGTTCGAGGCGCTGGTCAGGAGGACGGTGGGAGAACCCAGAGGGGAGCCATGACCTCGATGCCCTACAACCGCTGCGGCCGCTGGGGCCTCAAGCTCCCCGCGATCTCGCTCGGCGGCTGGCAGACGGTCGGCGGGTACGAGGGTCCGGGGGTGGCGCGGGAGGTGTTCCTCCGCGCCTTCGACCTCGGGATCACCCACTTCGACTTCGCCAACAACTACGGGCGCACGCCCGGGCAGGGGGAGATCGAGGGGGGCAGGATCCTCGCCGAGCTGCCGCGCGACGAGATCGTGGTCTCGACCAAGGCCGGCTACCGGATGTGGCCCGGGCCCTACGGCGAGTGGGGGAGCCGGAAGTACCTGATCGCGAGCTGCGATCAGTCGCTCAGGCGGCTCGGGATGGAGTACGTCGACGTCTTCTACTCGCACCGCTTCGATCCCGAGACGCCGCTCGAGGCTGGCCCAGGAGGAGATGCCGTGGCGGCTCGAGGGTCCGGACGCGGCGACCCTGGAAACCGTCCGCCGCCTCGACCGGGTGGCTCGCGAGCGCGGCCAGAGCCTGGCGCAGATGGCGCTCACCTGGTGCCTGCGCCGGCCCGAGGTGACCAGCGTCCTGACCGCGGTGAGCACGCTCGAGCAGCTCGAGCAGGCGGTCGCGGCGCTCGACGGCCCCGCGCTCTCGGCCGACGAGCTGGAGCGCATCGACGCGATCCTGGCGGGCGGGCCGGCGGCGGTTTGAGGCCGCCGGTCCCGCCGTCTCGGGCCGCCGCCGCTCACGCCGCCGCGGTCCGCTGCCGCAGGTGGCAGGCCGCGACCTTCCCGGTCTCGAGCAGGATCGCGAGCCCGACCGCCGCCGGCACCGACCAGACGATCCAGCCGATGCTCTGGATCACCCCCTCGGGCATGCCGGCCGCGGCCAGCGCGGCGCGCTCGGCGGCGACGTCGAGGGCGATCCTCGACAGCACCCAGAGCGCGAAGAGGTCGGCCGCCAGGTTCGCGGCGCGGGTGGCCCAGCCCCAGCGGTGGCGCCAGACCAGGACCGCGTGGACCGCCATCCCGGCCAGCGCCGACGCGGCGAGCCAGGGCAGGTGGACGAGGAAGACGTCGTTGAGGAGCGGCGGACCGCCGCCCGGCACCGGGACGCCGATGACGTCGCGGAACAGGTAGAGCAGGCCGAGGAAGATCGGCGGCACGACCACCCCGGCGATCGCCTCGCCGCGGCCGACGGCGTCGCACTCGGTGGCCGGCGGCAGCTCGGCCGGGTCCCACCCCTCGCCGAACTCGACCGGCGGCTTCTCGGTCCGCTGCAGGAGGTGGAAGACGCCGACCACGATCGCGAAGGCGATCAGGCCGCCGTCGACGAGCCCTTCGACCAGGCCGAGCAGGATGCCGCCGATCTCGCCGGCGGGGCGGGTGACCAGGGCGAGCGCGGAGGCGAGGACCAGCGCGCCCGAGAGCGCCGCCAGGACGATCCGCACGACCAGGCTGAAGGCCGGGAACCACTCGGGCCCGATCAGGTAGCGGTCCTCGGGCCGGTACGAGGCGGCGACCTTCTTCGGCGGGCCGTACTCGCGCAGCAGGATCGCCGCGTGGGTCCAGGTCGGCGCGGGGCCGAAGCGGTCCTCGAGGGCGTCGAGCAGGGTCGAGCGCAGCTCGCGGACGACGTCGGCGCGCTGCTTCGCGGGCAGGCGCCGCGCCACCTCGCGGACGTAGCGCTCGATCAGCTCGGGCGCGCTATCGGCCGGGGTCTCAGGGTTCGTCGTCGTTCGGTCGGTCATCGAGAAGTCCTCCCACGACCTCGTTGAGGTCGGTCCATTCGGTTCGCAGCCGCTCGAGCACGCGCCGTCCGGCCGGGCTCAGGCGGTAGTACTTGCGCGGCCGGGCGCCCTCGACGTTCCAGTCGCTCTCGAGCAGCCCCTGCTCGTCGAGGCGGCGCAGCAGCGGGTAGAGCGTCCCCTGCTCGATGTCGAGGCCGCGGCCGGTGAGCCGCTGCTGCAGCTCGTAGCCGTAGCCCTCGGTCCGCAGCGCGGCGAGCGCCGCCAGCGTCAGCACGCCGCGGCGCAGCTCCAGCGTCATCTTCTCGGTCGCGGCCTCGGTCTCGTCGGCAGGGATCGGGACGTCCGGTTTCATGGGAGTGACTATAATGTGTGACGCACAGTGTTGTCAAGATCAGAATAGTCGGTTCCGGCTACAACCGCCGCAGGTGGTAGCAGCGACGGAGCCCGCAGGGCGACCGCCGGCGGAGCCGGCGACTCGGGGGTGGGGCCCCACGGGATTCACTCCCGTGGGGCGGGGGGCTTGAAAGCCCCCCGCGAAAACTCAGTCGAGGACGGACGGCGGCTCGCCGGCGGTCGCCGCCAGCACGCGGCCGGTGCCGCGCTCGATGAGCACCAGCCGCGAGCGCCCGGCCGGGACCGGGATCTCGACCGTCCGCCCCTCGACGGTCAGGCGCCGGCGGGCGTCGGCGGCGGACTCGTTGACGCCACCGCGAGGATCGCCCGCGGGGCGTAGAGCAGCCGCGCCGCCACCCGCTCGGGGGAGGGGTGGACCTCGACCCCCGCCGCCGCGAGCGCCGCGCCGAGGAGCGCGGCCAGCGGCTCTTCCTCGCGCGCCAGCTCGAGCGGCAGCGGCTCGTGCCAGACCGTTGCCCTCGAGCGCGTCGAGCGCCGGCGCCTCGCTGCGGCGGAGCTGCTCGCGGGCGTCCTGGTCGAAGGTGACCCAGCCGCCGCCGGCGGCCGCGCCGGCGCGCTCGCGCAGCTCGACCGGGCGGCCGGGATCGACGACGCCCAGCTCATCGAGCGCCGGGGTGACCGAGCCGTAGGGATCGCCGGTCGACCGCGCCGGTGACGAGCACCCGCGTGCCGCCACGGCGCGGCCGCCGCAGCGCCTCGGCCGCCGAGCGCCTCGAGCGCGTCCGGCGCGGGCACGATCACCAGCTTCGCGCCGGCGCAGCCGCTCGGCGGTCAGGCGCAGCTCGGAGAGCGCCGTCGGCACGACGCCGAAGCGCTCGGCCAGCACCCGCACCAGCCGCTGCGAAGCCCTCGACGCCGCCCGGCCGGCCGAGGAAGAGCCGCGAGTGCGGGATCACCACCACCACCGCGTCGGGCTCGAAGTCGTCGAGCTACGGCGCCGCCGCCGCGAAGAAGCGCGGCGAGGTCGAGCTGCACTCGCAGCTCCGGCTTGGCGGTGCCGTCGGGACGGAAGAAGCCGATCACCGACTCGTTGTCGATCGGCAGGTAGGGGTTGATGTTCCAGGCCCACTCGACGACGCCGGCGCCGCGCGACGCGAAGGCGTAGGCGAACTTGCGCTCGAGCAGTCGCGGCCGCGGCCTCGGGCGAGCGCCAGGGCCGGCCGTCGACGTCCTCGAGCCGCATCAGGCCGGTCTCCTGGAAGAGGTTCGGCTTCTCCGGCACCTTGGTCAGCACGCCGTCGCCAGAGCAGGTCGTCGTTGTGCCACCAGGGGTGGATGCCGGTGTAGTCGACCGCCTCGGCGTGGAGCTGCTGCGCCGGCCGCGTGCCGGTGCCGCCCTCGTCCTGGCCCAGCGTCACCAGCACGTCGCCGCCGGCGGCGCGCAGGATCGTCGCGCAGGCGGCGCGCCCACTCGGCGACGACGTCTTGCGTGAAGTGCGCGAAGTCGCGCGCCTTGCGCGGCCGGCGGTGCTCGCGGATCATCGAGTACAGAGCTCGTCGGCCCGGGACGCCGAAGCACGTCGCCGACGCGTCGCGCCAGCGGTCGCGGAGCGAGCGCCGGGTCGTCGCCGTGGCGCGCGCGCACCCAGTCCGCCCAGGCCCGCCGCTCGTGCGCGTCGCCGATCGGCCGGTTCGTCCAGAGCCCGTCGGGCGGCGCGTACGACGGCTCGTTGATCAGGTCCCAGTGCACCCAGTGGACGCCGCGGAAGCGGCTCGCGACCAGCGTGAGCAGCTCGCGCTGTCCCTCGAGCGCGCGCGGGTCGAGGTACGGGTTGTCGCCGCCGAACGCCGGCGGCAGGAACGCGAAGAAGGTGAAGCAGACGACGATGCCGTGGCGCGCGGCGATCTGGACGTACGCGTCGAGCGCGCGCAGGACGCCCTCGTCGACCGCGCCCGGGTCGAGCATCGCGCGCGACCACGCGGTCCAGAGGCCGGTGCGCACGAAGTTGATCCCGAGCTCCGCCATCGCGCGCGAAGTCGCGGTCCCAGACGTCGCGGGTCGGGCTCGAACAGGAACTTGCGGTGGACGTCGGAGGCCATGTAGGTGGTGCCGACGATCGGGAAGACCTTGCCGTCGCGGCGCAGCCAGTCGCGCGAGACGGTGAGCGGCGGCGCCGACGCGAGGAGCTCCCGGTCGCGCACCCAGAAGCCGGTGGTCGGCGGTGCGCGGCCGCCACGGCGCGCCGGGGGTGGCAACCTCGACCCGGTAGAAGCCCGGGCCGAGCGGCGCGTCAGTGCGGATTTCGGCCACTGCCGTGGCGCGACTCCGGCTGGCCGGCGAGCTCGACCGTGGCGCGGTGGACCTCGGCGCCGTCGCCGTCGCGCACCACCAGCTCGGCGCGCTCCGGCACCGCCTCGCCGTCGCGCACGAACGGCCGGCGCTGGACGACCCGCACCAGCGGCACCTCGCCCGGCTCGACCGAGGCGTGGACCGGGCGCGCGTCCAGCTCGGCCGCCCCCTCGAGCGCGCGCTCGACCATCGCCCGGATCGCGGCGGCGTCGAGCGGCGCGTCGGAGGGCGCCAGCACCCAGCGCCCGCCGGCGTCGTCGCCGCGCAGGCGGTCGATCTCGAGCAGCGGGCAAGCGCGCGGCAGGCCGCGCGCGTCGACGAGGTGCACCAGCGGCCGCAGCACGGCTTCGCGGTGGCCCTCGGAGCCGTGCTCGGAGGGAAGGTCCTTGCGGGTCGCGAGACGCACGGTCAGGGTGTAGACCGTGCCCGCCTCGGGCAGCGCCGCGGTCCACTCGGAACCCGCGGCCGGCGCCGCGGTGAGCGCCCCCTCGGCGAGGCCGGCGGCGGTCTCCGGCGTCCACGCCTCGGCGGGTCCGATCAGCAGCTCGCGCGCGAACGTCGGCTGGCGGTGGCCCGTCTCCCAGCCGCCGTCGCCGTTTTCGAGGACGGGCTAGATGGAACGGCGCGCCGCCGAGCACCACCAGCCCGCCGCCGGCGGCGACGAAGCCGCGGATGCGCTCGGCCAGGCGGCGAGCGGGAAGGCGCTGCCGTACGGGAGCACCAGGACGTCGTAGCGCGCCGGGTCGAGCCGCTCGGCGAGCGCCGCGACCGAGCCCAGGGTGTGGGCCGGCAATCCGGCGAGCGCCGCGGCGAGGGTCGCGTCGGAGATCGCCGGCGCGTCGGCGGTGGGGAAGCCGGGGGCGCGGAAGACCGCCGCCCGCGCCGGGCGGCCGGGATCGCGCCCGTCGGAAGAGAGGCCGTCGCGGTCGAGGCCGGGCTGGGCCCCGGCGGCGGCCGCCGCCAGCCCGGCGGCGAAGGCCAGCCCGGCGGCGGCGAAGGCCAGGACGGCGGCGCGCCGCGGGCGCGCGCCGCCGCGCGCTCGGCCCGCCATCACCCCGCCGGGCGCGCGTAGTGGCGGTAGAGCGCGAGGGTGATCCAGGTGGCGAACAGGAAGATCGCCGCCGGCATCAGGATGCCGACCAGGGGCCAGCGCGAGGCGTCGCGCTCCGCCGGAGGCGTCGCCGGCACCGCCACCGGCGCCGGCTCCTGCGCCGGCGCCGCCACGGCGGCGGATTCGGCGGCAACCGACGCCGGCGCCTGGGCGAGCCGGGAGACGATCCACGCCCCGCCCGCCACCCCGAGGACGATCGCCGCCACCACTCCCCAGGCCGCCGGCGTCATGACCTTGTCGGCGCCCAGCTTGCGCTTGCGATAGTTGACGTAGGCGAGGAACAGCCCGAGCGAGCTGACCCCGTAGGCCATCGCCATGCCGAGGATCTTGCCGACGGCTTCGTCGATCATCATTGTGCCCTTTCCCAGCGGGTCTTCTGGTCCATCCCTTCGAGGTAGCCCGCCTGGGCCTGCTCGAAGGCCACCGACATCGCCTTGAGCTTGGGGTCGATCACCTTGAACATCAGCCAGCCGCAGACGATGCTGGCGGCCAGCGCGGCGAAGCCCCAGGTCTTCATCAGCAGCGTGCCGGCGACGCCGAGCGCCACCAGCAGGTAGCAGGCCGCCGAGAGCGCCGCCGCCACCCAGTCGTGCTTGGTCCACTCGTCGGCCTCCTCCGGCGTCCAGTGCTTCTGGAACAGGCCGTGCGTCATGTGGTCCTCGCCCTCCGAGATCAGCCCGCGCCGGATCGCCTCGCGCCGCACCGGGCCCCAGAAGCCGGCCGGCCGCGCCTGGACGTAGTACTGCACCAGGTGGTCCATCTCGTCGGGCTTGGTCAGGAAGCAGACCGGCACGTAGATCAGCGCCACCAGCCCCGCCAGGAGCCAGAAGTTGGCCCAGTCGGGGAGCTGCGGCAGGATGCCCAGGCTGGGCAGGACGAACACCACCAGCCAGCTCATCAGGAGATTCGCGATCCAGCTCGCCAGGTAGGCCCAGGAGTTGAACCGCCACCAGAGGACCTGGAGGATCGACGGCACCCAGATCCCGGCCGCCTGCAACCAGAGGGCGAAGATCAGCCAGGCGGTGATCGACTCCATCGACAGCCCGAGGACGAAGCTGCCGAGCAGGATCAGGAGCGTCGACCAGCGTCCGACCTTGACCAGCTTGGCCTCGCTCGCCTCGGGGTTGACGTAGTGGTGGTAGAGGTCGCGGGTGGCGTAGAGGGCGCCGAGGTTGAGGTGGGTCGAGATGGTCGACAGGTGGATCGCGATGATCCCGGCGAAGAACATCCCGACCAGCCCGGCGGGCATGAAGTCGAAGCCGAGCTGGAACCAGCCGAACTCGTACTCGGTCTGGGAGCCGATGCGCGGGAAGAGCACGAAGAAGGCGAGGATCGAGGCGGCCCAGAACGAGTTGCGGAAGATCGACGCCAGCCCGCCCGCCCAGATCGAGTACGAGGCGTCGCGGATCGTGCGCGCGCTCTGGATGCGCTGGGCCTCGGGATACCAGTCGATGAAGTTGCCCATCCCGAGCCCGCCCAGAAGCGCCATCACCATCAGCGTGATGACGTCGAGGGCGTAGAACTTGCCCGGGTCGAGGCCCCAGAAGGCGTCGAAGTGGAACGGGTTGGCGCGCCAGCTCTCGCCCAGCTCGGCCAGCCGGGCGGTGATCCCGGCCGCGCCGCCGGCCTCGGCGATCCCCCACAGCGACACCAGGGTGATCACCGCGAAGCTGATCAGCCCCTGCTGGAAGTCGGCCATCACCACGCCCCAGTAGCCGGCCAGGAGCACGTAGACGGCGCAGATCGCGGTGAAGAGCACGATGCCGATCCAGGCCGGCCAGTCGAAGAGATAGACGCAGACCTTGCCCATCGCCGCCGACACCCAGGCGACCACGAACATGTTCATGAAGGTCTGCCAGCCGGCGAGCCAGCCGCGCAGCAGCTCCGAGCCGAGGCCCGAGAAGCGCAGGGTCTGCCACTCGGCCTGGCTCATCGCCAGCGAGCGGCGGAAGATGCGGGTCGAGACGAACGGCGAGACCGCGCACCAGGCGGAGAAGAACGGATACCAGATGCCGCGCATCCCCCACTTGTAGATCGTCCCGGTGATCCACATCGGGGTGTCGGTCGCGGTGTGGGTGGCGTAGACCGAGGTCGCCGGCAGCCACCAGGGCAGTCCGCGGCCGGCGAGGAAGAAGTCGGCCTCGCTGCGCTTGCCGAGGCGGTAGAAGATGACGCCGCAAAGGATCATCAGGGCGATGAACAGCCAGGTCCAGATCCAGTCCAGCGCCACGAACTGAGCGAGCGAGTGGGGTTCTGCCACGCCGTCCCTCCTGTTTCCTCCGCGCGGCGGCGCGGCTCGCACGGACGGCGGCTCGGCCGGGACGCGGCAAGGCTAAAACGATTCAGTGACCGGTGGGCGGAAGATACCACAAGGGCAATAGCCTTGGCGCGGGGACCTCCATCACGGAGTGCGCCGGCCTTCGCCTCGGCTTGCAGATGGCAGTTCCGGGCGTATACGTTGCACCTGCAATGGTCGTCGCCCAGCCCGCCCCCGCCCCCGACCCGGCCGCCGTCCTGACCCGCGCCGTCGAGCGAGCGGCGGGCTCCCTCGGCCTCTCCAACCGCGAGCTGGCCGGCGTCCTCGGGGTCAGCCCGTCGTCGCTGTCGCGGCTGTCCCGCGGGCGCCGGATCCGGCCCGAGACCAAGGAGGGCGAGCTGGCGCTCCTGTTCCTGAGGGTGTTCCGCAGCCTCGACGCGCTGCTCGGCGGCGACGCCGAGAGCTGCCGCCGCTGGCTGCGCGGCTACAACCATCACCTCTCGGGGGTCCCCGCCGAGCTGGTGCGCACGGTCGGCGGGTTGGTCGGTGTCGCCGAGTATCTGGACGCGATGTGCGGCCACGGCTGAGCCCGGTGCGCTCTCGCTCCGCGCCTGGCGGGTGGTCGAGGGGCAGCACGTGGTCTCGACCAGGAAGCTGGTCGACTCCGATGCCGAGCAGCAGCTCCTCGAGGAGATGATCGACGCGGCGAAGCCGCCGCTGCCGCCCGAACCGGGGTTCGAGGGGCTCCACTACCTGCTGGCGACGCCGTTCCGCTACCCGCCGCTGCGCCACGGCTCGCGGTTCGGGTCGCGCGCCGAGCGCGGGATCTGGTACGGCGCGCGGGCGCTGTCGACCGGGTTCGCCGAATCCGCGTACTACCGGCTGCTCCTGCTCGAAGGCACGACGGCCGAGCTGCCGCAGGTGCTCACCGACGTCTCGGCCTTCACCGCGCCCGTCGACACGCGCGCCGGCGTCGACCTGACCGCCGGCCCGTTCGCGGCCCACGCGGCGGAGATCTCCTCGCCCGTCGACTACCGGGCCTCGCAGCTCCTCGGCCGCGAGATGCGCGCCGCCGGCGTCGAGGCCTTTCTCTTCGGTTCCGCGCGCGACCCCGGCGGCGCCTGCTGCGCCGTCTTCAGCCCGCGCGCCTTCGCCGCCCGCCGGCCGGCGCCGCCGCAGACCTGGCTCTCCGTCGCCACCCGCGACGCGGTCGAGTTCACCCGCCGTGACGTCTTCCGCCACCGCACGCTGCGCTACCCGCGCGAGCATTTCCTGGTCGACGGCCGGCTGCCGGCGCCGGCGATCTAGCGGGCCGCTTCAGGTCGCCGGCCCCGGGGCGGAGGCGGCCGCGGGGGGCGGGGCGGGCGGCGCCTCCGGGGTGGCGAGGATCTCGCGCAGCCGGCCGGGATCGACGGGCTTGACCAGGTGGAGGTCGAAGCCGGCGTCGCGGCTCAGGCGGCGGTCCTCGTCCTGGCCGTAGCCGGTGATCGCGATCAGGGTCGCCGGCCGGGCCGAATCGGCGGCGCGAAGCCGGCGCGCGACCTCGTAGCCGCTCATCTCGGGCAGGCCGATGTCGAGCAGGACGAACTCCGGGCGGAACGCCGCGGCCTGGGCGACCGCGCCCGGCCCGTCGTAGGCGACCCGCGCCTCGTGGCCCCAGAGGGCGACCAGGGCCGACAGGCTGTCGGCCGCGTCGCGGTTGTCGTCGACCACCAGGACGCGCCGGGCGGCCGGGACCTCGACGGCGGCGGGGTCGCCGGCGGGCTCGGCCCCGGCGGCGGCGGTCTTCTCGAGCGGCAGGCGTACCACGAACTCGCTCCCCTGCCCCGGGCCCGCGCTCGACGCCCGGACCGTGCCGCCGTGCATCTCGACCAGGCGCCGGACCAGGGTCAGCCCGATCCCCAGCCCGCCCTGGGAGCGGTCGAGGCCGCTGGTCGCCCTGGATGAAGAGGTCGAACACCCGCTCGAGCAGGTCGGGCGTCATGCCGATGCCGTCGTCGCGCACGGTCAGCACCGCGACCTCGGCGGAGCGCCTCGAGCGGTCAACCGGATGCGGCCCCCTGGCGGGGTGTACTTGGCCGCGTTGTGGAGCAGGTTGACCAGGACCTGGATCAGCCGGGTCGCGGTCTCCCGTCGACCCGCAGCGGCGCGGTCGGGCACGAGCGCCTCGAAGTCGTGCCGCCGCTCCTCGAGCTGCGGCCGGACGGCGTCGATCGCGGCGCAGACGACCTCCGCGAGCGGCACCGACTCGAGCCGCAGGCTGATCTTGCCGCGGGTGATCCGGCTGACGTCGAGCAGGTCGTCGACCAGCCGGGTGAGGTGGTCGACCTGGCGGTCGATCACGTCGCGCGCCCACCGCGCCCGCGGGTCGCCCTCGCCTTCGGCGTGCAGGATGTCGACCGCGTTGCGGATCGGCGCCAGCGGGTTGCGCAGCTCGTGGGCGAGCATGGCCAGGAACTCGCTGATCTGGCGCCGGCTCTCCTCCAGCGCCTCGACCCGCTTGCGCTCGGTCATGTCGCGGGTGATCTTGGCGAAGCCGGCCAGTCCGCCCTCGGGGTCGTGCACCGCGGTGAGCACGACATTGGCCCAGAACTGCGTGCCGTCCTTGCGCAGCCGCCACCCCTCGTCCTCGACCCGGCCCTCGGCGCGCGCGGCGGCGAGCAGGCGCTCGGGCCGCCCGCGGGCGGCTTCGTCGGCGGGGAAGAAGCGGGAGAAGTGCTCGCCGACGATCTCGTCGGCGCGGTAACCCTTGATCTGCTCGGCGCCGGCGTTCCAGCTCATCACCCGGCCGTCGAGGTCGAGCATGAAGATGGCGTAGTCGCGGACCTCCGCCACGAGCTGGCGGAAGAGCGCCTCCGACGGCTGCGACCGCGGCGGCCGGGTGCCGCCCGGCGGTTCCGCGGCCGGTGCGGTTGGCTCGTTCGGATCGCCCATCATTCGTTTCCCGGCCGGCGGGCGCCGGCCCGGAAACGATATCAGGCGGTCGTCCACCGCCGTCGAAGCGTATGATTCGCGCCATCGGCGCCGCGCCCGGAGCCGATGCCCTCCCCCGCCCGGTTCCCCGGAATCCGCGCGGAACGAGCGAGCCGACCATGGGCCAGCTCACGATCGCCGAGACCTCGACCCCCGAGGCGCTGCGCCGCTTCACCCAGCGCGTCCTCGAGGACCTGCGGGCGCTCGAGCACATGCTCGACCACGGCCTCTTCGAGAGCGGCGTGCGCCGGATCGGCGCCGAGCAGGAGATGTTCCTGGTCGACGCCGACTACGAGCCGGCGCTCCTCGCGATGGAGGTCCTCGCCGCCTGCGGCGAGCCGTGGCTGACCACCGAGCTGGGCCGCTTCAACCTCGAGATCAACCTCGACCCGCTGCTTCTCGCCGGCGACTGCCTGTCGCGGATGGAGCGCGAGCTGATCGGGAAGCTCGACCGGGTGCGCGAGCACGCCCGCGCGCTGGGCGCCGATCTGGTGCTGACCGGCATCCTGCCCACGCTCGACAAGGCCGATCTCGGCCTCGAGAGCATGACCCCGATCCCGCGCTACCGGGCGCTCAACGACGCCCTCCAGCGCCTCCGCGGGCGCGAGTTCCAGGTCCGCCTGAAGGGGGTCGACGAGCTGTCGATGACCCACGACAACGTCATGCTCGAGGCCTGCAACACGAGCTTCCAGGCCCACTTCCAGGTCGGCGCCGACGAGTTCGCCCGCCTCTACAACGTCGCCCAACTGGTCGTGCCGCCGGTGCTCGCCGCCGCCGTCAACTCGCCGCTGCTCTTCGGCAAGCGGCTCTGGCGCGAGACCCGGATCGGCCTCTTCCAGCTCTCGATCGACACCCGCGTGCCGACCGTCCACGTGCGCGAGCAGACGCCCAGGGTGCGCTTCGGCAGCAAGTGGCTGGAGCACTCGGTGCTCGAGATCTTCCAGGAGGACATCACCCGCTTCCGGGTGCTGATGGGCGCCGAGATCGACGAGGACCCGTTCGCCGACCTCGCCGCGGGCCGGGTACCCAAGCTCACCGCGCTGCGCCTCCACAACGGCACCGTCTACCGCTGGAACCGCCCCTGCTACGGCGTCTCGGAGGGCCGGCCGCACCTGCGGATCGAGAACCGCGTGCTGCCGGCCGGGCCGACGCCGCTCGACGAGATCGCCAACGCCGCGTTCTGGTTCGGGCTGTTGAAGGGGGTCGACGAGGAGATCGGCGACGTCCGCGAGGCGATCCCGTTCGACGCCGTCGGCGAGAGCTTCCTCGGCGCCGCGCGCCACGGTCTCGACGCGCAGATCCATTGGCCGGGGCGCGGTCCCCAGCCGGCCGGCGAGCTGATCCTCGGCACCCTGCTGCCGCTGGCGCGCGAGGGGCTGACCGCGCTCGGCATCGTCGAGGCCGACCGCGACCGCTATCTCGGGACGATCGAGGAGCGGGTGCGCCGGCGCCGGACCGGCGCGAAGTGGCTGCTCGACTCGCTGGCCGCGATGGGCGACCGCGGCACCAAGGCCGAGCGGATGGGCGCGCTCACCGCCGCCACCGCGGCGCGCCAGCGCGACAACACGCCGGGCCACGAGTGGCCGCTGGCCGAGATCGAGGAGGGGGGCGGCTGGGCGCGCCACTACTCGCGGGTGGCGCAGTTCATGACCACCGACCTCTTCACCGTCAACCAGGACGAGCTGGTCGACATGGTCGCCTGCCTGATGGACTGGGAGCACATCCGCCACGTGCCGGTCGAGGACGGCGAGCACCGGCTGGTCGGCCTGGTCACCCATCGCGCGCTCTTGCGCCTGCTCACCCAGCGCAAGGACGAGCAGCGGCCGATCCCGGTCTCCGAGGTGATGACCCGCGATCCGCTGACCGTGACCCCGGACACCCCGACCCTCGATGCCGTCCACCTGATGCAGGGGCGCAGGATCGGCTGCCTGCCGGTGGTCCAGGACGGCAAGCTGGTCGGCATCATCACCGAGCGCGATTTCCTCGAGGTGGCGGCCATGCTGCTCGAGGACCGGCTCGGCAGGAGCTGAAGCGATGATCGGACGTCCCCTTCGAGCGCTCGTCCTCCTGACCGCCGCGGCTCTCCTGGCGCCGCCCGCGCCGCCGGCGTTCCCGGCCTCGACCCCGGCGCCGCGCGGCACCGGCGGCGCGGTGGCCTCGGGCGACGCCTACGCCACCGAGGCCGGGCTCGAGGCGCTCGCCGCCGGCGGCAACGCCGCCGACGCCGCGGTCGCCACCGCGCTCGCCCAGGCGGTGACCTTCCCCGAGGCGGGCAACCTCGGCGGCGGCGGCTTCGCGGTCGTCCGGCTGCCGAAGGAGGGCGGCGGCTTCGAGCTGGCCACCCTCGACTTCCGCGAGACCGCGCCGGCCGCGGCGCACCGCGGGATGTACCTCGACGAGACGGGCGAGCCGGTCCCCGGCGCCTCGCTGGTCGGGCCCCTCGCCGCCGGCGTCCCGGGCGCGCCGGCCGGCCTCTGGGAGCTGCACCGCCGCTACGGCGAGCTGCCCTGGGCGCGGGTGGTCGAGCCGGCGCGGCGGCTCGCCGCCCATGGCTTCGTCGTCGGCCCGAACCTCCACCAGGTGCTCGCCGGCGATCGCGAACGGCTGGCGCGCTTCCCCGAGACCGCGGCGGTCTGGCTCCCGGCCGGCGGCGACGGTGGGGGCGAGCCCCCGCCCGTCGGCACCCGGATCGTCCTGGCGCCGCTCGCCGCCACCCTCGCCGCCTACGCCGAGCGCGGCCCGGAGGCGATCGCTACCGGACCGGTCGCGGCGGCGATCGAGGCGGCGTCGGCGCGCCACGGCGGCGTGCTGACCGCGGCCGACCTCGCCGCCTACCGGCCGGAGTGGCGGCCGCCGGTCGAGGTCTCCGCCTTCGGCTGGCGGATCGCCGCCATGCGGCTGCCGTCGTCGGGGGGCGTCATCGCCGGCCAGACGCTCGGCCTGCTCGAGCGCCGCGGCTGGGCCGGTCTGCCGCGCTTCGGCGCCGAGCGCGCCCACCTCTTCGCCGAGTCGCTGCGCCGCGCCTTCGCCGACCGCTTCCTGCTCGGCGACCCGGCGACCACCGCGGCGACCGAGCGCGAGCTGCTCGACCCGGGGTGGCTCGACCTCCGCGCGGCGTCGATCGATGCCGCCCGGGCCACGCCGTCGAGCGCCGTCGGCGACCTCGCCGCCGCGCGCATCGCGGCCGCGCTCGCCGGCGCCGGGAGCGACGAGACCACCCACCTCTCGGCCGTCGACGGCCGCGGCGGCCTGGTGGCGCTGACCACCACCTTGAACGACCTCTTCGGGTGCGGCCTCTGGGTGCCCGAGCTGGGCTTCCTCAATAACGAGATGGACGACTTCACCACCGCCCCGGGGCGCCCCAACCTCTACGGCCTGGTCCAGGGCGAGGCCAACGAGGTGGCGCCGGGCAAGCGGATGCTGTCGTCGATGAGCCCGACGATCGCCTGGTTCGAGGGGACCGGCGCGGAGGCCCGCGAGCGCGCCGGCGAGGCGGTGGCGCTGGGCGGGCGCGGCGGCTCGCGCATCCCGACCACGACGCTCCAGGTGCTGCTCGCCCTGATCGTCGACGGCGACCCGCTCCAAGAGGCGCTCGACCGGCCGCGCCTCCACCACCAGTGGCTGCCCGACCGTCTCGAGGCCGAGACCGACACGCTGGCGCCCGAGACCCGCGCCGAGCTCGAGGCGCTCGGCCACGAGGTCACGATGGACCTCGCGGCGGCCAAGGTCCACGCCGTCCGCCGCCTCGCCGACGGCACCTTCGAGGCCGCCGCCGACCCGCGCGGCCCGGGCGCCGCCGCGGTGCTCGAGCCGGCGCCGGCGGTCTGCTGCGGGGTCCCTGCCGCCGAGGCGCCGGTACAATCCTCGCAATAGCCGCCGGGGCTCGGTTCCGAGCCAGGGCCGCCCGAACCAGGAGGATCGATCATGTTCCGTGCCGTGCTCCGCGCGCTCCCAGCCCTCACCGCCGCTTCGCTAGTCCTCGCCGCCTGCGGCCCCCGGCAGGAGGACACCACCACCGCCGTCCTCCCCACCGAGCCGGAGCGGGTCGAGAACGCCGTCCTCGGCATCGTGCTGGCCGGCCCGCAGGAGGCCGGCTTCGACGTCGTCACCAACGAGGGGGAGACCCTGGTCCTGGTGCGGCACGCCCAGGGCGAGCAGGCCGAGGCGACGCTGACCTACCAGGCGAGCCCGCCGCAGACCGCCGGCATCAACCTGGTCGAGGCGGTCAAGCAGCAGCAGGCGGAGATCGAGTCGCGGCCGGGGGGCAACTTCCTCGGCCAGGTCGAGCTGATGAGCCAGTTCGGCACCGCCTTCTCGACCCGCGGCCGCTACGCCGGCGAGGCCGGCGGCGAGGTCGAGGAGATCAAGATCTTCACCGTCCATCCGGCGGGCGACCGCCTGCTGTCGATGACCTACCGGTACCCCACGGACGACGGCGGCACCAAGGAGCGCCTCGACCAGGCGATGGCGGCGCTCGGGCTGGTCGAGCCGCTGGCCGCGCTCGAGGGGGCCGGGGAGGGCGCGGCCGCGGAGCCGCCCGCGGAGGAGGCCGGCGGCGAGGCCGCCAGGGTTGAATAGCGCCGATTAGCCGGCGGGCCGGCCGCCGCCGCCGCCGGCGCGCCGTCAGCGCGCCGCCGCCCGCAGCTCCTGGTCGCGGTACTGGAGCTGGTAGAGCCGATAGTAGATGCCGCGCCGGGCGAGCAGCTCCTGGTGGGTGCCGTGCTCGCGCACCTCGCCCTTGTGGAGGACCAGGATCCGGTCGGCGCGCTGGATGGTCGACAGGCGGTGGGCGATCACCAGGCTGGTGCGCCCCTCGAGGAGGCGCGCGAGCGCGCTCTGGATGAGCTGCTCGGTCTCGGTGTCGATCGAGGAGGTCGCCTCGTCGAGGATCAGGATGCGCGGGTCGAAGGCGAGCGCGCGGGCGAAGGCGACGAGCTGCTTCTCGCCCACCGAGAGCCCGGCGCCGCGCTCGCGCACGCGGGTGGCGAAACCCTCCGGCGCGCGCTCGATGAAGGGCAGGGCATTGACCTCCCGGGCGGCCCAGCGCACCCGCTCGTCGTCGATCGTCTCGGAGCCGAGGCGGATGTTGCCGCCCAGGGTGCCCGAGAAGAGGAAGACGTCCTGGAGCACCATGCCGACCGCCGAACGGAGCCGCCCGAGGTCCCACTCGCGGACGTCGACGCCGTCGACCGAGACCGCCCCCGAGTCGACGTCATAGAAGCGCAGCAGCAAGTTCGCGAGCGTCGACTTGCCGGCGCCGGTGTGGCCGACCACCGCCACCGTCTGCCCCGGCTCGACCGCGAACGAGACGCCGTGGAGCACCGGCTCGCCGGGGAGGTAGGAGAAGGCGACGCGGTCGAACTCGATCGCACCGCGCACCCGCTCGGGGGCGTAGCCGGCGGCCGGCGAGACGATCTCGACCGGCCGGTCGAGGAGCCGGAAGACGCGCTCCGAGCTGGCCATCGCCGCCTGCAGGATGTTGTACTTCTCGGACAGGTCCGAGATCGGCTGGTAGAAGCGCTGGGCGTACTGGAGGAAGGCGACCAGGGCGCCGATCGAGAGCGCCCCGGCGAGCACCTCGCCGCCGCCATACCAGAGGATCAAACCGAGCCCGAGGGCGGTGATCAGCTCGACCGCCGGGAAGTAGACGGCGTAGTAGTAGATCGCCTTGACGTTGACCGCGCGGTGGTCGTCGTTGATCTCGTCGAACTCGGCGAAGGCGCGGCGCTCGCGGTTGAAGAGCTGGAGCACCGACATGCCGGTGATGTGCTCCTGGAGGAAGGCGTTGATGCGCGCGAGGCGCGTCCGCACGTCGCGGTAGCTCCGGCGCACCCTCACCCGGAACCAGAGGGTCAGGGCGCCGAGGAGCGGCACGATCGCGAAGGTCACCAGCGCCAGCCGCCAGTCGAGCCAGAAGAGCACCGCCACGATGCCGGTCAGGAGCACGACGTCGCCGAAGATCGCCACCAGGCCCGAGGTGAAGAGCTCGTTGAGAGCGTCGACGTCGTTGGTCACGCGGGTGACCAGCCGGCCGACCGGGTTGCGGTCGAAGTAGGAGATCGGCAGCTCCTGGAGCCGGCCGAAGATCTGATCGCGCAGGTCGCGCATGATGTACTGCCCCATCAGCAGCATCACCAGGCCCTGGAGGTAGAGGACGCCGAAGGCGAGCAGCAGCGAGATCAGGTAGACCGCCGCGGTGGCCGCGATCCCCTCGGCCTGGGTCGGGCTCCAGCCCGCCGCCGCCATCCACTCGGCGACCTGCCGGCTGACCGCCGAGATCTCGGCCGCCTCCCCCGGCGGCTTGATGAAGAGGTCGAGCGCCACCGCGGTCGCCAGCGGCCCGATCAGCTCGAGCACCGAGGTGACGATGATCAGCGCCACCGCCCCGGCGGCCATGCCGCGGTAGGGCCGCACGTAGCCGAGGAGGCGCCGCATCAGCCGCGCGTCGTAGGCCTTGCCGAGGTCCTCCTCCTCGTGGATCGTCTCGGGCTCGCTCACGGCGGCGACGATACCGCGACCGACCGCCGCCGCAGCCCCGCCAGCCGCGCCGCGACCGCGAGCGTCAGCCCGGCGGCGGTGTAGAGGCCGAACCAGCGCCAGGCGAGCGGCCACCAGTCGCCGCCGGCGCCGGTGCCGGCGGCGGTGAGCACCAGGAGCGGCCCGCGGAAGACCCAGGCGATCCAGCCGGCGGCGAGGCCGTTGACGGCGAGCCAGCCGCCGCGGCCGTCGATCAAGAGGAAGAGCGCGGTCAGCGCCACCGCCTCGAGCGCCCAGGCGCCGAGGACGTAGGCGCCGGGGACGCCGGCGCGCCCCGGCTTCCAGCCCGCCAGCGGGCCGAGGCCGGCGCCGAGGCCGAGCAGCTCGATGCCGAGGTTGAAGAGGGCGATCAGCAGCAGGAGCAGCGGGAGGGCGAGGAGGAGGAAGCGGCGCAAGGTGTAGCGGATGATACTACTGCGCTCCCTCCGGCCAGTCGCCGTCGAGGAAGCGATCGACGGCCGGGAAGAACTCGTCCGGGCGCTCGAGGAACGGGAAGTGCCCGGCGGGCGAGAGGACGATCAGCTTGGCGTCGTCGGCCGCCGCCCACGCCTCGGCGCCCGCGAGCGGCATCCCGTCCTCGCGGCCGTGGACGACCAGCCGCGGGATGCCGAGGTCGCGGACCTCGTCCCGGAAGTCGAACTCGCCGAACGAGGGGAGGAGGGCGTCGAAGTAGGCCCAGAGGTTCGCCGGCCACTCGTTCGCGAACCCGCAGACGTCGGGGACCTGCGCGACGTGGGCCGGATCGGCGAAGCTCGACGGCAGCGTCAGCGCGTTGTACCGCCGGCACAGCTCCTGCGGGTCGCCCTCGCCGGCGTCGATCCGGCGCTCGACCTCCGCCACCGCCTCCGGATCGGCCTCCTCCCGGCGGTCGCCCTCGGCGTCGAGGATCGCCTTCGCGGGCGGGATCGGGGCCACCTGGACGATGCGCGTCACGCGCTCGGGGTGGCGGAGCGCGTAGGCCACCGTCTCCATCCCGAGGCCCGACCAGCCGATCAGGGCCATGCGCTCGATGCCGAGCCCGGCGCGGAGCTGCTCGAGGTCGGCGATCGAACGATCGAGCGAGGCCCGCGCCGGGTCGGCGCAGCCGCTACGCCCGCGGCACCGCGGGTCGTAGAAGACCAGCCGGCGGCCGTCCTCGGCCAGGGGTGCGAACGCCGTCTCGAGGTAGAAGCCGAGCGGGATCACGACCGTCTGCGGCCCCTCGCCGAGCATCGTGTAGTGGAGCCGCTCCCCGTCGTCGGTCGTCACCGAGCCTTCGGCGCGGGCGGCCGCGGCCGGCGCCGGATCGGCCGGCCCGGCGCCGCGCCCGGGTCCGGGCGCCGCCTCGGGCCGGCAGCCCGCGGTCAGCCAGAGCGCCGCGAGGAGGAAGCGTGGCCAGCGTGACGTCATGGGCGGCTCCGATGGCAGCGGTGCGCGCGGGGGTGCGCGGCCCCGGCGAGTATAAGGGGCGGGCGTCACCGGGCACTCCCCGGGCCGGTCCGTCCCGTCCCGGCTGGTGGCCGCGGGCGCACTCTGCGCGTGGTACTGTCGAGCCGGCACTCCGGGCGCGTTTCGCCGCCGCCCGCCCGCCTGAATATCCTCCGCACCCGCATGACCGCCGAGCCCACCGTCGCGCCGCGCCGCGACGCCGGACCCGCCGCCCCGCCGCCGGCCCCGCGGGTGCGGCTGCGCTCGCTCGACACCCTCTGGTTCCAGGTCGCGGGGACGGTGTGCAACCTCGCCTGCACCCACTGCTTCATCTCCTGCTCGCCGACCAACCACACGCACGAGATGATGTCGCTCGCCGACGTCGAGCGGCACCTCGCCGAGGCCGTCCGGCTCGGGGTCAAGGAGTACTACTTCACCGGCGGCGAGCCGTTCCTGAACCCGGAGATGGAGGCGATCCTCGCCGCCACCCTGCGGGTCGGGCCGGCGACCGTGCTCACCAACGGGTTGCCGCTCGACCCCTCGCGCTGCGCCCGCCTCGCCGCGCTCGCCGCGGCCGCCGACCACTCGCTCGACCTCCGGGTCTCGCTCGACGGCTACCGCGCCGAGACCAACGACCCGATCCGCGGCGAGGGGACGTTCGAGCGCGCGCTGGCCGGGGTGCGCAACCTGGTCGCGGCCGGGATCAACCCGGTGCTGACGGTGACCGAGGTCCACGGCGACGTCGCTACCGACGCCGGCAAGAAGCGCTTCTTCGAGCTGCTCCGCGGCCTCGGGATCGACAAGCCCCGGCTCAAGGTGCTGCCGGTGTTCCGGATCGGCGCCGAGGCCGAGCGCGGCGGAGCCTACGAGAGCTGGCAGCGCCTGCGCGCGGACGACGCCGGCGACGGCGGCTGGGACCACCTCCAGTGCAGCGCCTGCCGCATGGTCACCGGGCACGGCGTCTGGGTCTGTCCGATTCTGGTCAACGAGCCGTCCGGCCGCATGGGCGAGCGGCTCGCCGACGCGCTCGGCGACTACCCGCTCGAGCACCCGGCGTGCTGGACCTGCCACGTCCACGGCGTCAGTTGCAGGACCTGAGGGCGAACCGTGGCCAACCGGATCCCCGAGGACGAGTCCGAGCGCGCCCGGCGCGCCGTCGAGCGCGCGGCGTCGAACGAGCCGCTGACGCGCCACCGCGGCCTCGCCACCTGGGGCGAGCGCCTGGTGCCGCTCGCGGAGTTCCGCCGCGCCGTCGAAGGGAGCGGCCGGCCGCTCTCCGAGGACGGGCGCGAAGAGGCGGTGGCCGGCTATCTCGCGCCGCGCGAGGACGGTGTGACGGTCGAGGGGCCGTTCGAGCGCATCGCGGTCTTCGGCGGCGTCTACAGCAACCACCTCGCGCTCGCGGCGCTGCTCGAGGAGGCGGCGCGCCGCGGCGCCGAGGCGGTCTACTGCCTGGGCGACCTCGGCGGCTTCGGCCCCAACCCCGAAAAGGTGCGGCCGCTGCTCGAGGCGGGCGGCGTGCGCGCGATCCAGGGCAACTACGAGGAGTCGCTCGCCTCCGGCCGCGACGACTGCAACTGCGGCTACACCGACCCGCGCGACAACCACTTCGCACGGCTCTCCTACCAGTACACCGCGGCCAACAGCTCGGCCGAGTACAGGGCCTGGATGGGCGGGCTGCCGAAGCGCCGGCGGGTGCGCGTCGGCGAGCGCGAGCTGCTCCTCGTCCACGGCTCGCCGCGCCGGATCAACGAGTTCTTGTTTCGCTCGACGACGCCGGCGCCGTTCCTCGAGGTGCTGCTCGACCAGGAGCGCTGCGACGCCTTGGTGTGCACCCACACCGGCCTCGGCTGGCACCGCCGGCTCCCCTCGGGGCGCGACGCGGTCAACGTCGGCGTGATCGGCCGCCCGGCCAACGACGGCGACCCGCGAGTGCGCTTCGCGATGATCGAGGCGCGCGGGGAAGGCGGGATCGCCGTCGAGCTGCTGCCGCTCGCCTACGACCACCCCGCGCTCGCCGCCGAGATGCGCCGTGAGCGGCTGCCCGAGGAGTTCGTCGACACCATCCTCACCGGCTGGTGGACCACCTGCCTCGAGATCCTGCCGTCCGCCGAGCGGGCGGCGTCGCGTTTCTGACGATCCGAGAACCGCACCCGATTCCCCGAGGAGATCGAAAACCATGACCGCTCGTACCCCGCACCTCGCGATCCTGGGCGCCGGCCCGGTGGGCCTGGAGGCCGCCCTCGCCGCCGCCGAGCGCGGCTGGCCGTTCACCGTCTACGAGGCCGCCGGCCGGCCGGCGGCGAGCGTCGCCGCCTGGGGCCACGTGCGCCTGTTCTCGCCCTGGGACCTCGACGCCTCGCCGCGCGCGCGCGCCCGCCTCGCCGCCGCCGGCCGGCCGCTCCCCGAGGGCGCCGAGTGCCCGACCGGGGCCGAGCTGGTCGAGCGGCTCCTCGGGCCGCTCGCCGAGCTGCCCGAGATCGCGCCGCACCTCGTCACCGGCGCGCGGGTGGTCGAGGTGTCGCGCGACGGCCTGGTCAAGAGCGACGAGATCGGCACCGGCAGGCGCGCCGAGCGGCCGTTCCGCCTCCTGGTCGAGGACGCCGCGGGCGGCGAGCGGATCGAGCGCGCCGACGTCGTCCTCGACTGCACCGGCACCTGGTCGAGCCCCAACCGGCTGGGCGACGGCGGCATCCCGGCGCCGGGCGAGCGGGCGGCCGAAGCCGCCGGGCTGATCGACCGCCACCCGCCCGACCTCGCCGACCCCGCCGAGGCCGAGCGCTGGGCCGGCCGCACCGTGCTGGTCGCCGGCGCCGGCCACTCGGCGCAGACCGCGGTGCGCGACCTCGCCGCCCTCGCCGCTCGCTGCTCCGGCACGCGGGTGATCTGGGCGCTCCGTTCCGAGTCGCCCGGCTGGGGCCGGGTCGAGGACGACCCGCTCCCCGAGCGCGCCCGCCTGGCCGCCGGCGCCGAGGCGCTCGCCGGCGGCTCGTCGCCCGCGGTCGAGGCGCGGCGGGGCGTGGTGGTGGAATCCCTGGAGCCCGCGGGCGGCAGGCTCCGCGTCACCCTGCGCCGCCGCCTCGGCAACGGCGCCGGCCCGGGCGCCGTCGAGAGGTCCGGGGTCGAGACCGTCGAAGTCGACCGCGTCCTCTCGCTCACCGGCTACGTCGGCGACCACCGGCTCTACCGCCAGCTCCAGGTCCACGAGTGCTACGCGACCAGCGGCCCGATGAGCCTCTCCGCGGCCCTCCTAGGCGCCGGCGCCGGCGACTGCCTGGCCCAGCCGAGCCACGGCGCCGAGGTCCTGGTCAACCCCGAGCCCGGCTTCTTCCTCCTCGGCGGCAAGTCCTACGGCCGCAACACGACCTTCCTGATGCGCGCCGGCTGGCAGCAGGTCGACGGCGTGCTGGGGCTGATCGAGGCCGGTTGAGGACGGCCAACGAGGTTGAGATGACCGACGATCCGACACCCGCCGACTCCCGTCCCACGCCGTCGTCCGCGGCGGCGGAGTACATCCGCGGCCTCTTCGAGCTGCTCGGCGATCGCGATCCGCTGGCGGTCCAGGGCGAGCTCGTGCCGGCGCTGCGCGCGGCGATCGCCGGCCTCGCCGACGCCGGCCTGCGCCGGGCCGAGCGCGCCGGCAAGTGGTCGATCGCCCAGGTGATCCAGCACCTCGCCGACTCCGAGATCGTCAGCGGCTACCGCTACCGCGCCGTGATCGCCCAGGACGGCATCGCGCTCGCGGGCTACGACCAGGACGCCTGGGCCGACCGCCTCGCCTACGGAGAGGCCGACGTCGAGGCCGCCCTCGCCGCGCTGGCCGAGCTGCGCGCGGCCAACCTCCGGCTGCTTTCCCGCCTCCGCGAGGAGGAGTGGCGGCGCGCCGGCCTCCACGCCGAGCGGGGGCGGGAGTCGGTCCGCCAGCTCGCCCGGCTGGTCGCCGGCCACGACCTCGTCCACCGGCGCCAGATCGAGCGCATCAAGACGGCCCACGGGCTGGTCGCGGCGCCGCCGGCGCGCGAGCACCGCCGCAGCATCGAGCTGCCTGCGCCGCCCGAGCGCGCCTTCGTGGCGCTGATCACGCCGAGCGCGATCCGGCGCTGGTGGCAGGCCGACCGCGCCGTGGTGATCGCCGAGCCCGGCGGCGCCTGGGCCGCCGCCTGGGGAACCGACGAGGACGACCCCGACTACGCCACCGCCGCCACCCTCGAGGTCTTCGAGCCGCCCCGCCGGCTGGTCCTCGCCGACTACCGCTACCGCGCCCGCGCCGGCCGGCTGCCGTTCGAAGCCGACTTCCGGGTCGAGTTCACGATCCGCGCCGCGGAGAGCGGCGGCTCGGTGCTCGAGGTGGTCCAGTCCGGCTTCCCGGCCGGCCCGGAGGCCGACGCCCACCTGGCCGGTTGCGAGACCGGCTGGCGGGAGACGCTCGAGGGGCTGCGGCGGTTCCTGACGGAGACCGGCCGCGAGGACCGCTGATCGAGACTTGACAAGGTAGCTTCCAGGAGCTACCTTGGCTTCATGCGCGCCGTCGGCCTGAAGGTCCTCAAGAACCGCCTCAGCGAGTACGTCCGCCTGGCCGCCGGCGGCGAGACCGTACTGGTCACCGACCGCGACCGGATCGTGGCGCGGCTGGTTCCACCCGAGGAGACTCGCAGCCCGCTGCTCGCCGACGCAATGCTCGCCGACGCGGTGCGCAAGGGCTGGCTGACGCCTGCGGTGGGAGCGGCAGGGCCGCTGCCACCGGGCAAGCCGATGATCCCGCTGGCCACCCTCCTCGATGAGCTGGCGAGCGATCGCGAAGATCGGTGACCCGAGAGTGATCTACCTCGACACCTCGGTGCTTCTGGCCCATCTCCTGGCCGAGGACCGGCGCCCGCCCGAGGCGCTCTGGCGGGAGACGTTGGTCGCGAGCCGGCTGCTCGAGTACGAGACCTGGTGCCGGCTCCACTCCCGGGGATTCGGGGAGGAACTGGGGGAGCAGGCCCGGCAGCTCCTGGCGCGGGTATCGATGCTGGAGCTGGCGCCGCCGGTCCTGACCCGGGCGCTCGAGCCTTTCCCCGTTCCCCTGCGAACGCTCGACGCCCTGCACCTGGCATCGCTCGACTTCCTCCGCCGACAGGGGCAGTCGGTGCGCCTCGCCACGTTCGACCAGCGCCTGGCGGTCGCGGCCGGCGCGCTAGGGATCCCGCTCCACCCGCTCGGCTGACCCGCTCGCGCCGTCCGGCGCGGCGCTCACCGCCGTTCGAGGTGGCCTCAGCCTCCACAGCCCCGCCACCGGGCCGCCGCGGTCGTCGTCGGCCGCCTTCGCCCACTGGACGGGCCGAAGGAGCTTCATCGGGAGCATTGAAGGGGCGACCGGCCGGCCGGCCGCCCCTCTGGGACGAATCGAGGGAGCCCGCCGCCCGCTACGGGCAGACGGGCAGGGCGATGGTGTCGGTCACCGTCCGCGACGACCGGCCCACGGGGTTGCGGAAGAACTTGCCCTTTCCGGTCTCGGAGTCGGTCACCCGCAGCTCCCAGCCGACGTTGGTCGTGGCCGAGGCGAAGACCCAGTAGTGGCCGTTCGAGTTGCAGCCGTTGAGGACCTTGACGACCATCTCGTAGTTCGCACTGTTGAAGAACCAGAGCAGGTCGGAGCGGTCGGAGCTGAGCTGCTGGACCGAGGTCGCGACCCCGGTATCGCCGTTGGGCGTGGTCCAGGTCACCTGGACCTGGAAGCGGTTGTCGTCGAAGCAGAGCGTGGTGGGCGTCGGTAGGCAGGTGAACGGGGCGACGGTGAAGGTGCCGTCGTCGTCGTCGTCGTCGTCGTCGTCGTCGTCGTCGTCGTCGTCGTCGTCGTCGTCGTCGTCGTCGTCGTCGTCGTCGTCGTCGTCGTCGTCGTCGTCGTCGTCGTCGTCGTCGTCGTCGTCACCAGTGCCCTGGCCCGGGATGTTGCTCGGGCCCTTGCCGCCGTCCGGCAGGCCGTTGCCGTCGGCGTCGCCGTCGTCCGGATCGAGCAGGCCGTCGCCGTCGCGGTCGGCGTCGTCCCAGTTGGGCACGCCGTCGCCGTCCACGTCGTCGTCGTACTCGTTGATGATGCCGTCGGCATCGAGGTCGGCGGCCACGATCAGCACCGGGGCGCCGAGATCGGCGCCGGATGCTGCGTGGGGCAGGAGCATGACCGCCGCCGCGAGCGCTGCCAGGGTCGTCAGACCGAGGCGGAACAGAGTCTTGTGAGTCGAGAGTCTCATCGGGAGTCCTCCTTGTGGCGCGGCAGTCTGCCTGCGTCAGCGGGCAGGCTGCGCTCCTGTTGATGAACTTGAGACGGCCCGCAGGTCAGCCCGCGGGCTCCTTCGCCGGCGGCTCGGGCGGCGCCTGCGCGGTAGGCGCCGGTACAGGCGACGCCGGCGGCGATTGAGAGGTGGATCAGCGCCGTGAAGCGGATCCGCCGGCAGTAGAAGCCGTAGGCAACGGCGGCGACCACCGCGGCGGCCGAGAGCAGCGCCTGGTTGTAGCCGTAGAAGCTCTCGGAGAGTCCCATCTCGCCGGTCATATACAGGTATAGGACAGTCGGCGAGAACGGCTGGAACGCCCAGAGGAAGAGAAAGGCGCAAACCGCCACCTGATCGGTTGCGAGACCGGCTGGCGGGAGACGCTCGAGGGGCTGCGGCGGTTCCTGGCGGATGCCGGCGAGGACCGCTGATCGAGGCTCAGAGTTTCCGAGACGATGCGTTGGCAACTGAGACTTCGGGTACCCCCGCCGCGTAACGACTTCCCTCGACCGCCCGCCTGAGGGTCACAGGATGCTCGAAAGGAGGTCCTCATGACCCTGCATCGCGCAGCACTCCTCTTCCTGTTCGGCGCCCTGACCCTGGTGGGCCCGGCGATCCAGGCGGCGGCCCAGGCGCCGGTCGCGAGCTACGACGCCGACGAGCCGGCCGCGCTCGCTCCGCCCCGCCGGTATGTGAACTACTACCTTTTCCCGCAGGGACCGATCTTCTATCAGTGCTGCACCGAGCACGAACCGGTGGTCTCCCAAGTGCAGGCGCCCCCGGCCGCCGATGAGGGAGCGCCGCCCGGGGGGCCGCCGGCCGGCGTCACGATCGCGGACACCCGCGGGCGCGTCCTTCGGAAGAGCGCAAGGACAGCGTGCATCCGGCACTCCGAGCTGACCCCCGTCGAGCGTGCCCGCCGAGCGCTCACGGCGGTGTGCACCGACTTCGGCGTCTACGAGCATTTCATCTGTACGTGCGAGACCCTCTGCATCGACCCCGACTGGTCCTGCGACTGCCCGGGGATCCCGGCCGGCGAGCTACCGGTGATCGGACCGCAGGACTCCCTGCGCTCGCGGCCGGAGTTCATCAAGACGGAGTGCTATCCCTGCAGCAAGCTGACCACCTGCGAAGGCGCCGAGCCACCACCCTCGGGCGGAGGGATCCCCTGATCGAGGCGCTCAGTCGGCGCCCTTGCCCGCGACGGGCCCCGCCGCCGCCCAGTCCCCCCGCCGGAGGACCGGCACCAGCAGCCAGCACCCGGCGGTGAAGGCGGCGCCGAGGGCGACCAGGAGGTTGAACGCCGCCCGCGAGCCCCACTCCGGCCGCAGGAGGTCGTAGAGCCAGCCGCCGGCGCCGTCGGCGAGCGACAGGCTCAAGTTCGAGAGCGCCATCACCAGCGCGAACAGGGTGGCGGCGACGCGCGGCGGGCAGACCCGGGCGGTCAAGTCGAACTGGACCAGGCTGGCGGTCATATAGGTGAAGCCGACGATCAGGGTCACCGCCACCGCCGACTTCGGCCCGCGCAGGAACCAGTAGGCGGCGGTGCAGGCGACGCCGGCGGCGATCGAGAGGTGGATCAGGGTGGTGAAGCGCACCCGCCGGCAATAGAACCCGTAGGCCACGGCCGCGACCACCGCGGCGGCCGAGAGCAGCGCCTGGTTGTAGCCGTAGAAGCTCTCGGAGAGTCCCATCTCGTCGGTCATATACAGGTACAGGACAGTCGGCGAGAACGGCTGGAACGCCCAGAGGAAGAGAAAGGCGCAAACCGCCAGCAGAATCGGCTGGCGCAGCGCCTCGGCGAGCGCGCGCGCGGCCGCTCCGGGGCGCTCCGCGTGGACGGCGGTGCGATCCTCGTCGACCCCGAAGAGCGCCACCAGCAGGGCAATCGAGGTGACGCCGGCGCAGATCAGGAAGCCCAGCTCCTGGCGCCCGGCCTGGGCGAGGTGGCCGCCGATCAACGCCGCGGCGATGCCGGCGGCGTAGTTCGAGCTCCACTGCACCGACTGGAGGAGGCCGGTGATCCCGCGCGGCTGCCCCTTGTCGATCATGAAGCCGTCGGCGACCACGTCGGAGAAGGCGACCCCGAGGGTGGTCACCAGCATCACCGCGGTCAGCGGCCAGAACGAGCCGCTCTCGGGCGGCCGGAGGTAGAGCAGCAGGAGCCCGGCGGTGGCCAGCGCGCTGGACAGGATCAGGTAGCTGCGCCGGCGCGAGCCGGCGATCGGCACGAAGTCGGTCAGGAGGCCGTAGAGCGGCTTGAGCGACCACGGGATGCCGGCGATCAGGCCGAGGAGCGCGATCTCGGCCGCCGAGTGCCCCCACCCCTTGAGCAGCGAGCGCACCGGCTGGATGATCAGCCCCTCGCCGGGCTCGGAGATCCCCTGGACGAAGTAGAGGGTGCCGAAGAGGAAGGCGAGGCCGAGCGTGCCGTTGCGACCGGACGGCTTGCCGGCGACATGCCCGGCGGGACTCGGAGGCTCGTCGGATAGCGCTTCGCTCATCGAGCGGCAGGCCCCCCGCGCCGGCTCGGGCGCAGAACGGCGGGCAGCATACGCGCATGGCAGTGCGGGCGCCATCCGGCGGCTCCCGCCGCGGGCGGCCGCCGGCCGTATAGATGTCCTATATATACTGGCCGCCTCGAGATCCCGGGTCCGCGGGCGCCGGCCGAACCGGCCGGCCGCGCGCGGGGACTCACCGTCGTCGTTACCGTCCGGCCGCCGCGAGAGGGCGCCCGCCCCCGGCGGCCAAGGCCCGAACCGACCGTGGAGAATCCGATGACCGCAACACGACGCTCCGCCGCACTCGCCGCGGCCATCCTCCTCGCCGCCCCCGCCGCGCTCCTCGCCGACGGCGGTGCGCCGGCGGGGATGCCCTCTATGCCGCGGGTCGAGCTGACCCCCGAGCAGCGCGCCGACCAGCACTACAACCGCGGCATCGAGCTGCGCGAGAAGGCCTGGGAGCTGGAGAAGGAGGCGGAGGGGAAGTCCGCCTCCGAGCGCGCCAAGCTCGACGGCAAGATCGAGAAGAGCTACCGCAAGGCGATCCGCGAGTACCAGTCGGCGGTCGGGCTCGACGGCAAGCACTACCGCGCCTACTCCGACCTCGGGTACGCCCTGCGCAAGGTCGGCGAGTACCAGGAGGCGCTCGCCGCCTACGACGCCGCCCTCGGCATGGTGCCGACCTACGCCGAGGCGATCGAGTACCGCGCCGAGGCCTACCTCGGGCTCGGGCGCCTGGACGAGGCCAAGGAGGCTTACCTCCACCTCTTCGAGCACGACCGCGGGCGCGCCGATCTGCTGATGGCGGCGATGGAGAAGTGGGTCGAGCGCCACCGGGCGGAGCCCGGCGCGGTCGACCCGGCGCAGCTCGACGCCTTCGCCCAGTGGGTGGCGCAGCGGTCGCAGCTCGCCGACCAGACGGCGTCGCTCGGCGAGCTCGCCGGCCGCCGCTGGTAGGCGCGCCGGTGAGCCGGGCGGTCGCCGGCACCGCCGCAGCGTTCGCGGGGCTGGCCGCGCTCGCGGCGGCCGGCCTCGGCGCCGGCCCGGCGCCCGCGCCGGGGCCGCCTCCGGCCGAGGCGTCGCGCGCCGCGGAGCCCGGCCTCCCCGAACCGCTCCGGGGCCGGCTGCCCCCCGGCTTCCCGCCGCCGATCGTGCCCGCCGACAACCCGCTGACCGCCGAGAAGGTCGATCTCGGCCGGCGGCTGTTCTACGACCCTCGGCTCTCGGGCGACGGGCACTACGCCTGCGCTTCCTGCCATCGCCAGGAGCTGGCCTTCACCGACGGCCGGGCGCGCGCGATGGGCGCCGAGGGCGACCTCCACCCGCGGAGCGCGATGAGCCTGGCCAACGCCGCCTACCCGGCGACCCTGGCCTGGGACGAGCCGGCGCTGACCCGGCTCGAGGAGCAGGCGCTGGTGCCCATGCTCGCCACCGCGCCGGTCGAGCTGGGGATCGCCGGCCGCGAGGAGGAGGTGCTGGCGCGCCTCGCCGCCGACCCGCGCTACCGCGAGATGTTCGCGGCGGCCTTCCCCGGCGACGCCGATCCCTTCACGCTCGATCACGTCGTCCGCGCGCTCGCGAGCTTCGAGCGGACGCTCGTCTCCGGCCGCTCGGCCTACGACCGGCTGCTCTGGGACGACGACCGCGCGGCGCTGACCCCGGCGGCGTGGCGCGGCATGGAGCTCTACTTCTCCGAGCGGCTCGGGTGCTCCGACTGTCACGCCGGCTTCAACTTCTCGGGGCCGGTGCGCTTCGTCGAACCCGGCGGCGGCGTGGCCGAGCCCGCCCCGGCGTTCTTCAACACCGCGCTTCATGACCTCGGCGGCGGCGCCTATCCGCCGGACAACCCCGGCCTGGCGCGCCACACCGGCCGCGCCGAGGACCGCGGCCGCTTCCGCGCCCCGACCCTGCGCAACGTCGCGCTCACCGCGCCCTACATGCACGACGGCTCGATCGCCACCCTCGGCGCCGCGATCGACCACTACGCCGCGGGCGGCCGCGCCGCCGGCAACCCGCACAAGGACCCGCGCCTCCGCGGCTTCGCGATCACCGCGCGCGAGAAGGCCGACCTCGTGGCCTTCCTCGAGAGCCTCACCGACCACGCCTTCGTCACCGACCCGCGGTTCGCCGATCCGTTCGCGGACGAAAGGTCTGCAATCCAAGACGTCCCGCCACCGGCCCGGTGAAACGTTTTCGCCCCTCCGGTCACCCCGGACAGACAGACTGCCAGGAGGGCCCGCCGAGCGCGGGCCCCTCCCGGACGGCGATCCCGGGCCGGTTGCGGAGTGACCCCGCGGCGGCCCGGCTTTTTTTTGGCCGCGCGCGCCCTGCGATGCGGTCGGCGATGTGATGGAATCGCCCGCGCTCCGCCGGCCGGAGCGCTTCCGGAAGCGCGCATGAACGAACCGCCGACCATTCGCAGGGTGTGCGTCTACTGCGGCTCGAGCCCGGGCGGGCGGCCGGTCTACCGCGACGTCGCCCGCGCGCTCGGCCGCGCCCTGGCGCGGCGCGGCTGGGGCCTGGTCTACGGCGGCGGCGGGATCGGGCTGATGGGGACGGTCGCCGAAACGGTGGCCGCGGCCGGCGGCGAGGTGATCGGGGTCATCCCGCACGCGCTCGTGGCGCGCGAAGGGGTGGCCGCGAACGGCCTCGGCGAGCTGCGGGTGGTCGACACCATGCACGCCCGCAAGGCGATGATGGCCGAACTGTCGGACGCCTTCGTCGCCATGCCTGGCGGCCTGGGCACCCTCGAGGAGCTGTTCGAGACCCTGACCTGGGCGCAGCTCGGCATCCACGGCAAGCCGTGCGCCCTGCTCGACGCCGGCGGCTACTATCGGCCGCTCGTCGCCCTCCTCGACCACTCGGTGGCCGAGGGCTTCGTCCGGCCCCAGCACCGGGCGCTGCTCCTGGTCGGCGACGACCCGGAGGAGCTGCTCGACCGCCTGGAGGGGCACCGGCCGCCGGTGGTCGAGAAGTGGATCGAGCTGGCGGAGACCTAGCCCCGGAGACCTGCCATGAAGTACCAGGACGAGCCCGGCTTCGACCACCGCGAGGTCCCCGCGGTCGGGGTCCTCTTGGCCAACCTCGGCACCCCCGAGGCGCCGACCGCGCGCGCCCTGCGGCCGTACCTGCGGCAGTTCCTGCTCGACCCGCGGGTGATCGAGCTGCCGCTCTGGAAGTGGCGGCCGATCCTCGAGGCGTTCGTCCTCACCGCCCGGCCGGCGAAGTCGGCGGCGCTCTACGCCAAGATCTGGACCCCGGAAGGCTCGCCGCTCCTGGTCATCTCGCGCCGGCAGCGCGACGCCCTGGCGGCCGAGCTGAGTCGACGGGTCGGCACGCCGCTCCACGTGGCGCTCGGCATGCGCTACGGCGAGCCGTCGATCGCCGCCGCGGCGCGCGAGCTGCGCGGCAAGGGCTGCCGGCGGCTCCTGCTGCTGCCGCTCTACCCGCACTACTCGGCGGCCGCGACCGCCTCGACCTTCGACGCCCTGGCCGAGGAAATCCGGACCTGGCGGCGGGTGCCCGAGCTGCGCACGGTGATGGGCTACCACGACCAGCCCGGCTACCTCGACGCGATCGCGGCGTCGATCCGCGAGGTGTGGGACGCCGGCGGCCCACCCGACAAGCTCCTCTTCAGCTTCCACGGCATCCCGCTCCGCTACTTCCGCAACGGCGACCCCTACCACTGCGTCTGCCACAAGACCGCGCGCCTGGTCGCCGAGCGGCTCGGCCTCGGGAAGGACCGCTGGGAGGTCTCCTTCCAGTCGCGCTTCGGCCGCGAGGAGTGGTTGAAGCCCTACACCGACGTCACCGTGAAGGCGATGGCGCGCGCCAAGGTGGGCCGCCTAGACGTCGTCTCGCCGGCCTTCTCGGCCGACTGCCTGGAGACCCTCGAGGAGCTGGACGGACTCAACCGCGAGTTCTGGGTCCACGCCGGCGGCCGGAGCGAGGACTACCGCTACCTCCCCTGCCTCAACGACCGCCCCGACCACGTCCGCTTCCTCGCCGACCTTGCCGAGCGGAACCTTGCCGGCTGGATCGAGCCCGCCGGGGCCCTCGGCACCGGAGCCTTCGACGCCGAGGCCGCCCGCCGCGAGGCCGAAGAGATCGCCCGCCGCGCCGAGGCGATGGCCGCCGCCGGCGTGCGCGAGGACGCCGGCTACGGCGAGTGATCTCCAGAGAAAGGCTTCTCTTCCTGGTTGGCCGGAGGTTCCTCCGCCATCTACCCACGCTCCGTTTCCGCGCCCAGAGCGACGTCCCAGCCGAGGTACTGCGAAATCGCCATGATGAACTCGTCGACTTGGTCAGGAGCAAGGCCAGCAACCTCAGCTGCCTTTCGGATGCGGCCGCGGCTGACAGGCTGGCGGGGATCCAGGAAGGACCGCTGCCCCTCGCCACCTTGCGAGTAGAGAGCCAGGGCGAAACGTCTGACACGCCAATCAAGTCTGCCGAAAAGCGAGTGAAATGCGCGGATGCGCAGCCCGTCATGACGTTCCGCGCCAAGAGCCCTTTCAATGAGAAAATTCTGAGTCTCTCGGTCTGGCCAACGACTACTCAGAATGTCAAGCACCCGTACTCGACAGAACCAGTCGGAGTCGCTGGCTCCCTGCCGGAGCAAGAGGCCATGAGTATCTTCATCCGGCCAATGTTTGGACAAGGCCTCTAGACAGGCGGAACGAACCGACGAATTGCGGTCCGAGACTGCACGATCCTCTATGAGTTTTCGGCTGCCTTCATCCTGCCACCATTGAGCAAGAATCTCGATCGCGTATATCCGAGCGAGATAATCTAGACCTTCTCGGGCCTGCTTTGTGACTAGCGTCCGTGCCTCCTCGCTGTGCCAGTACTTAGAGAGTGCCTCCAGTGCAGCGGCGCGAGTTTCAGGGTGCAACGCGGTATCCACGGATTCGATAAGAGCGCGGCGAGTTTCCTCGCGCTTTGCTGGATCTCTTCGGAGGTCGTCGACCCATCGTCGGATCTCCTTGCGGAAACCAGGATCGGGATGCCACCCCCGAGCCGTTCGCGTGACGAACTGGAATGCGACCATCAAGGTCGGGAAGTGAGCACGGAAGAAGGGAACAAGAGTGGCAACAGCTTCTCCTGCTTTCCAACCCCAAATCCGCCTCCTTAAGGTATTCAGGGCACGTTCACTGTCTCGAGCGAGCCAAGATTTGATCAGTGCCCTTATGGGTTCCTTGCTGCGATCTCTGGAGAGCATCCTTTCCAATGCAAACAGCTCATCATCTGACATGAGCGGTGCAACCAACTCGATGGCCCGCCTCCGAACCTGGAAAAAGTTGGCGCGCAAGGCGTCCATCAAATGGGGCTTCATCGGAGCCCCCAGTGCACCCAAGGCTTCCAGTATCTCCAGTTGTGTCCTGATAGGAATGTCAGATCCCTCCCGGAACACGTGCAAGGTGTTCGCCACGGCTTGGGCATAAGCGCTGCGAGTTGCTGCGCCAATGTCAGCTACAGCTGACGTATCTCGCAGGATGTTGGCGCAAAGTGCTACGAGCGGAGCCTGTTCCTGTAGAGAGCTCCCTCGATTCTCCAGCAACCATGAGACGTAGGTGTCCAGTCTCTCATCGGATTCTTTGGCCCACTGGCTTCCGAGGAGTTGGAGAGTCTCGAACCAGCCGCTTTCACCCAGGTGGGGGCGAACTATCTTCAACGCTGTCGCTAGATCCTTGTTCGAAAGATTCCATGCAGCCAGGTACTCCTGGAAAGTGAGATGAACAAACCGGTAGTGCTTCGCTCTTCTGCTGACCAGCAGGCCACTCCGCAATTCCTGTCTCTCTAGAAACAGTCCCACGCGAATGGCTGCACGCTCACTATCCGTGGCGGCTGAATCGGTGAAGCGATGGGCAAGCAGTTGTACCAGCTCTGCCTGGGTCACTTCGTAGTTGTGCTCGATTTGACTTGTCATGTAGAGGGCGATCTCGGCGAGCCGCTTTCGAACCCAGGCGCGCTCCTCGTGTGCATGATGCTCCAAAGTTTCGTCTGTGGTGCGTACTCTCCGGCGAAGCTGAGTGCGTTCAGCTTCCTTCCGTTGCCCCAGCAGGACGTCAACACATTCCTCGTACAGATCTATTCTCTGCTCTGGGAGTCTCTTGCGGTTCCAGTGAACTATGGCGATGACCGTCAGAAGCAGCGGATTGATCGCAAGGGATTGAATGCGCTCGTTTCTCTCAATTGCGCTGCTCAGGCTCTCGATCTCGCTGCGGTTCTCCTTCACCTTCCGTGGACAGATCTCGAACCCGGGGTCCGGGCCGCCTGGTTCGGCGTACCGAGTCGCGGTCCGTGGTCGAGCGAGCTTGTCGCCGCGTAAGTTCTGGGTAGGGAAGAAGATGCGCACCACCAAGGCGCTAGACTTTCTTGTGCCAACGAGAAAGGAGGCGTCCGGTGATGCGCATGACCACGGTACTGAACAAGTTGCTCGCCGCGCAAGGGGTGTGGGTGCGGAACGTCCAGCTCCAGTTTCGGGATCGGGAGATCTGGATCGGCGTCGTGCCCCGTGGGCGGATCCACCGTTGCGGCAGCTGCGGGCGCGAGGCTCGGCAGCGGCACGATCGCGCGTGGCGTTGGTGGCGTCACCTGGATGTCTTCGGCTGGCGCTGCTACCTGCGCTACCAGATCCGTCGGGTGCGGTGTCGGCACTGCGGTGTGCGTACGGAGAGTGTGCCCTGGGCGGCAGCCGGCAGCCGCTTCAGCCGCGACTTCGAGCAGCAGGTGGCCTGGCTGGCGCAGCGTTGCGACCTGACCGCCGTGAAGCAGTACTTCCGGATCTCCTGGCCGAGCGTGCGGCGGATCGTCGATCGGGTGGTCGAGCGGGCCTGGGACTCCGAGACGGCGCTGGAAGGTCTGCGGGTGATCGGGGTCGACGAGATCAGCTACCGCCGACACCACAACTACCTCACGGTGGTCGTGGACCATGTCAGCGGCCGAGTGGTGTGGGCGGGCAAGGGCCGCAAGGTCAAGACCCTGCTGCGTTTCTTCAAGAAGCTGGGCCCCCAACGGGCAGCTCAGCTCCAAGCCATCAGCGCCGACATGTGGGAGCCCTACCTGATCGTGCTGCGGCGCAAAGCTCCCCAGGCCCGGATCATCTTCGATCGCTTCCACATCGTCCGCCATCTCAACAACGCGGTTACCAAGGTGCGCCAGCAGCTCATCCGCGACGCCGATCCCCAGACCCGGCGCGACCTGAGAAACACCCGCTTCCCGGTGCTCAAGCGGCCCGAAAGCCGGACCCCGCAGGATCGACAGGTGCTCGAAGAGCAGGTCCGGGGCAACCGCCGGCTCTACCGAGCGATGCTGCTCAAGGACGACTTCATGGACCTCTACACCTACCAGAGGGAGGGATGGGCTCGGCGCTTCCTCGACGGCTGGCTCCGACGCGCGATGCACTCCAAGCTCGAACCCATCAAGAAGGTCGCTCGGATGATCCGCAACCACCTCGACGGCGTCGTCGGCTGGGTCGGCTGGCAGATCAGCAACGGACGCCTCGAAGGCATGAACAACCGCATCCGCCTGCTCAGTCATCGCAGCTTTGGACTCCATTCGGCCGAAGCTCTCATCTCCCTGGTCTACCTCTGCTGCAGCGGACTCACGCTACTGAGCTTCCACGGAAAGTGAAGGAGAGCCCTCGCTGCTAGCGTCCGTCCCTGCTTCAGTGACCTTCTCGGGCGCCACCCTAAAAAGGAGAGCAAACCAGTTCCGGAGGAACAGCCGCCGATCGGCGGAGTCAAAGGGTAGTACGTCGAATCTCGTGAAATCGCGCCGCAGTATCGAGTCTCCCGTATATGCTCGTCCCCGCGAAGTAACCACGAACCGGTTGGATCCGAAGCGATCGACGCATTCCTCTAGCAAGCGGCTTACGGCGGAGCGCGCAGCCTCTGTTGAGACCTCATCAAGCCCATCTAGGAGGAGGCAGCAGTTTCCTGCGCGAAGCATCCGCTCAACATCATCGTCGGCAATGGCAAAATCAAAACTGCGAAGGCGTTCGGAGACAAAGGTCAGGAACGTCGGGAGGCGAAGTTCATCTCTCTGGCTGGCAAAATCTGCGAGATCCCAGCAGGAGAGATAGATTGGGATCGGCACTGGCTCATCGAGAGAAAGCTGCTCGAGAGCGAGCTTGGGGTCGGCGCTGATATGGGATCTTGCGAGAGTCAAGGTAAGAAAGCGAAGGAAGGTGGACTTCCCAGTGCCTGGGTCGCCGACGATTACTAGCCTCGTACGTTGTGCGAGGGCAGCATTGATCTCTAGGGCATCTCCAGGTGAGGCTGTTGTTGGGCTGCTCCTATCCTCTGTTGTCTCAGGCGATACGCGCAGGCGGATGTAAATGTCACTAAGCGGAATCTCAAAAGAGCGCTCATTGTCGATGCCGGAGATGTCCAGGCGGCTAAATTCACGATCAAGGGCATGGTAGTAAGCTGCGGGCGGGTTTAATGTGTAACTGGTCAGCTCTGCAGGCGGCGGGAGTGCCCTTTCCTGAATCCACGGACGCTCCGGATGCGTTAGCCATGTAGTGAGGTCGCGTTCAAGTACGAAGCGAAAGTCATCCGGGTCTGCGTACTCTGCAAACATGGTGCGTCGTGAAGTAGCCGGTCCGGTCCGTGTGGCCGCACCGTCTGCATGCTGCGCGTGTCCAGCGGGTGTGAGTCCCGCCTCGGTAAGCACCGGTGCGCCGAGTAGCAGGCCCCAGTCGAGCGGGGGAGACCCCGTCGGCCGAGCGGGGCGTCAAGAGCCCGTCAGGCGGCGAGAGCCGTGCAGCGGGGAGCAAGTCCGCGGGCCGCAACATGAAGTGAAGCCTGCAGCCTCGACAGAGGAACAATCCGGGAGCCGAGCCGCTCATGTCACGGCGAAGGCCACGTCCGATGCGGGAGTACCGGAGCCCGCGTCGGGTCCCGGCGGGGTATGGGGCGCAGCACGCGGACAAGGAGACGCGCGGAACACGAGAGGCCCGTCTGCGCAGCCGTGGTCATGGCGAGCGGCCCCGTATAAGCCGAAGGCGAAGTCGGGGCGTGCGCAGCGGGAGTCCGAGGGGATCGTAGTACCGCTGATCGCAGCGACGAACAACGCTGCGGGAGGGAAGGGTCCCTGGGGTGGTTGTGTCGTCGGAGCGGGTAAGCGCGAGGGAATGGCCGGCAAGACCGGACCTAACACCCCCGGCGGCCGTGTGCCGCGCGAGAAAGTGCGACAACTGCAACGGCGACTGTGGGCCGCGGCCAAGCGGATTTCGGGCGAGCGCCTCCAGGTGCAGTACACCATCCTGCGGGATGACCTCCGCGGGAGACCTGGCAGCGAATCGGCTCAGGAGACCGCGTAATGCCGTGTCCCGAGAGGCCACCCGTAAGCCGTGTGCGGGAAATCCGCATGCACGGTTTGAAAGGGGGTCTTGACTTCGACCGCCGTGGCGACACGGCCAAGGGGTAAGGATCTACCAATGATCGTGGAGCTCTTCAGCGCTTCGCGGAATCGATGTACTTGCTCCCACTGATCAAGCGCGCGACGAGCCTCGTCGGGATCAGGGGGCACCCGGAGCGAATCGAATTTGCGAAAGAACCACTTGATCTCTGGGAAGCCCGTCTCCTGATTGTTCTTTAAAGCCCAGCGAAATTCCTCTTCTGTGCCGGAGCCCGCCTCACCGGTAGGAGAGCCGAATCGCTGGCTCATGATTCCTATCACGAGCGCTAGTGAATCACGGAAACGCTCCAGCGTCTGGCTTGTTATCAGCGCCTGTGCTCTCCCGACGCCGCCGCTGGCGTACCCATCGCTGTCAACTACCTCAAAGCGCGCGTTAAAGAGAAGGGCGGTGCTTCTGTTGAACTGCTCAAAGTAGGATCGAACGTGATCCCTTTCTGTTGCAGTGTCACCGGGCGAGGCCAGGAAAACGTGGAACTGCTTCAGAGGCATGCCAGCCATCATCGTCGGACTAGGTCCTGCTCGAGTAGTTCTGCCGGTCATCGACGCTGACCTATCTCATTTAGCAGGGTGGGAGGTCTAGAGGGAGTATTCGTGGGTGCTATTTAAAGCAATTCGCTCGCCAGATTCGCCAGCTCGCTGCGCTCCCCCTTCTCCAGGTGGACGTGAGCGTAGAGCTTGTGCCCCGCCAGCCGATCCACCAGGTAGGAGAGGCCGTTGCTGCGCGCGTCGAGGTAGGGGGTGTCGATCTGGAAGACGTCGCCGGTCAGGACGATCTTGGTTCCCTCGCCGGCGCGGGTGATGATGGTCTTGATCTCGTGCGGGGTCAGGTTTTGCGCCTCGTCGACGATGAACAGGATGCGCGAGAAGCTCCGGCCGCGGATGTAGGCGAGCGGCACGATCTCGAGCTTGTCGCTCTCGACCATGTCCTCGATCCGGCGGTAGGCGCGGTCGGTGGGGTCGAAGCGCCCCTTGATGAAGCGAAGGTTGTCCCAGAGCGGCTGCATGTAGGGGTCGATCTTCGACTGCACGTCGCCGGGCAGGTAGCCGAGGTCCTTGTTCGACAGCGGCACGATCGGCCGGGCGAGGAAGATGCGCCGGTAGTCGCGGCTCGCCTCGAGCGCCCCGGCGAGGGCGATCAGGGTCTTGCCGGTGCCGGCCGGACCGGTGAGGGTGACCAGCCGGACGTCGGGGTCGGCGAGCGCGGTGAGCGCGAAGGTCTGCTCGGCGTTGCGCGGCGTGATGCCGTAGGCGGGCTGCTTGACGATCCGCTCGACCCGTTCGCGGGCGGCGCTGTACCAGGCGAGCGCCGAGCGCTGGTAGCTCGAAAGGATGAAGAAGCGGTTGAGCCGCGGCCGCTCGGCGAAGAGCGCCTCCCAGGGCAGCCACCCCTCGGCGTGCAGGCGGTCGAGCGCCTCGGGGTCCGCGATCTCGACCGCGCTCTTGCCCGAGTCGAGCCGGTCGATGCTCTCGACCGTGATCCGCTTGTAGTCCTCGGCCGGCAGCTCGAGCGCACGCGCCTTGAGGCGCAGGTTGATGTCCTTGCTGACCAGGATCACCCGCCGGTCGGGCATCTCGGCCTGGAGGCCGAGCGCCGCCTCGAGGATCCGGTGGTCGTTCTCCGAGCCGATCAACCGCTGTGACGCCTGGCGCTCGAGGGGCGGCACGATCACCTTGACCCGCCCCGAGGTCGGTCCGTTGAGCGGGATCCACTCGCGCAGGAGGTTCTCGCTGGCCAGCTCGTCGAGCCGACGGATGAACTCGCGGGCGTTGCGGTTGAGGACCGCCGAGCCCTTCTTGAAGCGGTCCAGCTCCTCGAGCACGGTCAGCGGGATCGCGACGTCGTGCTCTTCGAAGCTGTCGAGGGTCTGATGGTCGTAGAGGATGACGGAAGTGTCGAGGACGAAGACCTTAGCGGTGGTGGTCATCGAAGCGGCATGCTACCCCAGGTAGTGGCGTTCCGGACGCACTTCTACGCTGCCATCTGCCCCGGGAGAAACGGCGGCACCGGGCAGCCGAGCGAATCCGCCACCGCGCGCAGCAGCTCGCCTTCGGCGACCGTCACCCGGCCGTCGAAGGCGACCGCGGCGGTGGCGGCGCGCACCAGGTCGCGCTTGAGGTTCGGGGTGGTGCGGTCCAGCTCGGCGAGGGCGGCGTCGACCGCGGCCATGCCGCACTCCTCGCGCGGCACCAGGGCGAGGCCGTCGATCCCCTCGGGCAGCTCGGCGGCGGCGCGCTCGAAGGCGCGGCGGGCGTCGTCGGCCGTGCCGTGGCCGGAGTGCACCAGCGCGGAGAGCAGCAGCGAGCACTCGCGGCCGAGCTTCCCGAGCTTGTAGTAGTGCGGCGGGCGGGGCGGGCGCGGCTGGTAGCGCGGCACCAGGTGCGAGGCGAGCAGGCGCTGGAGCGTGTACTCGAAGAGGTCGATCCGGCGGTCGGCGGCGACCAGCGCCTCGACCGTGGCCAGGAACCCCTCGTGGCGGCCGAGCGAGAGCCGGCCGAGCGCCGGCAGCGCCATGTCGACGAGCGGCAGCCGCGCCGCCACCGGGCAGGCGGCGATCCGCTCGCGCAGCTCCTCGACGCGCGCGAAGGCGGCCGGCTCGGCGCGCTCGCGGAGGAGCGCGAGCTGGACGTCGCGCACCGCCGGGTCGCGGTCGAGGAGGAGCGAGTAGACCACCGCCTCGGCCCCCTCGGGTTCGTGCGCCGCCTCGCGGACGCCGGGGGGCAGGGCGTCGAGGAGCGCGGCGGCGTAGGCGAGGTGGGCGTCGCTCAAGGTGCCGACCCGTTCGGCCACCGACGCCGGCGTCACCGGCTCGGTGCCGGCGATCGCCGCCTCGGCGGCGAGCCGCGGGTCGTCGCCGCGCCGCGCCGCGGCCAGCGCGGCCACCGCCGCGCCGGCCAGCGCGGTCGCGCGCTCGATCGGCGACGGCTGCTCGGCCTCCTCCGCGGCGGCCGCGGCCGCCGACTGCTCGGGGTAGGTGATCGCGGGGAAGCTCCCGTCGAAGCCGGGTCGATGCGCCGGATGCGCTCGGCGAGCGGCGGGTGGGTGGCCGAGCAGGCCGAACAGCGCGCCGGCCTCGACGCCGTCGCCGAAGAACATGTGGCTCGCCTCCTCGGCCTTCGGCGTCGACGATGCGCGAGCCCGCGCCGAGGCCGCCGATCTTCTTCGAGCGCGCCGGCGATGCCGTCCGGGTTGCGGGTGAACTGCACCGCGGCGGCGTCGGCGAGGAACTCGCGCTGGCGGCGAGACCGCCGCCTTGATCAGCCGGCCGAAGAAGACGCCGATCGTAGCCGATGACGTACAGCGCCAGGCCGAGGAGAGGCAGCGAGATCGCCGCCGCCGCCCTTCTTGCCGCCGCCGCGGCGTGACGCGCCGCCGCTCGTGACGCGGCAGCAGGATCAGTAGCCGATCAGCGCCGATCACCAGGATGCCGTAGAGCACGCCCATCAGGCGGATGTTCAGCCGCATGTCGCCGTTGAGGATGTGGCTGAACTCGTGCGCGATCACGCCCTGCAGCTCGTCGCGGTCGAGGCGGCTCGAGCGCAGCCGCGGGTCGACGCCGATCACGGCGTCGCCGAGGCGTGAAGCCGGCGGCGAAGGCGTTGATGCCCGCCTCCTCGTCGAGCACGTAGACCGTGCGGCACCGGCACGCCCGAGGCGATCGCCATCTCCTCGACCACGTTGAGCAGCCGCCGCTCGTGCGGGTCGCGGCGTGTTGGGCGTCGACCGGCCGGCCGCCGAGCAGCTCGGCCACCGCGTCGCCGCCGCCCGCGCAGCGGCGACGATCTTGTAGAGGCTGCCGCCGCCGATCACGCGCGAGCGTCGCGCCGGCCGACCACGGCGAAGCAGCTCCGGGTCCCAGAACGGCGGTCCAGCTCCGCCGCCGGTCCTGACCAGGTGCCGAGCAAGATCAGCCGCGACCGCCAGGTAGACCGCCGCGACGATCGCCACGACCGCCAGCGCGAAGCAGCACGACCAGCACGCCGGCGTGCTGCGGCGGGCCGCCTCCTGGTGCTCGAAGAAGTCCATGGCGAGCGACCGCGCGCGAGCGGCGCCGCTAGGTGAACGAGACCTTGGGCGCCTCGCGCTCCGTCGGGCGCCTCGATCTCGAAGAGCTGCGCCGGGGCGAAGCCCGTGGCGCCGGCGATGATCGACGGCCGGGAACGCTCTCGCGCGCGGTGTTGTAGGTCATCACCGCGTCGTTGTACGCCTGGCGCGCGAACGCGACCTTGTTCTCGGTCGAGGTCAGCTCCTCCTGGAGCGCGAGCATGTTCTGGTTGGCCTTGAGGTCGGGGTAGGCCTCGGCGAGCGCGAACAGCCGCCCGAGCGCGCCGGTGAGCGCGCCCTCGGCGCCGGCGAGCTGGCTGCATCGCCGCGGGGTCGCCCGGGTTCGGCGCCGCCGCGCTGCGGCGGCGGTGACCGCCTGGTTGCGCGCCGCGATCACCGCCTCGAGCGTCTCGCGCTCGTGCTTCATGTAGCCCTTGGCGGTCTCGACCAGGTTGGGGATCAGGTCGTAGCCGCCGCTTGAGCTGCACGTCGATCTGCGCGAAGGCGTTCTTGAAGCGGTTGCGCAGCGCGACCAGCCGGTTGTAGATCCCGATCGCCCAGAAGATCAGGACGACGATCAGCGCGAGCAGCACGATCAGGACGACGATTCCGCTCATTCTCTACCTCCCTTGGGGCACACGAGCACCGACGCGGAGCCGGCGGGCCGGCTCCCCTTCGCGTCCGCGCGGCAGTCTATTCCGCGGGCCCGGCGCTTGCCGGGCCCGCGGAGGAGGGGGTCAGGGGACCGTCGCGCTCCAGGCCGAGGTGTCCCCCGACTCGAAGCCGTCCATGAGGATCAAGCTCCCGTCGCACAGCGGGGGCAGGGTGAAGTCCTCGACCTCGTCGCCGACGTTGGGAGTGCCGCCGACCGCTCCGAAGCCGACCCCCCGCTTGGCGAACGCCTCCCAGATCGCGCACTGGTGCACGCCGCCGAAGGTGGCGAGGTCGGCCGCCAGGATGCCGTTGCGGCCGTCGACGAAGGTCGGGTTGCAGGTCATGAGCTTCATGCCGTCGACCAGGAGCTGGATGGCGATGTTGTTGCCGCCGGTGCCGGTGTAGAGGTCCGGATCGAAGCCGAACTCGCCGACCAGGTTCCAGTACAGCTCCCACGCCATGACGTTCCAGATCTCGCCGACGCCGTGGGGCGGCGTGGCGCCGGCCACGTCGGCGTAGGTCTGGGGGTTGACCAGGATGTCGGTGGTGTACGGGAAGTTGCGGATGCCGGGACCGGTGGTCGGCTCGAAGATGACGTAGGTCCCGACCCCGCGCGCCGTCGTCGCGGTGTCGGCCGGGTGGGGCGTCAGCACCAGGGCCCACCAGTCGCTCAACCCCTCGCCCATCTGCTCGCTGCCGATCGCGGTGCTCAGGCAGCTCACGTTGGCCGGGCCGCCGACCAGCCGGTTCGAGATCCCGTGCCCGTACTCGTGGGCGATGATGCCGTTGTCGAGGTCGCTGTCGCGGTCGACCGCACCGGGGCTCGTCTGGATGGTGCCGGTGGTCGGCAGCAGGCCGCGGATCTCGGCGCCGTCGGCGGCGCCGACCATCACCGCGGGGATCGTCACGGCGGCGCCGGAGGCGCCGGGACCCATCGAGATGATGCCGTTGGGGAGGTCCTGGGTGTTGATGATGATCACGCCGCTCGCGCCGGCGTTCTCGGCGTTGAGCGCCTTGACGCCGAACTCGCAGACGCCGCGGTCGATCAGCGCGATGTTGCCCGGCGTGAAGCCGATCAGCGGCGTGCAGCCGTCGCCGATCGGGGCCGTCCCGTCGTTGACGTTCGCGAGGGCGGCGGTGGTCGGCGGATCGACCAGCCCGCCCCAGCAGCCACGGGCGGCGGCGTAGTCCTCGACCAGGGTGACCCGGGCGTTGGGCAGGCCGTTCCAGACGAACATCTGCATGCGGCCGTCGGTGCCGTCCGGCGGAGTGGAGAAGGTGGCGTTGCCGCAGCCGGAGCCGTCCTGGGCGTCGGCCTGGACGGGGTCGCCCTGCAAGCCGCCGTTGCCGTAGTTGTTCTGCTGGAAGTTGCCGCCGACCTCGTCGAAGCCGTAGCGGTAGGTGACGTCGTGGACGACGTTGTTCCAGTAGAACAGGTTGGTGATCGCCGCCTCGCGGTAGCCGCTCGGGTTGAGGCCGGGATCGAAGGCGAAGGAGAAGTCGAGGTCGACGCCGCCGTCGGCCCGAATGTCGGAACCGCCGAAGGAGTTGTTGGCGTCGAGGTCGGTCTGCGCCTCGACGTTGTTGCCCCGGGTGTCGGTGAACTCGGCACCGGCGGCGCCGTTGGTGTCGTGCCAGGCGAACGGCGAGGCGGTCGTGTCGGCGGGATCGCTCTCCACCGTGCGCGGGCCGTCGCTCGGGCTCTCCTTGGGGATCGCGAAGACCTCGTAGCAGCCGCCCGGAGCGCACCCGAGGACGGCGCCGGCGGCGGCCGGCGTGGCACGCTCGGCCCGGCTCAGCGGGCCCTCGGGGCGGGCTCCCGCCGGGGCGACGATGTGCTCGCTGATGGTCCAGTTGACCTTCAGGAGCACCTCGCCGGTGACCGCGTCAACGAAGAGGTTCCACCAGTCGGAGCTGCGGACCTGGTCGACGACCAGGCTCCAGACCAGGCGCACCCCGCCCGCGGTCGGCAGGTACATCAGCTTCGCGGGGATCGGCGAGCGGGAGATGCCGGCGTCGCCGAGCGTGGTCTCCAGCGCCGGGCCCGCGGGGCCGGCGAGGACCTCCACGTCTACCGCGTCCGCCCGGAACCCGAGGTGCGCGGCGGCGCGCACGACCGCGGTCTCGGCGTCGATCGCCGGAGCGTCGGCGTTGATCGAGGAGGCGAGGCCGGGCACGAAGCGGTTGCCGACCTTGACGATCCGTCCGTCCGGCATGACGTGGACGTCGAGGTCGCCGTTGAACACCTCGACGCCGCGGTGGCGCTGGCGCAGGTAGAGGTGGGTCACGCCGTTGTGGCTCGACCGCACCTCGTCGCGGACGACCAGGTCGGCGAGGTCCCCGGCGGTCAGCCCGAGGTCGGCCTTGCGGGCGTCGACGTAGGCGAGCGCGAGGTCGGCCGGCTCGCCCTGGGCGGGCGCGGTCAGGAAGCCTGCCGCCCCGGCGGGCAGGGCCGCGGCGAGGGCGAGGAGGAGGGCCAGGAGGAGCGTGGCCGGGGGGAGGGGGCGAGCCGAGTGGACCATCGGGCACCTCGCGAATCGCAGCGTTGATAGATCGCGCGATCCTAGCCCCACCGGAGCGCCGGAGGCAAGCCCAAACGGGCGAAAAACCGCGCGTCCGGCGGGCTCAGCCCCGGCGGAAACGCGCGGCGGCCGGTACCGCCGACCCCTGCCTGCCGTCCGGGCTGGTCTCGGGCGCCCCGGGGACCAGGCGCAGGGGGACGACCCCGGCCCAGACCTCGAGGTCGAGGTCGCCCGCGGCGTCCTTCGGCGGCCCGGAGCGGATCTTCGCCGACGCCTCGTCGAGCGGCACGGCGACGATCTCGGTCGCGGCCAGCTCCTTCTCGGAAGGGCCGCGCGCCTCGGCGGAGCGGCCGGGGGTCAGGTGCTCGACCAGCGCCTCGAGGGCGGCGAGCTTCTCGGCCCGGTCGCGGATCGCCGTGGCGCGCCCGAGCACCACCGCCGAGCGATAGTTCATCGAGTGGTGGAAGACCGAGCGGGCGAGCACCAGCCCGTCGAGCAGGGTGACCGTGACGCACACCGGCACCCCCTCGGCCGTGCGCTGCATCAGCCGCGAGATCACCGAGCCGTGGAGCAGCAGCCGGTCGCCCTGGCGGGCGTAGGCCATCGGGATGACGTAGGGCTGGCCGTCCTCGCCGGTGAAGCCGACGTGGGCGACCAGCCCCTCGTCGAGGATGGCGAGGAGGGTGGCGCGGTCGTAGGCGCCGCGCTCGCTGTGCAGGCGCACGCGGGTGCGGTCGCTCGCGGGCTCGGCGTGGCCGCGGTCGTCCGTCGGTCTCGGCTCGGGCATGGCGCGGAGTCTACCCGCTCGCTGGTCCGGCGCCGGCACGCGCTCGGGTTATGCTCCGCCGGCGCGCGGCGGCGCCCCGTTGCGAAACGGGCCGCCCGGCCTCGCCCGGACCCCACCGCCATGGCCCCTCCCGACGACGAACCGTCCCGATCCGCCGGCGGCCCGGCTCCCGACGCGCCTCCGGCCGCCGGCTCCGACGACGACGAGGACACTCCCGCTGCCGACCGCACCTTCTGGCGCTCGGTGCGCGAGGCGCTGCTCGGGAGCGGGCAGGACTACACGCGCGGGAGCCTGCGCCGCTCGATCCTGCTGCTCGCGGTGCCGATGGTGCTCGAGATGTCGATGGAGTCGCTGTTCGCGGTGGTCGACGTCTTCTTCGTCGGCAAGCTCGGCGCCGACGCGGTGGCGACGGTCGGGCTCACCGAAGGGGTGCTGACCCTGGTCTACGCGATCGCCATCGGGCTCGCGATGTCGACCACCGCGATGGTCGCGCGCCGGATCGGCGAGGGCGACCGGCGCGGCGCCGCGGTGGCGGCGGCGCAGGCGATCTGGATCGGCGTCGCGGTCTCGGCGGTCGTGGCGCTGGTCGGCGTCTTCTTCGCCCGCGACCTCTTGCGCCTGATGGGCGGCTCGCCCGAGCTGGTGGCTGCCGGCTGGGGCTACCCGGCGGTGATGTTCGGCGGCTCGGCGACCGTCGTGCTGCTGTTCCTCAACAACGCGATCTTCCGCGGCGCCGGCGACGCGGCGATCGCGATGCGCGTGCTGTGGCTCGCCAACCTCATCAACATCGTCCTCGACCCGTGCCTGATCTTCGGCTGGGGGCCGTTCCCCGAGCTGGGGCTCGCCGGCGCCGCGGTGGCGACCACGATCGGCCGCGGCACCGGGGTCCTGCTCCAGCTCTGGGTGCTGTTCTCGGGGCACGGGCGGGTGGCGCTCGACCGCTCGTCGATGCTTCTCTCGCCGGTGGTGGCCGGGCGCCTGCTGCGGCTGTCGCTGGGCGGCGTCTTCCAGTTCCTGATCGCCACCGCGAGCTGGCTCGGGCTGGTGCGCATCCTGGCGGTCTTCGGCAGCACCGCGCTCGCCGGCTACACGATCGCGATCCGGATCATCGTCTTCGCGATCCTGCCGTCGTGGGGGCTGGGCAACGCCGCCGCGACCCTGGTCGGGCAGAGCCTGGGGGCGGGCAAGCCCGAGCGCGCCGAGCGCGCGGTCTGGCAGACCGGCCTCTACAACATGGCCTTCCTGTCCGGGCTGGGGCTGGTGTTCATCGTCTTCGCCCGGCCGCTGGTGGGGCTCTTCACCGACGACCCGGCGGTGACCGCGGTCGCCGCCACGTGCCTGCGGATCGTCAGCTTCGGCTACCCGGTCTACGCCTGGGGCATGGTGATCGTGCAGGCCTTCAACGGCGCCGGCGACACCTACACCCCGACCTGGATCAACCTCTGCTGCTACTGGCTGTTCCAGATCCCGCTCGCGTGGGGCCTCGCGCGCGCCACCGGGCTCGAGGAGCAGGGGGTGTTCATCGCCATCCTCGCCGCCGAGACGGTGCTCACCGGCGTCTCGATCCTGGTCTTCCGCCGCGGCCGGTGGAAGCACCGGGTCGTGTAGATAGGATCACGGGCGATGTTCGGCACCGATCCCGGCAAGGCGCTCGAGAAGGCGCGGCGGCTCCTTTCGGAGGGCGACCCGCTGGCGGCGCTGCGGCAGGCGCGCAAGGCGCAGGCGCGGGCGCGGCCGCCGCTCTCCGGCGAGGCGGCGGCGCTGGTCGGGGAGGCGCGCCGGGCGGTGGTCGCCGAGGCCGAGTCGCGCGCCGCGGCGTCGGAAGCCGAGGGGCACCTCGCCGACGCCGCCGAGTGGCTGCGCGGCGCGCTCGACTACGCGGAAGGGGAGGAGGAGCGCGGGCGGCTCCAGGCGCGGCTGGATGGGCTCGAGGAGCGCCTGGAGGCGGAGCGGGAGACGGAGGAGGATGGGTTCTTCGTGTCCCCGGAGGAAGAGGAGTTCGACTCCGAGGAGCCCGCCGAGCGCGAGGGGGCCGGCGAGATGGGAGGGCTGGGAGGGATTGTCGGCCCGCTGGCCGGGAGCCTGCCGGCACTCGGGCCGCCGGGCGCCGTGGGCGTCGCCGTGCGCGATCCGGACGGCGGCGAACCCGCCGAGGCGACCCTCTTCGATCTCTATGTCGACTCCCTGCGCGACGACGTGGCCCCGCTCTACCGCGGCCGGGCGCCCGAGTTGGGCGAGGTGCTGGTCGACGCCGTGGAGCCCGAAGACACCGAGCGCGCGGCGGCGGCGATCGAGGAGATGGCCGCGGCGAGCCCGGAGGACCCGGTGCTGCGCCTCGAGCGTGCCCGCTGGCGGCTCGCCCGCGGCGAGGCCGCGGCGGCGCGCGAGGACCTCGAGGTGGCCTGGGCGGCGTTCGGCGACGAGCCGCTCGACCTCGGCGGCCACCTCTCGATCCCGGTGCTCTGGTGCGAGGTGGCGATGGCGCAGGGCGACCACGCCGCGGTCCTCGAGCGGCTCGAGGCGCGCGGCGAGCTGACCCTCTCGCACCCCGACCTCTCCGGCTTCTACGCCACCGCGCTCCTCGCCGCCGGCGAGAGCGACGAGGCGCGGCGCTTCCTCGCCGAGTCGCTGGAGCACTTTCCGCGCCGGCCCGAGATCGCCTACCTCCTGGCCGGGATCCTGCTCCACGACGGCGAGGCGCCGGCGGCGATCGCGCTCCTCGAGCGCTCGCTCCGGGTCTGCGGGGCGGGGTGTGCGCCGCGCGACCTCCATGCGCCGTCGCTGCGCCTCCTCGCGGCCGCCCTCGCCGGGACCGGCGGCTCGGCCCCCAGTGAAACGGTCGAGCGGCTCGCCGACGTCCTGCTCCTCCTGCGCGGCGCCCAGGGCGGCGAGCTGGGCGAGCCGGGCGACTGGATGCTCCAGGCACGGTGCCACGAGCTGGCCGGCGAGACCGCGGCGGCCGAGCGGGCGCGGGCGCGGGCGGGAGCGACGCTGGCGGCGGCCGGCGGCGGGCCTGCGACCGCCCCGCCGGTGCCGCCCGCTCCGCCGCCGGAGCCCGCGTGACCGCCGAGGCGCCCCGCCTCCGCGCCCTCGAGGTCGCCCGCTCGTTCCGCCTCGGCGGCGAGACCGTCGAGGTGCTCTCCGGCGTCTCGTTCGAGCTCTTGGCCGGCGAGGCGCTGGCGGTGACCGGGCCGTCGGGCTCGGGCAAGTCGACGCTGCTCCACGTCCTCGGCACCCTCGACGCGCCGACTGCCGGAAGGGTCGAGATCGACGGCCGCGATCCCGCCGGCCTCTCCGAGCCGGATCTGGCGCGCTTCCGCAACCGCTCGATCGGCTTCGTCTTCCAGGAGCATCACCTCTTGCCGCAGTACACGGTGATCGAGAACGCGCTCCTGCCGGCGCTCGCCTTCCCCGGCGACAGAGCCGCGGCGCGCGAGCGGGCGGGGGGGCTCCTCGACCGGGTCGGCCTCGGCCACCGGCTGCGCCACCGGCCGGCGGAGCTGTCGGGCGGCGAGCGGCAGCGGGTGGCGGTCGCCCGCGCGCTGGTCAACCGCCCCGGGGTGCTCCTGTGCGACGAGCCGACCGGGAGCCTCGACCGCGCCGCCGCCGCGGCGGTGACCGACCTCCTCTTCGAGCTCCACCGCGAGGAGCGCGCGGCGCTGGTGGTGGTGACCCACGACGAGGCGCTCGCCGGCCGCTTCGCGCGCCGCTGCCGGCTGGCGGGGGGGCGGTGCTCGGAGACCCCGTGAGTCGCCTCCTCCGCCACCTCCGCCACGGCGCGGCGATGAACCTGGCCGTAGCGGCCGGAGTGGCGGTGGCGACCGCGGTCCTGACCGGCGCGCTGGTGGTCGGCGACTCGCTGCGCGCCAGCCTGGAACGGCTGACCGAGGAGCGGCTGGGCGCGATCGACCTGGCGCTGGTCGCGCCGGGGACCCTCACCGAGGGGGCGGCGCGGCGGCTGGAGGGCGACCCCGGGTTCAGCGCCCGCTGGCCGCGGGTGGCGCCGATCCTCGCGCTCCCCGGCTCGGCGTCGCACGGCGGCGGCCCGGGGCGTGCCGGCGGCGTCACCGTGCTCGGCGTCGACGACCGGTTCGCCGCGCTGTTTCCCGACGGCCCCGGGCGCCTCGACCCCGGCCTGTTCTATGGCGAGGACGGCTCGCCGCAGCGGCGGGTCGTCCTCAACCAGGCGCTCGCCCGCGAGCTGGGCGCCGAGGCGGGCGACCCGGTGGTGCTCTGGTTCGGCGCCGGCGGCGAGGTGCCGCGGGCGAGCCTCCTGGGCGAGCGCGATGCCGAGGACCGCGTGGCGGCGCTGCGGCTCACCGTCGCCGCCGTCCTCCCCGACCGCGGCGCCGCGCGCTTCTCGTTGGCTCCCGGCCAGGCGGCGCCGAAGAACGCGTTCGTGCCGCTCTCGCGGCTGCAGCGCGAGCTGGGGCTGGATGGCTCGGCTGGCGGGGGAGCGGGTGGCAGGGTCAACGCCCTGCTCGCGGCCGGCGCCGAGGTCACCGCCGACCCGGCCGCCGCCGGGGCGCCGGCGGCGCTGGCGCGCGCTCTCACGCTCGACGACCAAGGCCTGACCTTCCGTGGTGGCGGTGGTGGTGAGGGCGGCGGCGAAGGCGATGACGAGATCGGCGGCGCGGCGCCCTGGCTCGCGGTCGAGAGTCGCGAGCTGGTGCTGCGGCCGGCGCACGCGGAGGCCGCGCTGGCCGCCGCCGAGGCGCTCGGCGCGCCGGCGATGCCGGTGCTCTCCTACCTCGCCAACTCGATGCGGATCGGCGACCGCGCGATCCCCTACTCGGCGGTGGCGGCGATGCCGCTGCCGCCGCCGGCCGGCACCGGTGCGCTGACCCTCGCCGGCGGCGGCCCGGTCCCCGCGCTCGCCGAGGACGAGATCCTGCTCGACGCCTGGGCCGCCGAGGACCTCGACGCCGAGGCCGGCGACGAGCTGGAGATGGAGTACTTCGTCGTCGGGCCCGGCGACGAGCTGGTGACCGCGACCCACCGTTTCCGGGTCGCCGGCGTGGTCTTGATGGAGGGGCTCGCCGTCGATCCCGCGCTGACCCCCGACGTGCCCGGCATCGCCGGCGCCGACGACATGGCGGCCTGGGATCCGCCCTTCCCGGTCGACCTCGACCGCATCCGGCCGCGCGACGAGGAGTACTGGGACCGCTGGCGCGCCGCGCCGAAGGCGTTCGTGCCGCTCGAGACCGGCCGGCGCCTCTGGGCCAGCCGCTTCGGCGACCTGACCTCGGTGCGGGTGGCAGCGGGCGCCGCCGGCGCCGGGCCCAGCACGGCCGATCCGGACGGTGCCGGCGCCCGGGTCGATCGCGCGGCGCTGGAGCGCGAAGTCGTGAGCCGGCTCGACCCCGCCGCACTCGGCCTCGCCTTCGAGCCGGTCAAGGCGCGCGGCCTCGAGGGCGCCGCCGGCTCGACCGGCTTCCCCGGGCTCTTCCTCGGCTTCTCGATCTTCCTGATCGCCGCCGCCGCGCTCCTGGTGGCGCTCCTCTTCGCGCTCGGGCTCGAGCTGCGCGCGAAGGAGATCGGCCTCCTGCTCGCGGTCGGCTACCCGCTCCGCGGGGTGCGCCAGCGGCTCCTCGCCGAGGCCGCGGCGGTGGCCGCGCTCGGCGCGCTCGCCGGCCTGGCGCTCGCCGCCGGCTACGCCAGGGCGCTCCTCGCCCTCCTCGGCCGCTGGTGGGCGCCGCTGGTCGAGGGCGACGTGCTCGGCCTGGCGCTCGAGCCGGCGACCCTGGCGGCCGGCTTCGCCGCCTCGCTGGCGCTGACCCTCCTCGTCGTCCATCTGACGCTGAGGCGGCTGGCGAAGGTGCCGGCGCGGGCGCTGCTTTCGGGGGTGGTGGCGGCGGAAGAGAATGCGCCGGCCGAGACGGCGAAGACGGGCCGGACCGCCAGGTGGCTGCTCCTGGCCTCCCTGGCCGCCGCGGCGGCTCTCGCCGCCGTCGCGCTCTCCACCGAGGGGGGAGGCTCGTCGCCGGCCCTCTTCTTCGGCCTCGGCGCCGCCCTGCTCACGGCCGGCTGCGCCGCCTTCGCGCTCTGGACCCGCCGCGCCGGCGCGGGCGCCGGCCTCGAGGCGGTGGGCCTCGGCGGCGCCCTGCTGATCCGCCTTGCCGCCCGCAACAGCGCCCGCCACCGCGGCCGGAGCCTCCTCGCCGCGGTGCTCGTGGCGTGCACGGCGTTCGTGCTGGTGGCCGTGGCCGCCAACCGCCGGCCCGGCGCGCCCGCGGCCGGCCGCGAGTCGGGCACCGGCGGCTTCGCGCTGGTCGCCGAGTCGGCCGCGCCGCTGCTCGAGGACCTCGGCGACCCCGAGGGCCGCCACGCCCTGGGCTTCGGCGGCGCGGACGCCGAGACGCTGGCGGCGGCGCGCTTCTACCGCTTCCGGCTGCGCCCGGGCGACGACGCGAGCTGCCTCAACCTCTACCGGCCGGGCGAGCCGCGCCTCCTCGGCGTGCCGGCGGAGCTGATCGAGCGCGGCGGCTTCTCGTTCTCGGGAGCGATCGAGGAGCGCGCCAACCCATGGAGCCTCCTCGACCTCGACCTCGGCCCCGGCGTCGTGCCGGCGATCGGCGACGCCGAGTCGGTGCGCTGGATCCTCCAGCTCGGCCTCGGCGACGAGCTGGCGGTGACCGACGACCGCGGCGAGGAGCTCCGCCTGCGCATCGTCGCTCTCCTCGACCACAGCATCTTCCAGAGCGAGCTGCTGATCCCCGAGGCCGCCTTCCGCCGCCACTTCCCGAGCCGCGACGGCTTCCGCTTCTTCCTCGCCGAGGCGCCGCCGGAAGTCCTGCCCGCGCTGACCGAAGCCCTCGAATCGCGGCTCGCCCCGTTCGGCTTCGACGCCCGCCCGGCCGCCGCCCGGCTGGCCGGCTACGACGCCGTGCGCGCGATGTACCTGACCACCTTCCAGGCGCTCGGCGGCCTCGGCCTCCTGCTCGGGACGCTCGGCCTCGGCGTGGTCCTGGCGCGCAACGTCCTCGAGCGCCGCGGCGAGCTGGCCGCGATGCGCGCCTTCGGCTGGCGGCGCTCGTCCCTGGCCTGCATGGTCGCGGCCGAGAACGCCTTCCTCCTCGCCGTTGGCCTCGCGATCGGCGCCGCCTCCGGCCTCGCCGCGGTCGCCCCCCACCTCGCCGCCGGCGGCGCGGGCCTCCCCTGGGTGTCGCTCGGGGTCACCCTCGCCGCGGTTGCCGTCACCGGCATGCTGGCGAGCGCGGTGGCGGTGGCGGGGGCCTTGCGGGTGCCGCTGCTACCGGCGTTGAGGGCCGAGTAGCGATCGGGTACCGAGACCTGGCGTGCTACGGTTGTTCCATGGCTGGTGAACGATCTCCTCTGCTCTCGGACCGCGGGCGGTCTCGCCTTCCCCGCGAGCGGCCACCGACGCACCCGGGAGAGATGCTGCTCGAGGAGTTCCTCGTGCCCCTGGGGATCAGCCAGTCGGCCTTCGCCGTCCGGCTCGGCGTGTCGTTTCCGCGGCTCAACGACATCGTCCGTGGCAGGCGCTCGGTGACCCCGGACACCGCGCTGCGCCTGGCGCGGGTGCTCGGGATGTCGGCCGAGTTCTGGCTCGGTCTCCAGTCCGACTGGGACCTGTGGCATGCGATGCGGAGCGAGGGCGCGGAGGAGATCGCTCGGCTGGAGCCGGTGCTGAAGTCGGCCTGAGGGCGGATTCTCGATGGCAGCGGTCACGCTCTCGAAACGGTTCGGATTCGTCATCCCGAAGGCGATTCGCGAGAGCCTTCGCCTGGCGCCGGGGCAGAAGCTGCAGGTGTTCGTCTATGACAACCGCATTCAGCTCGTGCCGGTGACCCCGATCGCCGAGAAGCGCGGCTTCCTCCGCGGCATCGACACGAGCGTCGACCGCGATCCGGACAGGGTCTGAGGCCTCCGGCCCTCAGCCAGCGCTCGCCGGGTCATCGCGTCCCGCCCGGTTGCGCCGCAGCCACCCCAGCACCACTGGCAGCGCCACCAGCCCCAACCCCACCGCGAACCAGAGCGTCGCCGCTCGGATGATCAGGGTCGCCGAGGCCGCCGCCGCGGCGTCGAGGCCGCGGGCGCCGAGGAGGGCGGTGAGGGCGCCTTCGGAGGCGAGGAGGCCGCCGGGGAGCATCGAGAGGGCGCCGAGCAGGGTGGAGGCGGCGTAGTCGAAGAGGCTCGCGAACGGGCCGGCGGCGGGGTCGTAGGCGCGGACGACGATCCAGAAGCCGGCGCCCTCGGCGGCCCAGGCGACGGCGGAGAGGGCGAGGCCGGCGGCGAGGAGGCGCGGCGAGATCAGCCGGCGGAGGCGCTCGTAGAGGTCGTGCAGGTGGACGACTCGGGGGCCGACTCGGCGCAGGCGCTCGAGGCGGGCGAAGAGCGCCTCGGCGGCGGCGCGCCAGGCGAGGAGGGCGGTGACCGCGGCGACCGCCGCGACGCCGGCGGCGGCGATCCACGGGCCGCCCGGAAAGGGCAGGGCGCCGAGGGCGGCCAGGAGCAGGACGCCGAGGAGGTCGGTGACCCGTTCGGCGAGGACCGCCGGCACCACCCGCAGCGCCGGGCCGCCGCCAAGCTCGCGCACCAGCCAGGCCTTGCCCAGCTCGCCGGCCTTGCCCGGGGTCACCGAGAGGAGGAACCCGACCAGGAAGACCGCCAGGCTCCGCGGCCACGGCAGGCGCACCTCGAGCGCGCTCAGGTGAAGAGCTGCCAGCGGGGGAAGCGAGGGCGTAGTTGACCAGGGACAGCGCCAGGATCGGCACGAGCAGGAGCAGGTCGAAGTCGGCCAGGCGCGCGGCCAGCTCGCGGGCGTCGGCGAAGAGGGTCAGGCCGACCAGCGCCAGGAGGCCGAGCACCAGCGGCACCAGGAGCCGGGTGCCCAGGCCGGCCAGCGGCCGGTCGGGCGCGGCCGGAGCCGGTTGCGATGACTGGTTTCTCACGTCGTGTCGCTGGGGATCGAGTGACCGCGGCCAGGCTGCTTCCGGGCGGCGGCAGCGGATACGCGCCGCTTAAGGCGGCGTGTGCGGCGGCCGTCAGGCCGCCGACTCGGGGGAGGGGCCCCCCGCGCGATTCACTCGCGCGGGGAGGGGGGTTGGAAGAACCCCCCTCGAACACCGCCTACGCCGCCCGCTCTTCCGAGCTCTCCGGGTACTGCTCGAACAGGCGCATCCACTTGCTGGTCTTCTTGTACTCCTCCGTGCGGCGCTTGCCGATCGTCGGGTACCAGGCGTAGTCGTGGTAGAAGTACGAGCCGAACACGAACAGATAGACCAGCGGCGTGCGGAAGAAGAAGGGCCTGCAGCCCCTTGAGCGGGCCGAACCAGATGGTGTCGCCGATCCGGCTCGCCATGTTGTCGCCGACCGAGAAGCCGTAGTCCCACCCCGAGGTCGTCGTAGCCGACGATCTCGATGTCCTTCGGATCGCCGACGCCCAGCCCCTTCTCGTGCGCGATGCGGATGAACGGCAGATCCATCGGATTGAAACCCTGCATCTTCGCCGAGATGGCGTCGATCGCGACCTGATCGGCGCTGGCGAGGAGGATGTCCTTCTCGTGCGGACGCATCGCCCGCGGTCCGGCGCCGTCACCGGCAAAGGTGCCGTCCATCACCGCGAAGAGCCCGGAGTGGATGTCCTGCTGGATCTGCAAGAGGTCGACCAGCGTCTCGTCGATGACGGCGTGGGTGTGATGGCGACGGTCGTTGAGCAGACCGCCGAAGGCGTTCTTCATCGCCCCGGTGATCGTGGTGAAGACGTGGGTCTTGACCGTCGGGAGCTGGATGATGTTGCGGTCGTAGAAGAGCTTGGGCACCTTCACCCCCTCGGGGAAGATGCGATCCAGCACCAGGAACGGCTTGCTCGGGGTGTAGGTCACCCACTCGATGTGCGGCTCGTAGAGATGGACGTTGCGACGCCGTAGCGGTCGACGACGTACTTGTGCTTGTTGTTGCGCTCGCCCGACCCGGGCATCGACGACGACCGTGCCGTTGTGGGCGCCGATCAGGTTGCGGTAGCCGTCGCCTGCAGGGTGCGGATGACCCCCTCGAGCTGCCACGGCGTGGTGTGGCGCCCGGGAACGGGAAGTGCCAGGAGATGTTGACCTTGAGGATGGTGGTCGCCCCGGGGTCGAGGTGCTCGCGGGACGCCGGCCAGCTCCATGGTCCGGCCGACGTCCTCGGTCACCGTCTCGGGGCGGGTGCGCAGCACCGCGACGCGGGCTCTGGTCGGCATGGCGGGGGGACTCCTGCGATTTCGGGGTGTGCCGCCGGGGCGGCGACTCGGACCGGCTCGATGATACCGCGCGGTCAGGGGAAGTAGCCGCGCTCGGCCGGGTCGGGCTCCGCCGCCGCGCCCGGCCGCCGCCGCGCCGCCAGCTCCGCCGCCACCGCGGGCGGCACGAAGACCGCTGCCCCCCGGTCGCGGTGGATCGGCGTCCAGTCGGGGCTGGCCGAGAGCCCGGCCACCGGCGGTCCCGCGTTCTCGATCAGGATGACGTCGGCGCTCCCCGTGAACAGCTCGGCCAGCTCGCCGCGGCCGTGGGCGCGGAGCTGGGCGTCGATCTGCTCCTCGGAGTAGACGGTCAGGTTGCGCCCATCGGCCGACACCCGGTAGTCGGGCCACAGATGCCAGATTGCGTAGCCGCCCCAGTCGAGACGCAGCGCCAGGTTCGGGCCGAGGTCGTGGCCGGCGAGCAGCTCCACCGCCGCCACCGGGTAATAGGCGGCGTCGAACGGCAGGCGCAGGCGGTGGAGGGCGAGGTCGCGGCCGAAGCGCACCGCGCCGCCGGCGGCGAGGAGGAGGCAGGGCGGCGGCCGCCCAGCGCCGCCGGCCGAGCGCGGCGACCAGCCGGCGCTCGCCGCCGCCGGTCAGGCGCAGCCAGAGCCCGCCGAGCGCCGAGGCCAGCACCAGGGTCGCGGCGAGCACCAGGAGGACCAGGAAGCGGGCGTGGGTCCAGGTCGCCGCCGCCGCGATCGCGAGGAGGGCGAGCTGGTCGAGCCGCTGGGCGCGCGGCGCCGCGGCGGCGGCGGCGAGCGCCAGGAGCGTCCAGCCGAGGAAGGTCCCGGCCGCCCCCCGCACGGCGGCGATCCCGACCCACTCCGAGACCAGCGAGTGGTCGGCGCCCAGCTCGCGCACGAGGTAGGCGAAGAGCGCCGGGCCGTAGGGATTCAGGAGCGGCGCGGCGAGGGTGGCGAGTGCCGGCGCCAGCACTCGGCGGAACTCGCCGGCCGGGGGCATCGCGGCGCACGAGGAGCGCCGCCGCGCCGAGCCCGGCGACCGCCAGACCGAGGACGAACCCGCCGTGGAGGTTGGCCCAGAGGACCATCAGCGGCGGCCACCACCAGAGCGCCCGGCGGCTGCCGCGGCGGTGGGCGTCGGCGGCGGCGAGGAAGGCCAGGGTCAGGAGCCAGGTGAAGGAGTGCGGCCTCAGGTTGGCGAAGAAGCTCACCGTGCCGGCGGCGGCGGCGAGGAGCGCCACGGTGCCGATCGGATGGCGGCTGCGCTCCCAGACGAGCGCGGCGAGGAGCGCCAGGGTGCCGGCCAGGAGCAGCGCCCGGAGCGCCACCAGGCCGCGCCCGCCGGCGAGCCGGAACGCGCCGGCGAAGACCACGTCGGCCGCCCACTCGTGGTTGACCCAGGGGGCGCCGGCGGCGGTGAACGAGAACGGATCGGTCTCGGCAGCGCCCCCTCTTCGAGGATCAGCTCGCCGGTCCGGACGTGCCACCAGAGGTCGGGTCGCCTCGACGTCCAGGAGATGCGGCCGCGCGATCGCGAGCGCCGCCCAGAGCGGCAGCGTCCGCGCCGCGAGCCGCCGCAGACGGCCTGGACGGTCGGGGTTCACCCGCGGTCGAAGAAGGCGCGCACGCCAGCGCAACCGCCTCGACCTCGGCCTCGGTCAGCTCGGGGAAGACCGGCAGGCAGAGCAGCTCGCGCGCGGCGGCCTCGGCGTGCGGCAGCGGCGCGGCCGGGTCGACGATCCCGGCCAGCGCCGGCTGGCGGTGGATCGGCGACGGGTAGTGGATCGAGGCGCCGATCCCGGCCGCCGCCAGGTGGTCGCGCAGCGCGTCGCGGCGGGCGGTGCGCACCGCCGCCTGGTGGTAGACGCACTCGGAGGCGGGCTCGGTCTCCGGATCGGGGCGGAACGTGAGGTCGCCGACTCCGGCGAGTGCCTCGCGTAAGCGGCGGCGATCGCGCGCCGGCGGGCCGAACCGTCGGCGTTGAGCCGCGCAGTGGAGTTGAGCACCGCCGCCTGGAGGTGTCGAAGCGGCTGTTGGTGCCGACCTCGACGTGGTGGTAGCGCCCCTCCTGGCCGTGGTTGGCGAGCCGGTGCACCGGCGCCAAGAGCTCGGCGTCCGGTCCGGTGGCCGCGCCGCCGTTGCCGAAGCAGGCGAGGTCTTGGCGGGGAAGAAGCTGCACGCCGCGAGCGCGCCGAGGCGCCGGCCCGGTGCCGCGCCCGGAAGCGGGCGCCGTGGGCCTGGGCGGCGTCCTCGACGAGCCCAGGCCGTGCGGCGGGCCAGCGCGCTGAGCGCGTCGGGTCGAACTCCGGCTGGCCGTACAGGTGCACGGCGACGATGCCGGCGGTGCGCGGCGTGATCGCCGCCTCGGCAATCGGGGTCGGGCAGGTCGAGGGGTCGCCGGATCGGCACCGTCCGCTGGGGCCCGCCCCGGCCGGCCAGGATCACCGCCTCGGCGGTGGCGAAGAAGTCGCCCAGCCGGGGACGATCACCTCGGCGCCCGGCGGGAGATCCAGGGCGCGCAGCGCGAGCACCAGGGCGTCGGTGCCGTTGGCGACGGCGACGCAGCCGGCGGCGCCCGCGTGGGCGGCGAAGGCGGCCTCGAACTCGGCCACCTCGGGGCCCAGCACGTAGGCGCCGGCGTCGAGGGCGTGTCGCCAGCGGGCGGCCAGCTCGTCTTCGATGCGCGCGCGGGGAGCGGCGAGGTCGAGGTAGGGACGGCGGTCACGGTGCGCTCCGGGCGGGATTGTAGCCCGGCCCCCGGGGTCGGTGCCGGGGGCGGCGGCGGCCAGCGCGCGCAGGCGCGCCTCGGCCTCGCGGTAGGCCGCGGCCTCGTCGTCGCGGCCGCGCTCCGCGAGGAGCTCGGCGACCACCGGATAGAGGGCGAGGCGCCCCGGGCGTCGGCGGCGAGCGCCGCGCAGGGCGGGCGAGGGCGCCGTCGCGGACGCGGCGCGGAGCAGGCATCGCCGAGGCTGTGCTGGGCGGCCGCGAAGCCCGGGTCGAGCGCGGTCGCGCGGCGCAAGTGATCGATCGCCCGGCCGTCGTCGCCCAGCGCCTCGAACGCAACCGCCGAGTGTGGGCCGAGCCGCGGGTCGTCGGGCACGGTCTCGAGCGCCCGCGCGAGGTAGGGGAGCGCCTCGCGCGGCCGGCCCCAGGCGACCAGCGCGTCGGGCGGCGCCGCCCAGGACGCCCTTCGGATTCCGCGCGCCGTGAGGCGCCGCCTGGAAGTGTGCGGCGGCCTCCTCGCGCTCGCCGCGGCGGCGAGGAGGCCGGCGAGGTTGAGGGTGGTGATGTAGTCCTCGGTGACCTCGGTTGCATGGCGGAACAGCGTCTCGCTGTCGCGCCAGGTGGGCGTTGCCGAGCGCGGGCCGCCGCCGCGAGCAGGAGCACGGCCGCCGCGGCGCCGGCGGCCGCTGCCGCCCGGAGGTGGGGCGCCGCCCGGCCAGCTCGGCGATCCCCCAGACGGCGGCGATGGCGAGGCCGATCGACGGCAGGGTGTAGCGCGGGCGCGTCCGTGGGCACCGATCTGGCGCTTCACCGGCAGCAGGATCCGAGGTACCAGAGCCAGCCGAAGACCAGGAGAGCGCCGCGCCCGTCGCACCGCGGTGATCGCGGCCAGGAGCAGCGCCGCGGCCAGCGCATCCCGCGGTACCTCGCGCAGCGGGTAGAAGAAGGCGAGCTTCCGCGGCACGAGGGTGTCGCCGAGGTAGGTGGCATACGAGGTCAGCGCGCGCGCGGAGGCGTTGCAGCGGCGGCAGCGTGTCGAGCGGCTGGAGCGTGCGGCGCCTGGGTGACGAGCGTCGTCGCCGCCGGCGGCGGCGGAGAGCGCGGCAGCGGGAGCTTCTCGAGCGCCAGGACGCCGAGCCGGCGCCACGGCGTCCCGGCTTCCGGGACCTCCGGGGCCGCAGCCCCGGCGGACCGGCGGAGCTGCCCGCAGCGGCGACCAGTCGAGGAGAAGCAGGGCCGCCGGCAGGGTCACCAGGATCGCCTTGCGGCCAGCCAGGCCAGCCGCAGGGCCATGAACGCCGCCACCAGCGCGTAGCGTCCGGCGCCCGGCCGCCGGACGTAGCGCAGCCAGGCCGAGCATCGCCGCGAGCCAGAAGAAACCCGCCAGCACGTCCTCGCGCTCGGCGATCCAGACCACCGACTTGACGCGCAGCGGATGGACCGCGAAGAGCGCCGCGACCGCCGCGCTGCGCCAGGCGCTGCCCGTGGCGGCGTGCAGGAAGCCGAACAGCATCAGGACGTTGGCGCAGTGGAGCAGGACGCTGGTCAGGTGGTGGCCGCGCGGTCGAGGCCGTAGAGCTCTATGTTGACCAGGTGCGAGAGCATGGTCAGCGGGTTCCAGGCCCCGGCGACCACCGCGGTCGCCGCCGAGCGCGTGTTTTGGGGTCAGCCCCCGGCGAACCTGCGGGTTCTCGTAGACGTACTGGTTGTCGTTGAAGTCGACGAAGCCGCAGTCGAGCGCCGGGAGGAAGGCGACCAGGGTGAGGAGCGCCAGTCCGAGGGCGAGGAGCGCCGGCCGGGGGCTCACCGCGGCGGCTCCGCGAGCGGACCGCGGGCGCGGCTCCCGGCGCGTCCAGGGGGTGGCGCCACCCCTGGACGCGCCGGGAGCCGCGCCGCGGTCCGCTCGCGGAGCCGCCGCGGTGAGCCCCCGGCCGGCGCTCCTCGCCCTGGTACTGGCGCTCCTCACCCTGGTCACCTTCCTCCCGGCGCTCGACTGCGGCTTCGTCGACTTCGACGACAACCAGTACGTCTACGAGAACCCGCAGGTTCGCCGGGGGCTGACCCCCGAAACCGCGCGCTGGGCGGCGACCGCGGTGGTCGCCGGGGCCTGGAACCCGCTGACCATGCTCTCGCACCTGGTCGACGTCGAGCTCTACGGCCTCGACCCGCGCCGCCACCGACCTGACCAGCGTCCTGCTCCACTGCGCCAACGTCCTGATGCTGTTCGGCTTCCTGCACGCCGCCACGGGCAGCGCCTGGCGCAGCGCGGCGGTCGCGGCGCTCTTCGCGGTCCATCCGCTGCGCGTCGAGTCGGTGGTCTGGATCGCCGAGCGCAAGGACGTGCTGGCGGGTTTCTTCTGGCTCGCGGCGATGCTCGCCTGGCTGCGCTACGTCCGGCGGCCGGGCGCCGGACGCTACGCGCTGGTGGCGGCGTTCATGGCCCTCGGGCTGGCCGCCAAGGCGATCCTGGTGACCCTGCCGGCGGCCCTGCTTCTCCTCGACTGGTGGCCGCTCGGGCGGCTCCGGCCCGGTCCGCCGGGGCTCGGGCGCCCGGAGGTCCCGGAAGCCGGGACGCCGTGGCGCCGGCTCGGCGTCCTGGCGCTCGAGAAGCTCCCGCTGCTCGCGCTCTCCGCCGCCGCGGCGGCGACGACGCTCGTCACCCAGGCGCGCACGCTCCAGCCGCTCGACACGCTGCCGCCGCTGCAACGCCTCGCGCGCGCGCTGACCTCGTATGCCACCTACCTCGGCGACACCCTGGTGCCGCGGAAGCTCGCCTTCTTCTACCCGCTGCGCGAGGTACCGGCCGGGGATGCGCTGGCCGCGGCGCTGCTCCTGGCCGCGATCACCGCGCTCGCGGTGCGACGGGCGCGGCGCTCTCCCTGGCTCCTCTTCGGCTGGCTCTGGTTCCTCGGAGTCCTGCTGCCGGTGACCGGGATCGCCCAGATCGGTGCCCACGGACGCGCCGACCGCTACACCTACCTGCCGTCGATCGGCCTCGCCATCGCCGCCGTCTGGGGGATCGCCGAGCTGGCCGGGCGGCACCCACGCCTCCGGGCGGCAGCGGCCGCCGGCGCCGCGGCGGCCATCCTCCTGCTCGCGGCGGCGGCCCGCGCTCAGATTGCCACCTGGCGCGACAGCGAGACGCTGTTCCGCCATGCGACCGAGGTCACCGAGGACAACTACGTCGCCCACCTCAACCTCGCCGGCCTCCTCGCCCGCCGCGGCGAGCGCGAGGAGGCCGCCGCACACTTCCAGGCGGCGCTCCGCGCGGCGCCGGAGAATCCGGAGGTCCTGGGCGGCGCCGCCGACGCGCTGGTCGCCTGGGGCCGGCCGCGCGAGGCGCTCCCCTACCTCGCGCGGGCGCTCGAGACCGTGCCCGACGACCCGCGGCTCCACCACACCTCGGCGGTTGCGTTCGAGGCGCTGGGCGACGACGGCCGGGCGATCGATCACTTGCGCCGCGCGACCGCGCTCGACCCGGGCTTCGCGGCCGCCCAGCACGGCCTCGGCGAACTGCTGCTCCGGCGCGGCGACCGCGACGGCGCCCTCGCCGCCCTGCGCGCCGCGCTCGCCGCCGACCCGGGGCGCCTCGCCCTCTATCCGGTGGTCGCCGAGCTCCTCGCGGAGCGCGGCCGCGACGACGAGGCCGCGGCCTACCGCGAGGCCGAGGCGCGCCTGCGCGCGCTGGCCGCCGCCGCCCCCGGCACCGACCCCGGGGGCCGGGCTACAATCCCGCCCCGGAGCGCACCGTGACCGCCGTCCCCTACCTCGACCTCGCCCGCTCCCGCGCGCGCATCGAAGACGAGCTGGCCGCCCGCTGGCGGCGCGTCCTCGACGCCGGCGCCTACGTGCTGGGCCCCGAGGTGGCCGAGTTCGAGGCCGCCTTCGCCGCCCACGCGGGCGCCGCCGGCTGCGTCGCCGTCGCCAACGGCACCGACGCCCTGGTGCTCGCGCTGCGCGCCCTGGATCTCCCGCCGGGCGCCGAGGTGATCGTCCCCGGCTTCACCTTCTTCGCCACCGCCGAGGCGGTGATCCTGGCCGGCGGCACCCCGGTGGTCGCGGACGTCGATCCGGCGACCCTCAACCTCGACCCCGACGCCGCCGAGGCGGCGATCACGCCGCGCACCGCCGGCATCCTCGGCGTCCACCTCTACGGCCGGCCGTTCGACGCCGATCGCCTCAGCGAGCTGTGCCGGCGGCGCGGCCTCTGGCTGGTCGAGGACGCCGCCCAGGCCCAGGGCGCCTCCTGGCGCGGGCGCCGGGCCGGCACGCTCGGCGCGCTCGCGGCGTGGAGCTTCTACCCGACCAAGAACCTCGCCTGCTTCGGCGACGGCGGCGCGGTCACCGGACCGGACGCCGAGCTCTTGGCGCGGGTGCGCCGGCTCGCCAACCACGGCCAGGAGGGGCGCTACCACCACGTCGAGGTCGGCACCAACAGCCGGCTCGACAGCCTCCAGGCGGCGGTGCTCAACTGCCGGCTGCCGCGGCTCGACGCCGACAACGCCCGCCGGCGCGCGATCGCCGGCCGCTACCGCGAGGCGCTCGCCGGAGTCGGCGACCTCACGTTCCCGGCCGATCCGGAGACCGAGCCCGCCTCCGAGTGCGTCTACCACCAGGCGGCGGTGCGCACCGCCCGCCGCGACGCGCTGCGCGACCACCTGGCGGCGGCCGGGATCGGCACCTCGATCCACTACCCGTCGCCGATCCACCGCCAGCCGGCGCTGGCCGGGATCGTCGACCCGGCCGCGCCGCTGCCGCACGCCGAGGCCGCCGCGCGCGAGCTGCTCTGCCTGCCGGTCTTCCCCGAGCTGACCGAGGCCGAGGTCGAGGCGGTGTGCGCTGGCGTGCGCGCCTTCTTCGACCGCGGGTGAACCCCGACCGTCCAGGCCGTCTGCGGCGGCTCGCGGCGCGGACGCTGCCGCTCTGGGCGGCGCTCGCGATCGCGCTGCCGCATCTCCTGGACGTCGAGGGCGACCCCGACCTCTGGTGGCACGTCCGGACCGGCGAGCTGATCCTCGAAGAGGGGGCGCTGCCCGAGACCGATCCGTTCTCGTTCACCGCCGCCGGCGCCCCCTGGGTCAACCACGAGTGGGCGGCCGACGTGGTCTTCGCCGGCGCGTTCCGGCTCGCCGGCGGGCGCGGCCTGGTGGCGCTCCGGGCGCTGCTCCTGGCCGGCACCCTGGCGCTCCTCGCCGCGCTCGTCTGGGAGCGCAGCCGCCATCCGATCGGCACCGTGGCGCTCCTCGCCGCCGCCGCCGGCACGGTGAGCTTCTTCGCCAACCTGAGGCCGCACTCCTTCACCTGGCTCCTGACCCTGGCCTTCCTCGCCGCCGCCGACGCCCACCGCCGCGGCAGCCGCCGGGCGCTCTGGTGGTGGCCGCCGCTGATGGTCCTCTGGGCCAACCTCCACGGCGGGTTCGTCCTCGGTCTGGCGGTCGCCGGGCTCGGCGCGGCGGCGCTCCTCGTGCGCCGCGATGCCCCGGCCGGCGAGTTCCGCCGAGTGCTGGCGCCGGCACTCGCCACCCTCGCCGCGCCGCTCCTGAATCCCTACGGCCCGGCGCTCTTCGCCTACCTCGTGCGCGAGCTGGGCGCCGACCACTCGCTGGTCTCGGAGTGGGTCGGGATCGCCGCCGTGCGGGGGCGGCCGGGACCTTCCTCGGCTGGACGCTCCTGGCGCTCGCCGCCGCCGCCGCGGCGCCGCGCGCCCAGCGGCTCGACCAGCTCGCCCTCCTCGCGATCGCGGCGGCGGCGACCTGGACCCACGCCCGCTTCCTGGTCCTCCTGGTGCTCGCCGCGACCCTGGTGCTGGCCTCGGCGCTCGGCGGGCTCTGGCTGCGCCTGACCGGCGGCGGCGAGCGCCGGCTGGTCGCCGCGCTCGGCCGGCGGCGCTGGGCGGCCGCCGCCTGCCTCCTCCTCGCCGCCGGCGGCGCGGTGCGCTTCGGCCGCGACCTCGCCCTCCACCGCCTGCGCCTGCCGTTCGACGCCGCCTATTACCCGGTGGCGGCGGTGGAGCTGCTCGCCGGCCACGACCTCGGCCCGAACCTGGCGCTGCGTCTCGACTGGGGCGGCTACGCAATCTGGCATCTGTGGCCCGACTACCGGGTGTCGGCCGATGGGCGCAACCTGACCGTCTACTCCGAGGAGCAGATCGACGCCCAGCTCCGCGCCCACGGCCGCGGCGAGCTGGCCGAGCTGTTCACGGGGAGCGCCGACGTCATCCTGATCGAGAACGCGGGACCGCCGGTGGCCGGGCTCTCGGCCAGCCCCGACTGGACGCCGATCCACCGCGACCGGGGGGCAGCGGTCTTCGTGCCGCCCGCGGTGGCGGCGGAGCTGGCGGCGCGGCGGCGGCCGGGCGCGGCGGCGGAGCCCGACCCGGCCGAGCGCGGCTACTTCCCCTGACCGCGCGGTATCATCGAGCCGGTCCGAGTCGCCGCCCCGGCGGCACACCCCCGAAATCGCAGGAGTCCCCCCGCCATGCCGACCAGAGCCCGCGTCGCGGTGCTGCGCACCCGCCCCGAGACCGTGACCGGAGGACGTCGGCCGGACCATGGAGCTGGCCGGCGTCCGCGAGCACCTCGACCCCGGCGCGACCACCATCCTCAAGGACAACATCTCCTGGCACTTCCCGTTCCCGGGCGCCAACACGACGCCGTGGCAGCTCGAGGGGACGATCCAGAAGCTGCGCGCCGACGGCTACGGCGACCAGGTCTGCGTCCAGAACAACACGGTGGTCACCGACCCCAAGAAGGGCGAGCGGCTCAACCGCTACCTGCCGGTGCTCGACAAGTACGGCGTGCCGGTGCGCTACAACTGCTTCCCCGAGGACCTGAAGTGGATGACCTACCAGCCCAAGGGGAAGATGCTGGTGCTGCCGCAAGATCTACCCCGAGGGGATCACGCATCCCCGAGTTCTTCCTGGGCAAGAACATCGTCCACCTGCCCGACGGTCAAGTGCCACATCTACACCACCACCACCGGGGCGATGAAGAACGCCTTCGGCGGCCTCCTCAACACCCGCCGGCACTACACCCACTCGTGGATCCACGAGACGCTGGTCGACCTGCTGACGATCCAGAAGGAGATCCACAGCGGCCTCTTCGCGGTGATGGACGGCACGACCTGCGGCAACGGCCCCGGCCCGCGGACCATGATCCCGGTGGAGAAGGACATCCTCCTCGCCTCGGGCGACCAGGTGGCGATCGACGCCGTGGCGGCCAAGATCATGGGCTTCGACCCGATGTCGATCAAGTACATCCGGCTGGCCCACGACGCCGGCCTCGGCTGCGGCGACCCGCGCGACATCGAGGTCGTCGGCGAGGACGTCTCGAGCTGGAACTTCCGCTTCTCGGTCGGGGACAACGCGGCGTGCCGCTTCGGCGACCTCGTCTGGTTCGGGCCGCTCAAGGGGCTGCAGAAGCTGCTCTTCCGCACGCCGCTGGTCTATCTTCTTCGTGTTCGGCTCGTACTTCTACCACGACTACGCCTGGTACCCGACGATCGGCAAGCGCCGCATCGAGCGAGTACAAGAAGACCAGCAAGTGGATGCGCCTGTTCGAGCAGTACCCGGAGAGCTCGGAAGAGCGGGCGGCGTAGGCGGTGTTCGAGGGGGTTTCCAACCCCCCTCCCCGCGCGAGTGAATCGCGCGGGGGCCCCTCCTCGAGTCGGCGGCCTGACGGCCGCCGCACACGCCGCCTTAAGCGGCGCGTATCCGCTGCCGCCGCCCGGAAGCAGCCTGGCCGCGGTCACTCGATCCCCAGCGACACGACGTGAGAAACCAGTCATCGCAACCGGCTCCGGCCGCGCCCGACCGGCCGCTGGCCGGCCTGGGCCCCCGGCTCCTGGTGCCGCTGGTCCTCGGCCTCCTGGCGCTGGTCGGCCTGATCCTCTTCGCCGACGCCCGCGAGCTGGCCGCGCGCCTGGCCGACTTCGACCTCGCTCCTGCTCGTGCCGGTCCTGGGGCTGTCCCTGGTCAACTACGCCCTGCGCTTCGCCCGCTGGGAGGTCTACCTGAGCGCGCTCGGGGTGCGCCTGCCGTGGCCGCGGAGCCTGGCGGTCTTCCTGGTCGGCTTCCTCCTCTCGGTGACGCCGGGCAAGGCCGGCGAGCTGGGCAAGGCCTGGCTGGTGCGGGAGCTCGGCGGCGGCCCGGCGCTGCGGGTGGTGCCGGCGGTGCTGGCCGAGCGGGTGACCGACCTCCTCGGCGTCCTGCTCCTGGTCGCCCTCGGCGCTCTGCCCTTCCCGGGCGGCCCGTGGATCGCCGCCGCCGGCGCTCGCGGCGGTCGCCGCGGTCATCGCCCTCCTCGACCTGGCGCGCCGCGGCCGACCTCGCTCTTCCGCCCGCCTCGAGCGCCTGCGCCGAGTCGGCCCCCGAGTCGTCCCCTGCACGAGCTCTACGAGCGCCTGCGCCGGCTGCTCTCGCCGCGGCCTCCTCGCCGCCGGCCTGGCCCTCTCCGCCGTCGCCTGGGGCGCCGAGGGGGTCGGCTTCTGGCTGGTGGTCCGCGAGTACGCCCCGCACGCCGGCCCCTTCGCCGCGCTCTTCAACTACACGGCCTCGACCCTGCTCGGCGTCGCTCTCGATGCTCCCCGGCGGCCTCCTCGCCGCCGAAGGCTCCCTCACCGCCCTCCTCGACGCCCAGGGCCTCGACACCGCGGCGGCGGCCTCGGCCACCCTGATCATCCGGCGGCGACGCTCTGGTTCGCGGTGGGGTTGGGGCTGGTGGCGCTGCCAGTGGTGCTGGGGTGGCTGCGGCGCAACCGGGCGGGACGCGATGACCCGGCGAGCGCTGGCTGAGGGCCGGAGGCCTCAGACCCTGTCCGGATCGCGGTCGACGCTCGTGTCGATGCCGCGGAGGAAGCCGCGCTTCTCGGCGATCGGGGTCACCGGCACGAGCTGAATGCGGTTGTCATAGACGAACACCTGCAGCTTCTGCCCCGGCGCCAGGCGAAGGCTCTCGCGAATCGCCTTCGGGATGACGAATCCGAACCGTTTCGAGAGCGTGACCGCTGCCATCGAGAATCCGCCCTCAGGCCGACTTCAGCACCGGCTCCAGCCGAGCGATCTCCTCCGCGCCCTCGCTCCGCATCGCATGCCACAGGTCCCAGTCGGACTGGAGACCGAGCCAGAACTCGGCCGACATCCCGAGCACCCGCGCCAGGCGCAGCGCGGTGTCCGGGGTCACCGAGCGCCTGCCACGGACGATGTCGTTGAGCCGCGGAAACGACACGCCGAGCCGGACGGCGAAGGCCGACTGGCTGATCCCCAGGGGCACGAGGAACTCCTCGAGCAGCATCTCTCCCGGGTGCGTCGGTGGCCGCTCGCGGGGAAGGCGAGACCGCCCGCGGTCCGAGAGCAGAGGAGATCGTTCACCAGCCATGGAACAACCGTAGCACGCCAGGTCTCGGTACCCGATCGCTACTCGGCCCTCAACGCCGGTAGCAGCGGCACCCGCAAGGCCCCCGCCACCGCCACCGCGCTCGCCAGCATGCCGGTGACGGCAACCGCGGCGAGGGTGACCCCGAGCGACACCCAGGGGAGGCCCGCGCCGCCGGCGGCGAGGTGGGGGGCGACCGCGGCGAGGCCGGAGGCGGCGCCGATCGCGAGGCCAACGGCGAGGAGGAAGGCGTTCTCGGCCGCGACCATGCAGGCCAGGGACGAGCGCCGCCAGCCGAAGGCGCGCATCGCGGCCAGCTCGCCGCGGCGCTCGAGGACGTTGCGCGCCAGGACCACGCCGAGGCCGAGCGTCCCGAGCAGGAGGCCGAGGCCGCCGAGCGCCTGGAAGGTGGTCAGGTACATCGCGCGCACGGCGTCGTAGCCGGCCAGCCGGGCGGCGGCCGGGCGGGCGTCGAAGCCGAACGGGGCGAGCCGCGATTCGAGGGCTTCGGTCAGCGCGGGCAGGACTTCCGGCGGCGCCTCGGCGAGGAAGAAGCGGAAGCCGTCGCGGCTCGGGAAGTGGCGGCGGAAGGCGGCCTCGGGGATCAGCAGCTCGCTCTGGAAGATGCTGTGGTCGAGGAGAGCGACGATGCGCAGGCGGAGCTCCTCGCCGCGGTCGTCGGTCACCGCCAGCTCGTCGCCGAGGCCGAGCTGGAGGATCCAGCGCACCGACTCGGCGTCGCCGATCGCCGGCACGACGCCGGGGCCGAGGTCGAGGTCGAGGAGGCTCCATGGGTTGGCGCGCTCCTCGATCGCTCCCGGAACGGAAGCCGCCGCGCTCGATCAGCTCCGCCGGCACGCCGAGGAGGCCGGCTCGCCCGGCGGGTAGAGGTTGAGGCAGCTCGCGTCGTCGCCCGGGCGCAGCCGGAAGCGGTAGAGGCGCGCCGCCGCCAGCGTCTCGGCGTCCGCGCCGCCGAAGCCCAGGGCGTGGCGGCCCTCGGGGTCGCCGAGGTCCTCGAGCAGCGGCGCGGCCGACTCGGCGACCAGCGCGAAGCCGCCGGTGCCCGACTCGCGGCCGGCCGCGGGCGCGCCGGGCCGGCGGTTGGCGGCCACGGCCACCAGCACGAACGCCGTGCACGCCACGAGCACCGCGGCGAGGAGGCTCCGGCCGCGGTGGCGGGCGCTGTTGCGGGCGGCAAGGCGGATCAGCAGGGCGCCGCCGAGGCCCACCGCCTCGAGGCCGGCGCCCGCGCCGGCGCGGCGGGTCCAGAGCGCGAAGGCGGCGCAGCCGGCCGTGAGCGGGGCGGCGCCGAGGCCGAAGAAGAGGGCCGGCGACGAGCCTCCCCCCTCGGTGGAGAGCGCGACGGCGGCGAGAGCCGCCGCGGCGGCCAGGGGGGCCAGGAGCAGCCACCTGGCGGTCCGGCCCGTCTTCGCCGTCTCGGCCGGCGCATTTCTTCCGCCGCCACCACCCCCGAAAGCAGCGCCCGCGCCGGCACCTTCGCCAGCCGCCTCAGCGTCAGATGGACGACGAGGAGGGTCAGCGCCAGCGAGGCGGCGAAGCCGGCCGCCAGGGTCGCCGGCTCGAGCGCCAGGCCGAGCACGTCGCCCTCGACCAGCGGCGCCCACCAGCGGCCGAGGAGGGCGAGGAGCGCCCTGGCGTAGCCGGCGGCGAGCGCCAGGCCGGCGAGCGCGCCGAGCGCGGCCACCGCCGCGGCCTCGGCGAGGAGCCGCTGGCGCACCCCGCGGAGCGGGTAGCCGACCGCGAGCAGGAGGCCGATCTCCTTCGCGCGCAGCTCGAGCCCGAGCGCGAAGAGGAGCGCCACCAGGAGCGCGGCGGCGGCGATCAGGAAGATCGAGAAGCCGAGGAAGAGCCCGGGGAAGCCGGTCGAGCCGGCGGCGCCCTCGAGGCCGCGCGCCTTGACCGGCTCGAAGGCGAGGCCGAGTGCGGCGGGGTCGAGCCGGCTCACGACTCGCGCTCCAGCGCCGCGCGATCGACCCGGGCGCCGGCACCGTCCGGATCGGCCGTGCTGGGCCCGGCGCCGGCGGCGCCCGCTGCCACCCGCACCGAGGTCAGGTCGCCGAAGCGGCTGGCCCAGAGGCGCCGGCCGGTCTCGAGCGGCACGAACGCCTTCGGCGCGGCGCGCCAGCGGTCCCAGTACTCCTCGTCGCGCGGCCGGATGCGGTCGAGGTCGACCGGGAAGGGCGGATCCCAGGCCGCCATGTCGTCGGCGCCGGCGATGCCCGGCACGTCGGGGGTCAGCGCGGGATCGACGGCGAGCCCCTCCATCACGACCACGCCGGCGACCCGGAAACGGTGGGTCGCGGTCGCCAGCTCGTCGCCGGGCCCGACGACGAAGTACTCCAGCTCCAGCTCGTCGCCGGCCTCGGCGTCGAGGTCCTCGGCGGCCCAGGCGTCGAGCAGGATCTCGTCCTCGGCGAGCGCGGGGACCGGGCCGCCGCCGGCGAGGGTCAGCGCACCGGTGCCGGCCGGCGGCGGCAGCGGCATCGCCGCCACCGCCGAGTAGGGGATCGCGCGGTCGCCGATCCGCATCGAGTTGGCGAGGTAGGAGAGCACCGGCCTCGCCGGCGCGCCAGCACCTCGGCGGCGGCCAGCGCGGCCTCCACGTGCGCCGGCCGCAGCAGCAGCTCGCGACTCTCGACCGCGAGCCAGGGCGCCGCGCCGCCGATCTCGTCATCGCCTTCGCCGCCGCCCTCACCACCACCGCCACCACGGAAGGTCAGGCCTTGGTCGTCGAGCGTGAGAGCGCGCGCCAGCGCCGCCGGCGCCCCGGCGGCGGCCGGGTCGCGGTGACCTCGGCGCCGGCCGCGAGCAGGGCGTTGACCCTGCCACCCGCTCCCCCGCCAGCCGAGCCTCCGCCCCAGCTCGCGCTGCAGGCCGCGAGAGCGGCACGAACACGTTCTTCGGCGCCGCCTGGCCGGGGCCAACGAGAAGCGCGCGGCGCCGCGGTCGGGGAGGACCGCGGCGACGGTGAGCCGCAGCGCCGCCACGCGGTCCTCGGCCTCGCGCTCCGCCCAGGAGGCTCGCCGCGGCACCTCGCCGCCGGCGCCGAACCAGAGCAGCACCGGGTCGCCCGCCTCGGCGCCCAGCTCGCGGGCGAGCGCCTGGTTGAGGACGACCGGCCGCTGCGGCGAGCCGTCCTCGCCATAGAACGGGCCGAGGTCGAGGCGCCCGGGGCCGTCGCGAAACAGCGCGGCGAACCGGTCGTCGACGCCGAGCACGGTGACGCCGCCGGCGCGCCCCGGGCCGCGCCGTGCGACGCCGAGCCGGGGAGCGCGAGGATCGGCGCCACCCGCGGCCGCGGGCGCGGAACCCGGGGTCGCCCTCCAGCCGCCGCGCCGCCCCCTCGGTGAGGGTCCTCGGCGCGACCAGCGCCAGGTCGATCCCGCCCAGCCGCTCCAGCGTCAGATCGGTCAGGCTGCCGCGCACCGAGTCGCCGGCCAGCAGCGCGCCGGTGAGCACGGTCGAGGCGACCGCCGCTCCCAGCGCCACGGCCAGGTGGCGCGCCAGAAGGTGGGTCAGGCCGCGGAGGGCTCGAGCACCGGCCCTCCACCAGCTCGCAGCGGCGGGCGAAGCGCGCCGCGAGCTCCAGGCTGTGGGTCACGACGACCAGGATCGTCCGCTCCGCCTCGTGCAGCTCGAAGAGGAGGTCGGCCACGGCCGCCGCGGCGGCCCGGTCGAGGCTCCCGGTCGGCTCGTCGCAGAGGAGCAGCCCGGGGCGGTTGAGGAGCGCCCGGGCCACCGCCACCCGCTGCCGCTCGCCGCCGGACAGCTCGGCCGGCCGGTGGCTCAGCCGGTGCGCCGAGGCCGACCCGGTCCAGCAGCTCTCGGACGCGCTCGCGCGCCTGCGGCTCCGTTCCGTCCGGGAACGCCAGCGTCGGCACCAGCACGTTCTCCAGCACCGTGTACTGCGGCAGCAGGTGATGAGTCCTGGAAGACGAAGCCGATCGTGCGGTTGCGGAACCAGGCCAGCTCCGGCTCGGAGAGGCCGAAGGGATCGGTGCCGTCGATCTCGATCGTCCCGCGGTCGGCCGGTCGAGCGTGCCGATCAGGTGGAGCAGCGTGCTCTTGCCCGATCCCGACGGGCCGGTGATCGCGAGCGCCTCCCCCGCCGCGAGCTCGAAGGAGACGCCGCACAGCACCTCGACGGTCTCGCCGCCGAGGCGGAACGAGCGGGCGACCTCGAGGGCGCGGAGGCGGGGCGCCTCGGCGGTCACGCGGGCTCCGGCGGCGGAGCGGGCGGCACCGGCGGGGCGGTCGCAGGCCCGCCGCCGGCCGCCGCCGCGTCGCTCCCGCCCGCGCCCGCGCCCGCTCGGCCGCCGCGGTCTCGCCGGCCAGCTCGTGGCACCGTGCCTGGAGCATCCAGTCGCCCGGCTCGCCCAGCTCGCCGCCCTGGGCGCCGCGCAGGAGGAGCAGGACGTCGGCGAGCCGCTCGACCGTTTCACTGGGGGCCGAGCCGCCGGTCCCGGCGAGGGCGGCCGCGAGGAGGCGCAGCGACGGCGCATGGAGGTCGCGCGGCGCACACCCCGCCCCGCAGACCCGGAGCGAGCGCTCGAGGAGCGCGATCGCCGCCGGCGCCTCGCCGTCGTGGAGCAGGATCCCGGCCAGGAGGTAGGCGATCTCGGGCCGGCGCGGAAAGTGCTCCAGCGACTCGGCGAGGAAGCGCCGCGCCTCGTCGCTCTCGCCGGCGGCGAGGAGCGCGGTGGCGTAGAAGCCGGAGAGGTCGGGGTGCGCGAGGGTCAGCTCGCCGCGCGCCTCGAGCCGCTCGAGGACCGCGGCGTGGTCGCCCTGCGCCATCGCCACCTCGCACCAGAGCACCGGGATCGAGAGGTGGCCGCCGAGGTCGAGCGGCTCGTCGCCGAACGCCGCCCAGGCCACCTCGAGGTCCTCGCGCGCCGCCGCGGCCTCGCCGCGGGCGAGCCGCCAGCGGGCACGCTCGAGGCGCAGCACCGGGTCCTCCGGGCTCGCCGCGGCCATCTCCTCGATCGCCGCCGCCGCGCGCTCGGTGTCTTCGGGCTCCACGGCGTCGACCAGCACCTCGCCCAACTCGGGCGCCCGGCCGCGGTAGAGCGGGGCCACGTCGTCGCGCAGGGAGTCGACATAGAGATCGAAGAGGGTCGCCTCGGCGGGTTCGCCGCCGTCCGGATCGCGCACGGCGACGCCCACGGCGCCCCGGCGGCCCGAGTGCCGGCAGGCTCCCGGCCAGCGGGCCGACAATCCCTCCCAGCCCTCCCATACTCGCCGGCCCCCTCGCGCTCGGCGGGCTCCTCGGAGTCGAACTCCTCTCCTCCGGGGACACGAAGAACCCATCCTCCTCCGTCTCCCGCTCCGCCTCCAGGCGCTCCTCGAGCCCATCCAGCCGCGCCTGGAGCCGCCCGCGCTCCTCCTCCCCTCCGCGTAGTCGAGCGCGCCGCGCCAGCCACTCGGCGGCGGGGAGGTGCCCCTCGGCTTCCGACGCCGCGGCGCGCGACTCGGCCTCGGCGACCACCGCCCGGCGCGCCTCCCCGACCAGCGCCGCCGCCTCGCCCGGAGAGCGGCGGCCGCGCCCGCGCCTGCGCCTTGCGCGCCTGCCGCAGCGCCGCCAGCGGGTCGCCCTCCGAAAGGAGCCGCCGCGCCTTCTCGAGCGCCTTGCCGGGATCGGTGCCGAACATCGCCCGTGATCCTATCTACACGACCCGGTGCTTCCACCGGCCGCGGCGGAAGACCAGGATCGAGACGCCGGTGAGCACCGTCTCGGCGGCGAGGATGGCGATGAACACCCCCTGCTCCTCGAGCCCGGTGGCGCGCGCGAGGCCCCACGCCGAGCGGGATCTGGAACCGCCAGTAGCAGCAGAGGTTGATCCAGGTCGGGGTGTAGGTGTCGCCGGCGCCGTTGAAGGCCTGCACGATCACCATGCCCCAGGCGTAGACCGGGTAGCCGAAG
>CAVSQV010000004.1:0-18547 GCA_963730155.1 uncultured Acidobacteriota bacterium
GCGTCGCGACCGCCTCGGGGTAGCGGCCGTGCACCTCGTGGTCGGTGGCCAGGCCGAGGAGCGCCGCGGGCTGCGCGGGATCGATCTCGAGCGCACGCCCGAGCACCCGCCGGGCGTCGGTGAGGTGGCGGTCCTCGAGCAGGCCGAGGCCGAGGGCGGCGAGCGCCTCGCCGGCCTCGACGCGCGCCGCCTCGGTGCCGGCGTGCTCGGCGTACAGCTCGCTCGCCCGCTCGATCATCCCGGCGTGGTGCTCGATCCGGCGGTAGCTGCGCTCCGCGCGGTGGTGGCGGTAGAGGTCGACGTGGAGGAGGAGCGCCGGGAGGAGCGCCTCGGGATCGCGGAGGGCGAGCCGCTCGAGGACCGCGGCCTGCTGCAACGCGGCCTGGCGGTCGGAGGGCGGACCGGGGAGGCCGCCGTCGAGATCGAGGGCCGCCGCCCGGGCCGCGTCGGGCTGTCCCGCCGAGAGCTCGAGGAGCGCGCGGCGGTAGTCGCGCTCGACCGTCACCACGCCGCCCAGGGGCGCCGGAGCGGGCGCGCTCTGCTCGATCGGAGTCCAGCGCGGGTTGCCCTCCTCGCGCACCGGGGGCTCCTGGGCCGAGGCGGCGAGGTGCGGCGACAGGGCGAGGGCGGCGAGGATCGGCGAAACGAGGACGGCAGCGGGGAGTGGGGAGAGCTTCGGCACTCCGATGGCCTCCGGGCGCTCCCAGGGGCCGTTGCGGCGGGGGAGCGGTGAGTCGGCGGCCGGCACTATAGCGCAGGCGGGAGCGCCGTCCGGTCCGGTCGGAGCGGCGGGGCGAGGCCGGGGGCTGGGGTATGTTTCGCCGGATGAGCGGGAGCCCATGAGCGGCGGGGAGACGACCGGTCCCGCGGCCGGAGGCGGCGCGCCGGAGGGCGGCGGCGCGGCGCGCGGCGCCGGCAGCCGGGCGCGGGTGGTCGCGGCCGGCATCCTGGCCAGCCGGCTGGCCGGGCTGGTGCGGGTGCGCGCCACCGCCTACTTCTTCGGCGTCGGCCCCCACACCGACGTGATCGAGGCGGTGTTCAAGGGGCCGAACCTGCTCCAGAACCTGCTCGGCGAAGGGACGATCTCGGCCGCCTTCGTGCCGGTCTACAGCCGGCTCCTGGCCGAGGGCCGCGAGCGCGACGCGGGGCGCTTCGCCGGCGCCGTCTTTGGCCTCCTGCTGGCGGCGGCGGCCGGCCTCGCGCTTGCCGGGATGATCCTCGCGCGGCCGGTGGTGGCGATCCTGACCCCCGGCTTCGCCGGCGACGCCGCGCGGGTCGCCGCCGGCGAGCTGGCGATCGACCGCTTCGAGCTGGCGGTGACCGCGGTGCGGATCGTCTTCCCGATGACCGCGCTCCTGTCGCTCTCGGCGTGGGCGCTCGGCGTCCTCAACAGCCACCGGCGCTTCTTCCTCGCCTACGTCGCGCCGGTGGTCTGGAACGCCGCGATCGTCGCCGGCCTCTTCGCCGGCGCCTGGGCGGCACTCGGCGAGGCGGCGCCGGCGCGACCGGCCACGCTGCCGGCCGACGTCCTGTCGCGGGTCTTGCTGGCCGCCTGCTGGGGGGCGCTGGCCGGTGGCGCGGCGCAGTTCGCGATCCAGCTCCCGCTGGTCGTGCGGCTCCTGCGCGGCTTCCGGCCGTCGCTCTCGACGCGGGTGACCGGAGTGCGCGAGGCGCTCCGGGCATTCGGGCCGGTGGTCGCCGGCCGCGGCGTCTACCAGCTCTCGAGCTACCTCGACCTCCTGCTCGCCTCGCTCCTTGCCGCCGGCGCGCTCGGCGCCCTGCGCTTCGCGCAGCTCCTCTACATCCTGCCGGTGAGCCTCTTCGGCCTCTCGGTCGCGGCCGCCGAGCTGCCCGAGCTGGCGCGGCTGACCGGCGACGAGCGCGAGCGCGACGCTTTCTTCGGGCGCCTGCGCGGCTCGCTCGGGCAGATGATGTTCCTGACCCTGCCCACCGCCTTCGGCTACCTCGCCTTCGGCTCGCTCCTGGTCGATGCGCTCTACCGGACCGGCAGCTTCGGCGGCGCCGACGGCCGGCTGGTCTACCTGGTGCTCTGCGCCTACACCGTGGGGCTGCCGGCGACCACCGCCTCGCGCCTGCTCCAGAACTCGTTCTACGCGCTCTCGGAGACGCGGGCGCCGGCGCGCATCGCGGCGCTGCGGGTGGCGGTGTCGGCGGCGGTGGCGGTACCGCTGATGTTCTGGCTCGACCGCTTCCCGGTCGGGGCGGGCGGCGGCGTGGCGGGGGGCGCCGCGGGGGGAGCGGCGCGGACGCTCTTCCTCGGCGCCGCGGGGCTCGCGATCGGCTCGGCGGCCGGCGCCTGGGTCGAGCTGGGCGCGCTCCGCTCGGCGCTCGGCCGCCGGCTCCCGGGACTGGCGGCGCCCTGGCGCTCGCTCGGGCGGAGCGCGGCGCTGGCGGCGGCGGCGCTGCTGCCGGCCGCCGGCGCGGCGCGGCTGGTGCCGGACGGCTGGCACCCGGCGGCGGCCGCGCTGGCGGTGATCGGCGTCTACGGCGCGGTCTATCTGGGCGCGGCGCGGCTCCTCGGCGCGCCGGAGCTGGAGGCCTGGGCCGGGCGGTTCGGGCGCCGGCGGCGCTAGGCCTCGCGGCCGCGGGCGCGGCGCGGCGGACACGGAATCGGCGGCGGCTACACTCCCCTGCGAGAGGTCCTTTCTTCCTAGCTTGAGGCTGCCCCGGGGGCGGCCGTCCGGCCCGCGGCGCGCTCCAGCGCCCCGGGCCTCCGGCCGATGGGCCGAGGAGGGATGCCGGGATGAGCGACGAGAACGAGGACGCCGGGATCGAGACCTGGAACGGCGGCTGGACGCGGCGGCGCTTCCTGACCCGCGTGGGGCAGGTCGGCGGCGCCAGCGCGCTCTACGAGACCATGGTCGCCATGGGGCTGGTCAACCTGCCGCCGGCGTGGGCGGGGCCGCCCGAGATGCCGGCCGGGCACGGGGTCGGCAAGTCGGTTCTGATCCTGGGCGCCGGCATCGGCGGCCTGACCGCGGCCTACGTCCTGACGCGCGCCGGCTACCGCTGCCGGATCCTCGAGGCGACCGCGCGCGCCGGCGGGCGCAATCACACCGCCCGCCGCGGCAGCACGGTCCTCGAGGACTCCCCCGAGCACGGCCGGACCCTCCAGGAGTGCCGCTTCGACAGCGGCCTCTACCTCAACCTCGGCCCCGGCCGGCTGCCGTACCACCACCGGCGCGTCCTCGGCTACTGCCAGGAGCTGGGGGTCGAGCTCGAGCCCTACGTGATGAACACCACCGGCAACCTGTTCCAGAGCAGCGCCGGCTTCGAAGGCCAGCCGGTGGTCTACCGCCGGATCCAGAACGACGCCCGCGGCTATATCGCGGAGCTCCTGGCCAAGGCGGTCGGCGGCGGCGCGCTCGACCAGGAGCTGGGCGAGGAGGACCGCGAGCGGCTGCTCGGCCTGCTCAGGAGCTTCGGGCCGCTCGGCGCCCGGACCAGGAAGTGCGGCACGGTCCCGGGCAACGAGTACCAGGGCTCGACCCGCGTCGGCTGCGCCCCGGACCCCGACCAGGTCCCGACCCCCAACGTCTTCTACAACTGCGAGATCCCGCTGCGCACGCCGCTCGAGGCGCTGCTCCGCTCCGAGTTCTGGCGCGACGGCTTCTACAACCCGGTCGAGTTCGAGTGGCAGCCGACCCTGTTCCAGCCGGTCGGCGGCATGGACGGCATCGTCCAGGGCTTCCTGCGCCAGGTCGGCGACCTCATCACCTACGAGGCGCCGGTGGTCCACATCGAGACCCGGCCCGACGGCGTCACGGTCGAGTACCTGCGCGGCTCCGAACGGGTCGCCGAGAGCGCCGACTACTGCGTCAGCAACATCCCGTGCCCGGTGCTCGAGAAGATCGGCAGCAACTTCTCCCCCGAGTTCAAGACCGCGATCGCGCGCACCGACTTCGCCGCCTCGTGCAAGGTCGGCTGGCAGTGCAACACCCGCTTCTGGGAGTCGAACCGCTACCAGATCTACGGCGGCATCAGTTGGACCGACGACGTGATCGAGCAGATCTGGTATCCGTCGAGCGGCTACTTCGGCCAGAAGGGGACCCTGACCGGCGCCTACATCCACGACGGCGCCTGCCCGGGCGACCCGAGGCACGCCACCGACTTCGGCCGGCTCGGGCTCGCCGAGCGCCTGGCGGTGGCCAAGGCCGGCGGCGCCAGGATCCACCCCGAGTTCCTCGACGACTCGATCGTGCCGACCGGCCTCGGCCTCTCGGTCGCCTGGCAGAACGTGCCGTTCCAGGAGGGCGCGTGGGCGGCCTGGGGCAATGACCAGCACGACGACGCCGACTACCGGCGGCTGCTCCTCCCCGAGGGGCGTTTCTGGATCGTCGGCGACCAGGCCTCGACGCTGCCCGGCTGGCAGGAGGGGGCGATGATGTCGGCCGAGCACGTCATCGAGATGATCGCCGGCACCCGCCGGCCGGAGGACGTGCCGCTGACGCTCGAGGCGCCGAACACGCTCAAGGTGACGCAGGGGCACGGATAGAAGGCGCTACCTGTCCACCCAGTAGTTCGGCGCCTCCTTGGTGATCACCACGTCGTGGGCGTGGCTCTCCTTCAAGCCGGCCGAGGTGACCTGCATCATCCGCGCCTTGGTGCGTAGCTCCTCGATCGAGGCGCAGCCGGCGAGGCCCATGCCGGCGCGCAGGCCGCCGGTCAACTGGAGCAGCATGCCGTGGACGCTCCCCTTGTACGGGACCATCCCCTCGATCCCCTCCGGCACCAGCTTGCCGAGGCCGTTGCCCTCGCCCTGGAAGTAGCGCTCGGCGCTGCCGCGGGTCATCGCGCCGAGTGAGCCCATGCCGCGATAGGCCTTGAACTGCCGCCCCTGGTAGAGGATGGTCTCGCCCGGGCTCTCCTCGGTGCCGGCGAGGAGCGACCCGATCATCACCGCGTCGGCGCCCGCGGCGAGCGCCTTGGTGACGTCGCCCGAGAACTTGATGCCGCCGTCGGCGACCAGGGGCACGCCGGCCGGCCGCGCCGCGCGGGCGCAGTCGAGGATGGCGGTGACCTGCGGCAGCCCGGCGCCGGTGACCACCCGGGTGGTGCAGATCGAGCCGGGACCGATGCCGATCTTGACGCCGTCGGCGCCGCGGTCGATCAGCGCCCGGGTGCCTTCGGCGGTGGCGACGTTGCCGGCCAGGAGCGGGGTGTCCGGGAAGCGCTCCTTGAGCGCCGCGGCGGCCTCGAGCACCCCCAGGCTGTGGGCGTGCGAGGAGTCGAGGACCAGCAGATCGACCTTGGCCGCGACCAGCGCCGCGGCGCGTTCGAGGTAGTCGCCCGAGGCGCCGACGCCGCCGCCGACCCGGAGCCGGCCCAGCTCGTCCTTGCAGGCGCTCGGGAAGTCGATCATCTTCTGGATGTCCTTGACCGTGATGAGGCCGGTCAGGCTGCCCCCCTCGTCGACCACCAGGAGCTTCTCGATCCGGTGCTTGTGGAGGAGCGCCTTGGCCTGGTCGAGGGTGGTGCCCGGCGGCACCGTGACCAGCTTCTCCTTGGTCATCAGCTCGTCGACCCGGCGCTCGAGGTTCTCCTCGAAGCGGAGGTCGCGGTTGGTCAGGATCCCGACCAGCCGCCCCCCCTGGTCGGTTACCGGCACGCCCGAGATCTTGTAGTGCGCCATCAATTCGAGCGCCTCGCGGATCCGGGCGTCGGGGCGGATGGTCACCGGGTCGACGATCATCCCCGACTCGCTGCGCTTGACCTTGTCGACCTCCCGCGCCTGGGCCTCGATCGGCAGGTTCTTGTGCACCACGCCGATGCCCCCCTCCTGCGCGATCGCGATCGCCAGCCGCGCCTCGGTGACGGTGTCCATCGCCGCCGACAGGATCGGCACGTTGAGCGCGATGCCGCGGCAGACCCGCGAGGCCAGCTCGACCTGGTTGGGGTGGACCTCGGAGTACCCCGGGACCAGGGTGACGTCGTCGAAGGTGAGGGCGGTGGGGAAGGCGGGCTCGGAGACGGGCGCTTCGGGCATACGGGATTCTATGCCGAAGCCCGGGGAGGGCGTCCAGGCTGCCGGAGGGCCGAGACCTTTCGGCCCGACCGGTTCAGCCGGTCGCCGCGGCCTGGCCGCAGCACTTCTTGTACTTCTTCCCGGAGCCGCAGGGGCAGGGGTCGTTGCGCCCGACCTTGTCGCCGGCGCGCTTGACCGTCACCGGGCCCTGGTTGATCTGCTGGCGCGGGGGAGCGCCGAAGCCCGCCGGGGCGCCGCCGGCCGGGCGCGCGGCGGTCGGCTGCGGCGCCGCCGAGGCGCGGCGGCGGCGCTCGGCGGCGAGCTGTTCCTCGCTGACCGGCTCGAGCCGGAAGACGTTGCGGAGGATGGTGTCCTCGACCCGTTCCTTCATCTCCTGGAACAGCTCGAACGACTCCTTCTTGTACTCCTGCTTGGGGTCGCGCTGGCCGTAGCCGCGCAGGCCGATCCCTTCCTTCAAGTGGTCGAGGGCAAGGAGGTGGTCCTTCCACGCCTGGTCGACCACGCGCAGCATGACGTCGCGCTCGAAGATCCGGGCGAGGCCCGGCCGGAGCTGCTCGAGCCGCTCCTCCTTGGCCTGGTACTTCGACTCGACCGCATGCCAGAGCGCCTCGCGCAGCTCCTCGACGCCCAGCTCGTCGAGCGCGAGGTCGAGCCGGTGGACGTCGATGTCGTAGAGCGCCAGCATCTCGGTCGAGAGCTGGGTGAGGTCCCAGTCGCGCGGGTCGCTCTTCTCCGGGCAGTGGGTGTCGACCTGGTAGTCGAGCACGTCCTTCGCGACCTGGAGGATGTAGCCGCGCCCCTCCTTGCCGTCGAGGATGTCCTTGCGCAGCCGGTAGACCTCGGCGCGCTGCTTGTTCATCACGTCGTCGTACTCGAGGAGGTTCTTCCGGATCTCGAAGTTGCGCGCCTCGACCTTCTTCTGCGCCCGCTCGATCGCGCGCGAGACCATCCGGGCCTCGATCGGCTCGCCCTCCTCCATGCCGAGCTTGCCCATCAGGCTCTTCACCCAGTCCTGGGCGAAGATGCGCATCAGGTCGTCCTCGAGCGAGAGGAAGAAGCGCGACGATCCGTCGTCGCCCTGCCGCCCCGAGCGGCCGCGGAGCTGGTTGTCGATGCGCCGCGACTCGTGGCGCTCGGTGCCCAGGATGTGGAGGCCGCCGGCGGCGAGCACCTCCTCGCGCTCGGCCTTCCACGCCTCGCGGTTTCTGGCGAGCGCCTGCTGGTACTCGAGCGGTTCGGTCTCCGGGTCGGCCTCGGCGCGCGCCATCCCCTCGGGGTTGCCGCCGAGCACGATGTCGGTGCCGCGGCCGGCCATGTTGGTGGCGATCGTGACCGCCCCCTTGCGCCCGGCCTGGGCGACGATCGCCGCCTCCCGCTCGTGGTACTTGGCGTTGAGCACCACGTGCGGGATGCGCTTGGGCTTGAGCATCTTCGACAGGCGCTCGCTCTTCTCGATCGACACCGTGCCGACCAGGACCGGCTGGCCGCGCTCGACGCAGTCCTCGATCTCCTCGACCATCGCGTGCCACTTCTCGTTCTCGGTGCGGTAGACCAGGTCCTCGCGGTCGTCCCGGATCATCGGCTGGTTGGTCGGGATGACCGTGACGTCGAGCTTGTAGATCTCGCCGAACTCGGCCGCCTCGGTGTCGGCGGTGCCGGTCATCCCCGCGAGCTTCTTGTACATCCGGAAGTAGTTCTGGAAGGTGATCGTGGCGAGGGTCTGGTTCTCCTGCTTGATCCGCACGCCTTCCTTGGCCTCGACCGCCTGGTGCAGGCCGTCCGACCAGCGCCGGCCGGTCATCATCCGGCCGGTGAACTCGTCGACGATGACGACCTCGCCGTCCTTGACCAGGTAGTCGACGTCGCGCTCGTAGAGGTGGTGGGCGCGGAGCGACTGGTTGACCCCGTGGAGGAGATCCATGTTGGCGGGGTCGTAGAGGTTCTCGAGGCCGAGGAGCTTCTCGACCCGGCCGACCCCGTCGTCGGTCAGCGCCACGGTGTGCGCCTTCTCGTCGACCAGGAAGTCGCCGGTGGTGTACTTGCTGCCGTCCTCCTCCTCGATCTCCTCGCCGCGCACGAGCTTGGGGACGATGGCGTCGATCCGGTAGTACTTGTCGACCGACTCCTCGGAGGGGCCCGAGATGATCAGCGGCGTCCTCGCCTCGTCGATCAGGATCGAGTCGACCTCGTCGACGATCGCGTAGTGGTGGCCGCGCTGGACCATCGACGCGAGGTCGAACTTCATGTTGTCGCGCAGGTAGTCGAAGCCGAACTCGTTGTTGGTGCCGTAGGTGATGTCGGCGGCGTAGGCCTTCTTGCGCTCGGCGTCGGGCAGGTCGTGCTGGATGGTGCCGACGGTCAGGCCGAGGAAGCGGTAGATCTCGCCCATCCACTCGGCGTCGCGGCGCGCCAGGTAGTCGTTGACCGTCACCACGTGGACGCCCTTGCCGGCGAGCGCGTTCAGGTAGACCGGCAGGGTCGCCATCAGGGTCTTCCCCTCGCCGGTCTTCATCTCGGAGATGCGGCCGCGGTGGAGCACGACGCCGCCCATCAACTGGACGTCGAACGGCCGCATGCCGACGGTGCGCCGCGCCGCCTCGCGCGCCACCGCGAAGGCCTCGACCAGGAGGTCGTCGAGGCTCTCGCCGGCCGCGACGCGGGCGCGCAGCTCGCCGGTCTTGGCCTTGAGATCGCCGTCCGAGAGCGCCTGGATCTCGGGCTCGCGCCGGTTGATCTCGTCGACCAGCGGCTGCATCTTCTTGACGTCGCGCTCGTGCTGACTGCCGAAGACCTTGGTCAGGACCTGATTGAGCATGGTGGGGTGGGCGTCCCGGTCGGGCGGTTCCCCGCCCGCGGACCGAGCCCGGGCGGATGGGTTTTGGGGGTGCTTCGGGGCGCCGCCGACGGGGCGGCGCGACAACGAGCTACAACGGGCAGCCTAGCAGATCGATTCCTGCCCCGGACCGGGGGCGGAACGCCCTACTCCTGCGGGTTCTCGAGCAGGTAGCCGGTGGGGTCGACCGGCTTGCCGTCGACGTGCACCTCGTAGTGGAGGTGGTAGCCGGTCGAGCGGCCGGTGTTGCCGACGTAGCCGATGACGTCGCCACGGGAGACCTCCTGGCCCGGGGTGACGGCGAGGCGCGCCAGGTGGCCGTAGCGGGTCGTGGTGCCGAATCCGTGGGCGATGACCACCGCGCGGCCGAGGCCGCCGAGGTTGCCGGCCCGGACCACCAGGCCGTCGGCGGTGGCGCGCACCGGCTGGCCCGGCGCGGCGGCGATGTCGACCCCCTGATGCAGGCCGCGGCCGCCGCTGATCGGGTCGCGGCGGGTGCCGAAGCCGCTGGTCAGGATCCCGCGCACCGGGGCGATCGCCGGGGTGGCGGCGATCCAGCGCGAGCGCTCCTCGAGCCGCTCTTCGATGGCGCCGAGCGCGCCGTCGAGCCCCTCGAGCCGGTGCTCGATGCCGTCGATGCCGTAGCCGGAGCCGTAGCCGAGCGTGCCCTGCGGTTCGCCGCCGATGCCGGCGTCGCCGCCGTAGGTGCTTTCGTCGAGGCCGGCGATGATCGCGAGCTGGAGCGTCCGCTCCTCGTACTCGGCGAGCATCCCCTGGACCTGGCGGATCGAGGACTCGAACGATTCGTTGACCTCGCGCAGGTCCTCGTTCTCGGTGCGCAGGCGCGCCAGCTCGCTACGGTCGACGGTGACCGTGAAGTAGGCGGCGGTGACGGCGAGCGAGGCGAGGGTGACGACGAGGACGGCGGCAACCGCGAGGCGGAGCTGGACCGTCGAGACCCGCCACTTGCGCAGCTTGGCCCGCGCGTGGGGCACGAAGATGACGGTGTGGTGACCCTTCGGCATGCCAGGACGAGTATCGGTCGGCGAAAGCTCCCGTGTTGCTTCCGGACGGCGGAGCGGACTACAGGTGACCAGCCGAGAGATGAGACCGCGACATTGTAACGGCCGAGAGGCGGATGTCAAGACCTCTATCCATCCGCATCGCGTCCGGTAACCCCTTATGGCTCAGGAGCATAGGCAAGAGTTGCGCAGAGGCTCAATTCCAACCTCGGCTCCTCATCTCCGGCCTCCCGCAAGGTCGCCGCCCTCGTTTCCGTCTGGATAGGGTGATGATGGCCCGAGCCCACTCCGCCACCCCCTGGGGCGTCGACGCCTGGCCCGTCCAGATCGAGGTCGACGTCCGCAACGGCCTGCCCCAGGTGCAGATCGTCGGCCTCGCCGACACCGCGGTCCGCGAGAGCCGCGAGCGGGTGCGCGCGGCGATCAAGAACTGCGGCTTCGAGCTGCCGCCGCGCGCGGTGGTGATCAACCTCGCGCCCGCCGACCTGCCGCAAGGAGGGCAACCACCTCGACCTCGGCGATCGCGCTGGCGCTGCTCGCCGCCCACGGCCACCTCCCCGACGAGGCGCTGGCCGGCGCGCCTCCTGTGCGGCGAGCTGGGGCTCGACGGCGCCGTGCGCCCGGTGCGCGGCGGCGCTCGCGATCGCCGACCTCGCCGCCCGCCGCGGCGCCGCCGAGGTGCTGGTGCCGGCGGCCAACGCCGCCGAGGCGGCGGCGCTCGGCGGACCGCGCCGGTGATCGCGGTCTCGAGTCTCGCCGAGGCCGTCGGCCACCTGACCGGCGAGTCGCCGCTGCCGCCCGCCGACGACGGCTGGACCGCCCCGGTCGGCGCCGGCGGCCGCGGCGGGGCACCCGACCTCGCCGAGGTGCGCGGCCAGGAGGCGGCCAAGCGGGCGCTCGAGGTCGCCGCCGGCCGGCGGCCACAACCTGCTCCTCATCGGTCCGCCGGGCGTCCGGCAAGACGATGCTCGCCCGGCGGCTCCCCGGCCTCCTGCCGCCGCTGACCCGCGCCGAGTCGATCGCCGTGACCAAGATCCACTCGCTGGTCGCCGAGCGGCCGCCCGAGCGGGCTGATCGCGGCGCGGCCGTTCCGGAGCCCCCACGCCGGCACCAGCGCCGCAGGCCTGATCGGCGGCGGCACGCATGCCGCGGCCGGGCGAGGCGAGCCTGGCCCACAACGGCGTCCTCTTCCTCGACGAGCTGCCGGAGTTCCGGCGCGACGCCCTCGAGGCGCTGCGCCAGCCGCTCGAGGAAGGGCGGCGTGACCGTGGTGCGGGCGCGGGCGCGGCTCGAGTTCCCGGCCCGGTTCTCGCTGCTCGCGGCGATGAACCCGTGCCCGTGCGGCCATCTCGGCGACCGCCGCCACGAGTGCCGCTGCCCGCCGCCGCTCGTCGAGCGCTACCGGGGCCGGGTCTCGGGGCCGCTCCTCGACCGCATCGACCTCCACGTCGAGGTGCCGGCGGTGACGCTGGGGGAGCTGCGCGCCGGCGCCGGCGAGACGCTCCGAGGCGGTCGCGGCGCGGGTGGCGGCGGCGCGCGAGCATCCAGCTCGAGCGCTTCGGGCGCGCCACGCCGACGCCCGGTCAACGCCGCGATGGGCCCCGAGGCGCTCCGGCGCTGCTGCCCCCTCGACGGCGCCGCCCAGACGCTCCTCGACACCGCCTTCGAGCGCCTCGGCCTCTCGGCGCGCGCGCTGCACCGGATCCTCAAGGTCGCCCGCACCATCGCCGACCTCGCCGGCTGCCGGAACCTGTCCGCCGCCCACGTCGCCGAGGCGATCCAGTACCGGAGCCTCGACCGGCGGCTGGGGGAGGGGCGGTGACGGCGCTCAGCGCCTGGTCCGGCCAGGTCTCGAGGATGCCGGTCCTTGACATTCCAAGGCCTGAGGAGGAGGATGCATCATCAGGCGCATCGAAACGATGCACTAGGAGATGCACATTGAAAGCGATCACCTTGAGAAACCTCCCGGCCCTGCTGGCACGGCGCATCGAAGACGAGGCCTCGGCGACCGGAGCGAGCCTGAACCAGACCGTGATCCGGTTGCTCCTGCGAGCAACCGGTCTCGGTGAGCAGGCCTCGACCCAGGTTCTTCATCACGACCTCGACCATCTGGCCGGCTCCTGGAACGCCGAGGAGGCGGCCGAGTTCGACCGCGCCCTGGCGGAGCAGCGGCAGATCGACCCCGAGCTGTGGCGCTGAAGGAGGACGAATGCGAATCTGTCTCGACACCTCGGCCTACTCGGCCTACTTTCGCGGTCATCCCGGGATCGGAAGCCTGATCCAGCGAGCCCGGGAGATCTTTCTCACCCCGATCGTCCTGGGCGAGCTGCTTGGCGGCTTCCGCTCCGGCGGCCGCCTGGCGGAGAACCGCGCCCTCCTCGAAGAGTTCCTGGCCTCTCCGCGCGCGCGGGTCGCGGCGATCGATGCGGAGACCGCAGAGCGCTATGCCGAGATCCTCGCCCACCTGCGTCGCGAGGGTCGCCCGATCCCGACCAACGACCTCTGGATCGCGGCGACCGCGATGCAGCACGGCCTGCGCCTGGTCACGACCGACGGTCACTTCGGCAGAGTGCCGCAGGTGAGCTGCGAGGTCCTGTCGATCTGATCCTCGCGGCTCTGTGCGCCGACCACGACGTGGTCCTCCGCCAGGATTGGCGCCCGCGCCCCCTTCGCGGTAACGTGGACCGGCCGTGCCGCTCCGTGTCCTCCCCTCCGATCCACCCGCCCGCACGATCCGGCCCTCCCGCTCCGGCCGCTGGCGGGCCGCGGTGCTGATCGCGGTCCACCTGGTGATCGCCGCTCCACGTCGCGCACTGGCTGTTCGCGCGGGGGAGACGCTGACGCCGGTCGAGCCGTCGGAGGCGATGGCGTTCTCGAAGGCGGGGCGTCGTCAACGCCGGGCTGATCTTCTTCGCCGCGACGATCGTCCTGACCGCGGTGTTCGGGCGCTGGTTCTGCGGCTGGGCCTGCCACGTCGTGGCGCTCCAGGACCTCTGCCTCTGGCTGCTGAAGAAGCTCGGCATCCGACCGGTGCCGCTGCGCTCGCGCCTCCTCGCGTGGGTGCCGTTCCTCGCCTTCGGCTACATGTTCCTCTGGCCGGCGGCATACCGGGTGTGGACCGGCGACCGGCTCGACCGCTTCCACGTCGAGCTGGACCACCCCGGACTTCTGGGCCACCTTCCCGGGCTGGGTGGTCGGCGGCCTGACCTTCCTCGTCTGCGGCTTCGCCGCCGTCTACTTCCTGGGCGCCAAGGGCTTCTGCACCTACGCCTGCCCCTACGGCGCCGTCTTCGCCGCCGCCGACCGGGTGGCGCCGATGCGCATCCGGGTCACCGACGCCTGCGAGGGGTGCGGCCACTGCACGGCAGTCTGCACCTCCAACGTGCTCGTCCACCAGGAGGTGCGCGACTACGGCATGGTGGTCGACAGCGGCTGCATGAAGTGCCGCGACTGCGTCAGCGGTCTGCCCCAACGACGCGCTCTACTACGGCGCCGGGCCGATTCCCTGTTCGCGAAACCGAGGGTGGCGCGGCCGGAGCCGCGGCGCTACCCGCTGGCCTGGCTGGGAGGAGGCGGTGCTCGCGCTCGCCTTCGCCGCCGCCTTCCTCGCCTTCCGCGGCCTCTACGGCGCTGGTGCCGTTCCTGATGGCGCTCGGGCTCGGCGGCATCCTCGCCTACCTGACGCTCACCGCGGTGCGGCTCGCCGTCCAGCCCAACGTCGCCCAGCGGCGGCTGGCGCTCAAGCGGGGAGGGAGGCTCCTGCCGGCCGGCTGGGCGTTCGCGGCCGGCATGCTCCTGTTCACCGCGTTCTGGGCTTACAGCGGCTGGATCCGCTGGCACTCGTTCCAGGGCGAGGCCGCCTTCGACGCCACGGGCCCGCGCCGCGCCGCGGTGCTGGCAGGGCTCGACGACGAACCGCCGCCGCCGCTCGTCGCCGCCGAGCGCAAGCGGATCGCCGGCGGCGTCCACCACCTCGGCGCGGTGCGCGACCGCGGCTTGCTGCCGACCCCCGGCAACTCATACCGCCTCGCCTGGCTCGCCCACCTGGCCGGCCGCGGCGAGGAGATGCGCCGGGAGGCCGCCGCCGCCGTCGCCCGCGGCGAGGCGCCGGCCGAGATGCATCGCCTGCTGGCACGCGACGCGCTCGCCCGCGACGACCTGGCGCGCGCGGTCGCCGCCTACGAGGGCGCGATCGCCGCCGCGCCCGACAGCGCCCAGGCCTATCTCGCGCTCGGCGCGGCGCTCGCGGGGCGAGGTCACTTGGTTCAAGCAGATCAGGTATTTGCGCGTGGCCTATCGAGGCTTCCCAGGTCGCCCGGCTTGGCCTACAATCGCGGCCTGGTCCATGCCCTCCAAGGCGACGCGGCGGGTTCCATCGCGCTCTTCGAGCGCGCCCTTGAGATCGATCCGGAGCACCTCGAAGCCCGGGAGAACCTGGCCGGGATGCTCGCCGCGGCCGGCCGGTACGAGGAGAGCGCGGACCACTTCCGGCGTGCGCTCGAGCAGGCGCCGGACGACGCCGAGACCCGGCTGCTCCTGGCCCGGGTGCTGGCGGAGCAGGGGAGCCTCGACGAGGCCGAGCGGGAGGCGCGGGAGGCGCAGCGTCTGGCCCCCGGGTGGGCCGACGCCGAAGCCATGCTCGCGGCGATCGCCGCGGCGCGCGCGGCCGGGACGCAGGAGGCGGGGTAGCAGGAAGGGGCTTCGAGGACGCACATTGATCGAGCCGCTGGCGGGGAGCCCGGAGGGCGCCGATGGGGGCCCGCCGGCGATGGCCGCGGCCGGAGGAGGTGGGGCATGCAGATCGACTCGTCCGTTCGCACCCCGGCGGCGCGCCGCCGGATCGCTCTCGCTCTCGGGCTGACGGCGCTCGCCGCGGCGGCCCTGTTCGTCGTCCTGACGCCGCGCGCGGATGCCGGCGGCATCGGCCCCGACGTCACCGTCTACGAGATGGACGACGTCGACAACTGGGGCTCGATCGCCGGCGTTCGCGCCTACTCGATCGCGACCCGCTCGTGCAACCAGGGCGACGTGCCGCTCAACTGGTGCGACGAGCCGGGCGGTTGCGGCAGCGGCACCCAGAGCAACGACCACCCGGTGATCGCCCAGAACCTCTACCGGCTCAAGGACGGCCGCTTCGAGCAGATCGGCATGAGCTGGTTGAAGCACGGCTTCCTGGCCCTCCAGCAGTCGCGGCCGGGCTGCGGCAACGGTTCCTGTCAGGCGACCAACAGCAACTTCCTCGGCGTCGGCTGCACCGATCCGTACTCCGCGAACCTCAACGGCGATCGCCCCCTCGGCATGCGTTCGGAGGTCAATGCCGGCACCGGTGACTACCCGTTCCCGTACACCAACATCGGCAGCAACGACGTCGCCGATCAGCGCATCCAGGTGCTCGAGACCGATCTCGATCCGGCCCTCAACCCGGGCGCCCTCTACTGGATCGAGGGGCAGTACGTGGCACCCGACGACGCTACCGCCGACAACGGGCTCAACAACGCCTCCTATGCCCCGGTCACGGTCAGCGGAGCCACCTTCAACCTCATCGACGGGCCGACGGTCCGCGAGCTCCCGGCGATCGCCGCCTGGCAGGTGGCCGACCCGCTGGTCGAGCTGGTGCCGGTCGATCTGCCGACCACTCCGGCCGAGCGCTTCCACGCGGCGCGCAAGGTGACCGACCTCGGCGGCGGCAACTTCCACTACGAGGTTGCGATCCACAACCTGAACTCCGACCGCTCGGCGAACCGCCTGACGATCGAGTTCGACGGCGGCACGGCGATCACCGACGCCGGCTTCCACGACGTCGACCACCATTCGGGCGAGCCCTACGCGACCACCGACTGGAAGATCGACACCTCGACGCCGGGTACGATCACCTGGGCGACCGACTCGTTCGCCACCGACCCCAACGCCAATGCCCTGCGGTGGGGAACGACCTTCAGCTTCTGGTTCGACGCCACCTCGCCGCCGTCCGGCGCCAGCCACACGCTCGGGCTGTTCAAGCCGGGGGTGTTCACCGAGGTGGAGTTCTGGACCGCCGGACCCGTCTTCGAGGATGGCTTCGAGAGCGGGGACACCTCGGCGTGGTCTTCGACCGCGCCGTAGTCAGGAGGAGATGCCGATGAAATCCGAATCGACTCAGCTCACCCCCATGGCTCGCCGCCGGCTCGCCGCCGGGATCGGTCTGGCGGTGATCGCCGCCGGGGCGCTGGCTCTCGTATCCGTCCCGCGCGCCTCGGGCGGCGGCGTCGGTCCGGACGTGACTGTCTACGCCCTCGAAGGGGTCCAGAACTTCGGCGCGGTCGGCGGCATCCGCGCCTACTCGATCGGCACCCGCTCCTGCAACCAGGGCGACGTGCCGCTCAACTGGTGCGACGAGCCGGGCGGCTGCGGCGGCGGCACCACCGACGAGGACCACCCGGTGATCGCCCAGAACCTCTACCGGCTCAAGGACGGCCGCTTCGAGCAGATCGGCATGAGCTGGTTGAAGCACGGCTTCACCGCGCTGCAGATCTCGGCCCCGGGCTGCGGCGACGGCAGTTGCTCGCCGACCAACGGTAACTTCCTGGGCGTCGGCTGCACGGACCCCTACAGCACCGGCCTCAATGGCAGCCGTCCGCTCGGGCTCCGGTCGGAAGTCAATGCCGCCAACGGCGAGTACCCGTTCCCCTACACCGAGATCGGCAGCAACGACGTCGCCGACCAGCGGATGCAGGTGCGCGAGACCGACCTCGACCCTGCTCAGAACCCCGGTGCGCTGTACTGGATCGAGGGCCAGTACGTGGCTCCCGACGACGCAGCGGCGGGCAATGGCCTGAACAATGCGTCGTATCAAGCCGCGTTCGTCTCCGGCACCAGCTTCAACATCACGCCCAGCGGCCCCACCGTTCAGGAGCTGCCCGCGATCGCCGCCTGGCAGGTGGCCGATCCGCTGGTCGAGTTCGGGCCGGCCGACGTGCCGTCGACCCCGGTTCAGCGCTTCCACGCGGCGCGCAAGGTGACCGACCTCGGCGGCGGCAACTTCCACTACGAGTACGCGGTCCACAACCTCAACTCCGACCGCTCGGCGCGGAGCTTCACGGTCGCCTTCCCGGGTGCGGCGACGATCAGCAACGCCGGCTTCCACGACATCGAGCACCACTCGGGCGAGCCCTACGCGACGACCGACTGGACGATCGACACCTCGACACCGGGTGCCGTCACCTGGTCGACCGACACCTTCGCCACCGATCCCAACGCCAACGCCCTGCGCTGGGGGACGATGTTCAGCTTCTGGTTCGACGCCACGTCGGACTCGGCCGGGATCACCCACACGCTGGGCCTCTTCAAACCGGGGACGCCGACCGAGATCCAGTTCTCGATGTCCCCGAACCTGGAGATCTTCGAAGACGGTTTTGAGAGCGGCGACACCGCGGCATGGTCTTCGACCACGCCGTAGAGTCCCCGCTCACAGGCGCTCACCCCGCGCCCGCGGGGCGCGGGGCTCGGGCGCGAGAGCGGCGCTGATCTCTCGGTAGTCGCCGCCCGCCCATCGGCGCGGCCGGCGTGTAGGCTCGCCGCCGCAATGCGGGTCCTCTGGATCGCCACCAAGCCGCCCGTTCCGCCCTCGGACGGCGGGCGGTTGCTCCAGCTCCTGACCCTCGAGGCGCTCGCGGCGCGGGGCGTGCGGGTGACGCTCGTGGCGCCATCGGCGGCGGAGGCGACCGCCGGCGGGCACCTGGCGGCGGTGTGGGAGCCGCACCTGGTCGCCGCCGCCGCTCCCGGACGGTTGCGCGCCCTCCTCGCCCCGGAGCCCTACGCGATCGCGCGCCACCGGCGGCCGGCGGTCGCGGCGGAGGTGGCGCGCCTCCTCGCGACCCACCCCTTCGACGCCGTTCACGTCGAGCAGATCCACGCCCTGCCGCAGGCCGAGGCCGCGCTCGCCCGCGGCGTGCCGGTGGTGCTGCGCGCCCAGAACGTCGAGAGCGACCTCTGGGCGGCGGTGGCGCGGCTGGGTGGCGTGCGCGGCCTGGTCGCGAGGCGCGAGGCGCCCCGGCTGGCGGTGTGGGAGGGGCGGGCGGTGGCGCGGGTGGCGGCGGTGGCGGCGCTGACCCCGGCCGACGCCGCCCGGCTCGCCGAGCTGGCACGGTCGTCCGGGCCGGACGGCCCGCACGGCCGGGACGATCCGGGGGCGCGCGTCGAGCGGATCGCCGCGCCGTTCCCCGCCGAGCTGCCGCCGGCGGACCGGCCGCTCCCGGGCGCGCCGGCGGTGGTCCTCCTCGGCTCGGGCGGCTGGCTGCCCAACCGCGACGCCGGCCGCTGGTTCGTCGCCGAGGCCTGGCCGGCGGTGCGGGCGGCGCTGCCGGGCGCGGTCCTCCATCGCTTCGACGGGGGGCCGGGATCGCCCGATCGCGGCGTCGCCGCCCATCCGCCGCCGGCGGACAGCCGCGCCGCCTTCGCCCCCGGCGCGATCCTCGCGGTGCCGCTGCGGATCGCCTCCGGAGTGCGGATGAAGATCCTCGAGGCGTGGGCGCGCGGCGTCCCGGTGGTGGCGAGCCCGGCCGCGGCCGCCGGCCTCGACGCGGTGGACGGGCGGGAGCTGCTCCTCGCCCCGGACGCCGCCGGCTTCGCGGCTGCCGTCGCGCGCCTCCACGCCGACCAAGACCTCGCGCGGCGGCTCGCCGCCGCCGGCCGCGCCGCCCTCGCCGC
>CAVSQV010000005.1:0-33206 GCA_963730155.1 uncultured Acidobacteriota bacterium
TTCGGGATCATCCGGCGGGCATCTTAGCGCGTGCCGGAAGCGGCCGGAAGGAGAGCGAGGCTCCCCTTCCGGCGGAAGTCTGTGCCGGTCAGCTCAGCACGTCGAGGATCTGGTTGAGCAGGTCGGCGATCGCGACCAGCGTGCCACCGCCATCGAGCAGGCCGGTGATCGCGCAGAGCAGGTTGCCGAGCAGGTTGCCCGGACCGGGCTGCGCCGAGATGTCGAGCACGATCCGGTTCAGGTGCACCACGAGGCCGAGCAGGTCGAGGTCCAGAGGCCCCAGCTCGAGGTGCAGGATGTCGCAGCTCGCCTGGGTGAGCGCGCTGTCGACGAGGATGGTAATGGTCCGCACGATCGTGCCGAGCACGGTGCCGGCGGAGTCGGTCAGGGTGCCGACGAGGGTGCGGACCGCGCCGAGCTGTCCGCCGACGACGGCGAAGCGCTCCAGGGTGAAGGTGCCCACGAACTGGCCGGTGCCGCCGAGAGCGTCGGTGAAGGTGCCGGTGATCGGGATGGGGAGGCCCTGGTTGTTGCCGCCACCTCCCTGGGCCTGCGCCACGGCAGGAACGAGCAGCGATACGCACAGGAGCAGGGCGAGGATCTTGCTGTGAGTTGCGTACATCACGTCATCTCCTAGAAGAAGTTCGAAGTTGTCTGACCGAGTTGTTCTTCTTCAGGAGCCAGCCTCGACGCGGTGCCCCCCTCCTATCACCGGTGAGGCCTGCGTGAGGCTCGAACTCCTTGCGGTTTCCGAAGCACCTCCTTTCCGCTTTCGCGCTTCCATGCGCGAATAGCCATGGCCCGGCGTTTTGCAGGAATGGTGCCGGCGGGAGGGCGCGGAAAAAGAAGGGCTGGAGAAGGAGAGCGAAAGCGCGCGGAGGCGCTGCTACAGTTTCCCGGCGATCGTCACCCAGTGCGTGCCGGCGTGGAAGTCGGCCGCGGACCAGAACTCGCCCTCGATCATCGCCGCGGTCCGCAGGTGCGAGGTGGCGAAGGCGACGCCCTGGTAGGACTTGCAGCCCGGAGGCGTCTGCGAGATGTCGACGGCGGTCCCCGTGCACTTCGGCTGAACGGCGGCGGTGGTGGTCACGATGGACGCCCCGTTGCGCAGGTAGGCCCTCGCGAAGGCCTCGCCGAAATGGTTCGAGTCGCAGCCGACGGACCTGGCCGTCGCTGTGCGCGTGAACCAGCAACGGCGCGGCAGGAAACCTCCCTCCGCTTGCTCGAAGGTCGGATTCGGGTCGTGCGGGTTGAACTCGGAGGGCCTGAAGCTCCCAGCCCCTCCCCACATCTCGTTGCCCCCCGAGTGGCCGAAGATCACGAAGGCCTGGATCGGCGTCGCACCAAAGCTGGCGGCCCCCTCGATATCGCCGTCGGGACCGAGGCTCGAGGTGCTGCCGGGATAGAACAGCACGGCAAGGGCCGCATCGAGCGCCTCGGTTGTCGGATCGAACAGGTGGATGCTGAGGCTCGTCCCGGTGGTGGCGTTCAAGTTCGAGATGTCGAACTCGTCACCGATGCGCACGAAGTACGGGTATTTCTTGCCCTTGGCCTTCTTCGATTTCATGGCGACGGGCCGAATGCACATCCAGTCGAAGCCTTTGCCGGTAATCGACTTGGCGAGACCCCAGAGCGTGTCGCCGTTGCTGTCGCTGGTCGCGGTGTCGCCGCTGATGGACCACCGCCGGAGCATGGGAGGCGCGCCTCCCGGTGCGCCTCCCTGCTGAACCACGTGCGTCAGCTCGTGCGCGAGGAGCTTGCGACCGTCGGCGGTGCCCGGGCGGTGCTCGCCTTCTCCGAAGACGATCGAGCGGCCGACGGTGAAAGCCCGGGCGTTGACGCTGCGGGCCATCCCGGCCGCCGCGGAGCCGGTATGGAGTCGCACCTCATCGAGGGCAATGCCGAGCCGTGGCTCGAAGAAGGCCCGTTCGGAGGGGGGCAGTGGGCTGCCGCTGCCGATGCGCTCGCCGATGGCGAATGAGCTGGTCGACTTGCGCTGCATCTCCTCGCACTCCGGGCAGAGGCGTTGGATCGCAGGGTGGGCAGGCGATGCAGCCGCCGCCCCAAGCAGGCCGGCGGAGCTCTCGCCCTCCACCGCCGGCTCCGGTATTCGCATCACCGCCTCGGCCACCCGGTCGGCCTCGCGCTCGTAGGCGTCGTCCGGGGGGCCGACACTGAGCTTCGGCTGGAGACGCGGGCCGTGAAGAATCTGGCGCACCACGGCGACTCGGTGGAGAGCATTGGCGCATGCGCCGGCGGTTCCCGCCTCCAGAGCTCGAGGACGTCCGGAGGGGCCACGCCGGGTCTTGGCGGCGAAGGCCTTCATCCTCTCTATCTACGGCTTGCAGGCAAAGTACCCGACGGACGATTCCTGGCTTTTCTCCTGCTCAGACGAGCGCCCATTCGTTTCCTGTGGAGGCTATTGCCGTTGAGTGGCCCCAGTCCGTTCTCTGAATGGGCTGCGCCTCCTCGCGCACACTTTGCTGTACCACATGGGTGAGCTCGTGGCCGAGGAGCCTTCGGCCGGCCTCTGTCCCCGGGCGGTACTCACCCTGCCCGAAGACCACCGACTGACCGAGGGTGAAGGCACGGGCCTCGACGCGTTGGGCCAGGTCGGCCGCCTCCGAACCGGTGTGGACCTGGACCTCTCCGAAGTCGATACCGAACCGCGGCTCGAAGAAGGCTCGTTCGGAAGATGGGAGCATGTTGCCACTCCCGCGCAGCGCGCCGATGCGCGCTTCCAGCTCCGACGTGACCGGTGCCGTGCGCCCGGGAACTCCCTTGGCCTGCAAGGACTCTTCTTCGTCCTCGGGTTCTTCCATCGGCTGCCGCTGCACCTCCTCTTCTTCGCACTCGGGACAGAGGCGCTGGATGCGGTCGTCCGAAGATGCGCTCAACGGACTTCGCTGCATTTCGTCCTCGCACTCCGGGCAAAGGCGCTGGATCGCGCGGGCAGGCGATACGGCAGCCCCGCGCGGTGGCCCGGCGGAGCCGCCCTCCGGCGCCGGCTCCGGCATCCGCATCACCTCCTCGGCCACCCGGTCGGCCTCGCGCTCGTAGGCATCGTCCGGAGGGCTGATGGAGAGCTTCGGCTGGAGACGCGGGCCGTGGAGGATTTGGCGGATCGCAGCAGCGCTCCTTGTTTCACGGTAACCCTGGCGAGGGCTCGGCGGGCGCCTGCCATGTGTTGCGCCTGGCCGATGTCGGCCCCGAGTTGCGAATATCTTCACAATCACGCTCGATCAGTTAGAGGACCCGGCTCTTTCAAAGGCACCAGGCGCCTACGACGTTGCTGTAATTCAGCCCAGGGTAGCTTCGGCTCGCCCCGCAAGGACTGCAGATTGGCCCGGCTGACGCCGCATCGTCTCGTTGTGAGTCTAGTTCGCCGCGCTTGTGGGACCAACCTTTATCCGAGTCCTTCCTATACCAATGGAAATCCCAATGAGTCCCGCCCACTGCCGATAGTGCGTCCGTGGTCACAGCTACAACTTTCCTCTTGGAGCTGCTACAACAATTCACGCAATTTGGCGAGAACCTCGATCCGAGGTCGGCTTGAAACTGGGTTTGCACTCCTGCGGGCGAGAAGTAGTTGCTCTGGAGGTGGGCTGCGGCCGCAGGCGGCCCACCTAGAGAGCTGATGGCGGCTGCATCTCCACTGGTAGCTCGGAACTCGATTGTGTTGGCGATCTGTCCGGGCTGCAAGAAGCCGCTGCCGGGACTCGTCATGGCGTACGCATAGCAGTTGTGAGATGGATCACTAACGGCGACATAAGGTGGAGCGCCCGCGGGCGGGCAGGTCCAGGAGCAGCTCCCCGTCGCAGGTCCGCTCACAGCGCGATGGAGTTCGCCATCGACCCGCTTACGGTGTAACACCTGAGCGATCTCCTGGCGGTGTTGGTTGCCGATCGTCTTCTCCGGCAGAGCAGGTCCTGAGATGGGAGACTCTTTGCGAGCGATCGTGCTCTCCTCTTCTGGGAGGGGAGGGGTTGTTTCTTCCTCGGGCACCTCGAAGATCCATCGCGGGATCCTCGCTGACTGCTCGGGGGCCGGATCGAGGAATGGACTGTCGGAGTCATCCTTGGGCTTGAGGCTGAGCGTGCGACTTCTCTGCTGCTGGTTCACATGGGTGAGTTTGTGGGCAAGAAGTCTCATCGCCGTTGAGGTGCCAGGAGTGTAACCGGTTCCGAAAACGCGCCCGTAGGCGTCGTCTGGCGGACCGACGGTGAGCTTCGGTTGGAGACGCGGGCCGTGGAGGATCTCGCGGATCTGAGCCCGGCCTACGTGATTTTCCGCGCCGGCGAAACGTAGAGGCACCCCGTCCCTTCTAGCGGCCTTCCTCACGCTGGCGAAGGTCTTCACGAAAGACCTCTGGCAGCTTTGGGCCATCCGCGTTGCCTTTCGGGAAGGTGCGCTGAGGTCACCACTGATAGTGATCCTGTGTGGCCCACGTCGGATAATTTCCCGTTCCCGCCGAGGTGTAGCCCGCGCCCGTAGTGTGATGGTGGAGGACTACGTGACCCTGGCCGTCGGTCGCGCGCCGCTGGTAGACGGCCCAATAGTTGCTGTCGTCCGGTTCACCGGAATTGGTGGCCGATGCCTGCTCTGCGAACCAAGCGCGCAGCTCAGCTGCCCGGACCGGTCTGCCGTGGCGGCAGACGAGACGCCCACCGCGGCGTCGATAGAGGCCGCCGACGCCCCCGTCGAGCTCGTCATAGCCGGCGTTGATCAGCGCGTTGCTCAGGAAATGCGCGCAGTTGTTGCCGAGGTCCTCGCCGCAAGGGCAGGAAAGCGTGAAGGCATCGAAGGCCTCTGCCAATGCCCGCTGCAGACGCAACGGCGCCAGGGACGCCGGAGCCGCGACGGGAGAGCTGCGGCGATCGCGCCGCCCCAAGGACCCGGCGCCGCCCTGTTGCACGACGTGGGTCAGCTCGTGGGCCAAGAGACGCCGGCCCGCGGCGAGATGGGGCTGGTATTCGCCGCCGGCGAAAGAGATCGTCCGCTCGTAGGTGACGGCTCGGGCCTGGAGGCGGCGGCAGAGGTCGGCCCCTCGCGGGTCGTCGGCGATCCGCACCCCCGAGAAGTCGCGGCCGAAGGCGTTTTCCATCGAGCTCTTGACCGCGCCGGTGAGCGGTCTCCCCGAGAGTGCATCGACGTCGGGCTGCAAGTCCGGTCGCGTCTCAGGGCCGGCGGAGGAGGCGGCCTTTGTCCGCGCCTCCTCCTCGATCGGGGCCGAAGAGATGCCGATAGGCTCGGGCGCCTCGCGATACGGCTCTTCCTCGGTCGCCTCCGCGGGCTGCCGCAGCATCCTGTCCGCGCAGTCGGTGCAGACACCGGGCGGCCTTTGGCCGCTCTCTGGCACCCGCATCACCGCCTTGGCCACCCGGTCGGCCTCACGCTCGTAGGCGTCGTCCGGAGGACCGACCGTGAGCTTCGGCTGGAGGCGCGGGCCGTGGAGGATCTGCCGCACGCGGGCGGGAGTGGCAAGATGCCCCTTCGAGGCCGTGGCTGCCGGAGGCACCCTTCGCAGAGCGCTCGCTGGCTTCCAGGCCTGGGCGTGAGTCCTCACCACGGTCTCGCTAGCGGCTGACCATCGTGTTCAGGTCGTCCCGGCGCCGGGCATTGTCGCGCCCTGCGGCTCACCGTGCATCGTATGTGTATCCCGGTGGTGTGTCGCTCTGGCTGCCCATGAATCTAGGTGAACGGGCCTCGGGACTACTTGCGAACTGAGGCGTCCACCTCCGCGGTGCGTAGGTCGCGTCATCCTGCCGAGGCGTGCGACACGTCGCTGAGGAGAGCGCCCTCACTTCGTAAAAAGCGCCGCCGCAGGTCATGCCGTCACAGTCCGTCCATGTCCCTGTACAGCCTGATGGCAGGGAGAGCCATTCCCCGGCCCCGACAAGCGCCCATTCCGATCCTCCGGAGCTATTGCAGCACTTGCTACCCAATCCAATCCGCCCCCAGTCTGTCCTCTGAATGCGCTGCGCCGCCTCTCGCCCGTCTTGCTGTACGAAATGGGTGAGCTCGTGCGCGAGGAGCCTTCGGCCTGCCTCTGTCCCTGGGCGGTACTCCCCCTGTCCGAACACGACCGACCGGCCGAGGGTGAAGGCGCGGGCCTCGACGCGCTGGGCCAGGTCGGCCGCATCAGAGCCGGTGTGGACCCGCACCGCGGCGAAATCGCCGCCGAACCGTGGCTCGAAGAAGGCGCGCTCGGAAGCCGGCAGCGGTTCGCCGCTCCCGCGCAAGGCGCCGATGCGCGCTTCGAGCTCCGGCGTCACGTGCGGGACGTGTCCGGCAGCTTCCTTGGCCTGCAGGGGCTCCTCCTCCTCGGGCTCGTCCGTGGGTTGCCGCTGCATCTCGGCTTGGCACGCGGGGCAGGTGTGCTGGATGCGCTGTGCGGCGGCAGGGGCGCTCGCGACCTGCCGTTGCATCTCCTCCTCGCACTCGGGGCACGTTCGCTTCGGCTGCAGACGCGGGCCGTACAGGATCTGCCGGGCCCGGGCGCGCTGTGCTCCCGCGCTCGTCTCGCGGCTCCCCAGCCCGCGGTGCCCGCCGTGGCGCACGGGGTGGGACACCCTCCGGTTCTCGGTCACGAAGAATCGCATCGCTCTAGGACCTCTTCGACAGAATCCTCTCGTCGCCGAGTGAGGAGCCGGCTATCGCGCTCGCATCGGCTGGCTCCGCACGCAGCCTATCCAAACTCCGTTGGCCAGAGCCTCGGGTGACTTGCCGACTTCGTGCACCGCCGTCAACTCGGAACCGGCGCCGGCGACCTGCTCAAGGGGCAGCTCGGACTCCCAGCTCCCATCGCCGAAGTCGAAGGACCACCGATGGACACCGCCGGGAGGGATCGGCAAGCTGGACGGGACGTTGCGCGTGTAGACCTGCGGCCCCCGAGCGACGCGGGTAGTGAGAGGAGGGCGGGCGAGCTCGAACCAGATCGCGGTGTCGCCCCAGTGGTTGCCGGTGCGCCAAACGCGGACAGTCGCCTCGCCGCGATTGTGAAGGAGGACGGTACCGGCGCCTGGCGTACCCACGTAGTCCACGATTTCCAGCACGAGGGATTCGTTGCTCATCCGAGTCCTCCGCTACCACCTGACCCTTACCAGCGAGCTCCTGCCTCGCACCACGTTTCCGTTACAGGTGTCGATGACTCTGAGCTGGAAGCTCCAACTGCCCCTATCCGTGGTCAAGCCAAACGGCTGGTCCCGACCACAGTAGGTATCCCCGTTCGCCTGGTCCTGGGTCGTGCCGGTGAGGTACTCGTCGAAACATCCGGCGCCGGGCGCGCTGTGAGCTCCAGAGCGATGTCCGTACCGGGTGTCGGCGGTATCCCTGTCCTCATGCCACGTACTCGCCGTCGCCGTTGCGGGGAAGCCACTGTGCGGAGGCCCACCGGCGACGCGCGCAAACCTGCGATCCCATCGTATGAACTGTCGAACCTCGCAACAGCGCGGGCACTTTCCGGTGACCGGGTCGTTCTCGAATGAGGCTGCCAGATTGAACAATGCGACCTTCTGGCCACCCGTGGTCCTGGCCCGGATAGTCCCCGAAGGGGTATACGTGGGACCCCTCCGGAGACGGCAACGACAGGCCGGGGCCGCGGCGGGTCCGCCGCTCGCGGCGCTTCCTCCGCCCCCACCGTCGTCGTGGTTCTGTGTCGCACGCTCGTCGGTAGCTGCGCCGGCTGGGTTGCGAGTGAGCGCCTCCACCGCCTGCAGTCGCGGCGGGTGAAGAACGCGTCGCACCCGGTCCAGTGTCGCGAGCTGACCGCCGGGACTCACCACGGGGTTCACCGCGTGCCGACGGCTCGCGGGCTTCCGCGCCTGTGCGTAGGTCCTCACCGCGGTCTCCTAGACGATGACCATCGTGTTCAGGTCGCGGAGGGTCTGGTCATTGTGGCGGCGGCTGAGGTTGCGGAAGAGGAAGCGCTCTTCTTCGGCCGAACCGTTGCCCACATAGATTGCGGTGTCGGCGAGCGCTGCACCCAGATCCGGGTCGACGGGCTCGAAGAAATTGTCGGTCAGGCGGGCGTCCTGCGCCAGCACGCGGCTGCCGCCGGCGGTGAAGCGGTTTTGCGCCAGGTAGGCGGCGCGAAAGATCCCCTCGAGCTGTCCAGTTGGGTCCTGCGACTCCGCCAATTCCTGGAGTCGCCTCAGCGGCCTGCCGCCGACGACGAGGCGGGAGATCTCGTTGCGGGCGAGGGAGAGACGACCGGCGGTCGGGATCAGCTGGATCAGCCGTTCTTTGAACACGCGCCGTAGGTTCCCCAACTGCTCGCGCGTCAGCTCACCGGATTCGGGCGGGCCGTAGACGCTCACCACTCCCACGATCTGGTTGTCGACGAGGGTCGTGTCTCCGGAGCTGGGATCGAGCACCAGGACGAGGGCGGGGACGGCCCGCAGGGCCACTTCGCGGAGGTCGCGGAGGCTGTCGGCCATTTCCAGGAGGTCGGGCCTCGGCCGGCGGCGGATGACCACCACGAAGCGTTCGAGGCTGCGCCGGATGGGCTCGGCGACGGCCAGACTGGAAAGCTCGGCGGTGAGACTACGCGCGAGCACGTCCCGCTTCCGCAGCGGGAGGCCGGTGAGCTCCTCCGCCACCGCCGTCCGCTTCTCCTCGAACTCCTCATCCTCCCGAGCGGAAAACAGCCTGGCAAGCTCGGCAAGCTGCGGGTCGATCCGTCCGAACAGATCCTCCACCGGTCTGACGCCTTCGAGGTTCGGGAAGCGGAACCGGCTCGCCGCCACGCGGACGGAGGTTGTCGCGGCAAGGATGACCGGCGCGTCCTCCCGGCGCGCGGGTCCCGTGACGATGATCCCCTCGAGCGCCACCTCGGCGCCGCCGCGGGCAAAGAGCTGAGCCGTCGGCTCGATGCGGATCTGAAGGTCCGCGATGCGCACCGCGCCGACGCCGTTGAAGCCGAGCGTCTCCTCGAGAACGAGGTGGCTCCCCATGCCGCAGCCGCAGAGGGTGAAGTGCATCGTGTGGCGCGGGTCCGCGATGATGATCGGGCGCTCCAGGCGATGCTTCCCGGCCAGGAGGCAGAAGCAGAGGTCGGTCTTGTCCTCGGCCAGGAGGCGCTCGATGGCCTCTCTGAGCGTCGGGAACTCCCCCCCTTTGCCCACGGTGACCCGGCATCCGCCGCCGCTCGGGCGGCCGCAGAGGGTGTCGAGGGCGTCCTTGACCGTCTTGATGTTGGGGCTCAGGACGGCGCAGCCGGGGTGCGCCTTGTAGGCGACGTGCTCGGCCCGGACGTCGCAGAGCAGTCGCAAGGCGTCGGCGACCGTCGCCAGGTCCGCCGGCGGGATTCCCGCGTAGAGAGAGGTGTCGCAGGGCTTGCCGAAGGCGATGTCGGAAGCTGCGAGCGTACACAGCCGGTCGAGGGCCCTCTGGACCGTGTCGATGGGTCCCTGCGGGGTATCCTTGAACAGCCCCTCGGGGCAAGCCGGGTCGTAGTCCACGTCCCGCGCCTGGAGATCGGTCAGGGGCGGGAAGCTCAGAAGCTGATCGCGGTCGGTGGTGGGGACCTCGACGCTGCCGTCCGCTCCGATGTCGGCCAGGCGCAAGTAGTGATGGACGATGCCGAGCGGGGGCGCTCCATTGAGCACCGTGTCTCCCGCCTTGTGGATGCTCTCGCGCACCGGAGCCAGCCAGTAGTCGCCGGCGACGAAGCCGCGGGGTTGGAGGGTTAGCACCAGCGAACGCAGATGGAAGACCGCTTCGTCGGTCGCGAAGCGGACGTCTCCCGTGGCGACACCGTCCGGCGAGGTGCGCAGAGGGACCTCCCGGTCCTGGCCAAGCTCGCCGTCCAGGATGGTCAGAAGCGACCAGGCGTCCTCGAGGCTGCGACTGAGCGGGGCAAAGCCGTCCCAGCGCCGCACCCGGTCGAAGCCGGCCGGCGGCGTGGGGGGGAAGGTCGGGAAGAGCTGACCCCGCGCCGGTGAGAATCCTGTCGCCAGGTGGATCCCGAGGTGCTTCTCCGTCTCGTCGTTGTAGAACTCGTAGACGTAGTCGCCAATCTTGAACTCCGGCGGCTCGGTGCCCACCCGATGCTGCTCGGCGCCGTTCTCGCTCGACCACTTGAGGGTGACCCTGTTGGGCGTCGAGGGCTCGCCCTCCACGTCGTGCACCTCGAGGCGGAAGAGATAGTTGCCGACCCGCTGGGTGACCGCCACCTCTGCGGCGCAAGGGTCGCACGGGTCGCGGCCGGCCTGGCCCGCGCGCAACGCCACCGAGAGGAGGGAGCCGCCAATGGGAAGGCTGGCCTCCGGGTCCTCCGACGGGGAGAACGTCGGGCACCACTTCACCTGCGCCATGGTCTGCGTGCGCGTCGTGGTGTCGGCGCCGTGGAGCGCGGGGTCGCGCAGGTGGTCGGCCGCCCAAGGGTCGGCGTCCTCGAGCGAGCCCACCGTCCGTTCCCAGACGTCGGCGTAGAGGCTGAAAGCGGTGGCCTCGGGCAGCGGAGGCGGCGCGGGAAAGTCGGCCTGGTTGTCGTAGGCGAAAGCCGTCGTGGGATCTGCCGGTGCCACCTGGGCCGGCACGCCGCCGGCGTAGAGGCGGTTGCCGTCGAAGCTGAGGCTCGTGGGGCTCGGCCCTCCCTGGACGACCCGCAGGCCCCGCTCGCGCGGCGCGCCGCTGCCGACGACATCCGCCAGCGCCTCGTCGAGCCGTCGCTTGACGATCTCGGCGAGCGCGTTCCAGTCGGCATCGGTGATCATCCGACCCTGCTGGTGGTAGACGCCCGAGTAGCGTTTGTCGGGCTGGAAGGGGTCGCGAGAGATCTGGGTTTTCATGGGCTTCCTCGCTCGTCACTCGGGGTTCGCGCGCGGCGGCGCCACCAGCAAGCGCTGGTCGGGGATCAGGACGGCTTCCATGCCCACGGGCAGGAACTCCTCCAACTTCGCGCTCACCGCCGCCCGCGCCAGGCTGAGTCTGCGGTGGTGGTCGGCGCCCATCTCGCCCCCGTCCTCGGCGCCGAAGCAGATGGAGTCGGGGGTGGCGGGGTGGAGACTGCCGTAGCCGGGGTCACCGAAGGCGGTGGCCCGCCGCGGGGCGCCCGTGGAATCGCAGAAGTCGATGGCGAAGAAGACCGGCTCGTCGCTCGTCGTGCGGTGGCGGGGAAGCCTCCGGTCGAGCCCCTCGGGGATGCGCGAGTAGCGCACACAGCCGGGGGCGTCGTCCGGGCGGTTCGCGACCGCGACCGCACCGGCGAAGAGGCAGTCGCTCGCCTGGAGTCGGCGGCAGGTCAAGCTGCGGACTACCGTGCAGGAATCCAGGCGCACGAGACCTTCCGGGGCCTCCACCTCATCGAACAGGCAGTCGACCGCGTCGAGCACCGGCTCGTTGACGCCGGGGGTGTTCACCACCACCTTGCGAACCGCCATCCCGCGCAGCGTCAGGCGGCCGCTCGTCTCGGTCAGCGTGTCGAAGATCCGATCGGGCGGGAAGCTGCTCGGCGGCGGCACGAAGAGCAGCACCCGCCGTGGATGGATGTGCCCCTCCTTCCAGCTCGGCGTCCGCAGGTCGACCGTCCGCCGTGAGGCATCCTCGTAGCTCCCCGGGAAACAGGGCGCTCCCGCAGGGTGGAGCTGCCGCCAGGTGACGGGGAGCGCGACTCCCGGGAAGCGTGAGGCGCGGGCGAGCGGGTGGCCCGGATCGGCCCTGATCGCCCGCGACGGCAGACCCAGGTCGACCGTCGCCACCGGCAGACCGGGGCGCCGCGCCGCGACGAGCGGGTTCTGCGGGTCGGGCTCTTCTGATTCGCCGAACGCCGCCGCCGGCAGCAGGGTCATGTCGACCCGCGGCGTGACCGCCACCCGGCGCCACCCCTCCTGCACCTCGACCTCGAGCTGCCCGAGCGCCTCGGCGATGTCCTCAATCGCCCGCCGCGTCCCCTTCGTCTGGCGCCAGGCGATGGCGCGCGCCACCTCCCGCCGGCGGCCGTCGACGAAGGGCGACAGCAGCCGCACGTCGAGCAGGTCGGCGAAGTACGGGAGGAGCCAGCCCTGCGCCTGCCGTTCCCCGGGCGGGCTCTCCGGGAAGCAGTCGGCGAGACGCTGGTCGAGGGTCGCACGCACGCGGTCGAGCAGCTCGCCGCAGGCATCGAGGTAGGCGGCGAGGTCGCCGTCGTCGCGGTCCCGGTAGACGGCCGGCAGGAAGGCCCAGAGCTCGCGGCCGGAGACGGAAGTGGGCTCGGGCTTTTTCACAGCTCGAACTCCCGGGCCTCGACGTCCAGCCGCGAAAGCGCCGGATCGAGGTGGAAGACTTGGCGGTCGGAGGCCGGGAGGCGCCGCACGGCGGGATCGCCCGCCAGCACCGAGACCGAGTTCTCGACCCCCTGGACGCCTTCCACCACCTGCACGACCTCGCTCAAGAAGAGGTCTTGCCCCAGCCGGCGCCGCCGCAGGCTGAACGCGGCGAGGAGCGCCGCCCGCACCCGTTCGCGCACCTCCTCGCGGTCGAACCGGCCCTTCAGCACCTGGACGTTGACCGTGAGATCGAAGGGCCGCGATTCGTAGAGCGAGACCGCGACGTCGACGCCCGGCAGCGCGTGCGCCCGAAGGAAGTCCCGCAGCGTGACGGCGAGGTCGCCGAGCGTGCCGCCGCCGGCGGGCACCACCACGACCTCGATCGAGCCCTGACGGCGGTCGGCGGTGGGAAGGGAGAAGGCGCGCGCCTGCCAGACACTCGCCTGGCGGGCGGCGAGGTGGGTGAAGTCGGCGAGCGAGACCGCCCGCTCCAGGGTGAGAACGCTCGCCGGCGCGTTCTCCCGCAGCGAGTCGATCGGCTCCTGGTCGTTGCCGCCGGTGGCCGCGAAGGGCTGGCGCACGCCGGCGACGCGGCGGTGCGGCCGCTTGGGCTTGGCAAAGCTGCCGGGCGGGAGGTTGCCGGCGAGGCCCGAGCCGACGCGGAAGCGGATGCGGACGTTGTTGGTGCCGGTCGGCAGGCGCCGACCGGCCCGGCCGTCGCCGAAGCCGACGGCGAGCTGCCCTTCCTCGGTCACCCGCACGGTGTAGTGGGGATCGGTGGGGCCGGATTCGCGCAGCGCGGCCACCTGTTCCCAGGTCTGGCCCTCGACCCTGACCGCGACGTCGGCCCGCACCCCGCTCGGCTGCGTTGGGTCGGCGACGAACGACACCCCCTTCTGCGCCAGCACGAAGATCTGGTTGCCGAGCGTCGCGTCGCCGCTGCCGAGGACCTTCTCGGGCTTCCCCTCGCCGTGCCCGGCCGCGGCCAGGTTGCCCCGCAGGACGGCGTTGCCCAGGGTGAAGCCTTCGCTCTTTTCGATCGCCGGCGAGACTAGGGCCCCCGAGGCGGCAACGACCCGCTCCACGCGCACCTTCCTGGCGCCAGCGAAGTCTTCGCTCCCCTGCCGCTCCAACACCAGCTCGCGCCCCCTGGCGAGGAGCGGCGGCCGCCTGCCGCCCAGCGAGGCCAGGTCAAGCAACAGGCGGGAACCTATGATCTTGGTGTCGTTGTGGTCGTGCCCTTCGGGGCGGAGGGTCTCGGCGAAGAGCGCGTAGAGGCGCGCGAGCCGACCGGGGGCGGGAACGCGCTCCCGATCAGCGGGCGCGTTGGCGTCGCCGCGCGCGTCGAGCGTCAGCTCGTAGTGGTCCTCCAGCTCCCTGATGCGAGCGATGAGCAGAGCGCGGAGTCGGTCCTGGCCATCGTCTGCGACCACCCACTGCCCGGCAGCCAGCTTGCCCGGCTTGCCGTTGAAGAGGAACACCCCGGCCTCCTGCGCGGCGGCAGCCCGGCCGACCTCGCTGGCGGTTCCTGGCACGACGCGCACCTCGGCCGCCACGGCCGCCTTCACTCGGCGCAGCCCGTTGAGCCTGGGGTTGTCCCCGATCACCTCGCTGTCAGCCGCGGTGAGGACCTCGAATCCCCCGTCCGTGGGCCTCGCCGCGGCTTGGAAGGCGAGAGGGAGCAGGAGCCCATCCGCACTCCGCTCGAGGCGCAACGCGCGGAAGATCGCGACGCCGTCTGCGGGAGGCTCTGCCCCCTCGAGCCGCGCCGCCCGCTCGTCGGTCTCGCGCACGGTCGCGAACGCCCAGCCGCCCTCCACCTGCCACGCCACGACCTCGCCCGCCGTCAGGTCGTGCGCTTCGGCGAAAGGCACGACCCCGGGGCCGTTGAGCCGCGGCCGCTCGATGAACTCGGGTCGCGCGAGGAGGCGCGTCTCGCCCTTGGTCCACTCGCTCCAGTCTGGCTGGCCGGCGACGATCTCGAGGGCAATCCGCCGGCTCGCGTCGACCTCCTTGATCGGGACGACCGCCGCAGCCCTCGCGGCTTCATCTCTCACCCTTCCCAGCCTCCTCGCCGTTCTCTCGGTCACCAGAATCGCGAGCTGCCCCGCGGAGATCTCCGACTCCTCGCCGGCGATCCAGGGGGCGTCGGTCGACGCGCCCAGTCGGGCCGGCGAGCGGTTCCAGTCGGCGAGGCGGACTTCGTTGAGGGCCGGGTCCACCTCGACGTCCTGCAACGTCTCGAAGACGATCGGCGGCCCTCCCTCGGGCGGTGTGTGCTGCACCTGGAACCCGGCCTCGACGGTGCCCGGCTCTCCCTTGGCGGTGAGCACGAGGACGGTCGAGGCGGAGGCGGGCGGCGCCGGCTGGACATCCAACATCTCGACCAAGCGCCGTACGTTGTCCCACTGGGTCGCCGTGCGCAGAAAGCCCTCGTTGGCGTAGGCGTCGAGGTACTCGCCGGCGACATGGACGGCCCGCGCCGCGGCGCGGGTGATCTGCCAGGCGGGGTCTCGCCGCAGCCGGGCGACCGCCTCGCGTGAGCGGCCGCCGGCCGTGCCGCGCGGCTCGCGCTCGAAGTACTGGTCGAGAAGACGCTCGAGGCGGTCGGCGTCGCCCTCGCCGGCCGGGACATCCACTTCGAGGTCCTCCCAGCCCGGGAAGCGGGCAGCGAGGGCCTCGCGCAGCGCCTCGAGATAGGTGGCGGCGTTGCCGTCCACGTAGCGGAAGCGCGCGAGGCCGGCGCGGTTCCAGCGGGTGAGGTCGGCGGGGGCGCTCATCCCTTGAGCCCGCCGTGGAGGGTGAGGCGGAAGTATCCCCGCTCGGGCCGCCGGGGATCGTTGTCGCACACCGCGATCTCGAGGCCGTCGAGGCGGATGCGGCCGCTCGCGACCTCGTCGGGGAAATCGCCTCCCAGGCGCTTGAAGCTGTTGAGGCAGACGCTCTCGACGCCGTCGAGCGCCATCACCGCCTCGATCACGTCGCTCGCGTGGAGGTCCTCGCCGAAGCGCAGGCGTCCGGGACGGAAGAAGCCGAGCGGCCCGGTCCCCAGCGCCTCGCCGACCGCCCGCCGCACCTCGGACTGATAGAAAGACTCGGCCACCCGCACCGAGAGCGAGAGCGTGATCGGCACCGGCACCGCGTCCTCGAGCACGACTTCCTGCCCGGCCATGCGGTAGACCTCGACGTACAGGTTGAGGATGGTGCGGATCGACGGCGGCGGTTCGGGCGGCGACGACGGCGGCTCGAGCACCGGGATGGGCAGGCCCCGTTCCTTGTGGAAGTCGACGATCGCCTTACGCAGGTCCTCGGGGTACGGCACAACCAAGCGCGCCGGCAGCGGTTCGGGTGGCGACGACGGCGGCACCGGGTCACCGTCCAGCAGGTGGTTGTCCCAGAGGATGACCGCGACCCGCACGGTCGTCCAGGAGCCGGTCCAGCTCGCCGTGGCGTGGGCGCGGAGCACCAGCGGGTGCTCCTCCAGGCGCCGGGCGTAGTCGTCCACCGTCACCATCCGGTGCTGGTCGTGGATGGTGCGCGGCCCGGCTTGGCGCGCCTCGTCCATGGCGTGAGGGTTGGCGAGCCAGTAGGCGGCGAGGCGCTGGCGGGCTTTGGCCGCGCCGGTCTCGGCCGCGGGGTCGTCGCCCGGATCGAGCGCGATCTCGCCACGCGCCAGGGCGAGCCTGACGGCGTCGTAGCCGATCAGCGACAGGTGCCGCCGCACCGATTCGGGCCGGCGGGCGGTCTCCAGATAGGCCTCGGAGGCGACGCGGTCGAGCGTGTCCGAAAGCTGGTCGAGCACCGCCGCGAGCAGCTCGACCAGCACCACTTCGAGGTCGCCGGGTGTCCAGCGCGTGCGCTCCGGGAAGCGGGCGGCCAGCTCCTGGAGCATCGCCAGCCGGAAGCCGTCGTAGTCCCGCACCCGCCAGTCGAAGTCGTCGCCCACCGCGGGTAGCGGCGGCGGCAGATCGACCCGCCGCTCACCGCAGTCCGGGCAGCCGCCGGCGAAGTCGAGCTGCGGGGTCGGCAGCTCAGCCACCGCCGCCTCCGCCCGAGCCCACCGCGATCTCGTGGCGCTCGGAGTGGCCGATGGCGGAGAGCGCGTAGGCAATGACGACCGTGAGCTTCTCGCCCTCGTTCTCGACCTCGACCGAGAGCGTCCGCGGATCCACCTCCCCCTGGAGCGCTTCGGTGAGCGAGGCGAGGAGCCGTTTGCGCGTCAGCTCCGCCAGGGCCGAGTCGTTGGGCTCGAAGACCAGGGCGCGGATACCGGCGCCGAACTCCGGGCGGAAGACCCGCTCGCCCGGGTTGGTGAAGAGCACCTGCTCGATCTGGTCGCGCACGTGGCGCGCCCGCTCGGCGATCTCCGCGCCGTTGCCGGCGACACGGAAGGGGAAGGCGAGGTAGCGGGGGCTGGTCAGCTTGGGCATCGGGGCGCTCGCTCAGGCGGTCGTGACCTTCAGCGACAGCGCGCTCACTTCGCCCTGCGGCACCGGCGGCCCGGTCGGCCCGAACGGGTGGGGGTGGACGTGGGTGGCGAAGAGGGTGAGGAAGCTCTGCCCCTTGATCACCGGCTCGCCCCCTTCGCCGGCGAGCATGACCTGCGTCCCCTTGACCACCACCTTCTGCCCCGAGACGGTGACGCCCGCCGCAGCCATCTCGAGCTTGTTGCCGTTGGCGTCCTCGACCGTGGTGCCCGAGGAGGACATCGTCAGCGTGTTGCCGTTGGCGTCCTCGACGACCACTTCGCCGGCATTGGCGTCGAGGGTCAGCTTCGCCCCCTTTGCATCGGTCACGGCGACCGTGCCGTCCTTGTCGATCTCGATCTCCGCGCCCTTGGGATGAGAGAGGAAGAAGCGCTCCTCGCCCTCCTTGTCGTCGAGCTCGACGAGGTGGCCGCTCGGGGTCTTCAGGAGCCGCGTCGTCGGCGGGTCGAGCGCCGCCTCGGTGGGCGGGTCGCCGCTCGCCTGCCAGAAGGTCCCGGTCCAGATGGGGTGCGAGACGTCCCCTTCCTCGAACTCCACCCACACCTGCGCCTCGGGCTCGGGAACTGCGAACCACCCTTGATCCGCGAGACCGCCGAACGGCAGACACGGCAGGGCCCAGCCGGTGACCTCGTCGGCCAGCACCGAGGGGACGACGAGGCGGAGGCGGGCGCGCTGCTCGGGATCGGCGTTGTCCGCCACGAAGCCCCGGTACTTGCCGTAGACCTTGCGCTGGACCTCTTCGGCGACCTGGGTGAGCAGCTCTTCCATCGTCGTCCCCCTAGATCAGCCCGGCGAGCACGCCCCCGCCCGTCGGGACGTTGTCGCCGTAGGCGTTGCGCAGCAGGGTGAAGGCCTGGCGATAGCCGTCGAGGGTGAAGGTGTGGGTCACGCGGTCGACGTAGTAGATGCCCGAGAGCCGCTCGCCGACGCCGTCGATCGGCACCGGCTTTCCCACCCGCAGCACGTGGCCGTACAGGCTGCCGTCGAGCTCCCCTTCGGCCTTGACCTTCATCGCCGCCTCGTTGGCACGCCCCTGGGCGCGGGCGAGGAGCTCCTCCTCGCTCGCGCTCCCCTGCCGCTCCAGGCGCCAGACGAACTCGGGGAGGTCGGAGCCGGTGCTCGAGGCGGTCTCCGGGCCCATGTCGTCGAGGTCGGGCTCGACGACGTGCGGGACGCTCTCCGCGCCCGCGGCCGCGGCGACGTCGAACGCCACCTTGTCCGGCTTGTGGGCGTCGGCGTGGATCGAGAGCGAGTAGCAGTGGGTGTCTTCGCCGGCGTAGACGAGGATCGTGGCCTGCGGCTTATCGGAGACGCGCATGGGGCCGAAGTAGACCGCGCCGCGGTCGAAGATCAGCTCGTAGCCGTTGGCCTCGGCCCGCGCCCTCAGGAATTGGATGTCGGTCGAGTTCTGGTTCAAAGTCAGGTTCGACAGACCCGGGCCGCTGCCGGGGTGGACGGCGAGGCCGTGCGCCACGGCGATCTTGGCAAGGATCGTGGCGTCGTCGGTCGGCGTCCTCGGCTCCCCACGGCTTCCGGACGTGCTCGCGATCGAGCGCCAGCGACTCGTCGCGGCACTCGACGGTGACGGTCGTCGCGCCCGGGTCCTCGGGGTAGGCGGCGCGCACCTCGCGGACGTAGCCGCGGAGGATCTCCTCGGTCGTGCTGCCGAAGGCGGCCTCGATGACGATCGGCTCCCAGGGCTCCAGCACTCCGGCGTCCTGCACCGCCCACTTCCCTTTCTCGTCGCGGCGGCTCTCGAAGACGAGCGTCGCCACCCAGGCGTTGCTGGCGGCTGCGTCTCGACCCGCACCTCCATCAGGAACGGGTAGAGATCCGCGATCTCGGTCGCGCCGGCTCCCACCTTGATGACGCACTCGGCGGGCTCGCGCAGCTTGCCGGCGAGGAGGTCGAGCACCATCGGTCTAGCCTCGCGCCCGCGGGATGAGGATCGTCCGCCCGACCATGCTCTCGAGGCGCGGCGGCTCCGGGGGTGAGCCCTGGTCGCCCACCTCCTCCTCCCGCACCAGGTCGCCGCCGTAGAAGAACTCGGGATTGGCGTCGACGATCCGCCACCAGAGGCGGTCGTCGTTGTAGTAGTGGCGGGCGAGGAGGTCGAGCCGGTCGCCGGCCCGCACGGTGTGCTCGATGACGCCCGGCGTCGGGGCGATCGCCCGCGGTCGCACGCCGGGGAAGGGGGTCGCGCCCCCGGCGCGGCGGTGAAGGGCAGGGCCCTCGCGTAGCGCGAGTCTGGGCAGGAACATCAGAGCGAGGCTCCGAAGGAGAGCGAGATCGAGCCCGCCACCGTCTGCGCGGTATTGAGCGCCGCCATCGCCACCTGCCGCACCTTGCTCGACGGTGAAGAACGGATTGCTCCCCTCGATGACCTGCATCGAGAGCGTCGCCTTGGCGCGGTAGGGGATGAGAGTCGGCAGGTGGGCCTTCTCGTCGACCTGGACGCTGGTCAGGAAGACCGGCAGGATGTGTGTCCCCCAGACGAAGAGGATGCACCGATGCCGACTGCTGGCGCTGGAAGGCGCGCTCGCCGCCGTGGCCGAGGCTGGCGAGCAGCTGCACCCCGCCCGGTCCCTGGCGCTTGGGCTCGACCATGCTGCGCAGCGTCGCCAGCTCGGGCTCGATGCCCAGGGTCGAGGCGATCGGGTCGCCGTCGTTCATGCGGTCGGTGGCGTCGAGGAGGATGGTGACGCTGAAGGTCTCGGGCTCGATCGTCACCCCTTGGGCGACGCGCGGCGTCTCGGTGGGAAGGGTGAAGTCGTAGCCGCCGCGGGTGCCCGGGGCGTTGCCGGCGCGCAGGTTGATGGTGCGAGTGCGGGAGACGGTCTCGCGGGTTGAACTCGAAGACCAGCGCCAGCGGCGGCAGGGACAGCGCGTACTCGATGAGCACTCCCTTGAGCATCGTCCTATCTCCCGCGTACGAGCGCGCCCTCGATCGCCCGCGCCGCCGGCTCTGCGACGTCCCGCTCGCCCGCCCGCGAACCCACCTCGACGGGCGGCGGCGCGAGCCGCCCGATCCGCCCGTCTCCCGCGGCGCCCGGGAGCGGCCGGCGGGCCAGCCTCTCGGCCACCAGGCGCGCGATTTGTTCCGGGCGCCCCGTGAACCCGGGCGGCAAGGTGAGCCGCAGGCGGCGGATCTTTAGCACAGCATGCCTCCGGGCGGCAGGTGCGGCGCGAGCGCCCCGAGATCGGCCGCCGTCAGGTCCCGTCCTTCCTTCGACAGCTCCCGCCACACCGCGAGCGTCACCTCGGGGAGGCCGATCGGCCGGCCCAGCTCGGCGGCGAGAAAGGCCGCGTGGAGGGCGGCGTTGCGATGCTGCCGCCGGTCAGGTTGACGGCGGCGCCGAGGAAGACGGAATCCAGGTCCGCGGACGCGCGGCGCCGACCGGTAGGCAGCATGCGTCCCAGAGCCGGGCGCGCGCGTCGGCGTCGGGCCGCGGGAAGTCCACCACGAGCTGGAAGCGCCGCGCGAAGGCCGGGTCGAGGTTGCGCCGCAGGTTGGTGGTCAGGATGCACGGCCCCTGGTGCGCCTCGATGCGCGCCAGCAGGTGGCTGACCTCCATGTTGGCGTAGCGGTCCCGCGCCTCCTTGACCTCGCCGCGCTTGCGCGAACAGGCTGTCGGCCTCGTCGAACTGCAGCACCATCGCTCGCCCGTGGGCGGCGTCGAAGAGGCGGTTCAGGTTCTTCTCCGTCTCGCCGATGTACTTCGACACGAGCCGCCCGAGGTCCACGCGGTACAGCGGCCAGCCGAGCTCGGCGGCGAGCACGGCGGCGGCGAACGTCTTGCCGGTGCCGGACGGGCCGGTGAACAGCGCCACCGGCCCGCCGCAGTCGCGCCCCTGCCAGTCGCCGAAGACGGTGCGCCGGTGGCGGATCCAGAGCAGGAACTCGCGCAGCATGGCGAGGCGGTCGTCCGGGAGGATCAGCTCGTCCCAGGCGGGGCGGATCGTGACCCGCGTCGAGCCCACCGGCGCGGCGGCCGAATCCGGCCGTCCCAAGCAGGCGCGCGGTCACGCCGGGGCCGGGGCGCACGGGCTGGAACGGGTCCGTCGTCCTCGACCTGGACGAGCCCGGAGCGGCGCAGGGGCGCCCCTTCGGCGAGTGCGGCGTAGAGCTGCCCGGCGAGCGTGGCGTCGAGCGCCAGCAGCTCCTGGAGCAGCGCCGGTGTGGGGTAGGGCTGCGGCGTGCCGGTCTGGAGGCTCTGGAACGTCCAGCCCAGCCGCGGCTCGGCCTCCGGCGCCACGGCCGCCGCCAGCACGTCGAGCTCGAGCGCGGTCAGCGGCTCGCCCGCGAGCGCGGCGAGCGGGCGACCGTTGGCGCGCGCCGTCTCGATCACCGCCTGCAGCCGGCGCAGCTCGTCGATGCGGGCCTCGGGCGCCGCCCGCCCCTGGCGCGACTCGGCGAGGAGCCAGCCCAGGAGGTCGAGACGCGCCCACTCGGCGGCGAGCGGGTCGGGTGCGGGCGGGCTCGCTCATGGGCTGGCCCCGAAATCGTAGAGGTTCACCAGCAGGGGGTTGCTGCGGACGGTGAGCGGTGCGCCGTCGCCGCCGCGGATGTACTGCCGTTCGGCGTAGAGCACGGCCTGGCCGGCATGGTCGTGAATGGGAGCACCACCTCCGTCAAGTCGGGGTCGGTCGGAGCGGGCGTCGGGGTTGATCTCCGCGGTCAGCGCCGCCGTCGTCACCGTGTCGCCTTCCCGCCGCCAGCCCTTGTGGTCCCAGACCTCCCAGACGCAGGCGCACCGTGTCGCCCGGATCGGCCCGGCGATCCACACCCGCGGCGTGAAGGCGGCGAGCTCCGGGCTGTCGACGGCGAAGGAGAGGCTCTCGGCGCAGGCGCCGTCCAGGACGAAGCAGATGCGCGGCGCCCAGTCCTCGCGCTCCGTATCGACGGCGAAGCGCATCACCTGCGGCGGCACCGCCGTGCCGGCGAACGGCGCCCGCCGCGCGGCCATCGTCGGCGCGCACCTCGAAGCCGAGCGCGCCGACCAGCGGCCCGCCCAGCCGCGGCACGCTGCGGCAGGACCGGGACGAGGGCCATTTCGTAGGCCACCGACGGCCGGTAGGCGACGTCTCCCTGGGTCGACCAGAGGTGATTGATCTCCTCGGTCGAGCAGCGGCTGGAAAGCGACCTGGACGCGGACGTGCGTCGCCGTTGACGGCCACGCCGTCGAGGACCGGCCGCTCGTGGAAGGCCGGCGAGCACGCCGCCGAGGAGGCGCAGGTCGTTCTCGCCGGCCGAGACCGCTCCTCCTGTCACGCCGAAGCTGGTCACCAGGCACTGGAGCCGCAGGCGCCAGGGCTCGTCCGGATCGGCCGCGGCGGGCCGAAGCCGCCCGGCTCCAGGCGATAGAAGAAGAGGTTGACGCGGTGATCGGTGTCGCCTCCTCCGGCGCCGCGCTCGCAGGGATGCCGATCGTCACCTGGATGTTGTTCTGCTCGCCTCGAGCCGCATCGACGAGGAAGTCGGCAATCGACCGGCACGCCTGGGAGAGCGCGACCTCCGGCAGCGCCATCGGCTCAGAGGCGCCGCAGGTAGCGCGCGCTCGCGAGGTCGGGGCCGGCGCTGCGGAGCGGGCGACGCGACGCGGTTCGGGCGGCGAGGTGACGACGACCTCGACGATATCGATCTGCACCCGCGGCGCCGTCGTGCCGGCGGGCGCGATTCTGCGACCGCGACCGGCGGCGGCGGGGCTGCCGCGCGCGGACCGCGAGCGGAAGACGCCTTGAGCCGGCAGGGGCGGCGGTTGCGACGCCGTGACGCGCGACAGCGAGCCGGCGGAGATCGCTGCGCCTCAGGGACCGCGTGCGGGACGAGCGCGACTCGGAGAGACGCGATAGCGGTGACCGCACGGGCCGGGCGGTTTCGTGCGCGGCGAGCCGCTCACCGGAGGAACGGTCCAGATCGCTCCGGCGAGCCGGCATCGAGCGAGACGCTCGGCCCGGCGCGACCTCGGGCGGCTGTGGCACGACGCGCGCGAGCGTCCGGCCCTCGGGCGGCCGCTCGGAGCGGCGCGGGCGGAGACGCCGGTACGCCCGAGCAGCTCGGGGCACTCCATGCGGTGGGCAGGCCGTGCTCTGGTCGCCGGCGTCGGTGCTGGGCCGCAGGCGCGCCAGCAGCCGGCACCCGGCGCTGCACCGCACCCCGATGCCGCCTGGATCTGCCCAAGCGATCAGAGCCGCCGCCGTCTGGAGTCTCGACGCGGCGCCAGAAGCGGGACCTCGAAGCTTTCGCAGGCGGCAACCGCCGGCGCGCCGACGGGCGGACAGGGCGCGGCAGCCTCGGAGGTCGCCGCTCGCGGCGCCCACCTTTGCGGTCGTCTCGAGCAGGCGCGAGGGGCCTGGATGTGGGATGACCGAGGGGGCCGCAGGCTCCGCCTCCGGCCGCCGGTGCGAGCGCAGCCGCCGCCGGCTCGCCGCGCCCGTCCGCCGCCCCGAAGAGCCACGGTCGCGGACGGCTGTCCTCGACGACTCGCGCTGAGGAACCCCATGTGCCCCTCAGACCACCATCCCGCGGGCGCGGTCGATCAGCTCGAGGTAGAGGCGCCGCCGGTGCGCCGGCAGGGCGAGGATCTCGGCCTCGCTCCAGTGATAGGTCATCGCCAGAGCGTGGACCTCGCCGAACAGCTCGCTGCCGGCCTGGGCGAGGCAGAGATAGGGATCGATCGCCACCTCCTGCTCGGCGCCGCAGTCGGGGCAGACCGCGAGGACCGCGAGGCCGACCTCGGGAGCGACGGCCTCGAGCGCCGCGTCGAGAGCCGGGATCTCGTCCGCGGCCGGCTCGCCGACGCTGGTGCCACCTTCCGCCTCGCCGCGCGCGAGGCAGCGCCGCAGGAGCTCCGCCATCGCTTCCTCGTCGCCGAGCCCCGCAATCACCTCCTGGTCGGCGCCGTTCGGCACTCGCAGGCGCCGGCGCCCACGGACGGTGTCCGCGGCGGCGAACGGGTAGCCCTCGCCGGCCTCCTTGACCGGCAACCCCGACTGCTCGCACGTAGAGGTCGAAGCGCGCACCGCAGCCGCCGCACCGGGCGGTGAGCCACACCCCGTCGCGGCCGAGCCACGCGGCGAGCCGGCGCATCAGGAACTGGCGGTCGCCGACCGCCAGCTCCGCGCACCGGCCCCGGCGTCGCCGCGCTCGCCGCCCAGCTCGGCGAGCGCCGCCGCCAGCACCGCCGTGACGGCCGCCGGCGGATGCTGGCGCCCGTCTGCCGCCTCGGCGACCGCCAGCTCCGAGTCGCGCCGGTCGAGCGGCCGGAAGGCAAAGTCGCGCCGCCGCGCCCCGTCGCGCCACGAGGCCGCCGGGCAGCGGCATCAGGTCTCCGCCGGCTCCGGCACCGCGGTGTCGCGCTTCCAGCCTTCGTGCTGCAGGGTGATGGTCTGGATGCCGACCGTGTTCATGCTGCCGGCGTCGAGGTCGGGCAGCGCCTGGAAGTCCGAGACCCAGGCGCGGATCAGCTTGTAGGAGATCGCCACCTGGCCCTGCAGGTTGAGGACGTTGATGACGATGTCCTTGCGGAAGTTCTTGAGCGACATCGCCGCGTCGCCCTCGAGGTTGTTGACCAGGTTGGCCCACTTCTCGAACACCGGGTCGTGCGTGAGCCCCTGCTCGAGCGTGACCGGCTCGTAGCTGGTGCCGCCGGGCAGGATGCGCTCGTGCGACGGGTCGCCGGCCGTCGCGCCACTTGACCGGCTCGGTCTTCTTCTTGAGCGCGCCCATCTTGCTTGAGGCCCGGCGACCACCTGGCCGTCGATCACGACCTGGAACTTGAACGTCCGGTACGGGTCGTGGCGGTGCGCGTTGACGGGAAACAGCGGGGCTGCCATGTTCGTTCCTCCTCGGCGCGTCTACTGCTGCGCGACCTTCTGCTGGATGCGGACGATGACGAACTCGGCCGGCTTGAGCGGCGCGAAGCCGACGACGACGATGACCTGGCCGCGGTCGATGTCGCCCTGGGTCATGGTGTCGCCCAGGCCGCAGCGGACGAAGTAGGCGTCGGAGGCCTTCTCGCCCTGGAACGCGCCGGCGCGGAACAGGCCGTTCATGAAGGAGTCGATGTTGGCGCGCAGCGACGACCACAGCCGGTGGTCGTTGGGCTCGAAGACCGCCCACTGGATGCCGTTGTAGATGCTCTGCTCGATGAAGATGGCGGTGCGGCGCACCGGCACGTAGCGCCACTCGGGGTTGGCCTTGGTCGAGAGCGTGCGCGCGCCCCAGATCGACCGGGCCGAAGCCGGGCAGCTTGCGCAGGCCGTTGACGCCGAGCGGGTTGAGCTGGTCCTGCTCGGCGTCGTCGACCACGAACTCGCAGCCCGGCCACGCCGAGCAAGCTGGCGTCTCGACGCCGGCCGGCGCCTTCCACACGCCGCGGCGGCCGTCGATGCGCGACCACATGCCGGCGGCGTAGCCGCAGGGCGGGACCAGCAGGGTGGCGGGGACGCCGGGGTTGTCCTCGTCGTCGTAGAAGCGGGTTGGCCACCCGGACCCAGGGGTAGTAGAGAACGGTGTAGGTCGAGGTGGGCAGGGTGAGAGCCACGACCTCTTGCTCGGTGACCAGCTCCTTCGAGAATGGCGGATCGACGAGCACCATCCGGTTCCGAGTCGCCTCGGCGTGCGCGATGGCACTCTCGAGGAACTGCTGGCCGTCGTCGTCCCAGCGGTGGTCCGGGAGGCAGATGGTGTTGACGTCGCGGATCTTCAGGAAGGCGGTGAAGACGTCCTCGAAGTCCCCCACGTCGGCGGGCTCGCCGTCGACGCCGCCGTCGAGCTCGACCTCCTCCTCGAGAGGGCTGGAGAGCACCCCGGTGCCCGCTGCGACCGTCACCCTGACGTTCTCCGACACGCCGTTGAGCGCCGCCTCGATGTAGCGCGGCGAGTCCTCGTCGAGGCTCACATCGGAGTGGGTCTCGAGCGGCTGGAGCTTCCCCTGCGCGTCCTTGCGACCGACGATCACCCGGTAGCGGTCGGAGCCGGAGAACTTGGGCGCGACCTGGACGATGAGGCCGTTGGCCCAACTCCCCTCGTTGACCGCCTCGAACTCGAGGAGTACTGCGGGCGGCCCCGGGAGATCGAGGTTTCCGGTCGCTCTGGCCAGATCATCTTCCTGCGGGAGGCTGCCCGGGGGCTCGCCGGCGGCCAGCCGTACGATGTAGGCCTTGGTCCCGCCGTTCTGGAAGAAAGCCTGCACGGACAACCCCATCGCGTCACCCAACGGGCTGTCGCGGCCGAGGTCCCGGATGCCGCCATAGAGGCGTTCGTAGGTATCGAAGTTGAAGATGAGCCGCGGCTCCTTCAACGGGCCCTTCGTGGTGAAGCCGATGAAGGCGGCGGTGGAAGTGCCGACCGCCTCGATGGTCTTCACACCGCTCGGGACCTCCTCGATGTAGACGCCGGGATGGAGATAGGTGGGCATGCATCCTCCTCCCCTGAGGGGCGTACTCGACTACTTGTGTGGTAATCTTAAATGCTATAAGCTTTCTCTTAGCGAAGTCAAGGTGAGCCCCGGCGAGCGGCGGGGCGAGACCGGGGAGGAGACGGAGTCATGTCGGCCGCCCTGATCGGCGTCTATCTACGCCGCGGACCGCGCGGCGAGCGCGACGAGCGCAGCCTCGCAGAGACCCTGGAGTGGCTCGCCGGCACACCCGCCAACCTGGTGGTGCTGCCGGATGGGCGACCGCCGGCCGTGACCGCCGGTCTTCCGGTCCTCCCCGGGACGGTCGCGGGGCCCGCGGCGGCGTTGAACCGGCTCCTCGGCCTCCTTGCGCAGGGCGACGCGCCGGTGGCCGTCTTCCTGGAGAGCGGGTCGCTCCCGGCCCCGGGCTGGCTGGAGGCGCTCCGCGCCGCCCTGGAGGCCGATCCCGCCCACGGCTTGGCGGGCCCATCGGCCAACCTGGCCTGGAACCGCCAGCGCGCCTCGGGCGCGCCCTCCCCGGACGCAGCCCGTCAGGAGGTCGTGGACTTCGCCGAACGGCTGAGCCGCGAGGCGGCCGGCGCCTGGGAGCGCCTGGAGCCGCTTCACGACCCGTGCGACTTCTGCCTCGCCGTCACCCGCGCCGCGGCCGAGGCCACGGGAGGCGCCGACGAGGCGTATGGCGCCGGTCCGTGTTGGGAGATGGACCTGGCCGCCCGCGCCGCCCGCGCCGGCTTCCCCGCCGTCTGGGCGCGCGGGGCCTACGTCCACCGCCGGCTGCTTCCCGCCTGGCGGACCCAGCAGGAGGCGCGGCTCCACCCCGAGAGCCGCCGGCTCTACCAGCGCCGCCTGTGCGGCCGGCAGCTCGCCGCCGGCGGCCCCTTCCGCGATCACTGCCGGGGGGACGCCTGCGAGAACTTCGCGCCCCGCGGCTTGGTTCAGCTTCGTCCCGGGCGCCCACGCACGGCGGCCCCACCTCCGGCAGCGCCGGCCCGTCCGCCACTCTCCACCGAGGAGCACCCTCTCGTCTCCTGCCTGATGCCCACCAGCACCGCCCGGCGTGCCTTCTTCCCTCAGGCCGTGCGCTACTTCCTGCGCCAGGACTGGCCCGCCAAGGAGCTGGTGGTGGTGGACGACGGCGCCGAGCCGATCCGCGATCTGCTGCCGGACCTGCCGTCGATCCGCTACCTGCGCTTGCCGGAGAGAACGCCGCTGGGGGCCAAGCGCAACCGCGGCTGCGAGGCCGCCCAGGGCGACATCCTCGTGCACTGGGACGACGACGACTGGATGTCCGCACGCCGCCTCAGCCTGCAGGTGGAGACCCTCCTGGCGGGCAAGGCGGACCTCTGCGGCCTCGACCGCCTCCTCTATTTCGAACCCGCCTCCGGCAGCGCCTGGGAGTTTGTCTACCCTGCCCGCAGCCGGTTGTGGGTGGCGGGCGGAACCTTCTGCTACCGCCGCGAGGTCTGGCGGCGTAACCGCTTCCCGGCCGTAGACGTGGGCGAGGACACCCGGTTCCTCTGGGCCGGCCACGGCCGCCGCATCCTCGCTCTGGAGGACAACCGGTTCTACGTCGCCCTGATGCACGGCGGCAACACCAGCGCCAAGCGCACCTCCGGCTCGCGCTGGCGGCCACGGCCGGCCGAGCTGCTCCACGGCCTCCTCGGCGCGGACCTGGCCTTCTACGGCATCTCCCCGGCGCTTCCGGACGCTTGGAACGAGGACGCGCCCCCCCTGGTGTCGTGCATCATGCCCACCCGCGACCGCCCCGGGTTCGTCCGCAGGTCCATCGAATACTTCCTGCGCCAGGACTATCCGCACCGCGAGCTGGTGGTGGCCGACGACGGCGCCGAGGCAGTGGAGAGCCTCCTGCCGCCCGATCCGCGGGTGCGCTACCTCCGCTTCGACGCTCCCTTGTCGCTGGGGGAGAAGCGCAACCGCGCGATCGAGGCAAGCCGCGGCGAGATCATCGCCCACTGGGACGACGACGACTGGTACCGGCGCGACTACCTCTCGGCGGTGGTGGCGGCGCTCCGCGCCGGCGGCGACCGGCGTGGGCTCGCGGGCCTTGCCGACTGGCTGGTGCTCCTGCCGGGCAGCTCCCGCCTCAAGCACTGCCGCTCGCGCGGGATCGCCGGCGCCACCTTCTGCTATTTCCGCGGGCTGTGGGAGGAGAAGCGCTTCCGCGACGTCGCCTCGGCCGAGGACTACTTCTTCCTCGCCGACGCGGCGCCCCGGCAGCTGCCGGTGCGGCAGGCCGAGCTCTTCATCGCTGTCCGCCACGGCGCCAACACCTGGCGGCGGGAGAACGGCCGGGACGTGGAGGCGCAGCTGCGCCGCCTCGCCAACTACCCGCAGCCCCTGGAACGGGTGACCGGCAACGAGGATGCCCTCTTCTACCGCGCGTTGGAGGCCGCCCCTCCCCGGCAGCCCGCCGCGCAGGTCGTCGTCGACCGTGAGGTGCCGCTCGTCTCCTGCATCATGCCCACCCACAACCGGCGCCTCTTCGTGCCGCAGGCGATCCGCTACTTCCTGCGCCAGGACTATCCGCGCAAGGAGCTGGTCGTGGTCGACGACGGTCCCGATCCGGTGGGCGATCTCGTTCCCGCGGACGTGCGGATCCGCTATCTGCGCATCGATCGCAAGGTCTCGATCGGCGAGAAGCGCAACCGCGCGGTCGAGGCGAGCCGCGGCGAGGCTATCGTCCACTTCGACGACGACGACTGGCACGGCGCCGGACGGCTGAGCTCCCAGGTCGAGCCCCTGCTGCGCGGCGAAGCCGACGTCTGCGGCCTCGACACCGGCTGGATCTTGAACGTCCTCGACGGCCGGTTCTGGTCGTGCGCCTCCAATCTGCACGCCCGCATGTTCTACGCCGACGTCCACGGCGGCTCGATCGGCTACCGGCGGGAAGTCTGGCAGCGGCAAGCCCGCTTTCCCGAGATCAATCTCGCCGAGGACGCGGCCTTCCTGCGCTCCCTCGCCGGCCGCGCGCGCATCTGCAAGGTGCTCAACTCGGGGGTCTTCGTCTACGTGCGCCACGACGAGAACGCCTGGGCCTTCCTCTGCGGCCAGCACATCGACCCCTCGGCGTGGAAACAGGTCGAACCGCCGCCCTTCATCGCGCCGGACCTGGAGTTCTACGCCGGCATCCGGCGCGGGCTGGAGGGCGACCCCAACCGGCAGAAGCGCCTCGGCGACGCCCTGCGGCTCAGCCGGCGCCATCACGAGGCGCTGGAGCGCTACGAGCGCGCCCTGGCGGCCAACCCGCTCGACCCGTGGGCCTGGTACGACAAGGGGCAGAGCCTCGAAGCCCTCGGCCGCCACGGTGAGGCCCTGGCGGCGGTGCTCGAAGCCGACCGCCTGCTCCACCCCGAAGACGGCAACCGCCCCTGGGTGCACGCCCAGCTCGGCAAGCTCTACCGCCGCCTCGGCAGCCGCGATCAGGCGCGGCGGCAGCTCGAGACCGCGCTGCGTCTCGATCCGCGCAACCCCACCGCCCGCAGCGAGCTGCGCGGGCTGAGGGTCTGAGCTCAGTCGCAGCATGACCACCCTGCGCGCGCTGCTCCAGAGCCGGAACAACGACTACTCCGACCTCGAACGGTTCTACCGGGAGGAAACCGGAGGCGAGCTGGTGACCGATCCGTGGGGCTCGTTCGACAGCGGCCCGCGCGCCATCACCCTCTCCGCCACCGTCCTCATCGGCTCGCACGACTCCTGCTGGACCCTCCACCGCTCGCTCGTCTCCATCTATCGCAGCAGCTTCGCCCGGCGCTACCCCGGGCAGCTCGACATCGTCCTCGTCGACGACGGCTCGACCGACGGGACCCGCGAGATGATGGAGGGGCTCGCGCTCGCCGTGCCCCTCACCTACGTCCGCCAGGAGCGCGGCGGTCTGACGCGTGCGCACAACACCGGCCTCGCCTTCGCAGCAGGCGACGTGGTGATCTTCTCCGACTCCGACATGGTGCACACTCCCTTCGCTCTCGAAGAGCTGATGAAGCGCCACCAGGTGCTGGAGCGCGTCGTCCTCTGCGGCTTCCGCTGCGACATCGAGCGCGGGGACCCGCGGATCGCCGACCCGGCCCTGCCGCGGCTCGGCGAGGTCCTGCCCGAGTTCCGGGGTGACTTCCGCACCAGCTATCCAGGTCGGCCGGAGAACATCTGCCGCGACAGCCGGCACTGGAAAGACCTGGGGCGCGGCAAGAGCATGACCATGGCCAACGGCGTGCGCTACAACCTGCCGGCGATGGTGGTGGGGGCCTTCTTCAGCCTGCGGCGCGACGACTATCTACGCATGGGCGGCAGCGAGGAGCGGCTCACCGGCTGGGGGTGCGAAGACTCGCTCATCGGCGCCCGCTCCATCGGCCTCGGCAACTTCGTGATCCCGGTCTATTCCGCGGCGAGCGCCCATATCGCCCACTCGCGGCGCGACACATCCGAAGTCGGCCAATTCGAAGCCAACATCCGCACTGCCAACTCAATCCTGGACGAGCCGTTTGCGCCGCCGGGCGAGGCTCTCCTCGACCGCTTCCGCTCACGCGCGCAGGAGGTTTTCGCGAAACCACCTGTCCCCTCTCCGCCGGAAGCGCCCGTGCCGCACGACCTGCCGTCCTCGGCCGCCGAGCGGGGCCGCTACTGCTATTTCTTGGGACGCTTCGCCGAGGCCGCCGAGCACTTCGCGACGGCCCTGGGCGAGGCGCCGGACGACGGCTGGCTCCACCACGGCGCCGGCAAGACGCTCGCCCGGCTGGGCCGCTCGGAGGAGGCGGCGGAGAGCTTCGCGGTCTGCCTGCGACTGCAGCCGGACAATCCCTGGGCTTGGTTCGACCTGGCGCTCGCCCGCGCCGCCCGCACCCGCTGGGGCGAGGCTCGCGCCGCGTTGGAAAGCGGTCTACGGGCCGACCCCGGCAACTGGACCCTCGGCTGGGCCTTCCGGACCTCGTCCAACCAGCACAAGCAGCGCGGCGACCACTACGCCGGCCAGGGAGACTGGGCGCTGGCCGTCGAGGACTACGAGCTGGCCCTGGTGGCGGACCCGCAGAGCCCCTGGGCCCATTACGACCGCGGCGCCTGCCTGCGGCGGCTCGGCCGGCCGACGGAGGCGCTCCGGTCGGTGGAAGAGGCCGAGCGCCTCCTGCACCCGCAGGACGGCAACCGCACCTGGGTCCACACCGAGCTCGGCCGCTTGTACGCTGCGTGCGGCGACCGCAACCGCGCCAAGCTGCAGCTCGAGCGGGCGTTAGGCCTGCGGCGCGAGAACACCGCAGCCGCGGCCCTGCTCGCCGACTTGACCGCCGCCGGGCTCGCCGGCGAGGGCCTGCTCTGCCATCTCGCCGTCGTCGACTGCATCAACGGCATCCCGGGCTGGCTCACGCCGCGCGAGGCCGACCACCTGATCGCGGCCACACTGCGGGCGGCGGTCCTGCCGGTGAACGGCGGTCCGCCACCGGCCCTCATCGAGGTCGGGAGCTTCTGCGGCAAGTCGACCGTGGCCATCGGCCTTGTCCTGCGCCATCTGGGACACCCGGACCTGCGCCTGCGCGCCATCGATCCCCATGGCGACTACCACTTGGGCGGCGGGATCGACTCTTACGGCATCCTGCGGGAAAACCTCCAACGGCACGGCCTCGAGCCGTGGGTCGAGTTGATCCGCGCGCGCTCGACCGAGGTGGCCTGGGAGGGACCCATCGCCTTCCTCTTCATCGACGGGCTGCACGACTACGAGAACGTCCGGGCCGACTTCACCCACTTTGCCTCCGCCCTCATGCCGGGCGCCCTGGTCGCTTTCCACGACTACGACTTCCCGCACTGCGAAGGCGTCAAGCAGGCTGTGGACGAGCTGATGCTCGCCGGCCAACTCGAATTCCTGTCGCAAGGGGACAGCTTGATCTTGCTGCGGCACCGCGCCTGACGGTCAGGCGACGGGAAAATTGGTCGGGACGCCGGGATTTGAACCCGGGACCCCCTGAACCCCATTCAGGTACGCTACCAGGCTGCGCCACGTCCCGACCGGACGGCCCTACTTGGCTGGGGGTTTCGAGTCGAGGAGCGCGAGAATCTCGCGAGCCGCTCGAAGGGCCTGTTCGATCCCCGCGCGCAGGGTTTCTACTCGCTCGGCGCCCCGAGTGTCAAGCCGCGGCGCCGGCTTCACGACCCGCACCGCGGGCGCCGGCGGCGCCTCCAGCGCGAGTTGCTCGGCGACCTCGGCGGAGTCAGCGCCGGCGTCGTCTTCGTCGGGCGCCGCCGCCGGCCCTTCCTCCGGCGCCTCGTCCTCGCCCTCCTCCCCCACTTCCGCGCGCTCGACCTCGTCGGCGTCGTCCGGCTCCACCCGCCCGAGCGTCCCCGCCGCCAGCTCGCCTTCGAGCTTCTTCTTGGCGCCGGCGATCGTGTAGCCCTCGTCGTAGAGCAGCTCCTTGATCCGCCGGATGACCGCCAGCTCCTTCTCGTTGTAGACCCGCTGGCCGGAGCGGCTCTTGGCCGGCGACAGCGCCGGGAACTCGGTCTCCCAGTAGCGCAGGACGTAGGGCTGGATGTCGAGCATCCGGCAGGCCTCGCCGATCTTGTAGTAGAGGCGCTTTTGCACCCGCAGCCGCGACGGCATCGGCTACGAGCCCCGCGGCGGGCGCGGGGGGCGCGCCGGCGTCATCACGTCGCGCAGCCGGCGGGCCGGGCGGAAGGCGAGGCCGCGGTGGGCGGGGATGAAGATCTTCTCGCCGCTCACCGGGCTGACCCCGGTGCGCCCGGGACGCGAGGTGATCTCGAAGGTCCCGAAGTTCTTGATCCGCACCCGGCGGCCGCTGCCCAGGTTGGACTTGACGGTCGCGAAGATCGCCTCGACGATCTCCGCCGCCTCGTCCTTGGTGATCCCGCCGTGGCGGTCGTAGACCACCTCGACGAGGTCCGCCTTGGTCATGCCCGGCCGCGCGCCCGTGCTCTTCCTCGTGGCCATCCCCGGTCTCTCGGAACTGAAAGCGTTGCCTGAAGTATAGGCGGGCAAGCCGGCACCGGGCAAGGCGCGGAACGCCAGCCTACCCCCCACGCCCCACTCT
>CAVSQV010000006.1:0-88829 GCA_963730155.1 uncultured Acidobacteriota bacterium
ACTGTCCTAATCCTTTAGACGATGAGCCCAGATGTTCTTTATAACTATAAAAATTGTAGCATTAGAGGTTCTGTCATTCAAGATTTTTGTTATTTAAATCTAAATTTAAACATCGTAATACTTTCAATTTTATTTCTTGCAAAATATTAAAAAAAACGAGTAATTCGTTAAAATGTTCATTTCTCGTAACAACTTCTCTCCTGGAGTAGCTTTAGACAAAAAAAAGAATGTTGTGATGCTATGATTCCTCATAGATGAGTATTCTGCGAATCTAATCATCTGTAATATTTAGAATGTTGTAATGGTATGAAGGGTCTACCAAGTCCACTGGGACCATTAGAAATAGTAGACCCTTTTGGGAACCAAGAGGGAGGAGCATTCACGAATCAAACAAACGGACAAAAATTGAAAATGTGAAGATTATCAAGTAAAATCGAAGCCTCAGACAAAAATACCATTCTAACTATTCAGATGGGAGAACATGCTGCGAATTTTCAATTCCTCTTGGTAACCTGGAAGGTAACCCATAAGGGGCGAGAACTCTTCGAGTCAAAAAAATAAATTCAACTTAGTTTTTAATAACGACCTGTCATTTTTAACCAATTTTGAGCTTCAATATAATTTGTTGGAGCTAATCGAATTGCTTCTTTCCAATAATCTGCAGCTTTATCAAATAAAATTTGAGAAATTTCGGATTGACCATTTTCAATAGCTTGTTCACCTCGATAATGATAAATAACTGCAATATTATTTAAAGCTTGTGGTAAAGAAGGATTTCTTTCTAAAGCTTGATAATAATATTCTAAAGCTCGACCATGTTCACCATTACTTGTATGAATTAAACCAATATTATAAAGAATATAACTTCGATCATAAGCATCAGTTTCTAAACGCATTGCTTCATAATAATTTTGAAGAGCTTCTGCATATTCACCTTCTGATTGAGCAGACATACCATCTCGATAATAACTAAAAGCTTGTTTTTCTCGATTTGATGTCGGTAATACTTTTAATAAAATATCAGCAATAACAGTAAATGTTTTATCAATAAAATTATCATTTCGTTGTGATCGTGGCATATTTTAATTTTTGTAATTAATTTTAAAAAATTATTTCCTTTGGCTCCTGAAAGGTCGCCCATAAGGGGTAAGCATTTACACCATCCTAAATTTACTCGTGCTACCAGCTTAGATGGTAGAAAATTCTTCGAGCCCCGTATCGATTAAAATCAAATACTTTTGTATTTGAATACTAAAGATATCATCTAAATTGGTGTTTTTTTACTAATTTAATATTCAAACGTTTTAAATGTTAGCGAATCTTTCGATTAAAAATTTTTAATCTTTTGAAAAAATTTTAAAGGCGCATAGCTCTTGTTTTATCGTAACAAAATTAAGCTAAATTTATATAATATTTAAAATTTTTAAATAATTTGCTTATACTACTATATAAACTAATAGAATATTTATACGAATTTAGAAAATTTTTTAGAATTAGAAAATTCTAAAGACTCGAAGATTTCTCGCCCCTTATGGGTTACCTTTGTCAAGGTTACCAAGAAGGAATCATGTACTACTACTTTTTAAACTTTTTTCACGATTCTCTTCTTTTGTCTGAATAAAGTTCAGACAAATAACTTGAACATTGAATATGTTCAAGGTTAACATTTCTACTCTTATATCATTTTTACTTTTATATCATTTTTTTTTACTGGTTTTTTCGATGGTAATGACTATTTTGTTTGTTTTAGCGTGTCAGAATATAATCCCATATAAAAAAGCTGGTTTCATTTTTTTCCTCTTGTTACCATCTTTGATGGTTAGATTCGAATAGAATTCTCACCCCTGAGGAGATCTCTTTGGGTCTACCTATTTCAGGTTACCGTGAGGAGCATTCCTTATGGTAGAGCATTCATACCAGTCAGAAGATTGGAAATATTCAGCTGTTTACATCTTCGACGTCTTACTTTTAGTACAGAATCATCTACGAAGTTTAGAATGAACCAAAAACACGAATTCTAGTTTTACCTTTGTACATGAAGTAAAATTATAAACAGCAAATGTGAATTTTTAAAGTTAGAATTTTAAAAAATTTCATTTTTTAAAATTTTGGAATTAATCAAAAATTGTTTGATTTTATAAGTTAAGACAGTGAGTTAATTTTTTTTAAAATTGCCTGCTACTAAGCTTTGTACTATTGACATTTCTCGTTTGAGTACGGACGCTCTGAACCAGGTGACCTAAGGGGCAGGCAATCTTTGAGTCATAACCTGAGAGTTTTTTACGAAGCAAGCGTGTAATTAATTTAGTAGGATTTTGTTAATTTATTTGTTTGATTACAAACGGGATCCTCATGACTCGAAGATTCGCAAGATTCGATGAATTCTCCTTGTGGACAAGAACTCTGTTCGAGTCATCCTACCATCTTTGATGGTTAAATGTTATCCATAAGGAGTTCTCGCCCCTTATGGGTTTTATGGGTTACCTTTCAGGTTACCGAAGAGGGATTCAGATTCACGAAACTTAACGTCATAATAAATCGCAAACTCTCTTGAAGTCTTTATTATATCATTAATTTCCTCTTGGTAACCTGAAAGGTAACCCATAAGGGGCGAGAACTCTTTTCGAGTCTTTACAATTTTTTTTTTTTGCATTTTGTTTAATCAAGATCTTTTTGCCCAGGATTTCTTCCTGGATCATTAGATAAAAAACCAAATATAAATAAAGAAACAAAAAAAGTAACTACAGTGTAAACAAAAATTTTTAATGTTAACATAATTTTTTTAATAAAAAGTTTTTTTTATAGGCTACCTTTATTTTGTATTATATCATAGATAAATTTTTTTTGAAATTTTTAGAAAAAATTTGTGATTAATAGTACAAAATTTAAAAACCAAATCACTCCCCTCATGGGTGAGAATTCTATTCGAATCTTCACTTTTAAATTTTATAAAATACTTCCGTATGATGAGTTTTAACAGTTTTTTAGGTCTAACTTTTAACAATTCGCTATGATTTAACTTTTCTCCGTTTGCTTTTATTCTCTAAACTGATTCTAACCAGTTAATGGTACAGATGGTTAGATTCTTACCATCTACGATGGTATGAATGCTCATCCATCAGGAATTTTCGAATTATACCCATTAAAAATCGTGTGATATATGAATGCTTTCGCAATAAGACTTACTTTCTAATTTAACTAGAATAAGTAATAAAAAGTTGTTGATAAATATCTTGAGGATTACCAAGTTGGTGAATTCGTCCTTTTTCAAAAATAACAATTTCATTTGCTACTTCTATAGCCTCTTGATGATCGTGTGTAACAAATATGGTTGTTACAGGTACTTATTATGTAAATGTCGTAGCCATTGTCTTAATTCTTTTCTTACTTTTAGCATCTAGCGCACCAAAGGGTTCGTCTAATAAGTAAAACTTTTGGTTCAATAGCTAAAGCTCGAGCTAATGCTACTCGTTGACGTTGTCCACCCGACAATTGAGTTGGATAGCGTTTGCAAAATTTTCTAATTGAATTAATTGCTAAAAGTTGTTTTACTCTATTATTAATTTTAGAATTTTTTTTTAAGCTTGAAAAAGTTTTGATGAATCTGTATTTCGTATATCCAAACCAAAAGCAATATTTTCATAAACTGTCATATGCTGAAATAAAGCGTAATTTTGAAAAACAAAACCAATTTCTCGTTCTTGAATTGATAAAAATGTTGAATCTTGTCCAGCAAGCCAAACGCGTCCATTATCTGGGTTGTCTAATCCAGCAATAATTCGTAATAATGTGGATTTTCCTGAACCAGATGGTCCCACTAGTGCGACTAAAGATCCGGTTTTTATTTCTAAATTAATATGATCAAGGGCTTGATAATTCCCAAATTTTTTAGATAAGGTTTTCGATTAATATACTCATAATAATTTTTGTATTCTCAAACTAATATACAAGGTAGGATAAGATTCACTAATCCAAATTAATCTTCGCAAGTTTGCTTAAAAATCTGGATTTAAAAAATTCAACTTATACAATTAACATCAACTAAAAAGACTCGAACAGAGTTCTCGCCCAAGAGGAGAATTCTTATATATAATGATTCTTTAGAATTTTCTAATTCTAAAAATTTTGTAATTTCCTCTTGGTAACCTGGTCTGAATAGAATTCAGATAAAAAAAGGTAACCCATAAGGGGCGAGAACTCTTCGAATCAAATAGCCTGTTAGTTAAAAATTTGCAAAAAGAATTAACTTTAATTTTGGAGAGTTTAGCAAATCTTAAAATTTTAGTAAATCATATCGGTATTCACCCAAGGGTAAATCTAATAAATTTTTTTTGCGTTTGGCTTCTCCTGGTATCGTTTTTGATAGTAGGTATTTTGGTGACTCTTCTGGGCCATTTATGGTTGTTGAAGGGGTGAAACCCTCCCCTTCTGGTAACTTCTTTTATTTCAGAAAAGTTGCCAAGAGGAATAATAGTTTCTCAACTCCTCTTGGTACCATCTAATATGGTCAAGATCCTCATGACTCGAAAAGTTGTCGCCCAACAATGATAAGCATTCATACCATCTACGATGGTTAGAATCTTCGATTAAATGTTTAAACATGGTAGCAAAACGGATCAACATTTCTGAAGACTCATTTTTTTATGTTAAAATATCAAAATCGATAAATCTTGGAAAAACTCGTCTTGAATTCTCGCCCCATGATTTTTGTAAAATTTTTTTTGTATTTTTTACTTCTAGTCGCTTTTCACTGTTCAAATTTTGATTTTGATTAAAGTCCTCTTGGGCGAGAACTCTGTTCGAGTCAAGACTGGTTTCTTCTTTAGATTCGCCTGAATGCTCATCTAAAGAAGATTTTGCATAATAGATTTATCAAATTGTAAAATTATTTCATAATTTCGTGTTGTCGAATTATTTCGTACGTCATAAATAAGCAGCAAGATAATCTAAAAGTTCACGGTTTTCATCTAAAATAGAAAATGCTTTATTAAAACATGTTAGAACTAGACTATGATAAATATAATCTCGATCTAATTCATATAAATCATTCCAATTAATCGTAGAAGTTGAGATGATGTTTGATGGGAGAGAATCACGAGAATTTTTTTTCTGTAAATTACCATTTTGTTGACTCGAACTGAGTTCTACGCCCCTCCTGGGTTACCTCTTCAAGGTTACCAAAAGGAGACACTTTTGAGAATCAATCCGACCTACATTTGAAAGATTCTCATTATTATGATAATATTCATCTGGAGCGATCCATTCTTCATTTCTTTCAGTTTCTTCGGGATTAGGAAGGTAAATTCTATACCAATCGTCATAAGCTGGATTTAATATTCCCGTTTGTTTTATAATTTGTGTTTGCCACCAAGGTCGTATTAACCATTTTTGAGAATGTTGTTGACCAGCTTGAAGAATTGGTTTCACTGGTTATTTCTGTTTCAATCTCATATGCAATTTGCTTAAATAAATCAAAAATTTCTGACTCTTGGAATTCCTGAGAATTTCGATTATTAAATATTTTATTTAATTTACGCGTTGCTATACTTTTTGAATAAAAATACCACTTGTCAATCATAGAATAAGCTAAAGAACTGGCCAACGCCCTCGGCGGCGACGTCGTCTATCAGGACGCCGAGGCCACCGTCACCGGCCGTCGGCTCGCCTACCGCGCCGCCGAAGGGGTGGCCGAGATGACCGGCGACCCGGTGCACGCGGTCACCGGCCGCGGCGAGCTGTACGCGCCGCAGGTGACCTGGGAAGAGAAGAGCGGCATCCTGCGCGCCGAGGGGGGCTCGCGCGCGGTGCTCGCCGAGGGCGCCGCCGCCGGCATCGACGGCTCGCCCCTCGGCGCCGGCGAGGGGCCGGTGCGGGTCGAGTCCGAGAGCGCGTTCTGGCGCGACGAGCCGCAGGCGGTGCTCTTCCGCGGCGGCGTACGCGCCTGGCGCGGCGACAGCCTGCTCCTCGCCGACGAGCTGCGCGGCGAGCGCAAGGACGGCGCCGAGGTGCTGACCGCGAACGGCGGCGTGCGCACGGTGTGGACCGGGGCTCCGGCCGTGGACAGCGGCGACGCGGGCGGAGGGGAGGCCGGCGGCGAGGCCAGCGGCGAAGAAGGCGACGGCGTGCCGGTCGAGGTGACCGCCCGGACCATGACCTACCGCCGCCCGCTCGGCCGCGACGAGGGCACGGTCGTCTACCGCGAGCAGGTGCGGGCGGAGCAAGGCGAGCGGGTCCTGGTCTGCCGCGACCTCGAGATCGATCTCGACGAAGAGGGGCAGGCCGAGCGGATGACCTGCACCGGCCAGGTGAAGCTCGAGGACCGCGCCGCCGGCAACACCGCCACCGGCGAGCGTGCGGTCTACGAGCTGGGCGCACGCACGGTCGACATCACCGGCGAGCCGGTGGTGCTGACCCGCGCCGACGGCAGCGAGATCGAAGGACGCCGGGTGCTCTACGAGGTCGACGCCGGCCGGGCGCGGGTGCTCTCCGGTCCGGGCGCCGCCGTCCCGGATAGCAAACCGGAGGCGCCCGAGTGACCGCCGAGCGGCGGTCGCTCGCGACCCGCGGCCTGCGCAAGGTCTACCGCGGCCGGGCGGTGGTCCCGGACGTCTCGATCGAGGTGCACCGGGCGAGGTCGTCGGGCTGCTCGGTCCGAACGGCGCGGGCAAGACCACCACGTTCTACATGATCGTCGGGCTGATGCCGCCCGACGAGGGGCAGGTCTTCCTCGGCGAGGAGGACATCACCGAGCTGCCGATGTACCTGCGCGCGCAGCGCGGCATCAGCTATCTGCCGCAGGAGCCGTCGATCTTCCGCAAGCTCACGGTCGCGGACAACGTGCTCGCGATCTTCGAGACGGTCGAGCCTCGCCGCACGCGCGAGCGCGAGCGCCGGATCGCGCGAGCTACTCGACGAGTTCGGCTTGACCGAAAGGTCGCGCAGGAGCAGGGCGTACACGCTCTCGGGCGGCGAGCGCCGCCGCGTGGAGATCACGCGCGCGCTCGTGCTCGACCCGAAGTTCATGCTGCTCGACGAGCCGTTCGCGGGCATCGATCCGATCGCGGTGATCGACATCCAGAAGAATCTTCGACAGCTGCAAGGCGCGCGGCATCGGCGATCCTCATCACCGACCACAACGTGCGCGAGACGCTGACGATCACCGATCACGCCTACATCATCAAGGACGGGCGAGATCATCCGGCAGGGCACGCCCGAGAGCGTCGCCGCCGATCCCCAGGTCCGGCGAATCTACCTGGGCGAAAACTTCCAGCTGGCTAGACCCCCGAGCAGGACCCAGTCGCTCGATGGCACTCGAGCAGAAGCTGTCGCTCAAGCTCAGCCAGCAGCTGGTGATGACGCCGCCGCTGCAGCAGGCGATCAAGCTGCTCCAGCTCTCGCGCATGGAGCTCGGAGACTCGTCCACCAGGAGCTGCAGGAGAACCCGGTGCTCGAGGAGGGCATCGGCGCCGAGGACGCGCCGCCGAGGAGCCCGGGGAAGCGAGGCCACCGACCGAGACGCACGCCCGCGAAGCGACGCGCCGAGCGCCGCGGACGCGTCCGACGACCCGATCGACGACGATCGACGCCGACGCCTACTTCGGCAGGACTACTGGAGTCGATCCGGCTACACCGGCGATGCGCGAGCGACCGCGGACGACGACTTCCGTCGATCGAGAACAACCTCACCGCGCGCGCCGACCTCTCCGAGCACCTGCTCTGGCAGCTCCAGCTGCCGACGTCGCTGCCGCGGAGCAGGAGATCGCCGAGGTTCATCATCGGCAACCTCGACGCCGACGGCTACCTACGTCGCGAGCGAGGAGAGCTTGCGCCCTCGGCGCCGGCGTGCCGGCGAGGACTGCGGCTACTCGCCCGAGGAGGTCGCGCTCGCGCTCGGCGGTGCAGGAGCTTCGACCCGATCGGCGTCGCCGCGCGCGACCTGCGCGAGTGCCTGATCATCCAGCTCGCGCGCTCCGGGAGATCGACAACGGCGCCGCGGCGGGCTGCGGGTCCGCGAGCTGGCCGCGCGATGCTCGACCACTGGGAGCTGATCATGCGCCGGAGTTCCCGGCGCTGGCGCGCAGCTGGCGCTCGACCTCGCCGAGCTGGAGCCGGCGGTCGAGCTGATCAAGCCCCTCGAGCCCCGCCCGGGGCGCAAGTTCGCCGGCGAGCGCATCCACTACATCGAGCCCGACGTCTACGTGTACCGGGTCGGCGACGAGTACGTCATCGTGCTCAACGACGACGGGCTGCCGCGGCTGCGGATCAGCCGCGTCTACCGCGCATGCTCGCGATGGGCCACGACCAGCGCCAGGCGACACCAAGCAGTACATCAAGGACAAGATCCGCTCGGCGGTGTGGCTGATCAAGTCGCTCGACCAGCGCCAGCGCACGATCTACAAGGTGACGCGAGTCGATCGTCAAGCACCAGCGCGAGTTCCTCGAGCACGGCATCGACTACCTCCGCCCAATGGTGCTGCGCGACGTCGCCGACGACATCGAGATGCACGAGTCGACGGTCAGCCGCGTGGTCTCGAACAAGTACATGCACACGCCGCGCGGCCTCTTCCTGATGAAGTACTTCTTCCACAGCGGCATCGACTCCGAGTACGGCGAGGACATCTCCTCGCTGACGGTGAAGAAGAAGATCCAGAGCTCATCGAGAACGAGGACCCGAACAAGCCGCTCTCCGACTGCGAGATCATGAAGATCCTGAACGACGAGGGGATCAACATCGCCCGCCGGACCGTGGCCAAGTACCGGGACGAGCTGAACATCCCGTCGTCGACGGACCGCAGGAAGATCTTCTAGGAGGAGGCTGCATGCAGATCGAGTACATCGGCCGCAACTATTCGATCGACGACCGGGTGCGGGCCTACGCCGAGGAGAAGCTCCACAAGCTCGACAAGTTCCTCCAGGAGCCGGTCGAGATCCGGGTCACCCTGGAGACCGAGAAGCATCGCCAGATCGCCGAGGTCCACGTCCACCACCGGCTCGGCGCGCTCGACGCGACGGTCGAGGGCGGCGACATGCTCGACGCCATCCACGCCGTGATCGACAAGGTGGAGAAGCAGGCCCGGCGGTCGACGCGCAAGAAGATCGACCAGCGGCGGCGCGCCGGCCGCACCAACGGCATGCAGCAGTGGCCGATGTCGGTGGTCGAGCGCGACAGCGTCGGCGGCGGACGGCAGCCGCGGATCATCCGCAGCGAGCTGCTCCACATCAAGCCGATGTCGATCGAGGAGGCGGCCCTCCAGCTCGACGGCGCCAAGAACGACTTCGTGGTCTTCCGCGACTCGACCACCGACCGGGTCAGTGTCCTCTACAAACGCAAGGACGAAAACTACGGGCTGATCGCGCCGGAGTTCTAGCGGGTGGGACTTGCCACACTCATCGGCCCTGACCTGATCTTCCCCGGCCTCGGGGGATCGGACCGGCCCACCGTCCTGCGCGACCTCGCCGAGCGCGTCGTCGAGGCCGGCCGGGTCGACGACGCCGACCGCCTCTACCAGAAGCTCTGGGAGCGCGAGCAGCTCGGCTCGACCGGCGTCGGCTCGGGCGTCGCCGTGCCGCACTGCAAGATGAAGGGGATCGACCGCCCGGTGATGGCGGTCGGCGTCACCGCCAAGGCGATCGACTTCGGCGCCGTCGACGGCAAGCCGGTGGCGGTCTTCTTCCTGCTCGTCTCGCCCGAGGACGAGCCCGCGGCGCACCTCCGTGCCCTGGCCGAGATCTCGCGCTGGGCGCGCGCCGACCGCCACGTCGAGCGCATCCGCAAGGCGAAGAGCGCCGACGAGATCTTCGAGCTGCTGCGGCGCGAGGGAGGCTGAGATGCCCTACCCCTACGGCACCGCCGCCGAGGGCTCGGTCCAGGTCCGCGAGCTGCTCGGCGCCGAGTTGTCGGGGCTCGGACTCAAGGTGATCTCGGGCGAGACCCATCTCGACAACCAGATCCTCAATCCGCGGGTCCAGAAACCGGGTCTCGCCTTCGCCGGCTATTACGAATACATCAAGCCGGGGCGGGTTCAGATCATCGGCGAGAGCGAGACCGAGTACCTGAGGACCCTCGACCGGCCGACCCGCCACGAGCGCTTCGACAACATCACCGCCCTGTCGGTGCCGGTGTTCGTGATCACCAAGGGGCTCGATCCGCTCCCCGGCTTCCTCCAGCGCTGCCAGGAGCGCGAGGTGCCGGTCCTGAGCGCGACCGCGCTGTCGTCGCGGGTGATCAAGGACATCTCCTGGTTCCTCGAGGAGCGGCTGGTCCCCTCGACCCGGGTCCACGGCGTCCTGATGGAGGTCTTCGGGCTCGGCGTGCTCCTGATCGGCGAGAGCGGGGTGGGCAAGAGCGAGTCGGCGCTCGACCTCATCACTCGCGGTCACAGCCTGGTCGCCGACGACCGGGTCACCGTCAAGCGCTACCCCTCGGGCGACCTGATCGGGAGCTGCGACGAACCGCTGCGCCACCACATGGAGCTGCGCGGCATCGGCATCATCAACGTCCAGGACCTGTTCGGCCTGGCCGCGGTGCGCGAGCGCAAGCCGATCGACCTGGTGGTCGAGCTGGAGCACTGGAAGGAGGGGGAGCCCTATGACCGGCTCGGGCTCGACGAGACCCTGCACCAGATCCTCGACACCCCGGTGCCCTACCTGCGGATGCCGGTGGCGCTCGGCCGCAACGTCTCGATCCTGGTCGAGATCGCTGCACGCAACCACGTGCTGAAGCTCCGCGGCTACGACTCGGCGCGCGCGCTGACCCGCACCATCGAGCGCCAGATCGAGCGCAACCGCCGGCGCACCGCCGCCCGCGCCGCCCGCGGCGCCGCCCGGCCAGGCGAGCCGGCGCCGGCCGCCGAGCGGAGCGGCGGCTGAGCGGGCGGGGGCGATGGGAGGGACCGCCGCGATGCGGGCTCGCCTGGTCCTGATCACCGGGCTCTCGGGGTCGGGCAAGTCCTCGGTCGCCAAGGCGTTCGAGGACCTCGGCTACTACGTGGTCGACAACCTGCCGCTGCCGCTCCTGGCGCGCTTCGTCGCCGAGCCGCTCGAGCTGGTCGCCGGCCACCCGCGGATCGCGGTGGTCACCGACGCCCGCGCCCCCGGCTTCGCCGAGCAGCTCCCCGAGCTCTACCGCGGCATCGACCGCGCGCGCATCGAGCCGACGCTCCTCTTCCTCGAGGCCTCGGACGAGGTGCTCGTGCGGCGCTTCTCGGAGACCCGCCGGCCGCACCCGCTCTCCGGCGACGGGCCGGTGACCGAGGGGATCCGCCGCGAGCGCGAGCTGCTGGCCGACCTGCGCGGCATGGCCGACCTGGTGTTCGACAGCTCGGAGTGGTCGATCCACGAGGTCCGGAGCGAGGTCTACCGCGGTTTCGCCGGCCGCGAGGGGGAGCCGCCGATGACCGTGTCGCTGGTCAGCTTCGGCTTCAAGCACGGCATCCCCTACGGCACCGACCTCCTGTTCGACGTCCGCTTCCTGCCCAACCCGCAATGGGTGCCGCACCTGCGCGATTTCACCGGGCAGGAGGAGCCGGTGCGGGCCTTCCTCGGCGAGCACGCCGACTTCCGCGAGCTGGTCGCCCGCCTCGCCGACCTGCTGCTCTACCTCCTGCCGCGCTACCGGCAGGAGAACCGGAGCTACGTCTCGGTCGCGATCGGCTGCACCGGCGGCCGCCATCGCTCGGTGGCGGTCGCCGAGGCGCTCGGCGAGCGGCTCGACGAGGCCGGCTGGCCGCCGCGGGTGATCCACCGCGACGTCGCCCGGTAGCCGCCGGCCGGGCCACCACGGCCCTGTGGTAACGTCGAAAATCACCATGAGCCCCAACGCCGCTCTCCGCGGCGCCGGGCGACCCGTCGTCGAGGCCGGCGCCGGCCGGCGGCTCGCGAGGGGGACGCGCCGGCCGCCGGCCGCATCCGCCGTCACCTTCGTCGCCGCCGCCGTCGCGGTCGCGCTCGCAGCGCCCGCGCTCGCCGCCGTGCCGCCCGAGCTGCCCCCGGAGCTCGCCGCCAGGATCGTCCGTCACCCCGCACTCGACGTCCGCAACGAGCTGGTCTCCGGCGCCGGGCTCGGCGCCGCGGCGGCCGGCGACCTGACCTCGCTCGGCGTCGCTCCCGGCTCCGCGTACCTCGACCTCGCCACCGGCCGGTGGGGGAGCCTGCTCCTCGCCGAGCCGATGGTGCCCGGAGCGGGCAACGAGCTGTCGTGGTCCGACCTAGGCGCGGCCCCGCCGGCCGGCGACCGCGCGCTCGGCGACCTGGCGCGGCACGCACTCCTGGGGTGGATCGCGCGCCACGCGGCGGCGCTCGGGATCGACCCCGCCGAGCTGACGCCGCCCGCGGTCACCGTCCACGACGGCGGCGCGCTGATCCAGCTCTCCGGCCGCCGGATCGCCGGCGGCGTCCCGGTGCGCGGCGCCGCCTTCACCGCGGCGATCGCGCACGGCAACCTGGTCCTGTTCGGCACCCGCAACTGGGCCGGCCTCGACGTCCCGACCCTGCCGGCGCTGGCGCCCGCCGAGGCTGAGGCGGCGGTGGCCGCGCACCTCGGCGCGCTGCTCATCGGGATTGCGAGCCCGCCGGTCCTGGAGCTGGTGTCGGCGGCGATCACCCCGGGAAGCGGTCCCGGCGGCGGTCCGGGCGGGGTGCGGATCGGACACCGGCTGGTCTGGGCCGTGCGCCCCGTGCTGCGCGCCGCCTTGCCGGGGGAGTGGGAGGCGCTGGTCGACGCCGCGAGCGGCGAGGTCCTGTCGTTCGCCGACACCGTCCACCACCTAGCCGGGGGCGTGCCGCTGGCGCGCCAGGTGATCGGCGGGCACCTGCCGCGGACCAACGACGGCGTGCCGCCGGGCGGGGTGGAGGACGCCGGTGCGCCGGTCCCGTGGGCGGACCTCGAGGACGACCTCGGCGTGGTGCGCTTCGCCGACGGCGGCGGCAACCTCCTCGAGTGCGTCGAGGGGACGGTCACCAGCCGGCTCGAGGGGCTCCTGGTCCGGATCCTCGACCAGTGCGGCGCGATCGAGGAGTCGACGGCGGGCGCCGTGCTCGACTTCGGCACCAACGCCGGAACCGACTGCGCGACGCCTCCGGGCGCCTCGGCCGGCAACACGCGGGCCGCGCGCACCGCCTACTACGAGCTGTCGCGGATGAAGGAGATCGCCCTCGGGCAGCTCCCGGCCAACGCCTGGCTGGGCGAGCAGCTCCCGGTCGAGACCAACGTCAACCTCACCTGCGGCGCGTCCTGGAACGGCAGCGCGGTGCGCACCTTCCGCCAGTCCGGGAGCCAGTGCATCAACACCGGCGAGATCGCCAGCGTCCTCGACCACGAGTGGGGCCACGGCATGGACGACAACGGCGTCGACGCCACGATCTCCAACCCGAGCGAGGGGATCGCCGACGTCTACGCCGCGCTGCGCACCCACGAATCGTGCTTCGGCCCCAACTTCCTGCCCTCCCAGTGCAACGGCTACGGCGATCCCTGCACCGCGTGCACCGGAATTCGCGACCTCGACTGGGCGCTACGCGCCTCCGGCCAGCCCCACGACCTGGCGTGGATCGACGCCAACTGCTCGGGCACCGGAGCCCCGTGCGGCGGCGGCGTCCACTGCGAGGGCGCGGTCTACTCCGAGGCGATCTGGGACCTCTACCGGCGCGACCTCCAGGGCTTCGGCGGCTCGGCCTTCGACTACGAGGACGACACCGCGGCCGAGATCGTCACCCGCCTGACCTTCCTCGGCGCCGGCCCGGTCGGCGGCTGGTTCGACTGCGCTCCCGGGAGCGCCGGCTGCGCCGCCGACACCGGCTACATGAACTTCCTCGCCGCGGACGACGACGACGGCGATCTGTCCAACGGCACGCCCCACATGTCGGCGATCTTCGCCGCCTTCGACCGCCACGGCATCGCCTGCGCCGTGCCCGCGGTCGCCGATTCCGGCTGCGCCGGCACGCCCACGGCGGCGCCCGTGGTCTCCGTCGAGGCCGCGGACCGCGCCGTGGAACTGACCTGGGACCCGATCGCCGGCGCCTCCGGCTACGCGGTCTTCCGCGCCGAGGGCGCCATGGGATGCGACCAGGGGAAGGTCCGGCTGGGCGAGACCGCGGGCACCGAGTGGATCGACAGCGGGCTCCAGGGCGGCCGCGCCTACGGGTACGTCGTGATCCCGAAGGGTCCGGCGGCGGCGTGCTTCGGCAACGGCAGCGCCTGCACCCCGGCGACGCCGATGGCAGGGCCGGTCGAGTGCGGCCTCCTCTTCGCCGATGGTTTTGAGAGCGGGGACACTACGGCGTGGACCGCGTCCACGCCGTAGCGCTGCGCTCGTCCGTGAAAGCGGCGGGCTAGAACCCGACCACCAAGCCGCCCGAGTAGCCCTCGGTCTTCGCCGTGTTGCGGCCGTCGAGGGTGGTGAAGCCGGCGGCCGAGAAGCCGAAGTGGTCGGTCAGGCGCGCGAAGATCCGCAGGCCGGCCTTCTGGTACTCCTCCTCGTTGGAGGGGAAGGTAAAGCCGGGGTCGCCGATGTCCGTGCCGCCGTCGGCGTTGGTCTGCTGGTAGAAGCCGATCCAGGTCAGCCGCCCGGTGGTGAGCCCCAGCTCGGTGTAGAGCGCCCAGTTGTCCGGCACGTCGAGGCTGCGCAGGTCGTAGCCGATCTGCTGCGAGGCGTAGAAGTTCCCGACCTCGATCTGGTAGACGAACCGGGTGAGGACGTCGGTCGAGCCGTCGCCGATGTCGATCGGCGCGTTGGCCTCGTAGCCGCTCGCCGGGGTGCGCAGGCCGACGCCGGCCAGAAAGCGGTGGCGGACGTCGCCCGACTCGATCGAGGCGAAGCGGAAGAGCGCCATCACCGTCGCGTCCTGGAGGTCGGACTCCTCGAACGGTGCCGGGCCGTCGCCGTCGGTGGAGACATACGGCAGGTTGAAGATCAGGGCGATGTCGTCGGTCAGGCCGAAGCGCCCCCAGAGGGCCAGGCTGTCGGTGTCGACCGTGCCCAGCGCCGGCTCGGTGACCTCGACGTCGCCGACCCAGAACTCGTCCCACGACTCGGAGGTGTAGGAGAGCGCGACGTCGCCCTCGCCCGCCGCGGGGAGGAAGCCGTTGACGTCGAGCGCCAGCGCCGGCGCGGACAGGGCGAGGCAGAGAGCGAGAGCCGAAGCGGAGACGAGGCGGGCTGCGGGGCTGCGATGCGGTCTCATGATCGGGGGCCTCCCGGTTGCGGACGTCGTGCGGACGAACGAATCCCCCGATCGCGATCCGCGGGCGTCCGGCCGCCACGCCGTACCGCGATCCGGGGGGAGTGAAGAACCACCGGGCACAGGGCAAGCGTCGTGCCCGGCCGCGGCCGAGCTTCCATTCCGTCCGGTAAACGATTATTATTCAGTGGTTTGCCCGCATCGGAGTGGATCCCCCGGCGGGCCGCGGAAGCCCTGGAACCCATAGTCGATATGAATCGTGATGCAGCGGCGAGGGCGAGGGCGCGTCAAGAACCCAGGCGCGAGGATCGCCGCCCATGGTCATAGACTCTAAGAAGAACGGCGCCGGGAGGTGGCGGTCGGGGGCCGGGGTGAGGCTCACCGCGGTGCTGATGGTCGCGGTGCTGGCGGTCAACGCCGCGGCGGTCTGGGGCATCGTCGCCGCCCGGCGGAGCGCCCAGGAGGCGGCGCAGGCGGAGCTGGCGCTGTCGACCGCGGCGCACGCCCGCTCGCTCGAGGCGGTGCTGGCGACACTGCGCGGCGACCTCATCTTCCTCTCCCAATCGCCGCCGCTGGTGCGCTACCCGGAGACCGCCGGCGAGGTCGACCCGCTGGTCCGGCGCTGGGGCCGGCTCGACGTCGAGGGGACGCTGCTGCTCTTCCTCCAGGCGCACCCGGCGGTCGAGCGGCTCGTGATGCGCGACCCGGGCGGCGAGGTGCTGGCGGCGGCCGGGCGCCGCGAAGGGGCGCCGGCGTTGCTCGCGCCGGAGGCGGCCGGCGCTCCGGGAGTCGGGGGGTGGCCGTCGGAGTGGCCGGTTGGCGCCCCGGATCAGCCCTCGGCGACGCTCTCGGTGTCGATCGGACCCGACCTGCTCCTGGCGCTGGCGGCGCCGGCCGACACCGGCCGCCTGCGCCTCGAGATCGCCCCCGGCGCCGGGCCGCCCGCGGCGGACGCGGGCGGCGACCGGCGGCTCTCGGCGCGCGCCGAGGTCCGCGATCCGCACTGGCAGCCGCCGATCCGCTGGACGCTCGCACGGACCGAGGAGGGGAGCCGCTTGATCGAGTCGGTCGAGAGCCTCGCCGCCCGCTACCGCCGTACGGTGGCGCTCAACGCGGCGATCATCACCCTGAGCCTCGCGCTCGGGCTGGTCGCCTTCCGGCAGGCGCGGCGCTCGGCGCGCCTGGCCGCAGCCGCCGAGCAGCAGGCGCGCGTGCGCGAGCTCGAGCGCCAGCTCTTCCACAGCGAGCGGCTGGCCAGCGTCGGGCGCCTCGCCGCCGGGCTCGCCCACGAGATCAACAATCCGCTCGAGGGGATGACCAACTACCTGAGCCTCTTGCGCGAGGATCTCGCCGCCGGGCGCGCCGGCGAGGCGCGCGAGCTGGTCGAGCCGCTCGCCGAAGGGGTGGCGCGGGTGGCCGGGATCCTGCACCAGGTGCTGGCCTTCGCCGACCCCGGCCGGACCCCGAAGAGCCGGATCGACCTCGCCGCGGTGGCACGCCGCACCGCCGACTTCGTGCGCGCCAACCCGGCCCACCGGGGGATCGCGATCGCCGTCGACCTGCCGGCCGAGCCGCTGACGGTGGTTGGCAACGAGGTGACCCTCGGACAGCTCCTGTTGAACCTCCTGGTCAACGCCTGCCAGGCGCAGCCGGCCGGGGGCGAGGTCGCGGTCTCGGCGCGGAGCGACGGTGACACCGCGGTGCTGACGGTCGCCGACCGCGGGCCGGGCCTTGCGCCCGAGATCCGCGAGCGGCTGTTCGAACCGTTCCAGTCGACCCGCGGCTCGACCGGCCTCGGCCTCGCGGTCTGTCACGGCATCGCCGGCGACCACGGCGGCGAGATCGGCGCCCATCCGCGGCCGGGCGGCGGCACGGTGTTCCGGGTCGAGCTGCCGCTGGCCGCCCCCGACGCGCGCGGCGGCGAAGGCGGCGCGGGCGACGAGGGCGAGGCGCCGCGCCGCGCCTCGGGAGCAGGGCGATGAACGAGAAGACCGGGAACGAGAGGACCGGGAACGGGGGAGCCGCGGGCGAGTCGCCGAGGCCGCGCGGCACGGTCCTCCTGGTCGACGACGAGGCCTACGTCCGCGACTCGCTGTCGCGCCTGCTGGGCCGGCGCGGCTTCGCGGTGCGCGCGGCCGCCTCGGTGGCCGAGGCGCTCCAACCGGAGAGCCTGGCCGGGGTCGACGCGGTGCTGGTCGACCTCAAGCTGGCGGGCGAGGACGGGCTGACCCTGGTCCGGCGCGTCGCGGCCGATTCGCCGTCGCTGCCGGTGGTCGTGCTCACCGGTCACGGCACGGTGCGCTCGGCGGTCGAGGGGATGCGCGCCGGCGCCTTCGACTACCTGCTCAAGCCGGCCGATCCCGAGGAGCTGACCGTGGTGCTCGAGCGCGCCCTCGAGCAGTCGGGGCTGCGCCGCGAGCTGGCCTATCTGCGCTCGAGCGCCGGCGCCGCCCAGCCCGAGCGCGAGCCGCTCGGGGTCTCCCCCGGCTGGCGGCGCGTGGTCGAGATGGTCGAGCTGGCGGCGCCCGCCGACACCTCGGTGCTGCTCCTCGGCGAATCGGGGAGCGGCAAGGAGGAGGTCGCCAAGCTCCTGCACAGGAAGAGCGGCCGCGCCGGCGGGCCGTTCGTCAAGGTCAACTGCGCGGCGATCCCGGGGGAGCTGTTCGAGAGCGAGTTCTTCGGCCACCGCCGCGGCGCCTTCACCGGCGCGGTGGCCGACCGCGACGGTCGCTTCCGCATCGCCCACGGCGGGACGCTCCTGCTCGACGAGATCGACACCCTGCCGCCGGCGGCGCAGGCCAAGGTGCTGCGGGTGATCGAGGACGGCGAGTTCGAGCGCGTCGGCGAGAGCCGGCCCACCTCGGCCGACGTGCGGCTGATCAGCGCCACCAACATCGACCTGCCGGCCGAGGTCGACGGCGGCCGCTTCCGCAGCGACCTCTACTACCGGATCAACGTGCTGACGATCTACGTGCCGGCGCTCCGTGAGCGGCGCGAGGACATCGCGCTCCTGGCCCGCGCCTTCCTCCACGAGCAGGCGCTGCGCCTCGGCCGGCCGGTGCGTTCGATCCACCCGGCGGCGATGGCGGCGCTCGAGACCTACTCCTGGCCGGGCAACGTCCGCGAGCTGCGCAACGTCATCGAGCGCGGCGTCCTCCTCGAGCGCGGCGAGGAGCTGACCCTCCAGAGCCTCCCCTTCGCGGGCGGCGACCTCGCCGGTCCGCCGGCGCCCGGCCGGCGGCGCGAGCCGGAGAGCCTGCACCTGCGCGAGGCGCTGGCGGCCGAGGAGCGCCGGCTGCTCGAGATCGCGCTGGTGCGCGCCGCCGGCGTCCGCCGCGAGGCCGCCCGCCTGCTCGGCATCGACGAGCGCAACCTCGCCTACTTCCTCAAGAAGCACGGGCTGATGCGGCGGGGCAAGCGGTGAGCCGTCCGCGGCGCGGCGGCCGAGCGACACTCGCGGCGGCACGGTCGGCGGCGCTCGCGGCGGCGCTGGGGTTGGCCGCGGCGGCGATCCCCGGCTGCACGCCCGGCGAGGACGAGCGGCCACCGGGCGGCCCAGCGGCTCCGGCGCCGGCGGCCGCCGCGGCGCCGTTCACCGACGTCACCGAGGCGGCGGGCATCCGCTTCGTCCACGCCAACGGCGCTTCGGCGCGCCGCTACCTCCCCGAGACCATGGGCTCGGGGGTCGCCTTCTTCGACTACGACGGCGACGGCCGGCCCGACCTCTACTTCGCCAACTCGATGCCGGTCGACACGTCGCCCGCGGGTGAGCCGCAGTCCGGGGAGCCACCGTCCGGGGAACGCCCGTCCGGCGCCCTCTACCGCAACCTCGGCCCCGACGCAACGGGTGAGGTCCGCTTCGAGGACGTGACCCGCCGCGCCGGCCTCGCCGAGCCGTTCCTCGGCATGGGCGTCGCCGTCGGCGACCTCGACAACGACGGCGACCTCGACCTCTTCGTCTCCGGCGTCGGCGGCGACCGGCTGTTCGTCAACGGCGGCGACGGCGCCTTCCGCGAGGCCGCCGCCGAGCGCGGCCTCGTCGACCGCGGCTTCGGTTCTAGCGCGGCGTTCCTCGACTACGACAACGACGGCTGGCTCGACCTCTTCGTCGGCCGCTACGTCGAGTGGAGCCCGGAGGCCGACGTCCGGTGCAGTCCGGACGGCCGCCTGCGGATCTACTGCACGCCCGAGGTCTACCCGGCGGTGGCGAGCCGCCTCTACCGCAACCTGGGCGGCGGCCGCTTCGAGGACGCGACCGCCGCCTCGGGGATCGGCGGCCACCCGGGCAAGACGCTCGGCGTGGTGCCGATCGACCACGACGACGACGGCTGGCCGGACCTCGCGGTGGCCAACGACACCGCGCCCGACTTCCTCTTCCTGAACCAGCGCGACGGCACCTTCCGCGAGATCGGCCTCGCGACCGGCATGGCGGTGTCGGAGTCGGGGGCGCCGCGAGGCGGCATGGGGATCGACGCCGGCGACCTCGACGGCGACGGCGCCGAGGAGCTGGTGATCGGCAACTTCTCGCAGGAGATGGCCGGCCTCTACCGCGCCTCGGGCGGCGTCTACACCGACGTCGCGGCCCAGGCCGGGATCGGCCTGCCGACCCTGATGACCCTCGCCTTCGGCACCCTGGTCTTCGACCACGACGGCGACGGCGGCCTCGACGTGGCGTTCGCGAACGGCCACATCGAGCCCGAGATCGCCCGCTTCCACCGGCTGCAGTCGTATGCCCAACCGATCCAGCTCTTCTGGAACCGCGATCGTGGCGAGCGCTTCGAGCAGGCGGCGCCCGCCGAGGGCGCCGCCGCCGGCTGGTGGGGGCCGTGGGTGGCGCGCGGGCTCGCCGCCGGCGACTACGACGGCGACGGCGACCTCGACCTGGTGGTGACCCAGAACGGCGGCCCGGCGCGGCTCCTGCGCAACGACGCGCCGCCGGCCACCTGGCTGCGCGTCCGGCTCGCCGGGCGGGCGAGCAACCGGAGCGGCTACGGCGCCCTGGTCACCGCCGTGGCGGGGGAGCGGCGGGTGAGCCGGCGGCTGGTGTCCGGGCGGTCGTACCTGTCGGCGAGCGAGCCGGTAGTGACCTTCGGGCTCGGCGACGCGGCGCGGATCGACCGGGTCGAGGTGCGCTGGCCGTCGGGGGCGGTGCAGACGGTCGACTCGCCTCCGGCCGGGGGGGTGCTGGATCTCGAAGAGCCGGCGGCGGCTGGAAGCGGCGCCCGGTAGAGCCGGGGACCGAGGTCGTTCAGTGCTCGTTCAGCACCCGGATTGCGGAGGCAGGCGCCCCGTGTTCTAGGATCGTGAGTTCGAGCGGGAGGGCGACCGGAGTCCGGGATTCTCCTTGGGCAACTGCCGGATCGCGAAGATTCGATCCGATGATTGGTACACTGATCCTGACCCACGGCGGACTGGCCCGCGAGCTGCTCGCGGCGGCCCGGGAGATCTCGGGCGAGCTGGAGCAGTTCGAGGCGGTGAGCCTCGAGTGGGGCGATTCCCCCGACGAGGCGCGCGCCAAGGTGCGAGCGGCGATCTCCCGGGTCGACAGCGGCCAGGGGGTCCTGATCCTCGCCGACACCTTCGGCGGCACGCCCTGCAACGTGGCGTTGTCGGTGCAGGACCCCGGCCGCGTCGAGGTGCTGAGCGGCGTCAACCTGCCGATGGTGATGCGCCTGGCCTGCCAGGGCAACCGGCAGCAGACCGACCCGACAGAGGCGGCGAGGTGGCTGCAGGCGAAGGGGCGCGACAGCATCCGGCTCGGCAGCGAGATGCCCGCCAACGGCCAGCGGCCCTGCTGAACGAGCGAACGACGCGGCAACGGTGAGGGGTGACGCCGGTGCCGGGAGAGGCGGTAAGGAAGCGGAAGTGGTCGAGCGCGAGGTGGAGATCGTCAACCGGCTGGGCCTGCACGCCCGGGCGGCGGCCAAGCTGGTGCACCGGGCGAGCGAGTTCGACAGCCGGGTGACCCTGGTCAAGGACGGCGAGGAGGTGGACGCCAAGAGCATCCTCGGCATCCTGATCCTGGCCGCGGCCCAGGGGAGCCGGGTCACCGTGCGCACCGACGGTCCCGACGAGCAGGAGGCGATGGCCGCGGTGACCGGCCTGATCTCCGAGCGGTTCCAGGAGACCTCGTGAACGACAACGCGCCGATCCAGGTCCTCCACGGCATCGGCGTCTCCGGCGGCGTCGCGGTCGGCCGGGCGGTGTGCATCCGCACGCGCGTCGGCGACGTCTACCGCTTCCCGATCGCCGAGGAGGACCTCGACGACGAAGTCGAGCGCTTCGAGGAGGCGTTGCGCGTCGACCAGGTCGAGCTGGCGCGGGTCGGACGCAGCGCCGGCGAGCAGCTCGGCGACGATCTCGGCGCGATCTTCGAGGCCCACCTCTTGATGCTCCAGGACCAAGCCTTCATCGGCCGGATCGTCGAGCGCATCCGCAGCGAGCGGGTCAACGCCGAGTGGGCGATCCAGCAGGTGGTGGAGGAGGCGGCCGCGCGCTTCGAGGGGATCGAGGACGAGTACCTGCGCGAGCGCCAGGAGGACCTGCGCGACGTCGCCCGCCACCTGATGCGGACGCTCTACGGGATCGATCACCACGAGCTGTCGGAGGTCGGCGGCGAGGTCGTGGTGGTGGCCGACGACCTGACCCCCGCCGACGCGGTCCGCCTCGGCCGCCAGGGTGTGGCGGCCTTCGTCACCGAGACCGGCAGCCGCACCTCGCACACCACGATCATCGCCCACTCGCTCAACATCCCGATGGTCGCCGGCCTGCGCGGCGTCACCGAGCTCTTGACCGACCAGGACCCGGTGGTGGTCGACGGCGACCGCGGCGAGCTGATCCTGCACCCGACCGCCTACGTGCTGTCCGAGTACCTCCAGCGGCGCAGCGACCAGGAGGCGCACGTCCGCGACCTCCTCGCCACCCGCGAGCTCGAGGCCGAGACCCGCGACGGCGCCCGCGTCCACCTGATGGCCAACCTCGACCTGCCGGAGGAGATCGAGGACGTGCTGCGCTTCGGCGCCGCCGGCATCGGCCTCTACCGCAGCGAGTTCCTCTACATCGAGAAGAGCCCGGAGCTGCCCACCGAGGACGACCACCTGGCGCTCTACCGGCGCCTGGCCGAGGCCGCGGCGCCCTACCCGGCGATCATCCGCACCTACGACCTCGGCGGGCGCAAGCTGGCGCGCGAGGTGATGCACACCCGCGAGGAGAACCCGGTGCTCGGGCTGCGCGGGATCCGGCTCACCCTGGCCCGGCCCGACGTCTTCCGCACCCAGCTCCGGGCGCTCTTCCGCGCCGCGCTGCACGGCGAGGTCTGGGTGCTGTTGCCGATGGTCGCCACCCTCGACGAGGTGCGCCGCTTCCGCCGCTTCGCCGACGACGTGATGGAGGAGCTGGAGGCCGACGGGTTGGAGTTCCGCCGCGACATCACGCTCGGGGTGATGATCGAGGTGCCGGCGGCGGCGATGATCGTCGACCTCCTGGCCGAGGAGGTCGACTTCTTCTCGATCGGCACCAACGACCTGATCCAGTACTCGCTGGCGGTCGACCGCAACAACGAACACGTGGCCGACCTCTACCAGCCGCTGCACCCGGCGATCCTGCGCCTGCTGCGGCGGGTGATCGACTCCGGCCGCGAGGCCGGCCTCGAGGTCAGCCTGTGCGGCGAGATGGCCGGCGACCCGCGCTATGCGCCGCTCCTGATCGGCCTCGGCCTGCGCCGGCTGTCGATGAGCCCGCGCGTGGTGCCGGAGATCAAGACGCGGATCCGCGCCGCCTGCCTCTCCGACCTCGAGCGGCTAGCCGAGGAGTGCCTCGGCTTCGCTACCGCCGCCGAGGTCGAGCGGCACTTGAGCGGAGCGCTCGGCGCCCTGGTCGGGGCGCGCGAGGAGCAGGCGTGAGGCGGCTCCGGATCGGCGCGGGCCTTGTGGCCGTGGCGCTGGCCCTCGCGGCCTGCGCAGCCGGTGTCGGCTGCGCCCAGCCGGAGCCGGTGACGCCGTCGGAGGCGGCCGTCTTGGCCGAGGAGACGCGGGCGATGGCCGGGCTGCCGTCGGGCGCCGAGGCGCCGCCGCCGGAAGAGCTCGAGGAGACCGCCGCCACCGAGCTGCCGCCGCCACCCGCCGCGGCCGCCGCGCCGCCGCCCGACTCCGGAGCCTCCGCCGCCGCGGCGCGTGGCGAGGCGGTCGACGTGAGCCGGTTGATCGAGGAGAAGGAGGGCGCCGCCGAAGGCGCACCCGCCGATCCGACCGTGATCCAGATCGGCCCCGCCGCCGATGGCGTTTACGCCCCGCCGACCCTCGCCGAAGCCGCTGCGGCGGCGCGCGAGAAGCGCCGCAGCGAGGGGCAGCCGCGGTCGACCCTGGTGATCAACAACGACAACCTCGCCGCCTTCGGTGCCGGGGGGCAGGTCACCCTGGTGACGCCGGGCCCGACGGCGGCGCCGGCGGCGGCCGCGCCCGGCGCCACACCGGCCGATGCCGCCGCCGACGATGCCGCGGATCCCGAGCGCGGCCCGGCCGGCCCCCGCGACGAGGCCTACTGGCGCGACCGCGCCCGTGGCGTCCGCACGCGCTGGGCTGACGCCGCCCGCGAGGTCGAGCGCCTCGAGGACCAGGCGGCCCAGCTCCGCTGGGACTTCTACGCCGAGGACGATCCCTGGTACCGCGACGAGCGGATCAAGCCCGAATGGGACCGCGTGCTCGACGAGCTGCGCAGCGCCCGCCAGGACGTCCGCGCCTACCGCGAGGAGCTGGCCGAGGTGATCGAGGAGGGACGCCGCGCCGGGGCGCTGCCCGGCTGGCTGCGGGACGGCATCGAGCTCGAACCGGAGGAGCCCGATTCGCCGGTCCGCCGCGAGCCGGGCGAGGAGGACATCGAGGAGCCCACCATCTTCGGCGAGGGCGAGGGGGAGCGGCCGTGACCCTGACCCTGCTCCCAGCCGGTGCCGTCGAGGCCGAGCCGAGCCGGCCGCGCCGCTTCTTCATCGAGACCTGGGGCTGCCAGATGAACGAGCTGGACAGCCAGCGGATGGCCGGCCAGCTCATGCAACAGGGGATCCTGCCCACCCGCGACGCCGCCGAGGCCGACGTCATCCTGCTCAACTCGTGCAGCGTGCGCGAGAACGCGGAGAACAAGGTCTACTCGCGTCTGGGCGAGTACCGCCGCTTCAAGCGCGACGGCGCCGAGCCGCTGATCGGCCTCTGCGGCTGCGTCGCCCAGCAGGCCGGCGAGCGCGCGCTGGCGCGGGTGCCCGAGATCGATTTCGTCCTCGGCCCGGCGCGGGTGGGGGAGCTGGCCGACGTGATCGAGCGCCGCCGAGCCGGCGAACGCGTGGTCGCCACCGGGTTCCCGGAGGACCGTCCGTACGCCTTCGACTCGATCTCGCGCCACGGCGAGTACAAGGGGATGGTGACGATCATCGAAGGGTGCAACAAGCGCTGCACCTTCTGCATCGTGCCGTCGACCCGCGGCCCCGAACGCAGCCGCCCGATGGCCGAGATCGTCGCCGAGGTCGAGCACCTGCTCGACTTCGGCTTCGTCGAGATCGAGCTCCTGGGCCAGACCGTCAACCACTGGCGCGAGCCGGGCGCCGGCGACGGCGGACCCGACTTCGCCGACCTGCTCGACCGCCTCGCCCGGCTCCCCGGCCTCCGCCGCCTGCGCTTCGTCACCTCCTACCCGCGCGACTTCACGCCGCGGATGGTCGACCAGCTAGGCCGCCACGAGGCGATCTGCAACTACCTCCACCTGCCGGTGCAGTCGGGCTCCGACCGCGTCCTCCAGAGAATGGGCCGCGGCTACACCGCCGAGGCCTATCGCCGCCTGATCGCCGACCTCCGCGCCGCGCGCCCCGACCTCGCGCTCTCGACCGACCTGATCGTCGGCTTCCCGGGCGAGACCCGCGAGGACTTCGAAGCCACCCTGCGCCTGGTCGAGCAGGCCGAATTCACCTCGATCTACGCCTTCCGCTACAGCCCCCGCCCCTTGACCGCCGCCCCCCGCCTCGGCGACCCGATTGACCCCGCCGAGGCCGACCAGCGCCTCCAGAAGCTGTTCGAGCTCCAGTCCGTTATCCAGCGCCGCCTCCACCAGACCCTGATCGGCCGCACCCTCGACGTCCTGGTCACCGGCTGGGCCAAAGAGCCCAACCACCAAGTCGGCCGCACCACCTGCCACCGCGCCGTCACCTTTCCGACCCCCGCCCCCCCAGCCCCCCTCGGCACCCTAACCCGAGTCCTGATCGAGTCCGCCCACACCCACGGCTTGGCCGGCGAGCCTTTTACCGCGCCCCTCTGACGCCCCCCGCCCAATCCAAGCCGGCGCCGTGCCCTGGGAGGGGAGCCCCAGGGCCCGGACCGGGGGAGGGGGGAGGGGGAGGGGACTTGACCTCCCCCCACCCCCACCAGACAATACCCCCCATGACCACCCCCCCCGCCGCCGATCCCCGTGAAGAAGTCCGAATGGAGATCCGGGGCCTCATCCTCGACCCGAGCTCCAGCCGCCCGATCGTCGTCCTCCGCGACGAGAACAGCCAGGTCGTGCTGCCCATCTGGATCGGCCTCTTCGAGGCCAACGCCATCGCGCAGCGGATCGAGAACGCCGAGCCCCCGCGTCCGATGACCCACGACCTGATGCAGTCCCTGCTCCAACAGATCGGGGTGGCGATCAAGAAGATCGTGATCTCCGACCTCCGGGACGACACCTTCTTCGCCCTGATCCACGTCGACCGCGATGGCCGCGAGATCGAGGTCGACGCCCGGCCCAGCGACGCGATCGCCCTCGCCCTGCGCGCCGATGCGCCGATCTTCGTCCTCCGGCCGGTCCTCGAGAAGGCCAAGGCCGTCGACCTGGCGGGCCAGGGCACCGACGAGGAGAAGCTCAAGAAGTGGCTCGAAGAGATCAGCCCCGAGGACCTCGGCAAGTACACGATGTGACCCGACCCGTGATCCCGACGGCCGCAATCTCCTCTGTCGGCGCGCCGACACAGGCCATGACCGGCCCCGCTCGCAACTTGAAAGCGCCTGGAAAGACAGTGAATTTTGCGCGATGTCGGCGCGCCGACATCGCCCTCGCAATGCCCATGGAGAGCCCTGACCGTCCCTCGACGGATTCCGCAATCAGCCGATGATCATCGCCATCACCAATCAGAAGGGCGGAGTGGGGAAGACCACGACCGCGATCAACCTCTCGGCGGCCCTGGCGAGCAAGGGCCTCCGCACGCTACTGGTCGACCTCGACCCGCAGGCCAACAGCTCGATGTCGTTCCTCGACATCCACCAGCCTCGCAAGACGGTCTACGAGGCCCTCACCGAGAGCGACGTCCACATCGCCGACATCATCGTGCCGTCCGACGGCACGCCCGGGCTCGACATCGCGCCGTCGTCGATCTCGCTCGCCAAGATCGAAGCCAAGCTGATCGGCGAGCTCGACAGCCACTACCGGCTCAAGGACGAGCTGACGACGCTCCACACACGCTACGACTTCATCATCATCGACACGCCGCCGACCCTCGGCATCATCACGGTCAACGCCCTGGTCGCGGCCACCCACGTGCTGATCCCGGTGCAGGCCAGCTACTTCGCGCTCGAGGGGACGGACGACCTCCTGGAGACAGTGGAGAAGGTCAAGATGCGCGCCAACCCGGAGCTCCAGATCCTCGGCGCGCTGATCACCCTCTACGACAAGCGGACGCTCCTCGCCAAGGACATCCAGGACCAGGTCCGCGCGGTCTTCGGCGGCCGGGTCTTCGAGACGGTGATCACCAAGAGCGTGCGCCTCGAGGAGAGCCCGGCCTATCGGGAGTCGATCTTCACCTTCGCGCCGCGATCGAGCGGGGCGTACGAGTACTACCGACTGTCCGAGGAGGTGGTCAGCCGTGTCTGAAGTGACGGCCAAGCGCAAGGGGCTTCCGGTCCGGGTCAAGATGCGGCACCAGTCGCACTTCGTCGACGAGCTGGCCGCGCGCCACGACGCGCCGGTGGGGAAGATGGTGCCGCTCTCGTCCATCGAGCCCGACACGAACCAGCCACGGTCCGCGATGGGAGACCTCGGCGACCTGGTCTCGTCGATCCGCTCGAAGGGGGTCCTCGAGCCGATCCTGGTCCGCCCGAACCCCGACCTCGAGGACGGCCCCGGCGAGCCGAACGCCAAGGCCGCCGCCTACCGCATCATCTCCGGAGAACGCCGCTATCGCGCGGCGCGCGAGGCCGGCCTGTACGAGGTTCCGGTGGTGGTGATGGAGGTCTCGGAGGAAGAGGCGCTAGAGATCGCCCTGATCGAGAATCTCCAGCGCAAGGACCTCACGCCGTTCGAGGAGGCGGAGGGTTACCGCGCCCTCGCCGATCGCCACGGCTACACGCAGGAGCAGATCGCGGAAACGGTGGGGAAGGCGCGCACGGTGATCACCGAGAGCCTCGCTCTCCTCAGCCTGCCGCCGCGGGTGCGCGACACGGCGGAGGCGTTGGGGATCGGCTCGAAGTCGCTGCTGCTCGAGGTGCTCAAGGTCGGCACTCCGGAGGAGATGGTCCGCCTGCTCGAGGAGGTGGCGTCGCACGGCCTCAACCGCGACGACCTCCGGCGCCGGATGCGCGGCGGCTCGTCGGCGGGCGGCGGCAAGCGGCGGAAGAAGCCCTACACCTTCCGGTTCAAGGCGGCGGACAAGACTTACTCGCTGGCGCTGAGCTTCCGGCAGTCGGAGGTGGACCGGGGGGACTTGATCCGTGCGCTCGAGGAGATCCTCCAGAAGCTCCGGCACGAGGCTTCGGCGCCTGCTTCCTGAGCTTGCGTCCCCCAAGGCCCGCGGAACCGGATCGCCTTTCGCCACCCGCCCGGCGGCCGGGGCGTGGGGCTCCCTCCCAGGGCACGGCGCCGGCTCTGAGTGGGCGGGTGTCGGTCGGCCGGCGCCTCGTCAGCCCGCGCGCGGGTCCTTGTCGCCTTCTGAATCGGTGCGTTGAGCGCGCGGGCTGGCGTCCCTGGGAGGGAGCCCCACGCCCCGGCCGCCGCCCGCCCCACGGTAACCCCTTCAAGAGGGAAGAGGATCAGAAGACGGCATGACCAACAGCCCTTGTGGACGGCTTCACGGATGTGAGTTGACATAATACATCTTATCGGACTCAAGATATCGGGTTGATGGCTGGCTGCTCACGGGCGCTCCGGGCCCTGCGCGCCCGATCTTGGACCCAGCCGCAACTGTGACTCCGCCCGGGTCTCAGGACCGTGGGAGCCAACCTCCCGCCGAGAACCGCCGAGGAGGTCCGGGTCGAGGGCATCCCTCCCAGGGACGCCAGCCCGCGCGCTCAACGCACCGATTCGCAAGGCGACAAGGACCCGCGCGCGGGCTGACGAGGCGCCGGCCGACCGACCCCCGCTCACTCAAAGCCGGCGCCGTGCCCTGGGAGGGATGCCCTCGACCCGGACCGGCCGCTTCAGTCCGAGTGCCCTCCGGACCGGCCCGACACTCATGGCCTTGTCCCCAGACGGACCCCCGACCGATAGACTCACCCCGTGCTGAACGCGCTCAAGCCAGGACGCCTCCTGGACCGCTACCTGGTCGCCGAGATGATCGGCCCGATCGCCCTCGGCTTCCTGATCTACACCGGGATCCTCCTGCTGCGCTTCCTCTTCCAGTCCGCCGAGATGATCATCCAGCGCGGCCTGCCCGTTGCGATCGTCGGCCGGCTGGTGGCGTACAGCCTGCCGAACATCCTGGTCCTGACCATCCCGATGGCCCTCCTGTTCGGGATCCTCATCGCCCTCGGCCGCCTGTCCTCCGACAGCGAACTGATCGCCCTGCGATCGAGCGGCATGAGCCTGACCACCCTCTACCGCCCGATCCTCTTCCTCTCCCTCTGCTTCGCCCTGCTCAACACCTACCTGATGGTCAAGCTCCTGCCCCAGGGCAACCACGCCCTCCAGCAGCTCCGCCTCGAGATCATCACCGAGTCCGTGGCCGCCCAGGTCGAGCCGCGGGTCTTCTACTCCGAGTTCGAAGACACCCTGCTCTACGTCTTCGAACGCCCGAAGGGCGAAGAGCGGTGGCGCGGCGTGTTCGTCGCCCAGACCCTGCCCACGAGGAAGAACGAGATCACCGTCGCCGAGTGGGGCCGGATCAAGCTCGACGACAGCGGCGAGCGGGTCATGCTCGAACTGGGCAACGCCTACACCCACCAGGTCGACCTCGACGACCCGGGCACCTACCACATCGACTTCATCCGCCGCGTCGAGAAAGTGCTCGAGGACCGCTTCACCTCCACCCAGCGGGAGAAGATCCTCAGCTCCAAGAGCCTGCGCGAGCTGACCCTCGACGAGCTCGCCGCCGAGGCCGCCGATCCCGGTGTGGACGCCGAGCAGCGGCGCATGGCGCGGGTCGAGATCCACAAGAAGTTCGCGATCCCGGCCGCCTGCGTGGTGTTCGGGATCATCGCCCTGCCGCTCGGCTTCAGCAGCCGGCGCGGCGGCAAGGCTTCGGGTTTCGTGCTGTCGCTGGGGGTCTTCGCGCTCTATTACCTGCTGCTCAACAACGGCGAGAACGCCGCCCGCTACGGCAAGATGGCGCCCTGGGCCGCGATCTGGATGTCGAACATCCTGCTCGCCGTGGCCGGCTTGCTCCTGCTGATGCGGCGCAACCGGGACAAGAGCCTGATGCTGTCGCGCATCGACCGCTGGGTGCGTGAGGACTTCTGGGGCCGGCTGGTGCGCTTCCAGCACTGGCGGTCGACCCAGGAGCGGCGGCGGAAAGAGCGGCGGGAGAGCGGCAAGGGGGGCGGCAACGGCGGCCCCGTCCCGGAGGTCGTGCTCCGGCTCCCCCGCCTGCGCCTGCGCGTGCCCAACACGCTGGATCGCTACGTGGTGCGTCAGTTCGTCCTGGTGTTCGTGCTGGCGGTGCTCTCGGCTCTCGTCCTCTACATCATCTTCGACCTGGTCGAGAACTTCGACGAGATCCTCGAGAACCGGGTCTCGCGCGGGGTCGTGCTCTCCTACTACAAGTACCTGTCGCTCCAGATCTTCTACGACACCGCGCCGTTCATGGTGCTGGTGACCGTCCTGATGGCGTTCAGCCTGCTCGCCCGCAGCAACGAGGTCACGGCCTGCAAGGCGCTGGGGATCTCGCTCTACCGGCTGGCGATCCCGGCGATCGGCGCGGCCGCCGTGGTGATGCTGCTGTCGATGTTCCTCGAAGCCGAGGTGCTGCCGGCCTCGAACCGCAAGGTGGCGGAGCTCAAGGACGTGATCAAGGGGCGCGAGACCTCGCGCACCTACCGGCGGGCCGACCGGCAGTGGCTCTTCGGGCAGGACCGGTTCGTCTACAACTACATGCACTACGACCCGCGGGGCCCGTCCCTGCAGCGCCTCCAGGTGTTCGAGTTCGACCGCGAGCACCGGCTGATCGGCCGATTCTTCGCCGACCGCGGCACCTACGTCGGCGACGTCGGCGGCGGTGACTGGCGGTTCAACGAGGGGTGGCTGCGCCGCTTCGATGGCGTCCGGGTCACCGAGTTCGTCGCCCTCGACCGGCCGCGGCGGGTCGACTACCCGGAGACGCCGGAGTTCTTCGACTCCGAGATCCTGCCGCCCGAGCAGATGACCTACGGCGAGCTCCGGGAGTACATCGGCGATGTCGCCGCCAGCGGCCAGCCGGTGCCCGACCTCAAGGTCGAGCTGTACCAGAAGCTCGCCTACCCGGCGATCTCGCTGGTGATGGCGTTCGTCGCCCTCCCCTTCGCCTTCCGGCTCGGGCGCCAGGGGGCACTCTACGGGATCGGCGTGTCGCTCGGGCTCGGGTTCCTCTTCTTCGGGATCTTCGCCTTCTTCACCAAGCTGGGCGCAGCCGGCGCGCTGCCGCCCGGGCTCGCGGTGTGGAGTCCGAACCTGCTGTTCGCGATGTTCGCGGTCTACCTGTTCCTCGGGGTGCGGACCTGACCGCCCGCCTCGGCGCAGTTCAGAAGCGCGACAGATCGCGCCCGAACAGGCGACCCTTGAACCAGTCGAAGAGGACCTTGACTTTGTTGGCCCAGCCGACCAGCTTGGTCAGGTAGACCGAGCGCCAGAACAGCCACGCCGAGCGCCCCGACCACTTGGCCTGCGGCAGGTCGGCGAGCGCCTCTCCCGCGCCGATGTAGGCGAGCATGCCGAACGACCGATACCGGAAGGGCCCGACCGGCCGGCCCCGGCGCTGCCGCTCCAGGCTGCGAGCGAGGTACTTGCCCTGCTGCTGGGCAACCTGGGCGGTGGCGGCGAGCGGCTTGTCGGCGACCGCGGCGCAGTCGCCGAGGGCGTAGACGTCGTCGTGACCGGCCAGGCGCAGCCGGCGGTCGACGACCAGCCGCCCGCGCTCGGTCTTCTCGGCGTCGAGCTTCTCGATCAGCGGCACCGGCGCGTTGCCGCCGGCCCAGAGCACGAGACCGCAGTCGATCGCCTCGCCGCCCTGGAGGCAGACCCGTCCCGGCTCGACCCGGGTCACCGGCGTCTCGGTGCGCACCTCGACCCCCTCGCGGGCGAAGTGCTTCTGGGCATAGCCCGAGAGCGCCTCGTCGAACCCGGTGAGGAGCCGCGGCAGCGCCTCGACCAGGATCACCCGGGCGCGCGGCGCGAGCTCCGGATGAGCGCGGGCGAGCTCGCGCTCGAGGAGATCGTGGACCTCGGCGGCCACCTCGACTCCCGTGGCACCGCCGCCGCAGATCACGAAGGTCAGCCTCCGCGCCACCTCGTCGTCGGCGATACCGGGAAGGTCGGCGGCGGCGAAGCAGTCGAGGATGCCCTTGCGCACGGCTCGGGCGTCCTCGACCGTCTTGAGCTTGAGGGTGTGCTCTGCCACGCCCGGGATGCCGAGATCGGCCACCCCGGTGCCGACCGCGATCACCAGCAGGTCGTACGGCACCTCGAAGCGGTCCTCCCCCACCGCGGCCCGGCAGGCGACGCGCCTGGCCTGCCAGTCGATTCCGGTCGCCTCGGCCTCGACTACGCGCATGCGCCTGAGCCGGCGGTAGGCCGGCTCGAGGATGCTCCGGAACTCGACGGTGCCGACGGTCGCTGAGGCGAGCAGCGGGTAGAAGAGGAAGTAGTTGCGGGGGGAGATCAGCGTGGCGTCCCAGTGCCGCGGGTCGAGCCGGGAGAGCAGCGAGAAGCCGCCGAAACCGCAGCCGAGGACGACCAAGCGAGGCCTGCGGTCGCTCGCGCTGGCGGTCGAGGTGCTCATGGCTAGCCGAGCCCCGAGGCGGGGGCCCGACTCAACCTACCAGGGTGCGTCGACGGTAGTCCAGTCAGACAGACGCGCGGTTCAGGTCTGGGAACCCTTGAGCCAGGCGGAAGGCTGGAACCGGAGCGTGGGATCGGAAGCGGCGCGGCGCAGGTAGGCCGAGAGCTCCTCGACGAGTTTCGCCGAGAGCTCCTCGCGCTGCACCGCCTCCTTGAAGATGAGCAGGGCCGCGATCGCTTCGCGGTGGATGCGGTGGGAGGTGAACACCGGCAGCATCGCCGCTGCCAGCTCACGGACCTCGGCGTGACGGTTCTCCTCGCTGAGCAACGCGGCGAGATCGAGGCCGACGAGAGCGGCATCGAAGTCGAGCCTTTCGGCGAGCATGCCGTGGAAGGCCGAGCGAAACCTGGACTCCGCTTTCTCGACCCGACCCAGGCCGTGCAGGATCATGGCCTCAACATACTCGAGCCTAATGAGGTCGATCGGGTAGTCGCGATCCAGACAAAGTGTTCGGACGCCGTCCAAACCCGCAGCAGCCTCCTGAAAACGGCCGGCTTTCGTCAGCGCGACAAGGATATTCTGCTGTACGACGAAGAGGAGACGGGGCTCCGTGCTCGGCTCGAGGAGTCGTTGCGCTTGCAGCAGCAAGGGCAGCGCTGCTTCGGGTTGGTCCTGGTCTGAATAGCACAGAGCCTTCTGGATCAACGCCACGCCGTGGAGGTGACGTTGGCCGACTCTTCGAGCGATCGAGATCGTCCGATCCAAGAGGCGCTTCGCCCGCTCGAACTGTCGCCGGTCGTGCCACATCGAGGCTTGGAGGCTGAGGAGCCCGGCTCGCTCCACCGGATCGCCAGTACCGTGGCACAGCAGATCCTCTGCTGCGTTGAATGCCTGCTCCGACTCCCGAAACCTCTCCTGGAGACGCAGGACGTTACCCCACTCGCTCCAGGCTCGGCCGCGGAGATCCTGAAGCCGAGCGCTGCCGTAGCGCTCTGGATCGAGCAGTCCACTGATCAGGATCGCGAGCCGAGCCAAGTGGTCCGCTTCCTCGGGATCACGCTGACAAAGGCGCCGAGCCCTCTCCAACAGTGCCTCGACAAGGGGCCAAGCCTGGAAGCGCGAGCTGTTGCTGGCCAATACCTCTTGGCGTGGGCGAGGATGTCGCTCCAGCTCGCGAAGCAAGGAGGGGACACTCGCCGCCTCTTCCGTCAGACTGGCGTGATGCCGCTGCACCACTCTCCCCACTCGCGCGAAGGCTGTCGAGTAATTCATGGAATCGCCCGAAGCCGCCGCATCTCCTCGCGCTTCTTCGGCCGGCGAGATCGGTTCGGAATCTGATGGCTGGACGATCCGCGTTAGGGCCCCTTGACAGAGCTTACAGCCGCGAAGCAGGTGCTTGACAATCTCTCCGGTTTCTTCCGGGTTCGCCATCCCCCGCCGAAAACGGGCGAGCGCTTCACGCAAGGGAAGGGAGTGCCTCACTCGTCCCTCGAGCTTCGGAGGAACCCCACACTCATGAGTTCCCGGCTCAATGCAGAGAGGCACCGGTTGGTGATCTTGCGGATGCTCGAGGGTTGGTAGCCCATCTTCTCGGCCACCTCCGACGGCCCGTAGCCAAGGCCGTAGCGGAGCCGAAGGAGTCGCTGGCAGCGCTCCGGCAGCCGCACCATCACCCTCTGGAGGTCGTGGGAGAGCTCTGTCTTCGGCTGCGCCGGCCGCTGCGGCTCCGACAAGAGGTCCAGAATGGCGGCGTCCACCGCTTCGCACACGCGTCCCCGACGCTTGCGCCAGTAGACGATGCACTTCTTCCGGACCGTGCCGATCAGCCATGCTTCGGGGCTCTGGACCCTGTCCCACTTGTAGAGCAACGTGAGCTGCGAGTCCTGGAGGATGTCCTCGGCGTCTTCCGGAGGGACATCGTAGTGGCGGAGAACTCGCTCAAGGCTCGGGCGTACCTTGAGCAGCAACTGGTTGAGAGGCTCCCGGAGCTCCGGGCGATCCAGCGTCGACATAGAGGATGGGTTCCTATGCGCTCAGATGCATAGGTTATCATCCAAGACGAGACGTGTCCAGCAGCACCACCTGCCGTAAGCGAGCCGCCGCTCGGGGCGATCACGATCGGTCCCCGGTGTCGTTGGCCCAGGGGTGGCACGGCTTATCCATTAGGATCCGTCCCTGGTCCGTTTTCTCCCCCACCGCCACTGCTATTCGTCGAGTTTCCGGTGCCAGTGCTGCCTGCCGGAGGAGGAGCCGCTGTCGCCCCCTCGTCGCTCCCAGTCAGCCCGAACACCGAGCCGACCCACGCCCAGAAGCCCCACCACACCTCACCCATGCCGGAGACCCCGGCCGTGGACTCACCTCGATCTTGCTCTACGGGAACGGCGGCGAAGGAGACACTAGGTACGCAAAAGACAACCACGATGGCCACAGCCGCGGCCAACCTCCGCACGATCTTCGACATGAGACCTCCCCATGGCAGCCGACACATAAGAATCTGACAGGCGTTTGAGAACGCCCCCGCTCTACAACGCAGGTGCTTCGCTGTGACGAAACCGGGACGACTTTTTGTCTAAGCCGGCGACGGGCGACCCGAGGAAGGTAACGCTCGCGTCAGCAGGGCCGTGTCCTCAGTCTTCGCCGAGGTCGCTGCGGTAGCCCAGGGCGGTGAGCTGGCGGGTGAGGCGGGAGAGGCAGCGGCTGGTCACCTTGCGCACGCTGGACGGCTGGTAGCCGAGCGCGGCGGCGACTTCCGCGGGTTTGTAGCCGAGGCCGTAACGGAGCCGCAGCAGGGATCGGCAGCGCTCGGGGAGCTGGCCGAGCACCCGCTCGAGGTCGTGTCGCAGCAGCGCCTTGCTCTGGCGCGGCGCTTCCGGCTGGGCCAGCAGGTCGAGGATGGCCAGGTCGACGCTTTCGCAGACCTGCGACCGGCGCCGCCGCCAGTAGATGATGCAGCGGTTGCGGACGGTGGCGAGCAGCCAGGCTTCCGGGTTGTAGATCGACTTCTGCTTGTAGACCAGGTCGAGGAAGGACTGCTGGAGGATGTCCTCGGCGTCCTCGACCGGCACGCGGTAGCGTGCGAGCACCCTGCGGAGCTTGGGCTGGAGCTTCTGGACGATGGTCTCGAAGCAGAACTCCTCGCGCGGTTCCTGGGCGCCGTCCGCAGCGGTCTCCTCAGCGCCAGTGGCCGGCACCTCCGGAAGGTCGGCGGAGGGTTTCGGAGAGAGGCTCATATATGCCGGAAAATTCGGAGAGCAGGTTACCACTACCCGATGTCGCTTGTCCAGCCTTGTTTCGGGCCTCGCGCGGTGACGAAGCCGGCGCGCCTGCCGCGGCTCACCGGAGGGCGGCCGCCGGCGGCGCTCCCAGGCGCGCGACCGTTCGCAGTTCCTCCGCGCGGTGAGTCCGCTCCCAGACCAGCTCCGGTTCATCGCGGCCGAAATGCCCGAAGGCGGCGGTCTGGCGGAAGATCGGACGCCGGAGCTGGAGGTAGTCGATGATGCCACGCGGCGACAGGGGGAACTGCTCGTGGATCAGGTCCTCGATCGCGCGGTCGGGCATCTCGCCGGTGCCGAAGGTCTCGACGTGGATCGACACCGGCTCGGGCACGCCGATGGCGTAGGCGATCTGCACCTCGATCCGCTCCGCGATGCCGGCCGCGACCAGGTTCTTCGCCACGTGGCGCGCCATGTAGCTCGCCGAGCGGTCGACCTTGGTCGGGTCCTTGCCGGAGAACGCGCCGCCGCCGTGGCTGCCGACGCCGCCGTAGGTGTCGACGATGATCTTGCGCCCGGTCAGGCCGCAGTCGCCCTGCGGGCCGCCGATGACGAACCGGCCGGTCGGGTTGATGTGGTAGACGGTGGCGCTGTCGAGCATCTCGGCCGGGATCACCGGCCGCACGATCGACTCGATCACCCCGCGCCGGATCTCGGGAAGGTCGATCGCCGCGTCGTGCTGGGTCGACACCACCACCGTGTGGATCCGCACCGGGGTCGCGCCGCGGTACTCCACCGTCACCTGGCTCTTGCCGTCGGGCCGCAGCCAGGGCAGCTCGCCGCTGCGCCGCGCGTCGCGCAGGCGCCGGGCCAGGCCGTGAGCGAGCACGATCGGCAACGGCATGAGCTGCGGCGTCTCGCGGCAGGCGTAGCCGAACATCAGGCCCTGGTCGCCGGCGCCGCCGCTGTCGACGCCCATCGCGATGTCCGGCGACTGCGGGTCGATCGCCGACAGCACCGCGCAGCTTTCGCTGTCGAAGCCGTACTCCGGCCGGTCGTAGCCGATCTCGCGCACCGTGCGCCGGGCGACCGCGGCGAAGTCGACCATCGCCTTGGTCGTGATCTCGCCGGCGAGGAAGACCATGCCGGTGGTCACCAGCGTCTCGCAGGCCACCCGGCCGGTCGGGTCTTGGCGCAGCACCTCGTCGAGGATGGCGTCGGAGATCTGGTCGGCGATCTTGTCGGGATGGCCGTCCGTGACCGACTCGGAGGTGAACAGATGGGTGTCGCGGGTGGTCATTCTCGACTCGCCTCTCGCTGGGATGGCCGACGGATCCAGGCGGGGAAACGCCTGCCGCGGGCCGCGGATGTTAGCACAGCGGTCTCACAGGCCGGCGGCGGCGCGGCGCCCCGAAAGCACGCCGTAGAACAGGGTCGAGAGGGCGTGGAAGGTCGCCTCCGAGGTCGCCGCGCGTCGGTCCTCGGCGCCGCCGGTGAGGGCGCTGATCATGCCGCCGCCGCGGCGCGTACCGGGGACCGACCCCGGCCCGCCGGAGGCGCCGACGCCGGTGACCAGCCCCTCGGGGAGCTGGATCGAGCCGCTGGACCCACACGCCTCGCCCAGCGGGCAGCGCACCGCCGCCCAGCAGCGGATGAAGAAGCGCAAGCCGCCGTCGATCTCGATCGGATGGAGCCCGCCGTCGCTCGCGACCACGAAGTCGTAATCGCCGCCGACCCGGCGCGCGACCTCGTCGAGCCGGCCGCGCACCCGCGCCAGCGCCTCCTCGTCGCTCACCGGCAGCCCGCTCGGGGTCACCTCCACCGGCTGGGGCACCACCGCCACCGGCAATGGCCCCCCTGCCCGATGCCCGGCGACCGCGCCGAAGTAGCGGTGAAAGCCGTCGCGCACGCCGAGGAGCTGCGCCGGCGCGGTTCCGGCGACCGCCACCGACCCGCCGCTTTGGAGTCGGCGCCAGAAGTCCCTAAGATCGCTCACTATGATTACCAGCCCGCGCAACGAGAGGCTGAAGGATATGCGCCGCCTGCGCCGGAGTAAAGGCGACCGGGCGCTGCTCGAGGGACCCCATCTCGTCGGCGAGGCGCTCGACGCCGGGGTAGCGCTGGAGCTGGTCCTCGCCACTCCCGAGATGCTCGCCGGCGACGAGGGTCGGCGGCTCGCCGCCCGCCTCGCCGCTCCGCCGCTCGAGGTCGCCGGCGAGGTATTGGCCACCCTCGCCGACGCCGACTCGCCGCGCGGGATGGCGGCGATCGCCCGCCTGCCGCGCTCCGGGGCCGCCTCGCTGCCGGTGGGCGCCGACGGCGTCGGCGGCGTCTATCTCTACCTCGACGGGCTCCAGGACCCCGGCAACCTGGGCGCGCTGGCGCGGGTCGCCGAGGCCGCCGGCGCGGCCGGCCTGGCGCTCGGGCCGGGTACGGTACATCCCAACCACCCGCGCGCGCTGCGCGGGTCGGCCGGGAGCCTCTTGCGGCTGCCGGCGGCGGTCGGGGTGACGCCGGACGATCTCGACCGGCGGCTCCGCGAGGGCGGCGCCGAGCCCCACTGGATCGCGCTCGCGACCCGCGGCGGCGCATCGCTCTGGTCGGACGATTGGGCGGGGTCGCCTGCCGTGGGCGGCGCGGGCGGCCCGCTGGTGCTCGCGGTCGGCGCCGAGGGCCCCGGACTGTCGCCGGACCCCGCGGCGCGAGCGGCGGCGGCGGTGACGATCCCGCTGGCGCCGCCCGTCGAGTCGCTCAACGCCGTCGTCGCCGCCGCGCTGGTGCTCTTCGAGCTGCGCCGGCGGGCGGCGGCCGGCGCCCACGGTCAGCCAGGCAGCAGCTCGGACAGCTCGCGGTAGGGCCGCCCCTGCGACTCGGCGACCGGGCGGCAGGTGATCGCGCCGCGGTAGGTGTTGAAGCCGGCCGCGAGCGCCGGGTCGACCCGCGCCGCCTCCTCCACTCCGCGCCCGGCGAGCGCCAGCGCATAGGGCAGGGTCGCGTTGTTGAGCGCGAGAGTCGAGGTGCGCGGCACCGCGCCGGGCATGTTGGCGACGCAGTAGTGGACCACGCCGTCGACCTCGTAGATCGGGTCGGAGTGGGTGGTCGGCCGGGTGGTCTCGAAGCAGCCGCCCTGGTCCACCGCGACGTCGACCACCACCGCGCCGTCCTTCATCTCCGACAGCATCGTCGCGGGTCACCAGCTTGGGCGCCGCGGCGCCGGGGATCAGCACCGCGCCGATCAGGAGGTCGGCGCGGCGCAGCGCGGCGCGCAGGTTGTAGCGGTTGCTCGCGAGGGTGGTGACGCGCGCCGTGGAACACGTCGTCGAGCTAGCGCAGCCGGTCGAGGTTCGTCTCGAGCACGGTCACGCTGCGCGCCCAGGCCGAGCGCGATCTTCGCCGCGTTGAGGCCGACGATGCCGCCGCCGAGGATCACCACGTCGCCCGGCGGCACGCCCGGGCACGCCGGCGAGGAGCGTGCCGCGGCCGCCGTGGGCCGCTGGAGGTAGCTGGCGCCGACCAGCACCGCCATCCGGCCGGCGACCTCCGACATCGGGGTCAGCAGCGGCAGCCGCGCCCTGGCGGTCCGTCGATCGTCTCGTAGGCGATGCCGGTGACCTGCCGCTCGAGCAGCACGCTCGGTCAGCTCCGGCAGCGGCGCCAGGTGGAGGTAGGTGAAGAGGATCTGCCCGTGCTGCAGCAGCTCGTACTCCGACGCGACCGGCTCCTTGACCTTGACGATCATCTCGGCCTCGCGCCAGACCTCGGCGGCGTCCGGCAGCGATGCGCGCGCCGGCCTCGACGTACTCGTCGTCGGCGATGCCACTGCCGCCGCCCGGCGCCGTCCTGGACCATCACCTCGTGGCCGGCCTCGACCAGCGCGTGGACGCCGGCCGGGATCATCCCGACGCGGTACTCGTGGTTCTTGACCTCGTTCGGGATGCCGATCTTCACGTCTGGTCTCCTGCCGCCGGTTTCGCGGCCGCGCTCGTCCCGGCGGCCGCTCCGGGCCGCCGCCCTTCATGTCGACGCTGCCGCTGAAGAAGGCGCCCTCGGCGATCACCACCCGCGGCGCCGCGAGGTCCCCCTCGGCGACACCGGACGGCGGCCATCTCGACCCGCTCGGAGGCGGCGACGTCGCCCGATCGACCCGGCCGGCGATCTCGCACCACCCGGGCCTCGACGTCGCCCTCGACGCAGCCCCCGGCGCCGACGACGACCGCGGCCTCGACCTGCACCGCGCCGTCGACCTCGCCCTCGACCAGCAGCTCGGTCGGCGCCCAGCACCTCGCCCTTCGATGCGGGTGCCGGCGGCGATGCGGGTGGCGGCAACGCGCCCGGCGGGCGGCGGTGCGGAGCGGCCGGGGGGCGGTCGGCGGTCGGCGGTCCGGGGTCGTCGCGGCGGAAGATGGCCAAGCGCGGACTCCGTTCAGCGCCGCCGGCGGCGCGGTGGGCGGCGGTAGATCGATCGGGTCGCGTCGATCGGGTAGGCCGTCCGCCCTTGGTCGTCTGGATCGCCCGTCTGTATCGCCCTGCGGGAGACGGCGGGATCGCCGGGCCGCGCGCCACCGGGCGGCGGATCGTCGAGCGAACTGGAGCGGGCAACGGGACTCGAACCCGCGACATCAAGCTTGGGAAGCTTGCACTCTACCAACTGAGTTATGCCCGCTCGTCTCGGTTACGAGCGCGGTGCAATCTAGCCGACGGCCGGCACGGTCAAGGCCGTGCGCGGTCAACGGTCGCGCGGCGGCTGCGCATCGTCGGACGGCTATACGGCGCCATGGAGGTCCAGGCAAGCTGCCACGCCGGACCCCCTTCAGCGGACTGCCGTCGGTCTCGTCCCGGCTACTACGGAGCGCACGGCTCGGAAGCGCTACGGCCTCCGACCGCCGCGCGAGCGAGCCGCTCTACTTCTTCCCCGAGCACGAAGGTGACCGACGGCGAGCTGCGCGCGATCCTCCTGCGCCACGGCACCGCGCGACGCAGCGCGCCTGGGCCATCTCCCACCTGCTGCGCTACGCGCAGTGGGACGACATCTGGACCTACGTCACCCGCGACGAGGTCCGCGAGATCTTCCCCGATCTCGACCTGCCCGAGAACCTCCGGCAGGCCTGGGGCCGGATGCTCAAGGTCGAGATCGCCGTCGGCTAGTCGCCTGCACGCGGTCAGCTCCGCCCATCAACGAGGCCGCCGAGCGCCGCCGAGCGGCCGACGCCCTCGCCGCGTTGCTGGCCGGCCGAGGGCGCGGCACGGCGGCGAGCACGCGCTCGGCGAGCCGGCTGAACGGCAGCGACTGCAGCCAGATCCGGCCCGGGCCGGTCAGCGTGGCGAAGAACAGGCCCTCGCCGCCGAAGAGCGCGGTCTTGATCCCCGAGCACCATCTGGATGTCGTAGCTGCACCGCGCTGCTCGAAGCGCGACCAGGCAGCCGGTGTCGACGCGCAGCGTCTCGCCCGCCGCGAGCTCGCGCGTCGACGATGCGTGCCGCCGGCGTGGACGAAGGCGAGGCCGTCGCCCTCGAGCTTCTGCAGGATGAAGCCCTCGCCGCCGAACAGGCCGGCGCCGAGCTTGCGGTGGAACGCGATGCCGACCGAGATCCCCTTGGCGGCGCACAGGAAGGCGTCCTTCTGGCAGAGCAGCGTGCCGCCGTGCTGCGCAGGTCGACCGGGATGATCGTGCCCGGGTAGGGCGCGGCGAAGGCGACCTTCTGGCGCGTCCGGCCTGCGTTGCCGAAGACGGTCATGAACAGCGACTCGCCGGTCAGCACCCGCTTGCCGGCGGAGAGGAGCTTGCCCATGAAGCCGCCGCCGCTCGTCCTGCGCCGGAGCCGTCGCCGAAGATGGTCTCCATCTGGATGCCCGGGGTCCATGTAGATGAAGGCGCCGGCCTCGGCGATGCAGGCCTCGCCCGGATCGAGGGTGATCTCGACGTACTGCATCTCCTCGCCGAAGATCTCGTAGTCGATCTCGTGCGCGGCTGGACGGCCCGCCCGGCGGCGGGGGCGGCGGCAGCGGCACGGCGCCGCGCGAACGCCTCGGCGAACTCGGCGCGCGAGCCGATCGGCGCCCAGCCGTCCATCCCCTGACGAAAGACGTGGGCGCTCGGATCGACGCCGCCGGCGCGCGCCCGGCGTACCACCTCGTCCTCGCTCATCGGGCCTTCCTGCTGTCCGCGGACGGAGATCCACCACAGGTTCGACTCGGTCATCGCGACCTCCTGGTTTCTTCGCTGTCGGTTTCGCTCTCGTGGAATCCGGTCAAGGCTTCCGGCCGGCGGCGGGGAGCAGACGCACCACGAAGAGGCGCGGCCAGTACTTGCCGGTGATCAGGTAGACCCGGCGCTCCGGGTCGTAGGCGATGCCGTTGAGGACGTCGGCGGCGGCCGCCTCGGCGGGCGCCAGGAGCCCCGAGGCGTCGGCGGTCGCGGTGACCCGGCCGCTCGCGGGATCGATGCGCACCAGGTAATCGGCACCGAGCACGTTGGCCCACACCCGGCCGTCGGCGCACTCCAGCTCGTTGAGGCGGTCGAGCGGCTTGCCGCGCAGGGTGACCTGGAGCCGCCCGAGGACCTCGAACGTCGCCGGGTCCCGGAAGGTGAGGCGGTCGCTGCCGTCGCTCATCACCAGCCGCTCGCCGTCGAAGCAGAGCCCCCAACCCTCGCCCCGGTAGCGGAGGGTGCCGGCGGGCTCGAGGCCGGGGAGGGACCAGACCCGCGCCTGCTCCTCCTGCCAGGTGAGCTGGATCAGCCGGCCGCCCCCCTCGCCCGGCACCAGCGCCAGCCCCTCGCCGAACAGCTCGGGCGGCAGGTCGACCCGGGCCAGCACCTCGCCGCTCTGGGAATCGACCCGGCGCACCGACGACTCGCCGTACTGGCCGGTCGACTCGTAGACCACGCCGCCGCTCCACACCAGGCCTTGGGTGAACGCCCCGGGGTCGTGGCGGTGGCTCGAGACGACGTCGACGATCAGCTCCTCGACCGGCGCCGCGACCGCCCGGGGGGCCGGCTCGGCGGCGGGTACGGCGGCGGGCTCGGCGACACAGCCGGCGGCGGTCAGGCCGGCGGCCGCGGCGCCGAGGAGGGCCGGCGCGGCGAGCCGGAGCGCGGCGGCGCGGACCGACGGCATCCTCATCGCTAGCCCGAGGCCGCGCCCGGCTCGACCGGAGTCCCCTGCTCGATCTCCTCGATCACCTCTTCCTCGATCTCCGGCTCGAGGTCCGGAGCGGCGTCCGGGGCCGCGTCCGGCTCGGCGGGAGGCTCGGCCTCGGTCCCGCCTTCGGCCTCCTCCCCCGCCGCCTTCCCCGGCTCCCGGGGATCGATCTCCGCCGGCGGCTTCTCGCCGCCCGGGCCCTGGAGGTAGTGCTCGAACCACTGCATCATCCGCAGGTTGTAGTCGAGGCGCGACGCCGCGCGCGCGGTTGCCGTGCCCTTCGCCGGGATAGAACACCAGCCGCACCGGCGTCTTGCCGCAGGGTCTTCAGGATAGCGGTGCAGCTCCAGCGACTGCGTCGGGTGCACGCGCGGGTCGACCTTGCCGTGCAGGATCAGGAGCGGCGTCCGCGCCTGCTCGACGTGGTAGATCGGGCTCCGCTCGAGAATCACGTCCCACTCCTCCCACGGCCGTGCCGGGCGTGGACCTCGTGCTCCTCCCGGCGATGTCGGTGGTGCCGACCTTGGAGATCTTGTCGCTGATGCCGACGAACATCACGCCGGCGGCGAAGCGGTCGGAGTAGTAGGTGCTCGCCCAGGCGGTGGCGTAGCCGCCGTAGGAGCCGCCGGTGATGCCGACCTTCGCGGGGTCGGCGAGCCCGGCGGCGACGAGGTGATCGACGGCGTCGACCAGGTCGTCGAACTCCTTGCCGGCCGGATCGCCCTGGCTCATCTTCGAGAACAGCTCGACGCCGCGGCCCGGTGCTGCCGCGGTAGTTGGGATAGAAGACCGCGAAGCCGCGGGCGGCCGCCACCTGGCCGGGAGTCGCGTAGCCCGTCAGCCAGCCGTTCGCGATCGTGCGCCTCCGGGCCGCCGTGGACCGTGAGGATCAGCGGATAGCGCGCGCCCGGGCGCCTCGTCGAGCGGCCGGATCAGGACGCCCTGCGAGCTCGAGGCCGTCGCGCGCCTGTGCAGCGCACCACCTCCTGCGGCGCCAGGCGCTCCGCGGCGAGCCACGAGTTGCTGTCGGTGCGGCGCTCGGGGACGGCGTCGGGCCGGAAGCCAGCGGCCTCCGCGGCTCCGGCGCCGCCCGACCCCAGGGCGCCGGCGTTCCAGGTGTAGAGCTCGGCCGGGTGGCGGGGCGAGTCGGCGACCAGCGCCGCCATCCCGCCGCCCGCAGCGGCCAGCTCGATCGAGCGCCAGACCGGCTCGCCGGCGCCGACCAGGACCGCCAGGCCGGAGCCGTCGCGGCCGACCCGCTGGAGCGACGCCTCGACCCCCTCGTGGCCGACGAAGAGGAGCGTCTCGGCGTCGAGCCAGGCGACCTCCTGGACCTCGCCGAGGTAGCCGGGGAGGAGATCGGCCGGCGCCGGGTCGGCGGACACCGCGCCCGACGCCGGCACCACCATCAGGCGGCCGGCGCTCGGATCGTGGCGGTCGCCGGCGGCGATCAGCGCCAGGTGCGCGCCGTCCGGGCTCCAGACCACGGCGCCGAGCTTGCCCGGGTTGTCGATCCGGCCGACGACCGCGCCCGAGGCGGCGTCGAGCACCCGCACGCGGCGGCTCACGTAGCTGTCGTCGACCAGCGGCGTCGGCGCGATCGCGAGCGCGAGCCGGTCGCCCGCCGGGCTCCACGACAGCTCGGAGGCCGAGCCCTCGAGGGCGGTCACGAGCCGCGCCTCGCCGGCGCGGCCGCCCTGCCCGACCGGCGGGTCGATCTCGGCCGTCCAGAGCCGGACGTGGTCGAGCTGCTCCTCGTAGACCACGGCGTCGAAGCCCTTCTCCTCCAGGTCCTCGGCCTCCTTCGGCTCCTCCTCGACGGCGAGGAAGGCGACCCGGCGGCCGTCGGGGCTGAACGCATAGTCGTCGATCCCGGTGGCGTGGGCGAGGACGCGCCGCGCCTCGCCGCCGCCGAGCGGGATGACGTAGAGCGCGGACTCCTCGTCGTCGCCGCGCTTGGCGACGAAGGCGACGCCGGCGCCGTCGGGGGTGAAGCGCACCGAGCCCACCGACGCCTCGCCGGTGATGAAGGGCCGGCTCGTTCCGTCCGCGACCGAGAGGACGTGGAGCTCGCGCCAGCCCGGGCCGTCCTCCTCCTCGAACGGGTCGCGCGGCACCACCAGCGTGTAGGCGACGTGCAGGCCGTCCGGCGACACCGCGGCGCTGCGCACCGAGCGGAGGCGGGCGACGTCCCACGGGGTGAGGACGTCGGCGGGGGCCTCCGCGGCGGCCGGGGCCGGCGGCGCCACCGCCACGGAGGCCAGGAGCAGGATCGCCGCCAGGGCGGAGCGGACGGGGTTCCAGGACGAACGGATCATGCACAGCCTCCTCACGCTCTCGCGCGGCCATCGGATGGGAAGAGCGGGGATTGTATCGGACGGTAGCTCTTGAGTCGCCGGCTTCGCCGGCGGTCGCCCTGCGGGCTCCGTCGCTGCCGCCGGCTTGCCGCGCGCCGTCTCCTAAGGCCAGCGGGAGGTGGGCAGCGCGTACTCCTCGCCGCCCGGGAGCGCGAAGAGGCCGCCCGCCTCGATCGTGCCGGCGGGGCCGAGCCGCGCCTCGATCGGACCGCTGACCACCTCCTCGCCGGCGCCGACCAGCGTGGCGTAGAGCCTCACGGTGTCGGCGCCGCGGAAGGCCTGCATGTCGGCCGCTTCCCTGCCGCCCACCATCATCGCGTAGCGCCGGAAGCCGCCGGGTGCGATCGACGGGAAGCTGCCGCCCGGCACCCGCAGCTCGACGTAGTTGTTGGCGTAGAGCGCGACGTCGGTGGGGCCGTCGCCGGCGTTGACCAGGGCGACGCGGAAGGCCAGGCCGCCGGCGGTGCGCTGGGCGTCGCGCAGCTCGACCGCGAGATCGGCGGCGGCGGGCACGCCGAGGAGCGCGTCGGCCAGGACCGGTAAGGTCAGCGCCAGCCCCTCGCCCGGCTCCGGCGCGCGGAAGTACAGCTCGCCCAGGTGGTGCTCGAGCTCGAGCGCGCGCAGCCGCCGGCGCAGCTCGACGACGTCGCGCCCCTGGATCTGCACCGCACGCAGCCCCTCGCCGGCCTCCAGGCGCCAGCCCGCGGCCTCGGTCGGGCGCTCGGCGGCGAAGCTCAGGACGCGCCGGTCCCAACCCTCGAGCAGCCGCGTCTGCGTGCGCTCGAGCGCCCGGTTGCGCACCAGGTCGACCAGGTCGGCGGCGGCGGTGGCGTCGCGCCGGCCGCCATCGGGCCCGAGCCGATAGGCGGCGCCGAGCGTGACCACCTCGACCAGGTAGTCGGTGCCGAGCCGCTCGAGCGCCGCCACCTGCTCGGTGACCGCGTCGAGCCGCCAGCGCGCCTCGACCTCCGCCTCCTCGGGCCGCTGGCCGTAGAGTGGGCAGACCAGGAAGTCGGCGGCCTCGGCGAGCCGCTCGGCGCCGGGGTCGGCGAGCCTCCCAGGGTCGAGCCGGGTCGACAGGAGGAGCCCCTCCCCGGCCCCCGAACGCGCGGCCTCGATCAGCGCCGCGAATTCTTCCATCGAGCCGCCCGCCGGCGTCGAGAGATCGAGGTGGATGCCGACGGCGAGCAGGCCGCTCCCCTCGGCGGCCAGCCGCAGTCGCGCCAGCTCCCGCCCCAGCTCCTCCCCCGCCGCCTCGCCGGCCCCGGCCGGCGGCCCCCCCCCCCCCACCACCAGGGTCGCCGGCACGCGCCGCGGCAGCGGCCCGTCGAGGGTGGTCTCGAGCCTCGGCCGGCCGCCCTCCCAGCTCACCTCCGCGGCCGGCACGAACAGCTCGCGGACTCCCGCGTCGCGCAACCGCTCGAGCGTCCCCGGCGGCAGCGCCGCCACCGCCGGCGTGCCGGCCCAGAGCGCCGATCCCTCCGGCTTGCGCGGGCGCTCGGGTCCGCCGCAGGCGGCGGCGAGGACGGCGAGCGCTGCGGCGAGCAGGGTGGCCAAACGCGCCCCGGCGAGGAGCGGGCGGACGCGAGGTTCGCGCGGGACAGCCGCCGTCCCGGATCGGAGGGAGGCTCGGCTCATGGCAATGGGATTGTAATCGCGACCTCGAGCCCGCCCTCGGCCCGGTTCCTGGCGGCGATCGTGCCGCCGTGCTCCTCGGCGATCTGGCGCGCGATCGGCAGCCCGAGGCCGGTGCCGGTGTCGTGGGTCGAGAAGTAGGGGTGGAAGATCCGGCCCAGGAGCTCGGGCGCCACCCCGGGCCCGGCATCCGCGACGGCGATGCGCGCGGCGGCGCCGCCGTCGCCTTCCGCGGGCTCGAGCCGCTCGACCGAGAGGTGCACGCGGCCGCCGCCGGCGCTCGCGCGCAGGGCGTTCTCGAGCAGGTTGCGCACCGCGCGGACCAGCAGGCGCCGGTCGAAGCGGGCGGCGATGGCCTCCGGCCGCGCCTCGAACTCGACCTCGACGCCGGGCGGCGGCGCGGCGCGGTAGCCCTCGCCCAGCTCGCGCATCGCCTCGGCGAGGTCGCCCGGCTTGGGGTCGATGCGCGGGATCGAGCTGTAGGTCGAGAACTCCGACGCGATCTGACGCAGCTCCTCGACCTGGGTCAGGGCGGCGGCGGTGCAGCGGTCGAGGATCTCGGCGAAGCGGTCGCCGTCTCCGGGCTCGGGCGAGCGCCGGCCGCGGTCGCGCCAGACCTGGCGCAGGTGCTCGATATTCAGGCGCAGCGGGGTCAGCGGGTTCTTGATCTCGTGGGCGATGATCCGCGCCATCTCCGCCCAGGCCTGGAGGCGCTGGCCGCGCAGGGTTTCGGTGGCGTCCTCGACCACCAGGAGGGCCGCGGGCTCACCGGGTCCGGGGACCGGCACCCAAACCAGGCTCCACTCGCGCTCCTCGCCGTCGTCGCCGGGCAGGCGCAGGGTGCGCTGGAGGGTGCTGCCGGCGTCGCCGGCCGCCGCCTCGGCGACCAGCCCGGCGACCGGCGCGAGCTTCGGCCGCGCCGAGAGCGCCCGGGCCAGAGGCTCGCCGGTCCCGACCCCGAGCATCTCGGCGGCGACCCGGTTGTGCATCAGCACCCGCCCCTCGGCGTCGAGCGAGACGACCCCGGAGGTGATGTTCTCGACCATCCGCTCGACCACCTGCTTCTCGCGCACCAGCCGATCGCGCCCCTCGGCGATCCGGCGCGCCATGGCATCGACCGCGGCGACCAGCGCCGCCAGCTCGAGATCGCGCGGCGCCAGGTCGAGCGAGGTGGCGCCGGCAGCGATCCGGCCGGTGCCGCGGACCACCTCCATCAGAGGCCGGGTGAAGTCGCGCGCCAGCCGCACGCCCACCGCGCCCAGGAGGGCGAGCAGGGCGGCGGTGACCAGGAACGCCTGCCGGCGGAGGCTCGCGAGTTGGCGCGCCGCCTCCTCCTGCTGGGCGAGGAGCGGCACCGAGAGGACGAGCTGGCCGGGCGACGGTTGCGCCCCGGGGACCCGGAGCGGCGAGTAGAGCTCGAGGTAGGAGGCGCGGCCGGCGCGGTTGGTGCGCGAGGCGATCTCGTAGCCCCCGTAGGCGAGCCGGGCGTAGACGTCGCCCGGGATCCGCCGCGGCAGGAGCCCGGCGGCGAACAGCTCGGCCTTGCTCGAGGCGTAGATCGCGCTCCGCCAGTAGAGGTTGACCTCGTGGTGGATGAGCCGCGACAGCCGGGTCAGGAGCTCGTCGTCGAGCGAGGTGTCGATGCCGAAGCCGGGAGGGAGCGCCTCGAGCAGCTCGGCGAGCTGGCGCTGGGCCGCCTCGAGCGCCGCCTCGCCGGCCGCGCGCTGCTCGGCGCGCTGCCGCTCCTCGACCGCCGCCATCAGCACCAGGTTCAAGAGCAGGAGCGGCACCGCGAGGAGCAGGGTGTAGACCACCAGCAGGCGCTTCGAATAGGAGCGCACCGTCCGCCGCAGGAGGTCGCGGAACGAGGCCCGCGGCAGGGCCAGTGCGACCGCGACCAGCGCCAGGGCGGCTAGGAAGAGAAGCGTGCCGGCGGCGTGGGTGGCGACCCGCTCGAGCCCGCCGAGCGGGCCGAGGAGCGGCAGGTAGGCCACGGTCCAGACGCCGCCGGAGTGGGCCGAGAAGCCCCAGGCGCGGCCGTCGGGCGTGCGTACCCGGGCGCGGCGCGCGCCCGCCCCTCCGGCGGCCCCGCCGCCCGCTCCCTCCTCCGGCCCCGCCAGGGCCGCGGGAAGCGGCGGCGTCTCCGGCCACGGCGACACCCGGGCCTGGCCGCCCGGGCCGTAGAGCGCGAAGAGCGCCGGCGCCGGGAGCGCCGCCGGGCGCAGGCCGCCGGCCGGGCCGCCGCGCAGGAGGCCGACCTCGACCTCCTGCAGGCCGGCGTCGCCCGAGACCAGGAAGCCCGGGCGCGGCACCAGCCACCAGCGCAGCGTCCCCCACCGCCGGCCGCCGGCCAGGAGCGGCGCCTCGCCGGCGGCGACCGGCGGCTCGGCGCCGGGCCAGCCGGCGGCGTCGGCCATCGCCGCGGGGCCCGCGACCGGCTCGCCCAGCTCGTCGAGCGGCAGGCCGAAGGAGAAGGTCGAGCCGGCTCCCCCCGCCTCGAGCGCCGGCTCGACCGTGAGCGCCGACACCGCGTCCGGCCGCGCCAGCGGCGAGCTGCGCCAGAGCACGAAGGCCAGGTCCTGGCGCTCGAGCCCCTCCGGGCTGCGCGGCACCCGCTCGGCGAGATCGATGCCGGAGAGCTGCGCCGTCGCCCGGCGCAGCCACGGCGCGAGGTCGGCCTCCCCCGGCGGCGCCAGCGCGGACACCGCGGTCTCCAGCTCGGCGCGCAGGCGCGAGCGGTGCGCGGTCTCCCAGGCGCCGGCGGCGAGCAGGGAGGCGGCGAGCAGGGCGAGCCCGAGCGCCACCGGCTCCCGGGCGCCGCCGCGGGCGGCCAGCCAGGCGGCCGCCGCGCCACCGCCGGCGGCGAGGAGCGGCAGCGCCGCGAGCGGCAGGTCGTGGGCCGCCGCCGCGGCGAGGATCGCCCCGAGGGCCAGCCACGCGGTGCGGTCCCGCTCGGCAAGGCGGCGGTCGCGGCCGGGACCGCCGGGATCGCCGGGCGGTTGCGCAGCAGCCCGCGCCGATCGCGATCCCGCGATCAGCAGGAGCAGGCCGAGCACGCCGGCGGCGAGGCCCAGGCGGAGCGCGAAGCCGGACGGCTCGGCGGTCAGCGCCGCGCCGAGGTCGTCGGCGCCGTGCCAGCGCTGGAGGAGCCACGCCCCCGCCGCCGCCGCGACCGCCGCCGCGGCGCCGCCGGCCGCCGCCGCGGCCGGCCCCCGTGCGCGGCGCGGCGGCCACAGGAAGCCCGCCGCGGCGAGGGCGCCGCCGAGCGCGAGCACCCCGAGCGCCGGCACCGTCGCCCGCGCGGCGAGCCCCCATGCGATCAGAGCGCCGAGCCCGAACGCCGCTGCTCCCCGCGCCGCCGCCGCGCGGCCGGGGCCGGCGGCCTCGAGACGGAACCTGGCGGTCTCCGGACCGAGGACGCCGGCCGCCCGCCCCGGCGCCGCCAGCGCCAGCCCGACGCCGCGGGTCAGCGCCACCGCGAGGAGCGCCGCGCCGATCAGCGCCCAGGCGATCCGCGCCGGCCTCCCCCGCCCCGCTCCGGGCGCGATCGAGCCGGGATCGACGACCAGCGACGGCTTCCCCGAGAGCCGGATCACCGCCGCTCCGGCGGCCGCGTCCTCCTCCGCCGCCACCACCGACCAGCGCGCCCGCGGCAGCGGCGCCGGAAGGCGCCCGATACCGGGCAGCCGTTCGGTGCCGAAGCTGCGCGCCGCGATCACCCGCCAGGGCCTGCGGCCGCCGTCGAGCTGCCGCACCGAGACCAGGGTGACCGCGCCGAAGCTGGCCTGGAACGACGCCCCCGCGGCCGGCAGCGCCCCCGGCCGCGGGTCGTGGAGCAGCCCGGGGCCGCTCCAGACGACCGCGTTGCCGTCCGGATCGACGACCAGGAGCGACGGTCCGGCCGCGCCCGGCCCCGGGGTGCGCCCGGCGAGCGTCTCGAAGGCGGCGAGCGGCTCGGCCTCGATCGCGGCGGGAGCGGGCAGCGCCGCGGCGGCCTCCTCGGCGGCGGCGTCGAGCTGGTCCCAGATCCGGGCGTAGGCGGCTTCGGCGCGGCCGAGGGCCCGCGGGCCGCTCAGGAGCGCGCCGGCGACGAGCACCAGGGCGGCCAGGAGGAGCGCGCCGCCCGCGGCCACCACCTCGCGCCGCGGCGGTCGGGTCGCCAGCCAGCCGGCGAGGAGCGCGACGAGCAACGCCGCCGCCACCGCTGGAGGCGCCAGCGGCGCCGCCGGAGCGGCGAGGAGAAGCGCCAGCTCGAGCCGGCCGCGGGTCACCGGGCGCCCTCGCCGGCCGTGGCGCTCAGGCTCCGGCCATCGGCAGGTCGACGCCGCGCTCGCGGGCGCAGGCGATCGCCTCCGGGTAGCCGGCGTCGGCGTGGCGTGCGACCCCGGTGCCGGGATCTCCGGTCAGCACCCGCTCGAGGCGGGCCGCGGCCTCCGGGGTGCCGTCGGCGACCACCACCATCCCGGCGTGGATCGAGTAGCCGATGCCGACGCCGCCGCCGTGGTGGACCGACACCCAGGTGGCGCCGTTGACGGCGTTGAGGAGAGCATTCAGGACCGGCCAGTCGGCGATCGCGTCCGAGCCGTCGCGCATCCCCTCGGTCTCGCGGTTGGGCGACGCCACCGAGCCGCAGTCGAGGTGGTCGCGGCCGATCACGATCGGCGCCCGGACCCGGCCGCTCGCGACCAGCTCGTTGAACACCCGGCCGGCCTTCGCGCGCTCGCCGTAGCCGAGCCAGCAGATGCGCGCCGGCAGCCCCTGGAACGCGACCCGCTCGCGCGCCATCCGGATCCAGCGCGCGAGCGCCTGGTCCTCGGGGAAGGTCTCGAGGATCGCGTCGTCGGTCGCCGCGAGGTCCTCCGGATCGCCCGACAGCACCGCCCAGCGGAACGGCCCCTTCCCCTCGCAGAAGAGCGGCCGGATGAAGAGCGGCACGAAGCCGCCGATCTCGAACGCCTCGGCGACCCCGGCCTCGAGCGCCTGGCCGCGCAGGTTGTTGCCGTAGTCGAAGGTGACCGCGCCGCGGCGCTGGAGCTCGAGCATCGCTCGCACGTGGTCGGCCATCGTGCTCATCGACTCGGCGATGTAGCGGGCGGGATCGGCGGCGCGCAGGCGCACCGCCTCCTGGAACGTGTACCCGCGCGGCACGTAGCCGGCGAGCGCGTCGTGGGCCGAGGTCTGGTCGGTGAGCGCGTCGGGGACGACGCCGGCGGCGATCAGGTGCTCGAGCAGCTCGACCGCGTTGGCCTCGACCGCGATCGACACCGCCTCCCCGCGGTCGCGCGCCGCGAGCGCCCGCTCGACCGCCGCCGCGATGCTCGGCGCCTCCTCGTCGAGGTAGCGGGTCTGGAGGCGCCGCTCGATCCGCGAGCGGTCGACCTCGGCGACCAGGCAGACGCCGCCGTTCATGGTCACCGCCAGCGGCTGCGCGCCGCCCATCCCGCCGAGCCCCGCGGTCACCGTCAGCCGCCCCTCGAGCGACCCCCCGAAGCGCTGCCGGGCGCACTCGGCCAGCGTCTCGTAGGTCCCCTGCAGGATCCCCTGCGTCCCGATGTAGATCCACGACCCCGCGGTCATCTGCCCGTACATCGTCAGCCCCAGCCCCTCGAGCCGCCGGAACTCGTCCGCCGTCGCCCAGTGCGGCACCAGGAGCGAGTTGGCGATCAGCACCCGCGGCGCCTCGCAATGCGTCCGGAACACCGCCACCGGCTTCCCCGACTGCACCAGCATCGTCTCGTCGTCGCCCAGCCGCCGCAGCGTCGCCACGATCGCCTCGAAGCACTCCCAGTTCCGCGCCGCCTTCCCCGAGCCGCCGTAGACGATCAGCTCCTCGGGATGCTCCGCCACCTCGGGATCGAGGTTGTTCATCAACATCCGCAGCGCCGCCTCCTGCTGCCAACCCCGGCAGGAGATCTCACTCCCCCGCGGCGCGCGGACGACGCGACTCTCCGCCGTCACCTGACTCATAGCCGGATTCTAGCTCCCACCGCAGGCCCGGCGGCAGGATCAGCCCTCGACCCCGAACCGCTCCATCTTCATCGCCAGCCCGTTCCGCGACAGCCCCAGCAGCCGCGCCGCCTGCGACTTGTTGCCCTCCGACGCGCCGCAGCGCCTCGCGGATCGCCGACCGCTCCGTCGCCGCCACCAGCCGCTCCAGCTCGAGGTCCGACACCGCCGCATCGACCCGTCCACTCCCCTCGAGCGCCGCCAGCCGCACCTGCTCCGGCAGCAGCGTGACGTCCACCGGCTGCCCCGACGGGAAGAGATAGACGAGCTGCCGGGCGATGTTCTCCAGCTCGTCGAGGTTGCCCGGGTAGTCGTAGGCGACCAGCGCCGACATCGCCTTGACCGTGATCCCCTGCATCCGCTTGCCGGTCTCGTGACAGAAGCGGTTGACGTAGGCCTGGATCAGGAGCGGCAGGTCCTCGCGCCGCTCGCGCAGCGGCGGCACGTCGATCGCGAAGTGCGACAGCCGATAGGCGAGATCGACCCGGAAGCGGTCGGCGGCGACGTGCGGCTCGAGCGGCCCGCGGCTCGCGGCGAGGATGCGCACGTCGGACTCGGGCGCCGCGACGCTGCCGGCGGGCTCGACCTCGCGACGAGCGCAGGAAGCGCACCAGCCGCGCCTGCAGCTCGAGCGGCAGCTGCTCGACGTCGGTCAGGAAGAGCGTGCCGCCGTCGGCGAGCAGGAGCTTGCCCTCGCGGCGCACCGGCCCGTCGCGCCCCGGCACCTCGGCGCCGAAGAGGTCGGCCTCGATCTGGAACGGCTTGGCGCCGCCGCAGGCGGCGACCACGAACGGCCCGTCGCGGCGCCGCCCCGACAGGTGGAGCGAGCGCGCCAGCAGCTCCTTGCCGACCCCGCTCTCGCCGCGGAAGAGCACGTGCACCGGCGGATCGACCGCGCCGGCCAGGAGCTCGATCACCCGCTCCATCGCCGCCGACTGCCCGACCACCAGGCCGTGCTCGAGCTGGAGGTCGGGCCGCTCCTTGCGGCCGGGCAGGATCGGCTCGTACCAGCCGACGTGATGGACCAGCCCGAGGATGAGCAGGTCGCCGAGCGCGCGCATGCCCGCCTTGGGCTCCCAGCCGGCGGCGCGGAAGCCGGGGAGCGCGACGCAGAGCGTGTAGGGGCGCTCGATCGCGACGTAGGCGTGGTAGCAGACCCAGGCCGGGCCGCCGGCCAGCTCGCCGTCGAAGGCGTCGCCCCCTTCGGGCGCCGGCCCCGAGCCGGCCCGCGCAGCGACCTGGGCGACCAGCTCCTCGCCGTGGTCGAGCCAGGAGTCGTCGCTCGCCACCAGCAGCTTGATCCCCGCCTCGGTGAGCGGGGCGCCCTGGAGCAGGACCAGGACGCCGCCGCCGAAGTCGTCGAGCACCCCGCGCACCAGCGACTCCGAGCGTGGTGCGGCTCTCGACGTCGGCGAGCACCCACTCGCAGCAGCGCGCGAGGTGGTCGACCATCCGCCCGGCGCTCGGGTGAGGGCGGTGCTCGGCCGCGCCGTCGCCCGCGGCGCGCGCCGGCTCGGCGCGGGCGCCGTTGTCGGGGAAGACGTCCTCGACCAGGAGCGTCACCGCGCCGACCCGGATCTCGTCGAGCACCTCCAGCTCGGCCTCGCGCACCTTGCGGCCGCTGACCAGGGTCCCCTTGCGGCTGCCGAGATCGTCGACCGTCAGCCGGTCCCCCTCGAGGCGCACCTCGGCGTGCCGGCCGGCGACCCCGGTGTAGGGCAGCGGCACGTCGCACTCGGGCCGGCTGCCGATCAAGAGGCGGCTGCGCAGCACCGGGAAGCGCTGGACCCCGTCCGGGGCGTAGGCGACGAGTTGGTACACGGCCCACAGAGGTTACTTCAGGACGCCCCTCCGGTCCATCCGGCGGGCACTTCCCCGGTGCTATCCTGCGCGCCGCCATGGGCGATCTCTTCCTCCGCGCCTGCCGCGGCGAGCCGGTCGAGCGGGTGCCGGTGTGGATGATGCGCCAGGCCGGCCGCTACCTGCCGGAGTACCGCGCGATCCGCGCCGAGCACGACTTCCTGTCGATGTGCAAGACGCCGGAGGTGGCGGCCGAGGTCACCCTCCAGCCGGTGCGGCGGCTGGGCGTCGACGCCGCGATCGTCTTCGCCGACATCCTGCTGCCGCTCGAGGCGATGGGCGCCGAGCTGCGCTTCGTCCAGGGCGACGGGCCGCACTTCCCCGAGCCGGTGCGCCGGCGCGAGGACCTCGCCCGGCTGTCGCGGCCGGACGTCGAGGCGACCCTCGGCTACGTCTTCCGGGCGCTGCGCCTGGTGCGCGCGGAGCTCGACAGCCTGGGCCCGAGAGAGGCGTACCCGTGATCGGCTTCGGCGGCACCCCGTGGACCCTCGCCGCCTACCTGGTCGAGGGGGGCGGCTCGAAGCACTTCGAGCACCTGCTGTCGTGGAGTTACGCCGACCCGGCCGGGCTCGCCGAGCTGACCGCGACTCGCATCGCCGACATCTCGATCGACTACCTCGCCGGCCAGGTCGCGGCGGGCGCCCAGGCGCTCCAGCTCTTCGACACCTGGGGCGGGCTGCTCGACGGCGCGCGCTGGCGCGAGGTCGCCCGGCCGCCGCTCGAGCGGGTGATCGAGCGCCTGCGCGCCGAGCACCCCGAAGTGCCGTTGATCTACTACGTCAACGGCGGCGCGCACCTCCTGCCCGAGCTGCGCGAGCCTGCCGGTCGACGTCCTCTCGGTCGACTGGCGGCTGCCGCTCTCCGAGGTGCGCCGGATCGTCGGCCCCGGCCGGGTGCTCCAGGGGAACCTCGACCCGGCGGCGCTCCTCGCCCCGCCGGAGGAGATCGAGCGCCGCGCCGAAGCGATGCTCGCCGACGCCGCCGGCGGTCCCCACGTCGCCAACCTCGGCCACGGCATCCTGCGCTGGACCCCGCCCGAGCACGCGGCGGCGTTCGTGCGCACGGTGCAGGAGCGCTCGGCGGCGATCCGCGCCGGGGCTCGCTGAGCGGCCTGCGGCGCCGGCGCGGACCCGATCGACCCTGGCCGGTCCGAACCGGATCAGTCGATGCAGACGTCGCCGAAGTAGACCCCGCGGTCGGGGTTGACGAACACCAGCCCGCCTGCCGGCGTCCGGTAGACCGTGTTGCGGCTCGCCTCCTCCGGCGTGTCGGGCTCGTGCCGGCCGGGCACGAACTCCAGGCCGTCGATTCGCGCCCGCACCGCCGCCCTGAGCGCCGCGCCGTCGAGAGGCCGCTCGGGCGAGGTGAGCACGACGAAGACCGCGACCAGCCTGCTCTCTTCCGTGGTCCCCGACATCTCGAGGTCGAGCGGTGTGCCGAGCACCTCGACCCGCAGCGCCGGCTTCTCGCAGCCGAGCAGCCGCTCCGGCTCGACCGCTGGCGGCAGGCGCTTCCCCACCGCGACCTCGACCTCGCGGTAGCTCATCCCGAGCACCAGCCCGTCCCAGCCCAGCCGCCCGCGCCGCTCGTGGAGCTGCCGCAACGGTTCCAGCCGCCCGGCGTCGGGCGAGCCGGCGGGGACCGAGCCGCAGCCGGCGGCGAAGAGGGCGAGAGTCGCGAGCGCGGAGGCGGCAGCCCTCCGGGCGGTCAGCCGGGTTTTTCTCATCGCTCGACGCCCTCCTCGACTTCCACCTCGTCCAGCGCCAGCGCCCCGGAGTCCTCCGGATCGATCTCGGCGATGAGGTCCACCCCGGCGGCGGCCAGCCGGCGGGCTGCCGCCGCCGGGCGGTTGTCGCCCTCCCGGCGCAGGGACCAGGCGGCCTGCTCGACGATCAGGGCCAGCTCGAGCGACCGGCCCAGGGTGAGGGCGAAGCGGCGCGCCCCGGCTTCCAGGGCGTCGGGGCCGGCGGCCGCCGCGGCGGACCACCAGGCGCCGGCCCGGCGCACCGCGGCGCGGGCAACCTCGGACGGGGCTTCGAGGCCGGAGCCGCCGCTCGCCTCGCCGACGGTGGCGAGGGCGCGATCGACCTCGGCGGCGACCGGGGCCGTGCCGCCGTCGCCGAGCGCGCGCAGGAGATCGAGCGAGAGGACGTTGGTGGTGCCCTCCCAGATCGGCAGCACCTGGGCGTCGCGCAGCAGCAGCGGGAGCCCGGTGTCCTCGACGTAGCCGGCGCCGCCGAACGCCTCGAGGACCTCGCGACGCCACCGCCACCGCCTGCTTGGCGGTGGTGAGCTTGGCGATCGGGGTCAGCAGCGCGCAGGAGCGTCCGGTCGCGCTCGTCCGCCTCCCCCGCTTCGTCCCGGCCGAGCAGCTCGGCGACGCGGAAGGCGAGCAGGAAGGCGCCCTCCGTACTCGGCCTGGAGCGCCGCGAGCGTGTCGAGGTGGAGCGGCTTCTCGGCCAGCGGCGCGCCGAAGGCGACGCGGCGGCGGGCGTAGTCGCGGGCGAGCGCGATGCCGCGGCGCATCAGGGAGGCCGCCGCAGACCGCGTTCCAGGTGCGGGTGACGTTGAGCATCGGGGCGATCGCGCGCACGCCGTCGCGCGGCTCCCCCACGAGCCAGGCCGGCGTGCCGTCGAGAGTGAGCTCGGCGGTCGGGAGCTTGCGCGTCCCGAGCTTGTCCTTGAGCCGGTTGACGCGCAGGTCCGCCGGCCGGCCGCCGGCGTCGCGGGTCTCGACGTAGAAGAGCGCCAGCCCCGGCCGCCGGGCGGGTTGCCCTCCGGCCGCGCCAGCGTCAGCGCCATCTGGGCGGCGATCGCCGAGGTGAACCACTTGCGCCCGCAGAGCCGCCAGCCGCCGGTCGTCGGTCGCCGGGCGCGCCACGGTCTCGGTGAGGCCGACGTCGGAGCCGCCGGTGCTCTCGGTCATCCACTGGCCGCTGGTCCAGAAGCGCTCCGGGTCGCGGGCGGTCAGGCGCGGCACGGCGCGCTCGATCAGCGCCCGCTCGCCGCTCGCGAGGAGGGTGTGCGCGGCGCCGTCGGTCATCGCCAGCGGGCAGCTATAGACGTCGGTCGCGGGGGTGAAGAGGTAGACGAGCGCGAACTGGTGGAGGCGCGAGAACCGGCCGTGGCACCGCTCGTAGGCCGCCGCGACCACGCCGCGCTCGGCGGCGAGCCGCTCGGCGCGGCGCCAGAGCGGCGTCACCTCGATCTCGTCGATGCGCTCGCCCCAGGCGCTCCCAGCGGGTCAGCCGCGGCTCGTTCAGCCGGTCGGCGAGCTGCGAGGCGGTAGAGCTCGCCGCCGGCCAGCTCGCCGAGGTCGCGCAGCTCCGGCTCGATCTCGGCCAGCACCTCCGGCGGCAGCGCGCGCCGGAGGTAGCCGCGGAGCACCCGGTCGTCGTCGTACTGGTTGCCGAGCTCGGGCGCGGCCTGGAGGAAGGAGGGCTCGGTCTCGTCGTCGGCGGCTCTTCGAACCATGCGGTCACTCTACCGCCGCCGGCCGCCCCGGACCCTCACTCGTACCGCAGCGCGTCGATCGGATCGAGCGCCGCCGCGCGCGTGGCCGGATAGATGCCCGAGGCGAGGCCCACCGCCATCGCCACGCCGGTCGAGAGCAGGATCGAGCCGTGCCGGTGACCACCGTCTCCCAGCCGGCGTAGGCGGCGACGCCGCGGGCGATGGCGAGGCCGACGGCGATGCCCGTCGAGGCCGCCGATCAGGCTGATCGCGAACGACTCGACGACGAACTGGAAGCGGATGTCGCCGCGCCGCGCGCCCACCGCGCGCCGCACGCCGATCTCGCGCGTCCGCTCCAGCACCGTGGCCAGCATGATGTTCATGATCCCGATGCCGCCGACCAGGAGCGAGATGCCGGCGATGCAGCCCATGACCACGTTGAACAGCCGCTGCGTCCGCCGGCTCTGCGGCGAGGAGCGCCTCGGGCACCACCAGCTCGTAGTCGTCCGCGCCGCCGTGCAGGCGGTCGAGCAGCGTCGTCGATCAGCCGCGCGGCCTCGCCGGCGCGTCGGCGCCTTCCGTCGAGGCGGACGACGATCTCGTCGAGCGGCGCGGCCAGAGCGGGTCGCGATCGAACTTCCGCTCGGCGGTCGGTCACCGGGAGGTAGATCTCGCTCGCCGGCGAGCCGATGCTGCACCCCCTGGAAGCTCGTCCGCCGTCGGCTCCGCCGGCGCGAGCACGCCCGACCACCTCCAGCCAGACGTCGTTGACCTTGAAGGTCTGCCGCCAGGGCCGGGCCGTAGCCGAACAGGTCGCGCCGCACCCCGGGGCCGATGACCGCGACCTGGGCGTGGTCCGCTCGTCGCAGCGGATCGAGGAAGCGCCCCTCGGCGAGGTCGCAGGCGGGCCAGCTCGGCATGGCGGGCCGAGACGCCGAAGACGGTGCGCCGTCGGTCTTGCCGGCGGCCGAGATCACCTTGTAGGGCTCGATCTCGATGCGCGGCGCCACCAGCTCCACCCCGGGCACGGCCTCGGCGATCGCCGCGGCGTCGCGCAGCGAGACGCCCGAGCGACTTCTGGCGGATCTCCTGGGCCTCCTGCGTCCGGCAGCGTCCCGCGCCCGCACCAGGACGTTGCGCAGCCCGAGCCGCTCGATCATCGCCGAGCGCCTGCCGCTCGGCGCCGGCGCCGATCGAGAGCATGGCGATCACCGCGCCGACGCCGAAGATCATGCCGAGCATGGTCAGCGCCGAGCGCAGCTTGTGCGCCGCCAGGTTGCCGAGCGGCGCGAGAGCAGGGCCTCGCGCGGGCTCACCGCGCGGCGCCTCCGAGCGGTGCCGGCGCCGCGGGGCCGCCGCGCCGGGGATCGCCTCCTCGGCGCCGTCCGCCTCGGCCGGCCGGCCGCTCGCTCGGGGTCGATCGAGCGCCACCTCGTCCCCCGCCGCGAGCCCCTTCTCGATCACCACCCGCCCCATGCGTCGCCGGCCCGAGGGTCACCTCCACCGGCTCGAAGCCGCCGTCCTCGGCGCGACGGTAGACGATCCGCTCTCCTTCCTGCTCGAAGACCGCCTGGCGCGGCACGGCGAGCGCATCCGGCCGCTCCTGCAGGACTCGAGCGTGGCCCGCACGCGCTGCCCCGGCTTCATCGTCTGCGGGATCGGTCGTCTCGAGCTTCAGGATGACGCGCGAAGTACTGCACCGGCGAGCCGCGGAGGCGCGGCTTGGCCAGCGGCGTCGACCCGGCGGATCGTCGGCCGGCCAGGCGTCGTCCGGCCGCGACTCAGGACCACCGTCGGCGCGCTGGCCCGGCGGCCAGGCCGCCGGCGTCGGCCTCGAGCACGAAGACCTCGGCCTCCATCTCGGCGAGGTCCGGGATCTCGGCCAGCGGCTGGCCGTTCCAGACCGTGTCGCCGACCCGCGGCGGCTCGCCGCGCCAGTCGCGCTTGCAGGATCAGGATGCCGTCGTGCGGCGCGGCCACCTCGAGCGCGCGCAGCCCCTGCTCGGCCGCGCTCGATCTTGAGCTCGCGCCTTCCGGCGCTCGATCTCGAGCAGCTGCGAGCTCGGTGACGCCGAGCCGCTCGCGGGTCGGCGGGCGCCGCGGGCGTGCTCCTCGGCGCTCGACGGCCAGCTCGCGGTCGATCTCGGACTCGATGATCTCGTGAGCGCGAGTAGATCACCTCGTCCTTCTTCTGGAAGCTGCTGCGGCGGTCTTCGAGCTCCTCGCGGGCGAGCCGGCGTCGCGCTCGAGCTTGTCGATCTCGGACTCGACTCTGCGACCTCGGCCTTGACCGTCTTGACCTCGGCGGTGGCCAGCTCCGTCTCCGGCGCTCGGCCAGCTGCTCCGCCATCTCGGTCGGATCGAAGCGGACCACCACCTCGCCGGCGCGCACCGGGCTGCCGTCGGCGACGAGCCAGGCGATGCGCCCCGCCTGCCCGAGCTCGACCGGCACGCTGACCGGAGTCGCGCGCACCGCCGCGAGGTGCCCCTCAGCCGGGACCCGGCGGACGAAGTCGCGGCGCTCGACGCGCGCCGTCGGCACCTCCGAGGCTGCGCCGAAGAGCGGTGAGAAACCCCACCCGACGGCGGCGGCGACCGCCAGGGCGCCGGCGACGACGGCGGCGAGGGCGGCGCTCCTCCGCCTCACGCCCCACCCCGCCAGTCGTCGGGCGGGCGCGCCGCCAGCCGGTCGCCCGGCTCGAGGCCGGCGAGCACCTCCACCCAGTCGCCGGTGCGCAGGCCGATCTCCGGCCGCACCGTCTCGACCCCCAGGCGTCCGCGGCGGAACGCCACCGGCCCGGACGGGCTGCCGAACACCGCGTCGGCCGGGGCGCGCAGGGCGTCCTCGACCCGCTCGACCTCGATCTCGCCCGAAAAGCGCATCCCCGGCCGCATCCGCTCGGGATCGGTCTCGTCGAGCGCGACCTCGATCCGGACCACCTTCGCCGCGCTCGCCGCCGAGCGCCGCTGCACGCTGTCGCGGATCGCGCTCACCCGCCCGCGGTAGACCCGGTCGGGGTGGGCGTCGAGGCGCAGGGTGACCGGCCGCCCCGGGGCGACCCGTCCGGCGTCGGCCTCGTCGATCTCCCCCTCGGCCATCATCCGGGAGAGGTCGGGGATCTCGACCACCCGGTCGCGCATCCAGATCGTGTCGCCGACCTTCGGCTTCTCGTGGCCGCGGCTCGCATAGTGGATGACGGTGCCGGCGCTCGGCGCCTGGACGGTCATCCGCCCGATCGTGGCGTCGATCTCGGCGACCCGCGCGGCGGCGCGGTCGCGGCGCTCGGCGAGGGCGGCGATCCGCGCCCGACCCTGGAGCGCCAGGAGCTCGATCCGGCGCCCGAGGTGCGCCATCTCGTCCTTCGCCAGCTCGAGGTCGATGCGGGTGGCCGCCAGCTCGTTGGCGCCGATCAGCTCCGCGGGCACCTCGACCTTGAGGTCCGCCTTGCGCAGCCGCGCCTCGGCCTCGGCCAGCCGCAGCTCGGCGTCGCGGCGGTCGCGCTCGACCTCGGTCCGGAGCTTGTCCAGCTCGGCAGCGGCGGAGTCCCGCTCGGCCTCCTGCTCGAGCTTCTGGCGCTCCAGGTCGGAGGCGTCGAAACGGAGCACCGGCGTGCCGGCGGCGACCTCCGCCCCCTCCGGGGCCAGGAAGGAGATCTTGAAGTTCCAGACGTCGCCGACCAGCGGCGGGCCGAGGAGGTCCGAGCGCACCGCGCGCAGCGTGCCGGAGGTCTCGATCCCGACCACCAGGGGCCCGCGGTCGACCTCGAGCCACTCGGCCTCCTCGTCGCCCGCGGCCCACCAGACCAGCGCGCCGGCGGCGAGCAGGGCGAGCCCGGCAGCGGTCCGCCGCGGCCAGCGCCTGCGGGCCCCGGGCGTGGTCACCCCGCCGCCTCCGCCGGCGGCGCCGCCGGCTCCGGGGCGCGCGCCAGCCGCTCGCCGGGGGCCAGCGCCTCGCCCTCCGCGGGCACCACGGCGCAGCGCAGGGCGTCGCAGCCGTCGACCCGCACCCGGCGCCAGCCGCCGTCCGCGAGCCGCACCCGCGGCGCCTCGCCGTCGAGGTCGAGCGCCGCCCGCGGCACCACAAGCCCCTCGGCGGTCGCCGGCGCGAGCACCTCGACCTTGACCGACATCCCGGGCCGCATCCGCTCGGGGTCGACCTCGTCGAGCGCCACCTGGACCGGGAAGAAGCGCCGCTGGCCGCCCCCCCCGTCGGCCCGCGCCACCGGTCCGACCTCGGTCACCCGGCAGCCGAGCGTCTGGTCCGGGTAGGCGTCGACCGTACAGCGCGCGGCGAGCCCGGGCGTCACCTCGCCGTCGTCAACGTCGGGCAGCTCGGCCTCGACCGCGAGCGAGGAGAGGTCCGGGATCCGCATCACGGTCAGGCCGACCCAGATGGTGTCGCCGGCCTGGAGCGGCCGGCCCTCCCAGGGGTGGTCCTCGACCACCAGGATGCCGTCGCTCGGGGCGTCGAGGCTGAGCGCGGCGAGCGCGCGCTCGGCGATCGCAATCTCGCGCCGGGCCCCGGCCAGGGCGATCTCGGCGACCTCGACCTCGGACCTGCCGGTGCGGCGGGCGGTCGCCAGCTCCTCCTCGGCCTTGGCCAGCCCGGTCGCCGCGCGGTCGCGCGCCAGCCGCCGCTCCTGGTGGTCGCGGGCGGAGACGAGCGTCTCGGGGACCGCCGCCTCCAGCTCGGCCTTGGCCAGGTCGGCGCGCCGCTGGCGCACCGCGAACTCCTTGTCGGCGAGCGCCAGCTCGGCCTCGGCGCGCAGGCGCACCAGCTCCTCAGCCTGCTGCGCGGCGGCGAGGCGCTTGTCCTCCAGCTCGCGCGCGAACTGCTCGTTCTCGAGCTCGAGCACCTTCTGCCCGCGGCGCACGCGCGCGCCGTTCTCTTCCATCCAGCGGATCTGCATCTGCCAGGTGGGCGATTCCGGGACCACGATGTCGTCGGCGCGGACGGCGCGCAGCTCGCCGGTCAGGAGCAGCCGCGGCTCGACCGAACCGCGCTCGGCGACCAGCTCGGGCGCCGCGGTGCCGGCGGCGCCGGCGGCCGCGCTTTCGTTAGACGGAGCCGCGGCGGAGGGCCCGCCGCAGCCGGCGGCCGCCGCCGCGGCGAGCAGGATCGCCGCGCGCCAACCGGGGCGCCCCGGCGGCCTGGAGGGGGGGCTCTCGCACATCCGCTAAGAGTCTACGACGGAGCGCCCGAAATGGTTGGGGGAATCACCCCGCCGCGGCCGCGTGCCGCGCGCGGAACCAGGCGGCGGTGCGCTCGAGGCCCGCGGCGAGCAGCAGTGCCGGTCCGAGCCCCAGCTCGCGCCGGCCGCGCGCGGGGTCGATCGAGGAGCGGCGCTGTTCGCCCGGGCGCGGCGGCCCGTGCGCCGGCTCGGCCGCGACCCCGAGCGCGCGCGCCAGCTCGCGGTACAGCTCGACCACCGAGACCTCCAGTCCGGTGCCGACGTTGTAGATCGCGAAGCCGGGCCGACCGGCGGCGGCGAGGTTGGCGGCGACGACGTCCGAGACGTGCACGTAGTCGCGGGTCTGGAGGCCGTCGCCGTTGATCGTCGCCTGGGCGCCGGAGAGGAGCCGATGGAGGAAGATCGCCACCACCCCGGCCTCGCCGTGCGGGTTCTGGCGCTCGCCGTAGACGTTGGCGTAGCGCAGGCAGACGGCGCCGAGCCCGTGCTCGCGGTGGTAGACGTAGAGGTAGCGCTCGGCCGCCAGCTTGGCGACGCCGTAGGGCGAGAGCGGCCGCTCCCGGTGCTCCTCGGGCGCCGGGTAGACCTCCTGCTCGCCGTACATCGCGCCGCCGGTCGAGGCGAAGAGCACCTGTCGCACGCCGCCGCGGCGCGCCCCCTCGAGCAGGTTGAGCGTGCCGAGGACGTTGACCCCGGCGTCGTGGAGCGGATCGGCGACCGAGCGGCCGACGTCGATCTGCGCCGCCTGGTGGACCAGGACCTCGGCGCCGCTCGCGGCCACCAGCTCGGCGGCCGCCGGCGATCGGACGTCGAGCACGTGCAGCTCGGCGCCGGCGGGGACGTTCTCGCGCCGGCCGGTCGACAGGTCGTCGATCACCACCACCCGGCAGCCGCGGCCGAGGAAGCCCTCGGCGAGGTGGGAGCCGATGAAGCCGGCGCCGCCGGTCACGACCACGGTGCGGGGCTCGAAGGAGGGCGAGTCGGCGGCCACGGGGGGAACCTCTCGATGCGGTGGTTGCCAGGGTGTTGCGATGAAACGCCGGACGCGCGGGCGGCGAGTGGCCGGCGGCGGCGCCCAGAGGTTACCATCGGCACCACCGCCGAGCGACCCGATGCAGCCCACCGCAAGCGAACCGCCGCGCCCTCCCCGAGGCGCCGCCGGGTCCCGGCGACCGTGAGCGCCGGAGCCGACGGCGCCGCCGGGCGCGGCCGGGGGGCCTCCGACGATCCGCTCTTCGCGTACCGCCCCGCCCCGGCCGACGGTCTCCTCGCCGCCGCGTCCGTCGTCGAGCGGGGGGCACGCGCCCTGCTCCGCCGCCTCTCGCCGGGACCCACGCCCGGGTCGGGGGGATCTCGTGAGTGGCCCGCGGTGCGACCGCCGGGGACCGGCGGTGCCCCGGCCGCCTCGCCCCCGGCCGTCCGCGGAGCGCCGATCCTCTATCTCCCCGCCCTGCCCTGGGCCTACCGCTTCCAGCGCCCGCAGCAGCTCGCGCTGGCCCTGGCCGCGCGCGGCGTGCCCGTGGTCTGGGCCGAGGGGTTCCTGCGCACCCGGCTCCAGCCGCGGCTCCAGGTGGCCGCGCCCGCCGGCGGCCTGCGGGTGGTGCGGATGCGGGTGCCCGGCCGCCCAGACCCGTTCCGCGAGCCGCTGCCGGCCGCGGCCGCACTCGATCTCGCCGCCGCCCTCGCCGGCGGACTGCGCGAGGCCCCGCGGGCGATCGTCGCCCAGCTCCCGTTCTGGTCGCCGCTGGCGCGGGCGCTGGCGAGCCGCTTCGGCGTGCCGCTGGTCTACGACCGGATCGACCTCCACGCCGGTTTCCCCGGCGTGCCGCCGGCGATCGGCGCGGTCGAGGAGGAGCTGATCGCGGCCGCCGGCCTGGTGACCGCGACCTCCGAAGCGCTGGCCGACCTGCCGCGCCGCCTCGGAGTCCGCACGGTGATCCTGCGCAACGCCTGCGATCCGGCCGCCTTCGCCGCCCCGCCTCGAGAGGACGATCCGGCCGCCGAGGCGAGGCGGGACCGCGCGATCGCGGCCGGCCTAGTCGGCGCCCTCGACGACCGCATCGACGCCGGCGCGCTCGAAGCCGCGGCCCGCGCCCACCCGTCGTGGCGTTTCCGCCTCGCCGGCCGCGTCGACTCCGCCGCCGTCGCCGCGCTGGCGCGGCTTCCGAACGTCGAGCTGGTCGGCGAGATCCCCTACCGGTCCGTGCCGGGGTTCCTCGCCGGCCTCGACCTCGGTCTGGTCCCCTACCGCGACACGCCGCTGACCCGGGCGATCGACCCGGTCAAGCTCTACGAGATGCTCGCCGCCGGCCTGCCGGTGGCGCTCCGCCGCTTGCCCGGAGCGGCGACCGCGGGCGCCGCCGCGCTCGGCCCGCCCCTGGTCTACCCCTACGACGACCCCGCCGAGCTGCCGGCGCTGCTCGATCGAGCCCGCGCCGAGGACTCCGCCGAGTCGCGCGAGCGCCGCCGCGCCGTCGCGCGCGCGGAGAGCTGGGACCATCGCGCCGCGGCGCTGCTGGCAGCCCTGGCCGGCGAGTGCTAGCCTCCGCCGGCCCCATTCCCACCGTCCCCCATGACCGAAGCCCCGCTCGCCACCGTCGTCGTCTGCACGCACAACCGCTCGCGCCTCCTGGCCGAGGCGTGTACGGCGGCGCTGGCGGTCGACTACCCGTCCGAGCGCTGGCAGCTCCTGATCGTCGACAACCGCTCGAGCGACGACACCCTGGCGGTGGCACGCGAGGTGGCGGCGGCGCACCCGGGGCGGGTGCGGGTGGTCGAGGAGCCCGAGATCGGCCTCTCGGCGGCACGCAACCGGGGCGTCGCCGAGGCGCGAGGCGAGGTGATCGCCTTCCTCGACGACGACGCCTACCCCGAACCGCAGTGGCTCGCCGCGCTCGCCGACGCGCTCACCGCCGGCGGCGCGCTGGCCGCGGGGGGCCCGGTCGAGCCGCTCTACGCCGGGAGCCTGCCGCCCTGGTTCGTCGACCGCTACCTCCCCTACCTGACGGTCTGGGACCGCGGCCCCGAGCCCCACGACCTGGCCTACAACGAGTTCCCGCGCGGCGCCAACGTCGCGTTCCACCGCCGCGCCTTCGAGCGCTACGGCGGCTTCTCGACCCGCCTCGGCAGGAAGGGCGCCTCGCTCCTCTCGTGCGAGGAGACCGAGCTGTGCCTGCGGATCGAGCGCGGCGGCGACCGCGTCGTCTACGTCCCCGCCGCCCGCGTCCGCCACCGCGTCGCCGCCGACCGGATCACCCGCCGCTGGCTGATCGACCGCTTCGCCGCCCAGGGGCGCTCGGAGGCGATCATCGACTGGCGCCACTGGGGCTTCGCCGGGCTCGGCCGCGGCCTCCGGCAAGGGATCGGCAACGTCGTCACCTCGCACCGCGCCCGCCGCGGCGCCGCCGACCCCGAGGCCGCCGGCCTCCTCCACCGCTGCCACCGGGGGACGCTCCGGGGCTACCTGCGTTCCGCCCTCACCGTGCCGCTCACCCTCCGGCGCTGGCGCCCGGGCGTCCGAGCCGGCTCTCAGAGTCGCACGCCACCCCCCGACCGGTTCCCCCGGTAGACCATCCAGGGCCGGACGACCGGGAAGACCACCTCGGCGAACGAGCGCACCCGGCCCTCGAGGATCCCCCGCGTCAGGTCCCACCAGACGCTCCCCTTGAAGAGGTCGCGCGCCATGTCGCGGAAGCGATAGCGCTCGCCGAGCGTCCGCCATCCCACCCCCTCGCTCCAGCAGCGCCGGGTCAGCCCGCGGAGGTCGTAGTCGTGGGTGTGGTGGACGAAGGCGTCGCCGCGGGTCGCGATCGCCCACCCGGCCTCGACCACCTCGCGCTGCCACTTCTTGTCCTCCATGATCGGCGCGCGCCCGAACGGGTGGCGCCGCCAGACCTCGCGCCGGAGCGCCGCGTTGACAGTCGAAAAGCCGATGCCGCCGTAGCGCGCCAGCCAGCGGTCGGTCTCGCGGGTGAAGTAGAAGCGGTGGCCGCAGGAGTCCCAGTAGAAGCGCCGCCCCGGGTCGGGCAGCTCCTGGATCCCCCCCTGGACCGCGGCGAGGCCGGGTTCGCCCCCGAAGAGCGGCGCGGTGAGGCGGTCGAGCCAGCCGTCGTCGGCGGGCACCGCGTCCTGGTTGAGAAAGACCACCACCCGCCCGCGCGCCAGCGCGGCGCCGCGGTCGCGGGTCAAGCCGTGGTCGAACTCCGCACGGTCGATCGACTCGAGCCGGATCGGGAAGCCGCGCATCCGCTCGACCTCCTCGGGGCGCGAGCCGGAGTCGATGCAGATCACCTCGAACCGCCGCGCGCTCGCCTGCCCGAAGATCGCCGAGAGCGCCCGGCCGAGCATCTCGCCGCCGTCCTTCGTCGGCATCACGATCGAGACCTCGGGCGCGTCCGGCTCCCCTGCCTCCGCCGCGGGCTCCGGCGGCAGCCGTGCCGGCTCCGGCATCAGCTCCCACCAGGCGTCGAGCAGCCGCTCGGCCGAGCCGGACCAGTCGTAGCGCTCCTCGACCAGCCGGCGAGCCGCCGCCGCCAGCCGGCCGCCCAGGCTCTCGGGCTCGAGCCCGCCGCCGTCCTCCCCCTCGAGCAGGCGCACCACCTCGCGCGCCAGGCGCTCGGCGCGGTCGGCGACCAGGTAGTGCTCGCCCGCGGTGCCGCCGATCCCCTCGGCGCCGATCGTGGTCGACACCACCGGCAGCCCGGAGGCCATCGCCTCGAGGATCTTCAGCCGCGTCCCCGAGCCGGCGCGGATCGGCGCGATCAGCACCCGGTGTCGCTCGAGGTAGGGGGCGACCTCGGGCACCGCGCCGACGACCCGGATGCCGTCGCGGCCGTCCCAGGCGAGGACCCGCTCGGGCGGTCCGACGCCGACCACCGACAGCGTCGCCCCCGGCCGCAGCTCCCGCACCCGCGGCCAGATGTCGGTGAGAAGCCAGTCGATGGCGTCGACGTTCGGCAGGTGCTGGAAGTTGCCGACGAAGAGGGCGCCGCGGCGGAGCGCGCCGGCGGCGGGCGGCCGCAGCGCGGCGGTGTCGACCCCGTTGGGCACCACCCGCAGCCGGCGGGCGCCGTCGGCCAGGAACGACGCCAGGTACGCGCCGTCGGCCTCCGACATCACGTGGACCTCGTGGGCGGCGCCGCACACCTCCAGCTCGTAGCGGAGCTGGCGCAGGCCGTCGCCGAGCGAGGAGCCGAACGCCCGGTCGTGGTCGTAGCGGCGGTGGAAGCCGGCGCGCCGGCGCCGGTGGCGCGAGCGGAAGGTGACGTCGATCTCGGTGATCACGGAGCGCGGCGCCCGCACCCGGAGGGCGTACTGGCCCAGCTCGGTGTACTCGAGCTGGAGGATGTCGATCCCCTCCTCGTCGACGATGCGCTGGAGCCGCGCCGCCAGCTCGTCCGAGCGGAAGATCTGCTCGCCCGGCGGCCGCATGCGGAAGAGGTCGTGCGCCCACGCCGGCTCCCAGCGGTGGAACTCGACCGCGGCACAGAACGGCTCGAGCGCCGCGCGCTGGGCCGGGTCCTCCCCCTCGCGGTCGAGGATCACCAGGTGGAGGTCGACCGCCGGACCGGCGCGGCGGATCAGGTTGTAGAGGCGCACCGCGCCGCCGTGGTCCGGCGGGTAGATCGAGTAGGGGCTGACCAGGAGGACACGCGGCCGCCGCGCCAGGGCCGCCCGCGGCCGCGGCGCGGGCGGCACCGCCAGCGCCGGCGTGTCCGCGAGGGCCGCGCGCCGCCGCAGCGCCCGCCGGCGGATGCGGCGCCCCCAGACCAGGAGGTAGAGGAAGCCGGCGAATCGCGGCACGATCCGCAGCGGCGTGAAGGTGTTGCGCCGTGCGAAGCGGTAGGCGCGGCCGGCGGTCGAGCGCGCCCAGTGGCGGAGCCGCCGATACCAGCCGTGGGCGGCGCGCAGCGGGCGGCCGACCAGCCGGTCGACGACGCGGTGGAGCAGGCCGCCGCGCCGGAGCGCCCGGCGGAGCAGGCGCTCGGCCGAACGGGGTGGGCCGGAGGAGTCCGGGAGCATCACGTCGGGGCCGGCGGCTACCGGAGATACCCCAGCGCCTTCAGCTCCTCGCGGGTCTCGGCGTCGAGCGCCTCGGTCTCGGCCCGCAGCGGCACGCCGAGCGAGCGCCGGCGCTCCCGGCTCTCCTGCTGCACGCGGCGGGCGCGGCGCGCCAGCTCCTCGATCGCCGCCGGCTCGGCGAGCGGCCGCTCTTCGCCCGGATCGGCGGCGAGGTCGTACAGCTCGGGCCGCCCCTTCGTCAGGAGCTTGCGGTCGCCGTCGACCAGCGCCCAGGCCGAGAGGCGGCCGCTCTCGTCGCCGCGCTCGAGCGCCCCCTGGCGCACCTTTTCGCTGAAGACCGTCCCCGGTTCGCCGGCGCCGGCGATCACCGGCAGGAGCGAGCGCCCCTGGAACTGCGCCGGCGGCTCGAGGCCGACCAGGTCGAGCACGGTCGGCGCGAGGTCGACCAGGGAGACCGGCGGCGCCACCCGCCGGCCGGCCGGCAGTCCCGGCCCGGCGAGGATCAGCGGCACGTGGAGCAGCTCCTGGTAGAGCTGGTCGTGGAGGAACTTGCCGTGCTCGTGGAACTCCTCGCCGTGGTCGGAGACGACGATCACGATCACCGGCCGGGGTGCCGCCTCGGCGGCGGCGAAGAGCGGCGCGAGGTCGCGGTCGACCTCGGCGATCTCGCCGTCGTAGAGCGCCAGGAGGTGCTCGATCGCACGCGGGTCGGCGGCGTCGACCCGCGACCAGAAGGCGTCGCGCAGCTCGCGGAAGCCGCCGTCTCCCTCGCCCCCCAGGGCCGCCTCGGCGACCAGGGCCGCCTCGTCGTGCACGATCGGACCGTCGTAGCCGGGATCGTAGAGCGCGTCGAACGGCGGCTCCGGGGTGTAGGGGTCGTGGGTGTGGTAGGTGTGGAAGAAGAGGAAGACGCGCTCCCCGCCGTGCTCGGCCAGCCACTCTGCCGCCACCCGCGGGTCGCGCTCGCGCCGGTAGCGCTCGAAGCCGCGGTCGAAGCCGTACATCGGGCCGACGTTGCCGCCGCCGTGGAAGCCGGCGGTGCGGAAGCCCTCGGCGCGCAGCAGCTCGGCGAGCGTCGCCACCCCGTCGTCCAGGCGCCGCCCGCCCCCGGCCGCGGCGTTGCGCACCAGGTGGGCGGCAGGGAAGAGCGAGGTCATCATCGACATGTGGGAATCGGCGGTGTGGTACGACGCGCTCTGCGCGCGCTCGAACAGCACGCCGCCGGCGGCCAGGCGATCGAGACCGGGGCTCGGGCTGGGATCGCGCGAGCTGCCGTAGGCGCCCAGGCGGTCGGCGCGCAGGGTGTCGATCGACACCAGGAGCACGCTGCACTCGGGGCAGGGCGCGATCGGGGCGACCGGCGCGGCGGCCGAGCCCTGGGCTCCGGCCGGCGGCTGGCCGCAGCCGGCGAGGAGGGCCGCGGCGGCGAGCCCGACTGCCGCGGCACCGCGGCGTGCCAGGGCCCGCAAGGACGCCCGCAACGGAAAAGCCCCGGCCGAGAGGCTCAGCGCCGCTCGACCGGGGCCCTTGAACTTCTTCAATCGACTTCGGGGCTCTGCCGGGAGTGTCTACCGGGTGTTGACGTACTCGTCCAGGTAGATGCTGCCGATGGCGGTGAAGTTGTCAGACGCCATGTCGATCACGCCCATCCGGACCATGTCGATGTTCCAGGGGGTCACGTTGACGTTCGTGTTGGCGCGCAGCACACCGTCGCGGAAGACCTGGACGTTGCCGGTGCCGGCCGTCTTGTCCCAGAGGATCTCCAGCTCGTGCGGTCCGTTGCCCCAGAAGAACTCACCGATGAACTGGAAGTTCTCGTTGTTGTCGCGCTGGAGCACCGAGACGCGGTACTGGGTGTTCTCGATGTTCCGCTTGAGCGTCACGAACAGGTGCTGCCGCGGGTTGTTGCCGACCTCGCGGTAGCCCTTGAGGATCCTGACACGGCCCGGGCTGTCGTTGGGCAGATCCGGGAGCGAGACGCCGTTGGCGTCCAGCATGAGCTTGATCGAGACGGTCGGCTCCTGGGCCGGATGGTCGCTCTCGACGTAGGCCTGACCCTGGTCGACGAGGATCACCTCGAGGCCGCAGGGCTGACCGTTGCAGTTCGAGCCGACCGAGTTCGGGAGCGCCGCATCCTCGTTGACGTCGAGGCTGTTCGCCTGCGCCGGCATGGCGGCGAGCAGCATCACCGCGGCGGCCAAGAACGCGAGACTGAAGGTCTTCTTCACCACTCTGTACCTCCGGATCCTCAAGATGGTCTCAGGACGGTCGACGGGAACGGTGCAGGAGCCCCTGCTTCCTCGACCTCTAGTCTTCCTCTCCGAGAGTCTGGCCTATCCTACACCGAGGCCGGGGGCCCCGGGAAGCCTCCCCGATATCCGGGCCGGCTGCCTAGCCGCCCGGCTCCATCGATTCCGTTTGCGACCTCGCCATGAGGCATCGTTCGGTCCATCGGCGGAAATGGAGATCAACCAACCACTCGATGGCGCGCACTGTAGCACAGGATCCCGCGACCGGCAACGGGAAAGATCTGCAAGATCTCGCTTTCCGCGGCCCGGCCGGAGCGGCGGCGGCCGGCGGTGGATGGGATAGCATCCGCCACCCGCACGGCGGCGGGTTCCGGGTCGCCGCCCCGCCCGTGCCGAGGCCGCAGTCCCCGTCAGCACCCGAGCCGCGATGCCCGCTCCCGACCGCCCCGCCCGTCCCCGCCGGCCGCGCGCCGGACGGCCTCGCCCCGGAGGTCCGTCCAGCAGGCCGGCGCCTAGCGGACCGGCCCGTAGCGGACCGGCCCGCGACGTCCGGCGCCGGGCCGCGCTCGCAGCGCTCGCCCTGGCCGCCGCCGGCTGCGGGTCGCCGGCCGCGCCGCCGCCGGCGCGCAACCTCGTGGTGGTGGTGATCGACACCCTGCGCGCCGACCGGGTCGGCGCCTACGGCCACGACCGCGACACCACGCCGGCGGTCGACGCCCTGGCGGCGCGCGGCGTGCTGTTCGAGGACGCCGCCGCGCACTCCAACTGGACGGTGCCGGCGACCGCCAGCCTCTTGACCTCGCGCTATCCCTCCGAGCACGGGGCCGGCGTCCCCGGCGAGGTCAAGCACCTGGGCAAGACGCCGCCGAACCAGATCGCCACCGGCGTCGAGAGCCTGGCCGAGGTGCTGCGCGACGCCGGCTTCTCGACCGGCCTGTTCTCCGCCAACCCCTACCTCTACGGGAGCTTCCAGCGCGGTTTCCAGGTCGCCGAGGTCGAGTGGGTCGACGGCGGCGCCCTCACCGACCGGGCGCTCGCCTGGCTCGGCGCCGGCGGCGGCGGCCGCTTCTTCCTCTACCTCCAGTACATGGACCTCCACCAGCCGATCCGGCCGCCGCAGCCCTGGTTCGACTGGTACAAGGTCGCCGGCGAGGGGCACGCCGAGCGCCACACCGACTGGTGGTACCTCGACCTCGACGACCCCTCGGACCCCAAGTTCCAGATCTACCGCGCCCACAAGCTGGCGCTCTACGACGGCGCGCTGCGCTACGTCGACCACCAGATCGGCCGGCTGCTCGAGGCGCTCGAGGAGTCGGGGGCGGCGGACGACACCCTGATCGTGGTCACCTCCGACCACGGCGAGGAGTTCTGGGACCACTGGCAGGCCGGGCGCGCGCTGGGCGACGACCCGCGCGGGATCTGGGGGGTCGGCCACGGCCACACCATGTACGATGAGCTGCTCCACGTGCCGCTGGTCTTCGCCGGCCCCGACCTCGCCGGGGGGCGGCGCAGCGACTGCCCGGTGCGCCACCTCGACGTCGCCCCCACCGTGCTCGCCCGGCTCGGGGTGCCGGCGCCGGCCGAGATGCGCGGCGACGACCTGACGCCGCTCCTCGGCCGCGGCGAGGCGGCGACGTGCGAGCGCCGGCCGCAGATCGCCGAGTCCCCCGCCTACGGACCTGAATCGAGCGCGATCACCCTCGGCCGGCGCAAGGTGATCGAGCGGGAGCCCGCGCTGCGCCTCCTCTTCGACCTCCGCCACGACCCCGGCGAGCGGCAGGACCTCTCGAGCGCCCGCGAGGAGATCGCGGACGCCCTGGCGGCAGCGCTCGCGAGCGAGCTGGCCGGGTTGCCGCGGGGCCGCGGCGAGGCGATGGAGATCGACGCCGAGACCGCGGCCGCGCTGCGCGCCCTGGGCTACCTGTGAGGACGATGGACGAGCCGCGCTCCCCCTCCCGCCGCGCGCGCCGGCCGCTCCGGCGCTCGGCGCTGGCGCTCGCGCTGTGCGCCGCGGGCGCCGCCGCCTGCGTCCGCGAGGCCCCCCCCGTCGAGACGCCGGCGCCGCGGCCGCACCTGATCCTGATCTCGCTCGACACCCTGCGCGCCGACGCCGTCGGTCCCTACCGCGCCGGCGTCTCGATCACCCCGCACCTCGACCGCTTCGCCGCCGGCGCCGTGATCGTCGACCGCGTCCTGGCGCCGATGCCGTTCACCCTCGCCGCGCACATGACGATGTTCACCGGCGTCAGCCCGACCGCCCACGGCGTGACCACCGAGCGCGACCGCCTGGCGCCGGGGATCGAGACCCTGGCGCAGTGGCTGCGCCGCGCCGGCTACCGCACCGCCGGGCGGGTGACCAACGAGTGGCTCAAGGGGGACTTCGGCTTCGCCCGCGGCTTCCACACCTACCAGCGGCTCCGCCACGGCCTGACCTACGCCGAGCGGGTCAACGCCGCCGGCCTCGAGGCCCTCGAGGCGGAGAGCCTCGGCGGCGCTCCGGTGTTCCTCTTCCTCCACTACATGGACCCCCACTCCGACTTCGGCAACAACCAGGGCAACAAGCTCCCCTACTACGCTCCGCCCGACCTCCTCGGCGACCTCGCCGAGGACCATCGCGACGATCGGTACTGCGACGCCGAGGGCCGCTGCGCCACCGCCTTCCTCAACGCCGCCGACCGCGACCGCCGGGAGCTGACTCCGGCGCGGCTGGCCGAGCTCCACGGGCTCTACGAGGCCGGCGTGCGCGGGCTCGACCGGACCCTCGGCGAGCTGTTCGACGAGCTGCGGGACCGCGGGCTCTACGACCCGTCGCTGATCGTCGTCACCTCCGACCACGGCGAGGAGTTCCGCGAGCACGGCCGGCTCCTCCACTCGCAGACCTACGAGGAGAGCGTGCGCGTGCCGCTCCTGATCAAGCTCCCCGGCAGCGCCCGCGCCGGCGAGCGGATCGGCGGCCTGGCCGACCTCGCGGACCTGCCGCCGACGCTCCTCGCCGCGCTCGGGCTGCCGCGCCCCGCGCAGGTGCAGGGACACGACCTCCTGGCCATCCACCGCGCAGGGGAAAGGGGCGGCGGGGATGAGGGTGTCGAGGGGCGGCGGCTGGCGCTCGGCCAGGACAAACTGGTGCGCAGCCGCTACGCGCTTTCCTCCGGCGGGTTCAAGCTGGTCCATGACTTGAAGAGCGGCGAGAGCGAGCTCTACGACCTCGCCGCCGATCCCGGCGAACGCCGGGACCTCTCGGAGGCCAAGCGCCAGCGCACCGCGGCGCTGGTCGCCCGCCTCGACCGCGAGCTGCGCGCCGAGCGCCGGCTCGGCCACGAGCTGCGCGCCGCGGAGGGGGGCGAGCCGGGCGAGGCGGAGGAGAGCGTCCTCGGCGACGAAGAGCGCGAGCGGCTCAAGGCGCTCGGCTATCTTTGAGACACGCCGTCCGGGGGCGTCGCGTCGATCGCGTCGGGGCGCTCCTGGGTCTGCGCCGCCAGGTATTTCTCGAAACGCTCCGCCATCCTCTGCCGAATCGGCGTGAGCTTCTGCTCCTGCAGCGCCACCAGCATCCTCCTCCGCCGTTCGGTCAGGAACTCGGTCTTCACCAGTCTCTCGTCGAGCTGATGCATGCTATCGCCCGCAGGCCCGAGTGCCTGGACCGCTCGTCTCAGTTCCCCGTCGCGAGCAAGGAGGCCGTCTAAGAAATGCCTCTCCCATTCCGGCCAGTAGAGAGCTGGATTGACGAGCCGGCGTTTCACTTGGAGGGCCACGTCATAGAGGATCTCGAACAGGAACTCTCGCACCATCTTCGCCAGCGGTTCGGGCTCGAGCTTGGACGTCGCCTGCAACTTGGCGCTGAACTCCGCGCCGAAGACTCGCGCAACGTAGTCGAAAGTCGCATCGGCGCGAGGCAGGGAGCGTGCCGCGCGACGAAGACCCTTCGGTTCGATTCGGGCGCGATAGGGCATGAGCTGAAAGGTCAGATCGAGCAAGACCAAGTGCTGGATCAACTCACCCGGATCGGGGACCGTCTCCAGAGTCGGCGCGTTGTCGATGAATTGGGTCAGGACGTCGCAGATCAGGCCCTTGGTCCGGTTCCAGGCGAGGTCGAACGAGAACAGGTGCCCCATCCCCGAGACCTGCAGGATGTTGACGCCGCCCTCGGGGTTGATGCGCTGGATCGCGTTCGGAGGCACCAGAGTGTCGGCGCCGCCGAGGACGAAGAACATCGAGCGCGCTGCACCCACGGCTTGGCTGCCGAGCGATCGCATCGTCTGCGCATTGCCCAGGAAGATGTCCTTGAGGGTCTGGAAATAGGCGCTGGCGAACTCCTGCTCGTGGGGGAAGTTGTCGCGCGCGGCCTCAATGTACCTCCCGGAGTCGCCCAGCACCAGGTTGTCGAGCATTGCCTTCCACTTGGTCTCGTCGATCCAGCGGGGCGCCGACAGATCGGCCAGCGACCCACCTGAACAGACTGGCACGCAGCCCGAGAAGAGGGGCGGCCGGTGGGCGTCCCGGGCTCGCCGGCGATCGAACAAGAACTCCGTCAGCGCCCGAAGCCCACCCAGCGAATAACCCAGCAAGGAGATCGAAGGGCGCTCGGTGACCCAGGACCGGACGGTCGCGGCGATCCGCTCGGGGACGATTGCGCGGGGCTTCAGTTCGGGGAAGGCCTCCTCGACCCGCCCCTCGAGGAAGAATCGGCAAAGTTCCAGCGTCTCCTTCGAGCCCTGGAGGTGGTTGGTGTAGATCATCGACGGTTCCCAGGTCAACGCCTCGTTGGGGACGTGCATCCGGATGAACCGTTCCCCGTGCTTCTCGCACAGCTTGCGGCCGTCTTCGGCGCTCTTGTAGGAGAGCGCGCGGTTCATGTGATAGGGCGTGGGAAGGAGGATCGCGAGCTTGCCCTGCGACGCCAGCCGGAGCCCCAGTTCGTCGTAGAAGGCGAAGAGCTGGTCGCCGTTGGTGTAGATCGTCTCGTCCAGCCCGTTGTACATGAGCACGACGTGGCTCTGAGGGTGGTTCGCGCGCCGGTAGCAGCGGGCGAGGAAGGAGCGATTGCACCGGTTGTCGTAGCCGGTGCCGTCGCGAAAGATCTCCTTGCAATCGGGAGAGTGCAGGCGGAACCAGTAGCACTCGACGCCGCTGGCCTTTGCGTTCAGGTCCAGGTCGAGGTCGATTCCCTTCCGGCGAGCCTCGATCAAGTTGTCGCGAAAGGTGGGGAAATCCCTGGCGTGCCCCTGGCGGCCCTCCGACTTCATCGATTCCCTCCGCTGCACGACGATCTTCGTGGTGGACCCGGGAAGACTGCAGCAGGCCGCCGGGATGGTCAAATGCACATAATGCTCAAGAAGACGAGGTGGCTGCACCGCCCGCCGACGGCGGGGCAGGCTACCCGTAGCCCAACGCCCGCAGCCGCGCCAGCACCTCCTCGGGGATCGTGCTCGCCTCGTCCGAAGGCGGCGGCGCGGCGGCGACCCGGCGCTTCCACTTTCGGAGGTCGAGGTGGAGGTCGTCGACCCGCGTACGGTCGGCCGCCGACAGATCGCGCTGCTCGAGCGGGTCGTCGCGATAGGCGTACAGCTCGCTCCGCGGGCCCTCGCCGCGGATGCCGCGGATCCAGTGGATCACCCGGTAGCGGTCGCCGGTCACCGCCCGCTGACCCTTGAACATCCTCGACTCGCTGAACGCCGGCAGCAACGGCGGCTCGCCGGCGTCGAGCCAGGGGGCGAGGCTCCGCCCCTGCGCCGCCGCGGGCGCCGGCACGCCGGCGAGATCGAGCAGGGTCGGCATCAGGTCGATCAGCTCGACCGGCCGCTCGACCACGTGGCCGGTGCCGCCGCCCGGGCGCCGGATCACCAGCGGCGCCCGCGCGGTGGTCGTGTAGAGCTTGTCGTGGAGGAGCGAGCCGTGCTCGAAGAACTCCTCGCCGTGGTCGGAGAAGATCGCCAGGACCGCACTCCGGTCGAGGCCGAGCGCCGCCATCTCGCGCCGCAGCTCCCCCACCCAGTCGTCGACCTGGCGGATGCCGGCGTCGTAGAGCGCCACCGTGTAGGCGAGGTCGCGCGCCGGGAGCAGCGGCCCGCTCTCGCGCCAGGAGCGCCGGCGGAGCGTGTCGAGGGTCGTCTGGTCGGGCTCGAAGCCAGGGGTCGGCGGCTCGGCCAGCTCGCCGAGGAAGAGCGAGCGGTAGGGCTCGGGCGGCAGGTAGGGGCTGTGGACGTCGTAGGTGTGGACCAGGAGCAGGAACGGCCGGTCGGCGTGGCGGCGCATCCAGGCCAGCGCGCGCGGCCCGATCCGCTCGAGGCCGCCGGGCGCGTCCTGGTAGAGGTCGAACCCCTGGTCGAGGCCGAAGCCGTGGTGCATGAAGCCGCCGTCGACGAAGGCGGCGGTGGCGTAGCCGCGGGCGTTGAGCACCTCGGCGAGGGTCTCGACCTCCTCGGGCACTCGGTCGTGGCGGTCCTCGACCCCGTGCGAGCTGGGGTAGAGCGAGGTCAGGATCGAGGTCTGCGACGGCGGCGTGGTCGGCGCCTGGGCGAAGGCCCAGGCGAAGCGGGTCCCCTCGGCGGCGACGGCGTCGATCTCGGGGCTGGTCGGGCGCGGGTTGCCGTAGGAGGAGAGGCGGTCGGCGCGCAGGGTGTCGATGTCGATCAGGATGATCGAGGGGGGCGGCCCGGACTCGGCCGGCGTTCCGGCCTCCGGCTCGGCCGGCGCTCCGGCGGCCGCCGCCGAGACCGTCGCGTCCGGCTCCGGCGCGCCGCCGGTGCCCTGCGGTCCCGCACAGCCCCAGGCGGCGAGGGCGAGGGCGCCGAGCGAGACGGTGAGAGGGACGGTGAGCGAGACCGCGAGCGGGCGCGACGGGCCAAGGCGTCGGGTGAAGCTCGGGAGCATCGGGGTCGGGCTGGATCGTGCACGGCGCGGGATCGGCCCGGGCCGGGAGCGTGGGGGTCGCGGTGCGGCGTGCATCCTACCAGCCCGGGCCCGCCCTGGGCCCGCCCTTGACCGGCCGCGGCGGGCCGGGCAAGATCGACCGCCGCGTGAGCCGAACCGCCGTCCTCCCCCGCGCCTCCGATCCGCCGCGCCGGGCGCTCGCCGGCTTCGCGGCGATCGCCCTCGCGTGCCTCGCCGCGGCGCTCCTCGCCTGGTGGATCGACCACCCGGTGCTCCTCCACTCCGACAGCGGCAGCTACGTCCGCGACGCCTACGAGCGGTCGCCGGACTGGCCCCGCCCGCTCGGTTACGGGCTCTTCCTGTCCCTCGTCTTCGCCCTCGCCGGCGGCCCCAAGCTCGGCGTCGTGGTCCTCCTCCAGTGCCTGCTCGGGGCCGCCGTCGGGACCGCCACCTTCGCGCTCGCGCGCCGCGCCCTCGGGGCGCCGCCGTGGGTCGCGGCGGCCGCCGCGCTGGCGGCGACCCTGTCGCCGCTCCACCTGCTGCTCCAGCGCTTCGTCCTCGCCGACGCCCTGGCCCTGGCGCTCCTCGCGGCGGCGCTCGCGGCCCTCTTCTGGTTCGTCGAGCGCCCGGGACCGCTCTCGGCCCTGGCGCTCGGCGCGGCCGCGGCGGCGCCGCTCCTGGTGCGCGCGGTCTGGGTCTTCCTGCCCGCGCTGCTGCCGCTCCTCGGGCTGGCCGGCGCCTGGCTCCGCCATCCCGAGGGGCCGCTCCGCCGGCGGCTCGGGCGCGCGGCGTGGGCGGCGCTGGCGCTCGGGGCCGCGGCGGCGATCTACGGCGGCTACAGCCACGCGGTCGCCGGCTCGCTCGGCGGCGAGGCGACCGCGACCGCGGGCGCCAGCGGCTTCTCCGGCTGGGTGCTCTGGGGCTCGGTGGCGCGCTTCGCCGAGCCGGGCGACCTCGACGGAGTCCCCGGGGGCGAGATCCTGCTCTCCGACCCGGAGTCGCTCCGGCGCAACGGGAGCTGGCAGATCTGGGACTTCGGCTCGACCGCCCACCGGCTGCGGATCGAGCGCTTCGGCGGCAGCTTCGCGGCCACCGACCGGGCGCTCCTCTCCGCCGCCCTGCGGGTCGCCGCGCGTCACCCGATCGGCTTCGCCCGCCAGCTCGGCTGGTCGCTCGGGCGCTTCTTCCGGCCGATCCAGGGCAACGCCGACTACTCGCGGCCGCTCGAGCTGGACCCGACGGTCGGCGGCCACCTCGAGCGCTACGCCGGCATCGCCCTGCCGCCGCCCGCGGAGCGGGCGAGCCGGCTCGGGCCGGCGGTCCGCGCCTGGCGCTGGTCGCGCTGGCTCCTCTCCGGCGCGGTGGTGGCGGCGCTCGCGGCGGGCCTGGTACGGCCGCGGCGGTGGTTCGCACTCCTCGCGGTCGGCGCGCTCGGCACCGCCTACCTCCTGGTAGTCAACCTCGCGATCGGCTTCGTCTTCGTCGAGCGCTACTACCTGCCGATCGAGTACCTCGGCATCCTGGCGCTCGCGGCGGCTACGGGAGCCTGGCGCCGGCCGCTGACTCAACCGTCTTCGTGACGGGACAGCTTGCGGTAGCCGCGGTTCCAGTAGACCAAGGGCGCCTCGCCGGGCCGCGGCACGCCGCTCGCCACCACCTCGCCGATGTAGATCGAGTGGGTGCCGGCGGGCTGCTCCGAGACGATCCGGCAGTCGAGCCAGGCGAGCGCGTCCTCGAGCACCGGCGCGCCGGTGGCGGCCTCGGTCCAGCGGCCCGCGGCGAAGCGGTCCTCGTCCTTCATCCAGGCGAAGCGGTTGGACAGCTCGGCCTGGTCCTCGCCCAGGACGTTGACCGCGAACGAGGTCCCCGGCATCCGGAGCAGCGCCGAGGCCTTGTGCTTGTGGTCGATGATCACCGCCACCAGCGGCGGCTCGGGCGACACCGAGGCGAACGCCGAGACGGTGAGCCCGTGGACCTGGTCGCCGGCGCGCAGGGTGACGATGGTCACCCCCGCCGGGAAGTGGCGGAGCGCTTCGCGGTACTCCTCCGAGCCGATGGACATCGGCGCGCATCTTACGCCGCCCGGCCGGCGGCGGCCGCGCGGCGGTAAGATCCCGGCGCCGATGAGCCCTCCGCGCGCCACCCGCCTGGTCGTGATGATCCCCTGCCTCGACGAGGCCGAGACCCTGCCGGCGACCCTCGCCGAGCTGCCGCGCTCGGTGCCCGGGATCGACGAGGTGCGCGTGTTGGTGATCGACGACGGCTCGACCGACGGCACCGCCGAGGTGGCGCGCGCAGGCGGTGCCGACTGGGTCGTCCGCCACCGGCGCAACCTCGGGCTGGCGCGGGCGTTCGCGACCGGGCTGCGCGAGGCGCTCGCGCGCGGCGCCGACTACGTCGTCCTCACCGACGGCGACAGCCAGTACCCGGGCGCCGAGCTGCCGGCCGTCGTGGCGCCGCTCCTCGCCGGCGACGCCGACATCGCGGTCGGCGACCGGCGGCCGGGGACGCTCGGCCACTTCTCGCCGATCAAGCGCCGCCTCCAGCTCCTGGGCAGCCGCGTCGTCGGATGGCTGGCCGGGTTCCCGGTGCCCGACGCGGCGAGCGGCTTCCGCGCCTTCACCCGCGACGCCGCGCTCCGGCTGCGGGTCCACACCGGCTTCTCTGCGAGCCTCGAGACGCTGGTCCAGGCCGGCCGCGCCGGGCTCTCGGTGGCCTGGGTGCCGATCGCCGTCCGGCCGACGCCGCGCCCCTCGCGCCTCCACCGCGGCAGCTTCCACTACGTGCGCCGTCAGACCCTGACCCTGGCCCGCGCCCTGGCGGTCTACGAGCCGCTCAAGACCTTCGGCTGCCTCGGCTTGCCGTTTTTCCTGGCCGGCCTCGCCCTCGAGCTGCGCTTCCTGGTCATCTACCTCGCCGGCGCCGGCGGGGTCGGGCGCTACATCCACTCGGTGACCGTCGGCGGCTTCCTGATCACGCTGGCGGTCCTGATCTGGGCGCTCGGCCTCCTCGCCGACGGCCTGCTCGCCAACCGGCGGACGATCGAGGACGCGCTCCTGCGACTCGAGACGCTGGAACGCACCGCGATCGGTGCCGGCGCGGCCGCCGAGCCCGAGCCGGCGGCCGCCGCGCCGGCCGGCACCGCTCACCTCTCCGGCTGAGACGCCTCGCCGTCCTCGCGCCCGCGCAGAGCCCAGGCGGCGCCGGCGAGGAGGAGGTCGCCGCCGACGGTCACCGCGCGCAGGGCGATCGCCGCCAGCGCCGCCGGCGCCTCGCCGAGGAAGGGCGCGAGCTGGACCGCGAGCGCCGCCTCGCGGACGCCGATCCCGCCCGGCGCGCCCGGGGTCAGCGTGCCGGCGGCCCAGGCGAGGGGATAGGCGGCGAGCACCGCGCCGAGCGGCGGCGCGCCCCCCGGCCAGCCCGCCGCCACCAGGCCCCAGAGGATGCCGGCCGTGCCGGCGAGGACGACCAGGTGGAGGCCGAGCGCGGGGAGCGCTGCGGCCGCGGTCCGCCGGCGCGAGAGCGGCGGCAGCCCCTCGGCCAGCCGGGAGAGCGGCGGCAGCCGGCGGATCAGCGCGTCGGCCGCGACCAGTCCCACCAAGGCGGCGAGCGCCGCGGCGCCGGCCGCCGCGGAGAGCCGCAGCGAACCGCCGGGAGCCGCCGCCGAGCCGGCCGCGGTGAGCGCCGCCGCAGCGACCAGCACGGTCGCCAGCTCGAGCGCCGCCGAGGCCGCCAGCTCGGCGTGCGAGACCCCCATCCGCCGCCCGAGCACCTGGCGCCCGACATAGTGGAAGACGTTGCCCGGCAGGTACTTCGCGGCCTGCGTGCGGGCCCACAGCCCGACCGCCGGCGCGATCGGCGGCCGCCGGCCGTAGAGCCCGAGGCAGCGCCACCAGGCGGCCGCGGCGATCACCCCGAGGCCGGCGTAGAGCGCCGCGGCGGCGGCCGCCGCCGCGATCAGCCGGGAGGTCTCGACCCCGGTGCCGGCGGCGCCCGGGGCGCCGCGCACCAGCGACGCCACCACCCAGCCGGCGGCGGCGATCGCCAGCGTGCCGCCGAGCCAGTGCGCCCGTCTCGCCCAGGGACTCCGAGCGGGCTTCGCCCAGGCCGCCGCCGCGGCTCGCGCCGTCGTGCTGCCGGTCCGCTCCCCGCCCCCGGGCGGCTCAGCTCCGGGCGTCGTCACCGGCCGGCTCCGCTCCGAGCACGAAGAGCTGGTTGGCTCCGAGCAGGAAGCGCCGCGCCTCGAGCACGCGCAGCCGGGCGTCGGCCGCCAGGACCGCCAGATCCGCGCGGCCGATCGGGGTCTGGTGCTCGGCCGCGCCCTCGCGGCTGAAGAGACCCGCGGCGGCCCCGAGCCGGTGGACGCCGAAGAGCCGCGGCTCGGGGGTGGTCAGGACCATCCGGCCGCCCGGGGCGAGACGCCGGGAGGCCGCGGCCAGCCAGGCGCCGGGATCGGCGAGGTGCTCGATGAAGGCGAGCGCGACGACGAGGTCGAAGCTCCCCTCGGCGGCCGCCGCGGCGTCGAGCTCCTCGGGGACGACGAAGCGGTGGCGCGGGAAGCGGGCGCGGGCGGCGGCCAGCGAGTCGGCGTCGCGGTCGACCCCGAGGTAGCGCTCCGGCGGCACCCGGCGCGCCAGCTCGCCGACGCCGCAGCCGTAGTCGAGCACGCGCCCGCCCCCGAGGTACGGCGCCACCACCGCCAGACGGCGGCGGCGGAGGTACGGCGAGAGCAGTCCGCTGGTCTGATCGGGCATCGGGTCTGATGGGGCTCGTGCCGGGGACCCGGGCGCGGCGGCGCGGGCCGGCGAGCATAGCCGATGCGTTCCGGCGGGGCGTCAGGGGGCGGACACGGCGGAGCGGCCTGCCTCCAACACCCGCACCGTGCCGTCGAGCGGCGCCGCCGCGAGGCGGCGGCCGTCGGGGCTCCAGGCGACGGCGTAGACCTGGGCGCCGACCGGCAGCGCCAGGATCTCCTCGCCGCGCTCGGCGTGCCAGAGCCGCACCGTGCCGTCGTCCGAGGCCGAGGCCAGCCGCTCGCCGTCCGGGCTCCAGGCCAGGTTCCAGACCCTCTCCCGGTGCCCCTCGAGGATCCCGGCGGGCTCGCCGCCGGGGAGCCGCGAGAGGCGGATCACGCCGTCGTCGCCGGCGCTCGCGAGGAGGTGGCCGCGCGGATGGAAGGCGACCGCGCGCGCCGGCCCGCGGTGGCCGGCGAGGTCCGCGGCCGGCTCCCCGCCGGCGTGCCACAGGCGGACCCTGCCGTCGGCGGCCGCGGTCGCGAGGAGCGCACCGTCGCGGCTCCAGGCGGCGGCCTGGACCGCCGCCTCCCCCGCCGGCAGCTCGATCAGCCGCCGGCCGGTCGCGAGGTCCCAGACCGCGGCCTTGCCGCCGCCCGAGGGGGCCAGCGCGCGGGCGCCGTCCGGGCTGAAGGAGACGGTCAGCGCCCGGCCGCTCGCGAGCGGCTCGAGGTCGGCCAGCCGCTCGCCGCCGGCGCTCCAGAGCGTCAGGTCGCCGTGGTTGGTGCCGATCGCGAGCCGCTCGCCGTCCGGGTGCCAGGCGAGCCCGACCGCGGCGGCGTCGAAGGTGGCGGGATCGGAGTAGAGCTGGCGCTCGACCAGCTCCCGGCCGGTCGCGCCGTCCCACACTTTGAACGTGCCGCCGCCGGCGGCCGAGGCCAGGCGCGAGCCGTCGGGCGAGAAGGCCAGCCCGTAGACCGCGGCGGGATGCCGCAGGACTCCCTCCCCGGGCGCCGGCACCCGCCAGAGCCGGACCGTGCCGTCGTCGGAGGCGGTGGCGAGGAGGTCGCCGCCGGGGGCGAAGGCGACCGCGTGGACCGCGCCCGTGTGCCCGTGGAGGACCCGCACCGGGGCGCTCCCCGAGAGGTCCCAGAGGCGCACGGTCTGGTCGCTCGACGCCGTCGCCAGGAGGCCGCCCGCGGGGTGGAACGCGACGCCGTCGACCCCGTTGCCGTGCCCCTCGTCGCGCCCTTCGGGCAGCGACGCCGCCAGTGTGCCGGCGGCCGGGTCCCAGAGCCGCACCGTGGCGTCCTTCGCCGCCACCGCGAGGCGGCCGCCGTCGGGGCTGAAGGCCACCGCCTGGACCGCCTGGTAAGTGCCGTCCTCGGGCGGCATCAGCACCCGCGGCGGCCCGGCCGAGCCGCCGTCCGCGGCGACCTCGAAGAGGGCGGTGCCGAAGTCGAGGTCGCCCGCCGCGAGCGTCCGGCCGTCGGGGCTCCAGGCGAGCGACGAGACGACCTTGCCGGCCGTCAGCTCGGCGCGCCGCTCGCCGGTCGCCGCGTCGAGCAGGAAGACCACGCCGATCGCCGGCGGCCCGTCCTCGGCCTCGATCCGGCGCCAGCCGCCGGCGGCGAGGAGCGCGCCGCCGGGGCTGAAGGCGACCGCCGAGAGGTTCTGCGCCGGCAGCTCCGCCGACCACAGCTCGGTGCCCTCGGCGACCGACCAGACGCGGACGACCCGGTCGCGGCCGGTCGCGGCGAGGAGGCGCGAGTCGGGACTGAAGGCGACCGAGTAGAGCTCGCCGCCCGCCTCGAGGACCCGCTCGTCCGCGGCTCCCGGCAACCCGCGCAGGCGGACCGTGCCGTCGGCGCCGGCGGACGCCAGCCAGCGGCCGTCCGGGCTGATCGCGACGCGCAGCACCGGCCCGTCGTGACCGCGAAGGACCGCGCTCGCCTGGTCCGCGCGGGAGTCGAGGAGGCGCCACTCCCAGCCGCGATGGCCGGCCGGCGCGGCCGCCAGCCAGCGCTGCGCGGCCGCGGTGTCGTGGAGGCGGAGCGAGGCCGACGCGGCGGCGACGTGGGCGAGGTACGAGCCCCAGGAGCCGCCCTCCCCGGCCGCTCCCGTGCGCTCGTAGGCGCTCCGCCAGAGCAGGTGCCACTCGCCGTCGCGCAGCTCCTCGACGATCGTCTCGTAGCGGTCCGGGCCGGTGAAGCGCCAGACCGAGCGCAGCTCGCGCACCCCCTCGTCGCTCGAGTAGCGCTCGGGGAAGACGACCTCCTCGGCGCCGGCGGCCTCGAAGATCGCCTCGCCGCGGGTCACCGCGCCGTCGCTCGACCAGTAGGTGAAGCCGACCCGGCCCTGCTCCGGGTCCCCGGCGTAGAGCGTCTCCCCCTCGTAGTCCTCCTCGCCGGCGGGCGCCTCGACGACGTGGCGGTCGCGCAGGAAGCGGCCGTCCCACTCCCAGGTGAAGCAGTGGACGTCGGGGCGGTCGCCGGGCACGCGGCCGCTCCAGCAGCTCCCGGCGAGCCGGCCGAGCGGCCCGAAGCGGGCGCGCGCCTCGACTGCGCCGGAGCCGGCGCCGGCGACGGGAGCGGCGATCGGCGCCGAGACCGCGAACCCCGCGAGAGCGACCGAGACGATCGCGACGATTCGAGAACGAGGACGGCTTGCCATTCGTGACCTCCCTGGAGCGCGGCGCGCAGCCTACCCGTCCGGCGCAAGGGCTGCTTGGAAAAAATCGCAGTGCGGCGGCCTGCTAGGCTCGGCCGCCGCCGATGCCACGGCCCACCCTCTCCGTCGTCGTCCCGACCCGCGACACCCGCGAGCTGACCCTCGCCTGCCTCGCGAGCCTCGCCGCCGGCAGGGTCGACGGGATCAAGGGGGTCGCGGGGATCGAGGCGATCGTCGTCGACGAGGCGAGCGGCGACGGCACGGCGGCGGCGGTGGCCGAGCGCTTCCCGTCCGCCCGGCTGCTGACCTCCGCCGCCCCGGCCGGTTTCGCCGCCGCCGCCAACCGCGGCCTCGCCGACGCCCGCGGCGAGCTGCTGCTGCTCCTCAACAGCGACACCGAGGTCGACCCCGGGGCGCTCGCCGCCCTCGCCGCCGCCTTCGCCGGTGCGCCGCGCCTGGGGATCGCCGGCGCCCGGCTGCGCTACCCCGACGGCACCCCGCAGTGGAGCGCGGGCCGCGAGCCCGGCGCGGCGCTGCTCTTCGCGCAGGCTAGCGGCCTGCCGCCGTTGCTGGCCCGCGTGCCCGGCTGGCGCCGGCTGCGGCCGCCGTCCGGCACCGGGGGAAAGGCGGGTGCCCCGCTCCACCCCGCCGACTGGGTGACCGGCGCCGCCCTGGCGCTGCGCCGCGAGGTCTGGGAGCGCTGCGGCCCGCTCGACGAGGGCTACCGCTTCTACGGCCAGGACCTCGACCTCTGCCTCGCCGCGCGCGACGCCGGCTGGGAGGTCGGGGTGGTCACCGGCTTCACCGTCCTCCACCATCACGGCGCCACGGTCGGCGGGCGCCAGCGCCTCGACCTGCTCTGGCCGGACCTGGTGCGCTGGGCCGGCAAGCGCCGGGGACCGGCCGGCGCACGGCGCGCGGCGCGGGCGATCGCGCTGGGCGCCCGCCTGCGCCTCTTCGCCCGCACCGCCGCCGTGCCGTTCGTGCCGTGGCACCGGCGCGACGACTGGCGACGCGCGACCGCGGCCGTGCGGTCGGCGCTCGCGGCGGTCGTCGAGGCGGCGCGGCGCGCCGGTCCTGAGCCCCGGGCGGCGCCGCCGCCGAGGCCGCGCTCCGCCCGGCCGAACGCTCCGCCCTTGCCCGCCGGCGGGCCACGGTATAGAAAGGCCCCTTGCCGCGACCCATCCCGCCCGGAAGTCCGAGATGACCCACCTGCTCCGCTACCGCGACCTCGTCTGGTACCTGGTCGCGCGCGACCTCAAGGTGCGCTACCGGCGCTCGACCATCGGCTTCCTCTGGACGATGCTCCAGCCGCTCCTGACCATGGGCGTCCTGGCGGTGGTGTTTTCCGCCGTCTTCCGCTTCGAGATCAGCAACTACCCGGTCTATGCGCTGTCCGGGATCCTGTTCTGGAACTTCTTCTCGCAGAGCGTGGTGTCGTCGATGAATAGCCTCAAGACCAACGCCGGCCTGCTGCGGAAGCTCCCGCTGCCGAAGGCGGTCTTCCCGGTGGCGGCGGTGATCTCGGGGCTGGTGAATTTGCTGCTGGCGCTGATCCCGCTGTTCGCGATCCTGATCGCGACCGGCCATCCGCTGCGCCCGGCGCTCTTCTTCCTGCCGCTGTCGATCCTCCTCGCGGTCGCCTTCACGCTCGGCGCGGGGCTCCTGCTCTCGCCGCTCGCCGCCTTCTTCAGCGACGTCGTCGAGCTGGTCAACGTCCTCCTCTTGCTCGGGATGTACCTGACGCCGGTCTTCTACCCGCAGGAGATCATCCCGCTCGACTACCGCTGGGTGGTGCGCTTCAACCCGCTCCGCTCGGTGCTCGAGGTGTTCCGCGACCCGATCTACTTCGGCAAGGTGCCGCCGCTCTCGCACCTCGCGGTGACGCTGGTGATCGCGGTGCTGGCGCTCCTGATCGGGATCGTGGCGTTCCGCCGGTCGAGCGACCGGATCGCCTTCTACCTCTAGGTTTCTTTCTCTCGGCGCCCGGACGCTGTAGCCTCGCAGGTCGATGAGCCGCCCCGAGCCCGCCGCCGACTCCCCCGCCGCCGAGCCGCGCCCACCGGCCCCCGCCGCCGCTCCACGCCCCGCGGTCGAGCTCGACGAGGTCTCGCTCTGCTACCGGCTGGCCAAGCAGCGCATCCCGTCGCTCAAGGAGTACGCCATCCACTGGATGAAGGGGCGCTCTCCTACGAGCAGCTGTGGGCGCTGCTCCGACGTCAGCCTGACCGTGCGGCCAGGGCGAGCGGATCGGCATCGTCGGGCGCAACGGCGCCGGCAAGTCGTACGCTCCTGAAGGTGATCTCGGGGGTGCTCCAGCCGACCCGCGGGCGCGCGGTCACCCGCGGCTGGATGGCGCCGATCCTGGAGCTCGGCACCGGCTTCGACTTCGAGCTGACCGGGCTCGAGAACGTCTATCTCAACGCTCTCCTGCTCGGCCGCAACCGGCGCGAGATCGCGCGACAAGGCCGACGAGATCGTCGACTTCAGCGAGCTCGGCGACTTCATCCACTCGCCGATCCGCAACTACTCGACGGGCATGCTCGCGCGGCTCGGCTTCGCGATCGCCACCGCCTGGATGCCCGACATCCTGATCCTCGACGAGGTGCTCTCGGTGGGCGACGCCGCGTTCCGGCGCGCGCTGCGCGGAGCGCATCGAGAGCTTCGACGCGGCCGCACCGCGGTGTTCCTGGTCTCGCACGACCCGGGCGACATCCTCGCCGGCTGCGACCGCTGCCTCTGGCTCGACGGCGGCCGGCTGCGCATGGACGGCGACCCCGAGGAGGTGCTCGCGACCTACGACCGGGTGGCCCGCGAGCCGCGGCCGGCGGGGATGGACGATGACCACGTGCCGGGTTCCACGCCAGTCCTTCGCATGGGCGGCGGCGACATACATGTCGTCCAGCTTGGCGACCTGCATGGAGAGCACGAGCAGGATGTCTCCGAGAATGGTCTTGCCTGTGCTTTAGCCCTCGCCAGGAGCCGATCGGATCGCTGCTTTTGCCGAACGAGTACGAGAAACGTGGCTGGATCGAACAACGGTTCCAGCGCAGCGTAGTCGCG
>CAVSQV010000007.1:0-670000 GCA_963730155.1 uncultured Acidobacteriota bacterium
CTTCCACGCATCGTCTTGGCGCTGGCCTTCTTCCGCGGCGATCGCGCTCCTGATGCGGCTCACCCGCAACCTCGACTGGTACTCTCTGACCTTCTCCCGTGAGGTACGATCGAATTCCTGATCCAACTGTGGAAGCGACACCAGGAAGAGATCACCACTCCGAGAAAGGCCCCCATCGATGAAGCCCACCCACTCCGCCTCGCGGCTCCCGCGGCGCGCCGTCCCGGCCGCCGCCCTCGCACTCCTCGCCCTTTTCGCCGTCCTCACATCTGCCACCCCGCTCGGCGCGGCCGAGCCGGTGGCGCGTACCTGGGGCGACCCCGCCCGTGCCTGGCGCCAGGCCGCCCGCGATGCCTGCGCGGCAGCCGCCGGCGGCTCGACCTGCGCGGTCTCCGGCTTCGAGCGCCGGCCGCTGGCCGGCGACGTAGTCGAGTACCGGGCCACTCTCCGGGTAGGCCCCGGCGAGCACGACCGGATCGGCCTCCACCGCGTGGTGCGCGAGCGGGCGCCCTGACGGCCGGTCCGTGCCCGCCGCGGCCGTGATGATGGCCCACGGCGACATCTGGGGCTTCCGCGCCGCGTTCCTGGGCCGACTCGCCGGCGGCGCCGAGACCAGGCGCTGCCGGTCTTCCTGGCCGAGAACGGCGATCGACGTCTGGGGGATCGACTTCCGCTGGACCCTCGTGCCGGCGGAGACCACCGACTTCTCGTTCATGGCGGACTGGGGGATCGAGCGACGACGCCCGCGACCTGCGGCGTCGGCACTGGCCGTGGCCCGGCGGCGTCCGCGCCGCCACCGGCAGCGGCTTCGGCAAGCTGCTCCTCCTCGGCTGGAGCCGCGGCGGCCAGATCGGCTATGCCTATCTCGACCGCGAGTCGCAGCTTCCTCCGCTGCTGCGCCAGGTCGCGCGCTTCATCCCGGTGGACATCTACCTGAAGACCGACGCCCGACGCTGCGCGACGGCGCCTGCAACCGCCACCAGGCGCACCCGCGACCAGCTCGACGGCCGGCATCTTCGCCGAGCCGCAACCGGCGGCACGATCGCCCTCGCCGGCCAGCTCGCCGAGACCGCGCCCGGCGACCCCTCGCCGCTCGTCGCCGGGCCTCACCAACCGCCAGGCCGCACTGGTCGTCGGCGCCGCCGACCTTCGTCCTCTTCGCGCCCGATCAGGGTCCGTGCCCTTCTACCACTTCACCGGCGGCACCTTCGACGCCCAGGGCCTGCCCACCGGCCTGCTCTACACCGGCGAGGCCTACCTCTTCGACTTCTTCCGAGGCTCGCCGCGCCGTTCGAGCCGTGCGCCTGCTCGCCGACGCCGACGCGGTCATCTGCGACCAGGAGGACGTGCCGTTCGACGACCACCTCGACGACATCACGGTCCCGGTCCTCTACGTCGGCGCCGGCGGCGGCTTCGGCGAGCTCGGGCGTCTACACGACGACGCTCCTCGGCAGCGACGACGTGACGCTGCTGCTGATCGACCGCGAGCCGCCCGAAGCGCGCCTCTTCGACTACGGCCACGCCGACCTGTTCCTGGCCGGCGACGCCGAGGGCGCGGTCTGGGAGCCGCTCCTCGACTGGCTCGAAGGGCTCTGAGGCGGGCGGCGGGCGGCCACGGCCGGCGCCAGGGGCGTGTGCTAGCCTCGGGGCGGACTTTCGCGCCCTCCGGAGCATGCCTTTGTCCCCCGACCGCGCCGATCACGACGCACCGCAGGCGCCCGCCGCCGGCCCTCCCCTCCCGCTGCCGGCCCCCCCGGGCGGGGAGCTCGCCGCGGCCGCGGCCCTGAAGGAGCCGGCGGCCATACCGCCCCGCCAGGCGGCATGGGTGACCCTGCTCTTGACCGTCCTCGGGGTCGGCGGCTATCTGCTGCTCCAGAGCCTCGCCGGGCTGGCGGTCCTGATCCCGGCGGGGCTGCGCGAGGCGGCCGCCGGAAGCCTCGATCCGCAGGCCGTCGGCCGGCTGCTCCAGGACCGGCTCGGGCTGGTCGCGTGGGCCGGCATCGCGGTCTCGGTGCCGGCGGCGCTGGCGGCGTTCTGGTGGCTGGCGCACTGGCAGGGTCCGGGAGGCTCGCGGCGACGGCTGGCGCTCTCCTGGCCGCGGCGGCGCGACGCGCTCGGCTGGCTCCTGGCCGTGATCGCCTTCGGCTGGCTCTGGGAGCACTTGGCGGTGTGGCTCGAGCGGCCGCCGATGCCGCCGGTGATGGAGCAGGTGTTCCGCACCGCCGGCTGGCTCCCGGCGCTGCTGATCGCGGTGGCGGTCCTGGCGCCGGCGTTCGAAGAGGTCGCCTTCCGCGGTTTCTGTCTCGGCGGGCTGGCCCGCCTCGGGCCGCTCGCGGCGATCGGACTGTCGAGCGTGCCCTTCGCCTTCATCCACAGCTTCCAGTACGACCGCTTCGACGTCGGCGGCGTCTTCGTCCTCGGGGCGCTCTTCGGCGCCGCCCGCTGGCAGTCGGGCTCGACGCTCCTCGCGATCGGGCTCCACGCCTTCCACAACTCGGTCGCGTCGCTCCAGGCGCTGTGGCTGATCGGCGAGCCGCTGTGGTGAGACCGCGGTGAGACCGAGCCCCTTCGCGCGCGCGCTCGCCGCGCCGGCGCTCGCCGCCGCGCTGATCGTCTGGCTGGCCGTCTCGCTGGCCGGGCCGGGTCCTGCGGCGGCGCAGGTCGGCACCCCGGCGCCCGAGGACCTCTCCCCCGGTCCCGCGGAGGAGCTCGAGCAGGACCTCGACCTGGTCGAGCCGCGGGGCACGCAGAGGCTCGAGGGCGGCGAGGTGATCCTCTCCGACCGGCCGCCCGACGTCCCCGACGACGCCACCCTCGAGGCGCGCGGGGCGGTGATCGGCGACATCGTGATCCGCGCCGGCGACGTCTTCGACCCGACGAAGCCGGACGAGGACCGCTGGGTCTTCCGCATGGCCAACCGGCTCCACCGCACCACCCGCGATCCGGTGATCGACAACCTGCTGCTGGTCCGCCCCGGCGACCCCTACTCGCGCCGCCTGCTCGAGGAGAGCGAGCGCCTGCTGCGCGCCACCCGCTACCTCTATGACGCCCAGATCGTGCCGGTCGCCTACCGCGACAACCGGGTCGACCTCGAGGTGATCACGCGCGACGTCTGGACCCTGACCGCCGGCGTCGGCCTGTCGCGCGAGGGGGGCGAGAACGCCACCAGCGTCCAGCTCCAGGACACCAACTTCCTGGGCACCGGGCGCGACGTCGAGCTCCAGCACACCACCGACGTCGACCGCGACACCACCGAGCTCAAGTACCGCGACCTCGCGGTCCTGGGCAGCCGCGCCTCGCTCGAGATGTGGGTCGCCGAGCGCAGCGACGGCGACCTCCAGCGGATGGAGCTCGAGCGGCCGTTCTTCGCCCTCGACACCCGCTGGGGGGCCGGCCTCTTCTACCGCGACGAGGACCGCGTCGACAGCCTCTACGCCGGCGGCGAGGTGATCGACCGCTTCCGCCAGGAGCAGCTCTTCGTCGAGCTCTACGGCGGGCGGTCCGCGGGGCTCGCCGGCTTCGACGGCCGCGCCGCCGGGCGCTGGCGCACCGGCTTCACCTACGACCGCCGCCAGTTCGGCCAGGCGCCCAAGGAGTTCTACCCGGAGGACCCGCCGACCGAGCTGCCGGTGACCGATCGCACCCTCGCCTATCCGTGGCTCGGCTACGAGTGGATCGAGGACCGCTACATCGAGGTCAGCGACGTCGACCAGCTCGAACGCACCGAGGACCTCTTCGCCGGCACCCGGGTCGGCGCGCGGATCGGCTACTCGCCGGAGGCGCTCGCCGGCGACCGCGACCGGGTGATCGCGCGCGCCGACTTCGCGAGCGGCTGGAAGCCCGGACCCGGGAGCCTGCTGCTCGTCTCGGCCGGCGCCTCCGGCCGCTGGGCCGGCAGCGCGGGGCACGAGAACGTGATCGGCGGCGTCGCCGCGCGCTACTTCCGGCGCACCTTCGGCCGCCACCTGCTCTACGTCTCGTTCGGTGCCGACGCGGTCGACCGCCTCGACTCCGACGAACAGCTCCTCTTGGGCGGCGACAACGGCCTGCGCGGCTATCCGCTGCGCTACCAGGCCGGCGACCGGCGGCTGCTCCTCACCCTCGAGCAGCGCTTCTACACCGACTGGCACCTGTTCCGCCTGGTCCACGTCGGAGGCGCGGTCTTCGCCGACATCGGCCGGGCCTGGTACGAGGACGGGGTCCCCAAATCGGAGGAGGACCGCGATCCCTACCTGACGGGCTGGCTCTCCGACGTCGGCTTCGGCCTGCGCCTGGCCTCCAGCCGCTCCGGCCAGGGCGCCATGATCCACCTCGATGTCGCCTTCCCGCTCGACCGCGACCCGGCGATCGAGAGCGTGCAGTACCTGGTGACGACGAAAGAGACGTTCTGACCGCTCAGTAGCGCCTACTCAGTACCGCGGCACGGAAGGATCGACCTCGACGCTCCAGGCGTCGATGCCGCCGGCGAGGTTGAAGGCGCGCTCGAAGCCCCGCTCGCGCATCAGCGCGACCGCCTGGGTCGAGCGCGGGCCGTGGTGGCAGTGGACGACCACCGTGGCGGCGGGATCCAGCTCGCCGAGCCGGTCGGGCAGCTCGCGCAGCGGGATCAGCACGGCCCCCTCGAGGCGGGCGACCTCCCACTCGCGCCGGCCGCGGACGTCGAGCACGATGACCTCGCGACCCTCCTCGAGCCAGCGCGCCAGGGTCCGGACGTCGACGTCGAAGCCCGGCGCCTCGGCGGGCGCGCCGTCTCCGCCGGAGCCCGCGGCCGGGAGGCCGCAGAACTGGTCGTAGTCGATCAGCCCGGTCTGGGTCGGGTGCTCTGAGCAGACCGGGCAGGTCGGACTCTTACGCAGCTTCAGCTCCCGGAACTGCATCCGGAGCGCGTCGAAGAGGAGCAGGCGCCCGATCATCGGATCGCCCACACCCAAAACCAGCTTGATCGCCTCGTTGGCCTGGAGCGCGCCGACGATCCCCGGCAGCACGCCGAGCACACCCCCCTCGGCGCACGACGGCACCAGGCCGGGCGGCGGCGGCTCGGGGAAGAGGCACCGGTAACACGGGCCGCGCGCCCCCCAGAACACCGACACCTGCCCCTCGAAGCGGAAGATCGAGCCGTAGACGTTCGGCTTGCCGGCGAGCACGCAAGCATCGTTGACCAGGTAGCGGGTCGGGAAGTTGTCGCTGCCGTCGACCACCAGGTCGTAGCCGGCGAGGAGACCGAGCGCGTTCGACGAGTCGAGCCGCAGCTCATGGGGCACCAGCTCGACGTGCGGGTTGATCCCGGAGAGGCGCTCGATCGCGGCCTCGACCTTGGGGCGGCCGAGGTCGGCCTCGCCGAAGAGCACCTGGCGGTGGAGGTTCGAGACCTCGACGCGGTCGAAGTCGACCAGCCCGAGCCGCCCGACCCCGGCGGCGGCGAGGTAGAGGCCGAGCGGCGAGCCGAGGCCGCCGGTGCCGACCATCAGGACCCGCGCCGCCTTGAGCCGCCGCTGCCCCTCGGCGCCGACCTCGGGCATGATCAGGTGGCGGGCGTAGCGGCGGACCTCGTCGGAGGACAGCTCGGGGAGGTCGGCGGCCGCGCCCGCGGCCGGAGGGCCGATAGCGGGATCGGGGGTCTCAACGGTCATCGTTCTCGCTCGTCGATCCGATCGGTCTCCATCACCACCGCCTCCTCGACGAACTCGCCGTCCGCGCCGGCGAGCCGCCAGCTCCGCGCCGGCCCCGCCTCCCCCGCCGTCACCGGCACGATCAGGTAGCTGACCCCGGCCCAGGCGTGCTCGCGGTCGAAGGCGCTCGGCACCGCCGGGTGGTCGGGATGCGAATGATAGTACCCGACGATCCCGAGCCCCTCGGCGCGCGCCACCCGGTCGGCGCGGAGGACCGTCTCCGCCCCGATCAGGTAGCGCCGCCCAAGCTCGCCGGGTTGCTCTTCGGGGCGCTCGTTCTCCGCCGCCACCGCCCGCACCACCGCGGCGCCGCCGTCCGGCCGCGCCCGGCCGATCAGCACGCCACAGCACTCCTCGGGGTACGCGCGCTCGCCGTGAGCGGCGACCGCGGCGAGCACGGCGGCCGGGATCTCCAGGCGCGTCCCGTCGTCGCTCATCCCGCAAGCTCAGCCGAGCCAGTCCTCGATCTCGAGGTGCGGGATGCGAGCGAAGTGGCGTCGATTGTGGGTCACTAGCGGCGCGCGCTGAGCGAGGGCGATGCTGGCGATCTGGAGATCGAGATCGTCCAGTCGTCTGCCCGCGGTCTCCAGATCTCCACGCAACGGTCCGAAGATCCGCGCCGCCCGGGCATCGAACGGCAGGACGGTGAGACCGGCCAGCAGCACGTCGAGTCGCGCCACGCTCTGCTCCCGGTCCAAGGACTTCCAGGCGCCATGGGTCAGCTCGCCCAGGCTGACCGCGGTCATGGCCAGCTCCTCGCCGGGCTCGACGCGTTCGTTCAGGTCGAGCCGACCGCGCAGGAGCGCCACCCAGTGATCCGTATCGAGGACTCTCAAAGCTCCGGCGGCACCCTCCGGCCGCGCCGGCGACGGAACTTCCGGATCTCGTGCTCGACCGCGTCCGCTTCCCGATCCGACCAGAGCCCGAATGCAGCCATCGCCGGATGGACCCGCCCCTCGTCGATCTGGTCCAGCAGTACTGGATCCTGACCCAGCTCCTCGGCCAGCCGCCGCACTGCGAAAGCGGATCGTTCGAGACGCTCCAGCTCCCGGGGGCTCATCACCACCGCCACCGGTCTGGTGCGGCGCCGGATGAGGAAGCGCTCCCCCGCCGACGCCCGCGAGACCAGCTCGGACAGCCGGCTCTTGGCCTCGCCAATCGTGAAGGTGTCCACGATGTCCTCCTTCAGGTCAAGATGACCTGATCCGGGATTCTACCAGCCCTCCCTACCGCAGCGCCGGCAGCCCGGTCCACAGCGACCAGGCGATCGCGCCGGCGGAGGCGAGCAGGAGGAGAAGGGCGGCGATCACGTGGTCGGTGCGCTCGGGCTTGCGCGGGTCGAGGACCGCAGCCACGCCGAGACCGCCGAGGAAGCCGCCGAGGTGGGCCCAGTTGTCGACGTTGGGCCAGAGGAAGCCGAACGCGAAGAGGAGCGCCGCCCACGACCAGGCCTGGGCGCCGATCGCGCTCGACACCCGCCGGCCGTACCAGATCAGCGCCCCGAGCAGGCCGAAGATCGGCGCCGAGGCGCCAACCGTGGTCCCGGGGCCGCCGAGTAGGAAGGGGAGGAGCGGTACGTACACCGGCCCGAACGTGCTGAACGCGAACCCGACGACCCCGCCGAGGATGTAGACGATCACCATCCGCGCCGGCCCGAACGCCTCCGCCACCGCCGGTGCGAGCTGGCGGATCCAGAGCACGTTGAACAGGATGTGGAGCAGGCTCCCGTGCAGCCAGCCGGCCGAGAGCAGCGTCCACCAGCGGCCGTAGCCGAACACCGGGTAGGCGCCGCTGGCGCCGAAGACGATCAGGCTCTCGCCGCTCGGGATCAGGAACGAGAAGAAACCGCCGCCGGCGACCACCATACCGGCGGTGTCCGCGGCCAGGGTCGCCAGGAAGAGCAGGCCGCAGGCGCCGATCATCAGCTCGACGAAGCCGAGGTCGTTGCCCAGCCGGCGCAGGAGCGGCGCGAAGCCCCACAGCCCCGGCCGCGGCCGGCCGCAGTGGAAGCACTTGTCGTCGTTGACCCCGACCAGCCTGCCACACGAGGGGCAGACCACCGAGCCGGTGCGCTGTCGCTGGAACATGGCTCGCCATTGTAAGCGTGACGGGGCGCTCGCCGGCGGCGCGGCCGGCGAACGCCCCGTCGAAGCGCGGGGCGCCTATCGCCGGGTCACGACCGGCTCGCTGCGCAGCGGCAGCCGGCCGGCCGGGCCGTCCAGCAGCCAGCGCTCGCCGTCGTGCACGGGAGTCGCCGTCTCGCCGTCGATCACCGTCTCGATCCGGCGCTCACCGTCGGGCCCGCGCAGCACCACGGCTCCATTCTCGACCGCCAGCTCGTGGTCCTTCCAGAAGCCGGTGTCGATCCGTTCGCCCGGACGATCCAGGCTCTGCGGCGCGCCGAGCGGCTCCGCGATCATCGGAGCGCAGTTGAACGGATCGAACAGGAAGGTGACGAAGTAGGCGTACTCGTAAGTGAACTCGTGGCGGACGAAGCTCCCACCGCCACATGGCTGGACCCGGATGCTGTGATCCAGCTCGTAGAGGCCGAGGTAGAGGCTGACCCGTGTGTAGCCCTCGCACCAGATGTCGAGCGGCCCCCAAACTCCGACCAGGTTCGCCGTGTAGCCGAGGTAGGTCTCGGTCCCGTTGAAGCTGTCGCACGCGTCGCCCGCGCCGTCGCCGTCGCAGTTCTGCTGGCCCGGGTTGGCCGCGAAGACGCAGTTGTCGGAGGCGTCAGGCACCCCGTCGCCGTCGGCGTCACAGGCGCCGCAGTCGCTGGCGCAGCTCGAACAACTCTCGGTGGGATGACAGATCCCGTTGCCGCAGTAGTCGCAGGGACCGCAGTCCTCGGGGCAGGTCAGGCAGGTCTCGGCGGGCAACCCGGTGCTGGCGCAGATGCCGTTGCCGCAGATGTCGATCGCCTCCGCCTCGCCGATGCCGAGGGCGAGCAGACCGACGGCGGCCGCCAGCACGCCGAACACGATGCTGCCGATCAGATGTCGCTTCATCGCGCTCCTCCTTCTGGGTCGTCGCAATGCAGAACGCATATGCGACAGGTCGAAGAACCGAGTGTTCGTCAATCCAATAGGAGCAGTGCGGCGAAGCGCCGCGGAGAGGACGGGCCCGGACGTCGGTCAGCCGGCCGGCGCCTCGGCGGTCGCCGCCGTCTCGGCGTCGCCGACTGCCGCGGCCCGCCCCCGCCACCCCCGCCGCACCGCCGCGCCGAGGGCATCGCTGGCGTCGTCGAACAGGGTGTAGAGCACCGGCACGACGAGCAGGGTCAGGAGCGTCGCGGTGGTCAGGCCGCCGATCAGGGTGAAGCCGAAGCTCTTGTACGAGAGGCCGATCGAGGTCGGGCCGCCGACCGTGAGCGGCACCATGCCGAAGATCGTGGTCAGGGCCGTCATCATGATCGGCCGGAAGCGGTGGCGCGAGGCGAGCAGCACCGCTTCGCGGCGGCCGACGCCCTCCCAGCGCAGGCGGTTGACGTAGTCGATCAGGACGATGCCGTTGTTGACCACGACGCCGATCAGGAGCACCAGCCCGACCATGCCCAGGAAGTCGATGTCGCGGTCGGCGAAGAGGTGCATCCAGACCACGCCGATGCCGGCCAGCGGAATGGTCGAGATGATCGACAGCGGTAGGATGAAGCTCTCGAACAGGAAGCCCATCAGGAGGTAGATGAAGACCACCGAGATGATGGCCGCGAAGCCCATCGCGGCGACCTCCTCGTTGGTGCCGCGGTCGCGGTCGGGGCGGTCGCCGAAGCCGATCCCCTCGGGCAGGTCGATGCGCCCCGAGAGTGCACCGAGCCGCTCGCGGGTCTCCTCCTCGCGCCCCTCCTCGAGCTCGAGGGTGATGGTGCGCGCCATCTGCTTCTCGCGCCGCATGATCGCCTTGGCCGCACTCGACACCTGGACGTCGGTGAGCGAGGAGAGCGGCACCAGCGAGCCGCCCTCGGTCGGCACCTCGAAGTCGGCCAGCTCGGCCAGGCTCTCGCGGTCCGCCTCCTCGAAGCGCACCCGCACCTGGATCTCGCGCCCGTCGCGGTGGATCTCGGGCAGCGACTGGCCGCGCAGGGCGTAGCCGACCACGCCGGCGACCACCTGCGGGTTGACCTGCTGGCGCTGGGCGCGCTCGCGGTCGACCACCAGCGCCAGCTCGTTGGGCTGGCGCTCCTGGCTCAGGCGCTTGACGCCGACCACGCCGGGGACCGCCGCGAACGTTCCCTCGAGCTCGGCGCCGGTCGCCTCGAGCAGGTCGGCGTCGTCGCCGTAGAGGGTGATCACGTGCTCGGTCTCGTCCTCCTCGCCCGATTCGTCCTCGTTGCCGGTGTAGTAGGTGACCCCCGCCCGCTCGGGCAGCGCCTCGAGCAGACGCTCGTTGATCCGGCGGACCGCCAGGTCGTTGGTGCGCGGGTTGTTGAGCCATCCCTCGATCTCGCCCCAGCCGGTGCGGTGGAAGAAGAAGTAGCCGTCGAGGTCGAGCTCCTCCTGGAGCGCGCCGAGCACCGTCTCGATCTCGAGGAAGAACTGCTCGGTGTCCGCGAACGAGTAGTTGGTCGGCAGCTCGACGTCGATCGAGAAGCCCGGCTGCTCGTTCTCGTCCTGCTCGACCACTTTCAGTTCGCGCGCCGCCGCCGCGGCGCCGGTGATCGCCACCATCGCGGTGACGCCCCAGATCAGGTGCCGCCGGCGGCCGAGGAAGAAGCCGAGGAGGCGCTCGTAGCCCTGGTTGAGCCGCTCGAAGGTGAGGTCGTAGGCGCGGTGGAAGACGGCGTTGAACCGCTTGTGGACGCGCTCGAGCCGCGTCGGCCGGCGGCCGTCGCCGTTCGCGCCCGGGCCCTTGGAGGGCAGGGTCATGTAGACCGAGAGCGGGATGAAGACCAGCGCCACCAGCAGGCTCGCGAGGAGCGACACCGAGATCGGGATCGACAGCCGGAGCAGGAAGAACTGTGCCTCGCCGTCGACCAGCGACACCGGCAGGAAGACGGTCACCGTGGTCAGGGTCGCCATGGTGATGGCGAGCGCGATCTGGCTGGCGCCGCGCAGGCAGGCCTGGCGCCGGTCCATCCCCTCCTTGTGCATGCGGTAGATGTTCTCGGCCACCACCACCGAGTTGTCGACCAGGAGGCCGACGCAGATCATCAGGCCGAGCAGCGTCAGCAGGTTGACCGACTCGCCGGCGAAGTACATGGCGGTCAACCCGATCAAGAGCGAGATCGGGATCGAGAGCGTGATGATCAGGGTCATGCGCAGCCGGCGGAGGAAGAAGAAGAGCACCGCGACCGCCAGGAGCGCCCCGACCTTGCCGCTGTCGACGAGCGTCCCCAGGCTCTCGAGGATCACCGAGCCCTGGTCGAAGAAGACGTCCATCTCGAGCAGCCGCAGGCGCGGGTCGAGCTGCAGCTCGTCGGTCAGCGCGACCACCGCGCGGCTCACCTCGAGGGTGTTGGCCTCGCCCTCCTTGAACACCTGCACCGCCACCGCCGGCCGGCCGTTGACCCGCACCCGGTACTTCTTGTCCGGCTCGGCGTAGCTGACCGCGGCGACGTCGCGCACCCGCGCCGAGGGGGAGAGCCGGCGGTTCTCGACCTCCTCCAGGCTCCGGTAGCGCGCCACCGAGCGGAGCAGGAGCTTCGAACCGCCGTCGAGGACGTGGCCGCTGGCGAGCGAGAAGTTGTCGCTGCCGAGGTCCTGGGCGATCTGGTAGATGTTGAGCCCGGCCGCCTCGGTGCGCTGGCGGTCGAGCTCGATCAGGACCTCCTTCTCCTCGAGCCCCTGGAGGTCGACCGAGGCGACGCCGTCGATGCGCGACAGCGGCAGCACGATGGCGTTCTGGATCAGGTCGTGGGGATCGACCAGGGCGGGGTCGATCGCGAGGCCGATCATCGCCACCGGGATGCCCGAGGGATCGTCCTTGCGGATGAAGAAGCGGTCGGCGTCCTCGGGCATCCGCACCCGCGCCCGCTGCACCCGGTCGCGCACCTCGCGGTAGGCGACGTCCATGTCGGTGCCGTGCTTGAAGCCCAGCCAGATGCGGCCGAAGCCGGTGGCCGAGAACGAGTTGAGGGTGTCGAGGCCGCGCACCGTCGACAGCTCCTCCTCGAGCGGCAGCACGATCTTGTCCATCACCTCGCGCGCCGGGGCGTCCGACCACGGCACGTTGACCGACAAGAACGGCGACTCGAAGCCGCGCGGGAAGAGCTCGACCGGGATGGCGAGGGTGGCGACCACGCCGACCACCAGCGCGCTCGCCAGGAGCACCACGACGCCGATGCGGCGGTCGAGCGAGAGCCGCGGCAGCAAGCTCTCCCAGCGGCTCTCGGGCGCCGCGGCCGGCTCGGTCCTCTCGGGGGGGGTGCTCACGGCTGCCTCCCTAGCCCGCCGGCACGGCCGGACCGTCCGGCATCAGGCCGTCGCCGGTCTCGCGCGCCGGCTCGGCGGCGACAGCCGGCTCGGAGCGCCCGAGCAGGCGGTCCTTGAGCCGCTCGATCATCGAGTAGACCGAGGGGATCACCACCAGGGTCAGCACGGTCGAGGTGATCAGGCCGCTGATCACCGCCAGCGCCATCGGGGTGCGGATCTCGGCGCCGTCGCCGAGCCCGAACGCCATCGGCGCCAGGCCGAGGACGGCGGTGGCGGTGGTCATCAGGATCGGCCGCAGGCGCGCCTCGCCGGCGGCGACGATCGCCGCCTCGCGGCCGATGCCGCGCGCGCGCAGGGTGTTGATGTAGTCGACCAGCACGATCGCGTTGTTGACCACGATGCCGGCGAGCATGATCATGCCGAGGAAGACCACGACGCTCAGGCTGATGTCGAGCAGCACCAGGGTCACCACCGTGCCGAAGAAGGCGAGCGGGATGGTCAGCATGATTACCAGCGGGTGGATCAGCGACTCGAACTGCGCCGCCATGATCACGTAGACCAGGAAGATCGAGAGCCCGAGCGCCAGGTAGAGGCTGCCCCGGCTGCGCTCCCACTCCTCGTTCTGGCCGGCGATGAAGAAGGTCATGTCGGCCGGCCACTCGATCTTCCGCCCGAGCTCGGCGCGGATCGCCTCGACCGCCGAGCCGAGCGAGCCCGCGGCGATGTTGGCCTCGACCAGGGCCACCCGCCGGCCGTCGACCCGGCGCACCTCGCTCGGCCCCTCGCCGAGGGTGACGTCGGCCACCGCGGCGAGCGGGATCGGCCGCTCGGCGCCGGGGTTGACGACCAGCGAGCGGACGCTCTCGACCGTCTCGCGGTGCCTCTCGTCCAGGCGCACCAGCACCGGCACCCGGCGGTCCTGGAGGTTGAAGCGGGTCGCCTCGAAGCCCTTGACCTGGTTGCGCACCAGCTCGGCGACCTGGCGGAGGTTGAGACCGGAGCGCGCCAGCCGCTCGCGGTCGTAGACGATCTGGACCTCGGGCGCACCGCTCCGGAGCGACAGCTCGACGTCGGTCAGCTCGGGCATGCCCGCCATCACCTCGCGCGCCGCGTCGCCGTAGCGCTTGAGCGCCGCGAGGTCGTCGCCGTGGACCTCGACCTCGATCGGCGTGCGCGAGGAGAACAGCACCGGCCGCACCACCCGCGCCTCGAGGTCGGGGATCTCGGCCAGCCGTCCCCGGATGCGCCGGATCACCTCGTCCTCGCGCTCGGCGGCGCCGCGGGCGCCGGTGAAGGCGCCGGCCAGCCGGTCGGCGGTCGACAGCTCGACCGGCTCGAGCAGCACCTTGAAGCGCGCCGAGTGCTCCCCCTCGTCGGTGCGCTGCGAGTTGGCGGCGTCGAAGCCGACGGTCAGGATCAGCGCCCGGATCTGCTCGGCCTCGGCGAGGATCGCCGTCTCGACCGGCGCCAGCACGGCGTCGGTCGCTTCGAGCGGCGTGCCCACCGGCAGCGCCACCTCGAAGGTGAACTCCCCCTGCCGGACCTCGGGCAGGAGCTCCGAATCGAGGCCGCGCGCGGCGGCGACGGTCAGCGCCAGGAGCGCCACGACCAGCGCGACGATCGCCCCCGGGTGCCCGAGCGCCCAGCGGATCATCCGCGGGTAGCCCCGGTTGAGCGCCCCGAGCAGCCGGTCGGCGGCCTTGACCGGCAGCGCCAGGACGAAGCCCGAGCCGCGGCTCACCGCCGGGCCGAGCAGCCGGCGCCACAGCCGGGCGAAGCCCGCCGTCGCCGCCAGCAGGAGCTTGCCGAGGAGCTCGAAGATCGAGGAGAGGACGGTCTCGGCCACCAGGTAAATCGCCAGCCCGACGAACAGCAGCAGCCGGATCGGCAGCAGCGCCAGCCGCGCCGGGCCGGGCCGCCGCGCGGTGCTCCTCACCTTCGCCCAGCCGGCGGCGAGGTCGGTCTTGAAGTCGCGGCCGGCGGACCAGCTCGCGAACCGCTGGCCGGCCGGGATCGGCGCGGAGAGGTCCATGCCGGTCCGGCTGGCGAGCATCGGGATGAACCAGATCGCGACCACCAGCGAGGCGAACTGCGAGATCACAACCGTCAGGCCGAGGTCGCCGAACGCCTCGCCGGCCACCCCCTCGACGAAGACCATCGGGAAGAACACCGCGACCGAGGTCAGGGTCGAGGCGACCACCGCGCCGCGCACCTCGGCGGTGCCGCGCACCGCGGCGGCGATCACCGAGTCCCCCTCCTCGCGGCAGCGGAAGATCGACTCCAGGACCACGATCGAGGAGTCGACCAGCATGCCGACGCCGAGCGCCAGGCCGCCGAGCGACATGATGTTGAGCGACACGCCGAGCAGGTTGAGCGGCGCGAAGGTGAGCGGGAGCGAGATCGGGATCGCCATCGCGATGATCGCGGTCGACTTGAAGTTGCGCAGGAAGAGGTAGAGCACCGCGATCGCCAGCAGGCCGCCGATCACCGCCGTGTCGCGCACCTCGGCGATCGACGACTCGATGAACACCGAGCGGTCGGCGACCACCGCCAGCTTGGCGCCCTCGGCGCGGTAGAGGGTCTCGGCCAGCCCGGCCGGCGGGGCACCCGGGCCGCCCGGACCGCCGCGGCCGCGGCCGCCGAACCCGCCGCCGGCGCCGGCAGCGGCCGGCTCCTCGCCGGCGTCGATCTTCGCCGTGTCGAGCTCGCCGATCGCCGCGCGCACCTGCTCGGCGAGCGCCACGATGTTGGCGTCGGCCTCCTTGAAGACGTCGACCTGGACGCTCTCGCCGCCGTCGGTGCGGGTCAGGATCTCGCGCTCCTTGTGCGCCCAGGAGACGGCGCCGAGGTCACCCACCCGCACGTCGCGGCCGTCGCGGTGCGCGACCACGGTGTCGCGGATCTGGTCGAGGTCCTGGTACTCGTTCAAGGTGCGCACCATGTATTCGGTGCGCCCCTCCTGGATGGTGCCGCCGGCGACGTTGATGTTCTCCTGGCGCAGGCGGTCGATCACCTGCTGGATCGACAGCCCCGAGCGCTCCAGCCGGTCGCCGTCGAGCCGGACGTGGATCTCCTCCTCGAGGCCGCCGCGCACCCGCACCGCGGCCACGCCCTTGATCGGCTCGAGGGAGCGCTTGATCTGGAGGTCGGCGAGGCGGCGGAGGCGCCGCAGCCCCTCCTCGCCGGCGAAGCGCTCGCCGGCGCCGGAGAGCGACAGCTCCATCACCGGGTCGAGGCTCGGGTCGTAGTGGAGGATCAGCGGCCGCTCGGCGTCGTCGGGCAGGAACACCAGGTCGAGCCGCTCGAGCACGTCCTGGGTCGCCTGGTGGACCTCGGTGTCCCACGACAGCTCGAGCACGACGTCGGAGATGCCGGCGCGGCTGATCGAGGAGATCCGGCGCAGCCCGGAGACCACGCCGAGCGCCTCCTCGACCGGGCGGCTGATGTCGTTCTCGACCTCCTCGGGGGCGGCGCCCGGGTACTCGGTGCGCACCGTCAGGGTCGGGTAGGTCAGCTCCGGCATCAGCGTGACCGGCAGCCGGCCGTAGCTGAAGAAGCCGAAGACGGCGGTGGCGAGAGTCACCATCCAGACCGCCACCGGGCGGCGGACGGTGAAGTGGGTGGGTTCCGCGGATCGAGGCGGCTGGTCGCTCACTCCGCCGTCTCCGCCGGGGCTCCGGCAGCCGGCGCTTCGGCGGCGCGGGCGGCCGCGGCGGGCTCGGGGGTCCCGACCAGACGCACCTCGATGCCGTCCTTGAGGCCGGCCTGGCCGGCGACCACCACGCGGTCGCCGGCGGCGACACCGCCGGCCGGGACGACGTGCGCCTTGTCCTCGAGCACCGTCTCGAGGAACACGCGCTCGGCCTTCATCGCGTCGCCGACGCGGTAGACATAGACCTGGTCCTGGTCGTAGACCAGCGCCCGCTTGGGCACCAGGAGGGCGTCGGCGCGCACGGCGGTGACCAGCTCGACGTCGACGTAGAGCCCGGGGCGCAGGCCGCCGGCCGGGGGGACGTCGACCGTGACCTTGACCGTGCCGCTCTGGGGATCGACCACCGGCGCCAGCCGGTCGACCGCGCCGGCGATGGCGCCGCCGCCGAGCGCCGGAGCGGTGATCCGCGCCTCCTGGCCGGCGGCGATCCGCCGGAGGTCCTTCTCGGGCACGAAGACGCGCGCCACCAGCGAGTCGAAGTCGACCAGGTGGAAGAGCTTCTGGTTGACGTTGACGAAGTCGCCGAGGTTGATCAGCCGCTCGGTGACGGTGCCGGAGATCGGCGCCCGCACCTCGGCGTAGGACAAGTCGCGCTTGGCCTCCTCGAGGGCGAGGGCGAGCTGCTCCAGCTCGTAGGTGGCGTCGTTGAACGCCTGCTCGCTGATCAGGTTCTGATCGAAGAGGCGCTTCTGGCGCTCGTACTCGCGCGATGCGTTGTCGTACTGGCTCTGCACCTTGGCCAGGCGGGTGCGCTGCTCGTCGTCCTGGAGCCGCGCCAGCACCTGGCCCTTGGCCACCCGGCGGCCCTCCTCGACCCCCAGCTCGACCACCCGGCGCGAGGCCTCGGCGAACACCGCGACGTCGTCCTCGGCCTCGAGGTTGGTCGAGTAGCGCAGGACCTCTTCGATCGGGCCGGCGGCCAGGGTCGCCACCTCGACCGGCACCGCCTCCGGCTCCTCCGGCTCGTCGCCGTCGCCGTCCTTCTTGTCGGCCTTCGCGCCGCCCGCCTCGTCGGCGTTGGTCTCGGCCCCGGAGCAGGCGATCTGGGTCGCGGCCGGCAGCGCCACCAGCGCGGCCAGCAACAGCCCGAGCAGGGTCCGGGCCAGGGTGTCTTCGTGCTTCTTCACGTCGGAGTCTCCAAGAGGACGCCCGGCGCCGCCACGGCGCAGGTCCCCCGCTCATCGCAAGTTCGTTCGATCGAGTCGTGTCGGCCGGGGCGCCGCCGTCGATCTCCTGCCCCGGGCGGCGCCGTTCTTCCGTACTACGCCCCACCCCGGGGCATTGTTTCTATCCCGGCTGTGACGGCTCGACCTCCACAACGCCGCCTCCCGAAGCGGTATTGCCGGCGAGACCGGGCCGCGGCTCAGGGCTGGCGGGCGAAGAAGACCAGCACCTCGAGCTCCTCGGCGATCGAGTGGAAGCGGTGGCCGACGCCGGCCGCGACGTAGACCACCGAGCCGGGCCCCACCGGCAGCTCCTCGCCGTCGACCGCCAGGACCGCCCGACCGCGCACCACGTGGTAGACCTCGTCCTCGGCGTGCGGCGACTGCGGGTCGGTGCCGCCGGCCGGGAGCACGTAGAGTCCGACCCGCAGGTCGGGTACGCGCAGGAACTCGAGCCACGGCTCGCCGCCGGCGGCCGCGGCGTCGAGCTCGCGGCGGACGGCGGCGAGGTCGAAGGCGGCGCGGCGCGGCGCGGCGCCGGTCGGTCGATTCATCGCTCGCCGCGCGGGGTGACGTCCTTGATCGGCGGCGGCGCCTCGGGCTCGGGCGGCTTGCGGATCCGGGCCAGGAGCACGGTGAGCAGCCCGAGCATCACCTCGTCGGCGAACGGGATGAAGTCCGGGACGATGAGGTCGATCACGAACAGCGCCGTCACCGCGAAGAAGAGCTGCGGATAGCGGAGGCGCGAGGCGAAGCCCTCGATGAAGCCCTGGGTCGCGGGGTCGGCCATGAGCGGAGTATACGGCGAGCGGACCCGGTCGCGGTCTTGACCCCGGCCGGCGAAGCGCCGACAATCACCGCCGCGATGAAGCACCTCGACCGCCTGGCCAAGGACGACTTCGACCCCCACGTCGGCGAGGAGTTCGAGCTCGACCTCGGCGCCGGCCGGACGCTCCCCTCGAGCTGGTCTCCGCCCACCCGCTCTCCTCGGACACCGTGGGGAGCGCGACGCGGGCGCCGTTCTCGCTGATCTTCCGCAGCCCCGGCGAGCGGCGCCACGCGCCGCAGCAGATCTACACCGTGCGCCACCCGGAGCTCGGCGAGATCGAGATCTTCCTGGTGCCGATCGGCCCCGACGAGCGGGGCATGCGCTACGAGGCCGTCTTCACCTGACCGCCGGCGGCCGCGTCCGGCGGCCGCCACTCCATCAGGAAGTAGGGCCCCTTCTCCTCGATCTCGCGGAAACCGAGCCGACGGTAGAGCCGCAGCGCCGGGTTGAAGCGCTCGACGTGGATCGACACCGTCTTGCCGGCCCGCTCCCCCTCGGCCAGCAGGTCGCGCAGGAGCGCGGTGCCGATGCCGCGCCCGCGCGCCGCCGGCACCAGCGCGACGTCGACCAGCCGGATCTCGCGCGTCCAGCGCGATACATAGAGCCGCCCGATCGGCTCGCCGCCGTCGAGGATCAGGTCGAACGACGCCTCAGGGTAGTAGGTCTGGTAGTGGCTGTGCTGGGCCTCGAACTGCTGGGTGAGGAACGCCTCCTTCTGCTCGGCGGTCCAGTCGACCACCGTCGCCAGCTCCTCCTCGCGGGTCGAGGCGTAGAGCCGGCGGAGGAAGTCGTGGTCCTCCGGGCGGATGGGGCGAGACTCGATCACCGCTGCTCGAGCGCCTGGATGCGGCGTTCGTGGTCCCGGAACAGGGGCTTCAAATCGGCGAAGCCGCTCGCCATCTCCCGCCGCAGCTCGGCGGAGCCGCGATCGACCTTCGCGTCGACCGTGGCGACGCCTTCGGCGACGAGCCGGATCTCGCCGCGCAGATCCTCGGCCAGGACCTGGAAGTGCCGGCGGTTCTCCTCGAACTTGTCGTCGGTGTAGGCGCGCAGCCCGTCCGCCATCGAGTCCATGTCGGACCGGATCTCGGCTCGCAGGCTCCGTATGGCCTGGACGACAACCTCCTCGGTATGCCGGCGGTTCGCGGCGATCGCCTCGCTCAGGCGCTCGATTGGATCTTCCATGATCGTCTCCTCGGTAGTCTAACCCTTCCTACCTCAAGAGACGGATTCCGGCCGCCCAACCTTGCGCGGAGCTCAGTCCTCGGCGCTCTCCACCCGTTCCACGCTCAGCACCACCGAGCAGAGGTCCGGCCGCTCCGGCCCGCCCGGCGGCGGCAGGAGCACCGGCCGGCGCCAGGTGTCCGGGGCGAGGCCGAGGAGATAGATGCCGCGGTGGAGACGCGGCATGCCGGCCGCCCAGTCGACGGTGAAGCGGGTCGCGAAGCGCCAGTCCTCGGCCGGCGCCTTGGCGGTGCGACCCGCGCGCGGCACCAGGCCGCGGCCGGGCGTGACGCGCATCCGCAGCCCGAGCCCGCCGTCGGCCTCGAGCGGCAGTCGGAAGCAGCACGGCGGCGACGGGCTGGGCGCCGAGCGGTCGGCGAGACCCCAGGCGAAATAGGGCAGCGTCGCGCCCCGGCCGAGCACCGGCTCGAGGTCGCCCGGCACCGGGAACAGCACGTCGAGGTCGGCGGCCTGGAACCAGCTCCGCTCGGGCGGCTCCGGATAGAGGCCGTGGATGCGCACCTCGATCGTGGCGCCGGCGAGCTCCTGGTCGCCCATCGGCAGCCGGTGCGCCGGCTCGACCTGCCAGGCATAGGGCGAGATCCAGGTCGCCCGCGGCCCCGCCGCGGGATCGGCCCCGCCGAGGTGGGGCTGCCAGATCAGCCCGTCGAAGCTCGGCAGCTCGCCGCTGCCGGCCAGGTAGCCGACCGAGAGCGGCGCGGCCTCGAGCTCCGCGGCTGCGGCCGAGCCGGCCAGGGGCCCGAGCGAGAGCGCGGCGACCCCGGCCGAGCCGAGGGTCATGAATCGGCGCCGGTCGAGCCCAGCGGGGACCGGCGGTGACCCCGGCGTGGGTTCGGCGACGGGAGCGACGGATCCGCGAGCAGGCTGCGCGGGAGACGGATGGAGCATGGTGCACCTCCTCCGAGACAGCGACGGGATCGCAACGGAGAGCCAGATCAGAAAAACGGGACGGCCCGAGGATACCACGCACGGACCGCCGCAAGCCCCGTCCGGGCGGCCCGGGAGGACCGCCGCGAACGCGCGAAAACGCCCGTCGGAGCTTACGAAATAGCCGATCGAACTGGACGGGCGCCAGCGCCGCCGGGCGAGCCCGGACGGCGTGGCGCGAGGACTAGGTACGGGGCGGGAAGACGCCCTGGAGGGCGATGCAGAAGTAGAAGGTCAGGTAGGGCTGCAGGTTGTTGTGCGGCTGGTCGCCGCCGGCGGGGGCGAGGGACTGGTCGGACATCATGACGATCGGGGCACCCGCCGGTGCCTTGTACATGTTGCCGCCGCCGAACGGCCGGGCCAGGACGGCCCCCGCAGGGTCGTTCAGGTTGGAGTTCGAGCCCTGTCCGTTCATCGCGTGGGAATGCGACGGGATCTCGCTCTCGAGCAGCGTCACGGTCTCGCTGCCGCCGGTCTCGCCGAGATCGTGCAGCGACAGGCCAGGACCTTGTCCGGGGTGCATCGGCGCCCGCCCCTGGAGGTCGGGCAGAGCGAAGTTCGACTTGCCGTTGCCGCCGTAGGTCGTGCCGAGCAGCGAGAAGAGCGCGGTGTTCTGCGACAGCGGCAGGAGCTGGCCGTCGCACCAGGCCCAGCCGCGGGGCGCGAAGTTGAAGGGGAAGATGCGGATCTCCGCCACGAATGGATCGGCCATTTCGTTCCCTCTCTCAGGTCGGGCTCGGGAAGATCCCGAACAGCGAGATGATGAAGTCGATGCAGAGGTAGGGCTGGAAGTTGGTGTGGGGCTGGCTGCCGCCAGTCGGGGCCATGGCCTGAGGCGCCATCGCCGCGACGGTGCTCGGCGCCACGTAGAAGCGCTTGCTGGCCTCCGCCGGCATGTTGTTGAGCGGCGTCAGCGCCGCGGCCGGGGCCTCCGACGCCAGCCAGGGATGGCTGTGCGCCGCGATCTGCTGCACCGTCAGCGTGATCTCCTCCGCGCCGCCGGTCTCGGCGAGGATGAAGCCGTTGCCCTGGTGGACCGGGATCCGCCCGCGCAGGTCGGGCAGTGCGAAGGTCGATTCACCGTCGCCGCCGTAGGTCGTCCCGATCAGTTGGAACAGCGTCTCGTTCTCCGAGATCGGCAGGAGCTGGCCCTCGCAGAACATCCAGCCGGCCGGGGCGAAGTTGCCGGCAAACATCCTGATCTCACCCACATAGGGTTGCGCCATCGAATGATCCCTCCACTCTAGGTCGGCGACGGGAAGATTCCCTGCAGCGCGATACAGAAGCTGAGGGTGAGAAACGGCTGCATGTTGAGGTGCGCCTGGCTGCCTCCGACGTTGCCCACCGCCTGGGGCGACATGGCCACCAGGTTGCTCGCGCCGGCGTAGGCGGTGCCGAAGGTGGTGTTGTCGACCGCCGCGAGCAGGTTGGCGTTGGGCACCGCGACGTCGGCGTCGGCGGAGGTGGCCTGGGCCACGTGCGTGTGGGTCGGCAGCTCGGCGATCGACAGGGTGTGCGCCTGCTCGCCGCCGCGCTCGCCCAGGGTGTGGCCGCTGCCGACGTGGATCGGCGTCCGGGCCCTCAGGTCGGGCAGCGCGAAGTTGACCCGCCCGTCACCGCCGAAGGTGGTGCCCAGCAGCGAGAACAGCGCCTGGTTCTGGTTGATCGGCAGGAGCTGGCCGTTGCTCAGCGCCCACCCCTTCGGTGCGAACACGAACGACATGATCCTGATCTCACTCAGGAATGGCTCCGCCATCCTTCCCCCCTCCTATGTCAGTCGATGCCGAGGCTCACGGGAACGCGCACTGCGCGCCGTTCGTGAGGTCGATGATCCCGAAGATCGTGACCGGCCCCGCATCGTTGGTGGCGTTGACGTACGCTGCGGTCAGCGTAGCGTCGCCGGTGTTCGGCACCTCCTCGAACCTCATGATGCCGCCGACCTCCTCGATGTAGTAGTCGACGCACGGCAGGCCGCCGCAGTGGGTGGCTCCGCCGGGAGTGCCGGTGACGCTGTTGCCGCGCAGCTCGATACAAGCGTTGTCCTCGAAGCCCGTGACGCTGACGCCGCCGACGAAGTTGACCGCGGTATTCAGGCTGTGGCCGTTGACGTCGTTGTTGGTAATCGCCAGGAAGAGGTCGGAGACCCCGACGCCGCCGAAGTTGACCACCTGGATGCCGTCGCCGCCGCTGTTGGTGACGGTGTTGTTGTCGAGCGTCAGCCGTGCCTCGGCGGCCTCGTCGACGGCGACGAACATTCCGATGCCCGGCGGGGTGGTGATGGTGTTGCCGGAGACCGTGCCGGTGAGCAGCGAGGCGTCGTTGCAGTCGATGCTGATGACGCCGTTGCCGCCGGCGCCGGTGAAGCCGTTGCCCGAGATCGTGATGTTGCCGGTGGTCGACTCCTGGCAGCTCAGCGAGAAGCCGCTGGCGCGCCCGGCGAGGTTCACCGTGATGGTGTTATTCGAGAAGTTCAGCGTGCTCGTGCCGTTGCTCCCGGCGGTCGCGGCGCCCCACTGGATCGAGTCGCTGCGGATGTTGGTGAACGAGCTGTTCTGCACCGTCGCGGTGAGGTTGGTCGTGCCGTTCGGCTGCAGGGCGATCGCCGCGTTGGCCGTGCCGCTGATGACCGCCGGATAGACGAAGCTGCTGCTGCCGTCGACCGTCAGCGTGCCGTTGGTGTTGAGGTTGACGAAGTGGACGAGGTCGTCGGCGGCATTGTCGAAGGTGGTGCCGGAGATCGCCGTCGTGCCCGCCACGTCGGAGACGTTGAGGCCGTACTCGTTGTCGCCGTTGCCCGAGTTGGCGACATAGGAGTTCGCCAGCGTCAGGCCGTTGGCCAGGGACACGGCGTTGAGACCGTGACCGCCGGTGCCGCCGACGAAGAGGCGGGTCAGCGACGGCGCCCGGGTGCTGGTCAGGCTCACGCCGTGGCTGGTCGTCGACTGGATCGCGCCGCCGGTGCAGGTGCCCGCGGAGGTGCACGAACCGCCGTTGCCCGCGACCCTCAGGCCCGCATTCGCCCCGGTGGTGTTGAGCACGATGCCGCTCGGCGCGCCGTTGGCCGAGATGCTTCGGAACTCCAGCCCGTTGGCCGTGATCGTGGTGCTCGCCACGTTGAGCGCGGTGCCGGTGGTCGTGGCCAGGGTGTTGACCAGCCCACCGATCGAGCCCGGGACGCACGGGTTCTCGTCGCACACCTCGACGTTGCCGCCGCCGGTGGCGTTGAACGCGCCGCCGGCGCCGGTGGTCGCCGACAGGCCGCCGCGGTAGCTGATCGTCGCCCCGCCGTTGCTGGTCATCGACAGGCCGCTGCCGGTGTCGGTGATCGCCCCGGTGAAGGCCACCGTGTCGCCGGTGCGCGAGGCGATCACGACCGAGTTGCCCGAGCTGTTGGTCACCGGGATGCCCAGGCTGACGTTGCCGGTGCCGCCCGAGACGTTGACCGCGGTGCCCGAGGCGCCGCCCGGGTCGGAGATCAGACCGGAGCTGACCGACAGCGCGGTCAGCCCAGCGCCGCCGAAGGCGTTGACCAGCGACAGGCCGGTGGTCGTCGAGTTGGTGCTCTCAAGGGAGTCGAGCGGCAGGGTCACCGAGGCGTTATTGACGTCCACCGCCGGGCCGCCGTTGGAGTCGATCGTGGCGTTATCCGCCACCATATCCGTTGGCAGCACGATCCGGAATCCGGTGCCGGCGCCGGGGTTGAGCGCGCCGGTCGAGGTCGCGCGCAGGCCGGTGCCGCCGTCGTTGAAGACTTTGAGCTCGCTGAAGGTGAGGTCGCCGGCGACGCTGTTGAGCAGCAGGCCGTGGGTGCCCACGCCGTTGCCCGACACGCCGATCCGCGTCGTGCCGCCCAGGACCTGCTGGATCGGCAGCCCCGGCGTGGCGTCGAACGTCGCGCCTGCGACCTCGATGCCCGAGCCGCCGGTGTCGCCGTGGACGACGTTGTCGTCGAAGGTCGTGACGGTCAGGGCGCCGCTGCCGGTCCGTGCGACGTCGATGCCGCGGCCGCCGGCGGTCACGGTGTTGTCGTGGAGCGCCAGATTCACCGCGCCGGTGCCGCCGTGGTTGAGGTCGATCCCCTCGGTCGCCGCGCCGCGCACCACGTTGCCGTGGACCGCGAGCGTCCCCGCGCCGGCGAAGGCGACGTTGGTGGTGACGTCGATCGCGTCGCCGCCGGCGCTCAGGAGGCTCAGGCCTGCGATCTCGGCCGGGATCGCGTCGAGGGCCGCGAGCGCCGCGTTGCCGGCGCCGGCGCGGTCGATCAACGGCCGGCTGCCGGGCGTGCCGGCGTGCAGCACGGTTGGCGAGCCGTTGCCGTTGAGGTTGACCGGGATCGACAGCCCGGCATGCTCGCCGAGCAGACGCTGGCCGTTCTCGAGCACCAGGCCGGCGGCCTGTCCGGTCGAGGTGCCGTCGCCGAAGTGGACGAAGAGGTAGTCGTTCGGGCTGTCCGAGTCGCCCGCGCCGCCGGCACCGTTGATCCCGGCCAGCGTGTTGAACGGCGAGGCCGAGGTGCCGTTGCCGCCGGCGCCGAAGTCGTTGTCGACGTACCAGACCCGCTCGAAGCGCTGGAGGGTCACCATCCCCGTGTCGGAGGCGGGGGCCGGCAGCCCGTCGTCGGTCAGGGTGTACTGGAAGCTGTCGGAAGCCGCCGTGTCGCCGGCCGCCGGCCGATAGGTGAAGCTGCCGTCGGCCTCGAGCGAGATCGTGCCGCCGTTGGCGGTCGGGCAATCGAAGGGCTCGGCGAGGTCGGCGCAGCCGACGACCGCGGTCACCAGGTGGTTGTCGTTTTCGGGGTCGACGTCGTTGTCGCGCACGCCGTCGGGCGCGCCGGGCGTGGTGTCCAGCACGTGCGGCGTCGTGATCGCCGGGTCGCCGACGTCCGGGTCGACGTTGAGCTGCGTGTTGCCGATGGTGTGCCAGACGTCGTCGCCAGCGACCGGCGGGTCGTTCTGCGGCGTGACGGTGACCGTCTTGTCGGCGTCTGCGCTCGGGTTGATGCCGTCGGTGGCGACGAAGCGGACGATCCGACTGGTGATGTTCGGGTCCTGCGACGCGTTGTTGTAGGTCACCGACTGCAGGACCTGCTGGAAGTTCGCCACCGTGTCGGGGCCGGTCAGGGTCAGGGTCGGCGCCGCGTAGAGGGCGACGATCGAGGTGCCGCCGGTGTTCGCGGCCAGCGTCTCCATGCCGGCGTCGAGCAGGTTGGTGATCGTCACCGTCGCGCTCGCCAGGCTGGTGTGGTCGGCGTCGGTGACGGTGACCATCGAGTCCACCACCACCGGGCCGCCGTCCTCGGTAAAGTTGGTCGAGCCGACCGAGGTGGTCACGATCGGCGGGTCGTTGACCGAGGTGACCTCGATCGTCGAGGTCGCCGGGGCGCTGGTCTCGCTGCCGTCGGTGGCGATCCAGGTCACAGTCCGGTCGAGCTCGGACGGGTCCTCCGAGGTGTTCTCGTAGGTGACGCTCTGGAGCGCCGCCTCGTAGGCGGCCACGGTGTCGGTGCCGGAGAGCGTCAACACGCCCGTTCCCGGCACGAAGACGCCGGTGATGTTCGCCGTGTTCACGAAGCCGAGCAGGTCCTCGCCCATCACGTAGTTGGCGCTGATCTCGGCGGTGGCGCCGAACAGGTTGACGCTGTCGACGTCGACCACGGTGAGAGCCGGGTCGATCGCCGTCGGCGGGTCGTTCTCGGTGTAGAGAAGGGTGCCGCCGGCGGTGATGACAGGCGGCACGCGGTCGACGGCGACGTAGGCGATCGACTGGATCGGGCCGATCGGGCTCCCCGCGGTGTCGGCCGTGGGATCGCCGGCGACCGCGGCCACGGTGTAGTTGAAGGCGTCGACGCCGACGAAGCCGAGCGGCGGCGTGTAGAGGAAGTGGCCGTCGACGTCGACGTCGACGCTGCCGCCCTGGGCGGTCGCGACGCCGGTCGCGGCGACCGCGGCGAGCGGGTTCGCGTCGGGATCGACGTCGTTGGCGAGCAGGCTCGGTACGCCGTCGACCGCGCTGTCGATCGGGCCGTCGGTGAAGGTCACGTACTGGTCGCGGCGCGCCACCGGCGTGGTCCGGATCGCGCTCGGCGGGCCGAGGTTGGGATCGGTGACCACGTCGTCGAAGTCGACTCCCTCGGCGGCCCCGGCGTCCGGGTTCTCGATCGTCACCCGGTAGCGCAGCGTCGTGCCCGGGGTCTGCGGACTCGTGACGATCACGCCGCCCACGGTGTCGACCTTGGCCGCCGCCACCGCCGGTCCGGCGGTCTCGACGTGGCTGATGCTCAGGACCGGCGGGGTCGCGCTCTCGCGGCCGCCGATCCGCAGGGTGATCGCGCCGACCAGGGTGAGGTCGGCCGGGCCGACCGCGTCGGCGTCGGCGATCAGCTCGCTGAAGCTGATGAAGACGTCGGTGGTCGAGGCGATCGCCGGCAGCACGCGGCCGGCGCGGGAGACCTGGACGGCGTCCTCGTAGACGGTCAGCACCAGGTGGGTGCCCGCCTGCGCCTGCTCGACGGTGATCTTGATCGCCCCCTGGGTGCCGCCGTCGGTGAGGTCGACCGGCGTACCGAAGCCGGTCGGGTCGAAGGTCGCCGGGTCGTTGTCGGCGTCGCCGTCCCAGATCACGTCGGCCTCGCCGAGCGAGTCGGGGGTGGTGGCGGTGACGGCGAAGTCGAGCGTGCCGCCGGCGACCCCGATCGAGGTCGGTCCCGGGCCGGCGAGGTTGCGCACCCGCAGGCCGCGCTTGCCGCCGACGATGTCGGCGCCGCCGGTCGCGGTCGAGCCGCCGCCGGGCGGGTCGCTGATGGTCGTCTGGGCGGTCGAGAACTCGTCGATCACCACCTGCGCCGAGGCCGGCGCCGGCGCCAGGACGGCCGCCGCGGCGAGCGCGACCAGGACGAGCATCCCGGCGGCACTGCGGCCGCGCCGGCGCAGCGCAACCAGTCCGGCGGCGCCGAGGACGAGGGCGAGCAAACCGAGGCCGAATCCGCCCAGCGCCGGGATCACCACCACCGGGGCGGGGATACCGAAGCCGCGGATCATCCAGTTGCCGGCCGCCGCCGGGGCGACGTCGTCGATCAAGTCGATCAGCACGTCGGGCGGCAGCTCCGGCGGATCGGGCGGATCGGCGGTCCAGACCGCGATCCACGAGCGCTGCTGGCTGGCGGTGGTGTCGACCGCGGCCGGCGCGGTCGGCGGATCGCCCGGCGCGATGAAGCGCGGCACGACGCCGATCAGGACGTCGCCCGGGTCGAGGATCGGCACCGTCGGGGCGAGCGGATAGATCGAGAAGGTGTTGCCGTCGGCGACCTGGACCGTTTCGGCGAAGGTGGCGAGGAGGTCGGCACCGTTGGTGGGATCGCCGTCGGGGTCGAGGTAGACCGCGAGCTGGACGGCGTCGCCGGGCGCGATGCTCGGATCGACCGGGAAGAGCACCCAGACCTCGGCGAGGTCGAACGGCTCGCCCGCCGGGGTGAAGCGGTTGAACCAGAGGAACTCGCGCGCGCCGGAACCGTCGGACACCCCGACCGTACCCTCGGCGGTGTCGTCGTCGAGCACGAGCTGGACCGGGAACACCCCGGTCGGCGGCAGCGGCGGCACCGCCAGCGGCGCCGCCGGCGCGAGCTCGAAGCGCAGGTCGAGGCCGGCCGGCAGATCGGCGGCGGCGAGCGGGACGAGGGAAAGGGTCGCCAGGCCGAGCCCGAGGGCAAGGTTGCGGGCCACCCGAGCAGTGCTGATTTTCATTGCCTTCAGGGCCTTCATGGTCGCGCTCCGCCGCCGGCTCCCCTTGATCGTCATCGCTAGTTCTCCACCGTCGCCGACCAGGCCGAGGTGTCCCCCGATTCGAAGCCGTCCGCGAAGATCACGCCCGCTCCGGAGAGGACCGCCCGGTCGAGCCGGCCCTCGAAGGTCACTCCTGACGCGGCGTCGAAGAAGAGGCTGCACTGCGCCGACGCGCTCCCGCCCGGAGCGGTGCCGGTGAGCGCCAGCTCCTGCCAGGCGGGGGTCGTGCCGATCACGGTCTGCGCCGTCGACAGGGTGGCGATCGTTCCGCCGCCGCAGCCCGCGGCCCCGTGGAAGGCGCAGGCCAGGTTCACCGCCACCTGGTTGCCCGCGCCGGTGGTCACCCGGTACCGCGAGGCGAGCTCGAACCCGGTCCCGGCCGGGATCTGGACGCACTGGGTCACCCCGGCGCGTTCGGGGATCGCACCGGCGGAGGCGACCTCGCCCAGGGCCGAACCCGACTCCGGCGAGTCGTCGGCGTCGGCGGGATCGTGGACCACCGTCGCGCCCGCGGTCGTCGAGGTCACCCAGCCGCCGAGGTCGCAGTCGAAGTGACCGTTGGCGAGGAGGTTCTCGGCGTCGATCCGGAACTGCCGGCGGAAGTCGTCGCCGCCGGTGGCGTTGCCGTCGCCGTCGAGCGGGTTGCCCGCCGGGTCCTGCAGCGTGGCGCAGGCGAACAGGCGGTAGAGCGAGTCGTCGAGCGGCCCGCCGAGGGCGATCGTCGCGGTGTCGGTGCCCGAGTCGTAGGTCACCGAGCCCACGCCGAGGGCCACCGCGACGTCGTCGCCGGCGACCGCGCCGCAGACGTCGGTGTCGAACTCGAGGTCGGCGCCCGGGGTCACCAACAGGTAGTTCGCCGGGTTGGTGACGTCGCCCGGATCGCCATCGCCCACCGGGTTGAACATCGGCTCGCTGAAGGCGAAGTGGAACGCACTCACCCCGGCGTTGACGGTCTCGCACTCCGTGAGCTCGCCGTCGGCGGTGCTCGCGGTGGTGTCGAGGTTGTCGATCTCCGGCGGCACCGCGTCGAGCGTCGTCTCCTCGGTGTCCGAGTTGTTCGCCGGGTTGTCGTCGAGGACGTCGCTGGTCACCGAGGCGGTGTTCTCGACCGACGCCGGCGGCAGCGGATTGATCGACACCACCAGGTCGCAGGAGATGGTGGCGCCGTCGGCCAACGTGCCGGCGTTCCAGGTCCAGGGCGGCACGTTGCTGCCGCCGCAGGTGTCGCTGACGTAGGTGACCCCGGCCGGCAGCGGGTCGGTGACCACCACGTTGGTGGCGTCCGACGGGCCGAAGTTCTCGACCGTGATCGTGTAGGTCAGGTTCTCGCCCGCGGGCGGCGGATCGGCGTCGTCGACCTTGGTGATCGCGAGGTCGGCGGCGACCGCGATCGAGGTGCACTCGGTATCGGTGTCGTTGCCGGTCGGCGACTGCGGCTCGTCGACCGCGGTCAGGGTCGCGGTGTCGCAGATCACGTCGGTGCCGGGCGCCGCCGCGGCGGTCACGGTCAGCACCGCCGTGAGCGTCGCCGAGGAACCGGCGGCGAGGTCGCCGACGGTCCAAGTCGGGCTGACGAAGCTCCCCTGGGAAGGCGTCACCGAGTCGATGGTCACCCCGGCCGGGACCGTGATCACCTCCGACAGCGTGATCCCGCCGGCATCCGACGGACCGGCGTTGAGCACGGTCACGATGTAAGTCAGGTTGCCCGGACCGTCGCCCGCGATCGCCGGGTCGACCGACTCGGTCTTCGAGACCTGGATGTCGACCTGGCGCACGATCGAGGTGCACTCGGTGGCGGCGTCGTCGCCGGTATTGATCAGCGTCTCGTTCGCCGCGGTCACCGTCGCCGTGTCGCAGATCACGTCGGTCCCGGCCTCGGCCGAGGGTGCCGCGGTGAGCACGACGGTGAGGGTGGCGCTGGCGCCGTCGGCGAGGCTGCCGACGGTCCAGGTCGGAGCGACGAAGCTCCCCTGGGAAGGCGTCACCGAGGCGACGGTCACGCCCGCGGGCAGGGTCAGGACCTCCGACAGCGTCACGCCGGAGGCATCGGACGGACCGGCGTTGGCGACCGTCACCACGTAGGTCAGGTTGCCGGTGCCCGAGCCCGCGACCACGGGGTCGATCGACTCGGTCTTCGACACCATGAGGTCGACCTGGCGCACGATCGAGGTGCACTCGGTGGCGCTGTCGTCGCCGGTCAGGATCAGGGTCTCGTTGGCGCCGGTGACGGTGGCGGTGTCGCAGATCACGTCGGTGCCGGCGGGCGCCGACGGGCCGACCGTCACCACCACGGTGAGGGTCGCCGAGGCGCCGGCGGCGAGGTCGCCGACGGTCCAGGTCGGAGCGACGAAGCTCCCCTGCGAAGGCGTCACCGAGTCGACGGTCACCCCGGCCGGCAGCGTCAGGACCTCCGAGAGGGTGACGGCGGAGGCGTCGGACGGGCCGGCGTTCTCGACCGTCACGGTGTAGGTCAGGTTGCCCGTGCCGGAGCCGGCGATCACCGGGTCGATCGACTCGGTCTTCGAGACCTGGAGGTCGACCTGGCGCGCGATCGAGGTGCACTCGGTGTCGCTGTCGTCGCCGGTGTTGACCGGGGTCTCGTTGACCGCGGTCAGCGTCGCGGTGTCGCAGATCACGTCGGTGCCGGCGGCGGCCGACGGGCCGGCGGTGTAGGTGATGGTGAGCGTGGCGAAGGCGGCCGGAGCCAGCGTGCCGACGCTCCAGGTCGGAGCGACGAAGCTCCCCTGGCTGGGCACGATCGAGTCGACGGTGACGCCCGCCGGCACGGTCACCAGCTCGCTGAGGGTGACGCCGGTGGCGAAGTTGGCGCTGTTGTTGAGCACCGTCACGACGTGGATCAGGTTGCCCGCGCCCGAGCCGGCGACCACCGGGTCGATCGACTCGGTCTTCGAGACCACGAGGTCGACCGGGATCAGGAGCGCGGTGCAGGTGGGGTCGGCGGGAGTGCCGGTCGCGGGGTCGTCGGTCGGGACGTCGGGATCGAAGTTGCCGCCAGCGACCGTGCCCTGGTTGCACACCTGGGTCGAGCCGGCGGTCACCGGCTGGTCGATCGCGACGTCGAACTCGATGGTGATCGCGCCGCCGTCCTCGAGCGTGCCGACGGTCAGGTCGACCTGGGCTTGCGCGGCGGGGGCGCCGGCGAGGACGAGCGCCGCGCCGAGAACGGCGAGCAGGCCGGCGCGGAGGCGAGAGGTGCAGCGGACCGGGGGCGTACCCGGGCCGCGGTGACTGCGGTGACTACGAGCATCCATGGCCGCGACCCCTCCCGCACACTGCCGGGCGGCGCCGTTGTGGCGTCGCCTCCTGTTTCTCCGGCCCGGTCGGTCCGGGCCTGCCAGCCCGAACCTCGGGCATTGTTCCGGCGGCGGAGCAACGGCGAGTCTACACTGTCGCCGGTTCTACGCAAGAGGTTGCCGGAATCATCGAAGCCTTGCGATTTCAGACGTCTCTAAGAGCACCCGGTGCCCGGACCACCTCTTTCCGACGAGTGGCGGGAGGCGCGGAAACGTTTCTCTTCACCCTGTCCTTCCCGCCGCCCGGTGTAGCATCCCCGCCCAAGATCCCCCGCGGGCCGCCACCGGAGGCGGCCCGGACGCACCGTCCAGGAGGTCCTCATGAGCCCCCGCTCGACTTCGGTCCGCTCCCCCCTCGCCGCCATGACCGCCGTCTTCGCCACGATCTTCCTGTCGCTCGCCGCCGCCCCGGCGCTCGCCCACGACGAGGGCGCGGCCGTGCCCGCCGTCGACCTCGCGGCCACCCTCGGCGGCGACTACGACCGCGTCTCCGGGCGGCTGGTCCAGCTCGCCGAGGCCTTCCCGGCCGACAAGCTCGGCTGGCGCCCGGCCGAGGGGGTGCGCTCGGTCAGCGAGGCGGTGATGCACGTCGCCGACGCCAACTTCCAGCTCGCCGCGGCGTTCGGCGTGGCGCCGCCCGAGGGTCTCGACCTCGAGGGCCAGAAGCTCGAGCAGATCACCGACCGCGACCAGGTGATCGCGACGCTCAAGACCTCGATCGAGCACGCCAAACAGGCGCTCACCGCCGCCGAGGGGACCGACCTCAACCGGACCCTCAAGGTCTTCGGGTTCGAGATGCCGGCGGCGCGGGTGCTGGTGATCCTCGACACCCACGCCCACGAGCACCTCGGCCAGCTGATCGCCTACGCGCGCAGCAACGGCATCACGCCGCCGTGGAGCCAGGGCGAGTGAGCGGCGGGCGGGGCCGCGCGCGCCGCCGTATGATCCGGCGACCGTGATCCGCCCCGCCCGCGGCTTCATCCTCCAGCCGACCTACCGCGTCGAGGCCGGCCGGCCGGTCGTCCACCTCTACGGCCGCCTCGAGGACGGGCGGCCGTTCCTGCGTCCGCGACCGCCGGCCGGTGCCGCACTTCTACGTCGCCGCCGCCGACGCCGAGCGCGCCCGCGAGCTGGGCGCCCGGCGGATCGCGGCGACCGACCGCGCCACCCTCGACGGCGTGCCGGCCGCGCGCGTCGAGCTGACCGCGCCCGGCCGACACGCCGCCGCTGCGCGACCGGCTCTCCGACGCCGGCATCCCCGCCTACGAGGCCGACGTCCGCTTCGCCATGCGCTACCTGATCGACCGCGGCGATCCGCGGCACGCTCGCGATCGCAGGCGAGGGGCGAACGGTGCGCGGGGCTCGGCGCTCGTCTTCGACGACCCGCCGAGGTCGGCCCGGCCGATCCGCGGGCGGCCGCGTGCCGAAGCTCTCGGTGCTCTCGCTCGACATCGAGACCGACCCCCAGCGCGCGGCGCCTGCTCTCGATCGCGCTCGCACGGCTGCGGCGCCTCGGAGGTGCTGCTCCTGACGCCCGCGCGGCCAGAGCTGCCCGCACGACGCCGTGCCGTTCGCCGCGGAGAGGCGAGCTGCTCGCCGGCGTTCTGCCGGCGCGTGCGCGAGCTCGACCCGGACGTCGCTCACCGGCTGGAACGTGATCGACTTCGACCTCGCGGTGCTCGCGCGCCTGGCGCGCCGCGAGGCGCTCGCCGGCCTCGACCTCGGCCGCGAGCCCGGCGGCCGCGGCGGCGCTGCCCTCCGCCTGCGCCCCGCCGGCCGCGGCGCCGGCGTCACCGCGGCGATCCCCGGGCGGCGTGGTGCTCGACGGCATCCGACGCTCCTGCGCGGCGCCTTCATCCGCATGGACGACTACGGCCTCGACGCGGTGGCGCGCGAGGTGCTCGGCGAGGGCAAGACGCTGACCGGCGAGGGCGCGCCCGTGCCGAGGAGATCCTGCGCTGTTCGAGCGACGATCGCGCGCGGTTCGTCGAGTACAACCGCACCGACGCGCGGCTGGCGCTCGAGATCCTCGAGCGGCTGCAGCTCGTCGAGCTGGCGGTCGAGCGCAGCCTGCTCACCGGCCTGCCGCCCGACCGCGTGGCGGGCTCGATCGCCGCCTTCGACTTCCTCTACCTGACCGAGCTGGGCCGCCGCGGCGTGGTCGCCCCGAGCGTCCGCCTGGCCGCCGAGCAGGCCGAGGCTGCCGGCGCCGAGGCGCGGCGGCGGCCACGTGCTCGAGCCCGCGCCCGGGCTCTACGAACAACGTCGTGGTGTTCGACTTCAAGAGCCTCTACCCGAGCCTGATCCGCACCTTCGAGATCGACCCGCTCGGTTCTCCGGCGCACGGCCGGCGGTTCCCGGGGACGACCCGATCGTCGCCCCCAACGGCGCCGCCTTCGACCGCGAGCCGGGCATCCTGCCGCGCTGCTCGACGAGCTCGTTCCCGCGCCGCGAGGCGGCCAAGGCGGCGGGCGACAAGGTCAAGAGCCACGCGATCAAGATCCTGATGAACTCGTTCTACGGCGTGCTCGGCACCCCGGCCTGCCGCTTCTACAACCCGACGGCTCGCCAACGCCATCACCGGCTTCGGCCGCGAGCTGCTGCTCTGGTCGAAGCGGCGGATCGAGGAGGAGACGGCCGGCGCGTGCTCTACGGCGACACCGACAGCCTGTTCGTCGACGCCGGCGACGGCCGACCCCGCCGAGGCGCGGCGCACCGGCGAGCGGCTGGTCGCCGGCCTCAACCGCGATCTCGCCGCGCACATCGCGCGACCGCTGGCGGGTCGAGAGCCGCCTCGAGCTCGAGTTCGAGCGCCTCTACCTGCGGCTCTTCCTCCCCGCGATGCGCCACGGCGGCGAGACCGGCGCCCGCAAGCGCTACGCCGGCCTGGTCGAAGACGAGGACGGCGGCACCGCGTCGTCTTCACCGGCATGGAGGCGGTGCGCCGCGACTGGACCGAGCTCGCCCACAAGGTCCAGCGCGAGCTGTACGAGCGCCTCTTCGCCGATCGCCCGGTCGAGGACTACCTGCGCGACGTGGTCGAAGACCTCCGCGCCGGCCGCTGCGACCGACGCGACCTCGTCTACCGCAAGGCGCTGCGCAAGCCTCCCGAGGCCTACACCGCCACCACCCCGCCCCACGTCGCCGCCGCCCGGAAGCTTCCCGGCCGCCCGCCGCGGGTGATCTCCTACGTCATGACCACCGCCGGCCCCGAACCCTCCGCCACCGCGACCGGCGCCCCCGAGCACCCGATCGACTACGAGCACTACGTCGACAAGCAGATCCGGCCGGTGGCCGAGCCGGTGCTGGAGCTGCTGGGGCTGGGCTTCGCGAAGGTGGTGGGCGACGATCGGCAGATGGAGCTGTTCTAGCAAGCCCAGGCGGTGGGTCGCTTCAGCCGAGGTAGCGCTTGATGTCGAGGGCTCCGTGGAAGATCCCGAGGAGCTTCACGTCCCGCTCCCTCGTGACCAGGTAGGCGATTCGATAGTGCCCGTAGAGGAGAATCCGGACCTCTCGATCGGTCACACCGTCGTAGCGCTGCCCGATCTCCGGGAAGGTACTCAGCACTTCAACCCGGTCGACGATCCCCGCGGCCGTTCGGCGCGCCGCCTCCGGATTCTCCCGAGCGATGAAGTCGCGGATCTCCCGGAGCCAGCGCAGAGCCTCCTGGCTCCACCTCACCTGCCCCACGACTCGACCTCTCGCCGCACCTCCTCGTGGCTGACGGTGCGGCCCTGGTCGACGTCCTCGAGTCCCCGCTCGATCATGCGGGCGAGGGCCAGCTCGCGAAGGATCTCCTCGAAAGAGCTGTCCTCCGGCTGGGCCTCGATGATCTGGACCATCTGCTCCTTGACGCTGGCCGGGGCACTGGGCATTGGCGAGATCTCCTTCTTGTCGCAGTCGCGATTCTAGATCGCAACGATTCCACGGCCCTCACCGCACCCCCTCGACCGCCCGGAACCGCCCCTCCTCCTGCCGGGCCCGGCCGAGGGTGACGAGCATCTCGAGGATGTTGCCGAGGCGGCGGCGCCAGTTGCCGCGGGCGGTGAAGCGGGCGGCCAGCTCGGCTTCGGTGACCGGGGCGCCGGCGGCGGCGAGGGCGGCGGTGACGGCGTGGACCTGCTGGGTGAGGTCCTTCGGCCAGGGGCGGCGCTCGGCGACGGGGGCCGGGGGGCGGACCTCGCCGAGGTCGATCTCCTCCTGGGCGGCGGCAGGGGCGGCGGCCGCCAGCTGCTGGAAGTCGGGGCGGAGCCAGCGGACGAGGCCGCGGCGCTCCTCGGCGGCGCGCTCGGCGTTGAGGGCGACGAGGCGCTCGAGGAGCGCTTCGTCGAGAGCGCGGGAGGCCTCGTCGCGGTTGGCGGCGCCGGCGGCCGCGGCGGGCGCGTTGCCGTTGGCGGCCTCCATCAGGGGGGCGAGGTCCTGCCAGCCGTAGGCGTCGAGGACGGCGAGGTCCAGCTCGTCGTGGAGCTGCTTCAGGATCGAGACCAGGCCCTGCTCGTGGATCGTGCGCTCCTTGGGGTCGAGCGGAGCGCCGGTGCGGAGCTTCCCGAGGACGTTGTACATGCCGGTCAGGGTGAGGCCGTCGTGGGCGACCTGCTGGCGCTTGCGGTGGGCGTCGAGGTCCTCGGCGAGGGTGCGGATGCGGGCGGCCTGGGCGTCGGTGGAGGCGGGGAAGGGGAACTTGTCCAGACATTCAGAGTGGTTGTAGGTGAGATCGTTTCCGACGCCATGCCAGCCACCCGCCAAACGTGCAAATGCGGTATGCGCGCGCGAGGAAAGGACCCCGAGGTGGTAGCCGTCGTCAAATGCCAGTATCAAAACCTTTGTCTCCGGCAACGTCTGACCGTCAATGAAAGAGAAGATCCGATGACGTGCCGTCCTGCTTGTAACGACGAACCGAGAGAGCCCTTTCAACGCATGACGAAACCGACTCCGCGGCTCTGCGTGGAGCCACCACTTCGTCCGGTACCTCTCCCGAGGGTTCTGAGCCCTCTGCGGAAAAACCCGCGTGAGCAGCCATTGGTAGGCATCAGGATAGGCCGCCCGAATCTCTTGCTGCTCTAGCCCAATTGTGTCAAGAACATACCTCTCACTCGGAACCTGTGTCAGATCCTTCCCGACGAGGTACTTCTTGACCAGGGCTGCGCGGGTACTCTCGGAAAATGTGGCAAGGTCAGCCTCTGAAAGTACAAAGCCTTGTCCCGAAAGCTGGACTCCAGGACAGGCGAGATCTCGATTCGCGCCGAGACGCTGGGCGGCCGCAACAGCCGGGCCGACTCTCAATCCCGAATGGATTTTTCCTACTTCTTGTCGGAAGCTCACCAAGGCTTCGCCGTCTGGGCCTTCGCCCTCGGCAACGACCGTCATAAGTCGTCCCGGCAGCGTGCCGACGGCGGCGACCGTCATCGCGATTCGAACGTCTGCACCTTCGGAAGCATCGACCCACGGATGGTCCGGTATGGCAAAAACGATCGATAGAGGTGTCTTCCTGTCCTGGAGGTGCAACTCCACCACTCTACGGTTAAGAGCCTGGCGCAGGCTATTGGTCGTGATCAGACCAAACTGCTGCACCAGCCCTTGGCAAGCCACATCTGCGGCGTGGCGCCACCAGTACATGACAAAATCCACCGAATCCGGAACATCATCCCATGTCGCTCGCAGTGCATCGACATACCCATCGCCCAAGACAAGACGCATCCTCTTGTTCCCGATGAACGGCGGATTCCCCACCACGAAGTCCGCCTCCGGCCACTCCGCCTTCCGCGGGTTCACGTACCGCTCCAGCGCCACCACCGCGGTCTCGTCCGGCACGTCCTCGCCGGTGACCGGGTGCTGCTTCGTCGTCCGACCGTCCCAGCGTGAGACCGGCACGCCGCGCTCGTCGGTGACGTACTCCACGCGGTCGTAGGCGAGCACGGCGTCGCGGTGCTCGATGTTGTGGAAGTCGCGCAGCACCGGCTCGGCCGGCATGACGTGGCCGCGGGTGCGGAAGTGCCACTGGAGGTAGCCGATCCAGAGCACCAGCTCGGCGATCGCCGCGGCGCGCGGGTTGACCTCGAGACCGAGGAACTGGTGCGGGTCGACCGTGAGGCCCGCGCCCAGCTCGAGGCGGGCCTGCTTCTCGCCCAGCTCCTCGAGCTGGTTGAGCACCTCGCCCTCCAGGCGCTTGAGGTGCTCCAGGGTGACGTAGAGGAAGTTGCCGGAGCCGCACGCCGGATCGAGGACGCGCACCGAGCAGAGCCGGTCCTGGAAGGCGCGGACCGCGGCGACCGCGCCCTTGCGGTCGCCCTCCTCCATCAGGGTCAGGGCCGCGGCCTGGGCGGTCTTCCACTCCTCGCGGAGCGGCTCGACGATGGTCGGCAGCACCAGCCGCTCGACGTAGGCGCGGGGCGTGTAGTGGGCGCCCAGGCGGTGGCGCTCGCGCGGGTCGAGGGCGCGCTCGAGGAGGGTGCCGAAGATCGCCGGTTCGACCTGATCCCAGCGCGCCTGCGCCGCCCCCAGGAGGAGGTCGATCTGCACGCCGTCGAGCGGCAGCACCCGCTGGTCCTTGAACAGCTTGCCGTTGAAGCGGAGGAGGTCGCTCCGGATCGCCGCCGAGAAGGCGCCGTCGTTCATCGCCCGCCACAGCTCGCCGACCAGCGGCACGAACTGGCGCGGCGCCGCCACCGACTCGCGCACCAGGGTCTCGAAGCTCCGCTCGGGGAGGAGGCCGACGTCCTCGGCGAAGAAGGTGAACAGGCAGCGGGTGAGGAAGCCGGCGACCTCCTCGGGGTCGTGGCCGGTCTCCTCGAGCGCGCGGGCGAGCCGGGCGAGGCCGGCGGCGATCTCGCGCGTGACCTTCGCCGACTGCCGGGCGGGGTCGAGCGCCAGCGGGTCGAGCCAGACCCGGCGCAGCCGCTCGCGCACCTCGGGCCGGGCGAGCGCCGGGAGCGGGATGCGGTGCGAGCGCGGGTCGGGGAACGGGGTGTAGGTGGCGCCGGAGCGGCTGAACTCGCTGTAGAGCTCGATCGTGTGGCCGACGTCGACCACCACCACGAACGGCGGCCGTCCCTCGGCCGCCGGCAGCGCCCGGGCGTAGCCCTCCGCCTGGGCGCGGGCGCGCAGCATGGCGTCGTCGTAGCGGCGCCCCTCGGGGGCCTTGACGTCCTTGGCCTCGAGGACGAAGGCGCCGCGCCGGTAGAGGTCGATGAAGCCGTGGCTCTCGGTGCCGTCGCCGTGGCGGAAGACGACCTTGCGCTCGAAGCAGTAGGCGTTGGCCTCGGGATCGGCCGCCGCCGGCTCGGGCGCGGGCAGATCGAGCACCGCCGCCAGCTCGGTCAGGAAGAGCTGGTAGTTGGCGCGTTCGTGCCCGGTGACACCCTGCCAGCGGGCCAGGAAGCCCGTGATCGCGCCGTCGGTCTCCGCCATCGAGCGCACCCGTCGCGCTTCAGACCGCGGCGGTCCGCGCTCGGCCGGAGGACTCGGGAAGCCGCCTCATGGGCGCTCAGGATAGTGCATGCGGCTCGCTCCCGCCGCCTCGGCAACCGGCTGTTTTAGGATTTTCTGGCGATCCCGCCCGCCTTTCGCTAGACTTCGGCCTCCATGGATCGACAGGACGAGGGGCCGCCCCGGATCCGCAAGCGCGGGCCGCGGGGAGGAACGACGACCGTCTCGAAGGACGGGGCGATGGTGCGGAAGACCTTCTACATCGACTGGGAGGTCGACGAAGCGCTCCGCGAGGCGGCGCGCCGGAAGCGGCTCACCGAGGCCCAGGTCCTGCGCCAGCTCCTCCGCGACGCCTTCGACATCGAGTAACCCTCCCGCCGCGCTGTCTCCGATACAGCACAGACCGGCGTTTCCGGCGACACACTGGAGCGCCGCGGGAGGAGCCCGGCCGGCATGCCGCCGGCCACGCGGCGTCCTCCCGGGAGAGGACGCCTACCATGCGTGCCCGTCTCTTTACTCTGCTGGTCGTTGGACTTCTGCTGGCGCCCATGCCCGCCCTGGCCGCTCCGGAACGCTCCGCTCGCGAGGAGGGCTCGGGGTGGGTCGAGGGGGCCTGGAGTCGCCTGACTGAGTCGGTGTCGAGGTTGTTCGGTGCGAGCGAGGACGACAAAGGCCCCGGCATCGATCCCAATGGCGTCACCAACCCTCCCCCGCCACCCTCCGGCGGACTCGCTGCGCCCTCGCCGAAGCCTGCGAGAGTCGCTCGCGACCGGGCCGCCGGTTCACGCGGGTAGTCGGCAAGTCGAGAGCTGGGCGGCTCGCCTGACCCGGGTCCAGGCGAGTCGCCCAGCTTTCCGCTTTCCTGTAGTAACATCCGTGTCGCGCAAGAGCACACTTACCGGAGGAGACTCGTCGATGGCTCAGCACGTCCATCTCAGCTTCGAGACGCTCACGGCGCTCGAGACCGACGACCAGGGAGGACGTGACGGGCTGAGGACGGCCTTCGCCGCTCGCTGCCCAGAGTGTCTCAGCATTCTGGCCGCCTATCTCGAGGGGCCGAAGCCGCCCTTCTCCGCCTACCGAGGGATGTGGCGGCGGCTGGACGAGCGGCTTGCCGCGGCGGTTCCCGCCGTCCAGAGCGAGCTTGCGGAAGCCCGGACAGCCTTCGAGGACTTCGCCCGACGAGCGCCGGCCGAGCGCCGGAAGCTGTTGGCCGCCGATCCTCGCTTCCGTGGCATCGCCTTCGTCGACCGGCTGCTGGATGCGGCCCGAGAGACCCGGCGCTCCGACCCCGCGGCCAGCCTCGCATGGGCCGGTGACGCGCTCGCCGCGCTCGACCGCCAGGTCTTTCCCTCACACGACCGGCGAGTCCTCGCGCTCGCCCTCCAGGCCAACGCCCATCGGGCTGCCGACGACTATGCGGCTGCGGTCGCCGGTTTCGCTCGCACTCGCGCCCTGGCCGAGGATCTCGAGGACGACCTCGACCTCGACACCCTGGCCGAGCTGGACAGCCTGGAGGCCTCGCTCCTCCAGGACCTCCGGCGCCTGGACGAGGCCGAGGAGCTCCTGCACCGAGCCTGGGAGACCTACCAACAGCTCGACCAGGTCAGCCTTGCCGCCCAGACCCTGATTCAGCTCGGCTACCTCTACTACACGGCCGGTGACCCGGAAGTGGCCGTCGGCCCCTACCAGGCCGCTCTCGAGCTCCTTTCGCGCGACCACGAGCCCACCCTCTACCTCGCCGCTCGATTCAACCTGACCCTCGCCCTGGTCGACTCGGACCGCATCATCGAGGCGCGGGATCTGCTCACCTACGACGAGGACCTCTACGCCGCCCACGCCGACGAGCACCTGACCGTCCGTCAGAGCTGGCTCGACGGTCGCATCGCCGCCGCCACCGGGCAGGCCGGCGAGGCCGAGGTAGCGTTCGTTGAGGCGCGAGACGCCTTCGCGGCGCGCCAGGACGGATTCGACGCCGCCCTCGTATCCCTCGATCTCGCCCTCCTCCACTACGAGTGCGGGCGGATGGACGACCTCCTCGAGACGGTCGTTGCTGCGATTGCCGCCTTCTCCGCCTACGCCCTCCACCGCGAGGGTCTGGCCGCGCTGATCATGCTCCGCGACGCCGTCCGCCAGAAGGCGGCCACGGCCGAGACGATCGAGCGGGTCGCGCGGTTCCTGCGCGAGAGCGCCGACGATCCCGCGGCGCGGTTCCAGGCGCCGTCGTAGGCGCCCGTAGCAGTCCCCACCGCACCGTCCGGCGGCGCGGGAGCGGTCCCGCGCGCGCACACACAACGATGAATCTCGGTGTATACTCCTCTCCTCATCCGCTGAAATCCCCCTCCACCCGCGGGCTGATCGCCCCGGGCTCCACTCGTCCGGCCGCCGTTCCCGTCCAACCCGCTCCGCGGGGATGGTTGGCTCTTTTTGTCTGAACCGAGGAGGAATCGAGATGCGATCCCGGACCGAAAGCTGTATCGGACTCCTGGCCCTGGCCGTCTGCGCTCTGGCCGCCGCGGCCGTCCCGGTGGGGGCGGTGGTGGTGCCGGAGCGCGACGACGCGCTGGGCGCCAAGGCGCTGCGCCACCCGGCGCTGTCGATCCGCGACGAGTTCACTCCCGCCGCCGCGCTCCCCGCGACGGCCGCCGCCGACCGCGACCTGGCCGCGCTCGGTGTGCCCTTCTCCGGCGCCTGGGTGGACGCGCGCGGCGGGCGCTGGGGGACGCTCCTGCCGGTCACGCCGCTCCTGCCCGGCGGCGGGGTCGGCAACCATCTGACCTGGAACACCGTCGGGGCCTCCCCGCCGGCCGACGCCGCGGCGCTCGAGCGCGCCGCCTGGCAGGCCTTCGCCGGTTGGGTCGGCGAGCAGCGCTCGGCCCTGCGGATCGATCCCGCCGAGCTGGTCCCCGGCCGCGTCACCGTGCGCGAGGGCGGCGAGTTGATCCAGATCCACGCCCCCCGCACGGTCGCCGGCGTGCCGGTGCGCGACAGCTACCTGACCGCGGTGGTCCGCGGCGGCAACCTGATCCTCTTCGGCGCCCACCGCTGGGGCGACGTCGAGGTCTCGACCCGGCCCGCGCTCTCCGAGCGCCAGGCCGCCGGCCGGCTCGCCGCCCACCTGGCTCCGCTCGCCGCCGCCGGCGCCTGGGGCAAGCCCGAGCTGCAACTGGTGCCCACCGCCGGCGACAAGTCGGGCGCTTACGGCCACCGGCTGGCCTGGGCGCTGCGCCCGTCGTTCCGCGGCGAGCTGGGGCGCTGGGAGGCCCTGGTCGACGCCCACAGCGGCGAGGTGATCCTGTTCGAGGACACCAACCACTACGCCACCACCCGGCGCGTCCAGGGCGGCGTGCTGCCGATCTCGAGCGACGGCATCCCGCCCGACGGCGTCGAGCAGGCCGGCTGGCCGATGCCGTTCGCCGATCTCGACTTCGGCGGCTCGACCGCGTTCACCGACGCCGGCGGCAACCTCGCGACCTGCGTCGACGGCAACGTCACCTCCAACCTCGACGGCCGCTTCGTGCGCATGAACGACCTCTGCGGCGCGATCTCGCTGACCTCGGCCGGCGACGTCGACTTCGGCACCAGCGCCGGCACCAACTGCACCACTCCCGGCTTCGGCGGCGCCGGCAACACCCACGCCTCGCGCTCGGGTTTCCACGAGCTGAACCGGATCCAGGAGATGGCGCGCGGCCAGCTCCCGGGCAACGTCTGGCTGCAGAGCCAGCTCACCTCCAACATGAACATCAACCAGACCTGCAACGCGTTCTGGAACGGCGCCACGGTCAACTTCTACCGCGAGGGGGGCGGCTGCGCCAACACCGGCGAGCTGGCCGGAGTGTTCGATCACGAGTGGGGTCACGGCATGGACGACAACGACGCCGTGCCCACGGTCTCGAACCCCGGCGAGGGGGTCGCGGACATCTACGCCGCGCTGCGCCTCAACGTCTCGTGCATCGGCCGCGGCTTCCGCCTCAACGACGCCAACTGCGGCGGCTACGGCGATCCCTGCACCGACTGCACGGGGATCCGCGACATCGACTTCGCCAAGCGCGCCTCCGGCCAGCCGCACGACGTCACCTGGGCCGGCCCGGCCTGCGGCAGCGGCGGCGGTACCCCGTGCGGCGGCTCGACCCACTGCGAGGGCTACGTCTACTCCGAGGCGGTGTGGGACCTGGTCCATCGCGACCTGCCGAGCGTCTACGGCATGGACTCGAACACCGCGCTCGAGGTCGGCACCCGCCTGACCTACCTCGGCGGCGGCAACGTCGGCACCTGGTTCCAGTGCACCACGCCGTTCGGCGGCTGCGCCGCCACCGGCGGCTATCTCAACTACCTGGCGGCCGACGACGACAACGCCAACCTCAACGACGGCACGCCGCACATGCAGGCGATCTTCGAGGCCTTCGACCGCCACCAGATCGCGTGCGGCTCTCCGGCTGTCCAGGACAGCGGCTGTGCCGGCGCGCCGAGCGCGGCGCCGTCGGTCTCCGGCACCGCGCTCGACCGCGGCGCCAGCCTGAGCTGGGGCGCGGTGGCGGGAGCGACCCGCTACGGGGTGTTCCGCACCGACGGCGTCCACGCCTGCGACTTCGGCAAGATCAAGGTCGGCGAGACGACCGGCACCGGCTTCATCGACAGCGGGCTTCAGAACGGCCGCGCTTACTCCTACGTGGTGATTCCGATCGGCGGCGCCGACACCTGCATGGGTCCGGCCAGCGCCTGCACCACGGTGACCGCCACCGCCGGTCCCAACCTGTCGATCGACGCCGCCTCGCAGTCGCTCGCCATCCACACCGGCGACGGCGACGTCTTCCTCGACAACTGTGAGTCGGCGACGCTCTCCTTCGACATCGTCAACATCGGCGCCGGGAGCCAGACCGACGTGCGGATCACCTCCGCGGTGCCGGTCTCGCATCCGTCGATCGACGTCACCGGCACCTCGGTGACGCCGTCGAGCCTCGCCGCCTGCGGCGTGGCCGTCGGCAGCGTCGACTTCGACGCCGCCGGCCTCTCGCCCGGCGACACCGTGGAGTTCGAGGTGACGGTCACCAGCGACGAGCTGAGCCCGTTCAGCCGCACCGCCTCGCTCTTCGTCGGCGGCGCCGAGAGCGACTTCCAGGGCTTCGCCTCGAAGACCTTCACGTTCGAGGCCGGCACCGAGGGGTGGCAGGTGGTCCAGGGCACCTTCGACCGCGTCAGCGCGGGCGGCGGCGCCAACGGCACCGCGTGGTACCAGGCCTCGTCGGCGGACCTGGCCGACCAGTGCGATCAGGTCCGCTCGCCGCTCTTGCGGCTGACCTCGACCTCGACGCTGTCGCTCTCGAACCAGTTCGACATCGAGCCGATCTTCCAGGGCTCGACCTGGTACGACCGCGCCAACGTCGGGCTCTACGACGTCGCGACCGGCGGCCGCACCGCGGTGAGCCCGAGCGGCGGCCGGCAGTACAACGCCTCGGGCGCCAACGGCACCTGCGGCACCGCGGGCCAGGGAGGCTGGGCCGGCGCGGCGACGAGCTGGGCGCAGAGCACCTGGAGCGCCGCCGCGCTCGGCTCGGCGGCGGCGGCCGGCGACCTGGTCCAGCTCGACGTGCGCTATGGCACCGACGGCTCGCTCGAGGGGTTCGGCTTCCACTTCGACGAGGTGACGCTGACCAACGTCGACGTCCAGGCCGCCGACGGCCAGTCGGACGTCTGCGCACCGGCGGTGTGCGGCAACGGCGTCCGCGAGGGCAGCGAGCAGTGCGACGGCGCCGACCTCGGCGGCGCGACCTGCTCGGACGTCGGCTGCTCGACCGGCATCGTGGGCTGCACGCTCTCCTGCACGCTCGACTTCTCGGGCTGCAGCGACTGCGTGGTCTGCGGCGACGGGAGCTGCGAGGCGCCCGAGGACTGCGAGAACTGCCCGACCGACTGCCCGATCTTCGAGCTGCCGGGCTTCTCGTGCGGCAACGGCCTGTGCGAGGCGGGCGACGGCGAGAACTGCGTCACCTGCCCGTCCGACTGCAACGGCCGACAGAGCGGCAACCCGAACAACCGGTTCTGCTGCGGCTTCGGCGGCACCAACCCGGTCGGCTGCAGCGACTCGCGCTGCAACAGCAACGGCTTCTCCTGCACCACCACCCCGGCGGGACCCGGCGTCTCGACCTGCTGCGGCGACCTGGTGTGCGAGAGCCCCGAGAGCAGCCTCAACTGCCCGCTCGACTGCGGCGCTCCGCCGGCCTGCGGCGACGGCACCTGCGATCCGGGCGAGAACCGGTGCTCGTGCGCTTCGGACTGCGGCTTGCCGCCGTCGAGCGAGACCGGCCTGTGCGCCGACGGGATCGACAACGACTGCGACGGCGCGACCGACTGCGCCGACCTCGACTGCGCGCTCGACGCCGCCTGCAGCGGCCCGGTGTGCGGCAACGGCACCTGCGAGAGCGGCGAGAGCTGCACCACCTGCTCCGCCGACTGCCCGGGGGTGACCAACGGCCCGCGGTCCGGCCGCTTCTGCTGCGGCAACGGCGTGCCCGAGGGTCCGGAGGGCGGCGGCGCGATCTGCGACGGCAACTTCTAGGTCGCAGGCGCTGATCCGGCGGTTCCGCCGGCAGGGGCGGGGGCGGCTTCGGCCGTCCCCGCCCTTCTCTTCCATCGCGGCCGGCGGGCGGGCCGGCGGCACGCCGCCGCCGGGGTAAGCTCGACCCGTGATCCGCCTCCACCTGCTCGGCTGCGGCGACGCCTTCGCCGCCGGCGGCCGGCTCCAGACCACGTTCCTGCTCGAGGCGCCCGGCGCGGGCGCTCGCACCGAGCGCTGGCTGATCGACTGCGGCGCCACCGCGCTGACGGCGTTGAAGCGCGCCGGGGTGTCGACCGCGGCGCTCGACGGCGTGGTGGTCAGCCACCTCCACGGCGACCACTTCGGCGGGCTGCCGTTCGTGCTCCTCGACGCCGCGGTGATCGCCCGCAGGGAGCGGTCGCTGACGCTCGCCGGACCGCCCGGGCTGGCCGGGCGCGTCGCGACGGTGGCCGAGGCGTTCTATCCGGGGCTCGGGGAGCCGCCGTTTCCGGTCGAGGCGGTGGAGCTGAAGGGAGGGGTGCCGAGGCGCCTCGGCGGTCTGACGGTAACGCCGTTCCCCGCCGTCCACCCGAGCGGCGCGCCGTCGTTCATGCTGCGGATCGAGGCCGCCGGGCGCACGATCGCGTTCACCGGCGACACCGGCTGGACCGAGGCGCTGTTCCGGCTCGCCGAGGGGGCCGACCTCCTGATCTGCGAGTGCTCGACGTTCGACCGGCCGCTCGCCAACCACCTCGACTACGTGACCCTCGCCGCCCGCCGCGCCGAGCTGGGCTGCCGGCGGCTGATCCTCACCCACCTCGGCTCCGACGTCCTCGAGCGCGCCGCGGCCGGCGAGGTCGCGATCGAAACCGCCTTCGACGGGATGGCGGTCGAGGTCTGACCGCCGGCCGCCAGGAGACCACCCATGACCGCTACGCTCGCCCTGATCGTGGGGCACCCGCTGTTCACGCCGCTCCTGATCTTCTTCGCCCGGATGTGCGACGTGGCGCTCTCGACCGTGCGGATCCTGTTCATCTCGCGCGGTTTGCGGGCGCTGGCGCCGGTGGTCGGCTTCGTCGAGATCCTGATCTGGCTGGTCGCGATCTCGACCGCGCTCCAGCACCTCGACCGCCCGATCAACTACTTCGCCTACGCCGCCGGCTTCGCCGCCGGTACCTGGGCCGGCATGCTGTTCGAGAGCAAGCTCGCGATCGGTCTCGTGGCGGTGCGGATCATCACCCGCGAGGACGCCGCCGAGCTGGTCGAGCGCCTGCGCGACGCCCGGTTCGGGGTCACCAGCTTCGCCGCCCGCGGCGCGGTCGGCGGACGCACCCGGCTGCTGCTCACGGTGGTGCGCCGGCGCGACCTCGAGCCGCTGCTCGAGCTGGTGCGCGAGAAGCACGCGCGCGCCTTCGTCTCGGTCTCCGACGTGCGCACCGCCCAGGAGGGCTTCATCGCCGAGCGCGGCGGCGGATCGGGCTCCGGGCTCTGGCGGCTGCTGCGGCGGGCGAAGTAGGCGGGCCGGCGCGGCCGGCGGGTCACCAGAGCGTCCGCACCCCGGGATAGGAGCGGATCCGCTCGTCGACGGTGACCAGCTCGGCGCCGCGGGCGATCGCGGTGGCGACGATCATCCGGTCGGCGGGATCGCCGTGGAAGCCGCCCTCGCCGAGCCGGCCGGCGGCGACCGCGATCTCGGCGGTGAGCGGCGCCAGCTCGACCCGCGGCCGGGCCAGCGCCTGGATCACCCAGACCGAGGGATCGCGGTCGAGCCGCAGCCGGCCGCGCGCCGCCTTGGTCGAGATCTCCCAGGCGCTGATCGGCGAGATCCCGATCGCCGCCGCGTAGTCGATCGCCGCGCGCGCCCGTGCCGACAGCCGGTCGGGCTCGCTGACCCACCAGATCCAGGCGTGGGTGTCGAGGAGGATCATCCCTCGGCCTCCCAGGCATCGCCGGCCGGCGCCAGCAGGTCCTCGTCCGAGTCGTAGCTCACGCTGCCGATCAGGTCCGGCGGCGCCCCGCCGCCGCCGACCGGCACCAGCCGCGCCACCGGCTTGCCGCGCTTGGTCACCACCAGCGACACCCCGGTCTCGGCCACCCGGTCGAGCAAGGAGAGGCAGTGGGCTTTGAACTGGCTCGCAGGCATCGTCTCCTCCTTCATAGAGCTAGACGGATTCCGGGGCGGGTTTCTGGATGGATCGTCCGGGAGAGGTTCCATGCGGTGGAAATTACCATGGTCACGAGATCATGGTCAACTTCAAGAAAGGGTCGCCGTACCAGGAGGGGACCGAAGCCCCTCCGGGCGCGGGCCGGTCCCCCGTGACCGGCGCGTGCGAGGCCGCGCGGGCGATAGGCTCGCCCGCGATGGCGGGGGAGAGCCACTTCGAGCGCGCGCGGTTCGAGCGCCTCGGCGGGCGGACGGCGCTGGCCGGCACCGGCGGCGAGCGCACGTATGCGGAGATCGGCGCCGCGGCGGAGCGGCTCGCCGCGGCGCTCCTCGCCGCCCGGGGTCCCTCGGGCGCCGGCGGGCGCGACCTCGGCGGCGAGCGGGTGGCCCTGCTCGCGCCTCCCGGCTTCGACTTCGCCGCCGCCCTGCTCGGCATCTGGCGGGCGGGCGGCGTCGCCGTGCCGCTGGCGGCGATGCACCCGCCGGGCGAGCACGCCTACGTCCTCGACGACGCCGGCGCCGCGCTCGCGCTGGCCGATCCCGGCGACCTGCCACGGCTGGCGCCGCTCGCCGCCGAGCGCGGCCTGCCGCTGCTCTCGACCGCCGAGGCACTCGGCGAACCGGCGCCGCCGAGCGGCGCCGCGCGAGAGCCCGCCGCCGCCGATCCCGCCCTCATCCTCTACACCAGCGGCACCACCGGCCGGCCCAAGGGGGTCGTCCACACCCACGCCTCGCTCGCCGCGCAGATCGACTCGATGATCGCGGCCTGGCGTTGGCGCGCGGACGACCGCATCCTCCACCTCCTGCCGCTCCACCACACCCACGGCCTGGTCAACTGCCTGCTCACCCCGCTCGCCGCCGGCGCCTGCTGCGAGTTCGGGCCGGCGCGTTTCGATCCCGAGGCGGTCTGGCGCCGGCTCGCCGCGGGCGGGATCACGGTGCTGATGGCGGTGCCGACGATCTACGCGCGCCTCCTCGACGCCCTCGACGCCGCGCCCGCTGACGAGGCCGCCGCCTGGGCCGCCGGCGCCCGCCGGCTGCGGCTCGCGGTGTCGGGGTCGGCGGCGCTGCCGGCGGCGCTCTTCGAGCGCTGGCGCGCGGCCGCCGGCGAGCCGCCGCTCGAGCGCTACGGGATGACCGAGATCGGCATGGCGCTCTCGAATCCGCTCGCCGGCGAACGGGTGCCGGGCGCGGTGGGCGCGCCGATGCCCGGGGTCGAGGTGCGGATCGCCGGAGCGGACGGCGAGCCGCTGCCCGCGGGCGAGCCCGGCGAGCTGGAGGTCCGCGGCCCGCAGCTCTTCGCCGGCTACTGGCGGCGGCCGGAGGAGACCGCGGCGGCGTTCCGTCCCGGCGCCTGGTTCCGGACCGGCGACGAGGCGGTGGCCGAGGGTAGCGTCCACCGCCTCCTCGGCCGCAAGAGCGTCGACGTGCTCAAGGTCGGCGGCTACAAGCTCTCGGCGCTCGAGATCGAGGCCGCGCTCGCCGAGTACCCGGCGGTCGCCGAGTGCGCGGTGGTCGGCGTGCCCGACCCCGACTACGGCCAGCGGGTGGCGGCGGCGGTGGTGCCGCGCGACGGCGCCGGGCTCACGCTCGACGAGCTGCGCGAGTGGGCGCGCGGCCGCCTCGCTCCGTACAAGCTGCCGACCCGGCTCCTGATCGTCGCCGAGCTGCCGAGAAACCCCCTCGGCAAGGTGACCAAGCCCGAGCTGATCGAGCGCTTCGCCGCCGCGGGGCTGTGATCTACTCTCTATCCCTGCTCATCCACTGTGTTCCAACGTCCGCCGAGGAGACGACGATGCGACCGATCACCGCCGCCGACCTGATGAGCCCCGAGGTGCTCACCGTGCGCGAGGACCTGCCGGTGGCCGACCTCGCCGCCTTCCTGATGCGCCATGACATCACCGGCGCGCCGGTGGTCGACGCCGACGGCCGCCTGATCGGCGTCGTCTCGGTGGTCGACATCGCGGACCTGGTCGGGGACGACGCCGACTTCGGCGTCAGCAGCGAGGAGCCCGAGTTCCTCTACCGCGGCCGCGAGGCGATCCTGACCGAGGACGAGCTGGAGGAGCTGGACATCGAGGACGAGGACCTGGTGGTCGGCGACATCATGACCCCCGAGATCCACTCGGTCTCCCCCGGCGCCGGCGTCTCCGACATCGCCATGAAGATGCTGCGCGAGCACCTCCACCGCCTGCTGGTGCTCGACGAGGACGACCGCTGCGTCGGCATCATCACCACCTCGGACCTGCTCGGGCTGCTGGTCGACGAAGGGCAGTAGCGCACGGCGGCGTCTAGAGCCTGCCCGAGTGCTTGTCCCAGTCGCGGAACCTCGAGCGCGGGGTCCCGAACTGGTACTCGGGCTCGTGCTCGCGCTGCGGCCCCGAGAGCTCCGGGGGGAGGATCACCAACGGGTGGCTCTCGGCGTCCGGGGATAGCGGGCGGACCCGGTCCCGCAGCTCACGGTTGACCGCCTGCCTGGCGGCGTAGGCGCGCGCCGACTGCGCGAAGGCGCCGAGGACCCGGTCGGACCAGTACCTGCCTTGATCGGTCGCGCCCTTGCGGGCAGTCGAGGTGCCGAAGATCGCCTCCGGGTGCGAGGTGACGCCGAGGATCGGAGCGCCGAAGCGGGTCTCGAACCCCTCGGGGTGACCATCCGGGCCGAGCGCCGAGATCGCCAGCTCGGGGAGCCCTTCCGGCGAGCCGCTCGACGAACTGCTCGACGATGAGCTGCTCGACGACGACGGACCGCTCGCGGAGCGCGGACCTCTGATGACGGGAGGGAGCCGGTTGATCGGGCTCAGCTCGCCCAACTCGTGGCCCACGACCTTCTCGTGGGTCGAGTTGATGGCGTCCACGGGCCGGCCCCCGGTGAATCCTCCGAGGATCGTCGACGGGTCGGGGAAGTCCAGCCCGTGGGCCCGGACGTTGGTCTTGTGCCGCTGGTGGAGCTTCTTGCCGCCCGAGCCCAGCTCCGCCGCGCAGCCCCCGAACTCCTGCGCCAGGACCCGCGAGCCGCCGCAGATCGCGAGCGTCGGAAGACCGCGGTTGCGCGCCTCCCGGATCAGCGCGCGCTCGTAGGGGAGCCGCGTCGGCTGGTCCTCCGGATCGAAGTCCTGGCCGCCGCCGACATAGAGCCCGCTGACCTCGCCGAGCTCCGCCCGCGCGCGCTCGTCGAGGTCGAGCCGCTCGCTCTCCCGCTCCTCCTCGGAGCCGACCTCGGCCGTCGAGCCCCTGACCCTCTGCGGCACCAGCCGCCTCGCCCGCTCCACCTGGACATGCTGCTTCCGCTCCGCCTCTTCGGATTTCGAGGCCTCCCGGTCCAGCGGCCCGAAGCCGCGCGGGAGCGACTCCGGGCGGATGAGCGAACGCCCGGTGGCGAGCCGGGAGCCGAGCGCGCTCGAGTCGTAGCCGAACGCCGGCCGGTTGCTGACCCCGATCGAGGGGAGGATCTGCGGGCGCTCGCGGAGCCAGGCGTCGATCCACGCCCGCTTCTTCTTGTCGTAGGTCTGGATCGGCTGCGAGGACCCCGCGGGCGAACCGCCGGGCTCGCTCGACGAGCTGGCCGGCTGCGAGCTCGACCGCACCGGCACCCGGCCAAGGTCGTGCCCGAGAACCTCCGCGCCGCCGGACGGCGCGGCCCGCACCGGCGGCCGCCGCGGCCGCCGGGCCGGGGCCGCGGGTCGCGACGAGGACGCTGCGGCCTGGCGGGCCGGGACTCGACGGATCATCCGTGCTCGCTTCCGGGAAGGTGCCGGAATCGTAGCACCGCCGCCGGAGACGGCGACGCCCGGCCGCGGGCGCCGGGCGTCGGAAGGTAGGCGAACGGGGACGGCGCCGCCGAGCGCCGCCCCCGGGCGGGATCAGGGGCAGGATTCGAAGGTGAAGGTGTCCTGCACCGGCTCGGCGGCCTGGCCCAGGGGGTTGGCGTACTGCTTGACGACGCCGGTCTGGGTGTCGGTCACCGTCACCGTGTAGTCCACGTTGGTGGTGGCCGAGAAGAACACCCAGTGGGCGCCGAAGTTCTGGCAGGCGTCGATGACCTTGATCAGCATCTCGACGTTCCCAGGATTGAAGAACCAGACCAGCCCCGAGCGGCCGCCGTCGAGCGGCACCACCCGGCCGTCGCCGGCGTCCCCCTGCGGGGTGTGGAAGCCGACCTGGACCTGGAAGCGGCCGCCCGAGAGGCAGAGGGTGCCGCCGTCGGGGACGCAGCCGAGGGTCGAGCCGTCGTCGTCGAGGAGGGTCAGGGTCGATTCGCCGCGCACCGGATCGATCCCCGCGCCGCCGGTCGGGTTCGAGAGGCGCAGGAGCACCGTCTCGTTCCCCTCGGAGTCGGGGTCGTCGAAGGTCGGCACGACGAAGGTCTTGAGCGAGCCGTCGCCGGGACCCCAGGTCAGGGTGCCCGAGACCGCCTCGTAGTCGGCGCCGGCGGTCGCGCCGCCGTCGATCACCGTGTAGTCGACGCTGACCGCGCCCGCCTCGCCCTGCGAGCGGTCGACGCTGACGACCGCGTCGCCGCCCTCGACCACCTGGAAGTTCCGGGGGTCGAACTTGAGGGTGCCCGGCCGCTCGTTGGGGTTGCCCGGCGGCGGCGGCGCGCCCTGGTCGTCGTCGTAGACAGTGAGCACCGCGGTGCCGCGGACGGCGTCGATGCCGGCGCCGCCGGTCGGGTTCGACAGCGCGAGGATCACGGTCTCGCTCGCCTCGCCCGTCTGGTCGTCGACGACCGGTACGACGAAGGTCTTGGTGCCGCCGTCGCCGGGGCCCCACGACAGGGTGCCGGTGACCGGCTCGAAGTCGCCGCCTGCGGTCGCCGTGCCGGCGCTGGCGGTGTAGTCGACGGTGACCGCGCCGTCCTCGCCGTGCGAGCGCTCGACGCTGATCACCGCCTGGCCGGCGCTCTCGAGGGCGCCGAAGTTGCGCTCGTCGAACTTGAGCACGCCGGCGCCGCCGGCCAGCGCGGTCCCGCCGCCGGCCAGGACGGCCAGGGCGGCGAAGCAGGTCGAGATCAGCCGCAGGTCGCTGGTCATCACTCGTCTCCTCGCTCGTTTCGTCGCCCGCCCGCCGGTGCTCCCGGCCGCGGCTCGTGTTCGGGCCAGTAGGACAACGGCGGCGAGGCGGCCGGAACAGCGAGGCGAGGGCGGAAGAGTGACCGGGCGGCGATGAACGGGAGATGACCGCCGCGGGAGATCCGCTGTTCCGGTCCGGCGCGGGCGCTGTCTCACCCGGCGCATGGACACGCCGACCTTCGCTCCGCCGGCCGCCGGGGCCGCTCCCGAACGGGTCGGGGCCCCCGCGGCCCTCCTTGCCGGGCGCGGCGACGCTCCGCTACGCTGCCCCGCGGCGGAGCGGCCCCGCCCGCTCGGCTCGAATCGGATCGCGCAGCGCGCGCGGCCGGAGCGGGTTGCGGGGCGGCGGGGCGCGATCGGCCGCCGACGCCGGACGCCGGGGCGGCGCGCCGGCTCTCTCGGTTCCCCTGAGATGACGCTTGCGGTGAACGATCCACAGGATCCCGATCAGCTCAGCGACGAGCAGCTCGTCGAGCGTGCGCGCGCGGCGGCGGACGGCGGAGCCGAGCGGTGGCTCGACCCGCTCTACCGCCGCTACTACCCGAAGGTCGCCTACTGGTGCCTGCGCATCTGCGGCGACCGGGAGCGCGCGGGCGAGCTGGCGCAGGAGGTGTTCCTCCGCGTCCACAGCCGCCTCGACGGCTTCCGCGGCGACAGCCGGTTCTCGACCTGGCTCTACACGGTCACCCGGAGCGTCGCGATCAACCACGGCGTCGCGCAGAGGCGCCGCCGCGAGGACAGCCTGGAGGCCGGCTCGATCCCCGAGCTGGCGGACCCGGCGACCGCGCCCGACGCCGCGATTGCCTCCGCTCAGGCCTCGGCCTGGATGAGGCGGGCGCTCGCCGAGGCGCTCGAGCCCGAGGAGGCGCGGGTGCTCTACCTCCACTACGCCCTCGGTCTGACCCTGCCCGCGATCACCGGGCTGCTCCGGCTAGGCAACAAGTCCGGGGCCAAGGCCTACATCGTCAGCGCCAAGCGCAAGCTCCAACGCCGCTACGGCGACGGCGACCCGCTCGCCGCCGGGAGGACCTCGCGATGACCGCTCGAAGCCAGGACGCTCGAAGCCAGGAAGCCGCCTGGGACGCCCGCATCGCCGCCGCCGGCGACCCCGCCGAGGGCTGCCCGAGCCCCGAGGAGTGGCACCGCGCGGCGCTCGGCGAGCTGCCGGCGGAGGCGCTCGACCGCCTCGCACGGCACGCCGCCGGCTGCCCGGCGTGCGCCGCCGAGCGCGACCTGGCGCGCGCCTTCGCCGCCGGGCCCGATCCCGCCGAGGCTGCAGCCACGGCCGCCGACGTCACGGCGATCGTCGCCCGGCTGGAGGCCCGTCCGCCGCACCGGGCGCCGCGGAGCGCCCCCTCCGCCGCAGGCGGAGCCCCGGCCCCCTCCGCCGCAGGCGGGGCCCCGACGCCGGCCGCCGGGGCCGGAGCGGCGCCGGCCGCGCCCGCCGGCCGCCTGCTGCGCTTCCCGTGGCGCTTCTCCGGCGCCCCGGCGCTCTTCGCCGTCGCGGCGGCCCTGGTGCTGGCGCTCGGCCTCGCCTACCAGGCGGGGCGCGGCGCGGGGCCGCCGGAGCTCCCCGACCGCCGAGAGGAGAGCCGGGTCCGCGGCGGGGCGATCGACGACCTCGCGCCGGCCGGCGAGCTGGACGCGCCGCCCGGAGCGTTCACCTGGGAGCCGGTCGCCGGCGCCGCCCGCTACCGGCTGACGCTCTTCGCGGTCGACGACCGGGTGCTGTGGGAAGGGGAGGCCGCCGCGCCGCCGGCGCCGCTGCCCGCCGCCGTCATGCCCCTGTCATCCGCGGTGACCTACGGTTGGCGCGTCGAGGCTCTCGACCGCGAGGACCGGGTGATCGCGCGCTCCGAGCGCGCCCAGTTCCTGATCCGGCCCGCCGCCGAGGCCCCGGCCGAGGACTAGCCGGGAGCCCGGGTCTTCGGAGACGGAACGTCGCCGGCAACCGAAAGGAGCTTCACCGTGTCCAAGACCCTGTCCACGATCGCCCGAGACCGAGCCGCTTTCCGACGCCCCCTCGCCGCCCGCGGCGCCGTCACCGCCTCGCTCCTCTTCGCCCTGGCTGCGCTCCTCGCCGGGGCCGCGCCCGCCGAGGCCGGCGGGGCCGAGCCCCTGACCCTGCGCGTGAGCGACGCGATCGCCCAGCCCGGCGGGCTGGCCGCGGTGGTCCTGCGCACCTATTCGTCGCGGCCGGTGGGCCAGGGGCAGCTCGACTGGTCCGCGACCTGCCGCCTCGCCGCCGCCGCGCCGTCCAAGGGCATGAGCCTCCGCCGCGAGGCGCCGCTCGCCTGCCTCGGCGGCGGCTCGACGCCGCTCGCCCCCTACCTGGTCGGGCACATCGTCTTCAGCAGCAACGGCGACGTCCAGAGCACGATCGTCACCCCGCGCGACAAGCCGGACTCGCTGCAGCTCCGGTTCGTCTCCCCCTCGGGATCGGTCAACGACCTCGACGGTCCGCTCGCCGTGCTCTTCCTGCGCCTGCCCGAGGACGTCGCGGCCGGCACGGTGATCGACCTCGGGCTCGGGGCCGCCGACACCCTGCTGATCGACGAGAACGGCGAGCCGATCCCGATCGAGATCCGGCCCGGCGTCCTCACCGTCCGCGCCGACCGCGACCCGGTCCTGGCGATCGCCGACGGCGACAAGGTGGCCGCCGGCGAGACCGCCGACCTGGCGGTCGAGACCCTCGAGCCGTTCCCGATCGCGGCCGGCCGGATCGTCCTCTACTACGACCCGGCGTTCGCCTCCGGCCCGCCGCAGGTGCGGTTCGACTCCCGCTACGGCCGGGCGGCGTTCACCGCCGACCTCTCGACGCCGGGCCGGATCGCGGTCGACTTCCAGTCGCCCGACGGCCTGCTCAACCGCATCCCGGGCGGCTTCATCCAGGTCCGGCTGCCGACCGAGCCGTCGCTCCCCCCGGGCGCGCGGAGCGCGCTGACCATCGACCGCCGGGAGTCCTGGATAGAGGTCCACGGCATCATCGGCGGGCTGGTCGAGGTCGACTTCCGCGACGCCTGGCTCGAGATCCGCGACTGAGTTCTTCGAGGGGGGCTTCTGCGGCGCCGACTGGTTCACGGACCGCGCCAAGTGACGTACAGCGCCTCGAACAGCGCCATCCCGTGCTCGAGGAGCCGGCGGTCATCGGGCACGGACGCCCGCAGGCCCTCGACCAGGGCGCCGACCGTCGAGGCTTCGGCCTCCTCGTTCGCGGTCCGGAGGTCGAGGTCGTGGACGAGGCGGGCGATCCGCCGGAGGGCGGGATCGCCGAGCCCGAACGCGTCGAGCAGGGTCTCGAAGGTGCAGCGCTCGCCGTGATGGCCCAGCTCGACGCCGAACATGTCGAAGGGGACGGCGTCGCCGCCCGCAGGGATGCGATCGGAAAAGGCGAACTCGGCGGCCGGGTCGATGAAGCGGCGGATGAGCCAGGCCGAACCCAGGCGGTCGACGCCGGGCCGCGGCCGGGTCAGCCAGGTCCGGCGCTGGAAGTCGGCGCTCCGCAGGCGGACCGCGACGCGCTCGGCGCCGCCGCTCGCGGCGGCCAGCCGGCCCTCGAGGTCGCCCAGGGCCGCCAGGGCCTCCCGGCGGCCGGGCGATCTCAGGTGGTCGATGCGGTCGATCTGGTCCGCGCGTCCGCGCAGCGCGCGGACCTCCCGTTCGAGCCGGCGGCGCTCTTCGGGCTCGGCCTCGCCGCGGGCGCCGTGCCCCGCGAGCGTGGCCTCGATCCGTGTCCGCAGGTCGTCCCAGTCGGCACGGCGTGCGGCCTGACAGGCGTCGACGACCTCGGCGGTCGAGAAGTCGTCGATGGCATCGGCGGCGAAGACCAGGGCCTCGCCCCCGTCGGCCACGATCTCGCTGCGGATCCACTCGAAGTCCTCGCGAGCCTCCGCGGCGTTGGGCAGGACGTAGACCGAGTTCTTCACCGCCACCGCACCCACCCCCTGCAGCCGACGCCAGGTCTTGACCCGGAGCTTCGACGGGGTCTGGGGGAGTTGGTGGACCAGCAGGAGCCAGCGCGGCCCCGGGACGGGTGCGGTCGTCGAGTCGCCGTCGGTCGTCACGGGCGATCAGCCTAGACTACTTGACTACTCGTAACAACCGTTACAGTATCGCGTATCGACTGCTGCTAGAACGATGACCTCGATCCCCGCTTCCGCCACCGCCTCGCCGCCCGCCGCTCCGCCGAGCCGGCGGGCGGTGTCCTTCGGCGAGGCGTTCCGGTTCTGGCTCAAGCTCGGTTTCGTCTCGTTCGGCGGACCCGCCGGCCAGATCGCGATCCTGCACCGCGAGCTGGTCGAGCGCAAGCGCTGGATCTCCGAGGGGAGTTTCATGCACGCCCTGAACTACTGCATGATCCTGCCCGGGCCGGAGGCCCAGCAGCTCGCGACCTACCTCGGCTGGCTGCTACACCGGGTTCCCGGCGGGCTGGTCGCCGGCGCGCTGTTCGTGCTGCCGTCCGCGCTCCTACTGCTCGGCCTCTCCTACGTCTACGCGGCGCACGGCGATGTGCCGGCGGTCGCCGGCGTCCTCTGGGGCATCCGCCCGGTGGTGGTCGCCGTGGTCTTCGAGGCGGTGCTGCGAATCGGCCGCCGGGCGATCCGGCGGAGCGCTCACCTGGTGCTCTCGGTCGCCGCGTTCACCGGCATCGCACTCTTCGACGTGCCGTTCCCGGCCCTGGTCGCCGGAGCCGCTCTCGCCGGCTGGGCCTGGGCGCGGCTCCGGCCGGCCGATCTCGTCCAGCCCCCGGGCGAGGTCGCCGCGGGGGAACCGGAAGCCGGTGCGCCGCGACCGGCGATCGACGACGCCGCGGCGACGGCGGCCCGGGAGCGCCCCTCGCTGCGCCGTTTCGCGGCTACGGTCGCGATCGGCCTCGCGCTGTGGCTCGCGGGGCTGGCGGTGGTCGGCGGCTGGCGCGGCCCGGAAAGCCTGCACTTCCGGCAGTACACGTTCTTCACCCAGACCGCGTTCGTCACCTTCGGCGGCGCCTACGCGGTGCTCGGCTACGTCGCCCAGGCCGCGGTCGACGACTTCGGCTGGCTGACCGAGGCGCAGACCGTCGACGGCCTGGCGCTCGCCGAGACGACCCCCGGCCCGTTGATCATGGTCCTGCAGTTCGTCGGCTTCGTCGCCGCCTGGAACCACCCCGAGGGGTTGTCGCCGTGGGCCAGCGGGCTGGTCGGCGCGCTGGTGACCACCTTCGTGACCTTCCTGCCGTGCTTCGTCCTGGTCTTCGCCGGGGCGCCCTATGTCGAGCGGCTGAGGGCCGATCGCGGCCTCGCCGCGGCGCTGAGCGCGGTCACCGCGGCGGTGGTCGGGGTCGTCCTGCACCTCGCCGTGGTGCTCGCCGGGGCGATCCTGGTGCCGGGCGACTCCTGGGGGTACGGCTCGTGGATCCCCCCGGCGGTCGCCGCGGCCGCCTTCCTCGCCCTCTGGCGCCTGCGCGTCGACGTCGTGTGGGTGGTGCTCGCCGGCGGCGGGCTCGGCCTGCTCCGGGGGGCCGCCGGTTGAGCACCCGGCTGATCGGCCGGCGCGAGGTAGCCCGCCTGCTCGACGTCGGCGACTGCATCGAGGCGGTCGAGGCGGCTTTTCGTGCGCACGCCGCGGGGAGGACGATCCCGCCGGGGGTGCTGGGCGCCGCCGCGGACGGCGGCGGCTTCCATCTCAAGACCGCGGGCCTCTTCGGCGACCGGCCCTACTTCGCGGCCAAGCTCAACGGCAACTTCGAGCGCAACGCGGAGCGCTTCGGACTGCCGCGCATCCAGGGACTGCTCGTGCTCTGCGACGCGCGCAACGGCCTGCCGCTCGCGGTCATGGACTCGGCGCAGATCACCGTCGTGCGGACGGCGGCGGCGAGCGCGGTGGCGGCGCGCCACCTCGCCCGGCCCTCTTCGGCGGTGGCGACGATCTGCGGCTGCGGCGTCCAGGGAAGGGCTCAGCTCGAAGCGATCTGCCGCGTGCTGCCCATCGCCTCCGCCTTCGCCCACGACGCCGATCGGCAGACGGCGGAGCGCTTCGCGGCCGACCTCTCCGCCGGGCTCGGGATCCCCGTCGCCGCTGCTTCGGACCTCGAGCGGGCGGCGCGGCGGAGCGACGTGATCGTCACCTGCACGCCCTCGCGCCGGCCGCTGCTCGGGCCGGGCTCGGTGCGGCCCGGCGCCTTCGTCGCGGCGGTCGGCGCCGACGCCGAGGACAAGCAGGAGCTGGCGCCGGAGCTGCTCGCCCGCGCCCGCGTGGTGGTCGACCACCTCGAGCAGTGCGCGGCCATCGGCGACCTGCACCACGCCCTCGCTGCGGGGGTCCTCGCGCGCGCGGACGTCCACGCCGAGCTGCACGAGATCGTCGCGGGCCGACGGCCGGGCCGCGCCGAGGACGGCGAGATCTTCGTCTTCGACAGCACCGGCGTGGCGCTCGAGGACGTGGCGGCGGCGGCCTTGGTCTACGAGCGGGCGGTCGACGCCGGCGCCGGCGTCGAGGTCGATCTGATCGGCTGAGGCCGGGAGAGAGGAGCCGTGCGCGACCTGCCCGAGATCGACGGCGAGCTGGCCGTCGCCTACCTCCTGCGTTTCCTGGCGGTCGAGGGAACGACCGGCGACGAAGGCGCGATCGGGAAGGAGATCGCCGCCGCCCTCGGCGAGCTGGGGGTGCCCGCCGGCGCGATGCGCTACGACGACTGCCCGAGCCGGATCCCGCTGCCGACCCCGTCGGGAAACCTGGTCGTCGACCTCGAGGGCGACGCCCGGCTCCCCCGCCGGCTCTTCATCGCCCACCGCGACACCGTCCCCCTGTGCGCAGGCGCAGTGCCGGAACGCACCGGCGAGCGCGTCGTCTCCGCCGCCCCGACCGCCCTCGGCGGCGACAACCGCACCGGGGTCGCCTGCCTTGTCCACCTGGTCGCGGTGCTGCGCCGCTCCGGGCTGCGCCATCCACCCTTGACCCTCTTGTTCACGGTGCGCGAGGAGAGCGGGCTGTGGGGTGCGCGCTGCGTCGATCTCGCGCTCCTGGGACAGCCGGCGCTCGGCTTCAACGTCGACGGGCCGTCGCCGTCCAGGCTGGTGCTCGGCGCGGCCGGCGCGGCGGGCTGGGAGGCCGAGATCCGGGGCCGCGCCGCCCACGCGGGCCTCCACCCGGAGCACGGCATCTCCGCCGCCCGGGTCGCCGCGCGGGCACTCGCCGCGATCGATCGGCGCGGCTGGTGGGGAAGGGTCCGGCGGGGCGGCCGCGAGGGGACCGCGAACGTCGGGCGGCTGGCGGGGCGGGACGGCGGCGCCGTGGGCGGGGCGACCAACGTGGTCACCGACTACGCGCTGATCGCGGGCGAGGCGAGGAGTCACGACCAGCGGTTCATCGATCGGATCGTCGCCGCCCACGGCCGCGCCTTCGAGAGCGCCGCGGCGGCGGTCCGGAGCGCCTCCGGCGAGACCGCGACGGTCGAGTTCCGCAGCCGCCGGATGTACGACCCCTTCCGCCTGTCCGAGACCTCCGAGGTGGCGCGCTTCGCGCTCGAGCGCAGCGAGCGGGCGGGGCTGCGCGCGAGCTTCGCGATCGCCGACGGCGGCCTCGACGCCAACTGGATGGTCCGCCACGGCGTGCCGACCGTGACCTTCGGCGCCGGCCAGCGCGGCATCCACGCGCTCGGCGAGGCCGTCGACCTCCCGGACTACCTCGACGCCTGCCGGCTGGCGGTCGCGCTCGCCGCCGTCGGCGACGAGCGCCGGCGGAGCCGGACCGAACTCGCCGCGGCCAGCAGCGCGAGCATCGCCGCCGCCACCAGCGCCAGCCCCAGCCAGGGGCGCCGCGGCGCCGGCGGCGCGGTCTCGCCGACCAGCACGTAGCCGGCCCAGAGCGACGGATCGGACCAGCGCGGATCGGCCGCCAGCCGGCGCTTGGCGCGGGCCAACGCCTCGGCCGGCGCGGCGCCGCGGCCGATCTCGTAGTAGAGCTGCTCCATGAAGGCGGCGGTGGCGGAGTCGCCGACCTCCCACAGAGTCGCGATCACCGCCTCCGAGCCGGCGGCGAGGAACGAGCCGGTGAGCGACGAGAAGGCCCGCCCCTCGTCGCCGCGGTCGAGCGCGGTGCGGCACGAGGCGAGGACGGTGAGCGGGGCGCGGTAGGTCAGCGCCGCCACCTCCTCCGGGTAGAGCAGGCCGTCGTCGCCGCCGCCGGCGGCCAGCAAGATCGCCGAGCCGCGCCCCGGCCGCTCGTCGACCACCGTGTGGGTGGCCAGGTGGACCAGCCGCGCGCCGCCCTCGACCGCCTGCCGGAACGCCGCCTCGGTGGCCCCGGCGCCGAGCTCGATCCGCGCCGGACCGGGGACGGCGCGGGTCGCTAGAGCCAGCTCGGCCGCCGCCGCCGGCAGCGGGCCGAGCTGGTAGCGCGCCGCCAGCGAACCCGGCGAGGAGCCGGCCGCGCTCTCCGGCGGCAGCTCGGGATCGCCGAAGCCGATCGCGCCGAACGCCGGCTCGCGGCCGTCGAGGCGCCGCCGGGCGTCGAGCCAGCCGACCGCCGAGGCGCTCGGCAGATAGCTCACGACCGCCCGCTCGAGCAGCCGCCGGCCGCCCACCGGCAGCAGCTCGAACGGCAGGTAGTGGAGCCGGCCGTCGGGGGCGATGCGCAGCGTGAGCGCGCCGGCCTCGTCACCGTCCCCGCCCGCAGGGTCGCCGTCGCCGTCCGCCGGCAGCGCCTCGAGCCCGCCGAGCAGGGCCTCGCCGAGCGCGGCGAGGTCGCCGGCCGGCGCCGGCTCGCCGCCGGCCAGCGCCCGCTGGACGCGGGTCACCGCCGCGGCCAGCGCGCCCGACGAGCCGCGCTCGGAGAAGCGCACCCCCCGGGGACCGATCTCCCAGCGATAGAGCACCCCCTCGCCGGCGAAGAGCTCGATCACCGGGCCGTCCGCGGCCAGCCGCTCGAGGTCGCCGGCCGCGAGCGGCTCGCCGGGCCGAGCCGCCGAGCCGAGCGCCTCGAGCAGCTCGCGCGACTTGGCGCGCTGGACCACCTCGAGCGCGCGGCGGTCCCAGCCCGCCGCGGGCTCGGCGGCGTGGAGCGCGGCGAGCACCCGCACGGTTGCGGCGTAGGACGGCCGCAACCCGCCGAAGAAGCTCGCGCGCAGGGCGCCGCGCGAGATGTCGGCGCGCACGTCCTCGATCAGGTCGAGCGCCTCCATCAGGTTGTCGAGCGCCGGGCGCAGCTCGCCGCGCGCCTCGGCGACCCGCCCGAGCCCCTCGTGCGCCGACCAGTGGCCGAGCGCCGAGCCGCTCTCCTCGGAGGCGAGCTGCGAGCGGCGGAAGACCTCCTCGGCCTCGTCGAGGCGACCCTGGCCGAGGAGCAGCCGGCCGAGGTAGAAGAGCGCCTCGATCTCGCGCGGCCGGTCGCCGGCCTGCTCGGCGAGCGCCAGCGCCCGCCGGTAGTCCGCCTCGGCGGTCTCCTCGGCGGCCAGGTTGAGGTGGCGGACCAGGGCGACGTTGAGGGCCGCATGGGCGAGCCCGGAGACGTCGCCCAGGCGGCGGTACTGCTCCTCGGCCGAGGCGAAGTAGTCGAGGGCGGTGCGCGGGTCGCCGAGGTTGCGGTAGATCACCCCGGTGTTGACCTCGAGCGCGGCGCGGGTGCGGCGGTCGAGCGCGGCGCCCCCGTCCTCGTCGAGCACGCCGCGGTAGAGGTCGAGCGCCTCGCGGTAGGCGCCCAGGTGCTCGAGCACCACCGCCTGGTTGATCCGCGCCAGCCGCCCCTGCTCGGCGGCCCACGGCTCGTCCCGGTGCTCCGCCGCCAGCGCCGCGGCGGCGCGCTGGTGGGCGAGCGCCGCGGCGTAGCGCCCGGCCAGGGTGGCGGTGGCGCCGAGGTTGGCGAGGTTGACCGCCTCGCCCTCGAAGTCGCCGCGCTCGTGGTTGATCCCGAGCGCCTCGCGGAAGCGCCGCTCCGACTCGGCGTAGTCGCCCAGGTTCTGGTGCGCCAGGCCGAGGTTGTTGAGGGTGCGGGCGAGACCGCGGAGGTCGCCGCCGCGGCGCCGCAGCTCGAGCGCGCGCCGGCATTCCTCGAGCGCCGCCGGGTGGTCGCCGAGCTCGATCAGCAGGACGCAGGCGTTGTTGTGCGCGGCGCCGGCCAGCTCGTCGTCGCCGCCGGCCGCCGCGGCGGCGGCCCGGAAGCTCGCCGCCGCCGCCGCCACGTCGCCATCGGCGTAGAGCCGGCGCGCGCGCTCGATCAGCGCCTCGGCGGAGCCGGTCTCCGGGGCCGCCGGGGACGCGACCGCGGCGAGCGCGACGAGGAGTATGGCGAGCATGGCCGGGCGCGAGTCTACGGGAGCCGGCCGCGGCTCCCGTCCGCCGCTACCCGTCCGCCCCCGCCTCGCCCGCGCCGCGTTCCTTCGCCGCCAGCCCCGGGCTCGCCACCAGCACCCGGATCCGCCGGTCCAGCTCGTCGATGCCGAACGGCTTGTGGAGGACGTCGAACTCGCCCGGCTTGAAGCCCTGGAGCAGGATCGACGAGCCGCTCGAGCCCGAGATGAAGAGGATCTTGAGGTCGCGCCGCCGGTTGCGCATGCGGTCGACCGCGGCCGGTCCCGAGAGCCCGGGCATGCGCACGTCCGAGATCACCAGGTCGACGCCGTCGCCGCCGGCGAACGCCTCGATCGCCTGCTCGCCGCTCCCCGCCTCGACCACCCGGTAGCCGAGCGCCGCGAGCGAGTCACGGGTCGAGCTGCGGAACTCCTCGTTGTCGTCGATCAGGAGGATCCGCTCGCTGCCGCCGATCGGCCGCCCCGGCACCGGCGCCGGCACCCCCTCGGCCTGCTCCGGCTCGAAGGTGCGCGGCAGGCGGACGACGAAGCGGGCGCCCGCGCCCGGCTCGCTCGTGACCTCGACCGCGCCGCCGGCGCCGGTGACGATGCCGTAGACCGTGGCCAGGCCGAGGCCGCTGCCGCCGCGGTCCTCCTTGGTGGTGAAGAAGGGCTCGAACAGCTTGTCGAGGATCTCGGCCGGGATGCCGGGGCCGTTGTCGGCGACCACCAGCTCGACCCGGTCGCCGGCGCCGCCCGCCCCGGGGACGTTGGCGGTCCCGATCCAGACCGTGCCGCCGCTCGGCATCGCCTCGCGGGCGTTGACCAGGAGGTTGACGACCACCTGCTCGAGCTGCGACGGATCGGCCTGGACCCGCCACGGCTCGGGGGCCAGGCGCGTCTCGAGGCGGACGTCCTCGCCGAGGAGCCGCCGCATCATCGGCGCCAGCCCGGCGATCACCCGGTTGAGGTCGAGGACGCGCAGGCGCAGGGGCTTCCTGCGGGTGAAGGCGAGGAGCTGGCGGATCAACTGGGAGGCGCGGAAGGTGGTGTCGATCACGCGCTCCATCCGCTGGTCGAGCCGGCTCTCGGGATCGGCCTCCATGCGCACCCGCTCGCACTGGGCGGCGATCGCGGCCAGGTAGTTGTTGATGTCGTGGGCGATGCCGCCGGCGAGCCGGCCGACGGCCTCCATCTTGCGCGACCGGAGCAGCTCCTCCTCGCGCTCCTTGAGCGCCGCCTCGGCCTCGGCGCGGCGCCGCTCGCGCGCCGCGATGCCGGTCACCGCCAGCGCGACGATCACCACCCAGGCCGCGAGCAGGAAGCGGAACACCATCCGCGAGCGCTGGTGGCTCAGGAGGATGCGGTCGCCGATCACCGAGTCGAGCGCGCCGGCGGCGAGCACCACCGACTGGAAGGCGCGGTCCTGCTCCTCGTCGGTCGACGAGCCGATGCCGACGTCCGCGCCCGTCGAGTAGCCGCGCTCGCGGCGGCGCAGCACCTCGGCGAAGCGGTCGATGCCGGCGACCAGCTCCGCGGCGCGACGCAGCAGCGCCGGCTCGGCGAGCGGCCGGACGTCGTACTCCGCGCTCACCGGCAGGCTCTCGTCGCCGAGGAGCGCCGCCGCCAGCGCGCGGGCGCGCTCGAGGTGCTGGTCGATGTCGCCGGCCAGCACCTCGTCGCCGGAGACGTGCTCCTCGATCCAGAGGTGGGCGGTGGCGACGCTGGTCTCGATCTCGCCGAGCGCGTGGATGCGGCCGATGTCGCGCAGGATCAGCCGCTCGCGGATCCAGTCGCCGAGCACCAGGAGCGCGGCGCCGGCCAGCCCGAGCGCGAGGAGAGCCGCCGGCAGGCCGTAGATCCGCAACGAGGGCCTGGCCATGGCTCAGGTCCGCCGCGAGTGCAGCACGTAGCCGGCGCCCTTGACCGTGTGCAGAAGCCGCGCCTGGCGGTTGCCGTCGACCTTCCGGCGCAGGCGGAAGACGGTGACGTCGATGACGTTCGACAACGAGTCGAAGGAGTCGTCCCAGACGTGCTCGATCAGATCGGTGCGGGTGACCACCTGGTCGACCCGGGTCAGCAGGTACTCGAGGAGCGCGAACTCCTTGGCCGTGAGATCGACCGGCCGGCCGGCGACGGTGACCCGGCGCGCCGGGCGGTCCATCTCGAGGTCGCCGGCCGACAGCGTGCCCTGCAACGGCTTCTCCCGCCGCCGCAGCAGGCTCCGTACCCGCGCCAGCAGCTCGGCGAAGATGAACGGCTTGGTCAGGTAGTCGTCGGCGCCGGTGTCGAGCCCGTCGATCACCTGCCCGGTTTCGGCGTAGCCGGTGAGCATCAGCACCGGCGTCTCGTCCCCGGCGGCCCGCCAGGCACGGAGCAACTGGATACCGCTAGGCGGTGGAATCGACCAATCGAGCACGACCAGATCGTACTCGTTGATCGCCTTGAGCTCCGAGGCCGCCTCGCCGGTCGCCGCGTGGTCCACGGCGTAGCTCTCGGCCTCGAGGGTCTCCACGATGGCCTCCGCTACGACCGGCTCGTCCTCGACCAGCAGAATGCGCATGCGCTTAGACAGATAAGCGCCGGCACCTTATCACCCGAGCCGCGCGCGGCTCAATCGCCCCGGCCCTACCGCTCCACCGGCACCCACCCCCCCGCGGTCAGCGCCTCGCCGGTCGCCGGGTCGTAGGCGACGACGTAGGCGCCGCGGGCGCCGACCCGGCGGTTGGGGCCGTAGGTCACCGGCGGCGACAGCTCGGTCGAATGCTGGTAGAGGTTCTCGAGCGCCGCGATCAGGCGCTCGCGGCTGACCCCGCGGCCGGACCGCTCGAGCGCCGCGGCGAGGAGGCGCGCGCCGGCGAGGGTGGCGACCGCGGTCGTCTCCTCGCTCGCGGGGAGTCCGGCCGCGAGCGCGGCCAGCTCGGCGGCGGCGTCCTCGCCGCGGTCGCCGGGGAGCGTCGGGTAGGCGACCATCACCCGGGCGCCGAGGCCGGCCGCGGCCTGGAAGAGCGCGGCTCCGGCGAGCGACCCGGGGACCAGCACCCGCGGCCGCCAGCCGGCGGCGGCCGCGGCCTCGAGCAGGCCGGCGGCGCCCGGGCCGGGGTCGAGCAGGTAGAGGTCGGCGACGCCGGCGCGGGCGAGCGACTCGACCGCCGCCGCCGGATCGGCGGGAGCGCCGAGCGGCACCCGCTCGGGCGGCGCGCCGCCCAGCCGCGCGATCTCCTCGGCCACCGCCGCGGCGGCGGCGGCGAGCCTCCCGTCGGCCGGCGCGGCGACCGCCGAGGGGGGCGGCACGCCGCCGCCCGCGGCGCGGACGGCGAGCGCCCGCGCCTGGCCGCTGATCCCCGACCAGAGGTAGAAGACCTCGCGGTTGACCGGGAAGCCCTCGGAGGCGTCGAGCGTGAACGGCGCCACCGCGGGGATGCCGCGCTCGGCCGCGAGCGCCGCCAGCTCGGCGTCGGCGCCGGCGAAAAACGGCGTGACGAGGGCGAAGACCGCCCGCTCGTCGAGGAAGCGCTCGGCCGCCGGGCGCCGTTCGGCCGGCTCGGCGGGGAGCTGGAGCGTCGCCAGCCGCAGCTCGCGGCCGAAGACCCCGCCGCGCTCGTTGACCCGGCTCGCCCACCCCTCGGCCACCGCCCGCACCGTCCGCGCCATCGGCCCGAGCGGCCCGGCGGCGGGCGGCAGCAGGAGCCCCAGGGTCAGCTCGCGGTCGGCGACCCCGGGGTCGCGGTCGGCCGCGATCGTCTTCAAGTAGGCGACCAGCGCCTCGAGATCGGCGTGCGCCATCCGGTAGCGCGGCATGGCGATGTGCAGCTCGGCACCGGCGGGATCGACCCCGAGCCCGATCGACCGCTTGAGCGTCCGCTCGTCGTAGGGCCCGTGCCGGCGGCCGCTCGGCTCCTCGACCTCGTAGGGCCGCGTCAGCGACTCCCAGGTCAGGTCCGTCGGCGCCACCCCCCCTCCGGCCGCCCCCGCCCGTCGGCCCCGTGGCAGCTCCCGCAAGGAAGCGCCGTGGCGGGCACCTCGATCCGGTCGTCCCCCATCAACGCGGTGATCGCCGCCCCGTCCGAAGTCGTCCCGGTGAGGTAGATCTCCTTGCCCCGAGCCTCCAGGTCCGACAGCTCACCTCCCCAGGCCACCCCCGCCAGCAGCCAGACACCCAACCCCATCCACCCCAGGGCCCGGACCCAGCTTCCCCACCCAAAAGCCACCCTCCCCGAGCCCTCCCCGAAGCCGGCCCCCTCAACCCGCCGACCCGAGAGGGCCGGGGCGAGGGTCCCCCTCCCGGGGGCGCCGGACCCGGCACCCGCTCCGCCGATTCGGAAGGCGACCCCGGCCCCGTGCCGGGTCCGACGAGGGGCGCGCCGACCGCCCCCCGCACTCGAGCAGCGCGCCCCGTCCCCCGGGAGGGGGACCCTCGCCCCGGCCCGGGAGCGGAGGCAACCACCCTCCCCGGTCCGGCGCCGGAGGCAACCACCCTCCCCCGTCCGGCGGCGGAGCCGAGTTCCCTCGCCTCCGCTCACCCCGGCGCTCCGGAGTCCTCGACCACGCTATCGACGATCGCGACCACGTCCTCGGTCTTGGCCAGCGCGAACGCCTTCTTCCACAGCCCGGTCCGGTCGTTGCCGACCAGAAAGACCGTCTGGTGCGCATCGCGCTCCTCGACCCACTGGCCGAGCTTGCCGAGCACCGTCTTGACGTTCTCCTTCGAGCCGGTGAGCAGATGCCACCCCGGCCCGGCGCCGAACTGCGTCGCGTGCTCCTTGAGCCGTGCCGGCGTGTCGCGCTCGGGATCGACCGTGATCGAGATCAGGTGGACGTCGCGCCCGACCCGGTCGCCGAGGTGCTCCTGGAGCGCCTGGAGCTTCTTGCTCATCACCGGGCAGCTCCCGGTGCAGTCGGTGAACATCGAGTTGATCACCACCACCTTGCCGGCCAGGAGATCGCTGTAGAAGCGCACCTCGCGGCCGTCCTGGTCGACCAGGATGGTGTCGGTGAAGTACTCGCGCGCGACTCGTTGGCCCGCCTCGGCCTCGCCGGCGGCCGCGACGCGCCCGCCGAGGGTGACCGCCACGAGCGCGGCGACGACGATCGCGAGCCGGACGAAGCCCGTGCGCCCGCCCATCAGCCCCTCCCCTCGGCCTCGTCGTCGGCCTGCTTCAACAGCTCCCCGAGCTTGGCAGGCGTCGCCAGGCCGTGGGCGCGGGTCCAGTTGCCGGCGTCGCCGTTGCCGATCAGCACGGTCGGCGCGTGGTCGTTGACGTCGGGGGTGAACACCTCGAGCGCCTTGAGCAGGCGAGTGATCTCGGCGCGGTCGCCGGTGACCAGGGTCCAGCCCTCGCCGGCGCCGAACTTCTCGGCCCACGCGGCCAGCCGTTCGGGTGTGTCGGTGACCGGATCGATCGACACCGAGATCAGGTGCAGGTCGCGGCCGGCGCGCTCGCCCAGCTCGCGGCGCAGGCGGGCGAAGTTGGCGCCCATCGGCGGGCAGATCGTGGTGCAGGTGGTGAACACGAAGTTCACCGCCACGGTCTTACCCGCCACCAGGTCGCGGTAGAAGTGACGCTCGGCGCCGGTCTGGTCGACCACGACGACGTCGGGGATCTCCATCGTGTGATCGAGCGCGGTGACGCCGGAACCGCCCGCCCCCGGCCGCGCCGCGGCGCGGTGGTGGGCGTGCGGGTCGGCGGCGGCGTGGCCGCCCTGCTGGGCGAGCGCCGCCGGAGCCGCGGCGAGGAGGAGGACCGCGATGACGGCTGCGGCCCGGACGATTCGAGTCTTCCCGTTTCCAGACATCGCGCTATCTCCTCGCCGCGCCGTCCTCCGGCGCTCTCGCGGCGGGCGCGGCGGCGGGCGCGGTCTCGGCCGCGCCGCCCTCGGCGGCACCGCTCTCGGGAGCGGGGCCCGCGGCGTCGACCGCGCTCACCACCATATAGGGGTTCTCGTTGCTCCGGACGCGCAGCGACGGCACCTCGACGAAGGCGTAGTAGACGCCCGCCTCCTCGGGGGTGAAGAGCGCCCGGTAGACCCCGGGGGCGACCTCCTCCGCCGGGTGGCGCTGGTGCCAGTTGCTGCCGGTGGCCATGGTCATCACCTGGACGTCGGTGAGCCCCGGCCACGGCTTCGCGGCCTCGGTGTCGGCGACGCGGAAGACGATCTCCGCCGTCTCGCCGACCCGGATCCGCTCGGAGGCGGTCACCGGCCGGGCGATCGCCGGCCGCCCCGCGCGGCTCGCGGCGAGCACCGGGTCGGCGGCCACCTCGAGCGGGAAGCAGTGGACGATGCGCGGCGAGTCGAGGAAGAAGGCCAGTTCGTAACTCCCCGGGCGAGTGAGGTGGGTCGTGGTCTGGTAGACGCCGGGATCGATCTCGCGCAGGCTCCGGTCGACCACCAGCGCCGCCCGCGGCACGCGGCCGTAGTTCTGGAAGTGGCCCATCGGGGCCGCCATCCCCTCCTTGTAGTAGTAGATCGCCTGGTCGAGCGGGTTCGTGACCAGCATCGCCATCGACCCCGGAGCCAGGACCATGCCCGCCGCCGGAGTCGGCGCCGGGGTCACGCCGGGCGGGTTCTTGCCGCCCGGGAAGTCGACCACCGCCACCGGCTCCCCTTCGCGGCCGATGGTCTTGAGCGGGATCATCAGCACGGTGTCGCTGCCCTGGTGCGAGACGTAGGCGAGCTCGGCCGAGTAGGCGATCTCGACCGGCCCCGGCTCGACCTGGGCGTTGTGCACCACCCGCCGGCTGGCGGCGTCGAGGATGTAGACCGCGTCGCCCGCCGGCACCGGCACGAAGCCGAGCCGGCCGCCGGGGGCGAAGCTCAACCGCCCGAGGCCGGGCGCGACGTCGATGCGCGCGGCGACCGTGTGGCTCTGGCCGTCGATCACCGTCACCGTCCCCGCCTTCTCGTCGCTGACGAAGGCGGCGCGGGCGAGCGGCGACCAGGCGACCGACACCGGCGCCGGGCCGGTCGCGACGGTCGCCACCGGGGCGAGCGCGGCGACGTCGATCACCGTCACCGTGCCGGCGCCGCGGTTGGCGACGTAGGCGAAGCGGCTGTCGTCGGAGAACGCCAGCTCCTGCGGGCCGGCGCCGGTCGCGATCTCGGCGACCGGCTTCATCGCCACCGGGGAGATCACGGTGACGCCGCCGCGCGCCGTCTCGCCTTCGCCCTCGCTCCAGCCCACCCAGAGGTACTCCCCGTCGGGCTGGGCCGCGATGCGCCAGGGGTTCGGGCCGGTGACCGCGGTGGTCACCACGCTCCACGACGACGCCTCGACGACCGCCACCCGCCCCTCCCGGGGGAGGGTCACGAACAGGCGCTCGCCGCCGTCGGTGAGCACCCAGTCGCCGCCCGGGCTGGTCAGCTCGACGGTGGTCAGGAGCTTGCTGCCGCCGAAGCCGAACAGCGGATCGACCACCGAGATCGACGGGTCCTGGTTCAACGCCAGGACGTAGTAGACGTTGAGGTCGAGCTCGGCGCGGGCGAGGAAGCCGCCGCCGATGAACGCGCCGACCAGGCTCTTGCACTCCTCCTCGCCGGCCGGCTCGCGGTCGCCCAGGAGGTCCATCCAGCCCGCCGGGTAGAGCTTGCCGAGCGGCTGGCCGGTGTGGGTGTCGGTCACCTCGAAGCGGACGCGGACCCCGTCGCCCTCGGTCAGGGTGGTGTCGGCGTCGGCGAGCGGATCGATGGTCAGCGCCACTTCGATCCCCTCGCGGGACAGGACCTTGCGGTAGGCCGGGCTCCCCTCGGCCGCCGCCGCCGCGGGCGCGGCGGCGACCGAGAGAAGGGCCAGGGCGGCGAACGCCGCCCCGGCCCGCCCGGCGATGGCCGGGTTCGCGGACATGGCTACTTGCCCGCTCCCAACGACGACTGCTCGAACTGCGGAACCGTGGCGTCGAACCCCGGGGCCGCGGCCGGAGCCGAGACCGGGGCCTCGGTGGGCACCGGCTCCTCCACCGGCGCCTGCCGCAGCAGCCACCCCGGCTCCTCACTCATGAGCTGGAAGCGCGAGCCGAGCACCCGGAAGATGCCCCACATGCCGTTCGACAGATACCACGGCACGTAGTCCTGGTACATGTAGTCGCCGGTCACCTGGAAGGCGCCGCCGGCGCCGTTCTGGAGCAGGGCGTTGAAGCCGCCGGTCGGGCCGAGCCCGTACTCGACGCCCTTCCACTCGCTGGTCAGGTTGTTTCCCTGGCGGGTGGAGTTCTGGATCCACGGCTGCTCCTGCCAGGTGTGCCCGTGCACGCCCCAGGTGTGCTGCTGGGTGTCGCCGCCCGGGTGGACCAGCCGGAAGCGGACGTTGTCGCCCTTGACCGCCCGGAACAGCGGGGTCAGGGGGTCGGCGCCCACCAGCCCGTTCGAGAAGGTGTCCGCGACCTGGAAGTTGCGGGTCACCGTCGGCGGGGTCTCCGGCAGGAAGCCCTGGCGGTACCAGACCGGCTCGGTGCGGTAGTTGAATGCGGTCTGACCGGTCTCGGTCGGATCCGAGCTCACCGCCAGCGGCCGCAGCGGCATCGGGCCGCCGTGCTCCTCGTTCTCCATGTACAGGTTGATGTCGTCCTGGGCGATCAGCACGAACTCGCGGAAGGCGTCGCCGTTGTTCGGGTTCAGCGGGGTCGGGTCGACCACCGCCTTGGCCCGCTGGCCCGGGTACTCCGTCCACTTCGCGCCCGCCGGCTCGATGATGATCGCGCCGACCAGGCCCTTGTTGCTGTGCTTGATGGGATCGGTCGAGTAGATCGGCACCGAGCCGAACTCGATCGGGGTCCCCACCACGTTGCCGCTGGTGTCGACGTCGATCGCGCCGGCGTACCAGACGTAGGTCCGGCTCTGTCCCGGGGCGACGTTCTGGTCGGGGTTGAAGCCGACCGTCACGCCGTCGCCGAACAGGCCGTCGTACGACAGCAGGGTCGGGTGGAGACCGACCTTGGCCGACGGCGGGACCTGGTTCTGGTTGAACTTGTCGAGGATGTTCGGCAGCAGGCTGTAGCCCAGCTCATCGGCCGCGTACGTGCCCTGGGGCAGCGCGTTGCGCAGCGTGATCTTGATGCAATCACCGGCCCGAGCGCGCAGGATCAGCGGCTCGATCGGAGCGCCCGGCTTGAGCTTGTCGTTGGTGTCGAGGTCGCTCTGGCGCACGAACATCAGCGCCGTCGGATCGATCAGCGGGCCGTTGAAGCCGGTGCCGGTGCAGGAGATCGAGTCGAGCTGCCCGTACGGGGCGTTGATGTGGGTGCACTGCTGGAGCTGGCTGCCCCGCGAGTTGTAGGTGAGAACCCCGTTGGGCAGCGCCTGAGCCGCCGCGACCGCGACCAGGCTGTAGGCCTGGGCCGGCAACGAGCTGGGCGGACAGACGCTGGCGTGCGGGACCGGCGTCGCCGTCCCGGCCGCGCCGGTTGCGATCGGACCGCTGCCCGAGGCCGCCTCGACCGTGCCCTCCGCGAGCGTCGGCAGGCTGGGCCGCGGCGCGTCCGGGTTGGCCTCGACGTTGACGTCGTTCGAGGGAACGGCCCGGGTGGTGCTGATCGGCGTCAGGTCGCCCCGCGGGTCGTCGTAGACGCGGATCAGGCCCCAGATGCCGTTCCACAGGTCGTCCGCTGACGAGCCGGCCTTGTAGAGGAAATCGACGAAGCCGGTGTCCGGGTTGGGCTCGCCGAGGAGGTGGGCGATCTCGAACTCGTGCTGCTCGGAGATGCCCATCATCTGCGACGACTTGAAGCCGGAGTTGAGCGAATCGGGCTCCATCAGCCAGCGCCCGCCGTGGACGCTGAAGTTGTGCTCCTCCTCGTGGGCGCCGACCAGGATGCGCATCCGCACCTCGTCCTGCTCGTAGGCCTTCAGGATCGGCGTGAACGGGTCACCGTGCACGGTCGACGAGAAGGCATAGGAGAGGTCGCCGCGCGGCGCCGCCGCCAGCGTCGGGTTGCTCTGCGGGTTGTCGGTGACGCGGAGCGCGATCGGCTCGCTCCGGTAGTTGACCACCCCGAAGCCCGGGTCGCCGGCGGAGATCGCCTCCGGGCAGGGGGGCGGCGCGCCGTTCGGGCACTTCTGCGCGATGAACGGCTTCTCGTAGATCCAGGGCTTGGTCTGGAGCTGGTCCCACTCCTGCTCCCGGCCCGGCGGGTTGATCGCGTTCTTCGGGTCGGGGAAGACCGAGTTGGGCCAGTAGGCGAGCTGGAAGTCGCCGAACTCGAGCGCGAACTCGCGGAAGGCGTCGGGCCCCCGGATGACGGCGTTCCAGGTCGTCGGACCGCCGTCGGACCGGCCGCCGAGGAGCTGGCCGCTGGTGGCGTCGCGCCAGGTCGTGTTGGCGCTGGTCCCCTTGTAGGTCAGGAGGCCGGCGTAGAGACCCGCCTGCTGGTGGGTCGAGGGACCGAAGTGGTCGTGCGTGAACACCGTGCGCAGCGACCGGTTGGCGTTGTAGTTGTTGAGGACGTCGTCGACGTACCAGCGCTGGACCGTGGTCCGCGCCCCCTTGAAGGCGGGGAAGCGCGGGTGGGTCTTGGCCTCGAGGATCGTGCGGTCGCCGGTCCCCGGATCGATGATGCCCCCCTGCTGGTTGATCCCGTCGATCAGGTGCCGGACCTCCTCGTAGGAGAGCGTGCCGTCCTCGTAGTTGAAGCCGTTGGCGGAGCCGTCCGAGGAGGTGACGTCGAACTTGACCAGGTGGATGTGCTGACCCAGCACGTCGGTCGGGGTGCGCACCTGGAAGTCGTCCATCTCGTAGTAGGCCGGCACCAGGTTGGTCATCAGGTAGGTCACGCAGTCGTAGGTGTTGGCCCGGATGAACAGCGGCTCCGGCTTGCGGTTGCCCTGGAAGTAGGCGTCGACGTCCTCCCACAGCGAGATGAAGCGTTGCTGCGGGAAGTGCCAGCCGTTCGAGGTGAACTCGACGTCCATCTGGATGTCGGCGCCCTTGTAGGTGCGGAAGAACTGGGCGTTCGGGTACCCGGTCTCGACCGGCCTCGTGCAGGGGTCGGCGTACGGGGCACCGGCGATCTGGTCCGAGCCGTTGATCTCGTGGCCGGCCAACCCGGCGGCCAGCGTGCCGTTGGGCAGGAAGGTGCTCATGAAGCCGTTCTGCGCGGTGTCGTAGCTGTCGGTCAGCCGGTCGGCGTGCCAGCGCATCGCCGCCTGCTCCCAGGGCTCGCCGCCGTGCTTGAGCTCGATGGCGTCGATCTTGTTGATGTCCTTGGTGAAGTCGAGCCGGGTGTGCTTCTCGACCGCGATGTTGGCGTTGACGATCAGGTAGCGCGGCAGACCGCCGTCGTGAAAGACGCCGGGGCTCTCCTCGTAGACGTCGAGCGGCGGCTCGGGGACCCGCTTGCCGGCCAGGCCCGGGATGTAGAACGGGTAGCCCGGGTTGCCGGCGAACTGGCCCTGGTTGAGCGCGATCTGCGCCTGGCCGTTGACGACCGAGACCTGGACGCTGGGCGGCGGCGCCATCGGCTCGCCGGGCAGCGGCACCAGGCCCGGGATCGGCGTGCCGGCGGCGATCTCACCGTCCGGCAGCGCGCGCTGGCCCGACTTCGGCCGCCCGTCGGCGGAGAGCGGCGTGCCCAGCTCGAGCACGTCGTGGACCCGCCACATGCGCCCACATGCCCTGGGCGAAGTGCGGGTAGAAGTGGCAGTGGAAGATCGAGTCGCCGAGGGTCTTGTTGCGGTTGCCGCTCCCCTCGTGGGCGATCTCGTAGGTGAAGCCGGTGCCCTGGCCGATCGCCTGGCTGTCCTTGTAGACCGAGGTGTCCTCGTTCGGCGTGTGCAGCCACTGGTGGGCGTGCAGGTGGAGGATGTGGTGGTCGTCCGAGCCCACGTGCAGGTTGCGGAACCGGACGTGGTCGTCGAGGTAGCAGTGGTACACGTTCGACGGGTCGTCCGGGTAGAGCGCGACCGTCGCCTTGGGTCCCGGGGTCGGGGCGCAGGGCGGGTTGGGGAACGCCCAGTTGTGGTCCTCCGAGGCCTCGTCGTAGTGGGAGACCGTGCCGGTCTGGTAGGCGCCGGGGCCCTGCCAGTTGTCCATCGGGTCGTCGTCGCAGGGGGCGTTGGCCGGCACGTCGACCACCATCGCGGGGTCGCCGACCGCCCACGAGGAGAGGAAGAACTCCTCGTACTTGCACGCCTCGCAGTCGAACATCGGTCCGACGCCGAGGCGGTTGGCGAGGATCTCGGCGCCGATGCCGCCGGTGCCGTAGTTGATCGCGAAGGCGTCGCGGACGCTGTGCAGCGTGTAGGCGAGGCCGCGGGTCGGGTCGCTGGCGCTGCCGTTGTTGTCATAGAACGCCGGGAACGCCTGCACCGCCGCGGGCTCGTCGTGGAAGATGATCGTGAACTCGCGGAACGGCTCCTCGCGATTCGGGTAGACCTCGGGCTGGAACTGCGGCACCTGGGTCTGCTGGATGATCGCGGTCAGGTCCGTGTAGATGATCTCGTGCGCTCCCGCCGGCGCGCCCGCGCTCACCGCCGGGAAGGCCAGCATCTTGAGCACCGGCAGGTTGGGCCGGGTCGGATGCGTGGCCGGATGGGTGGCGTTGTAGTTGAACACCGGGTGCTGCTCGAGCCAACTCGTCCCCATGTCGTCGCGCTTGAGCTCCTTGTAGCCGGTGATGGCGCGGGCGAGGTCGGTCTCGGTGACCTGGCTGCGGTACCAGACCGAGCCCTTGGGCTCGACGTTGACCGCGCCCCAGAGGCCGGCCGAGAGGGTGCCGTTGTCGCCCTCGCCGGTGGTCAGGGCGCCGGTGCTGTGGAGCATGTAGACGCCCTCTTTCTGGGCGTAGAACTGGTAGGTCTTGGTCTGCCCGGGCGCGGCCAGCGAGCCGATCGCGCCGGGGTTCTTGCCGACCCACGAACCGTCGTCGTTGATGGTCGAGACGAGCTGCATGCCGGTGAGGTGGACCGAGGCCTCGCGGGTGCGCACCTGCTCGTTGTCGGCCGGCTGGTTGCCCAGCCAGTTGGTGAACTTGACGGTCAGGCAGTCGCTTTCGTTGATGCGCAGCACGATCGGCCGCGGCCGCTTCTCCGGGCGCAGCCGGGCATTGCCGGCTCCGGGAGTGCTGCCGCTGATCGCCTTGACGTCGCGGCGAAGCGCGAAGACCATGCCGTGCGGTTGCACCGCGCCGAGGCGGTTCCAGAAGTAGGGCTGGTCGAGCGCCACCACGTCGGCGAAGACCGTGCGCGCGCAGACGCCCGACGGCGCCTGCTGGTTGGGTTCGATCGGTGGTTCCTCAGTCTGGGCCGCCAGCGGCAGGGCCGCGACGACGCAGAGGAGGGCGAAACTCAGAACACGTCGTGTCATCTCCGTTTCCTCCCCGTTTCTCTGAACGGTTACGAACTGTGATGCGAGGGTACGCAGGTGCGCATTACAGAGCCATGACACGAAGGCGGAGATCTCTTTTCGTGAGCCGGTGAGAAAGCGGGCCGGATAAGATCGCGCACCGCGCCCATCGAAGCCGCGCCCCTCGAAGCCATGGACCACCCGCCCCCTCCCGAGCCGTCGCTCTACGAGCAGGTCCTCGCCGCCGCCGGCGAGGCCGCGCTCCCCCGCCCGCCGCCGCCGCGCCCGTCGGCGGCCGTGGTGCTCTGGCGGCGGATCGCCGCGGACGGGATCGAGGTCTACTGGGTCCTGCGGTCGCCCGAGCAGCCGTTCATGGGCGGCTGGCACGCCTTCCCCGGCGGCGCCCTGTCGCGCGCCGACCTGGCGCTGCCGGTGACCGGCGAGCCGCGCGGGATGGAGGGGACGGACGCGGTCGCCGGCTTCCCGGAGTCGCTGCTCGACGGCGTCGACGACCCGCAGCCCGACCTCGTGCCCGGCCTCGCCGCCTGCGCCCTGCGCGAGCTGTTCGAGGAGACCGGAGTGCTGCTCGCCGAGGAGCTCCTGCCCGGCCGCGGCTCGGGGCCGGCGGCGACCGCCGACGGCCTGGGCGACGCCCGCCGGCGCCTCCTCGCCGGCGAGCCGTTCCACGAGCTGATCGACGAGCTGGGGCTGACCCCGAGCGCCGAGCCGCTGGTCTACGCCGGCCGCTGGCTGACGCCGCCGTTCGCGCCGCGCCGCTTCGACAACCGCTTCTTCCTGATCGAGTGGCCGCCCGCGGCGGCGCTCCAGCCGGCGGTCGTCCCGGGCGAGCTGGCCGAGGGGGAGTGGATCGACCCCGCCGAGGCCTGCGAGCAGTGGCGCCGCGGCGAGGTGATCGCGGCGCCGCCGATCCTCCACCTCCTGCGGGTGCTCGCCGAGGACGGCCCCGAGGCCGGGCTCGGCCGCCTGCGCCGGCCGGTCGAGGCCGACCTCGGCCCCTACCGGCGGATCGAGTTCCGGCCCGGCGTGCTGATGTTCCCGCTCCGCACCCGCACCCTGCCGCCCGCCGACCGCACCAACGCCTACCTCCTCGGCACCCGCGAGCGGGTGCTGATCGACCCCGGCGCGCCGTTTCCCGACGAGATCGACCGCCTGCGCCGGGCGCTCGCGGCGCTCGCCGCCGAGGGCGGCCGGGTGTCGGCGATCTGGCTCACCCACCACCACCCGGACCACGTCGGCGGCGTCGAGGCGATGCGGCGCCTCCTCGGCGTGCCGGTCCTCGCCCACCCCGAGACGGCGCTCCGGCTGGCGGCGCGCGGCATCGCGGTCGACGGCGAATTGGCGGACGGGCAGCGGGTGACGCTCGAGGGCCCCGAGCCCTTCCCGGTGCGGGTGCTGTACACGCCCGGGCACGCCCGCGGCCACCTCTGCTTCCTCGACGAGACCGGCGGCTCGCTGATCGCCGGCGACGTGGTGGCGGGGCTCGGCACGATCGTCATCGATCCCCCCGAGGGGGACATGGACGACTACCTCACCACCCTCGAACGGCTCGCCGAGCTGGCCCCCGCGACGCTCTTCCCCGCCCACGGCCCGCCGCTCCTCGACGCCGCCGCGAAGCTCCGCGGCTACGTCGAGCACCGCCTCTGGCGCGAGGGGAAGGTGCTCGCGGCGTGGAACGACGGCCTGCGCGACACCGAGGCGATGCTGCCGGTGGTCTACGACGACGCGCCCAGGGAAGCCTGGCCGCTCGCGGCCCGGCAGATCGAAGCCCACCTGGTCCGCCTGCGACGGGCGGGACGGATCTCGTGAGCCGCCGCCGCGCGGAGGCGGGCGCCGGCCAGCTCTCGCTGTTCGCGCCGCCGCCGTCCGCGGGCGAGTCCGACCCGTTCGACGCCGAGGGGCCGGCGCCCGGGGGCGTGCTCGGGCCGGTCCAGCCGGCGGCGGTGCCGGAGGACCTCGCGGCGGTGGCGGCCGCGCTGCCGCCGACCTTGCGGCTGGGCACCTCGTCGTGGTCGTTCCCGGGCTGGGCGGGGATCGTCTGGGACCGCGCGCACCCGGAGTCGCGGCTCGCCCGCCACGGCCTCGCCGCCTACGCCCGCCATCCGCTCCTGACCGCCGCCGGCATCGACCGCACCCACTACGCGCCGCTCGCGGCCGCCGACCTCGCCGCCTACGCCGCCGCGGTGCCGGACGGCTTCTCCTTCGTGGTCAAGGCCCACGAGGCGTGCACCGTCGCGCGCTGGCCCGACCACCCGCGCTACGGCGCCCGCCGCGGCGAGGTCAACCCGCTCTTCCTCGACCCGGCCTACGCCGCAGCCGAGGTGGTGGCGCCGTTCGTCGAGGGCCTCGGCGCCGCCGCCGGCGTGCTGCTCTTCCAGTTCGCGCCCCAGGACCTGGTGCCGCTCGGCGGCCCGCGGCGCTTCGCCGACCGGATCGGCCGCTTCCTCGCGGCGCTGCCGCGCGGGCCGCGCTACGCCGTCGAGCTGCGCAACCCCGAGGCGCTCGGCGAGCGCTACGCCCACGCCCTGCGCGAGGCCCGGGCGCTCCACTGCTTGAACGTCCACCCGCGGATGCCCGACCTCGGCACCCAGGCGCGCGAGGCCGGAGCGCTCGCGGCGCCGGCGCTCCTGGTGCGCTGGATGATCAGCGCCGACCTCTCCTACGAGGCCGCGCGCGGCCGCTACGCGCCGTTCGACCGCCTGGTCGACGAGGCGCCGGCGATCCGCCGCACCGTCGCCGCCCTGGCGCTCGAGGCCGCCGAGGCCGGCCGGCCGGTCTGGGTGATCGCCAACAACAAGGCCGAGGGCTCGGCGCCGCTGACCCTGTTTCGGCTCGCCGAGCTGATCGCCCGGCTGCGGCGGACCGCGCCGAAGGCGAGCGGCTGAGTTCTTTTGCGGCGGCAGCCGCGCGCCCGGCGCAGCGGGTCACAGCCGTTCGAGGCAGCGCCGAAGCCAGGGCAGGAGGTGCTCGAAGTCGCACTGCCCGGCTTCGAAGAGGCCCATCAGGAAGGAGTAGCCGGCCTGAGCCTCGACGGCGAGCTTCCAGCCGTTCAGGCGCAGGAAGACGTCGGTGGCGAAGAACGCGGCGCGCTTGTTGCCGTCGACGAACGGGTGGTTGATCAGGAGGGACTCGAAGAGCGCGGCGGCCATCTCGGCGAGATCGTCGTAATAGCCGCACTGCGGGCGGTAGATCGCGCTCTCGAGGAGGCCCAGGTCGCGCACGCCCGATGCCCCGCCGAACCGCTCCAGCGCCCGCGCCTGGATCGCCAGCACCTCGTCAAGCGACAGGAACCGGACCCGGACCTCGGCCTCCGACCCGCTCACTGTGCGAGGAGCCGGCCCAGCTCCTCGTTCTCCTCGAGCGAGTCCTCGAGGTGGGCGAGGACGGCGGGCCGCACGCGCCGGCGCCGGACGTAGTCGGCGATCGCTTCGGTGAGGGCGCCCGAGATGGTCTGGTTCGACTCCGCCACCAGCGCCCGGAGATCCTCCCAGACCTCGGCTTCGACGATCGAGCTGATCTTGACCGCGCTCATGATCGGGAGTCTGCTGGACGGATCTTGAACTGTCAATACCCCTGGCTGGGTCGCCCGCCTCCCCCAACCACTCCACCCGCCGCCCGGAAAACCACGCCTCGAGCAGCCACACCCGCCCCCCCGCCACCTGCCACCGCCGCTCCTCGTGGAAATGGCCGAGGAGGAGCGCGTCGTGCCCCTCGGCCAGGCGGCGCTCGGCGTAGCCGCGGATCGCGGCCTCCGGGATCGCCCGCTTGTGCTTGAAGTTGGTGCGCGAGAGGCGGTCCTCGGCGCGGGCGACGAAGCGGCGGGCGAAGCGCGCCGGGGTCGAGAGGACGAGCCAGCGCGAGAGCGCGCTCTTCGACAGCCAGCGCCAGAAGAGATACTGCCGGTCGCGGTCGTTGAGGCCGTCGCCGTGGACCGCGAGCCAGCGCACGCCGCCGGCCTCGAACGCCACCTCGCGGCCGATCGAGTCGAAGGCGCCGGCGTAGACGCTGCCGGCGAGGAAGAAGTCGCGGTTGCCCTCGATGTAATCGACGCGCAGGCCGCGCCGGCGCAGCTCGCGCAGCTCGGCGACCACGGCGGCGATCTCGGGGGTCTCGAACTTGGGGCTGCCCGATCCAGGCCTGGAAGAGGTCGCCCAGCAGGACCAGGCGCGTGCAGCCCTGCTCCGGCAATGCGCGGAGCTGCTCGATCAGCGGCCCGGCCGGGCCGCCGGGGCCGCCGAGGTGGGCGTCGGCCAGGACCGCGACGGCCATCGGGTCAGCCGGCCACGGGTCAGACGATGGTGAGCTTGGGCCGCACGTCCGCGGCGACCTCGGCGACCACCGCCTCGGCGATCCTGCGGAAGGCGGCGGCGTGGGGGCCGTCGGGCTGGGCGACCACGATCGGCACCCCGGCGTCGCCCCCCTCGACGATCGCCGGGTCGAGCGGCACCCGGCCGAGGAAGGCGGTGCCGAGCTTCGCCGCCGTGCGCTCGCCGCCGCCGCGCTTGAAGACGTCGGTCTCCTCGCCGCAGTGCGGGCAGACGAAGCCCGACATGTTCTCGACGATGCCGGGCACCGGCACGTTGACCTTGCGGAACATCGCGAGGCCCTTCCTGGCGTCGATCAGCGCCACGTCCTGCGGCGTGGTGACGATCACCGCGCCCGACAGCGGCACCTTCTGGGTGAGCGTGAGCTGGGCGTCGCCGGTTCCCGGCGGCAGGTCGACGACCAGGAAGTCGAGCGCGCCCCACTCGACGTCGCCGAGCATCTGCTCGATCCCCTTCATCACCATCGGCCCGCGCCAGATCACCGGCGTGTCGGCGTCGACCACGAAGCCGAGCGACATCAGCTTCACGCCGTACTTCTCGAACGGCAGGATGCGGTTGCCCTCGATCCGCGGCCGCTCGTCGATGCCGAACATCATCGGCACCGAGGGGCCGTAGATGTCGGCGTCGAGGAGGCCGGTCGAGTGGCCGAGCTTGGCCAGCGCCACCGCCAGGTTGGCCGCCACCGTCGACTTGCCGACCCCGCCCTTGCCGCTCGCCACCGCGACCACGTGGCGGACATGCGGGATCAACTGCGGCGCCTGCGCCACCGCCCGCTGCGCCGCCGATTCCGGCCGCTGCGGCCGCGTCACGTCGAGCCGCGCCTCGACCCGCTCCACGCCCTCGAGCCCGACCACCGCGCCCTCGACCTCGTCGCGCACCTTCTCGGCGGCCTCGGGGTTGTGGGTCGACATCTGGAGCTCGACCGTCACCGCCCCGCCCTCGACCCCGACCCGCTTGACGAAGCCGAACGAGACGATGTCCCGGCTCATCCCCGGGTAGCGGATGGTCCGGAGGGCGTCCCAGACGCGGGATTCGAGGGGTTCGGCCATGGTGGCGGGATCGCTTCCTTCCAGTGGTCGCAGGCGGGCGGGCCGGTGCGAAAAGGCGCGCGGGCCGGCGCCGCGCGGCCCGGCGATGCTAGCACGCGCGCGCGGGCGCTCACCCCTCGCCCGAATCCAACCCCGCGAGCCTCGCCACCTCGCTCCTCACCCGCTCGATCAGCTCGTCCTTCCGGCTCACCGGGTACTCCGAGGTCTCGATCGGGGCGCCGATGCGCACCCGCACCGGGCCGGGTTGGATGCTGAACCGGTGGCGCGGCAGCAGGTCGAAGGTGCCGGAGATGCCCACCGGCACGATTGCCGCGCCCGCCTTCTGCGCGACCAGGAAGCCGCCGCGCTGGAAGTGGTGCAAGCCGCCGTCGGGCGAGCGGGTGCCCTCGGGGAAGAACAGCACCGAGGTGCCGGCCTTCAGCCGCGCCGAGGCGGCGGCGTAGACCTCGAGCGCCTGGCGCCGGTTCTCGCGGTCGACCGGGATGAAGCCGGCGGCGCGGATCGACCAGCCGAAGATCGGGATCTGGAACAGGTTCTTCTTGGCCGCGAAGCGCACCTGCCCGGGCAAGGTCGCGAGCAGCACCGGGATGTCGAAGTAGCTCTGGTGGTTGGCCAGGAAGAGGTAGCCCCGGCCGGGCTCGACCGCCGGGTCGATCTCGACCTCCAGCCGCACCCACGCCGACGCCACCAGGCAGTGCGCCCAGAGCCGCGCCAGGAACAGCGACAGGTTGCCCCGCGGCGGCACCCAGGAGACCAGCATCGCCAGGCTGGCGATCAGGAGCGTGCCCGGGATCAGGGTGGCGATCGTGGTGAGGGTGGCGACAGCGCGGCGGAGACCGCTCGAACCGTCGCCTCCCGGGTGTGGGGCGCTCCCCGGCTGCCGTCCTCGCTCACCTCGTCCCATGACTGAGCCCGGACGATATCGTGCCCCAAGTCGAGCCACCGGCCTCTGCCCACGCCCCCGGCGCAAACTACCGGCGCGCGGAGCCTCGCTCGAGCTGCCCCCGCAGCTCTTCCAGCTCCAAGATGAGCCGTTTCTTCAGCTCGGCCATCCGCGGGTAGCGGACACAGCGCTGCCCCCGGATGTCGAAAGGGATCTCCGCGGACTCACGGACGGCCAGGACAGTCGGCACGCCGCAGCCCCATGCGTATCCGACCTCGAGGAAGACGTTCGGATTCGCGGTCGACACCTCGGCGAGCAAGAGTGCCGAGCTCCGGATGCGCGCCTTCATCCACTCCAGGATGTCGCCCGTGAAGGCCCTGCTGTCGGCCCGGCCGCAGAGGAACCCTGCGGCGTGCGCGGCGGGCTCGATCGCCAGATCCCAGACGTCGAGCCAGTCGTCGTCGAACGGCATCGCTACGAAGATGCTCGGCTTTCCCTCCGATTCGAGACCCACTGAACGGAACTGTTCGCTGGCCGAGGCATCCAGGTCCGCGAGGTATCCGCTGAGGTCGGCCTCGGCGATGAAGCCCCGCGGCAGCAGGCGCGGGAGGACGTCGCGTAGGCGCGCGACGCGACGCGCATCCCGGTCCACGATCGTGATCCGCCGAAGCTGCCGCGGATGCTCTCCTTTGGTCACAGCGTCGATGACGCCCGCGATCTCGGCTTCGAACGCTTCCACCTCGTCGAGCCCGTAGCCGGGGCCATGGATGGTGAGGGCGACGTGGCTGCTCCGGGGCCGCCGCGAACCCAGGGCCTGGAGCGCCCGCCGCGAGAAGGCCCGGATCTCTCGGTACCGGAAGTCGTAGAGTTCCTCGACTCCGACGAAAAGAACGCCGTCGGCGCCCGTCACACCCGGGGCCTCGACGAGGGCCGACTCGCCGGGCGGCGGGGCGAGATCGGTCAACTCGAACCCGGCGCTCAACAGCTTCCGCGCCACCGCGAGGTCCGCTCCGAAGAAAGCCTGAGCGTGCTTGAGGACGAGGACATCGGCCTCGAAGGTCACGACGTCGCCTTCCTCGACGTCGATCTCGACGCCTCGGACCCGTGAGGTCATGTTTCACGGATCCGCGTCACCTGGTGTGCGGCCCCCGGAAGGACGCTCTCGGTCGCAGTCACCACCGCCAGGTCGTCGTCGAAGCCGTTCGTCCCCCGATCCGCGCGGACGTCGTCCTCCAGGGTGAAGTAGAGGCAGGCGGCCTGGACCAGTCGCCGCAGCTCGGGCGCAGCGCCGTCGCCGACCCGGTCGAGCAGGCGGCCGCAGCGATCCGCGATGGCGCCGGCGATGTCGACATCGATGGTTTCGAGTCCGTTCGGTCGCTCGAGGCAGAAGAGGTAGTCGAAGACCTCGCGCCGTCGCGTCTCCGTCGGTAGGAGCGGCTCGCTCAGGAGCTCGCGAAACAGGCTCCGCGGCCTCTCCCCGAGCTGGCGCAGGACCTGCTCGGTGGCGGTCACCTCGACCTCGTCAGACGCCTGGACCTCGCGCGAGCTGGCGAGCACCTCGAAGCCGCGGCGGATCACCTCGGCGATCAACTGCCTCCGGCTCTCGAGGAACCGCGGGTACTCCATGGTCTCCCAGTCCTCGGGCAAGGCGTGCCAGAAACGCATCTCGGCGGAGAGGCCACCCTGGCGCTGGAGCAGCACCGGAAAGTACTCGGACGGGGGACGATCGGAGATCGCGCTGTTGTCCGGCCACTCGACGAGAGCGAAGTTCGCGATCTGGTTGATGTCACGACGGCTGGCGATCCCCAGCCTCTGGAGATGCGCCTTGGGAAAAAGGTGATGGCGCTCGAGCGCCTGTCTCCGGTCGTGCGCCACGGGATCGAGCAGGGCGGCGATGCGGAGATCGGAGAAAAGCGCTCGAGCATCGAGGAGGCTGAGCGCCGCGTAGTAGGCGAACAGCGCCGGGCTGCGAGCGGCCGAGGTCGCCAGCTCCCCGGGCAGCGTGATCCGCCAGTAGTCGCCGGTGAATGTCGAAGCAATGGTCCGCTCCAGGTGCTCGACGAACCCGTCCGCGGACTTGATGCCGCGCAGGTCGGCCAGATCCTGCTCCATTCGGGTCTCGGGGGAATCGGTGTAGCGTCCGGTCAGCGCTACGAAGAAGAACCACCGTGCGAGGGTGCGGTGCAGACGGTGACGGTCGACGCCGAAGTCGCGCTTTCCCAGCAAATAGAAGACGTAGGCGTAGAGGAGCGCGTTGCGCGAGGACACCATCCGGCCGCTACGGTACCCGGCCTGGAGCAGACACTTGAGGAACTCCTTCCAGTTGGTGATGTCGAGCACGTCGCTTTGGGCTCCGTCCATCACCCCGAACTGCCGCTCGCGTCGCTCGGCGGAGAACTCCCCGGTCTCCAGGTCCTTGCCCCGGAGGATGGAGTAGACGTGCTGGAGGCGCGCGCGGCGAAAGCCGACTCCGACCCCGACGCGCAGAAGCTGGTCGGGCTCGGGCTCGAGGAAGTGGTTGAACGGCGAATCCCCCGCTCTGCTCGGGATCCTCGCCCGGCGGCAGAAGTCCTCCAGATCCGCTCGCTTCCGGTCGCGGAAGACCGACATCAAGGTCAGGATGAAGTCCGCCTGATTCAGCGTCGTCCCCTGGCTGTTGATCCGTACGAAGACATCGGCGACCTGCTCCTCGTCGAGGCTCGCCGCGAGCTGGAGCGCGGTGAAGGGAAAGTGGGTGAGGCCGTGGAGACGCTGGATGGCCTGCTCGATGCGGTGCCGCTCCGAGGTCGTCGCCGCCGTGTGCTCCTCGGACAAGCCCTCGAAGTAGGACCGGACGACCTCAAGTAGACCGATCTCGGGGCTCCAAAGGACCGAGATGTCCGGGATCCAACGCGAATCGTTGCGGATCGCGGCGTCGGCGACCTCGAAACTGCCGTCGAGGGGACAGAACGCGATCTGGATCCGCTCCTCCTGGAAGTTCTGCCGCAGCACCGGCACTCCCCGGATCACCGAGTAAAGCGAGGTGAGGCGCTGCTGACCGTCGATCACCAGGAGCTGCGGCGGCACCTGCTTGGCCTCGGGGCCGATCGGCCGTGCGCCGTCGTCGCCGCTCTCCCAGAGCAGGAGCGAGCCCACCGGATAGCCGCGGTACATGGAATCGAAGAGGGCGCGGACCTTCGTGTTCGGCCACACGAACGGCCGTTGCAGGTCCGGAAGACCGATCTGGCCACGGCCGACCGACTCCATCAGTCCGGACAGGTTGAACTGGATCTGCCTGAACAAAGTACCGTTCATGCTGCCTCCCGGAGCCCGGACACCAGCTCCACGCAACTCGTTCTATTGACTAACCGCGCAGAGTCTACACTCCGGGGGTCGCCCTCCCCGCTGCTAGACTCCCGCCCCATGGCCGTCCGAGCCCGCTTCGCCCAGCGCTTTCGCCTCCTCGCCCTGCTGCGGCTGTCGCTCTACGCCGGGGCCGCCTACGACCTCGGGTTCGCGGGGCTGATGGCGGTGGCGCCGCAGTGGGCGGCGCGCCGGCTCGGGCTGCCGCTCCCCGGCGAGCGCTTCTACCTCTGGCTGATCGCGATCCTGCTCGCGATGCTGGCGGCGCTCTACATCAAGGCGGCGCAGGACCCGCGGCGCTACAGCGCGGTGATCGCGGTGGCGATCGCCGGGCGGCTCGCCGGTGCCGCGGCGTTCACGCTCTCGGCGGCCGGGCAGCCGGATCTCGCCGCCCTCTACCCGCTGGCCGCGGCCGACGCCGCGTTCGGTCTCGGCCACGCCGCGTTCTGGCTGCCGATCCGGAGGTCATGAGCTTCGCCCGCGAGGCCGGCGCGCTGGCCGTGCTCACGGTGCGGTCGTTCGCGGCGATGGTCGCGCCCCCGTTCGAGGTGCGGCTGTGGCTCCGCCAGGCCTACCAGATCGGGGTGCGCTCGCTCGGGGTGGCGGCGATCACCACCACCTTCACCGGCATGGTGCTGGCGCTCCAGACCGCGCTCTCGCTCCCCTCGCTCGGGGTCAAGTACTACATCGGCTCGGTGGTCGCCAAGTCGCTGGTCCGCGAGCTGGGGCCGGTGTTGACCGCGCTCGTGGTCGGCGGCCGGATCGGCGCCGGCATGACCGCCGAGCTGGGGACGATGAAGGTCACCGAGCAGATCGACGCCCTGCGCGCGATGGCCGGGGATCCGGTCAAGAAGCTGGTGGTGCCGAAGCTGGTGGCGGCGCTGGTGATGTTGCCGGCGCTGACCCTGATCGGCGACTTCCTGGGCATCCTCGGCGGCCTGGTCGTGGCGATCTTCCAGCTCGACCTGGCACCCGGCCTCTATCTCAACGACGTGCTCGCCTCGCTCACCCTCGAGGACGTCGGCAGCGGGGTCGGGAAGTCCTTCTTCTTCGCCTACTTCATCACCATCGTCGGGTGTTACAATGGCCTCACCGCCTCCGGCGGCGCCGACGGGGTCGGCCGCGCGACCACCAACACGGTGGTCACCGCCGCGATCCTGGTCCTGATCTCGGACTTCTTCTTGACCAAGCTCTTCTACATCTTGACCTAGTGCCCGAAGCGCTCTACACCGTCCGCGGACTGGTCAAGTCCTACGGCGACAAGGAAGTCCTGCGCGGCCTCGACTTCGACGTCGAGCGCGGCGAGTGCCTGGTCATCCTCGGCGGCTCGGGGAGCGGCAAGAGCGTGACCCTGCGCCAGCTCAACGGCCTCGAGTGCCCGGAGGAAGGGAGCGTGACGTTCGACGGCGTCGACCTCTGCACCCTCGGCGAGAAGCAGCTCTTCCCGCTGCGCCGGAGGATCGGCATGCTGTTTCAGGGCGGCGCGCTGTTCGACTCGATGAACGTCGCCGAGAACGTCGGCTACGCCCTGCGCGAGCACACCGATCTCGACGACGAAGCGATCGCGGCGCGGGTCGCCGAGCTCCTGGCCATGGTCCGGCTGCCGGGGGTCGAGGACAAGATGCCCTCCGACCTCTCGGGCGGCATGAAGAAGCGGGTCGCGCTCGCGCGGTCGCTCGCGCTCGAGCCCGAGGCGATGCTCTTCGACGAGCCGACCACCGGGCTCGACCCGCGCACCTCGGCGACCATCGCCAGCCTGATCCGGCGCACCCAGGACGAGCTGGGGGTCACCTCGGTGGTAGTCAGCCACGACCTGGCGCTGGCGCGGCGGGTCGGCGACCGGCTGGCCTTCCTCCACGACGGCCGCTTCCGCTTCGTCGGCACCTGGGCCGAGGCCGACGCCGGCGCCGATCCCGAGCTGACCGCGTTTCTGGCCGGCCGCGAGGAGGAGCTCGATGCCGCGTGAGCGCTCGCCCGAGCTGAAGGTCGGCCTACTGGTGCTGGCGGCGCTGGCGGTGCTCGCCCTGGGCATCTTCCTGATCGGCGAGGAGACCCAGCTCTTCGTGCGCAAGAACCGCTACTACAGCGAGTTCTTGAACGTCTCCGGCCTCCAGGCCGGCAACCCGGTGCAGCTCAACGGCGTCGACGTCGGCCGGGTCGAGGAGGTGATCCTCCCCGAGGACATGGGCGAGAGCCTGATCCGGGTCTGGATGTCGGTCGACCGGCGCTATGCCGACCGCGTGCGCGAGGACTCGCAGGCGCGGATCAAGACGCTGGGCCTCCTGGGCGACAAGTACGTCGAGCTGACCTCGGGCACCCCGGCGGCCCAGGTCGTCCCCACCGGGGGGGAGATCCCGGCCGCCCCGGCGACCAGCGTCGACCAGTTGATCGCCACCGGCGAGGACACCATGGAGAACGTGGTGGCGATCTCCTCGTCGCTGCGCTCCATCCTCGGGCGCATGGAGAGCGGCGAGGGGCTGGCCGGCCGGCTGACCAGCGAGGAGGGGGACGAGCTGACCGACTCGATCGTCGAGACCATGAAGTCGGTCGAGCGGGTGGCGCGCCAGATCGAGCGCAGCGAGGGGCCGCTCGGGCGCCTGATCAACGACGACCAGCTCGGCGAGGACCTGGCGAGCGCGGTCTCCGGCCTCGAGGCGCTGGTCGCCGAGGCGCGCGACGGCGACGGCCTGGTGCCGCGGCTGATCCGCGACCCGGCGACCGCCGACCGCTTCGACGCCCTGCTCGCCGATCTCGAAGGGACCGCGACCGCACTGCGCTCGTTCGTCGCCGACGTCGAGGGCGGCGACGGCCTGGCCCACAAGCTCCTGACCGACGAGGCCTACGCCGCGGAGGTGAGCGAGGACATCCGCCAGCTCGTCGAGCGGCTCAATTCGGTGGCCGGCAAGCTCGACCAGGGCGACGGCACCGCCGCCCGGCTGATCAACGACCCGGCGGTCTACGAGGCGCTCAACGACGTCGTCCTCGGCGTCAACGAATCGCGCTTCCTGCGCTGGCTGATCCAGAACCGGCAGCAGAAGGGGATCGAGAAGCGGATCGAGGACGAGTTCGGGCCGGCGGGGCCCCCCGCGGGCGAGCCGCCGGGGTTCGAGCCGGGCGGCGTCGATCCGGACGGTGTCGATCCGGACGGTGTCGAGCCGGGCGGCGTCGAGCCGGAGACTGCCCCGCCGCCCGAGGGCGCGGCCGGCGCCGAGCCGGGCTCGCCGTCATGAGCGCGCACGTCCTGATCACCGGGGGCGCCGGATTCATCGGCTCGCACCTGACCCGGCGGCTCCTCGCCCGCGGCGAGCGGGTCACCGTCCTCGACAGCTTCCACGACTTCTACGACCCGGCGATCAAGCGCGCCAACGTGGCGCCGTTCCTCGCCGACCCCGCATACCGGCCCGCCTACCGACTCGTCGAAGGCGACATCCGCGACGCCGAGGCGGTCGAGGAGCTGTTCGCCGGCTCCGGCTTCACCGCCGTGGTGCATCTCGCCGCGCGCGCCGGGGTGCGGCCGAGCCTGGCCGAGCCGATCCTCTACGAAGACGTCAACTGCATCGGCACCCTGCGCCTGCTCGAGGCGGCGCGCCGGCACGGGCCGGAGACCTTCGTCTTCGGCTCGTCGTCGTCGGTCTACGGCATCAACGAGAAGGTGCCGTTCGCCGAGGACGACCCGGTCGACCTGCCGATCAGCCCCTACGCCACCACCAAGCGCGCCGGCGAGCTGCTCTGCTTCAACTACCACCACCTCTACGGCCTCCGCACCGCCTGCCTGCGCTTCTTCACCGTCTACGGCCCGGGACAGCGGCCGGAGATGGCGATCCACAAGTTCACCGACCTCCTGGCCCGCGGCCGCGCGGTGCCGCTCTTCGGCGACGGCTCGAGCCGGCGCGACTACACCTACATCGACGACATCGTCGACGGCGTGGTCGCCGCGCTCGACCTCGCCCCCGGCTTCGAGATCGTCAACCTCGGCGGCGCCGAGACCACGGCGCTCTCCGACCTCGTGCACTGGATCGCCGCGGAGCTGGGCGTCGAGCCGCGGATCGACCACCTGCCGCCCCAGCCGGGCGACGTGCCGATCACCTACGCCGACGTCGAGAAGGCCGGACGGCTCCTCGGCTACTCGCCGAAGGTGCCGATCCGCGAGGGGCTGCGCCGCTTCGTCGCCTGGTATCGCGAGACCCATCGGACATGAACATCTGCGTGGTGGGAAGCGGCTACGTCGGCCTGGTCACCGGCGCCTGCCTGGCCGACTTCGGCATGACCGTGGTCGGCGTCGACAAGGACGCCGACAAGGTGGCGGCGCTCCGGCGCGGCGAGATCCCGATCTACGAGCCCGGGCTGGCGGCGCTGGTGGCCAAGAACGCCGCCGCCGGCCGGCTCTCCTTCACCACCGAGCTGGGGCCGGCGATCGAGTCGGCGCAGGCGGTGTTCATCGCCGTCGGCACGCCGCCGCGCCCCGACGGCTCGGCCGACCTGCGCTTCGTCCGCGAGGTCGCCGAGTCGATCGCCGCGCATCTGAACGGCTTCAAGATCATCGTCACCAAGTCGACGGTGCCGACCGGCACCGGCCAGATGATCGAGGAGATCGTCCGCCAGGGCGCCGGCCCCGGCGCCGAGTTCGCGGTGGTCAGCAACCCCGAGTTCCTGCGCGAGGGATCGGCGATCCGCGACTTCATGCGCCCCGACCGGGTGGTCATCGGCAGCCGCGACCCGCGCGCGGTCGAGCTGATGCTCGAGGTCTACTCGCCGCTCCGGTCGCCGACGTGCCGTTCGTGATCACCGACGTCGAGAGCGCGGAGCTGATCAAGTACGCCAGCAACGCCTTCCTGGCGACCAAGATCTCGTTCATCAACGAGGTCGCTACGCTGTGCGAGGCGCTCGGCGCCGACGTCGAGACGGTGGCGCGCGGCATGGGGCTCGACGACCGCATCGGCCCGCGCTTCCTCCACCCCGGCCCCGGCTTCGGCGGCTCCTGCTTCCCCAAGGACACCCGCGCGGTGGTCCAGATCGCGCGCGACCTCGGGCTCGAGTTCCGGATCGTCGAGGCGGTGCTCGAGGTCAACCGCGCGACCCGGGAGCGGATGGTCGAGAAGGTCGAGGCCGCGCTCGGCGGCGTCGCCGGCAAGACCCTCGGCGTCCTCGGCCTGTCGTTCAAGCCCGACACCGACGACATCCGCGAGTCGCCGGCGATCGCGGTCGCCCGCGGCCTCCTCGAGCGCGGCGCCCGGCTCAAGGTCCACGACCCCGAGGCGATGGCGCCGGCGCGCGCCGAGCTGCCCGAGGCCGACTACTGCGCCGACCCCTACGCCGCCGCCGAGGGCGCCGACGCGCTGGTGATCCTGACCGAGTGGAACCAGTTCCGCGCCCTCGACCTCGACCGTCTCAAGGGCCTGATGCGCGCGCCGCTGGTGGTCGACCTGCGCAACGTCTACGAGCCGGCGAAGATGGCCGCCGCCGGCTTCCGCTACCTGTCGGTGGGGCGGGTCGAGGCGGCGCCCGAGCCGGTTGCCGAGCCGGCCCCTGAGCCGATGCCGGCCGGCGGCGGAGCCCCGGGGTGAGTGCCTCCGCCTCGACGGGCCCCGCTTCGACGCCCGGCACCGCGGTCGTCACCGGCGGCGCCGGCTTCCTCGGCTCGCACCTCTGCGACCGGTTCCTGGCCGAGGGCCACGAGGTGATCTGCGTCGACAACCTGATCACCGGCCGCGCGGAGAACATCGAGCACCTGGCCGGCGACGCGCGCTTCCGCTTCGTCCACCACGACGTCTCGCGGCCGCTCTACCTCGACGGGCCGCTCGACTTCGTCCTGCACTTCGCCTCGCCGGCCAGCCCGATCGACTACCTCGAGCTGCCGATCCAGACGCTCAAGGTCGGCTCGCTCGGCACGCACAACACCCTCGGCCTGGCCAAGGCCAAGGACGCGCGCTTCCTGCTCGCCTCGACCTCCGAGGTCTACGGCGACCCGCTGGTGCATCCCGCAGCCCGAGAGCTACTGGGGCAACGTCAACCCGATCGGCCCGCGCGGCGTCTACGACGAGGCCAAGCGCTTCGCCGAAGCGATGACCATGGCCTACCACCGCGTCCACGGCGTCGACACGCGCATCGTGCGCATCTTCAACACCTACGGCCCGCGCATGCGCCTGCGCGACGGCCGCGTGGTGCCGGCCTTCATCCAGCCAGGCGCTGCGCGGCGAGCCGCTGACCGTCTTCGGCGACGGCTCGCCAGACGCGCTCGTTCTGCTACGTCGACGACCTGGTCGAGGGGATCTACCGCCTGCTGACGAGCGACCTCCGGACCCGATGCAACCTCGGCAACCCGGAGGAGATGACCATCCTCCAGTTCGCCGACGCCGTCCTCGCGGCCACCGGCAGCGCCAGCGCGATCGTCCACCAGCCGCTGCCCGAGGACGACCCCAAGGTCCGCCAGCCCGACATCACGCTGGCGCGGAGCCGCCTCGGCTGGGAGCCGAAGGTGCCGCTCGGGGAGGGGCTGGCGCGGACGGTCGAGCACTTCCGGCGGCGGCTGGGCGAGCTTGTAGCGGCGGAGCCGTGGGGCACGAAGTGATCGCGCCCCCCGGCGACGACCCGCTCGAAGCGCTGCGCGCCGAGCTCGACGCACTGGTGGAGCGCATGCAGAGCGCCGACGCAGCAGCGGCGGGGAGAGCGCTGTTCGACGCGTCAGCGCGGGAACTCGGAGAAGCCGCGCGGTCAGCGGCCCGCAGCGACCGGCCTTAGTCGCCCGAGAGGCCCCACTCGACATCGCGCCGCAGGGCCTCGCGCTGCTGATCGACCTCGGCCGCGACGGCGGGACCCAGCTCCTGGAGCAGAGCCTCGCGCGAGCACCGGCCCGCGAGGTACGCCTCGATGACCGCCTCGCGGTACAGGGTCTCGACACCGGCATCGACCGCTCGCGCGAGCAGGGTCGCCTCGTCTTCGCCCCGTTGAGAGGCCAGGTAGGAGAGTTTCTCGGTGAGGGTCACGCGTACCTAGTCCCCGATTCGCGGGGGGTGAACCGGCTCGATCGGATTCACTCGATTCTCGGAGGTGTACCGGGCCAGCGCTCCGCCGCGGAGGGTCCGATCGCGGTGCAGCGACCGGATGACCGGCGGCGTGACCGCCTCTGCTTCGCCTTCCTGGCTCGCGGCGCCGCGGCGCAGCACGCGACGGACGAACCACCCTCGAGCATCGTCGACCAGATCGAGCAGCCAGGCGACGCCGATGACTCCGAACGCGATCGCGGCCACGATCCAGATCCCGTGCGAGGCGGGGTTGTGCTCGAGCAGACCCGGAGCGTTCATCGGTCTTCGATTATACGCCTACTCGCGGGCCGACTACGGCGGCCCGATGCCATCCGTGCCGCCGGGACCGGGCCGCGCCCCTCGGCACGGCCCCGGCGGACGGGATCTCAATCTGATGAAAGGGCCGCTACCGGGTCGCGGCCGCGGCGCCGGCTCCGGCCAGCGCGTCCTCGACCTCGCTCGCGAGCCCGAGCTTCTCCGCCACCCGCCGGCCGTAGTCGGGATCGGCGCGGAAGAAGTGGCAGAGCTGGCGGCGCTGGACCTCGAGGCGCGCCTGCGACAGGACGCCGGCGATCGCACCGGTCAGCCGCTCGCGCTGGCCGTCGTCGAAGAGGCGATAGAGGTTGCCCGGCTGAGTGTAGTCGTCGTGGTCGACGGTCGAGTCGTAGCGGTCGACGATCGCCTGGCCGAGGTCCCACGCCGGGTCGCGGTAGGCGGGGTCGGGCTGCGGCGTCCCGGCGAGGCTGTTGGGCCAGTAGTTGGGCGCGCCACCGTAGTTGCCGGCGGAGGCCATGGCGCCGTCGCGGATGTAGTTGCGCACCGGGCAGACCGGGCGGTTGACCGGGATCTCGTGGTAGTTGACGCCCAGCCGGTAGAGGTGGGTGTCGGCGTAGCTCATCAGCCGCGCCTGGAGCATCTTGTCCGGGCTCGGGCCGATCCCGGGCACCAGCGCGCTCGGCTCGAACGCAGCCTGCTCGACCTCGGCGTGGTAGTTCTCGGGATTCCGGTTCAGCTCCATCACGCCGACCCCGATCAGCGGGTACTCCGCGTGCGGCCAGACCTTGGTCAGGTCGAACGGGTTCCAGCGGAAGCCCTCGGCCTGCTCCTGGGTCATGACCTGGAGGTAGAGGCGCCAGCGCGGGAAGTCGCCGCGCTCGATCGCCTGGTAGAGGTCGCGCTGGTGGCTCTCGCGGTCGCCGCCGATCAGGTCGGCCGCCTCGGCGTCGCCGAGGTTCTCGATCCCCTGCTCGGTCCTGAAGTGGAACTTGCACCAGACCCGCCCGCCGGCGGCGTCGATCAGCGAGTAGGTGTGGCTGCCGAAGCCGTGCATGTGGCGCAGGGTGCGCGGGATGCCGCGGTCGGAAAAGAGGATCGGTGGGGGGCTCGCTTTTCGAGGGCGGCGAGCGTATGATTCCCGAGATCTATCGATCAAGGCGCGCTCTTCGATATCAACAATCGGCATCCGCGATCGGGGCCGGCGAACCGGCGGTCGCGGCTCGGAGAGCGCCGGCGAACCAACTCTTCCCGGAAAGGGGCGGCCGATGAAGGGCCTCGGCTCTCTCGCCATCCGCGACCTCGAAGCGATCGTCGTCCTCGCGCGCACTCTCCACTTCGGCCGCACCGCCGAGATCTGCGGCGTCGCCCAGCCATCGCTGACCGCCCTGGTCCAACGGGTCGAGGGGAAGCTCGGCAAGAAGCTCTTCGAGCGCACCTCGCGCCGCTGCACCGCGACTCCGGAGGGGATCTTCGTGGTCGAGGCGATCGAGCGCCTGCTGCGGGGCCTCGCCGAGCTGGAGCGCGAGGGGCCGGGCGAGACGCTGGCCGGGCCGGTGCGGCTCGGCTTCATCCCGACGCTCGGGCCCTACCTGGTGCCCCACCTCCTGCCGGCGCTCCTCGAGGGCTTCCCCGACGCCCGCTTCTACTTCTTCGAGGCGCTCACCGAGCAGCTCCTGGGCATGCTCCGCTCGGGGCGGATCGACGCCGCGCTCCTGAGCTTCCCGACCCGCGGCGACGCGCTCGCCGAGTACCCGCTGTTCGAGGAGGAGCTGGTGCTCGCCTTCCCGCACCGCCACCGGCTGGCCCGGCGCGGGCGGATCGGCCACACCGAGGTGCCGCGCTCGGAGCTGATCCTGATGGACCACGGCCACTGCCTGCGCGACCACACGCTGCAGGTGTTCGGCCAGGGGGAGCTGTCGGCCGCGCCGGTCCACGCCACCAGCATCGAGACCCTGCGCTTCATGGTCGGCGCCGGGGTCGGCTTCACCGTGCTGCCGGCGCTGGCGGTGCCGGCCGGCGACGGCAACGGCCTGGTCGTCTACCGCCGCTTCCAGGACCCGGTGCCGACCCGCACCGTGGGTCTCGTGACCCGGGGCGAGGCCGAGCATCGGCGGGTGGCGCTCCCTCTGGTCGAGGTCCTCGGCCGGCTACGGCTCCCCAAGTGCCTGACCGGGCGGGAGGTGGAGGCCGGCGGCGATTCCGAGCCCGCCGTGCCGCCGCCGCCGGTGGCCGCCGCGAGCGCCGCCGCGGCGGCTCCGGCGTAGCGGCCCGACGCGAGCCGCGGCGGGACGCAATCACTCCTGGCGCAGCGCTTCGAGCGGGCTCACCCGGGAGGCGCGGACCGCGGGCAGGAGCGCCGCGACCAGCGCCGCCGCCACGACCGTGGCGGCGACGGCCAACCAGGTGGCGGGATCGCGAGCCTCGAGGCCGTAGAGGAATCCCTCGAGCCAGCGCGCGAGCGTCCAGGCGGCGGCGGTGCCGAGCGCGATCCCCCAGACCACCAGGCGGCCGCTCTCCGCCAGCACCAGGCGGCGCACCGCGGCCGGCGTCGCCCCCACCGCCTGGCGGATCCCCAGCTCGCGGGTGCGCCGGCTGACGGCGTAGCTCAGGAGGGCGAAGACGCCGAGCGCGGCGAGCCCGAGCCCGGCGAGGCCGAAGCCGGCGCCGAGGTCGCGCAGCATCCGCTGGTCGACGAGGGTGCGCCGGACCTGGTCGGAGAACGGCACCAGGTCGACCACCGCGACCTCCGGGAAGCGCTCGCGGAGCATGCGCCGGAGCGGCGCCTGGATCGGGCCGCCGGTGCGGGCGAAGAGCGCGAGCCGGCGCTGGAGCTTCTGGTGGAAGCTGAAGTAGACCATCGGCTCGATCTCCGCCGTCAGCCCCCGGCTGTGGTGATCGCCCACGACGCCGACCACCTGCCAGCTCTCCGGCGGGGCGCCGCCGCCGCCCGGCCCCAGCTCGACGAGCGCCAGGCTCTCACCCACCGCCCCGCCGCCCGGGAAGAGCCGCTCGGCCGCGGTGCGGTTGAGCACCACCACCGGCGGCGCGCCGGCGCGGTCGCCGGGTCCGAACGCGCGCCCCTGGAGGAGCGGCACGCCGAGGGTCTCGAAGTAGCCCTCGGAGACGACGTCGAAGTCGAGCGCGACCGGCTCGGCCGGCGCCCCCGCCCCGTCCGGCGGCGCGGCGCGGACCTGGCGCGCCAGCGGGCTCAGCGGGATGCGCGAGGCGAGCGCCGCCGCGCCGACTTCGGGCAGCTCGCGCGCCCGATCGAGCAGCTCCTGATAGCGCTCCTTGACCGGACCCTCGTCGATCGGGCCGCCGCCGGGCCCGCGGCGCTCGAACGGCAGGTAGAGCGCGGCGACCGCGAGGCCGTCGATCTCGAAGCCGGGATCGCGCCCGAGCGCGAGCCAGAGGTTGCGCGCGAGGAGGCCGGCGCCGAAAAGGAGCACCACCGCGAGCGCGACCTGGAAGACGACGAGGAGACCGAGCGGGCCGCGCAGCCCGCCGCTCGCGCGGGTGCCCGAGCGGAGCGCGGCGGCGAGCTCGAACCGGCGCATCCGGAAGAGCGGCGCGAACGCGACCAGGAGCCCGCCTCCGACCACCGCCGCGCCGAAGACCGACACCGTCATCGCGGGATCGACGATCAGCGACGAGCCCTCGCCCCACTCCCCCATTCCGACCGGGTTCGAGGCGAGGAGGTAGGACTCGACCAGGGCGTGCAGCCCGTACGCGAGCGGCAGGCCGAGGACCCCGCCGAGGAGCGCCAGCGCCAGCCCCTCGGCCAGGAGCTGGACGCCGAGCCGCCCGCGGCCGGCGCCCACCGCGGCGTGGACCGCCAGCTCGCGCTCGCGGCCGACGGCGCGGGCGAGCATCAGGTTGGCGACGTTGGCGCAGGCGAGGACGAGCAGGAACGCGACCGTCCCCATCAGCAGGCGCGCGCCGCGGGCCACGGGGTCGTCCTGGGGGAAGCCGTTCCATTCGGCCGCCGGTTCGAGCCGGAAGCAGCGCGGCTGCCCCGCGGAGCCTGGCTCCGGGCCGGCGCGCGGGCCGGTCCGTGGATGACTGCGGTCGAGCCCGGCGGCGATCGCCGCCAGTGCCGCTTCCGCCGGCTCGCGCCCGGCCCCCGGCGCCAGCCGGGCGAGCGCGTTGACCGGGCTCCCCTCGTGCCCGAACGGCTGGGTCAGGAGCGGCTCGACGGTCGCCAGCGGCACGAACAGCGAGAGGGTGTAGCCGTGGCCCTGGAAGCCGCGCGGGCCGATCCCGACCACCGTGTAGCGGTGCTCGCCGTCGAGCGCGACGGTGGTGCCGACGACCGCGGGGTCGGCGTCGAAGTGCTTCCGCCAGTATGCGTCGGCGAGCACCACCACCGGCTCGGCACCGGGGCGGTCGTCGGCCGGCTGGAGGAGCCGCCCGGCCTGCGGCCGCGTGCCGAAGAGCCGGAAATACTCGCCCGAGACGGCGAAGCCCCAGGCATGGAGGGTCTGCCCCGGCGCCACCACCGAGGCGGCGAAGATCCGGTAGGCGGCGTGCTCGACCAGGCCGGTGTCGGCCGCGGCGACGTCGCGCCAGTCGAGGTAGGAGAGCTGGCCGTACGGCTCCTCGGGAGTTGCGTCGAACAGCCAGTGGACGCGCCCGAGGTCCGGCGCCTCGACCGTGGGCCGGATGAAGTACGAGAGGTAGCCGGCGATGCCGACGTTGGCGCCGATCCCGACCGCCAGGGTGACCGCGACGAGGGCGGTGAAGCCGGGACGACGGGCGAGCGAACGCAGGGCGCGGCGAACTTCGATCGCGAGGTTGCGCATCGATGAGCTCCTGTCTCGGGGCGGCTCTCTATCCCGGTGCTCCGTCTACGGACGCCGGCCTCGTGGGGTCTATCCCGGGGAGGGTAGAATCCCGCCATGGCCGACATCCCGAGCGATCCGCGCGAAGCCCTCGCGTTCGCCCTCGAGCGCTACCCCGAGAAGCTGGAGGCGGCGCCGGTCCAGAGCCTGCTGCTCGAGAGCGCCCGCCAGAACCCCAAGCGCCCCGCCTACCTCAAGCTGGCGGTGCCCGACGACCTGGTCAAGAGCGTCCGCGGCGGCGGCGGCGACCTGGTGCTCCTGGTGCGGGTGCCCAAGGAGGTCCTCGACCGGCGCGGCAGCCGGATCATCCTCCCCGGCGAGGCCCGCTGAGCCGCCCACCCCTGAATCCGAGCGACCGAGAGGAACCGACACATGCCGGAGACCGTCACTTGCAGCCGCTGCGGCCGCACCGCGCCCGGGCTCGCCAAGCCGCCGCTGCCCGGCGCCCTCGGGCGCGAGATCCACGACAAGATCTGCGCCGCGTGCTGGGCCGAGTGGCAGGGCATGGAGGTGATGATGATCAACGAGCTGCGCCTCAACTTCATGGACCCCGGGGCGCACAAAGTGCTCGAGGAGCACATGCGGCAGTTCTTCGGCCTCCCGGGCGGCGCGGCGCCGGCGCCCTGAGACCCGAGCTGGAACCCGATCTGAAACCCCGTCTGGAACCGGAGCTGCGACCCGAGCCGCCCCCCGCGCCGGCACCCGAGACCGCCGAGTCCGGCGACGGCCGGTCGCTCTGGCCGTCGCTGGTGCGCTTCGCGCTGTTCGTGGCGGTGCTCGCGGCGGCGCTCGCCGCGGTGCGCTGGACCCCGCTCGCGACCTACCTCGACCAGAACGAGCTGGCGCGCCAGCTCGAGCGCCTGAGCGACCCCTGGTGGTCGCCGGGCCTCTTGGTGGCGCTCTACGGAGTGCTCGCCCCGCTCGGCGTTCCGATGACGCCGCTGATCTTCGCCGGCGGCGCGGTCTTCGGTGGCGCCTGGGGCGCGGTCTGGAACGTCTCCGGGTGCCTCCTCGGCGCCGCCACCAGCTACTGGTTCGCGCGCGGCCTCGGGCGCGGCTTCGTCTCGCGCCTCGCCCGCGGCCGGCTCAAGAAGATCGAGCGGCGGCTCGCGCGCGCCGACTTCTGGTCGCTGGTCGCGATCCGCTTCGTGCCGCTGCCGTTCCCGCTGGTCAACTTCGCCGCCGCGCTCGCCGGGGTGCCGCCGGGGCGCTTCATGCTCAGCTCGGTGGTCGGCCTCACCCCGGGGGTCGCCGTCTACACCTTCTTCGGCACCTCCCTGGTGCGCGTCCTCGGCGGCGAGGGGGGCGGCGCGGCGAGCCTCGGCGCGATCTCGGCGATCCTGCTCCTCTTCCTGCTCACCTTCCTCCCCCGCTGGTGGATCGCGCGCGGGCGCCGGCGGCGCTACCAGGAGCTGCGCGCCGAGCGGCGCGGGCGGGGCGCCGGCCGCTAGGGCGCGGGCGGCGGGACCAGCTTCGCCATCGCCAGCCCGGCGAGCAGCCAGCCAACCACCTCCATGACGCCCGCGGCGATCGTGTAGTCGAGCGGATAGCCGTACCAGGTCCAGTAGGAGAGCTGGATCGAGAACCAGGCGAAAAGCCCCACCGAGGCGGCCAGCGCCACCCGGCAGGGGTAGCTTCCGGTCAGGTAGGCGAGGAGGAAGGCGAGCACCAGCGCGGCGAGGCAAGAGGTCGCGAACTCGGTCGCGAGCTGCCCGGGCGCCATCGCCGGCTTGCCGCCGGGCAGATAGACCAAGGTCCCGAGCGGTCCGGCCTCGTGGCGTGCCTGCCAGTCGGCCTCCTGCTCGGCGGTCGCGGGGTGCGGGTAGCCCGGGAAGTAGTAGAGCCCGGGCTCGGCGATCGTGTCGCGCAGGACCTCGATTACCGCCGCCTCGTCCGGGAGCGGGTCGACGCCGACCATCCCGAGCGGCAGGAGGACGTGCGCGACGAAACTCCAGACGAAGACGATCAGGGCTCCGACGACCGCGGCGAGCAGCTTCTTCATGGCGGGATCCTCCCAAGAAAGGGACGTTTCAGCGGGCGAGCGCGGCATCGACGTCGGGGGCGTCGATCAGCAGCGCGCCGTCGGCGCCCGAGGGGGCGCTCTCGGGATCGAACTCGTAGTCGCGGACGACGCGGCGGAAGACCTCGCGCAGGGCGCGGGCGCCCAACCGCGGCTGCCGGGCGGCGGCCTCGGCGATCCGGCGCACGGCGGCGGGCGAGAGCGCCAGGTGGATGCCGCGGGCGTCGAAGTAGGCGCGGCTCTGGGCGTAGCCCGACTCCGGCGTGCGCAGGAAGACCTGGACCAGCTCGTCGACCGTGAGGTCGTCGAGGAGCACCATGGCGTCGAAGCGCGACAGGAACTGCGGCGTCATGCCGTAGTCGAAGACGTCCTCGTTGCGGAGCCAGTCGCGGAGCGCGAACGAGTGCTCCTCGACCACCCGCCCGGCCTCGACCCGGGTCACCGGCCTGAGCGCGCCGCGATCCTTGCCGATCGTCACCCGGTCGTAGACCGCGTCGTAGAGCCCCTCGAAGGCGCCGGCGGCGACGAACAGGAGGCCCGACGAGTCGATCCGCACCGTCTGACCGCGACCGGTGTCGCCGCCGAGCGCCTCGGGGAGCGCGAACGGCACCGACTCGTTCTCGATCAGGGTCAGGAGCGCCTCCTGGGCGCGGATGCCGGCGACGTTCGGCCGGTCGCCGACCCGGGCGCGGATCTTGTCCACCTCGTCGACGAAGACGATGCCGCGCGCCACCCGGAGGAGCAGCTCCTCGCGCCCGGCCCCCGGCGCGGTCTCGCGCGCCCGCTCGAGGAGGCGCCCGAGCACCGCCTCGCCGGGCCGGCCGCGCTCGGCCTCGCGCGCCAGCACGTTGGCGTGGAGGCGCACCAGCGTCGAGCGCGCCGCGAGCGCCGGATCGGCCGCGAGGTAGCCCTCGACCGCGCGCATCAATGTCGTCTTGCCGGTCCCCGACGAGCCGATCAGAAGGATGTTGCCGGTCGCCACGCCGGCCAGGTGCTTGGCCAGCGCCACCGACATCTCGCGCACCGCGGCGCGCTGGCCGATCACCCGCTCGCCGAGGGCGCGGGCGATCTCGCGCGGGGTGGGCGGGGCGGCGGGCGCGGCGGGAGCCGCCGGCGCGGGCCGCGGTACGGGTTCGGACATCGCTCCGGGATTGTAGCCCCGCCGCGCCCCGGAGCGCCCGTTCGCTGTGGTAGCTTGAACGCGATGATCGCCGATCTCGAACCGCCCTACGTGCTGATCAAGCCGATCGTCTCGGAGGAGGAGTTCTACGCCCTCGAGGGGGAGGACAGCGACTGGGAGTTCCTGGACGGGAGGCTGGTCATGTCCCCAGCGTCGAACCGGCACGAGGATCTGGTCAGTTTCCTCAATGCGCTGATCCGCGTCTACCTCGACGAGCGTGGAGCGGGTGCGACCCGCGGTGCGCACTACCCGATGCGACTCGACGAGCGCTGGTCGCCGGAGCCCGATGTCCTCGTCGTGCGCCCGGACAACATCGGCCGCATGAAGCAACAGCGGCTGGAGGGCCCGGCAGACCTCGTGATCGAGATCGCGTCGGCGGGCGATCCGCGTTTCGAGGCTCGTGAGAAGCTGCCTCGATATCGAGAAGCTCGAATCCCCGAGATCTGGCTGATCGACCCGTTCGCCGAGTCGGTCCGCGCCGAGGTCCTCGGTACCGAAGGCTACCGGGCCACGACGCGTCACGAAGGCCGGCTCCCCTCCGCCGCGGTGCCCGGCTTCTGGATCGAGATCGAGTGGCTGTGGCGCGATCCGCTCCCCTCGACCGGCACCTGCCTGCGCGAGATCCTCGGCTGAACTTCCATGACCGTAGCGCCCACCCGCCGCCTCTCCCCCGAGGAGTACCTCGCCCACGAGCGCACCGCCGAGACGAGGAGCGAGTACCACGCCGGCGAGGCCTTCGCGATGAGCGGCGCGAGCCTGCGACACAACCGCGTGGTGTCCAACCTGATGTACGCGCTCACGACCCAGCTCCGCAACCGCGACTGCGACGTTCTCGCCAACGACATGCGCGTCCGGGTTCCGGACTCGGATTCGTATGTCTACCCGGACGTCGTGGTGGTCTGCGGCGAGCCGCGGTTCGAGGACGGCGAGCTGGACACGCTGCTCAACCCGACGCTGCTCGTCGAGGTTCTCTCGCCTTCGACCGCCGATTACGACCGCGGCGGCAAGCTCGAGATCTACCGGACCATCGGGTCGCTGGCAGAGGTCCTCGTCCTGGCCCAGGACCGCGCCCACGCCGAGCACTGGGTCCGGCAGCCCGGCGGGCACTGGCTGTTCGAGGAGGCGGGGACCACCGGCGCGGTCCTGCGGCTCGGGTCGATCGGCTGCGAGCTGAAGCTCGCCGACGCCTACCACCGCGTGCTCGATGGCTGACCGCGGTGAAGCCGTTCCCCTTGCGGATCAGCGCCCCGGCCCACTAGATTTGCGATCGGCTATGAAAGTGCGCACCTCCCCCCCGCTCGCCGCCGGCCTCGCCCGGGCAGTCGCCCTCGCAGCCGTCCTGTCCGCGTTCCTCGCCGTCCCGATGCCGCTCGCCGGCGCCGCGCCGGCCGCCGCCCCCGCCGACCGCACCGCCACGCTGGCCAAGGTCCAGGAGCTGCTCGACGCCGAGCGGCCGGAGGAGGCGCTGGCGCTGATCGAGCCGCTCCTGGCGCGGAGCCCCGACGACGCCCAGGCCCTCCTGGCGCGCTCGACCGCCCGCTTCATGCTCGGCGAGATGGAGGGCGGGCGGGCCGATCTCGACCGCTCGCTGGCGCTCGATCCCGGACAGCGGCAAGCGTGGCTCAACCGCGCCGCGCTCGACCTCGCGGAAGAGGACTACGCCGGAGCCCTCCTGGCGTTCGAGAAGGCCGAGGCGCTCGATCCGCGGGCGCCCGACAACGACCTCAACCTCGGCGCCGTCCTGCTGCTCCAGGGGCAGCTCCGGCAGGCGAGCGAGCGCTTCGCGCGCTACCTCGACGCCAACCCGCGCTCGGCCGAGGCCTTCTACCTGGTCGCCACCAACTACGCGGTGGCGGGCTACGAGGCGCTCGCCATCGAGCACCTGCGGCGCGCGGTCGACCTCGACGAGCTGGCGCGGCTGCGCGCGCGCACCGACCCCAACTTCGCCGAGCTCTACGACAACCCGCGCTACCAGAGCCTGCTCGCGATCGACACCTACCGTCCGCCCGAGGGCGCCTACACCGCCAGCCAGACCTTCGACACCCCCTACGACCCGGAGGACGGCGCGCTGCTCGACGCCGTGGTCTACACGCTCCAGCTCTCCGGCCGGCCGTTCGACCCGCGGGTCGAGGTCGCCGACGCCTGGGCGGTGCTGCGCGGCGACCTGCGGGTCAAGATCTCGACCACCCTCGGCAGCAAGGGGCTGGTCCAGGTCTCCGCGCCCGCCGAGGCGTTCACGCCCGCCGAGTGGCGCGAGCGCACTGACGAGCTGTTCCGCGGCATCCAGATCCGTTTGGTCGCCGGCCGGCGGTAGTTGACGCGGCCGGGCGCGCGGGCGTACCCTCCGGAAGTACGCGAGGTTCGCCATGCACGCGATCAACGTCAAGGAGGCGCGCCAGAACCTGCGCGCGGTGCTCGACCGGGTGGCCGCGGGCGAGGAGGTGGTGCTGCTCCGTCACGGCCGGCCGGTGGCGCGGCTGGTGCCGCCGGAGCCGGCCGCCGCGGGGCTGCCGTCGATGGGGCGGCTGCGCTCGTCGATCCGGATGACCGGCCGCCCGCTCTCGGACGAGGTGGCGGCCGCCGAGGCGGCCGAGGAGATCTAGAGGGGCGGGGGCGAGGCGATGGAGCTCTATCTCGAGACCGGCGTCCTCGCCGCCTACTATGCGCCCGAGGCCGCCAGCGCCGAGGCCGAGGGGCTGGTGCGCGCCACCGCGCAGCCGGCGATCTCCGACCTCGGCGAGGTCGAGCTGTTCGCGGCGCTGACCAGGAAGGTGCGCCGCGCCGAGCTGGCGCTGGCCGACGCCCGCCGCATCCGCGCCGCCTTCCTCGCCCACCTCGACGCCGCGCTCTACGCCCGCGTGCCGCTCGGCCGCGAGCACTTCCTCCTGGCGCGCGACTGGGCCGGCCGCGAGGGGGCGGCGGTGACCGCGCGCGAGGCGATCCACCTGGCCGCGGCGGCGCTCTCCGGGCGCGTTCTCGCGACGCTCGACCCGGTGCTCGCGATGGCCGCCGGCGAGCTGGGGGTCCAGGCGCTGCCGGTCGCCGCCTACGACGAGCTGGGGTCGTCGATCCACGAGCCGCCGGCGCCCTACCCCGACGACGAGGACTGAGCGATGAAGCTGATCCCCGGAACCCCGTGTCTGGTCACCGGCGCATCGTCCGGCATCGGCCGGGCGATCGCGCTGGCGCTCGGCCGCCGCGGCTGCCGGGTGGCGCTCCTCGCGCGTTCGGAGGGGCCGCTCCGGGAGCTGGCCGCCGAGATCGCAGAGTCCGCCAACGCGTCAGGCGGCGCGGCCGGCGGCGAGGGCCTGGTGCTCCCCGCCGACGTCACCTCCGAGGAGCAGGTCGCGGCGGCGGTCGCGGCGGCGGCCGAGCGCTTCGGCGGCCTCAAGCTGGTGGTCGCCAATGCCGGGCTCGGCCGCTACGCGCAGGTCGCCGAGCAGCCTGCCGAGCACGTCGACGTCACGATCCAGACCAACTACGTCGGCCTGACCCGTACGATCCGCCACGCCCTCCCCCATCTCCTCGCCGGCGCTCCCTCGCACCTGGTCGGGGTGACCTCGTCGGCCGGGCTGATCCCGCACCGCACGGCGTCGGCCTACTGCGCCTCGAAGGCGGCCTCGAACGCCTACCTGGCGGCGCTGCGGGTCGAGGTCAAGGGGCGGGGCGTCGGCGTCACCGCGCTCTGCCCGGGGCTGGTCGAGACCCCGTTCATCGAGCGCGCCCACCTCGATCCCGCCCGCCACATGCCGCGGCTCGCCAACTGGACGGTGCCGCCGCTCACCGCCGACGAGGTCGCCCGCGCCGCCGTGCGCGCCGTCGAGCGCGACCGGCGCGAGGTGGTGATGCCGTTCATGATGCGCTTCTTCGTCGGCTTCCGCCGGCTCGCGCCCGGCTTCGGCGACTGGCTGCAGCGGGTCACCGGCTGAGTTTTCTCGGGGGGCTTTTCCGGCGGCTGCGTCGCCGGTCGCGCTGCGCGCTCCGCCGCTGCCACCAAGTCCCGGCTCGGCGGCGCGCCGACACTTTCGAAATGGCGACGCTCCTGTCGCCCCCGGCGGCCGCGCCGGCCGCCGAACTCCGAGGAGGCCTCACAATGTCGACTCTCCGCCGCACTCTGCTCGCCGCCCTGGTCCTGGGCGCCCTGGTCCTCGCCGCCGCCGCGATCGCTCCGCCGAGCCAGGCGCTGCCGGCCTGGGACACCACCACCTACTACTACAACTCCAGCTACACTCAGCTCCTCGGCACCAAGGACGTCCTCTGCTCGGGCCAGATCATCATCGACGGGCAGGTGACATCGTACCGCCAGACCGTCTACAACAACCCCTGCTAGCGCCGCCCGGCCGTCGATCGGCGGGGCCAGCTCGCGGCCCGATGCCGCGCGCGCCGTGGCATCGGGCTTGCTGCCGGAGTCGGGTGATGACCCGACGGTCCATCCGGACGTTGCTTGCGGCGGCGTTCCTCGCCGTCCTCGCCGCGGCTCCGGCCGGGGCACGCCAGGACTCCGCGCCGCCGGCCGAGGCGCCGGGCGCGGCGCCGGACGGCGACCGGCAGTTCGGCGACGTCGAGCGGGTGACCGCGGTCGACCTCGTGGTCGAGGCCGATGGCGGGCTCGCGGCCGGCGAACTCGAGGTGATCGAGGACGGCGAGCCGCGCACGGTGGTGGCGGTCGAGCCGGACGGCGAGCGGGAGCCGTGGCGGCTGGTGATCTACTTCGACCTGCCGCTCGCCGAGCCCGACGGCCTGCGCTGGGCGGCCGACGCGCTGGGGGTCTTCGCCGGCGAGCTGGTCGCGCTCGGGCCGGTCGAGGTCGTGGTCGCCGATCCCGAGCCGAGGACGGCGCTGCCGCCCACGACGGACGCCGAGAGCCTGGTCCGGACCCTCGCCCGGATCGCCGCCGAGGCCAGGGCGGGCGACGAGCTGGTGCGCCTGCGCCGCGGCGTGGCGCGCGAGCTGGCCGGCGCCGGAGATCCCACCGCCGCCGCCGAGGGCGACGAACCGGCTGCGACGGATGCCGAGTTGGCGCGCTCGGCGGCCGCCGAGGAGGCGCTCTTCATCGGCGAGCGCGCCGACGCCCTCCTGACCCACCTGCTCGCCGGCGGCGCCGAGCCCGGCGCCCGCCGCGCCCTGCTCTTGGTCACCTCCGGCTGGGACCTCGACCCGGCGGCGTTCTACCGCGCGCGGCTGGGCGAGCCCCCGGACGCCCCCGCGGCCGGGGAGCCGTGGCCGGACGGCGCCCAGGCCGCCACCGAGGGGCTCGCCCGCACCCTCGCCGCCTACGGCTGGGTGACGCTGGCGCTGACGCCGCCGATCCCCGACGAGGAGGAGTGGCACCTCCGCCGCCGCGCCGAGGTCTTCATCGACCAGAACCACCGGCCGGAGGAGGGGGAGGCCTACATCGAGCTGGGGCGCGCGCTGGCCGCCCAGGGCGAGCTGGAGCGCGCGGTTGACGCCTACCGCGACGCCGTCCACGCCTTCTACGGCCACCCCGCCTCGGCGGCGCGCCAGGCGGCCGCCGAGGCCGAGCTGGGCGACGCGCTCGCGCGCATGGACCGGCTCGAGGAGGCCGAACGCTGGTGGCGGCGGGCGGCCGGGCGCGACCCGGCGATGGTCGCCCGTTATCCGGGCGCCGCCGCCGCGCTGGCCGCGCCGCTGGCGCCGCTCGAGCGGATCGCCGACGCCACCGCCGGCCGGCTGGTGCGCCACGACCCGGGGCTGCCGGGGGCGCTCGAGGCGGCGATCGACAGCCTCGAGGATCGCGTCCGCGTCACCTACCAGCGCCCGGGAGTGCCCGACGGCCGGCTCCATCCGGTGACGGTGCGCCGCCAGGGCCGCGAGCGCGCCCTCCCCGCCCCCGCCTGGTCGCGCTCGGGGACGCCGGAGACGATCGCGGCGGCGCGCCTGCGGCGGCTGATCGACGTCGCCGCGGCCGACGGCGCCGGCCTCGCCCCGACCGCCACCCTGGCGCCCGACGGCGGCTCGGTGGCGGTCCGGCTCGAGCCGCCGTCCGCCGGCCCGCTCGCCGACCCCGACCACCGTCCGGCGCTGCGGATCAGCGTCGCCGGCCTCGACGCCGAGGGCGACGTCGCCGTCCGCCACCGCACGCTGACGCCGGCGGCGCTCCCCACCGGCGAACCCTGGTTGCTGACGATCGGCGCCGGCGAGCTGCCCGCGGACCACACGCCGGCGGCGGTGCTGATCGAGGACCTGACGACCGGGATCTGGGGGGCGGCGGTAGTGGGGACGCCAGAGTCGCCGGCCGGCGACGAGCGCTACGGCTCCGGCAGACCGATCGCCGAGCCGGCGAGCGCCGGGATCGAAGGTCACCACCAGCTCGCGGTCGACCCCGGCCGCCAGCTCTTCCGCCGGGATCTCCTGCTCGATCCCACCCGGCCAGATGACGGTCAGCCGCTCGACCGTGTCGATGTCGCCGAGGCCGAAGGTCACCGGCAGCTCGGACTGCGAGAGATAGCTCTTGGTCCGCATCACCAGCCGGCGCCGGGTGACCCCGCCGGCGGTCAGCGCCACCTCGGCGCCGATCGCGTCGCGGTTGACGCCGGCCCCGGGTCGCCGGCGAGCCGCACGCGCAGCCAGTGGTGGCCGAGCGCCTGGTCGTTGCGCAGCAGCACGGCGCGGCCCGCCGGCCTGGGTCAGGACGACGTCGAGGTCGCCGTCGCCGTCGATGTCGGCGTAGGCGCGTGCCGCGGCCGACGATCGGCTGGAAGAGGTCGCCCGGTCGTCTCGGGCGGCACCAGGACGAACGGCTGGCGCGCTTCGGGTCCCGCGTTCCAGAAGAGCTGCGCCGGCTGGCGGTAGGTCTGGCTCGGCTGGACCTTGGCGATCTCCTCCTCGAGGTGGCCGTTGGCCGAGAGCAGGTCGAGCCGGCCGTCGAGGTCGTAGTCGAAGAAGAAGAGGCCGAACTTCAGCGCGGTGCGGCTGGGCGCCCCGAGGCCGTCGGGGATCGCCACGTCGGTGAAGAGCGCGGCGGTCGCCCTGGGCGACGTAGAGCGCGGTCATCTCGTTGGCGAAGTTGCCGACCGCCAGGCGAGCGCGCCGTCGTTCCGGAAGTCGGCCGAGTCGATGCCCATCGCCCCGGTGGCGCTGCCGACGCGGTCGAAGGCGATGCCCGAGGCGGCGCCGACCTCCTCGAACGTGCCGTCGCCGCGGTTGTGGAAGAGGAAGTTGCGGGACCGTGTCGTTGGCGACGACCAGGTCGACCAGCCGTCGCCGTCGACGTCGACGGCGCCGACGCCGAGCGCCTTGCCGACCGGGGCCGCGCGGTCGGGGCGTGTCGCGACCTGGACCCCGGCCTCGGCCGAGACGTCGGTGAAGCGTGCCGCGCCGTCGTTGCGGTAGAGGAGGGGAGGGCGCCCTCGAAGTTGGTCGGCGGGCCGTAGGCCCGGCCGCCGCCCGACGAGCCGGAAGTCGACCTCGCGGTCGATCTCCGCCGACCAGCGCACGTAGTTGCAGACGAACAGGTCGAGGTCGCCGTCGTTGTCGATGTCGAAGAAGCGCGCCGCGGTGCTCCAGCCGTCGCGATCGCCGGCGACGCCGGCCTCGTCGGTCACGTCGACGAAGCGCGCCGCCGTCGTTGCTGCGAAGAAGCGGTCGCCGCCGACCGCGGTCAGGAAGAGGTCGGGGTCGCCGTCGTTGTCGTAGTCGCCGACGGCCACGCCCATGCCGTAGAACGGCTGGTCGAGCCCGGCCGCCGCGGTCACGTCCTGAAGCGGCCGTCGCCGTCGTTGCGGTAGAGCGCGTGGCGCGGCCGCGGCCCGGCCGAGCGGCCGGTCGGGCCAGTGGTCGGAGTTGACGAAGAGGAGGTCCTGGTCGCCGTCGCCGTCGTAGTCGAGGAACGCCGCGCCGCCGCCCATCGTCTCGGGCAGGAGCTTCTCGCCGTAGGCGCCGCTCGCGTGGACGAAGCGGACGCCCGCCTCGCGCGGTGACGTCGGTGAAGGTCACCGGCGGCGGCGTCGGCCTCGCTCGGCGGCCGGCGCGACCGCGTGCGGCGCCTCGGGCGCGAGCTGGTGCTCGGGCAGCTCGGGCTCCGGCCGGCGGGCGAGCCAGAACGCGACCGCCGACCGCCACCGCGACGACCGCCAGGACGGCGAGCGACCGGCGGAAGGCGCGGCCGATCACCGCGTCGTCCTCGGGCACCATCTCGTCGGGATCGGGCTCTTCAGGACCAGCCGGCGGGCCGTAGAGGACCTCGTCGACCCGGGCGTCGACCTCGGCGGCGGCGACCCCCAGCTCGGCGGCGAGCGCGGCGCGGCGCTTCGCGTACTCCTCCTCGAGCTGCGTCGACCACCGGGCGGTCGGGCGCCTTCTCCCGCTCGCGGTCGATCTTGGAGCGGAAGGCGGCGAGGCGTTCGAGGCCGGTCCCGGTCGGCGCGCTCACGAGGCCGGGGCGTCCGGGCGCAGCAGCGGCTCGTCCGCGGCCGCTCGCGGGCGCTGGCCGCGGGCGTGCCGGCGACCTGGGCCGGCGGCGGCGGCTCGGCGCCGTCCAGCTCGTAGGCCCCCGGCCGGTGGAGGTCGTAGATCACGATCGCCTCGGCGGCGTGGTCGGCGGCCGGATCGGCGGCGCGGGCGATGGCGATCGCGCGGTCGCGCGACGTTGTCGTCGGGCTTGTAGGTCTGTCGACGCTCGAAGTGCTCGGCCGCCTTCGCCTCGTCGCCGAGCTCGGCGTAGACCAGGTCGAGGTTGTAGTGCGCCGGCGACGTTCTCGGGGTCGAGCGCGAGCGCGCGCTCGAACCAGCCGGCCGCCTCGCGCAGCAGGTCCTCGCGCGCCGCGCGCCGGGCCTCGCCGCGCTCCTGCTTCGCGCGCTCGAGCAGCGTCTGGCCCAGCTCGTTGATGAGCGCGGTAGTCCTTGCTGAAGTCGAAGCCGCGCTCGCGGGTCTCGGCGTCGTCCAGCGTCGACGATCGAGCGGAATTCGCGATCGCCTCGTCGAGGTAGCCGTTCTGCTTGTTGACCAGGCCGGTGAACCAGGCGACCGACCAGCGCGGCGCCGGCGGGTCGAAGGCGGCGGCGCGCTCGAGCGCCGCGACCGCCTGTCGTCGCAGCCGTCCCCTGCGCGAGGTAGACGCGCGCCAGGTTGAGCGGCCCGTCGGGCCGGCCGAGCGCCTCGACCTGCGCGAACGCCTCCTCGGCCTGGCGCAGCTCGCCCTTCGCCGCCCTTGCCGCCCTTCCAGCAGCAGGCCGATGCCGTAGTCGTTCCAGCGCTGCCACTCGGGCTCGGTCGGCGGAGCGCTCGCTTCGCGGCGCGGCGCCGCGGCCGCGCCGGCGACCGGGAAGACCACCCGGTCGCTGGCCAGGGTCACGATCGGCAGGTCGTTCGATCGTGGACCGCTTCGCCCTGCCGTAGACGAGCTTCATGTACGTCGGTGTCGAACTTGCGGTAGCGCAGCTTCGCCTCGACGGTCGATCGGCCCGGCGCGTCCGCGGCGGCACGTCGAGCGCGGTAGTGGACGACCTGTCGGCCGCGCCGGGCGGGATCTGGTGGTTGTAGAGCGGGATGAAGATGTCCTGCGGGTTGCGGCGGTCGATGCGGTTGCCGTCGCGGTCGAGCATGTAGACGTTGACGAAGTGCGACCACGGGTCGACCTCGCCGTCCGGCTCGTCATGCCGCCGCTGCGGCCGATCGACGCGGCCGCCGCCGTCGGTGACCGCGACGTCGACCCAGACCTCGTTGCGAGTCGGCCGTCCCCTGGGTGAAGGGGTGGCCGAGCTCGAGCGTGCGGACGACGACCTCGACCAGGTAGGGCTTGCCCGGGCTCGAGCGCCGGCACCTCGGGCCGCAGCGGCGCGATGCAGCTCGCCGTCGATCGGTGCCGCCGCTCGCGCAGGCCGAAGAGGTCGATCGCGCATCTCGCCCTTCGTGGAACTTCGCGGTGCGCCTCGATCACGACCTCGTCGCGCGTGCTCGCACGTCGACCAGGTGCGCCAGCGCCGGTGTTGGCCGCCGGGAAGAGGTGGTCGTGGACCTTGCGCTCGCCCGGTGCCGTCGAAGTCGCTGCGCGCCGAAGTCGTCCGAGGGCGCGCAGCGGCATGTGGCAGCCGGCGCAGTTCGCCTTCGCCTTCGGCGGGTAGTAGAAGCTGCGGACGCCGTGGCCGGAGACGCCGCAGAGCAGGAACGTGTCGTAGTGGTTCTGGCCGCGCAGGAAGTCCTTGTAGTGGTTCAGCTCGACCGGCAGGCGCACCTTGTGGCACGTCGAGCAGAACTCGGCCGTCTTGTGGAACGGCTTCAGGAACGTCTTCTTGTGGAAGTCCGGCTTGGCCTTGACGAGCTGGTTGTTGACCCACTGCGAGCAGCGCGGTTCTCGCTGAACGCGAACGGGTAGTGCTGCGGCTCCTCGATCGTGTAGTCGGCGTTGCCGCGCGTGCTGTTGACGTGCGTGATCGCGTGGCAGACGGTGCAGGTGATGCCGGCCTGGGCCGGTCGGGTCGTGTCGACGTCGTCGAAGTTCGGGTCGTCGAACGCGCCGCTGAAGAACGGCACCGGGTCGTGGCAGCCGGCGCACCAGCGCGACGGCCTGCACGTTGCCGTCGCGCTCCATCGCGACCTCGCGCGTCTCGCGGACGCTGAACAGGTAGGCCGGGTTGTTGAACGAGCTGAAGTGGTGGGCGGTGTGCGACCAGCGGCCGTGGATGTCCTGCGTGGCACTTCAGGCAGTACTCGTCCATCATGCAGCGCCTCGGCCGGGATGAACTTGCCGGTCGCCGTGCGCGCCAGCGACGGGTAGAAGTACTGCTCGCCCTCCTTCGGCCCCTCGACGTTCCAGCGCCGCGGGTCCTGCGCGTGCAGCACGACCATCGCGGCCGCGAACACCGCCGGCGACCGCCGCCCAGCGCAGGCCGACCTTCCAGCGGATCCGCGGGCCGGCCAGGCGGTGCAGCACGTACAGCCAGACCGCCAGCGAGCGGCGTCGACGACGTGCAGCCAGTAGGCGACCGCGCGCACGGCCGGGTCGCGGACCTCGATCAGCCCCTCGATCCGGGTCAGCACGATGCCGCTCGCAAGCAGCACCAGCGCGGTCGTGAAGAGGGCATAGCCGACCCGCACCGCGCGGCGGTTGGGCCGGTGGCGGGCGTTCTTCAGGTGGAGGACGCCGAAGATCACCACCGGCAGCACGATCGCCAGGCCCAGCACCAGGTGGAGCAGGAACATCACCAGGTAGAACCAGTTCTGGTAGGTGCGGCCGGTGGCCGCCTCGAGCCCGCGGACGCTGACCAGGTAGATCGAGTTGACGGCCAGCACGGCGAACAGGCCGAAGACGACGGCCAGGAGCTTCTTGAGCCGCGGCCCGACCGCCGGCACGTAGCGCTGCCGGCGCGGCGACTCCCCGGCCGCCGGCTCGGACTCGGAGGGGATCTCGGTGTGCTCGTTCATCGCTGATCGGACTCCTGATTCGTGCCCCCGGGCCGTGTCCCCGGACCTGCCCGCGGGACGCCCGCCGCGCGGCATCGCGGGCCGCAGAAAGGGGGGCCTCCGGGCTTGCAAGCCGGATGCCCCTCGGCGGCCGGTCCTGCCGCCCCGAAAGGGGCCTATCCCTCAGGCGTTTTCGCCGCCTCCCGCGCCCGGTCGCCGCCCCGACATCATCGCAACTATGAGCACCGCCTCATAATTCTTCGGCCGAGGGCCTCAAACCCGCATCAGCACCGCGCCCCAGTGGAGTCCCGCCCCGAGCGCGGCGAAGGCGACCAGGGACCCCTCCGGCGCCTTCCCCGCAGCCCGCGCCTCGTGGAACGCCAGCGGCAGGGTCGCCGAGGTGGTGTTGCCGTAACGGTCGATGTTGTTGAAGACCTTGTCGTCGGGGAGCCCGAGCGCTTTCTGCGCCGCCTCGTTGATGCGCAGGTTCGCCTGGTGCATCACCAGGAGGTCGAGGTCCTCGATCGAATGGCCGCAGCGGGCGAGCACCTCGCGGGTCGCCTCCGGCATCCGGGTCACCGCCAGCCGGAAGACCTTCCGCCCGTCCATCACCGGCACCGACTCCCCGGCCTCGATCATCGCCGGCGTCACCCACGGCCGCCGCGACGACCCCACCCCGGGCACGTAGAGGATGTCCTTCTCGTTCCCGTCACCGTAGAGCGCGGTGGCGAGGATCCCGCGCCCGTCCTCGCCCGCACCGTCCTGGCCCGGGCGCGAGGCGCGGAAGACCATCGCCCCGGCGGCGTCCCCGAACAGCACGATCAGGTGCCGCCAGCGCGAGTTCGCGGCGAGCTCCTCGGCATCGAGCGGGCGCGGGTCGCGCCCCTCGAGCACGTCCCAGGTGCGCTCGTTGAACGGGTAGAGCGCGGTGTGGACGTCGGCGCCGACCAGGAGCACCGTCTTCGCCGTGCCGCCGCGGATCAGCGCGTCGACCACCTGGAGGCCGTAGGCGAAGCCGGCGCACTGCTGGCGGATGTCGAGCGCCGGCCGCGGCGGCAGGCCGAGCCGCTGCTGGATCAGCGTGCCCGAGCCGGGGAAGTAGTGGTCGGGGGTCATCGTCGCGCAGACGATGTAGTCGACCTCGCCGGGCTCGACGCCGGCGTCGTCGAGCGCCGCGCGGGCCGCCTCGGCGCCGAGGTCCGCCGTGCCGACCCCCTCGTCGACCCAGCGGCGGGTGACGATGCCGCTGCGCTCGCGGATCCACTCGTCGGTGGTCTCGATCACCCGCGCCAGGACGTGGTTGTCGACCACCCGCGGCGGCAGGGCGATGCCGGAACCGGCGAGCACGGCGCGGGTGGCGGTCATCAGAAGCGGTCGATGCTCGGCGTGCGGCCCCGCGGGTCGTCGATCGTGCGCGGCACGTAGAAGCTGGTCAGCTCGCCGCGCTTGATGAAGCGGTACTTCGGCGCCGGCCGCTCGCCGGAGAGCCCGGCCTCCGCGCCCGCCGGGTAGAACCAGACCTCGATCGGCGGGTCGCTCGGATGGGGTGAGATCTCGTAGTCGGTCTTCTCGGGCTCGCCGAACAGCACATAGGTGATGCCGCGGTCGGTGCGCCGGCCCGGGTAGCCCCCCTCGGCGTAGCGCCGGTCGGCCTCGGCGGCGCGCGTCTCGTAGGACTTGCGCAGCGGGTTGTCGGGGATCGCCGGCGCTGCGTCGCGCCGCGCCCAGAAGTCCTCGATGAACTGCACCGCCGCGGCGTCGTCCTGGAGCGCCAGGAAGGCGTCCATCTCCTCGGCCGTGGCCATGCGCGAGATCGGCCCGACCAGCCACTGCGAGTAGGACGGCCCGAGGAAGGGATTGACCAGCTCAGTCGCCTGCCCCCCGGACTGGATGCCGCCGCCGCAGCCGGCGGCCGCGAGCGCGCCCACCCCGATCAGAAACGACACGATCGAGCGAACGAAGAGCCTATCGACGTAGCAGATCAAGGTATTCCTCCCGGACCTTGCGGTCGTGGAAGCAGCCTCGGAGAGCCGAGGTGGTGGTGAGCGCGCCGGGCTTCTTCACCCCGCGCATCTCGACGCACAGGTGGCGCGCGTCGATCACCACCATCACCCCCTTGGGCTCGAGCTTCTCGACCAGAAAGTTGGCCACCTGCTCGGTGAGCCGCTCCTGGAGCTGCGGCCGCTTGGCGTAGAACTCGAGAATGCGCCCGAACTTCGACAGCCCGAGGATGCGCTCCTGGGGGATGTAGGCGATGTGGGCGTGGCCGTAGAACGGCACCAGGTGGTGGGCGCACATCGAGTAGAACGGGATGTCCCGCTCCATCACCAGGTGCGCGTAACCCTCGTCGTTGGGAAACGTGGTGACGGTCGGCTCGGCGCCCTCCTCGAGACCGTGGAACATCTCGAGGTACATCTTCGCCACCCGGCGGTCGGTGTCGGTCAGGTTGGGATCGGCGAGGTCGAGACCGAGCTCGGTGAGGATCGCACGCACGTGGCCGGCGACGGCGGCGATGCGCGCGTCCTCGCCGGCGACGATCCGCGGGTCGGCGGCGGTCTCGGCATCGGCACCGGTGCGCAGGGCGGCGGTGCGAGCCCGCCCGGCGGGGAGGCGGACGACGCTCTTGGACTCGGTGGGCATGACTTCGGCTTCGCTCTCTCCGGCTGGGGCGCCGGCGGTCATTGTATCTGTGCTACGTATCTGCGCGACGCATCCGCGCGACGCATCCGTGCGACGGCCCTGCGGGCCCTCCGCCGGATCCTCCGCTGGACGATGCACGCCCGATGCCGCGGCTCAGAGCCCGCGCCGGGCCTGCGAGACCAGGTGGCCGGCCTCGGGGAGGATCAGCTCGCGCATCGCCAGCTCGACCGCCGCCGGCGAGCCGGGCAGGTAGAACACCGCCTTGCCGGCGGCGATCCCGGCGCCGGCGCGGCTGAGCATGGCGGCGGCGCCGACCTGGTCCCACGACAGCCGGCGGAACAGCTCGCCGAAGCCGTCGAGACGGCGCTCGAGCAGCGGCTCCACGGCCTCGGGGGTGAGGTCGCGCGGCGAGACCCCGGTGCCGCCGGTCAGGACCACGGCGTCGACCCCGGCGTCGGCGAGCAGCTCGCCGAGCGCGGCGCGCACCGGCTCGACGCCGTCGCGCACGATGCGCGCGGCCGCCACCCGATGCCCCGCCGCCTCGGCCAGCCGCCGAACGGCGGCGCCGCCGGCGTCGTCGGCCTCGGTGCGGCTGTCGCTGACCGTGATCACGGCGAAGCCGAGCCGCCCGGGCGCCCGGCGGCGGTGGTCCTCGGCCACCCGCGCGGTGTCGTCCACGCTCATCGCGAACAGCTTATCCCGGGGCAGAGCGGCCGCCGGATGTCCCGGCGGACGCGGCCTCCGGCCAGACCGGCGCGTCCCGGCGACCGCCTCCGGCGGCACGTCTGTAGTCGCGCTGCCGCTCCGGCCGGGACGGCTGGGATAGAGTGTCCGAAAATGGGACGAGCGGACACGGCGACCGGACACCGCGACCGCTGAAACCCCGGTCCCGAGCCCGCGTAATGGGGCGTCGGGAGCGTGGCACGACCCCTGCTAGTTTCGGGGTCGCTGACGACTCTCCGATACGACCTCTCCCGAACGCCCTCCGTTGAAAATGAACGCCCTCTGCTGAAATATGGACAAGCCCAGAGATCCCGCCTCCCTCCGCAAGCAGAAGATCCGCCGCATCGGTTTGATCTCCGCCGGCGTCGCGGCGCTCGCCGTGGTCACGGTGGTGGTGGCCAACATCGATCCGGCGGCCTACGCGGTCGAGAAGGAGTCGGTGTGGACCGAGGCCGTCCAGCGCGGCACCTTCGTCCGCCAGGTCCGCGGCCCGGGCACCCTGGTGCCCGAGATCGTCCGCTTCATCTCCGCCGCGAGCGCCGGCCGGGTCGACGAGATCCTGGTCGAGCCCGGCACCCGGGTCGACGCCGGCACGGTGCTGCTCGAGCTGTCCGACCCCGAGGTCGAGCAGGCGGCGCTCGACGCCGAGCTGCAGCTCCGCGAGGCCGAGGCCGCCCAGACCGATCTCGAGGCGCGCCTGGCCAGCCAGCTCCTCGACCAGGAGGCGCTCGCCTTCGCCGCCGAGTCCAACTGGGAGGCCGCCAAGCTCCAGGTCGACGCCGACGCCGAGCTGAACGCCGAGGGGCTGATCCCCGACATCACCTTGAAGCGCTCGCGTCTCCAGGAGAGCCAGCTCGCCAAGCGGCGCGACATCGACCGCGAGCGGCTGGTGAAGACCCGCCAGCAGGCCGATGCCCAGCTCGCCTCCGAGCGCGCCCGCGTCGAGCAGCTCAGCACCCTCTTCGAGCTGCGCCGCCGCCAGCTCGAGGAGCTGAAGGTGCGCGCCGGGATCGACGGTGTGCTCCAGGTGATGGACCTCGAGATCGGCCAGCGGGTCAACCCCGGCGAGATCCTGGCGCGGATCGCCCAGCCGCTGCCGCTCAAGGCCGAGCTGCGCATCCCGGAGACCCAGGCCAAGGACGTCCAGGTCGGCCAGCTCGCGGTGATCGACACCCGCAACGGCGTCGCTCCGGGCACCGTCACCCGCATCGACCCGGCGGTCCAGGAGGGGTACGTGCTGGTCGACGTCCGCCCCACCGGCGAGCTGCCGCGCGGCGCGCGGCCGGACCTCTCGGTCGACGGCACGGTCGAGATCGAGAAGATCGAGGACGTGCTCTACGTCGGCCGCCCGGCCTACGGGCAGGAGCAGAGCACGATCCAGCTCTTCAAGCTGATCGACGGGGGCGAGAAGGCGGTGCGCACCGACGTCCAGATCGGCCGCACCTCGGTCAACACCGTGGAGATCGTCTCCGGCCTCGAGGAAGGCGACCGGGTGATCCTCTCCGACATCTCGGACTGGGACGGTCACGACATCATCGAGCTGCACTGAGCCGCGGCTCGACGACCATTCATGGCAGCACCATTCAAAGCCAGCGGGCGTCGCCCGCCGGAGGGAACCGAGCGATGAGCGAGACGACCGAGAGCAACGGCAGTCTGATCCGCCTCGACGGCGTGACCAAGGTCTTCTACACCGACGAGGTGGAGACCCACGCGCTGTCGGGGATCCACCTCGAGATCCAGCGCGGCGAGTACGTGTCGATCGCCGGCCCGTCGGGCTGCGGCAAGTCGACGCTGCTGTCGATCCTGGGTCTGCTCGACACGCCGACCGACGGCGAGTACACGCTCAACGGCAAGCCGGTCGCGCGGCTCTCGCTCTCGGAGCGGGCGCGCATCCGCAACCGCGAGATCGGCTTCATCTTCCAGGCCTTCAACCTGATCGGCGACCTCACCGTCTACGAGAACGTCGAGCTGCCGCTGACCTACCGCGGCATGCCCTCGGCGCGAGCGCAAGGAGCGGGTCCAGGCGGCGCTCGAGCGGGTCGGCATGGCGCACCGGATGAAGCACTACCCGTCGCAGCTCTCCGGCGGTCAGCAGCAGCGCGTCGCGGTCGCGCGCGCGGTCGTGGGCAAGCCCTCGATCCTGCTCGCCGACGAGCCCACCGGCAACCTCGACTCGAACAACGGCGAGGCGGTGATGGAGCTCCTGCGCGAGCTGCACGCGCGACGGCGCGACGATCTGCATGGTCACCCACGACCCGCGCTACGCCCGCTACGCCGAGCCGCACGATCCACCTCTTCGACGGCCGCATCGTCGAGGAGGAGGAAGGGCCGGCGCGCCAGCGCGAGGAGCGCCAGTTGGAGCAGGCGGGCTACGAGATCTCGTAGCGCCGAGCGGCCCCGTGATCAGCCTGCGCAACATCGAGAAGGCCTACCGCACCGGCTACGGCCAGGCGTGGGTGCTCCGCCGCATCGACCTCGACATCGCCGAGGGGGACTTCGTCACCATCATGGGACCGTCCGGCGCCGGCAAGACCACGCTGCTGGCGATCCTCGGCATGCTCGACTCGGAGTGGACCGGCGAGTACCACCTGGCCGGCCAGCCGGTGCACGCGCTCAAGCCCAAGGAGCGCTCGCGCCTGCACAAGGAGAACATCGGCTTCGTCTTCCAGAGCTACCACCTGCTCGACGACCTCACCGTCTACGAGAACCTCGAGCTGCCGCTGTCCTACCGCAACGTCTCGCGCCACGAGCGCCAGTCGCTGGTCGCCGACACCCTCGACCGGTTCCAGATCGTGGCCAAGAAGGACCTCTTCCCGAGCCAGCTCTCGGGCGGCCAGCAGCAGCTCGTGGGGGTCGCGCGCGCGGTGATCGGCAAGCCCCGGCTGCTCCTCGCCGACGAGCCGACCGGCAACCTCCACTCGGCGCAGGGCGAGGAGATCATGGAGCTGTTCAAGGAGCTGAACGACGCCGGCACCACGATCGTCCAGGTCACCCACTCCGAGCGCAACGCCGAGTGGGGCAACCGGATCGTCCGCCTCGAGGACGGCTGGATCGTCTCGCCGGAGAAGCCGGCGGAGGCCGCCGCCGGCGCCGCCCGATGAGGCCGGCCGCGCGCAGGCGATGAACGCGCGCAACGGGCCCACGGTCCCGAGCGCCACGGTCCTGATCGCCGACGACCAGCGCGACGTCCGCGAGGCGCTCGACCTCCTGCTCCGCGGCGAGGGCTTCACGGTCGAGACCGCCGACTCGCCGGCGCGCGCGCTCGAGACGGTCGAGGGCGCCGAGCTCGACGCCGTCCTGATCGACCTCAACTACACCCGCGACACCACCTCCGGCCGCGAGGGGCTGGCGCTCCTCGACGAGATCCGCCGCCGCGACCCGCACCTGCCGGTGGTGGTGATGACCGCCTGGGCGAGCGTCGAGGTGGCGGTCGAGGCGATGCGCGCCGGCGCCCGCGACTTCGTCGAAAAGCCCTGGGACAACGCGCGCCTGCTCTCGATCCTGCGCACCCAGGTCGAGCTGGGCCGGGCGCTCCGCCGCGGCGAGCGGCTGGAGGAGGAGAACCGCGAGCTGCGCCGCGGCTCGGCGCGCGGTGCCGAGGAGGCGTTCATCGCCGCCTCGCCGGCGATGGCGCCGGTGCTCGAGCTGATCGAGCGGGTGGGCCCCTCGGACGCCAACGTCCTGATCACCGGCGAGAACGGCACCGGCAAGGGCGTCGTGGCGCGGCGGCTCCACGCGGTCTCCGCGCGCGCCGGCCGGCCGCTGGTCACGGTCAACACCGGCGGCGTGCCGGAGACCCTCTTCGAGAGCGAGCTCTTCGGCCACGTCAAGGGCGCCTTCACCGACGCCAAGGCCGACCGGGTCGGCCGCTTCGAGCTGGCCGACGGCGGCACCCTCTTCCTCGACGAGATCGCCAACATCGCCCCCGGCCAGCAGGCGAAGCTCCTCGGCGTCCTCGAGACCGGCGAGTTCGAGCGCGTCGGCTCCTCGCGCACCCAGCGGGTCGACGTGCGGGTGGTCTCGGCGACCAACGCCGACCTCGCCGCCGAGGTCGCCGCCGGCCGCTTCCGCAAGGACCTCCTGTTCCGGCTGCGCACGGTCGAGATCCCGCTGCCGCCGCTCCGCGACCGCCGCGAGGACATCCCCCCGCTCGCCGAGCACTTCCTCGCCCGCCACGCCCGCCACTACCGCAAGGACCTCGCCGGCTTCACCGCCGACGCCCTGGCGGCGCTCCGCGCCCACCCCTGGCCGGGCAACGTCCGCGAGCTGGACCACGCGGTCGAGCGCGGCGTCCTGATGGCCCGCGGCGAGCGGCTCGCGGCGCGCGACCTCGGCCTCGCCGCCGGCCCCGCCCCCGGCGACGGCGCCGCCACCCTCGACGAGATGACCATCGAGGAGGTCGAGCAGCTCCTGATCCGGAAGGCCCTCGGCCGCTACGACGGCAACGTCAGCCGGGCGGCGGACCTGCTCGGGCTGTCGCGGAGTGCGTTGTACCGGCGGCTGGAGAAGTACGGGCTGTAGGCGGGCGGTCGGGCGGCCGGTTCAGGGCAGCCGCAGCTCGCGGCTCCGGCCCTCTTCGACGCTGAAGGCGGCTTCGGCTCCGCCCACGGTGGCGAGGTAGCGGCCCGCGGGGAGGCCGCCGAGCGCAAGCGGCTCGCCGGCGGAGACCGCCAGCCGGCGGCCGAGGCGGAGGTGGAGCGCGGCGAGGTCCCAGCCGTTCGCCGAGCGGAGCCCGAGGGCGCCGCAGGCGTCCTCGCAGGTGATCTCCGCGCCGCCGGTGGCGGCCAGCCGGAGCGACACTCCGTCGAGCGCCAGGTCGAAGTCCAACCACCCGCCGAGGGACCAAGCCCCTCCGGCGAAGGCGCCGGCGCGCAGGCGGCGCGGCAGCGGTGGGTGATAGGGCAAGCTCGATCGGCCGGCGAGGTCGGTGGTCACCAGGCGGACGGCGCCGCCCTCCTCCTCGAGGAAGACCAGGGCGCCGGGGATCGGCGAGCCCTCGGCGTCGACCACCTCCACGGTCACCGCCTGCCGCCTTTCGATCAGCTCGAGATCGACCGGCTCCGGCACGTCGCCGCTCGCGACCTCGAGGGTGAGGATCTCGCTCGAGGCGTCGCCGCGGCGGGCCTGGAGCCGCAGGGCGCCCGGCTCGAGCCCCTCGAGCCGGAACGAGCCGTCGGCGGCCGAGAGGGTGAACGCACTCTGATCGATCTCGACCACGCGCGCCTCGCCCACCCCCCGGCCCTCGCCGTCGAGCACCCTTCCGCGGAGCGCAAGGAGCGGGAAGCGGAGCATCACCTCCTGCTCGTCGGCCTCGGCGAGGCTCACGCTCAGCCGCCGCGCCTGCTGGACGCCGCCCTCCGGCGCCCAAGCCACCTGCCACTCGCCGGCGCGCAGCGCGGTGGTCTCGAACCAGCCGGTCGCATCGACCTCGACCCGGGCGTCGGGCCGGCCGCCCCACAGCACCTGGTCGTTGGTCAGCTCGCCCGCGCGCTGCTTCAGGATCACCCCGGGAGGTCGAAAGCCGTCGAGGCTCCAGACGAGGTGCCCGGGTCCCGCCGGCTGCTCGCCCGCGAGGACGACCCCGCGAACCCGGCCGCGGTCGGGGCCGCACTCGACCGTGAGGCTCTCCTCGCCCTCTCCGACCTCGATCTCGCGGTCGCAGACCAGCTCGTGGCCGCGGACCAGCGACACGGTCGCCCGGCCGGCCGGCACGCCGGCGAAGACCGCGCGGCCGCCGTGGACCGAGGCCGTGAGCATGTCGCTCTCGAGCCAGGCGGAGCGCAGGTCCAGCCTGGCCAGGAGACCCACCGCGCCGTCGTCGCCGGTCTCGACCGTGACCTCGCAGCCGCGGTCGAGGACCACCTCGCCGAGGTCGTGGCTCGGCTCTCCGGCCGCGAGGGCGACCTCCACGAACCGGCGTGCCAGCCCGGGCCCGTCGATCCGCAGCAGCGCCGGTCCCGGTGCCAGCCCGCGAAGCCGGAAGCCGCCGCCGTTGTCGCTCCTTGCCTCCAGCAAGTCGCCCTGGGTCCACGCGAACAGGGGATCGTGGGCCGAGCGGACGGTCCACACCCGGGCGCCGGCCACCGGTGTCGCGTCCTCGGAGCGGACCAGCCGGCCGGTGACGGCGACGCCGGGCGGAACGGCGAGGTCGCCGAGGTCGATCTCTTCGCCCGGTTCGGCCGGAGCGAGGGTGCGCAGGACGGTCACGGTGGTCGCGGAGGCGAGCGCCAGCGAGGCCGGGGTCCGCGGCGGCACCTCGACCGCGAAGCGGCCGTCGGGCTCGATCTCCCGGGCCTCCGTGCGCGCCCCGATCTCGACGGTCGCCCGGCCGCCCTCGACCGGCGTGCCCTCCGCGTCCACCAACCGCCCGCTGAAGAGGACGGCCCGGGTCAAGACGACCTGGTTCACGTCGCCCTCCGCCGGATCGAGACGGACGGAGCCGGGGAGGAACCCTGGCGCGGTGACCGTCGCCTCGACGGCGCCCGGCGGCAGGCCCGCGATGCCGGCCAGGCCCCGGGCGTCGGCCGCGGCGCGGTGACCGCCCCGGGTGACGATCTCGGCGCCCACGACCCCGTGTCCCTCGGCATCGACGACCCGCACCGTCGCCTCCCGGCCCCGGGTCATGGTCAGCCCGCCGAGATCCCGGACCGCCGCCGGCTCGATCTCCAGCGTCCGGTTCATCCGGGCGAAGCCCTCGGCGACGGCGGCAAGCTGTGCCGGTCCGGGGGCCGCTCCCGGGATCCGCCAGGCTCCGCCGGCGTCGCTGGTCGCGCCGCGTGCGACGACCTTCGCGCCGGGCGCCGGGAACGCCAAGAGCGTCACCCGCGCGCCGCTCACCGGCTTGCCGGCCTCGTCCACGAGGCGTCCGGAGAGGACCGTGCCCGCCTCCATGCGCAGCGCCGCAGGCAGGTCCGCCACGCGACCTTCGAACCGCAGGGGCGGGTGATCGTCGCCGATCGCCAGCAGCTCGACCTCGACCTCGCCCGGGAGTCCGGGCAGCCGGAGAGTGCCCGAGTCGTCGCTCCCGTAGACCGCGATCCGCTCCGGCGTCGCCCCGACTCCGCGGACGAAGAGCTGGACGGCGAGCCCGGGAACCGGCTCCCCGGCGGGGTCCTCGATCCGGACCGCCCGGTCGGGCGCCGGACGCATCGCCAGCACGAGACGCCGGGTGCCCGCGGCGGCCTCGCTCCACCCCCCGCCGAGCCCGCCGCCCACCGGCCGGACGCGCCACGGCTCCTCCGGCCGGGGCAGCCGGAGGCGGCCGTCCTCGGGCACCGGCCACGAGGGGAGGAGCCCCTCCGGGACCTCTCGCCACATCGCGACCGGAGCCGCGATCACCCTCCGCTCCGGCGCCCGGGCGGCGTCCGGAGGGGTCGTGAGCACGACTTCGAGCCATTCCGCCGCCGGCTCGAGCGAGACGGGCGGTCGGGCCGGCATCGGCAGCCGCACGGGCGCGCTCTCGCGGGACCAGAGCCAGAGCGCCACCGCGCCGGTCTCCGCGTCGAGCCCCGCGAGCGCACCTCCGGGAATCGGCTCGGCTCGCCAGCCGGGGCGAACGAGCAGAGCCTGGATCTCTTCAGCCGCCGGCACCGGCGGGCCGGGCCACCCCGCGACGGCGAGCAACGGCAGGAGCCCCGCCAAGCGGCGCCATTTCAAGGCGGGAGCTCCGCGAAGATCAGGCGCGGGGGCACCTCGGGTGCCTCGACGCGGGAACCGTGCTCGACGACCAGGAAGACGACCTTTCGGCCGCGGACGTCGCCCTTGAGGTGCGCCCAGCCTGAACTCGAGCTGAACGGGAGCTCGATCCGCTCGACGCCGCCGCCGGAGTCGAGCCGCACCAACGTCCAGCGGTTGATCCCGCCTTCGGTGCGACGCAGCAGCAGGCCTGGGCCTCCCGGCAGTGCGAGGATCTCGTCGAGGGTCGTCCGCTGGGCGAGCCAGCGGTTACGCACAATCGGATCGCGCGCGAGGTCATCGGTGCGCCCGAGCACCGGGGCGCACTCATCCTCCAACCCGACCTCGCGGCTCTCCCAGGCCCGACGGAGATCGCCCGGCGGGCCGTACCAGAAGACGCCGGGTTCGACTCCCGGGACGAGCACGAACGAACCGTCGTCGAGGAAGCGCACCGCACCGAGCCCGAGAATGGCACACTCGCCCATCGACCGGGCGCCGTCCCCGTCCCGGGAGAAGAGGACCGGACGAAGTGCTTCGCGCCCGCCCTCGACCGGCCCGAGCCAGCCGATCGCCCCGTCCGGGGCCAGGCGCTGCCGCTCATCCTTGATCCCGCCCAGGACCAGCAGGCGGCCGGCGGAGAGGTCGAGATCGACGAGGATGTCGAACGGCACGGTCGCCAGATCGAGCGGCGAGCGCCGGCTCCAGGTGAACGAAAAGACCGGTGCCCCGGCGACGAGATGGGACTCCGAGAGCGCCAGCTGCGTTGCCAGCCAGGGAGCACCTGGGTCACTGCTCCGAACGACCGCCTCGGGCCGGTTCTCCGGGTCGCCGTCTGCGGCGACCGCCCAGACACCCCGTTTCCCGGCGGCGATCCAGACCGAGCGATCGTCCGCCCAGCGCACGTCGAAGGCCCAAAGGATCGGCGACGGCAACTGCCGCTCCGCGAGCACCCGCAGGAATGGCCCCGTGGCAACCGGAGGACCGGCGTCAGCAGGAGCGAGCCCGACGGCCAGAGCCGCCAGTCCGGCGAAACAGGGCCAGATGACCCGAGACCGAACCATCTAGTAGTACGGGTAATCCAGGCAACCGCCCTCGCCGCCGGCGTCGACGCAGACCGTCCCGCCCATGCCGACGCACTCGCGACAGCCGGCGCCGGTGTAGGCGCAGACGGCGCCGTAGCCCTGGATCCAGCTCGGCGTGGAGTTGCTATAGAAGTTGCAGGTCGGTTGCGCTCCCAGCAACGACGCCGACAGCGCGAGGAGCAGAGCGATCCCGGCCGGCCAGAAAGCGATCCTCAGGCGTGGACTCATGGAACCTCCGTTCGTGTGCCGGAGCAGGTATGAAGTGTCTGCTCTTAATTAACACTCTTTGGAAGTCATTTGCAACCAGCATGGCCGTGAGTGGCTAAGATCCCCGGCATGCCGAGCCCCCCGCCGAAACCCCGCCGGCGCCTGACCTTCGACGCCCAGATGATGGTGTGGGCGCTCGCGGTCGGCGCGCCCGGGGGCCTGGTGGCGCTCTTGCTGCTCTGGCTCGGCGACCACTCGGGCAAGCTCCGCTGGACCGCGACGCTGTTCGTGGTCCTCGCCTGGCTCGCCCTCGCGCTGGCGCTGCGGCGGCGGGTGGTCTTCCCGCTCTACACGCTGGCGAACCTGCTCGAGGCGCTGCGCGAGGGGGACTACTCGCTGCGCGGGCGGCGCGGCGGCAGCGACGACGCGCTCGGCCAGGTGCTCTCCGAGGTCAACCTGCTCGCCGACCTCCTGCGCGCCGACCGCCTCGGCGCGCGCGAGGCGACGCTCCTGCTCGAGCGGGTGATGGAGGAGATCGAGGTCGCGGTGTTCGCGCTCGACGACCGCGACCGGCTGGTGCTGGTCAACCGCGCCGGCGCTCGCCTCCTCGCGCGGCCGGCCGACCGCCTGCTGCGCCGGCCGGCCGAGGAGGTCGGCCTCGGCCCGGCGCTCGAGGGCGGTCCCTACCGCACCGCCGAGTCCGCCTTCCCGGGCGGTGAGGGGCGCTGGGAGATCCGTCGCCGCGGCTTCCGGCTCGAGGGGCGGCCGCACCGGCTGGTGGTGATCGCCGACCTCTCGCGCACCCTGCGCGAGGAGGAGCGGCAGGCCTGGAAGCGGCTGATCCGGGTGCTCGGCCACGAGCTGAACAACTCGCTGGCGCCGATCAAGTCGATGGCGGTGACGCTGGGCGGCTTCCTCGGCCGCGAGCCGCGGCCGCCCGGGCTCGACGCCGACCTCCGCCGCGGCCTCGAGGTGATCAGCAACCGCGCCGAGAGCCTGGCGCGGTTCATGGGCGCCTACTCGCGGCTCGCCCGGCTGCCGCCGCCGACCCGCGCCCCGGTCGAGGTGCGGCCGCTGGTCGAGCGCGCGGCGGCGATCGAGAACCGGGTGCCGGTGACCGTCGAGCCGGGGCCGGCGCTGACCATCGAGGCCGACGCCGACCAGCTCGAGCAGCTCCTGATCAACCTCCTGGCCAACGCCGCCGACGCCTCGCTCGAGACCGGCGGCGGGGTGCGCGTGGGCTGGCGCCGGCGCTCTGGCCGGCTCGAGCTGTGGGTGCGCGACGAGGGCGTGGGGCTGTCCAACCCGGAGAACGTCTTCGTGCCGTTCTACACCACCAAGCCGGGCGGCACCGGCGTCGGCCTGGTGCTCTGCCGCCAGATCGCCGAGGCCCACGGCGGCGGCGTCACCCTCGCCAACCGCCGCGACGGCGGCGCCGAGGCGACTGTCCGCCTTCCGCTCGCGGAACCCCCCGCCCGCACCGCCGGCCGCTAGCCGCCGGCCGCCACCTTGAAGTCGATCGGCCCGGCCTGCAGCGTCTCGCCGCCCACCGAGTCGCGCACGGAGAGCTGCATCGAGTAGTCGCCGGCCGGGAAGCGGTCGGGCAGCAGGTCGAAGGCGCTCGCCAGCACCCAGCAGTTGTCGCCGGCCTTGACCGGCTCGGCGACCGCCGGACCGCGGAACGAGGCGGCGCCGGTGAGCTGCATCGAGACCCTCAGCCTGGGCTTGCCGGTCTCGTCGAGCTTCGGGGCGCAGGCGTGCAGGTAGTACCAGACGGCGCCGCCCTGGGCGAACGTGCGGTCCCCCTCGGGGACCACCTCGATGCCCATCCAGGACCACGGCTCGAGCATCACCTGCGCCTGCTGCATCGGGTGGATGTCCTCGCTGAGCACGACCTGGGAAACCCAGAAGCCGCCACCGACGGCGGGGACCGTGACCGCCTCCTCCCCCGCCCAGAGCACCTCGCCGCCGGGGGATTCGAGGCCGGCGCGCACCCGGTACTCGCCCGGCGGCGCGACCACGGTCGCCTTAGCGTAGCGCTGGTCGCGCGACTCCTTCCACTCCGGCGCGGCGCGGAAGGCGACCTTCGACTCACCGGCGGCGTCGACCAGCTCGCCCACCAGCACCGTGCCGGCGGCCGGCGCCGCCGCCTCGGTGGCGACCTGGACCGGGACGATCCAGGTGCCGTCGCTGGCCTGGAAGGCGCCGGCGTCGAGGTGCGCGGGGAGCGCCGGCGAGCCGCCCCCGCCGAGCGAGGCGTGCAGCCCGTCGAGCGCCCGGGGGTCGGTGAGCGGATCCGCGCCGTAGAGACCGAAGCCGCCGCCGGAGCCGGCGGCGACCGCGCCGGCGCCCTCGGCCGGGGTCAGGTCGGCGAGCGTCAGCTCGGGGTGGACCACCGCCGCCTCGATCGCCGCGCCCATGTAGCCGAGCCCCTCCTCGCTCTCGATGATCTCCATCCCCTTGCTGCCCGGCGTACTGCGGAACTTCACGGACACCCGCTTCTTCTCCATGAACGCCGGACGGCTGTCCCCCTCGTAGATCCACACCGCCTCGGAGGCGGCGCCGAAGCGCTCGGTCGCGCCGCCGCGGACGCCGCTCGGGCCGGAGCCGCCGAGGGCGGAGTCGCGGATGCCGAGCTCGCCGGTGGGGGTGGCGCCGAAGTCGCCGCCGGTGGCCGAGCCGCCGGCGCCCGGCGTCTGCACCCGGCGCGGCGGCCCGAGCAGGATCAGCGCCCGGCCGCGGTCGGTGAGCGCGCCGCGGATCTGCTCGCCGTCGACGGTCTCGCCGAACTGCTGGTCGGTGTAGGCGACGCGGCGCTCGAACTCGCGCCGGAACTCGTTGTCCGGCGTCTCCGGCGTGGGATCCCGGCGGGCCCAGAAGAGACGGATGAAGTCCTCCGCCTCGCGATCGCTGCCGACCTCCTTCCAGGCCTCGCGGTCGGCTCTGGTGAACAGGAGATGCGCCGGGCCGTCGGCCCAGTCGCTGTACATCCTGGACAGCTCCTGCGCTCCCGCCGGCAGGGCGGCGAGCGCCAGCGCGAACGCGCAGAGCGGGAGGAAACGGGTGCCTCGCATGGTCGACCTCCAGGTCACGGGTAGTAGCCGGCGAGCGTGCGCGCGACCAGGCCCGGGCGGGCGACGTCGACCTCGACCTCGCGCCACCCTTCGTCCGGCCCGGCGGCGGCCCGCAGCGGGTAGTAGGTCAAGAGGTACTGGCTGCGCAGCTCCTCGATCACCGCGCGGTAGACGCCGCCGAGCCGGTCGAGCCGGTCGGCGACGAACAGCCGGCCGCCGACCGAGCCGGTCAGCCGGCCGAGGGTCTCGACGTCGATGCCACCGTGGCGCGCCGCGGTCGGGTCGTCGCCGGCGAGGAGGATGGCATAGAGCGGGACGCCGCTGCGCTGGACGAAGCGCTGGCAGGTGCCGAAGTCGACCCGCTCCTCGCGGCCGACGCCGTCGGTGATCACGACCAGCGCCCGCCGGCCGGGGATGCGCTGCATCTGGACCAGCGAGAAGACCAGCGCGTCGCACAGCGCCGAGACGCCTCCGGGGCGCAGGCCGGCGATCGCCTCGACCAGTCGATCGCGCTCCGCGGTCAGCGGCTGCACCAGCTCGGGCCGGGAGTCGAAGGCGACCACGAAGGCGCGGTCCTCCTCGCGCGAGAGCGCGAGCAGGGTGAAGTCGATCGCGGCCGCCTGGGCGGCGCGCAGCGACGGCGTCATCGAGGCCGAGGTGTCCATCACCAGGCCGAGCGCGAGCGGCATCTCGGCGCCCTCGCGGAAGTCTGCCAGGTCCTGCTCGTCGCCGTCCTCGTAGACCGCGAACTCGGCGCGCCCGAGGCCGCGCACCGGCCGCTCCGCCGGGTCCTCGACCACCGTAAACAGCTCCACCAGCTTGACGTCGACCCGCTCGCCGGGGCCGGTGCCGTTCAAGAACACCAGGTCCTCGGCGACGTCGCCGATCACGAGGTGCGCCTGGACCGCGACGTAGCCGACCGGCGCGTCGGGCGGCACGTAGACCCGCGCCCGGTAGGGCGGCTCGTAGAGGGTCGCCACCCGCTGGCCGTTCCACAGCACCTCGACCCGGTCGAGCTGCGCCGGGCCGCCCGGCACCTTGACCTCGGCCTCGACGTCGACCGCGCCTACCCGCTCGCCCGAGCGCGGCTCGATGATGCGCACCCGGAACGGCCCCACCCCCTCGTTGACGGTGTAGCCGTCGCGGCCCAGCTCGACCCCCGCGGCGTCGAGCGCCACCACCTCGATCAGGCGCGGCGACGGCATCTCGCCGAAGTCGACGCGCGAGGCGAACGGCGGCTTCTGGGCGGTGTCGACCAGCCGGCCGTCGAGGAGGTAGTCGACCTGGGCGACCCGCGGGCTGGCGATCACCGGTTCGATCAGCACCCGGCCGCGCACCACCGGCTCCTCCGGCGGCAGCAGCACGATCGCCTTGCGGTCGGGGAGCAGATCTGCGGGGATACCGGTCTCGGGGATGCCGGCCGTGGCCGCGGCGTCGGAGGCGCCCGCGGCCGCGACCGCCGCCGGCAGCTCGCCCTCGACCACCGCCGCCACCGCGCCGCCCCAGGCGCCGGTGGTCAGGTCCTCGAAGACCACCGACAGCCGCTCCATCTCGCCCGGCAGGCGGATCGGCAGCGCGTAGGTCCAGGCGTCGAGCCCGGCGAGGTTCTGGCCGTCGACGAGGTCGTGGTAGACGAACGGCTCGCCCTCGGCGAACGACGCCGCGACGGTGATCCGGACCGGGGTCACCTGCGCCGGCCCGTAGGCGTCGCGCAACGGGCGCAGGTCGACCCGGGCCTGGAGCTTGCCGCGCTGGGGCCGGGCCGGGGCGGGCTCGGCGGCCTCCCCGGCGGCCGCCGCTGCCGCCGGCTCGCCGGCCGGCTCGAGGGCGACCGCCGCGGCGACCTCGAGGTCGCCGCGCTCGGCGCCGCCGGCCAGGAGCTGGCGCGCGCGCGCCGCCGCCGTCCCTTCGGGTGCCGTCGAGCCCGACCAGCGCGGCGCCGAGACCTCGAGCCCGGGCCGCTTCGCGCGCACCTCGACCCGGTGCAGCTCGCCGTCGGGCACGCGCGTCACCTGGTAGGTCAGCCGCACCTTGTCGGCGAGCGTCTCGAGCGTCCGCGGCAGCGCGTTGACTCCGGTCAGCACGTCGCCGCCGGTAGCCACCGCGAGTTGGCGGCCGGGATCGAGAGGCCGCACCACGACGTTGTCGACGCCGGCGGCGTTGTAGTCGACCTTGGCCCGCAGGTCGATGTCGCCGCTGCGGCCGCGGCCGGTCATCTCGGCGCCGACGGTGCTCGCGGCGTCGAGCGCGCCGAGCGCCAGGTTGAAGGTCACCCAGCCGCTCGCGGCGAGGTTCTTGCCGAGATGCTCGACGTCGACCGCCGAAGCCTGGGTGTTGGCCTCCGCGTTGAGCGCGGCGACGCCGCCGGCGGACTGGACGTTGCGCGAGGAGAGGCCGCTGCTGCCCTCCATGTGGCCGCCGACGAACTGGAAGTAGAAGTCCTGGGGCCGCAGGTCGTAGCCGTCGTTGATCAGGACCAGCGCCCGCGGGCCGTCGTGGAGCTCGCCGGCGACCCGGGCCATCAGCACGTCGTGCTGGCGGCGCAGCAGGTCGTACTCCTGGGCGACGAGGACCGAGATCTGGGCTTCGCCCACGCTGCGCACGCCGAGCACCTGCTGGTCGCCGACGAGCTGGCGCCGGATGCGGCGCAGCTCGTCGCGCCCGACCGCCTCGCGGGCCAGCCGCTCGAGCGTCTGCTCGACCAGCGGGCCGCTGCGGGTCGGCGCCAGCACCTGCTCGAGCATCGGGTTCGCGGTGACGATCTCGACCGTGCCGAGCTGGGTCAGCCGGCCGGCCTGGGCCGCCAGCGCCTCGGCGGAGCGCCGGATCGAGCGCGAGGACGACAGCACCTGGTCGAAGTAGATCAGCGAGTGCCAGGTCCAGAGCGCCTCCCCGGTCACCCGGGTCTCGGTGACCGTGCCGGCGGCCTGGCGCACCACCGTGCCGCGGCGCCAGACCTCGACCCCGATCACCGGCACCGGCTCGCCGTCCTCGAGCACCTCGAAGTCGGCCGGCACCAGGTCCTCGGGCAGGCGGCCGGCGTCGTCCTCGACCGTCACCAGCAGCTCGACCGCGGTCACCTGGGCGGTGTCGGTGAACGGGCGGGTGCGGGTCCCCTCCTGGCCCGGCGCTGGCGCGGCGAGGAGCGGGATCAGGAGCGCAGCCGCGGCGGCGCGGCGGATCGGGCAGGTCGGGCGGATCGGGTGGGTCGGGCGGGGGATGGGCGGGTCGAGGCGTCGGTTCATGCGACCTCCCGTCGGGCTGCGGGAATCAGGGTAGCACGCGGCTCGGCGGCGGGCCGGCGGAAAGCCGATGAACGGTCACGGACTCCGCCCGGTACCCAAAGGCGCCGCTACGCCCCCGCGGCCGGACCCGGGTGCCCTCGCTGGAGGACGGGCCGCGGGCACACTCCGGGCTCGGAGCGTATACTCGCCGGCACGATTCGACTCGCACCGCCCCACAGCAGCAAGGAGGCCCCATGTCGCCCCGCCCCGCCCGCCGCCCCGCCCTCCTGCCTCCGCTCGCCCTCGCTCTCCTCGGCCTCGTCCTCGCCGCCGGCCCGCGCGCCGCGGCCCAGGGTCCCGAGGATCTGCCGCCGCTGGTCGACGAGATCACGGTCGACGTGGTCGACGTCGACGTCGTGGTCACCGATCGCAACGGCAACCCGGTCAACGGCCTGACCCGCGACGAGTTTATCCTCTACGAGGACGGCAAGCGACGGGATATCAGCAACTTCTATGCCTTCGTCCAGGGCCGCGCCCAGACCCCGGCGGTCCCCGGCGTCGCGGAGGACGCCACGGGCAACGGCCGCTGGACGGACCCGGCGACCCGGCGGCGGATGGTCCTGCTCTTCGACAGCGCGTCGCTCGAGAAGCGGGCGCGCAACCGGGCGATCGAGGCGCTCGAGCGGTTCATCCTCGAGCAGTTCGACGGCACCTACGAGTGGGCGGTGGTGGCCTACAGCTCGCGGCTCCAGATGCTCGAGCCGTTCACCAGCGACAAGACCCAGGTGCTCGCCGCGCTGTCCAAGGTGCGCGAGCTGCCGGTGGCGATCCGCCGCCAGCACGCCGGCGACGCGCTCGCCAGCGAGGATCCGATCGTCAGGAGCCGCGCCCCCGGCCTCGGCCCTCAGCAGGGCGCCAGAGAGGGCGAGGGCGCCCGCGAGCTGACCACCCTCGAGTTCGACACCCGCGAGCGGATGATGACCGAGATGCGCAGCTTCAGCGAGACCACGGCAGCCCTGGTCCAGACCATGCGCGCCTTCTCCGGCATGTCGGGGAGGAAGACCCTGGTGCTGATCTCGGGCGGGCTCGAGGCGCTGCCAGGGCCGGCGCAGCTCCTCGGCCGCGGCTTCCCGGGCGCCGGCTCGGACAACCGGGTCGACCCGTTCACCTCGGTGCTCCACACCGAGCTGCTGCGGCGCTTCGACCTGATCATCAAGACCGCCAACGCCGCCGGCTTCGTCATCTACCCGGTGGCGAGCTTCAGCGGCACGGTGCTCGAGACCCCCTACCTCGACGTCGAGCGCAGGGCCAACCTGGCCTTCAAGGGGAGCTTCGAGAGCATGCCGGCCGAGATCGACCTCGATACCGCGCCCAGGCTGATGGCCGACGGCACCGGCGGCGAGTTCTACGCCACCACCCACTTCTACCGCGCCTTCGACGACATCGACAGCCGCACCTCGAACGCCTACGTGCTCGGCTTCCAGACCAACCGCGCGCCCGACGGCAAGTACCACCGCCTGCGGGTCGAGACCAAGCGCAAGAACCTGGTCGTCCGGTCGCGCGAGGGCTACCTCCACGTCTCGCGCCAGGATCGCCTGGTCGACGAGCTGACCACCCCGCTGACCTTCCCCAAGGACCGCGGCGACTTCGCGGTCGCGGTCGAGATCGAGCCGCCCCAGGGGCTGACCGAGAAGCGCGTCTCGCTGACCGTCGCCGGAGTCGTGCCGCTCGACGAGGTGACCCTGATCCCGCAGGGGGACGAGATGGTCGGACGGGTCTACATCTACGTCGCGGTGTACGACGAGGAGGGGGACCTGATCAGCCTCTTCCGCGAGCGCCAGGACGTGCGCATCCCGGCCGCCAAGGTCGCCGCGGCGCCGGCCGACGCCCCGGCCCGCTTCGGTTTGACCCTGCGCGACCTCGAGCGCGGCAGCTACCGGATCTCGCTGACCCTGATGGACGAGATCAGCGACCGCTTCGGCACCGGCGTCCAGGCCGTGCAGATGTAGTCGAGATCACCGGGCGCCCTGGTCGAGCGCCTCGAGGAGCTGCCGCGCCTCGGGATCGCCGGGCTCGGCCGCGAGGGCCTTCTGCAGCTCAGCCCTCGCCTTGCCGGGGTCGCCCATCCGGAAGTGGAGCTTGGCGGTCGCGACGTGGAGGCGGGCGCTGCCGAGGCCCAGCTCGCCGGCGCGCTCGAACGCCGCCAGCGCCTCGTTCCAGCGGCCGGCGTTCTCGTAGAGGGCGCCCAGGTTGAACTGGTTGCGGGCGTCGGTGGGGTCGCGCTCGACCGACTGCTCCATCAACTCGATCGCCTCGGCGGTGCGCCCCTGGCGCGCCAGGGCGCCGGCGAGGTTGGCGAGCACGCCGGGGTTGCCGGGGTCGCTCGCCAGCACCCGGCGGAGCTGGGCCTCGGCGAGGTCGGTCCAGCCCTGGCGCAGCGCGACCACGGCGAGCTGGTTCATCGCCGTCATCTGCCCTTCGGCGCGCACGAACGACGACTGCAGGAGCTCCCGCGCCTCGCGCTCCCGGCCCTGCCGGCGGAGCAGCGCCACGGTCTGCTCGTTGGAGAGCTGGTCGAGCGGGTCGATCGCGAGCGCGCGGCGGTACTCCTCGAGCGCGGCGCCGGCGCGGCCGGTCTGTTCGTAGAGCAGGCCGAGCGCGGCGTGGAAGGCGCTCTCGCCGTCGAGCTTGCCGCGCATCCCCTCGAGCACGCGCTCGGCGTCGGGGAGGCGGCCGGCGCGCTGCGCCTCGTCGACCAGGCCGGTGATCGCCGACTGCGGCATCGTGCCGCTCTTCGAGAAGCCCCGGACCAAGAGCTCGAAGGAACGGCCGTGGTTGCCGCGCTGGGCCTCCACCTGGGCCATCGAGGCCCAGGCCAGCCCGAACGAGGGCATCCGCTCGGCGGCGATCTCGAACTGCGCCCAGGCGCCGTCGAGGTCCCCCTCGCGCTGGCGGATGCGGCCGAGGTTGTAGGCCTCGGTGGCGACTGCCTCGAGGTCGCTCGCCCCCGCCGCGCCGGTCGCGGAGCCGGGCACGGCTCGATCGGCGGAGCCCTCTCCGCCTTCGCCGCGCGCGCCGGCGCCGGCCGCGCGCCGCTCCTCGAGCACCCGCGGCGAGATGTAGCCGAGCGCGACCAACTCGCGCAGGCGCTCCTCGTCGAGGTCGGCGGAGGCCGCGGCGGCCTGCGGGCGCGCCCGCGGCAGGGTCTCCAGGGTGTCCAGCCCGGCGACGCGGATCGGCTCGGCAGGCGGCGCCAAGAGCGCCGGCAGCGCCCGCCCCGGCATGTCGGCGGGCACCGGCAGGCCGAGCAGGGTCAGCACGGTGGGCGTGACGTCGAAGATCGACGCCCCGTCGACCCGGGCGGGGCGGATCCCCCGCCCGGCGCCGACGATCACCCCGTGCAGCCGGTGCCACTGCGGCGCCCCGGCGGTGAAGTCGGCGGAGTCGGCGGCCGGCCGCGCCTCGCCGGTGAAGAATCCGTGGTCCGAGACCAGGAGCACCACGGTGTCGTCGCCGACCGCCGCCAGGAGCTCGCCGAGCAGCTCGTCGGCGTACTCGTAGAACTCGCCGAGCGCGCCGCCGTAGCGGCGCACCTCCTCGTCGGTGACCCCGGGGAGCTTGGGCGGCAGATACTGGGCGAACAGGTGGCCGACCGTGTCGGTCCCCTCGTAGTAGACCAGGGTCAGGTCGGCCTGCTCCTGGAGTAGCTCGAGGGCGATCGCGTGGTAGCTCCGGGTGGTCGCCAGGATCTTGCGCAGGTGGTTGACCGGGTCCTCCTGGCGGCGCTCCGCAGGCAGGGCGTCCCAGCGGCGGGCCAGCTCGTCGCGGTCGACTTCGACGAAGCGGGAGACCTCGTCCCAGCCGATCCGTTCGGCCGGCACCAGCTTCTCCTCGATCCACTCCCAGGCCGCCGGCGGGTGGACCTTCCCCTCGCCGCTCGGGTCCTCCTGGTAGTCGAAGAGCTGGTAGGCGACGCGGTCGGTGACCATCGTGCCGCCGGCCCGCTCGGCGGGCCAGGTGGCCCACCACGCGACCACGTCGGTGGTCATCCCGAAGTGCGGCAGGATGGTCCACAGGGCGTGGACCTTGCGCGACGCCGAGCTGATCGGCACCAGGCCGCCCGTCGCGGGATCGCGGACCAGGAAGTCGGCGACCCCGTGCTCGACCACCGGCTTGCCGGTCGCGATGGTGGTCCAGAGCAGCGGCGACAAGAGCGGCGGCTCCGAGCGCAGCTCGCCGGCGGCGCCGCCCTCGACCAGGCGGGCGAGGTTGGGCAGCCGGCCGGCCTCGAGCAGCGGCCGGATCATCAGCCAGTCGGCGCCGTCCCAGCCGACCACCAGGACCTTGAGGCCGGTGGGCCGGGTCATGCCCGCGAGCCGGTTGCGCAGTACCGCGGCGGCGACCGGATTGCGCTCGGGCGACATCTCGACCGCGAGCGCCTCCGCGCGCACCCCCGCGGCGCCGAGGTTGGCGGTGATCGCGGCGGCGAGCCGCTCGCCGGCCTCGGGCCTGAAGAGGTCGGCGGGATCGGCGGCGCGCACCGCCGGGCCGGCGGCCTCGACGACCGCGGGCCACAGGCCGTCGGCGAACGGTTGCCAGCCGGAGGCCTCGACCCACTCCTGTTCGCCCCCCTCCTCGATCCCGAACCGGCCGGAGACGCCCAGGACGATCGCCGCCCCCTCGGGCGTGCGGACCTCGACCTCGGAGGAGAGCGGGATCGGCGCGCGGGGCAGCCGGCGCACCTCGCCGCGAAACGGCACCTTCCAGTGCCAGCCCTCGCCGGCGACGGCGGGCGGCCCTTCGCCGGCGCGCACCAGCGCCACCTCGCCGGGACCGACCCGGTAGAGGCCGGCGGCGGCGAGGGCCGCGAGGGCTGTGAGCAGGAGGAGTGCCGGCAGGAGGCGGCGGAGAGGTGGCCGCTCGGTCATCGGGGCGGAGCCTAGCAAAAACAAAGGGAGGGGCCCCGCGGCCCCTCCCGGAAAACTACGAGCTCAACGGCTCAGGCCGAAGCCTCAGAAGCTGAGCTTGGCGCCGAGGCGCAGGGTCCGCGGCTGCTGGAAGTTGGTCGCCGTGTTGTGGTTCGGGTTGCCGAGCGGGCACGCAGTGCCGGGGCCGGAGTCCGGGCCACCACACATCGACGGAGCATTCGGATCCGGGTCGTTCTTGAACACGTTGGCCGCGTTCCAGGTCTGGTTGACCGTCGTCGCTTCCTGCTCGTCGGTGATGTTGAACACGTCCGCGATCACCTTGAGCTCCATGCCGGAGCCGAACGAGAACGGGTACTCCAGGTGGAGGTCCACGTTCCAGGTGTCCGGCGTGGTCCCGAACGAGCCGCGCGGGGTGATGAACCGCTCGTTGGCGCCGTAGACCGCGTGTCCGCCGAGCTGGCTGATCGGCGTCCCGGACAGGAACTGCCCGTAGAAACCGGTGGTCAGCTTGAACGGCCACAGGTAGGAGCCGTACGCCTTGAACTGGTGCTCGCGGTCGTTCGGCAGCGGCCCGAAGGCGCCCACCAGCAGGTCCGGCAGGTCGTACAGCGACGTGATGTTCGGATCGAGCTGGCCGTTGTCCTGACGGAACAGACCGCCGTAGTTGCCGACGTTCTCCGCGTTCACGTAGCTGGCGTAGAGCTGCCAGTTGTTGGTGAAGCGCTTGTTGAGGGAGAGCTCCCAGGCTTCGTAGTCACGGGTCGGCGCGGGGAAGCAGACCTCGTCGAGGAGCGCGCCGGTCTCGGTGTCGTGCACCGGCTCGCCGGTGACGGGGTTCTCCGAGAAGCAGCCGTCCGGGTTGGTGATGAAGTAGGTGTGGCCGCCGTCGACCGACACGTCCTCGATCACGTTCTCGATGCTCCGGTCGGTGTACTTGATCCCGACCGCGACGTTCGGCAGCACCTCGTACTCGAACCCGGCGAGAGCCTCGACCGTGTACATCGGCTCGATGTTCGCGTCGACGCTGGTCCCGAGGCCGAGCTGGTAGATGTAGAAGAAGGTGCCGTTGTTCGTGTAGGTCGGGAGCGACCCGTCCTCCGGGTAGTAGAAGTAGTAGAAGTTGAACTGCTCGCGGCCGAAGGCGCGGGCGTTGATGTCGAGCGGCACCGACTCGAAGAACTGACCGTAGTGGGCGTACAGCTTCGAGCGGCCGTTCCTGGTCACGTCCCAGGTGAGGCCGATCCGCGGCGCCACCATGTCGCCGAAACTGAAGTCGAGCTTGCGGTCGGGGAACTCGTTGCTGCGCTCGCCGGTCGACTCGAAGGCGTCGGCGCGGACGCCCAGGTTGAGGCTGAAGTAGTCGCCGATGCGCACCCGATCCTGGAGGTACAGAGCCTGCTCGTCGGTTTCACCGGCCGAGTTCTGGTTGTACTCCTGCCAGAAGTAGAAGCCGTTGCGGAGGCGGATCCGCTGGCCCGCCAGACCGTTGGGGTTGACGACGAAGCCGTCGCCGTCGACGAACGGGTCGCTACGCGGGGCGGGGTAGCTCGACACGTCCTCGTACTCGACGGCACGCACGGTCCCGCCGACCTTGATCTCGTGGTCGACCGAACCGGTGGCGCCGAACCAGGTCAGAGCGCCGCGGATCTCGTCGCGCGAGGTGTCGCCGGTCTGCTGGAAGAACGAGCCGCCGTTGCAGTTGACGTTGAACGAGAAGGTGCTGTTGAAGTCGTTGGGATCGAAGCAGACGCCGGCACCGGCCACCGCCGCCTCGGCGTCACCGTTGAAGCGCTCGAGCTGGTACAGCGCCTGGTCGTTGTTGACCGGCGTCCCGGAGACCGACTGGTCGTGGACGCCGGCGCTGACCTCGAGGAACAGCGAGGACGACAGGGTGCCGTTGTAGGTGGCGTTGAAGTTGTCGGCGCCGAACTCCTGGTCGTCGGCGACGCTGCCCGCGGCGTTGCGGATCGGGACGCTCTTGTCATCGGTCGGGTCGCCGAAGAGCGAGAACACGAGCTGGTGGCTCGGGTTCGCCTGCCAGGTCAGCTTGCCGGCGTAGAAGAGCTTCTCGGTCTCCCGGGTGTTCTCGAAGCCGCCGCGGTTGTCGGTGAACTCCTCCTCGTACGAGGGGTTCACGGCGACGAAGTACCAGAGCTTGTCCTGGATGAACTTGCCGCCGATCGCGGCGCCGAAGTCGTACTCCTCGTAGCCGAGCTCCTGGCCGAAGGCCGGCGTCGGGGGGGTCTCGGACTGCATGCTGTCGTCGCTCCAGTAGCCGAACACGTCGCCCTGGAGGTCGTTGCCGCCCGACTTGGTGATGACGTTGAGCACGCCGCCGAGGGCGCCGCCGTACTCCGCCTCGTAACCACCGGTCTTGATCTCGACCTCCTTGACGAACTCGAAGGGCACCTCGGTGCCGATCGTGCCGAAGGCGGCGTCGGTGGTGTCGAGGCCGTCGACCACGTAGCGGTTCTCGGCCGCCGAGGCGCCGCCGATCGAGGGGTTCGTGCCGAGGCCGCCGCTGACCACGCCGGGGGCCGCGAACGCCAGGCCCTGGAAGGTGCGGGTGGTCGGCAGCTCCTGGAACAGCTCCTCGCCGAAGCTGGCGCCGGAGGTGGTCGAGCTGGTGTCGATGATCGGGGCGGCACCGCTGACGGTGACCTCCTCACCGAAGCCCGGCGACATCTCGACGCTCAGGGTCACGGTGCGGTCGAGGCCGACCGAGATGCCGGTCTGCTCGAGCGGCGTGAAGCCCTCGAGGGCGGCCTTGAGCGCGTAGCTGCCCGGGGGCAGCGCCAGGAAGCGGAACTGGCCGTCGGCGCCGGTCACCTGCAGGCGCTCGCCCTGCAGGCTCGGGCTCAGCACCGTCACGGTCACGCCGGGGAGCGGCGCGCCCTGGTCGTCGGTGACCGTGCCATCGATGCGGCCGGTCGTCTGCGCGAACGCCGCCGGGACGACCAGCAGCGCCAGCGCGAGAGCGACCAGGGCCTTCGTAAACTTGGGATTCATGCATCAACCTCCTTAGGGTCTGGGGGAGCCCGCGGGACACGCTCCGGCGGGCTCCTCGGGGATCGGTCGGTCTCGATCGTGCGGGCGAGGCGATCGCCTCATCGAGGGGACCATTGGGCTCGCCCCTTGGCCGCGCGATCGTTCGACTCTCGATTTGAGGATGAGAGCATACACCATGCCACCCGCGAGGCGTCAATGGCACGCCAGCATGTCACTGAGAACAAAGGATTTGAAAACGAAGGCGGCGGCGCGTCACGCGCCGCCGCCCGCTCGGATCCAACGACCCGGAGGTACGATCCAAGGGTTTGGACCGACGACCGGGGAAACGGTCAGCCGAGATACTGGAGCATCTCCTTGGCGGTGCTGGCGTCGGGGTCGTCGGGGGCCAGCTCGATGAAGCGCTGGAGGTGCTCCTTCGCCTTGGCGTTGTCGCCGGTGTTGGTGTAGGCGAGGCCGAGGTGGTAGTGGGCCTTGACCTGGCCCGGATCGGCCTGGAGCGCCTGTTCGAACGCCTGCTGGGCACCCGCCATGTCGCCGGCGTTGAACATCGCGGTGCCGCGCTCGTAGAGCGCGCCGGCGGTCCCCTTGGGGTCGACCTCGGCGAGCTTGAGGAAGACCTCCTGGGCCTTCTCGGTGTCCCCCTTCAGGCGGTACGCCTCGTACTCGTACTTGAGCACCGCGGCCTGCCCGGGGTCGAGCTCGTAGGCCTTCTGCGCCACCTCGATGGTCTTGTCGTACTCCTTCTGGAGCAGGTAGACGCGGGCCAGGGCGGCGTACGCCGGGGCGAGCTCGGGGTCGACCGACACCGCCTCTTCGAAGCGCGCACGGGCCGCCGTGACGTCGCCCAGCCGCGCCGCCTCGGCGCCCTCGTTGAAGATCCGTACGGCGGTCTCGGTGCCGCCCTCGGCGGTCTTGAGCTGCTGGAGGATCGCCTCGGCCTCGGCGTCGTCGCCGCGCTCCTTGTGGACGTCGTAGAGCACGCGCAGGGCGCGCACGTTGGCCGGGTCGAGGACGACGGTCTTCTCGGCCATCGCCAGCGCCTGCTCGGAGTCGCCCTCCTCGGCGTAGATGCCGGCCAGCGCCGACGGCGCCTCGACCATCTTCTCGTTCATCTCCATCGCGCGGTGGAACTTCTCCTTGGCGGTCGCCTTGTCACCTGCCTGGAGCGCGACCACCCCCTCGTTGAAGACGTTGATCGCGGGGTCGGCGGTGCCGGCCGGGCCGGCCTCGGTCGAGCCGCCGGCGGCGCCGGAGCCGGCCGTCGGGAGGATCAGCTCCCGCTTGAGGTTGCCGCCGGAGACCGGATCGACCGTCTGGGTGACGGTCTCGTAGCCTTCCTTCTCGAGCTTGAAGTCGTAGATCCGGGTGCCGTCGACGAAGATCACCGAGACCTTGCCCTTGTTGTTGGCCTGGAGGGTCTTGTCGTACCCGATCTCCGCGCAGGTGATGGTGATCGAGGCGTCGGGAACCGGCTGGCCCTTCTCGTCGACCACGGTGACCTCGACGCGGGCCTGGGCCTGAGCGAACAGCAGGCCCGGCACCAGCAGCGCGGCGAGCGCCAGCGCCATCGGCAAAACCAGGGCCTTGGGGAGCTTGCGGAGCATGGCGGACTCCTTTCTCGTCCTCACAGACGCGAGCATTCGATGGAAACCTCGGCACCGGGATCGCGCCCGGACCCAGGGGGCCTGCCCGAGGCCGTCCGGCGGCAGCCGCCGGGCGGATCGCAGGGCGTCTAGTCTAACCCGGCCGTTGCAGCCGGTATGCCACTCAGAGGCGCGCGCGGATCGCCCACAGGTCGGGGAAGAGCGGCGGCGTCAGCGTCGTGCGCAGGTACTCGGCCCCCGCCGAGCCGCCGGTACCGCGCCGGGTTCCGATCGTGCGCTCGACCATCTTGACGTGCCGGTAGCGCCACTCCTGGATCCCCTCGTCGAGGTCGACCATCCGCTCGCAGACCTCGCGAACCGGCGGGTCGCGGTGGTAGACCCCGAGCAGGATCTCGCGCACCTCGGGGTCCTCGGGAGGCGGCCCGGAGGGGTCGCGCTCGAGCACCGCCGGCGGCACCGGGTAGCCGCGGCCGGCGAGGTAGCGCAGGAAGGAGTCGTAGAGGCTGGGGCGGAGGCGCAACCCCTCGAGCCGGTCCCGGCCCTCCTCGCCGTAGTGGGCGAGCATCCCCGGCTTGCGCCGGCCGAGGACGTGCTCGACCTCGCGGAACTGGAGCGACTGGAAGCCGCTGGCGGTGTCCAGGCGGTGGCGGAAGGCCTGGAACGACACCGGCGTCATGGTCTCCAAGACGTCGATCTGGCTGACCAGCACCTTGAGGATGGTCAGGACCCGCTTGAACCCGGCGTGCGCCACCGCCTCCTCGCCCGCCTCGAGCGCCGGCTGCAGGTGCCCGAGCTCGTGGAGGATCTGTTTGAACCAGAGCTCGTAGACCTGGTGGATGACGATGAACAGGGTCTCGTCGTGCTCGGGCCCCGCGGACACCGGCTGCTGGAGCGCGAGCAGCTCGTCGAGCTTGAGGTAGCTGCCGTAGGTCAGGGTCACGAGACCTCTCCCTCGGCCTCGACCAGGATCTTCGACGCCGCCCGCCGGCCGAGCCGCAGGCCGCCGCCGGCGGCGCGGCGCAGCGCCACCGTGTCGGCCGCCTCGTCGCGCCCCTCGACCGCCAGGAGGCTCCCCGGCTTGAGCCCCTCGCGCTCGACGAGCTGGAGGAACTCCGGGCTCTGGTCGTCGACCCGCACCACCCGCATCGCCCGCTCGAGCGGGCAGTCGAGCAGGCTCGCGAGGTCCGGCTCGGCGACCCGGCCGCGGGAGTCCGGGATCGGATCGCCGTGGGGGTCGGTCGAGGGGTGGCCGAGCATCTCGTCGATGCGCTCGATCAGCCGGTCGGAGACCGCGTGCTCGAGCCGCTCGGCCTCGTCGTGGACCTCCGACCAGTCCATCCCCACCACCTGGACCAGGAACAGCTCGATCAACCGGTGCCGGCGCAGGACGTGGACCGCGAGCTGCAGCCCCTGGCCGGTGAGCCGGACGCCGCTGTACGGCTCGTAGGCCAGGAGGCCGCTGTCGGACAGGGTCTTGACCATCGCCGTGGCGGTGCCGGGCGCGACGCCGAGCGCCGCCGCGATGCGGCCGGTGGTGACGCGGGCGCCCGGATCGCGCTGCTCGGCGAGGAGGATCGTCTTGAGGTAGTCCTCGACGGTGCTGGTCGCCATCGCGGCAGAGCGTATCGCGCCGGCGCCCGCGCGGGGCATCAGCGCGGCCAGCGGACCGACACCCCGGCGGTGGCCAGGAAGTCCGGCGCCGCGTCCGAGAGCCCGGCACCGGCGGCGAGGTCGAGCTGGACGCGCGGGGTCGCGAGCCAGGTGATCCCGGCGTCGGCGGCGTGCGCCGGCCCCGGCCCGCCGGCCGGCGAGTCGACCGGGGCGTCGCCGAAGACTTCGACGAAGGCGCCCAGCCGCTCGGAGAGGTCGAAGCCGAGGGCGACCGTGTACTCGAGCCGCGAGGTCGCCTCGCGAGCGCCGGCGCCGCCCGCGGCCTCCTCCGACGACCACGCCATCCCCAGGTTGTAGCCGAGACCGACGCCGGGGCCGAGGTCGTGGGCGAGCGACAACCGCAGCGCTGGGTCCCAGCGCTCGCTCGACAGGCCGCGCTCGCCGGCGGGCACCGAGACGCCGGCGAGGAGCGCCGCCTGCGGCCGCGCCCCGCTCGCCTCCCACAGCCCGACCTTCAAGCCGATCTCGCCGTCGGCGGCGCCCTCGATCGCGGCGTCCCCCGCCTCCTCGCGCGCCCAGCCGCCCCAGCCGAGCCGGAGCTCGACCCGTTCGGCGAGGCCGATGCGCAGCAGCGAGGCGCCGAGCGCGGTGCTCTCGCCGCCCGGGTCGCCTCCCTCCTCGGAGTGGTCGACGCCGGCCTCGAGCTGGACCAGCCCCGGCGGCACGGTCACCGCCGACTCGGTCTGGTCGGGCCGGTCGGTGACCAGCTCCGGCGGCGCCTCCTGGGCGCTCGCCGGAGCCGCCGCCGGGTGCAGGGCGACGGCGAGGAGAAGCGCCGCGGCGGCCGCGGCCGGGCGGAGCCGGACGGCGGCGGACAGGGTCGGCGGCAGGGTTGGCAGCAGGGCTGGCGTCGGGGTGGCGATCGGCATGGGGCGGGCTCCTCCGTCCGGATCGGGTCGGGTTTTAGACCGCCCAAAACTCTGACCGCTGGATGGGGAAAAAGTCAAGCCTTGACTTCGCGCCGCCCCCTGCTCATGATTTTGGCATGCCAAAAACGTCAGCCCGCCGATCCCTCGCCCTCCCGCTCCTGGCCATGCTCCCGCTCGCTCTCGGCTGCGCCGCGCCCGACGGCGGCGGCGGCCGTGCAGCGGGGGACGGCCGGCCGCTCCGGGTGGTGACCACCATCGGCATGATCGCCGACGCGGCGCGCGCCGTCGCGGGACCCCACGCCGAGGTCGAGGCCTGATGGCGACCGGCGTCGACCCCCACCTCTACAAGGCGCGCGAGAGCGACGTCCGCCGGCTGGCGGAGGCCGACCTGATCCTCTACAACGGCCTCCACCTCGAAGGGAAGATGGGCGACATCCTGGTCAAGATGGCGCGCAGCCGGCCGGTGGTCGCGGTCACCGAGGAGATCCCCGAGGAGCTGCTGCGCGAGCCGCCGGAGTTCCCCGGGCAGTACGACCCCCACGTCTGGTTCGACGTCGGCCTCTGGGCGGCGCACGCTCGAGCCGATCGCGCGCGAGCTGTCGGCGCTCGATCCGGCCCACGCGGCCGAGTTCCGCGCCAACGCCGACGCCTACGGCAGCCGAGCTCGACGCCCTCGACGCCTGGGTCGAGGAGCGGATCGCCGAGCTTCCCGCCGAGCGCCGGGTGCTGGTCACCGCCCACGACGCCTTCGGCTACTTCGGCCGCCGCTACGACATCGAGGTGGTCGGGCTCCAGGGGATCAGCACGCTGTCCGAGGCCGGCCTCCAGGACGTCGAGCGGGTGGTCGACCTCGTGGTCGACCGCAGGTTCCAGGCGCATCTTCGTCGAGTCGAGCGTGCCGCGGCGCGCGATCGAGGCGGTCCAGGCGGCGGTGCGCTCGCGCGGCCACGAGGTCGCGATCGGCGGCCAGCTCTTCTCCGACGCGATGGGCGCCGGCCGGCACCCCGGCGGGCACCTACGTCGGCATGGTCCGGCACAACGTCGACACCATCGTCGACGGCCTGAAGGCGGCGCCGTGAGCGCCGGGAACGGCGACGCCCGCGCCGCCGGCGAGGTCTTCGCGGGCGACGTCGCACTCGAGGTCCACGACCTGACCGTCGCCTACCGCACCCAGCCGGTGCTCTGGGACGTCGACCTCGCGCTCCCCGCGGGCCGGCTGATCGCCATCGTCGGCCCCAACGGCGCCGGCAAGAGCACGCTGCTCAAGGCGGTGCTCGGGCTGGTCCGGCCGGTCACCGGCTGGGTCCAGATCTTCGGCGCGCCGTACCGCCAGCCGCCGCTCCTGGGTCGGCTACGTGCCGCAGCGCGAGAGCGTCGACTGGGACTTCCCGACCAGCGCCCTCGACGTCGTGACGATGGGCACTCTACGGCCGGCTCGGCTGGCTCCGCCGGCCGCGCCGGCACCACCGCGAGACCGCGCTCGCCTGCCTCGACCAGGTCGGCATCCGGCGACCTCGCCCACCGCCAGATCAGCCAGCTCTCCGGCGGCCAGCAGCAGCGCGTCTTCCTCGCCCGCGCCCTGGCCCAGGACGCCCGCCTCTACCTCATGGACGAGCCGTTCGCCGGCGTCGACGCCACCACCGAGCGGGCGATCCTCGACCCTGCTCAAGGAGCTGCGCGACGCGCGGCCAGACGGTGGTCGTCGTCCACCACGACCTGCAGACCGTGGCCGAGTACTTCGACCACGTGGTGCTGCTCAACATGCGGCTGGTCGCCGCCGGCCCGGTCGCGACCACCTTCACCGCCGAGAACCTCCAGCGCACCTACGGCGGCCGGCTGACCGTGCTCACCCAGGCCACCGAGGCGCTGCTCGCGGCGAGCGCGGCGCCGCGACGGATCCGTCGTGCGGCCGCCGGGCGCCCTAGCCCGAAGTGGGCCGAGTGAGCGTAGCCGGCCATGGAGCTGACCTTCACCGCCCGCAACGTGCTCGCTCGGCGCCGACGCTGCTCGGGCGTCGCTGGGCGGCGTGCTCGGCAGCTTCGCGCTGCTGCGGCGCCAGAGCCTGCTCGGCGACGCGCTGGCCCACGCCGCGCTGCCCGGGGTCTGCCTCGGCTTCCTGCTGACCGGCGTCGAAGTCGCCGCTGCCGCTCTTCGTCGGCGCGCTCGCGGCCGGGCTCGCTCGGCGCGCTCTTCATCCTCGCCACGGTGCGCTGGAGCCGGATCAAGGAGGACTCGGCGATCGGCATCGTGCTGTCGGTCTTCTTCGGCATCGGCATCGTGCTCCTGACCTACATCCAGAAGCTGCCGGCGCGGCAACCAGAGCGGCCTCGACAAGTACCTCTTCGGCCAGGCCGCGACGCTGGTCGCCGACGACGTCCAGGTCATGGCGATCCTGGGCGGCGGTCGCTGGCGCGCGGTCGTGCGCTCTTCTACAAGGAGTTCAAGCTGCTCTCCTTCGACCGCGGCTTCGCCGCCAGCCTGGGGCTGCCGATGCGCGCGGTCTGGAGGTCGCTGCTGACCCTGCTCCTGGTGGTCGTGGTGGTGGTCGGCCTGCAGACCGTCGGCGTGGTGCTGATCGTCGCGACGCTGATCACCCCGGCCGCCGCGGCCCGCCAGTGGACCGACCGGCTGGGCGCCATGGTCCTGCTCGCCGCCGCCATCGGCGCCGGCGTCCGGCGTCGCCGGGTCGCTCGCCAGCGCCAGCGTGCCGCGGCTGCCCACCGGGCCGGTGATCGTGCTCGTCGTCGAGCGGCGTGCTGATCGTCTCGCTGCTCTTCGCGCCGCGCCGCGGCCTGCTCTGGGCCCTGCTGCGCGAGCGCCGGGTGCGGCGGCGCATCCGGCGCGAGAACCTGCTCAAGGACCTCTACCTCCTCGGCGAGCGCGAGCGGCGACCTGGCGCGCGCTTCGTGCTCCTGGCCGCTGCTCATGGGCGTGCGCGGCCAGACCGCCCGCGAGCTCGCGCGCGAGCGCCCGGCCGCTGGTCGCCGGCGGGCCTCGTCGAGCGCGACGGCGACGCCCTGCGCCTGACCGCCGCGCGGCCGCGACGAGGCCGAGCAGGTGGTGCGCAAGCACCGCCTCTGGGAGGTCTACCTGACCCGCCGGCTCGAGCTGGCGAGCGACCACGTCCACCGCGACGCCGAGGCCATGGAGCACGCCCTCTCCGACGCCGCGGTGGCCGACCTGGAGCGCCAGCTCGGCTACCCGACGGTCGATCCCCACGGCCGGCCGATCCCGCCGGCGCCGCGGGACCGGCGGCGCTGCCAGCGAGGAGCCGGATGACCGCGTGAGCCCGACCCTGGTCATCCTGCTGGTCGGCGCGCTGCGTGGCCGCGAGCTGCGCCCTGGTCGGCTCCTTCCTGGTGCTGCGCAAGATGGCGCTGCTGGGCGACGCCATCAGCCACGCCGTGCTGCCCGGGCATCGTCATCGCCTTCCTGCTCACCGGCAGCCGCGCGCCGCTGCCGATGGTGCTCGGCGCCGGCGCGCTCGGCGTCCTCACCGTGCTCCTGGTCGAGCTGTTCAACCGCAGCCGGCCGGCTGCGCGAGGACGCCTCGATCGGCGTCGTCTTCCCGGCGCTCTTCTCGCTCGGGGTGATCCTGATCAGCCGCTACGCCGCGCAGGTCGACCTCGACCTCGACTGCGTGCTCTACGGCGAGATCGCCTACGCGCCCTGGGACCTGCTCCTGGCCGGCGAGCGCTCGCTCGGCCCCAAGGCGCTGTGGGTCACCGGCGGCGTGCTGCTGGCCTCGACCTGCTGCTCGTCGCTCTCCTCTACAAGGAGCTCAAGATCTCGACCTTCGACCCCGGGCTGGCGGCGACGCTCGGCTTCTCGCCGCTTCTCGCTCCACTACCTCCTGATGAGCGCGGTCTCGGTGACCGTGGTCGGCGTCGTTCGAGTCGGTGGGCGCGATCCTGGTGGTGGCGATGCTGGTGGTGCCGCCGGCCACGGCCTACCTGCTGACCGACCGGCTGGGCCGGATGCTGGCGCCTCGCGGTCGGGTTCGGCGTCGCCTCGGCGCCGGCGGCTACTGGCTGGCGCGCTGGTGGGACGCCTCGATCGCCGGCGCCATGGCGACCGTCGCCGGCGGCTTCTTCGTCCTCGCCCTGCTGCTTCTCGCCGAGCCACGGCCTGCTCGCCCGCGCGCTGATCCAGCGCCGCCTGGGCGGCCGGCTCGCCGACCAGCTCGTGCTGCTCCATCTGGGCGCGGCCGGCCACGCCCAGGCGCCGGCCGCGTTGCGCCGCCGCTTCGGCTGGAGCGAGCCGCGGCTCGCCCGGGTGCTGCGACGCCTCGAGCAGGCCGGCTGGATCGAGCGCAACGGCGGCGGTCTCGAGCTGACCGCCGCCGGCGTCGGCGCCCTCGAGCAGACCGGCAGCCGGCCGCTGGCCCACCCGCCTGCCTGAGCCGCGCCTCTATGCGTGCTGCTCCTTGGGCGCGAGCACCATGTTCATGGAGCGCCCCTCCATGCCGCGGGTGCGGAACTCCACCGTGGCCACGTCCTCGAGCTCGGTCGCCACCCGGTCCAGGATCTCCTGGCCGAGCTCCGGGCGCCGGAGCTGGCGGTAGCGGAAGAACACCGTCACCTTGACCTTGTTCCCCTTGGTGAGGAACTGCCGCGCCTTCGCCGTCTTGCGGTCGCGGTCGTGCTGGTCGATGGTGGGACGGTACTTGACCTCCTTGATCTCGATGGTGTGGGTCTTCTTGCGCGCCTCGCGCTCCCGCTTCTGCTTCTCGTAGCGCACCTTCCCCCAGTCGAGGATGCGCACCACGGGCGGGTCGGCCTCGGCGCCCACCTCCACCAGGTCGAGAGCCTGTTCCTCCGCGCGCTTGCGCGCCTCCTCGATCGGGACGATCCCGACCTGGGTGCCGTCGGCGTCGATCAGACGAACCGGGCTCTTGCGGATCTGATGGTTGATTCGGGGTCCTCTGGAATTCGCGATCTCCGGATCTCCTCAATCGGTCGTTACAGTCACAGCCCGGCCTCGGCGGAGGCTCCGCCGGACGGCGGGGCTCCAGCGCAGCGGTGCAACACGCACCGCCCGCGGCCGGGGCCCCGAGGTCAGCGACCGGGGGTCGGCATATCGAACAGGTGCCCTATCCTAGCCAAAGTGGGGCCGGTCCCGGCGTGACGGTCTTGGCATGACGGTCTTGGCAAGACGGGCGGGGTCAGAAGCTTTCGCCGGGCTGGAGCACGACGATCTCGGTGTTGAGACCGAAGGCGGCCGCGGCGCGCCGGAACTCCTCCGGAGTGCCGGTGAGCAGCGGAAAGGTGCCCCAGTGGATCGGCACCGCCTGGCGCACGCCGAGGTAGCGGCAGGCGCGCACCGCCTGGTGCGGATCCATGGTGAAGCGGTCGCCGATGGGCAGGAACGCCAGCTCCGGGCGGTGCAGCTCGGCGATGAGCTGCATGTCCGAGAACAGCGCCGTGTCGCCGGCGTGGTAGAAGGTGAAGCCGCCCGGCAGCCGCACCACGTAGCCGGAGGCGACGCCGCCGGTGATCATCCCGCCGCCGCCGCCCATCGCCGCCGAGTGGTCGGCGCGCACCATCGAGACGCGGGCTCCGAGCACCTCCTGCGAGCCGCCGAGGTTCATCGCCTCGCAGCCCTCGACCCCCTGCGCCTCGAGCCACTGGCAGACCTCGAAGGTGCCGACCACCTTCCGCGGCCGGTACCGCTTGGCGATCTCCACCGCGTCGCCCATGTGGTCGCCGTGGCCGTGGGTGATCAGGATCGCGTCGAGCCGGTCGAAGCGCTGGCACGAGGCGGGGCAGCGCGGATTGCCGGCCACCCAGGGGTCGATCAGCATCACCTCGCCGCCGGGCAGGTCGCAGCGGACGGTGGAGTGCCCCAGGTAGGTGAACCTCGGGCGCTGGTCGCGGTCGGTCAAATCGCTCGTCTCCGGCATTCGATCTCGGGGCCTGCCCGCAGGCTCGGCCCGGCGGAGCGCCGATCATAGCGCGCCGGCGCCGGCCCGACCAGCCGCCCGCCGGTCCCCCAAAAAGCGACGGAGGCCCGAGGGATCTCCCCCCGGGCCTCCGTCTCGGACTCTCGGCGCCGGAGCGCCGTCTACACCGTCTACGCGTTGAACTGGCTGAAGAAGTTCTCGCGCAGCTTGGCGTTGAAGTCGTGGTCGGTCAGCCGGTAGTAGATCGTCTGGGCGTCGCGGCGCGGCGCCACCAGACCGTAGGCCTTGAGCTTCGACAGGTGCTGCGACACCGCCGAGACCGACACGCCCAGGAGCTCGGCGAGATCGCACACGCACAGCTCCTTCATGTTGTCCAGCAGGTAGAGCAGCTTGAGGCGGGTGGAGTTCCCCGCCAGGTTCATCAGCTCAGCAGCTTCCTCGATCTCGGTCGTGACTTCCAGACTGCGCCGGAGCTCGGCCATGTCCTGGTCCTGAACCATCTCGATGTTCCTCACTCGTAATTAAAGGTTTCCTCCGCGGACAATCCGCAAGCGGAACCCCGCCCGAAGGCGGTGCCGTCAACGACGACGGCGCGGATCCCGGGTTCGCCGGTCAGGCCGCACCGGACGCGCCCCGCGCCCCTTGGTGGTGACCCGGCCTCGGTGTACGTTACGGGTCTCCCCGTCGCTCCCCGAACCCCGGCTCCCCCAGGAGCGGATCACTTCCTCCTGGAAGCCACCCCCTCCGTCAGGATCCAGGGCTATTATACGATTTCGCTACTGCAATTCCGGCAAAATAGGAATCGTTCGCAGGAGTTCGTACTTAGGGGAATACGCGCGCCACTGCGCGCGCAGGCCGAAGTTGAGTGTGCTCTGGTATTTAGCCGATTCTATCCGCTCGGGTGATCACCCGAGCCCCGGAGGCCGATCCCGGCCCGTGCGAGGCCCAGCGGGGTGGCGCGGGGCGGCCGACCGGGACCGGCGGGGTGGCGGCGGGGTGATCGGAGGGCTCGGCGGGGTCCCGGCGGACGGTTCCGCGAGCCGCGGGTATACTCGCCGGCGGTGCTGCGGAGACCCCGCGGCACCCTCGATCGCCCCCTGGGAGGAGCCGTGGACGGCAACGAATTCGTCGCGAGCCTGCAGGCCGAGATGCAGGAGCTGTTCTCCCGCCTCGGCGAGACCGAGACGCTGGAGTCGGAGTCGGGCGGCGACGTCCGGGTGGTCACGCTCCTCAAGCTGGCGCTGACCAGCGAGCTCGAGGCGAGCGAGATCGCCGCCCTGTGGATGCCCACCACCCCGGAGCTCGACGCCAAGCTGGCGCTCGCCCACCAGTGCGGCGACGAGATGAAGCACTACCACCTGATCGAGCGCCGCCTGGCCGAGCTGGGCGAGCCGATGACCGGCTTCGACCCGCTCGCCGGCGGCTACAGCGCGCTCTACCAGTACCTGCGCCCGCTGCGCACGACCGTCGAGCGGATCGCGGCCGGGCCGTTCGCCAGCGAGGCGATCGCGCGGGTGCGCAACGCCCAGTTCATCGCCTTCTGCCGGAGCGCCGGAGATCAGGGGACGGCGCACCTCTACGAGGAGGTCATCCAGCCCGAGGAGATCCACCACCACGAGCTGGCGGCCGGGGTCCTCGCCACCCACTGCACCACCCCCGACAAGCAGGAGGCGGCCGCCGCGGCGATGCGCAACACCCTGGCGATCGCCGACGAGCTGCGCACCCTGGCCGAGAAGTCGACCGGCCTCACGAACATCCCCGTCTCGTAGGAACAAGGCGACCATGACCGAGATCACCACCGTCGCGGTCCTCGGCGCCGGCACGATGGGGCTGGGCATCGCCCACGTCGCCGCCGCCGGCGGCTACCGCACCCGGCTCTACGACCCCTTCCCCGAGGCGCTGGCGCGCGCCGGGAAGACGATCGAGCGCAACCTGGCCAAGGGTGTCGAGCGCGGCAAGGTGAGCCGAGGCAGCAGGCGCGCGAGACCAGCGGGCGGCTCTCCTACGGCAGCGAGATCTGGGCCGGCGGTCGCCGAGGCCGGCCTGGTGATCGAGGCGGTGCCCGAGCAGATGGCGCTCAAGGTCGAGCTGTTCGGCGAGGCCGACCGCCTGGCGCCGGCGCACTGCCTGTTCGCCTCGAACACCTCGGGGCTCTCGATCACCGAGATGGCGGCGGCCTCCGGCCGGCCCGACAAGTTCGCCGGCATGCACTTCTTCAACCCGGTCCACGTCATGCGCCTGGTCGAGCTGGTGCGCGGCCTCGAGACCCCCGAGCCGGTGCTCGACGCCATGGCGGCGGCGGCCGAGCGGATGGGCAAGCAGGTGGTGCGGGTCAACGAGTCACCCGGCTTCGTCACCTCGCGGATCAACGCCCTGATCGGCAACGAGGCGTTCCGCATGCTCGAGACCGGGGTGGCCAGCGCCGAGGACATCGACACCGCGCTCAAGCTCGGCCTCAACCACCCGATGGGGCCGTTCGAGATGGTCGACCTGGTCGGCCTCGACGTGCGCCTCTCGATCCTCCAGCACCTCCACCGCACCCTGGGCGACAGCTACCGCCCGTCGATCCTCCTCGAGCAGCACGTCAAGGCCGGCCGCCTGGGCCGGAAGACCGGGCGCGGGGTCTACGACTACGACGCCGGGGGCGAGCGGGTGCGGCGGTAGCGCGCCTACCGCCCTGCCAGCTCCCGTACCCCCCGCTCCACCCGCCGCACCAGCTCGGGCAGCGCCTCGCCGGCGACCGAGCAGAAAGCCAGGCGCAGTTGACGCGGCGGGACCGAGACGACGCCGGTGTCGTGGTGGTCGAGGAGGTGGCGGCGGAGCGCCTCGGCGTCGACGCCGAGCTCCGCGGGCAGCTCGACGAGCACGAAGCAGCCGGCGTTCGAGGGGAGCGGATAGAGGAGCGCGGGATCGCACTCGGCGAGCGCCGCGGTCATCGCCCGCCAGCGCTCGGCGAGGAGGAGGCGCACCGACTCGACCTCGTCCTCGACCGAGGGCGAGCGCAGGGCCGCGATCACCGCCGCCTGGCCGACCGCCACCGGCGAGCCGATCCCGGCGCGCAGCAGGCACTTGACCTTGCTCTCGAGCGCCGCCGCGGCGGCCGAGCCGGGCTCGGCGGCGAAGGTCAGGAACCCCACCCGGCCGCCGAAGAACGCCAGCTCCTTGGTCGCGCCGTCGATCTTGACCGGCGCCAGGTTGGGGTGGCGGGCGGCGGCGAGGTCCCAGAACAGCGACTCGCGCGGCACGCCGTCGGCGAACACCAGGCCGGCGTAGGCGTCGTCGCACAGCACCACCAGCGGCCGCCGCGTCGCCGCCGAGAGCAGCGAGCCCAGGAGCTCGCGGCGCTCGGCGGCGTCGGGCGAGTAGCCGCCGGGGTTGGACGGGAAGTTGACGATCGCCACCGCCGGCTCGCCGGCCGACAGGGCGTCGAGAGCGCGCGCCAGGTGGAGCGGGTCGAAGCGCAGGTCGCGGTAGGCCGGCGCCGGCACCAGGCGGCCGCCGCTCCGGGTCTCGAAGGTCTGCCGGTAGTTGCCCCAGAACGGGTCCGGCACCACCACCGGGCGGCCCTCGCCGACCAAGAGGTCCGCCGCCAGCGACAGGCCGTGGCTCAGCCCCGCGGTGACGACGGGCAACGACGACGGCACCTCCGCGGCGACCCCGCGCCGCTGCCGCTCGCGCCACAGCCGGCGCAGCTCGGGCAGGCCTTCGATCGGCGAGTAGAGCAGCGCGGCGTTGGCGAGGTCGGGAGGCATCGCCCCGAGCGCCGCCGCCAGCGACGGCAGCGGCACCGCGCCGCCGGCGCCGTCGGTGATCTGGCCGATGGTGCCGTTGTAGGTCTTCCCCCGGGCCTCGGCGGCCTGGAACGGGATCCCCTTCGGGTAGATCGCGCGCCGGCCGAGCGGCGACAGCGCCGCCCCGAGCGCCGGCAGCTCGCGCTCGAGGTCCTGGTTGATCGCCTCGACGGGCGAGACCGCGGTGTCCGTGACCGTCATCCTCGTCCCCCCCACCTGAGAGCGCCCGCGGCGCCGGAGCGGCAGCATAGGCCGGCAACCGGCGGCGGGCAAGCCGCGCGAAGTAGAGTCGGACGATGAGCGATGCCGCCCGCGTCCGCCCCTGCCGCCGCCGCTCGCCGAACTGCGTCTCGACCCGCTCGACCGGCCGCCGCCACGGCGCCGACCCGATCCCGTTCACCGGCCCGATCGCCGCCGCCCAGGAGCGGCTGCGGCGCGCGCTCGCGACCCTGCCGCGGGTGACCGTGATCGCCGACGAGCCCGGCTACCTGCGCGCCGAGGCGCGCACCCGGCTCGGCTTCGTCGACGACCTCGAGATCGAGATCGAGCAGCACGCCGATCCGGCGACCGGCGCGCCGGCCGGCCGCATCCACTTCCGCTCCGCCGCCCGATCCGGCTGGTGGGACCTCGGAGTCAACCGCCGCCGGACGGAGGCCCTCCGCCGGGCGTTCTTCGCCGCGCGCTGAGCGGGGCGTGCTCAGAGAGGCTCGGGGAGGCTCCAGTCGAAGCGCTCGGTCCGAGGGTCGAAGTAGGGGACGTCGGACTCCGAGAGTCCGAACGCCTCGTAGAAGCGGGCCAGCAGCCGAAAGGCACAGCGATCCGGCTCGTCCCGAACCGTCTCGACCGTCAGGCTGAAGGTGCTGCTCGAGACGAAGTCCCGGTCGATCCGCGCAGCACGGCCTGCGGTCCGGCGCCGGAGAGGCTCGGACCGGGGAAGCCGCCCGGGCGCGAGCCTCCAACCGGCGATGCCGGTGACCAGGAGCGAGGCGAACACAGGGGAGTCCCCGCCAGCGAACCCGTCCCTCCACAGGCCCTCCTGGGAGGTCAGGCGGGCCAGGATGCGAAAGGGAGAAACCACCCACCCGACGAAGCGGTCCGGGTAGAGGAACGGGCCCTCCGCGCCCGGCAGCGGGCCGGTGGCGAACTGGTCGATGTCCGCGCCGGCGAAGAGTCCTCCCGCGCGATCCAGCGAGACGGCGTCGCCCCACGGGGTCTCCCAGCAGAACGTCGACCGGCCGGACACCGAGCGCGGGCTCGCGCGGAGCTGCCCCGTGAGCGCGGCGCCCCGGAGCGCGGCGGGCCAGCTATAGAGCAGATGGCTTCCGGAGAGCTGCGGCTCGGTCAGCAGCCCGCTCTCCGCCACCGCCGCGAGATCCAGCTCGCCGCCGCCGTCCAGCACCGCTCCGATCCAGAGGACCGGCCTCCCCGACTCCAACACCCGTCGTTGCTCGCCGGCCAGCCGTCGGGCCGCGGCCGAGGTTTCCTCGCGACCCCGCTCCGTCTGCGCCGGCGCGCCGGCGAACAGAGCCCGGATCTCCTCGCGGCTCAGGTTTCGCGACACGGCGGCCATCCGGACCGGATACTCGCGTCCGGGGCCGAGGATCGCCGCATACGGCCGGTGAGACTCGATGGGGCGAACCTCGACTCTCAGGAGATCGCGCCCGGAACGGACCACCTCGACCCTCGCCTCGTCCAAGCCGGGAGTCGGCTCGATCCGATCGCACAGCGCCTCCTGGAGCCGCTGGCGTGCCCGTTCCGCATCGTCGACCCCCTCGAGCTCCACTCCGAGCCCTGCTTCCGAGCGCACACCGATCCACACCTCCCCACCCTCGGCGTTCAGCATCCCGACCACGGACCGTACGATCGCCTCCGGCCGCTCCAGTGCGGCGCGCGGCTTGAACTCCAGCCGCTGCCCCTCGGGCTCGCCGATCGGGATGCGCGGGCTCATCCGGCCACCGCCGCACGGGGATCGAAGAGGAAGCTCCCCAGGGGCACCGTCCGCGTCGCCTGCTCTTCGGTGCTCAGGCTGCCGCCGTAGACCACCACCTGGCGGTCGGCGCCGATCCTCCTCGCCACCTCGCCCAGCCGCGTCACCTTCTCGCCCTTCACCCGTGCGCTCCCGGTGACCTCGATCAGAACCCGGGCGTCCGGCAGATCGAGAACGAAGTCGACCTCTCGGCCGGACCGATCGCGGTAGTAGGCGATGCCGGTCCGCGCGTCTTCCCGCGCCAGCTCCCGCAGGTGCCGAAAGACGGCGGCCTCGTAGACCCTGGCACGGATCTCGGGGTCCGACGTGTCGGCGAGGGCGAAGGCGTTGATCAGGCCGTGATCGGCGGCATAGAGCTTGGGCTGCGCGCGCAGGCCCGCCGCGGGATGGACCGCGAGCCGATCGAGCCGCACGACCAATAGCGTGTCCTCGAGGAGCTGCAGCCATTCGCCGACGGTGCGCCGGTCGCTGTCCAGGTCGGCGGCGCGCTTGCTCTCGTTCCACTCGCCCCCGGACTCCTGGACCAGGAAGGAGAAGAGCTTCCTCACCTGCTCCGGATCGCGGACCCGCCCGCCGAGGTCGCGGAGGATCGCCTGGGCGACGATCTGCTCGCGCAGCCGCCGCAGCGCGTCCTGCGCCAGCGGCGCGAGGGCGTGCTCCGGGAACCCGCCGAGCTCGAGGTACTGCGGGATGAAGGCCGCCGCGGCGCCGAGGCCGGATTCCTCCCGCGACTCGGCAAGCAGCCCCGCGCTCCGCTGCAGCCCTACGAACTCCGCGAGCGTCAGCCCTTCGAGCCAGTGCTCGTCCCAGCGCCCGACGCCGGACTCCCTGCGCGCCTCGCGCATCACCGAGGCCGCCGAGTCGGTCACCGCGATTCGCCCGATCTCCTGGTCCACCGCCTGCTTGAGCCAGAGGTCCCAGCGCGGCGACCGGGCGATCTCGTCGAGGAGCAGGACCCGGGGATAGTCGGGGTGGCGCCCCGCCACCTCGAGTTCGGTCAGCTCCCGCGCCGCCACCGCGCCGGTCAGCCGGTCGTCGGAGAAGTCGAAGTACAGCACGTTGCCGGGCGGCCAGCCGGCGTCGAGCAGGTCGTCGACAGTCTGGCGGAGCAGAACCGATTTGCCGACTTGCCGCGGCCCCATGAGGACCACCGCGCGGCGGTCCGCCACTCGCCGGAGCTGCCCCAAGACGCGCGGCTGGAGGTCGCGCCGGAACGGATGGCGCCTTCCGACCCGCACCTGCGGGTCTCGCCACCAGGGATTCTGCAACTCGACTGTCGCCCGGAGATCCATCTTCGGCGTCCTCGGGCGAACTGTACAGAAAAAGCCTCAGAGTGTCGAGCGAATTGATGCCTTCAGTGCGCAAATCGGCTCGAGGGCACGTCCCCCGGTAATGTCCTATCAGGGGCGGGAGGGGAGCGCCCACACAGTGCTAGGACACCACCGCACACACCCGGCCATCTTGCCCCGCACACCCGTTCGGTGGTACCGTCCCGCCCCCGCGCCGGGCCGCCACCGGCCCCATCGGATCGGCATCGACGCCGGCCCGCCGCGCCCACCTCAGCCCCGACCGCTTCACCGCAGTTCCGGAGGTCCGTCCCCCGATGTCCACCACCACCGCCACCCCGACCGCCCCGACCACCGCCGCCACCGCGCACGCGGCGGCCGCCACCCGCGACGACGTGCGCAACCTGGCGATCATCGCCCACGTCGACCACGGCAAGACCACGCTGGTCGACGCCATGCTCTGGCAGAGCGGGATCTTCCGCGACAACCAATCGGTCAACGAGCGGGTGATGGACTCGATCGACCTCGAGCGCGAGCGCGGCATCACGATCATGGCCAAGAACACCGCGGTCACCTACCGCGGGGTCAAGATCAACATCGTCGACACCCCCGGCCACGCCGACTTCGGCGGCGAGGTCGAGCGCACGCTCAAGCTGGTCGACGGCGTGCTGCTCCTGGTCGACGCCGCCGAGGGGCCGCTGCCCCAGACCCGCTTCGTGCTCTCGAAGGCGCTCGCCGCCGGCCTGCCGCCGATCGTGGTGATCAACAAGATCGACCGCGCCGACGCCCGCGCCGCCGAGGTGCTCGACGAGATCTACGACCTCTTCATCGACCTCGACGCGAGCGACGAGCAGCTCTCGTTCCCGGTGCTCTACGCCAACGCCCGCGCCGGCCGCGTGCGCCGCCAGCTCGATGGCCCCGACGAGCTGCTCGGGCCGCTGTTCGAGGAGATCCTGCGCACCGTGCCGCCGCCCGCCTACGACCCGGACATGCCGCTCCAGATGCTGATCACCACGCTCGACTACGACGACTACGTCGGGCGCCTCGCGATCGGGCGGGTGGTCTCGGGCACGCTCGCCAAGGGGCCGGCGGCGCGCTGCCGGCTCGACGGCACGGTCGAGCCGGTCAAGGTCGTCAACCTCTACGGCTACCAGGGGCTGGCGCGGGTGCCGATCGACTCGGCCCGGGCCGGCGACGTGGTCGCGGTCTCCGGCGTCGACGAGATCTCGATCGGCGAGACCCTGGCCGACGCCGAGGACCCCCGGCCGCTGCCCGCGATCCAGGTCGACGAGCCGACGCTGGCGATGATCTTCACCGTCAACGACTCGCCGCTCGCCGGCCGCGAGGGCGCCCACGTCACCTCGCGCAAGTTGAAGGAGCGGCTCGACCGCGAGTCGCTCGGCAACCCGGCGATCCGGATCTCCCCCGCCGACACGCCGGAGTCGACCGAGGTCGCCGGCCGCGGCGAGCTGCAGCTCGCGATCCTGATCGAGATGATGCGCCGCGAGGGCTTCGAGCTGTCGGTCGGCAAGCCCCGGGTGCTCACGCGGACGATCGACGGCGTGCGCTGTGAGCCGATGGAGGCGCTCCTGATCGACTGCCCGGAGGAGGCGATCGGCCCGGTCGCCCAGCTCGCCGGCGAGCGCAAGGGGCGGATGACCAAGATGGTCAACCACGGCTCCGGGCGGGTGCGGATGGAGTTCCGCATCCCGTCGCGCGGGCTGATCGGCTTCCGCACGCCGTTTCTCACCGAGACCCGCGGCGCCGGCATCATGAACCACATCTTCGACGGCTACGAGCCGTGGCAGGGCGAGATCGCCCACCGCCAGAACGGCTCCCTGGTCTCCGACCGCGCCGGCAAGACCACCGCCTACGCGATCGAGCACCTCCAGCCGCGCGGCGTCCTCTTCCTGGCCCCGGGCGCCGAGGTCTACGAGGGGATGATCGTCGGCGAGCACGCGCGCGCCAGCGACCTCGACGTCAACATCACCCGCGAGCGCAAGCTCACCAACATGCGGGCGTCGAGCAGCGAGGAGCTGGTGCGCCTGACCCCGCCGCGGATCCTCAACCTCGAGCAGGCGCTCGAGTACATCCAGGAGGACGAGCTGGTCGAGGTGACCCCGGAGTCGATCCGGCTGCGGAAGAGGATGCTCTCGGCGAGCCGGCGGCGATCGGCTGGGTGATCCGCGTTTAGGCGAGCAGGATCACCCGGTGAGGTCCCTCGGGTCGTGCGGCAGCCTCTGAGGCAACTCCAGTTCTATGCCGTTCGAAGGCCCGAAGCAACGGACGGCCAGCTCCCCCAGCCGCTGCGGCGCGGCGACCGCGCGGTGGATGATCTGTCGGACCTCCTCTTCGATCGAGACTCCGTGCTCCGCCGCCCGGGCGCGCAGCTTCTCGAACACGCGGTCGTCGATCCTCCGGACGTTCAGACTCGCCATTCGGGACCTCGCAGGCTGGCAGGATAGCGCGATGGCATCGCACCCGACCGGCTGAGCTTGGGCTGAGATGGATTCGGCCGCCTTCTACGCCCCCCACCGCGACCGGCGCGGGCGCTTCTTCAACCCCTGGCGGCGGATGGAGGTGCGCCTCCGCGACGTCGTGCGCTGGAAGCTCTCCGGCTCGGGCTACGACAAGAGCGCCCCGCTCGACGTGCCGCGGGTGGCGAGCGACGCCGCCGCGCTCGCCACGCCGGCGTCGCGGCCGGCGGTGACCTGGATCGGCCACTCGACCTTCGCGCTCCAGGACGGCCCGGCGTTGGCGCTCACCGATCCCCACTTCGGGCCGCGGGCGCTGGTGCCCCGGCGGCTCACCCCGCCCGGGCTGCCGGTCGAGGCGGTGCCGCCGCACGCGATCGCGGTGCTGTCGCACAACCACTACGACCACCTCGACCGCTGGACGGTGCGCCGGCTGCCTCGCTCGGTGGCCTGGTTCGTGCCGCTCGGCAACGCCGCCTGGCTGCGCCGCCAGGGGGTCGAGCGGGTGACCGAGCTCGACTGGTGGCAGAGCGCCGACGGCGGCGGCTGGCGGCTCACCTGTCTGCCCGCCCAGCACTGGTCGAATCGGCTCGGTGTGCCGCAGAACGGCACGCTCTGGGCGTCGTGGCTGCTCGAGACCGCCACCCGCCGCTTCTACTTCGCCGGCGATTCCGGCTAGTTCGACGGCTTCGCCGAGATCGGCCGCCGCTTCCCCGGTATCGACGTCGCGATGCTGCCGATCGGCGCCTATGAGCCGCGCTGGTTCATGGCCTACCAGCACCTCGATCCCGGCGAGGCGTGGCAGGCCTTCCGGGAGCTCGGCGCACGCTGGATGCTGCCGATGCACTGGGGCTGCTTCGACCTCACCGACGAGCCCGCGGACCTCGCGCCGCGCGTCCTCGCCGCGGCGGTCGCCGAGGCCGGCGGCGATCCCGGGCGCGTGCGGCTGCTCGCAATCGGCGAGCGCTGGGAGCTGGGCGCAGAGCCCGGTTCGCTCGCGGCCCGTTTCGCGGCCGAGGCCGCGCGGTCGATGCGGTAGAGTCTGGCCTTCGCGCGCAACGGCTCCGGCCGCGGGGAATCCGCCGCTCGCCGGGCCGCGTTGTGCGATCGACACCATGGCCGAAGCCGCCTTCTCCCCCGTCGCCGCCGCCGAGCGCGACCTCCCCGCGCGCCCCGAGCGGGCGCCCGGGCGCAACGACGCCTGCTGGTGCGGCAGCGGCAAGAAGTACAAGAAGTGCCACCTGGGGCTCGACCGCATGGCCGACAGCGGCGCCCCGCGGCGCACCGGGCGGCGGGTGCGCAAGGTGATGCTCAAGTCGGCGGCGCAGATCGAGGGCATCCGCCGCTCCTGCCGGCTGACGGTCGAGATCCTCGACCGGATCGGCGAGCGGGTGCGGCCGGGGGTGACCACCGACGAGATCGACCGCTGGGTCTACGAGGCGGTCGCCGCCCGCGGCGCGACCCCGGCGCCGCTCGGCTACAAGGGCTTCCCGAAGTCGATCTGCACTTCGATCAACGAGGTGGTCTGCCACGGCATCCCGGGGCCGCGCCGGCTCGCCGAGGGCGACATCGTCAACGTCGACGTCACCACCGTGCTCGACGGCTTCTACGGCGACTCGAGCCGGATGTACCTGGTCGGCGAGGTCGGTCGGGAGGCGCGGCGGCTGGTCGCGACCGCGCGCGAGTGCCTCAATCTGGGAGTCGCCGCGATCGCGCCCGGCGGCCGCCTGGGCGACCTCGGGGCGGCGATCCAGGAGCACGCCGAGGCGGCCGGCTACTCGGTGGTCGAGACCTTCGGCGGCCACGGCACCGGCCTCGCCTTCCACGAGGAGCCGTTCGTCGCCCACTACGGGCGCCGCGGCGAGGGACCGCTCCTGGTCCCCGGGATGGTCTTCACCGTCGAGCCGATGATCAACACCGGCCGCGCCGAAGTCGAGGTCCTCTCCGACGGCTGGACCGCAGTCACCGCCGACGGCTCGCTCTCCGCGCAGTGGGAGCACACCGTGGCGGTGACCGAGAACGGCGTCGACGTCTTGACCGCGGACACGCCCTCCTAGCCTAGCGATTCGCACGAAGGGCGACGGTTCTTCTGTGGCCATCTGCAAGCTTTGCCATCGGACGGCGACCCTTTGCGAGTCTCATGTGGTTCCCGAGTTCATGTGGAAGCCGCTTCGGAATGAGCGTGGCAAGATGCTTGGAATCCGTGCTGGTGGCGAAGAAATGTGGGGGCAGCTTCTCCAGAAGGGACTACGCGAGCGGCTCCTTTGCGAGGAATGTGACAATCGACTCTTGAATCAACGCTATGAACAGCCGTCGGAATCGAGTTGGAGCACTCTTTCCGGCCTGCGGGAGACCCCGTCCATAACCATCGAAGGAATTCGAGTCAGCAAGCCTGACCCCAGCGATCGCAGTGATCTGGTGAGAGTCAGAGGGCTCGACTACCCGCGCTTTAAGTTATTCCTGCTTTCCTTGCTGTGGCGCGCAAGCGCGTCGTCCTTGCCAGAGTATCACCAGGTTCAACTAGGACCGCACGAGGAGACTTTGAGAAGGATGCTCCTTTGTGCCGACCCTGGAAATCGAGCCTCATACCCCATCATTCTGTATGTTCTGCGAGATCAATTTCTCAGCATGCCCTATCCAGTGCGGCAACGATTCGGAAGCACCCAAGGCTATCGCTTCTTTCTACCTCCCCGAGTGCTCCTCTGGTACTTGGTCGCGAGCCACTTCGATCGCAATTACCTTCGCGCGACTCTCAGCGAATCGGGCGAGTGGATTGGTTTCCTGCTTGACTCCAGAGAGCTGGGCGAGTATCGCTGGGCTGAAGAGGTCGTCCGAATCGCTCGAGTGTCCGACCGTATGCTTCAGTAGTCCGCAGGCGCTACCGTAGTCGCCCCTGGCGACCGGCTTGTGGCCCAGATCTTCGACAACACGGAGCGGTCCTCCCTTCGAGGTAGAGCTTTGGTCGTCGACCCCCTCAGGCTGCCTTGGGTTTGACCTCGATCTTCTTGAAGCTGACTCGATAACCCATGCGTCGAAGGTCCTCCGCGTGGCGCCGCAAGTTCACCTTGCTGAAGAACGGCAGTGCATCCGCGGGGCTCCGGCCGTTCCACTTCGCGATCACGGCGTACACGACTTGATGGCCACTCGGTGTGACCGAGTCCAAATCGAACGACGCAAAGCGCCCCGCTTCATCTCCGGCTACCTTCCCCAACTTCAGTTTCGCAGCGGCCTCGATCTTCTTCAACGCCGCCGCCCGGAAAGAGCGGTCCATCAGTAACAGATCGCCAGAGACCGCCCCTTGGCCGAAGAGATGGCTCAGCGCGGAGGAGCTCAGCTTTCGCTTGACATGAATGAAAGATCCATCGGTGGTGAGTATGTCACAGATCTCGATCGGGGTCTCACGACGATCGACGGTCACCGTCTTCTTGTCGAGCAAGAGGTAATCCGGTGAGCTGGCAGCGGCCAGTTCGTTGTAGACGCCTTCATCTGGATCTCCTACCGCGTCCGGAAGAGAACCCAACCACTCAGGAATCGACGAGATCTCTCCATCTAGTTCGCTGCGGTAGTCGGGCGCGATCGCCCAAAAGCTACCACCGGAGAGAAGATACAGGTTGTCCGCGAGCGAGACTTCTCCGTCGAGACAGTCGAACACCGACCACGTGCCGACCACTTCACCGTTACAGTCGAGCGCCTCAATGGTCTGCTCTCGCAGCACTGTTACCGAAACCGTGGTGGCAGAGCCCGTTTCCTCCAGCAGACCGAGGTAGTCGGCGATATCGAGGTCGTCGAAGCTTCGAGAAAAGTCGAGCGAATACCGGAACTCAGACACATCATCCCACTCGATCAGCTCGGGGGGCGCCAGTTCCAAGCTCGTCTGAGGCTGTTTCCTGAGAAGCTCTATCACTGCTTCTTCAAGCTTCGGAAGCTCATCGCTGTCAACCGAGCGGACGTGATCGACCCATTTGAACCGGGTCTGGTAGTCCTTGCGTCCATGCCATTCCTCAGCGCTGCGACACACACGCTCGATCTGCTCGAACGAGTCCCTGACACTCAAAAAGAGTGCGTCGCCCCCGCTGATCCGTCGTCCCCATAGTTCCTTCGAGACTGGCTCGCCAGTGACGGCGCCGAGCAGGTCGCGCTGGACGTCGAGGCCGAAGGTGTCGAAGGTGGCGAACCGATTGCTCTGGAACCTGCTGTGCAGCGTATTCTCGGCTACGGTCTTGGCGTCCACGCGACGGAGACGCGCTGCGGGGATGAGATTCGAGCGATTGTCGCCTTCGTAGATCGCGTTGAGCGCGACCCGGAGCCCGAAGTTGTGCTGCCAGCTGCCGGATCGCAACAGGAATCGACCGTGACCGAAAGTCAACCCGAAGTGCAGAGGCGAGCCATCCTGATCGGTCACTCGAACCACAAGCAATGCACGGTTGTTTGCCCCCTCTGGCACATCGAGTTTTTCACCGAAGCCCTGTCGCAGGAACGCCAGCCAGTTAGGCTTCTTCGATTCCGGTTTTGCGAGGTAGAGACGGGCGGCGAAGCCATTATCGAACTCGACGTCGTGGACCTCGATGTCGGGAGAGCCGAGAACTTCCGGCTTCACGAAGTCGTCGGGCCCGCTGACCGGGGATCCGCCGATCCGCTCCCGCAGTCGATACAGGGTCAGGGAACGCCGCTTTCCCATCATGTTCGCATCTCCTGGCGGGCGTCATGATCACGCCCATCAAAGAGATACGCGGAAACCGAGTCTCGCGTAGACCACGGAACGAAAGCCGGCGGTGCAGAAGCCCCGGGGTGCCCCGATGGCCATCCGGAAGAATGCCAAGTCCTCTGGGCCGCTAGCGCCGCGGCGAGGCCGCTTCCCTCCCCACCGACGAGCCGCCGGCCGGGCCGCCGGTGGTCGCCGAGCCGCTCAGCGAACTCGGCTCCTCCCCGCTCTCCCCGAGCAGCCCGAGCTGCCACATCATGAACAGGCCGCTGTCGGCGGCCTCGCGGATGCGGTCGGCGAGCGGCTTGCCGGCGCCGTGGCCGGCGCTGCGGTCGATCCACAGCAGCACCGGGTCTTCGGCCGGGGTCGAGGCGGTCGCGGCCTGGAGGCGGGCGGCCATCTTGCGCGCGTGGAGCGGGTGGACGCGGGTGTCGTTCTCGCCGGCGAGGAGCAGCACCGCCGGGTAGCGCGTGCCGTCCTCCACGTTGTGGTACGGCGAGTAGCTCGAGCAGGTAGCGGAACTGCTCGGGGTCCTCGGCCGAGCCGTACTCGGGCACCCAGTACTTGGCCATCAGGAAGTGCTGGTAGCGCAGCATGTCGAGGAGCGGCACCGCGCGAGATCACCGCGCCGAAGAGCTCCGGCCGCTGGGTCAGCGCCGCGCCGATCAGCAGGCCGCCGTTCGAGCCGCCGAGGATCGCCGAGCTTCTCCGGCCGGGTGTAGCCCTCGGCGATCAGCCACTCGGCGGCGGCGATGAAGTCGTCGAAGACGTTCTGCTTCTTCTCCAGCATGCCCGCGCGGTGCCACTCCTCGCCGAACTCGCCGCCGCCGCGCAGGTTGGCGACCGCGTAGACCCCGCCGCGCTCGAGCCAGGGCACCCAGGCGGACTCGAACTCGGGGGTGATCGAGATGTTGAAGCCGCCGTAGCCGGTGAGCACCGTCGGATTGCCGCCGTCGCGCTCGAGCCCCTTCTTGTGGACCAGGAACATCGGCACCTCGGTGCCGTCGGCGGAGCGGTAGGTGACCCTGCCGCACCTCGAAGGCGTCCGGGTCGACCGGCACCTCGGCCTCCTCCCACGGCGCCAGCGTGCCGGCGGCGAGGTCGACGCGGTAGAGGGTGGCGGGCTGGTTGAAGCTCTCGAACGAGACCAGCGCGTCGGCACGGCCGGAATCGGTGGCGATGCCGGCGGTGCCCGGCCCGGGGAGCGCCAGCGGGCCGCGGCCCTCGCCCTCGCGGGTGAAGACCTCGAAACGCGACACCGCGCCCTGGACGTAGCCGGCGACCAGGCGCCCCTCGGCCAGGCGCAGGTCGGTCAGGGTCGCGTCGCGCCGCTCCGGGATCAGCTCGCGCCACGCCTCGCGGCCCGCCTCCGGGGTCAGCCCGGCGAGGTCGATCGCCACCACCCGGCCGTTGTCGGCGCCCAGGGTGGTGCGCAGGAAGAGGGTGCCGCCCTCGGCGACGCCGATCGCCAGGGCGTCCTCGCCGACCAGGACCGGCTTCCACTCCAGCCCCTCGCCGGCCCGGAAGCGCCGGAAGTCGGCGGCATAGAGGTCGTTCGAGCCGGTGCCGGTCCAGTAGATCAGGATCAGCCAGTCGCCGTCGGCCGACAGCTCGGCGTAGGGGCCCCAGGTGGTCGCCAGCGGCCCCTCCTCGGCCTGCTCGTAGAGCAGCGGGTCCTGGCGCCGGTGGTGGCCGACCCGGTGGAAGCGGACCTCGCCCGAGTAGGGGTCGTCGGCGTCGGCCAGGCGGCGGTAGACGAAGCCCGAGGCGTCGGGCAGCCAGCTCGGCTCGCGCACCTTGCCGGGGATCTCGTCGGCGAGCCAGGCACCGGTCGCGACGTCGGCCAGGTAGAGGGTGGTGTTCTCGTCGCCGGCGCGGAAGAGGCCGAAGGCGACGAGGTCGCCGGTCGGGCTCGGCTCGTACCAGCCGAGGCTGGTCAGCCCTTCCGGGTCGAGCGCGTTGGGATCGACCAGCGGCCGCGCCGGGCCGCCGGCGAGATCGCGGACGTAGAGCACCGGCTGTGCCTGCTCGCCCTGGCGCTTCAGGAAGAAGCCGCGGCCGTCGCGCAGCTCGGGAGCGCCGACGCTGCCGGCGCCGAGCAGCTCGCGCAGGCGCGTCTCGAGGCCCTCGCGCCCGGGGAGGCGGTCGAGCACCGAGCGGGTGTGGGCGTTCTGGGCGTCGGTCCACGCCGCCACCCGGGCATCGAGTGCGCTGGCCTCGGGGCTGGCGGGCGCGCCGATCTCGGGCGCCGCGCTCCCCTCGAGCCAGCGGTAGGGGTCGACCAGCTCGACTCCGTTGACGGTCTCGCGCACCGGCTGGCGCTCGGTAGGGGGCACGCCGGCGATCGCCGGCCACGCGGCCAGCTCAGCCATCAGGGCGATCGCCCCGAGGGTCGTCCTGCTCACCATAGAAGTCTCTCCTCTCGACCATCTACGCTATGGAGTGCTCGCGGTTCCGCAACTCGGGAACGTCTTTCCTTTCCGCAAGCCTAACCCGCGTTGCCGCTGGTGGAAGGTGCCGTCGCCGCCTCCGCTTCGAGGGCGGCGCCGAGCTTGCCGGTGATCCGGTCGCGGATCCACTTCGGGTCCCACCACTCGACCGGGTCGACCGGCAGGCCCTGGAGCAGGATCGCGAAGTGGAGGTGGTCGCCGCCGGCGAGGCCGGTCTCGCCGGAGAGGCCGACGACGTCGCCGCGCTCGACCCGCTGGCCCGCCTCGACCGCGATCTCCGACAGGTGGCCGTAGAGGCTGGCCAGGCCGTAGCCGTGATCGACGACCACCGCGTTGCCATAGATCCCGAAGTACTCGGCGAGCGCGACCACTCCGGCGTTGGCCGCCGGCACCGGCGCCCGGCGCACCGAGGCGAGGTCGTAGCCCAGGTGGAACTGCTCGTCGACCTGTCCGCCCTGGTAGAGGTAGGTGCGGCGCTCGGCGAACGGCGACATCACCTGGCCGTTGGGCATCGCCAGGAACTCCCCCTGCCAGAGGAAGGCCGGTTGGGATTCCCGGGCCAGCGCCTCGAGGCGCCCGGCGTTGGCGGCGCGCATCTCGCCGTTGATCGCCAGGTAGTTCTGGAGGTCGCCGCCGCGGTCGGCGAAGCCCGGGGTCGCGCCCAGGATCTCCGGCACCACCCGCGCCATGAAGCCGTCGGACAGCTCGATCGTCCCCTCCGAGTAAGGGGCCGGCTTGAAGATGTCGAGGAAGGCGCGCTCGGCGCGGTTGCCGAGGCCGTCCTCGGCGACCAGGCGGACCGCGGCGCCGTCGCCGAGGTCGTAGGGGACGGCGTAGAAGGCGAAGCTCCGGCCGTCGCCCCCGTCACCGGCACCGCCGCCCGGCAGCGGCCAGCCGGGGAACCAGCGGCCGCCGGCCTCGACGCCGCTCCGCCCGGTGCCCTCGCCGGCGCGGTAGACCACCACCCCGCTGCCCCCCTGGCGCGCATAGTGTTGGCTCGACGTCACCGCCAGGGCCGGCGGCCGCAGGCGCACCGGCAGGGTCGTCTCGGCGACCGCCGGCTCCGGCCGCCGCAGCCAGGTCGGGGCGCGCTCGGCGACCGCGCGCAGGGTCGCCTCGCCCTCGGCGAGACCGGGGACGGCGCGGGCGCCGACCTCGACCTCGAGAGTCTCCTCGGTGACCCGCGGCCCCCAGAACGCCCACGCCGGCCGCGGCTCGTGCGCGCGCTCCGCCAGGACCACGGGCTCGCGCCCCGGCTGGTGCATCTCCAGGCGCAGCCCGGCGAGGCCGCGGCCGCCGGCGGTCGCGCGCACGGTCACCGGCGTCGCGGGTCCGATGCCGGGCAGCGCCGGCTCGATCGCGACCGCGGGCGCCGGACCCACGCGCAGGGTGAAGAGGAGCAGCGCGGCGAGCGCCGCGGCGGCGAGGGCGAGGAGCAGCGGGCGGAGCCGGGAGGGCCGGCGTCCGGAGGAGGCGAGGGATGGGTTGCCGTCTCTCATCGTGGTCCTTCTTCGCGAGGTTTGCCAGGGCTCGGTGACCCGGCGCTCAGTTGACCCAGGGTGAGCCGCCGTCGGAGGCCGGGAGCTCCGGCACTTGCGGTGCCTGCGGCGGCGGCGGCGCCGGCGCCGCCGCCCGCTCCTCGGCCGCCCAGCGCGCGGCCAGCTCGGCGTCGCGCCGGCGCCGGCGGTGGAAAGCCCAGAGCGCCAGCAGGGTGACGACGATCCAGAGCAGGACGGAGCTGGTCAGGAAGGGGAGCCAGCGCTGCCAGAAGGTCCGGCGGCGCCAGAACGACTCCTCGGCCGCCGCCAGCGTCTCGCCGGTAGCCTGGCGGAACGCCTCCTCGAAGGCAACCCCCCGGCCGACCCGGCCCAGGATCTCGCCGCTCACCCCGCCGCCGTGGCGGGCCATGAGGTCGCGGACGAAGGCGCCGGAGACCGCGTAGGCGCGCGCCGCCGAGCCGCCGCCGCCGGCAAAGAGCCCCTCGGTGTCCGAGAGCCGCGCCGGCCCGCCGCGCAGGGTGGCGATCACGAAGCGCGAGCTGTCCTCGATCCCCCAGGCGCGCCCGGCGGCCATCGCCACCCCCTCGTGGAACCAGCGCGGCAGCGCCCCGCCGCGCGCCGCGCGCTCGATCAGGACGTGCGCCACCTCGTGGTGGAGCAGCTCCTCGAGGCTGTCGTCGGGGTAGGTCGGGGAGCGCTCGGGGAAGAGCACGATCGGCCCCGCGGCGCCGCGCGCGTAACCGGCGACCCACTCGCGCACCGCGCGTGCCTCGGGCGAGCCCTCGGGCGCCAGCACCACTCGGATCGGCGGACCGGGCCGCTCGAGCCCGGCCAGCTCGACCGCGGTCCACAGCCGCTCGCGGTCGAGGCTCTCGAGGCGGCGGCGGGCGTCGGCGAGCCCCGGCGGCGCCTCGATCACCAGCTCCGGCGGCGGCGGGTGGTCCGAGCCGGCCCCCCGGACCGTAGCGGGAATCGCCAGCGCGAGAGCGGCGACGAGTAGGAGGAACCGCCCCCCTCGAGAACTCAGAAGGAGGGCTCCCAGACTACCTGCCCGCGGCGGCCGACCCAGCCCCAGGCGTCCCCCTCCTTGACCGAGGCGAGGCCGCCGGCGAACGGCTGCGCGCGGTCCCAGCGCGGCTCGCCCATCGGCTCGCCGGCAGTGTCGATGTAGCCCCACCCCTCGCCGCGGACCTCGACCGCCGCGCGCTCCTCGGAGAACGTCTCGGCGCGCTCGTAGCCTGGCTCGATCACCACGGTGCCGGTGGCGTCGACATAGCCCCAGAAGGCGCCGACCTTGACCGGCGCCAGGCCGGCGCCGAAGCGGCCGGCCCAGTAGTAGCCGGGCTCGATGGCCCAGCTCCCGTCGGGGCGCACGAAGCCCCAGGTGCCGTCGGCGACCCGCGCCGCCGCCAGCCCCTCGGAGAAGGCATAGGCGTCGGTGAAGGTGGGCGGAATCGCCCACTCGCCGCCGGGGCCGATGAAGCCGACCGCGCCCGCGGTCTCGGCGGCGACCGCCAGCCCCTCCGAGAACGGCGAGGCGACGGCGAAGCGCGGCTCGATCGCCCAGGCGCCGGTCGGGTCGACGTAGCCCCACAGATCCCCCTCGCGAGCCGCCGCCAGCCCCTCGGAGAAGGTGGTCACCCCCGCGAAGCGCGCCTCGATCACCAGCTCGCCGGAGAGGTCGATCCAGCCGCCGCTGCGGAGGCCGGCGGTGCCGGCGCCGAGCATCAGCACCGGGCCGTCGCCGCCGTCCCCGGCCTCCAGCGCCTGGTCGATCACCACCGCCGCCAGACCGCCCGAGAACGGCGCGGCGTCGCCGAAGCGCGGCGCGACCACCACCCGGCCGGTGGTGTCGGCGTAGCCCCACCGGCCGTTCTCGGCGACCGCGATCCGGCCCTCCTGCGTCGCCCCCGCCAGCTCGAAACGGGGCTCGACCACCCTCCGGCCGGCGGCGTCGATCAGGCCGACCTTGCCGCCCACCCGCACCGGGAAGAGGTGGTCCGACGCCAGCGGCTCCTCGGGCGGCGGCGCGCAGGCGGCGAGGGCGAGAGCGACGGCCAGCGCAGAGGCCGCCGCGCAGGGAGGCGTCAGGGCGCGAGCCGCACGCGAGGACGGGGAGCGGCGGCGGCGGGGGTCGGGGAGAGCGGGCGGGCGGCGCGGAAGAGAGTGTCGCGGCACGGAGTCCTCCTGGCGGCCGGCGCCGCGCGGGACGTTGCGGTCCGCCGCATTGTAGAGGACCGGCGAGCGGTCTTCGCGGCCGCAGCCGGCCGCGGCCCTCGCGCCCCGGCCTCGGCCGCGGTAGAGTCGGCGCCGTTCATCCGGACCGACAGCTCGACCGCCCGGGGGCATGCCGCTCCCGAGCCCGACCCCGCCCCGGCTCGCTCGCGGCGCCTTCCGGCCCGCGCGCTGCGGCCGGCGGCGCCAAGGAGAGACCATGGCCGCCATCACCCGTTCGATCGGCATGCTCCTGCTCGCCGTCTACCTGATCCTCACCGGCCTCTTGGCGTTGATCCCCAGCCTGGCGATCCCCTATGCCGGCGTCATCCTCGGCCTCTTGGCGCTGATCGCCGGGATCCTGATCCTGCTCGGGCGTTAGCGCCGCGGCAGCGTCACCGTGCCGCCTGCGGCGCCCGCAGCCCGCGGCGCAGCGCCAGGGCGAGCGCCGCCGCGAACAGCAGCAGCCCGATGCCGAGGACGCGCGGGAGCGCCGCCGGGGTGCCATCCACCGGCAGCGCGCCCGCGGGCGTCCAGCCGTCCGGCATCGCCACCGGCGCCGCGCGCCGCCCGGCCGCCTCGCCGGCGGCCAGGAGCGGCCTCTCGAGCTCGCCGGTGAGCGCCTCGATCCGCTCGGCGACCTGGTCGAGGCCGCCGATGGGGACATACGTACCGCGGCCGATCTCGGCGGCGCGCCCGAGCAGGCGGCCATTGGGCGCCGGGCCGATGCCGACCGCGAACAGGCGCGCCGAGCCGGCGTGCCCCTCGAGGTAGGCGAACAGCTCGTCCTCGTCGGCCACCGCGCCGTTGGTCAGGATCACCACCTGGCGGACCGCCGCGCGCCCGGGGGCGCCGTAGCCCTCGGCGGGCGGACCGAGCGCGGCGGCGAGCGCCGGCAGCATCTCGGTGCCGCCGTCGGCGACCAGGCCGCCGATCCAGCGCTCGGCCTTCGCGAGGCTCTCGGGCAGCGCCGGCCAGCTTCCGGGGAAGAGCGCCCGCGGCGCCGAGGCGAACGCGATCACGTTAAAAGTGTCCACCGGCCGCAGCCGGCGGAGCGCGGCTACCAGCGCCGCCTTCGCCTGCTCGATCGAGGCGCCATGCATCGAGCCCGAGGTGTCAATGACGAAGATCACCTCGCGCGGCGGCGGCTCCGGGGCGCGCTCGGGGTCGGGCGGGACATTCTCGGCCTCGGACCGGCGGATCGGTTCGGCGGCGGAGCCTTCGAGGCCGCCAGAGAGAAGCACGGCGACGTCACCGAAGTCGCCGCAGTCGTGCTCGGCCTCCCCCTCCGGCTCGACGGCCGGCCCCGGCGCCGCCGCCGGAGCGCCGAGCACGATCCCCAGCGCCACCCACGGCAGGAGCAGCGCCGCCACGGCCGCCGTCGCAAGTGCCCACCGCGACCGTCCCTCCGCACTGCGTTTCCCGGTCGTTCTGCCGCGCCGTGCCCTGGTCGCCATCGCCGAACCTCCTTCCGATCTCAGCAGGCGACAGCAGACCAGCCGCCGCGCCCGGCCGGCGGGCGCGGGCGGGGAGAGGCGCGGGCAGGTTGTGGCGGGAGTGTGGCGGGGGCCTATACTTGGCCGGTGCGAGGAGGTCGTCGAGGTTCTTGCCAGCAAACCGCAGTTTCGCTGGATCGAACCGGGGCACCGCGAGGGTGAAGACGTTTACGCCGCGCTCGGTCGTACGGAAGCCGGACGGCGCTTGGTAGTGTTCTTCGTGATGAAACGAACCCGCGACGCCTTGATCGTCTCTGCGCGCGACATGACCAAAGCCGAGAAAAGACGCCATGAGCGACGATAGGTCGAGAATCTCGAGCGGCGAGTCCTACCAGGAGATCGGCGAGTTCTGGGACCGTCACGACCTCGACGAGGTGTGGGACCGTACCCGACCCGTCGAGCTGGAGGTCGATCTCCTCCACCAGCGGACCTATGTGCCGGTCGACTCCACCCTTTCCCGCGAGCTCGGCCGGCTCGCGGACCAGCTCGGCATGAGCACCGAGAGCCTTCTCGACCTCTGGGTACGGGAGAAGCTCGCCGAAATCCCTCGCTGAGCCGACGACCCTAAAGCCGCACGACCGTGGTCACCCAGAGTCGGGGAGCCGCGACCGGCGGAGCGCGTCGAGGTCCCCCTCCCAGCGCAGCTTCCCGCGCAGCGATCGCGTCTCGGACTGTGCCTGGCTACGCATCTCCGCTACCGGATCGCCCGCGAGCACCCAAGGTTCGCGCCGCAGCCGATCCCACGCGAAGCGCGGCACCAGCTCGCGCGGGTGGACCGCCTCCGGCCGCTCGGCCAGGCCGAGGGTGAAGGCGAGCCAGCCGGCCACGCGCTCGGGGGTGACGCCGGCGGCGCGCAGCCTGGCGAGGGTGGCGCCGCCGTCGCGCTTCGAGAGCTTCTCGCCCGCGGCGTTCAGCACCAGCGGCACGTGGGCATAAGCCGGGCGGGCGCCGCCGAGCGCCTCGACGAGCTGGATCTGGCGGCCGGTCGAGGCGAGGAGGTCGGCGCCGCGCACCACCTCGGTGATCCCCATGGCGAGGTCGTCGGCGACCACGGCGAGCTGGTAGGCCCACAGACCGTCGCGGCGGCGCAGGACGAAGTCGCCGGCGGTCTCGGCCACCCGCTCCTCGATCTCGCCGAAGACGAGGTCCCGGAAGGTCACCGGCGCCGCGTCGACCCGGAAGCGGACCGCGGCGTCCGGCCGCTCGGCCGCGAGCAGCCGCTCGAGCCAGCCCGGCTCGAGCCGGCGCGGCCGCCAGTCCGCCGGGTAGGGCGGCGCGCCGTCGGCGCCGTGCGGCGCCGAGGCCAGCCCCTGGAGGTCGCGGCGCGAGCGCCGGCACGGGAAGAGGCGCCCGGCGGCCTCGAGTCGCGCCAGGGCGTCGCGGTAGACCGCCTCGCGGAGCGACTGCCGGTAGGGGGCGTGGGGGCCGCGCTCGGCGCCGGCCTCGGAGGAGCCCCGCGCTGAGCCGTCCGAGCGATCGCTCTCGGCGGCGTGCCGGCCGGCGGCGGTCGGCGCCGGAAGCGGCCCCTCGTCCCAGTCGAGCCCGAGCCAGGCGAGATCGGCGAGCTGCTCCTCGGCGGCGCCCGGGACGGTGCGCGGCGGGTCGAGGTCCTCGACCCGCCAGACCAGGGTCCCGCCGCGGCTCCGCACCGAGAGCCACGCGGCCAGCGCGGTGCGCGCGCTGCCCAGGTGGAACGGCCCGGTGGGCGACGGCGCCCAGCGCCCGCGCGGCGGGGCGGCCTCCGTGGCCGGGCGATCGACGATCGGCGGGATCCGGTCGGGGGTCATCGGAGGGCGGAGTGGGCTGCGGCCTCGGCAACCGGGAGTAGCGGCGAGCCTATCAACCGGCGCCCGCCGGGGAGCCTTCGCGCCGCCCCAGCCCGATCCGACCGCCGCCGCGGCCGCTCCGCGGCACCGGCGGGGCGGAATGTGGCGGCCGCCGGGCACGCCGACCGCCGGCGCCCCGAGCGCTTGCCGGGCGCGCCCGGCCTGCTTACACTCGCCGGCGGGAGGACGCCATGAGCGAACGTGCGCAGGGCCGGATCGCGCTGGTCGACGATGAGGCGAACATCCGCGAGACGGTCGGCTTCGCGCTCCGCCGCGAGGGCTGGCTGGTCGACGCCTACCCCGACGGCGTCGCCGCCTGGGAGGCGATCGAGGCCTCGTCGAGGAAGGCCGGCGCCGGCTTCCCCGACGTCGCCGTGCTCGACATCCTGATGCCGCGGATGGACGGCCTCGAGCTCTGCCGGCGCCTCCGCGGCGTCTCGGAGAGCCTGCCGATCTTGTTCCTCACCTCGAAGGACGAGGAGTTCGACCGCGTGCTCGGCCTCGAGCTGGGCGCCGACGACTACCTGTGCAAGCCGTTCTCGATGCGCGAGCTGGTGGCGCGGATCAAGGTCCTGTTCCGGCGCCTGGCGCTCGCCGGCCCCTCGGCACCCGAGACCCAGTGCCTGGCGGTCGGCGCGCTCGAGCTCGACCTCGACCGCTACCAGGCGCGCTGGGACGGCGGCGCGCTGCCGCTGACCGTCACCGAGTTCCTGATCCTGCACGCGCTGGCGCGCCGCCCCGGGCACGTCAAGACCCGGCGCCAGTTGATCGAGGACGGCTACCCGCACGACACCTACGTCTCCGAGCGGACGATCGACAGCCACATCAAGCGGCTGCGGAAGAAGCTGGTCGCCGCCGACCCGGCCTGCGACGCGATCGAGACCGTCTACGGCCTCGGCTACCGCTGGCGCGAGGCCGACGCCGAGGCCGGCGAGCCCGCGCGCGCCGAGCTGCGCGCCGGAGCCGCCGGGTGAGCGCGGGCGCGGCGGGAGCACCGTAGGTGACCGCGCCGCCCGCCGGCCGCGGCGCCGGCTGGCGCGATCGCGCCGCGCGCCGGGTGTCGCGGCTGTCGCTGCGTCTCCTTGCCTTCAACGTCCTGCTGGTCTTTTTGCCCGCCGCCGGGCTCCTCTGGCTCGGCACCTACGAGCGCCAGCTCCTCGACTTCCAGGAGCGCTCGATGGTGCAGCAGGGGCGCCTCCTGGCCGCGGCGCTCTCCGGCCGGGGCGACTTCGACGCCCTCGAGGCCGAGCGGGTGCTGGTCCAGCTCGACCGCCGGGTCGACGCCCGGCTGCGCGTCCTCGACGGCGACGGCCGGGTGGTCGCCGACTCGAGCCTGCTCGGGCCGCGGCGCGAGCCGGCCGACGACGCCTCGGCGCCGGCGGCCGGGGCGCGCGACAGCCCGCTCTACCGCCTCGGCACCTGGCTCAACCGCGCCTACCGGCGCCTCCGCCCGCTGCCGCCGCCGCCGGCGGTCGAGAGCGGCTTCTACTCCGCCGTCGAACCGGGCGCGCCGCTCGCCGGGCCGGCGGTGCGCGAGGCGCTCGCCGGCCGCTACGGCGCCGACCTGCGGGTCGGGGTGGGCCCCGACGGCCGCGGCGTCACCACGCTCCACAGCGCGATCCCGGTGACCGGCGGCGATACCGGCGGCGAGGTGGTGGGCGCGGTGCTGGTCTCGCAGTCGACCGTGCGCGTGCTCGCCGCGCTGGTCGAGGTCCGGCTCGGGATCTTCCGGGTCTTTTTGGGCTCGGTGGCGGCGGCGGTGGTGCTCAGCCTGGTGGTCGCCACCACGATCGCCCGGCCGCTGCGGCGGCTGGCCGACGAGTCGCGCGCCCTGGTCGACCGCCGCGGGCGCCTCCGCGGTCGCTTCCGCGGCTCGGTGCGGCGCGACGAGATCGGCGACCTCGCCCGCGCCCTCGCCGAGCTGACCCACCGGCTCGAGGAGCGCTCGCGCCTCACCGAGTCGTTCGCGGCCGATCTCTCGCACGAGTTCAAGAACCCGCTGGCCTCGATCCGCACCGCCGCCGAGCTCCTCCCCGAGGTCGGCGAGCCCGAGCGAGGGCGCTTCCTCGAGGTGATCGGCCGCGAGGGTGCCCGCCTCGAGCACCTCCTCTCCGGCGTGCGCGAGATCGGCGCCCTCGACGCCGAGCTGGAGGACGAGCTGGGGCGCGGCGCCCAGCCGCCGGTGCCGCTCGGGGCGCTCCTCGCCGCGGTGGTCGACGGCTACCGCCTGCGCGCCGCCGACGGCGAGCCGGCGGCCGCGATCGACCTCCGCCTCCCCGACGAGCCGCTGCCGGTGGCGGTGCCGCCCGAGCGCCTCTCCCAGGTGGCCGAGAACCTGATCGACAACGCGGTCAGCTTCTCGCCGCCCGGCGGCCGGGTCGAGGTGGCGCTCGGGCGCGATGGCCGCGAGGCGGTGATGACCGTCGAGGACTCCGGCCCCGGCGTCCCCGAGGAGCACCTCGACCGCGTCTTCGACCGCTTCTTCAGCTACCGCCCGGCCGAGACCGCCGGCGGCCGCAACGGCCACACCGGCCTCGGCCTCGCGATCGTCAAGGCGGTGGTCGAGGGGTGCGGCGGCTCCATCGCCGCCGCCAACCGCCCCGGAGGCGGCGCGGCGTTCACGGTCCGGCTGCCGTTGGCGGGTTGACCGCTGCGCCCGGCGCCGGCGGGCGGTACCCCGGCCGCAGGTGGACCGGCCGCTGCGGCGGCCGCGGCGGAGGGACCTCGGCGCCGGGCCGGCGGCGGTAGACCACCACCTCGTTCGGCTTGCCGGCGAGGAAGCGCGCCGCCTCCTCGTAGGCGCGCGGGAACCAGCGGGGCGACACCACCTGCCCCATCAGGCCGTGGATGCGCGGCCGGTCGACCACCAGCTCGGTGGGCTGGGCGAGGAAGGCGCCGAGGAGGTCGCCCTCGGCGACGAACGGGATCGAGCGCGGGGTGACCAGGCCGAGGAGGTCCTCGACCGGCCGGTCGGAGAAGTAGGCCAGCGTGCCGACCTCGACGCAGGCGATCGCGTCGTCCGGCCGGGTGTGCTCGCGCGCCCAGAGGCCGGCGAGCCGGTAGCCCTCGAAATGCGGCGCGGCGTGGCGGGCGGCCCACCAGCGGGCGGCCTTCGGTGCCGCGGAGCGGAGCGGCGGCGCGAGCAGCAGGATCGCCACGGCGGCGGCGAGGGCGGCCGCGGCGATCCGGCGTCCTCGGGGTCGCAAGCCGACGTTCCCGCCTTCCTCGCCCGCGTTGGCGCCGCCCGCTCGGCCGGCATTCGCCGCCGCCCCTTCCGGCGCTCGTCTGGAGTCGGAGCGGCTCACCAGGCGGCCGGCGGCCCGCGCCGCCGCGCCGGCCAGGAAGGTCAGCCCGTAGGGGATCACCGCGAGCTGCGGCACCGCGTACCAGAGCGCGAACGGCACGCCGAGCAGCGGATAGGCCGCGCCGAGCGCGAGCGCGTAGACGGCCAGGAGGCGCGCCGGCCGCCCGCCGCTCCGCCAGAGCGACACCAGCCCGGCCGCGGCCAGCCCGAGGGTCAGCGGCCAGAGCGTCCCCAGGTGACGCATCAAGTAGGGCGCCGCCCCCGGCCAGAAGCCGCCCCCGGTTGGCGCCGCGATCACCCCGGCGATCCAGCGCTTGGCGGTGAGCGGCACCGGTACCGGCGTCCCGAACCAGTGCCAGGCCAGCCCGACCCCGACCGCCACCACCGCCGCCGCGGCGAGCGCGAAGCGGAGCGGCGGCGAGCGCAGGGTCGCGACGCCCCGCGGCACGCCGGACCCGGCCCCTCTCGGCGAGCCGGTCCGGGGCAGGGTCGCGCCTGCCGAAGTCTGCGCAACGGATCCGGGCTCGCCGCGCACCGCGTCGCTCGCGGTCCTCCGGCTTCGCCACTGCTCGCCGGCGAGGAGCGCCGCCAAGAGCCCCGCCGCGAGCGCCGACTCCGGCCGCACCCAGACCGCGAACCCCGCCACCGTCCCGGTCGCCACCGGCCACCGCCCGGCCGCGAGCGCCGTCCCCGCGAGCAAAGCCAGCGCCACCGGCCCCTCGGCGCCATGGACGCTCCAGATCGCGGTCGAGAGCACGAGCAGCGTCCCCCCGAGCGCCGCCTCCGGCCCTCTCCCCCGCCTCACCGCCGCGGCCCAGAGCACCGCCGCCAGCGCCACCAGCGCCGCCCCGGTCGAGGCGGTCCCCAGCCGGTCGACCGCGATCCCGGAGAGCCGCCCCGCCGCCGCCAGCAGCAGCCCGTGCCCGGGTGCGGTGAGCCCGAACACCCGCTCCCCCGGGTTGAAGGCGAATCCCCGCCCCGCCGCCAGGTTGTCGGCGTAGCGATAGGTGATGAAGAAATCGTCCAGGCTCCGCCCGGCCAAGCCGGCGACGGCGACCGCGGCGAGGCCGGCCCAGACGGCGAGGAGAAGGGCGACCGCGAGCCGGCGAACCGATCGCCTCATCGAGTCCCCTGGCGGCGCCGGGTGCCGGTCTCGCTGACCACGGCGATCCGCGCCCCGGTCACTCCTTGGCGTCGAACCAGCTCCGCCCCGCGCCGACGTCGGCGACCAGGGGGACGGCGAGGTCGGCGACGCCTTCCATCTCGGCCTGGACCAGGCGGCCGACCTCGGCGGCGTCGGCCTCGGGGACCTCGAGCACCAGCTCGTCGTGGACGGTCAGGAGCAGGCCGCTCTCCGGCCGCTCCTCGGCGAGCCGGCGGGCCGACGGCGATCATCGCCATCTTCATCAGGTCGGCGGCGGTGCCCTGGATGCGGGCGTTGATCGCCATCCGGCGGGCGTTCTCGCGCAGCGCGCGGTTCTTGCTCTGGACGTCGGGGAGCCAGCGCACCCGCCCGTAGAGGGTCTCGACCTTCCCCTCGGCCTCGGCGGCGGCCAGGGTCTCCTCGATGTAGCGGCGGACCGAGGGGAAGCGGCCGAGGTAGGCGTCGATGAACGCCTGCGCCTCCTTATTGCCGATCCGGAGGTTCTTGGCCAGCCCGAACGCGCTCATGCCGTAGAGGATGCCGAAGTTGATCGTCTTCGCCGCCCGCCGCTGCTCGCCCGAGACCAGCGCCGGCGCCACCCCGAAGACGGTCGCCGCGGTCGCCCGGTGGATGTCCTCGCCGGCGCGGAAGGCGTCGATCAGCGCCGTTTCGCCGGCGATGTGGGCGAGCACCCGCAGCTCGATCTGGCTGTAGTCGGCGACCAGCAGGAGACGCCCCGGGGGAGCGACGAAGGCGCGCCGGATGCGCAGCCCCAGCTCGGTGCGCACCGGGATGTTCTGGAGGTTCGGGTTGGCCGACGACAGCCGTCCGGTCGCGGCCACCGCCTGGTTGAACCGGGTGTGGAGCCGTCCGGTCGGCGCCGATCAGCGCCGGCAGCGCGTCGATGTAGGTCGACTTGAGCTTCGACAGCTCGCGGTAGCGGAGCAGGTGCTCGGCCAGCGGGTAGCCGCGCTCGGCCAGCTCCTCGAGGATCTCGGCGCCGGTGGCGTAGCTCTTGGTCTTCCGGGTGCGCTTGAGCACCGGGTAGCCGAGCTTCTCGAACATCAGCGCACCGAGCTGCTGCGGCGAGTTGATGTTGAAGGTCTCGCCGGCGATCGCGTAGATCGAGGTCTCGAGCCGGGTCAGCTCGCCGGCCAACTCGCGCGACATCGCCTCGAGGTAGGGGACGTCGAGGAGGATCCCGCGCTCCTCCATGCCCAGCAAGATCGGCAGGAGCGGCAGCTCGACGTCGCGGTAGATCCGCGCCAGGGCGCCCCCCTTCGGATCGCCGGGATCGCCCAGCTCGCGGCGCATGGCGGGGGCGATGCGACGGGTGAGCGCGACCCGCTCGCCGGCGAAGGCGGTCACCCGCTGGTCGCCGACCGGCGGCCGCTCGCCGCGGTCCCAGCCGCAGTCCTTCGCCGTCATCGCCTTCAAGCCGGCGCGCTCGAGCGCCAGCTCCTCGACCCCGTGGCCGTGCGCCTCGGGGCGCAGCACGTAGGAGGCGAGCATGGTGTCGAAGAGGCGCGCCCGGCAGCGGTCGCCGTCCGGGAGGAGGCGCAGCACCTCCTTCAAGTCGTGGCCGACCAGCTCGACCTCCGGGTCGGCGGCGCGCGCCGCGAGGGTGGCGAGCGCGGCCTCGCGCAGGCCGGCGCGGCGGAAGTCGGCGAGGACCGCCGGGACGGCGGCTGCGTCCCCGCCGCCCTCGCCCTCGGCACCGTCCCCCTCGGCGCCGATCGCGAGCCCCTCGGGCGCCCCGTCGGGACCGACCAGCGCCACCACCAGGGGCCCGCCGATCACCGCCGCAGCCTCCATCCACGCCGCCGCGGCCTCCGCCTCCTCGGCCGGTCCGAACCCCTCGGCCGCCCCCGCCGGCCCCAGCTCGTCGGCGAGCGAGAAGAACTCCAGCTCGGTGAACAGCTCGCGGAGCGCCTGGGGGTCGGGCGGATCGAGCCGCAGCCGCTCGGGCTCGAACGCCAGCGGCAGGTCGCAGTGGATGGTGACCAGCTCCTTCGACAGCCGCGCCTGGTCGACGTTCTGCTCGAGCGCCTCGCGATAGCTCTTGCGCGCCACCGAGCCGGCGTTCGCCAGGAGCGCCTCGAGCGAGCCGTGCTCGACGATGAGCTGCTTGGCCCCCTTCTCGCCGATCCCGGGGACGCCGGGGACGTTGTCGGAGGCGTCGCCCATCAGCGCCAGGACGTCCGTGACCTTCGCCGGCGGCACCCCGAAGTCGGCCTCGACCAGCGCCGGGTCGTAGAGCTTCTCGCGCCCCGTGTGGTACAGGGAGACGTGCGGCGCGACGAGCTGCATCAGGTCCTTGTCGGCCGAGACCAGGATCACGTCGTAGCCCGCCGCGGCGGCCTTCCCGGCGAGCGAGCCGAGCACGTCGTCGGCCTCGTAGCGCTCCTCGGAGAGGATCGGGATCCGGTAGGCGTCGAGCGCGCGCCGGATCCACGGCACCTGCTGGCGCAGGTCGTCGGGCATCGGCGCGCGGTTGGCCTTGTACTCGGCGTAGCGCTCGCTCCTCACGGTCTGGCGCGAGACGTCGAGCGCCACCCCGATCAGCTCCGGCTTCTCCTCGCGCAGGAGCTTCCGCAGCATGGTCACGAAGCCGAACACCGCGTTGGTCGGCTCCCCCTTCGAAGTCGAGAGGTTGCGAATCGCGAAGAAGGCGCGGAAAATGTTCGAGTAGCCGTCGATCAGGAAGAGGCGGGGCCGGGGCTCGGGCATGGCCCGGCATTGTACTCGCGGGGCCGGAGCGCACCGGAGCGCGGCGGCCTGGCATGGAGATCGCACTGCGGGGGGGCTGATTCACCGACCGAACCGACGAGGAGGAGACGACCATGGAAGTGATGGGGCTTCTGAGCTGGATCCTGTTCGGGCTGATCGCGGGAGCACTGGCCAAGTTCGTGATGCCGGGCAACGACGCCGGCGGCTGCATCCTGACCATCGTCGTCGGCGTCGTCGGCGCCCTCCTGGGCGGCTTCATCGCCTCCTGGCTCGGCTTCGGCGGCATCTCGGGGTTCGACTTGCGCAGCCTGGTGATCGCGATCCTCGGCTCGATCCTGCTGCTGGCGATCCTGCGCGCGATCCGCAGGTGACCCCGCCGCCTATAATCGCCGCCTGAGCCGGCGCGTCCGCCGGCGGGGAGAGCCGAATGCCCGAACGGATCACGATCGAGTACTGCGTCGCCTGAAACTACTTCCCGCGCGCCGCCGGTCTGGCGGACTCGATCGTGGAGCGTTTCGGGACCCGTCCCGAGCTGATCAAGGGGCGGGGCGGCGTCTTCGAGGTCAAGCTCGGGGACGAGCTGCTGTTCTCGAAGAAGGCCTCCGGCCGCTTCCCGATGCCCGGCGAGGTCGTGGAGGCGCTGGCCCAACGGCTCGAAGACGCCGGGGCCTGAGCCGGCGCAACCGCGCGCTCGCAAGCCCGTATCCGGTTGCCTCGGAGGATCCCCGATGCCGTTCCCGCGCCGACTCTCCCCCGCCCTCGCCGTGCTCCTGCTCGCCCTCGCCGCCCTGCCCGCGATCGCCGCCGCCGAGCCGGTGCCGGCCGCCGGAGCCGACGAGCTGGCGGCGCGCCGGCGCGCGGTGGCCGAGGCGATCGGCCCCGACGCCCTGCTGCTGCTCCTGCCGGCCCCGCCGGCGCACCGCAACGGCGACGTCGACTGGCCGTTCCGCCAGGACGACGACCTCTACTACCTGACCGGCATCGCCCAGGAGGGGACCGCGCTGGCGCTCGCCCCCGGCGAGGCCGCGCACGCCGAGGTGCTGTTCGCGCGCGAGCGCGACCCGCTCCACGAGGTGTGGGACGGGCGCCTCTTCGACCCGGACGAGCTGCGCGCGGCGAGCGGCATCGAGGAGATCGCCGGCGCCGGCGACTGGCGGCGGTTCCTCGAGGCGGCGCTCGGCGGCCGGCCGTGGGGCGAGAGCGACCTCTACGGCTACTACCGGGCGCCCTCGATGCCGGCGCTCCTCGAGGCGCGCCGCACCGGCCGCACCGAGCTGTGGCTCGATCTCGAGGACCGCGGCGCCCCCGGGGGCCCGCCGACCGCCGAGCTGCGCCTCGCCGAGGAGGTGCGCGCGCGCTTTCCGGAGGTCGAGATCCGCGACCTCTCGCCGCTCCTCGAGCGGATGCGCGCGGTCAAGAGCCCGGCCGAGATCGCGCTCCTCGCCCAGGCGGTCGAGATCACCGAGGAGGCGATCGCCGCCGGCATGCGGCGGACCCTGACCGCCGAGCACGAGTACCAGGTGCAGGCGACCATCGAGTTCACCTTCCGCGACCTCGGCGCCTGCTGCTGGGGATACCCCTCGATCGTCGCCTCGGGGAGGAACGCCACCACCCTCCACTACCCGTCCGCCGACGCGCCGATCGACCGCGGCGGGCTGATGCTGTTCGACGTCGGCGCCGACTACCGCGGCTACACCGCCGACGTCACCCGTACCTTCCCCGCCGACGGCACCTTCACCCCCGAGCAGCGCGTGATCTACGACGCCGTGCTCACCGCCTGGACCGAGACCCTGCCGCGCTTCACCGCCGGCGTGCTGCCGGCCGACGCCCACCGCCACGCCCTCGGCGTCGTCGCCCGCGAGCTGGCCGAGCTGGGACTGGTCTCGAAGCCCGAGCCCGCGCAGGCCGAGCTCTACTTCATGCACGGCCTCGGGCACCCGATCGGCCTCCAGGTCCACGACGTCTTCGACCGCGCCCGGCCGTGGGAGCCGGGGATGGTTGTGACCCTCGAGCCCGGCATCTACGTCCGCCGCGCCGACGTCGAGGCGAGCCCGGTCTTCCAGGCCCTCCCGGCCGAGGAGCAGGCGTCGATCCGCGCCGCCCTCGACCGCTACGACGGCATCGGCGTGCGCATCGAGGACGACCTCGTGATCACCGAGGGCGAGCCCGAGATGCTCTCCGACGGCCTGCCGCGGACGGCGGCGGAGATCGAGGCGTTCCTGGCCGCCCAGACCGCGGCTCAGAGCACCGCCCACGAGTAGACCGCGAAGCCCCGCCGCCGGAGGGTCTCGCCGCCGCCGTGGATCAGCGCCGCCGGTGCCGCGGGGTCGCCGGCGAGGAGGCGCCAGTGTTCGAGCCCGGCGAAGAAATCGGCGGCGATCGTCTGCCCCGACTTGGCCTCGACCGCAGCCAACCGCTCGCCCCCAAGCTCGACCAGGAAGTCGATCTCGTGGCCGGCGGCGTCGCGCCAGAAGTGGAGATCGGCCTCCCGGCCACGGTGGAGGAAACCCTTGACCAGCTCCGAGAGCACGAACGACTCGAAGATCGCGCCGCGGGCCGCGTGCACGCGGAGGTCCTCGGGCGAGCGGATCCGCAGCAGGTAGCAGAGCAGGCCGGGGTCGAGGAAATAGAGCTTCGGCGTCTTGATCAGCCGCTTGCCGAAGTTGCGGTGGTGCGGGCGCAGGAGCGTGATCAGGAAGCTCGCCTCGAGGATCGACAGCCACCGCCTGGCGGTGGTGTGGGTGATGCCGCCGTCGTTGCCCAACGAGGTCAGGTTCAGGAGCTGGCCGTTGCGGCCGGCGCAGAGCCGGACGAAGCGGCCGAACGACTCGAGATCGCCGACGTTGACGATCTCCCGGACGTCCCTCTCGACATAGGTCTGGTAGTAGCCGGAGAGCCAGCCGGCCGGATCCAGCCCCTTGTCGTGGATGCGCGGATAGAAACCGGCGAAGAGCGTCGCCATCAGGTCCCGGCCGGTGGCGCGGGAAGCCGCCGGCAGCTCCCCGCCGAGCGCCTCCGGCGGCAGCGGCTCCCGCCCCTCCAGCTCGCTGAGCGAGAGCGGCAGCAGGTGCAGCACGGCGGACCGGCCCGCGAGCGACTGACTGATCGAGCGCAGGAGCAGGAAGTTCTGCGAGCCCGACAGGACAAAGCGCCCGGGCCGGTCGTCCTCGTCGACCAGGGTCTGGAGATAGGAGAACAGCTCGGGCGCCCGCTGCGCCTCGTCGAGGATCACCGGACCGTCGAACTGGGCGAGGAAGCCCCTGGGATCCTCGAGCGCGAACGCGCGGACGTCCGGCGCCTCGAGCGAGGCATATCGGTGGTCGCCGAACGCCGAGCGCACGAGCGTCGTCTTGCCGGACTGCCGGGGGCCGGTGAGGGTGACCACCGGGTACTGGCCGGCAGCCTTCCGGAGCGTGGGCTCGAGGGTGCGCTGGATCATGTAGATTGAACTTTCGATGTTCAATCTACATGAGGTGCTGGCTCACCGGCAACCGCCGGGGCGTCGGCCGTGCCCTACGGGCAGGCCCCGGGGGCGGGCTTCCGCGGCGGCGGCGAAGAGTCCCAGCCCCTCACCGTCCGCCGCCTTACTCCTTCGTCCCGCTCAACCGCGCCGCCCTGCCCGCCATCGCCGCCAGCTCGGCCGCCCGTTCGTCGCCGGCCAGCTCGGGCTGGAGGCGCTGGAGGCGGCGGAAGACGTCGTCGAGGGAGCCCTCGCGCGCCCAGTACGAGCCGCGCAGGAGCTCCGCCAGCTCGGCGGCGAGACCGGCCAGGCGCAGCGCCGCGGGGGCGGCGTCCCAGCTCTCGGCCAGCTCGCCCAGGAGGAGCGGCCGCTCCCGCTCGACGAACTCCTCGGCGCCGTCCGGGCGCCAGCGCAGGCGCAGGGTGGCGACCGGGGCGTCGCGGTAGGCGCGCCGGCCGGCGCGGCCGGTCGCCTGCTCGCGGAGCTTGACCTCGTAGAGCGCGGTCACCGTGTGGCCGGCGCCGATCTCGCCGGCGTCGGCGGTGTCGTCGCGGAAGTGCTCGTCGGCGAGGTCGCGGTTCTCGTAGCCGAGCAGGCGGTAGCGCTCGACCACCTCGGGATCGAACTCGACCTGGGCGCGCGCCTCCTCGGCCACGGTCTGGAGCGTGCCGGTCAGCTCCTCGACCAGCACCCGCCGCGCCTCGTCGAGGTCGTCGAGGTAGGCGTAGCGGCCGTCGCCGTCGTCGGCCAGCCGCTCCATCAGGACGTCGTTGTAGTTGCCCATGCCGAAGCCGACGGTGGTCAGCTCGATGCCGCGCGCGGCCTCGGCGCGCGACCCGGGCGAGGATCGAGTCGGGCCCGGTGGCGCCGACGTTCGCGACCCCGTCCGAGGCCAGGATCACGCGGTTGATCGCGCCCGGCCGGAGTGCCGCCGAGGCGACGTCGTAGCCGAGCCGGAGCCCCTCCTCGGCGTTGGTCGAGCCCTCGGGCACGCAGCCGCTCGAGCGCGGCGCGGATCGCCTCCTTGTCGGCGGTCGGCGGCAGGATCACCTCGCCGCGGTCGCCGTAGATCACCAGCCCGACGCGGTCGTCCGGCGCAGCTCGTCGAGCAGCAGGCCGAGCGAGCGCTTGACCAGGCCGAGCCGGTTCTCCTGCGCCATCGAGCCCGAGACGTCGACCACGAAGGTCAGCGCCGCCGGCTTGCGGTCGGCTGGATCGACCTCGCGCGCCTTGACCGCGAAGCGGAGCAGGCGGTAGCGGTCGCCGCCGCCGAACGGGGTCGGGGCGCCCTCGGCGTGGAGCGCGAAGTCGTCCTCGGCCGACGGCGGGTCGCCGTAGTCGAGGGCGTTGACGAACTCCTCGACCCGCACCGCCTCGGCCGGCGGCAGGTGGCCGTCGTCGAGGTAGCGGGAGACCACGCCCACGAGCCGGTGTCGACGTCGAGCGCGAAGGTCGACAGGCGGTCCTCCTCGGGGTCGAGGAAGGGGTTGACGCCGTAGTGGCGGAAGAAGACGTCGCCGTAGGCGGCGTCGTTGGGCTCGTCGGTGCCGCCGGTCGAGGGCGGGGCCTGGGCGACCCCGGGGATCTCCGTGGGCTCGACGATGCGCATAAAGTCCCCGCGCATCGCCTGAGACGACATCTGCCGGTAGCGAGAGGCCGTCTCGTTGCCGGCGATCCGGCGGAGCTCGTCCTGCGTGCCCACGCCCGGTTGGAGGTTCACCGGCTCTCCGAACTCTCTCGGGGGCAGCTCTTCGAGGAGGAGCCCCTCGCCGGAGCTGACCTCCGGTGGCCCCTCCCCCGCGGTCCCCACCGCCGCCGTCGGCTCGGCTTTCCGGAGGCGCTCCGTCCCCTCCGGTAGCTCGTGACCCGCGGCGCCGCTCTCGACGCCCCCCCGCGCCAACCGGCCCCGATCGGAACGGAGGTCGCGGACGGCCGGCGGCGGAGGGGGCGGCGGGAGCCTCATCGGGCTCGGCGCGGCGTCGATCTCGTCGGCCAGATAGCCCAGCGCCTCGAGCTCCCTCCGTGGAGCGGCATCGGGATCCTGATCGTCCGCCCGGGGCGCGGGGGCGAGCGCGGCGTCCGCGGCGGCAGCCGGCGCGGGCGCCGGCGCCGCCGCCGGTGCGCCGCTCCCGGCCGCCTCCTCCCGGGCCGTCGCCGCGACCTGCGGCGCCTCGGGCATCCCGGCGTCGCGGAAGGTCCACCACGCCAGCGAGCCTCCGCCCACCGTCATCAACAAGGCGGCGGCGAGGCGCCAGCGGTGCGGGTGCCAGGCCGGGCGCCGCGGCGCGAACCGCAGCACCGGCGCCGGCGCCGGCAGGGTCTCGGGGATCTCGGCCTTGATCTTCTCGGCCAGCCCCGGGGGGGCTCGCCGGCCGGGGCGGCGTCGAGCAGGTGCTCCAGCTCTCTCACGGTGAGCTTCTTCACGTCGGTACCTCCTGGAGAGAATCGGCCAGGATCGCCATCGCCTTGCGCAGGCGCTTGCGGACGGCCACGCTGGTCACCCCCTCCTGGCGCGCGATCTCCCCGACCGGGAGCTCCCCCCAGAAGCGGGCGGTCACGGTGTAGCGGAGGCTCTCGGGGAGCGCCAGGACCGCCCGGCGAAGGCGCCCGGCGCTCTCGGCGGCGTCGATCGCCTCGTCGGGCGGCGGATCGGCGGCCCAAGCACCGGCCGGCGAACCGAGCGCCGCCTGCTCCGGGTCGTCCACCGCCACCACCAGGTGCGGTCGGCGGCGGTGGTTGAGGAAGGTCGTGTAGGCGATCCGGTGGAGCCAGGTGGCGAGCTGAGCGCGGCCGTCGAAGCCGCCGAGCGCCGCCCACGCCTTGCGGTAGGTCTCCTGCGTCAGGTCCGCGGCCAGCTCGGCGTCGCCGCCGGTCAGCCGGTGGAGCAACGAGTAGACCCGCCGGTAGGTGCGCTCGACCAGCTCCTCGGCCGCCGCCCGGTCGCCGGCGCCGAGCGCCGCGATCAGGCGGCGCTCGGAATCGTCCCCGGCGGGGACGGCGGTGGGGGGAGGCGCGGTGTCCAAGGCTTGGAGGATGGCCATGCTACTCCCCTTCGACACGGCGGCGCGCCGAGGGGAAACCAGGGAGGGAACCGGCCTTGCTCGCCGCCGGCGGCTGTGAGAGCGTTCGCGCTGGATCGACCGAACGGAGCGAAGCGATGACGCCGAGGACGCGAGCCCTGCCGTGGGCGGCGATGATCCCGTTCCTCCTCGCCGCGGCGGCCTGCGGCGCCGAGGCGCCGGCCGGCGCCCCCGCCCAGGAGCCCGCGCAGCCGGCCGCCGAGGCGCCCGCCGCCGCCCCCGCCGCGGAGCCGGACGCCGCGGAAGAGGAGGCGGTCCACGAGATCCTCGGCCAGGGGATCGACGTCTCGAGCCACGTCGGCACCGTCGACTGGCAGGAGATCCGGGCCGCGGGGCACACCTTCGCCTTCATCAAGGCGACCGAGGGGATGGACCTCGCCGACCCGTCGTTCCCGGCCTGGTGGCCCGAGATGAAGGAAGCCGGGATCGTCCGCGGCGCCTACCACTTCTACGTCACCGAGGACGACCCCACCGCGCAGGCGGAGTTCTTCATCGCGACCGCCCCGCTCGAGCCCGGTGACCTCGCCCCGGTGGTCGACGTCGAGACCCTCGGCCACGACACCCAGCCCGGCCTCCCCGACCGGCTGCGCACCTTCCTCTCGCTCCTCGAGGCGCACTACGGCGTCAAGCCGATCGTCTACACCTCGCCCAACTTCTGGAACCAGAACCTGGGCGCCGGCTTCGGCGATCACCCGCTCTGGGTCGCCGAATACGACGTCACGGCGCCGACCATCCCCGACGGCTGGGACGAGTGGCACCTCTGGCAGTGGCAGGAGGACACCGCGGTGCCCGGGGTCGAAAACGGCGCCGACCTGAGCCAGGTCAACCCCGCGGGCGTCGACCTCTCGGTGCTGGTGATCCCGGCGCCCGAATAGGCCGGCCGCCCCCGCACCCGGACCGCCATGGCCGACCTCCAGCCGCTGGTCAAGCCCTCCGACGACCTCACCACGGGGCTCACCACCGACCGCTGGTTCGACCACGGCCTGCGCGGCCGGCGGGTGACCTGGATCGCCTGGGACAGCCCGTTCCGGGGCACGCGCCTCGCGGTCGGCGACGCCGTCCTCGAAGCCGACGGCGTCCCCTGCGATCCGGCGCAGACCGACCGGCGCGAGGAATTCATGGTCGGCAACTACGCCGAGGGGCGGGGATTGGCGCAGGACGGCCGCAAGGCGGGCGAGCCGATCCGCCTCCTGGTCTGGCGCGACCACGAGCGCTTCGAAGTCGAGGCGCCGATCGCCGCCGAGAACTTCTACTACGACGCCGAGGGCCGCCGCGCGCTCGCCCCCGGGGGTCCCCACGGGCTCGGCAACGACGGCTTCGGCTCCGCCTGGTCGGGCTGGGACGAGGAGCTGACCAAGAAGCTCTCGGCGGTCCTCGACCAGGGCTGGCGCGGCTCGTCGTTCAACAGCCGCCAGGTCCTCGCCGACCTCGCCGAGCACGAGCCACGGGTGCGTCACCTCCGGGAGCGCTACCCCGGCCCCTACGCCGAGGCGATGGCCGGTGACCTCGCCGCCGCCATGGCGTCGGTGCGCGGCACCCTCTGGCCCGCCGAGGGGATCGACCTCTCGTGGAGCGAGCGCGGCGAGCGGCTCGCCGAGGAGGTGCGCGGGGCGGCGGTTGAGGCCGAGCGCGCCTTCACCGCCACCCTCGGCGAACGCGTGATCCCCGCCTCCCCGGCTCCCGACCCGGTCGAGAGCGACCCCGAGGGGTTCGCCGGCAAGGTCGTCCACCTCGAGCGAGTCGGCCCGCGGTCGCAGCGCATGGACGCCGGGCATCCCTGGTACTGCTTCGGCGACCTCCGCTCGGGCTGGTGGTTCCTCGACGCCGACTCGCCCGGCTGCCGGGCGTTCCACCTGGCGGTCGAGAACTACCGCCAGCTCGTCGACATGTCGGTGCCGCTGACCTACCGCTTCTACGCCGAGGTGCTGCCGCTGCCACGGATGATGGTCGTCGACGGCCGGGTGGCGACCGGGCTCACCCTGGCGCTCGCCGCCGCGGTGGTCGCCGACCGCGTCTTCATCACCGTGCCCCGCGACCCGGAGGAGGGCGAAGCCCGCTTCGCCGGCGAGGAGCTGCTAGCCGAGGGCCCCGTCGACCCGCCCCCCGCCGGCGCCCCGCCGCGCGCCACCATCGAGGCCGCGATCTCGTCGCTCAAGCTCGGCCGCCGCGAGCTGTGGCGCGCTCTCTTCGCCGACTGGAGCCTCGACCGCCACTGGAACGGCGCGATCTCCTACTCCCCGATCAGCTTCATCTCGGAGTCGAGCCTCTTCTACGCCTGGGACTTCGCCCGCAAGTCGCTGTCGAAGGAGGTCCTCGACCTGCGGATCGTCGGCGAGGGGCCGGTGACCACCGCGCTCGCGCCGCCCGAGCCCGGCGGCGGCCCGACGGTCGAGGAGTGCCGGATCGAGGTCGAGCACGTCGGGCTCTTCGACGGCGAGCACCGGAGCTTCCGCCAGATCGGCCTCCACCGCATGTGGCCGGTCCAGCGCGTCGACGGCGGCCCGTGGCGGCTGGCCGTTCTCCAGGGGCTGTGAACCGATGACCTACGAGCGCCGCACCGCCGAGCTGGTCCTGACCTTCCAGAGCGAGGTCGAGGCGGCGCCTGAGCTGACCTTCTACCTGCCGCGGCTCGCCGACTACACCCAGCACTGCACCGCCGTGCTCGAGGAGCTGGTGCGGGCGGTGACCTCGATCGATCTCGCCGACAGCCGCGAGGCCGAGGAGTGGGCCCAGGTGCGCGACCGCCACCTCGCCGAAGCGGTCAAGGCCAAGCCCGACCTCTCGCAGTACCGCGAGACGCCGTCGCTCGCGCTGCTCGCCTTCCACACCCGGATGCAGCTCGACGAGGCGACGTTTCTCGGCGCCCTGGGCAGGTCGAACGTCGGCGACGAGATCGACCGCATCGCCGCGGTGGCGCGCAACCTCGAGCAGAAGACCGCCGACCTCGAGAAGATCTGGAAGGAGACCGTCGACCGCCACGGCGACTTCGACAAGAAGGCCGAGGAGACCGCGAAGGAGATCGCGAAGATCGTCGACGAGGCGATCGAGACCGCCGCCGCCAACCATCGGACGCTGCTCGAATCGTTCGCCGAGTTGACCAAAGCCAACGACAAGATCCCGGAGGGGGCCCAGGACCTCTCCGACCTGCTGCCGGGGTTGCTTGGCCTGGCGGCCAAGGCGCTGCTCAAGCTCCTCGCGAACTCGACCTACTTCTGGGCCAAGATGCAGGAGCGGCTGATCGAGCGCGAAGGCAAGCTCCGGGAGACCTTCGCCAAGGAGGCAAACCTCCTGCTCGCCTTCAGCGAGACCAGGAAGGAGGTCGAGGAGTTCGTCAAGACCACCAACTTCGAGCGGGCCGAGGACGCCTTCGAGCAGGCCGAAAAAGAGCTCGACGAGCTGGTCGGCGCGATGAAGACCTCGGGGCAGAAGGACGACCTCGGCCGCTTCCGGGACCGCGTGCTCGACGCCCTCGAGGACGTCCTCGACGCCGCCGAGCGCCGCCACGACGAGTTCGTCTCCAAGCACCGCGCGAAGTTCTTCGGCCCGCTCTCGAGCCAGGTGATCGAAGAGCTGATCGAATCGAGCCGCTGGGATGGCCTCGCCCGCGAGATCGACAGCCGCTCCCTCCACGACCGCCTCGCCGAGCTGCACTCGAAGAACCTCCTGACCGTCAGCGTCGACGGCCTCCGCCCCGAGGTCCGCGAGTACATCGAGAAGGAAGTCCGCCGCGACTTCGACGAGGCGATGAAGGTGATCCTCGAGATCGACCGCAAGGTCAGCGGCCAGCCGCCCGAAAAGCAGATCGAGGAGCAGCGGAAGCTCCTCGAGAGCCGGCTGCGGTGAGGTCGCTCTGCCCCGAGCGAGCGCTCAGGCGAGGACGAGCTGCACCACCGCCTCCATGTGCCCGCTCTGCGGGAACATGTCGAGGAGCGCCAGGCTCTCCAGCCGGTAGACCGAGAGCAGCCGCCGGAGGTCCCGCGCCAGGGTCGCGGGGTGGCACGAGACGTAGGTCAGCCGCCGCGGCGGGGACTTCATGATCGCGCCGCGGAGGGCCAGGGTCAGGCCGCCGCGGGGGGGGTCGACGATCATCCGGTCGGTGCCGGGCGGCAGCGCCGGCGCCCAGGTGTCGAGGGCGCGGGAGACCAGCTCGAGGTTCCCGATCTTGTTGGCGCGGGCGTTGTTGCGGGCGTAGCGGACGGCGATCCGGTCGCCTTCGACCGTGGTCACTTTGCGGTAGCGGCGGGCGAGCGGCAGGCTGAAGAGGCCGACGCCGGCGTAGAGGTCGAACGCCGCCTCGCCCGTCCAGGGCCCGACCGCACACGCGACCAGCTCTCCGATCAGGCCGCGGTGGGCCTGGAAGAAGGTGCGGGCGTCGAACTCGTAGGTCAGCGGGCCGCCGCCCTCGTCGCCGCCGAGGCCGGGCGGATCGAGGGTCAGGGTCACCGGGCCGTGCGGCAGCCCCTCGACCACCGGCGCCGCGGTCACCGCCTCGCCGCCGGCGGCGAGGTCGAGCCGGCGCGGCGGGGCTCCCTCCGGCCGCGCCTCGGCGAGGAGGCCCGGCAGCTCGGGCAGCAGCCGCTCCAGCTCGGGGACCAGGATCGGGCACGCCGCGACCGGCACCAGCTCGTTGCTGCCGCGGCGGTGGTAGCCGACCTCGATGCCGCCCTCCTCGCCCTGGGCGCCCTCGCCGCGGACGTGGAGCTGGGTCCGGAGGCGGTAGCCCCAGGCGTCGCCGGCGATCACCCGGAGGTCGGCCGGCGGCTCGATCCCGCCCAGCCGGACCAGGGTCTCGAGCACCGCGGCCGCCTTGTAGCGCGCCTGGGCGGCGTCGCCCATGTGCTGGAGGTCGCAACCGCCGCAGCGGTCGAAGTAGGGGCAGGGCGGCTCGCGCCGGTCGGGGCCGGGCTCGAGGACCTCGACGATCTCGGCGCGCCCGTAGTCGGGCCGGCGCTCGACCAGGCGCACGCGCAGCCGGTCGCCCGGCGCCGAGCGCGGGACGAAGATCGGGATCCCCTCGAAGCGGCCGAGCCCGTCGCCGCCGGCGACCAGCTTCTCGATCGCCACGTCCAGCTCCTCCAGCTCGGCCAGCCGCGCCGCGGCGGAGCGTTTCGGCGGCCGCTCGGCGCCGGCGGGGCGCTCGGGACGGGGGGGACGTTCGGGCATCACTCCTCCTCGATCAGCAGATGGACGCGGCCGGCGAGCCGCGGGAGCCGGTCGGCGACCCCAGCCCGCAGCTCCTCGATCCGGTGGCGGCGCGACAGGTGGATCAGGACCAGCGCCTCGCACTCGATCGCCTCCTGGCGCTCGGCCAGGTCGTCGAGGTGGAGGTGCTTGTAGCGCGCCCCCTTGGCGCGCTGCTCGTCGCCGAGGAAGGTGCACTCGACGACCAGGACGCGGCTCGCGAGCACCTCGGGCGAGAGGTCGAAGACGCCGGGGCCGGTGTCGCCGCAGTAGGAGAGCCGCCGCACCTCGACCGGCTCGGTGATCGCCTCGCCGCGCTCGCGCGCCGCCGCCAGCTCGTCCGCCTCCGCGCCCTGCCAGGCGGCGGCGAGCCGGTGCCGGGTCGCGATCAGGTGGTAGCCGAGGCTCGGCACCACGTGGTCGACCGCGAACGCCTCGACCGCGAGGTCGCGCCCGACGGTCACCCGGTCGCCGGGCTCGAGCGGGACGATCTCGTAGTCGTAGCGGGTCCCCTCGAGCCGCGCCGCGGCCTCGACGAAGGCGGCGAGGTCGGCGGCGATCGGCCGCGGGCAGCCGATCCGGGTCGCCTTCGACCGGTGGAGCGTCCGCTGCGAGAGGACGAACGGCACCCCGAGCGCGTGGTCGAGGTGCCCGTGGGAGAGGAAGATGTCGTCGGCGCCGGCGAGCTGCGGCGCGCCCCGGCCGGCCTCGAACGCCAGCCCCGGCGGGTGGACGCGCAGCCAGGAGGCGTCGCCGGCGCGCGAGAAGCCCTCCAGCGTCAGATCGTCGAGGCGGAGCGTGGCGGGCCGCAGGTCCCCTAGATCTCCGTGTAGAGCCAGCGGCGGAGCGGGTCGATCCGGCGCTGCAGGCTGTCCTTGTCGGGATCGATCAGCCAGAGCGCGGCGGCGACCGACGAGAGCAGCGAGTTGCCGTCCTGGGGGGTGAAACAGAAGCCGACCACCTCGCGCCCGCGGCGCACCATCAGGGTCGGCAGCACCACCACGGTCTGCGACAGGATGCGGCCGTAGTAGCCGTGGTCGCGGCCGAAGCTGAAGATCAGGTTGGCGTGGCGCTTGTCGGTCACCGCCACCCGCTTGTTGGCGCGCAGCCGCTCGACCAGGGCCTCGCGGGTGACGTCGCGGTCGAGCATCAGGTCGAACCAGATCGAGTGCATGTACTGGGTGTTGAGCTTGACCGCGCTCGAGAAGAGATCCAGCTCGTGGCCCAGGGTGCGGAACAGGTAGTGGGCGTCCTTGGCGTGGTGGGTGCCGAACTCCGGGTCCTCGTGCTTGCCGACGCTCGGCGCCGGGATGAAGCCCTCGGTCTGGGTGATGTCGTTCGCCCGCCGCATGCAGACGAAGGTGGCGCGCTCGAGGCTCAGCTCGCCCCCCTCCTCCGAGCACAGGGTGCGGATCAGGGTGGTGATGTTGTGGGTGTTGCACGAGACGATCTGGATGAAGCGGTCCTCGCCCGCCACCAGCGCCTCGTCGTTGACCCCGCGGGCGTACGGCTTGCCGAACCCGAACTCGCTCCCCTGGGCGAGGAAGCCCTTGGCTCCGGGGAGGTTCTGGTAGTACTTCTCCTTGTTCTGGTTGCCCGCCGGCGTGCAGTCGATGACCACGGTCGCGCGCTCGAGCGCCTCCTCGGTGCCGTAGCTGACCTGGTGGCCGATCCGCTCGAAGTCGGCGCGGACGTCGGCGTCGACCGCGAGCTTGGCGCCGCGGCCCATCAGGTGGTTGAGCTTGGCGCGGTCGGAGGCGAGCGGGGTCCGCTTGTGGAAGGTGACCTCGTCGATCTCGAAGTAGTGCCGGAAGTCGGTGAAGAGGCCGATCAGCGGCTCGCCGATGGTCCCCGTGCCCACGATGTGGACGATCTTCTTCATCCCCGCAATCCCCTTGGAAGTGCAGACCTCTGGAAGTGCAGACCTCGAAAAGGCAACCGGATCGGGCGGTGTGGAGGCGCCGGCCGGGGCGACGCCGGCGGCGCGCCGGACCCTGGAAGGCTAGCACACGGGCGGACGGGAAATCTTCCCCGGCGCCCTCACTCCTCCGGCGCTCCGCCGTCGCCCCACTCGCCGTGGCGCCCGCCGCCCCGCCACTCCGGATCGCGGCGGGCGAAGTCGTCGAGGTCCGCCGGCACCTCGACCAGCGTGCGGGTGACCGCCGGGTCGCAGCGGTCGTTCTCGCACTCGTAGGTGTAGACGTTCCAGCCCTCGCGGCGCGAGTACGCGCTCAGGGTCTGGTACGTATCGCAGTTTCCGCACTTGATCGAGAGATTGCGGATGTTGATCCGGCTCGGCTGGTCCACGGCGTGCCTCCTCCCGGAGAAGCTACCAGACGGCGCCGCGCGCGCGCCCGCCGGGATGCACCGGCACCGGCTTTGCTTGTAGCCTACGACCCATGACCACCTACGCTCATCACCGCCCGCTCACCGCCGCGCTCGCCGCGGCGTCCGCCGCGGCGCTCCTCGCCGGCGCACCGCTCGCCGCCCAGGCGCCGCCGGAGGCCGACCCGCCGCCGGCGCGCGGCTTCGCCGAGCAGATCTCGGTCGCCTGGGTGCTGGTGCCGGCGCTGGTCCGCGACCGCCAGGGCGAGGCGGTCGACGATCTCGAGGGCGACGACTTCCGCCTCGCGGTCGAAGGCGAGCCGGTGCCGATCGCGAGCTTCGACCGCGGCGAGGACGCGGCGATCTCGCTGGTCGTGCTCCAGGACCTGTCGGGGAGCATGGCCAACGGCGGCAAGATCGAGGCCAGCCGCCGGGCGCTCGGCGCCCTGGTCGAGCGCACCCGCCCGGGCGACGAGCTGGCGCTCGCGAGCTTCGCCGGCGGCCGGCTGGAGGTCGAGGTGCCGTTCACCGCCGACCGCGGCGCGGTGCACGAGGCGATGGCGGCGTGGGATCCCTACGGCACCACCATGCTCCACGACGCAGTCGCCTGGATCCCGGAGATCTCGGCCGACGGCCGCCATCCCAAGCGCGCGGTGCTCCTGGTGACCGACGGCGTCGACAACGCCAGCGCGATCGAGCCGGACGCGGCGCGCCGGGTGGTCGAGCGCGCCCACCTGCCGGTCTACGTGGTCGGGCTCGGCAGCGGCGACGCCGGCGCGGCGGCGCGCGACGGCGACGGCTCCGACACCTACGCCCTCCTGCTCCAGCGCCTGGCGCACGCGAGCGGCGGGCGCTACTTCGCGGTCGCGCGGCCGGAGGAGGTGGCGGCGGCGGTCGGCGAGACGCTCGACCTGCTGCGCCGCGAGTACGTCCTCGGCTTCGCTACCGGCGCCGGCGACAGCGCGTTCCGCCGCATCCGGGTCGAGGCCGGCGGCGGCCGGCTGATCGTCACCCACCGGCTCGGCTACACCGGCGGCCCGCCGCTTTCCGAGCCGCCCGCGACGGCGGCCGCGGCGGCCGCCGGAGCCCCGATCCCGGCGCGTTGATAGACTTCGCGCCATATGTGAGTAGTTGATTTTCCATCAACGCTGTCCGTTCCTTCCACCAAGGAGGATTGTCATGCGGAAGACCCAGTGGAACCTGCTGATCGCGGCGCTGCCGCTGTGCCTGGTCGCCACCGGCTGCGCGACCAAGAAGTACACCCAGGAGAGCATCAAGGCCGAGACCGACCCGATCAACGCCCGCGTCGACGACGTCGAGGGGCAGGTCGAGGAGACCCAGACCCGGCTCGACCGCCAGGGCCAGGAGCTGCGCGGCGAGATCGGCACCGTGTCGAAGACCGCCCAGGAGGCCCTGGCGCGCGCCGAGGAGGCGGGCAAGCTGGCCGAGGGGAAGTTCCTGTTCGAGACCGTGCTCACCGACGACAAGGTACGTTTCGGCTTCGAGTCCTCCGACATCTCCGACGAGGCCAAGGCGGCGCTCGACGAGTTCGCGGCCCAGCTCAAGGCCCAGAACAAGGACGTCTACATCGAGATCCAGGGCCACACCGACTCGACCGGCTCGGAGGACTACAACGAGCGGCTCGGGCTCGAGCGGGCCGAGGCGACGCGCAACTACCTCTCCCGCGAGCACGGCGTAGCGCTGCACCGGATGAACGTCATCTCCTACGGCGAGGCCGAGCCGATCGCCGACAACGGCACGCGCGAGGGCCGGTCTCAGAACCGGCGCGTGACGCTGGTCGTGCTGGCGTAAGCCGAGGCCTGCGAGTCAGGGTCCCACGAGGGCGCCGGGGGGGAACCCGGCGCCCTCTTCGTTGGGCTCAGGCCGACTCGGCGCCGGCCCGCGCGAGCACCTCGCGCAACTCGTCCTCCTCGGACACGCCGGGGCTGAAATAGGCGACCCGGCCGGCGCGGTCGATGATCATCAGCGTCGGCAGCGCATGGACGCCCAGTTCGTAGGTCAGGTCGTCGTCGGGATCGATCAGGACCGGGTAGGGGAAGGGGCGGTCCTCCACGAACCGGCGCACCGTCCCCTCGTCCTCGCCGAGGTCGACGGCCAGGAACTCGACGCCGAGCCGCCGGTACTCCGGGTAGAGCGGTTTCAGGATGTCGGCCTGGACATGGCACGGCGCGCACCAGGTGGCCCAGAACTCGACCAGCACCACCTGTCCCGCGAAGTCCTGCGGCCCGAGCCGGCGGCCGTCGAGGCTGTCGAGCTGGAAGACGGGCGCCGGATCGCCTTCCTGGAGACCGGCGACGGGGCCGCCGCCGGCTCCGCAGGCGAGCACCAGGACGGCCAGGAGCGGCGCCAGCGCCAGGGGCGAGGGCGCGGAGGCGGGGTTCGGCGGCGACGGCGGGCTCGGGCGTGGACTTCTGGGGCGGCGGATCATCGGCAACCTCCGGCCGGGCGGGTCGTGGTTCGTCGGGTCGAGCGGCCGAGCCGCCTCTCCGGATCCTTCCGAGGATACGCAATCCGCCCCGAGACGGGAAGCCGCCGCGCGCCCGCTCCGGACCTCAACGCGGGAGATGCCCCGGCGTCGCGGCCGCCCCCGCCCCCGGCTCGATCAGGGCGCGGAAGCGCTCCCAGCGCTCGGCGTCGGCGGGCCGCCCCCAGGCGCGGTAGAGCTCGGCGAGGGCGGCGCTCAGTCGCCTGCGCTCCTCGGGGTGGCCCGTCTCGAGGACGTGGGCGGTGGCCAGGAGGGTCGCCTCGGCCTCCTCGTAGCGGCCGAGCGCGGTCAGGCACTGGCCGAGGACGAAGCGCGGGAAGGTGGTGCCGTGGGGCGACCCGGGCTGCTGCTTCTCGACCACCGCCAGCGAGCGCCTGAGCAGCGGCTCGGCGCCGGCCGGGTCGCCCAGCTCGAAAACCGCGCGGCCGAGGCGGTAGAGCGGATCCATCAGCGACAGGTGGTCGGGGCCGAACACGATCTCGCGGATCGCCACCACCCGCCGGTACTCCCCGGCGGCGCGCGAGCGCTCGCCGATCTCCCACAGGGCGTCGCCGAGGTTCTTGAGCGCGTTGGCGACCGACGGGTGGTATCCCCCGTAGGCGCGCGTCCAGCGCTCGACCGCCCCCTCGAACCAGGGCACCGCGCCGGCGGGGTCGCCGCTCCGGGAGAGGTTCAGCCCGATGTCGTTGTAGCTCGCCGCGACCTCGGGATGCTCCGGCCCGAGCGCGCTCTCCCGGATCGCGAGCGCGCGCAGGTGGAGCTCGAGCGCCCGCTCGGGCTGGCGCCGGGAGTCGAGCAGCGCGCCGTAGTCGGCGAGCGCGAGCGCCAGCTCGGGGTGGTCGCCGTAAGCGCGCTCGAGCACCGGCAGGGCGCGGGCGTACTCGGCCTCGGCGGCGTCGAGGTCGCGCAGGCGCAGGATGTTGCCGAGCCTTATCCGCACCGAGGCCAGCGCCGGGTCGGCGGCGCCATGCGCCTCCTCGAGGATCCCGGCGGCGCGGCGGTAGAGGACGATCGCCTCCTCGAACTCGCGCCCCGCCTGGAGGGCGCGCGCGAGCTGCTCGACCGTCGCTCCGACCGCCGGGTGGCGCGGGCCGTGGGCGGCCTCGAGGATCGCCAGCGCCCGGCGGTTCAGCTCCACCGCACGCCGGTGCTCGCCGCGCCGGCGCGCGACGCTGCCCATCCCGTTCAGGCTCTCCGCCACCTCCGGCGCGGCGGGGCCGAGCGCCGCCTCGCGCAGCGCCAGCGCCTCGGCGTAGTGCGCCTCGGCCGACCGCCAGTCGGCGCGCTCCTCGCTGATCCGCCCGAGCGCCTGGAGCGTCGCCGCGAGCCCCAGGCCGCCCTCGCCGGGGACGGCGCGCCGGCGCTCGAGCGCGCGGACGAGGAGCGCCTCGGCCTCCTCGTAGTGCGCCAGCTCGCGGTAGGTGTCGCCGATCACCGTCATCATCGCCGCCTGGAGGCCGGGCTGGTCGGCCAGCTCGCGCTCGACCCGCTCGGCGCCGCGGTCGAGCAGTTCGCGCGCGGTCACCGCCTCGCCCCGCGAGCGGGTCGGCGCCGAGACCTCGAAGAGCCCGGTCAGGAAGCGCGAGACCTCGGTCGCCTCGGCCGCGGCGCGCCGCGCCCGGTCGCGCTCGCGCGCCAGGCGCAGGGTGTAGAAGGCGACCACGACCACCAGCGCCAGCGCCGCCACCGCCGCCGCCCCGACCGCCGCGCGGTGCCGGCGCACGAACTTGCCGGTGCGGTAGGCCCAGGTGTCGGCGCGCGCGGCGACCGGCCGGCCGTCGAGGTAGCGCTCGACGTCGTCGATCAGCCGGCTGACCGAGGCGTAGCGCCGCTCCGGCTCCTTGCGCAGCGCCATCAGCAGGACGTTGTCGAGGTCGCCGCGCCAGCTCGCGGCGCAGGCGCGCCGGCGTGGTCCGCGCGCAGCCGGGCTCACCGCGTCGGGCGCGGTCGCCTCGGCCGTCGCCCGGCGCCGGCGCCCGCTCGGTCACCACCGCGGTGCTCGGCCGCGCCGGCGGCAGCTCGCAGATCGCGCGCGCCGACCTCCGGCGCCGGCCGCCCCTCGAGCGGATAGGGGAAGCGGCCGGTCAGCAGCACGTAGAGGAGCAGCCCGAGCTGGTAGACGTCCGAGGCGGTGGTCACCGGCTCGCCGCGCACCTGCTCGGGGCTGGCGTAGGCCGGGGTCATCAGCCGCGCCATGGTGCGGGTGAGCGGCACCGGCTCGCCGGCCGTCCGGGGTCGAGGAGCTTGGCGATGCCGAAGTCGAGGAGCTTGACGTGCGCCGTCGGCGGTGACCAGGATGTTCGAGGGCTTGAGGTCGCGGTGGACGACCAGGTTCCGGTGCGCGTACTCGCACCGCCCGGGCGACGCTGCAGGAAGAGCCGCAGCCGCGCGGTCGACCGACAGCCGCTCGCTCGTCGCAGTAGCGGTCGATCGGCTCGCCCCTCGACGTGCTCCATCACCAGGTAGGGGCGGCCGTCCGCCGGCGGCGCCGCCGTCGAGCAGGCGGGCGATGCCCGGGTGCGCCAGCGCAGGCGAGGATCTGGCGCTCCTGCTCGAAGCGGCGGACGACCTCCTCGCCGGAGTCGAGGCCGCGCGTCGGATCAGCTTGAGCGCGACCTGCTGGTGGAACTCGCCGTCCGGCGCGCTCGGCGAGGTAGACCACCGCCATGCCGCCGCGGCCCAGCTCGCGGACCACCCGGTAGCGGCCGACGCGGGCGCCGGGGGCGAGGTCGGCGGGACGGCGTCGCCGGCGGCGGCGAAGCCGGTGCCGAGGCCGGCGCCGGTGGCGGCGAGCATCCGCTCGGCGAGGTCGCGGGCCAGCTCGCCGGCCGCCGGAGCGGGCATCGGCGCGGCGACGCCGGCGAGGAGGGTGTCCTCGGACTCGGCGGCGGCGAGCAGGCGCCCGACCAGGGCGCGCAGCGCGCGGTCGTCGCCGCACTCGCGGTCGAGGAAGGCGTCGCGCTCGTCCTTCGGCAGGTCGAGCGCGGCGTCGAACAGGCGGTCTGCGGCCTCCCAGCCCGCGCCGTCGTCGCCGGCGCTAGTCGACCCCACCGCGCAGCTCCTCCTGGAGCCAGGCGCGGGCGCGCATCCAGTCGCGTTGAGCGGTGCGCAGCGAGACTGCCCAGCGCCTGCGCGGTCTCCTCCTCGGACAGGCCGGCGAAGAAGCGGCACTCGACCACCCGCGCCAGCCGCTCGTCGCGCTCGCCCAGGCGCTCGAGCGCGCGGTCGAGGGCGAGCAGGCGGTCGGCCTGCTCGTCGATCACGATCTGCGCCTCGTCGAGGGTCACCGGCCGCTCGCCGCCGCCGCGCTTGGCGGCCGCGCGCTTGCGCGGGCGTAGCCGATGATCACCTGGCGCATGGCGCGCGCCGAGACCGCCAGGAAGTGGCCGCGGTCCTGCCAGTCGACCTTCGCCGGGTCGACCAGCTTCAGGTACGCCTCGTGGACCAGGCCGGTGGTGTCGAGCGTGTGCCCGGGCCGCCCGCGCCGGAGCTGGCGCCGGGCGATGCGCCGCAGGTCGTCGTAGACCATCGGCACCAGCCGGTCGAACGCCGCCCGGTCGCCGTCGCGGTAGGCGATCAGGAGCTGGGTCACCCCCTCGCGGGGGACGCCGGAGCCTGCGTCCCGTTCTGCCATGGCAAGAGACGCATTCTAGCAGCGGCTCGCGGAGGCGCCGTCGCGCCTCCGCGGTCGAGTCAGCTACAGCCGCTCGTCGAGCCGCAATTCAGGCACTTGTAGCACGAGCCGTTGCGCACCATGATCGAGCCGCACTCGTGGCAGCTCGGCGCGTCCTGCTGGTAGAGGAACGTCACCTTGGTCTGGGTGCGCTCGGTCGAGGCCGCCAGCAGGTGCCGCGCCGGCTCGGCGCTCTCGACCGCCGCCAGCGCCGCCGCCTGGTCGGTGTTCAGAGACGTGCTCAGCGTCGTGTCGAGCGCCGGCTCGTCGCGCAGGATCACGCCGGCCGCCGCCTTCTGCTCGCGGTCGAGGAACTTCGAGGCCAGCCAGCGGAAGATGTAGTCGGTGATCGACTTGGCGATCGGGATCTCGGGGTTCTTGGTGAAGCCCGAGGGCTCGAAGCGGGTGTGGCTGAACTTGTCGACCAGGGTCGAGAGCGGCACGCCGTACTGGAGCGCGATCGAGATCGCGGTGGCGAAGGCGTCCATCAGGCCCGAGATCGTCGAGCCCTCCTTGGCCATGGTCAGGAAGATCTCGCCCGGCTGGCCGTTCTCGAACAGGCCGACGGTGATGTAGCCCTCGTGCCCGCCGACCGAGAACTTGTGGGTGATCGCCTGCCGCTCGTCGGGGAGCTTGCGCCGCACCGAGGTCGCCACGGCCGCGGCCGGGACCGCCGCCGCGGCCGCCGCGCCCTGATCCCTGCGGGTCGACAGCGGCTGCGTGCGCTTGCAGCCGTCGCGGTAGATCGCGATCGCCTTGAGCCCCAGCCGCCACCCCTCGAGGTAGGCCTCCTCGATGTCCTCGACGGTGCAGTCCTCGGGCAGGTTGACGGTCTTGGAGATCGCCCCCGAGATGAACGGCTGCACCGCCGCCATCATCCGGACGTGGCCCATGTAGTGGATCGAGCGGCTCCCCTGCGCCGGCTTGAAGGCGCAGTCGAAGACCGGCAGGTGCTCGTCCAGGAGGTGCGGCGCGCCCTCGATCGTGTCGTGCTCGTCGATGTATTCGACGATGGCGCGGATCTCCTCCTGGTCGTAGCCGAGCCGCTTGAGCGCCTTCGGGACGGTGTTGTTGACGATCTTGATCATGCCGCCGCCGACCAGCTTCTTGTACTTGACCAGCGCCAGGTCGGGCTCGACCCCGGTGGTGTCGCAGTCCATCATGAAGGCGATCGTGCCGGTCGGCGCGAGCACCGAGATCTGGCTGTTGCGCAGGCCGTGGCGGTCGCCGAGCGCGACCACCTCGTCCCACGACTGCTTGGCCGAGGCCAGGAGGTCGAGCGGCACGTGCGCCGGCTCGATCGCCTTGACCGCGTCGCGGTGCTTGCGCATCACGCGCAGCATCGGCTCGCGGTTCTCCTCGTAGCCGGCGAACGGCCCCTTGGCCGCCGCGATGCGCGCCGACTGGGCGTAGGAGGCGGCCGACATCAGCGCCGTGATCGCCGCCGCGTAGTCGCGCCCGGACTCCGAGTCATAGGGCAGCCCGCGCGCCATCAGGAGCGCGCCGAGGTTGGCGTAGCCGATCCCGAGCGGCCGGTAGAGGTGGGAGTTCTCGCCGATCTTCGGCGTCGGGTAGGAGGCGTAGTCGACGATGATCTCCATCGCCGTGATCACCACCTCGCAGACGTGCTTGAAGGTCGCGACGTCGAAGCCGGTGGCCTCGTCGTCATAGAACTTCATCAGGTTGAGCGACGCCAGGTTGCACGCCGTGTCGTCGAGGAACATGTACTCCGAGCACGGGTTCGAGGCGTTGATCCGGTCGGTGTCGGCGCAGGTGTGCCAGTCGTTGATCGTCGTGTCGTACTGCATCCCCGGGTCGCCGCACACCCACGCCGCCTCGGAGATCATCCTCATCAGGTCGCGCGCGCGGTAGGTCTCCATCGGCTCGCCGTTGGTCACCGCGCGGGTCGTCCACTCGCCGTCGTCGATCACCGCCTGCATGAACTCGTCGGTCACGCGCACCGAGTGGTTGGCGTTCTGATAGGCGATCGAGTCGTAGGCGCCGCCGTGGACGTTGAAGGCGCCGTCGTAGCCGGCCTCGATCAGCGCCCACGCCTTCTTCTCCTCGATCTCCTTGCAGCGGATGAACTCGACGACGTCGGGGTGGTCGATGTCGAGGATCACCATCTTGGCCGCGCGCCGGGTCTTGCCGCCGCTCTTGATCACGCCGGCGAAGGCGTCGAAGCCGCGCATGAACGACACCGGCCCCGACGCGGTGCCGCCGCCGGCGAGGTACTCCTTCGACGAGCGCAGGGTCGACAGGTTCGAGCCGGTGCCGGAGCCGAACTTGAACAGCATCCCCTCGGTCTTGGCCAGGGTCAGGATCGACTCCATGGTGTCGTCGACCGAGTTGATGAAGCAGGCCGAGCACTGCGGCCTGGGCTCGATGCCGACGTTGAACCAGACCGGCGAGTTGAAGCAGGCGTACTGGTGGAGCAGGATGTGGGTCAGCTCGGCGTGGAAGGTCTCGGCGCTCTCCTCGGAGGAGAAGTAGCCGCCGGCGCGCCCCCAGCCGGTCATGGTCTCGGCGACGCGGCCGATCATCTGGCGCACCGAGGTCTCGCGCTGCGGGGTGTCGAGCTGGCCGCGGAAGTACTTCGACACCACCACGTTGGTGGCGGTCTGCGACCACGAGCGGGGGATCTCGACCCCGCGCTGCTCGAACACGACCTCCCCGCGCTCGTTCGAGATCACGGCGTCGCGCCGGTCCCACTCGACGTCGCCGAAGGGATCGACGCCGGGCGACGTGAAGTGGCGGCGGAACTCGACGCCGCCGCCGCGCTGGACCCCTGGGGCTCTGCCCTCCGTCTTGTCGTCCCGGCTGTCTTCCCGGACCCTGCCCTGAGTCATCGCGCCGGCGGCATGGAGGCCGGCTGCATGGAGACCGGAGGCGCGGCGGTCGCTGGGATTTCCGGACTGGACGGTGGGCTCACTCGCCATGGGCACTTCTCCTCGCTCGTTGGACGGAACACATTGGATTCCGACCGCGGTGCCGAGCTCGCTGTGCTGGGCTACCTGGCTGCGCGGTCGAGGGATCTCCTCTAGCCGAGGTTTGACATCACACCACAACATCTAGTGGTCGTCAACCCATTTAGCAACGATATCTCGCGAGCCCCGATTCTCCGGGCGATTTCGCCCGGCGGCGCCCGCTCTGCACAGCGGATTGTGCAGCTCAGCGGCCGGGCGGCGGGGCGCGCTGGTCGGAACCGACGGCGAGCGGGCTGTAGGCCATGCCGTCGGGCTCCTTGCCGGCGCGGAGGGCCCCGGCCGGCTTCCACCCGGCGAGGTCGATCACCTGCACGGCGTCGGCGTTCGAGTGGGCGACCCAGGCGGTCTTGCCGTCGGGGGCGATCTCGATGCCGACCGGCACCGAGCTGTCGCCGAAGCGCTCGCCGAAGAGCCGCCCCTTGGGATCGACCCGCGCGAGATCCACCTCGATCGTCCGCACCGCCTTGCGCTCGGCGGCGTCGATCACGGTCAGGGTGCCGGCGCGGGCGTTCGAGACCAGGACGAAGCGGCCGTCCGGGGTGACCTCGGCGCGGATCGGAAAGCCGGGCGAGGGCACCGTCGCCGCCACCTTCAGGGTCTCCGGGTCGATCAGCGTCACGGTGTCGGCGTCGCGGTTGGTCACCCACACCTGCCGGCCGTCGGGGGTGACCGCGATCCCCTCGGCGCCCTCGCCGGTCGGGACGTCGGCGATCTTCTTCCCTTCGGCGAGGTCGATCACCGTCGCCGAGCCGGAGCCGATGTTGGCGACATAGGCGCGGCGGCCGTCCGGCGAGAGCGCGACCATGTGCGAGACCTCGGCGCCGGTCGGGATGGCCCGCTCGACCTTCCCCGCCTCGACGTCGACCACCAGCAGCGCCTTGCTCGCCTCGGCGGTGACGACCGCGCGCCGCCCGTCGGGCAGGAACGCCAACCCGTGCGGCCGGCGGTGCTCGCCGAGGTCGATCGTGCGAACCACCGCCCGCGTCCCGAGGTCGATCACGGTCAGCGTGTTCCCCGGCTCGCGCTCGCCGTAGTCGGCCACCAGCGCCGTCCCCCGTCCGGCGACACCGCCACCTCGTGCGGCCCGGCGCCGGTCGGCAGCGTCGCCACCACCTCCCCGCTGGCGACATCGACCAGCGAGACGGTGGCCTCGGCCTTGTTGGCGACGACCAGGGTGCCGGCGGCGGCGGGGGAGGCGGAGGCAAGAAGAGCGGTCAGGACCAGGGAACCAGCGAAGAGGAGAGAGGAGAGCGAGAGGGATTCGACGGGCGGCTCGATCATCGGCGACCTCCTGGTCCGAGTCTACCGGGACTCCGCCGCGCACGCCGCTGGATCTCTTCGCGTCGCCGCCCGTCGCCGGAACCTATCCGGACCACCGGCCCGGGTCCCTGAGGAACGCCACCTGCCGGCCGCGGCCGCCCGCGGCCGGCTCGGCTGCCTAGGTGCAGCTCGTCAGGACGAACACCTCCGCGCACCACCCCTGCTGGGTGCAGGGCACCCGCCGGTGCTGGAAGAGCTGGCAGTCGGCGATGGTCTGGCACTGGCCCTTGCTGAACGCCGGTCCCGCCGCCGGGCAGGCCGGCAGGCACACCGGGTTGGCCGACGCGGTCGAGCTGCCGTGGACGTAGTTGCACTTCTTGGGCGGGTCCTGGGGGGGCTCGAAGACGTGGCGGACCGGCTCGAAGGGCTCGGCGGTCGAGACGATCACCGGCTCGCCGCCGGGCAGGAAGCCGGCCTCGAAGCCGCCGCAGCCGTCGCCGTCGACGTCGGCGGTGGCGAACGGCACCTCGCGGAACTGGAGCTCGATCGCCTCGATCCCCTGGGCGCCGAGGTCGAGAAACCGCACCGCGATCTTGGACTCGTCGAGGTCGCCGGCGAGCGCGGCCTGGACGTCGGCGAGGCGGATGAAGAGGACCGCCGGCACCAGCGGCAGGACGGCGTCGAAGGCGCCGCCCGCCGGCGAGTCGAAGCGGGCGGCGAGGGTGCCGTTGGGCTGGCCGCCGGCGAGGTCCACCGCCACCAGCCACTCGTCGCCCTCGCCGCCGGCGCCGGTGACCGTGATCGGGTCGACCGAGTTGAGCGCGAGACCGGTGAGGCGCACCGCCACCGGCGCCGCGAAGGCCGGGAAGACGCCGCCCTGCGGGCGCGGCAGCTTCGCCAGCCGCACCGCGGTGTCGGCGGCGCCGCCGCCGGGGACGAGCGGGAACCCGCTCAGCCGCACGGCGCCGGCGAAGGGCTGCGAGCCGGGGAAGAAGAAGCCGGCCGGGATCGGCGGCACGCCGCCGGCGCCGAAGCTCAGCTCGGTGAAGCTGCCGACGGTCGAAAACGCCGCGTTGCGAGGGTCGCAGGGGTTCCCGGGCCCGGGCAGCGGCTCGACCGGCGAGACGACGGCGCCGGCCGGGAGGCAGTTGCCGGCGGCGGCCGCCGGCGGCGGGGCAAGGACGGCGGCGAGCGCGACGAGGGCGGCAGCCGCCATCGGGAAGGAAGCGCGGGGTCCGATCTGGATCGTCATGGTCTCTCCTCTTCCGAGGTCACACGCAGGCGTGGACGACGTAGACCTCGGCGCACTGGCCCTGCGTCGCGCAGGCCCCGGACCGGATCTTGAACGGCGGGCAGTCGGCGGTGGTCTGGCACTTGTCGTTGGTCGTCATCGGCGCCAGGCCGGCCGGGCAGTTCGGCTGGCAGCGCGGCGCCTGCGAGGGGGTCGAGCTGGCGTGGCGGTAGACGCAGTGCTTGACCGGCGGCGGCGGCTCGAAGACGTGGCGGACCGGCTCGAACGGCTCGGCGGTCGAGACGATCACCCCGCCCTCGCCACCCGGCAGCACGGCCGGGAAGAAGTTGCCGTCGCACGGCGAGTCGGGCAGCGGCACGGTCGAGAACGGCGTCTCGAGCAGGGCCAATTCGATCGCTTCCAGCCCGAGCGCCCCGAAGTCGGCGTAGCGGACCGCGATCTTGTTCGCGGGGAGGGCGCCGGCGAGATGCGCCTGGACGTCGGCGAGGCGCACGAAGACCAGCGCCGGCAGCACCGGCAGCGCGGCGTCGAAGGCGCCGCCGGCCGGCGAGTCGAAGCGCGCCGACAGCGCGCCGGACGGCGACTGCGCCGCCGAGGGCCCGATCCCGAGCAGCCACTGGTCGGCGCCGCCCGGGCCGCCGCCGACCGACAGCGTGCCGGTCGAGCTGAGCGAGAGGCCGCCGAGCGCCGCCGCCACCGCGGGCGCCTTGAACGGGTAGCCGAGGCCGGGGTCCTGGGGCGACGCCGCGAGCTCGATCGCGGTGTCGCCGGGGACGCCCGCGGCGAGCGCGCCGCCCGCGAGCGACACCGAGCCGGCGAACGGCTGCGAGCCGGGGAAGAAGAAGCCGGCCGGGATCGGCGGCACGCCGCCGGCCCCGAAGGCGATCTCGGTGAAGTCGCCGACGGTGCCGAAGACGTGGGTGAGCGGGTCGCACGGATCGGCCGGCACGGGCTCGGCGGGCAGCGGCTCGTGGCCGGCGGCCGGCGGGGCCGCGGCGAAGAGGGTGAACAGCAGCAGGACGCAGGCGAGGGCGCCCTGCGGCAGCCGGCGGAGCGTGGGAGTCATCGGAAGGTCTCCTTCCTGGACGGACCGCGGGTCCGTCGTTGGTCGAGGGTCTCGACTAGGAGCGTGCCGGTCGAGACAGCGATCGAGACACGACGAATCCCCGGAACTAAGGAACTTCGGACTCGGTGAGACGTCCCCGGGCCGTCGTTGGCGCTCCGGCGGCTCGGCGCACCGATGTACCGGGATCTCAATTCATGAGATAGGATTCCGCGTTCTGGCTCGAACCAGAAGCATCGAAAAATGTCACGCCCGCAAGGGCCGAAGGAGAGGGGTATGCGGCCCGACCCGAGGACCGGGGGGAAGGTATCGTCGCCGTCGATCGGACACGTGGTGATCCTGGGGGGCGGGACGGCGGGGTGGATGACCGCCACCTACCTGCGGGCGACCTTCGGCGATCGGGTCGCGGTGACCCTCGTCGAGTCCGACCGGGTCGGCACGATCGGGGTCGGCGAGGCCACCTTCAGCACCATCCGGCACTTCTTCGCGTACCTCGGGCTCAGCGAGCGGGACTGGATGCCCGCCTGCAACGCCACCTACAAGCTGGCGATCCGGTTCGAGAACTGGACCCGCGAGGGCGGCTACTTCTACCACCCCTTCGAGCGGCTGACCTCGGTCCACGGCTTCACCATGGCCGACTGGTGGCTGGCCCTCGGCACCGGGCGCCGGTTCGACCAGAGCTGCTTCGTGATCCCCGCCCTGTGCGACGGCAGGCACTCGCCCCGCTACCTGGACGGGCGGCTGTTCGAGGACAAGGGCTCCTACGACGGCTCGCGATCGGCCGCACCACGCTGGCCGAGCAGGCCACGCAGTTCCCCTACGCCTATCACTTCGACGCCGCGCTGCTGGCCGGCTACCTGCGCAGCCGCGGCGAGCGCGACGGGGTCCGCCGCATCGGCGACGACATGGTCGGCTGCGAGCGCGACGAGCGCGGCTGGATCACCGGCCTCCAGACCCGCGAGCACGGCACCATCGAGGGGGACCTCTTCATCGACTGCACCGGCTTCCGCGGCCTGCTGATCAACAGGCGCTCGACGAGCCGTTCGTCTCCTTCCAGGACTCGCTGCCCAACGACCGCGCGGTCGCGCTGCGCGTGCCGGTCGACATCGAGCGCGACGGCATCCCGCCCTACACCACGGCGACCGCCCAGGACGCCGGCTGGATCTGGACGATCCCGCTCTATGGGCGCAACGGCATCGGCTACGTCTACTCCTCCGACTTCTCGACCCCCGAGCAGGCCGAGCAGACGCTGCGGGAGTTCGCCGGGGACCGCGCGGGGAAGCTGGACGCCAACCACATCAGGATGCGGATCGGCCGCAACCGCCGCTCCTGGGTCAACAACTGCGTCGCGATCGGCCTGTCGAGCGGCTTCGTCGAGCCGCTGGAGTCGACCGGGATCTTCTTCATCCAGCACGGCATCGAGCAGCTCGTCAAGCACTTCCCCGGCCGCGACTGGGACCCCGCCCTGCGCCGCCGCTACAACGACTCGATGGCCGAGTGCCAGGACGGGGTGCGGGAGTTCCTGGTCCTCCACTACTACGGCAGCTCGCGGGTCGACACCCCGTACTGGCAGGCGACCAAGGAGAGGACGCTGCCGCGCGGCCTCGCCGGCCGCGTCGCGGCCTGGCAGGCGACGCTGCCCGAGGCCGGCACCGTCTGGCCCCGGTACCACGGCTTCGAGGCATACTCCTACATCGCCATGCTGCTCGGCCTCGGCCGGATCGAGACCCGGCCGAGGCCCGCCCTGCAACGGATCGACCCCACCGACGCGCTCAAGGAGTTCGTCCGCCTCGAGCGCGAGTCCGAGCACCTGTGCGCCGCCCTACCGGGCCATCACGAGTACCTGATGGAGATCCACGGCGAGGGCCCGGGCCGCCCGCTCAGAACCGCGTCACCAGCTCGACGCCCCAGATCCGCGGGTCGTTGATCATCCCGGTCAGGTTGTTGAAGTCGATGCCGTTCTGGACGATCACCTCGTCGGTGAGGTTGCGGCCGAAGAGCGGCCAGCTCGTAGTGGCCGTCCGGGAAGAGGTAGCCGAAGCGCAGGCCGAGCTCGAAGGCGTCGGCGTGGAACTCCTCCGACTCGTAGAGGAAGAAGCTCTTCTCGTCGTGGTACGCCCAGTCGACGCTGCCCAGGACCACGCCGGTCGCCGGCCGGCCGGCGGTAGTCGACGATGCCGTTGACGATCCACTCCGGCGCGTGCGGCAGGCTGTTGCCGTCGACCAGCGCGCCGTTGAGGCCGATCGGGTCGAGGACCGTGCAACCGCCGCCGCAGGGCGCGACCGAGAGGTCGGAGTCCTGGATCTCGGTGTGGTTGTAGCTGACACGCCGAGGGTGATCAGCCACTCGGCGGTCGGCGCCACCTCGAGGTCGAGCCTCGAAGCCGTAGCCCTCGGTCTGGTCGGCGTTGAGCAGCGTCGCGGTGTTGAACTGGCCGCCGACGGCGACGATCTGCTGGCCGTCGACCTCGTACTGGTAGCCGGTCGAGGTTGAGGCGCAGCGGCGGTCCAGCAGCGTCGCTCTTGATGCCGATCTCGGTCGACAGGATCTCCTCCTCGTCGGCCACCGAGACGCAGTTGGTGGCCGGGTTCGCGCCGCCCTCGAAGTCGGGGCAGAAGAGGATGCGGCCCTGGATCGACGGCGCGCGGAAGCCGGTGCGCGACGCGGCCGAAGACGTTGAAGTCGGGCGACACGTTGTAGGTCGCGGCGAGGTCCCAGCTCACGAAGTCGTCGTCGGTCGAGCGGGTGATCGGCGCCACGGTCGGGCGTCTGGAAGGTCGGGTCGGGGCGCTCGGCCGAGAAGTCCTTCTCGTCCTGGGTGAAGCGCAGGCCGGCCTGGAAGCTCCCAGCGCTCGGTCGAGCCGGAAGTCGACCGAGCCGAAGAGCGCGTAGCGACTGCGTGTCCTGCTCCTGGAACGAGAAGCCGTCCTGGACGTTGCCGGCGAGGGTGGCGAAGCTGAAGGTGTCGATGCGTCAGCGACTCGTCGAAGTAGAAGGCGCCGGCCAGCCAGCCGAAGCGATCCTCGGGCTCGCGGTCGCTGACCAGCCGCAGCTCCTGGGTGATCTGGTCGAGGTCGGGGAGGCCGTCGGCGCTCTCGGAGGGGAACGGGATGAAGCCCGGGGCCCGAGGGCGGCGCGAACGACGGCGCCGAAGCCGCCGTCGATGTCGCCGCGGCTGAACATCTCGAGGGTCTCGTAGCCGGTGATCGAGGTCAGCGTCGCGCCGCCCGAGGTCCCAGTCGAGCTTGAGCACGCCGCCGCGCCGACTCGATGTCCTGCTCGTTGAGGCCGTCCTGGAAGACCTCGTCGGGCTCGAAGCCGGACGACCAGGTCGTTGCTCCCGGGCTGGAGGATGTTGGCGCGGAAGACGCGGGCGGTGCCGTCGACGTCCCAGGCGTGGAGGTTCAGCGAGGCCGCTGAAGGTCTCGCTCGGCTCCCAGAGGAACTGGGCGCGGGCGGCGCCGGTGGTCGTAGCCCTCGAGCGCGTCGTCCTCGCCGGTGAAGCCGTTGTCGACCCAGTCGCGCGCGCGACTGGTAGAGCCCCGAGAAGCGCGCCGAGACGGTGTCCGAGAGCGGGCCGCCCGAGCGCCGCCTTGGAGGTCGATGGTGTCGAAGCGTGCCGTAGGAGCCGCGCAGATAGGCGTCGCTTCGCCTGGCTCGGCTTGACGGTGTCGAACTTGACGATGCCGGCCGGGGTGTTGCGGCCGAAGAGCGTGCCCTGCGGCCCGCGCAGCACCTCGATCCGCTCGACGTCGAAGATCGGCATCCCCTTGAGCACCGGGTTCTCGAGCACGACCTCGTCGAACACCATCGACACCGGCTGCGAGGCGTTGAGGTCGAAGTCGGTGTTGCCGAGGCCGCGGATGTAGAAGCGCGGGAAGGCGCGCCCGAACGACGACTCGAGGACCAGGCTCGGCACGCGCGCCGACAGGAACTTGACGTCGGCGCCGCCGACCGTCAGCGCCTCGATCTGCTCGTCGTCGAGGGTGGTGATCGCGAGCGGGATCTCCTGGACGTTCTCCTGCGCGCTTCTGCGCGGTGACGAAGATCTCGTCGAGGATCGGCAGCTCCTGGGGCGCGGCCTGGGGCTCGGCCTCCTCCGTCTCCGCCGCCGGCTCATCCGGAGGCGCCGCCTCCGGCGCCTGCGCCTGCGCCGTCCCCAGCACGCCGAGCACCGCCAACGCCACCGCACCGATCCTGCACGCCGCCCCGCGAACCGTCCAGGCGTCCGCCATGGTCTCCTCCATCCGCCGTCGAGAGTTGTGGCGGCAGTCTAGCAGCGGCGAGGCGGGGCGGTGACGGGCGGCTAGCCGCCTTCTTCGCTCTCGATCTCGATGGCGTCCTCGCCGGCTTCCTCCCCGGGCTCCTCCGCCGCCGGCTCCTCCTCGGGGAGCGGCTCGGCCTCGCGCAGGCGGTCGAGGCTGTCGCGGATCGTCCGTGCGGTGGCGGGGGCGAGGTAGAGGGCGTAGTCGCGGCCGGTGACGGTGGCCGGGACCTCGCCCTCGGCGGTCTCCGGAAACAGGATCACGGTCTCGCTCGCCGGCGCGGCGGCGGCCGCCGCGCCCTCGGCGTCGCCGCCGGCGAGGGTGATCGACAGCGCCGGCTCGGCCAGGTGGCCGGCGGCGCGGGCGGCCTCGCGGCGGGCGAGGCGCTCGGCGCGGCCGTCGGTGACCGCGAACAGCAGGTCGCTGACCGGGGTGTAGGCGATCGGCTCGCCGTCGCGCCGCCAGTCGGGGCCCTCGCGCTCGAGGACCAGGCCGGCGGCGCCCCGCTCGTCGATCGTCACCCGGTCGATCTGGTAGAGCCGGCGCGCCGAGAGCGAGCGCGACTGCCACTCCGCGGGCGCCTTCGCGAGCGCCTCGGGGAGCATCCCGGCGGCCTCGAACGCCTGGCCGCCGGCGCGGCCGTACCAGCCGCCGCCGGTCTCGGCGCCGATCTCGAGCCGGAACGGCTCGCCGCCGGCGAGCCCGGCCTCGATCACGCCGCGCGGCGGCTCGAGGCCGAGCGCGGCGAGGCCGCCCTCCGGTTCGTCGACGAACGCAACCGCGCGCACCGCGGTCAGGTCGGAGAGGAGCTGCTCGACCGCCGAGGCGTCGGCGCGGTCGACCATCGGCTCGTCGAGCCAGAACGCGGCCTCTCCGGACCCCTCCGCGCCGCGGCGCGCCAGCACCACCCGCTCGCCGCCGGCGGGGGCGAGGGTCAGGCGGTCGATCTCGTCGCGGCCGGCGGCGAAGACCTCGCGGTCGCGCCAGTCGCCGGGCGGGCGCTCGAGGTCGCCGGCCAGGGCGCCCCCGACGACGTGGACCTCGGGCGTGCCGGCGATCGCCGCGAGCACGTTGGAGGACGCCGGGACCTCGGCACCGATCTCGAGGGTGACCTCTTCGCCGCCCTCCGCGCGGACGAAGGTGACCTTGGCCCGCGGCGGCTCGAGGCCGGCGGCGGCGCGGTCGGCCTCGTCGCCGGTCATGGTGCGGGACTTCTCGAGCGCCACCAGCGAGTCGAGCAGGCGCTCGACCGCCAGCCGGTCGGCGCGGGCGCCGGCGAGCGCCGCCGGCTCGGCGATCCGCCACTCGGGGTCGGGCTCGATCGGCGGCAGCTCGTCCGCGATCTCCTCCTCCCCTTCCTCCTCGCCCTCGCCGCCGTTCTCTGCCCCGTCCGCCGCGGCCGGCTCGGGCACCCGCTCGAGGCGTACCGCACCGTCCGCCGACTCGATCCGGAGCGCGGTGACGTCGCCGGCCTCGAGGCCGCGGAAGAGGCGATCGGCCAGCTCGCCGCGCTCCTCGCTCCCCGGCAGCTCGCGCTCGTAGAACCAGATGAAGGCGCCGAGGCCGGCGACCAGCGCCAGCAAGACCAGGAGCGTGCGCGGCTTCACGGCGCTACCTCCGCCGGCGCAGCCAGACGACCACGCCGAGGATCACCGACAGCCCGGGCAGGATCAGGAGCGCCAGGCCGTAGAGCCAGGCCATCTGGCCGCCGGTCAGCGACAGGCGAACCCGCTCGGGCTTCTTGGGCGGGATGCCGAGGAGCGATTCGCGCTCTGCCAGCCAGTTGAGGGTGTCGATCAGCAGCACGACGTTGGCCTGGCTGGCCTGGAGGAGCTGGTCGCTGGCGAAGTTCGAGTCGCCGAGGACGACCAGCCGGGTCGGCCCGCGGCGCTCCGGCTCGTCCGCCTCCTCGTCCGCCGCCTCCTCGGCCTCGACCACCACACCGAGCGGCACCGGCCCGGGGAGGTCCCCCTCGCCCTGGTCGATCTCGGCGGACGAGATCTCGGTCTCGCCCCACCCCTCGCTCGAGGTGCGCGCGAGCACGGCCGAGCGGTAGCCCTCGGGCACGCCGCCGGCCTCGACCGAGCGCGCCAGGCTGAAGATCACCGGCAGGCCGCCGTCGGCGACCGAGCGGGTGATCGGGTGGCTGCCGTAATCGGTGACGAACATCGTCTCGCTGCCGAAGAACGGCAGCGGGTTGGCGGGATCGACCACGACGTCGTTGCCGACCTCGATCCCCCACTCGGCGAGCCAGGGCTCGAGCCCGGTCGCGAGCAGCTCGCCGGCGCCGGCCGGCGCCGGCACCGGGTCGAGCAGCACCAGCATGCGGCCGCCGTCGGCGAGGTAGCGGTCGAACATCGCGACCTCGGGCGGAACGAAGGTCGAGGTCGGGCCGGCGACGACCAGGAGGTCGGTGTCCGAGGGGACCGCGGCCTTGCCGAGCGTCGCCCACTCCTCGACCTCGAAGTTGTCCTCGCGCAGGAGCTGGGCGAGCGCGCCGAGGCCGCCGGCCGAGACGTCGTCGAGCCGGATCTCGCCGTGGCCGGTGGTGAAGCGCACCTTCGGCCGGCGCTCCTCGGACAGCTCGATCAGCGCGCCGGTGACGAGCTGTTCGCCCTTGAACGCCTGCATCTCGGGCGCGCCGCCGAACTGCATCGCCGAGAAGTCGTACTCGGCCAGGTCGTCGCGCTGGATCACCCGGTTCTGCTCGCCCGAGGCGATCACCACGGACGGCGACGCCAGGCCGTACTCCTCGACCAGCCGCTGCGCCTCGAGCGGGTTGCGCTCGGCGTCGAGCCAGCGCACCGAGAAGCGCGGCGAGGCCGACTCGTAGCGGGCCAGGACCTCGCGGGTCGGCCCGGCCAGCTCGTCGCCGGGAGGGAGCAGCACCACCGCCTCGACGTCGCGGTCGAGCCCGGCGAGGACGTTCTCGGTCTTCTCCGACAGGGTGTAGAGCTGGCTCGCGGTCCAGTCCGCGCGGTGGTGGTACTTCCAGCCGAAGTAGTTGACGATGACGAGGAGTGCCGCCATCAGGAGCAGCCCCGCCCCGAGCGTCCCGGCCTGGGTCAGCGCGCGCCGGTCTGTCGCGCCGCCGCTCTCGCCCTCGCTCCGCTTCAGTCGCAGCGCCATGGCGTCACCTCCACTTCTTGTCGGCCAGCGTGCGGCCGGCGAGCCAGAGCAGGAACAGGGTGGCGGTCACGTAGAAGACCAGCCGGCGGGTGTCGACGATCCCCTTCGAGAAGTCCTCCATGTGCTCGGCGACGCTCAGGTAGCCGAGGACCTCCTTCCAGGTCGGGTCGTTGACCAGGTTGGTCAGGAACACCACCAGGAAAATCAACGCGATCAGGGCGAAGCTGACGATCGCGGCGACGAGCTGGTTCCGGGTCATCGCCGAGGCGACGACGCCGATCGCGAGGAACAGCGCGCCGACCAGCGCCAGGCCGAGGTAGCTCGCGGCGAGGGTGCCGAAGTCGACCTCGGCGTAGTAGTCGACCAAGACCGCGTAGAGCGCCGTCGGCGCCCACAGGAAGAGGTAGAAGACGAAGGCGGCGAGGTACTTGCCGGCGACCACCTGGCCCTCGGTGACCGGCGCGGTCATCAGCACCTCGATCGAGCCGCTCTTGCGCTCCTCGGCCAGGAGGCGCATGGTCAGGACCGGCGCCACGATGAGCTGGAGGAGCCAGAAGTAGAAATTGTTGAAGAAGTACTCGAACGGCGGCCCGGGCGGCGCCATCGGCTGGTTCAGGTAGCTGACGATGACGGCGAAGATGGCACCGTTGACCGCGAGCAGGAAGAACAGCACGATGTAGGCGATCGGCGAGAAGAAGTAGGCGCGCAGCTCGCGCAGGAAGGTGGCCAGGACGGCGTTCACGACGGCACCTCCTCGTCGCCGCCGGCTTCCACGCCGCCGGTGGGCTCGGGCTCGGCGCCGGGCGTCGCGCCTTCGATCTCCTCGGCGGATTCGCCCGCCTCGGCGGCGGCATCTCGCCGGGTCAGGCGGACGAAGACGTCCTCGAACGACGCCTTCTCCTCGACCATCTCGAGCAGCACCCAGCCCTGCTCGACCACCGCGCGGAAGATCCCCTCGCGCGGGTCGGCCGAGCCGGCGGCCTCGACCGCGAAGCCTCCCGCCCCCCCTGAACCAAGACCGTCGCGCTCGATCACCGCCGCCACCCCCGGCACCGCGGCGAGCGCGGCGCGGGCGGCGTCGGCCGGCGCCCCCTGGACGCGCACCCGCACCACCCGGTTGCCGTGCCAGCCGGCGCGCAGCTCGTCGGGAGTGCCCTGGGCGACGATCCGGCCGCGGTCGATGATCAGCACCCGGTTGCAGAGCAGCTCGACCTCCGGGAGGATGTGGGTCGAGAGCAGGAGCGTGCGCTCCTTGCCCAGCTCGCGGATCAGGTCGCGGATGGCGATGATCTGCCCCGGGTCGAGCCCCACCGTCGGCTCGTCGAGCACCAGGACGCGCGGCCGGTGGAGGATCGCCGCGGCGAGCCCGACCCGCTGCCGGTAGCCCTTCGACAGCGTGCCGATGATCTGGTGGCGGACGTCGGAGAGGAGGCACGAGCCGATCGTCTCGTCGATCGCCGTGCGCCCGCCGGCGCGGCTCATCCCCTCCAGCCGGGCGCGGTAGGCGAGGTACTCGTCGACCCGCATCTCGGGGTAGAGCGCGACCGTCTCGGGCAGGTAGCCGAGGTCGCGCCGCGCCTGCCGCGGCTCGGTGAAGAGGTCCCTGCCGGCCAGCGTCACGCGCCCGCGGCTGGGCGGCAGGAAGCCGGTGATCATCCGGATGGTGGTGGTCTTGCCGGCCCCGTTGGGGCCCAGGATGCCGACGATCTCGCCTTCGTCGACGGCGAAGGAGACGTCGTCGACAGCGGTGAAGTCGCCGTAGCGGCGGCTCAGGTTGCGTGCCTCGATCATCGGCGGGTGACCCCCTCCGTGGCTCTTCTGGTCCTCGCGGCCGGCCTCGGCGGCCGGGCCGTCTCGTTGTCGCGCGATCGGGCGGAGCGCGCCCGGGCGGCAGCGCAGCAAATCCGATGCCCGCATCGCCGCCCGCGCCCGCCCGGCGATGCCGGCGAAACCGCCTGCATTCCCGGGCCGTTGCTCGTCCTGCGGGCGCCCGGTCAGCCGGGCGGCCACGCCAGATTGACGCCCCGCGGCCCGGCCCGTGCCCCGCCCGGCGCCGCCATGGTAGCTTGCGCCGCATGGCCAAGGACGACCGCGCCCCCGGGATGAAGTCGGCTTACGAGATGGCGCTCGAGCGGATGGAGAGCCAGGGCATCGACCGCCCGCGCGAGGACGCGGTGTCCGACCACACCCGCCAGGAGATCGACCAGGCGCGCCGCCGCGCCGAGGCCAAGCTCGCCGAGCTGGAGATCCTCCACCGCGACCGCCTGAAGAAGCTCGCCGACCCCGCCGCGCGCGAGGAAGAAGAGAAGCAGTACCGCGGGGAGCGCCAGCGGATCGAGGCCGACCGCGAGCGGAAGATCGAGAAGCTCCGCGGCTGAGCCTTCTCGGGGGGCTGTTCCAGCCCCCCGCCCCACGGGAGTGAATCCCGTGGGGCCCCACCCCCGAGTCGGCGTCCTGGCGGCCGCCGGTCGCCCTGCGGGCTCCGCCGCTGCCACCACCGGCGCCGCCGCTCAATACGGCATGTCGTCCTCGTCGAGCCCGAAGTGGTGCCCCAGCTCGTGGATCACGGTGTCGCGGATCTCGCGCATCACCTCGCGCCGGCTGATGCAGTAGCGCAGGATCGGGCCGCGGAAGATCACCACCCGGTCGGGGAGCCCCGAGTAGAAGCCGTCGCGGGCGTCCTGGGGGACGCCGTGGTAGAGGCCGAAGAGCTCGCCGTCCTCCGGGTCGTACTCGTCGGGCTCGATGCCGACCCCGAGGAGGTCGTCGTCCGTCGGCTCGTCCTCGACCGTCACGGCGACGTTCTCGAGCAGCTCGGCGAACTCCTCGGGGAGGCCGTCGACGGCCTGGGCCACCAGCTCCTCGAAGCGGTCGCGGGGGACTCGGATCGCCATGACGGGCCGGATTCTACGGCTTCCGGGCGGCCCCGACCGCCGCCTCCAGCTCGTCGAGCGCACCTTCGAGGGAGACGGCGAAGCCGGCCGGATCGGGCATCGCCTCGCGGTCGGCGGTGACCCCGATCGAGAGCGTCCCCCGGTAGCTGTAGACCGGCAGGATCAGGCGCAGGCCGTCGGCGAGCGGCGCCGCGCCGACGTAGGCGAGGAGCGGCGCGCCGTCGAGGGTCAGCGGGCGCTGCGGTCCGGGCACGTTGGTGATCACCAGGTTGAACAGCGGCCGGTGGAGCTCCGAGAGGTGCCAGCGGCTGTAAGCACGCGCGGCGAGCCCGGAGAGCCCGAACGGCAGGAGGTCGGCCGCCTCGAGCAGGGTGCGGGCACCGACCGTCCGGTGCGCCGCCTTCGACGAGCGCGCCGCGTCGCGGATCCGGAGCAGCCGCTCGAGCGGGTCGGCGACCTCGGTCGCCAGCTCGACCAGCATCGCCGAGACCAGGTTGCCGCCGCGGCCGCGCTCCGATCCGGCGCGCACGGAGACCGGCACCATCGCCACCAGCGGCCGCTCCGGCAGCTCGCCGCGCTCGTCGAGCCAGGCGCGCAGCGCGCCGGCGCAGAGCGCGAGCACGACGTCGTTGACGGTCGCCGCGGCGGCGTCCTTGACCGCCTTGACCCGGGCGAGGTCGAGAAACGCCGGCGCCCACGCCCGGTGCCCGGAGAGGGGGTGGTTGAACGGCGTCCGCGGCGCGGTGAACGGCAGCGGCGGCGCGCCGGCCCGGAGGCGCGACCAGGCCCCGGCGCCGAGCCCGCGGAGCGATCGCCCGACCACCCCGGGCGCCGCCAGCGACGCCGAGGCGAGGTCCCGCCCGGCCCGGCCGAACCGCCTCAGCGCGCCCGGCTCCTTCTCGGCGGGGCGCTCCTTCGAAGGCGCCTCCGGCGCCGGGCTCTCCGGGGGCGCCTCCGGCGCCGTGCCCTCCGGCGCGCCGTCGAAGAGGGCGGCGAGGATCTCGTTGCCCGAGACGCCGTCGATCGCCGCGTGGTGGACCTTGGCGATCAGCGCCACGGCGTCCGCCGGCGCCCCCGGCACGGCGCGGACCCCTTCGACGAAGACCATCTGCCAGAGCGGGCGGCCACGGTCGAGCGGCCGGGACATCTCCCACGCCACCAGCTCGCCCAGTTCGTGCCAGCCGCCGGGCGCCGGCAGCTCGGTCCGCTCGACGTGCGCGTCGAAGTCGACCTCCCCCGTCGCCAGCTCGACCCAGTGGGGGCGGGTGAGGCCGAGCGGCGCGGCCGCCAGCCGGCGGCGGAGAGCCGGGGCGCGGTCGAGGCGGGCGGAGAGGAGGCCGCGCAGGCGATCGACGGTGAGGCGCCCGCTCGGCGTCCGCGGGTCGAGCAGCGAGACGCCGGCGATCAGCATCGGCGCCTCCGGCGTCTCGATCGAGAGGAAGCCGGCGTCGAGGCCGGAGAGCTGGCGCATGGTCAGGAGGAGGCGGCGCCCGGCTCCGGGGCGACTCCGGGCCCCGGAGCGGACCCGGCCTCCGGAGCCTCGGGGACGGCCCGCGCCTCGGGGGGCCGGCGCAGGCCGGGCGGCCGCCGGACCCCGAGGCGGAAGAACGGCCGCCAGCCCGCCTCGGGCTCGGCCAGGCGGTCGGCGATCGCGTAGAGCACCAGCGGGTTGAAGCCCAGGCCGAGGTGCGAGCCGCTGACCTCGATGCTCTCGGACTCCGGCCCCTCGCGCTCGATCGAGGACTCCCAGGCGGCGATGCCGTCGGAGCGGCTGAAGATCGAGGTCGTCGGCACCGGCGGGGTGCGGCGCACCTCGGCCATCCGCTCGGCCGGGATCTCGTCGATCTTCTGGTCGGTCAGCCACTCGTAGAGCCGCCAGGCCTGATTGGCGCGGGCGTTGCGGGCGAACGGGCTGCCGAGCATGATCACGCTCCGCACCAGTTCGGGGTGGCGGTTGGCCAGGACCCGGGCGTAGACCCCGCCGAGGCTCCAGCCGATCAGGCTCACCCGCCGGCCGTGCCGCTCGTGGATCGCCTCGAGGCGCTCGCGCATGCGCGCCTCGAGCATCGCGCTCGAGCCGAGGTTGCGCCCCAGGTTCCAGCGGTGGGCCCAGTAGTCGAGGTCGCGCAGGAAGGCGCGCAGCGGGCGGGTCGAGAGGTCGCTGGCGAGGAAGCCGGGCAGGAGCAGCACCGGGTGGCCGTCCCCCTTCGGCAGCCGCCGCAGCCAGGGGCGCAGGGCGAGCGTGGTCAACAGCTCGCCGGTGGCGCGCCCCTCGAGCAGCAGCCGGAACGTCGACGGCGGCTCGACCGCCTGGTCGTGCTCGACGTCGACGCCGTCGTGGGGAGCGCGGGCCACGACGGCGATTCTAATTCCCCGCGGGCCCCGCGGGCGCGCCGTGGATACACTCCGCGGTCATGAGCGAGACCGGCGTCCGCCTCGACAAGTGGCTCAACGCGGCGCGGGTGTTCAAGACCCGCACCCAGGCGACCCACGCCTGCGGGCTCGGCCGGGTGCGGGTCAACGGCGCGCCGGCCAAGGCGCACCGGCCGGTCGGGGTCGGCGACCGGATCGAGGTCGCCGGCGAGCGCGAGCGGATCCTCGAGGTCGCCGGCCTGCGCGACAAGCCGGTGTCCAAGGCCGAGGCGCGCGAGCTGTACGTCGACCACAGTCCGCCGCCGCCGCCGCGCGATTCGCTCGAGCGGCTGCTCAAGCGCCCGCCGGTCCAGCGCGAGAAGGGGAGCGGCCGGCCGACCAAGCGCGAGCGCCGCGAGATCGATCGCTTCCGCGCGGGGGACGATTAGCGGCCCAGGAACTCTCCCAGGGGCTCGAGCGGCTCGAGGGAGTCGCAGAAGATCTTGAGCGCGGCGAGGAACGGCACCGCCAGGAAGGCGCCGGCGATCCCCCACAGCCAGCCCCAGAACAGAAGGCCGAGCAGGATCACCACCGGGTTCAAGCGCATCCGCCGGCCGAGCACCAGCGGGGTCAGGAAGTAGCTCTCGGCCGAGGTCAGCGCGAAGTAGGTCAGCGGCGGCAGCGCCCAGGCCAGCTCGCTGTCGAAGGAGAGGATCGACACCACCGCAAGGATCACCACCCCGGCCAGCGCGCCGACGTAGGGCACGTAGTTGAAGAGCGCCGCCATCGCCCCCCAGAGCATCGGGTTGGGCATGCCGAGCAGGTACATCGCCAGCCACACCGCGAGGCCGAGGACGAGGTTGATGGCGGTGATCGTCCCCAGGTAGCGCGACAGGTCCCCCTGGACCCGGCGCACGATCTCGACCGCCCGCCGCTTGTCGCCGAGGGTCGGCAGCACGCGCACCAGCTTGCGCAGGAAGAGGTCCCCCGAGACGAGCAGGAAGTAGAGGAGGACGACCATCATCACCCCGCCCACCACGACCTCGCGGGTGCGCTCGAAGAGGCGCTCGACCAGAGACTCGCGCTCGACCTGGACCTGGCGCGGCGGTGCCCCCTCCTCGTCGCCGCGGGTCAGTGCCTCGATCCCCTCGGTCGCCTCGGTCACCCGCTCGACCGGCTCCCTGAGCGGGCGGAGCTCGGCCTCGATGCGCGGCAGGCTCTGCGGCGCGCGCTCGACCCACTCCGCCGCCGGCGCGGCGAGCGCGCGGACGCCCCAGCCGATCGCCGCGGCGAGCACCCCGAGGACCAGGAGCGCGCCGAGGCTGCGCGGCACCCTCAGGCGGTTCTCTAGGCCGTCGACGAGCGGCAGCAGCAGGACGTTGAAGAGGAGCGCCAGGACCAGCGGCAGTACGAAGCTCTGCGCCAGGTAGAGGGTATAGAAGAGGGCCAGGAGAAACAGCCCGGTCAGGGCGACCGAGCCGGCGGAGCGGCGCGGAGCACGGTCCGGGCCGCCGACCGGGCCGCCGACCGGGCCGCCGTCCGCCCCGCCGGCGGGCCCCTCCTCCGCGGGCGGGGCCCCGGGGCCGGCGGCGGGGCGACCGGTCGGCATCGGATCGGGCGCCGTCAGAGGCCTCGGCCTCGGACCAGGTGGAGGATCAGCCCGACCACGAACAGGATCACGAACAGCCAGACCAGGATCTTCGCGATCTCGGCGAAGGCGCCGGCCATCCCGCCGAAGCCGAGGACGGCCAGGACCAGTGCGACCACCAGAAAAATCAGAGCCCAACGGAGCATTGCAGTCTCCTTTCTCCTCGATTTGGGCCGGCGCACGGAGGGGCGTGTCCCCGCCTCGTTGGAAGGACTCGAGCGCCGGACGGCTACCCGCCACAGCAAGCACGGTGCCAGGCCCGCCGCCCGTCCGCCGCCGGGGCGGTCAGACGAGCTCGCGCACGTACTTCTCGCGCACCAGCCGCCAGAAGGTGACCAGGAAGGCGGTCAGCGGGATCGCCAGGATCATGCCGGCGATGCCGCCCAGGGCCGAGCCCCAGAAGAAGACCGAGACGATGATCGCCACCGGGTGGAGGCCGGTGCGGTCGCCCATGATCTTGGGCGTCAGCACGTAGCCCTCGATCATCTGGACGATGACGAAGACCAGGAGCACCAGGCCGACCTTGACCGAGCTGCCGCCGTCCTGGAAGTAGGCGAGCGGCAGGCAGATCGCCAGGCCGACGATCGAGCCGAGGTAGGGGATGACGTTGAGCAAGCCGAGCACCAGGCCGAGCACGAAGCCGTAACGCAGGCCGATGATCGAGAAGCCGATCGCGAACAGCAGCCCCTGGAGGAAGGCGATCACGAGCTGGCCGCGGAAGAACGCGACCAGGATGTTGACGAACTCGCGCACGAGGTAGATCAGGTCGTGCCGGGTCTCGGGCTTCAAGAACGGCAGGTGGCGCTCGGGGTTCTCGAACACCTTGGGATCGGCGATCAGGAAGAAGCCGAAGTAGACCGGCAGCACCGCCCAGCCAAGGAGGCCCCCGATCCAGCGCGCGATCGCGCCGCCCATGGTCAGCGCCGTGCCGCCGGCCGTGGCCAGACCCTGCACCATCGACTCCCCCTGTTGCTCGAACGCCGTCCGGAGGCGCTGCCCCCAGGGGTTCTGCTCGAGGAAGGCGCGGATCTCGGGCAGGTGCGCTTCGATCCACGCCTCCGCCTGGACCCGCCACTCGGGCAGGTGACCGATCAGCTCCGCGATCTGATCGACCACCAGCCCGCCGAAGAACCAGAAGAAGGCGACCACCGGCAGGACGATCGACAGGAAGACCACCGCCACCGCCGCGATCGGGGGCAGGCGCAGCCGGCGCACCAGCCACTCGTGGTAGGGGTTGAAGACGAGCGCCGCCAGGGCGCCGACGGCGAGCGGCAGGAAGACGCTCGAGAAGCGCAGGAGGAACGCTGCGAAGAGCCAGATCAGGCCCCCGACCGCGGCCACGATCACCACCGTGGCGAGGATGGTCACCGCCGTGGCGAGGGTCGACCGCTGGCGCGGGCTCAGCCGCAGCGGGGCGCTCTCCTCGGGCGTGGTCAAGGGCGGATCTCCGGGTTCGGCGAGCGCATCTTAGCAGGAAACGACGGAGAGAAAGGAAGAAAAAGCCAGAGCTGCTCGGCACCCCCCGGCACCAGCGCCGAGGCGGTCACGCCCAGGAGGCGAACCGCTCGTGCGCCGGCGTCGGTGCCGTCGAGCAGACCGCGCGCGAGCCCGGCGAGCGCGTCGCCGTCGGCGGTCGGCAGCGGCAGGGTGGTCGAGCGCGAGACGGTGGTGAAGTCGGGGTAGCGGACCTTGATCGTCACCGTGCAGGCGGCGAGCCCGCGCTCGGCGAGCCCCGCCGCCACCGCCGCCGCGAGCCGCCCCAGCTCGGCCTCCATCTCCTCGCGCCGCGAGAGGTCGCGGCGGAAGGTCGTCTCGTGGCCGAGGCTCTTGCGCTCGCGGCCGGTCGCGACCGGCCGCTCGTCCCGGCCGCGCGCGAACTCCCAGAGCGCCCGCCCGTGGCGGCCGAAGCGCTCGGCGAGCCGCTCGGGGGAGAGGGCGCGCAGCTCGCCGATGGTGGTCGCCCCCAGCTCGGCCAGCGCCCGCTCGGTCGCCGGTCCGACGCCGTGGAGCCGGCGCACCGGCAGCGGCTCGAGGAACGCCTCGACCTCGCCCGGGCGGACCACGGTCAGCCCGTCCGGCTTGCCGTGGTCGGAGGCGATCTTGGCCACCAGCTTGTTCGGCGCCACGCCGACCGAGACGGTGAGGCCGGTCTCCGCGCGCACCCGGCGCCGGATCTCGCGCGCCGCCGCGGTCGCGCTCCCCCACGGCTCGAGCTGGTCGGTCAGGTCCAGGTAGGCCTCGTCGATCGACACCGCCTGGACCCGCGGCGTGAACGAGCGCCAGATCGCGAACACCCGCTCGGACTCGCGCCGGTAGCGCGGGAACTCGGGGCGGAGGAAGACCGCCGAGGGGCACAGCCGGCGCGCCCGCGCCGCCGGCATCGCCGAGCGGATGCCGTAGCGGCGCGCCTCGTAGCTCGCCGCCGCCACCACCCCGCGTCCGTCGGGGTCGCCGCCGATCACCACCGGCCGCCCGGCCAGCGAGGGGTCGTCGCGGACGTGCACCGCGGCGTAGAAGCAGTCCATGTCGCAGTGCAGGATGCGGCGGGTGGGAACGGTCTCGGGGCCGTTCGCGGGGCCGTTCGCGGGGCCGTTCGCGGGCCCGCTCTCGGGCGCACCCTGGGACATGGCCGCGACGATATCCCGCCGCCGGTTCCTCGGCGCCGTCCGGCACCGCGGCCCGGGGGCACGGTATGATCAGCGCCGTCATTTTGCGATCGAACGCCCGATTGGGCGCTCACTTCTCTCTGCCGTCCGGTCAATGCTCACTCGCGAGGCCCTCGACAGCCTGCTCGACTACCTCGGTCCCGACCGCCGCGCCGCCGGCGAGCGCTACGAGGAGATCCGCGGCCGCCTGATCCGGCTGTTCCAGTGGCGTGGCTGCGACCACGCCGAGGAGCTGGCCGACGAGACGATCAACCGGGTCGCCGAGAAGATCGCCGCCGGGCTCGAGATCCGCTCCGACGACCCGTTCCGCTACTTCTGCGGCGTCGGCCACCTGGTGTTCAAGGAGATCCTGCGCCGCCAGCAGCGCGAGCGGGCGGCGCTCGAGGAGGTCCGCCACCTGCCGCCGCCCCCCGCGCCCGACGAGGAGGACGAGCGGCTCACCCGGCTGCGCGACTGCATGCAGGGGCTCGAGGCCGACCAGAAGTCGTTGATCCTCGACTACCACCGCGGCGACGGCGGCGACCGGATCCGTCTCCGGCGCGCGATCGCCGAGAAGCTGGGCGTGCCGATCAACGCCCTGCGCATCCGGGTCCACCGCATCCGGGCGCGGCTCGAGGAGTGCGTCCAGGCCGGGGCGGAGGAGGCGCAGTGAAACGCTTTGCGGAATACCGGCACCCCACGGTGAAGGCGCGCCGCGCGAGGGTCGCGCGCGAGCCGGAACGAGGGCCGGAGCCATGAACGAAGTGCCGACGATCCCCGATCTCGACGCCGAGACCGCCACCCGCTACCTCCTGGGCGAGCTGCCCGAGGCCGAGCGCGAGCGGCTCGAGCGGCGGCTGCTCGAGGACGGCCGGGCGAGCGACCTGGCGGCCGCCGCCGAGGACGACCTGCTCGACGCCTGGGCTGCGGGCGAGCTGCCCCGGCGGCGCCGGCTGGCCTTCGAGCGCCGCCTGCGCGGCTCCTTCGGCCTCCGCCGGCGCGCCGCCTTCGCCCGCGCGCTGGCCCGCGCCGCGCGGGGCACGGCAGCCGGCGGCAGCGGCGAGGCCGCGCCGGGCCGGGTGGTCGCCTGGCCGGGCGGCCGGCGCGGCTTCGCGGCGCCGCTCGCCTCGCTGGCCGCCGCCGCCGCGGTGCTCCTGGCGATCGGCTGCGGCTGGCTGCTCTGGCGCGGCGGTCGCCTGGCCGACCAGGTCGCGGACCTCGAGCGCGAGGCCGCCGCGGTCGCCGCCGAGCGCGACGCGCTGGCCGCGCGGAGCGGCGAGTTCGACCGGCGCCTCGCCAGCGAGCGCACCGCCGCCGCCGACCTCGAGCAGCGGCTCGCGGCCCAGAGCGAACAGCTCGTCGAGCTCGAGCGGCTGGCCCGCGAGCGCGCCACTGCGTCCCCGGCGCCGGTGACCGCCTCGTTCGTGCTCTCGGCGGCGCTGCGCTCGGAGATCGGCGCGCGGCGCCTCGAGCTGCCGGCGGCGGTCGAGCGGGTGCGGCTGACCCTCGACCTCGGCGCCGAGGAGGAGTTCGGCTCCTACCTGGCGGTGCTCCAGGGGCCGTCGGGGCGCGAGGTCTGGAGCCGGCGCGGGCTCGCTCCGGCCGCCGGCGGCGCCGGCACGACGGTGGAGATCGAGCTGCCCGCCGCGCTCCTCGCCGCCGGCCGTCACGAGGCGCTCCTCTACGGCGAGCCGGGGAGCGGTGGCGAGCCCGAGCTGGCCCCTGAATTGGTCGGGGCATTCGAATTCGAGACCGTCCGCCGCTGAGACGGCGGCAGCGGGCTTTGCCGGGACCGCCGCCCCCGGGTCCGCGCCGCCTCCGGCGGCTGCGGGTACAATGCGTTGGAGAGCTTTCGACGCGGCACGGTCGGATCGACCCGCGCCGGGAGAGCGCCGATCCCCGGGGCGGGGTGTGAAGGGAGGCGAGGCTTGCACGCGGCATCGGGGGGAGCGGCTGCTCGGGGCGGCTCCGCACCGGCCGGTTCCGGGCGCACGGGCGCGCGGCCGCCGGAGGGGCCGGATGGCCGTGCGCCCGCCCGCCGCCGTCTCGACGCCTCCCGCCTCGCGGCCTCCCGCCTCGCAGCCGTCGCCGGTCTCGCCGCAATCCTGCTCGCGGCCGTCCCGCCGACATCCCGCGCTGCCGCCGCCGGCCACGCCGGCGAGGTCTCCGAGCCGAGCCTCCTTGTCCCCGGCGAGCCGGTCGAGATCGCGCTCGCCGGCGGCGAGACCCGCGCCTTCGCTTTCGACCTCGGCGCCGCCCGCTACGCGCGGCTGACCGTCGAGCAGCGCGGCATCGATGTCGTCGCGGTGCTGGTCTCGCCGCGCGGCGAGACCCTGGTCGAGGCCGACGGGCCCGACGGCGCGCGCGGCGCCGAGCGCATCTCGGCCCTCGCCGCGACCGCGGCCGATGCCGGGCGGTTCCGCCTCGAGGTCAAGAGCGGCTACCCCGACGATCCGCCCGGGGAGGTCACCGTCCTCCTCGCCGAGGAGCGCGCCGCGCGGCCCGAGGACCGCGAGATGCTGGCCGCCGAGCGTCTCTCGAACCAGGCGGTGGCGCTCTGGGGCAAGGGCGACGGCGAGTCGCTACGGGGCGCGATCGCGCGCTTCGAGGCGGCGCTCGAAGTCTGGCGCCGGCTCGGCGACCGCCGCCGCGAGGCCGAGATCGCCACCCACCTCGGCTACCTCCACCGCCAGCTCGGCGAGCTGAACCGCGAGGCCGAGCGCTACGAGCAGGCGCTGCCGCTCTGGCGCGAGCAGGGCGACGTCGCCCGCCAGGCCGAGCTGCTCAACAACCTGGGGACGGTCTACGGCCGGCTCGGCGACACCGCGCGCGGCCTCGCCGCCTCGGAGGAGGCGGCGGCGCTCTTCCACGAGCTGGGCGACCGGCGGAGCGAGGCCGCGGCGCTCAACTCGATCGGCCACACGCTGCTCCTTACCGGCGCCGACCTCGAACGGGCCGAGGACTACCTCGAGCGCTCGCTGGCGCTGCGCCGCGAGACCGGCGACCGGCGGGGCGAGGGGCGGACGCTCAACGGCCTGGGCCGGCTGCGGCTGCGCCGGGGCCAGGTCCAGGACGGCATCGCCGCGTTGACCCGAGCGCTCGAGCTGGCTCGCGAGACCGGCGACGCCGAGGCCGAGGTGGCGGCGATCAACAACCTGACCACCGCCTGGTCCGACATCGGCGAGCACGGGCGCGCCCTCGAGCAGCACCTCGAGACCCTGCGCCTGACCCGCGAGCAGGGCGACGTGCGCCGCGAGGCCTACGCCCTCAACAACATCGGCGGCCTCTACCTCGGCTTCGGCGAGCCGGCCGAGGCGGTGCGCTACTTCCAGCAGGCGCTCGACGCCTTCCGGCGGATCGGCGACCGCTGGGCCGAGGCCGGCGCGCACGACGCGATCGCCCTGGCGCTGATCGAGCTCGGCCGGCCGGGGGAAGCGGTCGAGCACGTCGAGCTGTCCCTGACCGCCGCCCGCGAGCTGGGCGACAGGCTGAGGGAGTCCTCGGCGCTCAGCAAGCTGGCCCGGGCGCGCATCGATCTGGGCGACGCCGCCGGCGCGCGGGCGCCGGCCCTGGAGGCCGTCGAGGTCGCCCGGGGCGCCGGCATCCGGCCGTCCGAGGGCTACGCGCTGGCAAGCCTCGCCGAGGTCCAGCTAGCGCTCGGCGAGACCGCGCCGGCCCGCGAGCGGCTGGACGAGGCGCTCGCGATCGCGCGCGAGACCGGCAGCCGGCCGGACGAGGCCTGGGCGTTGCTGCTGACGGCGCGCGCCTGCCGGGCCGACGGCAGCCTCGACGAAGCGCGCCGCCACGTCGAGCTGGCGGTCGAGCGGATCGAGTCGGCGCGCACCGCGGTCGCGGCGGAGGACCTGCGCGCCACCTACCTGGCGAGCAAGCAGGAGTACTACGAGGAGTGGATCGGCCTGCTCATGGCGCTCGACCGGCGCGACCCGGCGGCCGGCTGGGCGGCCCGCGCCCTGGACGTCGCCGAGCGGGCGCGGGCGCGCACGCTCCTCGACGCGCTCGCCGAGGTCGGGTCGCGCGTCCGCGCCGACCTCGATCCCGCCGTCGCCGCGGAGCAGGAGAGCCTTCGGCACCGCCTGAACGAGGCCGAGCGCCACCGCCGGGAGGCCGCGGCGGCGGGCGACGGCGACGCCGCGGCCGCCGCCGGCCGCGAGATCCGCGCGCTCACCGCCGAGCACCGGGCGCTCGAGACGCGGATCCGCGCCACCAGCCCGCGCTACGCCGACCTGGTGCAGCCGGAGCCGCTCGACGCCGCCGCGATCCGCGACCAGGTGCTCGACCCCGACACCCTGCTGCTCCAGTACAGCCTGGGCGAGCGCGCGAGCTGGCTGTGGGCGGTGACCCGGCAGTCGCTCACCGCCTACGAGCTGCCCCCGCGCGTCGAGATCGAGGCCCGCGCGCGCCGCATCTACGAGGCGCTGACCGCCCGCAACCTGGAGCCGGAGGGGGAGAGCCCCGAGGCGCGGGCGCGGCGCATCGAGGCCGCCGACGCCGCCTTCCCCGCCGCCGCGGCCGATCTCGCCGCCGCCGTCCTCGGCCCGGCGGCACCGCTCCTCGCCGGCGGCGCTCAGCGGCTCGTGGTCGTCGCCGACGGCGCGCTCCACTACGTCCCGTTCGCGGCCCTGCCGGCGCCGGGGAGCGGCGAGCCGCTGCTCTTCCGCCACGAGGTGGTGAGCATCCCCTCGGCCTCCGCCCTCGCCGTGCTGCGCCGCGAGCGGGTGGGCGGAGCCCGCGCCGCCGGGACCCTGGCGGTGCTCGCCGACCCGGTGTTCGACGCCGCCGACCCGCGGGTCCGGCCGGAGGCGCCCGACCGCCTGGCCGCGGCCGCGGACCCGGACGCCGCCGAGGACGACGGCCAGCGCAGCGGCGACCTCTCGTTCCGGCGGCTGCGCTTCTCGCGCCGCGAGGCCGAGGCGATCGCCGAGCTGGTGCCCGAGGGCCAGCGGTTGACCGCGCTCGACTTCGCCGCCTCCCGCGAGGTCGCCACCGGCGGCGCCCTCTCGGGCTACCGGATGGTCCACTTCGCGACCCACGGCGTGCTCGACACCGACTACCCGGCACTCTCCGGGCTGGTGCTGTCGCTGATCGATGAGCACGGCGAGCCGCGGGAGGGCTACCTTCGCCTACACGACATCTACGGCCTCGATCTCGACGCCGAGCTGGTGACCCTCTCGGCGTGCGAGACCGCGCTCGGGCGCGAGATCCGCGGCGAGGGGCTGGTCGGGCTCGCGCGCGGCTTCATGTACGCCGGCACGGCGCGGGTGGTGGCCAGCCTCTGGAGCGTCCAGGACCGCGCCACCGCCGAGACCATGCGCCGCTTCTACCAGGGGATGCTCGAGGGCGGGCGGACGCCGGCGAGCGCCCTCCGCGCGGCCCAGATCTCGATGGCGCGCGAGGAGCGCTGGGCGGCGCCCTACTACTGGGCGCCCTTCGTGCTCCACGGTGAATGGCGGTGAGACCGACTCGGCTCCACCGGACGCCCCCGCGGACGTCCTTTCATCCAAGGCAGCATCCTTTCAAGGGAGGATCCCAATGCGCGTGAACAACCAGACCTCGGATCCCGTGGACTGGGAGCAGAACGGCGGCTCGCCCAACGAGGAGGAGGAGGTCTGCGCCGAGTTCGGCCATCTCGATCCCGGCGAGAAGTCCGATCCCTTCGTCCCCTGCGGCGAGCCCCCGTACGCGGTGAGCTTCGTCACCTCATCGACGACGAAGCCGGTGAAGGCGGCGAAAGCCGAGGGCATCCTCGATCCCGAGGCACAGGTCGTCGTGGTCAGCTTCCCGCTGGTCATCTGATCCTTCCGATTCCATCCCATCAGGCCCATCCCATCAGGAGAGAAATGAAGCCATGCGCGTCAACAACCAGACCAGCGATCCCGTGGATTGGGAGCAGAACGGCGGCTCGCCGCAGCCCTACACCGCGGGGAGCGCGAGCCCGGCCGCGTCCGCGATAGAGGGCCAACTCGCCGCTTACTCGGAGTCCGGGGATTTCCCGCCCGTCGGCCTGTCCCCCTGGGAAGTCAGTTTCACCAGCATCGACATCAAGCCGGAGAAGTCCGCGAAGTCCCCCGAGATCACCAACCCGAACGCGACCGTGACCCTCAACGACAACTGGACCGTCACCGTCACCTGAGTCCTCGAGGGGGTGCCCGGCCCCCTCGTCCGCTGCTGCCCTCTCGAGCCCCCGGCCCCCCGGGGGCTCTTGCTTTAAGAGAACGGTTCCTTGTGTCCTGAAATGGATCTCGCCTCGCGGTCACTCACGGACAAACCCGGGCCCCGACCCTGCGTATCCAGCTCGACTGCGAGAGAGAGGCGACCGGCGAACGATGATCCAGACGGCGACCCGACGGCGACCCGACGACGGCGAGATCACCCTGCTCGGCGGCTCCGCGGCGTGGGCCGTGACCGCCGCGCCGGCGTCGCCGCAGCCGCCGGCCCTGCTGCGCACCGAGCGACTGCTCGGGCGCCGCGAGCCGCAGTCGCCGCCGGCCGATCCGCCGTTCGAGGGCTGGGCACGCTACCGCGACGTCGAGCTGATCGGCGAAGGCGGCATGGGGAGGGTGTTCCGCGCCCACGACCCGGTGCTCGAGCGGCCGGTGGCGCTCAAGTTCCCGCGCTACGGCGACGCCGGCCACGGCGGCCGCATCCTTTACGAGGCGCGGCTCCAGGCGCGGGTCGAGGGGCCGCACGTGCCGCGGGTCTACGAGGTCGGCGAGCTGGAGGGCCACGCCTGGTTCGCGATGCAGCTCATCGACGGCCCGTCGCTCAAGTCGGCGCGCCGGCGCCTCCCCTACGACGAGCGGCTGACCGTCGCCCTGCGCCTGTGCGACGCGCTCGAGGAGGTCCACGCGCGCGGCCTGGTCCACCGCGACGTCAACCCGCGCAACGTCCTCCTGGCGCCGCGCCCGGACGGCTCGTGGTGGCCCTACCTGGTCGACTTCGGCATCGCCCACGAGCTGCCCCATCCGAGCCGGCCGGTCGACCCGGTGGTGGTCGGCACCGCGCCCTACATGGCGCCCGAGCAGGCGCTCGGCAAGATCTTCGAGATCGACCGCCGCACCGACGTCTACAGCCTCGGCGCGACCCTCTACGAGCTGTTCTCCGGCGAGCGCCCGTTCGCCGCCGAGAGCTCCGAGAAGATGATCCTGCGCTGCCTGCGCGAGGACCCGGTGCCGTTCGCGCGCGTCGCCCCGAGCCTGCCGCCGGCGCTCTGCGAGGCGATCGACCGCTGCCTCAAGAAAGACCCCGCGGACCGCTTCCCGACCGCCCGCGCCGCCGCCGCCGCGCTCGCCGCCTGCCGCCGCGCCTGCTGACGGTCGCCGGCCGCGCCGGCCGATCTCGGGTGCCGCTGTCGCCGCGCCGCCTCATCTGCTAGCGTTTGCTCGCATGCCGATCGGATCCTCGAGCAGCGCCAGCGTCCCGGCCGTACCGACCGGGGGCTCGTCCGGCGGTTCGGCCGAGATCGACGCCGTCCACCGGATCATCGACGAGAAGCTCCTGCGCCTCGCCTTCCAGCCGATCCTCGACATGAAGACGCGCAAGGTCTTCGCCTACGAGGCGCTGGCGCGCAGCCCGTTGCCGATCTTCGAGTCGCCGGTGCAGCTCTACCAGGCGGCGATCCGCGCCGGCCGGGTCGGCGAGATGGGGCGCCTGCACCGGATCCAGGCGACCAAGGCGTGCCCGAACTGGCCGCTCTTCATCAACATCAACCCCAACGAGCTGGACCACGGCTACCTGGTGCGGCCGGACGACCCGATCTTCTGGCACCGCCAACCGCTCTACCTCGAGATCACGGAGTCGGCGCCGCTGCTCTACTTCGAGCAGTGCCACAACGTGCTCGCCGAGATCCGCAAGAAGGGCGTCCGCCTGGCGGTCGACGACTTCGGCGCCGGCTACTCGAACCTCCGCTACATCTCCGACCTCACCCCCGACATCGTCAAGTTCGACCGCCAGCTCGTCAGCGGCATCCGCGAGGGCTCGCGGCTCTACCGGCTGATGCGCTCGCTGGTCCGGCTGTGCAAGGAGATGGGCACCCAGGTGGTCGCCGAGGGGGTCGAGACCGTCGACGAGCTGGCCGCGGTCGAGACGGCGCGGGTCGACTTCGCCCAGGGCTACCTCCTGGCGCGGCCGGGGCTTCCCCTCCCTCAAGCCACCTGGCCGGCCGGGTTGTAACGGCTATTCGCCGCCGCCGACGATGCCGCCGTAGGTCATCGCGCGGGCGTCGAGGGCCTGGTCCAGCTCGTCGTCGGGCAGGACCTTCCGCTCGCGCGCCACCTCGCGCACGGTGCGGCCGCTGGCGGCGGCCTCCTTGGCGATCGCGGCGGCGGCGTCGTAGCCGATCTTCGGCGCCAGCGCGGTGACCATCGCGAGCGACTGCTCGACCAGCTCGGCGGCGCGCTCGCGGGCGGCCGCGATGCCGTCGACGCACTTCTCGGCCAGGAGGCGCGCGGCGGCGGCCAGGATGTGCGATCGACTGCAGCAGGTTGTAGGCGATCACCGGCATCATCACGTTCAGCTCGAAGACGCCGCTCATGCCGGCGACCGTGATCGTCGGCGTCGTTGCCGACCACCTGGGCGCAGACCATCAGCACCGCCTCGGGGATCACCGGGTTGACCTTGCCGGGCATGATCGAGCTGCCGGGCTGGAGGCTCGGGATCGCGATCTCGCCGATGCCGCAGCGCGGGCCGGAGGCGAGCCAGCGGATGTCGTTGGCGATCTTGGTCAGGGACACCGCGATCGTCTTGAGCGCGCCCGAGGCCTCGACCGCGGCGTCCTTGGCGGCCAGCGCCTCGAAGTGGTTGGGCGCCGGCACGAAGGGGTGGCCGGTGCGCCTCGGCGAGGCGCGCGATGACGCCGGTCGGCGAAGCCCGGCGGCGCGTTGATGCCGGTGCCGACGGCGGTGCCGCCGAGCGCCAGCTCGGCCAGCCGCGGCTCGCGCCGCCGCGAGCCGCGTCGAGCGCCGTGCTCGACCTGCTGCGCGTAGCCCCCGAACTCCTGCCCGAGCCGGATCGGCATCGCGTCCTGGAGGTGCGTGCGGCCGATCTTGACCACGTCGTCGAACTCGGCCGCCTTGCGCTCGCAGCGCCGCCGCCAAGCGCGGCGAGCGCCGGCACCAGCTCCTCGCCGATCGCCGAGAGGCGGCGACGTGGATCGCGGTCGGGATGACGTCGTTCGACGACTGGCCGATGTTGACGTGGTCGTTCGGGTGGACCGGGCTCTTCGATCCCGACCTGTGCCGCCGAGGATCTCGTTCGCCCGGTTGGCGATCACCTCGTTGGCGTTCATGTTGGTCGAGGTGCCCGAGCCGGTCTGGAAGACGTCGAGCGGGAAGTGCTGGTCGCGCTCGCCGCGCGATCACCTCGCTCGGCGGCGCTGCGCGATCGCCTCGGCCAGCCCGCTCGTCGACGAGCCCCAGCTCGCGCGTTGACCCGCGCCGCCTCGCGCTTGATCAGCCCCAGCGCGGCGATGAAGCGGCGCGGCAAGCGTCAGCCCGCTGACCGGGAAGTTGCGCCGGGCGCGCTCGGTCTGGGCGCCCCAGTAGCGGTCGGCGGGGACCTCGACGTCGCCGAGGCTGTCGCGTTCGATCCGGGTGTCGGACATGGCGGGATCATCCTCCTCGAGGATGATCTCACGGCCGCGGGCGAGTGCCGAGCTGGGGCGCCCGCTCCTTCACGGACCCGAACCGGCCAGGAGGCCGAGAGCGGCACCCACCCTCACCTGGAGATCGAGGGCCAACAGCGAGGCCACGAGCGCGGCGAGCGTCACGGGAACCCCGATCCGGATGTAGAGCGAGTACGGCACACTCACCCCCCGGTCCCGCAAGAGCCGAAACCAGATGAGCGCTGCGAGGGATCCGATGGGGAGCATCTTCGGACCCAGGTCGCCGCCGATCAGCGCCGCGAACCCGAGCAGCTTCTTCTCGGACAGGGGCAGGGCGAGGTCCTGGATGGTGAACGCCATGAGATCGGCGGTTGGATGGTTGTTGATCACCGCCGAGCACGCTCCCGCCAGCATCCCCACCCACCCACGTTGGGAGGCAGGGTCTCCGCCGCTCAGGCTCTCGATCAAGCTCCCGAGCATGTGCGTGATGCCGACGTGCCGCAGCCCCAGGCCGATGACGAACATGCCGCACATGAACACGATCACGTCCCAGCCCACCCCGCGGAAGACCGGGCGCAGCTCCCATCCGCCCAGCGTCTTGTGCACCAGCACCAGGGCGGCGGCGCCCGCGACCGCCACCAGCCAGGTGGGGACTCCCGTGACCGGTTCGGTGAAGAAACCCAGGAGAGTCAGCGACACCGCAAGGGCGCACGACACCTGCACGGGTCCCAGCCCACCTCGGACCTTCTCCGGCATCGCGACGGCGAACCTCTGCGGGATGCGGTTTCGAAAGTAGAGCCAGAGACCGACGAAACTGACCACGATGCTCACCGCGGCAGGCAGCGCCATCCACGCCGCGAACTCGACGAACCCGATCCCCAGCAGGTTGGCGACCACCAGGTTGATCGGGTTGGCGATCACGAGCGCCCCTACCAGGTTGGCGATGTAGAGGACCGCGAAGTAGAACGGGAGCTTGTTCTCGGGCCGCCACTCCCGGCCCCCGGCCTGCTCCACCAGGCCGAAGACGATGGGGGTGAAGATCAGGACCGCGGCGTCGTTAGTGAAGACGGTGCCGACCACCACCCCGGAGAAGAAGAGGTAGGTGAAGAGCCGCCGCCCGCTGCCGCGGGCCCGGCGCGCCAGCGCGGCACCGAGGAGATCGAAGAGGCCCGCCCGTTCCGCGACGTTGGTCATGATCATGAGGCTGACGATCGTCACGACCGGTGCCGCCAGCAGCCGGGCCGCGGTGACCAGGATCTCGGGCGGTGCCACGCCGAGCAGCACGGTGAGCGCCGCGCCGAGGATCGCCGCGCTGCCGTGGTGGATGCGCAGGCTGCCGATCCGCGGGCGGCCGAGCGAGAGCCCGACGGTCACGGCGACGATCGACAACGCGGCCACCTGAGTCATCCGGATCGACTCCTCAGCCTGGGGCGAGCACGCCATCCCCTTCCCGGCGAGCCCCGGCCCCTACCCCGCGCCATGGCCGCGCTCGGCGACCTGGCGATTTAGGTGTTCACATGCTCCAGTGAGCCGGCCAAGCGCGACCGGGACTTGCGTGGGACGGCGGGATCGAGCCCCGGGGCCGAGGACCAGGAAAGGTGGGCGACGAGGGAGTGAGGAGGGGCGGGCGAGACGGCCGCGGCCCGGGACCCTGCCGAACGGTTTCCTCGGCGGGCCCCGCGCCGCGGCGGCGAGAGCTTCTGGCTCGGCCGGGCGTCAGTCGACGCTCGGCGGCGCGACGAAGTGCCCGCCCTCGATGTGACCCGTCACGGCCGGCATCTGCTTGATGTCCTTCAAGCTCACCGCGCCGGTCTCGGCCTGCGCCTCGGAGACGCCCCAAAGGGCGGCGAAGTTCGAGGTGCCGGGCAGGTTCAGGAAGCCGGCGGAGCCGGGGCGGCCGCTCTGGACCACCACCGAGCCGGGCCGGCTGAGGCCGTTCGGCGCCGCCGCCTGGTAGGCCCACTTGTGGTCCTTGTTGATCGCCGGGAAGTCGACCTGCTTGACCAGGACGGCGGGCTCGCCGCCGCGGAAGAGCGGCTCGAAGGTGAGCTGCACGTTCATCTGGAGCGGCGCCAGGAAGAACCCGCCGTAGCGGTGGGTGCGGAAGATCTGCATCGTGGTCAGCGGCTGCGGGCCGTCGGCGGGAGTCACCCGGAGCCGGAACTCGCCGCAGCGGGTGCGGATCGGCTCGATGCTCTCGAGCGACAGGGCGACCAGGTGGACGCGGGTGGTCGCCATCCCGTCGCGGTCGAAGACGGCGTCGTCGACCCGCTCGACGACCGTGTCGGTGTTGCCGAGGCTCCCCGCCGGCGAGGCCCCGAGCGGCACGCCGCGGAGCGTCACCATGCCGGCGAACGGCTCCGAGTCCGCGCAGAAGAAGCCGGCCGGCAGCGGCTCCCGGAAGAAGTTGAAGAACGTGCCGCCGTCGCCCGGCGTGGTGAAGAGATCCGATCCGGCGCCGATCGGCTCGACGACGGCCGCCGACCCGGGCGCGGTGAGCAGGCAGGCTACGGCGAGGGCGGCCAGGATCCGAAGGACGGTCTGGGTTCGCGGCATGAGAGGCCTCCTTGGGCAGGGCAGTGGATGGGACGTATCCGCAAGCCATACCACAAGGAAATTCCTAATTCAAATAGGATGCATATATCTCCTGACTCACAGGCGCAAGTGCGCATACAGCGCCGCGAGCTGCCAGTGAGGGGAGACGGAGGAGCCGATCAGGGGGCCTGGCGAAGCGACGCCCGGCCCACCTCCGCGTGCAGGTCCTGCAGCGACAGCACCTCGAACCGCTCCCCCCGGAGCGCTCCGATCGCTTCGGCGGCCGCCCGTGCGCCGGCGAGCGTGGTCACGCAGGGCACCCTGTGCCGCAAAGCCGTCTGGCGGATCGCCGAGTCGTCGATGTGCGACTCGCGGCCGAGCGGGGTGTTGACCACCAGCGCGATCTCGCCGTTGGCCAGGGCGTCGACCACGTGGGGGTGGCCCTCGTGGACCTTCCGCATCGTCTCGACCTCGAGGCCGGCCCGGCTCAGGTGGTCGGCGGTGCCGCCGGTGGCCGCCAGCTCGAAGCCCAGCTCGGCGTAGCTGCGGGCGATCGGGACCAGGTTGTCCTTGTCGCGGTCGTGGACGGTCAGGAAGACCTTGCCCTCCCTCGGCAGGCGGCCGCCGGCGCCCATCCAGGCCTTGGCGAAAGCGGTGCCGAAGCGGCGGCCGATCCCCATCACCTCGCCGGTCGACTTCATCTCCGGGCCGAGGATCGGGTCGACGCCGGCGAAGCGGGAGAACGGGAAGACCGGCGCCTTGACGAAGATCGCCGGCACCGCGGGCTCCTCGGTGAAGCCGATCTCGGCGAGCTTTTTGCCCGCCATCACCTCGACCGCCAGCCCGACCAGCGGCACGCCGACCGCCTTGGCGATGAACGGCACCGTGCGCGAGGCGCGCGGGTTGACCTCGAGGACGTAGACCTCGTTCTCGTAGACCGCGAACTGGACGTTCATCAGGCCGACCACGCCCAGGCGCAGGGCGAGCCGGCGGGCGATCTCGCGCATGCGGTCGAGATGGGGATCGAAGATCGGGTGCGGCGGCAGGACCGCGGCGGAGTCGCCCGAGTGGATGCCGGCCTCCTCGATGTGGCCGAGGATGCCGGCCACGACCGCGGTCTCGCCGTCGCAGAGCAGATCGAGATCGAGCTCGGCGGCGTCCTCGAGGAAGCGGTCGAGGAGCACCGGCTGGCCGGGCGAGACCTCGGCCGCCTGGTCGATGTAGCCCTCGAGGGTCGCCTCGTCCCAGCACACCGCCATCGCCCGGCCGCCGAGGACGTAGCTCGGCCGCACCATCACCGGGAAGCCGATCCGGCGCGCCACCGCCAGCGCCTCCTCGAGCGAGACGGCGCTGCCGTGCTCGGGCTGGAGGACCCCCTCGGCGGCGAGCAGCGCGCCGAAGCGGCGGCGGTCCTCGGCGAGGTCGATGGCGTCCGGCGAGGTGCCCCAGATCGGCACCCCGGCGGCCTCGAGGCCGCGCGCCAGCTTGAGCGGGGTCTGGCCGCCGAGCTGGAGGATCACCCCCTCGGGCTTCTCGACCTCGATCACCGACAGCACGTGCTCGAGCGTCAGCGGCTCGAAGTAGAGGCGGTCCGAGGTGTCGTAGTCGGTCGACACCGTCTCCGGGTTGCAGTTGATCATGATCGACTCGATGCCGAGCCGCTCGAGCGCGAAGGCGGCGTGGACGCAGCAGTAGTCGAACTCGATCCCCTGGCCGATGCGGTTGGGGCCGGAGCCGAGGATCACGACCTTGCGGCGATCGGTCGGCTCGGCCTCGCACTCGCCGCCGACCGTCGAGTAGAGATAGGGCGTGGTGGCCGGGAATTCGGCGGCGCAGGTGTCGACCCGCTTGAACACCCGGCGCACCCCGGCAGCGGCCAGCGCTTCGCGGAGCGGCTCCTCGCGGCAGCCGAGGAGCGACGCCACCCGGGCGTCCGAGAGCCCCGAGCGCTTGGCCTCGACCAGGAGCTCCGGCGGCGCCGAGGCGAGGTCCCAGCAGCCCAGCTCGGCCTCGAGCCCGACGATCGCGGCGATCTCGCGCAGGAACCAGGGGTCGATGTGGGAGATCCGCGCCACCTCTTCGACCGCCCACCCCTGGCGGAGCGCCGCGAAGACCGCGAACATCCGCTCCCAGTTGGGCTCGGCGAGGCGCCGGCGCAGGCGCACCGGGTCGGCCATCCGGCGCTCGCGCGTGGCGAGGCTGCCGTCCAGCTCGAGCGCCGCCAACCCCTTCATCAGCGCCTCGCGGAAGTCGCCGCCGATCGCCATCACCTCGCCGACCGACTTCATCGAGGTGCCGAGCGTCGGCGTCGCGCCGGGGAACTTCTCGAACGCCCAGCGCGGGATCTTGACCACCGTGTAGTCGATCGACGGCTCGAAGGCGGCGACGGTCTCGCCGGTGATGTCGTTCTCGATCTCGTCGAGGGTGTAGCCGACCGCGAGGAGCGCCGCGATCTTGGCGATCGGGAAGCCCGTGGCCTTCGACGCCAGCGCCGAGCTGCGCGACACCCGCGGGTTCATCTCGATCACCAGGCGCCGGCCGGTCGCCGGGTCGACCGCGAACTGGATGTTCGAGCCGCCGGTGGCGACCCCGACCCGGCGGATCACCCGGAAGGCGTCGTCGCGCATCGCCTGGTATTCGCGGTCCGAGAGCGTCTGCTGGGGCGCGACGGTGATCGAGTCGCCGGTGTGGACCCCCATGGCGTCGAAATTCTCGACCGAGCAGACGACGATCGCGTTGTCGGCGCGGTCGCGCATCACCTCCAGCTCGAACTCCTTCCAGCCGAGGACCGACTGCTCGACCAGGATCCGCCGCACCGGGCTCGCCTGGAGCGCGGCCGGGGCCAGCTCCTCCAGCTCGTCGCGGTTGTAGGCGACGCCGCCCCCCTCGCCGCCCAGGGTGAAGCTCGGGCGGATGATCACCGGGTAGCCGATCGCCTCGACGATCTCGCGGGTCTCCGCGAGGCTCCCGGCGTAGCCGCTCTGCGGCACCGCCAGGCCGGTCTCCTCCATCGCCTGCTTGAACATCAGCCGGTCCTCGCCCAGCCGGAGCGCCTCCGGCGAGGCGCCGAGCACCTCGACGCCCCAGCGCTCGAGGGCGCCCGAGTCGGCCAGCGCCAGGGTGAGGTTGATCCCGGTCTGGCCGCCGACCGTCGGCAGCAGCGCATCCGGGCGCTCCTTCTCGAGGATGCGCTCGACCGCCTCGGGCACCAGCGGCTCGATGTAGGTGGCGTCGGACAGCTCGGGGTCGGTCATGATCGTCGCCGGGTTGGAGTTGACCAGCACCACCCGGTAGCCCTCGCGCTTGAGCACGCGGCAGGCCTGGGTGCCCGAGTAGTCGAACTCGCAGGCCTGGCCGATCACGATCGGGCCGGAACCGAGGACGAGGATCGAGCGGAGGTCGTCGCGGCGCGGCATGGCGGCGCGGAGTGTAGCTCTACCCGCCCCCGGACTCGTAACCCGTGCACGCGGCGACCGGCAGCCGCGGGTAACGCGGGAAGCGCGGGTCGGAGTCCGAGCGGCCGCAGCGGGCGAAGACGCTCCGCTTCGAGGCCTGGAGCTCGAGGTGGACGCAGGAGGCGCAGAGGCCGGGATGGACCGGCAGGCGGTCGAGGGCCGAGCGGTCGAGCTGGCCGCCTCGTTTCGGGCCTTCTCGCATGCTCATCAACCGATCCACCCCCTTCCCCCGTATATATCCGATGAAGGCCGCCGAGCGACGGCGACCGGCTCACCGGGGTCCCCCCGAGCCGCGTCCGCGGCACGGTGCCCGGGACCCCAAAGCGGCGGTGTCCCCGTCGCCCCTCCAACGTCCCGCCAACGATGGGCGGCCCTCCGGGGTCGCCCATCCCCGCTCTGAAGCCTCAGGGGGTCGGGTGACCGGCCCCCTGGGTCTCGCCTCGTTCCGCCGCCAGCCCCAGGTCCCGGTAGACCGCCTCGATCGTCCTCTGCATCCGCCGCCGGTGGGGATCGGCGTCGGGGGTGCCATTGAAGCAGATCGCGACCGCCAGGCCGTGGACCGGGTCGGCGAAGCCGGTCGAGGAGCGGTAGCCGCTGTGGCCATAGGTGCGGCGAGAGCAGTGGCGGCCGTAGCCGTAGGGGACGGCGGCGGGGTCGCCGCCGCCGTGGTGCTTGTTGTCGGGGATGAAGCCGAGGCCCCAGTCGAGGTCGTGCTGGAAGGTGTGGTCGTAGAGGCCGACCCGGTGGCGCGCAGTGAGCGCTTCGACGGTCTGCGGCCGGAGCACCCGCCGGCCGCGGCGGACGCCGCCGGCGAGGAGCGCCTCGTAGAAGCGGCCCAGCTCGCGCATCGGGCCGCGGCCGTTGCCGCCCGGGGAGGGATGGGTGACCCGCGCCTCGCTGGTCCAGCCGTGGCCGGTCGGGGTGCCCTCGCCGCGCTCGCCGGCGCGCTCGGCGTGGCCGGCGGTGCTCCACATCGGCGCGATCCGGCCGCCGGCGCCGCCGCCGTACTCGCGCCAGCGGGCGGCCGGCATGCCGATCCAGGAGTCGTCCATCCCAAGCGGCTCGAGCAGCTCGGCACGCACGAAGCGGTCGAACGGACGGCCGTCGAGCCGGCGCGCGATCTCGCCCAGGATGTACCAGCTCGAGGTCAGGTGGTAGCCGGCCTTCTCACCCGGCACCCAGCGCGGCTCGAGCTTGCGCGCGCAGACGCGGGCGATGATCGCGTCCCAGTCGGTCTCGCTGCCGGCGCCGACCATGCGGAAGCCGCCGGTGTGAGTGAGCGCGTGGCGGATCGTCACCCCGGCCTTGCCGCCGGCGGCGAACCCCGGCACGTGAGCGGCGATCGGGTCGTCGAGCCCAAACGCGCCCGCCTCCCAGAGCCGCGCCACCGCCGCTGCGGTCACCGGCTTGGTCGACGACAGCCAGAGCATCAGGTGGTCGGGGGTCAGCTCCTCGCCCGGCCGCGCCCAGCCGGCCGCGAGGTCGGCCACCGGCTCGCCGCCGCGCGAGACGTAGAGTTGCGCGCCGAGGTGGAGCCCGGCGCGCCGGCCCTCCTCGATCGCCGCCACCGTCTCGGGCAGGCGGCGGGCGCCCTCGCCCCGGATCGGTCCTTCTTCGCTCACGCGCGCTTCTTCGCCTCCAGCTCCTCGAGCGTCCGCGGCCAGTCGCTCGCGCAGCAGGCGCGAGAGGGCGCGGTCGGCGAGGAGGCGCCCGCCGGTCTGGCAGGTCGGGCAGTAGTTGGCCTCGTTCTCGGCGTAGACGATCCGCTGCACCGGCGTGCCGCAGACCGGGCAGGGCTGGCCGTAGCGGCCGTGGACGGCCATCTCGGGGCGGAACGCGGTCACCTTCTCGGGGAAGCCGCTCGCCGACCTCGCGCCGCAGCGCGCTCGATCCACTCGGCGAGGACGCCCCAGAGCGGCGGCGTGGAGGCGCTCGACCTCCTCGTCGCCGAGCTGGGCGGTGCGCTTGAACGGCGACAGCCGCGCCCGGTGGAGGATCTCGTCCGAGTAGGCGTTGCCGATGCCGGAGAGGAGCCGCGGGTCGGTCAGGGCGCGCTTCAGGGTGTGGCTTTCGCGCGCCAGCGCGACGCCGAAATCGGCGGCGGTCGGCGTCGAGGACCTCGAGGCCGCCGCGGTCGAGCTCCGCGAGCGCCGGCCCTCCCGGCCACGAGGTGGAGCGACGCCCGCTTCTTCGTGCCCGCCTCGGTCAGGAGCAGCGTGCCGTTCGCGAAGTCGAACGCGGCGAGACCGTTCTTGCCCGGGACCTTCGCGCCGCGCTCGCTGCCAGCGGAGGCGCCCGGCGATCATCAGGTGGAGGACGAGGAAGAGGTCGCCCTCGAGCTCGAAGACGATGCGCTTGCCGAGCCGGCGGAGCCCGACCACCCGCCGCCCCTCGGCGGCCGCGAGCGGCGGCTCGACGGAGCGCAGCAGGAACGGGCTGCGCGAGCCGGACCCGCTCGAGCGTCCGCCCGAGGACGCGGCGCTCGAGGGCCTCGAGGTAGACGACGACGTCGGGCAGCTCGGGCACGGTGAGAGTCTACGGCGCGGCGCGGGCGGCGGCGCCCGTGGGAATCGGTGTACGCCCGCCGGGGTTCTGCGACGCGATGAGGCCGCCCCTCCCCCGCCCCGGTTCCAGCTCCCGCCCCGGTCCCCGGCCCGAGCTCGGCTGGCTCCCGATCCTCGTCCTCCTCGCTGCGCCCGCGGGCGCCGTCACCGGCCCGGCGGCCGAGAACCCCGAGTCGACCGTGCGCCTGATCTCGCCCTGGGCGGCGGCGCCGGCCGAGGGGGAGCTGTGGCTCGGCCTCGACTTCACCACCGCGCCGGGCTGGCACGTCTACTGGAAGAACAGCGGCGACGCCGGCTACCCGCCGGCGGTCGTCCTTCGACGAGACGCCCGAGATCGCCGGCGCCGAGCTGGCCTGGCCGGCCCCCGAGCGCTACGAGCTGCCCGGCGACCTGGTCGCCTTCGGCTACGAGCGGGAGGCGGTCTACCCGATCAAGGCGCGGATCGCCGCGGCCGGGCGCGAGCGGATCGAGATCGTCGCCGACCTCGACTACCTGGTCTGCGAGGTCGACTGCGTCCCCTACAGCTACACGGCTGACCCTCGACCAGCCGCTCGCCGCCCCCGGCACGACGCCGCTCGAGGACCCGGCGACCGCACCGCGGCTCGCCGCCTGGCGCGACCGGCTGCCCGCGCCGCCCGAGGCGCTCGGGGTCGAAACCCGGGCGGCGATCGACGTCTCCGACCCGGACCGGCCGGTGCTCGAGGTGGCGGTCGACGGCGACGCGGCGGCCGAAGCCGGCGAGGCGGAGCTCTTCCTCGAGGTCCACGAGCTGTTCACGGCCGGCGCGCCGAGCCGGGAACGCGGCGCCCGCGGCGTGACCTTCCGGGTGCCGCTCGAGTGGCGCGAGGTCCCCGAGGCGCTCCCCGCGAGCGCCGAGCTGGCGTGGACCGTCACCGGCCTCCGCGCCGGCGGCGAGGCGGGATCGGCCGACGGCGCTCCCCGGACCGCCGCGATCGAGACGCGCAGGACCGTGCCGGTGGGCGCCGGCCCGCCGGTCGCCGCGGCGCTGCCGGCCGCGACGCCCTGGCTCGCCACGCCCGCCGCGGCCGCGCTCGGCGCCGTCCTCCTCCTGGCCGCCGCGCTGGCCGGCTGGGGTCTGCTGCCGGTGCCGGGAACCGCCCGGGCAGGGTCGGAGTCGCCCAGCTCGCGCGAGCACGGAACCGGCCGGCTCGCCGGAGCCCTCGGCTTCGCCGCCCTCGGCGGCGTGGTCGGTCTGCTCTACCGGCTCTCGCTCCTGCTCCCCTCGGCCGAGCTGGCGGCGATCGAGCTGGCGCTCCTGGCGCTGGCGCTTGCCGCCTGGGCCCATCGCCGCGCCGGCCGGCAAGCGATTCGCATAGCGACTGCGGCGGCGATGCTCCTCGCCGCCGCCGCCGCGGTCACCGTCGCCGCCGGCGCCGGCCGCGGCACCCTCTCCGAGGAAGCTCCTCAGCGAACCGCAACCACAACCACGACCGGAGGAATCGAGAGATGACCCGACGTTACGCACCGCTGGCGGCCTTCGCCGCCGTTCTCGCCCTCGCCTGCGCCGCCGCCCCGGCCTCGGCCGTCTCGGTCGGCGAGACCGCCCCCGCGTTCACGCTCACCGACCTCGCCGGCCAGGAGCACTCGCTGGCCGACTACCAGGGCAAGGTGGTGGTGCTCGAGTGGGTCAACCCCGAGTGCCCGTTCTCCGACCGCCACGCGCGCGAGAAGACCATGGCCTCGCTCGCCGACCGCCACGGCGAGGTGGTCTGGCTCGGCATCAACAGCACCAACCCCGGGCACGCCAACTACCTCGAACCGGCCGAGCACCAGAGCCTGGGCCGACACCGAACGGCGTCGACTACCCGATCCTCTACGACGCCACCGGCGACGTCGGCCAGGCCTACGGCGCCGCCACCACGCCGCACATGTTCATCGTCGACGAGCAGGGCAAGGTCGCCTACAACGGCGCCATCGACGACGACCCGCCGGGGCCGCAAGAAGCCGGCCGAGCGGACCAACTACGTCGACGGCGGGCTCGACGCTCACGAGGCGGGCAACGCGATCGCCCCGGCGAGCACCAAGCCGTATGGGTGCTCGGTCAAGTATTAGAACAAACTAATACGGCCCGCCCAGCTCGCTGATCAGCGGCCGGGTCTTGACCGCCAGGCCGACGCCGTCGCCGAGCGGCAGGACCACGGCCGCGAGCTGGGGGTGGCTCATCAGGTAGCCGTTGAAGGCGCGGAGGGCGTCGGCGGCCTCGTCGCCGTCCTCCGTGTCGACCTCGCCGGGATCGGCGACCCGGCCGCCCCAGAGCAGGTTGTCGAAGGCCAGGGTGCCGCCGACCTCGATCCGCGGCAGCAGGAGGTCGAGGTAGCGGCGGTACTCGACCTTGGCGGCGTCGACCCAGGCGAGGTCGAAGCGGCCATCGAGCCCGGCCAGGACCTCGAGCGCCTCGCCTTCGAGGAGCCGCACACGCCCGGCGACGCCGGCGCGCTCGAGCCAGCCGCGGGCGCGCTCGAGCATCGCCGGATCGCGGTCGATGGTCACCACCTCGGCCTCCGGCGCGCCGCGCGCCAGGCAGAGGGCGCCGTAGCCGATCGCGGTGCCGATCTCGACGATCCGGCGCGCCCGGGTCGAGCGCGCCAGCACGGTCAGGAGGCGCCCGACCTCGGGGTCGGCAATCGGCACGTCCCCCGCGGCCGCGGCGCGCTCCATCTCGGCCAGCAGCGGATCGCGCGGCGGCAGCAGGCGGTCGAGGTAGGCCGCCTGGGCGGCGTGGAGGACGGCGTCGGCGCGCTGCTTCACCGCCGGCCCGCCTCTCGCCCGGAGGGCGGACGCCAGGCGAGCGTCTCGAGCAGGGCCGCGCGGCGGATCTCCGGCGGCTCGGCGCCCGGCCGCAGGGTGACGACGTGGAAGTTGGGGGTGAGCATCACCTCGCAGGCCGGGGCCGGAGCGCCCGCGGCACCGTCCGCGGCCGCCGGCTCCGCGGGCGCCTCGACCGGGATCTCCACCGGGATCTCGACCTCGTGCAGGCCGTACCCGGTGACCGCGCTCTCGGCGCCGCCGCAAAGGCTCGAAAGGCGCAGCTCGGGCACGGTGGCCCCGGGGGCGAGCACCAGGGTGCTGGCCGCGCCCTCGGGCGCCGGCACCCGCAGCCGCATCCAGAGCGCGCCCGCGCCCGGCGCTCCGGTGACCGTTAGGCGCCCCTCGCCCGCGAGCCAGCGGCTGGCCAGCACCTGGCGGTCGGAGCCGACCTCGATCGGCGACCAGTCGCCTCCGAGCTCGATCCGCGGCAGCTCCGCCGGCGGACCCGCGGCCTCGACCCGCGCCAGCTCGTACTCATGGCGCCCGGCCGCGACGCCGGCCTCGAGCGGGAAGCGGGTGCCGTCGGGGCGGTAGAGCCCGATCACCAGACCGTAGCCGCCGGCGGGGAGCGGCGGCGCCAGCGCCGACTGGTAGACCTCGACCCGGTCGTCGACTCTCGAGCCGGCGAGCCACGGGCCGGGGAACGGGTGGTCGAAGGTGCGCACCACCGCGCCCTCGCCGTCGACCAGGTGCAAGAAGACCAGCGGCGGATCGCCCTCCGGGAGCGGTTCGAGCAGCTCCCAGACCAGGGAGAGCCGGACCACTTCCGGGTAGCCGAGGCGCAGCGCCGGGGTCTCGCCGCCGCCCGGTCCGAGCGTCACGCGGGCGACCGGCGTCTCGCCGCCGCAGCCGGCGGCGGCCAGTGCCAGGGCGAGCAGGGAGAGGGTTCGGCGCATCGGCGTGCGGGGAGGCTAGGACCCCGCCCGGCCGCTGTCAAGCGGCTGATACACTCCCCGCCTCTCCGCAGCCGGAGCTCCACGCCGACCGCACCGGGGACCGGCCGGGACTTCTCGGCCTCGCTGGGACGGAGGAGCCGTTGGCCGCGATCGACAAGCTGCTCGAGGCGCTCGCCGCCAAGCAGATGGACTGCCTGGTCCTCGAACCGGGGCGGCGCCCCTGTCTGCGCAAGGGGGACGTCGATCACGAGGTGACCAGGACGCCGCTCGACGGCACGCTGATCGAGCGGCTGCTCAAGGAGGTCGCGCCGCCCGGCGAGTCGCCCGATTCGGCCACCGGCGGCCGCTGGGAGTTCGACTATGCGGTCGGCCGCAAGGTCTTCCGCTTCTTCGGCCTGCGCGGCCCCAAGGGCTGGCTGGTCTCGGCCTCCCACGATCCCTCCGCGGTGGCGCCCGAGCCGCCGCCGGCGCCCGAGCCGCCGCCCGAGACGACGCGGCTCGATCCCTACCGATCCGCGCCCGGCTTCGCCGAGCCGGTGCTCGCCGCGGCGGCGCCCGATCTCGGCCTGGCGCCGCCTCCGGCCGCCGTCCCGATCCGCCCGGCCGCCGCGGTGCCGCTTTCCGGCCCGCTCGGCGCGATCACTCATCCGGGGGCCGGGCCGGCGTCCCGCGCCGGCTCCGGGCCGGCCTCGGGGCCGGTCCGAATTGCCGCGGCGCCTCCCGCCTTCGTCCCGCTCTCGCCCGGCCTCGAGGCGCAGGAGATCGCCGACGTCAAGTCGGTGCTGATCGAGGTGATCGGGCGCGGCGCCTCGGACCTCCACCTCTCCTCGACCCAGCCCCCCTACGTGCGCGTCGACGGCGACCTCGAGCCGCTCGCCACCTGGAAGAGCCCGGAGCCCGAGCGGCTCGAGCGGCTCCTGGCCGAGATCCTGCCCAAGGGCAACCGCGAGGAGCTGGAGACGCGCAACCAGACCGACTTCGGCTACGACCTGGAGGGGAAGGGCCGCTTCCGCGTCAACGTCTACCGCGAGCGGCGCGGGATCGGCGCCGCCTTCCGGCTGATCCCGCAGCGCATCCTGAGCCTCGAGGAGCTTGGTCTGCCGGAGCGCGCCGGCGACCTCGCCCAGCTCCGGCGCGGCCTGGTGCTAGTGACCGGCGCCACCGGCAGCGGCAAGACGACCACCCTCGCGGCCTTCGTCGACCGCATCAACCGCACCCGCCGCGATCACCTCCTGACCATCGAGGACCCGATCGAGTTCGTACACGCGTCGCAGAACTGCCTGGTCCACCAGCGCCAGGTCGGGCTCCACACCCAGTCGTTCGCCGACGCCCTGCGCGCCGCCCTGCGCGAGGACCCCGACGTGGTGATGGTCGGCGAGCTGCGCGACCTCGAGACGACCTCGATCGCGCTCCGCACCGCCGAGACCGGGCACCTGGTGCTCGGCACCCTCCACACCACCTCGGCGGCGGCCACGGTCGAGCGGCTGGTCGACCAGTACCCGGCCGACCAGCAGCCCCAGGTGCGGATGATGCTCGCCGGGAGCCTGCGCGCGGTGATCAGCCAGACCCTGCTCAAGCGCGCCGGCGGCGGCCGGGTCGCCGCCTTCGAGCTGCTGCTCGCGACCCCGGCGGTGGCGAGCATGATTCGCGAGAACAAGACCTTCCAGCTCCCCACGGTGATGCAGACCGGCCGCCGGATCGGCATGCGCCGGCTCGACGAGGCGCTCCTCGGGCTGGTCGAGACCGGCGTCGCCGAGCCCGAGGAGGCCTACCGCCACGCCAACGACAAGGCCGACTTCCTGACCCGCCTGCGCGCGCTCGGGGTCGACACCTCGTTCACCGGCGGGGGCCCTGACTTCGGCGCCGCCGAGGAATAGCGCCGGCGCTCAGCCGAAGCCCGGCTCGTCGGCCGACGGCCCGTAGATCGAGGGCACCGGCGCGCCGTTGAGGCGCAGGTAGACGGTGAGCTGCCCGCGGTGGTGCGCCAGGTGGGTGAAGGTCTCGGCGACCACCATCCACCGGGGATCCTCGAGCACCACGCGCCCGGCGACCAGCAGCCGCCAGGGGGTTGCGAGGTGCTCGTCGGTGGTGCCGGCGAGCGCCGCCCGCGCCCGGGCGACGGCGTCGTCGAGGGTCGCGATCAGCTCGCCGGTCGTGCTCCAGACCGGCGGCTGGTAGGCCGGGCCTCCGGGCGGGGCGAGGTCGAGCTGATCCTGCTCGATCGCCATCGCGAGCCACGACGGCATGGTCGCCACCAGGGTCGACAGGTAGCCGAGCGGCATCGACTTCTCGTGCGGTCTCCAGTCGTTGCGCCCCTCGGGCACGCGCTCGAGCGCCTTGCGGCAGCGTTCGGCCTCGCGGTCGAGTTGGGCGGTGAAGAGGGCGGTCAGGTCCATGGCCGGGCTCCTTGGGTCGAGGTTGGGTCGAGTTTCGGTGTAGTCCTTGGCGGGAAGCTAACCGGCCATATATGCCACCCACTGTCATAATCGGTCCGCGATCCTCGGGACCGATATGAGGGCCGACCGCCTGCTCTCCGCGCTCCTGCTGCTCCAGGCCCACGGCGGCCTGACCGCGCGCCAGCTCGCCCGCCGGCTCGAGGTCTCGATGCGGACCGTCCAGCGCGACATGGAGGCGCTCTCCGCCGCCGGCGTGCCGGTGTTCGCGCTGCGCGGCGCGAGCGGCGGCTGGCGGCTCGACGACGGCTGGCGCACCCGAGTCCCCGGCTTCGACGAAGCGGAGCTGCGTGCGCTCCTGATGGCGCAGCCGCGAGTGCTCGGCGACGCCCGCCTGGCGAAGGCGGCGGAGGCGGCGCTCGACAAGCTGATGGCGGCGCTGCCGGCGGCGCTGCGCGAGCGCGCCGCCTCGATCCGCCGGCGGCTGCACGTCGACCCGACCGGCTGGTGGGGGACGCCCGAGAACCTCGCCATGCTGCCGGCGGTGCAGGACGCCGTGGCGCGCGACCGCAAGCTCGCGATGCGCTACCTGCGCGCCGGCCGCGAGCGCGTCGAGCGCACCGTCGACCCCCTCGGCCTGGTCGCCAAGGGGGGCGTCTGGTACCTGGTCGCCGGCACTCCCGGCGGCTTCCGTACCTACCGGGTCTCGCGGATCGAGGAGGCGACGCCGCTCGAGCAGCCGTGCGTCCGGCCGCCCGACTTCGACCTCGCCGCCTACTGGCAGGCCTCGACCGAGGAGCTGCGCCAGCGCCGCGCCAGCTACGAGGCGATCCTGCGGCTGGAGGAGCGCGCCGCGGCGTCGCTCGCGGCGTGGCGCCCGATCGAGACCTGGGAGCCCGCGGCCGCCGGCACCCCCGAGGGCTGGCGCACCGTCCGGGTCTGGTTCGAGGACGAGCAGCAGGCGCGCTTCATCGTCCTCGGCAGCGGCCCGAGCGCCGAGGTCCTGGCGCCCGCCGCCCTGCGCGCCGCCGTCGCCGCCGACCTCGCGGCGGCGCTCGAGCGGCTGCAGGCGCGGTGAGCGGGCGGTCTCCAGCGCTCAGACGCGCGCCGCGACGATCTCGCGCACCCGCGCCACCACCATCTCGAGCGCGACCCGGTTCTCGCCCCCCTCGGGGATGATGACGTCGGCCCAGCGCTTCGACGGCTCGACGAACTCGAGGTGCATCGGGCGCACGGTCTCCAGGTACTGGCGCAGCACGTCCTGGACAGGCGGCCGCGCTCGGTCATGTCGCGCTCGAGGCGGCGGATCAGCCGCAGGTCGGGGTCGGTGTCGACGAAGATCTTGAAGTCGAGGAGCTCGCGCAGCGCCGGCTCGGCGAAGATCAGGATCCCCTCGAGGAGCACCACCGGCAGCGGCTCGACCCGCCAGGTGCTCTCGCGTCCGCCGGTGGCGGACGAAGTCGTAGATCGGCACCTCGACCGGCATGGCCGGCCTTCAGCTCGGCGAGGTGCGTCGACCAGCAGGTCGTTGTCGAGCGCCGACGGGTGGTCGAAGTTGTGGCGCAGGAGCTCGGCCTCGCTCGTGCCAGTCGACGTCCTTGTAGTAGCTGTCCTGCTCGATCAGGGCGATCCGCTCCTCGCCCACCGCGCTGCAGGACGGCGCGCGCGACCGTGGTCTTGCCCGAGCCGCTGCCGCCGGCGACGCCGAGGAGGAGTGGGGCTCGCGGGAGCACGGGGGGTTCATCGCCGGTCATCGCTGGCAGCGCGGGCAGTAGAAGGTGCTGCGGTTGGCCTGGACGATCCGGCGGACGGCGGCGCCGCAGCGCGGGCAGGGCTCCCCCTCGCGGCCGTAGACCGCGAGCGAGACCTGGAAGTAGCCGGCGTTCGCCCTCGCCGTCGGCGAAGTCGTTGAGGGTGGTCCCGCCCTCGGCGATCGCGCTCGCGAGCACCTCGCGGACCGCCTCGGCCAGACGCCGCCAGCTGCGCGGCGGAGATCCGCGCCACCGAGCGGCGCGGGTGGATGCCGGCCCGGACCAGAGCGCCTCGGTGGCGTAGATGTTGCCGAGGCCTACGACGATCGAGGCGTCCATCAGGAAGGCCTTGACCGGACCGCGGCGGCCGCGCGCGGCGCGCGGCCAGGGCGGCGCCGTCGAAGCCCGGCTCCAGCGGCTCGACGCCGAGCTGGGCGAAGTGACGGTCGGTCTCGACGCCGGCGGTCGGCAGCGTGAAGGCGACCCCGAAGCGCCGCGGATCGACGCAGGCGCAGGCGCCGGCCGGAGCGCAGCCGGAAGGCCAGGTGCTCGTGGGGCTCGCGCGGCTCGGCGCCCGGCACCACCGTCAGGCGGCCGCTCATCCCGAGGTGGACGACCAGGGTCTTCCCCTCGGAGAGGTCGATCAGCAGGTACTTGCCGCGCCGGCGCAGGCGCTCGACGCGGCGGCCCGCGGCGTCGCGCGTGAGCCGGCGGCGGTCGAGCGGCTCGCGCAGCGCCGGGGCGTGGACCTCGACCGACTCGATCCGGTCGCCGGTCAGGAGCGGCTCGAGGCTGCGGCGCAGGACCTCGACCTCGGGAAGCTCGGGCATCGGGTGCGGATGTTAGCCGGTTCCGGCGCGGCCGAGGAGCCGGCCGGGTCGCGAACCGGCGACTGGGCCGCGGCGCAACCGGGGCGTAACTCGCGGGCGCAAACGAAGCGGCAATCGCTTGACAAGTAGCGGTAAAGAGGCGTAATGTCCCCGCCATGAGCACCGCACAGGCCTCCCTGCCCCTCTTCCAGCGCGCTTCCGCCGGCGCCGCCCGGCATGCGCAGGGCGCCCCGGTCCCGGGGGTCGAGCTGCGCCGGCGGCCCGCGGGGGAGGTCCTCTACCGGACCCCGGGGCCGTTCCCGTGGGCGGTCGATCCGTACAAGAGCTTCCGCCCGTTCGGCGCCCGGCGGCTCCTGGCCGCGGCCGGCGGCCGGACCAACGTGAGCCGGTCCGACGACGCACCGCGGGTGGTGGTCGAGGACGGCGCCCAGTGGGCGCTGCTCCGGACCCTGCGCCGGCGCGACCTCGCCGGCCAGCCGATCGCCCTCGGCGCCCAGGCCGATCCCTACCTGCCGGCGCCGGGCGCGGCGCTCGAGGAGAAGCTCGGCGTCACCCGGACGCTGCTCGAGACGCTGACCTCGGCCGAAGGGCTGACGCTGTCGCTGACCACCCGCTCGCCGCTGGTGCTGCGCGACCTCGACCTCCTGATCGAGCTGGACCGGCGCCACTCGGTGACAGTCAACGTGCCGGTGCCGGCGCTCGATGCCGACCTGGTGGCCGCGCTCGAGCCGTCGAGCCCGCCCCCGGGCGACCGCCTGGCGACCCTCACCGCTCTCGCCGCCGAGGGGCTCACCGCGCGCCTCCTGATCAGCCCGCTGGCGCCCGCGATCAACGACGCCTCCGACCTCCTCGAGCCGCTGCTCGCCGCCGCCCGCGACGCCGGCGCGGTCGACGTGGTCGCCCACTGCCTCGAGCTGCGCGGCGCCGCCCGCGCCCGCTTCCTCGACTGGCTCGGCCGCGACCGCCCGCGCCTGGTCCCCCGCTACCACGCCCTCTACGGCCGCCGCGGCACCCTCCGCCAGGCGGACAAGAACCGGACCCTCAAGGAGTTTCGTCGGCTGCGGCTGGCACTTGGGTTCCCCCGGCGGCGGCCGGGGCGGGGGTGAGGGCAGCGCAGATAGGCGGTCAGGAAGACAGAACGCTCCCAACGCCTGTAGACTATCGGCGCACGTCTACAAGAGACCATCGCGCCTTGTTATGACCTGGGGCACATTTAAGCGTCTCACCGAGGAACTCGGGTACGCGGATTCCGGTGGCCTCGCCACGGCTCTGCAGAGCACCTCTGGACAACGTCTGCAGCTCCTTAAGAGAGCCAAGGAGCATCTCGATGTCGATGCAGTGTACTTCGCGGGTGACACGCCTCTGGTCTACTTCTCCTGCCTTGACGAGATTCGCCCGGAGGACGCTCAAAGAATTCACAAGAAGGTGTGGAACGATGCTCGTGTCCCACTTCTTTTTCTCCTTGGCAGTGCCGAGGTTAAACTCTATGACGGTTTCGCTGAACCGGCCCTTGATGCGCGAGTTGTAGATCAGCCATCTCGCCTCATCGCAAGTCTTCGAGCTACCATCACCTTCCTGCAAGAGCTGCATCCCTTCGGACGCATTGCTGTCGATGCGGGAACTGCCTGGCAAGCACACGCGCGGCACTCCCGCTTCCGTATTGCCTCGCGCTGCGACCAGAACCTTCTTCGAAACCTTCGACAGACACATGAGAACCTTTCCCGACAGGGACTCGATGACGACGTTGCACAGCAACTGCTAGCCCGCACAATTCTTTTGTACTATCTTGAGCATCGCGCAATTCTTACAAGCTCCTACTACCAGCACTTTTCCCCCGACGCCGAAGGCCTGATCGATTTGCTGGCCGATCGCGATGCCTTCTTCGCACTTTGTGATGCTCTAGCCGACAAGTTCAACGGTGACCTCCTCCCCCTCTCCGCAGGTGAGCGAACACAGATCACAGGTCAGCACCTTCACTACCTCAGATCGTTCTTTAGCGGTGACGACACCCAAACAGGCCAACAGTCCCTTTGGCCGCTCTACGACTTCTCCGTGATCCCAATTCACCTGATCAGCGCAATCTACGAGACCTTCTTGCGCGGAGGAGAGGATCTTCCCAAAGGTGTCTTCTACACCCCTCAAACTCTTGTCGAGTTGGCCTTGAACGAAGTCTTGCCGTGGCCTGGGCCAGACGTTCCTAACCTACCCGTTAGGCACAAGGTGATTGACCCAGCCTGTGGCTCAGGGATTTTCCTTGTAGAGGCATATCGCCGAATAGTTGAACATTGGCGCTGGCGAAATCCCAATCGCCCCTTGTCCGTCGAGGTTCTTCGCCGTCTACTCACAGACAACATCCACGGCATCGACATCGAACGACGTGCTGTGCGAATCGCAGCATTTAGCCTTCACCTAGCAATGCTTGATTATCTTGAGCCCAAGACTATCTGGAAGCGAGTGCGTTTCCCCGCGCTCACTACCACTGAGAGCGGTCGCCGACCAAATCTTCAGAGCTGCAATGCCTTCGAGCTACCTCTCGAGGAGGAGTTTGACCTTGTGCTCGGGAATCCTCCGTGGCAAAGAGATGCTCTGCCCGAGAAAGCCCACGAGTTCTGCGAGCTAAGGAACTACCCGATCGCAAAGGAAGCTGCACATCCCTTCCTTTGGCTCGCACGCGAGCTAGCACCTTCCGGACGGGCGGCAATGTTAACCCCAAGCAAGTGGCTGTTCAATCGGGAGCAGCCAGATAACCTCTTTCGGCGAGCCTTCTTCGCGAAGAATCAGATTGAGACTATCGTCAACCTCTCTGCACTACGCAAGCGTCAGCAGCTCTTCCCCGGCTCTCTCGGTCCCGCAACCCTAGTAGTGTTCTCGCCCTCTCGGGCTGAGCAACCACCGCCCAGCATCCTCTACTGCACGCCGAAACCTGCACTCACACCACTTCCGTCAGTGCAATTGCTAATCGACGGAGCGGAACTCAAGTGGATACCCAGAGGACTTGCCGAAAGCGATGATCTCATCTGGAAGCTTCTCTTCTGGGGCAGCTGGCGTGATGTTGCCCTTGTCACCAAACTCAGAGCTTCCGGGGAGACTTTGGGCGATTTTGTGTCATCAAGGAAGACTTCCTCTTGGGAGGCAGCAAGAGGGTTCCAACCCTACGGTGGAACCAAGAGCAAAGCCAAGCGAACGATTATTCCTAAGATCTGTCCCGAGATCTCCACTCTCCCGTATCTCGCCGCCTCGGACATAACTCGCTACGCTGTGAACACGGAAAAGATGCGAGAGCCCTTCTCTGGCGAGTTCAGTTGGACCGGGCCTCTCGCAATCTATCAGGGCCCTCATGTCCTGATCAAGGAGGGTCAGGCCGCCGGTCGCTTCTGCGCAGCTTTCGTAACGCAAAGCTGTAGTTTTCAAGATACGATAACCGGAATTTCGGCCCCCACCGAGCATACCGCACTGCTTGAATCGCTGACAGTGCTCCTTAATTCCAGCCTTGCAAGCTATCTTCTGTTCCTTACTAGCGGAACGTGGGGTGTCGAGCGCGAACGAGTAAAGAAGAACGAGGTCTTCGGACTTCCGGCCGCGATTCTCCAAGACTCTTCGATCGTCCACCGCCTCAGCGCCCTCTATCGAGCCTGGCGTGAAGAAACGCAAAACAGAGATGACATCGAGCGCGAGATGGATGAATGCGTCTGCCGAGGGTTCGGCCTCAATGCGCTTGACAGCGAGATGATCACAGAGACAATCACCGAGATCATAGACTTTTTTCAGCGCGGAGCGCGATCGCCATCTACCGACCGCCCTGATGAGGCTAACTTCCGCCGCTATGTGGGAAGCTACATGTCCGTCCTTCGACCCATGCTTGGAAGCACAGATAGTATGCTTACTGCCACCATTCGCCTTGGCTATACTGCGCCTCTGGGGGTCGTCTCATTCACAATTGGGCACGAGCAGTCTGGCCAAACAATCCTCGTGGAGAAAGGGGACGGCGATCTAGAATCGCTACTGGCTCAGCTAGACAGCGAACTTCTGGAGAGGACCTCGCAGAGCATCTATTTGCGCCGCCATCTAAAGATATACCAGGATCAGACAGTGCACATTGTCAAACCCCTTCAGCGCCGGTTCTGGACCGTGGGCGCCGGCCTAAAGGACGCCGATGAGACGCTCGCCGAGGCCGCATGGGGCCTCCACCCATGAAGTTAGCTGACCTTGCGCTACCCCTTGGCGTCGCGCCAGCCTGGCGTGACGAACTCTGGTCCTCATTTGTGTGCTTCGTGCTACACGTGTTGGTCCAATCCTTTGAGGAGATGAAGGCGAACGCCGCGTATCGTCCGCAGTGGCGGGAGAATCAGTTTTCCGCGGCGCTTCTCATCTCTATCTGGGACATCCACGACCGGGAACCTCAGCTTCCCTTCGTGCCAACAGATGAAGCCAGACTTCTTGCCCGAGCCATCCTCGACGGAAGCGAGGAGGCCGATCGAGCCCCTCGCATTGACCTATCTATCCGACACATCGGCATGCCTAGACCAGTCTACTTCGGGATCGAAGTAAAGATGCTGACTGACCGCTCGCTTGGCAACCGACGACCCGGAGTTTCTGTCCGCAACTATGTCAACAAAGGTATGGCACGCTTCGTCAAGAGTCGCTACTCCGACAATCTCGCGGACGCTGCGATGATCGGTTTCATACTTTCAGGCAATGGTCCTCAGTTAGCAGCAGCGATCGCTGCCTGTGTTGAGTCAACCAACCTCCCTTGTAGTAATAATCTTTCGCCGGCAGGCGTCCGAGCAGTCTGTGCTGATCACTACCTGTCCATACATCCCAGGCGATCGCCTCCCTGCTTGGCAGTACACCACCTCCTGCTCGTTCTCTAGACGCAAGCCCTCTTCTATATTGTGTTGGTTTCCGGCCGAAGTACTCACCGCTGCGCCCACATTGGCCGCCAAGGCAACGGCCGACACCGCACCTGCTGCTCGCCACAAATGAGTACGGGCTTCCCGGAAGTCCCTGGGGAAACTACCTCTCCGCGTCCGGCTCAGGCCGGTAGGCATGCGCAGGCCGGGAAGCGGGCGGTGTTCAATTTCCTGACGCTGCTGGTCGGCGAGCCGTTCCGCCCGCAGAAGTCGCCTAGCCATCGCCTACACTGAAGGAATCCGGGGTCTTGCAAGTGAGTGAACGGGAACTGATCCGGCGCGGCCGGAGCCATCATGAAGAGCCCTGAACTGCTCGCGGACGAGATGCGTTCCGAGTACGACTTCCGCGGCGCCGAGCGCGGGAAGTACGCCGAGCGGTTTCGCCAGGGCGCGCTTCTGATCGGCGACGTCGAGTTCGCCAGCCGTAGGCTACCCACGGTTTCAGAGTCGGGTTCGAGCGATTGGGTGTGGGTAGATACGGCCCCGGGTGCGGACGGAGATTCGACGATCGCCCGCTATCACGCCTCGGTCGAGCCCTGGTGGGAAGAGCGCGACACCGGCCGCCGCCTCTCCGAGCGGGTGCTGTACTGGGCTCCGATCCGCGGAAAGCTCTTCTAGCCCAACACCGCCGCCGAGACCCGCGCCACCAGGTGCCCGAGCGCCGCCGCCGGGTCGCCGCTCTCGCCTTTGAGCTCCAGCTCGGCTTCGAGCAGCCAGGCCGGGAGGCTCGCCGCGGCGCGCGGGGAGAGGCGGCCCGCGGCGAGGTAGGCGCGGTGGAGGGGGTAGGGCTTGTCGCCGGCGACCGGGTTCGGGAGGCCGCCGGGCAGCTCGCGCTGGAGGCGGGGGGCGCTCTGGGATTGGAAGCGGGGGTAGGCGCTTTCGCCAGCGCGGACGCCGTGGACCGTCATCAGGCCGTGGACCGCCGCGACCCGGCGGCACCAGCCGGCGAACTGGGCGAAGAAGATCAGCCGCGCGGCCAGCGGGTCGTCGGCCGCCGCGAGATAGCGCTCGAGCCGGGCGAGCGCCTCGCCGCCGCGGCCGGCTCCCACCGCGTCGAGGATCTTGAAGGCGTCCTCCTCGCCGCGGTCGGTCACGGTGGCGGCGACCAGGGCGCGCTCGATCCGCCGCCCCGGGCCGGCCACCGAAGCGAGCTTGCGGTACTCGGCGGCGAGGCGGGCGGTGGAGTCGCCCACCGCGCCCCGGTCGTTCCAGTCGCCCTTCTTGCGCAGGGTCCGCCGCGCCAGCTCGGCGAGGGCGTCGCGGGCGATCGGGTTGCCGGTCTGTTCCTCCAGCTCGCCGGCCAGAGCGTCGAGCCCCTCCCAGCCGCCGCCGCGCTCGGCGCTCTCGACGCTCTCGACCCGGGCCACGAGGCCCCGCTTCTCGAGGCTCCCGACCACCGGGTGGTCGGCCGGGGCGTCGCGCTCGGCGAGCACCAGGGTGTGGCCGTCGGGCAGGCCGGTCTCGATCACCGACGAGAGCGCCGCCAGGTCGCCGCCCGACCAGCCGGTGAGGCCGGCCGCGCGCGCCGCCGAGAGCAGCTCGGCGAGGCCGCCGGCGAGCTCCTCGACCTGGCGCTTGCCGCGCCCGCGGCCGTTGCGCTTCTTGCGGAAGGCGGCACCGCCGGCGAGCGCCCACTCGGGGAGCGCGCCGATCGCCTGCTCCGGGGTGCCGGCGAGCGGATCGACGCCGAAGAGCCGCATCGCCTGCATCAGGCGGGAGGCGGCCTCGCGCTCGCGCGGCGACAGCTCGCCGCCGGTCGCCGGCAGCGCCTCGGCGGCGTCGTCGATCAGGTCGGCGGCGGCGTTCTTGTCGGCGAGGATGGCGCTGCCGGTGACCAGCACCACCTTGGCCGCCGCGAACAGCGAGAAGGTGCGGAGGTCGTCGAGCAGGGGGCCGAGCGCGGGCGGCCGGCGATGGATCTCGAGCGGGCAGCCGGCGCGCTCGGCGAGCGCCCGCCCCAGACGCTCGGCGGCCGGCTCGGCGAGCACCGGCTCGCCGGCGACCAGATAGACGGGCGCCGCCGGGGTGTCCGCGGCGGCGATCGCTTGCAGCAGGGTTTCAGGGGTGCGGATCGGTCGCCGGTCCTATTCCTCGAGCAGGCCCTTCTCCTTGAGCTCCTGGCAGTCGATGCAGAAGCGCGCCCAGGGAACCGCCTCCAGGCGTTTGGCGCCGATCTGGCGGCCGCAGTGGGTGCAGTCGCCGTAGGTGCCGGCCTCCATCCGTCCCAGCGCCTCGTCGACCTGGAACATGAGCTGCCGCTCGGTGTCCGAGAGCGAGAACAGGAACTCCCGGTTGTAGGAGTTGTTGGCGCGGTCGACGATGTCTTCCGTGCCCTCGTCGGCAGAGGCCTGGCCGGCGGCGAGGTCGCTGCGATAGAGGTCGAGAATGTCCTGGCGCTTCACCAGGAGCTTTTCCCGCAGCGTCGCGAAGTCCGGTCGGGTGGCCTCCACGGCCGTCGTCTTCGCCATCCTGGTCTCTCCTTTCGTCGGTCCGGTCGCCCGCGATGGCCGGGGATCTTAGCCGTAACTCTCCATCCCGGCAATCTTTTTCGGTTTTCTCTCCGAGCCTACCTGTGGTAGCTCCCGCCGGCGGCGAGGTCGACCGCGCGGTAGAGCTGCTCGTAGAGCACGAGGCGTGCCAGCTCGTGGGAGAGGGTGAGCCGGCCCGAACGAGAGCACCCGGCGCGCGCTCCGCGCTACCGCCGGGTCGAGCCCCTCGTCGGAGCCGATCAGGAACGCCACCGGGTGCGGCCACTCGACGCGCAGCCGCTCCAGCTCGGCCGCCAGCGCCTCGGAGGAAAGCGCCTCGCCGCGCGGGTCGAGGGCGATCGTCCAGCACGGCTCGGGCAGGGCGGCGAGGAGCGCCTCGCCCTCGGCGCGCCGGCGTTCGGGCCCCTCGCCGGCCCGCCTCGGCTTGACCGGCAGGTCGCGCACCGGCATCCAGCGGGCGATCCGCTCGCGGTAGCCGGCGCAGAGGTCTTCCCAGCCGGGGCGCTGGTGACGGCCCGCCCAGACGATCAGGTATTCGCGACTCACGGGGATCGCCGCGGCCGGCCGCGGTCAACCGACCGCGGTCTGGCCCGTCCGGTCGGAGCTCTCGAGGAAGCGGTGCCATTCCTCGCTCGAAGCAGAGCGAGCGCAGGTCGCGCATGCGGTCGAGGAAGACGACGCCGTTCAGGTGGTCGTACTCGTGCTGGACGATCCGCGCCTCGAAGCCGGCGGCGACGTAGTCGAGCGGCCGGCCGTGGCGGTCGAGCCCCTGCACCCGCACCGCCGGGTGGCGCGGCACCAGCCCGCGCAGGTCGGGGATCGACAGGCACCCCTCCCAGTCGTGGATCGGCTCGCCCGCCTCGGGGCGTGAGGAGCGGATTGACGACCACCCGCGGCGGCACCGAGCCGCGGTCCTCCCGGCCGTCCTCGTCCTCGACGCCGTAGACGAAGAGCTGCCGGCCGACCCCGACCTGCGGCGCCGCGAGCCCGACGCCGCCGGCCTCGCGCATGGTCTCGAAGAGGTCGTCGACGAGACGCTGGAAGTCGGCGGAGACGATCTCGGCGGGATCGACCGGGACCGCGGGCTCGCGCAGCACGGGGTCGCCGAGGCGGACGATGGGGCGGAGAGGCATCGGTCGATGGCCGGTGGTCAGGGTCGGTGGTCGATGGCCGGTGGTCGGTGGTCGGTAGTCGGGCCGGCGTCCGAAAGCTCCTCCAGCGCCGGCTGAAAAGGGAGTATAACGCCGCGCCCGGCGGCCGGCCTCCATGCTATCCTGCCGCCTCCCGGCGCCGCGGTCGGGCCGCGAAAACCGGCCGCGGGCCGCCTGTCGGCACCGGAACCCCGTCCCGGCACGATCGGCCCGAAACCCCGGCCCAGCGCGACCCGAACCGCCCCGGCAGCGATGACCGACGACCGCTTTCCCGACGTCCCGCGCGGCTATCCGTTCCCGGCGCTCGAGCGCGAGGTGCTCGCCGAGTGGCGGGAGAAGCGCATCTTCGAGCAGACCCTCGAGAAGCCTGCACCGCGCGGCGACTTCGTCTTCTACGAGGGCCCCCCGACCGCCAACAACGTCCCTCACGTCGGCCACGTCCTGACCCGCGTGGTCAAGGACCTCTTCCCGCGCTACCAGACGATGCGCGGCCACCGCGTCGCGCGCAAGGCGGGCTGGGACACCCATGGCCTGCCGGTCGAGATCGAGGTCGAGAAGCGCCTCGGCTTCACCGGCAAGCAGCAGATCGAGGAGTACGGCATCGCCGAGTTCAACCGGCAGTGCCTGGAGAGCGTCGACACCTACGAACGCCAGTGGCGGGCGATGACCGAGCGGCTCGGCTACTGGATCGACCTCGACAACGCCTACTGGACGTTCAAGAACGAGTACATCGAATCGGTCTGGTGGGCGCTCGAGACGCTGCACCGGAAAGGCCTCCTCTACGAGGGCTTCAAGGTCCAGTGGTACTGCGCCCGCTGCGGCACCGGGCTCTCGAGCCACGAGGTGGCGCAGAACTACCAGGAGACCGACGACCCGTCGATCTGGACGCTCTTCCGCGCCCGGCCCGGGCAGCGCCTCGCGACCCTCGACGGCGGCGAGCTGTCGACCGACCGGCCGCTCGAGCTGGCCGCCTGGACCACCACGCCCTGGACCACGCTCGCCAACGTCGCGCTCGCCGTCCACCCGGAGCTGACCTACCGGGCGGTCGAGCACCCCGAGCGGCCGGGCGAGCTGCTCGTCTTCGGCGAAGACCTCGGCACGCCGGTGCCGCTCGCCGTCGAGGAGGAGGGCAAGCGCAAGCTCCTCGACCTCCGCGAGCTGCCCGCCGCCGCGCGCTTCTCCGGCCGCGATCTAGCGGGACTCCTCTACGACCGGCTCTACGACTTCGCCCATCCCGACCTCCCGGGCCGCGTGGTGCTCGCCGACTACGTCACCGCGAGCGAGGGGACCGGCCTCGTCCACACGGCGCCGCCCTTCGGCGAGGACGACTACGGGACGAGCCAACGCGAGGGGCTGGAGCTGATCTTCTCGGTCGACGACGAGGGGAAGATCAAGCCCGGCTTCGGCCCCTGGTCCGGCCGCTGGTTCAAGGACGCCGACGCCGAGATCATCCGCGAGCTGAAGGCGCGCGGGCGGATGCTCCACGCCGACCGCTACCGGCACAACTATCCGTTCTGCTGGCGATGCGACCGGCCGCTCCTGTCGTTCGCGCGGGCGAGCTGGTTCGTGCGCACGACCGCGTGCCGGGAGAAGATGATCGATCTCAACGATGCCATCGGCTGGCACCCGGATCACATCAAGAAGGGGCGCTTCGGCAACTGGCTCGAGAACGTCGTCGACTGGGCGCTCTCGCGCCGCCGCTACTGGGGGACGCCGCTGCCGGTCTGGAAGTGCGACGGCTGCCCGGCGGTCGAGGTGGTGGGCTCCTACGCGAAGCTCTTCGAGCGCTCCGGCCGCGAGCGGCCGGCGGACCTCTACGACCGCGAACAGTTCGACCCGCACCGGCCGTTCATCGACGAGGTGACCTGGCCCTGCGGCGGGTGCGGCGGCACGATGCGGCGGGTCGAGGACGTCATCGACGCCTGGTTCGACTCGGGGGCGATGCCGTTCGCGCAGCACCACTACCTGGGCGAGCCGCTGCCGGAGTTCGATCCCGGCGACGGGCGGGGCTTCCCCGCCGACTTCATCTCCGAGGCGGTGGACCAGACCCGCGGCTGGTTCTACACCCTCCACGCGCTCGGCGTGCTGCTCTTCGAGTCGGAGGCGTACAAGACCTGCATCGTCCTCGGCCACGTCACCGACGAGCAGGGGCGCAAGATGTCCAAGCGCCTCGGCAACGTCGTCGACCCGATGGCGGTGATCGAGGAGACCGGTGCCGACGCGCTGCGCTGGTACTTCTACGTCACCGATCCCGAGCAGAACTCGCGCTTCTCGGCGCGGCTGGTGCGCGAGTCGGCGCAGGGGTTCCTGATCCCGCTCTGGAACGCGCTGTCGTTCTTCACGATCTATGCGAACCTCGACGGCTGGCGGCCGGGGCGGGCGCCGGCGCCGCCGCTCGGAGAGCGGGCGGAGCTGGACCGGTGGATCCTGCTGCGGCTTGATGAGCTGATCTGGGACGTGAGCGAGGCTCTCAGGTTGTACTCGATCACCGGCGCCGCGCGCCCGACCGAGCGATTCGTCGACGACCTCACCAACTGGTACATCCGCCGGAGCCGCGACCGCTTCTGGGCCGAGAATCCCGAGAGCGCCGACAAGGAGGCCGCCTACCGCACGCTTTACGAGGTGCTGACGACGCTTGCGCAACTGATCGCCCCGTTCACCCCGTTCGTGGCCGAGATCCTTCACGCGAAGCTGGTGCGTAGCCAGGGCGCCGCGCTGGCGAGCGTTCACCTCGAGGCCTGGCCCGTGCAAACGCTTTCGCCCGAGGAGCGGCGGGAGCACTCAGACCTGCTCCAGAGCATCCGCCACGCCCAGCGGGTGGTCGCCCTCGGTCGCGCTGCGCGCAGCGCGCGCGATCTCAAGACCCGGCAACCGCTGGCCGGGATCACACTGGTCGCGTCCTTCGAGACCGCCCTCCGCGGCAGCATCGAGCGCCACGAGGAGCTGATCAAGGACGAGCTGAACGTCAAGGCGATCCGCTGGGCCGAGAGCCGTGCCGACTTCGTCCGCCAGGAGGTGCGCCCCAACTTCCGCGCCCTCGGCAAACGGCTCGGCCCGCTGATGCCGAAGGTCAAGGCAGCGCTCGAGGCCGCCGACGGCGACCGACTGATCGAGACCCTCGAAGCCGAGGGCTCCATCGAGCTGAGGATCGACGGCGAGTCCGTGCGCCTCGACCGCAACGACCTCGAGATCCGCCTGATCGAGAAGGAGGGCCTCGCCACCGCCGGCGACCGCGAGCTCTTGGTCGCGCTCGACACCGCGATCACCCCCGAGCTGGAGGCCGAGGGGCTCGCCCGCGAGGTGGTCAACCGCATCCAGACCGCGCGCAAGGAAGCCGACCTCGACTACGCCGACCGCATCCGCGTCCGCTACCGCGCGGGCGCCGAGCTGGAGGCGGCGATCGAGGCCCACCGCGGCTGGATCGCCGGCGAGACGCTGGCGGTCGAGCTGGAGGCGGCCGGCGCCGAGGCGGGCGACGGCGCCGCGCTCGCGCCGGCACCGATCGACCGCCACGACTTCGCCTTCGCGATCGACCCCGTGACACCGCAGGGAAGCCAGAAAGGAAGCTAGATGGCCGGGATCTTCAAGGCCTACGACGTCCGCGGGGTCTACCCCATCGAGATCGACGAGGCGGGCGCCGGCCGGATCGGGCCGCCTTCGGCTTCCTCCTTCCCGAGGCCGATCTCGCCGCCGGCGGGCCGGTGGTGGTCAGCCGCGACATGCGCTCGCACGGCGCGCCGCTCGCCTGCGGCGGCTGATCGAGGGGCTGCGTAGCGCCGGACTCGACGTCGTCGACATCGGCCTCGCCACCACGCCGATGAACTACTTCGCGGTCGGCCACCTGGGCGCCGCCGGCGGCATCCAGGTCACCGCCAGCCACAACCCGGCCAAGTACAACGGCATGAAGATGTCGCTCCGCGAGGCGCGGCCGGTCTCGGGCGACCACGGCATCCCGCTGCTCGAGGAGAAGGTCCAACGCCGGCGACGCGGCCGCCCGCGACTAGAACCGGCGGGCTGCGCACCGCCGAGGTTTTCGACGACTACCGCCGCCACGTGCTGTCGTTCCTCGAGCGGCCGGAGGGGGCGCGGCGCCTCAAGGTGGTCGTCGACGCCGCCAACGGCATGGGGACGCTCTACCGGCCGATCCTCGAGGCGATGGGCGATCGACCTCGTGCCGCTCTATTTCGAGCTCGACGGCACCTTCCCCAACCACGAGGCCAACCCGCTCAAGGAGGAGAACCTCCGCGACCTGATCGCGGCGGTGCGGCGCGACGGGCGCCGACCTCGGCGTCTCGTTCGACGGCGACGCCGACCGCGCGGCGTTCGTCGACGAGCGCGGCGAGCCGGTCGGCAGCGACCTCGCCACCGCGCTGATCGGCGGCGAGCTGCTGCCAGCGCGAGCCCGGGGAAGGCGGTGGTCTACGACCTGCGCTCGTCGCGCGCGGTCGCCGAGTACATCGCCGAGCAGGGCGGCGTGCCGGTGCGCGAGCGGGTCGGCCACTCCTTCATCAAGGCCACCCTGCGCCGCCACGACGGCGTCTTCGGCGGCGAGCTCGCGGGGCACTACTACTTCCGCGACAACTACTACGCCGACTCCTCGATCCTCGCCGTGGTCGAGATGCTGAACCTCCTGTGGCGAGCGCGGCGGGAGCTTCTCCGCCCTGGTCGCGCCGCTGCGCCGCTACGCCAAGAGCCCGGAGATCAACTTCGAGGTCGAGGACAAGCAGGGAAAGATCGAAGAGCTGGCCGAGCGCTACGCCGGCGCCGAGATCGACTACCTCGACGGCATCACCGTCCAGTACCCGACCTGGTGGTTCAACGTCCGGCCGTCGAACACCGAGCCCTACCTGCGCCTGGTGCTCGAGGCGGCGACCGCGCAGGAGCTGGCCGGCCGGCGCGCCGAGCTGGAAGAACTGCTCGGCACGCCGGCGGATCAGCGGTTCAGGTCAGTCGCGGCTGCTGCCGCCCAGGAGCCCCGCCCGCAGCAGGAAGTAGAGCAGCGTCTCGATCGTCGAGACCACGGCGGCGACGTAGGTCATCGCCGCGGCGTTGAGGACCTTGTCCATGCCCTCGCGTTCCTGGGCGAGGACGATGCCGTGCTCGACCGCCAGCCGCTTGGCGCGCGCCGAGGCGTCGAACTCGACCGGCAGGGTGACGATCTGGAAGAGCAGCACCGCCGAGAAGAGGATCGCGCCGAACAGCACGACCTGCTGGCCGAACTGGGCATTGACCATCGTCATCAGGATCAGCCCGCCGAACATCACGATGTAGCCGAGGTTCGAGCCGATGCCGGCGGTCGGCACCAGCGCCGAGCGCAGCGCCAGCGCCTTGTAGCCGCGGGCGTGCTGGATCGCGTGGCCGGCCTCGTGGCAGGCGACGCCGACCGCCGCCATCGACGGCACGCCGTAGACCTGCTCGGACAGCGCCAGCTTCTTGGTCACCGGGTTGTAGTGGTCGGAGAGCATCCCCTGCGTGGGGGACGACCTGGACGTCGCGGATCCCGGCCGCGGCGAGCAGCCGCTGGGCGGCCTGGGCGCCGGTCAGTCCGGACAGCGGTGCGCACGCGGGAATACTTCTTGAACGCGGATCGGGTGCGCCAGCTCGCCCACAGCGCGAACAGCAGGGGCGGGATCATCAGGGCGAAGTAGAGTGGATCGAGGAACATGGCCTGCGGCCCTCCTTGCGTCCCCGTGAACAGACGCGGCGAAGGCTGAAATTTCCCGGGATCGGAGGTGCGAAATGAGCGACGGCGACACCCAGCGAACGGCCCTCGTAACCGGCGGCAGCCGCGGCATCGGCCGGGCGGTGGTCGAGGCCCTGCTCGCGGCGGACTGGCGGGTCTACCTGTGCAGCCGGCGGCCGGAATCGGTCGAGAAGGCGCTCGGCGAGCTGGCCGGGCGCTTCGGCGACCGGGTGCGCGGGCGGGCGGTCGACGTCCGCTCGCAGGAGCAGGTCGACGCCTTCGTCGCCTGGGTCGAGGAGGACGCCGGAGGGATCGACTGCCTGGTCAACAACGCCGGCCTCGGCCACTTCGGCGCCGTCGACGCGCTCACCGGCGACCAGTGGCGCGAGGTGATCGAGGTCAACCTCTCGGGCGCCTTCTACTTCCTGCGCGCCGCCGCGCCCGCGATGCGCCGCCACGGCGCCGGCTGGGTGATCAACGTCGCCTCGCTCGCGGCCAAGAACCCGTTCGCCGGCGGCGCCGCCTACAACGCCAGCAAGTTCGGGATGCTCGGCATGTCCGAGGCGGCGATGCTCGACCTCCGCCACGACGGCGTGCGGGTGGCGGCGATCCTCCCGGGCAGCGTCGACACCGAGTTCCACCACCGGGACGCGAGCTGGATGCTGGCGCCCGAGGACGTCGCCCGCGCCGTGCTCGATCTCCTCGCCTACCCCGACCGCGCGCTGGCGAGCCGGATCGAGCTGCGGCCCTCGCAGCCGCCGAAGAAGTAGCGCCCGAGAAGAGCGGTCAGAGGATCGAGATGCGCTGGTCGCCGAAGAGGAGCATCGGACCGCTCGGGCGCTCCGCCTGGGGGCTCGGCTCGAGCGTCAGCGCCACCCCCGTCATCGCCTCGTGGCCGGGCATCGTCTCGGCCGTCATCTGTGCCGCGCGGTCCGGGCCGGGGGCGAGGACGCCGGCGCGGCGGGGCTCGCCGCCGCCCAGGAACCAGAGCACGTAGGCGGCCCCCTCGGGCGCCGGCTCGAGGTCGTGGACGCTGACCAGCCAGGGTCCACCGCCGGGGGACATGAAGAGGAGCCCGCGCACCTCGGGGTGGTCGTCGTCCATCGGCTTGAGCGGGCAGGCGACCATGCCGAGGCTGGTGGCGAGCGCGAGCCGGTGGCTCAGCTCGGCGCGCGCCGAGGTCAGCTCGGCGTTGGCCTCCTCGAGCCGCGCCGAGCGCTCGCCGGCCGCCGAGAGCGCGCCGGTCAGCTCGGCGATCGTGGCCGCCTGCCCGGCGACCCGCAGCCCCAGCCAGCCGGCGAGGCCGAGGGCAAGCGCGGCGAGAGCGGCGGCGAGGGCCAGCGGCCAGCGCGGCGCGGCCGGGCCGGCGGAGCCGGCGGTGGCCGGGGCCAGAGCGGGCCGCCGGAACGGCAGCGTCCCGGCGCCGGCCCGCACCGCCGCCATCAGCCGCCGCCGGACCTCGGGCGACGGCGCGACCGGCTCGAGACCGCGCGGTAGCACGCCCAAGATCTCGGTATAGGCGCGCGCCTCGGCCGCCGCGGCCGCCGGATCTGGCTCTCCAGCGCCGGGCTCGGCGGCTCCCCCGCCGGCCGGATCGACCACGGCGAGCGCGGCCAGGGCCTCGAAGACCGCCCGATCCTCGCGCTCCCGGTCGTCCATCGGCGGTCCTCCGACCTCGTTCACAGCAACTCCTCGATCTCGTCGCGCAGCTCGTGACGCAGCTTCTTCATGGCCAGCAGGGTCCGCGTCTTGACCGTGCCCAGTGGAAGATCCGCCGCGCGCGCGATCTCGGTCTGGCTCATCCCCCGGTAGTAGGCCATCTCCAGCACCTGCCGCTGCTCCGCGGGCAGCGCGGCGAGCGCCGCGGCGATGCGCGTCCGGCGTTCGTCCTGGAGTACGGCGCCGGCGGCCGCCGGGGATTCATGGCGAGGCGACTCGTGCCCGGCCGCCTCGACGGTGCGCTCGACCACCTTGCGGCTGCGCAGCCGGTCGATGGCGCGGCTGCGGGTGATCAGGACGAGCCAGGTGGCGACCGAGGAGCGCTCGGGGTCGTAGCGGGCGGCGTGGTTCCAGACGTGGACGAACACCTCCTGGAGCACCTCCTCGGCGTCCGCCGGGTCGCCGAGGATCCGCCGCGCCAGCGCCAGGAGGACCGGCGCGTGACGGTCGTACAGCTCGCCCAGGGCGTCGTCGTCGCCGCCGGCGACGCGGGAGAGGAGTTCCGCCTCGTGCCGGGTGCGGAGGGGGTCGAAAGTCACGGAGGGCCTTGACGCGAGGGCTTCACGATACCATGCCGCCCATGGGCGAAGAGACTGCGACGAGCGGCCCGGGACCGGTCCAGCCGGCGATCCGGGTCCTGATGATGCCCAAGGACACCAACGCCCTGGGCACCATCTTCGGCGGCATCATCCTCTCCTACATCGACCAGGCCGGCGCGGTCGAGGCCCACCGGCACGTCCCCGGCCGGCTGGTGACGGTGGCGATGCAGGAGGTCGTGTTCCACGCGCCGGTCTTCGTCGGCGACCTGGTGAGCTTCTTCACCGAGACGCTCCGGCTCGGCCGCACCTCGGTCACCGTCAAGGTCACGGTCGAGGCCGAGCGCAGCGGCCGGCCCCTCGACCGGGTCAAGGTCACCGAGGCGAGGTGGTCTACGTCCACGTCGACGAGGCGAACCGCCCGGTGCCGATCGTGCCCGAGTAGCCCGCAGCCCGCCTCGGAGCCGACCGCGCGGCCGGTGGCCGCCGCCTCGAACTCCTCGAAGCATTGCCGGCAGCGCGCCTCGTAGGCCTCGGCGTCGCCGACCAGGACCTGCTCGCTCGCCGCCGGCGATGCGCTGGCTGTAGTGCGCCGGGCGCGCCGCAGCGGACGCAGACCGCGTGCATCTTGTCGACGTACTCGGCGAGCGCCAGGATCGCCGGCATCGGGCCGAACGGCCGGCGCAGGTAGTCGAGGTCGAGGCCGGCGACGATCACCCGCACGCCGCGGTCGGCCAGCTCGCTCGACCAGCTCGACGATGCCGTCGTCGAAGAACTGCGCCTCGTCGATCCCGACCACCTGGACGTCGGTGCGCAGCCGGCGCCGCAGGTCGCCGCTGTCGGCGACGCTCGCGGCCTCGAAGCTCGCGGTTGTCGCGGGTGACCAGCCTCTCGCGGCCGTCGATGGCGGGTGTCGGCCGCCGGCTTGAAGACCTGCACCGACTGCCGGGCGATGGTGGCGCGCCGCAGCCGGCGCACCAGCTCCTCGCTCTTGCCGGAGAACATGCCGCCGGTGATGACCTCGACGTGGCCGTGGGAACGCTCGTCCATGGGCGGCGGATGCTACCATCCGCGGCCGATGACCCACCCCGCCCCCGAGCCCGGCGCCGAGCGCCCGCCGCTCCGCCGCACCTTCAGCTATGAGGAGGCGCTCGAGAGCTTCCCCGCCGTGCGCGACCTGACCCGCGCCGCGCAGCGCCGGATCGAGGCGCTGGTCAACCAGATCCCGAGCCGCGACCAGCTCGAGGCGCACCGCGACGAGCTCGAGGGCGAGGTGGCGACGATCGTCGAGGCCTGGGCGGTCGAGGTGAGGGCGCTCGGCTGCGAGGTCAAGGGGCTCTGGCTGGTCGACTGGGACAGCGGCGACGGCTACTACTGCTGGAAGCACCCGGAGGAGTCGGTCGCTCACTTCCACGGCTACGACGAGGGGTTCAGCGGCCGCGTCCCGATCGCCTAGTCCTCGCCCGCCAGAAGCTCCTCCAGCCCCCGGAGCGTCAGCCCGGCGAGCGCCGGCACCGTAGCGGTCGCCGCCAGGCGCTCGCGCGGGTAGGTGTGGGCGACGCCGAGGGTGAGGAGCCCCGCGCCGGCGGCGGACTCGAGGCCGGCCGGGCTGTCCTCGATCGCGACCACCTCGTGCGGATGGATGAGCCGCGCCGGCAGCGGCGGCACCGAGTTGAGCAGCTCGAGCGCGCGCAGATAGCTCTCCGGGTCGGGCTTGGACTCGGCGACGTCCTCGGCGGTGACCAGGATCGGGACCTGCCCGGCGATGCCGGCCTGCTCGAGCGCGCCGGTCACCTCGTCGCGCAGCGCGCCGCTGACCACGCCGAGGCGGAGGCCGTGCCCGGCGGCGGCGCGCACCAGCTCGACGCCCCCGGCGAAGAACGGGTAGCCGCGGCGGCGGATCAGCTCCTGGTAGTAGGCGGCCTTGCGCACGATCAGCCGCTCGACCCCGGGCGCCGCGGCCGCGCGGCCGGCGTCGGCGAGCATGGCGGCGAAGGCGCCGCGGTCGTCGAAGCCGAGGTAGCGGGCGTAGTAGTCCGCCGCCGAGAGCGCCAGTCCCTCCTCGGCGAGCACCCGCTGGAACAGCTCCAGATGGAGCGGCTCGTCGTCGACCAGGATGCCGTTGAAGTCGAAGAGCAGGGCGCGCAGCACGCCGCGGATGATACTCCCCGCGGCCGGCGCTCACCCGGCGCGCGCCGCGGCCTCGCTTGACGGCGGAAATAGCCGGCGCTAGGGTGCCGTTGCTAGGGCCGAACGAACGAGACCCCCGAGAACCGAAGCCACCGGAGGCGCAACGTGCAAGATACCCAGAGCGTGACCAGCGAGCAGCCGATCGAGACCCCGGTCGCCGCCCCCGGGGCCGAGCCCGAAGGGCCGATCCACCTCACCCCCAAGGCGGTGCAGATGGTCAAGATCACCCGCGAGACCGAGGGGATCGACGCCGGCCACGGCCTGCGCGTCGCGGTCCGCGGCGGCGGTTGCAGCGGCTTCGAGTACGCGCTCGACTTCGACCCCGAGGCGCGCGACAACGACTACGTGGTCGAGTACGACGGCCTCCGCGTCTTCGTCGACAGCGTCAGCGCCCGCTACCTCGACGGGACGACCATCGATTACGTACTGGGCACCACCGGCGCCGGGTTCAAGTTCAACAACCCGAAGGCGGTCGGGAGCTGCGGCTGCGGCTCGAGCTTCGCCGTCTAGAGGACTTCCGCCTCCCCGCCCCCCTCGATCTCGAGTACCGTGCCGGGCTCGCCGGCTCGCTGGTGCAGCACCGACAGGCCGATCCAGCCTCCCGCCGCAGGGGAGCGCACGGCGCTGCCCAGCCGGCCGGCGGGGCGCCCTTCGTGGAGCAGCGCGGCGCCGGGAGCAGGCTCGGCGCCGGCGGCCGGCGTCACGCGCAGGCGGCGCAGGCCGCGGTTGACGCCGCCGCGGTAGTGGATGCGCGCCACCACCTCCTGGCCCAGATAGCACCCCTTCTGGTAGCTCACCCCCTCGTCGCCTAGGCCGGTCTCCTGCGGGAAGTGGTCGGCGTCGAAGTCGGCGCCGAAGCGGGGGACGCCGGCCTCGACCCGCACCGTCTCGGCGGCCTCCGAGCCGGCCGGCGTCAGCCGCTCCCCCACCCGTTCGAGCAGCGCCTCGGCCAGCTCCGCGGCGCGGCCGGCGGCGACCCAGAAGGTGAAGCCCTCGACGCCGAGGTGGCCCTGGCGGACGAGGCGGACCGGCACGCCGTAGACCTCGGCCTCGACGCTCGACCAGACCGCCTCGGGGAGCGCCACGCCCGGGAGCGCCGCGGCCAGGACTCCCGCCGCCTGCGGCCCGGCGACCGTCAGCGGCGCCAGGTCGCCCGCGCGCTCGATCTCGACCCGATCGGCGATCCTGTACTTCGCGAGGTGCTCGGCGATCCCGCCGTCGGTTCCCGGCGGCAGCTCGAGCAGCAGCTCCTCGCCCCAGCCCAGGACCGCGACATCGGCGAGCACCCGCCCCTTGACGCTGGTGAAGAAGCCGTAGACGCCGGCGCCCGGCGCGAGCGCCTTGACGTCGCAGGTCACCAGTCCGTGGAGGAAGCGAGCACGGTCCGGGCCGGTCAGCCGCAGGCGGCCGGCCGGCCAGCGGTCGATCAGCGCGGCGCCCTCCATGAGCGCCCGATGCTCGCGGTCGAGGTCGCCGTAGCCCGCCACCGCCGCGGGCGACCCGGCGGGCGCCGGGCGGCCGCCGAGGCGGCGGTGGAGGTCGGCGAGGGGCGAGGGGGGAGCGGGCTCGGCGACGGGGGCGGCGGAGGGAAGCTCGGGCTCGGTGCTCATCGCGGTCACTCTAACCGCCGCTCCGAGCCCGGCGCTTCCCGCGCCGCCGCGCCCGGCGCTCAGGCCGTCGTCCCGCCCGCCTCCATCGATGCCAGCAGCTCGGCCAGCCGGTCGTAGCTGTGCTCGACGCCGGTCTCCATGCCCGAGGCGAGGACGCCGTCGCGCGCCTCGCGCGACTCGTAGAGGACGGTCTGGGTGAGGGTCGTCCTGCCGGCGCGCTCGACCAGGACCGTCGTGCTGACCGCTTCGCCCGGATACCACGACTCGTCGAAGCGCTCGGTCACAACCAGCCGCTCGGGCGGCACGATCTCGCGGATCACGCCGCCCATCCCCATCACCGTGCCGGTGTCCTTCTCCCAGACGTAGCGGTACGCGCCGCCGACCCTGGGGTCCATCTCGCAGACGGTCATCGTCCAGCCTGGCAGGCCGCCCAGCCAGCGCCGGATCAGCTCGGGCCTGGTGAGGGCGTCGAAGACCAGGCGGCGGGGGGCGTCGAAGTCGCGGGTCATTGCGATCTCGCGGTCGGAGGGGGTGGTCACCTGCAGGGTCGCGGTCTCGGTCATGGCTCGTTCTCCTCGGACGGTCGGGTATTGGGGTCGGCCTTCAGCTCCTCGAGCAGGCCGTCGAGACTCCGGAACCTCCGCTCCCAGAACCGGCGGTAGCGCGCGAGCCACTCGGTCGCCTCGGCCAGCGGCTCGGCCTCGAGGCGGCATGGCCGTCGCTGGGCGTCGCGGCCGCGCGAGATCAGGCCCGCCTCCTCGAGCACCCTCAAGTGCTTCGAGATCGCGGGCTGGCTGACGTCGAACGGCTCGGCCAGCTCGAGCACCGAGGCGTCGCCCTCCGCCAGCCGGGTCAGGATCGCCCGGCGGGTCGGGTGGGCGAGCGCCGCGAAGACGGCGTCGAGCTGGGCGGCGGTCGCTGGTTGATAACCTGGAGATTCCATAACCTGTACGTTATGTGACGGCGGCCGGCGTTGTCAAGGGCTCGCGCCGCGCCGCTACAATCGACCGCGAGATGACCGCCCCCGAGACCGCTCCCTTCACCCTCGATCTCCCCGGCGGCCGCACCCTCCGCGGCGCGCTCCACCTTCCTTCCGGCCCGCCGCCCTTCGTGCCGGTGGTGATCTGCCACGGCTTCAAGGGGTTCATGGACTGGGCCTTCTTCCCCCACCTCGCCGAGCTGGTCGCCGCGCGCGGGTTCGCCGCCGTCCGCTTCAACTTCACCGGCGCCGGCGTCCTCCCCGGCGAGGACCGGGTGTCCGACCTCGACGCCTTCCGCGACGACACCTACAGCCGTGAGGTCGAGGAGCTGGAGGCGGTGCTCGCCGCGGTCGCCGGCGGACTGGGGGGCCGGCTGGCGCCGGAGCGGATCGATCCAGCGCGGATCGGTCTCGTCGGTCACAGCCGCGGCGGCGGCGTGGCGCTGCTGGCCGCGGCGGGCGAGCGGTTCCGCGGCCGCATCGGCGCGCTGGTGACCTGGAACGCGATCGGCGAGGTCGACCGCTTCACGCCCGAGCAGAAGGCGATCTGGCGGCAGGACGGCGAGATCGAGGTGGTCAACGCCCGCACCGGCCAGCGGCTGGCGATGGGCGTCGGCCTGCTCGACGACCTCGAGGAGAACCGTGCGGCGCTCGACCTCATGGCTGCCGCCCGCCGACGCACCGCGCCCTGGCTGATCGTCCACGGCGAGGCCGACGAGACCGTGCCGGTGGCCGAGGGACGGCGCCTCCACGCCGCCGCCGCGCCCCCCGCCGAGCTGCTCACGATCCCCGGCGGCGGCCACACCTTCGGTGCGGTCCACCCGTTCGCCGGGCCGACGCCGGCGCTGATCCAGGCCATGAACGCTACGCAGGGATGGCTTCGGAAGCACCTGCGCTGACTCAATCCGCCAGCTCAGGCACCGCCTCGGCCGCCTCCGTGAGGTCCGCCACTACCCGGTCGGCGCCGGCCGCGGCCAGTTGCTCGGCGCTGGTGCCGCCGGTCGCCACCGCCAGGCAGCGGATGCCGTGGGCGCGGGCGCAGGCGACGTCGTGCAGGGTGTCGCCGACGACCAGCGTCTCGCCGGCGGCGAAGCTGCGGCCGATGGCTGCGGCGGCGCGCGCCAGGGCCACCGGCGGCAGTTCGTCGCGGTCGAGGCCGTCGTCGCCGAAGGCGCCGAAGCCGAAGCGGCCGCCGAGGCCGGCGTGCCGGAGCTTGACCTCGGCGCCGCCGCGCCAGTTGCCGGTCAGGAGACCCACCGCGGTGCCGGGGCGGAGGGCGAGCCGGGCCAGGAGGTCGGCGACCCCGGGGAGCAGCTCGACGCGCTCGGGCGCCAGCTCCGCGGCGAGGATCTCGAGGTAGCGGTCGCGCACCCGCGGCAGAGCGGCGAGCACCCGCGCCTCGTCGAAGCCGGCGGCGAGGGCGACGTCGAGGACGATCCGCGGATCGGTACGGCCGGCGAAGTCGTAGCGGTCGATCGCCGGCGTCGGACCGATCACCTCGGCCAGGGCGCGGGCGAAGATCGGGCGGGTGTGACCGCCGCAGGTGAGGAGGGTGCCGTCGACGTCGAAGAGCACCAGCCGGATCGGCGGCGCGGTCGGCCGGGTCATCGCGTCCTCCGGAGCCGCGAACGCTCCCGCCGCCTCGCCGCGCCGCGCGGCCGGCGCCCGCGCATAGCCCCCAGGAGCAGCGCCGCGGCGAGCACCGCTCCGGCGCCGGCGCTCCACAGGCCGAGCCGCCAGCTCGACGGCGCGTAGACCAGCTCGACGGCGTGGCGGCCGGCGGGGACCTCGAGGCCGAGGAAGGCGCCGTCGACGATCACCGGCTCGACGTCCCGGCCGCCGACCGCGAGCCGCCAGCCGGGGATCGCCGGCTGGCCGGAGGCGACCAGCGCCGGCTCCGCCGCCTCGACCACCGCCCGCACGCGGCCGCGCCCGACCTCGAGGTCGAGCACCTCGGCGCGGCCGTTGGGCCGCCGCACCGCCGCGCCGCCGGCGGCGATCTCGAGGTCGAGCACCCGCCCTGCGGCGACCGCGCGGGCCGCGAAGTCGTCGAGCGCGACCACCGCGGCGAGCGCCGACTCGGCGTCGCCGTGGACCTCGATCTCCGCCGGCACGAAGAGCCGCGGCAGCGCCCGCGGGTTCTCGTAGACGATGGCGTCGGCGCCGAGGTAGGAGACCTCGACCCCCGGCCGGTGGGTCATCGACGGGTGGTCGAAGACGAATCGGACGCCCAGGAGCGCGAGCCCCGGCCGCGCCGGGTCGAGCAGCCGCACCCAGCCGGTGCGCGGCACCTCGCCGAGCGCCGAGTGGAAGCGGGCGAGCGCCGCCAGGGTCATCGGGTCGTAGGCGCGCGCCTCCTCGAGGCCGAAGAACGCCGCCGAGTGCGGCGCCAGCGCGGCGTCGAGCCCGGCCACCCGCCAGCCCGAGGGCCCGAGCGCGGCGAGCCGCTCGCGGACGTGGCGGATCGCCAGCGTCTCGGGATAGAAGGAGTCGGCCGAGGCCGCCGGCACCCAGCCGTCGAAGAGCGCCGCCCGCGGCACGACCAGCGCCGCCGCGAGGAGCAGCCAGCCGGCGAGCCGGCGGCGGCGATGGGCTATCCCGCGCCGGCCGGCGGCAGCGACCGCGGCGGCGGGCGCCGTCCACCGCGGGTCGCCCGGTCCCGCTTCCTCGACGGCGGGCTCGGACGCCGTCGATCGGGCCGGCCCGGCCGCCAGGAGCGCCGCGCCGGCCGCCGCGGCGGCGAGCGCGCCGAGCTCCCAGCCGAGGAGGCGCGGCGTCTCCGGCCCCAGGTAGACCAGCCCGACGCCGAGCACCAGCAGGGCTGCGCCACCCCCCGCGCCGAGGAGCCAACCGCCCATCCCGGCCCCGCGCCCCGAGCCCGCCCGGCGCAGGCGCTCGACCGCGAGCGCCGCCGCCAGCGCCGCGCCGAGCGCCCACCAGAGCGTCAGCCGCTTGAGCAGCGAGTCGCGCAGCAGCGGCAGCCAGCCGAACGGCGCCGAGATCCCCGGCACGTGGGCGGCGACCAGCAGGCCGGCGACGCCGAGCGCGAGGAGCGCCGCCGCGAGCCGGCGGCGCCGCCCGGAGAGCGCGAGCGGCGCCAGGAGCAGCGCGCCGGCGCCGAGCGCGCCGCCGCCCAGCTCGGCCAGGTTCTCCGGGCCGGTCCAGGTGTCGCGCCGGGGATCGCCGTGGACCAGGAGCGCCGCCGCCGGCGCCAGCCGCTCGGCCGCCGCCGGCAGTGGCACCTCGAACTGCTGGCGGCGCTCGTCGCGGCGGAGCTGCCACTCGGCGGAGACCGCGAGGTTCTCGACGAACGGCAGCAGCGCCGGCGCCGCCAGGAGCGCCGCCAGCAGCGCTGACGAAGCGCCCCACGCCGCCACCCGCCCGAACATGCGTCCGGCCGTCCGGTCCGCCCTCCACCCGGCTCGGCCGCCGGTCCCGGCCGCGCCGCGCAGCCGCGGCAGCGCCAGGAACAGCGCCAGCAGGAGCGCGAAGACCAGGACGTGGAGCAGCGTCTCCGGATGGCCGCCGAGGAAGCCGGCGGCGCCGGCCGCGGCGAGCGCCACCGCCGGCCGTGCCCCCGGGCGCCGGACCAGGGCGAGCAGTGCGGCGACGATCCAGGGCGCCGCCGCGGCCACCAGCGAGTGCGGGTGGAGGCGCCAGAGCTGGAGGAACCCCGAGCCGAGGTAGACCGCCGCCGCCGCCAGCGCCGCCGCCTCCGAGGTCGCGAGCCGGCGCGCCAGGAGGAACATCCCCCACGCAGCGAGCAGGAGGCGCGCCGCCTGCGAATAGGTGACCGCGCGGAACGGGCTGAGCAGGCGCGCCGCCGCCTCGGTCGGGAAGAGGAGCGCCGACTGGCCGTTGCCGAAGAGCGCCGCGCCGCCCCCCTGCGCCGGGTCGAAGAGGAGCCCGTCGCTCGCCGCCCGCCGCCACGGGATCATCTGCGCCACCGGGTCGATCAGCAGCGGGTTGACCGCCTCGGCGCCGGCCGCGACCCGGGCGGTCAGCTCGGGATCGGCCCAGGGCGCCACGCCGGCGAGGATCGGCGTCGGGGTCAGCGCCCGGCCGGGGAGGAAGCCCTCCCAGACGTAGGCGAGCGGGAGCAGGGCGAGCGCGATCGCGGCCGCCGGCGAGACGCCGCGGCGGCCCCCCGGGCGGGCGCCCAGGCGCAGCCCGCGGACCGCGAGCGCCGGCGCCGCCGCGGTCGCCAGGTAGAGCAGGCCGAGGAGGACCGCGCCCACCGGCCGCTACCCCCGAAGAGAGGCTCCGCTCACTCCCGCCACGCCGGCGGCGCCTTGTGGTCGAGCACGTGGGCGATGCCGCGCCGGCAGTCGTCGGTGGCGCGCGCTGCGGCGTTGACCTCGGCGGCGTGGGCGAGCGCGTCGGACAGGCTCCGCCCGGGCAGCTCGAAGAGCAGCCGCTTGGTCGCGGCGATCGACTGCGAGCTGCCGTTCTGGAGGATCGCGGCCGCCAGCTCGCGCCCGGCGGACTCCAGCTCGTCGTCGGGGACCACGCGGTTCACCAGCCCGATCCCGCGCGCCTCGGCCGCGGTCAGGAAGCGCGGGTAGAGCAGCAGCTCGCGGACGTCGGCGCCGCGGAGGCGCAGCGGCAGGAAGGTCGCGACCAGGGCGGCGACGAAGCCGATCTTGACCTCGCTGTAGAGGAAACGCGCCCCCTCGGCGGCGACCACGAAGTCGCATGCCGTGGCGAGGCCGCAGCCGCCGGCGACGCACGAGCCGCGCACCAGCGCCAGGGTCAGCGCCTCCTGGCGCAGCACGCTCTCGAAGAGCGCCATCAGCCGGCGCGAGTCGGCGCGGTTCTCCTCCGGGCCGGCGTCGCGCAGCGAGCGCAGGTGGGCGAGGTCGGCGCCGGCCGAGAAGTGCTTCCCCTTGCCGGTCAGGAGCACCGCCCGGATCCCCTCGGAAAGGAGCGGCCGGCGGTAGAGCGCGGTCAGCTCGTCGAGCATCCGCGGCGACAGCGCGTTGGCGCGCTCGGCGTTGTCGAGCGCGACCCAGAGGAGGTCGTCCTCGCGCCGCACCTCAAGGGTCTCGAAGGCCGCGGTCACAAGAGCTCCTCGGGGACCTCGACGATCATCGCCAGGAGGCCCTGGGCGTGGGTCTTCCCTTGCGCGTCGGTGATCAGGCTCTCGGTGCCGCCGCCGCCCAGCGAGTCGTGGAGGATGAAGTTGAAGGCCAGGAGATTCGGCACCTCGTGGCGATCGACGCCGCCCTTGCAGACGCCGCGGAAGTGCTCGGCGACGCGCTCGGCGGTGACCTGGCCGGAGAGCACCTCGTAGAGCGCCGGCGAGTCGGCGATCAGCCCGACGTTGCTGGCGTCCCCCTTGTCGCCCGAGCGGGCGTGGGCGACGCGGTAGAGCGCGACCTTCACCGGGCGCTCCGTCCGGGCGTCCGAGCCGTGCCGGAGCGCCGCGCCACCCACAGGCGCAGGACCAGGATCCACGCCGCCGCCCCCGCCAACCCCCAGGCGGCATAGGCGATCCGGTTGGCCTCGGCGCTGGCGTAGAAGCCGGCCCCGAGCGGCGCCAGGGTGCCGGCGAGGGCGGGCAGCCACCAGCCGAGGATCCGCCCTCGGAGGTCGAGCGCCGCCGTCACGCCTCCTCCACGGTCACCACGATGCGCCTCTCGACCTCCTCGCGCGCCAGGAGCGCCGGCCAGTAGGCGACCACCTCCTGCGCCTTCGGGCGGCCGCCGGCGAAGCCGGTGACCCCCGGCGGGCCGTTGGTGATCAGCGGCGCGATCTCCAGGCCGAAGCGGTCGACCCGCGTGCGGTCGGGGTCGCGGACGCCGAGCCGCAGCACCACCTCGGGCGGCTCGTCGGGGATCGGAAAGACCCCCGGCAGGCAGGCGCCGGCGCCGACCAGCTCCTGGACCCGGTGCTCGGGGTCGAAGGCGACGCCGGCGCGCTCGAGCCGCTTCCAGACGCACTCGGCGGCCAGCTCGGCCTTGGCGACCGCGCGCGGGCCGGAGATCGTGATCTGCCCCGAGGCCTTGTAGCCGGCCAGATAGGAGGCCGAGATCTTGAGCGTCGGCGTCGCCGGCCGCCCCTCGATGCCCGAGACCCGCACCCGGTCCGGCCCCTCCTCTTCGAGCCGGATGGTGGTGAAATCGGCGACCACGTCGGGGGTGATGTAGCCGGCCGGCGGACCCATCTCGTAGAGGAGCTGCTCGGAGATCGTGTCGACCGTGACCATGCCGCCGGTGCCCGGGTGCTTGGTGACGACGAAGGTGCCGTCTGCGTGCCCCTCGACGATCGGGTAGCCGACGTTCCAGAGGTCGGGGACCTCCCACCAGCGGCTGTAGTTGCCGCCCGTGCACTGGGCGCCGCACTCGATGATGTGGCCGGCGATCGTGCCCGCGGCCAGCCGGTCCCAGTCGTCGCTCGCCCAGCCGAACTCGTGCACCAGGGGCGCCAGCGCCAGGGCGGTGTCGGTGACCCGGCCGCAGAGGACGATCAGCGCGCCCCCGTCGAGCGCCTCGATCACCGGCCGCGCGCCGAGGTAGGCGTTGGCGCTGGTCATCCGCCCGACGTAGGGCCCGATCGGCTCGCCGGTGTCCATGTTGGCGAGCGGGTGGCCGGCCGCCACCAGCTCGTCGAGGCGCGGGAAGACGTCGTCCCCCTCGACCACCCCGACCCGCACGCCGGAGAGGCCCAGCTCGCGGGCGATCTCGAAGATCTTCGCCCGGCAGGCGCGCGGGTTGAGGCCGCCGGCGTTGGTCAGCACCCGGACGTTGCGCTCGACCAGCTCGGGGAGGACGCGCCGGACGAAGCCGATGAAGTCGGTGGCGTAGCCCAGGTCCGGGTTCTTGAGCTTCTGGCGCATCATGATCGAGAGCGTCACTTCGGCCAGGTAATCCATGCCGATGTAGTCGATCTCGCCGCCCCGGAGGAGCTCGACCGGGGCGTCGATGCTGTCGCCCCAGAAGCCCTGTCCGTTGCCCACCCGCACGGTTTTCATGGGCCGCCAAGAGTAGCACGCGGGTCGCTGCGGACCGGCGCGGACCCGCGGGAACCGGCCCGCCTCTGGCGGGCTCTTTCGCGGGTCAGACCTCCTCGACCGTCCCCCGGTACATCCCCTCGAGCAGGTCGCGGTACTTCTCCTGGACGACCTTCCTCTTGATGCTCATCTTGGGGGTCAGCTCGCCGGTCTCCTGGGAGAAGTCGGCCGGCAAGAGCGTGATCTTCTTGATCGTCTCGTAGGAGGCGAGGCGGGCGTTGACCTTCTGGATCTCGCCCCAGATCAGCGCGTGGACCTCGGGCTTGCCCGCGAGGTCGGCGTAGCCGCTGTAGGCGATCCCCTGCTCGCCGGCCCACTTGCCGACGGTCTCCTCGTTGATCGTCACCAGCGCGACGCAGAACGGCCGCTTGTCGCCCAGCATCACCACCTGGGAGACCAGGCCGGTCGAGGCCTTGATCGCGTTCTCGACGTTCTGCGGCGCCACGTTCTTGCCGCCGGCGGTGACGATGATGTCCTTCTTCCTGTCGGTGATGCGCAGGAAGCGCTCGTCGTCGAGGACGCCGATGTCGCCGGTGCGCAACCACCCGCGCGCATCGAGCGCCTCGGCGGTGTCCTCGGGACGCTTGTAGTAGCCGCGCATGATGCCGCGGCCGCCGAGCAGGATCTCGCCGTCGTCGGCGATCTCGACCTCGACCCCGGGGAGCGGCTGGCCGACGGTGCCGAACTTGTACTTCTCGCGCCGGTTGACGAAGCTCGCCGCCGACGACTCGGTGAGGCCGTACCCCTCGAGCACCAGGAGCCCCGCGGCGTGGAAGAACTCGGCGATCTCGCGCGACAGCGGCGCGCCGCCCGAGACGAAGTAGCGGATGCGGCCGCCGAAGCGGTTCTTGAGCTTCGAGAAGACCAGCTTGTCGGCGATCTTGTTCTTGAGCGCCAGGAGACCCGACGGCTCGCCGCCGCGCTGGCGGATCTGCGAGACCTCGCGGCCGACCTCGAGCGCCCAGAGGAAGATCTTGTACTTGAGACCGCCCGCCTCCTTGGCGCCGCCGACCACCCGGTTGTAGACCTTCTCGAACACCCGCGGCACCGCCGCCATCACGGTCGGGCGGGTGGCGCCGACGTTGTCGACCAGCTCGTCGATCGAGCCGTCGATCGCGGTCGGCACGCCGATGCCGATCATCGCCACCTCGAGCACCTTGGCGAACGAGTGCGCGAGCGGCAGGAAGATGAACTGCTTGTCCTCGGGCTCGAGGAGAGCGATCCGGGCGATCGCCTCGGCCTCGAACACCCAGTTGTCGTGGGAGAGCATCACCCCCTTGGGCTGGCCGGTGGTGCCCGAGGTATAGATCAGCGTCGCGAGGTCGTCGGGACCGACCGAGGCGGCCACCTGGTCGGCGCGGCCGGGGTTGGCGGCGTCCCACTCGCGGCCGGCCGCCATCAGCTCGGCGAGGGTCAGGAACCAGCCGTCGCCCCCCGCCGGCGCATCGCCCTCGATCACCACCACCCGGCGCAGGCTCGGCATCTTGTCGCGCACCGAGGCGAGCTTGGCCGCCTGGTCGGCCCGCTCGGCGAAGCAGACCGCGGTCTCGGAGTCGCCGACGATGTAGGCGCTTTCGGGGGCGGTGTTTGACGGGTAGATCGTGGTGGTCGCGGCGCCGGCGCAGAGGATCGCCATGTCGACGGTGACCCACTCCGGCCGGGTCGCCGAGAGGATCGCGCAGCGCTCGGCCTTGGCGACGCCCAGGCTCAGGAGGCCGCAGGTGATCTGCCGCGCCTGGTCGCCGACCTCGCGCCAGGTCAGCGTGTACCACTCGCCGGCGCGCCGGCCGTAGAAGGCGTCCGCGCCGGCGCTCTCGGCGACGCGATGGAGGAACATCTCGACCACGGATCGGAATCGCTTCTCGCTCATCGCAACCGACCTCCCCGGGCTGGAACCGCGCCCCGACTTACTGGCCCGGCCTCGCCTTCGTCACCGAATTGGCGCCCCGATTGTCCTCCGGCGCCCGGCCGGATGCAAGGCCGCCCGCGCGGTAGCATCCGCGCCGTGGCGAGCAGGGGACGCGGCTATCGCACCGTCGCCGTCGACGGATTCGAGGTGCTGGTCGGCAAGGGGGCGCGCGAGAACGACGCCCTCACCTTCGGCGTCGCCGAGCCGCGCGACTTCTGGCTCCACGTCGCCGGCGGCGTGCCGGGGAGCCACGTCGTGGTGCGCAACCCCGACGCTCTCGCCGAGCTGCCCCGCGACGTCCTCCGCCGCGCGGCGCAGCTCGCCGCATACCACTCCAAGGCGCGCGAGGCCGGCGGCAAGGTCGAAGTCCACGTCTGCCGCGCCGCCGACGTCTCGAAGCCGCCGCGCTATCCGCCGGGCAAGGTGGTGCTGCGGCGCTGGGACTCGGTGCGCGTGTACGCGGATGCGGGAGGCGCGGAGGAGCTGGAGGGGTAGGCGGGCCGGCTATGTCTGAAGGACGCCGGTCCGAAAATCTTCGATCTCCGGGTTCATCGCCGCGCAGGCGAGCGACCGGGCGAGCACGTCGCGGGTCTCGGCCGGGTCGATGATGGCGTCGACCCAGAGGCGGGCGGCGGCGTAGCGGGGGTCCATGGCGGCGGCGTAGCGCGCCTGGATCTCGGCGAGGCGCCGCTTCTTCTCCTCCTCGGACACGTCCTCGCCGCGGTTCTTGAGCTGGATCGAGAGCAGCGTCTTGCGTCGCCTGCTCGCCGCCCATCACCGCGATCGACGCCGACGGCCAGGCGTAGAGGAAGCGCGGGCCGTAGGCCTTGCCGCACATGGCGTAGTTGCCGGCGCCGTAGGAGTTGCCGACGAAGAGGGTGATCTTGGGCACCATCGAGTTGGCGACGGCGTTGACCATCTTGGCGCCGTCCTTGATGATGCCGCCGCGCTCGGCGCGGCTGCCGACCATGAAGCCGGTGACGTCCTGGAGGAAGAGCAGCGGGATCCTCTTCTGGTTGCACAGCTCGACGAAGCGCGCCCCCTTGTCGGCCGAGTCGGAGTAGATGACGCCGCCGATCTGCAGCTCGCTGGTCGCGCGCGCCGGTGCCGGTCTTGCCGCGGCACGATCGAGCGCTGGTTGGCCACGACGCCCACCGCCCGGCCGCCGATCCAGCCGGTGCCGCAGATCAGGGTCTGGCCGTAGGTCGCCTTGTACTCGTCGAGCTCGCTGCCGTCGAGGAGGCGCGCCAGGATCTCGTGCGTGTCGTAGGGGCGGCGCGCGGTCGATCGGGCATGAGGCCGTAGAGCTCCTCGCCGGAGTAGCAGCGGCTCGGCCGGCTCGCGGCGCGCGAAGGGCGCGCTCGGCGCCGCGGCCGAGCTGGGCGAACTGGCTGCGGATCTTCTCCAGGCAGGCGGCGTCGTCCGGATGGCGGTGGTCGACGACGCCGGAGATGTCGCACTGGACCAGGGCGCCGCCCAGCTCCTCGTTGTCGATCTGCTCGCCGATCGCCGCCTGCACCAGGTGCGAGCCGGCGAGGAAGATCGAGCCGGTCCCCTCGACGATGTGCGACTCGTCGCTCATGATCGGCAGGTAGGCGCCGCCGGCGACGCACGAGCCCATGATCGCCGCCATCTGGAACACCCCGTCGGCCGAGAGGCGGGCGTTGTTGTAGAAGGCGCGGCCGAAGTGCTCCCGGTCGGGGAAGATCTCGTCCTGGAGCGGCAGGAAGACGCCGGCCGAGTCGACCAGGTAGACGATCGGCAGCCGGTTCTCGAGGGCGATCTCCTGCGCGCGCAGCACCTTCTTGCAGGTCAGCGGGAACCAGGCGCCGGCCTTGACCGTGGCGTCGTTGGCGACCACCACCATGTCGCGGCCGTGGATCGTGCCGACGCCGACCACCACGCCGGCCGCCGGCGCGCCGCCGTACTCCTGGTAGCAGCCGTGGGCCACCCAGAGCCCGAGCTCGAGGAACGGCGCCCCCGGGTCGCACAGCGCCTCGACCCGCTCGCGGGCGGTCATCTTGCCCTGCTCGCGCTGCTTCGTCCTGCGCCTTCTCGCCGCCGCCCAGGCGCAGCACCGCCTCCTCGCTCGCGCAGCCGCTCGATCTCCTGCCGCCAGTGCTCCGCCTGTCGCTCGAACGCCTCGTTCCGGTTGACCTTGCTCTCGATCGCCGCCACCGCGTCTCCTTCCGTGCGCCGCCGGCGCCGAGTTCTACCACGGCGAGGGCCGGCGGCGCTCAAGTCCGGGACGCGGCGATCGGCTAGCATCCGCTCCGTGACCGAGACGATCCGGGTCCGGGTGCTGGCCTTCGCGAGCGCCGGGGACGCGCTGGGCGCGAGCGAGATGGATCGTCGGAGATGCCCGACGGCAGCCGGGTCGCCGACCTGCGCGCGCCGGCTCGAGCGCGATCATCCAGGCGCTCGCGCCGCTCTGGCCGCGGCTCGCGGTGGCGGTCGACGGCCGGCTGGTGGGCGCCGACGCGCCGCTCGCCGACGGCGGCGAGGTGGCGCTCCTGCCGCCGGTGTCGGGCGGGTCGGGGGCGGGCTGCGGGGACCAGGAGGCCGGCGACGCCACCGGGCTGACCGACGGGCCGATCGACGCCGCGCCGGCTGTCGCGGCGCGTCTCCGGCCCGTCGCGCGGCGCCGTCGTGGTCTTCCTCGGCACCGTGCGCGACCACCACGCGCGGCCGCCCGGTCGCCAAGCTCACCTACAGCGCCTACCGCAGCATGGCCCTGGACGGCCTGCGCCGCATCGTCGCCGACCTCGAGGCCGGCGACCCGGCCTGCGGGCGGCGATCGTCCACCGGCTCGGCGAGGTGCCGGTGGGCGAGGCGAGCGTGGTGATCGCGGTCGGCGTCGCCGCACCGCGCCGCCGCCTACGAGGCGAGCCGCACCGCGCTCGAGCGGCTCAAGACCGAGATCGCCGATCTGGAAGCGGGAGCACTACGCCGACGGCGGCGACGGCCTGGCGCGAGGAGGAGCCGCTGACCGCCGCCGCGCCGGCGGCGCGCTGAGCCCGGTGGAGCCGAGCCGCCGCCGGCCGCTCTTCGCGATCGGGCTGGCCCTGGCCGGGGCCGCCGCGGCGCTCGGGGTCGCCGAGGTCGCGCTGCGCCTGGCCGGCGACCGCATCCCCGGGCTCCGCGCGCTCCTCTACTCCCCCACCGAGCGCACCCAGTACGACCGCTTCGAGACCGCCGAGGAGCTGCTCGCCGCCTCCTCGTTCGGGCATCACCCGCTCGGCCGCACGCCGGGCTTCGTGCTCAACTCGCGCGGCTTCCGGAGTGCCGAGATCCCGTTCGAGAAGCCGCCCGGGACCTTCCGGGTGGTGGCACTCGGCGACTCGTTCACCTTCGACTCGTCCGGGGTGCCGTTCGACTGGATGTGGCACCAGGTCCTCGGCCGGCGCCTGGCCGCGGCGACCGGCCGGCCGGTCGAGGTGCTGAGCCTCGGCGTGCCGGCGGTCGGCCCGCGCTTCGAGCTGCGGCTCTGGGAGCTGGAGGGGCGCCGCTACGACCCCGACCTGGTGGTGATGGCGTTCTTCGTCGGCAACGACTTCGTCGACGAGTCGGGGGTGCCGCTCGAGCCGACCGCCGGCGAGGGGCTGGCACGCCGGAGCCTCGCCTTCCGGGCGCTGCGCAACGCGCTGCGGGTCCGCCGCGCGGCGGTGCAGGCGCCCGAAGCGGCGGCGGGCGGCGGCGGCGTCCCTGAGGCCGGGACCGCCGCGCCGGCCGGGGCCGCGTCCGCCGGAAGACCCGGCGGCCGCGAGCTGCCCGGCTACGCCGCCACCTACGACCCGCACCGGCCCGGCTTCGACGAGCCCGCCTTCCTCGCCATCGAGGCGCGCCGGATCCGCTCGGTGTGCGGCGACGACCCGCTCTTCGAGCGCCGGCTCGGCGAGGCCGCGGCGGTGATCGAGCGGCTGGCGCGCTCGGTCGAGCTGACCGGCGCCGGCTTCGTGGTGATGGTGATCCCCGACCAGGCGCAGGTCGACCGCGACCTCCAGGGGCGGCTCGGGCGGAGCTTCCCGGACCTCGCGTCCGGTCTCGACCTCGACCGCCCTCAGCGCCGCCTCGGCGAAGTCCTCGCCGCCCGCGGCGTCGCCGTGCTCGACCTGGCACCCCGCTTCCGCCGCGCCGGAGGCGGCACGGCCGCCTGGCGCGGCGAGCCGCTCTACAAGCTGCGCGACACCCACTGGAGCGCCGCCGGCAACCGCCTGGCCGGCCGGACCGTGGCCGAGTTCGTGCTGGGTCACGGCGGGCTGTTCCAACCTCCCGCCCCGCGCGAGTGAATCGCGCGCGGGGCGTCGTTCTCACGGACGCCGGGCCGCCTCCGGCGCGCCGGCGACCCAGCCCGCTTCAGCCGCGGCCTCGCCGAGGAGCCACAGCTCGAAACTCCACTGGAGCGAGTCCCAGCTCCGGCCGAGGCGGCCGAGGAGCGCCGGGCCGTCCACCGGCCCGCCGGCGGCGACCGCGGCCAGGTAGCCGCGGAACGGCTCGCGCAGGGCGCCGCTCTCGCCGGCGAGGAGGAAGCGGACGAAGAAGCCGGCGAGGGGGTAGTGGACGTCGCGCCGGGTCGAGCGGACGAAGCCCTCCCAGTCGAGCGCCACCAGCCGCGACAGCGGCGGCAGCTCGCCCGCCTCGGCCAGCTCGGCGAGCCGGCGCAGAGCGGCGCGCGGGCCGTGGTAGGTCACGCTCGAGTCGGCGCGCTCGATCGCGCCTCCGAGCGCCGCGGAGTCGAGGTCGCCGCCGTCGCCGATCGCCGCCGCGGCGAGGTCCTCGGCCAGCCCCTCGTCGAGCCACGGCGGCAGCGCGGGGCCGAGGGCGCGGCGGTTGGTCAGGTGGGTCAGCTCGTGGACCAGCGTCGCCGCCACCTCGTCGCGCCGCCGGCCGCCCGACCAGAGCGCGGCCACGCCGCGGCTGGCGTGGCCGCCGGAGGGGAGCGCGGCGAGCCGCTCCTCGCCCTGCTGGAAGGTCCGGTACGCGGCCTCATCGGCGAAGAGCACCACCGCCTCCGCGGGATCGCCCACCGGCGCCTGGCGATAGCGCGCCGCGTAGGCGGTGTCGACCCCGGCGGCGACCCGGCCGAGGAAGGCGATCAGCTCGGGATCGGCGTCGCTGTAGACCGGGTAGGGGCCGAGCCGCCCCGCCGCACCGCCGCCGGCGAGGAGCGCCCGCGCCGACGCCACGAGCGCACGGTCCGGCGGCTGCGGCGGCAGCGGCCGCGGCGGCGCGGGATCTTGGCCGAGCGGCGGCTCGCCGCGCGCGCGCTCGGGCGGCAGCACCCACCCCTCGCGGCCGCCGTAGCGCACCCGCCGCCACCGTCCGGAGGTCTCGAGCACCGGCACCTCGGTGAAAGCATCGGCCGCGATCACCGCCTCGGCGCCGTCCCGCGGCCGCGCCAGGAGCGGCTCGCCGGGAGCGAGCCAGAGCGAACCGCCCACCGAGACCAGCGACGGCGGCGGCAGCGGCTCGGCGGCGGCGGTGGTCTCCCGGCGCCCGGGGCTCACGGCGCCCGCGCCGGTGGCGGGCTCCGCGCCGTCCCCGGCGGTTGCCGCCGCCGCGAGCGGCGGCTCGGCCGGCAGGTAGAGGCGGCGCAGCTCGCCGATCCAGGGGCCGACCAGCGGCCACCCCTCGGCGGCGACCGCCGGCGCCGACTCCGGGAAGCGCGAGATCCCGACCCAGCCGGCGATCCCGGCCAGGATCAGGAGCAGGACGAGGTAGACCGGCCACTCGCGGCGCACGCCGCCATTATCGACGAACCGGCCGGGCTCAGATCGAGAGCCGCGACATCAGCTCGCCCACCGCGCCGGCGTCGAGCATCACGTAGAAGTGCACCGAGGGCACTCCGTGCTCGAGGAGCTCTCTCGCCTGCGCGAGCGACCATTCGACGCCGACGTCGCGCACCCGCTCGGGCGGCACCGCCGCCGCCTCGTCGGCGAGCGCCGGCGGGATGTCGACGTGGAAGGTGCGCGGGATCGAGGTGAGCTGCTTGGGGTGGGTCAGGACCTTGAGCCCGGGGATGATCGGCGCCTCGATCCCGGCCGCGCGGCAGGCCTCGACGTAGCGGAAGTAGTGCCGGTTGTCGAAGAACATCTGGGTGACGATGTACTCCGCTCCGGCGTCGATCTTGGCCTTCGCCCAGCGGACGTCGCTCGCCAGGTTGGGCGCCTCGAAGTGCTTCTCCGGGTAGCCGCCGATGCCGACGCAGAAGCCGGTCGGCTCGGCGTCGAGCAGCGAGTCCTCGAGGTAGCGGCCCTCGTTCATGGCGACGATCTGCTCGACCAGGTCGCAGGCGTAGCGGTTGGCGCTGCGTCCGTCGCGCAGGGGCTTCCGGTAGCCGCTGTCGTCGCCGCGCACCGCCAGCACGTTGTCGATGCCGAGGTACTTGAGCTCGATCAGGAAGTCCTCGGTCTCCTCGCGGCTGAAGCCCTGGCAGAGGACGTGGGGCACGGCGTCGACGTTGTACTTGTTCTGGATCAGCGCGCAGACGCCCAGCGTGCCCGGCCGCTTGCGCTTGATCCGGCGCTGGATGCCGCCCGGGGTCTCCTCGTAGATCACCTCCGCCGGGTGGCTGGTGATGTCGATGAACGGCGGCCGGTACTCGACCAGCCGGTCGATGAGCGCCAGGAGCTCCCGGATGTTGCCGCCGCGGAGCGGCGGGATGATCTCGAAGCTGATCAGCGGACGGGAGGCGCGCGCGAGGTGCTCGGTGACCTTCATTCTGGGGGCATCTTGGGGGGAGACTCGCGGGAGGGGCGGCCGGGCGATTATAGCCCGGCGGGCATCCGATAGAGTCCGGCACCACACGTCCGGACGGAGGCCGCTCCGGCCCGGCATCGCCTCCCCAAGCCATGAACACGCTCTCCCCCAGGGGCCGGCTGCAGCGCGCGCTGCGGGTGGCCGGCGACCTCGCGATCGCCGCCGGCAGCTTCTACGGCGCCTTCCTGGTGCGCATCCACGTGCCGCTGCCGCTCACCGACCGGCTGCTGCCCCGGCGACCGGCTGGCGCTCGCGACCGGCGAGTGGGGCGGCCTCGGCCTGGCGCTCGCCGGCCAGGCGCTCCTGCTCTACCTGTTCGGCTTCTACGATCCGCCCGAGCCGCGGCCGCGCCTCGAGACGGCGCGCCGGCTGGCGGCCGCGGCGAGCCTCCTGGGGCTGATCCTGATCGGGGTCTACTTCCTCCTCGACGTCAAGTTCCCGCGCTCGGTGCTGGTCTTGTTCGTGGTCTTCGACTACCTGCTCCTCCTCGCCTGGCGGCTGGCGCTCGCGCGGTTCGAGCGGCCCGGCGCGCGGCGGGTGGTGGTGGTCGGCTGCGGCGCCGCGGCGATCGAGGTCGCCGAGGCGATCGGCCGCCACCACTGGCACGGCCTCTCGGTGGCGGGCTTCGTGGTGCCGCCCGACGAGCCGCGGCCGGCGGGCGAGCCGGCGGCGGCGCTCGGGCCGTACCTGGGCCGCGTCGAGGAGCTGCCGGCGCTCCTCGCCGCCGGCGACGTCCACCACGTGATCCTCGCCTCGAGCACCGCGGACTGGCGCGAGCGGCTGATCGACGGGCTGGCCGCCCTGCGGCCGGCGCACGCCGACGTGCTCAGCCTCCCCGGCCCCTACGAGAGCCTGATCGGGCGCATGCGCTACCGCTGGGTGCACGACCTGCCGTTGATCGAGGTGGTGCGCGAGTCGGAGTGGCGGATCAACCGGCCGCTCAAGCGGCTGGTGGACCTGGCCGGCGCCCTGACCCTCCTGGTGCTGGCGCTGCCCGTCATGATCGCCTGCGCGATCGCCGTCCGGGCGACCTCGGACGGGCCCGTGCTGTACCGCCAGGAGCGCGTCGGCCGCGGCCGCAAGCCGTTCACGCTGTGGAAGTTCCGCACCATGAAGCCGGACGCCGAGCGCGACACCGGCGAGGTGCTCGCGGTCCCCGACGACCCCCGCCTGACGCCGGTCGGCCGCACCCTGCGGGCGCTGCGCCTCGACGAGCTGCCCCAGCTCTTGAACGTCCTCGGCGGCTCGATGAGCCTGGTCGGCCCCCGCCCCGAGCGCCCCGGCTTCGTCGAGCGCTACCTCGAGGAGGTCCCCGGCTACGCCGAGCGCTTCACCCTCGTCCCCGGCCTGACCGGCCTCGCCCAGGTCAACGGCGAGTACTTCTCGAGCCCCCAGAACAAGCTCCGCTACGACCTCGCCTACCTCGCCAACTGGAGCGTCTGGCTGGATCTGTCGATCCTGTTCCGGACGGTGAAGATCGTCCTGACGTCGAAGGGGACTTGATTCCTTACCGGGGGGTTGTTCCAACCCCCCGCCCCGCGCGAGCGCGGGGCCCCACCCCCGAGTCGGCGGCTTCGCCGCCGGTCGCCCTGCGGGCTCCGTCCGCTGCCACCGGGCTCGAATGCGGCTACGCCAGCGCAGGCACCACCCCGGCTTCCAGGATGCGCCCGTCCTGGGTGAGCAGAGTCGCGCCGAGGACCCGGGCGGTGGCGACCAGGATGCGGTCGGCGGGGTCGCGGTGGAACGAGTCGGGCAGCGCCGCCACCTCGGCCGCCACCGCCGGCGAGATGCCGGCGCGGCGGACCAGCGGCGGCGCCACCGCCCGCTCCAGCCAGTCGCCGAGCGGCAGGTGGAGGCGCAGCCGGCCGAGGCTCGCGAGGTTGGCGATCTCCCACAGGGTGATGTCGGAGACCCAGAGCGGGCGGTCGCCGTCGGCGGCCTCGATGGCGCGCCGCTGCGCCGGCGAGAGGCGCGGGTCGCCGGCCAGCCAGTAGAGCAGCACGTGGGTGTCGAGGAGCGCCTTCATCGGCCCGCCTCCGCTTCCCAGTCCTCGGCCGCGAGGACCGGGGAGACCACGTCGCCCAGGATCTCCACCGTGCCGGCGAGCGTGGCCTGCGGGCCGCGCTCGTCCACCGGCACCGGCGGCATGAGCACCGCGACCGCACGGCCGCGCTTCAAGATCCGGACCGGCTCGCGGGTGGCCGCCACCTCGTCGAGCACCGCGAGACATTGCGCTTTGAACATGGATGCGTTCATCTCCTTCATTGGTAGATCCTTACCCCTTGGCCGTGTCGCCACGGCGGTCGAAGTCAAGACCCCCTTTCAAACCGTGCATGCGGATTTCCCGCACACGGCTTACGGGTGGCCTCTCGGGACACGGCATTACGCGGTCTCCTGAGCCGATTCGCTGCCAGGTCTCCCGCGGAGGTCATCCCGCAGGATGGTGTACTGCACCTGGAGGCGCTCGCCCGAAATCCGCTTGGCCGCGGCCCACAGTCGCCGTTGCAGTTGTCGCACTTTCTCGCGCGGCACACGGCCGCCGGGGGTGTTAGGTCCGGTCTTGCCGGCCATTCCCTCGCGCTTACCCGCTCCGACGACACAACCACCCCAGGGACCCTTCCCTCCCGCAGCGTTGTTCGTCGCTGCGATCAGCGGTACTACGATCCCCTCGGACTCCCGCTGCGCACGCCCCGACTTCGCCTTCGGCTTATACGGGGCCGCTCGCCATGACCACGGCTGCGCAGACGGGCCTCTCGTGTTCCGCGCGTCTCCTTGTCCGCGTGCTGCGCCCCATACCCCGCCGGGACCCGACGCGGGCTCCGGTACTCCCGCATCGGACGTGGCCTTCGCCGTGACATGAGCGGCTCGGCTCCCGGATTGTTCCTCTGTCGAGGCTGCAGGCTTCACTTCATGTTGCGGCCCGCGGACTTGCTCCCCGCTGCACGGCTCTCGCCGCCTGACGGGCTCTTGACGCCCCGCTCGGCCGACGGGGTCTCCCCCGCTCGACTGGGGCCTGCTACTCGGCGCACCGGTGCTTACCGAGGCGGGACTCACACCCGCTGGACACGCGCAGCATGCAGACGGTGCGGCCACACGGACCGGACCGGCTACTTCACGACGCACCATGTGACCAGTCTAGATGACCAGTCTTGGTTTTGCAACCCCCGGGGTACCGCCGCCCGAGGGGAGGCCCCGCGCCGATTCGCGGGTCTTTCCTCTACTAGACGGAATCGGCCGCCGGAATCTGGCGCCGCCGGGGGAAGTCCGGCATCCCGGAGTTATGCTCTGCCGGCCATGAGCGACTCCGCCGGTCTCCGTAACCCCCGTCTCCAGGCCCTCGCGGAGAAGGCGGGAGACAACGACGCCGAGGCCCGGCGGTTGGCCGGCGACCTCTCTCCCGATCAGCTCCGCTGGCGGCCGCCGGAGGGCGGCTGGGGGGTGGGCGACTGCCTCGAGCACCTGGTGGCGAGCGCGGAGTTCTACCGGTCGCGGACGGCTCCCCTGATCGCCGGCGCGAAGGCCGGGGGCGGCGAGGCGGTCTACCACGGCTGGGGCAAGACGCTCGGCGGGCGCCTGCTGCTCTTCGCGGTCAGCACGACGATGCGGTTCCGGGCGCCGCGCCGGCTGCGGCCGCCTCCCGAGCCGCCGGCCGACGCGCTCGCGCGCTTCCTCGCCTGCCAGCGCGAGATCGCCGAGCTGATGCGCGCGGCGGACGGTCTCGATCTCGGGGGGATCCGCTTCGCCTCGCCGGTCAACGCACTCTTCCGGCTCAACCTCGGCGAGGCCTTCGAGGTGCTCCAGGTCCACGCCGCGCGCCACCTGGCGCAGGCGCGGCGGGTGCGCGAGCGCGACGGCTTCCCGGTCTCGTAGCCCCTGCGGCTAGCGCTCCGTCCGCAGCTCCCTCGGCACCAGCGGCCGCTGTCCGGGGTCGAGCACCACCGCCCGGCGGAAGCTCTCCCGCGCGCCGTCGAGGTCGCCGAGCACGGCCTGCGCGCGGCCTAGGTTGAGGTAGATCTCGGGCCGCGGCGCGACCGCCAGCGCCTCGCGGTAGGCGGCCGCCGCCTCCTCCGGCCGGCCGAGCAGCAGGTACTGGCTGCCGAGCGCGAGCGGGATCCGCGAGTCGGCGGGATCGAGCCCGCGCGCCCGCTCGAGCATCCGGGCGTGGGTCCAGAAGAGCGCCGCCGGCGCCTTGCCCGCGGCCAGCAGGCTGACCTGCTCGACCTGGTGGAGGATGCGGTTGGCCTCGAGCCGCCGCCCCGCGCGCACCGCCTGGCCGGCGAGCGCCAGCGCGAGCAGCGCCGCGAGCAGAACCGCCGCCGCCCGGAGCGGCCGGCGGCTCGCCGGCGCGGGCCTCGGCGCGGCCCCGGCGGACTCGTCCGCGGGAGCCAGGACCCAGGCCAGGAAGAGAAGAGCCGGGAACGCCACCAGGCCGACCCGGAACGGGAAGTGGCCGGCCGCCATCACCGCCAGCGCCAGCGCGCCCCCGGTCGCTAGGCCGGCGTCCGCGCACGGGCTCGAGCGCGCATCGTCCGCCGCCAGCGCCCCGGCGGCCAGCCGCCGCCGCACCGCCCCGATCAGCACCCAGAGCGCCCAGCCGAGCGCCGCCGCGCCGGGGAGCCCCCACTCCGCCGCCGCCTCGAGGTACTCGCTGTGGGCGTTGGCGAAGGACGGCAGCTCCTGGCCTCGGAAGAAGCGCGCGCCGCGGCCGGCCAGCTCCAGCTTGGCGTCCGCGAACTCGGCGTCGTAGGCGCCGTGGCCGACCCCGGTGAGCGGGTGCCGGCCGGCCATCCAGAGCGCCGCGCGCCAGCCGTCGGTGCGCCCCTCGAGCGCCCGGCCCCAGGCGCCGGCGGCGACCTCGGCGGCGGTCGCCGAGACCTTCTGGCGCAGCGCCGGCACCAGCCCGATCGCGGCCAGGAGCAGCGCCCCGGTCAGCGCCAGGGCGGCGAGCGCGCGGCGCCGCGGCAGCACGGTGAGCCAGAGCACGGCGCTGCCCAGGGCGAGCGCGGCGAGCGCGGTCACCGTCTGGGTCGCCGCCAGGGCGTAGAGGCAGAGCGCCAGGGCCGCGCCGGCGGCCGCGGCGGCGGCGCGCCGCCGGCGCCACCAGCGGGCCAGGAGCCACTGCGCGGCGAGCGCCGGCAGCACCAGGTAGTCGGCGAGCACCCCCGCGTTGCCGGCCAGCGAGGTCACCCCGAGCCGCGCCCCCTCCTCGCCGCCGGCGAACTCGAACGGCCGGTAGAGGCCGTGGAACTGCGCGATCGCGAGCGCCGCCAGCACGCTCGCCGGCACGGTCAGCCCGGCGAGCAGGCGGCGCAACCGCGCCGGATCGAGGGCGACGCTCCAGCCGATCAGGCAGGCGGCGCCGATCCAGAGGTCGGCGAGCGCGTCGCGGGTGGGCGCGGGGTGGGCGGCGAACGCCCAGCCGATCGTCGCCACCGCCGCCGCGGGGAGCGCCGCGCGCACCGCCGGCAGCGCCCACGCGGCGCGCGGACCACCGGCTCCGGCCGCCGCGAGCCGCCCGGCGAGCGGGATCAGCGAGGCCAGCGCGAGGACCTCCGAGAGCATCAGCTTGGGCAGGTCGAAGGCGTCGGAGAGGCTCGGCTGGACCACGAACGGCGTCGCCAGGAGGAGCGCCCAGAGGAGCGCCTCGGCGGCGAGCTGCGCCCGGCGCGCCCAGGTCCCTGGGGCGGCGATGCGGCCGGCCGACACCGCCGGTGCGGAGCGCGGCCGCTGGGATCGTCGGAGGGCGCGCGGCATCGGCTCGGACCCCTCCGCCTAGCCGGCCTCGGCGTCGCCCACCGGCAGCGCCGCGGCGGCCGACTCGCCGGCCCCGGCGCCCGTGTCCCGGCGGCGGACCGCCGCCAGACCGGCGACCGCGAGGAGCGCGCCGGCGGCGTCGGCGGCGAAGTCGCCGGCTTCCGCGGTCCGCTCGCCGATCCGGAGCTGCGCCAGCTCGGTGACGCCGCCGTAGGCGACCGCGGCCAGCCACGCCGCGGCCAGCGGCCGGCGCGCGAGCGGAGCCAGCCGCCCCGCCGGGTCGAGGGCGAAAAACGAGCGGGCGGCGAAGACCGCCATGCCGGCGAAGAGGGCGAAGTGGACGATCTTGTCGAACAGCGGGTCGAGCCAGGGGCCGAGCGAGATGCGATCGGAGAAGCCCGGCAGCGCGTCCCCGGGCGCCGCCAGCGCAACCGCCACCAGCGCCGCCCAGAGAAGGGCCGGCAGGTGCGAGGCGGCGAACCGGCGCCGGCTCCGCTCCGCCGCGCCGGGCCGGCCGCCGGCGGGCTCGGCTCCCGCGGCCGGCGGTCCAGCCTCGGCCGGGTCGACGTCGGGACGAGGGGCCGCGGCGGTCATCGGTTGCGAGGCTACTATAGGCAGCCGTGATCGAACCCGACCCCGCGGAGAGCCCGCGGCCGGAACCGCCGGCGGCTGCGCCGGACCTCGGCCACCCGGCGGCCCGCGCGGAGCCCGCGGCCGCGGACGAACCGGCGCTTGCGGCCGCGGCGGGCCGGCGCCCCGGCGCCGCGCTCGCCGCGGCGCTCGCCGTCGCCGGCCTGGCGCTGACAGTGGCCGCAGCCGCGGCGTGGCAGGCCGACCGCCGCGGGCGCGGGCTCCTGCTCGACCTCCACGCCGCCCACAGCCCGCCGCTCGGCGCCGACGTCGGCGCCCGCCTGCGCGGCGCCCCGGACCTCGATCGCGCCCGCCTCGCGCTCGCCCGCGCCCTGGTCGCCCACGAGCTGACCCCGCCGCCGGCCGAGCGCGAGCCGCCCGGCGACGCCGCCCTGGGGGCGAGCCTCGCTCGGCTGGCGATCGCCCGCGAGCAGTCGGCCGCGGTGCTCGCCCGCCACCCCGCCTCGTGGCAGGCGCCGCTGCTGCTCGGCATCTCGACCTACCTCTCGGGGGCGCTCGCGGGCGATCCCGAGCTGGTGCGCGGCTGGCGCCGATGGGACGCGCCGCTGACCCTCTCGCGCGACCTCGCGCCGGGGATCGACGAGCCGCACCGGTTCAGCGTCCTCGCCTACCTCGAGCTGTGGCCGGTGCTCTCGGAGGAGAAGCGCGGCCTGACCCGCTCGCTGGTGCGCCGGGCGCTCGCCGACTGGCGGATGTTCGGGCGCATCGTCGACCTCTGGCTGACGATCGCCGAGACCCCCGAGGAGGTGCTCGCCGAGGCGCCGCCCGAGGTCTACGCCTGGGAGTACCTGGCCGGCCGCTACGCCCAGCGGCGCGACTGGGCGACCGTGGTGGTCGCCCTCGAGCGGCTCGACCAGGCGCGCGAGACCGAGCTGGCCGAGCGGCTCGACGGGGCGGCGCGGCGCGGCCGCAGCGGCGACGTCGAGGTCGCCCGCCGCGAGTACTTCGAAGCAGTGCGCGGCGCGCGGCCGTCCCACCGCTTCCTGCCGGTGCTCCGCCGCGCCCTCGCCGAGGCGCCGCCCGGGCTCGCCGGCCAAGCCGAGGCGGCGGCGCTCGGGGGCTGGCTCGACTGGACGATGGAGCTCTGCGCGGTCGGCCGCTGCCCGCTCGAGCCGGCGGAGATCGGGCGCCTGATCGGCCTCGCCGGCGAGCTGCCGCCGCCGCGCGCCGCGGCCGCCGCCGTGCTCGCCGGCGACCTGCCCGAAGGCGAGCGGCTCGAGCGGCGGGCCGAGGACCCCGCGGGCGGCGAGTGGGGCGCCTACTGGCTGCACAAGGGGCGCGACCTGCTACGCCGGGGCCATGCCCGCGAAGCCGAGCGGGCGCTGGCGCGGGTGCCGGCCGAGTGGCGCCGGCGCGGGCTCTACGCCGCGAGCCTGCGTGCGCTCGCCCGCACTGCCGGCGACCGCGCCGCCGAGGGCGAGGCGCAGGCCCTGCTCGACGACCTCGCGCACCGGAGCTGGCCCGCCGAGGGGTGGAACTGGAACGGCAGCGGCGCCGAGCGCGAGCTGGTCCTTGCCGGCCCGGCGGCGCTCGAGTTGGCCATGCCGGCGACCGCCGGCGGCGCCGTCGTGCGCGCCACCCTCGACGGCCGGGATCTCGGTCACTACCGGGTCGAGACCGCCGCGACGACGCTGAGGATCGACGCGCCGATCGGCGAGGCCCGGGTTGCGTCCCGCGGCGGCGCCGGCGATCCCGCGCTCCACTGGCTCACCCTGGAGACCGTCGCCGGCCCCCCGGTCCGGCCCGGCGCGCTGCGCGCGATCGAAGGCGGATCGCGCTAGCCCGCGCCCCCAGACGAACTAACGCCGCCGGCGAAGCCGGCGGATCGGCACCCCGGCCGCGGCGCCGCACACCACGGCGAGGGCGAAGGCGTTGGCCGGCGTGGTGAGGACGAAGTCGAAGCACTCGTGGACCGCCACCGCGGCGAGCGCGCCGAGCGCCGCGAGCGCCGCGCCGCGGTCCTCCGAGCGCGCCGCCTCGGTGAGCACGCGGCCGAGCCGGGCCGCGAGCCGCCAGAGGCCAAAGCCGGCGAGCGCCGCCGCCACCAGCCCGCCGGTCAGGAGCAGCTCGAGCGGGTCGCTGTGGGCGTGCAGGATGGTCAGGCCGAGCCCCTGGGGCTGGACGAGCGGGAGAGCGTCGGCGAAGGTGCCGAGGCCGGTGCCGACGATCGGGAAGTCGGTCCACAGCTCGACGGTGAGCCGGTAGAGGAGGAGCCGCGTCTCCCACGCGACCTCGCCGGGCGCAACCTCGGCGAACCGCCCGAGCCCCTGCTGGAGCCCGACCAGCGCCACCACGCCGACGCCGACCGCCGCCGCCGCCAGCCCGGCCGGCGCCAGCCGCCAGCGCCGGGCCGCCGCCGCCATCGCCAGCCCCTGGACCGCGGTGCCGACCACCGCCGCGGCCAGCCCGGCGCGCGAGCGGGTGAACGCGAGGGCGACGAAGAGACCGACCCAGAGCAGGGCCGGCGGCACCGCGAGCAGCAGCCGCCGCTCGAACGCCGCCTCGAAGCGGCCGTGCCGCCACGCCACCCAGAGCCAGGCGAAGACCACCGCCAGCGCGATCTCGAGGAAGCCGGCGAAGTGATTCGGATTGATGAAGGTGCCGCGCAGCCGGTCGCTCGCGCCCGGCACGTCGACGCCCCAGATCACGGACACCCCGTCGAGCAGACGCCGGGCGCCGTAGAGCACCTCGAACGCCGCCGCCGCCACCAGGGCGCCTGCCAGCCAGCGCCGGTGGCGCTGCTCGCGCCCGGCCAGCGCGGCGGCGGTGAAGGCGGCGGCGAGCGCCGCGAAGAGCAGCGCGGCGCGCGCCGAGTCGCCGGGCGCGAGCGACAGCGTCGACGGCACCGCTGCGGCGAGCCCTTCGGACGCCCCGGCGGCGAGCGCCTCGGCCGCCCGGCCGCCCCACCGGGCGCGCTCCGGCGACAGCAGGGCGAGGAGGCCGGCCGGGAGCGGCAGCGCCTGGATCAGCCCCCAGAGCGCCAGCCCGGCGAGCGCCGCCGCGGGCGCCGCCACCGGCCCCGCGCTCCGCCGCAGCGCGACCGGCGCGGCGAGCGCGAGCGCCAGCCCGGCGGCGGCCTGGAGCGCCGCCACCGAGCCCGGTCCGACGCTGGCGAAGGGGAGCGGCGCGAGCCCGACCAGCCCGGCGAGCACCACCGCGGCGCCGGCCGGCGCGTAGCGTAAGATCCGCCGGTCGCTCAGCACCCCTGGCTCCAGCGCCCCGCCGACGGCCGTCATGGCCTTGGAAGCCGTCCCGGAAACGTCTGTCCTCGGAGAGTCCATGCGAGCTTTCCCGTGCGCCCTCGTCGCCCTTCTCGCCGCCGCCCTGGCCCCCGACGCTGTTGGACAATTCGCGCAGTATACGCCGCCGGGCGGACCCGGCGAGGCGCCGGCGGACCGCGAGGAGGAGGTCGAGGCGAGCCTCGAGGACGCGCGCTTCCGGCTCGGTCCGGTGCGCCTGGCGCCGTGGTTCGGCCTCTCGAACGTCTCCTACGTCGACAACGTCTTCCTCGGCAGCGGCGACGACCAGACCTCCGACTTCACCGCCACCGCCGGCGGCGGACTGATGGTGCTGGTGCCGACGGGCCCCAAGACCGTCTGGACCGTCGAAGGCGGGCTCGAGTACACCTACTGGAACGACCTCGACGACCGGAGCCGCGCCGGCGGCCGCGCCGGCGCCGCGGTCTTCGGCTTCTACAACCGCCTCCAGCTCGAGCTGGGCGGCGGCCTCGAGGAGACCGAGCAGTTCGCCTCCGCCGAGCTGCCCCAGCTCCTCCCCTTCCGCACCGAGCACGCCCGCGCCGACCTCACCGTGAACGTCAGCCGCAAGATCGACCTCTGGGGCCGCGGCTGGGCCGGACGGACGACCTCGCTCGCCGACGAGATCGACGACCCGCGGGTCGCCGACTTCGGCCTCCTCGACCGCGACGAGACCATCCTCCAGGCCGGCGTCGCCTGGTCGCCGACCGAGAAGGTCCGCCTCGGGATCGGCGTCGAGGGGACGGAGGTCGAGTTCGCCGACCCGGCGAACGACCAGTCCAACGAGGGGACCTCGCCGGTGGTCGTCCTCGACCTCCTCGGCAACCGCTTCGAGCTGCGCCTCGAGCTGGTCGAGCGCTCGCTCGACCCGATCGCCGGCTCGGCGTTCGTGCCCTTCGAGAGCGAGACCGGCTCGGCGCGCCTCGACCTCGACCTCTCGCCGCGCCTCGACCTCCAGCTCTACGGCCACCGCGGGCTGGTCTACTCGCTCGAGCCCGGCTACGGCTACTTCACCGACCAGCGCACCGGTGTCAGCCTGGACATGCCGTTCGGGCGCCGGCTCGCGCTCAGCCTCTTCGCCGAGGTGGGCGAGAACGACTACACCGCGAGCGACCCCGGGACCCCCGACCGCGCCGACGACGTCACCAGCTACGGCGCCCACCTCGACTTCCGGCTCAGCGAGTACATCAGCCTGACCGTCGGCGGCCACGACACCGAGTACGATTCCAACCTCCCCGGCCTCGACCGCAGCGTCGGCGCGATCGAGACCGGGCTGACCTTGAGCTTCAGCGACAGCCTGATCTGGCGCTGAGCCGGCGGCCGGCAGCGTGGACGGGCGCGGCCGAACCGCGCTAAGGTAAGGCGGATGAACGGGATTGCCCCGCCCCGGCGGCCCCGCGGTATGGCGCCGGCGCTGGCGGCGTTCGCCGCGATCTTCGCGCTCCTCGCCGCTCCCGCCCTCGCCCAGACCGCGGCCACCGCGGGCTCCGACGCCCTCGCCTACCGGATCGGCCCGCAGGACAGCCTGCGCATCGAGGTCGCCGAGGCGCCGCAGCTCGCCGCCACCGAGACCGTGGGCGCCGACGGCACGCTGCGCCTGCCCTACCTCGGCCAGGTGCCGGTCGGGGGGCTGACCCTCGAGGAGGCGGCGGCCGAGCTGGAGCGGCGCTACGAGGCCCAGGTGGTGACCCGGGCGACGGTCAGCGTCCAGGTGCTCGCGGCCCTCTCGCGGCCGCTCTCGGTGCTCGGCGCGGTCAAGAACCCGGGCACCCTCGGCTACTCGCCGGGGTGGACGCTGCAGCAGGCGATCGCCGCCGCCGGCGGCCTCGAAACGGAGCACGGCCGCACGGTCACCATCCAGCGGCGGGCCGACAACGGCCTCGCCGACACCCTGAGCCTGCCGCTCGACGAGGTGATGCGCGGCACCGGCCCGGCGGCGCGGCTGCCGCTCCAGGGCAACGACATCGTCACCGTCGAGCCGGCGACCGACGTCACGATCTACCTGATCGGCGAGATCGCGAGCAAGGGCGCGATGACCTTCAAGAGCACCCAGCGGATCACCGTGCTGACGGTGGTCGCCGCCGCCGGCGGTCTCACCGAGCGCGCCGCGCCGGTGGTGCGCATCCGGCGCGAGCGCGCCGGCGGGCCGCCGGAGGAGATCGAGGTCAACTACCGGCGCCTCCTGGCCGGCAAGGAGGCCGACGTCGAGCTCCGCCACGGTGACGCGCTGATCGTCAAGGAGTCGTTCTTTTGAATCCCCTCACCGCCGGCGAGCCCGCCGGCGCCGAGCCCGCGCGCCCCGAGCGCGGCCTCGACCTCCACGAGTACCTCTACCGGCTGCGCCGGCACTGGAAGCTGATCGCCGCCTGCGCGGTGCTGGCGACCGGCGCCGGGGCGGTGCACTACGTGATCACCCCCAAGGAGTACTCCGCCTGGACCACGATCCAGATCGAGCGCCGGAGCCTGAGCGTCGCCGGCAGCCAGATGGCCTGGCTCGAGAACTGGTGGAACATGGAGTACTACCCGACCCAGCACGAGATCCTGCGCAGCCGCCGGCTCGCCGAGGAGGTGATCCGGAAGCTCCGGCTGATGGAGGACGCGAAGTTCAACCCGGGGGCCGCGGCGGGCTCAGGCGGCGACGCCGAGGCCGACCGCGCGGCGCTCGCGAGCATGGCGCAGTCGCTGCGCTCGGGCCTCTCGGTGTCCCCGATCCGCGAGACCCAGATCGTCCGCCTCGCCTACCAGAGCAGCGATCCCGAGTTCGCGGCCCGCGTGGTCAACGGCTTCGCCGAGACCTTCATCGACCTCGGCGTCGAGACCCGCACCGAGACCGTGACCCAGGCGCAGACCTTCATCGACGAGCAGATCGAGGACCTGCGCGCCGAGATCGCCGCCAAGGAGGAGGAGCGCCAGCGGCTCGGCGACGACTCCGACCTGGTCGACCTCGCCGGCGACTCCGAGGGGGTCGCCGACGAGCGGCTCGGCGGGCTCAACCGCGAGTTCATCGACGCCAAGCGCGAGCGCATCGACGCCCAGTCGCGCTACGAGGACCTGGTCTCGACCTCGGCCGAGGCGGTCGCCACGACCTACGGCGCCGCGGCGATCGACCCGCTCCAGGGCGAGCTGCGCCGGCTCGAGCAGGAGTACCGCTCGCAGCTCGACACCTTCCGCCCCAGCTACCCGCCGATGGTCGAGCTCCAGGGGAAGATCGACCAGGCGCGCGAGGACCTCGACGCCGCGATCGAGCGCGAGGCGCGCCGGATCGTCCAGACCGCCTACCGCGACTACCAGGCGGCGCTGCGCCAGGAGGGCCGCCTCGCCCAGGAGCTCGATCGGTTCAAGGGGGACGTCCTCGACCAGTCCTCGGCGACCCTGCGCGCCGCCAACCTGCGGCTCGAGATCGAGAACAACCGCGAGCTGCTCGACGACCTGCTGCGCCGTCAGACCGAGACCAGCGTCGCGCGCCGCCAGCAGGAGAACCGCGAGACCAACGTCCACGTCATCGACCGCGCCTTCGTCCCCGGCTCGCCCTCCTACCCGTCGCTCCGGAAGGACCTCTCGATGGGCCTCGGCGCCGGCTTCCTGCTCGGCCTCGCGCTGGTCCTCCTGCTCGAGTTCCTCGACCGCACGATCAAGAACGGCGAGGAGGCGGAGAAGCTCCTCGGCCTGCCGGTCCTGGCGGTGATCCCCGACCTCGGCGAGGGCGCCGGAGCGGCGAGCTACGGCGAGTACGCGGCCGGCGGCGGCCGGCGGCGCGGCGCGCGGCGCTCCGGCGGCGGCCGCAGCGGCGCCTCCGCCGACCGCAAGGGCGGCGCGGCGGTCGACGTCGAGCTGGTGCCCCACACCAAGCCGCGCCTCGCGGTGTCGGAGGGCTACCGCGGCCTGCGCACCGCGCTCCTCCTGTCGACCGCCGACGAGCTGAAGGTGGTGGCGGTGACCTCGGCGGGCGCCGGCGAGGGGAAGACCGTGACCGCCGCCAACCTCGCGGTCGTCCTCGCCCAGCTCAGCCGGCGCGTGCTGCTGCTCGACTGCGACCTGCGCAAGCCGCGCCTGCACCGGATCTTCCAGCTCTCCAACCGCCAGGGGGTGGTGACCTTCCTGACCGGCGGCCGCGACGCCGAGCTGGCGGTCTACCCGACCGACGTCCCCGGCCTCTTCGTCACTCCCTCGGGCCCGACGCCGCCCAACCCGTCCGAGCTCCTGGCCTCCGACCGGATGGGCGACCTGGTGGCGGCGATCCGCAACCAGTTCGACTACGTCGTCCTCGACACCCCGCCGGTCCTGCCGGTGACCGACGCCGTGGTCGCCGGCGCCCTGGCCGACGGCACCGTGCTCTGCCTGCGCGCCGGCAAGGTCCTGCGCGACGAGGCCGCGGCGTGCCGCGACCGCCTGCGGCGCGCCGACGTCAAGGTGCTCGGCACGGTGCTCAACGGCTACCGCAGCAGCCAGGGCGGCGCCGGCAAGCGCTACCAGTACTACGAGACCTACGCCTACGCCGAGGAGGCCGAGGCCGGCTCGGCGGCATGATCGACATCCACACCCACGTCCTGCCCGGGATCGACGACGGCGCGGCGGACCTGGAGGTGGCGGTCGAGATGTGCCGCCTCGCCGCCGCCGCCGGCTGCGAGGCGCTGATCGCCACCCCGCACCAGCGCACCCCGACCTGGGAGAACACCGACCCGGGCGCCCTCGAGGCGCTCCGGCGCGAGGTCGAGGACGCCGCCGGCGGCGTCCCGAAGCTCCTCCCCGGCGGCGAGATCCGGGTCGACTCGATGCTCCTCGACGAGCTGGAGCGCCACCCGGAGACCGGCCTCCTGCCGCTCGCCGGCTCGCGCTACCTGCTGCTCGAATTCGCCCGCCGCGGCCCGGTGCCCGATCCACTGACCCTGACCCACGAGCTGTGCGTCGCCGGCTGGGTCCCGGTCCTGGCCCACCCGGAGATGATCCCCTTCCTCGGCGCCGACCTCGACCTGATGGCGCGCCTCGCCGAGGCCGGTGCCCTCTTCCAGGTCACCGCGATGTGCGTCTCCGGCGACGCCGGCCCGCGCTTCCAGGCGCTCTGCGACCGGATGATCGAGCGCGGCCTGGTCCATTTCGTCGCCAGCGACGCCCACGGCACCGCGCGCCGCCCCCCCGACCTCCACCGAGCCCGCCGCCGCCTGGCCGAGCGCTGGGGCGAGGAGCTGGCCGAGCGGCTCACCGCCGGCAACCCGCGAAGGGTGATCGAGGACCGGCCGCTCAAGGCGCTCCCGGCGGTGCCCGAGACGCGGGGCCGGGCGGGTTAGACTCGGCCCTCGCAGCCGCGGCGGTCGCCGCCCGGCCTTCGGGACCCAGGGATGAGACCAGCCCCACCACCCATCCGGGCGCGCCGCACCCCGGCGCGCCCGCTCGGCGCCGCCCTGGCGCTCGCCGCGCTGGCGTCGCTCGCCGTCGCGGCGCCGGCGGGCGCCGCGCATCCGTTCTACGAGGAGCAGCTCCGCCGCGGCGCCGAGGCGTTCGAGAGCGGCGATCACGCCGAAGCCGCCGCCGCGCTGCGGCTGGCCTCGTTCGGGCTCCTCGGCGAGCCGCCGGCCCTCGCCGGCTGTCTGGTTCGGCTGGCTCTCGCGCGGCGCGAGCTGGGCGACGTCGCCGGCGCCCGGGAGGCGGTCGAGCGGGTGCTCGAGATCGAGGAGCGTTTCGGCGCCTACCGCGCCGCGGCGCTGCCCGAGCCGCTGGCGGTCGCGTTCGCCGAGCTGGCCGCCGAGACCGTCCCCGCCGAGCGCCTCGCCGCTCTGCCCGGCTTCCAGGAGCTGGCGCGCCGGAATCTCGAGGCCGAGCTGGCGGAGTTGGCGCCCGCCGCGCGCCGGCGGCGGCTCGAGAAGCTGGCCGCGACCGAGCCCGGCGATCCGCGCTGGGCTCTGCTCCTCGGCCGGATCGAGTTCGACGACGGTGACTTCGCGCGCGCCGCCGAGCTGGCCGAACGGGTGGTCGCCGCCGAGCCTGCGGGCCAGCCCGGGCTCTGCCTGCGCGGCCTCGCCCGCGCCGGGGCCGGCGACTGCGCCGGTGCCGCCGGCGACCTCGCCGCCTGCGACCAGAGCCGCACCGAGGCCGCGGTGGCGATCACCCACCTCGACTGCCTGGCGGCGCTCGAGCGCTGGGAGGATCTGCTCGACGCCGCCGCCGCCCTGCCGCCGGCGCTGCGCGCCCACCGCCAGGTGGTCAAGCTCGAGCGCCGCGCCGCGAAGGGCGCTCCGGCGCCCGTGCCGGTCCCGAGCGTCTCGGACGGGGCCGCCGCCGCGCCCGACGCCGGCGGCGAGCCGGCCGGCGAGACCCCGGCCGCCGAGGTTCCGGCCGGAGAGCCACCCGTCGAGGCCGCCGCCGGCGACCCGTCGGCCGCCTGGACCCCGGCCGCCGGGGTCCAGGACGGCGACGCCTCGACCGCCGCGCCCGCCGCCGCCGAGGCCCCGCCCCTCGCCCAGGCTCCACCCCCCGCTCCCCCGGCCCCGGCCCCGGCCGTCCCCGCCCCGGAGCCCGAGATGAGCGCCGAGGACGCCGCCCGCCTCGAGTTCGCGCGCGCCCAGCTCGCCGCCGCGCGCACCACCGACGACCTCGCCGAGGCGTGGACGGTGGTGCGCGGGCTCGCCGACCGCAATCCCGCCTCGACCGCGGCGCAGCACCTGGCGGCCGAAATCGCCTACCGCAGCTCACGTTGGCCGGAGTCGGCGCACTACTACCGGCGCGGCGGCGAGCCGGTGCGCCCGGAGCGCCGCTTCTACTACGCGGTCGCGCTCTACGAGTCGGGCGAGACCGCGGCCGCGGCCGAGGTGCTCACCCGCGCGCTCCCCGGCCTGCGGCGCACCCCGTTCGTCCAGAGCTACGTCGAAAGGATCCTGGGCGCCCCGACACCTCCGTGAGGCCGCCGCGCGGAGGCCTGGCGCGCACCTGCGCGAAAGCCAGGTCATAGCTCAGCCGGAAATGGCGAAGTGCGGATAACGTTGACGTTAGCGGCACAGCGAGTATGATCGGCGGGCTTTCGAGCGAGCGCGGGCGAGCGGGGGCGAGGAAACAAGATGAGATCCGTTGCGATCGGTTGGCTCGCGGTGACGGCCCTGGCGGCCATCGCCGCAGATGCGGGAGCGCAGGGCGCGGGGACGCAGGTCACGGTGGACGCGCTCGAGTGCGTGCCGGTGGCCCGGCATAGCTACATCGGCGCCGACGTCACCACGGGTGGCGCGGGCGACAGCGTCCGCCTCCACTTCCGGCGCTTGAACCAGGAGGTCGAGGACTTCTACTGGATCGAGATGGAGCCCTTCGAGGGGCGCTGGTGGGCGCCGCTGCCGCAGCCCGAGGACCACGCCCTCGATCCCCACGAGCTCGACCCGAGCGCCGACGCCGCGCGCGAGCAGCTCGAGTCGGCGCACCGCTGGGCGGCCTGGTGGAAGGCCAAGGAGCTGTCCGAGCACCGCAATCCCAACCAGGACCTCGACGCCGAGCTGATCGCCGAGCGCGCCCAGATCGGCCGGCGCGAGCCGCGCGAGTGGATGCGCGGCATGGACGACCAGGCCCTCGAGCAGTGGCTCGCGGGCCAGACCAACGAGGGGATCGAGTACTACGTCGAGGTGGTGGACTCCTTCGGCCGGGTGGTGCCGGGCGGCCGCTCCGAGATGCGGGTGGCGCCGGTGGTCGCGGAGGCCGACTGCCCGGGGGACCGCCCCGATACCCCGCGCGCGCAAGGCGCCGCGCTCAACATGACGATCGGCGAGACCGCGCAATGGCAGGCGGGCGAGAAGCCCTTCCACTGGACCTGCCACGGCATCGTCACCCGGGTCGACGCCGCCGGCGTGACGCGCGCCGACTCGAGCTGCCGCGCCTGCGTGGTCGGCTTCCTGCCCCCGCCCGTGGCGCTGGTGCCGGTGCTCGCCGGCGCCGGGATCACCATCTTCGAGCCGCCGAACCCGTCGCCGACCGCGCCGGGCCCGCGCTGAAGCGACGACCCCACCGGAAGTACCCCGAGAGCCAACCCCGAGCAGTACCCCCCGCCGGCCGCCCCTCCCGTCGAGGCCGGCCCGCTGGGATAGGATTTCAGCCGTGCCGATCCTGCAACGAGAGCCCGACGTCCACCCCGCCGACCTGTTCGAGACGGCAGCGGGCGCCGAGCGGATCGCTGGCCGCCCCTGGTGGGTGGCCCACACGCGCAGCCGGCAGGAGAAGCTCCTCGCCCGCCACCTGCGCGCCCAGGACGTCCCCTGCTACCTGCCCCAGCGCGAGCGCCGGACGACCAGCGGCGGCAAGGTCCGCACCGCGCACCTGCCGCTCTTCCCCGGCTACGTCTTCCTCCGCGGCGCCGGCGCCGAGCGCCTGGCCGCCTATGGCAGCGGCGTCGTGGTGCGCCTGCTCGAGGTCCGCGACCAGGCCGCGATCGAGCGCGAGCTCGGGGCGCTCTGGCGCCTGCAGTCGTCGGGGGCGCCGCTCGTGCCCTGGCAGTACCTCGGCCCGGGCGACGAGGTCGAGATCGTCGACGGGCCGCTCAAGGGCTGGTCCGGCACCGTGCTGCGCGAGAAGGGCTCGCTGCGGCTGGTGGTGTCGGTGACCTTCCTCCGCCAGTCGGTGGCGGCGGAGGTCGACCGCGAGATCGTCGCCCCCCTGGCGCACCGCCCGCTCGGCGGCGCGATGCGGCGGGACGGGCATCCCAGGTCGGCGGCGCGCCGCTGAGCGAGCCGCCGGCGGTGCCGGCCCCGGCCCCGCGGGCGCGGCCGGCCACTCCCTCCTCGGTGCCCACGCCTGCTTCGAACGGGCACCGAAGGGGGCGGAGCCTACCCGGGCGAGTCAGCCAGGAGCAGCCCCGAGCGATGAGATCCGACATTAAGCCCGCGGCCGAGCCGGCCCTCGCGGCCGGCGCCGCCGCCGAGCTGGCCGCGCGCATCGACTCCCGCACCGCGCGGATCGGCGTGATCGGCCTCGGCTACGTCGGGCTGCCGCTGGCCCTCGCCTTCGCCGAGCGCGGCTTCCCGGTCCTCGGCTTCGACGTCGACCGCGCCAAGGTCGAGGCGCTCGGCCGCGGCGAGTGCTACATCGACCACCTCGACGCCGGCCGCCTCGCCGCCGCGACGGGCTCCGGGCGGCTCGCGGCGACCGACCGACTTCGACCGACTCGCCGAGGCCGACGCGCTCCTGATCTGCGTGCCGACGCCGCTCACCCGGCAGCGCGAGCCCGACCTGCGCTACGTCGAGGCGACCGCGCGCGAGATCGCCGCCCGCCTCCGCCCCGGCCAGCTCGTGGTGCTCGAGTCGACGACCTACCCGGGCACCACCGACGAGCTGCTGCGGCCGCTGCTCTCGAGCCGGCGGCCTCGCGCTGCGGCCGCGACTTCTTCCTCGCCTTCTCGCCCGAGCGCGAGGACCCGGGCAACCCGAGCCACATCGACCGCCGACGATCCCCAAGGTCGTCGGCGGCGTCGACGCGGTCTCGGGCGACCTCGCCGAGCGCGCTCTACGCGGCGGTGGTGCCGAAGGTGGTGCGGGTGTCGAGCGCCGCGCGCCGCCGAGGCGAGCAAGCTCATCGAGAACATCTTCCGCGCCGTCAACATCGCCCTGGTCAACGAGCTGAAGGTGGTCTTCGACCGCATGGGCATCGACGTCTGGGAGGTGCTCGACGCCGCCGACGACCAAGCCGTTCGGCTTCATGCGCTTCGACCCCGGCCCGGGCTGGGGCGGCCACTGCATCCCGCTCGACCCGTTCTACCTGTCGTGGAAGGCGCGCGAGCACGGCGTCGACCACGCGCTTCATCGAGCTGGCCGGCGAGATCAACGTGCGCGATGCCGCGAGTACGTGATCGAGAAGCTCACCGAGGCGCTCAACGAGCGCGGCCAAGCCGGTCACGGGCAGCCGCGTCCTGGTCCTCGGCCTGGCCTACAAGCAGGACATCGACGACCCGCGCGAGAGCCCGGCGTTCGAGCTGATCGATCGTCTGCTCCGCCTGGGCGCCGAGGTCTCCTACCACGACCCGCACATCCCACGCGCGCCGCGCATGCGCTCGTGGCCGGACCTGGCGCCGATGGAGTCGCGGCCGCTCACCGCCGAGACCCTGGCCGCCGCGGACGCGGTGCTCCTGGTGACCGACCACCGCGCGGTCGACTACGGGCTGGTCCTCGAGCACGCGCCGCTGGTGGTCGACACCCGCGGCGTCTACCGGCGGATCCTCGGCGGCGACGAGCGGCCGGCGAACGTGGTGCCGGCGTAGGACGGACGGCGATGCCCCACCCCGACCTCCGCGACCTGCCCGTGCTGGTGACCGGCGGCGCCGGCTTCATCGGCTCCCACCTCGCCGACGCGCTGGCCGCGCGCGGCGCCCGGGTGCGCGTGCTCGACGACCTCTCGACCGGCTCGCGCGGCAACCTCGCGCCGCTCTTCGAGCGCGGCGGCGCCGAGCTGATCGTGGGCGACGTCCGCGACGCCGCGGCCTGCGCCCGCGCCTGCGCCGGCGTCCGCTACGTCTTCCACCAGGCGGCGCTCGGCTCGGTGCCGCGCTCGATCGAGGACCCGGCGACCACGATCGACGTCAACGTCACCGGCACCGCCCGCCTCTTCGCCGCCGCCCGCGATGCCGGCGCCGCGCGGGTCGTCTATGCCTCGTCGTCGAGCGTCTACGGCGACAGCGAGCGGCTGCCCAAGCGCGAGGGCGAGGAGGGGCGCCCGCTCTCGCCCTACGCGCTGTCGAAATCGATGAACGAGGACCTCGCCGCGGTCTTCGCCGCGGCCTACGGGATGGAGATGATCGGCCTGCGCTACTTCAACGTCTACGGCCCGCGCCAGAGCCCAGCCGGCCCGTACGCCGCGGTCGTGCCGCTCTTCTTCGCCGCCGCCCGCGACGGCCGCCGGCCGCTGGTCCACGGCGACGGCGAGCAGAGCCGCGACTTCACCTACGTCGCCGACGCGGTCGAGGCCAACCTCCTGGCCGCCGGCGCCCCGGCCGCCGCCTGCGGCCGCGCCTACAACGTCGCCGCCGGCCGGCGGACCACGATCGACGAGCTGGCCCGCGCGGTCGGCGCCGCCGCCGGCGTGCCGCTCGAGCCCGAGCACGGGCCGCCGCGGCCGGGGGACGTGCGCCATTCGCAGGCCGATCCGGAAGCGGCGGCGGAGGCGCTCGGCTTCCGCGCCGCGGTCGGCCTCGAGAGCGGCCTCGAACGGACCTGGCGCGGCGCGCCCGTCGGAGGACCGACCGCTTGAAGACCTCGGCTGCGACCCATCCCCTCCCCGCCGGCGCCCGGATCTACGTCGCCGGCCACCGCGGCCTGGTCGGCTCGGCGATCGTCCGCCGGCTCGAGGCGCGCGGGCTACCGCAACCTCCTGACCGCGACCCGCGAGCAGCTCGACCTGCGCGACCAGGCGGCGGTGAACTACTGGTTCCGGGCCAACCGCCCGGAGTACGTCTTCCTGGTGGCCGGCACGGTCGGCGGCATCCTCGCCAACTCGACGCGGCCGGCGGAGTTCATCTACGACAACCTGATGATCCACGCCACGGTGGTGCACGCCGCCCACCTGCTACGGCGTGAAGAAGCTGCTCTACCTCGGCAGCTCCTGCATCTACCCGCGCGAGTGCCCGCAGCCGATCGCGCGAGGAGCACGCTGCTGACCGGCCCGCTCGAGCCGACCAACGAGCCCTACGCGATCGCCAAGATCGCCGGCATCAAGCTCTGCCAGGCCTACCGCCGCCAGTACGGCTGCGACTTCATCTCGGCGATGCCGACCAACCTCTACGGCCCGAACGACAACTTCGACCTCGAGTCGCTCGCCACGTGCTGCCGGCGCTGATCCGCAAGTTCCACGACGCGAAGCGTGCGCGGCGACGGCGAGGTCGACGATCTGGGGCACCGGCTCGCCGCGGCGCGAGTTCCTGCACGTCGACGACCTCGCCGACGCCTGCCTGTTCCTGATGGAGCACTACGACGACGACGACGCACATCAACGTCGGCACCGGCGAGGACCTGACGATCCGCGAGCTGGCCGAGACCGATCCGCGACGTCGTCGCCCCCGGCGCCGAGATCGTCTTCGACCCGACCAAGCCCGACGGCACGCCGCGCAAGCTGCTCGACGTCTCGCGCCTGCACCGCGCTCGGCTGGCGGCCGTCGATCGGGCTCGCCGAGGGGCTGGCGGAGACGGTCCGGTGGTTCGCGGAACGGTGGGACGCCCGCGCCGCAAACGGCCGCGAGGCGGCGGCCGCGGAGGCGCTCCGCGCTTGACCGCCGCCCGCCCTCCCGAGACCGTCATCGAGCCGCCGAGCGGCTGGCGGGTGGTCGGCTGGCGCGAGCTGGCCGCCTACCGCGACCTCTTCCGCTTCCTGGTCCAGCGCGACGTCCAGGTGCTCTACAAGCAGACCGTTCTCGGGATCGCCTGGGCGGTGATCGGACCCGTCTTCTCGATGCTGATCTTCACCGTCGTCTTCGGCCGCCTGGCCAAGGTGCCGAGCGACGGCGTCCCCTACCCGCTCTTCGCCTACACCGCGCTGGTGCCGTGGACCTACTTCATGAGCGCGGTCACCGCCTCGGCCGGGAGCCTGGTCGGCAACGCCGCGCTGATGACCAAGGTCTACTTCCCGCGCCTCCTGATCCCGCTCACCCCGGTGTGCGCCAAGCTCCTCGACTTCGCCATCGCCCTGGTGCTCCTGGCGCTCCTGATGGCCGGCTACCGGACCGCGCCCGGCGCGGGTATCGCGGCGCTGCCGCTGCTCCTCGTCCTGATGCTGCTCGCGGCCGCCGGCACCGGCATGTGGCTCTCGGCGCTCGCGATCCGCTACCGCGACGTCAAGTTCGCGATGCCGCTCCTCGCCCAGCTCATGATGTACGCCGCGCCGGTGGTCTGGCCGGCGTCGCTGGTGCCCGAGCGCTTCCGGGTCGCCTACGGCCTCTACCCGATGGTCGGGGTGATCGAGGGCTTCCGCTCGGCGCTCCTCGGCACCGGTCCGATGCCCTGGGACCTGATCGTGCCGGGCGCGATCACCGCCGTCCTCTTGTTCGTCTCGGGCGCGTTCTATTTCCGGCGCCTGGAGGCGGTCTTCGCCGACGTCGCCTGATGAGGCAGCCACGATGACCGCCGCCGCAATCACCGCCGACCGCATCGCCAAGCGCTACCGGATCGGCACCCGCGAGGCCCGCGCCGACACCCTGGCCGGCGCCGCGGCGGCCTGGCTGCGCCGGCCGTTCACCAACCTCGCCCGCCTCCGCGCGCTGAGCCGGTTCCGCGACGGCGACGACCCCGACGTGGTGTGGGCGCTCCGCGACGTCTCGTTCGAGGTCGCCCCGGGCGCGGCGCTCGGCGGTCATCGGCCGCAACGGCGCCGGCAAGAGCACTCTGCTCAAGATCCTGTCGCGGATCACGCCGCCGAGCGCCGGCCGCGCGGTCATCCACGGCCGGGTCGCGAGCCTGCTCGAGGTCGGCACCGGCTTCCACCCGGACCTGACCGGGCGCGAGAACGTCTACCTCAACGGCACCATCCTCGGCATGTCGAAGGCCGAGATCGAGCGCAAGTTCGACGAGATCGTCGCCTTCGCCGAGGTCGAGCGCTTCATCGACACCCCGGTCAAGCGCTACTCCAGCGGGCATGTACGTGCGCCTCGCCTTCGCCGTCGCCGCCCACCTCGAGCCCGAGATCCTGCTCGTCGACGAGGTGCTCGCGGTCGGCGACGTCGCCTTCCAGCGCAAGTGCCTGGGCAAGATGGGGAGCGTCGCCCGCGAGGGGCGGACCGTGCTCTTCGTCAGCCACAACATGGCCGCGGTGCGCAAGCTCTGCACCTCGGCGATCCTGCTCGAGGACGGCCGGATCACCGCCCGCGGCGCGACCGACGACGTGGTCGACGCCTACCTCGCCGCCGCCGCCGGGCGGGGCGAGGCGGAGGTGGAGCTGCCGCCGGGGCGCCCCGGAGTGCCCGGGCGCGGCCTCCGGTTGCGGTTCGTTGACCTGTCCGGCGAGGCGCGGTCGCGATACCGCCTCGGCGAGCGCTGGCGGATCCGCTTCGAGTTCGAGCTCGACGCCGCGACGCCCTACGTGATCGCCGCCGCCGGCCTCGCCACGATCGACGGCACCCAGGTCGTCACCTGGTGGTCGAAGCCTCAGGACCTCGACGCCGGTCGCTACGGCGTCGAGTTCAACTGCGACCTGCCGCTGGCATCCTGCGAGCTGACCTGCACGGTCGGGCTCTCCTCGTGGGAGAGGGCCCTGTACTACGTCTCGGAGCTCGGGCACGTCTCGATCAGCGAGGCGGCCCACGGCGACCAACCGGTCCGCTCGACCGGCGTCGGTCTGCTGGTCGCGGCCGACCGGCCGGAGATCCGGCGGATCGATCCGATGGAGCAGTCCGCCCCCCTCGAAGCCGGTCCGGTCGGCGCGAGGAGAGAAGCCTCGTGAGGCGGCTCCTCGGCACGCTCCGGAACCGCTGGGGGCGTTGGCGGCGGCGGCGCTCCCGCGCCGCGGGGATCGACCCCCGGGTGCGCGCCGCCTGGGACCGCGACCGCGGCGACGAGACGCTGCGACTGGACTACCCCCTCGACGCCGGCTCCGTGGTCCTCGACGTCGGCGGCTTTCGCGGCCAGTGGGCGAGGGAGATCCACGCGCGGTTCGGCTGCGAGGTCCACGTCTTCGAGCCGGTTCCGCAGTTCGCGGAGGAGATCCGGGGTCGCTTCGCGGACCACCCGAGAATCCAGGTGCACGGCTTCGGTCTCTCGGCGGCGAGCGGACGCCGGCGGTTCTCCGTCGACGGGGACGCCTCGTCGGCCTTCCGCGCGTCGCAGGTGGAGATCGAGGTCGAGATGCAGGACGTCGCCTCCTGGCTCGCCGGAAGCGGCATCGACGAGGCACACCTGATGAAGATCAACGTCGAAGGCTCCGAGTTCGAGCTGATCGAACGGCTCCTCGATTCCGGGTGGATCCGCCGGGTCCGCGATCTCCAGGTCCAGTTCCACCCCTTCGTCGCGCGGGCCAGGGCGCGGCGACGGAAGATCCAGAACCGCCTGGCCCTCACCCACCGGCTCGGGTACGAGTACCCGTTCGTCTGGGAGAGCTGGCGCCGGAAGCCCGCCGAAGGAGCCGCGGCTTGAGCGTGCGCCGGCTCCGCTCGCTCCTGAGCCCGCGGCGCTCCGACCGGATGGCCTTCCTGCACCACCGGTTCGGCGGCTCGCCGGTGCCGCCGCCGCACCGGGTCAAGCGCTTCTGGCTGGCGCGCCTGGCGCGCCGCCACCGCTGCGGCACGCTGGTCGAGACCGGCACCTACCAGGGCGACATGGTCGCCGCCATGCTGCCGGCGTTCCGGCGCATCGTCACCATCGAGCTCGACCCCGAGTTGGCCCGGGCCGCCGCCCGGCGCTTCCACGACCGCCCCGAGGTCGAGGTCGTCCAGGGCGACGCCGGCCGCAGGCTCGACGAGGTCCTGGCCGGGATCGACGAGCGCTGCGCCTTCTGGCTCGACGGCCACTACTCCGGCCCGGGGACCGCCCTCGGCCCGCGGCCGACGCCGATCCTCGCCGAGCTGGCGGCGATCGCCCGCCACCGGCGCCGCGACCACCTGATCCTGATCGACGACGCGCGCTGTTTCGGGAGCGAGGAGGGCTACCCCTCGGTCGCCACCGTGGTCGAGGCGCTGCGGGCGATCAACCCGCGGTATTCGATCCTGGTCCGCGATGACGCCATCCGCGCGCTGCCGCCGCTAGATCGCTCCACGTGATCGTCACCAGGCTCCGGGGCGGACTCGGCAACCAGATGTTCCAGTACGCCGCCGGACGCGCCCTGGCGCTACGCACCGGCGGCGAGCTGAAGCTCGACCTCGGGTACTTCGAGCGCTCGAGCCTGCGCTCCTATGCGCTCGGACCGTTTCCGATCCGCGCCGTGCCGGCGACCGCGGAGGAGGTCGCGCGCCTGACCCGGACGCCGCGGCCGCTGCGGATCGCCCGGCGGCTCCTGGGCCGGCCGCCGCGGCCGCCGCGGTCCCACGTCCAGGAGTCCGACATGAGCTTCCACCCCGAGGTCCTCGACCTCCCGGACGGCGTCTACCTCGACGGCTACTGGCAGAGCGAGCGCTACTTCGCCGACGCCGCCGACGCGATCCGCGCCGAGCTCGCGCCGCCGGAACCCGCGACCGCGCGCGACCGCGAGCTGGCGGCGGCGATCGACGCCTCGGAATCGGTCAGCCTCCACGTCCGGCGCGGCGACTATGCCTCGTCCCCCGCGACCCTCGAGACGCACGGCCTCTGCGGCGTCGACTACTACCGCCGGGCCGCGGACTGGCTCGGCGGGCGGCTGAGCGCCCCCGCCCTCTTCGTCTTCAGCGACGAGCCGGAGTGGGTGCGCGAGCACCTCGACCTGCCGTTCCCGATGACCGTCGTCGACCACGGCGGCGACGGCACCGGCTACGGCGCGGCGCACCGGGATCTGGCGCTGATGAGCCGCTGCCGCCACCACGTCCTCGCCAACAGCTCGTTCTCCTGGTGGGGCGCCTGGCTCGGGCGCGATCCGGACGGCCACGTGATCGCCCCCGAGCGCTGGTTCGCGCGCCCGGACCTCTCCTCGCGCGACCTCGTGCCCGAGCGCTGGGTGCGGCTGTGAGGCCGGGCAGGGGGAGCGACCGGTGAGCGCGACGCCCGCGGTCTCGGTGCTGATGCCGGCCTACAACGCCGAGCCCTGGATCGCCGACGCGATCGCGAGCCTCCTCGCCCAGGACTTCGCCGACTTCGAGCTGATCGTGGTCGACGACGGCTCGACCGACGCCACGCCGGCGATCCTCGCCGGCCTCGCCGACCCGCGCCTGGTGGTCCGGACCCAGCCGGAGAACAGCGGCTACGTGCCGGCGCTCCAGCGCGCGGTCGCGGCCGCCCGCGGCCGCTTCCTGGCACGCCAGGACGCCGACGACCTCTCGCTCCCCGGGCGGCTCGCGGCGCAGGTCGCGTTCCTCGACCGGCACCCCGAGGTGGTGCTCCTCGGCAGCGCCTACCGCACGATCGGGCCCGCGGGCGAGCCGCTGGCCGTCTACACGGTACCCGAGGACGACGCCGCGATCCGCTGGCACATGCTGTTCAGGAACGCCTTCGTCCACTCGGCGGTGATGATGCGCCGCGAGGCCCTCGCGGGCCTCCGTTACGACGCCGCCTACAAGCCGGCGGAGGACTACCGCCTCTGGTCGCAGCTCCTGGGCCGCGGCCGGGGTGCCAACCTCCCCGAGCCGCTGGTCGCCCACCGGCGCCACCCGGGGCAAATCACCGAGCTCGAGAGAGATGCCCAGAGCGTTCGCGCCGAGCGCGTCAGCCGCGACAACCTGGCCGCGATCGGGATTGAGCTCGGCGACGAGGAGCTGCGGGCGCTGCGCCGCTGGGTGCTCGGCGGCCCGGGCCGGCCGGACCGCCTCGAGGCGGCGGCGCTGGTGCGCACCCGCGAGGTGCTCGCCGCCTTCGCCGCCTCGACCGCCAGCAACCCTCGCGCCGCGGCGCGCGCCGCCCGCGCCTGGGTGCGCGGCTCGATCGGCCGGCTGCCGGCGCGCGACCTCGCCGCCGCGTGGCGTTCGGGCCTCCTGCCGGCGCTCCTCGCCGCCGCGCCGGGGACCGCGCTCGCCGCGCTCGCCCGGCGGCCGCTCCGGCGGCTGGCCCCGCGACTGGCCCGGCGGCCGGGTCCGCCGCGGCGCGCGCCGGAGTCAGGTCCGACCGCGGCCGGGGACCCCTGATGCACGACCCCGCCCCCGGCGCCGCGGACGAGCGGCTCGGCGCGACCGCGCGGACGGCGGCGCAGGCGCCGCTCTTCTCGGTCGTGATCCCCACCTTCGACCGCGCGAAGCTCCTCGCCGTCGCGCTCGCGAGCCTGGCGCGCCAGACCCTCGAGCCGGCGCGCTTCGAGGTGCTGGTGATCGACAACAGCTCGACCGACGCCACCGTCGAGGTGGTCGCCGCCGCGGCCCGCGAGCGCTCGAACGTGCGCCACGTGCGCGAGGAACGCCAGGGGGTCGCCCACGCCCGCAACCGGGGCTGGCGCGAGGCGCGCGCCGAGTGGGTCGCCTACACCGACGACGACTGCCGGATGCCCCCGGGGTGGCTGGCGACCGCGCTCCGGATCGCCGAGGAGCACCGGCCGGGGGTCTTCGGCGGCCCCTATCGGCCGTTCTACCTGGCGCCGCCGCCGAGCTGGTTCCGCGACCAGTACGGCGCCGGTGGACTCGGCTCCGAGGCGCGGCCGCTCGCCCGCGGCGAGACCCTGCCCGGCGGCAATCTGTTCGTGCGCCGCGATCTGCTGGCGCGAGTCGGCGGCTTCGGCGCCGGCTTCGGCATGGTCGGCCGCCGGCTCGGCTACGGCGAGGAGAGCGAGCTGGTGCTGCGGATCCAGCGCGAGCTGCCCGAGGTCGAGCTGCGCTACGACCCGGCGCTCGAGGTCGAGCACCTGGTGCGCCCCGAGAAGATGCGCGCCGCCTGGCAGGTCCGCCACTTCCTCGCCAAGGGGCGCTCGGTCTACCTGCTCCAGCACGGGCCGGAGAGCGGCGATCCGGCGCCGCAGCCGGCGAGCCGGGGGGCCGGCTGGCCGAGCGGCTGCGGCTCGCCGGCGCCGGGGCCAAGACCGTCGCCGCGCTCGGCCTCGATCTCCTCCGGCACGGCGTGGTGCGCGACCGTCGGCGCCATCCCGACTTCCGCAACTACCTGATCGAGCGCGCATCGGCCTACCTGCGCACCCTCGGCCGGCTGCGCGCGCGGCGCGAGCTGCTGGCGGCCGCCGCCGCGCCGCCGGACCTGCCGCGGCCGCTGACGGGGGCGGAGCGATGATCCCGCCGGCGAGCGGGCCGGCCGGCGCCGGGGCCGCGGCCCCGGCCGCCTCGGTGGTGGTGGTCACCCGCGACCGCGCCGCCTCGCTCCGCCGGACCCTCTCGGCGCTCGCGCGGCTCGACCATCCGGCGTTCGAGGTGATCGTGGTCGACAACGGCTCGACCGACGACACCGCGGCCGCCGCGGCCGAGGCCGGGGCCACCTACGTGCGGACCCCGGCCCGGGCCGGGATCGCCGCCTCCCGGCGGGCCGGCGCGGCGGCGGCGCGCGGGGCGGTGGTCGCCTACACCGACGACGACTGCATCCCGGTCGCGGGCTGGCTCGCCGCGCTCGAGCGGCGGCTCCTCGCCGAGTCCGACCTCGGGCTGGTCGGCGGCCGGGTCGACAACGTCGGCTTCGCCGGCCGCCGCCAGTTCAAGGGGCGCACCCGGCTGGCCGAAAACGGCGAGACCGAGTTCGTCGAGGACCCGCGCGACGCCGACTTCTTCGGCAACGCCAACCTCGCCTTCCGCCGCGAGGCTTACGAGGAGATCGGCGGCTACGATCCCTTCTTCAGCAGCGGCCGCGCCGAGATCGACCTGGCGATGAGCTTCCGGGGCGCCGGCTACCGGGTGGCCTACGAGCCGGAGGCGGCGGTCGAGCATCACCACGAGGCGGTCAGCCTCCGCCACGGGCGCCTGTTCCGCGGCCACCAGCTCATGCGGCTCTATTTCTTCCTCAAGCACCTGCGTCCCCGCGGTACGCGCGCCTGGCTCGGCTTCGCCGGCTACGAGACGAAGCTGATCCTGCGCGACATCCGGCGCGCGCTCCGCGCCGCGGCCGCCGCCGTCGTGCGCGGCCGCTGGCGGAGACTCTCCGGCGCCGGGGTCGAGCTATTCAATCTGGCGAGCGCCCGGCTCGCGATCCCCTGGCTGCTCTGGCGCGCGCGGAGACGGAGGGCGGGGGTCGAGGGCAGCGGCGGCCGATCCGGGCCCGCCGCCGAGGAAGCGCGGTGAGCCTGCGCATCGCCTACCTGGGGGTCTCGATCGTCCCCTCCCGTACCGCCAACAGCGTCCACGTGATGAAGATGTGCCAGGCCTACGCCCGGCTCGGTCACCGGGTCACGCTCTGGGTGCCGGCCTGGCGCCGGGAGCGCGAGCCCGGGGTGCGCGACCTCCACGCCTTCTACGGCGTCGAACGGAGCTTCGCCGTCCGCCGCGTGCCGATGCCGCCGCGGCCGCTCCAACTGCCGTTCCTCGCCGGCCTGCTGCCGCTGCTCGCGGCCGCCGGGCGGCCGCACCTGGTGCATTCGCGCGGCCTCGCCTCGGCCTGGGGGTCGGCGCGCCTCCTGCGCCTGCCGACGCTGTACGAGACCCACGCCCCGCCGCCCGAGAACCCGCGGCGCCGGAGGTTGTTCGAGAGCCTGCTCCGGGCGCCGTCGCTGCGCGGGGTGGCCGCGGTCTCCGGAGCGCTGGCGGCCCGCCTCGGGCCGCACCTGCCGCCGGGGGTCGAGACCCTGGTCGCCCCCGACGGCGTCGACCGCGCCTGGATCGACGGCGCCCCGGAGCGCGACGAGGCCCGGCGGCGGCTCGGCCTCGCGGGCGAGGACCGCCGCATCGCGGTCTACACCGGGCACCTCTACGCCGGCCGCGGCATCGAGCTGATCGAGGAGGTCGCGCGCCGGCGGCCCGACCACCTCTTCCTCCTGGCCGGCGGCCGCGAGGACGACCTGGCGCGCTGGCGCGAGCGCGCCCGCGGTCTCGGGAACCTCCGCTTCGCGGGCTTCCGGCCGCCGGCCGAGATGCCGCTCTGGATGGCGGCGGCCGACGTGTTGCTGATGCCCTATGCCGGCCGGGTCGAGGTGTCGGGCGGCGGCGACGCGGCGCCGTGGATGTCGCCGATGAAGATGTTCGAGTACCTCGCCGCCGGGCGGCCGATCCTGGCCTCGATCCTGCAGGTGCTCGGCGAGGTGCTCGAGGACGGGGAGAACGCCCTGCTCCTCCCCTACGCCGAGCCGGCGCGCTGGAGCGAGGCGCTCGCCCGCCTGGCCGCCGAGCCGGCCCTTGCCGAGGGGCTCGCCGAGCGCGCCCGCGCCGACGCCGCCCGCTACACCTGGGAGTCGCGCGCCCGCCGCCTCCTCGCCGCCTGCGGCCTGGCGCCGGGAGAGGCGGCATGAGCCGCTTCGCTGCCTTCCTGACCACCTGCAACCGCCCCGACCGGCTGCGGCGGGCGCTCGAGAAGACCCTCGCCCAGACCCGGCCTCCGGAGCTGCTGCTGGTGATCGACAACGGCGACCCCGGGATCGCCGAGCCGGCGGTCGCCGATCTCCTCGGGCCGCGCGTGGTCTACCACTCGATGGGCGAGAACGCCGGCCCGGCGGGCGCCTCGGCCTACGCCCTCGAGCGGCTCGCCGGCCTCGGCTTCGACTGGATCGGCTGGGGCGACGACGACACCCCGCCGAAGACCCCGGACACCCTCGAGCGGCTGCTGCGGCTGGCCGAGAGCGCTCCGCCCGACGTCGGCGGGGTCGGCGCGGTCGGCGCCCGCTTCGACTGGCGGCGCGGCGAGCTGGTGCGGCTCGCCGACGGCGAGCTGTCCGGGGTGATCGAGGTCGACGGCATCGGCAGCGGCCTCCAGCTCGTCACCCGCCGCGAGCTGCTGGCTTCGGTCGGCCTCCCCGACCGGCGCCTCTTCTTCGGCTTCTACGACCCCGAGTACTGCCTGCGGGTCCGCCGCGCCGGCTACCGGCTGTGGGTCGACGGCGACCTGATGCGGACCTACCGCGAGCTGGCCGGGCGGATGGACCTCGACCTCCGCCGGTCCGTGCGCCCGGCCAACCCGCCCGACCGGCTCTGGCGCCGCTACTACGTCACCCGCAACTACATCCACATGATGCGCCGCACGTTCGATCGCCCCGACCTCGCGCGCCGCGAGGCGGCCAAGGCGCTGCTGCGGACGGTGACCGCGTGGGGGCGCGGGCCGGGCTACGCGATCCCGTTCGGCCGCCTCCAGCTCGCCGGCGTCGTCGACGGCTACCGCGGCCGGCTCGGCCGCACGGTGACGCCGCGGAGCAAGGTCTACACCGCGGCGGACCCGGAATGAGGGCTCCGCCGGCGGCGCGGGCGTTCGCGCGGGAGGACCGGCGGTGAGCGCCGGCTGGCGGCGCGCGCTGGTGGCGCCGTTGCGCGCTCTCTTCGCCGCCGCCGAGGCGCTCGACCGGCTCGACCTGCCGCTCTTGTCGCGGATCCCGGCCAAGCGCAAGCGGCGGCTCGCGGCGGCGCTGTTCCGGCGGCTGTCGGCGCTCGTCCCCGACGTGGTCCACCGCCGCGCGCTCGCCCTGCGGGTGCCGCGCGAGGCCGCCTACAGCTACCTGCTGCGGGAGCACGAGCCGGAGACCCAGGCCGTGATCGCGGAGGTCCTCCGGCCGGGCATGACGGCGATCGACGTCGGCGCCAACGTCGGCTACCTGACCCTCCTGATGGCGAGCGCGGTGGCGCCGAACGGACGCGTCTTCGCGCTCGAGCCCGCGCCGGACAACCTCACCCTGCTGGCCGAGAACGTGCGCCGCAACCGGCTCGAAGGGGTGGTGAGGGTGCTGCCGGTGGCGGCCGGCGCCGAGCGGGGGCGGCGGCCGCTCCAGCTCGGCCGGGCCGGCACGCTCCACACCCTGCACCGGGTCGACGGCGCCGGGGGAGCGGAGATCGACGTCGACGTGGCGCCGCTCGACGACCTCCTCGACAGCGTCGACGGCCTCCTCGACGGCCCGGTCGGCCTGGTCAAGATCGACGTCGAGGGCGCCGAGCACGCCGTCCTCGACGGCATGGCGCGCCTCCTTGCCGCGGTGCCGCCGCCGCGCCTGCTCGTCGAGTGGAACCCGTCGGCGCTGGCGCGCGCGGGCAGCTCTCCCGAGTCGCTGCCGCGCCGGCTGGAGGCGGCCGGCTACCGGCTCAGCCTGCTCGATCCCTCCGAGCGGGTCGAAGGTGGGGTCGGCGCCGGGATCGGCGCCGTCCTCGACGGGCTGGCCTCGGGCGCGCTCGCTCCGAGCTGGCACGCGAACCTCCTCGCCGAGCCGGCGGAACGTGGCGCCGACGGCGGCGCGGACGGTTCCGCGGACCCTGGCGCGGGCACCCGCCGGGGCGCCGGGGAGCTCGAGTGATGCCATCCGGCGCCGCCCGCCGGCTCGACGCCGCGCTCGCCCGCTCGCCGCTCCAGCCGCTCTTCCGCCGCCGCGCCGACCGCCGCCTGCGCGTCCTCGCCTACCACGGCGTCGCCGACCCCGAGCGCTTCGCGGCCCAGCTCGACCTGCTCGCCGCCGAGCTGGCGCCGGTGTCGCTCGAGCGGCTGGTCGCCGCCCTCGACGGCGGCGAGCCGCTGCCGCCGCGCGCCGTGCTCCTGACCTTCGACGACGGCGAGCGGAGCCTCTTCGAGGCCGGCCTGCCGCTCCTTGCCGAGCGCGGCATCCCGGCCGTGGCGTTCGTGATCGCCGGGCTGATCGACACCCTCACCCCGCCCTGGTGGATCGAGGCCGAGGCGCTGGCGGCGCGCTGGGGCACCGGCGAGGCGGGGCCGGAGTTCCTCCGCCTGGCCGGCTACGGCGGCGAGCTGGTGCGGACGCTCAAGCGGCTGTCCGACGAGCAACGGCGCAGCCTCCTCGAGGAGCTGCGCGGGACCTCCGGCGCCCCGACGCCGCCGGTGCCCCAGCTCAACGCCGCCGAGCTGCGCGCGCTCGAGGCGGGCGGGGTCGCGATCGGCAGCCACACCTGGAGCCACCCGATCCTGCCGCGCTGCGGCGACGCCGCCGTCGCCGAGGAGATCCGCCGCGCCCACGAGGCGCTGACCGCCGCGCTCGGCCGCCCGCCGCTCGCCTTCGCCTACCCGAACGGCGACGCCGACCCGCGCGCCGAGCGCGAGCTGGCGGCGCTCGGGTATCGCGCCGCGTTCCTGTTCGACCACCGGCTGAGCCCGGCGCCGCCGCCCGAGCGCTTCCGGATCTCCCGCCTGCGGGTCAACTCGGACACCCCGATCGACCGCTTCCGGATCGTCCTCTCCGGCCTCCATCCGGCGCTCCATCGTTTGCGGGGGCTCGGGTGAGCGCAGCCGGCGGCGCCGTCTTCGAGATCGCGCCGCTCGCGGAGGTGCCGCTCGACCGCCTGCTCGCCGCTCTCGACCGCACGTTCGGCCCGGGGCACGACGAGGCCTGGTTCGCCTGGAAGCACCGCGGCAACCCGTTCGGGCCGTCGCTCGGCTGGGCGGCGGTCGGCGCCGGCGGCGAGGTGCTCGGCGTGCGCCTGCTGATTCGCTGGCGCCTGGCCGCCGCGGCCGGGGAGGTCGCGGCGCTGCGGCCGGTCGACACCGCGACGGTCCCCGAGGCGCGCCGGCGCGGGATCTTCCGCGCCCTCGCCAAGCGGGCGCTCGCGGGGGCGCGCGCGGAGGGCGCTGCGCTCCTCTTCAACAACCCCAACCGCGAGAGCCGCCCCGGCTACCGCGCGCTCGGCTGGACCCTGCTGCCGCCGCTCGCCTTCGCCTGGCGCCCGGTCGGGCCGGGAGCCGGAGCCCGGCTGGTCGAAGACGGCGAGGCGCTGGCGGCGATCGCCGCTGCGGCCGGCGGCGGCAGCAGCCCGGTCCCCGAACGGTCGGCCGAGAGCCGTTCGGCCGCGGGCGCCCCCGGCGGCGACGGTCGCTGGGCCACCTGCCGCAGCGCGGAGTGGCTGGCCTGGCGCTACGGCGCCGGCTCCGGCCGCCGCTACGGCGTCGCCCGGCTGGCCGAGAGCGACGCCGCGACCGGGATCGTCTACCGGATCGAGGCGCGGCGGGGGCTCCGCCTGCTGGTGGTGCTCGAGCTGGCCGGCGCTCCGCGCGAGCGGCGGCTCCTGGCGCGGGCGGCGGCGCGGCGCGAGCGCGCCCGGGTCGTGGTCGCGGCCGCGGGCGAGGGGACCGGCGGCGGGCCGGGCGGGCTCGCGCTCCGGCGCCGCGGGCCGGTGCTCGCCGTGCGCGCGCTGGTGCCGCTCGACCCCGATCCCCTCCGCCGCGGCTCGTGGGCGCTCGGCGCGGGCGACCTCGAGGGGGTCATCTGAGCGCGGTCCGGCCGGCGCCGGCCGCGGCCGGGCGGGACCGCGGCGGCACCGATCCCGGGCCGGCGGAGCCCGATCGCCGCCCGCTCCGCATCGCCCTCCTCGCCCAGCAGCCCCAGCGGCGCGGCGCCGAGGTGTTCGCCCACCAGCTCGGCGCGGCGCTCGGGCGCGCCGGCTGCGCGGTCGTCCGGCTCTATCTCTACCCGCACCCGGGCGCGGCGGCGCTGCCGCTCGATCCGGACGACCGCGTGCTCGGCGGCGATCCGCGCCATCCCTTCGAGCGCATCCCCGGCCTCCACCCGGCGCTCCTCGGCCGGCTGCGGCGGGCGATCGCCGAGCACCGGCCCGACGTGGTGCAGGCGCACGGCGGCCGGACGGTCAAGTACGGCGCCGCGGCACGCCGGCTCGACCGTGCCGCCGGCTGGGCGCTGGTCTACCGCAACATCGGCGACCCGCGCCGCTGGGCCGCGGGCGCGCGCGGCGTGCTCTACCGGCGGCTGGTGATGCCCCGGATCGACGGCGTGGCCGGGGTCAGCGAGACGACGCTCGCGGCAGTGCGCGCCCACTACGCGCTCGGCGGCATCCCGATGGAGCACATCCCGCGCGGCGCCGACCCGGCCGCGCTGGCGCCGGCCCGGCCGCCGGCGGCGGTGCGCGCCGAGCTGGGCACGCCCGAGGGAGCGCCGGTGCTCCTCTACCTCGGCAGCCTGACCGCCGAGAAGCGGCTCGACCGGATGCTCGCCTGGGTCGCCGGGGCCCGCCGCGAGCACCCCGGGCTGCGGCTCTGGGTGGTCGGCGAGGGGCCGCTGCGCGGGGATCTCGAACGGCTCGCGGCCGAGCGCGGCCTGGGCGGCGCCGTCGCCTTCGCCGGGGTGCGGGAGCTTGTCGGCGACTTCCTCGCCGCCGCCGACCTGCTGCTCCTCTCGAGCGACACCGAGGGGATGCCGGGGGCGGTGATCGAGGCCGCGGCGGCCGGGGTGCCGGCGGTGGCGACCGCGGTCGGCGGCGTCGCCGAGTGCGTCGAGGACGGCGTGACCGGCCGGCTGGTCGATCCCACCGCCGACCCCACAGGCGAGGCCGCCGGCGCCGCCGCGATCTCGGCGCTCCTCGCCGACCCGGAGCGGCGGCGGGTGATGGGCGAGGCGGCGCGGCGGCGGTTCGCGGCGAGCTGGCACATCGACGCGGTGGCGGCGCGCTACCTGGCGTTCTACGACCGGGTGATCGCGCACCGACGGAGCGGGGCGTGAAGGTCCTCTACGTGATCGACGGCCTCGGCGGCGGCGGCACGGAACGCTCGCTCGCCGAGCTGCTGCCGCCGCTCGCGGCGCGCGGGGTCCTGCCCGAGGTGGTCTGCCTCGAGAGGCGGCGGGGCGCGCACGAGGCGCTCGAGGCCGCCGGCGTGGCGGTCGCCGTGCTGCCGCCGGGGGGCTGGCCGCGGCGCCTGGCGGCGCTGCGCCGGCGGATCGCCGCGGCGCGGCCTGCGCTCCTCCACACCGCGCTCCTCAGGGCCGACCTCGCCGGCCGCCTGGCCGCGATCGGCACCGGCGTGCCGGTGATCGGCAGCCTGGTCAGCACCCCCTATGCGCCGGTGCGGCTGGCCGACCCCGCGGTCCGCCCCGGCCGCCTGCGCCGCGCCCGGCTCGCCGACGCGGTCACCGCGCGCCGGCTGTGCGACCACTTCCACGCCGTCTCGCACGCCGCCAAGGCGGCGGCGGTCGCCGCGCTCGGGGTCCCGGAGGAGCGGATCACGGTGGTGCCGCGCGGGCGCGACCCCGAGCGGCTCGGCGCGCCCTCCCCCGAGCGTCGCCGGCGGGCGCGGGCGGCGCTCGGGATCGCCGAGGACGCCGAGCTCCTGGTCGCCGCCGGCCGCCACGAGTTCGCCAAGGGGTTCCCCGACCTGATCGGGGCCGTCGCCCGCCTGGCGCAGCGGCGGCCGCGGCTGGCGCTCGTGATCGCGGGGCGGACCGGGGCGCTCACCGCCGAGCTGGAGGCGCGGATCGCCGCCGCCGGCCTCGGTTCCCGGGTGCGCCTCCTCGGCCACCGCGACGACCTGCCGGAGCTGCTCGCCGCCGCCGACCTCCTCGCCTTCCCGTCGCTCTACGAGGGGATGCCGGGGGCGGTGATCGAGGCGATGGCGCTGGGGCTGCCGGTGGTCGCCGCCGACATCCCGGCGGTCGTCGAGGTGGTCGAGCCGGGAGCGAGCGCGCTCCTCGCTCCGGCCGGCGATCCCGCGGCGCTGGCGGCGGCGATCGAGGCCGTGCTCGACGATCCCGCGCGCGCCGCCGCGCTCGGCCGCCGCGGGCGTGAGATCTTCCTCGAACGGTTCACCCTCGATCGGAGCGTCCAGGGCATGCTCGACCTCTACCGCGGCCTCCTGGCCGACCGGCCGGGGACCCCGCGATGACCCCGGCGCCCGGGATCCGCCGCCTGCTCCGCTGCCCGGCCTGCCGCGGCGAGCTGACCGGAGACGGCCCCGGCTTCGCCTGCCCGGCGTGCCGCCTCGACTACCCGCCGGCGCCGTCGGGCGCGCCCGACCTGCGGCTCCGCCGGCCGCTCCCAGCGGCGGTGCCGGTCGTCCTCGGCGCCGAGCCCGAGGGACTCGACCGCTGGCCGGCTCTCGGGCCGTTCCCGGCCGCGACCGCGCCCGCGCCCGATCTCGCCGCTGACCTCGCCGCCGCCCTCGCCGCCGCCCCGACCGCCGGCCGTCGCGCGGTGCGTCACCTCAGCCCCGAGATGGTGTCGCACTTCCCGCTCGCCGCGCCGGGCGAGGCGGCGCTCGACCTCGGCTGCGGCCGCGCCGCCCACCGGCCGCTCGTCGAGCGCTGCGGCTTCGCCTACGCCGGCATCGACTACGGCAACCCGCACGCGCCGATGCTCGCCGACGCCCACGCGCTGCCGTTCGCGGACGGCGCCTTCGCCTTCGTCCTCTCGGTGGCGGTGATCGAGCACCTCGCCCACCCGCTGCGCGCGCTCCAGGAGGCGCGGCGGATGCTCGCGCCGGGCGGCCGCTTCGTCGGCTCGGTGGCGTTCCTCGAGCCCCACCACGGCGGCAGCTACTACCACCACAGCCACCGCGCCGTCGCCCACGGCCTGCTCGCCGCCGGCTTCGAGATCGAGGCGCTCGGCCGTTTCGCCGGCTGGACCGCACCGGTGTCGCTGCGCAAGGCGCTCTTCCTGCCGCGCTGGCCCGGCCTCGCGCGCGCCTTCGTCTGGCCGCTCCACGCCGCCAGCGAGGCGCTCTGGCGGGCGCGGGCGGCGCTCGGCCGCGACCGCCGGCTCTACGAGGTCAGCCGGCGCAACCTGGCCGGTTCTTTCGTATTCTCCGCGCGCGCTTCCGCCCGAGAAACAACCGTGACCCCCGCACCGTGAGCCCGACCACGGCCCCGCCCGCCCCCGCGCTCCCGCTCGCCGTCCGCCTGCGGCTCTGGCGCGACCTGCGCCGGCTGCTCGCGCGGATCGACCGCGGGCGGCTCGACGAGGTCCGGCGGCGCTTCGGCGAGCAGCCCGAGGCCGCGAACAGCAAGTACTGGCGGCTCGACCGCCAGCTCGCCAAGAACCTGCGCCGCGCCCACCGGCTCGGCCTCGACCGCTCCGACCGGCGCCTCGCCGTGCTCGACCTCGGCGCCGGCTTCGGCTACTTTGCCGCCGTGTGCGGCTTCTACGGCCACTCCGCGCTCGCCCTCGACCTCGACGACGCGAGCCCGGAGCCGCCCGGCTCGCTCTACGGCGCGGTCACCCGCGTCCTCGGCGTCGAGCGCGTGCTGTGGACGATCGAGCCCTACCGGCCGCTTCCCGAGACCGGGCGGCGCTACGACCTGGTGACCGCGTTCGCGGCGCTCTTCAACGAGCCGGCGACCGAGCGGCCCTGGGGCGCCGCGGAGTGGCGCTTCTTCCTCGCCGACCTCGCCGGGCGCGTGCTCGCCCCGGACGGCCGCCTCTTCCTCAACCTCAACCGCTGCCGCGACGGCCGCTATCTCGACGACGAGACGGCGGGGCTCTTCCGCGCCGCGGGGGCGGAGATCGACGGCCGCAACGTCTCCTTCCGCGGCCTTGCGAGCCGTCTCGCCGCGGGCGGGCCGGAGATCCCGGCCGGCGCCGCCTGGGAGGCCTGACCCGCGATGTGCGGCATCGCCGGACTCCTCGCCGTCCGCCCCGGCGCCGCCGGGCAACCCGGCGACCTCGCCGCCTGGACCGGCGCGATGGCCGCGGCGCTGGTCCACCGCGGCCCCGACGACGGCGGCGTCTGGCACGACCCGGCCGCCGGCGCCGCGCTCGCGAGCCGCCGCCTGGCGATCCTCGACCTCTCCCCCGAGGGGCACCAGCCGATGCTCTCGGCCGACGGCCGCCGGGTGCTGGTCCACAACGGCGAGGTCTACAACTTCCGCCGCCTGCGCGCCGAGCACGAAGCGGGCGGCGCGGCCTTCCGCGGCGACTCGGACACCGAGGTGGTGCTCGCCGAGGTCGCCGCCCGCGGCCTCGACGGCGCGCTGCCCAGGCTCAACGGCATGTGGGCGATGGCGCTCTGGGACCGCGAGCGGCGCGCGCTGACCCTGGTCCGCGACCGGCTGGGGCAGAAGCCGCTCTACTTCGGCTGGCTGCGGCCGGGGCTCCTCGGCTTCGCCTCGGAGCTGAAGGCGTTCCACGCCGTGCCCGGCTTCGCGCCAGAGATCGAGCGGCGCTCGCTGCCGCTGCTCCTGCGCCGGGCGTGCATCCCGGCGCCGTGGAGCGTCTACCGCGGGATCTGGAAGCTCCGGCCCGGGCATCTCTTGACGCTACGAACGGAGGAGATCGCGCCGGGCGCCGACCTCTCGGCGGCGTCGCGCCCCTACTGGTCGGCCGCCGAAGCGCTCGAGCGCGGGGAGGCCGATCCGTTCCCGGGCGGCGGGGAGGCGGCCGCGGACGCGCTCGAGGAGCTGCTCGGCGACGCGGTCGAGCTGTGCATGGTCTCGGACGTCCCGCTCGGGGCGCTGCTCTCGGGCGGCGTCGACTCGTCGGCGGTGGTGGCGATGATGGCGCGGCGGTCGGCGCAGCGGGTGCGGACCTACTCGATCGGCTTCACCTCGCGCCGCCACGACGAGGCGCCGCACGCCGCGCGGGTCGCCGCCCACCTCGGTACCGAGCACACCGAGCTGTACGTCACCGAGGAGGACGCGCTGGCGGTCGTGCCGCGGTTGCCGGAGATCTACGACGAGCCGTTCGCCGACTCGTCGCAGATCCCGACCTTCCTGGTCTCGCGGCTCGCCCGCGGCCACGTCACCGTGGCGCTGACCGGCGACGGCGGCGACGAGCTGTTCGGCGGCTACCCGAAGTACCGCCAGCTCGCGACGCTCTTCCGGCTCGGCCGGCTGCCGGCGGCGGTGCGCGCCGCGCTCGCCCTAGCGGCCCGCAACGCGCCCTGGCCGGCGGCGCCGCGGCTGGAGCGACTGGGCGGGATCGGCCACCGGCTGGCCGGCCTCGAGGTCAAGGAGAAGGCGGCCAAGCTCGCCGGCTACCTGACCGACGCACGCTCGCCCGACGAGATGATCGTCCGCATCCTGGCGCTCTGGCGGGATCCCGAGACGGCGGTCCCCGGCGTCGAGGAGCCGCCGACGCCGCTCACCGATCCGGCGCTCTGGCCGCGGCTCGCCGAGCCGATCCGCCGGGCGATGGCGGCGGACACGCTCCTCTACCTGCCCGACGACGTCCTGGCCAAGGTCGACCGCGCCTCGATGGCGGTGTCGCTCGAGACCCGGGTGCCGCTCCTCGACCACCGGGTGTTCGAGCTGGCCGCGCGCTTTCCGCTGCCGCTCGTGACCGGCAAGGCGGTGCTCCGCCGGGTGCTCCACCGCCACGTGCCGCCGGCGCTGGTCGAGCGGCCGAAGATGGGCTTCTCGGTGCCGCTCGACGCCTGGCTGCGCGGGCGCCTGCGCGAGTGGGCCGGCGACCTCCTCGCGCCCGAGCGGCTGGCGCGCGGCGGCTTCTTCGACCCGGCGCCGCTCGCCGAGCGCTGGGCGAGCCACCTCGCCGGCCGGAGCGACCAGGGCGCGTGGCTCTGGCCGGTGCTGATGTTCGAGGCGTGGCGGGAGCGTTGGGCGGGAGGAGCGGCCGCGCGGGAGGCCCGACCGGCCGAGACGGTGTCTTCCGAGACGGTGTCTTCCGAGAGCCTGGCGGCCGCAACGGCGCTCGCCCCGGCCGGCGCGGAGATCGCCTGAACGGGAGCGCCGGCTCCGCCCGCGGCGGCCTGATCCCCCGCGAGCGCTGCCCGGCCTGCGGCGAGCCCGGCGGCGAAGATCTCTACGACCGCCCCTACGACGCGCCGCCGATCTCGACCTATCTCGAGCGCTACTACGGCGCCCAGGGCGCGTTCGACCCGGCGCCGCTCGCCGGCTCGCGCTTCCAGCTCGCCGGGTGCCGGCGCTGCGGCCTGATCTGGCAGCGGCTGGCGCCGGACGAGGCGCTCGCCCGCGAGCTCTACGAGGTCTGGATCGATCCCGAGACCGCGCGCCGCCGCTTCCTCGACGGGCGGACCTTGAAGAACCAGTCGCGCTGCGCCGGCGAGCTGATGCTGGTCCTCGGCCTGCTCGGCCGGCGGCCGCGGGAGGTGGCGCTGCTCGACTTCGGCATGGGCTGGGGCAAGTGGTGCCTGATGGCGCGCGCCTTCTGGTGCCCGGCGTGGGGGATGGAGCTGTCGCCGGCGCGCCTCGCCCACGCCCGCGAGCTGGGACTGCCGACCCTGACCTGGGAAGAGCTGGACGGCCGCCGCTTCGACTTCGTCAACACCGAGCAGGTCTTCGAGCACCTCGCCGAGCCGCTGCCGGTGCTCCGGCGCCTCGCGGCGGCGCTGGCGCCGGGCGGGCTGATCAAGCTCAGCGTCCCCAACGGCCACGGCATGCGGCGGCGGCTCGCGCGGCTCGAGCGGGGCGGCGACGACGCGGCCTGGGCGGCGCGCGGGCGCGCGAGCCTGGTGCCGGTGCGGCCGCTCGAGCACCTCAACTGCTTCGACCACCGCGCCCTCGGAGCGCTCGCGGCGGCTGCCGGGCTCGAGCCGGTGAGGGTGCCGATCGCCCGCCAGCTCGCTTCGGCCGCCGGCTGGAGCTCGCCGCGCGAGGCGGTCGAGGCGCTGCTCCGGCCGTTCTACCGCAACCTTCTGCGGCGCGGCACCTACCGCTTCTTCCGCCGCGCCGGGGGCTGAAGCGCTGCACGTCTGCCACCTGATCAAGGGCCTCGGGCGCGGCGGCGCCGAGCGGCTGCTGCCGCAGCTCGCGCGCGCCCGGGGGGAGGGGATCGAGATCTCGGTCGGCTTCTTCCTCCCCTGGAAGGACGCCCTGGCCGGCGAGCTGCGGGCGGCCGGCTGCGCGGTCCACTGCTTCGGCGCCCGCTCCGCGGCCGGCGTCCTGGCGCGGGCGCCGGCGGCGGCGGTGTGGCTGCGCGACAGAGGCGCCGACCTAGTGCACGCGCACCTGCCGCTGGCCGGGGTGGCGGCGCGGCTCGCCGGGCGGATTGCCGGGACTCCCGTGATCTACACCGAGCACAACCTCCAGGAGCGCTACCACCCGCTGACCCGGCGCGCCAACCTCGCCACCTGGCGGCTGCAGAAGGCGGCGGTGGCGGTCTCGGCCGAGGTCGCGGAGTCGATCGCCCGCCACGCGCCGGCCGGCGTGCCGGTGCGGGTGGTGCGCAACGGTATCGAGACCGGCCCCCCGGACGAGGCGGGCGGCCGCGCGGTGCGGGCGGCGCTCGGTGTCCCGCCCGGGGTGCCGTTGATCGGCACCGTGGCCGTCTTCCGGCGCCAGAAGCGGCTCGATCACTGGCTCGAGGCGGCGCGGCGGATCGCCGACCGCCGGCCCGACGCGCGCTTCGCGATCGTCGGCGACGGGCCGCTGCGCCCGGAGGTCGAGGCGTCGGCGGCCCGGCTGGGGCTCTCCGGCCGGCTCGCGTTCCCCGGGCTCCAGGAGGACGTCCGCCCGTGGCTCGCGGCGCTCGACCTCTACCTGATGACCTCGGAGTTCGAAGGGCTGCCGCTGGCGCTGCTCGAAGCGATGGCGGCCGGGCGGGCGGTGGCGGTCACCGGGGTCGGCGGCGTGCCGGAGGCGGTGATCGACGGCGAGAGCGGCGTGGTGCGGCCGTTCGGCGACGTCGCGGGGCTGGCCGACGCGGCGCAGGCGCTGCTCGCCGACCCGGAGCGGAGGACCCGGCTCGGCGCGGCGGCGCGGCGGCGGGTCGAGACCTCGTTCGGGATCCGGCGCATGGCGGCGGAGCTGGAGTCGCTCTACCGCGAGGTGCTGTCCGGGCGGCCGATCGGCGACGCCGGGGCGAAGCCCGCGCCGGACGGCGCCGCGGAGGGGCGGCGGTGAGCGCGGCCGAGCCGATCCGGCCGCCCGCGGCCGCGGGCGGACCCGGCTTCCGCGTCGTGCCGCTCGAGGAGGTGCCGCTCGCCGAGGTGCTCGGGCTCCTCCGCCTCGCCCTCGGCGAGGGCCCGCTCGGGCGGAGCGATGCGGCGTTCCGCTGGAAGCACCGCGAGAGCCCGTTCGGACCGTCGCCCGGCCTGGCGGCGGTGGCCGCGGACGGCACCCTGGTCGGAGTGCGCATCTTCCAGCGCTGGCGGCTGTCAGCGGGCGGCTCGGAGCTGGCCGCGGCGCGCGCGGTCGACACCGTCACCCACCCGGAATGGCGCCGGCGCGGCATCTTCCGCCGGCTCACGCTCGATCTCGCCGAGCGCCTGCGTGCCGAGGGGACGGCGCTGATCTTCAACACCCCCAACCCGCGCAGCCGGGCCGGCTACCTGGCGATGGGCTGGAGCTCGCTCGGGCGGGTGCCGCTCTCGATCCGGCCGCTGCGGCCGGGGCGGATCGCCGCCGGCCTGCTCCGCCGGCGCCGGACGGGACCGCACCCCGAGCCGCCGCGGCCGCCGGCCGGGACCCGGCCGGTCGCCGAGCTGGTCGCGGACCCCGCGGCGGGCGCCCTCCTCGCCGCGGCCTGGAGCGGCGAGCCCCGGCTCCACACGCCGCGGACCCTCGACTACCTGCGCTGGCGCTACGCCGCGCCGCCGGACCCGGCCGAGGCGCCCGGCGCACCCGCCTACGGCGCGCTCTGGCGCTTCGACGGCGACGCCGGAGCGGCGGTGATCGCCCGCGCGCGGGAGCGGCGCGGGCTCGCCGGCGTCCTCCTGTGCGAGGTGCTGATCCGCGGCGGCGCGCCCGGCGAGCGGGCGGCGGCGGAGCTGATCGATATCATCGCCGCGTCCTCCGGGGCCGACTACCTGGCCGCGGTCGCCGGCCGCGGCACGCCGGAGCGGCGGGCGCTCGCCGCGGCGGGGTTCGCCGGCATCGCGTTGCCCGGCCCGTGCCTGACCGTGCGCGGGCTGGCGGAGCCGGCCCCCGAGACGCTCGCCGGCTGGCGCCTCTCGGCGGGCGACCTGGAGCTCTTCTAGTGGGCTACGACCTCATCGCCTTCGCCGTCCTCGCGGCCCTCTCCCTGGCGCTCGCCCAGGGCGCCGGCGGGCGGATCGCGCCGTGGCTCCCCGAACGGCTGCTGCTCGCCGCCGTGGCGCTGCGGGTGATCGGCTCGCTCGCGCGCCACGAGGTGCTGTTCCGCTTCTACGGCGGGGTCGGCGACGCCCAGCTCTACTTCTACGACGGGCTCGAGATCTCCTCGCAGCTCCTCGAGCGGCCGGCACTGCTCTTCTCGCCGCTGTTCTGGGCCGCTCAGGCGAGCTGGTGGGGCACGCCGTTCCTCAAGAAGGTCGCGGGTCTGATCCTGATCTTCATCGGCCCGAGCATGCGCGCCGGCTTCCTCGCCTTCTCGCTGCTCGCTTTCGGCGGCCTCTTCGCCGTCGCCCGGGCCTTCCGCAACACCCAGCCGGGGGCGCCGGCGGTGCGCTACGCGGCCTGGCTCTGGCTCTGGCCGTCGCTCTGGTTCTGGCCCTCGAGCATCGGCAAGGAGGCGGTCCTGGTGCTCGCGATCGGCCTGACCGTGCTCGGCTACTGCCGGCGCGAAGGGGGCATCGGCTGGCCGGTGTTCCTCGCCGGCCTCGGGCTCGCCTTCTGCGTCCGGCCGCACGTCGCCATGGTGCTGGCGCTGGCCACCGTCGCCGCGCACTGGCTGGGGAGCTGGGGCCGCTTCTCGCTGCGCCGCGTCGTCGAGGCGGCGCTGGCGATCGGGCTGTGCGCGGCGGCGTTCTCCGGCATGCGCGCCCAGTTCGGGCTCGAGGACGCCGACTTCGAGGGGATGAAGGAGTTCGTCGAGTTCCGCGCCGGGCAGACGCTCCAGGGGGGCAGCAGCATCGGCGGCGTGCCGCTCGGCGTCGCCGGCATCCCGATGGCGTTCGTCAACGTCTGGATGCGGCCGTTCCCGTGGGAGGCCCACAACGCCACCGCCGCCTTCGCCGCGCTCGAGATCGCCGCCTTCTGGTTCCTGGTCTGGCGGCGGCGCCGGGCGGTGGGCTTCGCGATCCGCAACTGGCGGCGCAACCGCCTGCTCCGGTTCGGCCTGCCGTTTTTGGTGCTCTACACGCTGATGATCGGCGTCGCGTTCGGCAACCTCGGGATCATCGCCCGCCAGCGGGCGCCGATCTTCCCGTTCATGCTGATGCTCCTGGCGGCGGCGCCGGTCGCGGCGACCGTGACCCGGCGGGTGGAGGCCGGCGCGGCCGGCGGGGCCGCGCTGCCGGAGCCGGCGCCCGCTCGATCGCCGGCTGCCCCGGACCGGCAGGGGACGGGCGGCTCCCGCGAGCGGCGGCGGCCGCCGCCGGTCAGGATCCGCTGGATGCCGGCCCGCCCCGGCGGGCCGCCGTCGGGGGCGCCGTGAGCCGCCGCCGGCGCCGGCGATGAGCGCCGCCCGCGGTCTCTTGCGCGCCGCCCAGCGCCTGCTGCCGGCCGAGCGCGGCGGGCTGACCGTGCTCGCCTACCACCTGATCGGCGCCGGCACCGGCTCGCCGGTCGACCTGCCGGCGGCGCTCTTCCGGCGCCAGCTCGACGAGCTGGCCGAGCACGCGCGGCCGGTCGACCTCGCCTCCGGGGTCGCCGCGATCGGGGCGGGGCGCGAGCCGGACGATCCCGCGGCCGCCCGCCGTCCCGCCGTCGCCGTCACCTTCGACGACGCCTACGCCAACTTCGCCGCCCACGCCTGGCCGCTCCTCGCCGAGCGCGGCATCCCGGCGACCTTGTTCGTCCCGGTCGGCTTTCTCGACGGCTCCTGCCCGGCGCCGATCCGCGGCACCGGTCACCTGCCGCCGATCCCCTGGAGCGAGCTGCGCGAGCTGGCCGCCGCCGGCCTCGCGATCGGCTCCCACACCTGGTCCCATCCCGACCTCACCCGGCTCCCCGACGCCCAGGTGCGCGACGAGCTGCGCCGCTCGCGCGCGGCGCTCGAGGAGCGGCTCGGAGTGCCGGTGACCTCGTTCTGCTACCCGCGCGGCCTCTGGTCGCGGCGGCTCGAGCCGCGGGTCGGCGAGGTCTACGAGCTGGCGGTGGTCGGGGGCGGCGGCCGGGTCCGCTCCCGGGGGCTCCGCCCGCTGTGCATCCAGCGGGTGCCGCTGCGCGCCGACGGCCCGGCCTCGCTGATCCCGCTGCTCGACGCGCCGGTGTGGCTCGAGGAGCGGGTCGCCGACACCGTCCGCCGGCACGTCCGCCGGCCCGGGCGACGCTGACCATGGAGCGGCCCCGCCTGCTCTACGTCGTCACCCACCCGCTGACCGCGCGGACGCTCCTGCGCGGCCAGCTCCGGTGGCTCGAGGGACGGGGCTTCGAGGTCGCGCTCGCCACCTCGCCCGGCCCCGACCTCGACCTGGCGGCCGCCCGCGAGGGGGTGCGCTGCTTCACGGTCCCGATGGCGCGCGAGATCGCCCCCGCCGCCGATCTCGCCGCCCTGGTCCGGCTCGGCCGCACGATCCGCGCCTTCCGCCCCCATCTGGTCCACGCCGGCACCCCCAAGGCCGGGCTCCTCGGCATGCTCGCCGCGCGCCGCGCCGGCGTGCCGGCCCGGCTCTACACCGTCCGCGGGCTTCGCCTGGAGACCGCGCGCGGCCTCCGCCGGCGCCTCCTCGCCGCCGCCGAGCGCACCGCCGCGGCCGCCGCCCACCGGGTGGTGTGCGTGAGCGACAGCCTGCGCCGGCGCTATCTCGAGCTGGACCTCGCGCCGGCCGGGAAGGTGACCGTGCTCGGCGCGGGCTCCTCGAACGGGGTCGACGCCGAGCGCTTTCGGCCGCGGGAGCCGGGCGATCCCGAGGTCGCCGCAAGGCGCCGCGGCCTCGGGATCCCCGACGGCGCGCCGGTGGTCGGCTTCGTCGGCCGCTTCACCCGCGACAAGGGGATCGGTGAGCTGCTCGACGCCTTCGACGGCGCGGTGTCGGCGCGCTTCCCGGAGGCGCGGCTCCTCCTGGTCGGCGATTTCGAGGCGGGCGACCCGGTGCCGGCGGCGGTGCGGGAGCGGCTCGCCGTCCACCCGCGCGTCGTCCGCGCCGGCTTCGTCGAGGACACCGCGCCGTGGTACGCGGCGATGGACGTCCTCGCCTTCCCCAGCCACCGCGAGGGCTTCCCCAACGCGCCGCTCGAGGCCGCGGCGTCGGGGGTGCCGGTGGTAGGTTACGCCGCGACCGGCACGGTCGACGCGGTGGCCGCCGGCGAGACCGGCGCACTGGTGCCGGTGGGCGACGCGGCGGCGCTCGGCGAGGCCCTGGTCCGCTACCTCGAGGATCCCGGGCTCGCCCGCCGCCACGGCGCCGCGGGGCGGGCGCGGGTCGAGCGCCTCTTCCGGCGCGAGCGGGTGTGGGCGGAGTGGGAGCGGGAGATCACGCGCCTCCTCGCCGAGCGCGGGCAGCCGGTTCCGGAGGACCGATCGGAATGAGCGAGCGCGCGAGCTTCTACCGCCGCCGCGGCAAGCGCTGGCTCGACTTGGCGCTGGCCGTGCCGGCGCTCGTACTGGCCGCGCCGGCCGGTGCGCTGGCCGCGCTCGCGGTCCGCCTCGGGCTCGGCTCGCCGGTGCTCTTCCGGCAGCGGCGCCCGGGGCTCGGCGGCGCGCCGTTCGAGATCCTCAAGTTCCGCACCCTGCGCGAGTCCGCCGGAGCCGACGGCCGGCCGCTCCCCGACGCCGAGCGGCTTACCCCGCTCGGCCGCTGGCTGCGCCGCACCAGCCTCGACGAGCTGCCCGAGCTGGTCAACGTCCTCCGCGGCGAGATGAGCCTGGTCGGCCCGCGGCCGCTGCTCCTGGAGTACCTCGACCGCTACACCCCCGAGCAGGCGCGCCGCCACGAGGTGCGCCCCGGGATCACCGGCTGGGCGCAGGTCCACGGCCGCAACGCGGTCGGCTGGGAGGAGCGCTTCCGGCTCGACGTCGAGTACGTCGACCGGCTGAGCCTCGGCCTCGACCTCGCGATCCTCGCCCGCACCGCGCTCCAGGTGCTCTCCGGCCGCGGCGTCGCCGCCGAGGGGCACGCGACGATGCCGCGCTTCACCGGCGGGACGGGCCCGCGATGAGCGCCCGGGACCCGGTGGCGGTGATCGGCGCCGGCGGCCACGCCAAGGTGGTGATCGCGACCCTGCGCGCCGCCGGATTCGCGGTCGCCGCGGCCTTCGACGACGACCCGGCGCGCCATGGCACGGAGATCCTCGGCGTGCCGGTGCGCGGGCCGGCCTCCGCGGCCGCCGCCCTCGGCCTCCGGCGGGCGGTGCTCGCGGTCGGCGACAACCGCGCCCGCCGCCGCCTCGCCGAAGCGCTCGGCGCCGGGCACGAGTGGGTGACCGCCGTCCACCCCGCCGCCTGGGTCGACCCGGACGCCCGGCTCGGCGCCGGCACCGTGGTCTTCGCCGGCGCCGTGGTCCAGCCGGGGGCCGAGGTCGGCGCCCACGCGATCGTCAACACCGCGGCCTCGATCGACCACGACTGCCGGGTCGGGGACTTCGTCCACCTCGGCCCGGGATCCCGGCTGTGCGGCGGCGTCAGCGTCGGCGAGGGGGTGCTCGCCGGGGTCGGCTGCTCGGTCGCCCCCGGGATCGCGATCGGCGCCTGGGCGGTGGTCGGCGCCGGCGCCGCGGTGGTGCGCGACCTGCCGGCGGAGACCGTCGCCGCCGGCGTGCCGGCGCGGCCGCTGACGCCGCGCGGAGACCGCCCGTGACCCGCATCTACCTCTCCCCGCCCCACCTCGGCGAGCGCGAGCTGGAGCTGGTCCGGGACGCCTTCGCCAGCAACTGGATCGCGCCGCTCGGGCCGCACGTCGACGCCTTCGAGCGCGAGCTGGCGGCGGCGGCCGGGGTCGGGCACGCCGCCGCGCTCGCCTCGGGCACCGCCGCGCTCCACCTGGCGCTGCGCCTCTCCGGGGTGGGACCCGGCGACGTCGTGCTGGTGCCGACGCTGACCTTCGTCGCCTCGGCCAACGCGGTGCTCTACCAGGGCGCCGAGCCGGTGTTCGTCGACTGCCATCCGGAGACCTGGACGATCGATCCGGCGCTGGTCGCCGAGACGCTCGGGCGCCTCGCGCGCGAGGGACGGCCGGCGAAGGCGGTGATCACGGTCGACCTCTACGGCCAGAGCGCCGACCACGAGCCGATCCTCGCCGTCTGCGCCGAGCACGGCACGGCGGTGATCGAGGACGCCGCCGAGGCGCTCGGCGCGACCTACCGCGGCCGGCCACTCGGCGGCTTCGGCCGCTTCGGCTGCTTCTCGTTCAACGGCAACAAGATCCTGACCACGATCGGGCGGCGGCATGCTGGTCTCGGACGACGCCGAAGCGATCGCGCGCGCCCGCTTCCTCGCCTCCCAGGCGCGCGACCCGGCGCCCCACTACGAGCACTCGACGCTCGGCTACAACTACCGCCTCTCGAACGTCCTTGCGGCGATCGGCCGCGGCCAGCTCGCCGTGCTCCCCGAGCGCGTCGAGGCGCGGCGGCACAACTTCGAGCGCTACCGCGAGCGGCTCGGCGACCTGCCGGGGCTCGCGTTCATGCCCGAGGCGCCCTACGGCCGGTCCAGCCGCTGGCTGACCGTGGTCACGATCGACCGAGGGCAGTTCGGCGCCGGCCCCGAGGAGGTCCGGATGGCACTCGAGGCCGAGGACATCGAGGCCCGCCCGGTGTGGAAGCCGATGCACCTCCAGCCCGTCTTCGCCGGCCGGACGGCGGCCGGCGGCGCGGTCGCCGAGCGCCTGTTCGCCACCGGCCTCTGCCTGCCCAGCGGCTCGAACCTGGCCGAGGGCGACCTCGACCGGATCGCCGGGATCGTCCGCCGGACCGCCGGGCGCGGCGCCGCCTCCCGCCCCGCCGCGCGGCGATGACCGGCTCCGGGACACCGGCTCGCGCGACGCCCTCCGCCGCGCCCACCGCCCGAGAGCGCTTCCACACCGCCGCCGTCGCGCGCGCCGCCGCGCTCGGCGCCGACCTGGGGCCGGAGGCGGGACTCGCCTGGCTGCGCCGCCACGGCCTGGTCTTCCTGGCCCGCCACCCCGCCCTCCCCGCCCCCCTCGCCGAGCCCCTGGCGCACGACCTCCGGCGCAACCTGGCCGCGAACCTCGCCTGGATCGACCTCTTCCAGCGCGCCGCCGGCGCCCTCGCCGAGGCCGGGATCCCGGTCTGCCCGCTCAAGGGGATCCACCTCCTCGCCACCGTCTACGCCGGCGACCCCGCGAGCCGCGTGCTCACCGACCTCGACCTCCTGGTCCCGGCCGAGCGGATCGACGAGGCCGCGGCCCGGCTCGCCGGCGCCCTCGGCCTCGCCGAGCCCGGCGGCTCGCGCCGCGCCCGCCGCTTCACCGCCGAGCGCCAGCTCTTCGGCCGCGCCGGCGCGATCGACCTCCACGCCCGCCTCGCGCTCCGCCACGGCCCGGCCTCGGCCTGGCGCGACCTCGCCCCCGAACCGGCGCGCCTCCACGGCCGCCTGGTGCGGGCGCTCGACCGCGAGACGACCTGGGTCCACCTGGTCACCCACTGGGTGCGCCACGGCCCCTACGGCGTCCTGCGCTGGGTCGAGGACCTCCTGCGCTGGCGCGAGACCGGGATCGACCCCGCGCGCGCCGCCCGCATCGCCTGGCGCCTCGGCGCCCTGACCTCCCTCGCCGCCGGCGAGCGGGCGCTCGCGCTCCTGACCGGCGAGCCGCCGCCGGCCGCGATCGAGACCGCCGCCGGCGCCCTCGCCCGCACCCGCGCCGCCCTCGCCGGGCGCTGGCTCTGGCGCGGCCTGCGCCCCGATCCGCTCGCGGCCGCGATCGGGCCGGGGTCGCTAGCCGTCGGCGGCGGCGCCCCGGTGCGCACGGCGGCGGCGGTGCTCCTCGCCGACAACCCGCTCGACGCCGCCTTCGCCGTCGTCGCCAAGGCCGGCGAGCGCTGGTCGCGCCGGAAGCCGCGGACGTCCGCCCGCTGACCGGTTTCCGTTTTTCACGCCGTGAGACCCTCCGCGTCTGCTTCGATGCACAGAAGGCCAAGCATCGATGGGCGTTTTTCGCTACACTCCGCCCGATCGAGGCAATTCTTGCAATGACCCCTTCCGAGCCGGCTCCCGGCCGGCCCCTCGGGCGCGGCATCCGCGCCCTGGCGCTCCGCCGGCGCACCCAGGTGGTGCTCGACCTCGGCGTGCTCGCCGGCGCCTTCGCGCTCGCCTACCTGCTGCGCTTCGACTTCCGCATCCCCACGGACCACCTGGAGCGCGCCGCCGTCCAGCTCCCGCTGGCGGTGCTGCTCCAGATGACGGCGCTGTTTCTGACCGGCATCCACAACTTCGTCTGGCGCTACATCGGCCTGCGCGAGGTCGGCGCCTTCGCCCGCGCGGCGGCGATCTCGGCGCTGCCGATGCTGCTCCTGCGCCTGGGGCTGCCGGCGAGCGCGCAGTCGTGGCGGGTACCGCTCTCGATCCTGATCCTCGACACCCTGTTCGCCTTCGGCGGCCTCCTCGCCCTGCGCGTCATGCGGCGGATGGTCTACGAGCGCTTCGCCCGTGACGAGACCGGCCGCGCCGGCGGCGGCAGCGACAAGCCGGTGCTCCTGGTCGGCGCCGGCAAGGCCGGCGTGCTCGCGGTGCGCGAGATCCAGGGGCGCGGCGACATGGGGATCCGCGCCGTCGGCTTCGTCGACGACGACCCCCTCAAGCAGGGGATGGTGATTCACGGCGTGCGCGTGCTCGGCACCAGCCGCGACATCCCGCGCCTCGCCCGCGAGCTGGCGATCGACCACGTGCTGCTGACCATCGCCGAGGCCGACCCGAAGCGGATCCAGAAGATCCTCGAGATCTGCCGCCGCCACCGGCTGACCGTCCGCTCGGTGCCCGGCCTCTACGAGCTGCTCCAGGGGCGGGTGTCGTTCAGCCGCTTCCGCAACGTCGAGGTCGAGGACCTGCTGCGGCCGCGAGCCGGTGCACCTCGACGATCGCCGTGCTCGACCGCTTCCTCGCCGGCCGGCGGGTGATGGTCACCGGCGCCGGCGGCTCGATCGGCTCCGAGCTGGCGCGCCAGGTCGCCCGCTTCGGCCCGTCGCACCTGCTCCTCGTCGAGCGCGCCGAGGCCGCGCTCTTCACCATCGACCACGAGCTGCGGCGCTGCTGCGCCGGAGCTGGCGCTCTCGCCGCTCGTCGCCGACGTCGGCGACGAGCGCCGGGTGCGCGCCGTCCTCGAGCGCGAGCCGGCCGGAGGTCGTCTTCCACGCCGCCGCCCACAAGCACGTGCCGCTGATGGAGGCGCAACCCCGGCGAGGCGGTCAAGAACAACGTCCTCGGCACCCGGCACCTGGGCGAGGCTCGCCGGCGAGCCGGCGTCGAGGCGTTCGTCCTGATCTCGACCGACAAGGCGGTGCAACCCGACTCAGCGTCATGGGCGCCACCAAGCGCGTCGCCGAGCTGGTCGTCCAGCACCTCGACGCGCGCTACGCGCACCCGCTTCGTGGCGGTGCGCTTCGGCAACGTCCTCGGCTCGGCCGGCACCGTGATCCCGCTCTTCCGCGAGCAGATCGCCGCGGCGGCCCGGTGACCGTCACCCACCCCGACATGACGCCGCTACTTCATGACCATCCCCGAGGCGGCGCAGCTCGTCCTCCAGGCCGGCGCGATGGGCGGCGGCGGCGAGATCTTCGTGCTCGACATGGGCGAGCCGGTGCAAGATCCTCGACCTGGCGCAGAAGACCTGATCCGCCTCTCCGGGCTGCCGGCCCGGCGACGACATCGAGATCGTCTTCACCGGCTCCGCGCCCGGGCGAGAAGCTGTTCGAGGAGCTGGAGCTCGACGGCGAGGAGATCGCCAAGACCCGCCACCCGAAGATCTTCATCGGCCGCCTCCACCCCTACCCCGCGGCCGCGGTCGAGCGGGCGCTGGCACGGCTCGCGAGCCTCGCCGAAGCCGGCGACGAGGCGGCGCTACGAGCATACCTGGGCGAGCTGCTGCCCGAGGCGCGGCTCGAGCCGGGCGGGGGCGAGACGGTGCCGCAGCCGCGGGCGGTGGCGGCGGAGTGACCGCCGCCGCCGACCCGCCGTGCTAGCCTTCGCCCATGATCGTCGAGGCGCCGGCGCGCCGGTGGACCCGCGAGGAGTACTACCGCATGGCGGAGGCGGGCATCCTGCGGCCGGAGGACCGGGTCGAGCTGATCGACGGTGAGATCCTCACGATGGCGCCGCAGAAGAGTCCCCATGCGACCGCGATGCAGTTGGCTCAGGAGGCGCTGCGCGAGGCGTTCGGCGCCGGCTTCGCCGTCCGGCCCCAGCTCCCGCTCGCCCTCGACGAGCTGAACGAGCCCGAACCCGACCTGGCGGTCGTCCGCGGTGAGCCGCGGGACTACCGGGACGCCCACCCGACGACCGCGCTGCTGGTGATCGAGGTGGCGGAGAGCTCGCTCGCCTACGACCGAGGGATCAAGAGCCGTCTCTACGCCCGCGCCGGCATCCCCGAGTACTGGATCGTCGACCTCGCAGGGGATGCCCTCGAGGTGCTCCGCTCCCCCGCCGGCGGCGAGTACCGGGAACGCCGGCTCCTGGCCGCGGACGCCTCGATCGCCCCGCTCGCACGCCCGGACCGCGCGGTCGCGGTCGCCGATCTGTTGCCCTGAACCGAGCGTCAGCCCGGCCGGATCGTCCAGGTCCACGGGCCCGTGAACCACCACCACCTCGGCTGCCCGAGGTTGATCGGGTCGCCGTCGACCTCGTCGATCTCCTCCTCCTCCTCTTCCCGCGGCCCGCCGCCGGAGCCGCCGGTGCCGTCGGCGCCGTGGACGGCCCGCGGGCCGGCGGCGGTTTCGGCCGCGAGGACCGGCAGGCCGGCGCGCGGCTCGGGACCGGCGGCCGCCGCCCGGCCGGCCGGTCCGGCGAGCAGCAACACGATCAGGAAGGCGTGACGAACGAATCGATGATAGGGCATGGAGATTCCCCTTTCCGGGCTCCGAGGCCCGGCTGCAAGAGACTGATTTGTCGAGACTTGAGGGGATCCCCAGAGGGCCGCCACGCGCGGCCCGAGCGGCCGGAAGCGGGCGTCATCGCCCGGTCCCCCGACTCGCTTCTGTCTTCCTGTAACCTACGGTTCTCCGGAATGGCCTCGAGAAGGCAGGATCCGCACCCGGCCACGGCGAGCCGCCGGCGCCGGGCGGAGGGTGGCGCGACGTTGGAATCGACCGATCCCGTGAGCCTCTCCGCCGCGGCCGCGGCCTGGCCCGGGTCGCGCCGCCGGCGCGGCGCGGACGGCGGCGCGGCCGAGCCCGAACGGCGGGTGTTCACCGACTACGTCCGGGCGCTGACCGCGCGCGACGGCCAGGAGCGAGCCGAGGCCCTGCTCCCCGAGGTCTGGTCGGCGCTGCGCGCGGCCGCGGTGAGCGAGCTGCGCCGGCGCGGGCTCTGGGAGGTGCCGCCGGTCTATCTGGGCTTCGCCGGCTGGCCGGCCTGGGAGTCCGCGCGCGGCGGCGGCGCGCTCGAGGAGCTGGTCAGCGCCTGCTACGAGGCGAGCTTCGTCAGCCGGCTCAACTGCCTCGCCCGCCAGCTCGCGGTCAAGGACAACGTCGACGGCCTGGTCTTCCTCAACATCAAGAACCTCCTGCACGACCTCCAGCTCCACCACGACCCGGTCGGCGCGCGGGTGTTCGAGGTGCTGCGGGTCGCGGTGCGCTCGCTGATCGACCAGGGGGCGGCGCGGATCGCCGCCGGCAGCCCGGAGGTTCTCAACGACACCGAGCTGGCGCTGGCGCCGCGGGGACGGGCCGGCGGCGCCGATCCCGGTCCCGCGGCCGCGCCGGCCCTCGAACCGCCCGACCTCGAGGCGCGGGTCGCCGCCTGGAGCGACGAGCTGCTCCCGGACCTCCTCACCGCGCGCGGCGAGGGCGAGCGCAACGAGGTCGCCGCGGCGCTCGCCGGACGGATCCGGGAGCTCGGCGCCGGCTCGTTCAAGGTGCGCGACCTGATCGAGCCGCTGCGCGGCGCGGTGCGCGCCCGCTGGGCCGCGGTCCTGGCGCACTCGGAGGAGCGGATCGGGATCGATCCGGCGGCCGCGTCCGGCGCCGGCGAGCGCGACGCCGATTTCGGCGGCCTGGCCCGCGGCTACCGGCCCGATCGCCTGGCCGAGGTCCGGGACACCTTCCTCAAGATCACCGACTGCGTTTCGCAGACGGTCGAGATGCTCAACCTGCGCCCGGCCACCGCCGCCTACCTCGACCGCCTCTGGCAGTACCTGCGGCTCTACGCGGCCGGCTCCGGCGACGAGCTGCCGTCACGCCGCGCGCTCGCCGAGCTGCTCGAAATCCCGCGCAACCGCCTGCCCGGCCTCTACCGGGTGCTGGGCCGGCTGGTCGAGGCATGCCGCGAGGCCACCGCGGCCGGACGGCCGGTGACAGGGTTAGTGGAGCGGTATCTCGCGGAACTGGAGGGCGCGACGTGAGCGGCGACGAGACCCGTCGGCGGCTGGCGGAACGCGCGCGGCAGGCCGGGCTGGCGGTCTCGGCCGGGCGGGAGCGGCTCGCCGCGGAGGCGGAGCGGCCGCTCGCCCCGGGCGACCTCTTCGCCGACCGGCGGACGGCCGAGCTGCCGGTCGAGTGGGCGGTGATCGGGGAGCTGGGGGCGGAAGCGGCAGGCGAACGCGGCGCCGGCGGAGGCGGCACCGGTACGGCGGCGGCACGGCTCCTGGTGGTGCCGGCCGACGCGCTGCCCCTGCGCGGGCCCGCCGACGTCGCGGTGGCGCCCGAGGCCGGCGCGGAGCCACCGCTCGGACCGCTGACCCTGCGCTGCGCCTTCGGGATCCGGATCGACGCGACGCGGCTCGATCCAGGGACCCGCACCGGCCGCCTGCCCGCGGCGGCGGTGCTCGAAGCGCTCGAGCGCCATCGAGCCGCCGCCGAGGCCGCGGGCCGCCCCTTCGGCACCCCGCTCGAGCGCGAGGCCGAGATCGACCCCGAGTACCGCCACTGGGTCGAGAGCGTGCTGGTCCCGGCGCGCGAGGCGATGGCGGCGGCCGAGAGCGCCGCGCCCCCGGTCGAGCCGCCCGCACCCGAGCCGCCACCGCCCGTCTCGCTGGCGGACCGCCGCCGGCGCGGCGCCCTCCTGCGCGGGCCGTGGGCGCTCGCCGCCGCGGTCCTCCTGCTGCTCGCCGCCGGCCTGCTCGCGGGGCTGCTCCGGCAACGCGGCGAGATCGCCGAGCTGCGGGCCGCCGAGCGCAGGATGGCCGAGGAGGTCGCCGACCTGCTCGAAGAGCGCGAGGGCCTCGCGGAGCGCCTCGCCACCCTCGACGCGGAGCACGGCCGCCAGCTCGCCGCGCGCGACGAGGCGGCGCGGGAGATCCAGGACACCCTGCGCGACCGGATCGCCGACCTCGACCGCAGCCTGCGCGAGGCGCTCAGCCCGCGGGCCTGGGTCGACCTGCCGTTCGAGCTGCTCGTCCCCTGGGAGCCGGAGCGCGGCCCCCCGGAGGAGTTCGAACTGCCTGCGGACGCGGAGCGCCTCGGCCTCCTCCTCCAGCATGAGACGGACGACCACCGCTCGTACCGGCTCGAGCTCTACCGGAGCGGCGGGGAGCGCCCGATCTGGACCGCCGACGACGTGCCGTACAGCGATGCGCTCCTGGGCTTCGTCGTGGTCCTGCCCAGCGAGCTGTTCGCGCCGGGGAAGTACCGGTGGGTGCTCTACGGCGAGCCGGCCGGGGGCAGGATGGAGGAGCTGGCGGAGTTCGAGATGGTGGTGGTCGGGGAGGGGGAGAGAGCGGGTTCCTGAGCCGCGCCCGCCATCTCGAGGTCCTCGGCCGCCGCGCTGCTCTTTCCTTCCTCGGTCACAGCGGCACCCCCTCGGCCTCAATGTCCCGGACCAGCGGGCGTTCCTCGTGCCGCCAGCGTTCGAAGGTCTCGCGGTCGAAGACGGTGGGCGAGAGGGTGAGGTCGTGTGCCAGGCCGACGTCCGCGGCGAGGTCGATCACCGCGCGACGCGTCTCCCAGCCGGCGCGCTCGAGGACCACCGCGACGTCGACGTCCGAGTCCTCGCCGGCCTCGCCGCGGGCGAACGAGCCGAACAGCCGCAGCTCGATCAGCTCGGCGCCGTGGCGCCGCCGCAGCTCGCGGCCGAACGTGGCGAGAGCCGAGGCGACGGCGGCGGAGAGCGGGGGGAATCGATCACGGGGGGATGCTAGCAGGCTCGCCGGAGCGAGCCGGGGCCGGACATTCCCTGGTAGTGGGCTTAGCCCAGTACCCAATCCCTGAGCCGCGGGACACAATCCTCCGTGTGCCGAGCGAATCCCCATGGCGGCAGTCGAGACGGAATTCACCCTCCAGTCTTGCCGGATCCCGTCCACGCTCTCACCAGGTACTCGAGCGCCTCGACGTAGTCGTCTTGCCGGCAGTCACGGCATGCGACCTCGCATCCGGCGACCACGGTTGCCGCCTCGACGCTGACCAGCCGCACTGTGATCGACGTCGTGGTCCCGGCCTGCTGAAGCTCGGAGAGCGCCAGGTACTCCGCGTTCGCCATCCGGCCGAGACCCGCCGCATGATCTTCGGCGGTGGCACCGGTGGACTGAATCCAGAGCTCCTCGAGCAACTCCTCCATGTGCTCCCGCTCGACCAGTTCGAAACCCGCAGCGTCCAGCTTCACGGCCAAGGCGCTGGTCAACATCCGGCCCAACTCGGGTTGCTCGACCCCCTCGAAGGGTCTCACCCCGATCGCCTTTCCCCGATGATCTGCCGCCGAACCCGAGCACCGTACCGTGTACTCGGCGATCGAATAGGGATCCCGACTGTTGAACCGCTGGACGCCACCGCTCGGATCGGCCTCGGTCACCACCCACGCCCGCTCGGAGACCTGGAAGCCGTCGGCGGCGAGCACCGCTTCGGCGGCCCTGCCGACCTCCTCGCGGTGCTCGAGAGCGCCGCTTCGCGTGTTGTACACGCGTACCTCATCGCGGCCGAGCTGAAGGTCGGTGCCAGCCAGGAGCAACCGCTCGCCATGGGCGGTCAGCGCCAGGTCTCGTGGCCGAAAGGCACCGAGGTCGATCGACTTGACCATCTCGCCGGACTTGGGATTGATCACCTCGACCCGGTGCTCGCGCTCGACGTCCCTCGGGTGGACGCCCGCCGCCGGCGGTTCAAGATCGGGACGCCGGTCACCTCCCGGGCTCCCCGGAGTCGGTCGGGTGGCGAATCCGCTGCGGCCGCGGACCGAGATCCGCTCGCGCGTGATCGCCGCCACGATCTGGTTGCCGGAACCAGAGAGGCCGGCGATCAGCACCGTCTCGAGCCTTCCCGCCACCTCCCGCCGGTAGACCCGCTCACCGCCTGCGTGCCGGGTAAGGGCACCATCGGAGAGCACGTAGCGATTGCTGCCGGCGCGGTCCTCGAAGGTGCAGGCGTCGGCACGGCAGGAGGGAAACGGGCTCGCCCGCCAGTCCGAGGGCGCCGCGGCGACCTCGCCGCGCGCGGCGCCCGGCCCGGCGGCGACCAGGACGGCGGCGAGTAACGCCGCCCGGCGGCCGCCCGCGGCCGGCGGCGCAAACGACGGGTCCCTCCGGCGGCGTCTCGACGAATACACGGCGGTTCCCGCGCCCCCGTGCCTAGAAGCTGAAGGCCAACCCGGCCAGCGACCGGATCAGGCCACCGTCGGCGTCGCTATTGACGGGGAACCCGTAACCCGCTTCCCAATAGAACGCGACCTGGGGCGAGAAGTACACCTTGATGCCGCCGGCGGCTTCGAGGAAGCCCTCGCTCGGCTCGTCGAAGGGGGCCCTGTAGCCCCCCAGAACATACCAGGTGCGGGTGTCCTCGGGCGTGAAGTGGTAAACGCCGAAGACCGACCCGAAGGCCATGTGGTCGAGGTCGTCGATCGGGCCTCCCGCCGTGACCTCACCCCCCAGCTCCAGAGCGTCCGAAAGGAAGTAGCCATAGCGGACGTTGAGCACCAGGAACCCGTCGGTATCGCCGTCGGTGTACTCGGACAGGGACACGGCGAAGGACAGCTCGTGGTCGCCCTCGCTGGTCTGCGCCGATGCGGCCGCGGTCACAAAGATCGATGTGAGAGTCAGCACCAGGATTCTCGTCCAGCTCATTTCGCATTCCCTCCCAGACCAGAGATCGTGGATCGGCCCGAGTCGTCCCGGCATCCGGCCGGCGGCGTGCGACCCGTTCACGATCTCGACGCGATAGATCCGTCGGAAAGAGACCGAGATCCGTCGTGCGATCCGCCGGTCCAGGAACGCATTCCATCCACCGAGGCCAGTGGGTGGCCGTAAGCGGTGTAGGCGAGCCGGGTCACGTCGCCGGGACGGGTCGACCGGAGCTGCTGGCGGGCCGCGCGCACCGCGGCGCCGAGCGGCACGCCGCCAAGAAACTGGTCGTAGAAGGCCTGCGCGAACTCCGCTGCCGGCGCACCCGGGACTGACCAGAACGCGCCCAGGAAGGCCCCTGCCCCCGCGTTCACGAAGCCGTGGGACCAGCCGCCGGCAGCGGTAAGGGTGAAGCCGGTGCGGCCGGTGTGGCAGCCGTTGAAGAAGACCAGCGGATGAGTGAGGGCGAGGCCAGCGGCTTCGCCGCTCAAGTGGCGGGGAGTCAGTCTGCTTGCGTCGTCGAGGACGATCGCGGCCTGGTTGGCATCCCCCCGAGCAGCCAGACCATGGCCGCAGAAGTGCCAACCGTCGAATTCCGCTCGATCCATCGCGTCGATCACCTGGCGCAGCCGGGCGGGAACGGCGGTGACCGTGCGGGCACGGCCACGCCGCTCGAGCATGCGATCGGCCTCGTCCACGGCACCGATCTGGTCGCCGCCAGCGCTCACCACCGCGATCCGCCGCAGCGGCAGGTCGATCGGAGGCGGCCGCCGCAGCGGCCAGCGCGTCAGGTCGAACGCTTCGCTCAGAAAGGGCGCGCCGCTCCCGGGCAGCACGACGAGCTCCCACGGTAGCCACGGCTCCTCGCTCCGCAGGAGCATCGTGTGGCAACGGTGCCGGAGCCGGGAGAGCCGGTCGGCGAGCTCCGGCGGCACCAGTTGACGGCAGAGGTCGGCGCCCGCAGCGCGCACTTCACCCTCCCGGTCGGGTTGCCGGCCAGGGCGATCGAGCGACTCGAAGAGTTCGCCTACGTAGGCGGCCGGATCGATCTGGAGAGTGATCGGGCCGTAGCAGTGAGGGCCGCCGCCGACCGATCCCGCGCCCCGGAGGATAAGCTCGAGGCTCAGCGCCGGTCGCGTTACGCCAGCGCTCATCAGCACCCGCAACTCGAGGTCGGGATCGGGCGACGCGGGCGCGGTGGACTCGGCCCAGTCATCGGCCGGGGAGCGGGCCGGGGGGGCGATGGCCGGCTTCGGCCGCGGTTCCGTGCGGCTTGCCAGCTCCTCCGCCGCGAGATCTCGCGTGCGTGAACCCCATCGGTACTGGCCGCCAACGATGTCGCGCCCGGCGGCGACGCCGTCCCCGAGGACTGTGACATGGACACTGCCGCGGCCTTCCGGCCGTTCGCCGGTGCCAGCGGTCGGGGCAAGCTCCCGGATCAGGAGTCCTGCCACCTTGTCGACGGCCACAAGCTTCCTGAGGGCGGCCTCGACGTCATGCGGTGTCCAGCGGCCCTCGTGCAGCACACGAGCTGGATCGCCAGCGCTTGCGCGGGTGATCCGGCCGGCGAGTTGACGGCAGATCTCACGCGCACGCGAATCCGTTGGCCCCTCCTCGCGAAGATACTCGATCACCTGAGCGACGGCCAGGGTCCAGTCGGGTTCCATGGTCATCCACCTCCACCGAAGATCCGTCGCACCCAAACTGCAACCAGGACGCCGAAGATCCCGAGCACGATCGCGAGGATCAGGCGGCGCCGGTAAGCCTTCGCCAGTTGAGAGAGGTAGCGCCCCATGGTTCCCAGCTCGTCCGGACGCCGCCTCCAGTCGAAGAGGAGCTTGCCGACCGCCCAGGCGAAGCGCTGAAGGGCGCCCGGCAACTCGGCGACGACGTGGACCATCCCCGAGCGCAGCTCTTCGCGGCCGACCGTCAGCAGCCAAAACAGCAGGCGGACCGAGACCGATCCGCGGCGCACCGTCGGCTTCGGCGTGCCGGGTTGCCAGCCGCGTTGGCGCCGCCGTCCCGGTTCGGCCGCGGTGTGGGCGCTCAGCACATGGTGGCGCCAGCGCGCCTCCTCGACGTCGATGTCGCAGCCCGCGCAGCCGGCGAGCGCGGCGAAGGCCACCTGCTGGGCCGCCGGGTGGTCGCGGTCGCACAGCCAGGCCTCGAGCGCTCGTTCCATCGGAGTCGGCGGGCGGTCGTCCCCCAGCCACACGGCGTAGCGGCCTCCCCCCACTTCGATCATGGCTTGGCCACCCGTCAGCTCCCGGCGCTCGATGCGGTAGGCGGCGACCAGCTCGCTGACAAGCGCCGGTCGAGCCTCGAGCGGAACGTGCTCGAGCAGCGCCGGCAGCCGCTGCTCGATCCTCGCGAGCTGGTGGACCACGAGCCTGCCGACGGAGACCAACACGTGGCGGAGGACAAAAGGGTGCTCCTCGCTGAGCAACCCCTCCAACCTGCCGATCGCGGCGACCGGCGTCAGGGCGAGGCCGGGACGGTCGTAGTCGATGTAGCCATAGGTCAGTGCCACCGTGGCCAGGCGGGCCTCGCGCGGACTGGCGACCGCCGACGGTGCCACCGGCGGCTGAGCCAGGCATCGGAGGCGCCACTCCTCGACCAGAGCGGACGCGACTTCCGGCCGCAACGCATAGGCGAGACCCCAGCCCACCGCCACCGGCTGGATCAGGTCGTCGTAGCGGACCAGGTCCCAGACCAGGTCGTCGAGCTGGCGCATGTGGAGCGCAACCACCGCCGGGAGCGCCGCTTGCCGGAAGCGTAGCCGGACGCCGTCGCTCTGGTCGTGGATCAGCTTGCGTAGCAGCTCGACGATCGGCGCTGCCAACCGATCAGGCGCCTCGTCAAGCGCAACATCGAACACCGCCATCGAGACGGTGGCTCTCGTATGGTCGTGCTCGTACTCCCAAGGCGTGTCGGGCCAGCGCTGGATCCTCCGCCAGAGCTCGGTTTCGAGCCGGGCGGCGTCGTCGTACCACTCGCGCAGGATCCGATAGAGCTGGGTCTCACCCGGTCCGCCCCGCCAGGAAGCGAGCGCCTGAGCCGCTACCTCTTGTGCTTCCCAGGAGCCGTCCTGGGCTAGTTCGAGCAGGCAGCGCTCGACGACGTGGACGGAGAGCAATCCGATCCGTCCCAGCGAGCGACTGATCACTTCGCACAAGCGTTGCCGGCGCTCGGCCGAACTCATGATCTCGCGTGCCGGTCCGTACTTTTCCCAACGCGATACCGAGGCCGCAGCCTCGGGCTCGTCGGACCGCCCGGTCCGCGCGCCCGCCTCGACCACTCGTTTCCCTTCCTCCAACGCCGGCGAGGCGCCCGCGGCGCGGCGGGCGCCTCGACGCTCATCCCTCGCGGCGTCTGGCTGCCGGGGCTGTGCCGCCCGTTTGAACTCGGCCTCACCTCCACCCTTGCGCCGGCGCTCTCGCCAGGCGCGGGCACCCGCCTCGCGGACCAGCATCGACACCACTGGGAGGAGACTGACGATCTGCCGCCGGTGGAACCGCCACACCGCGCGGTAGAGCGCGTCCGCCTGCGCCTCGGAGCGGCTCTCGATCCGGACGCCCCCGGCCGCAGTGGCCGAACGCCGGAAGTAGGTGTCGAGCGCTTCGATGTCCTGGTAGTCGAAGCTCGCGAGCACCGGCTCACGGTGACGCCAGGCCGCGGCGACGGCAACGTCCAGGGCGCCGAAGAGCTGGTCGTCGAACAGGCCGTCGAAGAACAACAGTCCGGCGGTCAGGAGTTGGTGCTGCGGTTCGCGCAACCGATACCAGCTCTCGACCGCCGTCTCCTCGCCTTGGAGCTCCTCGACGCGAGCCAGCACTGCCTCCGCGCCGACCGGAGCGGCTGCTCCGAGGATCCACTCGACCAACAGCCGCACGTCCTCCGGCGAGTCGAGACGGCCGGCGACCTCGCGTAGCGACAGCCCCTGGACCAGCGCTCGGTCCAGGCCGGACTCAAATCCATCCGGCGGGCCGTCCGGGAAGACGCCGGCAGGCCGCCCGCGGTCGTGGTCCACCTCGAGCAGGCGCCTGCGCAGCTCGTTCGCCAGGTAGTCGACGGAGTACACCTCTCGCGCGGTCAGCTCCCACCAAACTCCGTCGGAGAGCGCCCCGCGGCCGTGGATCCAGCTCTCTTTGCCGGCGTCGGTCGTGATCACGAGAAAGTGCCGGCCCACCACTACCCGCTTCTGAACGGTCTCGAGGCTGAACCCGACATGGCGGACTTCGGCCCGCTGGAGCAGAATCAACGTCGGACGGCTCGTCCGCTCCAGCTCCCGGTTGAGGTCGAGCGCTCCGATGCCGCAGAAGCCCTCCTTGACATCGAGCTCCGAAGCGTCGGGAACCTTAGACTGGTGCTTCCGGAGGACCCAGGCCAGGTGTCTCGCCAACGTCTCCTTGTCCTCGAAGCGGCTTCCCCCGAGCAGCACCAAGCGGTGGCGGATCAGGGCGTCGAGCAACTCGCCGGTCACTTGCGGGCTGTCGAAGGCGGAGGCCGCGACCGGCTCGAGGTCCGGCTCGTGAAAGTCGGAGGGTTGGTAGAGGTTCTGGACGATCTGGTTCTCGATCAGGTCGCGCCCGGCTGCACGACCGCCGTCTCCAGCGGAAACGTAGATCATCGTCTCGCGCGTGTGGGCGCGCTCTGCTGGTCGCACTCTCGGCATCGCTCCCCCCGACCTCCGCGAAGTTTGGCCCGCTACATGACGCGAGATCCGGCCCCCGCGGGGACCGCCACCGTCTGACCCCTTCCTCCGCGACTTCGCGCGTCGAGTCTCGACAGCTCCCTTTCGGACGACCCGACGCCATGAATCCGATCCGCTTCGGCAAGTACCAGGTCATCGAGAAGCTCGGTCAGGGGGGCTTCGGGGTGGTCTACCTCGGCCGCGATCCCGACCTCAAGCGCCTGGTCGCGATCAAGACCTGCTCCTCGGGCGACCGCCACTTCCAGGAGCGCTTCTTTCGCGAGGCCGAGATCGCCGCCGGACTCCAGCATCCAAACGTCGTCACAGTGTTCGATCTCGGCGAACAGGACGACGGCACGCCTTACATGGTGCAGGAGCTCCTGACCGGTGAGGACCTGAGCGAGGTGATCGCGCGCCGCGGGGCGCCGTCGGTCGCCACACGGCTCCGCTACCTGCTCGAGATCGCCGCCGGCCTGCGCTATGCCCACTCGCGGAGCGTGATCCACCGTGACATCAAGCCGAGCAACGTTCGCGTGCTCGACGACGGCCGAGTCAAGATCCTGGACTTCGGCATCGCCAAACTGCTGCGTGCCGATCACGCTCTCACCCGGACCGGGACCGCCCTGGGTTCGATGGGCTACCTGGCGCCGGAGCAGGTGGAGGGCCGGACCGTCGACCAGCGGGCCGACATCTTCTCCTTCGGCTGCCTCGCCTACGAACTGCTGACCGGCCAGCAGCCGTTCGGGGACGACGATACCTCGGCGGTCCTCAATCGCCTGCTCCATCAGGAACCGGCGCCGATCGAAGAGCTATGGCCGGAGTGCCCACCGGCGCTCGCCGAGTGCATAGTGCGCTGCCTGAGGAAGGACCCGGCCGAACGCTACCAGGACCTCGGCCAGGTGATCGCCGAACTCGAGCCAATCGCGGCCGACACCTCGATCACCGGGGAGGTGCCCGAGGCGGCACGTGCGTCCCGAATCCCTCGAGGCGCTCCGGGACAGGCGCCCGCGAACAGCGCTTTCCTGACCGCGATCCGCCTCCGCCGCGTAACCCTGGGATGGACTGCCGTAGCGATCGCAGCAGTGGCGTTGCTAGTGCTCGCAGTGTGGAGCCTGCTGACGATCGGCGACGGCGAGGAGCCGACCGGCGAATCTGCGGTCTTTGCCGAAACCGGTGCCGGTGAGGGCGGTGCCGGCGGACGGCAATGGCCTGGAATGGACGGCGCGGCCCAACGGCGGCAACCGGCCGCGGACCTTGGGCGCCGCGAAGAGGTCGCAAGCGGCGGCGAGGAAAGCGGGGCGGCCGGACGTGCGGCGACACCCCATCGAGACCTCGGTGCCGCCGGCGACGCGGGCACTGCTCCCGCACTCGCGCCCGCGGACGAGACGATGGCGGCACGTCGCGTAGGGACCTCAGCGTCAGAGGATCGCCGCCCGCTCGGACCCGCACCCGTGGCCGGTAGTGGTTCGGGGAATCGGCTGCCACCGGACTCCCAGCCACCGCCCCCACCCCGAACCGCCGGCGACGCTCTGTGGATCGTCGTCCACGGCGATTCCGACGCCGATCCCGGCACCACCGCGGCGGCGATGGCCTCGGCGCTCGCCGCCGCCGGAGTGGCCGTGGCGGGGACCCGCCAAGCACCATCGGCGTCGTTCGGCGAACTGCCGGCGGCCACTACTCTGCCACCAAATGTCGGCGTGGTTGTCGTGGCACACCTCCGGACCCAGGTGGAGCCTTCGCTCGGTCGCTTCTTCACCGGCCGCGCCCACCTGGACCTCCAGACCTACGATGCGGTCGGAGCCCGGCTGCTGGGCGGTGAGAGCCTCGAGGTCGGTGGCGGCGGCCGACGTGCCGAGCTCGCTCCGACCGAGCTGGCAGCCCGTGCCGCCGCCGCGCGCGAGGCGGGGAGACTGGCGGCAGGGGCGGTGCTCGAGCACTTGGGGAGGGATTGATCTCCGGCTCGCCTGCCGGCGCGCAGTTCAGCTCGGCACTCGCCGGGCTCCTGGCAACGCGCCGCCTTCCCCCTCACCGAGCCGCCCCCGAACCGCCTCGTTGACCCACTGCTCGACCGTCATCCCCGCGGCCCGCGCCGCGGCCTCGGCGAGTCCCGCGAGGTCGCCCTCCAACGCCACCTTGAGCGCCCCGCCGCCGGGGAGGTCCCGGTGCCAGGAGCGCCGGCCGAGCAGGTAGACCGCCGGGTCGCCGAGGAGGATCAGGTTGCGCGCGTCGTTGTGGGCGGTCCACTCGAAGGCGACGACCTCCTCTTCGACCTTGCGGCCGTTCCGCACCCGGTCGAGGTCGTCGGCGAGGTGACCGGCGATGGCGGTGTAGCGGCGGGCCAGGGGCCGGAGGGCGTGGCCGAGACGGAAGCCGCCCAGGAGCTGCTTGAGCGAGTCGACGAGGCTGCGCACCGCCGGGGACGAGACCTCTCCGGTCGCCCAGTGGAAGCCGGTGGTCCAGCCGCGGTCGATGTGGCCGACCACCGCCAGGGCGCCGCGGCCGAGGAGGGCCTGGGGGAGCCGTGCCGTGAACGCCTCGTCGGCAAGCACCGGCGGCGGCGGCGGCTGGCCGACCACGAACCCCTCCGGCAACTCGTGGGGGAAGTTGTCCTCGAACGGCGTGCCGGCGCCGTAGCAGCCGAAGAGGAAGGCGATCAGCCCGCGCGGGCGGGGTTCCGCCTGGGCCAGCTCCCTGCCGGTCAGGTACTGGCTGGGGTCGAGGGGGTGGCCCTTGCCCGGCCACTCGCCGCAGAGGAGGGCCCCCTGCCGCTCGGTCTGGCCGCGGGACCCCGGCCGGGCCTTGATCCCGTGGCAGGAGGCCACGAGCAGGCCGGGGGTCGCGTCGCCCCCGAGCAGGCGGCGGAGGTCGCACTTGGAGGACCGCTCGCCGCCCCACACCTCGACCTCCCAGTCGGCGAACCCGGCGAGCTTGGTCGCGAGCGGGGTGACCAGGTGCTCCGCCATGAGCGAGGTGGCCCGGTCGCCGGGGTTCTCGACCGAGAAGACGGCGGCCCGCCGGGGCAGGTCGGTGCCTTCGTCCTCCGCCTCGAGCACGGCCTCGGCGTACCGGCGATAGTCGCCCGGATCGTCGAACGCGATGCGGCCGACGGCATGGTTGATCGAGAGCTGGTACTGGAACTCGAACGGGATCTTCTCCGGACCGCCGACGATCAGGAGGTAATAGGGGAGGATCTCGGGGTCTACCACGCCCGGGCTCTCCCCCCTCTTCCAGAGGAAGCGGCGCGCGGTCATGCCCGGCTCGTAGGTCAGCTCCTTGAAGTATCCGCCCGCCGCGACTCGCCGGCGTTCGATCAGCCGCCAGAGGGCGTTGACCACCTGCGGCGACTCGTCGCGGTGGAAGATCACCGCCCAGCCGGTCTCGGCGAGGTCGTGGTGATCGACGGTCGCCGGCAGCTCGCGCCGGGCCTCGCTCAGCTCCTTCTCCTCCTCGGCGGCCTTCTCGTAGTCGCGGGCGAGCTTCGCCGGCTCGGCCAGCTCCTCGGGCTCGCCGGCACGCCACCACGCGACCAGCCGGCGGCCGAGCTCCGCGGGCGTCAGGTCGGGGGGCTCGACCAGCTCGACCTCGGGGACGTCCGGGCCGGCGGCGGCCGCCTCGTCGCCCGCGGACGCGAGCGGCGCCGGGCGCACCGACGGGCTCGTGATGTCCAGGGCCGTCGCCTCCTCCCGTGCCCGCCGCGCCGCACGCAACGCCTCCAACCGGGCGCGGTCCTCCGGGTCGGGCTCCCCCTCGTCGCCCGGCAGATCGGTGTGGGCCGGGTTGGTCGGGGCCCTCGGCTCGACCGGCGGCTCGATCGGGTCCCAGCTCCGCCGGCGGATGTCGAGTTTCGGCGCCGCGGTCGCGACCGCGGCGGCCTGCGAGGCCGCTCCGGCCGCCGCACCCTCCAGGTCCTGAAGCCGTGCCTCGAGGTCGGCGGCACGCCGGCCGTGCTCCCGCCCGGGCTCGAGGACTTCGAGCCGGCGGAGCACGTTCACCGCGATCCGGAGGTGCTCGAGGCGGATCCCCGGAGGGAGCGGGGCGCCCGCGGTATCCACCGCCGGCGCGGCGTCGAGCAGCGCGAGCACCGGCTCCAGCCGTTCCCGCGCCTCGGCGAGGCGGCCGAGGCCGGCGAGCGCCTCGGCCGCGCGTACCCGCGCCGCCCGCTCGTGCCCGGCATCGCCCAGCTCGCCGAACAGCTCCTGCGCGCGCTCGATCCGGGCGAGCCCCCGGTGCGGCATCGTCTCGAGCGTGTCGAGATAACCCAGCCCGAGGAGCACCATGGCCTCGGTGCCCCGGTCCTCCACTTCCTCGGCCAGCGCCAACGCCTCCTCGTAGGCGGCGCGAGCCGCGGTGAGGGCGCGGGCGCGCCGCTCGAGGTTGCCGAGGGTGTTGAGCGCCACCGCGCGCTCGCGCCGGTCCCCCAGCTCCGCGAACCGCGCGAGCGCCTCGGTGATCGCTCCCTTCCCTCGCGCCAGCTCGCCGGCCTCGAGCGCGGCTGCGGCCATCCCGGAGAGCGCGACCGCGAGCGCACGGCCGCCGCCGGGCCGGCGGAGGATCTCGACCGCGCCGGCGAAGGCGTCGAGGGCGGCGCCCGGCTGGCGGCTCTCGAGCAGGAACAGGCCCTGCTCGGCGAGCGCACGGCCGCGCGCCTCGCCGTCGGCCCCGCCGGTTGGCACTGGAGCGGGGTCGCCCGCTCCCCCGGGGTCGCCGGCGGCGCGCCGGGCGCGGGCCAGGCGGGCGAGGATGGCCGCCCGCCGCTCCGGAGCCGCGTCCGGCGGCAGCAGCTCGACCGCCCGCGAGAGCCGCTCGACCGCCGCGGCCGCCTGGCCGAGCTCCAGGCGGATCGCCCCGGCCCGGTCCAGCAGGTGCGGCGCCATGTGGGCGAGACCGTGCCGGCGGTAAAGCTCGAGCGCCGCCTCGCAGGCGTCGGCGGCGGACTGGAGCGCCCCGGTCTCCTGGTACGCCTCTCCGAGGGCGTCGAGCGCCAGGGCCTCACGGCTCCCCCACGACCGCTGCCGGAAGACCTCGCGCGCCTGCTCCAGCCGCGCGATCCCCCGGACAGGCTCGCCGCCTCGTGCCAGCTCCCGGCCCTCGCGGTAGGCCCGGTCGGCCTCGACCAGGGCGCGCTCCTCCTCGCTCGCCGGCCGCCGCTCGGGCCGGCGCAGGACGATCTCCCCCGGCACCTGGCCGGCGTACGCGTCGACCACCAACCGGTGACGCCCCGCCGCCGCCGTGACCGCCACCAGCTCCTCGGCACCCTGCGCGCCGACCGGGCTGTCGACCCGCACCATCGTCTCCCCCGCCGGACCGAGCAGCGAGAGGGCGACGTCGATCCCGTGCTGTTCGACCGTGGCGTGGAGGAACTCCCCGGCTGCGAGGTCGAGGTCAAACGTCCGCGATCCGCCCGCGTCGATCCCGACCGCCGCATCGATCCGCTCGATCTCGCTCAAGTCACCCTCCTCGATCGCGATTCCCGGGGTCCGGGTCGGCGACCCTCGGCTCGGCCGCTCCGAGCGCGGCGAGCTGCCGGCGGGCAGCCACGAGGCCCCAGTGGTAGACGAAAGGCGGACCGTCGCACCAGGACAGTTGATAAGCCCTGGCAGCCGCCGCCACGGATTCGGGGAGCCGGCCGACGGCCTGCTCGAAGCGGGACGACAGGACCTGGAAGTCGGCTTCGAACAGACGGTAGTCCGAACCCGCCAGCCGGGCTCGCGCCGCCTCCAGGCGTTTCCTCGCATCCTCGCTCCGACCGGCCTGCAAGCCGAGCTCCGCCAGCGTCAGGAGCGCGGGGATCTCTTCGACGAGATTCGCGCTCCGGGCCGCCTGGTCCGCGACCTGGCCGAGGTCGACGGCCACCGCCCCGAGGTCGCCCGACCCACCGCGCAGGAGCCCCGCGACTCCGCGCAGCCGGCGCGCGCGAAGGAGGTCGTCCACGGCGTTCTCGGGCGTCTCCTTCAGGGCCGCCTCCACGTCCTCGCCCGCCGAGCGCGCCAGGTCGAGGGCGTCCTGCAACCGCTGCGCGCGGTTCCAGTCGGACGGCGGCATCCCGTTCACCTCGTCGAAAACGGCCCGGGCGATCCACAGACGCCGCTGAGCGTGGGCCGTCCGTACGACGCTTCCGACCCGGCGATCGCCCGCCGCTGCACAGAGGGCGGATGCCTCCTGGAGCGGTGCCGGGCCGAGCAGGCCGCGGAGCGCCCGCGCTCCCCAGCTCTCGACCAGGAGGAACCGCTTCTGGTCCTCGAGACCCGCGCTCGCCGCGAGAGCGGAGGCCGCATCGAGCGCCCCCTCGGCCTCGCGCAGCCGGCCGCAGTCGAGGAGCCCCCGGGCCAGGTTGCGACGGGTGATGACGCGGTTGCTGGCCGTGCCGACGCCGTCGTCGATCGTGAGCGCACGCGCGAGGGGCTCAAGCGAGAGCCCGGGGCGGCCGGCGGCCTGGTAGGCGAGGCCGAGCGCGTTGAGGGCGGAGCCGTGCTCCTGCGGCGCCGCGCACAGCAGCCGGAGGTCGAGGCCGCCGGGCAGAAGGCGCTCGAGCAGGGCGACGCACCGCCCGGCATCGCGCCGCTCCAGGAAGAGGGGCTCGCGGATCTCCCGCCGGAACAGCCGCCAGGCGCCGAGGGGATCGCCGGCGGCCAGCGCCCGGTCGAAGAGATCGAGCGCGCGCGGCACTCCCTCCGCACCGCGGACCTCCGGACCGTACCCGATCGGAAGGGACCCGATCCGTTCGACGCCGTCCGGTTCGGGCGGAGCGCCAGGCAACGTCACGAACCCTCCTTCCTCCAGTCCCCCTGCAACACGAACCCCGCCCAGTAGTAGGGCTCCCGCGTCGCCCGCTCCCCCATCGCCGCGAGCTGCGCCGCGCGGAGGGCTGCGGCCGGGGGACGGCCCTCGGCGAGGTAGACGCGGTAGAAGCGCTCCATGAGGGTCGCGGTCTTCTCGTCGCTGACCCGCCAGAGGGTGGCGATCACGCGGCGGGCGCCGGCGTGGAAGAAGCTCCGGGCCAGGCTCGCCATCCCCTCGCCGCGGAGGTCGGTGCCGATGCCGCTCTCGCAGGCCGAGAGCACCACCAGGTCGGCGGCAAGGCGGAGGCGGGAGATCTCGAAGGCGCGCAGGAAGCCGTTCTGCGGCCGGCCTTCGCGGTCGACCAGCGACAGCACCAGGCCCGAGAGCTCCGGGTGGTCGGGGTGGACCAACGCGTGGGTGGCGAAGTGGAGCACGGCGTACTCCGCGGCGTCGCCGCGGTCTCCGGCGAAGAACTCGATCAGCGTGTCGCGGTCGGCCTCGAAGCCGGCGGCGAGGACGTTCCCCGGGGCCGGCGCCAGCGCGAGGATGCGCTGTGCCTCGGCGAGCGAGTGGGGCAGGCGCTCGAACGGGTCGGCGCCGAGGTCGCGCGCGGAGCGGGTGAGGTCGTCCGTGCCCGGGGCCGCGAGCGCGGGTCCTCGGAGGACCTCGGCGGCGGGCTCGCCGGCGCCGCGGGCCGGGCCGAGCGCCGCGACTCCGCTCACCGCGCCAGGAGCCGCCGCCTGCGCCGCGGCGCCGACCCGCGGGTCCGCCGCGTTGTAGACCGGGTCGGCGAAGGCAGCGATCCGGCCGCGCGCGGCGGGCGGTGGCGCGGGCGCGCGGCGCAGGGCCGCGAGGGCGGTGGCCGAGGGGAGCAGGACCAGCTCGTGCTTCTCGATCAGGAAGCGGGCGGGCTCGCCGGGCGCCGGCAGCGCGGCGAAGGGGAGGCGCTGGAGGCCGCCGTCGGCCACGATCGCCAGGCGGCGGCCGGCGAGCCGTCCGGTCGCCGGCGCCAGCAGCAGCTCGGTCAGGCGCAGGCCGTGCTGGTGCCGGCTACTCTCGGCCAGCGGGCTGCGCCGCGCCGCCAGCTCGGCGAAATCGCCCGCCCGCCGCTCGATCTCGTCCCGGCCCGGCAGGGGGAAGCTCTCGAAGCTGCCGGCCGTCAGGCACCAGAGGCGGCTCCGCTCCTCGCCCAGGGCGAAGACCAGGAGCACGGTCTCCGGGTCGAGCAGCTCCGCCTGCACTTCGGCCGCGGTCACGGCGCCGGGGGCCGGAGGGCGGCCGCCCTCGAGCCGAGCCTCGCGCAGGCGGCCGCGGGCGGTGTGGAGGCGGGCGAGGAGGTCGTCGATCTCGCCGCCGGGGGCGCCGCCCGTCGCGCCGCCGGCGGGCCGCGAGGCGAGCGCCGCCAGCTCGCCCTCGAGCCGACGCTCCTCGGCGAGAAGCTCCGGGGGCGCCGTCACGGGCGCCGGTTCGACGGCGAGGTCGTCGACCAGCTCGCGCGCCAGCCGCCGCTCGTTGAGGTGGAACGCGGCGCGGTCGTGGCCGGCGTCGGGCTCCCGGGCGTGGAGCGCCGCCAGGAGGTCGAGGCCGATCTCGTAGTAGTCCTGGCGGAACGCGAAGTAGGAGGCGCGGAAGTCGCCGCGCTCGGTCTCCGCGCGCAGTCCCTCGACGGTCTCGAGCGCCGCCGACAACCGCCGCCACGCCTCTTCCGTCCGGCCGAGGGCGGCGAGCGCCTGGGCGCCGCGGGCCTCGGCGGCGGCACGGCCCCGCCGGTCTCCGGCTTCGGTGAGGAGCGCGGCGGCCCGGTCGTGGAGCGCGAGCCCGGCCGCGGGTTTGCCGGCGAGCGTCGAGAGGTAGCCCATCTCGAACAGGAGATAGCCCTCGGTCCGCCGGTCGCGGGCCTTTCGCGCCAGCTCGAGCCCCTCGGTGAGCGCCGCCCGGGCGCCCTCGAAGTCCGCGCGGCGGCGCCGGGCGTCGCCGAGCGTGAGCAGGGCGACCGCGCGATCCTCGGGGGCGGCCAGGAGCACCAGAGCCGACCGCATCGACGACTCGGCGCGCTCGGGGTTGCCGAGTTGGAGGGCGGCCTGGGCGCTCCTCTGGAGCGCCGTCGCGGGTCCGCCGGGCGGATCGTCCGGGAGAAACAGCTCGCGGGCGCGCTCGGCGGCGGCGAGCGCCTCGGCCGGGCGGTGCAGCGCCAGCAGGACGCCGGCCAGCTCGCACAGGAGCTGCGCCTCGACGTTGCCGTCGCCGATCTCCCGCGCCAGCTCCAACCCCCGCTGCACTCGCTCCAGCGCCGGCTGCAGGCGGCCGCCTTCGAGGTCGGCGACGCCGAGGCTGCCAAGGGCGAGCGCGACGCCCCGCGGCCACCCGGCCTCCTCGTAGAGCGGGATCGCCCGCTCGAGCGGCGGCACCGCCCGACCGGGATCGCCGAGGTCGAGGTGCAGCCGCCCGGCGTGGAGGAGCGCTGCCGCGGCCTGGAGCGGCTCGCCGTCGCCGGCGTAGAGATCGCCGGCGCGCTCGGAGAAGAGCGCCTCCAGCTCGCGCTCGCCGAGACCGGCGTGGGCCCGGTAGAGGCCGGTCAGCGCGTCCGCCTCGCGCCGCCCCAGGCCCAGCTCCCGGAATGCCGCCGCCGCCTCGCGGAAGCCCGCGGCCGCCTCGGCCGCCGCCCCCGCGGCGAGCCGCTCCCGCGCCGCCCGCCACCGCCGGTCCGCCTCGACCCGTGCCCGGTCGGCGGCGGTCGCCGGCCACGTCGTCAGCCGCGAGCGGTAGGCGCCCGCGGTCCCGGCCGCGATCTCGATGCGGTGCTCTCCGGCAGTCTCGGCGATCGCCGCCAGCTCCTCGCGGCCGGTCGCGTCGTTGGGGCTGTCGGCCCGCGCCGTCTCCCCGCCGGCCGGGTCGTAGAGCCGCAGCGCGACGTCGGCGCCGAGCTGCTCGACCTCGAGCAGGATGAAATCGCCCGCCGCGAGGCTCACGCTGGCGCAGTGCCGCTCACCGCCGGCGATCGCAACCGGCTTCTCGTTGGTCAGCTCGATCGCGTTGCAGCCCGGCTCGGCGCCCTCGGCACCCGCGGCCACGGCGGCGAGCGGGACGGCGCCGAGGAGCGGGACGAGCAGAACCAGGCCTCTCAGGCGAGGCAAGCGCATCTCCCTCCATAACGGGGACCGCCTCGGCCCCGGCGAGCGGGGCCGGGGAAGGAGTCCCGAAGATCTTGACAACAAGAAGTCAAACGATCGGTCAAGATCAGCATAACCGATCTCCTCCCCCGGCCCCATTTCGTCGTCCCTGGCCTCGGCCTTACCAGTACCCGTCCTGGCGGTGCCCGCAGGCCGTACAGGTGACCAGCGCCCGCTCGACGCCGGCGGCGCCCCGCACCAGCTCGTGGCGCGTCGTCGCCTCGCACGCCCGGCAGTAGCGGCGCTCCCACCGCCGGGTCGGGTCGGCGGCCGGCTCCGGCTCGGGATCGATCGTCCTCGTGCGGCGGAACAACGTCATGCGACTCCAGGTCCCCGGTTGCAAGTCGCGACAACCGCCGCACGAACGGGCCGCCGGACATCGGATCGCCTCGGCCCGGACGGCCCGGACGGTGACGCAGAAAAAGGCGCCGGGCCGCGAGCTGCTTCGCTCGCGCACCCGGCGCGGAGATAGGTTCGGCGTTCCGATGCCGAAGGACCGCCGGGACGGTTCGCTGCGCGGATTCGGAGGACGCCACGTGATCAGCGGACCGCCTCGGGGGCCTTCTATCTCGATACGCGAGCTTCGGGGCGGGGCGGGACCATCCCCGCGGTGCAGATACCCGTCCGCGACCGATCCCCGCCCGCGGGACCGCCCGCCGACCCCGCTTCCGGCTTTCGCCGAGTTCCGCTCGCTCGCATTTGCCGGTAGACTCTGCCCACCGATGCCGGTACGTCAGGGCGAAGTCACCGCCCTCCTGGTCGATTGGAGCCGCGGCGACGTCGAGGCGCTCGAGCGGTTGATGCCGCTCGTCTTCGACGAGCTGCGGCGGCTCGCGCAGTCGCACCTGCGGCGCGAGCGGCAGGACCACACGCTGCAGCCGACGGCGCTGGTCAACGAGGTCTTCATGCGCCTGGTCGAGCAGCGCAAGGTCGACTGGCAGAGCCGGGCGCAGTTCTTCGGCTTCGCCTCGACGCTGATGCGCCGGATCCTGGTCGACCACGCCAAGGCGCACCTCGCCGCCAAGCGCGGCGCCGGCGCCAAGAAGGTCACGCTCGGCTTCGACCTCGAGACCCCGCCGGCGGTCGACGTCGACCTGCTGGCCCTCGACGGCGCGCTCGAGGAGCTGGAGCGGATGGACCCCCGGCTCGCCCGCATCGTCGAGATGCGCTTCTTCGGCGGCCTCGACAACGAGGAGATCGCCGACGCCCTCGACATCTCCCGCACCACGGTCAAGCGCGGCTGGCGCGCCGCCAAGCTCTGGCTCTACCGCCGCCTCAAGTCGGACGACTGACGGACCCTTCGGGGCCTCCCCGTCGCGTCGAGGGTCAGGCCGGGTGCCGACGGCGCCTGGCGGAACGACCCGGAGGGCGGCGTGTCACCGATGTCCCCGGAGCAGTGGCGCGAGGTGCGGAGCCTTCTCGAGGCCGCCCTCGAGCGCCGCGAGGAGGAACGGCGGGCGTTCCTCGACGCCGCCTGTCCCGACCCCGAGCTGCGCCGCGAGGTCAGCTCGCTCCTGGCGGTCGAGGCTGCCGCCGCCGACTTCATCGAGACGCCGGTCTTCGACCTCCACGGCAACCTCCCGGGCGGCGAGCGCGCCGGCGGGCGCGGCGGGCCGGCGCCGGGCACCCGCATCGGGCGCTACCGCGTGGTGGCCGAGATCGGCCGCGGCGGCATGGGCGCAGTGTACCTGGCGGCGCGCGCGGACCAGGCGTTCGAGCAGCGGGTCGCGATCAAGGTGCTGAAGCGCGGCGTCGACACCGACGAGGTGGTCGCGCGCTTCCGCGCCGAGCGCCAGATCCTCGCCCATCTCGACCATCCCAACATCTCGCGCCTGATCGACGGCGGCTCGACCGAGGACGGCCTCCCCTACCTGGTGATGGAGCACGTCGAGGGGACGCCGATCGACGACTGGTGCGACGAGCGCCGGCTGCCGGTCCGCGCCCGCGTCGAGCTGATGCGCACGGTCGCCGCCGCGGTCCAGTTCGCGCACCAGAACCTGGTCGTCCACCGCGATCTGAAGCCGGGCAACGTGCTGGTGACCGCCGGCGGGGTGCCCAAGCTCCTCGACTTCGGGATCGCCAAGCTCCTGGCCGCGGACGGCGCCGCCGGGGACGGCGACGGCGCGGCGAGCGCCGCCGAGACCCGCCTCGGCTTCGAGCGCTTCACCCCCGAGTACGCGGCCCCCGAGCAGGTGCTCGGCGGACCGATCACCACCGCGACCGACGTCTACGGCCTCGGCGCGCTGCTCTACGAGCTGCTCACCGGGCGGCCGCCCAGGGTCGTCGGCGCCGCTACCCGCGCTGACGCCGAGCGGGCCGCGCGCCAGGAGATCGAGCGCCCGAGCACGGTGGGGGCCGGCGCGCGGGCCGAGCGCGGCGACGCCGGGCGGCCGCGGCGGGAGCTCCGGGGCGATCTCGACCGGATCGCGCTCAAGGCGCTCGCGGCCGACCCGCGGCGGCGATACGCCTCCGCCGAACAGCTCTCCGAGGACCTCCGGCGCCACCTCGAGGGGCTGCCGGTGCGCGCCCGCGGCAACTCCTTCGCCTACCGCGCCGGGCGCTTGCTGCGCCGCCACCGCTGGGCGGCGGCCGGCGCGGCGCTCCTGGTCGTCCTCCTCGCCGGCTTCGCGGTCCGCGAGGCCGCGCTCAAGCGCCGTGCCGAGGCGGCCCGGGCGCAGGCGCAGGCCACGGTCGACTTCCTGGTCGAATCCCTCGAGCAGGCCGACCCGACTCGCTCCGCCGGCCGCGAGGTGACGGTGCGCCAGATGCTCGCCAGTGCAGTCGCGCGGATCCGCTCCGACGACGAGCTGGCGCCCCCGACCCGGGCCGAACTGCTCGACACCATGGGCCGCGCCCACCTCGGTCTCGGCCTCTACGACGGCGCCGAGCCGCTGCTCGAGGAGGCGCTGGACCTCCGCCGCCGCGAGCTGGGCGGCGACCACCTCCAGGTCGCCGAGAGCCACTACCGGCTCTTCCAGCTCCACCACGAGCGCGGCGACACCCGCGCCGCCGAGGCGCACCTGCGCGAGATGCTCGCGATCCGCCGCCGGCGCGGCGAGGTCGAGCACGCGAACTACGCCAAGGGGCTCAACGGGCTGGCGCAGATCCTCGAGCGCCGCGGCGACCTCGCCGAGGCCGAGCGGCTGCATCTGGAGGTCCTGGCGCTCAAGCGGCGCCTGCTCGGCGACCTTCACCCCGACGTCGCGACGACGCTCCACAACCTGGCCGGGGTGCAGCTCGCCCGGGGCGAGGCCGGCGCCGCGGCCGAGCTGTACGGCCAGGCGCTCGAGATCCGGCGCCGGAACGCCGGCGGCCCCGACCGCCAGGTCGCCTCGTCGCTCAACGGCCTCGCCGCGGCGCTCGAGGCGGCCGGCGACGCCGCCACAGCCGAGCGCCACTACCGGGAAGCCGAGGCGGTCCAGCGCCGCCTCTACGGCGCCGGCGGCCACCGCTCGCTCGCGGTCACCCTCAACAACCTCGGCGCGCTGCACCTCCGCGCCGGCGACCCGGCGGCGGCCGAGCCGCTGCTGCGCGAGGCGCTGGCGATCCAGGACCGGCTGCTCGACCCGGGACATCCCGAGCGCGCCACCGTGCTGCGCAACCTCGCGGAGACGCTCGCGGCCCACGGCGAACCCGCCGCCGCGGAGGCGCCGGCGCGCGAGGCGGTGGCGATCTTCGAGCGCACCCAGGCGCCGGACCACTGGCGGACCGCCGACGCCCGGAGCGTCCTCGGCGGCGTGCTCGCCGCGCTCGGCCGGGCCTCCGAGGCCGAGCCGCTCCTCACCGCCGGCCTCGATCGCCTCCGAGAGACCCGCGGACCGGCCTCGCCCTACACCCGCGAGGCCGAGGCGCGCCTGGAGAAAACAGAACGGCCGGCCCGCTGAAGCGGACCGGCCGTCGAATGCGAAGGGTGGCAGCGGAGTCGGAACTAGTACATCCCGCCCATGCCGCCCATGCCGGGGGCGCCGCCGCCGCCGCCGCTCTCCTTCTCCTCCTTGATCTCGGCCACGATCGCCTCGGTGGTGAGCATCAGCCCGGCGATCGACGCGGCGTTGATCAGCGCGGTCTTGGTCACCTTGGCGGGATCGATGACGCCGGCCTTGACCAGGTCCTCGAACTCGCCGGTGGCGGCGTTGTAGCCGACGTTGCCTTCCTTCTCGAACAGCTCGCGGACGATCACCGAGCCCTCGGCTCCGGCGTTGTTCGCGATCTGCCGCGCGGGCTCCTCGAGCGCCCGGCGCACGATGGCGATGCCGACCTTGAAGTCGCCCCTGCCCTTGACCTTGTCGATCGCCGGGATGGCGCGCAGGAGAGCCACGCCGCCGCCCGGCACGATGCCCTCCTCGACCGCCGCCTTGGTCGCGTGCATGGCGTCCTCGACGCGGGCCTTCTTCTCCTTCATCTCGGTCTCGGTGGCCGCGCCGACCTTGATCACCGCCACGCCGCCGACCAGCTTGGCGAGCCGCTCCTGGAGCTTCTCGCGGTCATAGTCGGAGGTGGTGTCCTCGATCTGGGTGCGGATCTGCTTGACCCGGCCGGCGATCACCTCGCGCCGCTTGGAGTCGTCGGAGTCGGTGACGATGGTGGTGTCGTCCTTGTTGACCACCACCTTCTTGGCCTCGCCGAGGTCGCTCCACTGGACGTTCTCGAGCTTGATCCCGAGGTCCTCGGTGATCACCTTGCCGCCGGTCAGGGTGGCGATGTCCTCGAGCATCGCCTTCCGGCGGTCGCCGAAGCCCGGCGCCTTGACCGCGGCGACGTGGAGGGTGCCGCGCAGCTTGTTGACCACCAGGGTGGCCAGCGCCTCGCCCTCGATGTCCTCGGCGATGATCAGGAGCGGACGGCCCTGCTTGGCGGTCATCTCGAGCACCGGCAAGAGGTCCTTCATCGAGCTGATCTTCTTCTCGTGGAGCAGGATCTTGACGTTCTCGAGGACCGCCTCCATCCGCTCGGCGTCGGTGACGAAGTAGGGCGAGAGGTAGCCGCGGTCGAACTGCATGCCCTCGACCACCTCGAGGGTGGTCTCGAGGCCGCGCGCCTCCTCGACCGTGATCACGCCGTCCTTGCCGACCTTCCCCATCGCCTCGGCGATGATCTTGCCGATCTCGGAGTCGTTGTTGGCGGAGATGGTGCCGACGTGGGCGATGTCCTTGCCCTCGACCGGGCGGGCCAGGCGGTCGATCTCCTCGACCGCGGCGCGCACCGCGGCCTCGATGCCGCGCTTGAGCTCCATCGGGTTGGCGCCGGCGGTGACGTTCTTGGCGCCCTCGCGGTAGATCGCCTGGGCGAGCAGGGTGGCGGTGGTGGTGCCGTCGCCGGCGATGTCCGAGGTCTTCGACGCCACCTCGCGGACCATCTGGGCGCCCATGTTCTCGAGCGGGTCCCTGAGCTCGATCTCCTTGGCGACCGTGACCCCGTCCTTGGTGATCGTCGGCGAGCCGAACTTCTTCTCGATGACGACGTTGCGGCCCTTGGGACCGAGGGTCACCTTGACCGCGTCAGCGAGCTTGTTGACACCCCGCAGGATCGCGCCGCGCGCTTCCTCGGAGTAGTGGATCATCTTGGCCATTGGTTCTCTATCCTCCAGGCTTCGTGGGATTCGGTGCAGCGTTCGAGTACGGTTCGTGGAGACGGCGAGGGGGCGCTCAGCGCTCGATCACGGCGAGGATCTCGTCCTCGCGCAGGATCACGTAGTCCTCGTCGTCGAGCTTGATCTCGCTGCCCGAGTACTTGCCCATCAGGATCCGGTCGCCCTTCTTGACGTCCATCGGCGAACGCTCGCCGTTGTCGTTGAGCTTGCCGGGGCCGACGGCGATCACCTCGGCCTCCTGGGGCTTCTCCTTGGCGGTGTCCGGGATGATGATGCCACCCCGGACCTGCTCCTCCTGCTCCAAGCGCTTGACCACGACTCGATCGTGGAGCGGACGCATCTTCACAGCTCGATCCTCCTTCTTCGATCCCTAATTCGTGCGGGTAAAGCCTTCCATGTGAAGGCCTTGAAGGTGCACCGCCGCGAGGTGTCTGGCACTCGGCGGCGGTGACTGCTAACAGTGTAGGCAGAGCTTGAGGACCTGTCAAGGGGACCTTGAGCGGCGGAGACTGAGATCCGTGCCGGGGTCGGGGCGCGGCAGGTCCGGTATCATCGCACGCCGCCCATGATCCAGCTCGAAGCCACCGCGCCGGCCGCGACTCCACGGCTCGCGGTTCTCGCGACCGTCCTCGCCGCCCTCGCTTCCCTCCTCGCCCCGGCCGCCGGCGCGACGACCCGCTGCGAGGCGCCGGCGCTCTTCGTCCGCTGGCCCGAGGAGCGGCCGGTCTGGGAGCTGTGCTGGCGGCGGGCGCGCGACTCCTCCGGCCCGGCGGGCTCGGGGCTCGAGATCTCCGGCGTCCGCTACCGCGGGCGGCCGGTGCTCGAACGGGCGCACGCGCCGGCCGTTTGGGTCGAGCACGCCGCCGCGGGCGACCCCGAGTGCGCCGGCCGCTGCGTCCGCGCCCGGATGTCCGAGGAGAGCCCGTTCGCCGCCGGCGCCGAGGTCGTGCCGGGCTGGCACGAACCCGATCCGGCACCTCCGGCGGGAGTGGCGGCGCCCGCGGCGCGGCTCTGGCCGCTGCGCACGGCCTGCGACCGCCCGGCCGGGGCCGCTCCTGGCGACTGCCCGTGGGGGGAGGCGCTGGCCTGTGCCGCCGGGGTCGCGATCGAGCGCGGCGAGGAGCGGCTGACCCTGACCACCCAGGTCGCCGACGGGCGCTTCCACTACGTGATGAGCTGGACCTTCCACCTCGACGGCACGTTCGAGCCGCGCTTCGGCTTCGCCCGCGGCAGCGCCGCCTGCGCCGCGACGCCGGTGCGCGAGCACGCCGTCTGGCGGCTCGACTTCGACCTCGGCGCCGCGGACCGGCTGCTCCCGGCCGAGGACGGGACCGGCTGGCGGGTCGCCGCCGCCGCCGGCCGCGGCTTCCGGATCGTCCCCGGCGCCGGCGACCTCGAGCCGGCGCTCCACCCGAGCGCCAGCGAGCCCGAGAAGCTCGCCGGCCTCGCCGGCGACTGCGCCTTCGACCCCGCCGCGTTGCCGCGGTTCGATCCCGAGGCCCGCGGCCAGGCCGCCGACCTCGTGCTCTGGTACCACGCCGCCGCCGCGGGCACCGGCACCGGCTGCCGGATGGTCGGCCCGACCCTCACCCCGTTCGGCTCCTGGCCGCGGCTCGGCGAGCCGCTGTTCGAGGACGGCTTCGAGAGCGGCGGCCTCGGGGCCTGGACGGCCCACTCGCCGTAGCGCTCCTCTCAGCCGCCTCGCGCCGCCTCCGCGGCGTGGCGGCGCCAGTCCGCGGCGACCGCCGCCGGAGCGTAGTCGGCCTCCAGGCGCTCGCGCCCGGCGGCGGCCAGGCGGAGGCGCTCGGCGGGGTCGTCGAGCAGCGCCTCGATCGCGGCCACCCACTCGCCGGCGCCGCCGGCCACCCACAGGTCGCGCCCGGGAGTCGCCGTGGTGCCCGCCGCGGCGTGCGGCGACGCCACCACCGGGACCCCGGCGGCCCAGGCCTCGAGCACCTTGAGCGGTACGCCCGAGCCGCAGCGCAGAGGCGCCACCGCCACCGTGGCGGCGGCGAGCACCGAGCCGAGGTCGGCGGGCGAGGCGAGGAGGCTCCCGCCGGCGCGCGCGACCGCCCGCCGCACCCGGCGCGTCGGCCGGTCGCCGGCGACCACCAGCCGCAGCCCCGGGCGCCGGACGGCGAGCCGCGGCCAGACCTCCGCCGCGAACCAGCGGAGCGCGTCCTCGTTGACGAAGTAGCCGAGGTTGCCGGTGAAGACGATCGCCGGCTCGCCCGCGGCGGCCGCGGCGGCCATAGCGTCCGAGCCGGCCGCCGCCCGCCGCGGCGCCACCGCAACCGGCTGCACCGCCAGGCGCGCCGCCAGCTCCGGCGCCAGCCGGCCGGCCAGCGCCGCGCGGTCGCGCTCGCAGACCAGGAGCGCGCGGCCCGAGCGCTCGACCACCCGCGCCTCGGCGCGCGCCAGCCGCACCGCCTCGCGGGTGATCAACGGCGCCAGCCACGGCCGCTCGCGGAGCGCCCGCTGCTCGGCGTTCTCCGCCAGGCTGTCGATCAGGTCGCAGAGCACCGGCGCCCCCCCGAGGTCGCCGAGATGCGGCGCCAGGCGCACGAGCTGGAGCAGCACCAGATCGGCCGCGGGCGCCCACCGCGCCAGCCGCCGCGCCAGCTCCGGCTGCCAGAACAGGAGGCTCGACAGCGGCCAGCCGTCCGCCACCACCCGCCCGAAGCCCGGCACCGCCGACCGCCGCGGCGCCGGATAGAGATCGACCGCGAACGGCTCGCCCCCCGCCGTCGCGCGGGGCGGCGGCGGCGCGCCCGCCGGCGGCTCGGGCGCGAGCAGCGTCACCTCGTGCTCCCCGGCCAGCGCCTCGAGCGCCTGGACGGCACGGAGCTGATCCCCGCGGCGCGGCGGCCACGGGTAGCGGGGCGCGACGATCAGGACCTTCACGGGAATCGCAATCTACCGCGCCCGGCCCGATCGGAGACAGCCGAAGCCACCGGCGGCGGAGCCATGGGGTGCAGCGGACGGAGCCCGAAGGGCGACCGGCGGCACCGGCCGCCGCCCCCAAACAAAACGCATCTGCTTCAGCTCGTCAAACGAGCTGAAGCAGATGCCCGAGCTTCTCCCGCTTCGCCCGCAGGTAGTCCCGGCTCTCCGCCGTCGGCGCCACCTCGAGCGGGACGCGCTCGACGATCTCGAGGCCGTAGCCGTCGAGGCCGACGTATTTGCTGGGGTTGTTGGTCATCAGCCGCATCCGGCGGACGCCGAGGTCGCGCAGGATCTGGGCGCCGATGCCGTAGCTCCGGAGGTCGGGGCGGAAGCCGAGCTTCTCGTTGGCCTCGACGGTGTCGTGGCCGGCCTCCTGGAGCTCGTAGGCGCGGAGCTTGTTGAAGAGGCCGATGCCGCGCCCCTCCTGGAGCAGGTAGAGGAGGACGCCGCGCCCCTCGGCCTCGATCCGCTCGAGCGCGCGGTGGAGCTGGGTGCCGCAGTCGCAGCGCTCGGAGCCGAAGACGTCGCCGGTCAGGCACTGGCTGTGGACGCGCACCAGGACCGGCTCTTCGGGGTCGATCGGCTCGCCCTTGACCAGCGCGATGTGCTCCTCGCCGGTCGCCTCGCTCCGGTAGGCGTAGAGCTGGAACTCGCCGTAGGCGGTGGGCAGCCGCGGCGAGGCGACGCGCTCGACCAGCGACTCGTGGCGCAGCCGGTGGCGGATCAGGTCGGCGACGGTGATCATCGCCAGGCCGTGGCGCGCGGCGAAGAGGGCGAGGTCGGGCACCCGGGCCATGGTGCCGTCGTCGTTCATGATCTCGCAGATCACCCCGGCCGGGGTCAGGCCGGCGAGCCGCGCGAGGTCGACCGATGCCTCGGTCTGGCCGGCGCGCTTGAGCACGCCGCCGCGGCGGGCGCGGAGCGGGAAGACGTGCCCCGGGCGCAAGAGGTCGGCGGGTTTCGTCGACGGATGGATCGCGGTCTGGACGGTCGCCGCGCGGTCGGCGGCCGAGATGCCGGTCGTGACCTTGCCGCGCGCCTCGATCGAGACCGTGAACGCGGTGCCGAACGGGGTCGAGTTGTCCTCGACCATCAGCGGCAGCTCCAGCTCGTCGCAGCGCTCCTCGGTCATCGCCAGGCAGATCAGCCCGCGCCCCTCGCGGGCCATGAAGTTGATCGCCTCCGGCGTCACCTGCTCGGCGGCGATCGCCAGGTCCCCCTCGTTCTCGCGATCCTCGTCGTCGACGATGATCACGAAGCGGCCGCGCCGGTACTGCTCCGCCGCCTCTTCGATCGAGGTGAAGGGGCTCTGGTCGGACATCTGGGTTCTCGTGGGATCGGCGCCGCGGTGCGCGGCGCCACGGACTGTAACAGAGCGGCGGCGGCCGGATTTCCTAGAAGCCGTATCCGAGGCTGAAATGGAAGACCGGCGAGTCGTCCCCCGGGAGCCGGTCGAGCGGCCAGCCGAGCTCGAGCCGCACCGGGCCGATCGGTGACAGGTAGCGCAGGCCGGCGCCGGCGCCCTGGCGCATCTCGGAGGGATCCATCGCGCGCCAGTCGGCCCAGACGTTGCCGGTGTCCCAGAACAGGGTGCCGCCGAGGGCGCCGAAGAGCGGGATGCGCAGGTCGACGTTGACCAGCAAGAGGCCGGTGCCGCCTGCCGGCACCAGGTCGCCGTCGACGTCGGCGATCAGGGTCTCGCCCGGGATGCCCAGCCGGTCGCGGTCGAAGCCGCGGTGGCTGTTGCGGCCGCCGGCGAAGAAGCGCTCGGCGACGAACACCTCGGAGCTCGGGAAGCCGGCATCGTCGGGGATGAACGGGTCCTCGAAGTCGAGGTCGGCGAGCGGCTCGATGGCGCCGGCGCGGACGCTGGCGGCGAGCACCCAGCGGCCGGTGCCGAGGTCGATCCCGGTGTCGAAGAGGTGCGTCCCCTGGAGCTGGAGCTTCAGGAACTCCGCCTCGGCGGCGAACGGGAACGGGAACGCCCACTCCAGCTCGGCGCCGGCGCTCCAGCCGCGGGAGGGCTCGATCGGGTCGTTGCGGCGGTCGATCAGGAGGCTCGGCGTCAGGCTCGACACCCGCTGCTCCTGCTCGTCCCGGTCCGAGGGGTCGGGGAGGTCGCCGGGCTCGGGCGCGACGGTCTCGGCGATCACCTCGTTGCTGACGTTCTGGTAGGTGTAGGCGAGCGCCCTGCGGGTGTGCCCGCTCGCCCACGCCGCCTCGACCCGGGTGCCGATCTGGGTCACCGCGATCGACTCGCGGGTCTGCTCGGTGCGGTACACGGAGGTGGTCACCGGCACCTCGAGGACCGGGAAGTAGGGGTGGTCGACGAAGAGGCGAAAGCGCTGGTTCTCCTCGCGCACCTGGGCGTCGCCGGAGAGCCGCATCCCGGTGCCGAAGAGGTTGCCGTGGGTGTAGCCGACGATGCCGCCGAAGCCGTCCTCGGTGTCGTAGCCGAAGCCGTAGGTGAGGCGGCGGGTCTGGCCCTCCTCGACGCGGACCAGGAGGTCGCGGCTGGTGGCGCCGAGCGGCGCCGGGGTCAGCTCGGCCTCGGCGGTGGTGAAGATGCCGAGCCGGTAGAGCCGGCGCTCGATCTCGAGCAGCAGGGCGCCCGACACCGGCTCGCCGGGGTCGACCCCGACGGCGCGGCGGATCACCGCCTCGTCGGTGCGCTGGTTGCCGCGCACGATCACCCGGTCGAGCACCGTCTGCGGTCCCTCGAGGACCTCGATCGTGACCTCGACCAGGATTTCGACCGGCGGCTCGGCCGGCGGCTCGGCGGCGGCGCCCTCCCGCGCCGCCGCTTCGGGCGAAGCGGCCGGCGGCACGACGCTCCGCCGCGCCGAGACCTGGACCGAGCCGTAGCCGCGGCGCTGGTAGGCGACGCGCAGCGATTCGACGCTCTGATCGAGGAGCAGCGGATGGAACGGCCCCCCCTCCGAGAGCGGCACGAGGCCGGCCGCCTCGCCCGGCTCGAAGGCGGCGACCCCCTCGAAGCGGAGCGCGGCCACCCGCTGCCGCGGACCCTCGACGATCGGCACCACGACGGTCAGCTCGCCGGCCGCCGCGCCGGCCGGGGCCGGCCTTGCCTGGCGCCCCTCCGGGGCGACTCTCTCGATCACCGCCGGGCCGACCTCGGCGCCGGCCCAGCCGTTCAACCGGTAGTAGGAGCGGACGTTGTCGAGGTCGTCCTCGAGCGCCGAGTCGACCAGCCGCCCCGCCCCGAGGAGGCTCCGGCCGCCGGTCACCACCAGGTCGCGCAGGGTGCCGGAGTCGACCTCGCGGTTGCCCTCGAAGCGCAGCTCGCGGAGCGCGTAGATCGGCCCCGGCACGACGGTCAGGGTGACGGTCTTGACCCCGCCCGCGGTCTCCTCGCGCGTCGTCGCCTCGACCTCCCAGTGGCCGCGGCGCTGATACCAGGCCTCGATCCCGCCGATCGCCTGGAGCAGCAGCGCCTCGTCGAAGCCCTCCGAACCGAGGAACGGCAGGAGCCCCTCCTTCTCGAGCTTCTCGCGGTCGGCGCCCTCGATCACCACCTCGATCCGCGGCCCGACCTCGACCGGGAAGGTGAGCGCCACCGTGTCGGTCTCGCGGTCGACCTCGACCTTCGGCTCGTCGACCTCGGCGGCGCGGTGGCCGTGCTCGGTGACCAGCCAGCGGCGCAGCCGCCCGGCGTCGCCGACCGAGGCGCGGCGGCGGAACGGCTCGCCCGGCTTCAAGCGCAGCGGCTCGAGGAGCTGCTCGCGCGCGAACGGCCCGAGGTCGCCCTCGAACTCGACCCGCGCGACGGTGGCGCGCGGCCCGGCCTCGACCTGGTACACGACCACCGCCCGGCGGCTCGCCTCGTCGATCCGCGGCACCGTGCGCACCGAGCGCTCGAAGTAGCCGGCGTCGGCCAGCTCGTCCTGGAGCCGGAAGACGCCGCGCACCACCTGGTCGGAGACCAGCGGCGTGCCGGCGCGCTGCGGGATCAGGCGCTCGAGGTCGGCGCGGACGAGGGCGCCGGTGTCGCCTTCGATCCGCACCTCCTCGACCAGGATCGCGGCCTCGATCACCACCACCGCCACCACCCCCTCGCCCGCCGCCCCCGCCGCGCCGGGCGCCGGCCGGCGGTAGACGGAGGCGGATTCGGCGACGCCGCTCGCGCGCAGGTTGCGCAGCGTGCGCTCGACGGCGGCGGCCGAGAGCGGCGCGCCGACCTCGAGCGCGATCAGCGAGCGAACCTCTTCCGGTTCGCTCAGCGGCGCGTCGCCGCGGATCTCGATCGCGACGATGACCGGGTCCGCAGTCGCCGTTGCCGCCGCCGCGGCCGCCGCGGGCGGCTCCTGGGCCGCGAGCGCCGGGGCCGCGGCTAGCCCGGCGGCGAGCGCAAGGCCGAGCGCAACGGCGAGCGGTGCCCGTCGCATCAGAACCGCTTCTCCCAGCGCAGGTCGACCGCGAACGCCTCCTCGCCGCGCTGGGTCAAGACCACGGTCACCAGGTCGCTGACCTGCCACTCCGCCTGGACCACGTAGTCGAGGTCGTTGACCGGGTCGTTCGACACCGTGATGTAGAGGTCCCGCGACAGGCGCTTGCCGACCGCGAAGCCGACCGCGCCGCCGATCCCCGGGTTGACCCGGAAGCGGTCGAAGCCGAAGAGGGTGTTGACCCGCTCGGTGACCAGCGACGCCGCCTGGCCGTAGAGGAGCGCCGCGGCGCCGCTCTGGAGGTCGTTTTCCCCGCCGGTCGGAAACAGCCCGGTGTCGGCGCCCGGCGCGGTGCCGGTGGCGAGGAGCTGGAGCACCTCGAGGTCGGCGAGCGGCGGATCGGAGCTGAAGCTGGCGTCGAGCCGGTCGAGGGTGCCGGAGAGCTGGAGCGTGACGTCGTAGTCGTCGACCTCGGTGGTCGCCGCGACGTCGATCACCGGGTCGATGCGCAGCGGGTTCGAGAAGGTCAGGAGCCCGCGCTCGATCGAGTAGACGTTGTCGGCATAGGTCACCGTCCCGCCCGGCTCCATGGTCACCTGGCCGAACACCGCCGGCGCGGCGAGCGTGCCGCGGATCACCAGCTCGGCGCGGCCGTCGAGGTCGGCGATGTTGTTGCGCACCCGGAGCGGCCCGCGCACCGCCACGGCGAGCTGGGTCGAGGCCAGCTCGCTGTCCCCCTCGCCGGCCTCCAGGCGCTGGCGCTGGAGCGCGTCCTGGAGGAGCCGGGTCAGGCTCACCGTGACGTCCTCGAGGTAGAAGATGCGGTCCAGCTCGACCACGCCCGAGATCTGCCGCTCCGCGCCCGCCGAGACCAGCGACAGGTCGGCGCCGCCGCGGAGCACGAACCCCTCCGGCCAGCGCAGGGTGAAGCCGCGCGCCCGGGCCTGGAAGCGGTAGTCGGCCCCGGCCCCCGGCGCGGCGTCGCCGGCCGGCAGCGCGATCCGGCCCTGGGCGCGGACGTCGCCCCCCGCCAGCTCCGCCGCCAGGCTGTCGAGGATCACCTCGCCCGGCTCGAAGAAGACGGTGGCGGCGATCGACTCCACGGCGTGCGGGAAGCCGGGCAGGATCGCGCGTCCGTCCTCGACCTCGCCCTGGCCGACGATCCGCGGCTCGGCGGCCGGCCCGCGCACCGAGCCGAGGACGGCGAGGGTGCCGGCCAGGTCGCTCCCGGGCATCCCCGCCTCGAGCCAACCGGCGTCGAGCGAGCCCTGGAAGTCGAGGTCGAGCGGCACGCCTTCCGCCGCGAGGTCGGCGGTGCCGGCGACGAACAGCTCGTTCGCGGTGTCCGGCTGGCCGAGGTAGAGCGACTCGAGGCGCACCGTGCCGCCGGCGAGGGTCGCGGCCACCGGCTCGAGGTTCTCGATCTCGAGCCCCTCGAAGGCGATCGCGACCTCGGGCAGGCGGAGCTCCACGGTCAGCTCGGCGGGCGCCGCGGGGTCGCCCTTGACGCTCAGCGTGCCGCGGAACGAGCCGTCGAACGCGGGCAGCGGCTCTGCGGCGGCGAGCTGGACGAGCGCCCGGAGGTCGTCGCCGGCGACCGCCAGCTCGAGGTCGACCTCGCCGCCGGCGCCGTTTCGCGGCAGCTCCAGCTCGCCGCCCCCCTCGAAGCGGAGGAGGCCGAGGAGCGACCCCTCCGCGGTCAGCCGGCCGCCGCTCCAGCGCAGCATGGCCTCGGCGGCGCCCGCCTCGCCCAGCTCGCGGCCGGCGAGGGCGAGGCCGGTGCCGGCGACGGTGAGCTGGGCCTCGGGGCGGTCGAGCGTACCGGTGGCGGCGGCGCCGAGCGACACCGTGCCGGAGAGCCCGCCGGGCGCGAGCCCGGCGAACGGCGGTGCCCCGAGGTCGAGATCGAGCGCCTCGACGCTGGCGGTGATCGCGCCGCTCGTCCGCTCGAGCGAGCCCGAGGCGGCCAGCGACCCGGCCGGCAGCTCGACGAGCAGGCGGTCTAGCCAGAGGCGCTCGGGGCCGAAGCCGCCGGCGGCCTCGGCGCGCTCGATCGCGACGCCGGCGACCGCGAACGGTGCGGCGGCCAGCTCGACGCGGCCGGTCGGGACCTCGAACGAGCCGCCCAGCTCGATGCGGCCGGTGACCGCGCCGGCCAGCTCGGGCGTCCCCGCCGGCAACAGCGGCGCCAGCTCGGCGAGCGGCCAGGCCGCGAGATCCAGTGTGAGGTCCAGGGCGAGGTCGCTCGGCGGCGCGCCGGCTTCCTCGGCGAGCGGTACGGTGCCGGCGGCGGTCAGCGCGCCCTCCCCCCGGGTCGCCTCGAGCTGCAGGTCGTACACCGCCTCCGGGGTCAGGCGCAGGCTCCCGGTCACGGCGTCGAAGGCGAGGCCGGGGGTGCGCACCCCCTCGAGGTCGAGCGCGGCGGTCATCTCCAGCCCGTCGGGCCACAGGGAGAGCACCCCCTCGGCGCTCCCCGAGCCGGCGGTCACCCGCCACGGCTCGGGCTCCGCCGGCGCCTCTCCGGGCGTCTCGGCGCCGGTCTCGGAGGACAACGGCAGCGCGCGGTAGAGCGGCGCCAGGTCGGCGCTCTCCAGGCGGTAGTCGTAGCGGCCGCGGGAGGTCTCGAGGTCGTAGGAGCCCGAGGCGACGAGGCGCTGGCCGGGAGCGGTGATCACCGCCCCCTCGGTGGCGACCACGCCGGCGCGGATCGAGAGGACGGCCTCGCCGTCGAGCGGCAGCTCGCCGGGCCGCCCCGAGCCGCGCCGGACGCCGGCGAGCGAGGCCTGAACCCGGCCGTTGCCGCCGGCCGGAGCGTCGGTGGTGAAGTCGTACTCCGCGGTCCCCGAGAGCGAGCCGGCGACCGCACCGAGGTCGAGCCCCTGATCGGCGAGGACCCGCGCCAGCGCCAGCCCCTCGAAGCGGAGGTCGGTCTCGACCCGGGTAGGCGCCTGGGCGACCCGGGCGCCCTCGCCGCCTTCGCCGTCCTCCCCGGCCGCGGACGGCACCGTCACCGTGCCGGCGATCCGGCCGCCGGCGTAGCCCGCGCGCTCGATCTCGACCACCACTCCGGAGGTATCCACGGACAGCCCGGCGGCGGCGTCCTCGAAGGTCAGACCGAGGGCGGCGAGCCGCTCCGAGCCGACCTCGCCGGTGAACAGCCACTCGCTCTCACCGTCCGCCACCTCGTCCGCCACCTCGTCCGCCGCCTCGGCCGGCGCCGCCCACTGGAAGCGGCCGGCGAGCCGGAGCGGTCCGGTGAGCGGCTCGTCGGAGTAGCCGAGCCGGTTGAACAGCTCGGCGCGGGCGTCGGCCTCGATCTCGAGGTCGACGCGGCGCGAGCGGTCGTCCCAGGTCGCCTCGCCGGCGGCGCGGGCGACCACCTCGGGCGCCGCGAAGCGCAGCTCGACGATCTCCACCCGGCCGTTCTCGACCGCGGCCGTCGCGGTCAGCCCGCCGCGGTAGGGCTCGGCGTCCGGGAGCACCAGCCGCACCTCCTGGGCCGCCAGCCGGCCCTCGTAGCGGCGAGCCTCGGGCGGGCCGGTGCCCTCGAAGCGCGCCTGGAGGGGCCCGGCGTCGAGCTCGAGCGGCAGGGTCTGCTCGTCGAGGTGGAGGAGGCCGTCGCGGACGACCAGCGAGCCGACCGTCACCTCGACCCGGCCGCTGCCGTCGCCGCCGCGGATCTCGGGCAGGTTGTTCTCGCCGTCCGCGCCCAGGATCAGCCGGATCTCGGGAGCCCAGGCGAACACCCGGCGGACGTGGACGCGCGGGTGCCGGAGGCCCGAGACGTCGAGCTGGATCTCCGCCTCGGGGATGCGCGCGAACGGCGGGTCGGCCGGGTCCGGGCTCGCGATCACCAGGTCGTGGACGGTGAGCGAGAGCGGCCAGCCCCCGGCCTCGATGCGGCCGGCGGTCACCTCGCGGCCGAGCGCCGCGGCGAGCCGCTCTTCGAGCAGGCGCCGGCCGCGCTCGGCGGCGTAGTCGCTCCGGAGCAGCCAGGCCGCCGCGACGACCAGCAACGCCAGTGCGGCGAGCGTCCAGAACGAGAGCCGCAGCGCGCCGCCGAGGCAGCCGCGCAGCCGGCCGCGGCGCACCGGCTCGGCGGCTTCGTCCCGGGGCCGCTCCGGCTCGGAGGACGCCGCCGCGCCCGCGCCGCCGCCGGCGCCCTCCGGGCCCGCGCTCATGGGCCGTTGCGGGTGCCGCTGTCGGCGGCCCCCTCGAGACCGCCCCAGCGGAGCTTGCCGCGCAGCCCGTCGTAGAACGTCCGGCCGCTGACCTTGACCAGCCGCACCGCGGCCGGCGAGCGGGTGATCGACACCGTATCGCCGGCGCCGAGCCGGCACCCCTCCTGGCCGTCGAGGGTGAGGAAGACCTCCTCGTCCGGCGTCTCGAGGGCGATCTCGATGCGGCTGTCGTCGGGCACCACCACCGGGCGCAGGGTGAGCGCGTGCGGGCAGATCGGGGTCAGGACCACGACCGGCAGCCGCGGGTAGACGATCGGGCCGCCGGCCGAGAGGTTGTAGGCGGTCGAGCCGGTCGGGCTGGAGATGATCAGGCCGTCGGCGCGGAAGCGCGCGACCAGCGCGCCGTCGACCCGGAGCGTCAGCTCGATGATCCGCGCCAGCGCCCCCTTGGTCACCACCGCGTCGTTGAGCACCCGGTAGTCGCGGCAGCCGCCGCCGCTCGGGCGCACCGCGGCGTCGAGCAGCCAGCGCTCCTCGATCCGGTAGCGCCCGTCGAGCACCTCGACCAGGCTCGGGTAGAGCTCGCCCCGGCTGACCTCGGTCAAAAAACCCAGGGTGCCGAGGTTGACGCCGAGGATCGGCACGCCGGCGGCGAGCGCGCGGGCGACCGCGAGGAGCGTGCCGTCGCCGCCCAGGACCACCGCCAGGTCGTAGCGCTCGGCGGGATCGAAGACCTCCCCCGCCGCGGCGCCGAGCGCGGCGCGGGTGCCGGCGTCGAGCGCCACCTCGAGGTCGCGGCGGCGCAGCCAGTCGGCGAGGTCGCGGGTGGCCTCGAGCGCGACCGCGCTGCCGTGCTTGGCGACCACGCCGACACGGCGGGGCCGGCCGCTGGGGGGCTTTCGATCGTCGCTCATGGTCGGCGCCGGAAGAGGGCGAAGCTCTCGCGGTTGCCGCCGGCTCCCGGGACCGCCGAATCGAGGGTGGCGAGGCATTCGAGGCCGAGGCCGGTCAGCTCCTCGACCACCCGCTCGACCGTGCGGCGGCGCACCGCCTCGTCGCGCAGGATACCGCCCTTCCCCACCGCCCCTCTACCGGCCTCGAACTGCGGCTTGATCAGGACCACCAGGCGGCCACCCTCGGCGAGGTGCGGCAGGAGCGCCGGCACGACCTTGACCAGCGAGATGAACGAGACGTCGACGGTCACGAGATCGCAGCGCTCGGGGAGGGCGCCGGCCGCGAGGTTCCTGGCGTTGACCCGCTCCATCACCACCACCCGCGGGTCGGCACGGAGCCGGGCGTCGAGCTGGCCGTAGCCGACGTCGACGGCGTAGACGCGCGCGGCGCCGCGCTGGAGCAGGCAATCGGTGAAGCCGCCGGTCGAGGCGCCGACGTCCAGGCAGACCCGCCCCTCCGGGGCGATTCTGTTGCGCCCCTCCGGGGCGGCCCCCTTGCGCCCCTCCGGGGCGACATCGAAACGGTCGAGCGCGTCGGCGAGTTTGCGCCCGGCGCGCGAGACGAACGGCTCGGCCGGCCCGGTGACCGCCAGCTCGGCGTCCGCCGCCACCGGCGTCCCGGCCTTGTCGACCCGCGCCCCCCCGACCTCGACCAGCCCCGCCATCACCGCCCGCCGGGCCTGCTCGCGGCTGGCGAAGAGGCCGCGCTCGACCAGGAGCTGATCGAGCCGGGGACGCTTCACGCCGGCGGCTCCGATCCGGTTTCGTCGCGCGCACCGACGCAGAAGGGGATGGCGAGGCAGAAGAGGGCCAGCCGTTGCACCTCCGTGTCCCCCCAGTTGTACTCGAAGAGACCGGCCAGATTGAACGCGACGATCGCCAAGAGCGCTCCGAGCTGGAGGTCGACCCCGGCGCCGGGGTCGCGGCCGGCGAAGCCGCCGCCGGCCCGGAAGCCGTGCCAGGCGGCGGCGAGCGCGAGGAAAGTCAGCGCCAGGTAGGCGGCGAGCGCCGGCAGCCCGCGCTCGGCGGCGAGCTGGAGCACGTTGTTGTGCAGGTGCGGCACCCAGAACCGCGGCGCGGTCGGCGAGCGGTAGATCGGATAGCGGAGCTTGACCGCCTCGGGTCCGAGGCCGAGGAGCGGCCGCTCGGCGACCATCGAGAGCCCCGCCTGCGCCATGCACAGCCGGTCGTAGTTCGAGGGGTCGGAGAGGTCGGCCACCGAACCGATGCGGTGGAGCAGCGGCACCGGCGCGAGCAGCACCACCAGCACTGCCGCCGCCGGGTAGGCAAGCAGCCAGCGCGGCGCCCTCACCGCCAAAAGCAGCGTGACCACCGCCGCCAGCGCGACCCAGACGCTCCTCGTCAGACTGACCAGGATCGCCAGGTTGATCGCCGCCGCCGCCGCCCAGCGCGCGGCGCGGCGCCAGCGGCGCGCCGACGGGCCGGCGGCCATGCGCGCGATCAGCAGGCAGTCGCAGACCAGGAGGAAGTGGGCGAAGGTCATCCAGTGCGAGAACGGGCCGCGGATCCGCCGGTCGAGGCCGCCGTAGCCGAACGCGAGCTGGGCCAGCCCCCACACCGCCACCACCGCCGCCACCACGAGCAGGCCGTCGACCACTCGCCGGGCGTCGCGCTCGCCGCGCACCAGGACGAGGCCGAGCACCAGGGTCATCAGCGTGAACAGCTCGCTCAGCGCGCGCCAGCTCTCCCGCGGCTCGGCCGAGGCGGCGATCGAGGCGATCAGCAGCACCGCGTAGGCGCCGAGGGCGTAGAAGAGCGGCCGCGCGGCGGGCGGCGGCCGCAGCCCGCGCGCGGTCCACGGCGCGGTCAGGAGGGTGAGGACGGCGAGCCCGTTGGAGATCGCGAGCGCCGGCAGCGCCAGCAGGTGGAGGGCGTAGAGGCGGAAGCCCCAGCGGCGCGCACCGTCCGCCTTGGGCAGGTCTCCGGCGGGCAGGTCTCCGGCAGACAGGTCTCCGGTAGACAGGTCTCCGGTAGACACTGGCGGGCGGCCCCGGGTTCCGGGCGCGGGGCTCAGCGGCCGATCGCCGACGCCGGCAACGCCTCGTCGATCAGCATGATGGGGATGTCGGAGACGATCGGGTAGACCAGCGCGGAGTCGGCGGCGTAGAGCCCCTGCTCGACCACCGGCTCCTCGTCTCGGAAGTGCTCGCGGTACTTCTCGACCAGCACCGAGCGGACCTCCTCGGGCAGTTCGACGACCTCCAACTCGCCGTGCGACTTGGGGCAGACCAGGATCTCGAGCAGCTCGGGGTCGACGGCCATGGCGGACGGGTAGCCTCCTCGCGGGGAAAGATCGTAGCACAGGCGGCGCGGCCGCCCCGGCGCCGAAAGCCTCCCTCAGAGAGCGTTCCAGGCGTACCAGACGCCGAAGAGCAGGCTCGCGCTTCCCAGTACCGGGGCCAGCGCCGCGAGCCGGTGCGCCGCCTCGCCGCGCACCAGGAGCCAGCCAAAGGCGACCGACATCAGCCACATCGAGAGCGCGGTGCCGGCGGCGAGCGTCGCCAGCGCCGCGAGCCCGGCGGCCGGCAGGGCGGCGACCACCAGCACCCCGGCGCCGGCCGAGCCGCCGACGCCGTGGACCAGGCCGATCCCGAAGGCCGCGGCCGGCGAGCGCCCGAGGTCGGCGGGGTGGGCGTGGGCGTGGCCGCCGGCCGCCGGGTGTTCCGTCGCCGGCGCCTCCTCGTGGAGATGCGGGTGGGCGTGGACGACCTCGCCGTGGCGGTGCGGGTGGCTGTGGAACCAGCCGCGCCGCCAGCGCACGAGGAGCCGCACGGCGAGCGCCGCGATCAGCGCCCCTACCGCCAGCTCGGCGATCCGCCCGACGATCGCGGGCAGCTCGCGGCCGAGCAGCACCACCGGCAGCCCGAGGGCGAAGAGCGTCGTGGCGTGGCCGGCGCCCCAGGCCAGGCCGAGGCGGCCGGCGCGCGAGGTCCAGCCTGCCCCCGCCGCGCCGCCCGGGCGCTCCGAGAGCACCAGCGTGGTCACCGCCGTCAGGTGATCGGGGTCGGTGGCGTGGCGCAGCCCGAGCAGAAGCCCCACCACCGCCGCCATCGCCAGCCCGCCCTCGGCCGGCATCGCCGCCAGCCAGGCGGCCGCCGCGGCGGTCATCGGCCGGCTCCGCTGTCTCCCCTGGCGCCCTCCCCTCGGGCGCGCACCGCGAGCACCAGCACCAGGCTCTCCGAGCCCGGGTTGAGGTCGTAGATGCTCGCGTTCGAGAGGTGGTAGTAGGAGAGGCCGAGGCTGGTGCGCTCGCCGAGGCGGGCGGAGATCTCGAGACCGGAGCGGAACTCGAGCGCTCCGCCCAGGTCGACGCCGTCGCCGGCCGAGTAGAGGCCGGCGCCGGCGAACGGCGTCGCCCGCCAGCGCCCGCCGAACTCGAACGGCAGGCGGAACGCGAGGTAGCCGTAATAGCCGGCGTCCTCGTTGACCATCGCCCCGAACGCCGGCTCGAGCCGCCAGTCGCGGCCGAACAGCCGCAGGGGCCGGGACGCGGAACGGATCTCCACGCCGGCTTCGGCCCGGTCGCTCTCGACGAGGTCGAACACCCCGGACGAGAACGCGAACTCGCGCGGCAGCCAGAGCGGTTCGGCGGGCGCCGGCTCGGCCGCCGCCGGAGCCGCCGCGGCCGGAGGGCCGCCCGAGGGGTCCTGCTCCTGGGCCGCCGCCGGCCACGCCCAGGCGAGCGCGGCCAGCAGGCAGGCGCCGGCGAGGCCGCGGCGGGCGCGGCGGCGTCCCGGCGGCGGCGGCGAGGCGGGTGGGGGGCGGCGGGCGGGCAACATGGGCGCCGGATTGTAGCTAATTCGAGCGCTCCGTGAGGTATATGCTTTCGGCCTGCGCTCTTCGCCGACTCCACGCTCCACGCGTCCTCCGCCCATCGTCATGACCCGGTCCGACTCGTCCGTGCCCCCGCCCGCGCCCTCCCGCGCCACCGCCGGGCCCGAGCTGTCGGTGATCGTGCCGGTCTACGACGAGGAGGAGAACCTGCCGGTCTTGGCCGCCGAGCTGGCCGCCGCGCTCGACCCGCTCGGCCTCGACTACGAGCTGATCTACGTCGACGACGGCTCGACCGACGGGAGCCCGGGGGTCCTCGCCGGGCTGGCGGCCGCCGACCCGCGGGTGCGCGTCCTCTGCAACCGGCGCAACTCGGGGCTCTCGGCGGCGCTCGACGCCGGCTTCCAGCACGCCCGCGGCGCGCTCCTCGCGACCCTCGACTCCGACCTCCAGAACGATCCCGCCGACCTGCCGCGCCTGCTCGCCGAACTGGACGGGTGCGACGTGGTGTGCGGGGTGCGGGCGCGCCGGCGCGACAACTGGATGCGGCGCGCCTCGTCGCGGGTCGCCAACTGGGTGCGCAACCGGCTGACCCGGGAGTCGATCACCGACGTCGGCTGCACCCTGCGCGTCTACCGCGCCCCGTTCGTCGCCCGGGTGCCGATGTTCCGCGGCATGCACCGCTTCCTGCCGACCCTGCTGCGGCTGGCCGGAGCGCGCATCCGGGAGGTCCCGGTGAACCACCGGCCGCGCCTCCACGGCTCGCCCAAGTACAACATCCGCAATCGGATCTGGCGCGCGATCGACGACCTCTTCGCGGTGCGCTGGATGCAGCGGCGCTGGATCGACCGGCGCCTGGTGGAGGAGGTCCCGAGGTGGAACCCCGAATCGTCTGGCTCGTCGTCGGCTTCGCCGGACAGGCGCTCTTCTTCAGCCGCTTCCTCGTCCAGTGGCTCGCCTCCGAGAAGCGACGCGAGAGCTACATCCCCCCGGTCTTCTGGTTCCTGAGCATCGGCGGCGGCCTGGTCCTCCTCGGCTATGCGATCCACCGCCGCGACCCGGTGTTCATCGCCGGCCAGGCGACCGGCATCCTGATCTACACCCGCAACCTCTGGTTCATCTACGGGCCGAAACGCGAGCGGCGCGAGGGTGATGGCTGAAGCGCGGCGCCGTCGCCGCGACCTCCTGCTGGTCGCCCTCGCCGGCGCCCTCCTCTACCTGCCGGCGCTCGGCGCGCGCGACCTCTGGAACCCCGACGAGGCGCGCTACGCCCAGGTGGCGCGCGAGATGCGCGAGCGCGGCGAGTGGCTGGTGCCGCATCTGAACGGCGCGGTCTACGGCGAGAAGCCGCCGCTCTTCTTCTGGCTGATCGGCGCCGCGGCCGTGCCGCTCGGCGGGGTCGACGAGACCGCGGCCCGGCTCCCCTCGGCGCTGGCCGCGATCGGCACCCTGCTCCTCACCTTCGCGATGGCGCGGCGCCTCTTCGGCCGGCGCGCCGCCTGGCTCGCCGCGGCCGCTTTCGGCACCTGCGCCTCGACCCTGTGGCAGGCGCGCTTCGGGCAGATCGACATGGTGCTCACCTTTCTGGTGACGCTCGCGCTCTGGTGCTGGCTGACCGGCTGGCTTTCCAGCCGGCTATGGCTCTACTGGCTCTTCTTCGCGGTCACCGGCGTCGCCACCGTCGCCAAGGGGCCGGCCGGGATGCTGCCGCCGCTCCTCGCGGTGATCACGTTCCTGGTGGTCACCCGGCGCTGGCGCGACCTCCGCGAGCTGCGGGTCGGCCGCGGCCTGCTGGTCTGGGCGCTGGTGGTGCTCGCCTGGCTGGTGCCGGCCGGGCTCGCCGGCGGCGAGAGCTACTGGAAGGGGCTGGTGCTCAAGCAGAACGTGACCCGTTACGCCGACCCCTGGCACCATCACCAGCCCTGGTACTACTACCTGACCGTGCTGCCGGGGCTCTACTTCCCGTGGGCGCTGATGCTGCCGGGCGCGCTGGTCGCCGGCTGGCGCGGGCTGGTGCGGCCGCACGGGGTGATCGCGGAGCGCGCCCCCCCGGCCGGTGCGCGGGAGGAGACCGGTGCGCCGCCCGCGGACCGGATCGCCGCCGACGGCTTCCTCTTCGCGCTCGCCTGGGCCGTCGTGACCCTGGTCTTCTTCAGCCTCTCGCCGGCCAAGCGCGGGGTCTACGTCCTGACCATGTTCCCAGGGCTGGCGCTCCTGGTCGGCGCCGGGATCGACCGCGCCGCCCGCCTCCCGCTGCACCGGGCCTGGCTGGCGCTGCCGGCCGCGCTGGTGGCGGCGCTCGGCCTGGGCGGCGCCGCGGCGTTGGCGGTCGCCGGACCGGACCGCCCCGAGGCGGCGGTGATCGGCCTCGGCTTCGTCTGGACGCTGGCCGCGGCGGCCGCGGCGATGGGGCTGGGCGGCGCCGTCGCCGCGGCGTGGGCCTGGCGCCGCCGGCCCGCCGCGGCGGCCGCGATGCTCGCCGCCGGCATGGCCGTCCTCGGCCTGACGCTGGCGCTCTACCTGCTCCCCGCCTTCGACGTCTTCAAGTCGGCGCGCCCGCTCTCCGAGCGGCTCCTCGCCGAGAGCGCCCCCGGCGAGCCCTGGGCCGTCCTCCCCCATCTCGACCCGGCGTTCCTCTACTACATCGGCCGGCCGGGGGTGCCGGTCGGCGACGAGGCGGCCCTCCGCACCTTCCTCGAGCGGCCCGGCCGGCTCTGGCTGCTCGCCGAGCGCGACGACGTCGAGCGGCTGGCGCTCGATCCCGCGGCGCTCGGGCTGGTCGAGGTGGTGCGCGACGACGACCCGGTCGAGGGCTACGTCCTCTACCGGCGGGAGGAGGCCGGGGTGAAAGGCGCCGACGCCGGCCGGGCCGAGGCGCACCGGTAGCGAGGCCCGCCGGGGCCGGCCGGTCTGGTAGATTGCGCGGCGACCGTTCCGTACCCCGACGACCTGGGCTCACCGCCGAGCCGGAGGGTTGCGCCATGTACTGCCGCCGCTGCGGCACCCGCGGTGCGCCGCGAGCCGCTCAGTGCGCCCGCTGCGGGTGCCCGCTCGACCCGGAGCCCGCCGCGCCCGGCTTCCCGGAGGCCGCCGCCGGACCCGCTCCGGAAGCCGCTCGAGCCCCGGGCCCCGGCCGGCCGGGCGAGGCCGGCCCGGCGGAGGGCGGCCTCTACTGCCCGTTCTGCGGCAACCGCCTCGCGCGCGGGGTCGCCACCTGCGCCTCCTGCGGCCGCACCCTGCCGCCGCTTCTGCCCCGCGCGGCCGCCGCCTCCCGGCTCGCCGACGATCCGGCGCTGCGGATGGTGCTGCCGATCGGCCGCTCCGGGCTGGCGATCGCCGCCGGCTACGCGGGGCTCTTCGCGTTCCTCGGGATCTTCGCGCCGGTGGCGCTGGTGCTCGGCATCCTGGCGCTGCGCGACCTCGCGAAGCACCCCGAGAAGCTCGGCCGCGGGCGCGCCTGGTTCGGCGTGATCGCCGGCGGGCTCATCACGGCGCTGATCGTCGTGGCGATCCTGATCACCGTGCTGAGCGGCTGACCACCCGCCGCTCCCTCAGCCCCCGTGGCCTGCGGCGGTCGCGGCCGGCGGCACGAGCAGGGCGGCGATCGCGGGGTGCTCGTAGGCGTAGTCGGCCGCTGTGCGCCCCTGGCCGTCCTTGGCCGCGGGGTCGGCGCCGGCGGCGAGCAGCCGCTCGACCAGCGCCCGGTGGCCGTAGCGCGCAGCCTGGTGCAGGGGGGTCATCCCGTTCTCGTCGCCGGCGTCGGGGTCGGCGCCGCGGTCGAGCAGCCGCTCGACCACCTCGTGGTTGGCCTGACCGACGTCGCTGCGGTTCATGTGCGCCGCCACCCGGTCGATCAGCAGCACCGCTTGGACCGCCAGATGGAGCGGGTGGCTGCCGTCGGCGTCCGCGGCCTCGAGCGCGGCGCCGCGCTCGAGCAGCAGCTCGACCACCGCCGGATCGCCGTCGAAGGTGGCGGAGTGGAGCGGCGTGCGCCCTTGCTGGTCGCGCGCCCCGATCCCGGCGCCGGCGGCGAGCAGGCGGAGGGCGATCTCGTAGCCGGAGCTGTCGGTGCGGCCGCGGCCGGCGTGATGGAGCGGCGTCGCGCCGAGCGCGCCCGCGGCGTTCGGATCGGCGCCGGCGGCGAGCAGCCGCTCGACCGCGCCGACGCTGCCGGCGTCGACCGCCAGGTGGAGCGCGGTGTCGCCGGTGGGCGCCGCGGCGGCCGGCGACGCGCCGGCGGCGAGCGCCGCCGCCACCGCCTCGGCGTCGCCGTGCTTGGCCGCCGCGAGCAGCTCGCCGTCGGCGCCGGTCGGGCCGGCCGCGGGGGTCACTCCGGCGATCAGCGCCGCCTTCGCTCCGCCCGCGGGCGGCGGCGTGCCGGGATCCTGGCCGGCGCCGGCCTCCGGGGACCGTGGGTCGCCGGCCGGCTGCGCCTCGGCGCGCGGAGCGAGCGGTAGGGCGAAAACGAGGGCGAGGACGAGACCCGGAACGGCCGCGGCGGCGGCGGCGAGACGGAACGGCTTGGACGGCATGGTCGAATTCCTCCGTGATTCTGGGAACGGCTCCCGCGCTCTGTCTACGGATCGCGCGGCGGCTTCGTTCAGGGTCTTGGGATCACAGGTCTGGGGATTACAGGTCTGGAGATTCACGCGGTCTGGGGGATCAGCAGCCGCTCGACGCCGCGCGCCCGGCCGGTGGTCTCGTCGACGTCGACGACCGCGGCGGCGAGCCGTACGTCGCGCTTGGCGACCTCGAACGGCACGTGGGTCTGGAGCAGGAAGCGCTCGACCACCTTGGCGGCGTCGCATCCCGATCACCGACTCGTAGGGACCGGTCATGCCGACGTCGGTGATGAAGGCGGTGCCGCCCGGAAGGACGCGTTCGTCGCCGGTCGGCACGTGGGTGTGGGTGCCGAGCACCGCGCTGACCCGGCCGTCGAGGTAGAAGCCCAGCGCCTGCTTCTCGCTGGTCGCTTCGGCATGGAAGTCGACCAGGATCACCTTGACCTCCGGTGGCAGCCCGGCGAGCAGGCGGTCGGCGGTCTCGAACGGCGACGGCAGCGCCTTCATGAAGGCGCACCCCTCGAGGTTGATCGTCGCCACCGGCACGCCGCCGGCGGTCTCCCCGACCCAGAGGCCGCGGCCCGGGTTGCCCGCCGGGTAGTTGGCCGGGCGCAGGAGGCGCGGCTCGCGCTCGAGCAGCGGCCGGACCTCCTTCTTGTCCCAGATGTGGTTGCCGGAGGTGAAGCAGTCGATCGGCAGATCGGCCAGCTCGGCCCAGACCTCGTCGTTGACGCCGAAGCCGCCGGCGGCGTTCTCGACGTTGACCACGACGAAGTCGGCGCCGTGGCGGTCGATCAGCCGCGGCAGCTCCTGGGCGAGGATGCGCCGGCCGGGCTTGCCGACGATGTCGCCGACGAACAGCAACCTCATCGCGCGAACTCGATCGCCCGCGTCTCGCGGATCACCGTGACCTTGATCTGCCCGGGGTAGGTCAGCTCGGCCTCGACCCGGCGGGCGATGTCCTTGGACAGCCAGATCGCCTCCTCGTCGCCGATCTTGCCGCTGTCGACGATGATCCGCACCTCGCGGCCGGCCTGGATCGCGAAGCTCTTCTGCACCCCCTTGAAGCTGGCGGCGATCTCTTCGAGCTTCTCGAGCCGCTTGACGTAGGTCTCGAGGACCTCGCGGCGCGCCCCGGGCCGCGCCGCGGACAGCGCGTCCGAGGCGGTCACCAGCACCGCCTCGACGGTCTGCGGCTCGTAGTCGCCGTGGTGGCAGGCCATGGCGTGCACGACCTCCTCACTCTCGCCGTACTTGCGCAAGAGGTCGATGCCGATTTCGAGGTGCGAGCCGTCCATCTCGCGGTCGATCGCCTTGCCGATGTCGTGGAGGAGCCCGGCGCGCTTGGCGACGTGGACGTTGGCCTTGAGCTCGGCGGCCATGGTGCCGGCGAGGAAGGCGACCTCCTTCGAGTGCTTGAGCACGTTCTGCCCGTACGAGGTGCGGTAGCGCAGGCGGCCGAGGAGCTTGACCAGCTCGGGGTGGATGTTGGCCAGGTTCAGCTCGAGGAGAGCCGCCTCGCCCTCTTGGCGCACCTGCTCCTCCAGCTCGGCCTTGACCTGCTCGACCACCTCCTCGATGCGCGCCGGGTGGATGCGGCCGTCGACGATCAGGCGCGAGAGCGCCACGCGCGCGACCTCGCGGCGGTAGGGGTCGAAGCCGGAGAGGATCACCGCCTCGGGCGTGTCGTCGACGATCAGGTCGATGCCGGTGGCGGCCTCGAGCGCGCGGATGTTGCGCCCCTCGCGGCCGATGATCCGGCCCTTCATCTCGTCGTTGGGGAGCACGACGACGCTCGACCGTGGTCTCCGAGACGTAGTCGGAGGCCGAGCGCTGCACCGCCATGCCGATGATCCGCTGCGCCTGCCTGTGGGCGGTCTCGCGCGCTTCGTCCTCGAGGCGCTTGACCAGGTGGGCGGCCTCGATCCGCGCCTGGTCCTCGATCAGCCGCATCAGCTCGTCTCGCGCCTGGAGTGCGGTCAGGCCGGCGATCTGCTCGAGCTTGCCGCGCTCCTCGGCGACCAGGCGCTCCAGCTCCTGGTCGCGCCGCTCGACCTTGGCCTCGCGCTCGCCGGCCGCGCGCTCACGGGCGCCGGCGTCCTGCTCGCGGCGCTCGACCTCGCCGCGGCGCTTGTCCAGCTCGTCCTCGCGCTGGTTGAGCCGGCGCTCGAGCTTCTCCAGCTCCTGGCGCTGCGTGCGCGCCGCCTTCTCGAACTCGCTCCGGGCCTGGAGGAGCTTCTCCTTGGCCTGGAGGTCGGCCTCGCGCAGCCGCGTGGCGATCGTCTGGTCGGCCTCCTCGAGGCTCTTGGCCGCCTGGCGCCGCGCCTGGGCGAGGATCCGCCGGCCGGCCCGGCGCAGCGCGAGCCACCAGGCGACCAGCACCAGGATGACGGCGGCGGCGGCGATCACCGCCACCCATGCGATCTCTGTCACTGCCGAGTCCCCCTGCGACGAGCCGCCGGGGGTCGAGAGGTCGGAAGGCCCCCCGGCACCGCCACGAGGGCGGCGCCGGAGGAGGAAGTGTCAAGGCATCCCCCGCGAAGCCGTGGGGCTGCGGCGTTTAGAACCTGAAACGCGCCAGGTGGGTGTCCGCCCTACGAGCCATTAGCTCCCTGTACTGGCAGGGCCTGCACAGGCCCGCAGGAGAAAGACTCCCTGAGTATCGGTGTTGGTTCTAGCGTTGCTTGACCCATCACCAACCCCACAGGGGATGCGAAGCCAACTCGGTTCCGATCTTATTCTTCCGGCGGCGTCCGCCGCCACACCCTCAACCCTCGAGCGCCGAGGCCAACTCCCCGGCAAGGGCGGACACCCGCTCCCTGATCTCGACCCGTTCACCGTCCTGACGTTCACGGCACTCGATGCAGCTCGTCCGCCATGTTGAGCGCCGCCAGGATGGCGATCTTCGCCGTGTCGACGGTGCGGACGTGCTCGGAGATCTCGCGCATCTTGCCGTCGACGAGCGCCGCCAGCTCCTGGAGGTCCCGCTGTCGTTTCGGCCGTGGACATGGTAGACCCCGCCAAAGATCTCGACTTCGGTGGCTGCCGCCCTGATCTCCGTCCACGCGTGGATCCTCGTGCAACGGTCCCCGGCGCGAAGTATCATGCTGCCAGGGACTTGGCGGACTATAGCACAGCGTAGGAGTGTCAGCTCAGCTCGCCGAGGAGATCGGCGAGCCGGCGGGCGAGCTTCTCGACCCGGCGGCGGATCTCGTCGCGCTCGCCGCCGCCACTCGGCGGCCGATGGATCGGCCGCGCGGGCGGCGCGCGGCCGGCTCGGCGGCGCCGCGGTCTGACGGCGGCTCTCGAGCTCGGCGAGCACGGGCGACGCAGCGCGCTCGTTCTCGGCGGCCAGCGCGCGCCGGCGGCTCGCGGCGGCCTCGGACCCTCTCTTCGAGCTGGTCGAGCCCGAGCGGCGCGCCGGCGGCGGAGCGGCGTCCTTGCTCATCGCGCCTCTCCCGAGCCGCGCGGCGAGAAGCGCTCCTGGAGACGGGCGGCGAGCGCCTGCTGGCCGGCGTTGACCTCGTCCTGGGTCAGCGACCGCTCGCGCGAGCCGTAGAGGAACCGAGAGCGTGGTGTTGACCGCCCCCTCCGGGACCCCCTCGCCGGTGTAGCGGTCCTTGAGACCGAAGGCGACGAGGTCGGCGGCCGATCCGCGCTCGATCGCGGCGGCGATCTCGGCCCAGGGGACCGGCAGCGGATGGGTCAGGGTGAGGTCGGCGGCGACGCTCGGGAAGCGCGACGGGATGTCGATCGGCCTGCGGTCCTCAGCCAGCCGCCGGCGCCAGGCGGGCGGTGACCAGCTCGGCGGCGAAGAGCGGCAGCGACTGTCGGGCTCCTCCTCGACCGCGCCGGGCTCGACCCGGCCGAGGAAGCCGGCGACCGCGCCGTCCGCCGTCACCAGCTCGGCGGCGCTGCCGGCGAGCAGCCCCGGCAGCTCGGCCGGGCGCGCCCGAGAGCGCGCGCCCGAGCTCGTCGGCGAGGCTCTCGACCACCCCCTTGAGGTCGAAGAAGTCGCAGCTCCCGCGCGCCGTCCCAGGGCGTGCCGGCGGGCCGCCGCAGACCAGGGCGACGGCTCGCCTCGACCATGGTCCGGCAGGCGGCCGGGCTCGCCGGCGCGGAAGAAGGCGCCGCCGATCTCGAAGAGGCGCACCGCGTCGGCGCCGCGCCGCTGGTTGAAGCGCGCGCTCTCGACCAGGTTGGGCAGCAGCGAGCGCCGCAGCACCGAGTAGCGCTCGGAGAGCGGGTTCGTGCAGCTCGCAGTGGCGACCCGCCACTCCGGTCCGGCCGAGGCAGGCCGCCAGCGCCGGCGCGCGGCATCTGGAAGGCGTAGTGGATCGCCTCGGCGAAGCCGCAGGCGGCGAGGCGGTCGCGCACCCGCTCGCGCCGGCTCTGCTCCGGCGCTGCGCGACCGGCGTCGCGCCGCGCGATGCGCGGGCAGGGCCGCCGGCGATCGCGTCGAAGCCGGCATGCCGCAGCACCTCCTCGAAGAGGTCCTGCTGATAGACCCCGCGCGTCGGCGGCGGTCGGCGGTCGAAGTCGTAGCAGCGCCAGGACGGCGACGGTCACCCGCCAGCCGCCGTCGCCGGCCGCTCGCGCAGCGCGAAGCCGAGGCCGGCGAGCCAGCGCTCGACGTCGGCGGCGGCGATCGCGACGCCGGCGAAGCGCGTCGAGCCGGGCGCGCTCGAGGCGCCCGGCGCGGCGGCCAGTCGGCGCGCCGCGCGCCGCGCTCGTCGACCGCGCCCGGCGCGCACCGTGCCGCCGGCGACCTCGGCGAGGAGCGCGGCCGCCCGCTCGGCCGCGCGCGCGCACAGCTCCGGGTCGGCGCCGCGCTCGAAGCGGTGGCTCGCGTCGGTGTGCATGCCGAGCGTTCGCGCGGTGCGGCGCACCGCGCGCGGCTCGAAGTGGGCGCTCTCGATCAGGACGTCGCGCGTCGCCTCGGTGACCTCGGTGTCGAGCCCGCCCATCACCCCGGCCGAGCGCGACCGGCCGCGTCGGCGTCGGCGATCACCAGCATCCCGGCCGTCGAGCTCGCGCTCGCTCGCCGTCGAGGGTGGTCAGCGTCTCGCCGGCGCGCGCGCCGCGGACGCACGATCGAGCTCGCCGCTCGGCGAGCCGGTCGCCAGGTCGAAGGCGTGGAGCGGCTGGCCGATCTCCCAGAGGACGAAGTTGGTGACGTCGACGACGTTGTTGATCGAGCGCAGGCCGATCGCCTCGAGCCGCGCGCGCAGCCAGTCCGGGCTCGGGCCGACCGTGACGCCGCGCACGACCACGCGCGGCGTAGCGCGGGCAGCCGTCGGCGTCCTCGATCGTCACCGCGACCGCCGCGGCGACCGGCTCGCCGACCTGCGCGCGGGATGCCGCGGCCGGCGGCACGCAGCGGCCGGCCGAGCAGCACCGCGATCTCGCGCGCCAGGCCGAGGTGGCTCATGCAGTCGGGACGGTTGGTGGTGACGTCGACGTCGAGGAGCACGTCGTCCCCGGCGGCCTCGACGCTCTCGACCGCGAGGCCGGCCGCGGTCAGCCGGCGGGCCACCTCCTGGCGCCGTCGAGCTCCGGGGCAGCTCGACGTAGTCGGCGAGCCAGTCGGTGGAGAAGAGCATGTCCTCGCAGCCGCGCACCTGGCGCAGCAGCCGCTCGTCGTTCTCGAACAGCGAGCCGGATGTTGGCGATGCCGTAGCGGATCATCGCCACCCGGTCGACGCCCATGCCGAAGGCGAAGCCGCTGTAGCGGTCGGGGTCGATGCCGCACTCGGCGAGCACCCGCGGATCGACCATGCCGGAGCCGAGGATCTCCATCCAGCCGGTGCCGCGAGCAGATCGCGCAGCCCTTGCCGCGGCAGAACGGGCAGGTGATGTCGACCTCGGCCGACGGCTCGGTGAAGGGGAAGAAGCTCGGCCGCAGGCGGATCTCCGGTGTCGGGCGCGAAGAGGCGCCGGACGAACGCCTCGAGCGTCCCCTTGAGGTGCCCGACGCGTGATGCCCCTCGGCGACCGCCAGCCCCTCGACCTGGTGGAACATCGGCGAGTGGCGCAGGTCGTTGTCGTGGCGGAAGACGCGGCCCGGGCAGATGATCGCGGATCGGCGGCTTGCGCGCCAGCATGGTGCGGATCTGGACCGGCGAGGTGTGGGTGCGCAGCAGCAGCCCGTCCTCGACGAAGAAGGTGTCCTGGGTGTCGCGCGCCGGGTGGTCGGGCGGGAAGTTGAGCGCCTCGAAGTTGTGGTAGTCGTTCTCGACCTCGGGACCCTCGGCGACGCTGTAGCCCAGCTCGGCGAAGATCTGCTCCATCTCGCGGCAGACGCGCGTGACCGGGTGGAGGCTGCCCGAGCCGCGGGCCGGCGGCCGGGGAGCGTGACGTCGACCGCGGCGCTGCGGCGGGCGCGCCTCGCGCTCGGCGGCGGTGAGCGCCTCGTCGAGCGCCGCGAGGCGCGCCTCGACGGTCTCCTTGAGCCGGTTGACCGCCTGACCCCAGGCGCGCCGCTCCTCGGGCGGCAGCTCGCCGAGCCGGCCCAGGAGGTCGCGCAGCCGCCCCTGCTTGCGCCCGAGCCAGCCGACGCGCAGCTCCTCCCAGGTCCGCGCGATCGCCGGAGCGCTCGACGGCGCCGGCCTCCTCGGCGAACTGGCGTTCGAGTGCCGCTAGGTCGGCTGCGCCCCGCTCGCGGGCGGTGCCGCCATCGCCGGGGTCAGGCCTCGGCCGGCGTCAGGTCCTGAGCCGCCGCCGAGCGCCTCGCGCGCGGCCTCGGCGATGCGGGCGAAGGCGGCGCCGTCGGTGCACCGCGAGGTCGGCGAGCACCTTGCGGTCGAGCGTCGGCGCCGGCCTGCTTGAGGCCGGCCATCAGGCGGCTGTAGGAGAGGCCGTGCACGCGCGCGGCGGCGTTGATGCGGACGATCCAGAGGCCGCGCATCTCGCGCTTGCGCTGGCGGCGGTCACGGTAGGCGAACTTGCCCGCCCGGTCCACCGCCTGCTTGGCCATGCGGTGGGCCTTCGACTTGGTGCCGTAGAACCCCTTGGCGAGCTTCAGGATCTTCTTGCGGCGGTTCTTGCGAACGGCTCCGCGCTTGACTCTCATGGTCCCGAACCTCGTTTCCGGGCTCCCTCCGGGAGCACGTTTCCGGGCTCCCCGGAGGGAGCGGTCAGTGGGCCCCGCCGCGGCGCCTCGCGGCGCCCGGCACGGGCATAGGCCCCGCTGGACAGGCTCGTTCCCAGCGGCGGCCGCGTTGGATCTCGGGGGAGGCCCCGGCTACTGGTGGAGCATCTCCTTGATCGCCTTCGAGAAGCCGGGCGAGACCTCGGCCGACTTGCGCAGGTTGCGCTTCCGCTTCTGGCTCTTCGAGGTCAGCATGTGGCCGTGGCCCGCGTGGTGACGGCGGACCTTGCCGGTCCCGGTCACCTTGAAGCGCTTGGCGGCGCCCTTGTGGGTCTTCTGCTTCGGCACGACAGGTTCTCCTCTCCGGAAGGCTGGTAGGCGCTAGCGGACTCGAACCGCTGACCTCTACCGTGTGAAGGTAGCGCTCTAACCAACTGAGCTAAGCGCCTACGACGCTGGTAGGCCCGAGCGGACTCGAACCGCTGACCTCTACGATGTCAACGTAGCGCTCTAACCAACTGAGCTACGGGCCTCCGACTGCTACCGACACGGCACCCGCCGACGGCGGGCACCGGGCCGGTAAAGCTAGCAAAGCGCCGGCGGGGGTGTCAACCGCGGCTTCAGCGCACCACCGCCAGCCAGCCCTTCAGGTACTCCCCCTCCGGATGGGTGATCGCCACCGGATGATCGGGGGCCGCGGCGAGCGGCGCGAGGAGGGCGACCCGCCGGCCGGCCTCGCCGGCGGCGGCCCAGAGGATCTGGCGGAAGAGGCGCGCGTCGATCGCGGCACTGCAGGTGAAGGTGAGCAGGAACCCGCCCGGCTCGACGCGGGCGATCGCCAGGCGGTTCAGGTCCTTGTAGGCGCGCGCGGCGCGGTCGCGGTCGGCGCGCTTGCGGGCGAGCGGCGGCGGGTCGCAGATCACCAGGCCGTAGCTGCCGGCGCGCTCGCGGAGGTCGGCGAAGACGTCGGCGCGCACCCACTCGGCGGCCTCGGCGGGCAGGCCGTTGGCGGCGTGCTGGCGGCGGCCGCTCTCGATCAGCCGTGCCGACGACTCGACGTGGACGACCCGCCGGGCGCCGCCGGCGAGCGCGTGCGCCCCGAAGGCGCCGGCGTGGGCGAAGAGGTCGAGCACCTCGCGGCCGGCGGCGAGGCGCGCCGCGAGCCGGCGGTTGTCGCGCTGGTCGAGGTAGAAGCCGGTCTTCTGGCCGGCGGCGACGTCGGCGGTGAAGCGCAGGCCGTGCTCGGTGAACTCCGCCTCCGCGGGCGCCGCGCCGGCGATCGCCTCGATCCCTTGCGCCAAGCCCTCCGCGCGTCGCGCGGGCAGGGTGTTGGCCTGGACGATCGCGAGGCCGGGGAACGCCTCCGCGAGCGCGGCGTACGCCTCGCCGCGTAGCGTCTCGAGGCCGGCGGCGGTGATCTGGCTCACCAGCACCGCGCCGAAGCGGTCGACGGTCCAGCCAGGAACGCCGTCGCCCTCAGCGTTGAGCACCCGGTAGCCATCGGTGTCCGGCGGCACCACCGCGGCGCGCAGCGCCAGCGCCTCGGCGAGGCGGGCGGCGAAGAAGGCGCGATCGACGGCGGACTCCCCGGCCCCGTCGGCCGGCGCGGCCAGCCCTTCGAGCAGCCGCACCCGGATCTGCGACCGCGGGCTCCAGAAGCCGATCCCGAGCGGCTCGCCGCCGGCGCCGACGACCCGTGCGAGCGGCGCCTCCGGCGGTCCCTCGACGCTTTCGATCGCGCCCGAGAAGATCCACGGATGGCCGCCGCGCACCGACTTGTCGCGCCCGCGGCCGAGGCGCACGGTCACCCACGCCGTCCCGGAAGCGCCGCCCGCGGGCACCGAGTCGCTGGGAGAGAGATCAGAGCGCGCACCGGCCATGGGTCGGCCATTGTACGCGGCCGCCGGCCGCCGCGGGGCCGAGGGCCGGCCGGAGCGCGTGCTAGACTCCCGCCCCTCCGACCATGCCAGACCCCCCGCCAGAATCGATTCCCAGACGCCGCCGGCGCGCTGAACGGCACTCGCGCTCGCGGTGCGCGGCGTGAGCAGCGCCCTGCCGCTGGCGGCGGCCGCTCCGTTCGAGCTCGAGCTGGCCCCCTGGCTGGGGCTCACCCTGGGCCTGCTCCTGGTCCTGCTCAACGGCTTCTTCGTCGCCGCCGAGTTCGCGCTGGTCAAGGTCCGGCCGACCCAGCTCGACCCGCACGTCGCGGCCGGCTCCTACCGCGGCAAGGTGGCGCGGCACATGGTCAGCCACCTCGACGCCTACCTCTCGGCGACCCAGCTCGGCATCACCCTGGCCAGCCTGGCCCTCGGCTGGATCGGCGAGCCGGCCTTCGCGTGGCTGATCGAGCCGGTGGTCTGCGCCTGCCGTTCGCCTCGCCGGCGCTGCTCCACTCGCTGGCGATCACCCTCGCGTTCCTGCTCATCACCGTGCTCCACATCGTGCTCGGCGAGCTGGCGCCGAAGTCGCTCGCGATCCGCAAGCCCGAGGGCTCGACCCTGGTCACCGCGCTGCCGCTCTACCTCTTCTACAAGGTCACCTACCCGGCGATCTGGCTGCTCAACCACGCCGCCAACGCGCTGCTCAAGCTGTTCGGGGTCGAGCCGGTGAGCGAGAGCGAGCTGGCCCACGACGAGGAGGAGCTGCGGCTGCTCCTCGCCTCGGCGGGGGCGGCCAACCTGCCGCCGCACAAGCAGGAGCTCCTGGCCAACGTCTTCGCGCTCTCGGAGCGGATGGCGCGCCAGATGATGGTGCCGCGCGGCGACGTCGTCTACCTCTCGACCGAGCGCAGCGTCGAGGAGAACCTCGAGATCGCGCGCGCGAGCCGCCACACCCGCTTCCCGCTGTGCGAGACCGACCTCGACCACGTGGTCGGCCTGATCCACATCAAGGACCTGTTCCGCAACGAGGCGCCGCCGAAGTCGCTCACCGACGTCAAGCGCGCGATCTCCTTCGTCCCCGAGACCCTGACCCTCGACCGGCTGCTTCGCCGCATGCGCGGCGAGCGCCTGCACATGGCGGCGGTGCTCGACGAGTACGGCGGCGTCGCCGGCATCGTCACGCTCGAGAACGTGATCGAGGAGATCGTCGGCTCGATCCAGGACGAGTTCGACACCGAGCGGCCGGAGATCGTCCCCCAGGGCGAGAACGTCTACGCAGTCTCGGGCGGCATGCTGGTCGACGAGCTCGAACAGGCGCTCGGCGTCGAGTTCAGCGAGCGCGACGAGGACACCATCGGCGGCGTCGTCCTCTCCGAGCTCGGCCGCAGCCCGGCCCTGGGCGACCGCGTCACCCTCGGCGCGCTCGGCATCGAGGTGACCGAGGTCCAGGGCAACCGCGTGCGGCGGGTGCGGGTGACGGTGGCCCAGCCGGTCGAGGCAGGGGCGCGGGAGTAGCGGATCGACCCGCCAGTCCCTCCAGACGGGATCCTGCAGAAGCCCTCGCGGGTAGAGTTGGCGCCCTGTACAGAGGAGGGATAGGGATGACCGATCCGGGCTCGGGAAGTCCGTCGGGAAGGCTCTACTGGCGCCGCAACCTGCGGCTGATCGCGGTCCTGCTCGCGATCTGGTTCACGGTCTCGTTCGGTTTCGCGATCTTCCTCGCCGAGCCGCTGGGCGCGCTCCGCGTCGGCCGGCTGCCGATGGGCTTCTGGTGGGCGCAGCAGGGGGCGATCCTGGTCTTCGTGGCGCTGATCTTCGTCTATGCCCGGCGGATGGACCGGCTCGACCGCGAGCACGGCGTGGACGAGCGCCCCGGCGGGAACCCGGGCGGGAGGGGCTGAGCGGTGTCGGTCCAGGCCTGGACCTACGTGCTGGTCGGCGTCACCTTCGCCGTCTACCTCCTGATCGGCTACGTCAACCGGGTGCGCTCGACCCACGGCTTCTACGTCGCCGGCCAGGGGGTGCCGGCGGTGTTCAACGGCGCCGCCACCGCTGCCGACTGGATGTCCGCCGCGTCGTTCCTCTCGATGGCCGGCCTGATCTCGTTCATGGGCTTCGACGGCTCGGTCTACCTCTTGGGCTGGACCGGCGGCTACGTCCTCTTGGCGCTCCTGCTCGCGCCCTACCTGCGGAAGTTCGGCAAGTTCACGGTGCCCGACTTCGTCGGCGCGCGCTTCGACTCGCGCGCCGCCCGGCTGGTGGCCGCGGTGTGCGCGATCTTCGTGTCGATGACCTACGTCGCCGGCCAGATGCGCGGCGTCGGCGTGGTCTTCAGCCGCTTCCTGGGGGTGCCGATCGCGACCGGCGTGGTGATCGGCATGGCGATCGTCGCCTGCTTCGCCGTCCTCGGCGGCATGAAGGGGATCACCTGGACCCAGGTCGCGCAGTACCTGGTGCTGATCGTCGCCTACCTGATCCCGGCGGTCGCGATCGCCTGGAAGCTGACCGGCAACCCGGTGCCGCAGCTCTCGCTGACCGTCTCCGACCTCGCCGAACGGCTCAACCGGATCCAGGTCGACCTCGGCTTCGCCGAGTACACGCAGCCGTTCCAGACCCAGTCGATGCTGAACGTCGCCTGCATCACCCTGGCGCTGATGGCGGGCACCGCGGGGCTGCCGCACATCATCGTCCGCTTCTACACGGTCAAGAGCGTGCGCGCGGCGCGCTGGTCGGCGGGGTGGGCGCTCCTCTTCATCGCGCTCCTCTACACCACCGCGCCCGCGATCGCGGTCTTCGCGCGCTACAACCTGATCGACTCGCTCCACGGCGCGACGGTGGCCGAGGCGCGCGCGCTCGGCTGGGTGACGAGCTGGGAGACCACGGGCCTCCTGACCCTCGACGACAAGGACGGCGACGGGCGGCTGCGCCTCGCGCCCGACCCGGCGGTCAACGAGATCCGCGTCGACCCCGACATCATGGTCCTCGCCACCCCCGAGATGGCCGGCCTCGCCCCCTGGGTGATCGCCCTGGTCGCGGCCGGCGGGCTGGCGGCGGCGCTCTCGACCGCCGCCGGGCTGCTCCTGGTGATCTCGTCGTCGATCGCCCACGACATCTACGCCAAGCTCGTCAACCCGAACGCCGACGACGCCCGGTGCCTCCTGGTCGGCCGGGCGATGATCCTCCTGGCGATCGTGGTCGCCGGCTGGTTCGGCATCAACCCGCCCGGCTTCGTCGCCGAGGTCGTCGCCTTCGCCTTCGGCCTCGCCGCCGCGAGCTTCTTCCCGGTCATCCTGCTCGGCATCTTCGACCGCCGCACCAACCGCGCCGGCGCCATCGCCGGCATGCTGGTGGGGATCGGCTTCACGGCCGCCTACATCATCGGCAACCGCTTCTTCGGCATGCCCGCCTGGTGCTTCGGCATCGGCGCCCAGGGCATCGGCGCGGTCGGGCTGGCGATCAACCTGGCGACCACGCTGGTGGTGTCGCGGCTGACCGCGCCGCCCTCGGCGGAGGTGCAGGAGCTGGTGGAGTCGATCCGGGTGCCTCGGGGGGCGGACGCTGCCTGACCTACCCCCGCACCATCTCCACCACCCGCGCCACCGCCTCGTCCGGGGAGAGCAGCACCCGCTCCTTGTCGCGGCGCAGGGAGAGCTCGACCTTCCCCTCGGCCAGCGACTTGGCGCCGACGACGAGGCGGATCGGGAGGCCGATCAGGTCGGCGTCGTTGAACTTGACGCCGGGGCGCTCGTCGCGGTCGTCGTAGAGGACCTCGACGCCGGCCGAGACGAGGCGGTCGTAGAGCTGGTCGGCGGCGGCACGGACGGCGTCGTCCTTGGCCGCGTTCAGCGAGATCACGAGGACGTGGAAGGGCGCGAGCGGCAGCGGCCAGATGATCCCCGAGTCGTCGTGGTTCTGCTCGATCGCGGCGGCCACGGTGCGGCCGATGCCGAGGCCGTAGCAGCCCATGATCATCGGCCGGTCCTCGCCGCTCTCGTCGGCGAAGACGCAGCTCATCTTCTCGCAGTACTTGGTGCCGAGCTTGAAGATGTGGCCGATCTCGATGCCGCGGAAGAGCTCGAGCCGCCCGTCGCAGCGCGGGCAGGGGTCGCCGCCGGTGACCTCGAGCAGGTCGGCGACCGCCTCGGGCGTCGCGTCGCGGCCCCAACGGGCGCCGGTCAAGTGGGCGTCGGCGCGGTTGGCGCCGCAGACGAAGCCAGGGACCGCCGCCGCCGAACGGTCGGCGATCAGGCGGAGCTCCTTCGGCAGCCCGACCGGACCGGCGAAGCCGACCGGAGCGCCGGTCGCCGCGCGCACCTTCTCCTCGCCCGCCAGGGCCACGAACTGGACGTCGAGGAGGTTGCCGAGCTTCACCTCGTTGATCGAGCGGTCGCCGCGCACCGCCACCGCCACGAGGCCCTTCTCGGTCTCGTAGATCAGGGTCTTGACCAGCCGCTCGGGCGGGCACGCCGAGGAAGGCGGCGACCTCGGCGACGGTGTGCTGGCCCGGGGTCGCGACCTCCTCGGCCGGCCGCTCGACGTCTTCGTCGGCGGGCGCCGGCGGCGGCTCGAGGCCGCGGGTCTCGGCCTTCTCGACGTTCGCCGCGTAGCCGCACGACGGGCAGCGCACCACCGCGCTCTCGCCGGTCTCGGCGACGACCATGAACTCGTGCGACGACGAGCCGCCGATCGTGCCGGTGTCGGCCTCGACCACGGTGTAGTCGAGGCCGCAGGCCTCGAAGATCCGCCGGTAGGCGTCGTGCATGTCCTGGTAGGTCGAGTCGAGGCTCTCGGCCTCGGCGTGGAAGGAGTAGGCGTCCTTCATCAGGAACTCGCGGCCGCGCATCAGGCCGAAGCGCGGGCGGATCTCGTCGCGGAACTTGGTCTGGATCTGGTAGAGGCTGACCGGGAGCTGGCGGTAGCTGCGGAGGTCGCGCCGCACGGTGTCGGTGATCACCTCTTCGTGGGTCGGCCCGAAGCAGAAGTCGCGATCGTGGCGGTCCCGGATGCGCAGGAGCTCCTTGCCGTACTGGGCCCAGCGCCCCGACTCCTGCCACAGCTCGGCCGGCTGCATCGCCGGCATCGACAGCTCGATCGCTCCCGCGGCGTCCATCTCGCGGCGGACGATCGCCATCATCTTCGCGATGCTGCGCCAGCCGAAGGGCAGGTAGGTGTAGATGCCGGCGGCGACCTTCTTGATCATGCCGGCGCGGATCATGAGCTGGTGGCTCACGACCTCGGCGTCGGAGGGCACCTCGCGGGTGGTGTACAGGTAGTAACGGCTCCAACGCATCGGATGGGATCCTTTCAGCCCCGCCGGCCGCCGCGGCTGCGCACGCGGTCGTGGAGGCGGGTCGAGTCCTTCATGCACTGGAGCATGGTACGGCCGAGGCCGCGGTCCTCCTCCTCGAGCCCGCGCGCCCGCTCCAGCGTCGAGCGCGCCCGCTCCTCGTCGCCGGCGGCGAGGAGAGCCATGCCGAGGTGGGTGTAGGTCGAGGCCGAGGGCGCCAGCTCGGCGGCGCGGTCGAGGAAGTCGACCGCGCGGCCGTACTCGCGCCGCTTGTAGTGCACCCAGCCGAGGGCGGCGAGCGGGAAGGCCTTGATCTCCTCGGGCGCCAGCTCGAGGGCGCGCTTGGCGTAGTCGAGCGCGTGGTCGAGGTCCTCGTCCATCTCGGCCAGGTTGCAGGCCATCTCGTAGCACGCCAGGGTCTGGCCGAACGGCGTCGCGCTGTCCTCGAGCAGGCGGCGGCCGAGGAGGTTCCCCTCGCGCAGGCGCCCTTGGCCGCGCAGCGACTCGATCAGCGCCGCGCCGGCGGTCGCGCGCAGCATCTCGCCGGGCTCCTGGGAGAGGACCTTCCGCGCCATCGACTCGACCTCGCCGGCGCGCCCGAGCTGGAGCGCCAGGAGCGCGCACGAGATCAGGAGGGTCGGATGGTCGGGGGCGTGGCCGAGCGCCCGCCGGTACTCGTCGAGCGCCGGGCGCGCCCGGCCGGCGGCGAGCGCCTCCTCGGCGCGCCCGAGGTGCTCGGCGGCCTGGCCCTCGACCGCCGGCAGCGGCGAGCCCGCCTGGCTCGAGAGGTAGCGCACCAAATCCTGGTAACGCAGCCGCTTGGGGTTCAGCCGCCGCGCCTCGCGGAACGCCGCCAGCGCCTTCTTGTTCCAGCGCCGGTCGAGGTAGGCGAGGCCGAGCAGGTGGAGCGCCTCCTCGAGCGTGGGGTCGAGCCGCACCGCCTCGCGCAGCCGCTTGATCGCCGGCCCGAGCCGCCCCATCTCGTGGTAGGCGCGGCCCAGGAGGTAGAGCGCCTGCGGCACCGCCTCGGCGGCCACCGCGCGCTCGAGGTAGACCACCGCCCGCGCCAGGTCGCCGCGCGCCGAGTAGATCGCGCCGAGGCTGAAGTTGGGCAGGAACGCCTCGGGGTAGAGCGCCACCGCGCGCTTCAGGAGCGCCTCGGCGCGCTCGCCGGCGCCGCGCTCGTGCTCGAGGACGCCGCTGTAGACCAGCCCCTCGTAATGGTCCGGGCGCGCTTCGAGGACGCGCGCGAAGTAGCCGAGCGCCGCCGCGGCGTCCCCCTCGGAGAAGCGGGTCTCGCCGAGGAAGAAGGCCAGCTCGTAGTTGTCGCGGTCGAGCCGGTGGGCGGCCTCGAGCGAGGTCATCGCGCGTTCGACGTCGAACGAGGCCAGGGCGTGGTCGGCGTCGTCGAGGTGGGCGGCGAGCTCGCGCCGCCGGTCGCCGCGGTAGAGCGCCGCCACCCGCTCCTTGATCGCCAGGAAGCGCTCGCGCTTCTCGAGCGCCAGGAGCTGGAACGCCATCCGCGACTCCCAGCGCTCGGTCCACTCCTCCTCGGTCACCGTCCCCTTCTCGGCCAGGAGCTCGCGCAGCGCGGAGAGGCCGGTCTGGTTGACCAGGATCGTGCGCTCCTGCTTGTGCATCGCACCGTAGATCTGGCGCAGCGAGTCGGCGGCGCGGCGGACCGTCTCCTCGAGCACCGAGATCCGCTCGAGCAGGTGCTCGTCGAACGAGAAGCCCGCGTCGGCGTCGTCCTCGAACTCCTCCTCGCCCTCCTGCGCGAACGGGCCGGAGAGCACCAGCAGCTTCTGGTGGCAGCGCGAGCAGTACTCGCGCTCGTCGGCGTTGGCGGCGCCGCAGGCCTGGCAGAGCACCATGCCGCGCAGGTCGGCGGGCGGGTTCATCACGGGTTCGAGTAGTCGTAGAAGCCGCGGCCGCTCTTCTTCCCCAGGCGGCCGGCGTCGACCATCTTGACCAGGAGCGGGCAGGGCCGGTACTTGGGATCGCCGAAGCCGTCGCCGAGGACGCGCAGGATGTCGAGGCAGACGTCGAGCCCGATTAGGTCGGCGAGCGCGAGCGGCCCCATCGGGTGGTTCATGCCGAGCTTCATCACCTCGTCGACCGCCGCCGGCGTGCCGACCCCCTCGTGGACGCAGAACACCGCCTCGTTGATCATCGGCATCAGCACCCGGTTGGAGACGAAGCCGGGGGCGTCGTGGACCTCGACCGGGGTCTTGCCCATCCGCCGCGCCGCGGCCTCGACCGCGTCGTAGGTCGGCTGGCCGGTGGCCAGACCGCGGATCAGCTCGACCAGCTTCATCAGCGGCACCGGGTTCATGAAGTGCATGCCGATCACCCGCTCGGGGCGGCCGGTGGCCGCGGCCAGCCGGGTGATCGAGATCGAGCTGGTGTTCGAGGCCAGGATGGTCGCCGGCGGGCAGAGCCGGTCGAGGTCGGCGAAGACCTGGCGCTTGACCGACAGCTTCTCGACCACCGCCTCGACCACCAGATCGGCCTCGGCAAGGTCGGAGAGCTCCGAGCCGGAGGCGATCCGCCCGCGCGCCTCGCGCGCCTCGTCGGCGCCCAGGCGGCCCTTGTCGACCAGCTTCGCCAGGCTCCTGTCGATCGCCCCGAGGCCGCGCTCGAGGGCGTCGGGGTCGACGTCGACCAGCACCACGCGCAGACCGCTCTGCGCCGCCACCTGGGCGATGCCGTGGCCCATGGTGCCGGCCCCCACCACCCCGACGGTCGCGATCTCGGTCATCTCGGCATCCCCTCCCAATCCGCCTCAGAGTACGGGATGGCCCGCCGGGGGGTCAAGCGGCGCGGAGAGCCCGCGATCGCCCGTCCGACGGCGCTTTTCCAGCTCGCTGCGGGATCTCGACACGCGCGCCGGAATGCCCTATGATTTGCCGGTATTCGTAGCTCCAAATGAAAAGGCGCGATCCGTAACGCCATCCGTAGCGCCGCAGACCGTAGCGATCCGGGGGGCGACCGGAGCGCCGGTCGATGGCTCGGCGACGGTTTCCGAGGGAGCCAGTCAAAGGAATCGAGGGAGGAACCATGACCCATTCACGCCTCACCGTTCTCGCCCTGGTGGTCTGCGCGCTCGCGCTGGGCGCCCCGGCCATGGCGCAGCCGGGCTGCGACACCTACGACAGCGGCCTGCCGCGCCCGGCGTCGGACCCCAATCCCGACCTCGCCTGCGGCGGCCCCGGCCCGGCGGCACCGCCGGCGCCCCAGCTCGGCACCGGCTCGCTGACGACGTTCTTCACGGCCGGCAACTCGTTCGCCGGCAACACGTTCGACATCGTGCCCACCGTCGACCTGACGATCGACAGCTTCGACGTCCACCTGGGCGCCGGGACGCCGACCACGATGGCGATCTACTGGCGCACCGGCACGGCGCAGGGCGCCGAGAGCTCGGCGGCCGGCTGGACGCTGATCGGCACCGACGTGGTCAACCCCGGCGGGATCGGCGTTCCGACGCCGGTCGCGATCGGCGGCCTGGATCTCACCGCGGGCAACACTTACGGGTTCTACGTCGACACCCAGAGCTACCCGTCGGCGTCGCTCCAGTACACCAACGGCGGCCCGACTCCGTTCTCGAACGCCGACATGACCCTCACCACCTTCCACGGCAAGGGCAATCCGGCGTTCACCGGCACGAGCTTCTTCCCGCGGCAGTGGAACGGCACGGTCTACTACACCCTCGGCGGCGGCACCTCCGACCTGACCCTGACCAAGGGCGTCTCGGACGGCACCATCCCGCCGGGCGGGCAGGTGGTCTACAGCCTGACGGTGGGCAACCTCGGTCCCGACCCGGCCGACAACGTGGTCGTCACCGACAACCTGCCGGTCGAGTTCTCCTGGACCTCCGACGACTGCGGCGCCGGGCCGCCCGCCGGCGGTCCGCCGAACGGTGTGCTGACCTGGCTGGTCGGCACCCTGCCGGTCAACGGCTCGGACACCTGCAACGTCACCGGCACGGTCAACGGGCCTCCGGGCACCGTGGTGATCAACGACGCCAGCGCGGTCAGCGACTCGAAGGACCCGACCCCCGCAACCGCCGTGGCCACCGTGGTCATCCAGCTCGGCGCGCTCGAGATCCCGACGCTGTCGAAGCTCGGCCTCGGCCTGCTGCTGCTGCTCCTGGCGGGCGCGGCGGTGATGTTGATGCGCCGTAGCGCGTAGCGGCTCGACCTTTCGCGGGGGGACGCCCGGTCCCCCCGCCAGCTTCCCTTCCAGACTTTCCCGAGAATCAGTACGCCGCGGGCGCGAACCAGGGCTCGCGGCTGCCGAACTTGGTGATCAGGGTCGCGCCGACGCCGAGGAAGGTGGCGGCCGACCAGACCCAGACGCCGAGGTAGGGGACGAACTTCAGCGTCCCGAGGACGAGCAGCCCGACCGTGGCGGCGGTGAGCGCGCGCGGGGTGCGGCGCAGCACCCGGCGGCTCACCCAGTCGCCGGTGGCGTGGAACACCGCCACCATCCCCCACAGCTTGAGCACCAGCGCCAGCATCACCGCCAGGACCAGGAGCGGCACCCCGACGAGCGCCGCCGCGAAGGCCGAGAAGAGCACCGCGGTGAGCACCAGGGCGATGACGCCGACCAGGCCGGCGACGAAGCTGCGCAGCGGCTCGGCGGCGACCCCGGCCGAGGTCGACAGCACGTTGCGGCCGGAGGCGGCGAAGAAGACCATCGCCAGCGCGAGCCAGGAGGCGAGGAGAGCCAGCTTGCCGCCGAGGACCAGCGGCGAGGCGGCCGAGAGCCCGATCGCCGGGCCCTCCAGCAGCGTGATCCAGGCCGACGAGGCGGTGGGATAGGAGACCGCGCGGCCGGCGATCGTGGCTCCCGGCGCGGTCTCGACGGTGCCGCCGAGCGCGAAGACGTCGCCCTCGACCCGCGCCGTCGGAGCCAGCTCGACGCTGCCGCCGAGGACGATGACGTCGCCAGCCACCGTGCCGGTGACATGCACCGAGCCGTCGAAGGCGGCGACGTCCGAGCTGGCCTCGCCGCGCACCTCGAGGTCGCGGCCGACCGCGACGAGCTGGCGGCGCGCCACGCTCCCCTCGCCGAGCACGAGCGCCGGCCCGTCGCCCGCCGAGCCGGCGGCGGGAGCCGCCGGCAGGACGGCGAGGAGCGCCAGGAGGAGCGTCGGGATCCGGAGCGGGGTGGCGGCGCGCGGGACGTTCACAGCGCGGACTCTACACGCGACCCGGGACCGGTTGGATCGCCGTGGCGGCTCAGCCGGGCTCACGGTCGCCGGCTTCGCTCTCGCGTTGCGAGGGGACTCCGGCGGCCGCCGGACGGCGGCGCCGAACCAGCGCCAGGAGCAGCAGGTCGACCGCGAGGACCACGAACGCGAACGCCACGAGCGTGCCCGGCGAGGTCGACAACAGCTCGCCCACCGCGAGACCGACGCCGCGCCACGACGCGGCCAGGAGGCCCGCGCCCGCCAGCGCCGCGGTCTGCGCCATGTCGGCGACCGCCGCCAGTGCGCCGAGGAACGGCGTCCCCGGATGGAGCTGCGCCGTGCTGATCCCGACCAGCGCCGCCGCGGCCGCGGCGAGCGCCGCCAGCACCGCCGCCGGCATGCGCCAGGCGCGCGGGGCGCTCCCCTCCCAGCCGGCCGCCGGGAGGCGCTCCATCACCTGGTCGCGGAAGCCGCGGCGGACGCCGACGCGGCTGCGCTCGAGGGCCCGGCGCAGCGAGCCCAGGGCGCGCCGCTCCTCGCGGCAGCCGTCGCAGGCGGCGGCATGGCGTTCGAGGACGAGGGTCGCCTCGCCGCCGAGCCGGCCGTCGGCCTCCAGCTCGATCTGCTCGCGGTAGGTTGCGCAGTCGGTCGCGTCCATCGTCCCAACCTCCGCCGTCCGCCCTCCCGACTCAGTCGGTCAGGAATTCGGACAGCTTCTCCTTGAGGAGCTGCCGGCCCCGGAACAGCTTGTTCTTCACCGTTCCGAGCGGCATCCCCTTGACCCCGGCGATCTCCTCGTAGGAGAGCTCGCCGTAGTGCCGCAGCACGATCAGCTCGCGATACTCCCAGGGCAGAGCGTCGATCGCCTGCTGGATCGCCTCGCCCCGCTCCCGATTCCGCAGGTGCCGGTACGGCCCCCGTTCGGGACTCGGGAGGTCCCAGTCGCGGCCTTCCTCGTCCCCCTCCTCCTGCCGGTGGATCGGCACCAGCTTGAGGCGGCGGCGCCGGATCTGGTCGATCGCCGCGTTCTGGGCCACCCGGAACAGCCAGGTGGAGAACCGGTAGCGCGGGTCGTAGCGATCGAGCGCCTGGTAGACCTTGAGAAAGACCTCCTGTGCCAGCTCGTGCGCCTCGTCCAGGTTGCGCAGGAGGCGGTACAGGTAGTTGACGAGGCGCCCCTGGTATCGATCCACCAGGTCCCCGAACCGCTCGCGGTCACCGGCGAGAACGGCGGCGACCAGCTCTTCGTCGGGTGCCCCGGCGCCTCGCAGCATGGCTATCTACGGAGGGTGGTCGGCGAAGTTTCCGGCGGTTCGGCGGCGGGCCCCGGCGGGCGATCGCGCGGCGGGGAGGGCTCAGGGAGCCGGTTCGCCGACGGGGGCATCGGAGGCGCCGGCGCCGAGGTCGTCCCGCGCCGAGATCGTCCCGGCCGCCGTGCCGGAGAGGAGCGCCAGGAGGTCGTGCTCGATGCCGCCGGGCGACTCCTCGACCATGCGGCCGACCTCCTCGCCGCCGCGGCGGACGATGAAGGTCGGCACGTAACGGAGGTCGAGGTCGCGCTCCAGCTCCGGCGGGCGCTCGTCGCGCCGGTCGACGGCGATGTACTCGATCTCGAACGGCACCAGCCCGCCGGTCTCGTCGAGCGCGCGCCAGAAGCGCGCCAGCTCACGCTTGCTGTCCGAGCACCAGGTGCCGAAGTAGACGACCAGCTCGGCTCCGGACCCGACCTCGGCGAGCGCCGCGGCGGCCTCGGGGTCGGGTATGGCCTCGATCAGCGCCTCGACCCACGTCGGCTCGGCGGCCTCGATCTCTTCGCGGGTCACCGGCCCGAGGAGCGACGGCGGCACCTTCTCCTCCTTGGGCTCCTCGGGCTCCGCCGCGGGCTCGACGGCTTCCGCGGCCTGCTCCGCGGGCTCCTGGGCCTCGGCGGCGCTCGCGGCCGGCCCGAACGCGGTCGCCGCCGCCAGCGCCGCGAGGAGGGCCGTGCGGAAGATCCAGCGCTCGCTCATCGGCCGGGAGTCTACCGCAAGGGCGACCACGCGCCGGACGGTGGGCGCCGGCACCGGTCAGCGCCCGGGGACCTCTCGTACCGCATCGATGCGGGTGCCGGGGACGATGCGCTCGAGCACCTCGGCGCCGGCCGTGATCTCGCCGAACGCGGTGTAGCCGCCGTCGAGGTGCGGCTGCGGCGACAGGGTGAAGAAGAACTGGCTGCCGCCGGTGTGGGCGCCGGCGAGCGCCATGCCGGCGACGCGGGGCCGGTAGCGCAGGCGGCCGATCTCGTCGCGGATCGTGTAGCCGGGGCCGCCGCGGCCGTCGCCGCGCGGATCGCCCCCCTGGACCACGAAGTCGGGGACCACGCGGTGGAAGGTGGTGCCGTCGTAGAAGCCCTGGCTCGCCAGGGTGATGAAGTCGATGCAGGTGAGCGGCGAGCGCGGGCAGTCGAGACGGACGGTGATCGTCCCGACGCCGGTCGCGATCGCCACCGTGCGCGGGCGGCGTGTGCGCTGCACCAGCTCGCGGTAGGCCTCGATCGCGAGCCCGGTGTCGACACCGCCGACCGCCGGCCGCGGCCGCCCCAGCTCCTCGAGCGCGGCCGCGGCGGCCCGCCGCACCGGGTAGTCGCGCACCCCGGCGAGCTGCTCGAGGAGCGCGATCGAGGCGCCGCGGTCGAGCGGCTCGGCCGCGGCGCGGGCGGCGAGCGCGGCCACCGCCTCGAGGCTCGATTCGACGTTGCGGTCGGCGAGCGCGAAGGCCGCCGCCGGGCCGAGCGACTCGATCGGCAGCAGCGGATGCTCCGCCGCCCAGGCGAGGACGGCGGCGCGCATCCCGGGGTCGGTGTCGCGGGCCAGGAGGTCCTCGGCCAGCCCGGCCGCGGCGTCGCCGCCGGCGGCGGCCGCCGCCTCGAACGCCGCCACCCGCACCCGCGGCTCGGGATCGGCGAGCAGCCGGTCGAGGAGCGCTCCGGGGCCCCGCCACTCCTCGCCCGCCGGCGGCGCGGCGAGCGGTCCCGCGGCCTCGGCGGCGCGGGCGCGCAGGAGCGGCGAGCTGGAAGTCGCGGCCGCGGCGGCCAGCTCGGCGGCGCGCGGATCGCCGCCGCGCCCGAGCGCCGCGAGCGCCGCGCCGCGCTCCCAGGGCTCGGCTTCGGTCCCGGAGGGCCCCTCGCCGGCCGCCTTGGCCGCCAGCGCGGCGCCCAGCTCGGGATCGAGCAGCCACGCCGAGGAGGCGTCGATCGCGGCCAGCCGCAGGTGCGGGCGGGGGTCGTCGAGCAGCTCGCCCAGCCGCGGCCGCCAGGACTCGGGCGCCGCCCCCCGGCCGGCCTCGACCAGCCGCCGGGCGGCGCCCAGGGCGTGGATCGCCGGTCCCGGCTCGGCGCCGGCGAGGAGCGGCTCGATCCGCGCCAGGTCCGAGCCGTCGCCGACCGCGCCGAGCGCGCGCGCCGCCCAGCCGCGCACCCAGGGGTCGGAATCGGCGAGGAGGAGGCGCAGCGCCGGCGCCGCCTCGGGCACCGCGTCGCGGGCCAGCGCATAGGCGGCGCGGGCGTGGAGCTCGGGGTCGGCGGCGACGGCGGGCCCGCCGGCAAGCTCGGCGAGACCCGTCTCGGCCGTAGCGCGCCGCTCGGCGGGATCGAAACGGAAGAGGTAGGGGAGGAGGCGCGCCCGGCGCTCCTCCGGAGGGAGCCCCGCGAGCGCGCCCTCGGCGCCCGCCACCGAGGCGCCCAGCTTGCCCAACGCCTCGACCGCGAGCAGGCCGGTCTCGCGGTCGTCGCCGCCGGCGGCGAGCCGCAGCACCGGCGCCGCGCCGGCGTCCCCCAGCTCGCCGAGCGCGAAGACCGCCGCGCGCCGCACCTCGGCCGCGTCGTCGGTCGCCAAGAGCTCGAGCTCCGCCCGCCCGCGCGGGTCGCCGACCCGCCCGAGCGCCTCCGCCAGCTCGGCGCGCAGCTCCGGCGGCCCCGCCATCGCCTGCTCGACCGTCGTCGACTCGTAGATCTGGCGGTCGACCAGGAGCAGCAAGAGCGCCCGCTCCTCGAGGTACGGCACGTCGATCACCGGCATCTCGGCCGCGGCCGCCGGCGGCGGCGGCCCGGGCAGGGTGCCGGAAGCAGGAGTCGACGGCTGCGGAGCCGTGCCAGCGCACGCCGCAGCCAGGGAGCCCAGCAGGGAGACGGCGGCCAGAGGACTTCGGGGGAGCGGCATCGATGAGAGTGATTCTGGCTTGCAGCCGGGCCGTAATCAGATGTCCTCGTGGACGATCAAGCGCGGAATGCTGAAGGCCGTTCCTCCGGGGATTCCTCGGCGGGGATCTGGAGAAGATCGTCACCGAACCCCTCGTCGAGGAGGACCTGAGGCCTCGAGCGGAGGAGCTCGACCCACTCCGAAGCGTGACGGCCTCGGGTGGCGATCTGCACGTCCTCGATCGCTTTCGCGACCTCCCGACCGGTCTCTTCATCCCACGTGCCCGCGACGCGGAGCAGGTCCTTGCCGGACCGGCTCGGCGGCCTCTCGCCGGCGACCGCCAGGTCGTGGACCAGCTCCCGAGCGCGCTTCTTGCTGCTCCGGCGTCATCCGGTCGAGGTCGTCGAGGATTTGCTGCTTGAGCCCTGGATCGATCATCGACCCTTCTCCTTCCGAGGCGGAGCCTATCAAGGCGGGAGCGCCGTGCCCGCACCTATAATCCGCGCCGTGCCCGCGATCGAGTTCCGCGACGTCCACCGGCGGTTCGGCCGGCTGAAGGTGCTCTCCGGGGTGTCGGGGAGCGCCGCGGCCGGCGAGGTGCTGATGGTGAGCGGCGCCAACGGCTCGGGCAAGAGCACGCTCCTGCGCTGCCTGGCCGGGCTGATGGCGCCCGACCGCGGCGAGGTGCGCTTGACCGTCGGGGGCGTCGAGCACTCGACCGCCGAGCGGCGCCGGGCGATCGGCTACCTGGCGCCCGACCTGGCGTTCTACGAGCCGCTCTCGGCCGCCGAGAACCTGGTCTTCTTCGCCCGCCTCCGCGGCGTCGACCCGGCCCGCGGCGCGGCGCTCCTCGATCGCGTCGGGCTCCCCCACGACCGTGCCGCCGGGGCGCTGTCGTCGGGCATGACGCAGCGGCTGCGCTGGGCCTTCGCGCTCCTCCACCGGCCGCCGGTGCTGCTGCTCGACGAGCCGCTCGCGAATCTCGATCCCGCCGGCCGGCGGCTGGTCGCCGAGCTCCTCGGCGAGCACCTCGAAGCCGGCGGCGCGGCGGTGGTCGCCAACCCGTCGCCGATCGACCTCCCGGGGGCCGTGCGCCATGTCGAGCTGGCTGGCTGAGGCCGCGGCGGTCTTCGCCAAGGACTGGCGGGCGGAGCTGCGCACCCGCTTCGCCCTCAACACGCTCGGCCTCTTCGCGGTCACCACGCTGGTGGTGGTCAGCTTCTCGCTCGGGCCGCTCGGCGGCTCGCCGGCCGGCCCCGCGGTGCTGCCGGCGGTGCTCTGGCTGATCCTCCTCTTCGCCGCCACCGCGGGACTGCCGCGGCTCTTCGTCGCCGAGGAGGAGACCCACACCGCCACCGCGCTGCGCCTCTCCGCCACGCCGTCGGCGCTCTACTGCGGCAAGCTCCTCTACGGGCTGACCCTGATGCTGGCGCTCGAGCTGGTCACGACGCCGCTCTACCTGGCGATGGTCCAGCTCCCGGTGGTCTCGCCGGGCCTCCTCGCCGGCACGCTGGCGGTGGGCGCCGTCGGCCTCGCCGCCGCCAGCACCCTGGTGGCGGTGATGGTGGCCCAGGCGCGCGGCCGCGGCACGCTCTTCGCGGTGCTCCTCTTCCCGGTGCTGGTGCCGCTCCTGGTGATGGCGGTGGCGCTCACCCGCCAGGCGGTCTCGGGCGAGCCGGCGCCGGTCGAGCTGTATCAGCTCCTCCTGTATGATGCCAGCGTGATCGTGGCCGGGCTGATGCTCTTCCCGGTGCTCTGGAACCCCTAGCCCGCAATCCCCGCCCGCCGACCCGGAGCCGCACGTGAGAACGCTCCTCGCCTGGGCCCTGTGGCTGCTGATCTCGCTGGTGACCGTCGGCGCGCTGATCTGGGCGCCGCCGCTCGCCGGCTTCGTCGGCGAGTCGAGCCGGATCGTCTTCTTCCACGTGCCGATGGCGTGGTCCTCGTTCCTCGCCTTCGTCACCGCCGGGGTGCTCTCGGCGATGTACCTCAAGACCCGGCGGAGCGAGCACGACCTCGGGGCGCCGGCGGCGGTCGAGCTGGGGCTGCTGTTCGGGGTGCTGGCGACGGTCTCGGGGGCGATCTGGGCGAAGATCGAGTGGGGCGCGTTCTGGAACTGGGACCCGCGCCAGACCTCGATCGTCCTCGCGCTCCTCTTCTACGCCGCCTACCTGGCGCTCCGCTCGGCGGTCGCCGACCACGAGACCCGGCACCGGCTGGCCGCCGGCTACGCCGTGCTCGGGCTGGTGGTGGCGCCGTTTCTCTTCTTCATCGTGCCGCGCATCGCCGCCTTCTCGCTCCACCCCGAGCCGGTGGTCAACGCCGAGGGCGAGGTGGCGATGGACCCGGCGGTCCTGATCGTGATGTTGTCTGGATCGGTGGGTTTCACCGCACTCTTCTTCTGGATGCTCTCGCTCCAGCGCCGCATCTCGCTCCTCGCGCAGCGGAATGGCGCCGACCTCTGAGCACGTTGCCCTTCTTGCAGGACCGCAAACACCCGGGGGGACGAAACTTGGATCCGAGCACGCTCGACAGCGGTACCGCCGTCCGTCTGGGCATCCTGGCGGTCAACCTGGTGATCTGGACCGGCCTCTTCCTCTATCTGCTGCGCCTCGGCAAGAAGCTGCGCGCCGCCGAGCAGGCGCGGCCGGAGACCGAACCATGAAACGGAACCGCTACTACCTCCTCGGGGGCGTCCTCCTGGTCGCCTTCGCCGGCTTCGCCCTCGCCTCGTTCCAGGAGTCGCTGACGCCCTACGTCTCCTACCGGCAGGCGATGGCCGCCGATCGCACCGTGCAGGTCGCCGGCGGCCTCGAAAAGGGCACCTCGGCCTACGACCTCGAGTCGGAAAACCTGCGCTTCACCCTCCGCGACGAGAAGAGCGGCGACCTCCTGCGCGTCCGCTACGACGGGCTCAAGCCGGCCAACTTCGAGGATGCGATCTCGATCGTCGCCATCGGCCGCTGGGACGGCGCTACCGAGGAGTTCCACGCCGACAAGCTCCTGGTCAAGTGCCCGAGCAAGTACCAGGGCGTCGAAGTCAAGACGTACGGCTAGGTGCAGGCCCTCTCGCAGCTCTACCTGCCGGGCGCGGTCGCGCTCTGGTGCGCGCTCGCCTTCGCCGTCGCCGCGCTCTGGGGCTGGGCACAGCTCCTGCGCGGCGACGAGACCGCCCGGCCGTTCGCCCGCCGCGCCTACCGGTTCTTCGCCCTCGCGATCGTCGCCTCCGCCGGCGTCCTCGCCCTGGCGCTCTGCGCGGCGCGACTTCCGCATCGAGTACGTCCAGCAGTACTCGGGCCTCGACCTGCCGCACGCACTACCAGCTCGCCGCCTTCTGGGCCGGCCAGAAGGGGAGCTTCCTGATCTGGCTGCTCTTGGGGACGCTCCTCGGCCTGCCGCTCATGCGGCAGCCACCGGCCGCCGGCAGCGAGGCGACGGTGATGGGGGTCTACACCCTGACCCTCCTCGGCCTGCTGTTCATCCTGGTGCGCGAGAACCCGTTCGTCATGCTCGCCCGAGACCCCGGCCGACGGCGCCGGGCTCAATCCGCTGCTCCAGGACGACTGGATGGTCATCCATCCGCCGATCATGTTCGTCGGCTACGCGCTGACCGCGGTGCCGTTCGCCTTCGCGGTGGCGGCGCTCTGGCGGCGCGACTACGACGGCTGGGCGGCGCGCGCCTTCCCCTGGGCTCTGGCCGGCTTCCTGGTCCTCGGCACCGCGATCCTGATGGGCGGCTACTGGGCCTACAAGACCCTCGGCTGGGGCGGCTACTGGGGCTGGGATCCGGTCGAGAACGCCTCGCTGATCCCCTGGATCCTCGGCGTCGCCCTGATCCACGGCCTGCACATGGAGCGGGCCAAGCAGCGCTACCGGCGCGCCAACCTGGTGCTCGCCGTGCTCGGCTACCTGGCGGTGCTCTACGGCACCTTCCTGACCCGCTCCGGGGTGCTCGCCGACTTCTCGGTCCACAGCTTCGTCGACCTCGGCATCTCGGGGTGGCTGATCGGCATGATGGCGGTCTTCGGCCTGGTGCCGCTCGTGCTCTTGATCACCCGTCTGCGCCTGGTGCCGACGCGCGAGAACGCCGACCCGCTCGTCTCGCGCGGCGCCTTCATGGTGCTCGGCACGATCACGCTGGTGCTCTCGGCGCTCCTGATCACCGCCGGCACCTCGTCGCCGCTGCTGACCTCAGTGCCACCTCTCAGTTGGTTCATGGAGAGCCAGGCGCAGGTGGGCCCGACCTTCTACAACCGGGTCAATCAGCCGCTCGCGATCCTGATCTGCCTGCTGCTCGCGGCGGTGCCGTTTCTGACCTGGCGCGGCGAGGAACCGCGCGCGCTGCTGCGCCGGCTGCTGCCGGCGGCCGCCGTGGGGCTCGCGGTCGCCGGGCTGGCGGCGGCGCTCGGGGTGCTCGCGCCGTCGCACCTGGCGCTGGTCTTCCTCGCGACGACGGCGCTCGCGACCAACCTCCAGAAGGTCTTCGCGCGCGCCCGCACCGGCGGACTGGCCGCGGCGGGGGGCTACCTCGCCCACGTCGGCGTCGGCGTGATCCTGCTCGGCTTCATGGCCTCGTCGGCCTACGACCAGAGCCGCAAGGTGACCCTGACTCTCGGCCAGCCCGAGCAGGCCGGGGAGACGACCCTCACCTTCACCGGCATGCTGCCGGCGAGCGAGGGCGAGCGCGAGCGGATGGTGGTCGAGGTCGAGCGCGCCAACGGCAAGACCTACATCGCCTACCCGAAGATGTTCCTGAACGAGCGCACCCGGCAGCTCATGGTCAACCCGCACATCCGGAGCTTCCCGCTGCGCGACCTCTACATCTCGCCGATCGAGTTCGATCCCGGCCGCCGCGCCGGCGAGCCCGAGCGGGTCCAGCTCGCCAAGGGGGAGACGCTCGAGCGCGGCGGCATCGAGCTGACCTTCGACGGCTTCGACCTCGCCGCCCACGGCAACGCGCTGGCGCAGATGGAGGCCGGGATGCCGATCACGATCGGCGCCGCCCTGACGGTGTCGAAGGACGGCGTGGCCGAACGGGTGACGCCGCTCTTCACTTTCACCCAGCAGGGCCTCGCGGACTCGCCGCCGGCGGTGCTGCCGGTCGGCGGCGCGGTGCGGGTGGCGAGCATGAACCCGGCCGAGGGGACGGTCCAGCTCGACCTGTCGGGGCTCGGCGGCGTCACCGACGAGATACCGCCCCGGCTCGCCCTCGACGTCACCGAGAAGCCGCTGATTCAGCTCGTCTGGTTCGGCCTCTACATCATCCTCGCCGGAGGCCTCCTGGCGATGATCCAGCGCTTCCGCCAGATGCGCGTGCTCGAGCGGGTCGCCGCCGGCCGCGCCGCCGCGCCCCCGGAGCCCGCGGCCGCCGACGAACCGTAGCGGGAACCACCCCTCGAGAAGAACTCAGACCAATCCGCGCAAGAAACTCAGCGCCGGCGCCACCCGGATTCCCTCCGGGGAGACGTAGTCCTTCCGCCCGGTGGCGGTGATCTGCCAAGCCGCAGCTTCCGGGAAGCGCGCCTTGAGATAGCGCAGGGCGGGATCGACCGGCGCGTCGGCCGCCTTCGCCTCGACCAGCAGCAGCGGCCGGCCGCGCTCGGCGACGACGAAATCCACCTCCCGGCCGTCGAGGTCGCGGAAGTAACGCAGGTCGAGGTCCAGCCCCTCGGTGTCCTGGCGGAAGTGGACCCACTTGAGGAGATGGGAGGCGACCAGGTTCTCGAACCGCAGGGCCGGGTCGGGGACCAGCGACCAGTCGAAGTGGTAGTGCTTCCGGGCCTTCTTGATCGCGCGCAGGCGCGGTGCCCCGAACGGAGCGAGGCGGAAGACGGCGTACAGGCGCTCGAGAATCGCCAGCCAGCGCTCGACCGTCTTGTGGCTGACCTGGAGGTCCTCGCGCAGGGCGTTGACCGAGAGCGGGGAACCGACCAGCTCGGGCAGGCGGAGGACGAGGAGCTCGAGCGTCCCGAGGTCGTCGACCCGCTCCAGGCTCGAGACCTCCTCGCGCACCAGGAGGTTCCGATACTCGCGGGACCAGCGGCGGGCCTCGGTCTCGGAGCCTGCGAAGTACGGCTCCGGGAAGCCGCCGAGCGCCAGCAGGCGTTCGAGGTCGGCGGCGGTAGCGAGGCCCAGTTCCGCCGCCGACAGCGGGTGGAGACGGAGCAGGTGGTAGCGGCCCTGGAGCGAGTCGCCCGAGTAGCGGTAGAGATCGAGCCGCGCGCTGCCGGTGACCAGGATCTGCTGGCCCTCCGAGCGTGCGTCGTAGAGTCCCTTCAAGTAGTTGCGCCAGCCGCGGTACTTGTGGATCTCGTCGAAGACCCAGAGCGGCGCGGCCGGCAGCTCGCCGCGCAGGATGCGCTCGCGGTCGGCCGCCACGTCCCAGTTGAGGTAGCCGGCGGCGGCGCCCGGCAGGCCGCGGGCGAGCGTGGTCTTGCCCACCTGCCGCGGTCCGGCGACGAACACCATCTTGCGCCGGAGGTCGGCGGCGACCTGGGGCACCAGGTAGCGGTCGGGTGCCATGGCCGGCTCAGGTTACCGAGTTTTTCACCCGTGGTCAAAAACAACCGCGAGTTTTTTTGACCAAGGGTGAAAATGTCGGTGGGCCGAGCCGCCACCGGTTCGAGCCGGATTCCGGCGCGCCCTACATCCCGACCGCGAGGCGGTCGGCGAGCATCGCCGGTAAACCGGCGGCGCGGATGCGCCGTTGCGCCTGGCCGATCGGGTAGGGCACGCGGTACCAGTGGACCACCCGGCGGGCGCTGTCGAAGGTCATGTAGGAGGCGCGCGGGTCGCGGTCGCGCGGCTGGCCGATCGAGCCCGGGTTGATCAGGTAGCGGATCCCGGGATCGAGCTCGAGCCGGCCGCGCTCGCCGCGCAGCGCCTCGACCCGCACGCCGCCGCCGACCAGCTCGAAGCGCGAGGTGACGTGGGTGTGGCCGAAGAAGGTGAGCCACGCCGAATGGGCGCTGAAGATCTCGAAGGCGTCGAGGTCGGTCAGCACGTAGGCGTCCTCGTCGAGCGGCGAGCCGTGGCAGACCGAGATCCCGGGCTCGATCTCGATCGGCCCCCGCGGCAGCTCGCGGACGTAGCGCAGGTAGCGCTCCTGGAGCCGCCGGGCGGTCCAGCGCGCCGCCTCGAGCGCGGCGTGGTTGAAACTGGCGCCGCTGTCGATGCCCGCCACCACCTTGTCGTGGTTGCCGCGGATCGCCACCATCGGCCGGCGGATCCCGAGCAGCGAGCCGATCACCTGGTTGGGCGCCGCGCCGTAGCCGACCACGTCGCCGAGCATCAGCACGCGGTCGAAGCGCCGCCGCCGGCTGTGCGCGAGCACCGCCGCGAGCGCCTCGCAGTTGGCGTGCATGTCGGACAGGATCAGGTAGCGCATGGCACCAGCAGCGCGACGCGCGCCGCCACCTCCTCCGGGGTCTCGCCGGGCCCGACGTCGACCCGGAGGTCGCTGGCGCGGTAGGCCGGGAGCCGCGATCGATAGAGCTCCCAGGCCTGCACCTCGTCGCGGAAGAGCGGCCGGGTCTCCTTGCCGAGGGCGCCGATCCGCTCGACGATGGTCGAGAACGGCGTGTTGAGCCAGACCAGCACGCCGCTCGAACCCAGGAGCCGCCGCGCCGCCGGCGCCGCCGGCGTGCCGCCGCCGGTGGCGAGGACCAAGTCCGGCTGCTGCACCAGCTCGGCCAGGGTCTCGAGCTCGAGACGGCGGAACTCCGGCTCGCCGGCGCGCTCGAAGATCTCGCGTACGGTCGAGCCGGTCCGGCGCTCGATCTCCTCGTCGAGATCGGCGAACGGCAGCCCCAGGCGCTGGCTCAGCGTGCGGCCCACGGATGTTTTCCCCGCTCCCATGAACCCGGTGAGGTAGATGCGCATGAACGTTTCAGCGGTCGCCCTCCCGGGTTCGCCTCCGCTCCCGCCGCACCGCCGGGTCGGCCGCCGCGACCAGCCGCCGGCAGTTGTCCGCGACGTCGCCGCGGCCGCCGGTGCCACGGCAGACGGCGCCGAGCACCGCCACCGAGTCGGCACCGGCTGCCAGCACGTCCGCGGCGTTGCTCGCGTCGATGCCGCCGATCGCCACCAGGGGCTTGGTCGTGGCGCGGCGCGCGCGCTCGACGAAGCCGAGGCCGACCACCGGATCCGGCCGCTCCTTGCCGGTGGTGGCGAACACCGGGCCGACCGCCACCAGGTCGACCTCGGGGTCCGCGGCCGCCGCCGCCAGCTCGGCGTCGTCGTGGGTCGAGCGGCCTATCCAGATCCCGTCGCCGGCCATCGCCCGCGCCGCCGCCGGCGGCAGGTCGCGCTGGCCGAGCTGGACCCCGGCGGCGCCGACCAGGGCCGCGACGTCGGCGCGGTCGTCGATCCAGAGCGCGGCGCCGCTCCCCTCGAGGGCGCGGCGGGCCGCCTCGGCGGCCTCGAAGAGCGCCCGGTCGGAGAGCTTCTTGGCCCGGAGCTGGATCCAGCCTACGCCGGCGCCGGCCATCGCCGCGACCGCCGCGGCGAGGGCGCGCTCGCCGAGGACCTCGACGTCGGCGACGGCGTAGACCGGCGGCGGCGCCGGGCGTGCGCGGTCGGTCATCCGGCGACCTCCACGGGCTCCGCCGCCTCGGGCCCGGCCGCCCGCCGCTTCTCGCGCTCGAAGAACTCCTCCATGAACCGGGTCGAGAACCGCCCGGCGGCGAACTCGGGGTCGGCGAGGATCTTCCGGTGGAGCGGAATCGAGGTCTTGATCCCCTCGACGACGAAGAAGTCGAGCGCCCGCGCCATGCGTGCGATCGCCTCGCGGCGGCCGCAGTCGTGGACGATCAGCTTGGCGACCAGCGAGTCGTAGTGCGGCGGGATGACGTAGTCCTCGTAAGCGTGGGTGTCGAGCCGGACTCCTGGGCCGCCGGGCGGATGGAAGGTGACGAGCTTCCCCGGCGACGGCGTGAAGCGCTCGGGGTCCTCGGCGTTGATCCGGCACTCGATGGCGTGGCCGCGCGCCGGCAGGCCGTTGGGCACCTCGAGCCGCGCGCCGGCGGCGACCTCGATCTGGAGCCGCACCAGGTCGACGCCGGTGACCATCTCGGTGACCGGGTGCTCGACCTGGATGCGGGTGTTCATCTCCATGAAGTAGAAGCGGCCGTCGCGGTCGAGCAGGAACTCGATGGTGCCGGCGTTCTGGTAGCCGACCGCCTGGCACAGCTCGACCGAGGCCTCGCCCATCTCGGCGCGCAGCTCGGGGGTGAGCGCAGGCGACGGCGACTCCTCGATCAGCTTCTGGTGGCGGCGCTGGATCGAGCACTCGCGCTCGCCGAGGTGGATGACGTTGCCGTGGGCGTCGCCGAAGACCTGGAACTCGATGTGGCGCGGCTCGACCAGGTACTTCTCGAGGTAGATCGAGCCGTCGCCGAACGCCTTCTCGGCCTCCTCACGGGCGGTCGAGAACAGCCGCCCCAGCTCGGCCGCCGCGGTGACGATGCGCATGCCGCGCCCGCCGCCGCCGGCGGCCGCCTTCAGGATCACCGGGTAGCCGACCTCGGCGGCCAGCCGCTCGGCGGCGGCGCTCTCGAGCGGCCCCTCCGAGCCCGGCAACACCGGCACGCCGGTCGCGGCCGCGGTCTGGCGCGCCTTCGCCTTGTCGCCCATCAGCCGGATGGTCGAGGGCGGCGGGCCGATCCAGGCGATGTTGCACTCGCCCAGCATCTCGGCGAAGGCGGCGTTCTCGGCCAGAAAGCCGTAGCCCGGGTGGATGGCGTCGGCGCCGGTGACCTCGGCGGCGGCGATGATGTTCGAGACCTTGAGGTAGCTCTGGGCGGCCGGCGGCGGGCCGATGCAGACGTCCTCGTCGGCGTAGGTGACGTGCAGGCTGTCGCGGTCGGCGGTCGAGTGCACCGCGACCGTCTGGATGCCCAGCTCGCGGCACGCCTGGATCACCCGCAGGGCGATCTCCCCGCGGTTGGCGATGAGGATCTTCTTGAACATCGGCGGAGGCGGCGGACGGCGCTACGCGGAGGTGTCGAGGACGAACAGCGGCTCGCCGAACTCGACCGCCTGGCCGTTCTTGGGGAAGACCCGGGTCACCACCCCGTCGGCGTCGGCGTCGATCTCGTTCATGATCTTCATCGCCTCGATGATGCACAGCACCTGGCCCCTCTTGACCCGGGAGCCGACCTCGACGAAGGGGCCGGCGTCCGGCGCGGGCGAGCGATAGAAGGTGCCGACGATCGGCGACTCGATGACGTGGTCCCCCTCGGCGGGCGCGTCGGCCGCGGCCTCGCCGCTCCCCGCGGCCGGCGCCGGCGCGGCGGCCGGCGCCGCCGGCGCGAGCGCGGGCGGCGCCGCGGGGGCCGCCGCGGCCCCGGCCGGCTGCACCGCCTCCTCGCGGACGCCGTCGATCTTCAGCCGGAAGCCGGAGCGCTCGAGCTCCAGACCGCCGAGCCCGCGCCGCGCGACCAGCTCCACCAGCTCCTTGATCTGATCGAAGGTCAACACCGGCATCTCCTTTGTCCAGGGGGGCTGTTCCAGCCCCCCTCCCCGCGGGAGTGAATCCCGCGGGGCCCCTCCCCCGAGTCGGCGGCTTCGCCGCCGGTCGCCCTGCGGGCTCCGTCGTTGCAGACCGTCGCGCGCGCGGCGAGGGGCCGCGCGGGGTGCATTCCGGACCGGGTCACGGACGCAGGTCCTCTTCCAGCAGCAGCCGCGCCCGGCGCAGCTCGAAGCGCGCCCGCCCGTAGTTGCCGTCCGGGTCGAGCACCAGGAGCAGGTAGAAGCTGCTGCCGGCGACCGCGCTCATCATCAGCACCAGCCGGTCGGTCGTGACCGAGAGCTGCTGGACCCCGCCGAGCTCCAGCTCGCGGTCGTGGTCGTCCATGGTCCGCACCTGGGTCACCAGCTCGGCGGCGAGCAGCTCGAGGTCGAGGGTCTCGTCCGAGCTGACCGACTCGACGCAGATGCCGTCGCCGTCGACCAGCGCCAGGGCGCGGACCCCCATCACCCGCTCCGTGATCCGTGACAGCCGCTCAAGGAACATCGGCGGGGCTCCTCCGGCGCAGCCGGGCGAGGTAGGTTCGCAGCAGGGCCGCCGAACGCTCGCGGCGGTCGCCGCCCGCCGGCGAACGGTCGCCGCGGTCGCGCGCCCAATCGAGGATCTCCCCCGCGGTCAGCGGCCCCTCGGTCAGCGGCCCCTCATTTAGCGGCACAGTGCGGCGGCGCTCGACCTCGGCGAGCCCGGCGCGCGCCGCCGGGTCGTCCGGCCGGCGTGCCAGGACGGCGCGGAAGACCCGCTCGGCGTCGGCGAGGTGCCCCTGGGCCAGGTACAGCTCGCCGAGCGTGCTGGTGGCGCGCTCCTCGCCGGCCGGCGGCGGCTCGGCGCCGGCGACCGGCGGCTCGGGCACCCATTCGCTCTCGGACGCAGGCTCGAGCTCGGGCGCCCATTCGCTCTCGGGCGCAGGCTCGAGCTCGGGTGCGGGCTCGAGCTCCGGCTCGGTCGTCGCGGCCGAGATCTCCTCGACGGTGACTTCTTCCACGGCGGCGGCCACGGCCGGCTCCGGCTCGGGCTCGAGCGCCGGCTCGGGCTCGGGAGGCAGGACGACCGCGAAGATCCCGTCGCCGCCCAGCCCGGCGAGCCATCTGCGCTCGTCACCGGCACCGGCGAGCGGCCCGAAGGGCTCGCGGGAACCGGCCTCCAGGCGGGACGGGACCGCGGGCTTCGGCGCAGGCGGCTCGAACGGCTCGGTGATCGGGGGCGAAGCGATCTCGGCATCGGCGGCCGCCGCGGCGGCGGCCGGCGGCGGCTCGACCGCTCGCGAGCCGGCGGCGGTCTCCTCGATGACTGCTCCCGCGGCGACCGCCTCCTCGACCGCGGCGGCCTCCGTCTCGCCGGCGTCCGCATCCTCGGCCGAGCCCTCCGCGGCACCCGGGCTCCCGAGCTCCCGCAGGCGCCTCTCCAGCTCGTCGATCTCGGGATCGCCCTCGTTGAGCAGGCGGTAGAGGTCGAGGCGCTCGCGGCCGGCGTCGCCGTCGCCGCGGCGCAGGTGGGCCTCGATCAGGAGCTTGCCGGCGACCAGGTGGGTCGGGTCGCGCTCGACCACGCGCTGGAAATTGGCCGCGGCGGCGTCGGACTCGCCGAGGTCGAGCAGCGACTTGCCGAGCGCGACCAGCGAGGAGAGGTGGCCGGGATGCGCCTCCAGGCTCCGCTCGAGCACGGCGCGCGCCTCGGCGTTGCGGCCGAGCCGGCGGTGCTCCTCGGCGAGCTGCAGGCCGACCCGCGGGGTCGGGCTCTCCTGCCACTCGCGCACGAGGTCGGCGATCCTCTCCTCCCCGCCCCCGGCGTCAACCACGGGCGGGCCCCGAGGCTGCGGCGCGGCCAGTCTGAGGAGGGCGCGCCGCCGCGCGAGCGGACCTTCTCTGTTGTCGGATGGGGGACATCGGGCACGGCCTCTCGGAGCGGCCGCGATTATAGCAGCGGGGGCGGCGGGCTTCCGGACTCGCCGCGCTCAGGGCTAGCCCAGGACCGTGATGACGGCCGTGTCGGACTCGGTCGTGCCCTCGCTGGTCGCGGTGGCCGTGACCGTGAAGGTGCCCCCGTCCGGAACGGTCTGGACGTCGGCGCGGGTGACGGTCAGAGTGCTGGCGGCGATGCCCTGCGAGTTGGTGGTCGCGGTGGACGGGTCGAACGTACCGAAGGGACTGGTGAAGCGGACCACGGTGCCGCTCAACGGATTGCCCAGGGTGTCGATCGCGATCGCCTCCAAGTCGATCTCGATCCCCGCGTCGGAGCGGGTGATGACCGTCGGGTTGGCTTGCAGGCTGAGCGAGTCTATCGCCGCGTTGATGTCCACCGTGACCGTCTCCGGATCGCCGGTGCCCAGGATCGCCGTGATCTGTCCGGAACCGCTTCGATCGCCCGCGGTGTAGGTCGCCTCGGCCTCGCCCCGGGAGTCGGTGCACACCGCGGTGCAGGGGTTCGAGGACTCGCCGGGGCAGGCGAACGAGTTGCTGCAGCGGAGCGTGCCGAGGTCCGCGGTGAGGCGGATGCGCGACCCGGCCGCAACCGGTGAGCCGTCCGCCGAACGCCCGATCAGCGTGATCGCCGACTGGCCGCCGACCGGGATCACCGACGGGTTGGCGCTCATCAGCACCGACGGCTGGCTGGTGTCGGACTCGCCGATGTGGACGGTGGCGGTCCCCGAGCCGGTCTCGCCGCCGCCGGAGACGTTGGTCAGCGCCGCGGTGACCTCGGCGTCGCCGACCTCGCCGTCGCCGCAGAGTTCCGCCCGCGCCTGACCGCTGCCGTCGGCCTCGAGCAACGTCACGGTGGCGGAGTTGGAGCAGGCGGAGCCGGCCGGCCGCAGCACGCCGTTGGTCGTGGTCAGCGTGAACTGCGTGCCGGGGTTGACCGGGTTGCCGTCCGGCTTGATGCCGATGACTGTGATGCGCGCGCTCTCGCCGGCCAGGGCGATCCGGCTCGGCGTCGCAGTGACGGTGACCACCGTCTCCGCCGGCGCTAGCGGGTTGGTGGCCTTGTCGCACGCGACCTGGACCAGCAGGAAGAGGGCGAGGACGGCGACTACGGCGGCGGTGGCTCGCGGGCGCATCATCGGAAGCAGTATACGGAGCGGGCTGGAAAGCTGTCTAGCCGAATGCGTGCCCCGGCGTCCGCGGTGGACGGCGGGGGACCGGCCGGGCCGGCCCCCCTGAGCAGTTCGACGATGCCGCGTCGCGCTACGGAGGCGGCGGCGGCCCGACGTCGTTGCGGCAGGTCGTGTTCGACGGGGTGTAGACGAACCCGTCGGGGAAGGTGAAGCTGCACGTCGTGTCGCGGTTCTCGAGCGTGACGTCCACCGCCGTCGCCAGGAAGCGCTCGCCCTGGAAGCCGTCGCCGTTGGCGTCGCAGGCCTCGGTGCGCAGCGACTCGTCGGGCAAAAACGGCGTCCGCACCGACACCGAGCCGCCGCCGGCGGCCACCGTCACGATCACGGCCGGGCGGCCGCCGAAGGTGACCAGCGGCGCCCGCAGGTCGGTGCCGGTGAGGGTCACCAGGGTGTTGCCCCCCTGCGGCCCCGAGGTCGGGTTGATGCCGAAGATGACCGGCGAGAACGCCTCGACGCGGTAAGTGAAGTCGAGGTCGGCCTCGTCGCCGTCGCCGGTCTCGATGTTGACCACCGTCACCGGGCCGGTGACGTCAGCGCAGTCGGCGGTCGTGATCCCCTGGACGCTGACCACGATCTCGGTGCCGGTCACCGAAGTGGGCGGCTGGGCGATCCCGCCGAGACCGACCGCGACCGGGGCGTCGAAGCCCTGGCCGAAGATGGTCACCAGGCCGCCGCCGAAGTAGGGCACGATGGTCGGCGCCACCGAAGTGATCTGCACGTCGGTGCCGTAGCGGAAGGCCGAGGTCTGGACCACGGCCAGCCCGCTGTCGAGGTTGCGCACCAGGATGTTGACGAGCTGGTTCTGGTTGTTGCTGCCGATGCCGGTAGCGGCCGGGCTGAGCGCCTCGATCCGGGTCGAGGTGACCGACTGGATCTCGGCCTCCTGCCCTTCGAAGTTGTTGGCGCCGCCCTGGCCGAAGAGCACCTGCACCGGCGCGTCGAAGCCCTCGCCGACGATGGTCACCCGCGTACCGCCCTCGTTCGGGCCCGAGCCCGGGGAGACCGAGAAGACCGTCGGCACCTCGGTGCCGCCGCCCGGCGAGTAGGTGAAGCCGCCCGCCAGGGTGTCGGCCGCCTGGTCCTCCTCGTTGACGTTCGCGGTCACCGTGACGGAGACCACCGACTGCTGGTTGCCGGCGCCCGGCGACGGCGGCGTCACCACCCGGATCTGAGTCTCCGAGGACGAGACGATCTGGGCGTTGGCGGCGCCGAAGGTGACCCGCAACGGCGCCTCGAAGCCCTGGCCGTTGACCGTCACCTGATCGCCGCCCTGGGGCGAGCCGACGCTCGGCGAAACGAAGGAGACGAACAGGACGTCGGGCTCGACGATGGTGATCTGGGTCTGCCCGACGCTCCCCTGGAGGCCCGCCCGGATGGTCGCCGTCCCCGGGTCGAGGGGCGGGAAGTAGACCACCGACGCGCTGCCGTTGGTCAGCTCCAGCACCACGCTGGCCAGGGTCCCGGCGGCGTCGAAGGCGCCTGCCGTGGTGGTCACCACCACGGTGGTGCCGTCGGGCGGCGGCTGGCCGTTGTCGGTCCGCCGCACCTGGACGCGGATGATCGAGGTGTCCTCGCCGCCGGCCGGGACGGTCGCCGGATCCGCGGTGACGGTGATCGCGAACGAGCCCGAGATCGGGCCGCCGCCACCCGGAGGGGAAGGCGGCTGCGAGGGCTCGCTCGGCGAGTCGCTGGAGCATCCGGCGAGCGCGAAGGTGCCGGCGAGGAGCAGCGACGCCAGGATCGCGAGGGGTGTGTTGCGTACGGTCATGATGCCTTCCCTTTCGATCGGCCCTCAGGGGACGAACTCGATGACGAACGACGCCGTGTTGCTGGCCACCGCATCGCCGGTCAGGCTGCGGCCGAAGAACTGGATGGAGAAGCGGACCCGGATGAACCGCTCGCCGGTCTCGGGGTCGATGCCGCCGTTGGTGAAGAGCAGGTTGCGCAGGGGCGGGTTGTCGAACTGCTCGGCACCCATGATCAACAGGTTGTCGTAGACGTTGGTGCCGCCGACCGGCGTCACCCCGAAGACGGTCTGCACCAGCGGCGGCGGCGCCACGGAGCCGGCGTCGACGCGGCTGTACGTCACCTGGTACGAGGACATCTCGACGTTCATCAGGTCCGTCGTGCCGGCCGCGGGGTTCTTCGGCACGCTCGTCAGGGTGATCGATCCGATCTGGACGATCCCCCCGGAGCCGTTGACCGGCACCCGGACCGGCAGCCCGTCGAAGTCCGTGATCGAGAGGATCACCCCGCCTTCGCTGCGGTCGGTCCGTGATTCGCAGCCGGCCAAAGCGACGGCCGCGAGGAGGCAGGCCGGGATCGCGAGTTTCTTGAGCATTTGCGTGCCACTCCTCCCTGGGGCTACAACCGCACCACGCGCGGGGTGATGAAGATCAGGAGCTCCGAGTTCTGGTCGCTACGTCTGTGGTTCTTGAACAGGTACCCCAGGATCGGGATGTTGGCGAGTCCGGGCACCCGGTCCTCGCCCTCGTCGGTGGTCACCTCGTAGATGCCGCCGATCACCGTGGTGCCGCCGTCGCGCACGATCACCCGCGTCCTCGCCTCCTGGGTCGCGATCGGCGCGGCGGTCGCCCCGGCGACCTGGAGCGCGAACTGCGGCTGCCGCTTCTGGATGTTGACGTCCATCAGGATCGTGCCTTCGGCGGTGACCTGGGGCGTGACCTGGAGGCGCAGCGTGGCATTGACGAACTGCACGCTGACCGTGTTGTTGGACACCGTCTGGATCGGGATCTGGAAGCCGCTCTGGATCTCCGCCTGCTCGTTGTTGAGCGTCGCCACCTTGGGCGCCGAGAGGATGTTGACCAGGCCCTCGTTCTCCGCCGCCTGGAGCGCGATGTCGAGATTGAAGGTGCCGGCCAGGGTGCCGAGCGCCAGATTGATGAGGCCGTTGCTGCCGCCGGTGATCAGGTTGACCCCGCCATCGCCGTCCACGGTCCCCGGGAATACCAGCCCGGTCGGGTTGCCGGTCTGCGGCGAAGCGACGCCGTCGATCGACCAGGCGATCCCCAGCGTGCGGGTGAAGTTCTTGCGGGTCTCGACGATCCGCGCCTCGATCATCACCTGCGGCTCCGCGATGTCGAGGTTCTCGATCACCGCGATGACGGTGTCCATCACCGCCGGCAGCTCCTTGATGATCAGGGTGTTGGTGCGCCCGTCGACGATCACCGACCCGCGCTGGCTGAGCACGCCGCCGCGCGCCTGGAGGAGGCTCGAGACCTGGCTGGCGTTGGCGTAGGAGAGGCGCTTGATCACGGTCAAGAGGGGCACCGAGAGCGCCCGCGCCTGCTCGAGCTGCTGGCGCTGCACCGCCTCCTGCTGGAGCATGTTGGTCGGCGCGATGCGCATGACGTTGCCCTCGAGCTCGTAGCCGAGGTCGTTGGTCTTGAGGATGAGCTCGAACGCCTGATCCCAGGGCACGTCCTCGAGCTGCACCGTGACGGTGCCGCGGACCCCCGGCTGGACCACCATGTTGAGCCCCGAGATCACCGCGAACGCGCGCAGCGTCTCGACCAGGTCGGCGTCGCGCAGGCTGAAGGTGATCGGCTCGCCGACGTACCGGCGGTCGGTACCGCCGACGCTCTGGGGGCTGAAGCTCTGGGTGCCGGCGGCGGCGTCCGCCGGCTCCTCGATCGCGACCTGGCTGGTGCGGTAGAGATCGAGGTCGCTGATGCTCCCTCCGGCCGCGGGCGGCGCCGGAGCCAGCGGCTGCGCCGGCTCCTGGTCCTCCTCGACCACCACCGTCGCGGTCACCGGCTGGTCCTCGCCGCCGGTGATCACCACCTCGGCCTCCGCCTCCGGCTCGGCCTCCGGTTGCTGCGGGTCGAGCGCGGCCATGGTCGGCGGCGTCTCCTCGACCTCCTCGGCCTCGTCGCCGAGCTCGAGATCCTCGTCCTGCGCGCCGGCCCCGCTGCCGCCGAGCGCCGCGACCTGGCGGTCGTTCTCGGCCCCCGAGCCGGTGGGCGCCGTCTCGGCGGCGGCGATCGCCGGAGCCGCCGGTGCGGCGGTGCCGAAGCGCACCAGGAGCCCGCGGTCGTCGCGCTCGATCTGCGGCACCGTGCGCTCCGCGAGATCGAAGACCACCCGCGACACCGGTTCGGGCATCGGCTTGAACTGCGCCACCCGCACCCGGTCGAGGTCCGGGCGAGCCACCGTCACCGTCGAGCGCGGGCTGTTGTTGATCACGCCCTGGAGGTCGATGACGAAGCGATGGGGATCCTCGAGCACGAAGGTCGAGTAGCGGAACTCGCCGTCGCCGGCGATCCGCACCTCGGTGCCGCGGCCCGACGGGACGACCTCGACGCCGTCCAGCCGGGTGGCGGCGGGTCCCGCCGGCGGCGGCGCCACCACCGGCTCGTAGGGGGTGCCCGCGGCGGCGTACTCGCGGGCGTAGGCGTCGGCCGCCGGAGCCTGCGCGGCGGGCGCGGGCGCCGCCAGCTCGCCGGCGCCGCGCAGGGTGTCGGCCGGCTCGGGGTCCGGCAGCGGCTCGTAGGCCAGCTCTTGACCGGCAGCGGCTCCGGCCACCGGCACCAGGGCGATCTCGAGGCGCTCGCCCTCGCCGGTCATCGCGTGCTCGGCCTCGCCGCGGGTGGCGACGATCAGCCGGGTCAGCGGCCGCCCGGCGTCGGATCCTTCCGAGACCTCGACGCCGGCGACGACGCCGGCTCCGGCCACCGGTCCGGCGAGGCCGGCGGCGGGCCGGCTGCCGGGGATCTCGACCACCAGCCGCCCTTCGGAGTCGCGGTAGCCGGTCCAGACCAGCGCACCGTCCCCTTCCACGACCACCGCGGCCTCGGTCGCCCGCTCCACCACGGTCACCGAATACACGGTGACGGCGTCGGCCGGAGCCGATGGATCGGCCGCCGACGGCTCCGCCGCGGCCGCCGCCGGCTCGGCCGCCGTCTCCGCCGTCGCCGCGGGGGCGGAGGCACAGCTCAGCGCCCAGAGCGCCAGCGGCAGCGTCAGCGCCAGCCCCGCGAGGAGCTGCCGCGATGTCTGCCAGGTCTTACGGTTCACCACTTCTCCCATGGCACTCGCCTCCCTGGTCGGACGATCGAGTCGTCCGCCCGACCCGGCTACGGATTGAGCCTCTTGGGCACCTCTCGGAAGGGTTTCAACGCTGCCGGATCGCGAACGATCTGTCTGAAGATCACCTCTTCCGCGGTGATCGAGACGACGTCCCCGTCATAGAGCTGGTCGCCTTCCTGGATCAGGTAGCCCTTCTCGTTGGCCGCCGCCTGCACCTGCGCGACCCATCCCCGGGCCGTCCTGTAGATGCCGGACAGCCGGATCTCGTCGATCAGCAGACCGGGGATGCCTTCCGGGCGCGGGCCGCGCGCGTCCTCGGTGTCGGTGCCGGTGACCAGCAGCGACTTGAACGGGTCGCGGCGGTCGCCCGGGTCGTAGCTGTGCGCGGCGCCGCCGAGCACCTCGATCTCCCCTTCGAGGATCTCGTCGATCGCGTCGAGGTCGGACTCCGAGGTCGGCTCACCGATCTCGAAGCCGGGCTCCTCGCCCTCGATCGGGGCGGCCTCGGCCGGGGCCTGGGCGCCGGGATCCGGCTCCTCGACCTCCTGGGCGGCCAGCGGCGCCGACAGGCCGAGCCCGAGCAGCATCGCGACGAGGATGCCGGCGAGGGCCGGGGGGCAGCGGTGCGCCGTGCTCGTCATTGTGGTCTTCGTCATCATGGGTCTCCTACGGAGCGGCCCCGTCGCCGCCGGCCGCGCCGGCCGGCTTGCCCTCCGCCTCCTTGTAGACGAAGGTCTTGACCGTGAAGTCGGCGGCGATGGTCTGCCCGCCCGCCCTCGGGGACGCCGCGACGTTGAGGCTCTCGATGTTGATGATGCGCGAGAACCGGCCGATGCGATCGAAGAACAGCGCCAGGTTGTGGTAGTCGCCGGTCAGGTTGATCTTGATCGGCCACTCGCTGTAGAAGTCGCGGTCGACGAAACCGCCGGGCTGGAAGCGGCGGAAGCCGAAGTCGCCCTGGTCGACCAGCGCGCGGATGCGGCGCAGCAGCTCGGGGGTGTTGCGGCGCGCCGGCAGGATGCGCAGGAGCTTGTCCAACTCGACCTCGAGCGCCCGCACCGCCTCGCGGAACTGCGGTAGCTGGCGCTGCGCCGCCCGCCCCTCCTGGATCTTGCGCTCGAGCTCCGCGAGCCGGGTCTCCTGGGTCTCGATCGTCGCCTTCTGCTCCTTGATCTTGAGCTGGTAGCCGCCGAAGGCGATGATGCCGCCCAGGATCGTCCCCATGATCGCGCCGAAGTACCAGGGCCGGCCTTCGAGTCCGGTCTGCATCGCCATCGCGGCCCCCTAACCACTCACCGCCGGAGCGGCCGCGTCGTCCCCGGATCCCGCGGCGCCTTGCTCGGCTCCGGCGGCGGCTCCGGCGGCGTCCTCCCCCTCCGCGTCCTCGGCCTCGACGGCCGCGCGCAGGTAGGTGTAGCTGAAGACGACGGTGTAGTTGTAGACCTCATTGCCCTGCGCCAGGTCGCGCAGCACCGGCTCGTCGAACTCGGGCACGCGGTCGAGGTTCTCGATGAAGTTGGCCACGGCGTTGCTGTTGAACGCGCGGCCGGTCAGCGTGATGCTGGCCGGGCCGACGCTCATGCGGTCGATCCACAGCAGCTCGGGCAGGGCGCGCGAGATCTCGTCCATCACCCGCACCGGCCCGCGCTGGTTGGCGCGCAGCTCCTGGATGACCGCGATCTTGTGCTCGAGCTCCGCCTTCTGGCGCTTGAACTCCTCGACCTGCCGGATGATCTCCTCGAGCTGCTTGACCTCTTCCTCGGCGCGCGCGATCTCCTGCTCGTTGCGCTCGATGGTGCGGTCGAGCATCCACCACCAGCCGGCGAAGACCAGAGCGCCGATGAGGGTGAAGAGGACCAGCGACCAGACCGCCCACTCGATCCGCGAGCCGCCCGCCGGGGCGGCCGCCGTGCGCGCCTTGCGGACCGCGACCGGCCGCTTGCCCTCGGCGAGGAGGTTGATCTTGATCATCCCGTCAGTCCCCCACCTTGCGGACTGCCAGTCCCACCGCCACGGCCAGGGTCGGGGCGACGGCGCGCAACCAGTCCGCGTTGAAGTCGGAGTCCCGGTAGCGGATCCGGCGTAGGGGGTCCATCAGCTCGACCGGCACCTGGAAGCGCTCGCGCAGCACCTGCTCGAGGTTCGGGGTCAGGGCGCAGCCGCCGGAAAGGACGATCTGGTCGACCGGCCCCTCGGACGAGGTGGCGGAAAAGAAGTCGAACGTCTTGTGGATCTCCGACGCCATCTCGGCCGACACCGCGTCGAGCACCGGGCGCGCATCGGCCTGGGTGTAGCGGTCCACCGACTCGCCGCGCTTGAGCTGCTCGGCCTGCTCGAACGAGAGGTTGAACTCGCGTTGCAGCGCCTCGGTGAACTGGTTGCCGCCGAAGGAGATGTCGCGCCAGAACACGGTCGCGCCGCGGGACAGGACGTTGATGTTGGTGACCCCGGCGCCCATGTTGATCAGGGCCACCGTCTTCAACCGGTCGAAGTCGTAGTTGACCTCGTAGCAGTTCTGGATCGCGAAGGCGTCGACGTCGACCATCACCGGCGTCTTGCCGGTCTGGCTGATCACCGAGGTGTAGTCGTTGACCTTGTCGCGCTTGACCGCGACCAGGAGGACCTCCATGTTGTCGCGCCCGGGGTCGCCCTCGGCGAGCACCACGTAGTCGAGGCTGACGTCGTTGATGTCGAACGGGATGTACTGCTCGGCCTCCCACTGGATCGACTCGGCGAGCTCCTCGGTGCCCATCGACGGGAGCTGGATCTTCTTGATGATCACCGAGTGGCCGGACAGCGAGGTGGCGTAGCTCGGGTTCTTGACCTTGGTCTCGGCGTTCAGCTTGTGGATGGCGTCGACCACCAGCGAGGAGTCCATGATCGAGCCGTCGACGATCGCCTCCGGCGACAGCGGCTCGATGCCCAACCGCTCGAGGTGGTACTCGCCGGCCTTGCGCTCCCTCAGCTCGAGGAGCTTGACCGCGGAGCTTCCGAGGTCGAGACCTACGACCCCCTTCGTACGCGAGAAGAGCATGGGCGACCCCCGCTGAAAAGCTAGTGACGATGCTAGCTTACCACCCGATGTTTAAAGCGTCACTGCACGCTAACAGCGGGAAACCCCGCTGTCAAGGACCTGATGCAGCTATGGCTATTTGCTGGACGGCGCGATTATACGCGTTCCCGCGCCGCTGTCTAGCTCGTCCTCAGCGGCCCGCCTCCGGCCTCCCCCGTGCGCCCTTATAATGCTCGGTCCCACGGCCCGTGGCGGGCGCGGTTCCTGGGAACACGGTCCCCTGGGAAACACGTCCCCCCGGAAACAGGTCCCACGGAAACACGGTGCGGATGGCACGAACGGCGAAAGCGAAGACCAACGACCGGCCGCCGCCGCCGGTGCGCCCGCCTCGGGTCGCCGGCCTCGGGGACGTGCTCGGGCGGCTGCGCGCCACCGAGCGGCCGTTCGACGAGTCGTTCGTGCGCGCCGTCTACGACTTCTCGGCCGAGAGCCACGGCGACCAGAAGCGCCGCTCCGGCGAGCCCTACCTGAGCCACCCGCTCGCCGTCGCCTGGCACCTCGCCGACCTCAAGTTCGACCAGGTCTGCGTCGCGGTCGGGCTCCTCCACGACGTGCTCGAGGACACCCTGACCGACCGGCCGGCGCTCGAGCAGCGCTTCGGCGCCGACCTCGCCGAGCTGGTCGACGGCGTGACCAAGATCGGCCGCCACGAGTACGTCCGCCGCGACCAGGCGCAGGCGGAGACCTTCCGCAAGATGATCCTGGCCTCGGCCAAGGACATCCGGGTAGTGGTGGTCAAACTCGCCGACCGCCTCCACAACATGGAGACCCTCGAGCACCTGACGCCCGAGGCGCGGCGCCGGATCTCGCGCGAGACGCTCGAGATCTACGCCCCGATCGCCCACCGGCTGGGCATGAGCCGGGTCAAGGGCGACCTCGAGGACCTCGCCTTCTACCACCTCTGGCCGCACCAGTTCGCCGAGCTGCGCTCGAAGGTCGAGGAGAAGGCGCGGGTCGGCAAAAGCGCCGTCGAGCGCATCCGCGACCGCCTCGCCGAGAGCCTGCGCGAGGCCGGCATCGAGGCCGAGATCACTTTCCGGGTCAAGCGCTACTACTCGATCTACCAGAAGCTGCGCCGCCAGGGGATCGACATCTCGCAGCTCTACGACTACCTGGCGTTCCGCATCGTCACCACCAGCCTGCGCGACACCTATGCCGCGCTCGGCATCGTGCACCAGCACTGGCGCCCGGTGCCGGGGCGGTTCAAGGACTACATCGCGATGCCCAAGCCGAACCTCTACCAGTCGTTGCACACGACCGTGGTGGGCGAGCAGGGGCAGCCGTTCGAGGTCCAGATCCGCACCCGCGAGATGGACCGCATCGCCGAGGAGGGGATCGCCGCCCACTGGGCCTACAAGGAGGGGCGCGCCGCCCACGCCCCGGCGCCCGGCGACGGCAACATCGTCTGGCTGCGCCAGCTCCTCGAGTGGCAGCAGGAGGTCGACGACCCGCGCACCTTCCTGACCACGCTCAAGATCGACCTCTACCCGGACGAGGTCTACGTCTTCACCCCGAAGGGCGCGGTGTTCTCGTTCCCGCGCGGCGCCACGCCGCTCGACTTCGCCTACAAGGTGCACACCGACCTCGGCCACCAGTGCGTCGGGGCGCGGGTCAACGGCAAGCTGGTGCCGCTCAGGACGCCGCTCGCCAACGGCGACATGATCGAGGTGCTGACCAGCCAGACCCGCCGGCCGAGCCGCGACTGGCTCAACTTCGTGGTCACCTCGCGCGCCAAGTCGAAGATCCGCCACTGGCTCAACGCCGAGCAGAAGGAGCGCTCGATGGAGATCGGCCGGCGGCTGCTCGACCGCGAGCTGCGGCGGGTCAAGGCGAGCCCGAAGCGGGTGCTCGAATCCGAGGCGATGAAGCGCTACCTCTCCGAGGAGGGGATCGCCGACACCGACGACCTCGCGAGCCGGATCGGCTTCGGCAAGCTCGCGGCCCGCCAGGTGGTGTCGCGGGTGCTGCCGGGCGAGCAGCCGAGCGCCGAGCCGGAGAAGCCGGGGGCGATCCGCAAGGCGGTCGCGCGACTGCTCCCCTTCACCGCCGGCGCCGGGCCGATCGTGGTCAAGGGCCACGGCGATCTCCTCGCCTTCCTGGCCAAGTGCTGCAACCCGCTCCCGGGCGAGGAGATCGTCGGCTACGTCACCCGCGGTCGCGGCGTGTCGGTGCACTCGGCCGACTGCCCGAACGTGCGCAACCTCCTCTACAACCCGGAGCGCGAGATCGAGGTCGAGTGGGCGCGCAGCGACGACGACTCCTACCCGATCTCGCTCGCCATCGAGACCGAGGACCAGACCGGCATGCTGGCGCGGCTGGCCGAAGCGATCGCCGGCCAGGAGAGCAACATCACCCACCTCGAGGCCGACACCCGCGCCGAGACCGGGCGCGGGATCATCGAGGTGGTAGTGCAGGTGCGCAACCGGCGGCACCTCGAGAAACTGGTGCGCCGGCTGCAGGCGGTGTCGGGGGTGCTGCGGGTCGACCGCCGCATGGGCGGCGGTCTGGCTTCTTAGAGGGAGGCTGTGAGGTCTAGGCTTCCGCTTCCGGCTGCCACTGCCGGACGGTGGGCTTGACCAGCTTGCCGCTGCGGATGCAGCGCGTGCAGGCCCAGACCCGCCGGCTCTTGCCCTCGATCAACGCCTTCACCTTCTGGAGGTTGGCCTCGAAGGTCCGGCTGGTGACGTTGTGGGCGTGGCTGATGTTGCGCCCGAAGGTCGTTCCCTTGCCGCAGTACTCGCAACGCTTGGCCATGGCTCGGTCCTTGGTAGTCGTAAGACCTGGAAGTCTCGGAGAGACGGACGGTCTGAAGTATTGGTCCGGGAGTATCGGTCCTGGTGACCGCGGCCGTGCAGCCGCGGCGGTCAGGATCGCGGACCTTACCAGAGCGCTCCGCCGGTTTCAAGCTCCGTTCACGCCGCCTTGGCCGTTCCGTCGGCGCGGCGGGCGCGCGCCTCGGGGCCGAGGAGCTGCTCCCAGAGCAGGGTGAAGGCGCCGGCGATGTAGATGGTCGAGTAGGTGCCGACCACGACGCCGACCGTCAGCACGAAGGCGAAGCCCCGCAGCACGTCGCCGCCGGCGATGAGCAGGGCGAGGGTGGCGAGGAGCGTGGTGCCGGAGGTCAGGATGGTGCGCGACATGGTCTGGTTGATGGCGTCGTTGAGCACCTCCACGAGCGACCGGCGCCGGCTCTTGCGGAGGTTCTCGCGCACCCGGTCGAACACCACCACGGTGTCGTTCACCGAGTAGCCGACCAGGGTCAGGAACGCCGCGATCGTGGTCAGGTTGAACTCGAGGCCGAGGAGGGCGAAGAGACCGAGGGTCACCAGCACGTCGTGGATGCTCGCCATCAGCGCGCCGATCGCGAAGCGCAGCTCGAAGCGGATCCAGATGTAGGCCATCATGCCGAAGAGCGACAGGATCACCGCCCAGATGCCCTTCTGGCGCAGCTCCTCGCCGATCTGCGGCCCGACGCTCTCGACCCCGAGGACGGCGTAGGCCCCGAGATGGCCGCCCGCCTGGAAACGGGCGAGCAGCTCGGGGCTGACCCCCGGAGCCGCGGCGACCTGGTCCCAGCCGGTGAAGAGCCCCTCGTCGCGGCGGGCGTCGAGCACCGCCTGCGCCACCGCCTCGGCGTCGGCCAGCCGGGCGGCGTCGGCCTCGCTGCGGATCGCCGGCGTGCCGCCGAGGATCAGGGGCACCAGATCGGCGATCCCGGCGCGGTTGAGGTCGACCCCGGAGGCGCCGGCGTTGTAGCGCTCGTCGAGCGCGCGGACGATCGGCTCCCGGCTCCCCTCCTCGCTCCCCTCGACCAGCGGCGCCTTGACGATCACCTCGTTCTCGTCCGGCTCGCCGAAGCGCTGGATCTGGGCGTCGGCGACGCCGGCCTCGGCGATCACGGCGCGCAGCTCGCCGAGGTCCGGCTGCTCCTGGAACTTGAGGGTGAGCTGGGTGCCGCCCGCGAAGTCGATGCCGACGTTGAGGTTGCCGTGGACGAAGACCGAGAAAATGCCGACCACGAGGAGCGCGATCGAGACGACGATCCAGAACTTCCGGTACTTCATGAAGTCGATGTGAATGTCGCGGAGGATGTCCATGGCGGTCGGGCTCCTGGGTCTCTGGCGGATCGGGTCGGGGGTCGGGGTCAGATCGAAAGTCGCTCGACCCGGTCACGGCGGGCGAGCGTCAGGTCGAAGATCCAGCGGCTGACGAACACCGCGGTGAACACCGAGGCGAAGATGCCGAGCGACAGCGTCACCGCGAAGCCGCGGATCGGCCCGGTGCCGAACTGGAACAGGAACAGGGCGGCGATCAGGGTGGTGACGTTGGCGTCGACGATCGACGACAGCGCCTTGCCGAACCCGGCGTCGATCGCCGAGCGCACGGTGCGCCCGTGGCGCAGCTCCTCCTTGATGCGCTCGAAGATCAGCACGTTGGCATCGACCGCCATGCCGATGGTGAGCACGATGCCGGCGATGCCGGGGAGCGTCAGGGTGGCTCCGAAGTAGGCCAGCGCGCCGAAGATCAGCACCAGGTCGAGCAGCAGCGCGACGATCGCGTTGACGCCGGCCAGGCGGTAGACGACCAGCATCAGGAGCACCACCAGGGCGAGGCCGATCACGCCGGCGCGCAGCCCCTGGCGGATCGAGTCGCGGCCGAGCGACGGGCCGACGGTACGCTCCTCGAGGTAGGTGATGCCGGCGGGCAGGGCGCCCGAGCGGAGCACCATCGAGAGGTCCTCGACCTCCTGCGGGGTGAAGCTGCCGCGGATCTGCCCCTCGTCGGTGATCCGGCTCTCGAGCACCGGCGCCGAGACCACCCGGCCGTCGAGCACGATCGCGAGGCCGCGGCCGACGTTGGCGCCGGTGGCCTCGCCGAAGAGGCGCCCTCCTTCCGGGGTGAGGCTGAAGAGGACCACCGGCTCGTTGAACTGGCCGGCGCCGGGGCGCGCGCTCTTCAAGTCGCGGCCGGTGATCACCGGCCGGCTCTCGACCGCGAACCAGCCGGTCTCGCCTTCGCGCTCGGTCGACTCGATCAGCTCGACCCCCGCGGGGAGGCTGCCGCCGTAGTTGCCGAGCACCGCCTCGCGCGAGGCCGCGCCGAAACCGCCGGCGCGCGGGTAGTCGGTGAGCCGAAACTCGAGGAAGGCGGTGCGCTTGATCAGGTTGCGCACCCGCTCGGGGTCGTCGACCCCGGGGAGCTGGACGACGATCCGGTCGGTGCCGGTGACCGGCTGGATCACCGGCTCGGCGACGCCGTAGGCGTCGATCCGGTTGGCGATCGTGTCGCGCGCCTGGCGCACCGCCAGCCGCTCGATGTCGCGGACGTTGGCGGCGTTCATGCGGAAGGCGACCTCGCCGCCGCCGCGCCGCGCCACCTCGTAGGCCTCGGCGCCGTCGGCCGCGCGGAGCTGCTCGCGCGCCAGGTCGACCACGGCGTCGAGCTGGTCGGCGGTCACGCCGCCGACCACGAAGCCGATCTCGGCAGCCGGCGTCTCGCCGTCGCCCTCGTCCCCGCCCTCCGCCGCGGCGGCGCCCTCGGGGGCCTCGACCGCAGTGCCCAGGGTCCGCGCGGTGAGCCCGGTGATCCCCTCGTCCTCGGCCAGCCGGATCAGCCGGTCCATGTCCTTGGTCAGCTCCGAGCGCAGCGCGTCGGCGGTCTCGACCCGGAGCACCAGGTGCATGCCGCCGCGCAGGTCGAGGCCGAGGTTGATCTTCTCGTCGAGCGGCAGGGCGGCGATGACGGCGAGCACCGTCAGGGCGCCGATGACCAGTCCGCGGATCAGCAGGCTGCGATTCATGACGGCTGCCTCACGTCGCCTTCCCCTCGGCCGCCGCCGGATCGCTCTCGAGCCCGGCGACCGCCGACTTGGCGATCTTCAGCTTGACGTTGGGGGCCACCTTGAGGTGGACGAACTTGGGCTCGACCTCGGCGATCTCGCCGACGATGCCGCCGTTGGTGATCACCTTGTCGCCGCGCTGGAGCCCGTCGATCAGCTTCTGGAGCGCCTTCTGGCGCCGCCGCATGGGCAGGAACAGGAGCACGTACATGATGCCGAAGATCAGGATCATCGGCAGCCAAGCGAAGAGCGGGTTCTGCGCCGGGGGCGCGGCGGCGAGCAGATGGGTGGCTTCGATCATTCGGACGGTCCTCGACGCGCGTTCGCGATTCGCGGGGATTCAGGGATCTCGGCGGGCGCGGCGGAGGATACGCAGTGCGGCGGCGCCTTGCAAGCTCGGGCGGCGCGCGCCGCGGGTCAGGTCACCTCCGCCGCCGCCTCGGCGAGCCGGCCGGACTCGATAGCCTGCCGGAGACGGCCCATGAAGTCAAGGAAGTAGGCGGACGTTGTGGACCGTGGCCAGCACCGCGCCGGTGAGCTCGCCGGCGCGCACCAGGTGGTGGAGGAAGGCGCGGCTGGTGGTGGCGCAGGCCGGGCAGCCGCACCCGGGGTCGAGCGGCGCGGGGTCGTCGCGCCAGCGGGCGTTCTTGATGTTGAGCGGGCCGCCGCGGGTGAAGAGCAGGCCGTGGCGGGCGTTGCGCGCCGGCAGCACGCAGTCGAAGAGGTCGACGCCCGCGGCCACCGCGTGCGGCCAGGTCGGCGGGGTAGCCGACCCCCATCAGGTAGCGCGGCCGCTCCTCGGGCAGCTCGCGGGGCCGTGACCTCGACCACCTCGCGGCGCAGCGGCTCGGGCTCGCCGACGCTGACGCCGCCGATCGCGAAGCCGTCGAAGCCGGCGTCGCGCTCGAGCGCCGCGAGGTCCGCCGCCGCGCGCCGGCGGAGATCGGCGAAGCACGCTCCCCTGGACGATGCCGAAGAGCGCCCCGCGCCGCCCCGCGGCGCGCGCCGGCGCGAGCGCCGCGAGCGAGCGCCCCGCCCAGCCGGGGTGCGCCGCCACGACTCCTCGGCGGCGGCGGGCTCGACCGGCCAGGGCGGGCACTCGTCGAGCACCATCGCGACGTCGACGCCGATGCGCCGCCTGCATCCCGACCACCCCCTCGGGCGTGAACGCACCGCGGCGCCGTCGACGTGGCTCTTGAAGGTCACGCCGTCGTCGTCGACCTTGCGCCGCCGCGGCCAGGCTGAACACCTGGTAGCCGCCGCTGTCGGTCAAGATCGGCCGGCGCCAGCCGGTGAAGGCGTGGAGGCCGCCGAGCCGCTCGATCACCGTCGATCCCCGGCCGCAGCGCCAGGTGGTAGAGGTTGGCGAGCATGACCTCGGCGCCGAGGCTCGGCGAGGGTCTGCGGCCCCAGCCCCTTGACCGCGCCCAGCGTCCCGACCGGCATGAAGGCCGGGGTCTCGATCGTGCCGTGCGGCGGTGGTCAGCCGGCCGCGCCGGGCGCGGCCGTCGCGGGCGAGACTCGAACCGCGTCCCGGCCGCGGCCAGTTCCGCGGCCAGGTCCACGGCCGGGCCGTCAGCGGCTGCGGCCGAGGTCGACACGTGACCTCGACGCCCGTCGGCAGAGGTGCAGCTCGAAGCGCTCGGCCGGAGATCGGCCGTTGATCTCGAGGTCCTCGAAGCGGTACTCGGTGACGTCGCCGTCGGCCTCGGCGTAGCGCAGCCGCACCGGCACGAACCGCTCGCGCGTCGATCCACAGCGTCATCGAGTCGAGGCGCTTCCTGATGCGCTCGTAGCGCGGCTCGAGCTCGAGCGCGTAGGGCTCGCCGGCTCGCTCGGGGAAGCGGGCGGTGACGCGAGAAGTACTCCAGCAGCGTCTCGAGCGAGCCGCTGGCGCCGAGGTACTTGAAGACCTGCGCCGAGTAGCGACCGATGGCGAGCTGCTCGGCGCGGCTCGAGGTCGTGGTACCAGGTGGTCATCTCGTCGCCGTCGATCACCACCGAGATCGGCTTCGGCGAGGTCGTACTCCCAGCGCACCTTGTCGGGCGCCGCGTAGGAGAAGGTGCCGGTCGACTCCTCCGGCTCGAGCAGCATCGAGGACTCCTGGGTCTGGACGAAACGCGCCTCGAGGGTCTCGATCCCCTTCTGCTCGTGCCGCACCCGCTCGACCAGCCGCTCCAGCCGCTGGCGGCCGGAGAGCCCCGGCGCGAGAGGGTCGAGGGACGCGCCGGCCTCGGCGGCCGCCGCGGCGAGCGGCAGGGCGGCCGCGAGCGCGGCGAGCAAGAGGGCGGCGAGGGCGGGGCGGTGAAGACGGCTCATGGACGACGACATCGTATCTCCTTCGCGGGCGAGTGCCCAGAACAGGCCGCGGCGCCGGCGAATTTCGCCCGCGCCGCCGGCGCGCTCCGGGCCGGCCGGGGAGCGTTCCCCGGCGCGTCTCGAGCCCCGGTTGACACCCCGTAGCCGCGGTGCTAGCTTGCCTAACTCTTCGGCCAAAGACACTTGCAACCAGCTTCCAGCGAGCAGTTTCTCCAACCCGTATCGAGGAGCGGATCGATGCCGGACGTCAACCTGGGCACCAAACACGAATGCTACGCCTGCGGGGTCAAGTTCTACGACCTCGGGAAACCCGACCCCGTCTGCCCCAAGTGCGGCGCGAACCAGAACGAGGCCCGGGAGACCGAGCACGCCGCCGGCTCCCAGTCCTCGCGCTCGCGGCGCAAGACCGAGGTCAAGCGCAAGAGCCCCGACCTCGAGGAAGAGGTCGAGGCGCTCGACGACGAGGAAGTCGAGGACGAGGAGGAGGACCTCGAGGTCGAGGAAGTGGACGCCGCGGTGGTCGAGGAGGCCGAAGAGGAGGTCGAAGAGGAGGCCGAAGAGGAGGTCGAGGACGAGGCGGCCGCGGCGGAGGCGATCCCCGACCTCGAGGTGGAGGAGGTCGAGATCGACGACGAGGAGCTGGACGACGACGAGGACGAAGAGGCGGACGACGACGAGGAAGAGGAAGAGGAAGAGGAAGACGACGAGCCCTGACCTCGCGGCCGCGGGCGTGCGCTTCGCGCTCGGCCTGGGCGGCAACCTGCCGCGTCCGGGCGCGCCGCCCGAGGCCGTCCTCGCCGAGGCGGTCCGCGCCCTCGACCGCGAGCTCGGCCCGCTGGCGGTCGCGCCCCTCTACCGCACCGTCCCGCTCGGCCCCGGCGGCGCGCCGTCGGCCCTCCCCCAGCCCGCCTACCTCAACACCGCCGTCGCCGGCGTCACCACGCGCCCGCCCGAGGAGCTGCTCGCCCTCGCCCGGCGCCTCGAGCGCGCCGCCGGCCGCCGGCGCGACCCCGGGGCCCCCCGCGACGCCCCGCGCCCGCTCGACGTCGACCTCCTGGTCTACGGCGACCGCACCTCCGCCGATCCCGTCCTGACCCTCCCCCACCCGCGCCTGCGCGAGCGCCGCTTCGTCCTGGCGCCGCTGGCCGACGTCGCCCCCGATCTGCCGATCCCGCCCGACGGCGCTACGGCCGCCGAGCTGCTGGGAAGTGTCGGCCAAGAGAACTGGGTCGAGCGGATCGACTGGCCCGCCGGCCTGCCCTGAGCTACGACAGCGCCGCCCACGCCGCGTCGACCTCGGCGTGGCTGCCGACCAGGACCAGGTCGTCGCCCGGCTCGAGGGTCTGCTCCGGCGACGGGTTGGGGTAGGTGGTCTCGCCGCGCACCAGGGCGATGACGCTGGCGCCGCTCCGCCGGCGCAGGTCCAGCTCGCGCAGCGTGCGGCCGGCGGCGGCGCTCCCCTCCTCGACCCGGAAGACGTCGGTGGTGCCGGCGGCGAGGGCGGAGAGCACCGCCTCGCTCACCCCCTCGCGCAGCGACGCCGAGCGCAGCATGCGGTAGCCCTCGCCGCGCAGGAGCCGGGTCTGGGCGCGCACCACGTTGCGCGGCACGTGGAAGCGCTCGAGGACGCGGGTGAAGATCTCGATCGCGGCCTCGAACTCCTCGGCCACCACCTGGTCGGCGCCGAGCCGCTGCAGCTCCTCGATCTCGTGCACCTGGCGGCTGCGGACGATGATCTCGACCGCGGGGTTGAGCCGGCGGGCGAGCGCCACCGCGCGCTGCACCGCCTGCGGGTCGGTGATCATGAACACCACCGCGGCGGCGCTCGCGACGCCGGCGTGCTCGAGGATCTCGCGCCGCGAGGCGTCGCCGTAGAGGATCGGCTCGCCGGCGGCGGCGGCGCGGCGGACGGTCTCGCCGTTGAGCTCGACCACCAGGTAGGGGATGCGGGTCTCGCGCGAGCACCCGGGCCAGGAGCCCGCCGCCGACCCCGAAGCCGACCACCACCACGTGGCCCGAGCGCTTGCCGGCGTCGCCGTCGACCGCCGCCGCCGCCGGCCGTCCCGGCCACCGGCGCAGCCAGGCGCCGGCCACCGCCGGCGCGGCGGCGGTCAGGCCCGGCGTGACCAGCATGGTCAGCACCGCCGACGCCAAGAGGAGCTGGTAGCTGGCGCCGTCGAGCAGGCCGTGGCGGCGACCGACCTCCATCAACACGAACGCGAACTCGCCGATCTGCGCCAGCCCGAGGCCGACCGCGGCCACCGTGCGCACCGGGTAGCGGAGCGCCGCGGTCGCGGCGCCGCAAGCCACCGCCTTGGCCCCGACGATCACCGCCGCCAGCCCGAGCACCAGCGGCCAGCGCTCGGCGGCGGCGCCGATGTCGACCAGCATGCCGATCGAGACGAAGAAGACGCTGGCGAAGACGTCGCGGAACGGCGCCACGTCGGCGAACACCTGGTGGCTGTACTCGGTCTCCGAGATCAGGAGCCCGGCGACGAAGGCGCCCAGGGCGAGCGAGAAGCCGAACGAGTGGGTCGCCCAGGCGAGGCCCAGGCAGATCGCGAGCGCGCCGAGCACGAACAGCTCGCGGCTGCGCGTGCGCACGATGAGGTCGAAGAGCCGCGGCATCAGGAGCCGGGCGGCGACCACCACCAGCACCACCGCCAGGAGCGCGCCGCCGAAGCGGAGCGCCAGCGCGCCGGGCGACGCCGCCACCGCGCCGCCGAGGACCGGGGCGAGCACGATCATCGGCACGATCAGGAAGTCCTGGTAGAGGAGGATCGCGAGCGACACCTTGCCGTGCGGGGTCTGCGACTCGCGCCGCTCGTCGAGCAGCTTCAAGACGATCGCGGTGCTCGAGAGGGTGACCACCATGCCGAGGAAGACCGCCTGCGCGGGCACGAGGCCGTAGACCGCGGCGCCGCCGGCGACCAGCGCCAGGGTGAGCGCCGCCTGGAGCGAGCCGCCGAGCAGGAACGGCCGCCCCATCTCGCGCAGCCGGGTGAGCGACAGCTCGAGGCCGATGACGAAGAGGAGGAAGACGACGCCGATCTCGGCGAAGAGCTCGATCGCCTCGGGGTCGTGGACCAGGCCGAGCGCGGAGGGGCCGATCAGCACCCCGGTCACGAGCAGCCCGACCAGCGACGGCAGGCGCAGCCGGTGGCAGACCAGCACCACCAGCACCGCGGCGCCGAAGACCGCGACCGCCTGCTCGAGGAAGTACCCCAGTTCCACGGGCGGGATGGTATCCCGCGGTACGGGCACCGCCGCGGCATAATGCGCCGTCCGACGACCGCCGCGGAACGCCACGGACCGTCGCCACCGCCGACCGCCATCCGCCGATGCTCGACTACCTCGCCGCCCTGGCCACCCTCGCCGTCCTCGGCGCCCACGTGACCGTCCCCTGGCGGCTGGCGCGCGGTGGGGGCGCGGCGTCCGCCGCGGCGGGCACGGCCGGCCCCCGCCGCGCCTGGGCGCTGGCCGCGCTGCCGGCGCTCCTCGCCGCCGCGGCGCTCGCCGGCGCGCTCGCCGCGTCGCGCCCGCACGCCGCCCTGGGCGCCGGCTGGGGCGAGGTCGCGTTCACCGGTGCCGCCTTCCGCGCCGCCGGCGTGCTGGCCGCGGCGCTCGCTCTGGCCGACGCGGTGGCCGCCTTCGGCCATCGCCGCCTCGAGCCGGCCGGCTGGCGCCTGCTCGCCGCCTTCGGACTCGCCGCGCTCGCCGCCGGCTCGCTGGCGCTCGAGCTGGTGCGCATCGGCGCCGGACCGGCGATCGGCCTTGCGCCGGTGCTCGCCGCGGCCGGCGCGCGCCTCCTGGTGGCGCTCGCGGCCGGCGAGGCGCTCGCGCCCGGCCGCCCCTGGCTGACCCCGCTCGCGGTCCCGGGCCTCGCCGTCTACTGGCTGGCGCTGCCGCCGGCGCTGCGCGCGGCGCTGGTCGCCGAGGGGTCGCACCTGACCGGCGGCGCGGCGCTTCTCGTCGCCGCCGCCGCGCCCTGGCTCCCCGCCCGGCTGCGCCGCCCGGCCGCGGTCGCCGCGGCGCTCCTCGCCGCCCTGCTGATCGCCCGCGCCGGGTCGCTCACCGCGCTCCTCCCCCTGGCCGTGCCGCTGCCGCCGCCGCCCGGGTAGCGCGAACCCGGGCGTCCGTTCCAGCCCGTGCTACAGTCCTGCCGTGCGCCGCCTCCCCGCCCTCGCGCTGCTCGCCCTCCTCGCGCTCTACCTGGGCGCCCAGGGCGTCGACCCGTGCGACACCGAGGAGGGCGGCTGCCCGCCCGACTGCCACGTCTCCTGCAGCGACGGCTGCGCGCTCGCGCCGGTGCCGCCGCTGACCCCGGTCCTCCTCGCGCACCTGCCGCTGCGCACAGAGGCGGTGGCCACGCCGGTCCCCCTTCCGCTCGACCACCCGCACCCGCCCGAGATCGGTCCGCCGCGGGCGGCTTCTTAGAGGGGGGCTTTTCAAGCCCCCCTCCCCGCGCGAGTGAATCGCGCGGGGCCCCTCCCCCGAGTCGGCGGCTGCGCCGCCGATCGCCCTTCGGGCTCCTTCGCTGCCGCCGTCCGAGTCGGTACGGATAGCCCCTCCGCCGAGACGGCGGCCGCCGCACACGCCGCCTTGGGCGGCGCGTAGTCCGCTGCGTTGCACGGGAAAACGCCCGTAGTGGAAGGGACTCAAGATGACCCACGTCGCATCGCTCCTGTGCGCCGCCGCCCTGGCGGCCGCACCGGCGCTCGCCTTCGATTTCGGCGCCTACGAGACCGCCCCGGGCGAGGCCACGCCGGCCGCCGCCGTGCCGGCGCTCGCCTTCGACCTCGTCGCCCGCGAGGCGCCTGCGGGGGAGGCCGAGCTGGCCGCCGCCGCCGAGCTGGCGGCGGCCGAGAGCCTGCTCGCCACGACCGGCGGCCGGCTGCGGGAGCCGGCGACGATCGGCCTCGCCGCCGGGCCGCGCCGCGCCGGGGACGGCGGCGGTGACTACGACCTCGCCGCCGAGCTGGAGCTGCCGCTCCTGGCCGGCGGCGACGCGCGCGACCAGCTCGCCGCGGCGGTCGCCGAGGCACGCCGGGTGCTGCCGGCCGCGGCCCGCGCCGAGACTCTCCTCGACCTGCGCCTGGCCTGGGCCGACGCCTGGCTCGCGGAGCGTCTCGAGGCGCTCCGCCGCGACGACCTCGACACCGTCGAGCGCTGGCTCGCCGGCGTCCGCGAGCGGGTCGCGGCCGGCGCCGATCCGCCCTACGAGGCCGATCTCGTGGCGCTCGAGGCCGAGGCGGCGCGCTTCGCCCTGCTCGAGGCGGCCGCCGGGCGGCGCGCGGCCTGGGGCGCGCTCGGCGCGCTCGCCGCGGCGCCGGCCGAGCCGGTGCCGCTCGCGGACCCCGACTGGCGGCCCGACTGGCGCCCCGAGAGCGGCGCGCTCGGCGATCGCCCCGCCGGCGTCGCGCCGGCGGGCGCGGTGCTGCGCGCGGAGGTCCTGCGCGCCGCCCTCGACGCCGCCGCCGGCGGCCTCGCTCTCGACCGCGAGCGCTCGCGCTGGGACCTCCGCGCCTCGGCCGAGCGCGAGGGGGAGGAGCGGGCCGCCCACCTCGGCGTCGCCCTCGGCCTCCCCCGGCGGGGCGAGACCGCCGCCGCCCGCGCCGCGACGACCGCGCGCGCCGACGCCGGCCGCCGCCGGGCCGAGATCGCGGCTGCGCTCTTGGCGGCGCGCTTCGACGCCGCCCGGGCGCTCTGGCGCGGGCTCGAGGAGCCGCCCGGGCCGGAGGCGGCCGAGGAACCCGGCGAGCCCGGCTGGCGCCGGCCGCTGGCGGCGATCGAGCGCCGCCTGGCCGAGGGCGCGAGCCGCCCGACCGAGGCGCTTCAGGTGCGCCGCCAGCTCCTCGCCGCCCGCGAGGCGGCGCTCCGCCGCCAGGCCGCGCGCGCCCGCGCCGCCGCCGAGCTGATCGCCCTGACCGAGGAGGTGACGCCGTGACCCGCCCCCTGCCGAAGACCCTCCTGCTCGCCCTCCTGCTCGCGCCGCTCGCCGCCTGCGGCGGACCGGCCGGGGAACCCCCCGATACCGCGGAGGAGCACGACGAGCACGACGAGCACGAGCACGACGAGCACGGCGCCGGCGCCCCCGACGGCCACGCGGCCGAGGCCCACGCCGGCCACACCCACCCCGAGGACGAGGGGCCGCCCGAGCTGGACCTCGACCACCTGCGCGGCGTCGCCTTCGTCGAGGTGGGCGCGCCGCGCGAGGAGGGGGGATGGTTCCCGGCCGAGGCCGAGGCCGAGGAGACCGCCGAGGCCGCTCTCACCAGCCCGGTGGCCGGCATCGTCGTCGCCCTGCGCGCCGCCCCCGGCGACCGCATCGCCCGCGGCGCCGTGGTCGCCGAGGTCGAGAGCCCGGAGCTGGCCGCCCTGCGCGCCGGCTACCTCACGGCGCGCGCCCGCGCCGGGCGCGCCGAGGCCGACGCGGCGCGCGAGCGGCGCCTGGCCGCGGCCGCCGCGACCTCGGAGCGCGACCTCGAGGCGGCCGAGGCCGAGGTCCAGGTCGCGCGCGCCGAGGTCGAGGGGGCGCGGCTGGCGCTCGCCGCGCGAGGCGCCGTCCCCGACGCCGAGGGCGCCGTCTTCCGCGTCCGGGCGCCGGTCGCGGGCGTCCTGGCGCGCCTCGAGGTGGTGCTCGGCGAGTCGGTCGAGGCCGGCCGCGAGCTGGGCCGGCTGGCGGCCGGCGACTCCCGGCGGGTGCGCGTCGAGCTGCCGCTCCCCGGGCCGCAGTCGTGGTCGGCGGGCGCCCGGACCGAGGTCCGGCGCGCCGACGGCCACCGCTGGGACGCCCGCGTCGAGGGAGTGCCGGCGGCGCTCTCGCCCGACACCCGCCGGCTCAGCTACCGGCTGCGCCTCGAGGGGGGCGAGCCGCTCCTGCCGGGCACGCCGGTCGAGGTGCGGGTGCCGCTCGCGACCGCCGTGGTGCTGCCGCAGCAGGCGGTGCAGCGGGTCGAGGGGAGCTGGGGGGTCTTCGTCCGCGAGGGGGATCGGGCGGTCTTCCGCGAGGTCCGCCGCGGCGCCGAGCTGGGCGGCGACGTGATGGTGCTCGAGGGGGTCGAGCCGGGCGAGGAGGTCGCCCACGAGGGCGCCTATCTCTTGAAATCGCTCTACCTCCAGCTCTCGGGCGGCGGGGAGAGCCATGACCACTGAGTCGACGACGATCGAACCCTCCGCCGCCGAGCGCTGGTTCCGCGCCGTGCTCGGCCGGCCGGGGCGCGCCGCCGGCGGCGCCCTGCTCCTCGCCGCCGCCGGCGCCGCCGCCTTCGCCGCGCTGCCGCGCGACCTCTTCCCCGACCTCGCCCTCCCCACCGTTCAGGTGCTGTACCAGAACCCCGGCCGCTCGGCCGCCGAGCTGGAGCTGACCGTCGCCCAGCCGGTCGAGCTGTCGCTCGCCGGCGTCCCCGGCGTCCAGCGGGTACGGAGCGTGGTCCAGCCCGGCGTGGTGCAGGTGATCGTCGGCTTCGAGGACGGCGTCGGCTGGTGGCGCTCGCGCCAGCTCGTCGGCGAGCGGCTGGCGGCGGTCGCCGGAGACCTGCCGGAGGGGACCTCGGCGCCGCTTTTGACCAGCGCCGCCGGCCGGCTCCAGGAGATCCAGGAGCTGGTGCTCCAGGGGCCGGCGACCGACCCGATGGCGCTCCGCGACCATGCCGTGCGGGTGCTGGTGCCGCGCCTCCAGTCGGTGCCCGGCGTGGCGCGGATCGAGGTCCTGGGCGGCGAGGTGCGCCAGCTCCAGGTCACCGTGTCGCCCGAGTCGATGCGGGTCGCCGGGGTGTCGCTGGAGCAGATCGTCGACGCCCTCGAGGGGAGCGAGCTGGACGCCTCGGCCGGCGTCCTCGAGATCCAGGACAAGCTCTTCTACGTCACCCTCGGCACCCTGGCGGCGACCCCGGCCGAGGTGCGCCGGCTGCCGGTCCACACCGCCTTCGGCTTGGTCGCGCTGGGCGACGTCGCCGAGGTGCGCGAGGCGCCCGAGCTGCGCATGGGGCTGGCCCGCTACCAGGGTTTCGAGGCGGTCTCGATGCGCATCGTCAAGCAGCCGACCGCCGAGACCCTGGCCACCGCAAAACGGGTGCGCGAGGCGATGCCGGCGCTGCGCGCGACGCTGCCCGAGGGGATGGCGCTCGACCTCTTCTACGACCAGGGGGAGCTGGTCGAGCACGCCCTGGGCGGCGTCACCCGGGCGCTTCTGCTGGGCGCCGTGTTGGTGGCGGCGGTGCTCGTGCTCCTCCTGGGCAACCTCCGCGCGGCGGCGATGGTGGTCGTGCTCCTGCCGCTCGCCACCTTCGGCGCCGCGGTGCCGCTCCGGCTCCTCGGCCAGGGGCTCAACGCGATGACCCTGGGCGGGCTGGCGATCGCGGTCGGCCTCCTGGTCGACTCCGGCGTGATCCTGGTCGAGAACCTCCTCCACCGGCTGCGCGAGGCGCCGGCGGCGGACGCTGCCGGCCGGCGGCGGACGGCGGCGGCCGCGGCTGCCGAGGTGGCGGCGCCGATCGCGGTCGCGGTGATGGTGGTGCTCACAGTCTTTTTGCCGCTCCTCGCCCTCGGCGGCATCGCCGGCCGGCTCTACGCGCCGCTGTCGCTGGCGGTGGCCTCGGCGCTGGCGGTGTCGCTGGTCCTGACCTTCACCCTGCTGCCGGTCCTGGTCGACCGCGGGATCAAGCCCGGCGCCCGGCTCGAGGACCCGCCGGTGGTGCGCTTCCTCCAGCGGCTCTATCGGCCGCTCCTCGCCGTCGCGCTCCGCCGCCGCGCCGCGGTGCTCCTCGCCGCGGCGGCGCTCTCGGCGGCCGGCGTCGCCGCCGCCCTCTCGCTCGACAGCGACTTCCTGCCCGCCCTCGACGAGGGGGCGGTGATGGTCCAGACCCTGCTCCCCTCGGACGTCAGCCTGGCCGCGGTCGACGCCGCCAACCGCCGGCTCGAGCGGGAGCTCGACCGGCTGCCCGGCGTCGCCGCCCACTACCGCCGCACCGGCCGCGGCGAGCTGACCGAGGACCCGATGCCGCACTACATCTCGGACGTCCTGGTGATCCTCGATCCCGGGATCCGCGCCGAGGAGGTCGCCGACGAGCTCGCCGAGGTCGCCCATCGGATGCCGTTCGGCGTCGAGATCACGACGCCGATGGACATGCGCATCTCCGAGGGGATCGGCGGCACCCCGGCCGACGTCCTGGTCGAGCTCTACAACCCGTCGCTCGACGAGCTGAGCGAGCGTCAGAGCGGGATCGAGGCGCTCTTGGCGGCGGTGCCCGGCGTGGTCTCGGTCAACGCCGACTCCGGCCGGCCGCTCCCGTCCTGGCAGGTGATCCCCGACGACGACGCCCTGCGCCGGCTCGACGTGCCGCGGCCGCTCCTCGCCGAGACCGTGCGCGCGGCGCTCCAGGGGCTGGCGCTGGCACCGCGCTTCGAGGGGCCGCAGCGGATCGAGCGCGCGGTGCGCTTCCCGCAGGACGGCCGCCTCACCCCGGAGACCCTGAAGCGCCTGCCGCTGGTGGTCGAGGAGGGGAAGGTGGTCGAGCTGGGCCAGGTGGCGCGGGTCGAGGAGTCGGAGACCCCGGCGATGATCCGGCGCCGCGACGGCCAGCGCCGGCTCGGCTTCCAGGTGCGCACCGCCGGCGACCTCGAGGGGACCGCCGGCCGGATCGAAGAGGCGCTCGCCGAGGCCGAGCTGCCGGCGGGCACCACCGTCGGCCTCTCCGGGCGGATCGAAGAGGCGCGCGAGACCCGGAGGCGCCTCCTCACCGCCTCCGCGGTCGCCCTGACGCTGGTCGTCGTGCTGCTCGGCGCCATCCTCGGCCGCGCGCGCGACGTCGTCGCGGTGCTCCTCACCCTGCCGACCGCGCTCGCCGGGGGTCTCCTGGCCCTGGCCTGGGCGGGCGAGACCTGGAACGCCAGCTCGATCGTCGGCGCGATCGGCCTCCTCGGCATCGCGGTCCAGAACAGCCTGGTCCTGATCGTCCAGATCCGCGAGCGCCGGAGCGCCGGCCGCGACCTCCACGCCGCCGTCACCGAGGCCTCGATCGGCCGCATGCGTCCGAAGCTGATGACCGCCGGCGCCTCGATCCTCGGCCTCGCGCCGATGCTCTTCGGCTTCCACGGCTCGGAGCTCGAGCGGCCGCTGGCGGTGGTCGTGGCCGGCGGCCTGGTGACCTCGACGCTCTTCACCCTGCTGGTGCTGCCGGCGCTCTACTCGCTGATCGCGCGGAGGGAGAGGGCGGCGTAGCGGGTAGGATCGCCCCCGGTGTCCACCGAGCCCGCGGCCGACCTCCCGACCGATCCCGGCGACCGCCGGCGCTCGGACGCGCCGCTCCCCGGGCGGGCGGCCGTTCCCGGGGAGGCCTGGGGGCGGTACGTGATCGAGGGCGTCCTCGGCGAGGGGGGCTCGGGGCGGGTCTTCCGCGCCTACGACCCCGGGCTCCGCCGCCGGGTCGCGCTCAAGTGCCTGCGCTTCGACGATCCGGCGACCGTCGAGCGCTTCCTCGCCGAGGCGCGCGCCCAGGCCGGGGTCGAGCACGAGAACGTCGGCAAGGTGTACGAGATCGGCGAGGCCGACGGCCGCCCGTACATCGCCATGCAGTTGATCGACGGCCCCGACCTCCTGTGGGCGCCGATGACCCGGGCCGAGCAGGTGGCGGCGGTCGCGGCGGCCGCCGAGGCGGTCCACGCGGCGCACCGCAAGGGGCTGATCCACCGCGACCTGAAGCCCGCGAACGTCCTGGTCGAGAAGCGCGAGGACGGCACCTGGAAGCCCTACGTGGTCGACTTCGGGATCGCCCGCGCCGCCGACGCCGCCGGCCTCACCCGCGCCGGCACCGCGATCGGCACCCTCCCCTACATGGCGCCCGAGCAGGCGCTCGGCGACTCCGACGCGGTCGGCCGGGCGGCCGACGTCTACGCGCTCGGCGCCACTCTCTACCACCTGGTCGGGGGCCGGCCGCCGGTCCACGGCGGCGGCGAGGCGGAGCTCTTCGACCAGCTCCTGCGCGGCGAGCCGCCACCGCTCTCGCGCCTCGCCCCGGACGTCCCGCGCGACCTCGAGGTGATCGTCGGCAAGTGCCTGGAGCGCGACCCGCGGCGGCGCTACCCGTCGGCGCGCGCACTCGCCGAGGACCTCCGCCGCTTCCTCGACGGCGAGCCGATCCTAGCCCGGCCGGCGTCGCGCGCCGAGCGCCTGCTCCGCCGGCTGCGCCGCAACCGGGCCGCCGCCGCCGCCGCCGCGGTCGCGCTCGCCGCGGTGGTCGTCCTCGGCGGCTGGGGCGTCGCCGCCACCCTGCGCGCCCGGCGCGACGCCGAGGCGGCGCATCGCTTCGGCCGCGAGGTCGAGCGGATCGAGGCAGCGACGCAGACCGCGGTCCTCCTCCCGCTCCACGACACCGGCCCCGAGCGCGCCGCGGTGCGGGCGCGGATGGCGGCCGTCGAAGAGCAGCTCGACGGCCTCGGCGGCTTCGCCGCCGGCGCCGCCCACTCGGCGCTCGGCCGCGGCCACCTCGCCCTCGACGAGCCGGCCGAGGCGCGCCGCCACCTCGAGCACGCCTGGGCGCTCGGCCACCGCGAGCCCGAGGTCGCGTTCGCCCTCGGCCGCGCCCGGATCGCGCTCTACCGGCGGGCCCTCGACGAGCTGCAGCAGATGCGCCCGGCCGAGCTGCGCGCGGCCCGGCGGCGCGAGGTCGAAGCCGAGTTCCGCGCCCTCACCCTCGCCGCGCTCGAGGCGAGCGCCGGCGCCGCGCGCGCGCACCCCGCCTACCTCGCCGGCCTCCTCGCCTTCGTCGAGGGGCGCTACGACGAGGCGCTCGCGAAGGGCGCCGAGGCGGCCGCGGTGGCGCCGCTCCACGAGGCGCGGGTCCTGATCGGCGACGCCCATCGCGCCCGCGGCGTCGCCCTCCTCGAGCGCGGCGAATACGAGGCCGCGCGCGCCGAGCTGGAGCGCGCCGGCGCCGCCTTCGCCGCCGCCGCCGAGGTCGCCCGGAGCGCCGCCCCGGTCTACGCCGCCGATTGCGAGCGCTGGCTGCGCACCCTCGAGGTCGACCTCCTGAGCGCGGCGCCGGCCGAGGCTGCGTACCTGGGGGCGGTCGCCGCCTGCGACCGCGCCCTCGCCGCCCACTCCGGCCACGCCGAGGCCCACGCCCGGCGCGCCGAGGCGCTGCGCCGCTGGGGCGAGCACCGGAGCCGCCTCGGCGAGGACCCCGAACCGCTCTTCGCCGACGCGGTCGCGGCCGGCCGCCGCGCGGTCGAGGCCGACCCGGAGTCGGCCGACGGCTACCTGACCCTCGGCACCGCGCTCCTGCGCACCGCCGAGCGCGCGATCGCCTACGGCCGCGACCCGCTCCCCGCGCTCGACGAGGCGACCGCGGTGTTCGAGCGCGCCGCCGGCCTCAACCGCCGGCTGGTCGCGGTCTACAACGACCTGGGGATGGCGTGGGGGATCCGCGCCGACTACCAGCACGGCCAGGGCCTCGACCCGCGGCCCGCGCTCGAGCACGCGGCGTCGAGCTTCCGCCGCGCCAGCGACCTCGACCCCGGCTTCGCCCACGCCTGGAGCAACGCCGGGCTCGCCGCGCAGACCCTCGCCGAAGCCGAGATCGCCGCCGGCCGCGACGGCCGCCCCGCCCTCGACCAGGCGTTCGCGAGCTTCGACCGCGCCCTCGCGCTCAACCCGCGGCAGGCGGCCTTCCACAGCAACCGCGGCCTGGCCTGGCAGACCCTCGCCGAGGCCGAGGCCGAGGCCGGCGGCGACCCGCGCCGCGCCTTCGCCGAAGCCGAGGCGAGCTTCGCCGCCGCCCTCGCGCTCGAGCCGGGCAACGTCTACGCGATGAACAACGCCGCCGCCAACGCGGTGACCGAGGCCGCCTGGCTGGAAGAGCGCGGCCTCGATCCGGCCGCCGTCCTGACCCGCGCACACGAGCGCCTCGCCGCCTCGCTGGCCCTCGACCCGACCGACCCCACGCCGTGGTTCACCCGCGGCCTCGCGGGCCTGGTCGAGGCGCGCTGGACCCGGCACCGCGGCGGCTCACCCGCCGCCGCCCTCGCCCGCGCCGAGGCCGACCTCGAGCGCTGCCTGAGCTTCAACCCCGAGGACGCCCAGGCGCTCGAGGCGATGGCGGAGGTCGAGGCCGGGCGGGCGCTCGCCCCGGCGCATCCGTGAAGGCGGCCCGCGACGGGTGCCCCGCCGGTCGGCCGGGCGCCAGCCCGTTCTACGGTCAACCTCCCGGTCGCGGATCGACCGTTCGCGAACCCTCCGGCCCGGCGGCCGGTTCCCCGATCCCCAGCCCCGCCAGGGCCGCCGCGAAGCGGGCCGGCAGGGGGGCCTCGACCGCGAACGGCTCGGCGAGCGGCGGCGCCGGGACGCGGAGCCGCCAGGCGTGGAGGAGGGTGTGACCGGGATCGAGCAGGCGGCGGAGCGCCGGGTCGCGCACGCCGTGGTGGCGCGGGCCGCCGTAGAGGTCGTCGCCCACGATCGGGTGGCCGGCGGCGGCGAGGTGGACGCGGAGCTGGTGAGTACGGCCGGTCTCGGGCGCCAGCTCGACGAGCGCCACCGGGCGGACCGCGGCGAGCACCCGGTAGCGCGAGCGGGCGGGGCGGCCCGCGGGGTCGATCCGCATGCGCCGGCGGTCGGCGCGGTCGGGGCCGAGGGCGCCGTCGTAGGTCCCCGCCGCCGGCCGCGGCCGGCCCCAGACCAGCGCCAGGTAGGCCTTCTCCACCGCCCTCTCGGCGAACGCGCGGCTCAGCTCGCGGTGGCGGTCCGGACCCTCGGCCAGGAGCACGACCCCGGAGGTGAAGACGTCCAGGCGGTGGACGAGCAGGAGGTCCGCGGGCAGCGCCTCGCGCTCGGCCGGGGGCAGCGCGGCGAGCAGGCGCTCGACCGCCCGCCCCGGCGCCCGGCCGGGCGTGGCGAGCGAGAGGCCGGGCGGCTTGTCGAGGGCGATCACGCCGGCGGCGCGGGCGAGGAGGCGGGCGGGGTCGGACACCGCGGCATGCTAGCGCGGCGGCGCGTGCTCACCCTCTTCGGTCAGCCTACCGCGGCCCGGAGATCTTGGGCGAAGGGGCTGAATCGCTGGGGGCAAGCTGATTCGATGGCCGAGAGGTCGGCTCTGGCGAGGATCCAGGGGGCGTCGGTCGTTTCCACGTAGCCGGGCTTTCTCCTGTACTTCCGGAACAGTTCCTCGACCACTCGTTTGGGAGGCCGAATGTCGTTCTGCTCCTCGACCGGCTTGCGCCAGGCCCTCTTGAGCTGGTCCGTGGTTCCCAGCCGTTGACGGAGCTCGTTCGAGGCGGCGAGCAGAAGAGCCTCCAGGTCGTGCTTTAAGCAGTGGACGCGGAACCGCGTTCGAACCTCACCCGCAAGGCCCAGCGCGTCGGCACGAGCGTCGAACCGCCTGCGCACCAGCGCCTCCAACTCCTCGAAGCCGGAGTGAGCGTTGGGCGTTGCGGCGTATCGCGCCATCGGGTAGAGATCCGGCAGGGCGATCACCAGGTCCTCAGGGCGGTCGGCGAGATGGTGCGCCGCTCTGCGCGGGACCTCGTCGAGCACCGCGTCTTTGCTGTGCTGCGGATGGAAAGTGATTCCAACGCCCCGCGCGCGCCCGGACTCGATGAGCGGTCGCAACAACGCGGACAGCCCGTCCCGGTCCGCGGGGCCTTCCACGTAGACCAGGACCCTCAAGGCAATGTTTCCAACTCGTCCGAGAGGTGCAAGCGGGTGATCGCCTCGCCGCCGATCTCTTCCACGGCCTGCCGGAGAGCCCCGCTGGATGATGGGCGGACGAACCGGGCCGCTCCATCCTCCCTCCGCATGACGGCAATCTCATCGAGATCAAACTGCGCGAGGAAGTAGGGGGAGTGGGTTGCGATAAGGACTTGCGTCCGCGCGGAGGCGAGGCGAAAAAGGCCGGCCAGCAGCGGCAGGACTCTCGGGTGGAGTCCGAGCTCGGGCTCGTCGATACAGAGCAGCGGCGGCAGATTCGGTGACAGGCAAAGCGCAGCCCAGCAGAGCAAGCGCAGTGTTCCGTCGGAGAGGTCAGCCAGAGTCAGGTCGTCCTCGACTCCCACCTCGCGCCAGGCGCCGATCACGGTCCCCGGGCCGCCTCTCGGCTTGACCTTGAGAGACTGGAATCCGGGCACCGCCGATCGCAGGTGGGACTCCAACTCCTCGAACGCGGCCTGGTGCTCCGAGGTGAGCCACATCAGGACGGCGCTCAGGTTGCCGCCGCGTTCCTCGAGGATCGGCTCGGGCTCGGTAGGCACCGGGCGGCGCACCGCAGCTCCCGTCGACACGTCGAAACCGGAGTAGAAGCGCCAATGCGCCAGCAGGTCCTGAACCTTCGACAGAGTGATCAGTGTCGGATCGAGAGCCCTCCGCAAGGCCAACTCGTTCCCTCTTACGCTCCACTCCGGCCGTACCAGTTTCTTCTGAATTGGATCGCGAACGACGCCACGGCCGCCCACGAAATCTAGAAAGACAAAGGGGTTCTTTTCGCTGTCCCAAAGGGGGCGAGTGGTCGCCAGGCGCTCCCGCGCCACCCTGGGTGCCCCGACGGGTCCGAGGATCTCCGCCTCGTAGCGAAGAGGCAGCCTCTCGCCGAGGTCGAGGATCACGGAGAAGGCGATTCGCTCGGCGCCGGGGGAGTGGAAGATCACCTTCCCGACCGAACTCTCGTCGATCTCGGGGGGGATCGGATCCTGCACGGCCCTGCTGAGGAACCGCAGGAAGTCGAAGAGACTCGACTTGCCGGCGGCATTGGCTCCGATGATCACCGTCAAATCGCCGGGTTCCGCGACGAACTCACGGAACGGCCGATAGCCGTCGATCTCGATTCGAGTGACGGATCGGCCCCGAACTGCAACCTGAGGATCGGCCGATTCGCCTGGGGAGACGGCGCTCATCGCGGCTGCCTCGGCGCGGCCGTCTGCCATCAGATGAACAAGCCCCGCTCGTCGTAACCGACGATCTCTTCGTCGGTGCGGCGGTCGAGGTCCGGCAGCGCGGCGCAGCGCCGAGCGATCTCCCTAGCGCAGGTGAGTGCACCGGTGAGACCCTCGCAGGCCTCGCCGGCGGCGCGACGTGCCCGCCGCTCCTTTCGCCCGCTCTTGATGCTGACCGTCATCGGTTGCTCTCGGCAATGGGAGGAGAGTGGGACCAAATTCTACACTCCTTCCCTGAAGGAGATCGGGAAGCATGTCTCCTGTCGTACCGCGCTTGGTATCATCCCGCCCACTTCCGCCGCCCGCTCGCACCCCTGCCCACCCCATGCTCTCGATCCGCGACCCGGTCCACGGCTTCATCCGCGCCGACCCGCTCGAGGCGGCGCTGATCGACAGCCGGCCGCTCCAGCGGCTGCGCTGGATCCACCAGCTCGGGCTCACCTTCATGGTCTTCCCCGGCGCCGAGCACAGCCGGTTCAGCCACGCGCTCGGCGCCATGCACCTCGCCGGCCGCCTCTACGACGCGCTCACCGCCAACGGCGACGCGCCGCTGCCGCCCGGGCGGAGCGCGCGCGAGCGCCGGCTGGTGCGCGCCGCGGCGCTCCTCCACGACGTCGGCCACGCGCCGTTCTCGCACTCGGCCGAGGAGCAGTTCGAGGAGGGGATCGACCACGAGGAGATGACCCGGCGCCTCCTCGCCGGCGACGAGATCGGCGAGGTCTTCGACCGCTGCGGCGACGGCATCTCGGCCGGCGACGTGGCGCGGCTGCTTGGCGCCGGCGCGCAGGAGCCCGCCGCCGGGACCGCCGGCGAGCCGCCGGCCCCGCTCGCCGCCGCCGAGCGCCTCCTCGGGCAGATCGTCAGCGGCGAGCTCGACGCCGACAAGATGGACTACCTCCTGCGCGACGGCCGCTACTGCGGCGTCCAGTACGGCAGCTACGACCTCGAGCGCCTCCTCGACACGGTGGTCGCGATCCAGGACCCCGAGACCGGCGGCTGGGGGATCGGCGTCGACGAGGGGGGCGTCCACGCCCTCGAGGCGCTGGTCATGGCCCGCTACTACATGTTCACCCAGGTCTACTTCTCGGTCATCGGCAAGGCGTTGGAGCTCCACCTCTCGCGCTGGCTCGAGGAGGAGGGCCGCCGCTGGCCGGCCGATCCCGGGGCCTTCCTCGACGAGGACGACCTGACGGTCACCGCCCGCATGCGCCGCTCGCCGAGCCCGCACGCCGCCGCCGTGGTGCGCCGCGGTCACTGGCCGCTGGCGTTCGAGACCGGCGAGCACCTCGACGCCGCGGCCAAGGCGCGCTTCGAAGCCCTGCTCCCCGGCGTCGAAGCGCGCTTCGGGCACGAGAACCTCCTGATCTCGAACGCCTCCAAGGACCCGCACCGGCTCGGCTCGGCGCGCGTCCTGGTCCGCCGCGCCGCCGGCGGCCCCGAGCCGATGGAGCGCTCGAGCCACTTCATCCGCCACCTCCACCGCATCCAGCGCTACCGCGTCTATGCGCCGCCGGGCCTGCGCGACGAGGTGGCGAAGGCGATCGCCGGGCGGTGGCGCTGAGCGCCTGAGGCATCGCTTAGACTCCCGCTCCATGGCCCGAGTCCTCCTAGTCGAGCGCGACCCGGTTCAAGCCGCCGCGGTCGAGGACGTCTTCCGCGCCGCCGGGCACCGGGTCTCCGTGGTCGAGGAGGCCGCCGCGGCGGTGGCGGAGGCCATCGAGGGCGGCGCGGACGCGGTGGTGGTCGGCTCGCCGGGCGCGGCGGCCGGAGCGGGGGCGGCCGGCGGTGGCCTCGAGGCACTGCGCGCCCTGCGCGGGCGGCCGGAGACGCGCGATCTGCCGGTGGTCTTGATCGACGGTGGCACGGTCGGGGGGCGGCCGTCGCTCGACCGGCTGGCGGCATTGCGGGCCGGGGCGAGCGATCTGCTGACCCGGCCGTTCGATCCCGAGGAGCTGCTGCTCCGGCTCGAGCGGCTGATCGAGGGCGGCTCGAACACCACGCCGGCGCTCGCCGGCGACCTCGGCGCCGATCCGCTGCCCGAGCTGATCCAGTACCTCGAGCACATGGGCAAGAGCGGCGAGCTGGTGGTGCGTGCGACGCCGCGCTCGGGTCGGGTCCACTTCGAGGCGGGCCGCGCGACACTGGCGACCTGCGGCGAGCTGACCGGCGCCGAGGCGCTCCTCGCCCTGCTCGAGGCCGACCGCGGGCGCTTCCGCTTCGTCGGCCGCGGCGCCGAGCCCGGCGGCTCGCCCGCACAGCCGCAGCCCGGCCAACCCAAGGCCAAACCGCTGCCGACGATGTCGCTCCTGATGCTCGCCGGGTGGATGCGCGACGAGCTGGAGCGCCGGCGCCACCGCCTGCCGGTGACCGGCGAGCCGCTGCGGGCGACTGGCAAGCCCGCGCCCGAGCCGCCGGACGACTTCGCCCGCCTGCCGGTCGCCGCGGTGATGCGGCGGGTGACGAGCACGCCCGGCACCCGGGTCTACGACCTCCTCGAGACCGTCCCGGCGGCGCCGCGGGCGGTGCGGCTGGCGGTCGCCTGGCTGGTCGAGCAGGGGGCGCTCGCCGGCGCCGAGCAGGAGGAGGCGGGCGACTTCATGACCACGCGCGAGATCGACGGCTCGCTGCTCGTCGATCTGGCGATCGATCAGCTCCGCTCCGCCGCCGCCGCGCGCAAGGTCGGCGCGGCGTTCCCGCCGTTTCTGCTCCTCGCCGAGGAGGGAGTTTGGCCGGAGCTGGCGGCGCTCTTTGAGCGGCCGCCGCGCTCGGTCCGCGGCGAGGCGATCGGCGAGCTGGGGGCGCAGCTCGCGGGCAAGCGCGCCGGCAGCGTCTCGTTCGACGTCACCGGCGGCCGGCTGACGCTCCACGTCCAGGAGCTTTCCGACCGCGCCCGGATGCCGATTGGCTCGCTGGTGCCGGCGTGCGCCGGCATGGTGGTCTGGCTCGACCGCGGCCAGGCCGAGACCGCCGCGCGCGCCGCGGTCGAGCACCTCCAGGAGATGGAGGGCGACCCGGCCGGCGTGCTGATCGCCTCGCGCCCCGAGGCCGCCGGCCTGGCCGACCGCCTCGCCGCGCTCAACCGGCGCTGGACGGTCACCCCGCACGCGCCGCGGAGCCTCCTCGCCGTGCTCCGCCTGCTCCAGGGCAAGGCCTGAGGGCGGCCCGCCTTCACTCCTCCTCGGCGGCGCCGAAGAGGAGCGCGACCAGCCCGCGTTCCTCCGGCGGGCAGAAGACGTAGACGTGATCGCCGTCCTGGAGCTGCGAGCCGCCTCGCGGCGCGACCGGCCGGTCGTTGCGCAGGATCAGCATCACCACCGCCCGCTCGGTCAACGGCAGGTCGGCGAGCGTGACGCCGCAGACCGGCAGCGCCGGGTGGACAGTGAACGACAGGATCTCGCCGTCGAGCGGCCGCAACGCGCTGACCTCGAGCACCGACGGCGGCGGCGGCGGCCGGGTCGAGAGGAGGCCGAGGCGCCGGCTCACCCACGCCACCGTGCCGCCCGGCACCAGGCCGCTCACCACGACGACGAAGAAGACGACATGGAAGAGCTGGTCGGCGCCCTCGACCCCCGCGAGCACCGGCATGGTGGCGAGGATGATCGGCACCGCGCCGCGCAGCCCGACCCAGCCGATGTAGACCACCTCGCGCAGGCTGAAGCCGAACGGCAGCAGGCAGATGCCGACGACCAGCGGCCGGGCGACCAGCACCAGGAGCAGGGCGATCGCGACGCCAACCTCGGCGACCTCGGCCAGCCGGGACGGGAAGACCAGGAGCCCGAGGACCAGGAACATCGTCACCTGCGCGAGCCAGGCCACCGAGTCGTGGAACCGGAGCAGCCCGCCGCGGTAGGGGAGCGCGCCGTTGCCGAGCACCAGCCCGGCGACATAAACGGCGAGGAAGCCGCTGCCCAGGAGCAGCGTCGGCAGGCTGAACGCGAGCAGCGCCAGCGCGAGGGTCAGGACCGCGTACAGGCCGCCCGCAGGCAGCCGGGCGCGGCCCAGGAGCCAGCGGCCGAGGTAGCCGATCGCCGCCCCGCCGGCGGCGCCGACGCCGAGCTGGAGCGGGACCTGCGCCACGAGCCCCCAGCCCAACGGCCCCTCGCCGGCGAGCACCTGCGTCATCACCGCGGTCAGGATCACCGCCAGCGGGTCGTTGAGGCCCGACTCCAGCTCGAGCGTCCGCGCCACCCGCTCGCGGAGCTGGATCCCGCTGCCGCGGAGGACCGAGAAGACCGCCGCGGCGTCGGTCGACGAGACCACCGCGCCCAGCAGAAGCGCCCCGGCCCAGCCGAAGCCGACCAGGCGGCCGCCGGCCGCCACCAGGAGCGCGGTGCCCGCCACGCCCGCGGTCGCCAGGACGGACGCCGGGCCGATCGACCCGCGCAGACCGGAAAGCCGGGTGTTGAGGCCGCCGTCGAAGAGGATCAGCGCCAGCGCGACGGTGCCCAGGCGGAAGCTCAGGTGGTAGTCGGCGAACTCGATGCCGCCGATCCCCTCCGATCCCGCGGCCATGCCGAGCCCAATGAAGACCAGGAAGACCGGGATGCCGGAGCGGGCGGAGAGGCGGCTCGAGAGCACGCTCGCGGCGATCAACACGCCGGCGATGGCGAGGAGCCAGGCGGTGGCGTTGGGTTCGGCGGAGAGCATGTGGTTCCAGGTGGCGCTCGCGGCGCGAAGCTAGCCGATCTCCCGCGGGATGGCCAGCCGGAAGCCTGGTCTAGACTGCGGCGGCCATGACCACCGAACCCGGGGCCGCGGCGGTCGACGTCGAGGCCGTGGCCGACTATCTGCGCGGGCTCCAGGAGCGGATCTGCGCCGCGCTCGAGGCGGAGGACGGCGCCGCGCGCTTCGGCGACGACCGCTGGGAGCGCGCCGAGGGGGGCGGCGGGCGCACCCGCGTCCTCGCCGGCGGCGCGGCGTTCGAGCAGGCCGGGGTCGGCTTCTCCGACGTCCGCGGCTCGGAGCTTCCTGCCGCCGCCTCGGTGCGCCGGCCCGAGCTAGCCGGCCGCTCGTTCCGGGCGCTCGGGGTCTCGCTGGTGATCCACCCGGCAAACCCCTTCGTGCCGATCTCGCACGCCAACGTCCGCTTCTTCGCCGCCGGGCGCCCGGACGAGCCGACGGCACCGCCGGTCTGGTGGTTCGGCGGCGGCTTCGACCTCACCCCCTGCTACGGCTTCGAGGAGGACGCCGTGCACTGGCACCGGATCGCGCGCGACGCCTGCGCGCCGTTCGGCGCCGGCGTCTACCCGCGCTTCAAGGGCTGGTGCGACGAGTACTTCCACCTCCCCCACCGGGGCGAGCCGCGGGGGATCGGGGGCCTCTTCTTCGACGACCTCGACGAGTGGGGGTTCGAGCGCTCCTTCGCGTTCCAGCGCGCGGTCGGCGACGCATGGCTCGACGCCTACCTGCCGATCGTCCGCCGGCGCAAGGGGACGCCGTTCGGCGAGCGCGAGCGCGCCTGGCAGCTCTACCGCCGCGGCCGCTACGTCGAGTTCAACCTGCTCTACGACCGCGGCACACGCTTCGGCATCCAGTCGGGTGGCCGCGCCGAGTCGATCCTGATGTCGCTGCCGCCGCAGGCCGCCTGGCGCTACGGCTTCCGGCCCGAGCCGGGCAGCCCCGAGGCGCGGCTGACCGAGGAGATCCTGCCGCCGCGCGACTGGCTGGCGGCGGAAGCCGGATGAGCCCGGGAGCCACGGAGCCGCTGGCGGCGTTCGTCGAGGCGGCCTGCGTCCCGCTCGACGGCGACCCCCACACTTCCGGGACGCTCGCGGACGCCGAGGCGCTCCTCGCCGCGCACCCGGGCCTCGCCGGCGAGAGCATCCACGCAGCGGCGATCCTCGGCGACACCGCGGCCGTCCGGCGCCACCTGGCGCTCGATCCGACCCTGGCCACGGCGAAGGGCGGCCCGCGCGGCTGGGACCCGCTCACCCACCTCTGCTTCTCCCGCTACCTGCGGCTCGATCCGGCGCGCTCGGACGGCTTCGTCGAGGCAGCGCGGGCGCTCCTCGACGCCGGCGCCGACCCGAACACCGGCTGGCGCCAGGAAGACCACCAGCCCTATCCGGGATGGGAGAGCGTGCTCTACGGCGCCGCCGGCGTCGCCCACCACGCCGGGGTGACCGCGCTGCTGCTCGAACGCGGCGCCGACCCGAACGACGGCGAGGTGCCGTACCACACGCCGGAGAGCTACGACCTGGGCGCCCTGCGCGCGCTGGTCGAGAGCGGCCGGCTGACCGCCGACAGCCTGGCCACGATGCTGCTGCGCAAGGCCGACTGCCACGATGGCGACGGCATCCGCTACCTGCTCGAGCACGGTGCCGATCCCAACCGCGCGACCCAGTGGGGCTACACGGCGCTCCACCAGGCGATCCGGCGCGACAACGGCCTCGAGATCGTCGAGCTGTGCCTCGATCACGGCGCCGACCCCGCACTCGGAAACCGCCACGACGGTCGCTCCGCTATCGCGATGGCCGCGCGGCGCGGGCGCGGCGACGTCCTCGCAGCGCTCGAGCGCCGGGGGATCGCGATCGACCTCGAAGGAGCGGACCGGCTGATCGCCGCCTGCGCCCGCGACGACGGATCGCTGGTCCGGGACCTCGCGCGGCGGCATCCGGAGTGGGTGGCCCGGGTGGCGGCGGAGGGAGCGCGCCTGCTCGCCGCCTTCTCCGGCGTTGGCAACCGCGCCGGCGCCGGTCACCTGCTCGACCTCGGCGTCGACATCGCGGCGCCGGTCCCCGTCGGGGACGGCTACTGGGGCCTGGCCCGCGGCGGCACGGCGCTCCACGTCGCGGCCTGGCGGGCCCGGCACGACGTCGTGGCGCTGCTCCTCGAACGCGGCGCCCCGGCCGACACCCCCGACGGCGCCGGCCGCACGCCGCTGGCGCTGGCGGTCAAGGCCTGCGTCGACTCCTACTGGACCGGGCTGCGCTCACCCGAGTCGGTGGCGGCGCTGCTCCGGGCCGGAGCCTCGCCGCGCGGAATCGAGCTGCCGACCGGCTACGACGAGATCGACGAGCTGCTCGGCTCGGTCACGAAGCGATGAAGCACTGGAACCAGCGGTCGTCGTTCTCGTCGGACTCGGCGACGAGGCCGGCGGGATCGATCTGAAACAGGAAGCAGTGGAGGGTATGGCTCAGCCGGACGGGGCGTCCGGTGGGAGCCTGGCCGCCCGGAGCGAGCAGCGAGAAGGGCGGCGACTGGATCGTGATGTTGCTGGTGGCGCTCGAGATCAGATCGGTGACGCGGACCAGGACGTTGGAGCCGGCCGGCCACACGGCGCTGCCGGTGCCGACGTTGCGGCTCGTGACCTGGTGGTTGACCGCCTGGCCGATGCGGTACGGAGGCTGCTCGAGCGGCGTGGCGAAGACCTGCAGGTTCGGCAGCCCCGGCGAGGGCGCCGCCGAGAGGAGCACGGTATGGGTCGCCCGGTTGTTCGAGGAGTTCACATCGGGGAAACCCGGCCGGACCTGGGCCGACAGCTCGAACGTGACTCCCCCGGCGCCCGGCGGCGCGGTCAAGGTGACCACCACCGTCGCCTGCTGGCCGGGGTCGAGGTTCGCGCCCCGGCAATCGACATAGTCGGGCTGGATGCCGGTGACGAAGTCGCACGACGAGAAGAAGTCGAAGGACGTCACCGTGACGGCGGTGGTGCCCGAGGGCACGCGGAGGATGGCGCGCACGTTGGTCGCCCGGACCCGGAGCGGCTGAGGACCGATCCCTCGATTGGCGACAACGAAACGGAGCAACAGCGGACCGCCCCTGGTCCCGGTCGCCGGCGGCGAGACGAAGGCCACCGACAGGTCGCCCTGCAGCGGTTGCGCCGCCGCGGACGGCGTCGGCGCCAGCGTGCCGGCGATCGCACCCAGCGCGGAGAGCAAGAGGATCAGGAATCGACGCGCATTGTGGGACCGGAGACTGCCGCCCATGACGCCACCTCGCCTTTCCGAGAAATTGGGCGGAGCCTGCCGTAGCGAGCCTGCATGGTCAAATTTGCATAACTGATGGGCGCCGGCGGGTTGTAGTAACATGCCTACAACCGTAGCGGGAGGTCGGAATGACGATCACCAAGCTGACCAGTCGTGAGTTCAACCAGGACACCAGCCGCGCAAAGAGGGCGGCGGACCTCGGGCCCGTGATCATCACGGACCGCGGCCGTCCGGCGCACGTGCTGCTGTCCTTCGGGGACTACCAGCGGCTCGCCCTGGACCAGGGCGGCTTCATCGACTCCCTGGGCCTGCCGCCAGGGGTCGAGGACGTGGAGCTGGAGATCCCGGCGCTGCGCGATCTCCCCCGCCCCGCCCGCCTCGGCTGATGTACCTGCTCGACACCAACGTCGTCTCCGAGCTGAGGAAGGTGCGGAGCGGCAAGGCGGACCGCAACGTCGCCGCCTGGGCGTCGCGGGCGGCGCCGCCAACCCTCTTCCTGTCGGCGATCACCATCCAGGAGCTGGAGATCGGCACCCTCCTCGTCGAACGGCGCGATCCGGCCCAGGGCGAGATCCTCCGCGCCTGGCTCGACGGCCAGGTCCTCCCGGCGTTCGCCGATCGCATCCTGCCGGTCGACACCGCGGTCGCACGGCGGAGCGCGGCGCTCCACGTCCCCGACCCCCGGCCGATCCGCGACGCGCTGATCGCTGCCACGGCGCTCGTCCACGGGCTGACCGTGGTCACCCGCAACGGGAGCGACTTCGAGTCGACCGGCGCGGAGGTCGTCAACCCCTGGCTCTGACCGGCGAGCAGGAGGATCAAGGAGGAGATCGATGGCCAAAGCTGATCGCGAGGTAGGCCTGGAGATCCTCGAAGGTATTCGAGAGATCAAGCGGGGAGACCCCGGGCGGGTGATCACGCTGCCCTCGGTGACCGTGATTCGTGAGGCCACGGGCCTCTCGCAATCCAGGTTCGCGGAGCTGCTCGGGTTCCCGTTCGCACCCTTCAGGAGTGGGAACAGGGGCGCCGGGCACCCTCGGGCGCCGCGAGAACTCTGCTGCGGATCGCCGCCAAGAATCCCCAGGCGCTGGTCGACGTGGCCTGACCGCCGGTTCCTTCCGTGGTCCCCGCCCTCCGGGAGCATGACGAGCGGACCGACGCGCGGGCTCCCGCAGGCCAGTGGCTCAGCCCGGCGCCGTGAACAGCGGCAGCACCCGCGGATCGCCCTCCAACCGCCGCGCCACCCGCTGGTCTGCGGTCAGCCAGGAAGCCCCGAGGCTCTCGGCGTGGGCGAGGTAGACCGCATCGTAGCCGCCGACGCGCAGCTCGCTCGACAGCTCGAGCGCCCGCTGGGCGATCTCCGCGTCGGTCGGCAGCAGGCGGAGACCGAGCCGCTCGAAGCGATCGAAGGCGCGGCCGGCCCACTCCGGGTCGCGCCGCGTTTGGAGCCGCGCGAGCCCTCCGAGCACCTCGAAGCGGAGGAGGTCGGGAGCGACCAGGAGATCGGCATCCTCGGTCAGCCGCGCCAGCCACTCGACGGCGGCCGCGGCGCCCGGCTCCTGGGCGACGAACCAGCGGAGCACCACCGAGGCATCGACGACGTGGGTCAACCCCGGCGGACCTCGTCGAGGGCTTCCTCGATCGAGACCTGCGCCGGCCGGCGGTCGGCGAGGATCTCGGCCACCAGGCGGCGCCGCTCCTCCTGCGCCGCCCGGGAGGTGAAGCGCTCGTTCCAGTCGCGGACCGAGATCAGGACCCCCACCGGACGGCCGCGCAGGGTCAGAGCCACCGGTTCGCCGCCGCGATCCAACGCGCGCGCCACCTCGCCCAGTGACTTCCGCAGATCGACCGCGCTCAGGTTTTTCATGACATCAATATGACAGATGAAATGTCATGTCGGCAACGGGCTCTTCTCTGGGGGCCTTCAAGCGCAAACGCCCCAGCGCCGACCGTTGCAACCTGCAACGCCGGCGGTCGGAGAGAACCCGTAGCTCAGGCCGGCTCCCGGGAGCAGCGGTGGGATCCGGGGTCGCCCTACCCGCGATTCTCGGGCTGTGTCACTCCCCCGCAGAGTCTTCCTCCACCAGCTCTAGGACGCGGCGGATCAGGAGGGTATCGGAGTCGTCGAGACCATCGGTGAGGGCTTTGGCGTCCCGCTCGCCGGCCCAGATCCGCTCGGACGCGGCGGTGAGACGCCAGCCGTTCGCCTCGAGCTTTGGGAGCAGCGCCTCGATCTCCGCCCGCGCCTCTTCGGCCCCACGAGCCATGGCGGCGATGCGCCGGAGCACCGGCTCGAACTCGCGCAGGACCTGCTCCATGTCGGGGCCGGGGGCGGCGCTCTGCTTCTCCCGCTCGGCCTCGACCAGTCGCCACACCTCGGCGAGGGCCGCATCGCCGTCGGGGGCGCGGGCGGGGAGGCGGGCAAACAGCTCGCGGAAGCGCACGCCGTCCAGCTCCTCGACCTGGGCTGCCACCTCGGCGAAGGGGGGCGGGGTGGGGGGAGGGGTGTGCGGGCGAGGTTGTGGAGGGTGTCCCGAATCAGACCTGAGCCGATCTGGAGGTAGATCGCACCCGCCGCCAGCCGATGGGCGAGGACCGCCGCGGGGGGCGCGCCGGAGTGCTCGAGGTGGTTTGACAGGTTGTTGTGGTTGTTGGCGCAGTCCTCCGGTTCGCTTGCTTGGTACCGGTACCGCAACGCCGCCGCGGCGTACCGCGCCGCCCCCGCGGGGTCGCCTTCCTCACCCTCCAGATCCGCCAGGGCGCCGAGGACCTTGCCCAGGAGAGTGACCTCTCCCGCTGCCTCGAAGGTGCGGCGGCAGGCTTCGAGCAGGCGCCGGGCCTCGGCGAAGCGGCCGAGCCGTAGCAGCGGTCCGCTGTCGTTGCCCCGGGCCGCCGCCAGCTCCACCTCGCCGGCGCCGCGCGCCAACTTCGCTCGCAGCACCTCGGCGCTGAGGTCGAGCGCCGTCTGCCAGCGGCTGAGTCCCAGGGCTGCAGAGCGGCCGGTATCGAGGATGGTCTCGCGCACGTTCCAAGGGTTGATCGCCTCCCTGGCCTCGCCCTGCTCTGGCAGCTCGGCCATGCGCCGCCGCAGCTCCTCGACCGCGGCGAGGACCTCGTCGTCGCGCCCCAGGGCGTTGAGGAGCTGCAGGCGCTGGTTCTGGTCGGCGAGCCGAGTCCACGGGCCGAGGCCCGCCCGGCGGGTAAACTCCGCCTTGCGCTCTACCAGGAGCAGGGCTTCCTCGGCGCGGCCGGTGTTTAGGAGCAAGTAAGCCAACTCGCCGGCCATGACCGAGGCCACCCGCCAGGCTTCCCGCTGTTCCGCGCGGTAGATCAGCTCCCGCGCCCTCGCTTCGGCCTCGGCGATTCGGCCGGCCCCGCGCAAGCTCACGGCATACACGCCGGCGTCGATCAGCTCCCGGTCGGTACCCTCCGTCGCCGCGGCGAGACGTTGCAGCAGCGGCAAGGCGGCGGACAGGGTCGCGGGGGTACGGTCGCGCGTCAACGCGAACTCCAGCAGGGTCGACGCCTCCTCCCACCGCTCCGCACGCAGCAGGTAGGGCGCCGCCCGCAGGCCAGCGAAGGCGATCAGGCTACTGCCTCCCTGCATCTCGGTCTCCAGGCCGTGCGCAGACCACGTCCTGTAGAAATCCCCCAGCTCCCGGTCGACGGCCGCCGCCACCCCCGGCCCCGCCTCCTTCCGCCCGGCCGCGGCCACCGCCGGGTGGAGGCGCAGGCGCGCCGGCGGGGCCGCTGGCTCCTCGCCCTCGGGGACCGGCGCCTCCCGGAGCAGCCGCTCCACCTCGACCAGGCCGGCGGCGGCGAGGCGATCCAGGGCGGGGGCGAGGCCCTGGCCGGGGGTGGCGAGGGCGGGGGCGGCGGCGTGGTCGGGCTGGAGCCGCTTCAGGAAATTCGGCCAGACGGGCTCGACGACGGAGAGCAGGCGGTCCTCCTCCTCCAGGCAGGCGAGGAAGTGGAAGAGGAGGCGCGGCGTGGCGGGGAGGGTGGCGCTGACGCCGGTGGTCCAGGCGGTGAGCTGGTGGAGAAACTCCGCGACCTCGCGGTCGGTCTCGCCGGCGGTAAAGAAGGCGCCGGGATCGTCGCCGGCGGCGGCAAGGAGCTTCTCAAGGGCCGGGCGGTCGCGCCCGGCGAGACCGTCGGCCAGCTCCAGGAGCTTGGGGTGGCCCTGGGCGGCGGCGAGGATGCGCTGCAGGAGGCGGCGGTCGCCGGGCTCGGCGAAGAGCGGAGCGAGGGTCGGCAGTTCGCGGGCGAGGAGGACGCTTTCGGGGAAGGAGAGGGCGTGGATGGCCTGGCGCTCGAGGGCGGGGTGGCCAACGAGTTCGGCGGGCACCCGCCGGGAGGTCAGGATCAGCCGGGAGAGCCCGGGGTGGTCGAGCAGCGCCAAGATGAGGGCGGCCCAGCGGTCGTCCCGGAATCGGTCGCCGGAGGTGAGCAGGCTCTCCAGGTTGTCGAGCACCAGGAGCAGGGAGCGCTCGCGCAGCAGGCTCTTGAGCCGCGGAAGGGCCTTCGCCGTGAAATCTTTCGAGTCGTTGACCAAGCCAACCAGGGCGAGGCCGGGGAGCTGGCGTTCGAGGGCGAGGGCGAAGTCGGTCAAGGCCCGGTCGATCTCCTGCCCCTCGTCGGGCGCCTTCCACCAGACCATGCCGCGGAAGCGCCCCCGCTCGTGGCGCCAGGCCAGCTCCAGCGCGCAGGCGCTCTTGCCGCCGCCGGCCATGCCGTGGAAGAGCACGCCGCGCCGGGGGCTCGCCGGAGCCAGGGCGGCACTCGCCGAGAGCATCGGCCGCAGCCGGCCGACGAAGCGGGGCGGCGGCTCCGGAAACCCCAGCGGCCCCGTCTCGGGCAGCTCGAACGGTTCGGCGGGCGCGGTCGGCGCGTTGAGGACGAGCGCGGCGGCGCGGCGGCCGAAGAGGATCGGGGTGACGGCCGAGAGAGGCAGCGCCTTGGCGGTCCCTGGGCCCCCCTCGAGAGCCTCGCCGAGGGCGAGCTGCAGGGCCGCCGGCAGCGGCTGCCGCTTGGCCAGGAGCTTGTCGTAGAGGGCGAGGGTGAGGCGGCGGGCGAAGTCGTCGCCGACGCTGTAGCGCATGGCAATGACCGCGCAGTCGAGTTCGGCGGCGAGCTGCTGGCCGAGGCTCGGCAGCGCAGCCGCCTGCGGTACGCCCGCCGCCACGGCCTCGGCGGCGGTCTGGCGGCTGCCGCCGCCGAGGGACTCGTCCGCAGCGGCGCCATCGTCCGCCGCCCCCGGCGCGGAGGCTTCCGCAGCGGCCTCCGCCGCCCGGGCGGCCGCCGCCTGCCGCCGGGGCGGCTCGAGCCCGACCTGGCGCCGCGCCGCCTCGAGGCTGGCGGCGCCGGACAGGCAGGTCGAGAGGGTGAGGAGCGAGAGTCGACCCTGGGCGGGCTTCAGCAGCGACGCCAGCTCCTCGGCGTCGATCGGGTCCGCGTCGCCCGCCACGTTCTCCAGCGCCACCTCCCCCTCGAGGCCGTGGCCGGAGATGTGGATCAGGTCCCAGCCGGCGGCTTCCTCCAGGGCGTCGCCGAGGATCGCCCGGGTGGCGCCGTACTGCAGCACCCGTAGCTCGATTCCCAGGCCGCCGGTCTGGGCCACGCGGTGCAGGAGGGCTTCCAGCTCCACCCGCTCGCGCCGCAGGCCGAGCGGCTTCTCGCCGTGGGGAAGGCTGAAGAGCGCCAGGACCCGCAGTCGCTCGCCGGCCGGCTTGGGCGGTCCGGGCGGCGGTGAGCCGGCGAGCTGGTAGACGAAGCGCACGCCGCGCTCGACCATCGGCCGGCCAGCGCCGTCCGGCCCCGGCAGATGGGTCAGCTCGAAGGGCCGGGCGAGCAGCGCCTGCGCCTCGGGCGGCACCGAGACCTCGACCACCGTCGCCGGCGGCGTGAGGAGCGTCGCCAGCTTCGCTGCCACCGGCCCGAACACCCGCTCCCCCATCCACTTCCCCACCCGCGCCAGGGTCTCGGCCGGCGGCTCGGTCCCGGACCGGCGCCACAGCTCGGCGGGCAGGTCGGCGAAGGCGCGGGCCTCGGGCGAGCGGTCGTCGCGGAGGTCCACCTCGTGGTCCGCGAGGAAGGCCCCCCGGCCGTCCGCGAGCTGCCAGCGCCAGCGCGTCTCGCCGGCGTAGTCGGTGAGGCTGAGTCGTAGGGGCGGGTTCATGGATACCCCGAGATGTCAGCGAGGTTCGCGACAGGAAAGCCTATCGCAAGTTCTCACCCAATAAGACGGCGAGGATGTCGCTGCTACAGACGGCGGCAGCGTGGGTCGAGGCCGCGCGTTCCGGCCTCCCCGGTCCTACTCCTGCGGCCCGCCCCCGACCTCCCCCCGGAACCGGTAGCCGACCCCCGGCTCGGTCTCGAGCCAGCGCGGGTGGAGCGGATCGTCGGCGAGCTTGTGGCGGATCTTGCCGACGACGACGCGCAGGTAGTGGGTGTCCTCGACGTGGCCCGGGCCCCACAGCTCGCGGAGGAGCTGCTGCTGGGTGACCACCCGGCCGGCGTGGCGCACGAGCATCGCCAGGACGCCGTACTCCTTGCGCGTCAGGTGGACCGGCTCGCCGCGCCGGGTGACCAGGCGGCGGGCGAGGTCGACGCGCAGGTCGCCGTCGTCGAAGACCGGCGGGGCGTCCTCGGCGGCGCCGGCGGCGCGCAGGAGGCGCCGGACGCGGGCCATCAGCTCCTGGATGCCGAACGGCTTGGTCACGTAGTCGTTGGCGCCGGCGTCGAGCGCGCGCACCTTCTCTCGCTTCTCCCGCGCGCACCGAGAGGACGATCGACCGGCACCCGCGACCAGGTGCGCAGCTCGGCGAGCACCTCCTGGCCGTCCATGTCGGGCAGGCCGAGGTCGAGGACGACCAGGTCGGCGCCCTCGAGCGCCAGCCGCTCGAGCGCCTCCCGGCCGCCGGCCGCCTCGCGGACGGCGTAGCCCTGGGCGCGCAGGCTGATCTCGAGGAACTTGCGGATCTGCGGCTCGTCGTCGACGACCAGGATGCGCGCCGGCGGCGCGCCCGGCGGCGGTCACGCGCTCGCGCTCCCCGGCCGGCGCCGCCGGCGGCTCGGGCAGCGGCAGGGTGACCCGGATCGTGGTGCCGACGCCACCCGGCCCGGCCAGCGCCTCGACCTCGCCCGCCGTGGGCGCCGATCATGCCGCGGACGATGGTCAGGCCGAGGCCGCTGCCCGCCCGCCGCGGTCGCCCGCGCACGCTGTAGAACATGTCGAAGATCCGCCGCCGCTGCTCCTCCGGGATGCCGGGGCCGCGGTCGCTGACGTCGACGACGATCTGACCGTCCGCGCGCCGCGCGGCGACGCTCACCTCCGGCGCCCGGCGGCGAGAACTTGGCGGCGTTCTCGAGGATGTTGAAGAGCGCCTGCTCGATCAGCGCCGGATGGACGTGGAGCGGGCGGCAGGTCGGGCGGGGCGCCGGTCGTCGACCGCGAGCGCGGGGTAGAGCTTGCGCAGGCGCGGCGAGCGCCGAGCCCAGGATCTCGTCGAGGCCGACCCAGTCGCGCTGGAGCTTGAGGCCGCCCGCGCCCAGGCGGGTCATGTCGAGCAGGTTCTGGATGTAGCGGTCGAGCCGCTCGCCCTCGCTGCGGATCGACGCCAGGAGCTCGCCGCCGGTCGTCCTCCGGCATCGTCTCGCCGTAGGCCGAGAGGCTGGTGGCGGCGCCGATCACCGAGGCGAGCGGCGAGCGCAGGTCGTGCGACACCGAGGACAGGAGCGCGGCGCGCAGCCGCTCGGTCTCGCCCTCGACGCGCGCGCGTCTCGAGGTCGGCGACCAGCCGGGCGCGCTCGGCGGCGAGCGCGATCTGCTGGACCATCGCCTCGGCGAGCAGGCGCTGCTCGGCGCTCGAGCACGTCCTCTACGGGCGGAAACCGCAGCCCGACGGCGCCCAGGCAGCCCTCGCTCGACGACCAGCGGCATGAACCACCAGGGCGAGCCCGACAGCGTGCCGGTGAAGCGCCCGGCCGGCTGCGCGCGGCCGGCGACCCAGTCGGCCGCCGCGAGGTCGTTCGGCTCGAGGCGCGCGGCGGCCGGCTGCGCGGCCGCCCGGCGCAGCGGCCCGCCCTGGTCGCGGTCGCGGGAGAACGCGACCGCCTCGCAGCCGAGCGCCGCAGCCAGCGCCTCGCACCCGACCTGGAGCACCTGGTCCTCGTCGGCGGCGCCGGCGAGCCGCTCGCCGAGCGCCTGGAGCGCGCCGGCGTGCTGGTTGGCGGCGCGCAGCGCGGTCACCTGGGCGCGCAGCCGCGCGGCCAGCTGGCCGCAGACCAGGGCGGCGACCAGGAAGGCGAGCGACCGCGACCACGTCGTGGGGGTCGCTGATCCGGAGGGTCAACCGCGGCTCGGTGAAGAAGAAGTTGTAGGCGAGGAAGCACAGCGACCGCGGCGTAGACCGCCACCGGCAGTCGTCGAGCGCACGGCGACGACCAAGACGGCGATCAGGAAGACGAGCGCCAGGCTGGCCGATCGGCAGGACCGTCTCGAGCGCCGCCGAGGCGAGCGCCGCGAGCGCCACCGCCGCGGTCGCGACGCCGACGCGCCCGCAGCGCCGGGCCGGCCACGGCTCGGCGCGCGCGGCACGGCGGCGGGCGCGGGCGCGGGCGTAGGGGGTGTTGACGATGGTCAGCTCGAAGACGCGGCCCCTTCTTCAAGCAGCTGCTGGCCGATCGTGCGGCCGAGGAGCGCGCGCGACCGGCCGCTCGCGGGTGCGGCCGATGACGATCGAGGTGAAACCCTGGCGGGCGGCGTAGTCGAGCAGCTCGTCGGCGACGTTCGCGCCGCGCAGCATGACGGCTTCGCCGCCCAGCCGCCGGGCGAGCTGGAACGCCGCCTGGAGGCTCCGGCGGTCGGTGCGCCCGCGGCCGGTGTCGACCCAGGCGACGGTCCACGGCGCCTGCAGCCGCTCGGCGAAGCGCCGGCCGAGCCGGATCAGGTACTCGGTGTAGGCGTGGCCGTCGACCGGCACCAGGACCTTCCGGCGCAGCGGCACCAGCGCCGGCAGGCCGTGGCGGGTCAGGAAGGTCCGCAGGTCGGCGTCGACGCGGTCGGCCGCGGTCTGCATCGCCAGCTCGCGCAGCGCGGTCAGGTTGGACGGCGAGAAGAACGCCTCGAGCGCCGCCTGCGCGTAGCTCGGGCAGGTAGACCTTGCCCTGGCGCAGCCGCTCGATCAGCTCGCGCGGCGGCAGGTCGATCAGGACGACGTCGCGCAGGCGGTCGAAGAAGGCGTCGGGCACGGTCTCGCGCACGCGGACGCCGGTGATCCGCTCGACGACGTCGTTGAGGCTCTCGAGGTGCTGGACGTTGACCGTGGTGTAGACGTCGATGCCGGCGTCGAGCAGTTCCTCGACGTCCTGCCAGCGGCGCTCGTGGCGGGCGCCGGGGGCGTTCGGTGTGCGCCAGCTCGTCGACCAGCGCGACCTGCGGCCGGCGGCGCAGCAGGGCGTCGAGGTCGAGCTCGGCGAGGACCTTGCCGCGGTACTCGAGGCTCTGGCGCGGCAGGACTTCGAGGCCCTCGAGCAGCGCCTCGGTCTCCGCCCGGCCGTGGGTCTCGACGACGCCGACTACGACGTCGACCCCCTGCTGGCGGAGCTGGCGCGCCGCGTCGAGCATGGCGAAGGTCTTGCCGACCCCGGGCGCGGCGCCGAGGAAGACCTTGAGCTTGCCGCCCCGCTCGCGGGCCTCTTCGGCGGCGACGCGGGCGAGCAGGGCGTCGGGGTCGGGGCGGGAGGGTTCCATGGGGGGTGCGGGGCCGGGCGCGGCCTGCGGGCTCATAGCCTAGCGCGGCGCCGCGCTCCGTTCAGGGCGCGCCGGGCACGGTGGGCTCGCGGTCGAGCGCGAGGTTCAGCTCGAGAACGTTGACGATCCGGCCCGGCGCCAGGGCGCCGCCCGGGGCGAACGCGTGCTCGGAGATCAGCGCTTCGATCCGCGCGTTCGAAAGGCCGGGCCGCGCGGCGGCCACCCGCTCCGCCTGGTACAGCGCCGCGTGCTCGGAGATGTGCGGATCGAGCCCGCCGCCCGAGGCCGCGGCCAGCTCGGGCGGCAGCGGCCGCTCGGCGGTGGCGCCGTGGCGGGCGATCAGGTCGGTCGCGCGCGCGGTGAGGTCGGCGCTGGTCGGCGACTTGTTGCTGCCGGCGGCGGCGGAGGCGTTCCAGCCCGCGGCCGAGGGGCGCGGCCAGAAGTAGCGCGGCTCCTTGAACTCCTGCGCGATCAGGCGGCTGCCGGCGATCGTGCCGTCGGCGCGCGCGATCAGCGACCCCTGCGCGGTGTCCGGGGTCAGGAGCTGGGCCACGCCCAGGATCACGGCCGTATACCCGGCGACGCAGACGAGCAGGGTGGCGACGACGAGGCGGATGCTGGCGATGAGCGATGACATGGCTTTTTCCTCGTGCTCCGTGGACCGGCGTCACATGAACTGGAGATGCTCGGCGATCGGTCCCAGGGCCGCGGCCGGGAAGAAGGTCAGGGCGCCGATCAGGAGGATCGTGCCCACGAGCATGACCGCGAACGTGCCGTCCTCGACCCCGAGCGTGCCGGCGGACTGCGCCGTCGGGCGCTTCGCGGCGAGCGAGCCGGCGATCGCGAGCGGCAGGATGATCGGGATGTAGCGCGCGAGCAGCATGACCAGGCCGGTGGCGACGTTCCACGGCACGGTGTTGTCGCCCAGCCCCTCGAAGCCCGAGCCGTTGTTCGCGGAGGCCGAGCTGAACTCGTAGAGGATCTCGCTGAAGCCGTGGGCGCCGGCGTTGTTCAACGTCTTCGTGCCCCACGGCGTGACCGCGAAGATCGCGGTGCCGGCGAGGATGAAGAGCGCGTGCGCGAGCAGCGCACAGGATCGCGAGCTTGACCTCGCGCGCCTCGACCCGCCGGTTCAGGTACTCCGGCGTGCGCCCGACCATCATGCCGGCGAGGAAGACGGCGATCACGATGTAGAGGAACATGTTGATCATCCCGACGCCGACGCCGCCGAAGGTCGCGTTCAGCCACATGCCGATCATCGGCATGAGACCGGTCATCGGGTTGAGGCTGTCGTGCATCGCGTCGACCGAACCGTTGCTGGTCGAGGTGGTGACCACCGCCCACAGCGGCCCGCGCCGCCGGGCGGCCGAAGCGCATCTCCTTGCCCTCGAGGTTGGCGCTCGTCTCTTCGATCGCCAGCCCTTCGAAGGCCTGGGTCGGCGCCTGCTCGAACCAGACCGCGCCGCCGATCTTGGCCAGGAGCAGCACCAGCATCACGCCGAAGACGACCGCCGCGTGGCGCATCCGCCGGACGATCCGGCCGAACATCCAGACGCTCGCCATCGGGATGAGGAGGATCGAGACCATCGACAGCACGTTGGTCCAGAACGTCGGGTTCTCGAACGGATGGGTGGAGTTGGGGCCGAAGAAGCCGCCGCCGTTGGTGCCGAGCTGCTTGATCGCGACGAACGCCGCGACCGGCCCGCGGGCGATCACCTGCTCGGCGCCCTCGAGCGTGGTCGCGGCCGCCGCGCCGTCGAGCGTCATCGGCATGCCGCCGAGCACCATCAGCGTGGCGACGACCAGGGCGGCCGGCAGCAGCACGAGGAACGACGCGCGCTGCAGGTCGACGAAGAAGTTGCCCATCTCCTGGCGCCCGGAGAGCCCGCGCGCGATCGCCGCCAGGACGGCGATGCCGGTCGCCGCCGACACGAACTGCAGCCACATCAGGGCGCAGAGCTGCGACAGGTAGCTCATCGTCGCCTCGCCCGAGTAGTGCTGCAGGTTGGTGTTCGAGGTGAACGAGGCCGCCGTGTTGAAGATCAGGCTCCCTTCGATCGCGCCCTTGCCGTCCGGGTTGAGCGGCAGGTGCTGCTGGAGCGCCAGGATGCCGAAGCAGACGACGAACATGACGACGTTGAAGACCAGCAGCGCGACCGCGTACTGCTTCCAGTCCTGCGGCTTGCGGGCGGCGGCGCCGCACGATCTTCTCGAACAGGCGGTCGAGCCGGAACCGGCGCGGGCCCGCCTCGGCGGGGTCCATCGCCCACTTCATGTAGCGGCCGAGGGGCCAGGAGAGGAGGGCGGTGCCGCCGACGATCAGCGCGACGAGGAGGATCGCGTCCATGAATCACCTCAGACCAGGCGCAGCGCGGTCAGCGCCACGTCGATGAGCTTGATCCCGACGAACGGCGCGACCACGCCGCCCAGCCCGTAGACCAGGAGGTTGCGGCGCAGGACCGCAGGCGGCCGAGGCCGGCCGGTAGGCGACGCCCCGGAGAGCCAGCGGGATCAGGACGATGATGATCAGCGCGTTGAAGATGACGGCCGACAGGATGGCCGATTCCGGCGAGTGGAGGCGCATGACGTCGAGCGCGGCGAGCGCGCCCGCGCCCCCGCCCGCGGCGTAGAGCCCGGCGAAGATCGCGGGCAGGATCGCGAAGTACTTCGCGACGTCGTTGGCGAAGGAGAACGTGGTCAAGGCGCCGCGGGTCATCAGGAGCTGCTTGCCGATCTCGACGATCTCGAGGAGCTTCGTCGGGTTGGAGTCGAGGTCGACCAGGTTCGCCGCCTCCTTGGCGGCCTGGGTGCCGGCGTTCATCGCCACCGCGACGTCGGCCTGGGCAAGCGCCGGCGCGTCGTTGGTGCCGTCGCCGGTCATCGCCACCAGCCGCCCGCCCTCCTGGTACTGCCGGATGAGCGCGAGCTTGGCCTCCGGCGTCGCCTCGGCCAGGAAGTCGTCGACCCCGGCCTCGGCGGCGATCGCCGCCGCGGTCAGCGGGTTGTCACCGGTGATCATCACCGTCTTGATGCCCATCGCGCGCAGCGCGGCGAAGCGCTCGCGGATGCCGCCCTTGACGATGTCCTTCAGGCGGATCACCCCGAGCACCTGGCGGTCCTCGGCGACCACCAGCGGCGTGCCGCCGGAGCGGGCGATCTCGTCGACCCGCGCCCGCACGTCGGCCGGGAAGCTCCCGCCCTCCGCGGCCACGAACGCCGCGACGGCGTCGGCCGCACCCTTGCGGAACCTGCGCCCGTCGAGGTCGACGCCGCTCATCCGGGTGTGGGCGGAGAACGGCACGAAGCGGGCGTCGAGGGCGTGGACGTCGCGCCCGCGGATCTCGTACTTCTCCTTGGCGAGGACGACGATCGAGCGCCCCTCGGGGGTCTCGTCGGCGAGCGAGGCGAGCTGGGCGGCGTCGGCGAAGCGGGCCTCGCCGATCCCTTCGGCGGGGAGGAACTCGGTCGCCTGCCGGTTGCCGAGCGTGATGGTGCCGGTCTTGTCGAGCAGCAGCACGTCGACGTCGCCCGCGGCCTCGACCGCGCGGCCGGACGTCGCGATCACGTTGGCCTGGATCATGCGGTCCATGCCGGCGATGCCGATCGCCGAGAGCAGGCCGCCGATCGTGGTCGGGATCAGGCAGACCAGGAGCGCGATCAGCACGGTCACCGACACCGGCGAGCCCTCTCCGGAAGCGTTCACGGCGTAGATCGAGAACGGCAGCAGCGTCGCGGTGACGATCAGGAAGACCAGGGTCAGGCCGGCGAGGAGGATCGAGAGCGCGATCTCGTTCGGCGTCTTCTGCCGGCGGGCGCCCTCGACCAGCGCGATCATGCGGTCGAGGAAGGTGTCGCCCGGGTCGGCGGTGATGCGGACGATCAGCCAGTCGGAGATCACCCGGGTGCCGCCGGTCACCGAGCTGCGGTCGCCGCCGCTCTCGCGGATGACCGGCGCGCTCTCGCCGGTGACCGCGGCCTCGTTGACCGAGGCGATCCCCTCGATCACCTCGCCGTCGCCGGGGACGAGGTCGCCGGCCTCGACGAGGACGAGGTCGCCCTTCCTCAGTTCGGTCGAGGCGACCTCGGTGCGGGCGGCGTCGAGACGCGGCGCCGCGAGCTTCTTCGCCGTCGTGGTGCGGCGGCTCTGGCGCAGCGCCCGCGCCTGGGCCTTGCCCCGCCCCTCGGCCATCGCCTCGGCGAAGTTCGCGAACAGCACCGTGAACCAGAGCCAGAGCGCGACCGCGAGGATGAACCCCGCCGGCGCCTCGCCCCGGCCGAGCAGGGCCTGGAGCCACAGCCCGGTGGTCACGATGCTCCCGACGTAGACCACGAGCATCACCGGGTTGCGGACCATCTTCCGCGGGTCGAGCTTGCGAAACGACTCCGCGATCGCCGGGCGGACGATGCGCGGATCGAACAGAGGCGCCTTGGTTCTCATGTCAGAACTTCTCCGGCCGCAGCAGGGCCGCGAACAGGTAGATGAAGAGCACGACGGTGATCACCAGACCCAACAGGTAGAGACCGCTCATGGTTACCTCCGCTCAACGGCCGAGCTTGGGCAGGTTGACGTCGAGCTGGATCGTCCACTTCCACTCGCCGTTGATCGCCTCCTCGTTGAACCAGACCGGCCCGGTGAGGACGCTGACGTTGCGGTGGAAGTAGTAGTAGAGCCCCAGGCCCACCCCGCCGAGCGCGTTGTCCCCCGACGCGTAGTCGGCGGCCAGCACGAGCCGGTTGAACTCGCCGGCGGCGTCCTGGACCGGCAGGAAGCCGCGGTCGAACGCGACCATGAAGCCGTCGTTCTCCTCCTCGCCGTCGGCGTCGACGAGGAGCTTCGAGTTGCCCGTGTAGGGGCCGCCCGAGAGCCGGCCCAGGCCGGGGATGGTCTTGCCGACCACCAGGTAGACGATGTCGTAGTCGGTGACGTCCTCTTCGGTGCCGGCGTTGGCGATCCCGACCTGGAGGGCGGGGGCGCCGGAGAAGAGCGCGCCCTCGGGAGCGCCCATCTTGGCGTTGAAGACGAGCGGATCGTCGCTCGGCTCGAGGAGGTCGACGCCGACCTCCATCTGGAGCTTCTCGAACGGCAGGATGCCGACGGTCAGGCCGGCATCGGTCGGGAAGTCGCCCGCGCCGTCGGCCGCGTCCGTGAACACGGTGAAGTAGTTGTCGACGCCCACGTGGCAGACGCCGAAAGGCTGGATGTCGGGCGAGAGCGGTGTCCAGACCGTGGACGACGAGGTCGCGCGGGCGGCATCGGCCGCCAGGACGAGCGCGGAGAAGACCGTCAGCACCCGGAGCGTGCCGAGCACGGAAGCGCGGCGGCGCGGGCGGCGGTCAGGGATCGCAGGGGCCATCGGTACTCCTCGATTCGGAGGAGACGGCCGCGGCCCCGAACATCGGCCCGCGCCGCCGCTCCTCACGAGGCCAGAGTACGGATGCCCGCGTAAAGGAACAATTCGCGCGCCCGCCGCGGCGCGTAAATGTTCCGTCAAGAATGAGGGGGGGACGGCGCTGGCGGGCCAGCGGCCGGCCCGCCGCGCCTCAGTGGTGCAGCTCGGCCAGCCGCTCGCCGCCGTCGCCGGCAGGGACCTCGACCTCGGGGAAGGTCAGGCGGCCTTCGCGGAACGAGCCGCCGCGGAGCGTGACCGCGAGCACCTCGCCGAGGTCCTCGACGGCGTGGATCTCGAGCCGCTCGCGGACGTCGGCGGCAGGTCCTCGAGGTCGGCCTCGTTGGCCTTGGGCAGGATGATGTGGGTGATCCCGGCGCGCAGCGCGCCGAGCACCTTCTCCTTGACCCCGCCGATCGGCAGCACGCGGCCGGAGAGCGTGATCTCGCCGGTCATCGCCACGTCGTGGCGCACCGGCGCGGCCGGACAGGCCGAGACCAGCGCGGTCGCCATGGTGACGCCGGCCGACGGGCCGTCCTTGGGGATCGCGCCCGCCGGCACGTGGATGTGGAGATCCTGCTCGAACGCCTCGGCGTCGATGCCGAGCGACTCGGCGTGCGAGCGGGCGTAGGTCGAGCGCCGCGCGCGCCGACTCCTTCATCACGTCGCCGAGCTGGCCGGTGAGGATCAGCTCGCCCTTGCCCGCCATCCGCGACGCCTCGACGAACATGATGTCGCCGCCCACCGGCGTGTAGTACATGCCGGTGGCGATGCCGACCTGGTCGGCCGGCGCGGCGTGCTCCGGATGGACCTTGGGCCGGCCCAGCAGCTCCTTCGGCCGCCGGCGTCGAGCGCGACAGCTGCTCGACCTCGCCGCCCGCGATCTTCCGCGCCACCTTGCGCGCCACCCGGCCGAGCTCGCGCTCGAGCTGGCGGACGCCGGCCTCGCGGGTGTAGCCGCTGATCAGCTCGCTCGACCGCGTCGTCGGTGACCGCCAGGGCTGCTCGGCGGAGAGCCCGTTCTCCTCGAGCTGGCGCGGCATCAGGTAGCGCCGCGCGATCTCGACCTTCTCGCGCTCGGTGTAGCCGGCGAAGTCGACCACCTCCATGCGGTCGAGCAGCGGCCCGGGGATGTTCTGGAGGAAGTTCGCGGTGGCGATGAACAGCACCTCGGTGAGGTCGAACGGCACGCCCAGGTAGTGGTCGGTGAAGCTGTCGTTCTGCGCCGGGTCGAGCACCTCGAGCAGCGCGCTCGCCGGGTCGCCCTGGAACGAGACGCCGAGCTTGTCGACCTCGTCGAGCAGGAACACCGGGTTCTTGGTGCCGGCCTGCTTCATCCCCTGGATGATGCGCCCCGGCATGGCGCCGACGTAGGTGCGGCGGTGGCCGCGGATGTCGGCCTCGTCGCGCGCGCCGCCGAGCGAGATGCGCACGTACTTGCGCCCCATCGCCCGCGCGATCGACTTCGCGATCGAGGTCTTGCCGACGCCCGGCGGGCCGACGAAGAGGAGGATCGGGCCGCGCGCGGCGCGTTCGGCGACCTCCGGATCGGCGGGCCGCTCGGGGAGGTCCCCGGCGGCCTCGGCCGCGGCCTTGCCGTTGCCGCCGTCGGCCGCCGGTTCGGCGCTCTCCGCGGCCTCCGCGGCGGTCTCCTCCTCGGCCTCCGCCGCTGCCGCTCCTGGCGGAGCTGGCGCACGGCCAGGAACTCGAGCACGCGGTCCTTGACGTCCTCGAGGCCGTAGTGGTCCTCGTCGAGGATCTCGGCGGCGCTCTGGACGTCGAGCTGCTCCTCGGTGCGCGCGTTCCACGGCAGCTCGGCGATCGTCTCGAGGTAGGTGCGGATGACCTGCGACTCCATCGACTCGCGGCCGATCCGCGCGAGCCGCGACCGACTCGCGGTTGACCTCCTTGCGCACCTCGGGGCAGAGCGGCAGCGCGTCGAGCCGCTCCTTCAGCTCCTCGACGTCCTCGCTGCCCCTCGTCCTCGCCCAGCTCCTCTGGATCGCCTTCATCTGCTCGCGCAGGAACATCTCGCGCTGGCGGTCGCCGAGCTCCTCCTGCACCTTGGACTTGATCGCCTCCTGCGCCTCGAGCACGTCGATCTGGCGCTGCACTGGACCAGCACGCGGCGCAGGCGCTCCTCGACCGACAGCGTCTCGAGGAGCTTCTGGCGGTCGGCGGTGGGCATCTCGAGGTAGCCCGCCACGAGGTCGGCGAAGCGGCCCGGCGTCGGTGACGTTCTCGAGCACCTGCTCGACGACCTCCTCGGGCAGCCCGGTCTTCTCGCCCAGCTCGCCGGCGCGCTCGCGCACCTCGCGGTAGAGGGCGATGAACGCCGGGTCCTCGGCGTCGAGCGGCAGCATCTCCTCGGTGTCGCGGACGATCGCCTGGAGATGGCCGCCGGACGTCTCGCTGATCCGCACCGCGATGCCGCGCCGCTCGCCGCGCACCAGGAGCTGGGCGCCGCCGAGGCCGCGCTGGATCTGCGCGATGCGCGCCACCGTGCCGATGGTGTAGAGCCCCTCGGGGGTGACCTCCTCGACGTTCTGGCGCTGCGCGACGGCGAAGAGGAGCTTCTCCGGGCTCTTGATCGCCGCCTCGATCGCCTTCAGCGTCCCCGGCCGCCCGACCCCGATCGGCACCGTCACGCCGGGGAAGAGCACCGCGTCGCGCAGCGGCAGCACGGGGAGCGTCAGGCTCCCCGACATCTGCGCCGCGGTGCGGGCGCCCCCCGGCGCCGCCTGCGCGCCCTGCTCGCCGGCGGCCTCGGGCGCGGCCTGGATCTCGGCCCCTTCGGCCGGCCGGCCCGTCTCGGTCTCCTGGACGTACTCGCGCGGGTCTTGCTCTGGCATCCTCACTCCCGGTGTCTCTGGTCTCGCGGGCCGGCGCGGCGGACTTGCCGTCCGGACGTGCCCGTGACAACTCCGGGGCGGTGGGTGCGCATTCCAGGATCTGACAAAGAGGGACTCAAGGGGCGCGGGGGCCCTCAAGGACTGCTCGGGATCACCTCGACGAAGGTCTTCGCGTCCGCCATCAGCCCCTGGTTCGCCGGCGCCGGGCACTGGCGTAGCACGACCGTGCAGTTGACGTCGTCGAAGACGATCGGCGACTGGGTGATCGGCGCGTCCTGCCCGACCTCGTAGAAGACCACCCAGGTGCCGGCGGTGAAGACGTGGGGGTGCTCGCCGCCGTCGGAGAGGAGCGTCTTCGGGCCCCCCGAGCCCAACTGCGACGAGCCGGTCTTGGCGCGGTTGAGCGCAATCGCGTCGGCGACCAGCGCCCCGGCGAGAAGGAGGAGACCGACCACGGTCAGGGTCGTACCGCCTTCCGCCAGGCAGCCGAACGCAGTGAAGGCGCCGCCGCCGGCCGTGAGCAGCATTGCGGCAGTGACGGGTCCAGTCAGGTTGCCGCCCGGATCGGGGGGCTGAACTTCGTACTCGACGTCACGTCCACTTCCGTTGCGGATCGCCATGGCATCCCTCCAACCGTTGTGCCGCCTCGGCACCCCGAGGGCCGGCGTTGTCCCTGCTCTTCGGTCGCATCGAACCCGCGTTTGTTACCCTCCGTTGGTCTACTGGCTTCCCAACACAACGAACGGCGCCCAGTAGAACGGCGCCGCGTGCCGGCCCCCGGCCTCGATCAACCCCCGACGCGCCTTCTGTAGTGCCTGAGCCGTGTCGTCGCCGGCGTCGAGGTGCTCGTAGAAGCTCTCCATGAGCTCGGCGGTGGAACGATCGGAGACCGGCCAGAGACTTACCACCGTGGTCGGCACGCCGGCGTAGAAAAAGGCCCGGGCCAGGCCCATCACGCCTTCGCCCGAGACCAGCTTCCCGGTTCCGGAGTCGCACGCCGAGAGCACCACGATCTCCGCCGCCAGTCGCAGGCCGAAGATCTCGCGGACTTGAAGCAGACCGTCCTCCGTGGGGTCGTCGTCGAGCGCGAGGACCAGTCCCGAGCGCTCCGGCAAGGTCTCGCAGATCACACCGTGGACGGCGAAGTGAAGCATTTCGGCTGAGGCCAGCTCGGCAGAGTGCTTGACGCGAGCTTCGGTGGCCTCGGCGCCCTGGTAGACCCGAGCGCGGTCACCGTAGCGCCGCGTGATCGCCACCGCCTCCTCCCGCGAGGCCTCGAGCGGCTCGAGCGAGCGAGCGCGTAGCCCCCGCGCGACGGGCGCGCCGTCGAGCCGGGCCGGGTCGCAGTCGAGCGTCACGGGTCGGTCGTGGCGGGGATCCGCCAAGGCCACCAGATGCAGAGGGGCGGCCGCCGGCGAGCCCGCCGCCGCGGGGTCGGCTCGCGGGGTCCCGAGCGTGGCGAGGACGGTCGCCGACGGCGCGTAGCTGATTACCGCACGATTCCCTAGATAGGACAGGTCACCGAAGGCGACCCCCGGCGCCGCGGACGCCGTGACCAAGGCCTCGAACGGCAAGAAATGAAGGGGGCCGTCGGGGACGATGATCAGTTCGTCGGCACCGGCGGTCAGAGCCAGCGCTGGCTCCACTAGTTCGAGGTACAGACGATGGGACGGCGGCGCCAGGCGATCCGGCGGCTGAAGACCCACGATCGCCGCCCGCAGCGCAGCGACCTGCGCCACCAGTTGCGGTGTCTCTCCCAGGGACACGGCAGAGAACGACCCGCGGGTCACCACAAAGACGTAGGCTCGCTCGCGCCCGAGCCAGTACTCGAGCAGCGCCCGGCCGGGCGGCATCGACTCCTGGAGTTCCCCGATCTCGATCGCCGTCGGTGCCCTCAGCTCCCGGTAGCGCGGCGACGCCTCGCGAATCGCGGCCTCGACGCGCCACCAGTCCTTCTCCGCCTCGACGAGCAGTTGAGACAACGCGGCGGTCCGTTCCTGGTCGGCGCCGGTCGCGACCGCCTCGCCTAGCTCGTTGCGAAGCCAGCTCATCCGCTCCTCGAGCGCCCGAGCCTCCTCCCGGACACTTGGTTCGACACCCGCATGGAGATCGATTCGAGCCTCGGCAAGCAGATCGAGAAGCGCGCGCGACCGTCCGCGCTCGGAGGCCAGGAACGCTTCTCGATACTCGCCTGCCGCCATCAGGAGATCGAGGTATAGCTCGTAGATCCGTCGAGGCCCGTCCGAAAAGTCAGCGCGGAGCGCGTCGACCCTCAGTTCCGTTCGTACCTGCTCCAGGGTCTCGATCGCTTGCTCGAGGACCCGCCGTGCCCGACCGGGATCCGTCCCCGCAAGAGTTGAGGCCCGACTGTACAGCGTCCAGGCAATCGAGATCGGGTCGCCGAGTTCGCGCCCGGTCGCGAGCGCATCGTCGAACATTCCGGCGGCGGCCTCTCCATCACCGTTCAAGGCGAATGCCGCTGCCAAGGAGCGGCGGGTGGCCGCCTCCGCGCGTGGATCACCGGCCTCCTGCTGCAGCGCGAGCGCCTCGACGAGGTAGGGCAAGGCCTCGGCTGGCCGGTTCTGATTCAGGAGTAGGCTGCCGAGCCGGGACTTGGCCGCTGCGACCCGAAAGGCGCGCGTGCGGCCGGGACCGAGCTCCTCCGCGGTTGTCAACGACTGCCGGTAGAGTTCCTCCGCGCGCGCCTCCTCGCGGCTCCGCTCCTCGACCGCACCGAGCCCGTGCTGTGCATCGGCGAGCGTCTGGAGGTCGTTCAGCACATGCGCCCGCTCCAACGCCTGACGGTAGAACTCGCGTGCATCCTCGGGCCGGCGGAGATCGAGAGCGAGCCCGCCGAGGCTGAGCAGTACCCTGAGCGACAGCCCATCCCGTCCCAGCTTCTGGTTGAGATCCAGGCTTCGGCGGAAGAGTTCCTGCGCATCGCCCAGGCGTCCGAGGGCGCGCTGCAGGTTGGCCCGCTCGTACAGTACGTCCGCCGTGGCTTCGAGATCGGCCGGGTCCTCGCTGTCCTTCAACTCCTCGACCAGCGCCCACGCCAAGTCGAGATGCTCGCGGGCGGCGCTCAGGTCGAACGACGCGCGCGCCAGGACCGCGAGATCGCGGTGGCCGACCGCCTGAAGGCCCACATCGCCGGCGCGGTGGCCGAGGTCGATCGCCTCAAGAAAGGCCGCCTTCGCTTCGCGGCCCGAAGCGCAGTCGAGCTGCAGCCGACCCATGTTGTAGGCGGCGACGCCGGCCGCGCTCAGATCCCCTCCGCCGAGAGCGGCGGCACGCGCGTGGGTGTACGCGTCGAGCGAGCCGGCACAGTCCCGGCGCGCCCGCAATAGCTTGCCCTTTTCGTTGAAGGCCTCCACGCGCCAGGAGCCAAGTCCCGCCTCCGTGCTCACTCGGATCGCTTCCTCGCAGCGCGCCAGCGCTCGCTCCGGATCGGAGCGCCTCTCGACCTCGACGAGGTCGAGCAGCGTCTCCGTCGTGGCCGCAGCCGCGCCCTCGACCCGCTGCCAGTGCTCGAGCTGCCGCTCCAAGGCCTTCCCGGCCGCCGTGAGATCGCCCTTGCCAAAGCTTCGGACCGCTTCGGCACGTGCCAACTCGGCCGCGGCACGGTCGCCGTCCTCGGCACGGGCCGCGCGGCGCTCCTCGAGGATCAGCCGGTAGTCGAGACCCTCGGGTGAGCCAGGATCGGTCAGCTCCAGACGATGCTGCCCTTCGCTAGCGGTCACCCAGGCCAACGTTCCGCCGATCGCTTCGCCGATCCCCGGAGCTTCGATCAGCGCGGAACCGCGCGGATCGAGAATCACCGCGTCGAGCCCCCCGTGGACTTCCGCGCCGATTGGCTCGACAGCGACCCGGAGGTACTCCCCGGCGCCGGCCTCGATGCGGTAGCTCACCGATTCCCCCGGCTCCAGCCGCCCCTCCACCGCGACCCCCGGAGTCAGCTCCGGCGGGCGGCCGCAGGCCCCCCAGGCCAGCGCGGCGAGCGCCGCAGCCACGATCCGGCCGGCCCTCACGCGGGCGTTGCGCGTGCGCCAAGTCATTGACAGTCCTTGGATTCGCGCATTCTACACCCGCCGCCCGCGCTTGACTCGCGGGGGCGGCTCGGACACCATTCGCTCTCGTAGAGACCTCCCGGGGAAACCGAGTGACGATGCGTGCCGAAGACGCCGTGCTGGTCGAGCGCTACCTCTCGGGCGAGGGCGAGGCGGTGGCCACGCTCGAGGGGTGGATCCACCGCGCCGCGCAGCCCTACCGGCGGCGCCTGTCGGGGGTCTGGGACGACGTCCTCCAGGACGTCCGGCTGGAGGTCACGCGCCTCCTGCGCGGGCAGTCGTTCCGCGGCGAGTCGGCGCTCAAGACCTATCTCTGGCGCGTGGTCTGCCACACCTGTCTCGACCGCATCCGGGCCCACACCCGCTGGCGCTGGGCCGAGCTCGACGGCATGGAGGACTGGGAGGCGGAGGCGATCCTCTCGGACTCCGGCGGCCACCTCGAGCCGGAGTCGAAGGACCTCCTGCTGCGCGTCCTCGAGCGGATGTCCGAGGACTGCCGCCGGCTCTGGTCGATGGTGCTCGCCGGCCTTTCCTACCGCGAGATGAGCCAGCGCACCGAGGTCGCCGAAGGGGCGCTCCGGGTGCGCGTGCTGCGCTGCCGCAAGCGCGCGATCGAGCTGCGCGAGGAGCTGGCGCGGTAACGAGGATTCGCAACCGCCGCCTATGGATGGCGAAACGGCCCCGCGGGGGCCGAGACGCCCCGGCCGCGGGAGGGAGGGTGGGAAACTGGCCGGTGAGATGACGGTTGCGATGCGCTGAAAGGGAGATGACCATGGACACCGAGCACGCCCGCGAGCTGCTTCCCTGGCTGCTCAACGGCACCCTGGAGGAGCCCGAGCGGAGCGAGCTGCTCGCCGCTCTGCGCGGCGACGAGGAGCTGCGCCGCGAGCTGGCCGAGACCCGCGAGGCGGGCCAGGTCTTCGCCCAGCACGTGCCGGCCGGCGAGCTGGTCGCTCACGCCTTCGGCGCGCCCACCGCGCTCGCCGCCGCTCGGATCGACGCCCACCTGGCGCTCTGCGAGCGGTGCGCCGAGGAGGTGGCCCTGGTGCGCGAGAGCCGCAGCCTGTCGGAAGAGCCGGACGCCCCCGAGCGCCGGCAGCCCGGCGTCCTCCCCTTCCGGCGCCCCGCCGCGGCACCGGCCGGCACCGGCCGCTCGCGCCGGTTCGCCCTGGCCGCCAGCCTGGCAGCGATGGTCGGGTTCGGCGGCTGGCTCGCGACCTGGCAGTCGTCTCAGGGGCGGATCGCGGACCTCGCGGCGAGTCTGAGCGACTCGCTGCCGCCGCAGGCCGGACCCGAAGCGGGCTCGGGCGGGCTGATCGGCGACGCCCTGCGCGGCGACCGCTCCTGTCCCGGCCCGAACTGTGTCGAGCTGCTCTCGACGATCGGCATCGTCTCGCTGACGGTGAACGGCGAGATCGAGCCGGACGAGGTCTACGAGCTGCGCCTGCGGCCACGGGACGGCGAGGGCGAGCCGCTCCGCCTCAGGCCGGCGGCGGCCGTCTCCGCCGGCCAGCTCGAGTTCCGGCCGCCGGTGCACCTGCTCGCGCCCGGGGAGTACGACGCCGAGCTGGTGGTGCTGACCGGCCGCGGCTGGGAGCCGGTCGAGAGCTACGCCTTCTCCGTGTTCGCCGGCGGCTGAGCCGCCGCCCGTTCCTCGTCGGCCCACGGCCGCGAGATCACACAGGCGTTGATCCCGCCCACCCCCATCGAGAGTTTGCCGGCCAGCCCGGGGGGCGGCGCGCAGGCGCGGTCGAAGACGAAGCGCCGGTGGACGCCGGCGATCTGCTCGTTGAGCTCGCCCTCGGCGAGCGGCGTCGGGTAGAGCGCGCCGCGCTGGTAGCCCAGGTACTGGGCGGTCAGCTCCCAGCCGCCGGCGGCGGCCATGCCGTGGCCGAAGGTCCCCTTGCGCGCGGTCACCAGCACCGACTCCGGCACCACCTCGCGCAGCGTCTGGACCTCGGTGAAGTCGCCCGGGGTGGCGGTGGCGTGGAGGTCCCAGGTGGCGATGTCGCCGGGCGCGGCGCCGGCGGCGGCGAGCGCCTGGACGACCGCCGCCTTCGGCCCCTCCTTGGACGGCGTGATGATGTGGTCGGCGTCGGCCGAGGTGCCGACCGCCAGCGGCTCGAGGCCGAGCGGCGTGAAGCCCCGCGCGCTCATGTGCTCGTAGTCGCCGACGATCCAGATCGCGGCGCCGCCGGCGACGTGGGTGCCGCGCAGCTCGGTCAGGGGCTTGGACACCGCGCCGTCGCCCGAGATCACCCGCGCGCTGTAGAAGCCGCCGACCGTGAGCGGGTGCGGCGGCGGGTCGGTGGCGCCCATCACCACCGCCTTGGCCTCGCCGCGCCGCATGGCGTCGAGCGCCAGCTTGAGCGCGACGCCGAAGGTCGAGCAGGCCGCCACCGGCGCGAAGGTCAGGCCGGTGAGGCGGCCGAGCATCGAGATCTGCGACGCCGGGTTGTTGACGATGTTCCAGAGCAGGTTGGCCGACACCGCGTTCCACGGCGGCTCGGGGCCGCCCCAGCGCTCCTGCAGGCGCGTCTTGCGCCGCCGCTTCTCCTTCATCAGCCGGAGCTTGCCGGCCTCGACCTCGCCCTCGACCCGCATCGCCTCGATCTCGCGCAGCTCGGCGAGGTACTCGGCGAGCCGGTCGGAGCGCGCCGCCCAGTAGGCGTGCCAGGTCTCACGCGCTAGGTCGGCCTCCTCGGCGCCGGCCTCCTCGGGCGGCGGCGGCGCGTCCTCGTCGACCGCCTCGCCGGAGAGGTGGGCGGCGAGCGCGGCGTTGCGCTCGGGTTCGGCCCAGAAGCGGTTCCACCGGCGCTGCGCCCGGTAGTAGGTGATCGAGGTCTCGTAGATCGTCGGCATCGCGCCGACGCCGCTGCCGACGTAGACGTGAGCCGCCGGGCCCAGGGCGGTCAGCTCCTCCTCGAGCCCCAGGTTCTGCCCGAGGGCCTGGATGAAGGCGCCGACCGCGAAGAGGGTCGAGGCGTCCATCTTCTCGCGGAGCTGCGGGTAGCGGTTGGGCGGGAAGCGCTCCTCGATCCACGGCCGGTAGCGCTCGAAGGAGAAGCTCGGCCGGCCGACCAGGAAGTTGTTCGGACCGAAGCCCTCGAACGGCGCCAGCCAGCTCTCGGACCGGCCCAGCCGCGCCGCGAACTCGTCGACGTCCGCCGCCTTCGGCGCGACGATCCCCCAGCCGTAGATACCGACTCGACGCATAGCGCCTGAGTCTATGCCGACTAGAACGATGGCAGCGGCGGAGCCCGCAGGGCGACCGGCGGCCAAAGGCCGCCGACTCGGGGGAGGGGCCCCCGCGCGACTTGCTCGCGCGGGGAGGGGGGTTGGAACAACCCCCCTCAGAAAACCACGAGAGCCGGGGCGGAAGATCTGCTAGAGCGCCGCCAGGCGCGCCAGCAGATCGACGACCCGGTTCGAGTACCCCCACTCGTTGTCGTACCAGGCGACGACCCGGGCGTAGCCGTCGCCCGCGGCCTGGGTCGACAGCGCGTCGACGATCGAGCTGTGCGGGTTGCCGATGATGTCCGAGGAGACCAGCGGCACCTCGCTGTACTCGACCACGCCGGCGAGGGAGGGGCGGGCGGCCGCGGCGGCGAGCGCCCGGTTGACCTCGGCGGCGTCCGGCGCGGCGGCGAGTCGGCAGACGAAATCGACGATCGAGCCGTCGGGCACCGGCACCCTCATCGCCATGCCGTCGAGCTTGCCGGCGAGGTGCGGCAGCACCTGGGTCACCGCCCGCGCGGCGCCGGTGGTGGTCGGGATGATGTTGACCGCGGCGGCGCGGCTGCGCCGGAAGTCCTTGTGCGGCACGTCGGCCAGGCGCTGGTCGTTGGTGTAGGCGTGGATCGTGGTCAGGAGGCCCTCCTCGATGCCGAACGCCTCGTCGAGGATCATCGCTAGCGGCGCCAGGCAGTTGGTGGTGCACGAGGCGTTCGAGACGATCCGGTGCTCGGGCGTGAGGTCGCCGTCGTTGACCCCGATCACGATCGTGGCATCGACCGGGTCCTTCGCCGGCACGGTCAGGATCACCCGTCCGGCGCCCGCGGCGAGGTGCTTCTCGAGCTGCTCGCGGCGGCGGAAGACGCCGGTCGCCTCGATCACCACCTCGACCCCGAGGTCGCCCCAGGGGATCGCCGCGGGATCCCGCTCGGCGGTCATCTCGACCCGCTCGCCGCCGACCCACATCGCCTCCTCGTCGGCGGTGACCTCGCGGTCGAAGATGTCCATCACCGTGTCGTACTTGAGCAGGTAGGCGAGCTGGTCGTTGTCGAAGAGGTCGTTGACCGCCGCCACCCGGTAGCCGGGCCGGTCGGCGAGGATGCGGAAGACGCTCCGCCCGATGCGGCCGAAGCCGTTGATCCCGACCCGCACCTCGCGGCCGCCGCCGGCGGCGTTGCCCGGCGCGGTCACGCCGCCCTCCCCTCTTCCGCGGGCGCCTCGAGCCGGCGGAAGCGCTCGATCAGGTCGACCACGCGGTGCGCGTAGCCCCAGCCGTTGTCGTACCAGGCGAGGGTCTTGGAGGTCCGCTCGCCGAGCACCATCGTCGCCAGCGAGTCGAAGGTCGAGGAGAACGGCGAGCGCACGATGTCGGAGGAGACGATCGGCTCGTCCTCGTAGTCGAGGACGCCGCGCCAGCGCTCGCTCCCGGCGGCGGTACGGATCAGCTCGTTGATCGCCTCGCGGGTCACCGGCTGCTCGTGCCAGCACACCAGGTCGACCACCGAGCCGTTGGGCACCGGCACGTTGAACGACGCCGCGGTCAGCCGCCCGGCGAGGTTCGGCAGCAGCTCCCCGATCACCTCGGCGGCGGCGGTCTCCTGCGGGATGATGTTTTCGGCCGCCGCCCGGCCGCGGCGGATGTCCTCGGCGGGGACGTCGGCGAGCCGGTTCTGGTTGCTGTAGGCGTGGGCGGTGGTGACGAAGGCGCGCCGGACCCCAAACGCCTCGTCGAGGAGCTTCAGGACCGGCGCCGCGCAGTGGGCGGTGCAGGAGGCGTTGGAGACGATCCGGTGCTCGGGGGCGAGCCGGTGGTCGTTGACCCCGACGACCACCGTCAGGTCCGGCGGATCGACCGGCGGCGCGCACAGGATCACCCGCCGGGCGCCGCGCTCGAGATGGCGTTCCAGCTCGGCGCGCGTACGCGGCGCGGAGGTCGCCTCGATCACCGTGTGGACGCCCAGCTCGGCCCAGTCGGCGTCGCCCGGGGCGGCGGCGGAGAGCATCCGGGTGCGCCGGCCGCCGGCGTAGAGCCAGCCGCCCTCGACCGAGAGCTCGTCCGGAAAGCGCCCGAACAGGGTGTCGAAGCGCAGCAGGTACTCGAGCGCCTCGTGGTCGGCGACGTCGCTGATCGCGGCGATGCGGAGGTCGTCGCGCTGGTAGAGGATGCGGAACAGGTTGCGGCCGATGCGGCCGAAGCCCATCAGCGCGATGCGGAGCGGCGGCGGCGGTGTTTCGGGTCGGGGGGTGTGCATGGTCTTCGGTGCTGGCTATCGCTGCGGTTCGGGCGGCATCGTCAGCAGCGCCGCCAGGAGGTCGATGCCGTACCAGAGGTTGCCGAGGCGGAGGTTCTCGTCCGGGGCGTGCTGGTTGTTGTCGTAGTTGACGATCGGGACGCCGACCAGGGGGAGGCCGGAGAGGTCTTCGAAGAGGTAGAGCGGCAGCGAGCCGCCGAGGGTCGGGGTGAGCACCACCGGGCCGGCCACGGTCCCGGAAGCAGCGGTCTCGGCGGCGGCGGCCTCCGCGGCGGCGGCCACGCGCCCCGCGATCGGCAGGTCGAGCGGCGTGCGCACCGCGCGGTAGTGCGGCGCGGGCACCAGCCGGGCGATCCGCCGGTGAGACAGGCGGGTCGCCTGGTCGGGCGGCTCGCGGACGACGTGATAGCCCTGGCGGCGGACGTGGGCCTCGACCAGGCCGAGCATCGCCGCGGGGTCGTTGCCCTTGACCAGGCGCAGGTCGATCGAGGCGGTCGCCTCGGGCGGGATGACGTTCTGCGCGGTCGCGCCGACGGAGCCGGAGACGAAGCCGCGGACGTTGAGCGAGGGGAGCGCGATCCGCTCGTCGTAGCGAGCGTCGCCGCCCTCGCTCGCGGCCAGGCCGAGGTCGCGGCGCAGCTCGTCCTCGAACGGCGGCACCGCCGCCATCGCCCGCCGCTCGGTCTCGCCGAGGGGCGCCACGGTGTCGTAGAAACCCTCGATGGCGACCCGGCCGTCTTCGTCCTTCATGCCCGCCAGCAGGCGCGCCAGCTCGAGCGCCGGGTTGGGCGCGAAGTTGCCGTAGTGGCCGCTGTGGAGGTAGCGGGAGGCGCCGTAGACGGTGATCTCGAGCCCGGCGTAGCCGCGGACGCCGAAGAAGAGCTGCGGCCGCCCGCTCTGGTGCACCGGTCCGTCGAGGAAGAGCCAGACGTCGCCGCCGAGGCGATCGGCGTAGGTCTCGAGGTAGGCGCCGAGGTGCGGCGAGCCGGCCTCCTCCTCCCCCTCGAAGAAGAGCTTGAGGTTCACCGTCCGCTCGATCCCGGCCGCCGCCAGCGCGTCGAGCGCCGCCAGGAGCGCCGCGATCGGCGCCTTGTCGTCGGCGGCCGAGCGGGCGTAGAGGCGCCACTCGGGATCGATCGCCTCGCCGTCCGCCGGCAGCGGGCGCGGCGTGCCGCCGGCCTCGATCGCGCCGGGTGTAGAGCGTCGGCCGCCAGGGTGGCTGGCTCCAGCGCGCCTCGTCGACCGGCTGGCCGTCGTAGTGGACGTAGAGGAGCAGCGTCCTCGCGGCGCCCGGCGCCGGCAGCTCGCCGTAGACCACCGGCGGCGCCGCGGGCGCGCCGGGCAGCTCGAGCACCTCGACGCGGACCCCGCGGCGGGCGAGCGCGGCGGCGATCGCCGCGGCGTTGGCGCGGATGCCGGCGGCGTCGGAGGCGACGTTGGGCAGCGCCAGCAGCTCGGCGAACTCGCGCAGGATCGCGGCGCCGTGCGCCTCGCGGTGGGCCCGGGCCGCGGCCAGCGCCGCGCCGGCGCCGGCCGGCGGAGCGGCCAGGACCGGCGTCCCGGGGGAGGCCGCCGCGAGGATCCCGATCGCGAGGCAGCCGGCGAACCGGCGGCGGCGGAGAGCGCTGGAGGAGGCCATCGCGCCCGATCATACGACCGGGGGTTTGACAACCGCCCACGCGGCGCGTATTATGCCGACGTACCATAAATCTGCTCTGCCCGGAGGCGCCATGAAGCTGCACCGCCACCTCGCTCCCTCGGCCGTCGCTCTCGCTCTCGTCCTCTTCGCCGCCGCCCCCGCCGCGGCACAGCTCGGGGACGCCGAGGGCGAGTTCCGCGTCAACACCACCTCGCCGACCAAGCAGCGCGACACCGCCGCCGCCTTCTCGCCCAACGGCGGCTTCACGGTCGCCTGGGTCGACGCGCGGGTCGGCATCACCGCGCGCTTCTTCCCGGCCTCCGGACCGCCCAGCGGCGACGTGGTGCTGGTCGGGAACCTGATCTTCGAGAACAACCCCGGACAGGGCGTGATCTTCTCGCGCCTCAACCCGCGGCTGGTCTACCTCCCGAACGGCGACTTCCTGCTGTTCTGGACCGAGGAGCGCGGCTACCTGCGCGCGGCGGTCTTCCACTACGAGTACGACATCCTCGAGCAGGACGTCTTCGGCCAGCGCTTCAGCGCCGACGGCTCGCCGATCGGGCGCCGCTTCCGAGCCCACCGGGTGCAGCGCGGGCTGCAGCGCAACCCGGCGGTGGCGCTCGACGCCGACGGCGGCTTCCTGATCGCCTGGGACTCGAGCGACGAGGTCGTCGGCATCGGCCCGACCGACGGCGTCTGGGCGCGCCGCTTCAACGCCCGCGGGCTGGCGATCGGTCCCGAGGTCAAGCTCGACCAGGACCCCGGCGTCCTGGCCCGGCTGCCGGCGGTCGCGGCCGGGGCCGGCGGCTTCCTGGCGGTCTGGGAGGGTGAGGGCGACGGCACCGACGGCACCGAGGTCTACGGCCGGCTGCTCGACGAACGGGGCCAGGCGGTCGGGCCGCAGTTCCAGCTCAACACCAGCGTCGAGCACGACCAGCGCGCCGCCTCGGTCGCCGCCGGCCGCGACGGCGACTACGTGGTGGTCTGGCACGCCCCGCGCGCCGGCAGCCAGATCCACTTCCGCATCTTCGGCCAGGTGGTCGGCGGCGCCGGCGCGCTGCTCGGCTCCGAGCTCCAGATCAGCTTCAGCGACGTCGAGCGGGCGCACGCGCTGCCCCGGGTCACCGCCGCGCCCACCGGCGAGTTCCTGGTCGCCTGGCTGCTCTGGTTCGGCGACTTCCAGACCGCGGTGGTCGGCACCCGGCTCGACGCGCTCGGCACGCCGCGCGGCGAGCCGTTCTGGATCAGCGAGCACCAGACCTCGAGCCGCACCGTCTCCCTGACCGCCGGCCCGCGCGGCGACTTCCTGGCGGTCTGGGAGGGGTTCACCGACGGCGAGCTGGGCATCTCGGCGCGCCGCATCCCGGGCACCGAGCCGCTGAACGTCCCGGCCTCCCCGGTGATCGCGCTCTCCGCGCCCTAGAACCGGCCTCTCCGTGTCCTGAGCGCTCGCCCGGCATTCAGCCGGGCGTTTTTTTTTGCCCCGCGGGGGTTGACAGGGCGGCGTGGGCCGAGCCAGAATCAGCCGTTCATCCGGATTGATGGATGGATAACGAGCCGAGCCGATGACCAGCGCCGCCCCGACCGCCGCCGCCGAGCCCGCGATCTTCGACCGCATGGGGACGCTCGCCGATCCCACGCGCGGCCGGCTGCTGCTGCTGCTCGAACGGCACGTGCTCTCGGTCGGCGAGCTGTGCTCGGTGCTCCAGCAGCCGCAGTCGACGGTCAGCCGCCACCTCAAGGTGCTCGGCGACGGCGGCTGGATCACCTCCTGGCGCGACGGCACCAGCCGGAACTACACGATGGCCGGGGACCGGCTCGACGCCGCCGGCCGCGAGCTCTGGCGGGTGGTGCGCGGCGGCGTCGACGGGATGCCCGCCGCCGGCCAGGACCGCGCCCGGCTGGCCAGCGTCCTGGCCGACCGCCGCGGCCGCTCGCGCGAGTTCTTCTCCTCGGCCGCCGGCGAGTGGGACCGGCTGCGCGCCGAGCTGTTCGGCGCCCGCGCCGAGCTGGCGCCGCTCCTCGGCCTGCTCGATCCGCGCTGGACGATCGGCGACCTCGGCTGCGGCACCGGCTCGTCGGCCGCCGCGCTGGCGCCCTTCGTCGCGCGGGTGATCGCGGTCGACGAGTCGCCGGCGATGCTCGAAGCCGCGCGCCGGCGCCTCGCCGGTTCCGCCAACGTCGAGCTGCGCCCGGGGAGCCTCGAGGCGCTGCCGGTCGGCGACGGCGAGCTCGACGCCGCGATCCTCGGCCTGGTCCTCCACCACGTCGCCGATCCGCCGGCGGCGCTCGCCGAGGCGGCGCGCGCCCTCGCGCCGGGCGGGCGCCTCCTGGTGATCGACATGATGCCCCACGACCGCGAGCGCTACCGCCAGGAGATGGGCCACCTCTGGCTCGGCTTCCCGGGCGAGCAGCTCGCGGCGTGGCTGACCGAGGCCGGCTTCGCCGCGCCGCACCTGACCGAGCTGCCGCCGGACCCGGCGGCGCGCGGACCCAACCTGTTCGCCGCCGGCGCCGTCCGGCGGACGGAGGAAGCGAGACCATGACCGCGACCGCCATCGCCCCCGCCCCCACTGGACCGGCCGCCGCCGCGGCGGTCCATCCCTTCGACGCCGCCCACGCCGCCGGCCGCAGCCGTTCAAGGTCGCCGACCTCGCGCTCGCCGACTGGGGCCGCAAGGAGATCCGACTCGCCGAGCACGAGATGCCCGGCCTGATGGCGCTGCGCGCGCGCTACGGCGGCGAGCGCCCGCTCGCCGGCGCCCGGATCATGGGCAGCCTGCACATGACCGTGCAGACCGCGGTGCTGATCGAGACCCTCGACCACCTCGGCGCCGACGTGCGCTGGGTGTCGTGCAACATCTTCTCGACCCAGGACCACGCCGCCGCCGCGGTCGCGGTCGGGCGCCCGGAGACCGGCGGCACCGCCGAGAATCCGCAGCGGCATCCCGGTCTTCGCCTGGAAGGGCGAGACGCTCGAGGAGTACTGGTGGTGCACCGAGCAGGCGCTCGTCTGGCCCGACGGCAGCGGCCCCGACCTGATCGTCGACGACGGCGGCGACGCCACGCTGCTGGTCCACAAGGGCGCCGAGTTCGAGCGCGCCGGCCAGATGCCCGCCTTCGACGCCGAGAACGACCCCGAGGAGTGGGGCGTGATCCTCGACCTCCTGCGCCGCGAGCACGGCGACGACCCCGAGCGCTGGACGCGCGTCGCCGCGGGGATCCGCGGCGTCTCCGAGGAGACCACCACCGGCGTCGCACCGCCTCTACCAGATGATGAAGGAGGGCACGCTGGCGTTCCCGGCGATCAACGTCAACGACTCGGTCACCAAGAGCAAGTTCGACAACATCTACGGCTGCCGCCACTCGCTGGTCGACGGCCTCAACCGCGCCACCGACGTGATGCTCGGCGGCAAGGTCGCGGTGGTCTGCGGCTTCGGCGAGGTCGGCAAGGGCTGCGCCCAGGCGCTGCGCGGCCAGGGCTGCCGGGTGGTGGTCACCGAGATCGACCCGATCTGCGCGCTCCAGGCCGCGATGGAGGGGTACCAGGTCACGACGCTCGAGAACGTGGTCGAGACCGCCGACGTCTTCATCACCGCGACCGGCAACCAGGACATCATCACCGCCGACCACATGGCGCGGATGAAGGACAAGGCGATCGTCGGCAACATCGGCCACTTCGACAACGAGATCGACATGGCCGGGCTGAAGAAGCTCCCCGGCATCGAGCAGGTCAACATCAAGCCGCAGTACGACGAGTGGGTCTTCCCCGACGGCCACAGCGTGCTGGTGCTCGCCGAAGGGCGCCTGCTCAACCTCGGCTGCGCCACCGGCCACCCGAGCTTCGTGATGTCGGCCTCGTTCACCAACCAGGTGCTCGCCCAGCTCGAGCTCTGGCGCAACGCCGGCGAGTACGAGAAGCAGGTCTACGTGCTGCCCAAGCAGCTCGACGAGGAGGTGGCCCGCCTCCACCTCGACCAGCTCGGCGTCGAGCTGACCCGGCTGTCGAAGGAGCAGGCGGACTATCTCGGCGATCCCGGTCGAGGGGCCGTACAAGCCCGACCATTACCGGTACTGAAGGCGCGGGGGGGCGGCGCGTTAGAGTGAGGCCGTGACCGCCGCCGACGCCCTCCCCGTGGTCCCCGATCCCGCCCCCGGGCCGGTCGCCGACCGGCTCGGCCGGCCGGTGCGCGACCTCCGGGTGTCGGTCACCGACCGCTGCAACTTCCGCTGCCGCTACTGCATGCCGCGGGAGGTGTTCGGGCCGGACCATCCGTTCTTGCCGCGCGCCGAGATCCTGAGCTTCGAGGAGATCGCCCGCGTCGCGCGCGTCTTCGCGGAGCGCGGGGTGAAGAAGGTGCGGCTGACCGGCGGCGAGCCGCTCTTGCGCCGCGACCTCCCCGAGCTGGTGCGGATGTTGGCCGCGATCCCCGGCGTCGAGCTGGCGCTGACCACCAACGGGGCGCTCCTCGAAAGGCTCGCCCCGGCGCTCGCCGGGGCCGGGCTCGACCGGGTGACGGTGAGCCTCGACTCGCTCGACGACGCGGTCTTCCGGCGCATGAACGACGTCGACTTCCCGGTCGCGAAGGTCCTCGCCGGCATCGACGCCGCGCTCGCCGCCGGGCTCGCGCCGGTCAAGGTCAACGCCGTCGTCCACCGCGGCGTCAACGACCATACGGTGGTCGACCTCGCCCGCCGCTTCCACGGCACCGGCGTGGCGATGCGCTTCATCGAGTACATGGACGTCGGCGCCAGCAACGGCTGGCGGCTCGACGACGTGGTGCCGGGCGACGAGGTGGTGCGCCGGATCGACGCCGAGCTGCCGCTCGAGCCGCTGCCGCCGCGCTACCCCGGCGAGGTCGCCCGCCGCTTCCGCTACCGCGACGGCGGCGGCGAGGTCGGCATCGTCACCTCGGTCACCCGCCCGTTCTGCGGCGACTGCACCCGGGCACGCCTCTCGGCCGACGGCCACCTCTACACCTGCCTCTTCGCCACTGCCGGCACCGATCTCCGCGGCATCCTCCGCGGCGGCGCCGGCGACGACGCGCTGGGCGAGCTGATCGACCGCGTCTGGCGCGCCCGCGAGGACCGCTACTCGGAGATCCGCACCGCCGCCACCGCGGCGGCGCCGAAGGTCGAGATGTCGTTCATCGGCGGCTAGCGCCTTCAAGGCCGGCGGACCCGGGGTCACTCGCCCTGATAGCCGACGCCCCAGATGCGGAGGAGCTCGCGGAATCCCTCGCCGTGCCGGCGGCGGAATTCGACGCGCTGAATGGAGTCGAGGACCCAGCTCAAGGCGGAGTAGTCGCAGGTTTTGTAATACAAAGGGACGATCCGGTCGTGATACCGGCGATCGTTGAGGGCGAAGACGAGCTCTCTCTTCACCCACGGTGAGGCCACCGCATGCGGCGAGAGGACGAGGAGGAACCAGTCGCAGCGCCGAAGGGCCTGACCGATCTCGTCGTGCCACTGCTGGGCGCCGGCGAGGTTGGTTTCGCTGTACCAGACAGGGAGGCCGTGACGCCGCAGGACCCGCGCTGCTGTGCGGGCGAAGACTCTGTTCACCGAGGCGTGGGAGAGGAAGACCTCGGTGGGTCGTCCGCGCACCGCCGCCGCCATGCCGCCCTTCTCCTCTATGCGTGCACGGCGCTCAGCAATGCCGCTCCGATGTGCTCAGCGACCTGCGTCGCGTCTCCCCGGTACGGGATGGTCTGGAACTTCTTGAACACCCAGGGGACCTCTTCCGGCGAGCCGACGACGACGGGGACCAGGCGATTGCGATAGCGAGGGTTGCCGAGAGCGTATTCGACCTCGGAACGGGCGTAACTGGAACGGGCGTACTCGGGGGAGAAGAGCACGACCATCGCATCCGATGTCTCGAGGGCCTCGCTGACACCCTTGGCCCAGCTATCCCCCGGCAGGATCTCTAGCTCCGGATCCCAGACTTCGAGCCCTCGCTCGGCAAGTTGGGCCGCCAGCTCTCTTGCCAGAGGTCCCTCTTCCGCGACGTGGCTCAGGAAGACTCGCATGGCTGTGCGAATCGTAGCACGGGAGATCCGGACCCAGGGGTCAGCCGGACCCAGCCCGGTGCGAGCGCCCCGAGGGGTGGGTGGAGTTGTCCTCCTCAGCCGCCAGCTCGAGGAAGCGCATCAGGATGCGGTGGGTCAGCCCCCAGATCTCGTAGCCCTGGTAGCGGAACGACGGGAAGGCGACCCGGGTGCCCTCGATCGGCACCACCACCTCGCTCGCCGCCCCGTCGTCGCGCAGGGCGCCGAGCGGCACCCAGAGCGCGGCGGCGACCTCGACCGGGTCGGGGACGAGCGGCTGGTCGGGGTCGGCGGCGGCGACGAACGGGGAGATCACCAGCGGCGGCAGGTGGCGGCTCCGCGGCAGCACCTCGTCCAGCTCGCCCAGGAGGTGGCTGGCGGGGTCGAGCCGGACGCCGACCTCCTCGTGAGTCTCGCGGAAGGCGGTGGTCAGGAGGTCGGGATCGCCCGGGTCGCGGCGGCCGCCGGGGAGCGCCATGTGGCCGGCCCAGGGGTCGTCGGAGCGGTGGGTGCGCTCGATCAGGAGCAGCTCGAGGTCGGCGCCCGGGCGCAGCATCAGCGTCACCGCCGCCTCCGTCAGGTCCGGGGCGCGCGGGTAGCGGCGGGGCGGATGGGCGGCCAGGGCGCCGGCGATGCGGGTCAGGCGGGGGTCGGCCACGGTCCGCGCAGTGTAGCCCGATCTCGGCGGCGCCGGCTTTGTCATGCATCCGGCCATCTGAGAGAATCCGCCGGCCGCGCCGCGGCGCTCCGGTGGCCCCGGTGCCCGCGCGCGAGTCCCCCCGCTCCAACGCCAGACCGCCCGTAGGAGACACCGCCCATGCCCCCCATCGCGGCGCAGCAGAGATCCGGCAAGCTCGCGCTGATCGCCGGCTCGCTGGCCTTCGACCAGATCATGACCTTCCCGGGCTTCTTCAAGGACCACATCCTCGCGGACAAGCTCCACATGATCAACCTGTCGTTCCTGGTCGACGACTTCCGCAAGCAGCGCGGCGGCTGCGCGGGCAACATCGCCTACACGATGGCGCTCCTGGGCGAGCGGCCGACGGTGGTGGCGTCCGCCGGCAACGACTTCGCCGAGTACCGCGGGCAGCTCGCCGCCGAGGGGGTGGAGACCGGCGAGATCGTGGTCCACGACGACGTGGTCTCCGCCTCGTGCTTCATCACCACCGACCGGTCCGACAACCAGATCATCGGCTTCTTCGTCGGCGCGATGACCAGGGCGCGCGAGATCTCGCTCGCCGAGGTCGCGGCGCGCAACGGCTCGCCGGCGGTGGCGGTGATCGCCCCTGACGACCCCGAGGCGATGGCGCGCCACTGCCGCGAGGCCAAGGCGGCCGGCGTGCGGCTGGTCTTCGACCCCTCGTTCCAGGTCATCGCCATGGACGGCGACACCCTGCGCGAGGCCGCCGACGGCGCCTACGCGGTGATCCTCAACGACTACGAGTTCGCGGTCCTCCAGGAGAAGACCGGGCTGTCGGAGAAGGAGCTGCGGAAGCTCGCCGAGCTGTGGGTGGTGACCTACGGCGAGAAGGGGAGCGACATCGTGCGCTCGACCGGCGAGCGGATCGCGGTGCCGGCCTGCCCGGTGGCGAAGCTGGTCGACCCCACCGGCGCCGGCGACGCCTTCCGCGGCGGCTTCGTCACCGGCCTCCTCCGCGGCGCCGAGCTGGCGGTCTGCGGCCGGATGGGCGCGGTCGCCGCCTCCTACTGCATCGAGCAGTACGGCACCCAGAACCACCGCTACACCGGCGAGGAGTTCTGGGCGCGCTACGACCAGGCGTTCGGCTGATGCGCGACGGCTACCCGCTGGTCGAGCTGCACCGCCACCTCGACGGCAACGTCCGGCTCGAGACCGTCCTCGACCTCGCCGGCCGCCACGGCCTGCCGCTGCCGGCGCGCACGCTCGAGGGGCTGCGCCGGCACGTCCAGTTGAGCGAGCCGCGGCCGGATCTCATGGCCTTCCTCGCCGCCTTCGAGGTGCTGCGCTCGGTGCTGGTCGACCTCGACGCGGTGGCGCGGGTGACGCGCGAGAACCTCGAGGACGCGGTCGCCGAGGGGATCGACGCCATCGAGCTGCGTTTCTCGCCCTACTTCATGGGCGAGCCCCACGGCCTCCACCCGACGGCGGTGACCGAGGCGGTGTGCGACGCCGTGGCCGCCGCGCGCGGCGAGCTGCCGGTGCGCGCCAAGCTGATCGTCATCGTCTCGCGCACCTTCGGACCGGCGACCGGCTGGTCGGAGGTCGAGGCGGCGATCGCCTGCCGCGACCGCGGAGTGGTGGCGCTCGACCTCGCCGGCGACGAGGCGGGCTTCCCGGGCGAGCTATTCGTCGAGCACTTCCGCCGCGCCCGCGACGCGGGGCTGCGGGTGATCGCCCACGCCGGCGAGGCGGCCGGCCCGGCGAGCGTGCGCCAGGCGGTGCTCGGTCTCGGCGCCGAGCGGATCGGCCACGGCGTGCGCGCGATCGAGGACCCCGAGACGATGGAGCTCCTCCTCCGCCGCGGCGTGCCGCTCGAGGTCTGCCCGACCAGCAACGTCCACACCTCGACCGTCCCCGGCTACCGCGAGCACCCGCTCCCCGAGCTGCTGCGCGCCGGCCTGCGGGTGACGCTCAACACCGACGACCCGGCGATCAGCGGGATCGACCTTGCCCACGAGTACCGGGTCGCCGAGACCGAGATGGGGCTCTCCCGCGCCGAGCTGCGGCGGCTCCAGGAGCACGCGCTCGAGGCAGCGTTCCTCGACGCCGGGGATCGGGCTGAGCTGCTGGCGATGGCGATGGACTCCGGGGTCATCGGTGGCTGAGCCGGCGCCGGCCGGGGGCACGCGCCCGCGGCTCGTCCTCGCCTCCGCCTCGCCGCGCCGGCGCGAGCTCCTGGCCAACCTCGGGCTCGACTTCGAGGTGCGGCCGGTCGACCTCGACGAGACGCCCCGGCCCGGCGAGCCGGCCGAGGCCTATGTCGCCCGGCTGGCGCGCGAGAAGGCCGCCGCGGCGCTCGCGCTCGGGGATCCCGAGGCCGCCGAGCTGGTGCTCGCCGCCGACACCGTGGTCGTCCTCGACGGCGAGCTGCTCGGCAAGCCGGCCGATCCGGCCGAGGCGCGCTCGATGCTCGCCCGCCTCGCCGGCCGCGAGCACGTCGTCCACACCGGCGTCGAGCTGGCCGAGAGCGACGGCCAGGGCGCCGGCCGCCGCGCCTCCGCGGTGGCCACCTCCCGGGTCGAGATGGCACCGCTCGACGAGGCGTTGATCCGCTGGTACGTCGACTCCGGCGAGCCGCTCGACAAGGCCGGCTCCTACGGCATCCAGAAGCTCGGCGCGCTCTTCGTCGAGGCGGTCCACGGCAACTACACCAACGTCGTCGGGTTGCCCCTGCCGACGGTGTTCAAGCTGTTCCGCGAGCTGGGGTCGGACCTGCTGGCGTTCCGGAAGGAACCAGACGAGCTTGCGCTTTCGCCCCCGCCGTGAGAGACTCCGCCGTCCGCCGCGCCCGGGATGCCCAGGTGCCGCGTGACAGACCGGGCCTCGGGCCCGGGCGGTGGCCTCTCCGGCTAGTCCCCCGTTCCCTTCCACGACATTCACCCGCCGGATGTTCGCGAGCTCGGCTCCGCCGGCCTGCCGGTCGCCGTCCGCCCGCAGAAAGCCTTGGTACACAGCTTCATGACTGTTTCCGACTTCCGTTCGTTCGACCTCCATCCGAGCCTCTCGCGCGCCGTCGCCGACCTCGGGTTCACCACCCCCACTCCGATCCAGCGCGACGCCATCCCGCCCAGTCTCGAGGGCCGCGACGTGCTCGGCTGCGCGATGACCGGCAGCGGCAAGACCGCCGCCTTCCTGCTGCCGATCCTCGACCGCCTGCTCGCCAAGCCGCGCGGCACCACCCGCGCGCTGGTCCTGGCGCCGACCCGCGAGCTGGCGGCGCAGATCGTCGAGAGCTGCAACGACCTCGCGCGGCACACGCCGCTCACGGCCGCCGCCGTCCACGGCGGCGTCGCGATGGGGCCGCAGGAGCGCGCCTTCCGCCGCGGCGCCGATGTCATCGTGGCCTGCCCGGGGCGCCTGCTCGACCACTTCCGCCAGCCCTACGCCCGCCTCGCCGGGCTCGAGGTGCTGGTGCTCGACGAGGCCGACCGGATGCTCGACATGGGCTTTTTGCCCGACATCAAGCGCGTGCTCCGGCACCTGCCGAAGGTCCAGCAGACCCTGTTCTTCTCGGCCACCATCCCGCCGCCGATCGCCGAGCTGGCCAAGGACCTCCTGCGCGACCCGGTGCGGATCGACATCGAGCGCCGGCCGCTGCCGCCGACCAAGGTGCGCGCAGGCGGTCTACCCGGTGCGCCACGACCTGAAGCCGAAGCTCCTGCTCGAACTGCTCCGGCGCGACGAGATCGAGAACGTCCTGGTCTTCACCCGCACCAAGCACCGCGCCAACCGCCTGGCCGACTTCCTGACCAAGCAGGGGATCTCGACCGACCGGATCCACGGCAACCGCAGCCAGGGGCAGCGGACCAAGGCGCTCGCCGACTTCAAGCGCGGCGCCACGCGAGTGCTGGTGGCGACCGACATCGCCGCCCGCGGCATCGACGTCGAGGCGCTGTCGCACGTGGTCAACTTCGACGTCCCCAACGTCCCCGAGGACTACATCCACCGGGTCGGCCGCACCGCCCGCGCCGGCGCCGCCGGCGACGCCTTCACGCTGGTCTCCCCGCAGGAGCACGGCGAGCTCAAGGCGATCGAGCGCGCGGTCGGCGAGCGGATCCCGCGGATCACCGTGGCCGGCTTCGGCGACGACGCCCCGCGCGCCGAGGCGCTCGAGATCCCGATCCACCAGCGGCTCGCCGCGCACCGCGAGCAGCGCAACGGCCGGGGGCGCGCCAACACCACCGAGCGGAGGCCGCAGCGGCCGGCGGCCCCCGCCGCGCCGCGCGCGGAGTCCCGCCAGCGAGCGGGCGCCGCCGCGGACGGCGGCCCGCGCCGCACCGCCGGCGCCGGCCGCGGCGACCGCCGCCGCGCCCCCCGCCGGCTGCGCTGAGAGGAAAGGAGCCAGAGATGAACCGAGGAGTCTCCCGACGTCAGCGAGAGCTCGACCGCCAGCGCAAGCAGAAGGACAAGGCGGCCAAGCGCGAGCAGCGCAAGATCGAGAAGCAGGAGCGGGTGGCCGCCGACCTCCCCTCGGAGGCCGAGCAGAGCCTGGCCGGGATCGTGCCGGGTCCGCAGCCGCCGCCCGAGGCCGACGACGAAGGCTGAGGCCGGGCGCTGCGCTAGACTCGCTTCATGAGAGTCCTGACCGCCAGGTACGCCGAGGGCCGCCTGGACCTGCCGGCCGGATCGATCGAGGAAGGTGAGGTCGTGACGCTGCTCGTGCCGGAAGACCAGGCCGGCTTCCGGCTGACATCGGACGAGCGGTCGCGGCTGGCGGCATCCATCGCGCAAGCCGAGCGCGGCGAGGTCGTCGACGGCTGGGATCTGCTGGACGATCTGAGCGCCTGACGTGCGCCTGCGGCTGCGGGTCACCTCCGACGCCGAGCGTGAGATCCGGAAGGCAGCGTCCTGGTGGCGCCGTCACCGGCCCGCTGCTCCAAGTCTTTTCCGCGATGAGCTGGCTCGGGGCTTCGACCTGATCACCACGGAGCCGGGGCTCGGAGCACCGTGCTTGGACGTTGAACTCCCGGGCGTCCGGCGCCTGCACCTCTACCGCGTCCACTACTACCTCTACTACCGCACCGTGGACGACGCGGCGGAGGTCCTCGGCCTGTGGCACACGAGCCGCGGCGAGGCGCCACGCCTTTAGTGATTTAGTCGCGCTGAGCCGGGAGCGTCGCGACCCGCGCCTGCCGTGTAAGCTACGACCGAGGCAGCGTCGCAGCGGAGACTCAGATGCACGTCTTCATCAGTTGGTCGGGGCCGAGAAGCCGGTTTGCGGCCGAGGCGCTTCAGGCCTGGCTGCGCCAGGTAGTACAGGCGGCTGAACCTTGGATTTCTGCCGACATCGAGAAAGGCACTCGCTGGAACCCCACGATCGCGGATCGGCTGGAACAGTCCAAGGTCGGCATCATCGTCCTGACACGGGACAATCTTGGATCCACCTGGATCCACTTCGAGGCGGGAGCACTCTCGAAGACGAAGGATGCTTACCTGTGCACTCTCCTCCTCGATATCGCGCCTTCCGATGTAGGACATCCCCTGGGACAGTTTCAGCACACGATCGCGGAGAAGAGCGACCTCCTTCAACTCACCAAGACGATCAACGGAGCGCTGGGCGATTCCGGCTCCCATCGGCTGAAGGAGAATGTCCTTGAAGCAGTATTCGAGACCAACTGGCCCAGACTCGAAGCCGCCTTGGAACGCGCGCGGAACTTGCCCACCGCGGAGGCTGGCGCCGAATCGCGGTCAGACCGAGAACTTCTGAAGGAAGTGCTTGAGATTCTGCGGACCCAAGAACGGAGGACAGCCTCAGCGCTGGAACACTCACGCGTATCAAGGTCGCCAACAGGCAGTTCGGCACAGGACATTCTGAACGACGCCCTCCGCGAGTTGCTGCAGAACAGCCGCGAAACAGGGCGCGCTCCATCGGCGGGAGTCGGACCGGGGGAAGCAGACAGGGACGATAAGCAGGCCCCGGCCGACACCTAGGACAGGGCCCGCCTCAAGAGCCTTGCTCTGCGTAAGGAATCGCGGCCTTGTCGAGCAGGCTGAGAGTGCTACCCCCCCACCTTGATCGGCTCGCCCAGCTCGTCAAGCGAGAAGTTGGCCATGATCTGGTGGCCGTTGAAGTCGAGGACCCGGATGTCCTCCTCGCCCTCGAGGTCGCGCGAGACGCTCTCGTAGGCGTGGGCGTAGCGGGTCTGGACCGCGCCGAGGTCGACCTGGTAGGCGATGAACTTGCCGATCCCCTTGAAGCGGAGCTTTTCGACCAGCCGCGGATCGGTGAGGTCGGGGTAGGTCGAGAGCACCAGGATCGGCCCGGTGCCGGTGAAGATCAGGTAGGCGCGGGGAGGGGTCTCGGCGCTCATCGCTGCTCCTTTCCCGGTGGTCGTCCACCCGCAGTATCCCACGAGCGCGGGTGATACACTCGCGCGCCGCGGCCGGCGTCCGCCGCCGCGCGAATCCCCGTCCTCAACCCGGCGATCGTTCCCATGACCCAGCCCATCGAGCCTCCGATGAAGAGCATCCAGCCGCGCCAGCTCGTCTTCGACCCGACGCCGGAGATCTTCGCCACCGACAGCGGCGGCGGCTTCTCGTTCCCGCTTCAGGTCGAGGGGAAGGGCTTCCTCGACACCTCGCCCTACGACGAGGTGCGCTTCGTGGTCTCGGTCTGGCACCCGTCGAGCCAGCGCTCGATCGACCTCGACCGCGCCTACGTCGAGATCCAGGCGTCGTTCGAGCCCGAGGACGGCCACTGGACCAAGATCGCCGAGATCGAGCCGGTGGTGCCGGCCTACGGCGGCGGCGACGCCTTCGACGGCTGGATCGTGCTGCCGGTGCTCGGCACCGGCTGCTCGTTCGCCCTGGTCGGCAGCGGCTTCGAGCCGCGCTCGCGAATCCAGATCCGCGCCAGCGCCTACTTCGTGCCCTGATGATCCCCTGATGAAGCACCACGACTTCCTCCAGCGGCTGGCCCTGACCGCCGAGTCGAAGATCGTGCTCCTGGTGCTCGACGGCGTCGGTGACCTGCGCACCGCCGGGCAGCCGCGGACCCCGCTCGCCGCCGCGGCCACCCCGAATCTCGACGCGCTCGCCGCCCGCTCGTCGCTCGGCCGCATCGTGCCGGTCGGGCCCGGCATCACCCCCGGCAGCGGTCCCGGCCACCTGGCTCTCTTCGGCTACGACCCGCTCGACCCGGAGGCCGACATCGGCCGCGGCGTGCTCGAGGCGCTGGGCGCGGAAATGGAGGTGCGGCGCGGCGACGTCGTCGCGCGCGGCAACTTCGCCACCGCCGACGCCCTGGGAAACCTCGCCGACCGCCGCGCCGGCCGCATCCCGACCGCCGAGAGCGAGCGGCTGACCGAGCTGATGCGCGCGGCGATCGCGGCCGATCCGGCGCTCGCGGCCCGCGGGATCGAGGCGGTGCTGCGCCACGGCGAGGGACACCGCTTCGTGCTCCTCCTGCGCGGCGAGGGGCTGACGCCGAACGTCGCCGACACCGACCCGCAGCGGCTCGGCACCCCGCCGCTCGAGGCCGCCGCCACCGCGCCCGAAGGCGAGGCGGCCGCCCGCGCGGTGCGCATCTTCGTGGCTGTCGCCCACCACGCGCTGGCCGGCGAGGCGAAGGCCAACCGGGTGCTCCTGCGCGGCTTCTCGAGCCTGCCCGACCTCCCCTCGGTGACCGACCTCTACCGGCTGCGCTGCGGCGCCTTCGCCGGCTACCCGCTCTACCGCGGGGTCGCCGCAGCCTGCGGCATGGAGCTGGTGCCGTGCGGCAAGGAGCCCGAGGCGCTGTTCGCCGCGGCGGCGGAGCGCTGGGACGACTTCGACTACCTCTTCCTGCACGTCAAGAAGCCCGACATGGCCGGCGAGGACGGCGACTTCGCCGCCAAGGTCGCGGCGATCGAGGCGGTCGATCGCGCCCTGCCGCGGCTGCTCGATCTAGGCGCCGACGTCCTCGCGATCACCGGCGACCACTCGACGCCGGTACCGATGGCGCTCCATAGCTGGCACCCGGTGCCGCTCTTGATCGCCGCCCCGACCGCCTACGTCGACGGCTCGACCCGCTTCGACGAGGACCAGGCGACCACCGGCCACCTCGGCACCTTCCCCTCGCACCAGCTCATGGGGTTGCTGCTCGCCCACGCCGGGCGGCTCGCCAAGTACGGGGCCTAGGCGCAGAGCCCCCGAGCCCGCCTCGGAGCCCTTCCGCGGTGGCAGCGGCGGAGCGCGCAGCGCGACCGCCGGCGCCAGCCGGCGACTCGGGGGAGGGGTCCCGCGCGATTCACTCGCGCGGGGAGGGGGGCTTGAAAAGCCCCCCTCCAGAGAACTCAGCGGAAGCCGCGCCGCAGCTCGCGGCGGAAGGTCTCGAACGCCTCGTCGCCGAAGAGGACGACGACCACGCGCTCGAGCTTGGTGCCGCCCTGGAGGTAGCGGTGGATCTCGGTCAGGGTGATGCGGGCGGCCTTGTCCATCGGGAAGCCGAAGACGCCGGTCGAGATCGCCGGCAGCGCGATCGAGCGCAGGGCGTTGCGGTCGGCGAGCGCCAGCGAGGCGCGCACCGCGGAGGCCAGCTTGCGGTCCTCGTCCCCCTCGCCCATCATCGGCCCGACGGCGTGGATCACCTGCTTGGCCTTGAGGCCGCCGGCGCCGGTCATCACCGCGGCGCCGACCGCGGTGTGGCCGATCCGGTTGCACTCCTCCTGGATCGACGGGCCGCCCTTGTCGCGGATCGCCCCGGCGACGCCGGCGCCGAGGTGGAGATTCTCGTTGGCGGCGTTGACGATGGCGTCGGTCTCGATCTCGGTGATGTCGCCTTCGAGGATCTCGAGCTGAGTGCTCTCGAAGCTGATCACGATGTGGTTCTTGCGCCCGGCCTTCTTGGCCGAGGCGGGCTTGGACGGCGCCGGTGAGGCGGCCTCCTCGGGCGGGGCCGGCTTGGACGAGGCGGGCTTGGCCAGGGTCTTCTTGGTCGCGGTCTTCTTGGATGCAGTCTTCTTGGACGGGGCCTTCTTCGACGAGGCCTTCTTCGACGAGGCCTTCTTCGACGCAGCCGGCTTGCCCTTGCCGGATGGGGCGGCGGCCGGCGCGGGAGCCTCGGCGGCCTTCAGCGCGGTCTTGGCGCCGGCGGCTCGCCGCGGCCGTTTTCCCGCCGTCTTCTCAGCCGTCTCGTCAGCCATAGCTAGCTTCTCCCCTCCGGAAACCCCCTGATTGTACCAGGAGTTACGCCGGGCGCGCCGGAGCCGCCGGAGGCCCGCCCGCCGGGCGGCCGGGCCGGCGGCGGTCCGGCCGACCTCCTGGCCGGCCCCCTGGTAGTAGACTCCGCCGACCATGCTGAGCGGCCTCAAGAGCGAGCTGTCCCGGGGGCTCGCCGAGACGATCCGCGCCCTCTGGGGCGTCGACCACGATCCGATCGCGGAGCTGGCGCCGCGCCGCGAGCTGGGCGACCTCGCCTTCCCGGCGCCGCTCCAGCTCGCGCGCGCGTTGAAGCAGGCGCCGAAGAAGACCGCCGAGGAGATCCTCGCCGCCTGGCGGCCGCCGGTGATCGTCGAGCGGGTGGAGATCGCCGGCCCCGGCTACCTCAACGTCTTCCTCGACCGCCGCGAGGTCGCCGCGCGGGCGCTCGCCGAGCCGGTGCTGGCGCCGCCCGCCGAGCGCGCCGGCGCCGCGGGCCGGGGCAAGGTGATCGTCGAGCACACCAACATCAACCCCAACAAGGCGGCGCACATCGGCCACCTGCGCAATGCCGTCCTCGGCGACGTGCTGGTGCGCGCGCTACGTGCCCTCGGCCACCCGGTCGAGGTCCAGAACTACATCGACGACACCGGGGTCCAGCTCGCCGACGTGGTGGTCGGCTTCCTCGACCTCGCCGGCGAGTCGCCGGAGACGATCGCCGAAGCACCCGAGCCGTTCGACTTCCGCTGCTGGGACCTCTACGGCGAGGTCGGCCGCTGGTACGAGGCCGATCCCGAGAGGAAGGAGCTGCGGCGCAAGACCCTCCACGCGATGGAAGCCGACGCGCTCGGCGGTGGGACCGGCGCCGAGCTCGGTCCCGACGAGCGCCGGCGCGCCGGCGCCGGCCGGCTGATCGCGCGGCGCATCCTCCACCGGCACCTCGCGACGATGGCCCGGATCGGCGTCGGCTACGACCTCCTGACCCGCGAGAGCGAGGTCCTCGGCCGGCGCTTCTTCGAGCGCGCCTTCGCCGATCTCAAGGCGAGCGGCGCGGTGCACCTCGAGGCCGAGGGGAAGAACCGCGGCTGCTGGGTCATGCCGCTGGCGCAGAGCCAGGAGTTCGCCGGCCTCGAGGACCCGGACAAGGTGATTGTGCGCTCCGACGGCACGGTGACCTACGTCGGCAAGGACATCGCCTACCAGCTCTGGAAGTTCGGCCTCCTGGGCCGGGACTTCGAGTACCGCTTCTGGCGCGAGGAGGGGGTGTGGGAGACGCTCTCGCCCGGCGGCGGCGCTCCCGGGGAGACGCCGCACCCCGATTTCGGCCGCGCCGAGCGGGTGATCAACGTCATCGACGCCCGCCAGAGCTACCTCCAGAAGATCGTCCGCGCCGGCCTCGAGGCGCTCGGCCACCGCGCCGAGGCCGAGCGCTCGATCCACTTCGCCTACGAGATGGTGGCGCTGTCGCCGGCCACCGCCCGGGCGCTCGGCTTCGCCGACGCCGGCGACGAGGGCAAGGCGATGGAGATGTCGGGCCGCCGCGGCATCGGGGTCAAGGCCGACGACCTGCTCGACCAGCTCGAGGCCAAGGCGCGCGCCGAGATCGCCCAGCGCAACCGCGACCTCGGCCCCGCCGAGCTGGACGCGCTGGCGCGCGACATCGCGGTCGCCGCGCTGCGTTTCCTGATGGTCAAGGCCACCACCACCCGGCTGATCGCCTTCGATCTCGACGAGGCGCTCGCCTTCGAGGGCGAGAGCGGGCCCTACCTCCAGTACTCGGCGGTGCGGGTGCAGAACATCCAGCGCCGCCTCGGCGAGGCCGGGCTGGCGGCGCGGGTGAGCGCGGAGGAGGTTCGGGCGCTGCCGCCGGACGCCCTGGCCGACGACCTCTGGGACCTGGTCTTCGAGGTCGCCCGCATCGACGACGTGCTCGAGAAAGTGGGCGAGGGCCTCGAGCTGTCGCTCCTCGCCCGCCACGCGCTCGAGCTGGCGCAGAAGTTCAACGCCTTCTACCACCGCCACCCGATCCTCCAGGAGCGCGACGAGTCGCTGCGCGCCGCCCGCCTGGCGGCGGCGCAGGTGTTCCAGCGCGGCCACGAGGCGCTCGCCGGCCTGCTCGGCATCCCGCTGCCCGAGCGGATGTAGGTCTGCCGGACAGTCTGCCAGACCGCGCGCCGTGAGCCCGTCCCCGAGCCCGAGCCCCGCGACCCCGGCGCTCCCCGGCGCCGGCGCGCGCAAGCCGCTGACCGGCCTCGGCTGCGGCTGCGCCGGCCTGGTCGCCCTCGCGATGGCCCTGGTGGTCGCCTCCAGCGTCGCGGTCTGGCGCGCCGACCGCCGCTTCGAGGAGATGCGCGACGACGACGCCACCCGCCGCGCCGCGGTCGCCCGCGTCCTCCCACACCGCGAGCTGCCGGCGGGCTACCACCCGGTCGGGGCGATGACCATGCCGTTCGGATCGCTGCGGATGGCGGTCCTCGCCGACGCCGCGCCGGGCGTCGAGCCGCCGCGCGAGCACGTCGAGCGCGCCTTCTTCTTCGTCGACATGCCCGACTGGTTCGGCCGCGAGGCGAAGATGCGCGAGGTCTTCCGCGGCGGCGCCGAGCCGGCCGGCGGCATCCGCCAGAGCGAGGTCGAGTTCGAAGCGCGCGAGGACCTCGGCCGCGGCGAGCTCGCCGCCGGCGGCGCGGCGGTCCTCTGGTACGCGCGCCGCGGCACGCTCAGGGTCGATGACTCCCGCTTCGGCCTCGCCGAGGAGGGCGCGCCGCTCCACGAGCTTCCCGGAATCGCGACCATGCTGCTCTTCGACTGCGCCGGCGACGAGCGCCTCCGCCTCGGACTCTGGTTCACGCCCGACCCCGCCCCCGAGCTGCCCGCGGCCGAGACAGACCTCACCGGTACCCCGGGCGACCCGGCGGCGATCCTCGGCTTCCTCTCCCGCTTGGACCTCTGCGGCTGATCACAGCGGCTCGGGCTCCCCCAGCAGATACCCCTGCGCGTAGTCGACCCCGATCTCGCGCAGCACCTCGAGCGCCGACTCGCTCTCGACCCCCTCGGCGATGGTCTGGATCTTCATCACGCTCCCGACCTGGTGGATCGCCGAGACCAGCGCGCGCTCGACCTGGCCGGTGGCGAGGCCGCGGACGAAGTCGGCGTCGATCTTGAGGTAGTCGACGCGGAGGTTCTTGAGGTATGCGAACGAGGAGAGCCCGGAGCCGAAGTCGTCGAGGACGAAGCTGCAGCCGAGCCCCTTCAAGACCGAGATGAAGCGCATCGCGCGCGCGAGATGGGCGACCGCCGCGGTTTCGGTGACCTCGAAGCAGATCCGAGCCGGGTCGACGCCGCTCGCCTCTAAACCTTCGAGCACGTGGTCGAGGAAGCTCTCGTCGCCGATCGACTGGCCGGAGACGTTGACGCAGAAGCGGGTGGCCGCCGGGAAGGCGCCGGCGGCGAGCCGCCGCGCCACCGCCGCGAGCGCCTCGGAGACCACCCAGCGGTCGATCGACCCGATCAGCCGGTAGCGCTCGGCGGCGGCGATGAAGGCGCCCGGCCGGCTGAGGCCGCCGTCCTCGTCGCGCATCCGGAGCAAGAGCTCGACCATCGGCGGCGCGGCGTCGCCGCCGCCGGCGTCCGCGGCGCCGCCGAGGGGCACGATGCGCTGGCGGAAGAGGAGGAACCGCCGCTCCTCGAAGGCCTTGTGGATGCGATGGATCCATTGCATCTCGCCGTGGCGCTCGGCGAGCGCGCGGTCGCCGGCCTGCGCCTCGTGGACGCGGTTGCCGCCGGTCTCCTTGGCGACGTAGCAGGCGGCGTCGGCGGCGGCCAGGATGCGCGCCGAGTCGCCGTCGCCGCCGATCGGCACGAGGCCGATCGACACCCGCGGCTCGATCACCGAGTCCTGCCAGGTGAAGCGGAAGCCGGCGACCGCGGCGCGCATCCGCTCGGCGAGGCCGCGCGCCGCCGCCGGCGGCGCGTTCTCCATCAGTACGCCGAACTCGTCGCCGCCGAGCCGGGAGAGGACGTCGCCGGAGTGTACGGTCGCGGCCAGGAGGCCGGCGATCTGCTTGAGCATCTCGTCGCCGGCGACGTGGCCGAGGGTGTCGTTGAGGACCTTGAACTCGTCGAGGTCGAGGTAGCCGAGCGCGTGCTCGGCGCCGTTCTCGCGCGCCGCGCGCAGGCAGCGGCGGAGGTGGGCCTCGAACTCGCTGCGGTTGACCAGCCCGGTGAGCGGGTCGTGGCTGGCCATGTAGGTCATCTCGCGCTCGAGGCCTCGCAGCTCGCTGACGTCCTTGAACACCAGGACCGCGCCGCTGATCCCGCCGGCGCCGTCGGGGATCGGCGCCACCGAGTCCTGGACCGCCTGCTCGGCGCCGCCGCGGCCGACCAGGAGGCAGGCTCCCGGCAGCTCGCCCGGGGTCTCGCCGCGCAGGCAGGCGGCGACCGGGCTGAACAGCGGCTTCCTGGTGGTCTCGTCGACGATGTGGAAGACCTGCTCGACCGGCCGCCCGAGCGCCTCCTTCCGACTCCAGCCGGTGAGCCGCTCGGCGACCGGGTTCAGGAAGTCGATCCGGCCTTGCGCGTCGGTGCGGATCACGCCGTCGCCGATCGAGGCCAGGGTGACCTCGGCGCGTTCCTTCTCGCGCCCGAGCGCCTCCTTGGTGCGCCGGCGCTCGGTGATGTCGATCGCGGTGCCGATCGACACCAGCCGGCCGTCGCACTCCAGGGCGTCGGCGGAGGCCTCGATCCAGACCTCGCCGCGCGGGGTGAGGAGCAGGATCTCGTACCGGCCGGCCGCCTCGTCGCCGCGCAGGCGGCGGCGGATCCGGCTGTCCACCTCGTCACGGAAGCCGGGATGGATCAGCGCCACCGGCGACATCGCCAGGAGCTCGTCGGCGTCGAAGCCGGTGAGCGCCTCGAGCGCCCGGTTGACGTAGAGGAAGCGATCCGCGTCGTAGACGAAGATCGCCGTGGTGGTCGACTCGGCGAGGGTGCGGAACCAGGCGTCCCCGATCGAGATCGCAGACCTCTCCCTGCTCGTGGATGTCGGAGCCATCTGCCCGAAGTCCTCCGCGGCCGCGGCGAAATCAAACCGTCCACTGGATGGAACCGGGCCGAATGTTACCTGAACGGGCCGCCGAGGGTTCGGCGGGGTGGGGACAGGAGGCCGGACCGGCGGTCGATCGCCGCCGGCACCGGCCCCGAAAGAGCTTCTACGCGAAACGCGCCGGAAAACCGCCACGGCGCCGCCGCTGGGCTATCCTCGGCGCCCTGCGCCGGGTTCCGCCGGCGCGCCAGAACCCCGGAGACAGGATTGGCGACCGCCGAGAACCAGCTTCGACCCGAGCCCGCCGAGGGCGGCGGCGGGCCCGAGCCCGGCGCCGCGGCCGGACCGACCGCAGCGCGTGCCCGCCGGCTGCTCGGACCGCTGGTGTGGCCGCTGGTCCGCGTGGCGCTGATCGCGCTGGCGCTCTGGCTCGCCTGGCGGCTCCTCGCCGGGCTCGACTGGCGCGAGCTCGGCGACCGGCTGGCGGAGGCCGACCGCGCCTGGCTCGCGGCCGCGGTCGCGCTCCTCCTGGCGCGCTTCGCGGTCTGGACCTGGCGCTGGCAGCTCGCCGTCGCCCGCCTCGGCCCGGCGCCCGGCATGGTGCCGCTCTTCCTGATGATCAAGGCGTCGGCCCTGGTCAACCACCTGACCCCGGCGGCGCGCGTCCTCGGCGGCGTGATGCGCGCCCGCTATCTCGCCCGGCGCGGCAACGGCACGGTCGGTCGCGCCTTCGGCGGCGTCGCCTTCGACCAGCTCCTGCACCAGGTGTCGATGGCGGTGGTGACGGCGCTGGCGCTGATCGCCGCCGGCCTGGCGACCGCCCGCGAAGGGCTGGCGCTGGCCACCGCCGCCCTCCTGTTGGCCGCCTGCGGGACCGCGGCGGTGGTCTGGCTGCGCTGGCGCTCGACCGAGGGCGGCGCCTTCGCCCACCTGGCCGGCCTGCTCGCCCGGCGGGTCGCCGGCGAGCGGCGGGCGCAGCGCGCCCTGGTCCACGGCCGCGAGGCCGGAGCGGCGCTCTCGGGGCTGCTCCGCTCGGCCCGGCTGGTCTTCGCGATGCTGGCGCTCGGCGGCCTCTACGCGCTGGTCAACGGCGCCGCCCAGTGGGCGGTCTTCCGCGCCCTCGGCGACCGCCCCGGCTTCCTGGTGGTGCTGGCGACGGTGGCCCTCGGCACCGCCGCCGGTGCGCTGATCGGCACCCCGGGCGGCCTGGGCGCCACCGAGGCGGCGATGATCGGCACCTTCGTCGCCTTCGGCATCGACCGGGTGGACGCCACCGCCGCGACGCTGCTCTACCGCGGGCTCCACTACATCACCGTCTTCGGGGTCGGCACTCCGGCCCTGATCTGGCTCGAGACGCGCCTCGCGGCGGCCGAGCCCGAGCCGTGATCCGGCGCCGCGGCGCCGGCGAACCCCTCCGGCACCGCCGTTCACCGGCGCTCGACCACCGTTCGCCGGCAACGCCGTGACCGGCGCCCTCCGCCGGCGTAGCTTGGAGCCGAAGGAGGGTCGATCGATGAACGAATCCGACACGCAACGCGAGCGCGCCCGAGGCGGCTCCCTGGTCGCGGGGCTGATCCTGATCGGCCTCGGCCTCGGCTTCCTGCTCATGAACCTCGGCTGGATCGACTTCGGGATCCCGTGGGGCTGGTGGCCGCTGGCCCTGGTGGCGATCGGCGGCGGCCGGCTGGTCACCGCCGGCGACGCCGACGAGCGCCGGGGCGGCGCCTGGCTGGTGCTGATCGGCGGCTGGCTCCTGGTCAACGTCCAGGGGTGGTTCGGCCTGTCGTGGCACAACTCCTGGCCGCTGGTCCTGGTCGCGGCCGGCCTGATGATCGTCTGGAAGGGCTGGCCGGGCCACAGGTCTGGCGGCGGGTCGTGCCGGCGGGGCGGCCGGCGGGCCGACGAGGACGGCGGGGCCGGCACCGGCGAGGGGACGCGATGAGCGCGCCGCGCGAGGACGGCTACACGCGCGATCCGCGGCCGCGCCGCGAGCCGCCGGCGGACGGCCAGCCGCTGCCGCCGCCGGGGACGCCGGCCGGCGGCCGCCGCGGGCTCGGCCCCGCGATCACTCCCGGCCTGGTGATCGGGCTCTTCGTCGTCGGCCTCGGCCTGGTGCTCTTCCTCGAGCAGCTCGGCCGCGACACCGGATCGCTCCTGCGCTGGTGGCCGGCGGTGCTGATCGTGCTCGGCGCGGTCAAGGTGACCGAGCGGACGGGGCGCGGCTTCGGCGTCGCGCTCCTCGGCGGCGGCACCGCGCTGCTGCTCGACAGCCTGGACGTGATCGAGATCTCGGACTGGTGGTTCCTCTGGCCGCTGGCGCTGGTCGCGGTCGGGGCGCTCCTGGTCTGGCGTTCGCTGCGCACGCCCTCGCCGGCGGCCGGCACCGGCGGCCCGCTCCGCGCCCTGGCGGTGCTCAGCGGGGTCGAGCGGCGGATCCTGAGCCGCGGCTTCGAGGGCGGCGAGGTGACCGCGATCCTCGGCGCCTGCGAGATCGACCTGCGGCGCGCCGAGATGGCCGGCGACACGGCGGTGATCGAGGTCTTCGCGCTCCTCGGCGCGATCGAGCTGTTCATCCCGGAGGGGTGGGAGGTCGAGATCCTCGGCACGCCGATCCTCGGCGCCTTCGAGAACCGCTCGCGCCCGGCGCCCGGCAGCGGTGCGCCCCGGCTGATCGTCCAGGGCGTGGTGATCCTCGCCGCGGTCGAGGTGATCGCCAAGTAGCCAACCGCGCGACCGCTCGCCGCGGGGCCGGTTCCCGGAGATAGGCTGGCCGAAGATGTTCGAGACGACCTCGCTCCGCGTCCGGCTGGCGCCCTACCTGGCGGCCTGGCTCCTCACCGGCGGCCTCTTGGTGGCGCTCCTGGCCGGCGCCACGCCGCTCGGGCCGGCCGCGGCGGCGGCGCTCGGGCTGCCGATGGCGCTGCTCCTGGTCCAGCTCGGGCTCTCGGCGGGCTGGGTCTGCCGCGCCTTCCCGCTCACCCCCGGGCTCGGGCGGCTCGGGCGGAGCGTCCTCGCCCTGCTCCTGGCCGGGCTCCTGACCTGCGGCGTCTGGCTCGGTCTCGGCCGGCTCTGGGCGGCGGCGCTCGGGGCGCTCGCGCCGGCCTTCGCCGGGCTCGCCGAGGGCTACGCCGAGAGCGTGCCGCTGCTGCTCGCCGCGGGGCTGCCGATTTACCTGCTCGCCGCGGCCGGCCACTACCTGGCGGCCTCGCTCGCCGAGTCGCGGCGCGCCGAGCGGCGGGCGCTCGAGGCGCGCCTCCTGGCCCGCGAGGCGGAGCTCCGGGCGCTCAAGGCGCAGGTCGATCCCCACTTCCTCTTCAACAGCCTGAACGCCGTGGCCGCGCTCGCCGGCAGCGACCCGGCCGCGGCGCGGCGGACGGCGCTGCTCCTCGCCGGCTTCCTGCGCCGGAGCCTGCGCCTGGCCGACCGCGACGCCGTGCCGCTCGCCGAGGAGCTGGAGGCGGCGCGCTCCTATCTGGCCATCGAGGCGGTGCGCTTCGGCGACCGCTTGCGGATCGCCGAGTCGATCGAGCCGGGGGTCGAGGAGCTGCCGGTGCCGCCGCTGATCCTCCAGCCGCTGGTCGAGAACGCGGTCAAGCACGGCATCGCGCGCCGGCTCGACGGCGGCGAGGTGCGGCTCGAGGCCTCGCGGCGCGGCGGCGACCTGCTGCTCTCGGTGGTCAACGACCTCGATCCCGACGCGCCGGCGCCGGCCGGGCGCGCGGCCGGGCCGGAGGGGATCGGCCTCGCCAACGTCCGCCGCCGCCTCGACGCCGCCTACGGCCACCGCGCCCGGCTCGCCGCCGCGGCCGGGCCGGAGAGCTTCCGCGCCGAGGTCGTGCTCCCCGCCGGCGAACCGCCGGGGGCGGAGGGCGGGCGATGACCGCCGGGCGGGCGCTCAGGGTCCTGGTGGTCGACGACGAGGCGCCGGCGCGCTCGCTGATCCGCGAGTACCTCGCCGCCGAGCCCGGGGTCGAGATCGCCGGCGAGGCGGGCGACGGCTTCGCCGCGGTCAAGGCGGTCGCCGAGCTCGATCCCGACCTGCTTCTCCTCGACGTCCAGATGCCCCGGCTCGACGGCTTCGAGGTCCTCGAGCTGATCGGCCCGCGCCCGGACGGCCGGCCGGCGGTGGTCTTCACCACCGCTTACGAGGAGCATGCGCTCCGCGCCTTCGAGGTCGCCGCCGTCGACTACCTGCTCAAGCCGTTCCCGCCCGAGCGGCTGAGCGAGGCGCTCGGGCGTGCCCGCGAGCGGCTGGCGCGCGGCGAGCCGGGCCCCGAGGCCGGCCTCGACCCGGCCGCCCGCCGGCCGCGCCCGCTCGACCGCATCCTGGTGCGCGACGGCGCCCGGGTCCACGTCGTCGCCGCCGCCGACCTCGACTACGCCGAGGCGCGCGGCGACGCCGTCCGCCTGGTCGCCGCCGGTCCCGGCCCGACCCGGCGCGACCTGACCAAGCAGCAGACCCTGACCGAGCTCGCGGCCGCCCTCGACCCCGACCGCTTCGCCCGCATCCACCGCTCGTTCCTGCTCAACCTCGACCGCCTGGCCCGGGTCGAGCTCTACGCCAAGGACAGCCGCGTCGCGATCCTCCGCGACGGCAGCCGCCTGCCGGTCAGCCGCGCGGGGTGGGCCCGGCTGCGGCGGCTGTTCTAGCGGCACGCTCGCTGGCTCGCCTGCCGCAAGGGTCCCTCGCCTGGCCTACTCCGCCCAGACCGGACTCGTTGGGCAGAGTAGGCCAGGCGACGGAGCTAGCGGCACCCCGCCCCGCGGATAGAGTAGTCGCCGTGATCCCCCGCACCTACGATCCCGCCCTCCGCGGCCTGATGGGCACCGCCGCGGCGGCGATCATCGTCGCCGGGCTCAAGCTGGGGAGCGCGGTGTTCGTACCGGTGACGATCGCGCTGTTTCTGGCCATGGCCAGCCTGCCGCTGCTCCAATGGCTGCTGCGCCACCGGGTGCCGCGGGCGTTGGCGGTCACCGTCACGACGCTCGCCGACGTGGCGGTGATCGGCTTCTTCGGCTGGCTGCTCCTGGTCTCGCTGGAAGAGGTGACCGCGGAGCTGCCCAGCTACCAGGAGCGGCTGACCGGGATGATCGACGGCAGCGTCGCCTGGCTCGAGACCCGCGGCTTCCCGGCCTCGGACTGGGTGTCGCCGGCGAGCTTCGAGCCGGGTGCCCTGGTCGACCTCGTGAGCAGCACCTTCGTCGGGCTGGCGTCGTTCGTCACTGCCGTGGTGCTGGTGGCGCTCTTGGTCGCCTTCATGCTGTCCGAGTCGGTCGAGCTGGGCGACAAGGTGGCGATCGCCTTCCACACCGACCGCGAGGCGCTGCGGCGCTACAGCCGGATCACCCGCGACGTCCGCCGCTACCTGGTGCTCAAGACCCTGGTCAGCCTGGTCACCGGCCTCTCGATCGGCCTCTGGGTCGCCGCCCTCGGGCTCGCCTTCCCGGTGTTCTGGGGCTTCCTCGCCTTCCTGCTCAACTTCATCCCCAACCTGGGCTCGGTGCTGGCGGCGCTGCCGGCGATCGCCTTCGCGCTGATCCAGCTCGGCGTGCCGCGGGCGCTCGGCGTGGCGGCCGGCTACGCCCTGGTCAACCTCTGGTGGGGCAACATCGTCGAGCCCAACCTGATGGGCCGGCGGCTGCGCCTGTCGCCGCTGGTGGTCTTCGTCTCGCTGCTGTTCTGGGGCTGGGTGTGGGGACCGGCGGGGATGGTGCTCTCGGTGCCGATGACCATGGCGTTCAAGATCGCCTTCGAGAACAGCCCCAACCTCCGCTGGCTGGCGGTGTTGCTCGAGCAGGCGCCGCGAACCGGGCCGGCGGCGCCCGGCGCGGGGCCGTGAGCAGCGGCGAACCGTCTACGGATAGTCGGAGAAACGCAGGTCGGGGTCGGACTGGGCGCGCTTGCGGTAGCCGACGACGCGCTCGATCACCAGCCGGGTCACCCGCTCCTGCTCGACCGCGCGGACGAAGAACGCGAGCGCGACCGCGGATTCGCGCGGGATCTCGCGCGAGAAGTAGATCGTGGTCATCTCCTCGGCCAGGCGGCGCAGCTCGGTGATCCGCCCCTGGCGCTCGTAGATCATCGCGAGCGAGAGCGAGACGTCGGCGGCGGCCAGCGGCAGGCCGGCCGCGCGGCACTCGCGGATGACTTCGAGGAGGACCCTCTCGGCCTCCTCCTCGCGACCCAGCCCGGAGAGCACCTTGCCCTCCGTCCAGCGCCGCAGCGTGCGCAGGTGGAGCTCCGGGAAGCGATCGTACTCCGGCTCCAGCTCGGCCATCAGGTCGGCCGCTTCCTGGTAGCGCTCCTGCTCCGCGAGGCAGACGGCGAGGCTGTGGCGGACGCCGAGCAGGGCGCGCGGATCCTCGCCGGCATCGATCCGCACCAGCGCCTCGGACAGCGCCTGCTCCGCCCGCTCCAGCTCGCCCATATCGGTCAGCGCCACGCCCATGCCCAAGTAGGCCCGGCCGGCCTTGGTGTCCTCGCCCTCCGACTCGAAGATCTCGGCCGCCTCGGCGAGCAACTCGAGCGCTTCCGGCACCCGGTTCTGGACCCTGCGCAGCGACGCCACGAACCCCAGCAGACAGGCGCGCTCCAGGCGGCAGGATCCGCCCGCCAGGAGCTCCGCGGCGCGCCGGAAGGCCTCCTCCGCGGCGGTCAGGTCGCCGACGATGCGATCGGCGTTGCCGCGGAAGCCGTAGCCGCGGCCGCGCAGCTCGTCGAGCAGCCGGCGGCCGTGGTAGGTGCTGTCGAGCAGGTCGATCATCGAGATCCCGAGCTCGATCATCCGCCGGCCGCGGTGCGGGTCCTGGAAGCAGAAGGTCCGCCCCTCCTCGAGCACCAGCTCGACCAGCGCCAGGTCGTGGAAGCGCACGCGGTTGCGGACCAGGAGCGCCCGTTGCCCCTCGGGCTGGGCCACGAGGTCGGCGAACAGCGCCTCGGCGGCGGCGAGCTCCGACGCGCTCGACCGCGGGCGGCTCCACCACACCCGCGGGCTCGCCGGGGCGGCGACCGAGCGCGGCGCGGCCAGACGCTCGAAGCTCAACACCTTGCGCCCGCGCTCGGCCGTCCGCACCTCCTCGATCGAGCGCTCGAGCAACTCGGCGCAGTCGGGGCAGCGCGAGACGTGCTCGAGCACGCCGTCGCGCAGGTCCGGCGCCACGGTGCGCACGAGCGAGAGGATCTGAGAAGGCTCGGGGTGGTCGGTCATGGTACGGGGTGCCCGCTCCGCGGAGAATATTCTCAGTAACGCGCGGAGGCAAGTGCTTGAGCACCTACATCCGCGCGTCCCGATTCATCTCCGCAGAGTCAGCCTACCTCAGTCCCGCGTTGCCCGGATTCCATGGCGAATCCGAGCCTGACCGCCCGGCCGGCTCACGGGTCCAGGTCGGGGTCGTATCCCGGCGGCGGGTCGCCTCCTCCGTTGGGGTCGTAGCCGCCGGTGCCTTCGCCGCCGGGCGGCGTACCGCCGCCGGGACGCGGGGCGCTGGTCGCCGGCGCCGCGACGGCGACCGGCGTCTCCGGCGCGAGCCCGAGCAGCAGCCACAGCGACTCGAGCACGGCCGACACTCGACCGCGCTCGGGCTCGCGCCCCGCGGGTCCGGCCACCGCAACGGTCGGGAGGATCAACGACAGGGTCAGCGCGAACGTGGGAATCGATCGACGGCAGTTCATGGGACGGCTCATTCTCGGCTCCTTTCGGGGGTTGGATTCGACGGTCCCTCCTTCCGTCCTGGTCCTCGGGGGCACGGGTATACACCTATACCCATGCCGCTATACGTATGAGTCTATACCAACTTGTACAATATTGCAATACAGCTACTCGTTAGTATCGGAGAAGTAGGTTGCCGCGCTCGCGGCGCCCCCCGCCGGGGCTTGACATCGGCCCCCGGGTTGATACGATCCCGCGGAATTCGTACCGTTTCGGTACGGTTTCGCTCCTTGCGATGATCCGGATCACCAAACAGACCGACTACGGCATCGTCCTGACCTCGCACATGGCGGGCGAGGCCGGGCGGATGTTCACGGCGACCGAGCTCGCCGACGAGACCCAGCTCCCGGTGCCGATGGTCAGCAAGATCTTGAAGCACCTCGCGCGTCACGGCGTGCTCACCTCCTACCGTGGTGCCAACGGCGGCTATGCACTTTCGAGGCCGCCGTCGGAGATCGCGATCTCGGAGGTGATCACCGCGCTCGAAGGACCGATCGCCATCACCGAGTGCATCGACGACGGCCCCGGCGACTGCAACCACGAGCCGGTGTGCCCGATGCGCGGCAACTGGCAGGTCATCAACCGGGCGGTCCGCCGGGCGCTGGCCGGGATCAGCCTCGCCGAGATGGCGCGCCCGCTGCCGCCGGCGCGGCTGGCCGGCGAACGGCTGGTGACCCTCGGCGGCGGCCGCCCGGCGGCGCCGGCGCGGGCCTGAAGCGGCGGCGGGAAGCGGATCCCGAGCGCCGGCCGCGCGGGCCCCGGCCCGGCACGACGACCCCGATACGACGACGTCGAGAGGAAGACGTCGAGAGGAAGACGAGGTAGACATGACGGCACCGACCGCGACCACCGTGCTCGAAGAGTACGCCAGCCGCGACTACCAGTACGGCTGGGTGACCGACATCGAGCAGGAGACCGTGCCGCCCGGGCTCGACGAGGACGTCGTCCGGCTGATCTCGGCCAAGAAGGGCGAGCCGGAATGGCTGACCGAGTGGCGCCTGCGCGCCTACCGCCACTGGCTGACCATGCGCGAGCCGCGCTGGGCCAACCTGCGCTGGGACCCGATCGACTACCAGTCGATCTCCTACTACTCGGCGCCGCGCTCGAAGGGCGACCGCCCGAAGAGCCTCGACGAGGTCGACCCCGAGCTGCTCGCGACCTACGAGAAGCTGGGCATCCCGCTCCGGGAGCGCGAGATCCTCGCCGGCGTCGCGGTCGACGCGGTGTTCGACAGCGTCTCGGTGGCGACCACCTTCAAGGGCAAGCTCGAGGAGATGGGGATCATCTTCTCGAGCTTCTCGGAGGCGGTGCGCGAGCACCCCGAGCTAGTGCGCAAGTACCTCGGCAGCGTCGTCCCGTACACCGACAACTTCTTCGCCGCGCTCAACTCGGCGGTCTTCTCGGACGGCTCCTTCGTCTACGTGCCCAAGGGGGTGCGCTGCCCGATGGAGCTGTCGACCTACTTCCGGATCAACGCCATGAACACCGGCCAGTTCGAGCGCACGCTGATCGTCGCCGACGAAGGCGCCTATGTTAGCTACCTCGAGGGGTGCACGGCGCCGATGCGCGACGAGAACCAGCTTCACGCCGCGGTGGTCGAGCTGGTGGCGCTCGACGACGCCCAGATCAAGTACGCCACGGTCCAGAACTGGTACCCGGGCGATCCGGTGACCGGCAAGGGCGGGATCTTCAACTTCGTCACCAAGCGCGGCAAGGCCGCCGGGCGGCGCTCGAAGATCTCCTGGACCCAGGTCGAGACCGGCTCGGCGATCACCTGGAAGTACCCGAGCGTGATCCTCCAGGGCGACGGCTCGGTCGGCGAGTTCTACTCGGTGGCGGTGACCAAGGGGCGGCAGCAGGCCGACACCGGCACCAAGATGATCCACATCGGCAAGAACACCAAGTCGACCATCGTGTCGAAGGGGATCTCGGCCGGCCACGGCCAGAACACCTACCGCGGCGCGGTGCGCATCCTGCGCGGCGCCGACGGCGCCCACAACTTCTCGCAGTGCGACTCGATGCTGATCGGGCAGGACTGCGGCGCCCACACGTTCCCGTACATCGACGTCCAGAACCCGAACGCGCGGATGGAGCACGAGGCGACCACGTCGAAGATCGGCGAGGACCAGATCTTCTACTGCAACTCGCGCGGCATCGACACCGAGGACGCCGTATCGATGATCGTCAACGGCTTCTGCAAGCAGGTCTTCCAGGAGCTGCCGATGGAGTTCGCGGTCGAGGCCCGGAAGCTCCTCGAGGTCAGCCTCGAGGGGAGCGTCGGCTGAGGACCGGGGGAGAGAGCGAGAGATGACCATGCTGCTGAAGATCGAAGACCTCCACGCCGGCGTCGAAGGCCAGGAGATCCTCAAGGGGATCGACCTCGAGATCGGCGCCGCCGAGGTGCACGCGGTGATGGGCCCCAACGGTTCGGGCAAGTCGACCCTGGCCCAGGTGCTCGCCGGCCGCGAGGAATACGAGGTCACCGCCGGCCGGGTGCTCTACCGCGGTCAGGACCTCCTCGAGATGGACCCCGAGGTGCGTGCTCGCGAGGGGCTCTTCCTCGCCTTCCAGTACCCGGTCGAGATCCCCGGGGTCTCGAACACCTACTTCTTGAAGGCGGCCTTGAACGCCATCCGCAAGCACCGCGGCGAGACCGAGATCGACGCCGTCGACTTCTTGAAGCTGGTGCGCCAGAAGATGAAGCTGGTCGAGATGGACGAGTCGCTCCTCGGCCGGCCGGTCAACGAGGGCTTCTCGGGCGGCGAGAAGAAGCGCAACGAGATCTTCCACATGTCGGTGCTCGACCCGGCGCTCGCGATCCTCGACGAGACCGACTCCGGGCTCGACATCGACGCGCTGCGGATCGTCGCTGCCGGCGTCAACTCGATGCGCGGGCCGGAGCGGGCGTTCCTGGTCATCACCCACTACCAGCGCCTGCTCGACTACATCGTCCCCGACGTCGTCCACGTGATGATCGACGGCCGGATCGTGCGCTCGGGCGGCAAGGAGCTGGCGCTCGAGCTGGAGGAGAAGGGCTACGCCTCGTTCGCCGAGGCGGCCGCCGCGGAGCCGGTGACGGCGTGAGGGAGGAAGCGATGGCGACCCTGACCGATCCCCGCGCCAGCGCGGCCGGTGCCAAGGCCGACCCCCGGACCGAGGCGGCGGCGCGGCTCGCCGCCGGCTTCGAGGAATTCGCCGCCGGCCGCGACGAGCCCGACGCGGTGCGCCGGCTGCGCCGGCAGGCGATCGAGCGCTTCGCCGCGCTCGGGCTGCCGACCACCCGCCAGGAGGCGTGGCGCTTCACCGACCTCAAGCCGCTCGCCGCGACCCGCTTCGAGCGCGCGGCCGGTCCGAGTGCGGTCGCCCCGGCCGCGGTGGCGCCGTGGGCGTTCGAGGCCGCGGCGCGGCTGGTCTTCGTCGACGGCTTCCCGGCCGCCGCGCTGTCCGAGACCGCGGCGCTCCCCGGCGGCGCCTACGCCGGCTCGCTGGCCGCGGCGCTCGACGGCGACCGCCACCCCGCGGCGGAGCAGCTCGGCCGCCACGCGAGCTTCGAGAGCCACCCCTTCGTCGCCCTCAACACCGCGCTCTTCGCGGACGGCGCACTGGTCGCGGTGCCGCGCGGGGTGGTGATCGAGAAGCCGATCCACCTGCTCTTCCTGACCACCTCCGGCGACGGCGGCCGGCCGGCGCCGGCGTCGTATCCACGCGTCCTGGTCGTCGCCGGCGAGGGGAGCCAGGTGACCGTGGTCGAGACCCACAGCGACCTCGAGGCGGGGCGGGGCGAGGGCGCCTACCTCTCGTGCGGCGTCACCGAGGTGGTCGCCGGCCCCGGCTCGGTGGTCGACCACTACAAGGTGCAGCGCGAGAGCCGGCGCGCCTTCCACCTCTCGGCGCTGACCGTGCACCAGGAGCGCGCCTCGAACTTCAACTCGCACTCGGTCTCCTCGGGCGGCGCGATCACCAGGAACGACGTCGGCGGCGTGCTCGCCGGCGAGGGCGGCCAGTGCACGCTCAACGGCCTCTACCTCGCCGACGGCGAGCAGCTCGTCGACAACCACATGCGGGTCGACCACGTCGCGCCGCACTGTTTCTCCTACGAGCTGTACAAGGGGGTGCTCGACGGCGACGCCCGGGCGGTCTTCAACGGCCTGATTTACGTTCACCCGGGAGCGCAGAAGACCGACGCCAAGCAGTCGAACCGCAACCTCCTGCTGTCGCCGGGGGCGATGGCCAACTCCAACCCGCAGCTCGAGATCTTCGCCGACGACGTCCGCTGCACCCACGGCTCGACGGTCGGCCAGCTCGACGAGGAGGCGGTCTTCTATCTCCGTTCGCGCGGCATCGGCGAGCGCGCGGCCAAGAGCCTCCTGACCTACGCCTTCGCCAGCGACATCGTCGGCCGGATCAAGGTCGACCCGGTGCGCCACGACCTCGAGGAGCTGCTGTTCGCCCGGCTGCCGCGCGGCGAGGTGGTGAGGCAGGCGGTATGACCGCGTCCCCGGCACGGGTCGCCGCCGCGGCCGGGGTGGCCGCCGCGCCCGCCGCATTCAGTGCCGAGCGCGCCCGCGCCGACTTCCCGATCTTCGCCCGCCATGCCGCGGAGACCGGCAAGCCCTTCGCCTACCTCGACAGCGCCTCGAGCGCTCAGAAGCCGCGCGCGGTGATCGAGGCGGTGGCCGGCCTCTACTCCGGCTCCTACGCCAACGTCCACCGCGGCCTCTACCCGCTGGCGGTGCGTGCCGACGCCGCCTTCGAGGGGGCGCGCGACACCGTCCGCCGCTTCCTCGGCGCCGGCCGGCGCGAGGAGGTGGTGTTCACCCGCGGCACCACCGAGGCGATCAACCTCGTGGCCCGGAGCTGGCTGCGCCCGCGCCTCTCCGCCGGCGACGAGGTGCTGGTCACCGAGCTGGAACATCACTCCAACATCGTGCCCTGGCAGATCGTCTGCGCCGAGGCCGGCGCGCGCGTCGTCCCGGCGCCGATCGACGGCCGCGGCGAGGTCGACCTCGAGGCGCTCGAGCGGCTGCTCTCCGAGCGCACCCGGCTGGTCGCGGTAACCCACGTCTCGAACGTCCTCGGCACGGTGGTCCCGGTCGCCGAGGTGGCACGGCTGGCGCGCGCCCGCGGTGCCGCGGTTCTGGTCGACGGCGCCCAGGCGGCGCCCCACCTGCCGCTCGACGTCGGCGGGCTGGGCTGCGACTTCTACTGCTTCTCCGGCCACAAGGCCTTCGGCCCGACCGGCATCGGCGTCCTCTGGGGACGCCACGAGCTGCTCTCCGAGATGCCGCCCTGGCAGGGCGGCGGCGACATGATCCGGCGGGTGAGCTTCGCCGGCACCACCTTCGCCGACCCGCCGGCGCGCTTCGAGGCCGGCACCCCGAACATCGCCGGCGCGGTCGGCCTGGCGGCGGCGCTCGACTATCTCCGCGGGTGCGACCCCGAGGCGCGGGCGGCCCACGAGCACGACCTCCTCGAGCACGCCCTCGAGCGGCTGGCGGCGATCCCCGGCGTCACCGCGCTCGGCGCGCCGAGCCGGCGGTCGAGCGCGATCTCCTTCGTCGTCGACGGCGTCCACCCGCACGACGTCGCTCACGTCCTCGCCGACGCCGGCGTCGCGGTGCGCGCCGGCCATCATTGCGCCCAGCCGCTGATGGAGCGGCTCGGCGTGCCGGCGACCACCCGCGCCTCGTTCGCCCTCTACAACACCCGCGCCGATGTCGACCTCCTGGCCGCCGGGCTCGCCCGAGTGCGCCGGATCTTCGCGTGAGCCCCCGGCGGATCGGATGAGACACCCTGTGTCAACCCCTAGGCGTTCAAGCGGCCTGGAGCCGGCTGGCGGCGCCGTGTCGAGCAGGGTCGTAGGGAGCCTGGTCGCGCCAGCACCGCCAGAGCACGCGCAGCCAGGCGCGGGCGAGGATGCGGATGGCGTGGGGGTGGTCGCAGCCTCGATCGCGAGCCTTGGAGTAGACCTGGTGAGCCCAGGGGTGAGCGTGGCGGGAGTTGTCGGCCAAGGAGGTGATGGCGCAGCGCAGGCGCTTGTTGCAGGCCCATCGGAAGGTCACCGCGCGGGACTTGCCGGAGGCGTGAGTGACGGGAGCGACGCCGGCCTCCGCGGCGAGCTGTCGTCGGTGGGGAAGCGATCGCGGACGTCGCCGAGCTCGGCGACGATCTGGGCGGCGCAGACCTTGCCGGCGCGTGGGAAGGACATGACGAGCCGTCCGTCGGGGAGCTGGTCGACGGCGTGCTCGATGGCGGAGGTCAGCCGGCGGAGCTGGGTGACGAGGGTGGAGAGCACGCTGACGAGGTCGAGCACGGCCTCGCCCTTGGCCTCCTGCTCGAGAGGTCCGGCCAGGCCGGTGGGGGCCGAGCGGAGGCGCTCGAGCAGCTCGGCCGGGTCGCGCCGGCCGGAGTAGCTGTTGCGGGCGAGGAAGGCCGCCAGACGCTTGGGTCCGAGGCGTTGAGCTCGTTGGGGCGTCGGGTAGCGCTCCAGGAAGGCCAGCGCGATCGGCGAGTCGATGTCGGCGAAGAGCAGCGCGGCCCCAGGCCAGAAGCTGTCGAGCAGCGCTCGGAGCTGGTTGGCGAGGGCGACGCGCTCGGCGACGAGGTCGTCGCGGCCGCGCACCAGCGCCCGCAGGGCTCGGATCTCGTCCGACAGCGGCCGCAGCGTGTGGAAGCGATGGCCGTCGGTGCGCAGGACGTCGGCGAGGATGTAGGCGTCGCCGGGATCGCTCTTGCCGCCGGCGGCCCGGTAGCGCGGCCGGCAGGCCTTGAGCTGGTTGGGATGGATCGGCACGATCGGGTGCCCGGCGCCGACGAGGGTGTCGACGACCAGACCGCTGGGTCGTTCGATGGCCACGGCGAGCTGGTGAGGGGCTGCGATGTGGGCCAGCTTCCGCAGGAGCTTTCCGAGCCCCTCGGCGGTGTGCTGGACTTCGAACTGGGCGACGACCGCGCCTTGCTCGTCGACCACGCAGGCAGCGTGCTCGAGGCTTCCCCAGTCCAGCCCTGCGAAGTACTTCATCCGTCCTCTCCTCCATCGGATAGGGTCTCGGGTGCCGGGAGGCCTTGCCGGTCGCTCACTGGTCGGCGCTCCGGGGGCTGCGTCTTGAACGCCTTCTGCCCCGTGGCGCGACACCCTGTGGCCGGTCTGGGCCTCCCGGTCTCTGCGAGGGGACGGGTCTCATCCGGGCTGTCGGGCAGCAAGCGAGACTGGCCCTCCTCGCAGAGGCACGGGAGACGGGGCGCTGCGGCTCGCCAGAAGCGATCCACAGCGCCCCTCCAGAACCGAAAGGTACAGCAGTGAGCGTCGACGAGCTCTACCAGGAAGTGATCCTGGACCACAGCCGCCGGCCGCGGAACTTCGGCCGCCTGGCCGCCCCCGACCGCACCGCCTCGGGCGACAACCCGCTGTGCGGCGACCGCATCGACCTCGACCTCCGGCTGGGCGGCGGCCGGGTCGAGGAGATCGGCTTCGACGGCGCCGGCTGCGCGATCTCGACCGCCTCGGCATCGCTGATGACCGAAGCCGTCAAGGGCCGGCCGCTCGCCGAGGTGGACCAGATCTACCACCGCTTCCACGACCTGCTGACCAGCGACATCGAGACCAGCGACCGGCCGGCAGCCCTCGAGGAGCTGGGCAAACTCGCCGCCTTCGGCGGCGTGCGCGAGTACCCGATGCGGATCAAGTGCGCCACCCTCCCCTGGCACACCCTGCGCGCCGCCCTCGCCGCCCGCGGCCTCACCGTCAGCACCGAGACCGAGCCCGAGGAGACCGTGCCCACAAAGACCCTGCCCACGGAGACCCTGCGATGAGCGAGCACGACCCCACCACGACCGCCCCGACCGCCGTCGCCGCACCCGGCCCGATCGCCACCCCCGAGGAGCTGGAAGTGGCCATCGTCGAGGCGCTCCAGACCATCTACGACCCGGAGATCCCGGTCAACATCTACGAGCTGGGCCTGATCTACGACGTCGACGTCCAGGACGGCGGCAAGGTCGCGATCAAGATGACCCTGACCTCCCCCGCCTGCCCGGTCGCCGGCTCCCTCCCCGGCGAGGTCCAGCAGAAAGTCCGCGAAGTCGACGGCGTCGCCGACGCCGACGTCGAGGTGGTCTGGGACCCCGAGTGGAACCCGGGCATGATGTCCGAAGCGGCGAAGCTGCAATTGGGAATGTTTTGACCCTTCGATGAACCGCCGAGCCTGGTCTAGGCGGCACCCCCCTCGGCGCGATCGCCAGGAGGTCCGGGCCGTGGGCGCTCCTCCCCGGCAGCTCTGAGCACCCGACGCGGTGTCGTTCGTCCCGCGGTCGAGTCTAGGAGTAACGGTGAGTTTTGGGGGAGCGGGTCGGTCGTGGGAGGCTGGGGAGGACCGAGAAGAGACCGGCTACGCTTTGGAGCCGATAGAGCCCGACTCTGAGCCTGGTCGTGGGCCGGCGCGTCGAGATCTGGTGGCGCGGGCGGAGTCGCCCGGAGACCCCGTTGGGAAGAGTTCGCAGTCAGAGCGCGCCCACCTCGGTCCTGGTCAAAAGGAGGAGGTGAGGGTTGAAGAAGCGGAGGCGTCGCGGCAGAAGGCATCTCGAGCGGGTCAATCCTCGGGCCGCCGGGATCGACATTGGCAGTCGCAGCCATTGGGTGGCGGTCGATGAATCGCTCGACGAGCGACCGGTGCGGGAGTTCGAGACCTACACAGCAGGTCTGGAGGCGATGGCCGACTGGTTGCTCGGGTGCGGTGTTCAGACCGTAGCGATGGAGTCGACGGGCGTGTACTGGGTGGCGGCGTACGAGGTGCTGCGGGATCGGGGACTGGAGGTGTATCTGGTGGATGCCGGCGCCACCAAGCAGGTGGCGGGGCGCAAGAGCGACATCACCGACTGTCAGTGGATCCAGCAGTTGCACTCCTACGGCCTGCTCAGGCCTGCCTTCCTGCCCGAGGCGGAGATCGCGACGTTGCGCTCGTACATGCGTCAACGAGATCGTTGGGTCGCCGACGCGGGACGGGCGATCCAGCACATGCAGCAGGCGTTGGAGCTGATGAACGTCAAGCTGACGGAGGTGGTCGCAGACATCACCGGCGCGACCGGCATGGCGATCATCGAATCCATCCTGGCGGGCGAGCGGGACCCGGAGCAGCTCAGCGCCCATCGCGATCCGCGGTGCGGCCACAGCCGCGAGGAGATCGCCCGCGCCCTGCACGGACACTGGCGCGAGGAGCATCTGTTTGCCCTGGCCCAAGCCCGCGACCACTACTGCTACCTGGGCGAGCGGATTCAGGCCTGCGACCAGCGGATCGATGCAGTGTTGACGAAGCATGGTTCAGCCCGTGGAACGGGCGGCGACGCCGCCCCTCCGACCTCGTCGCCCCGAAAGAAGCGCGATCGAGCGCCGCATCCATTCGGCTTCGACGCGCATGCGCACTGCCTCCGCCTGGCCGGCGTTGACCTGACGGCCGTTGATGGGGTGGCGGTGAATACCGCGCTGACCGTGCTCGCCGAGGTCGGCACCGACATGTCGCCCTGGCGGAGCGAAAAGGCCTTCGGGTCCTGGCTGGGACTCGCACCCAACCCCAGGCGCTCGGGGCAGCGCCTGCTGCGCTCGTCCACCCGGCCCAACGCCCATCGCGCGGCCAATGCCTTGCGCCTGGCGGCGCGCGGACTCTCCAACTCCAAATCCGCGCTCGGTGCCTTCTACCGTCGGCTCCGAGCTCGAATCGGAGCCCCCAAGGCCATCACCGCCACCGCCTACAAGCTCGCCCGCATCCTCTACCGAATGCTCAAGACCCGACGCCCGTACCGCGATCTCGGCGAAGCAGCCTACGACCAGCGCTTCCGAGATCGACGCCTCCGCTCCGTAAAGCGCATGGCCAGGGATCTCGGCTTCCAGCTCATCCCGGACCCGAACCCTGCCCATGCGTAGCGTGTTACTGGGAAGCGAGCGCGGCGCAAGAACCTCCCAGAAGGCGCCACCGACCCGGGCGCGAAGCGAAGGCAGGCGCGAGCAATGCCCCCCGATGGATCGAGAGCGAGCGCCGGTGCCGGGGAGGAGCGCCCACGGCCCGGACCGGACCTCCCTACCGGCAACAAGCCAACGGCATAACCCTCGCATCCCCCCGGTTATAGGCCCCGATCGCCACTCCGCCCGTAAACCCCATGAAGAGACCCTCATGCGCCGACCCGCCCCGTACCTCCTCGCCGCCCTCGCCCTCGCCGCCCTCCTCGCGGCCGGCCAAGCCCGCGCCTCCGAGCCGGTGAGCGAGGAATACCGCTACCGCTGGCACCTGGGCAGCCTGCTCGGCCGGGTCGCCGGACTGTTCCTGCCCAGCCACGGCGACGGAGTCCTGAGCATCGCCCCCGCCGCCGACGGCCGGATGACCAGCGAGCTCTTGATCACCTCCGAGGAGAGCCGGCAAGGCGAGTACTGGCGCTACGGCTCGGAGATGGACCCCGCGACCGGCCTCGCCGTGCGCGCCTGGAGCTCCTACCGCTGGCGCGGCGAAGAGAAGTCCAAAGAGGCCGAGATCGACGCCGCGGAAGGAGTGCGCGACGTCGTGTCGGGCATCTGGTCGATCCGCCGGGACCCGCCCGAGCGGCCGCAGCCGATGGAGATCTGGTCCGACGGCAAGGTCTACTCGGTGATGGTCGTGCCCCGCGGCCCCGAGGCGCGCATCGTCGGCGGCCGCGAGGTCGCCACCCGCCACTACACGGTGACCGGCTACGACGTCCCGGGCAAGCGCCGCTGGAAGGGCACCCTCGAGCTCTGGCTGGCCGAAGACGCCGCCGCGACGCCGGTCGAGATCCACATCTCCCGCAGCCTCGCCGATCTCCGCCTCGAGATCCAGAACCCGCCCTGACCACGCGCCCGGCCCCGGCCGGCGTCTTGCAGGAGCCTCAGCGGGCGCTCGTTTGCCCGGCTCCGGGAGGGCCGGTATGCTGAGCGCCCCGACCGTCGCTCATTCATCGAGAGATCCAGAAAGGACGAGTACCCATGGATAACCTGCGCCCGCTCCGCGCCCCCGCACTGCTGCTCGCTTTCGCCGCGCTCGGCTCCTTCGCCTGCGCCCCCGCCGAGGAACCGGTCGAGGAGGAGCCGATGGTCGAGGAGACCGCGGCGCCGGTGGAGGAGCCCGCGCCGGCGCCGATGGTCGCCGTCGCCACGCTGACCGACGCCCAGGGCAACCCGGCCGGCACCGCCACCTTCACCCAGGACGGCGACCAGACCACCGCGGTGTACGAGGTCGCCTACGCCGGCGCCACCGGGATGCACGGCATCCACGTCCACGAGACCGGCGACTGCACGCCGCCCGACTTCACCACCGCCGGCGGCCACTTCAACCCGGCCGGCGCCGAGCACGCCGCCCCCGGCACCGAGCCCCGCCACGCCGGCGACTTCGGCAACATCGACCTCGGCGACGCGGGCAACGGCCGCCTGGAGCTGACCACCGGCCTGGTCACCGTCGCGGCCGGACCGAGCTCGGTCGTGGGCAAGTCGGTGATCCTCCACGCCGGCGAGGACGACGGCACCACCCAGCCGACCGGCAACGCCGGCGCCCGCCTGGCCTGCGGCGTCGTCGCGAGCCAGGACGGCGACGCCGGCGCGGCGAACGGCATGGATCACGACATGGACTCCGAGGAGCACGAGGAGATGGGCGGCGAGGGCTGAGTTTCTCGGGGGGCTTTTCAAGCCCCCCGCCCCGCGGGAGTAAATCCCGCGGGGCCCCCACCCCCGAGTCGGCGGCTGCGCCGCCGGTCGCGCTGCGCGCTCCGCCGCGACCAGGCCGGCGAACCCGTTCCACCCTCGATCCCAGCCGCGGTCATCCGGCGACCGGACCGCCTCCGTACTCCCCCCGGCGGGCGACGGATCGCCCGGCGGCCGCGGCCGGCCGCCCCTCCCCGAGCAGGCCAACCGTGCGACCTCACCACCCCCCGACCCGGCGACGCCGACCCCGGCGACGCGCCGCCGCCGGTAGACTCGCGCCGTGAGCGACGACGGCGCGCTCGACCGTTACCTGGTGTCGCGCATCGCCGGCGGCGACCGGGAGGCGTTCGCGGTCTTCTTCGACCGCCATGCGCCGGCCGTCCTGGGCGTCCTGGTGCGCATGCTGCGCGATCGCGGGGAGGCGGAGGAGGTGCTCCAGGAGGCGTTCCTCCAGGTCTGGCAGGGGGCCGGCGGCTACCGCGCCGACGGCGCCAGCCCGCGCGGCTGGCTCCTGGTGCTGGCGCGCTCGCGCGCGATCGACCGCCTCCGCTCCGCCGGCGCGCGCCAGCGGCGCGAGGAGCGGGTGGTCGCCGGCGAACCGGCGCTCGCCGCGGGCGCCGAGCCGCCGGCGGCCCCGGCCCGCCTCGAGGAGGCCGAGCGCCGCCGCACCGTCGGCTCGGCGCTGGCGCGGCTGCCCGAGGACCAGCGTCGCTGCATCGAGCTGGCCTACTTCGAGGGGCTGAGCCACACTCAGATCGCCGACCGCCTCGACGCCCCGCTCGGCACGGTCAAGTCGCGCGTGCTCCTGGGCATGAAGAAGCTCCGCGCGTTCCTCGAACCCGATCTCCGCCAGGGGAGCCTCGACCCGGGATGAACGACCGCACCCACCCCGCGGACCTCCTCCCCGCCCACGCGCTGGGAGCCCTCGAGCCGGACGAAGCGGCGGCCGTCGAGGCCCACCTCGGAGGCTGCCCGGAGTGCGCCCGCGAGCTGGCCCGCTGGCGGCGCACCACCGAGGAGATCGCGGACGCGGCGCCGCCGGTGGTCCCGTCGGCGGAGCTGCGCCGGCGGGTGCTCGCGGCGGCGATCCCGCTGCCGGCCTCGAGCGCCCAGGCCGGACCCGCCGTCCGCCGTGAGGGCACGGCCGCCGGGCCGCGCCGCTCCGACCGCCCCGCCGACTCCGGCGGCACCGCCAAGCCTGCCGGCCCGGGCACACCTGCCGGCCGGGACACGCCGCCCCGCCCCGCTTCGCCGCTCCGCGGCGCCGCCCGTGCCCGCGGCCGCTCTCCCCTGCGCTGGCTCCCCGCCGCCGCTGCGATCGCGGCCCTCGTCCTCGCCTCGTGGTCGCTGGCGCGCCAGGCGCGGCTCTCCGGCGAGCTCGAGCTCGCCGAGGCCGCGGCGGAGCGGCTGGCCGCCGGTCAAGAGGCTCTGCGCGGCGAGCTGGCACTCACCCGCGGCCGGGTCGCCGAGCTGTCGGCGACGCTCGAGCTGGTCGGCTCGCCGGCCACCCGCCGGATCGCGCTCGCCGGCCTCGGCTCCGCGCCCGGGGCCGCCGGCACGACGCTGGTCGATCCCGCGCGCGGCACCGCGCTCTTCACCGCCCGCGGCCTGCCGACGCCGCCGACCGGCCGGACCTATCAGCTCTGGTACATCACCGCCGCGGAGGGGCCGGTGTCCGCGGGCGTCTTCGCGGTCGACGAGGAGGGGCGGGGCGAGATCGCGGTCGCCGGGGTGCCGGCGCCCGAGGCGATCCAAGCCTGGGCGGTGACCGTCGAGCCCGCGGGGGGCGTACCGCAGCCGACCGGCGAGATGGTGCTGCGCTCGTCTTAGTCTTAGTAGAGGGGGGTTGTTCCAACCTCCCTCCCCGCGCGAGTACGGTCTTGTCTCAAGACCTGCGCGGGGGCCCCTCCCCCGAGTCGGCGGCGGCGCCGCCGGTCGCCCTCCGGGCTCCGCCGCTGCCGCCGATCGTGTCGGAGGCTTCGCCGCGCGCTGCGGTTTCCGCTGCTACTGGATGACGCTCACGGTGCCGGCGGCGATTCACGGATGGTACAGTCGGCGGCGCACTTCTTCCGGCCCGATCGTGCCCAACCTCCTCGCAGCCCTCGCGGATCGCGCCCGGCAGGCGCCGGCGGTGATCGTGCTCGCCGAGGGCGAGGACCCGCGGGTCGCCGCGGCGGCGCGGCTGGCGGAGGTCGAGGGGGTCGGCCGGCCGCTCTTGATCGGCCGGCCGGAGCGGGTCGCCGCGGCGGCCGCCGCAGCCGGGGTCGATCTCACCGCGCCGGTGGCCTGGCCGGCGGACGACCCGGAGCTGCCGGCTCTCGTCGAGCTGCTGGCGGCGCGCCTCGCTGGCCGCCGCGTCCCGCGCGAGCGGATCGAGGCGATGGCGCGCGAGCCGCACTACTACGCCGCGCTCCTGGTCGCCGCCGGGCGCGCCGACGGCGCGGTGATGGGCGCGGTGGCCACGACCGCCGAGACCCTGCGCGCGGCGCTGCGCGCGATCGGCCCGCGGCCGGGGCTGACCTCGGTGTCGTCGTGTTTCCTGATGGTGCTCCCTGACGGCCGCGGCCTGATCTACAGCGACTGCGCGGTGCTCCCCGATCCGGGCCCCGAGGAGTTGGCCGACGTCGCCGAAGCAGCGGCCGAGAGCTGCCGTTCGCTCCTCGGCGAGGAGCCGCGGGTGGCGCTCCTGTCGTTTTCGACCAAGGGGAGCGCGGCGCACCCGCGGGTCGAGAAGGTGCGCCGGGCGCTCGCCGAGCTCGGTCGCCGGCGGGTCGGCTTCGCGGTCGACGGCGAGCTCCAGGGCGACGCCGCCCTGGTCCCCGAGGTGGCGGCGCGCAAGGCTCCGGGGAGCGCGGTGGCCGGGCGCGCCAACGTGCTGGTCTTCCCCGACCTCGACTCGGGCAACATCGCCTACAAGCTGACCGAGCGGCTGGCCGGGGCGCGCGCGGTCGGGCCGCTCCTCCAGGGGCTGGCGCGGCCGGTCAACGACCTGTCGCGGGGCTGCACGGCGCGGGATATCGTCGACGTCGTGGCGGTCACCTCGCTGGCCGCCGCCGAGCGCGAGCGGCGGATCGCGGAGCGCGGGGGGCAGGAGGCGGAACCATGAAGGTGCTGGTCGTCGGAGGCGGCGGGCGCGAGCACGCCCTGTGCTGGAAGCTGCGCCAGAGCCCCGAGGTCGCCGAGCTCTACTGCGCCCCGGGCAACCCCGGGATCGCCGCGGTCGCCGACCGGGTGCCGATCGCGCCCGACGAGGTCCAGGAGCTGGCCGACTTCGCCGCCGAGCTGCGCATCGACCTGACCGTGGTTGGACCCGAGCTGCCGCTCACCCTGGGCATCGCCGATGAGTTCCGGCGCCGGGGGCTCGTGATCTTCGGCCCTTCGGCGCGCGCCGCCGAGCTCGAGGGGAGCAAGGTCTTCGCCAAGCAGTTCATGGAGCGGCACGGCATCCCCACCGCGCGCTTCGAGGTCGTCCACGGCGCCGACGAGGCGCGCGCGGCGCAGAAGCGCTTCGGCTTCCCGGTGGTGGTCAAGGCCGACGGGCTGGCCTCGGGCAAGGGGGTGCTGATCGCGCACGACCGCGACGAGCTGGACCAGGCGCTCGCGGTGATGTTCGAGGAGCGGCGCTTCGGCGCCGGCGGCGACCGCGTCCTGATCGAGGAGCACCTCGAAGGGGAGGAGGTCTCCTTCATCGCGCTCTCCGACGGCGAGCACGTCCTGCCGATGGCGCCGAGCAAGGATTACAAGCGGATCGGCGACGGCGACACCGGCCCCAACACCGGCGGCATGGGCTGCCACAGTCCGAGCGGCGTGCTCACCCCCGAGCAGGGCGCGGCGGTGATCGACGAGGTGCTCCGCCCGGCGGTCGCCGGCATGGCCGAGGAGGGCCGGCCCTACGTCGGCTTCCTCTACGCCGGCCTGATGTTCACCGCCGGCGGGCCGCGCGTGCTCGAGTTCAACGCCCGGCTCGGCGACCCGGAGGCGCAGGCGCTGCTCCTGCGCCTCGAGGACGACCTGGTGCCGGTGCTCGCCGCCGGGGCGGCCGGGGAATTTCCCACCCGCCGGCTCGCCTTCCGGAGAGAAGCCTCGGCCTGTGTCGTCCTCGCCAGCCAGGGTTACCCGGGCAAGCCGGTCCAGGGCGAGCCCATCGACGGGCTCGAGGAAGCCGCGCGGCACGAGGGGGTCGAGGTCTTCCACGCCGGCACCAGCGAGGGCGACGGTCGCGTGGTCACCGCCGGCGGGCGCGTCCTCGACGTCTGCGCCCTCGGCCCGCGCCTGGTCGACGCCCTGCGCCGCGCCTATGCCGCCGCCGGCGAGATCCGCTGGCCGGCGAAGGTGATGCGGCGGGACATCGGCCGGCGGGTGCTCGAACGGGAGGGGACCGATTGACAGGGTGGGGAGCGCCTGGCATACTGAAAGATATTCTGTCTTTAGGCAACATCTGTATTACCGGATGCAGCACGCTCGCCGGCAGACGGCGACCGGATGCTGGTACGGCACATGCAGACGACCCGGCGAGCGAGCACACGGGACCTCCCGGGGCGAGCCCCGGAGCGAGAGTAGGAACCCGACCATGAGCGGTTGCGGAGGCTGTGCATTCAAGGGCATGTCGACGGCGGTGGAGGACACCTTCGTCGGCGTGCGTTTCGGCGAGGAGACCAACCTGACCCTCTGCGGCACCGGCGGCCGGCTGTTCGGCAAGGGGGACTCGGTGGTCGTCGAGCTCGAGAACGGCCCCGCCTACGGCGTGGTCGAGAAGTCGCCGATGCCGGTGTTCAAGCCGTGCCAGAAGTCGAGCGCGCGCGCGATCCTGCGCCACGCCACCGACGACGACAGCGCCGCCTTCGACCGCCAGCGCGCCAGCGAGGCGCAGGCCAAGCTCTACTGCCAGGCGCAGGCGCGCGAGCTGGGCCTCGAGATGAAGGTCTCCCGGGTCGACTTCTCGCTCGGCGGCAAGCGCGCGACCTTCTACTTCACCGCCGAGGGGCGGGTCGACTTCCGCCAGCTCGTCCGCCGGCTGGCCAAGCGCTTCACGGCGCGGGTGAAGATGGTGCAGGTCGGCGCGCGCGACGAGGCCGGCCTCCTGGGCGGCATCGGCGTCTGCGGGCGGACGCTCTGCTGCTCGACCTGGCTCAAGGAGTTCCGGCCGATCTCGATCCAGATGGCCAAGCGCCAGAACCTGAGCCTCAATCCGTCGAAGATCTCCGGCCAGTGCGGCCGGCTGCTGTGCTGTCTCGCCTACGAAGACCACGGGTACAAGAAGAAGTCCGCCGGGAGCCCGGCCTCCGCCCCGGCCTGAACCACGGACACCACTCCATGGCCAATCGCAAGCTGATCCGCCCCGACATGCAGGAGCTCAAGCGCGACCTCTCGGGCCGCACCGTGCGCCGCAAGCAGACGCCGCCCGAGCAGACCAACGCCGAGGAGTTCTACTACCTCAAGCAGATGTCGGCGAAAACGCCGATGGTCGTCGTGCTCCAGAACGACGAGGAGCTGCGCGGCTGGATCGAGTGGTACGACAAGGGCTCGATCAAGCTCAACCGCCACGGCGAGCCCAACCTGCTGCTGCTGAAGCACAACATCCGCTACATGTTCAAGGAGGAGGAGCTGCGCCGCGGCCGCAAGCCCCGCCGCACCGACTCCGGGAACGGCGACAACGGCGACACGTCCTCCGACGACGACCGCGATTGAGAACCGGATGCCGATCCTCGCCCTGACCCAGGGCGACCCGGCGGGGATCGGCCCGGAGATCCTGCTCGGCGCCGTCGCGCCGGCGACCGCCTGCTGGACCCCGCTCCTGATCGCCGAGCGCGCCGCCTTCGAGCCGCTCCGCCCGCTCCACCCCGGCTTCCCCTGGGACCGCCTCGCCTGGCTCGACTCCCCCTCCCGGGCGTCCGTCGAGTCGGCGGCCGCCACCGGCGCGATCCCTGCCCACGACCCCGTCACCGAGCCCCGCGAGGTCCGCCCCGGCCACCCCGGCCCGGCCGACGCCGCCGGCGCCCTCGCCGCCCTCGACACCGGCGCCGCCTTCGCCGGCTCCGGGATCGCCGACGCCCTGGTCACCGCCCCGGTCGGCAAGGCCGAGATCGCCCGCTGGGTCGACCCCGGCTTCCGTGGCCACACCGACCACCTCGCCCACACCGCCGGCCTCGAGCGCTACGGCCGCGACTACCTGATGGCCTTCCTCGCCCCCGACCTCCAGGTCGCGCTCCTGACCACCCACCTCCCCCTGACCGAAGCGATCGCCGCCGTCACCGCCGCCGCGATCGGCGACGCCCTAACCTGCCTCCACCGCCACGCCGGCGGCCGCATCGCCGTCGCCGGCCTAGACCCCCACGCCGGCGAAAGCGGCCTCCTCGGCACCGCCGACCTCCGCGAAGTCACCCCCGCCGTCACCGCCGCCCGCGCCCGCGGCATCGACGCCCACGGCCCCCTGAGCGCCGACTCCCTCTTCGCCCGCACCCGCCAGGGCGCCTTCGACTGGGTCCTGGCCCTCTACCACGACCAGGGCCTGATCGCCGTCAAAACCGCCCACTTCGGCCAGGCCACCAACTGGACCCTCGGCCTCCCCTACCTCCGCACCTCCGTAGACCACGGCACCGCCTACCCCCTAGCCGGCAAAGCCCAAGCCGACCCCACCCCCCTCCGGCAAGCGATCCAGACCACCCTCCACCTCCTAGACCGCACCCTCCCCCGCCGCCGCCCCCTCACCTGACCCAACGTTCTCGCCAGAACCGGCAAGGAGATTCGAGCCACGGGCCTCCCTCCCCCGACCGCCGCGGTGTCACTCGCTCGGAACCGGCAAGGAGGTCCGGGCCGTGGGCCTCCCCTCCCTCGACCGCTTCGGGTACACCTTCGGTGGATCGGCAAGTAGGTCCGGGCCGTGGGCCTCCCTCCGAGGGACGCCAGCCCCGGCGCTCTACGCATCGATTCAGAAGGCGAGGCGGACCCGCGCCGGGGCTGACGAGGGGCGCGCCGACCGCCCCCCGCCCACTTCCCAGTAACACGCTACGCATGGGCAGGGTTCGGGTCCGGGATGAGCTGGAAGCCGAGATCCCTGGCCATGCGCTTTACGGAGCGGAGGCGTCGATCTCGGAAGCGCTGGTCGTAGGCTGCTTCGCCGAGATCGCGGTACGGGCGTCGGGTCTTGAGCATTCGGTAGAGGATGCGGGCGAGCTTGTAGGCGGTGGCGGTGATGGCCTTGGGGGCTCCGATTCGAGCTCGGAGCCGACGGTAGAAGGCACCGAGCGCGGATTTGGAGTTGGAGAGTCCGCGCGCCGCCAGGCGCAAGGCATTGGCCGCGCGATGGGCGTTGGGCCGGGTGGACGAGCGCAGCAGGCGCTGCCCCGAGCGCCTGGGGTTGGGTGCGAGTCCCAGCCAGGACCCGAAGGCCTTTTCGCTCCGCCAGGGCGACATGTCGGTGCCGACCTCGGCGAGCACGGTCAGCGCGGTATTCACCGCCACCCCATCAACGGCCGTCAGGTCAACGCCGGCCAGGCGGAGGCAGTGCGCATGCGCGTCGAAGCCGAATGGATGCGGCGCTCGATCGCGCTTCTTTCGGGGCGACGAGGTCGGAGGGGCGGCGTCGCCGCCCGTTCCACGGGCTGAACCATGCTTCGTCAACACTGCATCGATCCGCTGGTCGCAGGCCTGAATCCGCTCGCCCAGGTAGCGGTAGTGGTCGCGGGCTTGGGCCAGGGCAAACAGATGCTCCTCGCGCCAGTGTCCGTGCAGGGCGCGGGCGATCTCCTCGCGGCTGTGGCCGCACCGCGGATCGCGATGGGCGCTGAGCTGCCCCGGGTCCCGCTCGCCCGCCAGGATGGATTCGATGATCGCCATGCCGGTCGCGCCGGTGATGTCTGCGACCACCTCCGTCAGCTTGACGTTCATCAGCTCCAACGCCTGCTGCATGTGCTGGATCGCCCGTCCCGCGTCGGCGACCCAACGATCTCGTTGACGCATGTACGAGCGCAGCGTCGCGATCTCCGCCTCGGGCAGGAAGGCAGGCCTGAGCAGACCGTAGGAGTGCAACTGCTGGATCCACTGACAGTCGGTGATGTCGCTCTTGCGCCCCGCCACCTGCTTGGTGGCGCCGGCATCCACCAGATACACCTCCAGTCCCCGATCCCGCAGCACCTCGTACGCCGCCACCCAGTACACGCCCGTCGACTCCATCGCTACGGTCTGAACACCGCACCCGAGCAACCACTCGGCCATCGCCTCCAGACCTGCCGTGTAGGTCTCGAACTCCCGCACCGGTCGCTCGTCGAGCGATTCATCGACCGCCACCCAATGGCTGCGACTGCCGATGTCGATCCCGGCGGCCCGAGGATTGACCCGCTCGAGATGCCTTCTGCCGCGACGCCTCCGCTTCTTCAACCCTCACCTCCTCCTTTCAAACAGGACCGAGGTGGGCGCGCTCTGACTTGCGAACTCTTCCCAACGGGGTCTCCGGGCGACTCCGCCCGCGCCACCAGATCTCGACGCGCCGGCCCACGACCAGGCTCAGAGTCGGGCTCTATCGGCTCCAAAGCGTAACCGGCCTCTTCTCGGTCCTCCCCAGCCTCCCACGACCGACCCGCTCCCCCAAAACTCACCGTTACTCCTAGACTCGACCGCGGGACGAACGACACCGCGTCGGGTGCTCAGAGCGCGCCCCGTGCCCTCGGAGGGAGGCCCACGGCCCGGACCGGTGACCGCAGCTCCACGACCGTGCTAGGAAGCCCCCCGCCCCGAAAGCACCGCCGGAATCGTCTTGAGCAGAATCTTCAGATCCAACATCGGCGACCACGAGTCGATGTACTCGAGATCGAGCCGCATCCAGCTCTCGAAATCGACCTCGTTCCGCCCACTGATCTGCCACAAACAAGTCAGCCCCGGCTTCATCGACAACCGCCGCCGCTGCCAGCGCTGATACTGCGCGACCTCCTCCGGAATCGGCGGCCGCGGCCCGACCAGACTCATGTCCCCGCGCAACACATTCCAGAGCTGAGGAAGCTCGTCCAGACTGAACCGGCGCAAGAAGCGCCCCAGCCAGGTCACCCGCGGATCCCGCCGCAACTTGAACACCGGCCCGTCCATCTCGTTGAGATGCTGCAGATCCCGCCGCCGGTGCTCCGCGTCCTCCACCATCGTGCGGAACTTGTAGAGCGTGAACACCCGCCCGTTGAGCCCACAGCGGGACTGCCGGAAGAGCACCGCGCCGCTCGAGCTGAGCTTGATCGCGGCCGCGATCGCGAGGATCACCGGCAGCGCGATCACCAGGAGCGACACCGACACCGTGACGTCCATCGCCCGCTTCGCGAAGAGCTGGAGCACGTTCGTCGGCGTCGTCGAGTAGGTCAGGATCGGCATCCCGTCCAGCTCCTCGAGCTGCACCGCCGCGCGCGTGTGCGGGAAGATGTTCATCGCGAACCGGACCCGGATCCCCTGCTCCTGGAGCTGCAGGAAGAGATCCTCGAGGCGGTCGAGATCGCGCCGCGTGACCGAGAAGATGACGTCGTCGACCACGTAGCGGTCGACCAGCCGCGGGATGTCCGCGATCGTCCCGAGCACCGGCAGCCCTTCGGGCAGACGCTGCCGCGGCCACGGCTCGGACACCTCCGGCCCCTCGTCGCTGCGCACGAAGCCGATGATCCGGAAGCCCCAGAACCGGTGCTCGGCGATCGAGCGGGCGATCTCGACCGCGGTCTGATTGGTGCCGACCACCAGGACCGTGCGGTAATTGAGACCGTGGGCGCGGACGTAGCGCGCGGTCAGCCGCACCGCCAGCTTCTCGGTGAGCAGGAAGAGGAAGGAGAGCCCCGAGAACATCAGCACCCAAGAGCGGCTGACCTGGTCGTCCTCGAGGAGCTTCTCGCCCAGCCGCAGCGCGAACAGCGTGAGCACGAAGACCACGGTGCCGGTGGCACACACCCTGAGGATCGAGGTCGCCTCGTCGTGGAGCGGCACCGTGCGGTGCGAGCGGTAGGAGTCGGTGGCGAGGAGGAGCGCGCCCCAGATCGTCAGCACCACCGGCAAGAGCGGCAGGTACTCGGCCAGCGGGTAGAGCCGGCCGCCGAACGCGGTCGGCAGCAGGAAGGGGAGGAGAGCATCACGCAGCAGGTAGGCTGTGAAGAAAGCGGCCGCGACCAGGGACAGATCGAGTGTAAAGATCGCCGCGGCGAGGATCCGTGCCCGTTCTTTCAGCATGGTGGAGGTTTAATTCAGCCGAATCTCATCAAGGGATCGCTGTATGTGGGCGTCCCATATGTTAACGGATTCCAGCCAGCGCCGCGAGCAGGCGCTCGTAGCGGCCTGCGACCTCGGCCCAGGAGTAGCGCTCGGCGGCACGGGCCGCCGCCGCGGCGCCCAGCCGGCGCGCCTCGGCGGGGTCGCCGCGCAGCCGGTCGAGGATCGCCGCCAGGCCGGCGGGCTCGCCGGCGCGGAAGTAGAGCCCGGCGTCGCCGGCGACCTCGCGGTTCTCGGGCGTGTCGTTGACCACCACGCAGTTGCCGTAGCCCATCGCCTCGACCAGCGCCGGGTGGGTGCCGCCGACCTCGGTGGCGTGGACGTAGGCGAGGGCGTGGCTCAGGAGCTCGCGGTAGCCCTCGCCGTAGATCGGCCCGGGGAACAGGATGCGCGGGTCGGCGCCCTCGGTGAAGCCGCGGATGAAGCGATCGGCGTAGGGGGCGCCGCCGACCATCACGAGCGGCAGCTCGCCGCCCACCGCGCGGTAGGCCGCGGCCAGGCGGTCGGGGTTGTTCTCGGGCTCGAAGCGGCTGACGTAGAGGAAGTATCGCCGCGGCTCGAGTCCGAGGCGGGCGAGGACCGAGCCCTCGACCGAGCCCTCGAAGGTGGCGGGCACCGGCCGCGGATCGACGCCGTAGGCGATTACCGTCGAGCCGGCGCGGTAGCGCTCGAGGTAGTGGCGGCGGATCACCTCGGCGTCGGTGACCAGGGCGTCGGGGACGACGCAGGCAAGCCGCTCGGAGAGCGCGTAGACCGCCCGTCCGAAGAGCCCCCACTTGCGCCGCCGCTTCTCGATGCCGTCGACGTTGAGCGCCGCCGGCACGCCGCCCGCGGAGAGCAGCGGCACGAAGAGCGCGTTGGCGGCGTTGACCACGAGCGCGGCGTCGTAGCCGCGGCGGGCGGCGTGGAGGCAGGAGAGGAGGGTGTGGACCGGCGTGTCGAGGTGCTTGGTGCGCACCGTCGGCAGCACCACCAGCTCGACCCCGAGCCAGCTCCGGAGCGCGCGCGGGGTGAAGTGCGACCTGCAGTAGACCGTGACCCGGTGGCCGCGCCCGGCGAGGCGAACCGCCAGCTCCTCCATCAGCGTCTCGTAGCCGCCGTAGCGCGCCGGGATGCCGCGGCTGCCGATCAGCGCCAGCGACAGCGGCCGCGCCGCGCCCCCGGGGACACGGCCGGCGGCGCTCACAGCGGCATCCCCGAGCGCCCGAACCAGCGGTCGATCTCGCGCGGCCGGACCCTCCGACGGGCCTGGATCGCGCGCCGCCGGGCGGCGATCTCGCGCCGGTGGCGCCAGAGCCAGCCGTAGGCGGGGAGCGAGGAGCGCTCGGCGACCAGCACATAGGCGAAGGCGCCGAGGTCGCGCGCCAGCGCCGCACGGCAGGGTGCGGAGGAAGTTGCCCGTGGTCTGGTGGTAGGCGCGCAGCAGGTAGCGGTTCTTGAGCGAGTGGCGGTTGACCTCGGGCGGCATGCCGCGGCGGCGCGCCGGCAGGTTCCAGCGCCGGTGGACGGCGCGCGCCGCGGGCTCGTAGAGCACCTCCCAGCCGCGCTCGCGGAGCCGGAACGCCAGCTCGGCATCCTCGCGGAACGAGTGGAAGAGGGGATCGAACGACCTCGCCGTCGGCGAGCGCGGCGTCGGCGAGCGCGGCGCGGCGGAAGAGCGAGGCCGCCCCGGTCGCCCCGAACACCCGCTCGCGGCGGCCGAAGCGGCCGTCGTCGGGCTCGCCCGAGCCGCGGTCGAGATGGCGCCACGAGCGGGTCAGGCGCATGCCGCAGGCATCGAGCCGGGTGGGCACGCCGGCGCCCGGACCGCCCGCAGCCACCGGCTCGCGCACCAGCCGGCCGGTGACCGCCCCGGCGCGCAGGCCTGAGGCCGCGGCGGCGCAGGCCAGGAGGCGCGTCACGTAGTCCGGCTCCGGCCGGGCGTCGGCGTTGAGCGACAGCACCCACTCGCCGCCGGAGAGCGCCAGCGCCCGGTTCATGCCCGCGGCGAAGCCGAGGTTGGCGCCCAGCGCCTCGACGGTGAGGCCGACGCCGGCGGCGGCGAGCGCCGGGCGGGTGGCCTCGGCGGCGGCGAGCGAGCCGTCCGCGCTGCCGGAGTCGACCACCACCACCGCCAGCGGCCGGTGCTCGAGCGCCGCTACCGCCGCCAGGCACGCCGTCAGGTCGACGGCGCTGTCGTGGGTGACGATGCAGACGTCGACCCCGGGGGCCGCGCTCATGGCGCCGGCCTCCGGGAGAACCGCCGCGCCCAGGCTCCCGGCAGCCGCCAGCCGCTGAGCGCCCCGACCGCCAGCGCCAGGAGCCCGCGCGCCGCCTCGCGACGGGTGCGCGACCGCCGCGGCCGGCGCAGCGGCAGGAGGGCGAGGCGCGCCAGCGCGGCCGGCGGCAAGAGCGCCCGAGCGCATGCCGCCGCCGCGGTCCCGTGGTGCTTCCTCAGGTAGCGCACCAGGTTGCGGTAGTAGATCCAGAGGAAGAGGCCGTAGCCGAGCCGCGGCACCGAGGACCCCAGCCCGTGCCGGAAGACGGCGCGCGGCCAGTAGACGATCCGCTCGCCGGCCGCGGCCAGCCGCCGCGCCAGGTCGACGTCCTCGAACCAGGCCGGGTGGAAGCCTCCGTCGAGCCCGCCGACCGCCTCGAGCGCGGAGCGCCGCAGCAGCAGCGCCGCCGCCGCGGGTTGCTCGACCGGCGTGCTCTCGGCCGGCTCGTCGCGCGGGCCGGCGCCGGCGGGGAGGAAGAGCGCCTGGGCAAGGAGGGTTCCCAAGCCGGGCAGCCGCCGGAGCTGCCAGCGGTGCTGCGGCCCGCCGTCCGGGCCGATCAGCCTGGGAGCCAGCCCGGCCGCCTCGGGATGGGCGGCGAGCCCGTCGAGGAGCGCCTCGAGCGCCCCCGGCTCCGGCACGGCGTCCGGGTTGAGCAGCAGCACCGCCGGCGCCCGCGCCGCCGCCGCCCCGACGTTGACGCCGCCGGCGAAGCCGAGGTTGACGCCGGGCTCGACGACGCGGAGCGCGCGGGGCAGCCCGACCCGGGCCGCCAGCCGGCGGGCGATCCCGCCGGCCGCGCAGGAGCTGACGGCCGCACGGGGTCGATCGCCAGGCCCGCCGGAGTCGGCCGAGGGGGCCTCGATCGCGTCGCCGCAGCGGTCCTCGCCCTGCTCGTCCCCGCCGTTGTCCACCACCACCAGCTCGAAGCGCGGATCGTCCGGCCAGGCCGCGACCAGCCCGGCCAGCTCCTCCTCGCCGCGCCAGGAGACCGCGACCCCGGAGAGGAGGGGCTCGGAGGGCGGCACGGCCGGGGGATCGGGCAGGGGGGTGGAGGTCGGCATGAATCCGGCGCCAGCCTACTCCGGTTCCGTACCGGGGACCGGGACGGCCGCCGGCCCACGGTGGATCGACCCCGGCAGCAGCCGCACCGCCCGCGCCCAGCCGGCGGCGATGCCGGCGGCGGCGGCGAGCTCGGCGCGGCCGATCGCGCGGGCGAGGTCGGCGAGGTCGCGCGCCGCCATCCGGGGGAACGCGGCCGGGAAGCGGCGGCCCAGGCAGCGCGCGGCGACCGCCCAGCGGTTGCCGTAGATGCGGGCCAGCCGCCAGCGGCGCCGGCGGGCGCCGGTGGCCGAGCCGGCGTGGAGCGCGCGCGCCGCCGGCACCCAGAGCGCGGTCCAGCCGGCGCGGCGCAGGCGGCAGGCGAGATCGGCGTCCTCGTAGTAGGCGCCCAGGCGCTCGTCGAATACGCCGAGCGGCGCAGGCTCCACCGTCGCCCCGTGCTGCGAGCCACGGCCGGCGGCCCGGCCAACGCCGTGCAGCGCCACTGCCTCGAGCGCGCTGCGCCGGTAGAGCGCGGCGGTGGCGGAGACGCCGAAGACCTCCTCGACGGTCCCCGGCGAAGCCGCCGGCTCGCCGTGCCCGACCTGCACCGCCTGCCACCACCGGTTCCAGGCCAGCCCGCGGCCGTCGAGCCGCGCCGGATCGGCGAGCAGCAGGTTCGATCCCTGGGCCGCCGCGGCGCGCGGGTCGGCGTCGAGCGCGGCGGCGAGCGCCGCGGCCCAGCCGGGCTCGACCACGGCGTCGTCGTTGACCGTCGCCAAGTACTCGCCGGCGGTCGCGGCGATGCCCAGATTGGTGGCGGCGGCGAAGCCGAGGTTCTCCGGCAGCCGCAGCAGCCGGTCGGCGAACCGGGCCTCCGCCGGCGGCTCGCCCGCCCCCTGGTGGACGACCACCGTCTCGAGCCCCTCCAGGCGTAGCGCCGCGAGGCACCGCTCGAGGTGCGGGCTCGCGCCCACCGTCGGCACCACCGCGGCCAGGCGGACGCCGGCGCCGCCGATCAGGGCAGCCACTCGATCTCCACCCGGTCGAGTACCACGCCGTTGAGCCGGCCGGGCCGGTGGGTGGGGCGGACCGCGAGCACCAGCGGCGCGCCCTCGGGCCAGACGAACGGACCCAGCTCGACCTCGCTCCAGCGGCGGTCGCCGCGCCCGCGCCAGAGCGCCACCAGGCGGTCGCCGGCGCGCACCTCGAGGTCGAGCGGCGCGCGGTGGTTGCGGACGAGCTGGGCGTGGAGGCGGAGCGCCGCCCCCTCGCCGCCGGCGACCACCGGCGCCGTCAAGGACTCCCCCTCGCGCAGCACCCAGCCACCGCGGAAGCGCCGCCGCTCGGTCACCCACGGGCCGGGGTGGACGTGGCCGCCGCGGTGGCCGATCCAGGGGTCCTCGAAATGCGCCACCCGGGTCGGCAGCCGTTCGGCGGCGGCGACCGCGGCCGCCCCCAGGACCAGCAGCGCCGCCGCTCCCCAGGCTGGCGCCCGGCGCAGCCGCCGCGGCCGCCACCAGAGGAGCGGCACCGCGATCGCCAGCGCCAGCGGCACCAGCCAGGTCGCCGGCTGCGGCCGGATCGAGGTCGGCACCAGACGCGCGAAGTCGGCGCCGAGCCGGCCGCTCACGAGGTCGGCGAGCCAACCGCGGCCGTCGGCGAAGCTGTAGGTCCAGCCGGGCACCGCCAGCCAGAGGACGGTGAGGAGGAGCGTCGCAGCGCCGAGCCCGGCGACCAGCGCCCGTGCCCCGCCGCGGCGCCGGCGCGCGAGGAGCGGCACCAGCGCCACCGCCAGGAGCGGCAGCGCCACCAGGGCGTACCGGAACGGCGGCGACCAGCCGCCGTACCACTCGCCGCGCGGCGCCACCACCCAGAGGTAGGGGAGCGCGAAGACCGCCAGGTCGAGCGCCACCCGGCTGCCGCGGCGGAGCGCCCGCACCGCCGCCGGCAAGAGCAGCAGCCAGACCGGCGCGCAGGCGAAGAGGCCGAAGGCGCCGTCGAAGAAGAGGCCCGAGAAGCCCTTGACGTACTCGATCGCGCCGTAGCGGCTCGGCTCCAGCTCGCCCCACTGGTGGATCTTGAGCGGGTTGTCGTAGAGCAGCTCGTTGTGGAGGAGCACGCCGGCCGCCACCGCCGCGAGCGCGCCGCCGAGCGCGAGCGCCGGCCTGAGCCGCCGCCCCGAGTGCCACCAGGCGAGCGCCAGGAGCGAACCGGCGAGGATCAGGAAGCGGATCTTGAGCAGCGGCAGGGCGAGGATCGGCAGTGCCACCGCCAGCCAGTGCCGCGCGCCGCGGGCCCCGGGGTCGCCGGCGCCGGAGCGGATGCGGTCGAGGGCGAGCATGCCGAGGAGCGCCGCCGGCACCTCGACCCAGACCTGCACCGAGTAGAGGAGCATCGGCGGCGTGAACGCGAAGAGCGCCCACGCCGCGAGCGCCGGGCCCGGCCGCCCGGGGTGGTAGCGGCGCATCAGCCGCAGCGCGAGCCAGGCGAGGAGCGCGGAAAGCGCCGCCATGGTCGCCAGCGCGCCGTGCCGTCCGGCGAGCCGGTAGCCCGGCGCCAGGACCAGGGGCAGCGCCAGGTTGTGACGCGAGAACAGCTCGCCGTGCGGCCCCACCGGGTCGCCCGGCTGCGGCTCGAGCGGCCGGTCGAGGAAGCGCGCCCAGGCGCCCTCGGCGTACTCGTCGGTGAGGTCGGCGTCGAGGTCGTAGGCCAGGCTGTGGGTGATCAGCAGGTAATAGGGCTCGTCGCCGTCGGGCGGCCGGCGCTCGGTGTGCCAGGGCAGGAGCGCCAGGTAGACCGCGAGCGGCAGCCAGAAGAAGAGCGCCGAAGGGCGCTCCGGCAGGAGCCCGCCGCGCGCGCACCCGAGCAGCGGCCGCAGCGCCAGCGCCTGGCGAAGCGTGCGGTGGGTGAGCACCAGCACCAGCCCGCCGTAGATCGCCTCCGGCGGCAGCGCGAAGCCGAGCCGCGTCCGCGCGAGCGCCGCCCCGGCGAGGAGCGCCGCCGCCGCCAGCTCGGCCGCCGAGACCGCCCCGGGCACCCCGCGGCCGCCCGAGCGCCGTGCCGCACGTTCGATCGCCGCGAAGGCGGCGACCGCGAACGGCAGGATCGCCAGCGTGCTGCGCAGCGGGTCGCCCGGCGCCAGCGGCAGCCAGCGCACTGCGGCCACCGAGGCAAGCGCGCCGGCGGCGAGCCACGCGAGGACGATCCCCGCGAAGCGGCGAGCCGGCGCCGGCGGCGCCGGCGGCGAGCCGCCGGGGGCGGGCGCGCGATGCTCGCTCAACCCGCCACCTCGATCCGGTGGATCGTGACGAGGACCGGAGCCGGGAGGTCCGCGGCCCGCTCCACCACCAGCTCGACCGCCGCCCCCGGGCCGCCCTCGGCCCCACCGTCCACCGCGCCCGGCTCGCCCGCCGCGGCGCGCGGCGCGCCGACCTCCGGCGCGGCGGCGACCGGCGGCTCCAGCTCGAAGAGCGCGCGGTAGTACTGGCCGAAGTGCGGCCGCTCGTGCGAGCCCTTGGCTCCGCCGCCGCCTTCGATCCAGACCGCCCACGGCGGCGGCGACTCGATGCTCGGGAGCGCCGCCACGTCCGGGCGCCGCACCGCCCACTCCCCGGTGTCGAGGCCGGCCCGCAGGGGCCGGCGCGCGACCGTGCGGCCCTCCCCGTCGAGGAGCGCGACCGACGCCACCTCGGCGCCGGCCGGCAGCTCGAGACCGTTCGACAGGTGCGTGTAGATCGCGACCCTCCCGGCCGGCGCTCCGGGCAGCTCGACCGCCATCCGCGGGCGCTCGGGCCGCAGCACCGCCGCCGGCCCCTCGAACACCGCCCGCCCGGGCGCGGGCAGGGCGGCGAGGAGAGCCAGGATCAGCCCTCCCCCGGCCCACGCCGCCGGACGCCCGAGGAAGCGGCCCACCGGCGAGCGGCCGATCGCCGCGAGGGCCAGCGCCGCCGCCAGGACCGCACCCGCAGCCTGCCATCCCGGCGCGAGGCCGAAGAGCGCGAGACCGCCGGCGGCCGGATCCGGCCGCAGCCAGGGCGGCGAGGCGAGCACCGCGGCCGCCCCGAGCAGCGCCGCCGACCAGACCGCCTGCGCCGCCAGGACGGGCCGGCGGATGAGCGGCACCTCCGCGCCAGCCGTGCCGCCCACCGCCGCCGCGTCCCGCGGCGCCGCCGCGAGCAGCGCCAGGACCGCCAGGGCGGCCGCCGGAGCCGCCGGCCCGGGCACGGTGAGGGCCGAGGCCCACGCCAGCGCGGCCGCGGCGAGACCGGGAGCCCGGCGACCCGGCCCCACGGCGGTCAGGATCAGCGCCGGCAGGAGAAGAGGCACCCAGGACAGCAGGGCGAAGGCCTCGGGCGGCGAGCGCAGTGCGAAGGGCCTGCCGATCAGGACCAGCGCCAGGGCGACCACCACCGATCGCGCCGCCGGCCGGTCCCAGCCCCCCATGCGCTCCCGGAACCCCGCGCGGCGCTCCCGGTCGCGGGACGCCTCCTCGCTCTCCCGCGCCCGCGCCAGCTCGTCGCGACGGCCGCTCGCGGCGAGGACGAGGAGGCAGCCGGCGAGGAGCGCGGCCAGGGTCGCCCGCGTCTCGAAAGCGAGCCCCGCGGCGAGGCCCGCGGCGGCGAGCGCGAGCGCGCCCCTCGAGCGCTCCCTGCCGCCGATCCCGGCCGCGACCTCCGCGCCGCCGACGACTCCCAGGAGCGCCAGCGTCGTCACCGCGGTGAAGCCGGGTCCCAGCGTGACGGCGGCGGCCCCCGCGATCAGCGCCGCGGGGAGACCCGCGCGCGCCGCCAGCCGGGACAGAGCCAGCCCCCCGACCGCGGGCAACACGACCAGGAGCGCCACCGCCCGGGCGTCGGGCGCCAGCAGCAGCTCGCTCCGCAGCAGTACCTGCGCGCCGAGCGCGAGCGGCAGGACCACCGGCAGGTGCGCGATGAGAGCCGCCTCCCGAGCCCGCGCCACCGCCCGCCCCGCGGCGGTCCCCAACGCCGCCACCAGCAACACCCCCACCGCCGCCAGCCGCGCCGGCCCCGCGGGCAACGCCCAGGCGGCGAGCACCGCCAGCGGCGCCCCCAGCGCCGCCTCCCATCCCGGAGCCGGCGCCAGCGCCCCCGCCGGCAGCAGCGCCACGGTCACCCAGAGCGCCAGGAAGGCGGTCTCCGCGGCGGACGCGCGGTCGGCCTGGAAGACCGCGAGCGTCGCCAGCGCCAGGCCCGCGGCGAGCGCCGGCGCGCAGCGGGCCGCGAAGCCGCGCGGCGCGGCGGAGGACGTGGGATCGTTCGGTGGCGACACGGAAAAAGAGCGGACGCGGCGGCGGGGCTTCCGCGGCGCATCTTATCCCGCGCCGCCGCTCGTCCCGGGCGCGGCCGTCCCGCCCGGCGCCCGAGGACCGGCTGGTAGACTCCCGCCATGCTCTCCCGCGACCTCCTGCGCAGCGATCCCGCCCGCGTCCGCGCCGCCCTCGCCGCCCGCGGCGCCGATGCCGGCCCGGTCGCCGAGTGGCTCCGGCTCGACGAGGAGCGCCGGCGCTCCCTGGTCGAGGTCGAGGAGCTGAAGCGCCGGCGCAACGAGGCGTCGAAGGAGATCGGCGCGATCAAGCAGCAGGGAGGCGACGCGGCCGAGCGGATCGCCGAGGTCGGCCGCTTCAAGGAGCGGATCGCCGAGCTGGAGGCCTCGCTCGGGCCGACCGACGAGCGCCTGACCGCGATCGAGCGCGAGCTGCCCAACCTCCCCGACGTGAGCTGCCCGGTAGGACCGGACGAGACCGCCAACCGGGTCGAGCGCACGGTCGGCGAGCCGCCGCGGTTCGACTTCGAGCCGCGCGCCCACTGGGACCTCGGCCCCCAGCTCGGCATCCTCGACTTCGAGCGCGGCGCCAAGGTCGCCGGCGCCCGCTTCACCGCCTACTTCGGCGCCGGGGCGCGGCTCGAGCGGGCGCTGATCCAGTTCATGCTCGACCTTCACGCCGGCCGCCACGGCTACGTCGAGGTGCTGCCGCCGTTCCTGGTCAACTCCGAGTCGCTCTACGGCACCGGCCAGCTCCCGAAGTTCGCGCAGGACCTCTTCCGGATCGAGGGTCACGACCTCTGGCTGATCCCGACCGCCGAGGTGCCGGTCACCAACCTCCACCGCGACGAGATGCTCGACGAGGCGGCGCTGCCGGTGCGCTACTGCGCCTACACGCCCTGCTTCCGCAGCGAGGCCGGCTCCTACGGCAAGGACGTCCGCGGCCTGATCCGCCAGCACCAGTTCAACAAGGTCGAGCTGGTGCACCTCGTCCACCCCGACCGGAGCTGGGCGGCGCTTGAAGAGCTGACCGGCCACGCCGAGGCGGTGCTCCAGGCGCTCGGGCTCGCCTACCGGGTGGTGACGCTCGCGACCGGCGACCTCGGCTTCTCGTCGGCCAAGACCTACGACCTCGAGGTCTGGCTCCCCGGCCAGGGCGCCTACCGCGAGATCTCGTCGTGCTCGAACTTCACGCGACTTCCAGGCCCGCCGCGCCGACCTGCGCTTCCGCCCTGCCGACGGCGGCAAGCCGCGCTTCCTCCACACCCTGAACGGCTCCGGCCTCGCAGTCGGCCGCACGGTGGTGGCGATCCTCGAGAATTACCAGCACGCCGACGGCACGGTCGAGATCCCCGCGGCGCTCTCGCCCTACATGGGCGGCCTCGACCGGATCGAGCCGGCCCGATGATCGCCCGGGGTCTGGACGACTACGGCTGGAGCCCTTCGCTCTCGGCGGAGTTCGAGCCCCACGCCGCCCGCGGCCTCGCCGCCGGGCGGGTGATCGCCGACCTCGGCGCCGCGCTGCGGCTGGCCGCCGCGGACGGCGCGATCGAGGCGACGGCCGCGGGCCGCCTGCGCCGCGGCGGCGAGCGGCCGGCGGTCGGCGACTGGGTCGCCTACCGGCCGGCCGGCGAGGCCGGCGGCGCGGTCCTGATCGAGGCCGTCCTGCCGCGGCGGACGAAGCTCGCGCGCAAGGGCGCCGGCAACCGCACCGAGGAACAGGTGGTGGCGGCCAACGTCGACGTCGTGGTCGTGGTCATGGGCCTCGACGACGACTTCAACCTGCGCCGGCTCGAGCGCTACCTGGTCATGGCCTGGGAGAGCGGCGCGCGCCCGCTGGTGCTGCTCAACAAGGCGGACCTGGCGGCGGACCCGGCGGCGCGCGCCGCCGAGGTCGAGGGCATCGCCCCCGGCGTGCCGGTGGTCGCGGCGAGCTGCAAGAGCGGCTCCGGGATCGACGCCCTGTTGCCGCACCTGGTGCCGGGCGAGACGGTGGTCTTGGTCGGCTCCTCCGGCGTCGGCAAGTCGACCCTGATCAACCACCTGCTCGGCGGCGAGGTGCAGCGCACCCGCGAGGTGCGCGCCGGCGACCGCCGCGGCCAGCACACGACCTCACACCGGGAGCTCTTCCGGCTCCCCGGCGGGGCGCTCCTGGTCGACAACCCGGGGGTGCGCGAGCTGGCGCCGTGGGCGGGGGGCGAGGCGCTGGCCGAGGTCTTCGACGACGTCGAGGGACTCGCGGCGCGCTGCCGCTTCCGCGACTGCGGCCACGGCGACGAGCCCGGCTGCGCGGTGCGCGAGGCGGTCGAGGAAGGGCGCCTGGCGCCCGATCGGCTCGAGGCCTTCCACGGCCTCCGGCGCGAACTCGACTACCTGGCCCGGCGCCAGGACGCCGGCGCCGCGCTGGCCGAGAAGCGCCGCTGGCGAACCATCCATCGGTCGATGCGCCGGCACCCGAAGATTCCTTGAGGGCGCCGGCGCGGGGTCAGAGCGAGCGCTTCTGGGCGCGCAGGTTGCGCCGGCTTCCCTTGGGCTTGCCGGGGAACCGGCTGCCGCCGCCGCCCCCGCCGCCACCGCCGCCGCCGTACGAGGGGCCGCCCATCGGCCGCGGCGGCCGCGCCTCCGCCTCGTTGACGCGCAACGCCCGGCCGCCCATCTCGTAGCCGTCGAACTTCTTGATCGCCGCCTGCGCGTCCTCCTCGGACTCGTACTCGACGAAGGCGAAGCCGCGCGGCCGGCCGGTGGTGCGGTCGGCGGGGAGGAACACCTCGCGGATCGACCCCGCCTGCGAGAACAGATCCTCGACCTCCCGTTGGGTGGTGTTGTAGTCGAGGTTGCCGACGAACAGCTTGGAACCCATGGGCACGTGCCCCTTTCTTCGCGGGGAGTGCCGCAGGACCCGAATGGCACCGCGCCGCCTCCGCCGGGAGAGTGTACCGCGGCGCGGTCCCCGGCGTCAGCGGACCGCCGCCGACCAGGCGCGGTCAGCCCGTCGCCTTGAGATGGCAGTCGTCGCACTTGACCGGCAGCACCTTGTCGGGGTGCTCCGCCGCCTTCTCCTTGTGGCAGTCGATGCAGGTCACGTGGTAGTGGTTCTTCTTCAGGCTCATCTCCGAGCACTTGGGCGTCTCCGCCTTCTCCGGCTTCAGGTGGCAGTCGCTGCAGGGCTCCACGACGGTGTCCGAACCAGCTTTCAGCCCCTCCTGGGTGTGGTGGCAGACCGTGCAGTCCCCGAGCTCAATGTGCACGGCGTGGGGAAACTCGACGGCGGACCTCTTGACGACGCAATCGTCGAGGGTGATCGTCTTGGGCGCCTCCTTCGCGGTCACCGCGAAGACCAGCACCGGCGCCAGGAACACCGCGATCAGGGCTGCCAGGTGGACCCAATTCCTCCGCATGCAGAACCTCCTCTCGAACCCGTCCGGCAGGGAACGGTCCCGCCGGCGCACCCCCTACCTCGCATCATCTTGGGTCGCGGTGCAACACCCCAAGGGGTGGGCGGCACCGTGAAACGCGCCCCTCGGCCCAGCGAGCCCGAGATACCAGCGCCTGACCCGGAATCAACCAGGAAAACTCTTCGTCAGCCACCGAGATTTCATAGTAAAGTCGGGGCGTGCTGGATCGAAGGCGCCACGCCGCCCGGGTCGAAGGGCTTCTGATGCGCTTCCCGGTCGTCGCGATCATCGGGGCGCGCCAGGTCGGCAAGACCACTCTCGCCCGGATGATCTCCGAAGAGTTCGAGGCGCCGACCGCCCGTTTCGATCTCGAGAATCCCCTCGACCTCGCCCAGCTCGAGGACCCGATGCTGGCGCTGGGCGACCGCCGCGGACTGGTGGTGATCGACGAGGTTCAGCACCGGCCGGATCTCTTCCCGGTGCTCAGGGTCCTGGCTGATCGCCCTGGGCAGCCGGCGCGCTTCCTGGTCCTGGGGAGCGCCTCACCGGATCTGCTCCGCCAGAGCTCCGAGACCCTCGCCGGCCGTATCGCCTACCACCATCTCGGCGGACTGACGCTCGACGAGGTGGGCGCCGGCGGCCTCGAGGCACTCTGGCTGCGCGGCGGCTTTCCGCCCTCGTACCTGGCGGCCTCCGACGAGACGAGCGCCGAATGGCGGCGCGAGTTCGTCCAGACGTTCCTCGAGCGCGACCTCCCGCAGCTCGGCTCGCGCGTTCCGGCGATCACCGTGCGCCGTTTCTGGACCATGCTCGCCCACAGCCATGGTGAACTCTGGAACGCCTCGGAACTCGCTCGCGCCTTCGGCGTCTCCGACACCACGGTGCGCCGGTATCTCGATCTGCTGACCCAGACCTTCGTCGTCCGTCAGCTCTCGCCGTGGCACGCCAACCTGGCCAAGCGCCAGGTCAAGAGCCCCAAGGTCTACATCGCCGACAGCGGCCTGCTCCACACGCTGCTCAACCTCGGCGACCGCGAGAGCCTGCTCGCCCACCCAAAGGTCGGCGCTTCGTGGGAGGGATTCGCCCTCGACGCGCTGATCGAGCGCCTCGGGGCACGGCCGGAGGAGTGCTTCTTCTGGGCCACCCACACCGGCGCCGAGATCGACCTGGTCGTCTTCCGCGGCCGGCATCGCCTGGGTTTCGAGATCAAGCGCTCGAGCGCTCCCCGCACCACCCGTTCTATGCACACGGCGATCGAGGCGCTCACCCTCGACCGGCTGGACGTCGTCCACGCGGCTGACAAGACCTTTCCGCTGGCCGAGCGAATCCGTGCAGTGGCACTGTCGAGGATCTGGATCGACCTGGAGCCGCTGCCTCCGTGAGACGGAGCACCCCGGCCATCGAGCCACCGAGCAGGAGATCGCCGCCCGCTTCGAGACCGCCTGGCTGGCCGTGGCTCGGGTCCCCTCAACTCTCACCGGCCAGCTCGAGCAACCGCGTCTTCAACGCTGGCGCCATTCGATAACCGGCTGCCGACAGTCTTTCGAGTGCCCAACCTACCGACTCGATCTCACCACCCCGCTGGGCGGCCAACAGGACTCCGCCGGTCCCCACTACGGAGAGGCCCCGGTACCGGGCTGCCGAGCGGCCTCGTCTCTCATCCATCAGCAACAGCGCCCCGCCCTGCTGCTCGGCCAACAGAATAGCCGCCGTTTCGCCGTCATCCGCAACCCGTTGCGAAACCTCCTCATGCGGCGGGTTCCGCAGTTCGACGACCGACAACCAGCCTGCCTCGAACGCCTCCAACAACGCCCGAGACCCTGGCCGATCGGACGAGACCTTGAGCTCCTCGAATACCTGACGAGGCACGGTGACGGCGCCGAACTGGCTCCGGAGCAAGCCGAGCAGGCCGACCCGGGCCAGCCCGATCAGCGGCCCGGCGTCGGCGACGATCACGGTTCGCTCGACACCAGGGCGAGCTCGGCCTCCAGCTCCTCCGGCGGATAGTCCACGGCCGCGATTCCCTGCCGGCCGAGGAGCTCGATGAAATCCTCCAGCGCCAGGTCGGCGACCTTCGCCGCGCTGGCAACGGTCATCTGACTGGACTCCACGAGATGCAGGGCAAGAGCGCGGTGAAGGCCCAAGCTCAGAAGGCGCTCGTCGAATGGAACGGCGACGAAAGCGGGCCGACCGTGCTTGGTGATCAGCGCGAGGCGGCCTTCCGCCGCATCCCGCAGCAGGGCCCCCGATCGCTGGCGGAGCTCGCGGACTGTGAAGACGTCGAGGGGTTCCATGGAATCTCCGGATGTGCCCACAAAGCGTAGCACAATCAGGCCGCCGCCCCGTCCAGTCGGCTCCCGGTGCTATCTTGCCCCACCATGACCGAGATGGATCCAGCCGACCTGAGACGCTGGATCGCCGGCCACCGCCTCGCCGCCGAGCGCCAGCGCCAGGAGGCAGAGGAGCGAGGCTTCCACCCTGACCCCTTCCATGCCGCCCTGGACTGAGGGCATGGCGATGGCGGCCAGCCCCCGCGCAGATGCCGAGGGCGAGCTCAAAAGCCGGTGATCAGCAGATCCAATGCTGCCAGGATCTCGGAGCGGCGTTCGTTCAGGGTGCCGACGGGGGCGCCGAGTTCGCGGTGCGCGATGCCCGCGAGTTGGGGCGTCATCAGGAGACATGTCTCGCCCTCGATCTCGACCTCGGGAGTGAGGCGGGTGATCGGCTGGAGGTTCGCACCGCCCTTGCGGTAGAGGGGGATGACGACACGGGTCTCGAGCTGGCTGAGAAGGTCGCTCTGGACATCGACGAGGAAAGGGACCTCGGAGGCGGTCTCGGAGTTGCGATTCCGGTACACCGTCCACTGCGCCATCAGAACCGCCGCAGGCCGGCGCTGAACACCGGCGCCTTGTCGAAGTGCTCGTTATAGGCGGCGAACGCCCGGCGGTTCTCGTCCAACCACTGCTGGCGCAGCCGTTGCCGCACGGTCTCCTCCAGGGCTCGCTCCAGGGTCGCGGACAGGTTCACGTCGAGGGAACGGGCGCGGGCCAGCAGGTCGCTGTTGATGCTGAGGTTGGTCGGCTTCTTGGGTGCTTCAGTATCGTAGACGGCGCTCATCTCGGCCTCCATGGTTACGCGCATAGTCTATGCGCATGGAGGGCAAAGGGTCGAGCGTCCTCAGCGGCCAACCTCTCTACTCCCCCAGCACCAACCTCAACGCCTCGATCCGCCGGTTCACCTCCGCCAGCGGGAGCCCGCGGAACCGCTCGGGCAGGAACTTGCTGTCGGTGCACTCCTTGACCGCCAGGAGGTCCATCAGCTCCAGCCGCTCGACGTAGGCGCTGGGGCGGAAGTCCTCGAGCACCTGGCGGATGATCTCGGGGAGGCTCCGGCGCTCCTCACCCTCGGGCTGGGTCTCGTGGATGCGCAGGGCGCGGACCAGGATCCCCTCCATCTCGTTGCCGCCCACCTGGTCGTCGTCCGGCGGCACCGGCAGGTCCGCCGGGTCGACCTCGAGGCCGACCTTCCGCGCCATCGCCACGAACAGCTCCTTGCGGCTCTCCTGGTCGCCCGGGGGGAAGAGGGGGATGTGGACGTCGAGACGGCCCTGCCTCTTGAGGTCCACTTCCAACAGATCCGGCCGGCTGGTGGCGAAGACCCAGATGATCTTGCCGCGGTTGTCGGTGTCGCTCATCTCGCGCGCCAGCATGCCGTAGACGCGGCCGGAGAGGCCGGAGTCGCCGGAGCCGGAGTCGCGTTTGCCGGTCATCTGGTCGGCCTCGTCGATGAAGACGACCACCTGGCCGAGGGCGCGCAGGATGGTGAAGACGCGCTCGAGGTTGCCCTCGGTGGCGCCCACCCACCGCTCGCGGAAGTTCTTGAGCTCGACCACCGGGATGCCCACCTCGCCGGCCCAGCACTCGACGAGGTAGGTCTTGCCGGTGCCGATACGGCCGCACAGGAGGTAGCCCATCGGCAGCGCGCGCAGGCGGCCGCGGCGGAGCAGCTCGGCGTCCTGGCGCAGCCACGCCTTGGCCTCGACGTGACCCGCCACGTCGTCGAGGGTGCGGGTCGACTCGATGAACGAGATCCGGCCGGCGGCCTCTTTCTCGATCAGCTCCTTCTTGACCCGGGTCAGGTACTTGCCGGTGATCCGCTCGCCGCCGTGGAGCGCCCGCAGCACGAGGCGGCGGACGTTGACGCGCGAGAGGCCGACCAGCTTGCCGGCGAGCTCTTCGCGGGTGACCTCGCAGGCCGCCTCGAAGCCCTCGCGGCGGAGGGTCAGGTGGTTGACGTAGTCGAGGATCTCGGCGGCCTCGGGGAGGGCGATCTGGATCTTGGCGCTGTAGGGGTTCTCGACCAGCAGGCGGTTCAGGTCGGTCAGGTTCTCGGCGATCAGGAAGGTCGCCACCGGGGCCGCCGCCAGCGCCGGGTCGGAGGCCCAGTCGATCAGCCGGATCAACGCCTGGCTGCGGTCGGACAGATGCAGCGCCTCGCCCTGCGGGGCGATGAAGTGGGCGTAGTCGATCACCGCCGCGACCCGCAGCGGCGCCGCCACGCGCTGGGCCGGCGGGGCCGCTCCGATCGGCGGCTCGCCGCCGTCGTCGCCTCCGGCCGCCGCCGCGGTGCGGTGCTGGCTCGCGCGCAGGAAGCGGTCGATCAGCTCGAGGGCGCGGCGGGCGTCGCGCGGCAGGAGGTTGGCCAGCTCGAGCGGCCCCTCCTCCCCCTCGGGCAGCTCCGACCAGCCGGTGCGGCGGAAGGTGTCGAACGCCTTCAGGAAGGTCTGGAAGTGGTCGCCGCCCTTGACCGCGCGCAGGCCCCGGCCGGGGTCGTACTCGAGGACGACGTCGAACGGCGCCAGCATCACCTCGGCGAGGAAGTGGCGGAGCGAAAGGAAGCGAGAGGTCTCGCCCGCCGCCGCCGGCGCCGACACCAGGTCGTGGACCGCACCGTAGAGCACGAACTGGCTCGCCGAGCCGGCCTTGAAGGCGCGGCGGACCTCCTCGGCCCAGGCGGGGAGCCCACTCATCGCGTCTCCTTCATTCGCTCACCCGCTCGGGCAGGTGCGGCAGGTCGCCGGCGGCCGTCGGCTCCTCGCCCAGGTCGCCGAAGAACTCGGCGTTGTCGGCCATCCAGCGGGTGGTCTCGCTCATCGCGGTGGTCACCGAGTCGAGGCGGGAGGAGAGCGCCTCGGCCTTGCCAGTCACCGCCGACTCCTCGCGGATCAGCTCGACGTGCTGCTCGATCCGCCCCAGCTCGGCGTCGATCACCTGGAGGCTCGCCGAGGCGCGGTCGAGATTGGCGAGCCGCCGCTCGACGATCTCGAGGGTCCCCTGGAGCGAGCGGGCGAGGGCGCCGTCCTTCTCGCGGTCGATGCCCTCGAGCCGGGTCTTCAAGCCCTGGATCTCGCGCTCGATCTCCGGGCGCTTCACTCCCGCGAGGTTGTCGGAGATCAGCTCGCGCGAGCGCAAAAGGCGGAGGAAGATCCAGAGGAGCTGATTGAGGCTGGACGAGCGCAGGCCGCGCACGCCGCCGATCTCGGCGGCGTCGAGGGTCTCGGAGATGCCGAGGATCCGGCGGCACTCGGCGAGGAGGCGCCGGTAGCGCGCGCCGCTCTCCTCGGAGAGCCGCTCGACCTCGCCGTGGACGCGGTCCTCCCAGCCGGTGCGGGCGTCGGCCTGCCGCTCGGCGTCGACCAGCTTCTGGAAGCGCGGGTTGGACGAGACGCCGAAGAGATAGGTCAGCTCGGCGGCGGCGCCGAGGAGCCAGAAGCCGGGGTTGAGCAGGCCGAGAACGGTGAAGGCGGCGAGGCCCATCCAGTTGACCGGCATCTCGCCCAGCCCGGGCACCGGCACGCGGCGGTGGAACGCGGCCTTTACGTAGTCGAAGAAGCCGAGCCGCGGCGCCGCCATCAGCCGCTCCCCGCGCGCGCGGCGCCCGGCGCGGCTCCGGCCTTCCCGGCGCGGCCGCCCTCCTCCAGGCGATGGAAGGCCTGCGCCACCTCGGCCACGACCGCCTTGAACTCGCTGGTCTCCTGGACCGTCATCGGGTCGCTGTCGCGGGTCGGCGGGATGACGTCGTCGAACACCGCGCCGATCCGCCCGGGCGCCGGCGTCATCACCCACACCCGGTCGCCGAGGTAGACCGCCTCCGAGAGCGAGTGGGTGATCAGGAACACGGTCGCCTCGACGTCGTGCCACAGCTCGGTGATCAGCCGCTGCATCTCGTAGCGGGTCGGCTCGTCGAGCGCCGAGAACGGCTCGTCCATGAGCAGGATGCGCGGCTTGAGCACCAGGCTCCGCGCGATCGCCACCCGCTGCTGCTGCCCGCCGGAGAGCGCGTGCGGGTGCTTGCGCTCGTGGCCGAGGAGGCCGACCCGGCGGATCATCTCCATCGCCCGGTCGTCCATCTCCGAACGCGAGAGGCCGAGCCGGCCGCGGTTGAGCTCGAGGCCGAAGGTGACGTTGCGCAGCACGGAGAGGTGCGGGAACGAGCTGTAGCGCTGGAAGATCATGCCGCGGTCGACGCCCGGGCCGGTGACCTCCTCGCCGCGCACGCGCACCGAGCCGCGGGTCGGCGGAGAAACATCGGGGAAGCCCTGGATCAGGTTGAGGATCGTCGACTTGCCGCAGCCCGAGGGCCCGACGAGGGCGACGAACTCGCCGTAGTGGGGGCGGTCCTCGATCCGGAAGGTGATGTCCTGGATCGCGGTGAAGGCGCGCGGGGTGCCGTGGTGGAAGGTCTTCTCGACCCCCTCGAACTCGACGACAGGTGACTCGCCCGCCTTCGGCGGGACGGCTGGTTGGCCCGCCTTCGGCGGGACGGCCTGACCGGAGTCCGGCGCGACCGTCATCGCCGCTCCTCGACCCGGTAGGGGAAGAACCGCTGGCCGGCCCACGCCCACAGCCGGTCGGTCAGGTAGGCCACCGCCACGATCACCAGGAGCACCAGGTAGATGTGCTCGCGCGGCCCGCGCCGCTGGCTGATGATGATGATGCCGCCCAGCCCGCGGCCGATGTCGACCATCTCGGCCAGGATGATGTAGCTCCAGCCGATGCCGAAGCCGAGCCGCAGCGAACCGAAGATGTCCGGCCAGGCGACGCCGAGGAGCACCCGGGTGACCGCCTGCCAGCGCGTCGCGCCCAGGGTGTAGGCGGTCTTGAGATACACCTGGTCGACCTGATCGACCGAGGTCACCACCAGCGGCAGGAGGTAGATCAGGAAGGCGAGCGCCAGGAAGGCGACCTTCTGCTCCTCGCCGGTGCCGAAGAGCGACATCGTGAGCGGCACCAGGGCCGGGATCGGCAGGTAGGCGCCGAACACCGCCAGCGGGTTGAACATCGCCTTGACCTTGGTGAAGGCGCCCATCGCCAGGCCGAGGGGGAAGGCGATCGCCACCGCCACCGCGAAGCCGAGCACCACGCGGGTGAACGAGATCAGGAGGTTGCGGGTCAGCGCCCGCTCGAACCAGAGCGACCGGAACGAGCCCACCACCTCGATCGGGCTGGGCAGGATGGTGGGCGAGATCAGGCGCGACTCGGGCGTCGCGCCGGCGGTCACCGCCCACCAGAGGCCGAGGAGCGCCAGGACCGGCACCATCCCGAGCGCCCACGCCTGCCAGAGCGGGATCTCCTCGCGGATCCTGAGCCAGGTGCTGCGGGCGGCACCGCGCGCCTGCGCCTCGGCGGCGATCTCGGCGGGCGCGCCGGCGGCGCCGGTGATCGGCAGGGCGGGCGCCGGTCTGCCTTCGGGCTCGGGCCGGCGGGCGGGCTCCGGCCGGGGCGCGGGCTCCGGCGGCGGCGGCTCCGGCGCGAGCGCCGGCACCGGCTCTTCGGGTCTTCCCGAGGGCGGCCTACCCGAGGACGGCCGGTCCGCGGGCGGCCGCGCCGCGCCTTCCGCCGCCTCGGCCCCCGCGGCCCGTTCCACCCGCGGCTCGCGCCGGCGCCAGAACATCGGCAGCGAGCCTACCCCGCTTCCGGTGGGTAGACCGAGATCTCCACCCGCCGGTTGAGCGCGTGGTTCTCCGCGTCCTGCACGTCGGCCGGGACGTTCCAGCCCTCGCCCTGGACCACGAACTTGGCGGGGTCGAACTTGAACTTCTCGATCAGCGCCTTCCTCACCGACTCGGCGCGGTCGAGCGAGAGCTTCTGGACGTCCTCGAAGCGCACCCCCTGCCCCTTCATCGAGCCGTCGGTGTGGCCGACCACGGCGACCACCGCCCGCTCGTACTGGCCGGCCAGGCGCCCGACCTTCTCGAGCGTGGCGTCGACCGTCGGGTCGTAGAGGGTGTTGGCGATCGGCTTGTCCATCTCGTCGTGGCGCGGCTCGTAGAGGTTCGCCGAGTTGGGGTAGAAGTTGATCCGGATCGTCTGGGTCAGGATCGGCGCCTCCGACCGCACCTTGCTGTAGCTGGTGGGGACGAAGGTCGAGCGGTACTCGTCCTTCTGATGGGCGAAGGTGCCGGCCGTGTCGAGCGCCTTGATGTGGCTGAAGTCCATCACCTGGTCGAAGCGGACCGGGGTGTCGATCAGCCCCAGCTCGCGGTAGACGAAGGAGATGTTCTTCCAGGTGCGCTCGAAGTTCGCCGCCTCGTTGGCGTTCAGGAAGAACGTCTTGTTCTCGGCGAAGTTGGTGGTGTGGGCGTCGGCCGCCATCGCCTGCACCTCGGCGACATCGAAGCCGTAGCCCTCGGCCATCCACTGGAAGGCCTTCGCCTTGAAGGCGTCGTCCTCGAGCTGCTCCATCGCCTGGAAGATCCCCTCGACCAGGCCGCCGACCACCTCCGGGTGGTCCTTGGCGAAGTCGGCGCGTACCGCCCAGACGTCGGCGATCAGCTTGTTGGCCTCGGCGGTGGTGGTCAGGATCCGCGTCCCCGGCACCTTGTCGGGGATGTTGTAGATGTCGGGCGCCCAGGAGACGCAGGCGTCGATCGACTTGTCGGCGACGAACGCCGCCGCGGCCTCGAAGGCGGTCGCGGTGTAGCGGTGCCCGACCTCGCCCGGCTGCACGCCGGCGTTGATCAGCAGGTTGTTGATGAAGTATTGGGACGGGCTGTTCTGCGCGTAGACGATCGTCTTGCCGCGGAGGTCCTGGACCGAGCGGATGTCGCCGCGCACCACGATGCCGTCGCCGCCGTTCGACCAGTCGATCTGTTGGACGATGCGCGGCGCGGTGCGCGAGTCCTTCATCAGCTCGGGCGCAAAGAGCACCATCATGTCGAGCGTGCCCCAGAGCACGTGGCTCTCGCCGGTGGCGTAGGCGTCGCGCGCCACCACCGGGTCGTCGATCAGCCGCAGGTTGACCTTGAAGCCGTGCTCGCGGAAGAAGATCGAGTCCTCGTTGGGGGCGAAGCCGCCGTTGGCGGCGACGATCGGCAGCCAGCCGATCCAGACGTTGATCGGGAAGTGGACCACCTTCTCGGCGTCGTCCCACTGGTAGCTCGACACCCCCTCGACCGCCGGCAGGCGCTCGCCGGGGACGTAGGCGTACTCGTTGACCGTGGTGATGCCGGTGGTGTCGGGCGCCTCGATCTTCGCCTTGAGCGCGTCGAGGTCGACGTCGCCCTGCTGGCGCCCGGAGGGGGCGACGAGATCGCGGAAGTAGTACGCCGCGGCGGCGATCAGCGCGACGATGAACAGGATGATGACGATCCTGCCGAGCCGGGTCGGCCCCACCTTCTCAGCCATCTTTCTTCTCCTCGATTGGGATGCGGGAAGCTCAGCCCTCGCTGGCGGCCGGGCCCATCTCCTTGAGCGGCGGCTCCGGGGCCGCGGGAGCCTCGGCGGCGGCCTCGACCGGCGCCGCGCCGGCGGGCATCTCGAGCCCGTAGGCGGCCGCGAACTCGGCCAGGGCGTGATCGGCGAGCGCGGCCTGTTCGGCCTCGAGCAGCTCGACCTTGGTGGTGTCGATCGTGGTCGAGGCCACCCGCGCGCGGCCCGCGGCCTTGTCGCGGCGCTCGGTCAGGTACTCCTCGACCCGGTTGAGAGTGTCGCCCGAGCCGCCGATCTCGGTGATCATCCCCTGCGCCATCTCCTGCAGCTCGGCCTGCGCCTCGAGCATCTCGGTCTCGGTCAGGAGGCGCTTCAACGAATCGATCTTGGCGTGGGCGTCCTTGACCGCCACGTCGCGCGACTTGGTGAGCTTGACGAAGGTCTGCTCGGCGGCCTCGAGCTGGCGCCGGTTCTCCTCGAGCTGGTCTTTGACCGTCTTGAGCTGGAGGGCGTACTGGCCGGCCGCGGCGCGGTTGCCGACCTTGAGGTTGGCGGCGGCCTTGGCGGCGAGGTCGCGCTCCTGGACCTCGAGGTTCTTGACCTGGCGCAGCAGGCGCTCGACGAACGCGGCGTGGCTCGCGAGGCTGTCGTTGAAGCGCGCGATCTGCTGGCGCAGGTTCTCCTTCTCGGCCTCGATCAGCGCCTGCGGGTTGGCCTTCTCGAGCCCGGAGATGAACAGGCTCAGGAAGCCCCGCACCAGGTTGGCCAGTCGTCGGAACATCGGCGGCTCCTCTCACGCCTGCGCCGGCCCGGTTCGGGCCCGGCGGCTGGCGGCTGCGACATAGGGGGCGGCGTACGGCGACGCGGGACGGTCTATTCCGGAACAGGTACGCCGGCAGAATAGCAACCGGCCGGAAGGGGGTCAAACGGCGCGGGAGCCGCTCAGGGCCCGGCGACGCCGCCGCCGAAGCCCCAGGAGGTCCACGCCATCGCCTTGGCGACGTCGCGGAAGAAGCCGTCCTCCTGGTAGAGGGCGGTCTTGAGCGCGAAGGTCTGCCCCCACGACGACCGCCAGGTCAGCTCGGCGTCAACCTCGCGGCCGTAGGCGGCGCCGGTGCGCTCGGCCGAGAAGTCCCACAGGCGCACCGTCCAGCTCAGCTCGCCCGCCTTGCCCGCGGCCGCCACCGCCAGCGCTGCGAGACCGTCGGGCGGCGTGGTCAGGAACACGTCCGCCCAGCCGTCGAACTTGTGCAGGGTGGCGAGCGGGGTCTGGAAGGCGTGGCGGCCGTCCCCCTCGAGCACCTCCCACTCGGCCTCGAGCCGCACCGCGCCGAACCCCGCGGCGGCCTTGGCGTGGAGGTAGCCGAGATCGAGGTCGTCGCGCGGATGGCTGCCGTGGTCGAGCTGGCGCGCCGCCTCGATCTCCCAGCCCCAGGTGACGCCGACGGCGTCGCGCGCTCCGGTCCACTCGGCGCCGAAGGTCGCGCCCGACGAGGCGGCGGCCGCGGCAGCGTCGAAGTCGAGCAGGAAGACGTAGGGCGTCACCGTCCCGGCGGCGCCGGCGTCGACCGGCGCCCAGAGCAGGTGCCCCTCGAGGTCGCGCTCGTCGCCGAAGACCCGCTGCACGCTCCAGAGGTAGGCGTAGTCGAGGGTCGTCCGCGGCAGCGCGCCGGTGGCCAGCCGCACGGCGTCGAACGACTGGTGGTTCTGGCGCCAGCCCGACGGGCCGACGAAGCGCTCGTCGCCGAGCACGATCTCCTGCCGGCCGGCGGTGAGCGAGGTCTCCCGCGCCCCCTGCCAGCGCAGCCGGAGCTGGTGGATCTCGGTCAGGTCGGGGTCGGCGACCACCGGCCGGTCGGTCACGCCGTTGCCGAGCCCGCCGGCGCCGCCGTTGGCGTAGAGGTCGTCGTCGGGGATCGCGGTCACGTCCTCGGCCTCGACCAGGAGCGAGAGGCCGCGCCAGGCGGCGGTCTCGTAGGCGAGGGCGGTGCGCAGGGTCGAGGCGACGGCGTCCCTTTCGAACGCATCGTCCTCGACCGCCTCGACGCGGTAGCGCAGGCCGAGCCGGAAGGTGCCGTTGCGCAGGGCGTCGAGAAGCGAGACCGGCGGCGGTGGCTCGTTGGCGGCGGCGGGCTCTCCGGCAGCGGGCTCTCCGGAAGACCTGGGGAGCGGCGCGGCCAGCGCCAGGCCGCCGGCGAGGATCCAGGCGGCGGCAGGTCGGCGATCGCCCATCGGGCGGCAGTCTCGCACGCCGCCGGCCGGCGGGCCAAACGGGGCCGCGCCCGCCGGCTCAGACCGCCGGCGGGCCGGTGCCGCGGTCCGCCGCCGGTTCGCCGTACTCGCGCGCGCCCGGACGCGGTTTGCGCCGCCGGCCCTCGCGCTGCACCCGCTCCGGCTTGAGATTCCCGCCGGCCGGGGCCGGCTGCTTCTGCACCCGCTCGGGCTTCAGTGAGCCTTCCGGGGCGCGCTCCTCGCGAGGCTCGATCGGGTCGTCGGCCATCTCTGACCTCCCGTCTTCGGGGCTCCTGGTACTTCCCCTGATCGGGCATCTTACAGCCCTCGAATTGGGATCGCTTTCAGCAGATCGGAGCGAAGAAGCTACGAAATGGCGCGCCTCAGGCAGCGCTGGCGGGACCAGCCCTCATCAGGGGTAGTCTCACCCCGCCGTCCACTTGTCTCGACCGGCCGAGAGGAGTAGCCTCGCGGCCGCCATGCCAGCGTTCGAGCAGCTCGCGGGCGCCCTGCGCCTGCTCCGCGACCGCCGCGGCCTCACCCAGCACCAGCTCGCCCGGGCGATCGAGAGCCCGGTCAAGCAGATCTCCGCCTACGAGACCGGCCGCCAGCGCCCGCGGGTCGAGACCCTCGAACGGATCCTCGCGGCGACCGGAACCGACGCCATGGACCTCGCCGAGACCATGGCGGCGCTCGAGCGCGGCGAGGTCCAGGCCCCGCACGTGCGCGGCGTACCCCGCGGCCGCTCCCGGACCCTCCCGGCGGCGGCTGCGCCCGCGGCCGGCGCGGCGGAGGCGCTCTCCCCGGAGCTGCGCGAGCTGGCGCCGCGGCTGCCCGAGATCGAGGAGCTCGCCAACGACGTGCTGGTCGAGCTGCTCTCCGAGGCGGTCGAGCGCCGGGCGCGCCGGCTGAGCGGCGACCTGAGGCTCGGCCGGTGGGTCGCCGAGCGGTAGACTGCCCCCCGAAGCCACCGGCCGCCCCCTGACGGCGGCGCGCCCGCGCCCTTCCGGCCGGCGCCGCCGCGTGCGGGGGGCGTGGCGTTTCTGGGCCGGCCGGTATGGAGTTCTCGATCTCTGGGGGGGTGAGGGTGATCCAGGAAGGCACGATGCAGGACGGGGTCGTCGACATGCTCCACGAGCTGGCCGGGAACCTCTGGTGGTCGTGGCACGGCGAGGTGAGGGCGGTGTTCCGGAGCCTCGATCCGAAGGCCTGGCAGGGAGCCCATCACAACCCGGTGGCGATGCTCTCCCGGCTCGACCGCGGCGAGGTGGCGCAGCGGGTCGCCGACCTCGAGATGCAGACCCGCATCCACCAGCTCCACCGGCGGCTGCGCGAGTACCTGGCGCGCGACGCCACCTGGGGCGCCGAGAACGCCGGTGCGCTGTCGGCGCGGCCGGTGGCCTACTTCTCCGCCGAGTTCGGGCTCCACCAGTCGCTCCCGATCTACTCGGGCGGCCTCGGCGTCCTGGCCGGCGACCACATCAAGTCGATGAGCGACCTCGGGCTGCCGGTGGCGGCGGTCGGCATCCTCTACCACCAGGGCTACACCCACCAGTTGATCGACGCCGAGGGCTGGCAGCAGGACGAGCTGGAGCCGCTGCGCGACCACGAGCTGCCGATCGCGCCGGTCACCGGCGGCGACGGCGTGCCGGTAACGGTCGAGGTCGAGCTGCCCGGGCGGACGGTGCGGCTCAGGGTGTGGAGGGTCGCCGCCGGCCGCTCGCAGCTCTACCTCCTCGACGCCCGCGACGACGCCAACGCGGCCGACGACGTCGAGCTGACCGGCCGCCTCTACGGCGGCGGCGACACCACGCGGATCCGCCAGGAGCTGCTGCTCGGGGTCGGCGGCTACCGGGCGCTCGAGGCGATCGGGATCGAGCCCTCGGTGCTCCACCTCAACGAGGGGCACTCCGCGTTCGCGCTGCTCGAGCGCGCCCGCCATCTGATGGCGACCCAGGGGCTCGCCTTCGAACCGGCGCTGCGCGAGGTGGCGGCGGCGAGCGTCTTCACCACCCACACGCCGGTGGCCGCCGGGCACGACCGCTTCGAGCGCGACCTCGCCGCCGAGCACCTGGCGCCCCTGGCGGCGGGGCTGGGCGAGCCGGTCGAGCGCCTCCTCGACCTCGGCGGCAACGGCGACGGCACCTTCTGCCCGACGGTCCTGGCGCTCAACGTCTGCCACCACGTCAACGGCGTCTCGGCGCTCCACGGGCGGGTGTCGCGCCGGATGTGGCACCACCTCTATCCGGCGCGGCCCGAGCACCACGTGCCGATCGGCCACGTCACCAACGGCGTCCACGCCCGCACCTGGATCGCGAGCGACGTCGAGCGGCTGATCCAGCGCCACCTCGGCACCCGCTGGGGCCGGGACTGGCTCGACCAGATCACCGACCCGCGCCTGTGGGCCGAGGTCGAGAAGATCCCCGACGCCGAGCTGTGGGAGGTGCATCAGGTGCTCAAGGCGCGGATGATCACGTTCGTGCGCGCCCGCCTGGCGCAGCGCCGGAAGCGCCTCGGCCTGCCGGCGCCCCCGGCCCCGCCGCTCCAGCCCGAGGCGCTGACCCTCGGCTTCGCCCGCCGCTTCGCCACCTACAAGCGCGCCGACCTGTTGCTGCGCCGCCCGGAGCGGCTGCTGCGCCTGGTCTCCGACCCCGAGTGGCCGGTGCAGGTGGTCTTCGCCGGCAAGGCCCATCCGCGCGACGACGGCGGCAAGGCGCTGGCGCAGAGGATCGCCCGCCTCGAGGGCGACCCGCGCTTCGCCGGCCGGCTGGTGTTCGTCGAGAACTACGACATGCACGTCGGCGCCCAGCTCGTCCAGGGGGTCGACGCCTGGCTCAACAACCCCCGCCGGCCGCTCGAGGCGTGCGGCACGAGCGGCCAGAAGGGGGTGCTCAACGGCGTCCTCCAGGTCTCGATCCTCGACGGCTGGTGGGCCGAGGCCTACGACGGCGCCAACGGCTTCGCGATCGGCCGGGGGGCCGCCCACGTCGATCCCGAGGTCCAGGACGAGCGCGACGCCGACGCGCTCTACGAGACGCTCGAGAACGAGGTCGTGCCGCTCTACTACGAGCGCGACGCCGAGGGGCTGCCGGGCGGCTGGATCCGGCGCATGAAGCACGCCATGCACACCCTCGGCTGGCGCTTCAACGCCGACCGCATGGTGATGGACTACGCCCGCGAGGCCTACCTCGACGCCGCCGGCGGCCGGTCGGCGGCGATGCCGAGACGGGTGTGAGCGCCTTCCGCCGCTACGCCTGGGGGGTGCTCGGGTACAACCTCCTGGTCATCCTCTGGGGCGCCTACGTGCGCGCCACCGGCTCGGGCGCCGGCTGCGGCAACCACTGGCCGCTGTGCAACGGCGAGGTGCTGCCGCGGCCGGAGCGGTTCGAGACCCTGATCGAGCTCAGCCACCGGCTGACCAGCGGCCTCGACGGCCTGCTCGTCCTCGGGCTCGCGATCTGGGCCTTCCGCGCCTTCCCGCGCCGCCACCCGGTGCGGCCGGCGGCGGCCTGGTCGCTGGTCTTCCTGATCGTCGAGGCGCTGATCGGCGCCGGGCTGGTGCGCTTCGGGCTGGTCGGCGACGACGACTCGATCGCCCGCGCCCTGGTCATGGCGGCGCACCTGGTCAACACCTTCCTGCTGCTCGCGGCGCTGACCCTGACCGCCTGGCGGGCCGGCCGCGGCGGCGTGCGGGAGACCGGAGCCGCCCGCGGGCGCCTGCCCGGCGCGGCGCGGCTGGTGCTGGCGGCGGGGTTCGCGGCGATCGTGGTGGTCGGCAGCTCGGGCGCGGTGGCCGCGCTCGGCGACACGCTCTTCCCCGCCGAGAGCTTCCGCGCCGGCCTGGCGCACGATCTCTCGCCGGCCGCCCACCTCCTGGTCCGCCTGCGGGTGCTCCACCCGGTGCTGGCTACGGTCGCGGCGCTGCTGCTCCCCGCCGGCGCCGCCTGGCTCGCCCGCCGGTCGGCGTCGCCCGCGCTCGCCGCGAGCGCCCGGGCGGTCGCCTGGCTGGTCGCGGTCCAGGTGGTCGCCGGCTTCGTCAACCTGGCGCTCGCGGCTCCGGTGTGGCTGCAGCTCGTGCATCTCCTGCTCGCGGATCTCGTATGGATCGCCTGGGTGCTGCTCGCCGCCGAGACCGCCGCTTCCCCGGCGGCCTCGCTCTCTGGTAGAACTACCTAGGAGCTACATCGGCACTCAAGTAGTAATGAGCCGAACCGTCCCGATCGCTACGCCCCCGACCTCGCGGCCCCGGCCGCCGAGGCCGCGGTGCGGCCCGCGGCCGGGGGCGCTCCTCCTCCTGCTCCTCTTGCTCGCCGCCGCGACCGCCGCCGAGGGTGACAAGGGCCGCGGCAAACGCAACGGCGACCCCGACCCGGCCGAGTTCGACGTCTACGGGCCGTTCGACCTCCAGCCCCGCCATCGCGAGTGGCTCGAGGCCGGGGCGCCCCTGATCACCCGCGACGAGAGGATCGCCTTCCTGAAGCTCGGCCGCGACTACCAGCGCGACGCCTTCGTCGAACGCTTCTGGCGGATGCGCGACCCCTACCCGCAGACCGCGCGCAACGAGCTCAAGGAGCGCTTCGACCAGATGGTCGAGCTGGTCAAGAACGTCTACGGCACCTACGAGGACGACCGCGCCCGGATCCTCCTCGTCCACGGCCGCCCCCAGGGGGGCTTCCAGGTGCGCTGCACCACCATCCGCATCCCGATCGAGGTCTGGGCCTACCAGCGGACCGACCTGATCGACTTCCCGTTCCTCGTGATCTTCATGAAGCCGACGCCGTCGGCGCCGGCCCAGGTCTGGCGGCCGGGGTTCGACCTGCTGTTCGACGAGGCGCTCGACGAGGCGCGCGGCTGCATCAACGGCGAGCGGCTGACCTCGACACTCCAGATGCTCCGGCAGGACGGCCTCTCCTACCAGCGGCAGCTCGACCGGGTGCTGGCCAAGCCGCGACCGCACAGCGAGGAGTGGCTGGCCACCTTCGCGGCGTTCTCGACCGAGGTCGACCCCGAGGCCGTGGAGCTGCCGGTCGAGGTGGCGATCGGCTTCCCCGGCCGGCGCGACGGCCGCACCGTGGTCCAGGGGATGCTCACCGTGCCGCGCGAGGCGGTGACGGTGGGCGACCTCGCCGGCTACCGGTCGGCCGACTTCCTGCTCGTCGGCGAGGTGGTCGCCGACGACCGGCTGTTCGAGAACTTCCGCTACAAGTTCGGCTTCCCGGAGGAGACCCTGCCCGCGGCCGAGGTGCCGTTCGCCTTCCAGCGCTACCTGCGCCCGGGCGACTACCGGCTGATCCTCAAGCTCGAGGACTTGAACGGCGCGGCGGTGGCGCGGATCGAGCGCGACATCTCGGTGCCGGCGGTCGAAGAGCTGATCGCCGAGGACCGCTCGGAGGACGCCGACCCCGAGACCTCGGCGCTCTTCGCCGAGGCCACCGCGGCGATCACCACCGGCGAGACCAGCGTCCAGATCCTGCCCCCGCCGGGCACCCTCCACACCGGCTTCGTGCGCATCGACACCCTGGCGGTCGGCCCCGACATCGACCACGTCGCCTTCTACCTCGACGACCGGCTGGTGATGACCAAGAACCGGCCGCCGTTCAACGTCGAGCTCGACCTCGGCGAGCTGCCGCAGGCGCACAGCGTGCGAGTGGTCGCCTTCGACGCCGCGGGGCGCGACGTCGCGCGCGACGAGGAGATGTTGAACGCCGGCGGCAACCGCTTCGCCGTGCGCCTGGTCGAGCCGCGCAAGGGCACCCGCTACGAGCGGAGCCTGCGCGCCCACGCCGAGATCGAGGTGCCCCAGGGGCGCTCGGTCGACAAGGTCGAGTTCTATGTCAACGAGCAGCCGGTGGCGACCCTCTACCAGCCGCCGTGGGTGCAGCCGGTGACGCTCCCCGAGGGCTCCGCGCTGACCTACGTCCGCGCCGTCGCCTACCTGCCGGACGGCGCCGTCACCGAGGACGTGGTGTTCGTCAACGCACCCGAGAGCCTCGAGGAGATGGACGTCCAGTTCGTCGAGCTCTACACCAGCGCGCTCGACGGCGCCGGCCGGCCGGTCGACGGGCTCGCGCGGGGCGACTTCCGGGTCTTCGAGGACGGCGTCGAGCAGGAGATCACCCGCTTCGAGCGGGTGCGCGACCTGCCGATCCACGCCGGCGTCTTGATCGACAACTCCGGCTCGATGGCTGGGAGCATCGAGGCGGCCCGGCGGGCGGCGCTGACCTTCTTCGGCCAGGCGATCGGCGAGCGCGACCGGGCGGCGCTCATCACCTTCAACAAGTTCCCGCACCTGGCGGTGAAGCTGACCAACAACCTCCAGACCCTGGGCGGCGGCCTCGCCGGGCTGACCGCCGAGGGCGAGACCGCGCTCTACGACAGCCTGATCTTCAGCCTCTACTACTTCGCCGGCATCAAGGGACAGCGCGCGATCCTGCTGCTTTCGGACGGCAAGGACGAGGCCTCCCGCTTCAGCTACCAGGAGGCGCTCGAGTACGCCCGCCGCGCCGGCGTCACCGTCTACACCATCGGCCTCGGCCTGCGCGAGTCGGACGCCCGGGAGAAGCTCTCCGAGATCGCCGACGAGACCGGCGGCCGCAGCTTCTTCGTCGGCGACGCCGCCGAGCTGGAGGCGATCTACCGCTCGATCGAGGAGGAGCTGCGCAGCCAGTACCTGATCGCCTACCAGTCGTCCAACACCGCCGACGAGCGCGACTACCGCGAGGTCGAGCTGAAGGTCGCGCGGTCCGGCGTCAAGGTCCAGACGATCAGCGGTTACTACCCCTGACCTTGAAACGGGAGCCGCTGGAGTCGTCGAGCCTGGCCGCCACGGGCTACGACGCCGCCACCGCCACCCTCGAGGTCGAGTTCCGCCACGGCGGCGTCTACCGCTACTTCCTGGTGCCGCAGTCCGCCTGGCGGGCGTTTCAGGCTGCCAGCTCCAAGGGGCGGTTCTTCGTGGCGGAGATCCGGGACCACTACCCGTTCGAGCGGGTCGAGTGAAGAAGGCCCGGTCAGAGATCGAGCCACAACCCGATCGCGAACGCGATCACCGCGATCGTCACCACCCGTTCGATCCAGCGGTGCCCCTTGAGCACCGTCAGGCGGACGCCGAGGAGGGCGCCGGCGAGATGGCCGGCGGCAAGCACCAGGCCGAGGCCCCAGTCGACCATCCCCTGCCAGGCGAAGATCGCCAGCGAGAGCGGGATGTAGGCGAGCACCACCAGCACCTTGAGCGCGTTGCCGCGCACCAGGTCGAGGCCGGCCAGGGTGGTGGCGGCGAGGATCAGGAAGCCGACCCCGGCCTGGACGAAGCCGCCGTAGACGCCGACGGCGAAGAAGCCGGCGGCGAGGAGCCACCGGCCGCGGCGACCCAGGGCCGGCGCGGACGCCGGCTCCGGCCCGGCGCTCGCGCGCGCCCGCCGCCGTGCCCGCCGGCCGATCGGGTCCCACAACGTCCACAGCGACACCGCCACCATCAGGAACGCCAGCGAGCGCTGGAACGCCTCGTCGCCGACCGCCAGCGCCGCCCAACTCCCGAGCACCGCCCCCGCCACCGACGGCAGCGCCGCCCACGGCGCCAGGGTGCGGTCGAGCACCCGGTAGCGGTCGAAGCCCCACACCGCGCCGACGTTCTGGACCAGGATCGCCACCCGGTTGGTGCCGTTGGCCACCGTCGGCGGCAGCCCGGCGAAGATCAGGAGCGGCAGGACCAGGAAGCTCCCGCCGCCGGCCACCACGTTGAGCGCGCCGGACACCAGACCGGCGGCGAAGAGGGCGGGGTAGAGCACGACCGGGGACATCGGCGCATTATCGCCGCGGGCGCCCGATCGGCGTGCTCGATCGGCGTGCTACAGTGCCGCCCCGGGCCGAAAGGCCCCTCGTCGTGCTCTTTGACCCATTGACCGCGAGGTGGTGGACCCGCCGCAAACGGGTCCGAAGAGGGAAGCCGGTGCGATGCCGGCGCGGCCCCCGCCACTGTAACCGGGGATGAAACCGGAGGCGCCACTGCGCGGGCGCGATCGCAGGCCGTAACGAGCGGCACCGCGGTCCGCCGCGTGGGAAGGCCCGGGAGTAAGTCGATCCGGGAGCCAGGAGACCTGCCACCCCGCCGGCGCACCCCGGCCCTGCCGCCGTCCGCGCTCGATCCCGAGCGCGCCGGCCGCGGCGCGGGCCGGCCCTCGGGGAGAGGGCGGGTCGCGAAGTTCCCAGCGCTCCACCACGCCACTCCTCCGCGGGCCGGTCTCGCACCATCGGGGCCCTCACTCGGGCTGCGCCGAAAACCCGAGAAGGAGGAGACCCATGCGTCCCGCTCTCGTACTGGCCGGCCTCGTCGGGGTGGCGAGCCCGGTCCTGATCCAGCCGATTCATGCCCATCCCCCTGCCCATCCCGGGGCGCCCGCGGCGGACGCCGTGGCGTTCGTGGAAGCCGCCCCGGCCGCCGAGTCCGAACCGCTCGAATCGACCGGAGCGGACTCCGCCGGTGCCGCCGCCGGCGAATCCCCGGCGGCGCCGCCCGAGGGCGCCGAGCCCGTCGCCACCTACCGCGAGGGGCTGGTGGTCACCGCCACGCTCGACGAGGAGGAGCGCGAGCGGATCCCGGCCTCGATCTCGGTGATCGACGCCGCGGAGATCGAGGCGCGCCAGGCGACCGGCGCCGTCGAGCTGCTGCGCACGGTGCCCGGCGTCGCCGTCGTCCGCTCCGGCTCGCCGGGCAAGGTGACCTCGCTCTTCGTGCGCGGCGCGGCCTCGACCCAGACCCTGGTGCTCTGGAACGGCCTGCGCTTGAACGACCCGATGTTCGGCGGCTACGACTGGGCGTTCCTCCCGACCGAGGGGGTGGAACGGATCGAGGTCGTGCGCGGGCCCTTCTCTGCGCTTTACGGCGGCGACGCCGCGGGCGGCGTGATCCAGGTGCTGACCGGCCGCCAGCGCGGCGTCTCCGTGCGCCTCGAGGGGGGGGAGGAGGACTACCGCCGTGGAGCGCTGGCCGCCGGTTTCGGCGGCGGCCCGTCCTATTTCGAAGACCTCCACCTGGACCTCACCGGACATCTCCGCCGCGGCGAGGGCGAGCTGGTGAACGACTTCTTCGACGGCGACGAGGCGACCGCGCGCCTGACCTACGAGCCGCGAAGCGGCGTTTCGCTAGGACTCCTCGCCCGCGCCGCCGACGCCGACGTCGGGGTGCCGCTCGGCGGCTTCGGCGGCACGCCGACGCCGAACCAGACCAACCGCCGCGAGAGCCGCGAGCTGACGGCGCCGTTCCGGATCGACCGCGCGGAGTGGGAGGTCGAGGGGCACGCCGGCTGGTTCGGCAGCGACGTCGAGGCGGAGGATCCGGACGACCCGTTCGTGGCCAGCGTCACCGACGCCGAGACCGCGGTCGCCCGCGCGGTCGCGACCTGGCGCCCCGCCGGCCTCGCCGGCGGCGGCGACCTCTGGATCGCCGGCGGCGGCGAGTGGCAGGAGCAGGAGGCGTCGACCGAGTCGGCGTTCTCGAGCCTCGACGGCGTCTCCCAGCGCACCCGCGCCGCCTTCGCCCAGGGGCACCTCCAGCTCCCGCGCTGGACCTTCGAGGCCGGCCTGCGCCACGACGACAGCGACCGCTTCGGCGGCGAGACCAGCGCCCGGCTCGGCGCGGTGGCGGCGCTCGGACGGTCGCTCCGCCTGCACGGCAGCTACGGCGAGGCGTTCCGGCCGCCGACCCTCTCCGACCTCTTCCTGCCGGTCTTCGGCAACCCGGCGCTCGAGCCCGAGGTGACCGCGAGCTGGGAGGCCGGGATCGACGGCGACGCGGGTCTCTCGACGGGCCGCCTCACCTGGGGCGTCACCGGCTTCGCCACCGACTTCGAGAACCTGATCGTCTTCAACCCGCCGACCTTCCAGGCCGCGAACGTCGGCCGCGCCGAGAGCCGCGGCATCGAGGCGTCGGCGGCCTGGACCGAGGGGCGCTTCCAGGGCCGGCTCGACGCCACCTGGCTCGACGCCGAGAACCTCGACACCGGCGAGCCGCTGGTCCGCCGGCCGGAGGAGAGCGCGAGCGCGGTCGTCACCTGGGCGCCGGCGCCGTGGACCCTGAGCGCGGTCGGCCGCTACGTCGGCGACCGCCCCGACCTCGGCGGCGTCACGCTCCCCTCCTACGCGGTCGCCGACCTGGCGGCGGCGTGGGCGGCGCGGCCGTGGCTCGAGCCCTACGCCCGGGTCGAGAACCTCCTCGACGAGGAGTACGAGGAGGTCGACGGCTTCCCGGCGCCGAGCCGGACGCTGGTCGGCGGCGTCGCGCTCCGGTTTTAGCAGTGGGCTCGCTCCGCTCGACCACTGCAAAGGGGGACGTCCGGCCGAGAGGACTCGACCGGACGTCTCCGCTAGCAGTGGGCTCGCTCCGCTCGACCGCTGCAAAGGGGGACGTCCGGCCGAGAGGACTCGACCGGACGTCTCCGCTAGCAGTGGGCTCGCTCCGCTCGACCACTGCAAAGGGGGACGTCCGGCCGAGAGGACTCGACCGGACGTCTCCGCTGAGGGGCCGTTGACCTCCGACGCCCCGCTCCACACCCGCGCGGCGGCGGTCTGGCTCGCCGCCGCGCTCGTGCCGGCGCTCGCCTCCGGCAACCCGTGGCACCTCGCGGTGGTCGCCGCCGCGGGGGCGGTGAGCTACGGGGCGTGGGCGCGGCGCGGCGACGCCGGCTGGGGCGCGTTCCTGCGCTTCGGGCTGGTGGTGGTCGCGTTGACGGTGCTCCTCCAGCCGCTCGCCTCGTCGGCCGGCGAGACGGTGATCGGCCGGCTCCCGGCGGTCGAGCTGGGGCCGATCGTGCTCGGCGGAGCGGTGACGCTCGAGAGCCTGGTCTACGGCGCCACCCGCGGCCTGGCGCTGACCGCGGTGCTCTTGGCGGTCGCCGCCTTCAGCGCCGCGGTCGACCCCTACCGGCTGGTGCGCTCGATCCCGCGCTTCCTCCACCGCTCGGCGGTGGTGGTGTCGATCGCGCTCACCTTCGTCCCCCAGACCCTCGCCGCGCAGCGCGAGATCCGCGAGGCGATGGCGCTACGCGGCCACCGCTTCCGCGGTTTGCGCGACCTGGTGCCGCTGTTCGTGGCGCTGGTCGCGGGCGGGCTGGAGCGGTCGATCGACCTCGCCGAGGCGATGGAGGCGCGCGGGTTCGGGGGGGCAGGTCTGCACGGAACTGCGGCGCGCGGAACGGCGGCGCACGGGAAAGCAGCACGCGGGGCGGCACCGGGGAAGCTGGCCCTCCGGCTCGCGCCGCGCACCCTCGACGCCGCGATCGCCGGCGGGCTGGCGCTGGCGGTGGCCGGCGTCTACGGCCGTTCGGCGTGGCCGGGCTCGCCGGTCGCCGGGACGCTCGGCGCGGCGGCGATCGCGCTCGGCGTGCTGCTCGTCGCGGGGGCTCTCGCGGCCGTGGGGCGGAGCGTCCACGCCACGCGCTACCGGCCCGAGCGCTGGAGCCGGCGCGACACGCTGGTCGCGGCGGCCTCGCTGTGCAGCCTGGCCGCCTTCGCCGCGGCGTGGATCTGGCGCCGCGGGGAGCTGGTCTTCTACCCCTATCCGCGCCTGACCATGCCGGGGCTCTCGCCCTGGCTGGCGGCGGCGCTGGCTCTGCTCGCGGTGCCCGCCGCGGCGGCGTGGATGAGCCCGGGCGGCGATGGCGACCCGGGTCGACCGCCCGAGCCGGAGACGGAGGCCGCCCGGTGATCTCGATCCGTGGCCTCCGCTACAGCTACCCGGGCGCCGCCTCTCCGGCGCTCGCCGGGGTCGACCTCGAGCTCGCGGCCGGCGAGCGGCTGCTGATCGCCGGACCGTCGGGCTCGGGCAAGAGCACGCTTCTCCGCTGCCTCGACGGCCTGGTGCCGCACTTCCACGGCGGCCGGCTCGCCGGCCGCATCGAGGTCGCCGGGCGCGACCCGGTGGCGGCGGCGCCGGCCGGGATGGCGGACGCCGTCGGCTTCGTCTTCCAGGACCCGGAGGCGCAGCGGGTGGCGCCGCGGGTCGAGGACGAGGTCGCCTTCGCGCTCGAGAACCTCGGCCTGCCGCCGGCCGAGATCGGGCGCCGGATCGCGGCGACGCTCGAGCGGCTGGGCGCCGGGGCGCTACGCCGGCGCCGGATCGAGACGCTCTCGGGCGGCGAGCGCCAGCGGGTGGCAATCGCCGCCGCCCTCGCCCCGGAGCCTCCGGTCGCCGCGCTCGACGAGCCGACCTCCCAGCTCGACCCCGCGGGCGCCGGCGCGCTGGTCGAGCTGCTCGACCACCTCCACCGGACCGGGGGGCTGACGCTCGTGATCGCCGAGCACCGCCTCGGGCGAGTCCTCGAGCTCGCCGACCGCGCCTGCGTGCTCGCCGCCCCCGGCGCGGCGCCGCGGGTCGGCCGCCCTGCCGAGGCGCTCGCCGGCAGCCCGCTGGCGCCGCCGGTTGCGCGGCTCGGGGCGGCGCTCGGGTGGGAGCCGGTGCCGCTGACGATCGACGAGGCGCGGAGGCGGCTCGCCACGGACCGCCGAGGACAGGTGCTCGCACGGTGCGCCGGAGAGGCCGAGGGTTCCGGCGCCACTGGCAAGCTGCCCGGCTTCGCCCGGAACGGCGTCGCGGGCCGGATCTCGATCGATCGCCCCGCCGTACCCACCCCCGGCGAGCCCCTCCTCACCGCCCGCGGCGTGCGCCACCGCTACCCGGCCAGCGGCGCCGAGGCGCTGGCCGGGATCGACCTCGAGGTCCGCCGCGGCGAGGTGGTGGCGCTCCTGGGCGCCAACGGCTCGGGGAAGAGCACGCTGCTCAAGATGCTGGTCGGGCTGCTGCGCCCGGTCGGTGGCACCGACGGTGGCGAGGTCGCCGCGCTCGGCCGCCCGCTCGCCGGCCGTGCCGTGCACGAGATCGCCCGCGGCGTGGGTCTCGTGCCTCAAGATCCGAGCCGGCTGCTCTTCGCCGACAGCGTCGCCGCCGAGGTGCGCTTCACCCGCCGCGCCCACGGCCTCCCCGAGGGCGACCCCGGGGAGCTGCTCGGCCGGCTCGGCATCGCCCACCTCGCCGCCGCCGACCCGCGGGACCTCTCCGGCGGCGAGCGGCAGCGGGCGGCGCTCGCCGCGATCCTCGCCGCGGCGCCGCCGGTGCTGCTCCTCGACGAGCCGACGCGCGGCCTCGACCCGCCGGCCAAGGAGTCGCTCGCCGCCCTGCTGCGCGCGCTGGCGGCCGGCGGCGCCGGGGTGGTGGTGGCGACCCACGACGCCGAGCTGGTCGCCGCTTGCGCCGGCCGCGCGGTGATCCTCGACCGCGGCCGGGTCGCCGCCGACGGGCCGCCGGCCGAGGTCCTGCCCGGCACGCCCTACGAGCCGGAGATCTCGCGCCTCCTCGGCCTCCCCGGCGTGCTGACCGTCGGCGACGCGCTGGCGGTGCTGCGATGACCGCGTCGCGCTCGCGCCGGCCGCTCCTCGGGCTGATCCTCGCCCTCTCCTTCGCGCTCGGCCTGTGGGCGCTGGCCCGCCCGTTCCTCGAGCCCGAGGCGACCGTCGCCGCCCGCGTCGCCGACGCCGCCCGCGCCTCGGCGCGCGCCGGCGACGCGGCGCTGGTCTTCGTGCTCGCCGCCGCGCTCTGCCTGGTGACCGTGGTCGCGGCGCTCGAGACCCGCCCAGCCGACGCCCGCACCGTGGCGGCGCTCGGCGTCCTCCTGGCGCTCAACGCGGTGCTGCGGCTGGTGCCCGGCCCGGCCGGCTTCTCGGCCACCTTCCTCTTGCCGATCCTCTGCGGCTACGCGCTCGGGCCGGCGTTCGGCTTCTTGCTCGGAGCGCTGACCATCGCCGTCTCGGGGCTCCTAACCGGCCTCGGTCCGTGGCTGCCGTTCCAGATGCTCGCCGCCGGCTGGGTCGGCCTCGCCGCCGGCTGGCTCCCCGACCTTCGGCACCGGCCCCGCCTCGAGCTGGGCGCGCTCGCCGGCTGGGGGGCCGTCTCGGGCCTCCTCTACGGCGCCGTCGTGAACCTCTGGTTCTGGCCGTTCCTCACCGCCGATGCCGCCGGCGCCCCGTCCTTCCCCGCGCCGGCGGCGGCTCTGACCTGGGAGCCGGGCCTCGGCCTCTCTACCGCGGCGGCCCGCTACGGCGTCTTCTACCTCGCCACCTCGCTCTGGTGGGACCTCGCCCGCTCGGCCGGCAACGTGGTGCTGGTGCTCATCGCCGGCCGGCCGGTGCTGCGCCTCCTGCGGCGTTTCGCCGAGCGGTTCCGGTTCCTGATCGAAGAGTGAGGGTCCGAGACCGCGCGCCACCTCCGGCTACAATGGCCCGCACCGCGAGGAGGGATCCGATGGCCATTGCCGAAATGACGCCGAAAGCGCACCTGATCCAGGCGATCGAGGAGCTTCCCGAGGACAGCTCCTACGAGGAGATCCTGCGCGAGCTGGCGTTCGCCCGGATGGTCGAGCGCGGCCTGGCCGATTCGGAGGCCGGACGGACGATCAGCCACGAGGAGATGGGCCGGCGGATCGCCTCATGGGCAAAGTAAGGTGGACGACCGAAGCCGCTACCTCGTCTGAAGCGCCTGGATCAGCCCAGCAGATCTTCGAGCGCCGGTTCGAGCACCGGGAACCGGAACTCGAAGCCCAGCGCCTCGAGCCGCTCGGGGACCGCGCGCTGGCCGGTCAGGACCTCCTCGGCCAGCTCGCCGAGCGCGATCCGGAGGGCGAAGGCGGGGGCGCGCAGCACCGCCGGGCGGCCGAGGCGGCGGGCCAGGGTGCGGGCGAACTCGGCGTTGGTCACCGGCTCAGGGGCGCACAGGTTGAACGGGCCGCGCGCCTCGGCGTGGCCGGCCAGGAAGCGAATCGCCGCCACCTCGTCGGCCAGGTGGATCCAGGGCATGTACTGCTCGCCCGAGCCCATCGGACCGCCGGCGCCGAGCTTGAACGGCGTCAACATCCGCGGCAGGAGACCCCCCTCGCGGGCGAGCACGAGGCCGGTGCGCAGGATCGCCCGCCGCACTCCGAGCCGCTCGACCGGCTCGGTCGAGGCCTCCCAGTCGGCCGCGAGCCGGGGCATGAAGCCGGTGCCGGGAGCCGTCCGCTCGGTCACCCGCTCGACGCCGTGCGGGCCGTAGTAGCCGACGCCCGAGGCCTGGAGCAGCCAGGCCGGCTTGCGCTCGGCAGCCTCGATCGCCGCCACCACCGCGCGGCCGGAGGAGAGCCGGCTGTCGCGGATCCGGCGCTTCTTGGCCGCCGTCCAGCGGCCGGCGATGTTCTCGCCCGCGAGGTGGACGATGCCGAGGGCGCCGTCGGCGACCTCGGCCCACCCCTCTTCGCTCTCGGCGTCCCAGCCGGCGGCGCGGACGCGCGGCGGGAGCCTGGCGCGCTCGGGGTCGCGGGTCAGGACCACCACCTCGTAGCCGTCGGCGGCGAGGTCGCGCGCGAGGCGGCCGCCGATCAGGCCGGTGCCGCCGCTGATCAGGACCCTGCCGCGCTCGCCGCTCATCGCTTCCTCCGCATCCGGTTGGCATGATAGACGACCGCGGATGCCCGCCCGGGGGCGGCGCACCCCCTCTGCTATCGTCCCCGGGCCGGCCGGGCGCCGCCCGCTTCGCGCCGGCATCCGGGCGCCGCACCCCATGCTCCAGCAGCTCCGCTACCTCCTGCCGTTCTTCCGCCGCTACCGGCGCAAGCTGGTGGTCGGCATCCTCGCCATCCTGCTCTCGGTGGCGCTCGGCATGGTGTCGCCGCTCCTGGTCGGCTGGGCGGTCGACGCGATGCGCCAGGAGGTCGCGGCGCGCACTCTGGCGGTCTTCGCCGCGGTGCTAATCGGCCTCGCCGCGGTGCGCGGGGTGTTCACCTACCTCCAGCGGATGATCCTGGTGACGATGAGCCGGGACATCGAGTACGACCTCAGAAACGACTACTTCGCCCACTTGGAGAAGCTCCCGCAGCGCTTCTTCCAGGACCACGCCACGGGCGACCTCATGGCGCGCGCCACCAACGACCTCCAGGCGGTGCGGATGCTCTGCGGGCCGGCGATCATGTACTCGAGCAACACGGTCTTCACCGCCGCCGGCGCGCTCGCCTTCATGGCCGCGATCCACTGGCCGCTGACTCTCCTCTCGCTCGCCACCATGCCGCTGGTGGCGCTCGCCACCCACCGCTTCGGCAGCCGCATCCACTCGCTCTTCGAGAGCGTCCAAGAGAGCTTCTCGGACCTCTCGACCCGGGTCCAGGAGAACCTCTCCGGCGCGCGCGTGGTGCGCGCCTACACCCAGGAGAAAGCCGAGGTCGCCGCCTTCCGCCGGGTCAACGACGACTACGTCGAGCGCAACCGCCGGCTGATCCGCTGGAGCGCCGCCTTCCACCCGACGCTCCAGGCGCTGGTCGGGCTCGGCTTCGTGGCGGTGCTCTGGTACGGCGGCATCCTGGTCACCCGCGGCGCCATTACGGTCGGCGAGTTCGTCACCTTCAACCTGTTCCTGACCAAGCTGGTCTGGCCGATGATCGCGATCGGCTGGGTGATCAACCTCGCCCAGCGCGGCGCCGCCTCGATGGGGCGGATCCGCAAGGTGATCGACACCGAGCCGGCGATCCGGGACGAGCCGCCGCTGGTCGACCTGCCGGGCGAGATCGAGGGGGGCGTCGCCTTCCGCGAGCTGACCTTCGCCTACGACGGCGGCCCCCCGGTGCTCCACGGCATCGACCTCACCGCGCCGGCGGGGACCACGGTGGCGCTCGTGGGGCGCACCGGCTCGGGCAAGTCGACGCTCCTGTCGCTGATCCCGCGGCTGATCGATCCCCCCGACGCGACGCTCTTCGCCGACGGCGTCGACGTCCGCCGGCTGCCGCTCGAGCGCCTGCGCGGCGCGTGCGGCGTGGTGCCCCAGGAGACCTTCCTGTTCTCGACCACGGTGGCCGACAACATCGCCCTCGGCCGCCCCGAGGCGGGCCGCGAGGAGATCGCTGAGGCGGCGCGCCTGGCCGGCCTCGACGAGGACCTCGCCGGCTTCCCGAACGGCCTCGACACCGTGGTCGGCGAGCGCGGCATCACGCTCTCGGGCGGCCAGAAGCAGCGCGTGGCGCTGGCCCGGGCGCTCCTGCGCCGGCCGCGCATCCTGCTGCTCGACGATTGCCTGTCGGCGGTCGACACCCACACCGAGGAACAGATCCTCGGCAACCTCCGCCGGGTGTTCCGCGGGCGCACGGTGTTCCTGGTCTCGCACCGGATCTCGACGGTCCAGACCGCCGACCAGATCTTGGTCCTCGACGGCGGCCGGATCGTCGAGCGGGGCAGCCACGGCGAGCTCCTGGCCCGCGACGGCCTCTACGCCGACCTCCACCGCCGCCAGCAGCTCGAGGAGGAGCTGGCGGCGGTATGAGCACGGCCACCGAAGCGGCGATCGACCGGGCGGCGAACCTCCTCGAGCTCGAGGAGCTGGCGCGCGGCGTGCTGCCGCGGATGACCTTCGACTACTACGCCGGCGGCGCCGACGGCGAGGTCACCCTGGCCGACAACCTGGCCGCCTTCGAGCGCCGGCGCATCGCCTACCGGGTGCTGGCCGGGGTCGGCGAGATCGATCTCGCCGCGACGATCCTCGGCGAGCGGCTGGCGATGCCGGTGCTGATCGCGCCGACCGCCTTCCACCGCCTCGCCCACCCCGAGGGCGAGACCGCCACCGCCCGCGCCGCCGGGGCGGCGGGGACGGCGATGATCCTCTCGACGCTGTCGAACACCCCGGTCGAGGAGGTGGTGGCGGCGACCCCGGGACCGGTCTGGTTCCAGCTCTACGTCTACCGCGACCGCGGCGCGACCCGGGCGCTGGTCGAGCGCGTCGAGGCCGCCGGCTGCCGGGCGCTGGTGGTCACCGTCGACAACCCGCGGCTCGGCCGTCGCGAGCGCGACATCCGCAACCGCTTCCACCTCCCCGGCGACCTGGCGGTGGCCAACCTCACGGCCGACGGCTACGGCGGCCTGCCGCCGGTGGCCGAGGGCTCCGGCCTCGCCGCCTACGTCGGCTCGATGCTCGACCCGAACCTGACCTGGGACGACTTCGACCGCTTCGCCTCCTGGACCCGCCTGCCGATCCTGCTCAAGGGGATCGTCCGCGCCGACGACGCCGTGCGCGCCGCCGAGCGCGGCGCCGCCGGGATCGTGGTCTCCAACCACGGCGGACGCCAGCTCGACGGCTCGGTCGCCACCCTCGACGCCCTGGCCCCGATCGCCGACGCGCTGGCGGGGCTCGGCGGCGCGGCGCCCGAGCTGCTCCTCGACGGCGGCGTCCGCCGCGGCACCGACGTCCTCAAGGCCCTCGCCCTGGGCGCTCGCGCGGTGCTCCTCGGCCGGCCCGTGCTGTGGGGCCTCGCCCTCGGCGGCGGCGACGGCGTGACGCGGGTGCTGTCGATGCTGCGCACCGAACTGGAACTGGCGATGGCGCTCGCCGGGGCAAGGAACGTGGGCGAGGTGACGCGGGACCTGATCGCGGATCCGCTCTGACCAGCTCAGCTCGCCTCCTCGTCCACCCAACCCGCGATCGTCACCGCCCCGCCCGCCGCGGGGTGGAGGGCGACCTCGCGCTCGCCGGCCGCCGGAGTCAGCGTGGCTTCCAGGCGGAGGATCGGGCGGCCCTCGCGCTCGTACTTCGCCTCGTAGTTGGTGCGCGTGCCGTCGGGCCAGGGGCCGTCGAGGCGGCGCAGGCGGAGCTGGGGATGGGCGGCGAGGACGGCCTCGACCTCGGCGCCGTAGTCGAGGAAATCGGTGGCGAAGAAGAGCCGGCCGCCGGGCTCGAGCAGGCCGATCACGAGATCGATCGACTCGGCGTCGAGAAAGCGCCGCTTGTGGTGGCGGCTCTTCGGCCAGGGGTCGGGGAAGTAGACGTGGAGCGCCGCGGCGAAGCCCCGCGGCAGCACCGCCCCCGCCAGATAGAGCGCCTCGCCGCGCAGCGCCACCAGATTGCGCAGCCCGCGCCGGCGCGCCCGGCCGGCGAGCAGCCGGAAATACTTCGACACCATCTCGATGCCGAGGAAGCGGCGCGCGGGGTCCTCCTGAGCGCGGCGCAGCAGATAGCGCCCCTTGCCGAAACCGAGCTCGACCTCCCAGGGGCCGCCGCCGGGCACCAGCCGGTCGAGCGGCAGCGGCGCTCCGAGGTCGGCGAGCGTGCGGTCGCCGTCCGGCGCGGCGACGACGGTGGGCTGGATCATCGCTGGGTGGGGCGGCGCTGGAATAGGCCCATGGCGGCACAGGGCAGCCACCCGACCAGGGCGGCAAAGTATAGCGGTCGAATCGGGCCGCCACAGCACCAGCGGTTAGAAGATGGTTCACGTCTATCGATAAACATGCTACTGTTCTGTAATCATTCAACCGGTAGGGGGTACGCAATGACCACTCGTACTCTGGTTGTCGCTGGTTTCGTCCTCGCTGTGCTCGTGATGGCGTCGCCCGCCGACGCGTTCTGCACAGGCATCTGCCGAGAGACCGGGCATGGTGGTATCTCTTGCGGATTCAGAGTTTTCGGAATGGGCTCACTCTGCTCGAGTGAGTGCACCACCCAGGGAACGACTACCACCTGTTACTGCATCGAGCTTGAGTGCTTGTCCGGCGGACCGCCGCTCGATGAAGGGGCTGCCCTCGCCCAGTCGTGCCCATCGCCGGGGGATCACCTCGCGACAGCTCCCATCCGCGAGGTCGTGGAACTCGCGCCCCGCACCTGACCTTCCTGATGGCGTCTTCGCGCTCGCTCTGGCCGTGTCTCCTCCTGCTCGCCGCACCAGTCGGCGCCGAGGAGATCCGCTTCGCCGACGATCGTGACGAGCCGATCGGCGAACCGCTAACGGTCTGCCTGGTCTTGGACCTTGCAACAAACTGCCACGAGGTCGGACCCGGCGACGTGTTGATCGCGCCCGGACGGTTCGACTCGATCTCGGCGGAATCGGCCCACCACGGACCATCGCGGAGCGGCCGGCCAGCTCTCCGCTCTTCCGGCGAGGTCGCGATCTTCAAAGTACCGAGAAAGGCTGCACTTCGCATCCACGGCCGGCCACCCCGCGAGCCGCTGGCGCTCAGCCTCTACGAGGCCGGCGATCCTACTTTCCGCCGCCCGGCGTACCACTTCCCACGGATCGACGGCGATCGAGCGCACGTGCCGGCGGGCGACTTCGTCCTGTCGCTCTCGACGCCCGGCAGGGCGCCCGACCTCCACCGCGTCGTCGCCCCGCCCGGTGGTGATGTGGCGATCGCCTATACCGCACGCAGCGGGTGGTCCGTGCTGCTGCGTACCGTCGGCGGCGCCGAGTCGGCGCCGGTCGCGGGAGCGACGATCGAGATCCGGCCCGCCGCCGGCTACGGCGACCCGGCCGCCGCGCACACCGTGCAGACCGACCGCCGCGGCCTGGCGGTGGTCTCGGGACTGGCCTTCCCACTGGCCCGAGCCAACGTGCGAAGCCCTGAGCACCTCGCTGCGACGATCGCCGGCCTGGCCGCGAGCCCGGGGACCTTCGCGTTCCAGGAGGCGCGACTCGCCCGCGGCGGCAATCTCCGCGCCTCGATCGGCCTGCTCGGCGAACCGGTGCTCGGCGCTGTATGCGAGCTGAGAGAGCCCGCCCCGGACCTGCCCGATCCCACGCCGCTCGAGACCCGATCCAGCCGGCGGACCGAGTCCGACGCAACCGGCGTCTGCCGCTTCGATCGAATCTCTCCGGGTCCATGGCTCCTTGCCGTCACGCCGGAGAAGACGACCGACTCCGCCCACGTCCAGAGCCTCTGGATCGACGACGAACGGGAAACCGAGCTGACACTCGACCTCGATCCGATCGCAGTCGAGGGGACCGTGCTGCGTGGAGACGAACCGGCGCCGGGATATCAGATCGTCATCCTGAGTCCCGTCCGGGGCGAGCTGGAGCGGCTCACCGAGGTCGAGACCGACGAGGACGGCCGCTACCGCGCGGAGGTCTGGCAGACCGGCGAGCACTTCCTCACTCTGGCCTCGCCCTCCGGCGCCCCCGCCGGCATCGAGCGGCTGTGGGTCGGCGCAGGCGGGGCGGTCCACGATTCCCGCCTCGCCCGGACGCGCCTCGAGGGGAGGGTGGCCGATGAGGAGGGCGGACCGGTCGGCGGTGCGTCCGTGTACCTGCGCCGGCGCGAGGGCCGCCTGGAGAGTGGGACAGCGGACGATGAGGGACGCTTCCACCGCGACCTCGATGAGGGCGGCGGCGATGTCGAGGTCTGGGCCTATGCGCCGGGATTCGAGCGCGGCGAACCAGCCACGGTGACCGTACCGGCCGACGATCCTGTAGCACCCGTAGTCCTGGTCCTGCGCCGCAACGACGATCTCCGCGGGGCGCTGGCGGCTCCCGGCGGCGGACCCCTCCCCGGCGCCCTGATCGCCGGTTATCAGACGACGCCGGGGCCGTGGCCGGTCGAGAGCGGCACGGCGGTCACCGACGCGGAGGGACGATTCGTCGTGCCGAGGGCCGCTCGCGGAGCGACCCTGCTCTTCGTCGCCGGCGCCGGCTGTCCCCTGCACTCCACCGAGGTGCCGGCGGACCTGCCGCGGGATCGCGAGCTGGACCTCGCCTGCCCTCCGGCGCCGGCCAACCTCCTGCTTGAGATCGCCGACTCGGAAGGCGTCCCGCTCGCCGGCAAGCGCCTGACGCTGCGCAAGGGCGGTCACCTCGTCCCGGCGCGGGTCCTGGGCGGCCACCTCGCCGGCCTCGGGCTCCCTGCGGCCACCGACGGCACTGGACGATTCGCGCTGGTCGGTATCGAACCCGGGACCTGGGAGGTCTTCCTCGACGACTCGTCGAGTCCCGAGACCATCGCCGCGGGGCTTCCCTACGGCCACGTCGCCACGGTCGATCTCGCTCCGCTCGCGACCCGCGAGATCGCGGTGACCCTGGCTCCCGGGCCGTAGCCGCGAGCGGGGGACCCGAAGCGGCGAGTCGGCCGGCGTTCGGCGACCGAGCCGCCTTCACGAGCTGATACCCTGGATCCGTGAATCGCGCCGAAGCTTCCCGGACCGGCCCGCCGCCAAGCGCTCGCCCCGCGCCCCACGACCCCGAGCGCGCGATGCGCACCTGCCCGGTCTGCGGCAAGGAGCTGGCCGAGCGGCGGTGCAAGCTCTACTGCCCCGACCCGGTGTGCGGCTACTTCCTCTCCTGCGCCGACTACTACTGACCGGCCGAGCCGCCGAGGGCCCGCCCACCGATCCGCTCCCGCGGCCGCTTTCGTAGACAGGGCGACGACGCCACGACCCTACGCCATGGAGGAGCCCCCGATGTCCTCGATCCGCATCCCCCGACCCTGGGAGATCCCCGAGCGCCTGGCGACGCCGGAGCCGCTGTTCCTCAACCGCCGCCAGGTCGTCGCCTCGCTCGGCATGGGGGCGATGAGCCTGGCGCTCCCCTGGTCGGCCGGCTGCGCGGCCCAGGACGGCCCGCCGGCGGAGGGCGGCGACGGGGCGCCGGCGCCCGAGCGCGGCAAGCTCGAGGCGGCGCTCGCCGACCGCTTCGCCGGGCTCTTCCCGGCGCGCAAGAACGCCGGCTACGACCTCGGCGGCCGGCCGCTGACGGCGGAGGACACCGCCGCCACCTACAACAACTTCTACGAGTTCACCACCGACAAGGAGGGGGTCTGGCAGCTCGCCCGCCGCTACCCGTTGGCCGGCGAATGGACGATCGAGGTCGGCGGCCTGGTCGGGAAGCCCCTGACCCTCGGCCTCGACGACCTGTTCAAGATCGCGCCGTTCGAGGAGCGCCTCTACCGCTTCCGGTGCGTCGAGCGCTGGGCGATGCAGGTGCCGTGGACCGGCTACCCGTTGCGCGCCCTGATCGACCGCGCCGAGCCGCTCGGCTCGGCGCGCTACGTGCGCTTCGTCTCGATCGAGGACCGGGAGCGCCTGCCCGGCCAGCGCGAGCAGCCGTGGTACCCGTGGCCCTACTTCGAGGGGCTGCGGCTCAACGAGGCGCGCCACGACCTGGCGTTCGTGGTGCTCGGCAGCTACGGCCACGCGCTGCCGATGCAGCACGGCGCGCCGGTGCGCCTGGCGATCCCGTGGAAGTACGGCTACAAGGGGCCGAAGTCGATCGTGCGCATCGAGCTCACGGCCAGGGAGCCGCGGACCTTCTGGAACCAGCTCCAGCCGCGCGAGTACGGCTTCTACTCGAACATCGACCCCGGCAAGCCCCACCCGCGCTGGAGCCAGGCCGAGGAGACCGACATCGGCACCGGCGAGAAGCGGCCGACGCTGCTCTACAACGGCTACGACCAGGTGGCGGGCCTCTACACCGGCAAGGAGGCGTGATCCCGCCCGCGGGCGCGGGCCTACCCCTGGACCTCCAACCGGTCGAGCACCCGCTGCCAGATGGCGCCGAGGCCCAGCGCTTCCGTCCAGGTTTCGACGTAGGCGCGGTCGACCCGGTCGCCGCTCACCTTGAGGACGCCGGCGATGTCCCGGAGGTGCTTCTCGGAGCCACCGAGCGCGTAGTACTGCAGCTTCTTGAGGATCACGTCCTCGGGCGCAGCAAAGGTCGCCTCGAAGTCGGAGCCGGGATGCACCCTCAGCCCGCGAGCGAAGCGGCTCCGGTCGAGTGCGTCCATGGCAGGGACCATGACGTCGATCTTGAGGCCCGATGCCGGATGGATGATGTTGAACTGGCCGTGACCGCGCACCGCGCGCCGGGCGGCCTCCGGGGAGACGTAGAACTCCTCGGGCGGCAGATGGGACAAGAGCTCCCCGACCCGGCGGGCCGGAAGCTGAACCACGACGTCGATGTCGTTGGTGAACCTCGGTTCACCGTAGAAGATCGTGGCCATCGAGCCGGTGACGAGGTACGGGAGCTCCATGCGCTCGAGGAGCGCGACGAACCGCCGCAGGAGCTCATCGGGTTGCATGGCCCAACCTTCGCGCCACCTCATCCGCCAGCCGGCGCTCGTCCCACCCCGGATGCTCGCTCCGGAGCTGACTGGCGATCATGGTTCGGGCCGACCTCCACATCCCGAAGGCGATCTCCAGGCGTTCGGCACCGGTCTTCGCGGCGAGAATCCCGGCCATCTCGTCGTCGACTACCTCGATCTCGACCGGCTCCATGAGCGCCTCCTCCGCGATGCGACCGCTATGATCGTACAGGAGCCGGCCGCCGAGGCCGCATCGGACCAGCCATCCCACGGAGAGGTCGCGCCATGTGCCGCAACATCCGTCCCCTGTTCAACTTCGAGCCGCCGGCGACCGACGCCGAGGTGCACGACGCCGCGCTCCAGTTCGTCCGCAAGGTCAGCGGCATGAACGCGCCGTCGCGGGCCAACCGGGCGGCGTTCGAGCGCGCCGTCGAGGAGATCGGCGCCGCCACCCGCCGGCTGGTCGACGGCCTCGACACCGGCGCCCCGCCGCGCGACCGCGGCGAGGAGCGCGACAAGGCGCGCGAGCGCTGGCAGCGCCGGGAGGCGCGGATCCAGGGCGCCGCGGGCTGACCCGGCGCCGCCGGACGCCATAGCCTGCGCCCCGCCCGGGCGCCGCGAAGGATTCCCCGCGCCTCCGCATCGAGAGAGGTGACGCCCCCGCTCGCCGCCGGGCCGGCGTGTGCCGGACCGCAACCGGGGCGCATCCTCGATCGAGCCACGGGAAAGGGGAGCCGCCATGACGCGCCGCAAGGTATTCCGCTCCGCCGTCTCAGCCATCCTCGCCGCCGCCGCGCTCGCCGCCGGGGGCACCGCCGGCGCCGGCGAGTGGAGCTTCGAGGTCCAACCGCTCTACATGGAGATCCACGGCCACGACCAGCACGTCCTGACCGTCCATCGGGCCGGCGGCGGCCTGGACGAGAAGTCCGCGGTCGCGCTCGACACCGACAGCGCGCTCCAGTACCGGGGCGAGCTGCGTTGGGCGCGCGAGAAGTGGACCTGGGGTCTCGACTTCCTCTGGGTGCGCGCCGACCAGGAGGCGGCCGTCCCCACCGCCGCCTCCTCCGCCGGCGAGGTGGTCACCTTCGAGGTCGCCGACCGCGTCTTCACCTCCGCCGGTCCGGGCGAGACGCTCTTCTACCGCGTCCTCGAGGACACCACCGTCGAGAGCTGGACGCTCGACCTCTACGGCCTGCGGACCCTCGCCGAGACGCCGGACGGCGCCCTCCGGCTCCAGCTCGGCATCCGCAACGCCGACTTCGACAACGACTACCGGGCGGTGGTCGGCATCGACGGCGTCGCCGGCCGGCGGCTGGACTCGTCGTCCAACTACGACCGGATGATCGGCCCGCTGGTCGGCCTCGCCGGCGAGGTCCGCTTCGGCCGCAGCGTCCTCGAGGGCTACCTCGGCCAGTCGGTGGTCTTCGGCAGCGTCGAGCTGACCGGCTCGGGGCGGGAGTTCACCGGCCCGTTCAGCGACAGCGAGACCGATCCGCCGGCCTTCTTTGCCCAGGAGCTGCTCCGCAACACCCAGGACGCGGCGATCCCGATCACCGAGACCCGGATCGGCTGGGCCTACGAGTTCGGCGAGCACCTCACCGTCGGCGCCGGCGTCCAAGCCTCGGCCTGGTGGGAGGTGCCGGTACCGCCGGGCGTCGTCCCCGGCCCCGGCGGCGACCAGCTCCTGCACGAGACCACGATCGTCTTCTTCGGCGTCCTCGGGACCGTGAAGTACACCTTCTGAGGGGGCAGCGCGCGAGCGGCCGCGCCGCGGCCGCCTGGTAGGCTCGGGCCATGACCGAACCGGCCGCCGAGTGGGTGATCGGGCTGCCCGCCGGACCGCTGCGGCCCTACGTAGACCGCTACCTCGGCTACCGGCTCGCCGGCTTCGCGCCCGGGATCCATCGCGGCCTGCCGTCGCGGCACATGACCTTCATCGTCGGCATCGGCCCGAGCGATCGAGGTCGCGGGCCAGACCGATCCGCACCAGGCGCCCGCCAGCTACCGCGCGCGTCCTCGCCGGCCTCCAGGCGTCCCCCGCGCTGATCGCCCACGACGGCAACCAGGAGGGGGTGGCGATCGAGCTGACGCCGCTCGGCAGCCGAGCGCTCGCCGGCCGTCCGGCCGCCGCGCTGTGGGACCTCTCGGTCGAGCTGTCGGACGCGGTCGGCGGACCGGCGGCGAGCTGTGGGAGCGACTCCAGTCGCCGCTCACCTGGGCGCAGCGGTTCGACCTCTGCGACCGGGTGCTCTCGCGCCTGGCCGGCGAGCGACGGGTCGGCGTCCGCTCCGCCACTGCTGGCGGACCCTGGTCGCCGCCGGCGGCAGGATCTCGGTCGCCGATCTCGCCGCCGACCTCGGCTGGAGCCGCCAGCACCTGGCGCGGCGCTTCCGCGCGGAGTTCGGCGCCGGCCCCAAGCTCGCCGCCCGCATCCTCCGCTTCGAGCGCGCCCGGAAGCTCCTCCAGGCCCCGCCGCCGCGGCGGCCGCTGGCCGAGATCGCCCTCGACTGCGGCTTCTTCGATCAGGCCCATCTCAACCGCGACTTCACCGAGCTGGCCGGCTGCACCCCCACGGAGCTCCTCGCCGAGGAGCTTCCATTCGTCCAAGACGCCGAGGAGCCGGAGCCCTAGGATCGCGCCATGAACAAGACACCGAACCCCACCGTCTGCAAACCAACCGTCTGGCCCTGTCTGAGCTACCGTGACGCCCGCGCCGCGATCGCCTTCCTGCACGACGCCTTCGGCTTCGAGGAAGCCGCCGTCTACCCCCGCGAGAGCGACCCCGCGATCATCGAGCACGCCGAGATGCGCTGGCCCCTCGGCGGCGGCGTGATGTTCGGCACCGCCGAGAAGGACGACACGCCGTTCGGCCGGCGCGTTCCCGGCAACGACTCGATCTACGTGGTCTGCGACGAGCCCGACGCCCTCTTCGCGCGCGCCACCGCCGCCGGCGCCGAGGTCGTGCGCGGGCTGCGCGACGAGGACTACGGCTCGCGCGGCTTCACCGTCCGCGATCCGGAGGGCAACCTCTGGAGCTTCGGCACCTACCGCGGCGCGTCCTGACCTCCCAGGCCCACCGCGCGAGGACGGTGGGCGCCGTCCTCGCGCAACCTCGTGCTAGCCTGAGCGTAGGTATTCACGGTTCACCCACCGAACCCGTCCCCACCCGGTCGCCGGGCCGCGTTCGCCGGCCGACCCCGGTGGGAGAGGAGGGACCTCCCCAATGCTGCGCCGATTCTTCTCGATCGCCTCCGCCTCCCTGTGCCTGCTCGCCGCCGCCGCGGCGGCCGGAGCGGCCACGCTGACGGTCAACTCCGCCGCCGACGACCAGACCGGCGGCGACGGCCTGGTCACCCTCCGCGAGGCGGTCGCCGCGGCCAACGCCGACGGCGTCACCGACCTCGGCGACACCGGCAGCGGCGCCGACACGATCGTCTTCGCCGGTGCGCTCGCCGGCGCCACGATCGAGCTGGCGACGGCCGGGGACGGCACGTTCGGTCCCTCGGCGCTCGCGATCACGAGCGACGTGACGATCGACGGCGGCGGCGCGCCGTTCCTGACCATCGGGCGGAGCGCCGCGGTGCCGCGGCTGCGCCTCTTCTACGTCGGGGGCGGCGGCACCTTGAGGCTCGAGGAGATCACGCTCGAAGGCGGCGTCGCGCGCGGCTTCGACGGCGGCGAGACCCACCGCGGCGGCACCGGCGGCGGCGGCGCCGGTCTCGGCGGTGCGGTCTTCAACCAGGGGACGCTCGAGATCGTCGCCAGCACCCTCGCCGGCAACCAGGCGACGGGCGGCAACGGGGGCGCGCAGTCGAACATCTTCGACACCTTCCCGCGCGGCGGCAGCGGCGGCGGCGGCACCGCCGGCGACGGCGGCGACCCCACCGGCTCGACCGCCGCGTTCGACGTCGGCGGCGCCGGGGGCGCGGGCGGGGGCGGCGCCGGCGGCAACGGCGCCGAGGCGCCCGGCGGCGGCACCGCGGGGAGCGCCGGCGGCTTCGGCGGCGGTGGTGGCGGCGGCGGCGGCAACGCCAACGACCCCGCCTTCGCCGGCGGCGCCGGCGGCTTCGGTGGCGGCGGCGGGGCCGGCGGCGGGGGGCAGAGCGGCCAAGCCGCGGGCGCCGGCGGCGCCGGCGGCTTCGGCGGCGGCGCCGGCGCCAACGGCCAGAGCGGCGACCCGAGCACCACCCCCGGCGGCGGCGGCGGCGGCGGCGCCGGGATGGGCGGCGCGGTCTTCAACCACGGCGGTTCGGTGAGCGTGGTCAACAGCACGTTCTCCGGCAACTCCGCGGCGGGCGGCGCCGGCGGCCGCGGCAACGGCGGCGCCGGCCAGGGGCTGGGCGGCGCGATCTTCAACCGCAACGGCACCCTCGACGTGCTCGCCGCCACCTTCACCGGCAACGCCGGCGGCGGGATCTACAACCTCGGCGACGCCGGCGGCGCGGCCTCGGCGACGATCGACGGGACGATCCTCGCCAACTCCTCGGGCGGCAGCGACTTCGTCAGCGCGACGAACGCCGGCGGCTCGGCCTCGGCGATCGGCGACGACGACCTGATCGAGTCCGAGAGCGGCTTCTCCGGCTCGGTGGTCTCGACCGCCGACCCGCAGCTCGGCCCGCTCGCCGACAACGGCGGCCCGACCGCGACCCACGAGCCGGCCGAGACCAGCCCGGCGATCGACGCGGCGACGACGCTCGCCGCTCCGGCGACCGACCAGCGCGGCGAGACCCGGCCGCAGGGCGCGGCGAACGACATCGGCGCGGTCGAGTTCGTCTTCAACCAGCCGCCGGTCGCGGTGTGCACCGACGTCACCGTCCACGCCGACGCCGCCTGCCTCGGCCACGCCACCCCGGCCGACGTCGGCGGCGGCTCGTTCGACCCCGACGGCGATCCGCTGACCTTCGAGCTGGCGCCGGCAGGGCCGTTCCCGCTCGGCGACACCGTGGTCGAGCTGACGGTGACCGACGACGGCGACCTCTCCGACACCTGCGAGGCGACGGTGACCGTGATCGACGTCACGCCGCCGGCAATCGCCTGCCCGCCGGACGCCGTGCTGGAGTGCCCGACCGACACCTCGCCGGCGGCGACCGGTTTCGCCACCGCGGCCGACAACTGCTCGGTCGACTCGATCGTCTTCGCCGACGCCAGCGCCCCCGGCTGCGGCGGCACGGTGACGATCACCCGCACCTGGACCGCGACCGACGGCTCGGGCAACCAGTCGGCGTGCGTGCAGACGGTGCAGACGATCGACACCGTCCCGCCGGTCGTGATCCCCGGCCCGGACAACGCGGTCTGCCTCTGGCCGCCGAACCACAAGTACGTGCACGTCGCCGACGTCACCGCGGCGGTCGTGATCGTCGACGCCTGCGACCCGGCGCCCTTCGCGGCCGAGATCGCCTGCGCCTCCGACCAGTGCGACAACGCGCCGTGCCCCGAGCACCCGGGAGAAAACGGCGACGGCAACACGGTGAACGACTGCGTGTACGACCCGGTCCAGGACCGGCTGTCGATGCGCTCCGAGCGCGCCGGCACCGACCCCGCGGGCCGCACCTACTCGCTCTCGATCACCGCCGCCGACGCCTGCGGCAACGTCGCCGCCCCGGCGGTGACCTTCACCGGCCACGTGCCGCACGACCAGAGCCCCGGCATGCAGTGCCTGCGGCCCTAGCGACGCGAGAGCGGGCGGCAACCCGGCGCCCGGGACGACGTATGAGTCCCGGACGCCGGATCCGACCTCGGAGGACGCCATGCGCCGACCGCCGCTCGCCCTCACCCTCGCCCTGACCCTCGCCGGGATCCTCGCCCTGCCGGCCCCGGAGCCCGCCGCCGAACCGGCCGCTCCGGCGCCCGCCGCCGGCGAGCACCTCGACGTCCGCGCGCCGGACGGCATCGTGCTCCGGGCGACCTACTGGCCGGACGGACGGCCCGGGCCGGGCGTGCTCCTGCTCCACATGTGCAACAGCGACCGCGGCGCGTGGGCCGGGCTGGGCCCGAGACTCGCCGCGCGCGGCATCCATGCGCTCGCCCTCGACTTCCGCGGCTACGGCGAGAGCGGCGGCGAGCGGTCCGCGGACCCGCGGGAGCAGCAGCGGAACGTGCGCGAGAAGTGGCCGCTCGACGTCGACGCCGCCTTCGAAGCGCTGCGCGCGCGGCTCGGCTCGGCGACCGCGATCGTCGGCGCCGCGGGCGGGAGCTGCGGCGTCCACCAGGCGATCCACCTGGCGCGCCGCCATCCCGAGGTGCGCACGCTCGTCCTGCTCGCCGGCAACACCGACCGCGCGGGCGAGACCTTCCTCGCCGACAACCCCTGGCTGCCGACCTTCGCCGCGGCGGCGCACGACGACGGCAACGCCGTCGAGCTGATGCGCTGGGAGCAGGGCTTCTCGTCGAATCCCGACAACCGCTTCGCCGAGTATCCCGACGGCGGCCACGGCACCGAGATCTTCCGCGGCCACGACGACCTCGAGCCGGCGATCGCGGAGTGGTTCGCACGGTACCTCGTCGAGCGGCCGGTCGAGCGGCCCGCCCCCGGCGGCCCCGGCGCCGCCCCGAGGCCCGGCCCCTCGGCGGAGCTCTCGGCGAGCCTCTCCGCGCCCGGCGGCGTCGCCGCGGCGCGCGCAAGCTACGCAGCGGCCAAGGCGCGGGGGACGAGCCCGCCGGCACCGCCCGAGGGGGTGGTCAACGCGCTCGGTTACCAGCGCCTCCAGAACGGCGAGAACGCCGCCGCGATCGAGCTCTTCGAGCTCAACGTCGAGCTCTACCCGGACTCCGCCAACGTCTACGACAGCCTGGCCGACGCCTACCTCGCGATCGGCCGCAGCGACGACGCCCTGCGCACCGCCCGCCGGGCGCTGGCGCTCCTGCCCGCCGACCCGGCACAAGACACCCCCGACCAGAAGGCGATCCGCGAATCCGCCCAGGGCAAGCTCGACCAACTCACCGCCCCCGGCGAGTGAGCGTTGGGGGCGGAGAAGTCCGTCCATGAGAGGGATACAGCCGCGACGTCAGAGCCTACCCGTCAAGTCTCACCCGGGAAGCGCGCGACTCGCAGGCGCGGGTAGTCGAGTTTCGGCCGGCGCGCTTTTCGGGCAGCGCGAGCGGCGCCGAGGGGTCAGGCTTCGGACGGCCGGCGCAGCCCGAGCTTGCGCATCCGGTTTCTCAGCGTGCTCGGGTTGAGACCGAGGCGGTCGGCGGCGTGACCGCCGCCCTCGATGGTCCAGTCGCAGCGCTCGAGCACGCCGAGGATGTGCGCCCGTTCGGCCGCCTCGAGGTTGTCGCCGGCCGGCTCGGCGGCCGCGGGCGCGGCCGTCTCCCCGAAGAGGATCGCGTCGCTGACCTCGAGCACCGGGCCGCACGCGAGGATCAGGGCACGCTCGATGACGTTCTCGAGCTCGCGCACATTGCCCGGCCAGTCGTAGGCCGCGAGCTTGCGCATGGTCGAGTCCGGCACCCGTTCGATGGTTCGCCCGAGCGGCTTTTGCTTCGACTGCACGAAGTGCCAGACCAGGAGCGGAATGTCGTCCCGGCGCTCGCGGAGCGACGGCAGCTCGATCGGGAAGACGCTCAGCCGGTAGTAGAGGTCGGAGCGGAAGCTGCCGTCGCGCGACGCTTCTCGCAGCTTGCGGCTGGTGGCGGCGACCACACGCACGTCGACCTTCTTGCTGCGCGCCGCTCCGACGCGCTGCACTTCGCCGTCCTGGAGCACGCGCAGGAGCTTGGCCTGTAGCGCGAGCTCGAGCTCGCCGATCTCGTCGAGGAAGAGCGTGCCGCCGGCGGCGAGCTCGAAGCGGCCGAGGCGCGTTTGCAAGGCGCCGGTGAAGGCGCCGCGCTCGTGGCCGAAGAGCTCGGCTTCGATCAGGGTCGCCGGCAGGGCGGCGCAGTTCACCACGATCAGGGGGTGCCCGGCGCGGCGGCTGCGGGAGTGGAGCGCCTTGGCGAACAGCTCTTTGCCGGTGCCGGTCTCGCCCAGGAAGAGCACCGGCGAATCGGTCTCCGCGACCTGTCCGACCCTGTGGAGGGCGGCGCGGAGGACGGCGGAGCGGCCGACGATCTCCTCGAAGCCGTGGCCCTCGCTGATCTCCTCGCGCAGGGAGCGGTTTTCGGTCTCGAGCTGGCGGCGCAGCTCCTCGTTCTCTTCCAGGGAACGACGCAACGCGAGCTCGGAGTCGCGGCGCGCCAGGGCACCGGCGACGATCTCGGCCACCAGCTTGAGACGCGCGACCTCCCCCGGCAGCCAGCTCCGCGCCGCGCGAACGGTCGCGAAGGCAATGGCGCCCAGGGCGCGTCCGCCGGCAGCGAGGGGAAGAACCGCCCACGAACGCTGGCCGAACCGCGCGACGAACGCGCGCTCCTGGGCCGCCTCGGCCGGAAGCTCCGCGACGTCGGAGAGGATCACCGCTTCGCCCGCGGCGAGCCGTCGCGCCAGCCACGAGAGCTCGGCGCCGGAAACTGCCTCTTGGGGCTCGAGCCCGGGTCGGAACCAGCGATGCGTCACCCGGTGCTGCTCGTTGGCGCCCGTTCCCTCGGAGACCGAGGAGCGATCGAGCTCGAAGAGCTCGCAGGTCGCGCCAAGCAGGGACTCGACGTGCTGGTCGATCTGTTCGGCGGGGAGGTGGATGAAGCGCGTGGAGAACGTCGCTAGGAGGCGCTCGAAATCGACCGGTGCCGGGACGGACGCACGTCCAGGTTCGTTGGTCGACGTCGCCTTCCGAGCCATGACCGCCAAAGTGCTCCCGAGCCTATCCCATGACCACCGGATTCGGCGGGAGGCCGTCGAATCCGGTGGGAGCGGCGAGCGCCTGCCGTCGGTCCGGGCGAGGCGGAGCTAGGTTCGAACCAACGCCGGCGCCGGGCTCGCGCGCGCTCTGGAGCGACAAGGGATCACGGCACGCTCCTTGCGTTGTCGTCGAGCGACCTGTTCGTGGATCGGAGGAGCGGTTGATTCGAATGACGATGGTGCGCGAAGGCGAGCAGGAAATCCTCTCGCTCGCGGGGCGGCTCGAGGTCGCCGGCGCGCTCGAACTGGAGCGGATCGCGCGCGCCCATGCCGGCCCTTCAGTCCTCGATCTCGATCTCGCCGAGCTCCTCACCTCGGACGAAGCCGGAATCATAGTCCTGCGGCGCCTGCGGTCCGACGGCTGCCGGCTGCGCCGCGTTTCCCCCTACATCGCGCTCTTGCTGGAAACCGGGGAGGCGCTGTGAGGCGCCCTTCGGGTAGTCGCCGTCGGGCGCGACGCATTCCGAGTAGTCGACGTTCACCTCGAGTCCAGCCCTGAGCAGCGAACCAGAAGAAGGAGAATCAAGATGAAATCGAGAGTCTGGCAGTGCCTCTCAGCCGCAACGATCGCGCTCTGCGCCGTCGCAGCCGCTCCCGCCGCTGCCCAACAGACGGCCAAGAAGCCCAACATTCTCGTCATCTGGGGCGACGACATCGGCATCTGGAACATCAGCGCCTACAACATGGGCGTGATGGGCTACAAGACGCCGAATATCGACAGCATCGCCAAGAACGGCGCGATCTTCACCGACTGGTATGGCCAGCAGAGCTGCACCGCCGGACGCTCGTCCTTCATCACCGGGCAGGTCGGCCTCCGCACCGGTAACCTCAAGGTCGGTCTGCCCGGCGCAAAGGAAGGCTTGCAGGCGCGCGATGTCACCATCGCCCAGTTGCTCAAGGCCCGGGGCTACGCGACCGGGCAGTTCGGCAAGAACCATCTCGGCGATGCCGACGAAACGCTGCCCACGGCTCACGGCTTCGACGAGTTCTATGGCCCGCTCTACCACCTCAACGCCAGCCAGGAGCCCGAACATCCCGACTACTTCAAGGACCCGGCATTGATCAAGAAATATGCCCCGCGCGGAGTGATCCATTCGTGGGCCAACCCGGACGGCACCCAGAAGGTCGAGGACACCGGCCCGCTGACGATCAAGCGCATGGAGACCGTTGACGAGGAGTTCACCGCCCACTCCATCCGCTTCATGAAGGAGGCGAAGGAGAAGGACCAGCCCTTTTTCCTCTGGTGGAACGCCACCCGCATGCACATCAAGACTCACCTCAAGCAGGAAAGCGCCGGCAAGACCGGCCTCGGGATCTATCCCGATGGCATGGTCGAGCATGATGGCCTTGTTGGCGAGCTCCTCGCCACGCTCGAGGAGCTCGGTCTCGAAGACAACACCATCGTCATGTACTCCACCGACAACGGCGCCGAGAAGGCCTTCTGGCCTGATGGCGGCACCTCGCCCTACCGCAGCGAGAAGGTCACCCAATGGGAAGGCGGCTTCCGCGTGCCTTGCATGATCACCTGGCCCGGCGTCATCAAGCCCGGCACGGTGCTCAATGACATTTTCGCCCACGAAGACATGCTACCCACCCTCCTCGCCGCCGCCGGCGATCCGGACGTGAAATCCAAACTGCTCACCGGCATGAAGGTCGGCGACAAGACCTTCAAGGTCCACCTCGACGGGTATGACCTCACCGACGCGCTGGCCGGCAAGACGCCCAGCCCCCGCCAGGAGTTCTTCTACTTCAACGACCGAGGCGACTTGGCCGCAGTCCGCTACAACCAATACAAGATCGTCTTCCAGGAACAGCGCGCCCATGGCGCTGAAGCGTGGCAGGAGGACTATTCGACGCTGAGTATTCCCAAGCTCTACAACCTCCGCTCGGATCCCTTCGAAGAGGCCGACCATTCCGCCAATTACTGGGACTGGCGGGTGGACCACATGTTCATCATGGTGCCCGTGCAAGAGCTCATCGGGAACTTCATGGCCACGTTCCAGGAATACCCGCCGAGCCAGAAGGTGGGCAGTTGGACGCAGTGACGGAGAAACTGTCCTCCTGCAGCTCGGCGCCTCACCGTTGCGCCCGCCGTCGCTGAGCGGCGGGCGTGTCGGTTTCTCGCAGAAACTGATACAGGCTGCACGGAAGGGACGGACCCATGAGCATGACTCGCGGGCGCAATCTCCTTGCCGCCGCGCTGGTTGCGGTCCTGGCTCCCGGCTCGACAGCCGCGCGCGCCGTCGATCCTTCGCCTCCGCAAGGACTCGTAGCGGAGCCGCCTCCCCGGCTCGTGCTGCAGATCACCGTGGATCAGTTGCGGGGCGACCTGCCAGGGCGATTTCTGGCGCGCATGGGCGAGGGCGGGTACCGCTATCTCATGAACAACGGCGTCTGGTTCGCCGACGCCCATCACGCCCATGCCAACACCGAGACCATCGTCGGCCACACGACGCTCGCCACCGGCGCCGACCCCGCGGCCCACGGCATGATCGGAAACGTCTGGCTCGATCGTTCGACCGGCAAGCTGGTGTACAACATCGAGGATCCGGATTTCCACATCCTGACCCCCGGTGCGGACGTCAACAAGGCCACCGAGATCGATCCCACGCAGAAGGTGGCTTCCACCGACGGGCGCTCGCCTGCCGCCATTCTCGTCTCCACGTTCAGCGATGAGCTCGCCATTCACACCGCCGGCCGCGCGAAGATCTTCGGAATCTCGATCAAGGATCGGGGCGCGGTCTCCATGGCCGGCCATGCCGGGAAGGCTTTCTGGTTTTCCAAGGCTTCCGGAGGATTCGTCACCAGCTCGCACTACTACGACCGCTATCCGGAATGGGTCGAGGCGTGGAATCGGCAGAAGCTCCCTGCCGCCTACTCGGAGAAGGCGTGGGGACTCCTGCACGAGACGTCCTCGTACCTGTTCGGCGACGCCGATGACAGGCCCTGGGAGACCGATCTCGCGGGCTATGGACGGGTCTTTCCGCACCCCTACGGACCAGCCTCCGGGAAGTACTTCAATACGCGGCTGACCCTGAGCCCTGCCGGCGACGACCTCACGCTGGCCTTCGCCAAGACGCTGATCGACGCCGAGCAGATCGGCAAGGATGAAGTCACGGACTACCTCTCCGTGAGTTTTTCCTCCACCGACTACGTCGGGCACCTCTTCGGGCCCTCGAGCCTCGAAGCCGAAGACAACCAGTTGCGCCTCGACCGCACCCTCGCTGGACTCTTCGCTTTCGTCGACGAGCGCGTCGGACTGAAGCACGTGCTGATCGTGCTGTCCGCCGATCACGGCGGACCCGAGGCCCCCGGCCATCTCAACTCGCTCGGAATCCCCGCCAGATACGTGACGCCCGAGAAGTGGGACCAGGCGCCCGGCATCGCCGCCCTCAAGTGGCAGTTCGGCGTCGGCAAGGAGCTCATCGAGTCCTACCGCCAGCCGTACGTCTACCTCAATCGCGAGGTCATCCGCGAAAAGGGCCTCGACCCGGCCGCGGTCGAAAACGCGGTCGTGGAGGAGCTGATGAAGTTCGACGGCGTCGCCCTGGCGGTCTCCAGCACGGCTCTCCGCGCCGGGAATCTGCCCGATACTCCTCTCCTCCGGTCGGTGCTGCGCAACTTCAATCCGCAGCGGTCGGGCGACATCTTCGTCGTCTTTCAGCCGCACTGCTTCATCAACGACTTCGATGGCCTGATCGTCGCCGTCACTCACGGCTCACCGTGGAGCTACGACACCTTCGTGCCGGTCGTCTTCGCTGGCGGGAAGCTCACCGGGCAACGGGTCTACCGCCGGATCGAGACGGTGGATGTCGCCCCCACCCTGGCAGCCTACGTCGGCGCGAAGGCGCCGTCCGGCTCCCGCAGCGGCCCGCTACCCGAGGTCTTGCAGTTCCGGGACGACAGCCAGCCGAAGAACTGAGCACCTCCGGCGTCCCCCGGCGGCTCGAGAGGCTTACGATCGAGAAGGAACAGCACGATGAAAAGGAACAGCACGATGAATCCCACGGTTCGACAGCTCGCCGGTCTCCTGACGAAGGGAATGCTCGCCGGCCTCCTGGCGATCGCCGCAGGAGGCGCCCCGGTCCGCGCCGTGGACAGCCCGGCCCAGCCTGGTGCACAGGGTGAGATGACGGCGATCGACATCATCCTGGAACCCGACGCCACGATGCTCGAGCACAGCGCGGTCAGCAACTCCCGCTTGCGCGAGGTCTATCCGCAGGGGTTCTCTCTGGATGCGGCGCACACTCCGCACATCACGATGCTGCAGGCCTTCGTGCGCACTGCGGACCTCGAGAGGGTCTACGCCGCGGCCGGCCAGGTGATCGCCCGTTCGAACGTGACCGCCATGAAGCTCGAGGCCTTCAAGTACTACTACTTCCCGACCGGCGAGGTCGGCCTGGCGGGCATCTGCGCGCGGCCGACGCCGGCCATCATCGAGCTGCAGGCGGACATCGTCGCCGCCGTGAAACCGTTCCTGGCGGAGACCGGCCCCATCGAAGCGTTCACCGCTCCGCACGGCGATTCCGCGACCGACGCAAGCATGATCCAGTACGTGTCGACCTTTTGGGCGAAGCAGACTGGCGCGAACTTCAATCCCCACGTGAGCACCGGCGTCGCCCCCACGGCCTACCTCGACCAGATGCTCGCCGAACCGTTCGCGGAGTTCACCTTCTCGCCCGCCGGCGCCGCCGTTTACCAGCTCGGCCCGTTCGGAACGGCAGCGAAGAAGCTCGAGCAGCTGAATCTGAAACCTTGAACTGAAACGGTTGGCCAAAGTCGGCTCGTGGAAAGTAGCGAGGAGCAGATGGCTCGGCGCGACCTCAGGATTTCGGAGGACCTGCTCTCGCGTTGGCTCTATCCGAGCGATCTCTAGTTGGCGGGGTCGAAGTGCCGGCGTGAACCGACCAGGATCGGCAGGGCCTGGTGCGGAAAGGCGAACACCGCTCAACCCGCTGAAGCGGCGCGGGTTACCGCTCCGTGTCGCCCGTATCGTGTCGCTTGGTCTGCCGTGTAAATGCTTGGTGCAGAGTGATTTAGAAATGGTGGAGCCGAAGGGAATCGAACCCTCGACCTCTTGAATGCCATTTTGTGCTCGCCGATTTGTCACACTTTGCGCAAACATGAAATGTGCTTTGTTTGCCTGGACTTTTCGAGATCGTCCTTGCTAGACTTTGCTCCGATTTGAGGCGCTGTGCTTGCTATGTGCTTGCTGGCCGACCCTTTGAATTTCGGACAACGAGATCGCGACGATGCCCGTGGAAGAGACCCTCTCCGCCAAGACCGCCGCCGCACTTGAGGCGAAGGACGGGAAGCCCGGCCTTCCTCTGGGACCCGAGGCTCGCGGGCTTCGGCTTGAAGGCGATGCCGTCCGGCCGGAAAGTCTACATCCTCCAGTACCGCCTCCCGGGCGATGGGCGGCGCGTGGCGCCGAAGCGCATGACGCTCGGCGTGTATGACGAGGTCAAGTTCAGCGATGCCCGCGAGCGCGCCGAGAAGCTGCTCTGGAAGGTCAAGGGAGGAGAGGACCCGCGCCCGACGCGGCACGCCGACACGGAGGACGGCGGCGCGCCGACGATGAACGACCTCGCAAAGCGTTTCATTGAGGAGTACCTCCCCGGGAAGAAGAAGTCGCCGCGGCGCTCCACCATCTCCTTCTACGACGGCATCTTCCGCTGCCATATCCTGCCGCGCTTGGGCGAGGCCGCGGTCGAGAGCGTCACGCCGGCGGATGTCGAGCGCCTCCACAGCGCAATGCGCAGGAGGCCGTACCAGGCGAACCGGACGCTCTCGCTTCTCCAGTACGCCTTCGACCAGGCGGAGCGGTGGGGCTGGCGGCCGCAGCGCACGAACCCCGCCCTCCACATCGACCGATACCACGAGGAGCGCCGGGGAGCGAAAAAGGAGGTCATGCTGAACCCCGGGCAGATGGCCGCGCTCCTCACGGCGATCGACGAGGCGGAGGCAGGCAAGAAGGTCGACCCCTATGCCTGCGCTGCAATCCGCTTCGCGTTCTGGACCGGTTGGCGGATCAGCGAGGTCTTGCGCCTCGAATGGAGGAACCTCGACCTCGAGGCCGGCCGTGCGCGACTCCTCAACACCAAGACCGCGGACGAGGAGTACCGGCAGGTGCCCGAGGACGCGATCTCAGTCGCGAGAAGCCTCACGCGCATCGCGGGCTCCCCCTACGTCTTCCCCGGGAATCCCGGCCGGCACCTCACGACGGTCCGCAAATCCTGGGCGAAGATCGCGAAGGCGGCAGGGCTCGACGACCTCCCCGGGCTAGGCGGCTTCCGGCTCCACGACCTGCGCCACAACGTGGTGAGCTGGGACGTGTCGCGGGGCGTGGCGCTCGAGATCGCGGGGAAGAACGTCGGGCACCGCTCCCGCCGCTCGACCGAGGTCTATGCGCACTTCGCGCCGGACGCCTTGAAGCGGGCTGCCGACGAGCGGGCAGCGGCGATGCGGCAGGCGGTTGAGTCGTCCCGTCAGGACGCCGGCCGCTAATTCGCTACTCCGGCCGCGGTTCCTTGCGTGAGGAACCTACACGTCCAGGAAGAAGTCGACCGGCTTGCCGTAGAGCAACGCGAACTCCTGGAGCTCCAGCGGGTCGATCCGCCGCTCTCCGAGCTCGACCCGAGAGATGAACGTCTGCGGCACGCCGAGCCGCGCCGCGGCTTCGATCTGCGTGAACCCCGCCGCCCGCCGGGCCTTGCGGAGGCGCGCGAGCATCTTCCGGTAGCGCTCCGGGTGACGTGTCGCCATGCCCGGCGGTGTATACCCACCCTTCGCATAGCACAAATCCTGTTAGCACAAGTTGTGCTACCATCAAGTGCCTAACAACCTGGCCCGTCTCTCGCGGCCCATCCGGGCGAGCGAGGGTGGCCGCCTGGCGGGAAAGCCAGGCAAGGAGGTGCTCGTGCGAATCGGTCGCGTCCTCATCCTTCAGCTCTCCCTTCTCCTCGCGGCACTCTGCGTCGCCGTCCCTGCCGCCGCGGTGGACTCCTTCCCCGTCTATGTCGCCGGCGACGTCTCCGTCGAGGAGGCGGCGGATTTCGTCAGCGCTGCGAACACCGAACTGGCAGGAGCCAAGAAGCTGGTCCTCGCGGGAGTGATGCCGCCGCCGAACGACCTTCTCGAGGAGCTTGCCCCCTGCTCGGGGGAGGTGGCTGAATCGCTCCGCGGCCTCGGCCTTCTGGTGTTTCTGGAGAAGGCCCCCGAGCCGTCCCCGGGAGTTCCGGGCGCCGTGTCTTACGCGGGTATCGCCAACACGCCGCCGCTTGTCGGCAGCGAGTCCTTCTGCGGCGTCGTGAGTTACGACGACCCCGGCCTCGCGGGCCGAGGAATCGCGGGTCTCTTCGCCCGTACGCTCTCGACACCCACGGATCTGCACACCACAGGCGAACCGCTTGGCGCCGCCGAGCGCGAGTACATCGCGAACGTCAGCATGCCGGGCACGCTGCCTGGAGCGCCGCCGCTCATCCTGCACGGCGGCCGCTTCTGGGTCACGCTCGATTTGGCCAACGGGCCTCCGTTCGGCGTCGGCCAGCCGGAGCTCCTCTCCGACCGCAGCGGCACCTTCTGGTTCTTCAACCCCAACAACGTGGAGATGCTCCTCAAGGTGCTGAACGCCTGTGTCGAGCCCTTCAACCGCTACTGGGTCTTCTACGCGGCAACGACGAACCTCGGCTTCATCGTGACCGTCGTCGACCGCGAGGCGAGCGGCATCGGCCGGATAAGGGAGTACGCGCACCAGGGCGGACAGCCGGCGCGACCGGTCGCCGACACGAACGCCTTCGCGACGTGCCCGTAGCGAGCCACGAAGGTTCGCCGCGAAAGAAAAGGCCCGACCGGAGGTCGGGCATGGAATCAGGGCTGATCGGAGTCCGGGGCAGCCGGTGCTCCGAGGGGATGGATGATCCAGGCAAGGTTCTCCGCGCGCCGGGCGAGCCGGGCCACGGTGCAGTCGGCGAAGCCTTCCCCCACGAGAACGAGCCGCTCGCGGACGCTCAATGCGCCCGCGAGCGCATCCTCTTGCTCCGCGGACAGACTGCCGTCGAAAAGAGCAAGCGCCCCAGGCTCGCCATCAGTGACGAGACGCAGGGCGCCGTCCAGGTCCGGGGCAAGATGCAAAGGACGGCTCGTATCGGCGTCCGCCAGCCGGTGCAGGTTGAACACCTCGAGCTCCGGATGGAAGTTCTCCGGGAAGAGATACCGGGGGCTCGTGTCGTCCTCGAGCGCGCGCCCGGCGTAGGCGAGTAGATCGCCCGCAGCGCCGTGTATCGGGATCGCGAGGCGACCCTTCAGTAGTCCTCGCCCGCAGTACCCCGCGCCGAGGGACTCCAGGACCGACGCTTCGAATCCCAGCGACGCCAGGCTCGGGTGCGTCGGGTCGAGCGTCTTCAGCGTGAAGGTGAGCGGCAGGTTGGCCCGGGGCGTCGTTGTCGCGCCGGCTGGCGCAGCATCCTCGGCAGATGCCTCCGCGGGTGGAGCGGGAGCCCCGCCTGCAGCGAGGCCGAGGCCGAACCAGCGGTCGAGCGAGAGCGCGGCTGCGCGTACATTCACGCCCTCGCTCTTCGCCACGAAGTCCAGGACGTTGCCGCCTGTCTTGCAGCCGAAGCAGTACCAGGCGTTCTTGCCGAGGCTCGCCTGGAACGGTCGCGACGATTTGCCCTTGCAGAAGGGGCAGGCACCCGCGAGATTCGCGCCCTTGGGCACGAGGTCCGCGAGGAGCCCGTAGCGACCGAGGACTGCCTCCAGGGACACCGCCTGCTTGACCTCTTGGAATGAGACGTATCCAGCTTGCATCGTCCTTCCTCCGGGGTTGGTGAAGTGCTGGTAATCAAGTTAGCGGCGGGGAGGGAGTACGGGAAGGCGGCCGGGCCGAGCGCCTACGCGGACGTGTCTCACGGCAGCGATCGGGAGTTCGAGTAGGTGACAGCGAAGGCCAGGGCGTCGAAGATCGCCATGCGCTCGTCCTGGGACTGCCACGGCTTGCGTGGTGGCGGGAGCTGCGGCGCGAGCTCCGGGAAGAACTCCGCCAGGCGGCGTGCAACGGAATGTTTCGTGGCGCGCTCGCCGTCGGGCGTAAAATGTTCGAGCATCGTCTTCCGGGCGACGGTCGAGACCCTTACCCCGCGGTCGCGCGCGACCCTCACGAGCGTGTCGATGAGGCGCCGGACGCGGGGATCTCGCCGGGCGCCGGGCGCCGTAGCGTCCTCCAGGACCACCGCGTCCGGGCGGAAGCGGTCCAGGAGCCTCTCGAACCGGGAGACGGCGCCGGCGTATTTCTCGCCGGCGATTCGAGCGAGCCCCCATTCCACGAGCCGGAATGGCAGCTCGAAGACGACGTAACCGAAGCCTTTGGTGGTGGGATCGAGGGAGAAGATGCGAATCGGATTGTTGGGCATGGTTCAAAGAGCGTTGTAAAGCGACAGGGTTTGTATTGCAGATCACGAACCCATACCTGCGGACTCGCCCGAGGTTCCTTGAGCTGGATGGCGTTCCTTGCGAGGTCGAACAAGTGCGTCATGAGTTCTTGAGGATACCGGCGAGCGAAGAACGACAAAGGCGGCGCAATGGGCCGCCTTCACAGACAAGTCTTAAAATGTTGCGCCGCAAGGGCGGCGCAGACGGTGGCCTTTGCTGGATGGCACGTCGGCGTAGGCTGAGCGGATGCAGCCAGACGCTCCCAAGGACGAGCACACGAGCCTGAAGCGGCTCTTCCCAGGGCTCGACGAAGAGCAGTACCGGCGCCTGGATTCCTGGTACGCGCGCTACGCGGCGCTCGTCCTCCGCGTGCATGAGCGACTCGCGGGCGATCCTCATGCCTACGCTCGATTCGTCGCTTTGACGAGACAGCCACATCGCCCTACCATGAGCGGAAAGGTCGACTCCAAAAAAGAGAGTGAAACACTTGAAACATGAAATTCTATGGCTACGTGCGGGTCTCGACCGCCCGGCAGGGAGAGCGGCGCGTGTCGCTTCAGGAGCAGCGCGCCGCGATCGAGCGATTCGCAGAGCGCAACGGCTTCGCGATCGAGCGCTGGTTTGAGGAGCGCGAGACCGCCGCCAAGGTCGGCCGCCGGCAGTGGACGGAAATGCTCCGGCTCCTACGGCGCGGCAAGGCGCAAGGCGTCTTGATCCACAAGATCGACCGCAGCGCCCGGAACCTCCGCGATTGGGCGGACCTCGGCGAACTCATCGACCGCGGCGTTGCGGTCCACTTCGTGAACGAGAGCCTCGATCTCCAGTCGCGTGGCGGACGCCTCTCGGCCGACATTCAGGCGGTCGTCGCCGCCGACTACATCCGCAACCTGCGCGAGGAGGCGTTGAAGGGCATCCGCGGGCGCCTGCGTCAGGGCATCTACCCTCTCCCGGCGCCTCTCGGCTATCTCGACTGCGGCGCGGGGAATCCCAAGGCCATCGATCCCGTGAAAGGCCCGCTTGTGCGCCGAGCGCATTCGAGCTCTATGCCACCGGCCGGTACAACCTGCACACGCTGAAGGACGGCACTGCACGAAGCCGGCCTGCGCAACCGCCGCGGCGGCGCGGTGTCGATCACGGGGCTCGCGAACATGCTTCGCAACCCCTTCTACGTCGGGCTCATCCGGGTCAAGACGCCGCAGGCGAGACCTACGAGGGCGCGCACGAGCCGCTCCTGCGCCGAAGTCGCTCTTCGACCGCGTCCAGGCGGTCCTGGACGGCAAGCTCGCCGCGCGGCCCGACGAAGCACGACTTCCTCTTCCGACGCATGCTGCGCTGCAAGGACTGCGGCTACTCCCTGATCGGCGAGCGCCAGAAAGGCCGCTATGTCTACTACCGCTGCCACACGCGGACCTGTCCCACGAAGGCCGTGCGGGAGGAGGCAGTCGACGCAAAGCTTCGCGCTGCTTCTGGAGTCGCTACGCCTCGACTCCGAGGAGCGGGCCTACCTTCGGGAGAAGATCGAGAGCCCTCTCGCTCCACTTGGCAGGACGACGCGGCCGTCCGCCGCAAGGCGCTACGCCTCCACCTGGACCAGCTCGCAGCAAGACGTATCCGTCTCACCGATGCACTCGTGGATGGACTCCTTGACCGCGACCTCTTCGAGGAACGCAAGGCTGCTCTCCTCGCCGAGCAGCAGGTGGCGGAAGAGAGCCTCGCAGCGCTCGACAACCCGGAGAGGTCGGTTCCGCAAACGCTTGCCGATTTCCTCGAACGGCTGGATTCCGCGTATTCACTATATCAATCGGGGACGACCGAGGAAAAACGCGAATTGGTCTCGCTCTGCACCTCGAACCTTGCCGTGCATGGGAAAGAGGTTGAATTGACGGCTCCTCCGGAGGTTCAGCTGGTCGCCGGGAGAGGCAGGAATACCTTCGGTGGGGCTAAACGAAACAGACCTCGAACCTGCACAAAGGGCAACCTTGACAAGCAATCCGATTCCAGGGTTGCGAGGATCTGGAATAGACTTCTCTCCAAACTTACACCGCTAGTGCGTCTACATCAAGAGACATCTGGAGAGCCGAAACAGCAGTATGCCGCTTCCGTCGGAAAGTAGGCCTACCTGGAGCGTCCCCGTGAGGCTCGAGATCCGAGAAATGGCCATCCCGCACCTCCTGTCTCAAGTGCTACAATCTCAACATGCCCGATGAGACGGTAGAAATGCGCGACGACGAAGAGAGCACAGCCTCCCTCCTCGACTTCAGCGAGGAAAAGCTGGCATCCTGGCAACAGCACGCCCTGAAACTCCTGGTTACAAGAGGTGCTATCTCCGACGAAGAAGAGGAGCGAATTCTGGCGCTCTGCTTGAGCGAGCATGGTTTGCCGCCAGAAACACTACCAGGAGAGGCAGACAAGCTGAGCCCTGCGGATATTGAACGAACGGCCGCAGAGGCTAGACCGGTGGTGATTCGGCGGATCGACGGAGTTGAGAACGTAAACGCACTAGATTTCTCCTCCGCGCTAGTGTTTGAGGAGTAGGGTGAATCAAGCCCTTCATTGGTTTTGGTATATGGCGACAATGCCTCGGGAAAGTCCAGCTTTGCCCGGGTTCTTCGAGCTGCATGCCGCTCTCGCTCACGCGACAAGAGCGTATTGCCCAATGCGGTGGGCAATCCTGCTGCACCGCAGTCCGCCACTATCCACTTCAGAGCGGGCGAGGAGCCGGACTCTCTCACATGGGAACCAGGAGGGACATCGACGCCAGACCTCCGCACTGTCAACTATTTTGATTCTGACTGCGCAGAGCGGCACGTGTCGACATATTGAAGTCCCTCGCTGCCCTGTACCAAAGGATTCGCGAGCGGTTGGGCACGATGGTCGACGTGATCGACGGCGAGAGGCCCCTGAGGGAGCTTCCGCCCGATCTTCACCAGGAGGTACGACGGCAACTAGAACAGGTCACTGCAGAGACGGATATAGAAGCGTTAACAAGATGGGCACGCCTCTCAACTCGAGAACGATCGAGGCTGGAGGGACTGAGACGCGACCTCGCGACTAAGCCGGAGGATAGAGCTCGCCAGCTAGAAGCGTCCAAAATTCAGATAGACGAGCTGCGCAATGCTCTCGAACAGTTGTCGGCCTTAGTCTCTAATGAGGCGATGGACGAGCTGGAAACGATACTGCAAAGGGCTGTAAGTACGCGGGCAGCTGCACGAACTGCTGCAAGTAGGGATTTCGCGGAGGAGCACCTTGGCGGTGTGGGATCGGAAGCGTGGCGTCACCTTTGGGAAGCCGCGCGTGCGTATTCGGAAGAGTATGCGTACCCAGGCGAAGCGTTCCCTTATCTGGGAGAGGCTGCACACTGCGTACTCTGTCAACAACCGCTCGGGAGTGCTGGGATGCGGACAATTCGCAAGTTTGAGGAATTTGTGCAGAATAGAACCCAGCGCTTGGCTGATGAGGCAACAGTTGCCCTCGAGAAGCGAATTGCTTCCATCAATAACTTAGACGTGCACGGAGAGCCGTTCAAGTCAGGACTTCGCGGGCTCCGGACATTGCCGCAGCCGGCAGCGGCAGGGGCAGTGCGGCGAGTCTTGAGATCTACACGGAAGCGCCTGCGGGCGGTGTTGAGAGCTGCAAGCACTGGGGAATGGCCCGAACTTCCGCGCATTGATGGCGGCAGCATGGACGAGGTCCTGGGTCAGTTGAATGGCAAGATCCAGTCGGAGGTCGACGCTGTACGGAAACTGGCGTCATCCCGTGGGAGGCAGGCACTTGAGGCAGAGTTGGATTCGCTCCTAGCAAAGGAAGCGCTGCGGAAGTACATCGGGGTGGTGCGCAGAGAACGTGACCTGCTCAAGAAAAGAAACATCCTCGGCGAATGTATTGGTGCCTGTGACACCAATACCATTACTAGGGAAACGACCCGCATCAGCTCTATATTGCTCGGCGACGCGTTCCGAGAACGTTTCAAGACCGAATTGCTGGAGTTGCACTTCTCAACTGCAGCCATGACCATCGAGAACCCAGGCAGTGAGTATGGGGCGCCCCGCTTTCGTGTCGCTCTTGAACAAGCTCCGTCGGCAGAACCTAAGAGGGTTTTGAGCGAGGGTGAACATCGGTGCGTGGCGATCGCAGCGTTTCTGGCCGAGCTCGACAGCCGCGAGAACAGGTCGGCTGTAATCTTCGACGATCCGGTCACCTCGCTCGATCATCAATGGCGCGAGCGAGTGGCGACTCGCCTAGTGCGCGAGGCGACCACACGTCAGGTGATTGTGTTTACTCATGACATTGTGTTTCTCGCGCAGTTGATGCGGCAAGCTAACGACCAGGGAGTCCCGCTACTGCCGCGTCATCTGGAGAGGCTTGGAAGGGTAATCGGGCGTTCGAAGCAAGGCATGCCGTGGATCGCCATGAAGGTATCCGAGCGGATAAGGCACCTGAGAGATGAGCTTGTGAAGGCAAGGAGTGCCCATAAGGAGGGGGACAGGGAGGCATACTCTCGGATCGTCGAGGGCATCTACAAGAGGATGCGCGAGTCGTGGGAAAGAGCTGTCGAGGAGATTTTGGTAAACGATGCGATCAAACGCCTCAATCGCGACATCGAGACGAGGAGGTTGAGGAACTTGGCTGCGGTGACTGATGATGACGTTAGTACAATCTCCGCCGGAGTAGCGCGTTGTTCGGAGTTCGTCCACGATGCGGCAGAGGCGGACAACCCGCCCCTCCCGGAGCCAAATGAGATCCAAGAGGATCTGGACCGGCTTGATTCATGGGTCGAGGCAGCAAGGCCCCGGCTAGCAAGGTAATCGCCGCAGCCAACACCAGAGAGTAGGGTTTGTCCGTTTCGGTAGCTCGCAGTGGTCAAGACTACTCAGAGCAGACAGGGATCGTCACGCGAGAGTTAACTTTCGCAACCCTGAGGGTATTGGTCATGGTAGCAACATGACAAACTCACCATTATCTCACCCCCCCACAGGTCGCTACCTGGCTTGCCTCTCCGTCTCGACGGCAGGATATGGGCGTCTCCCTCCTCGCTCAAGACAGACGAGTTTTCGGCCCTGAAACTTAGCGACCACGCCTTCGTCGCGTCGGGAAGAAATGCCGCTTCACATCTTTCCAGAAGGGCTCTTGACAAGGCTGGCTCGTTACAGGCGCCCCCGGCTCGCCCTCCTCCACGAGCGGCACCTCACCTTTCTCGAAGTAGGCCGCCTTCGCCCATCGATCCTTGCGCCGACCATCGTCGATCTCGCTCGAGGACATTCGTGCTGCCCGTCGAATCTGATTCCGGAAGATCCAGTAGTGCGACTGGCAGGAGAAGCTCCAATTGCCAATAGACGGGTAGAGGGAGATCGTCTTGCCATCGAACGTCATTCGCCAATCTGTCGGCGACAGAGGAGTAACCACCTCGCTCCCGCAGCCGCAAGCGCACTTGTGCACGGCCGTGGCGAACTGGATGGATACGTAGAGCACGCCATCGCTCAACTCGCCAGGAATGTACTCGACGAACTCGTGTTGCAGTAGAGAGATCTTCAGCATGGGCGATCTTCGTTAAGGAGCATACCACAGTCGACCGTGTAGGTGCTGAAGAACTCGTGCGAGCGGTCATGATAAAAGCCGAACAGTTTCTTCCACCTAATCACGGCCAGAGCCGCGGTCAGAGCATTGAGGTCGGCGACCTGGATGTTCCGGTCATACTCGTTCTCGGCGTCTCCACCGGAGAACGGAATCCTGCCCTTGCTTCGCACGTGATCCCGCTGGTCCCTGGTGCTTGTGGTGACCCGGAGAATGCCCAGCAGGGCGCCGTCGACGAGGTGAACGCCCATGCCGACGTCGATAAACGGCACGTCCGCCGTCTCTAGAGCCTGGACAATGGCACGCTTGGCTGGGCCGGCATCCACACAGAGGAACGCGAAATCCATCTCTGCCAGCTCGGCAGTGTTGTCCTTATCGAGGTAGTACGGATGCGGCACGATGCGGCGGTGCATCGCCGAGTACCGGGCCGCCAGGTAGTCCACCTTCGTCGGCCGCTCTCGGAGCTCCTCGATCGTCGCGGCTCCGGGTGAGCGGAAGGCGTTGTGCGATCCGAAGCGATCGCCGTCGAAGAGGTGGATCTCGCGAACCGGGGTCTTGGAAACCAAGTCCAGCACATAGGAGCCGGTGCCGCCAACGCCGACGAGGGCGACCTTCGGAAGTTCTAGCTTGCCCGCGACCGCTCCGATCCCGGCCCTGCTCGAGGCGGTGTCCATGTAGCGGAACACCGCGTCCTCATCGCTTGTTTCGACGATACGGAACGGTCGCGGGTTGACCCGGGAATCGAGCGCCTCCGCTGGGCCGGAGAGGATAGCGACGTAGGTGGTCATCTTCTCGTAGTAGTCCGCGTAGGATCCCGTGGCGGCGGGCTTGCTCGAGAAGGTGTGGTTGATTTCAAGGCCTGGCGCCAGCACCTTGGTGGCGCTCGCGTTCACGATCTTTGCGATCGGAGTGCCGTCCTTATCGCAAGGAGGCTCGCCCACGAAGTAGGTCACGTGGGTGCTTGGCTTCATCGTAACGTCCCCTGCCAGATCCAGGGTAGACACGAGGACTCCATAGCGAAGCTTCCTGCTTGCGTCCACGTACGGGACGTTCTTCACCAGCAGGTGACTCGCCCTGACCTCAATCTCGTAGCCGGCGTCCTGGAGCTGCCTGAGATCGGCACTACGACTTATCAGTTGCTGTGACATTGAAGATCATGCCGTCCTTGACCTTGACCGACTCGCCATCCACCAGGGTGCCCTGCGGCTTGTTGCCGTGGCCGCGATCGTAGGTGACGGTGTATACGATGTTCGGCCCACTCGGCAGATTGGCCAACGCGACGACCTCCTCAAAGGAGATCTTCTCCTTCGCCACCTGATGCGGCCTGCCGTTGACCACGATGGTGACCCGCTTCTTCTCGGGCTCGGTCTTCCCCTGCGCCTGATTGTTGCTCATGGTTCTTCTCTCAGTTGTTTTGACGTGAATATTGCTGAACTCTATTGCCCAAACCTCTGCTTTCCTTCTGGACGTACGTCCGGGATGATTAGGCCAAGCTCGACCAGAAGGGACAAGTGGATATCCGCGTGAAGCGGGGGCTCAGGACCCGCTAATCCGGCAGACAGCCTTGCCCTTCACCGTGGCCCTAACCATCCACGTGCCCGGCCTCCAAAGGCCGACGCGATCAGGCTAGCACGGCTTCTGTCAGCTGTCCACAGCGGACAGCAGCCCGAGGCAGGGCCATCAGAGGGACAGCTGCGAACCGGTCCTGGGGACGAGCGCATTGAGGCGGAGCTCGGCCGCCTGGAGGCTCACGTCAAAGGTCTCGGAGAGGAGGGTAACAACGGCCTTCCGGCGCGTGGAGTCTTCAAGGATCGGAACGCCGAGCAGGCCGCGCTGGACCCGCAGCTCCTCGAAGGCGCGGAGAACCAAGTCCTGAGGCAGCATGAGGCAAGCCATAGCCCTGTTGGCCTGGACCTCCCACCAGCGGCCGTCGTACCCGCGGCGACCCTCGTCGCGACAGAGAATGCGAGAGCCGCTCACATCAGCATCGTTGCCAAAGAGATTCGCGGTCTGGACGGGCTCTAGGACGAAGAGATGGGAGTGGAGAAGCCCGTGGCCGGCTTCGTGGGCCAGTGTCGAGGTGATTCGGCGGTCCGCGATCCGGCTGCCATCGTCACTTAGCGCGCGGGAGACATAGATGGCGCTCGGACCGGTGGGACCGAACTCGGTGTAGCCCAGCACGGCTGGCGGTAACGCCTCGAACACCGGCGTTATGCCGAAGCGCTTCTCGATGAACCTCTCGACCCGCACCGGTCCCGGACTCGCTGGATAGAGATCCTGACCGCGAAGCTCCTCGCTGCAGAGCCGCTCAAAGTCGGAGTCCGTGAAGTACGGACGATGGCTAGAGGGACCGCGGCTCGACCGGATTGTCTTCATGGCTTCTTCCTTCCTGACTTCGACTGAACGAGATCCATGAGCTCCTCTGGAGACAGCCGCCTCTCAACAAGCGTGCGGAACGCGAACCCGTACTTGGGGTTCTCGGCAGCCAGTCTCCTGATCTCCTCAACGGCCGGCCGGGTATCGTAGGACCGCAGATCCTCCTGGGCCACACCCAGCTCCTTCGAAAGCAAGGCGAGCACTTCATCCGACGGGAATCGGCGGCCCAGTTCGATGTCGGAGAGAAATGCAGCTGACTTATCCACCCTCTTTGCGAGCTCCCTAAGCGACAAGTCCTTCTCCTCGCGGAGCGTCCGGATGCGCTGACCAAGGGATATGTTCATTGGTAGATCCTTACTCCTTTACCGCGTCACCACGGCATTGGAAGTCAAGACCCCCTTTCAAACCGTGCTTGCGGATTTCCCGCACACGGCTTACGGGTGGTCTCTCGGGACACGGCATTACGCAGCCTCCGGGTACTGCACGGTGCCTCGCAACCGGTGGAGCCCAAGGTTCCAGAAGGAGTCGCGGGTCCAGCGCTCCGCCTCGCCCGGTCGGAGATGACGCCCCTTGCGCTCCAGGCGCAGGCGACGCAGCCGTCTCCAGACGTAGGTGTCGAGCTGGTTGAACCGCCGGGCGGCGTTGCCGGTGCGGAAGTAGTTGCCCCAGCCCCGGAGCACCGGGTTCAGATCGGCGATCACCTCGCGAAGGTCCGCGTGGCACCGCCACCTCGGGGTCAGCTCCTTCACGCGCTGCCGGATGCGCTGCATCGCACGCTGCGACGGCCAGCGATGGAGGAAGTAGAGCCTGTGCCCCGTCTTCTCCCACAGCCGGCCGCTCATCCGCTTGTGCAGGTGGCAGCCGAGGAAGTCGAAGCCCTCCTTGCCGTCGAAGAGCTCCGACCGCCTCGTCTTATCCGGGTGCAGCTCGAGACCCAGGCGCCCGAGGATCACTCGGACCCGCGCCTCGGCTTGCTCGCACTCCGACCTCGTGCGACACATCACCACGAAGTCGTCCGCGTAGCGCACCAGCGTCCCCAGCGGGGCGCTGTGGCGCGTCCACGACAAGTCGAGCACGTGGAGATAGATGTTCGACAGCAGCGGCGAGATCACCCCGCCCTGCGGAGTGCCCACCGTCGACCGGTGCACCGCGCCGTCCTCCATTACCCCCGCTTCGAGCCACTGCCGCACCAGCTTGAGCATCCGCCGGTCCGAGACGCGCCGCCCAACGAGCCGCATCAGCTTCTCGTGGTCGATGCTCCCGAAGTAGTCCCGAATGTCGGCGTCGAGCACGTGGTGATGTCCCTTCGCGCCGAGCTTCCTCAGCGTCTCCAGCGCATCCGTCGCGCTCCGCCGGGGGCGGAAGCCGTACGAGACGGGCAGAAAGTCCGCCTCGAAGATCGGCTCCAGCACCAGCTTCGCCGCCATCTGGACCACCCGGTCCCGCACCGTCGGAATGCCCAACGGGCGCTTCCTTCCGTCCCTCTTGGAGATGTACCGACGCAGCACCACATCCGCCCGGTACCTCCGCGTCCGCAGCACCTCACCCAGCTCTTCGACGAAGCGCTGGACTCCGTACTGCTCCACCTCGGCGATCGTCTCGGCATCGACGCCCGCCGAACCGCGGTTGCTCCGCACTCGTCTCCATGCCTCCCACAGGAGGTCAACCCTGTGGACGTGGTCGTACAGTGCATGGAAACGCCGTCCCGGGGACCGCTTGGCCGCGGCCCACAGTCGCCGTTGCAGTTGTCGCACTTTCTCGCGCGGCACGCGGCCGCCGGGGTCGTTAGGTCCGGTCTTGCCGGCCATTCCCTCGCGCTTACCCGCTACAGCGACACAACCACCCCAGGGACCCTTCCCTCCCGCAGCGTTGTTCGTCGCTGCGATCAGCGGTACTACGATCCCCTCGGACTCCCGCTGCGCACGACCCGACTTCGCCTTCGGCTTATACGGGACCGCTCGCCGTGACCACGGCTGCGCAGACGGGCCTCTCGTGTTCCGCGCGTCTCCTTGTCCACGTGCTGCGCCCCATACCCCGCCGGGACCCGACGCGGGCTCCGGTACTCCCGCATCGGACGTGGCCTTCGCCGTGACATGAGCGGCTCGGCTCCCGGATTGTTCCTCTGTCGAGGCTGCAGGCTTCACTTCATGTTGCGGCCCGCGGACTTGCTCCCCGCTGCACGGCTCTCGCCGCCTGACGGGCTCTTGACGCCCCGCTCGGCCGACGGGGTCTACCCCGCTCGACTGGGGCCTGCTACTCGGCGCACCGGTGCCTACCGAGGCGGGACTCGCACCCGCTGGACACGCACAGCACGCAGACGACGGCCCCGACCGCTCCGTACCGTCCGCTTCACGACGCACCATGCTGTAAGCTTACAACAGCCACAAGATCCCGTCAAGCACATGTGTATGGCGTTATCATCCAGGTAGGCGATGGCGGGTCCGCAGCCGCTTGCTTCGCACCGCAATCTGTGGCCGGAGCCAGAGCGCCAAGGGCCCTTGGACAGACTGCCGAGCATCACCGGTCTACATCGAGCACTCTCTATAGGCTTGCAAGGGTCGATCTGGACCAATATGCTGCCGCTCATGATCCACTCAAGAGAGGCTCAGTTCCCCTGGAGCACCGAGCGTTACCCAACACTGGCCCGCAACTGGGCTTACTCGCAGGAGACCCTCCAGCGCCTTCGGAGTCGCCTCGCTCCGGTACTATCTGACGAGGTTTTTACGGTCGCCGCTGCGGGATCACTCGGCCGGATGGAGGCTTGCCCGCTGTCGGACGTGGATTATATCGTACTCTCCTACGAGGAGTCCGACATCAGTAGTGACTTCGACCGAATGCGGAAAATCGTTACTGAACTTGGCTTCCCCCAACCCAAGAAGGAAGGTGTGTTCTCGACTGCTATCTCGCTGCGGCGGCTAATCGAGAGCGCCGGCACAATGACTGAAGACCTTAGCCTTCTCGCCCGGCGCATCTTGCTGCTTGTCGAATCCCGCCCACTCTTCAAGGACGAGAACTTTCTTGTCGCTGTCGACGCTGTTTTTGAGCTGTATGCTGCGCAGGTCCGCAGAGAGCCGAGCAAGCACTTCGTGTTCCTTCTAAATGACCTGATCCGCTACTTCCGATCCATTTGCGTCAACTATGAGTCGACGTTCTGGAGAGAGAACGAGAAGTGGCCGCTGCGGAACCTCAAGCTGCGACATAGCCGCGTTCTAATGTATGCCGGCCTGCTTGCTCTGATTGGAGCTGCATCAAGCCAGGCGCCAGATCACCGAGTTGCTTACCTCCGTGACCACTTGCCCTTGACTCCGTTCGAGCGGCTGTCGGCCGTCTACGCCGAGCACAGAGATGATAACTTTCAGCGCCTCGCCGCGCTTTACGACGTTTTCCTGCAACAAATAAGCGACCCGGCGACAAGAGAGCACCTGCAAAACATCGACTATGCAAAACGGTTTGGCGAGCCAATTTTTCTGAGGCTCAAGGCTAATGCGGAGGCTTTCATCGCCGAGCTCTCTCGCTTCATCTGGGCACGCCGCGGAACTTGGAGTGATCGCTTCTTTGAATATCTCGTGTTCTGAGGGCAAAAAAAATCAGCCCGAACCACGCGGGCTGATCCCTATTCTCGCTGCGATGGCTTGCGAAGACAGTGCGTTCGGCTTCTGCTCCGCTACCGCTCAGCGGGTGTTCCAGTCTGGATCGTAGCCGAACCCCAACGCCGGCTCTCCTGCCCGGGGCATCACCGCCGGCGGACTGTGCCAGCCATCAGGAAACTGATCCTGTCTTCGAACCGTTTCGTAGGCCACTTGGAGCCGCTTCCTCTCCTCCTCCATTCTCCGTGCTGCGCGATCCAGATCTTGCTGTTTCATCGTGGTCATCTCCGTCTGTCACAACCAGGTTTTTCTTCGCCATCTCCTCGAGAATCCAGTCGACCGAACTCGATTCGCTTCTAGTGTAGAGCAACGGGCTTCCACGGAGTCGCGATTGCGCCGACTTCCGCTCCCAATGGACAATTCGCATTGAGCGCTCGCCCTCTCCTCTCCTAATCCCCATCACAAACAGCGGATAGTAGAGTGTTGGCGAGATACCAACAAAGGGATCAAAGCGAACCAGGCAGTGTCCAGTATGCCTCGAAAGATCGATTCCTATAGAATCGCTATGCAAACGCTTTGTCAAGCTCTTCTCGTAGGGGTGCAGGTATACGGCGCGGCGAATCCCTGACGAGACGATGTGCCTTGCGCAATTATGGCAGGGAAAAGTCGTCGTGTAAAGAGTGCAGTTTTCAAGGCTGATCCCACGCCTAGCCGCATCGCTTATAGCCATCATCTCAGCATGAACGGAGCGATCGTACTCGATGATGTCCATCAGGCGCGAGTCGCGCAGGCCGCTATGGTTCTTGAGATTTTTATCCACGAAGTACTCTGGCTGCTTACTGAATAACTCCTCCGTTTCAGGCGTCACCGCACGCAGCTCAACGAGGCGTGTCATCGTACTTTTCAGAACCTCGCGCAGAACCTCTTCGCGCACTTCCAGGCTGGTATTCTTTCGAAGCTGATAATCGCGGGCGTCATCTTGGTCGCCTGGCCAATAACCTCCGCCACCGGCTCTCGGGACTTCGTTGCAGCCGATAGCGACAACGCTGCCGTCCGGCGCGGTGATGGCAGCACCGACCTGGCGGCTAAGGTGCGAAGAGCGCAGCGAAGCGAGGTTGGCAAGAGCCATTCCTTGCTCGTCGGGAGTCGGTGTGTGAAATTGGTAGCCAAGCAGAATTTCGATAAAACGCCTCAGCTGTACTGCAATGTCAGCTGGGTTTGCTGACGCATCAACAAAGAAGTCGGCCATCGCATACGCATGCCGAACGTCCTGACCGTGACTCCCAGTCGGCTCGTGCTCATCGGTCTTGATCAGCTTTTCGGCTTCGTGTCGCGAGTGCTCGGGACTGAATGTGAGGTTGGACGATGCGAATTTTCGCGCCAAGCGGTCAACCCGTAGTTCGCGCGGGACATACGCGGAGATCAGAAAGAAAGCCTCGCCGTAAACCGCCCGGAGGCGACTGGCTTCGGCCGCTCTCTTCAAGGATCGAAATAGATAGGCGTAGCGCGGCAAGGGGGTTATCGGCCACACATCCTTCTCGGGCACAACAAGTTGCTCTTTGTGCCTTTGTTTCCAATGATCGCTACGGTACTGAAGGATGCGTCGAATCGCGAGCGCAGTTAAGGCGTCAGCTGCCATCAGCTGACAGAATGTGTCTCCCGCCTTTATGCTGTGGTCATACCGTTCGTGCTCGGGAATGTGACGACTAAGGTCAGGGAACGGGAGTTCGGCACCTTCGTGGGCTGGGCGGACGTTGGCCAATTCGGCAATTACCCTCACAGACTTCAGGGTGTAGTTCACCTCTTCAAGAATCCCCTTAAGGAGCCACTGCAGCGTTCCGCCGCCTGCCCCCATTGGACAGACGAGCGCGAAAAAAAGTTCTGGGTCCACGAGAGATGTCTCGTCGGCTGGCCGGCTGCGTGGCCGCGCAGCACTAACCACGGCGCACCCGAGGACCAGACAAGCTGGCATCTGCCGTCGGCGTGCGCCTCGCGTCCCCGCCGCAACGGCGGGTGGCGGCCTGCCCACGGACGATATACGAAGACGAGACATCTGTGACCTGCCCACGTCCACTCGGCTCGCCTCCTCGAAGGAGGGGCCCTAAGAAAGCAGAGTGGTTGGGTGTTGTAGGCCACGAGTGAATACTCGTACCGCGACCCGTGGCGGACTCCAGCACCCACCGGCGGGGTTGTGCCACGATTCGTGCCAGCAGCGCGGCCCTCAGGCCGCCGACCGGGTTCGGGGCGATGTCGCGGCCATCGTCCTGAACGACTACACCACCCTCCGCAGGCGGACAGGTACTCCGCGTGGCATTCGGACGAGGTCCCCAAAGAGCAGAGCACACTGCCTCACCTCCCATAGCGACCTTCAACGGAACCGCGCAGCCAGCGGCGGCGACCTGACCGACGAATCCCTCCGGCGTCTGCAAAATGACTGCTAAGCGCGTTGTCTTAGCACGCTACCATCGAGGCGGCCCACGGTGGAAGCCTATCGTAATGTAGCGAAGCCTCGATATGTGCCCGCCTTAATCGACGCGTACACGGCCCCGAGCCGAACTCCTACGTGAGGCGGTATCAGCACAGCTCGAACGGCGCCAGCAGACGTTCGCGCTTTCCGCGACCGTTCACCCACTTTTCCCCGAGTATGCCCTCGCCAGAGAGGAGAGACGCCTTGCTCCCGAAGAGGAACAGGCCCCCCGAACCTCTTAGCACACGGCAGACGGCTACGAGGCGAGCGAGGCGACCTGTGTCGGCCGTGACCGTCAGGACTCGGAAAGTCGGTATTCGCAGGCGCCGAGAGCTTACATTCTGGCGCCAGGTCGCTCTGTAGGCGAGGAGCTTGCGCTGGAGCGAAGTCTGTCCAAGGTGTTTTCGAGCGACCGGCATCGTGCCCCGGTCGGCTTCGAGGAAGAAGAATGCCTCTCGCCGGTTCTCGGTTGCGCTGTCGAAGCGGAGTCCGAAGACCCGATCTGGCTCCACGCCGAGGCGGTAGTTCTGGCCACCGTCTCGGACGTCGACCTGCCAGCGGAAAGGCAGCCGGAGCCGGCGCGTAGCCTCGGGCGCCCCAGCGAGCACCTCCTCGGGCGGGATGAAGGAGACGCCTTCGCGGCTCCGACAGGCCACCTCGAAGGCGACCATGACGTCGGCGACCGCGAGCGTGTGGTGGAGAAAGACGCGGGAGAGCCGACGGTTCTTCGTGTCCATCGTCCAAGGGCCGTCGCGCCTTCGGCCGCGGCGAGCACATCCGCACCTCCCTGGCCCAGGGCATAGACCAGAGGCTCGGATCCGCGCCCATACCATTCGAGCTGTGCTGGCGGCCGATCGAGGTAGCCGTGGTGGAAGAGAAGCTGCAGCCGGCGGAGGACTACCTGGCGGCTGCCGCCGGCGAGCGCCGCGATGTGCGTGGAACGCAGGAGCCGATGGCGGTGGACGGCCCGCAGGATCTCGAGATCGCGGGGCGTGAGGATCATGGGGCGCACCGCCGCGCGCTCGAAGCGCGGCCGGCGAGTTTGAGGGTGAAGCATCGTCTCAGGTTAGCGGCCGTCCGCCGCTCCCGGAAGGCGGGAGGCCGAGCCACCAAACCACCGCTCGATCTTCGCGCTCCACCTCCTCCCGCGGCCGCCCGTACCGCTCCCGCGACCGCCGGACCACCGCGTCGCGCCGACCGGTGCTCGTGCCCGGATCGGCGGCAAGGTCCTCCCGCGGAAGGGCTCCCTGTGCCCGACCGTCGTCGAGGAGCCGGGCGTAGAACTCGTAGTTCCCGAGGGAGACGAGGTTCCCCATCTTCACGTCGCCGCCGAGCTCGTCGTCCAGGATACGCGCGTCGGCCTGGCCCACCCGGAAGGCGATGAGGTTCCCGACATTGCCGAATACGCTTTGCCGGATCTCCTCCGCGAGCTGGTCGAGGTACTGGTGGGCGAGGACGAGCGCCAGGCCGTACTTCCTCGCCTCCGCGAGGATCGAGGCCAGGGCGTCGGTCGCGAAGCTCTGGAACTCGTCGATGTAGAGGTAGAAGGGGGTGCGGGGCGCCTCCGGGACTCCGCGCCCGCTGCATCGCCGCCCACTGGAACTGCGAGAGGAGAAGTAGCGCGCCGAGGAGCCGGGCTGAGTCCTCGCCGATCGACGCCTTTGGCGAGGTCGGCGATCATGATCCGCCCGCGGTCCATGAGGAAGCCCGCGTCGAAGCGGCTCCCCGGCTGGCCGAGGACGTTCCGCAGCGGCGCGTTCGCGAGGAGCCGCCCGATCTTGTTCTGGATCGGGGCGATCGCCTCCAGCCGGAAGCGGCGCTCGTAGCCGGCGTACTCGTCGCGCCAGAAGGCGCGGACTACCGGATCGCCGACCTTCGCGGTCACCCGCTCCCGGAAGGCGTCGTCCGCGAGGAGCCGCGGCAAGGCGAGGATCGTGAAGCCGCCGTGGTCGACGAGCGCGGCCAGGGCGTGCCCCAGGATGTACTCGAGCCGCGGCCCCCAGCTCGCCCCCCAGATGCCGCGGAAGGCGGAGAGGAGACCCGAGACTACGAGATGCGCCTCGTCCCGTGGCACGCGGGGCAGGAGATTCAAGCCCACCGGACGGTCGAGGTCCCCGGGGTTGAAGTGCACCACCTCGTTCGTGCGGCTGCGCGGTACGAAGTCCAAGACCTCGCGGGCGAGGTCCCCGTGCGGATCGAGGAGCCCCACACCGCGCCCGGCGTAGAGGTCCTGGAGGATGAGGTTTCGGAGGAGCGTGCTCTTGCCCAAGCCGGTCTTGCCGACCACATAGAGGTGCTGCGCCCGGTCCTCGGGCGCCAAAAGCACGAGCTGGGGCTCGTCCGAGACCCAGTAGGTGCGCGTGCCGATGCAAAGAGGAGTCTTGTCCATGGCAAAAAGCACCACACCTCCCTTCCCCACCCCGTCCGGGAGCCAGTCATCACCGCACGGAGAGGAACCGCAGGAAGCGAGAACCCTGGCGGCTTCGCGGTCACGCCTGCAACTCAGCATGGTGACCGAGCAGGCGCGGCAAGGAAGGCGGGCGCGGGAAGAAGTCTGGCGCATGGTTTCCAGCCGGCCAAGGCGGGAGGGCGAGCCTCCCCACGCCCGTAGTCGGCGCCTCCGGCGCCGAGCCCTTCGTCAGCCAGTCCCCGCTGCTGTCGGGCCGGCCGAGTGCCGAGGCCGTTCTGTGCCCGACTCGCGTGGTTTGGTCGAAGGGCCGACGATAGGAGAGACCGAGACCCGGTAGCCGTCAGGAAACCATGCGAGTCGGGCGCAGCCCGACAGCAGCGGGGAGCCAGTTCCGCGAAGCCCTGTCTGGGGCTTCGGCCGTCCGCCTCAGGCGGTGCCCGTACATATCTTGTTTGTAGGGGCGTTTGTATGCCGTCCATTCGGACGGAGCCACTCCCTCCGCATCTCCGCAAGGCGGCACATCGCGCCGCCTTTGCCGTCCTCGCCCCCGCCCCTACTCTGAAGGCGGTTCCCTAACAACCCTTCAGAGAAAGGAGATCCCGTGAACCAGGCACCTCGGTGCCCGGCGGGGGACGTGTGTCTCCCGCCGGCGAACTCGTCTCGCCTTCCCGTCCTCGTCATCCGCGCCCGCGCTGCGGTCCAGTACGCGGCCCGGACGCTCGGGCTCCGCCCCGCCCTCCTCGATACCGACGACCTCGCTCAGGAGGTTCTACTCCGGCTCTGGCAGCGGTATCCCTCCTCGTGGGGCAGGTACTCGCGCCGGCTTGTGAACCGCGTCGCGCTCCGCCTTGTGATCGATGCGATGCGGTACGCTACGGCGAGGAAGCGCGACATTCGCAGGACGGCGCCACTCGAGCAGGCGGGGCACGTCTCGCTCTTCGTCAGGGACGTTGACGAGGACCTGATCGCGCGCGAGGAGCTCCGGCACCGCCTCGGCGGCTGCCGGCATGCGCTCGCCCCCGAGCACTTCCGGCTCTTCCTCGCCTTGCACGTCTTCGGCTTCACGAGCCGTCAGGCGGCCGTCCTCTTCGGTTCTGCACCTGCGACGCTCGACACGCGGTCACTCCGCCTTAGGAGAAGGCTCGCCCTCTCCGGTATCACGCTCGCGCGCCGCTCCGCTGGAGGTGCGACGTGACCGCCGCGGCGCTGCTTTCCAGTCCGTCAGCCGCGCGTTTCAGGCTCGGCCGTCTGCTCATGACCCCTGGAGCGCAGCAGGCGCTCGACGCCGCCGGCCAGAACCCCTTCATCTTCCTCCTGCGGCACGCTTCGGGCGACTGGGGCGATGTCGATGACGAAGACAAGCAGTCGAACGAGCTCGGGGTCGCGCAGGGTCGCCGCATCCTCTCCGCCTACCGGACGAGCCAGAGCGACCGGATCTGGTTGATCACCGAGGCCGACCGGAGCGTGACGACGATCCTCCTTCCGGAGGAGTACTGATGGCACGGGCCAAGCGCCGCTCGGACGGCGAACTCCTTGGCGAGGTCCTCAGCCTCGGTGCCCGCGCGCCGCCGGTCTGCGGCGAATGCGTCCTCTCCAAGCTCGGCGGCCTCCACGGCCTCACCGGAGCCTCTACCGCCTCCCTCTCCCGCCTCAGCCTTCCTCCCTCTCAGCGCGCAGCGCTCCTTGCCGCCGTCGAGATCGCTTGCCGGCTCGCGTGGAGCGCCGTACCGAAGAGAGACCCTCTGCAACCCTCGCCAGCCCGCCTCGCCCGCTACGTCGCCCTGCGATACGGCGGGAGAGGGCAGGAAGTGATGGGGGCGGTGTTCCTCACGGCGCGCGGCGATGTCCTCGGAGAGCGGATGTTCTTCCGGGGGACGCTTCATCGCTGCGCGGCAGAGCCGGGGCCGGTGCTCACGGCGGCGGAGTTCTGTGGCGCCACGGGTCTCGTCCTCTGGCACACGCATCCCTCCGGCGACCCGGCGCCGAGCCGGGAGGACGTCGCCTTCACCCGGCGCATGGCGAGAGCCTGCGAGCTGATGGGCGTCCGTTTCCTCGACCACCTGGTGGTGGCATTCGGCGGCGCCTGGGTGTCACTTCGGGCCTACGGAGGCTGGTGACTACCCACCACGATTGCGCGAAGAGCGGAATCCTAGACCAGTTCCATGATCCCCAGATACCTCTCTGGGGATTTTATTTTGCAAATGGGCGCCGGAGAGACACGCGCAACCGTGCCGAAGGTGCTGCGCTACACTTTGCCTAAGTCGTTGCGGGTGTAGTCGTGCCCAAATCTCAGGAAACCGCCACCGTCGGCCCGCAGCCGCCCCCTGAAGGACGGCTGGTTGCGCGGGTAGGTTCGGTCTTCGCCGGGCGCTACGAGATCCGAGCGGTGCTCGGACGCGGCGGGAGCGCCGAGGTCTACCGCGCCCATGATCGCCTCCTGAAGATCGAGGTGGCGCTGAAGATCGTCCATCCAGGGCGCGATTCAGAGCGCGCGCTTGCCCGCATCCGTCGCGAGGTCGAGATCGCCCGCGAGATCCACAGCCCGTGCCTTGCTCGCGTCTTCGAGTGCGGCGAGAGCGACGGCAGCACCTATCTCACGCTGGAGCTCCTCAGGGGTGGGTCGCTTCGGGCTCGTCTCGCCCAAGACGCGCTGCCGATCCCAGAGGTGGTGCGCATCGGTGAGGCCGTGCTCCAGGGACTCGCAGCACTTCACGCAAGAGGGGTCGTACACCGCGATGTCACGCCCGGGAACATCCTCTTCACGGAGGGGGGCGCGGCGAAGCTCGCCGACTTCGGGCTCGTTCGCAGGCTTGGGGCCGAGGAGACCCGGCTCACGCTCGAGGCCGGCGTTCTTGGCACCCTCGGCTACCTTTCGCCGGAGCAGCTCCTAGGGCAGGAAGTCGGCCCACCGTCCGACCTTTACGGAGTGGGTGTGGTGCTCTTCGAGATGCTCGCAGGCAAGCTGCCGAACGACGCGGCCTCGGAGCTGGGACTCCGCCTAGCCTCCCTCGCGCGAGCGCCCAGCATCCGCCGGCAGCGCCCCGATACACCGCGCTGGCTCGGGGGGTTGGTGGCGCGGCTCCTTGAGCGGCGACCCGCCGACCGACTCCCGGACGCCGAGACGGCGCTGTCGGCTCTCAGAAGCCGAAGAGCCCCACCCCAGTATCGCAAGCGCAGGCGCCTCTTCGGCACGGCGGCGGCGGCGCTCTTGAGCCTGGCGGTGGGAATGGCGTTCCGTGTGACTGAACCCGCACCTGAGTTCTCGCACGTCGTCCCCTTGGGCGAAACCGGAATCGCCGGCATGAGCACGGCCGGGGAATCGCTCTGGACCATCCGCGGAGTGGAGCCTGCGATCGCGGACGGAGCTACACTCGCGAGGATCACGCCCGGGGGCCCGAGGCTCCTCGCGATTGTGCTGGAGCGACCGCCGGGGTGGTCACCGGAGGAAATCTCTGTCCTCACATTCCTGAACCCTTCGACGGGCGAAGTTGTACGCGAAGTGCGACTCCCGAGCGGCGCCACCTACTTCCCGAACGACCCACCACGCTTTGCTTTCATCTCAGCGAAGGCCGTAGACCTCTTTGCCGGTGACGGCGTTGACGAAGTGATTGTTAGCTACCGCCACGTCCCGGAGGCTCCGTCCTACGCGGTGCTCTATGCACCCGGCTACGGGCAGGCGCGGGTTGTCTTCCATGCCCGGGGAGGTCAGGACTTCCAGGGCGCAGTTGATCTGGACGGCGACGGTCGACGCGAGTTGCTCTTTGCCGGCATCAACAACGGCTGGAACTGGGTGAACGCGGTTGCCGCCGTTCGGCTTGATCCCGAATCCTTTAAGCGCGCTGATCTCGTGTCCGCCGCAGCACCAGACGGGATGACGAGGCTCGATCAGGGACAGCTTCTCCTTTGGTATGCGATCGCGCCGCGCGGTCATTTGGAACAGTTCCCCCGCCTGGCAATCGACGAGAAGCGGCGCGAACTCACTCTTCGATATCTTTCGGGAAAGACCTGGACTCTTGGGTTCGATGGCTTTCCTCCCGGAGAATCGGAGGTGGATCGAGAGATCCGGCAAACTGCGCGGCAGGCCACCTACGAGCACCTAGGGGAGGCCGAACGCTTGAGGCAGGCGGAGATGCTGGATCTAGCCCTATCAAAGGCGGAGGCCGCGCAGGGATCTGCAGATCGGGCTCGGGAGAAGTGGCTTGGAGAGTTCGCTGAGCGACTTCGAGCCAGGATCCTCGTTGCGCAAGGGAAGAGCGCCGATGCCGAAGAGATCTTCGCGTCACTTGCTGCCCGAGCCGAGGACGCGCCGGAGGTCGCCTACGACGCCGCGGTCGCCTATCACCTCACGGGAGACCTCGATCGGGCGATCGCGTGGTACCGGCAGGGAATCGGCCGCGGGTCCGCAATGGGCGCCGGCAAGAGCAAGCACGAGTTCTTGAAGGGGGAGGTGTTGGCCCTCGTGGAGCAGAAGCGCTATCCCGAAGCGCTCGCAGCTGTAGCCCGATTCGGAGCTACTTATCCGACCTTCGCGTCACATCTGTGGGTCTTCCGGGAATACGTGCGTTGGCGGTCGGGCGAGCGACCCGTGCCCGATCTGGCCGAGGTGCCGCCAGACTGGACGGATTTGGAGCGGTACTGGGAACTGGAGTTTTCGTTGGCGAGCGGCGGCGAACCCCGCGAGTTGCTGACCCGCGTTGAGAGGTTTCTTGAGGAACGACCGGAAACGCAGGCCGAGGCCACGTCGCTGCAGGCGGAGATCCTGGCGAAACTGGATCGGCCGGACGAGGCGGCGGAAGTCGCGCGGTCTGCGCTCGCGCGCGTTCGGGGCGAGCGCTCTCGGAGCATCATCGCGCGCGGCCACCTTGATCTCGTGACAGAACGGGCGCAACGCCTGGGCGGTGAGCTCCGGCAGGTGGCTCACCCGCGTGGCCGCCGCGGAATGGAGCTTTCCTGAGGAGCCTCGAATGTTTCGCCTCCTCGTGACTCACAACCACGAAGAGCAGGTGTTCTGCGTCCCGGAAGGCGAGGCTCGGATCGGGAGCAGCTCGGACAACGATCTGGTTCTCCGGTTGCCTGGCGTTTCTCGTCGACATGCACTCCTGAGGCGCTGTCCGGGAGGGGTCGAGCTCAAGGACCTCGACTCCAAGAACGGTCTTCTCGTGGCAGGCTGGCGGGTTGCGCGCGCCATCCTAACGCCCGGCTTGCAGCTTCAGATCGGCGCCGCCTGGATCGAACTCGAGGAGATCTCCGCTTCTGAGGCGGCCTTCGCCCACAGCCTCGCCGAGCGCCTCGAACAAGACGCAACGGCGTCCGCGCCGACGGCAGCGCTTCAGATCCCCCAATCGGATGATCCCGAAGCTTCGTCCCCGGAAGCGGCTCTCCGGCTCGCTTATCACCTCGACCTCATGGAGGCCAGTGCACCCGAGGAACGCCGAGGAACCCTAGCGCGCATTCGTACCGCTCTCGGCGCGGAGCTCCTGGCTTCAGGCACACGGCTGCGCCACCGTCCCGTCGAACTTCTTGAAACCACGGGTTCCGAGGTCAGTCCCCAGGAACAAGATCTGCTCAGTTCCCTCGCCGGGACTCCGGCAGCATCCTCCCGATCGGAGATCCGCCTGAAGCGATCAGGAGCATTTCTTCTCGCTCAACGGGGGCGCTACTTTCTGGCGGCCCGCTTTGTAGACGAGGCAGTTGCGCGAGAAAGCTGGCGGCGGGACTTCTTCCGGTTCGCGGCGGCCCACTGGCTGGCCGCGGTGCCGCCCCGCCGAGAAGCGATTGAGGGACAGATCCGGCGCGTGCTCGCAGCTACCGGGGGCAACAAGAGCGAGACAGCTCGCATCCTCGGCATCACCCGTCAGACAATCTACGCGATGCTCAAGCGAGCCAAGCCGCCCAAAGAAAGCTGAATCCAGGCCAGTTTCGGCAAAGCGAGCGGCAGCCTCTATGCGGCAGGCTGTGAATCGCATTCCCCGACAAACCGTTCGCAGAATAGTGCATACCGTCCATCGCCGGGGAACCAACTGCCAGTAGTGAACAATCAGCCACCACACCCGAGTGGCCGATCTCACAACAGAATCGCCAATGCTGGGCTCCCGGCAATGGCACGAGCTGACCTTGGAATCGGCTCATCCTGCCGCACCTGCTTGTCTAGTTTTTTGACAGTTGACCTCCCTTCGCAGGGATGCATAATGGACTCAGGAACGGGAAACCTCGACCGGAGACATGCTCATGACACCAAAGAAGCTCTTCGTTACGCTACTGACCAGTTCTGCCCTCTTGACCATAGCGGCAACCCTCTATGGCCTTCCTTCGTCACCCAACGCAGATCGCACCGGGCTACAGCAGACCTCCCGCTCGGAGGAGATAGTGACCGCGCTCCGTTCAGGAAGCGGTTGGGATTGCCTGAGCGACGTACCTATCTCACCGCCATCGCCCCTCGAGGCCGAGTTCTTCGAGGTAACCTCACGCACTGTCCTTCCAACTAGAGGTTGGGATCTTTCCGCGGCAGCTTGGAGCCCTGAGGGAGACGCCATTCTGTTCGTAATGCCGACAGATTCGCTAAGAAGGGTCTCCGGAGCGAGGCAGGGAAGCGGCGCAGCTCTGATCGGCGTCAGTGTGAACCAGCTGTGGCTCCTAGACCTCGAGACGCACGAATGGCTCCTCATTTCCAACGATGGTTCGAGCCCTCGCTTCTCCGCAGACGGCGAACGAATCTTCTATATTTCCGGCGTAGCGCTCAAATCCTACAACCTACGCGACAGGTCCACGCAGACGCTGACCGGCGAGGCCACATCCTCTGCCGTAGGCCTCGTCGCTAGTCAGCCCCTCCGAGACGGATCGCTGTTGGCTCCGCAGAAGACCCACGATGTAGTCCAGGTGCTGGGAACAACCACGAACTCTTGGAAGCCCCTCCAGCTACTTGAAACAGATCGACTGTTTCCGTCGCCGGACGACCGCTTTCTCGCAGTGAGTTACTCGGCGAGTGAAGAGGGAGCGGAGCCTTCATTGGTGAGGGTGTATGCCGCCAACGGCGAAGCAACCACAGTCCTACGAGATTGTCCATACTCGGCGACACAGCTCAGTTGGTCTCCGGACGGCTCGCTTCTTGCGTATCCCACACTGGGCAGCTCCCAAACGGTTAACATCTTCGATCTGGGTGAAGGGACACAGAGAGTCGTGCTCGACACGACCGAACCTGGCTTGATTTCAGGGATAACCTGGTCTCCGGACAGCATGTTTCTAGCGTTCGCGCACGGAGATCACCGCGAAGCTCTGCCGATCGTCTGGGTACTTGAGGCCTCCGGTAGCGGCCGACAACCGATCGGCCAAGGCATTTTGCCGAGCTGGTCCCCAAAAGGGGATCAGATTCTCGTTGCCATTCCTGGTGAGAATGGCGCACCTCTCGCCTGGGCGATTATCACCCTTCGCACCGCGCATTGATCAACGACGCCTCGACATAGAGACCGGAGGAAACGCACGTGACAGCAAAGACGGGACTTCTTGCGACCGCACTCTCAACTGTGTTCGTGCTGACATCGAGTCTGGCGAACGCAGCGCTGCCATCAAGCTTCACACACAACACGCGTTACAAGGAAGCAAACGGAAGTTTTACTTACTGGACATCCGGCAGCGAGTCGTATGTCAAGGACACTCTTCCTCATGAGTGGCTTTTGAGCTGGAATCTGGAAACCTGGAAGGCCGGCGCCGTCATCATCCGAAGCGGCGTCTACTGGCGGATCAACCGCTCGGTTCTCGGAAGCGGATGGCCGAACAACAACTGCTATCAGGGGATCGCTGGCGGCTTCAAGTACTATCGAACGGCGCCAAATACGCGGGGATACCAGGAGGAGTGGCACCCAAACAGCAGCAACTCCGCAACAAATCAGGCAGTGGATCAGACGTACCGCTATCATGCGCAGCTACTCAGCACTCCATCGGGACGACCCGACCCATTTGTCGCCTTGCGCTATGCAGCCGGTCTTCAGACGAGAACCTACAACGCCTCTGGAACGTGGGTAAGCAAGATCCGCTCTGCTTACCTCAACCAAGGCAACCCCTACGATCCCAACTCGGAGTGTAGCCAAGTGGACGATCAGACGAGTAGCAACCCCGCTTATCCCAACAACTGATGACGGTCGTGGCGCGATCTCTGAACAACGCAAGGACGGCACGTCGTGTCACGAGCAATAGGTGACTCCCTCGGCCACTGGTCCACCCTGGTCGAGGGTCTCCAAGCGTCACCTCGGGAGTGCTACGCCGCGATCGAGGCCGCCATCAAACGCCGTGAGGTGCCCGAGACGGTGGCCTCCCACATCACATACAAGGAAGCCAGCTTCCTTTCCGCCGACCGCATCTACCTGCGGGTGACGCGGAAGATGCTCGCCTTCGACATCTGCGCCGCCCCATTCGGCAACGGGTTCTTCTTCTCCTGGTGGCTGTCGCGGGCGCAGCCGTCGAACGCCCTTGGCTGTCTCGCCCTCTTCCTCATGCTCGGCGTGGGCGGCTGGCTCCTGCGTCTCGCGGTCACCGCGCTCGAAACGACGGAGTATCCGCTCAGTCTCTTTCAGATCATCGCGGCAGGCATCGGCCTCGTCCTCTTCACCCTCTGGATCGCCGCCGTCGCGGTCCGTGAGAGCCTGCTCTTCTCCGAGGACGCCGTGCTCGCCATGCCGTTGGTCGGCTCCCTCTACGAGCGTCTCTTCCGCCCCGCGACCTTCTACAAGCTCGACACGATCGACATGTACCAGAAGGCGGTCCACGCCGCCGTCCTGGAGGTCGTCCACGGGCTCACAAAGGAGCAGGGTCTCCGGGCGCTCGCGCCCGAGGAATGCGCGCCCAAGCTGCGCGACATCTTGAAGTAGCGGGGGTGCGCGTGCCGTGGAGCGGCTCGAGGCGCTGACCCGCGCATGGTTCGAGTGGGAGCTTCGCGGGCGCGGCTGGCAGGCATATCCCGTCCCGGTGGAGCTCGAGCCGCCGTACCGGCCGCTCCACCGACCGCGCCCCGCTCCTCCGGACGACGGGCGGATACCAGGGCTCCTCGACCGGCTTCTCGCCGGACTGGCACCGCCGTCCAGCCGGGAGGAGGCGGTCGAAGAGGAGTCGCCCGAGCCGGAACCTGCCCCCTATGAGCCGGCGGGCGAGATCGTCGAAGTCCTGCTCCTCGCGCCGGCGGATCTCGCGGTCGATGCCGAAGCCAACCTCGCGTGGCTTACGACACTGCGGGTGCTCGGCGAACCGCTCGCCTTCGAGGCGGTGGGCGCCGCCGGCGAAGTGTCGCTCCGACTCGCCGGGAGCCCGGCCGCAGTCGACTATGCGAGCGCCTCCCTCCGATCCATCTTTCCGAAGGTCGTTTTTGCCCCGGCTTCTAGCCTGGAGGCGCTCTGGGATGCGGCAACGGGCCATGCAGGGTTCGTGGAGTTCGGCCTGGCCCGCGAGTGGATGCTTCCGCTCTCGATGCCGCGGCGGTTCCACCCTGACCCGCTCGCGCCGGTGGTGGGCGCCCTCCAGGGCGTGCCCCGCGGCGAGATCGCCTGCCTCCAGCTCCTCCTCCAGCCCACTCGGGCGCCTTGGGCAGCTGCTGCGCTCGCCGCCGTCGTCACGCCGGAGGGCAAGCCCTTCTTCCTGGACGCGCCCGAGATCACCGCCCGCGCCCGGGAGAAGGTGGCGACGCCGATCGCAGCGGCGGTGGTGAGAGCGGCGGCGAAGGGTGCTCGTCCAGGGGATCTGCTCGTCCCTCTGGCCGGTGCCCTGGCCTTCCTCGGCAGTCCCCTCGGCAACGACCTCATGCCGCTCGCCCTGGCCACGGGAGATCCGACCGCAGATCTTCTCCGCCGCCAGAGCCGGCGCACCGGGATGCTCCTCTCCCTCCAGGAGATCTCCGCCCTCGTCCATCCGCCCTCGGCAGGGCTCGCGATCCCGGCGCTCCGCCGGCTCTCCGAAAAGTCCCGGCCCCTTCCAGCCGTTCTCCAAGGGGCGCGGGGCGTCTTCCTCGGCTGGTGCCGGCACGAAGGCGACTCGTCAGAGGTGCGGCTCCCGGACGCTGCACGAAGCCGCCACGCGCACCTCGTCGGCGCCTCCGGCACCGGCAAGAGCACCCTGCTCCTCTCGATGCTCCTCGGCGATGCCGAACGCGGCGCAGGCTGCGGCCTCCTCGATCCGCATGGCGATCTGGCGGAGGAGTTTCTGGCCCGCCTGCCGGAGGAACGCCTCGCGGATGCGGTGCTCCTCGACCCGGCCGACCCCGAGCTCGCCCTCGGCTGGAATCCGCTCCGGGCGGAGTCGCCGGCCGAAGCGGAGCTCCTCGCCGCCGATCTCCTGGGCATCTTCCGGAGGCTCTCCACCTCGTGGGGCGATCAGATGTCGGCGGTCCTGGGGAACGCGCTCGGGGCGCTCCTCGCGCACCCGCAGGGGGCGTCTCTCGCGGACCTGAAACGCTTCCTCGCCGACCCTGCGTTCCGGAGCGAGGCCCTCACGGCGGTCGCCGACCGCTACGTCCTCGACTTCTTCCGCCATGAGTTCCCGCGCCTCAAGGGCCACCCGGAGGCGCCGATCCTCACGAGGCTTGACGCCCTTCTGCGCTCGCCGCTCCTGCGCCGCGTGCTCGCGCGGAAGGACGGCGGCCTCGACCTGCGGGAGCTCCTCGACCGCGGCGGCATCTTCATCGCGAAGCTCGCCCAGGGGCTCGTCGGTAGCGAGAACGCGAGCCTCCTCGGCTCGCTCCTCGTCTCCGGCTTCCACCAGGCCGCCCTCGCCCGCGCCGACCGGCCGGACGCGGAGCGATCGCCCTTCTTCCTCTACCTCGACGAGTTCCACCTCCTCGCCACGCCGTCGATGGCGGGGGTCTTCTCCGGCGCTCGCAAGTTCGGGCTCGCCCTGACCGTCGCGCACCAGGACCTCTACCAGCTGCACCACGCGCTGCCCGAGGTCGAGCGCGCGGTCCTCGCGAACGCCCACACCCGGATCTGCTTCCGCGTGGGCGACGAGGACGCCCGGACCCTGGCGCGCGGTCTCGCCGACTTCACCGCCGAAGACCTCATGGGCCTCCGGATCGGCGAGGCGGTCTGCCGCGTCGGCACGCGCGACGCCGACTTCATCCTCTCGACCGAGATGCTGCCGCCAGTCGGGCGCGAGGACGCCGAGCGGCGGCGACGGGAGATCCGGGGGCTCTCCGGCGCGAGATGGGGATTGGAAGAGGCCGAGGAGGTAGAGCGGGAACCTGCCGCCCGGACAAAGCCCACGGCCTCCCCAACGAAGACGGAGGCGAGCCGAGCCGGAGAACCGCAGGAGGGTCGGCCCGAGACACCAACGCGCCCGGAGCGGCAGCCGGCAAAGCGGCCGCAGCTCGACAAGCTCGCTCTCGACTACCTCGCGCTCGCCGCGAGGCACCCCTTCCTCACGACCCGCGACCGGAACCGCGAGCTCGGCCTCTCCGCCTGGAAAGGAAACCAGGTGAAGGCGGCCCTCCTCCGACGCGGCCTCGCGACCGAGGTCGCCGTGAATCCCGGCGGGCGCGGCGAGCGCTTCAAGCTCCTGGAGATCACGACTGAAGGTCGCAGCGTCCTCGCGTCCTTCGACGTGGCCCCGCAGACCGGCCTCGGCCGCGGCGGCGTGGCGCACCAGTGGTGGACCCAGACGATCGCCGCCTGGCTCCGGGAACGAGGCCTCACCGTAAGGGTAGAAGACGAGTCGAGCGGCGCCCGGGTCGACCTCGCCTTCGATCTCCGCGGTGCCGATGTCGCGGTCGAGATCGAGATGGGCGAGGGCCACGCCCTTGAGAACATCCGCAAGGATCTCGACGCAGGATTCGCCACGGTGCTGACCTTCCTCGACAAACCGGACGCAGTGGAGCGGCTGCGAGCCCGGCTCCCGTCCGAGCTCCGAGAAGAGACGCGAAGCGTCCGCATAGCCGAACTCCGGGAGTACGAGACGGCCCTCGCCTCCCTCCTCGACTCCACTCCTCCTCTACGAGCGCCGAACCAAAAGAGAGAACGAAGTGGGTGGCGGCGAGAGCGGCCCCGGGAGCAGGCCTCGAAACCGGCGCTCCGGCCACTCTCGCCGGCGCTCGCAGAGCCGGGTGCCTTCACCACACCTGTCGCCGCCGAGTACCTGGGGCTCTCGCCCGCGACCCTTGAGACGCTGCGCTCCCGCGGCGGCGGGCCGCCCTTCGTGAAGCTCGGCCGCCGCGTCGTGTACCGGCAGGGCGACCTCGACCTCTGGCTCGAGGAGCGGGTGGAGCGGTAGCGGGGAGACGCCGCGATGACGCCCCGAACCCCAGCTCGGTGCTTGCTATGTGCTTGCTAGCGGCCGATTTCGCCGCGGAGACGATCGTCGTATCTTGTTGATTTTATTGGTGGAGCCGAAGGGAATCGAACCCTCGACCTCTTGAATGCCATTCAAGCGCTCTCCCAACTGAGCTACGGCCCCACGCAGGGTTGCAGAGTGTAGCGGCGGCCGGAGCGGAGTGTCAACGCGCCCTTTCGCTTCCGGCGACGGCCAAGAGCGCCCGCTCCTCGTCGCGTTCGGCTCCCGCCTCCGCACCCTCGTCCACCAGCTCCGCGCCCAGGCCCGTGCCCCCATCCTCCGACCCGGATTCCCGCGGCCACCCCGCCCTCCGGACCAGCTCGGCGCGCAGCGCCTCGAGCCCCTCTCCGGTCTCGGCGGAGACCCAGAGCGCGCCCTCCGGGCCGCCGTGGCCGACCTCGCTCGCGGGCAGCCGGTCGGTCTTGTTGAGCACCGGGATCACCCGCGCGCGCTCGACGCCGAGGTCGTCGAGGACGCTCTCGGCCACCTGCCGCTGGTCCTCCCACTGGGGATGGCTGCGGTCGATGACGTGCAGCACCAGGTCGGCCGCGGCGATCTCGTCCAGGGTCGAGCGGAAGGAGCGACCAGGTGGTGCGGGAGCTTCCGGATGAAGCCGACGGTGTCGGCGAAGACCATCGTCCGGCCGGGTGCCACCGAGCCGCGCCGGAGCTTGGAGTCGAGGGTCGCGAAGAGGCGGTCCTCGGCGCGCGTGCCGGCGCCGGTCAGGCGGTTGAAGAGCGTCGACTTGCCGGCGTTGGTGTAACCGGCGAGCGCCACGGTCAGGGAGTCGCGCCGGCCGCGCCGCTGGAGCCCGCGGGTGCGCTCGATCTTGCCCAGCTCGCGCTCGAGGCGGGCGATCCGCTGGCGCAGGATCCGGCGGTCGGATTCGAGCTGGGTCTCGCCGGTCGCCGCCGCGCACGCCGATGCCGCCGACCTGGCGCGAGAGGTGCCGCCACATGCGGGTCAGCCGCGGCAGGAGGTAGTTGAGCCGCGCCAGCTCGACCTGGGTGCGTGCCTCGCCGGTGCGCGCGCGCTGGCTGAACAGCTCGAGGATCAGCGACGAGCGGTCCATCACCTGGACGCCGGCCGCCTCCTCGAGGTTCTTGACCTGGCTGGCGGAGAGGTCGTCGTCGAAGAGCAGGAGGTCGGCGCCCAGCTCGGCTGCCATCGCGCCCGCCTCCTCGGCCTTGCCGCTGCCGATGAAGGTCTTGGCGTGCGGCGCCGGGCGGCGCTGGAGCACGCGGCCGGCGGCGTGGACGCCGGCGCTCTCGGCGAGCGCGGCGAGCTCGTCGAGGTGCTCCTCGGCGACGTGCTCCGGCGTGCCGCCGTGCACCAGCCCGACCAGGATCGCCTGGCGCGGGAGCGCGGTTCGTCGTTCGTCGGGGTTGTACAATGTCGTCTCTCGGCGGGGTTTCGACGATTCGTTTCGCCGTCTCGTTCGTTTCAGCGGCCGCCAGCGCTGATGATAACGCCGGCCGCATCGAGTTCTTCCCGCGCTCCCCGCCCATGGAGACGTCATGAGCCGCGAGACCGAGCCCACCCCGCCCGCGCCCGCCGCGTCCGCCCCCCTGGTGCCGCCGCCGATCGCGCCGCTGGAGGGCGCCCCGGCGGTGCTGCCCGAGCGCCTCGGCCTCCAGGCCCGCCTGGTCGTCGCCGCGGTGGCGCTGGCGGCGCTGGCGGTCCTGTTCTGGCCGCGCGGCGACGGCACCAGCCAGGCGCCCGGCGGCTTCCTGCTCGACGGCGACGGCCGGCCGCAGCCGCTCGCCGCGCGCATGGCGCCGGTGACGCTGGTCCACTTCTGGGCGACCTGGTGCCCGCCCTGCATCACCGAGATCCCGGCCCTCGAGCGGCTGTGGACCGACTTCGGCGACCGCCCCGACTTCGAGGTGGCGATGGTCGCGGTCGACGACACCATGGCGAAGGTCGAGCCGTTCGTCGGCAGCCGCGCGCCGATGATGCTCTACGACCCGCAGTGGGAGGTCGCTCACCGCTACGGCACGCGCAAGCTCCCCGAGACCTACCTGGTGGTCGGCGGCCGCGTGGTCGAGAAGTGGATCGGCGCCCAGAACTGGGACGACCCCGCGATCCGCGGGGCCATCGCGGAGCACCTCGCGCCTGAACGGTCAGAAGTGAACTGAGACGCCGCCGTGGCCGGTGACGAAGAACTGGGCCGCGTCGAGGTCGGTGTAGTGGCCCGCGAACTCGACCAGGACGGCGAAGCGGCGGGTGATCGGGAACTCGCCGGTGACCCCGACGACGAAGCCGAACGAGGTGTCGTCGCGGCCGGTGCCGCCGGCGTCGATCCCCTCGAGCTGGTAGCCGCCGAGCCCGAGGTACATGCCGGCGTCGTAGTAGGTCTGGTCGAACTTGTACTCGCCGGCGAGCGTCAAATAGGTCAGGTCGGCGTCGAACAGGGTGTCGAGCGGCTCGGCGGAGTCGAAGCCGATCTGGCCGTAGCGCAGGCCGACCAGGGTGCGGAGATCGGTGATCATCGCGGCCCCGAGCTGCCAGCTCGGGTGGTCGACGCCGTCGCCCGGGTCGGCGTCGAGCGAGCCGCCGAAGCCGGCGCCGCCGAAGACCGTGAAATTGTAGTAGTCCTGCGCCGAGGCGCCGGGCGCCAGCGCCAGGAGACCGACGACGAAGAGGACGGATGCGGAGATGCGGAGTTGACGGCTCAAGACGGTCCCTCCTGGTGGCGTCGGCGGCGGCCGGGCGCGCCCGGCCGGGACTCTGCGCGAGACTCTGCGGGCCGGGAGTATACCGTGCGGCGGACGGCTCTCCGGGCGCCGGCGGGCGGGCCGCGGCAACGCCGCGCGGCCCCGGCTCCCGGGAGCCGGAGTCCGTCCGGGGGGAGCCCCGCGAGCCGGGACCGCGCGATCGAAGGGGATACGGTGCGAGCATGGCGATCGTCACATTGAGGCCGCTGGAGCCGGCGCCGGCGCGGCCGGCCGAGCCCCGCGGCTGGCTGTCGCGGACGCTCCACCTGCTGCTCCCCGCGCCCTGCCTGGGCTGCGGCGATCCGCTGCCGGCGCGGGTGCCGCCGCTCGGCCTGTGCGCCACCTGCCGCGGCGCGCTGGCGCCGCCGCTCGGCCCGGCGTGCGCGCTCTGCTCGGCGCCGCTCGCCGCGGCGGCCGTGCCGGCCGGCTTCCGCTGCGGCCGCTGCCGCGCCCGGCCGCCGGCGTTCGATCGCCTGCTCGCCGCCTGGCGCTATGCGCCGCCGCTCGACGCGGTGATCCGGGCGCTCAAGTTCGGCCGCCGCGACGACCTCGGCGCCGGCCTCGCCGCCGATCTCGCCGAGCGCCTCGGGCGCGATCTCGAGGCCGACCTGGCGGTGCCGGTGCCGCTCCACTGGCGGCGCCGGCTCCGCCGCGGCTACAACCAGGCCGAGCGCATCGCCCGCCCGCTCGCCCGGCGCCTCGGCCTGCCGTTCGCCGCCGCGCTCGCCCGCCGGCGCGCGACCCCGCCCCAGACCGCGCTCGGCGGCGCCGAGCGGCGGCGCAACCCGCGGGGTGCCTTCGCCCTCGCGCGCGGCGCCGAGGTGCGCGGCCGGCGGGTGCTCCTGGTCGACGACGTCGCCACCACCGGCGCCACTTTGGACGCCGCGGCGGCCTGCCTGCGCGCGGCCGGCGCGGCCCGAGTGGTCGCCGTGGCGGCGGCCCTGCGGCCGGCGCTGGACGCGCCGGGCGCCCGCGGGACGGAGCGACGAGTAGGCCATGAGTAGGGAATCCGGAGCGCCGCCGCGCGGGTTTGACACCGGCGAGCGCAGTGCCTATACTCAGGCCTTGATTCAGGGCTTCGAAAACATGCCCCTTCTTCCGCACAGCGAGCGAACTTCGAGGCGTCTCCCAAGGGCCTCGTCGAGGTCGTTGCGTGCGCTCGGGACCGGCCTCGTCGCCGGGTTGCTCGCAGTGGCCGCGGCGCCGATCGCGGGCGCCGACGTCCCCGTCGATCCGCACGGCGTCGGCGGCCGGGTGATCTCCGCCGCCTCGCCGCTCCCGTCGGCGACCGTCTACGCCTACCAGTCCGCCGGCAGCCACCGCAAGGTGACGACCGACGGCGGCGGCGGCTTCCTGTTCGACGCCCTGCCCGCCGGCATCTACACGATCGTCGCCCACAAGCCCGGCTTCATGCCGGTGCTGCTGCGCCTGACCCGCGCCACCGCCGAGACCTACCAGTTCCTCGAGCTGGAGCTGGCCGAGGCCGAGGCGAGCGCGGCGAGCGGCCGCCGGGACTTCTGGTCGGCGCAGGCGGAGATCCCGCCCGACGTGCTGCGCGACATGGTGGTCGCCGACCTCGAGGCCGAGGCGCGGAGCGCCGGCTGGATCGCGGCGCCGAGGGCCGCCTTCCAGACCGCGTTGCAAGTCGAGTCCGGGGTCGACGAGATCGCCTCGAGCGGCGGTGGCGACGCCCGGGTCACCGGCGGCACGGCCCGCATCGAGGGTCAGGTCGGCCAGGTGCGGCTCGGGCTGATCGGCAAACACCTCCAGGTGGTGCCGGCTCGCGCGCTCGAAGCCGGCGGCGGCGGGCCGTTCGACGGCCAGGGTAGCGCGCTCTCGCTCGAGGCGAGCCGCGAGGACACCCGGGTCAACCTCTCGTCGCAGTCGAACCACATGACCAACGACGGCGTCGCCGCCGGCTCGTTCGACTTCGAGCAGCACCGGCTGAGCCTGTCGCACGCGCTGAGCACGCGCTCGCGCTCGCAGCTCTTCGCCCAATACACCGCCGAGAGCAACTTCCACCGGCTCGGCCTGGTGGAGCCGGCGGCGATCCCCGAGGCCTCGCGGAGCTGGCGGGTCGAGGGCACCTACCTGCACGAGCTGTCGCGCCGCTCGAACTTCGAGGCCGGCGTCCGCTATCGCCTCGACACGGTCACCGAGAACGGCCTCACCGAGGGCGCCGACCTGCTCGGCGCGCCGGCCGACGAGCGGGTCGACCTGTTCGGCCGCGGCGGCCTCTCGCTGCGCCCGGCGCTCCTGGTCCAGTACGGCCTCTACACCACGCTGCGCGACGGCACGGTGTCGCTGAGCCCGCAGGGCGGCGTGGTGCTCCAGCTCTCGCCGACCTGGCAGGCCTCGATGATCGCCAGCCACCGCTTCGACGACGGCGAGCCGGGCCGGGCCGGCTTCCTCCCCGCCTACTTCGCCGAGACCGGCGAGTGCGACCGGAACGAGGCGCAGTGCTACCAGGCCGTGCTCACTCACCAGAAGAACGAGGAGGAGGCGCTCTCGCTCGGCGTCACCCACCGCGAGTACGGCGAGGTCGAGCGGGTCTACTTCGACGAGGGGTTCTTCAACCGCTTCGAGAGCCTCTACCTGGTGCCCGGCGACCAGGTGCCGGAGCTGCAGTTCGGGGCCAGCCGCCGGCTGTCGCCGACCGTCGTCACCCGCCTCGAATCGAGCCTCGCCAGCGGCGGCGGCGGCATCTTCCGCGCCGGCGACACGAGCCCGTACGAGAACGAGGTGAGCTACCTGGTCACCTCCCTCGACACCCGCTTCCAGACCACCTCGACCGGCCTCTACCTGGCCTTCCACCAGCTCCGCCAGGCGCTCGAAGCGCTCGACGCCGAGGCCCAGCCGGTCGCCGACGTCGAGGTCGAGCGCCTCCAGGTACGGGTGACGCAGGACCTCGGCTTCCTGCGCGAGCTGGCCGCCGACTGGGCGCTCAGCCTCGACATGGAGCTCTCCCGCGGCGCCTCCCCCTACGAAGCCGCAGCGGCGCAGGACGACGAGGTCCGCAAGCGCCTGCTCGGCGGCATCGCGGTCAGCTTCTAACTCCTGCTCCGGCGCCCCGCGGCGCTCCCCGTGTCCGATCGATTGCGTTGGATCCATGCCGTCGGATAGCGTCCAAGGGATTGGATTGCGGCGCGGAAAACCCTCGCCCCATGCCGGTTTAGCCGCGCTTTCAAAATTTTGATGGGTGGCACGAAACCTGCTATCTGAGCCGTGAGATCTCGAGCAGGAACCCCGATGCCGTCGCCCCGTCTCGCCCGCGCCAGCCTCCTCGTCCTCGCCCTCCTCCTGGCTGCCGCGGTGGTGGTGCTCGGCGCGGTCAGCGTCCAGCAGAAGGTCGCCAGCTTCCAGCCGCTCGGTTTCGACGCCGAGCCGGCCGGGGGCGGCGTCCGCGTCACCGCCGTCGACGACGCCGCCACCGGGCTCGAGACCGGCGACCTCGTGCTCGACGCCGGCGGCCTGACCACGCCGCGGGTCGACGAGCTGGCCGAGAGGCTCCGCGGCGCCGTCGAGACGCCGCTCCTGGTGCTCCGCGGCGACGTGCCGGCGGCGGTGACCTACCGGCGGCCGGCGCTCGACGTCGACGTCCCGTACCTGATCCTGGCCCTGGTCGGCGCCGCCTTCCTGGCCATCGGCCTCTACACCCTGCTGCGCGACCGGCGCAGCCAGGCGGCGCTCTTCTTCCTCTGGTGCGCGGTCTCGGCGGCGCTCTTCCTGATCACCCCGGGCGATTTCTCGCGCCAGCCGGATGCGGTGACCAAGCTCCTGTTCGGCGCCGACCGGGTGGCGCGGCTGCTCCTGCCGCCGCTGATGCTCCACCTCTTCCTGGTCTTCCCGCAGGCGCTCGGGCGCGGTCGCTCGCTCGCCCGCTGGGCGCCGTTCCTCTACCTGCCGGCGGCGGCGCTGCTCGCCCTGCGCATCGACCAGATGGCGACCGGCGGGCGCCTCCTCGGCTCCGGCATCTCCGACGCCACCCTGGTCGCGCTCGACCGCGCCGAGGTCGGCCTCTTCGCCCTCTATGCGGTGGCCGCGGTGGCGGTGCTGGTGGTGCGGGTGCTCTCGGAGGAGAGCTGGGAGCGCGCCCGCCAGGTGCGCTGGCTGGTCTTCGGGGTCGCCGGCGGCTACCTGCCGGCGGCGCTGATCTACCTGGCCCCGACCGCGCTCGGCGCGCCGCCGCCGGAGCTGGTGACCGCGGCGGCGCTGGCGCCGCTGGCGCTGGTGCCGATCGCCTTCGCCTGGGCGATCCTGCGCTACAAGCTGTGGGACATCGAGTCGATCGTCCGCACCACGATCTCGGCGACGCTGACGCTGCTCCTCGGCGTGATCGGCTTCTCGCTGGTCAACATGGTGATCTCGCGCGGGCTGCCCGAGGACCTGGTGGCGGCGCGCAACCTGGTGTCGTTCGCGACCGGGCTGCTGATCGCGGGGCTTCTCCTGCCGGCGCGCCGCGGCATCGCCGCCGGGCTCGAGCGGATCCAGTACCGCGGCCGCTTCGACAAGCGACGCGCGCTCGCCGCCCTCGCCGACGAGCTGATCCACGAGCGCGATCTGATGCGGCTCTGCCAGCGGCTGATCGACCACGTCGAGGACGGCCTCGACGTCGAGCGCGCCAACCTCTGGCTGGCGTTCGGCGACGCCCTGGTGCCGGTGCGGCCGGAGCCCGGGCTGCCGGCGTCGATCGCCGCCGACGAGCTGGGCGAGCGGCTGTGGGCGAGCGACAGCACGCGGCTCTCCGGCGTCGCGCTCCCCGCCGCCGACCGGCCGCCCGAGCAGCGCCTGTTCGTCGCCGGCTACCGCTACGCCTTCCCGCTCGTCGTGCGCCGCGGCCGGCTCGGCCTGGCGCTGGTCGGCCCGCACGCCGACGGCGAGCCGCTCAACGGCGACGACCTCGAGCTGATCCGCCAGCTCCTCACCCAGGCGGCGCTGGCGATCGAGAACGCCCAGCTCCTCGACCAGCTCCGCAGCAAGCTCGACGAGGTGGTCGAGCTGCAGAGCTACAACCAGGGGATCATCGAGTCCTCGCCGGCCGGCATCGCGGTGCTCGACGGCGACGGCGCGATCGTCTCGGCCAACGCCGCGTTCGCCGAGCTGGTGCGCCGCGAGCGCGAGGATCTCGACGGCCGAGCGCTTTCCGAGGTCCTGCCGGTGGCCGCGGTGCCCGAGCCGGGGGCGCCGGTCGCCGAGGTCAGCTTCTGCGAGGCCGACGGCGGCGAGCGTCATCTCCAGCTCTCGGTCTCGGCCTTCCGCCGCGCCGGCGACGCGCTGCGCGTCCTGATGGTCCACGACGTCAGCGAGCGGGTGGCGATGGAGGCGGCGCTCAAGGAGAAGGACCGGCTGGCCGCGCTCGGCGCCCTCGCTGCCGGGGTGGCGCACGAGGTCAACACCCCGATCACCGGGATCTCGAGCTACGCCCAGATGCTGCTCGCCGAGACCGACGCCGCCGACCCGCACTACGCGATCCTGAAGAAGGTCGAGCGCCAGACCTTCCGCGCCACCCAGATCGTCAACAGCCTGCTCGAGTTCGCGCGCAAGCGGGAGAGCGAGCAGGTGCCGGTCGAGCTGCCGCCGCTGGTCGACGAGTGCCTCGACCTCTTGCGGCCGCGGATGGCCCGCGCCGGCGTGCGGGCCGCCTGGCAGGCGCCGGCCGACGGCGAGCGGATCGAGGTCTCGGGCAACCCGGGCGAGCTGCAGCAGGTGGTGACCAACCTCCTCCTCAACGGCTGCGACGCGATGGCCGAGGCCGGCGGCGGCGAGCTGGCGGTCGGCCTCGCCGCCCGCGACGGCCGCGCCGTGCTCACCGTGGCCGACACCGGCCCGGGCATCCCGGACGACCGCCTGGAGAAGATCTTCGAGCCCTTCTTCACCACCAAGCTCGGCCGCGGCGGCACCGGGCTCGGCCTCTCGATCAGTTACGAGATCGTCCAGCGTCACGGCGGCCGGATGCAGGTCGAGAGCGAGCCCGGCCGGGGGGCCCGCTTCACCGTCGAGCTGCCGCTCAGTCAGGCTCAGGGGCAGGCTCAGGGGCGGGCCCAGGGGCTCCCCGCCTCCGCATGAACATCCTTGTGATCGACGACGAGGAGGTCCTCCAGGACGTCCTCACCTCTCTGATTCAGCGCGAAGGCCACACCACCCACTCCGCGCGCACCGGCGAGGAAGGGCTGGCTCTCCTCGAGCGCGAGGAGGTCGACCTCGTCGTGCTCGACCTGATGCTGCCCGGGATGACGGGCATGCAGGTGCTCCAGCGCATCCGCGAGCGCGACCCCGACCAGGTGATCGTGGTGATCACCGCCTACTCGTCGATCGAGGGCGCGATCGACGCCATGCGCCAGGGGGCGTTCCACTACATCCCCAAGCCGTTCAAGAACGAAGAGGTGCTGCTGACCCTGCGCAAGGGGCTCGAGCAGCGCCGCCTGACCGCCGAGAACCGCTCGCTGCGCGAGCAGCTCCAGCAGCGCTTCAGCTTCGACAAGATCATCGGCAAGTCGAAGCCGATGCAGCAGGTGTTCGACCTAATCCGGCTCGCCGCGCCGTCGAAGAGCAACATCCTGATCCTGGGCGAGAGCGGCACCGGCAAGGAGCTGGTGGCCAAGGCGATCCACCACCACTCGCGGCGCGCCCACGGGCCGTTCGTCACGGTCAACTCGGGCTCGATGCCCTCCGACCTCCTCGAGAGCAACCTCTTCGGTCACGTCAAGGGGGCGTTCACCGGCGCGGTGTCGAGCAAGAAGGGGCTGTTCGAGATCGCCGAGACCGGCTCGATCTTCTTCGACGAGATCGGCAACATCCCGCTCGACACGCAGGCGAAGCTCCTGCGGGTGATCCAGGAGCGGGAGTTCATGCGCCTGGGCGGGGTCGACACGATCAAGGCCGACGTGCGGGTGATCGCCGCCACCAACGCCGATCTCGAGGCGGAGGTGCACGCGGGCGGCTTCCGCGAGGATCTCTACTACCGGCTCAACGTGATCACGATCGCGCTGCCGCCGCTGCGCAGGCGCACGGAGGACGTGCCGCTTCTGGCTCACCACTTCCTCGCCCAGTATGCCGAGGAGAACGACAAGCCGCTCCACGACATCGCGCCGGGGGCGATGGCGTTGTTGATGGACCATCCCTGGCCGGGGAACGTGCGCGAGCTGGAGAACGTGATCGAGCGGGCGGTGGTGCTGTCGACGGGGCCGGTGCTCGACGTCGAGCTGTTGCCGGCCTCGGTCCGGCAGCCCTCGACGGCGGCGGCGGCGCCGGCGACGAATCTGCCGAGCAACGGGTTGTCGCTCAAGGAGGCGGTGAGCGAGTACGAGCGCCAGCTCATCGTCAAGGCGCTGCAGATGAGCGGAGGGGTGCAGAAGCGGGCGGCGGAGATGCTGCAGGTGAAGCCGACGACGCTCCACGAGATGATGAAGCGGCTGAGTATCTCGGTGGATGCGGTGGTGGCGAACTAGGCTGCACAGCTCCGAGACGAGCCGGCCCCGGGCCGAGGGGAGGCGCCCCGCCGCCGGGGACCGCGGCGCGTCAGGCTAAATTTCCGAGGATGAGCGGAAGGTGATGGACACTCTGGTGCGGGTTCTCTCGTTGTCGATCCTGCTGTGGACGGGCGGCGTGGTCTGGGCTTCGGAGGGGTGGCCCGACTGGTTGGCAACGGTGCCGGAGGGGGCTCGGGTGGAGGTGCCGGAGCTGTCCGGGGGGGTGCCTTCGCCGCGGGAGGTGCTGGGGTATCGGTTGGGGGAGAGGTTCACCCGGTGGGCGGAGGCGCGGGGGTACCTGGCGGAGCTGGCGGAGATCTCGCCTCGGGTTGCGATGTGGGAGTACGGGCGGAGCTACCAGGGGCGGCCGCTGGTGCTCGTGGCGGTCAGCTCGGAGCGGAACCTGGCTCGGCTGGAGGAGATCCGGCTGGCACGGCTGCGGCTGGCGGAGCCGGAAGGGATGGAGGCCGGGGAGCGGGAGCGGCTGGAGCGGGAGACGCCGGCCGTGGTCTGGCTCGGGTACGGGATCCACGGCAACGAGTCGTCGTCGATGGAGGCGGCGCTCGGGACCGCTTTTGTGCTGGCGGCGGCGGGCGGGGAGTGGGCCGAGCGGCTGGACCGGGTGGTGGTGCTGATCGATCCGCTCCAGAACCCGGACGGGCGGGAGCGGTATGTCGGGGCCTACCAGCAGCTCCGGGGGAGCCGGCCGAACCCGGACCCGGAGGCCGCCGAGCACCGCGAGCCGTGGCCGGGCGGGCGGGGCAATCACTATCTCTTCGACCTCAACCGCGACTGGGCCTGGGCGACGCAGCGCGAGACCCGCCACCGGCTCTCCGAGTACCGGCGCTGGGAGCCGCAGGTGTTCGTCGACGTCCACGAGATGGGGGCGCGCTCGGCCTATTTCTTTCCGCCCTCGGCCGAGCCGGTGCATCCGGCGATCGACCCGGCGGTGGTCGGGTGGCTCGAGACCTTCGGGCGCGCCAACGCCGCCGCCTTCGACCGCGCCGGCTGGCTCTACTTCAAGGCCGAGGGCTTCGACCTCTACTACCCGGGCTACGGCGACTCCTACCCCAGCCTGCGCGGCGCCGTCGGGATGACCTACGAGGTCGGCGGCGGCGGGCGCGCCGGCGAGGCGCTGGAGCTCCCCGACGGCTCGCTCCTGACCCTGGCCAGCCGTACCGCGCGGCATCTGACCACCTCGCTCGCCACCGTCGCCACCGCCGCCGACGGCGAGCGGGAGCTCGACGCTGGCTTCGTCGCCGGGCGGCTGGCGCAGGCCGCGAGCGCGCCGGTCACCTACCTGTGGCCGGCGGACGGCGCCGAGGCCGAGCCGCTGGCGCGCCTGCTGGCCCGCCACGGCGTTCGCGTCGGGCGGCTGAGCGCGGCCGAGAGCCTCCCGGCGCGCCCGATCGCCGTCGCTGCCGGCAGCGCCGGCGGCACCGGCGGCACCGACGCCGCACCGGTCGGTTTCCGCGCCGGCACCTGGGCGGCGACCACCGCGCAGCCGCTCGGCCGGCTGGTGCACGCCCTGCTCGAAGCCGACGCCGGGCTGCCGGAGGGCTACGTCGAGCGCCAGCGCGACCGCGTCGAGCGCAACCTCGAGGCCGAGTTCTTCGACGTCACCGCCTGGAGCCTGCCGCTCGCCTTCCACCTCGAAGCGTGGGTCCACGACGGCCTTCCGGCTAGTCTGCGCCCGGCCGATCCCGGCTTCGAGCCCGAGCCGACCGAGGACATGGCCGAGGAGCCGCTCCACGGCGTTGCCGCAACGGGCGGGGCGGCCGGCGTGGACGCCACGGCCAGCGCGGACGCGGGCAGCGGGACGGCCGGCGAAGCGCCGCTCGGCTGGCTAATCCCCTGGCGCGGCATCGCCGGCTACCGCGCCGCCGCGCGGCTCCTCGGCCAGGGCGTCCCGCTGCGCGTAGCGCTGGCGCCGATCGCGACCGCCGGCGGCCCGAGCGGCGACGGCACCCTCCTCGCGCCCCGGCTGGGCGCGCCGGCGGATCTCGACCGGCGGATCGCCGCCGCGGCCGAGGCGACCGGCGCCGGCGCGGGGCCGGTCGGCGCCAGCTTCGGCGGCGGGCTCTCGATCGGCTCCAACCGGGTGGTCGCGGTGGTGCCGCCGCGGCTCGGGCTGATCGGCGGCGAGGGGGCGTCGCCGACCGCATTCGGCGCGCTCTGGCACCTGCTCGACCGCGAGCTCGGCGTGGCGGTCAGCCGCCTCGACGCCGACCGCCTCGGCCGCGCCGACCTCGCCGGCTTCACCGCCCTGCTGCTCCCCGACGGCGACTGGAGCCGGGCGCTCGACGGCGACGCTGGCGACGAGCTGGCGGCCTGGGTGCGCGGCGGCGGCGTGTTGATCGCCGAGCGCGGGGCGCTCGACTGGCTGCGCGAGCGCAAGTTGACGGCGATCAAGCCCTGGCCGGCGGCCAAGGACGACCAGGGCTCCGGCGCCGAGGCCGGCGATCCGGAGAGTCCCGACGATGCCCCGGCCGAGCCCCCCGACCCGCTCGCCCACCGGCTGCTCGCCACCCCCGGAGCGGTGCTCGCCACCCGCTTGACCCCCGGCCATCCGCTCGCCGCCGGCCTCCCCTCGGCGCCGCCGCTGCTCTTCGCCGGCGACCGCGTCTGGCTGCCGACCGGCGACCCGCAGGTCGACGTGCTGACCGCCGCCGCGGGCGATCCCGTGACCGCCGGCTTCGCCTGGCCCGAGGCGCGCGAGCGCCTCGCCGGCTCGCTCCTGGTCGCGAGCGAGGCGGCGGGCCAGGGCCGGGTGATCCTGTTCGCGCAGCCGCCGGCGTTCCGCGGCTTCTGGCGCGCGACGATGCCGCTGCTCCTGAACGCGGTCCTCTACGCCCCGTCGTGGGGCGTAGAGAGCTACTGATCTCAGCCCGCCCTGCGCTCGGCGTCGGAGAGGACTCGGAGGAAGCTCTCGCCGAGGACCCAGCGAACCGCCTCCGGCGACAACCCCCGCGCGGAGAGCGCGGCGGTCAGGTTGGGCCACTCGGAGGCGTCGCCGAAGCCGTCGAGCACCTCGGTGATGCCGTCGAAGTCGGTGCCGATGCCGACGTGCTCCTCGCCGGCCAGATCGACCAGCCGCATCACGTGGTCGACGAAGGCGGCGAGCGGCACCGGCGGCAGGGGATCGGCCGCCGCGGCTTCGTGCCAGGCCTGGTCGAGGGCGTGGAGGTCGGGCTCGGGGGCCGCCGCCATCTCCTCGAGCCGCGGCAGGACCGCGGCGGTCCGCCGGCGGTTGGCCTCGGCGGCCGCTTCGGCGACGAACGCCGGATAGGTGTTGGCCATCACCACGCCGCCGTGACGCCCGACGTCGCGCACCAGGCTGTCGGAGAGGTTGCGCGGGTGGCCGCACAGCGCCCGGCACGAGCTGTGGCTCGCGATCACCGGCGAGCGCAGAGCGTCGAGGGTATGGAGCACGGCGTCGTCCGAGACGTGGGAGACGTCGGCGAGGATGCCGAGCCGGCGCATCTCGCGCACCCGCCGGACGCCCTCGTCGGAGAGCCCGCCCCAGCGCGGCTCGTCGGTCGAGGCGTCGCACCACTCGTGGCTCGCGAAGTGGGTCAGGGTGACGTAGCGGACGCCGAGCGCGGCGCACTCGCGGAGCCGCTTCTCCGAGGTCAGCGGCCGGCCGTTCTCGACCGCGTAGAGGACGCCGGCGACGCCGGCCTGCTTGGCCTGCCGCACCTCCTCGGCGGTGGTCACCCGCTCCAGCTCGCCCGGCCGCAGCCGCTCTTCGGTAAGCCGATGGAGGTCCAGGAGGTGCCGCCAGCCGCGCTCGGGATCGAGGAACGACGGCACGAAGAGCGCGGCGGCGATCGCGGTCACGCCCCCCTCGGAGAGCCGCGGCAGGTCGAGGTGGCCGTCGGGGAGCCGCTCGCCGAGGTCGGCGGGATGGTGGAAGAGCCGGGTCGGCAGATCGGTGTGGCCGTCGACGACGATCGACTCGCGGTGGAGGGTCACGGGGTCCATTCGGGCGGGAGTCTACCCGGCCGCGGCGCAGCGCGCGGGAAACGAAGACCGCGGGAATCGCCCCCGCGCGGGCGCTGTTGCACACCTCGCGACGCCGCTTCCGCCCCGGAAAGCACCTCGTCGGCTTGATCAACGGAGGGCGGATCGGCTAGCCTACCCGTTTCGCGCCGGGCGCCTACGAGCCCCGGTGCCGGCCTGGACACGACGAGGCCGCCACGACGAGGCCCGTCCACCCGAGGAAGGAAACGACCGTGAAGCCCGAGATCCATCCGACGCTGCACCGGGTCACCGCGGTGTGCGCCTGCGGCAACACCTTCGAGACCCACTCGACCAAGGATGAGATGCGCCTCGAGATCTGCAGCGAGTGCCATCCCTTCTTCACCGGCAAGCAGAAGCTGATCGACTCCGCCGGCCGCGTCGAGCGCTTCGAGCGCCGCTACCGCCGCGAGTCCAACTGACCTCCCGCGCCCGGTCGCGGGCGGCCGCGCCGCCATGCTCCAGCAGCTCGCCCAGATCGAGGACAGCCACGCCGAGCTGACCCGCAAGCTCGCCGATCCCGAGGTCCTCGGGAGCCCCAGGGTCTACACCGAGACCAGCAAGGCGCTGGCCGAGATCGACCGCTTGGTCGCGCTCTATCGCGACTACAAGGAGGTCGCGCGCCAGCTCGCCGAGACCGGCGAGATGCTCACCGGGCTCGAACGCGGCGACGAGCTGTGGGAGATGGCGCGCGAGGAGCGCGAGCGGCTGGCGGCGCGCGAGGCCGTGCTCGCGGAGAAGCTGCGCGTCGAGCTGATCCCCAAGGACCCCAACGACGAGCGCAACGTGGTGCTCGAGATCCGCGCCGGCACCGGCGGCGACGAGGCGTCGCTCTTCGCCGCCGAGCTGTTCCGGATGTACAGCCGCTACGCCGAGCACCAGGGCTGGCGGGTCGAGGTGATCGACCTCTCGGAGTCGGGCGCCGGCGGCGTCAAGGAGGTCTCGGCGATCGTCGAGGGGCGCGGCGCCTACAGCCGGCTCAAGTACGAGGCCGGCGTCCACCGCGTCCAGCGGGTGCCCGAGACCGAGGCCTCGGGCCGCATCCACACCTCCGCGGTGACCGTGGCGGTGCTGCCGGAGGCCGAGGACGTCGAGGTCGAGATCGACGAGAAGGACCTCCGCATCGACCGCTTCTGCGCCTCCGGCCCGGGCGGCCAGGGGGTCAACACCACCTACTCGGCGGTGCGCATCACCCACCTCCCGACCGGCCTCGTGGTCTCCTGCCAGGACGAGCGCAGCCAGATCAAGAACAAGGCCAAGGCGCTGCGCGTGCTCAAGGCGCGCCTGCTCGAGCTCGAGCAGGAGAAGGCCGACGCAGGCGCAGTCGGCCGAGCGCAAGAAGATGGTGGGCAGCGGCGACCGCTCGGAGAAGATCCGCACCTACAACTTCCCGCAGAACCGGGTCACCGACCACCGCATCGACGTCACCGTGCACCAGCTCCCCGAGGTCCTCCAGGGCCGGCTCGACCCGCTGATCGATCCCCTCGTCGCCCACTATCAAGCCGAGCGCCTAGGGCGCTCGGCTTGATAGTGGGCTCGGGCCTTTTGAGGGGGGCTTTTCAAGCCCCCCTCCCCGCGCGAGCACGGTCTTGTCTCAAGACCTGCGCGGGGGCCCCTCCCCCGAGTCGGCGGCCTGCGGCCGCCGGTCGCGCTGCGCGCTCCGCCGCTGCCGCCCACTTCCCCTGAACGCCCGCAGGATGCTCAAAGACGCTCCCGCTACTGCAGCCGGCGAGCTGCTCGCCTGGGCGAGGCGGCAGCTCGCCGAGGCACCGTTCGCGCCGCCGGGCCGCGAGGCGACGCTGCTCCTCGGCCACGTCCTCGGGCTCTCCGAGGCGCAGGTGCTGGCGCGCCCCGAGCGTGCGGTGCCGCCGCCGGCGGCGGCGCGGTTCGAGGCGCTGGTCGAGCGCCGCCTGACCGGCGAGCCGGTCGCCTACCTCACCGGGAGTCAAGGAGTTCTAGGGCCGGCCGTTCGCGGTCGACCGGCGGGTGCTGATCCCGCGGCCGGAGACCGAGCACCTGGTCGAGGCGGCGCTCGCGCTCCCGCTCGGGCCCGGGGCGCGGATCCTCGACGTCGGCACCGGCTCGGGCTGCCTGGCGGTCACGCTGGCGCTCGAGCGGCCCGAAGCCAGAGTGGTCGCCACCGACGTCTCGCCGGCAGCGCTCGCGCTGGCGGCCGGCAACGCCCGCCGCCTCGGCGCGCGAGTCCGCTTCGCCGCCGCCGACCGCTACGCCGGGCTCGACCTCGGCCGCTTCGACCTGGTGGTCTCGCAACCCGCCCTACATCGATCCCGGCGACGCCGGCGTGCTGTCGATCGAGATCACCCGCTTCGAGCCCGCCTCGGCGCTCTTCCCCGGCGGCGAGCCGCCCGGGGCGGGCGACGCGATGCTCGCCGATCTGATACAAGGGGCCGCCGCGCTGCCGAGCGGAGCGACGCTCCTGGTCGAGATCGGCCGCGGCCAGCTCGCGGCGGTCGAGCGCCACGCGGCGCCGTCGCCGCTCCACGTCGTCGCCGTGATCGACGACTACGCTGGCATCGCGCGGGTGGTGCGCCTGATCAGGAGCTAGTCAGGAGCTAGGTCGAGAGCGATGGACAGATTCGTGATCCAGGGTCCCTGCCGGTTGGCCGGCACGCTCCAGGCCGGGCGGCGCCAAGAACGCCGCCCTGCCGGCGCTCGCCGCGTGCCTGCTCACCGACCGGCCGGTGCGCCTCGAGCGGCGTGCCGCGCGGTGCGCGACATCCGCACCATGTGCCGCCTGCTCGAGCATCTCGGGATGGGCTGCGAGACCGGCGCGGGCGGTGCCGTGACCATCCACCGCGAGCACGCCGGCGGGAGCGCCCGACGACGCGCCCTACGATCTGGTCAAGACCATGCGCGCCAGCGTCCTGGTGCTCGGCCCGCTGCTCGCCCGCTTCGGCGAGGCCCGGGTCTCGCTCCCCGGCGGCTGCGCCATCGGGGTGCGGCCGATCGACCAGCACCTCGAGGGGTTGCGCGCGCTCGGCGCCGAGGTCGAGCTCGAGCACGGCTACGTCACGGTGCGCGCGCCGCGGCTGACCGGCGCCCGCCTCCGCTTCGCCATGCCCACGGTCACCGGCACCGAGAACCTGCTGATGGCGGCGGTGCTCGCCCGCGGCACCACTGTGCTCGAGAACTGCGCCGCGCGAGCCCGAGGTCGGCGACCTCGCCGAGCTGCTCGGCGCCATGGGCGCGCGGATCCGCGGCGCCGGGGGCCCGGTGATCGAGATCGACGGGGTCGACGAGCTGAGCGGCGCCGAGCACCGGGTGATCCCGGACCGGATCGAGGCCGGCACCTACCTGGTCGCGGCGGCGATGACCGGCGGAGAGGTGCGGGTCGAGGGCGCCCAACGCCGCCGATCTGGCGCCGCTGCGTGGAAAAACTGGCCGCCGCCGGCGTCGACGTCGAGGTCGAGCCGGAGGCGCTGACGGTGTGCGGCAACGGCGAGCTGGCGCCGGTCGATGTCGACACCGCGCCCCACCCGGGCTTCCCGACCGATCTCCAGGCGCAGTTCCTGGCGCTGATGACCCGCGCCCGCGGCGTGTCGCGGATCCGCGAACTGGTGTTCGAGAACCGCTTCCAGCACGTACCCGAGCTGGCGCGGATGGGCGCCGACGTGCGGGTCGACGGCAACACCGCCGAGGTCCACGGCCCGGCGGCGCTGGCCGGCGCCCACGTCATGGCCACCGACCTGCGCGCCTCGGCGAGCCTGGTGATCGCCGGCTTGGCCGCCGAGGGCGAGACCGTGGTGCACCGCATCTACCACCTCGACCGCGGCTATGAGGCGATGGAATCGAAGTTGCAGTCGCTCGGCGCCCGGGTGGAGCGGGTAAGCGGGGCGCCGCCGCCCGATTGAGCGGCCCGGCGAACGGCCCACCGGACGGCCCACCGAACCGCCAGCACGACTCCACGACCGCCGACGCGATCCAGCAGTGCCGTTCGCCGCCCCCGCCATGCCGTCCTCGAGCCGACCCGGCGCCGCCCCCCTTGCGCGGCTCCGGCGCACCGCCGCCGGCGGCCTCGCGCTGGCCGTGATCGCCGCCGGGACCGCCGCCGGGGCCGTCGCCGACCCCCGCCCCGAGCTGATCGAGCTGCGCTTCGCCGGCCGCACCGTGGAGGCGCTGGCGCGGATCGACGCGGCGATCGCCGAGGACCCCGAGGCCGCCGCCCGCTGGGGCCTCTCCTACCTGCGCGGCCACCTGCTCGAACAGCTCGGCAGGCCGCACGACGCCGCCGAGGCGTTCGGACGGGCGATGGTCGAGACCCCGGCACTCGAGCCCTACGCGCGCTACCGGCTGGCGGCGATCCAGGAGGCCGGCGGCCATCCCGAAGTCGCCGCCGGGCTGATCGCCGAGGTGGTCGCCGCGCCGCCCCGCCATCTCGCCGCCGATGCGGCGCGGATGCTCCAGCGCACCCTCGCCGCGGGCGGCGACTGCCGGCTGCTGAGCCCGTCCGCCGGCTCGCGGCTCGCCGGGCCGGAGCGCAGGATCGTCGAGCTCGCGGTCGCCGACTGCGCCCTCCGCGCCGGCGAGGCCGAGCGCGCGCGCGGCCTCTACATCCGGCTGATCAGCGACCAGCTCGAGGACGACGTCGCGCGGCTCGCGGCCGAGCGGCTCGACTACGTCCACCGCCGCAGCGGCGGACGCCCGCCGGCCGCCGAGGCGGTGCTGATCGCCATGGGGTTCCACCAGCACCGGCGCTTCGACCTCGCCATCGACTACCTCGGCCCGGTGGTCGCGCGCCATCCCGCGAGCCTCTCCGACGGCCGCTTCGACGAGGCTTACGCGCTCGCCCGCGCCCACTTCTGGCGCGACGACTTCACCGTCGCGGCGGCCGCCTTCGGCCGTCTTGCGGCAGCCTCGGAACGGCCGCACGAGCGGGCCCAGGCGCGCTTCCAGCAGGGCCGCTCGTTCGAGCTGGCCGGGAGCTGGAAGACCGCCGAGGGCGCCTACCGGCACGCCTATGCCGCCGATCCGGCCGGCGCCTGGGCGCCTTCGTCACTCTACGCCGCCCTCCGCCTGGCCTGCCGCTACGGCGACGAGGCCGAAGGCGAGCGGCTCCACGGCGTGCTCGCCGCCGAGCGCCGCTGGCTCGACACCGCCGCCCGCGCCGCGCTCTTCCTCGCCGCCTCCGACCTGGTGCGCGGCCGTTCCGAGCGCGCAGGCCACTGGCTCGACCTCGCCGAGCGCGGCGGCGGCGACACCGCGATCGAGGTCGCCTATTGGCGCGGCCGGCTGGCCGAGCTGGAGGGGGAGCCGGAGGCTGCGGTGCGGCGATACCTCCAGGTCCTGCACCTCGACGCCTTCCACCCGATCGGCGAGGCCGCGCGCGAACGGCTGGCCGGCGAAGGCATCGGCCCGGCGGCGCGCGCCGAGGGGGTCCGGCTCGCCGCCTCGCAGCGCACCGACGATCTCTACTCGGCATGGCTGCTGCTCGGCGAGTCCTCGCCGTGGGGCCGCGCCGCGATCGGGCGCGTGCGGACGCGTTGGAAGGCCGCCGCGGCCGGGACGACCCTGACCGAGGTGCCGCCGCGCGGCTGGCCGCTCTGGCGCCAGCCGCTGACGTCGCCGGAGGAGATCCTGCTCGCACTCGGCGTCTGGGAGGAGGGCGCGCCGGCGGTCGGCGAGCACTTCCCGGTCGCCTCGCCCGCGCTCGCCTTCACCGCCGCCGGCTACCTGCGGCGCGCCGGCCGCGTCCGCCACTCGATCCGCATCGCCGAGATCCTCGAGCGGCGGCTGCCCGCGCACATGCCGCCGGCGGCCCAGCCCGAGGAGCTGCGCCGGCTGCTCTACCCGAACGCCCACGGCGAGCTGGTGCACGCCTATGCGGCCGCCCACGAGATCGATCCGTACCTCCTGGCGGCGATCATCCGCGAGGAGAGCCGCTACGACGAGCGTGCGCTGTCCGGCGCCTCGGCGCGCGGGCTGACCCAGTTCGTCCAGCCGACCGCCGAGCGGATCGGCCGCGGCATCGGGCTCGAGCGGGTGAACGCCGACGACCTCTACCGCCCCGAGATGGCGATCCGGCTCGGCGCCGCCTACCTGGGCGAGCTGACGCGGAGCTTCCGCGGGAGCGACCACCAGGCGGTGGCGGCCTACAACGCCGGCTCGCCCCAGGCGATCCTCTGGCGCACCTACTGCTTCGGCCCCGAGCCCGCCGAGTACTTCACCAAGGTCAACTTCAGCCAGACCCGCGGCTACCTCGAGAAGGTGTTGCGCAGCCGCGCCCACTACCGCGACGTCCACGGCGCGGCTTTCTGATCGCGTCGGGACCGCGGTCAGGGGACGGTGCCGACGACCGGCGGCAGGGTCTCGGGGGGCTCGGGGAAGACCAATACGTCGGCCTCGCGGCGCAGCTCCTCGGTCCAGCGCTCGATCTCCTCGGCCAGACGTTGTTCGTGAAGGACGGCGCGGATCGCCTCGCGCACCTCCTCGAGCGGCGGCACCGGCTCGCCGCGCGCCTCGAGCTGGGGCACCAGGGTCTCGCCGTAGTAGGAGCGGATGTCGTCGAGGCCGACGAAGACGCGCGCGCCCAGCCGCTCCTCGACGTAGGTGAGGACGGCGATCTGGCGCGCAGCGAGCTGGCGCACCTCCTCTGCGGTCATGCCCAGTTCGTCGAGGCGGCGCCTGAACGCCTCGGGGCTCGGGAACTCGGCGGCGATCTCGGCCACCCGCGCCTCGATCTCGGCCACCGGCACGCGCTCGAAGCCCGAGCGGTCGACGGCGAGGAAGCGCAGGCGCTGCTCGATGACGGCGTCGACCACGCGCTCGATCAGCTCGGCGTCGCTCTCCCCCGGCCGGCGCTCGACCAGCCCGAGACCGATCAGGTCCTGGATCTCCGAGAGCAGGATCGCGGCCTCGTCGACCACCGCCACCACGCGATCGACCAGGACGGGTGCCGGGACCGGGGCGGGCTGAGCGGGGGCGGGCTCGGAAGGGGCGGGCTCGGAAGGGACTGTGGCCGGCTCCCGGACCGCCGGCGGGTCCTGGGCCGAGGACGCGGCGGCGGCGAGCAGGAGGGTTGCCGCGAGCGCCGCCGAACGCATACCGGCGCGATGCTAGCATCGGCGTCCGCGATGACCGATCCGCGCCCCGCCGCCGGTGGCGGCCCCGTCCGCGGCGGCCCCGTCCGCGGCGGCCCCGTCCGCGCCGGCACCCTGCTCGTGGTCGCCACTCCGATCGGCAACCTCGACGACCTCTCGCCGCGCGCCCGCACCGCCTTCGAGCGCGCCGATCTCGTCGCCTGCGAGGACACCCGCCACACCGGCCGGCTGCTCGCCCAGCTCGGCATCGACAAGCCGCTCCTGTCGCTCCACGAGCACAACGAGCGCCAGCGGTTGCCGCGCCTGCTCGCCGCCCTCGAGCGCGGCGAGACGATCGCGCTCGCGAGCGACGCCGGCACGCCGCTCCTCTCCGACCCCGGCTTCGTGCTGGTGCGCGCCGCCGCCGCCGCCGGAGCGCGCGTCGAGCCGGTGCCCGGTCCCTCGGCCCTGCTCGCCGCCCTGGTCGCCTCGGCGCTCCCCCCCTACCCGTTCACTTTCGCCGGCTTCCCGCCGCCGCGCGCCGGCAAGCGCCGCGCCTTCTACCACGGCCTCGCCGGCCTCGGCCACACGGTGGTGCTGTTCGAGTCGCCGCACCGGATCCTGGCCAGCCTCGACGACGCGGTCGCCGAGCTGGGCGATCGCCCGGCGGCGCTCTGCCGCGAGCTGACCAAGCTCCACGAGGAGGTCCTGCGCGGGCCGCTCTCGGAGCTGCGTACCGCGCTGGCGGCGCGGCCGGCGGTCAAGGGCGAGCTGGTGCTGGTGGTCGGGAGCTAGCTCGGCCGGCCCTCGATCCAGCAACCGCCGAGCACCCGGTCGCCATCGTAGAGCACCGCCGCCTGCCCCGGCGCAACGCCGCGCTGGGGGGTCGCGAAGTCGATCTCGCAGCGGCCGCCGGGGAGCGGCCGGACCCGCGACGCGACGCCCGGGTGGCGGGAACGGATGCACACGGTCGCCTCGACCGGAGCGGCGGGGTCGGCGGGCGGGTTGATCCAGTGCAGGCGCTCGCCGGCGAGGCCGGAGGCGAGGAGGTCGTCGGCGCCGCCGACCGTCACCCGGTTGGCCGCGGCGTCGACCTCGAGGACGTAGAGCGGCCGGCCGGCGGCGACGCCGAGGCCGCGGCGCTGGCCGACGGTGTAGCGAAAGTAGGGCTCGCTGCCGCGGCCCAGCTCGTTGCCGTCGCCGTCGACCAGGAGCGCCGGCTCGGGGGGCGCGAGCGGCAGCAGCGAGCGGCCGCGCGCCTCCTCCTCGACGAACTCGCGCACGCCGCCGGCGACGAAGCAGATCTCCATGCTCTCGCCCTTCTCGGCGACCACCAGGCCGGCCTCGCGGGCGAGCCGCCGGGTCTCGTCCTTGGTCATCCCGCCGAGCGGAAAGTCGGCCGCGGCGAGCTGCTCCTGGTCGAGCTCGAACAGGAAGTAGCTCTGGTCCTTGGCCGGGTCGGCGGCGCGGTGGAGGCGCCAGCCGTCCTCTCCGGCGATCCGCCGCGCGTAGTGGCCGGTCGCGACTCGCCCAGCGCCCAGCGCGCGCGCTCGCTCGAGCAGGAGGTCGAACTTGACGAAGGTGTTGCAGCGCACGCACGGGCTCGGGGTGCGGCCGGCCAGGTAGTCGTCGACGAACGGATCGACCACCGCGGCGCGGAACTCGCGGTCGAGGCGCAGGGTGTAGTGCGGGATGCCGACCTGCTCGGCCACCCGGCGGGCGTCGCCGAGGTCGAGCGCGCCGCAGCAACGGCCGTTGGCCGACTCGCCCGAGCGGTCCCAGAGCAGCATCGAGAGCCCGACCACCGGCTCGCCGCGGCGCGCCAGCAGCAGCGCCGCCACCGACGAGTCGAGGCCGCCGCTCATCGCCACCGCGGTCAGGGCGCTCATGATCGCACCGTCTTCACGCCCGAGCCGTCTCGGCCGCCACGCCCGAGAGCCGGCCCGAGCCGATCAGGTCGCGCAACGCCGCCACCTCGCGGGCGAGCGCGGCGAGGAAGCGGTCGACCTCGTCCTCGGTGCTGGTCATGCCGAAGCTCACCCGCAGCGACGCCAGCGCCTCGGCGCGCGGGATCCCCATCGCCAGGAGCGACGGGCTCGGCTCGACCGCGCCCGACGAGCAGGCCGAGCCGGTCGAGACCGCGAAGCCGGCGAGGTCGAGGCGGATCATCAGCGGCTCCCCCTCGACCCCCTCGAAGGCGACGTGGGAGGTGTTGGGCAGGCGCGGCGCGGTCCGGCCGTGGACGACGCCGCCGCCGACCGCGCCGAGGCCCGCCTCGAAGCGGTCGCGCAACGCCGCCAGCCGCCGGGCGCGCTCGGGGAGCTCGGCGGCCGCCAGCTCGGCGGCGCGGCCGAGGCCGACCAGGGCCGGCACGTTCGGTGTCCCCGCCCGCCGCCGGCGCTCCTGGGCGCCGCCGACCAGGAGCGGCGGCAACTCGACGCCGGGGCGAGTCCAGAGCGCCGCCGCCCCCAGCGGACCGTGGAACTTGTGGCCACCGAGGACGACGAAGTCGGCGCCCAGCGCGGCGACGTCGACCGGCACCTTGCCGACGGCCTGGACCGCGTCGCAGAGGAGGGGCACGCCGCGCTCGCGGCAGGCCTCGGCGACCTCGGCGACCGGCTGGAGCGTGCCCAGCTCGTTGCTCGCGAGCATCAGGCAGACCAGGCGGGTGTCGGGGGCGATCACGTCGATCACCGCCCCGGCCGGCACCACGCCGTCCGGACCGGGGTCGACCCGGTCGACCGCCATCCCGCGCGCCGCCATCCGCTCGGCGGCGCGCCGGATCGACGGGTGCTCGAGCGGCGACAGCACCAGCCGGCCGCGCCAGCCGGCGGTCTCGGCGACGCCGTAGACCACGGTGTTGTTGGCCTCGGTGCCCGAGGCGGTGAGCGTCACCTCGGCCGGGCGGGCGCCGAGGATCGCCGCCACCCGCTCGCGCGCCGCCTCGACCGCCTCGCGCGCCGCCCGCCCCTCGCGGTGAATCGAGGACGGGTTGCCGTGGCGCTCGGTGAGCCAGGGGAGCATCGCGTCGAGCACCCGCGGGTCGAGCGGCGTGGTTGCGTTGTGGTCGAGGTATGCGAACTCAGCGCTCATGGCCGTATTCTAATGGGGATGCCACCGAGCCCCGGGCGCAACGCGGCGGAATCCGCCCCTGCACCCGGGCGTTCTCATGTTTTCAGGCGGGCGCCGGTCGAGGAGCCGCCCGGGACGAGCTTCCGAGGAGCAAGCCGCATTGCGAGCACCGACCGACCTCAGCCCTCGCCGCCTCCGCCGCCGACCGCGCGCCGCCCGCTCCGCGCTGCCAGCATTCGTCGCGCTCCTCGCCCTGCTCCTGCCGGCCGCCGCCGGCGCCGATTACGGCAAGGAGGTCCGCAAGCGGATCGAGACCTTGCCGCCGGCCTACCAGACCTGGCTCCTCGAGGTCGAGCCGATCATCGACGAGAGCGAGATCACCGCGTTCTTCGTGCTCCAGGAGGACTACCAGCGGGACGCCTTCATCGAGCGTTTCTGGCGCATCCGCGACCCCTACCCCGACACCGCGCGCAACGAGTTCAAGGACAACTACCAGACGCGGCTGGCCGAGGCGCGCGCGCGCTTCGACAACCTCCAGGAGGACCGCGCGCGGATCCTCCTGCTCAACGGTTTCCCGGACGGGATGGTCACCATCCGCTGCAACGGACTGGCGCCGATCGAGGTCTGGTACTACGTCGCCAGCGAGCAGATCCGGCGCGAGTTCCTGCTCATCTTCTACCAGCGCGGCGGAGTCGGCCCGTTCCGGCTGTGGCGCGGGCGCTTCGAGGGCGTGGACGCACTGATGGAGAACTTCTCCGCGGCCAGCCCAGGCGGCGGGCAGATGAGCCTGCGCGACATCTCGCTCAACTGCCGCGACGGCGACACCCTGGTGTCGGCGATCGGCTTCGCGCTCAACGACCCGGAGGGGTTCGACCAGCTCGTCGACCGCATCGAGCACGACTCGAAGGACGAGAGCGGCGAGTGGGTCGCCACCTTCAACACCTACTCGACCGACCTCCCAGAGGGCGCCGAGCTGCTGCCGGCGACGCTCGAGCTCGGCTTCCCCGGCCGGCGCCAGAACCGCACGGTGGTCCAGGGGGCGCTGGGGGTGCCGCGCGAGGCCGCCGGCATCGCTCAGCTCGCCGACTACCGCTCGTACAACTTCGTCGTCGTCGGCGAGGTGCTGTCGGAGGGCGAGCTGTTCGACAGCTTCCGCTACAAGTTCGACTTCCCGGTGCCGCAGGTGACCGACGAGACGATCCCGCTGGTCTTCGAGCGCTACCTGCGGCCGGGCGCCTACCGGCTGGTGGTCAAGCTCGAGGACTTGAACGGCAAGCGCTTCTTCCGCGCCGACCGCGAGCTGTCGGTGCCGGCGGTCGACAACGCCCTGCCGCCGCCGCCGGCCGATCCGCTGACCGCGCGCCTCCTTGCCGAGGCCAACGCCGCGATCGCCGCCGGCGAGACGACGATCCAGATCGTCGAGCCGCGCGGCGACCTGGTGACCGGCTTCGTGCGCTTCGACACCCTGACCACCGGCGACGGCATCGCGCGCGTCGATTTCTCGCTCGACGGCAAGATCATGCTGTCCAAGCGCAGGCCGCCGTTCAGCGTCGACCTCGACCTCGGCCAGCTCCCGCGCACCCGGACCCTCGACGCCATCGCCTACGACCAAGCGGAGGCGCAGGTGGCGAGCGACCAGGTGCTGATCAACGCCAGCCGCCACCGCTTCGCGGTGCGCCTGGTCGAGCCCCAGCGCGGCCACCGCTACGGCGACAGCCTGCGCGCGGTGGTCGAGGTCGAGACCCCGGAGGGGGCGTCGCCCGAGCGGCTCGAGCTCTACCTCAACGAGACCCTGGTGGCGACCCTCTACCAGGAGCCGTGGGAGCAGCCGATCGTGCTACCGGACGGCGAGTCGATCGCCTACGTGCGCGCGGTCGCCTTCCTGCCCGACGGCAACTCGACCGAGGACCTGGTGTTCGTCAACGCCCCGGAGTACCTCGAGGAGATCGACGTCCAGTTCGTCGAGCTCTACACCACCGTGCTCAATCGTGAAGGGCGGCCGGTCGACGGGCTCGTGCGCGAGGACTTCCGGGTCTTCGAGGACGGCGTCGAGCAGGAGATCCTGCGCTTCGACCTGGTCGACGACCTGCCGATCCACGCCGCCATCCTGCTCGACGTCTCGGCCTCGATGGAGGAGAGCCTGGACGACTCCCGCGACGCCGCCCTGTCGTTCTTCGAGCAGATCCTCACGCCCAAGGACCGGGCGGCGCTGGTGACCTTCAACGACCGCCCGAACCTCGACGTCACGTTCACCAACGACCTGACCGAGCTGGCCGGCGGGCTCGCCGGGCTCAAGGCCGAGCGCGGCACCGCGCTCTACGACAGCGTGATCTTCGCGCTCTACTACTTCAACGGCATCCGCGGCCAGCGCGCGCTCCTGGTGCTCTCCGACGGCAAGGACGAGGCGAGCCGCTTCACCGACCTCGAGACCCTCGACTTCGCGCGGCGCGCCGGGGTGACCGTCTACACCATCGCCCTGCGCGACGACGCCGCCCACAAGAAGCTGCAGAAGCTCGCCGAGGCCACCGGCGGGCGCGCCTTCTTCCTCGAGTCCGCGGCTGCGCTGGAGTCGGTCTACGCCCAGATCGAGGCCGAGCTGCGCAGCCAGTACCTGATCGCCTATCAGTCGTCGAACACCACCGAGAGCATCGATTTCCGCAAGGTCGAGCTGCGGACCGAGCGGCCGGGCCTCGAGGTCAAGACGCTCCAGGGGTATTACCCGTAGCAGGGGCGCGCCGTGAACCCGCCCGCCCCGCGCGGCATCTAATGTCGCGGGGCCCCGCCCCCGCCGAGCCCGCTCCGATGGCCGACCGCCCGCAATCCCCCACCTCACCCCGCCGGGCGGCGGCCGCCGGAGCGGAGTGCGGCGGCGGCCGCGGGCGCGGGCGGGCGCCCCGTTTCGAGCCCCACTCTCTCCGCCCCCGGCTGATCGCCCTCCTCCTGCTGCCGGCGGTGCTGGCGACCGCGGTGCCGGCGGCCGCCCGTCCCCCGGCGGGGCACCGCCCGGACGGCGGTGAGGCCGCGGGCCCGCCGCTGTCGCCGCCCCACCGGGAGTGGCTGGAGGCGATCGCGCCGCTGATCTCCGAGCGCGAGCGCGAGGCCTTCGCCGGCCTCGCCCAGGACTACCGGCGGCAGGCCTTCATCGAGGAGTTCTGGCGCGTCCGCGACCCCTACCCCGAGACCGCGCGCAACGAGCTGCGCGAGCGCTGGGAAGCGCAGCTCGCCGAGGCGCGCCAGCGCTTCGGCGATGCCGGGGGAGGGCGGATCGGCTACTTCGCGGCCCTCGGCGAGCCGGCGGCGATCTTCCCGGGGCGCTGCCCGGGCGTGCTCGAGCCGCTCGAGATCTGGCGCTACCCCCCGGGCGCACTCGCCGGCGGAGAGGCGCACCTGCTGTTCACGGTCCGGCAGAGCGCCGCGGGATCCCGCTACGAGCCGTGGAGCCCGGACGACGGGCTGTGGCGTCTGACCGTCGAGCCGCTGCCGGGGGCGACGCCCGGCGAGCTGCTGCAACGGATCGACGAGGCCTGCTTCCGGGGCGACGAGGTGGCCGCGGCGCTCACCTCCGCCGTCGACTGGCGGCTGGTGCGCGAGGGGAGTCTCTTCGCCGCGGCGAGCGAGGAGTGGCTGGGCACCTTCCTCGGCCGCTCGACCGAGCTCCCCGACGGCGCCGGCACCTTCGACGCCCGGGTCGACCTCAGCTACCCGGGCCGCTACCAGAGCCGCACCGTGCTCCAGGGGCTGATCGCGGTCCCCCGCGAACAGGCCGCGGTCTCGGCCATCGGCGCGAGCCGCACCTACGACTTTTCGATCGACGGCGAGGTGCTGCGCAGGGGACGGCTGTTCGAGAGCTTCCGCTACCGGTTCCAGATCCCCGCCGGCGACCTCGAAGGGGACGCCGTGCCGCTGCTCTTCCAGCGCTTCCTGCGGCCGGGGCCGTATGAGCTGGTGGTGCGCGCCCACGACCTCGCCTCCGGGCGGTACTTCCGCGACCGGCGCGAGATCGAGGTGCCGGCGATGCGGCCGGGTGACGCGACGGCCGCCGCGGCCGGCGGGGAGGAGGCGATGGCGTCGGCCGGCGGCCTTGCGGCGCTCGCCGCCGGGCCCGGCGCGGCCGGCGACGGCCGGGCCGCCGCCATCGGCTCGCTCGCCGCCGGCGGTTCGCTCGACCCCGTGGCCGAGGCCAACGCCACGCTCGCCGGCGGCGGCGACTGGGGCATCCGGCTGCTGCCGCCGCCGAGCGGCCTCCAGATCGGCGTCACGCGGGTCGAGGCGGTGGTCTCCGGCGGCGAGGTGGCAGGGGTCTCGTTCTCGCTCGACGGCCGGCCGGTCCTGCGCAAGACCCGTCCGCCCTACAGCGTCGACGTCGATCTCGGCGCGGCGCCCCGCACTCACGTGATCGCGGCCGAGGCGCTCGGCGACGACGGCCGGCCGGTCGCCCGCGACGAGCTGGTGATCAACGCCGGTCCCCACCGATTCGAGGTACGGCTGGTGGAGCCGCAGCGCGGCCGCCGCTACACGTCGAGCCTGCGCGTCGAGGCCGAGGTCGACGTCCCCGAGGGCGAGCGGCTCGACCGGGTCGAGCTCTACCTCGACGAGGCCCTGCTCGCCACCCTCTACCAGCCGCCCTTCGTCCACCCGCTGCTCCTGCCGCGCAACCTCGGCACCGCCTACGTCCGCGCGGTCGCCTGGCTCGAGGGGGGCCACGCCGCCGAGGACCTGGTCTACGTCAACGCGCCGGAGCACGTCGACGAGATCGACGTCCGCATGGTCGAGCTGTTCACCTCGGCGCTCGACCGGCGCGGCCGGCCGGTCGACGACCTCGCGCGCGAGGACTTCGCGGTCAGCGAGGAGGGCGAGCCGCAGGAGATCCGGCGCTTCGAGCGGGTCCGCGACGTCCCGATCTGGACCGCGCTGCTGCTCGACCGCTCGCAGTCGATGGTCGAGGAGATCGACGAGGTGGTGGCCGCCGCGCTGGCCTTCTTCGAGCAGGTGCTGACCGAGAAGGACCGCGCCGCGGTGTTCACCTTCAACCACCGGCCGGAGCTCGCGGTGCGCTTCACCTCCGACCCCGGAGTCCTGGCGGGGGGCGTCGCCGGCATCGCCGCCGACGGGGGCACGGCGCTCTTCGACAGCCTGGTCGAAGCGCTCTACTACTTCAGCGGCGTCAACGGCAAGCGCACGCTGATCGTGATCTCCGACGGCGAGGACGGTGGCAGCCGCTACAGCTTCGACGACGCCCTCGACTACGCCCGCCGCACCGGTGTGGCGGTCTATACCATCGGCCTCGGCCTGCCGGGCGGCGACGCGCGGGTGCGCATGCAGCTCCAGCGCCTGGCCGACGAGAGCGGCGGCCGCTCGTTCTTCATCTCCCGGGCGAGCGATCTGACCAAGGTCTACGAGTCGATCGAAGAAGAGCTGCGCAGCCAGTACCTGCTCGCCTACCAGTCGTCCTACGGCGGCCGCGACGGCGGCTTCCGGAAGGTCGAGGTCGAGATCGTTCGGCCCGGGGTGACGGCAAGCACGGTCCGCGGCTACTACCCCTAGTCGAAAACCCTCTCCCCGGTTCGCGGTGCCGACCGCGAGGATCCTCGCCGCCGGGACAGCGGAGCCGCACGCCTTCCGCCCTCTACCGCCTGCCGAGTGGAGCCTCGCGGGGCAAGGAGCGCGCAGATAGAAAACGGCCCCCGAGTTGCCTCGGGGGCCGTTCAGAGACTAGCTCCCGGCGATGACCTACTCTCCCACGCCGTTTCCAGCGCAGTACCATCGGCGCTGAGGGGCTTAACTGCCGTGTTCGGAATGGGAACGGGTGTTTCCCCCTCGCTATGGTCACCGGAAAACCTTGATTGAAAGAACTTTGCTACTCGAGCCGAGTTCCGTAGAACCCTGCTCGCAACCGAATCGGGCGAGAAACGATGGAATCCGCTGATCAAGAAGACCGGCGGAAGTTAATTGGTCAAGCCGATCGACCGATTAGTACCGGTAAGCTCAACGCCTTGCGGCGCTTACACATCCTGCCTATCAACCTCGTCGTCTTCGAGGGGTCTTTAGCCGCCAAGCGGAGGATACCTCATCTCGAGGGGGGCTTCGCGCTTAGATGCTTTCAGCGCTTATCCTTTCCGAACATAGCTACCCAGCGCGTGCCGCTGGCGCGACAACTGGTACACTAGAGGTTCGTCCATCCCGGTCCTCTCGTACTAGGGACAACATCCCCTCAAGTATCCTGCGCCCACAGGAGATAGGGACCGAACTGTCTCACGACGTTCTAAACCCAGCTCACGTACCGCTTTAATCGGCGAACAGCCGAACCCTTGGGACCGGCTTCAGCCCCAGGATGCGATGAGCCGACATCGAGGTGCCAAACCTCGTCGTCGATGTGAACTCTTGGACGAGATCAGCCTGTTATCCCCGGCGTACCTTTTATCCGTTGAGCGATGGCCCTTCCATGCGGGACCACCGGATCACTAAGGCCTACTTTCGTACCTGCTCGACTTGTAGGTCTCGCAGTCAAGCTCCCTTCTGCCTTTACACTCTACGGCTGGTTTCCAATCAGCCTGAGGGAACCTTCGCGCGCCTCCGTTACTTTTTAGGAGGCGACCGCCCCAGTCAAACTACCCGCCTGACATTGTTCCTGACCCGGATTACGGGCCTAGGTTAGAACTCCAGAACGATAAGGGTGGTATTTCACCGTTGGCTCCACCGAGGCTAGCGGCCCGGCTTCAAAGCCTCCCACCTATCCTACACATACCGCACCGGGGTTCACTGCCAGGGTGCAGTAAAGGTGCACAGGGTCTTTCCGTCTACGTGCGGGTAACC
>CAVSQV010000007.1:675000-869323 GCA_963730155.1 uncultured Acidobacteriota bacterium
CGATCGGCCCGCTGTCGAGTCCCTCGTCGACCAGGTGGACCGTGCAGCCGGCGACGCGGACGCCGTGCTCGATCGCCTGGCGCTGGGCGTCGAGCCCGGGGAAGGCGGGCAGGAGGCTCGGGTGGACGTTGAGGATCCGCTGCGGGTAGCGGCGGACGAAGCCGGGCGAGAGCAGGCGCATCCAGCCGGCCAGGCAGACCCACTCGACGCCGGCGGCGGCGAGCGCGGCGAGCACCTTCGCCTCGTGCGCCTCCCGGCTCGGCTCCCCGCGGTGCGGTATCGCCGCGGCCGGGAGCCCGAGATCGCGAGCGCGGGCGAGACCGGCCGCGTCGGAGATATTCGAGACCACCAAGGCGATCTCGGCCGGCAGCTCGCCGGCGGCGACCGCCCGCTGGAGCGCCAGGAAGTTGCTACCGCGCCCGGAGAGCAGGATGCCCAGCCGGGCGCTCACCGCGCCCCGTCCTCGAGACCGCCCTCCTCGAGCCGCTCGGCGCTTTCGATCAGGCCGCCCTCGCCCGGGCGGCCGAGGTCGTAGACCACCCCCCGGCTCCCCTCCTGGACGGTGCCGATCGGCCACGCCGTCTGCCCCGCGGCGCGTAGGGCGGCGAGCAACTCGCGCAGCGCGCCGGGCGCCACGATCGCCACCATACCGACCCCCAAGTTGAAGACCCGGAACATCTCCTCGTTGTCGACACCGCCCTTCTCCTGCAGCCAGTGGAAGAGCGGCGGGATCTCCCAGCTCCCGACCCGGATCTCGGCGCAGTAGCCGCGCGGCAGCACCCGCGGCAGGTTGTCGGTCAGGCCGCCGCCGGTGACGTGGGCGAGCGCGTGGAGGCCGGGATGGCGGAGCAGCGGCCCGAGCGGGCGCAGGTAAGAGAGGTGGACCGCGAGGAGCTCGGCGCCGACGGTCGGCCGCCGGCCGCCGCCCTCGTACCACGGCGCCGGATCGCCGATCCCGAGCCCCTGCTGCTCGAAGACGATCCGCCGCGCCAGCGAGTAGCCGTTGGTGTGGAGGCCGGACGACGGCAGCCCGACCAGCACGTCGCGCGGCTCGACCCGCGAGCCGTCGAGGACCGTGCTGCGGTCGACCAACCCGACCACGAAGCCGACCAGCTCGTAGTCACCGGCCTGGTAGAAGCCGGGCATCTCCGCAGTCTCGCCGCCGAGGAGCGCGCAGCCGTTGTCCCGGCACGCCTCGGTCAGGCCGGACACCAGCTCGATCATCTTCGCCGGCTCGAGCACCCCGGCGCCGACGTAGTCGAGGAAGAACAGCGGCTTGGCGCCCTGGACCAGGATGTCGTTGACGCAGTGGTTGACCAGGTCGCGGCCGACGGTCGAGAAGTCGCCGGCCATCTTCGCCACCGCCAGCTTGGTGCCGACTCCGTCCGCCGAGGCCACCAGAACCGGCTCGGCGAGCCCTTCGAGGTCGGGCCGAAAGAGGCCGCCGAAGCTGCCGATCTCGGACAACACCCCGGGGGTGAAGGTCTTCCTGGCGAGCTTCTTGACCTCGGCGAGCGCACGCTCCTGGGCGTCGATGTCGACCCCGGCCCGGGCGTAGGCGCTGCCGGTTTCGGCGCGGCCGGCCCCGGCGCGGTCGGCGGCGGAGCGTTCTGGGGGAGAGTCGTTCATCGCGGGCTCGGCGGGGCGGCGGGCGGGCCGCATGCTACGCGCCGGCGGCGCCGGATTCAACCGGCGCCGCGCCCCCTGTCCCCGGAGCCGCTCACCCAGGCCCGCCCACCGCCGCCGACCACGCCGTCGGGTCGCCGCTTTCGAAGCCGTCGGCGAACACCCGGCGGCTGAACCAGGGCACGGTGAACGGCGAGCCGAGGAAGAAGCGCAGCAGCTCGCCGCCGGCCTTCTCCTCGCCCGGCTGGGCCGGATGAGTGCCGTCGCCCTGGAAATCGGCGCACTCCCAGATCAGGCCGTCGCCCCGCGGCACCAACCCGTCGGCCCAGAGATAGGGCCCCCAGCCGAGCCAGGGCGCTGCCGAGCCCCAGTCGAGATTGCCGGCCAGCGGATCGGCGCCGCCCCCCGCCATCTGGTCGATCTGGGCCTCGATCAGCCACTTGACCGCGAAGCCGGACTCGTAGGCATAGGGCTCGGGGTTGAGCCCGGTCGAGGCGTAGCCGGCGTAGATCCGGCTGGACAGGAAGACCAGGCGGAGGTTGGGGTAGCGGGCCGCGAGGGCGCGCATCACCGAGCCGGACCCGCCGACCAGCGCGAAGGCGTCGGCGCCGGGATCCGGCAGCGGCACCGTCGGTCCGGCATTGGCGAGCTTGACCCACGCCGCCGCCACCTGCGCCTCGGTCAGCCCGCGCGGCGCCAGTACCTGGTCGCGCACCCGGTCGTAGTTGGGATCGTCCGGGGAGTCCCAGGTCGCGGCGGTCTGGCCGCCGAGCGCGCCGTTGACGATCGCGAGCCCGTCGCTGCGCACCGCGGGATGCTCCGCCGCCTGCCCCATGAAGGTCCACGCAGCACAGGGTTCGGCGCCGCTCCCGGAGCAGAACTCCTGGGTGGCGTTGGACATGCCGATCGAGAGCAGGGCCCAGGCGCCGTCGGGGTCCGGCACGCCGGCCAAGTCGAGCGGCCGGATCGCCAGGGCCCGCGCCCGCCCCTCGAGCGCGTGCGCCGGCGGCGGCTGGTCGCCGCCCGGATAGAGGCCGCCCGGGTAGAGGCCGAGGTAGAGCGCCGCGCCGAGATCGGGCAGCGGGACGAGACCGGTCGAGGTCCGGGTGCAGTCCGAGGCGGCCGCGAGGCCGGCGCTGAGGAGCGCCGCGGCGGCGAGCGCGATGCGGGCCGCCCCCGGCGCCGCAGGTCGGCTCCGGGGGTTGCGGGAGCGATCGGGTTCCATCCGTCTCCTCCTGTGCCGCGAGTTCTCGAGACCGGCGCCACGGACGATTGGGACGCCGGAGGCGCCGGTCTCGGGGATGTACCGGCGTGCAACTCGCGACGGCACCGATTCCTGCGCACGCCGTCTCGCTACGCCGGGCCGCGGCGCAGAACGGCTACTCCCCCTCCTCGCTGCGCAGCGGGAACAGCTCGGCCTGGCGGCGGTCGGCGGCGGCGATCGGGACTCGGTAGTCGCCGGTCCAGCAGGCGGTGCAGTAGCTGTCGGGCGGGCCGCCGACCGCGGCCAGCATCCCCTCGAGCGAAAGGTAGGCCAGACTGTCGGCGTCGATCGCGGCGCGGATGCCGTCCAGCGAGTGGTTGGCGGCGATCAGCTCGCGGCGGGTCGGCATGTCGATCCCGTAGTGGCAGGGCCAGCGCGTCGGCGGCGCCGAGATCCGCACGTGGACCTCGGCGGCGCCGGCGTCGCGTACCATCTTGACGATCTTGGGCGAGGTGGTGCCGCGGACGATCGAGTCGTCGATCAAGACCACCCGGCGCCCCTCGATCAGCGGCCGGACCGGGTTGAGCTTGACCTTGACTCCGAAGTGGCGGATCGACTGCTTGGGCTCGATGAAGGTGCGGCCGACGTAGTGGTTGCGGATCAGCCCGAACTCGAGCGGCAGCCCCGACTCGCGGCTGAAGCCGAGGGCGGCGAAGAGACCGCTGTCGGGCACCGGCACCACCACGTCCGCCGGCACCGGCGCTTCGCGCGCCAGCCGCGCGCCCATCGCGAGCCGGGCCGTGCTCACCGGGTCGCCGAAGAGCACGCTGTCCGGCCGCGCGAAGTAGACGTGCTCGAAGACACAGCGGGTCGGCTCGGGCGCCTCCCGCAGCCGGAAGCTCTCGACCCGGCCTTCGCGCGCCACCACCACCTCGCCCAGCTCGAGCTCGCGCACCACGCGCGCGCCCAGGAGGTCGAAGGCGCAGGTCTCCGAGGCGAAGCACGGCACTCCGTCGAGGTCGCCGAGCACCAGCGGCCGGAAGCCGTAGGGGTCGCGCGCCGCGATCAGCCCCTGGTCGGTGGTCAAGAGCAGCGAGAAGGCGCCGCGCACCCGCTCGAGCGCCTCGATCGCCGACTCCACCACGTTGGCCCGCGGCCGCCGAGCCATCAGGTGGAGGATCACCTCGGTGTCGCTCGAGGTCTGGAAGATCGAGCCCTCCCCCTCGAGCCGGTCGCGCAGCTCGACGGCGTTGGTCAGGTTGCCGTTGTGGACGATGCCGAGCGGCCCCATCGAGGTCTTGACCACGATCGGCTGGGCGTTGGCGACCACGCTGGTCCCCGCGGTCGAATAGCGGGTGTGGCCGATCGCGCGCCCGCCCGGCAGCCGCTTCAGCACGCCGGCGCCGAAGATGTCGGCGACGTGGCCCATGCCGCGCTCGTAGCGCATCCGCTCGCCGTCCCAGGCGACGATGCCGGCGCTCTCCTGCCCGCGGTGCTGGAGCGCGTAGAGGCCGAGGTAGGTGAGGTTGGCGGCGTCAGGGTGGCCGTCGATGCCGAAGATGCCGCACATGGTCTAGGCAACTCTACCCCGCGCCGCCGCCGCTTGGACCAACCCTGTCACCCGACCACCCCCAGCTCGTCCTCCATCTCCTGCGTGATCGCCTGCCGCAGTTCGAAGAAGCTCTGCCACGGGTCGCGCTCGAGCGCCGCCAGGCGCCGGTCGAGGTTGCCGACGTCGAAAGCGGCGCCGCTCTCGAGGTCGGCCAACTCGCTCCAGGCGACCGGCGTGGCGACCGGCGCGCCGGGGCGGGCGCGGGTCGAGTAGCAGGCGATCGCGGTGGCGCCGCGCGCGTTGCGCAGCCAGTCGACGAAGATCCTCCCCTCCCGCTCGCGCTTGAGCGGGTTGGCGGTGTAGCGCTCGGGCTCCTCCTCGACCATCTCCTCGGCGAGCGCGCGGGCGAAGTGCTTGAGCCGCTCCCAGCCGGTCCGGCGCTCGAGCGGTACCACCACGTGCAGCCCCTTGCCGCCGGTGGTGCGCACGAACGCGGTCAGCCCCAGCTCGCCGAGCCGGCGGCCGACTCCGCGCGCCGCCTCGACCACCGCCGGCCATTCGACGCCGGGACCGGGGTCGAGGTCGACGATCAGCCGGTCGGGCCGCTCGAGGCGGTCGGCGCGGCAGCCCCAGGGGTGGATCTCGAGCACCCCGGCCTGGATCAGCGCCACCAGCCCGGCGGCGTCTTCGATCATCAGGTAGGTCGCCACCGTGCCGTCTTTCTCCTCGACCTCGACGCCGCCGACCGCCTCGTCGAGCCCCTCGCCGCGGTGCTTCTGGTAGAAGCAGGCCTTCTCGCGCCCGCGCGGGCAGCGCACGACCGAGAGCGGCCGCTCGGCGACATGCGGCAGCATCCGCTCGGCGACGCCGGCGTAGTACTCGGCCAGCTCGCCCTTGGTCACCCCCTGCTCGGGGAAGAGGACGCGCTCCGGGTGGGTGACGCGGACGCCGGCGATCTCCACCGCTCCCTCCGCCGCCCGCTTCGCCGTCTCCGCCGCTGGCTCGCGCCCTCGCTGTCGTAGCATCGGATCCTCGAAGGAGCAAGAAGAATGCCCGACTCTCGCACACTCCCGCGGTCGTGAAGGGCCTCCCCCCGACCGCCGTCCGCCTTCCCGCCGCGCTCGCCGTCCTCGCGCTCGGTGCCGCGCTCGCGCTCGCCGCCTGCGCCGGCGAGCCGGACGAAGCGCGGGCGCCGGTCCGGCCGCTGATCCTGATCGGCATCGACGGCGCCGAGTGGACGGTGATCGAGCGCCTGTGGGCGGCCGGCGAGCTGCCCGCCCTGCGCGCGCTCGCCGAGCGCGGCACGCGCGCCGCTCTCGCCACCGACTACGGCAGCTCACCGGTCATCTGGACCACGATCGCCACCGGCCGGCGGCCGGCGGAGCACGGCATCCGCGACTTCGTCGTCCCGACCGCGCAGGGCGACGTGCCGGTCTCCTCCGACACCCGGCGGGTGCCGGCGCTGTGGAACATGGCGAGCGCGGCCGGCCGGCGGGTGGCGGTGGTCGGCTGGTGGGCGAGCTGGCCGGCCGAGGAGGTCGAGGGAGTCGTGGTCAGCGACCGCGCGCTCCAGGAGGACGAGCGGCGGGCCTGGCCGCCGGCGCTCGAGGCGGCGATCGACGCCGCCGCCGCGGCGGAGCCGGCGGGCTGGGACCTCGAGCAGATCGCCCAGCGCCGCGACCACGTCACCGCCCGGCTCGCCCGCGACCTGGCCGCAGAGGGCTTCGACCTGACCCTGGTCTACTTCCGCGGCGTCGACATCGAGAGCCACAACCACTGGCGCTGGTTCGAGCCGGACGGCTTCCCGCCGCCCGGCCGGCCGGTCTCCGAGGCCGAGCGGCGGGCGCTCGCCGAGCGCATCCCGGCGGTCTACCGGGCGACCGACCGCGCAATCGGCGAGATCGTCGCCGCGGCGCCGCCCGACGCCAACGTCCTGGTCGTCTCCGACCACGGCTTCCTCGCGGCCGACGAGGAGGAGGTGCAGCTCATGTTCGACCTCGACGCCGTGCTAGAGCGGCTCGGCTGGCTCGAGCGGACGCGCGAGGGCGGCGTCGACCTCGACCGTTCGAGGGTCCACGCCCACGCCTCGCCGCACCACGAGCGCGACCAGCGGGTGCGCTTCGGCCGCGCGGTGCCGGAGGCGCGGCGGGAGGAGATCAAGGCGCGGCTCGCCGAGGACCTCGAGCGGGTGACCTGGGGCGGTGGCGAGCCGGTCTTCCGGCTGCGCGCGGCGCGGCCGCCCGAGCGGCGCACCGGCGCCGACCTCATCGTCGTGGTGCGCCGCTGGGGCGCCACGCCGGAGGTGCTGATCGACGGCGAGCCGTTCGCCGGCGCGGTGCTCCAACTGGGCCGGATCAGCGGCACTCACCACCGCCATACCGCCGGCATCCTGATCGCCGCCGGCACCGACCTCGCGCCCGGCGCCCCGGTCGAGGGGATCTCGATCCTCGACCTGGCGCCGACCGTGCTCTACGGCCTCGGCCTGCCGGTCGCCGAGGACTTCGCCGGCCGCCCCTGGACCGAGCTGTACACCGCCGACTTCCGCCGCCGTCACCCGGTCGGGCGGATCGCGACCTGGGGCACCCGCGAGCCGGGCGAGGTCACCCGCTCGAAGGCCGACCAGGAGCTGATCGACGAGCTGGGAGCGCTCGGCTACCTGCGGTGAGGGATCAGTAGCCCAGAGCCCTGGGCAGCGCGGTCGCCCACTTCTCGCGCAGCGATTCGACCTCAAGCCGCGCGGTCTCGCCGCCGGCTTCGATCACCAGATCGGGGCCGCCGGTCTCGCCGATCTCGGAGGCGGGCACGCCCGAGCCCTCGGCCAGGCGCAGGACGCGCTCGACCTGGTCCGGCGCACAGGCGACCAGGGCGCGGGCCTGGGTCTCGGAGAAGAGCGCCGCGCCGCCGGCCGGCAGCGCGACCCGGGCGCCGAGGCCGGCGCCGAAGCAGGCCTCCGCGAGCGCGACGCCGAGGCCGCCGGTCGAGAGGTCGTGGAGCGTGCGGCCAGCGCCGTTGAAGGCGAGGACGCGCAGGAGCTCCGCGAGCCGCGCCTCGGCCTCGAGGTCGACCGCCGGCGGCACGCCCCTGCTCGATGCCGTAGAGCAGCCGCAGGTAGGCCGAGCCGCCGTGCTCGTTGCGGTCCTCGCCGAGCAGCACGACGCGATCCCCGGCGGCGAGGAACCAGCCGCGCGGCACGCGGTCGACGTCGGGGATGACGCCAACCATCGCCACCGTCGGGGTGGGGTGGATCTGCCTTCCCTCGGTTTCGTTGTAGAAGGAGACGTTGCCGGAGACCACCGGCACGCCGAGCGCGTTGCACGCCGCCGACATGCCGCGGATCGCCTCGCGGAACTGCCACGACGACCTCCGGCATCTCGGGGTTGCCGAAGTTGAGGCAGTCGGTCAGCCCCACCGGCTCGGCGCCGACGCAGGCCAGGTTGCGCACCGCCTCGGCGACCGCCTGGGCGCCGCCGGCGGCGCGGGTCGAGCCAGCAGTAGACCGGGTTGACGTCGCAGGTGAGCGCCAGCCCCTGCGGGCGTCCCCTTGAGCGCCAGGACCGCGCAGTCGCCGCCCGGGCCGACCACGGTGTTGGTGCGCACGGTGTGGTCGTACTGGCGCCAGATCCACTCCTTGCTCGCCAGCTCGGGGGTGGCGAGGAGCCGCTCGAGCGCGGCCGCGACGCCGCCCTCGGGCTCGGGGACCTCGGGCGGGCGGCGGCGCGCGGCGAGGTCGGACGGCGGCTCGGCGGGCCGGCGGTAGACCGGGGCCTCGTCGGTCAGGGGCGCGATCGGCAGGTCGGCGACGACACGGCCGGCGGCGACCACCTCGGCGCGGCCGGTGCTCGGTGACCTCGCCGATCCGCTCGACCTCCAGGCCCCAGCGGCGGAAGACCTTCGCCACCTCCTCCTCGCGGCCGCGGCGGGCGACCATCACCATGCGCTCCTGCGACTCCGAGAGCATGATCTCGTAGGGCGTCAAGCCCGGCTCGCGCAGCGGCACCCGGTCGAGGTCGAGCCGCAGGCCGGTGCCGCCGCGGCCGGCCATCTCGAGCGCCGGAGCTGGTCAGCCCGGCGGCGCCCATGTCCTGGATCGCCACGATCGCGCCCGATGCGCATCGCTTCGAGGCAGCGCCTCGAGCAGGATCTTCTCGGTGAACGGGTCGCCCACCTGCACCGTCGGCCGCTTCTGCTCGCTCTCGGCGTCGAACGCTTCGGAGGCCATGGTCGCGCCGTGGATGCCGTCGCGCCCGGTGCGGCTCCCGACGTAGAGCACCGGGTTGCCGGCGCCGCTCGCGCGGGCGGGAAGATGCGGTCGCGGCGGGCGATCCCGAGCGCGAAGGCGTTGACCAGGATGTTGCCGTTGTAGGACGCGGTGGAAGCCGGTCTCGCCGCCGACCGTCGGGATGCCGACGCAGTTGCCGTAGTCGCCGATGCCGCGCACCACGCCGTCGACCAGATAGCGCATGCGCGGGGCGTCGAGGTCGCCGAAGCGCAGCGAGTCCATGCAGGCGATCGGGCGCGCGCCCATGGTGAAGACGTCGCGCAGGATGCCGCCGACCCCGGTCGCCGCGCCCTGGTAGGGCTCGATGAAGCTCGGGTGGTTGTGGCTCTCCATCTTGAACGCCGCCACCAGCCGTCGCCGATGTCGACCACGCCGGCGTTCTCGCCCGGGCCCTGGACGACGTGCGGGCCCTTGGTCGGCAGCTCCTTGAGGTAGACGCTTGCGACGACTTGTAGGAGCAGTGCTCGCGACCAGAGCGCCGAGACGATGCCGAGCTCGGTGAAGCTCGGCTCGCGGCCGAGGATCGCGCACAGCCGCTCGTACTCGTCTTCGGAGAGGCCGTGCTCGCGCGCGACCGCGAGGTCGACCCTCGGCTCGGGCCTCGGCTCGGGCTCGGCTGCCCCTGAGCCGCCGCTGCCGCCGCCCCGCGGCCCCGCCGCGCGGTCCCCGCCGCGGCGCTCACTGCGCCACCCCGGCTACGGCGGCGACCGTGCCGGCGAAGAACGCCAGCCCGTCGGTGTTGCCGAGCATCTCCTCCGAGCAGCGCTCGGGGTGGGGCATCAGGCCGAGCACGTTGCCGCCGCGCGTTGGTAGACCCCGGCGATCGCGCGCGCCGAGCCGTTGGGGTTCCAGCGCTCGTCCGCCTCGTCGACCTCGCCCGCCGGCGAGGCGTAGCGGAAGACCACCCGGCCGGCCTCCTCGAGCGCGTCGAGGGCTTCCGGGGTGTCCTCGTAGTTGCCTTCGGCGTGGGCGATCGGCATGCGCAGGACCTGCCCCTCGCGGTAGCCGCGGGTGAACGGCAGGTCGTCGCGCTCGACCCGCAGCTAGACGTCGCGGCAGAGGAAGCGCAGGCTCCGGTTGCGCCGCATCGCGCCGGGCAGGAGCCCCGCCTCGAGCAGGATCTGGAAGCCGTTGCAGACCCCGAGCACCAGCCCGCCGGCGTCGGCGTGGCGCTTGACCGCGGCCATCACCGGCGAGAGCGCCGCCATCGCGCCGGCGCGCAGGTAGTCGCCGTAGGAGAAGCCGCCGGGCAGCACCACCAGCTCACAGCCGCGCAGGTCGTCGTCACCGTGCCAGAGGAACACGGCGTCCTGCTCGAGCACGTGCTTGAGCACGTGGTAGACGTCGTGGTCGCAGTTCGACCCCGGGAAGACGACGACGCCGCACCGCACGTCAGGCCCCTCCGGCGCCGGCCGCGGCCACCCCGTCCAAGAGCTCGACCGCGTAGTCCTCGACCACGGTGTTGGCCAGGAGCCGCTCGCACATCGCCTCGAGCAGCTCGCCGGCGCGGCCGGCGTCGTCCGTCGCCGAGGGTGATCTCGAAGCTCTTGCCGGCGCGGACGTCCTCGACCTGGTCGAAGCCGATCCCGGTCAGCGCGTCGCGGATCGCCTTGCCCTGCGGGTCGAGCATCTCGCGGCGCGGGTAGACGGTGACTCTCGCTTTCAACTCTGAACCTCCGCTCCAGGGACTCCCGAAACTCCGGGCCGGATCACCCCGCGTGCCGGACCTCCAGCCACGGGGTCGGCCGGTCTTGCTCGGTGAGCGCGACGGCGGCGGGCGCGCCGCGGCGCGACAGCACCTCGCCGACCGCCGCCGCGGCGAGCGCCGGCAGGTTGTTGGTCCGGGACAGGTGATAGAGGACCACCCAGCGCAGCCGGTCGCAGACCAGCTCCGGCGAGGCCGTCGGCGGCGTCGTCGTTCGAGAGGTGGCCGTGGCGGCCGGCGACCCGCTGCTTGAGCGCCCACGGATACGGGCCGTTGCGCAGCATCGTCGAGGTCGTGGTTGGTCTCGAGCACCAGCACGTCGAGTTCGGCGAGCCGCCCCCAGGCGAGCCGGCTGCGGCAGCCGAGGTCGGTGACCAGGCCGAGCGCGGCGGCCGCACGCCGATCCTCGACCACCAGCCCGATCGGCTCGCGCGCGTCGTGCGGCACGGTGAACGGCTCGACCAGGAAGCCGCCGATCTCGACCGGCCGCCCCGAGGCCAGCACCCGCGCCCGCGCCCGCGCCGGCGGCGGAGAGCCCGCGGCACTCGTCGAGGGTGCCGGCGGTCGCCTAGAGCGGCAGCTCCCAGCGCCGGACCAGGCGATCGGCACCGCGCACGTGGTCGTCGTGCTCGTGGGTGACGACGATGCCGCCGAGGGTCGCCGGCTCGACCCCGAGCGCCGCCATCCGGCGCTCGAGCTCGCGGCACGAGAAGCCGGCGTCGATCAGGAGGCGCGCGCCGCCGCACTCGACCAGGAGCGCGTTGCCCTCGCTGCCCGACCCGAGGACCGCGAAGCGCGCGGTCTCCGCCTGGGGGCGGAGGCCGCGCCCGGGGTTCGGCTCGATGTTCGGATCGGGGGTCACGGCGGGTGGGGCACCGGCTGCTCGGGACGAGCCGAAGCTATCACGGCCGGGGCCTCAGAACTCGTACGTCCTGCCCTGCTCGAGGAACTCGACATCCGGGTGTCCGAGCGCCCGCACTTCCTCGCGGATGCGCTCGACGCACGACGGGCTTCAGGTGGTGGACCAGGACCGGCACCTTCTTCTCGAGCTTGCGCAGCTCGCGCTCCAGGGTCTGCGGCGTCAGGTGGAGCGAGAGGTCGGCGATCCGCTGGAGCGCGTTGTCGAAGCTGGTCTCGATGCAGACCGCCGCCAGGCTCGGGGGTGCGGTTGGCGACCTCCCAGAGGCGCTGCGTCGGCCCGGTGTCGCTCGACCAGAGGACCGCCGCGCCGTCCGTGCTCGATCAGGAAGCCGAAGGTCGGCACGAGGTGGTTGACCGCGATCGGCGTGAAGGTGACGCCGTCGAGCGTCACCGGCACCTCGTCGTCGAGCTCGTGGAAGCGCACCGCCGGCAGCAGGTGGTTGGGCAGGCGGGTGAAGTCCGGCCAGGTGTCGTTGTTGAAGAGGTGCTTGCGCATCGCGTAGACGGTGGCGGCCGAGGTGTAGATGTCGATCGCGCGGTCGATCTTGCCGAAGACGTTCTCGGTGAAGAACGGCAGCGACGTCGTGTGGTCCATGTGCGAGTGGGTGAGCACGATCGAGTGCATCGCCACCTGCTCGCTCGATCGGGAGGGCCTGCGACAGCGACCCCGCATCGAGCGCGATCGCGCCGTTGATGCAGCAGGCAGGTCATGCGGCAGTCGGGGCTCTCGCCACCGTAGCACCCAAGACCTGGATGCGCATATGAGAGCGGATTGTAGCGGAAGGCGCTCCGCCGGACCGTTTCGCCGGCAGGAGCGCCCGAGACGAGAGCGTCACCCGCGTCAGAACCGCGTGCCGATCCAGAACGACGTCGCGAAGCCGTCGTCGGCGCCCTCGAAGTTCGTCTGCTGGGCGAAGTCCCAGTTCAGTCGGCAGGCCGAGGAAGCGCACCGAGAAGCCGAAGCCGTAGGAGGCGCGGCCGTCCTGGAGCCGGCTCGTGTCCTCGTCGTAGAAGTCGAAGTCCTGGAACTCGCTGAACCAGGCGCCGCCGACGTCGAAGAAGATGATGCCGCGGATGCCCTGGAAAGCCGAGGATCGGGGTCGGCAGGACGTCGATCAGCGGGAACCGGTACTCGAGGTTGGCGAAGAACGCCGCGGTCGCCGACCAGCTCGCGGAAGTCGAAGCCGCGGATGGTGTCGAGGCCGCCGAAGTAGATCGGGGTCGGGGCGTTGCCCTCGACGCCGCCGGCGAACAGCCGAATGGCGAAGTTGCTGCGCCGGGTCACCGGGATGTACTGCCGCAGGTCGAGGTCGACGGCTCGCGTTGCGGGTGCCGCTCTCCTCGAGGTCGGGCGCGTACTGGGCGTCGAGACGCCAGCGGCGGCCGCTGATCGGCCCGCCGCTGCGCGAACACCGTCGAGTCGCCGACCAGAGCGCGCCTGTAGACGAACGGGAAGTCGTCGTCGATCTCGTCGAACAGCGGCTGCCCGGTCTCCGGATCGAACTGGCCGCTGAAGAGGTCGAACTCGCGGATAGCTGTAGCCGACGCCGAGCTCGGCGCGGTGGTAGAAGCTGAACGGGTAGATCGATCGAGCCGATGAGCGCCGGTGACCTTGACGCCGGCGGCGATCGCTGCTGGACCTCGCCGAACTCGTCTGGGCAGGAGGTAGTAGTCGCGGTCGTCGAACAGCTGGGCCTGCCACTGCAGGCGGTCGGTGAGGTCGACATAGAGTGATCGTGGAAGTTCGAGAAGCTGTCGACCGAGCGTGAGGTCCGCGAGCGATCCGCCGGTCGCCGAGGTAGTCCGAGAAGCGAGAGCACGATGCGCCCGAGGAAGGTCTGGTCGTCGTCGACGCCGATGAAGCTCTGGGCGTCCTCGAGGAAGAACTTGAAGCCGCCGTAGTTCTCCTTGTTGGCGTCGTCGATCGGCGACCAGGATGTCGGGCTCGAAGCGCGGCAGGTCCGCCGCGCCCGAGGGCAGCGCGCCGATCTGGACCGTGCTCGGGCTCGGACACCGGCTCGGGCACCTCGGTCAGGTAGAGGTCGAAGCGCCCCTTCCAGAAGCCGTTGTAGACCAGGTGCTCCTCGCCGTCGGGCTGCGCGAGCACGGTCGGCATGAAGCAGCCGGTGACCACGTTGGTGTACTGGTTGAGCTCGCCCGGTCTCGAGGTCGAGGCCCTAGATGTTCTCGATCCGCTCGTCGCGGTCGGAGGTGAAGTAGATGCGCTGGCCGTCGGGCGAGAAGACCGGGTCGTTCTCGTTCGACTCGCCGGGGTGAGCTGGAAGCGCCGGTGCCGGCTGGTCGAGGTCGATGCGGAAGAGCTTGCCGCCCTCCTCGATCACCGAGACCACCACCATGTAGCTGCCGTCGGGCGAGAAGACCGGCGAGCCGTCGAACACCGGGTCGTTGGTGAAGTTGGTCAGCGCGCCCGCTCTCGAGGTCGAGCAGATAGATGTCGAACTGGCCGCCGGCGGTGGCCTGAGAAGGCGAGCGTGCGCCCGTCGGGCGAGAACGCCGGCGCCGCGTGCTGCTCGACGTCCGGGAGGTCGTAGCGCCGGCGGACCTCGCCGGTGAGCACGTCGATCAGGAGCAGCGCTCCGGTCCTTCTCGCGCTTGGCGAACACCGCCAGGGTGTTGCCGTCGGGCGAGAAGTCGAGGTCGTTGCCGAGGCCGCGGCCGAGGGTCAGCTCCTGGGAGACCAGGTACTGGTAGTCGTCGCCGAAGCCGCGCGTCAGGTTGCGCAGGTGGCGCCGGTTCTTGGCGTCGAAGAGCGACGATGTCGACCTCGCCGCGCTCGCTCGAGAACGCCGCCACCAGGTCGCCGGACGGCGAGGCCGCGGGCGACAGCTCCTGGCTCGGGATGCCGCGATCGACGCGGAACGGCCGGCCGAAGTCGCGCGGCTCGCCGGTCTCGACCAGCGCCGGCAGGTACTTGCGCCGCAGCCAGCGGCGGAACTCGGTGTCGAACTCCTCGGCGTCGATGCCGAACGCGCGCTCGATCGCCCGGTCGACGTCGCGAGCCGATGGTGTTGCGGAACTCGTAGAGGAAGTCGAGGAAGCCGTCGCGGCCGCAGCGTCTCCTCCATGAAGTCGAACACCGCGTGGCCGAAGCGGTAGGCGAAGAAGCCTCCGCCGTACCACTGGGTGATCGGCGGGATGACGTCGTTGACCACGGCGTCGCGCAGGAACATCTGGTCGCGCGACGATCTCGTCCTTGGCCATGTAGCTCGCCATGCCCTCCATCAACCAGGTCGGCGGGTTGGCGGTCAGGCCCTTGCCCAGGCTGCCGCGGAACAGGATGTGGTACTGGAAGATGTGGGTCAGCTCGTGCTCGATCAGGTTCATCAGCTCCTGGTCCGGCATGTCGATCGGCAGCACCATCCGGAAGCGCACCGGGGTGGCGAACGCGCCCACCCCCTCGGGGATGAAGTTGAGGATGATGTTGTTCTGCTCGAACGCCGAGTGCGACGTCGTAGAAGATGAGCGGCGTCGGCTCCTGGATCTGGAAGTCGAAGTCGCGCGAGAGGCGGTCGTAGGCGCTCTCGGCGAACGACACCACCTTTTCGAGCAGGTGCTCCTCGGCCTTGTAGTAGTAGACGTCGAAGTGGGTCGAGTGGTAGATCTCCCAGTCGAAGTCGCGGTACTGGATCTTGTTCTTGCCGAACCCGACGCCGTTGTACTGCGGCTGGGGCGTGAACTGGGCGAAGGCCGGCGAAGCGGCCAAGAGCGAGGCGAGGGCGAAGGCGGCGGCCGCCGCGCGCGGCGGTCTCGTCACGGTCACTGGGGGCCTCCTGGCGGCTAGCCGTTGAAGAGCACCCTGGTCGCCTCCACCTCTTTCTGGGTGAAGACGCCCACGATGCGGTCCTCGAGGGAGTAGAGGTTCTCGAACATCCCCTGCCAGCGGATCGACCTCCTCGCCGTCGAAGCTCTGGAAGTCCTTGAAGTTGTCGCTGTAGAGCAGCTCCCCGGTCCGGCCGTCGTAGACCTGCATCAGGATGTCGTACTCGAAGCCGGTCTGCTCGACCAGCACCTGGCGGTAGTACTGGCGGCCGTTGAACGGCGAGATGTACTCCTCGGTGCGGTAGCCGGTGCGGTCCTGGATGTCGAAGTCGAGGCCGCCGGCGAGCACCAGGTCGGCCTGCGTCCGCTCGCCGATCGCGCGCCAGAAGTCGCGCTCGCGGGCGAGCTGGTCGAGGTCGAAGGTCGGGTAGTCGATCGGCGGCGCCTCGACCAGCTTGAGCGCGGTCTGCCGGCGCAGGGTCTTGGTCAGGTAGCGCTCGAACTCGGCCTGGATGTCGATGTTGCGGCTGCGCATCCGCTCCTGCCCCTCCTGGGTCACGACCAGGAACGGGGCGATGGTCATGGTCCGCCGCCCCTGGAGGTCGAGGCGAGCCTTCTGCGGGAGCCAGAGGCGGACCTCGACGCCGGCCGCCCACAGAGGCGCCGCCGTCAGGGTCGCCAGGGCCAGGGCGATCCCGGCCCGGAAGATTCGAGAGTCACGCATCGAGAGTACCTCCGCTGCCCCTTCGAGAATCGTCCCGTCCTCCGGCGGTGAACGCCGCCGGCACCTCGACTGTGAGTCACCGCGGGAGCCCGATCGGTTCGCCCGGCCGGCGGGACCGCCGTGCCCCCCCGGATCGCTTCCGGCGATCAGCCGTCCCCGGCGGCGGCGCCCGGCTCGGCGGCCGGCGCCGCTTCGGCGGCGTCGACCGGATCGACCGCCGCCCCGTCCACGACCGGGCCGTCGTCGACCGGCTCGTCGGGCTTGAAGCTCTGGTAGAACTCGACGAAGCGCGAGTAGTTGCGCCGCAGCTCGCGGTTGTCCGGCTGCATCCGCAGCGCCTGCTGGTAGGCGTCGAGCGCCTGATCGAACTGCCCGGTGGCCTCGTAGGCGACCGCCAGGTTGTTCCACACCCGGTAGTTCTGCGGGTCGATGTTCTCGGCCTGCTCGAAGCGGAACAGCGCCTCGTTCCAGAGGCCGCGTTTGGCCATGTCGACGCCGAACTGGATCTGCGCCTCGGCGCTGTGGGTGGCGACGTGGCCGGCGTTGCCGCCGCCGCCGCAGGCGACGGCGGGGAGGAGCAGTGCTGCGGAGAGGAAGCCGAGGATCGCCGGTCGAATACGCATCATGCCCTCGAGTGAGAAGGCCGGGCGCGGCCGGAACCGGTGACCCCAGGGTCGCGAAGGCTCGGACCGAGCGCCGGGGCGGTCGTCAGTATATACCCGCGTCTGTCGGATCGGTTCGCGGTCCGGCGGTAGATCGGCGGCCCGGAATCCGTCTCTCCTACCAGAGAGAGGAGACCGCACCCATGCCCGCGAGCCGCCGAGACCTGCTGATCGCCATCAACGCCGACCTCGACCTCGGCCGCGCCGCCGTCTGCCGGCTGGCCAGGAGCCTCGACCGCTGGCGCCGGAGCCGGCCGGCCGACCCCGGGCGCCTGGGCGCCGATCTCGGCGTGCCCGCCGCGGCGATGGCGCGTGCGCTCGCCGCCGCCCGCGACGCCGCCGGCGCCGCGGAGCGCGAGCGCGGGCGCGCCGAGCGGGCCGGCGCGCGCATCGTCACCTGCCTGGACGCCGCCTACCCGCCGCTCCTCCGCCACCTCGAGCTGCCGCCGGCGGTGCTCTACGTGCGCGGCGCGCTCCCCGACGGGCCGTCGCTGGCGATCGTCGGCTCGCGCCGCCCCAGCCCCTACGGTCTGGAGGCGGCCGAGCTCTTCGCCCGCGGCGCCGCCGCGGCCGGGGTGACGGTGGTCTCGGGCTTCGCGCACGGCATCGACGCGGCGGCGCACCGGGGCGCGCTGGCGGCGGGCGGGGCGACCGTGGCGGTGCTCGGCTGCGGCGTCGACGTCGACTACCCGCGCGGCCATCGCCGTCTCGGCGAAGCCGCCGCCGAGCGCGGTGCGCTGGTCAGCGAGCTACCCTGCGGCGCCGGGCCGCGGGCGTGGAACTTCCCGGTGCGCAACCGGATCATCGCCGCGCTCGCGCTCGGCACCCTGGTGGTCGAAGCGGCGGTCCGCTCGGGCTCGCTGATCACCGCCCGCCACGCCCTCGACCTCGGCCGCGACGTGCTCGCGGTCCCCGGCCGCATCTTCGACGAGCGCGCCCTGGGTCCGAACACCCTGATCGCGGCCGGCGCGGTGCCGGCGCGGCATCCGCGGGACGTGCTCGAGACGCTGGGCTTGCCGGTGGCGGCAGACAGCGAGGCGGGCGGATCGGCGGCCGCGGCGCCGGCCGGCTCGATCCCCGGGGGGCCGCCGCCCTCGGGCTCGGACGGCCCGCCCCTCCCGGCGCTCCAGAGCCGGTTGCTCGCCGCCCTCGCCCCCGGCGATCCGCGGCCCGCCGAAGCGATCGCCGCCGCCGCCGGTACCACCGTCGACCAGACGCTGGGCGGGCTGCTCGAGCTCGAGCTGGCGGGCTGGGTGCGGCGCTGGCCGGGGCCGGCGTGGACCCGGCGCGCCGGGTGACGCAGAGTCACGGCCTCTGATCGGCTGGGCTTCGCGGAAGGAACCCTACGACTCGTCCACGGGAGGCGGCTCCTCGGCCGGCCCGGCTCCCGCGCCGCCGTCCGAGCGGTAGAGCACCCGCGCGACCTGGCGGAAGCCGCGGATCATCTCGATGAAGGCGCGCGAGACGCGCGGCGGTAGAGGCTCGCCGTCGGTGCCGAGGAACCTCGGCAGGTCGACCCCCTCGATCGCCTCGCCGCGAGGGTCGCGGGTCGCGTGGCGGCGGGTAGGCCGCTCGTTGAGCAGGTCGAGGGCGTCGTCGAGGGTGCCCAGATAGAGGTCGAGGGCGTCGAGGATGCCACCCAGGGTTTGGAGCGACGGCTCGGTCGCGCCGGTCTCGTAGCCGCTGAGCATCGCGGGGGTGATCCCGGCGCGCGCGGCCAGCTCCTTCTGGCTCAACCCCGCCCGCTCGCGCAACGTGACCAGGGTCGGACCGAGGCGATCGAATCGGGCCATGGGCCGGCAATGTAATCGCGCTTCCCGATCGGCGCAACTATAAGCCTCTGGGCCGTCAAGAACTTGCAAGCACCTGACCCGGATACTTCTAGCCCCTCAAGGCGTCGAAATCCAGAGATGGCTATCCGAGTACCGATAGAAATATCGTGATCAGGGAATCGCGCTCCGCGCCGGACCGGCTCGCCCGAGCCGGCAAGGAGGAACCGGCGCGGAGGAGCGGCCCGCTACTTCCGCCGCCGCGCGCGGCCTTTCGTCTTCGGCTGGCCGCGGCGGGCGTCGAGCAGCGCGGCGGCCTCCTCGGGGGTGACCGCCTGGGGGTCGCTCCCCTTGGGCAGGGTGGCGTTGGTCTCGCCGTCGGAGACGTAGGGGCCGTAGCGGCCGTCGAGGACCTGGACCGGGCCGGCCGCGCCGGGGACCGCGCCGAGCGCCTTGAGCACGGTCTTGGCCGCGCCGCGCCGGGCGCCGCCGCGGCCGGGCTTGGGCTGGGCGAGGAGAGCCAGCGCCTCGTCGAGCCCGATCGAGACCGCCTGCCGCCAGTCCTTGACGCTACGGAACTCGCTGCCGTGCTTGACGTAGGGGCCGAAGCGGCCGATCGCGGCGGACACCGGCTCACCGTCCCCGGGGTGGCGGCCGATCGTGCGCGGCAGCGAGATCAGCGCGCGCGCGGTCTCGGCGTCGACGTCGCCGGGCTCGAGCCCGCGCGGCAGCGAGACGCGGTGCGGCTTGGCCTCCGCCACCTTCTCCTCGGCGCTCGGCTCGCGCTCGAGGTAGAAGCCGAAGCGGCCGTGGCGCAGGTAGACCGGCCGGCCGGTCGCGGGGTCCGCGGCCACCGGCTCGGGCTCCTCCCCCTTGGCGCGCAGCATCTCGAGCGCGCGCTCGATGGTGAGGTCGGCCGGCGGCAGGTCCTCGGGCAGGCTGACGATCCCCTCGCCGCGGGCGCCCTCGCCGCGGGCGCCGTTGCCGCCGCCGCGGCGCAGGTAGGGGCCGTAGCGGCCGACCTTGACCACCAGCGGCTCGCCGGTCTCGGGGTCCTGGCCGATCTCGACCGCCGGGTAGCTGACCGCGCCTTCCTCGACCCGCTGCTGGAGCCCCGGACTGCCGTCCGCGCCGAGGAAGAAGGCGGCGACCAGGCGGTCCCAATCGAGCTTGCCGGCGGCGATCTCGTCGAGGTCGTCCTCCATGTGGGCGGTGAAGCCGGTGTCGACCAGGTCGCCGAACTGCTCCTCGAGGAGCTGGGTGACGCAGAAGGCGGTGAAGGTCGGCACCAGCTCCTTGGCACGCTGGAAGACGTAGCCGCGCTCCTGGATGGTCGAGAGGATCGAGGCGTAGGTCGAGGGCCGGCCGATCCCCTCCTCCTCGAGCTTCTTGACCAGGCTTGCCTCGGTGTAGCGGTAGGGCGGCTGGGTGGCGTGCTCGACCGCCTCGACCGCCGACGGCTCGAGCCGCTGTCCCCGCGCGAGCGCCGGCAGCAGGGTCTCGCGGTCGCCCAGCTCGGCCTCGGGGTCGTCCGAGCCCTCGACGTAGGCGCGCAGGAAGCCGGGGTGGACGATGCGGCGGCCGCTGGCCGCGAACGCCAGCTCCTCGCCGCCGGCTTCGACCGTGACCTCGACCGCGGTGCGCTCGAAGCGCGCCGGGACCATCTGGCAGGCGATCGTCCGCTGCCAGATCAGCTCGTAGAGCCGGGCCTGGTCGTCGTCGAGGAAGCGGCGGACGTCCTGCGGCCGGCGCGCGAGGTCGGTGGGGCGGATCGCCTCGTGCGCCTCCTGGGCGTTCTTGGCCTTGGTCTTGTAGGCGACCGGCTGCGCGGGGAGGAAGTCGCGGCCGTAGCGCTCCTCGATCAGCGCGCGCGCCTGGGCGACCGCGCGGCCGGCGAGGGTCGTGCTGTCGGTGCGCATGTAGGTGATGAGACCCGTCCGCTCGCCGCCGAGGTCGATCCCCTCGTAGAGCTGCTGGGCGGTGCGCATGGTGCGCCGCGCCGAGAAGCCGAGCTTGCGGTTGGCCTCCTGCTGGAGCGTCGAGGTGATGAACGGCGGCGCCGGGTGCTGCTGGCCGGGCTTGGTCTCGAGCGCGGCGACCGTCCACGGGCGCGCCGCGACCGCCGCCGCGGCCAGGGCGCGGGCGCGCTCGGCTCGGAGATGCAGCCGCTCGCGGTCGGTGAGCGCGCCGGTCGCGGGATCGAAGCTCTTGCCGTCGGCGAGCCGGCGGCCGCCGGCGCGGACCAGCCGGGCTTCGAAGCTGGCACCGTCCGCCTTCAGGGTGGCCGCGAGGTCCCAGTACGACGCCCCGCGGAACGCCATCCGCTCGCGCTCGCGCTCGACCAAGAGGCGGACCGCGACGCTCTGCACCCGCCCGGCCGAGAGCCCGGGCGCCACCCGTTTCCAGAGCAACGGCGACAGCGAGTAGCCGTACAGTCGGTCGAGCACCCGCCGCGCCTCCTGCGCGCGCACCAGGTTCTGGTCGACGCCGCGCGGCGACGCCAGCGCTTCGCGGATCGCCTCGGGGGTGACCTCGTGGAAGACGATCCGCTGGACCTCGACCGAGCGCCCCGGCTTGAGCAGCTCGAGGACGTGCCAGGAGATGCTCTCGCCCTCGCGGTCCTCGTCGGTCGCGAGCAGCAGCCGGCCGGCGCCCTCGAGCGCGGCCTTCAGCCGCTGGACGTGCTTCTTCTTGTCCGCCGGCACCACGTAGACCGGCTCGAAGCCCCCCTCGACGTTGACCCCGAGCCGCGCCCACGGCTCCTTGCGCACCTTGGGCGGGATCTCCTTGGCGTTCTGCGGCAGGTCGCGGACGTGGCCGTAGCTCGCCTCGACCTGGTAGTCGCGGCCGAGGAAGCGGCTGATGGTGGTCGCCTTGGCGGGGGACTCGACGACGACGAGGCTCTTGACGCTGGGGGACGGCATCGGTGGTGGGTTCGCTGCTGACGGCTTGAGGTTTTCGGAGGCCGGCTCGGGCACGGCCGGGCGGCGCGGGGGCGTCACACTACCGGCCGCCCCGGAAGGGAGTCAAGCCGGAGGCCGCGGGCGGCGGCGCGGACCGGGCCGTATACTGCCGGGCGCCATGGAGCGTCCGGTCCACGTCGTCGGCGGCGGTCTCGCCGGGCTCGGAGTGCGCCTTGCAGCTCGCCGAGCGCGGCGTGCCGGTCGTGCTCCACGAGATGCGGCCGGTGCGGCCGACGCCGGCCCACAAGACCGGCCGCTTCGCCGAGCTGGTGTGCAGCAACTCGCTGCGCAGCGACGACCCGCTCCACGCCGCCGGGCTGCTCAAGCGCGAGATGGAGGCCTTCGGCTCGCTGGTCATCGGCTCGGCGCGCGCGGCCGCGGTGCCGGCCGGCGAGCGCGCTGGCGGTCGACCGCGACCGCTTCGCCGAGCGCGATCAGCGCGGCGGCTCGCGACGCACCCGCGGATCGAGCTGCGGCGCGAGGAGGTCGACGCGATCCCCGAGGGCGACGTCGGTGATCGCCACCGGGCCGCTGACCTCGGCGGCGCTCGTCGGCGGCGCTCGGCGCGCTCCTCGGCGGCGAGCACCTCTACTTCTACGACGCCATCGCGCCGATCGTCGAGGCGAGAGCCTCGACCTCGTCGCAAGCTGTTCTGGCAGTCGCGCTACGGCAAGGGGGGGGCGACGACTACCTCAACGCGCCGATCGACACGCGAGCAGTACCTCGCCTTCCACGCAGGCGGTGCTCGCAGGCCGAGGTGCTGCCGCTCCACGACTTCGAGAAGGCGCTCTTCTTCGAGGGCTGCCTGCCGATCGAGGAGCTGGCGCGGCGCGGCGTCGACACCCTGCGCTACGGACCGATGAAGCCGGTCGGGCTGACCGCGCCCGACGGCCGGCGGCCCTGGGCGGTGGTCCAGCTGCGGCAGGAGAACCTGGCGAAGAGCCAGCTACAACCTGGTCGGCTTCCAGTCGCGCATGAAGTGGGGCGATCAGCAGCGCGTGCTGCGGATGATCCCCGGCCTCGAGCAGGCGCGAGTTCGTGCGCTTCGGCCAGATCCACCGCAACACCTTCATCAACGCGCCCGCGCCACCTCGACCGCTACTACCGGCGTGCAGCGCCGCGCCGCGCGTGCGCCTCGCCGGGCAGATCACCGGCGTCGAGGGCTATCTCGAGTCGGCGGCGACCGGCCTCGCGATCGGCGCTCTACCTGTCGCTCGAGCGCGCGCGGCGCGACGCCCGAGCCGTTCCCGCCGACCACCGCGCTCGGCGCGCTGGCCCGCCACCTGACCGAGTCCGACCCGCAGCCACTTCCAGCCGGCCAACGTCAACTACGGCCTGTTCGAGCCGCTCGAGGCCGGCTCCCGCAAGGGCGACCGCCGCGCCGCCTTCGCCGAGCGCGCCCGACCGGGCGCTGATCGGCGTGGGCGGACGCTCACGGGCTGGCGGCCGGATGCGGCGCGGTTGGAGATGGCGGCGGCGGTCGCGGCGGGCTCGTGAGCTCCCATGCGGCGCCTGATCCAGCGCTTCCTCGAGCACCTCGCCGACGAGCGCGACGCTCTCGCCGCACACGCTGCGCGCCTACGCGCGGCGACCTCGTGCGCTTCCTCGCCTTCCTGGCGCGCGACTTCCTCGGCCAAGCCGGCCGGAGACGGTGCGCCCGGGCGAGGTCGACGCGCTGGCGGTGCGCGTCGTTCCTCGCCGCGCTCCACGCGCGACGGGCTCGGCGCGACGAGCGCAGGGCGGGCGCTCTCGGCGGTGCGCAGCCTGCTTCCGCTTCGCCTGCCGCGAGGGCGTGGTCGCGGCCAATCCGGCGGCCGGCGGTGCGGACGCCGAAGACCCGAGCGCACCTGCCGCGCCACCTCCGGCCGGGCGAGATCGAGGCCCTGCTCGAGGCGCCCGGCGGGCGACGAGCGCGCTCGGCGCGCGCGCGACCGGGCGATCCTCGAGCTGCTCTACGCCACCGGCCTGCGCGTCGAGCGAGCTGGTCGGCCTCGACTGGCACGACCTCGACCTCTCGGCGCGCGTGCTGCGCGTGCTCGGCAAGGGGGGCAAGGAGCGCATGGTGCCGTTCGGGCGGCCGGCCGCGCGAGGCGCTGCGCGGCTGGCTCGGCGAGTGGGAGGGCGTGCGCGCCGAGGCGGTCGGCGCGGCCGGCAACGGGGCCGTCAGCAGGGCCGGCGCCGGCGAGCCGGTGTTCCTCAACCACCGCGGCGGCCGGCTCACCGACCGCTCGGTGCGGCGCATCCTCGACCGCTGCGGTGGCCGGCGCCGCGGTCGCCGCCGGCGTCCACCCGCACACCCTGCGCCACACCTTCGCCACCCACCTGCTCGAGAACGGCGCCGACCTGCGGGCGATCCAGGAGCTGCTCGGCCACAGCTCGCTCGCCACCACCCAGAAGTACACCCACCTCGAGATCGAGCGCCTGCTCGCGGTCTACCGCGACGCCCACCCGCGCGCGCGGCGGCGTTACGAATGCCCGCCTGCATGAGCGCCAGTCCGTGCCACCACCGTCCTCCTCGTGCGCCGCGGCGGCGACGTGTGCATGGCCAGCGACGGCCAGGTGACGCTCAACAACACGGTGATCAAGACGGGCGCCGCCAAGGTGCGGCGGATCGCCGACCGGGCGCGTGCTGGTCGGCTTCGCCGGCGGCGGCGCCGACGCCCTCGCTCTCTTCGCCCGGCTCGAGGCCAAGCTCGAGGAGTTCGGCGGCAACCTCGAGCGCGCGGTGGTCGAGCTGGCCAAGGACTGGCGCACCGACCGCGCCCTGCGCCAGCTCCAGGCGCTGATCATCGTCACCGACCGCGAGAAGAGCTTCTTGTCTGACGGCGCCGGCGACCTGATGCAGCCCGACGACGAGGACGGCGTCCTCGCGATCGGCTCCGGCGGCCAACTTCGCCGCTCGCCGCGGCGCGCGCCCTGCTGCGCCACACCGAGCTGCCGGCGCGCCGAGATCGTCGAGGAGGCGATGACGATCGCCGCCGAGATCTGCGTCTTCACCAACGACCGGCTGACCATCGAGGAGCTCGACCCGCGATGGCGCTCGAGATCGCCGAGCGAGGCCGGCCTCCAGCCGGTGCTGGAGAACATGACGCCGCGGCAGATCGTCGCCGAGCTCGACAAGTACGTGGTCGGCCAGCGGCAGGCCAAGCGGGCGGTGGCGATCGCGCTGCGCAACCGCTGGCGCCGCCAGCAGCTCCCGGCCGAGCGTCGGCGAGGAGATCGCTGCCCAAGAACATCCTGATGATCGGCCCGACCGGCGTCGGCAAGACCGAGATCGCGCGCCGGCTCGCCCGGCTGGCGCAGGCGCCGTTCCTCAAGGTCGAGGCGAGCAAGTTCACCGAGGTCGGCTACGTCGGCCGCGACGTCGAGTCGATGGTGCGCGACCTGGTCGAGATCGCGGTCGGCCATGGTGCGCGAGGAGAAGCGCGACGCGGTGCGCGAGGCCGGCGACGGCGCGCGCCGAGGAGCGCCTGCTCGACCTCCTGGTCCCGCGGCCGACTCGATCGGCCCGGCGCCTACGGCCGGCTAGCGGCCTCGGCGCGCTCGAGGACGACGACGCCGAGGGCGAGCGCCGACAGGCCCAGGCGACGAGCTCGACGACGCCGGACGCGCGAGAAGTTCCGCGACAAGCTGCGCTCCGGCGCCCTCGACGAGCGCCAGGTCGAGATCGAGGTCGAGGAGTCGAGCTACCCGAGCTTCGAGATGTTCACGCCGCAGGGGGTCGAGGAGGTCGGCGTCAACCTCAAGGACATGCTGCCGGGCCTCTTCGGCGCCCGCCGGCGCAAGCAGCAGGTCACGGTCGCCGAGGCGCGCGAGATCCTGCCGCAGCAGGAGGCCGAGAAGCTGATCGACCGCGCCCAGGTGGCGCGCGAGGCGCGGCAGCGGGTCGAGCAGGGCGGCATCGATCTTCCTCGACGAGATCGACAAGATCGCCGGCCGCGAGGGCGGGCGCGGGCCCGACGTCTCGCGCGAGGGCGTGCAGCGCGACCTGCTGCCGATCGTCGAGGGGACGACGGTGTCGACCAAGTACGGCATGGTCAAGACCGACCACATCCTGTTCATCGCCGCCGGCGCCTTCCACGTCACCAAGCCCTCGGACCTGATCCCCGAGCTGCAGGGCCGCTTCCCGATCCGGGTCGAGCTCGACCCGCTGACCGAGGCAGGACTTCGTGCGCATCCTGACCGAGCCCGAGAACGCGCTGACCAAGCAGTACGCGGCGCTGCTCTCGACCGAGGGGGTCACGCTCGAGTTCACCGACGACGCGGTCGCCGAGCTGGCGCGCCTCGCGGTCGAGGTCAACTCCACGACCGAGAACATCGGCGCCCGCCGACTCGCGACGCTGATGGAGCGGCTGCTCGAGGAGGTCTCCTTCGAGGCGCCCGACATGGCCGGCGTCGAGCTCGACCGTCGACGGCGCCTACGTCCGCCGCGCGCTCGCCGACATCGTCAAGGACCAGGACCTCTCCCGCTATGTCCTCTAGTTCGTCCGCCGCCACCGGCTCGGGCCGGTCGACTGCCCTGGCGCTCGCCCTGGCGATCTTGCTCGCTGGCTGCGGCAAGAAAGGCGACCCGCTGCCGCCGCTGCTGCCGATCCCGCGGGCGGCCGAGGATCTGACCGTCCAGCAGCGCGGCCCCGAGCTGATCCTGCGCTTCGCCTACCCGCAGACCACCGCCGCCGGCCTGCCACTCGGCGAGCTGGAGCGGATCGAGGTCTACGAGCTGGTGAAGCCGGCGCTCGCGGCGCCGCTCACGCCGCCGGCGCCGGCCGAGGCGGCCCCCGCAGGCGAGACCGTCGCGGCGCCCGGCTGGCTCAGCCCGCCGATCGACGCCCGCGAGTTCATCGCCGCGGCGAAGATCGTCCTCACCCTGCGCGCCGGCGACCTCGCCGGCGCGGTGCGCGGCGACCGGCTGGTCGTGACCCTGCCGCAGGAGCTGCCTCCCCCGACCCGCCGGAGGCGCGCTACTTCGCCGTGCGCACCGTCGCCGAGGGCGACTTCGCCTCGGCGTACTCCAACCGCGCCGCGATCGTGCCGCAGGTCCCGCCGCCGGCGCCGAGGGAGCTGACCGCCGCGGCGCGCGCCGACGGCATCGAGATCGGCTGGCAGGCGGAGGAAGACCCCGGGATCGCCGGCTTCGACGTCTACCGCCGGCTCTCGACCGAGCGCGACTTCGGCGAGCCGCTCCAGCTCGTCGGGCCGGCGGAGCGCTCCTTCGTCGACGCCGGCGCCCGCTACGGCCAGCGCTACCTCTATGCGGTCACCGCGGTCGGCCAGCGCTCGCCGCTCGTCGAGAGCGCGGTCGCCGCCACCCGCGAGGTCGACTACCGCGACGTCTTCCCGCCGCCCGTGCCGGCCTCGGTGGTCGCGCTCGCCGACGCCGGCGCGGTGCGTCTGGTGTGGGACGAGAGCCGCGCCCCCGACCTCGCCGGCTACCACGTCTACCGACGCCGCGGCGACGGCGAGTGGCAGCGGCTGACCGCCGAGCCCGCCGCCGAGGTCGAGTACGCCGACCCCGACGTCACGCCCGGCGAGCCCTACGCCTACCGGGTGACCGCCGTCGACGAGCTGGGCAACGAGAGCGAGCCGAGCACCGTCGCCGAGACCCTGCTCCGGTGAGCGGCAACCCCCCGACCACCGCCGTCGCGCTCTACAAGGTCTCGGGCGCGGGCAACGACTTCCTGGCCCTCGCCGAGCCGGCCGAGGAGCCCACCGCCGCCCAGGTCCGCGCCTGGTGCCGCCGCGGCATCTCGCTCGGCGCCGACGGCCTCTTCACCCTGCGCCGGACCGGCGCCGGCCGCGTCGCGATGAGCTACCGCAATGCCGACGGCGGCCCCGCCGACCTCTGCCTCAACGGCACCCGCTGCGCCGCCCGCCTGGCCTTCGACCTCGGCTGGGCAACCGACCGAGTGACCGTCGAGACCGGCGCCGGCCCCCTCCCCGCCCGCCGCCTAGACGCCTCCCGAGTCGCCATCGCCGCCCCGCCCCCCTCCGCCCCCCCCGAACCCCTCCGCCTCGAAGCCGACGGCGCACTCCACGAAGCCTGGCACGTGACCGTCGGCGTCCCCCACCTGGTCCTCCTCCGCCCCGACCTCCCCGACGCCCCCGTCGACCGCCTCGGCCGCGCCCTCCGCCGCCACCTCGCCCTCGCCCCCGAGGGCGCCAACGTCGACTTCATCCGCCTCCCCACCCCCCACCACCTAGAGATCCGCACCTACGAACGCGGCGTCGAAGCCGAAACCCTGGCCTGCGGCACCGGAATCCTCGCCGCCGCCGCCGCCGCCCTCCAAGCCAACCTCGCCACCCTCCCCCTGACCGTCCAGACCAAAGGCGGCTTCCCCCTCGGCATCGAAGGCACCGACCCCTCCAACTGGGAACTGACCGGCGACGCCCGCCTGATCGCCCGAGTCCACCTCCTCCCCGAAGCCGCCGACTCCCCCACCCCCCCCGACTGGCGCTGAGTTCTCCCAACCCGAGGGTCTATCTCCTCCGCCCTCTCCCTCCGACGGCCGGGCGGGCAGGGCCGGGGTGAGGAGCGCCGCCCCCGGGGGCGCCAGCCGCCGCGCCCAACGGCCGAGTCAGAAGGCGAGGCGGACCCGCGCGGCGGCTGACGAGTGGTGCGCCGTCCGACACCCGCCCGCTCGAAGCGCACCACGTCCCCCGGGGGCGGCGCTCCTCACCCCGGCCCGGGGGCGGTGGCGGCTCGACCAGTACACCACGTCCCCCGGGGGCGGCGCTCCTCACCCCGGCCCGGGGGTGGGGCGCCGGTCGGCGCCTTGCTAGACTCCCCGCCCCATGCCCCCCAAGCCCTCCTTCCCCCCCGTCCCCGACCAACTAGCCCTCCTCCAGCGAGGCGCCATCGACCTGGTCGACGAGCAGCAACTAGCCGCGAAGCTCGTCCGCTCCCGCGAAACCGGCAAACCCCTCACCATCAAAGCCGGCTTCGACGCCTCCTCCCCCGACCTCCACCTCGGCCACGGCGTCCTCCTCCGAAAGATGCGCCACTTCCAGGACCTCGGCCACCGAGTCGTCTTCCTGATCGGCGGCTTCACCGCCATGATCGGCGACCCCACCGGCAAAAAGACCACCCGCCCCCAGCTCACGAGAGAAGAAGTCGCCACCAACGCCGCCACCTACCGCCGGCAGGTCTTCCGCATCCTCGACCCCGAAGCCACCGTCGTCGACGACAACGACCGCTGGCTCGGCGCCCTCGGCTCCGACGGCATGATCCGCCTCGCCGGCCGCTACACCCTCGCGCGCATGATGGAGCGCGACGACTTCAAGAACCGCTTCAAGGCCGGCGAGCCGATCCACCTCCACGAGCTGCTCTACCCGCTCTGCCAGGGCTACGACTCGATCGCCCTCGAGGCCGACGTCGAGCTGGGCGGCACCGACCAGCTCTTCAACCTCCTGGTCGGCCGCGACCTGATGAAAGAAGAAGGCCTCGAGCCCCAGGTGGTCCTGACCGTGCCGCTCCTGGTCGGCACCGACGGCGTCGAGAAGATGTCGAAGAGCCTGGGCAACGCGATCGCCTTCGAGGATCCCGCCGCAGGAGATCTACGGCAAGACGATGTCGATCCCCGACGCCCTGATGTGGGACTGGCTGCTGCTCCTGACCGGCATGCCCGAGGACGAGATCGCCGCGCGCCGCCGCAAGGTCGAGGCCGGGGAGCTCCACCCCAAGGCGGTCAAGCAGGAGCTGGCCCGCCGGCTCGTCGCCGACCACCGCGGCGAGCCCGCCGCCCGCGCCGCCGAGGAGGAGTTCGAGCGCGTCTTCGCCGCCGGCGGCGTCCCCGACGACGTCCCCGAGGCCGCCGCCCCGGCCGGCCAGCCGCTCCTGAAGCTCCTCGCCGCCGCCGGCCTCGCCGCCAGCAACGGCGAAGCCCGCCGGCTGATCGAGCAGGGCGCGGTGACCATCGACGGCGACCGCGCCGGCGACCCCTTCCTCGAGCTGGCGCCGCGCGCCGAGCCCTACCTGGTCAAGGTCGGGAAGCGCCGGTTCGCGCGGCTGCGAGTCGGCTGAGTTTTCTCGGGGGGCCTACTCCCGGAGCACCTGGTGGACGAAGGCGACCGCGATCGAGCCCTCGCCGACCGCGGAGGCCACGCGCTTGACGTTGCCGCCCCGGACGTCGCCGACCGCGAACACCCCGGGCAGGCTGGTCTCGAGCAGGTGGGGCGGCCGGGCGAGCGGCCAGCCCGCGGCCTCGAGGTCCTCGCGGGTGAGCGCCGGTCCGGTCTTGATGAACCCCTTGGCGTCGAGCGCGATGCAGCCGTCGAGCCAGCGCGTGCTCGGCGCGGCGCCGGTCATGACGAAGACGTGGCGGACGTCGCGCGTCCTCGGCCTCGCCGGTCGCGGCGTCGCGCCAGCGCACCCGCTCGAGATGGCCGGCCCCTTCGAGACCGACGATCTCGGTGCGGGCGTGCGAGGGCGATCGCCGGGTTGTCCTCGATGCGCCGGATCAGGTAGCGCGACATCGTCTCCTCGAGCCCGCCCGAGCGGACCACCAGGTGCACGCGCGCGGCGCGTCTGCGCCAGGAAGACCGCGGCCTGGCCGGCGGAGTTGCCGCCCCCCACCACGATCACCTCCTCGCCGGAGCAGAGCTGCGCCTCCATGAAGGTCGCGGCGTAGTAGACGCCGGCGCCCTCGAAGCGCGCGAGGTCGGGCAGCGGCAGCCTGCGGTACTCGGCGCCGGTGGCGATGATCACCGAGCGCGCCGCCACGCGCGGGCCGTCGTCGATCTCGAGCGCGTACGGCCCGCGAGCCGCAGTCGAGCCGCCGGGCGCCCTTCGCCGATCATCAACTGGGCGCCGAACTTCTGCGCCTGGGTATAGGCGCGCGCCGTCAGCTCCTGACCCGAGATGCCGGTGGGGAAGCCGAGGTAGTTCTCGATCTTCGAGGCTCGATCCGGCCTGGCCGCCGGGCGAGCCGGACTCGAGCACCAGGACGTCGAGCCCCTCCGAGGCGCCGTAGACCGCGGCCGCGAGCCCCGCCGGCCCGGCGCCGACGATCACCAGGTCGCGGACGTGCTCGCGGTCGATCGCCTCGTTGAAGCCGAGGCAGTCGGCGATCTCCTGGTTGGTCGGGTTGCGCAGCACGATCTCGCCGCGGCAGATCAGGACCGGCACGTCGTCCTCGCCGACCTCGAACCGGTCGAGCAGCTCCTGGACGCCGTCGTCGTGATCGAGATCGACATAGGCGTAGGGATGGCCGTTGCGGTTGAGGAACTCGCGGACGCGCAGCGTCCCGGCGCAGATGGCTCGAGCCGACGACCACGACGTCGCCGATCCCGTGCGCGATCAGCTCCACCCGGCGCAGGATGAACGCGCGCATGAGGATCTCGCCCAGCTCGCCGTCGGTCTGGACCAGCGCCAGCAGGCGCTCGCGGTCGAGCTCGATCACCTCGCCCGGCTCGGTGGCGCGCAGCCGGACGAGCGCGCGGCGGCCGGAGAGCAGCGTCGACCTCGCCGGTGAACTGCCCGGGTCCGACCGACGGCGACCGGCGTCTCGCTCGTCGCCGCACGGGCGGACGATCTCGATCCCGCCCGCCGTCGACCACGAAGAACGGCACCGCGGCGTCGCCGGCCTCGACCAGCACCTCGCCGGCGCGGATCGGGCGCACCGAGCCGTGCGCCGCGACCCGCGCGATCTGCGCCGGCGTCAGCGTCGGGAAAGTCTGGTCCGCCCGCGAGGGCAGGAAGGGCGGGGTGGGTGCGGGCACGGGTGCGGCGGCCTCGGACATGGCGATGCGATCTCCTTTCGCCGGCGTCCGCGAGACGGTCGCGTGTCCGCCGGGCGCGCCCGAGCATGGCACGCTCGGAGGGGCTCACGGGGCGGCCGGGGTCCCGGCCCGCCGGTTGAACCTTTCCCCCGCCGGGGCGTTAGTCTCGCCGAGGGAGGATCCATCATGCGAGGAGCCTGGCTCGACGTCCTGTTCGCCGCCCGCGGGCTCGCCCGGCGGCCGGCCTTGACCCTGACCGTGATCGCCGCCCTGGCGCTCGGGATCGGCGCCAACACCGCGATCTTCAGCGCCGTCCACGGCGTCCTGCTCGAGCCGCTCCCCTACCCCGAGCCGGATCGGCTGCTGATGCTGATCGACGCCAACCCGGAGGCCGGCTTCCCGCGCTTCTCGACCTCGCCGCCCGACTTCGTCGACTGGCGCGCCGAGTCGACCGTCTTCTCGCACCTCGCGTTCTACCAGCGCCGGAGCCCGGCCCTGACCGGCGGCGGCGCCGACCCCGAGCGGCTGACCGGGGCGGCGGTCTCCGGCGACTTCTTCGCGGTCCTCGCCATGGCCCCCGCCCGCGGCCGCTGGATCGGGGCCGAGGACGACCGGCCGGGCGCGGCGCCGGTGGCGGTCCTCTCCGACGCGCTCTGGCAGCGCCGCTTCGGCGGCGACCCGGGGCTCGTCGGCCGCGAGGTGATCCTCGACGGGGTCGCGCACACCGTGGTCGGGATCGCGCCCGCGGCGCTGCGCTACCCCGCCCAGGCCGAGCTGTGGACGCCGGCGGCGATGGAGATCGTCGAGGACATGCGCGGCGGCCACTTCGTGCAGACGATCGGGCGCCTGGCCCCGGGGACGACGCTGGCGCAGGCCCAGGAGCAGATGACCGCGATCGCGGCGCGGCTGGCCGAGCGCCACCCCGACAGCAACCGCGGCTGGACGGTCAACCTCCACCGCCTGCACGAGATCCAGACCGAGGAGCTGCGCCCGGCCCTCCTGGTGCTCCTCGGCGCGGTGGCGGCGGTGCTCCTGATCGCCTGCGCCAACGTCGCCCACCTGCTGCTCGCCCGGATGGCCGAGCGCGGCCGCGAGGTGGCGGTGCGCACCGCGCTCGGCGCCGGCCGCGGCCGCCTGATCCGGCTGTTCCTGATCGAGGCGGTGTTGCTGGCTCTCCTCGGCGGCGCCGCCGGAATCGCCCTGGGCGCCGCCGGGATCCGCCTCCTGGCCGCGAGCCTGGCCGACCGCCTGCCGCCGACCGCCGAGGTCGGTCTCGACTGGACGGTCCTCGCCTTCGCCGCCGGGCTGGCGCTCGCCACCGCGCTCCTCTTCGGCCTGCTGCCGGCCCTCGCCGCGTCGCGCGGCAACCTCCAGCAGCCGCTCCGCGAGAGCGGCCGCTCGGCCACCGCCGGCGGCCGGACGCGCTTCGTCCGCGCCGCGCTGGTGCTCGGCGAGGTCGCCCTGGCGCTCGTGGTGCTGATCGCCTCGGGGCTCCTGCTGCGGAGCTTCCAGGCGCTCTCCGCGGTCGAGCCGGGGTTCGAGCCGGAGGGGGTCTGGACCGCCGCGGTGTCGCTGCCCGAGGCGGAGTACGGCGAAGGGGCGCAGCAGGCGGCCTTCTTCCGCGAGGCGGTGGCCCGGCTCTCGGCGCTCCCCGGTGTCCGCCACGCCGGCGCCGGCTTCCCGCTGCCGCTCTCGGGAGCCAACTACATCCTCGGCTTCGCCGTCGAGGGGGGCGAGGAGATCGAGCCGAGCCGGCTCCCGTCGAGCAACGTCCGCTTCGCCACCCCGGGCTACCTCGAGGCGATGGGGATCCCGCTCCTGACCGGCCGCCCGCTCGAGGAGCGCGACCGCGCGGACGCGGCGCCGGTGGCGGTCGTCAACCGCGCCTTCGCCGAGCGCGCCTGGCCGGGCGAGAGCGCGATCGGGAAGCGCTTCACCTTCAACCCCGGCGACGAGGACGCGGACTGGCTGGAGGTGGTCGGGGTGGCCGGCGACGTCCACCACCGCGGTCTCGACGCCGAGCCGGCGCTCGAGGCCTACCTGCCGATGGAGCAGGCGCCGTTCGACTTCGCCAGCCTGGTCGTGCGCACCGACGGCGACCCGGCGGCGCTCGCCGGCCCGCTGCGCGCGGCCGTGCGCGCCCTCGACCCGAACCTGCCGCTCTTCGCCGAGTCGTCGCTCTCCGAGGTGGTGTCGCGGTCGCTGGCCGAAAGCCGCCTCCAGACCTCGCTCCTGACTCTCTTCGCGGCGCTTTCGCTGCTCCTGGCGGCGGTCGGGATCTACGGCGTGATCAGCTACTCGGTCGCCCGGCGCACGCGCGAGATGGGGGTGCGGATGGCGCTCGGCGCGGTCCGCGCCCAGGTCCTCGGTCTGGTCCTCCGCCAGAGCATGGCGCTGGTCGCCGCCGGGCTCGCCCTCGGCCTCCTCGGCGCCTGGCTCTCCTCGCGCCTCCTGGCGAGCTTCCTCTACGGCATCGGCGTCACCGATCCGCTGACCTTCACCGCGGTGCCGGCGCTCCTGGCCGCCGTCGCCCTGGCCGCCGCCTGGCTGCCGGCGCGGCGCGCGACCCGGGTCGACCCCGTGGTGGCGCTGCGCGGCGAGTGACGTCGGTCGGGGCCCGAAAAGGAAAGGGGCCGCGGTCGCCCGCGGCCCCTCGAGACTCAGCCGTCGCTGGGACCTAGAAGGTCCAGCGCAGCCCGAGCTTCGCCCGCCAGCGCGAGCGCTCGTTGTCGATCTGGTACGGCGTCGTCAGCGAGCGCAGGCTGTAGATCGGCCTGCCGTCCGCGGTCACCCCCTCGAGGTTGGCCACGGTGGTGGTGCCGAAGTTGACGAAGCGCACCAGGCCCGAGTCCTCGTCGAAGAGGTTCGCCAGGTTGAGCACGTCGAGCGTGAGCTGGACGTTCCCGTAGCCGACCGGCAGGTCCTGCGCCAGGCGCAGGTCGAGGGTGCTCGACCACGGACCGCCCTGGCAGTTGCGCGGCGCCGCCCGGCCCCGGTTGTCACGCAGGCACTCCTCGGACTCGATGTAGGAGTTGAGCTGCTCCCAGGTGCCGCCGCCCACGATCACGACGTCCTCCGGCCCGCGCGGCACGTAGAACAGGTCGTTCGAGAACGCGGTGTCGCCGTTCAGGCTGAAGTCGTCAATGAACGGCCCGCTCGGCCCGGGGTTGCTGCCCGGGAAGGTGAAGCTGGTGCCGAGCAGGTAGGTGTAGGGCCGCCCCGACTGGTGGTTGTAGTAGAGGCTGACCGTGGTCGGCCACTTGGTCAGCGGGTTGAAGCGGTACGACATCGAGGCGGTGAGCCGGTGCTCGACCTCGTAGTCGGAGACCGAGATCTCGGGGTCGTTGGGGTCGACCGCCTCCTGGAACTCCCAGTTGGAGATCGCGCGGCTCGAGGTGCCCTCGTTGACCACGTCGGAGTCGCCGTAGACGTAGGCGAGGTGGCCCCAGATGCCGCGGCCCGCGGGCCGCTCGAGCTTGAACGCGACGTTGGTCGCCTCGCCCTCGGAGGTGTTGGTGATCAGATAGGCGCCGGTGACCCCGGGATCGATCTTCTGGAACACCGGCCGGCCGTCGAACGGCAGCGTGCCGGTCTCGCGGAGGTTGACGTTCCGGTAGTTGATCTCCTGGATCGAGTCGGCGTAGATCGCCTCCACCGAGCCGACCAGACCCCACCACGGCAGCTCGTGGTCGTAGGCGAGGTTGAAGCGGAGCACCTGCGGGAACTCGAAGTCGGGGTCGATCAGGTTGAACTCGCCGATCGAGAGCGGCACGCCCGGCGGCACCTGCTGGCCGAACGGATCGGGGTTGAACGGCACCGAGTTGAACACGGTGACGAACTGCTGCTCGATGCCGGTGCGGGCGTAGCTGTTCGAGATCCAGACGTAGGGGGCGCGGCCGGCGAAGATGCCGCCGCCGCCGCGGAGCTGCCGGCGGGCCTCGCCGCCGACGTCCCAGTTGAAGCCGATGCGCGGCTGCCAGAGCGGCTCGCCGTCGGGCATCTCGTCGGTGCGGAAGCCGTAGGTCGACTCGGTGAACGGGTTGCGCGACGGCTCGTCCGGGAAGAACGGCACGTCGACCCGCAGGCCGTAGGTCAGCGACAGGTCGGAGCGCACCGACCACTGGTCGCCGACGTAGAAGCCGAGCTGGTTGACGTCGAACTTCTGCGACTCGGCCTGGCCCGGCGGCACGATGGTGTAGTCCCACTGGCGCGCCGGCCGGTTGAGGAGGAAGGCCTCGAGGTTGGTGAACTGATAGGCGCCGAAGGAGTTCTGGAGGAACAGGTTGTCGAAGCTGAACAGCTCGTTGTGGGTGCCGATCACCCAGGTGTGGTTGCCGCGGATCCAGGTGAAGTCGTCGGTGATCTCGAGGATGTCCTGGTCGAGGGAGTTCTCGGTCGAGAACGGCTCGGTGCCGACCTCGAACTCGAAGCGGCCGGGGTCGGAGGCGCCGCCGGCGTCCTCGATCTCGATCCACGGGAAGGGGGTGCCGTTGCGGCCGGCGCGCCGGTCCTTGATCGTCTGGTAGGCGATCCGCGCCTCGTTGAACGAGTTCGCGCCGAGCACGCTGTTGAGCTGCGCCACCGTCGAGTTGGTCTCGTTGGCGATCGTGTACGCCTCGCTCGGGAACTCGTAGGTGGTGGTGCCGGGGAAGTTGACGTCGTTCTCGGCGTCGACATAGTTGTGGCGCAGCGTGAGCTGGTGGCCGGTGCCCATGTTGAGGTCGAACCGCGCGAAGAACTTGTCCGACGGCGTGTCGCGGGTGTCCTCGCCGAGGCCGCCCGGATCGAAGCCGTAGCGGTCGATCAGGGCCTGGCGGAAGATCGCCGCCTCGTCGGCCAGCGAGCCGCCCGCGAACGCCAGGCCGCCGGAACCGTCGAGCGAGAAGCCGGACGGAGTGGTCTGCTCGGTGATCTCGCCGTTGACGAAGAAGAAGGCCCTGTCGCGGCTGATCGGGCCGCCGACGCGGAAGCCGTACTGCTCCTCCTCGAAGGTGCCGAAGTCGCCGCCCTGCGCGGGGGCGAGGTCGCCGACCCAGTCCTGGTCGCGGGTGAAGTAGAACAGCGAGCCCTTCCAGGCGTTGCTGCCGCTCCGGGTGATGGCGTTGATGCCGCCGCCCGAGAAGCCGCCCTGGCGGACGTCGTAGTCGGCCACCACCAGCTCGAACTCCTGGATCGCGTCGAGGCTGATCGGGGTGGTGTCGGCCTGGCCGCCCGGGGTGCCGGTGTCGGCGAGGCCGAAGAGGTCGTTGTTGACCGCGCCGTCGATCTGGATGCTGTTGTAGCGCGTGTTGCGGCCGGCGACGCTGACCGCCGACGAGCCCTGGTTGATCTGGGCCGTGGTCATGAACGGGTTGGTGCGCGCGAAGTCCTCGAAGCCGCGGCCGATGGTCGGCAGCGACTCGATCTCCTGCAGCGAGACGTTGCTCGCGTTGCCGGTTCGGGTCGAGCTGAACAGGGTGTCGAGGTCGCCGACGACGGTGACCGTCTCGTCGATCGCGCCGATGTCGAGGGTGAAGTCGACCTGCAGCTCCTGGCCCAGGCTGACCGAGAGCTCGGTCTTCTCCTGGGTGGTGAAGCCCTCGAGCGACGCCGAGGTGGTGTACGGGCCGCCGACGCGGACGGCGGCGATCAGGTAGCTGCCGTCCGGGCGCGTGACCACTGCATAGCGGGTGCCGGTGGGCGCGTGCACGGCGGCGACCGTGGCTCCGGGCAGCGCGCCGCCCTGCGAGTCGGTCACGCGGCCGGAGATGGCGCCGCTGGTCACGCCCTGCGCGTGCGCGGCGGGCGCCGCGGTCAACGCCAGGGCCGCGACCGCGGCCAGGCAGAACAGAGCTCGGAGCGCGGGTCTCATGAAGTTTCCTCCATCGGTCGGGTTGTCGGTGCGGTGGCTCGCCGGCGGACGGGCGAGGATCCGGGGTGATTCGAAGACTCTCTCGTCAGTGGCCTGCCCGGGGATTCCGGCATTCGCCGGTTCGCCGACGAATGATCCCAGCCGGCGGTGTCCGACGGGTGAACCCCCTGTGACGGTGGCGCGCCGGCGACTCCCGACGGACGGCAGGCGGCTCCACCGGGCGCCCACGGGCGGCCGGTCGGACGTCGGGCTGACGGGATGCCCCGCGGGCTCGTGAAAGCGCATCTTCCAGAGGCGGAATGCGCGCCGATCATAGCATGCGCTGGAAGAAAAAAAGGCCCGCGCGACACTCAGCCGCGCGGGCGTCGCCGACCGCAAAGGCGGCGGCGGCCGGTACCTTCGGGGGAACCTCGGGCACCGTCCGTGCTCGCTGCTGCAAGCCCCGCCGCCTTGCTACGCCGAGCAGATTAGGTGCGCGCCTCCGGCGGCCGGAAGGGGGAAAACCCCCAGGCCGCGCGGGGAGGATCCCCCAGCCTCAAGCGGGGGGGAGCAAGCCGCGGCGGGCGGCGAAGAGGACCAGCTCGGCGCCGTTGTGGACGCCGAGCTTCTCCATCATCCGCCCGCGGTGGTTCTCGGCGGTCTTGACGCCGATCCCGAGCTCTTTGGCCACCTCCTTGGTGGTCCGCCCCTGGACCACCAGGTGGAAGACCTCGCGCTCGCGCGGGGTGAGCGCGTCGTAGGGGTCGTCCGGGGCGCTCTCGGGGCGGCGGTAGCGGTCGGCCAGGACGCGCGCCGCCTGCGGGCCGAGGTAGCCCTGGCCGGCGGCCAGCGCGCGCACCGCGGCGAGGAGCTCCGAGGCGGCGCTGTCCTTGAGCAGATAGCCGTGGGCGCCGGCGCGCATCACCGGCACCACGTATTCCTCGTCCTCGTGGACCGTGAGCACCAGCACCCGCGTGGCGGGCGCCTGCGCGCGGATCCGCCGCACCGCCTCGAGGCCGCCGAGCCGCGGCATGGTGAGGTCGACGACGGCGACGTCGGGGCGGACGGCGAGCGTCCGCTCCACCGCCTCGAGGCCGTCGGCGGCCTCGGCGACCACGTCGCAGTCGCCGCCGTCGGCGAGCAGGCTGACCAGCCCCTCGCGCACCAGCCGATGGTCGTCGGCGACCAGCACCCGGATCGCCCTGCCGTCGAGGGAGGTCATGCCGGCACCCGGGCGACCACCTCGACGCCGCGGCCGGGGGCGGCGGTCACCGACAGCTCGCCGCCGAACAGCTCGACGCGGTCGCGCATGCCGGCGAGGCCGGTCCCCTCGGCGCCGGCGAGCGCCGCCGGATCGAAGCCGCGGCCGGCGTCGCGGACGGTCAGGGTCAGCCGCCGGCCGGCGCGGCGGAGCGTCACCTCGGCGCCACCGGCGCCCGAGTGCTCGACGGCGTTGGTCACCGCCTCCTGGGCGACGCGGAAGAGCAGGGTCTCGGCGTCGGGATCGAGGCGCTCCCCGGCGTCGGCCGCGTCGCCGACCCCCTCGGCCTCGAAGCGCACCGGGAAGCCGGTCCACTCGCCGACCGTGCGCGCCAACCAGGTGAGCGCGGCCACCAGCCCTAGGTCGTCGAGCACCCGTGGCCGCAGCAGGTGGCTCAGGCGGCGGGTCTCGCCGAGCGCCCGCGCCGCCGCCTCGACCGCCGCGGCGAGCTGGTCCGCGAGCGGCCCACCGAACGGCTCGGCGAGCCCGGGGCCGTCCCGGCGGGCGGCCTCGGCGAGCCGCTCGAGGCCGATCTTGAGCGCGGTCAGCTCCTGGCCCAGGCCGTCGTGGAGCTCGCGCGCGAGCCGCCGCCGCTCCGCCTCCTGGACCCGCCACACCGAGCGGGTCAGGCCGCGGAAGCGCTGCTCGTTGGCGCGCAGGCGCTCGAACAGCTCGGCGTTCTCGCGCGCCAGGCGGTCGAGCCGCTCGGAGAGCCCGGCGGCGCTGTCAGGCGGCGGCGAGCCGGGCGTCATCGATCCTCTCCACCGCGGGCAGGCGGTCGAACGCCTCGAGCGCGGGGCCGCCGAGGTCGCGGCGCAGACGCTCCACCTGCTCCCGCGCTCGAGCCATCTCGTCGGCCGCCGCCGCGCCGTCTCCCTGCTCGCCGAGCGACTCGGCGAGCACGAGGTGCAGCCGGAAGGCGCCCGACCAGGAGCCGGCGGCGGCCACCTCGGCGAGCGCACCGCGGGCGACCTCGGCCGCCGCGGCGGGCCGGCCGGAGGCCAGCTCGGCCTCGGCCAGTGCGGCCGCGGCGTCGAGGGCGAGGGGACGGTGGCCGAGGCGCGCCGCCTGACCGAGGGTCCGGCGCAGCCGCGACGCGGCGGCCGCCGGCGACCCCGCCGCCAGCTCGACGCGGCCGCGGGTCACCTCGACCGCCAGCGCCGCGGGCGGGGCGTCGGTCGCCGCCGCCTCGCTCTCGGCGCGATCGACCGCCGTGGCGGCCTCGTCGGGCCGGCCGCGCGCCAGCGCCAGCTCGGCGTCGAGGCGCGCCAGCTCGGAGCGCTGCTCGTGGGCGCCGTCCTCGGCGAGCCAGCCACGCGCCCGCTCCAGGCTGCCCGCCGCTTCGTCGAGCAGACCGAGCTCGACCTGTGCATCGGCGCGATAGAGGGTGAACTCGGCGAGGCCGCGCGGGTCGCCGAGCTCCTCCTGCAGCTCGAGCGCGTCGTGGTAGGAGTCGAGGGCCGCGGCGTAGCGACCCTGGAGCTGGGCGACGCGGCCGAGGTTGGCGAGCGACAGCGCCTCGGCGGGGGCCAGCTCGAGCTCGCGCGCCAGCTCCAGAGCGTCGAGCATCGAGCGGAGCGCCGCCGACCAGTCGCCCCGCACCAGCTCGAGCTGACCCCGGCTCTGGAGAACGAACGCCTCGCCGGCGCGGTCGCCGCCCTCCCGCAGCAGCGCCAGGGCGCGATCGAGGTTCTCGCCGGCGGCGGCATGCTCGCCCAGGACCAGCTCGGCAAAGCCGACGCTCGTGTGGCTTTCGGCCAGCGCCTGGCGGTCGCCGAGCTGCTCACGGAGCTCGAGCGAGCGCCGATGGTAGCCGAGCGCCTCGCGGTAGCGGCCACGCTGCTCCTCGAGGACGCCGCGCAGGTTGAGGCCGCGGGCGATCCCGGCGCGGTCGCCGAGCTGCTCGCGGAGCTCGAGCGCCCGGTCGAGGTCGGCTGCCGCGGCGTCGTGCTCGCCGGTCAGCGACTCGAGGTAGGCGAGGTTGGTGAGGGTCGCGGCGAGGCCACGGGGGTCGTCGAGCTCTTCGCGCAGCGCGGCCGCCTGGCGGTAGTAGTCGACCGCCTCTGCCGGCTCGCCCAACTCCTGGGCGGCGACGCCGAGCGCGTTGAGCGTGTCGGCGCGGCCGCGGCGGTCGCGCAGGCGGCTGTGCACCGCCAGCGACCGCACCAGGTACTCGTCGCGCGCCCGGCGGGCGTCGCCGGTGCTGATCGCGAAGCGGCCGAGCAGGTACCAGGCGCGCGGGTGGTGGGGGTCGGCGGCGACCAGCTCTACGAGCACCCTGTGCGCCTCGTCGAAGAGGCCCGCCTCGCCCTGCGCCTCGGCGAGCGCGAGCCGGGCGACCTCGTCGTGGGGGTAGGCGGCGAGCTGCTCGGCGAGTTCCGCGCGCGACCGCTCGGTGTCGCCGGCCAGCGCCGCGGCCCGGGCGCGCGCGGCGAAGCCCAGCCGTCCGCCCGCGACGCCGACGCACTCGGCCGCACGTGTAGCCGCGGCGGTCGCCTCCGGCAGGCGGCCGCGCCGCGACTCGGCGCCAGCCAACTCGTGCCAGGCGGCGGCGAATGCGGGATCGCGCTCGGTCGCGGCCGCGAAGGCGGCGGCGGCCGGCTCGAGGTCGCCCCGGCGCAGCGCCTCGACGCCCCGGGCGTGGGCCTCGAACGCCGCCGGATCGGGCGCCGGCGGCGGCGCCGCGGCCGCCGGCGCGGCGTCGAGCAGCCGGCGCAACTCGGCGGCCAGCCGGTCGGCGAGATCCCAGACCTCGTCCGCCGACGCCGCCTCGACGTCGACGGACGCCGCCACCGCCGAGCCGTCGGGCGCGACCAGCCGGGTCTCGATCCGGACCCGGCCGCCGAACGAGCGGACGCGCCCGGCGACCAGCCGGTCGGCGTCGAGCAGCTCGGCGACCAGCCGTAGCTCGGTCTCGGCGAGCGGGCCGGCGCCGCGGGCGCCGAGCTTGAGGTCGTCGAGCGTGCGCCCGACCCGGGCGGGTTCGACCACCCGCAGATCGGGGCTCTCGGCCAGCGCCTCGGCGACCCGCTCGGCGACCCCGGTCGAGACCCAGGCCAGCTCGGGGCTGCCGGTCTCGTCGGTCAGCGGCAGCACCGCCACCGCGTGGCGCGGCGCGGCCGCCGCCGGCGCGCCGGCCGAGGGGCCGGTCGGCCCGGGCGAGGCCGCCTCCGGCCGCGGCCAGAGCACCGCGGCGGCGAGCCCGAGCACGGCGAGCGCCGCGATCCCTGCCGCCCAGGGTGCCAGCCGGCGCAGCGCCGGGCCGCGCCGGCGGCGGATGCGCCCGCCGGCGGCCAGCCGGTCGAGGTCCGCGGAGAGCTCGCCGGCGTCGCGGTAGCGGTCGTCCGGATCACGTTCGAGACAGCGAGCGATCACCCGCTCCAGCTCGGGCGGCACCTCGACCCCCAGCTCGGCGGCGCGCCGCGGCCGGCCGGCGACCCGCTGGGCGAGCATCTCGGGCAGGGTGCCGCCGCGGAACGGCAGCTCGGCGGTCAGCGCCTCGAACAGGATCAGGCCGAGCGCGTAGAGGTCGGTCCGGCCGTCGACCGCGTCGCCGCGCGCCTGCTCGGGCGCCAGGTAGTCGGGCGTGCCGACCACCTGGCCGCTGGCGGTCAGCCCGGTGGCGGCGATCGAGCGGGCGATGCCGAAGTCGGTGACGTAGGCGCGGCCGTCCGCGAAGAGGACGTTCGCGGGCTTGAGATCCCGGTGGACCACCCCCTCGGAGTGGGCGGCGGCGAGCGCGGCGGCGAGCTGGCGGCCGAGGTCGAGGACGGCCGCCGGCTCCATTCGGCCGTCCTCCTCGAGCACCTGGCGCAGCGAGCGCCCCTCGACCAGGTCCATGGTCAAGAACCAGATCTCGCCGTCGGTGCCGATGTCGTGGATGCGCACCACGTTGCGGTGCGTCACCTGGCGGGCGAGCACCAGCTCCTGGCGAAAGCGCTCGCGCAGCCCCTCGTCGGCGGCGCGCTCGGCGCGCAGCACCTTGACCGCGACCTCGACCCCGAGCTGCTCGTCGCGGGCGCGGTAGACCATGCCCATGGCCCCGACGCCCAGGAGGCCGCCGATCCGGTAGCGGCCGGCCAGCAGCGTGCCCGACGCCAGCATGCGGGCGGCGCCGATCGCGGTGCGGGTAGCGTCCTCGGGAGCGCCGGGAGCGCTCATCGCCCGGCCGCCGCGCGGCTGCGGATGGCGCGGGTCGCCCGGTCGGCGCCGGCCTCCTCCTCCTTCTCGGGCCCGTCGCCCCCGGTGCCGGCGCCCGCCCCGGCTCCGCCTTCGGAAGAGCCCGGGCTCCAGGCCGGCAGCGCGCGGTCCCAGGCCGCGGCCAGCGGATCGCCCGCCGCGGCGCCGGCGACGGCCGCCGCCGGCGCCACCTGGGTCGGCAGCTCGGTGCGCAGGCCGGCGAGCTCGCCCTGGAGTCTGGAGACCGCCACCGCCAGCGCGGCGTGATGGGCGAGCGCCTCGAGGACCTCGACGTCGAGCTCGGTGAACGCGCCGCCCGAGCGCCGGCTGTCGGCGTAGAGGGCGCCGATCGTGCGCCCGAGCACGCGCAGCGGCAGGCAGACCAGCGCCCGGAGGCCGCCGGCGACGACGCTGGCGCGGCCGCCCAGGCCGCTGTCCGAGCGCACGTCGGACAGGGTCACCGGCCGGCCGGAGGAGAGCGCCCGCTCGATCGCTCCGCGGCTGCCGGCGAAGGCGGTGGCGCCGATCGGACGGTCCGGCTCGCCGGCCACGGGCGCCGGGACCGCGGCCAGCGGCTCCTCGCCGGTCGCGGCGGCGACCTCGAGGCCGCCGTCGGCGCCGACCAGCACCACTCCGGCGCGCTCGGCCTCGCACAGCCCGATCACCGCCGCGAGCGTCTGCTCGAGCACCGTCTGGAGGCCGGCGGACGGGTCGATCCGGCGCTGCATCAGCACCGAGGTGTGCCAGCGCTCGCGGTCGCGCTCGACGGCGAGGCGCCGGTCGTCGTCGCTCAGCCGCTCGAAGCGCACCGGCAGACCGCCGAGGGTGATCCAGGCGTAGTCGGGCAACACGCCGTCGGACGGCGGTTCACCGTCGACCAGCGTGCCGTTCTTGCTGCCCAGGTCCTCGAGCCGCCAGCCGCCGGCGAACGGCGCCAGCCGCGCGTGCCGGCGGGACACCCCGGCGTCGTCGAGCGGGAGGCCGCAGCCGTCGCCGCGACCGATCAGGCAGCCTTCGCCGTCGGCCAGGATCCGCCGCCGCACCGGGCGGTCCGGGAAGAAGACGCTCAGTCTCGCCGGCACGACCGCTCCAGAGCTACCCTCCGCCCCCTCCGCCGTTGCCCTGCCCACCGCCGTTGCCTTGGCCGCCGCCGTTGCCCTGGCCGCCGCCGTTGCCCTGGCCGCCGCCAATGCCTTGGCCGCCGCCGTTGCCCAGGCCGCCGGCGTTGCCCTGCCCGCCGCCGTTGCCGTGCCAGCCGCCGTTGCCTTGCCCACCGCCGGCGACGAGCGGGCTCGAGCCGCCGCTCCCTCCACCGAGCTGGAGCAGGCTGAAGCGCAGCGTGGCGGCCTGGGAACGCAGCTCGCCGGCGGCGTTGGCCGCGGCGCTCTCGGCCTCCCACTGGTCGGGGATGCCGTTGCCCGACGCCGCGATCACCGCGTTGGTGAGGCCGTCGAGGCCGTTCACGGCCTGGCTGTACGAACCGCCCTCGAAAGCCGCCCGCACGGCCGCGGCCTTCTGTTCGAGGGCGATAAGCACCCCGGGGGCGATGACCCCGGAGTGCGAGTCGATCAGGGCGTCGAGCCGGTCGAGCTTGCGGTCGGCCACGGTCTGGTCGCTGCGCAGATCGGTGGCGACGACGTAGGACGAGGTGCCGAAGTCGGGGCGCTGCGAGCCGACCCGGTAGCTGCCGGCGCTGGTCTCGGCGGTGACGTCCTCGAAGGGCCCGAGACCCTCGGCGTGGAACAGGCGCAGGCGGGTGCCCGGGAGGTAGGGCAGGAGCTCGGTCCGTAGAGACAGCCGGGCGGTGCCGCGGAACGAGACGTCCGGGCCCGGATCGAGGCGCAGCATCAGCGGCAGCTCGCCGGGGATCGAGGTCAGGAGCCCATCGGGCAGCCGCAGGGCGAGAGCGATCAGGTCCCAGAGGTCGAGCAGCTCCGCGGAGAGCCCCAGCGCTCCTGGCTCGAGCCCTTCGACCTCCTCGAACTCGATGCGCAGATCGGCTAGGTCGACGCCGAGGATCCGGATGCGCGCGGTCAGGACGTTGCCGTCGACCTGCTCGTCGACGATCCCGGGACCGGCCTGGGCCGGGGATGCCGCGATCAGCAGGCCGACGACGAGCGCGATCCCGGCGGCGGCTCGTCGTTGAGCGTTCATGGTAGCTCCTCGAAGTCGTCTAAATCACTCGGCAGGCTATCGGATACGCCCGTGGCGCGCAAGCCGGGCGGAGTTCTCCAGGGGATGCGCGCAATCGAGACGACGGGGGCGGGACGGGCGGCCCGCCGGAGTGCCCGGCGAACCGCCCGCGAAGGAGGCGGGACGAGCCCGGGAGGGCTCCCGCTCAGACCGTGATCGTCGTGCCGTCGAACTTCTGGAGCGTGAAGCCGGCGAACGGCTCGGGGACCCCGCGCCGGACCTCGCGCAGGATGCGGATCGCCACTTCCTCGCCCTGGAAGTTCCCGGAGTCGGTGTCGGCGCGCCAGTGGACGCCCGACATGTCGCGCCCGAGCGAGAGGTTGTGGCACAGCTTGTTCAGCTCGCCGCCGATGGTCAGCGTCGGTCCGATGTAGGGGACCAGCGACAGGCCGTCGGGGGTCGGCTCGACCGGGTTCGGGAAGGCCACACTCTCCTTGAACCAGGCCTTGAGGAAGGTGATGCAGGCGCCCGCCGACACCGCGTGTCCGGCCGGGAACGCCGGATGGCTGGGTCCGCCGCCGCGGCTCATGATCGACAGCAGGTAGGTGCCGACGTTCTGGCCGATCTCGGGGCGCGCGAGGTTGCGCTGCCGGTTGGACTCGAACACCCGGTCGAGCAGGTCGTCGTCGTCCAGGAGGTCGGCGTGGATCGGGTAGTCCGCGGCCCCGGTCTTGGCGTTGTGCACCCTGCCGCCGCCCGCCTCGGGGCGGAGGAATCGGTGGACGAACCACTTGTGGTACCAGGTGTGGCGCTCCGACTTGTGCACCAGACCGACCAGCTCGGTGGCCTGGGCCAGGCCGAAGGTGGCGAACCCGCTCTGGCGGGTGCTCGACTTGTACGGGTTGGCGTCGTCGACGAAGGCGTTGCCGAACGTCGAGAGGATGATCAGCGCCCGGAAGTACTGGCTGTAGATGCGGTCGCTCTGGGCGAGCTGACCGAGGTCGCGCACCGTGCGCGGGTAGCGCAGCACCGGATCGGCGGCGATCGCGCCGCCCGGCGGGTTGCCGCGCTGGATCGCGAGCCACTCGGGATAGGCGGTGACGAAGTCCTGCCCCGCCGCCGGGGTCGAGATCCGCGGATCGATCGGGATCGAGTCGTAGGCGAAGGCGCGGAGCAGGAACTGCGACACCAGCGGACCGGTGCGCACGCCCGGGTAGTCGAGGCGAAACAGGTCCTCGGCACCGATCTGGCCGGTCCCCGAGTCGCGCGGGCCGGTGTAGCCGGAGTAGGCGCCGAGGCTCTGGCGCGCTGCCAGGGCGAGCGGGTCGCTGTCGAACTCGGACAGCGCGACGTCGCGCAGGAGCGCCATCCAGTACAGCTCGGCCATCTGCGCCGCCCACTCCGGGCTCGCCAGCGGCGGCGGGGGCGCCGGTACGCCGACCGCCAGCCCGTCCGGGCCCGAGGGGTCGAAGGCGAGGCCGCCGAGGGGGTTGGCCAGAGTCGCCGTCCCGCCCGCCGGGATCGCCTCGAAGTCGTCGAACTCGCCCGAGGCGAGGGCGTTCTGGAGCGCCGCGTAGGCGGCGGGATCGACCTCGCCGAGGCCGTCGTGCGGCAGGGTCTTGCTGAAGTTGCCGATCTTCGACGGGTAGAGCTCCTCGTCGCCGTTGGTGTCGTGGTGGACCACCGGGCGGATCAGCTCGCGCCGGGCGAGGTCGACGCGGTAGTGGAACGACGAGGCCTTGCGCTGGTGCGGGTTCTGGGGCGTGATCTCGGCCGCGTCCGCGGCCGGCGGGTCGGCGACCTCGGGCAGCGTCACCGATCCCGCCGCCAGGGCCGCGACCGTGGCGCCGCCGACGCCGCCGAGAAAGCGGCGGCGGTCGAGGCCGGGCACCCGAGCGCCGGGGAGTGATTCGGAACCGGGAGCGGACACGGACTCTGTCTCGGAGCTGTCACGCATGCGTCCTCCTCTATGAAAGCAGTTGCTTTCTATAGAGTGCTGGCGAATCGCTCCGGAGGGACGCCGGCGGTGCACCGTCACCCCGTCGCCACCGGGACGCCGCCGGACGAAGGCCGGCGCGTAGGGGCCGCTATGATCGGCGCGTCATGCCGTACCGAGACCGCTCCGCCGCGGGGCGCCGGGCCCGGAGACCGCGTCTCGCGGGGGCTCCGGCCGCCGCCCTGCTGATCGCCGCCGGCCTGGCCGCCCCGGCTCCCGCCGGCCCGGCCGGTGGTGCGGGTGAGAGCGCCGCAGCCGCGGCCGCCGAGTTCCGGCGCGCCGAGCGGGGGTTCGGCGGCTCCACCGCGGTGGCTGTCCGCGGCATGCAGACAGTGGCCGCGCGCACCGCGGTGACGGCGGCGTACGAGGAGATCCACGAGGTCGAGCGCCTGGCCGGGCTCGCCGCCGGCGACCGCCCGCCGCCGGCCGGCGGCGTCGCCGCGCTGGTTCCCGGCGCCGCGTCGCGCGTCGACCCGCGCCTCGCCCGCCTGTTCGAGCGGGCACGTTCGTTCTGCCTCTGGTCGGGCAACGCCCACGGCCCGCTCGGCGGCCGGCTCTACGCCCTCTGGCGACCCGACGAAGACGGCGGCCGGCCGACCCCGGCGGCGCTCGCGGCCGCGATCGAGAGCGCCCGCTGCACCGGCCTCGCCGTCGACCCCGCCGCCGCCACGGTCGAGCTGCCCGAGGGGAGCGCGGTCGACCTCACTGGCTTCGCCGCCGGCTTCGCCGCCGACCGCGCCGCCGACGCCCTGCGCGCCGCCGGCGCGACCAACGGGGTGGTCGAGGTCGGCACCGTCGTCCTGGCCTTCGGCCCCGGGCCGGAGGGTCGCGGCTGGCCGGTCGAGCTGCCCGCCTTCCCGGGCACCGACGGCCCCCTCGACCGCCTCCTCCTGCGCGACCAGGCGGTCGCCGTAGCCGCCGCCGCCGCCCGGCCGCTGACCATCGCCGGCGACCGCCACGCCGGCTACCTCGACCAGCGCACCGGCCGCCCCGCCCAGGGCGTCGTCGCCGCCGTCGCCGTCGCCGAGCTGGCGATCGACGCCGAGGCGCTGGCGGCCACCTCCCTGATCCTCGGCAGCCGAGAAGGCACCTACCTCGTCGGCCAGCTCCGCCCCACCCCCGCCGTCCTCTGGCTCCTGGGCTCCGGCACCGGCCACCCCCTGCTCACCAGCCACCACTGGTCCCAGGTCAGGAAGGACTGACATCTCCCCTTCGCCTGTCTTCCGCCTCTCCGGGCCTGTCCTCTACCTCTCCACCCGTCCGCCCAGCGCTCAAGCCCTCCAACCGCCGAGGAGGCCGGAGGGAGGAGCCCCGCCCCCGGGGGCGCCAGGCCTCGCGCCCAACGAACCGATTCGCAAGGCGAGGAGGACCCGCGCGAGGCCTGACGAGCGGCGCGCCCACCGCCCCCCGCCCACTCCGAGCGCGCCGCGTCCCCCGGGGGCGGGGCTCCTCCCTCCGGCCGGCGGTACGTCACGGCAAGCGCGCCGCGTCGCCCGGGGGCGGGGCTCCTCCCTCCGGCCGCCGGTCCGTCACGGCAAGCGCGCGCGTCCCCCGGGCGCAGGGCTCCTCCCTCCGGCCGCCGGTCCGTCACACAAGCGCCGCGCGTTCCCCGGGGGCAGGGCTCCTCCCTCCGCCGGCGGTCCACCACCTCAACCGCGAAAGACCGGCAACTCCCGATGCCGAAGCACCACCCGCACGCGCTCCCCCACCGAGTGCCCCGGCCCCGCCAGACACCGAACCCGCACCACCTCCCCACCCCCCGCCAGCCGCACCTCGTCCACCAGATCGTGCCCGTAGAACGTCCGCCCCACCACCTCCCCCGGCAACCCCTCCTGCCCGTCATACCAGCACTCCGGCATCACCGCCAGATCCTCCGGCCGGACCAGCAGGAGCCCTGCCCCCTCGAACGGCCCGTCCGGCGAGCCGGCGACCGGCGCCCGCCCGAACACCGAGCGGGCAACCCCCGCCTCCACCGTGCAGTCGACGAGCTGCCCGTCGCCGACGAAGCGCGCCACCTCCGCCGAGGAGGGCCGGCGGTAGACCGCCTCCGGCGGCCCGACCTGGAGGATCCGCCCGTGATCCATCACCGCCACCGTGTCGGCCACCGAGAGCGCCTCCTCCTGATCGTGCGTGACCAGCACCGCGGTGGCGCCGGCGGCGCCCAGGATCGCGCGCACCTCCGCGCGCACCCGCTGGCGGAGCGTCGCGTCGAGGTTGGCGAACGGCTCGTCGAGCAGGACCAGACTCGGCTCGGGCGCGAGCGCACGCGCCAGCGCCACCCGCTGCTGCTGGCCGCCGGAGAGCTGATCGGGGTAGCGGCCGGCGAGATCGGCCATGCCGACCAGCTCGAGCGCGGCCCGCGCCCGCTCCTCGCTCCGGCCGCCGCCGCGCCGGCCCCAGCGGTCCCGCCAGCCGGGCCGCGGCAGCCCGTAGAGCACGTTCCCGCGCACCGTCAGATGCGGGAAGAGCGCACCCTCCTGGAACACCATCGCGACCCGGCGCCGCTCCGGCGGCACCCAGACTCCGGGGCCGGCGACCCGCCGGCCGGCGATCGCCACCTCGCCGGCGGCCGGCGCCTCGAAACCGGCGATCGCGCGCAGCAGGCTGGTCTTGCCGCAGCCGCTCGGACCGAGGAGCGCCGTGATGCCGCCGCCCCCGACCGCCAGGTCGACCGCGTCGACCGCGACCCGGTCGCCGTAGCGGACGGTCAGACCGCGCAGCTCGACCACCGGCGTGGCGCCCGCCGCGCCGGCCCCGGCACCGAGCCCGGTCGCCGCCGCGGTCACGGCGCCCCCCGCTCGGCGAGCGCCGGCCGGATGATCAGCGCCCACACCGGCGGCGCCGAGGCCGCGACCAGGAGGAGCGCCGGCAGCGCGGCCTCCGAGTAGATCCCCTCCGCGGCCGCGCTCCACACCCGCGTGGCCAGGGTCTCGAAGCCGATCGGGCGCAGGATCAGGGTCGCCGGCAGCTCCTTCATCGCGGTCAGGAAGACCAGCCCGCCGCCGGCCAGGAGCCCCGGCCGCACCAGCGGCAGGGTGAGGCCGCCGAGCACCGAGAGCGGCCCGCGGCCGAGGCTGCGCGCCGCCTCCTCGAGGCGCCGCGGCACCGCGGCGAAGGCGGCGCGCGCGGCGGCCAGCGCCTCGGGGAGGAAGCGCACCACGTAGGCCGCGACCAGGAGGGTCAGAGTCTGGTAGAGCGCCGGCAGCCGGCGGCTGGCGAAGAAGACCAGCGACAGCGCGACGACGATCCCGGGGAGCGCGTAGCCGGCGTGGCTGGCGCGTTCGACCGCCCGCGCCGCCCGGCTCGGATGGCGCGCCGCCCAGGCCGCGGCGGGAACCGCCAGCGCCACCGCCGCCGCCGCCGCCGCGAGCGACGTGCCGAGCGAGCCGAGCGCCGCCCCGCCGGCCGCGCCCAGCGGGTGGCCGAGCGCCAGCGCGCGCGCCCCCCAGGAGAGCACCACCCCGAGCGGCAGGCCGAGGGTGACCAGCGCCAGGGCGCCGACCCCCGCCAGCGCCGGCCCGCGCCAGCGCCCCAGGCGCACCCGCTCCGGGGGCCGGCCGGCGCCGGGCCGGGCCGGACGCACCCGGCGCAAGAGGAGCGTTTCGACCGCGATCAGCGCCACCGTCAGCGCCACCAGGACGGTCCCGAGCGAGGCCGCGACGGTGCGGTCGAAGAGCCCGCGATAGGCGTTGTAGATCGACAGCGTGAAGGTGTCGTAGCGGACGATCGACACCGCGCCGAAGTCCGACAGGGTGTAGAGCGCCACCAGGAGCGAGCCGGCATAGAGCGCCGGCCGGAGCTGCGGCAGGACGACCGCGAAGAAGGTCCGCCAGCGGCCGCGGCCGAGCGCGCGGGAGGTCTCCTCGAGCGCCGGATCGGTGCGCCCGAGCGCCGCCACCAGCAGGAGGTAGGTGTACGGGTAGGCGAAGAGGGCGAGCGCCGCCAGCGCACCGCCGTAGCCGTAGACGAGGCCGGGGAGCCGGGCGACGCCGAGGAGCGGCTCGAGCCAGCCCTGGAGATACCCCCGCGGCCCGAGCACCGCGACCAGCGCGAACGCCGAGACATAGGACGGGAAGACCAGGGGGAGCGCCCCGGCCACCACCCAGAAGCGCCGTCCCGGGAGGTCGGTGCGCGCCACCAGCCAGGCGAGCGGCAGCGCCACCGCCAGCGACGCCGCCACCACCCCGGCGACCAGTCCGAGCGTCGAGCCGATCAGCCCGAGCGTGCGCGCCGAGCCGACCGTGGCGAGGTAGCGGTCGAGCCCCCCCTCGGCCGAGCGCACGAAGAGGTAGCAGAGCGGCAGGTTGACCGCCGCCGCCACCGCCAGCGCCGGCACGATCAGCGCCGCCGGCCCCGCCGTCCCGCCGACCACCGGCCGCGCCGCCACCGCGCTACTGGACCAGCCCGCTGGCGTCGATCGCGGCGAGGGTCTCCTCGAGCACGGCGGCGACGGCGGCGAAGTCGATCTCGGGGGTCGGCAGCTCGTCGAGCGGCGGCAGCCCCGCGGGCGGCGCCACGCCGGGCACCAGCGGGTACTCGAAGGTCTCGCTCGCGAAGTAGCCCTGCGCTTCGTCGGAGAGGAGGAAGCGCACCAGCTCGACCGCCTCCGGGCGGCCGTCGAGCACCCCGGCGCCGGCGACGTTGATGAACGACGCCGCGCCGCCGCCCGCCTGGTAGAAGTTCTTCGCCGGGGCGTCCGGCCGCTCCTGGAGCGCGCGCCAGAGGTAGTAGTGGTTGACCAGCCCGAAGTCGATCTCGCCGGCGATCACGGCGTCGACGACGGCGCCGTTGCCGGCATAGCGCTGGGGGTCGTTGCCGGCGAGGCCGGCGAGCAGCTCCGCGAGCGCCGGGGCGCCGGCGAGCGCCCGGTGGACCGCCATCTGGGCCTGGAACGAGGCGTTGAGCGGCGCCACCCCGAAGCGGCCGCGGTAGCGCGGGGCGGCGACCTCCTCGAGGGTCCGCGGCAGCTCGTCCTCGGCCATCGCCGCGGTGTTGTAGACCAGCACCCGGGCGCGGCCGGAGAGCCCGACCCAGCGCCCCTCGGGGCCGGCGAAGCGCGCCGGAACGCGCGCGACGACGTCGGACGGGAGCGGCTCGAGCAGGCCGGCGCCGGCGAGCGCCCCGAGCGCCGCGGCGTCCTGGGCGAGGAACACCTGCGCCGGCGTGGCGGCACCCTCCTCGAGCAGGGTCGCGGCCAGCTCGGCGGTCTCGCCGTAGCGCACCTCGACCGGGATGCCGGTCGCGGCGGTGAAGCGCGCGAGGATCGGCCCGACCAGGCTCTCGCTGCGCCCGGAGTAGACGGTGACCGGCGCCGGCGGCGCCGCGGCGGCGGGCCCGCCGGCCTCCTCCGGCGGCGCGGCGGAGTCGCCGCAGGCGGCGAGCAGGCCGAGCGTCAGGATCAGGGCCGCGGCCGCCGGCGCCGAAGCCAGGCGGCGGCGGACGCGGGATCGGGTGTCCGTCATCGTCGTCTCCTCCGCGCGCTCGCTCAGAAGTCCCACGACAGCCCGACCAGCGTCGTCCGCGGCAGACCGGGGCGCGCCCCCGCCGGCCGGCGGGCGGCGACGTAGACCTCGTCGGTCAGGTTGCGCATCTGGACGAAGGCCGAGAGCCCCGCGATCAGCCGGTAGTCGGCGGTGACGTCGGCGAGGAAGTGGGCGTCGGTGCCCTCCCCCTCGGGGATCGGGCCGCGGCCGGCGGTGGTGCGCATGGCGTCGACCCAGGAGAGGTCGAAGTGGGCGCTCCAGCGCTCGCCCAGGAGGCCGAGGCCGGCGGCGAGCAGGTGCTCGGGGAGATAGGGCAGCTCGTCCCCCTTCTCGACCGCCGGCGCCCAGTCGGCGAAGTCGGTCGTGAAGCTGGTCTGGAACTCGGCCTCGGTCCAGGTGTAGGCGAGCCGCAGCGGCACGCCGAGGGCCCAGCCGCGGGCGCGGCCGAGGTCCCAGCGCGCCGCGGCCTCGATCCCGAGCACCTCGACCGCGCCGCCGTTGAACAGCTCGCCGGTGCCGCCGCCGCCCGACGACAGGGTGTCGACGCCGAGCAGGTTGTCGTAGTCGTTGAAGAAGCCGACCAGCTCGAGTGCCAGCGGCCGCTCCGCGGTGCGCAGCCCGAGCTCGTAGTTGACGCTCTCCTCCGCCTCGGTCTCGGCGTTGCGTCCGGGGCCCGGCGGCGCGAAGCCGCGGTGCACGCCGGCGAAGGCCAGGAGGCCGTCGGTCGCCCGGTAGGAGGCGCCGAGCCCGGGGATCCAGACGTCGACGCCGTTCGTGCTCCGCTGGAGGTTCGCCCCGGTGCGCTCCGGATCGGTGCGGCCGTAGTTCTCGCTCTCGTAGTCGATGGTCTCGAAGCGGACCCCCGGAGAGAGCGTCCAGCGGCCGGCGGTCATCGTCTCCTGGACGAAGAGGGCCAGCGCCTCCGCGCTCACCACCTGGTTGGCCTGGCTTCCAGGAGCGCCCGGGTTGGTCAGGGTCATCCGGCCGTCCGTCATGCGCCAGCCGTCGTCGTGCTGGAAGCGGTCCTCGGCGTCGCGGTGGTAGCGCAGGCCGAAATCGACCCGGTGGTCGACCGCCGAACCGGTCTCGGGGTCGAAGGTGAGCACCGACTGGACCCCCTCGCCGTAGTAGTCGCGGCGGTTGGCGCGGACCCGCAGGGCGCCGTCGGCGCTGTCGGCCTCGCCGCGCAGCACCGCCACCTCGGCGGCGAAGGTGTCGGGGTTCTCGAGCACCGCCGAGAGCGAGCGGCCGGCGATCGTGTCGAGCTTGTACCAGTTGCGGAAGAAGTCGTTGCGGTAGACGGTGGTGGTGACGTCGGTGCGCTCGGACGGCTGGATCAGCCAGGTGAGCTGGACCTGGTCGTGGTCGGCCTCGAGGCGGTCGACGGCGGAGCCGGCGTAGCGCCGGTTCGGGGTGCGCGCGAAGTCGTCGTCGGTCAGCCCCAGATAGGTCTCGCTCGAGTCCTGCCCGGTGGTGCCGACCTTGAGCTCCAGCGCCTGGAACCGCCGCGCCTCCGGGCGCGAGGTCCAGCGGAGCTTGCCGGTGTAGTCCTCGAGCTCGAAGCCGGTCGGGCCGCCGCCGTCGAGCTCCTTGAAACCGTCGGTCGAGAGCTGGTAGGTCTCGACCAGCCAGCCCAGGCGCTCGCAGGAATCGCCGACGAAGGCGTGGAGCCGCCGGGTCTCGTCCTCGCCGTAGGCGCCCTCGACCGAACCGCCGGGCGCGGCCGGGATCGAGGTCGAGAGCAGGTTGAGCACGCCGCCGACCGTGTACGGGCCCTGGCGGATCGAGCTCGACCCCTTGCGCACCTCGACCGCCTCCATCCGCCCGGGGGTCGGGAAGTAGTAGGCGGCGGGCGCCGCGTAAGGCGCCGGCGCGATCGGGACGCCGTCCTCGAGCAGGGTGATCTTCGAGCTGCGCTCGGTGCCGCTGCCGCGCATGCCGATGTTGGGGCGCATCCCGTAGCCCTCCTCCTCCTGGGCGAAGACGCCGGGGACGCGGGCGAGGACGCGGTGGATGTCGGAGTTCTTCTGTTCGCCCAGCTCGAGCTTGCCGATCAGGTGCGCGGAGCCCGGGACGTCGCCCACCCCGGCGGCGCCGCCGACCACCGACAGCTCGTCGAACACCACCTCGGCCGGCTTCGGCGGCGCGGTCTCCGGGGCCGGTGCCTGGACGGGCTCGGCGGCGGGCGCCGGCTCGGCCGCGGCGGCGGCCTGCCCGGCCGCCGGTTCTTCCGCCGCGGCGGCGCCGGGAACGGCGATCGCTGCGGCGAGCAGGATCAAGAGGGCGAGCGCCGGGCTCGGGCGGAGGACGGGGATCGCGGGCGACGGATTCATGAGGGCTCCTGGGTGAGGGTCTTGCCGGCGGCCGCCGCGGCGGCCGCCGAGTCGCAGTCGTTGCAGAGACCGGTGATCTGGAGCGTGTGACGTTCGGGCCGGAAGCCGTGGGCGCGGCAGATCTCGGTCTGGAGCGCCGCGATGCCGGGGCTGATGAACTCGACCACCCGGCCGCACTCGGCGCACACCAGGTGGTGGTGGCGTTGGCCGGCGTGGACGTGCTCGTAGAGGTGCCGGTCGCGCCCGAGTCGCTGTTTGTGCACCAGCCCGCACTCCACCAGCAGCTCGAGGTTCCGGTAGACCGTGGCGCGCGAGATCTTCGCCCCGCGCGAACGCAGCGACTCCAGGAGGTGCTCGGCGTCGATGTGGCCGTGCTGGGCGAAGATCTCGTCGAGCAGCGCCAGCCGCTCGGAGGTCACCCGCTGGCCGCGCTCGCGGATGAAGGCGATGAAACGCTCGCGCTCCTGGAGGCCCGTCATGGTGATTTCACCGGATCGGCAACAAATCGGCGCTCGGCGCGGTTCTAGAAGTATCAGACTGCCCGCCGGCCACGCGCCGGCGTCGCAGGAGGTGAGAACCGAGCTTGTTGAGATGATGTCTCAATAAGCTGAAGTATTGTGGACCGATCCAGTCCGGATTGTCAAGCGAGCACGCGCTCGCGTGAAGGAAGTGGAATTGAGACCCGCAGTGAGACCAGCCGCACAGCTCGACGAGACCGCCGCCCCGGGGCCCTCGATCCCCGCGCCCGCCGACCTGGCCGGGGACACCCTCGCCGCCGACCGGTCGCCCAGCACCGGGCTGCGCCGTCCGCGCATCTCGCCGTGGGTCCAGATCGGCCTCTTCACGCTCGGCGGCGCGCTGATCGCGATCGGCGTCGCCGGGCTGGTGCTCCCCTTCATCCAGGGTTTCGTCACCATCCTCGCCGGGCTGGTCGTGGTGTCGCTCGGCAGCCACAGCGTGCACCGCCGGACGCGCCGCTCGCTACGCCGCTGGCCGCGCCTGCTCGCGAGCTACGAGAAGATGCGCCGAAGCCTGGTGCGCCGGAGGCTCCGCCCCCGCGGCGACCGCCCGGCGCCGGGCCGCCCGCGCGCCGTCCCCTCCGAACCGGGTGCCTGAAACTCCTCAGTCCGCGGCGGTGTCGAAGCCGAGGCGGGCGAGCAGCCGGTCGAGGTCGGCGCCCGCGGCGGGCAGGCAGGCCGGCAACCGCGCGGCGCGCGCCGCCAGCCAGGGGTCGGCGGCCGAGGTCGGCCGCAGGGCGCCGTCGAGCGCGATCAGCCGCCGCCACTCGACCAGCCGCTCGCCGCCGTAGAGGTCGAGGCGGTCGAGCGGCTCTTCTCCGGCGAGGATCGCCGCCAGGAGACCGGCCAGCTCGGCCCCCTCGCGCAGACCGATGTTCATGCTCTGGGCGCCGACCGGGTAGGTGAGATGGGCGGCGTCGCCCGCGAGCCAGATCCGGCCGCGCCCGAACGCCGAGGCCAGCCGGCGCTCGAAACGCACCGCCATCCGCCAGCGGATCTCGTCGATGCTGCCGTCGAACCAGGGCGCGCGCTGCGCGATCAGCTCGCCGAGCCGGCCGGGCTCGAGCGCCGGGAAGCGCTCGGCGCCGACCTGCACCGCCAGCCGCCCCTTCTCGCGCGACGGCTCCGGCACCTCGGAGTGGCGCAGCTCGAAGCTCCACCGGCACCAGCCGTCGGGGAGCGGCCACAGGACGTCGGTGTCGTGCTCCTCGAGCACCACCCGCAGCTCGGCGCCGAGGTCGGCGTCGGTGGCCAGCTCGAAGAGCGCGAAGTGCTGCGGCGGGCCGACCTCGGGGAGGTCGACGCCGAGGGCGCGCCGGACCAGCGAGCGATGGCCGTCGGCGCCGACCACGAACGGCACCTCGGCCTCCTTCGAGCTGGCGACCACCCGCTCGACATGGGCGACGCTGTAGCCGACCGACTCCTTGATCAGCCGGTCGACGCGCACCCGCACGCGGTCGCCGTCCTGCTCGAAGGCGGCCGCCCGGTGGTCCCACTCGACCAAGACCCCGCGCTCGCCGAGCGCCTCCTCGAGCAGCCGCTCCAGCCGGTCCTGGGGGAGGACGGCGACGAACGGGAAGTCGCCCAGCCCCTCGAGCGGCAACGACGCCTTGCGGCCGTCGCGGTCGAAGAAGCCGACCCGATCGACCCGGCGGGCGCGCTCGAGCACGCGGCGGGCGACGCCCAGCCGTTCGAGCAGCGCCAGCGACCCGGGATGGAGCGCCAGCGAGTAGCTGTGCGCGGCCGGCCGCCACTCGCCGTCGATCACGCGCACGCGCAGGCCGCGGTCGGCGAGCGCGAGCGCGGTGCACAGCCCCACCGGCCCCGCGCCCACCACCAGCACGTCGGTCTTGTGTCTGCCGAACATGGCGTCCTCCCCCGGACGTTCAGGAGACGGCTCCGCCGTCTCGCCGCCGACGCTCTGGACTGTACGCACGCCGCGCGCCCGGACGCACCGTCTCGCGGGGTAGGAGAGCTCGAAGTCGAGGGGTGGGGGCCCTACTGCCGGGGGAGCCACTCCCAAGTCGTGCCGGCGCGGGAGTCCTGGAGCAGGACGCCGCCGGCGGTCAGCCGGTCGCGGATCTCGTCGGAGCGCGCGAAGTCACGCTCGCGGCGGGCGGCCTCGCGCTCGGCGAGGAGGGCGTCGACCTCCTCGGCGGTGAACGGCGCCGACTCGGGGCGCAGGCTCAGCGCCTCGGGCGCGGTCTCGAGCAGGCGCAGGCCGAGGGCGAGGTCGTAGACCGCGGCGAGCGCCAGCGCGGCCTCCGGCGCGAGCGACTCGTCGGCCAACAGCTCGCCCAGGTGGGCGAGCGCCCGCGGCGTGTTGAGGTCGCGCGAGAGCGCCTCGTCGAGCCGGTCGAGCCAGACTGCCACGACCTCGCTCGCGGCCTCGCCGGTGGCGTCCCGCGCCCGCGCCGCCAGCTCCCCGGCGAGGTAGCCGTACGAGCCGCCGCGCGAGAAGCGCGCCTCGCCGGCGAGCGCGAGCCACTCCGGCCGCCCGGCGCGCTCCTGGAGCGCCGCGATCCGCCGCAGGGTGCGCGACAGGCCGCTCTGCGCCGCGACCAGCGCCTCGAACGAGAACTCGAGCGGCCGCCGGTAGGTGGCCATCAGCACGAAGTGGCGGTAGGAGAGCGGGTGGATCCCCCAGCCGGCGAGGGTCGCCAGGCGGAGGAAGCGCCCGGTCGACTTCGACATCTTCTCGCCGTCCTCGCCGAAGGTCAGGAACTCGTTGTGCAGCCAGTAGTTGACCGCGTGGCACCCCGGGCCGAGATAGGCCTCGTTCTGGGCCATCTCGTTGGGGTGGTGCACCTGGCGGTGGTCGATGCCGCCGGTGTGGAGGTCGAAGCGCGAGCCCAGGTACTTGAGGCTCATCACCGAGCACTCGAGGTGCCAGCCGGGGGCGCCGACGCCCCACGGGCTGTGCCACTCCATCAGCCGCTGCTTGTCGCCCGGCGAGCGCCGCCAGACCGCGAAGTCGGTCGGGTTGCGCTTGCCCTCCTTGGCGCCGACCCGCGCCCCCTCCTGGAGCCCCTCGACGTCGACCAGGCCGAGCCGGCCGTAGTCGGTGACCTTCGAGGTGTCGAAGTAGAGCCCGTCGTCGAGCCGGTAGCCGTAGCCCTTGGCTTCGATGACGCGCGCGAACTCGATCATCTCCTGGACGTGGTCGGTGGCGCGGCACCAGACCGACGGCTCGAGGATCGCCAGCCGTTCGAGGTCGCGCTGGAACTCCTCGGTGTAGTAGGCGGCGATCTCCCACACCGTCTTGCCCCGGCGCTCGGCCGCCAGCTCCATCTTGTCCTCGCCCTCGTCGGCGTCCGAGGTCAGGTGGCCGACGTCGGTGATGTTCATCACGTGGGTGACGTCGTAGCCCTTGAGCTGGAGCGCCCGGCGCAGGGTGTCGGTGAAGAGGTAGGCGCGGAGGTTGCCGATGTGGGCGTAGTTGTAGACGGTCAGGCCGCAGGTGTACATGCGGACCTTCCCGGGCTCGATCGTCACGAGCTCCTGGAGCTCGCGCCCGAGGCTGTTGAAGAGGTGGAGAGGACGGTCGAGCATGGGCGGATGGGCGCCGCGCCGCGGCAGCCGCCGGGCCGGCCTAGCGCCGGTCGATCGGCACGTAGGCGCGCTCGGTCTCGCCGGTGTAGATCTGGCGCGGCCGGTTGATCTTGTACGGCGCCTCGCGCATCTCCCTCCAGTGGGCGATCCAGCCCGGGAGCCGGCCGAGCGCGAACATGACCGTGAACATGTTGGTCGGGATGCCCATCGCCCGGTAGATGATGCCGCTGTAGAAGTCGACGTTCGGGTAGAGCTTCCGCTCGACGAAGTAGCCGTCGTGGAGCGCGACCTCCTCGAGGTTCTTGGCGATCTCGAGCAGCGGATCGTCGACGCCGAGCTGCGCGAGCACCTTGTCGGCGGTCTCCTTGAGGATCTTCGCGCGCGGGTCGAAGTTCTTGTACACGCGGTGGCCGAAGCCCATCAGCCGGAAGTCGGAGTCCTTGTCCTTGGCCAGCTCGACGTACTTCTTGTCGTCGCCGCCGTCGGCCTGGATGCGCTCGAGCATCTCGATCACCTCCTGGTTGGCGCCGCCGTGGCAGCGGCCCCCAGAGCGCGCAGATGCCGGCGGCGATCGAGGCGAACAGGTTGGCCTCGGAGCTGCCGACCATGCGCACGGTCGAGGTCGAGCAGTTCTGCTCGTGGTCGGCGTGCAGGATGAGCAGCAGGTTCAGCGCCTCGTCGAGCACGTCCGGCACGTCGTACGGCTCGGCCGGCACGGCGAACATCATGCGCAGGAAGTTGGCGCCGTAGTCGAGGTCGTTGACCGGGTACATGAACGGCTGGCCGATCGTCTTCTTGTACGAGAAGGCGGCGATCGTCTGGGCCTTGGCCAGCAGGCGCACGATGGTCAGGTCGAGGTCGCGGTCGCCGTTCGCCGGGTAGTAGGCCGAGAGCGACGCCACCATCGACGACAGGATCGCCATCGGGTGCGCGGTCGACGGGTAGCCCTCGAAGAACTTCTTCATGTCCTCGTGGAGCAGGCTGTGCCGCGTCAGCCGGCGGCGGAACTCGTCGAGCGTCTTGCGGTTCGGCAGCTCGCCGTAGATCAGGAGGTAGGCGACCTCGATGAAGTCGCCCGATCTGCGCGAGCTGCTCGATCGGGTAGCCGCGATAGCGGAGGATGCCCTTCTCGCCGTCGATGAAGGTGATCGCGCTCTCGCACGATCCGGTGTTGCCGTAACCGGGATCGAGCGTGATGACGCCGTGGGTGGCGGAGCGCAGGGCGGAGATGTCGACGCCGTGCTCCCCCTCCGAGCCGACGACCACCGGGAGCTCGTGCTCCTGGCCCTGGACGACGAGCTTTGCAGTGCTCATGCTATCTCCCTACCTGCCTGCGCTCTTCACTCAAATGACCGCTTAACTAGCCGGGATGCCGGGGCACGGAGACAGGCCGTGCCCCTCAGGTGAGGGCTTGATTGTAGCGGCCCGCCGCACTGCGGCGCAAGAATGGGGACGCAGCGGACGACGCGCGCCCCAAGGGCGCGTGTGCGGCGGCCGAAGGCCGCCGACTCGGGGGAAGGGCCCCGCGGGGATTCACTCCCCGCGGGGAGGGTGGCTGGAACAGCCCCCCTCAGAAAAGCTAGACGCCGCGCGTCTCGGCTCCCCAGAGCAGTTTGTGGAGCTGGAGCGCCACCCGCACCGGCAGCCGGTCGCGCAGCACCCAGGCGGCGAGGTCGGCGGCGTCCAGCTCGCCGTGGACGGGCGAGAAGTGGACCGGACAGCGCTCGGCGAGCCGGTGGCGCTCGACCACCTCACGCGCCCAGAGGTAGTCGGCCTCGCCGGCCAGGACGAACTTGACCTCGTCGCGCGCGGTCAGGAGATCGAGGTTCTCCCAGCGGTTGGCCCCGGCCTCGCCGCTCCCCGGGCACTTGACGTCGACGATCCGCCGCACCCGCGGATCGACGACGCCGACGTCGAGCCCGCCGCCGGTCTCGAGCAGCACCTCGTAGCCGGCGTCGCACAGCGCGGCGAGGAGGGGCGGGGTCCCCGGCTGGAGCAGCGGCTCGCCGCCGGTGACCTCGACCAGCGGGCAGCGGAAGCCGGCGACCTCGGCCAGGATCTCGTCGAGGCTACGCCAGCTCCCGTCGTAGAACGCGTACTCGGTGTCGCACCAGCGGCAGCGCATCTGGCAGCCGGTCAGCCGCACCAGCACGCACGGCCGGCCGGCGAAGGTCGACTCGCCCTGGAGCGAGTAGAAGATCTCGTGGACCTTGAGCCGCCGCTCCGTAACCTCGCTCACGGCACTCCGCTCACGGCTCGTAGATCGCGCACGAGGTCTCGTTCTCCCACACCTCGACCCGGGTCACCCGCACCCGGCCGTCGTCGAGCCGGCGGGCGACCTCGTCGAAGGCGTAGCGGGCGAGCAGCTCGGCGGTGGTGTTGCGCTGGTCGAACGGCGGGATGTCGTTGATCACCCGGTGGTCGAACGGCCCGAGCACCTCGGTCACGACCGCCTTGAGGTCGGCGAAGTCGACCACCATGCCGAGCGCGTCCAGCTCGGCCGCGGCGGCGTGCACGCGCACCCGGTAGTTGTGGCCGTGGAGGTTCTCGCAACCGCCGGTGTGGCCGCGGATGAAGTGGCCGGCGGCGAAGGTGAAGTCCTTGAAGACCGAGTACATGGAGCGCAATCTCCCGCGCGCCTAAACGGTGCGCGACAGCAAGTATTCCACCGTCCCGGGCAGCTCCTCGTCGAGCCCCCGCGGCGACCAGCCGAGCTCGGCGCGGGTCGTCGAGTCGTCGTAGGCCCAGTGGCGCTCGAGGCTGGCGAGCTGCTCACGGTCGAACGGCGGCCGGCGGCCGCGCAGGCGGGCGGCGAGGCCGGCGGCGGCGGCCAGCGGGCGGGCGGCGGCGAGCGGCAGGGCGAGGCGCGGCGGCCGGCGGCCGGCGGCGGCGCTGACCTTCTCGACCAGCTCGCGGACGGTGACCACCTCGCCGGCCAGGAGCCAGCCCTTGCCGAGGGCGGCGCGGCCCGAAGGGCGGGCGCCGGGGGCTCCATCGCCGGCTCCGTCGCCGCGCCCCCCGGGCGGCCGGGCGAGGATGCGCACCATCGCCTCGACCACGTCGTCGAGGTGGATCCAGCTCGTCTTGTTGGCAGGCGCCACGATCGCCGGCATCCGGCCGAGGGCGATCCGGCGCAGAAAGGCGTTGGCGCCCTCCTTCTTGCCCGGCGGGCCGTAGACCAGGCTCGGATGGACGGTGTCGACCGCGAGCCCGCGCTTGGCCCACTCGGTGATCGCGCGGTCGCCGGCGGCCTTGGTGCGGCCGTAGCGCATCGGCGCCTCGCGGCGCGGGGTGGCGAGATCGGCCGGCGAGCCGTCGTCCGGGCTCCCCCCGAGCGCCGCCACCGACGACACCGCAAGGAGCCGCCCGACCCCGAGCTTGTAGGCCAGCGACGCGACGTTCTCGGCGCCGCCGGCGTTGATCGCCTCCATCCGCGCCGGCGGCGCGCCGAAGTCGAGCTCGGCGGCCAGATGGACCACGGCGTCGCTCCCCGACATCCCCTCGCGCATCGAGTAGCGGTCGGTGACGTCGCCGGTCGAGGTCGCGATCTCGACGCCGGCGAGCCGCGCGAGGTCGCTGGTCGGCCGCACCAGCGCGCGCAGCTCGTGCCCCTCGGCGGCCAGGCGGGCGGCCAGGGCGCGGCCGATGTAGCCGGTGGCGCCGGTGAGGAAGATCCTCATCGGAATGAAAAAATCTCCATCATTGCGGGCTCTTGCGGCGCGTGTTCTGTAAGTCGTACCGCCGGGAATCGGCTCATGGCATGGACTGTTGTACCCGCTGCGACGGGCTACCGGGAGTTGGGCCCGTCACCGCGGCGCTCAGGCGCCTCGGATCCCTCAGCTCCCTCTCCTCCCCCCGTGCCGACTCCCTCCACGGCGCGGGGCTTTTTTTGGCGCGGGCCGAGGTCGGCCCGCGCCAAAAAAGCCGCGTTCCAATCAGGCCTCCCTGAGCTGCCGCAGCACGTAGTGCAGGATGCCGCCGTGGCGGTAGTAGAGCACCTCCTGCGGCGTGTCGAGGCGCAGCCGGGCCTGGAACTCGATCGGTCGGCGCCGTCGCGGCGGGCGCGGACGGTGACGTCGCGGCCGCCGGCGAAGCCGCTTTCGACCGCGGCGGCGAGCCCTCGATCTCGAACGTCTCCTCGCCGGTCAGGCCCAGGCTCGCGGCGGTCTCGCCGGCCGGGAACTGCAGCGGCAGCGACGCCCATGCCGACCAGGTTCGAGCGGTGGATGCGCTCGTAGCTCTCGGCGATCACCGCCGGACGCCCAGGAGGCGCGGCCCCTTGGCCGCCCAGTCGCGCGACGAGCCGGAGCCGTACTCCTTGCCCGCCAGGATCACCAGCGGCACTCCCTCGTCGCGGTACTTCATCGCCGCGTCGAAGATCGACATCGGCTCGCCGTCGGGCAGGTGGCGCGTGAAGCCGCCCTCGGTCTCCGGCGCCAGCCGGTTGCGCAGGCGGACGTTGGCGAAGGTGCCGCGCACCATCACCTCGTGGTTGCCGCGCCGCGAGCCGTAGGAGTTGAAGTCCTTCGGCGGCGACGCCGTGCTCGCTCAGGTACCGGCCGGCCGGGCTGTCGGCCTTGATCGAGCCGGCCGGCGAGATGTGGTCGGTCGTGATGCAGTCGCCGAGCACCGCCAGCACCCGCGCGCCGCGGACGTCTTGCGGCGGCTCGGGCTCGGGGCGGCATGCCGTCGAAGTACGGCGGCTGCTTGACGTAGGTCGAGCCGGCGTCCCAGGCGTAAGGTCTGCCCCTCCGGCACCGGCAGCGCGTTCCAGCGCTCGTCGCCGGCGAAGACGTCGGCGTACTCGCTCGCGGAACATCTCGGACTGGACCGCGCGCTGGACGGTCTCCTCGACCTCCCGCCGGCTCGGCCAGATGTCGCGCAGGTAGACCGGCTGGCCGTCGCGCCCGGTGCCGAGCGGCTCCTCGTAGAGGTCGATGTCGATCGCGCCCGGCGAGCGCGTAGGCGACCACCAGCGGCGGCGAGGCCAGGTAGTTGGCCCGCACCTCGGAGTTGATCCGCCCCTCGAAGTTGCGGTTGCCGCGAGAGCACCGCGACCGCCACCAGGTCGCCCTCGCGCATCGCCTTCGAGATCTCGCGGGTCAGCGGGCCGCTGTTGCCGATGCAGGTGGTGCAGCCGTAGCCGACGAGGTGGAAGCGGAGCTCCTCGAGGTCGGCCATCAGCCCGGCCTCCTCGAGGTAGTCGGTGACCACCTTGCGAGCCGGGGGCGAGGCTGGTCTTGACCCAGGGCTTGGCCGTCGAGGCCGCGCTCGACCGCCTTCTTCGCCAGCAGGCCGGCGGCGACCATCACCGACGGGTTCGAGGTGTTGGTGCAGCTCGTGATCGCGGCGATCACGACCGAGCCGTGGCGCAGCGTCGCCGGGCCGCCGTCGAGGTCGACGCGGACGCCGCCGGCGGCCGTCTCGGGCGTCTCGACGTGCACGTCGTCGGGGTCGCCCCCCTCGCTCTCCCAGCGCGCCGATCGTGGGCGGCGCGGCCCCGGCGCCGACGACGTCGAGGCGCTCGCCGGCGGCGACCGCGGTCATCGCCGCCAGCGCCTCGCGGAACGACGGCTTGACCTGTCGCCAGCGGCACCCGGTCCTGCGGCCGCCTCGGGCCGGCCAGGCTCGGCTCGACGGTCGCGAGGTCCAGCTCCAGCGTGTCGGTGTAGACCGCCTCGGGGCTGTCCGGCCGTGTGGAACAGCCCCTGCTCCTTGGCAGTAGGCCTCGACCAGCGCCGACCCGCTCGTCGGGGCGGCCGGTGAAGCGCAGGTAGTCGAGCGTCTCGGCGTCGACCGGGAAGATGCCGCAGGTGGCGCCGTACTCGGGCGCCATGTTGGCGATCGTGGCGCGGTCGGCCAGCGGCAGCTCGGCGAGGCCCGGCGCCGAAGAACTCGACGAACTTGCCGACCACCCCCTTGCGCGCGCAGCATCTGGGTGACGGTCAGCACCAGGTCGGTGGCGGTGGCGCCCTCGGGCAGCCTGCCGGTGAAGCGGAAGCCGACCACCTGGGGGATCAGCATCGAGACCGGCTGGCCGAGCATCGCCGCCTCGGCCTCGATGCCGCCGACGCCCCAGCCGAGGACGCCCAGGCCGTTGATCATCGTGGTGTGCGAGTCGGTGCCGACCAGCGTGTCGGGGTAGGCCCAGGGCGGTCCGCCGCCGTCGCCGCGGTCGCTGATCGACCACGCGCGCCAGGTACTCGAGGTTGACCTGGTGGACGATGCCGGTGTCCGGCGGCACGACGCTGGAAGTTGTCGAACGCGGTCTGCCCCCAGCGCAGGAAGGCGTAGCGCTCGCGGTTGCGCTCGAACTCGCAGCTCGGCGTTGATCAGGAAGGCGGCCGCCGTTGCCGTACTCGTCGACCTGCACCGAGTGGTCGATCACCAGCTCGACCGGCTGCAGCGGGTTGATCCGCGTCGGGTCGCCGCCCAGCTCGGCCATGGCGTCGCGCATCGCGGCCAGGTCGACGACCGCCGGCACGCCGGTGAAGTCCTGGAGCAGGACGCGCGCGGGCATGAAGGCGATCTCCTCGCGACGGCTCGGCCGCCGGGTCCCAGCTGGCCAGCGCCTCGATGTCGTCGGCGCTCGACCGTCGCGCCGTCCTCGCGGCGCAGCAGGTTCTCGAGCAGGATCTTCAGCGAGAACGGCAGGCGCCGGACGTCGAGGCCGCGCGCCTCGAGCGCGTCCAGGCGCGCGATGCGGTAGGTCGCGCCGCCGGCCTCGAGGAGGCCGCGGCTGCCGAAGCTGTCGGTCATCGGTCTGGGGTCTCCGGTCGTCCGCGGTCGGTCATTCTCGCTACGGAGAGTACAATGAAGCGAGGCCGATGCCCGAACCCTCCTCCGATCTCACCGCCCCGGTCCTGCTGGTCGCGATGCCGCAGGTGCTCGACCCGTTCTTCCATCGGAGCGTCGTGCTGTTGCTCCACCACGAGGAGGAGGGGAGCCTCGGGCTCATCGTCAACCGGCCGACCGACATCCCGGTGCGCTCGATCCTCGAGGGCATGGACATCGAGTGGACCGGCGCCGAGGAGGCGGTGGCCTACTTCGGCGGCCCGGTGCAGCCGCAGCTCGGCACCGTCCTGTTCCTGACCGACCCCGCCCGGCCCGACCTCGCGCCGGCGGCGACGCCGGTCGCGCCCGGGGTGGCGATCACCCAGCACGTCGGCGACCTCGCCCGGCTCGCCGCCGCGCCGCCCGAGCAGATCCGCCTGCTGCTCGGCTACGCCGGCTGGGGCGAGGGGCAGCTCATGGAGGAGATCCTGCGCAACGACTGGCTGACCGCCCGGGTCGACCCGCGCCTGATCTTCGCGCCCGATCCCGAGGGGGTGTGGGGCGAGGCCCTGCGCTCGGTGGGCGTCGATCCGGCGGTGCTGCCGTCGTGGACCCAGCAGGGCGGGCACAGCGCCAACTGACGGATCGGCGCGGGCGCGGGGCGAGCGGCAGGCCATGGACACCGTGCACGAGCGCTCCGCCGGCGGCCTCCTCGTGCGCGGCCCGGAGGTCCTCCTGATCTCGCTCGCCGGCGGCGAGCGCTGGCAGCTCCCCAAGGGGCACGTCGAGCCGGGCGAGAGCGAGGAGCAGGCGGCCGTCCGCGAGGTGCGCGAGGAGACCGGGGTCACCGGCCGCCCGCTCGAGCGCCTGCCCGAGATCGAGTACTGGTTCGTCCAGGCCGGCCAGCGCGTCCACAAGCAGGTCGACTACTTCCTGCTCGAGTACGAGCGCGGCTCGGAGCCGACTTCGACCCCGCGAGGTCTCCGGCGCCGGCTGGTTCTCCTGGGACGACGGGATCGCCCGCCTGACCTTCGACAACGAGCGGCGGGTGGCTACGGCGGCGCGCGAGGCGTGGCTGCGCCTCGCCGAAGCGGCGGACCGCGGCTAGAATCGCCCTCGACCCTCGAACGCGAACGGAGAGCCCGATGACCGGCACCCGCCTCGCCCGTGCCCTCGCTCCGCTCATCCCGGCGGCGCTCGCCGCCGTTGCGCTCGCCACCCTTGCGCTCGCCACCGCCGGCTGCGACCTGATGCCGCAGCGCAGCCCCGGCGAGAAGCTCTGGCGGAAGCACTGCGCCGAGTGCCACGGCCTCGGCGGCGCCGGCAACACGCCGCGCTACACGGGCAAGATCTACGCCGACCTGCTCGACGACACCTGGCGCACCAGCGGCGACTCGTTCGCGGTCGCCGAGGTCATCCGCAACGGCGTCTTCGCCGAGATGCCGGCCTTCGACCAGCTCAGCGAGGAGGAGATCCGCCTCCTGGTCACCTACATCCGCGAGCTGCGCGGCGAGGCCGTGCCCGGGAGCGCGCGCTGACGAGGAGCGCCGCCCGCTCCGGCGCCGCGCTCGGCGCCCTCCTCTTCGCCGTCCTCGCCACCGCCTGCGGCCCGCGAGCCGGCGGCCGCGAGCCGGCCGATCTCTACGCCCGCTACTGCGCCCGCTGCCACGGCGACGACGGCCGCGGCGACCCGGAGCGGGTGCAGGGCAAGCCCGGCCTCGACCTGACCGCCTCGGGCTGGGTCCGGCGCGGCGACCGCGACGAGGTGCGCGAGCGGATCGCCGACGGCCACGGCTCGATGCCGGCCTTCGCCAAGAAGCTCTCGGCCGACGAGCTGGAGGGGCTGGTCGACTGGGTGCTCGCGCTGGAGCGGGGCGCCACGACGGCCGAGTGACGAAGACCGGGCCGTCACCCGGGCAGCGGAAACGGCGCCGGGGCGCGCGAGATCTCGATCAGGTCGGGCAGCGGCGACAGCTCGGCGAGGTCGCCGCGCTCGGCACGCTCGGCGGCGCGGCTCGGCAGGCGGGTCAGCGACGGGGCGCCGGGGCGCACCAGGTGGAGCGCCTCCATCCCGGCCGCGAGCGCGCCCTCGACGTCCTCGCGGGCGCTGTCGCCGACGTGGACCGCCTCCTCGGGCGGGACGCCGAGCCGTTCGAGCGCGTGACGGAAGATCCGCGGGTCGGGCTTCTCCACGCCGACCGCGGCGGAGAAGACCACGGCGTCGAAGCGGCGGCCGATGCCGAGCGAGTCGAGCAGCGGCGGCAGCCGCTCGTCCCAGTTGCTGACCACCGCCATGCGCAGCCCGAGGCGGGCCAGCGCGTCGAGCGTCGCCGGCACCTCGGGGTAGACCTCCCAGGCCTCGGCGCGGCCGAAACGGTGGTACAGCTCGGCGGCCGCGAACGGGCTCGGCGCCGGCGATCCGAGGTGCTCGCACAGCCGTTCGAGGAAGCGGCGCCACCAGCCGCGCGGACCCTCCGGATGCGCGGAGAAGCGGTCGCGGCCGATCTCGACGCGGCAGTCCATCTCCTGCCAGACCACCGGGATCAGGCGCCGCACCTCCGCCGCTGGCGCCTCGATCCCGTGGCGCTCCAGCACCTCGCGGTAGATCTCGACCAGCCGCGGGCTGTGGATCAGCGTACGGGTGGCGTCGAAGGTGATCGCCCGGGTCATGACGCGCTCGAGGTGCCTCGTTCGGAGGCGCTCAGGATACCGCACCGGCGCCGGTGATAACCTGCGCATCGTGCCCCGCGCGACCGTCCAGGCCACCGCGGCCCTCGGCCTCGTCGGTCTGTGGATGGCGCTGCTGTTCGCCGGCTGGCCGGCCGGCGGCCTGACCCACCTGCTGCTCGTAGCCGCGCTCGTCCTCTGGCCGTGGCGGGCGCTCGCGTCGAGCGGCGGATCGCCCGACGATCTCTGACACGCACCCCAGAGTCCTGTGAAATGGCAACGACCGCGAAGAACAACCCGACGCCGAAGGTCGTCATCCTCGGGGCCGGCGGCATCGGCGAGGCCGTCGCGCTCCTCCTCCGGCACCTCGGCGACGTCCGGCCCGACCTCTACCTGGTCGATCTCCGTCCGGACGCGCTCGCGCGGGCGGCGCGGGTCTCCGGCGGCGGCGCCGCGGCGGGCCTGGTCGAGACGATCGCGGCGAGCCCGGCCGAGCCCACCGGGGAGCTGAGGGCCGCCTGCCGGGCCGCCGACCTGATCCTCGACTGCCTGCCGGGGAGCCTCGCCTTCCGCTCGGCCCAGCTCGCGCTCGAGCACCGGACCCACTACGCCAACCTGACCGAGTTCGTCGACCAGACCGGGAAGATCGCGGCCTTGGCCGCCGGCGCCGAGACGGCGTTCGCCCTCCAGTGCGGCCTGGCGCCCGGTTTCGTCGACATCCTGGCCATGGACCTCGTCCGCGACCTCGAGCGGAACGAGGGCGTCACGACCTTCGAGACGGTGGAGATGCGCGTCGGCGCCCTCGGCCGCCACGCGGCCCACCCCCACTTCTACGGTTTCACCTGGTCGACCGAAGGAGTGGCCACCGAGTACGTCGAGCCCGCGGTGGTGATCCGGGACTTCCAGCGCACGACCCGCCCGTCGCTGTCCGACCGCCGCCTGCTCCGGGTCGACGGCGCGGTCTACGAGGAGGCGCTGACCTCGGGCGGAGCGGCGGACCTGCCCGAGGCGCTCGCCGGCCGCGTGCGCACGCTCGACTACAAGACCCTCCGCTACCCCGGCCACTACGCGTGGGTCGAGAGCGTCCTGGCCGGCCTTCCCGAGGGCGTGGATCGCGCCCGGGCGCTCCAGGCTCGGATGGAGGAGGCCGTCCCGCACATCGAGGACGACGAGGTGGTCGTCTACGCCGCGGTCGAAGGGCGCGTCGGCCGCGCCCTCCGGCGCTCGGAGGCTTCCTACCGGATCCGGCCGCTCGAGATCGCCGGCGTCCGCCTGCGCGCGATCCAGGCGACCACCGCCGCCCCGCTGGCCGAGGTCGCGAGAATCCTCCTCGCCGGCGGGCACCGGGGGGTCCTCACCCAGAGCCGGGTGCCGGGCGAGTTCCTCTCCGGGCCCTTCGTCTCGGCGGTCTACGGACCGCCGCCCCGGCATCGGCTCGAGGCGCCGACACCGATCGACCCCGCGCCGAGTCCGGTTTCGACCGCGTGCCCGGCCGGCGTCCCCGCCTGACCGCGACCCGGCCGGGACGGCGGACGGTCCGCCGCGCCTACTCGGGCGGCCAGCGCCGGCGGTCCCGGCGGTAGACGTAGCGCAGCCGCTCCCAGCTCCTGAGCGCGGTGTAGGCGAGCGCGCCGACCGCCATCGCGATGACCGCCGCGTGGTGGACCCGCAGCTCGCGCACCCAGACGAACCAGGCCAGCGCCGCGAGCGTAGCGGCGACCGCGATCAGCGCCTTGGCCCGGGTGCTCACGCCCGCCGCCACTCCTCGACCGGAGTCTCGAGCACGCCCACCCCGCTGACCTCGACCTCGATCCGGTCGCCGGCCGCGAGCGGCCCGACCCCGGCCGGCGTGCCGGTGAGCACCACGTCGCCGGGCTCGAGGGTCATGCAGGCCGAGACGTAGGCGACCAGCTCGGCGATCGTCCACGCCATCTGCGAGGAGTGCCCCCGCTGGCGCTCGACGCCGTTGACGCGGGTCGTGACCTCGAGCGCGCCGAGGTCGGCGCCGGTCCGGATCGCCGGTCCCAGGGGGCAGAAGGTGTCGAACGACTTGCCGCGCGCGAAGGTGGCGTCCTTGCGCTGGAGGTCGCGGGCGGTGACGTCGCAGGCGCAGGTGACCCCGAGGAGCGCGCCCGCGGCCTCCTCGGCCGAGGCGCGGGTCAGCCGCTCGCGGATCACCGCCGCGATCTCCCCCTCGAACTCCACCCGCTCGCTCTCCGGCGGCAGCACCACCGGCACGCGCGGGCCGATCACCGCGGATGGCGCCTTCAAGAAGATCAGCGGCTCGGCCGGCATCGGGTTGCCCAGCTCGGCGGCGTGGTCGCGGTAGCTGCGGCCGATGCCGACCACCTTCCCGGGGCGCACCGGCGGCAAGAGCGGCGAGCCCTCGAGGTCGACCGGGCGCCCGAGGTCCCAGCCGCCGGGCAGGGTCTCGAAGGGGTCGGAGTAGAGGACGCGCGCCCCCCCGTCCGGCTCGCGGGCGGCGAAGAACCCCTCGGGACCGATGCGATAGAGGAGCACGCGACGGCCGGGCGCGCCGCTTCTGCTAGCCGCCGTCCCCGGTCGCCGCCGGCGCCTCCGGCGCGGCCGGAGCCGGCGCGACCGGAGCCCGCGGCACCGGGAGCGGGGTCGGCCGCGCGCCGGGAGCGCTGAAGTAGGTCCAGTCGGGCGGCGCGGTGACGCCGTACGCGGGGAGCCCGCCGGTGGAGCCCCCGGCCTCGCCCGGCTCGACGAACTGCTGCACCGTGTAGTCCTGCTGCTGGTTCTCGTAGAACTGCTGCAGCCGCTCGATCTCCGCGAACTCGGCTTCCTCCTCCGGCGTCGGCGCGTCGTTGGTCGAGTAGCCGAGCATGATGGTGGTGGTGTTGACCACCATGCCGAAGCCCTTGTTCTCGGTCTCGCTGGTGATGCCGGCGATCTCCTGCTTGGGGATCGCCATCCAGTTGCCGGTGTCGCTCATGAACAGCACCAGCGAGGAGTCCCAGCTCGCCTCCTCCGGCTGCTTGCGGGTGTCGAAGACGTTGCCGTTGGTGAGCTCGACTTTGAAGATCTCGGCCGCCAGCGGCGCGGCGCTCAGGCAGAGAGCGGTCGCGGCGGCGGCGAGGAAGGTGCGGGCGGTGGTCGTGCGCATGCTCTCGGCCTCCATCCTCGGCATCACGGTCAGCATCCGTAGATATGCGCAGGATTGTAGCACGCGGCCGGGTCTGTGGCGGTCAGAGGCAGGAGCGCATCGTCAGCACGAGGGCGACCACGACCGCCAGCCCGGCCCCGATCAGCCACGGCCGCCGCGCAGGCGGCACCAGATCGGCGGCGACGTCGCGGGTGACGGCGGCAGCGATCGAGGCGGCGGTGGGCGCCGCCGGAGCGGGCGCGGGCTCGGCGCCGGCGGCGCCCGCGGCGCGCGCGGCGACCTGCCGACCGAGGCTCTCGAGGGCCTGGCGGGCGAGGCTCTTGCCGGTGGTCTCGATCAGCCGCTGGCCGACCCCGGCGAGCCGGCCGCCGATCTGGACCTCCATGTCGTACCCCAGCTCGGTCTTGCCCTCCGCGGCCTCGGCCAGCGTGATCGCCCCGGCGCCGTCGACGAACCCGGGCGCCCCCGTGCCGTGCATCTTCATCCGGTAGCCGTTCGGCGGCGTGAGGTCGGACAGCTCGACGTGGCCGTCGAACTTCCCCTGCACCGGCCCGACCTTGATGTTCATCGAGGCCTCGAAGCGGTCCCCCTGCGTGCGCTCGAGGCGGGTGATGCCGGGCAGCGTGCGCGCCAGCACCTCGGGATCGAGGAGCGCCTCCCAGACCAAGGGCTTGGGGGCGTCGAGGGTGTGCGTGCCCTGGAGCTTCATGGCGAGACCTCGCGGAGTCCAGAGTGGATGGGTCGGGCGAGTCTACCGCCCCGCAACGGTCCGGGCCACCCGCCCCTCATCCGGCAGCCCGATCGGGTTCGCCCTCTGCACCACCGCAGCCAGCGCCAGTGCCGCCTCCTCCGCTCGCGGGCGGGCGACGATCTGGAGACCGACGGGGAGGCCGCGCGGATCGAGGCCAGCGGGGACGGAGGCGACCGGGAGGCCGGTGAGGCTCAGGAGGAAGGTGGGGGCGATCCAGTCGACGTAGGTCTTCATCGCCCGGCCGCAGATCGACTCGGGGTAGCGCTGCTCGACCGGGAAGGGGGGCACCGCCATGCACGGGGTGAGCAGGTGGTCGAAGCGGGCGAAGAGGTCGCGGAAGGTGTCCCAGACGCGGTTGCGGGCGGCCTCGGCGGCGCCGAGGTCGGCGGCGGTGTTGGCGAGGCCGGCCTCGACGTTGGTGCGGACGTTGAGGCCGAGCCGGTCGAGTCGGTCGAGACGGCCGTGCATCTGGGCGACCATCCAGTAGCCGCGGAGCGCCAGGTAGGGCCGCCAGGCCCAGGAGAGGTCGAGGTCGATCTCCTCGACCGCGGCGCCGGCGTCGGCGAGGGCGAAGGCGGCGCGGCGGCAGACCGCCTCGATCTCGGGGTCGACGCCGATGCCGGCGACGTTGGGGCAGTAGGCGATCCGGAGCCCGGCGGCGCTCGCGGTGCGGACCGCGGCGACCAGGTCGCGGCCGCCGAGGCCGTAACCGACCGGCGACAGCTCGCTCGGGCCGGCGCAGGCCTGGAGCGCCATCGCCACGTCCTCGGCGGTGCGGGCCAAAAAGCCCGTCACCTGCAGCTCGTCCCAGAGGTAGTCCGACGGCCAGGTCGGCACCAGCCCGGCGGTCGGACGCAGGCCGACCACGCCGCAGAAGGAGGCCGGGATGCGCAGCGAGCCGCCGAGATCGGTCCCCTCGGCGAGCGCGATCATCCCGGCGGCGAGCGCCGCCGCGCCGCCGCCGGTCGAGCCGCCGGGCGAAAGGCGCAGGTCCCAGGGGTTGCGGGTCGGGCCGAAGACCTCGTTGAAGGTGTGGCCGCCGGCGGCGAACTCCGGCGTGTTGGTCTTGCCGACGATCAGCGCCCCGGCGGCGCGCAGGCGCTGGACGACCAGCGCGTCCACGGTGGCGACGTGATCGGCGTAGAGCGGCGAGCCGTAGGTGTGGCGGAGCCCGGCGACCGGGGTGACGTCCTTGATCCCGACCGGCACGCCGCAGAGCGGCCCCGGCTCGGCACCCGCGGCGAGTGCGCGCTCGAGCGCCCGGGCGTCTTCGAGGAACCGCGGCGAGCGGGTGACGATCGCGTTGAGCACCGGGTCGAGCCGGTCGATCCGCGCCGAGACCGCCTCGGCCACCGCCACCGGCGAGACCTCGCGGGCCGCGACCCGGCGGCGGATCTCGGCCGCCGGGAGGGCCGCCAACTCGCCGCCGCCTGCCACGGCCTCAACCCCCGAAGTCGAACGCCACCGCCCGGCAGAACGCCGCCTCGCCGCCGCGGAACTTCCACGGGAAGCAGCCGAGGGTCATGCGCCGGTTCTGGAGGTCGGGGTGGGCGATGTCGCCGCCCAGGTTCTCGATGTGCATGCAGTCGTGCGGGAAGAGCGCGTTGTGGGTGAGCTGGTAGGCGCTGTCGGGGAAGAGCGCGTCCATGTTCTCGGCGCCGAACTTCTCCTCGCACTGCCGGCGCACGCGGTCGCAGTGGCCGTGCATCCCCTTGCCCAGGAAGCGCCCGACCGGCAGGTTCATCGGGTGGTCGGTCGAGATGCAGTCGACGCCCCAGACGTGGACCTTCTTCTCGAGCAGCCAGGGCACCAGGTCGGGATGGGCGCCCGGGTGGCGGTGGATGTACTTCTCCTCGTCCGGCTCGGCGCCGAACTGCGCGTAGCGCTCCCAGCCGGTGTGGAGGAGCAGCAGGTCTCCTTCGCGCACCTCGACCCGCGCCTCGATCATCTGCGGCGTGTAGAGGTCCAGCTCGCCCAGCTCGTCGGCGAGGTTCGACGATCGCCCCCGGGCCACACAGCCACTCGAGCGGAATCTGGTCGATCGTCCGCCCGCCGGTGACGAAGTGGCGCGGCGCGTCGAGGTGGGTGCCCATGTGGTTCGAGGTCTGGATGTACTGGGCGTTGACCCCGTGCTCGGCCTTGCGCTTGATGTACTTGACCTCGAACGGCGGGTAGTACGGCCAGAACGAGCACTCCTGGTTGAGGTCCTGGGACAGGTCGTAGAGCTTCATGCGTCCTCCGTGCGGCGGCGGATCGAGCGGGTGGCCAGAGTGTAGACGACGCCCGCCACCAGCGCGGCCGAGAACCAGGCGCCGTCGAAGAGGAAGGCGAGGCTCGGATGGAGCTTGCCGGCGAGCGCCGCCGCGATCCCGGCGGCGGTCGCCCACACCGCGTTCCAGTGGACGCCGTTGCGGTAGCGGTAGGGGCCGCGCGGGTCGTAGAGGCCGGCGAGGTCGAGGCGCATCCGGCGCACCAGCAGGTAGTCCGCGGCGATCACCCCGCCGACCGCGCCCAGGAGGCCCGAGTAGGTGATCAGCCACGCCTGGTAGGCGTCGAGGAGCTTCCAGGGCAGGATCAGGATCCCGGCCGTCGCCGCGATCAGCCCGCCGGCGCGGAAGGAGATCCGCCGCGGCGCCAGGTTCGACAGGCTGTTGGCGGGGGCGACGACGTTGGCGGCGATGTTGGTCGAGAGCGTCGCCACGAGGAGCGCCAGCATCGCGACGACGCCGAGGAGCGGATTGCCGGTCTCCGCGGTCAGCCGCGCCAGGAGGTCGACCGGGTTCCAGATCGCCTCGCCGTAGAGGAGCACCGTCGCCGCGGTCACCGCCACGCCGATGAAGGCGAAGAGCGGCATGGTGACCATCAACCCGATCGCCTGCCCCACGACCTGGGCGCGCTGGCTCTTCGCGTAGCGGGTGAAGTCGGGGATGTTGAGCGACAGCGTCGCCCAGTAGCCGACCATCGCGGTCAGCCAGGGCATGAAGAGGCCGAAGAAGAAGGCGAGCCCGGTGGGGCCGGGCCGTCCGACGGCGAGCGCGTCCGACTGGGCGAGGATCGCGCCCAGCCCGCCGGCCTTGCCGGCCGCCCAGCCGAGGAGCGCGAGCCCGGTGACGATCAGGAACGGCGCCGAGAGCGTCTCCATCCACTTGATGCTCTCGGTGCCGGCCCAGACGAACCAGAGGTTGACCGCCCAGAAGAGCAGGAACGCCAGGAACTGCGGCGCGCCGTAGCCCATCCAGGTCCAGCCGCCGCCGAGCCCGCGCCAGGCCGGCCAGAGGATCGCCAGCAGCTCGTGGATCGCGAGCCCGCCGATCCAGGTCTGGATGCCGAACCAGCCGCAGGCGACGAGCGAGCGCGCGAGCGACGGCAGGTGCGCGCCGCGGGTGCCGTAGGCAGCGCGCGCGTAAGCCGGGAATGGGATGCCGTACTTCGTCCCGGCGTGGCCGTTGAGCGCCAGCGGCACCAGCACGATGGCGTTGCCGAGCACGATCGCGAGCAGCGCCTGGCGCCACGAGAGACCCGCCTCGATCATCACCGCGGCGAGCATGTAGGTCGGGATGCAGACGCTCATCCCGACCCACAGCGCGGCGATGTGCCAGGTGCCCCAGGTGCGCCGGTCGGGCGGGATCGGCGCCAGGTCGGCGTTGATCAGCGGGCCGGGCGGGATGAAAGGGACCGGATCGAGGCCGCGGGCGGCGGGCGCGGCGCTGGAACGGTTCATTGCGCCTCCTCCCGCGCCGCGGCGGCGCGCTCGAACGCGGTCTCGAGCACCCGGCGGACCAGCACGCCGATCAGTTGGCGCCGGTAATCCGCCGAGGCGTGGATGTCGCCGTGCGGGTCGGCCTCGGCCGCGGCGGCTTCGCCGGCGGCGCGGGCGGCGGCGGCCCCGGGAGTCGCACCGGCGAGCGCGGCCTCGGCCGCGGCGGCGGCGAACGGCCGCTCGCCGGCGCTCAGGAGGACGATCCGGCCGCGCTCGCAGCGGCCGTCCGCGCCCAGGGTGACGCCGGCGGCGACCCCGGCCAGCGCGTAGTCGCCGTGGCGGCGTGCCAGCTCGGTGAACGCCCAGCCGGTGCGCGGCGGCGGCGGCGGGATCTCGATCGCGACCAGCAGCTCCCCGGGCTCGAGCGCGGTCGCCATCAGGCCGGTGAAGAAGTCCGCGGCGGCGATCGAGCGCCGGCCGCCCGGCCCCGCCGCCTCGAACCGCGCCTCGAGCGCCACCGCCACCGCCGGCAGCTCGGCGGCGGGGTCGGCGTGGGCGAGGCTGCCGCCGACCGTACCGCGGTTGCGGATCTGCGGGTGGGCGACGAACGGCAGCGCCTCGGCGAGGAGCGGCGCCCGCGCCGCCACCAGCGGGCTGCGCTCGGCGGCGCGCTGGCGGGTCATGGCGCCGAGGCGCAGGCCGCCGCCGCGTTCGCCAGGGACCTCCTCGATGAGATCGAGCCCGGGGATCCGCCCGAGATCGACCAGCACCGCCGGCCGCGCCAGGCGGAAGTTCATCGCCGGCACCAGGCTCTGGCCGCCGGCGAGCGGCCTGGCGTCGAAGCCGTGCTCGGCCAGGAGCGCCAGCGCCTCGTCGAGGCTCGCCGGCGCGTGGTAGTCGAACGGCGCCGGCTTCACGCGGCGCGGCTCCTCGCCGCCGCCCGCACCAGCTCGAAGAGGCGGTTGGGCGACAGCGGGATCTCGAGGATCTCGAACCCGGAGAGGTCGGCCCCCTCGAGCCCGGGCGCACCGGCCGCGGCGGCGGCGCGCAGGGCCTCCTCGACCGCCTGGGCGAAGACCGCGCCGACCGGGATCGTGCCCGCCTCGCCGGCGCCCTTGACCCCCAGCGGGTTGAGCGGCGACGGCGTCTCGACGTGGTCGGTCTCGACCTCCGGCACGTCGGTGGCGGTGGGCAACAGGTAGTCCATGAACGAGGCGTTCAGGAGCTGGCCGTTCGGGTCCCAGACGAGCTGCTCGAAGAAGGCGTTGCCGATCCCCTGGGCGACGCCGCCCTGGACCTGCCCCTCGAGGAGCGTCGGGTTGAGCACCTTCCCGCAGTCGTGGACCACCAGGTAGCGCAGGATCTCGACCGCCATCGTCTCGGGATCGACCGCCACGATGCACGCGTGGACGCCGCTCGCGGTGGCGCCGCGGGCGGGGCCGAAGTAGGCGGTCGCCTCGAGCCCGGGCTCGGTGCCGGGGACCACGGCGCCGCGCAGCGGGTTGGCCTTGACCGCCAGCTCGCCGAGGCCGATCGAGCGCGCCGGGTCGGCGGCGACCGCGACCCGGCCGCCTTCGATCGCCAGCTCGGCCGGCTCGGCGCCCAGCTCGCGCGCCGCGGCCTGGAGCGCCTTGTCGCGCACCCGCCGCGCCGCCTCGTGGCACGCGACGGCGGCGACCGCGGCGCCGCGGCTGGCGAAGGTGCCGGTCCCCCAGTCGAACTCGCGGGTGTCGCCGGTCGTGACCCTCACGTCCTCGACCTCGACCCCGAGCTGGTCGGCGACCACCTGGGCGAACGCGGTGTAGTGGCCCTGCCCCTGGGTGCCGACGCCGGTCGCGACGTCGACCTTCCCCGACGGCTCGACCCGCACCCGCGCCCCCTCGTAGGGGCCGATGCCGGTCCCCTCGATGTAGGAGACGATCCCCATCCCGAGCCAGCGCCCCTCCGCGCGCGCCCGCTCGCGGCCGCCGGCCTCGAACTCCGCGTAGCCCATCCGCTCGACCGCCTTCTCGAGCGCCGGCAGGTAGTCGCCGGAGTCGTAGGTCAGCTCCGAGAAGTCCTGGTAGACGATGCCGTGGCGGTGCGGGAAGTCGCCGCGGTCGAGGTAATTGCGGCGGCGGATCTCGACCCGGTCGATGCCCAGCTCGCGCGCCCCGAGGTCGAGCAGCCGCTCCATCACGAACACCCCGTGCTGGCGCCCGGCGCCGCGGTAGGGGGTGACGATCGGCTTGTTGGTGAAGACGGCCCGGAACTCGCTCTCGTAGGCCGGCACCCGGTAGGGGCCGAGGAGCGTGCACTGGCTGTTGATCGGCACGGTCAGGCCGTAGGGGTCGTAGGCGCCGGTGTCGTGGAGGAAGAGGTCGCGGACGCCGAGGATGCGCCCGTCGCGGTCGAGCGCGATCTCGGCGTCGTGGAGCTGGCCGCGCTCCTGGGTGGTGGCGAGGAAGTTCTCGCTCCGGTCCTCGATCCACTTGACCGGCCGGCCGAGGCGGAGCGCGATCCAGGGGATCAGCACCTCCTCGGGGTAGAACATCATGATCTTGGGACCGAAACCGCCGCCGATATAGGGCGCCACCACCTGCACCCGGCTCTGCGGCAGCCCGAGCATGGCGGCGAGCCCGTTGCGGATCGGAATCGGCGCCTGGGTGGTGTCCCAGACCGTGAGCTGGCCGCTGTTCTTGTCCCAGTGGGCGACCACGCCGCGGTTCTCGATCGCGCAGGCGGCGCCGCGGTCGTAGTGGAAGCGCCGGCCGAGGACGAGGCCGGCGGCGGCGCGCGCGGCGGCGTAGTCCCCCTTCCTTTGGGGGACGAAGGCGGCGAGGTTCGACTCCAGGTCGTCGTGGACGAGCGGCGCGCCGGGCGCGATCGCCGCCTCGAGGTCGACCGCCGCCGGCAGCGGCTCGAGGTCGACCCGCACGTCGTCGAGCGCGTCCTCGGCGAGGTAGCGGCTGTCGGCCACCACCACCGCCAGCGGCTCGCCGGCGTGGCGCACCTTGTCGCGCACCAGCGGCACCTGCGTCCGCGGGTGGAAGACCAAGCCAGGGATCGGCGGCGGCGGCACCAGGAGAGGGCCCGGCTGCCAGTAGTCGCCGAGGTCGGCGGCGGTGTAGACGGCGTGCACCCCGGGCCGCGCGCGCGCCGCCGAGGCGTCGATCGAGCGCAGCCGCGCGTGGGCGAAGTCGCTGCGCAGGAAGGCGGCGTGGAGCATGCCCGGCAGCGCCACGTCGTCGGCGAAGACCGCCCGGCCGGTCAGGAGATCCGGATCCTCGTTGCGCGCCACCCGCGCGCCGACCCAGCGGCTCACGGCGCGGCGGCTCCCGAGGCCGCGTAGCGCTGAACGGCGTCGGACGATGTTCTGGTAGCCGGTGCAGCGGCAGAGGTGGCCGCCGAGCGCCTCCCGGATCTCGCGCTCGTCCGGGTCGGGGAGGTCGCGGAGGAAGGCGATCAGAGACATCAGGATCCCCGGCGTGCAGAAGCCGCACTGGAGCGCGTGCTCGTCCCGGAACGCCTCCTGGAGCGGGTGGAGCGCGGGCGTCCCGCCGCCGGCGGCCAGCTCGCCGGGACCGGCTCCGGCGGTGAGCCCCTCGACCGTGGTCAGCTCCGCCCCCTCGGCCTGGACCGCGAAGATCAGGCACGAGCGGACCGGCTCGCCGTCCCAGAGCACCGTGCAGGCGCCGCAGACGCCGTGCTCGCAGCCGACGTGCGTGCCGGTCAGCCCCAGCTCGTGCCGCAGCACGTCCGAGAGCAGCAGGCGCGGCTCGGCCTCGAGCGCGCGGCGCTCGCCGTTGACCGTGAGGGTGATGCGGACGGGCTCGGTCATCGAAGCGGCGATGATACCGGTAAGCTCGCGCCATGCCGATCCCGATCAGCATCGTCGACGCCTTCACCGCCGAGCCCTTCGCCGGCAACCCGGCCGCGGTCTGCCTGCTGCCCGAGCCCGCCTCCGAGGCCTGGATGATGGCCGTGGCGCGCGAGATGAACCTCTCCGAGACCGCGTTCCTGGTCCCCGGCGAGGGTTCCTTCGCGCTCCGCTGGTTTACCCCGGCGCGCGAGGTCGACCTGTGCGGCCACGCCACCCTGGCGAGCGCCCACCTGCTCTGGCTCGACGGCCATCTGGCGCCGGCCGACGAGGCGCGCTTCGACACCCTCTCCGGCCGGCTCACCTGCCGGCGCGGCGAGGACGGCTGGATCGCCATGGACTTCCCCGCCGAGCCGCCCGCGCCGGTCGAGCCGCCGCCGGGCCTCCTCGAAGCCCTCGGCCTGCCCGGCGCCCTCTGGACCGGCCGCAACCGCCTCGACTGGCTGATCGAGTTGGGCGACGAGGCGGGCGTGCTCGCGGTCGCCCCCGACTTCCGCGCCCTGGCCCGCATCGAGGCCCGCGGTGTCATCGTCACCGCCCGCGCCGCCGCTCGCGACCACGCCCGCGACCACGACTTCGTCTCCCGCTACTTCGCCCCCGCCTACGGCATCGACGAGGACCCCGTCACCGGCTCCGCCCACTGCTGCCTGGGGCCCTACTGGGCGGCGAAGCTGGGCAAGGAAGCGGTCACCGGCCGCCAGGTCTCCGCCCGCGGCGGCATCGTGCGGGTGACCCCGCGCGGCGGCCGGGTGACCCTGAGCGGGCAGGCGGTGCGGGTGATGAAGGGGGAGCTGGCCGGTTAGGGCGTAGCCCGGAGTCCGGGCTCGGTCCGCCGCGGCAGCATGGGAAGGAGGCGTGGCTGCGCGCCGCGGTTGCAGCGGCATTTTCTGCAACGAGGTAACGAAGCGCCCGTTCGCGCCGCCCAGAAGCCAGGGAGGAGCGGCGCGTGAAAGTCAGAGTTCCCTACCTGATCCAGGACCCCCAGACGAGAGCGGCGAAGGGTCTCGAGGCCGTCGAGCGGCTCACCTTCGAAGATCAGCCCTTCCTCCTCGACGGCCCGGTCTGCCGCCGGGTGGCGGTGCTCGACTTCGACGAGACGACCGGTGCCCTGAGCCGGGGCAGCCGGTTGATCGCCGGCGCCGGCGACGAGCCCTGCACTTACGAGATCGCCGACGAGACCGCCTTCACCGCCCCCGACTTCGTCCAGGTCAACGCCTTCGCCACCGTGATGGCGACGCTGTGCATGTACGAGGAGGCGGACACCCTCGGGCGCGAGGTCCACTGGGCGTTCGACGGGCCCCAGCTCCTGGTCGTGCCGCGCGCCGGCGAGTGGGCGAACGCGTTCTACGAGCGCGAGTCGCGGAGCCTCCAGTTCTTCTATTTCCCCAAGGGACCGGGTCTCGGCGACCGCGTGTACACCGCCCTCTCCCAGGACGTGATCGCGCACGAGACCGGCCACGCCCTGCTCGACGGCATCGCCCCCGACCTCTACCACTGCCTGACCCCCCAGTCGCTGGCGCTCCACGAGGGGATCGCCGACCTCACCGCCCTGCTGATCGCGCTGCGCAGCCGCGAGCTCCAGACCAAGCTGCTCGGGCAGACCAACGGCACGATCCGCGGCAGGAACGCTCTCTCCGCCATGGCCGAGCAGTTCGGCTTCGAGCGCGAGCGCGGCCGCCGCACCGAGCTGCGCTCGCTGTGGAACGAGAAGAACCTCGATCCCGACGACCGCTCCATCGACGAGCATCGCGAACCGAACAGCGTCTCGCCCACCGAGCCCCACCTGCTCAGCCTGGTGCTGACCGGCGCCCTCTACCGCGTCCTCGCTCTCCTCCACGACCACTACACCGCCGAGCGCGCCGCAGCGAAAGCGATCTCGCACTTCTCCGCGTCCGGCTACGGCCTGTTCCGCGCCCGCGAGCACTTCAAGCGCCTGCTGCTGCGGGCGCTCGACTACCTGCCGCCCGGGGAGGTCACGTTCGCCGACTACGGCCGCGCCATCCTCGCTGCGGATCAGGCCTCCCACCCGCAGGCGTCCGTCGGGCGCGACGAGCTGGTCCGCGAGCTGGTGCGCCGCCGGGTGGTGGACAGCCCGGCGCGGCTGGCGGTCGAGACCGGATTCGAGGCCGCCGAGGTGCGCGATCTCGACCTCGACGCGCTGGCGGCGAGCGACTGGGCCGCTTACGACTTCGCCAACAAGAACCGCGCCTTCCTGGGCATCCCCGAGGGCGTCCACTTCCGGGTGCGCCCGCGCCTGGACGTCGCGAAGAAGTACTACCTCGGCGGTGAGCCGACGACGGTGCGCGAGTGCATCTTCAAGGTGTCCTGGGACCGCGAGGAACCGAACCCTCCCGGCATGCACCTGACCCGGCGGCGTCAGATCACCGTCGGCACCACCCTGGCGCTCGACTGGCAGACCCGGCGGGTGCGCGCGCTCCTGCGCTCGCAGGCCGCGTCCCGGCCGCCCGGCGCCGACGAGCAGACCGCCGAACGCGACGCCCTGATCACCCGCCTGGTCGAGACCGGCCGGCTGAGACTCGGCGGCGGCGCGGCCGGTTCCCCGCCCGGCTCCGGAGTCCGCGCCGAGACCAGCGGCGAGCTGATGCGCATCCGCGGCAGCGGGCGGCTGCTCCACGTCGCGCCGGAGGAGGCCTGACCATGCCCGCCCCGATCGACGCGCTGCGGGTCCGCGCCTACAACGTCCGCTTCGGCGACGCGCTCCTGGTGTCGGTGCCGGACCGCGACGCCGGCGGCGCCACGACCGTGCGCCACGTCCTGATCGATGTCGGCAACGTCCTCGTCGGCTCGGGCGGCGAGGACGAGGTGTTCGCGCCGGTCCTCGCCGACGTGCTGGCCGAGCTGGACGGGGAGCCGCTCGACCTCTACGTCATGACCCACGAGCACATGGACCACGTCCAGGGCCTCTTGTGGGCGAAGCAGAAGAAGGGCATCGAGCTCCGAGCCCGCCACGCCTGGCTCACCGCCTCGGCGGCGCCGGATTACTACGACCGCTTCGCCGAGGCGCGCAAGAAGCGGCTCGCGATGGAGGACGAGTACCGGCGGATCGCCCTCTTCCTCTCGGCCGCGGCGCGCGAGCCGGAGCCGGTGGTGCGCGCGCTCCTCCTCAACAACAACCCGCGCTCGACCGCCGACTGCATCGAGCACCTGCGCGGCGTCGGCGAGCAGACGACCTACGTCTTCCGCGGCGTCGACCTCGCCGGCAAGCACCCGTTCGCCGAGGCGCGGTTCGAGATCTGGGGACCCGAGGAGGACACCGCGGTCTACTACGGCGCGTTCCGGCCGTTGGCGCTGGGGTTCGCGGCGGCGGGAGGGGGCGGGGCGTCCGCCGACGGCGGCGCCGGTGCGGCGCCGCCCCGGGTGGTGACCCCGCTGCCGCCGCCGGGGGTCGACGGGGAGGCGTTCTACAACCTCGTCGAACGCCGCCGGAGCGGCGTCTTCGACAACCTCCTGGCGATCGACAAGGCGGCCAACAACTCGAGCGTCGTCTTCCGCCTCGAGTGGCGCGGCTGGCGGCTGCTCTTCCCCGGCGACGCCGAGGAGCGGTCCTGGCAGGAGATGGGCAAGCGCGGCCTGCTCGGGCCCGTCCACTTCCTCAAGGTCGGCCACCACGGCAGCCACAACGGCACCCCGACCGCCGAGTTGCTCGAGCGCATCCTGCCGCTCCAGGCGCCCGATGCCCGCCCGCGCAGCGCCCTGGTCTCGACCCACGACCACACCTACTCCGGCGTCCCCCACGCCGAGACCCTGGCCGAGATCGCCGAGCGCTGCGGCGGGCCGGTGGTGCGCATCGGCGAGGACGGCGACGCCCTGTTCACCGATCTGCTCTTCCCCGGCTGACCGCCAACCCGTGACCCGCGAGGACCCGACCATGCCCGACCCCCAACCACTCCCCGCCGAGATCAAGCCCGTCGATCCGCCGCGCCAGTTCGCCACTCCGCAGCTCGGCCTCGCCCTGGCCGAGGTCGACCGCCTGATCCGCGCCAATGAGGCGCGCACCGTCTTCGGCGTCGACGGTTCCGGCCTCGCCGCGGCGGTGCTCGACACCGGCCTCAACACCGGCCACGTCGACTTCGCCGGCCGCGTCCTGGCGCAGGCGAACTTCACGACCGACAACGGCGGCGACGACGACGACGCGACCGACGGCCAGGGCCACGGCACCAACGTCGGCGGCATCATCGTCGCCAACGGCGACCACCGCGGCGTGGCGCCCGGCGCCGGCATCGTGCCGCTCAAGGTCCTGCGCAACACCGGCAGCGGCAGCTTCGCCGCGGTCGCCGACGCCCTGCAGTGGGTGCTCGACCACCGCGAGGAGCACTCGATCGCCGCCGTCTGCATGTCGCTCGCGGCCGGCGACAACCGGGTCAGCGACGCCGGGCTGGATCTCGATCCGGTCAATAACCGGATCCGGTCGCTGCGCGAGCAGCGGGTGGCGGTGGTCGTCGCCGCCGGCAACGACTACTTCACCCACGGCTCGGAGCAGGGCATGTCCTACCCGGCGATCCTGCGCCACGCGGTCAGCGTCGGGGCGGTGTACGACGAGTTCGAAGGGCGTTTCCGCTACGCGAGCGGCGCCCGCGCGTTCTCCTCCGGCCCGGATCGCATCACGCCCTTCTCCCAGCGTCTCCACGAGTCCGTGAGCGCCGACTGCCACACCGACGTCTTCGCCCCCGGTGCGCCGGTCACCTCGACGGGCATCGACGGGCCGCGCGGAGAATCGGTCCAGCAGGGCACCAGCCAGGCGGCGCCCGTGACCGCCGGCGTGATCCTCCTGATGCAGAGCCTCCACCGCAAGCTCACCGGCGAGCTGATGGAGGTCGACGCCGTCGTCGAGCTGCTGCGCCGCAGCGCCGTCGCCATCCACGACGGCGACGACGAGTCCGACAACGTCGAGCACACCGACCTGGACTTCCGCCGGATCGACGCCTTCGCCGCCCTCGACGCCGTCGCCAGCGAGCTGCAGAAAAGGCTCCTGCTCACCGGCGCGCCGCTGCGTCCCCCGTCCGGCTGACGAGGAGAGAGAAGGATGTCCGGCTCTGCCGACCACCAGCTCCTGAAGGCGGCCTCGGCGGGCGACTTGGCGGGCGTCGAGCAGGCCATCGAGACAGGCGCCGACGTCGAGGCCAAAGGCGCCTACAACGACACGGCGCTCAATGAGGCGTCCACCTGGGGGCATACGGAAGTGGTCAAGCGCCTGCTAGAGGCCGGCGCGAACGTCGAGAACCTGGGCGGGGCCTCGATGACGCCGATCATGAACGCGGCCTCGCGGCGCCACTTCGAAATCGTCCAGCTCCTGCTCCAGAAGGGCGCCCGCGTCTCCGACGACCTGCTCTCGATCATCCAGACCAAGGTCGACATCCTGGAGGAGAACGCCGAGGCCGGGATGGTCAAGTGGGAAGGTGTCGAGGTCTGGAAGAGCTTCCAGAACTTCCTGCTGACCGAGCGCTACCGGCAGGACGTGCCGGTCATGGCGGCCGCACTCTCCGACCCCGACGAGCGACGACGAGCAGAGGCCACGCGGGCCCTGGCCGAGGCCAGCCGGCGCGGCATCGACGTCTCGCCTGCGACCGAGGGATTGCGGCCCCAGCTCTCCAGCTCCGACGGCGACACCCGCGAGCAGGCGAGCGAGGCCCTCGGCCGGTGCCTGGCGTTCGGTGGCGATGCCGACGGCATGCAGCGGCTGCTCGAGGCCGACGACGAGCGGCGGCAGACCGGCGCCATAGGGGGGCTGGCCTACGCAGCACGCGACGGCGCCGACGTGTCGCCCCTGCTGGCCTCGATCGCCGGCCTGCTCGCCCACCGCCTGCCGGACGTGCGCTTCATGGCCGCCCTCGCGGTGGCCTTCGGCGCCAGGAACAAGACCGACATATCACTGACGCTGCCCGCGCTCTCCCGCCTGCTCTCCGACAGCGAGCCCAAAGTCCGGCGCGGCGCATCGACCGCCTTCTCGCTGATCGCCCAGTCGGGCATCGACGTCGCCCAGGCGCTCCCCGCGCTGAGAGCGCTACTCGAGGACCCGGACACCGGTGTGCGCACACAGGCCGCCAAGGCGGTGGAGGCCGCCTCGGGCCGGCCTCGATGAGGCGGTCCGGTTCGTGAGTACGGCGCGTTGCCAACCAGCGGCTTTGTGCCCCCCGATCCCCCTCTCTCGTCCTCGGATCGTTTCGCCTTCTGTCAGGAAGCTCCGCTCCGGGGCGAAGGACTCTCTGTGAACGCCTCCCCCCGCGCGGGGAGAAACAGAGGAAACGACCCTGAAAGGAAGAACCGCCATGAGGAGGGGACTGTCCCTCGCTGCATCGTTGGCTCTCGCTATCGTCGGTCTCACGGGCTGCGCGACGGAGGGGAAGCTGTACCCGCCCCCGAGTTCGCGCGTCGACCCGTTCGTCGTTCCGGAGCAGGACGACGTCGAGACCGTATTGGCCTACACGGCCCCGCCGGTCGTCGACTACGCGCGTCGCGAAGCGCTCGCGCCGCTCGTCATCCGCGATCGCCTCGCGCAGCTCCGCGCCGAGATCGCGGAAAAGAAGCTGTCGTTCACCGTCGGCTACACCACGGCGATGGACGTGCCGCTCGAGAAGCTCGCAGCCACCCGCCTGCCGGCGGACCTGGGCAAGCTCGCCGAGGACCAGAACCGTCTGGCGGACCGCGCGCTGCGGATCGAGCGGGCCGCCCTGGACGAGTTCGTGCGGGTCAACCCCAACATCGTGATTCCGCGGCCGGCCTGCGATGCGGGCCTGCCCCGCTTCAGTTGGAGCGAGCGCGGCAAGGTGACGCCGGTCCGCAATCAGGACGGCTGCGGAAGCTGCTGGGCCTTCGCCGGCGTGGGCGCGTTCGAGGGGAGCTATGCCATCCGCAACTATTCGCTCATCGACAGCTCGGAGCAGGACATGCTGAGCTGCAGCGCCGCCGGCTCGTGCGGCGGCGGATGGTACGCCGGCGTCTTCGACCGGATGATCGGCAAGGGCGTCGCCGGCGAGACCGCCTACCCGTACACCGCGACCGACTCGGCGTGCAGCGCCTTGCCGCCACGACCCTTCCGGGCGACCGCCTGGGGGTACGTCGCCGGCGGCGGCATCCCGACCGTGGCGCAGATGAAAGCGGCGCTCTGTGCCCACGGCCCGCTCGCCATCGCGGTGCGTGTCACTCCTCTGTTTCAAGCCTATTCCGGTGGGCCTCCGTTCGACGAATCGGCCGACGGGCCGATCAACCATGCGGTGACGCTCGTCGGCTGGGACGATTCACGCAACGCCTGGTTGATCAAGAACTCGTGGGGGACCGGCTGGGGAATGAACGGGTACATGTGGATCACATACACCAGCAACCGCGTCGGCGACGGTGCGGCATGGGTCGACGCGACCCGCGTCTTCCTGCGGCTGCCCCGGGAGTTCTTCGAGCTCTACCGTGAGGTTCCGGTGTTCCCCGAGCCGTTGCCCTTCCTGCGGCTGCCACGAGAGACGCCGGCACCGCCGATCTTCGACAACTGATGGTGACGAGGGGCAGCCCGTCGAACCGGGGCTGCCCCTTCACTCGCTGTCGATCACGACCGAGAACGTCTTGGCGGGGTCCGCGTCCTTCTCCCAGGGCCGGACGTACACCATCCGGAGCGTGCTCCGGCCCTCACCCCGGACGCGAAAGCGGAAGACCTGGCGCTCCGATCGTCCGGCGCGTCCGTCGGAGTCTTCAACCTCGGGGTCGCCGATCTGGATCAGCGTGTCTCCCAGCTCCGCGACCTGCCAGCCGTACCCGGTCCCGAGCTGTGCGTCGAGCCGGACGACAATCGTCGTCTCCGGCGGCGCATGGACGATCTTGCCCTCGTCGCGCAGGTCGAGGGCGAGGGTGGATGCCAGTACGAGCGCCATGGCGATGGTCGCATTCATCGTCCAGAGAAACGGCTATACCCCCGCGCCTCATTCCGAGGAGGTGGAGGATCGCGACGCGGGATCGAGCTGCACCGTCACCGACATCGGGCTGCCGTCGCGGATCAGGTCGAGACCTACCCGCTGGCCGGCGAGGGCGGTGAGGATCTCCGGCACGGCGCGCGGGTCCGCGAGGGCCCGGCCGTCGATCGCGACGACCACGTCGCCGGCCGCGATCCCGGCGGCGGCGGCCGGCGAGCCGGCGAGCACGGTTTCGACCACGATGCCGTCCTGCCGATGGAGGCGCGCCTGCTCCTGAAGGTCGAGGGGACGCGAGACGATGCCGAGGATCGCCGGCCGCGTCTTGCCCCAGTACGACGCGAACTGATCTTCGGGCCCCAGGCTTCCGGTGACGAACCGCATCGCGCTACCCGGCGATCGCCCGGCCGCGGGTCGCGGGAACGGGAGCACCTCGAGCCGCATGCCCGGCGGCGGAACGAAGTGTCCGTAGACGACGACCAGCGCGGCGCCGATCTCCCTGCCCTGCTCGAGCGCCTGCTCGGGGTCCGTCGCGCCGCGCACGCCGGAGCCGCCGAGCAGGACGTACTCGTTCTCGAACAGCGTCTGCATGTCGGTCGTCATGTCGGCGGTGCCGAGGTAGAGCTGCGGCGTCGCCGGCGGCGGCAAGAAGACCGCGCCGGCGATCTCCTGACGCTCGAAGTTGTCGCGGTACGGATTGCCCGACGACGGCGTGGACGCCGACGACGATCCGCCCGCCGGGTCGACCGCCACCACCCCCGGATTCTCCGGGTCGAAACGGACCGGGATCACGGCCCCGGGCTGGAACTGCGGAACCGCGATCCGCGAGATCGTCGTCTTCTCGATCGTGGCCTCGAAGTCCGGGCGATCGGGCGGCTGCACCCGCACCCTCATGCCGATCACGGGGTCGTCGTTGATCGTCCAGCCAGTGTCCCAGATCTCCAGGATCTCGGCGCTGGCGGAGACGCCGCTCTCTTGGAGCTCCGGGGTCATGCCGCCCCCGACGCTGTGCATGAAGCCGGAGCACGCCACGAGGAGGAGGCAGGCAGCGAACGCCAGCGGTCGTACCACCCGCGCTGTGGATCGATCGACGATCATTGGCCGCCTTTCTCTGGCTCTGGGTCGTTGGAATTGTACAGAAACGGCTCGAGCGTCACGCCCGTGAACAGGGATCTTCTGATCGAGGAGACGCGTGAACTCGCGCTCAGCACCGCCGAAGAACGAGGGACTGGTCCACCAGTTCCCGAATCGACCAGATGCAATCAGATTTGACACCTGGTCGGACCAGGAGTAAAGCCCTCCTGCGACAGGTCGATGACGATCCAACGCCCCGACCGGTCAGGTTCGGTCGTTGCCAGCCAGTGGCTCGGGAGGCCGGAGGGCGCCGCCAGCGCGCGACGCACCCTGTCTCGCGAACTCCAGGGCTTCCTCGAGCCAGCGCAAGCGCTCGGCGGGAGTGAGACGAGCCTGATCGCGGAGCTGGGCTCGCCTCGCCCCCTCCCAGGTCACCGAACTCCCATCTTCAGGCGCCATCGCCAACTCAGCTACTGGGAGAGGGCCCATAGATACACGAATCTTGCGACGGCAAAGAAAAAGAAGAACCCGCCGGCACCAAAGAAACCGACTGCGGCCGCCAGCCACCGCCCTGAGACCGTGTAGGTCCGATTCCGGAGGCAGGCTTCCATGGCAGCTTCCGTTGCCCGAGGAGGTTTCCCCGTAGCGAACCGGATTGCCTTGATGTGACTCGCGAAACCATCAGTGGAGTGATAGCGATGCGAGAGCGCACACGCTGTCGAGAGCGTGAAGAGCAGGGCAGAGATGCCGAATGCGAGGGCGGCAAGCTCGTCCTTGAGGTCAGAAGGCGGCTCATGCGCCAAAGCAACCTGTGTCAGGAAGAATGCCAGGGCTCCAATGCCGAGGAGGGACAGACGGATGAGTTCGGAGGAGTAGCTCTGGTATCGGTCGAGAATCTCGAGATCTGCCTTGTAGGCGTCCTCGAGAACGGGAGTTCCGACGTCGATCTTCATCCCGATTCACCCCGGGGTAGTTCAAACGCCTAATCGGTACTTCGAGAAGCCTGCCTGCTCTTCAGGGCTCTCAGAGGGAGAGTGGCTACGAGGGAGGGTGGTGCGCCCTGCAGGATTCGAACCTGCGACCTACGGCTCCGGAGGCCGTCGCTCTATCCAGCTGAGCTAAGGGCGCCCTGGTGGGCGTGGGCTTGGGAGACTGGCCTGCCTGGAGGGATTCGAACCCCCGACCAACGGCTTAGAAGGCCGCCGCTCTATCCAGCTGAGCTACAGGCAGCGACCCGGACCGACTGCTGAGACCCGTCGTTGTCGGGGCGCCCAGATTTGAACTGGGGACCCCCTGCGCCCAAGGCAGGTGCGCTACCAGACTGCGCCACGCCCCGTCACGAACTCGGCAGTCTAAGTGCCACCGGCGGACGAGTCAACCGCCGGGAGGCGGCGAAAATGCCGGGCGGGACGGCCGAGGCCGCCCCGCCCGCCGGGTTTTACTGGCGCCTCACCAGCCGAAGGTGATCTGCCCGAGGGCGCGGCGGCCGATCACGTCGCCGCCCCAGGACTCCCAGTGCTGGTTGTCGGTCAGGTTGGCGATCGTCACGCCGAGCGTCCAGTTGTCGTTGAAGTGGTAGTTGCCGGTCGCGTCGACCGTGTAGTACGCCTCGACGTCGCCCTGGAACGGCCCGACCACCCAGCGGAAGTCGTCGACCCAGCGGCCCGAGAGGCCGGCGTCGTAACGGTCCTGCGTGTAGTGCGCGCCGGCGGCCAGCTTGTGCGGCGGGGTGTTGGGCAGCAGGAGGTTGGACAGGCCGGGCAGCGGGTCCTTGATCTCGAAGTCGAACCAGGAGTAGGTGGCGGTCAGGTTCCAGCCGTCGCCGTGGAAGTAGTTGACGCCGACGTCGACGCCCTCGGTCTCGACCTCGCCGAAGTTGGTGTAGCTGGCGGCGGCGAGGATGTTCGAGCCGTCGAGGTTGTTCGAGAGGAGCGGCACCAGGCCGCGGATGATCGCCTGGATCTGGGGCGGGATCCCGGCCGGCGCCACCCACGGCCCGAAGTTCGGGTTGATCCGCCCGAGCGACGTGCCGAGCTGCGGCAGCAGGTCGGTGATGAAGTTGGTGTTGTCGGACCGGTAGTAGTCGACGGTCATGTAGGTCCGGCCGGCGAAGATGCCGCTGTAGCCGACCTCGATGGTCTCGATCTCCTCGAGCTCGAGGTCCTCGTTGCCGAGCGCCAGGACCGGGGTCAGGCCGAGCCCGCAGTTGAAGCCGTTGGCGAGGCAGACCAGGGCGTTGACCCCGGCGAGGTTCGCCGGCGGCGCCGCCGGAGCCTGGAGGTAGAACTCCGAGTAGTTGGCGACCTGGAACGCCTCGTTGTAGGTCAGCCGCATGGTGTGGTTGGGGTTGAACGAGTAGACCAGCGCCCCCTTGGGCGAGAACTGGCTGTCGTAGAGCGAGCTCTCGTCGAAGCGGCCGGCGACCACCACCTTGAAGCTGTGGCTGAGCGACCAGTCGAGCTGGCCGAAGACCGCGGTGAAGTCGGCGGAGACCGGCTCGAAGAGGAGCGTCTGGCGGCTGGTCCGCGGGTCCTCGCTGTCGATGTCGTCCTCGCCGTAGGAGAGGCCGCCGACCACCCGGGCGTCGCCGCCGGCGAAGTCCCAGTTGGTCTGCCCCTCGAGGCGCCAGCTCTCGTCCTCGAGCGCCAGGTTGGCTCCCGAGGCGAGCGCCCGCTGCTGCGGCGCGTCGCGGGTGTTCCAGTAGCCGAGCACGTTCCAGCGCGGGTAGTTGAGGTTGAGCCGCGCCCACTCGCGCTCGACGTCCTGGAGCTGGACGCGCCCGATGCCGGTCTGGAACACCGGCCCCTCGATGCTCGCGAGGCCGCCCTCGGCGGTGAACAGGCCGTTCTCGCCGAGGTAGCTGTCGAACCGCGCGGAGCCGAACGAGATCTCGTTGTCGTCGAAGGGATCGAGCCCGACCACCTCGCGCGGCAGGCAGTCGCTCTGGCCGGCCGCGGTGCACAGCGGCGCGTACTCGCCCTGCTGGTTGCGCGGCTGCGCGAAGTCGCCGCTGTTGCGCACGCCGCCCTGGACCTTGAGCGCGAAGTCCTCGCCCAGGTCGCCGGCCCAGCGGGCGTCGGCGTTGACGGTCGACAGCTCGCCGGCGGCCACGCGCACCTGGCCGCCCTGGCTGTCGCGCGGCCGCTTGGTGACCAGGTTGAGCACGCCCGAGGAGGCGTTGGCGCCGTAGAGCGCCGCGGACGGTCCGCGCACCAGCTCGACGGTCGCGAGGTCGTCGAGCGGGAACGAGATCGCCGCCCACTCCTGCGAGCCGAGGAACGCCACCGAGGGGTTCCGGCCGTCGATCAGGGTCGCCACCCGGCGGTTGAGCGAGCTGTTGAAGCCGCGGGTGTTGAAGTTGTAGTCGTAGAGGCCGCTCTGGGTGACCTCGGCGCCGGGGGTGAACTCGAGGAGCTTGGGGAGCTGGCCGTGGGACGCCTGGCGCTCGACCTCCTCGGCGGTGACGATCGAGATCGCCGCCGGAGCCTCGACGATCCGCTCGGGGCGTCGCGACGCCGAGAAGACGGTGATGCTCTCGACGAAGGAGAGGTCCCAATCGACCGCGACCGCGACCTCCCGGGTCTCGCCGGCGGCCGCGGTGACGTTCTGCGTCGTCGCGTTGGTGCCCAGGGTCAGGCTCACGACGTGGTCGCCGGCCGGCACCGCTTCGAAGGCGAACTCGCCGTTGGCGTCGGTGGTGGTGGCCCCGACGCCGTCGATCACCACCGCCACCCCGGGGAGCGCCTCGCCGCCCGGGCGGGCGACCCGTCCCTCCACGCGGCCGGTGTCCTGGGCGCCGAGCGGCCCGGCGAGACACAGACAGGCGACCGCCATCCACAGACACAGCACGCGCTTGCTCAACATGGTTCCCCTCCGTCCCGAACGTTGTCCCCGAACACCGCGGAGCACCCCGAACGGCGGGTGCCGGACGGCGGCGGCGCGCGGTGGAATCCTCGACAAACCGGTGAAACTGCGGCGACAAGAGTATCGCAGCCGCTTCGGGGGGACAAGGCGGAGGGCCGCACCATCGCGGTGGCCATCACCCGGCGGTTCCGGCGGCGCCGAGGCGCGCCGGCTCGCCGCGGGCGTAACGGTCGCGGGCCGCGGCGAGCCGTTGCCGCACCGCCGCGGGGGCGCCGACCTCCTCGGCCCGCGCGAGGAGCTGGCGCGCCACCGCCCCGGCCTCCTCGAAGCGTCCGGCCTCGGCCAGCGCCATCGCCACGACCTCCGCGACCTCGGCGTCGGGCCGCGCGCGATAGGCCGCCTCGGCGAGCCCGAGCGCCCGTTCGCCGTCGCGCACCGCCGGGTCCGGACAGGCCGCGAGCAGCTCGGCGAGGGCCGTGGCGAGGTGCGGGTCGCCGGGGAGCCGCCGCAGCCCCGCCTCGAAAGCCGCGAGCGCCTCGTGCCAGCGGCCGAGCGCCATCGCCGTCTTGCCCAGGCCGAGGTGGGCGCGGGGGTCGCCGGGCCGGCGCTCGACCGCCTCGGCGAACGCGGGCATCGCCTCGCCGTGGCGGCCGGCCGCGGCCAGCACCACCGCGAGGTTGAACCAGCCGTCGGCGAACGCGGGGTCGGCGGCGACCGCGCGCCGGTAGCCGGCGATCGCGCCCCCGGCGTCGCCGCGCCGGCCGGCGACGAAGGCGCGGGCGGCCTCCAGCCGGGCCCGCGCCGCGGCCGGCGGATCGGCCGCCAGCGCCGAGCGGAGCAGCTCCTCGGCCCGGTCGTGCTCGCCGCCGCGGACCAGGAGCGCGGCCAGGTTCTCGAGCGCCTCGACGTGCCGCGGATCGCCGGCGAGGACCGCCTCGAGGTCCGCGCGCGCCCGCTCGGGCTCGCCGCGGTCGCGCAGGAGCGCCGCGCGGCGGAGACGGGCGCCGGCGTGCCCGGGGTCGAGAAGGACGACGCGATCGAGGGCCGCCAGGGCGTCGTCGCGGCGGCCGGAGCGCAGGAGCGCGGTCGCGAGGTTGTACCACCCCTCGGGGAAGTCCGGCGCCAGCTCGGTGGCCCGCTCCAGGTGATGCAGCGCCTCGGCGCCCTCGCCCCGCTCGCCGAGCAGGGTGCCGAGGGCGTGGTGGGCGAGGGCGAGGCCGGGATCGGCCTCGACCGCCAGGCGGTAGTGCCGGAGCGCGATCTCGGACTCGCCCTCTTCGCGCGCCCGGTCGCCGCGCCGCAGCAGCGAGCGGGCGCCGACCACGAGGTCCGAGAGGCCGTCGATCAGCTCGTCCGCCGAGCGCACGGAACCCGGCCCGGCGCGCGCGAGCTGGTCGCGCGCGCCCTGCTCGTCGCCGCGCCGCCGCAGCGCCGCCGCCAGCGGGTAGCGGACCGACGACGCGTCCGGCTGGCTCGCCAGGACGGCCTCGAAGCGCGCCGCCGCCTCGGCGTCCTCGCCGGCGGCGGCGGCGGCACGCCCGAGGCCGAACTCCGCCGCGACCGCGGTCGCCGGGTCGTCGCGGGCGGCCGAGAACCAGGCGCGGGACGGCTCGAGCCGGTGGCGCTCGAGCTCGATCTCGCCGAGGCGGAGCAGAGTCGGGCCGTCGGCGGGGTCGATCTCGAGCGCCCGCTCGAAGTGCGCGGCGGCCTCCTCGAGGCGGCCGTCCTGCTGTGCCAGGAAGCCGAGGAAGTACGGCCAGCGCCGGTCGCCGGGGTCGAGCGCCGCGGCGTTCGCGAAGCACGCCTCGGCGGCGTGGCTCAGCTCGTGCGCGGCATAGACGCGGCCCAGCTCGCCGAACGCGGCGGCCGCCTGCGCGCGGCTCGTGCCGCGCCGGGCCAGCTCGCGCTCGAGGGCGGCGCGCGCCCCGGCGAGGCGGGCCCGGTCGGCCGGCTCGTAGGGCTCGAGCCAGACCTCGGGCACCTCGGCGAGATCCGCCCGCCAGGCGCCGCCGTCGGAGCAGCCCGAGGCGAGGAGCGCCGACGCGAGCAGGGCGCACGCCGCGAGGGCGCCGGCGGTCCGCGGGTTCACGGCTCGATCCCGGTCCCCTGGGTCAGCGTGTGGTAGCGATCGACCTCGAGCCCCGGGAACGACTCGCTCCGGCCGTCCGGCCACAACACCAGGACCGCCGCCGGCCCGGCCCAGCCGCCGAGCCCGAAGAGCAGCCGCGGGTCGCGCGCCGAGGCATAGCTGCCGTCGGTGTAGGAGCGCCGCCAGAGCGCCGGCCGGTCCGGCGGCTCGACGCGCGCCCGGGCGCCGAGGGCGTCGCGGCCGCGGGCGTCGACGAGACGGAGGCCGAGCCATCGCCCCCTCGCCGGCGCACGGTTGAGCAGCACCCGGGCCGGGCCGGAGTTGTTGGCGATCACCAGGTCCGGCGCGCCGTCATTGTCGAGGTCGCCGACCGCGAGACCGCGGCTGACCTCGGAGAGGAGGAGAGCCGGCTCCGCGGCGGTCACGTCCTCGAAGCGGCAGTCGCCGGCGTTGCGCAGGAGCCGGTTGGGCTGATCGAACGGGTAGGCCGCGCCGCCGTCGTGATCGGCGGGGAGCTGGACCAGGCCGTTGACCGAGACCAGGTCGAGCCAGCCGTCGAGGTCGACGTCGAGGAAGGCGGTGCCGAAGCCGGTGTCGGGCCAGGTCGGGACCGCGACGCCGAGGGCGCGGCTCCGGTCCTCGAACCGCCCGGGCGCGACCTGGAGGTAGAGCACGCTCGCCTCGCCGGTCAGATGGGTGACGAAGAGGTCGTCGCGCCCGTCGCCCGAGCAGTCGGCGGCGTCGACCCCCATGCTCGCGTTCGGCACGCCGTCGGCGGAGACCGCCGCGCCCGCGAAGAGCGCCTCGTTGCGGAAGGTGCCGTCGCCCCGGGCCAGCCACAGCTCGTTCTCCATCCGGTCGTTGGCGACGTAGAGGTCGGTCCGGCCGTCGCCGTCGAGGTCGGCGGCGACCGCCCCGAGCGAGGCGCCGGCGAAGCCGCGGATCCCGCTGCGCTCGGAGACGTCCTCGAAGGTGCCGTCGCCGCGGTTGCGGAAGAGGGTGTTGACGGCCGGCTCGTAGGCGTCCGGTCCGCAGTAGTCGCGGCGGCCGGTCTGGGAGAAGCAGACCTTCGTGGTCTCGAAGCGGAAGTCGAGGTAGTTGACGACGAAGAGGTCGAGCAGGCCGTCGCCGTCGAGGTCGGCGAAGCTGGCGCCGACGCTCCACCGCGGGTCGGCCACCCCCGCCCGCCGGGTCACCTCCTCGAAGCTGCCGTCGCCGCGGTTGCGCAGCAGGCGGTTGGCGCCGAGCTGGGCGACGTAGAGGTCGGTCCAGCCGTCGCCGTCGAAGTCCCCCGCCGCGACCCCCTGGCCGTAACCGCCGGCGGGCGCGCCGGTCTCGTCGAGGCCGATCCCGCTCCGCTCGGTCACGTCGGAGTAGCGCAGCGCGCGCGGCCCGCCGGGCGGCCCGGTCAGCTCGCCGCGGTAGAGCCGGTCGGTGAGCGGCGCCGGCTGCCGCGGCGCCACCGGCGAGTCGCCCAGCCCCTTGCCGGGGCCGAGCATCGACCCCTGGACCAGGTAGACGTCGAGCACGCCGTCGCGGTCGTAGTCGAGGAGCGCGACGCCGGCGCCCATCAGCTCGGGCATGTACAGCTCCCCCGACATGCCGTTGAAGTGGACGAAGTCGAGGCCGGTCTCGGCGGTGGCGTCGACGAAGCGGGGAGCCGCTAGCACCGCCGCCGGCGTGTCGCCGGGCCTCGCCTCGCCGTCGATCGGCGGGCTCGGGGGCGAGCAGCCGGCCAGGGCCGCGACCGCCGCCGCGGCGACGACCACCCGCGGCCTCGTCGCGGCGCGGCCCCCGCGCGCGGTCCGGCGGGCTCCGGACCTCATGCGAAGAGCCTCGGCGCCCTGGGCTCGTCGCCGGGCGGGGGGCCGTCGCCGACCTCGGCGCCGTCGGGGGAGAGGTAGCGGCCGCGGCCGCGGTAGAGGAGGCACCGGTCGCGCCCGCGCTCCTTGGCCTCGTAGAGCGCCTCGTCGGCCAGGAGCAGCAGCTCGCCGGCGGTCTTGACCGTCAGCTCGGGGAACGACGCGACGCCGGCGCTGACGGTCAGCCCGAGCGGCTGGCCGTCCTCGCTCTCGAGGTCGATCTCGGCCACCCGCAGGCGCAGGCGCTCGGCGATCGCCAGGGCGCCGGCGCCGTCGGTCGCCTCGAGGAGCACTGCGAACTCCTCGCCGCCGTAACGGGCGAGGAGGTCGGAGTCGCGCTTGCCGGCGTCGAGCGCCGCCGCCACCGCGGCCAGGGCGCGGTCGCCGGTGGCGTGGCCCCAGGTGTCGTTGATCGCCTTGAAGCGGTCGACGTCGGCGAGGATGACCGCCACCGGGCCGCCGTTCTCGCACGCCTCGCCCCAGGCCGCGTGGAGGCGCCGGTCGAGCACCCGGCGGAGAGCGGTGCCGGTCAACGGGTCCTCGCTCGCGGCGCGGTCGAGCAGCGCCTGGTGGAGCGAGGCCGTCATCTGGGGCAGGAGCGCCTCGAGCAGCTCGAGGTCCTCGGGCGGCAGCCGGCGCGGGTCGCACCAGAGCGTGAGCCGGGCGGAGACGCCCCCCTGGGCCCCGAGCGGCCGCTCGAGCAGCCGCCAGGCGGCGCGCCGGTGGACGCCGGGGAGCGCCGGCGGGTAGGGATCGGGGCGCGCCTCGCCCTCGACCAGGCGGCGGTCCGGGCCGGCGCTCCACGTCGTCCGCTCCTCGCCGCCGGCCGGCGGGGCGGCGGGCTGGACCAGCTCGAGCTGGAACCAATGGCAGCCGACGACGTTGGCGCACTCGTCGAGGATCCGGTGCACCACCGCCTCGAGCTCGCGCGCCGGGGCGATCATCCGCTCGCCGGCGCGGCGCACGCGGCCGAAGTCGGAGAGCCGCCGCTCGGCGACCGAGCGCAGCGACGCCTGGCGGGCGGCCTCGGCGCCGGCCAGGCCGAGCACCGCTAGAAGGATCGTCGAGGCGGTCCAGCCGGCGGCCGGCGCCGCGGCGGCGAGCGCGGCGCCGGCGACCCAGCCGCCGAGGTCGACCGCCCAGGGCGAGAGCTCGCGCCGGCGCGGCAGCGCCCGCAGCCAGCCCTGGCCGGCGCCCGGCGTGCGCAGCTCGCGCATCGCCACCGCCAGGGCGAGCCCGGCGAAGAGGTAGGCCGCGGCCGCGGCGGCCGCCGGCGCGGCGGCCGGGGACGGGCTCGCCGCGGCCGGCCCGGCGGCACCGAACGCGGCCGGTCCTGCAGCCCCGCCGGCCCAGCTCCAGGCGGCGGCCGCCGCCAGCGCCGCCAGCGCCGAACGGCCGGCGGCACCGAACGCGCGGCCGAACGCCACCCCGGGCCGCGGCAGGTCGGCCCGCCGGCTGAGCAGAGCGCGCCCGCCCTCGGCGACCAGGATGCCGAGCGCCGCAGCGATCCCGGCCGCCACCGGCCCGGCGAGGACGATCGCCGGCGCCAGCGCCGCCGCCCCGAGCCCCAGCGTGCGGCCGCCGGCCGGCCGGTGGAGCGCGGCCAGTGCCGCCAAGAGCCCGAGCGCGAGCCCGGCCGCCGCGGCGTCGCCGTCGCCGCCGCCGAGCGCGGTGCGGCGCGCCGCCGCGAGCAGGGCGGCGAGCGCGAGCGCCGGCGGCACCAGGGCCGCGGCGCGGCGGCGGGCGGCGGGGGAGAGCATCACGGGAGCTTCGGAGGCGGGGCGATGGTAGCTCGAAACGCGGCCCGGGCGGCGACCTCCGCGAGACGGCGGTCCGGCCGGCGGCGCGGGCCGGGCCGCCTCGGAGGCTGGCCGCGGCGCGGGCTCTGGCGCAGAATGCCGCCGGAGGCGGAGACCGGGCGGTCGTGAGATCCTCACCCGGCTCCGATCCGAGACCCGGACGCCCCGAGACTCCGACGACCCGATCGTGACGATCCCCGATTCCACCGCCGTCCTGCTGCGCCGCGAGCCCGTCGAGCCCGAGCTGCTCGACCGCCCGGGCCTCTCCGCGGCCCAGATCGAGCGCGCGCTCCGCGGGCTGTCGCGGGTCAACCGGCTGCTCTTCGGCTACCGGGCGCTGGTCCGGGCGGTCGTGCCGCGGATCGCCGCCGGCCCGCCGGCGCAGCGGCTGGTCGACCTCGGCACTGGCTCGGGCGAGGGCGGGGCGCGGCTGGCGCGGGCGGCGGCGCGGCGCGGCGTGGCGCTCACGGTGGTCGGGATCGACTGCAAGCTGGCGCACCTCGCCGCCGGCCGCCGCTTCGGCCACGCCCAGCACCGGGTGGTCGCCGACGCCGCCGCCCTGCCGCTTGCCGGGGGCTGCGCCGACTGGGCGGTCTCGAGCCTCTTCTTCCACCACTTCGACGCCGACGGCAACCGGCGCGTCCTGGCCGAGATGCGGTGGGTCGCCCGGCGCGGCGCCGCGGTGGTCGACCTCCGCCCCGGGCGGCTCCCCTACTGGCTGGCGCGGGTGCTGATCCCGCTCGTCGGCGGCTGCCCGGTGACCCGCCACGACGGCCCGGCGTCGGTGGCCCGGGCGTGGCCGCTCGAGGCGGTGCGCCGGCTCACCGCGGGGATGCCGGTCGAGGAGCTGCGGAAGCGGTTCCCGTTCCGGTGGTCGCTGGTGCTGTTCTCATCTAGCCCAGGTCCCGGACCGCCGGCACCAGCCCGAAGCCGTCCGCCTCGCTGACCGCCGTGACCACCGCGGCGCCGACCGCGGCCTCGGCGAGCACGCCGACCTGGTTGACGTGGGCGCGCACCTCGCCGCGCGAGAGGGTCACCACCAGGTCGCCGTCGTAGAGCGTGAGCGCCGGGGCGAGGGCGCGGTAGAGGCCGCCGAAGGCCATCTGGCAGACCTTGAGCAGGGCCGCCTTGGGGAGGGCGGCGTCGGTCATCACCACCGCCAGGGTGGTGTTGCCCTCCCAGGGGTGCGGCGTGTCGGCGGGCAGATGGGCGAGGATGCGCTCGGCGCCGGCGAGCTCGCGCGAGTCCGGTGCGGTGCGGCAGCCGGCGACGAGGCGGCCGGGTCGGGGTCGCGGACGTCGCCGAAGGCGTTGACCGCCACCGCCGCGGCGACCGTCGGACCGCCCGGCACCGACAGCGCTGGCGAAGCCGAAGCCCCCCTTCATCGCGCACGGCAGGCCGCGCGCCTTGCCCACCGTGGCGCCGGTGCCGGCGCCGACGCTGCCCACCGGCACCGGCCCGGCGGCCACGGCCGCCAGCGCCTGCTCCGCCAGCTCGCGGCCGGGGCGCGCCCGCGGGTCGCCGAGGCCCAGGTCGAAGAGGATCGCGGTCGGCACCAGCGGCACCAGGCCGAGCCCGGTCTGAGAAGCCGTAGCCGCCGCGCTCGAGGTGCGCCACCACCGGGTCGGCGGCGGCGAGTCCGAAGCCGCTGCCGCCGGCGAGGACCACCGCGTGGGCGCGGGAGGCGACGTGGTGGCCGAGCACCAGCGAGTCGAACTGGCGGGTGCCGGTGGCCGAGCCGCGGACTTCGGCGGCGGCCAGGGCGCCCTCGGGGCAGAGGATCACGGTGACCCCGGTCATGCCGGCGAGGTCGGTGCCGTGGCCGATCGTGAAGCCGGGGATCGCCAGCTCGCGGACCGGGGCGGGGAACGGCGGCGGCAGCGGCGGCGGCACGAATTCGGGCGGGCTCGGGCCGGGGGTCGCTCTGCGGGTCGACATCGGCCCGGGACTATACCCGCCCCGAGAGCGCATCCCGCCCGGCTCGCGAGGCTTGCCGCTGTGGCCGGCCCGGGGCGGCGGATCGACCGCGCGCTCGTCCTGGCGATCCCGGGCCGCCCCGGCCGGCCCGGCTCGGACCCTTCGGGTAGACTGCGCGCCGTTTCCGGAGCCCCCCGATGGCCGAGCCGAGCGCAGCCGCTTCCCGACCCGCCGCCCCCATGCCCGCCGCCGCGCCCACCGCCGCGTCAGACCCCGGCGCCGAGCGCGTCGCCCGCACAGTCTGGGACTGGCGCGTCGCCGGCGACGCCGAGCGCACCGAGGCCGACCGACGCCGGCGCGCGGCGGGCGCCCGCCGCGGGGCGCTGATCCGGGCCGCGGTCGGGGTGGTCGCCGCCGGCCTGGTCTGGCTCTGGAAGCCGGTGCTCGGGGCGGTCGTGCTCGCGATCACCGCCGCGATCCTCGCGGTCGCCCTGGTCTCGCCGCTCGGCGCCTACCGCGCGATCGCCGCCGGCCTCGAGCGCTTCGGCCACTGGGTCGGCCTGGGCGTCACCTGGGTGCTGATGACGCTGCTCTTCTACCTGCTGTTCCTCCCGGTCGGCCTGGTGCGGCGCGCCCGCGGCCGCTCCTGGCTGACCTTCGGCACCGACCCGGCGCGGCCGAGCTACTGGGAGCCGGTCGACTGGCGCCGGGTCACGCCGGAGTCCTACCGGCGCCAGTTCTGATCGCCGCCGAGCCCCGCGCCCCCGTGAAGATCCTCGGCATCTCCTGCTACTACCACGACTCCGCCGCCTGTCTGGTCGACGGCGGGCGGATCGTCGCCGCCGCGCAGGAGGAGCGCTTCACGCGCAAGAAGCACGACGCCGGCTTCCCGTTCCACGCCGTGCGCTACTGCCTGGCCGAGGGCGGGATCGGCGCCGGCGGCACCGCGCTCGACGCGGTGGCGTTCTACGACAAGCCGCTGCTCAAGTTCCACCGCATCCTCGAGACCTACCTCGCGGTGGCGCCGCGCGGCCTCCCGAGCTTCGTCCAGGCGGTGCCGCTCTGGCTGCGCGAGAAGCTCTGGATCCCGCCCCGGATCGCCGACTCGCTCGAAGCCGCTGGGGTGGCCGGGACGGACGGCGGCGGCCCGCCGCTCTACTTCACCGAGCACCACGAGTCGCACGCCGCCTAGCGCGTTCTACCCGTCGCCGTTCGACGAGGCCGCGGTGCTCACGCTCGACGGCGTCGGCGAGTGGGCGACGACCACGATCGGCGTCGGCGACGGCCACCGGCTCGAGATCCTCGAGGAGATCCGGCTTCCCGCACTCGCTCGGCCTCCTCTACTCGGCGTTCACCTACTTCACCGGCTTCAAGGTCAACTCCGGCGAGTACAAGCTGATGGGGCTCGCGCCCTACGGCGAGCCGCGCTACGCCGACCTCATCCGCGAGCACCTGATCGACCTCCGCGACGACGGCTCGTTCCGGCTGAACATGCGACTACTTCGGCTACCTCGACGGTCTGACGATGACCAACCGGCGGTTCGACGAGCTGTTCGGCGGGCCGCCGCGCCGGCCCGAGTCGCCGCTCGACCCAGCGCGAGATGGACCTCGCGCGCTCGATCCAGGCGGTGACCGAGGAGATCGTGCTGCGGCTCGCCCGGCACGCCCGCCGAGCTCACCGGCAAGCGCAACCTGTGCATGGCCGGCGGCGTCGCGCTCAACTGCGTCGCCAACGGCAAGCTCCTGCGCGAGGGGATCTTCGACGAGCTCTGGATCCAGCCGGCGGCGGGCGACGCCGGCGGCGCGCTCGGGGCGGCGCTCGCGGTCTGGCACAACGCGATGGGCGCGCGAACGCCGCGTCGCCCGGCGGCCGCGACGCGATGCGCGGCTCGCTCCTCGGGCCGGCGTTCGCGGACGAGCGAGATCCGCGCCTGGCTCGACGCCCGCGGCTACCCCTACGACCGAGCTGCCGGGCGCGGAGCTGGCCGCGGCGGATCGCCGAGCTGCTCGCCGGCCGGGCAGGTGGTCGGCCTCTTCCAGGGCCGCATGGAGTTCGGACCGCGCGCGCTCGGCAGCCGCTCGATCCTCGGCGACCCGCGCTCGCCGACGCATGCAGTCGATCATGAACCTGAAGATCAAGTACCGCGAGAGCTTCCGCCCGTTCGCGCCGTCGGTCCTGAGCGAGCAGGTCGCCGACTACTTCGAGCTCGAGCGAGGAGTCGCCCTACATGCTGCTGGTCGCCGACGTCCGCGGCGACCGCCGGCGTGCCGCTCGCAGGCGACGAGCGCGGCCTCGACCTCGAGCAGTGGGTCAACCGCGTCGCGCTCGACGTGCCGGCGGTCACCCACGTCGACTACTCGGCGCGCATCCAGACCGTCGACGCCGAGCACCAACCCGCGACTACCACCGGCTGATCCGGGAGTTCGAGCGGCTCACCGGCTGCCCGGTGGTGGTCAACACCAGCTTCAACGTCCGCGGCGAGCCGATCGTCTGCACCCCGGAGGACGCCTACCGCTGCTTCATGCGCACCGAGATGGACGCGCTCGTGCTCGGGCCGTACCTCCTCGCCAAGGCCGACCAGCCGCCGGCGGGCGAGCGCGAGAGCTGGCGGGACGACTACCCGCTCGACTAGGATCCGGGCATGCGCCGCCTCGGCTATCTCGGCAGCCTCCTCCGCGAGGTCTTCCAGTTCGCCCGCGAGCACAAGGCTTACTGGCTGGTGCCGTTCTTCCTCGTGCTCGGCCTGGTGATCCTCTTGGTGGTCACCAGCTCGGCAACCGCGCCCTTCATCTACACCCTCTTCTAGGCCCCCGGGCGCGGCGCTTGCGCCGGCCCGGCGGATGGCCCACAATAGCCGCCGGATGCGACGATTTCGCCCGATCCACGGCCTGCTGCTGGTCGGTCTGGTGCTGCTCCCGGTGGTCGGCTGGGCGCTCGCCCGCGAGCTCTTCCCGGAGCGCTTCACGGGCCACGAGCACGTCGAGGTCGACGACCGCGGCGAGGTGCGCATCGACCTCGCCGGGCTCGAGCCGCAGCAGGTGCGCTTCTTCCGCTACTTGAACTACGGCAACCAGGAGGTCCGCTTCTTCGTCGGCCGCGACGAGAGCGGTGCGGTGCAGGTCGCCTTCGACGCCAATGAGCTGTGCTACAAGACCAAGCGCGGCTACCACTATCAGGGCGACGGCTGGCTGGTCTGCCGCAAGTGCGACAAGGCGTTCCGCCTGGCCGAGGTCAACGACGGCGGCGGCGGCTGCAAGCCCGCGACGCTGGCCCACCGGCTGCAGGGCGATACGCTGGTCCTCGAGGAGGGGCAGATCCTCGAAGGCTGGCGCTACTTCCGTTAGCGGCCACGGCGGCGGGGCGCCGGGGCTGAAACGGCCGGCTCCGATGCTGTAGAGTCACGGTTTCGGCGGCCGCAGCCCGCCCCCGACCGTCTCGCGCCCGGGAAAGGCCCAGGAAAGGACTTGGATCTATGTCGGCAGCAGACTTCGTGCTCTACGAGCAGGAGTTCGTGCTCCTCGAGGAAGGCGCTCCGCCGCCTGCGCCAGGACGCCAACGCCAAGGCGGTGTTCCTGATCGACAAGAACGGCCAGCAGATCGCCGCCGCCGGCGAGATCGAGCAGTTCGACACCACCTCGCTGGCGTCGCTGACCGCGGGCAACGTGGCGGCAACCGACGGCCTGGCCAAGCTGATCGGCGAGCGCGAGTTCTCGGTCCTCTTCCACGAGGGCCAGCAGGACCACATCCACATCTCGATCGTCGCCAAGCGGGCGATCCTGGTGGTGATCTTCGACGACCGCTCCTCGCTCGGGCTGGTCCGCCTGCGCGTCAAGCGCGCCAGCGCCGATCTCGAGAAGGTCTTCGAGACGATGCTGCAGAAGGGGACAGGGCGGCGTCCAGGCGCACGCGAGCCCGTTCGCCGAGATCACCGACGAAGACATCGACGCCCTGTTCAGCGATTAGGGGGGTGCCGGGCCGATCGCCGGCGGCCGCCCCTCTCGGGCACCGCCGGGGACCCGCTCCGGCGGCCGGGGTGACCGAGACATGACGTTCATCAACTATGCCGCCAAGGAGATCAACTGCAAGATCGTCTACTACGGCCCCGGCCTGTGCGGCAAGACGACGAACCTGCAGTACATCTACGCCAAGACCGCGCCGGACGCGAAGGGCAAGATGATCTCCCTCGCCACCGAGACCGACCGCACCCTGTTCTTCGACTTCCTGCCGCTCGACCTGGGCACCATCCGCGGGTTCATCGACCCGGTTCCACCTCTACACCGTGCCCGGCCAGGTGTTCTACGACGCCAGCCGCAAGCTGATCCTGAAGGGGGTCGACGGCGTGGTCTTCGTCGCCGACAGCCAGGAGGAGCGGATGGAGGCGAACATCGAGTCGATCCGCAACCTCGAGCAGAACCTGCGCGAGCACGGCTACGACCTGGCCGAGATCCCCTACGCGCTCCAGTTCAACAAGCGCGACCTGCCGACCGCGGTGGCGGTCGACCAGATGTACCGGATGCTCAATTTCAAGCGCGAGCCGACGTTCGAGGCGGTGGCGACCACCGGCGCACGGCGTCTTCGACACGCTCAAGTCGGTGGCCAAGCAGATCCTGATCGAGCTGAGGAAGCGGTAGCCGGCGATTTTTTCCGGGAGGTGGAATGGCGAAGAGCTCGAAGAGCTGGCAGCAGTCCGAGATCAACTACCTCGAGCGCTACGCGGCGCAGAAGACGCTCGCGGACCTGGTCCGCCGCTTCGAGGCCGACGAGAAGGCGGTGCTGGCCAAGCTCTCCGAGCTGGGGCTGCGCACCAAGGACGGCAAGCCCGAGGCCCAGGCCTCGGCCGACCCGGTGTTCGAGATCTACGAGGAGGCGCTCGGCCACCTCTACAAGAAGCACTGGGACAAGGCGGCGAAGCTGTTCGAGCGGGTCGCCGACGAGAGCGACCAGCCCGAGCTGACCGCGAGCGCGCGGCAGCTCCTGGCCGCGGCGCGGCGCCGCGCCGCCGAGGCGGGCGACGAGGGCCCCTCGGACGATCCGTTCCTGGCCGCGGTCTTCTACCGCAACCGCGGCGAGCTGGGCGAGGCGCTCAAGATCTGCCGCCTGGGCGGGCGCAGCCAGAAGGACGACCGCTTCGCCTACCTGGCGGCGGCTGTGCATGCACTCGAAGGGCGCGAGTCCGATGCCGCCGAGGCCCTGGCCCGGGCGGTCGAGCTGAACCCGAAGAACCGTGTCCACGCGTACCACGACCCCGACTTCGCCGCCCTCCGCGCCAGGTCGGAGCACGCGGCGCTCTTCGGCCTCTGAGGAGCGCCGCGCCGCCGGGCGGCGGACCGCGGCGGTTCCTACCCGCACGATGACCACCGACCCGCTCCGCCGCCGCCCGCTCGTGGCCGTGATCCTGGCCGCCGGCAAGGGGACGCGGATGCGGTCGGAGCGGCCCAAGGTGCTCCACCGCGCCGGCGGGCGGCCGCTCCTCGCCTGGGTGGTCGCGGCGGCGCGCGCGGCCGGCTGCGACCGGGTGGTCGCGGTGATCGGCCACGGCGCCGGCGAGGTGCGGCGCGAGATGGAGCGCGAGGTCGCCGCCGGCCTCGAGCTGGTGCTCCAGGCCGAGCAGCGCGGCACCGGTCACGCGCTCGCGCAGACGCGGCAGGCCGTGGACGGCGAGGCGACGCTCCTGGTGCTCTCGGGCGACGTGCCGCTGATCTCGGCGGACACCCTGCGCGGGCTGGTGGCGCGGGTGGAGCCGGCGGCCGGCGGCGCGGGCGGCGGCGCCGAGGCGGCGTGGGGCGCGATGGCGGTCGCCGAGCCCGCCGACCCCGGGCGTCTCGGGCGGGTGATCGCGCGCGGCGGCGCGGAGGACGAGCTGGAACGCATCGTCGAGGCCGCGGACGCCTCGGCGGACGAGCTGGCGGTGCGCCGGATCAATGCCGGGATCTATGCCCTGCCGGCGCCCGCGGTCTTCGACTACCTCGACCGGCTGACCCCCGACAACGCCCAGGGCGAGTACTACCTGACCGACGCCCTCGGCGCCGCCGCGGCCGGCGGCCGGCGCATCGCGCTGGTCGACCTGGCCGACCCGGCCGAGGCGATCGGCGTCAACAACCGGGCCGAGCTGGCCGCGGTCCACCGGCGTCTCCTCGACCGCCGCCTCGCCGAGCTGATGGAGGCCGGGGTGACCGTGCTCGAGCCGGCGCGGACGGTGGTCGAGCCCGGGGTCGAGGTGGGCGCCGACACCGTCCTCCACCCGGACGTCTCGTTGACCGGCGAGACCGCCGTCGGCCCCGGCTGCACGATCCACCAGGGCGCCTGGCTGCGCGACTCGGTGCTCGGCTCCGGCGTCACGGTCGAGCCCTACAGCGTGCTCGACGGAGCCCGCGTCGCCGGCGGCTGCCGGGTCGGTCCGTTCGCCCGCCTGCGCCCCGGCGCCCGGCTCGAGGAGGGGGCGCGCGCCGGCAACTTCGTCGAGATCAAGAGCCGCGACGCTGGGCGCCGGCGCCAAGGCCAACCACCTCGCCTACATCGGCGACGCCGAGGTCGGCGCCGGCGCCAACGTCGGCGCCGGGGTCGGTGACCTGCAACTACGACGGCGTCGCGCAAGCACCGGACGGTGATCGGCGCCGGCGCCTTCGTCGGCAGCGACACCATGCTGGTGGCGCCGGTCACCGTCGGCGAGCGCGCGACCACCGCCGCCGGCTCGGTGATCACCCAGGACGTGCCCCCCGGCGCGCTCGGCGTCAGCCGCCAGCGGCAGCGCAACGTCCCGGGCTGGCGCGACCGGCGCGACCGCGAGCGACTCCGCAAGGACGACGAACCGAAGGTTCGCAAGGATTACGAACCGAAGGAGAGCTGACGAGATGTGCGGGATCGTCGGATACGTCGGGCACCGCGAGGTGGTGCCGCTCCTGATCGACGGCCTGCGCCGGCTCGAGTACCGCGGCTACGACTCGGCCGGCGTGGTGGTGGTCGCGAACGGCGCGTCTCGACGCGGTCGCGCGCCGAGGGCAAGCTCGACCGCCTGGTCGAGAAGCTCGCCGGCCAGCCGCTCGCGGGCCGCCACGGCCTCGGCCACACCCGCTGGGCGACCCACGGGCCGCCGAGCGAGCGCAACGCCCACCCGGTGGTCGACGCCAGACGGCGGGTGGCGGTGATCCACAACGGCATCATCGAGAACTTCCTCGCCACTCAAGCGGCGGCTGCCAGCCGAGGGGTGGGACGTTCACCTCCGACACCGACACCGAGGTGGTCGCCAACCTGATCTCGTCGCAGCTCGACGAGGGCCTCGACCTGCGCGCGGCGGTCGCCGCCGCGCGCGCGAGCTCGACGGCATGTACGCCTTCGCGGCGGTGCGTCGGCGGCGTCGGCTCACGCGCCGGCGACGGCCAGGAGATCGTGGCGGCGCGCCAGGGGCCGCCGCTGGTGCTCGGCCTCGGCGAGGGCGAGAAGTTCCTCGCCTCCGATCCGGCGGCGCTCCTCGCCTACACCCGCGACGTGATCTTCCTCGAGAACGGCGACATGGCGCGGCTGACCCGCGAGCGGCGTCGAGATCACGCGACCTCGACGGCCAGCCGCTCGAGCGCGCCCGGCGCAGCGCCTCAACTGGGATCCGATCCAGGCCGAGAAGGGCGGCTACAAGCACTTCATGCTGAAGGAGATCCACGAGCAGCCGCAGGCCGTCGCAGGACACCTTCGGCGGGCGCGTCGACTTCGAGCGCCGGCGCGGTCCGCTTCGACGGCCTCGACGCTCTCGACGACCGAGCTGGCGCGCGATCGAGCGCATCCACCTCCTCGCCTGCGGCACCTCGTGGCACGCCGGCGCTGGTCGGCAAGTTCCTGATCGAGGAGCTGGCGCGGCATCCCGGTCGAGGTCGACTACGCGCTCGCGAGTACCGCTACCGCGACCCGATCGTCGACGCCCGGATGCTGGCGGTCGGCATCTCGCAGTCGGGCGAGACCGCCGACACGCTGGCCGCGATGGAGGCGGCGCAAGCGAGCGCGGCGCGCGGCTGCTCGCGATCTGCAACGTCGCCGGGCAGCCAGGCGACGCGCGATCGGCCGACGGCGTCGCTCTACACCCACGCCGGCCCCGAGATCGGCGTCGCCTCGACCAAGGCGTTCACCACCCAGCTCGTCGCGCTCTACCTGCTCGCGCTCTACCTCGCGCCAGGCGCGCGGCACGCTGCGAGCGCCGCGCGCGCGAGCTGGCTCGCCGAGCTCGCCCGCGCTGCCCGCAGGCGGTCGACGAGGCGCTCGGCGCTCGAGGACGCAGATCGAGGAGCTGGCGCGCGCGCTACTGCACGCGCCGAGGACTTCCTCTTCCTCGGCCGCGGCATCAACTACCCGATCGCGCTCGAGGGCGCGCTCAAGCTCAAGGAGATCTCGCTACATCCACGCCGAGGGCTACCCCGCCGGCGAGATGAAGCACGGGCCGATCGCGCTGATCGACGAGGAGCTGCCGGTGGTCGTGATCGCCACCGGCGCGACCGCGTCTACGAGAAGATGCTGCAGCAACATCGAGGAGGTGAGGGCGCGCGACGGCCAGGTGATCGCGGTCGCCGACCGCGAGCGCGACGGAGCTCGGCCGGCGTCGCCGACGACGTGATCGCGGTGCCCGACCGTCGCCCGAGCTGCTGCAGCCGATCGTCACCGTCGTGCCGCTGCAGCTGCTCGCCTACCACATCGCCGTCCGCCGCGGCACCGACGTCGACCAGCCGCGCAACCTGGCCAAGAGCGTCACCGTCGAGTAGGCGCATCCGCCGCGTGACGCCGCCGAACACCGACCCGCCCGCCGCGGTCTACCGGCGGCGCCGCGAGGCGGCTCTGGCCGCCGCCGCGGCGCTCGACCGGTGCTCGCGGGCGTACTCCTGGGCTCGCCTGACGGCGGCGGCCGCGGCCGCCGTCTTCCTGGTCGCCGTGCTGGCGGAGGCGCGCTCGCCCCCGGGCTGGGCGATCGCCGGCGCCGCGCTCGCGGCCGCGGCGTTCGTCGCGCTGGCGATCCTCCACGCCGGGGTGCTCGGCCGGCTCGCCGCCGAGCGCGAGCGGGCGGCGATCCAGGACGCCGCTCTGGCGCGGATCGATCGCGACTGGGAGCGGGCGCCGCTGCCCGCAGCGCCGGAACCCGCCGCGGGCGCGCCGGCGGCGATGGCGCGCGACCTCGACCTCTTCGGCCGCGCCTCGGTCTTCCAGCTCCTCGGCACCGCCTGGACTCCGCCCGGCCGGCGTGCCCTGGCGGAGTGGCTGATCGCCGCAGCGGCGCCGGAAAGCGATCGGGACGGCCACGACCGCGGCACGGAGCGGCTCCCGAGCCCGGCCGAGCTGCGGTCGCGCCAGGAAGCGGTGGCCGAGCTGGCGGCGCGCCTCGGACCGCGCCAGGAGCTGGAGCGGCAGGCGCGCGGCCTCTCCGGCTCGGACCCCGATCCCGAGCCCTTCCTCCGCTGGTGCGAGGGCGGCCGCTGGTCGCTGACCCGGCCGGGCTGGGCGTGGGCGAGCCGGCTGCTGCCGGTCCCGGCCGTCGGCGGACTCTTCGCGGCGATCTTCGGCGCGATCCCGTGGTCGCTGGCGCTGCTCCTCCTGCTGGTCAACTTCTCGATCGCCTACGCCCTCCGCCACCGCCTGGAGGCCGCGTTCGCCGAGGTCGAGATCGGCGCCGGGGCGGCGCTCGCCTACGCCCGAACCCTGCGCGCCGCGAGCGACCTGGCCGGCGGCCCGGCGGCGCCCCGGCTCGCCGAGCTGGCCGCCGGCCTCGCCTCCGGCGGCGAGCCGGCCTGGCGCTGGATGGCCCGTCTCCAGCGGCGCCTCGACGTCGCCGACGCGCGCTACAACTCGTTCCACGTCATCCCGCAAACGCTGGTGCTCTGGGACCTCCACGCCCTGCGCCTCCTCGACCGCTGGCGCGCCGAGGTCGGGCCCCGCGCCCGCCGTTGGCTGACCGCGCTCGGCGAGCTGGAGGCGCTCGCCGCGCTCGCGGGCCTGGCCCACGACGAGCCCGGCTGGGCGGTCCCCGCGCTCACGGCGCCGGCGGACGCAACCCCGTCCCTCCGCGCCCGCGCCCTCGGCCATCCGCTGCTCGCCGGCGCCGCGCGGGTGGTCAACGACGTCGAGGTCGGCCCGCCCGGCAGCTTCCTCCTGGTCACCGGCTCGAACATGGCGGGCAAGAGCACGCTCCTCCGCGCGATCGGCGTCAACGCCGCGCTGGCGCTTGCCGGCGGCCCGGCGTGCGCGGAGTCGCTGTCGCTGCCGCCGCTCCGGCTCGCGACCAGCATGCGCACCGACGACTCGCTCGCGGGCGGCGTCTCGCGGTTCATGGCCGAGGCGCTGCGCATCCGCGAGGTGGTCGCCGCCGCCGAGGCCGCGCGCGCGGCGGGCCGCCCCTTCCTCTACCTGATCGACGAGGCGCTCGCCGGCACCAACGCCCGCGAGCGCCGGGCGGCGCTGCGCCGGGTCCTCGCGCGCCTGCTCGAGGCGGGCGCGGTCGGAGCCTGCGCCGGCCACGACCTCGAGCTGGCCGACGTCCCCGCCCTCGCCGCCGCCGCCCGCCCGGTCCACTTCCGCGAGACCCTCCACCCGCGCGGCGAGGGCGGCCCGCGGATGACCTTCGACTACCGGCTGCGGCCGGGGCTCGCGACCACCAGCAACGCGCTCGAGCTGATGGAGCTGCTCGGGCTGGGCGAAGGCGACCCCCCGGAGCCGGTGGGCGACGAACCGCCATGAAGCGCCGCCGGCTCCACCGGGTCACCTTCGCCGCCGCCGGGATCTACAACCTCGCCTGGGGCGCGGCCGCCGCGATCGCGCCGGGCCGGCTCTTCGCGTTCGCCGGCATGGAGCCGCCGCGCTACCCCGAGGTCTTCGCCTGCCTGGGGATGGTGATCGGCCTCTACGGCGTCCTCTACCTCGACGTCGCCCGCCGCCCCGAGCAGGGCCGCCTGATCGCCGCCGTCGGCCTCGCCGGCAAGGTGCTGGGCCCGATCGGCTGGCTCTCCCTCTACCTGCGCGGCGACTGGCCGCTCGCGAGCGGGGCGCTGATCCTGACCAACGACCTGGTCTGGTGGCTCCCCTTCGGGCTCTATCTCTGGGACTCGCGCCGGCGGGCGCCGGAGCGGTAGGCGCTAGCGGAAAGTCCCGCCGCACTCAGAGGGATCGCTGCACGGAGGGCCGCCGCCGCACTCGGCGGGGGAGTCGCAGGGGCCGAGCTGGAGGCAGTTGCCGCCCTCGCCGCAGCCGGCGTCGAGGCCGAGGTCGCGGATCGCCCGCGAGGAGACCGGCGCCGAGGGCTCGGCGGCGGGGGCCGCGCCGTCCGAGGCGCGGCTGGTCCAGAGCGCGGCGGCGCCGCCGGCGATCAGGAGCAGGGCCGCGGCGACGCGGGCGGTCGAGCGCCAGCGGCGTCCGGAGATCGCGGGAGACGCCGGCGCGGGCGTGGCCTCGGTGGGGGGCGCGCCGGCCTCGCCGGCGCGGATGCGCTCCATCACCGCGCTCGCGAGATCACGCGGCGGCGCCGCCGGGGTCAGCGAGCGGAAGGCGTCGCGCACCTCGGCCAGCCGGTCGCCCCGCTCGGCGCAGGCGGGGCAGGCGGCGAGGTGCGCCTCGAGCGCCGCCGCCTCGGCGGGATCGAGCTCGCCGTCGAGCGCCGCCGACAGCGCCTCGCGGGCGTCGTCGCAGCTCAGAGCGTCGCGCTTCAAGACGTGCACGGCCGGCCTTCCGCGGCGGGGGTGAGCAGGGCGACCAGGCTCTCGCGCGCCTTGTGCAGGCGCGAGCGGACGGTGCCGACCGGCACCGCGAGGACCTCGGCGATCTCGGCATAGGAGAGGTCCTGCCACTCGCGGAGCAGGAGCACCTCGCGCTGCCAGGCGGGGAGGCACGCGACCGCCTCGCCGACCACCCGCCGGGCCTCGCCGCGCTCGCAGGCCGCCTGCGGCCCGGGACCCTCATCGGCGACCCCTTCGAGCGCCTCCTCGGGGAGCGCGTACCAGTGCTCCGGGGCGCGCCGGCGCAGGCTGCGCTGGTGGTTGCGGCAGACGTTCCGGGCGAGGGTGAAGAACCAGGTGCGGAAGCGCGCGCCGCCGTGGAACTGGCCGGCGACGCGGTAGAGCTGGAGGAAGACCTCCTGGGTGATGTCCTCGGCGGTGCGCTCGGTGATCCCGCTCTGCCAGCGCACGAACTGGTAGACCCGGCCCTGGTAGCGGCGCATCAGCGCCTCGAAGGCGGCGGCCTCGCCCTCGGCGGTGCGCGCGATCAGCGCCTCGTCGGTCGAGTCGGCGGTGATCGGCGGCGCCTCCCGCGCGGGCGCCGCCCGGCGCGCCCAGACGGCCCCGGGCATGGTGTGCAGGTCGATCGGCGTGCTCGTCGCCATCCGCTGCCTCCTTGCTCCCTGACGTCCTCGATCCTAGAACATCTCTCTACGCACCGTCGAAGCCGAGGTTGATCGGCTCGCGCGGCAGCCGGCGCCGCCCCTCGGCGGTGACCGGCACGTCGTCGCCGACCTCCTCGAACGCGAGGTCGTCGGCCCAGGCGCGGCCGGAGCCGACCAGCATGAAGCCGAAGGCGACCGCCTCGGCACTGTCGTCGATGTCGAGCACAACCGCCACGCGGCTCCAGCCGGAGGTGCCGCGCACCGGCGCCTCGCTGGTGTTGTCGAAGGCGTAGGCGCGGCCATCCGGACCGTCGACGCGCATCCAGAGGCCGGCCCAGCCGTCGTCGTGGTCGACCTCCCGGGTGCGCAGCCAGCCGGCGAGGCGCACCCGCTTGCCGCGCCAACGCTCGGCGTCGAGCCGCTGCATCAGCGTGCCGTAGATCGGCGGCACCGCGGTCCACGACTGGAGATACGCGCTGCGGCCGCCGCTGAGCGAGACCTCGGCGTCGACACCGGCGCGGTACTGGCGGGGCGCCTTGCCGTCCTTGAACCAGCCCTGCGGCAGATCGGCGGCGGCGAAGCCGAGCCCCGAGCCGAGGGCGGCCAGGAGCGCCAGCGGCCAGGCGAGCAGTCTGCCGCGCCGGCGGGCGGCCGTCCGCCGCGAGGGCGGCGGCGGGGGGTGGATCGTCTCGGGGTGCATGGGTCCTGCCTATTGGACACCGAGTCGCGCCGATTGGTTCGCCGTCCCTTGCCATCGCCACCCGCGTCGGCGAGACTGGCGCCATGGTCGTCGCCCGCCCCGCCCTCGACGTCGCCGCCGAGCTGAACGAGCAGCAGCTCGCCGCCGTGACCCACGGCGAGGGGCCGCAGCTCGTGATCGCCGGCGCCGGCTCGGGCAAGACCCGGGTGATCACCTACCGGATCGCCTGGCTGGTGCGCGAGCTGGGGATCGCGCCCGAGACCATCGCCGCGGTCACCTTCACCAACAAGGCGGCGAGCGAGATGCGCGAGCGGGTCGGGCGCCTCCTCGCCGCCTGGCCGCTCTCGGCCTTCGTCGGCACCTTCCACCGCTGGGCGCTCGTCCAGCTCCGCCGCTACGGCGAGCGGGTCGGCCTCCACCGCGACTTCGCGATCCTCGACACCCAGGACCAGCTCGCCATGGTCCAGCGCGCGCTCGCCGCCGAGAGCCTCTCCGAGGCGGCGTTCCCGCCGCGCGCGATGCTCTCGGCGATCTCGTCGGCCAAGAACAAGCTCCTGGGCCCGGCCGAGTACGAGCGCCAGGCCGAGGACTACTTCTCGCGCAAGGCGGCGCTGGTCTACCGGCGCTACCAGGGGCTCCTCCAGCAGGCCTCCGGGGTCGACTTCGACGACATGCTGGCGCTCGCGGTCAAGTTGATGCGGGACGAGCCGTGGGTGCTCGAGCGGCTCCGCGAGCGCGCCCGCTACCTCCTGGTCGACGAGTACCAGGACACCAACCACGCCCAGCTCGAGCTGATCCGGATCCTGGTCGGCGACGAGGCCAACCTGACCGCGGTCGGCGACGAGGACCAGGGGATCTACCGCTGGCGCGGCGCCGAGCTGGGGAACATCCTCGAGTTCGAGCGCTTCTTCCCGGGCGCCGCGGTGAGGAAGCTCGAGCGCAACTACCGCTCGACCCAGACCATCCTCGACGCCGCCGGCGGCCTCGTGGCGCACAACCGGAGCCGGCGCGGCAAGAAGCTCTGGACCGACGCCGGCGCCGGCGAGAAGGTCGAGGTCTACCGCGCCGCCGACGAGCAGGACGAGGCGCGCTGGGTGGTCAACACCATCCGCTCCTACTCGGCCGACTCCTCGCTGTCGGAGACCGCGATCCTGGTGCGCACCAACGCCCAGACCCGCTCGCTCGAGGACGAGCTGCTGCGCGTCGGCCTCCCCTACTCGCTGGTCGGCGGCACCCGCTTCTACGAGCGCGCCGAGATCAAGGACCTGATCGCCTACCTGCGGGTGCTGCGCAACCCCTACGACGTCTTCTCGCTCGAGCGGATCTTGAACCAGCCGCCGCGCGGCATCGGCAAGGCGACCCAGGAGCAGCTCCGCCAGGAGGCCGAGTCGCTCGGCCAGCCGATCTGGGACGTCCTCTACCACCGCGAGCTGGGGAGCTTCTCGGCGCGCTCGGCCGCCGCCCTCGGACGCTTCCGCGACCTCATCGTGCGCCTGCGCGAGGAAGCCGAGGAGCTGCCGCTGCCGGCCCTCCTCTCGCGCCTCCTCGACGAGACCGGCTACCCCTCCCTCTACAGCGAGAAGGACCCCGAGGGGCAGGCCCGGCTAGAAAACATCGAAGAGCTCCTCTCCGCGGCCCAGGAGTTCGTCGAGACCCGCGGCGCCAACGCCGAGGACGACGACCTCCTCACCGCCTTCCTGGACCACGTCGCCCTGGTCAGCGACGTCGACGGCCTAGAGCGCGAGCGCGGCGTGGCGCTGATGACCCTCCACAGCGCCAAGGGCCTGGAGTTCGACGCCGTGGTGGTCGGCGGCCTCGAAGACGGCCTCCTCCCCCACTTCAACTCCCAGGCCACCGAGGAAGACCTCGAGGAAGAACGGCGCCTCCTCTACGTCGGCATGACCCGCGCCCGCCACCGCCTCGCCCTCACCACCTGCCGCCGCCGCCGCATCGCCGGCCGCTGGCAAGACCGGATGGAATCCCCCTTCCTCGGCGAACTGCCCCCCGAGCTGCTCGAGATCGAGCGCAGCCCGGAGCTCTTCACCCCCGACCGCTCGACGGCGGGGGTCTACTCGTTCTTCGGGCGGGGCGGGGGGGCGGGAGCCGGTGCGGTGTTCCCGAGCACCGGCCACGCGCCAGCCGGCGCGGGCGGCCGCACCGTAGTCCCCGAGCCGGAGGGCGAGGAGGTCCGCCGGGGCAGCCGGGTGCGCCACCCCACCCTCGGCGAGGGCACGGTGTTGAGCATCGAGGGGGCGGGCGAGCAGACCAAGCTCACAGTGTACTTTCAGAGGGCGGGGAAGCGGAAGCTGCTGGCGAAGTACGCGAACCTCGAGGTGCTGTGAGGCAAACGCCCGCGCCGCTTGTGTGCCCGATGCTGGAGCGTGCAAATGCGTTCCGGATCCCCGCGCAGCTTGCTTGCTAGAGATTTCAATCTGGGGAGTGGTCTGTAAGTAAACCTAACGAGCGCCAGGAGGCCGGACGGGGGATTGGTCTATGAGCCCGCCAGGCGAACGCGCCCCCCCCCCGGTGTAGTCCACCTGGACTGCAAAGGCCGAAGGCCGTAACGAGATCGGAGTGCGTGCCCACCCTGAACGCACGGGACAGCAGCACGAACGGCGGATTGGCGGGTTTTTCGACCTCAATCAACCGGAGACTTCCTTTCATAGCTGACCTCCAGAGATTCCGGACTTAGTGGTTTTATTCGTTGGACATTCGTCACCCCCGGTGCTGAAGCTTGCGAGCCGCGACGAGGACCCGTTCGCCGCGGTCGATGGGAGGCCGGCGGCTGTAGCCCCAGATGCCATCGAGACGCTCGACGCCAGTGGTCTTCTCGAGGCCCTCGGAGATCATCCGGAAGGCCTCGCACGCGCCGGGGAGCACGACCATGTGCCCGCGGCCATCGCGCGGCATCTGCCAGCGGAACTCGGGCCACGTGCCCAGCTCAATCAAGGCTTCAGTGAGGGCCTTGTAGAGGTGGCGAAGGCGATAGAGCACTGCGAGGAGGCCGCAACTGGTGAAATACGAGTAGGGATCGATGGCGGCGAGGCCGGCGCGGAAGGACTCCTCGGAGAGGTGGCGCGACACCCTTCCCGAAATGCCCGCTTGCGGCGACTTCGCGGTCGACAGGATAGCGTGCGGCCGAATGTCGAGGAAGCCGCGGTCGCAGAAGTAGAAATCAATGAACTCGCCGAAGGAGCACTCGGTCCGGACCGGCAGATAGAGCGACGCCAGGCGGGAGTGGAGGCTGTCGGTCTCCTCGAGCACTAGGTCCAAGGGACCAACGAAGTAGCCGGTTCGGACGAAGTCGGTGCCCCCTTGGGAGTACACGATCGGGGTGCCGAGCGAAGGAATCGCCCACACCGACTGCAGTACGAGCTGCAGGAGGTTCTCTAGCGCTTCGTCGCGGGCCGGGAAGAGGCCGCGGACGCTGGGCGCAGCGTTAATCGCCAGCAGGTCGCTCCAGGTGTCGGCCGCGCAGAGCAGGATGAGCTCCTCGGCGAGGGTCTCGATCTCCCAGCTCTCCAGATCCTCGAATGTCAGGGAGCGAGACCGCTCGAGAAAGAAGCGCCTGGCATCGAAGTGCTGGACGTTCACGTAAGGGTCGATGGCGTCGAGGTCCACTGTCCGTAGCCGATGCAGGAGGATCAACAAGCCGAGCGTGTGCAGCTCGCACTGGTGTTTGGATGAGCCGAGGTCCTGAAGGGCCATCGGTTCGAGCCCCCCGACGTGGCTCTCCATCAGCTCGGGAAGGCGGAGGAAGTCGAACACTTGCCGAGCGTAATCGGTCTCGCTGTAGTTGCACGTGCCATCGACGAACCAGGGGACGTTGGGGTCGTCGCCGAACAGGCCTACCGTCGCCAGCACCGCTCCCAGCTCCGAGGCCGAGGCCACGCGCATAACCCGATAAAGGGCCTCGGCGTTGGCGACGCTGAAGAATCCGTTCTCGCCGCTCCGCAAGGCGAAGCGCGGCCGCAGGTCGGTGCCGCGCTCGAACTGCAGCTGGGCGGCGCGGGGCCGCGGCGCGAGGGGCAGCGTGATTGGCCGGTAGACGTGCGCATAGTGGCGCGCGGGGACCGGCCTACCAGCCGCTCGCGACGCCTTGGACTCCGGAGGCTGCATCTCCTTGGCGCCCGGAAACAGCTCGTGCCCCGCATCGAAGAGTTGCTGCACAACCTTTTGATGCAGCGGGACCCGCTCGTCGATCCGCACTTCGTCGACCCCGATCGCTGCCGCGGTCACCAGCACTAGGAGGCCTGACTTCGCGTAGAGGCCGCCGAGCGCCTTTGCAAACTGATGCTTCTGGGCCAGGAATTCGTCCTGCGCAGCGTGCGCAAAGCCAAGGCGCACGCGGGTCGACTGTCCAGCCGTTTCCAGTATCTCGTCGAGCATCCCACCGACGCCAGTGGTGTGCGCGACGAGGACGGCATCAGCCAGGGTGCCCTTGATTGACACGAGGTCCTCGTGCAAGGCGTGGACGAAGAGGTCTTTCAGGCGGACGATCTCGTCTTCCGTGAGCTCTTGGTACTCCGTTGCCAGCACTTCCAGCGCTTGGTGGTGATAAGCAACCAGGCTGGGCAGGGGGATCCCCACCGTGACCGAGGCGAACCTGCCACCATAGTCTTGAAGGTTTGCGTCGGCATAGCGGCGAAGGAAGCTTGAGAAGGGCCGGCTCCGCGAGATGATGCCGCTGAGCAGCTTCACGGGCGGGGTGCTCGCCTCGTCTGCCCGGCCATGCTGAGCCTGCAGTTCCTCGAGCGCGCGCCGCACGGTGACGCTGCGCTCCTCGGGCCGCAGGTACTGGGCCCCCTCAAGCTGCGGGAGGAGGCTCACGTTCAGGCGCTCGAGCGCAATAAAGACGCCGCTGTGGCTGAGGTATCCGGCCCTCCTCAGCCGGTGGGGGCGAGCCCCTCGACCGTGTCGGGTCTCGGCAATTCGGAAGAACCGGCGGGTGAAGATCTCGAGGTCCTCCTCGCCTCTGCCGGTGGCGAGGAGAATGGGAACAGCGTCGTCGGCCGGCGGCACCAGCGTGAACATCTCCTCGTAGAGCGACAGGGTCTGCAGCAGCGCGGCCCCACCCACGGCGCCGGTTCCGCCCAGGAACGCGTGGGCCGAGTTGTAGCGGTGGTGCTCTCGCGCCCGCTGTGCGAGGAGAGGTCCCAGGCGGCGTTTCTTGATCGGACGATCTGTGGCAGAGATGCTCACCCGCTCCTCCCCCGTTTAGAGGAACCAAGGTTATCGTACTTCAGGAAGGAGTAGCCGGCCGACGAGGGGTGGTGGACCCAGCGGGCTGGAGTTGGAACGACTTGGCGAGTGTGCTCGCTGAGGTCGACAGGTTCCAGCGAGCGGAGGCGGCTGGTCAGACCGGAGGAATCCAGCCGTGACCCAGCCGATCGCCGTAAGCGTTCGCTTACGATCGACCGCGCCCCCGTCCGGATCACGAAGGCCCTCCGGTGGCTCGTCGAAGAGGGCTCGCAATCCAGTTCGAGGACGCTCGAAGCGCCGGCATATTCTTGCTCCTCACCCGTCTGACCGCTCTGCTCGGCCTCGGCGCCCACGGGACGCTCCTGAGCAACTGCTCCCCCAGAGCACGAGCCGCAGCGACATATATCTCCCACCATTATCTCCCACCATTATCTCCCACCATTATCTCCCACCATTACGGTGAACGCCTAGGTGCGAGCATTGAAGCTCCGACACCGCAGAAGATTAGCAGCCGTTCCACGCAGCCTCGACGACTACCGCAAGGGATTCACGCTGGGGGTCACCCGCTACAAATCATTGCCTGCGCTTCGCCAGGCTGAGCAAGAATCTCGTTCTGGGCAGGTGAGCAGTGCCTAGTGAAGACCTCTTACAGCCGCTAACCTTTCACCGAGTCCGTTGCTTCACGCCTTCCGGTAGGCGAAGAGATCTCGCGGATGTAGACTTCAACACACCTCTCGACTGTTGGCTCGACCAGCGCAGCTGTCTCAGCTCTACGTAGCCGTGCCTGCAGTTCGACTAGTGCCTTCTCCAACTTCACATCTCTGCTTCGCCTATGCTCCTCCGTATCGACCGCCTCTCCTCCGGTGGATGGTCCCTCTGTATATTGGTTCTCGAATGCATCAACTGTAAGCTCGCCTGAAAGAACGCGACTGATCAGGCTTGCGCTATCCTCTAGGCCTCTTAGGGAGTGCTTCGCGAACTCGTCTGCGGTGTTGCCTTGAGAACCACGGAGAATCGCCATAATCCTCCTGTCAAGGATAGCGTCATCCGAAGGGAGCGTGCACCTCTTGTTAGTCAGGTTCTTCAGAAGCGCACCGAGTCTTGAGAGAAGGTCAGGCGGATAAACAGAGAGTTTTAGGTCAAAACGATTCTCCCGCACAGCAGCCGAATCGAGGTACTCATAACCATTGGTAGCCAGGCAGTAGACGATCTTGCCCACCTTTGCTGCGCGATAGAGGTTTCCGAGTTTTGGCAGCATACCGTAGAGCAGGGATGTGAACATGCTCCGCTCCCCTCTCCCGTGGCGGGTCTCCAAAATAACCTCAAACTCGTCAAAAATAATCGCTGCGCCACGTAGCATCGACAAGGCCTCGAAGCATGTCGTCGCCCGCCGCTCCATCATCTCCGAGCCGTCCATTAATAGGTCGCTCGGACTGATCTCCACTAGAGGAACTCTTGCCGCAGAGGCCATGACTTCAATAAAAGTAGTCTTGCCGGTGCCCGGAGGACCGAAAAGGATGACGGAGAAACATTTGTCGCTATTCCTGATCCGAAGTGACTTCAGGAGTGAGTCATCGAGCACGACACCAGCAGCGTGTGCCTTCATCAGCTCCAATGCTGGGGCACTGCTGACCGAGAGACCCAGGTCCTTCTGAACTCGCTTCGGCAAGAATCGCATAGCGTGGTCACAGAGCATCAGTTCGTCAAGGGTAAGAGCCGATCGTTCCAGTTTGTCGAACCGTCTCACCCGAAAATGAGACAAGACACGTTCGTTAACTCGTACGTCAAGCAGTCTAACCATCCTGCCTAGTGCAAGTACGGCCAGTGCGCTCACCCAAAGACTTCGTTGCCGTGGCAAGGGTGAGGACTCCAAGTCCCATCCTATTGGCACGGACCTACCTAGCTCATCCTGGCGCCGAATTGCCGTCCTCTCGAAGAACTCCACGATGTTGTTGATCACCTGAGGGGGGATCGGCGTTGAGGATCTTTCGGCCAGCGGGGCGTATGACCGGATGATTTCAAAGCCAATAGGAAACACCTGATAACCGTTTCGGGTCACACGTATCGGGGTTAATGCAGGCATGGTGATGCGTTCTGACAGTAGCTCACTCAGAATGTCGAATGCCTTCTGAAGCCGGCGGTCCGGTGTCCAGTTTGTAGCATATCCAAATGCGGTCGCGGCGAACACGAGCTCGCTCGCATCTATGCCGAGTCTTCGATTCTCAGCCGCCCTTGCCAGCTCACGGTCGAGAACGGACTCTACAAAGCGGACAGCCGGACGTCCGATAGATCGTACTCCCGCTGCTATGTACTCAAATTGCTTCGCGACTCTTGCGAGAAAAGCATACTCGCCCTCTTTCCGCTTCCTTTGCAGGTTACCCAATGCCTTAGTGGCCTCTCGGGCAGCTGCCTCTACAGCTTGGAGCGCTATCCTGTGAGCGGTCTCCGTCTTTGCTACCTCCCGTCTTCCTCTTGCTGTCCTGCCGTACTTGCGGATCTCTTGACTGCGATGCTCGCGAATTGTCTCTGCCGCGTGTTGAAAATTAAGACAGTCTGCTGAAATCTCCTTCTCAAGGCGCTCTCTCCAAGCGCTCGGCTGCTGCTTTGCTCCATGGGTGCTAGCCGTTTCCTCCCAGTGGTCAAGGTGAAGTGTCGTGTCCCTTCGCTTGAGAAGGATTTCGATCTCCTGGTCAAGCGCAAGGCGTTTGACTTCCTCCTCGACCCATGTCTCCCCAGCCTTAAGGCGCTCGTGAAGGCTTCTGAGGTCCCGGTTGTTTGTTGCGAGTTCCTGTAGTCCGTAAAGGTAAGCGCTGGTGCGTTGTATGGCCCGCGCAAAGGAATGGATTGAGCGCAAGCACTCGCCTGTTATAAATGCCGTGCACTCTCCTCCTGCGGCACCACGTGCGCCGCCAGAACTCCACGTCGGTACTTCGATCGTGTAGAGTTCGCGCACGATCCAGTAATAGCAGAGCATAGTCGGGACGGAGAACGCGTGCTCTCGGCTTGCAACAAGCGCCTGCATTGCCCGAGCAGCGGTCAGAATGGGTAGGGGGCCTGCGAGGATGGCGGTGCCACCGGACGAAGCAACAGTTTCGCCACGAGCATCGTTCTCCCAGATCCTGATTCGTTCAAGCGTAATCTGTGGGAGAATGGACAGCGCCGTGGATCGCTGGACATCTGGAGCGCTCTTGGTAGCCAAATAAAGCAAGGCCTGCTCTAGCTCGTCGCGACTCTGCCACCACGGTGCTTGTGTGACAGTATCGTCCTGAAGAGCGCTTAGTAGGACACGTACGCCGGCTCGGTGCACCTTGACAAGGGAGTTTCGAGCCTGGTCAAGGAGGCGGAGTGCGTCGATGTCTTGGGTAAGTGTGACTGTCATTCCTGGACTCGGCTCCTCACGGCGATGAGACGGGTGGAGTGAAGAAGTGACCTGAAGCTGGCTTGGTAACAAAAGACCGTGAGCGAACTCCCTCGAATCGTGGTTCTAGCAAGTTGCTGTTCGCGGCAACCGCGGGCGCCTGCCAGCTTCGGTCCCCAGCCTGCTCCCGCCTCTTTGAAGGACCGCACAAGCCTGCTATAGGCCGCGGGCGATAGTCAAATCGGCATATTTACGGAGGCGAGTGCCTCGCGGGTGACTCTGAACCGTGGACCAGCTTACGCGGCCGGGCTAACATCCTCAGCCGAAGTAATCCACCTTCAACAGCGCATAGAGGAAGTTGTCCACCCGCTCCCCGCCCAGCCGAAAGTACCGCCGCAGCCTCCCCTCCCGAAGGAACCCGAGCTTCTCCAACACCCGAGCCGACGCCTCGTTGCCGACCGCGCAGCGCGCCTCCAGCCGCTCGATGGTAGTACGCGAGAAAAGATCCCGCACCAGCTCGCCGAGGGCGCGGGTCATCAGGCCCTGGCCCTGGTGCGGAGTGGTCAGGGCGTAGCCGATCTCGGCCAGGCCGTGTTCCCAGTTGCTGACCACCAGGGTGATCCAGCCGGCGGGGCGGCCGTCGACTTCGATGATCCACTGGAACTTCTCGCCGCGGCCGCGATAGAGGTCGGGCAGGCGGTGGCTGGCGATGTCGGTGCGGAGCTGGCCGACGGAGAGGTCGGCGAGGGGCTGGAAGCGGCGCACCGCCGGCTCGGCGCGCCAGCGGCCGAGGATCTCGGCGTCGCGCGGTACCGCCGGGCGGAGGCGCACCTCGGGGATCGGCCTGGCCGCCGGAACCGCCATGGGGTGAAGAGCTTACTACGAGGCCGAGGGGCCGCTCCGGCGGGTGGCGACGGCGCGGGGGCGGCGGGGCTCGGCGGCGTCCCCGCGGGCTCCCGCCTCCCGCGGCGTCACCTGGACGCAGAGGCGACGCGCCAGGAGCTCGGCCAGGCCGTCGAAGGTGACTCCCAGGCGGCGCGCGGTGTGGACGGCGAGCGAGGTCTCGGCGACTCCGGGCTCGAACTGGTAGGTTGGGAGGTGATCGCTCCCCATCACCGCCTGGAGGAACGCCAGCTCCTCCCCCGCCGGTTCCTCGGCGAGCTGCCGACCGAACTCGAGGAAGTGGGTGGTGACGAAGGCGACCGGCTCGAGGACGCGCAGGAGGTCGAGGACGACCGACACGATCTCGACCGCCTCGGACGGGTTGGTGCCCGAGCACAGCTCGTCGAGGAGCACCATGCTGCGGGGCTGCACCTCCTCGAAGAGCTTGCGGATGCGCGCCAGCTCCGAGCCTAGGCGGCCCTCGGCCTGGTGCGCCGTGGTCGGCTCGACCAGGGAGACGAAGAGGCCTTGGAGGACCGGCAGCCGCGCCTCGCGCGCGGGGACGAAGAGGCCCGACTGGCCGAGGAGCTGGGCCAGGCCGACGGCCTGGAGCATCCGCGTCTTGCCGCCCGAGTTGGGGCCGGTGACGATCACCGTCGCCGCGGCGCGCCCGGTGGCGATCGCGCACGGCGTCGGCCGACCGCCGCCGGCCAGGAGCAGCGGGTTGAAGAGGTCGCCGAGGACCAGCCGGCCGTCGGCGGAGGGGGCGGCGAGGGTGACCTCGAGCCCGGCCGCGCGCGCCCGCTCGGCGAACGACAGCGCGCCGAGGTAGACCTCGAGCTGGCCGAGGAGCTGGAGGAGCGTCCGCAGCGCCGGCGCGACCTCCAGGTAGACCGCGACGATCAGGCGGTTGACGACCTCCCGGCGGTCGAGGTCGAAGCCGCGCCAGAGGAGGCGCAGGCGGTCGACCCAGCGGCGCGCCGGCGCGCGGTGGAACGGGTTGTCGCGGTTCTCGGCGATCTCGCCCAGGGTCAGCCGGCGGATCCGGCCGTCGGCGCCCAGCCGGATCCGCACCGACAGCTCGGCGAGCCGCTCCTCGTGGTCGAGGAGGGAACAGAGCAGGCTGTGCTCGCGGCTGGCGCGGATCGCGACGCCGGCCTCATGCAGCCGGCGCAGACCGGAGCGGGCGCCGGCGAAGTCGTCGGCCAGGGCGTCGATCACCGCCTTGGCGTGACGGAGGAGGTCGAGCCGGAAGGTCGCCTGATCGATCCCGAGCGCCGAGCCCGGCGCCTTGAACAGCGTGAGCAGGTCGAAGAGCTGCCGGTGGAGCCGGAAGGTGCGGTCCCGGATCGCCTCGTCGGCGGCCAGCTCGCGCAGCACGTCCTGGCGGAAGCGGATGGTCTCCGGCTCGACCGGCGGCCGCCCGAGCACCCGGCGCAGGTAGCGCCGGTGGATCGGGAACCGCTGTCCGTCGCGCACGATGCGGAAGCAGCCCTCGATCACCTCGTCGAGGAACAGCTCGTCGGCGAAGTGCTCCTCGTTCCAGGGCGACTCCGGCACCGGCGCCGCCTCGAGGACGTCGTCGAGGGCGGAGCCGGGCTCGCCGCCGAGGAAGGAGGTCTCGAGCAGCTCCGCGAGGAGCCGCGCGTCGATGCCGGCGGACGGCCGGGGGTGGAGGAGGTCGGGGAGCGGGAACATCACCCCGGGGCCGGCACCGGCGGCGGGGCGCGCAAGCGCAGGCGCGGCGCCAGGGAGAGGAGGGCGATGTAGGCGTAGCCCTGGAGGAAGAGCCAGAGGAAGGGGAGCGAGGCCCACATGCCGGCGGCCGCGGCCCAGGCGAAGCAGCCGGCGAACCAGAGCGCGAAGAGCGTCTCGACCGCCACCGTCCAGCCGCGGCCGGCTCTGTAGCTGGTTTGATATAGCCGGCGCCGCCAGTCCTCGCCGCGCGCGACGATGGCGTACTTCGGCGTCCGGTGGAAGGTGCCGCCGCGGCGCGCGAGGCCCGCGATCACCGCCTGCGCGTTGTTGATCGCGAGGCCGATGCCGAGCCCCAGGAGCGGCGGCAGGGCGCCGAGCGCCCGGCCCCAGCCGCGGCCGGCGGCGACCTGGCTGGCGACGTAGAAGGCGAGCACCGAGGCGGTGGCGGCGACGAAGAGCGGCAGGTCGACCGCCAGGATCACCGCCGGCGGCGAGCCGCGGCGGAGCACCATCGCCGGGAAGACCAGGAGCGAGAGCGCCACCATCAGGAGGTAGCTCGCGTTGTTGGTCAGGTGGATCGCCGCCTCGGCCCGGACCTTCCACGGCAGCGGCGCGCGGAGGATGCGGCCGAGGAGCTTTCGGCCGGTCTGGATCGAGCCGCGCGCCCAGCGGTACTGCTGGCTCTTGAAGCCGTTGACGTCGACCGGCAGTTCCGAGGGCACCGTCAGGTCGTCGCGGTAGACGAAGCGCCAGCCGGCGAGCTGGGCCCGGTAGGAGAGGTCGAGGTCCTCGGTCAGGGTGTCGTGCTGCCAGCCGCCGGCGGTCTCGATCGCCGCCCGCCGCCAGACGCCGGCAGTGCCGTTGAAGTTGAAGAAGCAGCCGCTCCGGTGGCGCGCGGTGTGCTCGATGACGAAGTGGCCGTCGAGGAGCATCGCCTGGATCCGGGTCAGGAGCGAGAAGTCGCGGTTCAGGTGGTCCCAGCGCCCCTGGACCATCCCGACGCCGGGATCGCCGAAGTGGGGCACGGTGCGGCGCAGGAAGTCGGGATGGGGGACGAAGTCGGCGTCGAAGACCGCGATCAGCTCGCCCGCCGCGGCGGTGAGCCCGGCGGCCAGCGCGCCGGCCTTGAAGCCGCTCCGGTCGGCGCGGTGGAGGTGGTGGATCGCGATCCCCGCGGCGCGGTGGCGGGCGACCGCGGCGGCGACGATCTCGCGGGTGTCGTCGGTCGAGTCGTCGAGGACTTGGATCTCGAGCCGGTCGCGCGGGTAGTCGAGCCGGCAGGCGGCGTCGATCAGCCGCGAGGCGACGTAGCGCTCGTTGTAGAGTGGCAACTGCACCGTCACCCGCGGCCACTCGGCCGGCGGCGCCGGCTCGACCGGGGCGTCGCGGCGGTGGCGGATCCAGAGCGCCACCAGCACCAGCCGGTGCACGCCGTAGACCGCCAGGATCCCCAGGATCGCGTAGTAGACGCCCAGCACCGCCGGCGCCAGCCATGACTCGGTCATCTCGGTGGTCCCTCGACTCGCTACGCCGGGCGGCGGGCCCCGGCGGCCTGCGCGCCGCGATGCTCGGACTGCCGCTCGCGGCCGCCGCCCTCGCGCTGGCGCTCGTGCGCGATCTCGACCGGCACCCGGGCTGGACGCTGGCGATTCTCGCCGCGGCGTTCGCCTGGCAGGCGGTCGCGGTGCTCCGGCTCGAGCGCTCCGGCGGCACCGTCCGTGGAATCGGCCGCGGCGTGCTGGCCGCGGCGCTCCTCCTCCGGCTGCCCCTCCTGACCCTGCCGCCGTCGCTCTCCGACGACGCGCCGCGCTACCTCTGGGACGGCCGGGTCGCGGCGGCCGGCGAGAACCCGTACCGCCTCGCACCCGAGGCCGAGGAGCTGGCGAGCCTGCGCGACGAGGGGTGGCGGCGGCTGCCCCACCGCGACGTCCCGACGATCTATCCGCCACTCGCCCTCGGCCTGTTCAGTATAGCCGCGAGGAGCCCGGCGCCCCTGGCGGCGCTCAAGCTGGCGCTCTTCGCCGCCGACCTCCTCGCCTGCGCGCTGCTGTTGCGGCTGGCGCGGCGGCGCGGCGTGCCCGAGGCGCGCGCCGCCTGGTACGCCTGGAGCCCGCTGGTGGCGCTCGAGACCGCCGGCATGGCGCACGTCGACGCCCTCGGCGTGGCCGCCGCGGTCGGGGCGGTGGCGCTGATCGCGGCGCGGCCCGCCGTCCGCGGCGCGGGATCCCGGGCCGCCGCGGCCGCGCTCGCCGCCGCCGCGGGAGTCCTGGCCAAGCTGGCGCCGCTCGCCGCGGTGCCGATGTGGGCGCGCGGCAGCGGCCGGCCGGCGCTCTTTGCGGCGGTGGCCCTGGGGACGGTGGCGGTGGCGCTGGCGCCGGTGGTGGCCGCCACCGGCGGCGTGCCGCCGGGGCTGGTCGCCTACGGCGTCTCGTGGGAGTTCAACGGTCCGATCTACGAGCCGCTCCGGCGGGCGATCGGCGCCGCCGGGCTCGACGCCGCGGCCAAGGATCTCCTCGCCCGGATCGAGGACTGGTCCGGCTACCACCGTGCGTTCGACGGGGTCTATCCCCTGCTCTACCCGCAACTGCTCGCCAAGCTCCTGCTCGCCGCCGGCGCCGCCGCGGCGGTGGTCCGCTCGCTCTCCGCGCGCGACCCGGTGGCCGGCACCCGAGACCTCTTCGGCGCGCTCCTCCTCTGCTCGGCCACGGTCTACCCCTGGTACGTTCTCTGGGTGCTCCCCTTCGCCGCCTTGACCGCCGCGCGCGCCTGGCTGCTCCTGGCGGCGCTCGTGCCGCTCGCCTACCTGGCACCGCACGCCGGGGTCGAGTACTTCCCTTGGATCTGGCTCGCGATCTGGGGGCCGTTCGCGGTGGTCCTCGCCGTGTCGGCGCTCCGCGGCCGCCGAGCGCGCGCGGCGGACGCCGCGGGAGGCGGCCGATGACCGAGCCGGCGGTCTACCTCCTGACCGTCTCCTACCGCGGCGGCCCCTACGCCGGCTGGCAGCGGCAGGCCAACGCCCCGACCGTGCAGCAGACCCTCGAGGAGGCGCTCGCGGCGCTCCTCGGCCGGCCGGTCGCGGCGGTCGGCGCGAGCCGCACCGACGCCGGCGTCCACGCCCGCGGCCAGGCGGCGCACGTCGAGCTGGAGCGGCCGTTCCCCGAGAGCGGCCTGGTCCACGGCACCAACCACCACCTGCCGGAGGACGTGCGGGTGCTGGCCGCGCGCCGGATGCCCGCGGGCTTTCACGCCCGCAAGCACGCCGCCGGCAAGGAGTACGTCTACCGCCTGCGCCGCGAGCCGGTGCTGTCGCCCCTCGACGCGCCGTTCGCGGTGCGCGCCGATCCCGGGCTCGACGTCGCGGCGATGCGCGCGGCGACCCGCGCGCTCCCGGGCCGGCACGACTTCTCGGCCTTCGCGCTCGCCGGCGGCGGCCACCGCTCGCCGGTGCGGCGGATCACCGCCGCCGAGTGGCGCGAGGACGGCCCGGCGCTCGCCTTCGTCGTGCGCGGCGACGGCTTCCTGCGCGGCATGGTGCGGGCGCTGGTCGGCACGCTCCTCGAGGTCGGCCGCGGACGCCGCGACGCCGCGGGCTTCGCGGCGCTCCTGGTCGACGGCGGGGCCGGCGGCGGGCGCGCCGCCGCCGGCCCGACGGCGCCGGCCCGCGGGCTGACCCTGGAGGAGGTGTTTTACTCCGCCCAATGGGGCGGCCAGGGCCTCGCGACCGCCCCGGCCGGGCCACTACCGGGCCACGATCCGGCCACGGTCGGTGTGGTAACTTAGCCGGACCTCGTCACCACCCCTGCGCCCATGATCGACCTGTCCAAACTCGCCGAGCCGGGCACTCCCGAGGAGCTCCTGGTGCGGCGGCTCGACCTCGAGCGGCTGCCGCGCCACGTGGCGGTGATCATGGACGGCAACGGCCGCTGGGCCAAGGCGCGCGGCCTGCCGCGGGTCGAGGGGCACCGCGCCGGCGTCGAGTCGGTGCGCGACACGGTGGAGGCCGCGGCGCGGCTGGAGACCGAGGTGCTGACCCTCTACGCCTTCTCGGTCGAGAACTGGAAGCGGCCGCGCTTCGAGGTCTGGACCCTGATGAACCTCCTGCGCGAGTACGTGCGCAAGGAGCTCGACACCATGGTCGAGAACGACATCCGCCTCGGCGTCCTCGGCCGCTGGCGCGAGCTGGACCCGTCGGTGGTGCGCGAGCTGGAGCGGGCGATCGAGGCCACCGCCGGCGGCGGCGCGATGCACCTCAACATCGCGCTCAACTACTCGGGCCGCTGCGAGATCGTCGACGCCTGCCGGCGGATCGTCACCGACTGGGCCGCCGGCCGGCGCGCCGAGATCGACGAGGAGACGATCGGCCGCTACCTCTACACCTCCGGCGAGCCCGATCCCGACCTCCTGATCCGCACCTCGGGCGAGATGCGGATCTCGAACTTCCTGCTCTGGCAGATCGCCTACACCGAGATCTGGGTGACGCCGACCCTGTGGCCGGACTTCCGCCGCCGCCACCTGTTCGAGGCGATCCTCGACTACCAGGCGCGCGAGCGCCGCTACGGCGGGGTGCCGGAAGAGAACCCGGCCGCCGCCGCGCTCCCCGGCGGCAGCAGCGCCTAGCGGCCCGGCCTCGCCCCCGTCCGATGCAGCGCCTGCTCACCGCGGCCGTCGCCGGAGTGCCGTTCCTGGCCGGCGTCTTCCTGCTGCCCGCACCCTGGTTCTTCGCGCTGATCGTCGGCGCGGTCGTCCTGGCGGCGGCCGAGCTGGTCCGCATCGTCCGCCCGCTGGCGCCCGCCGCGCCGCTCCGGCTGCTGCCGGCGCTGGTCGCCGCCGCGGCTGTCGCGCTCTACCTGGCGCTCGGCGCCGATCCCGCGGCGGCCGGCCGCACGGCGCTCGAGGCGTGGATCCTCGGCGCCGGGCTGGCGCTCTCGGCCGGGGTCGGGTGCCTTGTGCTCCTCGGCCGCACTCCGGCGCCGCAAGCGCTGCCCGCGCTCGGCGCGCTCTCCTTCGGCACCGTCTACCTGGCCCTCCCGGCGGTGGCGCTCACCCGCCTCCAGGAGGCCGATCCCTGGCTGGTGTTCCTCCTGCTCGCGATCGTCTGGCTCGGCGACACCGCCGCCCTGGTGGTGGGGCGGCGCTGGGGGCGGCACAGGATGGCGCCCCGGGTGAGCCCCAAGAAGAGCTGGGAGGGGGCCGCGGCGAGCCTGGTGATCGCGGTCGTCGCGGCGGCGGCGTGGAGCGCACTCCTCCTCGGCCGGCTGTCGCCCCTGGTGGTCGCGGTCGCCGCCGGGGTCAACGTCGCGGCCCAGCTCGGCGACCTCGTCGAGTCGCTGCTCAAGCGCGGCTCGGGGGTCAAGGACTCCGGTCACCTGCTCCCCGGCCACGGCGGCCTGCTCGACCGGATCGACGCCCTGCTGTTCGCGGCGCCGGTGCTCTGGATCTCGGTGCTCCTGGCGGGCGACGGCGCCTTTCGGCAGTGACCGGCTAGAATGGCCGGCCGGCCGCCCACCGCCGCCGCGAAGAGGCCCGAACCATGAACGAGATCCTGATCACGATCCTCGCCACCGTGTTCTCCCTCGGGGTGATCATCTTCATCCACGAGCTCGGGCACCTCTTGATGGCCAAGCTCTTCGACGTCCGGGTCGAGGCCTTCTCGCTCGGCTTCGGGCCGCGGCTCTGGCACTTCCGGCGCGGCGAGACCGAGTACCGCCTCTCTGCGATCCCGCTCGGCGGCTACGTCAAGCTCGGCGGCGAGATGCCCGACGAGGGGACCGGCGACCCGCGCGAGTTCCTGTCCAAGCCGCGCTGGCAGCGGATCCTGGTCTACCTCGCCGGGCCGGCGATGAACGTGGTGCTGGCGATCGTGCTGATCGCCGGCGTCTTCGTCGCCGGCACCGAGGTCAACGACCTCCCCGACATCGAGCCGGTGATCGGCGGCGTCGCCGAAGGCTCGGCGGGCGAGGAGGCCGGGCTCGCCGCCGGCGATCGGGTCCTCGCGGTCGACGGCCGCGAGGTCGAGAGCTGGTCCGAGGTCGCCTTCGAGCTGCTGACCTCGCCGGACCAACCGGTGCTGCTCTCGATCGAGCGTGGCGAGGCGACCTTCGACGTCACGGTGACGCCGCGCGTGCTCGAGGAGTACCAGATCGGCGACCTCGCCGGGCTCTACCCCCAGACCCTGCCGTCGATCACCACGGTCGAGGCGGGGAGCCCGGGAGCCGCGGCCGGTCTCCTGCCCAAGGACCAGCTCCGCAGCGTCGACGGCCGGCCGGTGACCTCGACCCAGGAGTTCATCGAGTACATCCAGGAGCGCCCGGGCCAGGCGGTGACGCTCGGTCTCCTCCGCGGCGGCCGCTGGCTCGAGGTGCCGGTGACCCCCGCGGACCTCGACGGCACCGGCCGGATCGGCGTCGGGCTCGGCTTCTACCAGCGCTATCCGCCGGGTCAGGCGCTGGTCCAGAGCGTGCGCTACAACATCCAGCTCGTCGAGCAGACCTTCACGGTGCTCGGCAAGCTCCTGACCCGCGAGCTGTCGGCGCGCGGCGCCCTCGCCGGCCCGATCGAGATCGCGGCCCAGGCCGGCGCCGCGGCGCAGCGCGGCTTCACCGACCTGATCCACCTGATGGGCTTCATCTCGATCTCGATCGCGATCGTCAACCTGCTGCCGATCCCGGTCCTCGACGGCGGCCAGATCGTGATCCTGCTGGTCGAGAGCGTGATGCGGCGCGACCTCTCGTTCCGGCTCAAGGAGCTGGTCAGCCAGTTCGGGTTCGTGCTGATCATCCTGTTGATGCTGTTCGTGATCTGGATCGACGTCTCGAAGCGGCTCTTCTAGGGCGAGCGCAGCGTCGCCAGGTCCTTGCGGTGGCCCTCGAGGTCGGGGCCGGTCTCGGTCTCGATCACCATGCCGACGCCGGCGAAGCGGCGGTCGGCGACCAGGCGGGCGAAGCAGCCGGTGCCGATCCCGCCCTCGCCGATGTGGGCGTGGCGGTCGCGCCGCGATCCGAACGGCTTGGCCGAGTCGTTGAGGTGGAGGAGGCGCACCCGCTCGAGCCCGAGCCGCCGGTCGGCCTCGGCGACGAACGCCTCGTAGCCCGCCTCCTCGTGGAGCGGATAGCCGGCGGCGAAGGCGTGGCAGGTGTCGAGACAGAAGCCGACCCGGCCGGCCCCCCCGGGACCAGAGCTGGCGAGCCGGCCGCGGATCGCCTCGAGCTGCTCGAGCCGGAAGCCGAGCGCCGAGCCCTGGCCGGCGGTGTTCTCGAGCAGGAGGTGCGGCCCCTCGGGCGCCCCGGCGAGCACCCGGCCGAGGGCCGCGGCGGCGCGCTCGATCCCCTCCTCCTCGGAGGTGCCGAGGTGCGAGCCCGGGTGTAGGACCAGCGCGTCGACGCCGAGCCGGGCGCAGCGCTCGAGCTCCCCGGCGAGCGCCCGCTCCGACATCGCGAGGATGCCGCCGTCGGTGGCGCCCAGATTGATCAGGTAGCTCGCGTGCGCCGCCACCGGGCCGATCGGGCTCGCCGCGCGGGCGGCCCGGAAGCGCTCGACCTCGTCGTCCGTCAACGCGCGGTGCCGCCACTGGTTGGGGTTCGAGACGAAGATCTGGATCGCCTCGCAGCCGAGGTCGGCGCCGCGCTCGAACGCCTTCTCCAGCCCGCCCGCTGTCGAGACGTGGGCACCGAGGAGCGGGCCGAGTAGAGGACAGTGCGGCGGCTTCTTCGGGGTGCCCATCGCGGCCGAGTCTAGTGCCTCCGGCCGCGACCGCCCGCCGCCGACCCGTCTGGTAACATCCCGCCGCATGCCGCCGCTCGCCGCCCGCGCCCTCCGCCTCCTCGGTTATCTGGCATACGGCGCGCTGGTCCTGACGCTCTTCGTCGTCACCGCGTACCTGTCGTTCTCGGGCTTCGTGCGCAGCGGCACGACGCCTGCTCCCGAGCTGACCGGCCGCGCGCGCCAGGAGGCGGCCGAGCTGCTCGCCGACTCCGGGCTGCGGCTGCGGGTCAACGAGGGCGCCGGCCGCTACGACCCCGAGGTGCCGGCCGGCCGCGTCGTCGAGCAGCAGCCGGGTGCGCGCACCCTGGTCAAGCGCGGCAGCGCGGTCGAGGTGATCCTGTCGCTCGGACCGCAGCAGGTGGCGGTGCCCGACCTCGCCGGCCAGTCGCTCCAGTCGGCGCAGATCCGCCTCGCCGCCGCGGGCCTGAGCCTCGGCCGCACGCTCGACGTCTACCGCCCGGGCGCCGATCCCGGGGCGGTGGTCGACCAGGCGCCGGCGCCCGGCGCCACGGTCAGCCCGGGGGCGGCGGTCGACGCGGTGCTGGCGCTCGCGGGGTCGGGGCCGATCTACGTCATGCCCGATCTCGTCTACCGCGACTACGAGCGGGTTCACGCGTTCTTCGACGCCCGCGGCTTCCGCCTCGGCAGCGTCAAGTTCGAGCCCTACGACGGGGTCGCCGACGGCACCGTGCTGCGCCAGTTCCCGCTCGCCGGCCATCCGCTGAGCCGGCGCGACGCCATTTCGCTGGTGGTCGCCACCGCGCCCGCGCCCGCACCGCCGGGCCTGCGTCGAGACGCCGCCGGGCCGTGAAGATCGCACCGTGAAGCTGGCACCCTCGATCCTGGCCGCCGACCTCGCCGACCTCGCCGGCGCGCTCGAGGTGTGCGAGGAGGGCGGCGCCGACTGGGTCCACGTCGACGTCATGGACGGCCACTTCGTCCCCAATCTGACCTTCGGCATCCCGGTGCTGGCGGCGCTCGCGCGGCGCACCCGGCTGCCGATGGACGTCCACCTGATGGTCGAGCGGCCGGGCGATCTCCTGGACGACTACCTCGGGGCCGGCGCGGCGCGGGTGGCGGTGCACTGGGAGGCGACCGCGCATCTCGACCGCCTGCTCGGGCGGATCCGAGGCGGCGGCGCCGCGGCCGGCGTGGCGGTCAACCCGGCGACCCCGGTCGAGCTCCTGGTCGACGCCCTGCCGGCGCTCGACTTCGTCCTCCTGATGTCGGTCAACCCCGGCTTCGCCGGCCAGGCCTTCATCCCCGGCGTCTTGGGCAAGGTGGCTCGGCTGCGCGAGCTGGCGGCGCGCGCCGGCACCGCGGTCGAGATCGAGATCGACGGCGGCGTCGGGCGGGGTAATATCCGCCAGGTCGCCGCCGCCGGGGTCGACGCCGCGGTGGCCGGCTCGGCGGTGTTCGGCGCCTCCGACCCGGTGGCGGCGCTACGCGAGCTGCGCACCCTGGCCGAGACCGAGATCGCGTGAAGGAACCGATGACCCCACGATCCCCCGCAGCTCCGAACGCTCCTCCCCGCACCGTTCGCCCGCGTCCCGGGCGGCTCCTGGCCGCGCTGGCCCTCGCCGCGGCGCTCCTGCCGCTCGTCGCCGGCTGCAAGAGCGGCCTCGGCGACGACCCGATCCTGCGGCTGGCCGCCGACGAGGCCCTGACCGAGGGCAAGCAGCACATGGCGGACGAGAAGTACGCGCGGGCGCGGCGCTACCTCTCGCACGCCTTCGAGGTCGAGCCCAACTCGCTCGCCGGCCGCGAGGCGCTGCTGCTTCTGGCCGACAGCTACTACCTCGACGGCGGAGCCGTCAACTTCGTCCAGGCCGAGGCCAAGTACCGCGACTTCCTCAACCGCTTCCCGACCAGTGACCAGGCTTCCTACGCCCAGTTCCAGGCCGCCAACAGCCTGGCCGGCCGGATGGAGAAGGCGGACCGCGATCAGTCCTCGACCGAGGCCGCGCTGGCCGCCTACCAGGAGCTGATCCGGCTCTACCCGACCAGCGAGTACGTCGCCGAAGCGCGCAACCGGATCGACGAGGTGCTCGACCGGCTCGCCGAGCACGAGTTCGTGGTCGGCTTCTTCTACTTCCGCCGCGGCCTGCAGGTGGCGGCGATCGACCGCTTCGAGGTGCTGCTCGATCGCTACCCCGCCTACGGCGAGCGCGACAAGGCGCTGTACTACCTGGCGCTCGCCTGTAAGCGCAGCCTCGACCCGTCCCAGAACGAGAAGGTCCCGGGGACGATCGAGCTGCTCCTGGAGCTGCACCCGGACAGCCGCTACATCGACAAGCTGCCGGCCGAGCTGCTCAACGGCCGGGTGACGGCCCCAACTGATGGCGCCGGCGCCGGCGACGGAGACGCCCCGGACGGAGACGCCCCGGACGGAGACGCCCCGTGAGGCGGCCGCGGGCGCTCGCGGGGCTGGCGCCGCCGGCGCTCCTTGCCGCGCTGCTCAGCGCAGCCTGCGCCAGCGGGGTGCTGCCGCCGCGCGGCCCCGCCGACGACACCGAGATGCGCGAGCTCAAGTCGCGGATGCTCGAGCTCCAGCGCCAGGCCGCGGTGCACGAGGTCGAGCTGGCGCGCCTCCGGGAGCGCATCGCCGAGCTCGAGGCGCGCGCCGGCGGCACGGCGGCGGCGCGCCCGGCGCCGCCGCGGACCGGTGCCGGCACGGCGCCCGCCGAGCGGTCGGCCGCGGCGCGGCCGGCTCCGCCGCCGCCGGCGCCGAGGGAGGAGCCCGCGGCTGCCGCCGAGCCGCGCTTCGAGGTCGCCGAGGTGCTCGAGGACGAGGAGATCGATCCCGACGAGCTCGAGGCGGTGCCGGTGCCCGAGCGGGCGCCGCCGCCGAGCGCCCGCCAGCAGGCCCCGGCGCCGGCGCCCGCAACGCCTCCGCCCGCCGCCGCCCGCCCCCCCTCGCCCGCGGCGCAGGCGCTCTACGACCAGGGCTACACCCTCTTCCACCAGGGTCGCTTCATCGACGCCGAGTCGACCTTTCGGCGCTTCCTCCAGGAGCACCCGGACAACGACCACGCCGACAACGCCCAGTACTGGATCGGCGAGGCGCGCTACGCCCGCGACGACCTGCGCGGGGCGCTGGCGGCCTTCCGCGAGACCGTCGAGCGCTATCCCCAGGGCAACAAGGTGCCCGACGCCATGCTCAAGGCCGGCCAGTGCCTTGAGCGGCTCTCCGACCGCGAGGGTGCGCGCGAGACCTACCAGGAGGTCGTCCGGCGCTTCCCCGAGAGCGCCGCCGCGGTGGTGGCCGCGGAGCGCGCTGGCGCGTTGTGATTCGTCCTGGCTTTGTCCTGGCTCCCGTTGCGTCGGACCGCCGCGGTAAGTTAAAGTTCCACTTGAAGCTCCAGGCGACAAACGCGGTTCCGGCGGGAACTTGACTCCGCTGGACCGCCGGGTGTAGCTTTTATAGCGAACTCACTATAGACGGCGTGCTCCAGGGAGCGCTCGAGCCTGGTCCTCGGGGAGGTCTGTGATGAAAGCACGTGGTACCACCCTCGTCGTGGCGGCCGCCCTGCTGGCCGCGACCGGAAGCATCGGCGCCGCCGAGCAGCCGCCGCGCGACCTCCATCTGGTCGGCGACCACTGGACCGCCTGGGACCCGCCGGCCCCGCCGCCGGGCGCCGAGGTCCACGTGATCGAGCGCGGCGACACCCTCTGGGACCTCGCCGCCCGCTTCTACGGCGACCCCTACCTGTGGCCGCAGCTCTGGGAGCAGAACGGCTACATCCTCGACGCCCACTGGATCTACCCCGGCGATCCGCTGGTGCTCGGCGTCGAGGTCGAGACCGTCACCACCCTCGCCGACGGCTCGCTCCCCGGCGAGGGCGCCGGCGACGGCACGTCGGCCGTTGACGGCGACGGCGAGGGCGGCCCGGGCTACATCAGCGCAGCCGAGGCGGCCGGCCCGCCGGGCCCCCTCGGCGCCGAGAGCGACATCTTCTGCACCGGCTTCATCGGCGAGATGGACGAGGCGTTCCCGTACCGGATCGCCGGCTCGGAGTGGCAGGCGCTGGTCCCCGACCTCCGGCACCTCGGCGGCACCGCGCGGCTGAGCTACCGCGGCAAGTATGGGAGCGACACGCTCAAGTACAGCCTGATGAACGGCGACATCGTCTATCTCGACGGCGGCTACGAGGGGGGCCTTGAACCCGGCCAGGTGCTGACCGCGGTCGCCGCCGGCGAGCGCGTCCGCCATCCGGTCAGCGGCGAGGTCTTCGGCCGCCACTACGGCTACCTCGGCCGGGTGCGAGTGCTGTCGGTCCAGCCCGCGACCGCGATCGCCGAGATCGTCCACACCTGCGACCCGCTGATGGTCGGGGCGCTGCTGCAGCCGTTCGTGCCCGAGCCGGTTCCGCTCGGCCGGCGCACCGGCCCGAAGCCGCTCAACCTGCCGCCTCCGGTCGAGGAGCTGGTCAACGGTCCGGTGATCCTGCTCGGCGAGGACCGGATCCTCACCCTCGGCGAGGACAGCGTCGTCTATCTCGACCGCGGCGAGAACTTCGACCTCGTGCCGGGCGACATCTACACCATCTACCGCCTCAACCAGGAGGGCCTGCCGCCGGTGCTGCTCGGCGAGCTGGCGGTGCTGTCGGTCCACCCGCGGTCGTCGGTGGCGCGGATCATCCGCTCCCGGCAGACCATCTACCCCGGGGATCGGCTGGAGCTCAAGTAGGCCGGGGGCCGGCTCCCGGGGCGCGATCGGCGCCTTCGCGGCGCGCCCGCGCGCCAGCGTGGCAGCCCTCGGCCGGGCCGACCCCTGTGCTATCCTTCGCTTTCCTTTTTTCGAGGCGGAGCGCGTGAAGGAGCCCAACCTCAACGGCCGTCTGACGCAGATCGTCGACGAGCTGGTCAGTCGCGGAATGACCCTGAACCAGGCGCGGCGGGAGTTCGAGCGCCAGTTCATCGTCGCCGCGCTGCGCTCGAACGGCGGCAACCTGTGCCGCTCCGCCCGCAGCCTCGGCGTCCACCGCAACACGCTGCGCAACAAGGTCTCCGACCTCGGCATCGGCGTCGACGACGCGCGCGAGACCGGCCGGCGGCGGGTGCGCGTCAAAGACGCACGCGTGTAGGCCTCTCCGCGTCGGCGATCGCGCCCCCCTCCCGATCCTCCTGCCCGCCCCCTCGTCGGGATTCACTGGCACGATACCTGCACTTGCCCGGCGGCATACACGAGCCCTTCCCGAGCCTCGTCTCGGGGAGGGTGTGTTCCGTTTGCAAGAGGTTTGTCTGCAAGGAGGAACATGGAGTCCAACACCCCGTGCAGGAGGATCGCGTCCAAGCCGTTCGTCGGCCTGGCGACGGTCCTCTTCCTGGTGCTGAACCTGAACTCGGCGCCGTCGGTGCCGTCGGTGCCGAAGCCTCTGGACCCGCTCGAGATCCCGTCTCCCGAGGAGGTCGCCGCGCTCGAGGAGCTGGCCGACTGGCTGGTCGGCGAACGCGGTCTGGAGGCGATGAGCCCCGGCGACCTGACCGCGGCGATCCGCGAGCAGCCGAGGACGTTCGAGATCTTCCGCAGCTACAACCCGGTCGACGCCAGGCGCGAGTACGTCGTCGACCTCCCCTACGGCGAGCACATCTTCACCGCCGCCCGGCGGTACGGTCTCGACAGCCTGCTCTTGGCTTCGATGGTCGAGGCGGAGTCGGGATTCCTGCCGCGGGCGGTGTCGCCGCAGGGAGCGGTCGGCCTGATGCAGGTGATGCCGGCGACCGGCGACGAGCTCGGCCGCTCGGCCGACGGGTTCGACCTCGGCGACCCGCTCACCAACCTCGACATCGGCGCCCGCTACCTGGCGGAGCTGCTCGAGACCTACGACGGCGATCTCGAACTCGCCCTGGCCGCCTACAACGCCGGGCCGGGGAAGGTCGAGCGCTACGGCGGCGTGCCGCCGTACCGCGAGACGCGCGAGTACCTGACGAGGGTGCTGTCGACCTACGTGTCGCACCACCGGAGGGTGTGGGAGTCCTCCGGGGCGGAAGATCTCTTCCGCTTCTAGGAGGCCGCGCGGTCCTTGGCCTCGTCGCCTTCTTCGAGCTGCTCGCGCGATGCGGAGTCCTTGACGCCGCGGCGGAAGTTGCGGATCCCCTCGCCAAGGCCGCGGCCGATCTGCGGCAGGCGGGTGGCGCCGAAGAGCAGCACCAGGATGAGCAGGATGACCAGAAGCTCGGGGATTCCGATGTGGGGCATGATCTACGCTCCCTGTCCGCCTGGGTGCGGCGCGCTTCCGAGGGTGGGGCGCCGGTCGGTGGATCGAGTGTCAGTGTAGCAGATCACTCCCCGGCGGCCCGGCGCCAGGCGCGGGCCGCCTCCCCGGCCACCGCCGCGGTCTCCGGCGCCGCCGCCAGATGGCGCAGCGCCCGCCCCAGGGTCGGCGCGATCAGCGGCAGGTGCGCCGGCTTGCCGCGGAGGGCGAACGCGGCGTAGGTGCCCACCGCCTTGAGCGTGCGCTGCGCGGCGGCCCGGTGGTAGGCCAGGCGGCCGGCCGCCCCGGGCGCGTGAGCGTCGAGCAGCCCCTCCTCGGCCGCCGGCGGCGGGAACAGGCTGTCGTTGAGCAGCGAGGCGAGGTCGTAGTGCGGCGGCCCGAGGCGCAGGTCCTGGTGGTCGAGCACCCCGACCTCGCCGCCCTCGAGCGGCACCAGGTTGCGCACCATCAGGTCCCGGTGGCAGGGAACCGCCGGCGCCGCGCCGAGGACCGCGCACAGCTCCCCCAGCGCCGCCCACAGGCGCTCGCCGAGCCCCCCCGCCAGCAGCCCGTTCGGCTCGAGAAAGACCTCCCGCGTCTGTGCGATCTCGCGGCGGAGGAGCGCCTCGTCGAGCGGCGGCGAGAGCCCTGCAACCTCCTGCGCCGGCAGCGCCGCGATCAGGACGGCGGCGCGCGCAGCGGAGGCGAAGTAGGCGGCGGCCTCCGCCCACGGCCGGCCGCGCAGCCCATAGACGGTCTCCGGCCCCAGGTCCTCGACCGCCATCCAGCCGTGCCCGCAGTCGACGGCCCGGACCGCCGGCACCCGCACTCCGGCGCTCGCGAGGAGGTCACCCGTGACCAGGAAACGGCGGCAGGCGGCGCGGGCGGCAGGCGGGTAGACCGCCAGGATCGCGCCGCCGCCGCCGGCGAGCCGCAGCCGCCAGTAGCGGCGGGCGCCGACGTCGCCGGCGAGCGGCTCGGCGGCGACTGCCCGCAGGCCGCTCGCGGCGAGCCAGGCGCGGGCACCCGGCGGCGGCGGGAGGGACGCGGCGGTCATCCGGAGCGGCACCGGCCGCAGCTCGGGGGCGGCGGCGGGCGGGCTCCGTCGTCGACCGCGCCGGGCGGCCGGCGGGCGGCTGGAGATCGCTGGGATGGCGCATCGGGAGCGGCACGACGAGGGGGCGATACGGCCCAGGTTAGCACGGGTTTTCGCCCAGCGGCCGGAACCCCGGCGGCGATGCGCCGGTACGTTTGACACCTCGCGGAGCCACGAGGATAATCCCTCCACCGTACGGGCGGCGAGAGGGGGGCGAGTGGGCGGAACGGACGCTTCGGCGGAACGCGAACGGCACCAGGCGATGACCATCGATCAGGGAATGCGACGCATGCTGCGGGACTTCGGCCGCGCGTTGTCGGAGGCGATCTCCGAGTCGACCGAGGCGACCGCCAAGCTGCGCCAGATCCGTGACCGCGGCTACTCCCTCTACTTGCTGCTCGACGGTGCCGGCGCGATGCGCGAGATCGAGAAGGAGGAGGCGCCGGTCCTGCGCGGCGAGCCGGCTCGCGCACCGAACGGTGCCGATCCGCAGTTCCGGATCAACGGCGAGGACCTCGCCTTCCTCCGCTCGGTAGGTATCGATCCGACCCGGCGGCGGCGTAGCCGCCGCGACTGAAGCCCGGGGCCGGAATCCCGGCGCCGCCCCTCCACGTTCCAAGCTGCCGGACGCTCGCACCACCGGTCGCCGTACCGGTTCTCTTCGCTGTGGCGACGCGCTCCCCTCGACGTTCATGGACACCGCCCTCACCCTCACCGCCGCCGCGCCCCGGCCGCCCGCGCGCGACCCCCGGCCCGATCTGCTCGGCCTGACCCGCGAGCGGTTGGCCGCGGAGCTCGCTCCGGTCGTCGATCGCCCGTTCCGGGCCGGCCAGGTCTACGACGCGCTGCACCGCCGCGGCGTCGCCGAGTTCGCGGCGATGACCGACCTCTCGCGGCCGCTGCGCGAGGCGCTCGCCGAGCGCTTCCGCATCGACCGCCCCGAACCGGTCGAGCACCGTGCGGCGCCGGACGGCACCGTCAAGCACGTCCTGCGGCTCGCCGACGGCGCCACGGTCGAGGCGGTCGACATCCTCGACGACGGCGGCCGTCACACCCTCTGCCTGTCGAGCCAGGCCGGCTGCGCGCTGGCCTGCGCCTTCTGCGTCACCGGCTACTGGGGCGCCGGACGCAACCTCAGCGCCGGCGAGATCGTCGGCCAGGTCCAGGCGCTGCGCGAGGCGGGCGGCCTGCCCGAGGCGGTCAACCTGGTGTTCATGGGCATGGGCGAGCCGCTGCAGAACCTCGACGCGCTCGAGCCCGCGGTCGAGATCCTCGCCGAGAGCGTGTCGCCGCGCCGGATCACCGTCTCGACCGCCGGCGTGGTGCCGGGGATCGAGGCGCTCGCGCGCTGGCCGAAGCGGCCGAACCTGGCGATCTCGCTGCACGCCGCCGACGACGAGCTGCGCACCCGGATCATGCCGATCAACCGCACCTGGCCGCTCGCCGAGCTGATCGCCGCGCTGCGCCGCTATCCGCTCGAGAGCGGCCGGCGGCTGACCTTCGAGTACATCCTGATCCGCGACCTCAACGACGCCCCGCGCCACGCCGACGCCCTGGCCCTCCTGCTGGCGGGCCTGCGCGCCAAGGTCAACCTGATCCCGATCAACCCCGACCCGGTGCTCGGCGAGCGGATGGTGCCGCCGGACGACGCAATGGTGGATGCTTTCCACCGGCGCCTCAAGAGCCACGGGCTGGTCGCCACGGTCCGCCGCCGTCGGGGCGACCGGGTGTCCGCCGCCTGCGGTCAGCTCCGCGCCCCCGGCCGCCCGCCGAAGGGCCACGTCGGCCGCAACCTGGGTGAGGCCTACCTCGGCCGCCGCTGAGCGAGCGGCCGGTCCCGGCCGTCCGGCCGGCGCCGGCGCCCCTCACTTCAGCCCCGAGCCGCGCATGACCTCCCCCGCCCCCGGCTCCCCGGTCCGCGGCCCCGCCGAGGCCGGCGGCCACTGGGTCTGGCGTGCCTCGGCACCGGGGATCGAGGTCCGCTTCGTCGGCCGCCGCCTCGATGGCGCCCCCGTCGACCGGCCGCGGCACGAGATCCTGGCCGCCGTCGACGCCGAGCGCCCGGTCGCGTGGGCGAAGCAGATCCACTCCGCCCATGTCCTCGAGGCGACCCCGGGCCGTTGCGGCGAGGGCGACGCCCTGGTCGGCGGCCGCGACGGCACCGCCCTCTCCGTGATCACCGCCGACTGCGTCCCGGTCCTGATCGCCGCCGGCCCCCGGCTCGCCGCGATCCACGCCGGCTGGCGCGGCCTCGCCGCCGGAGTCGTCCATGCCGCCGTCGACCGCCTCCTGCCCGCCGCCCCCGACCCCTCCACCTGGACCGCCTGGATCGGCCCCGCGATCGGTGCCTGCTGCTACGAGGTCGGCGACGACGTCGCCGCCAAGGTCGCCGCCGCCAGCACCGACCGCGCCGTCATCACCCCCGGCCCCGGCCGCCCCCACCTCGACCTCCCGGTCGCCACCATCGCCCAACTCGCCCGCGCCGGCATCGGCCTCGTCCGCCCCGTCCTCTGGTGCACCCGCTGCGAAACGACCCGCCTCCACAGCTACCGCCGCGAGGGCGAGGGCGCCGGCCGCAACGTCGCCTTCATCTGGAGGACGTGACCTCTGCCACCCTCCTCCCCAGCCCCAGAATCAGCCGGGAAGATCCTCGAAGTTTCTGCAAGAGAGCTGGGTAAGAGAGCCTGAAGCAGCCCCGGGCGTCTCGTCACCACGTCCGAGCCGACCCGCCGCGCAAGGAGGGCCGGGCCGGGGGTCCCCTCCCAGGGGCGCCAGCCCCGGCGCCCAACGCACCGACACAGCAGGCGAGGCGGACCCGCGCCGGGGCTGACGAGGGGTGCGCCTGCCGAACCTGCACGCGAGAAGCGCACCCCGTCCCCTGGGAGGGGGACCCCCGGCCCGGCCCGGCCCCCGCAGTCCGAGCCCCGGCCTCCCGCCTCGGCCTCCGTGCAGCCCAACCGCGCCACGGCACGCCAGGGTAGACTCACCCTCCACGATTCCGGCCCGCAGCCAGCCAAGATGATCCAGTTCTTCAGCGTCTCCAAGCGCTACCCCGGCGGCCAGACCGCCCTCGCGGACATCAGCTTCGACATCCCCCGGGGCCAGTTCACCTTCCTCACCGGCCCCTCCGGCGCCGGCAAGACCACCTTGCTCAAGCTGATCTTCCGCGAGGAAGTCCCCAGCGAGGGCCAGATCGTCGTCAACGGCCGCAACGTCTCGAGCATCCCGCGGAGCAAGATCCCCTACCTCCGCCGCACCCTCGGCGTCGTCTTCCAGGACTTCCGCCTGATCCCGCGCAAGACCGTCTTCGAGAACGTCACCTACCTGCCGCGCATCCTCGGCCGCGACGCCAAGACCCAGAAGCGCCTCGCCTACCAGGCCCTGCGCCGGGTCGGCCTGGCCCACCGCATGAACGCCTTCCCGCTCGAGCTCTCCGGCGGCGAGCAGCAGCGGGTAGCCCTGGCGCGGGCGTTGATCAACGAGCCCGAGATCCTGATCGCCGACGAGCCGACCGGCAACCTCGACCCCGAGCTGTCGGTCGAGATCCTGCGCCTGCTGCTCGAGATCAACCTGCGCGGCACCACCCTCCTGGTCGCCACCCATGACCGGGAGACCATCCGGCGCGTCGGCCGGCGAGTGCTGACCCTCGACGGCGGCCGTCTGGTCGACGACCAGATGCTCGACGGCGAGGAGCCGCCCCAGCTCGGCGGCCGGCCGCTGTTCGACTCCGACGAGGAGGGAGAGAGCGCGCTCGGGCTCGACGAAGACCGCCCCGAGCGACCCCGGGACGAGCGCTCCGAGCCGGACCCCGAACCGCGGGCGGCAGCCGGTGCGGCGCAGGACGACGGGCGGTCCGCCGACGCGGTCCCCGGCTCGCCGGCGAGCGTCGGCGACCCCCTGCCCGGCCTCGCTGCCGTTCCGCCGGGCACCAGGGGCGCCGGGTGACCCTCCGCCGAGCCCTCGCCTACTTCGCGCGCGAGGCCGTCGTCAGCCTGCTGCGGAGCTGGAAGGTGAGCTTACTGGCGGTGCTCACGATCGCGGTCAGCCTGTTCATCGGCGGCTCCTTCCTGCTCCTCGCCGCCAACCTCTCGGCGCTGGTCGAGCGTTGGCGCGAGGAGGCGCGGGTAGTGCTCTACTTCGCGGCCGGCACCGGCGTTTCCGAGCGCAGCGCCCTGGCCCGCGAGGTCGCCGCGGCGCCCTGGGTTACCGGCGTCGAGGAGGTCGGCCCCGAGGAGGCCGCCGAGCGCTTCCGCACCACCTTCCCCAGCCTCGCCGAGCTGGTCGACGGCGACGGCGGGCGGACGCTGCCGGCCTCGCTCGCCGTCGCATTCGATCCAGCGGCGGCCGCGGGCGGCGATTTCGAGACCTGGCTCGCCGCTCTCGGTGCCCGGCCGGAAGTCGACATGGTCGACGACGACCGCGACTGGCTGGCCCGCCTGGCGGCGCTGATCGGCCTGGTGCGCGGAGTCGGCCTGACGCTCGGGGCGGTGCTCCTTGCCGCGGCGGTGTTCACCATCGCCGCGGTGATCCGGCTCACCGCCTACCTCTATCAGGAGGAGATCTCGGTGATGCGCCTGGTCGGCGCGACCGAGTTCTACATCCGCGGCCCGTTCTACGCCGAGGGGACGCTCCAGGGGCTGCTCGGAGGACTCGCCGCGGTCGGCGGGTTGTGGCTCGCCTGGGCGGCGATCGTCCGCCGCGCTTCGGGCACGCTCCTGGGGGTGGTGCTCCAGCCCGAGTTCCTGGCGCCGCGGACTCTCTTGCTGCTGGTCGGGATCGGCGCCGGTGCCGGATTGGCCGGAGCCGTACTGTCGCTTCGGCGCGAAAGGTTGGGCGCCGAAGAGAGCGTCGAGCCGAAGGGAGCCTGATCCGGCCGGCCGCGGCAGGACCGCGTCCTGCGGGGAGGGGGGGCTGGAACAGCCCCCCCTCGAAGAAGACCGACCGGGGGCGTCAGCCGCCGATCGTCAGACGGATCACGGCCCGCCGGTTCGCGGCACGGCCGTCGGCGGTGGCGTTGTCGCCCACCGGATCGGCCTCACCGCGACCCTCGACGGTGATCAGGCTCGGGTCGATCCCGTGCCGGGTCACCAGGTACTCCTTGACCGCCTCGGCGCGGCGTACGCTCATCCGCTGATTGCCGGCGTCGTCGCCGCTGCTGTCGCTGTAGCCGATCACCAGCGCCCGCGCGTCGGACTCGTCCTTCATCCGCAGCGCCACCTCGTCGAGCGTCGCCTTGCAGCGATTGTCGACCCGCGCGCTGTTGGAGGCGAAGAGACAGGTCTCCTCGATCACCTCGGGCGGCGGAGGCGGCGGAGGCGGCGGAGGCGGCGGCACCTCGGCCGGAGGCGGCGGAGGCGGCGGAGGCGGCGGAGGCGGCGGAGGCGGCGGAGGCGGCGGAGGCGGCGGCTCCGGCCGCGGGAAGAACGTCAGCCCCAAGAGGCCGCCGATCGGGCAGTGCTCGTCGGTGTCGCTGAGCTGCAGCACGTCCGTGCGCAGGCCGAAGTTGAACGCCCAGTCGCGCGCCGCGCCGAACCACAGGCGGCCGCCGGTGGTCACGTCGACGCTCTCCTCGAACAGGGCCTCGTCGCTGTCGATCGGATAGGTCGCCGCCAGCTCGGTGATCCAGTCGAGGTTGTCCGAGACCCGGCCGGCGTAGCCGAGGCCGGCCAGGAACTCGTCGGAGAGCTCGACGTCGTCGACGTCGCCGGGAACCCGGTAGCCGGCGTTGAAGACCCAGTTGGCCCGGCTCCAGGCGAGCCCGCCGCCGAACCCGGTGTCGCCGCCCAGGACCTCCTCGTCGCCGGTCGGCAGCTCGACGAAGGCGTTGATCGCGAAGGCGTCCGAGCCGTCCGGCTCGCCGGTCAGCCGCCACTTGGCGCCCAGCCGGGCGTTGCCCAGGCCGCTCTCGGAGCCCACCACGGCCCCCGGGACGTCGGGGTCGAGGTCCTCGTAGGGGACCATGACCGACATCTCGAAGGCGTCGGTGAAGCCGTAGCCGACGCTGCCGCTGAGCCGGTTCCAGTCGAGATCGGCGGTGTCGTCGAACTCGAAGACCCGATCCCAGTTGTTGTAATAGAGGCCGAAGGTCACCTCCCCCTGCGGAGCCGTCTGCCCCGAGAACAGGGTGAACAGGCCGGTCTCGCCGGTGACCGTCGGCGCGTTGGCGCGCTCGTCTGCCGCGGCCGGCAAGGCCAGGGCCGTGGCGAGCAGCGCGACCGCGAGTTGGGTCCGTTTCGAAGTCATCTCTTATCTCCTCCTACTGACTCTTCGGGTGAGTCGTGGCGCCGCCCGTTCCAGGTGGGGGGCTCTCCCCAGGCAAGTTGGGGCTGGCAGGCCCTGAGCGAATGTAGCACAACTCGTGCCGGGCCGAATCGACGCCAGCACCTGGAATCGCGGCGGGATTCCCGGAATCGGAGCGCGAATCCGGGTACGTCCGGCAGGCTCAGTGGTAGGTCTTGATCGACAGGTGCGCTTCCGGGCCGGCGCCCTCCTCGAGGGTGTGCGCGACGATCCCGGAGAGGAAGAAGGTGTACTTGCGAAGTCGAAAGGAGGACTGGAAGCCGACCCCGAAGTCGGTGACATAGGTCGAGGCGTCGGTGTAGACCTCGGTGTCGAAGCCGGCGGTGCCGTAGCCGCCGTAGAGCACCCAGTACCAGCCGTCCCAGTCGACCCCCAGGGCGTGGCGTTGCTGCGTCGACGAACCAGGGGATGAAGAGCTCCAAGGTGGTGTGCAGCTCCTCGGTGCCGCGGCGGTCGCGGTCGAGGCCGCGCAGGCTGTCGCTGCCTTGGAGGTTGAACAGCTCGTCGAAGGGGATGCGGTAGCGGAAGGGCTCGAAGAGCTCGCCCAGCTCCCCCGATCCGCCGCCCTCCTCGATCTCCCGCAGCGAGCGCTCGTCCTTGTAAGGGAAGGTACCGCCGTGGAGGCGGCCGATGAGCGCCACGCCCGCCGGCAGCTCGAAGCGCTTGAGCGTCTCGGCCTCGAACTTGAGGTACTCGTAGTCGCCGCCGGCGAAGTCGAAGCCGTAGGTCAGGGCGGCGGTCAGGCCGGTGCCATGCGGTCCGATCGCCCGCAGCGGCGTGAAGACCCGGTCGACCTTGGCCCTCGCCTCGCCGACGATCGCGTTCGACCGCTCGTCGTCGGGGGTGCCGATCTGATGGCCGATGCGGACGAAGGTGTTGGTCTTCTCGTTGTCGAACCGCAGCGACTCCTCGTTGGAGACGATGCGGTCGATCTCGCCCAGGACGGTCGTGCGCCGGTGGTAGTCGTGCGGCCACTCGGTGAGGAACAGCAGCCCGCGCACCCGGACGAACTCGTCGGACAGCCGGTCGATCGAGCCGAACTCGAGCTCGTCGAAGGCGGTCACCTGGTAGGTGCGGTGATGGCCGTAGATCCGGTAGCGCAGGAAGGCGGTGATGTCGCCGTCGACGAAGTTGTACTTGACCTGCCCCTGGAAGAAGATCCGGCCGACCAGCCGGCTCACCCGCAGGTCGAGGTCGCCGTCGGGGAGGTCGATGTCGAGGCTGGGGAGGACCTGGTCGGCGCGCCCGTCGCCGCCGCCCTCCTCGGGAGCGGTCGCCTCCGCCGGCTCGGCCTGCGCGGGGGGCGAGGGCGGGGGCTCGCCGGCCGGGGGCTCCTGGCCGGCGGCGGGCGCCGCCGCGACCAGCAGCGCGATCAGGAAGAGAGGGCGAGGGGCCGGCACGGGCGGCATTCTATGCGCCCGGTGCCGGCCCCGGAACGAGTCGTCCTAGGTGCCGCCGCCGGGGAGCTCCTTGAGCTCCTCCTCGAGCTTGCGGCGCTCTTCCTCGAGCCGGCGGAGCTCGGCGTTCTCCTCTTCGATCGCCTGGTTCTCGCTGGCGATGCGCTTGTTCTCCTCGACCCGCTGGACGGCGCCGGCGTCGCCGGCGTTGCGGTACGCGAGGATGGCGTCGTCGTAGCTCTTCAGCTTCTCGTTGACGAAACCGATCTGCGACCACGCCCGCCGCTTGTCGGCGTCCTTGCTGGCCTTGGCCAGGGCCTGCCGGGCCGCGGCCTCGGCCTGCGAGAAGTTGCCCTCGGAGGTCTGGGCCTGCGCCAGGTAGTAGTGGACCAGCCAGTCGTTGCCGGCTTTCGGCGCCGCCTTCTGGAGCGTCGCGACGGCACCGCCGTACTGCTTGGCTCCGAGCTGGGCCTCGGCGAGCAGCAGGAGGTTGTCGTAGGTGGCGCTGGCGCCGGCCACCTTCTGGGCCGCCGCCACGGCCTTGCCGTAGGCGTCCTGCTTCTCCGCTCCCCGGGTCTCGCGGCCGGCGCGGATCAGTGCCTTGGCATAGGCCTGCTGCTTGGTGACGTCGTTGCCGTCGAGGCGGATCGCCTTCTCCAGCGCCGAGACGCCGGTGGCGGTCTCCCCCTCGTTGAACGCCGCGGTGCCGTAGGCGAACCAGGCGTCGGAGTCGTTGGCGTTGGCCTCGGCCGCCTTCTTGAGCGCGCCCAGTGCGGCGCCGGCGTCACCGCTGCGGTCGAGCGCGGCGGCCAGGAAGGTCTGGTAGTTGGCCTGCTGCGCCTTGGGCAGGGAAGCCGGGTTGACCTTGCGCAGCATCTGGGCGGCTTCGGGATAGCGGCCGTTGTGCAGGTAGGCCTGACCGAGGGCGTACTGGTAGGAGACGTCGTCGGACTTGAGCTCGTAGGCCTTCTTGAGGTGCTCGAGGGCCTCCTTGTACTTCTTCTGCTGGAGGTGGACCTGTCCGAGCATGAACTGGCCGCCCGGCCAGTCCGGCTGCTTGGTCACCACCTCTTCGAACTCACGCTCGGCCTCGGCCAGCTTGCCCGCCTTGAACGCGGCGACGCCGGCCTCCCACTCGGCCTCGACGATCGTCGCCCCCCCGAGCGTCAGGGCGGCGAGCAGGGCCGTCACAACGGTGATTCTCATCGTGGTCTCCTTTCGTGACTCTGCCATCCGCCGAGGTAGCAGATCGTCCTTTCTTCCACGCAGGTCGCCCGGCTGCAAGCGTCGTGCCCCGGGCCCCGGTGGCGTGGAGTCGTCAACGGCAAGCCGCCGGCTCTAATTCCGCTCCAGGAGCTCGCGCACCCGTTCGAGGAAGGCCTTCGCCGGGTTCGGCCCCAGGGCCGCCGAGACCACCTTCTCGTCGGCCCGTACCAGATCGAGGACGGCATCGACCCCCCGCCCGCCGTCGAGCTCGGCGCGGCTCAGGTTGTAGGTCGATTCGAGATCCGCGGCGTGGTTGCGCCCGCCGAGCAGGGCCTGCGCCTCGCGGTGGATGCTGTCGGTCAGCCGCGCCAGCTCCGCCTGCGACAGCCCCTGGAGCCGCCCGGTGGGCAGCCGCCGCAGATCCTCCTTGAGCGCGACCAAGCCCGAAGTCAGGAGGCCGTAGAGGAGCTTCGAGGTCTCGAACGCGGAGAGACCGAGGCCGGCGGCGATCTCGTCGATCGTGCGCCGCTCGTCGATCTTGCACACCAGCTTCCACTCGCCCGGGTTGAACGACACCGAGGTGGTGTGGGCGTTGCTGGTGAACACCGGCACCAGGCGGGTCGAGGGGATCTTCTTCGACAGCACCTGCCATTCGTCGATCCGCCGCGCCGCCTCCATCAGGAGGTTGGTGTTCGACTTCTTGATCGAGTCCTCGGCGGACTCGCGGCCGGGGGTGAAGACGAAGTCCCCCTCGGGCCAGATCGCCAGCTCGTAGATCGCCTCCTCGCCGGCGAGCTCGCCCACCCGGGCGTGGACGATGCGGCCGTCGCGGAGATAGATCTCCCCTTCGGGATAGGCGTCCCGCTTGAGCGCGAACATCCCGGTCTTTCCCGAGACCGAGACCAACTGAATGATGTCCGGTAGCGGGAGCTCCCTGAGCGACCCCTGGAAGGCCATCTGGGGCGGCTTACTGGAGCGTGAAGTTGACCGTCAGGTTGTAGTACACGTCCACCGGCTTGCCGTTGAGCGTGGCAGGCTTGAAACGCCACTTCTTCACCGCTTCGGCGGCCGCCTGGTCCAGCCCCATGGGCAGCCCCTTCAAGACCTTGACCTCCTGGACGTCGCCTTCCTTGGTGACCACGGCCTGGACGATCACCACCCCCTGGATACGCGCCTTGCGGGCGATCTCGGTGTAGGTCGGCGCCGGCGCGAACTCCTTGATCGGTGCCTTGACGTCGCCGCCGACCATGATCGGCCCCTCCGGCTCCGAAGGCGGCGGCCCCTCGGGGATGTCGAAGATGACATCCGTCTCGGGCAGATCGAGCTGCTGGTCGAGCTCCTCGGGCAACCGGATCGGCTCCGGCTCGTCCGGGGTCGGGTCCGGGATCGGCACCTTCTTCGCCTTCGGCTTCGGGATCTCCTGCTGCTGCTGCGGCGGCGGCGGCTTGAAGCGGACCTGCTGGACGACGTAGACCTTCGGCTTGTCCGGCGGAGCGATCTCCGTGATCATGTCGGGCAGGGTGATCGCCAACAGACCGATGTGGAACGCGGCGGCGATCGCGACCGCTATCCGCATCGTCGTCTTGTCCTGCTCGTACTCCTCCGCCATCGTGGTGAGGCCGGCGGTGGCGAGGTTCTCCTCGCCTCGGGCCTTGGCCGCGAGCGGCTTCTCAGGTGGTGCGGACCGGTCGGGCTTCTTGTCGGCCATGGCTCATTCTCCTGCGTCGCCTGCGCCTAGAACCAGAAGGCATCGATCTCGCGCTGGGTCGGGATCGAGATGTTCTTGACCTCGACCCCCTTCTCCGTCCCCAGGCGCAGCTCGTCGAAGACGTCGACCATGCGGCCGTAAGGAGCATTCGGGTCGGGACGGATGATCACCGGCTTGAGCGGGTTGCGCTCGAGCTTCGGCTCGAGGTACTCGAGGATCTCGCCGACCTGCATCGGCTGACCGTCGACCACCAGGTTGCCGGCCGGCTGGATCTCGATCAGCACCGACTCCTCCTTCTCCACCAGCGGCGGGTTGTCCTCGTCCTCGGGCAGCGCCCAGTCGAGGCCGCGCGTGGCGGCGAAGGTGGTGGTGACCATGAAGTAGATGATGAGCAGGAACGCGATGTCCGCCATCGAGGAGGTCGGGATCTCGTCGCTCACCCCGCTCTTGCGCTTGCGGAAAATCATCCCGCGCCTCCTTGCGCCCCAGCCCCACCCTCGATCGCCTCGGCGCCCGAGAGCAGGAAGATGGTCTTCGCCTTCGACTGCTTGAGCGCGTCGATGACGCGGTCGACGAGCTGGTACCGGGTGGCGGCGTCGGCCTTGATCACGAACACCTTGTCGGGGTCCTGGGCGATCACCGACGCGGCGAACGACACCACGTCCTCGGGGCCCGGGACGATGACGCTGATCTCCTCGCCGGAGGACACCCGGATGGTGCCGTCCTCGGTCACCGAGATGTAGGCCGACTTCTTGGGCACCTCGAGGCGGATCTGGCTCTGCGGCAGCGTGAGCTGGGTCTTGTCCACCTCGAAGGTGATGGTGACCATGAAGAAGATGATGAGCAGGAAGGCGATGTCCGCCATCGAGGCGGTGGGGATCACCGCGTCCTGCCGCTTCGTCTGATGGAGGTTCATCGCCGGCGGAGTCCTCTCGAACCCGCCGGCTTGGCGGCCGGCTTGGCCGCGGGGGCCGCGGGTTCGGCGGCCGCCGCCTCGACGTTGACGCCGCCGCGCTCCATCTCGGCGAAGGTCTCGAGCAGCATGTTGGTGGCCTGCTCGATGTCGCGGACGAAGCGGAGGATGCGGCTGGTGAAATAGTTGTAGGCGAGCTGCACCGGGATGGCGATGAACAGGCCGGCGGCGGTGGTGATCAGCGCCTCCGAGATGCCGGCGGCGACCGCGGCCGGGTTCGACAGGCCCTGCTCGGCGAGCGCGTCGAACGACTTGATCATGCCCGTAACGGTGCCGAGGAAGCCCAGCAGGGGAGCGACGTTGGCGACGGTGGCGAGGACCACCAGGCCGCGCTCCAGCCGGCTCATCTCGAACAGCGCGGCGTTCTCGATCGTCTTCTCGACGTCCTCGCGCGGCTGGCCGTACTTGAGCAAGCCGGCCTTCATGATCGAGGCCACCGGGCCGCGGTACTGCTCGCAGATCTTGACCGCCTCGCGGACCGAGCGGTTGACCAGCAGCGCCTTGCGGATCTTGGCCAGGAACTCGCTGACGTTGATCTTCGCCCGCCGCAGCGCGATGGCGCGCTCGATGATCACGGCCAGGCCGATGATCGAGGAGGCGAGCAGGGGCCACATCACGGGTCCGCCGTCCCTCATGTATGCCATGAACGTTCCGCCGATATCACCCACAGCAATCTCCTCCTCTAGCTTGGTTAGACCCGCCGGCGGCGCGCAGAGTTCCCGGGCTATCTAGAACGAAGCGCACAGCCTCCGTCAGGGAAGACATTCTCCGTCAGGGAAGACATTGGGGCGGATGTTAGCACAGCCCGAAAAAACCGGTCAAGGACGTCACGACAGCACCTAACCCCTTTTTTCCCTTCTACTTGCTGGCACCATGAAGGGCCGAAATTCGGTCCGCCCGGTGGCGCCTCGCGGCGCAGATCGCGACCGCCAGGGCGTCCGCCGCGTCGGCGGTCAGCTCGCCCCGGAACGACAGCAAAAGCCGGACCATGCGCTCCACCTGGTCCTTGCCGGCGCGGCCGTTGCCGGCCACCGCGGACTTGACCTCGGCCGGGCTGAACTCGCGCACCTCGAGGCCGCGGCCGCCGAGCACCGACAGCAGCGCGCCGCGCGCCTGGGCGAGGACGATGAGCGAGCGCGAGTTGCCGTGGACGCGGTGGTGGAACGGCGTTTCGAGCACCACCGTCTCCGGCGCGGTGCGTTCGACCAGCTCGGCGAGGCCGCCGGCCAGGCGCGCCAGGCGATCCGGGAGAGCGGTCGTGCGCGGCGAGGAGAGGGTGCCGGCCTCGACCAGGCGCAGGTCCGGGCCGTCCTTGTCGATGACGCCGTAGCCGGTGGCGAGGCTGCCCGGGTCGAGGCCGAGGAAGCGCACCGGCGGCGGCTCCGGACCGGCTAGCCGGCCTGGGCCGCGAGCACGCTCTCGTCGGCCTCCCGGGTCTCGAGGTTGGTCCAGACGTTCTGGACGTCGTCGTGCTCCTCGGCCGCCTCGATCAGGCGCAGCGCCCGGGCCTCGGCGTCGGTGTCCTCGGCCGCCATCCAGGTCTGCGGGATCATCGCGAGCTGCGCCACCTCGAGCGGCACGCCGCGCCGCTCGAGCTCCGCGCGCACGCGGGCGTAGTCGTCGACCGAGCTGTGCAGCTCGTAGCCTTCGTCCTCGACCGAGAAGTCCTCGACCCCGACCTCGAGCGCGAGCTCCATCAGGGCCTCCTCGTCCATCGCCGAGCGGTCGATCACGAACAGGCCGCGGCGGTCGAACATCCACGCCACGCAGCCGCTGTCGCCCAGGTTGCCGCCGTTCTTCGAGAACAGGTGCCGGAGCTCCGCGACCGTGCGATTGCGGTTGTCGGTCATCGCCTCGACCAGCACCGCGACGCCCCCCGGAGCGTAGCCCTCGTAGGCGATCTCCTCGTAGGACGCCCCTTCGAGCTCGCCGGTGCCCTTCTTGATCGCGCGGTCGATGGTGTCGTTGGGGACGTTGGCGGCCTTGGCGTCCTGGATCGCGCTGCGGAGGCGCGCGTTGCCCTCCGGATCGCCGCCGCCGAGGCGCGCCGCGACCATCACCTCGCGCACCAGCCGCGTCCACAGACGGCCGCGCTTGGCGTCGATGGCCGCCTTCTTGTGCTTGATCTGGGCCCACTTGCTGTGACCTGCCATCCCCGGATCCTCCGCGCCGGAGTCTACCAGCAGGGCCTCGGCGGCCGGCCCGCTCCGCAGCCGGGGGGCGCGGGCGGCGCCGGGGGCATCCCGGCTCCGCAGCGCGAAGTGCCGCCAGATCAGGCGCTTCGCCGGTTTGACTCGCGGCGAGGGCGGTGCTAGAAATGGCCTCTTCTACGGTGCCCGAGCGCAGAACACGGAGAGGCCGCCCGCGATGTCCCTGATCCTCCTGGTCGAGCCGGAAGGGCGCTACGTCGAGCGCATCCGGGACGCCCTCCACGCCGAGGGTTGGCGCACCCGCGCCGTCGGCCGGCGCGAGGAGGCGCTCCAGGCCGCCGCCTCCGAGGCTCCGAACCTGGTGATGGTGAGCGTCGGGGTCGCTGGCGCCTCGGGGCTGATCGCCTCGTTCGCGCGCGGCAACGGCGGTCCCGGCGTCGTGGCCCTGGTCGAGGAGTCGGCGGCGGGCGGCGCCTCCGCCGAGGGGCTCGGCGCCGACGACCTCTTGACCAAGCCGTTCACCGAGCAGGAGCTGCGCCTGACCGTGCGCCGCGGCCTCGCCGCCGCCGCCCGGCAGCCGTCGACCTCGCGCCAGCCGGCCGGCGACGGCAAGCTGACCTCGGCCGACATCTTCGGCGACCTGGTAGCCGAGGTCGAGGGTGAGCTGGCACGCTCGCACGCCGAGGATTCCCCGTTCGCCGCGCCGCGCCAGAGCCTGCGCTTCGAGGGCGCTCCGACCATCCCGGTGCCGGTGACCCGCGAGCCGCCGCGGCCGTCCGCGCCCGCGGCGCCACCCCTGGCGGCACCGCCGGCGGTCTCCGCCCCGGCGGCGCCCGCCGAGCCGCCCCGGCGACCGGCCGGCGCGGGCGGCCGCCTCGACGCCGACGTGTCGCGCCGGCTGGAGCAGACGCTTTCCGGGGTCCTCGGCCGCTCCGCCTCGGCCGCCGATCGGCGCCCCGCGCCGGCGGCCGCCTCCGTTCCCCCTGCCGCCCCCGCGGCGCCCAGGCCGGCGCAGCCGCCGCCGGCTCCCGGCGCGGCGCCGCCGGCCGTGCCCAGGCCGCCCGAGCGGGTGCCCGACAAACCCGGACGAGGCGCGGGCGACGAGATCGACGCCATGCTCAGCGACACGCTGACCGGCGTGCTCGACCGGCGACCGCGCAAGCCGGCGCCGCCTCCCGCCCCGCCGGCGGCCCGGCCGGCGCCCCCGCCGCCGGTGGTGGAGGATCCGCTGGCCGGCCTCGACCTTTCCGGTCTCGAGGAGCTGGCGCGGCCGCGCCGGCCGGCGGCGCCGCCCCGAGCCGAGCCGCCGGCGGTACGCCCGAGCGCGCCCGCAGCCGCTCCGCCGATGGCGTCGTTCGTCGAGGCCGAGCCCTTCGCGCTGACGCCGGCGGCCGCGGAGCCCGCCGCCGCCGAGCCGGAGTGGGACCTCGATCTCCCGGCCGCGGTCGGATCGGGATGGGACCTCGCGCCGCTGGCCGCCGAGCCCGCGGCCGAGAGGACTCCGGCGCCGGCACCCGCCGCCCCTCCTGCCACCCCCGCTCCACCGCCCGCCGCCCCCCCGCCGGCCCCGGCGCCGGCCTTCGAGGCGCCGGCCCGCGACGAGGGGGAGCGCTTCGGCCAGTACACCCTGCTCGAGCGCATCGCGGTCGGCGGCATGGCCGAGGTCTGGAAGGCGCGGATGCGCGGCGTCGAGGGCTTCCAGAAGACGGTGGCGATCAAGAAGATCCTGCCGCATCTGACCGACAACGCCGAGTTCGTGTCGATGTTCATCGACGAGGCGAAGCTGGCGGCGCAGCTCAGCCACCCGAACATCATCCACATCTACGACCTGGGCAAGATCGGCGAGTCCTACTACATCGCCATGGAGTACGTCGAGGGGCGCAACCTCCGCACCATCCTCGACCACGCGCGGCTCAAGGAGCACCCGATGCGCCACGGCCTCGGGCTGCTGATCGCCGCGCGGCTGGCGAGCGCCCTCGACTACGCGCACCGGAAGCGCGACTTCGACAACCGCGAGCTCGGCCTGGTCCACCGCGACGTGTCGCCGCAGAACGTCCTGATCAGCTACGACGGCGACGTCAAGCTGTGCGACTTCGGCATCGCCAAGGCGGTGGCCAAGGCCAGCCACACCCAGATGGGCGCGCTCAAGGGCAAGCTCCAGTACATGTCGCCCGAGCAGGCCTGGGGGCGCACGGTCGACGCCCGTTCCGACATCTTCTCGCTCGGCTCGCTGCTGTTCGAGATGCTCACCGGCCGGCGCCTCTTCAGCGGCGAGAGCGAGATCTCGGTGCTCGAGGCGGTGCGCGAGTGCGAGGTCGAGGAGCCGCGCGCGATCGACCCGACCATCCCGGCCGGCGCCAACGAGATCGTCATGAAGGCGCTGGCCAAGGAGCCCGACCAGCGGTTCGAGAGCGCCGGCGACCTCCAGAGCGCCCTCGAGCGGCTGCTCTACACGCTCAAGCCGACCCCCGGCCCGGCCGACCTCACCGTCTATCTCGAGGAACTCTCGGGAGCGCGCGCCCCGGCGACGCCGCCGATCGCGGCGGCTGCGGCCGCGCCGGCCGAGCCGGACGAACCGGACGAGCTCGCATGGATCGAGCCCGAGGTCGAGCCGGCGCCCGCGCGGCGCGCCGAGCCCGCGCCGCCCCCGGCCGCGGTCCCGGCGCCCCAACCGGCCCTGGCCGGTGTCGCCGCGGCCGGGGCGGCGCGGCCGGCGCGCGAGCGCACCGGCCACGGCGAACGCACCGCCACCGGTCACGGCGAGCGCACCGGCACCGGCCACGGCGTCCGGCCGCCGGCGGTCCCGGCGGTGGCGCCGGCCGCCGGCGCCGCCGGCGCCGAGGAGGGGAGCGGCCGCGGGCGCTGGCTGCTGATCGCCGCGATCTTGATCGTGGTCCTGCTCGGCGTCGCCGCGTTCTACATCGTCCGCCCGGGCGCCGAGCGCGGGAGTCCCCCCGAGGCTCCCCTGGGGCCGACGCCGGAGCCGGTCGAGGAGGAGGCGCCGCCGCTGCTCGAGGACACCCTGGCCCCCGAGGGAGGCGAGGCCGGCGCCGACGCCGCGGACGCCGCGGACGCGGAGGCTGCGGCCGCGGGTGCCTCGGCGAGCGAGCCGGCCGACCCGACCGAGTCGCTCGAGGAGATGGTCACCGAGCGGCTGGCCGAGCGCGAGGCGGCGATCCGCCGCGAGCGCGAGGCCGAGCTGCGGCGGCTCGAGCAGGAGCTCGAGGCGACGCGGCGCCGCAACGAGGCGGCCGAGGACGACGCCGAGCCGGCCGCCGGGGCCGCGCCGGCCGCCGCCGCCCCAGCGGACGCCCGCCCCACCGCCCCCGCGCCGGCCGGCGAGGCCGCGGGCGAGGGCGGGAACGAGGCGCCGGCGGACCCGGCACCGGACTCCGCGGCCGAGCGGGCGCCGCCCGCGGGCGAGCCGGCGGCGGCCGTCCAGCGGCCCCCCGAAAGTCCGTCCCGGCCCGCTTCGGAGACCGTGTCCGCCTCCCGCCAGCCCGTCGCCCCCGCCGCACGTCCCAACCCCGAGCCGCCGTCCGCGAGCGCCCGTCCGGAGCCTCCGCCCGCGCCCCGGACCCGGGTCGGAGACCTGGTCGAGGCCGGTCCCGGCGTCAAGCCGCCGAAACTTGTCACCATCGCCAAACCGGAGTATCCTCCGATGGCCCGGCGCCTCGCGGTCGAGGGCGACGTCCTGCTCTCGGTCCTGGTCGACGAGAACGGCAACGTCATCGACGTCCGCATCCTCGATCGCGTTCCCCAGAACGTCGGCATCAACGAAGCGGCCGTCAAGGCCGCCCGCGGGGCGAAGTACGAGCCCGCCGCCAAGGACGGTGTGCGGGTCCGGATGTGGACCAACCTGAGACTCCCATTCAGGCTGTGAAGCGGCGCGCGACGGCAACGTGCAGCGCCGCCGCCGCACGGCGGGGCCGGAGAACGGAATGAGCCTGACCGAGCAGCAGAGACAGTTCTACGAGAACACCCGCAACGTCACCAAGTCGGAGATCGACGAGCTCGACCGCCAGATCGAAGAGGAGCTGGCCAAGGTCAAGGACCGGCTGGCCGAGCTCCAGAGCGCCAAGAAAGCGGCGCGCCAGATGTACGACGCTTCGTGCCTGCGCCTCGGCCTTCCCAACGAGCTCGAGGACCAGGACGAGGAAGCTTCCGCGGTCTAGCGCCGTCCCCCGGAAGACCTCTGCCGGGCCCCTCCCGCCATGGCCTGGTTCCGCAAGAAAAAGAAGGTCAAGCCCGTCCGCACCGCCCACCGGAGCCCGGTTCCGGAGGGGCTGTGGGTCAAGTGCGACGGCTGCAAGGAGGTCGTCTACTCGAAGGACCTCGAGGCAAACCTCCGCGTCTGCTACCGCTGCGGCCACCACTTCCGCCTCGACGCCGACACCCGCATCCGCCAGCTCCTCGACGACGACGAGCCCGAGGAGCTGTTCTACGAGGTCGCGCCCACCGACCCGCTCGGCTTCAAGGACACCAAGCGCTACAAGGACCGCCTCAAGAGCTACCAGGAGGCGGTCGGCGAGAAGGACGCGGTGATCGTGGTCGAGGGGAGCCTCGACGGCGTCCCGGTGGTCTTGGCGGTCATGAAGTACAGCTTCATGGGGGGCTCGATGGGCTCGGTCGTGGGCGAGAAGATCACCCGCGCCGCCGAGCGCGCGCTCGACCTCGGGCACCCCTTGATCGTGGTCTCCGCGTCGGGCGGTGCGCGGATGCAGGAGGGGGTGCTGTCGCTGATGCAGATGGCCAAGATCTCGGCGGCGCTGGCGCGGCTGCGCGAGGCGCGGGTGCCGTACATCTCGGTGCTGACCGATCCGACCACCGGCGGCGTGACGGCCTCGTTCGCGATGCTCGGCGACCTCAACGTCGCCGAGCCGGGGGCGCTGATCGGGTTCGCCGGGCCGCGGGTGATCGAGCAGACGATCCGGCAGAGCCTGCCCGAGGGGTTTCAGCGCAGCGAGTTTCTGCTCGAGCACGGTTTTCTAGATCTGGTCGTCGCCCGCGGCGAGCTCAAGCCCACCCTGGCGCGGTGCCTGCGCCACTTCGTTGACTGATCACAGCCATCCCTTCCCCTGCGGAGGGATTGCCTGCGATGAGCACCGGGCCGGGGGGTGGGAGGCCCCCTCCGGAGCACCGGCGCTCGACTTCGGACACTTGGTGGGTTACTCGCGCCTGCCTTCGCTTCGCGCCGGTTCGGTGGTGCCCTGCGGCGGGCTTGCCGTGCGCTCGCTCAGAGCTGCTCCGGAGGGGGCCTCCCACCCCCCGGCCCTCCTCGCTGGTTGGAGCGGGGGAGGTGCACTCCGTTTCGGCTCGACGACGGATCCATCGCGCTCACGACGCCGAGATCGGCCTCGGCCTGGCGGGAGGATGGAGATTCGAAGCGGGGAGTGGGGGGTGTCGCTCTCGGCGCGGAGGGCGGAGGCGGGGGCGTCCCTCCCTGCGCGGCTCGAAAGGGGTGCCTGAGTGCCGCTACCGCGGGAGGCCGCCGAGGCTCTCGGGCGGCTGGAGCTGTTCGGGATCAACTTCGGGCTGGAGCGGACGGCCCGGCTGCTGGGGGCGCTGGGGGATCCGCAGCGGGGGTTGCCGGTCGTGTTGGTGGCGGGCACCAACGGCAAGGGGTCGGTAGCGGCGACTCTGGAGTCGGCGGTGCGGGCGGCGGGATACCGGACCGGCCTGTACACCTCACCGCACCTCGAGGAGGTCGAGGAACGGCTGCGGATCGAGGGGAGAGCGGTCGCGGGGGAGCGGCTCGGGGCACGGGTGCTCGAGACGGTGGCGGTGGCGGAGCGCGTGCTCGGCGGGCCGCCGACCTACTTCGAGGCGCTGACCGCGGCGGCGTTCGCCGAGTTGGCGGCGCGCGAGGTCGAGCTGGCGGTGCTCGAGGTCGGGCTCGGGGGCCGGCTCGACGCCACCAACCTGGCCGACCCGATGCTGTCGCTGATCACCCCGATCGCGCTCGACCACCGCGCCTGGCTCGGCAACACCGCGGCACAGATCGCGCGCGAGAAGGCCGGCGTGATGCGCCCGGGCCGGCCGGCGATCGCCTGGGGCGGCGACCCCGAGGCCGACGACTCCCTGACCGCGGCAGCCGGCGAGATCGGCGCCGCGCTCACCTTCGGCCATCGCCTCGCCACCCTCGGCCACCCCACCTCCCTCGGCTGGGAGGGCCAGCGCCTGACCGTGACCACCCCGGCCGCCCGCCACCGCCTCACCACCCCGCTCCTCGGTGCCCACCAGCAGGCCAACCTAGCCCACGCCGTCCTCGCCGCCGAGGCCCTCACCGGCCTCGGCTTCGACCGCATCGACCCCGCCGCCGTCGCCCGCGGCGTCGCCTCCGTCCGCTGGCCCGGCCGCCTCGAGCCGATCCCCCTGCCCGCGGGCGCCGGCCCCCGCCGCGTCCTCCTCGACGCCGGCCACAACCCCCACGCCGCCGCCGCCATCGCCGCCTTCCTCGACTCCCTGCCGGACCGCGGCCCCGTCGACCTCCTCTTCGGCCTCCTCGCCGACAAAGAAGCCGAAGCCGTCCTCCCCCCCCTCGCCGCCCGCTGCCGCCGCGTCACCCTCACCACCCCCCCCCACGCCCGCGCCCGCGACCCCCACGACCTCCTCCCCCTCGCCCCCCATGCCGCCATCGAGCCCGACCTCGCCCGAGCCCTCGACCACGCCCTCGCCGCGGCCCCCGAAACCCTCCTCGTCACCGGCTCCTTCTACCTAGTCGGCACCGCCCGCCGCCTCCTCCGCACCCGCTTCGGCACCCCTCCCCCGACGATCTGAGACCCCTCCCAAAGGCGAACCACTCAGCCGCCTCCGCCACAAGTCTGGGTAGGTGAGTCTCCACCGGCGAGCCGCGGTGAGCACCCTCGCCGCTCAAGGAGGGCCGGGTCACGGGTCCGGCGGGCAAGCAGGGCCGGGGCGAGGATCCCCGGAGGGCAAGGAGGGCCGGGTCGAGGGTCCCCCTCCCAGGGGCGCCAGACCCGGCGCCCAACGGATCGATTCGCAAGGCGAGGCGGACCCGCGCCGGGTCTGACGAGGGGCGCGCCCACCGACCCCCGCCCACTCCGAGCGCGCCCCGTCCCCTGGGAGGGGGACCCTCGACCCACCCCGGCCCGGTGGTCCGATTTCGGCTGAAGCTACAGAGTCCGCTAGGAAAGGGGATCGTAGAGAGGAAACCGCGAGCACAGCTCCCGAACCCGCCCGCGCACCCCCTCAGCCACCCCGGAGTCCCCCGCCACCGCCGCCGACAACACCTCGTCGATGAGGTCCCCGATCACCCCCATCTCCCCCACCCCCATCTCCCGAGTCGTCACCGCCGGCGTCCCGATCCGGACCCCCGAGGCCACCATCGGCGGATTGGCGTCGAACGGGATCGTGTTCTTGTTGACCGTGATCCCGGCCGCCTCGAGCGCCCCCTCGGCGTCCTTGCCGGTGAGCCCGCGGCCCGCCACGTCGAGCAGGAAGACGTGATTGTCCGTCCCCCCCGAGACGATCCGCCACCCACGCTCCGCCAGCCGCCCCGCGAGCGCCCGGGCGTTGGCCACGATCCGCCGCTGATAAACGCCGAACTCCGGCGCCAGCGCCTCCTTGAACGCCACCGCCTTGGCCGCGATGACGTGCATCAGCGGCCCGCCCTGGAGCCCCGGAAAGACCGCGCGGTCGATCTCCTTGGCGAACTCCTCCCGGCACATCACCATCCCGGCGCGCGGCCCGCGCAGCGTCTTGTGCGTGGTCGTGGTGACGAAGTGGCAGTGCGGCACCGGCGACGGGTGGACTCCGGCCGCGACCAGCCCGGCGACGTGGGCGATGTCCGCCATCAAGAGCGCGCCCGCGGCGTCGGCGATCTCCCGGAAACGGGCGAAATCGATCACCCGGCTGTACGCCGAGGCGCCGCAGACGATCAGCTTCGGCCGCTCGGCCGCCGCCTGCTCGGCGACGGCGTCGTAATCGATCCGCTCGGACTCGCGGTCGACGCCGTAGGAGACGACCTCGAAGTCACGGCCCGAGTAGGAGAGCCGGTGGCCGTGGGTCAGGTGCCCGCCGGCCGAGAGGTCCATCCCCATCAGCTTGTCGCCCGGGCGCAGCATGGCGAAGTAGACCGCCATGTTCGCGCTGGTGCCGCTGTGCGGCTGGACGTTGACGTGCTCGGCCCCGAACAGCTCCTTGGCACGCGCGATCGCGAGCCGCTCGGCCGTGTCGACGTGCTCGCAGCCGCCGTAGTACCGCCGGCCGGGATAGCCCTCGGCGTACTTGTTCGTCATCTCGCACCCGGTCGCCTCCATCACCGCGCGGCTGACGAAGTTCTCGGAGGCGATCAGCTCCAGCCCGTCGTTCTGCCGCGCGCGCTCGGCGGCGATCGCGGCGTGGATCTCGGGGTCGGCGGCCCGGAGGGTGCGGGCGTCGGGCACGGCGGCGGCTACTCTTTCTCGGCGGCGGGTTTGGCGGCCTTCTTCTTGGCCGCGGGCTTCTTCGCCGGCGCCTCCGTGCTCTCCTCGGCGGCGGGCGCGGCAATCGCCTCGGCGGCCGCCTCCTGCTCGGCGACGCTCGCCTCGGCCTCGGCCGCCTTCTCCGCGACCTGGGTCGCCTCGGCGGTCGGCGTCTCGGCGGCGGCCTTGGCCGGCTTCTCCGCCTTTTCGGCCTTCTCGGTCTTGGCCGCGGCCTTCTTGGGCTTGGCAGCGGCGGCGGCCTTCTTGGCGCCGCTCTTGGCCGGCTTGCGCGCGCCCTCGCTGGTCGCGGCGCGCTCTTCCTTGCGGCGCAGGCGGAGGCGCTTCTCCCGGCGCTGGCGCCGGCGGCGCAGCTCGCGGTCCTTCTCTCTCATGTCGTTCTCCTCGGTTGCGGCGCTCCCGGGCAGGAGCGCGAATCGACGCATCTTATCTCTCGGACGGGCGTCAGATCGGCAGATTCCCGTGCTTCTTGGGCGGCAGGGCCTGGCGCTTGCCGGCGAGCTGGCGCAGGGCGCGGACGATCCGCGGCCGGGTCGCGCGCGGCTCGATGACGGCGTCGACGAAGCCGCGCTCGGCGGCGGTGTAGGGGTTGGCGAACTTGGCGCGGTACTCGGCGACCAGCTCGGCGCGGCGCTCGGCGGCGCCCTCGCCGGCCTCCTCGAGCTCGCGCCGGTAGATGATGTTGACCGCCCCCTCGGGCCCCATCACCGCGATCTCGGCGGTCGGGTAGGCGAGGTTGACGTCGGTGCGGATGTGCTTGGACGCCATCACGTCGTAGGCGCCGCCGTAGGCCTTGCGCGTGATCACCGTGATCTTGGGCACGGTCGCCTCGGCGAAGGCGTAGAGGAGCTTCGCGCCGTGCTTGATGATGCCGCCGTACTCCTGGCGCGTGCCGGGGAGGAAGCCCGGGACGTCCACGAAGGTGACCAGCGGGATGTTGAAGCAGTCGCAGAAGCGGACGAAGCGGGCGGCCTTGATCGAGGCGTCGATGTCGAGCACGCCGGCCAGGTAGGCCGGCTGGTTGGCGACGATGCCGACGCTGACGTTGGCGATGCGCGCGAAGCCGACCACGATGTTCTGCGCGTAGTCGGGCTGGACCTCGAGGAAGCGGCCGTCGTCGACCACCGCGGCGATCAGCTTCTTGATGTCGTACGGCTTGTTCGGGTCGACCGGCACCAGCTCGTCGAGCGCCGGCTCCTCGCGCGCCGGGTCGTCGGGCTCTGGCCCGGCGGCGGGTCGTCGAGGTTGTTCGACGGCAGGTAGGAGAGGAGGTCGCGGATGGTCGCGAGGCACGCGGCGTCGTCGGGCACCGTGAAGTGGGCGACGCCGCTCTTCGCGCTGTGGGTCGTGGCGCCGCCGAGCTCCTCCTTGGTCACCTCCTCGTGGGTGACCGTCTTGATGACCTCGGGGCCGGTGATGAACATGTAGCTCGTCCCCTCGACCATCAGGATGAAGTCGGTGATCGCCGGCGAGTAGACCGCGCCGCCCGCGCACGGCCCCATGATCGCGCTGATCTGCGGCACCACGCCCGAGGCCAGCGTGTTGCGCAGGAAGATGTCGGCGTAGCCGCCGAGCGACTCGACGCCCTCCTGGATGCGCGCGCCGCCGGAGTCGTTGAGCCCGATGACCGGCGCGCCGATCTTCATCGCGAGGTCCATCACCTTGCAGATCTTCTGCGGCGTAGGTCTCGGAGAGCGAGCCGCCGAAGACGGTGAAGTCCTGGGCGAAGACGTAGACCAGCCGGCCGTCGACGGTGCCGTAGCCGGTGACCACGCCGTCGCCGGGGACGCGTCTGCCGGTCCATGCCGAAGTCGCGGCAGCGGTGGGTGACGAGCGTGTCGATCTCGACGAACGAGCCGGGATCGAGCAGCAGCTCGATGCGCTCGCGCGCGGTGAGCTTGCCGGCCTCGTGCTGGCGCTCGACGCGGTCGGCGCCGCCGCCGGCGCGCGACTGCTCGAGCCGGCCGTGCAGCTCGGCGAGCGCGCGGGCGCGCGGATCGCCGGCCGGCGCGGCGGTGGCGGACTCGGCGGTGGCGAGGGCGGCGCGCGGGTCGCGGGTCTGGTCGCTCAGGGCTTTGATCCGGGGTCGTGGCGGTGGCTCGGAGGAGGCGCTTCAGCCGGGCGTTTTCGCCGCCGGCATCCTACCGCAGCCGCCCCGCGACCCTGTGCGAAGATGGCCGCCATGCCGTTTTCCCAGCTCGACCGCGCCGCTGTCTCCAGGACCCTGTCCCAGGTCGCGGAGCGGCCGGGCGACCTCGCCGACGCTTTCTTCGAGCGGGTCGAGGAGGTCGAGCTGGCCGGCGGCGGCCGGGCGCCGGGGGTCCGGGTGCGGCGCGAGGAGGGGCTGGCGGTGCGGCTGGTGCGCGGCGGCCGCACCTGGCTCGCGAGCCGCGACGAGATCACGCCCGCCGCCTTCGCCGACGCCGTGCGCCGGGTGGCGCGCGCGCTCCCCACCGCCTCCTACCCCGAGCCGCGCCTGCCGGTCGCCCCCTGGGAGGGGCCGGCGGCGGCGCCCGAGCTGGGCGACTTCCCCTCCGCGGTGGCGCGCGCGGTGCGCGACCAGCGGGTCGCCTTCCCGCTCGACCTCGCCGTCCGCCGGCACCGCCGCTGGGTCCAGGCGGTGGCCGGTCCGCTGGTGCCCGAGCCCGAGCGCGAGGAGTTCTGGAGCGTCGCCGCCGAGCTGCCCTGGGGGCGCTACGGGGCGCTCCTGGCGAAGCTCGACGGCGACGCCGCCGCGACGGTGGCGGCGGCGCTGGTCGAGCGCTTCCGCGCCCGCGGGGCGACGCTCTCCGGAGCCGTTCCGCGGCGTCGTGGTGCTCGGGCCGGCGGCGGCGGCGGTGCTCCTCCACGAGGCGGTCGCCCACTCGCTCGAGGCCGATACGCTGGCCGCCTCGGGCGATCCCGAGCTGGCGGTCGGGGTGCGCTTCGGGCCGGAGATCCTGTCGGTCCTCGACGACCCCGGCACCGCGCCCGAGGGGGTGCGGCGCCGGACCGACGACGAGGGGCGCGAGGTGCGCCGGCGCTGGCTGCTCCAGGGCGGCGAGGTGCGCCAACCGCTGGCCGACGCGCGCTGGGCGATGGCCTCGGAGGTGCTGTTCCCGGGCGCCGGCCGGCGCGGCGACCGCCACGTGCCGCCGGGACCGCGCTCGACCCACCTCGAGCTGGCTCCCGGCGAGCACGGCGACGACGAGCTCCTGGCCGGCGCCGAGGGCGGTCTCTGGGTCGCCGAGGCCGAGCGCGGCGCGCTCGATCCGCTGACCGGCGTCTTCGGGCTCGACCTGCCGCTCGCCCGGCGCATCCGCGGCGGCGGCGCCGCCGAGACGGTGGGGCCGAGCCGGCTCTCCGGCCGCGTCGCCGACCTCCTGCCGGCGGTGGCCGGGATCGGCCGCGAGGCGCGCCAGGCGGGCGCCGGCTGGTGCGCCAAGGGGGGGCAGAAGCTGCCGGTGTGGGCGACCTGCCCGGCGCTGCGCCTGGAGGGGGTCGAGGTGGCGCCTTGGGGGTGACCCGGCCGGAGCGCGCCGCCGAGCCGGGCCCCGCGCTCGCCGCCACCCTCCGCGCCCTCCGCGCCGCCGGCTTCGAGGAGGCCGAGGTCTACCTGAAGAGCGGCCGCTCGCGCCGGCTCGCGCTCGGCCCGGGCGGCCCGCTCGCCGGCTTCGCCCACGAGCGCGGCTGGATGGTGCGCGGAAGCGGCGCCCGCGCGTCGTTCGCCGCCGCCGGCACCGGCGAGCCCTCCCCGGGCGGCCCCTGGCCGGAGCCCGACGGCGAGCCGTTCCGGCTCCCCGACCGGCCGGCCGCCGAGCCCCCTTCCTCGTCCAACTGGAGCGCGCCCGAGGACCTCGACGCGCCGCTCGTCGGCGAGGCCGAGGGGATGCGCCTGCTCGAGAGCCTGGGCGCCGCGCTCGCCGCCGAGCTGCCGGGCGCCCGGCTGGCCTCGGCGGTGCTCGAGGACGGTGCCGCCGAGCGACGCCCTGGCCAGCTCGCGCGGCGTCGAGGCGCGCTGGCGCGGCCGGCTCGCGGCGCTGCGCGTCGAGGCCGCGGCGCCGGCCGGGCGCGGCCGGCCGCCGGCGACCGCGGCGGTCTACCTGGCCGAGCGCGAGGCGCGCCGCTTCCACCCGGCGGCGCTCGCCCGCCGGCTCGCCGATCGCCTGGCGCTGGCCGCCGCCGGCGCCGAGGCACTCGCTCGACCGCGGCGAGCTGCTGCTGGCGCCGGCGGTCGGCGCGCGCCTCCTCGCCGGCCTGCTGCCGCTCCTGGTGGGGCCCGACGCGGCCGCGCTGGCGGCCGAGCTGCGCGACCGCCGCGGCCGCGTCGCGAGCGCCGAGCTGACCGTGATCGACGACGGCCGGCTGCCCGGCGGCGCCCTCGCCGCGCCGTGCGACGGCGAGGGGATGCCGACCCGCGCGGTGACCCTGGTCGAGGACGGCGAGTACCGCCAGCCGCTGCTCGCCTGGCACCAGGCGCCGAGCGCGGCCGCGGCCGGCGCGGCGCGCGCCTCCGGGTGCAGCCGGCGCGCGAGCTGGCGCGACCTGCCGGTGCCGGGACCGACCCACCTCTACGTCCGGCCGCGGCGCGGACCTCGGCGGGATCGCTCCTCGCCGGCCTCGCCCGCGGGTACTATCTGCTCGACGCCACCGGCGCCGGCCGCTTCGACCTCGCCGCCGACCGCTTCGAGCTGCCGGTGTGCGGCTTCGCGGTCGCCAGCGGCCGGGCGGTGGCGCCGGTCTCGCGCGCGCTGGCTGTGCGGCGGCGCCGGCGCCCTGCTGCGCGGGGTCCAGGCGGTCGCCCGCGACCTCGCGTTCTTGCCGCTCGACGGCATGATCGGCACCCCGAGCCTCCTGGTCAGCGGCCTCGAGCTGCGCCCGGCCGCGGGCGACGGCCCCCTTTGACAAAGGAGAGAGATGCAGCTCGGAATCCTCGGCCTGCCCAAGTCCGGCAAGACCACGCTGTTCAACACCCTGACCGCCTCGCACCAGGCGACCGACAAGTTCGCCACCTCCGGCCAGACCAACGTGGGCGTGGCGACGGTGCCGCGACCGCGCCTGGAGCAGCTGCGCGACCTCTTCAAGCCGAAGCGCTACGTGCCGGCCACGGTCCAGTACGTCGACATCCCCGGCATGAAGCAGGGCGAGAGCGCCGAGAGCCTCGACCTCGACCAAGCTGCAAGACGGTGGACGCCCTGGTCCACGTGGTGCGCGCCTTCGACGACCCCGAGATCCTCCATCCCGGAGGGCAGCGTCGACCCGGCGCGCGACGTCGCCAACGTCGACCTCGAGCTGATCCTCGCCGACCACGACCTCGTCGAGCGGCGGCTGGACCGGCTGGAGAAGGCGACCAAGCGCGGCCTCAACCCCGAGGAGCAGCGCGAGCAGGCAGCTCCTCGCCGAATCGTCCTGCCGGCGCTCGAGGCCGAGAAGCCGCTGCGCGAGGTCGAGCTCGAGCCCGACGACGAGCGCCGCCTGCGCGGCTTCCAGCTCCTCTCGGCCAAGCCGATGCTGATCGTGATCAACGTCGACGAGGGCCGCGCTCGCCGGCGCGACGCCGGCGGCCTTCGGGGTCGAGCTGCGGCCGGCGGTGCGCGGCGGTCGTGGTCAGCGCGCCCGATCGAGCAGGAGATCAGCGCGCCTGCCGCCCGAGGAGCAGAAGGAGTTCCTGGCCGACCTCGGCCTCTCCGAGCCGAGCCTCGACCGGGTGATCCGGGCGAGCTACGACCTCCTGGGGCTGATCTCGTTCTTCACCGTCGGCGAGGACGAGGTGCGGGCCTGGACGATCCGCCGCGGCACCCGGGCCCGCGAGGCCGCCGGCGCCATCCACTCCGACATCGAGCGCGGCTTCATCCGCGCCGAGGTGGTCCGCTGGGACGACCTGCTGCGCCTGAAGACCATGGCCGCCTGCCGCGAAGCCGGCGCTGCTCCGGCTGGAGGGGAAGGAGTACGTGGTGCAGGACGGGGACGTGGTGCACTTCCGGTTCAACGTCTGATCGCACGGATGAGGGACCGGGCCGGGGCGTGGGAGGCCCCCTCCGGAGCACCGGCGCTCGACTTCGGGCACTTGGGGGGTAACTCGCGCCTGCCTTCGCTTCGCGCCGGGTCGCCGGTGCCCTGAGCAGGGCTTGCCATGCGCTCGCTCAGAGCTGCTCCGGAGGGGGCCTCCCACGCCCCGGCCCTCCTCGGTCGATGAGGGATTCCCCCCAACCGCCCGATGAGGTGCCGCGGCGTCGCAGAAGCAGGGATGAGGGTCCCTGGAGCGGTGCCGTTGCAGAAGGCGGCAGTGATTCGAAGGCCAGCACTCCCATCGACGGCAAGGAGGGCCGGGTGGAGGGTCCCCCCTCCCAGGGGCGCCAGACCCGGCGCTCAACGGAGCGATTCAAAAGGCGACGAGGACCCGCGCCGGGTCTGACGAGGGGTGCGCCGACCCCAACCCGCACACTCACAGCGCACCCCGTCCCCTGGGAGGGGGGACCCTCCACCCGGCCCGGTCTTTCCTTTACCTCAACCGCTCGGCGAAGGGAGCCAGATCAGCCGCGCCGCTCGGTCGCCTCCGGAACGACCTGCAGCTCCAGCCGCCCCGTGCTCTCCACCCCGCGGCGGAAGCGTGGACCACTGCTGCCGGGAGGGGCGATGACCCGTTGCTGGGGCTGTGCCTGCCCCGGCTGCGGGACGAAGCCCGGCTGGACGACGAGCGTGCCCGGCGTGCCGACGGCGCCCGGCTGGGAGCGGTCGGCGGGCTGGCCGGCGGCCGGGCGCTGGAAGGTGCGCTGGGCCGTAGCCTGGCCGGCGGCCTGCCGGCCGCCCGAGGCGCGGCCCTGGGGCGCGGCCTGGTTGACCTCGCGAGCGTCGAGCGAGCCGGAGTCGAGGGTCTCCCCGCCGGCCGTGCCCGCGCGCGGCAGGTCGGGCTGCTCCCCGAGGTCCGCGGGCTTGTGGATGGGCTGCTCGAAGGGGTCTTCCGGCGCCGCCTCCTCGGCCGGCGGGGGTGCGGGGAACATCAGGTCGCGGATCCTCGACGGCTGCTCGTAGACCTGGGCCGCCAGCGGGCGGGCGGCCTCGGCGCGGTAGCCGACCAGCATCGCCTCCTCAACCAGGCCGTTCTCGATCACGCTCGGGTTGTACTCGGGAAAGGCCAACCGCGGCTCGAGCGCGAACGCCTCGCCGTACCAGCGGACGGCGCGCCGGTCGTCGCCCTGCACCTCGTAGATGCTGCCGAGCTGGTAGTGCGCCCGGGCGTGGGACGGCGCCCGCTCGACCACCGCCTCGTACTCCGCCACCGCCTCGCGGTAGCGCTCGGCGCGCTGGAGCAGCAGGGCCAGGTTGAAGCGCGCCGAGACCAGGTCCGGCGCGACCTCGAGCGCCCGCCGGTACGCGGTCTCGGCCTCGGCCGGCTCGCCGGCGAGCTGGAGGAGGTTGCCGAGGTCGTTGAGCGCCGCGGGGTCGTCCGGGTGCTCGCCGACATGCTTGCGCTGCTCGGCCAGCACCTGGGACAGGTTCAGGGGGGCGGTGGCGGCGGCGGCGGCCGCCACCGCGGCGGCGGCGCCGACGGCGGCGGCGAGGATCCAGCGGGTGGCCTTGTTCACGTCGTCTCCTTGGTGTCGATGCTACGGCCCCGGCCGGATCGTCTCCGGGCGGATCCGGTCGAGGTCAGCCGCCGATCGGCTTGGCCTTGAGCTTGATGCGCCCGCCCTCGTCGGCGAGCCGGAAGCGCACCTCCGAGCAGCCGGTCTTGGCGCGGATCGCCTCGGCCTGGCGCTGGAGGTAGCTGCGGAAGCTGTCGAGATCGAACTGCGGCGGATGGGCGCGGTCGCGCGCCAGCGCATCGTAGAGCGCCCTCGCGTCGTCGGCGGCGACCGCGCCGCGGACGGTCAGGCCAGCGTCTGCAGCGAGCCCGCTTGGGGCGAGCCCGTCCCCGGCATGCCCGGCCGCGGCGGCCGAGTGCGGCCGGACCGTCCGCCGGCCCTCCTCGCGCTCGCGCACCCGCCGGTTGAACAGCTCGCTGTAGCTGTTGAAGCGCGCCTCGAGCTGGGTGATGCGGAAGCTGTCGGCGAGCTGGGTCATCGGATAGGTGCGCAGGCGGCGGAGGTCGACCCGGATCCCCTCCCGCATCTCCTCGGGAGGCGTCTGGCGGGAGCCGGCGAAGAACTTCTCGAACTCGACCCGCAGGGCGTCGAGCTCGCGGCCGACCCGCTCGATGTGCTGATCCAGGCTCACTCGGCTTCCCTCGGTCGTCCCGCCTCCGGCGCCGCCGGTAGAATCGGCTTCAGCGATGATCCCTTTCGTAGCCCGAGCGTCGGGGGCGGCACCGCGCTCCTGGAATTATACGGAGCGGCCGGCGGCCGCATCCACGGCGCCGTCCTCCCCGCCATGAGCGCCCGCCGCATCCTGATCGTCGAGGACCGCGACTCGCTGCGCCGGATGCTGCGCGAGGCGATGACCGGCGAGGGCTGGGAGGCCGAGACGGCGGCCGACGGCGAGGCCGCCATCACCCGCCTCGCCGCCGCGCCGTTCGACCTGGTGCTGACCGATCTCAAGCTGCCGGGCGCCTCCGGCCTCGACGTGCTGGCGGCGGCGCGGGCGGCGCAGCCGGACCTCCCGGTGGTGGTGATCACCGGCTACGGCACGGTCAAGACCGCGGTCGAGGCGATGAAGCTCGGCGCCTGGGACTTCCTCGAGAAGCCGGTCGAGATCGAGGAGCTGTTCCGGCTCGCCGATGCGGCGACCGGCGGCGGCCGCGGCGGCGAGGAGGCCGGCGGCGACGGCGCGATCTGCCTCGCCCCGCCGGGCGCGCCGCCGATCGTCGGCCGCCACCCGCGGCTGCGCGCCGCGGTGCGCCTGCTCGAACGGGTGGCGCCGACCGCGAGCACGGTGCTCTTGACCGGCGAGAGCGGCACCGGCAAGGAGCTCTTCGCGCGCGCGCTCCATGCCCTGTCGCCGCGCCGGAGCGGGCCGTTCGTGGCGGTCAACTGCGCCGCGATCCCCGAGCAGCTCCTCGAGAACGAGCTCTTCGGCCACGAGCGCGGCGCCTTCACCGGCGCCGACCGCCGCCGCCCGGGTCGCTTCGAGGTCGCCGCCGGCGGCACCCTCCTGCTCGACGAGGTCGGCGAGCTGTCGCCGGGAGTCCAGGCCAAGGTGCTGCGGGTGCTCGAGGAGCGCACCTTCGAGCGGGTCGGCGGCGGGCGCACCGAGCACGCCGACGTCCGCCTGGTCGCCGCCACCAACCGCGACCTCGGCGACATGGTGGCGGCGGGGAGCTTCCGCTCCGATCTCTTCTTCCGGCTCGAGGTCTTCCCGATCGAGCTGCCGCCGCTGCGCGAGCGCGCGGCCGACGTGCCCGACCTCGCGCGCCACCTGGTCTCCCGCATCGCCGAGCGGCTGGGGACGGCCCCGCCGCGGCTCGCTCCGGACGCCCTGGCGCTCCTCGCCGGCCGCCCGTGGCCGGGCAACGTCCGCGAGCTGGCCAACGTCCTCGAGCGCGCGCTGATCCTGTGCGAGGGGGGCGTCCTCTCGGCCGCCGGTCTGGCGCCGGCACTGCCGCCCGGGGGGGAGGGCGCGAGCGCGGACGAGGCGGGCGAGAGCGGCGGCGGCGCCGACGCCGCGGGCGCCGCCGATCGCGAGACGGTGCGCCGCGCGCTGGTGGCGGCCGGCGGCGACAAGCGCCGCGCGGCGGAGAGCCTCGGCGTGAGCTACCGGACCCTGCAGCGGCGGGTCAAGGAGCACGACCTCGAAGGGGTGCCGCGGTATCGGTAGCAGGCCCGCCGGAACCCGACGGACCGGTCCCCGTCCCGCGGCCGAAGCGACTCCGCGGCCGTGCTACGCTCCGCCGTCCTTTCCCCATTTCGATGGAACTGAGTTGGGAGGTTTCGTCTTGGATGATGCTCGGCCCGCGGTCCCGGTCGCGGTGATCGGTGCGGGAAAGATGGGGAAGGTCCACGCGCGCGTCTACCGCGATCATCCGCGTGCGCGGCTGTGCGCCGTGGTCGACGTCGAGCCGAGCCGAGCCGGCGAGCTGGCCGCGGAGTGCTCGTGCCGAGCCTACCGGACGCTAGAGGAGCTGCTCGCCGCGGAGCCGGGCCTCGGCGCGGTCAGCGTGGCGGTTCCCACCACCCAGCACGCCGAGGTCGCCCTGCCCCTGATCGAGCGCGGTACACCCTGTTTGATCGAGAAGGCGCTGGCCCACAACTCGGCGGCGGCGCGCGGTCTGCTGGACGCGGCGCGAGACCGCGGCACGATCGTCATGGCGGGCCACAGCGAGCGTTTCAACCCGGCGGTGCGGGCGCTCGCCGAAAGCGGTGACGAGCCCGTGTTCCTGGAGGTGGAGCGCGTCTCGCCGATGACCTTTCGGAGCGAGGACGTCGACGTGATCTTCGACCTGATGATCCACGACATCGACCTCGCGCTCTGGCTCACCGGCCGGCGCCCGGAGGAGGCGCGCATCGAGGCATTCGGCCTGTGTGCCGACGACGAGCCGGTGCACATGGCGAAGGCGAGGCTCCGGTTCGCGGATGGTCCGGTGGTCGACCTGACCGCGAGCCGGCTCGCTCTCGCTGCCCGCCGTCGCATCCGCTTCTTCGGCCGACAGTCCTACATCCGCGTCGATCCCGGGAGCGGCAACGCGGGGGCGGCCGGCGCGCAGGTGGTCAAGCTCGACGGCGGCCGGTTCTTCCGGGGCCTCGACGAGGCGCGGCAACTCTACGGCGACCGCGAGGGCATAGCGCCTGAGGAGTTCGCGCGGCTGGTCGGAGCTGAGGAGCTGCCCGGCAGCGATCCGCGCGGCCTCCAGCCGCTCGATCACGAGATCGACGAGTTCCTCGCCGCCGTGGTCGAGCGCCGGTCGCCCTCGGTTGACGTCCAGGCCGGGGTCGACGCGGTCGTCCTCGCCGAGAGGATCGCGGGCGAGATCCGCGGCCCAAACCTGCTTCGGATCATGCGCGGCTAGTTAGACTCTCAGCCGGACGGCAGCGACTCACGCAGGCGGGTGATCCGGGGGTGGAAGGTGCGGGTGAGGACGAACTCCCCGACGTCGTCGAGGTACTCGAGGTTGGAGTAGGCGAATCGAATCATCCGGTGCTCCTCGACCTCCACGCGGAGGAGGTGGAGGCTGTTGTTCTCGTCGCGGCTCACCACCGCAGCCGAAGCGGCACAGAAGCCCTCCAGCCGTTCGGCCCTCTCCGGGAACCGCCGGAACTTGTGGAGATGGCCGGCGAGCACGAGATCTACGTCGCTGTTCTCTGCCGCCGTCAGCACCTCCTCGCCGTCGAGGAGACGGTGCAGGAGGTCGACCTTGTCGTCGGGGGGAAAGTGGAGCGCCCAGAGCACGGCGGAGTTCTCGAGGTCGCCGCTCTGCTCCGATAAGGCCTTGACCAAGTCGGGGTACGCCCGCCCCTGGCTCAGATATCCGCCGAGGTGGCAGTGCCGGATCGCGCGCAGGGTGCAGTCGGCCGCCACGATCGTCAGAGTCTCCCCGTCCTTAGGCGGCAGCAGCAGGCACTGTACGCCCTGCCCGGCGTGCCAGTAGTGCCCGAAGACCCGGTCGAACAAGACTCCGCCGGGCGACCGGCCCTCGGGGACGGAGGGCAGGAAGCGGTCGTGGTTGCCCGGGAAGAGGAGCACGGGCAGGCCGGACGCCTTCAGGCTGGGCCAGACGCTGCCTCCGGGCGACGAGTGCCAGCCCTTCGGCACCCGGCTGAGCGGCCCGTCCGGCGAGCCGGGTGGGGCAACCGGCGCCTCGACGAACCGCAGCGCAGCGTCCAGGTCCCGCTCGCTGCCGACGTGGCTGAGGTCGCCGGTGATCAGGATCGCGTCGAGCTCCGACCGGTACCGGTAGGCGAGCTCCGCCGCGGCGTCCAGCCGGTCGGGGCGTCCCGGCGCCGAGAACAGATCGGAGAACGAATCGACCCACTCACTGACTCTGACCGGGCCCTTGCGCGCCGAGACGTGGAGGTCCGAGATGTGGAGGAGACGGAAGACCGCCATCGCTAGCTGATGGAGCTGGCGGCCATCATCTCGTCCAGGCTCTGCGCCGGTCGCCGGGGAGACACCTCCATCCAGACCCGTCTCCCCTTCCGTTCCAGGTGTCCCCAGCTCCCCCCGAGACCGCCTTTCGAGACCTCCTCGCGGAGTTCGTCGGCGAGCGCCCGGAGGACCCTCGGCGTGCTGTCGGCGGCGGCCGAGATCGGCAGCCGGCGCAGGAGCTCGAACTCGATGTCCGGATCGAAGCCGCCGAGGTCGGTGAGCACCGAGACCTCCTGGACGCCGAGCGCCGCCGCACCGCGGCCGATAGTTGCGAACATGCCGCGCAGTTCCTTCTGGAGGACGATCGTGAGGTCCTCCAAGAGCTGCTCGCGCGTGCGCGGTAGAGGCGCCGAGGCGTTGTGGATCTTGCACTGGATCTCCCTTCCCGCGAACTCAAGGGTCAGATCCCTGCTGGGAAAGCGCTCGTACATGGGTGGCGTTTCCTCGGGACGCTCCGTGAAGGGGGCGGTCCCGGCGTTGCTGTGGGAAAGTGTTGCGTAGGTCATGCCATCCCTCGAAAGGTCGAGCTCCGGGTCGTCGGCGAAGTAGGGCTGCCACTCCGTCCTGAGCGGAGTCTGCATGTGATTCGTACCGAGGAAGTTCTCGGTGCCGAAGGTCAGTACAAGATCGGGGCCGCTCCGTCCCGGGCTTCCGGCCCGGCGCTGGAGGTTCTTCCTCAGGATCACCGGGCCGAGCGTGCGCCGGGCCTCGCCGTTCGAAGCGTCGCCGTTCGCGCCCGCTTCGGTCACCGCCCGGTGCCAGACGCCGAGGTACTCAGTCATCCGCTCGTAGAAGTCGGGGAGGACTTTGGGGCGTCCCCGGCTCCGATCGCGGTCCACCGCCGCCCATCGCCTCAGCGCGGCGTGCACCAGAGACGAGACAGCGCCCGCGCCGCTGTTTACGGTGCCGGGGGTGACTTCGTCACGGGCTCCCGGGTTCGCAGGTGCCAGTAGCTTCCGCAGCCCGGTGACGATCACCTCGAGGTCCGGGTGCGGCCCCCCGTTGCCAGACCCCTCGCCGGCACGGAAGCGCTCGGCGACCGCCGTCGTCCACAGGTCCTTGACCGCCTGGGCGCGACCCCTGACCCCCCAGAGCACGTCGCGAGCCAATTCGGCGGACCAGTCCGGAATGCAGCTCTGGCGGTGCGACGACGAGATCTTCCGCGCAGTACCCAGGAAGAGGTGCGCGGCGCCGGCAACGCGCTCTCGGGTCGCCGCATCTTGGAGCCAGGACCTCGCGACCAGCGTATCCACGCAGCTCTCGGCCCAGGCCTCCATGTCGTCTTCCGGGACCTCCGTGCCGTGCTCGGCGATCACCTGCTGGATCAGCGCCAGCATGCCGACCCGTTCAGCGGCGCTCCGGCATCGATCCGCCGCGCGCTGTGGCGGGATGGTGGCGATTCGCTCGGCATACATCCGCGTCAGCAGATCCAGGTCGTCGCCGAACGGAAGCCGGAGGGTGACGAGGTCGGCGAAAGTCTTCTGGTTCATCCCATCGCGATTCGATCCGGGTCGGGGAGCGCCGCCGAAATCAAACAGGTGGGTCTGGACGTAGATCGCCGCCTCGTGGTAGATCACCCACCACCACTCGAGCGCGAAGAGAGCCGGGATCGGTGCGGTGACGATCGGTCCGTGCGACGAGAAGCCGTCGAAGCTGGGCATCCCGAAGACTACGAAACCGGGGTTGCCGGCGCCGAACAAGCCGGACACCTCCTGCAGGACCGAGTCGCCGCCGAGCAACAGGCGGTTGAGGCCGCCCCGGCCGTAGAAGGAGCTGGGCAGGGCGTTGAACAGGAACTGCTGCAGGCCCTCCGCGCGCTGCCGGAGGGCGAACTCGAGGATCGAGCAGACGTACTCGACGTCGTCCGGCTCGACGTAGGCGACCAGCTCGCGACCGGCGTCGCCGAGGTCGTTCTGGAGGTCGCCGAGCGACTTTTCGACCTGGCCCGCGAGAGCCGAGAAGTAGCGCTCGAGCGGCGCCACCGAGTCGGCCAGGACGGGGTCCATGGCGTACGACTCGACCCGCCGCAGTATCGAGATGAATCGCTCAGAGTGGATGTCGTCGACGCCGGGCCACTGGTAGCGGCGCACGAACCCGAGGATCGCGGCGAGGTCGAGCGGCTCGCGGACCGCCGAGTACGGTACGCGGAGGTCGATCAGCGCCTGGCTCGGGCAAGGTTCGAAGTCGAACAGGGTCGCGGTGTTGACCGACCAGCCGCTGTACTCGGCGGCGCCGTTGCTCGCGCGCAGATCGCGGATGATGCGCAGGCAGTCCGAGAGTGAGCTCTTCTCCGGGAAGGCGATCCGCAGGTCGTACTCACCGAACTGCTCAGTGATCTCGAAGCGGTCACCGCCGACGCCGCGGATTCGGCGGCGGCCACCGCTCTCGTCGGACCAGTCGATCGGGCTCCTCACCCCCGGGCGGACGTTGAGCAGCGCCTTGGCGCGGAACCCCTCGCGCTCGTCGAGGTGGAGGTCGTCGTCCCCCAGGTAGGTGGCGAGGGAAACGCAGGGGTAGGTGACCGTTCGAGCCGAGAGCGGGTAGGGGCCGGCGCCGGCGGGCAGGCCGTTGAGCACCGCGTCGCTCGAGGTCTCGAAGATCTCCCGGACCACCTCGCGCGAGGCGGCGAAGCTCGGGCCACGAACCACGAACACCAGCTCCTGCCAGCCGACGCCTCCGGCTGGCAGCACCCTGAGGCCGCGAGCCCGAGCGCGCTGGACGAAGTGCTTCGCAACTTGCCAGTCGGCACCGATGCCCAGCTTCTGCAGCGGGCGCGGGTCGAGCTTGACGCAGACCAGCAGTGTCACCGGCAGGGCGGGATCCAAGAGATCCTCCGCGAAGGCCCAGGAGCCGTCATGGTTCCGGCGCACCAGCTCCCCGGCGTCGGGAATCTCCCAGATGCAGGAGATGAACGAGTATTGATTCTGGGTCTGGACGGCATCCAGCGGAGGCCACGGAATCGAACTCTTGGCGCGCGGGAAGAAACTCTCCACGAGGGAAAGGCGAAGCAGGTCCCACTCCCCGAGAACGAAGAGGACCGCCTCCCGCGGCCCGCCTGGCGCAACGGGCCTTGGAAGACATTTACGCTCGTGTCCCGGTACTACGCGAGTGAGATCGATCAGGAGACCGACGGGCGCAATCCGTGGACCGGATTCGTCCGTGGCTCCCAGGTTGCTGGGCGTCACCCACTCACCCCATGACCCAACAAGACATTTCGATCTATTTCTATGAGATGAATCACCGCTTCCTTCCGTGAGATTATCTTACTTCATTCACGTTCTCGCGGCGACCGGTGGCGACACGTCCATCGCGATGCGGCATCCGCTCAGGGAGCCGGCACCGCATCGACCTCATCTGGCATCTCCGTCTCGCGTCGGCCAACGCCCTCGCCCTCCAGGAAGCCGACGCCGCGGGCGTTGAACCGCGCGGCGGCGACCTCGAAGAGGTTCGGGAAGCGCGCCTCGAAGCTGACCACCCGCTCGGGCGCCAACGGCCCCGCCTCGACCTCGGCGGGGGTGCGGCCGATCAGGACGCCCGAGGAGTTGAAGACGCTGACCTCCAGCATCACCTGGGTGAGCAGGTGGTCGCCGACGTTGCGCAGGCGGCCGGTTACCACCGTGCCGTCGAAATCCTCGGGAGTGGCGGCGTTCCAGTCGACGACCTGCAGACGGGCGTCCTGCCCCGCGGGTGCCGCACCGCCGATCGCGGTCGGTGTCGCACCCTCGGCGCCGGTTGCCGGCGCCTCCTCGGCCGGCGGCCGGCTCACCGGCGGCAGGTCGGCCTCGGTCAGCACCACCTTGGCCTTCGGCTTGGGCGGCGGCGGTGGCGGCGGCTCGGGCGGGCGCAGCGCCGCTTCGGTGGCGGCGCGGCTCGCCACGAGGTCGACCTCGGAGCCGCGCAGCGACGACAGGGTGCCGTTGGGCAGGGTGAAGACCACCAGCCCGCCGCGCACCTCCCAGGTCCCCTGGGTCTCGATCTTCTCGCCGCCGGTCAGGACCAGCCAGTCGGCCGCCGCCGGCGCCGCCGCCAAGAGCGCCGCCAGCGCGATCGCCGTCGTGGTTCCGCGCGTCATCACATTCCCTTCCAGTTCTTCTGCACGATGCAGACCGGCACCGGCGCGATCCACTCGATCCCGGTGTCCGAGCGCCGGGTCTTGACGTTGATCGTGTAGTTGCCGAAGCGGCACTCCTTCGGGAACAGCTTCTTGAGCGCGGCCATCACCGGCTCGAGGTCCTCGGGGATCGCCTCGATCTCGGTCTCTTCCCCGCCCGGGTCCGGGTTCTTGGTCGTCCCCACCTCGGTGTACGGGCTGGTCGGCAGATCGGGGATGATGCTGTACGCCTTCTGCCCCTGGAGGATCGTGCTGCCGTTGATCGAGAAGACGGTGAACGACCGGCCGACGCCGGCGTTGGCGCAGGTGTTGCCGCCGCTGCCGATCACCTCGTCGGGCTGGAAGGTGAGGAACACCAAGAGCCCCGAGAGCGCGAACGGCGAGGCGATCACGCGCTCCTCGGCCTGGAGCTCCATCCACCAGCCGGCCCGGAGGCTGCCTTGCGGCGTGGTCAGGATGTTGGCGGTCGAGAGCGTCGTCGACTCCGGATCGACCTGCTGGAGGTCGGCGGAGTCGAGCGGCAGCACCGGCGAGCCGCCCTGGCTGTCGGCGAGCCGGAACGGCCGGATCACCGGCGGGTCGACGGTCTCGTCGACGATCTCGTCGAGGACCGCGAAGAAGCGCGCGGTCTGGTTGACCTGCTGCCAGAGGTCCTCGCGGTAGCCGGTGCCGAAGGCCAGCGCGAAGCGGCCGCGGTCGGTGACGAAGATCACCGAAGGCGGGTAGAAGATCGGCCGCGGCGGCTGACCTGCGGTATTGGCGCTGAAGATCGGGAACGGCGTCCAGGCTGCGGGATCGACCCGCAGGCCGAGGGTCCCCTGGTCGGTGACCTGCGGCCGGCCGGTGAGGTCGACCTTGTACATCAGGCCGGCGGTGGTGCCGACGTAGATGGTGTCGAGGATGCCGTTCTGGTCGGTGTCGACCGCCGCCGGCTCGCTGGGCACGCCGCCGGTCAGCGCCCGCTTGTAGATCGGCTTGCCGGTCTCGACGTCGACGATGAACAGGTGGTTGCCGGCATCGATCGGGTGCTCGGGATCGAAGCCGCCGCCGAACACGGTGACGAACTTGCGCTCGACGCTGTCCACCGGGCAGGGGGTGCCGGCCGCCGTGCAGACCTCGACCACGCCGACCACCGGGCGCGACCAGGCCTCGGCGAGGTCGGGCTGGAAGTTGACGTCCTCGTCGCAGGGGCCCGTGACGCCGTTGACCGTGCAGCGGTCGGAGAACTCCCACAGCACCCGCGGGAAGATCCCCTCGCAGTCGTCGCCGCCGTCGGTGCACGACGGCACGTAGGTGCTGCCGACCGGCACCGGCAGGTTGTTGCCCTCGTCCCACTCCGGCAGCGCGTCCGGCTGGGTGACGTCGAGCGCGAAGTAGCCGGCGCCGCCCTCGCGCAGGTGGCCGAACAGCACGGTCCGCCACTCGTCGCCGCTCCCGGTGTCGATGAAGACGTCGCCGAACTGGAACTTGCCGTCGACCCCGTAGAGCTCGATCGTGCCCCCGGCCTGCTCGACCAGGGTCGGCATCACGGCGCGCGGGATGAACGAGAAGACCTCGCGGCCGGTGCCGTCGTCGAACTCTCCGGTCACCACCTCGGTGTCCTCGTCGAACGTGCCCTCGAAGATGCCGCCGTCGAAGGCGTGGAGCTGGCCGTCGTTGCTCCCCACCACCACCAGCTTGCGGCGGAAGCGGTGCTTCTCGAAGAAGCAGACGTAGCCGGGGTTCTCGCCCAGGCCGGCGCCGGCACCGCACGCGGAGTCGAGGCCCTGGGAGAGCAGGGCCTTGGTCGGCCGATCGGCGAACAGGTCGTCGACGTAGAAACGGAAGTTCTCGGGCGCGCCCACCACCACCGGGTCGGAGTGGAAGATCTCGCCCAGGAGGAACGGCTTGGTGTCGTCCGGATCGAACTCGTCGTCCGGGTCGGGGTCGGGGGCCGGCACGACGTAGCTCTTGGTCTGGTGGACCCAGCGCGCAACTTCGTGCACCTGGTCGACGTTGTCGCTGTCGGCGGGATCGCAGCTATCGAACGGCGCCCCGGCCGCGCAGCCCATCAGCTCCATCACGTCGCCGGCATCGGCGTCGCTCAAGGTGTCCGGCAGGAACGACCGGCGCACCGCCGGCACCGTGTCCGGATCGTCCGCGTCCTCGACCGAGTAGAAGACCCGGCGCTCGTCCGCGCCTTGGCCGAGGTTGTAGTCGAAGGCGTCCAGCTCATCGTTGGTCGCCCCCTGGAGGAGCAGCTCGTCGCCGGCGTCCCACAGCCGGCAGCCGCTCTCGTCGCCCTCCTCGCAGACCACGCCGCGGTTGGGCACCTGGCGGGTCTCGGTGGAGCCGTCGGGGAGGGTCACCTCGATCGGCTTGAGCGGCAGCGGCCGCAGGTAGGAGTCGAGGCTGCCCGGCCACAGCGCCAGGTCCTCGAGCGGGAAGAAGCTCGCGAGGTAGATCTTGTCCGAGGCGTTGGCCTGCCCCTGCGGCACCGCGGCGGCGGCGAAGCTGCGCGCTTCGCTGCGGATCGAGTCGAGGATGCCCTTGAGAGCCTCCGCCAGGGCGTCCTGGGTGTCCGGGAAAAAGGCGCGATCCGGGGTGCCGCTGTCGCAGCAACCCGCCTGGCCCGCAGTGCAGTTCTGCACCACGGGGCAGGCATTGGTGCCGCCGCTCTGGGCGATGTTGTTGAGCACCGTCTTGCCCAGTCCGGAGAGCGAGTAGCCGACCGCCCACACCCGCGGTCCTTCGCCGCCATCGAAGACCTCCGCGGCAGCGAGGGGCGGCTGGGTCTGCTGGTTGGTTGACCCGGACTCGCAGGTGTCCAGGCCGTCGGTGATCATGATCACGTGGACCTGCTTGCACCCGAACTTGGGATCGTTGGCCGCCGCCTGCACCCGCCAGTCGGCGAACCACTGGTCGAAGTCCCTCAGCGTACCGGCGAGCGGGGTCGACCCGACGGCGACCAGGGGCCGCGCCGCCGTGTTCCGCAGCCGGTGGATGCCGTTGACCGTGGTGTTGTTGAAGAACCTGGCGACCTCGAAGCTGGGGTTCGCCTCGGGATCGTTCGGATCCAGGTAGGCGGGGACCCCGTCGCCGTCGCCGTCGAGGTTGAGGTTCGGCGCCAGCCGCCGCTGGATCAGCAGCCGGTTGTCGCTGGCCCAGCCCGCGGCGCGGTCGTTGACGCTCTCCCAGTCCATCGGGACGATGTCCCCGTACCTCATCACCGCCGGATAGCCGCTGTCGTTCGGGTTGTTGACCGTCGTCTGCTTGATGCTCCGGCTGTCGAAGTCGTCCTGGTTGGTGTCGTCGTTCGGCTCCCAGCCGGCACAGACGTTCGAGGCCCGGGCGTCGTCGCTCGTGCCCCCGTTCCCCTCCGAACGGACGCACGTGTTGCTGCAGCTCTTCGCGTCGATCCGCAGCTCGTCCTGGTTCGGGAAGCTCGCGAAGCCGAAGTGGACCTTCGCGAGATCGGGGTCGCCCAGCACCTCGTAGATCGCGCGCTTCGCCTGGAACATCTTCGACCGCGGATCGTCCTGCGCCCTGGGGGCGACCGGCGGCGAACCGCCTCCGGGCTCGTGGTTCATCGAGCCGGTGATGTCGAGCAGGATCATCACGTAGGGCTCGGACTCGCTCTCCTTGACCAGGCTGCGGTCGTCGGCGGCCGCCGGCGGGCCCGGCAGCAGGGCGAGCAGGAGCGCTCCGGCGGCGAGCGCCGCGACTACGGCGGCGGCGGGGAATCGGCGGGTGGTCTTACGCATGGCTGTCTCCTCCGGCTACCGTTGCGCCGGATCAGAACTCGATCTCGTGGTCGTCGCGCTGGGTGTCCGACAGGGTCGCCGTCAGCCCCGGCCAGGGCTGGAGCTCGACCATCAGGCTGAGCCGCTGCCGGCCGAGCACCGCGGCCTCGTCGGAGTCGGAGCCCTGGCGCCAGCCGCGGCGCGTCGCGGTCGCGACCAGCCCGTGGTTGATCTCCTTGTAGGGCAGGTCGGCGCTGCCGCCGCTGTTGATCTGGCACAGGTTGCAGGGCGCGTCGAGGATCGGCATCAGGACCGAGGTCTCGATGTCGTGGCGCAGCAGCAGCGACTGGCTCGCGAGGCTGGGGTCCGGGCTGCCGTCGAGCCGCGCCCTGGGCTCGCGGAACTCGAGCCGCATGCCGCGGTGATCGGGCAGCACCAGGGCCTTGGCGACCGCGAGCGCGACGCCGGACTCGGCGCTGGCGAACACCCGCTGGGTGGTCTTCTCCGAGGTGCCGATCTGGCGTTCGGTCTGGGTCACCAGCGCCAGCGACAGGCCGAGGACGGTGAGCACCACCAGCACCAAGAGGACGATGATGTAGGCGCTCCCGGACTCGCCGCGGGAGCGCGCCGCCAGGGCGCGCGGCCGGGATGGGATGGACCAGCGCATCGGATGCTCCTCCTCACAGGTTCCGCAGGTCGACCACGGTGCGCAGCAGCCGGCGGTGGTACTCGCGCTCGGCATCACGGCCGACCGGCACCCGCGGCTCGTCGTAGACGCGGTCCTCGATGCGGTCGATCGGCGGCGAGGTGTACTGGAACTCCCGCCCCTCGGTGCGCACCAGGGTGGTCAGACGCACGTACTGGAGCTGCGGCTGCGGCGTGCCGCCGGCGTCGGGATCGCCCCACGGCCCGACCCACGGGGTCGCCTCGGGATCGTCCCCGGCGCCGTTGAACAGCCAGTCGTCGGCGTCGCCGTCCTCGGTCTCGGTCACCACCAGGTCGTCGATCAGGTCGGCGGTGAAGTACTCGTCGTCGGCGTCGCTGTTGTAGCCGAGCGCCACCTGCAGGTCGAGGACGTTGTCGGCGATGTCGAAGGTGTGGTCCTCGCCGATCCCGAGGGCGGTGCGCGGGAAGACCCGCGTCCGCGCCAGCCGGGGCATCGGCTCGCTGGTCGCGTCGCCGGGGATCGCGCGCGCCTCGCGGATGTAGAAGACGTGCTCCTCGAGCATGCCGACGAAGGCGGCGCCGGTCAGGTTGTCGGGCAGGTTGCCGGTCGCCGGGAAGAGCTGGCGGTACTCGGCGGGAGCTTCGTCGCCGGCGAGGAACGTGATCGTCACCTGCCTGGGGTCGTCCTCGTCGTCCGCGATCACGGTGTCGAGCTGGACTATCCCGTAAACCGCGTCGGAGAGCGGGCTGACCAGGAGCAGCGCCGCGCCCCCCTCGTCCTCCTCCTCGCCGACGGCGTCGATCAGCGGCTGGAGCCTCTGCGGGAAGCCGGAGGGGCTGGGATCGTTGATCACCACCGTCCCGCTCTCCGCGGTCGCCGGGTTGTCCGGGGTCGGCTCGTAGATCAGGTTCGGCCCGGTTTCGAGCGCGCTGCTGACGAGCTGGTAGAGCGGCGCGGTGAAGACGCCGCGCACGCGGAGGACGTCGGTGCCGGGCACCACCGCGGTCTCGTCGTCGCCCTCGACGATCACGGTGCCCGCGGGCACGTTGTTCTGGACCTCGAGCGCCAGCCCCTCGACGATCGGCGGCGCGCCTCCGGGAGTGGTGATCGGGAGGTTGGCGACCAGGCCGCCGCGGCCGGCCATCCGGACCACCTCGACCATCTCGCGCTGGGCGACGCGCAGCGACTGCTGCATGTCGGAGACCTGGTTCTGGGCGCGTGCGGTCTTGTTGTGGAGGTCGAACATCAGGCTGGCGATGATCAGGATCTCGGCCACCACCAGGAGCGTCACCAGCAGCTCGACGAGCGAGAAGCCGGCGGCTCCGGGGCCGGCGGTGCGACGCGGGGTTCGGGATGCGCTCTTCATCGCCGCGGCCTCAGAAAGCCTTGAACGAGCGCACCTGGTAGGTGGGCGCCGAGCCGAGCGGGCCCGCCGGGCCGCCGGCGGCGCCGCGCGGCGTCACCAACTCGACCGCCACCTCCTTGAGGTGGAGGAACTGCGTCGGGGTGCCGGCGGGTTGCGGGTCGTCGAACTCGCCGTCCGCGCCCTCGTCGGTGAGCCCCTCGATGCCGTCGAGGACGTTGTCGGAGTCGGAGTCGATCGGGCCGTGGAGCGCGAACTGCTGGACCCGGGTGATGCGCTGGAAGAGCACCACGCCGTCGCCGTCGCCGGGCTCCTCCCAGCGCTCGTCGCCCTGCTCGAGCAGCGTGCCCGCGAAGTAGTCGTCGCGGGTCAGGAGCTCGGCGCCGTCGTCGATCCGCAGCGCGACGTTGTTGAACGAGAGCTGGGCCAGGTCCTCGAGCTGCGCACGGGCGTGGTTCGCGGTCTGGGTCGCCTCGCTGCCGGCGGCGTTGTTGATCATCGAACGGGTGAAGAGCGGCAGGATGCCGATCGCCACTAGCATGAGCAGCGCCATCGCGATCAGCGCCTCGATCAGGCTCAGGCCGCGCTCGCCGGCGCGGCCCCGGGCGACGACGGGAAAACTCTTGGTTCTCATCGCGGTTCTAGACCTCCCAGTCCCAGGGCTCGCCGCCCTCGCGCTGCGCCCGGAAGTGGTCGTCGGAGTCCTCGGGATCGTCCCAGTCGGGGTCGTACTTGAGCACCTCGATCCGCGCGGTCGCCGGCGGCTCGACCCGCACCTCGAGGAAGTTGCCGCGGTCGTCCGCGAAGCGGAAGCCGCCGGCCTGGGTCACCGAGCCGTCCGGGTTGAACACCGCCTGATTGGGCAGCGTGTCGTCCTCGGGGTTCGGCGTGAAGTCCTTGACCGTGTCCGTGCCCTCCTCGCCGTCGTCCGGCCCGGCGAAGACGATGCGCGCGGGCCGCGGCCGGCGCACCAGCTCGAAGTCGGCCAGGCCGCGCGCCACCGTGGCGTCGGGGGTGAACGCGCCGTCGCCGTCGACGTCGACGAACACCACCACCTCGTCGGTCTCGAAATCGAGCCGGACCACCGCCGGCACGCTGCGCTTGACCGACTCTAGGCGCGCCCGGTTCATCGCCGACGAGACCTCGATGGCGAAGCCCTGGAGCTTGCTGCGGACGATCATCTTGTGCAGCGCCGGCCACGTGAAGGTCGCCAGGATCATCACGATGGCGATGACCACCAAGAGCTCGATCAGGGTGAAGCCCCGATCCCTCGCGGATCTCGATCTACGCATGTCGGAACCCTCCGGTAGCAACGACGATACCATCGCCGGCCTGGACACCGGCTGTGGCTTATAACCGCAGTAGAATCAGCCGCTTGACGCCGAGTTGCGGGCCGCCGTGGGGAACGGAGGCCGAGGCCCGTCGTTACCATCGGTAACGGCTTTGCCGGCCGGCAGCGCGAGCACCGCGCGGACGCCGCCGCCGTCGCGGTCCTCCAGGCGCACGCTGCCGCCGTGGAGGCTGGCGATGCGGTGGGTCAGGGCCAGCCCCAAGCCGACGCCGTCCGGCCGGCCGGTGGCGAACGGGTGGAACAGGCGCTCGCGCAGCTCTTCCGGCACCCCGGGACCGCGGTCGGCGACCGCCAGCTCGACGCCGCCGGCGGTGCGCTCGACCGCGAGCTCGAGCGGGCCGGCGCGGCCGGCGTCGCGCTCCGCCCGCGCGGCGTTGAGCAGGAGGTTGCGCAGCGCCCGCTCGAGGAGCTGCGGGTCGCCGTGCACGACCTCGGCGGCGGCGTCAGGCGCCACCGCCAAAGTGACGCCGACGCCGCCGAGCGCCGGGTCGGCGGCGGCGCGGCGGGCGAGCGCCACGACCGGCACCGCCTCGACCCGCGCCGTGCCGGGGCGGGCGAAGGCCAGGAAGTCGGAGAGCACCCGCTCGAGGTGATCGGCCTCGCGGCGGATCTCGTCGAGGTAGTCCGCCGCGCGCTCCTCGCCGCGGGCGCGCTCGATCAGGGTCAGGTAGCCGCGCAGGGTGGCGAGGCCGTTGCGCAGCTCGTGGGCGACCCCGGCGGCGAGCTCGCCGAGGCGCGCCAGGCTGTCGGCGAGGTGCGCCTCGCGCGCCCGGCGGCGGCTCTCGGTCAAGTCGGCGAAGAGCACCAGGTAGCCGCGCACCGCGCCGTCGTCGCGGCGCAGCGGGTGGACCGTGAGGCCGAGGGTGCGCCGGCCGCCGCCGGGCTCGGCCGCGGCGATCTCGAGCTCGCGGCGGTTGACTTCCCGGCCGCCGGCCAGCGCTTCCTCGAGACAGCGCACCAGCGCCGGATGGCGGCCGAGGGCCGCGGTCGCGGCGGTGCCCGGCGCCGGCGGCTCGAGCCCGAGGAGATCGGCGCCGATCGGGTTGAGCGCCAGCACCGTGCCGCCGGCGTCGAGCAGCAGCACGCCGCTCTCGAGGCTGGCGGCGAGAGTCCGGCTGAGCGCGGCGATGTCCTCCTCCGCCGGCTCGCCGCCGTCCCCGGTCTCCCGGCGCGCCGCCAGCGTCTCGACCGCGCGCTCGAAGGTGCGCACCAAGAGCGCGACGTCGTCGCCGGCGCCGCCATCGCCGCCGGCGCCCGGCTCGAGCCGGCGGGCGCGCTCGAGCAGGCGGTCGAACGGCGTCCAGAGCTGGCGCAGGAAGAGCAGCAGGAGAATCAGCACCGCCGCGTCGAGGCCGAGGACCAGCGGGGTCAGGACGCGCAGGCCGGCGAGCTGGGCGGCCAGCGCGCCGGCGGGCTGGTCGATGCGCAGCACCCGGCGCGTGCCGGGCGGCCCGAACGGCGCGAAGCCGGAAATCACCCCCGACGGCACTCCGCCCCACGGACCTCTGCCGCCCGGTCCTGCTCCGACCGGCGCGGCGAGGTCGAGCGGGCCCGGTACGCCGGACGGCGCCGGCCCTTCGTCCGCGGCCGCCGGCTCCCCCGCGGCCGCCAGCACTCGGCCGGCGTCGTCGAGCAGCAGCACCCGCACCGCCCGCGGCGCCAGCCGCCGGAGCCGCTCGGCGTTCGGCACGCCGGTGCCCGCGTCGCCCGCGCGCGCCGCCTCCGCGGCCAGCTCGGCGGCCGCTTCGCCGGCCAGCCGCGCCGCCCGATGCCGCTCTTCCTCGGCCAGGCGGGCGATGCCGCTGCGGTAGGAGAAGAGGGTGAACGCCGAGACCGCCAGGAGCAGCAGCAGGGCGGCCAGCGGCAAGAGCAGCGCCTCGCCGCGCAGGCCGAGGCGGCGCCCGGTCACAGGAGCCCCAGGTAGGCGTCGGCGATCGCCTGCCCCCAGAAGAGGCCGATCACCCCGCCGAGGGCGAGGAAGACCCCGAACGGGAGCTTGCCGCGGCGCCCGGTCCGGCCGGCGGCGATCGCGGCCACGCCGACGGCGGCCCCGGCGGCGGTGGCGGCGACGAACGCCACCAGCATCCCCTTCCAGCCCAGGAAGGCGCCGATCATCGCCAGCATCTTGGCGTCGCCGAGCCCGATGCCGTGCTCGCCGCGCAGCAGGTACCAGCCCCCCCACACCGCGACCAGGAGCCCGCCGCCGAGCGCGGCCCCGGCGAGCGCGGCGCGCCAGCCGCCGAACGGCGCCCAGCTCGAGAGCGCGAGGCCGACGGCGATCCCCGGCAGGGTCAGCCGGTCGGGGAGCGTGTAGTGGTCGTAGTCGATGCCGGCGAGGGCCACCAGGAGCGCGCAGAAGCCCGCCGCCGCGAGCGCCGTCCAGCTCAGGCCAAAGCGGGCGAAAGAGGCCCAGAAGAGGAGCGCGGTGAGCGCCTCGACCAGCGGGTAGCGGGCCGAGATCGGTGCCCCGCAGCGCCGGCACCGCCCGCGCAGCAGCAACCACGAGACGACCGGCAGGTTGTCGAGGGCGCGGATCGCGCCGCCGCACGCGGGGCAGCGCGACCGCGGCAGCACCGTCGACTGCCGCCGCGGCACGCGGTGGATGACGACGTTGAGGTAGCTGCCGACGATCAGTCCGAAGAGGACCGCGTAGACCTCGACCAGGATGGTTGGCGCCACGGCGCCCGGATCTTAGCCGCTGGAACGGCGCGCCGTACGGCTACTGCCCGCTCTCTTTCTGCGGCCAGCGCAGGAAGAGGCCGTCGGCCCAGATGATGTCCTGGTCGTAGTCGGTGGGATCGAACGCGCCGACCGAGTACTGGTTGGCGTCGAGCGCGCCGTCCCGGCCGCCGCTGGTGATCAGGAACAGCCGCAGGGCCTGCGGGTCCGCGATCTCCATGGTGTAGCCGAAGTCGCGCTTCCAGCCGTCGCGCTCGGGCAGCGTCTGGAGGTAGGCGGGCACGAGCTGCGCACGGATGGCGTCGTGGTCGGTGATGCCGGTCCAGTCGTCGAGCGCGAAGGTGCCCGAGGCGCCGGCCGCCGCCGCGCTCGCCTGGTCGGTGAGCCAGCCCATCATCGAGTTGCCGACGTTGCGGGCCTCGGCCATGGTCCGCTTCTGCTTGGCCTTCTGCAGCGAGTCGATGAAGCTCGGCACCAACAGCGCGGCGATGATGCCGATGATGGCCACCACGATCAGAAGCTCGATCAGCGTGAAGCCCTTCTTCCCCGCGGTCGTCGATCGCATCGCAATGAACCTCCCCATGGCCGCCTCAGCGGTGACGGCCTCACTGGATTCGGAAATCGCTAATCCCGAATCTCTCTGGGTGGCAATTCCCGTGCCATCGGGGAAGAGCCTCCCGCCACGGCTCCGGCGGCCTCAGAGTGACAGAAATTGGCGATCCGCGCGCCGGCCGGCGCCGGTCGGCGTCAATCGGCAGCGGGGGATCGGCCGCGGGCATAGGCGGCGACGATCCGCCGCATGCGCTCGACGCCGGCCTCGAACTCGTCGAGCGGGATCCGCTCGTCGGCGCCGTGGATCCCGCGCAGCACCTCCCCCTCGAGCGCGAACGGGGAGACGCCGTAGGTCGGGATGCCGCGCTCGCGGAAGTAGCGCGAGTCGGTGAAACCGGGGATGAAGGCGGGCACCACCGGCGCCTCGGCCTCGAGCACCCCGGCCACCGACCGGTATCCCGGATGGCCGGTGGGCGACGGTGGCGACGGCGGCGAGGAGAGCAGCACCTCGACGCCGATGCCGCCGCCCAGCGCCTCGCGCAGCCGGGCGAGGAAGGCGTCGGCGTCGGTGTCCGGGAGGAGGCGCACGTCGAGCAGCGCCGAGACCTGGCCGGGGACGACGTTGATCCGCTCGCCGCCCTCGATCACCGTCACCTGGGCGGTGTCGAGGAAGTAGTTGGGCAGCCCGGGCAGCATGGTCGAGCGGGGACCTTCGGGACCGACCCAGGAGTCGAGGTCGAGGAAGCGCGCGCGCTGGCCGGGCGCCTCGAACGGCGCCAGGCCGGCGAAGAAGGTGCGCGCCGCCGGCGTCACCCGCCACCGGGGCGGCAGCGCCAGCACCCGGTCGAGGGCGCGGATGAGCTGGTGCATCGCGCTGTGCGGGTTGATCCCCGAGGCGTGGCCGGGGCGTCCGGCGGCGGTGACCCGCAACCAGAACGGCCGCTTCTGGGCGGTCTCGACCCCCCACCAGCTCACCTCGCCGCGCGGCGCCCGGTTGGTCCCCCCCTCGCCGTAGACCGCGCCGATCCCGTCGAACAGCTCCGGCCGGTGCTGCCAGATCCAGGCGGTGCCGCTGCCGCCGCCGCTCTCCTCGTCGGCGACCGCCAGGAAGGCGACGGTGTGCACCGGCCGCACCCCCTCGCGGCGCAGGTCGATCATCGCCGCCAGGTGGGCGATCCCGAGGCTCTTGACGTCGATCGCGCCGCGCCCCCAGAGCGCGCCGTCCTTCACCAGTCCCTCGAACGCCGGCACCGTCCAGCCCGCCCCCGGGGGCACCACGTCGATGTGGTGGTGGAGCAGCAGCCCGTCCCCCGGCTCGCGCCCCTCCAGCCGCGCGTAGAGGCTGGTCCGGCCGTCGGGGGCGACCAGGGTCTGGGTGGCGATGCCGTTGCGGTGGAGGATGCCGGCGAGGTAGGCGGCGGCCGCCGCCTCGCCGCCGGGCGGGTTGGAGGTGTCGTGACGGAGGTAGCCGCGGAGCCAGCCGGCGGCCTCGCTCAGGCGGGTCGGAGCGCCCTTCGCCGCGGCCGCCGGCGCCGCGGCGGCCGCCGGGATCGACAGGAGGGCGAGGGCCAGGAGCGGCACGCCGAGGCGGCTGGGGATCGGCATCCGCGGCCGAGGTTAGACGAAACGGACGGCTCGACGAAAGGGGGCGAAAAAAAAGGGGGCACCCTGAGGCGCCCCCCCAACGTCACGCCAACGAAAACTCGGATCAGTTGACCGAGACCGTCTTCTCCGGCCAGCGGACGAAGTAGCCGTCGGTCCAGATGATGTCCTCAGCGTAGTCGGTGGGATCGAACGGCGCGGCGCTGAAGTTTCCGCCGCAGTCGGTGCCCGCGGTGCCGGTCACCGGAGAGTCTTCCTCACCGTTGCGGCCGAAGCTGCAGACCAGCGTCACTCGCAGGGCCAGCGGATCGCTGATGTCGAGGCCGTAGGTGAACGGGTTCTTCCAGCCGTCGTTCTCGGGCATCTCCTGGATGTAGTTGGGAACGAGCTGGCCGCGGATCGTCGCGTAGTCGAACGTACCGGCGAAGGAATCGAGCTCGACCTGCGTCCCCTGGCCCGCGCTCGCGGCGCCGACCTGGTCGGTCAGCCACGACATCGCCGCGACGCCCCAGTCGCGCTCGTCGCCGACCGTCCGCTTCTGCTTGGCCTTCTGCAGGGCGTCGATGAAGTTCGGCACCAGCAGCGCGGCGATGATGCCGATGATCGCCACCACGATGAGCAGCTCGATCAGGGTGAAGCCCCGCTGCCTGCTCGTCAATCTCTTCAGCATGTCTCTCCTCCTCAGCGCGTGGGTTTGTACAAACCGGGTTCGGCAGGTCATAGAGCAGGAAGTGTGCCAGTCCGGGAGGTCCTTGGAATCAGGGCTTTTCGCCGCCGGCGGCGGCCTCGGCGTGACACTGACCGTCAGCAAGTGACGATTCGTGTCAGCCGGAAGGCCGGTCGCGATCCCCGGCGGCGAGCCGCTCCAGGAGGTCGGCGTAGATCTCGACCCCTTCGACGAAGCCGGCCAGGCCGATGCGCTCGTTGACGGTGCCCTGGCTCGCCAGGTTGAGCACCTCGGGGGTGAGCACCATGAACGGCGAGAAGCCGTAGGAGGGGACGCCCCGGGCGCGCAGGAAGCGCGCGTCGGTGATCGTCCAGGGCAGGTAGATCGGTCCGATCGGCGCCCCCGGGTAGCGCACCTCCAGGACCGCCGCGATCGCGCCCAATGCCGGGTGATCGGGCGGGCTGCCGTGCGCCGCGGCGCCCTCGTCGTAGACGGTCGCGGCCAGCCCGTGGAGGCGCCACGGCGGCATCCGCTCGGCGAGCACGGCCCCGGCGTCGGCGCCGGGGACGAGCTGGACCATGATCGGCAGCTCGAAGCCGCCCTCGGTGGGCGCCACCGGCAGCGGCAGCAACTCGTTGCGGAACAGCGACTGGAGGTATCCGGGCAGGCGCGCCAGAGCCACCGGGTCGCGGGTCAGGCGGAACGGATCGCCGAGGAGGCGACGCCAGCTCGGGCGGTCGCGGGTCGGCGCGTAGCGGCGGAGGAACGCGACCGCCTCGGGGCTGACCTCCGCGCCGGTCCAGGTGCGGTGCTCGGCGATCAGCTCGCTCCGCAGCTCCTCGAGAGGCCCGCGGTGGGCGCCGCAGACGGTCATCCGGAGGATCCGCCGCTGCGCGAACTCGGTGCCCCAGTACTTGACGTCGCCGTGCTCGCGACCCTCGACGGCGCCGCCCTCGGTCAGCACGACAGCGAAGCGTTCGACCAGCTCCGGGTGCGCCGCGAGCACGAAGCGCATGCCGAGCTCGCTGCCGGTCTCCTCGCCCGAGGTAACCAGGAGGATCACCGACCGCGCCGGGCGCCGGCCGGCGGCGGCGGCTTCGGCGAGGCGCCGGAACGCCTCGATCTGGGCCACCCCGACGCTCTTCATGTCGAAGGCGCCGCGACCGTAGAGCCAGGGCCCGTCGATCACGGCTTCGAACGGCGGATGGCTCCACGCCGCGGGCCGCTCGACCGGCTCGACGTCGACGTGGTGATGGAGGACCACCGCCCGCCGGTCGTCGCCCTCGAGCACCGCCCACAGGTTGGCCTCGGTCTCGCCCACCCGCTCGACGGTCACCTCGACGCCCGGGCCGCGGACCTCGGCGGCAACGAACTCGGCGCCCGCGGAGGGATCGCCGCCCGGCAGGCTGGTGTCGATCTCGATGTAGCGGCGCAGCAGGTCAACCGCGGGGTTCGAGGCGTAGTCGGCGCGCCAGTCGAAGACCTCGGCCGAGGGACCGAGACGCCCGAGCGCGCCCCACAGGGCGAGGCCTCCGGCGCCGGTCACCGCGAAGGAGACGTAGAGCGCGACGCGGGCGCTGGCGCGACGGCGCCGCCCCAGCGGACTGAGGTTGCTGCTGGTCATATCGTGCCCCGGTGGCCGGCCTCTCGGCCGCGGCGGAGGCGCGATGCTACACCGCGATCCGGCCGCGGCTAAGATCCGGCCCACCGTGCCCGCCCGACGAGCCCCGAGACCTCCCGCCACCGCGGCGCCGGCCGGCCGCCGCCGGCTGGCGCTGCTCGTCGCGCTCGGCCTCTTGGTGGTCGCCGGCTACCACGCCACCGAGCGGGCGCTCCTCGGCGGCGGCTGGGGGCTGCCGCTCGACGACGCCTGGATCCACCTCGCTTTCGCCCGCAACCTCGCCGACGGCCACGGCCTCGCCTACCGGCCGGGCGAGCCGGTGGCGGGCTCGACCGCGCCGCTGTGGACGGCGCTCCTGGCGCCGCTGTTCCTGTTGCCGGGAGCGGCGGCGGCCTGGACCAAGCTGCTCGGCGCCGCGCTCTACCTGGCGCTGGCGCCGGCCGCCTGGCGGCTCGCCCGCGCCCTCGCCCTCGGTCCCGGAGCGGCGCTCTACGCCGGTGTCCTGACCGCGATCTCGAGCTGGCTGGCGTGGTCGGCGCTGTCGGGGATGGAGGTGCCGCTCTTCACCCTTCTCGCGGTCGCCGGGATGGCCCTCCACGCCGAGGAGCGCGCCGACCCCGGCCGGCCGCCCCTGGCCCTGGGCGTCCTCGGCCTGGCGGCCCTGGCGCGGCCCGAGGGGCTGCTGCTCCTGGCGCTGGCGGTGGCCGACGCGCTGCTGGTCTTCCGCCGCGGAAACCTCCCCGGCGAGCGGCCGGGGCTCTCCGGCCTGAGGCTGGCGGCGCCGCCGTGGCGGCGGGTCGGGACCGGTCTGATCCCGGCCCTGGCGGTCCTCGCCGCGCCGCTCGCCTGGTCGCTGACGGCGACCGGATCGGCGCTGCCGACCACCTTCGGCGCCAAGGCCGGCGCCCCCGGTGCCTGGCTCCCCGACCCGGCGGCCCTCTATGCGGCGCTCGGGGTCCTCTTCCAGCCGCAGCCCTGGGCGACTCTCCTGGCCGGCGCCGGCGCGCTGCGGCTCGCGGTCTGCCTCGGCGGCCGCCGCGACCGCGGGCTCCTGCCGGCACTCTGGCTGGCCGCCCTGCCGCTCGCCTACGCCGCGCTGTCGGCCCCGGGGCGGCCGCTCCTCGGCAACTTCGGCCGCTATCTCTTTCCGCTGCTGCCGGTGGTCGTGGTGCTGGCGGTCGCCGGCCTCGAACCGGCGGCGGTGCGGCTGGGCCGCGCCTTCGGAGCCGGCCGGCTGCGGCTCCCCTTGCGCACCGCGATCGCCGCCCTGCTGCTGGTACCGCCGGTCGCCGCGCTCTTCGGCGGCGCCGCCCGCTTCGCCCAGAGCGTCGCCAACGTCGAGGACGGCGACGTCGCGGTGGCGCTCTGGGTGCGCGACCACCTGCCGCCCGACGCGGTGCTGGCGGTTCAGGACATCGGCGCCCTCGGCTACCTGACCGCCAACCCGCTGGTCGATCTGGCCGGCATCGTCAGCCCCGAGGTGGTCGGCGCCGTGCGCGACGCCGCCGGTCCCGGCGATCCCGGCGGGCGGCGCGGCATGGAGGCCTTCCTCGCGGCCCAGCGGCCCGACTACCTGATCGTCTACCCGCAGTGGTTCCCGGAGATCACCGCCGACGCCGCGCGCTTCCCGCGGCTCGCGGTCCACGAGGTGCCGGGCAACATCACCCTGGCGGGCGACCGGCTGGTCCTCCACGCCACCCCCTGGACGCGCCGGGAGCCGCGCCGCGGTCCGCTCGCGGAGCCGCCGCGGTGAGCCCCCGGCCGGCGCTCCTCGCCCTCGGACTGGCGCTCCTCACCCTGGTCACCTTCCTCCCGGCGCTCGACTGCGGCTTCGTCGACTTCGACGACAACCAGTACGTCTACGAGAACCCGCAGGTTCGCCGGGGGCTGACCCCCGAAACCGCGCGCTGGGCGGCGACCGCGGTGGTCGCCGGGGCCTGGAACCCGCTGACCATGCTCTCGCACCTGGTCGACGTCGAGCTCTACGGCCTCGACCCGCGCGGCCACCACCTGACCAGCGTCCTGCTCCACTGCGCCAACGTCCTGATGCTGTTCGGCTTCCTGCACGCCGCCACGGGCAGCGCCTGGCGCAGCGCGGCGGTCGCGGCGCTCTTCGCGGTCCATCCGCTGCGCGTCGAGTCGGTGGTCTGGATCGCCGAGCGCAAGGACGTGCTGGCGGGTTTCTTCTGGCTCGCGGCGATGCTCGCCTGGCTGCGCTACGTCCGGCGGCCGGGCGCCGGACGCTACGCGCTGGTGGCGGCGTTCATGGCCCTCGGGCTGGCCGCCAAGGCGATCCTGGTGACCCTGCCGGCGGCCCTGCTTCTCCTCGACTGGTGGCCGCTCGGGCGGCTCCGGCCCGGTCCGCCGGGGCTCGGGCGCCCGGAGGTCCCGGAAGCCGGGACGCCGTGGCGCCGGCTCGGCGTCCTGGCGCTCGAGAAGCTCCCGCTGCTCGCGCTCTCCGCCGCCGCGGCGGCGACGACGCTCGTCACCCAGGCGCGCACGCTCCAGCCGCTCGACACGCTGCCGCCGCTGCAACGCCTCGCGCGCGCGCTGACCTCGTATGCCACCTACCTCGGCGACACCCTGGTGCCGCGGAAGCTCGCCTTCTTCTACCCGCTGCGCGAGGTACCGGCCGGGGATGCGCTGGCCGCGGCGCTGCTCCTGGCCGCGATCACCGCGCTCGCGGTGCGACGGGCGCGGCGCTCTCCCTGGCTCCTCTTCGGCTGGCTCTGGTTCCTCGGAGTCCTGCTGCCGGTGACCGGGATCGCCCAGATCGGTGCCCACGGACGCGCCGACCGCTACACCTACCTGCCGTCGATCGGCCTCGCCATCGCCGCCGTCTGGGGGATCGCCGAGCTGGCCGGGCGGCACCCACGCCTCCGGGCGGCAGCGGCCGCCGGCGCCGCGGCGGCCATCCTCCTGCTCGCGGCGGCGGCCCGCGCTCAGATTGCCACCTGGCGCGAAGCAATGCAACTGAACGAGCACAGGGCAT
>CAVSQV010000008.1:0-5669 GCA_963730155.1 uncultured Acidobacteriota bacterium
GCTGGATGAGAGATGCCCCTCGGTGACAGTTTGAGGTTGTTACCGTTCGGAACGCCTCGCCGACCTGAAGCGCCAGAATGGCGCGCGCAATCCACTGCGGAGCGCCCGCAATCTATTGCGGAGCGTCCGCAATGCAATGCGGAGCTGGCGCAATGGAATGCGGCCCGTCCGCAATCCAATGCGAGGCGTCCGCAATCCATTGCCGAGCGTGCGCAATGGAATGCAGAGCGTCCGCAATGCATTGCGGAGCCGGCGCAATGGAATGCGGGGCATCCGCAATCGAATGCGGAACCGCCGCAAGGGATTGCGGGGCTCACGCTGGCGATTGGAGGAGGGCGGAAGGCAGCCCGGGCGTCAGGCCGCCTTCTGGGGTCGCCGCGAGCGCAGCTACTTCCGCGTCAGCGTCATCCCGAAGAACGGCTGCCAGCTCTGGCCGCCGTCGGCGGAGCGCTCGCCGGTCTCGACCCAGCGGCCGTGCTCGTCGAGACGGATGATGAAGCGCACCCTGCCGCCGCGGCTGTCGAGTGTCCAGACGACCTGTCCCGCCTCGACGGCCACCTCGGGCGAGCCGGTGCCGCGGCCGCCGACGTAGGTCCACATCACGTGGCGCTGGCGGTCCGGGTCCCAGGCGATCGTCGCCAGGGCGTCGTGGACGGTGCGTAGCTCGCCGGTTCGGGAGTCGACGGTCCGCCCCAGCCCCTGAATCAGGAGCACCTCCTCGCCCACCTTCCACTCGACGCGCTCGCGCTGCTGCACAGTCTCGCGCCCGCCGGGTCCCATCTGGATCCAGGCCTCTCCTTCCCACTCGCCGACCAGGAAGGCGAGCGGCGCCATCTTCGCGGCCGGGCCGGGCGCGGGAGCCGGGGGCGGCGCCGGCTCCTGCGCGGCGAGGGCCGCGGCGAACCACGAGGTGAAGAGCCAGGCCAGAGCGCGGTGCGTCATCGGGGTCTCCTCTTGCTGGAAGCGGTGGTGGCCCCGCGAGCCGTCGCGAGACCGGAGAGCAGGCGCTCGAGCCCGCCGACGTGCCGATCGAGCGCTTGGCGTCCCGCGGCGGTGAGCGCGTACCAGCTCACCGGCTTGCGGTCGACGAACTGCTTGCGCACGCGGAGGTAGCCCGCCTCCTCGAGCCGCCGCAGGTGCGCTCCCAGGCTGCCGTCGGTCTCGCTGAGCACCTCCTTGAGGCGGGTGAAGGAGAGGGCGTCACGCCGCCCGAGCAGGACGCAGATCGCCAGGCGGACCCGATGATCGAGGAGGCGGTCGAGCTCCGGCAGGGCCGCCGCGGCGTCCTCGGGCGGAGGCGGCTGACTAGGCGCCACGCGGCCGGCGGTCCAGCAGGGACGTGGCGACGAGCGCCGCCGCGGTGAGAACTCCCAGCCAGGTCCAGGTGTGGCCGGGAACGAGGAGGACCGCGATGTACCCCGCGGCGAGGACCGCCGCCACCGCCAGCAGCGGGCGGGCCAGATGCACGCCGGCGGTAAAGTAGGCGACCGCCACCAGCAGCACGATGGTGGCGCCGAAGCCCTCCCAGCTCACCGCGCCCGCCACCCGGCCGAGGATCGAGAGGGCGATCGCCGCCAGCAGGCCGAGCCAGTGCGCCGCCCAGCGCTTCCCCTCGGCGCGGTCCTCCTCGCCCGCTGCCCGCGACGCGCGGATCCCGAGCGCCATGCTGAGGAGGAACCCGACCGGCCCGGCCACGATCCAGAAGCGGGGCACCCAGTGCGGCGCGAAGTCGACCAGACCGAAACCCACCAGGCTGATGACCGCCCAGAGCAGGGCGATGGCGACGGGGAGGCGCCCGCCGGAATCCCGGCGGACGGCGCGGCGGACGAACTGCAGGTCTTCCTCGGCTCGGTGGATCTCGGCGTTCATGACGGTCTCCTCTCGGGCTCGACGGGAACGTCGCGTCCCCACATCCAGAGTACTCTGGATTGCAGAGTTGGATTTGTCAACCCCTGGGTGCAAACCCGAGCGTCAATGAAGCTTGAGGTGCGGGGCCGGCGCCGTTACAGCAGCATGCTCGCCAGGTTCGCCAGCGCCGAGCGCTCCCCCTTCTCCAGGTTGACGTGGGCGTAGAGGGGGTTGCCCCGGAGGCGGTCGATCAGGTAGGAGAGGCCGTTGCTGTGGGCGTCGAGGTAGGGCGTGTCGATCTGGAAGATGTCGCCGGTCAGGACGATCTTGGTGCTTCTCGCCGGCGCGGGTGATGATCGTCTTGACCTCGTGCGGCGTCAGGTTCTGCGCCTCGTCGACGATGAAGATGACGTTGGCGAGGCTGCGGCCGCGGATGTAGGCGAGCGGCACGATGTGCAGCTTCTCCGGTCTCCACCATCTCGTCGACCTTCTTGTACTCGCGGTCGCGCTCGCCGAACTGGTTCTTGATGATCCCCAGGTTGTCCCAGAGCGGCTGCATGTAGGGGTTGATCTTCGACAGGACGTCCCCCGGCAGGAAGCCGATGTCGCGGTTCGACAGCGGCACGATCGGGCCGCGCCAGGTAGATCTGGCGGAAGTGGCGCCGCTGCTCGAGCGCGCCGGCCAGGGCGAGCAGGGTCTTGCCGGTGCCGGCGGCGCCGGAGAGCGTCACCAGCGGCACCTCCGGGTTCAGCACCGCGTGGAGGGCGAAGGTCTGCTCGGCGTTGCGCGGCGAGACGCCGTAGGCGCCGGCCTTGAGGACGCGCTCGACCCGGTCGGTGCGCGGGTTGTAGTAGGCCAGCGCCGACTGCCGTCGGCTGCGCAGGATGAAGTAGTGGTTGGCGACCGGCTGGTCTCCGGGAGCAGCTCGGCGACGCGGCACCCACTCCTCGCGGTAGAGGCGGTCGATGAGCTCCGGGTCGGCCACCTCGATCTCGGTCTTGCCCTTGTAGAGGTGGTCGAGGTCCTTGATCTTGACGCGTCTCGTAGTCCTCGGCCGGCAGGTTCAGGGCCCGCGCCTTGAGGCGCAGGTTGATGTCCTTGCTGACCAGGATGACGCGGCGCTCGGGCTCGGCGCGGGTGAGGCCGAGGGCGGCGTTCAGGATGCGGTGGTCGGCCTTGCGCGGCGCCGAAGACCTCGCCGGCGTCGACGCGCCGCCGTCCTCCTCGGTGAGGACCCGGAAGCTTGCCGCGGGCCGGCCCGTCGAGCGGGATCCAGTCGCCGAGCATGTTGCGGCCGGAGAGCTTGTCGAGCTGGCGGATGAACTCGCGCGCCTGGAGGTTGAGGACCGAGTTGCCCTTCTTGAACTGGTCCAGCTCCTCGAGCACGGTGATCGGGATCGCGACGTCGTGCTCCTGGAAGTTCTGGAGGGCGTTGAAGTCGTAGAGGATGACCGAGGTGTCGAGGACGAAGACTTTCTTCTGTCGGTCGGGCTGGGGCATCGCGGGCCGGATCGCCTCCTGGCTGGCGCTCACTGAGTTGGGGGCTCGAACCGGAAAAATGTTAGCGCGGATCGGGGTTTAGGGCAACTAGGGATAGTGGTCGGGCTTTCCGTGGACCACCACGGCTAGGGTTTTTTGGCTCAGCCGGCGGCGCGGCGGCGCTGCAGGAGGAGGGCGCCGAGCGCGGCGAGCGCGGCGGCCAGGGCGGTCAGGGCCGCGGGGCCGGCGGCCGGGACTTCGAGCGGCACGGGCAGGCCCGAGCAGGAGCCGTCGTCGATCGCCAGGCTCTCGAAGCCGCGCCGCGCGACGTCGGCGCGGTGGACCACGGAGGCGCGCCCGGTGGCCGCGTTGACGGCGAAGACGTTTCCCAGGTCGTCCAGCCCCCAGAGCGCGCCGGCGCTGCTGAACTCGATCCCGCCGTCCACTGGATTGACGGCTCCGAGCCGGCCGATGGCGCGCGCGGCGCCGTTCGCGGTGTCGAGGCAGAAGAGCCGCCCCGGCTTCTTGGCCGGGTCGGCGTCCCCTTCCAGGCCGTAGAGGCCGGAAGGGCAGTCTCCCGTCGGGTAGCGGCCCGTGAGGCCGGTGATCTCGACCCCCTGGCTCCCGGTCAGGTCGGCGCGGCCGCTCACCAGGTCGATCTGGTAGAGGCGTGAGGGCTTCGGCGCGTCGGTCGACATGTAGAGCTTGCCGTCGTTGGCGAAGGCGAGCCCGGTGTCGGTGACGTCGACGCGCAGCGGTCCGACGGCGACGCAGGCTCCGGTCTGGCGGTCGCACCGCACCAGCTCGTCGCGCACGTCGTCGACGCCGTAGAGCGCGCCGCAGCCGGGGCTGAAGGCGAGGGATTCGACGTCCGCGAAGCCGGTCGGGCCGAGCCGCCGCGTCTCGCCGGTCCGCAGGTCGAGGGTGTAGAGGGCGTCGTCGCCGTCCGAGCGCACGGCGTAGGCGGTCTGGGGCGTGAAGCCGTCTTCCGCGGCCGCGGGGCCGATGGCGGCGAGGAAGAGCCCGCAGCCCGCGAGCAGGGCGGTGCGCTTCGGGGCTAGGAGGGGCACGCTGCGGGGACTCCGGAAAGACGGCGGATGCTACTACATCGTCCCGCGGCCGTCGCCGCGGGTATCCTTCCGCCCGATGCGCGCGACCGCCACCTCGGGAAGGCTCGGCGTGCTGGCGGCGGCGGCCCTCTTCTCGACCGGCGGCGCGGTCATCAAGGCGATCGACCTGACGGGGTGGCAAGTGGCGTCGCTGCGCTCCGGCCTCGCCGCGCTCACCCTCCTCGTCCTGATGCCGGAGAGCCGGCGCGTCCTCTCCCGGCGCGCCCTCGCCGTCGGCGTCGCCTACGCCGCGACGCTCGTCCTCTTCGTCCAGGCCAACAAGCTGACCACCGCGGCGAGCGCCATCTTCCTGCAGTCGACGGCGCCGCTCTACGTCCTCCTGCTCGCGCCCTGGCTGCTGCGCGAGCGGGTCCGCCGCTCCGACCTGGCGCTGATGGCGGCGCTGGCGGTGGGGATGGCCTTCTTCTTCCTCGGCCTCGACCGCGCCTCCGCCACCGCCCCGCGGCCGCTGCTCGGCAACGTCCTGGCCGCCGCGGCGGGCGTCACCTGGGCGCTGACGGTGATGGGCCTGCGGGCGCTGGGGCGGGAGGGCGGGAGCGGTGCGGCGGCGGGAGCGGCGCTGTCGGGCAACACGCTCACCGCCCTCGCCTGCCTGCCCCTGGCGCTGCCACTGGCGGGCGCGGACGGCGGCGACTGGGCGGTGGTCGCCTACCTCGGCGTCGTGCAGGTCGGGCTCGCCTACTGGTTCCTCACCCGCGCGATGATGCACGTGCCGGCCTTCGAGGCCTCGCTCCTGCTCCTGCTCGAGCCGGTGCTCAACCCGGTCTGGGCGTGGCTGGCGCACGGCGAGCGGCCGGGGGCCTGGTCGCTCGCCGGCGGCGCGCTGATCCTCGCCGCGACCGCGGTCAAGACCTGGCTCGACGCGCGGCGGCCGCCGCCATCGAGCGCACATCTCCTTGGTTGACAGGATGCGCGAAGCGGGACAGGATGGGCGCATCCAGAGAGATCGTGGCGGGGGGGCAGATCGTCTCTGTCCTGTCCGCTTATCGAGGAGGGATCGATGAGAGCCAAGTGTCTCGGCCGACCTCTGCTGTTGCTTTTCGCTCTGACCCTGACCGCCGGAGTCGCCTGGGCCCAGGACCCCAACTGCGGGCCCCCCGGCACCGGCCAGCCGTGGGGATGCAATCTGGATCCCAACTTCCCGCCGACGATCCCCGCCGTGAACGGGGTGATCGACTCCAGCTTGGTGATGCGCGAGAGGCAGAGCTCCT
>CAVSQV010000009.1:0-5892 GCA_963730155.1 uncultured Acidobacteriota bacterium
AGCGAAGGAGGCTGCTCCCGACCTCCTCGGGGAGCTCCGCCTCCGCCGGCTCCTCCACCGGCGCCTGGACTTCGTGCGGCCGCGGCTCCGTCATGGGGCGCAGAGCTTAGCGCGAACCCGGCCGCAACCCTGCGCAGGTCAGTCGAGCCCCTCGACGCAGAGGAAGGGCCGCGCCGGCGACGAGGCGTCGCACGCGGCGAGGTACGGCGTCCAGGCCGTGGAGTCGGGCGTGAGCACCGTGCCCCGCCACTCCCCGTCGCCGCCGCGATCGAGCTCCAGGAAGCCGAACTGGCTCAGCGAGAAGCCGCTCGCCCCGGCGCCGTCGACGGTTTGCTGGAAGCTTCCCTGCGGCGGCCCGGTGTCCTCCTGGACGCCGCTGTTGCCGACGACGAGGGTCGGCGGCCTGCCGGCACCGGGCGCAAAGGACAGCGACTCGAAGCGGTGCATGTGGCCGGCGAGGAGGAGGTCGAGCTTGGGCAGCAGGGCGGCGCCGGAGCCCGTCGCGAACGCGCACTGCAGCGTGACGTTGAGGACCCCGTAGGGAGCCGCCGGGCCGGTGCCGGGCTGGCCGTCGCAGCCGAACGGAGGGCCATTGGCCGCGTCCTCCACCCCCCAGACCGGGCGGTGACCGATGAGCCAGGCCGGCCGGCCGTCGAGCCGGGTGGCGACCGCGGCCAGTTGCTCGGCGTAGGTGTCGGTGAAGTTGGGCAGCTCGTCGCAGGCGTTGGCCGAGTCGAGCACCGCGACCGTCACACCCCCGAGGGCGACCACGCGGGGCGGCGCGAAGACGAGGTGCGGCAGGGCCGGCCCTTCTCCGTCCTGTGACGGGCAGGCGAGCTGCGTGCCGCCGCCCGCGGGGAGCTGCGAGCTGGCGTCGAGGAAGTAGAACCAACCCGGCCCGGCGTGGCTGCACAGCTCGTGGTTGCCGCGCGCGAACACCCAGGGCGCCGCCGCCAGCAGCTCCGCCGCCGGCTGGAAGAAGTCCAGCCACCACGCCTGCCAGGTGTCGGCGTCCGGGTTGCCGGTGCTGTTCTGGCTGTAGTACGGCCCCGGCACCTCGCACTGCTCTGACGGCTCGGCGCCGTCGCCGGCGTCGTAGTACCACTGCTTGACCTGCTTGCCGTCCACCGTCTGCTCGAAGCTCGACGGCGTGCCGCGGTAGTTGTAGTCCCCGACGTGGAGGACGAGGTCCGGCCGCCGGGCGGCGGCGGCCTGCGCCAAGGTCTGGAACGGCCAAGCCGGATCGTCGAGGCCGCAGCCGGACTGGTTCTTCGGCTGGCATCCCGTGTCGCCCACCACCGCCACCCGCCGCACTTCCCGCCGCGCCACCGGCAACGCCACCCCACCCTCGCCCACTGTGAACGACCGTTCGAACGGCAGCACTGCTTCGCAGATGTCCACCGTGAAGCCGTGCGGGTTGAGGCGCTTGCTCATGGCGATGGGCGCGCGGTCGCCGATCAACTCGGGGCAGTCCTGCCCGGCACCCAGGATCACCCGCGCGAACGCCACGGCCTCGCCGCCGGGCGACTCCCCCAGCAGCACGTACGCCGCCAGCGGCGCCGGCGCGGCCGTCGGTGCCGTAGTAGCGCACCCGGCGAAGGCTAGGAGAAGCAACAGCCCGAACCCGCAGCGAAGCGAAGCCCTCATCGCACCTCCTCGCGAATTGCAGCGAATGGACGACGGCACTCTAGCAGGCGGGCGCGTGAGCCACTGCCGGCTGCGGTACCATCAAGGCATGGCAAGGGAAACCATCGAGATCCGGGTGGAGCCGGAGGCCGCGCGGGCGTATTCCTCCGCATCCGAGGAGCAGCGGCGGAAGCTCGACTTGCTGCTCAGCCTTCGCATCCGCGAGGCGACCCGTCCGGGAACCGACCTCGAGACCATCATGAACGAGATCGCGAGGCGGGCTCGCGAGCGGGGACTCACGCAAGCGAAGCTGGACGAGCTGCTCGAGGATGGGTAGCGGCCGCTACGTCTTCGACACCAACGTAGTCGTCAGCGCTCTGCTCTTTCTCGACTCCACGCCCGGTAGAGCGTTCCTGTTTGCAAACGAAACGCTCCTCGCTTCCTCGGAGGCCCTCCGCGAGCTCGATGACGTCCTCGCCCGTCCCAAGTTCGAGCGCTACGTCCGCAGGGAGGAGCGGGAGCTCTTCATAGCGGCTCTCCTCGATCGCGCTGAGCTGCGCTCAAACGGTGTTCGAGCCAGGCGACCTCGCGTTCGCGGCGTCGGTAGCCGCAGGCGTGGACGAGATCGCGGCTCCGGTCGAGGTGAGAGTGGGCGGCGGCGGGGTCGCCAGTACCGAGGTGGAGACGGGTCCACTCCAGGTGGGCATCGGCCTCGAAGAGGCACATGGAGCCGCGCTCGGCGGCCTCCTGGGACTCGCGGAGGTCAGCCGCGGCGGCGGGGAAGTCGGAGGTCAGGCGGTGGAGGGCGGCGCGGGCGAGGAGGCCGCGGGGGAGGGCGTCTTCCTCGCCGGCCTGCCGCAAGCCGTCGACAGCCCGGTCGAGGTGCTCCGCGGCCAGGCGGAGGTCTTGCGACGCGGCGGGCGCGGTCAGCGCTAGGCCCAGGTGGGCGCGGCCGAGGGAGAGGTGGTCGAGGGCGATATCCAGAAGCCACTTGTTCCGCCGCGCGATGGCGATCGAGTAGGTGGCACGGTCCCGCACCTCCTCGCACGCCTCCCGGTACCGCACGCCGGCCCTCACCAGCCCCGACCCGTCCTCCGGCTCCGCCCGGGCTAGCAGCAAGTCGCAGTATCGATAGCCCGAGAGCGAGTAGAGTCGCGGATACTTCGGCTGCCTCTCCGCCTGCATCCCCTCGGCCGCGCGGAAGGCCGCCGCGCTCTCCTCCCATCGGCCTGCCTGGTGGAGGGCATCGGCCAATGATGTCCGGTTGATTATCCGCTGGGAGACATCGCCGCTGCGGTCGGCCAGATCGACGCTCTCCTCGCCTGCCACCACGGCGCCGGCCACCTCACCCAGCGCCAGGGTCAGCTCGCTGAGGTTGCCGGCGGAGATGGCGGCGTCGTCCCAACTCTCCTCGGCGATGCGGGCCTCCAACCCTGCCCGGATCGGCTGGACCGCCTCCGGCAGTCGCCCTAGGGCGCGGAGGGCCGAGCCAACCTCGTTCAGGAGCCATGCCCGGGCCGCTGTAGTGAGACGCGTGGAGGGCCGGTCCCACGGACGATCGAAGAAGGCGGCCAGGGCTGTCAGCTCGGCGCCGAAGGCCCCGAGCTTGGTCGTGCTGAAGAACTCGTTCCCGCGCATGATCCGCCGCCTGTACACCTGGTCGAACGCCTTCCGCTCCTGCCCCGCCCGGCAGCCGTGGACCACCGCAGCGTAGAGGGGCAGCATCGCCTCCAGGGTCTCGGGGTACTCGGGCGCGGCCTGCTGGTAATGATCGAAAAGCCGCTCGTTCCCCGCCCGCCAGGCCTCCGGAGCGGTCTGCCGTAGCCGTTCTCCGAAATGCTCGCGCACGAGAGGATGGGTGTCGAGGGCGCCCGCGTCGCGGGTGTCACCGCCCCCGGCCGGCGCCAGCAGCCGCGCCTGGCGCAAGCGCGCCAGGGCGAAGTTCCACGCCTTCTCCTCCCCCGCGCCGATCCCCACCGTCAGCCCCGGGATCTCCGGCGCCGCCCGCAGCGCCGCGAGCGCCGCCGCCTCGGCGGGCCGGTCGAAAAGGCTCAGGAGAAGGAGCACCTGGACCTCCGGGCCCGGCCCCAGCCAGCTTTCGTAGACTTCCATCACGCGGCGGGCGTCTTCCCCGCCCTCGACGCCCTCGTCGAGCACCGCGACTTCTTGCCACCGGCGGATGTCGCCGCCGCAGACCTCGCGCAGGTAAATACCGAGGAGGGTCAGGGCCAGAGCGTGACCGCGAAGGCCCTTAGATGCTGTCCGGAGCTCCGCTTCTGAGCCCTTCACTTCGAGCTGTCGCAGGAGCTCCGCTCCGGCTGCGGCCGGCAGCTTCTCCAAGTCCACGGCCTCCACCTCCGCCCGCCCGGCGACATCGGCCACGGGTAGGCGGCTCGTGATGACGCAGAGCCCCGGGTTCTCCGCCGCCAGCTCTCGCACCAGAGTCTGCACCGCTGGGTCCTTGATCCGCCCGGTCTGGGCGCCCGGCGGGTGCTGGAGCGGCTCGAGCCCGTCGAGCACCAGGAGGGTCCGCGCCTCGCGGATGAGCCCGGCCAGCACCTTCCCTTTCTTCCACGGCGAGGTGATCGGCTCGCCCTTGTAGCCCAGCCAGTCGAGGGCATACGCGGTGAACGCCTCGCTGGAGGCCCCGGCCGCGTCGGTCCCCTGGCTGTAGAACGACCACCCGAGGACCCGCTCCGCCCCGCGCCAGCCGTCACGCGGCAACCCGTCGAGCCAGCGGTTGACCAGCGCCGACTTCCCGGCCCCGCCCATTGCTACGAAGCTGATGACGTTGGTCCCGCCCGCCCAGGCGGTATCAAGGCGAGCGAGCTCCTCCTCACGGGCGACGAAGGTGCCGCCGGTCACCGGCAGGTTGGCGATTGCAGGGAACTTCGGTTTCGGCCGTGAAGCATGGGCGGGCGCTGCCTGCCCCGGAAAAGCCGGCTGGGTAGGTGGCTTGCCGCACCCCGCGAACGCTGAGAGCAACGTGGCGCGCGCCGCCTTCTCGTCGAGGCCGACTACGTCGGCGTAGATGATTTGGCCCAGGAGCCCGTCCGGCTGGCACTCCTGCACCCGAATCGGGATAAGCGTCCGTGTCCTTCCTTGTGGGTCACGGGCGAAGGCCGCCGCCCATTCGGGCTGCGTGTACTCTGCCGCGAGATAGCTCGGCGAGAGCACCGCCATCGTGTGGCGTGCCCGAGCCGCCTTGTCCATGGCGCGCACGAGGTTTTCCCCAGGCCGAAAGTCCCACGCCTGCACCACAACCGAGTACCCTGCCTCCTCGAGGGTCCAGGCAATCCACTCGGCCCAGGCGAGGTCGGCGCGGTTGTAGCTAATGAAGACATCGGGCGAGGACATGCCAGAGTCCGGTGGGTCTTGGTCCCACTCAAGGCGGAGTGAGGCGAGGCGCTTCGCGCCTGTCATCGTTTCGCCCGAGGCGGCGCGGCTCCGCAGAGGCCACTCTCGTACAGGGCCAACCGGCGGCAGTTCCACGTGGGGCTGATTGGTCAGCCGGCGATGGAGCCGGTCGTAGCCCTCCTCGACGGCGACGTCGTACCAGGTGAAGTCGCGCAGGTAGAACGGGATGTGGACTGCGTCCGCTGCGCCGAAGACGACGGCGATGAACTTGGTGTTGTGGAGGGCGGCCTCATAGAGCGCCTGGCTGATGATTGAGCCCTCCCAACGCACGCCCAGCCCTGTGCCCGGCTCCTCCCGACCGCGGCGTCGACGCTCGTAGGTCTCGGTCGCCACGATCAAGACGAACTCGGCGGCCTCGATCTCGTCCTCCATCCAGAGCTTCCAGCCCCGGGCGGGGGCGAACTCGTATTGGTCGAGTCGGGACTCTAGGCCGTCCACGCGCAGGCGGTTCGCCAGCGCGAGCACGCGCTCGCCGTGCGCGGCATTGCCCGGCTCGTGGGCGTAGCTGATGAACACTCTCGCAGACCGCGCCATGCTGGTTCCATCATTGAGGGTAGCAGCTCGCTCAACGCGCTGGGTCGCGCGCCTCCTCAGGGCTGCCGGTAGTCCGTGAGTTGCAGCACACGCAGGCTGGGCAGCGAAGGGATTCGTCGATCGTTGGCGAGAAACGCGGTGCAGCCGGCGGCGAGCGCCGCAGCGAGCTGCAGGGCGTCGGGCGTGCGGAGCCGGTGCTCGGCGCGCACCTCCGCGGCCAAGCGGAGCAGCGGCAGGTCGATGGCGATCAGCGCCAGCCCGCGGCTGGCGGTGAGCAGTTGCTCGTAGCGCTTGGCGAGCGCAGCGTTGCCGACG
>CAVSQV010000010.1:0-120340 GCA_963730155.1 uncultured Acidobacteriota bacterium
CACCAGATCGCTGGTCTTCCTCGCTCTGGGTGAACTCGAAGCCCTCGCCGAGGAGGGTCAGCTCCTCCTCGGGGGCCGGGCCCTCGGACGGACGCGGCGCGGGAACCGGCGGCTCACGGCGCACGATGAAGGCGAGCACGATCGCGACCACGCCGAGCGCGAGGAGCGCGAGCAGGACGCGGCGCAGCAGAGCGACGGGGGGTCTACGCGGGCGTCCGGCCATCGGCCTATTATCTTACGGGCCGGCCTTCGGCCGGACGTGGCGGCCTTCGGCCGGACGTGGCCGGCCGGACGTGAGCGCCCGGCTCGCCGCCTCGAGTGCGCGGAGGTCACGCATGGCGGGCGTCGACCAGGCGCAGCACCGGGCCGCCGCGGTAGCGGTCGTGCTCGAGGTAGCCGAGCACCTCGAAGCGGCCGGCGAGGTCGCCCTCGCGCTCGCCCCAGCGCCAGCCGACCAGCGTCGAGCCGGCCGCCGTCGTCGCCGCGCGCGCCGCGCCGAGAGATGGCCGTGGCCGAACGCGCCGCGGCGGGCCCTCGAGGCGCAGCGGCGCCGATGCGCACCAGCGGCTGCGGGTTGCCCTGGCCGAACGGCTCGAGGCGGGCGAGCTCGGCCAGCAGGCGCCGGTCGACGCGCGGCCGGGCCGCAGCTCGAGCTCGTACTCGTAGCGGCGCGCGAGGAGCTCGGCCGGCCACGCCGCCGGCCGCCTCCTCCCAGCTCTGCGCGCAGCTCCTCCAGCCGCTCCCGGGCGACGGTCAGCCCGATCGCCTGGGCGTGGCCGCCGAAGCGCTCGAGTCGGCTCTCGCCAGCGGGTCAGGAAGCCGTGCAGCGCGATCGCCGGGGATGCTGCGCCCCGAGCCGGTGGCGATCTCGCCGTCCGAGGCCAGGAGCAGCAGCCGGCCGGTTGCAGCTCCTTGGCGATGCCGGCCGGCGGCGATCCCGACCACGCCCTGGTGCCACCCCGTCGCTCCAGGCGACCAGCGATCGGCGGCAGCGGCGAGCGCGCCGGCGAGCATCGCGCCGCGCCTCCTCGACCACCCGCGCTCTCCTCCGCCTGGCGCTCGCGGTTCCAGCCGTCGAGCTCGGCGGCGAGCTCGGCCGGCGGCGGCCGTCGTCGCGGCTGAGCAGCAGCTCGAGCGCGCGCTCGGCGTCGTCGAGCCGGCCGGCGGCGTTGAGCCGCGGGCCGAGCCGGAAGCCGACGTCGGCGGCGTCGAACGGCGGCGTCACGCCGGCGTGGCGGAACAGCGCGCGCAGCCCCGGCGAGCGGGTGCTGCGGCGAGCGCCGCGAGGCCGAGCGCGGCGATCACCCGGTTCTCGCCGGTCAGCGGCACGAGGTCGGCGATGGTCCCGAGGCAGGCGATCCGCAGCAGCGGCTGCGAGCGGCGAGCCGTGCGCCCGCAGCGCCCGGCGAGGGCGCAGCGCCAGCTTGAGCGCCAGGCCGACGCCGGCGAGGTCGGGGAACGGATAGGTGCAGCCCGGCCTGCCGCGGGTTGATCAGGATCGCGCCCGCCGGCAGCGCGCTCGCCGGCAGGTGGTGGTCGGTGATCGATGACGTCGATGCCGCGCGCCGCGCGCCGCCTCGACCGCCGCCGACGAGGTGCGCCGCAGTCGACGGTGACGATCAGCGCGCAGCCGAGCCGCGCCGGCGCGCTCGACGTGGACCGGCTGGAAGCCGTAGCCCTCGCGCAGGCGGTGCGGCAGGATCGCGCCTCGGCGTCGAGGCCGCAGGCGCGGAACACGGCGAGCAGCAGCGCCGTCGCGGTGACGCCGTCGACGTCGTAGTCGCCCGACGATCGCGACCCGCTCGCCGCGCTCGCGCGCCGCGGCCAGCAGGCGCTCGACCGCCTCGCGCCATGCCGGCCAGCGAGATAGGGATCGTGGAGCTGGTCGGCGGCGGGTCGGAGGAAGCGGTCGGCGCTCGGCGCGGTCGGCGACGCCGCGCCGGGCCAGCAGCGGCGGCGAGCCAGCCGGGCAGCCCGGACGCCGCCATCGAGCGGCGGCGGCCGCAGCCGGCGGCATCGGCTCGCGCCGCTGCGAGCCCGGCGGAGCTCGGCGCGGGACCGCCAGCGGTCGGCAGCCGTCACTCCTCGCGGAAGGCGCCGAGGCGCCGGAAGCGTCGCGTAGCGCTGGCTCGAGCAGCTCGTCGGCCGGCAGGCGTCTCGAGCTCGTCGAGCGCCGTCTCGACGGCGTCGCCCACCCGCCGGCAGGTCGTCGGCCGGGATCGGTGTGGGCGCCGCCCGGCGGCTCGGGGATGACCCGTCGACCACGCCCGAGCTCGAGCAGGTCGGGCGCGGTGAGCTTCATCGCCTCGGCGGCGTCGGCCTTGCGGTCCTGGTCCTTCCAGAGGATCGCCGCGCAGCCCTCCGGCGAGATCACCGAGTAGATGGCGTACTCGAGCATGAAGACGCGGTCGCCGACGCCGAGCGCCAGCGCGCCGCCGCTCCCGCCCTCGCCGGTGACGGTGACGACGATCGGCACCGCGAGCGACGGCCATCTCGATCAGGTTGCGGGCGATCGCCTCGGCCTGGCCGCGCTCCTCGGCGTCGATGCCCGGGATAGGCGCCGGCGGTGTCGATGAAGGTGAGGATCGGCAGCCCGAACCGCTCGGCGAGCTGCATCACGCGCAGCGCCTTGCGGTAGCCCTCGGGCCGCGGCTGGCCGAAGTTGCGGCGGATCCGCTCCTTGGTGTCGCGCCCCTTCTGGTGGCCGATCACCGCCACCGTGCGGCCGCGGAAGGTGCGCGAAGCCGGCGACGATCGCCGGGTCGTCGCCGAAGGCGCGGTCGCCGTGCAGCTCGACCCAGTCCGTCATCAGGTGCTGCGACGTAGTCGAGCGTGTAGGGCCGGTCGGGGTGGCGCGCGACCAGCGTCTTCTGCCAGCGGTCGAGGCTGGCGAAGATCTCGGCGGTCTCTGCTGCGAGCGCGGCTGCGCAGCCGCTCGAGCTCGCGTCGCTGGCCGCTCCGGCTCGGGATAGCCCTCGAGCTCTTCGATGCTGGCGGCGCAGCTCGTCGAGCGGCTCGTCGAAGGAGGCGTCGGCGACGGCCATGGGCGCGGCACGGTAGCAAAGCGGTGCAGGAGCGGTCAACGCGTCCACTTAGAGCAGGTGCTGGGGATCGACGTCGACCGTGAGGTCGCAGGCCGGCGTTGCTCGGCGAGCGCGTCGCGGAGCAGCGCGGCGCAGGTCGCCGGCCGCTCGGGGGCGCGCAGCAGGAGCTGGAAGCGCCAGTCGGCCGCGCAGCCGCTCGAGCGGCGCCGGCGCCGGGCCGGCGAAGCGCACGCCGGCGGCGAGCGGGTGGCGGCGCAGGACCGCGGCGAGCGTCGAGCATCGCCGCTTCGCGCCTCGACCGGTCGCGGTCCTCGACCAGGAGCTGGACCATGCGGGTGTACGGCGGGTAGTGGAAGACGCGGCGGAAGCGCAGCTCCTCGGCGGCGAAGGCGGCGTCGTCGCTGCGCGAGCGCGGCGCGGATCGCGTAGTGGTCCGGATGGTAGGTCTGGATCACGACCCGCCCCGGGCGCTCGCCGCGGCCGGCGCGGCCGGCGAGCTGGGTCAGCAGGTTGTAGGTGCGCTCGACGGCGCGGAAGTCGGGGAAACCGAGGTAGGTGTCGGCGGAGAGCACCGCGGTCAGGCCGACGCTCGGGGAAGTGGTGTCCCTTCGAGACCATCTGGGTGCCGACCAGGGCGCGCAGCTCGCCGCGGCCGAAGCGCTCGAGCACCGCCGCGGCGCCGCCCGGCGCGGCGCACCGCGTCGCGGTCGAGCACGTCGATCGCCGACGCCCGGGAAGAGCGCCGCGCAGCTCCTCCTCCACCCGCTCGGTGCCGGCGCCGATCGGCTCGAGCGCCTCGTCGCCGCACGCCGGGCAGCGGGCCGGAGCGGCGACGCGTCGAGCCGCAGTAGTGGCAGAGCAGCACGCCGCTCGCGCCGGTGGAGCGTGCGCGGCAGGCCGCACTGCTCGCAGCGGAAGTCCTCGCCGCAGGCGCGGCAGAGGAGCATCGGCGCGTAGCCGCGGCGGTTGCGCAGCAGGATCACCTGCTCGCCGGCGGCGAGCGACCGCGTCGATCTCGGCCTGCAGGCGCTCCGAGAAGCGCACCTCGCCCGGCCGCCGCGGCACCCCCTCCTCGCGCAGGTCGACCAGGATCCCCTCGGGGAGCGTGCCGGCGCCGACCCGGCCGGCCAGCTCGAGGCGGGCGAGCTTGCCGCGCTCGGCGTTCCACCGGCTCTCGAGGCTCGGGGTCGCCGAGACCAGCACCGCCACCGCGCCGGCGCGGCGCGCGCGCACCAGGGCGAGGTCGCGGCCGTGGTAGCGCGGCAGCGCGTCGTCCTGCTTGTAGGCCGGGTCCTGCTCCTCGTCGACCACGACCAGGCCGAGCCGCTCGACCGGCGCGAAGAGCGCCGAGCGCGGCCCGACCACCACCCGCGCCTCGCCGCGCCGCAGCCGCTCCCACTCCTGGTGGCGCTCGCTGCTCGCCGAGCGCCGAGTGGAGGATCGCCAGCCCGCGCGCCGAACCGCTGCTCGACCGCCCGCGCCAGCGCCGGCACCAGCGCGATCTCGGGCACCAGGAGGAGCGCCGCCCGCCCCGCCGCGAGCGCGGCGTCGGCGGCGCGCAGGTAGACCTCGGTCTTGCCCGACCCGGTGACCCCGGCGAGGAGGAAGCCGGCGTAGCGCTCCGCTTCGACCGCCGCCACCAGCGCCTCGGCCGCGGCCGCCTGGTCGGCGCGAAGGACGATCGGCGGCGCCTCGGTGCCGCGGCACCAGGTGCCGGCCGAGGTCGAGCCGCTCGACCTGGGTGAAGCTGCGCAGGACTCCGAGCTGGACCAGCCGGCGCACCACCGCCTGGCTGCAGCCGATCGCGGCGGTCAGCTCCGCCACCGTCGCCGGCCGGCCGAGCGCCGCCAGGTGCTCGACCACCGCGCGCCCCTGGCGGCGAGCGCCCGCAGGCGGCGAGCTGCGCCGCGCGGTCCCCCGCCGGCAGCTCGACCGCGGCGAGGTAGCGCGCACCGCCGGGGGCGCGCCCCTCCTCGACCACCAGCCGGCCGCCCTCGCGCAGGCGGTCGATCGTCCCGCCGAGGCCGGCGAGTCCGGTCGCCGCCTGGAGATCCGACACCGACATCCGGCCGCCCTCGGAGAGGGCGCCGACCACCGCGGCCTCGGCGGCGTCGCGCGGTGGCGCCATCGCCCCGGCGTCGGTCAGGCGCACCCGCCGATCCCCCCACGGCGGCAGCGCCGCGGGGAGCATCGCCTGGACCACCTCGCCGAGCGGCGCCAGGTAGTAGTCGGCGGTGAAGCGGGCCAGCTCGAGGAGGTCGTCGGGCAGCACCGGCTCGCGGTCGAGGATGCCGTCGAGGTCGCGGAGCTGCACCCCCTCGGGCGGCTCACGGTGGACGCGCACCACCATCCCGACCAGCCGCCGCGTGCCGACCCGGACGCGGGCGCGGACCCCGGGCCGGGCGAGCCCGGCCGAGTGTTCGGGGACGCGGTAGCAGAGCGGGGCGGGGAGCGGCAGCGGAACGGCTACGTCCGCGAGATCCCCCGAGGTGCTCACGCCGCGCTCTTGCTCTCCTCGATGCCGGCGGCGAGGCGCTCGACGTTGGGGTTGTCGGGCTGCAGGCGGCGCAGCTCCTCGACCAGCGCCTCGGCCTCGTCGAAGCGGCGCAGGCCGAAGGCGAGCACCACCGCCTCGTTGAAGCGCGACTCCCAGTGGTCTGGTGCCAGCTCGCGGACGCGCCGGAAGATGGCCAGCGCCTCGTCGAAGCTCTCCTGCTGGTAGAGGCTGACGCCGAGGTCCGAGAGGGCGTCCGGGTCGTCGGGGCGCAGCTCGAGATAGCCGCCGTAGGCGGTCTCGGCCTGGGGCCAGAGGCCGGCGTCGAAGTAGAGGTTGGCCAGCTCCAGGCGAGGCGAGGGGTCGTCGGGGGCGGCCGTGATCCGCTGCTGGATCTCGTTGACCTTCTCCATGAACGGCGCCCGCGGCGCGCCGCCGGCGTCCGGCGCCGTCATGCCGCCGCCGCCGTCAGGGGGCGGCGGCGGCGGCGCGGCCACGGCGTCGCCGCCGTCGCCGTGGAAGGCGCGCCGCGGCGGCTGCTGGCTCGCCACCGACTCGAACAGGAAGTAGGCGGCCACGAAGCCCACCAGGAGGCCGGCGAGGCCGGAGAGCGCATGGTCCCGGATCGTGCTCAAGGGATCTCCTCGTCGGGGGGCGTATCGTCCTCGAGCGCCCCGTCTTCGATACCGTCTTCGTCGAGATCTTCCGCGTCGAGGACGGTCTCGTCGCCGAGATCCTCCTCCTCCACATCGCCCGCCCCGGGCGACGCCGGCTCCAGATCCTCCGCCGCCGCCGAGCCGGCCGGCACGGCGCTCCAGGTGCCGCCCCCGGGGCCGCCGGACGACAGGATGGTCGGCGCCCAGGTGCCGTCGATCCGCTCCGCGGCCGCGTCGACCGTCGCATAGTAGATGGAGTCGAAGCCGCTGGTGCGGTCGATCCGCTCGAGCCGGAGCTGGTCGCCCGAGATCGAGCCGCGCAGCGAGCCGCCGCTGCCGTCGGTCAGGGTGTAGGTGCCGGTGACCACGGCGCCGTCCTGGTCCAGATGGAACGTGCCGAGCAGCCCCTGCGGCGCGACCGCCACCCGCCAGCGGCCGGTGAGATCGAGCCCACCCGGCGGCACCGCCGCGGCCTCGGCCGGAGCACGCCCGTCGAGCACCGCCAGGGCCCGCAGCCGGTCGTGGATCGCGGCGCTCAGCCGGGCGCTCTCGGCGGCGGCGACGCCGAGCCGCGCCCGCGCCGTGGCGACGGCGTCGCCCGCGGCCTCGACGTCGACGAGCGCGAGCCGGCGCGGGCGGATCGCCTGGTCGTAGCCGGCGAGCGCCTCCTCGAGAGCCGCGCGCGCGCGATCCTCGGCCCGGCGGGCGGCGCGGTAGTCGTCGACGTCCTGCTCGAGCAGCACGCGCTGCACCTCGGCCTCGGCGGTGAACGCGTCGCGCCCGGCGGCCGCCTGGGCGTCGGCCGGGCGCGGCGCCACCACGAGGGCGACGGCGAGGAGGACCGCGACGGCGCACTGCGCCCCGCGGACGCGGACCGGGTGCTGGTGCATCGGGATCGGCGCGGCGTTGCGGTCGGCCCGCCTCAGCTCGCCTTCTTGGCGCGCGCCCGCTTCTCCAGGCTCGAGGTCAGCGCGTCCTCGACCGTCTCCTCGGCGCGGCGCTCGGTGATGTCCTTGACGTGCGCCAGCTCGCTGACGATGAAGTACTTCGCCCGCTCGTACATCTTCTTCTCGCGGAACGACAGGCTCTTGCGCTGGCTGACCAGGCGCAGGTTCTTGAGCACCTCGGCGACCTCGGTCAGCCGCCCGGTCTTCATCTTGTCGAGGTTCTGCTTGTAGCGCCCCTTCCAGTCCTTGTAGGTGTCGATGTTGCCGTCCTCGAGGATCGCCACGAGCTGGTCGATCTCCTCCTCGTCGCACAGCGGGCGCAGGCCCACCAGCTCGAGGTTCTCCGACGGCACCATCACCTTCGAGTTGTTCGACAGCAGGCGCAGGAAGTAGAAGGTCTGCTCCGTGCCGTCGATCTGGCTGTCCTCGATCTTCTCGACCACCCCGACCCCGTGGTTGGGGTAGACCACCTTCTGACCCGGCTTGAATTGCACGTTCGCTACGCTCCCTGGTCTGGCGTGCCCGGTTCTGGCGTGCCCGGTTTTTGGCGTGAACCTGACGAGGCGGTCCCTCCCGGCACCGACGACCGACCTGCGATGTCTGGAGGCGCTCCCCGCCTGTGGATTCGGCAGGCCCGTCCAGGACTCGGCTAAGTCCTTGTGGGGCCTGCACTTGAGGAGTGGAGTATACACCACGAAGGTGGTTCTGTCAACGAGTCGGCAACGGCTTCCGCGCAACGCCGCCGAGGCGGGAGTGCGGCGCTGCTGGTAGGATGCCCGCCCTGGCCGCCCCCGGCCGGAGTGGCGAAATGGCAGACGCAGGGGACTCAAAATCCCCCGACCGCAAGGTCGTGCGGGTTCGACTCCCGCCTCCGGCACCAATAAAGACAGGCAGTTTCGAGGATCTTCCGGCACTCGATCCGGCGCCATCTTGCCCTCCGTGGCACAAGTTTGGCACAATTGGCACAGCCGCCGTACCGAGCGTACGAACCCGAGGAGAGGGCTGATGCCGACGATCCAGGCCAGACAACGGAGCAACGGTCCCACCCGCTGGCGCGCCATGGTGCGCGTCGCCGGGCACCGGCTGCGGACGAAGACCTTCGACCGCAAGACCGACGCCGTGAGATGGGCGGCGAAGGTCGAGACCGAGATCCGAGACGGCGAGCGGGTCCTGACCCGCGAGGAGGAGCGCTCGACCGTCGAGGACCTGGTCGCGATCTACCGCCGGGATCACCTCGCTAGGCTCGCGGGCGCGCGGCAGCGGGAGAACCACCTCCAGTGGTGGGTCGCGCGGATCGGCCAGCGGAAGCTGATCGAGGTGCGGCGCCCGCTCCTTCGCGAATGCCTGCGCGCCCTGGCCGCCGGCGAGACGCCGAGCGGCCGGCCGGCCTCCCCCGCCACCCGCCGGCGATACCTGGCGACGCTGCGCCACTCCTGGAACGCCGTCGCGGTGGCCGAGGAGTGGACGTCGCGCAGCCCCTTCCGCGGTGTGTTCACCGGAGCCGACGCCGAGCCCCGCGGCCGAGTGCGCTATCTGGACGACGACGAGCGGACGCGGCTCCTCGAGGAGGCGCGCGCGGCAGACGACCCTCGGCTCCACACGCTGGTCGTTCTGGCGGTGACCACCGGCGCCCGCCAAGGGGAGCTTCTCGCCCTCCGCTGGCGTGATCTCGACCTGGCCGCCGGCCGGGCGATCGTGGAGCACTCCAAGAACGGTGAGCGCCGCGGCCTGACCCTGCCGCCGGCGGCGGTCGCGGCGCTGCGGACGCTACCCCGCCGCCTCGGCTCCGACCAGCTCTTCGCAGGGCAGAACGGCCGAGCCGTCTTCCCGGAGCGTGCATGGCGGTGCGCGGTGGCGCGGGCAGAGCTGGAGGACTTCAGGTTCCACGATCTGCGGCACACTTTCGCCAGTTACGCACTGTCCGCAGGCGCGTCCCTTGGAGAGCTGGCGCACCTGATGGGGCACAAGACGCTGGCGATGGTCAAGCGCTACGCGCATCTCGAGCAGCACCGCGCCGCCGAGGTGGCGCTCGCTGTGGGGGCGCGGATCGCCGCCTGGATGTGAGCTGGTTGTAGAACGAGGACGGCGCTCTTTGAGCACCTGCGATCGATGGGTCGCGAGAAGGCATTCAATCCCCCGAGCCCAAGCAACCTACCCGCCGTCCCGGCCCCCGCCCAAGATCTCGGCCAGCCTGCTGGTTTTCGGATGATCGGGGCCGAGTTGGGCTCGATAGACGTCGAGTGCATGGAGAAGGAACTCTTTGCCCCGTTCGGCTTCCCCCAGCTCGACAAGCAGCATGCCTAGATTCCCCTCGGCAACGGCCGTCAAGTAGTGTTCCCGGGTGCCGTAGACTGCGGCGCAGATCTCCAACGAGCGCTCCAGGTGCTGACGAGCGCCGGCCAGATCGCCCTGGGCCCGGAGCATTCCGGCCAGCGAGTTCAGCGACATCGCTACATCCGGGTGCTCCTCGGTACCGTAGACGGCGGCTCGGATCTCCAGCGACCGTTCCAGATGCCGGCGTGCGCCCACGAGATCGCCCTGGTCCTGGAGTACTTCGGCCAGCAGCTGCAGCGAGTTGGCGACCTCCGGGTGCACCTCGGTGCCGTGGACGGCAGCTAGAATCTCCAGAGAGTGTTCCACGTGCCGGCGTGCCCCGGCCAGGTCGCCCTGGCCCTGGAGTACTGCGGCCAGCGAGTGGAGCGACGCCGCCACCCCCGGGTGCTGCTCGGTGCCATAGGCGGCGGCTTTGATCTCCAGAGAGCGCTCCAGGCGCTGGCGTGCGCCGGCCAGGTCGCCCTGGGCCTGGAGCACTCCCGCCAGCGCATGCAGCGCCGGCGCCACTTCCGGGTGTTCTTCGTTGCCGTACACGGCGGCCTTGACCTCCAACACCTGCTCCAGGTGTCGGCGTGCGCCGGCGAGATCGCCCTGGGCGTGGAGTACCAGGGCCAGCGCGTACAACGACGTGGCCGCATCGGAGCTCCGCTCACCATGCTCCGCGACCTTCGCCTCGACTGCCCGCCGCAGAAAGCGCGCGGCATCGCCCAGGCGCCCTCTCGCCCGGCAGTAGGCTCCGAGCTCGTGCAGCACATGGCCCCGGTTGGCGGGCTCGACCAACTCGAGCGCCTCCAGCAGATCAGCCTCCCCTTCAGCAGGCAGGATCCCTGCTGCAACAAGGAGCTGCGTCCGAAGAAGCAGGGCCAGGCCGCGCCGCGGACCCGACGGTCCGGCCTCAAGCACCCGCTCGACCCAGCCGAAGGCCTCGCGGTAGCGACCGGCTCCCCGGAGCGAGATCGCCAGGGCCTGAGCGGCCGGCCAGGCTCGGTCAGGGTCCATCCCAATGCACAGGTGCTCGACCGCCCGCTGGGCGTCGAGGCTTCCGCCCCGCGCCCCGAAACGCTCTGCAAACCATCCCCCGATCCGCCGGTGGGCCGCGACGCGATCACCGGACCACCGGCGGGCCGCCATCTCGCTGACCAGCCGGTGCGGCGCCCACCAGGGCTCGGCCTCGGCGCTCTGAAACGGGCTCAGGAGGCCCGCGCCGATCAGCCGCCGCCCGCTCCCGGCGCCCCCCTCCGGCTCGAGGTGGAGGATCGCCTCCCAGGGGACCGGCGCGTTGAGCACCGACGCCCGGCCCAGGTGCTCCTGGGCGGTCGCGTCGAGCGCCCCCCACACCTGCTCGAGCAGCAGGTCGGCGTCGACCTTCTCCCCCGCCTCCGCGAGGATCGGCTCGAGCACCCGGGTCCGCCAGTCGCCGGTGAAGCGCCCGCCCGGAGGCGCCAGGCGCCGCTCGGCCTCGGCCGCCAGCACCTCGAGCCACTCGACAGTGCGCGGATGGCCCGCGAGCTGCTCGGCGAGCCACTGCCGGTCGGCGTGGGGCAGGCGCCGAAGGGTCGGCATCCAGGCCATCAGGCGCACCGTCTCCCACCGACTCATCGGCTCGAGAGGGAGGACCGCGCGCTCGGGCGTCCCCTCGGGCCGGTAGCGCGACGACACCAGCACCCCGAGCTGCCCGTGGTCTGCCGCCATCGCCAGCATGAGGTCCCACCAGGCGCGCAGCCGCTCATCCCGCCAGCGGCCCAGCTCGCCCTCCTCGCCCGGCGCCTCCTGGAGGCTCTCGGCGTCGTCGAGGTAGACGACCAGGCCGCCCCCGAACCGGCACAGCTCGCCGACCGCCCGGACCAGCGCTTCGGGCGTCAGGCCGTCCTTCTGCAGCTCGGCGAGCTTGCCCGACCACTTGGCATCGCCGGGGCGGGCGGCCTGGACCTCCTTCCAGAGGCCCGCGAGCGGGTCCGGCTGGGCGCCGGCGTGGCGGCCGTCGAGGGCGAGCACGGTCCCGGACGAAGGCAGCAGGCGGAGCAGCTCGCCGCAGAGGGCGGTCTTGCCCAGCCCGCCCAGCCCCTGGACCACCAGCACCCGCTGGCCCTCGCGCCACCGGCGGACCGCTGCGGCGCGCGGCGACCGGCGCCCGATGAAGCCGTGCCGGAGCTGCTGCACGCCGACGATCGGCACGTCGTGGCGGCGCTCGACCCGCTGGCTTTCACCCGTCCGGTCGAGCCGCTCAAACTCCCGCTCGGGAGGCGCCTCGAGAACCGGCGCCGTCTCCGCCGCCGCCAGGGCAGTCGCGACGTCCGCGCCGCGGTGGTAGAGGGCGAGCTGCGCCCAGCCGAGCGGATAGACCCCCCACCCGTCGCCGAGCGGGAGCGGTCTCGCCGCCAGCTCGCGGGCGGCGCGCAGGGCGCTGCGGGCCTTCCGCCCCTGGGCCAACCCGCCGTAGAACGCCGCGGCGACGCGGGTGGCCTGGAAGTCGCCGACCGGGCCGAAGTAGCCCACCACCTGGCCGAAGCCGCCCCGGTGCAACGAGGCGGCGGTCGACGGCCGGGTGGCCACCGCCGCGACATCGACCATGCGCTCGGCCTGCCGGGCGCCCGCCCGCGGCGCCGCCGTCCCGCCGGCCGTGGTGCCGTGGCAGGCCGAGAGGTAGATCAGCCGCGGCAGCGGCCGGTCCCCGGTCCGCAGCCGCTTCACCAGCTCCCCCACCGCGACCCCGACGCTGCGCGCGGCCCCGTCCTCGAACACCAACGCGCCGGGCTCGCCGTGGCCGGTGAAATGCACTACCGGCGGCCGGTGCTTTTCCACCGCCGCCGCGAGGTCCTCGAGGGTGCCCAGATCGGCGACCCGCAGGCGCCCCTCGTGCCGGGCCCCGAGGGCGCGCCAGAGGCGGTACATCTCCTCCTCGTGATCGACCGGCACCTGGTCCACCGGCGCCGCCACCGTGGCGACCACGCTCAGCTCCGCGTCGGGCTCGGCCAGGGGGGCCGCCCCGGGCACCACCGCCTCCCGCACCAGGTCGACCGTGTGCTCCTCGACCGGGAAGCGGCCGCCCACGCGCAGCAGCTCCCAGGGCAGCGCCAGCAGGCGGTCGGCCAACGCCGGGTCGCCGCCCGCGGCCACCGCCACTTGCACGCGCACGAGCGCCGGCGTCCCGGACCGCGCCGCCGCCTCCAGCTCGGCCAGGCGCGCCCGCGCGGCCTCGGAGAGGACCCCGGTGAGCCGTTCCCCTACTGCCGCCGCGCGTTCACGCAGCAGCGCCGCCTGATGGGCGGCCGCCGGTCCGAGCGTGCCGTGGTCGTCGGCGGGGAGCGCCCGGGTCCCGAGCTGCTGGAGCAGCTCGAGCGCAGCGATCAGGTCAGGATCGTCGAGCGGATTGCCCGGCCGCCAGCCCCCGGCGCCGTCGAGCCGCGCCTCCAGGCCGTCCCGCCCGACCTCGAGCTCGATCGCCATCTCCCCGGCGGGCGCCAGCGCCGGCACCGCCGCCGCCCAGAGCGCCTGGAGCTGGGCGTGGTCGGCCAACACCAGCGGCCGCAGCGGCGCCCGCAGCACACCGGGCCGAGTCGCCACCGCCGCTTCCCAAGCTCGCGCGGTGACCAGCGCCCGCCACTCCTTGAGCCCCGCGGCCGCGGCCTCGTCCAGACCGTCCAGCCAATCGCCGATCCGCGGGTCCTGTAGCGAGCAGCCGACGAAGAGCACCGGGTGCTGGCGGAGCAGCACGTCGAGCTGACTGCCGAGGAACGGGTAGCTCCGCCCGAAGCTCGCATACGACCGCCCCGACAGGATCACCCGCGACCAGTCGTCCCGCGAGCCGTGCAGCTTTAGCAGCCGCACGGGCGCGGCGGCATCGACCACGACCGCGTTGTCCTCGAGGCTCTGGAGCACGAAGCGCACCTCGGCCTCGCCGAGCGCGCGTTCCAGGAGGTCGTCGTAATTGGTGGTGACGATCGCCGCCAGGCTCCCGGCGCCCGCCGCCCGGGCGATCGCGCGGTGTAGCGCGGTCAGCTCCCGCGAGCCGCCCAGCTCCCGCTGGAGCAGGTCCCCCAGCGCACCGGCCCCCTGCGACGCTACGAAGGCGTCCGCCACCTGTTCGAAGCTAAGACCGGGATCGATCGGATCGTCGGCCGCGGCAACCATCGCCGCAACCAGAGCGCCCGTGCCCGGATGGCCGGCGGCCGCCGACACCCCGGCACCCACCCAGAGCACCGGACGCCGGTCCAGCGCCTTCGCCAGCGCCTCGGGCGTCGCCGTGATCGGCGCAGGGTCAGCCATCAAGTCCTCCCAACAGCAGCAACTGAGGCAATCACTCAAGAGCGACTATAGCGGACCTCAGCCTCGCCGGAGGAGCCACTCGTCGTCGAGGCCGGGGGCGACCGGTTGGCCCCGCCTCGTCATCCCTTCCGAATTGCAGGATGCCTCCGGGTTGAGCGCCCCGCAGGGGCGCGAAACCCTCTCCGCCAGGTGCGGAGCGGCGGGCCGAAGGCCCGTCGCGTAGTACATGGCATTGCTTGCTCCTCCGGCCCACCGTGCCGGCCCGCTCCGCTCCAGTACTTTGGATTCGCGAGGTCTGCAGTGTGGTGGCGAAGCGCAGCGTAGCCACCACGCTGCCTCGTGGGAGGCGGAGGAGGCGAGGGGCGAAGCCTCTCGCCGGGGGCGGCGGAGCCGCCGAGTCGCGCCGCCCGTTTCAGGCAGTGACCGCCGTGCTCCCTACAGCTGCCACGGCTTCGGCTCCATCCCGGCCAGGTTCCGACGGCCGTGGATGACCAGGACGATCTCGACCCGCTCGGCCTGCCGCCGGTAGACGACGCGGTAGTTGCCGACGAGTAGCTCTCGAAGGTCGGGCAGCTCGGGCGCTTCCGGCACCCGCCGGCCCTGGTCGGGGAAGATCTCCAGGTACTCGACGGCGTTCAGCAGCCGCTCGACGAGACCGATGGCGTTGGCTTCGGAGTCCTCGGCAATGTGGTCTCGGATCTCCGTCAGATCCGCGACGGCGCGGTCGGACCAGGTGATCTTCATCGACCGAGGAACCGCTCGCGGACCTTCTCGTGCGGGGTGTGCCGCCCCTCGTCCAGGTCCTTGAGCCCTTCCTCGATCTTCTGCCGCACCTGGATCTCGTAAACGAGGTCGCTCCAGGTTGCGTCGTCGGGCAGTCGAGCGACGATCTCCTGGGCTTTCTCCTTGAGCGCGCTCATCGAGCGCATTCTACCTCCGTCCAGCACGCGACCTCCTCCCCGATCGGCCAGGCCCAACTCCTCGACCGGAGCCACTGTTCGTACTTGCCCCGATCGATGAGCAGCCGCCGGCCGCTCTCCGACCGGAAGATCGCCCTGGGCTAGGCTAGGCGAGTGCGTTGCGATCCGCCTCATGAATCGCCGAGCGGATCGCGGACAGGCTGATGAGGGTTAGCGTCCGCGTTGTCGAAGCTCAGGCTCTCTCGGAGCCTCCGCTTGGCGTGACTTAGCTGAGATCGGACAGTGTTGAGTCCTACGCCCAGCCTATCCGCGATTTCAGAGTAGTTGAGGCCTTCCAACCGTAGTTGCACGCACTGCCGCTGTCCCGGCGGAAGTTGCCGGAGAGCCTCATAGAGAGCCCGCCGCTGCTCTTCTTGGTGGAGCTGGTGCTCCTGGGAATCCTCTTCCGCTGTGGATGGCATCATCGACTCCGGCAGCTCGTTCATGCTCACCTCTACCCCACCCCGCTTAAGGGACGTGAAGTGGCGCAGCCGTGCTAGGAGTCCGTACTGGGCGATTCGTCCTATCCAGTGCTCTAGCGAAGCTTCCCCTCTATATGTATCGAGTTGCGAAAATACCCGCAGCAGCACATCCTGAATGAGGTCGTCGGCTTGTGACGGCGCCAGGGATCCCCTCCGCACAAGCGCCCGAACGGCGCCCGAAACGGCCGCCAGGATTCGATCCTCATTTGAGGACCAGTCGGTCTTGCTAGGATGCTTTGAGATGAGCTTGACGCTCCACTATTCGCCACAGCGACGGGTCACGAGAGCGTGAGGATTGCAGCGACGATCCCAAGGACGCGAGGGATTCAGGGTCTGCGGCATCTCCTGCTCAGCCTTCCGAGGCCAGTGACGACCCCGTTCCACGTCGCAGGGCAGAAGCGGCAGAGATCCAGCACCTGGGTGTGCACCGGCTTGAGAATGTCGGCAGCTGCTCCACGCGTGCCAACAAAACACCGCTACTTTGCGTCAAAGAGTATGGAGCGAGCCTACGCTCCTGACGGCGAGTGGGAGGCCGGCTTTCACCGGCCCCCCAAGTGGGGTCAGCCGAAGATCTCGCGGCATGCCCGAACGACTTCGAGCAAGAGCTCTACAGTCGCCTTGAGCAGCCGGAGAACACGGCCATCCCCCTCGCTGTCGGGATGGTGCATAGCCATCTCCAGAAATCGGTGAGGGGGTGCCTTACCAGGGACCACCCCCCCACCTGGGTTAGAGGGCGATCGGCCTCACGAGGGCCGATCGCCCTGTCTCATACCACAGGTCACGCTTCTTCAGCAAGCACAGCCATCCTAGTGGCGTCGGACTGTGGCTCTTTCCGTCCGACCGGTTTAGATCCCGTTCGACCGGCGGGTCGCCCATTCAGAGGCCCAGACTCCGGGGGGCCGCGGGACGGCAACCTCGATCTCGACATCTGCGGTCGTCTCGCAGACGCTCTAAGTCCGAGAGGTCCAGCCGCCCCGGCACTTCCAGCCCTTGCTCCAATTGGGCGATCGCAGCCACCGCTCGTACCTGTCTCGGTCGATGAGCAGCCGGCGGCCGCTGCGCGACGGGAAGATCGCTCCAGACGGCGCCGCTCTCGCTAGCCAGCGCCTCACCACCGCCCGCCCCGGCCGCCCCCCGGACCGGGGCCAGAAGCCGACGACCTGATCCTCGAGGAACTGTCGGAGCTGCGCCACCGGATAGCGGACCACGGGCCGCGTCGCCGAGCTCCATGAACGGCGGCCCGCCGCCGTTGCGGCGCCAGGCCCCAAGCGTCGCGAGGCCGACCGACAGCAGGTCGGCGGCCTCGTCCTCGGTGAGGAACGCGCCGAAGTCGGTGCGGATCCGCAGGAGATCGGAGGCGATCGGCGGCACGGTGGGGGTGTTCTCGGCGTCACTCATGGCGATGTCTCCTCCGGTCGGTTCAAGGTGTAGGCAGCAGCGAAGACGGAGCTCGGCCGAGAGCTGCTCCGAGCTCTCGCGCCTGCTCGACCAGGTCCTGCTTGGAGTGCTGGGCTCGGCCGAGCTGGCGCTGCTCGGGCTGACGACCTCCGCGGCCGGCGACGAGCTCCGAGGGCGAGCACAGCAACCGCCACCCGGCTCCCACGCAGCAGCTCGCCGGCGAGCACGTCGCGCGGCTCCGAGCCTGTAAGGCCGGCCACCCGCACGAGCCACCAGCAGCGCCGCCGCGGCGAGAGCCTGCACCCGGCCACCCCTGCAGAAGCCGATCGCGGCAGCTCCGGCTGCCGGTGCGCCCCAGCTCGGCAGGTCCGCCGTCGAGCACGCTCCCGTTCCCGGCGCCGGCCACCGTGAGCAGCCGAGCTGCCAGCTCCCGGTCGAGCTCGATCCCATCAGTCGCGCCCGACGACAGCATCGAGCTCCCCGCGCTCCGGCCCGCCGGCACCACCGTGAGCGGAGGCCCGCCCCGAGCCCGGCGGCGCACCCCTCAACCATCGCCCGCCCCCACGCCCGCCGGCCCCGAGCCCTCGGCCACCGGCGAGAAGAGCGACAGGCTCGGCACCCCCGCCTCCCGCCGCAGGAGCCGCCGCCGGAGCCCTGCCGCAGCCTGCCGCGCCGCGCTGCCGTCCAACCGGTCGCCGATCCGCCGCATCGCCCCCTCGACCCGCGCCTCCAGCCGCCTCCGCGAAAACTCGTCCAGCCCTTCGTCCAGCCGTTCGAGCAGCTCCCGTTCGAGGCCGGCGAGCGACTCCTCCACCTCGGCGACCTCCCCCTCGAGCCCGCGGATCCGATCCACCCAGCGCTCCCGCTCCGCCAGCCCCTCCGGCAGCCCGTCCGCGAGCCGCCCGAGGTGCGCGGCCACGTCCAGCGGCGGCGGCGCCGGGTCCCGCCGCGCGATCGCCTGCATCTCGGCCACCAGGTCGCCGGCCGGCGCCGGCGTCCCGAGCCGCCGCCGGTGCCGCGCCGAGGTCAAGCACGTGTCGACGTAGTTGACCGGGTGGACGAGCGAGCCGCGCGACCGCAGCCGCGCCAGCTCGGCGTCGAGCCCCTCGTCGTCCGACCAGTCCCGCAGCCATCGCCGCACCTTCCCGCCCGAAGGCCGCTCCACCTCCGTTGGGAGGCCGAGCCAGTGGGCGAGGACGCGCTCTACCCTCGCCGAGCCGGTGGAGGGAGGAGGTTCCCTTGACGGTTCCCCTGATGGTTCTTCCTTAGAGGGGCGGACCCTGGAGGACCGGTATTCGTTGCCCCGTGGGGACCGGTATTTACCGGTCTCCGGGGACCGGTTTCGCTCTCCGGATACCGGCTCCCCGAGACCGGTATCGGACCCGCCAGGACCGGTATCTCCGGACGCGCCCGGCCGGTACGGATCGAGCCGGTAGACCCGCCGCCGGCGGTCGTCGGGATCGACCTCGATCGAGATCTCCCCGGCCTCTTCGAGTTGCCGGAGCAGGCGCCGCGCGTGCCGCTCCCGAAGCCGCGCCTTCGCCGCCAGGGTCTCGACCCGAGGCCAGGCGAGCGCCGCGTCGTCGGCGTAGTCGGCCAGCGCCAGCAGCAGGAGCAGGGCGCTGCCGGACTGCCTCGACCGCTTCCAGACCTCCGCGCTCACCAGCACGCTCACCTCCCACGCTCCCCGCCGCGCGCTCCCCCGCCGAACCGGGCGGCCAGACCGCCGGAAGCGCCGCCGCCCCTCACTCCCCCGACCACAGCCGCACCCGCGTCGCTCGCAGCTCGTCCAGCGCCTCGCGGACCTCCGGGGCAGGGGCCAAGCGCCCGCTCCCTGATCCGCTGCCGCTCCTCGAGCGTGAAGCGGACCGAAGCGTTGCGGGCGCGGCGGGCGGCCATCGTGAGGTTGAAGGGGCGGCGGTCTCCAGGCTCCGAGTGCCGGATGCTGCCGGCGAAAGCTGGATCGCGGGGTCTCCCGTTCCAGCAGGATCAAGCTAGCTGGAGCGAGTCGCCCGGTCCACTCACGAGAAGACCCGGCGAGTTCGATAGAGAGTGCGCGACGAGGAGGCAGCGGCAATTTGCAGGTAGCGGCTGAGACGCGTCGCCTCCAGGAGCCGCCGAACGCCGCCACAAAACCCAGCAGGCGACGAAACCGCAGTCCGGTGCGCCGGCACCAGCCACGGGACCGACTGAGGAGACCGGCGGGGTAAACGACCCCCGGCGGCCGCCGGCTCGACCGCCGCCGGCGGCGCTCAGAGATCTCGTTGAGCCGGTGCGGCGGGGCGACGCCGCCGCGCGCGCCCCGGCCTCCACTCACCACCCGCCCCGCTCCTTGAGACTCACGAACCGCCCGCCCTCGCCGATCACGAGATGGTCGACCATCTGCACCCCGACCACCTCGCCGGCCCGCTCCATCCGCCGCGTAAACGCCAGGTCCTCCCGGCTCGGCGACGGGTCGCCGCTGGGGTGGGTGTGGAAGAGAATCACCCCCGCCGCCCCGCTTAGCAGCGCCTCCCGGAGCACCGCCCGCGGCTCGACCGCTGCGCGATCGAGCGTCCCCCGGTAGAGCTCCCGCTCCCCCATCAACCGGCGCCGCGCGTCGACGTAGAGCCCGCCGAGCACCTCCTGGTCGAGCACCCCGTACCGCAGCCCCACGTACCGCGCGATCGCCGCCGGCTGGGAGAGCGGCTCCCGATCCGGCACCCCCGCCTGCGCCATGCGGCAGCCGATCTCGACCGCCGCGAGCACCGTCGCCAGCTTCACCCGCCCCACCCCGCTCCGCCGGAGGCTCCGCGGCGAGGCCGTAGACAGCCCCGGGATCCCGCCGGCCCTGCCCAGCATCTCGCGCGCCACCTCGAGCACCGACGCGCCCGGCCGACCACCCCGCAGCAGCACGGCCACCAGCTCGGCATCCGAGAGCACCCGAGCGCCGTTCCGGAGCAGCCGCTCCCGCGGTCGCTCCTCCGGCGGCAGGTCGGCGATCAGCGACGCGGAGCGAACCACCGCCGCGCTCACTGCCGCACCTCCGGCACGATGCCGGCCGCCTCGATCCCCGGCGGAAACGGACACGCCGCGCTGTGAGGATGGTCGAGCATCCGCTCGACCCGCTCGGCAACCGCCTCCGCTTCCACGGCGCGAGCGCCGGCGAGAAGGCACCAGGCGCGCTCCCGCTCACACAGGTCACAGGAGTCGGGATCCGTCGACCGCTCCCGGAGGAAGGCGGCGCATAGCTGGAGATCGACCGCAAGGGCACGGAGCCCGGCCTCCAGCTCGCCACCGGACGCCAGACCGGGAGTTGGTGCGCTTAGCCGGCCAAGGCGGGTGCCCGTCTCGAGCCGTTGGTGGTAGGCCTCCAGCAGCTCGGCGGTGACTCGGTCGAGGAAGGGATGGTCGAGGCGGCGGGCGAACACCTGCCGGAGCGGTTGGTCCGCTTCGGCATCGGGAACCGGGGGAGGTTCCCAGGCGGGACGGGTAGACTGCGGGCGGTCAGGCATGGTGCTAGCCTCCATGTCCTGGCTAGGCCCGCCCTCCGGCCGTATACCGGGGGGCGGGCCGCTGGCCGTTCCCGGCCAGTCTAGACCCGTGGACACACAAGGTCAATAAGCATGTCGAGGAAGGTCCCAAAACGCGGCCGCCACATGACCACCAGCGGCGGCTTGGTGCGAACCGTTCTCTACCTTCCAGAGGATCTCAAGGAGGAGCTTCGAGAGGTAGCTCATCAGGAACGGCGGTCGGAGTCCGACGTGCTACGGGAGGCGCTCCGGATCTACCTGGAGCAATCACGGTAGAGCTCCTCAGGACTGATGCCGCGGATCCGGCCGGAAGCCTTCCTCGAGTTGCAGCCCGTGGACGTCGATGGTAGCCTAGCTGCCATACATGGTAGGCAGCGACAGTCTGGTGGTAGGCAAGAAAGCCGCGATGGCCGACCTCGAGTTCGCCCTTCTCCGAGCTCTTGAACTCGGGATGAAGGGTGAGACGCATTCACTACGTCAGTACGCGAGACAGCTCCTAAAGCGCTCGGGTCCCAATGACTCTGCCTTCCGCCGGTCACTTTCGCAGTTGGTTGCGGAGACTGGAGGAGCGGGTCATGGGCTTCGCAGTGTTGCCTCCGCCGACTCCTTGCCACTACCCGATGGAGATTCCTTCGAGAACCTCCAGTACGTCAGCGACGCGCCGCGGCCCTATCTGCACACAGATATCTCAAGCAGCCTTGCAGAAATCGTTCTCGAGCGCCAGTCGTTGACTAGCCTGCTCGAAGTGGGACTCTCGCCGACGCGCTCGCTGCTACTGGTCGGCCCTCCCGGCGTCGGCAAGACGATGACTGCCATCTACCTAGCCTCGCAGGCAGCGCTTCCGCTCCTTACCATCGACCTTTCGACAGTAATGTCCCGCTTCCTGGGGCGAACCGGCCAAAACCTCCGAGCGGCTCTCTCTCACGCGCGCAACACACCCGTAGTCTGCCTTCTTGACGAGTTCGATGCCCTAGGAAAGAAGCGAGACGATCCAACCGACGTAGGAGAACTGAAGCGCCTCGTGACCGTCGTGCTTCATGAACTCGAGACCTGGCCCGCCCATAGCCTCTTGGTAGCTGCGACGAATCATCCTGAGCTCCTTGATCGAGCTGTTTGGCGTCGGTTCGATCGCGTACTCCACCTCGAATTGCCGGAGGCTACGTCGCGTTCGGCAATCGTAAACCAGGAGGCCGAGCGCCACGGACAAGTCCTCAGTCGCGATGCGCAACTCCTCCTGGGCCACCTTACCGAAGGCTGGTCCGGCTCTGACCTGGCGAGAATGGCGCGGGAAGCTGTTCGCGGCGTGCTCTTGCAGCGTTGGCCAACGATTGACCAGGGCATCGCCGCTATCCTGATCAGAGATGCCAGCGTGTTTCGGTCATCTTCAACCGCTGCTGACCTTCGAACGCACTTCATACAAATAGCCACGCAGAAAGCGGGGCTCTCTCATCGCGCAACTGCGCGTCTACTGGGCCTTTCGCACGTAACAGTCGGTAGCTTGCTCCGTTCCCAGAAAGACACAAACAAGTCACCTTCTCTCAAGGAGAGGGACGATGCCAACCGACGACTCTAGGCCGATACTTGCTGGGGGCGAGAAACTAGGGCGGCAGGTGGACCGCCCTGGCACTGGTGGGGCCGGGAAGTATCATCCGGTCGCGTTTCGCGATGCCGTGACAAGGCTGGCGCCACAGGTCATTGAAGTTGAGAGGCTTTCGGCAGCGCTTCCCACCCAACTCCGGGGCAAACGCGTTATATTCGAAGCAACCCTGCTTCCCAATTATCTCGCGCCCTCCTATTTCCCTGCGCCAGTTCTAGAGGCAACTGGCTTACGCTCAGTTGGTAGTCGCAGAACCACGGAGACATATCAGACAAAGCGAAAGAAGGAGACTCGAACTACAAAGGCTCTCCTTCTCTCCGGAACGGAAGGCGAGGTGGACGAACTGCGACGCCTCCTTACCCAACCCGAAGAGATCCTTGCCCGCGGACTCCGGGATGCTATCGTCGAGTTCTCCGAGATTCACATGCCTCGAGAAGAGGTCATTGTCAGACGCCCCCCCGAGATCAGCGAAATTGACGGGTATGACACATGGGAGGCTGTCTTGCATCGGGTCTGGGCGGGGTCTCCTCTCGATCATCGTCGCGAACTAGACTCGATCTTCGAAAAATGGATCTCATATATTCAGTCGCTTAATGGTGAAGTCGTCGAGCGATATAGGCGCGTCGTTGAGGGACTTACTTTCGTTCCTGTTCGCCTGCCCCCCGACCGCGTGCAGGAGGCCGCTGCGTTCAATCCTCTTCGTGCAATCCGGCCGATGCCGAAGCTGCGCCCGATCATTACTTCTCCTTTCCGATCACTCTCGAGGCATCCCCCGCTACCGCCGCCTCCCGGAACCAAGGCTGCCACCACGTACCGCGTGGCTGTATTTGACGGTGGCCTCGACCCTCATTGCCCATACTGCTCCCCTTTTGTCAGATACACAGAGCTAACTCCAGAGCCTCCCTCATCAGAGGGCGTTCAGCACGGCAGCGCTGTGACTACTACGATTCTCTACGGCTATTGTGATGGCGCCCACACGCTGAACCTGCCAAATGTATTAGTTGACCACTACAGAGTCGTACCGCCTCCGGCTTCCGAGCACGGAGATCTTGAGCTCAACTGGATGCTGGATCAGATTGTTGAGAAAGTGACGGATTGCGGCTATCGCTTGGTAAACTTGAGCCTCGGACCCGATCTCTGTGTGGACGATGACGGCGAACCCTCGCGATGGACCGCAGAACTAGACACGCTCGCCCGAAAGGCCGACGTCCTCTTCGTAAGCGCGGCAGGAAACAACGGTTTAAATGTCGGCGGCCTCGATCGCATTCAGGTTCCTTGCGATATGGCGAACGGCCTGGGTGTAGGAGCCGTGAGCACGGCTTCTTCGGCAACTGATTTTGAACGCGCACCCTACAGCGCACGAGGGCCCGGGCGCTGGGGGGCGAGAGTTCAGCCCATTGGCGTTTGCTTCGGTGGTGGCCTTCCCGACAACGCCTTTGTTGCAATAGGGCCGCGAGGCCGTCTTCTTGAGACGAGAGGCACCAGCTTCTCCGCGCCGATGGCACTTCATGGTCTATCAAACCTTCTAGCGATAATGGGACCCAGCCGGGCGAACCAATCCCATCTGCTCAAGGCTTTCGCAGCGCACTTCGCCCAACGAAGACGACGCAATCACGACCTCACCGAGGTGGGCTTCGGATTGCTTCGGTCCGACTATCGGCCGGTGCTTCAATGCGACCAGGACGAGGTCACGGTGATTTACAACGCCAGGCTCCACCGCGACAACGTTGTCGGCTTCGCACTTCCCGTGCCAGAAGGAATCGAGGCGAATGCTAGGGTCCATGTCCGTTGGACCCTATGCTACTCGAGCCCCGTGGATCCTGCCGAGGCTCTCGACTACACGAGAGCTGGAGTATGGGCCACGTTTCGGCCGCACATGCGCCGGACACCCGTTTACAACGCCGCCGAGAATACCACTGAGGTCTATGACTATGAGGAGGAGAACGAAGCGTTTGTTGCCGCCATCACTCGGGGAGGAGTCCCGAGCTCGAATCCTGCTTCCGACCCAGGTAGGGAGATTCGGCTAGACGAACAACGGCTCCGAGATGCCGGGAAGTGGGAAACGACTGTACACCACAGGTTCAGCAGAAAGGCATCGAAGCTCTACCGTCCAAGGCTCGATATCAGCTACTACATGAGGAACGGCGGAAGTCTCGTTAACGCCGCCGACGCTGAGGACCTTGATGCTACGCTACTGGTCACGGTCCAAGGGCCCTCGGGTCTGTACGCCTCGGTTCGGCAGCAGTTTGATGTGTTGGTTCCGATCGCGATCGAGATCGAGGTGTGACCTGTGACCGCGTTGAGCTCCTCGGCACGGTCTTGCGCGCCCACCGCCCGGTGGCGCTCACAGAGATCCGTGGAAGCCAAGCCCTGGCTCCGCTCTCTCACGACTGCGGCGGATTTCCTCGCCAGCGTCGAGCAGCTCGCCCTCCTCTACCGCCTCTTCGGCGAGGTGCTCGTGCCGCCTGCGGTGTGGGCTGAGCTGACTCGGGGTGGGCGTCGGCCGGGTGGCCTTGTCAAGTGACACCAAGTCACACGGAGCTCTTCTCGGACCTCGACCGCGGCGAGGCGGAGGTCATTGCGCTGGCTCGGGAGGTCGATGCCCGGTTGGTCATCGTCAGACGATCGTCTGGGGCGTCGCCACGCGACACGGCTCGGGCTCGCGCTGACCGGAACCTTCGGCGTCCTGATCGCCGCGAAGAAGAACGGCTACCTCGAGGAGGTCGCTCCGCTGGTCGACTTGCTGGCGGAGAACAGCATCTACTCGTCCCCGGCACTTCGGACGCTGGTCCTCGAGAGGGCTGGTGAAGGCTGAGATCCTCTCGGCATTCCGTGGCACAATCCTGGCACAATTCACCTCAATCTTCCGCCATTTTCGGCGGCAGAGGACATTTCCGCCGCCGCGAGCAAACTACTGAGAACATTGCTGTTGCGGCCGGTGGCGTGCCGCCTTTAATTGTTCGTTAACCGTCTCAAAATCCCCCGACCGCAAGGTCGTGCGGGTTCGACTCCCGCCTCCGGCACCAATAGAATCAGTCACTTAGAAGTCCGTCAGCTCGGGCGCCTCCGGCACCCGCCAGCCCTCCGGGACGCGTCCTCGGCCAGGCGGGCGACGCTCCTGGTTCCCCTCCCCATCCGACGAAGGTCTCATTCCCTCCGCGCGGACGGCCGTTCTACAGTGCGGAGCAAGGAGAATCCAATGATCGATCCACGACGGCCTTCGCACTGGCTTCTGGGCATCGCTCTGGCGACTCTGCTGGGAATCGTCCTCGACGGCGCGGCCACCGGCGAGGAGGCCGGACCGGGCAAGGAGACGATCAAGGCTCGGGCGGTCGCGATGGGTGCCGGGCCGGCGCCGAACACCGGCTATCTCACCGTCTGGGTCGACCGCTATACCTCGGACGACGAGCTGGCGCGGTGGCGGCAGACCTTCCTCGAGGGCGGGCAGAACCAGCTCGTCGCGGTCTGGCAACGGGAGATGCCGGTGGTCGGCCGCGTCCGCTTCGCCGAGACCCTCGGCAGCGACCTCCGGGTCGCCCGCTCGGTGCCGACCGAGAAGGGCCGCAAAATCACCCTGGTCACCGACCGCCCGCTGGCGGCGGCCGAGGTGATGCGCGGTTCGCGCAGCGAGGACTACCCGATCGGCTGGATCGAGGTGGAGGTCGACGAGGAGGGCCGCGGCGAGGGTACCCTGATCGCCGCCGCGCGGCTCGAGGTCGACGAGGAGGGCAACCTGAGCGTGGAGGGCTACGCCATCCAGCCGGTCAAGCTGCTCAAGGTCAGGATCGAGGTCGACTGAAGACGAATCGAGGCCGTTGCGGCCCCGACCGGTCCGGGCGTAGACTTCGCCTGCCTTCTCATCTCTTCGTTCAATCGGTCACGCAGCTGCGGGTCCGTCCGCACTCGCCCGGATCCTCCCGGCGGCTCCGGGCTCGGGCGCTCCAAGGGACCGGGGAGGGTTCTGTGCCATGACCGCGCAAGAGCTGGACAAGGAAACCTACCGCGGCATCATCGACGACTACTTCCGCGCCTTCGGGACCGGCGACTTCTCGAACGTGGGGTTCTCCTCGAGGATCGAGTTCCTGAGCCCGATCAGCGGCGTCACGATGAAGGGACGGGAGGAGGTCGGGCGGTTCGTGTCCGGCGTCTCGACCCGGGTCGTCGAGGTCAACGTCCTCGCGATCACCGTCGACTTCCCCACCGCGAGCGGGGTCTGGCAGATGCGGACCTCGAAAGGGGTCCTCTACACGCTCCACAACTTCTTCCGGCTCGACGGCGAAGGGCTCCTCTACATCTGGCCGATGTTCGATCCCAAGGCGGTGATGGACGATCCTCCGGGTCTCCTCCAGTGGCTGACCGGCGAGGGTTACTACGACGTCGCCGTGCGCGCGCCGAAGCAGCTCGCGGGGGTCACGATCTCGAAGACCGGCCGGATCTTCGTCAACTTCCCCCGCTGGATCGACGAGCCCACCCCCTCGGTCGCCGAGGTCGCCGCGGACGGCTCGCTGGTCGCCTATCCGAACGAGGCGATCAACGCCTGGGACGGGGCCCCGGGGGAGTCGGCCCGAAGCCATCTGGTGTGCGTGCAGAGCGTCGACGTCGACGACGAGGACGCGCTCTGGATCCTCGACCCGGCGTCGCCGAACTTCGCGGGGGTCGTCCCGGGCGGCCCGAAGCTGATCAAGGTGAACCTCGCGACGAACCAGGTCGTGCGCGTCTATCCGGTCGACGACCGGGGCGCGCCCGAGAAGTCCTATCTCAACGACGTCCGGTTCGCCGAAGGCCACGCGTTCATCAGCGACTCGGGGCTCGGCGCCATCGTGGTCATCGACCTCGCGACCGGCAACGTCCGCCGCCTGCTCGAGGACCACCCCTCGACCAAGGCCGAGCCCGACTGCGTGCCGGTGATCGGCGGCCGGCCGTTCCGGTTCGACGACGGCACCACGCCCCAGGTCCACACCGACGGCATCGCGATCGATCCGACGCGCCGGTGGGTCTACTACAAGCCGCTCATCGGCCGCACGCTCTACCGGGTGCCGATCGGCGCTCTGCTCGACGAGTCGCTGCCGGCCGCGGCGGTCGGAAGCCGGGTCGAGCGCGTAGCGGTGACCGAGCCGACCGACGGCCTCGAGTTCGACGCCCGGGGCAACCTCTACCTGACCTCGCTCGAATGGGGCGCGGTGAGGGTGCTCCGCCCGGACGGCCGGATCGACGTCCTCGCCCGGGCGACCGATTTCCTGTGGCCGGACTCGATCGCGATCAGCCACGACGGGGACTTGCTCGTCTCCGCTTCGCAGTTCCATCGGATGCCGGCGTTCAACGGCGGCGAGGACAAGCGGACGGCGCCGTACAAGGTCTTCCGCCTGAAGCTCGAGTAGTTCGGACCGCCCTCCGCTCGGCCGCCGGCCTGGCGACCCGTAAGATCGAAGGCGCCCGCGCGTCGGACTCTCTCGGAGGGACGACTCGGTGCGCCTCGCGATGGTCATGGCCTGCTCCCCTCGCCGCCGCCTCTCGGCCGCCGCCGCCCTGGCGGCGCTCCTCGCCGTGCCGCCGCCGGGCTCCGCGGCCGCGGCCGGTCCGACGCTCCATCACGTCCCGATCGACCTCCCCGGTGCTCCCGCCGCGATCGTGCCCGCCGATCTCGACGGCGACGGCACGCTGGACCTGGTGGTGGCGGTGGCCTACACCGAGTGGAACGAGATCGGGATCACCGAGTCGTCGGAGATCGACGAGGTCGAGGGGCTGGTCGAGGTGATGACGGTGGTGCCGGCGCTGCTCGACCACCGCGAGCTGTGGGCGTTCCGGGGGCTCCCCGGCGGCGGCTACGAGGCGTTCGGGCCGGCGCTCGAGATCGGTCCCGAGGTGCTGGCGCTCCTGCCCGGGCCACCGGCGATGCCGGCCCTGGCGCTGACCGACGAGGGGGTCTCGGCGGTCCGGCTGGCGGTCTCCAAGGGACCGGCGACCCGACCGGCGGCCGGAGACGCGGCCGGCGCCGCGGCCGCGGCGACCGGCGAGCCGCCGCCCGCGCTCCGCCTCGAGCCGGCGATCGCCGATCCGCCTGTCCTCGCCGGCTCGGGGTCGTTCCTCGCCGATCTCGACCTGGTCCACGACCTCGACGGCGACGGCCGCCTCGATCTCCTGCTCCCCGCGCCCGACGGGCTCGCCGTCTACCTCGCCACCGCGGAAGGGCTCGCTCCCGAGCCGGCCGCGCGCGTGGCCCTGCCGGCGGACGAGACCGAGTGGCGCGCCCGGCTCGCCCGCCACTACCCGCTGCCGCGGGTCGAGGACGTCACCGGCGACGGCGTGCCGGACCTCCTGGCGCACCACCACCACGACGGCTGGGAGCGCTTCTGGGTCACTCCCGGGTTGGGCGGCGGGCGGTTCGGGGCCGCCCTCGGGCCGCTCGGGGAGCCGCCGGCGGCCGCGGGCGACCCGAGCGCCGAGACGGTCTTCTTCGGCGACCTCGACGGCGACGGAATCGGCGAGTACGCGCTCGCCCGGGAGCTGACCACCGAGGACGCCGGGATGCGCCAGGAGCTGCAGCAAGCGAAGGAGCCGCCGTTCCGGTGGGCGCTCCACCGCTCCGGGGCCGGGCTGGCGCGGGCGACGTCGCCCTACAAGAGCTTCGAGGCGATCGGCTACGCCGATTCGGGCGACGACGACGACGAGGGCATCCGCCTGCCGGGCGGCTTCCAGGACGTCGACGGCGACGGCCGGCGCGACCTGGTGACGCTGACGCTCGACTTCTCGCTGCTCCAGGCGGTGAGGATCCTGACCGTGCGCAGCATCTCGATCGGCCTCGACTTCCACCTCTGGTGCCAGGACGCCGACGGCGGCTTCCGGCGGGTCGAAGGGCTCGATCTCTCGGGCAAGTTCCGGCTCCGGCTCGACGACCTCAAGCTCGGCCGCCTCCCGCAGCTCGGCGGCGACTTCGACGGCGACGGCCGCGCCGACTTCGTCCAGCTCGGCCGCGGGCGCGAGGTGACGGTGCACCTCGGCCGGCCCGGCTGCCGCTACCCGACCAGCCCCGACGTCCTCCTGCGCCTGGCCGAGGAGCCCAGGGACCTCGGCCTGGTGCGGGTGCGCGACCTCGACGGCGACGGCCGGAGCGACCTCGTGATCGTCCAGCCGCGCAAGGCGCGCTCGGCGGGCGAGACGGCGCCGGTGCGGCTCGATCTCTATCTCGCGCGCGGGCCGGTGGCTGGGAAGGAGGGCGGATGACGGCGGGCATTCTCTGGCGCTGGACGCTCGCCGCCGCCGCGGTGGCGACGGCCGCTGGCAGCGGCCGCTGCCGGCCCGGCGGTCACGGTGCGCGATCTCGGCTCGGCGGCGATCGTCGAGGCGGAGCTGCCGGGGCGGGTGATCGGCTGGGTCCCGGCGTGCGGGACGCCCACCGATTGCCACGGGCTCCTGCTCCTGGTCGACGCCGCCGAACCCGGCGCCGGGGCCGCTGCCGAGCCCACCCTCGAGCCCGCTCCGGACCCCGGTCCCCCGCTCCTCCTCCGCCTCGACCCCGCGCGCGCCGTTGCCGGCGATGCCGCCGGCGCTCTCTCGCAAGCGACGCCCTGGGTCCCCCACGAGGCCGACGCGCTGGCGCTGATCGATCTCGACGGCGACGGCGACGCCGAGGTCGCCGCCGGTGAGTCGGGGCGGCTCTGGTCGCTCGGACCGCCGGGCGCCCTCGAGCCGCCGCTGCCGGTGCTGGCCGGCGCGGGGGTCGACCTCGCCGCGAGCCGCGGCCTGGTCCATCCGCTCCTCGCCCGCTTCCCCGCCGCCGAGGTCGGCCGGCTGCGCTGGTACGCGCCCACGGGCGGCGGGCTCGCCCCGGCCGGCTCGGCGGCGCTGCCGGTTGAGGCGCGGCGGCGCCGCGGCGGGCTCGAGCTGTCGTCGCCCGAGCCGGCGCTCTTGCCGGGGGCCGGCGGCGCCGCGCCGAGCTGGGTCGCCGGTCCCGAGGCGCACGGCGACCGGCGGCTGCGCTCGGTGCTGATCGATCCCGCCACCCCGGACGGTGCCGCCACCGAGGCGTGGACGCTGCTTCCGGGTCCCGAGCGGGTGGCGTCGTCGCAGTACCTGCGGATCGACGGCCGGCCGGCGCTGGTCGTCTTCACCCACCTCGCGGACAAGCTCCGGCTGTTCGATCAGAAGCGGCTGCGGGTCTTCTTCCTGGCCGGCGACCGCACCCGCGCCGGCTCGACGCCGGCCCTCGCCGCCGACACCCTGAGCCATCTCTGGCAGCACGCCGAGGCGGCGGTCGCCGACTTCGACGGCGATGGCCACGACGATGTCGCGGTCGCCCAGGTCAAGGGGATGTTCGACGGCGAGGCGATCCAGGTCGACGCCTACCGCGGCCTCGGCGGCGGCCGCTTCGAGGGCAAGCCGCGGCGGGTCCGCCTCAAGGCCCCCGACGCCGGCTGGCGCTGGACCGAGGACCTCGACGGCGACCGCCTGCCCGACCTGGTCGCCGAGAGCGAGGGGCGGCTCTTGCTCTTCACCGGCGCCGGCCGCCGGCGCGGCGCCGTGCTCGCCGAGGAGCCGGCCTGGCAGCTCAGCCTGCCGGGGGAGCCGGAGGCCGAGGCCGAGCGCCCCCGGGAGCGGGGCCGCGACGAGGAGGACGAAGAGGACGCAGCTCTCGCCGAGGCGGAGGAGACCGAGGTCGAGGTCGAGATCCGCGCCGGGGAGGACGGCGCCGAGGTGCGCGCCCGCCACGAGGGGCTGCCGGCGCTCGGAAGCCTGCCGCGCGCCCTCGACCTCGACGGCGACGGCCGTGCCGAGCTGGTCTCGGTCGATGCCCTGCCGGACGGGCGGGAGCGGCTGCGCGTGATCGTGCTGCGGCCGGGGCGCTGACGATTCGCCGCCGTCACTCGTAGCGCAGCGCCTCGATCGGGTCGAGCCGCGCCGCCCGCGCCGCCGGGTAGATGCCGAAGACGATCCCGACCGCCGAAGAGAAGCCGAACGACAGGAGCACCGCCCAGAGCGGCACGTGGGCGGGCGGCAGGTCGATCGGGATGATCGCCACCACTCCGGCGCCGGCGCCCCAGCCGAGCAGGAGGCCGATGCCGCCGCCGACCAGCGACAGGGTCACCGCCTCGATCAGGAACTGGACCAGGATGTCCTGGCGCCGCGCGCCCACCGCCTTGCGCACGCCGATCTCGCGGGTGCGCTCGGTGACCGACACCAGCATGATGTTCATGATGCCGATGCCGCCGACCACCAGCGCGATGCCGACCACCCCGATCACCACCCAGGTCACCGCCCCGAGCACGGTCTCGAACAGCTCCAGCAAGTCGTCCTGGGTCTGGATCTGGAAGTCGTCGGGCTGCCCTTCGGCGAGGTCGTGACGCTGGCGCAGGAGGCGCCGGATGCCGTCGCGGGCCGGCTCGATCGCCTCGGTGCTCGCGACCCGCAGGTGGATCTGCACCTGGTCGGCGGCGCGCCGGCCGAAGAGGGAGAGCGCGGTGTCGAACGGCACCACCACCAGGTCGTCCTGGTCCTGGCCCAGCACCTGCCCCTGCTCCTCCATGACCCCGATCACGGTCACCGGCACCGAGCCGACGTAGATCTCCTTGCCCACCGGCTGGTCGCCCAGGCGCAGCTCCTCGACCACCGACTCGCCGATCACCGCCACCTTGCGCCGCTGGCGGATGTCGACGGTCGAGAAGAACCGACCGCGGTCGACGGTCTGGTTGACCACCTCCTGCCAGTGCTGGTTGGTGCCGGCGATGTAGAGCGGGTCGTGCTGGCGCTGGCGGTACTTGACCGTGGCGTTGCCGAAGAGGAGCGGCGACATCCACTCGATCCCCGGCACCTGCTCGACGATCGCCTCGGCGTCGTCGGTGGTCAGGAGCACCGGCCGGGTGACCTGGCCGGGGGCGGCGAAGCGCACCTCGGGGAGCACCCGCAGGTAGGTCGCGCCGACGTCCTGGAGCTGGCCGACGATCAGGAACTGGAGCCCCTGGACGATCGACACCACCGCGATCACCGCCGCGACGCCGATGACGATGCCGAGGGTGGTCAGGAACGACCGCATCTTGTTGGCGCGCAGGGCGCCGCCGGCGACGCGGAAGCCTTCGAGGAGCTGCATGGCGCCGCCTAGGGGGAGCCGGGCTCCGCGGAGCGCCGCTCGTCGGTCACCACCGCGCCGTCGCGCAGGATCACCCGGCGGTCGGTGTGGGCGGCGATGTCGGCCTCGTGGGTGACCATCACGACGGTGTTGCCGCCGGCGTGGAGCTCGTCGAAGAGCGCCATGATCTCGGCCGAGGTGGTGGTGTCGAGGTTGCCGGTCGGCTCGTCGGCGAGCAGGATCGAGGGCGAGTTGACCAGCGCCCGGGCGATCGCCACCCGCTGGCGCTGGCCGCCCGACAGCTCGTTCGGCTGGTGCTCGACGCGGTCGCCGAGGCCGACCCGCCCGAGGGCCTCGAGCGCCCGCCGGCGGCGCTCGCGGCGCGGCACGCCGGCGTAGACCAGCGGCAGCTCGACGTTGCCCAGGGCGCTTGTCCGCGCCAGCAGGTTGAAGGTCTGGAAGACGAAGCCGATCTCCTTGTTGCGGATCGCCGCCAGCTCGGCGTCGTCGAGCTCCTCGACCGCCACGCCGTTCAGCCGGTAGCTCCCCTCGCTCGGGGTGTCGAGGCAGCCGAGCAGGTTCATCAGCGTCGACTTGCCGCTCCCCGACGCGCCCATGATCGCCACGTACTCGCCGCGCTCGATGTCGAGGTCGACGCCGTTCAAGGCGTGGACCTCGACCTCGCCCATCTGGTAGGTCTTGCGCACCCCGCGGACCTCGATCAGGCTCATTCGACCCTCACCTCGGCGCCGTCGCCGTCCTCCTCGTCGCCCTCGTCCCCCTCGTCCCCCTCGCGTTCCTCGTCGTCCTCGTCGTCCTCGTCGTCGGAGTCCGGCTCCTCGACGGTGACCGCATCGCCGTCCTCGAGGTCGCGCAGGTTGCGGTAGGGGCCGGTGACCACCGTCTCGCCCCCTTCGAGGCCGCGGGTGATCTCGACGTGGGTCTCGTCGGCGATGCCGGTCTCGACCCGGCGCCGCTCGGCCTCGCCGTCGACGACCAGGAAGACGACCTTGACCTCGTCCTCGTCCTCGTCCTCGCCGGCGTCGCTCGCGGTCTCCTCTCCGTCTACGGCCGCGCCGCCCTCACCGTCCTCTTCGTCCTCCTCGGCCGGGCGCTCGACCACCGACTGGATCGGCACCACCGGCACGTCCTCGTGCACCGCGGTCCGGATCTCGGCGCGCGCCGACATCCCCGGGCGGAGCCGCTCGTCGGCATCGGTGAGCAGGATCTCGACCGCGAAGTAGGTGACGTCGGGCTGGCGCGGGGTGGAAAAGCCGGAGCTGCCGATCTCGACCACCTCGCCGTGGTAGACGTGGTCGGGCACCGCGTCGACCTCGACCTCGGCCGGATCGCCGAGCGTGACCTCGACGATCTCGGTCTCGTCGACCTCGACCACGGTCAGGATCTCCGACAGGTCGGCGATGGTGCCGATCACCGACGCCGGGTTGTTCATGGTGCCGGAGACCACCACCTCGCCCTCTTCGGCGTTGAGCTCGATCACGGTGCCCGAGAGCGGGGCGAAGATCGTGGTCTTGGCCAGGTCGTCCTCGGCCTTGGTCAGGTTGGCCTGGGCCTGGCGCACGGCGTCGTGCGCCTGGTCGAGGGCGAGCCGGGCGGCGGTCCTGGCCAGGCGCGCGGCGTCGAGCGTTTCCTGGGTGATGATCCCCCCGCTCTCGAGCTTTACGGCGCGCCGCTCGCGGATCTCGGCGTCGGCGAGGTCGACCTCGGCCCGGCTCACCGCGGTGCGGGCGCTCGAGAGCTGGGCCGCCCACTGGTCGCGGGCGGCCTGGAACGCCTCGCGCTCGAGCTCGAGGAACGGCTGGCCGCGCTCGATCGCCGCGCCCTCCTCGGCGTAGAGGCGCTCGATGCGGCCGATGACGTGGGCCGAGATCTTGACCTGGACCCGCGGGTCGATCTCGCCGCTGGCCTTGACCGCGCGCACGACGTCGCGCCGCTCGACGGCCTCGGCGTAGACCTCGGTCCCCTTCTCGCCGCGCGAGCGCAGGAGGCTGGCGGCGACGATCGCGCCGAGCACGATCAGCACGCCGGCGATCGCCAGTGCGCGCTTCATCACCCGCCGCCGCCGCCGAACGCGCTGCCGAGCGCGGCGAGGCCGACCTTCACCCCGACGTAGACCACCCACATGGCGATCACGATGCCCGCCGCCTTGCCCCGCGAGACCTTGGTCGCGATCGCGTAGCCGATCGCCAAGAGGGCGACGGTCCAGACCGAGAACAGGTCGAGCGACGAGAGGAGCCCGAGCATCACCGGCCCCGTACCTCGGGAGCGAACGCGGCGGCGCTCGAGGCGATGAAGCTCGAGGCCTTGACCTGCTCGTAGGTGAAGGTCTCGGTGCCGAGCGCCACCGGGATCGTGATCAGCGAGGCGACCGCCCACGGCATCTGCGAGTGCAGGGCGATCGAGAAGCTCGCCGGAAAGCCGACCTCCCCGCCGACGATCTTGAACGCGACCATCAGCACCAGGGCGACCAGCAGGTAGCCGATCGGCGGCACCACGGCGATGCAGCCGAGGCCGAACTTCTCGCCGATGTTCGCGAACTGCTCGATCTGCTCGTCGGTCAGCTCCTGTCCCTGGCGGGCGGTGTCGCGGGCGATCACCTCCTGCATGTCGATGTGCTGGAAGACCAGGACGGAGACGCCGATGTTGAGGACCAGGAGGACGATCAACGGCACCGCCCAGGTCGGGCGCTGCGCGATCGACTGAAAAGTGCGGGCCGGCGAGATCAGGACGGCGATCAGCCGTCCGAACGCGGAGTCATGCACGGTTTCCCCTCCGAAGTTGTCGGACCGTGGACGGCGGGGCAGGCGGCCCCGCGAAAGATACCGGCGCCCCTACGGAGCCGGTGGTTCGCTATTCCCCTCCTCCGGCTCGGCGCCGCCGGCGGACGCGGAGCCGCCGTCGCCCGACCGCCGGCCGCCGGAGACGTCGGGCACCCCCTCGTCGACCAGCTCGATGCCGCTGACCTCGAGCAGGGTCCCGGTGACGCGATAGAACTGGGCCAGGGCGTTGCGGTAGCCGGCGACCGCGGCGACCTCGCGGCTGCGCGCGATGGTCAGGTCCTCCTGGATCTCGGTGACCTGGAAGCTCGTCGACATGCCGTTCTCGTAGCGCCGCTGCTCGGCATCGAGGTTGCGCTCCTGGAGGCGCCGGCTGACCCGCGCCGCCTCGATCTGCTGCGCCGCGCTCTCGACCGCGCGGGCGGCGGCGCGGACCTCGGTGACCACCTGCAGCTCGAGCCGCTCGAGCTCGGTGCGGGACCGGGCGGCCTCGAGATCGGCGATCTCGGCCTGGGCGCGGGCGGCGCGGTTCTGGATCGGGTAGGCGGCGTCGAGCCGCACGGTCCAGCCGTCGAAGTCGAAGCCGAAGGCGTCGCTGAAGGCGTCGCTCAAGTCGGTGTCGACCGGGATCGGGTCGCCGGTCTCGGGATCGAACACCACGCCGCGGCCGGCGAGGCCGGAGGAGCCGTAGGCGAAGGTCAGGTCGACGGTCGGGAGCTTCTCGCGCTGGAAGAACCGCCGGTCGAGGTCGGCGCTCTCGATGTTGAGCGCCTGGAGCGCCAGCTCGGGCCGATTGGCGAGAGCGCTCCGGATCGCCTCCTCGAGGTCGATCTCGAGCCGCTCGGTCTCGGGCTCGGTGGTCGGCACCACGGCGAGGTCCCAGTAGGCGGCGCGATCGAGGTTCAGGAGCTGGAGCAGGAGATCGGTGGTGTCGCCGACCGTGGTCTGGGCGCGGATGATCTCCTCGTCGCGGGTCGCCACCGTCGCCTCGCTCTGGACCAGCTCGATCGGAGCCAGGGTGCCGACCTCGACCTGGATCCGGTTGCGATCGTGGAGCTCGCGCGCCAGCTTGAGGCTCTCCTGGGCGACGCCGAGCTGGTCCTGGGCCTCGACCAGCGACCAGTACGCGCGCTCGACCTCCTGGACCACCCGCATCGCCTCCTGCTCGAACGCTTCGCGGCTGATCTCGCTGCCGATCCGAGCGAGGAGGATCGGCCGCTTGGTCGCCTCCCCGCCGAAGCCGCGCAAGAGCGGCTGCGAGAAGCTGATCGAGTCGCCGGCGCTGAACTCCGGATCGATCAGGGCGTTGGTCGAGTTGCTCGAGAGCCGCGAGCCGTCGATGCGCAGGTTCGCCTCGCCGCCCCAGGCGGTGAGCTGGTCGAGCCCGATGTCGAACCGGCGCGACTCGGTGGCGAGCACCGCCGCGCCTTCCAGCTCGGTGCTGTTGGGCTGATTGTCCTCGGCGAGCACGACGTTGGTGAAGGCGCGCAAGTCGAAGATGCCCTGGTTCTGGCGCACGAAGAGCGCGCTGGTCGTGCGGTCGTAGCGCTCGAGCGAGAGGTCGAGGTTCTGGCGCAGGGCGATCTCGATCGCGTCCTCGAGCGACAGGCGCAGCTCGCCGTCGGCGACCACCGGCTGGGGCGCCGGCCGGGTCACCCCGACGCCGGTCGGGACCTCGGTCCGCTCCGGCGTGCCGCCGGGGAGTTGGGCCGCCGCGGGGGCCGCCAGGGCGACGGCGAAGAGGGCCGCGCACCAGCGCCCCACCGTCTGCCCCACCGTCCGCCGCATCCACCAAACGCGCTTGTTCATGAGCATGTCTCTCCAGAGATCGATCGACCGGGCCCCGGGGGCCGCGTGTACGGTCCTGTCTTCCTATTACGGTCGCGCCGGGCTTTACGTGTTGGAAGCTCACGGCCGGAACGGCACCCTCGGGCTCCGCTCCAAACCGTGCGCTCCCAGGATCCTACGTCACATCGGTCTCACTGTTTCGGTCCTCCGGCGCGCGCTTCGGCACCTCGTCCGGGTAGAAGCAGGCGGAGAGGCGCCCGGCGCCGGCCTCGGCGAGCGGCGGCGCCTCGGCGGCGCACCGGGCGCGGGCGATCGGGCAGCGCGGGTGGAACGGGCAGCCCGCCGGGGGCTCGATCGGGCTCGCCGGCTCCCCCGCCGCGACCCGCAGCGGACGGACCGCCGGGTCGGGCACCGGCACCGAGGCGAGCAGCATCGCCGTGTACGGGTGCCGCGGCGCCGCGAACAGCGCGGCCGCCGGCGCGCTCTCGACCACCCGTCCGAGATACATCACCGCCACCCGGTGCGCCACCTGCTCGACCAGCGCCAGGTCGTGGGCGATCAGGAGCAGCGCCAGGCCCAGCTCGTCCTGGAGCCGGGCGAGGAGGTTGAGCACCTGGCCGCGCACCGAGACGTCGAGGGCGGAGACCGGCTCGTCGGCGACCAGGAGCTCCGGGCCGGTCGCCAGGGCGCGGGCGATGCCCACGCGCTGGCGCTGGCCGCCGGACAGCTCGTGCGGGTAGCGCGCCGCGGTCTCCGGCGGCAGGCCGACGGTCTCGAGCAGCTCGGCCACCCGGGCCGGGCGCCCGGCGCGGCCGGCGAGCCGGTGCACCGCGAGCGGCTCGGCGAGCGTGCGCGCGACCGTGTAGCGCGGGTCGAGCGAGCCGTCGGGGTCCTGGAAGACCATCTGGAAGCGCCGCCGGCGCCGGCGCAGGGCGCCCGGGGAGAGCGCCGTCAGCTCCTCGCCGTCGAAGCGGACGCTGCCCGCGGTGGGCTCGATCAGGCGCAGCAGGCAGCGCGCCAACGTGGTCTTGCCGCTCCCCGACTCGCCGACCACGGCGAGGCACTCGCCGCGCGCGAGAGCGAGGTCGACGCCGTCGAGCGCCCTCACCTCGTCGGCGGCGGCGGCGCGACCCGGGCCCGCGCGGCGCAGCCCGAGGCCACCCGGCAGCCGGTAGCGCTTGACCAGCCCGCGGGCCTCGAGGAGCGCGCTCAAGCCGCCGCTCCCGCGCCGAGCCGGCCCGGCGCCGCCTCGCCGGCCGCGTCCGCCTGGTCGCCGTGGAGGTAGCAGCGCGCCGCCTGGCCGCCGCCGAGCGCCTGGAGCGCGGGGAGCGCCTCGCGGCACCGCGGCATGACCTCCGGACAGCGCGGGTGGAACGGGCACCCCGACGGCGGCGCCGCGGGATCCGGCATGCTGCCCGCGATGGTCGGCAGCCGGCCGCGCGGCGCCGGCCGCCCGAGCCGCGGCACCGCGGCCAGGAGCGCCCGCGTGTAGGGGTGGGCCGGGGCGTGGTACAGGCGTCCGGCCGGCCCCTCCTCGACCAGCCGGCCGCCGTACATCACCGCCACCCGGTCGCAGGTGCGGGCGACCACGCCGAGGTCGTGGGTGATCAGCACCAGCGCCAGCCCCAGCTCGGCGCGCAGCTCGTCGAGGAGGTCGAGGATCTGCGCCTGGACCGTGACGTCGAGCGCGGTGGTCGGCTCGTCGGCGAGCAGGACGTCCGGGCGCCCGGCGAGCGCGATCGCCATCATCACCCGCTGGCGCTGGCCGCCGGAGAGCCGGTGCGGGTAGTCGCCGAGGCGCCGGCGGGCGGCCGGCAGCGCCACCCGCTCGAGCAGGCGGAGCGCCTCGGCGCGCGCCTCGCGCCGGCTCACCCGCCGGTGCGCGCGCACCGCCTCGGCGACCTGGAAGCCGATCGGCAGCACCGGGTTGAGCGCCGCCGAGGGCTCCTGGAAGACCATCGCCACCCGGCCCCCGCGCAGCCGCCGGCGCGCCCGCTCGGGCAGAGCGGTGAGGTCCTCGCCGCCGATCAACACCCGGCCCGAGACCGCGGCGCCGGGGGGCAGGAGGCCGATCGCCGCGAGCGCGGTCATCGTCTTGCCCGCCCCCGACTCCCCGACCAGGCCGAGCGCCTCGCCGCGGCCGACCGCGAGCGAGAGGTCGCGCACCACCGCCACCGGCCCGCCGGGACCCGCGAGGGTCACGGTCAGGCGCTCGAGGGCGAGCGGCGGCGCGGCGGTCATCGCTCCGCGCCGGCGAGCGCGCGCAGCCACTCGACGCCGAGGTGGACGCCCCAGCCGGTGGCGCCCTTCGGCTCCTCGCCGTTCTCGCCGAGGTAGGCGACGCCGGCGATGTCGAGGTGCGCCCAGCGCTCGAGCGAGCCGACGAACTGGCCGAGGAAGGCGGCGGCGAAGTTGGCGCCGCCCCAGCGGCTGCCGAGGTTCTTGAGGTCGGCGTGGTCGCCCTTGAGCTGCTCGGTGTACTCGGGGAAGAGCGGCAGGCGCCAGAGCCGGTCGCCGCTCGCCGCCGACGCCGCCTCGAGCTCGCCGGCGAGCCGGTCGTCGGGGGTGTAGAGGCCGGCGGCCTCGTGGCCGAGCGCGACGACACAGGCGCCGGTCAGGGTCGACAGCTCGAGCAACGCCGAGGGCCGCGCCTCGGCCGCCCAGGCGAGGGCGTCGGCGAGGATCATCCTCCCCTCGGCGTCGGTGTTGAGGATCTCGACCGTCTTGCCGTTGTAGCAGCGGACGATGTCGCCGGGCCGGTACGACGAGCCGTCGGGCATGTTCTCGGCCAGCGGCAGGTAGACCGAGAGCGCCACCGGCAGCGCCAGCTCGGCGGCGGCGCGCACGATGCCGAGCGCGGCGCAGGCGCCGCACTTGTCGTACTTCATGTCGGCCATCCGCTCGGCCGGCTTGATCGAGATGCCGCCGGTGTCGAAGGTCACCCCCTTGCCGACCAGCGCCACCGCCGGAACGTCGCCCGCGGCGTCGGCCGTCGCGAGCCGCACCAGCCGGGGCGGGTGCGCGGAGCCCGAGCCGACCGCCAGGAGCCCCCCCATGCCGCGCTCGGCGAGCGCCGCGGCGTCGAGCACCTCGACCTCGAGGCCGAGCTCGGCCGCGAGGGCCCGGCAGCGCTCCTCCATCCACCCGGGGTGCGCCTCGTTGGCCGGAGCGTTGGCGAGATCGCGGGCGAGCGCGATCCCGGCGGCCGCGGCGCGGGCGACCGGCACGGCCTCGCGGTAGGCGCCGGCGGCGCCGGCCGGCGGCAGCGCGACCAGGCGCCGGGCGCGCGCCACCGGCGGCTCGCGCTCGGTCTGGAAGCGGTCGAACCGGTAGGACGCGGTGAGGAGCGCGCGGCAGACGCGGGCCGCGGCGCCGGCGCCGGAGGTCTCGGGGTGGTCCGGCAGCGCCACGGCGATGTGCTCGAAGCCGTTGCGTTGCGCCGAGTCGACGATCTCGCGCAGCCGCCGGGCGAGCCCCTGGGCGCTCAGGCGGTCGCGCCGGCCGAGGCCGCGCAGCGCGAGCACCGGGCCGCTCGCGCCGAGCGAGGCCTCGGCGTGCTGCTCGTCGCCGCCGCGCCAGCCGGGGCGGCCGGCGAGGGCGGTCGCGGCGGCCGCCAGCGCGGCGGGCAGCCCGGTGACGGCGGGCGCCTCCCCCTCGAGCACCCCGATCACGACCAGGTCGGCCCGCGGATCGTCCTCGGCGCCGGCTACGGCCAGCTCGGGCAGTACGGTCATCACTCGATCTCCTCGATACTTCAGAATAAGGCTCGGAGTCTACCAGCGCAGCCCGCGGCATGGTCGCCCTGCCGGCGCCGGTGCCGCTATGCTAGGGGTCGTGTCCAGAGTGCGCCAAGGTGCCTCCGCCGCGCCATGAAGGCTCTCCTGCGATGACCGTCGACGAGCTCCTCCAGCTCCTCCCCGGTCCGTTCAACTTCCTGCGCCGGGACCTCGCGGAGCTGCGGGCGCTGATGCCCGATGCCGCGGTCACCCTGCCGCGACCGGGGCTGATCTACCTGGACGACGACGGCGCCACCCCCGTCCGCGGCTTCCCGCTGCTCCTGTCGCCGGGCGCCGAGCGGCTGCGCGCCGCCCTCGAACGCTTCCTCCTGGCCGAGGAGGCGGCGCAGGTCGGCATCTTGCGGCGGCAGTTCGCCGACCGCAAGGCGCTGGCCGCGGCGCGCGAGGGCTACCGCGTCCTGCTCGCGGCGGCGGTCACCCACGCCACGGTGTCGAGCTACGGCCGCAGCTTCCCGGCGGTGTTCTGGCTCCAGCACTCGCTCGACGTCGCCCGCCTGCTCAAGGAGACGCCGCGGCGCGTGCTGCGCTCCGACCTCGAGATCGGCCGCGAGCACGGCCCGGCGATCAAGTATCGCCTCCTCGAGCGCTTCCTCGAGTTGGGGCTCACCGAGTCGTACGAGGCGGTCACCCGTTTCGCGGCGGACACCGACGAGGTCGAGGAGGCGCTCTTCCCGCGCCTCCTGACCCGCATGCGCGACAACGTGCTGCTCTTCACCGAGGACCACCTCTCCGCCGACCTGTCGGAGCTCGGCCCCTACTTCCAGGGCTACCTGCACATCGACGGCCGCGACCTGCGGCGCCGCCTCGACGAGCTCGCGGCGTGGAACGATCGCCTGCTCGCCGAGGACGCCGGCGTCCGCGCCGCCGTGCGCCACCTGCTGCGCGGCGAGCGGCTGGCCGCGACCCCCGGCGACGCCGATCCCGCGGCGCGCGGGCGCGAGCTGCTGCTGCGCCCGGGCTGGCTGCGCTACCTCGCCGAGCGGCCCGACTACCCCGCCGACCGGCTGCTCGGCCCGGCGCTGGTCGAGGTGTGGGAGAACCTCCTGCTCAAGCTCAAGGAGTTCGAGCTGGTGCACGCGCTCCGGAGCAACCTGATCCCGGTGCGTAGCGAGGCGGGGGTGCTCACCTGCCGGCCGTCGGGGATCGGCCAGAAGGCGCCGGTGCGCGCCGGCACCGTGCTCTCGATGGCCACCCGTCCGCTCGACTTCACCGCGCCCTGGGTGGTCGATCCGCTGGTCCACCGCTTCGGCCTGATCTACGACCTGACCGACTTCTCGGACCTCGTGAACGTCGTCCGTCGCTCGGGCAGCGGCATCCAGGACGACGCCTTCCGGCGCATGTTCACCTTCCAGCGGCGGGTCAACCGGATCGCCGAGGCGCACCGCGTGCACCTCGAGAAGTACCTCGGCGACGGCGCCTTCTACTCCGGCCGGAGCTGCCCGGCGATCCTCTCGGTGGCGGTCCTGGTCCAGCGCGCCTACCGCCAGGCGCTCGCGGAGGGATTCCCGTTCGACCGCGGCCTGCGCATCGCGCTCAACCTCGGCCAGTACCGGCTGATCCCGATGGGCACCCGCGGTCCCGAGGGCCCCGAGCGTTACGAGTTCTTCGGGCACGGGCTGGTCGAACTGTCGCGGCTGATCACCGGCAAGGCGACGCGCGAGATCGAGGACCTGAAGACCATGCTGGTCGCCCAGGGCTATCCCGAGGCGACGGTGTTCAAGTTCTTCTCGCCGCTCCTCCAGCGCAACCCCGACGAGCACACCGCAGAGGACGCCGACGGCTTCTACGCCCACATCAACCGCCACGGCAACCTGGTCAACGAGGGGATGGTGGCCACCGAGGCGTTCGTCCGCCAGCTCGACGGCGACCTCGGCGCGGTGCCGCTGGCGCGCGCCCGCCGGCGCGACCGCAGCTACGTGCTGCTGCCGGTCGTGGATGCCGGCGGCCGCCTCGAGGTGGGCTTCCGCAAGCTCGGCCTGGCCCACTTGAAGGGGCTCGGCGAAGTTCCGGTGTACGAGGTGGTCGACGGCGAGACGCTGCCCGCGGCGGGTCTCGCCGCGGCCGGCACCGGCTCGCTCCTGGCCGCGCTCGACGGCGGCTTCGCCGACACCTGGCCGGGAGTGGCGAGCCCGTGAGCGGCGCCGCGGCAGCCGCTACCGTGGCCGCCAACGGAGCGCTCCTGGCCACCGCCCTCCCGGGCCTGCCGCCGCCCCGCCGCGGCAAGGTGCGTGACGTCTACGACCTCGGCGAGACCCTCCTGATCGTCGCCACCGACCGCATCTCGGCCTACGACCACGTGCTCTCCCCCGGCATCCCGGGCAAGGGCGTGATCCTCAACCGGCTCTCGGCGTTCTGGTTCGAGCGCCTGGCCGGCGTGGTGCCGAACCACCTGCTGGCGATCGAGGCCGAGGATTTCCCCGAACCGCTCCGCCGCCACGCCGATCTCCTGCGCGGCCGCGCCGCGCTGGTCGAGAAGGCGCGGGTCATCCCGTTCGAGTGCGTCGCCCGCGGCTACCTCGCCGGCAGCGGCTGGCGGGAGTACCGCGCGGGCGGCGCGGTGTGCGGAGTCCCCCTGCCGCCGGGCCTGCGCCGCGCCGACCGCCTCCCCGAGCCGATCTTCACGCCGGCGACCAAGGCCGAGGCGGGGCACGACGAGAACGTCCCCTACGAGGCGGTCGCCGCCGGCGTCGGCGAGCCCCTCGCCGCCCGGCTGCGCGAGCTGACCCTCGAGCTCTACCGCCGCGCCGCCGAGCACGCCGCCGGGTGCGGGCTGATCCTCGCCGACACCAAGTTCGAGCTCGGGCTGCCGCCGGGCGACGGGCCCGCCGGCCCGGACGACCTGATGCTGATCGACGAGGCCCTCACCCCCGACTCCTCCCGCTACTGGGACGCCGCCGCCTGGACCCCCGGCGAGGAGCCCGCGTCGTTCGACAAGCAGTACGTCCGCAACTGGCTCGATGCCTCCGGCTGGGACCACCAGAGCGCGCCGCCGGAGCTGCCGGACGAGGTGGTCGAGGGGACGCTGGAGCGGTACCGGGAGGCGTTCCGGCGGTTGACCGGGCGCACGCCCGCTCCATAACGGCCGCCGCCGGCCCCGCCGGCTGTCAGATTCGAGCGCGCGATTCCGTCTGGATAGGCAACAGGGACGCCCAGGTGCCCGCAGGCACCGGGGACCTATTGACAACCGGCCGTCCACGTATATCCTCGTATACACGGAGGAGCGGCCATGACGGAGACTGCCAAAGTGTTCTGGAGCGGCAACAGCCAGGCGGTGCGCCTGCCCAAGGAGTTTCGTTTCCCGCGGGGAGTGACCGAGGTCGCGATCCACCGTGAAGGGGGCTCGCTGGTGCTCTCGCCGGTCGAGCGGAAGGCCTGGCCGGAGAGCTTCTGGCGCGCCTTCGGCGGCATGTCGGAGGGCTTCGCGCGGCCGGAGCAGGCGGTCCAGGAGCGGCCCGGGCTCGAACCGGGCACGGAAGGGCCATGACCTACCTGCTCGACACCAACATCTGCATCTATGCGCTGGCGAACCGCCCGGAGCGGGTGCTCCGGCGCCTTCGCGAGGTGGGGCCCGAGGCGGTGGCCGTGAGCGTGGTCACCGTCCTCGAGCTCCGCCACGGCGCCGAGAACGCCTCCGAGCCGGAGGCCGACCACGCCCGCCTCGACGCCTTCCTGGCGCCGATCGGGGTCCTCCCCTTCGACCGCGACTCGGCCGAGGTCGGCGGCCGCCTGCGCGCCGAGCTGCGCCGCGCCGGCCGGAGGATCGGCGATCTCGACCTCCTGATCGCCGCCCAGGCGCTGGCCGTGGGGAGGATCCTGGTCAGCAACGACCTCCGGGCGTTCGAGCGGGTGCCGGCGCTCAGGACCGAGAACTGGGCGGGGTGAGCCGGCAGGCCCGGCGCAGGCTCAAAACGCCCCGGAGGGCACCGACCCCAGCAGGTACTTCAGGTTGTCGTCGTTCCAGGTGATCCCGCCCCCCAGGAACAGCGCGTCGAAGTCGCTCTCCAGCGGGTCGTCGTAGCCGCCCCAGATGTAGGCGTTGGGGTGGACGTAGAAGCGGCCGGAGAGGCGGAGGTGGGGTTCGCGGTCGGGCTCGCGGGAGAAGTCGAAGGCCTGGAGGCCGAGCCAGGCGCGGCGGTCGAAGAAGGGGTACTCGACCTCGACGCCCAGCTCCTCTTCGATCACGCCGCCCCAGAGGCGCGCGCCGTTGTCGAGGCGGACGCCGAGGAGGGCCGAGAAGACCGCCTTGTCCTCGCTGACCACGGTCTCGCGGAGGGTGGTCTGGGTGGTGCCGTCGGGCAGCGTGATCGTCTCGCGCACGGTCTTCTCGGTGAGGTTGCCGGCCGGCGTGGTCGAGACCGCGACGCGGTAGATCTTGTTGTCGTCCTCGGCGTTGGGGTCGAGGGTGACGCCGAAGGTGGTCAGCCAGTCCTCGCGGTCCTGGAGGTATCCCCCCTCGAGGCCGAGGTCGAGCTTCAAACGGTTGACCCGGCCGAGGGTGTCGGTCAGCGCCTCGACGCCGCCCTGGATCGAGTCGAGGGTCGAGACCAGCTCGTCGTGGGCCTCTTCGCTGTTGACCAGCTTGCCGATCGTCCCCTCGCCGCTGGCGATCTTGCCGGAGATCTGCGTTGAGGTCCTGTCGACCGAGCTGCGCAGGTCGGTGGTCAGCGCCTCGATGTTCTCCATGCTGCCGGCGAGCTGGGCGCGGTTCTCGGCGATCACCGCCTCGATCTGCCCGACCAGCGCCTGGGCCTGGGCGGTCAGGACCGGCAGCTCCCGCGCCAGGGTCGCCGAGACGCTCTCGAAGTTGCGGATCGTCGAGTCGACCTGGGCGCGGTTGGCGGCGACCAGGGCGCGGATCTCGACGGTGGTCGCCTCGAGGTTCTCGATCAGCCGGCCGAGCGACTCGCCGCCCCCTTCGCCGGCGAACGACCCGGTGATCCCCTGGATCGAGTCGCCGATCTCGGAGAGCTTGGCCATCGCGTCGTCGAAGGTCGGCGTCGTCGCGCCCGGGAGCACCGCCCCTTCGGCGGAGCGGCGGCGCGCCGTCGGGGCCGGGGAGGATCTCGACGTACTTCTCGCCCAGCAGGCCCAGGTTGGCGATCCGTGCGCGGGTCCCTTCGGTCAGCCGAGCGGCTGCTCGAGCAGGATCCGCGACCTGCGCCCGCCGGTCCTCGAGGCCGATGCCGTCGACCCGGCCGACGCGCACGCCGGCCACCCGCACCGCCGCCTTGTCGTCGAGCCCGGCCACCGAGTCGAAGGTCGCCGTCGAGCGCGTCCGCCGTCGCGGCCGAAGAGGTTCAGGTCCTCGATGCGCAGGACGAAGACGCCAGCGACCACCAGAGCAGACGGTGGCGAAGATCCCGACCTTGACCGCTGTGTGACATGGACGCCTCGTCCTGCGCGTCTCAGTCGCCGAGCGGGCCCTCGGCGCGCCCGTGGATGAACTGCTGCACCCGCGGATCGTCGAGCCGCCGGAACTCCTCGGGCGGCGCGACGGCGATGATCTTACCCTGGTGCAGCATGCCGATCCGGTCGGCGATCCGGAAGGCGCTCTTCATGTCGTGGGTGATGGTCACCGCGGTCGAGTGCAGGCGCTCGCGGAGGCTCGACGATCACCTCGTCGATCACCGCCGTGGTCACCGGGTCGAGGCCGGTGGTCGGCTCGTCGAAGAGCAGGATCTCGCGGCTCGTGGGCGATGGCGCGGGCGAAGCCGACCCGCCGCCGCATGCCGCCGGAGAGCTCGGAGGGCAGCTTCGCCTCGACCCCCTCGAGGCGCACCAGGTCGCAGGCACTCGCGCCACCCGGTCGCGCGATCTCGCCCGGGCCGAGGGCGGTCTGGCGCGGCGCAGCGGGAAGGCGACGTTCTCGAACACGGTCATCGAGTCGAAGAGCGCGCCCTCCTGGAACGCCATGCCGAAGCGGCGGCGGAAGTCGGTCAGCTCGCGGCCGGCGAGGCGCTCGATCTCGACGCCGTCGACCTCGACCCGTCCCTGGTCCGGGCGGAGCAGGCCGATGATGTGCTTGAGCAGCACGCTCTTGCCGGTGCCCGAGCCGCCGATGATCACCACCGACTCGCCCGTCGGCGACGTCGAGGTCGACGCCGTCGAGGACGAGCTTCGGCCCGAACGACTCTTGCGACACCCCGCGCGAGCCGGATCTTCGGCTGGCGGCGCGGTCGGCATCAGAACAGGATCTTGGTGAGGAAGAAGTCGGAGATCAGGATCGCGATCGAGGCCGAGCACCACCGCCTGGGTGGTCGACCGCCCCACGCCCTCGGCGCCGCCGCGTGGTGTAGAAGCCCTTGCTGGCAGCCGATGACGGCGATCAGGAGGCCGAAGACCGCGGCCTTGATCAGGCCGCGAGAAGAGGTCGTTCAGGTCCATGAACTGGAAGGTGTTGTCGATGTAGGTGACCGGGTTGGCGCCCATCAGCACCACCGACACCAGGTAGCCGCCGACGATGCCGATCGCGTCGCCGAGCGACGATCAGGAGCGGCAGCGACGAGCGTGGTCGCCCACACCCGCGGCACGACCAGGTAGTGCACCGGGTCGGTGGCCAGTCACCTCGAGGGCGTCGATCTGCTCGGTCACCCGCATGGTGCCGAGCTCGGCCCCCATCGCCGAGCCGCAGCGGCCGGCGACGATCAGCCCGCCGATCACCGGCGCCAGCTCGCGCACCATCGACAGCGACGACGAGCGAGCCGACGAAGCCCTCGGCGTTGAAGCGGCGCGAGGACGGTGAAGGTCTGGAGCGCCATGCACCATGCCGGTGAACATCGCGGTCAGGAGGACCACCGGCATCGAGCTCGACGCCGACCCGCACCATCTGGCGCAGGAGCTGCGCGCACGTCGTAGGGCGGCCGCGGCGTCCAGGCGAGGACGCGCCAGAGCATGAGGAAGAAGCCGCCCGATCTCGGTCGAAGAAGGGCTCGAACGGCCGCAGCGCCCGCGCCACGAGGCTCACGCCCGCCTCCGGGCGAAGCGGCGCGACCGCTCTTCGGCCTCGCCGCTGCGCGCGGAAGCGGCGCGGCAGCCGCAGACCGAGAGGGCAGAGGATCTCCCAGGGGATCGTGCCGGCGATCTGCGGCGAGCTCGCCGGCGCCGTGATCTCGTCGTCGCCCTGCGCGGCCGAGCAGCACCACCTCGTCGCCGAGCTCGGCGCGCCGGTGTCGGTGACGTCGAGCAGCAGTCATGTCCATGGTCACCGAGCCGGCGACCGGCACCCGCCGGCCGCGCACCAGGGCCTCGGCGCGTTGCCGGTAGAGCCGCCAGGCGTAGCCGTCGGCGTAGCCCACCGGCACGACCGCGATGCGGCTCGGCCGCGCGGTCACGCCAGCGCCCGCCGTAGCCGACCGCGGCGCCCGGCGGCACCTCGCGGAACTGGACGATCGCGGCCGCGCACCGACATCACCGGCTCGAGCCCGCCGTCGCCGGCGCGGTCCGCGGCGCCGCCGGATCGAGCCCGTAGAGCGCCAGCCCGAGGCGCACCAGCCGGTGGCGGGTCGCCGGCATGGTGGAGCGCCGCGGCGCTGTTGGCGAGATGTGGACCAGCGCCGTCGCGCTCGGCCGGCGGTGAGCGAGCTCGAGGACCGCCGCGAAGCGCCGGTCCTGCGAGGCGGTTGCGCGGGCTCTCCAGGCCGTCGGCCTCGGCGAAGTGCGAGAGCAGCCCGCGCAGCCGGAGCCGCGGGTCGCGGCGCAGGCGGTCGAGCACGGTCGGCGCCTCCTCGAACGGCACGCCGAGCCGGCTCATGCCGGTGTCGACCTTGAGGTGGACCTCGCTGGGCCGCCGTCGCCGCCGGCGCGGCGGTCCAGTCGCGCCAGAGGGCGAGCTGGTCGAGGCTCGAGACGGTCGGGGTCAGCCGGTAGCGGCGGTAGAGCGGCGATCTGGCTCGGCTGCGCCGTGCCCAGCACCAGGATCGGCAGTCGCGACGCCGGCGCGGCGCATCTCGGCGCCCTCCTCGAGCAGCGCCACGCCGAGCCAGTCGACCCCGGCCGCCTCGAGCGCCGCGGCCGACCGCCGGCCGCGCCGTGGCCGTAGGCGTCGGCCTTGACCACCGCGAGGATCGCGCGGCCGGCGCGACCCGTCGGCGCAGCCGGTCGAGGTTGCGCTCCAGCGCGTCGAGGTCGACGTCGACCCAGGCCGGGCGCAGCGCGCGAGCGCCGAGCTCAGTCGGACGAGCGGGAGCTCGGCAGTCGAAGGCGCCATGTCGCGCGCAGGTTGCGGAAGCTGGTGCGTCTCGCCCAGGAAGACCAGCTCGATCGGTGCCGGTCTCGCCGTTCCGGTGCTTGGCGATGATCAGCTCGGCGAGCCCCTTGTTCGTCGTCGTCGTCCGGGTTGTAGACCTCGTCGCGGTAGATGAAGGCCACCAGGTCGGCGTCCTGCTCGATGGCGCCGCACTCGCGCAGGTCGGCGAGCTGCGGCCGGTGGTCGCTGCCCCGCCGCTCGGGCTGGCGCGAGAGCTGCGACAGCGCGATCACCGGGATGTCGAGCTCCTTGGCGAGCTGCTTCAGGCCCCGGCTGATGGCGGCGATCTCGAGGTTGCGGTTCTCGTAGCGGCCGCCCGCCTGCATCAGCTGCAGGTAGTCGAGGATCACCAGCGCGAGGCCCTTCTCGGCCTTCAGGCGCCGCGCCTTGGAGGCCACCTCGAGCAGCGTCGGGTTGGGCGAGTCGTCGATGAAGAGCGGCGCGTCGCGCGATCGTCGCGCACGGTCTGGATGAACCTCGCCCACTGCTTCTGCGACAGGTGGCCCGAGCGCAGGCGCGCGAAGGAGACGTCCGCCTCCGAGCAGAGGATGCGCAGCGCCAGCTCCTGCTGGCTCATCTCGAGCGAGAAGATCGCCCACCGTCTGCTTCTCGCGGATCGCCACGTGCTGGGCGACGTTGAGCGCGAAGCTGGTCTTGCCCATGCCCGGCCGGCCGGCGATGATGATCAGGTTGCCGCGGTTGAGGCCGTGGGTGATGCGGTCGAGGTCGGTGAAGCCGGTGGGCACGCCGGTGAGCGTCGAGCCGGGGCGCTCCTCGAGGTCCTCGAGGGTCGTGTGGAAGACCTCGCCGAGCGGGACGAAGCCGCGCGCGGATCGCCTCCTCGCCGAGGCCGAGGATCGCCTGCTCGGCCCGGCCCAGCGCCTCCTGGGCGTCGAGGCCGCCGTCCAGGCAGTCGCGGATGATCTCGCCGCGAGGCCTGGATCAGCCGCCGGCGGACCGAGCGCTCCTTGACGATCTCGACGTAGGCGTCGACCCGCCCGATGTCGGGCAGGTCGAGGTCGAGGCTCGGCGAGGTAGGCGATGCCGCCGACGCTCGTCGAACTGGCCCTGCTGCTCGAGCTTGCGCCTGGAGCGTGCGCAGGTCGATCTCGGTGCCCTCCTCCTGGAGGTCGAGCATCGCCTGGTAGACGCGCTGGTGGCGCTCGACGTAGAAGTCGTCGGCGCGCAGCCGGCCGGCGATCGATCGGCAGGATGCGCGGGTCGAGCAGGACGCGCGCCGAGCACGGCGCGCTCGGACTCCTCGCTGTGCGGCAGGGTGCGCGGGGGAGGTGCGGCGGCGGTCTCGAGCATGCCGCCGGCGATTGTAGACCCGAATCGGTCAGCGGCGCGCGCCGGGTCCGATCTCGGCCAGCCAGCGCCGGGCCTGGGCTCCCGCGGTGCCGCCCGGGTCAAGCGCCGCGGCGCGCTCGAGGAACGGCCGGGCCGCCTCGGTCTCGCCGGAGCGCAGGCGGAGCTGGGCGCGCAGCAGCCAGGCCATCGCCCACTCCGGGGTCAGCCGGGTCGCCTCGGCGAGGTGCTCCTCCGCGGCGTCCGGCCGCCCGGCCTCCATCTCGAGCTGCCCGAGCCGGGCGAGCACCCGGACGCTCGACGTGCCGGCCGCGACCGCCTCGGCGAGGAGGCGCCGCTCCTCCTCGGCGGCGCCGCGTGCCGCCGCCATCTCGGCCAGGTTGAACCAGGCGTCCGCGGCCCGCGGGTTGATCTCGAGCGCCAGCTCGTACTCCCGGCGCGCGTCGTCCGGCCGCCCGATCTGACCGTAGACCCGGGCCAGGTTCAAGTGCAGGAAGTCGAGGCCCGGGTTGAGGCTCGCCGCCCGGCGGTAGGCCTCGAGCGCCGCCTCGTTCCGCCCGGCGGCCAGCCGGGCGGCGCCGAGCTGGGTCCAGAACGGGACGTTCCGAGGATTGCGCTCGACCAGCTTCTCGAGGGCCGTCACGGCTTCGGCGGCGCGGCCGGCCGCGACCAGCTTCTTGGCCGCCTCGAACTCGGTGAGCAGAGCGATCCCCTCCTTGGGGTCGATGCCGTCGCCGCGGTCGTCCCCGGCTCGCCCGCCGGTGGCGTAGCCGAGGCTGCGCAACGCCGCCTCGAGCTCGGGATCGGCCTCGGCCGCCGGCGCCTCGTGCCGCGCGAAGCCCTCCCGGCGGGCGGCCAGCGCGTCGCGCAGCCGGCGCGCGACGGGCCGCTGGTCGTCGAGCCGGTTGGCGGTCTCCCCGGGGTCGCCCGCGAGGTCGTAGAGCTCCGGGCGGGGCGCGACGATCAGCCGCCAGTCGCCGTCGGTCAGCGCCTCGAGCGGGCTCCAGGCGTAGGAGGAGCGCGGCATCACGGTCTCGCTGAACACCGGCTCGCTGAACACCGGCTCGCTGAAGACCGGCTCGCCGGGCGCCGGAGCGCCCAGCCCGGGCAGCCCAGGCAGCGCCGGCGCCATGCTAGGCGGGGGCGCGATCCCGAGCAGCCGGAGCAGGGTCGGCGCCAGCCGGCGCGAGGAGACGGTCCCGGGGACGGCCCGCCCCGCCGGCACGCCGGCACCGGCGACGATCAGCGGCACGTGCAGGCTCGCCTGGTAGAGGAAGATGCCGTGGCCCCGTTCGCCGTGCTCGCCGAGCCCCTCGCCGTGGTCCCCCACCGCGGCGATCAGGGAGCCCGCGGGGAGCGCCGCGAGGAGGCGTGCGACCTGGGCGTCGACGTACTCGATCTCGCCCCCGTAGCGAGCCTCGTCGGAGGCGCCCGGGGCCGCCCCCGGAGGCTGGTAGGGGGCGTGCGGATCGTAGTAGTGGACCCAGAGGAAGAACGGTTTCGAGGCACGGGCCGGCGCGCCGCCCGCCCCCGCGGTGCCGCGGGCCGGCTCGCGGCCGGCGAGCCAGGCGAGCGCGGCATCGGTCACCGCCCGGGCGTCGCGCTCCGGGTAGCCGTACTGCCCGAGCGCCTCGGCGGCCATCTTGTCGTCGTAGACGCCAAAGCCGCGGTCGAGCCCGAAGCGGCGGTCGAGCACCCGCGAGGCGACGAACGCGGCGGTGTCCCAGCCGCGGCCGGCGAGGACGCTCGCCAGAGTCGGCACGCCCGCCCCGAGCACGGCGACGCCGTTGTCGCGCACGCCGTGCTCCGGCGGCTCGAGCCCGGTCAGGAGCGAGACGTGGGCCGGGAGCGTCAGCGGCGAAGGGGTCAGGGCCTGGCTCCAGCGGCTGCCGCGCGCGGCCAGGCCGTCGAGAGCCGGGGTCCGCGCCGGGCCGCCGTAGCAGCCGAGCCGGTCGGCGCGCGTGGTGTCGAGGGTGATCAGCACCACGGCCGGCGGCGCCGCGGCCGGCTCGCGCGCCGCGCGCTCCGCGGCGGCGGCGAGCGGAGCGACGGCGGCCGGCCCCGTCGTGACCACGGTCGCGAGGAGGGTCCAGACGGAAGCTCGGCGCAGGTTTTTGGCGATCTCGGGAAGCACGTACATCTCTCCGTCATCTCTCCGTGACCCGCCAGGATATGGTAATGTGCCCGTCCGTCGATCAACCAAGCGGGACCCCCATCTGACCGACACTCGGTGCCCCGTTCGTCCGACCCACCCGGTGCCTGCCCTCGCAAGGAGTCAGGACCGCCGGATTCGTGTACCGGGCGCGCGGCGATCGCGCTCCCGCACTCCAGAGGGAGAGAGATTCATGACGCGTAGACCCTTCGCCCTCGCCAAGCTGCTCCTGGTGGCGGCGCTCGTGCTGGCGGTCGCCGGTCCCGTGCTGGCCTTCCGGCAGCCGGACCCGTCCCCCCTGGCCGACAAGGCGTTCCGGAACCCCGATCTCTACGTCGGCCATCTCTACCGGCACCCGGCCGAGCTGCCGTCGGCCATGGCCTCGGGCGCCGCGCAGGACCTCGCGAGCCTGGGCATCGCCGCCGACCACGCGCGGGTCGACCACCGCACCGGCCGCTGGGGCACCCTGCTCCCGGTCGAGGCGCTCCTGCCCGGCCGCGCCAACGCCCTCGGCTGGGGCGACCTCGGCCTCGGCGAACCGGCGACCGCCGGCGAGCGCCAGCAGGCCGCCTGGGACGCCTTCCACGGCTGGGTCTCGCGCAACGCCGGCGCGCTGCGGATCGATCCCGCCGAGCTGCGCCAGCCCGGCAACGTCACCGTCCACGACGGCGACGCCTACATCCAGATCCACGCACCGCGCCAGATCGGCGGCGTTACGGTCCGCGACAGCTACCTGACCGCGGTGATCAGCGGCGGCAACCTGATCCTGTTCGGCGCCTACAACTGGGCCGACGTCGCGCTGCCGCCGGTGCCGGTGGTGACCCCCGACGAGGCCGAGGACCTGGTCCGCGGCCACGCCGCACCGTTCACCCCGAGCAGCCGCCGCGGCAAGCTGGTCCTCGAGTACGTGCCGGTGGCCGCGGGCGGCAGCGACGCCGCCCTGGTGGCGCCTGGCGAGGGCCTGGCCTACCGGCTGGCCTGGGTGGTCCGCCCCGACTTCGCCGACGACCTCACGGCCGAGTGGGAGGGTCTGGTCGACGCCCTCGACGGCGAGCTGCTCGCGTTCGAGGACAAGGCGAACTACGCCACCACCCGCCGGATCAACGGCGGCGTCTTCCCGGTCACCAACGACGGCGTCTCCCCGGGCGGCACGGAGGTGGTCTATCCCTTCCCGTACGCCGACCTGACGGTGGGCGCCGAGACCTTCTTCACCGACGCCGGCGGCAACCTCCAGGCCTGCGTCGACGGCACCATCAGCTCGACGCTGTCCGGGCCGTTCCTCGACATGATCGACAACTGCGGCGCGGTCAACGAGAGCACCGCCGGCGACCTCCTCGCCTTCGGCACCTCGGGCGGCACCGACTGCACGATCCCCGCCGGCGGCCACTCGGCCGGCGACACCCACGCCACCCGCACCGGCTTCTACGAGCTGAACCGCCTCCAGGAGATGGCGCGCAGCCACCTCCCCGGCAACGCCGCGGCGAGCAGCCAGCTCCCGGCGACGATGAACGTCAACAACCAGTGCAACGCCACCGGCGGCGCCGGCGGCGTCAACTTCTTCCGGTCGGGCGGCGGCTGCTCGAACACCGGCGAGCTGGCCGGCGTGTTCGACCACGAGTGGGGCCACTACTTCGACGCCCTCGACGCCAACCCCGGCATCTCGAGCCCGGGCGAGGGCATCGCCGACATCTACGCCTCGCTGCGCCTGAACACCTCGTGCATCGGCCACAACTTCTTCCCCGGCTCGCCCTGCGGCGGCTACGGCGATCCCTGCATCGACCCGGCCGGCCCGCTGCCCGCCTGCACCGGCGTCCGCGACATCGACTGGGCGCACCGCCAGTCGGGCGTGCCGCACGGCATCAACTTCATCATCAACACCTGTCCCGGCACCGGCGGCCCCTGCGGCAACAGCGTCCACTGCGAGGGCGCGATCTACTCCGAGTCGGTGTGGGACGTCTGGAACCGCGACCTGCAGTCGGTCTACGGGATCGGCCTCGACAACGCCCGCGAGATCGCCACCCGCCTGACCTTCCGCGGCGCCACCCTGGTCGGCACCTGGTACAACTGCAACCCCGGCACCAACAGCGGCGACGGCTGCAACGCCGACGGCGGCTACCTCAACTACCTGGCGGCCGACGACGACGACGGCAACCTGACCAACGGCACGCCGCACATGGAGGCGATCTTCGACGCCTTCGACCGCCACGACATCGCCTGCTCCGACCCCGACGGTGCAGACCAGCGGTTGCGCCGGCGGCCCGACCACGGCGCCGACCGTCACCGCCACCGCGCTCGACCGCGGCGTCCACCTGTCGTGGACCTCGGTCACCGGCGCCGACAGCTACCGCGTCTACCGCACCGAGGGCGAGTTCGGCTGCGACTTCGGCAAGATCCAGGTCGGCGAGATCACCGGCACCACGTTCACCGACGGGAGCGGCCTGGCCAACGGGCGCAACTACTTCTACCAGGTGGTCGCGCTGGGCGACGGCGACACCTGCTTCGGGCCGATGAGCTCGTGCACCACGGTCGCGCCGGTCGCGGGACCGAACCTGGTGGTCGACACCGACTCCTCGCTCCAGATCTTCACCGGCGACGGCGACGCCTTCCTCGACAACTGCGAGGACGCCCGGATCAGCTTCTCGCTGACCAACATCGGCACCGGCGCGCAGACCGACGTCCGGATCACCTCGGTGACCTCGCCGACTCATCCGGCGATCGACGGCAGCATCACCTTCCCGCCGACGATCACGCCGTCGCTCCTCGCCTGCGGCACCGCGGCCGGGTTCTTCGACTTCCGCGCCACCGGGCTCGCCCACAACGACACGGTGGAGTTCGCGGTCGAGGTGACGAGCGACGAGCTGGACGCTCAGATCCCGGGCCAGGTGCGCACCCAGACCTACTCTGTCTCCTTCACCGAGAGCGACCTCTCGGCGCCGGCGACCCAGAACTTCACCTTCGAGTCCGGCGTCGACGGCTGGGTGCTCGAGAGCGGGGTCTTCACCCGCACCGGCGGCGGCGGCGGCAGCGGCAGCACGTTCTCGATGAAGTCGTCGAACGCCGTCAACAACGCGTGCGACCGGATCCGTTCGCCGCTCCTGGGGCTCGCCTCGACGTCGACCCTGTCGCTCCAGAACAACTTCGACATCGAGCCGTTCTCCGGCGGCACCTGGTACGACCGCGCCAACGTCGCGCTGGTCGGCACCGACGGCAGCAAGGTGGTGGTGAACCCCACCGGTGGCCGGCTCTACAACGCAGCCCCGGGCGGCCCGGGGCAGTTCACCGGCTGCAACGACGGCGAGATGGGCTGGGCCGACACCCAGGCGACCTGGGGCGGGAGCACCTGGAACGCCGGGGCTTTCGGCGCGCTCAACCCGGCGCCGCTGAGCCAGTTGCAGGTGACCTACTCGACGGACGCCCTGCTCGCGCAGGTCGGCTTCTGGTTCGACCAGGTGTCGGTGACCAACGCCTCGTTGCAGGTGCCGGACACCCAGACGAACACCTGCGGACCCTCGACGCTGATCTTCGCCGACGGCTTCGAGAGCGGCGACACCTCGGCCTGGACGACCCAGGTCCCGTGACCCGAGGGCGCGAGCCCTCCATCCGCCGGCCCGGCGCTCCCCCGAGCGCCGGGCCGTTTTCCTTTTCCGCGCTCCTCGCGGCGCTCGTGATCGCCGCGGCCGCCGCGGCCGCCGACGCCGAGCCGGCTCCCGGGCGCCCCAACCTCCTGCTCCTGACCGTCGACACCCTGCGGCCGGACGCCCTTGGCTGGGTCGCCGGCCAGAACCCCACGCCGCGAGCTCGACGCCCTCGCCGCCGGCGGCTTCCGCTTCCCGGCGGCGGTGTCGCCGGCGCCGCTGACGCTCCCCGCCCACGCCTCGATCCTGACCGGCCTGCTCCGCCGCCGCCACGGCCTGCGCGACAACGGCCAGGTGCTCGCGGCCGGCCCGCGCACCCTGGCCGAGGAGCTGGGCGGCCGCGGCTGGACGACCGCGGCGTTCGTCAGCGGCTTCCCGCTCGCGGCCGACGTTCGGCCTCGACCGAGGCTTCGGCCGCTACGACGACGAGCTGACCGCCGGCGGCGGCGACCGCCGTCGAGCGTCCTGCGGCGGACACCGTCGCGGCGGCCGCGCGCTGGGCCGCGGAGGCGCCCGCGCCGTGGTTCGTCTGGGTCCACTTCTACGATCCGCACGATCCCTACGAGCCCCCGGCGGGGCGCAGCCGGCCCGGGCCGCGCGGCGCCTACTACGCCGAGGTGACGCGCGTCGACCAGGCGGTCGGCGTGCTGCGGCGGGCGCTCGCGGAGCTCGGCCGGCCGCGACGCTGCTGACCGTCTTCGCCGCCGACCACGGCGAGAGCCTGGGCGAGCACGGCGAGGCGACCCACGGCTTCTTCGTCTACGACAGCGACCGTCGCTGGTGCCGCTGGTCGTCCATCTGGCCCGGGCCGCGTCGCGCCCGGCGAGAGCCGCGGCCGCGGCGCGCCTCGTCGACGTCGCCCCGACCGTCCTCGACCTCCTCGGCCTGCCGGCGTGGCCGGGGATCGACGGCGTGAGCCTGGCGCCGCTCCTCGCGGCGGCGGCGAGCCGCCGCCGCCGGCCTACGTCGAGAGCCGCCGGCCGTGGACTCTCCTACGGCTGGGCGCCGCTGCGGCGGCGATCGACGGCGGCTGGAAGCTGATCGCGGCACCCCGGCCCGAGCTGTACGACCTCGACGCCGACCCGGCCGAGGAAGACAACCGGGTCGACGAGGAGCGCCGCCGTGCGCGCGCGCTCCAGGCCGAGCTGCGCGCGGTCGAGGAGCGTCCGGCGGCGCGAGCGGCGACGCGGGACGACCCCGAGACCCTCGCCCGCCTGCGCGCCCTGGGCTACGCCGGCGCGGGCCGCGCGGACGCCGGCGAGCCGCCGCCCGGCTGGCGTCCAGCTCCCGATCCCAAGGACCGGATCGCCGCCTGGAACCTCCTCGGCGAGGCCGAGGCGCTGATCGACCAGGGCCGCCCGCGCGACGCGGTGGCGAAGTTCGACGCCGTGCTCGAGGACGACCCGGACAACCCGTTCGCGCTCGCCCGCTCGGGCACGGCCCTGCTCGACGCCGGCGACCCGGCGGCCGCGCTCCCCCGCCTCGAGCGCGCGGTGCGCATCGACCCGGACCGTCCCGAGAGCCGGCGCGCGCTGGCAATGACCCTCAACCGCCTCGGCCGCAACGCCGACGCCGCGCGGCAGTGGATGGAGGCGGTGCGCCTCGTGCCGCGCGACGCCTCGGCGTGGGTCAACCTCGGCGGCTCGCTCGGCCTCGCCGGAGATCGCGGCCGCGCCGCCGAGGCCTACCGCCGCGCCGTCGAGCTCGAGCCCGGCGACGCCTCCCTGCACATCCGCCTCGCCTTCGCCGAGCACGGCGCCGGCGACCCCGCCGCGGCGGTGCGCGAGCTGAGCCGCGCCGCCGAGTTGACCGGCGCCGAGGCCTTCCCCCACGCCGGCGCGCTCGGCATCCTGCTCACCGACCTCGACCGCCCCGCCGAGGCCCGCCCCTGGCTCGCGCGCAGCCGTCCCGCCGAGCCGGAATACGCCGAGGCCCGCTACCGGCTGGCCCGCCTCTTGGCCGAGGGCGGCGAGCCGGAAGCGGCGGCGCGGGCGCTCGCCACCGCCCTGACCGCCGATCCGCGGCTCGAGCCGCGCGCGGCGGCGGATCCGGTCCTCGCCGGCCTCCTCCCAAGGTCCGGCCCCGGCCGCTGAACCTCCGCGACCCGGCGGGCGTCCGCCCGCGAGAACTCAGGGACGGGCCGCGAGGTCGGCGACCTCGTGCACGGTGCCGCCCCGCACCACCCGCTCGACGCTCCGGAACGCCGTCACCGAGCGGGTAGGATCCTCGGCGAGGACCAGGAGGTCGGCGGCCTTGCCGGGCTCGATCGTCCCGAGGTCCGCCTCGCGCCCCAGCGCCCGGGCGGCGTCGCGGGTCGCCGCCACCAGCACCGCCGCCGCGGACATCCCCGCGGCCTCCATCGCCTCCAGCTCGGCGTAGACCGACGGGCCGTGGAGGGTCAGCGGGTTGCCGGCGTCGGTGCCGAGCGCGATCGGGATGCCCGCGGCGGCGACGCGGCGGAGGTTCTCGGCGGCGATTCGCTCGCGCTCGGCGGTGCGCTCGGCGCCCCGGGCCCGCGCCGCGGCGTCGCCGGGCGCGGTCAGGCCGGCGGTGGCGGCGACCTTCGCGCGGGTCTCGGCGTCGATGCAGCCGTTCGGGTCGTCGATCGACGGCGCCGTGCCGGCGGCGGCCGCCTCGAACATCCGGCGGTAGCCGGCCATCACGGTCAGGGTCGGGCAGTAGACGGTCCCCTTCTCCTTCGCCAGGGCCAGGAACTCCTCGTCGACCGGCTGGTCGTAGACGCTGTGGACCAGGAGCTTCGCCCCCGCGCGCAGCGCCGTCTTCGCCACCTCGAGCTCGGTGGCGTGGACGATCAGCGGCAGCCCGGCGGCCGCCGCCTCCTCGCCGGCGGCGGCGACCGCGGCGCGCATCGCCTCGGGGTCGCGGTCGGCGACGGAGAGGTACCAGACCTTGACCGCCGAGGCACCGCGCGCCGCCAGGTACGAGACGCCGCCGCGCGCCGCCGCCTCGTCGGCGAGGTAGACGAACTGCCGCTCCGCCGGGAGGTTCAGCCAGTGGTCGAGGGTCGAAAGCAGCGGCCCGGCCGCCACCACCCGCGGCGCCGCCGGCGCGGCCTCGGCGCGCTCGGGTAGGCCGAGGGTCCACGGGTAGCCGCCGACGTCGAACACCGCGGTCACCCCCGAGCAGAGGTAGGCGCGGAAGAAGCGCTCCGGGTGGTCGTGGAGGCCGGCGACCACCTCCGGGTAGGGGTGGCTCGCGCGGACGTCGAGGGCGTCCGGCCGGCCGTCGGCCCAGCCGGTCTGGGAGAAGTGGACGTGGGTGTCGATCAGGCCGGGGGTGACGAAGCGGCCGGCGAGGTCGAGCCGCTCGGCGCCCTCCGGCACCGGGCAGCCGGCGCGCGGGCCGGCGCAGGCGATCCGGCGGTCGCGCACCACGACCACGGCGTCGGCGACCGGCGGGCCGCCGGTGCCGTCGACCAGGGTGGCGCCGACCAGCGCGAGCGCCGGCTCGGAGGCGAGCTCGGCCGCCTTCGGGCCGCCGGCGCAGGCGGCGCCGGCGGCGCTCAGGGTGAGGACGGCCAGGAGGGAGAGGGCGCGCATCGAGACTCCTTTCGCGGTCGCGTCGCTTTTCGGGTCGTGTCCCGGAGCATATCGGCGTGGTAGATTCCCCGATGACGATCCGTCTCCTGATCGCGTGATTTCGCGATCGCCGACCGCTCCGCGGCCGCCGCCGCGGGGCTCCCGCCGCCTCGCGCCGGCGCCGCCGTCCGGTGCCGCCGGGGCGGCCCGACCGAGGGAGGAGGGGCGCTTGATCCCAGGGCCTTTCGATTACCACTCACCCACTTCGATCGACGAGGCGGTGGCGCTCCTGGGCCGCCTCGGCGACGACGCCAAGCTCCTCGCCGGCGGCCAGAGCCTGATCCCGGCGATGCGCTTCCGCCTGGCGCAGCCCGAGCACCTGATCGACATCAACCGGATCTCCGGCCTCGAGTACCTGCGCGAGGAAAAGGGTCATCTCGCGATCGGCGCGCTGACCCGCGAGTCCGCGCTCGAGGCCTCGGCGACGGTCCAGCGCGCGCTATCCGCTGCTCGCCGACACCGCCCGCGTGATCGCCGACCCGCTGGTGCGCAACCTGGCGACGGTCGGCGGCAACCTCGCCCACGCCGACCCCGCCAACGACCACCCGGCGACCATGCTCGCCTACGGCGCCCAGGTGGTCGCGCGCGGGCCGATCGGGCACGCGCACGATCCCGATCGACGACTTCTTCACCGGCCTCTTCGCGACCGCGCTCGAGCCCGGCGAGATCCTGACTCGAGATCCGGATCCCCTCCGCCGGCCCGGGCTCGGCGGGCGCCTACGTCAAGCTCGAGCGCAAGGTCGGCGACTTCGCGGTCTCGGCCGTGGCGGTCCAGTTGACGCTCGCCGGCGGCAACGGTCGAGCGCGATCCGGATCGGCCTGACCAACGTCAACCCGGCGCCGATCCGGGCGCGCGCCGCCGAGGCCGCGCTCGCCGGCAAGGCGCCGACCGACGACGCGATCGCGGCCGCCGGCCGCGCCGCCGCCGCAGAGTGCGACCCGTCGAACGACCTGCGCGGGTCGGTCGAGTACAAGCGCGACGTCACCCGGGTCTTGACCCAGCGCGCGATCCGCAAGGCGCTCGAGCGCGCCCGGCAGGGAGGTGGACGATGAGCCGTCACACGATCACGGTCACGGTCAACGGCGCCGCGGTCGAGCGCGAGGTCGACGGCCGGACTGCTGCTGGTCCACTTTCTGCGCGAGGACCTGGCGCTGACCGGCACCCACATCGGCTGCGACACCACGCAGCTGCGGCGCCTGCACGGTGCTGCTCGACGGCCGCGCGGTCAAGAGCTGCACCATCTTCGCCGTCCAGGCCGACGGCCGCGAGCGTCGAGACCATCGAGGGGCTGGCCAACGGCGGCAGCTGCACCCGCTCCAGGAGGGCTTCTGGGAGAAGCACGGCCTGCAGTGCGGCTTCTGCACGCCGGGCATGATCCTGACCGCCAAGCACCTGCTGTCAGCAGAACCCGAGCCCGACCGAGGAGGAGATCCGCCACGGCATCTCGGGCAACCTCTGCCGCTGCACCGGCTACAACAAGATCGTCGAGGCGATCCAGTACGCGGCCGACAAGATGAAGGCGGCAGCCGAGGAGGTGCGCTCGTGAGCCAGTCGACCCCCATCTCGGCGATCGCGTCGAGCACCACAGTCCGCAGCCCGAGGGCGGTCTCGGCCGAGGTCGAGACCACGCACGAGGTCCGGGTCACCACGCCGCCCAAGGTCTGCGGCATGGGCCACCGGATGAAGCGCAAGGAGGACCCGCGCTTCATCCAGGGCCAGGGCAACTACGTCGACGACGTCAAGCTGCCCGGGCATGCTCTACATGGACATCGTGCGCAGCCCGTACGCCCACGCCAAGATCCTCACGATCGACGCCAGCGAGGCGCTCGAAGATCCCCGGCGTGCTGGCGGTGATCACCGGCAAGGATCTGAAGGCCGCCGGCAACCTGCACTGGATGCCGACCCTGATGTCGGACACCCAGATGGTGCTGCCGATCGACAAGGTGGTCTACTACGCGCAGGAGGTCTGCGCCGTGATCGCCACCGAGCGCTACATCGCGGCCGACGCGCATCGAGCAGGTCGAGCGTCGAGTACGAGCCGCTGCCGCCGGTGGTCGATCCGTTCGAGGCGCTCAAGGACGAGGTCATCGTCCGCGACGACAAGGAGCAAGAAGACCAATCACATCTGGCATTGGGAGGCCGGCGACCGCGCCGCGACCGACCAGGTCTTCGCCGAGGCGGCGCACGTGGTCAAGCAGCACATGTACCTGCCGCGCATCCACGTCGCCTCGATCGAGACCTGCGGCATGGTCGCCGACTTCGACAAGGCGACCGGCAAGCTGCGCATCTACATGACCTCCCAGGCGCCGCACGCCCACCGCACGGTGTTCGCGCTGGTCAGCGGGCCTGCCCGAGCAGAAGATCCAGATCATCTCGCCCGACATCGGCGGCGGCTTCGGCGGCAAGGTGCCGGTCTACCCCGGCTACGTCTGCTGCGCGGTCGCCAGCCTGGTCACCGGCAAGCCGGTCAAGTGGATCGAGGACCGCAGCGAGAACCTGCAGGCCGACAGCTTCGCCCGCGACTACCACATGACCGCCGAGATGGCCGCCGACGCGGACGGCAAGATCACCGGCGCTGCGGGTCAAGACCCTCGCCGACAACGGCGCCGCCGACGCCGCCGCCAACCCGTCGAAGTTCCCGGCCGGCCTGTTCAGCATCGCCACCGGCTCGTACGACATGAAGGCGGCGCACATCGAGGTCGACGGCGTCTACACCAACAAGCCGCCGGGCGGCGTCGCCTACCGCTGCTCGTTCCGGGTCACCGAGGCGGTGCACCTGATCGAGCGCATGGCCGACATCATGGCCCACGACCTCGGCGAGGACCCGGCCGAGTTCCGGCTTGAAGAACTTCATCAAGCCCGAGCAGTTCCCCTACCAATCGCCGACCGGCTGGGAGTACGACAGCGGCAACTACCGCGCCGCGCTCGAGAAGGCGATGGACATGATCGACTACCAGGAGCTGCGCCAGGAGCAGGCCGAGAAGCGCGCCACGCGGCGAGCTGATGGGCATCGGCATCTCGAGCTTCACCGAGGTCGTCGGCGCCGGGCCGTCGCAGCGACTTCGACATCCTGGGCATCAAGATGTTCGACTCGGCGGAGATCCGCATCCACCCGACCGGCAAGGCGATCGCGCGCTTCGGCACCAAGAGCCAGGGCCAGGGCCACGAGACGACCTACGCCCAGATCATCGCCGAGGAGCTGGGCCTGCCGGCCGACGACGTCCAGGTCGAGGAGGGCGACACCGACACCGCGCCCTACGGCCTCGGCACCTACGCCAGCCGCTCGACCCCGACGGCCGGCGCCGCCGGCGCGATGGCGGCGCGCAAGATCAAGGCCAAGGCGAAGAAGATCGCCGCCCATCTGCTCGAGGTCGCCGAGGACGACCTGGAGTGGAACGTCGACCGCTTCCAGGTCAAGGGCTCGCCCGACCAGGCCAAGACCATCCAGGAGATCGCCTTCGCCGCCTACACCAACCATCCGCCGGGGATGGAGGCCGGGCTCGAGGCGATCGACTACTACGACCCGCCCAACCTGACCTTCCCGTTCGGCAGCTACATCTGCGTGGTCGACATCGACAAGGGCACCGGCGAGGTCAAGATCCGCCGCTTCGTCGCGGTCGACGACTGCGGCAACATCATCAACCCGCTGATCGTCGAGGGGCAGATCCACGGCGGCCTGACCATGGGGCTGGCGCCGGCGCTGCTACGAGGAGATCGTCTACGACGAGAACGGCCAGAACCTGACCGGCACCTTCTCCGACTACCTGCTGCCGACCGCGGTCGAGACGCCGAAGTGGGAGCTGGGCAAGACCATCACGCCGTCGCCGCACCACCCGCTCGGGCGCCAAGGGCGTCGGCGAGTCGCCGACCGTCGGCGCGCCGCCGGCGATCGCCAACGCGGTGGTCGACGCGCTCTGGCACCTCGGCGTGCGCCACATCGACATCCCGATCACGCCGCCCAAGGTGTGGAAGCTGCTGCGCGACGCGGGGGTCACCGAGTAACGGCGTGTTCGACGACTACTTCGCCCTCGCTCACCGCCTCCAGAGCGAGGGCCGCCCGTTCGCCACCGCGGCCGTGGTGCGCGCCGAGAAGCCGACCTCGGCACGCCCCGGCGACCGCGCGATCGTCACCACCGACGGCACCCTCCACGGCTGGATCGGCGGGAGCTGCGCCCAGCCGACCGTGGTCCAGGCCGCGCTCGCCGCGATCGCCGACGGCCGCCCGCGCCTGGTCCGCCTCTCCCCCGACCCCGGAGCCCACCCCGCCCCCGCGGGCTACGAGGAGCTGCCCATGACCTGCTTCTCCGGCGGCACCCTGGACGTCTACGTCGAGCCCCAGCACCCGCAGCCCCGCCTCGTGATCGTCGGCGACCTGCCGGTCGCCCAGGCCCTGGCCCGGCTGGGCCGGGCGATGAGCTGGCGCGTCCTGGCGGTGACCGGCGAAGGCAGCGCCGAGGCGATGGCCGAGGCCGACGAGGTGCGCAACGACCTCGCCGCGATCGCCGACTGGGCGACCCCCTGGACCGCGATCGTCATCGCCACCCACGGCCACTTCGACGAGCCCGCCGCCGCCGCCGCCCTGCGCACCCCGGCGCCCTATGTCGCGCTGGTGGCGAGCCGCAAGCGCGCCGCCGAGGTCGCCGCCCACCTCGACGCCGAGGGCCTTACCGAAGAGCGCAAGCGCCTGCGCGCCCCCGCCGGCCTCGACATCGGCGCCCGTCGCGGCGACGAGATCGCGCTCAGCATCGTCGCCGAGATCGTGCAGGAACGGCGGAGGGCGGAGCGCGCCGCGAGTGCGGCGGCGGCCGAGCCGGCATCGCCGGGCTCCCCCGCCGCGGGGTCGGCTGCCCCGGCGTCCGGGGAAGCACCGGGAACCGCCGTCGATCCCGTCTGCGGCATGAAGGTGACGGTCACGGCCACCACCGCCGTCGTGGATCACGGCGGCGAGCGTCATCACTTCTGCTGCCCAGGCTGCGCCGCCAGATTCACGCGCGAGCCGGAGCGCTACCTCGGGTCGACGCCGGCGGGCCGCTGAGCGGAGCCGACCGGGAGCCACCCCACGGTAATCGAGAGATAGCCAACACCAAATACTCAGTGATCTGCTAAGATACCGTCAATCGGTGGCTCGGCCGGAGTGGCGGAACTGGCAGACGCAGGGGACTTAAAATCCCTGGGGGCTAGCTTGCCTCATGCGGGTTCGAATCCTGCCTCCGGCACCATAGAATAAGGAGGTTTCGCCGATCGCCACACCTCGGCTCAGCTCCCCTCTTGCGGTCTTTGGCACAAATTTGGCACAATTGGCACAGGCCGAGACCAGGGAGGGACGCGCGAATGCCGACGATCCAGGAGAGGCCGAGGTCGGGTAAGCCATCCCGCTGGCGGGCGATGGTCCGCGTCAAGGGCCACGAGCTGCGCACCAGGACCTTCGACAGGAAGACCGATGCCACCCGGTGGGCGGCGAAGCTCGAGGCCGAGGTCCGCGACGGTGAGAGGGTGAGCACACGCCAGGAGGAGCGGTCGACCGTCCAGGACCTGGTCGACCGATACCGCCGGGACCACCTGTCCGCGCTGGCGAGCGCCGCAAACCGCGAGAACCACCTGGTCTGGTGGGTGGCCCGAATCGGCCACCGCACTCTGATCGAGGTCCGCAGGCCGCTCCTGCGGGACTGCCTCCGGGCGCTGGCGGCCGGTGAGACCCCGAGCGGGCGCCCAGCCTCGCCCGCCACCCGGCGCCGCTACCTGGCCACCCTTCGCCACGCCTGGAACGTCGTCGCGATCGCCGAGGAGTGGACGTCGCGCAACCCCTTCCGGGGCGCGCTGACCGGAGCCGACTCGGAGCCCCGCGGGAGGGTCCGCTACCTCGAAGACGCCGAGCGGGAGCGGCTGATCGATGCCGCCCAAGCCGCGCGGGACCCGCGGCTCTTCCCGCTGGTGCTCCTGGCGCTCCTCACCGGGGCGCGCCAGGGCGAGCTACTGGCACTCCGCTGGCGGGACCTCGATCTCGCCGGCGGGCGGGCGATTCTCGAGGACACCAAGAACGGTGAGCGGCGTGCGCTGACCCTGGCGCCGGCAGCGGTCGCAGCGCTACGAGCGCTGCCCCGCCGCCTTGGCAACGAGCTGGTGTTCCCGGACCGCCGAGGGCGAGCGACGTTCCCGCGCGAGAGCTGGGAACGGGCTGTGGCGGCAGCGGCGCTCGAGGACTTCCGCTTCCACGACCTGCGGCACACCTTCGCCAGCTATGCGCTGTCGGCCGGCGCCTCGCTCGGGGAGCTGGCCCACCTGATGGGTCACAAGACCTTGGCGATGGTCAAGCGCTACGCTCATCTCGAGCGGCACCGCGCGGCGGCGGTGGCGATGGCGGTCGGAGAGCGGGTTGCCGGTGCCGCCGTCTGAGACCCACCTGCTGAGACTTCGCCCGCCGCCCGGCGAGAGGCTTCGCCCCTCGCCTCTCCCCCGCCCAAGACGCAGCGTGGCGGCTACGCTTCGCTCCGCCACCACACTGTCGGACTCCCGTCGGCTCGCCCTGGCCGAACCGGTTCCCGCCGGCGGTGGCCACGTTGACCGGAGCAGGGACCACCCCGGCGAGAGGCTTCGCCCCTCGCCTCTCCCCCGCCCAAGACGCAGCGTGGCGGCTACGCTTCGCTCTGCCACCACACTGCCGGACTCCGATCGGCTCGCCCAACACGACCTGGACCGGCTGGCACGAGCCCACGCCCGGAGGAGGGGCCACCCCCGGCGAGAGGCTTCGCCCCTCGCCTCTCCCCCGCCCAAGACGCAGCGTGGCGGCTACGCTTCGCTCCGCCACCACACTGCCGGACTCCCGTCGGCTTGCCCAGGCCGAACCGGTTCCCGCCGGCGGTGGCCACGTAGACCGGAGCAGGGACCACCCTGGCGAGAGGCTTCGCCCCTCGCCTCTCCCCCGCCCAACACGCAGCGTGGCGGCTACGCTTCGCTCCGCCACCACACTGCCGGACTCCCATCCGCTTGCCCTGGCCGAACCGGCTTCGACGGCGATGGGCCACGCTGACCCGGAGGAGCAAGCAATGCCATGTATTACATGGCGCTTGGGTTTCGCGCCCCTTCGGGGGGCTCAACCGGGAACGGATGAGGGCGGGTCGAGTCCGCGGGCGGCCTTCGGCACCCCCCGCGGGTCGCATCCGCGAGGGCACATTTGCAGCAGCGGTTCGCCAACGGTGCCTAGAGCGCGGAGGAGAGTATTGGCGCGAGTAGGCAAGACAGGATATCCTTTCAGCCAACCTAGATCGCTTCCATCCGCACGACGAGGCAAACGGCTATGCGCGTCTTCATGGCGTTCCTGATCTTCTTCCTGAACATCCTCGAGGCCCTGATCAAGGGCGCGGTCCGTCCGGCTCCGCCTCGCGCTCGTCGGAACCTCGACCCGGAGCAGCAGATCGCCGAGCTCGAGCTCATCCGCCGCCGACGCGGCTACAAGCCCGGCTGGCTCTACTACCGGTGCCGGGAGCTGGGGCTCGAGGGCACCCTGCTGGACCTCCGGAGGAGCGGCGCCTTGCCGGAGCATCGCCGTCAAGCGTGACGGATACGAGCGGTCACGGCGGCAGACGACGGCTCCGAGCTCGCCCCCGCGCGTTCCGCGCGGACTCACCGGCCGCCGGCTCACGGGGCCGCCGCCCGCCGACCGCCACCGTGGTGGTCCTCGACCCGTCCGGGGCCAGAGTCTGGGGGTTCTGGGGCCCGGGATTGGCCCAGGCGGCAGGGTCACCATGGGGTCGGGGGGGGCTCTGGTGCCCTCCCACGGGCCGCCTCCGGACCCGCACCGACGTAGGATCGCCGAGCGTGAGGGAGGTACAGTCGTTTCCGCACCGAGTGCACGAGGTCGAGCACTGCTGGATCTCGATGCCCGACGGCTGCCGCCTGGCGGCGCGGCTGTGGATCCCGGAGGGCGCCGAGCGGCGGCCGGTGCCGGTGGTGTTCGAGTACATCCCCTACCTCAAGCGCGCCGGGATCCGGGCTCGCGACGAGCCGATCCATCGCTACTTCGCCGGCCACGGCGTCGCGGCGGCGCGCGTCGACGTGCGCGGCACCGGCGAGTCGGAGGGCTGTCTCGAGGACGAGTACAGCGAGCGCGAGCTTGCCGACGGCGAGGAGGTGATCCGCTGGCTCGCCGCGCAGCCGTGGTCGAGCGGCGCGGTCGGCATGATCGGCAAGTCGTGGGGCGGGATCAACGCGCTGGCGCTGGCGGCGCGGCGGCCGCCGGCGCTCGGCGCGGTGATCACGGTCTGCTCGAGCGACGACCGCTACCGGCTCGACGCCCACTACATGGGCGGGCGGCTGCTCAATGAGAACCTCCTGTGGGGGTCGCTCCTGTTCGGCCTCGGCGCGGTGCCGCCCGACCCGGAGCTGGTCGGGGAGCGCTGGCGCGAGATCTGGCTCGAGCGGCTCGAGCGGGTGCCGTTCTTTCCCGAGATCTGGATGCGCCACCCGCGCCGCGACGCCTACTGGCGGCGCGCCAGCGTGGCCGAGGACTACGCGGCGATCCGGTGCCCGGTCTACGCCGTCGGCGGCTGGGCCGACGCCTACCGCGGCACCGTGCTGCGCCTACTCGCCGGGCTGACAGCGCCGGCGAAGGGACTGATCGGCCCCTGGGCTCACGTCTACCCCCACGACGGCACGCCCGGACCGGAGATCGGCTTCCTCCAGGAGTGCCTCCGCTGGTGGCGGCACTGGCTCGCCGGGATCGACGACGGGATCATGGACGAGCCCCCGCTGCGGGTCTGGATGCCCGCGGAGACCGGACCGCTCCGCGGCATCGACGAGCAGTCCGGCCGCTGGGTGGCCGAGGAGGGCTGGCCGAGCCCGCGGATCGCGGCGGCGCGCCCCGCGCTGTCGCCGGCCGAGGCGCCGCCGGCGCCCGACCGCGAGCCCCTCACGATTCGCTCGCCCCAGACCACCGGCCGCTCCGGTGGCGCCTGGTGCCCGTTCAGCAGCCACGAGCTGCCGCACGAACAGAGCCGCGACGATGAAGGCTCGCTGGTGCTCGACTCCGAGCCGCTCGCCGAACGCCTGGAGATCCTTGGCGAGCCGGTCGCCGATCTGGAGCTCGCCGCCGACCGGCCCGGCGGGCTGGTCGCGGTCCGCCTGTGCGACGTCGCGCCGGACGGCACCTCGGCGCGGGTCACCTATGGCCTGCTCGACCTCGGCGACGACCTGGGCCGGCGCCAGGTGCGCGTCCCGCTCGAGGCGATCGCCCACTCTTTCCCACCCGGCCATCGCGTCCGGCTCGCGATCTCGACCGCCTATTGGCCGATCGCCTGGCCCTCGCCGGCGCCGGTGACGCTCGCCCTCCACGGCTGGACGCTCGAGTTGCCGGTGAGGACGCCGCGCCCGGAGGACGCCGATCTCGCGCCGTTCGGGCCGCCGGAGGCGGCGCCGGAGCCGGAGATGGCCGACCTCGGCGACGAGCACCACCGCCCCCGCCCGGATCCCGACCCGGACCCGGCAGTCACCGAGCTGCTCTTCTCCTCCGGGTTCGACGCCGAAGGCGACCCGGTGCTGACCCGCTACACCGCGATCGGGCTCGACGCCGGCCACGGGTTCGAGGTGCGCTTCCGCCTCCGCGACGGCGACCCGATCGCCGCCGAGACCGAGATGCGCCAGCGGCGGCTGCTGCGGCGGGGCGACTGGTCGGTCCGGATCGAGACCCTCGCCCACCTCGAGCAGGACGCCGACGGCCTGCGCTTGCGCGGCCGACTCGAGGCGTGGGAGGGCGACGAGCCTGTCTGCCGGCGGGAGTGGGACGTCCGGTGAGGCCGAACCGCCGGCAGCGATCGATCGATCCGGGAACGACCCCGGCCCGGGTGGTGAGGACCTACCTCGTCATCTCGGCGCTGTTCACCCTCTCCGCGTCGATCATCTGGGGCGTCAACACCCTCTTTCTGCTCGCCGCCGGGCTCGACATCTTCGAAGCGTTCATCGCCAACGCGGCGTTCACGGCCGGGATGGTGCTGTTCGAGATCCCGACCGGGGTCGTCGCCGACACCGGTGGACGGCGCCTCTCGTTCCTGCTCAGCGCGGTCATCCTGGCCGTCGGCACGCTCGGGTACGTGGCCGCGGCGGCATCCGGGGGCGGCCTGGCGGTCTTCGTCGTGGCGTCGCTCGTCCTCGGACTGGGGTTCTGCTTTTACTCGGGCGCGGTCGAGGCCTGGCTGGTCGACGCGCTCAGTGCCACGGGCTACGAGGGGCAGATGGATCGCGTCTTCGGCCGCGGCGCCATGGTCTCGGGGGTCGCGCAGATCCTCGGAGCGATCGGCGGCGGCGTGCTTGCCGGCGTCGACCTCGCCTGGCCGTTCCTGGCGCGGACGGCGCTGCTGGCGGCGGTCTTCGTGGTCGGGTTCGTCGCCATGCACGACGTCGGATTCACGCCGCGCGCCGTGGGGCCGTCGACCCTGCCCGCCGAGGTGCGCAGGGTGCTGCGGGCGAGCCTGGAGTTCGGGTGGCGGAACCGGCCGGTGCGGCTGTTCATGATCGTGTCGTTCGTCCACGGCGGCTTCCTGATGTGGGGGTTCTACGCCTGGCAGCCGTACTTCCTCGAGCTGATCGGCCGGGACACCACATGGATCGTCGGGGTCGTCGCCGCCCTGATCGCCCTGGCGACCATCGCAGGCAACGGCCTCGTCGACTTCTTCACCCGCTTCTGCGGCCGGCGCACCACGCTCCTCATCGCCTCGTCCGCCGTCCTCGCGATCGCCGCGACCGGCGTCGGTCTCGTCGACTCCTTCTGGCCCGCGCTCGCGCTCTTGCTGCTGGCGATGGCTGCGACGGGAGTCGGGATGCCGGTGCAGCAGGCCTACCTGCACGCCGTCGTCCCCTCAGCCGAACGGGCGACGGTGATTTCGGCCGTCTCGCTCGCCGGGAGCGTCGGCGGCAGCGGCGGCTCGGTCGGACTCGGCTACCTCTCGCGGGTCCACTCCGTGGCCGCCGGCTACCTCACCGGAGGACTGTTCGCGCTCCTCGCCCTACTCCCGCTCTTCGTCCTGCGCGGCCTGCGCGAGACCGCCGACCGGATCGTCGGACGGAGCGCCGGCAAGCAGGGCCCGTGCGCCGGCCAGGGGCTGCCGCAGGTGACATCGCTCGACACCACCGCCCGGCAACCGACGACAGTCCGGAGCCTGTGAATGGTCCCCGCCCTGCTCTCCCGAAGTCGGATGTCCTCCGGACCCAGCCCTTCCTCTACACTCCGAGCGATGCGGCCGCCGGCCCCCATCCACCCCGAGACCCGGATCGGCCACGTCCACCTCAAGGTCGCCGACCTCGAGCGCGCGCTCCGCTTCTACCGCGACGTGCTCGGCTTCGAGGTCACGCAGCAGATGGGGATGAACGCGGTTTTCCTCTCCGCCGGCGGCTACCACCACCACATCGGCCTCAATACCTGGGAAAGCCGGGGCGGCTCGCCGCCGCCGGCCGGGGCGACCGGGCTCTACCACCTCGCGATCCTCTACCCGACGCGTGCCGCGCTGGCCGATGCCCTGCGCCGGCTGCGCGCCGCGGGCATTCCACTCGACGGCGCGGCCGATCACGGCGTCAGCGAGGCGCTCTACCTGCGCGACCACGACGGCAACGGGGTCGAGCTCTACCGGGACCGCCCGGCCGCCGAGTGGCCGCGGACCGCCGACGGCGAACTGGCGATGTACACGCGGCTGCTCGACCTCGACGACCTCCTGCGCGAGGTCGACGCCGAGGCGACCTGAAGCGGCGGGCGCTCGGGCCGGGCCTCTGGCGGTGGCGGACGATCCCGGGCCATGGTGGGGCTGCCGCCCGGCGGCCCCAGGGCCCCAGAAACCCGCCCACCGGCCTTCGGCGGCCGGTCTCCCGCCTCCGGTCAGCGGGTGCGGTACTGTGCCCGCCTCGATGACGACTTCACGCCGCTCCCGCGCCTCCACCTCTGGCCGGCGAGCCGACGAACAGAAGGTCCGCAAGGCGCTCGCGGCCCTGAGCCAGACCGAGCGGCTCGAGGCGCTACGCAACGTGCCGCTGTCGCGCTCGGTGAAGCTCGGCGGCGCCAGCCGGATCGTGCTCGGCGCCGCGCAGCTCGGCATCTTGGACGACGTGCTCGACGCGATCGGCGCTCGGCGACTACCCCGGCGTCGCCCTCACGTCGAGCAGCAAGGAAGACGGCGCCGGTGAGCTCCCGGCCGGCTATGGGAACGCATTTAGGTTCGCGAACGGGTTGTCGCCAGCCGCCAAAGTCTCGAGGAGATGCGCCAGGCGGACCGCCGCCCTGGCCACCTGCTCGCGGGCGACCGGCAGCGCCCTCGCCTGATAGTCGCTCGGCAGCGTCGCCCCCGGCTGAATGTGCGCTCCGCTCGGGTAGGAGTAGGCGTACTCCTTGGCCAGCTCGTAGGACCGCTCGGCCCACTGCCAGACCTCGAAGTCCCGCCAGGCGGCGACCTCGGCGACGGGTCGCGACCGGATGTCGGCCAGGATGTCGTCGGCGGTCCTCATCCCCGCGGCATGCGGGATCACGCCGTCCCAGGCGCTGTGGAGGTTGGTAGCGGAGAAGCTGCCGGAGCGGTAGGAGGCGATCGGGATGCCGTTGCCTCCGAGGTCCGAGGCGTGGCCGGCGTGGAGCGGCTGGTGGAGGTCGGCGACGAAGTGGCCGACGAACCGCAGAGCCTCCTCCTTGCGCTGCCGCGAGCGCGTCCCCCGGTGCAGGTAGACCGTGTAGCGCACGATCGCCACCGGGGCGCAGTCGTAGGCGAGGCAGTCCCGATCGGCGTCCACGGCGTCGAAGTCCTCTCGGACGTTGAGGAAGTGGTACTCGTAGGTCGCGAGATGTGTGCTGTTGCGGCTACTGTCGGGCCAGTTGCAGGCGCTGGCAAAGGCGTACTTCGAGTCCGACAGCCCGGCGTCGAGCCGGATTTCGGCGACGTAGTCCCGGCCGTCGCTCGAGAGCAGCTCCCAGGCCGCCTGGCAGATCATCTCGTGCATCCGCGTCGACCAAGCCTGGGCCGGGCCGGCGGCAAGCAACGAGACGAGCAGCGCGGGGGCGATCACTCGCAGGGGTCGAGGCATCGCGGTTACTCCCTCCCTCCCAGCCGCAGCCGGCGGCCGGACGCGGACCGCCAGGCGGTCCTTAGATCCATCTCAGGCAACCAGCACGAAGTCCGTGCTCAGGTAGCCGCGTGTGCGGGCGCACACCTCATAACCCTCGCGCTCGCCGGCATCGTTGGTGTTGCCCTCGATTGTGTCGAACGACTCCTCGTCGGCGGCGGTCACCAAGCCGGTGTGGGTCCAGTCGGTGGCGGTCCTTCGGATCAGAAAGAGGCTGCCAGCACTTAGCCGGCCGTCCCGCGCCTCGCTCTCCGGCAGGAACCGGCCGGCGGCCCTGGCCTGCGCTGCCAGCGAGTCGCAGGAGAACGAGCCCTCGACCGGCATCCCGATCCCGAGGGTTTGCGCCGCCTGGCGGAGCAAGAAGCAGACGAAGCCGGCGCACCACGCCCACGGCGTCCCCTCGTAGCCCTGCATGTAGAGTCGCACCCAGGGACCGCGGTTCTGGCCGCCGACCTCCAGCGGATGGCGCGCCAGGTGCTGTCGCGCGTAGTCGACGGCCACTGCCCCGAGGTCCTGGGCGACGGACGGCCGCCGTCCGAGGACCTCGATCATCGGCGCCACCAGCCGGCCGTGGGTCTCACCGTCGGCCGCCCCCGTCGCCGGCAGCCCGGCGCTCTCCTGGAAGTGCCGGAGCGCGCGCTCGGTGATCGGTCCGAAGTCGCTGTCGATCGCGACCCCAAACCGGCGGAGGTTCAAGCACTCCTGGAGGCGCCGAACCGCCATCCCCCGGGCTCCCCGCGCCAGCGGCCGCTCGAGTTCGACCTCGTCGCGGATCCACCGCCTCAGCTCCGCCGTGTCCTGTTCGAAGACGTACATCGCGGGGTGCCTCCCTTGTCAGCCTGACGGCAGCGGGACGGTCCGCTTTGTAGCTGCCGCCGGCGCCCGGCGGCAGACAGCAGGCTGCGGGCCGTGGTAACCGATGGAGGTCGCCCGGATCTCCGACGGCGAAGATGAGCAGTACGTCCTCCTACCAGCGGTCGTGACGCGATTCCGGGTGGAGGGTGAGCATGCCCAGGGCAGAACTGGCGACGGGTGACGGTCGCCGCATCGCGGGATCGTCGGGTCTCGAACTCGACCACTTCGCACGACTGACGGCCTGGGACGAGCTTGACGAAGCGGTTTCCGGCTGGCGGAGGAGGGGGCGGAGGCAGAGGCGGAGCCTGAGCCTCCCGCTCAATGCTGAAACACTTCAGGCTCTGCACCGCCTAATCGAGTAACGGAGCCGGTATGGGCGTCGCCCGCCGGCCCCGCTCGACTAAGGAGGCACAATGCCAAACTGTACCGGTTCGGTCGCAGCTCCGCCGTTGGTCCGTCGCCGTTCGATCCTGACCCTGCTCGCGTGCGTGCTGGGGCTCGGCGCCGCAGCGACCTCCCCGCTGGCAGCGCAGGTCGCGCAGCCGCCCGATAGCGCCCTGTCGAGGCTCACGGTACGCAGCGCGGCCCTCGCACCCTCGCAGCCGATCCTGCCGCTGGAGGAGTACCAGGACATCGCCACGGGCGCGGCTGCTTCCCCGGCCGCCGCCGGCTGGGCGGCGTTTCACCGCGGCGCCGCCGCCGATTGGCAGGCGTCAGTCGATCAGCGAACGGGGCTCGTCGCCTCGTCGGAGGGAACCGGCCTTCCGTGGATCCCCGGCGCCGGCAACTCGCTCACCCTCGCCGACGTCTCGCAGTACGTCACGACGGCCGGCGAGCTCGACCTGGCGATTCTGGAGACGATCGCGCGCCGCGAGCTTGAGCGCCTCGCCCCGCTCTTCGGCGTGGCCGGCGATGACTTGGTCCTCAGCCGCGAGCGCTCCGGGAACCCCACTGCCCACCTCTGGCTGGTCGACTTCGACCTGGTGCGCGATGGCCTGGTGGTCGAAGGCGCCCGCGTCGTGTTCCGCATCAACAACGGCAACCTAATCCAGTTTGGCAGCGAGTACCTGCCCGCCCCCGGCTCGGAGGTGCCGCCGACCGCGCTCAGCCGGGAGCAGGCCTTGGCCGTGGTGACCGAGTACATCGGCGGCCTGACCCGCAGCGATACACTCCTCGATCCGGGCAGCCTCCACCTGCTGCCGGCCAACGTCGCCGACCCGAACCGCCCCGCCGGCTTCGCGCCCGGCAGGGGCCGCGGGCTCGTCAAAGTCTGGCAGTTCACGTTCACGCGCCAGGGGGTGATCGGGACCTTCCGGGCGCGGGTTGACGCCACGACCGGCGAGCTGCTCGAGTTCGAAGACGTCAACCGCTACGCCCAGGCGGCCGGCGGCGTCGCCGCCGACACGGCCGCGGGGACCGAGACGGTCCGGCCGCTGCCGTTCGTGGACCTCGGTGGAGGCGTGTTCGCGAACTCGGCAGGGCGATACACCTTCTCGGGCGCGCCGCTAACCTCGATCCTGAACGGTCAGTTCGTCCGCATCACCGACACCTGCGGCGCGGTCTCGCTCACCACCGACGGCTCTGGCAACCTCCCCTTCGGCACCGCGGGCGGCAACAACTGCACCGCCCCCGGCGTCGGCGGCGCCGGCAACACGCGCTCCTCGCGAACGTCCTTCTACAGCATCAACCGCGGCAAGGAGATCGCCCGCGGGTGGCTGCCCGGCAACGCCTTCCTCAACGGCCAGGTCACCGCCAGCGTCAACCAGACCGGCACCTGCAACGGCTTCTGGACCGGCACGCAGATCAATCTCTTCCGTGCCGTCCCGGGGTCGTGCGGCGCAAGCGGCGAGGAGCCGGGCTTCATCCTGCACGAGCTGGGGCACGGCATCGACCAGAACGACGGCACCGGCGCCGACGGCGCCACCGGCGAGTCCTACGCCGACGTCAGCGCGGTGATGGTGCTGCACAACTCCTGCGTCGGCCCCGGATTCCGCCTTGGCAACTGCGGAGGCTACGGCGATGCCTGCACCGCCTGCACGGGCCTGCGCGACGTCGACTGGGCTCGGCATGCCTCGAATGCCCCGCACACGGTCAGCAACCACACCCAGGTGAGATGCGGCGGAGGCGGCGGGCCGTGCGGGCGTCAGGTCCATTGCGAGTCCCCCGTCTCCTCCGAGGCGGTCTGGGACTTCGCCAACCGCGATCTGCCCAGCCCCGGCTCGAACGCGGCCTGGGCGACGACCGAGCGCCTCTGGCACCTGTCGCGCACCTCGGCGACCAATGCGTTCTCCTGCGACAACACCGGTCCCGTTTTCACCAGCGACGGCTGCAACCTCGGCTCGTGGTGGAAGACCATGCGCGCGGTCGACGACGACGACGGCAACCTCGCCAACGGCACCCCGCACGGCGTCGCTCTGTTCGCTGCCTTCGACCGGCACGGCATCGCCTGCGCCACCGATCCCGGCGCCGGCGTGACCTTCGCCGGCTGCGCGCCGCCGGCGGTGCCGGCGATGACCTTGGCCCCGGGCGACAACGCCGTCGCCATCACCGTCACTGGTAGCGGCGTCTTCGACCTCTTCCGCAACGAGATCGGCTGCAACGTCGGCTTCGCCCGGATCGCCGACGACTTCCTCGGCGGCACCTTCAACGACCCCGACGTCGTCAACGGCACGACCTACTTCTACCAGGCCGTCGCCCACGCGAACGGCAACGAGGCGTGCGTCTCGGCGCCGGCGCCCTGCCTGTCGGTGACGCCGGCGGTGGCGCCTAAGATCCAGGTGCCCGGCCCCATCGACGTCGGACAGGTGTGCGCGGGTGCGACGCGCGCTGCCACGCTCGAAGTCTGCAACACCGGCAGCGCGAGCCTGGTCGTCGGCGCGATCACCTCGTCGAATCCCCGGTTCGCGGTGACCGTGCCCTCGTCCGGCTATCCGGTGGCGCTCGCGCCGGCCTCCTGCTTCCCCTTCCAGGTGACGTTCAACCCGACGGCTCCAGGCCCGCAGTCGGGGACGCTGGCGATCCCGAGCAACGATCCGCTGGCCCCCGTCGTCAACGTCGCGGTCTCCGGCGATGGCACCGAGCCCGACATCCGCGTCACCGGCTCGACCGACTTCGGCGTCGCCTCGGCATGGACGCCGGCCGAGAAGACAGTCGCCGTCTGCAACGTGGGCGGTTGCCCGCTCGCGGTGGCCTCGGCGACGGTCGGCTGCACGGACTTCACCCTGGTCGGCAATCCCTTCCCGGCGTCCGTCGCTCCCGGCGCCTGCCTGGATGTGGTCGTCCGCTTCACCCCGGTGCTGCCCGGCGTGAAGAGCTGCACGCTCGCCATCGCCAGCGACGACCCGGACACCCCGGCGGTCAACCTAACCCTGACCGCCCGCACGCCCCCGTTCTACAGCCTCCACGCCGGGCTGGTCGAGCCGCATGGTGCGCTGTCTGGCGTCGCCACGATGGGGTCGACGCTCCACCTCGACTTCGTCTATCCGTGGACGCCGAACTGGGCGTGGGACGTCCGGCTCGGCCTCGCGCGGTTCGACGGCCGAGCGGGCAATCCCGACGTCGACCTGGCGACGCTCGCGGCCAACGTCAGGTTCACCCTGAACCCGGCGGCGCCGGTCCATCTGTACCTCAACACCGGCTTGGGGCTCTATCACTTGAAACCCGGGAACTTCGAAGGCGGCGGCAATCTCGGCCTCGGCCTCAACGCACCGCTAGGCTCCCGCTTCGCCTTCGAGCTGACCTACAACTACCAATCGGCGTTCACCGCCTCACCGAGCCTCGATTTCAGCGAGGTCCAGGCGGGGTTGCTGGTGTCGTTCTAGGCTCGGTCCTCGACCTGCTCCCCCCGAGGCCTGCCCGGCCTCGGGGGGAGCCCGGCGGACGACTCGGTCCACCTGTTCTGGGGCGACGGCGCCGGCGGCTTCCGCGCCGGGCCGGTCCTACGGGTCGGCGACCATCCCTACCACAAGGTCCGCCTGGCCGACGTCGACGCCAGCGGGACGCTGGACGTGCTGACCGCGAACCTCAGGAGCGGGGACGTGACGGTGCTCCTGGGCGACGGGGAGGGCGGCTTCCGGCCAGCACCCGGCTCGCCCTTCGCCGCAGGAGACGCCCCGTTCGCGGTCGCGGCGGGCGACTTCGACGGCGACGGCATCCCTGACCTCGCGGTCGCCAGCTCGGCAAGCAACTCGACCGGGCGCGGGCGCGACGGTCTGATCCTGCTGCGCGGCGACGGCCACGGCGGCTTCGCTCCGTTCGACGGCGCGGTCGAGCCACTGCCGACCGGAGCTGCGCCGGTGGCGGTTGCCGCCTGCGACCTCGACGGCGCCGGCCGCGACGAGGCGATCACCGCGGATTACAACGGCGGCAGCGTCACCACCGCGAGCTGGAGCGAGGCCGGCGCCGTGACACCCACCCGGTCCGTAGGCAGCAATCCCGAGGCACTCGCTTGCGGCGACCTCGACGGCGACGGGCGCGACGAGGTGCTGGTCGTGCTCGGTGGCGACGACGCGCTGGTGATCCTGAAGCTGGTCGACGGCGACTAGGTTTGGCCACCCGCCACAGGGCCGTCTGGTCCGGCCTCGGCCGCGGGCGGCAGGGTCAACATGGCCGCGGGCGGGGGCGGGGCTCTGGTGCCCTCCCACCGGCCGTAGCCGGGGGAGTCCCCGCGTTCCCGCAGGGCAGTAGCACGGCCGCGGGATGCGGGCGGCAACGGGATCGAACAGCGTGGTCTCCGCCGGCGGCTATCACCACCACATCGGCCTCAACACCTGGGAGAGCCGGGGCGGCTCACCGCCGGCGGCCGGGGCGACCGGGCTCTACCACCTGGCGATCCTCTACCCGACTCGGGCCGCGCTCGCCGACGCTCTCCGCCGGCTGCGCACCGCCGGCATCCCGCTCGACGGCGCGGCCAATCACGGCCGGTCGACCAGGTGACCAAGCTCGCCGCGAGCTGCTCGAGACTCTCGCCGAAAGCGATCGCCCCGCGAGGGAAGCCGACGAAGGTGGCCCCGCGCAATCTCAAGGCGCTTGAGTCGAAGATGTTCGACTGGGCGGCAGACCGGGTGATGCGGGAAGATCTGCACCGAGGAGTGCAGATCGTGCCGAGGGCGCGGCGGAGCCGGTCGCGCCCCCGGCAGGCGAACCCCTGGAGCGGGGGGTCAGTCCTGGGTAGGTTGGGCGTCGTGAGGCTGGTTGCAGACCAGATCGTGGAGCGGATCGCACAGGCAGGGCCAGCCGAAGGGGAACTGCGGCAGGCAGCGGCCATCGACATCGAACGAGAAGATCCCGCAGTTGACCGTGATCACGCAGGCGACGTGGTTCCGGCACTTGGCGCTTCTGTGGTTGAGCGGGCAACTGGTGTTGCTGGCCGCCGCCATGTCGGCGATGGTCATCTCCGCGCCGCTCCACTGCCAGGTCAGGCCGAGGGTGCGCACCTGGACATTGCCATCGGGGAAGACCACTTTCCCGAGGGCCTCCATGTCGCGATAGCCGCAAAAGGTCCGGTTCCCGCGGTCGACCAGGAAGTCGTCGACAGTGGCCCGGCCGATAGCGGAGGCTTGGCGGCCGGTGCCGTAGACGCCGCGGAAGTCGGTCCATTGCGCCGGGTAGAGCTCCACGACGACGCCGTCGGTCAACAAGTCGTTCTCGTACCACTCGATCTCCACCGTCAGCGTGCCGTTGAGCAGCGTCTGCTGGAAGGCCACGGTTTCGGCGTCGATCGAGTTGGCGCCGGTCAGCACAAGCGCCAACGCCGGCTGACCCAGAAAGCCGGCGATGCCCTCGGCACTCTCGATCTGGTCGGCGGTGAAGCTGGGCCCGGCCCGCTGCGCGGTCTCCGCCGCCAGCGGGCTCGCGAGCGCCAGGGTGATGAGAAGGACCGGTAGGGCGATCGGCAAGGTGCGAATGGATGGACGGGTCTGGTTCGAGTGCATGGTCATCTCCTGTTTGTTACATCTGTTTCTCAATTCCGATATATTTTATCGACTGCAAGAATCGTTCCACCACCGGAGGCGTAAGAGGAACACTCCCGGCGGCAACGGTTCACAAGGCGTCCTGGCCGGGCTCTGGCGCTGGCGGTCGGCCCGGCGCCATGGTGAGGCTGCCGCCAGGCGGCCCCAGTGCCCCAGAGACCCGCCCACCGCCCTTGGGCGGCCGGGTCTCCCGCCTCCGGTCAGCGCGTGCGGTACTGTCCCCGCCGCGATGACGACTTCCCGCCCCTCCCGCGCCTCCACCTCCGACCGCCGAGCCGACGAGCAGAAGCTCCGTAAGGCGCTCGCCGCCCTGAGCCAGACCGAACGGCTGGAGGCGCTGCGCAACGTGCCGCTGTCGCGCTCGGTCGAGCTCGGCGGCACCAGCCGGATCGTGCTCGGCGCCGCGCAGCTCGGCATCTTGGGCGACGTGCTCGACGCGATCCGCGCCTATCGGCAGTCGTGACGCGATTCCGGGCGGAAGGGTGAGGATGCGCGGGCGCACCTGGCGATGGGTCCTCTGGGCCACCGTCGCCGCCGCGGGCCTCGCCGCCCTGCTCGCCTGGGGCCTCTTCTCGAGCTCCGCCGCCGGCTGCGAGCGCGCCGGAACGGAGGCTTCACCGGAGCTGTGCTGTGCGTTCGAAGTGGCGGCGCCTCGCGAGGAGGTCTGGACGGCCTTCGTCGAGACGGAGGTGCCGCGCTCGTACTACTTCGACACCGTGCTGCAGGCCGAACTCGAGGCCGGCGGCCGGTGGCGGTTCGTGACCGAGGATCGGGGGCGCTTGCTGGCGTCCGGCGAGATCGTCGAGCTGGAGCCGCCGGCGCGGCTGGTTCTGACGTTTGCCGCGGCAGACCTCGAGGATGCGCCGAGCCGCCTGGCCATTGAGCTGGAGGCGGTCGATGACGGAACCCGCGTCGAGGTGACCCACGGCACCTTCGCTGGCGAGACGGCGACGTTCCGGCGCTTCCGCCGGGCGCACCCGCTGGCCCTGTCCGCGATGAAGTCGGTGCTCGAGTCCGGGCGGCTGCCGTTGCGGGCGCGGATCTACACGGCGATTTTCAAGCTCGGGATGAAGTGGGCGACGGTGCGAGCGGAGCCCTGGGACGGCCGGCCGCCTCGGGCATCCGGATGAGCCAGGCCAGCCGGGCCACCGCTCACCGTCGGCCTGATTCCGGACACCCACGGGCTGCTCCGGCCCGAGGCGATGGCGGCGCTCCGCGGCTCTGACCTGATCGTCCACGCCGGCGACGTCGGCAGTCCCGCGATCCTCGACGAGCCGCGCACCGTGGCACCGACCAGGCCGCGCCGCTCGCCGAGCGCTTCGGCGTGAGGATGCTCGACGGCGAGGTCTGGGACGAGAGCCGCCGCGACGCCGCGCTGATCACCGGCGGCCGCAACGTCGAGAGCCCCTACTTCGGGTTCGGCCGCCAGCTCGGCCGGCGCGACTACATCGATCTCGACGCCGGTGCCTAGAACGGGAACTCCGCCATCCGCGAGCAGTCGTCGTTGCAGCCGTCCGGGTAGTGCTCGATGCCATAGAGGACGAGCCGGCCGCCCGGGGTGACGTAGACGCCGCTGCCGGCGTCGAGGTTGCACGAGTCCTCGCAGTAGATGTGCCGCTTGGCGACCTTGGTCAGCCGCGCCTGGCCGTTGACGCTTTCGACCCGGTAGAGGTCCACCCAGTCCTGGCCATGGATGAAGAGACCGTGGTTGTGGGTGGCGACCAGGTAGAGCTGACCGTTCTCGGTGCCGTCGACGACCAGTTCGAGGTTCTGGTATGCGCCCCAGTCGTTGTCGCCGATGGTGGTGAAGACGGGGTCGGTCGAGGTGCTCCAGGTCTCGACCTTCGTCCAGCTCGAGAACGGGCTGGGCGAGGTGTAGAAGTTGAGCCTCGCGGCGTTCGCCTCGCCGACGATCAGCAGGTACTTGCCGTCGTGGAGCTTGGCGAGCGAGACGGTGCCGGCGTTGGTGTACTGCACCTCGAGCATGCCCCTCGCCACCGGCGACCAGGGCGTGCTCAGGTCCCAGAAGGCGACGCCCGCGTTGCGCCCCGCGCAGATGCTCTGGCCGCCGTGGCACTCGAGCCCGATGCCCAGGAGCTTGCCCAGCATCTGCGCGCCGCCGGCGTGGTTGTACTTGAGCGACGAGGTGCTCGGGTCGGCGGTCAACGCGGTGACCTGGAGGTTCGAGTCGTGCTCGCCGTTGCCGCCAAAGAACGGATCGGTCGTGTGGGCCTCCTCGCCGAGGTGGAAGACGTGCAGGCGACCGGGGTCGTTGCTGAGCGAGTTGGTGGCGGCGAAGTAGCGCGAGTTGGCGCCGTAGGGCACCCGCTGGATCGACTGCCAGTGCCACGACAGGTCGAGGTCGGTCTGGGGCCACGTCTCCTGCAGGAAGTGGGTGAGCTGGCCGCTGCCGCCGGTGAACAGGCTGTTGATCTGGGTCACCGCGCTCGCCGCGGTCAGCGGCGGGTTGCAGTCCCAGGTGCCCCAGGGGCAGTTGGTCAGGCCGCGGAGGTCGGCGGGCAGCGCCGGCGGCGGCGGCGGGGGTGGCGGCGGCGGCGGCGGGAACGCGCAGTCCTCCGGACAGCGCGTCGCGTCCTCCACCGGGTATCCGGGGATCTCGCAGACGCCGTCGCCGCAGACGGTGCGCTCCTTCGCCTCGGTGCCGGTGGGGATCAGAAGGGTGACGGACGACACCGCGAAGCTGACGGTCAGAACGTGCTTTGCGAACGAGGATCGGCTGGACACGATGGTCTCCTGGTTGTCGGGCGAGCCGCACGAGGCGAGAGCTCGGACGGTCGCGGCGTGGTGCATCCACGCACCGGGACCGAAGGGTAGGCCGGCGGCGCTTACCGACCGCTTATCGCGGGGGACGGGTCCGCTTACGAGCCGCCGCGGCTGTTCGCGCCGCCGAACGTCACCTTGCGCCCCGCGGCTACCTCCGGCGGTACGCGGCGTCCGCTTCCCGCTCGAACGCGGCGAGCGCGCGCTCGGCGTGGTCGAGCGCGTCGGGGCTGTTCCAGGTGAGCCCTTGCTCGCCGACCGGATAGCCGAGCGCCCATCGCGATGCGGTCTCGTGCGCCGGCAGGTCCTCGGCATCCGGGCCGAGCCGCTCCACGGCGCGCTCGTAGCGCAGCCGGATTCCGGTCTTCTTGCGCGACATGACGACCGCCGCGAGCCCCCGGTGGTAGCGGCGTTCGGGGAGCCCGAGCTCCGTGCGCAGCGGGTTCTCCTCCTGGGTGATGTTCTCGAACTCCTCGGGGTCGCGACTCCAGAGCTCGCGCTCCGCGTTCTCCACCACCTGGTGCGGGCCGGTCGGGTCTCCTGGCCTCCCCCAGTGGCCGACCTGGCGCTTCCGCCCGAGGAGGTTGCGGCGCGCGTGGCCCAGCTCGTGGCCGAGGGTGAGGTAGCTCGGCTGGTGGAGGGGCTGGTCGTGCTCGCCCGCCAGCGCGCCCGCAGGGTCGCCGTAGGCGATCTGCACGTGACTGCCGGCGCCGGCACCGGTCTCGCCTTCGGCCGGCGAGACGGCCGCGGCGCTGTCGTCGATCGGCCGCGCCCACGACCCGGCCCCGTCTTCGTCGTAGACGCCGGACCAGTCGGCGCCGATGCGCACCTCGCGGCCGGCGTTGCCGTGCTGGTCGGCGTCGAGGTCGGAGAGCATGTCCCGCCCGTGCCGTGACTGGAGGAGCTTCGAGACGTCGGTGAGGACGTTGGTGCGGAACCCGCCGCCGTCGTCGACGTTCTGGATCTTGATGTTGCCCGCCCCTTGCCGGATCGAGTCCCAGAGGCCCCGTGCGCGCTCGGCCTCGTGGCCGCCGACGTCGTCCGGCAGCCAGAGTGGGTGGGCGCCCTGGAGCGTGTGGCCGACCAGCGTGCGGCGGTGGGCGTCCACCCGCTCGAGAACGGCGTGCATCGCCCGACGGTCGGCTTCGCCGGCGCCGCGGTTGCGCGTCCGCAGCCAGGCGTGGGCCTCGCGCTCGATCTCGTGGAGGGTCTGGTACTGGCCGGCGAGCCGGCCCGCGGCCCCTTCACCCGCCTGGTGCCGGTAGCGCTCGAGCTCGCCGACCCGGTGCGCCAGGCCCTGGGCCTGGTAGTGGTCACGGTAATAGCGCCGGTAGAGGGCGGTGGCGCCGAGGGTCCCGGCCCCGGCCAGCAGACCGTAGCCCGTGCCGGCGAGGAGGCCGGTGCCGATGCCGACGGCGGCGGCGGTCAGCGTCGAGCGGCTCGGAAGGTAGTCGCGCCAACCACGGAGCTGAATGGGTCCGTGTGCCTGGATCGGCGCCGTGGCGGAGGCAGCGGGAGTGCCGCCGGGCGGAGCGACGCGGATGCGCCGCAGGTCGTGGCCGTAGGCCGGTGCGCTGCGGACCGGGGCGGGACCGGAGGTCGGGCCCGCCGCACGGGAGGCCGGCGGGCGCGGAGCGGCGGCGTGATGGTCCTTCGCCGCACCGCGCCCGGCGCGGCCGGCGCTGAGTCTCCTCTGCGACATGCCCTCGTCTGCCGTGTGCGGCCTCGACTGTACCAGCAGCCCGAGCCCTCTCGTTCGGAGTCAGGCCGCTCGGGCCGTCCACACGGGACGAGCGGGCAAGGGCGCGGGATCAGCGGGTCCGGTTCGATCCCGTGAACTCGTCGAACGCGTCGAGGAACTGCTGCCAGGCGCCTTCGTGCTCGAGCGGGATGTGGTTGCGGCTGCCAGCCGCAGCCGCCGATGGACGATGCTCCGGCCTGGCTCGGGACCGCGATCGAGCGCTGGGCTTCCGAGGGCGAGGAGGAGTCGTAGTACGGCTTCCAAGCTGACGGCGAGGACGGAGCGCTCCGTGCCCTCCGTTTAGCGCGGGGCTGCTAGTGGAACCGCAGGGCAGTGTCCTGCGAGAGGAAGCCGGCTGCTACTCCGTCCGAGGCTGCTACATGGAGGTCGGCAGCGGTCTGGCCGAGTTCCATCAGGCGATCTGCGACCGCGCCGACGTGCTCCTCTGTGACCCAGCCCTCCTCGAAGAGATCCAGGATCAGGGGCCAGGCACCCCTGTGATGGCGGCTCAGACCGGCTACGGCCCAGTCGGAGACGGAATACCTCTCGCTGGGCTTCTCCGTCTGGTTGATGTAGATGGCCTGGACTCGGCCGGTAGCTCCGAGGGTTTCCACCTCGGGTGCTACCTCGGCGATCCGATCCCGCCACGCGGGTGCCACCCCGACGCCTTCGAGCTCGTCGAGCAGCCCCGCCACGTCGAGGTCTTGCCCGACGAAGCGGTGGTACAGGCTGTAGACGACAAAGTCCGCTTCAGAGTCGTCACCGAGTAGAACCTCGGAGGCCGTCGGGGGCACCTCCGTGCGCAGCCGCAGCAACCAGTAGAGCTTGTAGCCGATCTGCTCCTTCAGCTCGGGGACGACGTTGCGGAGCGCGTGGTCTTCGACGTTCCCGGCGACGATGGCGGCGAAAGGCTTGAGCACCAGACCGTCCTGCTCGATGCGATCGAGTGCGGCCTTGCCCTCGAGGGTGCGCTTGAAGAAGGTGGGGCTGCCGCTGAGAAACACCAACGGTCGATCCTCGTCGTTGGTTGCCCCGCCGCGCAGCGCCCGGTAGACGGTTTCCATAGCCGGCAATGCCGTGCGCTCGGTCGCGTCCTGGCCGAGCAGGTCCGCGAGGGCCTGCCGACTGTGGAAGTCCGTTAATAGGTAGGTCAGATCGATATCCGATCGGATGAGCAACGCGCTGTGATCGCGGGCGAGCAACCGCGCTGTCGACGACCCGGTGGCGCGCCCGTCGAAGGTCACCTCGACCTGGTACCGCCCAGGCGACAGGCTGAACGAGTTCAGGTCGAGGCAGGCGTCGAGGTAACCCTCCTCATCCGCCTTCGCCTCGCCGACCTCGGTGCGCCTTCCGGACGCCGAGACGAGCGCGATCGTCACCCGGGCGTGGTCGAACTCCTCCTGGGAGACCTCGTCTAGCGGCTTGGTGGCCGCAGGTTCCACCGGGACCGCTTCCTTGACGATGCGGCCCCGCACCGGCAGCACGTCCACCGTGCCGAGCGTGTTGCTCATGTCGGCGTACGAGTCCTCGCTGTTCCGGCCGCACCCGGACCACCCCGATCCCCCGAGCGCGAGCAGTGCGAGGGTCCCGACGCCAAGGCTGCGAGGTGCTCGGATCCGATTCCTGTGCATGGGCTTGGTCCCTTGTGAGTTCGTCGAGAGCCTCTGACGGTCAGCGAAGGCTACACGACCCAGAGGTCAGGAAGTCGTGCCGGTCGAGATCCGTGGTGTCGAGAACGATATCGTCCTGGTCGAGTACGAGTCCGTGTGTTTGCCGAGCGCGGGCGCCGGCGCCGGAAGTGACCACCGCGCCGGCGGCGCATGCTCGACAGCCGGGCTCTGGCGGGGCCGGCCGACCCGGGGCCATGCCAGGGCTGCCGCCAGCCAGCCCCAGGGCCCCAGAGACCCGCCCACCGACCTTGACGGCCGGTCTCCCGCCTCCGGTCGGCTGGTGCGGTACTGTCCCCGCCGCGATGACGACTTCGCGCCCCTCCCGCGCCTCCACCTCCGACCGGCGAATCGACGAACAAAAGGTCCGCGAGGCGCTCGCAGCCCTGAGCCAGGCCGAACGACTCGAGGCGCTGCGCGAGGTGCCGCTGTCACGCTCGGTCAAGTTCGGCGGCGCCAGCCGGATCGTGCTCGGCGCCGCGCAGCTCGGCATCTTGGACGACGTGCTCGACGCGATCCGCGCCTACCGGCAGACGACGCCCACGGGGTCGAATCACAGCACGTCCACCAGCCGGTGCCACGTGCTGTCGTAGGCGAACTCCTTCGGCGGCGACTCCGAGGAGTAGCCGGCGGAGCTACGGCCCGCCGGCCGAGCCGGACCACGCCGAGGCGTCGCCCGATTCGAAGCCGTCGGCGAAGATCTGCGGGGTGCAGAGCCAGCGCGCGATGTTGCGCGAGGGGACTCCGCCAGCGGTGTTGAAGAGCCCGCCGGCATAGAGCGCCGGTCCGCTCCCGTCGTCGAAGACCGCGAGTGCGGTGACGAAGCTGCCGATGACGCGATTGCCGAGCCCCGTGCCCGCCGGCCCGGTGAGTCCGGACCAGGCGCTGCCATCCCATCTCGCAATGCGATCGACCGTCAGTCCTCCCGCCTCGAGGAACTCTCCGCCGGCGAAAAGAGCCGGGCCGCCGACGTCATCGTAGACGCCCAGCTCGTAGACGGGAGCGGTCGTACCGTTCCCGCCGGGCGCGGTCAGCGCGGACCAGGCGCTGCCGTCCCACTTCGCGATTCGGGCTGCCAGCACGTCCCCGATCATCGTGAAGAATCCGCCCGCGAAGAGCGCCGAGCCTCCGCCGTCGTCGTAAACCGCGAGCGCCAGGACCGTTCCCTGGGCCCCGACGCCGCCCGGCGCGGTGAGCGCCGACCAGGCCGCGCCGTCCCACCTCGCAACCCGGTTCACGGTCACGCCGCCGGCGGTGACGAAGTCGCCGCCCGCGTAGAGCGCCGGCCCGCCGCCGTCGTCGAATACCGCGAGCGCCTGAACCGCAGCGTCCATTCCGTTTCCGGCGGGCCCGCTCAGCGGCGACCAAGTGGAGCCGTCCCACTTCGCGATCCTGAACGCGGTCGAGCCACCGGCACTCGCGAAGTGGCCTCCGGCATAGAGCGCGGGTCCACTCCCGTCGTCGAATACCGCCAGCGCGTGGACGCTGAAATCCGTCCCCGTGCCGGCGGGGCCGGCGAGCGGCGACCAGGCGGTGCCGTCCCACCTGGCGATGTGGTTCACGGTGACGCCGCCGGCACTCGTGAAGAGGCCTCCGGCATAGAGCGCGGGTCCGGTCCCGTCGTCGAACACCGCGAGCGCGTGGACGCCGCGGTCTACGCCGGCGCCTACCGGTCCGATGAGAGCCGACCAGTTCTCGCCGTCCCACCTCGCCACTCGGTTTACGATCACGCCGCCGGCGGTGACGAAGTCGCCGCCCGCATAGAGCGCCGGTCCGCCGCCGTCGTCGTAGGTCGCGAAGGCGGAGACGGTACCGGGGCTGTCCATCCCCGCACCGGACGCGGGGCCCAGCTCGGTCCACCCGCCGTCCCATCGTGCAATGTAGTTGGTGGTCACCCCGCCCGCAGACCACAACCCGCCGCCGGCATAGAGGGCGGAGCGGGAGCCGTCGTCGTACACCTCGAGTGACAGGACGGAGCCGAACACGCCGGTGCCCGCTGGCCCGGTGAGCGCGGACCATGCGGAGCCATCCCACCGCGCGATGTTGCTCGCCGTCACGCCGCCGGCCGTACTGAAGCTGCCCCCTGCGTAGAGAGCCGCCTCGCCCCCGCCGTCGTAGACCGCCAGGGCACTGACCAGGTTGCTCGTACCCGTCCCTGCGGGGCCGCTGAGCGCGGACCAGGCGGTGCCGTCCCACCTCGCGACATGGCTGACACTCACTCCACCGGCGGTAGCGAAATCGCCGCCGGCGTAAAGCTCCGGCCCGCTTCCGTCGTCGTAGACCGCGAGTGCAGCGACTCCGAGCACGGCGTTGCCGACGCCGGTGCCCGCGGGTCCACTGAGCGTCGACCACGTAGTGCCGTCCCACTTCGCGACCCGGTTGACGACCACGCCGCCAGCGTTGGCGAACCCGCCGCCCGCATAGAGCGCCGGGCCGCCGCCGTCGTCGTAGACGGCCAACGAACGCACGTTGATGTTGCCGCCGACGCCGGTGCCCGCAGGTCCGCTGAGCGCCGACCAGGTGGTTCCGTTCCACTTCGCGACACCATTGACGACCACGCCGCCGGCGGTGTGGAAGGTGCCGCCGGCATAGAGAGCGGGACCGCCGCCGTCGTCAAAGACCGCGAGCGCGGCCGCAGGGCCGTCGAGTCCGGTGCCCGACGGTCCGGCGAGCGCAGACCAGCCGCTGCCTCCCCATCTCGCGATCCCGTTGACCAACACGCCGCCGGCAGAGGTGAAGTCGCCGGCGGCGTAGAGGGCCGGACCGCCGCCGTCGTCGTAGACCGCGAGCGCCGCAACGTCCGTCTCGGTCGAGTTCAGGGTGCCGCCCATCCCGGTGCCGGCGGGGCCGTCGAGCGGCGACCAGCCCGCGCCATCCCACCGCGCGATGCGGTGGACGACGGCGTCACCGGCGGTGGTGAACTGACCGCCGGCGTAAATCGCGGCGCCGCCGCCATCGTCGAACACCGCGAGCGCTTGCACCGGGTCGTCCAGATCGCTCCCCTCTAGCCCCGTCGTCCAGGCGCACTCCGAACCACCAGAGCCTGACTCTGCGGCTGGCCACGCCTCGGCCGGTAGAGCCTGCGGGAACTGGTCGGAGCGCTGGCCGCGGGCGGCGGCGCCGGAGAGCGCGACCAGCAGGCCGGCAGCCAAGACCACGGAGATCGAAACCGAAGCGCGCGGTCCGCGCGAGCGGCGCGGAGCCGTGGAACGGAGACTACGTGAGAGGAGCGAACGCATGACCGCCTCCCTTGCCACTAATGCTTGAAAGCTAGCATAAGGGTCGATGCCAGCGCTCCGCCCAGCGATGGCTCACTGAGCCGCCGGCTTCGAGCCCGCCGACGCGGATGAGATCGGAGGCGGTCTTCCTCTCCGCCGGCGGCTACCATCACCTCATCGGCCTCACCACCTGGGAGAGCCGCGGCGGCTCACCACCGCCGCCCGGGGCGACCGGGCTCTACCCGACCCGGGCCGCGCTCGCCGACGCTCTGCTCCGGCTGGCGCCGCGGACGTTCGGCTCGAGAGCAGCTACCGGGCCCTCGGCGAAGCTCCGCGGTGGGACGTGCCGGAGCCGCGGCGGGGATTCCGCCGAGCGCTGTCCTGACGGCGGGATCGGATCGTGGCGCAGGGCGGGGGGAGACCCACGCCCGATAGCGTGCGAGGCCCTCCCGCGCCGAGGTGCACCGGAGCGTCGGCAGTGTCCCGGTCAACGACCGCGCCCGATCGGAAGCCAGAGAGACCCGGCCGGCCTGCCGCTAAGGACAGGTCGCGAACGCCTCGGTGTCCTGAAGCGGCTGGAACGGTGTGCCGAGGGGATTGGTGTAGACCTGCTCGGCGTCCGTCTCGGTGTCGACGACCGTGGTGACGACCTCGACGTTGGTCAGCCCGCCGGCGAAGACCCAGAAACGGTCGAACGGCGGCACGCAGGCGTCGAGCACCTTGACCACCGCCTCGACGTTGGCCGGATTGAAGAACCAGAAGTAGCCGGTGTCGTCGGTTATCGGCTCGGCCCGCGCCGGCCCCATGGTTCCCTGGGAGGTCCGCCACCGGGCGGTGACGCGGAAGCGCGAGTCGCCGAGGCAGAGGGTGGTTGCGTCCGGCACGCACGCACCCTGCCCCTGGCCGGGGACGGGCGCGGGAGCCGCCGGGAGCTCGGCGGCGCGAGGCGGCTCGGCGGCGGCCCCGGAGCCCGTCGCACCGGTCGCGCAGGTGTCGAACCCGCCAGTGTCCTGGATTGGCTGGAACGGCGTGCCGAGCGGGTTGTTGTAGGTCCGCACCTCTTCGGCCACCGTGTCCACCACTGTCGTCGTGACCTCGACGTTGGTCAACCCTCCGGCAATGACCCAGAAGCGGTCGAACGGCGCGACGCAAGCGTCGAGCACCTTCACCACCGCTTCGATGTTGTCCGGTCTGAAGAACCAGAAGTAGCCGGTGTCGTCGGTCAGCGCCTCGGTCCGGGCCGGACCCGACGTCCCCTGCGGGGTGCGCCACCGGGCGGTGACACGGAAGCGGTCCTCCTCGAGGCAGAGGACCGTGGCGCCGGGCGTGCACCCGGCAATCCCCTCGCCGCGGGCGAACAGGATGTCGTAATCGTTGCCGATCGTGCCACCGAGATCGTCTTCCGAGTTCCAGACGGCTATCCAGGTAACCAAGCCGTCGGTGGCCAAGTACGGGGAGAAGTCGATTCCTTCGTCGCCGCCGCATTGATGTTGAGCGGAGCCGGGTCGCTCCAAGTCGCACCGCCATAGACGGAGCGGGCGAACAGGAGGTCGGTATCGCCCTCGGTGCTACCCGGCGGCGGAGCCTCCCAGACGGTCACCCAGGTGCCGACCCCATCGGTGGCGAGCCGGGCACCGGAGTCGTGGATCGAGTCGGTCGTCGCGTTGGTGTTGAGCGGTGCGGCGTCGCTCCAGGTCCTCCCCGCGTCGTTCGAGCGGGCGAACAGGATGTCGCTGTCGTCTCCGAACGTGCCGCCGTTCCACACGGCCAGCCACGTCCCTTGCCCGTCGGTGACGACCTGTGCCCTGGTGTCGCCTCCGGGCAAGGTCGCCGCCGTCAAGGGCTCAGGGTTGCTCCAGGTCGAGCCGCCGTCGATGGACCGGGCGAACAGGATGTCGTTGTCGGTGCCTATCGTGCCGCCAAGGCTGTCTCTACTCCACCAGATCGCCACCCAGTTGCCCAGGCGGTCGGTGGCGACGTGGGGAAAGAGGTCATCCCCCGAGTCGATCGCGGCGTTGGAGTTGAGGGGCACCGAGTCGCTCCAGGTCGCACCGCCGTCGATGGACCGGGCAATCAAGAGGTCGAAGTCGGTGCCGAGCCCACCATCGGCATCGTTAGAGTGCCAGACCGCCAACCAGGTGCCCAGTCCGTCCGTGATCACCCGCGGAAAGATGTCGTCGCCGGAGTCGCTGGCCGCCCCGGCGTCGACGGGTTGGGGCTCGCTCCAGGTCACCCCCGCATCGGTGGTCCGGGAAAACAGGATGTCCTCGTCGCCACCGAGTGGAGCGCCGGGGTGCCCGCGGACCCACCAGACTGCCACCCAGGTCCCCATCGCGTCGGTCGTCACTTGGGCGAGTCCCTCGGACACCGAGTCGGTGAGGGCGTTGCTGTCGAGCGGAGCCGGGTCGCTCCAGGTCACTCCCCCATCGATGGAGCGGGCGAACACGATGTCGCCTTCAAAACCGAGTGCACCACCGAGGGTCTCCCAGACCGCCAGCCACGTCCCTTGGCCGTCGGTGGCGAGGTGCGGATCGAAATCGCCAGCGAACGAGTCGGACGCCGCGTTGGTGTTGAGCGGTGCAGGCTCGGTCCAGGTCTGGGCCGGCAACGGCGTCGCCGCCAGGGCCAGCGCTAGCGCAGCCGCCAGCATCACCCCCCGTGCCGGCCTTGCCGTCGAGGTGACCGCGGTGGTCTGCGGATCCGTCCGGTTGTTTGCCATGTAAGCAGTCTGACCCATGCCGCGGATCGGAGGCAGGATTCGTCGGGGGTGTCTTCCTGATCCCACAAGACTCAACCGATTCGAGGAGCCGGCCGTCTCCAGGCGGTCCGACAAGAGCAGTGAGGCAAGGTGCGTTACAACGAGGCCGGCGTAGCCCAGGATTCCAGCGAGCAAGAGCCTGTTCACGCCAGCTCCGAGGCCCCTGCTCTCGATGTACGGAGGTGAGTTCAGCAACCCCGGCAAACCGAGGACGGCCAGCGCCAGTCCTCCCAGGATCCACAATCGGAGGCCCCCCACCGGCCTCCCCATGAGGTCAGGAATCGACTTCACCAAGAGGGCGATGATGCCGGCGCCGAACGAGCAGGCGAAGAAAGTCGTGCGCAGATTCCAGTCGGGAGGCAGGTAGCCTACGACGTACAGAAGGACCATCAGGAGCGCCGATGGAATCATGAGGATCAGGGTCACCAAGCTCAGCGTCAGACGTTCGACCGACATGCCGCCTCCCTTCTTCGTGAAGCCTCTCCAACAAATGCGCTGGCAATGCGGAGGCGATGCCAGGAGTTCGAAGATTGGGCAATTTCCTGCGTTTCAAAGCACCTTGGCCGGCTTCTGAGCGTTGGCGAAGTAGAACCGGCAACAACTTCCTGGTCATCCAGTGCACAACAGGTGGACATCGGACGTATAGCACTACACATTGATCGGCTCTGTGTCCCTGAGGGCCGGCCTCGCGCCTTGCTTCTGCGATAGCAAAAGACCTAGACCGAGTCAGTGGAGCCCTACATCCCGGAAGACGCCGGCAGCGGAGCCGACGTACCGATGCCACCGGGACCGGCCGCCCGAAGAGCGGCCGCGGACCGCCGACGGCGACTTGGCGATGTACACCCGCGCCTCTGCGTCGAAGACCTCCTACGCGAGGTCGACGCCGAACCGTTCTGAAGTCGGGGAGGCCTCTGGGGAGGGCCACCGACCCGGGGCCATGGTAGGGGCTGCCGCCAGCCGGCCCCAGGCCCCCAGGGTCGCCCACCGATCGTGGGAAATGGCTCTTGCGCCCGGGTGCCTCCGCGTGCTGCGGGCAGGGATCGTTTCGGGATCGGCTGCGCCGGAATGCCGTCCGCGGAGTACAGTTCGGGAGGTGAACCATCGAGCCCTGGTCGGGGTCGTCATCGTTTCCCTCGCCGCAGCGGGGCTCGCGCTCGCGGCACCAGGGCCACCGCCGGAGGGACCCGAGGACCCGCCGGTCGTCACCGGCCTCGACCACGTCCCGGTGGCCGTGGCCGATCTCGAGGCCGCCGCCGATCGATACCGCCGGCTCGGGTTCACCCTCAAGCCAGGGCGACCGCACGACAACGGCATCGAGAACCGCCACGTCAAGTTCGCGGACGGCACCGAGATCGAGCTGATCACCGCACCCGAGGCGCGCGACGCGCTGACCGCCGAGTACGTCCAGCACCTCGCGAGCGGCGACGGCCCGGCCTTTCTGGCGCTGTACGCGCCCGACCTCGACCGGCTGGCTCAGCGGTTCGACGCCGCTTCGAGGCCCTACTCGAGCAGCCGCGCGACGCTGTCCTTCCCGGACGCGGATCCCCTGAGCTACGTCTTCTTCGGCCCGCGCAACGCCTCTCCCACCGACCTGCCCGCGCACTTCGAGCACGCCAACGGCGCCGATTCGCTGATCGCCGTGTGGCTGGCGGGTGACGACCTCTCCGCCGAGCGCGAGCTGCTGGCGATGGTTGGCGCGACCTTCGCCGAGGCGAAGGTCCGGGTCCCCGACATCGCGCTGGCAACGGTGGCCCGGCTCGAGGAGGGCGAGGTGGTGCTTTTGCCGGGCTCGCGCCAGCTCGTGCCCGGACGGCGCATCGTCGGCGCGACCCTGCGGACGAAGAGCCTGAGCGCTGCGCGGGAAGCCCTAACGGACGGCGGGCTGGCCGTGCCGGCGCCGGTGTCGACGGAGGACGGCACGAGCATCTTCCTGTCGCCCGACCTCACGCACGGGATCTGGCTCGAGTTGCGAGAGCCGCCGACCGAGTGATGAGTCGATCGCGGAGCGGCCGGCCGGTGCGTGATACGAGGTCCGAAATGAGTAGATCCCGGTTCCCTCGACTGCTGCTGCCCTTGGTTCCGCTGGCCGGCCTCGGCTGCGCCTCGCCGTTGTCGCCCACCCTGGTCGAGATCGGCCGCTATCCCACCGGCCGAGAACCCGCCGCGGTGGCGGTGGCCGATCTCGACGGCGACGGCCGGCTCGACGCCGCGGTGGCCAACCAGGTGAGCGGTGACGTCTCGGTCTTTCTGGGGCAGTCTGCGGGCCGGTTCTCTGAGGCCTCCGGCTCGCCCTTCGCCGCCGGCCCGAATCCGAACGACCTCGCGGTCGCAGACTTCGACGGCGACGGCGCGCCCGATCTCGCGTTGGCGAACCACGACTCTGATCGCGTGACCGTGCTGCTCGCCCGCGCCGGGGGATGGGTGCCGGCGGCCGGCGGTCCATTGATCGTCGGCGTGCGCCCGCACCCACACGGCATCGCGGCCGGCGATCTCGACGGTGATGGCCGCCCCGATCTCGTGCTCGACAGTTTCGAGGACGACTCGGTCCACCTGTTCTGGGGCGACGGCGCCGGCGGCTTCCGCGCCGGGCCGGTCCTACGGGTCGGCGACCATCCCTACCACAAGGTCCGCCTGGCCGACGTCGACGCCAGCGGGACGCTGGACGTGCTGACCGCGAACCTCCGGGGCGGGGACGTGACGGTGATCCTGGGCGACGGGAAGGGCGGCTTCCAGCCGGCACCCGGCTCGCCCTTTGCCGCCGGCGACGCCCCGTTCGCGGTCGCGGCGGGCGACTTCGAGGGCGACAACGCCCCCGACCTCGCGGTCGCCAGCTCAGCGAGCAACTCGACCGGGCGCGGGCGCGACGGTCTGATCCTGCTGCGCGGCGACGGCCACGGCGGCTTCGCGCCGTTCGCAGGTTCGGTCGAGCCGCTGCCGACCGGAGCTGCGCCGGTCGCGGTCGCCGCCTGCGATCTGGACGGCGACGGCCGCGACGAGGCGATCACCGCCGACTACAACGGCGGCGGCGTGACCACCGCGAGCTGGCGGGAGGCGGGCGCCGTGACGCACACCCGGTCCGTAGGCAGCAATCCCGAGGCTCTCGCCTGCGCCGACCTCGACGGCGACGGGCGTGAGGAGATGTTGGTCGTGCTCGGGGGCGACGACGCGCTGGTGATCCTGGGGCTGACCCACGGCCAGGAGCGGAGGACCGAATGAGAGCTGCGACCCTCTACCTGCTTCTCTGCATCGTCGGCACCGTCTTGCCCTACACGGAGTTCGTTCCGTTCCTTCGGGAGCACGGCCTCGATCTCCCCCTGTTCCTCGATCAGCTCTTCGCGACCCGCATCGGCGGCTTCTTCGCCTGGGACGTCATCGTGTCGTCGCTGGTGCTGTGGACCTTCGTGCTCGTCGAAGGCCGGCGGATCGGTGTCCGGCACCTGTGGGCGCCGATCGTTGCGAACCTGGCGGTCGGCGTCTCCCTTGGCTTGCCCCTGTTCCTCTACCTTCGCGAGCGACGACTGGACCAGGCCGCTCGACCAGGGTCCGCGCCCGGATGTGCCCGCTACAACGAGGGGTGAGGCTCGTCGCGAGCAGTGCGGCCGCGGTTGTCGAAGATTTGCACCCACAGGTCGTTGGGGCCTCTAAGGACGCCGAACTCGACGAAGGAGGGCTTGGAGGTATCGTCGGCGTAGAAGGGCCTCGAGAAGCAGAAGGTGCCTGGGTGGGTGCGGCAGAAGCGCTCCATTGCGCGGTAGATCTTGCCGTCAGCCGACCAGCCTCGATTGAGTGCACGGCGCTGAATAAAGACGTTTGCTTCCATCCCCGTGACCCTTCCGCCGAGTTCGTGGCCGATGTAGTGACCCTTGTCCCAGGCCGAGCCGAACTCTGCGTCAGTTCTGCCGATGAAGCCGCGGAGGCGGCCGTCATCTCCTGACCGTTTCCGCGGCTGCGGGTCTGAGGTGCCAAGGACGCCGACAAGCCGGGATTCCGCAGTAGGGCTCGTTGGGACCTCTCCGAGGGCCTCCAATGAGTCGAGATCATCGTAGAGGTACTCGAAGGTCCCCAGGCGAACCCGGTTGATGTTTGTGGGACGCCGTGTCACGAGGAGGTAGGCATCGCGCCAGAGGTACGGCAGCTCCTCGGACAGATAGGCAACAACCGCCGCCGGTTGAGAGGCGGCGGCCGCCGCGAGAAGCGACGGATAGTCGATCATCTCTTCAGCAGATGGCTCGCTCATCTAGCCCACCTACACATTAGGATTCGCAGCGGCACCCTTTGATCCTTGGGCACCCTACGCTGCTACTGGCACCCTCATAAGTAAAGTGGCAGGTGGCGACGCACCGCTGTTCGACCGGGTGCCGCCCAAACCATCAGGCACTTCGGAGGCACTGTTCGAGCTGCCCGCTCTCATCGGCTCGTCGGTGCCACGTTCCCGTCCCCTCCGCCCGGCCTCGGCCACTGGCGGGCCGGGTCTTCCGTGCGCGCCATCCAGGCCTGGAGGCGGGCCTCGAGGTCGCGCCGGATCGCCTGCATCCCGGGGCGATCGTAGAGGTTGACCTCCTCGGCGGGATCGGCGGCGAGGTCGTACAGCTCGGCCGGCATGGCCGGGTCCTTCCAGACGATGAGCTTGTGGCGGGGCGTGCGCACCAGCCGGTAGGCGCCCCAGCGCTCGCTCGCCTCGTCGGCCCACTCGGTGAAGGCGTCCTCGAGGCCGTGGTCCGGGCCGCGGCGGAGTGCCGCGAGGAGGTCGCGGCCGGCCCAGGCGGCAGGCGGCCGCAGGCCGGCCAGGCCGACAAGGGTGACCGGAACGTCCAGGCTCGACGCCGGGAGGTCCGACGGTCCCGCGAAGCTCTCGAATCCCGGACCGGCGAGGATCAGGGGGACCCGGATCGAGCCTTCGTAGGGCACTACCTTGCCGGCCTCGCCCCGGCCGCCGATCCCACGCTGGCCCATCATGAAGCCGTTGTCGCCCAGAAAGACCAGGACCGTGGAATCCGCGAGCCCCGCCGCGGCGATTGCGGCCACCACCCGGTCCACCTCCCGGTCGAGGTCGCTGACCGCTTCGTAGTAGAGGCGCCAATCGGCGCTCTGGACGCCGGCCGGAAACCCGGGCGGCAGCAGCTCGGCGACCGCCTTGCCGGCGTAGAGCCGCTCGGACTCCGGCGAGTTCGGGGCGAACGGAGCGTGGGGAGCGGTGAACGCGAGCCAGAGGAGGAATGGCCGCTCCTTCGCCGCCGCGCCGCCGAGAAAGCGCACCGCGTCGTCGGCGATGATCCGCTGGGTGAAGCCCTTCCGCTCGGCCAGCTCGCGGCTCTCGCCCCGGGCGAGCAGGGGATCCCGGTAGAGGGCGCCGCCGCCGGGGAGCCAGCTCGCGACCTCGGAGAAGCCGCTCCACCAGGGCTCGGCGTCGAGGTGCCACTTGCCCACCAACACGGTGCGGTAACCCGCCGCACGCAGCAGGCCGGGCACGGTCGGCAGCTCCCGGAAGGCGTCGGGGCGTGCCGCGTCCGGCCGCTGGTGCTGGTGGCTGTAGGCGCCGTGCTGGTGCGCGGCGAGACCGGTCAGCAGGGTCGCCCGCACCGGCAGGCACTGGGAGACGTGGGTCGTCGCCTGGCGGAAGTAGATCCCGCGCGCCGCCAGCCGATCGAGCGCCGGCGTCTGGACGGAGGGGTTGCCCGCCGCGCCCAGGGCGTCCCAGCGGTGGTCGTCCGAGGTGATGAGGACGATGTTCGGCGGCGGCGGCGCGGCTCCAACGGCGGGCGGCGCCACGGCGAGACCGAGGAGCAGACTCGCGCGGATCGTCCGGCTCATCGTGCCGCTCCCCTCAGCCCGCAGTGGACCGCTTCAACCACTCCTATCCAACCTCAGGCAGCGGCGACCTTGCGTGCCAGATCTTCGACCGTCAAGGAGGCCTCGGTCCGAGGTATCGCGTCGATCAGGTCCTGGAACCGGCGAGGAAAGGCGTCTCGGCGCAGCTCGTAGTAGGCCCGCAGGCCCGGCGCGGCCACGTAGTGGTGGACCATCCGCTCCCACCCACGCCACGTTTCCTCGTCGAGTACGCCCGCTCGATACTGGTAGTGCATGCTCTCGAAGATCTTCAGGAGTTGGAAGGCGAGGTGAATGAACCGCGCCCGCTGGTCCGTCGACAAGCCGCTCAAGTCCTGGAGCCCGGCGCGGAAAATCGCGTCGAGCTCGGGGTCCTGCCCAAGCTGTAGGGTGACCGCTCGGGCGGCGGCCACAACGGAGTCCTGCGCCGCGGCCCGTGCGACCCGCGTGCTGTGGCGGACCTGGAGAGCGAGGTAAACCAGCGATGCGACCACCGCGGCCGCGCTCACGAGGTTGGCGACCGCTGCTGCTGCAGTCCAGTCCATCAGTCCTCCTGCGGTGTCAACAACCCTCGATCAGCCTAGCACCGGCTCGAGCGGGCCGCGAAAACCACCCGCGCAGCCCGTCCGCAACTCCACACTCCTTCGACTCCCAGGGCGTTCAGATTCCCGAGCCTGATGGCCTACTTGCTTCCGCCCATATGCCGATTTGACTATGAACGATCCTCTGTAGCAGTGTCGCCACGGTGCTCACGGCGTCGGGGGTTCGTCGGTTCAGCGGGGGCGGGCTTCCTCATTGCCATCGCTGCCGCTGAACGGCCACGTCCCAGAACACCGAGTCTAGTCGTCTGTCGTTAGCTTTGCCTAAAACTGGTAGAACAGTTGAGCCGCATCCTCCGACCCCTACGCCGGAGCAACCTCAAGCTCTTCCGTCGAGCGTGCGATCGCCTTCCCTAAGGAGCAAGATGACCTTCAAGCAAAAGAGGAGGTTTGCCTCTACCGTCTCACGAATCTCATCGGCGCTCGGGCTCGAGACCTCCGTTATCTTGCACTTTATCAATAGTGACCTTGACCGCATTTACCGAGAGAGGGTGCAGGCGCACGAGCTCCGCCTTCAGGAACTCGATGCAGAGATTCTGCGAACACGTGGCGACGAGGCCATGCTGATCGCGGAGCTGCGAACGAAGGAGCGGCTGCTCGCTGAAGCTTCATCGCAGCTTGCGACACTCTCGACTTCCCTGAACACGAAGAGCGCGTCGCTTGACGAGAAGCTGAAGGAGATAGACAGACTACGGAGCAGAGTCGCAGAAGTCGACGCCTCGTTGCGGGACGCGGGTCGAACAGGAAGCCAGCTTGAATACGACCTTATGATGAAGACTCATAGACAAAGGGAGCGCCACGATGCAAGTGCCCGTTCAAATCGCATCTTTCTCGCGATCCTATCACTCTTGGCAGTCGCTATTGCGGCAGCCCTAGTATGGAAGCTCCTCTAATGGGCAGGCAACTCCTCATACTCGGCCTCGGGTTTGTCTCAGTTTGGGACACGGTCACCACGATTTATGGAACCAAAGTGATTCTCGGCGGCGGCGACATCCAGCTCATCATCGCAGTTCTCTTTGCGCTCCTTATCGCCGCGTACCTCCTTCGATCCGTGCCGATAATCAAGAACCCTTCGACTGACCTATTTCATGTGGGTGCCAAGGTGCTCTGGTTCCTTGCCTTCTTGTATGATCTGTTTACTTCGTTCAAGGGTAACTTTGATCTTGTCCTAGGCAACGTGGGTGGGACGGAGAGAATCGTCCTTGCGATCGGCCTGACGATCTTCACCTGCAGTGCACCCGTCGGCCTCTCCAAGCTGATATTCGACCCAGATGAGATCTGACCTGTCAGCTTCGCGGCTTCTCGCTAGGCCTGCATTCTGGGTGGCCTTTGGTACGCTAGTAGTGGTCGGCCTGTATGTCTATGGACGCGCACTTTCCCGTGATCAAACGGACCTTGAGAAGGCTAGGACTTTCCTCGCCGCGATGGAACAGGAGCGCGACTCTACCGCGGCCGCGTTATCCGAATGCAAGAGGACGCTCGAGAGGGGGAACACCCAGATCACGGCTCTGACGAAGGAGGTTGAGCGACTGCAACAGCGCATAAAAGTACTAGAAGTCTTACGAGTAGAACCTGCGCCTACGCAAGAGCGTTCCCATCCACCTCCCAGGAGAGATTACGGTGCTGGGGAACCTCCAACGCCAGTCGATGTAGGAGACAAGCCGATCAGTGCCGACCAACATTCTCATGGCAGCTCGCAGAGCCGCGAGGACAGAGGGGGCGAGGCTGAGTCTCTGGTTCAGGTGCAGGTCCTTATTGTGTGGGAACCAGATGAAGGCCTTGACGCACGCAGGATCCAGCGCCTATTGCGATCCCGTGGTGCGAGCGTGAGCTTTGAAACCGCGCACGATGCTGGTAGGCGTCAATCGGCGATCTACGCCCCACCCGCCCTGCGAGAGCGAGCAGAACGCATAGCGCGCGTCGCGGGGGAAGTGCGGGCACTTCCCGTAAGATCTGGCGGCACCCGCGACGGGTACGTCGAGGTCTATCTGGGCAAGGCAAGGGACCGCTGACCGGCGTCACTTCTCACCGCCTCTAGATTATGCCTGGGCCGCTACACCTACCAGTGCCGGTTGTGACGAGCATCGCGGATCACATAGAGCACGCGATCAGACAAACAGTCAGGGAATACGCCTCGGCTGCCGAAGACGAGGATACTTTGCTTGGCCATTTCGGCGCAAAGCTCAAGACTGGGAGCCGCAAGGTACGGGTTATTGATCCTGAAGTAAGTGGCGCCTGGTCTTGGCGCCTTGACTATACAAAGTTTCGGGGACGCGGTGCCGGAGCAACCGAGAAAGTGGTCGGCGCGGACGGAATTCTCACGCTAAGCGTAAGCTACGGCTCAAGTCGCCAATCGAAGGGAGTACTGTTCCAAGCGAAGATCGAGGGGAGAGCGGATCGCGAACTGATCAGGCAGTGTTCCAGGCTTTCGACCTGGCGCGAGGCTGCGTTTGTGCTCAACTTCGCTCCTGGCGGCATTGAGGCAGTAGATCTAGACTCTGTCTTTAGGGCAGCCACTGAGCGCAGGCGGAACCTGAACGGACAGGACCTCGGCCGTTTCTTCGTCGAATCGATTATCCCATGCTCGGTCGGAGACCCTGAACTTAGCTATGATGCACAACGAGGCGTTCTGACGTGGCATTCCCTTCCTGCGAAACGGCTGGTGGCTGCACGGTTTCCGATCCGACACAGGCTGGCGATTCAAGTAAGGGCACCGAGGCGTTGGCCGATCGCACCTCAATATCTGATCGAGCCAACGGACGTTCACCAGCACAGGATGAAGGTCGAGGCGCGGGAGATGCTGTCGCTTCCCTGGAAGTTCACGAGGAGGGATGTCCACCGCAGTCGCAAGTCACTGGCCGGCACCTACCACCCGGACCTTTACATGGCGTTCCACGGGGACCGCGAAACCATGGAGTTGCTGGAGCGGCGCATGAAGGAGGTCAACGCAATGGCTGACCAGCTCCTGGGTCAAACGTGAGGTACGCTTCGGAGTCGAGACTGCGCGCGGGGTGCCTTGCCGAAATCCGTGCGGAAGCCTCGGGCTCGCCCTTCTGACGGGATGCCTTTCCAGGATTTGACGAGTACCTTGGGGATGGGATCGAGGGTCCTTTTGCGTCGCCGCCTGCCGGGTTGTCCACATTGCCATACAACGACTTCCTCTCCGTTCCCGAGGAGCCTCCATGGCCCAGCGAATCTGGATCGCGCTAGCTCTCCTTGTAGCTTCCCTCCTCTTATTACGAATCGGCCTGGCGTCAACGTCGGCCTTTCCACTTCGCGAAACACTCGTTGGCATCGGAGCTGACCTGGTTAGCCTCGCTTTGACCGTCGCCTTAGTCGACCTCCTGCTCGAGCGACGACAGCGAGAGGAGAGGCGAAGAAGAATTGCATGGGAGCTATTGCGTTCATTTGACAAGGCAGTTTGGGTATGGCAGGGTGGATGGCGTGAGTTTCGGATAGGGGAGCTTATCCGCTTGCTGATGGAAGTGAAAGAATCAGACCCGCTACCAGGCTCCACGGTCGAGTTCTTCGAGGCCGTCGGTAGACTGGCTGAGGACGCACTCTATGCCGAGGATGGAACCATCTCTGGAGACCGCGCGCTCGTGGATGTACTGCAAGAGCTGGGCAAGCTGACTGATCTTCGACACTCACCGATCCTGCAGGCGCCACGGAGAGAGTTTGCAAACAACCTCATCGAGATCGCTCTTGAGCTCGCGCGGTTTCTCCACTTCACACCCGAGCCATTTCCACCTGACTGGGTGCACAAAACCCAAGACTCAGGGCTGGCGGCTCAGATGGCACGATATCAAACTATTTTTGGTTCCTCTTGTGAACGCGACCAGGACTGGAGACCGAACGCGTAGCCCTCCAAGCAAGCCTATCGGCGTAGGCCCAAGCAGGTCGGCTACTGGAATGTCAGGGGAAGGTAGTAAGGTTGCTCCGAGGCGATCGCATCCCTACTGAAACTCGTCTCGAGTGAAGGTCTGCGCGAGAACGGGTCGATCTCGGAGATCCTCACCTGGGCTGTATTCCTTGTGCATTCCAGTCCCGACATGCATACCGCGCCGCAGGATGTATGACGCAATTCGGTCGCCAGAGAGGTCGAAGGAGCTTCGCTGGGCAATGCCCAAGGCGGAAAGGAACCCCTCTGCGTCTACCAACTGAATCGGGAGGCCGAGGACTTCGTACTTGGTCGCTGCTCTTTTGGCGCCCTTGCGAAACCTGCTCGTGGTGACGAACACGCCCCGCGTGTGGCCCTTGAGGTACAACGCCCCTGCAAAGGACCGAATCTGCTCTGCCTCGATACTGCGCGTTGGCCGGTACCGTTTAACCTGTACTCCGACGGTCTTATCCTCTGGCCCATCAAGGACGATATCGATTCCATCGTCTCCCGAGTATGCAGTCACTCGGGACTTCCATCCGAGTGCAGTGAATACGCTTGCGACGACATCCTCGAAGAGACGAGGGTGAGCGTCGAGCATGCTTTCCTTTTTGGCTAGAAAGTACTGTCTGATTTCAGACAATGGCACTGACAGATCGGCAAGATCGAGCTCTTTCAGGCAGCCGATCGTTCCGGAGTAGCCCTCAGCGATACCCGCTGTTCTCTCATACTCACCTTGATGGACGCGGTAAACGCTCCACCATCCGCAGGCCGAGCAGACTGACACCTGAGCGAGAAGGATCTTGGGGCCAGCTTCAAAGCGTTCGGCAGGGACACGGATGAGCTCATGTTGGCAGAAGATGCACGTATCCGACAGGACACTTTCCAGTGTCGCGATGCGGCTAGCTTCTGCGTAGTCCCACATGGTCTCGCACTGGCTTGGTGCCGAGAGCTAGAGGGCCGTTGAGGAATCCTCGCCCGGCACGTCTCAAGCGTACAGCAATCTGACATCAGCTGCGATGCATCACGGAATCCGCAGCTGCGCCGCTGCCCGCCGCCGCTCCCCCTCCCCCTGCCACAGGCTTCGGGAGGAGTACTTCGGGACCTGGGCGAACTGACGGTCCTCGTCGCCGCCGTCACTCGGCGGTGACGCCCGGCGCCAGCGTGCAGACGGCGTCGCGGCCGCCCGCGCCGGGCGAGCCGCAGGTGGCCAGTGTCAACCCCTCGGCAGGGTCGATCAGGCGTCCGCTCCATCCCTCTCCGGCGCTGTCCAGGACGACCTCGAGGTAGCCGAACGCCGCCTTCCCGCCCTCGGGGGTGCCGACCTCGGCGCCGGTGACGAGCACCTTCGCCGCCCGGCCGCCGACTTCCGTCGCAAAGGCGCCGACCGGCGGGCTCGGGTCGAGCTCGACGCCGCCGGTGCCGATCACCACCACCGGCGGCCGGGGCGCTTCGGTGTCTGCTTCGGAAGGGCCGAAGGTGATCGCCTGGAAGCGGTGCATGTGGCCCGCCAGGACCAGCTCGACCGCTGGCGGCAGCTCGCCGCCGAGGCCGCGGCTGAGCGCCTCCTGGAGCGTCTGGTTGATGCAGCCGTAATCGTCCTCCCCACTACCGCCGGCGCCGGTGCAGCCGGTCGACTCGCCGGCCTCGAAGCCGGTCACCCCCCAGAGCGGCCGGTGGCTCACCCACCACGTCCGCCCCGCCGCCGGCGCCAGTCGGCCGACCTCGGTGAGCTGGCGGCGGTACGCGGCGGTGAAGCTCTCCTCGGTGAAGCTGTCGCAGGCGTTGGCCGAGTCGACCATCAAGAGTGTCAGCGAGCCGAGGTCGAGCGCGTAGGGCGGGGTCAGGACGACGTTGTCGATCGGCGCCTTCGCCGGATCGGGCGGCGGGCACGAGAGCTGGCGGTCGCCGGGCACCAGGTTGGAGTGAGGGTCGAGGAAGTAGAACCAGCCCGGGCCGGCCTTGCTGCACAGCTCGTGGTTGCCGCGTGCCACCGCCCAGGGCGCCGCCGCCAGCAGCTCGGCGGCGGCCGAGAAGAGGTCGTCGTTCCACGCCTGCCAGGTGTCGGGGACGGCGGAGCCGGGCGCGCTCTGGCTGTAGAAGCCGGAGCCGGCGACCTGGACGCAGTGCTCCGACTCGTCGGTGCCGTCGCCGGCGTCGTAGACCCACTGCCCGACCTGCTTCGCCGAGGCGCCGTCGCGCTCGGTGAAGAGCACCTTGCTCGGCGTGCCGCGGTAGTTGTAGTCGCCGAGGTGGATCACCAGGTCCGGCCGCGCCGCCGCCGCCGCCGACGCCAGCCGCGCGAACGGCTCGGCCGGCGATCCGGCCGGGCACGCACCGTCGGCCGCCGCGCCGAGCTTGCAGCCCGTGTCGCCGAAGACCGCGATCCGCCGCGGATCGCGCCGCACCGCCGGCAGCGGCAGCGTCCCGCCGTCCATCGCGATGGCCAGCTCGCGATCGAAACCGATCACCGCCTCGCAGACCTGGACCGGGAAGTGGTAGGGGTTGTCGCGCGGCGTCATCGCGATCAGCGCCGCGGCTTCGGGCGACACGCCGGACGACGTGGTGGACGCACCGTCTTCCCCGCCGCCGGCCGGCACGATCGCCGGGCAGGGCAGCCCGGGGTCGAGGATCACCCGCGCCAGCGCAACCGTCGAGCCGCCCGGCGCCTGGCCGAGGACCACGTAGCGGGCATGGGCTGCGGCGAGCGGCGGCGCCTGGGCGCCGGACGAAGCGGACGAGGTGGCGGCCGGTGCCATCCCGAGGATGACGGGCATGATCAGCGCGAGACGGCGGATTCGGCGCACGGCGGATCCTCCGCGAGAAGAGACGTCAAGCCTACCGCGCCTAGAGCTGGCCGCGGAACAGCGCCGCCAGCGGCCGCATCAGCCGCATCTTCCACACCTTGCAGCGGGAGACCCCGGGGTAACGCTCGTCGTAGCCCTCGGGGCGGCCATCGGGACCGATCCGGGCGGCGGCTGCGAGGTGGCCGTCCATGGTAGCGGTCAGCTCGGCGGCCAGGGCTGGGTCGTCGATGACCAGCGCCAGCTCGGTGTTGAGCCGCTGGGAGCGCGGGTCGAGATTGAACGAGCCCACCACCGCGGTAGCGCCGTCGATCACCGCCGCCTTGGTGTGGAGCGACTCGTCGCCCATCGACTCCCACAGCTCGACACCCAATGCCACCAGCCGCTGCTTGTCGCCGGCATAGGCGGCCTGCGGCCACAGGTTGTCGGTGGTGGCGAGCGAGTTGGTGAGGATGCGGACCTGGACGCCGCGGCCGATCGCCCGCTCGAGCCCGTCCTCGAAGCCGCGGGTGGGGATGAGGTACGGCGACTCGATGACCACCCGCTCGCGGGCACCGTCGAGCAGCTCGAGCAGCGCGCCGGCCACCCCGGGGCCCTCGCCCTTCCGCCCCGGCGGGTCGTGGAGGAAGCGCACCAAGCCGACCTCGCGCCGCGGCTCCGGCCGACCCTCGGGGGTGTCGCGGAGCGCCGCGATCCGCCCCTCGAGCCAGCCGAAGTGACGGTCGAGCTCGGCCGCCGCCCGGGCCCGCTCGCGCGGCGTCGCCCGCGCCTTGACCGGCTCCACCGCGCGGCTCCCCCACAGCGCCTCGAAGTAGGCCGCCGCCTCGGCCGCGGCCCCGCCGGCGACCACCGCGTCGAGGTCGACGTAGTCGCGCCGGCCGAGCTGGCGGCCGAACCCGAAGTAAGGGCTCTCGACGTTGCGGCCGCCGGCGATCAGTGCGGCGCCGTCGACCACCAGCAGCTTGTCGTGCATCCGGCGGGTGACCCAGCCCGGGCGGTGCCAGCGGAACGGGTGGTAGTGGCGGATCTCGATCCCCTCGTCGAGCAGGTGGGCCTCGACGGGGGCCGGCAGCTTGTTCCACTGCGCATCGACCAGCAGCCGCACCCGCACCCTGCGGCGGGCGGCGTCGCGGAGCAGCGCCATCGAGGTCAGCGAGAACGGCTCGTCGCCGAGAATGAAGGTGGACACGTCCACCGTCTCGCGCGCCCCGAGCACCAGCCGCGCCCGCTCCACCGCCGCCTCCCACTCGGTGTCGAGCAGCGCTGCGGTGTCGCCGCGGGCGACCGGCGCGCAGGCCAGCGCCAGCGCGACCAGCAGCCCGGCGGCGCAGCGGTCGGTCCCTCGGTCGAACGGCCGGTGCCGCGGCTCCTGCATGGTGGACAGCGATCCTAACTCCCACCGCGGGACACCGGGTCCACCGACTGCCACAGGCTGTTTCTGGCCGACGGCGACTACAACCTGGCGCGCAGCAACCACCCCTACCGCGCCTGCACGGCGCGACAACTTGACCTTCTGGAGCAGCTCAGCCGCTCAGCCGGTTATTGCCATCCGAGGCGTTGGTTAGTTCGCTATTGCGACCATTCCGATTTGACCATGCGGTGCTCGCTGTAGCAGAGTCCCGTCCGCTCCGAAGTCAGGCATCCGCAACGACAGCCCACCCGATCGTGCAAGAGCGGTCGGGACGGTGGAGGTGCGAGGCAGTGATCTCGTTGGTCGACGTCGAGTTCAGGACGATTGAGATTCGGCTCCAGGGCATCACGGAGGCGATCCGGCGCTCGCGGAAGGTTTTCCTGGTCACGACGGTCATCTCGGTCGCCATCGTCGTGGCCTGCTGGAACGCCTACCTCTCGTGGTACCGGGGGTTCGCCCTCAAGACGATCTTCGCGGAGGGAAGCCCCGTCACCGAGCTGGCCCAGCGGCTGCTCGTCGAGGCCTGGGTCGACAGTCAGTGGGTGTCGATCGGCCTGCTGGGCATCCGGGTCGGCGTGAGCGACGTCGCGGTCCTGGGATGCTTGGGGCTCCTCGTCTCCTCGGTGTGGTTCTTCTTCGCCGTGCGACGGGAGAACCACGGGATCGGAAAGCTGCTCGACGACACCCAGTCGAGCCCTGAGGAGATCCGGGAGATGATCTTCTACAGCATCACCTCGGCGCTGATCTTCGTCAGCCGGCGAGACGATCGGCCTCACGGCCGAAGGAGAGAGGACGAGGAGGCGGCCCAGGGGACGCCCGCGCCGACCACCGAGTCGGCAGGCGACGGGAGCGCGAGCTGGTTGCGGAGGTTGTTCCGCCGTCGGAAGAGGGAGTCCTTCCACGGCCTGCGCTGGATGCTCAACTCGACCTACTTCCTCCCAGCGGTCGCCGCGTGGGCGGCCGTCGGGACCGACTTGCTCTCCCTCTTCGTCATCCAGGCCGCGTTTCGCCAGCCCCACACGCCGCTCCTCATCGGCCAGACCCTACACGCCGGCGACGTCACGAAGCTCGCTGCGATGATGAGCGTGGCGATCCTGATGGCCCTGCTGATCACGCGGGCTTCCGCGAGGATCTTCCGGTATCAGGTCGACATGGAAGAGATGATCAACGCTTATCAGGATGAGATCGACTTCGACCCACCCGCAATCGACCTCACAGAAAAGGCCTCCGAGGACCAGGCGGGGAAGCTGCAGACGTGGCTGGTCGGCAGAAAGGCGATCTCGGCAGGAGCGAGCCGCGTGGCCTCCGTGGGCCGTCGTTGAGGCGCGGGTGGGCGTCCCGAAGCCGATGCGCGAGCACGACCTCGCCGTAGTCCGTCCGCTCGGTTCCCGGCGCGTCGGGCGCGATGTCCGGGCCGCGGGCAATGCGCCAGCCGATGCCTTCGACCAGGTGCGGCGTCTTCGACGCTGTATCCGGTGAAGCGGCTCATTCGAGCACCTTCCAGGAGCCGCCCTTGGCGGGTCCTATGCGCTCCAGCCGTCCGGACTCCCGCAGTCTCCTGATGGCACGTTCGATCGCGCTCTCCGACTTGTGGAGACGGGTCGCCAGTTCGGGGATGGACAGATCCGGATCTTCCTTCAACAGATTCAGGATTGCAGCGGGCGTTTTCCCCGGCGTTTTCCCCGGCGTTTCGGTTTTCCCCGGCGTTTTCCTCCGGAACCGCACCACGACCGCGCCCGGAATCTCGAGGATCTCCGGCGTTGGGAGACCCACCTCCTCTGCCCAGGCGGCCATCCTGAGCGTCCCCTGCCCCCACGCTTCAATGATGCCGCGCCGGTAGAAGACGCTGGCGATGAGCGGGTTCCAGGGGCGGGATTCGTGGGGCTCGCCGGTCTTCGATCGCAAACGACGCCGGGGCGCGCGTCATCTACGGCCTTCCCCTCCGCGACCCTCACGCCCGTCTCGGCTCAGGTCGGGCGAGCACTGCGGGCGAGCCGACTCAGGCCCGCACGCGGCAGGCGATGGCCGTCATGTCATCCGCCCTCCCGCTCCGCCCAGCCGCGTGGAGGATCCGCCCCGGCAGCTCGGCGAAGCCGCCGAGCGCGGCGCCCGCCACCAGGCGCTGGATTCCGTGGAGGCTCAGGGGCGTCCAGGCGCCGTCGCTCAACAGCAGCAGTACATCGCCGCGGCCGAGCGGGACGTGGATCGGGAACGGCTCCACCCGGCCGCTTCCGAGCCGGTGCTTCGCCGCACCGTCGCTGAGGATGCGGAGCGTGCCGTTGCGGCTCCAGAGGTAGGCGAGGGAGTCGCCGACGCAGGTCCCGGCGATCCGGTCTTCCAGGATCGCCACCGCCACCAGCGTGCTCTCCGCTCCGCCGAGGAGCGCCGAGTCGATCGTCCGCGCCCAGCGGACCCAGGTGGGGAACAGCGCCACCGACTCGGCGTCGGCCTCCTTGAACAGCCGCTCGAGCAGAGCGAGCGCTCGCCGCGCCACCTGATGGGCCTGGCCGGCGCCGTCGTAGAGGGCGATCAGCGGCATGGAGCCGCGGGTGATCAGGAAGGCGTCCTGGTTGATTGAGAGAGGCCTTCCTGGCAGCGGGTGGCGGCGTAGCACTCGACGGACATGGCTCCCCACGTCTCGCTTCGTTGTGCTTCTCAGATCGACAGCTTCGCCTTATAGCGATTTGACTATCACACACCCACTGCAGCAAACTTCCCCGCCGAGACCTCCGATCTACGGTCCGTGGAGGGCCGACCATTCGCGTGCCGATGCATCGGTTACTTGCTAGTAATCCGAGTCTGGCAGGTGGATATCAGACTGATCGCCCCTGCATCGGGCTCGCTGTTGAGAGGCAAGAGACGTTAGCTGGCAAGGATGTACCATTGCTTATTGCGAAAGCGGGGACGCTGGAGATCTTACTTCTTCTGATCCGCCTCCCTTTCTTTCTGATCGGCATCCTGCTCTGGACAGCATGGCTCTGTGTGGCTGTTCCACTGGCCACCCTCTGGATTATTGGATGGTTCGGCGTGGCGAAGCCCCTGCTGCGGCTCTGTGGTGCTCCCTTTTTCTTGGTTTGGGTAGCCTTATTTGGCGAAGCAGAAAGCTTCCGTCAATATATGGCCAAGACCAGGGGTGAGTGGCTTGAGGCTCTTAGAGAGTTACCCAGGGGGCTCATCGATGTTCTCGATTCGTATTCTTCCATGTGGCGTTGGCTTTTGGAAGGTCCGCAACCTGGTTAGCTAAACTAGAGCGACACTTCGTCGAGGACTGCGTGGGCAGATGGGCATCGAGATTGGGCAGAACTGGAAGCATGCGATCTACATCGCAATCACCGGGTGCGATCCTTTGTTTCGGTTCAGGCTGCGGGCAGGTGAACAGCAGCGACTGCTCGACGTGGCACAGCGTAGTGCCATGACAGTCAGTGGTGATGAAGCAGTTACTTTGCCGGAATGCGCTGGACCCGCGACGCCCGCAACCACCGGCGACAGGGAGTACTCCTCAGAGGCCCGTGCGCGCGGTTGGGCGATCATCAACGTACTTCTGCACGCAGGTCTCTTCATTGAGGAGCTCGCTAGCTTGGAGCCCGACTGTTTCATGCAGGAAGAGGGGCGCCTTGTGCTTCGCTTTCGGGGGTACACCGGCGAGCCAACCTACCGGCCAGTCTTGTCACCGGTGGCGCGAAGCTCCGTTGATGCCTACCTGCATAGGACCGAACTCAAGACCAGCAAATGTTCGCAGCTCTTCATCACAACTCCTCTGGAAGAACTCCCGCGAAGGTCTTTGACTCCCTACCAGGCGTGGCTCGTAGTCAAAGCTCTGATGCGGAGGGCGCGCATAGAGAGTGCGCGGATCACGCCCTTCGCGTTGCGCAACAGCTACGCCAAGGCGTTCTTGGACGCTGGCGGTGAGCCAGATGAGCTTGCAGAGATCTTCGGGCTGAAGCGTCCCGGAACTATGAATCGCTATGCTCATGATCTTGACGACTGGTTTATAAATGGTGAGGACTGAGGCATTACGCCTGATCCCCTCATTGGCGTATACCGTGGTCCTAAATGTACCAGAATGTGGGTTCCGCGAAGTGGCTTTGTTGCCCTTCTTCTCGCGGGATCGGACACCGCCAGGGCGAGCTGATCGGCGAGCGGTTGACCAGAGCGATCAATCGTCCCTGGAGAAGTCGTAGAAGACGCGGAAGTGGTTGCCCTCGATGTCGGCCGCAGTGAACTCATGGAGCTTCCACGGCATCGATTCCGGTGGAGACAAGATGGTTACGCCGCTCGCACGCCACCGATCGAATAGGGCGTCGACCTCGTCCCTGCTGCTCAAGTTGAGCCAGATGACGGTGGGAGCCGAGTTGCCCCGATGCTCTCGGAAGGCTCGATTGGTCAGGAAGAGGCGGCAGCGGCCCTGGGAGACGCCGGCTATCCCTCCATCGCTGTGCCCCCAGTCCACGCTGAATCCGAGCCGGTTCTCGTAGTACTCGAGCGCGGCTGCCAAGTCGGTCACGGGCACCTCCGGAACAGCTTCGGGGAAGGGCGTGTGCATGACAATTCTCCCGTTCCGCAGGGCTGCCTTGCGGACCGATGACGCTGTGAGATCGGGCGGCAGGCTCCCGACCTCCGATCTGCCGCCGCGATCTTCGCACGACCATGAGATTCCTGGACCGTCCCCGCGCGGGCTCACCGCCCGGAGATCCAGCCGGAGCTTTGGTGAAGTCGAAGGGACGCCGCATATGCGGGAGTTGCTCGAGCCTCAGATCGTGACGGGGATCCGCATCTGCGCCGCCGCCCGCCGCCGCTCCCCTTCCCCTCGCCGATCGTACCGGGCCGTCGTCACCGCGTCGGCGTGCCCCGCCAGCCGCTGCACGGTGAACACGTCAACGCCGGCCGAGAGCAGTGAGGTCACGAAATGACGGCGAAGGTCGTGAGGCGTGATTCCCTCCAGGCCCGCCTGTCGCTGGAGCCTCTGGAGGATGTACCGAACGGCCTCGCCGCGGAGGCGAGTGTGCCGCACCGTGCCGCCGGCACTGATCGGGCAGAACAGCGGCCCGTCGTCGGTGCCGCGCGCCGAGATCCACCTCCTCACGATCTTGCACGCGGCGGCGCTCAGAAAGACCCGGCGGTCGCGCTGCCCCTTGCCCGATCGCACCGTGATCAAGCACTCCCTGGCGTCGAAGTCCCCGAGGTCGAGCCCGCACAGCTCCGCCCGCCGCAAGCCGCCGCCGTAGAGGATCGCCAGCATCGCCGCATCCCGCCGCCCGGCCGGCGAGTCGTCGCACGCCGCGAACAGCGCCCGCACCTCGTCGCGCTCGACCGCCCGCCCCGACGGCAGCGTCTTGGCCCGCACGTTGGCGACGTCGGCGGCACGGGCGTAGGTCTCGGCGTCCATCAGTCCGAGCCTCCAGCACGTCTTGAGCACGCCGCGGAGCCCCGACAGGATCTTGTTCACCGTCGCCGGTGCGTAGCGCTCGACGAGCGCCGCTCGCAGCCGGGCGGTGTCGCGGTAGCGGAGGCGGTGCCAGGGGTAGGTCCAGGGGTCGGAGCCGCCGAGGAGCTTCACGATCGTCTCGAGGCTGTGGTGGACCGCCCAGTAGCTGCCGCGGCTGAGCGAGTCGCGGTAGATGGCGGCGGGGTTGTCCGTGTCGCGCCTGGTCACTGCCGTGCCTCCGCCAGCAGGTCGAAGTACTCCTCGATCGCGGTGTCGATCCCCTCGTTCAGGCCGCCGATCCGCTCCTTGGCCAGCTCGATGGCGTTGGGGTTCACCTCCAGGTCGGCGCGCCGAAGGCCGGCGGCGGCGCGGGGGTCGTCGACGACCTGCGTCAGTTGCTCAGTCACGGCGTCGCCGAGGTCGGCCCAGCGTCGGGCGAAGTCGATGAGGTCTCCGGCGTCTATCTCGTGCAGCATGCGGTGGTCTCCCTTCGTGGTCGTTGTTGGGAGGCCAGTGGCTACGGGATTCCGGCGGTTCTCGTCAACCAGGGGCAAAAGGGGAGATTGGTCGGTCGATCGAGGGCGGGAGGGTGGGCCAGAGGCGGCGCAGGCAGAGGACCTGGTGGAGTGGGGCGCGGTCTCCGGTGCGGCGGGAACTGACCCGTGACGTCGGGTAAGCTGGAAGAAGCGTCCCACCCCGATGAGGGCGAAGCGGCCCGTCGACGAGGTGACCAAGCTCGCCGTCCGCGAGCTGCTCGAGGATCTGGCCTCCGGCAAGGTCGCCCCCCGGGGCAAGCCGCCCCGCCCCGGAAGCTCCGGTTCGGCAACCGGCAGCGAAGGATTCGGCCTCCCCAAGGCTCCAAGAGAGAGAGGACGGAATCGTTGAGCCGCCGTCAGCCGGGATTCAGCATTGAAGAGCGCATGCTCCTCGCCCGGCTCCGGGCCGGCGACGAAGCAGCCTTCCAGGAGCTCTTCGACGGCTGGTTTCAACGCCTCTATCGCTTCGCACTGAGACGGGTCGATGGCGACTCTGACCTCGCCAAGGAGCTCGCCCAAGCGGCGTTCTGCACGGCCTTCGACAAGCTCGGCGGTTTTCGTTTCGAGGCGCCGCTGTTCACCTGGCTGTGCGCCATCTGCCGCTCGGAGATCAGCCATCACTTCAGGCGTCAGAGCCGCATCCGGCCGCTCGAAGACCTCGGCGAGCGGGAGCGAGGCGAGAGCGCGGCTGGCGGACCGACGGAACTGCCGGCAGGGGGTGACGATCCCGAGGCGCAGCTTCTCCTCGACGAGCGTCGGTGGCAGGTGCACGAGACGATCGACCGGTTGCCTCTGCACTACGGTCGCGCGCTCCGATGGAAGTACGCCGAGGGGTTGTCGGTGGACGAGATCGCTGGTCGACTCGGCACCACAACCAAAGCGGCGGAGTCGCTCTTGACCCGCGCGCGCGCCGCGTTCCGCAGAGGCTTCGTCGCCATCGGCAGTCGACTTCCTGGTCCGTCCCGCTGCGCGGAGGGTGAAACATGAACGACGACCTTCACGATCCCGACGACGAGGCCATCGCGGCTCTTTTCGAGCTTGCCGGGCCTCCTCCGAAGCTGACACCCCAGGAGCTGACGGTGGTCGAGAGCGAGCTGCGAGACGCCTGGAGGCGCTCGGTCGATCGCGGGGCTAGGCGGCGACGGCGCGTGCGGATCGCCGCCGCTGTTGCGTTGGCCGCGGCGGCCGTGGTGCTGGCGGTCGGATTGGGCTCAATCGTCCGCGATCGATCCGGCGGGGGCGACACGGTGCTCGCAACACTCGAGGTACGGCAGGGAACTGTCGAAGTATCGGGGGTCGGTGGTGGAGCACTGACTGCGGGAGCCGAGGTGGTCACCGGCGCCGGCGCGCACGCCGCGCTGCGGCTGGCGTCCGGCCCGTCCCTGCGCCTCGACTCCGGTAGCGCGGTGCGCATCGAGACGGCTGCGGTCGTGTCGCTGGAGCGGGGAGCGCTGTACGTCGACTCCCGGCCTTCTGGCGCTACGGCGGAGGGTGTGGGCCTCAAGGTCCTCACCAGCCTCGGCACCGTGCTGGAGGTCGGGACCCAGTTCGAGGTCCGCTTGCACCCCCCCGGCGGGGACGATCCCGCCGCGCTGAGCGTGCGCGTTCGCGAGGGCGCCGTCGTCGTCGCCCGCGACAACCTCGAGCGGCGCGCCGAGGCGGGCACCGCCCTCAAGCTGTCGGCGGACGGTGCACTGGAGGAGTCAGCGGTGGCTCCCGACGACGACGCCTGGGAGTGGGTCCAGCAAACGGCCGCTCCGATGGCGATCGAAGGTGCCACCCTGCGCGAATTCCTCGATTGGGTCTCGCGGGAGACCGGCCGCTCGTGGCGCTTCACGGCCGGTGTACCGGAGGGCGCCGGCGACATCGTGCTGCACGGCAGCCTGGACGCAGTCACCCCCGGTGAGGCGCTCGAGGTAGTGCTTCCCGGTTGCGGCCTGCGCTCGCGGAACGACGGTCCGACGCTGTTGATCGAGCCCGACCCCACCGCCCGCCGATCGCGCTGACCCGGGGCCCGCGAAGGATTCCACGCGCTCGCTCCTCTAACGGACGGCCGACGCCGACGCGCGCTTGCGCGCGTGCCGGTGCATCGCCGGAACCCTGGGGGGAGGAGCCAGTCCTTGAGGCACGGGACCCAAGACCGAGACAGCGGATCGCTCCCCGCGCGGTGGCGCCGGCGCGCAGGTTCATGAGCCTTGCACTTTGCTGGCGGCGAGCCGCGGCCGAGTCCGTGGGTACGTTCGCTCTTGTGACCGCAGGATGCGGTGCGATCGTAGTGAACCAGGCGACGGGTGCATTGGGGCATGGGGGAGTTGCGGCGAGCTTTGGATTGGTCGTCATGGTGATGATCGCCGCCCTTGGGCACCTCTCTGGAGCCCACTTCAAATCCGGCTGTGAGCTCTGGCATTTGCCTTGACTCGGCACTTCTCCTGGCGGGACGTGCCTTTTTACTGGGCAGGTCAACTTACGGGCGCAGTCGCCGGAGCCCTGGTCCTTCGTCTGCTCTTCGGAACTGCGGCGGGACTAGGGGCACGATGCCCGCCGGCTCGAGGGCCCAAGCGCTCGGTGTCGAGATCCTGCTGACTGCCGTGCTCATGTTGGTCATCACCGCCGTTGCCACGGACACCAAAGCGGCCGGCTTCATGGCAGCGCTCGCGATCGGAGGTACCGTGGCACTAGATGCGCTTTGGGGTGGACCCGTGAGCGGTGCTTCGATGAATCCGGCACGGTCGTTTGGACCGGCGCTCGTTGCAGGGCTATGGCAGGGTCATTGGATCTACTGGCTTGGCCCGACGCTTGGTGCCGTGCTTGGTGCCGTGCTTGGTGCCGGTCTTTATCAGAGCCTTCGCCCTCAGCCAAGTGCCGAGAACTGAGTAGGGCAGCTACCGTAGAGTCGAGGAGAGGCGCGGTAGCTCCAGGCCGAGGGAGTAGCTGTTGCCGGCGGCTTTCGCCGTAGTGCCGGTGCCTCAGTCTCCGCCATAGCTCCGTCTCCACTTCCCCGCTCATCGAACCGGACGGGCGGTTTTCCCGCATCCGGCTCTCGGACAAGGGTATCGTCACGCTGCGCTTCGCCCACGGGAAGCTGCGGGTGCAGCACGGTGAGGCGCACGAGACCAAGATTCTTGGTACAGGTACTCGTCGGGGAAGCGTGTGTACCCCGGACCCCGCACCTTGTGCTTGCGCACACAACCATTGGCGGAGCCGTACGTGACGTGGGCGTCCACGGCCGGTAGGCTTTGCTCACCGGACCCAGGCGGAAGTAGTTCGCCCAGCCCCGCAGTCAGGCGGTTCAGGCGCCTACCAGGTCCTCGACGTCCGAGCAGCGTCACCGGCGGCTGGTCAGCTCGCTGATCGATTCGCAGCAGAGCTGGACGCTTCTTCGACGGGCGTGTGCCAAGTAGGCCCGCCCGTCTTCGGCGACTAGCACCGGCCGAACGTGTAGCCCAGGAAGTCGAACGTTCGTCGGGCAGCCGGCGAGCGCGTTGGTCTTGGTCTCGTTCACCGTCAGCTTCAGCCGCTCCATCATCTCCCGCATCGCCGCCATCGGCCTCTGGGCGGTGCCGCGGCAGCAGATCACGAAGTCGTCGGCGTAGTTGACGATGCGAGCTCGCAACCGCTGCTCGTGTCCCAGCGTCTTCCAGCCCAGCACGAACCGCCGCATGTAGAGGTTCGCCAGCAAGCGGCGAGATGGGAGCCCCTTGCGGGCTGCCCCGGCCCTCGTCCTTGTTGCGCGTCGTTCGATGACTTGCGCCCCGCTCGTCGGCCTCTTCGACCGGCGCCACCAGCCACATCTTGATGAGGTGCAGCATCGGCCTTGTCGCTGACGCGACGGGCCACGCACTGCATCAGCTCGGCGTGCGGGATGTGTCGAAGTAGCCCGACAGGTCCGCATCGACCACCTCCGTATGGCCGGTGTTGCAGCAGCGCGTGCACTCGGCTGGACCGCGTCCAGCGCACTGCGTCCCTCGCGGTAGGCGTATTGCTCCGGCTGCAGGTCGGCCTCGAAGATCGGTTCCAAGACCAACAGCACCGCCGTTTGCACGACGCGATCCTTGATCGTCGGAATGCCCAACGGCCGCTGCTTGCCGTCCGGCTTGGGAATGTACACCCGCCGCACCGGCCTGCGGCTGATACGTCTTCGTCCTGAGTTCTTCCGCCAGTTCCTCCAGCCACTTCGCCACGCCGTACGCCTCGATGTCCTCGAACGTCTGGCCATCGACGCCCGGCGCGCCGCCCGATTGGCGACGGCAGCGCCGGCAGGCGAGCCCACAGCACGTCCTCGCGGTACACCTTGTCGTACAGCGCGTAGAAGCGGATAGCTGGGCGCTCCCTTCGCTTTGGCATGCAACGCCGCCTGCAGCTTCTGAACCGTGGTAGAGGTTGGTAGGCTCATCGCCAATCTCCTGGCTCTCGCCACTTCCTGCGTTGTCCTTGAACTGAGGCCCCTTCGCTCCACCGGCGTTACCCGGCTTCATCGCTACTACGAGCCTCTCCGTCACCCCAGCACGGCCCGGCCTGTCCCTCGCGGGCTGTCCGGTTGACGGTCACGCGCCGCCACCGCCGGGGCTTCCCGTGTTGCGTTGGTTCCCTCTTCCCGACATGCCGTCGCCACTACCCCGGCGGGACCGCTGGATGCTCGTCGCTCATCCCGTCCAGCGAGCGGCGGCCTTCCCCGCATGGACCGGGTCGGCTCCCGCATCGATACGTTTCGAGGCCTGCTCGGCGTTCACTCACGTTACGGCCTGCCTGCTCGCGGAGTCGCCCAAGCGACCCTCTTCCATCGAAGGCTTCGACGGCTTCGTTACCTCCACCACCGCTCCGATTGCTACCGGCTGGAGCGACCAGTTGCCGGGCGGGATTTGACACCCACTGAAAACCAACACCTTTTCACGGCGCACTACCACTCCCGGTCTAGGGAGTAGAACCTCCCGAGCGGCGCTCAGCCGGCCCCAGCCCTCAGTTTCGATTGACACCCCAGAACTCTGCGCCGGAGTCGTCGCCCTGTCAAATTCATCTATAGGCGCAAGCCTATGTTTTTGCCCCGATGCCCTCGCCCCCATTGGCGCGTTCATTTCAGGGTCCGACCGGGTAGCGGCAGACCCTGACCAAGTGCGCGGCGCCGATGGAAGGGGCGAGGAGACAGGGCCTGGGGTGAGGGCCCGTGCCACCCGGCCCGGGAGAATCGCCATAGCTCCTGAGGCAGCGGCGGGCGCTGGGTGGGAGCTTCCTTTCAAGGATTTTCTGAAAGGAAAGCGCTCAAGAGCCCATTGCCGCGTCTCGATTGGTGAGCCCGAGGACTCAACTCCGTCGGGTCGCGATCGGAAAAACAGTGTAACCGTCCGGCCAACCACATCTTCCCCGCCGCCAGGCCATCGTCCAGGATGTCGCCAGGAGGTGCGCGATGGCCGGAGGGAAGATTCGGTTGGACTTGGTTGCGTCGCGGGTGGAGGTGTGGCGGGCTCGGGTTGAGGCTTGGCAGAGCAGTGGTCAGTCTCAGGGAGCGTTCTGTCGTGAGCGGCGGATCTCGCCCAGCGCTCTGAGCTATTGGAAACGCAGGTTGTCGAGATCGCCGTCTTCCCGCGCGGAGAAAGTTTCGGTTGGCGAGTCCTCGCGAGTGCGCTTTGCCGAGGTCTTGCTGCCGGCTCGCGCAGGTGCCTCGGTGGATCGTGGCGCGGCCGAGCTGGAGCTGGTGCTACCGAATGGGTGGTCGGTTCGTGTGGGCCGCGAGTTCGAAGTGGCGACTCTGGAGCGGTTGCTGACGCTCCTGGAGTCGCGGGCATGCTCGACAGCGCCGCTTTCGATCCGGGTGTTTGTGGCCTCCGTACCGGTCGACCTGCGGCGCTCGTTCGACCGCCTGGCAGCCTGCACCTTGGAGTTGCGCTGGGTCAAGACCCGCTCTCACCTACGGCAACGGCACCCGCTGGCAGAGAAACCCGTCCAGGTAAGCGCAATCGAAGGTGGAGCCGGGGTCGAGCCGGGTCGAACGGATCTTAGCCGGTCGGGAAGATCTTGCCCTGGCAGCTCGCGGCGAAGGTGCGTAGGCCGGGGGCGAACTGCAACACGTAGTCCACCACCGCCGCCCCCGAGTAGATAGACGTTGTTGTTGCCCTGTTGGGTGCGCGCAATCTCGTCGCCGTGCGACAGCATCGGGATGCCCTGAGAGAGCATGAGGGTGGTCAGGAAGTTGCGCTGCTGCCGGAACCGCAGCGCCTCGATCGCCTCGTCGTCGGTCGGGCCCTCGACACCACAGTTCCACGACCGGTTGTGCGACTCGCCGTCCTGGCTGTTCTCGCCGTTCGCGGCATTGCGGCGCTCGTTGTAGGAGACGAGGTCGCGCATCGTGAAGCCGTCATGGCAGGTGACGAAGTTCACTGACGCGATCGGTTTGCGGCCGGACTGCTCGTACAGGTCGGACGAGCCGGTGAACCGCGACGCGAAGTCGCCGAGTCCAGCCGTCTGTCCGCGCCAGTAGTCGCGAACGGTGTCGCGGTACTTGCCGTTCCACTCCGTCCACAACGGCGGGAAGTTGCCCACCTGATAGCCGCCCGAGCCGACGTCCCAGGGCTCGGCGATCAGTTTCACCTGGCTGACAATGGGATCCTGCTGCACCAGGTCGAAGAACGCCGACAGCCGGTCGACCTCGTGGAACTGTCGTGCCAGCGTGGCCGCGAGGTCGAAGCGGAACCCGTCCACGTGCATCTCGGTGACCCAGTAGCGCAGCGAGTCCATGATCAGCTGGAGCACGTGCGGGTGCCGCATCAGCAGCGCGTTCCCCGTGCCGGTGGTGTCGTAGTAGTGCGCGAGGTCGTCGGGTACGAGGCGGTAGTAGGCCTTGTTGTCGATGCCGCGGAAGGCCAGTGTCGGGCCCAGGTGGTTGCCCTCGGCGGTGTGGTTGTAGACCACGTCGAGGATCACCTCGATGCCCGCCTCGTGCAGCGTCTTGACCATGGCCTTGAACTCGGGGACCTGCTCGCCGCGCGTGCCGTAGGCCGCGTAGGCGTTGTGGGGCGCGAAGAAGCCGATGGTGTTGTAGCCCCAGTAGTTCGACAGTCCCTTGTCCAGCAGGTGCTGGTCCTGGACGAACTGGTGCACGGGCATGAGCTCGATCGCGGTCACGCCGAGTTCCTGGAGGTGCCGGACGACCGCCGGGTGGGCGATGCCCGAGTAGGTGCCCCTGATCTCGGGCGGCACGTCGGGATGGAGTTGGGTGAGGCCCTTGACGTGCGCCTCGTAGATCACCGTGTGGTGGTACCGGTGCGCGGGCGAGTGATCGCCGCTCCAGTCGAAGAACGGGTTCGTGACCACCGAGAGCATCACGTGCCCACGGCTGTCGCTCGAGTTGCGCCGGCCCGACTCCGCGGACTCGGGCTTGTTGATGTCGTAGCTGAACAGCGAAGGGTGGCCCCGACTTATGCCGTCGATCGCCTTGGCATAGGGATCGAGCAGCAGCTTCGACGGATTGCACCGATGTCCCTTGGCCGGCTCGTAGGGGCCGTGCACCCGGAACCCGTAGCGCTGGCCGGGCTGGATCCCCGGCAGGTAGCCGTGCCAGACGAACCCGTCGACTTCGGGCAGAGTCACGCGGGTCTCGCGGCCGCGCTCGCCGATGAGGCACAGCTCCACCTTCTGGGCGGCCTCGGAGAAGATCGCGAAGTTCACGCCGGTGCCGTCGTAGCTGGCACCGAGGGGGTAGGGCTTTCCTGGCCAGATCTGCATGTAGTGCCCTTCTCCCGTAAGAATTCAGCACGCATTGTGCACTGCGGCCTGCATTGCGTCCGGTTGCGTCCGCGGCGGACGCAGGCGTCCAGCAGACGGCGACTTCGGCCGCGATGACTCTCCGTGAGTTAGGGTGACCTAAGAACATCAGCGCCGCGCCGCCCACTGAGCGCCCGCGCCACACCCACCGAAAGTGACTCATGAGCGACACACCACGTCCGCGCCGTATCCCCACCCGAGCCACCGTCGTGACCGCCGAACGACTGTCGCCGCACATGGTGCGGGTGGTACTACGCCTACCGGATGGTGCCGACTTCACCGTCGGCGAGTTCAGCGACCACTACGTGAAGCTGCTGTTCCCGCCGATCGGCGCCGACTACACGACCGACGCCGACATGGACGAGGTCCAGCAGAGCCGGCCCCGCGAGGAGCACCCGGTGCAGCGGGCCTACACCGTGCGGAGCTTCGATCCGGTTGCCGCGACGTTCGTCGTCGACTTCGTCTGGCACGGCGACAAGGGGCTGGCCGGACCGTGGGCCGCATCCGCCAAACCTGGCGACGCGATCTCGTTCGTCGGCCCCGGCGGCGCCTACCTGCCGGCCGACGACGCCGACTGGCATCTGATGATCGCCGACGAGAGTGCCCTGCCGGCGGTGGCCGCCAGCCTCGAGCGGGTGCCACCGGGCGTTCCGGTGCACGCCTTCGTGGAGGTCGATGGTCCCGCCGACGAACTGCCGCTCACCAGCCCGGGCGCGCTCAGTCTCACCTGGGTGCACCGCGAGGGGGCCGCTGCTGCCGACCTGGCCACCACCGTGACCGGAGCGGCTCTGCCCGCCGGTGACGTGCACGTCTTCCTGCACGGCGACGCCACGATGGTGCGGGAACTGCGCCGCTACGCCAGAACGGAGCTCGGCGTCGACACCGGACGGCTCTCGGCCTCGGGTTACTGGCGTCGAGGGCTGGCCGACGAGGCCTGGCGCGCGAGCAAGC
>CAVSQV010000011.1:0-14949 GCA_963730155.1 uncultured Acidobacteriota bacterium
CTGGAGCGGCTGCTCGCGGCGCGGCCGGAGTCCTCGGAGGGACGTTTGCGCCTGGCCGTCAACTGCGCCCGCACCGGCCGCTGGAAGGACGCCGAGAGCGGCTACCAGGCGCTGATCGAGGACTCCGCCGCCGACGAGTGGACGGTGGTGGTGGCCTACGAGGAGCTGGCCGAGATGCGCCTGCGCGGCGCCGATCCGGCCGCGGCCGCGCGGCTCCTCCGCCAGGGGCTCGGCCGCTTCCCCGGGGCCGAGCGGCTGCAACTCCAGCTCGCCTTCACCCTCGAGCGCGGCGGCGACCCGGCCGAGGCCCGGCGGATGATCGGAGAGCTGGCCCGGCGGCCGCCCCCCGCCGAGCCGTCCCCCCGCGATCGCTACAGCCGGAGCCCCGACTCCGCCCAGGCGCTCGCCCTCGCCGGCCTGACGGCGAGCGCCGCCGAGCACCTAGGCGCCCTGCGCGCCGCGCTCGACGCCATGGCCGAGGAGGACGCGCAATGATCCGCTGCGGAGTGCGGCCCGGCGCGCTCGCCTTCGCCGCGGCCCTCCTCGCGGCCGCGCCGGCCTTCGCGGTCGACGTCCTGCTGCGCAGCCCGCGCACCGGGGAGACCGCGTTCGGCGAGATCACCGTCGAGGCCGAGGTGCTCGCCGCCGGGCCGATCGCCGAGGTCGAGGTCCGGATCGACGGGCGCACGGCCGGCCGGCTCACCCGCCCGCCGTGGAAGCTCGTGGTCGACGTCGGCCAGGAGAACGTCGAGCACGAGATCGAGGTGATCGCCCGCACCGTCTCGGGAGAGGAGGCGACGGCGCGCGCCCGCACCGCCCGGACCCGGGTCGACGACACCCTCGACGTCGCCCTCCAGCAGCTCTACGTCACGGTCGGGGCGGCCCCCGGCCACGACCTGCCGCTCTCCCGCGGCGACTTCCAAATCGACGACGGCGGCGACCCGCAGGTGATCGTCACCTTCGAGCGCGGCGACGCGCCGCTGACCGCGGTCCTGCTCCTCGACACGAGCTGGAGCATGCGCGGCGAGCGGCTCGAGACCGCGCTCGAGGGCGCCGCGGTCTTCCTCGAGGGGCTGCGCCGGCTCGACGAGGCGGCGCTGACGCTGTTCGCCGACCGGCGCGTCCGCTCGACCGACTTCACCCGCCACGGCGCGGACCTGACCCGCGACCTCGGCGCCGTCGAGGCCGGCGGCGGCACCGCCCTGAACGACTACGTCTACTACGCGCTGCGCCTGCTCGAGGCGCGCCAGGGGCGGCGGGTGGTGATCGTGCTCTCGGACGGTGTGGACACCGGCAGCGTGCTCGACGCCGAGGACGTGCGCTGGGCGGCGCAGCGCAGCCAGGCGATGATCTACTGGATCCGCCTGCGCGACGTGCGCGAGACCGGCACCTACTCGTCGTCGTGGCGCGGCCGGCGCGAGCACGTCCGCGAGCTCTCGACCTTCGAGCGGGTGGTCGCCGAGAGCGGCGGCGCGGTGTTTCCGATCGACGGCGTCGACGGCGCGGCGCAGGCGTTCCGCGAGATCCTCGCCGAGCTGCGCCGCCAGTACGTGCTCGGCTACTACCCGAGCGTCGACCGCGACGACGGGAGCTGGCGCCCGGTGAGCGTGACCGTGACCGGCAGCCGCCGGGTGCGCACCCGCGACGGTTACATCGACTACTGACCCGCCCTCCTCTACGGCCCGACCCTGACCACCCCAGCCGCCGCCCGTGAGCCCGGCGAGGTCCTCGCCGAGGCGCTCTCCGCCGCCACCGCCGGCGGCGGGCTGGCGCTGGCCGTGACCGGCGCCGGGATCAGCGCCCCCTCCGGCATCGCCACCTTCCGCGGCGACGAGCCGGACGCGATCTGGAAGCAGCACGACGTCGAGATGGCGACCGCGGCGTTCTTCCGCCGCGACCCGGCGGCGCAGTGGCGCTGGTACCTCGGCCGCTTCGACCGCGTGCTCGCCGCCGAGCCCAACCCGGCGCACCACGCGCTCGCCGCCCTCGAGCGCTGGGCCGCCGGGCGCGGCGGTCGCCTCCTGGTCGCGACCCAGAACCTCGACACCCTCCACGAGCGCGCCGGCCAGCGCGACCTGATCAAGGTCCACGGCACCGCCGACCGGTTCCGCTGCTCGAGCCCAGGCTGCCGGCTGGGGGCGCCGGCGGGCTCGATCGCGCGCCAGGAAATCGACCTCGGACCCTTCCGCGCCGACCCGGTGGCGGCCAACGTCCCCGCCTGCCCGGCCTGCGGCGCGCACCTGCGTGCTCACGCTCTCTTCTTCGACGAGTACTACCAGGAACACGCGGACTACGGCTTCGACCGCTTCACCGCGGCCGCCGACGAGGCGGAGCTGGTGGTCTTCGCCGGTACCTCGCTGGCAGTCGGCGCCACCGAGATGGTGCTGCGCGCGGCCTGGCGGCGCGGCGTCCCGGCCCTGGTCGTCGACCCCGCGGGCCGCCGTCCCGGAATCCCCGAGTGGGTCGAGGTGTTGGCGTCGCCTGCCGAGCGGGTGCTCCCCGACGCCTGCCGCCGGCTGGGGCTCGAACCATGAAGCAGCTCATCGTCCTCGTCCTCGTGATCGCCGCCGGGGCCGGCGCCTGGCTCTGGCTCGGCCGGCGCGGCGGCGAGGCCGGCGCCGGCTTCCGCCTCGTCGCCGTCGAGCGGGGCGACGTCGAGCAGGTGGTCTCGGCCACCGGCACGGTCAACGCCCTGACCACGGTCGAGGTCGGCACTCAGGTGTCCGGCCAGATCGCCGAGCTCTTCGCCGACTTCAACGACCGCGTCGAGCGCGGCCAGCTCGTCGCCCGCCTCGACCCGACCCTCCTCGAGCAGGCGGTGCGCGAGAGCCAGGCCAGCCTCCAGCGCGCGCGCGCCGAGCGCAGCCGCGCCGAGCGCGAAGAGCGGCGCGGCGCGCGGCTCTACGAGCAGGGGCTCCTGAGCGAGGCCGACGTCGAGTCGCTCCGCTCCGACCTCGAGGTCGCCCAGGCCGCCGAGACCTCGGCCAAGGCCGGCCTCGAGCGCGCCGAGCGCAACCTCGCCTACACCGAGATCTACTCGCCGATCGACGGCGTGGTGGTCGAGCGCGCGGTCGACGTCGGCCAGACCGTCGCCGCCAGCCTCTCGGCGCCGCGCCTCTTCCTGATCGCCGAGGACCTGTCGCAGATGGAGATCCGGGTCTCGGTCGACGAGAGCGACATCGGGGTGATCGAGGAGGGCCAGGACGTCCGCTTCACCGTCCAGGCCTACCCCGACCGGACCTTCGTCGGCGCCGTGCGCCAGGTGCGCCTCCAGTCGGCGACCCTCGAGAACGTGGTCAGCTACACCGTCGTGGTCGACGTCGACAACGACACGGGGGAGCTGTTGCCGGGGATGACCGCCACCGTCGAGTTCCTGATCGGCCGCGCCGAGGACGTGCTCAGGGTCCAGAACGCGGCGCTCCGCTTCCGCCCCACCGAGGAGATGATGGCGGCCCTGCGCGAGCTGCGCGAGGGCGCGGGCGCCGAGGGCGCGGGGGAAGCCGGCGCCGAGCCGCGGCGGCGCTCGGGAGCAGCGGGCGACGGCGAGACCGCCCCCGGAGCCGGCGCGGGCGCCCGTCCCGCCGGCGGCTTCGCACGCTCCGGCGACGGCGCCGGCGGCGACCGCCGCCCGGCCGACCGCTCGCTCCTCTGGACCGTCGACGCGGAGGGCCGGCCGCGGCCTCTGCCGGTGCGCGCCGGGATCTCCGACGGCCAGTCGACCGAGGTCTCCGGCCCCGGCATCGAGGAGGGGATGCCGGTCATCGCCGGCATCACCGCCGGGGCCGAGGAGGGCTCGTCGAACCCGTTCAGCCCGTCGCGCGAGCGCGGCTTCCGCCCGGGAGGCTTCTGAGATGCCGCCCGACACGCCGCCCGCCCGCCGAGCCGCGGCCGTGCGCGTCTCGAACCTGGTCTGGATCGCCGGCGAGAGCATCCTGCGCAACAAGCTGCGGACGCTCCTGACCATGCTCGGCGTGATCATCGGCGTCGGCGCGGTGATCGTGATGGTCGCCCTCGGCGAGGGCGCGCGCAGCCAGATCCGGGCCCAGATCGAGAACCTCGGCACCAACCTGATCGTGATCACCCCGGGGAGCGCGCGGCCGGGCGGGGTCAGCCACGGCGCCGCGAGCTTCCCGCGCCTGACCCTCGACGACGCCGAGAAGCTCGCCCGCGAGAGCCCCTACCTCGCGGCGGTGACGCCGGTGGTGATGACCCGCACCCAGGTGATCGGCGGCACCGGCAACTGGCGCGCCTCGGTCTACGGCGTCGACGCCTCCTACCGCGAGATCCGCGCCTGGGAAGCGGCCTCGGGACGCTTCTTCGACGCCGCCGACGTCCGCTCGATGCGCAAGGTGGCGCTCCTCGGCCGCACCGTCGCCGAGTCGCTCTTCCCGGGCGAGGACCCGGTCGGCCAGCCGATCCAGCTCAGGAACGTCCCGTTCCAGATCATCGGCGTGCTCGAGACCAAGGGGCAGACGCCGGAGGGGAACGACCAGGACGACGTCATCCTCGCCCCCTACACCACGGTCTACAACCGGCTCTCCGGCCGCAACTACATCGGCCAGATCCTGGCCATGACCTTCACCCCCGCCGACGTCGGCCCGGCGCAGGAGGACATGCGCGCGATCCTCCGCGAGGCGCACCGGCTGGCCGACTACGACGAGGACGACTTCACCGTCCGCGACCAGACCCGGATCGCCGAGGCCGCCGCCGGGACGACCGAGGTGATGACCGCGCTCCTCGCCTCGATCGCCGGCGTCTCGCTCCTCGTCGGCGGCATCGGCATCATGAACATCATGCTGGTCTCGGTTACCGAGCGGACGCGCGAGATCGGCCTGCGCCTCGCGCTCGGCGCGCGCGGGTCGGACGTCCTCGCCCAGTTCCTGGTCGAGGCGGTGGTGCTGAGCGCGGCGGGCGGCCTCCTCGGCGTCGGCCTCGGCTTCGGCGGCGCGGCGCTCCTCGAGCGGCTGACCGGCTGGGCGACCGTGATCGCCCCCCAGACCGTCGTCCTGGCGCTCGCCTTCGCCGGCGCGGTCGGCGTCTTCTTCGGCTTCTACCCGGCGCGCCGGGCGGCGTCGCTCGACCCGATCGAGGCGCTGCGGCACGAGTGAGGAGGGCCGGTTCTCCGGCGAGGACGCCGCCTCTGCGATAATCCCGGCCGTGAAGAGCGTCCTGGTGATCGGGCTCGGCAGCTTCGGCGCCAGCGTCGCCGAGGCGCTGCACAAGAACGGCCACCGCGTGGTGGCGATCGACGAGGACGCGGGCATCGTCGAGCGCTTCGCCGACGACCTCCCGGTGGTCCTGATCGGCGACGGCACCGACGTCGAGGCGCTCGAGAAGGCGGGTGCGCGCGACGCCGACGCCGCGATCGTCGCCACCGGCCACGACGTCACCGCGAGCCTGCTCTCGACCCTCGCCCTGCGCGACCTCGGCGTGCGCGAGATCTACGCCAAGGTCGGCTCCGACCTCCACGCCCGGATCCTCGACACCCTCGGCCTCGCCACCGCGATCTTCCCCGAGCGCGAGGCCGCCTACCTCCTGGCCAAGCGCGTCACCCGGCGCACGATCCTCAACTACGTCGAACTGGGCCCCGGCTTCTCGGCCCAGGAGATGGCGGTCCCCGACTCCTGGGTCGGACGCACCCTCCGCCAGCTCGAGCTGCCGCGCCGGCACAACGTCGCCGTGGTCGCGGTGCGCGACGTCCTCGCCGACCGCTACACCCCGGTCCCCGACCCCGACGCCCCGCTCACGGGCTCGGACACGCTGCTGGTGGCCGGCCGGGACGAGGACCTCGAGAAGGTGGCGCGGGTCTCGTAGTCGCCGTCCTCGAAACCCCAGCGGACCTTCCGCGTAATTTCAACAAGGCGTCCCAATGTGCTAGGATAAATAGCTCTAGAGCGATTTGTTTAAACCCGCTACTGCACTCTTGCCTGAGGAAGGTTTGTCAAGAAGTCAGCGACGCGAGGGGGTGGCGAAGACCGGACGCGACACGGCCCTCCCCGTGGGCCGGTGCCTCCACGAGCTGATTGCTGCGACCGCGTTCGGTGCCAGAGACGCCGTCGCGGTCGTTTGCGACGACCATCACCTGAGCTACGGGGAGCTGGTCCGCCGAGCCCGGGAGCTCGCCCACCGCCTTCGAGCCCTCGGGGCGGGCCCCGAAGCTTTGGTGGGGCTCTGCCTACCACCCTCGACCGAGCTCTTCGTGGCCCTCCTCGGCATCCTCGGCGCCGGAGCGGCCTACCTCCCGCTGGACCCGGCGCTGCCGCGACACCGCCTCGCGAAGATGATGGACCAGGCGAAGCCGGTGGCGGTGGTGACGACGTCGACGTGGGCCGGTGGTTCCGGCGGGCCGCCTCGAGTCTGCGTCGATCGAGACCCGGGGGACGCGACGGCACGGTGCCCCCGCACCTGGCCGGGAGGTGCACTGCCGTCCAACCTCGCCTATGTCCTCTTCACCTCCGGCTCGACGGGAGCGCCCAAGGGCGTCGCGGTGCCCCACTCGGCGCTGCTCAACCTGTGCTGCGCCGTCGTCTCCCGCTATGGGCTCCGCGCGGGCGACCGCGTCCTCCAGTTCGCCGCCATCGGCTTCGATGTCTCCGCCGAGGAGATCTTCCCCTACTGGCTGAGCGGCGGCACGGTCGTGCGGCGCTCGGCGGCGGCGGCGGCTTCGGCGCCGGCCCTCGTCGATCTCGCCCGCGCCCGGGCAGTGACCGTGCTCAGCCTGCCGGCCTCGTTCTGGCACGAATGGGCCTTCGAGGCCTCGACCCTGCCCTGGCCCGAGAGCGTGCGCCTGGTCGTCGTCGGCAACGAGCCGGTCCTGGCGCAGCGGCTCGAGCTCTGGTACCGCGCGGTGGGGCGGAGGGCCCGCTGGATCAACGCCTACGGTCCCACCGAGGCCACGGTCACGGCCACGGTCTGGGAGCTGGAGGGCGAGCCGGAAGGCCTGGCCCGATCGGTTCCCATCGGTCTGCCGATCGCCAACGTCGCCGCCCACCTGCTGGACAGCGACCTGCGGCGAGTTTCGGGAGCGACACCGGCTGAGCTCTATCTGGGTGGCGCCGGTGTCGCTCGGGGCTATTTCGGCCGCCCCGATCTCACGGCCACGAGCTTCATACCCGACCCTCTCGGCACCGTCCCCGGGGCGCGCCTGTTTCGCACCCGCGATCTCGCCCGCCGCCGTCCCGACGGCAACCTCGAGCTTCTGGGGCGTGCAGATCGTCAGCTCAAGGTCCGCGGCTTCCGGATCGAGCCGGCGGAGGTGGAAGCGGTGCTGGCACGGTATCCGGACGTGGCCGGTTCGGTGGTGGTCGGCCGGGAGGACGCACCGGGCTCCGTCCGCCTGGTCGCGTACCTGGTCGCCGGTGCGAGGCGGCCGGACCTCGCGCGGCTGCGCGCCTTTCTGACCCGGGAGCTGCCACCGTACATGGTGCCGGCTTCGTTCTGCTTCCTGGACGAGCTACCGCTGACGGCCACGGGGAAGATCGACCGCAACGCCCTCCCGGCCCCGGCCCCGACCCAGGAGCAGCGCAGCCGCCCCTACCGGGCGCCGCGGACTCCGGCGGAGGCCGAAGTGGCGGCGATCTGGGAGGATCTCCTCGGCTGTGGTCCGGTGGGTGTCGACGACGACTTCCTGGAGCTGGGCGGCCACTCCCTGCTCGCCGCCCAGGTGGCGAACAGGATCCGAGAGCGCCTGTCGATCGCGCTTCCCCCCGAGATCCTGCTCGGTGACCTCACGCCGGCCGAGCTCGCCGCCCGCGTGGCTCGAGCCCAGGAGTCGCCGGAGCTCCGGGACGCGCCGCCGCTGAAGCGCGCTCGACGGAGAGGGCGGCTGCCGCTGTCTTCCCCCCAGGAACGGGTCTGGTTCGTCCAGCAGGTCTCGCCGTCCAACGTCGCCTACAACGCGTACGTCACGATCCGGTTCTGGGGTCCCCTGGAGGTCGGAGCGCTGCGCTCGGCCCTGCGTGGAGTGGTGGCGCGGCACCAGATCCTCCGCACCTCGTTCCCCAGCGAGGATGGCCGGCCGTTCCAACGCCTCCATCCGCCTTGGATCCCTCGCTTGCCGGTGGTCGACCTGACGGCGCTGCCAGACCCGCTGCGCGCCCGCGAGTGCGCGCGGCAGGTCCTCGCGGACTGCCGCGCGGGTTTCGACCTCACCCGCCTGCCGCTGATCCGCTGGCGCCTGCTGCGCCTCGGACCGCGCGAGCACCTGCTGAGCCAGGTCGAGCACCACTTCCTCCACGACGGCTGGTCGATGGCGCTGCTCCTCTCCGAGATCGAGCAGCTCTACCGGGCCGCCTGCTCGGGTTCGCGATCGCCGCTGCCGGAGCCGCCGGTGCAGTTCGCCGACTACGCCGTCTGGCAGCGGGAGTGGCTGCAGAGCGCCGCCGCCGCCCGGCAGCTCGAGTTCTGGAAGCGGACGCTGGCCGGGATCCCGAGCGCAACCGGGTTCCCAACCGACTTTCCCCGCCCCGCGGTGCAGAGCTTCCGCGGCCGGGTGCACAGGGAACCGATGCGATCCGAGCTCTTCGCGTCGGCCCGCGGCTTCGGCCGCCGGCACGGTGCGACTCCCTTCATGGTGTTGCTGGCGGCCTTCGCCGTGCTCCTGCGCCGCTACACCGGTGCCGACGATCTGGTGGTGGGTGCGGCTGCCGCCGGCCGGCGGCAGCGCGAGACCGAATGCATCGTCGGCATGCTCATCAACAACCTGGCGCTGCGGATCGACCTCGCGGGCGCCCCCTCCTTCCGGCAGGTGGTGGCGCGGGTTCGGCAGGCCACCCTGGAGGCCTACGCGCATCAGGACCTGCCCTTCGAGCGGGTGGTCCAGGAGCTGCGACCCGAGCGGCATGCGGGCGCCAACCCGATCTTCCAGGTGATGTTCAGCTTTCACGACGCGCCGATGCCGGATCTCGACCTCGGGGCGCTGCGGGGACGGATCGAGTATCCCCACAACGGCTCGGCCAAGTTCGACCTCAACGTCATCGTGACGCCGCGCTCGGAGCAGCGCGTCGGCCGGACGCCGCGATCGGAGGACGAGCAGACCCTCCTGGAATGGGAGTACGACACCGCCCTCTTCACACCCTCGACCGTCGCCCGGCTGGTGGCGCAGTATCAACGGCTCCTCGCCGAGGCCATCGCCGAGCCGGACGCGAGCCTGCGGCGGCTCGGTCTGAGCGCCGCCGAGCGGCACCAGGTGCTGACCGAGTTCAGCGCCGGTCCGGCAGCTCGAACGCAGCCGGACTGCCTCCATCACCTCATCGAGGAGCAGGCAGGCCGGAATCCGGATGCCGTGGCGGTGGCGTGTGCCGACGCCTGCCTCACCTTCGGCGAGCTGGACCGCCGGGCCAACCGCCTGGCCCGGCATCTGCGATCCCTGGGGGTCGAGCCCGAGGTCCTGGTGGGCGTGTGCCTGGACCGCTCGCCGGATCTCGTGGTGGCGCTCTTGGGCGTGCTCAAGGCCGGCGGTGCCTATGTCCCCATCGATCCCGGCTATCCGCGGCAGCGCATCGAGCACGTGCTCGCCGACTCCCGGAGCGCGGTGCTGGTCACCGAGAGCCGCTTCGCCAGCCTCCCGGGTCCGTCCCGCCGAGTCTGCCTGGACGCGGACTCCGGAGCCTTGGCCGCCTGGAGCGACTCCCGCCTCGACGGCGGGGCGGGGGCCAGCCACCGCGCCTACGTGATCTATACCTCGGCCTCCACCGGACGTCCGAAGGGGGTCGAGATCGTGCACCGCTCGGTGGTCGGCTTCCTCCAGGCGATGGCCGAGCGGCCGGGTCTCGCGGTCGGGGACGTGCTGCTGGCGGTGACGACCCTGAGCTTCGACATCGCCGCTCTGGAGCTCTTTCTGCCGCTCTCCGTCGGCGCCCGCGTGGTCTTGGCGCGGGCCGACGAGGCGGCCGACGGAGCGCGCCTGGCCGACCTCCTCGAGCGCAGCGGCGCCACCGTATTGCAGGCCACGCCCGCGACCTGGCGCCTGCTTCTCGAGACCGCTTGGCGGGGCCGTCCCGGGTTGCGGATGCTGTGCGGCGGCGAGGAGCTGCCGCGCGACCTCGCCGAGGCTCTGGCCGGCCGCGGCGAGTGCCTGTGGAACCTCTACGGCCCCACGGAGACGACGATCTGGTGCGCGGCCCATCGCGTCGAGCGCGGGGCGGGTCCGGTGCCGGTGGCCGGGCCGGTCGGCGACACCCGCCTGCTGGTGCTCGACCGCGGGCTCGAGCCGGCGCCGCTGGGCGTGCCCGGGGAGCTCTACGTCGGGGGCTCGGCGCTGGCGAGGGGCTACCTGAGGCGCGGCGACCTGACCGCGGCGGCCTTCGTCCCGGATCCGTTCGGCGGCCGGCACGGAGCGCGTCTCTACCGGACCGGCGACCGCGCCCGCTACCGTCCCGACGGCCGACTGGAGTTCCTCGGCCGAAACGACCGTCAGGTCAAGATCCGCGGCTTCCGGATCGAGCTCGCCGAGATCGAGTCGGCCCTGGTCGCCCACCCGATGATCGTCCAGGCCGCCGTCGTCGCCTCCGAGGATGCGCCGGGCGAACGGCGGCTGATCGCGTACCCGGTCCCCCCGCACGGACACGAGCCCCCGGCCGGCGACGAGATCCAGTCCTTCCTCCGGCAGCGGCTCCCCCACTACATGCTGCCGTCCCTCTACGTGCCGCTCCGCGCCCTGCCGCTGACGCCCAACGGCAAGGTCGACCGCCGCGCGCTGCCGGCCGCCGCCGCGCGGACTCGCGGCGGCCGTGTCCGCTCCGTCCCGCGGGGAGCCACCGAGGAGGCGCTGGCCGGGATCTGGAGCGAGGTGCTGCGGCTCCCGGAGGTGAGCACCGACGACAGCTTCTTCGACCTCGGCGGCCACTCGCTGCTGCTGGCCCGGGTGCGCGCCCGGATCGCCGCGCGGCTCGGCCGAGAGCTGACGATGCTGGAGCTCCTGGAGCACCCGACCATCGAGTCACTGGCCGCCCGCCTGGACCGACCGCCGGCGGCGGGCGAGACCGCCAGCCCGAGGCTCACGGCGGCGCTGGCGAGATCCGCCAGACAGCGGCAGTCGAAGCGCCGCCACCCGCCCGAGCTCGTGCGAGGCCCGGCATGAAAGCCGCCCCGGATGCGACGGCGGAGGGCGTGGCCGTCATCGGCATGGCCTGCCGCTTTCCCGGCGCGCGGGATCCCGAGACCTACTGGCAGAACTTGCGCGACGGTGTCGAGTCGATCACCTTCTACAGCGACCGCGAGCTGGAGGCGGCCGGCGTCGCTCGCGAGGTGCTCGAGCGGAGCGACTACGTGAAGGCCGCGGGGGTGCTCGAGGACCCCTTCCTGTTCGACGCCTCCTTCTTCGGCATCCCCCCGCGTCAGGCGGAGATGCTCGATCCCCAGCACCGCATCATCCTGGAGTGCGCCTGGGAAGCGCTCGAGAGCGCCGGCTATGACCCCGGCACCTACCCCGGCGCGATCGGCGTCTTCGCGGGCTCCGGGCCCGCCACCTACCTCGAGAGTCGAATGTCGCTGGAGCAGAAGCTGGAGCTGCTGGATGGGCCGCTGGCCCTGATCGAAGGCGGCAGCCTGACCACGCGCCTCTCTTTCCGGCTCGACCTGCGGGGACCCAGCATCTCGCTGCAGACCGCCTGCTCCACCTCCCTGGTCGCCGTCCACCTCGCCTGCCAGAACCTGCTCGACTTCCAGTGCGACATGGCCCTGGCCGGAGGCGTCTCGATCTTCTTTCCTCAGCCGCGAGGCTACGTCTACCGCGAGGGCCTGTCCCTCTCTCCCGACGGCCGCTGCCGGCCCTTCGATCGGCGGGCGGTCGGCACCGTCCATGGCAACGGGGCCGGGATGGTCCTGCTCAAGCGTCTCGCCGACGCCGTCGCCGACGGCGACCCGGTGCGCGCCGTGATCCGCGGCTCGGCCGTGAACAACGACGGCGCCGCCAAGCCGGGGTTCACCGCCCCGTGCGTCGAAGGCCTGGCGGAGGTCGCCGCCATGGCGCTGGGCGTCGCCGACGTCCCCGCGCAGACGATCGCCTATGTCGAGACCCACGGCGTCGGCACTCCGCTCGGCGACTCGATCGAAGTGGCGGCGCTGACCCGCGCCTTCCGCCTGTCTACGGATGCGCGGGGCTTCTGCGCCCTGGGCTCGAACAAGGCGAACGTCGGGCACCTGGACGAAGCCTCCGGCATCGCGAGCCTGATCAAGGCGACGCTCGCCCTGGAGCACCGCCAGATCCCACCGGTCCTCCACTTCGCGTCCCCCCATCCCGACCTCCCTCTCGAGGGCAGTCCGTTCTTCGTCAACGCGAAGCTGTCCGACTGGCCGGCCGGCGACGTTCCTCGCCGGGCCGCGGTCAGCGCGCTGGGCATCGGCGGCACCAACGCCCACGTGGTCCTCGAGGAAGCCCCGCCGCAACCTGCCGAGACCGCCGCGGATCCCTGGAACCTGTTGGTCCTGTCGGCCCGCGACGAAGCGGCCCTAGCGGAGACGACGCGGCGCCTGCAACGTCATCTGACGCTCCACCCGGAGGTGGATCCGTCGTCCCTCGCCTACACCCTGCAGCAGGGGCGCCGCGCGTTCGGCCGCCGCCGCGCCGGGGTCTACCGCGACATCGCCGACCTTCGCGAGCTCCTCGCCGATGCCGACCGCCTGATCGACGGCGAGGTGGGTGCCGCCGGGTCCACGACCTCGCGCGCGGCGGGTCCGGCCGGGGTCCCCGGCGCCGCGGTGCCCGGGTCCGCCGGCCGAGCGGATGACCTGCGCGGCACGCTCGACGGCCTGGGCCGCCTCTGGGTCGCAGGCACCACCGTCGACCTCGCGGGCTGCCATGCCGGCCGTGGGCGCCGGCGCCTCACCCTCCCCACCTATCCCTTCCAGCGCGAGCACTTCGAGATCCGGCCGGCACCGGCGGCAGGGCCGCGGGCGGAGGGCACGCCGGTGGCGGCGTTCGTCGCTCGGCGCCCTCCGCGCCCGCCCTTGCCCACGCCCTACGCTCCGCCCCAGAACGAGCTCGAAACCGAGATCGTCGCGGCGTGGCAGGAGGTCTTCGGGTTCGCGTCGGTCGGGATCCACGACAACTTCATGGACCTGAGCGGGGACTCCCTGCTCGCGACCCAGATCGCTTCGCGCCTGAGCCGCAGGTTGTACTTGCCGCTCGGCGCGCATCAGCTCTTCGAGCACCCGAGTCCGGCTGCGCTCGCCGCGCACCTGGCGGCGATCCGCACCCCGGACGCCGACTCGGACCGCGTCGACCGGCTGGCCGAGCTGGTCGGCAGTCTCTCCGCGGAAGAGGTGAAGGCGCTGCTCGAACAACATCGGACGGAAGCCACCGACGCGCAGCCCGAGGCGAGTCGCGACGGTCAGGCGTAGGAGGCAAGGGAACCGTGGTCAGGAGCCATCACATCGACCTGCACCGCTATTCGATCGACGAGCTCTGCCGCCTCGCGGACGAGCCGCCCGAGCTGCACCTGGCGCCGGAAGTGGCCGACAAGATCGATGCCGGAGCCCGTTTCGTCGCAGCCAAGGCGGCCCAGGACCGCTACCTCTACGGCGTCAACACCGGATTCGGGTCGCTCTGCGAGACGCGCGTCATGGCCGGTGAGATGGAGCGGCTGCAGTACAACCACGTGGTCTCCCACGCCTGCGGGGTCGGCGAGCTGGTGCCCGAGAAGATCTCGCGCCTCGTCATGCTGGTGAAGCTCCTCACCTTTCGCACCGGTCATACCGGCATCTCGCGACCGACCGTGGAGCGCCTGCTCGAGCACTGGAACCGCGGCGCGATCCCGGCCATCCCGAAGAAGGGAACGGTCGGCGCGAGCGGCGATCTGGCGCCGCTCGCGCACATGGCGTTGCCGCTGCTGGGACTCGGACGAGTCCACTTCGAAGGGCGGGTGGTGGATGCCGGCGACGCGTTGGCGGCCATGGGCTGGGAGCCGCTACGCCTGCGGCCGAAGGAGGGCCTGGCCCTGACCAACGGCGTGCAGTACATCAACGGCCTCGCAGCCCACGCTCTGGATCGAGGCGCCCTGCTGGCCAGGGCCTCGGACCTGCTGGCGGCGCTGAGCATCCAGGCCTTCAGCGGCTCGCGGACCTTCTATCACCCGCTCTACCACACCACCTCGCTGCACCCGGAGCGCCGGGTGGTGGCCGCCAACCTCCAGTCGCTGCTGGCGGGGAGCAACCACTTCGAGCTGCCGACCTGCAACCGGTCGATGCAGGACCCCTACTCCTTCCGGTGCATCCCGCAGATCCACGGCGCGATACGTCAGGCCGTCGACTTCGCCCGCGAGGTGGTCGAACGGGAGTGCAACAGCGTCTCGGACAACCCGCTGTTCTTCCCCGAGCAGGACGAGGTCCTGTTCGGCGGCAACCTGCACGGCGAGTCGACGGCGCTGGCTCTGGACTTCTCCGCGATGGCGATCAGCGAGATGGCGAGCATCTCCGAGCGCCGCACCTATCAGCTCCTCTCGGGGCAACGCGGTCTGCCCAGCTTCCTGGTCAAGCGGCCCGGGATCAACTCGGGGTTCATGATCACTCAGTACACGTCGGCGGCACTGGTCAACGAGAACAAGGTCCTCTCGACACCGGCCTGCGTCGACACCATCCCCACCTGCCAGCTCCAGGAGGACCACGTCAGCATGGGCGGGACGTCGGCCTACAAGCTGGCCCAGATCCTCGACAACTGCGAGTACGTCATGAGCATCGAGCTGATGACCGCTTGCCAGGCCATCGATCTCAACGACGGGCTGCGGCTCTCGCCGCCGACCGCGGCGGTCTTCCACGACCTGCGCGCCCGCATCCCCTTCCTCGAAGAGGACCGGGTGATGAGCGTCGACATCGAGGCTGCCCGGGAGCTCTTCCTCGCCAACGCCGGGCGATGGGTGCGGGAGCTGTCCTGATGAGCGAGGCCACGGGGAGGCCGAGTGCCCCGGGCACGCTGGCCGGCGACCGGCGGCATCTGTTCGAGACCCTGCTCCG